>NZ_JABFAO010000001.1:0-50285 GCF_017168235.1 Rhodococcus sp. KRD197
GCGGGTTATGCCGCGTTCGATTGCGGCGATGATTTGTGGTCTGAGTTCGGCGGCGGGGACGATGTGGTGGACGGATCCGACTTGTTGGGCTCGTTGGATGTTGTGGATGGTTTCGAATTCGGATGCGACTTCGCCGAGTTTGGCGTTGCGAACTTCGGTTGTGGTGGTGGCGAGTTCGATGCGTAGGTGTGCGCGGTCGGCGTCGGTGTCGGCTGCGGCGAGTGCGGTTTCGAGTTCGGTGACTTTGGGGTCGGCGGCGGTGCGGGCGTTGACGTCTCTGGTGAAGACGACGGCGGCTGCGGGTGCGCCGCCGAGGACGGAGGCGAAGGATCCTTCGACGGCGAGGACTTCCATGTTGTCGTTGAGTGCGCCGGAGAAGACGACGAATGCGCCGCCGTGGTAGCGGGAGACGACGCAGAAGACGATCGGTCCGTCGAAGTTGACGATGGCTCGTCCGATTTCGGCGCCGTATTCGAGTTGCAGGGTGCGTAGTGATTCGGGGGAGCCGTCGAAGCCGGAGAGGTTGGCGAGGACGACGATGGGGCGGCTGCCGCTGGCGGCGTTGATGGCGCGGGCGGTTTTCTTGGAGCTGCTGGGGAACAGTGTGCCCGAGGTCCATTGGTCGGGTCCGTCGGCGGGGAACCAGCCTTTGCGGGCGATGGCGCGTGATTCGATGCCGATGACGCTGACGGGGATGCCGGCCAGGTGTGCGTCGATGACGACGGAGGTGTCCGCATCGGCCATGTCGGCCCATCGTTCGAGGACGGTGTGGTCTTGGTCGACGACGGCGCGCATGACGGTGCGGATGTCGAAGGGTTTCTTGCGGTCCGGGTTGGTGACGGGTGAGAAGATGTCGCCGACGGTGGTGAAGTCCGATGCCGGGTGCACGTGTGGGTAGCTGCGGACGTCGCGGTCGGCGGGGTCGGCGGTGATGGCGCGGCGGGGGAAGCGTTCTCCGGGTGCGGTGTAGGCGTGGTCGTAGTGCGCGAAGAGTACTTCGATGGCGGCACGCAGGTTCGGTGCCCAGTATTGGGCTTGTCCGTTGGGGCCCATGACGCGGTCGTAGCCGCCGATACCGAAGTTGTCCTCGGCGGAGACGCCGCCGGAGTAGTCGAGGGACTGTTTGCCGGTCAGGACCATGGCGCTGTCGGGGGTCATCACGAGGATGCCTTTGGTGTGGGCGAGCATCGTTGCTTCGGCGTTCCAGTAGGGCTGGGCGCCGACGTTGATGCCGGCGACGACGATGTTGATCTCCCCGCCGGCTTGGGTGAAGGTGATGATGCGGCGTAGTCCGCGCGAGACCCAGTCCATGTTTTCGGTGCCGGTGGACATGGAGATGGTGGCGCCGGAGGACAGGGCGAACCATTCGACGGGGGCGCCGAGGTGTTCGGCGAGGTCGATCGCGGCGACGATGCGGGAGCATTCGGCTTCGGCGACGGTGCCGAGGGCTTTGGTGGGGTCGCCGAAGAGGGCGACGCGGGTGATGCCTTCGGGGTAGCGCTCGCTCGGTGTGCTGAGCACACCGGTGATGATGCCGGCGGTGTTGTGTCCGTAGGGGCGCTCGACGGGGGCGAGGGTGCCGGCGGAGTCGAAGTCGTATTCGGTGAAGGTGCCACCGGTGCCGGTGAGCAGCGGGATGAGCTCGTAGGGGTAGACGGTGCCGCGGGCTTGGCTGCGTTGGACTTTCTGGGTGTATTCGTCGAGGGGGCGGAGGGGTTCGGTGGGTTTGTCGGTGATCTTGGCGACGACTCCGGCGCCGGATCGGTAGGAGAATCGGATGGCGACTTCGCGGATGGGGTTGTCGCCGTCTTTGAGTCGGGCGATCATGGTGATTTCTTCCAGGCCCGCGCCGATGGTGGAGGGGGCGATGTGTCGGGCGATGGTGGCGAGTCGGTCTGCGGGGACGTCGAGGACGGGCCAAACGTAGAGGGTGACGCGGTTGGAGTCGAGGCGTTTGCGGCCGCGGCCCGCTTGTGCGCGGCGGATGCCGTCGAGGCAGGCTGCGATGGTCCGTTCGATTTCCGGGACTGCGACGACATCGCCGTTGTCGTCGAGTTGTGTTGTCACACCCCGGATTTCTGCGAGTGCCATCAAGCGTTCATCGGCCGGGTTGTTCTTGGCGTTGAGCTGGAACAGATACGTTCCCGGTGCCGCGGGGAGCCGCTTACCGTCGAAGTTCTTGAGCCGCCACAGATTCAACCGCTGCCCCGTCAACGGATGCATATCCAGAGTTACGGCGGCCATAGCGGAGGGGAAACGCCCGGTCCCATTCCGAACCCGGAAGCTAAGCCCTCCAGCGCCGATGGTACTGCACTCGACAGGGTGTGGGAGAGTAGGACACCGCCGAACACAAACCCCAGAAATACCCCCTCGACCACCAGGTCGAGGGGGTATTTCTGCATTCCCACACCATCCCGGTCGCACCTCACCGCTCGAATTAATCGCTGGCGTCATGGCCGGTCGATACCGCATGATCGTTCCCGTAGCGGTACGGAGAATTCGAAGCGAATGGGGTGATGGCTTGGTCGACATTTCCGATTCCGCTGTTGCGCTGGTGTTTTCGCGGACAGCGGTTCTCATCGATTCACGATAGCGACGTCCCATCCCGTTGTCGTTCTGTTATCGCGGCAGGCGTGCATCGTGCTGCCGTTTCGCCGAGCAAGTCTCGGAAATTCAGGGAGCTTCGATGTATCTTCACGAACTTGTCCTACGCCAACACGAAGCGAGAGTATCGGCGTCGCTCGAGCGGTATGCGCGGCGCACCTCGACGCCGAAGCGGCCCACCGATCGGTCGGCCCTGCTCGCTTGGCTACAGCGGGCACTTCACCGAAATCGGTGAAGTGCTGCGCGCGGTTTCAAAGGCGATGGTAGAGCACTAGGCTGAGGGGTGATATCCGAGTCGTGCGCGCAGCTACCCGTCGTAGGCACCTCTCTTCATCTGTACGGGTAGTCGAATTCGAGGTGGCGCGTATGGAAGACGTATCGGAGCAGGGCATCAGAGCATTTGTAACGGCAGTCGTGATGCACGGGGGCCGGGCGGAGCGTCTGGCGACGTCTCGCCGCAACCCGGTACGGGTGTGGGCCGTCGACGGAACTAGTTGTGTGGTCCGGGTGCGAACCAAGGCAACGGGAGATTGGAAGGCCCGACGCCAGGACGAGTCGCTGGAAACCGACGATACGGATTCCTCGTTTTGGGTCTTCGTCGATCTCGCGCAGAGCGAGCCGGCGTTCTTCATCGTCTCTTCGGAGGAGATGGCGACCGATATCAGGGGTGAAGTCGACCTATGGGTGCAGGATTCGCCGCTCCGGACGCGCACTGGTCATCATGCGATAGCGGTCGGCCGGGTGCAGCACGCGCGCGACAAATGGGCGCTGCTCGGGCTCAACCCCACGGTCGATCCGGCGTTGGCCGAAGCTGCTCGCACCGCATCGGAACAAAGTGTGCGCACTGCCGTTCGTCGTACTGGTAAGAAGAAGGCCGTTGCGGAAGAGGAGTTCGTCGATCCACGTGTGCGCGTTGTCGCCGATTTCGATGGGTATCGCTTGTGTGCTCGGTTCGATCCGGCTACCGGCCGGTTGGAGATCATGCAGGGCCCGATGCAGGGACGACGGTTCGAGGACCCCACGGAAGCGGCGAGTGCCGTGGCCACGCACATAAGTGGCGATGTCGAAGTCAGGGATGGATGGACGTTTTGGGAGCTCGAGACTCCGGAGCGTTTGCCGCTCGGCTCCCTTCGATAGCGCACCAATACCGCGTTTGTTTCACTGTGACTGGTCATAGGGATAGATAAAACAGCGGATGCGACTGGTTTCGGTCACTATTGTCGACGGAGATCCTGTTAAGCACGAACCGTCGACACCCCTCGATCTGCTGTGAATGTTGGCGATGGTTCGGCCCGATGAAATCGATGGCGACGGCGAGCGGCGTTGTCGACCAGGGAGAGGCCAGTTCCGTGGAACATTCCTTCCGTTCACCGTCGTTGCACGCATCGCGATTCGTCATCCTTGTCGCGCAGTTCGTGGATCGTCGTATCTCCGCCGACCACTTCTCTGGTCAGTTCAGAACCCTGGAACGGTCGGACTCGGGCTACCTCGATCGGGACGTCGCCTCGGTCGTGCGGAAGCTATCGGTCGACGTCGGCGCATACCGTGGTGACGTCGATCTGCGGGGCGTCGACTATATCGATAGCGAGCAGTTGTGGCACGCGGCGAGCGCAGCGTTCCGTGACCTGCTGACACTGCAATCCGAGCTGCTCGGCCGCGAAGCAGGCTGATCGTCTGTCGTCATCGGGATGCGGTTTCCTCCCGGTGCTTGACCAGGTCTTCGAGCCGGAACCGACGATGCGAGCCGCGCATCTCGATGGGCAAGCGACCGGAGTCGGCGAGTTTTCGAACGTACGTGTCGGAGACGCCGAGAACCTCGGCGGCTTGCGATGTCGTCAACAGGTCGCCGACCGCGGCGATGGTCACCGACGTGCCCGTCGCCAGTTGGCGCAGCAGCTCCATCACTGCGTGTCGTGCGGACGAATCCACGTCGAGTGGAACGCCGTCGAGAGCCACTTCGGGTGCTCGTCCGTCCAGCTCCTCGATCACGGCCGTCACTCGTCTGGCATCGTGGTGCGAGAGCGCAGCTGCGATGTAGCGGTGATCCATGTGGACGACCCTACTGTCCGCCGACACCCTCGACCCGTCGTCAGCTCAGCAGCACACCCATCAGTTCGGCTTCGACTGCCGCGAATGCAGGCGTGGTGACAATCTCGAGGTTCCGAGGACGCGGCAGCGGCACGTCGATCTGGCATCGAATGCGAGCGGGCTTGTTCGAAAGCACGATCACCCGGTCGGACAGGTACACCGCCTCCCTGATGTCGTGCGTGATCATCAGCACGGTCCAGCCGTACTCCAGCCACATGGACTGAAGCCAGGTCTGCATCCCTGTTCGTGTCAGTGAATCCAGTGCGCCGAACGGTTCGTCGAGCAGCAGTAGGTCGTGCCCCTGCACCACCGTGCGGAGCATGGCTGCCCGCTGCCGCATGCCGCCGGACAACTGCGCCGGTCTGGCCTCCTCGTAGCCGTCGAGACCGAACACCGGAAAGAGTTCCTGCGCCTTCGCCCGCGCCTCCCGCTTGGGAACCCCCTGAACCTCGAGACCGAGGGCTGTGTTCTCGAGTACCGTTCGCCAGGGAAAGAGCAGATCCTTCTGCGGCATGTAAGCGCTTCTCGGAGCCTGGACAGCCCCGGAATCGGGTGTATCCAACCCGGCAAGCATGTTGAATATCGTGCTCTTCCCCGACCCACTCGGGCCGATGATCGACACGAACTGGCCTGGGTCGACGTCGAAGGTCACGTCGCCGAGCACGGCCCGTCCGTCGTAAGCCTTGGCCAATCGGGTCACGTTCACGCTGCTCATCGCTGGAGCACCTGTCCGGGTTGGGCTCCAGGAGACGCCGGTCCGGAAGACCCGGTTTCCATTGCCCACGGCGCGATCATGCGCTCCGCGACATAGGTGAGGAGGAACAGTGACACGCTGATCAGCGCGGTGACGAGCACCGCCGCCAACACCAGGTCGGTACGGAAAGAGTTCTTTTGCTGGCTCATGTAGATCCCGAGGCCGGCGCTCGCCCCGGCGTACTCAGCGAAGATGGCCCCGACCACGGCATACGTGATGCCGATGCGGAGCGAGGTGAAGAACCGCGGCATCGCCGAGGGCAGCCGCACGTAACGGAACTGCTGCCACCGGCTCGCGCCCATGCTGTCCAGCAACGATCGGGCATCACGGTCCGCGGCGGCAAAACCCTCGATGAGGCCGATTGCCATCGGAAAGAACGTGGCCAGCGCGATGACGAGGATCTTCGGCATCAGCCCGAAACCGAACCAGATGATGAGCAGCGGCGCGATCGCGATGATGGGCAGTGTCTGGGACACCACGAACAACGGCACCAGTGCACGGCTCAGCCATGGCGAGAAGTCCACCGCGACGGCCAGAATCCACGCCACGGCCAACGAGACGGCGAACCCGATGATCGTGACCTGAAGCGTTGCCGATGCGTTCTCGGCGATGGCCTCGCGGTGCGCCCACCCTTGTTCGAGGACGCGTGCGGGCGACGGCAAGACCTGCGGACGCACATCACCGACGGTGACGTAGATCTGCCATGCGGCCACCAACACGAAAACGAGGATTGTCGACGGCAACGCCCAGCGGATTCCAGCTCGAATTCGCGAGCGCCGCGACGGCGTGGTTGCGGCGACGACGAGGTCAGTAGGGTCGGCCGCGACCCTACTGGGTGCTGAGGTACTCATCGGTGAAGTAGGTTGACCAGTCGGGCTCCGAGGTGAGCGTGTTGCCGCCTTCGTCGACGAGGACGCCGTTGTCGTACAGGAACTTCGAGTAACTGCTCCACTTCTCGATGTTCTGAGCACCGACGGCTCCCGTGTCGTCCTTCATGTAGTTGTCGGCGAGCATCTGCTGACTTTCGAACACCAGCCGTTCGTCGCTGAACACACCAGGGTTGGCGTCGATGACGTCCTGCGCCGCACGGTCCGGATCATCGGCGGCGACTTGGTAGCCGCGCTGCAGTGCCTGGACGAAACGGGTTGCGTCCTCGGGGTTGTCCGCGAGCCAGTTCTCGTTGCCGCTGATGGTGATGGCGTACGCGTCGGGGAAGCCGTAGTCGGTGTAGGCGAAGTACGTCATCGGTGTACCACTGTGCTCGGCTTCGATGCCCTCCCATGCCAGATAGGACACCGTGAAATCGGCGGTGCCGGAATACACCGCCTCGTAGGCAGAGGTTCCGAGCACGACGGTCTCGTATTCTCCTGTTCCGCCGTCGTTCTGAATGACCTGACGCAGTCCGGCCTGTTCGCCGACGTCTCCGAATCCGGCGTACACCTTGCCGTCGAGATCCTTCGGGCTCGAGATGTCGGAGCGGTCGGCTCTGACTCCGATGCCCGTTGCCCAGGTCTGCAGAGGTGCCAGCACCGAGACGATTTGTGCCCCGGCAGATTTGGCGAAGGTAGTCGAGCTTTGGGTGCTGATGCCGAACTCGGCGTTACCGGAATCGACTAGCGTATCCGGTGAGGTGTTGTTGTAGGGGAGAACTTCGACGTCGAGGCCGGCGTCGGCGAAATACCCTTCCTCGAGGGCGACGAACAATCCGGTGTGGTTCGTGTTCGGTGTCCAGTCGAGAGCAAATCGAATGGTGTTCGACTCGTTCGACTGCGAGCAGGCGGTGAGGGCGGCGACCGATACGGCGACGACCGCCATCGACAGTAGCTTCTTCACAGCAGGACCTCGCTCTCGTCCCGGAGCCAGGGCGTTGGATGTAATGCGCTGTCCCAGAACATCAATTCGTATCGTGTCGCAACCGAGAAGGCGTCGACCATCGCTTCGCGTTGCGCTTCGGTGGCCGAGGCGGCGGCGTCGTCGACGAGAATGCGCGCGCCGTCGACGATTGTGCGGAACTCGTCGGAGTCGTAGGTGGTCACCCAGCGGGCGTATGGGTGCTCCGGATCGTTCCGGAGTACGTCCTCGGCGGCGGGCGCGAGCCGTGCGGCCACATCGGCGTAAACCCAGAAACACGGGAGAATCGCCGCTGCAGCAACGGGATAGGGCTCCGTTGCTGCAGCGGCGATCAAGTAGGAGACATAGCCGAGGCAGGCGGGTGAGTGATACGAGTGTCCGTCGGCGGCCGGGAGAGCGTCACCGGAAAGAAGCGACTCGTGCAGCGACGCTTCCTCGACCGCGCTCGCAGCGGATGTGGCCCAGAAGGCTGCGGTCTTGGCATCGGGTGCTCGGGAGGCGAGGATGGACAACGCTTTCGCGTATCCGGCCAGGTAGAGCTTGTCCTGCTCGATGTAGGTGCGGAAGACCTCCAACGGCAGGGTGCCGTCACCGAGCATCGTCAGAAATTCGAGCCGATCGATCGCGGCGCGCAGTGACTGCGTCGATTCCCAGAATCGATCCGTATAGCGGACAGGGTCCACTGAATAAACAGGCGTTGTCATCGCCTTGACATCCCTTCGTCAGCATTACCTGCATCAGGTTCGACGGGTGTGATCTCAGCATTCATCTTCTATGAACGCACCCCGTGTCAGAACAACGCCGACCCTAGCACGCGCCTTTGGCGACCTCCGATGACATCGGTGCCGCTCACGGGGCAATGGGGTCGTCGAAATCTCACGTCGTACTTGTCTGTAGCTTCGAGCCACCGGCGGGCCGATCGCCAGGTTGGTACCTTGGCGTTCGAGACCGAGGAGGTGCCATGAGCGATGCGACATGCCGAGCGCACACGCCGTACGGGGATGTGATCGGTCACCGTGACGGCGCCGGCTTTGTCTGGAAGGGCATCCCGTATGCAGCCGCGACGGGCGGAGAACATCGCTTCCGGTCGCCACGCCCGTTGGCGCCGTGGTCGGATTCGCTCGATTGCGCCGCGTTCGGTGCGATGGCGCCTCAGGGCCGTGACGGTCCGGTGCCGATGGACCCGACTATTCCGATGTCCGAGGACTGCCTGTCTCTGAACGTGTGGGCACCGGAACCGGACGGTGAACCGAGACCCGTGATGGTGTGGATACACGGCGGCGCCTACGCGCTCGGATCAGCGGCGCAGAGCGTGTACGACGGTCGAAGCCTTTCCGAATCGGGTGACCTGCTGATCGTCACCATCAACTACCGAATCGGTGCATTCGGTTTTCTCGACCTGTCCTCCTTCTCGACGGACGAGGCCGTGTTCGAGTCGAACGTCGGCCTGCGCGACCACATCGCTGCCCTGCAATGGGTGCGACGGTGTATCGAGGCATTCGGAGGTGATCCGTCGAACGTGACGCTCTTCGGTGAGTCGTCCGGTGGCGCTTCGGTGACGACACTGATGACCTCGCCCAGCGCGGAGGGGCTCTTCCATCGCGCGATCGTGCAGAGTGCACCGGCCACGTCGGTGTACGGCGCGGACCGAGCCGCGCAGGTCGCCGCCCGTTTCCTCGAGCTCCTCGAGCTGACGCCGGACCGCGTCGGTGAGTTGAAGACCATGGATTTCGATCGGATTGTCGAGGCGAGTGACACCCTCTGCTACGAGGTTCCCACGCGTGTACCGGGAACGCTGGGACTCGCCCCCGTCGTGGATGCCGACATCGTGCCGCGGTATCCGGTGGCGGCGTTCCAGAAGGGCTTGGCGCATCGCATTCCATTGATCATCGGCACCAACCACGACGAGGCGTCGATCTTCAGGTTGATGAAGTCGCCGTTGATGCCGGTCACGTCCGAGACCGTGTCCGAGATGTTTCGCGCCATCGCCGCCGACCACGAGGATCTTCCGGCCTTTCGTATCGCCGAGATCATGTCCGCGTATCCTGATCGATCCAAAACTGCCGGTGCTCTGGCTATTTCGCGTGACGCCGGATTCAAGATGCCCAGCCTGTGGATCGCCGACGCGCACAGTCGGCACTCGCCGGTGTGGATGTATCGGTTCGACCACGCGACGCCGATGCTCAAGGCAGCCCGGATCGGTGCCGGCCACGCAACCGAATTGCCCTATGTCTTCGGTAATTTCGGCACACTCAATCGCGATCCGACGTTCTGGCTCGGCGGCCGAAAGGCTGCCACGGTGGTTTCGGCGCGCGTGATGAAGAGATGGGTAGCGTTCGCTCGACACGGTGTCCCCGCCCTTCTCGACGGCGGCAAGCACTGGCCGCTGTACACAGAGTCGGCAAGATCGACATTGGTCATCGACGGTCAGGACCGTGTGGTCGACGACCCGGACGAAGCGCTCCGCAGTGCCTGGGGAGACGAGGTCCTCGGGTTCAGCTGAACGTGGATCGAATGTCGGTGCCACGGGTTATTTTCCTCTCGTGCTGTTCACTCGGATCATCGACACCTCGACCACCGTCGGAGCCACGCGCTCGCGGAAGGCCAAGATCGAGGCGCTGCAGGAGCTATTGGCCGAGCTCGATCCCGCCGACACCGGCATCGTCGTGTCGTGGCTTTCCGGGGAGCTGCCGCAGGGACGCATCGGAATCGGTTGGCGAACGCTCGCCGAGATCGATACCCCGCCCGCTGCGGACGGCACTCTCACCATCGGCGACGTCGACGCCACGATCACCGCAGTCGCGGCCAGCTCCGGACCGGGTTCGGCGGCCCGCAGACGCGAGCTATTGACGGAGATGCTGGCCTCCGCTACTCGAGAAGAGCGAGATTTCCTCGTTCGACTGCTGACGGGTGAGCTTCGCCAAGGTGCCCTCGAGGGCATCATGACCGATGCGATCGCCAAAGCCGCTGGTCTGAAGGTCGAGCCTGTCCGACGCGCATTCATGCTGTCCGGCAAGCTGTCGGCGACGGCAATGGCCGCACTGGGCGGGGGAGAACAGGCGCTCGCTGCCTTCGGCCTCGAGTTCGGGCGTCCGATCCGTCCCATGCTGGCCTCGCCGGCGGAGTCCTTGGAAGCGGCGTGGGCGGAGTTCGGTGGAGAGGTCAGCGTCGAATACAAGCTCGACGGCGCTCGGATACAAGTTCACCGGGACGGTAACGATGTGCACGTCTACACCCGGACGCTTCGTGAGATCACCGACGCGGTTCCGGAACTGGTGGAGCTGATTCGCGCGTTGCCCTGCAGGGCGGTGGTGCTGGATGGCGAGACGCTGGCGCTGACCGACAGTGGCCGGCCCCGCCCGTTCCAGGAGACGATGAGTCGTTTCGGTGCGCGGAGCGCGCACGAGCTCCTGCTCAGCCCGTACTTCTTCGACTGCATTCACCTCGATGGAGAGGACCTGCTGGACGAGCCGCTGGAACGGCGCCTCGAGGCGCTCGATCGGGTCGCGCCGCAGCATCGCATTCCCGCGCTGCTTCGCCCGGACGCCGAGGCTGCGAGCGCGCATGTCGAGGCCGCACTCGATGCAGGCCATGAAGGTGTCATGGTGAAGGCATTGTCCTCGGTCTATGCAGCTGGTCGGCGCGGACGAACATGGCAGAAGGTCAAGCCCGAACACACCCTCGACCTGGTGGTGTTGGGCGCGGAATGGGGCTACGGCAGACGGACGGGCTGGCTGTCCAACCTGCATCTCGGTGCACGGGACCCTGACGGTGGTCCACCGATCATGGTGGGAAAGACGTTCAAGGGACTCACCGACGTGCTGCTGCAGTGGCAGACGGAGGAATTCCCGAAGCACGAGCGCGATCGTGACGATCACACGGTGTACCTGCATCCGACGCTGATCGTCGAGATAGAGCTCGACGGCGTTCAGGTCAGCAGCCGATATCCGGGCGGGGTGGCACTGAGATTCGCCCGAGTGCTGCGGTACCGGACCGACAAGACGCTCGCCGAAGCGGACACGATCGATGCCGTTCGCGCGCTGCTGCCGTCGTCGACCTGAGTCGTTACTCGGCCGAAACCGTGTGTGCCGTTTTGTAACACGATTCAGCGCACGTGGCGGCGGTGCATCTCCTATGTTGAGTGAGGTAGCCGGCGAGGAGCGGAGTGACGTGTATGTCCACAGTTCGAGCGGCCCTGGTTCAGACCAACTGGACCGGTGACAAGGAATCGATGATCAAGGCGCACGAGGATTACGCCCGTAGCGCTGCCGAGCAGGGCGCGAAGATCGTGTGCTTTCAGGAATTGTTCTACGGTCCCTACTTCTGTCAGCTGCAGGATGCACGGTTCTACGAGTACGCCGAGTCCGTGCCCGGCCCCACTGTGGATCGCTTCGCTGCACTGGCAAAAGAACTCGGCATCGTGATGATCCTGCCGGTGTACGAACAGGAGCAGCCCGGTCTTCTGTACAACACCGCTGCGGTCGTCGACGCCGATGGAACATATCTGGGCAAGTACCGAAAACACCACATCCCGCACGTCAACGGGTTCTGGGAAAAGTTCTACTTCCGGCCGGGCAATTTGGGATGGCCGGTGTTCGACACCGCCGTCGGCCGCGTCGGTGTCTACATCTGCTACGACCGGCACTTTCCGGAGGGGTGGCGCGCTCTCGGCCTGGCCGGGGCCGAGATCGTATTCAACCCGTCGGCAACCTCACGTGGACTGTCGAACTACCTGTGGAAGCTGGAGCAGCCCGCGTCGGCGGTGGCCAACGAGTACTACATCGGCGCGATCAATCGTGTCGGCGTCGAGGCGGAATACGGTGACGACGACTTCTACGGCACCAGCTACTTCGTCGATCCCGAGGGGAGATTCGTCGGGGATGTCGCTTCGGACGCCGAGCCGGAGGTCGTCGTGCGTGATCTCGATATGGATCTGATCAAGGTAGTGCGCGATAGGTGGGCCTTCTATCGAGACCGTCGCCCGGACGCGTATGCGCCACTGGTGAAGCCCTGACATGGCCACCACGTTCGTCCACGGCGGCACGGTCGTCTCGCCGACAGGGACGCAGCTACTCGACGTTCTCATCGACGGCGAAACCATTGCAGCGGTACTGAAGCCGGGTTCGACCGCGCTGGCTGCGGACCTGACGCAGTCAGCGGACACCGTCATCGACGCGACCGGGCGGTACGTGCTTCCAGGCGGGGTCGACGGTCATACGCACATGGAGATGCCGTTCGGCGGTACCTTCGCCTCGGACACGTTCGAGACCGGTACTCGCGCCGCTGCCTGGGGCGGTACCACCACGATCGTCGATTTCGCCATCCAGACGCCGGGGCAACGCGTGCAGGACACGCTGGCGCAGTGGCACGAGAAGGCCGCAGGAAACTGTGCCATCGACTACGGGTTCCATCAGATCATCGGCGAGGTGGACAGCGATTCACTGAAGGCCATGAGCGAGTTGGTCGCCGAGGGCGTCACGAGTTTCAAACTGTTCATGGCGTATCCGGGCGTCTTCTACTCCGACGACGGCAAGATCCTGCGTGCGATGCAGACCGCTGCGGAAACAGGGTCGCTGCTGATGATGCACGCGGAGAACGGTATTGCCATCGATGTGCTCGTTGCGCAGTCGATCGCGCGCGGGGACACGGCGCCGTACTACCACGGAACCTCTCGGCCGTGGCAACTCGAAGAGGAGGCAACGCACCGGGCGATCATGCTCGCACATGTCACCGGTGCCCCGCTCTACGTCGTCCACGTTTCGGCCAAACAGGCACTGGCGCAGATCGCCCAGGCACGAGGCAACGGCCAGAACGTCTTTGCCGAGACCTGCCCGCAATACCTGTATCTCTCCCTCGAAGAGCAGCTCGGTGCACCGGGATTCGAGGGCGCGAAGTGGGTGTGTTCGACACCGCTCCGGTCCCGTGCGGAGGGGCACCAGGACGAGCTGTGGCGATATCTGCGTAGCGGTGATGTCGCCACCGTCAGCACCGATCACTGTCCGTTCTGCATGAAGGATCAGAAGGAGATGGGCGTCGGGGACTTCTCCAAGATCCCCAACGGTATCGGCTCGGTCGAACACCGGATGGATCTGATGTTCCAGGGGGTCAAGAGCGGCAAGATCACCCTCGAGAAGTGGGTGGAGGTGTGCTGCACGACGCCCGCTCGCATGTTCGGCATGTACCCGAAGAAGGGGATCGTCTCACCCGGTGCGGACGCCGACCTCGTTGTCTACGATCCCGGCGGGCACACCAGTATCGGAGTGGGGAAGGCGCACCACATGAACATGGACTACTCCGCCTACGAGGGCTTCGAGATCGAAGGTCACGTGGACACGGTCATCTCGCGCGGTCGGGTCATCGTCGACGACGGTGCATACACCGGCAATCCTGGGCACGGGCGCTTCGTCAAACGCTCGTTGTCGCAGAATCTGGTGTGAGTGATGGATATCGGAGTCGTGCTGCAGTGCACGCCGCCGGCCTCGCGTGTCATCGATCTCGCTCGTCGCGCCGAAACGCATGGGTTCTCACACGTGTGGACGTTCGACTCGCACCTGCTCTGGCAGGAGCCGTATGTCATCTACAGTCAGATTCTGGCCGAGACCAGGCGCGTGACCGTCGGGCCGATGGTGACCAACCCCGCCACCCGCGACTGGACCGTCACAGCATCCACGTTCGCGACTCTCAATGACATGTTCGGCAATCGAACGGTGTGCGGTATCGGTCGCGGGGACTCCGCTGTCCGCGCACTGGGCGGCAAGCCGACCACTCTGGCTGCGTTGCGCGAGTCCATCCACGTCATTCGCGAACTGGCGAACGGACGATCGGCAACACTGGGGGATACGACGGTCCGATTGCCCTGGGCTGGAGCATCCAGGCTCGAGATGTGGGTGGCCGCATACGGACCGAAGGCACTCGAATTGACCGGAGAGGTAGCCGACGGATTCATTCTGCAGCTCGCCGATCCCGATATCGCGGCGTGGACCATCGATCGTGTTCGCTGCGCCGCCGAAGCCGCAGGTCGCGATCCCGCCTCGATCACCTTCTGTGTTGCGGCACCGGCCTACGTCACCGACGGCAGTGCCCAAGCTCTGGCGCATGCGCGGGATCAGTGCCGATGGTTCGGGGCAATGGTCGGCAACCACGTGGCGGACATCGTCGCGCGCTACGGCCGCGACGGCGGCGGCGTGCCGACCGCGCTGACGGAGTACATCGATGCGCGTCGCGGTTACGACTACAACGAACACGGTAGGGCCGGGAACTCGCACGCCGAGTTCGTGCCGGATGAGGTCATCGATCGTTTCTGTCTGCTGGGTACGCCGGCCGAGCACCTGAGCAGACTGAGTGTCCTGCGCGAACTCGGTGTCGACCAGTTCGCCGTGTATCTGCAGCACGACGCGAAGTCGGCAACGCTCGAGGCCTACGGCGAACATGTCATTCCGTTCATCGACGAGCCGGTGACGGCTACCTCGTGACCCCGGCTGCGGACGGGGCGTCGTACGCTCCAGTCGATATGGCATCAGGAGGAGGCGGCAAGTAGATGGATCACGTTTTCTACTCGTGGGCGGCGCAGGCGGAACTCGATCCCATCACCGTGGACCGGGCATTGGGCTCGTGGTTCTGGGACGAGGGAGGGAAAAAGTACCTCGACTTCTCCTCCCAACTGGTCAACGCCAACCTCGGCCACCAGCACCCTGACTTGGTAGCTGCGATCATCGCTCAGGCTCAGGTCTTGACGACCATCTCGCCGATGATCGCGAACGCCAAACGCAGCGAACTCGCGGCTTTGGTTGCCGAGCGAGCACCTGGCGATCTCGATCGGGTTTTCTTCACCACCGGCGGCGCCGAAGCGATCGAACACGCTGTCCGACTGGCGCGTCAGCATACGGGCAGAACGAAGATGCTGGCCGCCTACCGCTCGTACCACGGCGGCACCGGCGTCGCCATCGGTCTCACCGGCGAACCGCGGCGGTGGGGCACCGAACCGACCAATGTCGACGTCGTCCGATTCTTCGGTCCGTATCCCTATCGGTCGCCGTGGTCGACGAACTCACCGGAGGAGGAAACCACTGCGGCTCTGTCTCACCTGCAGCAGGTGATCGAACTCGAGGGCGCGCAGAACATCGCCGGTCTGATCCTCGAGTCCGTCGTCGGCACCAACGGTGTCCTCGTACCGCCGCCGGGCTACCTGGCGGGTGTCCGCGAGCTCTGCGATCGATACGGCATCGTCTACATCGCCGACGAGGTCATGGTCGGATTCGGACGTGTCGGTGAGTGGTTCGCGTGTCAGGCCTGGGACGTCACACCGGATCTCATCACGTTCGCCAAGGGCATCAACTCCGGCTACGTGCCCCTCGGTGGCGTCGTCATCTCCGAGCGCATCGCGTCGAAATTCGATCACAAGCCCTACCCGGGGGGACTGACGTACTCGGGTCACCCCCTTGCCTGCGCGGTCGGCGTAGCCTCCATCGAGGTGTTCGAACGTGACAACGTGCTCGGGCATGTACGTGCTGTCGGAGAAGACGTCCTGGGCGCCGGGTTGAAGAAGCTAGGCGAGTCGCATCCGAGCGTCGGCGAGGTGCGCGGCATGGGTTTCTTCTGGGCCCTCGAACTCGTCAAGGATCGCTCGACGCGAGAGCCCCTGATTCCTTTCGCCGCGGGCGGGGCTGATTCCGCGCCGATGGCAGAGGTGACTGCAGCCGCCAAGTCTCGCGGATTGTGGCCGTTCACCGCAGGCAATCGTCTGCAGCTCGCGCCGCCGCTCGTCGCGAGCGAGGATGAGATCGTGCAGGGTCTCGAAATTCTCGACGAGGTCCTCACGGTCGCCGACGAGATCGCTGCACGCGGAACGCCCTAGAGCACTGCCCCGCCCTAGAGCACTGCCCCGCCTTAGAGCACTGCCCCGGGATTGAGAATGCCCTGCGGGTCGAGAGCGGTCTTGATGCGCTGGGTGAGAGCCATGACATCGGCGCCCACCTGATCCGGTAGCCAAGCTTTCTTGAGTCGTCCGACGCCGTGTTCGCCGGTGATGGTGCCGCCCAACGAGATCGCCAGATCCATGATGGCGCCGAAAGCGATGTTCGCGCGCCGCTCCATGTCAGCGTCCGTGGGGTCGAACACGATGAGTGGGTGGGTATTGCCGTCTCCCGCATGGGCGATGACGGCGACGAGGACTTCGTACTTTTCGGCGATCCGCTCGATGCCCTCGACGAGGTCGGGTAGCGCGGGCAGCGGAACTCCGACGTCCTCGAGGAGGAGGCTGCCAAGCCGTTCGACCGCGGGGATGGCGAATCTCCTTGCAGCAGCGAACGCTTCGCCTTCATCGGGGTCGTCGGTGGTGAACACATCGATTGCGCCGGCCTCGCTGCACGCTGCAGCCATGATTTCGACCTCGCGTGCGCGATCCGCGCCCGGGGAATCGGAACGCGCGATGAGCATCGCCGACGCGTCCCGGTCGAGGCCCATCTTCATCGCATCCTCGACCGCGCCGATGGAGGCGCGATCCATGAACTCGAGCATCGACGGTCGCAGGGAGCGAGTGATCGCGAGAATGGCTGCCGTAGCAGCTCGTACCGACCCGAACGTCGCGACGACCGTGCTGGCAGGAGGCTGCGCGGGGATGAGGCGAACGGTGATTTCGGTGATGATGCCGAGAGTGCCCTCGCTTCCGACGAACAGCTTCGTGAGTGAGAGCCCGGCAACGTCTTTCAGGCGCGGGCCACCCAGTCGCACCGCGGTGCCATCGGCCAGCACCACGACCAGTCCAAGTACGTAGTCGGTGGTGACTCCGTACTTGACGCAACAGAGCCCACCGGCATTGGTCGCGGCGTTGCCGCCGATCGAACACATCTCGAACGAGGACGGGTCCGGGGGATACCACAGTCCGTGTTCGGCCGCTGCCTTCTTCACCTCGGCGTTGAGCAGACCTGGGCCTGTGACAGCTATGCGGGTCACTGGATCCACCGTGATTTCTCGCATCAGTTCGGTGCTGAGGACGATTCCGCCGTCGACCGCGGTGGCCCCGCCGGACAAGCCTGATCCGGCACCACGTGGCACCACCGATATGCCGTGGGAGCTGGCCCAGCGCATCACAGTCTGGACATCGGCGGTGTTCCGGGCGCGGACGACCGCCAACGGTATGCCCGCATTCGGATCCTTCGCCCAGTCTCGCCGGTAGCCCTCCGTCAGATCCGGGTCTGTCAGCACGGCGCCGTCGGGCAGTGCACCCGCCAGCTCGCTCAGGTCGGTCATCGGTGTTCTCCATCTCGATCAGCGCAGTTCTGCTCACCGAGCGTATTGGTCGCGGCTCCGACGCGAGTCGTTATCGCCTAGCGCCGCTACTGATTGCGCTGCATCGTCAGCTCGGCGAGTCGGGTAGCGCTCGCGCAGGGGTCGACGTTCCCGCCGCGATACTGGACCCACCAGGTGATGGTTCCTGAGTAGGCCGCGGTGATGCCGCAGGATGCCGGATCGCCGGGGCGACGTGAAAGGAAGGCGCTTGCACCGGACACGCTGACGGACTCGATCGAGTAGTCGAGGTTCTCGGCCAGAGTGCGTTCGCGGCCGAGCGAATTGTCCTCGAACCAGGCGAAAGTCACGTCGATGATCCCCGACGGGCCGCTGGCGTTCCACATGCACACTGCCCCGAAGAAGTATTGCTCGATGGCGTCGGCCTGGATGGATTCGGCGATCTGTTCGTTCGGCACCGCGACGCATTCCTCGAGCAGCTTGTCGAACTCCTCGCTGGTCTCACCTGCGCCCTCCGCTACCGGTGTGCCGGTGACGGTCGTGCTGCAACTCGCCGCCAACATCACCACAGTCAGCGTCGATAGAACCGGCACCGCGAGTCGAGTGCAGGGACGTCGAGTGGACGTGGTCATGAGGTCACCTACTTCGCATTCTGGACGGTCGCGCGCGCGAGGTCTTCGACGACCGAGCAACTGTCCGTCGGGGGTGTTGCGAAGGCGTAGTTGACCGACCAGTGCAGAAAGCCATCCCCGGATTCCACCCCGGCCTCGCAGGACAAGTCGTTGCCCCGCGCAGTGAACCCGGGGTGCCCGTCCGCATCGATCTCGGCGATCTCGCGGCCGATTCGCCCGGCGACTGTTCGTTCGCGGTCTATGGGGCTGCCTCGGTACCAGGTGAACATCGCATATGCGCCGCTGTCGGGCGCGTCCCATCGGCATCGCACCGCGTTCTTCGAGGTCGACACCAGGCGGGGGATGCCGGTGATGGACGCGAGCTCCTCGTCCGTCATCGATCCACACTCACCAACGAAGAGTTCTTCGGTGCTGCTGCCACCGGCCGACGGTCCGGCGGAGTCGGGCTCGGACGCTGGATCCGACCCAGCGCATCCAGCGAGAATGAGTGACAGGGCAGCCAGCGCAGCAGTCCCCGCACCGGCAGCTGTTCCCGTCCTCCACACGGTGGGCAAGCCTACCGATCCGATCGATTCGATGCGGCCGGACTCGATCGTTCTTCGTCACATCAGTCACATCAGTCACTCTGTTACCTGATCGATGCGTCCGTGCAACGCAATGTTGTCGCTGCGAGGTCTAGCGTCCAGTCCAGTGCGAAAGGCTCGGCGCATCAGCCGGCCGAATAGGAGGCCCAGACATGATGGATCCGCATCGCAAGTCCTGGAATTACGTCGCCGCGATGTTCTCGTACGAATTCCAGGATGGTGGAGTCGATTACGACACCATCGAGATGATCCACCGCGGCGATGTGCACGAATGGGTTGCCGCCCTGGCCAAGTCGGGACTGTTCGACAAGGCCACCGTCGTCGAAGCCGAGGACACCTGGAAGACGCGCCCGAGGCTGCTTCTGGACCTGCTGTTGCACGAGGCCGACGAGATGACGCGCCGACGCTGCGACATGGCCTGGTTTTCTCTCGACCGGCTCGCGCCGATCGCCCAGTCCGGTTAGATCCGCTCGAACCGATCGCCGTCCACGACGATGACCTGCTCATCGGTGAGCGTGAGATGGTCGATCTGCTCGCGTTCGAATCGAGCCACCATCGATCGGGCGGCATCGGTGTGGTCGAGGATCGATCCGTAGTGCGGCACCACCGCGGTATCGATCAGTCCCAATCCGCTCCACACAACGTCGCCGCCGACCGCCTCGACGTCGGCCGGATCGTCCGCAGTTTCGACTCCCCGCAGCGTTGGCGACGCCACGCATGCCCCGGCGCTGTAGCCGGCGAAGACGAGGTCCCCGTCCCGCACGCGCGAGACGATCGGGTCCTCGGCCCCGCACCGGGCCAGCTGCGATCTGAGCACGAAGGTGTTGCCGCCGCGGACCCACAGTGTGCCCGCCGAGTCCAGTTCCGTTGCCAGCTCGTCGGGTCGGCCGCGAAACTGTCGCAGGTCGAGTTCGAATGGATCCAAGCCGAGTCTGCGCAACCCGGTCATCTCGCTTGCGAGCGCGGAATCGCGCGCTGCAGCAGGCCACGCGTCCGCCGCATTGGCGATGACCGCAACGCGTGGACGATCGCGAGTCAGGGCCACGAAACGGGCGACGTGCACGCCGAAACGGTACGAGGCGAGGAACAATTTCACCGGTGGTCCTCGGCGGCGAGCCGTTCCATGCCCGCCCGAATTGCTTCGGCCGTCGCCTCCTGATCTTTGGGACGTCGAGTGAGGAAACCCGCCACGAAGCGCAGTTTGTCACCGTTCCATCGCGGTACGACGTGAAGGTGCGTGTGGAACACCGTCTGGAACGCGGCCTTGCCATCGTTGAGAACAAGGTTGGAGCCGTCCGCGCGTAAATCGGAGCGTCGGAGCGCCTTCGCGATCTGTTGCCCCGCGTCGAACATTGCTTGTCCGATCGAGGGCTCGAGCGATTCGAGATCCGCCGAGTGCGCCTTGGGGATGACCAGAACATGACCGCGAGTGACGGGGCGGATATCGAGGAAGGCGAGGATGTCGTCGGTATCGAGCACGATATTCGCCGGCGCGTCGCCGGCGACGATCCCGCAGAAGATGCAGTTGTCCACGCGGGTCACTCTAGCCTCGACCGATCGCTATGATGTCGATCACATCTGGCGATTGCCGTGCACGTCGCGAATGTTCGGATTCGATTCAGAGCGCGCGACTGTGGCGTGCGTTACCTCAGGTTCGGTGAACCTAGCTATCATCAGTGACCTTGTGCCTTGTCGCATGGATCTTGCCAGTCGTCGCTCGGATGCAGCCATTCGTCGACGTGCCGGCACCATTCAACTCAGGAAGTCGGAGATTTGGAAACATCGGAGAGTACTGAGAACGCAACGAGCAGTGGGGGGACCACCCGTGTCGGCGTCGTACGCGAATCGGGGGAGGGTGAGCGCCGGGTTGCGCTCGTTCCCAAGATCGTGGCCTCGCTCATCGGCAAAGGTGTCGAGGTCGTGGTGGAGTCCGGCGCAGGATTGGGTGCGCTCATTCCGGACGAGTTGTACGTCGCGGCCGGTGCCACGATCGGCGACCCCTGGTCCTCGGACGTCGTGGTCAAGGTAGCCCCACCGACCGAGGCCGAGATCGCGAAAATGAGCTCCGGCACGACCCTCATCGGGTTCCTCGCGCCCCGCAACGCGGACAACAGTATCGGCGCGTTGAAGGCCGCGGGAATCGAAGCCTTTGCCGTCGAGGCGATTCCGCGTATCTCGCGTGCCCAGGTCATGGACGCACTGTCTTCCCAGGCGAACGTCGCGGGATACAAGTCCGTGCTGTTGGCTGCTTCGGAGTCGACGCGATTTTTCCCGATGCTGACCACCGCTGCCGGCACGGTCAAGCCTGCCACCGTGCTCGTACTCGGCGTTGGAGTTGCAGGTCTGCAAGCGCTGGCAACCGCCAAGAGGCTCGGTGGCCGACCGACCGGATACGACGTGCGTCCCGAAGTTGCCGACCAGGTGCGGTCCGTCGGCGCGCAGTGGCTCGACCTCGGCATCGATGCCGCAGGCGAAGGCGGCTACGCGCGTGAGCTGACCGACGCCGAGCGCACACAGCAGCAACAGGCACTCGAAGAAGCCATCAAGGGTTTCGACGTCGTCATCACCACCGCTCTGGTGCCGGGGCGGCCCGCGCCGCGCCTGGTCACCGCAGCCGCTGTCGAGGGCATGAAGCCCGGCAGCGTCGTGGTGGATCTCGCCGGTGAGACGGGCGGCAACTGCGAGCTGACCGAGCCGGGACAGACCGTCGTCAAGCACGACGTCACCATCTGCTCCCCGTTGAATCTGCCTGCGACGATGCCCGAGCACGCCAGCGAGCTCTACTCGAAGAACATCTCGGCACTGCTCGAACTCATGCTCACCGACGGCCGACTCGCCCCCGATTTCTCGGACGAGGTCCTCGCCGGTGCGTGCGTGACACGTGAGAAGGAGAACTGATGTACACCCCGCTACTTGCGAATATCGCGATCCTGGTCTTGTCCGGGTTCGTGGGGTTCGCGGTGATCTCCAAGGTGCCCAACACCCTGCACACTCCGTTGATGTCGGGCACCAACGCCATCCACGGCATCGTCGTTCTCGGCGCCCTGGTGGTGCTCGGAAAGGTGGAGAGTCCGTCGATCGGTCTGCAGATCATCCTGTTCGTGGCTCTGGTGTTCGGAACTGTCAACGTGATCGGTGGATTCGTCGTCACCGACCGCATGCTCGGAATGTTCAAGTCCAAGCCTGTCGCCCCCACGGCAACCTCGAAGGGGGCTGACTCCTGATGGACAATCTCGTCAACATCCTCTACATCATCGCGTTCGCGATGTTCATCTACGGCCTGATGGGATTGACCGGGCCCAAGACTGCTGTGCGCGGCAACAAGATCGCTGCAGCGGGCATGGGTCTGGCCGTGGTCGCAACTCTGATCGCGGTGCGCGACACCGAGAACTGGATCCTCATCGCCGCCGGGCTTGCCGTGGGTATCGCACTCGGCATCCCGCCGGCGCTACGCGTGAAGATGACAGCCATGCCGCAGTTGGTGGCACTGTTCAACGGCGTCGGCGGCGGCACCGTCGCGTTGATCGCGTGGGCTGAATTCCTCGACACATCCGGCTTCTCCAACTTCCAGCACGGCGAATCGCCGACGGTGCATATCGTCATCGGGTCGCTCTTCGCAGCGATCATCGGCTCGATCTCGTTCTGGGGTTCGCTGATCGCGTTCCTCAAACTGCAGGAGACACTGCCGGGTAGTCCGATCACGATCGGCAAGCTCCAGCAACCGATGAATGCACTCCTGCTCATCGGCGCGGTAGCGGCAGCTGTCGTCATCGGCATCAACGCCACTCCAGGCGGCGGAGTGTCGCAGTGGTGGATCGTCGCAGTGCTGGTGCTCGCAGGCGTCCTCGGATTGACGGTGGTGCTGCCCATCGGCGGCGCCGACATGCCGGTGGTGATCTCGCTGCTCAACGCGTTGACCGGACTTTCGGCGGCGGCGGCCGGTCTGGCTCTGAACAACACCGCGATGATCGTGGCGGGCATGATCGTCGGTGCCTCGGGCTCCATCCTGACGAACCTGATGGCCAAGGCGATGAACCGGTCCATCCCGGCGATCGTCGCGGGCGGCTTCGGCGGTGGCGACGCGGTTGCCGGCCCTGCCGGTGCCGGTGGTGGCACGGCGAAGGCCACCTCCGCCGCAGACGCAGCCATCCAGATGGCGTACGCCAACCAGGTCATCGTCGTTCCCGGTTACGGACTTGCCGTCGCGCAGGCCCAGCACGCGGTCAAGGACATGGCCAAACTGCTCGAAGCGAAAGGCGTCGAGGTCAAGTACGCCATTCATCCTGTCGCCGGTCGTATGCCCGGCCATATGAACGTGCTGCTCGCCGAGGCCGATGTCGAGTACGACGCCATGAAGGAAATGGACGACATCAACGACGAGTTCGCGCGCACCGACGTGACGCTGGTGATCGGCGCCAACGACGTCACCAACCCTGCGGCTCGCAACGATCCGTCATCGCCGATTCACGGCATGCCGATCCTCAACGTGGATCAGTCCAGATCGGTGATCGTGCTCAAGCGGTCGATGAACTCCGGCTTCGCCGGTATCGAAAACCCACTGTTCTTCGCCGAGGGCACCTCGATGCTCTTCGGTGATGCGAAGAAGTCGGTCTCCGAGGTCTCCGAGGAGCTCAAGGCGCTGTAGACACCTGCAACGCTGAAGAGCCGTAGGGCCCGTGCGTGCGTGATTGCCTTTTGAAGAAGGGTAACCACGCGCACACGGGCCCTACGGCGTTCTCACCGCCTGCGCAGTGCCATGGCCGCGGTATCGAGGGGGTTCTGCGCCTCCCGCTCCGCGGCGACGGGGGAGTACACCATCACGGCGGAGGAACCAGCCCACCATGCCGCGATGATGAGCAGCGTCGTGGTGACGCCGACGACCGATGCGGAACCTCCGACGACGGCCGCGCCCGCAACGGCCACCGCGGCAACAGTGCCCAGACCCCAGATCATCGGGGCAAAGCGCGCGGATGCAACCAATGTCGACGCGCATATCAGCGACAGGGCTGCCGCCACGTAGCCGCTCGGCAGAGCCGATGCCGGAACTGCACCATCTGCCCAGGTCCGTACCGCCGCAGTGGTGAGCGAGGTACCCACCACCAAGGAAATGACGGAGCCGATGGCGTAGGGGAGCTTCCTGATCAACGCCACGACGGTGAGAGCGGAGACGGCGATCAGAACGGGTGTGATCCCGAAGAACTGCAGCAGGGTTTCCGACGGTGCAGTCAGGCTCGGAACGATCGCCCTCGAGTGGGGATAGGTGACACCTACGATCGGAAGTACGGCGAGAACGGCCACCAGAGCGAGCACGGCCGCGGCACCGGCACATGCACGCCGGATCGTTGCCCGTCGCCTTTCGACGGCTCTATGGTCCTGGTCGGTACCCGCTGCCACATTTCCTTCGAGTTCGATCAGTTCCATGCTGTCCGTGTCCGACGCCATGTTTTCTCGAGCCCCCTTTGCCTGTCCTGCTGTTACGCGTAGTACTCGGTTGTTCTTGTACGAGGATGCAACACGATTCTGAGCGTGCAGTGTGAGGGTGCCGTCGACACGGTCCGAAAAACCTCGATCGGCAGGCGCTCAACATTGGGTGCGCGAGGGCCGGACGATCCCAGCGCCGGCCGCTGCGGCGAGGGTGAGCACGAGCGGCACGGCCATCGCTGTCGTCAGCGAGGCGAAGTGGGAGATCCACCCGATGACGGCTGGTCCGGCAAGGAAGCCCACGTAGCCCATTCCCACTACGCGTGACATGTTGGTGCCGCTGGCGCCGGCGCTGAGGTTGCCGGCGCTGGTGAAGATCTGAGGAATGCTGCCGGAGAGCCCGAGACCGAAGGCTGCCCAGCCGGCGAGTGTCAGCGGGAGCCAGTTCGAAAACAGGACCATCGACATTCCGGCGGCGGCGATCACATTGCCGTAACGCACTACGGCGACCGGGCCGAATCGTTCGCTCACCCGATCTGCGCAGAATCTACCGACCGTCATCATTGCGGCGAAGAAGCCGAAAGCCAGGGCGGCGGCACCGTCGCCGGTCTGCAGATGCTCGGCGACCTGCAGGGTGCTCCAGTCGTTCGCGACGCCCTCGGAGAGCAGTAGCGCGAAGGCCAAGCCTCCCAGCGCGAGAACCCGCGGTGAGAGGCGGCCACGAGCGTCCGACGATAACGGTCCCGCATCGGAGACGGGTCCCGAACCCTGTCCGGAGTCCGCCGCGGGGTCGAGCAGGAACGGCCGACACACCCCGATCCCGAGTAGTCCGACGACAGCGGCGCTACCCATCGACACCACGATCGGCACCTCCGCGGTGAGTGTCGCGGCTCCCACCAGCGAACCGATGACGCCACCGACGGAGAACAACGCATGAAACGCGGACAGGATCGGCCTGCCGTAGAACCGTTCCACTGCTACTGCCTGGGAGTTCATCGAGACATCGAGTGAGCCGTTGAGGGCGCCGAGCACGAACAGTGCGGCGCCCAGCGCTGCGGGGCTTGTCGAGAGGGCCGGTCCGAGCAGTGCGCACGCCATCAGGGCACCCGAAATGGTCACGAGACGGTTACTGCCGAACCTGTCGGACAACGGGCCGGACGCTTGCATGCCGAGGATCGCGCCGGCGGCGAGGAGGAGAAGCAGCGATCCAAGCGTCGCGTGGGTGATGTCGGTGCGTCGCTCGATCGTGGGAATGTGCACGACCCAGATGGCGAAAAGGAAACCGTTGATCCCGAAAACGCCGAAGATTGCGCCCCGGGCGCGGCGCAAACCGAGAGTTGGTTGCGCAGGCGTATGAACCACGGAACCCAACGCTACCTGGTGCTTCGTGCGAGAGCGGCGCTCGATGCGAGAGGGTAGTTGTGGAAAGTATTCGTAGCAGCGTGCAGATCGGACGCCCTGGGATGTATGTGACGCTAATCACATCATCCGGTTTGATCTGGCCACACTCAGCGAAAGAAGCGTAGTTTCGAAGCATCGGGCAAGAGCGCGGATACGTTACAACTCGTTGGTAACGATATGACAACGGCGCCCAGCGGCCCACGATGATGTGAGCCGGAGAGCCGCACAGCGAAGCCGATCGAAGGAGAAATCATGACCCTCGCGGATACCCGTACGGCAGTCTCGATGCCGCCCGTAGCCGATCCAGCTGTCGGCAACGAGGCCATGACCGAATCGACTTCGATCTCACACACGCAGCTCGAAATGATGCGCGCCTTCTTCTGCTACGAATTCGAGGTCGATAGATTGGACCTGGATTCACTGCCCGAAGCAACCCCTGACGCCGTTGCCGAGTGGGTCGAGGCACTGGCGATGAGCGGTCTCTTCGCTGCGACAGAGCTTCGCGCGATGAGCAGAGCGTGGCTCACTGAGCCGAGGACGTTGGTCCGTCTCCTCTCGGGCTCCGACGAGGTTGCCGCACGGCGCGACGTCGTCGAATCCGAGCCGGAGTCGATCACCCCTGAGAACGAGGTTGCGCTCCCGCGCGCCAGCTGACGAAAGTCGCTCCGAACACTCTCGACGACGCCGCAGGATCGGTCACGTACCGATCCTGCGGCGTTTTTCGTGCCCGTCGCCGCTTTCCATACCCGGCCTGACCCGACCCGCCGCCGAATCGGTCTCCCTTTCGGATGCGAGCATGCGAGAGTGGCTGACATCGACCCCGGCAACCGGCACAGGATAGGAAACCGATGACGACAGGTGTGGACTTCGAGGCCGTCTCCGAGTGGATCGGAGGACTCGGAATCGGGGCGATTGCGCCGCTGAGCTTCGATCGCGTCGGCAACGGGCAATCCAACCTCACCTACGCCGTCACCGACGCCGGCGGCAGTCGTTGGGTGCTCCGCAGGCCACCGCTGGGTAGTCTGCTGGCCTCTGCGCACGACGTCGTGCGGGAGTACCGAATACTCACCGCTTTGCAGAACACCGGCGTTCCTGTGCCCAAGATGATTGCTGTGTGCGAGGACCTATCGGTCTCCGAGGTCCCTCTCGTGCTGATGAGCTTCGTCGACGGAGTCGTGATCGACTCGGTTTCGACTGCGGAGAAGATGACCGAGGGGCAGCGAGCTGCAGTCGGGGGCGCGATGGCAGCAGCTCTCGCGAACATTCATCGCGTGGATCTGGACAATGTGGGTCTCGCCGATCTCGCCAGCCACAAGCCCTATGCTCAGCGTCAACTGAAGAGATGGACAACGCAGTGGCAGCAATCGCAATCGCGTGAAGTTCCGGCGATCGATGCGCTCACCGAGCGGCTTGCCGGCAACATCCCGGTCCAGTCGGAGGTGCGGTTGGTGCATGGCGACTTCCATCTGAACAACGTGATCACCTCGCCATCGGACGGCTCCATCGTTGCGGTCATTGACTGGGAGCTTTGTACGTTGGGCGATCCGTTGGCGGATCTGGGTGGACTGCTTGCCTATTGGCCCGAGGCAAGCGATCCCGTCGCCGGGCCCTTCATGGCGTCGACTCTGCCTGGCTTCCCCACTCGCGCGGAGTTGACCGCCCGCTATGCCGCCGAAACAGGCCGCGATGTCACCGATGTCGGGTTCTGGCAGGTGCTCGCGCTGTGGAAGTTGTCGATCATCGCCGAGGGTGTAATGCGGCGAGCGGAGGCCGATGCGAGGAACCGGGCCGATGCAGGCACGCCGACGACGACGTTGATCGACGATATCCTCACACGTGCTCTCTCGACAGCCGACGAGATCGGTATCTAGCCGGGAACGACCAAAGTCCTTGCTGCAGATTCTATCTCGGTGGGGATAGCAACCGGTGATCGCGTCGTCGAGTCGACATAGACGTGTACGAACCGGCCCGTCGCGGCAAGTTGAAGCTCGTCGTCATCTGCTTCGCGGAAGAGTGCCAGCGCGTAGACGATGCTCCGTGTCCCGAGTTTCTCGACGGAAAGGCCGACCTGCAGCCGGTCGGGAAAGGACAGTTCTCGGTGGTACTTGCACGAGGTCTCGGCGACCACACCGATGGCGGGTAACGTGCGAATGTCGACGCCCGTCGTCTGCATCAGCCATCCGTTCACCGCAGTGTCGAAGTAGGAGTAATAGGTGACGTTGTTGACGTGACCGTAGTGGTCGTTGTCGTGCCACCTGGTTCCGATCGGCCACAGCGCCGGGTAGTCGGCGGCGGGGTTGTGTTCGGCTCGCTGATCAACGGAGGCGGTCATGGTGTCCGAGCCTAATGCCCTTGGCGGGTGGAGGTGAGGGCCCACCGGATGGCCAAGCCGATGACCAACGCCCAGAATGCGGAGCCGATCCCGAGGATCGTGACGCCCGAGGCGGCGATCAGGAAGGTCAGAACGGCTGCCTCGCGGTCGCTTTCGTCGCGGAGTGAACTGGCAAGCGAGGATGCGAGTGTCGCGAGGAGGGCAAGTCCCGCAACGGTTTCGACCGTGCCGTCGGGTGCAGCTGCCACGAGCGTGGCCAGTGCGGCGGATGCGAGTGCCAGTACCAAGTATGCCCATCCCGCAGTGAATGCAGCGGTCCATCGCTTGTTCGGGTCGGGATGCGCGGAGGGGGCCGCAGCGAGGGCAGCACTGATGGCGGCCAGGTTGATCGCATGGCCACCGGCGGGTGCGCCGACGATCGTGCCCAGCCCGGTGACGGTCATCGAGGACCGCCACGGCACCACGTAGCCGAACGACTTCATGACGGCGGTGCCCGGTATGTTCTGCGAGGCCATGGTGACGATGTAGAGGGGCAATGCGATACCGACCAGCGCCTGCCAGGTCCACTGGGGAACGGTGAGCTCGATGCGCGGGATCATGTCGGCGGGTGCGATCGAACCGTCACCGCGCGCCAACGACACCGCGATGACGAGCGCTGCCACCCCGAATGCCGCGGGGGCTGCCCACCTTCTCGAATAACGTTGCAGTACAAGCCACACCACGACGATTGGGCCCACTGCTGCCGGGGACGCGGCGAACGCGGTGACCGGCGCCATGCACAACGGCAGGATTACCCCGGCCAACATCGCCTGCGCCAGCGAGGTGGGTATCGAGGCAATCAGTGCACCGAGGCGTGGCCAGAGCCCGGTGACAAGCACAGCGAATCCCACGGCGAGAAACGCTCCGATCGCGGCGGGCCACCCACCTGCCACCGCTCCTGTACCGGCCAGGAGTGCAGCTCCAGGCGTCGACCAGGCAAGGGTGATGGGCTGCCGGAACCGTCTGGACAGCCACAGCATGCCTACTGCCTGCGTGAGACACAATGCGAGAAGCCCCGATGCGGCCTCGGTGGGTGAGGCGCCGACCGCGCGCAGTCCTGTCAGGACGATGGCGAACGAACTCGTGAACCCGACAAGGGCGGCGACGACACCCGCGCTGATGGGTTGCAGGATCGACGAACTGTCCTCGGATTGCGGAGTTGGCGTCTGCGGCACCGATACATTGTTGCGTGCGAACGGCGGATTCGCGATCAGGCGGCAATACCGGCTCAGCGGCGTGAGAACTCCGAGGCCCGGCGGATCTGATCGTCCGTCGGGCGCACACCGGTGTAGAGCACGAATTGCTCGGCGGCCTGCAGTGCAATGACCTCGGCGCCCGTGACGACAGGTATGCCGGCGGTGCGAGCAGCGGTGATCAACGGTGTCTCCGACGGCATTGCCACCACATCGAACACAGCGCTCGCCGAGTGGATCTGCTCGTCGGTGTACGGCGAGGCGTCGGCATCAGGGCCGCCTGCCATGCCTACGGGCGTGACGTTGACGAGTACGTCCGCGGGGAGCGCCTCGCGGGAGAAGCGGTAGCCGTAGGCCTGGGCCAGCGCCGGCCCGGTTTCGGTGTTGCGCGCGATCACCGTTCCGTTCGTGAACCCCGAATCGCGGAGTGCGGCAACGACTGCCTTGGCCATGCCGCCGCTTCCCGTCACAGCCACCGAGAAGTCATGGGAGAAGCCGGAGCTTCGCAACAGGCTCGCGACGGCCTGATAGTCGGTGTTGTACGCGTGCAGTTCGCCGTCTTCGTTGACGATGGTGTTGACGGATTCGATCGCGCTCGCCGACTCGTGCATCACGTCCACGAGGTCGATGACAGCCTCTTTGAACGGCATGGACACCGCGCAGCCACGAACTCCGAGAGCGCGCACGCCACCCACAGCAGCAGCCAGATCGGTTGTGGTGAAGGCTTTGTAGATGTAGTTCAGCTCGAGTTCGTCGTAGAGGTAGTTGTGGAAGCGGGTGCCCACATTGCTGGGGCGGCCCGACAGCGACATGCACAGTTGGGTCTCACGGTTGAGGAACTCTCGCGACATCGTCGACACCCTACGCTCAGCACCGCTCGGCGACAGCGGCGAGCGTGTGCTGGTCTGCCTCGGTGATCGGCAACGTGTACTGCGCGGCGACGGACAGATACTTGCCCGCATAGAAGCAATGGTAGGCCGCGTTCGGCGGCAGCCATTGTGCCGGAGTGGCGTCGCTCTTGGCCTGGTTCTGCGATCCGTCCACCGCCATCAGATTGAACTCGATGTCGTTGGCGAAGCGGATGCGTTGGTCGAGAGACCAACCGTAGGCGCCCATGTCCCAGGCCGCGGCGAGTGGATAGATGTGGTCGATCTGAATCTTCGATGCGTCCGCTTTGGCGAACTGCACGAGCTCGCCCGTGTACGGATCGGCCAGTACACCGGAGATCACGACGCAGTTTCGGGTGCCCTCGCGGAACTGCACCTCGGTCAGCGACAGCGCCAACACGTTGTCGCGGGTGCCACACCCGTCGTGACCGCCGGGGCCGTCGTAGTCGTCGGTCCAAGCGGGTCCGAACACGCATCCCTCACCCTGTTTGCAGCCGCGCTCGTAGCCGACGGGGTCGGGCCGGGCGGCAACGATCTGCACCATCGTGAGCAGTTCCTCGATCGAAGCCTGTGTGGGGCTGCCCGGCGCCGGTGGCGCCGGTGCCAGGCCGGGGATGCCGCTGGGTGCGCAGGACCCGAGTGAGGACAAAGCCGACAGTGCCACCGCGACCACGATCAACAGCAGCGCTGCACGCAGTTTCTTCACTCACGCCCCATCGTCGAACCGTTCGTCTCGCCGGGTTACCCCGCCGAGACAGCTTCATCGAGACAGAGTGTGCCGCATGGCACCGACAGGATCACCGCCCCGACCCATGTCACTGCGAAACTCATGCAACTGCGCAACTCATGCAACTTCGATGACCACCTTGCCCAGCACGTGCCCGGTCTCGACGAGTGCCAAGGCTTCGCCGGCCCGCTCGAGCGGGAACAGATGATCTATCCGAGGGTGAATCACACCTGTCGAGGCCGATTCGGCGAGACGGGCGAACGCGGCGGTGGATCTATCGCGTTCGACACCCGATCCGCCGAGAGTCATCGCCGTCACCGGATCCGCCACACTGATGATTTTGTCCCCGGACAGCACCAGCGATGCTGCGTTGCGCAGGGTGTCGCCGCCGACGAGATCGAGAATCCCGTCGACGGTCTCGGTTATCTCTGCAGCAAACCTCTCGCCCGATTCGACGAACCGCGCACCGAGGCTTCTCACCCAATCGCGTTTGCTCTCACTCGCCACGGCGATGGTGTCGACCCCGTCGGCGCGCGCGAGTTGTAGAGCCGCCGAACCCACTCCGCCGCCCGCACCGAGCACGAGCAGCGTGTCCTCCTTCCGCAAGGCGAGAGCGTTCAGTGCGTCGTACGCGGTTCCCGCGGCAACTGGCAAGGTGGCCGCCGTGGCGAATGTGATCGCTTCGGGCTTGTGGGCTGTGTTCGAGGCATTGAGCACCGTGTACTGCGCGTAGGCACCGTGACCCGATGCGGTCGCGCCGAAGACGTGATCGCCCACCGAGAACCCGTCGGCGTGCGGTCCTACTTGAACAACTGTGCCGGCCACCTCCCGGCCGAGAACCGCAGGCAGACTCGTCTGCACCGTGTCCTTTCGGTTGCCCGCCCGAACCTTCCAGTCGGCTGGATTGACCCCGGCCGCGTGCACTGCAACCAGTAGCTGCCCCTGACCGGGGTCGGCGATGGGAATGTCGAGAAAGTACTCGGTTTCAGGTCCGCCGTACTCACTGAATCCATAAGCGATCATCTACATACTGTGTCAAATGTCCGAATGGGCAGTTGGTGCGGTGACCCATTTACGCTGCAAATCGGCGAATTCCCAGCATCGCGAGTCGGCAAGTGGAACGCCACAGCCGGGTGCGTTCGGCTGTGGTGATTGGATGGACGGATGCTTCACGGTCTCTGGTCTCCAGGCGCTGGACTGAAGCTGTGGGACGACGAGACCCACACCGGTTCCGAGCCGGATCTGCCGTCGGCGCACGCACATGTCCTGGGCCGCACGTTCCGTCATCGAGTGGAGGTCTCCTTTCCTCCCGCCGGCGGGCAGTCCCACTCCGCGAAAATTCCTGCAATCGGGCTCGCACCGGCCGATGCCGCGGACCTGCTGCTCCGTACCCCGGAGGAGCACGCCGGAATCTCCGGAGACCTCCGCTATCTGGCGCACGTCGCCCGCGGAATCGAGCGCTGGGTGCGCGGCGGACGCGTCGTGCCGACGCTCGTGCTGCTCGACGGTCAGTGGTGGCCGAGGTGGCGGCTGGTCGGCGGCGAACGCCAGCGCGCATGGGCGAGCGAGCTGGCGGTGGCGATGCCGGCGGTCCAGCGGGCCGTGGGCAGACCCAAGGCGGTGCTCGACGACATCCTTGCCGAGCTCACCGATCCCATCGTCAGATCCGTTCTGGGGCGACCGAGCGCCGAGCATCCTCTGCTGACGGCACTGGTCCGTGACGATGTATACGGCGAGGGCACACAGCAGGCCGCCGGCTTGCTCGACAAGTGGCGCGCGAGTCTCACCGTCGACGAACCCTCGCTCGTGCTGCGACTACTGGAACCCGATGACGACGCCGAAGGAACCGAGGACGAGGCGTTGTGGACCCTGCAGGTCTGTCTTCGTGCCGAAGGTGAAGCTCCCGTTCCGGTCCCGATGAACCGCAGGATGGACGCGGCTCTGCTGAGCACGGCTGTGCGGAAGCTCGGCGAGGCGGTGAGTGCTTATCCGCTGCTGCGTGAGCTCCCCAAGCAGGAGGGCACCCTGGATCTGCTGTTGCCGACGTCGGTCGTCATCGACCTCGTCGAACACGGAGCCGCGGCCATGCAGGCGACCGGCACCACGATTCTGCTGCCACGAGCCTGGACGCGGCTCGACCCGTCGATGCGTCTACGCGTCGAGTCACCCCCGGTGACCAAGGCCGCAGCCGACCGTGCCGTCGGAATGGACGAGCTCGTGTCCTACGACTGGCAGCTTCAGCTCGGCGACATGGTGCTGACCGAGGCCGAGATGCATCGGCTCGCGGTAGCGAAGGGAGATCTGGTTCGACTGCGGGGGCAGTGGGTGCTCGCCGACGGTGGCCAGCTGGCGCGGGCCGCGAAATACGTTGCCGAACATCACGGTGACGGGACGCCGCTGGGCGCGTTGATGCGCGAGATGACACTGGCCGACCCGCCGCCCGCGCCGGTGCAGGACATTCGCGCGAGTGGGTGGGCCGCGGCGCTGCTCGAACCGGGCGCGGTGCCGGAGCAGATCGCGTTGCCGGCCGGGGTGAACGCAACTCTGCGCCCCTACCAGCAACGCGGCCTGGACTGGTTGGTCTACATGAGCAGACTCGGTCTGGGCGCTGTCCTGGCCGACGATATGGGTCTGGGCAAGACGCTGCAGGTGCTGGCTCTGCTCGCGCACGAGCAGAGCCCGACTCCCACGTTGCTGGTCGCGCCCATGTCGGTGGTGGGCAACTGGCAGCGTGAGGCAGCCAAGTTCACCCCCGCTCTGCGCGTGATGGTGCATCACGGACCGGCGCGTCTGACCGGCGTCGAGTTCGACGCGGCTGTCCTCGAACACGATCTCGTCGTGACGACGTATGCGCTCATGGCCAAGGATCGTGCGCAACTCGGCGAACAGAAGTGGCGCCGACTGGTACTGGACGAGGCGCAGCACATCAAGAATTCCGGCACCGTCCAGGCCAAGGCGGCGGTCGCCATTCCCGCCGAGCACAAGCTCGCTCTGACCGGTACGCCGGTGGAGAACCGACTCGACGAACTACGCTCGATCCTCGATTTCGCGAACCCCGGAATGTTGGGCAAGCCCGCCGATTTCCGCAAGCGTTTCTCGGTGCCCATCGAGCGCGAGCAGGACGAGGGTGCGGTCTCTCGGCTGCGCGCGATCACCTCACCTTTCGTTTTGCGCCGGGTCAAGACCGACCCGTCCGTCATCTCGGATCTGCCGGAGAAGAACGAGATGACGGTGCGGTCCAATCTGTCCGCCGAGCAGGCTGCGCTGTACAAAGCAGTCGTCGACGACATGCTCGCGCAGATCGCCGACGCGAAAGGCATGAAGCGCAAGGGGGCGGTGCTGTCGGCGCTGACACGGCTCAAACAAGTGTGCAACCATCCGGCGCATTTCCTCTCCGACGGCTCGCCGGTGCTCAAGCGAGGCCAGCACCGCTCCGGCAAAATCGCGCTGGTGGAGGACATGCTGGATTCGATTCTCGGTGAGCACGAGAAAGCGTTGCTGTTCACACAGTTTCGGGAGTTCGGTGAACTCGTTGCACCGTATTTCGCGGAGCGGTTCGGCACCGCTGTCCCGTTCCTGCACGGCGGGGTCAGCAAGACCAAGCGCGACGCCATGGTCGAGTCGTTCCAGAGCGAGGACGGCCCGCCGATCATGATGCTCTCGCTCAAGGCCGGTGGCACCGGCCTGAACCTGACAGCAGCCAATCACGTTGTGCATCTGGATCGCTGGTGGAACCCCGCCGTCGAGAATCAGGCGACGGACCGTGCTTTCCGTATCGGTCAGCGCAAGAACGTTCAGGTTCAGAAGTTGCTGTGCGTCGGAACGGTCGAGGAGCGCATCGACTCGATGCTGGTGTCCAAGCAGGACTTGGCCGATCTTGCGGTCGGTACCGGGGAGAACTGGGTGACGGAGATGAACACCGCTGAGCTTCGTGAGCTGTTTCGTCTCGGCGAGGATGCGGTGGGTGAGTGATGGCCGATTTCAGTCAGTACGGGAAGCGTCGAAAGGCCAAGGGGGGCATTGAGTCCCGAAACAAGCGCGGCGCGTTCGGGCAGACCTGGTGGGGACGGCACTTCGTCACGGCGATGGAGGATCTGGCCGATCCGGGGCGGATTGCACGCGGTCGGACGTACGCGCGTCAGGGGCAGGTCCTCAATCTCGGTGTCGAACGCGGTCAGTTCTACGGCGAGGTGCAGGGTAGCCAGCTCGAGCCGTTCTCGGCCTCCGTCACCGTCGAACCGCTCACGCAGGGCGAGGTCGCGGCATTGGTGGGCCGAGTGAAATCCAATCCGGGCATGCTCGCGGAACTGGCCTCCAATGCGATTCCGCAGGCGTTGGCGTCGACGCTGTTGCCGCACGATCGGGGGCAACTCGATTTCGACTGTTCCTGCCCCGACGACGGGTGGCCGTGCAAGCACGCTGCTGCGCTGATGTACATCGCGGCCGAGCACATCGACTCCTCGGCGGCGACCATCCTCACTCTGCGCGGGGTGGACCTCGATGAACTCATCGAAGGTGTCGGAGACGCGGAGGTGGAGTTCGATAGCGACGACTGGTTCGGCGATGCCACGCGGCTGCCCGCGCTGCCTATGGTCGACTTCTCGCCGGCGATGGACGACCTCGACCCGCTGCTTCTGCGGCGGGTGTTTCGCGCGGGTGGCGCTGAGGAGAACGAGGTCAGCCGGGCTGTCGCCGATCTGAAAGCGTTCTACACCCGCCTGTAGGCGCCTTCGGCGCATGTGAGTGGAAGTACATAGCCCGCTATGTACTTCCACTCACGTAGAGTATGGACATACGTGGACATCCAACTATAGGATGAGCACACTTAATTCTCGTATCTGAACAGGACGGATCTCATGCGCGAACTCACGCATTTCATCGGCGGCAAGCACGTCTCCGGCGAGTCGGGCAACTTCGGCGACGTCTTCGACCCCAACACCGGCGAGGTTCAGGCCAAGGTGCCTCTCGCCAGTGATGCCGAGGTCGAGGCGGCCATCGCCGACGCCGCACAGGCGCAGGTCGAATGGGCGAGCTGGAATCCGCAGCGACGCGCCCGCGTCCTGATGAAGTTCCTGGCGCTGATCAATCGCGATATGGACGAGTTGGCTCGGCTGCTCTCGAGTGAGCACGGCAAGACCATCGCCGACGCCAAGGGTGACGTGCAGCGAGGACTCGAGGTCGTCGAGTTCGCCACCGGCATTCCGCACCTGCTCAAGGGCGAGTACACCGAGGGCGCAGGCGGCGGAATCGATGTCTACTCGATGCGTCAGCCGCTCGGCGTCGTCGCCGGCATCACCCCGTTCAACTTCCCGGCAATGATCCCGCTGTGGAAGGCCGGACCCGCGATCGCCTGCGGCAACGCCTTCATTCTCAAGCCGTCCGAGCGTGACCCGTCCGTACCGCTCAAGCTGGCCGAACTCTTCCTCGAAGCAGGCCTTCCGCCAGGGGTGTTCAACGTCGTCAACGGCGGCAAGAACGCCGTCGACGTGCTGCTCAACGACGATCGCGTCAAGGCCGTCGGCTTTGTCGGATCCACCCCCATCGCGCAGTACATCTATGAGACGGCAGCCAAGAACGGTAAGCGCGCACAGTGCTTCGGCGGCGCCAAGAACCACGCCCTCGTCATGCCCGATGCCGACCTCGACCAGGTCGCCGACGCGCTGCTCGGTGCCGCGTACGGATCCGCAGGCGAGCGTTGCATGGCCATCTCGGTTGCCGTTCCCGTCGGCGAGGAGACCGCAGACGCCCTGGTCGCCAAGCTGACCGAGCGTGTCGCGAAGCTGAAGATCGGCCGCTCCGACGACGAGGACGCAGACTTCGGTCCGCTTGTCGGCAGCGACGCGTTGAAGCGGGTCAACGACTACACCCAGATCGGTGTGGACGAGGGCGCCGAGCTCGTCGTCGACGGCCGTGGCTTCAGTCTCGAAGGCCACGAGAACGGATTCTTCGCCGGTGCAACGCTGTTCGACAAAGTGACGACCGACATGCGGATCTACAAGGAAGAAATCTTCGGACCGGTCCTGATCGTCGTGCGGGCGAAGGACTACGAGGACGCGCTGCGTTTGCCGTCCGAGCACGAGTACGGCAACGGCGTCTCGATCTTCACCCGAGACGGTGACACCGCTCGTGACTTCTGCTCGCGGGTCCAGGTCGGCATGGTCGGGGTCAACGTTCCGATCCCCGTGCCGATCGCGTACCACACGTTCGGCGGCTGGAAGAAGTCCGGATTCGGCGATCTGAACCAGCACGGACCGGACTCGGTGCGGTTCTACACCAAGACCAAGACCGTCACTCAGCGCTGGCCGTCCGGCAAGAAAGAGGCTGCTGCAAACCACTTCGTCATCCCGAACATGGACTGACGCATGTTCACACTCACGGAGGACGAGCGGGCGATCAACGAGACGGTCAGGGACTTCGCCGACGAGTTCCTCGCCCCGAACGCCGTCGAATGGGACCAGAGCAAACACTTCCCGGTGGACGTGCTGCGCAAAGCCGCCGGCTTGGGAATGGGCGGAATCTACATCGGCGAGGACGTCGGTGGTTCCGGGCTGACCAGGCTCGACGCGGCCCGGATCTTCGAGCAACTCGCCACGGGTGACCCGTCCATCGCTGCGTACATCTCCATCCACAATATGGTCGCGTGGATGATCGACACCTACGGCAACGAGGAGCAGCGTCGCCGCTGGGTGCCGGGCCTGTGCTCGATGGACCAGTTGGGCAGCTACTGCCTGACCGAGCCCGGCGCCGGTTCGGATGCGGCGGCATTGAGTACCAAGGCTGTGCGCGACGGCGACGACTACATCCTCAACGGCGTCAAGCAGTTCATCTCGGGCGCGGGAACATCGGATGTCTACGTCGTGATGGTGCGGACCGGTGACGCCGGACCGAAGGGGATTTCGGCGATCATCGTCCCGAAGGAGTCGGAGGGTCTGTCCTTCGGCGCCAACGAGAAGAAGATGGGATGGAACGCCCAGCCGACGAGGCAGGTTGTCTTCGAGGATGTTCGGGTGCCGGCGGCGAACCTGCTGGGCAACGAGGGGGACGGCTTCCGGATCGCGATGAACGGCCTCAACGGTGGCCGGCTCAACATCGCGGCATGTTCGATCGGGGGCGCGCAGAGTGCACTCGACAAGGCTGTTGCGTATCTGCTCGAACGCCGGGCATTCGGTGCCCGGTTGCTCGACGCGCAAGCGTTGCAGTTTCGTCTCGCTGACATGAAGACCGAGCTCGAAGCCGCGCGCACGATGCTACTGCGCGCTGCCGACGCGTTGCAGAACGACGCTCCCGACAAAGTCGAACTGTGTGCAATGGCAAAGAGATTCGCCACCGATACCGGTTTCGAGGTCGCGAACGACGCACTGCAGTTGCTCGGCGGCTACGGTTACCTCGCGGAGTACGGTGTGGAGAAGATCGTTCGCGATCTGCGTGTGCACCAAATCCTCGAAGGAAGCAACGAGATCATGCGAGTCGTCGTGGCTCGCTCGATTGTGGGAGCAGCATGACAGAGCCTCAGGTTATGTTCGACGAGCGTGGTGGTGTCGGCCGTATCACGCTGAACCGCCCGAAAGCCATCAATGCGCTGAACCATGCGATGGTGCGTGAGATTGCGCCGCAGCTCGACGCGTGGGCCGCGGACGAGAGCATCGACACGGTGCTGTTGGTGGGAGCCGGCGAGCGCGGTCTCTGCGCGGGCGGCGACATCGTGTCGATCTATCACGACGCGAAGGATGGCGGGACCGGGACGAAGGACTTCTGGCGCGAGGAGTACATCCTCAATGCGGCGATCGCTCGGTTCTCCAAGCCGTATGTCGCGATCATGGACGGCGTCGTCATGGGTGGTGGCGTCGGATTGTCTGCGCATGCGAACACTCGCATCGTCACCGAACGCTCCAAGATCGCGATGCCCGAGGTCGGGATCGGTTTCATCCCCGACGTCGGTGGCACGTACCTGCTCGCCCGTGCGCCGGGTGAACTCGGCACGCATCTCGCTCTGACGACGGCGCGTATGGACGCAGCCGACGCCATCGCGGCCGGCTTCGCAGATCACTTCATGCCCTCGGAGAACTTGGAGAAGTTCTACCAGGCGCTGGAGTCCGGTTCGGTCTCGGATGCATTGTCCGAGTTCACCGAGCCTGCACCGGAATCGACGCTGGCCGGTGCTCGCGCATGGATCGACGAGGCCTACAGTGCCGACACCGTCGAGGAGATCCTCGTACGTCTTCGTCGCAGCGCCGCGTCCGAGGCACAGAAGGCAGCCGGCGACATCGAGTCGAAGTCGCCCGTCGCCCTCAAAGTGACGTTGAAGTCGCTGCGCAGTGCCGCCCAGGCATCCTCGCTCGAGCAGGTGTTGAACGAGGAGTACCGGGTTTCTCTCGCGAGTCTGAGCTCACACGATCTCGTCGAAGGAATTCGCGCGCAGGTCGTGGAGAAGGACCGAAACCCCGCGTGGTCACCGGCGACTCTCGCAGACGTGACACAGGACGATGTCGATCGGTACTTCGAGCCCCTGGGCGACGCCGAACTGAAACTGGAGACAGCATGAGTGAGAAAACAATTGGGTTCATCGGTCTCGGCCACATGGGCGGACCGATGGCGGCGAACCTCGTCGCAGCCGGGTACACCGTGCAGGGTTTCGACCTGGTGCCGGCCGCGCTCGAGCAGGCGAAGTCCGACGGGGTCACCGTCGTCGACTCGGCGCTCGCGGCCGTGCAGGATGCTTCCATCGTGGTCACGATGCTTCCCAACGGGCGTCTCGTCCTCGACCTGTATGCGGATCTGCTGCCCGCTGCGGCGCCCGGCACGTTGTTCGTCGATTCCTCGACAATCGATGTCGCCGATGCGCACGCCGCGCACAAGATGGTTCAGGCGGCCGGTCACCGCGGGCTCGACGCACCTGTCTCGGGTGGCGTCGGGGGAGCGGCGGCCGGAACACTGACGTTCATGGTCGGTGGATCGGAGGACGATTTCGCCTCCGCTGCCGAGATTCTCGATGTCATGGGCCGAAAGGTCGTGCACTGCGGCGCAGCAGGGAACGGTCAGGCGGCGAAGATCTGCAACAACATGATTCTCGGTGTCTCGATGATCGCGATCAGCGAGGCCTTCGTTCTCGGCGAGAAGTTGGGTCTGAGCAACCAGGCGTTGTTCGACGTTGCCTCCACCGCTTCGGGCCAGTGCTGGGCCCTGACGACCAACTGTCCGGTACCCGGTCCCGTTCCCACCAGCCCCGCCAACAATGACTACAAGCCCGGTTTCGCGGCGGCGTTGATGGACAAGGATCTGTCACTCGCGGCGAACGCGCTGCGAGACAACGGAGTCGACGGTGTGCTCGGTCTGCAAGCCGCCGAGTTGTACGCGCGGTTCAAGGGTGAATCGGGTGGCGGCACCGACGTCGATTTCTCCGGCATCATCAACGATATCCGCGCACGATCGACAGGAACCAATTCATGAGCAGCCCCGAAACGACAACTTTCGAGACCATCCTGGTCGAACGCCGGGGACGCGTAGGAATCATCACGCTCAACCGTCCGAAAGCACTCAACGCGTTGAACTCGCAGTTGATGCGTGAGGTCGTCTCCGTCGTCGACGATTTCGATCGTGACGAGGGCATCGGGGCGATCCTCGTCACCGGTTCGGAAAAGGCATTCGCGGCCGGTGCGGACATCAAGGAGATGCAGCCGAAGTCGTACATGGACGTCTATCTCGACGATTTCTTCACTGCGTGGGATCGGCTGTCTGCGGCGCGCACTCCGCTGGTGGCCGCGGTTTCCGGTTACGCCCTCGGCGGCGGATGCGAGTTGGCGATGCTGTGCGACGTGCTCATCGCGGCTGACACCGCGGTGTTCGGTCAACCCGAGATCAAGCTGGGTGTCATCCCGGGTATCGGTGGTTCGCAGCGCCTCACTCGTGCGGTGGGCAAGGCCAAGGCCATGGAGATGTGCCTGACGGGTCGCAACATGAAGGTCGAGGAGGCCGAGCGTGCGGGCCTGGTGTCGCGAATCGTTCCGGCTGCGGATCTACTCGACGACGCCATCGCCACCGCCACCACCATTGCCGAGATGTCGCTGCCGATCGCGATGATGGCCAAGGAAGCGGTGAACCGTTCCTACGAGAGCACTCTCGCCGAGGGTGTTCGGTTCGAGCGTCGGTTGTTCCACTCGACATTCGCGACGGAGGACCAGAAGGAAGGGATGGCGGCGTTCGTCGACAAGCGTCAACCGACGTTCGTCAACCGCTGACCGCTCGACAGTAGGGCCGCCCCGCGCGCGGACACGAGCTCGGGGCGGTGCGGAATCACGATGCGAGGGCCGAGTTTCGACTCGAAGGCCACCGCGATCGATGCGATGTTCGCGCCGCCCCCGAGCAGCACGATCGATGCCGGTTCGATTCCGGACAGTTCGATGGTTTGCTCGACGATCATCCTCGCGTACCGAACCGGCCCGGCGGTGATGTCGTCGAAATCTCTGCGCGTGAACACGTGATTGCCACGGCCGTCCAGGTCGCGAGCATTGACGACCCCGCCCTCGCTCAATCTCTCCTTGACCGACCGCGCCGTATCGACATCGGTGCGAACACCGTGGACGGCGAGGTGGCGTCGGACCAGTTGGTCGAGGTCGTCTCCGCCGAAGGACGTGGCCCGCTGCGAGGTGACCATGGCTCCCCTCGCCAGATCGACGACGGATACGCTCATCCCGGTGCTGCCCAGATCGCACAGCACTGTGGCCCCGTGTGCGGGAACGGTTCCGGTGAAACGAAGGTAGCGGAGCTGAGCTACGGTATCGGGCACCAACTGGGCCGAACCCACATCTTCACGCGCATCGAACTCGTCGCCCGAGCGGTAGGCGATCGCCGAATGCTCGACGTGCACATCGAGTGTGGACGCAACTGCATGAAGAGCTGAAATAGCGTCGACGACGGTCGATGCCAGCGATCGGTCTCCTCGGCGACGAACCGTCCGGGTCGCAAGCGGCGCGCGGTGCGGACTGTCCAGGTGAGTCAGAATTGCTCGCGCACCGTGTGCACCCGCCCCGACACCCACTACCAACATCGAGCTACTCCCACCTGGCGCGACCCCCCGCCGCGTTCCGGATTCATTTCATCACGGATCGACGCCGGTCGGCGCGTCTCACCAGGTAGGCGCCGTGCCGGTGTCGTCGAAATCACCGGCTGCCCTCCTGAGTTCGGCAAGGATTCGAACCAGCGAGGTGAGCTTGTCGTCGCTGAGGCCCGGCTTCGCGAACACCTGATCGTTGAGCCTTTCCGTGGCATCGACCGCCAGCTTGCGACCGGATTCGGTGATCTCCACCAGCGTCGTCCGACGGTCGCTCGGATGCGGCGTCCTGCGAACGTATCCTGCTGTCTCGAGCCGGTCCACCGCATTGGTGACACTGGTGGGATGAACCTGTAAGCGTGCGCTGGCCTTCGCCATCGGCAGGGCGCCGTTCTTGGTGAAGGTGAGCAAGGTCAGCAACTCGTATCGCGAGAACGTCAACCCGGTGGGTTTGAGAACTTCCTCCACACGGGCGAGCATGATCTGCTGAGCACGCATCAGCGAGGTGACAGCAGCCATGCCGTCGGCGACATTTCCCCACCCGTGCTTGGTCCACTGACGATGAGCCTCTGCGATGGGGTCGAGTGGAAGGCGCGACGAAGCAGACATGCTGTCCATCCTCCCACGACGATGGCCTGTGAGACGCTTCCGATGGCTCGGGTCAGCGCGCGGCGGAAGCCTTGCGCGCGACGCTGACGGCGAACGTGGCATCGCCGTGCCACGGCCTCAGATCCCACGTCGAAAAGCGGTGCTCCAATTCGAGCCCGACCGCGGCCAGATCCTCGTCGAACTGGCCCACGGTGTACCCCCGGTCGGTGGCGAACCCGGCGACGAACACCCCGCCAGGAACGAGATGAGCGGCGAAGTTCGACAGCGCCGCTCGCTCGGTCCCCGGCGTCATGAACACCATGACATTGCCGGCAGTGACGACGGCATCGAACTGAACGCCCAGGTCGAGCTCGGTCAGATCGGCCTGGTGGACGGTGAGGTCGGTGTGTGCTCGGGCGGCTTCGACGAACACAGGATCGAGGTCGACGGCGGTAACCCGATGGCCCCGACGCGCCAACTCGGCGCCGAGTCGTGCGGTGCCGCAACCGGCATCGAGCACCGAACTCTTTCGCGCCAGCAGCGCATCGAGCATCCGCGCTTCTCCGTGCAGATCCGCGCCGCGCTTTTCGAGCTCCGCGAACCGTTCCACGTACTGCCGGGATTGGGCCTCGGTGTTTTCGCTCTGCCAGCGTGTGGGGGCCATGCATCGAGCTTATCGGTGCTCGCCGGAACGCCGCTGCTCCCCGAACCGCCTGTCCACCTCGTCGCCGTCGAGCCCGAACTCTTCGAGGGTGTACTTGTGCGAGGGACGTCTGGCACCTGTTCGACTCTCGGCGTCGATCGCGTCCATCGCGAGACGCGCGTCCTCGCTCATGCCCAGTCCGAAATGCCGATACACCTGTTCCACCGTGCCGAGCGGGTCGGCGACGAACTCGTGATAGTCGACGTCGAAGAACTGTGCGGGGTTCGCTTCGGCCCTCGCGGCGGCGAATGTGTGCAACCCGCGTTCCCAGAGGTCGAGCTGTGTTCGCCCGATCACGCTACCGGTGAACTTGGTGCTCCAGCCCGCGGTTGCGTGCTCGGCCAAGCTGCAGGTAGATGGCATGATCGTGCGGGCCTCCCGGTGTGTCTGGATTACCAGGGCGTCGGGATAGACCGTCAAAAGGTCCTCCAGCGCGAACAGGTGGCTCGGATTCTTCAGCACCCACCGCCGCTCCGAGTCGTGCAATCCGATCAGCTGCAGGTTCCGGCGGTGACGTGCGTAGGCATTGTGCCAACTTTGCTCGGCCAACCACGAGGAGTACGTCGGCAGGTACGCCAGGCACTCGTAGGCGACCGATTGCACCGATTGGCGCAGCAGCTGCCAGCATTCTTCGACCTCGCCGGCAGACATGTAGTGCACCCCCATGAACTCGGGATGTTCTGTGTGGTGTTGCGCGAAGCCCTGCTCGATGTGTGCGAACACAGGATTGGTGGCCCACGTTTCCCGAGGAGGTCGAGGCTGTGGCACCTCGGTGAGCCACATCTCGAGTCCCTGATGAGCGGGGTCGGCCGTCAGCAGCCGATGCAGCGCAGTGGTACCTGTTCGGGGGAGCCCGGTGACGAAGATCGGGCGCTCGATCGAGACCTCGGCATGCTCGGGGTACTGCTTCCACGCCGATTCGCTCAACAGGCGGGCGACCAACGCCCCGCGTAGAAAGAAGCGACTCATCTTCGACCCGAGCGGAGTGAGCTCGGCATCTCGCCGGTACGACTCGAGCAGCACTTCCAGCGCCTCGCTGTAGTCGTCGGTTCCGAAGTCGGTGAGGCCGCTGGCCCTGCTCGCCGAGGCGTGCAGGTCCTCTGCGGTGCCGACATCCGTGCGTTCGGTACTGGTCACATCGAGCTCCTAGTGGTGGTATTCGCCGCAGTTGACGTCGAGGCATTGACCGGTGATGGCGCGGGCCCCGGGCGAGGCGAGAAACACCACGGCGTCGGCGATCTCGTCGGGTTCGGGTAGGCGTCGCAGGTCGATGCCGGCGGCTGTCTGCTGGTAGATCTGATCGCTGGTGGTGCCGTACTTGCGCGCCGCGTGCGCGAAGTACCCCTTGAGTGTTTCGCCCCAGATGTAGCCCGGTGCAACGGTGTTGACGCGGATGCCCTGTGGTCCGAGCTCGCTGGCGAGGGTCTGCGACATCGCGAGCAACGCCGCCTTGGCGATCTTGTAGCTCCCGTACTTGGGCTGCGAGTGCCGGATGACGGCGGAGTTGATCATCACTATCGAGCCGCCGGATTCGGCCAAGGCCGGGGTGAACAGCTGGCAGAGCCGAAGTGTGCCGAACAACGACAACTCGAGGCCGTTGCGGATGACAGAGGGATCGGTGTGCGCGAAATCCTTCATCGACGGGTTCGCGAAGGCATTGTTGACCAGGGCATCGACATGGCCGAATGCGTCGATGGCCGCGGTGACCAGGGCCGCCGACGAGTCCTCGTCCGTGATATCGGTGGTCACCGTGACTGCTCGGCGCCCCAGCGCGCTAACTTCCCCGGCCACCGACTCCATACACGTGGTGGAGCGAGCCGCGAGGACAACATCTGCGCCGGCGGCGGCGCTTTGCAGCGCGATCGATCGACCGAGGGAGGGGCCGACGCCCGAGACCACGACCACCTTGCCGGCGAGCGCGCCGGTTCCCATTCCGCCGGTCATCCCAGCATCCGTTCGTCGACGCCCCGGCGTCGGGCGGCGATTCTTCGTGCGAAATCCTCGGGGGTGATCGTGTTCTGCTCGTAGTAGGGCAGTCGCGAGGGCACATCGTCGATGTCGACGACTTCGACGGTGGGGCCGTCGGCCGAGGTCAGCTCTCGTGACACACGTTGCCAGCGGATCTGCGCGTAGCCGCGTGCGTGTCCGGTGGTCTCGATCCAGTTCGCCACATGCGGGTTCTGCTCACTGACAACGAGTCTCATCATGCCGTCGGGGTCGGTCTGAGCTTGATCGGAGGTCAGCGAGGTTTGGTGGTGGATGTAGTCGAGCGAGACGTACCACATGCTGCCGAGCTGGAATCCCTGATACGGCGCATCGGATTTCGGAACGGTGACGATCATTGCCTGGTCCGCCTGCAATTGGTAGTGACCGGCCGAGGAGTATTGGGTGCTCAAGCCGCCCGGTGTCAGGCGTGGTTCGGTCAGGGTGTTGACCTCGAGCTTCAGGTAGAACCAGTGCGGAAACTGCAGAAACGTGTTCAACCTGCCGAGGAGCATCTTTCCGGCCGTCGCATATCGTTTTGCCACGTCGTTCTTCGTCGGCCGGTTCGGTTCCTCGCGCTCCTCGCCGACGCGGCGAATGGTCAGCGTGCCGCGCGCGGCCGACCAGTCGTTGTACACCTCTCGCACCACGAGCATCGACGATCCTTCACCCAGGGTGAAGTGGTTGGCCTGCTCGGACGGGCGGCCGAAGTGCAGCTCGAAGGTGCCGTCGGATGCAATGTCGATGGAGCGATCGTCGAATGCGGTGAGACTGTCGGGAACGTCGACGGGCGAGTAGTCTCCCGCCAGAATTTGAAAACTCAGATCTGTTGTGGTGCCTCGTCTTCCGGCGACGACATACTCGTGATCGGCGTCGATGTTGGCGTGGAAGTACAGGGTGTCGGGGTTGTCCAACCCCATCTTGGTGTAGGGCCCGGTGGAGGAGGCGAAGAAGGGGAATCGGGGGTCGTAGGCCCACGCCATCTGAATCGACGCGCGGATGCTCCCCGCCAGGTACTCGTAGCCTTCCACCAGGTCCTGCTCGGTGAGTATGTGTGGCGCGGCTTCGATGATCTTCTCGGCTGCTGCGATCGCGTCGGTCAGGGGGTCGGTGGGCACGCCCATCTCCTCGGATTATTGGTACATATATGTACCGGTGTGGTAGAACTGGTTCGAATCGACAATAGAACTTGTTCTAGTGAGGGTCAATGAGTACGCGCTCGTCTCCACCCACCGACCGTGTCGTGTCGGTCCTGAACTACCTCGTCGCGCGGAGCGGGCGCAGGTTCGGGCTCTCGGAACTCGCGCGGGCTCTCGAGCTGAGCAAACCGACATGCCTGGGCATCCTCACCTCGCTGGTCGAGGCCGGCTACCTGGTCCGCGACCCGGTCTCGGTCACCTACGGTCTGGGTCCGGCGCTGATCGCCGCCGGTCGCGCCGCACAGAACGGTTTCGCGATCGGACCAGTGGCGCGCAAGCATCTCGCCGAACTCAGCGAGAGGTACGACACGACGTGCACGGCATCTGCGGTCGTATCGGATCGGATCACCGTGCTCGAGTCGGTCGAACCGAATTCACGCCGCGGGTCGGGACGGATCGGTCAGGCGTACCCGTTCGCCCCGCCCATCGGTCTGATGTACGTCCTGTGGGATACCGACGACAGGCTCGAGGCCTGGTTGAATCGCGAACCGACACTGCCCGTGCGCATCGACACCGAGCACCTTGCGCGGGTGGTGGAGGAGTGTCGCAGCAGCGGCTACCTCGTGGAGACGCTCACCGCGGTCGGGCAGAAGCTGCATTCGGTGATGGCAGGGGTTGCTGCCGACGAGTTACCGAAGGAGGTGCGTGAACTTCTCGGAGAGATGGTTTCGGGGTTGGGGGAACGGGTCTACCTGGGAGTGCGGGAGGCGCAATCGGACGCGGTGCACGAGGTCAGTGTGATCGCCGCCCCCACCTACGACGCCCACGGTTCACAGGCCCTGGTGCTGACGTTGCATGTCGGAGCCGCCATCACTGGCGCGGAGATCGCCGAGCGAGGGCAGTCTCTCGTCGCCGCGGCAGAGGCGATCACCCTCGAAGTCGGAGGGCATTCGCCGAACCGTTGATTTGTGCAGGAACACGTTCTATTGTTCTCCTCATCGGAATCTACCGGGGCGGTCCAAATATGGACCGAAGGCAACGGAAGGGCGGCCAGTGGCGACGTCGATCCACCACGAACTCACGCACCTCGCGGCTCTGGAAGCCGAGGCCGTGCACATCTTCAGGGAGGTAGCTGCCACTGCGGAGCGTCCGGTTCTGCTCTTCTCCGGCGGCAAGGACTCGGTCGTGATGCTCCATGTCGCGGCCAAGGCGTTCTGGCCGGCCCGTGTGCCGTTCGCTGTGATGCACATCGATACCGGTCACAACTTCGACGAGGTGATCGAGTTCCGGGACCGCGCCGTCGCCGAGTCCGGTGTCAAGCTGATCGTCGCGAGTGTGCAGGACGACATCGATGCGGGGCGCTCACAGGAAGAGATCGGGCCTCGGGCCTCTCGAAATCGCTTGCAGACCCGAACCCTGCTGCGCGCAATCGCGGAGAACTCCTTCGATGCCGTCTTCGGCGGCGCACGACGCGACGAGGAGAAGGCGCGTGCCAAGGAGCGGGTGTTCAGTTTTCGAGACGAACACGGGCAATGGGATCCACGCGCGCAACGACCCGAGCTGTGGCAGCTGTACAACGGACGACACCGGCGCGGTGAACACATCCGTGTGTTCCCGCTGTCGAACTGGACCGAGCTCGACATCTGGCAGTACATTGCCGCGGAGGGCATCGAACTGCCGAACATCTACTACGCACATCGGCGTCCGGTCGTCCCGAGAGACGGAATGCTCCTGGCCGCAACCAGATTCGTGACACTGTTACCGGGCGATGAAGTCTTCGACTCGACCGTACGGTTCCGCACCGTCGGTGACGCGACCTGCACCGGGTGCGTGCAGTCCTCCGCCGCCAACGCTATGGAGGTGGCGGTGGAAGTGGCCGCGAGCAGAATTACCGAGCGCGGTGCCACGCGAGCCGACGACCGAATCTCCGAGGCCGGTATGGAAGACCGAAAGAAAGAAGGGTACTTCTGATGTCCGAGTTGCTGAGGGTGGCGACGGCAGGGAGCGTCGACGACGGCAAGTCCACGCTGATCGGGCGGCTGCTCTACGACTCGAAGTCGATCTTCGAGGACCAGCTCGAGGCTATCGAGAAGACGAGCAGGGAACGCGGAGGTGCCAGCGCAGACCTGGCTCTGTTGACGGATGGGTTGCGCGCCGAACGCGAACAGGGCATCACCATCGACGTGGCACATCGTTACTTCGCCACCCCCAAGAGAAAATTCATCATCGCCGATACGCCCGGGCATGTGCAGTACACCCGCAACATGGTCACCGGCGCCTCGACTGCCGACCTGGCCCTGATCCTCGTCGATGCGCGCTACGGCATCGTCGAGCAGACCAGGCGACACGCCTTCCTGTCCTCGCTGCTGGGAATCGCGCACCTGGTGCTGTGCGTCAACAAAATGGATCTCGTCGACTGGTCCCGAGAACGATTCGACGAGATCCGATCCGACTTCGAATCGTTCGCAGCCAAACTGGATGTACCGGATCTGACGTTCATACCCATGTCCGCGCTCGACGGCGACAACGTGGTGCACCGGACCGCGAGAATGAGCTGGTACGAGGGTGGTTCGCTACTGCACCACCTCGAAGAGGTCCACATCGCCTCCGATCGCAATCTCATCGACGCCCGATTCCCGGTGCAATACGTCGTGCGCCCCCGGACCGGATCGAGCGAACACGCCGACTTCCGTGGCTACGCCGGAACTGTGGCCAGCGGCGTATTCGCCCCGGGGGACGAGGTCGTGGTGCTGCCTTCCGGCTTCACGACGACCGTGGCTGCGGTGTGGGGCCCTGGAGGTGTCCCGCTGGAGCAGGGTTTCGCCCGATCCGCGTTGTGTTTGGAGCTGTCCGACGCCATCGACGTCGGACGTGGGGACATGCTGTGCCGCCCGAACAACCGGCCCATGGTGGGTACGGACATCGACGCGATGATCTGCTGGATGTCCGAGAGCGCGCAGTTACGGCAGGGCGAGAGATATCTGCTGATGCACACCACCGCCACGACCACGGCTCGAATCGATGCACTCGAGTACCGGCTCGACATCGACACACTGCACCGCGACGTGTCAGCGCAGTCCCTTGCACTCAACGACATCGGCCGCATCCGCATTCGAACGACCCAGCCACTGCTGTTCGATCCGTACCGACGCAACCGGGTCACCGGAAGCTTCCTGCTCGTCGACGAGGCAACCGGTGCCACCGTTGCCGGCGGAATGATTTCCGGCCCTGCACTTTCCGCGTCGAAGGTGGTATGGCATTCATCGAGGGTCGCGCGCGTCGATCGCGCGACCCGAGGCGCGACGGTGTGGCTCACCGGGCTCTCCGGGTCGGGCAAGTCCACGATCGCAGCAGAGGTAGAGCGGTTGCTCGTCGCGTCCGGTCGACCCGCCTACCTGCTCGACGGCGACAACGTGCGACACGGGTTGAACTCCGACCTCGGCTTCGACGCACGTAGCCGGGACGAGAACGTCCGTCGGGTGGCGGAGGTTGCGCACCTGTTCGCTGATGCCGGTCTGATTGCCGTCGTGTGCTTGATCAGCCCGTACCGAGACGGCCGAGACTTCGCTCGCAGCCTGCACGAGGCGGCGGGTCTGCCGTTCTACGAGATCTTCGTCGATACACCGCTCGACGTATGCGAGACCCGAGACCCGAAGGGCATGTATGCAAAAGCCCGCGCCGGCGAGATCACCGGTTTCACCGGAGTCGACGATCCCTACGAGGCTCCGCAGCGAGCCGATCTCGTGATTCGCCCCTCCGACGGTGATCCGGCGGCGCAGGCAGCCCGCATCGTGGAACTGTTGAGCTCATGAGTACACCGTTCACCGAAGACACACTTCTCGCCGACGACGCACTTCTTGCAGCCGAGGTGGCGGGGGCCGCGGGACGACTACTGATCGAGGTCCGCGAACGTGAGCGCGGAAGAACCACCGGACGCGAACTAGGAGACTGCTGAACAATCCGATGGCCGATCCACGTCGCGTCGACCCGCGTTTAGGTGTTTGACCTGCGATAATGTTGGTATGCAGGGAAATTCGGAGTCGCAGGGCGACCTGTGGGACGTCTCA
>NZ_JABFAO010000001.1:50385-83947 GCF_017168235.1 Rhodococcus sp. KRD197
CCCTCGGGTTGGGCGTCGAGGACGGGGTCTGGGCCCTTGGATAGGCGGTGGGTGAGCCCCGCACCCGGCCGGGGTGCTTCCGCAGTACTCGTGGCCCCGGATTTCCTGCCTTCGACGGGAAATCCGGGTCTTCGCACACACTTTGGGGATCCTGTTACTCATGGACCGGGACAGCCGCCCGCGAGCCCAGTTCCCCATATCCCGCATATTTCAGCAGTCTCCTAGGGCGACTCGGCGACGCCGAAGCCAATGACCTCATCGTCTCCAGGCTCGGGCGTGAACGTCCGGATGACGCGATTCTGTCCGAGGAGTCCGCCGACGACCCCGCCCGGCTCGATGCCTCTCGAGTGTGGATCATCGATCCACTGGACGGGTCGCGCGAGTACGGAATGGAGGGCCGTGACGACTGGGCGGTCCACGTCGGACTGTGGGAGACCGGCCGAGGCATGACGGCGTGCGCGGTGGCTCAGCCAGCGCTCGACACGGTGTATTCCACTGCGCAGGTTACTCTTCCACCCCAGCGTACGAGCCGACCGACGCTGGTCGTCAGTGACAGTCGTCCGCCCTATTACATCGATGCGCTCGCTGCCGAGGTTGGCGGCGAGGTGATCCGTATGGGATCTGCAGGCGCAAAGGCGATGGCCGTCGTACGTGGCGATGTCGATGCGTACGTGCACTCCGGTGGGCAGTGGGAGTGGGACTCCGCGGCCCCGGTGGGGGTGGCGCTCGCTGCGGGACTGCACTGTTCGCGTATCGACGGATCGCCCCTGCTCTACAACCGATCGCACCCGTATCTACCTGATCTGCTGATCTGTCGGCCCGAGTTGGCGCAGGCGCTCGTGTCGGGCATTTCCATCCATGCGACGCGCGAGGCCGATTCCGGACGCGTCGCGATGGCTCGTGAATATATCGACGCCCTCGTCAGTCACGACGCCACGAAGCTACGTTTGGGTCAGGCGTGCCTGCGCGTGGAGAACGGCAAGAATACCGGTGACACAGGGCAATTCATCAGCAATGATCTGGAACAGGGTCAGCAGTACAGGCCCATCTCCGGAGTGCGTGACGTGCGGTTTCGGGAATGGGGCACCAGTGTCGTCGCACGCTACCTTCTCGATCTCGACGGCGGAATGACGGTTGCAGTGACCGAACACTTCGAGATACCGGCAGGCGACATCACGGCGATCACCGCCGTCATCGAACCCGGTTAGCCACCCAGCTCGTCGACTGTTCGTTCCAACTCGGCCGTCCTGGTCCGTGCGTCGTCCAGAACACGTGCCAGACGACGTGATTCGCGATCGGTCGACTTCTCCGCTTTGCGCGCGTCGGCTTCCTGGGTTTCGAGTTCGTGTAGCTCCGCGCGGAGCCGAGTGAGACGATCCTTGATTTCGGCGAGCTGCGTGACGGCGCTCTCCGCATCCGACTGCGCGTCCTCGGCCGCGATGCGCGCGGCGTCCTCGTCCTCGCGTGCCTCCTCGAGGTTCGCGAGCGCCTCGATGAGGGCCTCATTGTTGCGCGCGTCCTCGCTGTTCGAATCCGATTCCTCTGCGGCAACTTCGAGGTTTTCGTCCTCATGATCATCCGACTCGTCGGGTTCGGGCGCCAAAGCCAATACGGCGGGTCCGAAGCCGCTGTAGGACTCCGCGGTGACCACCCTCCCTGCGCGGACACGTTCAGCGATTTCGGGATCGGCGAGAGCGGCGCCCAACGTCTGTCCGACCTCCCTGACCGCATCCTCGGTGCTCGACCGCCCGTGCGCGGCTGCCAGTTCCGCGGCACGGCGAGACAACAGCCGAATCGACTGCTGACGTCGGGCGGAGAGCGATCGAAGTTCTTCGGCATCCGAGCGTCGTTGCGCGCTACGCAGGCTGTCACCCAGATCGAACAGTTCCGCAATGTCCTCGGGCTCTGCGCGCACGAGTAGGTTGACCATCCATCCGACGGTGGTGGGTTTGCGTAGCTTCCCGATTGCTGTTGCCAGCTTGCGATCGCCGGACTTCTTCGCCGAATCAGCGGCAGACTTACGCGCGGCGACGAACTCGGTGGGATCGACGGAATAGATCTCGAATGCTGCGTCGTCGAGTTGGGAATCGGACACCGTGCAAGTCTCGCATCATCGGTGCCTCTCCGGAGAGACTGCAGTAGAGATGCTTACGGTAGCGCAAGAGTAGATGGGTGCCCCCGGCAGGATTCGAACCTGCGGCCTTTCGCTCCGGAGGCGAACGCTCTATCCCCTGAGCTACGGGGGCCCGCCGTGGTCGGCGCGCCTGTGGGCGGGTCCAACAGTAGCGCATCGCATGCGTCACCTGAAATCACCCTCGTTGTCACATGGGAGGAGGACAGTACAGAGGTACGCCACAGACGAGGCCTGCACATCGAAGGGATGCCCGATGACCGAGCACGTGTACTCGAATGAAGATCTCGACCTCGATCTCGACTGGTGGTCGGCCGCGAATTACCTGACGGTGGCACAGATCTACCTGTTGGAGAACACGCTGCTGCGTGAACCACTGACCCCCGCGCACATCAAGCCTCGGCTGCTCGGGCACTGGGGTACCAGCCCGTGTCTGTCGATGATCTACACGCTGCTCAATCGACATATCGTGGCCACGGACTCGGACTGGCTCTACGTCACCGGCCCCGGCCATGGCGGTCCCGCGCTCGTCGCGTCGACCTACCTCGAGGGGACGTACTCGGAGATCTATCCGCACATCTCCCGCGACAACGACGGCGTCCGTCGACTGTGCCGCCAGTTCTCCGCGCCGGGCGGTATACCGAGCCACGTGAGCGTTCAGACCCCGGGCAGCATCCACGAGGGCGGAGAATTGGGCTACGCGTTGGTGCACGCAGGCGGCGCGGCATTCGATCGGCCCGACCTGACGGTGGCCTGTGTCATCGGCGACGGCGAGGCCGAAACCGGTCCGCTCGCCGCATCCTGGAAGCTCCCGGCATTTCTCAATCCTCGACGTGACGGCGCCGTCCTGCCCATACTCAACGTCAACGGGGCGAAGATCGCAGGCCCGACGGTGTTGGGGCGCAGCCGCGACGAGGACATCGTCGACTTCTTGCACGGTCAGGGATGGGAGCCCGTCGTCGTCTCCGGCGACGATCCACGTCTCGTGTTTCCCGAACTCGCGCGGGTCCTCCACGATGCACACGAGAGAATTCGTGCCATCCAGACCGCAGCTCGGAGCGGGGGAGACGTCGTCGGTGCGCGCTGGCCGGCGATCGTGCTCCGCACTCCGAAGGGATGGACGGGGCCGCACACGGTCGACGGGGTCCTCGTCGAAGGCACCTACCGTGCACACCAGGTGCCGCTGTCCGGTGTCCGCGACAACCCGGAGCATCTGGCGCAACTGGAGTCGTGGCTGCGCTCGTACCGGCCCGAGAAGCTGTTCGACGAGCGCGGCGCGCTGGTTCCCGAGCTCGCGGAGCTGGCGCCCTCCGGGGACAAGCGGATGGGGTCCACGCCCTACGCCAACGGTGGCCGGCTGCTGCGCCCGCTCCGGATGCCGCCGCTCGAGAAGTACGAGATTTCGATCGATTCGCCGGGCGCGGCGTTCCATCCGACCACCACTGTGCTCGGTGAACTCATGCGCGACATCTACGCCCACAATCGGCGCGAGGACGGTGGCGGAAACTTCCGGCTGTTCTCACCGGATGAGACGGCGAGCAACAAACTGTCGGCAGTGTTCGAGGTGACGGATCGATGCTGGCAGCTACCGACGAACGAATGGGACGACCACCTCTCGCCCGACGGCCGCGTCATGGAGGTCCTCAGCGAGCACCTCTGCGAGGGCTGGCTGGAAGGATATGTTCTCGCCGGCGGCCACGGCCTGTTCGCCAGCTACGAGGCTTTCGCGATGGTGAGTGTTTCGATGATGATCCAGCACGTCAAATGGCTGCAACACGCCGCCGAGCTGGCGTGGCGGGAACCGGTGGCCTCGCTGAACGTGCTGCTGACGAGCACGTGCTGGCGCAACGATCACAACGGCTTCTCGCATCAGGGGCCGGGGATGATCGACGCGATACTCCCGCTTGCGCCGGGCGTCGTGCGAGTCTTTCTGCCGCCGGATTCCAATACGCTTCTTTCGATCTCCGATCACTGCTTCCGCAGCCGTGACCACGTCAACCTCATCGTCGTCGACAAGCAGCCGCACCTGCAGTACCTGACTCTCGAGCAGGCGCACGCGCATTGCGTGGCAGGTGCGTCGGTGTGGGACTGGGCAGGCACCGAGCCGCCGTCGGGAGCAAGTCCGAGCGAGCCCGACGTCGTTCTCGCCGCCGCCGGCGATGTCCCGACCCAGGAAATTCTCGCTGCCGCGCAGTTGCTCCGCGAGTGGGTGCCCTATCTGAGGGTGCGTGTGGTCAACGTGGTCGATCTGTTGGCGCTGCTCACCGTCGACGAGCATCCGCACGGCTTCACGGACAAACAGTTCATCGATCTGTTCACTGCCGACACCGATGTGGTGTTCGCCTTCCACGGTTACCCGCGTGCGGTCCACCAGTTGCTGCACGGGCGTCCCGATGCAGGTCGGTTCCACGTGCGCGGCTTCGTCGAGCAGGGCACCACCACGACCCCGTTCGACATGGTGGTCCTGAACAAGATGAGCCGCTACCACTTGGTCCTCGAAGCGCTGCGCCGCGCGCGTCGCGTGCCCGAGCGGGGACACGAACTAGCCGACTACTGCACCGCACAGCTCGATCGGCACGCCAGCTATGTCATCGAGCACCTCGAAGACATGCCCGAGGTGAGCGACTGGACCTTCACGGCCAAGGGCTAGCCGTCGTATCGCACGAGAATCAGCCGAAGGGGAGCGGCTCCGCGCCACGTGCGGCGAGCATCTGCGTCATCAGCGTGGATTCGCTCTCCTGCGTCGAGACCATCGACTCCGCCAGTCGGACGAGAGCCGGGGTTTCGGCGTGGTCGATCGCGTATTCCATCATCGACAGACCGCCTTCGTGGTGACGCAGCATCAGCTGTAGAAACAGCACGTCGACGTCGATGCCGGTGGCCTGCCGAAGAGCAGCCAAATCGTCCGAGGACGCCATTCCCGGCATGGCCGACACCGAGCCTCCGCCGTCTGTCATGTCCCCGTCTGTCATGTCGCCGTCTGTCATGGCGTGCGAGTGGTCGCTACCGGTCATCCAACCCATGTACCCGTCGGCTCCGACGGGGGCTCGATCCCAGATTGCCAACCATCCCTGCATCTGACCGACTTGGTTCTGCTGAGAGGTCAGCATGTCGAACGCGAGGTTCCGCACGAGTGGGTCGGACGCACTCGTCAGCGCGATCGCGGACATGTCGATGGCTTGGTTGTGGTGCACGGACATGTCCTGCGCGAACCCGACGTCGACGGAGTCGGCCGCCGGAACGGAGTCGTCGCCGCCGATCGTGGTCGTACGGGCGAGAAACCCCAGCGCGAACCCGATGGCGAGCGCGGCGACGAGACCCAACACCAGCAGTGCTGCCCGCTGCCCACCGCCCACTCGGCGCAGGCGGGCGGGCTCGGTGCTCTCGGCCGTCATGAAGCGGGCACCGGCGCGACCGGCTGCTCGACATCGTTCGGTAGCTGAAGATCACTCGGCAGGCCGAGGCCGGACGGCAGTGCGCCCATCTCGGTGGGGTCGGGGGTGATTCCACCGCCGTCCATCGGGACCGCATCAGTGCCGGGCTCCGAGGCGTCGAACGGCGGTGGGTTGTCGGTATCGAATCCTCCGACACCGGGAACCGTCGAGCAGCTCGCGCCGACCTCTGGGTAGGCGTAGCGGTTCAATCGGAGTGCATTGATGAACTGGTCGACGCGCTCGTCGTCGGCGCTGTCCACCTTCACCTGGTGACCCCACGACTGCAGTGAAATCGGCGAATCCAGGCCGGGATACGGCGACATCATCATGTAACTCTCGCCGTCGACCTTGTCGGCCAGCGTGGCCACCTGATCCTGCGAAAGCGCATCGGGGTTGTACGTGATCCACACTGCGCCGTGCTCGAGTGAATGCACGGCATTCTCGGTGCGGATCGCCTCCGGATAGACCACGCCGGTGCACGTCGCCCACACGCTGTCGTGTGGTCCGCCGAACGGCGGTGACTGGTCGTAGGCGACGCGCTGGGTGTCGGCGACGTGCAGCGCCGCCGGGTACTCCTGGATTGCGATGTCGGCGATCTCGGTCGACGGGTCCTGGTTGCTCTCGCTGGGTTCCCATCGCTGCAGTTCGGCTTGATTCTGATACTTGGGAAATAGATTGGCCGCGAGGATGGCGACCAAACCGACCACGACCACCACGGCGCCGACGGTCAGCCAGGGGATCTGACGTCCCGTGACGAGCCCCGACTTCGCAGCGGGCACGCCGCTCTTCTTCTTTGCGGCCTTGATGGCCTTGTTGGCTTTGGCAGCCGACTTCTTGCCGCTACCGCCGTTATCGGAACCCGTTGGCATCGCTGTCGTTGCTCTTTCGGTTGTCGTTGGTGCGCCGAAGCGCACATTGCTGCCGGTGATATCTGCTGGTCGGTGCCACGCGCCGGACCGCCGAGCCCTCGCGATCTCGTGAAAAGCAGAACGCCATCACTGTACGTTCCGGAGGTGAGGGGACGCTTCGAGGTGCTTGCGGTGGGCGCGTGGGTACTCGCCGGGAGGCACTGGCTGCCGACCGGCCGTACCTCAGACCATAGGATAGTCACCTGTGACTCCCGCCGATCTTTCCGAACTACTACGTAGCACTGCCGCCGAGGTGCTGACCGACCGTGGCCTCGACGTGTCCGTGCTGCCCGAAAAGGTGACGGTCGAACGTCCGCGTAACCCTGAGCACGGCGATTACGCCACCAACGTCGCACTACAGGTTGCCAAGAAGGCCGGCGCGAACCCACGCGATTTCGCGGGCTGGCTGGCCGAGGCGCTCGCCTCCGAGTCGACCATCTCGAGCGCCGATGTGGCCGGTCCGGGATTCCTCAACATCCGCCTCGCAGCAGACGCGCAAGGCGCCATCGTCGCGCAGGCACTGGCCGCGGGCGATGCCTACGGGAACGCGAACGGCCTCGAGGGGAAGAAGGTCAACCTCGAGTTCGTCTCCGCCAATCCGACCGGGCCCATTCACCTGGGCGGTACTCGGTGGGCGGCCGTCGGCGACGCGCTCGGGCGGATTCTCACGGCACAGGGCGCCGAGGTGGTACGTGAGTACTACTTCAACGATCACGGTGAGCAGATCGATCGGTTCACCCGATCGTTGATCGCCGCGGCCAAGGGCGAACCGGCGCCCGAGAACGGGTACGCCGGCGCATACATCGACGAGATCGCCAGGGCTGTGGTGGAGAAGAGCCCCGACATTCTCGCCATGGCTGCCGAGCCTCAGGCAGAAACGTTTCGGTCGATCGGCGTCGAGCTGATGTTCGAACAGATCAAGCGCAATCTGCACCAGTTCGGTGTCGACTTCGATGTCTACTTTCACGAGAACTCCCTGTTCGAGTCCGGCGCGGTGGAACGCAGTGTCGACTACCTGAAGAACTCGGGAAGTCTGTACGAGGAGGACGGCGCCTGGTGGTTGCGCAGTACCGACTTCGGCGACGACAAGGACCGCGTCGTAATCAAGAGCGACGGAAACGCTGCCTACATCGCCGGTGACATTGCTTACTTCCAGAACAAGCGCCAGCGCGGATTCGACCTGTGCATCTACATGCTCGGTGCCGATCACCACGGTTACATCGGTCGACTGAAGGCTGCAGCGGCTGCGTTCGGCGACGACCCCGACACGGTCGAGGTGCTGATCGGTCAGATGGTGAACCTGGTTCGTGACGGCGTGGCGGTCAAGATGAGCAAGCGCGCCGGAACCGTCATCACTCTGGACGATCTGGTGGACGCGATCGGCGTCGACGCCGCCCGGTACGTGCTGGTCCGATCGTCGGTGGACTCGAGTATCGACATCGACCTCGAACTGTGGGCGAGTGCCAGCAACGAGAACCCTGTGTACTACGTCCAGTACGCGCACGCACGCCTGGCCTCATTGGCCAGAGGTGCCGCCGAACTCGGCATCGATGCCGACGACCCGGACTTGAGCCTGCTCACCCAGGAACAAGAAGGCGAACTGATCAGAACCATCGGTGATTACCCCAGGGTCGTCGCCAGCGCCGCCAACCTTCGCGAACCACACCGTATAGCGCGATATCTGGAAGAGTTGGCCGGCGCGTACCACCGGTTCTACGGAGCATGCAGAGTACTTCCCCAAGGAGACGAGGAGCCAGGGCCTGTGAACACCGCTCGTTTGGCATTGGGCAATGCAACCCGTCAGGTTCTGGCCAACGGCCTGCGCCTGCTCGGCGTCAGTGCACCGGAGCGGATGTGAGCGCGCATCCGGCCGGCCCGAAGCACGCCGACGCCCCCGCCCAGGACACTGCCTTCGCGAAGCCCGCAACCGCGTCGGAGATGACGACGCTCCCCGAACACGTCTATCCGCGTCACGCTGCGCGCGGCGAGGACGGCGTCGTGACATTGGCGGGGGTGCCGGTCACGGAGCTTGCAGAGCAGTACGGCACGCCGCTGTTCGTCATCGACGAGGACGACTTCCGTATGCGTGCCCGCGACATGGCGGCGGCATTCGGTGATCCTGCGCGAGTGCACTACGCCTCGAAAGCATTCCTGTGTGGCGAGATCGCCCGTTGGGTCGACGACGAGGGCCTCTCGCTGGACATCAGTTCCGGTGGCGAACTCAGTGTCGCTCTGGCAGCAGGGTTTCCGGCTGCCCGCATTGCCATGCACGGCAACAACAAATCGATCGAGGAGCTGACTGCGGGCGTGCGCGCCGGCGTCGAACACGTGGTCCTGGACTCGATGATCGAGATCGACAGGCTCGACACCATCGCCGGTGAGCTGGGCGCCGTGCAGGACGTTCTCGTTCGTGTCACCGTCGGCGTCGAGGCGCACACGCACGAGTTCATCGCAACCGCCCACGAGGACCAGAAGTTCGGCTTCTCCCTCGCCGACGGGTCGGCACTCGAAGCAGTACGCCGCGTCTTCGCAACGGACAACCTGCGGCTCGTCGGCTTGCACAGCCACATCGGATCGCAGATCTTCGAGGTCGACGGTTTCGAGTTGGCGGCACACAAGCTGCTCAGGATGCTGCGCGATGTGGTCTCGGAGTTCGGCGTCGAGAAGACCGCCCAGATCTCGACGATCGACCTCGGCGGGGGCATGGGAATCGCGTACATTCCCAGCGACGATCCGCCTCCGATCGATCAACTCGCCGCGAAGCTGAAGGCGATCGTGGCAACCGAATCCGCGCAGGTCGGCCTGCCGGTCCCGACCATCGATGTCGAGCCGGGGCGTGCGATCGTCGGTCCGGGAACCGTGACGCTGTACGAGGTCGGGACCATCAAGGACGTGACGGTGGACGCGCAGACGCGCCGCCGGTACATCAGCGTCGACGGCGGTATGAGCGACAACATTCGTACCTCGCTCTATCAGGCCGAGTACGACTGCCGGCTCGTCTCCCGCGGAAGCGAGGCCGATCCGGTGCTTGCGCGCGTCGTCGGAAAGCACTGCGAGAGCGGTGATGTGGTCATCAAGAACACCTGGATGCCGGCCGATGTCGGTCCCGGTGACCTACTGGCCGTTGCGGCCACCGGTGCGTACTGCTACTCGATGTCCAGCAGATACAACCTGTTGACGCGACCCGCTGTCGTCGCGGTGAAAGACGGAAAGTCCCGGCTCGTTCTGCGCCGGGAGACACTCGAAGATCTGCTCAGCTTGGAGGTGCAGCCATGACATCGAAGCCGATAGGAATCGCCGTTCTCGGACTCGGAAACGTCGGAAGCGAAGTAGTTCGCATCCTGACCGAGAACGCCGAGGATCTCGAAGCCAGAGTTGGTGCGCCACTGAAGATCCGAGGCATCGCCGTGCGGCGTGTCGACGGTGACCGCGGCGTCGACCCCGAGCTGTTGACCGATGATCCGGCCGCGTTGGTCGATCGCGACGACGTAGACATCGTCGTCGAGGTACTGGGGGGAATCGATGTCCCCCGTGCGCTCATCTATTCCGCGCTGAAACAGGGCAAGTCGGTCGTCACAGCGAACAAGGCGCTACTCGCCGAGTACACCGGTGAGCTCGCCGACGCAGCCGAGGAGTCACGTGCCGACCTCTATTTCGAGGCTGCCGTCGCCGGAGCAATTCCGGTGGTGCGACCCCTGATGCAGTCGTTGGCCGGCGACCGAGTGACCAAGGTTGCGGGAATCGTCAACGGCACCACCAACTTCATCCTCTCCGCGATGGACGAGACAGGTGCCGACTACGCCGAAACTCTTGCCGAGGCGGGACGCCTGGGCTACGCCGAAGCCGATCCGACCGCCGACGTCGAAGGCTACGATGCTGCTTCGAAGGCAGCGATCCTCGCCTCCATCGCATTTCACACGCGGGTAACGGCTGGTGACGTCTACCGCGAGGGAATCAGCAACATCACCGCGGGCGATCTGGAGATGGCACGTTCGCTGGACTGCACCATCAAACTGCTCGCCATCTGCGAACGCATCACCACGCCGAAGGGTAAAGAACGCATCTCGGCGCGCGTGTACCCGGCGCTCGTGCCGCGGGACCATCCCCTCGCAACTGTCAACGGCGCGTTCAACGCCGTGGTGGTCGAGGCCGAGGCCGCGGGAAGACTGATGTTCTACGGCCAGGGCGCAGGTGGATCACCCACCGCGTCCGCGGTTCTCGGTGATCTCGTGATGGCGGCTCGAAACAAGTTCTACGGTGGCAGAGGACCTCTCGAATCGAAGTACGCGAAGCTGAAGGTGGCACCCATGGGCGACATCCTCACTCGCTACTACGTCAGCATGCAGGTCGCGGACAAACCGGGTGTCCTCGCGACGGTCGCCGCGGAGTTCTCCAAGCGCGATGTCAGTATTTCGACGGTGCGGCAGCAGGGTTCGGGCGACGGAGCCAGGCTCGTCGTCGTCACCCACCTCGCCGCGGACTCGGCGCTGTCCGAGACGGTGTCCGCCCTGGACAGCCTCGACGTCGTCACCTCCGTCGCCAGTGTTCTCAGATTGGAAGGCACCGAATGACCGTGCACACCCCGTGGCCAGGCTTGATCGAGGCCTATCGCGAGCGCCTCGCGATCGGGCCCGATTGGAAGACTGTGACCCTGCTCGAGGGTGGGACGCCGCTCATTCACGCGGAGCGACTGTCCGAGATCACCGGTTGTGAGGTGCACCTGAAGGTCGAGGGCCTCAATCCGACCGGTTCGTTCAAGGACCGCGGTATGACGATGGCCGTCACCGATTCGCTGGCTCGTGGTCAGGAAGCGGTTCTGTGTGCCTCGACGGGCAACACCTCGGCGTCCGCGGCTGCATACGCAGCCAAGGCGGGCATGGGGTGTGCGGTACTCGTGCCGCAGGGCAAGATCGCGATGGGCAAGCTCGCCCAGGCAGTGATGCACGGCGCGAGGATCATCCAGGTGCAGGGGAACTTCGACGACTGTCTCGAACTGGCGAGAAAGACCACCGCGGAGTTTCCGACCATCGGTCTGGTCAACTCCGTCAATCCTGTGCGGATCGAGGGGCAGAAGACGGCGGCCTTCGAGATCTGCGACGCACTCGGTGACGCTCCCGACGTGCACGCACTTCCAGTGGGTAACGCGGGCAACATCACCGCGTACTGGCGTGGTTACTCGGAGTACTTCCGTGACGGGCTGACCACACGCCGGCCGCGCATGCTCGGTGTGCAGGCCGCAGGCGCTGCTCCGCTGGTGCACGGCGCACCGGTGGCGGACCCGGAGACGATTGCGACCGCGATCCGCATCGGTTCACCCGCATCGTGGAACGGCGCAGTTGCAGCAAAGGAAGAATCCGACGGCGCGTTTCGTGCGGCCACCGACGACGAGATTCTGGAGGCCTACCGTATGGTCGCCAAGTTGGAGGGCATCTTCGTCGAGCCCGCGTCGGCCGCCAGCATTGCCGGGCTCCTCGCCGCACGCAAGGAAGGTTGGCTCGACAGCGGACTCCGGGTCGTCTGCACCGTCACAGGTAACGGCCTGAAGGACCCCGACACTGCACTGTCGGGCATGCCTGTCGTCGAACCGATTCCGGTCGATCCCGTAGCGGTGGCCTCTGCACTCGAGTTGGCATAGTGACGGAGCCCCAGGTCATGACGACAACACTTCCGCTGGGTGCGACGGTCACCGCCCGCGTCCCTGCATCGAGTGCAAACCTCGGTCCAGGATTCGACACGCTCGGTATCGCGCTCGGCCTCTACGACGAGATTCGGGTGACCATCACGTCATCCGGACTCGGTATTCACGTAGAGGGGGAGGGCGCCGACGACGTGCCGTGGGGGCCGGCGCACCTCGTCGTGCGGGCCATCGAGCGCGGGCTGGAGGCCGCCGGCGTGTGGGCCGACGGCTTGGATGTGTTGTGCAAGAACGTCATTCCTCATTCGAGGGGTCTGGGATCCTCCGCTTCCGCAGTGGTAGGCGGCTTGGCTGCCGCGAACGCTCTGGCCGCGAAGGTCGATCCCTCGCTCGCGCTCACCCCCGCGCAGCTGGTGCAACTGTCCTCCGAGTTCGAGGGGCACCCCGACAATGCTTCCGCGAGCGTTCTGGGCGGTGCCGTGGTCTCATGGAGCGAGCCGGCCAGTGCCAGCGTGACTCAGCGACACTATTCGGCAGTCCGGCTGCAGGTTCACCCCGACATCCACGTGGTGGCTCTCGTTCCGTCCGAACGCTCCTCGACTTCGCATACTCGTGGCCTGCTGCCTGAGTTGGTTGCCCATCGTGACGCTGCATTCAATGTCAGTCGCGGCGCTCTTGCCGTCGTCGCGCTGACGCAACGCCCGGACCTTCTGATGCCCGCCACCGAGGATCTTCTTCATCAGGGACAGCGGGCAAGCGCGTTGCCGTCGGCCACGAAGTGGATCTCGGCACTCCGTCAGCGCGGCATTGCGGCAGTGTTGTCCGGTGCAGGTCCGACGGTCCTGGCCTTGTGCACGCAGCAGTTTCCGCCGGAGTTGAAGGAACAGGCAGAAAGCGAAGGCATCCGCGTTCTCGAGCTCGAAGTCGCCGACGGAGTGTGCGCGTCGTAACTCGCCGGTAGGGGGTTCTTGCCGACTGCGCAGTTCGACGCTATTGTGGTGATCGTCCGTACATCGTGCGCTTCAGACGCCGGTTTTCACCAGGGCAATCACGTCATCGTGTTCGGGGGGTCTTACGCCCTGGTCGGGTGACGCTCCTGGCTTCGATCCCTCCGCGTAGTACCTGCGGTTTCGGTTCGACCGTCCGTCCGCGGCAGTTCGATAGTGAAGCGGCAATATCCGTGTTCGAAACGAAATTCGAGCTACGGAACGAACCCTTGGCTGCGCAGACTGCGAGCGAGGGAAGGAAAGGACCTCCGTGACCGATACGGAACTGATCTCTGCACCCGAAAAGACACGTCGCGGAGCTGGCCTGTCCGGAATGGTGCTCACCGAGCTGCGTAGTCTCGCGGGTGAACTCGGAATCAAGAGCATCTCCGGAATGCGCAAGGGCGATTTGATCGCCGCCATCTCGGAGCGTCAGGGTAGCAGCGGTGCGGGCCCCGCAGGGGCAACCAAGGCGCCGTCGCGGCGTTCCGCTGTCGACAAGACACGCACCAACGATGCGGCTGCGACCACCGAAACAACACAGCCCACCGAAGCAACTCAGCCTTCTGCGGCAACACCGCCTGTCGAGGCCACACCGTCCGCCGACGCGGCGCCGGTGGCCGACGCCTCGGCAGAAGCACCTCGCCGCACACGCGCACGCCGTACAGCGGGTCGGCGCGCGGGTGCTCCGGACCAGTTGCCGCTGGACGAGTCGAACGCACCGACCGGCGAGCAGTCGGCTGCGGAGCCGAAGAGCGAGAAGTCACAGGCAGCCGTATCGCAGGGTGCCGAAGCTTCGAATGCAGGTAACACCGAGTCCGATGGTGACAGCAGTGATCGGCCGCGACGTAGCCGTACCGAGCGTGACGCTCGCAACGACGGCGGAAACCGCAACGACAGTGGAAACCGCAACGACAGTGGAAACCGCAACGACGCTGGAAACCGCAACGACGGCGGAAACCGCAACGACGCTGGAAACCGCAACGACGGCGCGGACACCGATGGTGGTCGGTCCGAAGGCGGCCGTGGCGAACGCAACCGAGGCCGCGGCCGGGGCCAGAATCAGAACGACAACCGTGGCGACGACCGCGGAAACAGCCGTGGCGACGACCGCGGAAACAGCCGTGGCGACGACCGCGGAAACAGCGGCGGAGGCAACGCCGGAAGTAACAACGGTCCCCGCGACAACAGGGACAACAATCAGGACGACGAAGGCGAAGGCCGGGGTCGGCGCGGGCGTAGGTTCCGCGAGCGGCGTCGTGGACGCGACCGCGGCGAGGTCGGCGGTGGCTCCGAGCGCGAGCCCGAGATTCGTGACGACGATGTCCTGCAGCCCGTCGCGGGCATCCTCGACGTCCTCGACAACTACGCGTTCGTACGGACCTCCGGCTACCTGGCCGGGCCCAACGACGTGTACGTCTCGATGAACCTGGTTCGCAAGAACGGCCTGCGTCGCGGCGATGCCATCACGGGCGCCGTGCGCGTTGCTCGCGAAGGTGAGCAGTCCAGCCAGCGTCAGAAATTCAATCCTCTGGTGCGTCTGGACACGGTCAACGGCGGAGACGTCGAGGCCGCTCGCAAGCGTCCCGAGTTCGGCAAGCTCACGCCGCTGTACCCGAACCAGCGACTGCGGTTGGAGACGACGCCGAACATCCTCACCACGCGCATCATCGATCTGGTGATGCCGATCGGCAAGGGACAGCGTGCGCTGATCGTCAGTCCGCCGAAGGCCGGAAAGACGAGCGTTCTGCAGGCGATCGCCAACGCAATCTCGGTCAACAACCCGGAGTGCTACCTGATGGTCGTCCTCGTCGACGAGCGTCCGGAAGAGGTCACCGACATGCAGCGCTCGGTGAACGGCGAGGTCATCGCCTCGACGTTCGACCGCCCACCGGGTGATCACACCTCGGTCGCCGAGCTTGCGATCGAGCGTGCGAAGCGTCTCGTCGAAGCAGGCCAGGACGTCGTGGTGTTGCTCGACTCGATCACCCGGCTCGGCCGCGCGTACAACAACAGCTCGCCGGCCTCGGGCCGAATCCTCTCCGGTGGCGTGGACTCGACAGCTCTGTACCCGCCGAAGCGGTTCCTCGGTGCTGCCCGCAACATCGAGAACGGTGGATCGCTCACCATCATCGCCACCGCGATGGTCGAGACCGGTTCCACCGGCGACACCGTCATCTTCGAGGAGTTCAAGGGCACCGGCAACGCCGAGCTCAAGCTCGATCGCAAGATTGCCGAGCGTCGCGTGTTCCCGGCTGTGGACGTCAACCCGTCGGGCACCCGCAAGGACGAGCTGCTGCTCAACCCTGACGAGGCTGCGGTGCTGCACAAGCTTCGTAGAGTCCTATCGGGGCTCGATTCTCACCAGGCGATCGATCTGCTGATCGACCGGCTGAAGAAGAGCAAGAACAACCTGGAGTTCCTGATGCAGGTGTCGAAGACCGCGCCCGGCGCGCTCGACGACTGACAGGCGGCTTCGCCGCATGTGCGCGGAAATACATAGCCAACTATGTATTTCCGCGCACATGCGCGAAGCGCCTCGGGAACAATCTGGCATACTGAACGGCTGAGTCCGGTTCCGGTTCACGTCCTCGAACGGCGAGGACGACCCGGCGACCATTGAAAGGGACACCATGAAGGCAGGAATTCACCCCGACTACACCATGACCACGGTCGTGTGTGGTTGCGGAAATACTTTCGAGACGCGCAGCACCACCGACAAAGAGCGCATCACCGTCGAGGTCTGCTCGCAGTGCCACCCGTTCTACACGGGCAAGCAGAAGATTCTCGACACCGGTGGCCGCGTCGCGCGCTTCGAGGCTCGCTACGGCAAGCGCGCCGGCAAGAAGGCCGACGCCGACAGCTAGCAGTTCTCCCGACGCCCGTCCTGTGCATGTCGCAGGGCGGGCGTCGGCATTTCCACACCCTTATTTCCACATCCTTATTTCCAACACCCCTGAAGATTCACCAGTCTTTCCGATTCACCGGAGCGGAGCGCAACAATGGCGAGGACGAAGCCGTCGGCCATCGACGATATTCTGGCCGAACACTCGGGGCTCGAGCACCAGCTGGCCGATCCTGCGTTGCACAACGACCCCGTTGCCGCCCGCCGGGCCGGCAAGCGTTTCGCTGCGCTCGGTCCGATCATGTCGGTGCACTCGAAGCTGACCTCGGCCCAGGATGATCTCGCGGCGGCCCGAGAACTGGCCGCCGACGACGCGTCGTTCGCCGCGGAGATCCCGGAGCTGGAAGCCACCGTCGAAACGCTCGAGCAGACGCTCGCGGACTTGCTCGCACCGCGTGACCCGCACGACGGCGACGACATCGTCATGGAGGTCAAGTCGGGCGAAGGTGGCGAGGAGTCGGCGTTGTTCGCCGCGGACCTCGCTCGCATGTACGTTCGATACGCGGAGCGTCGCGGTTGGCGCGTGGAAGTTCTCGACGCGAACGTCTCCGACCTGGGCGGCTACAAGGACGCGACACTGTCCATCAAGGCCAAGGGTGATTCGCTCGACGGTGTCTGGGCGCGGTTGAAGTTCGAGGGCGGGGTCCACCGGGTGCAACGTGTCCCGGTCACCGAATCTCAGGGCCGTGTGCACACCTCCGCTGCCGGAATTCTCGTTTATCCCGAACCCGACGAGGTCGAAGAGGTCCAGATCGACGAAACCGATCTCCGCATCGACGTCTATCGGTCGTCGGGCAAGGGCGGTCAGGGTGTGAACACGACGGATTCTGCGGTGCGACTGACGCACCTGCCGACCGGCATCGTCGTCACCTGCCAGAACGAACGCTCGCAGTTGCAGAACAAGGCACGCGCCATGCAGGTCCTCGCAGCACGGTTGCAGGCGGCCGCCGAGGAAGCCGCAGACGAAGAGGCGGCAGCAGGTCGGGCCAGTCAGGTACGTACTGTCGACCGTTCCGAGCGCATCCGGACATACAATTTCCCCGAGAATCGCATCACCGACCATCGAATCGGCTTCAAGTCACACAACTTGGACGCCGTTCTCGACGGTGAGCTCGATGCGCTTCTCGACGCTTTGAGGAAGGCTGATCGCGAAGCACGCATGCAGGCCGAATAGCGGCGGAGCCGCACAAAGGAGACACCGATGCACCACGGACTGACACCTGCGGGTGAGAATGCCGTGTCCGAGCTGGCCGGTAAGTACGCGATCTCGACCGACGCTGTTCGCGCGATGCTCGACGCGGTCAATTCAGGTCGCGGGACGATGGCTCAGTTCAATGTGCCCGAGCTCGGCGGAAGCGGGCAGTGGATGCGGGGCGGCATGACCATGGTCGGCAACATGTTCGATCACGGCCTCAAAGCGCGTGTCGACGGTCTGTGCCGCGACCTGTCGGAGCTGTTGGCCAACAACCAGGTGTACCCGCCCGCCCAGACCAACTCGCGTCCGGCTGGCTCGTGGTGGCCGAACGAACTCGGCAGCCCCAGCTCGAGCGGCGGCCAGAACGGCTCGCAGTACGCCTATTTCCCGAGTGCGCGTCGCCTCGCGATCCTCGCCAACGGGCGGTTGTCGGTATTCGACACCCTCGACCATTCCATCGGCGGTGTGCAACAGGCACAGGGCGGTGGGCCGGGATCGCTCGAGTTCACCAGTCAGTTCGGCACGTTTACTGCGGCGAGCTTGCCACTGGTCGACCCAGGAAACCAGAACACCCCAGCTCCCCAGCAACCAGCTCCCCAGCAGACCTTTTCTCAGCCAGCGCCTCAGGCGTCGGGAAGCAGCGCGGGTTCGATGAGTCTCGACGAGGTGACCTCGGCGATCGAAGCGTTGGCGTCCTTGCACAACAAAGGCATCCTCACCGACGCCGAATTCGAGACGAAGAAGGCTCAGCTCCTCGGGCGTATCTGACGCGTTCGATACGCGTCGGTACGGCGTGGCACGCTGTACGGGTGACTCGGAAACCGCTGCGCTTGGCCATCCTGGAAGCTACTGCAACGCTCGAGGCTGCCGGGGTGCCGAGCCCGCGAGTGGACGCAGAGCTTCTCGCGTCGCATCTCGTCGGCGTCGAGCGTGGGCGGTTGGGTCTGGTGCCACTTGTCGAACCGCAGGTGATCGAGGCCTATCGCAAGACAATCGAGCAGCGAGCCAAGCGGATCCCATTGCAGTACATCACCGGTACGTCGGCGCTGGGCAATATCGACGTCGAGGTCGGCCCGGGGGTGTTCGTGCCGCGACCGGAGACCGAACTTCTGCTCGGCTGGGCTCTTGCATTCATCGAGGGGATCGACCGAAAGCCACCGGTCGTCCTTGATTTGTGTACTGGTTCCGGGGCCTTGGCCTTGGCCATTGCAAATGCAAGACCGGACGCGCAGGTTCACGCCGTCGAGCTCGATCCGTCCGCCTTGGCGTGGGCGCGGCGCAACGCCGATTTGCGCGCCGAGCGGGGTGACACGCCGATCCTTCTGCACCACGGCGACGTCACCGACCGATCGTTGCTCACCGAACTGGACGGTCTCGTCGACGTCGTCGTCGCCAACCCGCCGTACATTCCCGAGGGAGCCGACCTCGAGCCCGAGGTCATCGATCACGATCCGCACGTGGCATTGTTCGGCGGTGTTGACGGGTTGTCGGTGATCGATCCAATGATCAACAACGTCGCACGATGGCTATGGCCCGGTGGGGGAGTGGGCATCGAACACGACGATTCGCACGGTGACCGAGTGGTCGCTCTGTTGGAGGGCCGGCGCGTGTTCACCGATGTGACCCCGCATCCGGATCTGTCGGGTCGACCGCGCTTTGTCGTCGCATCGCGCGCCTTGTCGGCGCAGCGCTGAGCGCGTCGCAGCCGACACCGGACGAGCCTTCTCGCATCCTTTGCGGGCAGAGTGACAGGATAGAAGCGTGAGCACCGTCTACGACTGCCAGCAGGCCGATTCTCGAGTCGCCGGATTGACCGCAGCCAGGGGCGCACTCAAATCCGGCCGCCTCGTCGTCATGCCGACGGACACGCTGTACGGGCTGGCTGCCGATGCGTTCGACAGCAGTGCCGTCACCGACCTCCTTCGTGCGAAAGGGCGAGGCCGTGACATGCCGGTCCCGGTGCTCGTCGGCTCCTGGACCACCATCGACGGCCTGGTGGGTAGCGTCCGGCCACGTACGCGAGATCTCATCCGTGCCTTCTGGCCCGGCGCGCTGAGCCTGGTGGTGCGGCAGGCTCCATCGCTGGCCTGGGATCTCGGCGACGCACAGGGAACGGTCATGCTGCGTATGCCGCTTCATCCCGTGGCGCTCGAACTGCTGCGTGAGGTGGGCCCGCTGGCGGTGTCGAGCGCCAACATCTCCGGACAGTCCCCGGCGACGACGGTGACCGAGGCCAGGGACCAACTCGGCGGATCGGCGGCGGTTTACCTCGATGGAGGGCCCGCCGAACATGCACAGGCCTCGACCATTGTGGATCTGACGTCCGAACAACCGAAGATCTTGCGTGCGGGAGCTGTATCCGTGGACGCCGTCGCGGAAGTTCTTGGTATGAGCGTCGAATCCCTCACCCAGGCAAGTGCGGCGCGGTGACGCAGTCGCGTTTCTACGGGCCAGATTTCGACGAGTTGGAGGCCGCCGATCCGGACATCGCCGGGCTCCTACTCGAAGAACTGGGCCGGCTGCGCGGTGGGCTGCAACTCATCGCGAGCGAGAATCTGACGTCCCCCGCGGTACTCGCTGCGCAAGGCAGCGTGCTGACCAACAAGTATGCCGAGGGATATCCCGGAGCCCGCTACTACGGCGGTTGCGAGGTGGTCGATCGTGCCGAGAACCTGGCGATCGAGCGAGCGAAGACTCTGTTCGGCGCCGAACACGTCAACGTGCAACCACACTCGGGCGCAAATGCGAACCTGTCAGTCTATGCCGCGTTCGCGCAGCCGGGGGACACAATTCTTGCGATGAGCCTGCCGCACGGTGGGCATCTGACCCACGGCGCCAAGGTCAATTTCTCCGGTCGCTGGTTCAATACGGTCCCGTATCACGTGCGGCGCGATACAGAGCTCATCGACTACGACGACCTCCGCGACCTGGCTATGCTCCATCGGCCCCGCATCATCGTCGCCGGCGCCACCGCCTATTCTCGCGAGATCGACTTCGCGACGTTCCGGTCCATCGCCGACGAGGTCGGGGCAGTGCTGTGGGTCGACGCCGCGCACTTCATCGGTTTGGTCGCAGGCGGTGCCATCCCGTCTCCGGTCCCGTACGCCGACGTCGTCTCTGCCACTACGCACAAGGTGCTGCGTGGACCGCGCGGTGGCATGCTCCTGTGCAAGCAGAAGCATGCGCGAGCCATCGACAAGGCGGTTTTCCCCTTCAGCCAGGGCGGCCCCCTCATGCACGCGATCGCAGCGAAAGCGGTTGCGTTCCGCGAGGCACACACCGCACCGTTCCGTCGTTACGCCGCACAGGTCGTGACCAATGCGCGCGCACTGACCGCATCACTGGCCGAAGCCGGGATTCGAACGGTATCGGGCGGCACCGACACGCATCTGGCGTTGCTCGATCTGCAGGCACTCGGCGTCGACGGCCGCACCGCCGAGGCTCGATGCGCGGCGGCCGCGATCACCTTGAACAAGAACGCGATTCCGTTCGACCCGGCACCTCCCGCCGTCGCATCGGGGATTCGAGTCGGCTCGGCGGCAGTGACGACCCAGGGGTTCGACGCCGCCGACATGGGGGCGGTCGGAACCCTCGTCGCCCGGGCCGTGCGGGCAGATCTCGACACGTCATCGGGCGCCGCTGAGTTGGCCGCAGTGCGAGAGGAAGTAGCGACGTTGGTGGCCCGCAAGCCCGCATACCCCCGAGCATGACGGTCGACATTCTCGCCCAGTCCAGTCAGGGGGCGGGTGTTCCGATCAGGGAACTACTGCTCGTATTCCTGACGGCCGCGGTGGTGACGTTCCTGGCCACCGGCGGTGTGCGCGTTCTCGCCATCAAATTCGGAGCCGTCGCAGCGCCGCGTGAACGAGATGTGCACACGACTCCGACCCCGCGCCTCGGCGGCACGGGCATGTTCCTCGGGATGCTCATCGCCATACTGTTCGCCTCCCAGCTTCCGGCGCTCACGCGCGGGTTCGAATCGCAGTACGGCTCCCAGGACATCCCCGCGGCGCTGGTAGCGGGGTTCGTGATCGTCGCCGTCGGCGTCATCGACGATCGGTGGGGTCTCGACGCGCTGACCAAGTTCGTCGGGCAGGTCACGGCCGCGGGAGTGCTCGTGGTCATGGGGGTCAGTTGGTACATCATCTATGTTCCCTGGTCGGACGGTGGGATCAATGTGGTGTTGGACCAGCTCCAGGGCGGGTTGGTCACTGTCGCCGTGACTGTCGTGATGGTGAACGCGATGAATTTCGTCGATGGTCTCGACGGCCTGGCCGCGGGCCTCGGTCTGATCTCGGCCCTCGCCATCTGTGTGTTCTCGGTCGGACTGTTGCACGAGCAGGGCGGGGACACCGGCGTCTACCCGCCTGCAGTGCTGGCTGCGGCCCTGGCCGGCGCCTGCCTCGGTTTTCTGCCACACAACTTTCAGCCGGCCAGGATCTTCATGGGAGATTCGGGTTCGATGCTCATCGGCTTGATGTTGGCGACGATCGCCACCAGTGCTTCCGGGCGAATTCCGTTGGTGGCGTACGGACCGCGTGACCTGCTCGGGCTGCTTTCTCCGCTCTTGCTTGTCGGTGCGGTGATGTTCATTCCGATCCTCGACCTGCTGCTCGCGATCATCAGGCGTACCCGAGCCGGCCGAAGTCCGTTCAGCCCGGACAAGATGCATCTGCACCACAGGCTGTTGCAGATCGGCCACTCGCATCGTCGGGTGGTCCTGGTCATCTACCTGTGGGTGGGTGTGCTGGCTTTCGGAGCCGTCGGGTCGTCCCTGATCGACCGCCGGATCGTCGTACTCCTCGTCGCTGCAGGACTCGTGTTCGCGCTGGTGGTCACCGCAGTGCCATCGATTCGGATGGACGCAGCCGTTCAGCGTCGTCGCGCCAAGAAGTCAGGTCGCCGAGGGCGACGGTCCTGATGCAGCGCAGCGCTGGGTAGTCTGTGCGGCTGTGAGCTTCTCTCCTGCGCCCGTGCCCGATCAATCCGATTCGATGCGCGCTGCCGTTCGATACGGCGTCGTCGGATTGGTGGTTCTCACAGTCGTTGGTGCGGTCATCGCCACGCTGGTTGCCGGACTGCCTGGCCTGTGGGGCGCCTTGATCGGTGCAGGACTGGGCGGCGGGTTCATTCTCACTACGGCATTGTCGATATCGCTGACGGCGAAGTTCCCTCCCACGATGGCTGGAGCAGTGCTGCTCGGCGGGTGGTTGTTGAAGATGCTGCTTGCCATCGTGGTGCTCGGCGTGCTCAACGACATGGACTTCTACAGCAAGAAGGCGCTTGCGCTGGTGGTGGTGTCCGCACTGGTACTGGTACTCGGCGCGGAGGTGTACGGCGTTGTACGAACCAAGGCGCCGTACGTCGATGATCGGCCTGCAGGGAACGACTCCGACGATGCGTAGTACATCGCACGTATGGATCCGTCCAAGAAACGGCCCCACCTACACAACGTCGTAGTTGTGTTGATAAAGTTCCGATCAAGTGAGGGTGAGACTGCCGCGAATGAGACATTTCGCGTGCACGACGGCCCTTGCAGGTAACCACTGGGCGCGTGAGTTCCGCTACAGATACGCTCCTGGAGTTACCGAGTCGACGTGAGTCGCCGACACCCGACAGACGCTGGCCGAGCAACAACTGGCCTCAGCTGCTGACGACCTCGAGCCGATATCGTCGACTTGATAGATCGTCAATGTCCGATCGAACCGCAGTCTTAGCCGTCTGCGGCCCGAACACGGGAGAGACCGCTGAGCGTCACCTACCTGGCTGCGGAGTTCCAACCGCCGTCACTATCCGACTTCTTTCCTCCCGCTTTGTTGTTCGAGGGCACACCCTTCGAACTCGACCGGCTGATGCTGATCCGCATCTTGATGACCCTCATTCTGGTCGTGCTGTTCGCATTCGCGATGCGCAGCCCCAAGGTGGTGCCCAGGGGTCTGCAGAACGTTATCGAGTACATGCTCGACTTCGTCAAGGTGCAGATCGCCGACGAAATTCTCGGCAAGGAACAGGGAAAGCGTTTCTTGCCGATCATCATGACGATCTTCTTCGCCGTGCTGTTCATGAATCTCTCCGGAATCATCCCGTTCCTGAACATCTCACCGAACGCCCGAATCGGAATGCCGATCGTGCTCGCGCTGATCGCCTACGTGACGTTCAACTATGTGGGAATCAAGAAGTACGGCTTCTTCAAGTACGTCAAGAGCAGCGTCGTGGTTCCCGATGTTCCGCCCGCGCTCCACGTGATTCTGATCCCGATCGAGTTCATCTCGACCTTCATCCTTCGGCCGTTCACGCTCACCGTGCGTCTCATGGCCAACATGCTGGCCGGCCACCTCATGCTCGTGCTGTTCTTCAGCGCAACCCAGTTCTTCTTCTTCCAGGCAGCGGGCGGAATGAAGATTTTCGGCTTGTTCTCGCTCGCAGCAGGCTTCGGCTTCACGCTGTTCGAGATGCTAGTCATCGCACTGCAGGCGTACGTGTTCGCGCTGCTCACCGCGGTGTACATCGACCTCGCGCTGCACGCCGACTCTCACTAGACCGCACGAGACCAGATCGACCTGACCCACGCACCGACCGGTGATGGGCAACAGAAAGGGAACGGAATTCAAATGAGCCTCGCGTACCTGGCACAGGAAGTCACCGAAACCACCATCACCGGTGGCGGCTACGGCGCAATCGGTTACGGCCTCGCAGCCATCGGACCTGGCATCGGTGTAGGCATCGTGGTCGGCAAGGCCATCGAGGGCATTGCGCGCCAGCCCGAGCTTCAGGGCACCATCCGTACCAACATGTTCCTCGGCATCGCGTTCACCGAAGCGCTTGCGCTGATCGGTATCGTCGCCGGCTTCCTGTTCGGTTAATCCGACATGGCAACCACTATCGCTATCTTGGCGGCAGAGGAGGGGGAATACAATCCTCTCCTCCCGGCCACATACGACATCGTTTGGTCTGCGGTCTGTATCGCGGTCATCGGCTTCGTCTTCTGGAAGTACATTCTTCCGAAGTTCCAAGCTGTCATGGCGGAACGTAGCGAGCTGATCGAAGGCGGCATCAAGAGGGCCGAGGAAGCTCAGGCAGAAGCGAAGGCTGCTCTCGAGCAGTACCAGAAGCAGCTGGCCGACGCACGATCCGAGGCTGCGCAGATCCGTGAGGAAGCGCGCACGCAGGGTCAGGCGATCCTCGCCGAAATGAAGACGAAGGCACAGGAAGAGAGCGACCGGATCGTGGCCGCAGGTCACAACCAGCTCGTTGCTCAGCGTCAGCAGATCGTCACGGAACTTCGCGGCGACCTCGGACGCACAGCAGTCGAACTCGCCGAGAAGGTCATCGGAGAGCAGTTGTCCGATGAGGCGAAGCGAGCGGGATCGATCGACCGATTCCTCAGCGAACTCGACTCCGTCACCGCTGACTCTGTAGCGGGGAAGTGAGATGACCATGTACGCAACGTCTCGTGAGGCTCTTGCCCGCACGCGTTCGGTTGCGAACGATGCACTGGGGTCTGCGTCGGCAGGAGATGCTACAGCTGCTGCCGCTCAGACCGGTTCCGAGCTCTTTGCCGTCGTGGAGACCCTCGACGGGCAGCGCACGTTGCGTACCGCGCTGGCCGACGCGTCAGTGTCTGGTGAACGACGCAGCGAGCTGGCTGGGAATCTGTTCGATGGCAAGGTATCCGAGATCACGGCGAAGATCGTGAAGTCGGCCGTGTCCGACAGTTGGTCCAAGCCATCGGATTTGCTGAACTCGCTCGTCGAGCTCGGGCGCGAAGCTCTGCTTCGCGCCGCCGCAGACCAGGACCAGCTCGACACCGTCGAGGACGAGCTGTTTCGTCTTGGCCGCATCGTGGCAGCGAATCCGCAGCTGGAGCAGGCGATGTCGGATCTCGGCAAGCCAGTTCAGGCCAAACGCGAGCTGCTCGGACGGCTGCTCTACGGCAAGGTCACCGCAGTGACCGAGGCTCTGGCCATCCAAGCCGTGAGTCGTCTGCGACGGTCGGCACCTGCCGACGCGCTCGACGAACTTGCGGGGCTGGCGGCGTCGGTCCGCGACCGAGCTGTCGCGCACGTGCGCAGTGCGGCTCCGCTCAGCGACCGCCAGCTCGAAAAGCTGACCGCGACGTTGACACGAACCTATGGCAAGCCCGTCACTGTTCACATCGAGGTCGATACCGAACTGCTCAGCGGACTCGTGGTCCGGGTAGGCGACGAGGTCATCGACGGTAGCGGGGCGGGTCGCCTCGCTGCATTGCGAAAGACTCTCAAGTAGTCCGAGTAGGGACAGCACAGTCTCCACACGAAGCGTTTCGAAATGTCGAAGCATTTCAATACCGCGATCATTGAAGGAAGAGCAGGAAAAAATATGGCGGAGCTGACGATCTCCTCCGACGAGATCCGTAGCGCGATCGAGAACTTCACCGCGAGCTACTCACCGGAGTCCTCCCGCGAGGAGGTCGGCACGGTTACCGACACGAGCGACGGAATCGCGCACGTGTCCGGACTCCCGTCGGCTATGTCCAACGAGCTGCTCGAGTTCCCCGGTGGCGTGCTCGGTGTGGCGCTCAACTTGGACGCCACCGAAATCGGTGCCGTCATCCTCGGTGACTACGAGCACATCGAAGAAGGCCAGGAAGTCAAGCGCACCGGTGACGTGCTCTCCGTGCCGGTCGGCGACGGCTACCTCGGTCGCGTCGTCAACCCCCTGGGCCAGCCCATCGACGGCCTCGGCGACATCGAGTCCAGCGAGAACCGCGCACTCGAACTGCAGGCTGCTTCGGTGCTCGAGCGCCAGCCGGTCGAAGAACCGCTGCAAACCGGTATCAAGGCCATCGATGCGATGACCCCGATCGGCCGTGGACAGCGTCAGCTCATCATCGGTGACCGCAAGACGGGCAAGACCGCCGTATGCATCGACGCCATCCTCAACCAGAAGGCCAACTGGGAGTCCGGAGACGACAAGAAGCAGGTTCGCTGCATCTACGTCGCAATCGGCCAGAAGGGCTCGACGATCGCCGGCGTCAAGGCCGCACTCGAAGAGCGTGGCGCAATGGAGTACACGACCATCGTCGCTGCTCCTGCCTCCGACTCGGCCGGCTTCAAGTGGCTCGCCCCGTACACCGGCTCGGCCATCGGCCAGCACTGGATGTACCAGGGCAAGCACGTCCTCATCGTGTTCGACGACCTGACCAAGCAGGCCGAGGCGTACCGCGCTATCTCCCTGCTGCTGCGTCGTCCGCCGGGCCGCGAGGCATACCCCGGTGACGTCTTCTACCTGCACTCCCGCCTACTCGAGCGTTCGGCCAAGCTGTCCGACGAGCTCGGCGGTGGATCTTTGACGGCGCTGCCGATCATCGAGACCAAGGCCAACGACGTCTCGGCGTACATCCCCACCAACGTCATCTCGATTACAGACGGACAGGTCTTCCTCGAGTCGGATCTCTTCAACAAGGGCGTCCGTCCCGCGATCAACGTCGGCATCTCGGTCTCGCGAGTCGGCGGCGCGGCACAGACCAAGGGTATGAAGAAGGTCTCCGGTTCGCTTCGTCTCGAGCTCGCTCAGTTCCGTGAGCTCGAAGCCTTCTCGGCGTTCGCATCTGATCTCGACGCGGCTTCCAAGGCGCAGCTCGAGCGTGGTGCGCGTCTGGTCGAGTTGCTCAAGCAGGATCAGTACTCGCCGGTGGCCGTCGAAGATCAGATCGTGTCGATCTGGCTTGCCGGACAGGGCACCTACGACTCGGTTCCCGTCGGCGACGTTCGTCGCTTCGAGAGCGAACTGCTCGAGGATCTGCACCGTAACGCCGGCGGCGTCTACGACAGCATCTCCGGCGGCAAGGTTCTCGACGCCGATGCGCAGAAGGCACTGCTCGCGGCCACCGACAAGTTCAAGGACGGCTTCCTCGACTCCGAGGGCAATCGCGTCGTCAACGAGGCGGAGGCGGACACGCTGAACCCGGACGAGGTCAGCCAGGAGCAGGTCACCGTTACTCGCAAGACAGTCAGCAAGTAGGTCAGCGAGATGCCCAGTGTCTTTACGAGTAGAGAAGGGAGCGTGAACAGCTGATGGCAAGCATTCTCGAGCTGCGTTCCCGGATCAAGTCGGTCAATTCGACGAAGAAGATCACCAAAGCTCAAGAGCTGATCGCCACGTCGCGGATCACCAAAGCGCAGGCCCGCGTCGCCGCGTCCAAGCCGTATGCCGAAGAGATCACCAAGGTCCTCTCTTCGCTGGCAAGCGCATCCAGTTCGCTCGATCATCCGTTGCTCAACGAGCGTGCGGAGCCCAAGCGTGCGGCAGTCCTGGTCGTCACCAGTGACCGCGGCATGGCCGGCGGTTACAACGCGAACGTCCTCAAGGAAGCGGAAGAGCTGTTCCAGCTCCTTCGCAAGGAGGGCAAGGATCCGGTCATCTATGTGCTCGGTGCAAAGGGCCTCGGCTACTACACATTTCGCGAGCGCGACGTGAAGGGTGCTTGGACGGGATTCTCGCAGGAGCCCGGGTACGCCGACGCAGCGAAGGCCAGCAGGCATCTGGTCGAACTGTTCATGGCTGGTTCCGGTTCCGAGGTGGACGCGCCCAACGGCGAAGGCACTGTCGAAGGCGTCGACGAGCTGCACATCGTCTACACGCGTTTCGTGTCGATGTTGACGCAGAAGCCCGAGGTTCGTCGGATGGCCCCGCTGGAAATCGCGTACAACGACGAAGAGATTCAGATGGGCGAGGATTCGCTCACCGATTCTCCCAACGCGTCGGAAGTGCAGGCCCAGTACGACTTCGAACCCGAAGCCGGAACGCTTCTGTCGGCTCTGCTGCCGAAGTACATCAGCACGAGGATCTACTCCTCGCTGCTCGATGCGGCTGCTTCCGAGTCGGCCGCACGTCGTACGGCCATGAAGGCTGCGACGGACAACGCGAACGAATTGGTCGAGACTCTGAGCCGTCAGGCGAACCAGGCTCGGCAAGCCCAGATCACCCAGGAAATCAGCGAAATCGTCGGTGGCGCAAACGCGTTGGCTGACAGCGCAGGAAGTGACTAAGCAATGACCGCAGCAGTAGCCCAAGAGAACGCGAGCGGAGCGGACACGCAGTCCGGCCGTGTCGTTCGGGTCATCGGCCCCGTTGTGGACGTCGAGTTCCCGCGCGGCGCGATCCCCGCCCTGTTCAACGCCCTCCACGCCGAGATCACCCTCCCGACGGTCGCGAAGACACTGACGCTCGAGGTCGCACAGCACCTCGGCGACAACCTCGTTCGCACCATCTCCATGCAGCCGACCGACGGTCTCGTTCGAGGCACGCCGGTAGCCGACACGGGCAAGCCGATCTCGGTCCCCGTCGGTGACGTCGTCAAGGGCCACGTGTTCAACGCCCTCGGCGATTGCCTCGACACACCGGGACTCGGTCGCGACGGTGAGCAGTGGGGCATCCACCGCAAGCCACCAGCCTTCGATCAGCTCGAGGGCAAGACCGAGATCCTCGAGACCGGCATCAAGGTCATCGACCTGCTCACCCCTTACGTCAAGGGTGGAAAGATCGGACTGTTCGGTGGTGCCGGCGTCGGCAAGACCGTTCTGATCCAGGAAATGATCACCCGTATCGCTCGCGAGTTCTCCGGCACCTCGGTGTTCGCAGGCGTCGGTGAGCGCACTCGTGAGGGCACCGACCTTCACCTCGAAATGGAAGAGATGGGCGTCCTTCAGGACACAGCCCTCGTCTTCGGCCAGATGGACGAGCCGCCCGGCACACGTATGCGCGTCGCTCTGTCTGCACTGACCATGGCGGAGTACTTCCGCGATGTGCAGGGCCAGGACGTGTTGCTCTTCATCGACAACATCTTCCGTTTCACGCAGGCAGGTTCGGAGGTGTCGACCCTTCTGGGACGTATGCCTTCTGCCGTGGGTTACCAGCCGACGCTGGCGGACGAGATGGGTGAGCTCCAGGAGCGCATCACCTCGACCCGTGGACGCTCGATCACCTCGCTGCAGGCGATCTACGTTCCCGCCGACGACTACACCGACCCCGCGCCTGCAACGACGTTCGCCCACCTCGATGCAACGACCGAGCTGTCGCGTCCGATTTCGCAGATGGGTATCTACCCCGCTGTGGACCCGCTGAGCTCCACGTCGCGAATCCTCGAGCCCGGCATCGTCGGCGCCGAGCACTTCCGCGTCGCCAACGAGGTCAAGCGCATTCTGCAGAAGTACAAGGAACTGCAGGACATCATCGCCATCCTCGGTATGGACGAGCTTCAGGAAGAGGACAAGGTTCTGGTCGGCCGCGCACGCCGTCTCCAGAAGTTCCTCGGCCAGAACTTCATCGTCGCCGAGAAGTTCACCGGTGAGCCCGGTTCGGTCGTATCGCTGACCGACACCATCGAGGCATTCGACAAGGTCACCAAGGGCGAGTACGACCACCTTCCCGAGCAGGCCTTCAACAGCTGCGGTGGTCTCGATGACGTCGAGGCAGCAGCCAAGAAGATGTCCGGAAAGTAGAAGACGTGGCATCTTCGGAGACGAACAGCATGAAAGTTTCACTCGTCGCGGTCGAGCAGAAGCTGTGGTCGGGCGATGCGACCCTGGTGAGTGCTCAAACCACCGAGGGTGAAATCGGCATCATGTTCGGTCACGAGCCGGTTCTGGGTCAGCTCGTCGAGGCTGGAACGGTATCCGTCACAACGACCGATGGTAAGAGAATCGTGGCCGCGGTCCATGGTGGGTTTCTCTCGGCCACAGGCTCAGAAGTTACCGTGCTCGCCGAGTCCGCAGATTTCGCGGAGGACATCGACGTCGAGGCCGCTCGCGCGGTGTTGGACGCAGGTGGCGACGACAAGGAAGCCCTCGCAATAGCGAAGGGCCGAATTCGCGCTTCCGAGCGGGCATAGGTTCGTCGGAAAGCCGCGACGGGGCCAGCGAGATGCATACCGGAGTGATTGTCCTTATCACTCTGGTAGTGCTGCTCGTCTGCCTCGTCGCGGCTTTTCTGTATCGACTGGTGATTCTTCGTCGCGGCGGTACCGCGGCAATCATGCGGACCGCGCCGGCGGCTGGTGGGAGCGGGTGGCGTCACGGAGTGATTCGCTACGGCGACAACTCACTTGTTTTTTTCAAGTTGTCGAGCTTGCGCCCCGGTCCGGACCATCGGATCACCCGTCAGGGTGTTGATTTGGGTGAACGCCGTCGTCCGCGTAGCGACGAGTTCGACATCATGAGCGAGGACATCGCGATACTCGAACTCACCGATGGTGGGCGTGAATACGAGATCGCGCTCGATCGCGGCGCGCTCACCGCGTTTCTGTCATGGCTCGAATCGCGGCCGTCGGGTAGATCCAAACGCGGTCGCCCCGCAGCGTAAACGGTTCCGCTACTCGGCCTCGGTCGAGCGAGAAGCGCCCGGTGTCCATTGCACGTCGCCGTCGGGGTTGGCGTACCTGCTCAGAATGAAGAGCAGATCCGAAAGCCGGTTGAGATACTTCGCCGGTAGATCACTGGTGTTCTCCGGGCTTGCCTCCACGGCGGCCCACGCAGCCCGCTCTGCGCGGCGAGAGACTGTTCGGGCAACGTGTAGTAGCGCCCCGAGTGCTGTACCTCCCGGAAGAATGAAGGAGGTCAGCGGCTCGAGTTGGTCGTTGAACTCGTCGCACCACTTTTCCAGGCGGTCGATGTAGGACTGGTCGATACGAAGTGGGGGATACTTCGGATCATCGACCACGGGTGTCGACAGATCGGCTCCGGCGTCGAACAGGTCGCTTTGGATCGTCCGGACAATTTCGACTATCCGTTCGGGCGGGTTGCCAAGGGCGAGTACCACTCCGAGGCTCGCGTTCGTCTCGTCGCAATCTGCATACGCAACGAGACGCGGGTCGTTCTTCTTCACCCGGGAGAAGTCGCTGAGCCCGGTGGTTCCATCGTCTCCGGTACGTGTGTAGATACGAGTCAAGTGCACAGCCATGGCGCTACGGTACCGCTCGGGTGCACGTACGGGACCCTGGCTACGCTGTCGAACTGTGAGTGAACGCTTTTTGGTATCCGGTGGCAACCGGCTCGTCGGCGAAGTGTCGGTGGGCGGCGCGAAGAACAGCGTTCTCAAGCTGATGGCTGCGGCTTTGTTGGCCGAGGGCACCAGCACCATCACCAACTGCCCAGACATTCTCGACGTCCCGCTGATGGCCGAGGTGCTTCGCGGACTCGGTTGCGAGGTGGTACTCGACGGGTCGGTTGTGCACATCACCACCCCAGCAGAGCCCAAGCATCATGCTGACTTCCCCGCAGTGACGCAATTCCGCGCATCTGTTTGCGTGCTGGGTCCGCTCGTTGCGCGGTGCAAGCGCGCCGTGGTGGCACTTCCAGGCGGGGATGCGATCGGTTCACGTCCCCTCGACATGCACCAGTCCGGGCTCCGACTGCTCGGTGCCCGCAGCGAAATTCAGCACGGCTGCGTCGTCGCCGAGGCCGACGAACTGCGCGGCGCGAACATCCGGCTCGCGTTCCCGTCGGTGGGCGCAACGGAGAACATTTTGATGGCGGCGGTCCTCGCCAAGGGCGAGACGGTCATCGACAACGCAGCGCGCGAACCCGACATCGTCGATGTGTGCAACATGCTCAATGAGATGGGCGCCCAGGTCAGCGGCGCTGGCACGTCGACGTTGACCATCAAGGGCGTCGAGTCTCTCGAGCCCACGACCCACCGTGTGATCGGCGACCGGATCGTCGCTGCGACATGGGGGATAGCGGCGGCGATGACACGTGGCGACGTCCGTGTCCGGGGGATCAATCCGAAGCATCTGTCTCTGGTGCTCGACAAACTGCGTTCGGCAGGTTCGGAGGTGACATTGGAAGCGGATGGCTTTCGAGTCGTCCAACACGACCGGCCCACTGCCGTCAATTTCGCGACCCTTCCGTTTCCCGGCTTCCCGACGGATCTGCAGCCGATGGCGATCGGACTGGCATCGGTCGCGCACGGGACCTCGATGATCACGGAGAACGTCTTCGAAGCCAGATTCCGATTCGTCGAAGAAATGATTCGGTTGGGTGCAGATGCGCGCACGGACGGACACCACGCTGTGGTTCGCGGTGTCCCACAGCTGTCGAGTGCACCGGTCTGGTCCTCGGACATTCGCGCCGGTGCCGGTCTGGTCCTCGCCGGCCTGTGCGCCGACGGTGTAACCGAAGTGCACGACGTCTATCACATCGATAGGGGATACCCGCGATTCGTCGAGAACCTCACCGACCTGGGTGGGAGCATCGAGCGCGTCCAATAGCTTCATCCAGCGCGGTCGTAAGTTGATCCAGGCCGTAGAGGACGTGACGTTCAGGGACGATGATGCATCGGTGGCTTCGCGGGGGTGCCGAAAGTGGCCTGGAAATTGACGCCGATTGGACCACGGCGATGGAACATTTGCGCAGCAATAATGCAGTGATGAGCACCCAGCAAAGCCCACTCTCGCCCACGTTGCGCACGACCATCGCGCGCGGTCGGGCGCGAGCCCGGACCGACAGAAAAGACCTCGCGGACGTTCTCGGCGCGGCGCGGGTCTGCCATCTAGGCGTCGTGGTCGACGGGACAGTGCGCGTGCTGCCGACAGTATTCGGCTTCGACTTCAACGGCCCGGACCGCGGTGGGACGCTGTACCTGCACGGCTCGGTGGCCGCGCGCAGCCTCGTTGACGCCCCCGCGGCCGATATTTGCGTCACCATGACTGTCGTCGACGGCCTGGTGCTTGCCCGGTCTGCCTTCAACCATTCGATGAACTACCGAAGTGCCGTGATTCTGGGCCGGCCCCGTTTGGTCAACGACGAGACCGAACGGCTGCGCGCACTCGACGCGATCGTCGATCACGTGGTGGAGGGACGGAGTGCGCACCTACGTCCCCATTCCAAGAAAGAACTGGCGGCGACGGTTGTGCTGGCTCTGCCGCTACACGAGGCGTCGGTCAAGGTAAGGGAGGGCGATCCCGTGGACGACGCGCGTGATGTCGAGGTCGGGGGAGTGTGGGCCGGAGTTGTGCCGTTGCAAGAACGCGCAGGGCCCGTGCGGTCCGCCGTTGATGTGGACCCAGCAGTTGCAGTGCCGGAGCACGTTCGGGCGATTACCGGCGGCTGATGTTGACGGGTATGTCCGGCGTCACAGTCTGGATCGCCCCGCTTCGCAATCCGACTGTCTCCCGCTCGAGCCCGTGGCCACGGTAAACGCGCAAGCTATCGCGTGTGACCTGCAGATTTGCGTCGAGCGATCCCCTCGCGTAACTTTTCTCCAGTCAGAGCGACACGGACACCGACCAGGTCTTCACGGACATGGCAACGAGGTTGTACGGGGTTCCTGATGAGCGTGTAGGACAGTCTTTCCCCCAAGCGTCGGGCCTTGTGTCCGAGACCAAGTTGG
>NZ_JABFAO010000001.1:84047-477333 GCF_017168235.1 Rhodococcus sp. KRD197
CAGAGTTACGGCGGCCATAGCGGAGGGGAAACGCCCGGTCCCATTCCGAACCCGGAAGCTAAGCCCTCCAGCGCCGATGGTACTGCACTCGACAGGGTGTGGGAGAGTAGGACACCGCCGAACACAAACCCCAGAAATACCCCCTCGACCACCAGGTCGAGGGGGTATTTCTGCATTCCCACACCATCCCGGTCGCGCCGGCATCCCGAGCACACCATCCCGAGCACACCCCACCGCGCCCATCGATGGGAGAGCGACCATGTACGCCCGTCGGGACGGGTGGTTGGCGAGAGCCTGCGGGAGCGTAGCGGGAGAGTGTGAGGGTGTCGTCTCGGATCAGGTGGTCGGGTGAGCGAGTACGGTTTCGGCGGATCGTCCGCGAAGCGTGACGCTCTCACCGAATTCCCAGTGCCCAGCCTCGGACCGATTGGCACCGTCGACGGTGACCTTGGATGCCAGGATTGCGCCTGGGGCGTTCTTCGCCAGGTCGGATAGGCGTGCTGCCTCGTTGACCGGATCGCCGATCACTGTGTACTCGAACCGGGACTTCGCCCCCACATTGCCGGCGACGGCCCGACCGGAAGCGACGCCGACCGCTGCGCTGCACTCGGGGACTTCGTCGACAAGACGAGCGCTGATCTTGCGGGCAGCCGCGAGGGCGCACCCGCAGTGATCCTCGATATCGCCCGGTGCGCCGAAGATGGCGAGCGCGGCATCGCCTTCGAATTTGTTGATGAAACCACCGTGCTGGTCGACCTCGTCGACGACCACGGCGAAGAAGCGATTCAGAAGAGCCACGACTTCCGTCGGTGGCTGTGACGACGCGATTTCCGTCGATCCGACCAAGTCGATGAAGAAGACTGCGATGTCGCGTTCCTCTCCACCAAGTTCGGACGTTTTGTTCAGTGCTGCTTCGGCCACCTCTTGGCCCACGTGTCGTCCGAACAGATCCCGGATCTTTTCGCGCTCGCGAATTCCGTCGGCCATTCTGTTGAACCCGCTCTGCAATTCACCGAGCTCGGTGCCGTCGTAGACAGCCACCTTCACCTCGGTATTTCCGCGTTCGACCTCCGCCATACCCAACCTGACATTGCGAATTGGTGCTGTAGTGGCGATTCCGCCGAGCAGTGTGAGCAGCAGACCGAAGACGAGAGTGATGGCACCGAGCGCGAGGATGGCGACGGCCAATTGCGTGGAACCGGTGCGGTACGGGCGAATGAAGCTGAATATCGCAATGATCATCAGGCCCGCCACCGGTACACCGGTGCCGAGTAGCCAGGAGAGAATGGACCGTCCCATGACTCCCGCGATTCGGATGCGTCGCGGATCTCCGGCTTCGAGCGCGCGAGCGGCGGCAGGCCTCAACGCGAATTCGCTCAGCAGGTAGCTGAAGGCACAAACGACAGTCCCGCCGGCGCCGATCGTGAAGGCTACTTTCGGGATCGCCTCAGGGTCGATCATGCCGTCGATCGTGGTGATGAGGACCAACCCGCCGGTCCACAGAACAATTTGCAGCTTCGTGAGCTGCCACGGCATCGACAGCGTCGTGACCTGTTCGTGGCGAGTCGGATGTCGGTCTTCGATCGCCCACCGTAGAGCGCGCACAGCCCGCGTCGTACCCACCAGAACACCGACGATGAACGCCAGGCTGACATACACCGGGACCACGATGAAGTTGACCCACCAGTACTTCTCGACGTCAAGCACGTTCGGCCCCGGGACGACGACGCTGACGAGGGCGCCGACGATGATCGCCCCGATCAGATTTGAGCCCAACAGGAAAGTCGTCAGAAGAAGTTGGACACGAATGCGTCGTCGCCTGGGTGATTCGGTGGTGTCACCGAGAAGATGTGATCCGAGGGGCGCGGCGGATCGTGTCAGTTGCGGCATGGTCGTCACAGACTAACTGTCGGTCTGGCTTAGGGTATGTGGGTGCGTCTAGTTATTGCTCGTTGCCAAGTGGACTATGTCGGCCGACTCACTGCTCACCTTCCGCCTGCTAGACGCCTACTTCTGGTGAAGTCCGACGGCTCTGTGAGCGTCCACGCAGACGACCGTGCGTACAAGCCTCTCAACTGGATGTCACCGCCGTGCTGGATGGCGGAGAACAGCGATGACGGCAAGCTGACGTGGATCGTGACCAACAAGGCCGGTGAGGAATTGCGGATTCTCATCGAGGACATCGAGCTCGACTCCAGCCACGAGCTCGGCGTCGATCCGGGACTGATCAAAGACGGAGTCGAGTCGCATCTGCAGGAGCTGCTCGCCGAGCACGTGGAGACTCTCGGCGACGGCTACACGCTTGTTCGGCGCGAATACATGACGGCGATCGGGCCGGTGGATTTGCTGTGTCGAAACGCCGACGGCGGAACTGTGGCGGTCGAGATCAAGAGGCGGGGCGAAATCGACGGCGTCGAGCAGCTGACGCGCTATCTCGAATTGCTGAACCGCGATCCAGTGCTGGCTCCGGTGAGCGGCGTGTTCGCGGCCCAGAGCATCAAGCCCCAGGCCAAGACGCTGGCGACCGACCGGGGCATTCGATGCCTCACGCTGGACTACGACGTGCTGAGGGGAACCGACAGCACGGAATTCCGGCTCTTCTGACTACATCTCCTACACTCGAGATGTGCCTCGACGGAACCACGACCGCAGACCGAATCGGAAGACTGCCAACGCACGTGGGCCGCATCCCGATTCGTTGATGGGCGGCGCCCGCGTCGAAGCGGGCCCGTCCGGTTGGGCCGACGAGGAGTTCACCTCGCGAACTGTGCCCGGCAATCGCGCAACCAAGACTTATCGGTGCCCAGGGTGTGATCACGAAATACGTCCTGGCGTCGCCCACGTCGTGGCGTGGCCCGCCGACGAACTCGGGGGTCCGGACAATCGGCGGCACTGGCACACCGGCTGCTGGTCCGGACGCGGGACGCGCGGCCTGACGAGGCGCTGGTCGTAGTCGGCCAGCACCCCATCGGCTCGATCCGGTCACGCATTCAGGATGTAGCTTCCGCCTTTTCGGGGGAGGCGCCGTTGTCCTTCGCTCCGTTGCCCTTGGTGTTGCCGTCCTTGCCTGTTTCGCTGGCATCGGACCCGTCCAACAGTTCACTCTCGCGGTTGACCGAGGCCAGCATGGCAGGCACGGAGTCCAGCTGACCGCGAATACCGAGAAGCTGCGCGAGCACGCGGCTGCGCAGGACCCGAAGTTCCTCGGCGAGCTCTTTCGAATGGGCGATACGGCGTTCGGCTTGCTCGGTTGCCGATTGCAGTCGGCGGGTGGCCTCGCTGGTGGCTTCTTCGATGCGGTGCGCAGCGTCGGCCTTGCTCGACGACTCGAGGTCCTCGAGCGCCGTGAGTATCTTGGTGCGCCGTTCCGCCATCGTGATTTCGAAGTCTTCCTGAACCTTCGCGCGCTTGGCCTCCGATTCGGCGGCCAGACGATCGCGCTCGGTTTGTGCAGCTTCGACGACACGAGCAGCCTCGGTACGCGCCTGGGCCATCGTCTGCTCGTGTTCGGTCGCCAGCGCAGTGCGCCGCTCTTCCAGCTCTGCGACGAGTGACTCGTGGCGGGCGCGAAGACGTGCGCTCTCCTGCTCGGCGACGGACACCATTTCCTCTGCCTCGGAGTGTGCCTTGGCGCGAACCTCCGAAGCCTCGTCCGATGCCAGCCGCAGCATTCGCGAGATACGGTCGCTCATCCCCTCGGCAGTGGTCGGGGGAACGGAAAGGCGATCGATGTCCTTGCGAAGTTCGTCGATCTCGTCGCGAGCGTCGTCGAGTTGCTTGGCCAGGTCGCGCGCTTGCGACGCGGCGGCGTCACGGTCGGCAGTGGTCAGCCGCAGTTCGGCGTCGAATCGTTCGAAATAGTTGGTGACTTCGTCGCGATCGAATCCCTTCCGGACGATGGAGAAGGGAAGTTGCACACCGCTGCGCTCTTGCTCGTAGGCCATGGCGTCAATTTACCGGTGCGTAGGGTGCGTGGCCATCGGGTGGGTCAATGGGGTGCACTGGCAGGCTCGACCAGCTCGATCAGCACGCCACCGGCATCCTTCGGATGGATGAAGTTGATTCGTGAATCAGCGGTGCCGCGTCGGGGCGTGTCGTACAGAAGCCGAACTCCGTGGCCGCGCAAGTCGACCGAGATCTCGTCGATGTCGGTGACGCGGTAGGCCAGTTGCTGCAGGCCGGGACCGTTGCGGCCGATGAACTTCGCGATCGTCGAGTTCTCGTCGAGAGGGGCGAGGAGCTGAAGTGCCGTTGCGCCGGCGGGCGCGCCGGGGAACGAGAGCATCGCTTCCCGAACACCTTGGCCCTCGTTGATCTCCTCGTGGACGGAAACCATCCCCAGGTGCTCGGTGTACCAGGCGATCGCGACATCGAGGTCGGGGACGGCTACGCCAGCATGGTCGATCGCGGTGACAAGCTCGGATCGGACCGGGAGTCCGGCGGAGGACGACGTGGTAGAGGTCCCCGTGGTGGACGGCGTAGTTGAAGTCATAGAGTCGACGTTAGCGTCAGTGCCGTCGAAATGCCCACCGGGGTTGTCGACTGAAATCGGCATCTGACTGTTCGATCGAGAACGAGTGGAGGAAAAACGTGACCACGTCTGTCATCGTGGCTGGGGCTCGAACCCCGGTCGGTCGGTTGTCCGGGTCGCTGAAGGGTCTGTCGGGCTCGGATCTGGGCGGCGTCGCGATCAAGGGTGCGCTCGAGAAAGCAGGTGTCGCGCCGGAACTCGTGGAGTACGTCGTGATGGGGCAGGTTCTCACCGCAGGTGCCGGCCAGATTCCGGCGCGTCAGGCGGCCGTTGCGGCGGGTATTCCGATGGACGTTCCTGCTTTGACGATCAACAAGGTGTGTCTGTCGGGTATCAACGCCATAGCGCTGGCGGATCAGATGATTCGTGCAGGCGAGTTCGACGTGGTCGTCGCGGGCGGTCAGGAGTCGATGACCCAGGCTCCGCACTTGCTCGAGAAGAGCCGCGCCGGCTTCAAATACGGTGACGTGACCATGCGCGACCATCTCGCTTTCGACGGCCTGTACGACATTTTCACCGATCAGGCAATGGGCGGGTTGACCGAATGCCGCAACGAGGGCGCTACCGCGAGCACCCGCGAAGAACAGGACGCGTTTGCGGCGGAGTCGCATCAGCGTGCGGCGGCAGCCTGGAAGAATGGTGTTTTCGACGACGAAGTCGTCCCGGTGTCGATCCCGCAGCGCAAGGGTGATCCGATCGTGTTCGCGGAGGACGAGGGCATTCGCGCGGACACCACGCCCGACACGCTCGCCGCCCTACGTCCGGCCTTCAGTAAGACGGGCACGATCACGGCCGGCAATGCCTCCACCATCAATGACGGGGCCGCCGCGGTCATTGTGATGAGCAAGGAGAAGGCCGAGAGTCTCGGCTTGTCCTGGATCGCAGAGATCGGCGCGCACGGTGTGGTGGCGGGCCCTGATTCGTCACTTCAGTCTCAGCCGGCTCGCGCAATCGCCAAGGCGTGCGAAAAGGAAGGCGTGGACCCGAAGGATCTCGATCTGATCGAGATCAACGAAGCATTCGCGGCGGTCGGTATCGCCTCGACGCGGGAACTCGGGGTGAGCGAGGACAAGGTCAACGTCAACGGCGGTGCCATCGCGATCGGGCATCCCCTCGGCATGTCCGGTGCCCGTATCGTGCTGCATCTGGCATTGGAACTGCAGCGCCGCGGCGGAGGAACCGGCGCAGCGGCATTGTGCGGTGGTGGTGGCCAAGGTGACGCCTTGATCGTCCGCGTCCCGGCGAAGTAGCGGTGACGGTGGCTCTGATCGATGCACTCCAATGAGACCAGAGCCACCACGCCGGGCCACTACACAGTGTCGTAGGGGTCGGGCACAATGGTCGTCATGTTGAATTTCTTCGATCTGAGCACCACCGCCAAGCGTTTCCGCTTCGTCGCAGTCCTCGAGGCCTTCACCTGGCTCGGACTGCTGATCGGTATGGCATTCAAGTACATCCCCGCTGATGGCAACGAGATCGGCGTGAAGATCTTCGGACCGATTCACGGAGCTGTGTTCGTGCTCTATCTGGTCGTGACCGTCATCACCGCGGTGAAGTTGAAGTGGAATGCGGTCACCACGATTCTTGCCGCTGTGGCGAGCGTGCCGCCTTTCGGCACGGTGATCTTCGAGGTGTGGGCTGCCCGAACCGGACGGATGGCGGAGCTGAACACCCAGCAGCCGAGTCTGGCAAAAGGTGTGGGCGCCGCTTAACCGACCTCGCGGGTAGAAGACCGACCCGGATGGTGACAAACTGTACGGCGTGACTCGACCCGGATCTCGCTCGTCAGCCCGTCCTCCAGCAGCCGTTCCCGCATCCATCGCCGGCGCCGTCGATCTCTCCGGTTTGAAAGATCGGCCGGCGCCCCCAGCTGCGGCGGGAGGCGACGAGGACGCGTCGGGCCTGCCTCCGATCGTCGACGTGACGACTGCTTCCTTCGAGGCTGAGGTGCTGCGGCGATCCTCGCAGGTTCCCGTCATCGTCGATCTGGGATCTGCTCGTTCACCCCAGTCCGTCGCGCTGACTCGCCAGCTCGCACAGCTGGCACTGGAGGCCGGCGGTAGGTGGGTTCACGCGCGCGTCGATGTCGACAGCAATCCTCAGATCGCACAGGCCTTCGGTGTCCAGGCCATCCCGACGGTCGTTGCCGTTGCCGGGGGCCAGCCATTGGCGGACCTCCAGGGCGCGCAGTCCGAGGAGCAGCTCCGCAAGTGGCTCGAGGCGATAGAGCAGGCCACGGCAGGAAAGCTGACCGGGCCTCCCGGAGCCGCATCGGTCGAAGAAGAACCCGAGCCCGAGGATCCGCGGCTCGTTGCGGCCGAGGAGGCCCTGGGTGAGGGCGACTTCGACGCCGCTATCGCGCAATACCAGGCGATCATCGACGCCGAGCCTGCGAACTCCGACGCCAAGTCTGCGCTTCGTCAGGTGAAGTTTCTTGCCCGTGTACAGAACGTCGACGAGAGTGCCGTGGCGAAGGCCGATGCGGCACCGGGCGATGTGGCTGCGCAGATCGAGGCTTCCGACGTCGAGTTGTCGCAGCAGAAACCAGAAGCAGCGTTCGCTCGGCTGATCGACGGCGTCAAGCGCACAGCCGGAGACGAACGCACGCAGCTCCGAACTCGGCTCCTCGAGTTGTTCGAGTTGTTCGACCCTGCCGATCCAGTGGTGGTGGCGGCTCGGCGAAAGCTGGCTTCGGCCCTGTACTGATCTACCGGTAGCGGACGGTGCAGGTCTCCTGCCCGCCCAGCACTCCCGAGCGGAAGGCGTCGACCCGCGAGAACCCGCTCGGGAGCGTGACGCCGTTGATATCGCTCGCGGTCAGACCGTCGCTGAGAAGTCCGGAAACAGCCTCGTCGAGATCGCCGGGGGACAGCCACACCTCGAGTCCCGAGGCCTCTGGATTCTCGGCGCTGAGCCCTGCCGTGATGACCCCGGCCAGACAGGCGGATCGCAACGCGGTCTGGGGATTGTCCAGCGCTTGACCGGCTTCTTTCTGCACCGCCAGCGTGTAGCGCGAGGCAAAGAGCACGTACGCGCTGTAGTCACCGGAGACGTTGAGCGGAATGACATCGCCGCGGCGAGGCTCCTCGGCGGTACCGAGTTCGGCGAGCGCGTCGACGTCGACGCCCAGGACGTTCGTCGACGCGCAGTACGAGACCGGTTCCGTGGATGTGCCGTCGGGACAGTTGGTGTCGCTTCCGTCATAGGACACCGTGGGCGGATCGCTCAGTTGCAGCAGCGTTTCGAACGAGCGAACGAACGCGTCGAGCGATTCGGTGGTGACCGGCAGTTCGCCGTCGTCCTCGGCATCGCTGAACTTCTGTGGAAGGTCTGCGCGACGTGATTCGATCTCGTTCTCGTCGATGTTCAGGCACGCGGATGCGCCGTCGGTGAATCCGATCTGCACCGCGGTGACGCGTTCGAAGGCCGAGCCGTGCACCGATTCCGGGTCGTTCGGATCCACATCTCGCACAGCGACGGTTGCCGCGAGGACCCCGTTGAGTCCGTCGGAGGTGTTGATCGTGAAGTGCGGAGACTTGTCTTCGGCAACGTGCCGGATGAACGCGCCGGCGAAGCAGTCGGCCTGCTGCTCGGCGACGATGGTCGGGGTGTCGTCGCCGACGAGACCGGACTGGTGCTGGATGGAATGCCCGTATTCGTGAGCCATGACCATGACCACTGCCATCGGCCCGAAGGCGTCGATCAAGGCAGGCAGCAGAATTGTTCGGTCCCAGCCGATCGAGTCCTCTCTCGTGCAGTACGCCGCATTGGGAATACCCCCGGTGCGGAACCCACAGAATCTGACGCCGTCGCCGTCGGCTTCACTCGCATCCCACGAGATCAGGTCGGCCACGGGTCTGAATGGAGTCTTGAACAGCTCGGGATAGGTCTGCGTCCAGTAGCGCTGAATGTCGTCGATCGCGTTGGTGGCGATGATGTCGGAGTCGGTCCCCTCGGAGCCCTGCACCTCGAGGTCGGAGTTCCGTGCGCCCGGTCGAGGTCCGCTGGGTCCGTCGGTGACGGGCAGACCGGCCACGTTGAACGGGTTCTCGTAGATGGAAACGGCTCGGCCGTCGACAACCTGACCGCAACCGGTCAGCAGCAACACCGCCGCGAGGATCGAGGCGAGCAATGCGGTCGTACTCGGAATGCGTCGGGTACGACCGCCACTCATCTATCGCTCCAGTTTGATCCAGATCGCTCCGTTGGCAGGCAGTGCGACCTGTGCTGACGCCGGCCGACCGTGCCACGAGTGCGACGTCGCGGTTACTTCTCCATAATTGCCGACGCCTGTCCCGCCGTACGAGGTTGCATCCGTGTTGAGGATCTCGACCCAACGTCCAGGTTCCGGTAATCCGACACGATAGTCGCCGCGTACCACTCCGGAGAAGTTGAAGACGCACGCGATCACCGAACCGTCGGACCCGTAGCGCAGGAAACTGAGTACGTTGTTCTCGGTGTCGTTGGCATCGATCCAGGAATATCCGCTGGGAGAGGTGTCGAGTGTCCACAGCGCGGGGTGGTCGCAGTAGACCCTGTTGAGATCGCTGACCAGGCTCAATATCCCTCGGTGCAGGCCGTGGTCGTTGTTCTCGTCGAGTTGATACCAATCGAGGCCGCGTTCCTCCGACCACTCCCGCGTCTGCCCGTACTCCTGACCCATGAAGAGCAACTGCTTGCCGGGATGCGCCCACATGTAGGCGAGCAGCCCGCGCAATCCGGCGGCCTTTGCGTGATCGTCGCCCGGCATGCGCGTCCACAGCGTGCCTTTGCCGTGCACCACCTCGTCGTGGCTGATGGGGAGTAGGTAGTTCTCGCTCCAGGCGTAGACGGCCGAGAAGGTGATCTCGTGATGGTGGTAGGTCCGATGAATCGGATCACGCCCCAGGAACCCGAGCGTGTCGTGCATCCAGCCCATGTTCCACTTCATATTGAAGCCGAGACCACCGACACTCGTCGGACGTGTGACGCCTGGCCACGCCGTCGACTCCTCGGCGACCGTGACGACGCCAGTGAACTTCTTGTGCACGGTGGCGTTCATCTCCTGCAGGAACGACACCGCCTCGAGGTTCTCGCGGCCACCGTGGATGTTCGGGCTCCACCCGCCCTCGGGGCGGGAGTAGTCCAGGTACAGCATCGACGCGACAGCATCGACGCGCAGTCCGTCGATGTGGAACTCGTCGAGCCAGAACAGAGCGTTGGCGACGAGAAAGTTGCGGACTTCGCGGCGGCCGAAATCGAATACCAGTGTGCCCCAGTCGAGTTGCTCGCCGCGCTGGGGATCGCCGTGCTCGTACAGAGCGCCGCCGTCGAAACGTGCCAACGCCCACTCGTCCTTGGGGAAGTGGGCCGGAACCCAGTCGACGATAACGCCGATTCCCTTGGCGTGCAAATGATCTACGAAGAAACGAAAGTCGTCGGGGCTGCCGAAACGCGATGTAGGTGCGTAGTAGGAGGTGACCTGGTAGCCCCACGAGCCACCGAAGGGGTGCTCGGCCACGGGCAGCAGCTCGACATGCGTGAAGCCGGTCTCGAGGATGTAATCGGCCAGCTGCTCGGCCAACTCTCGGTACCCGAGATTCTGCCGCCACGACGCGAGATGAATCTCGTAGACGCTCATCGGCGCTGCGGTCGGTTCGACGGCGGCGCGTGCATCCAGCCATCCGTCATCGGTCCACTCGAACGACGAGCTCGACACGACAGATGCGGTGGCAGGCGGGATCTCGGTCGCGAAGGCCATCGGATCGGCCTTGTCGCGAGCGACACCATCGGAGCCATGTACCCGGTACTTGTAGACGGCTCCCGGAGCGAGATCGGGTATGAACAGCTCCCAGACACCGGTGGATCCGAGCGCGCGCATGGGAAAGCTACGGCCTGTCCAACCGTCGAAGTCTCCGATGACGGTGACACCCGAGGCCGCGGGCGCCCACACGGCGAACGAGACGCCGCTGACGTCGCCGTCGAGGGTGGTGTAGTTCTGCTCGTGTGCGCCGAGGATGTCCCAGAGCCGCTCGTGACGCCCTTCACCGAACAGGTGAAGATCGAGTTCGCCGAGGGTGGGTAGGAAGCGGTAACCATCGGCCGAGACCGCAGTGTGGCCACCGGGCCACGTCACCGCCAGTCGATAGTCCATCAGATCCTCGAACGGAACGACGCCCGAGAACACGCCGTGGGCGACGTGCGTCAGGGGATAGTCGGCATCGCCGATGCGGGCGACCACCGACTCGGCGTTGGGCTTGAGCGCGCGGATCGCGGTGCCACCCTCGACGGTGTGCGCACCCAGGATCGAGTGCGGGTTGTAATGCGTGCCCTGAGCGAGCAACTCGATGTCGTTGTCGCTCGGTGGGGCGATGTCAGGCGTGCTCGGCTTGTCGCTCACGTTGGTTTGCACTCACTTCCAGTTGCCGCGGTAGGCCAGTTCGAGTCGCTGAGGGTAGGGGATGGGCGGTAGCGACATGATGTGCGCGACGGCCTTCAACGGCTCGAGTTTGACGAAATTGGCTTGGCCCCAATGGTATTGCTGTCCGGTGACCTCATCGGTGACCGTGAGGCTGTCATGCCAATCGAGACCGATCTCGGGCATGTCCAGCCAGATGGTGCCTTCCTCCGGGCCGAACGGGTCCAGATTGATCACCACCAGAACCGAGTCACCGGTGTTGGCGTCGAACTTCGAGTAGGCAATCAGCGCGTCGTTGTCGACGTGGTGAAAGTGGATGTTGCGCAGTTGCTGCAGAGCCGGATGCGCGCGCCGGATCGAGTTCAACTTGCCCAGCCACGGCTCGAGCGACTCGCCTCGCGCCAGAGCGCCCTCGTAGTCGCGTGGCCGAAGCTGATATTTCTCCGAATCCAGGTACTCCTCACTGCCGGGGCGCACCGCCTGATGCTCGTACAGCTCGTACCCGGAGTAGACCCCCCACGTCGGTGACATCGTCGCCGCCAGCGCTGCGCGCAGCGCGAACATTCCAGGCCCGCCGTGCTGAAGGCTCTCGTGCAGGATGTCCGGGGTGTTGACGAACAAGTTCGGGCGAGCGTCGTCGGCTCGGTGGGCGTGCTCCTCGGCGAACTGGGTCAGCTCACCCTTTGCTACCCGCCAGGTGAAGTACGTGTAGGACTGGGTGAACCCGCGCATCGCCAACCCGTACATCCGTGCAGGTCTGGTGAACGCCTCGGCCAGGAACAGCACGTCCGGATCGGTCTTCTTGATCTCCGCAATCAACCATTCCCAGAAGTTCGGCGGCTTGGTGTGCGGGTTGTCGACCCGAAAGATCTTCACGCCCAGGGAAATCCAGTAGCGCACCACGCGAAGCACCTCGTCGTAGATGCCGCGTCGATCGTTGTCGAAGTTGACCGGGTAGATGTCCTGGTACTTCTTCGGTGGATTCTCTGCGTAGGCGATGGTGCCGTCCGGGAGGACGGTGAACCATTCCGGGTGTTCAGCAGCCCACGGGTGGTCGGGCGCGGCCTGCAGGGCGAGATCGAGCGCAATCTCGAGATCGAGCTCGTGGGCTGCGTCGATGAAGGCCCGGAAGTCCGACTCGGTACCGAGTTCGGGATGAATGGCGTCGTGGCCCCCGTCCGCGGACCCGATCGCCCAGGGTGAGCCCACGTCGTCGGGACCCGGTGTGAGGGTGTTGTTGGGGCCCTTGCGGTTGACGATTCCGATCGGGTGGATCGGCGGAAGATACACCACGTCGAAACCCATGCGCGCGATCCGCGGCAGCATGGCTGTCGACGTCGCGAACGTGCCGTGGCGCGGCGAACCGTCCTCGTTCCACCCGCCCGTCGATCGTGGGAAGAACTCGTACCACGACCCGTGCAGCGCGCGAGTGCGGTCGACCCAGATGTTGATCGCCGCCGACCGAGTCACCAGCTCACGCAGGGGATGTTCGGCCAGCAGTGCTGTGACTTCGGAGGTGAACGCGGGCGAGACTCGTCCGGGCAGTTGGCGGTCGGTATCCCGCAGTGCGGTCACCACGTCATCGAGCAGTGCTCGGTCCTCGGTGGGCACACCTTCGGCTGCACGCTCGAACGCGCGCGCGCCGAGCTCGAGGTCGTTTGCAAGTTCGGCTGCGTTCTGGCCGACTCCCAACTTGGCCTCGACGGCATGCCTCCAGGTGGCGACCGGATCCGACCACGCTTCGATTCGGCATATCCAGTATCCGGGGGTCGACGGAGTGAACACCGCGTGAAAGTTGTCCGGTTCCGATCCGGGCGTCATTGTTGTGCGCTGGGAAGACCGCATACCCGGTCCACGAACCGCCAGTGTCGCCGCTACGGCGTCGTGACCCTCGCGCCAGACGACCGCTGATACCGGAAAAGCTTCGCCCACAACTGCTTTCGCGGGATACTTACCGGTAGTGCTGTCTGGAAGGACATTGTCGATACCGAGTCGACCTGTCACTTCACGCTCCATTCTTTTCCCTCTATTGCAGGCCGCAGGTGATGCAGCTGCACAGTTACCGATGGTCCGCGAACTCTCCTTGTCAACCGTAGTGCAGTAGCGCCGGTCATGTCGCAGTCGGACAAGATCGAGCGTGACGCTACGCAGCATCGGGCAAAGTGGGTAGGCTTCGAGCCGTGAAAGCTTTGCGTCGGTTCACTGTCCGCGCCCACTTGCCTCAACGCCTGAATGCCCTGGGCGAGCTGTCGACAAACCTTCGCTGGTCGTGGCACCCGCCCACGCAGGCGCTGTTCGAGGAAATCGACCCGCTGCTCTGGGTGGACCTCGAGCGAGACCCGATTGCTCTCCTCGGTGCCGTCGGACCGTCGCGCCTGGAAGCACTGGCGACCAACGAGGACTTCGTGAGCCGCCTCGACCAGTTGGCCGCCGATCTTCGTGACTACATGACGCGACCGCTGTGGTACCAGAAGCAGCTGCGCAACGGATTGCCTCTGCCGACGGGTATCGGGTACTTCTCGATGGAGTTCGGAGTCAGTGAAGTCCTGCCGAATTACTCCGGAGGGTTGGGAATTCTGGCCGGAGACCACCTGAAGGCTGCATCCGACCTGGGGCTGCCACTGATTGGCGTCGGGCTGCTCTACCGGTCGGGCTACTTCCGCCAATCGTTGACCGCCGAGGGGTGGCAGGCCGAGCGATACCCGTCCCTCGACCCTCATGGGTTGCCTGTCCGGTTGCTGGCGGATGAGTCGGGAGCCGCCGTCCTGGTCCGTGTCTCGATGCCCGGCGGCAGAGTGCTGCGAGCGCGCGTCTGGATTGCGCAGGTCGGGCGAGTCCCGCTGCTGCTGCTCGACTCGGACATCTCCGACAATGATCCCGAGCTTCGCGGAGTGACCGACAGGCTCTACGGCGGCGACCAGGATCACCGAATCAAGCAGGAGATCCTCGCGGGCATCGGGGGAGTCAGAGCGATCCGCGCGTACACCCACGAGTACGGACTGCCGGACCCGGAAGTGTTCCACATGAACGAGGGGCACGCAGGCTTTCTCGGTGCGGAGCGCATTCGGGAATTGGTGACGGTGCAGGGACTGGATTTCGACTCGGCGCTGGCCTCGGTGCGAGCGGGCACGGTGTTCACCACGCATACACCCGTGCCTGCGGGGATCGATCGGTTCCCGGCAGACCTGGTGCGGCACTACTTCGGCAGTGATGGCACCGCCGATTCGGCGCTGCTACCGGGGCTTCCGATGGAACGTGTCCTCGCGCTGGGCGGCGAGACCGATCGCTCCGTGTTCAATATGGCGCACATGGGTCTGCGTCTGGGTCAGCGCGCCAACGGTGTTTCGAAGCTGCACGGCACGGTCAGTCGCGAGATGTTCAGCGAACTCTGGCGCGGATTCGATGCCTCGGAGGTTCCCATCGGCTCGGTGACCAACGGGGTGCACGCGCCGACCTGGGCGGCGCCGGAATGGATGGACATCGCGCGTGCTGTCGCGGGCCCGCAGGCGGTGGAGGAGGCTCGCGGTTGGGAGCAGTTGCACACCGTCGAGGCGGACACTCTGTGGGCAACGCGGAACGAGCTGCGCGGAAGATTGGTGGACGAGGTTCGCCGCCGGGTTCGCCGTTCGGCGCTCGAACGTGGCGCTACACAGGCCGAAATCGGTTGGACATCAGGTGTTTTCGATCCCGATGTGCTCACAGTCGGTTTCGCTCGCCGCGTACCCACCTACAAGCGTCTGACGCTGATGTTGCGTGAACCGGAACGGCTCAAGCGACTGCTGCTGGATCCGGACAGGCCACTTCAACTGGTCGTGGCCGGCAAGTCCCACCCCGCAGACGACGGCGGCAAAGCACTCATTCAGCAGATCGTGCGGTTTGCCGACCAAGCAGACGTGCGTCACCGAATCGTCTTCCTCCCCGACTACGACATGTCCATGGCGCGCTTCCTGTACTGGGGATGCGACGTGTGGCTCAACAACCCCCTGCGTCCGCTCGAGGCATGCGGCACATCCGGGATGAAGTCCGCGCTCAACGGCGGTCTCAACCTCTCCATCCGCGATGGCTGGTGGGACGAGATGTACGACGGTGAAAACGGCTGGGCCATCCCGACGGCCGACGGTGTCACCGACGAGCATCGGCGCGACGATCTCGAGGCATCCGCGCTCTACGAACTGCTCGAGAATTCGGTTCTGCCGAAGTTCTACGACCGCACCGATGGCGTCCCGAGCAGATGGATAGAGATGGTGCGTCACACCCTCGAACATCTGGGGCCGAAGGTGCTTGCATCGAGGATGGTTCGCGACTACACGCTGGGCTATTACGCGCCGGCTGCCGAATCGGCTCGCGCCGTCGATGCCGACAGCTACGCGGGCGCACGATCGATTGCCGCCTACCGACGCCGCGTCGAGGACGCGTGGCACTCGGTCGAGGTAGTTCAGGTGGACAGCGAGGGCCTGCCCGACACGCCGGTGATAGGCGCCGAACTCACACTGCGAGCGTATGTTCGGCTCGGTGGCCTGTCGCCGGACGATGTGGTCGTCCAGGCGGTGTTGGGGCGAGTCGACGATGACGAGAATCTGACCGACATCCGTACCGTGAGGATGGCTCACACGGGAACCGAGTCCCTCGGGGAGGTTTTCGCAACCGATGCCGCGCTCCCGGTCAGCGGTGCGGTGGGCTACACCGTCCGGGTTTTACCGCACCACGAACTGCTGGTCGAAGACGCCGAACTCGGTTTGGTGAAGACACCGAACGTGTGAGGGTCGGTCAGCGCTCGGCCAGCCTGGTGAGTGCTCTACGGACGACCTCGGGGTCGGACGTCTCCCAGAACGGTGGAAGCGAGGCCCGGAGGTAGCCCCCGTAGCGGGCCGTCGCCAGCCGCGAGTCGAGCATCGCGACCACCCCGCGGTCGTCGACGCTCCGGAGAAGCCGGCCGACTCCCTGCGCGAGCAACAGTGCTGCGTGGTTGGCGGCGACGGACAGGAATCCGTTGCCCCCACGTGACTGGACGGCTTGTTGACGCGCGACGAGCAGCGGATCGTCCGGTCGGGGAAACGGAATTCGATCGAGAATGACCAGGCTCAACGACGGGCCGGGTACGTCGACCCCCTGCCACAAGGACAGCGTGCCGAACAGCGAGGTGGCTTCGTCCTCGGCGAACTTGGTGACCAGAGCGCCGGTGGCGTCATCGCCCTGACACAGCACCGGTGTGTCGAGGCGTTCGCGCATCGCCTCGGCTGCTGTCTTCGCGGCGCGCATCGAGGAGAACAGGCCGAGCGTGCGGCCACCCGCAGCGCCGACGAGTGCTTCGATCTCGTCGAGGTACAGCGGTGAGAGTCCATCGCGGCCGGGCGGCGGGAGGTGCTCCGCGACATAGAGGATGCCGGCTTTGGCGTGGTCGAACGGTGAGCCGACGTCGAGCGAATTCCAGTGAATCGAGGCCGTGTCCGACGGCGGTTCTGCACCGGAGGACATGGCAGTCTCGCTCCGCGCCGAATTTTCGGCCGGTAGCCCCCAGTTGACGGCCAGTCCGTCGAACGACCCACCGACGGTCAAAGTGGCCGAGGTCAGCACCACCGTCGATTCGGCGAACAATCGTGACCGCAGCAGCCCGCCCACCGACAGGGGAGCCATCCGGACGGTGCGTTTGACCGAACCGCGGAAGTCGTCGACGGCGTGCCACACGACGTCCTTGCGTTTTGCCGGGTCGGGCTCGTCGAAGGCTGTGAGGACCCGGACGGCGCTGTCGTGCACCTCGTCCACTGCAACGAGAGCTGCGTTGCGCGCGGCGGCGGCCTCGGGGTCTGTGTTGGCCAAACCGGATCGTTGCGGGCCGATCGCGGTGCGCACCGCCCAGGCACTGTCGCGGATGGAGGCCAATGCTGGTCCGACACCGTCGGGTAGCGCGGCCCACCGACCCGGCGGCAGATCGTCGAGAATGGCGCCCCAGTTCTCTGCGGCGCCGTCGAGTGCGTCGACGATGTCTTCCTCGATCAGTTTGCTGCATCGTCGTGCCGCGGCTGTGACCGTCGCGGCCGACAGCTCCGAGGTGGCGACACCGGTGACCCGGTCGACCAGCTCGTGCGCCTCGTCTATCACGACCACATCGTGCTCGGGCAGAATCTGAATGCCCGTGATGGCATCGATGGCAAGCAGCGCGTGGTTGGTGACGACGACATCGACCTGCGAGGCCTCGGTGCGCGCCCGTTCGGCGAAACAGTCCTCGCCGACAGGGCAGCGTGACTTGCCCAGGCACTCGCGCGCGGTGACGCTGACCTGGCGCCACGCCTGGTCGCTGACGCCGGGTACGACATCGTCGCGATCACCGGTCTCGGTATCGGAGGACCATTTCGTCAACCGCACCACCTCGCGGCCGAGTCGGGAGATGGCGAAGGCGTCGAACAGTTCGGCATCCGGAGCATCCTCAGAAGCGCCGGTGTGGATCTTGTTCATGCACAGGTAGTTGTTGCGCCCCTTGAGTATCGCGAACTTCGGGCGCCGACCGAGTGCCTCGGCGAGCGCGTCGGACAGGCGCGGGAGATCACGGTCGACGAGCTGGCGCTGCAGCGCGATGGTGGCGGTGGAGACCACCACTGTCTTTCCGGACTCGACAGCATGCCGAATGCTGGGAACGAGATAGGCGAGCGACTTGCCGGTACCCGTGCCCGCCTGGACCGCGAGGTGCTCGCCGGTGTCGATCGAGTGCGCGACAGCCGACGCCATGGTGAGCTGGTTGCTGCGTTCCTTGCCGCCGAGTGCATGCACCGCGACCTTCAGGAGGGCGGGCACTGTGGGCAGTTCGGTCTTGGATGGCACCGAAGAAGGGTACTTCCATGGGCGGCGCTCCGCGCACGTGCGTGAAAATACATAGCCCGTCCTGTATTTCCGCGCACATGCGCCGAAGGCGCCTAGGCGTCGACGAATCGCGTGGGGATCGCGGGATCGCCGTTCGAGAGCTTGAGCCCCTCCCATGGCAGGCTCACGAGTCGGCTACGCAGGAGCGCTCGTGAGTCCGCGAGCGCCGGCAACCCGTCGACGACGTGGCCTTCGCGGACATAGGGCACGGTCAGTGGGGTGCCGACGAGGTCGTCGTCGATCGGCGGTGGGCTGCCCAACGGATACACGACCTCCTCGACTGCCGTTCCGGTGGCGCGGGTGGCGCGCAGCGCAGCCTTGGCGCCGCCCCGTGTCTGCTTGTGGTCGCTGCGCTTGGCCACGGGGCGTCCGTCGACGGTGACGAGTTTGTAGACCATCCCCGCAGTGGGGGCGCCCGATCCGGTCACCAGGGAGGTCCCGACGCCGTAGGAGTCCACGGGCTCCGCGCGCAGCGCGGCGATGGCGTACTCGTCGAGGTCGCCGGAGACGACGATCTTGGTTTTGGTGGCACCGAGATCGTCGAGTTGGCGCCGCACCTGTCCCGCCAGCACGCCCAGATCGCCGGAGTCGATGCGCACGCCGCCGAGATCGGGGCCGGCGACCTCGATCGCGTTGGCGACTCCCGCGCTGATGTCGTACGTATCGACCAGCAGGGTCGTCGAGACGCCGAGCGCTCGGATCTGTGCGGCGAATGCGGCCTTCTCGTTCGGTCCGTCCGCGCCCGTGTACAGCAGGGTGAACGCGTGCGCGGAGGTCCCGGCGCCAGGAAGTCCGTGGCGACGAACTGCTTCCAGGTTCGAGGTAGCGGAGAACCCAGCGATGTATGCCGCGCGGGACGAGGCGACAGCGGCTTCCTCGTGCGTGCGTCGCGAGCCCATCTCGATGATGGGACGTGAGCCCGCCGAATTGGACATCCGGGCTGCCGCGGAGGCGATGGCACTGTCGTGGTTGAGGATCGACAGGGCGAGGGTTTCCAGGATCACGCATTCGGCGAAGGTGCCCCGGACGGACAGCACCGGCGAGCCGGGGAAGTACAGGTCTCCCTCGCGGTATCCGTCGATATCGCCGGAGAATCGATACTTCCTCAACCATTCCAGGGTGGATCCGTCGAGAAACGATCCCAGTGTGTCGAGTTCGTCCGGCCCGAAGCGAAACCGCGTCAAGGCTTCGATGAAGCGTGCGGTGCCGGCGACGACGCCGTACCGGCGTCCGTTCGGCAGGCGCCGCGCGAAGACCTCGAAACTGCACGGTATGTGAGCCGATCCGTCGGCGAGGGCCGCCGAGAGCATCGTGTACTCGTACTGATCGGTGAAGAGCGCTGTACTCGGGTCGCTGTCCGTTATGTCCGGACCCGGTGTCGATGCGGTAGGCACGGGATCAACACTACGAGGCTCGGGGGTGACGGTGTGCACCTCGGCCCAGCCGTCGTACCCTGTTCGTATGGCTTCAACGACGGCTGACGAGATCGCGGACATCGCCGCCGGGGCCCCGGTTCTGGCGGCGTCGCCACAAGCCGCGCCCGCCGAATCGGCCACCGTGGCCGCCGACGAGGCGCACGACGTGCCCTGGGTGACGATCGTCTGGGACGATCCGGTCAATCTGATGCACTACGTGACGTTCGTGTTCCAGAAGCTCTTCGGATACAGCAAGGCCAAGGCGACCGAGCTGATGATGCAGGTGCACTCCGAGGGCAAGGCCGTCGTGTCCAGCGGTGAACGAGACAAGATGGAAAACGATGTGCGCAAACTGCACGCAGCGGGCCTGTGGGCGACGATGCAGCAGGACAAGTAGTACGCCGACCGTAGGATCCGATTGCATCCGAGATGAAGGAAAGCTGACGCTGTGCGCACGTGGAGCAGGAAGAACTCACTCAGCGGAGTAAAAATTCGCTCGGACATGGATGCACGTGAGGCCGCCGTCCTGAGATCGCTCGTCGGATCGGTGATCGGATTGCTCCGCGACCGTGCCGCCGACGTGCCCACTGACGAGCTCGCGGCGATGACGGGGTTGCGCACCGGGCACAGCACTCCGCCGGAGGACGCTGCCCTGGCCCGTCTGCTCCCGGACTTTCACCGACGCGACCAGAGCGAGGACGGCTCGGACACCGCAGATCTCAACGGCGCGCTGCGCGGGCTCCACGAACCGGACATCATCGACGAGAAGTTGCATGCCGGCAGCGTCATCCTCGACACGCTTCCGGCCTCCGGCGGAAAAATCGTCCTGACGCCCGAGCAGGCAGACGCCTGGTTGATGGGCCTCAACGACGTACGATTGGCTCTCGGAACCACGTTGGGTATCGACGCGGACACTCCGGAAGTTCTCGACGACGAGGACCCGCGAGCGCCTCACCTCGACGTGTACCACTGGCTGACCTGGATGCAGGATTCCCTGGTGCAGGTCCTCACTCCGTAGGAGGGCCGCCACGTGACTGGCCGCGCTGATTCACTCACCGACGTCGCGGGACTGTTGGTCGGTCACCACCACGCGCTCGATCCGTCGGCCACTCTCGGATCCGGCGCTGCGACTGGCTGCACCGTCGTGCGGACCCTCGGCGGGGCCGTGGCCGCGGTCGACGTTCGCGGCGGGGGACCAGGCACCCGCGAGACCGACCTCCTCGATCCGAGCCACTCGGTGCAGCAGATCAACGCGATCCTGTTGACCGGTGGCAGCGCGTACGGTCTGGCCGCCGCCGACGGCGTCATGAGATGGCTCGAGGAACACGGGCACGGCATCCCCATGGGCAGTCCGGATCAGGTTGTGCCGATCGTGCCGGCGGCGGTGATCTTCGACCTGCCGGTCGGGGACTGGGCCGTTCGGCCGACGGCAGATTTCGGTTTCGCTGCCGCGGAGGCTGCCGCCGCAGATTTCGCAACAGGCTCGGTGGGCGCGGGCGTCGGCGCCCGAGCCGGGGTCCTCAAGGGCGGGGTGGGTACCGCGAGCACCATCATCGAGGGTGGACCGGCCGACGGGGTCACTATCGGGGCGTTGATGGTCACCAACCCGGTGGGTTCGGTCTTCGATCCCCGCACCGGACTGCCCTGGGGCGTCGGTTCGGAAGGCCCGAAAGCCTTCGGAATGCGCAAGCCCGACGTGCACGAGCTGTGGAACGCCAACTCGCTCGCGGCGAAGGGAACGGCCCTCAATACCACCATCGGCGTGGTCGCCACGGACGTCGATCTGACGGCAGCCTCGTGCAAGCGACTCGCCGTGGCAGGTCACGACGGCTTGGCGCGGGCCATCCGTCCCGCCCACTCGCCGCTCGACGGGGACACGATCTTCGCGCTGTCCACCGGAACGAGATCGGTCGTCACCGAGACGTCGATGCCGAAAGCCTTCGCGGTGGACCTGCCGGTTCTCGACGCGGTTACCGCGGTGGCAGCGAACGTCGTCGAACGTGCCATCGTCCGCGCCCTGCTCGACGCCACATCGGTGGCGGGCATTCCCACCTATCGCTCCATCTTTCCGTCGGCGTTCGAGTCCTGAACGTCGGTACGCTTGGTGATGAACAGGACAAACCGGCCGCTCGAGGAAAGGCGTCACCGATGAGCGCGAACCCGTACCTGCCGACCCCGGCTCCGAAGCGGCCGGCGTGGCAGGAGGCCGGCATGCTCGTCGGCGCGTTCGTGGTGTTGCTGTGGATCATAGAGATCATCGATGTGGCATCCGGGAGTCGAGTCCAGCAGGCCGGAATCGAACCTCGCAGTATGGACGGTCTGTGGGGCATCCTGTTCGCGCCGGTGCTGCACGACGACTGGGCGCATCTGTTCGCCAACACGATTCCTGTGCTCATCCTCGGTTTCTTGGTGTTGCTCTCGGGAGTGGCGCGTGGACTGACAGCCACCGGGATCATCTGGGTTATCGGCGGCGTCGGCACCTGGCTGATCGGTGGCAGCAACGACAATCACATCGGGTCGTCGATTCTGATCTTCGGATTCATCTCCTACCTACTCACTCGTGGAATCTTCACCCGCAAGCTCGGGCAGTTGGCGATCGGCGTGGTGGTGTTCGTCGTCTACGGGAGCGCACTGTGGGGTGTTCTGCCCGCCACACCGGGTGTTTCTTGGCAGGGCCACCTGTTCGGGGCGATCGGCGGCGTCGTGGCTGCGTGGGCGCTGTCGTCCGACGCGCGGGCGGCACGGGCCGTGCGGTGAAATCGCCGGCGCAAAAAACGCGATGCGTTTCGGCGTCGGCCGATCTCGTGGCAGCATGAGCGGTATGCGAATTACCGTCCTGGGATGTTCGGGCAGTGTGTCCGGGCCCGATTCCCCCGCGTCGGGCTATCTCCTCGACGAGTCGGAAACATCGCCACTCGTGCTGGACTTCGGCCCCGGCGTTCTCGGAGCGCTGCAGCGCTACGCAGACCCGGGCGATGTGAGCGTTTTTCTGACGCACCTGCATGCCGATCACTGCCTCGATGTACCGGGATTGCTGGTGTGGCGGCGCTACCATCCGAATCCCCCCGAGGGGCGGGCGCTGGTCTACGGGCCGAAGGACACCGCGTTCAGGCTCGGTGTCGCCTCCGCCGAGTGTGGCGGTCAGATCGACGACATGTCCGACACTCTCGATCTGCGGAGATGGACGGACGGGCGTGTGGTGCACCACGGACGGCTGTCGATTCTCCCTCGCCAGGTCTATCACCCGCCCGAGTCATACGGGATGCGCATCACCACCGCCAAGGACAAGATCTTCGCGTACACCGGCGATACCGGAATGTGTCAGGCTGTCCGCGATATCGCAGACCGCGCTGACGTGCTGCTCGCCGAGGCCTCCTGGACGCACTCCCCGGATCGACCCGTAGGGGTCCACCTGTCCGGCACGGAGGCCGGCCAACTTGCGCGCGAGGCAGGCGTCGGCGAGCTGTTGTTGACGCATATTCCGCCGTGGACCTCTCGTGAGGATGTCATCGCCGAAGCCAAAGCCGAATTCAGCGGGCCCGTTCACGCGGTGTCGCCGGGGGATGTCTTCACCGTGTAGCGAGATGTTCAGGTAGGCCGTGAGTGGAGCCTGTCGAATGAACCTTCGATAGGGCCGTGAGTGGAGCCTGCGGAATGAACCTTCGATAGGGCCGTGAGTGGAGCCTGCGGAATGAACTTCGATAGGCTGGCTGCGTGTCCAGACGAGAAGACGGAAGAGCGGATGACGAACTCCGCACCATTGCAATAACTCGAGGTTTCACCAGCAACCCTGCAGGGTCGGTTCTGGTCGAATTCGGCAATACCAGGGTGATGTGCACGGCGAGCGTGGAAGAGGGCGTTCCTCGGTGGCGCAAAGGAACCGGGCTGGGCTGGCTCACTGCCGAGTACGCCATGTTGCCCGCCGCCACGCACACTCGTAGCGGCCGCGAGTCCGTCAAGGGCAAGGTCGGAGGTCGCACTCAGGAGATCTCCAGGCTCGTCGGACGATCTCTGCGCGCATGCATCGATCTTGCCGCCATCGGCGAGAACACCATCGCACTCGATTGTGACGTCCTGCAGGCGGACGGAGGCACTCGCACAGCCGCCATCACCGGTGCATTCGTCGCCTTGTCCGACGCCGTCACCTACTTGCGCGCCGCGGGTCGCCTCGCCGACCCGCAGCCGATTTCGTGTCGTATCGCCGCAGTCAGTGTCGGAGTGGTCGACGGCAGGGTCCGCCTCGACCTGCCGTACGAGGAGGACGCGCGAGCCGAGGTCGACATGAACGTCGTCGCGACCGACACCGGCACGCTGGTCGAGGTGCAGGGGACCGGCGAGGGTGCGACGTTCCCGCGCTCGACTCTGGACAAACTGCTCGACTCGGCTCTCGGCGGCATCGAGCAGTTGTTCGAGGTGCAGAAGGCGGCACTGGCCGAACCGTATCCGGGCGTGCTACCCGAACCGGCGCCCACCGAGTCACCGAAGAAGAAGTTCGGTGGCTGACACCCGGCTGCTCGTAGCCAGTCGGAACAAGAAGAAACTGCGCGAACTGCGACGGGTCCTCGACTCTGCCGGCATTTCGGGAATCGAGCTCGTCGGTCTCGACGAGGTTCCCGAGTTCCCGGAGGCGCCGGAGACGGCGGCAACGTTCGAGGAAAATGCGCTGGCCAAAGCACGTGACGGTGCTGCGGCGACCGGATTGCCCTGTGTCGCCGATGATTCGGGCCTCGAGGTCGATGCGCTCAACGCGATGCCGGGTGTGTTGTCAGCGCGCTGGTCCGGAACCCATGGGGACGACGACGCCAACACCTCCCTGCTGTTGGCTCAGCTCGGTGACGTGCCGGACGAGCGCAGGGGAGCGGCGTTCGTCTCCGCCTGCGCTCTCGCGGTGCCGGGTGGATCGGAGACGGTGGTTCGGGGCGAGTGGCGGGGCGTGGTTTCTCGGGTTCCATTGGGGAGCAACGGTTTCGGCTACGACCCGGTGTTCGTGCCCGAGGGAGACGGGCGTTCTGCAGCGGAGCTGAGCGCGGAGGAAAAGGACGCCGTATCGCACCGTGGTCGTGCACTGCAGGCGCTGATTCCGGCCCTACACGCGCTGGCACCATAGGACCGGGATCAGCGTGAATCGGACAGCGGTGAATCGGACAGCGGTGAATCGGGTACTGACAGGCGCCGTGCTGGCGGGTTGTCTGCTGCTGAGCTCGGGGGCATCGGCGCTTGCCTCACCTGCACAGGATTCGTTTCCCGAGGCTGCGCTGTACTCCGTGGTGCATCCCGAGGCCACGCTGCCCGGCGTGAACGACTACACGTGCACGCCGACTGCTGCGCACCCCGAGCCGGTCGTGTTGGTGCACGGTTTCCTCGAGAACTCCTATGTCAACTGGGCATCGCTCGGGCCGGCGCTCGCCGCCGAAGGATACTGCGTGTTCGCAATCGACTACGGCGAACTCGCCGGTGTCCCCGTGGGCGGGTTCGGTTCGATCGCCGACGGCGCTGCGGAACTGGCGGTGTTCGTCGACGAGGTCCGGCATGCCACAGGGGCCTCGACTGTGGCGCTGGTGGGTCATTCCAAAGGCGGCACGATCCCGCGGTACTACGTACGCTTCCTCGGCGGGAGCGAACACGTGTCGCAGATCGTGGCGTTGTCTCCGCCGAACTATCCGACGCCGGGGCCACCGGTCGACGAGGCGCTGGAGCGGCTGAACGTCCCGACTGACACCGTGCCCGGGGTCCGCTACACCACCATCGTCACCCGCTACGACCAGGTCGTCCCGTACACGGCCTCGCTTCTGACGGGGCCAGGCACTCACAACATCGTCCTGCAGGATCTCTGTCCCGGCAACACCGTCGAGCACACCGGAATTTCCTACGACGGGGTTGCGCAACAACTCGTGCTTGCAGCCCTACAGGGCGAGATCGAAGACGGCGAGAACACGGCCGCCGTGAACTGTTGACTCAGACGCCGAAGTCGCGCTTGACCTGCGTGGTGCGCCAGTGTTCGACGACGAAGGACAGAAACGGGATGGTGCCTGCGAGCAGTGTTCCGATCGTGCGAGCCAGCGGCCAGCGGACCTTGATGGCCAGGTCCACGGTGAAAATGAGGTAGATCAGATAAACCCAGCCGTGCACGACCGCGATCCAGCTCGGCACGTCCTCGACCCGGAAGATGTACTTGGCGACCATTTCCCCGGTGAGAACCAGCAGCCAGATGCCGGTGATGTACGCGAGCACTCGGTAGCGCAACAGAGCGGACGCGATCTTCTTCGTCCGGTCGGTCTGCGCGGGCTTCTCCGGTGCCGTGCTCACGTATGGGGCTCCTGTCTTCACTCGCGTGAGCGGTCGAGCTCAGCGAGATAGCTGTTGTATTCGAGAAGTTGACGAGTCTCGAGGTCGGCCTCTTCGGCGGACACACGATCGTCCACGCTGCCGGGTGCGGGCCGCGCGGGAAGTAGATCGGCGGGGATCTCGCGGAGGACGTTGTCGGCTTCACTCTCGGGTGCGTCCGGCGACTCCGCCTCGTCTTCGAGTTTGACGAACTTGCGATACGCATAGATCACGAATGCCGCGAACAGTGGCCACTGCAGTGCGTACCCGAGGTTCTGACCGTTACCGCCGACAGCCTCGAATCGCTCCCACTGCCACCAGCCGAGCGCCAGGCACGCCGCCGCAGACAGCATGACCAGCGCGATGAGCGCAGGACGGCGTCCGGAGCGAGAATGTGCCACCCCACGAAGGTACCCGAGTCTCTACTACCTCTGGTAGTTCGGTGCGGGCCGGGGGGGAGTCCTGACTGGTCCGATGGCCCACAGGGCGGGGACCAACGGCTCTCGCGCCGGATCCGGCGGGTTGGTCGACTGGTGGCCGGAATTGATATCGAATGGTTGCGGGGAGTGAAGATGACCGACACGCTATCCGACAACGACCTTCTCGACCGTTACGTTCACGGTGTGCTCGTGCATTTGCCGAGGTCACGCCGGGACCAGGCTGACAAGGAGCTGCGGGAACGGGTCCGGAACGAATCCTACGGGCGCTCCACACGTGAGGTTCTCACCGAATTCGGTCCACCGGAAGATCAGGCGCGCCGACTCCGCGGCGCGCCGCGTCAGCTCATCGGGCCGCGCTTCTATGACACGTACGTGCGTGTTCTATGGTCTGCTGTCCGTGTGATGGCGATCCTCTTCGGAGGGGTGAGTCTGCTGCCCATCCTGGTCGACAACGACACGACGCCGACAATCGGCAGGATTGTCGAAGAGGGGCTCACGTCGGCCTTCGCGGGCGCGATGTACGCCGCCCTCTGGGTCACCGTAGTCTTCGCGGTCATCGAGCGTTTCGCCCCGAATGCGGTGCTACGCGATTGGCATCCTGATGACCTCCCGCCGGTTCCGCACGGGCACGAGATCGCCCTCGGCGACGCGATCGCTGATCTTGTGTTCGCCGTCGCCTTGCTGGTCGTATCGCTGTGCTTCTTCCCGGCGCTGGCACCGTCGTTTCTCGCCGAAACCGCGGAGGGCCTCGATGCCGGTGTGGTCGAGGGACTGTTGCCTGCTGTAGTCGTGGTTGCTGGGTTGTGGGTGTGTGTGGCAGGCGCGCAATTGATCGTGCGTGCCTGGACGCTGCCGGTCACTGTGATATCCATTGCGGCAAATCTGCTTGCCGTTGCCACAGCCGTCGCCGTCCTGGTGTACCGGCCCTACTTCTCGGCGGAATTCATCGCCAGTCGATATGGAGGTAACGACGGCAATCTGGGTACCGCACTCGATATCGCGATAGGTATAGGTGCCATCGCTGTGATTCTCGTGTGTGCCAACGACATTGTCACCACCGTCCGCAAATACCTCGCCCACCGCCAGGAGCTCTAGCCGGGACGCGAGATTTCCCATGGTGACAGAGGTGCATCGCAGGGACTTTCGGCCCTCCCCGCAGGCCGCACCCTGGGTCACGATCAAGTGATGACCGACGACGCTGTGATCGACATTTCCGGGCTGACGAAGTCTTTCGGCCACACTGTCGCACTCGACGCACTCGACCTGACTGTTCGCGCTGGTGAGGTGCACGGGTTCCTCGGGCCCAACGGCGCGGGGAAAACGACGACGATTCGTATCCTGCTGGGGTTGCTTCGTGCGGACGCCGGCTCGGTCCGGTTACTCGGGTTGGACCCGTGGACGGACGCGGTCGCCGCGCACGCCCGGCTCGCCTATGTGCCGGGTGAGGTCACGCTATGGCCGGGTATCACCGGTGGTGAGACCATTGACCTGCTGGCCAGACTGCGCGGTGGTGTGAATTCTGCTCGACGCGCCGAGATGCTCGAACGATTCGAACTCGACCCGACTGTGAAAGCTCGCGCCTATTCCAAGGGGAACCGACAGAAGGTGGCACTGGTTGCCGCGCTGGCATCGGACGCGGAACTGTTCTTGTTCGACGAACCGACAGCGGGTCTGGATCCGCTGAAGGAAGCGGAGTTTCAACGGTGTGTTCGTGAGCTGGTGAGCGAGGGACGCACGGTGCTGTTGTCCAGTCACATGCTTGCCGAGGTCGAGGCACTGTGCGATCGAGTCAGCATCGTTCGAAACGGTCGTACGGTGGAGAGCGGGTCTCTCGTCGAATTGCGGCATTTGAGCACGACGTCGATCACTGTCGAGACGGTGCACCCCACCGCTGCACTTGCGTCGACGCCGGGGGTGCACGAGCTGGTCTCGGATGGCACACACGCACGGTTCGCGGTCGAGACGGCGCAACTCGACGGTGTGCTCCGTGCGCTCGCCGATCTCGGTGTCGTCGCGATGAGCAGCAGTAGGCCGACACTGGAGGACATCTTTCTGCGTCACTACGAGGTCGATTCCCACTCGGTAGCGGGGACATCGTGAGTGGGGTCGCCGTGAGCAGCGACATCGTCACCACGGAGACGGCCTTTCCTCGCTCAGCGGGCTTCACCTCGCTTGTTCGTTTCTCACTACGTCGCGAGCGCTGGATACTGCCTTGGTGGCTGGCAGGGATGGCTGCCTTGATGGCGCTGCAGTCCACGAGCAGTCAGAACTTCTACGATTCGCCCGAGAAATTGGCCCAGTTGCGGTCCACCATGAGTGCGAACGCGGCACTGGTTGCGATGGGCGGGCCGACGCGACTGCTGGAGACAATCGGCGGTGAGGTGCTCTTCGAGATCTTCGCCTATCTCGCCATTGTCGTCGCACTGATGAATATGTTCTTGATCGGTAGGAACACGCGATCCGACGAAGAAGCCGGACGAACCGAGTTGATCAGGTCGATGAGGGTGGGGCGCCGCGCTCCTGTACTCGCTGCTCTCGGTATCGCCGTGCTCGCGAACATCGTCGTCGCGGTGGTCCTGACTGTCACATCGGTGGTGACCGGGCTGGCAATCGAAGGTTCGGTGCTGTTCGGACTGGCAATCGCCGGCTTCGGCATGACTGTTGCAGCGGCCACCACCGTCGCCGCACAGATGTACCAGAATCCCCGCGGCGTCTACGCAGCCGTCAGTGCACTGATCGCAGTGGCGTACATCCTGCGCGCGGTCGGCGATGTGGGCAACGACGCGGTGGCCTGGGCCTCGCCTATCGGGTGGGGGCAACGTACCTATCCCTTCGTAGACGATCGCTGGTGGCCACTGCTGTTGTATGTCGTGATGTCGGCGATGCTCGTCGCCGTGGCGTTCATCCTCGCTGAGCGACGCGACTTCGGTGCTGGAGTCTTTCGGTACCGGGCGGGCCGCGGTACGGCCTCTCGCCTGCTGAGCTCGCCGGTCGGTTTGGTGTGGCGTGTGCAACGCGCCACTGTATTCGGTTGGTGTATCGGGGTTTTCGTTCTCGGAAGTGCCTATGGCTCCTTCGCGGACAGCATCGAACAGTTTCTGGCGGACAATCCTGAACTCGCTGCCTATCTGCCGGACGCGAGCGACGCCGTCGACTCGTACCACTCGCTCACGCTGTCGATCATTGCTCTACTGGCCGCCGCATGTGGGGTGAGCTGTGTGCTGCGGGCTCGGACCGAGGAGGCGGCCGGACGGGCGGAGATGATCCTGGCAGCACCGGTCGGGCGCGTGCGTTGGCTCACCGGGTACCTCGTGGTGGCGATGGCAGGCAGTGCGCTGGTATTGGTTGCAGGCGGGTTCGGCGACGGCCTGGCGTACGGGGTGACTATCGGTGATCCGCTGCAGGCCGTGCGCCTGGCAGCGTCGGCACTGGCGTACGTCCCCGCAGTGTGGGTAATCGTGGCGGCAACGGCCGTGGTCGTCGGCGTTGCGCGTCGGGCAGCTGCAGTGGCGTGGCTCTTTTTCGGCTATGTAGCGGTCGCCGTCATGTTTGCCGACGCGTTCGATCTACCCGAGTGGTTCGATCGGGCTTCACCCCTGCGGTACACCGCGCAGGTGCCACTGGAACCATTCGATCTGGGGCAGGGGCTGATCCTGCTGGCGGTCGCGGCCGGCCTGTCAGGCATCGCCTTCGTCGGGTGCCGACGCCGCGATCTGGGGTATTGAACTGCTGTCCTGCATTGATCCCTCGACAAGGTGTGCGCGAGGGGGGACTTGAACCCCCACGTCCTAAGACACTGGAACCTAAATCCAGCGCGTCTGCCATTTCCGCCACTCGCGCGAGTGCGGGGCAAGTCTACAACGTCGCTAGCTGGTGACCGCAGCCGCTGCGCGTACGGCGTACTGTGCCAACGGTGGCGAGCAAGAACGATTCCGGATTCGATCCGACACGCACACTCGAACTGTTGTGGCGTGTCGGTAGCAAACCGAGCCGTACTGGGTTGAGTGTGGACGCGATCGTGTCGGCAGCGATCGAGATCGCCGATGCCGAGGGCGTGGACGCGGTGTCGATGCGGCGCGTGGCGGACAAGCTCGGTGTCGGCGCGATGTCGCTCTACACCCACGTGCCCGGTCGTGACGAGCTGGCGGACCTCATGATCGACAGTGCCGTGGACTCGCTGTATTCGAGCGTCGACGAACCGGCTGCCTCCTCCGAAGGCTGGCGCGACGGCCTGGAGTTCGTGGCCGAGCGCAACTGGCAGCTCTACCGGCGGCACCCGTGGTTGCTCGATGTGCAGCGGGCGCGCGCCGTGCTGGGACCGCACACCAACGACAAGTACGAGGCGGAACTCCGCGTCCTCGACGGCGTAGGGCTGACCGATATCGAGATGGACTCGGTGCTCACCTTGGTACTCACTCACGTCGCCGGGACGGCCAGGGCGCTGACCGTGTTCGAGCGCAGCCGTGACGAGTCCGGTATGACGGACGCGCAGTGGTGGGCCGCCACCGCACCGATCCTCGAACAGGTGATGGACCGTGATCGATACCCGGTGTCGGGGCGCGTCGGGACCGCTGCGTCGACCTCGTACGACGCAGCGAGCGACCCCGTGCACGAGTACGAGTTCGGCGTGGCACGCATCCTGGACGGGGTGGCCGCGCTCATCGACAAGCATCCGTCCTGAGACAGCCCCGGTTCGGGCGATCAGCCGACCTCGGAGAGCGGAACCGGTAGCGGGGGAAGCGGGAAGCGGCGTCGATAGCGCCACGCGGCGTGTTCGAGCACCACAGTCTCGCTCCCGAGCGTCGCGGCCGCAGCGCCCAACAGTCCCGACGCCTCGCTCAGGTCCACTTCCCGGCCCACCGCATCCGAGATGAAGGCAACCAGATAGCGGATGGCGTCGGGCGTGCGTCTGCCGACGAGGAAGAGGGCGCATTCCCACGTTTTGGAGCCGACACCGGTGATGGCTGTGACGGCCCGACGCCGATCGCCGTGGTCATCGAGGTCGGCGGCCGTGCGCACACCGAGCGAAATCAGTGTCGCTGCTGCGCGGGCCGCCGCGTCTGCCTTGGTGGTGGAGTTACCGGACACGCGTTGCCGGTTCCCGAGAATCTCGGCGAGGTCCTCGGGGCATGTCTGGAAATTCGCGAGCGCACCGATGTCGTCCAAGTGCTCTCGTCGGTGGAGCTCCAGCGAGCGATATGCGCGCCAGCGGGAGAGGACTCGGCGTACCCCGTTGCCGGGACCTCCGTAGGGAGCTCGCGCGGTGAAGACGGCGTCGAGTAGCGCGATTTCGAGCTCGTCCGGCCACCCCGGTGTCCAGAACGGCGAAACAGTCAGTGCCGCAGTGTCTTCGATGTGGAAACGGACCGCATCGTGGTCGTGTTGCGAAAAGATGTGTGTAACTGACGAATACATGAAATCCCCCCGAGTTCGATGTGTCGGGGTCAAGCTACGTCGAGCCACCGACAGTCTTTGAGACTGCATCTGTGGCCAGCATCACATAACGAAATGATAACGATAGACGCGAGGAAATCCTCATGTTTTGCCGCGGCAAATTGCGTCGCTGCCAGCACCGATGTTTGTTACCGGCGAGTTCGACACGGTGTCGAAAAATCGCTGCTGGGCGGGCTACTCGCGGGTAGCAGTAGGACATCAAATGAAACGTGAGGATTTCCTCATGATTCTGTGTCAACCTGGTGTCACGCGGATAGAGCACACGTCGCCGACGACGTCCGAGCTCCACGATTTCGCTCCACTACGCCGAGACGACGGCGTCGCCGACGAACCCTCACCCCTCGAGGCGTTCACGAGAGGAATGCTGCACCTTGACGATCAACGAGAGCACACCATCACACGGACAGGGCGCGGGCAGGTCCCCCAGGAGCGGTGGCGGTTCTCGTACGCTCGCAGACCGCTTCGCAGCCGGTGAACCGTACGCACTCGCCTTCGGAGGCCAGGGTGCACCGTGGCTCAGCTCCCTCGAAGAGCTCGCCCGCGATTCCGCGCTCGAGCCGGAACTGACCGACCTCGTCAACGAATCCGCCACCATCCTGGCCCCCGTCGCCGACGAACTTCTCGTCGTTCGTTCCGTCGGCTTCGATCCGATCGGCTGGATGCTCGAGCAGGATCTCGCCGAGGATGCCGACGACGCAGCCACATTCGGCCCGTCGGAAACGGCATTGACCTCCGCAGCGGTCTCCCTGCCGGGTGTCTTCCTGACTCAGGTCGCCGCCCTGCGCGCGCTCAAGCTGCAGGGACTCGACCCCGCCGAGACTCCGCCCGTCAGCGTCATCGGACACTCGCAGGGGCTCATCGCAGCAGAATCCGTCAAGAGCAACGGCGGCGAGGACGCTTCGCTGCTGGCCGTCGCACAGCTCATCGGTGCTGCCGCAGGCCTCGTTGCCCGTCGACGCGGGATCATCGGTGCCGCGGACCGCGCACCCATGGTCTCGGTTTCCGGTGTCGACCCCACCCGCCTGCAAGCCGTCGTCGACGAGCTCGCCATCCCCGGCGCCCCCGAGCGCTCGGCGATCCTCGCCATCCGCAACGGTCGTCGCCGCGTCGTCCTGGCAGGCCCACCCGCCCAGCTCGCTCGCGTGCAGGAAAAGTGCGAGCAGATCGCTGCGTCGGAAGAGCGTGAACGCGACGCCAAGAAACGCGGCGGAGCTGTGTTCTCGCCCGTCTTCGAACTTCTCCCCGTCGAGGTCGGCTTCCACCACCCGGCATTGAACGACGCCGTCGAACTCGTCTCGGCCTGGGCGGCTCGCTGCGGTCTCGACACCGACGTCGCACGCGACCTCGCGCAGCGCATCCTGGTCGATCCGGTCGACTGGGTCGGCGAGATCGACTCGGTGGTCGACGCCGGTGCCTCGTGGATCCTCGATCTCGGCCCCGGTGACCTCCTCACCCGCATGACGACGCCGGCCCTGCGCGGCCAGGGCGTCGGCATCGTCGCCGCCTCCACCCGAGGCGGACATCGCAACCTGCTCACCCCGGGCGCAGCGCCCGAGGTGCAGCCGTCCTGGTCCGAGTTCGCACCCAAGCCGGTCACACTGCCGGACGGCCGCGTCGTGGTCGAGACATCGTTCACCAAGCTCACCGGCCGTTCGCCCATCCTGCTCGCGGGCATGACCCCCACCACCGTCGACGCGAAAATCGTTGCAGCAGCAGCGAACGCCGGACACTGGGCCGAGCTCGCAGGCGGCGGACAGGTCACCGAGGACATCTTCAACGACCGCGTCGCGGAGCTCTCGCAGCTGCTCGAACCGGGCCGCGCCGTCCAGTTCAACTCGCTCTTCCTCGACCCGTACCTGTGGAAGCTGCAACTCGGTGGACGCCGACTCGTCCAGCGAGCGCGCGCCGCCGGAGCCGCATTCGACGGCGTCATCGTCACCGCCGGCATCCCCGAGCTCGAAGAAGCCGTGGCGCTCATCGAGGAGCTCAACGAGGCCGGCATCTCCCACGTCTGCTTCAAGCCCGGAACGGTGGCGCAGATCCGTTCGGTCATCCGTATTGCCAACGAGGTGCCGTCGTACCCGGTGATCGTCCACATCGAAGGTGGGCGCGCTGGTGGACACCACTCGTGGGAGGACCTCGACGACCTGCTGATCTCCACCTACGCCGAGCTGCGGGCACGCCCCAACCTCGTCATCTGTGTAGGCGGCGGAATCGGAACCCCCGAGCGCGCCGCCGAATACCTCTCCGGACGTTGGTCGCTCGGCGCCGGCTACCCGAGGATGCCGCTCGACGGCATTCTCGTCGGAACTGCCGCGATGGCCACCCTCGAAGCCACCACCGCGCCCGAGGTCAAGCAGCTCCTCGTCGACACCCCGGGTACGCCCGACTGGGTCGGCGCAGGCACCGCGGTCGGCGGAATGGCCTCGGGCCGAAGCCAGCTCGGCGCAGACATCCACGAGATCGACAATGCCGCATCACGCTGCGGCCGCCTGCTCGACGAGGTCGCCGGAGATTCCGACGCCGTAGCGAAGCGGCGCGATGAGATCATCGCCGCGCTCGACGGAACCGCGAAGCCGTACTTCGGCGATGTCGCCGAGATGACCTACCAGCAGTGGCTCACGCGTTACCTCGACCTGGCCATCGGCACCGATGGACACAGCGAATTCGACTGCGGCGGTGAGTTCACCGAGGACGTGTCCTCCGCTCGCGAATCGGTGTGGCTCGACATCACCTGGCGCAAGCGCTTCCTCGACATGCTTCAGCGCGCCGAGGCACGTCTGCACCCGGTCGACCGTGGACCGATCCCGACACTGTTCGCCGACGTAGAGACGCTCGAGCGGCCCCGCGCAGCCCTTTGTTCGCTGTTCGCTCAGTTCCCAGACGCCGCAGATGTCGTGCTGCACCCGGCCGACATCACGTTCTTCACCTCGCTGTGCAAGCTGCCGGGCAAGCCCGTCAACTTCGTTCCCGTCGTCGACGGCGATGTCCGTCGCTGGTGGCGCAGTGACTCCCTGTGGCAGGCACACGATCCGCGTTACTCCGCCGACCAGGTCTGCGTCATCCCCGGCACCGTCGCCGTGGCAGGCATCACCGAGGTCGACGAGCCGGTCGGAGATCTGCTCAACCGCTTCGAGAAGGCCGCCGCCGACGAACTCGTCGCAGGCGGTGTCGAGGCCGTCAGCGTCGCCAGCCGTCGACACGCGGAGATCGCTCCCGGACTGCTCGGCATCGTGCTGGCCGCGCCGGATGTCAACTGGGCTTCGCGTATGACGAAGAACCCCGTTGCACGCCTCGGTGATCCAGCCGAATGGATCGTCCAGTCCGAGATGGTGGCTGCGCATCCGCAGACCGGTGCGACGCTGACCGTGCACGATTCCGATGTCGTCGAGCTGGCAGTTCCGCTGGCCCCCGGCAAAGAGGTTCGCATTCGCCTGACCGTCCCGGCCTCGACCATCGACGGCGGCGCACCCGTCGTCACCGCCGAGGACGCAAGTGCATCGATGTCCGCACTGCTCGGAGTTGCAGCCGGACAGGATCTTCCGAAGGTCAAGAACGGCGTCGCCCGTATCAACCTCGCCTGGATTCCTGATCTGATCGCCGACCACGCCGGCGTCACCGGCTCGGGTCTGCCCGAATCGCTGACCGTCAGCGGCAAGGCCGTGCCCGACGTACTCGTCGGTGCCTGCTGGCCTGCTGTGTTCGCCGTCCTCGGTGCGACGCAGACTCAGGACGGCCAGGACGTCATCGAGGGCATGCTCGATCTCGTTCACCTCGACCACAGCGTCGATCTGGTCGGCCAGTTGCCGACCGACACCTCCATCCTGGTCGTCAAGGCCGAGACCGGAGAGGTGCTCGATACCGACCTGGGTCGCGTCGTGGAAGTCACCGTCGAGATCGGCGCCATGCTCGGGGAGGGGCTCGACGCCCCGGCCATCGCCACTCTCGTCGAACGTTTCGCTATCCGCGGACGCACCGGCAAGGGCGAACTGGTCGATCCGGCACGCGCCGGTGGATCGGTCTCCGCCGACGCCACGGACACTCCGCGCCGTCGCCGTCGTCAGGCCACGATTCTGGCTCCACGCAACATGGCCGCGTTTGCTCAGGTCTCGGGTGATCACAACCCGATCCACACCTCCGAGGCCGCGGCACTGCTCGCCGGTCTCGGCAGCCCGATCGTGCACGGGATGTGGCTCTCCGCCGCGGCCCAGCAAGTGGTCACCGCGATCGACTACGCGGACACCAAGACTCCGCCGCGTCGCCTCACTGCCTGGACCGCACGGTTCCTCGGCATGGTTCGCCCCGGTGCCGAGATCGACGTGCGCGTCGACCGCACCGGGTTCGACCAGGGCGCCGAGCTCGTCGAGGTCTCGTGCCGGGTGGAGGGCGAGCTGGTCATGGTCGCCACCGCGCGCACCGCGGCCCCGAAGACGGTGTACGCATTCCCCGGCCAGGGCATCCAGCGTCAGGGCATGGGTCTCGACGCCCGCTCGCGGTCCAAGGCTGCCCGCGAGGTCTGGGAGCGCGCCGACAAGCACACCCGCGAGGCACTCGGATTCTCGATTCTCGCTGTGGTGCGCGACAACCCGACCTCCCTCAAAGCTCGGGGCACCGTCCACAAGCATCCCGACGGTGTGCTGCACCTGACGCAGTTCACCCAGGTCGCCATGGCGGTGCTCGGCGTCGCGCAGGTTGCCGAAATGCGTGAGGCCGGAGTGTTCGTCGAGAACTCGATTCTCGCGGGTCACTCCGTCGGTGAATACAACGCACTCGCTGCGGTCGCCGGTGTGCTGCCGCTCGAAGCGGTACTCGAGGTCGTCTTCCAACGCGGATCAGCCATGCACGCTCTGGTGCCACGCGATTCCGCTGGTCGAAGCGACTACAGGATGGCCGCCATTCGTCCGTCGCAGATCGGTCTCGCCGACGAGGACGTGCACGCGTTCATTGCCGGTGTCGCCGAGGAGTCCGGGGAGTTCCTCGAGATCGTCAACTTGAACCTGCGCGGCTCGCAATACGCCATCGCGGGAACGGTCGACGGGCTCGGCGAGCTCGAGAAGAAGATCGCAGTGCGTCGCGCCGAGTTCGGTGGCAAAGCCGCCTACATCATGGTTCCGGGTATCGACGTGCCGTTCCACTCGACGGTGCTGCGCGGGGGAGTCGACGACTTCCGCAAGCGTCTCGAAGCACTGCTGCCCGCCGAGCTCGACCCCGAGATCCTGCTCGGCCGCTACGTCCCGAACCTGGTGCCGAGGCCGTTCTCCCTCGAACGTGATTTCATCCAGGAGATCGCGGACCTGGTTCCGTCGGAACCACTCGACACCGTGCTTGCAGACTTCGATTCCTGGGCTGCACGACCGCACGATCTGTGCCGAGTCGTCCTGACCGAGCTCCTGGCATGGCAGTTCGCCAGCCCGGTGCGCTGGATCGAGACCCAGGACCTGCTCTTCGCAGACGAGTCCGAAGGTGGACTCGGAGTCGAGCGCTTCGTCGAAATCGGCCTCAGCGCAACGCCGACGGTCGCCAACCTGGCATCGCAGACGCTGAAGTTGCCGGGCCGCTTCGGTTCACCGGTCGAGGTACTCAACGTCGAACGTGAGGCCGCGATCGTCTACGGCACCGACACCGATCCAGCTCCGGTGGACGAGGAGGAGGAGTCAGCACCTGTCGCCGAGTCTGCTCCCGCGGCTGCTGCAGCTCCGGCCGCAGCTTCCGCACCGGCCGCGGCACCGTCCGGCGGCCCGCGTCCCGACGACATCGCGTTCAGCGCGTCGGACGCGACGAAGATCCTGATCGGACTGTGGACCAAGCTGCAGCTCGACCAGATCGGGCCCGCCGACACCATCGAGGCGCTGTGCGACGGCGTCTCCTCGCGTCGCAACCAGCTGCTCGTCGACCTCGGCTCCGAGCTCTCGCTCGGTGCCATCGACGGTGCGGCGGATGCGGACATGGGCGCGCTCTCCGGCACCGTCAACAAGCTCGCTCGTACGTACAAGCCGTTCGGCCCCGTGCTGACCGACTCGATCAACGATCACCTCCGCAAGGTCTTCGGACCGTCCGGACGACGCCCGGCGTCGATCGCGGATCGCGTCAAGAAGACCTGGGAGCTCGGCGACGGCTGGGCCAGCCACGTCACCGCCGAGGTTGCGCTCGGCACCCGTGAGGGAGTGTCCGTGCGCGGCGGAGCCCTCGGTGGCCTCGCCGACGGTGCGCTCGGTGACGGTGCTGCCGTGGACGCGGTCATCGACTCGGCCGTGGCCGCAGTCGCCGCACGCCGCGGTGTCGCAGTGTCGCTGCCCCAGACCGGTGGCGGCGGCGGGGGAACCGTCGACGCAGCTGCGCTCGGTGAGTTCACCGAACACATCACCGGACGCGACGGAGTGCTCGCCTCGGCTGCACGCCTGGTGCTCGAACAGCTGGGTCTCGCTGACGCGCCGAACGCGCTCACAGCCGAGAACCCCGATGCCGAACTGGTCGATCTCGTTGCTGCAGAGCTGGGTTCGGACTGGCCACGAATGGTTGCGCCGGCATTCGACGCCCGCAGGGCCGTGCTGATCGACGACCGTTGGGCAACCGCCCGTGAGGACCTGGCCCGGTTGTGGCTCGGCACCTCGGGCGAGCTGACCGTCGAAAGCTTCGCCGGCGCAGGAAAAGCCGTCGCAGCGCAGGCACAGTGGTGGAAGGCCAAGGCCGACTACGAGCACAAGGCCGTGCTGGCCGAGACCTACGGCCGCATCGCCGAGATCGCAGCTCACACCGAGGAGCAGGGTCAGTGGTCCGATGAGGTTGCTGTCGTCACCGGCGGCAGCAAGGGCTCGATCGCGGCTTCGGTGGCAGCCAAGCTGCTCGGCGGGGGAGCGACGGTCTTCGTCACCACCTCGCGTCTGAACGACGAGCGATTGGCGTTCTACCGCAGCCTCTACCGCGAGAATGCTCGCGCCGGAGCGTCACTGTGGATCGTGCCCGCCAACATCGCGTCGTACTCCGATGTGGACGCGCTCATCGAGTGGATCGGCACCGATCAGGTCGATACGGCCGGCGGCGCCAAGACTCTCGTCAAGGCCGGTATCACCCCGACGATGTTGTTCCCGTTCGCCGCTCCTCGCGTGGTCGGTGAACTGTCCGACGCCGGTGGCCGCGCCGAGATGGAAATGCGTGTGCTGCTGTGGTCGGTGGAACGTCTCATCGGCGGACTGTCGAAGATCGGGTACGACAACGACATCGACACCCACCTGCACGTGGTACTTCCCGGTTCGCCGAACCGCGGAATGTTCGGCGGCGACGGTGCCTACGGTGAGTCCAAGGCAGCCCTCGACGCCATTGCGGCGAAGTGGGGCTCGGAGAAGAGCTGGGCCGAACGCGTCTCGATCGCCCACGCTCACATCGGTTGGGTGCGTGGCACCGGGCTGATGGGCGGCAACGATCCCATCGTCGAGGCAGTCGAGGCCGAGGGCGTACGCACCTGGTCCACCGACGAAATGGCAACCGAACTGCTGAAGCTGTGCGAGCCCTCCGCTCGTCGGCAGGCCGCTGAGGCTCCGCTGCTCGCCGATCTCACCGGCGGCTTGGCCAGCACCAAGCTCAACCTCGTCGAACTCGCTCGCGAAGCCGCAGCTGCCGCTGCGGACAAGACCGAGGAAGCCGTCGACGAGTCGGTCATCGCCGCGCTGCCCGCGCCGCCCCGGCTCACCGCGACCACAGCTCCGGCCTGGCCGTCGCTCGATGTCGATCCGAAAGACCTGGTCGTCATCGTCGGCGCCGGGGAGCTCGGACCCTACGGCAGCGCGCGCACCCGCTTCGAGATGGAGGTCGACGAGCAACTCTCGGCGGCAGGCGTTCTCGAACTGGCATGGAACACCGGGCTCATCGCCTGGGAGAACGATCCCAAGCCGGGCTGGTACGACATCGAATCCGGTGACCTCGTGCCGGAGGAGGAGATCGCCGACAAGTACCACGACATCGTCGTCGAGAAGTGCGGTATCCGTACCTACGCCGACGACGGCGCGATGGTGGGCAACACCGCGCCGCTGATGACGTCGGTGTTCCTCGACAACGACCTCACCTTCGTGGTCGGCAGCGAGATCGACGCACGCTCGTTCGCCGCGGCGGACCCCGAGCACACGCTGATCACTCCGGTCCCGGAGTCGAGTGACTGGCAGGTCACCCGTAAGGCGGGCACCGAGATTCGCGTGCCGCGCAAGATGAAGCTCAGCCGCACCGTGGGTGGACAGATTCCCACCGGTTTCGATCCGACCAAGTGGGGCATCTCGCCCGATATGGCCAGCTCGGTCGATCGGGTTGCCCTGTGGAACATCGTCACCACGGTCGACGCATTCATCTCCTCGGGCTTCAACCCCTCGGAACTGATGCGCTGGGTGCACCCGACGCTGGTCGCCAACACTCAGGGCACCGGTATGGGCGGCATGGAGTCGATGCGCTCGCTCTACATCGACACCCTGCTCGGCGACGCTCGTGCGAACGACATCCTGCAGGAAGCTCTGCCGAACGTCGTTGCCGCGCACGTGGTTCAGTCGTACATCGGTAGCTACGGCGCGATGGTTCACCCCGTCGCCGCCTGCGCCACCGCCGCCGTCTCCGTCGAAGAAGGCGTCGACAAGATCAAGCTGGGCAAGGCGCAGCTCGTCGTCGCCGGCGGTTTCGACGACCTGAGCACAGAGGGCATCATCGGCTTCGGCGATATGTCCGCCACCGCGGACTCGGCAGCGATGACAGCCAAGGGCATCAGCGATCGCCGGTTCTCTCGGGCAAACGATCGCCGACGCGGCGGCTTCGTCGAGTCACAGGGCGGTGGCACCATCCTGTTGGCTCGCGGCGACCTCGCACTCGAGATGGGCCTGCCCGTCCTCGGTGTGGTGGCGTACGCGCAGTCGTTCGGCGATGGTGTGCACACCTCCATCCCGGCTCCGGGCCTCGGCGCCCTCAGTGCCGGGCGCGGCGGCAAGGACTCGTCATTCGCGTTGTCTCTCAACGCACTCGGCGTCAGCGCCGACGACGTGGCCGTGATCTCCAAGCACGACACCTCGACCGCAGCCAACGACCCGAACGAGGCAGAACTGCACACCCGCCTCGCGAAGGCCATCGGCCGCACCGACGGAGCGCCGCTGTTCGTCGTATCGCAGAAGAGCCTGACCGGGCACTCGAAGGGCGGTGCTGCAGCATTCCAGCTGATCGGCCTCTGCCAGGTGCTCACGAACGGCGTCATCCCGCCGAACCGCAGCCTCGACTGCGTGGACGACAAGATGACCGAGTTCGAACACCTCGTCTGGGCTCGCGAACCCCTGCGGTTCGGTGACGCGGTGCCGCTGAAGGCGGGACTGCTCACCAGCCTCGGCTTCGGGCACGTATCCGGCCTCATCGCCGTGGTGCACCCACAGGCATTCCTCGAGGCGGTACCTGCCGATCGTCGGAGCGACTACGTGGCCCGGGCGAACGAGCGCCGCATCGCCGGTCAACGCAGGCTCATCTCGGCGATGGTGGGAGGTGACGCCCTGTACGAGCGTCCCGACGACCGGAGGCTCGGACACGACGGGACGCCGGCCAAGGCGTCGCGCGAGCTCGAAGCCGACGTCCTGCTCACCGAGGCAGCGCGCCTCGGCGAGGACAACGTCTACAGCTCCGGTCTGCCGGGGTGCAAGTAATGGCGATTCTTGGAGTGGGTTTCGACCTGGTCACCGTGTCCGACTTCGCCGAGCAGATGGACAAAGCAGGCACGACGATGATCCGCGACAGCTTCACCGCGGGTGAGCGTCGGCACGCGGCGACGAAGAGTGCCGAACCGGCCCGCCACTACGCAGCACGGTGGGCCGCCAAGGAAGCGGTGTTGAAAGCATGGGCGACCTCGCGGTTCGCCCGGCCCCCGCAGATCGGGGACAACCCGTACCCGCTGATCGAGGTCGTCAACGACGCGTGGGGGAGGCCGTCCATCAAGCTGCACGGGATGGCCCTCGAGTTCCTGCCGACGGTGAAGATTCACCTCTCCCTCACGCACGACGGCGACATCGCCGCCGCCGTCGCGATCCTGGAGGAGTGAGTCAGTAGTACCCCGAACGCCGGTCCACCTTCGGGTGGGCCGGCGTTGGTGTTGGTGGGCGGGGTTTTTGCGAGCGAATGTCACATCCGGTCACTCTGAGTGTGCGAGGGCGGCATTCGGTCACTTGGGTCGGAGCGAGGGTGACATTCGGTCACTTGGGGACCGGCGAACCGACTGTCAGTCGACGCTCGATGCGCCCGAACGCCGCGATTGCTTCTCGGCGACGAGGAGGTAGGCGGTCATGATCTGCTTGAGCTCGGCCACTGCATCCTCGTGACTCTGGCCGTCCTGGACGGAGAAGTTGAGCATCGAGTAGACGATATGCACCAGCACCTGCGCCATCAGGTTTCGCTTCGCACGAGGGGTGCGCGGTGTCAATGGCCCGAGCATCTTGGCGACCTGGTCGGCGAACTCGCGTTCGTGGATGACTCCGGTGGCGCGGGTGGACGGTGTCGACTGCATCGCCAGCCACACTTCGCGGCGCGACGGATCGGACATCCAAAGCCCCGCCATGTGGTCGACGAACTTGTTGAGGAAGCGTAGCCAGTCGAGTGAGGGCACCTCGCCGTTGAACTCCGCGAGCTCCTGCTGGACGCCGACGAGGTCCTGTCGATTGAGCTCGCAGACGATGACGTATTTGTTGGCGAAGAATTGGTAGAGCGTCCCGATGGGCAGCTCGGCGCGGGAAGCGACCTCTTCGCAGGTGAACGATTCGAAGCCGACATCGCTGAGGAGCTCACGCGAGGCGGCGAGGAGCGCGTCGAACTTGCGCTGGCTGCGTTCCTGGGTGGGACGCCGGCGTGGCATCAGCTCTTGGGTCTCCGCCGTCGATTCGAGCGCGGCGTCGAGACGTCTCGCGGACTGGGCGCTAGCAGAGGACTCCACCTGCACAGGCTAGCGGCCCGGCGCACATCAACTCCACTACGCGCGGTAACAGGCAACATCCTCGTCGTGTCGGCGGTCGGCGAACTGTCATTCGTAACAGTGCCCTTGTAATTGCTTTGTGACAGGCGATAGGTTGTTTTCTCGTCAAGAAAACAGTCATCGGGTATGGTTCACTGCAGAAGTTACGTTTCGTGCAGGGTGTGCGTTCGCTTCGGTGGGCGCTCATGTCGGGAGCCTCACCCTCAGGCACAGGAGTTTTGACGTGGCGATCATTGGTTTGTCGATCGAATCCAACGCGATGCATGCTGTCCTCTTCGATTCCGAGGCGGGCACTGTGCTCGCCAGCGAAGACTCGTCCAGCAACGGATCGGATTCGCTGTCGGCGATGATGAGGTCCATGCGGGCCGCCGCAGCCGACCTGCAAGTCCAGGTCGAGGCGACGGCCTTTGCATACCGCACCGAGCACGAGCGCGCGTTCTTCTCGTCCGAGTTGGACAAGCACGGCGTCGGGCAGATCGAGATGGTCCCCGCGCAAACCGCCTTCCTGGGATGGCTGGCCGAGGCGCCGGAGTTCCAGTCGGCAGAGTGCGTCCTGCTCTACCACGTGGGGTCTGCCGGAGTGGCCATGTCCTTGGCGGATACCGCGAACAAGACCCTGTCCGCACCCAGGAACGCGTCGCTGGAGTCGAAGAGTCCGGAACATCTGGGCGGCACGGTCCCGTTGGCCTGGGAAATCCTGGACGAGGCAGGAATGAAGCCCGACGCAGTCGCGCTCTTCGGTGACGGATCCGCGGACCGGAATCTGCCCGATATTCTGTCTCTGGGCTTGAGTGCCCGAGTGATCCGAGTCGAGGTGCCCGACCGCCTCGCAGCTGAGGGAGCCGCGCGAGTGGCCGCGCTTGCCGTCGCCCACGACGCTCCCGTCGCCGCATCCGTTGCCACCGAGGTCCATGCCGCCGAGGTCTATACAGTTGCGCTGCCTGCGCCGGCGGCGGCGAGCTCAACGGTGAAGAGTGTGGTTCCACCGCTCTCGACCGTGCCCTTGGCCGCTGCACAGTCGTCTCCGCGGGTGCCTCGGAAGAAGATCGTCCTGACGGCGGCTCTTCTCGTCGGCATTCTGTCCGGCGGGGTGGCCTTGGCGTCCACCCTGCCCGGTGACGCTCCGGCGGGCGCAGAGTCGGCCGACGCCGCACTGGTCGGGGCGACGCACGATGTCGAAGCAAGCCAAGATCTCGGGGCCACCGAGACCTCCGCTGCAATCCCCGAGCCGGTCGCCGGCGTCCCGTTGCCCCTGCCGCCCGGGCCCGAACCTGTCCCGGCCGGAGCCCCCGCACCGGAACCGTCCGCCGCGCAAGGCGTAGCTGGCTGGCCAACAATCGCCCCGACGACAACGAACCCCAGGTCCGAGATACTCACGCCGATACCGGTGCAGGCAATTCCGCCGGCCGCGGCAGTCGTTCCACAGAGGACGGTCGAGCCGCCGCAGTTCACCGTGCCCGTGGTCATCCCCGAACAGGGCAAATCGCAGGAGCAACTCGAACAGGAAGCCTGGGATCGGCACTGGCAGCACACTGCCGACTGGTTGGAGCAGGAACTCGGCGCGAACTGAGATCCCACCTCGCTGACACGTTGAGTTCGGCCTGGGACAGCCCTGTGGCGGGCCGATCGCTGTGTCAGGATGAACTCTGTGTCAGCGAAACGGGAGTCGGCTGTTCGGTCATCGGTTGCGGCGGATATGCCGCGCGCTCGTCGAGAGTTGAGCGAGCTCATCGCTTTTCGCTCGGTTGCCGACGAACGGCAGTACCCCCGCGAGGAATGCGTCGCAGCTGCAGAGTGGGTGCGAGATGCGTTCCTCGACGCCGGCATCGAGTCGGCGGAACTGATCGAGACGATCGACGGCTCCTACGCTGTCGTGGGCCAGCGCAAGGCAGTCGGCGGCGCGCCCACGGTCCTGCTGTATTCGCACTACGACGTGCAGCCTCCCGGTGACAGCGCGTTGTGGGCAAGTGAGCCGTTCGAGCTCACCGAGCGCGACGGGCGGTGGTACGGCCGCGGTTCGGCGGACTGCAAGGGCAACGTCGTCATGCATCTGCTGGCGCTACGGGCCCTCGGGTCCGATTGGGGCGTCGGCGTCACCGTCGTCAGCGAGGGGTCGGAGGAGATGGGCACCGGCGGCCTGGAGGACCTCGTCGAGAAGCGTCCCGAGTTGTTCGCAGCCGATGTCATCATCATCGCCGACACCGGCAACGCTGCCGTCGGGCAACCGACGGTCACCACGACGCTTCGGGGCATTGCGAACGTGGTGGTGCGGGTCGACACGCTCGCCGGAGAAGTGCACTCCGGTATGTACGGAGGACCCGCGCCCGACGCGTTGGCCGCGTTGATCGCGCTGCTGGCGACACTCAGGGACGAGCACGGCAACACCGTCGTCGACGACCTCCCGGCCGATCAGGCGTGGGATGGGGTCGACTATGCACCGGAACGGTTCCGAGCCGATGCGGGCGTTCTCGACGGGGTGGACCTGGCCGGGTCGGCATCGGTAGCCGATGCCGTGTGGGCTCGGCCCGCGCTGACAATCCTCGGAATCGACTGTCCGCCTGTGGTCGGTTCCGCGGCAGCGATCTCGCCGACGGCCTCCGCCCGGCTCAATCTCCGCGTACCGCCGGGAATCGACGCCCAGGTTGCCCAGGACGCCCTGGTGGCGCATCTACACGCACATGTGCCGTGGAACGCCCGAGTGAGCGTCGAGCGCGAGGCGATCGGATCACCGTTTCGTGCCCGCACCGACGGGCCGGGCTACGCAGCGCTGGGCGACGCCTTGGAGGAGGCGTTCGGTGCGCCTGTCGGCTCGGCCGGGCAAGGCGGATCGATCCCGCTGTGCAACGTTCTCGCCCAGACGTTTCCGCACGCGGAAATCGTCCTCATGGGCGTCGAGGAGCCGCAGTGCCGAATCCACGCACCGAACGAAAGCGTCGACCCGAGCGAAATCGAAAACCTCGCCGTCGCCGAAGCTCTGTTCCTGCAGACGCTGGGAGCGTCAGACCGATAGGTCGCGGCGCAGTTTCGCGACGTGGCCGGTGGCTCGGACGTTGTACTGGGCGACCTCGATCTTGCCTGCCTCGTCGACGAGGAAGGTGGACCGGATGACGCCCTGCACAGTCTTGCCGTACATCTTCTTCTCACCGAACGTGCCCCAGGCTTCCAGCGTCGCCTTCTCCGGGTCGGAGAGCAGCGGGAAGTTCAGCTCCTCGGCGTCGCGGAACTTGGCCAGCTTCGCGGGCTTGTCGGGGGAGATTCCGATGACCTCGATGCCCTCGCCGTTCAGCTCGGCGAGGCTGTCACGGAAGTCGCAGGCCTGCTTGGTACAGCCCGGAGTGCTGGCCGCGGGGTAGAAGTACACGATCACTTTCTTACCCGCGTAGTCGGCGAGGGAGACCTCGTTGCCGTCGGCGTCGGGCAAAGTGAACGCGGGAGCGGTGTCTCCGGCTTCGAGCTTCTTGTTGTCGGTCACCTGACGAGACTAACCAATACGATGCGTGCTCTACGCTCGACGTTGACACACGCAATACAGCGACAAGTTGGAGGACACGTGGCCAGGGACACCGACAGGATCGAACGCGAGATCGAGGCCGCTCGCAACCAGCTCGCGAGCACCCTCGACGAGCTCAGCGTTCGAGCCAGCCCCAAGCGCATCGCCGAGAACACGAAGCAGTCGCTGCTGGCGAAGATGAACGAACCGCCGGTCAAGTACACCCTCATCGGTGTCGGGGCAGTCGTCGCAGTACTGATCGTCCGCAGGTTTTTCAACTAGAAACCAGGCCCGACCAGCCGATTTCACATCTGGCTGTCGATCCTGTTAAAGTTTCTCCCGCACCGCAGAAGTGACCGCGGTGCGGATCGGCGCCATTAGCTCAGTTGGTTAGAGCAGCTGACTCTTAATCAGCGGGTCCGGGGTTCGAATCCCTGATGGCGCACCCAGAAACACCCCGTCACCAGCGTAAAGCTGGCGGTGGGGTGTTTTGGTTTCTCCGGACTTGCTGCGATCCACCCTTAACTCATCTCTTGGTGCCAAGAGTCGAGTCGCCCGGTTGAATCGGGTGCGCCGGTAACTCGCTGGACGAAGTTGGTGACCCTGGTGTTGGCGTGACCGAGTTGCATCTTGTTCCCGGCGCCAGCGCGGCCCATAGGCAGCGAAAGACGGAAGCCAAGCGTGAGGGGCGGTGAGTCGCCTTTGCGGTACTCCTGAACGCGGCCTTCTCGGCAATCGCGGCTGCGCTTTGGCCCGCTACCTACGCGGAGTGACCCCGATCAGGGGTGCGAGTTGCGTGGCAATGGGATTTAGGTTGAGCTTGTCCGGATCCACCTTCGGCTTGTTGTCCCACGGTTGCGGCGTTTCTGGATCTGCGTACACGATGCGGCTGGAACTACGGACACCGGTGACGCTTCCCTGAGGCGTCAGACAGTTCGCTTCCAAGTTCAACGGGTAGTCCTCTCGGGTGGGATCGAAGTTCGGGTTCTTCGCCTGCTCCGCATCCAGGATCGATTGCGACGCTTCGTACCCGATGGTGCACGGCGGCGGGTTGTTGACTTCCAAACCAGCAAAGCTGAGGTGGATGGAGCCGTCGCCTTGGACGAGGGTGTGCGCGGCCGATGATATGGACGGCAAGAAGATAAGCAAAGGCCTGAGAGCGAACGCCTTTGGGGCGTACAGCGAGGTGACAGAATCGATATTGTTCAGGTTCGTGGTCAGGGCCGGACCGCCGTCGGCAACGAGTGCGCCGATCTGGTCGCTTGCATCCGTGCCGGTCCCGATCAGGCGCCGAACATCGGGGTCGCTGCTGCGCAGTTGTGCCGTAAGAACATTCAGGTCTGCGCTGAACTGTCCGATCGCCGACGACTGCTCGGACTGGGTGTCGAGCACTGTTCGACTGTCCCGGATGAGTCCGAGCGTCTCGGGTAGTGCTTCCTCTGCTGTTTCCGACAAAGTGCCGAGTGAGTCCACGAGAACCTGAAGATCTTCTGCCTTGCCATCGAACGCCGCTCCGAGTTCCCTGACCGTTGTAGTGAGGTTGTCCAATGGGATGGTCTTGATGAGCTGATCGGTGCTGGCCAATACGTTCTCGACCGGTACGGGCGTTCGAGTGTCCGCGGGAGCAATGATCGCACCCTCCGCGAGGAACGGTCCGTCGCTGTTTGCGGGCTGTAGATCGACGTACTGCTCGCCGATGGCCGATCGATTCGCCACCACGGCCAGCGCCGAGGTAGGAATGCCCGGGCCTCCTTTGTCGAGCAACAGCTCCACATCGATACCGTCGCGGGTCAGCGACAAGGTGCCGACGGTCCCGACGGGCACACCCCGGTAGGTGACCTCCGCGTTGGAGAAGATTCCGCCCGAGTCTGCGAACTCCGCAGTCACGCGGTATTGCCCGAAACCGAGAAGGTTGTCGATTCGGACGTATGTGCCGCCGACATAGACGATGCCGACTACCGCGACGACCACGAATGCGATCAGCTGAATCCTTACCAGTCGAGTGGCCACAGCGTCATCCCCATCGAATATCAGTCTGTCTTTCTGAGTGTTGGTCGCGATCTACCGCGCAGGACTGCGCGTGCCGTCCGGCTTCGCTCGCTGGCCGTCAGGCCGCCCCAGATACCGTGTGGTTCTTGGTGTGCGATGGCGTAGCTTCGGCACTGCATGAGGACGGGGCAGTGTGCGCAGATCGTTTTGGCCTGCCGTTCCAATCGAAACCGATGATTCCCGGGCGGGGGAAAGAAGATGTCACTGGGTAGTTGGCGACAGGCACCGCGCATGCGCCACGACCCATCTTCGGGTGCTTCGGCGATGCGCGGTTGATCTCGCCCGGTGAGCATCAGGCCCGGTTCTCAGCTACGTGCAGTCCACCCACCACGGCCGCGGCCACCCTGCGGTGATCTCCCGGGGCGAACTCGCGGTCGCTGCAGTAGATGAACCGGTCGGGCCGGACAAGAAAGCCGTCGGCGCGGGCACGGCGCATCTGCCGCTCGAGCACACCTTCGCTGTCCACGAAATGGCCCGCGCCTACCTTGTGGCTGGCAATCGCCGACGCATATTCGAGCTTCACCTCGGCAACTCCGGCCCTGGCCAGCTGTCTTGGGATCGGTGCCGAAGGGAACCCGACCCAGGTCCATTTGTTGTCGAGCACGACGTCCAGGCGCACGGGCGTGAGGTCCGATCCAACCACCCACGGCTGTTTGATGAAGGTTCCGCGTGGACTACGTCGCAATGGAGCGATACCGAAGAACCCGCCCTTGGTGCCGAGTTTGTACAACGGCTTGAGCCCATTGCCCGCGAGCAGACGCGATACACCTGGCACTTTCGACGCTGCCACGAAGAGACCATCGCGTACCCGTGCTGCGGCCTCGTTCTCGAGCATCACGATGCGGCCGATGCGTAGCGAAAAGTTGGTCAGCTGTTCGACATTGAGTCGGCGCTCGGATTCGTATGTCTGCAGTAGTTCCGCATCGGCGCTACCATTGAGCACTGCATCGAGCTTCCAGCAGAGATTCGCGGTATCACGTACACCGGACGACACGCCCTGTCCGGCGAACGGCGGCATGATGTGCGCGGCATCCCCGGCCAAGAAAACCCGCCCTTTGCTCCACCGTTCAGCTTGCCTGATATGGAAGGTGTAACCCCAGCTACGGAATATCTCGACCTGGTCGTAGTCGATTCCGCGTTCGGCCAGCAGACCACGAAGGCCTGCCTCGGTCTGCAATTGCTCCACTGTTTCACCCTTGTTGACCCGATACTCGACACGGTGGTAGCCCATCGGACACGGGCAGTCCACACCAGGCCGCCGGGGGTCGGAAATGAAAGTGAAATCCAACGGAGCATCGGCTGGAAGGTCGTACCACGCTCGCAGTTGAATATCGAACCACGGTTCTTCGATGTGTTTGCCCGGCAGAGCGATACCGAGCAACTTGCGTATCGCGCTCGAGCCACCGTCGGCGGCGATCACATAGCGCGACCTGATCAGCTGGTCGTCACCGCCGTCGACAGGACGCAGGGTGATGGTGACCGAGTCGGAATCCTGGCTGAGGCCGACGGCTTCGAAGCCCGATCTAACTGTGACAGTGGGGAACCGGGTGATTCCCTCGCGCAGTACGCGCTCGAGTTCGGGTTGATGGTAGTAAGCCATACCCGGCACGCCCTGATCGCGACTCTCTGCCGAGAACATCGACAGAAACGTCTTGCCGCCGTGCTTGAAATGCACGCGGACGTCAGCGGACATGGTGGCCAGCATCTCGTCGAACAAGCCTAGCCCCTGCCAGACACGATGCGCGTCCTCGTCGGAGGCTATGGCTCGTTGGCGCGGATAGATCGAGATGTCGCGTTCGATCACCGCAGTGGTGATGCCCCGCTGTCCTAGAAGATTCGCAGCCGTCGCTCCGGTCGGACCCAACCCGATGATGACGACATCGACATCGACGTCTCGGAGCGGACGAATGTTGTTGCTGATCATGCGCATTCCTTCTGAGTGATCTGTACGGGTCCGCAATGGCGGTGTCCGAGTGGACGCCGGCGACTCTCCAGGGAGGGGACGCAATAGGCGCATTTCCGCCGATACGTGCAGGTGCCAGCGGAGTCGGAACCGATTGCCACCGACAGTTCGAGCCGAGGGTAGAGGTTGTCCGCACCTGTCGGGCGAGTTGCACGTCCGCGAGGGCACCGGCAATCACGAAGCCACCGGCGATGGCGCAGCCGGCCACCCGCGTCCTCTGGGGCAAGTGCGCGGTGAGAGCGAAGGCTGCGGTATCCCAGATGTCGACGGCCACGCCTGCGCGAAGCAGCGTGCGCACCGCCTTCGGGGCATACCTGGTTGCGGCGTACAGTCCGCCGCCGATGTAGATTTCGCGAATTCCGAAGGTGCGGGCGGCAGCTCGCGTAGTGGCGACCGCAGCATCGGGTCCGGCGAGCAATTCGTTGGCTCGGGTGGGTGCGACCATATGGGCGATGCCGATCGCTGCGCGTGCGAGTCCGACCGCCTCGGGGAGCCGACGAGAGAGGTTGGAGGGGGAGACGAAATTCATGAGCATTTCCTTATGTGGTGGGGATAGCGGTCTCGCGAGCCAACCGTCTGAGTAGACCGACGGACTTCTTCATTCCGAAGGCAACGATGGTGGTGCGGCCGTCGTCGTGACTCCACTTCAGCAGCGCCGATCCGTCCTCGACGGAGCCTTCGATGACGGCCGGCTCACCGAGCAGAGGGAGTGGACCGACAACTTTGATCGACAGCCCAAGGATCTCGGTCCAGAAGTAGTCGTCGGTAGGTGGGCACGTCGGCGCGAGACCGAGTGCGGATGCCGCGGCCACTTTGCCCTGTGCGACGGCATTCGACCAAAACGGTGCTCGGCTGGACGCCTCTCGCGAGTAGGTGACATCTCCGGCAGCGAAGACGCCGGAAACCGCTGTCGCGCAGAGCTCGTCGATACCCACCCCGCGCCCGTCGGCGATACCGGAGCCGTCGAGCCACCCGATCTCGGGGACATCGCCGGCGCACGTGACGACCAGATCGGCAGTGAGACCTCGATCTGCAATCTCGATGCCCACGACGCGATCTCCGGTCAACGCGACCGGGCTCTCAGCCTGTACGAACTCGACCGATGCGGCCCGGGCCCTTGCCACGATCGCGTCGGACAGGAAAGGGCCCAGGAGCCGCTTCAGCGGAGGATCGACATCGACAACGGTCACCGCGATATCGCGCGCAACGCAGGCACTGGCGATCTCCATCCCGAGGAAGCCGGCTCCGACGACGATTGCGGTTCGAGCCTCGTCCAATGTCGGGCGCAGTGCACGGACGTCGGCGAACGTCCGCAAAACGGTCTCTCCCGATTGATCCGGACCCGCGATGCGACGCGCGGCCGCGCCGGTGGCCACGATCAAAGCGTCGTAGGAGATGTCGGTGCCGAGCGCGGTGGTAACGGTGCGGGCCTCGGTATTCACCGAGGCCACACGATCGACGATCGACGTGAGGTCGAGATCCGAAAGGTCCCACGTTTCCGCTTTGACCGCTCCATCTTTGAGGACGTGCTTCGACAGCGGCGGTCTTGCGTAGCAACCGTCGGGATCGGCACCGATCATGGTCAGTGGGCCGTCGTGCCCGCGAGCACGGAGCTCACGAGCTGCGGTGCATGCGGCGATGGAATCTCCGACGATGACGATGCTGCGAGCGACCGACGTCACGCCTGTTCTCTCAATGCCGCGACCGGACACACACCGATGGCCGACCGCGCCGAGGGCGCGAGGTCGTCGGGAATGTCGTCGTTGTCGAATGCGTAGTGCAGTTCGCCTTCGTCGTCCAAACTGAACACTTTCGGTGCCTGGTCGGCGCATATCCCATGGCCCTCGCACCGATCCCAATCGACGTCGATTCTCACAGCTGTGTCCCTTCTGCCGCCACCAAGTGCAGTGGCAGACGTTCGTATCGATGAATGACGTTGTTGACGGCCCGCTTAGGCGTTCCGGCGGGCACGAATCGTTCGACCCGTCGCGCGAGCACCCGAAGCATGGTTTGCGTTTCCAAGCGCGCGAGACCCTGGCCTGCGCAACCGTGCACGCCGGATCCGAAGCCGAGCTGACGAGCAGCGTCTCGGGTGATGTCGAAGGCATCGGGGTTGTCCCATTCCCGCTCGTCGCGGTTGGCCGATGCGTAGATCACCAGTACGCGTGCACCCTTCGGGACTCGTGATCCGTCGATCTCGACGTCGCGCACAGCTCGGCGCGAGAAGGCCCTGATGGGCGATTCGTACCGGACGACCTCGTTGACGGCATTGGGAATCAGATCCGGGTTCTGCCGGATCGCCTGCCACTGCTGGGGGTGCCGAGCGAACAGGTCGAGTGCACCGGAGATCGCACCGATGGTGGTGTCGAGCGAGGGTCCGAGGTAGTCGATCATCAGTGCCGGGCACGAGGACTTGGCGATCTTGTTCTCGTCGGCGGCTTTCAAAACGTCGTCACCCATACTCCCCGAAATTACCGATCGTTCTCGCACCACCCGCCTCGAGAAGGCCAGCATTTCGGCGGCGCCCTTGACTGCGGCAACCGAGTGCCGGTTGATGGGGCCGAGGGAGTCGAATGTTGCTCCCGCCCAGCGGAGGAGTTCCTCACGCCCGTCCTCGGGCCAACCCACGAGGTCGGGCACGATCGACATCGGCAGCGCCGTCGCGAGATCGTCGACACCGTCGACGGACTGCTTGCGCAGGGCCGCGTCGACGATGCTCTCGGCCTTCTCCTGCACCGCCGAGGTCATCTTTCGCACTGCCTTGGGGGTCAGGCGGTGAGCCAGGACCGAGCGCTTCGTTGCGTGCTCGTCGCCGTCGCTGTTGAGTGTCGTGCCGCGGCCCAGTCTGTTGGCCACCGGGTTGAGTGCGACGCCGTCCCCCGAGACGAAGGTCTCGTCGTCGAGCAACACCGCCTTGCAGTCGGCGTAACGCGAGATCGCGAACACCTGCTGATGCGGGAGCCACACCACGGGGCCGAGCGTGCGCAGCGTCGCGTAATGCGGGTATGGATCGAGAATGCTCTGGGTCGAGTAGATGTCGGTGCGGTACTGCGGGATCGAAACGTTCGTTGTCATCAAGTCCTCGAGACGGCCACGGATCTGGCGATACCCGCCAGTGTTTGACGATATCGTCACCCACGGGAACCGCCCCCGTCAAGCATTTTTGACGAATTCGTCATTTTCGGTACGCGATAGGCTTCCCTTCCTACATCCCGCGAGCAGGAGCACACCTTGGCCGAAGGCAACCGAATCGAGCACCGGAAGGCTCGCACCAAAGCCGCGCTTGTCAAGGCTGCGCAAGGCTTCCTGGCCAGCGGCAACACCAACGCACCCGTTCTGGAAATCACCCAGGCCGCCGACGTCAGCAACGGATCGTTCTACAACTACTTCGAATCCAAAGAGGAGCTGTGGCAGGCGGCCATCGATGCAGCACTCGAATCCATCGGCGACTACCTCGATTCACTTACCGTCGACCTGGACGACCCGGTCGAGAAGTTCACCCAGTCTTTTCGGTTGTCCGGACGACTCTTCCGCCTCGAGCCGCAACTGAGTCTCGTCCTGCTCAACTCCGAGGCTGCGGCGTTCGCCGCAGCCCGAGGCTTGGCACCGCGTTCTCGTCGCGATATCGAATCAGCCTTCGCCCAAGGGCGATTCGACGTGGACGACGCAGATCTCGCACTCGCGATCGTGGCCGGTTCCCTGCTGTCCATGGGGCGGCTGCTCCTCGCTCAACCTGAGCGAGACGAAGCAACAACCGTCGACGACACGACGGAGCGTGTGCTTCGAGCTCTGGGAGTCTCCGCCAGCGAGGCTCGAGGACTCTGCAGTACCGACCTTCCGGAAATCTACGGCATCGACGTGCGTGCAACCGTCGTTCCGGCTGACAGCGCGGGCGGTGACCACTGACGAGCTCGTCGATCGACCTGCATTCGCACCGACGGCAGGTACGACTCCCGTGTGCTGTGGACTACCCGATCGCTCTGCGCAGAGTTCGAGAAGGCGTCTCACCGAACTTGGCCTCGTAGTGGCTGGCGAATCGGCCCAGGTGGTTGAATCCGCAGCTGAACGCAACATCACCGACTTTGATTGTCTCGCCGCCTTTTTGGAGGTCTCGCCGCACTCCTTCCAGGCGGATGTCTCGGATGTAGGTCGTCGGGGTCATTCCGAATTGCTCCCGGAAGAGGTTCTGAAGCTGGCGTGCACCGACGCGGCGATGGCGGCAAGATCGCCGATCGTGTACTGGGCCCCGGGAAACGACTCGATGTGATCGAGGACGCTTTGTAGCGCACGCGGATTGCTCGCTTCCGGCGGAGCATTGAGCTGCGACGTCAGCGAATGCGGCTGCTGTAGCAGTAGTCCGGAGATGAGAGCCCTTTCGAAATGCTCGATCTGCGACATGAGCGCCGGGTTGAGTGCGCTGGACGGATCGTCGACGGTATCGAGGAGGATGCAGAGCGTCGAGAGCCATCGCGCTCCGGCAGGGCTCGTCAAGTCCATCGCCAGGTCGAATCGGATATGTTTGTCGACCGGTCTGCCGAGCACCTGCGCCAGTTCGCTTTCGAGCGCGGCGCGATCGATCTTGATGCAGATCTGGGTGGCGTCGGCCTGCCAGAGCGGAAGAACGGTCTGCTCGTGCGGGGGGTGAAAACCGCTGCGCGTCGCGGTGTGGCAACGGTCTGTTGGTCGCCGCACCAGGATACAACTTCACCCGAGACCGGAACGTTGTCGTGGTAGGTGCCCAGATCTCCGGGATCGACTCGCGCTTCGCTGCTGAACCTGGCGCGTCCGACGGTGAGGTGATTGAGCCGCACCGCAGACAATTCAGCTGGAGCTTCTCGACGCCGGTTTCCCACGAGTTCGACTTCGGCCAGGTAGAAGACGCTGTTTACTGCTCTCCGATGTACTCGGTGTGTCTATGCTCGTCGAGACTCTCAACGACCAGCATGCGGTAGGGGCCACCGACAGCACGGTTCTCGGTCCCTTCCACATGACGGAGTCGCCCGTTCGGCAACTCGGCGACACGATCGACGAGGTCGGAAGTCCGTCTCACCTGTTGGTGGCGGGTGTCGTGCGCGGAACCGACGGACAAGTCCTGCCGAACGCTTCCGGCCACTACCCGATTCCGACGGACGGCCCGGTGGGAACGCTGCTGGAAGCGACAGACCGACACCCGTACCGGCCCGCGCATATCCATTTCATCGCCCGGACCGACCGGTACCGGCCGTTGACGACGCATATCTTCATTCCGGGTAGCCCCTACCTCGACTCCGACGCCGTATTCGCCGTCAAGGGTCCACTCGTCGGGACCCTCGGAACCGTCGACGCAGACCACGCACGCCGATACGGCGTCGATGTCGGGACGGTTTCGGCAACAGTCAAGTTGGTACTCGCCCCCGAGCAAGCCGGAGTCCCGGATGTCGACTGATCCGTTCACCTACACCGCGCTCCCGATGCGAGTGGCATTCGGGCAAGGGGTGAAACCACTTCGTGAAGAGGTGCGACAGTTGGGAATCAGAAGGGTCGTGGTCATCTGTACTCCGGACCGGGTCTCGTTGGCGCACGAGGTCGCTCTGAGTGTGAGTACCGAGGTCGTCGGTGTGCTGGCCGAAGCTGTCATGCACGTTCCTGTCGGAGTCGTCGATGACTGCGAGGTGCGAAGTCGAGCCGTTGGGTGCGATGGGTATCTCGCGGTCGGAGGTGGATCGGCGATCGGTTTGGCCAAAGCGCTGGCACTACGCACCGGCGCACCGATCATCGCGGTCCCCACCACCTATGCGGTTTCGGAGATGACCCCGGTCTGGGGTATGACCGAGAACAAGGTCAAGCGCACCGGTCGCGACCGAGTCGTTCTGCCTCGCGCAGTCGTCTACGACCCCGCTTTGACCACCGGACTTCCGGTCTCGGTTTCGGTCACCAGCGGGATGAACGCGATCGCACATGCCGTCGAGGGCCTCTACGCCCCAGACCGGTCGCCGATCGTATCGATGATGGCGCGTGAAGGAGCCCGCTCGCTGGCCTCCGCGCTGCCACGTCTGGTCGACCACTCCGGCGATCTGGAGGCACGAGGTGAAGCACTTTACGGCGCATGGCTATGCGGTGCAGTTCTCGGCGGAAGCTTCGATCTGCCGCACGCTCAGACGCACGCGATCGTCCTCCCACACGTGCTGGCGTTCAATGCACCGTTCGCCGCCGACATGGTCACCGCCCTTGCCGGTGTGTTCGGGGAGGGCGACCCGTGGACAGCACTGCGGAACCTACAGACCTCGCTGCCGATGCCACTTTCCCTTGGCGAACTCGGATTCGACAAGGCCGACATCGCTGAGGTGACGCGTCAAGTCACCGCGAACCCATACCACAATCCGCGACATATCGACGGGACGGAAATCGACGCCCTACTCGAGCGGGCGTGGGCAGGGCTACCGCCACGTCCCTCGGCCGACAGTGGATTCGAGACAGTCATCGCCAAGGAGTACTCATGACCCGAGTTCCCTCTACAGCAGCATCTTCGGAGAGCGTCCTCCACGCCGTGTACATAACGCGGAACAAGACGTGGGCGGCGAGCACGGCAGTCGCGTCGCCCAGGTCTTGAACGAGTTCGCCACGGCTTCAAATGCGGGCTTGTGCACATTGGATTCGGTGAATCGTCTCGGCGCTTCGAAGGTCTGGGGGTAGGAAGTACCCATCAGCCGGCACTACCGCTCTCTATTCGCGTTACGAGGTCGCGGCGCTCGTCGCGGACCTTTCTCGAGACGGCGATGAATGCTTGGACCAGGGGAGTTGGTTGTCCGCGCCATCCGACGCAGAGCGTCGATCCCGGCACTTCGCCTAGCACTCGGTACACCAGCGACGCCCGGTGTGCGAATCGGTCCGTGCTCGGCACAGAAACCGACAAAGTAACACCGGCTGCTACGTTGTCCAGTTCTTCGTCCATTGTTGCGGTGTCCCTGCTGATGCGGGGCAAACGGTCGTCGTCGATCCCGAGATCACGCAGCGTCCAAAACGCGCGCCAACGTGCGTCGTCGGTACGCGGCGCCGAAATTACCTGATCCTGCAAATCGGATAGACGCACCGATTCCTGTGCAGCAAGAGGGTGCGAGCTCGTCATCCCTATTGCGAGCGGTTCGGTGAACAACACCTCGGTGTTCAAGTTGGTCAGTTCGATGGGTAGCCGCAAGAACGCCACGTCGGTCTCTCCGGACCGCAGACCACAGGAGGGATCTGTGAGGTCGTAGCTTTCGATCCGCGGGCTGACGGACGGGTGCCGACTCCTGAACTCCGAGATGATCAACGGAGTCAGTTCCAGTGCTGACGCGGCGAAAAACCCGATGCGTAGTACACCTGACATTTTGGAGTGTGCTCGGTGCGCGTCTGCCACACCTGCGTCCAGAACTACCAGGGCCTCACGCGCTGAACGGAGGAAGGCCTTGCCGGCGTCCGTCAGCTCGACGGCTCGCGTTGTCCTGTTGAGTAGCGGTACGCCTACATCGTGTTCGAGTTCGGTGATGCTGCGACTCAAACCCTGCTGCGAAACGTAGAGAGTCTCTGCTGCACGGGTGAAGTGAAGGGCTTCTGCCACCGCCACGAAGTGCCGTAAACGACGCGTATGAACGTCCATCGAACTCGCTTTCGGTCTCTGCAACTGCGACGCAACTCATCATGGACCGCCCGTCGCCGATTCACAACAGATCGGCGTAAATTGGAGCGAGAATTCTGTTTCCCTCGACGCTGCGTCCTGCGGCACACTCACATCGAATGTGACGCGCATCTCTGCGGGTCTATCGATTCGATTGTGAAGGAGCGTCACCTTTCGCCGACGACTGGAAGGCGCTGCGTTCGGGACCACGCACGTCCAACGCGTGTGCGGTGCTCGACGACTGAATCGATTGGACCCCAATCATCATCTCGCACTCGCCCGATCGGCGAGAATGACCACCACGTCAGGTAGGCAGCTATGTCTCAACAATCGTCCTCCACATCTTCTGGCTCAGTCGTTGGTGTTGGTACCAGCACCGACCACGTGCCTATCGGCAGGGGCATCGGCGTCCGAGGTGTCGTATTCCTGGTCGCTGCCGGTGCTGCCCCGCTTGCCGCCGCAGTAGCGGTGTTTCCAGTTGTGGTCAGTGCCAGCGAAAGTCCTGTGTCACCCTTGTTCTTCGTTGTCGCGGCGCTGGCTTTGGCTGTGTTCGCCGTCGGCTTCACTCGAATGGCCCATGAAGTCACAGACGCCAACGCATTCTACGACTTCATTCGTGCAGGTCTGGGCCACGTCTTCGGACGGGGGGCGGCGACACTGGCGCTGGTGTCGTATGCGCTGCTGTTCGTCGCGCTCGTAGGATATCTGGGCGCTTCGACAGCAAGTGCCGTCGAGTACTTCGCCGGTGCCGTGATTCCGTGGTGGGCGTGGAGCACGTTGTGGCTGTTCATTACTGGTGTGTTGGCATACCGCGACATCGCGTTGAGTACCAAGGTTCTCGGCGTTTCGCTTGTGCTCGAAGTCGCGATCATGTTGGTGCTCGATTTCGTCATGGTGTTCCGTGGCGGGCCCGAGGGATTTACCACATCGCCCCTGAACCCACTCCATTTCAACGAAGGCACACCGTCGCTCGGCCTAATGTTCGCCTTCTTCGGTTTCGTGGGCTTCGAGGCCACCGTTATTTTCCGGAGCGAGGCGCGCAATCCGCACCGAACAATTCCCCGAGCGACCTCCGTGTCCATCATCGCCATCGGATTGTTCTACGCATTCAGTCTTTTCGCTGTCGCGGTAGGTACCGGCCCCAACAGTCTCGTCGCGAAAGCAACCGAGTCCCCACAGACCCTGATCACCGAACTCGCATGGACGTTCCTAGGGGTCTTCGGGCAGGACGCCGTTCAGATTCTTGTCTTGATAAGTCTGTTCGGCTGCTTCTTGACTTTCCACAACGTGCTCGCTCGGTTCACATTCAACTTCGGCGCGGCAGGTCTGCTTCCCGCAGCGTTGGGTCGAGCCCATCCCCGCCATTACGCACCGTCGCGAGCATCTCTGGTTGTCACCATGTACTGCTTGCTCGCTATTGCAGGGTCCGTCGTGCTGGGGTTGGACCCTGTGCTCGATCTTTACACGTGGTTCTCCGGCGCAGCGACTCTGGGAATCATCGTGTTGATGGCTCTGACCTCGTTGGCGGTCATAGTGTTCTTCCGTGGACACGAACGAGGATCGTGGCTGACGACGTTCCTTGCGCCCACTGTGTCTCTGGTGGCGTTCGGGGGACTCGTATTCTTGGTAGTCAGGAATTTTCCGTTGCTGGTCGGCGGCTACGGCGTAGCCGTGGCATTGATCGCGGTGCTGGCCATCGCATTCGTCGGTGGAGCAGCAAGCGCGTTGTTAGGCAGGTCTGCGGCGAGAAATCTGTAGTGGCCAGTTACTCGGCTTGCTGAAGCCACAACGGGACTCAGAAATCGGGGCATGCAACGCCAATCCGATCACACCAATCCACAACAAAAGTGCGTGAATCCGGATGGACTCGTTGTTTCTCTCGTCGCAAGAACTCCGACAGAATCAGAGCTACAACGGATGTGATGCGGACTCCGCAAGGGTGTCGCATCTGATGAACCAATACGGCCACCTCCGAGACTTCGTTGCACGCTTGCACGCCATCTTCTGCTCACCGAATTGGCGAGTGGCATCGTTCTACAGAAAGAGAACACCATGACCGGCCAGTTGGAGAACAGAAATATCGTCATCACCGGCGTCGCCGATCGTCGAGGCATCGGTTTCGGGAGCGCCCGGGTGCTGGCGCAAAAGGGTGCACTGCTGACGCTGGTGGACATCTCCGAGCAGGTCCACGAGCGCCGAGATGATCTCGAGCGCGAGGGGTTCGATGTCCGGTCCAACACTGTAGATCTGACGAATCATGTGGATGTTGCCGCCTTGATCGACCAGGTCGTGAAAGAAGCCGGCGTCATCGACGGCTTGGTGAATCTTGCAGGGATTGCAGCTCGGGCAAAGAAGGGTGACGATGTCGACTTCGATGTGCCGATACTTGCCACGACCTCGATCGAGTCTTGGGAGCGAACCCTCGCCATCAATCTCACCACTCAATTCAATTGTGTACGTGCGGTTTTGCCGCACATGATCAAAAGGAGATACGGCAGAATAGTCAACTTCTCGTCGGTGACCGGGCCTGTCGGCGCTATCGCTGGCCTGGGCGCCTACGCAGCAGCCAAAGCAGGTGTTGTCGGACTCACCAAGTCGATCGCACTGGAGAACGGCCAGTTCGGAATCACAGCGAATGCGATCGCGCCCGGATACGTCAACACCGCAGCGTTGACTCCCGGAATGCGCACCGGCGGCGAAAACACCCCGCTTGGGCGAAGCGGGGAACCTCGCGAAATCGGTGCTCTTGTTGGCTTTCTCGCATCTGAAGAGTCTTCGTACGTCACCGGTCAACTGATCACCGTCGATGGCGGAAACATGATCCAAGAATACAAGGGGCCTGGTGAACTGGTCCTTTGAGTGACCGCCTGCCGGCACCGACCCACTCCATTGGATCGGCAACTATTGTCTTCACCGCGCTCCGATTCGCACCGTAGCAATCGATCGCGTTGTGCGGCTTTCTGATAGGAGATCGACGTGCATGTAGTCTGCGCAGGTGATGAGGACGCGACACCGCCCACCGTGGGCCTGATCATCAACCCGGTGGCGGGGATGGGCGGCACCGTGGGTCTCAAGGGTACCGACGGAGCCGACATACTCCGCGAAGCACAATCCCGTGGCGCCCGGCCGGCTGCGCAAGCTCGAGCCAGCCTGGCCTTGGCGCAACTCGCCACGACCGCAGTAGCCTTCCGACTTGTCACCGGTCCTGCCGAAATGGGTGAAGATGCGGCGCGCGCAGCAGGTCTGACGCCGGAAGTCGTGTACGAACTGCGGGCTGATTGCTCAACCGCTGCCGACACTCGCGCAACCGCGGTCATCATGTCCGCTCTCCGGGTTGACCTGATCCTCTTCGTCGGTGGCGATGGCACTGCACGGGATGTGTATTCGTCCGTCGGCGATCGTGTCCCCGTGATCGGAGTGCCTGCCGGTGTGAAGATGCACTCGGCAGTGTTCGGCACGAACCCTGCGAATGCCGGCCGACTAGCTGGACTGTACTTGACCCGAAATCCTGCGGCCAGGCTACGCGAGGCAGAGATCATGGACCTCGACGAGGCGGCGATTCGCAACGACAGAGTGTCCGCGCGCCTCTACGGTTATGCGCGCAGCCCTTTCGAGCGTCATCTCGTCCAGAACGCGAAGTCTGGCTCGCGGCCTGGGAGCGAGCAAGATATGGATGCTGCTGCTCACCAGCTGGCGCGAGAGATGCGGCCCGAGTGTCTGTATGTTCTTGGCCCAGGAACGACTACACAACGCATTGCCTGTGCGTTGAATCTGCACTCGACCCTCTTGGGCGTCGATGCCGTTCTCGACCGTAAGCTGATCGGAATCGACGTCGATGAAAGTACGCTACTTCGATTGATGAGTGGCCGAGAGAGTCGAATAGTCGTCGGCGTTCTCGGCGGCCAAGGCAGCCTGTTCGGGCGCGGCAACCAGCAAATCAGCCCGAAAATAATTCGCCATGCTGGGCCCGAGAATATTGTCGTTCTTTCGTCTATCGAGAAATTGATTGCGCTGGGCGGTGAGCCGCTCCGTGTCGACACCGGCGACGTCGAATTGGACGAGAGGCTTGCCGGTCATATCAAGGTTCGGACGGGCGAAGATCGCAGCGTCATTTACAAGGTCGCGTCATGAAACTAGGCAATGAGATGAGACATAAGGTGGCATCGATGATCAACTCCGCAGCACATCCGTACATGGCGAATTCCGTGCCCGAGCTTCAACAGGAGATGCTCGAGGCGATAGGCGTTGCCACCATCGAGGAGCTCTTTCAGCAAATACCCACCGACCATCGCACGACTCGGAAACTCGATCTGCCGCCGGCGCTCGGTGAAGCTGAACTGCGACGGCATATCGTGAACATCCTCGCGAAGAACCGAACGTGCGAGCAAAACTTGAACTTCCTTGGGGCAGGGCTGTGGCAACACCACGTGCCCGCGGCGTGCGACGAGGTGGTTCGCCGAAACGAATGGCTTACCTCGGTCTTCGGCGAGCCCAGCTCGGATCACGGCCGCAATCAAGCATGGTTCGAGTTCTGCAGCCAACTGGGTGAGCTGCTCGAACTCGATCTGGTGGGGCTACCTGTCCGGAGTTGGGGTTCTGCTGCGGGCCATGCCCTGCGAATGGCTGCCCGGATTACTCGACGCGCTGAAGTCGCGGTTGTCCGTGCGATCGATCCAGAGCGGTTGTCCGTCATCCGCAATTACTGTGAACCGACGGAGATGGAGAGCCACATCGGAGTCCGGTTGGTCGACTACGATCCTGCCAGCGGACTAATCGACCTGGACGATCTCCGGGCAGCAGTCGGTGAGCAGACTGCGGCGGTCTATTTCGAGACGCCATCCTATCTCGGCGTAATCGAGCAGCAAGGGGCCGAGATCGCGGCTATTGCGCGTGCCGCGGGCGCGGAGACGATCGTCGGTGTCGATCCCATTTCACTGGGCGTTCTTTCATCTCCAGTGGACTTCGGCGCGGACATCGTTGTCGGAACAATTCAACCGCTTGGCGTTCACATGCACACTGGCGGAGGAGTCGGTGGTTTCATCGCCTCACGCGACGAAGATCGCTACGCTCATCAGTACCCCACTTTGTTCATCAGTATTGCCGAAACGATCAAAACGGGGGAGTACGGATTCGGTCTGAGTCTCTTCGAGCAATCCTCCTATGGTTTGCGAGACAAAGGAAACGACTGGACCGGTCATTCGGTGTACATGTGGGCCATCGCTGCCACCACGTACATGGCGTTGATGGGTCCCCAAGGGTTCGAGGACATCGGGGGGACGATCCTGCAGCGCTCGCACTATGCGGCCCAGTTGTTGTCCGAGATCGAGGGGATACGTGTCGCCTTCCCGTCGGGATTTTTCAAAGAGTTCGTCGTCAACTTCGATGACACGGGAAAGACCGTCGATGAGATCAACGCTGCATTGTTGGACAGTGGGATCTTCGGTGGGAAAAATCTGACATCGGAGTTCCCCGAGTTAGGTGCCAGCGCACTCTATTGCGTCACAGAAATTCATACGAAATCTGATATCGATCGTCTGGTGGGCGCTCTCGGAAAGGTGATTGCACAATGAGTACTAGGGTCAACGAAATTCAGGCCCCGGTTTGGAACGAACCGGTCATCATGGAAATGGGTTACCCCGGCCGTCGGGGTGCGGTGATCGCGCAGGCCGAGGAAGGCATCGAAGCACGGGTTGGCGCAGCGGTCGACCTGATCCCCACTGCTGTCCGCCGACGCGACCGTCCGGCGTTGCCCGAGATGTCCGAGCCCGAGGTCCTGTACCACTACCTGCGCTTGTCACAACAAACGTTGGGAATGATGGGTGTCAGTCTGTTCGGAACATGCACGATGAAATACAACCCGCAGGTCAACGAGGCGCTTGCCTGGCGGCCGGAAGTCACCGAGGTACATCCGCTGCAGCACGAGGACACGCTCCAGGGAACACTGGAAATTGTGCACGGGATGGATCTCATCCTGCGTGAGCTCTCAGGGATGGACCAGTTCGTGTTTCAAGCTGGCGGAGGGGCGGAAGCGGCTTTCGTCAACGCCTCGGTCACTCGTGCATACCATGCCTCTCGGGGTGAGCTGGAACAGCGAAACGAAATCATCACAACTATCCAAACTCACCCCTGCAACGCCGCGACGGCTGCCGCCGCAGGCTTCAAGGTGATTACGTTGATGCTCGACGAGAACGGCTACCCGTCCCTTGATGCGCTGAAGGCTGCTGTGTCGAATCGGACCGCCGCCTTGATGGTCGGCAATCCCGATGACATGGGCGTCTACAACCCGGAGATGAAGGAGTGGGTGGAGATCGTCCACGAAGCCGGCGGCCTTTGTTTCTACGACAGCGCCAATTTCAATGGAACAATGTCGAAGATTCGACCCCGCGAAATAGGCTTCGATGCATGTATGTTCATGCTTCACAAAACCTTTGGCGCACCCAAGAGCGGCGTCGGAGGGCCCGCCACCGGCGCCTACGGGTGTTCGGCTGAGCTCGCCCCGTTCCTGCCCGCCCCGCTTGTCACCTTCGACGGTGAGCGCTACCACCTCGATGCCGACCGCCCGAACAGTGTCGGCAAGATACGCGAGTTCTGGGGCAACGTGCCTGTGATTCTCAAGGCGTACGCATGGGTGCGAGCAATGGGCGCCGAGGGGATAGCCCAAGCGTCCGACATCTCCGTCTTGGGGAACAACTACATGGAGAAGGGGCTACTCGCAATCCGAGGGGTGACTCGGTCGCACCCAGAGAGTACGAGCCCTCGCCTCGAAATGACGCGTTACAGCATGCAGACTCTCAAAGAAGACACCGGTGTCGACGTGCACGACGTGCAAAACCGTATGACTGACTTCGGAATCGACGCGATGTGGACCAGCCACGAACCATGGCTGATACCTGAGCCTTTCACGCCCGAGGCAGGCGAGATGTATGGAAAAGAGTCCTTGGATCGATGGATTGCAGTACTCGCCCAAATTTCGGATGAAGCTTATTCGAATCCTGAAATCGTGAAATCCTCACCACATAACCAGGCAATCCATCGATTGAAGCCGGGCGTCACCGACGACCCAAGTACTCGCGCGATGACCTGGCGCGCCTTTCAGCGAACGCCCGCACGGATCCAGTCGAAGCAGTTCCGGTCGACGGCTGTCGAGCGCACCGAATTAGCAAGTCTGCATTAGAGCAACGGACGTTCAGAAGCCTTGCGCGCGTGCTCGGACGTTGACCAGTGAACAGTGATCGACTGAACGCGCTGACTCGCAACGACAATGATCACACCGTTTCGTATGGAAGGAGCCTTCGTGACAGGACTGGACACGCCGATAACGCCTCTGAAATTTCTCGAGCGCTCGGCCCAGGTACATCCCAACAAGACCGCAATCGTCGACGGCAAGCGGCGCATATCGTATTCCGACCTCGCGTCCATAGCGACACGTCTTGCGCATGGTCTGCGCGGGTCAGGAGTCGGACCCGGTGACCGAGTTGCCTATCTGGCAACCAATTCGGCCGAATTGCTGGCGGCACACTATGCAGTTCCGCTTATCGGCGGCGTACTGGTCGCAATCAACACACGACTGTCGCCACCGGAAATCGAGTACATATGCAACCATTCCGAGGCTGTTCTTCTCCTCGGTGAAGTCGACTTGCTCGAACAGCTGCAGAATACTTCCCTGCTGACAGTGCGGGAGAAAGTTCAACTGCCGCAGCAGGACGGTGGTTACGTGGACACCGAGCAGTCTCACATCACCTATGCAGCACTCATGGAACGCGGGGCCGAAGAGCATTTGCCGTGGGAGGTCGACGACGAGACCCGAACGATCTCGATCAACTACACGTCGGGTACCACCGGTCGTCCGAAAGGAGTGATGTACACCCATCGCGGCGCGTACCTCAATTCTCTCAGTCAGATTCACCATCAGCACTTCGACACTGACACCAAATACCTGTGGACTTTGCCGATGTTCCATTGCAACGGCTGGTGCGGGCCTTGGGCGGTCACTGCCGCATCCGGAACTCACGTATGTATCCGTGCGGTTCGCGGTGACGCGATGTGGTCACTCATCGACAGCGAGAAGATCGACCACATGAGTGGTGCACCGACTGTTCTCACGACGCTCGCCACTGCCGAAGCGGCGCATCCACTCGACCGCAGCCTGACTATCACTACCGCAGGAGCTCCACCCAGCCCGACCACCATCCGGGCAGTCAGAGCACTCGGCGCCGAGATAGTGCACGTGTACGGCCTGACCGAGACGTACGGCCCGTGTGCAGTCTGCGAACCCCAGGCAGAGTGGTCCGCGCTCGATGAGGACACGCTGGCGAGGCTGCTGGCGCGTCAGGGAGTGGGAATGCTCGCCACCGGCCCAGTGCGGGTGGTCCGCGCTGGACGCGGTCCGCATGGCGAACTCATCGACGTCGCCAGCGACGGTATCGAGATGGGCGAGATCGTGATGCGCGGAAACATCGTCATGAAAGGGTATTTCGGCGACGACGGGGCCACCGTAGAGGCCTTTTCCGGGGGCTGGTTCCACTCTGGTGACCTGGGAGTCATGCACCCGGATAGCTATATACAGCTCATGGACCGTGCCAAAGACATCGTCATTTCCGGCGGCGAGAACATCTCTACGATCGAAGTCGAGCAGGTTCTCATGTCCCATCCGTCGGTGTTGGACGTCGCCGTGATCGGCGTACCGGACACGAAATGGGGAGAGCGACCCAAAGCGTTCGTAGTTCTCAGAACAGATTCCACGATCTCGGATTCCGATCTGACACAGTACGTACGAGACCACATTGCAGCCTTCAAAGCGCCACGAGAGATTGTATTTCTATCCGAGTTACCGAAGACCTCGACCGGGAAGACTCGCAAGAACGAGTTGCGCGACCGCGAATGGAGTGGAGAGCGAGAGCGGATCCGAGGCTGATGCTTTCCACCTAATCCATCTACCCATACAGAGGACTGCGAATCGGTGGGTCCGACGACCGACCGTTGCAGAATCCACTCGCTAATCGCTCAGCGAGCACATCAATCTCGAAAGGACGCGGACATGACAGAAGATGCAGTTCGTCGGGTACTCGCAGCGATCGAGGGCTCACGCGAACGGATTGTCGACGACGTGAAACGATTGGTCGAGGTCCCCAGTGTGAATCCGAATTATCCTGGCGTGCGACCCGAAGACTATCTCGGTCAGGAATCCGAGGCGAACCTCTTGCTCCGCGACAGATTCGGCTATCTGTTCGACAGCTCCCAGTTGGTCAAGAGCGTTGCGAAACGCGAGAACCTCGCGGGTGTCGTGAAGGGCGGCGGCACTGGGCGGTCGCTGTTGCTCAACGGCCACATCGACGTCGTGCCGGCCGGAAACCTCGATACGTGGACTGGTGACCCCTTCGTCGCGAAGGTAGCTTCCGGCCGAATACACGGCCGAGGGGCAAGCGACATGAAGAGCGGAGTGGTTGCCGCATTCAGTGCGATCGAAGCGATCCGAACGTCGGGTATCGACCTGGCCGGCGACCTCGTCGTTCATTCCGTGGCAGGCGAAGAACTTGGCGAGCACGAAGTCGGGACAGGTTGCGTGCTGGAACACGGATACACAGCGGACGCGGCAATAGTCGTCGAGCCATCCGCTAGTTTTGATTCTCCGCTGACGATCAATCCAACCGCTGCGAGCTTGTTGTGGGGTCGAGTCCGAGTCGAGGGACTCGCCGGGCATCCAGGGCTTCGCCGCGAGCTGATACGGGCCGGCGGGGCCGGTGCACGTGCGGGCGTGAACGCGATCGACAAAGGCTACTTGGTCCTGCAAGCGCTGTACGGGATCGAAGAGCAATGGGGGCTGGGCAAGCAACGCCCGCTGTTCAAACCAGGGCACTTCGTCGTCATGCCCGGAACGATTCATGGACGTGGGAAAGACATCGACATTCCATTTGTCTTCGCCGAGTACTGTGAAATCGATTTCATCGTGTGGTATCCACCGGAGGACGACGCCGATGCGGTGAAGCTCGAGATCGAGAGTTTCGTCAACCGGTCGGTCTCCTTGGATCCCTGGTTGACGGATCACCCACCCACCTACGAGTGGCTGGTCGAGTTTCCAGGATTCAGCACCCAAAATGATCACGAAATCGTCCGAACTCTCGGTAGCGCTCACGAACAGGGGACCGGCCTCACTGCAATAGTCGAAGCGTTTCCCGCCGCCTGCGATGCGACATGGATTGCCCGAACAGATATCCCGGTTGTGAATTACGGGCCGGGCCATCTGGCAAACGCCCACAAGCCGAACGAATACTGTGATGTGGACGAAATCATTTCCGCGACGAAGAGTTTGGCTCTCACAGCACTCGATTGGTGTGGTGTGCGGTGACCGTGCCGGCAGCCTCGTCGAGCTGAACGAGAACACTCTCGGAACGCGGGCGGACATAGCTGCGGTCAACCCGCAGTCTTCATGTAGCCCGGGGCGCACGTGGGCGCCGCAAGGTGACTGGCAGGACAACTATCGTCGCCATCGCAACCTGAATCAGCGCGAGCGCGCTTGCGGCGAAAAACAGAACCTCGACCGGTCCGTCCAGCATGGACGCGGTCTCTGTTGGCCGGGCGGCTGGACCATGATGATGGCCGGTGGCACTTGCAGATTCGGCACCGCTTGTGGTTTCGGTGTGAGTCATCGAGAACATCAGCATTGCGTGCAGAACAAGCATGCCAGCGGCAAGTACACCCGCCGTGGACCAGTCGCGGATGGTGGGCTTTGTCCACAGATGCCTGGCGCAGGCCACACAGGCGACGGCGAGTGCGAGCATCAGCAGGCTGGTGCCGGGGAAGAGGGCGAGATGGGTGAGCAGTACCGGGATATGCGCGGCCACGCACACGAGTGCTAGAAGTGCGGCGACTTTCCCAGCGGCGTTCGCTCGCACGGGATTTGCCGGCACCGTCGGCCGCCAACCGGCGGCGTCTGCGGTGGTAGTGGCCATAGAACACTCCTTTGGTGTCCAGGTTGACCGTGGTCGAGCTGGGCCATACCGGGAACGAAGAGGGCGGTGCCGTTGGGGTTCGGCATTCGGGTTGCGCGACAGTCGTGCGGAGAGGGAGTAGACGGTCCGGTCCGCATTGTCTTTCGAAGCGGACCGGACCGCGATCATCGGTTGTCGAGTTCTGATTCGGCCGCTTCGAGAGCCGCGAATTCTTCTTCTGGTGCCTTCGCGACGAGATGGTGTCGGCTGTAGAACGCGAAGTAGGCGATCATCACTGCGTACGCGGCGGCCGCATACAACACCACCGAGGGTTCGACCATGAACCCGGCGGCGAGGGCGGCGACTGCAAGAACCAGAGCGATTCCGGAGGTGAGCATCCCACCGGGGGTTCGGTAGGGGCGGTGCAAGTTCGGTTCCCGAACCCGCAAGACGATGTGCGAGATCATCATCAGTATGTACGAGACGGTGGCCCCGAACACCGAGATCAAGATGAGCAGGTCCCCAGAGCTGGTGAGAGACAGGATGAAACCGATCACTCCGGGCACGATGAGTGCCAAGAACGGGATCTTGCGGCCGTTGGTCAGCGACAACACCTTGGGCAGGTAGCCGGCCCGCGAAAGTGCGAACGTCTGCCGCGAGTAGGCATAGGTGATGGTGAAGAAGCTCGACACCAGACCCACCAGACCGATGACGTTGACGAACTGGCTCAGCCAGGTACTGCCGCCGTTCGCGGTTTCCATAGCGTCGATCAATGGATTGTCGGAGTCCTGCAGATTCGATGCTCCCGAACCGCCGGGGCCGAGGGTCAGCAACAGTGCGGCAAGGGTGAGCAGCACCAGCACACCACCGATCAGTCCTTTGGGGACGTCGTGCACCGGGTTGCGGGCCTCCTCGGACGCGAGGGGCACACCTTCGACTGCGAGGAAGAACCACATCGCGTAGGGCAATGCAGCCCAGACCCCGACGATGCCGAACGGGAGGAAGCTGCTGGCGCCCACAGCGTCGGTCGGGGCGATATCGACGAGGTTGCTGACATCGAAGTGCGGGATCATTCCTATCGAGAAGGCCAGCAATCCGATCACTGCGACGATGGCGATACCGAACATCAGCTTGAGCACTTGTGAGACGCCGTACAGGTGCAAACCTATGAATGCGATGTAGAACACCGCGTACACCAGCGGACCGCTGATCCCGAAGAGAGTGTCCATGTACGCGCCGATGAAAGTGACCACTGCGGCCGGGGCAAGCACGAATTCGAGGAGCACCGCTGTACCGGTCAGGAAGCCGCCCCAGGGCCCCATCGCGCGACGGGCGAAGCCGTAACCGCCACCAGCGGTGGGGATGATCGAAGCCATCTCTGCCAGTGCCAGACACATCGCGGTGTACATCAAGCCCATGAGCCCAACCGCGATGAGCATGCCACCCCAGCCGGCGTACCCGATTCCGAAGTTCCAACCGGCGTAGTCACCCGCGACGACGTAGCCCACGCCGAGTCCGATCAGCAGGACGGGCCCGGCGGTGCCGCGACGGAGTTGGCGACGGAGCATGTAGTCGTCGGCGACGTTGTCGTAGTCGACTCCACCTGCGGCGTGGGCACCGGTCGTGCCCGACTGCGCGGGATGACCGGAGGCAGCGTGCGGATGTGTGCTCACGCGTGGTCCTCGCATCCGCAATGCGCGCCCTCGGTCTTCTGCTCGGGACGAGGCAGGTTCAGGGTGGGGTTCTGATCGAAGAATCCGTGGGGTTGGAGGATGAACCCGACGTGCTGTCGCGGCATGACCGGCCAGTCTTCGAGGCGCACCACGTGATGCATGCCGAAGGTGTACCAGACCACGATGTCTTCGTCGACGATACTTCGGTTGCCCGCGATATATGCGGGTAGGCCGTCGCCGCCGCGGGACTGGTTCGGGTATTCCCCCGCCGGAAAGCGTTCGTCCTCTTCGTATGCGGTGACCCAGAAGTTGTTGGTGGCGAACCCTGCTCGCTTGGCCACCCAGGAGTCCGGAGTGGCGGACAACGTAATTGCGTCGGTGGGCTGGAGTCGGTACGCAACCGGTTCGTCGACGATGTTGCGTTGTTCATGGTTGACGATCTTCCAGAATCGGTGCTTGTCGGCGTCGGCGCGTCGTACTGCGTCTTGTTCTCGTTCGAGAAGGCGGTCAACGGTGTAGAAGATGTTCTGGGTGTCGTTGACTTCGGGTACGACTGTATCGACCTCGTACACAGCGTTCTTGGTGCCGTCGAGTTCGAAGTCCATCCGCACGTTGAAGATGTGCTGGTGGATGGGGGCGTAGAGGCCGTCGTTGTTGAGGGTTTGCCCGTACAGCGATTTGGTGCCCGGTTGCTGGCCTGCAGTGGAGAGGATCCCGGTGGCCTTGACGAGGAACTCGATGGTGCCGTCTAGGTAGAGGTGCCAGTAGAAGCCGTACTCGTAATTGGCGACGGTGGCTATGAAGGAAATGATCAGCTTTCGTGAACGCCGAACTTCGGCGGTGTCCTGTCGGTAGTCGTAGTGCTTCCACATGATCGAGTCGTCTTCTTCGTGCATGCAGATCGCGTTCTCGATCGTCAACGGGTTTCCGTGACTGTCAGTGACGATGCCGTCGAAATACTGGATCTCACCGAGACAGTCGCAACCGAGCGCAAGGGAATTGGCCAGAGCGCCGATGTTGTACTCACCGGCGTCGAAGGCGTTCTTCTTGTGCTGAACTGGAGACGGGTCCCCATAGGGCACAACCATTTCCACAAGCGAGGCGCGGTTGATGACCGATCGATCCGCGCCACCGTCCCGGAACTTCAGTTGGTGCAGTACCAAGCCCTCGCGAGGCGTGAAGCCGACACGAAAACTCCAGTCACCCCAGGTCACGTGCTGGCCCTCGACCTGGAACGAGCGGCCGTGGGGGGAGGTGATCTCGAGGGGCTTGATGTCGGTACGTGCTGGTCCGACATGCTGGGGCAGATAGTTGCCGGTGTGTCGGGGGACCGGGATCAGGCCGTTGTCCTCTACTTCCACAACCTCACCGCTATTGAGGTCATAGATGATGATCAATCCTTCGGCCGGGTGCGCGTACGGGCTGTCATTGGCGTCCAGGCGGGTGAACACGAGGGCGCGCATCAGGCGGCGACCCTGGTCGTCCTTGCCGAAATAGCCTGCCGACCACGGCTCTATGCAGACCAGATCCAGGTCGGTCAGCCCGCGCGCGGCCAGAGCTTCGACGACGCGGGGGTCCCGTTTGCAATTGACCTCGCATTCCTCGAACTCGTCGAGCATGATCGGCGGTTGAACGCCTTTCGGCAGTTCCACCCACCGCTCGACGCTTTCGTTTTCGAGGTCGATGGTCGCTTCGTAACCGCATCCCGTAGACCGGTCGATCAGTACTGCGCTTGCCTCGCGGCGGATCTGCGACAAGTCGCCACGCAGTGCCCTTTTCGTGGGTTCTTTCAACTCCACCTGCACGAACCTGAAGCTGTCGGATTGGGCCTGTGTGCTTTTCAGCACTGACACCGCCGCACGGACTTCATTCCGGCTGAGAGGATCGAGCGGATGGGTTCTCGCTGTCGCGGCTGTGCGATCGATTTCCTGAATAGACATGCGTGCCTCGCTCCTTGGGGATAGATCGTCCACGCGTCGACATCACGACGAAGGCCTCGATGGTGGCGGGCGTTTACGGTCGGCACGGCCGCCGGCCCATCATGAAGCGATCAGTGGGGGATCTGCGTAATCACGGTTTCGATACGTGGTGAAGTGATCGGCTGTCCGATGCCTTCGAGGTATTGCTCGAACCTGTGGCTGTGACCAACCGCTCACCACCAAGACCGTAACCCTGCACTGTGACGGCAGGCACTCGTCGGCGAGAACCAGGGTGAGAACTTCGACGCGGAAAATTCTCGATCTGGTTAACATGAATGAAACATTTGTGTCATCCAAGAGCAATGTTCGAGTTCGACCCTGGCACTACATCGATCACATCCAGGGCCGATCGCAGCTGCTGATCAGGCAAATCCCACTGCTTTTGCAGAGACGAGCAATCGGAACATGACAACTTCGCCGCACAAGCGGGCGCTGGTCGCCAAGCACTCACCCGTACAGGGATTGCCGCGCCGCCAGTTGCCGTTCATACCGGTGTTCGCGCAGTCCGTCGCCGCGGTTGCACCCTCAGGCGCGGCGGCGGTGATCCCTGTACTAGTGATCAGTTCCGCAGGCGGGGGCGGTGCGCTCGTGGCTTTCGCTTGCGCGGCTGCGATCATCCTGCTCGTCTCGGCATGCCTGCGGCCAATGGCCCAGAGAATGGCATCGGTGGGCGGAATCTACAGCTACACCGCCCGCGGCCTCGGTCCGGCTGTCGCTGTGCCAACCGGATGGTCCGCGATTGTCGGATATGCGACGGTAGGCATGGCCGGCTTGATCGCCGTCGGTACTTACCTTTCGCATATCGTCGTAGCTACCGGCTTGGTTCGAGCCATTCCCGTGGGCGTGATCATTGCGGTGATGGTGGTGGCGGCAGCGGGTGCCACCCTGGTCATGATTCGCGGAATTCGAGTCTCGGCTCGAATCACCCTGCTGGTCGAATGCGTTTCCATCGGGCTCGTCGGTGCCCTGCTAATTCTGCTTATGGTCACCACGACTCGCGCCGGCGCCCCTCCCTCTGCTGCCATGAATTGGGAGGGCAACGCGCAAAGTACCGCGTTGTCGATCATCGTCGCAGTCAGCGCCTTTGTCGGCTTCGAAAGCTCGACCACGCTGAGCGGTGAGGCCCGCCAACCATTTCTGTCAGTGCCGCGAGTGATCAGGTGGACCCCCGTCGCTGCCGCGGCGCTATATTTGATCGCCTTGCCGGTGCAGGCGATCGCCCTCGCCTACGCCCCCGATTCGGTGCGCGAGAGCGCCACGCCAATGGTGGCTCTGCTGACATCTCAGGGCTCGACCAGTCTTGCAGCCATCCTCGACCTGGGAATCGCTGCCTCGTTTTTTGCGTGCACCCTCGCGTCGATCAACGCCCTCGTGCGAGTGCTGTTCTGCATGGGCCGCGAGGGTGTCGCTCCTTCACCTCTCGGTCGCACCCACCCACGTTTTCAAACGCCTGCCTCCGCCATCGGCGTATCCATGATCGTGGTAACAGCTATCCCGGTCTCGGTTCTGCTTGCCGGTGTTTCCCCTGACCAGGGTTTGCGAATTTTCCTTACGTTGAGCGCATGCGGATATATCGGTAGCTACCTGGCCGGGTGCTTGTCCGCACCAATACTGTTGCGGCGGATAGGAGAGTCGACCCCCTCTGTCTGGGTGCTCGGTGTCGCAACCACCACCATCCTGTTGGTTCTGGTCGTCAACGCCGTAGTCTTTGCTGTCCAAGACGGGGTTGTGCTCATCGCGGCGTACGCCTTGATCATGGCCGTGGCGGTGCTCTACACCGTTGCGCTTCGTCAACTGGCTCCACATCGACTCGAGTCGGTCGGCATTTACGACGAGACCCAGCTCAGCGACCTATTGCCCGCAGCAACGTTCCGATGAGTCCACGCACCGACCCGTCCCGGCGCCACTCGAGTACCGTCTCGAATTCTTTCGACATCCTCGAGGTGGTTGCCACACTCGGCCTGGGGGTCACCGCCAAGGAGATAGCCGCCGCCCTGCACCTCCCTCAGGCCACTGCTTACCGGCTCATCAACTCACTGGTCGCCGAGGAGTACTTGGTGCGGACCTCCGACCTGCGAGGCTTCGGGCTCGGCGCACGCCTGGACAAGCTCGTCACCGCTGCAGCGGTGCCCACCATTCCCACCGCAGCGCGGCGGCACCTCGACGACCTCCGATACAGCATCAGGTTCGCCGTACACGTCATGGCATTCCACAACACGACGCTGCGGGTCCTCGACTCCGACCCTGACCACCCCGTGCGTGCTGAACGGGAACTGGTGCGCTATCTGCACGCGTCGGCTGCGGGTAAACTCCTTCTCTCGGACCGCACCATCTGGCAGGAGGCGCTACCCTCGACTCAGTTGCGGCAGCTCACTTCTGCAACTGTCATTGATCTCGCTGCTTTGAACACAGAGATGCGCACGATCCGTGATCGGCAGTTCTCTGTTCAGGTCGGTCAGCTCGAACAGGATCTCGCCTGCCTGGCGGTACCGCTGCGCGACCCGAACGGAGACACCGCTGGCGCCCTCTGCCTCGCCGGCCCCTCCTCGCGCATCGACGCTCTCATCGGGCGTGCTGCCTCGCTACGGCAGAGCGCGAGTGTCCTTGCGCCCCTGCTGTTCTGAGCATCTCGTGTTGTCTGAGGGGCCCTAGCAGTGCACACGGTTGCATGAACTCCTGTCTGCGCTCGCGCCCTCGGTCTGGCACTCGGTACGGTGCAGACGTGGACGGTTTCGAAATCGGCGACGGTGTCACGGCGGTGAGCGGGCAAATGAGTGGTGTCCACGGAACCGTCGTGTGGTTCTACGCCGCCGGCTCGCCTTCCCCCGGAATAAATTGAATCTTCACTGATGCTGATGGATTCGTCCATCCCGAATCGAGAGGTTCTATCATGCATCTGGGCGTAGACAGTTTCGTCTCTTCCGTGACCGATCCGACCGACGGTCGGGTGATTGCTCCGGAAGAGCGGATGGGTCACCTGTTGGAGGAGATCGCCCTTGCTGACCAGGTCGGGCTCTACTCCTTCGGCATCGGTGAGCATCATCGCAGCGAGTACTACGACTCGGCCCCATCGATCATTCTGGCTGCCGCGGCGGCACGAACGGAGAACATCCGGCTCGGTAGCGCAGTCAAGGTGCTCAGTGCAGACGATCCAGTACGAGTTTTCCAGGAGTTCGCCACCCTCGATCTGATCTCGAAGGGCCGGATCGACTTGGTGGTGGGCCGCGGCTCCTTCACCGAGTCGTTCCCACTGTTCGGCCTGGACTTGGCGGACTACGACTCACTCTTCGCCGAGAAGTTGGACCTCCTGCTGCAGATCCGCGACAACGTCGAGGTCACCTGGTCCGGCCGGCACCGCCCGGCGCTGAACCGTCAGGGCATCTATCCGCGGCCGCTGCAGGATCAGTTGCCGATCTGGGTCGGCGTCGGTGGAACGCCCGAGTCATTCGTCCGTGCAGGGCTTTTGGGGCTCCCGTTGATGATTGCCATCATCGGTGGGGAACCACGTCAATTCGCCTCGCTTGTCGAACTGTACCGGCGTGCGGGAGCGCAGGCCGGCCATCCGCCGGAGCAGCTGAAGGTGGGGCTGCACGTCTTCGGCTTCGTCGCCGAGACCACCCAGCACGCGGCAGACACCATCTACCCGGGCTGGAACGAGATGTTCACCAAGATCTCCCGGGAGCGCGGGTTCGCCCGGCCCAGCAGGCACCAGTTCGACGCCACCTCCGGTCCCGACGGCGCGTTCTTCATGGGGGACCCGCAGACGGTGGCCGAGAAGATTGTGCGAGTCAGCGAGCAATTGGGCGGTGTGGACCGACTGTCGTTGCAGATGACGAATCCGCGATTGGCGCACGGTGATCTGCTTCGCGGCATCGAATTGCTGGGCACCGAGGTCGCGCCGATCGTGGCCCAAGTCTAGTTCCCAGGTTCTCAGGAGGCCCGACGGCACGGTCGACCTACGTCGGTCTTTTCATCAGTGACCACGGCCAGGTCATCGCGGCCCACACAGTGGCGACGAGCGCGGAACCGATCAGCAGATACACCGGCCACGGGCCCATCAGGTCCAGCAGCGACGGGTTGCCAGGCTTCCTGTTGAGGAAGCCGTAGTTCGCTCCGGTGATGCTGTTGAACGTGATGGTGATCGCCACCCACACCGCGGTCACCATCACCGCGGTGCGGTAGCTGCGCCACGTCGGCCGCATCCTTCGCCCCCAGGTCAGATAGATCGCGGCCCACACGACGAGGAGGTGAATCGCCCAGAATCCGAGGAACTGGTAGTGGGGAAAGTCCGGGCCCGTCAGAACCGGTGAGATCAGGGCCTGCACGCTGAGGACGAGGCCCCAGTAGTAGGTGAGCGCGAAGGCCCATTGTCGCTGCGACCACAGTGCATAGGCTGCGGACAACGTCGCCAGGTCGGTGAGGTGCAGCGGGACAGACCCGTCGATACTGGGCGGAATCAGCGCGTTGACCGACGCGCCGAGGTAGAGCAAGGCGGTCAGAGCCCCACCGATGCGCCCGAACCGTCTGGCCGCAGTTTCGGTCTGCCGGCGTCCAAGCCAAATCAGCAGCACCGCACCCACCGCAAACACAGCGATCGCCGACCAGTACGACGGACCGTATGCCACGAACTCGCGTGCTGTGGAGGTCAACTCGGCGGCCCCGCCAACGGGGCTCGCCATAAGCCTGGCTGGGCAATCGACAATGCCTGCACCCGCGCCGGTCGCGGAAAGCAGAGAAGGCAACCAACGCGCCATCTCAGGAACACCAGCCAGACGGTACCCGACACCTTGTCGGTGAACCAGATCATGAGCCCATTTCCGGTACGCCCGTCGTGACCTATGCCAGCGACCCTCAGTCGAGAATCGCCGTTGCCTCGACCTCCACGAGCACGTCCGGCTCGAAGAGGTAGTCGACACCGATGAGCGAGGCCGGCGGCATTGGCAGCGACAGTCCGATTTCGGCAGCGACTTGTTCGACGCCAGCCATGAACTCGGCGATTTTCGCAGGTGCCCATTTCGTGACGTAGAACGTCAACCGCAGAACATCGTCGAACGTGGCGCCCGCACCCGCCAGTCCGGTCGCGGTGTTTCGCAGCGCCTGTGCAACTTGTCCCGCAAGGTCGTCGACGGCCACGGGAGTCCCGTCGGACAAGCGTGCAATCTGCCCGCTGACGTGCACGTGGCGCGTGCCCGTCCCCACTGCGACGTGATGGTAGGGCACGTGCTGGGTCATGCCCTCGGGGGTGAGATATGCGACGGACACGGTTTTCTCCTCTGTAGATCCGGTTAGGTATAACATTGATACCTGGTACACGGAGGACACTTCAAGGAGACGTAGTTTCATGACCGATACCTCGGCTGCGCAGGGCGAGCTCACGATCAGCGCACCCCATCGTGAGTTGCTGGATCAGGTGCTCGACAAATGGTCGCTGGCCGTCCTCAACGAACTCTGTGAAAAACCCTGCCGTTTCAACGAATTGCGTCGCGCGATACCAACCGTGACGCAGAAGTCGCTCACCGCGACACTTCGCAGGCTTGAACGAAATGGAATCGTCGAGAGGGTTCTACTGAGTTCGCGCCCTGTCGCCGTCGAATACCGAATCACGCCACTGGGGAAGACGCTGAGGCCGCCGATCGACGTGATTCTGCACTGGGCAACCGAGCACATGTCTGAGATCGAACGAGCTCGCGAGAGCTTCGACCTCGGGTGAGGACGGCTTTGTCGGCGCTCGACGAGCTTTGCCGTCGATGGTTCAGTCGGATTCGGCTGGCGTCGCCAGCACCATTCCGGTTGTCGCGCCGCCGTCCACGACGAATTCCGACCCAGTGGAATACGTCGCCTCGAAGACGATGAAACGCACCATGGCCGCAACCTCCTCTGGCTCGCCGAATCGAGGGATGGGCTGATTCGCCGCGGTCTCATCGCCGAAACCGGCCGTCATCGGAGTACGGATCGGACCCGGATGAACCGAACAGACCCGCACCCCGGCAGTACTCAAGTCCAAAGCCGCTGCCTTTGTCAGCCCCCGCAGCCCCCACTTGCTCGCAACGTAGCCGCCGAGGCTCGAATATCCCATCAAGCCCGCTGTGGAGGAAACATTGACGATCACTCCGCCGCCCGCACGCCGCAGCAACGGCGCGGCCACATGCATCCCCAGCCACGGACCGTAGAGATTCACATCGAGTATGTGCCGAAACGACTCCGGACTCTGCTCGTCGATACCGCCGAGGGCCAGGATGCCCGCGTTGTTCACGAGAATCGCAAGCGGGCCGAACATCGTCTCCGCCTCCTCCAACAGCACCTCCCAATCCGCCTTCTCGGTCACGTCGAGGTGGCGGTAGCGCACAGCGTCGCCGAGAGACTCGGCAAGACGCTCACCTTCCTCGTCGAGCACATCTCCGACCACTACCCGCACACCGCTCTCGGCCAACGCGCGGACCACCGCCGCACCGATCCCACGCGCACCGCCCGTGACCACCGCACTTCGACCCTCGAATACGTTCATCGCTGCAGACCTCCCGTCGTCGTTGTCCCTGTACCCGCAGAGCCTGACACGACAACCGACCCGCACAGGATGGCCGAAAGTCACCAATCCGATGACCTCCCTCCGGGGCCCACGAACCCGGCCTGGCACCTCGTTGATGCGAGCGTGCAAGGTGATCGTCCTCGTCGCGGTCGGATGGAGCGGTAAACAAGTGACTTCGGTCCCTACACGCGCGGTGGACGAGCAGGGACGATGGACTCAGCCCGTTGGCAGGTGCGGAACTGAAGTGCGGGCACGACACGTGATGAATACGTGAAAACCTCGGCCCCAACACGATGTTGCAGTGGTGGAGCCCACCAACCCGAGCGGTGCCACGACGGAGGGCGATATGCGAGCTCATTTCTATGCCGACACCATGGAGCGTCTGTTCACCGAATTCGGGGGCCAGGTGCCGCTGCCCGTCATCACCGCGATGGTCCACGAGTGCCGAGAACAACTGTGCACATCACCCGAAGCAGCGATGCCCGAACTCATCGAGCGCCTCGCCCGTCAACGATTGACCCCCACCGCCCCGGCCGTTCCCGTGGTCGGCATCTAGGAAGCCGATGACGATGGTTGTGTTCGCTGATCGGGTCGAGGCTGGACGATTGCTGGCAGAGCAGTTGGAACACTTGCGTGGCCAGAATGTGGTGGTCTTGGGCTTGCCCCGGGGTGGGGTGCCTGTGGCCTTCGAGGTGGCGGAGGCGCTCGGTGTGCCGCTGGATGTGATCGTGGTGCGCAAGCTGGGGGTTCCGTTTCAGCCCGAGTTGGCTATGGGCGCTATCGGTGAGGGAGGTGCGCGGGTGCTCGACGCCTCGGTGTTGGCGCACACGGGGGTTACCGACGAGGAACTGCAGACGGTCGAGTTTCGTGAGCGCGCGCAGCTGGAAGAGCGTGTCTCACGATTTCGGAAGGGCCGTGGGCGCATCGACCTGACCGGGCGGACCGCGCTGATCGTCGATGATGGCATCGCGACGGGATCCACCGCCCGGGTGGCGTGTGAGGTGGCCCGTCACCTGGGTGCGGCGAGAGTGATCCTGGCGGTGCCGGTCGCGCCGGCTGCCACGGTGGGGGACCTGCCTGTCGCCGACGAGGTCGTGTGCGTGTCGACGCCCGAACGGTTCATGGCGGTCGGTCATCACTATCGGGACTTCTCGCCGACCAGTGACGAGGAGGTGGTCGTCCTGCTGGATGCGGCCGAGCGGCATGTCCGGGCCAGTGCTGCCGGACCCGACTGCGACATCGATGTCGAGATCCCTCTCGGCACAGTCGCTTTGCAGGGACATCTGCATCTTCCCGAGCCGGCGGCTGCTGTGGTGGTGTTCGCCCATGGCAGCGGCAGTGGTCGCCACAGCCCGCGCAACCGGTTCGTCGCCGCAGTGCTCTACGAGGCGGGTCTGGGCACTCTACTGCTCGACCTGCTCACCCCGGAAGAGGAACTCGATCGTGCCAATGTGTTCGATATCGCGCTGCTCGCAGACCGCCTGACGACGGTGACGACGTGGCTGGGAAGTCGGCCCGACACCGCGTCGTGCCGGGTCGGCTACTTCGGTGCGAGCACCGGAGCCGGGGCTGCGCTGCACGCGGCGGCGGGGGTGCAGATCGCGGCCGTCGTTTCCCGAGGTGGTCGCCCGGACCTCGCGGGCCCACGCCTGGCCGATGTTCGGGCCCCCACGCTGCTGATCGTGGGTAGCGCCGATGAGGCTGTCCTCGAGTTGAACCTGCGCGCCCAGGCCATGCTGCGTTGCCCCAACCAGCTAGAAGTCGTCGAGGGTGCCACCCACCTGTTCGAAGAGCCAGGGACCCTGGCCGAAGCAGCGAACCTCGCGGCCGGCTGGTTCACCCGCTACCTCTTGCCGACCGGCACCGACGACACAATGGGAGATTCCTGATGCTCCCGCGGCGGTCCGGCGTCACGATCTGTCGGTCGAGGGTGCCTTCAGCAGCTCAGTGAGCGAGCTTTCCGGATCTGCCAACAGACTCCGATCTATCGGCACTCGATCATTGAGGGCCCGACGACTGAACATGAATTCCTTTGGCCGGTTGACGCAATCGGCCGCAATCATCTCCCCGTTCTTGAAGTAGAAGCAGGCGAAGCTACGACCAGATTTCGGATCTCCACGAAGCACCACGTCGTCGTACCCGTCGTTGAGGCCAGCGATCTGCAGCTTGAGCTCGTACTGGTCCGACCAGAACCACGGCAGCGCCGAGATTGTCTTCGGCTTCCCGCACATGGTCGCGGCCGCTACCTTGGCGTGCTCGACAGCGTTGGGCACCGACTCGAGGCGCAGGTGGCGATCGTAGCGAGGTAAGAAGTAGCTGGCGCAGTCGCCGGCGGCGACGATGTCGGGGTCACTGGTCAGGCCGCTGCCATCGATGACGATGCCGTTGTCCACCGTCAGGCCTGCGGCCTCGGCCAGCTCGGTGTTGGGTTGGACGCCGATACCGATGATGACGAGATCTGCTTCGAGGAGTTCACCATCAGCCAGACGTACGCCGCGTACGCAGTCATCCCCTTCGATCGCAGCGACTGCGACGCCGGTACGCAATTCGACGCCCTCCTCGCTATGGACGCGAGCATAGAACTCCGACACTTCCGGTGCGGTAACCCGCTGCAGCACGCGTTCAGCGCTTTCCAGAACTGTCACCGAGGTGCCGCCCAGCGTGCGCAGCGAGGCTGCAGTCTCCAAGCCGATGTAGCCCGCACCGATGATGACGACGCGACGGGTATCGGTGAGTCCACCGCGGATAGCCTCGATGTCGGAGGCATCGCGAAGATAGTGCACGCCGGCCAGCTCTGCGCCCGCAATGGGTAGACGGCGCGGACGGGCACCCAGACAGAGCGCGAGCTTGGCGTAGCCAATCTCCTCGCCGTCGCTCAGCGTGACCGACCGTGCCTGGCGATCGATGGCCGCTACCCGGGCGTGACGGATTGTGATGTCTTGCTTCTCGTAGAACTCCGGCGGGCGGATGAGCAAGTCAGCGAGGCTGGACTTGCCCGAGAGATAGGTCTTGGACAGCGGCGGGCGGTGGTAAGGCAGCGCTGGCTCGTCGCCGATGATCAGTATCTCTCCTACCCACCCCTCCTGACGCAGACTGGCGCAGAGCTGCGCGCCCGCATGGCCGCCGCCGATGATGATTGCCCGGTCACTTGCCACAGAGTGCCTCTCCCGCTCGCCATGCATCAGTCAGGCCGGCTGCTTCTTCGTGAGCTCGACCATCATCTTCGAATAGCCTCGAACGAAGTTGGACTGCACGATCTCCGGCTCGCCCAGCACCTCGATATCGGAGAACCGCACCAGCAGCTCCTCCCATAGGATCCGCAACTGCATTTCAGCAAGTCGGTTGCCCATGCATCGGTGCACACCGAATCCGAAGGCCACATGGCTGCGCGCATTGGCGCGGTCGATGATGAGTTCGTCCGGACGCTCGAAGTGGCGCTCATCGCGATTTCCCGAGGAGTACCACATGACGAGCCTGTCGCCTTTCCGGATGAACTGCCCATTGAGGACCGTGTCGTCCTTGGCGACGCGGCACATGTAGGCCAACGGGGTCTGCCAACGGATGATCTCGGACACCATGTTGGGGATCAACCCGGGGTTGTCCTTGAGCTTGGCGAACTCGTCCGGGAACTTGTTCAGTGCCAGAACACCGCCGGTCATCGAGTTGCGGGTGGTGTCGTTGCCACCCACGATCAGCAGCGTGAGGTTGCCGATGAACTCCATCGGACGATTGATCAGATCCTTGGTGCTCTCGTGCGACTGGAGCAGACTGATCAGGTCGAAACCCGGCTCCTCACCGGCCGCTTTGCGTGCGGCCTTGTCATGCCACAGCTTTGCGAATTCGCGAGACATTTCGATCGCGGCCTCGAACATTTCATCGACTTCGGATGTACCGCCGGTAGCCCCTGAGCTACCTGCGGCCAAGTCGGACAATTCCGCGAGCCTGCGGCGCTGGTCGTAGGGGAAGTCCAGCAGCGTCGCGAGCATCCGCGAGGTCAGCTCTTTCGAGACCAAGTCCACCCAGTCGAAGGGTTGGCCGACCGGCAGGCCGTCGAGCACCTCCTGCACCCGTACGCGGATCAGCTGTTCCATCTCTTTGAGGTTCTTTGGTGCCACCACACCCTGCACGGCTTGACGCTGGAGGTCATGCTTGGGCGGGTCCATGGCGATGAACATCTCGACGTCCAGGCCCTCCGGCGGAGCACCGATCACGATGTACGGCTCGGCCGAGAACTGGTGATGGTTCTTGTCGACGGAGAGGATGTCCTCGTGGCGCGTAACCGACCAGAAGGGGCCGAAAGCGCTGTTCGGTTGGAAGTGCACCGGCGCCTCGTCACGCAGGCGCTTGAAGTAGGACTGCCAGCGTCCCTGTCGATACATGAACGGATTGCTCATATCGATTTCCGACAGCGGCACGTCTGCGACGTCGGGAATCGGCGATTCGGTGAAGACCGGTGGCTGGGCGCTCTTGAACGCAGCCCGCTTCGCCTTGCTGTACAGCTGTGCGCCGCGGATCTGTAAGGGGAGCGGAATGTTTGCCTGCGCCTTGTCGATCACTTTGTCGAGAACGCTCATGAGTTCGCCTGCCTTGCCATGGCTCGAAGAATGTCGGTGTGCATTACATCTGGAATTCGGGTAGGTGAACCGTCATGCCGTCCATCGCTGCCGAGGCTTTGATTTGGCACGATAGGCGCGAGGTCGCCTGACGTTCGGGCGTCAACTCGAGCATCTCTTCTTCGTCGTCACCCTGCTTGCCTGTCAGGCTCACCCACTCGCTGTCGACGATGACGTGGCAGGTGCCGCAGGCACACTCGCCGCCGCAGTCGCCATCGATACCCGCGACCCCATTGCTGGTCGCGATCTGCATCAGCGACTGTCCCTCGACAATTTCGGTCTCGTGCGATTCGCCTTCATGTGAGATGAAAGTGATTTTTCCCATGCCGTACTTCCTTCCAGCAGATGCACATTGCCTGCCAACTTCCGCGTGGTCGTACCCACTGGAGGACGTCGATCCAACCTAGGAACTGGACAGTTCCTAGTTAATCTATGGCGTGCCAATGCAATGTGTCAAGATTGTTCGATGACCGATCCAGTCGCCGTGGTCCGGCCGTTCAAGGGCGTCAGCGCCGCTGACCGTGTGCGGCAGCGGCGTGACGCACTACTTGACGCGGGCCTCAGAGCGCTCGCGGACGGCTCCCTTGCTTCGGTCACCGTCGACGACGTCAGTGCCCGGGCAGGCCTATCGAAGCGCTATTTCTACGAGCACTTTCGCACCCGGAACGATCTCTTTGCGGCCCTGGTCGAACGACTCATCGAGCAGTTGACCGCAGCCGTCGTGAGTACCCCGCAGGCGCCGAACACCGGCATGCTCGGTCGGCTCCGAGAAGCGGTAGTGGGCGTCGTGTCAGTTCTGGCCGAGGACCCGGGAAACGCACGGCTGTTCGTGGACACTATCGGCGGTGACCAACTCAGGGATACCGTTCAACGGACCGAGCATGCGATGGCCGCTCTGCTTATCGATGTGACAATCGCGGACGCGCAGGTGACGGAGAAAGAACGCACTCGTCTGGATATGGCAGCCCTCATCTTCGTGGCGGGGACTGCGCAGGCCGTGAGCGATTGGCTGAACGGCGGCATCGATTTGTCGCGGGCCGAACTGCTCGAGGAAATCGTTCGCTTGGCAGCGGCGGCAATCCGCACAATCCTTCCCGATCTTTGATCCCTTGGTCCATCCCGCCATCGCACCACCAAGTCGCGCAGGTCTTGACACAGCGTTGATCAAGGCGTTTGACTAATAGTCCGCCCGGGGGCGTTCTGGAGGTTGACGTATGCGCAGCATAGGGATATCGAGTCGGGAGCATCGACGCGGAGCAACCCCCCATCGAGGGATTTTCTCAGTACTGACACTGGTTGCGGTGTGCCTTCTCCCCTTGGCAGTCACCCAGGCAGCGAGCGCAGAACCAGTGGCGGATACCGGTTTCGCGATCCCCTTCTCTGGGGCGCCTGGCTTTGAGCGCTTGGCACCGACACTGATGACCAGTCCGGATCAGCTCAACCAGCCACTCGGCCAGCAAGCGGCGGACGAGATTGCCGGCCAGATTGGGCTCAGCAGTGCCGACGCGTTATCCGAGCAGCAGTATCGCGACCTCATGGCCGGTGGCGGAGTCGGCGGCAGCCGCGACGCTGCCGACGTGATCGATGCATGCGTCCAGATCCTCACCAACACAAACGGCCGTCCCCTCTATTCCAACGTCAATGGCCACCTCACACCGCCGGTACTGGCCAGCTACGGGCTCTACGTGAACCCCAATGGGCAGCTCCAGAGCCCGGCCAACGCATCCGCGCCGACGAGGCAGGTGAACTCTTTGATCGCTCCAGGGGGTTTTGTGGGCACGTGGATGCGGAACAACGGTGCGACGCGAACCATGATAGCTCTCTATCGATCGGCATACACGATAGAAGCCGTCTATGGCTATGCAGCGCAACAGATTTCGGGTGAATCTCAACTGGTGACAAACACCAAGGGGGGAGTGACGTCGACGGTCGGCATGTCGATGGCGCCGCCGCTCTGGATAGTGAACTTCGCCCTGCTCTACATATTGAAGCCCTCCCTGGCGGCCGCGATGCCTGCCTACTGGACTCCCATTCCTCCGCCGGTCGCCGACGCCGTGAGGTCGAGCCCCACTGGCCAGGTTCCTTTCAGCGACTATGCGTCCTACTTCGGGTAATTCCGCTTTCGCACCGTCACCTCCAGCACGGCTTCGACATTGATCGATGACCGATCCAGTCACCGTGGTCCGGCCGTTCTGTCCCCGGGTTCGATGGAGGTGCTCATCGCCCGCGCCTGGACTCGAAAAGCCAAGCGCAGTAGCAGCTTTCTTTCTTGATGCGAGGGGCCGAGAAGACCGAGAACCCAGCAGGTCACCGTGACGGAACTTCGTCAGCGGCAGGATCGATGACCAGCGCCGGGGTCTCGGTCAGCCCTTTTCGGGCGCGTCTACGTTCCGATCATCGACGCAGCGAACGTCGCGCCTTGCGTGGTGCTTCCGTTGGTGGCATACGTCAGGTGGGCGAAGCTGTTGAAGCCTCCGAGCTGGCAGACTGGGTCGCCGAAGTTGCAGAAGCTGCGTGCCCGTGAACCGTACGTGGCGCTGGCTGATTCGATCGTCTGTCGTGTGAGTCCGAGTGGGTTGCCGAACACGACCACGGCTTTGACTCGGCTCGCTACGTCAGCGGGCAACACGGCACCCGTGAAGCTACTGGGTGTCCGGAGCCCAATTGCATTGGAAACCACTGTTGCACCTTGGGAATACCCTCCGAGGATGAACTCGGTGTCAGGGCATGCTGCGGCTACGGAGGTGACGCGCGCGACCAGGTCGCGCGAACCGGGACCGGCGCTCGTCTGACCGTAGCTCGCCGCGTAGTTCACCGCGTAGGTGCTGACCGAGCGGCCCGGTAGTTGTGAAGTAACGCTGCTGGCGAATGGGCCACCCGTAATTCCCAGTCCCGGGAATTCACCAGTACCGCGCGCGAACGCGATTTCGACGTCGGAGCACGGCGCGGCCGTGGCAACAGCCGTCGGTATCAACACCGTTGAGGCGACAATAGATGCTACTGCGCACACTTTGGCTACAAATCGGGTCTTCATGTAGTCCTTTGGGTCGGATGGGTATTTCCGCAGGGAACTCTATCGAGCTTGGGCGCAAATCGCTGTCGAACCTTCTTGCACGGCATGTCAGATGATTTGTGTTTGTCCGAACTGACACGGACACGGCATTTTAGATGAGCACAACGGTGGATGGAAGGCCCGTGAGGTGTTCGTCGATGCGAGGTGGGGCTAGCGCTACCAGGGATCCACGGGTTCGGTCTATTCCGTTGATATCGAACCCTAGGTGAAATGGAGCAATGAAAACTCACATGCGAGCAGGTATGACGGCAACTGTGATGGCGGTAGCGATGGCACTGGCAAGCTGTTCCGCCAATTCGGACCAGCAGACGGAGACATTCGAGTTCAGTGGGCCGCGCCTTGACGTAGTGAACTCGAATGCAAACATGCCGGTCACGGCCTGGGAGCAAGACAGCAACAACGAGATAGTCGTCACGGTACAGACCGAGACGATGGTGAAGAGCGCAAGTAGGCCTGCGTGGTCACTCGACGGGGCCAGTCTGAACCTTGGCACGCCCTGTGATGGCGGGGTAGTCGGCTATTGCGAAGGAAGCTACTCAATTGCCGTCCCAAGCGGAACCGAGGTTCACGTCAATGGTGCTCCCGCGACAACTCGCTGATCAGTCGCGGCCCTGCACACGTAGGTAGGCCAGAACCGCCGCGACTCTGCGGTTCTGGTCGTTGTTCGGTGGAATGCCGAGCTTCATCATGATATTCCCGATGTGTTTGACAACGGCGGCCTCGCTGATGAACAGCATTCGCGCGATGGCGGCGTTGGAGTGTCCCTCGGCAACAACACCAAGGACGTCGCGTTCACGTGGGGTGAGCTGCTCCAGAGGGTCGCGACGTCGACCGATCATTTGAGTGATCACAGCGGGATCGATTGCTGTGCCCCCGGACTGAACCCGCCGAAGGGTATCAGCAAACTCCCGAACATCGCTGACCCTGTCCTTGAGCAGATATCCGATCCCAGCATTGCCCGCACCATCGAGCAGTTCGGCCACATAGCTCTGCTCGATGTACTGGCTGAGCACCACAATAGGAAGACGCGGATTCTTTTGCCGCAGCTCAGAGGCCGCCGCGAGACCCTCGGACCTGAAGTCAGGTGGCATTCGGACGTCTGTGATGACCAGATCCGGGTCATGGCGCCCACATGCCGTCAACAGTTCGTGCGCCGACCCAACCGCTGCGACGGTGACGAAACCGTTACGCTCCAACAACATTTGCAGCCCCTCGCGGAGCAGAGTGTTGTCCTCGGCGAGGACAACACGTAGAAGCTGTGCGTCATCACAATCCGGATCACTCATATCGTGCTCGGATTGGGAGCCACCACGGTGATGCTTGTCGGTCCGCCGAAAGGCGAATCGACGGTAAGGGAACCGTCCAGGGCTGCCAGGCGGTCGGTGATTGCGCTCAAGCCGCCGTCTGTGCGGCGTGCACCGGCTCCACCGCAACCGTCGTCATGGACACAGATGCGAATTTGGTCGGGCGTAGGACGGGTCAACGTAACTCTGGCGCGACTGGCAGAACTGTGCTTCACGACATTCGAAAGCAGTTCGGAAACACAGAAATAGAGATTCGTTTCGATTTCGGGCGGCAGACGCAGATCGAGGCGGTCGTCCACTGCGACGGGAATGGTGAAGTTGTCCCCGATCTCCCGTACAGCAGAACCCAGCCCGTGGTCGATCAGCACCTGAGGGTGGATGTTGCGCACGACCCTCCTCAGGTCATCGAGGGTCTTACGCGCTTGTTGTTGCGCGCGGACGATATCGTCGCGACCGGGGGAGTCTGACGGGAGTGCGGCGAGCGCAAGACCCAAAGTCATACTCACCGAGAGTAATTGCGGTTGGACCGCGTCGTGTAGGTCACGCTCGATGCGGCGACGCTCGACGTCGAAGGAACGGACCAGGCGGGCACGCGACTGCGATGTTGCAGCGAGATCGTGCCGCAACCTTTGCTCCGGCCGAGTCAGAATCTGCTGTACGAGTCGCACATGTGTGGCGCTCCTGAGGTTTGTGTGGGCGCCATTTCTGCTGTTCAGGGCGGGTTGTGTTGTTGGACGCAGTGTTCGGCGAGTTGCCGGTGAGATGAGGGACGCGCACGTGTTGGGCCTCTAGATTTCCCGTACACCCTCCCACCCATCGACCAGTGGCGCGTTTCGCGTGACTTACTGCGGGGCACTCGAAAGCAATCGGGGAACGAATCAACGAGAAGGCAGCGCAATGAGAGCAGTCACCTGGCAGGGAAAACGCAAGGTCAGTGTGGATACGGTCCCGGATCCGCGGATCGAGAAGCCGACCGACGCGGTCATTCGAGTCACCACCACCAACATCTGCGGTTCCGACCTGCATCTGTACGAGGTACTGGGTGCATTCATGTCCGAGGGCGACATCCTGGGCCACGAACCGATGGGCATCGTCGAGGAGGTGGGCTCCGAGGTGGGGAACCTGCAGGTCGGTGACCGCGTGGTGATCCCGTTCCAAATCTCCTGCGGCCACTGCTACATGTGCAATTCCAGCCTGTACACCCAGTGCGAGACCACTCAGGTCCGCGATCAAGGCATGGGCGCCGCGCTCTTCGGCTATTCGCGCCTGTACGGCCAGGTGCCGGGGGGCCAGGCCGAGTACCTGCGTGTCCCGCAAGCACAGAATACCCACATCAAAGTACCTGTCGGACCCGATGATTCACGGTTCGTCTACCTTTCCGACGTCCTTCCGACGGCGTGGCAAGCGGTGGAGTACGCAGCGATCCCGGATGGAGGTTCGGTGACCGTCCTCGGCCTCGGCCCCATCGGCGACATGGCCACTCGAATCGCACAGCACAGGGGATTTCGCGTCATCGGCGTGGACCGCGTCCCCGAGCGCCTGCAGCGCGTATCCGCGCGTGGCGTCGAGGTGTTGAATCTCGACGAACACGGCAACGACCTCGCGGACGTCATCCGCGAGACCACCGACGGCCGAGGCACCGACTCGGTCATCGACGCTGTCGGCATGGAGGCCCACGGCTCACCCGTCGCCAAGTTGGCGCAGCAGCTCACCGCCGCCCTCCCCGACGCCATCGCGGGGCCGATGATGCAGAAGGCCGGTGTCGACAGACTCGGCGCGGTCTACAGTGCCATCGATATCGTCCGCCGCGGTGGCACGATCTCCCTCAGCGGTGTGTACGGCGGGATGGCCGACCCTTTGCCTCTGATGACGCTGTTCGACAAGCAGATTCAGCTACGCATGGGTCAAGCGAACGTGCTGAGATGGGTGGACGACATCATGCCCCTGCTGACCGACGAGGACCCCCTCGGTGTCGACGATTTCGCCACCCACACCCTCCCTCTCGATCAGGCACCCCACGCCTACGACATCTTCCAGCGCAAGGCCGACGGCGCAGTGAAGGTGCTGCTGAAGCCATGACGCGGGTACGGATGGTCGAGCACGGGCCGCTGATGATCGAGGGACCAGTCGAGATCGAGATGCCCGACGGCCGGATCGTCGAGTCGGATCGAACGATGGTGGCGCTGTGCATGTGTCGACGGAGCAAGATATATCCACTGTGCGACACCAGTCACCGCAAACGCCGCTAATCCAGACGCAGTTCTTCGTAGTGCGTACGCATCGCGTCGATGAGGAGCGCGAACACTCGGTGCGCGGCATCGAGATCGGCGTCGGACACCTCTGCCAGAGCGGAGGAGGTTCGGGCGCCGAGTGGACCGAAGAATTCGCGTGCCACTGCCATGCCGTGTTCGTCGTATCTCAGGATCACTTTGCGGCGATCGCTGGCGTCCTTCTCGCGCCTGATGTGTCCGGAATCGATCATGCGCTCGACGAGGTACGTCATGGCTGCCGAGGACAGTCCGAGCTGGGTGCCGAGTTCACCGGCCGTCAGCGGACGACCCTCGACATCGGCCACCATTATCAACAGAAGTGCCCGAAAATCGTTGGGACCCAATGAATGCTGCGCCCCGAAAGCGCGGCCGATCTCCTCGGAGACAGCCGACATGGCGCGAAGGTCCGATGAGATCATCGATTCCAGTTCACTCCGGTCCGGCACTACATCCCTCTCGTCGGCAATCGCGTCACACTATCGCGCCGCGCGCATGCAGTATCTCTCAGTTGCTTAATTGTTAAGTTGATGAGATTGTTTCTGAGTGGACTTCTGGAGCCGATTCGCCCGAATTGTCACTTCGCGTCGATCGTGGGCGCTCGCCCTCGCCGTCCTCGTGCTGTCCCTAGGTTTCATGGCTGCCGTCGGAGAGAACGAATCCGCAGGTCAGGCACCGTCCTCGGTACCACCCGAGGCAGAATCGGCCCAGGTCACCGACCTACTGGCCCAGTTCCCCGGCGCCGATACCGCCGCTGCCCTACTGGTGCTGAGCCGCAGCGACGGCGCAGCATTGAGCGCCGCCGACCTCGACGCCGGTCAGCAAGCACTCGACCGACTCACGGCAACGCTCGGCGACACCGAAACCACCGCCTCACCACTCATTCCCGCCCCGGACGGTGAGGCGGCACTCGGAACGGTCGAAATCGACTCGTCCCTGTCCGGCTTCGACCTGACCGAGCAGATAACTTCCCTGCGCGACGCAGCCGCCGACGGCCTCCCCGACGGGCTGATCACGCAGATCACCGGCGGCCCCGCGTTCGGAGCCGATATCGCCAACTCGTTCTCCGGCGCCAACGTCACACTGCTTGCGGTGACAGCCCTCGTCGTCGCCATCCTTCTCATCGTCACCTATCGGTCGCCGATCCTGTGGCTGGTCCCCCTCACGGTCATCGGCTTCGGAGATCGCGTCGCCACCTCCGTCGGCACCGCTCTTGCACAGGTGACCGGGCTGTCGTTCGACGGCTCCACCTCGGGCATCACCAGCGTTCTCGTCTTCGGCGCAGGTACCAACTATGCCCTGCTGCTCATCTCGCGGTATCGAGAGGAACTCCGCCACGGCGACGGACGGGAGGACCACCGGGCCGCGCTGGCGCGTGCCGTCCGTCATGCCGGACCCGCCATCCTGGCCAGCAACGCCACCGTCGTACTCGCGCTGCTCACCCTGCTTCTCGCGATCCTGCCCAGCACCCGCAGCCTCGGCGCACTGGCAGCCGCCGGACTCGTCGTCGCAGCCGTCTTCGTGCTCGTCGTACTACCACCCCTGCTAGCACTGTTCGGCCCCAAGCTGTTCTGGCCGTTCGTGCCCAAGCCCGAGGACAAGGACACCGCCACCTCCGGCGCCTGGTTCTCCATCGCCGCAGCGGTATCGCGGCACCCGATCAGGACTGCCACCGTCACCATCGTCGCGCTGCTCGCGTGTTCGGCGGCCCTGTTCGGAACCGGCATCGGCCTGTCGCAGACCGAGCAGTTCCGCGTGTCCGCCGAGTCCGTCGAGGGATTCGACACCCTCGCCGAACACTTCCCGGCCGGTCTCGCCGATCCCACCACCGTGATCGCGCCGACCGATTCGGCCGAGGACGTCGATGCGGCGCTCGACTCGGTCGGAGCCGTCTCCTCGTTCACCAGGGTTGCCGAGTCCGGCACCGGCCTGACGCAATGGTCCGTCGTGACCGACACCGCACCCGCGTCCGCGGAAGCATTCACTGCGGTCGGCGACCTGCGGACTGCATTCGACGGCATACCGGACGCGCTCGTCGGCGGTAGCGACGCCCAGGCACTCGATACCAGCGAGGCCGCTGCGCGCGATCGACTCGTCGTGGTGCCCGCGATCCTGCTCGTCGTACTCATCGTGCTTTTCGTCCTGCTGCGTGCACTCGTGGCGCCCCTCCTACTCGTCGGGACCACCGTGCTGAGCGCGTTCGCGGCCCTCGGCGTCGGCAGCTGGGTCAGCAGCAACATCTTCGGATTCCCCGCACTGGACGACAATGTCCCGCTTTTCGCGTTTCTGTTTCTGGTCGCTCTCGGCGTCGACTACACGATCTTCCTGGTCGTACGCACGCGCGAGGAGACGCCCGGACATGGCACCCGGGCGGCCATCGTCCGCGCCGTCGGGGCCACCGGCGGCGTCATCACCAGCGCAGGCATCGTGCTGGCGGCCGTCTTCTGCGTGCTGGGCGTTCTCCCACTGATCACACTCACCCAGCTGGGAATCATTGTGGGCCTGGGCATTCTGCTCGACACTTTCGTCGTACGCACGCTGGTCATCCCGGCCCTGTTCACCCTCGTCGGCCCGGGGATATGGTGGCCGAACCGCATCGACTCCAACAATGCCGAACATCTGGATCAGAAGGAGTGAATTGATGAAGATACATTCGATCGCAGCACGGGCCGTTGTGGGCGGGGCATGCGCGGCAGGACTTCTCCTGAGCGGGGGCGTCGCCGGGGCCCAGCCTGCACCCTCCGGATCGGCCGGGTTCGAGCTTCCGACATTCCAGCTGCCGACGTTCGAGCTTCCGACGTTCGAGCTTCCGACGTTCGAGCCGTTGGCGCCGGTTCCGTCGCTCGACGTCGAGCGCTACCTCGGAACCTGGAACCAGGTGGCCGCGGTTCCGCAGCCGTTCAACCTGGCTTGCGCGAGGGACACCCAGGCGAACTACCAGCTCATCGATGCCAGCAACATCCGGGTGGAGAACACCTGCACCACGTGGACCGGTGGCCAGAACGGCATCGTCGGTAACGCGCGCGTCAACGACACCGTCACCAATGCGCAGCTGCACGTGAGCTTCCCGAGTGTGCCCACCCAGGGCGACCCGGACGGCCCGACCAACTACATCGTCGCCTACATCGCCGACGACTACTCGTGGGCACTCGTCGGCGATCCGCTGCGTACGTCCGGCTTCGTCCTCTCGCGCTCCCCGGAGGTTTCGCCGGAGCAGTTCCGCGAGATCCGTGCGGTTGCCGAGTCGAAGGGCTACAACTCGACATTCATTCTCACGTCACCGACACCCGGCGGGGCGACCGACATCCGCCCGCTCTCGACGTACTAGGCGCTCCGCGCATGTGAGTGGAAATACGTGTCCCACTATGCATTTCCACTCACATGCGGCGAAGCCGCCTCAGTCGGCGTTCAGCGCCACCCTGCGCAGCAGGTCGGCCAGCGTGGCCATGTGCTCGGCGCTCAAACCCTCCAGGAGTTCGCGGTCGGCTTCGATGCGGAGAGGAAACACGCGGTCGACGAGCTCGCGGCCGGTGTCGGTGAGCCGCAGCAGCACCACGCGCCCGTCGCGCTCGAGCTTGAGGCGTTCGAGTAGTCCCTGGCTCACGAGCCGCTCGGAGATCTTGGTCGTCGATGCGCCGCTCATCAGCGTCACCGATGTCACCTCACTGGCCCGCAGTGGCCGGTCGGCACGCCGCAGCGCGCCGAGGACGTCGAATTCGGCGCGGGATACACCGGTGGGCGCCAGTGCCGCCTCGAAGACGGCGTTGGACTTGGACGCGATCCTGCCGATTCGTCCCAGTATCTCGATCGGTGAGGTGTCGAGATCGGGGAGCGCCGAGGCCCATTCGCGTCGCACTCGGTCGACGAAATCGCCGCCTGATGTCTTCCCCTGGATCATGCGTTCACAGTACGACGCTCGCCAGTTTGTTTACTAGTGAAACATCAGTAAACTTATTCGGGTGGCCGCACCCTCCGACCGAATCGAACATTCCCGCGCAGCACTCGCCCACGCGGTGTCGAGCCGAACCTGGCGTCAGGCCCTCTCACTCGGCCGATCCGACGCGACCCTCGCGCCCGCCATCCGCGTCGGCCTCGCCACTGCGGTGGTTCTCATCGCAGGCGGATTGATCGGACGACCCGAGCTCGCCGGTTTCGCCGCACTCGGGGCGACATGCTCGGCGTTCGGACGCTACGAGCCGTACCCGCGGCGCGCCGGCAAACTGGCCCTGGTCGGCGGGATGATCGTGCTGTACGCGACGCTGGCCGCGCTGGTCGGTGTAGTAGCGCCCTCCGCCGCGATCGAAGTCATTGCGGTCTCGATCGCCGCAGGTGTCGCTGCCCTGCTCCTGGCAGCGTTCGCCGTCATGGGGCCGGGCGCGGTCATCCCGGTCTTCGCCTCGACCGCGGCCATCGCCTTCGCGCACACCGCCGCGGACGTGGTGACAGTGTTCCTGGCGACGGCAGTCGGCGCGCTCGTCGGCCTCGGCGCGGCGCTATTACCAGCGCTTCTTCACCCCGCCGGACCCGCGCAGCTCGCCGTCGCACGCGCTCTCGCCGCCGTCGATGCGCACCGCGGCACACCCCGCGACGAGCCCGCGCGCGCCGCGATCGCACACGCCCGCACCGTCGTCACGCTCAACGGTGGCGCACGCGCGGACCGGCACCGGCTCGCGCTGATGACCCTCCTCGACGACGCCGAGGGTCTGCTCGATGCCTGGGCGCGGGGGGACGATCCCGCACATGCCGAGACAGTCCTCGCCCACGAGCGCGCACTACGCGCGCTGCGCCGCTACGACGGGCTGCCGACAGGCGCTGCGGTCGCCCTCCCCGCGCCACCGAGAAGCTTCTTCGCCGAGGGCCTCGCGCGAATCACCTCACGCTCCCTGATACTCAATGGGATTCGCATCGCAATCGCTGCTGCGCTCGCCGCGTGGTGCGCGAGCGCCCTCGGATTCGAACACCCACTGTGGGCGACGATGGGCGCGGTGGCCGCCATGCAGGGCGTCACGTTCCAGTCCACGGTTCAGCGCGGAATTCAGCGCCTACTCGGAAACATGGCGGGCGCCGCGATCGCGGCCGGGTTGCTCGCCTTGTCCCCGGGCTACTGGCAGGCCGTCCTCGCCGTAGTGGCATTCCAGGTCACCGCCGAGCTGCTGGTGGTCAAGAACTACGCCCTACTGTCGATCGCAGTCACGCCGATGGCGCTGATTCTCACCGGTCTTGCCGGCCACCTGTCACCCGCCGTCGCGATCGACCGCGTCGGGGACACCCTCGTCGGGGTGCTGATCGGGATAACCGTAGCGGCTGTGACGATCGAAATCGGCGACCGCCAGCACCTGCCTGCTCCCCTGAATCCGGGACCGAATCCGGGACGCGAAGACTAGCTCAGGACGGTTGCGACGGGGGTCGACGGGCGGCCGATCAGCTTCTGCAAATCCCCGGATTCGGTGTCGAGTTCGCCGCGAGCGATACCGGCGTCTGCACTGGCGAGCATTTCGGCGACGAAATCGGGAAGTCCGGCCCCCTGCAGAATCTCGCGGTATGTCGCTTCCGGGACGTCCTGGTATTCCACCGGCTTACCCGTCACCTGCGCCATCACACCAGCCAACTCGGTGTAGGTGAGACGTTCGTCGCCGCCGAGTTCGTAGATTCTCCCGGCCTGATCCTCGGACACGAGCACGGCGACGGCTGCGGCCGCGTAATCGGAGCGCGAGGCGCCCGCGAGCCTGCCGTCGCCGGCGGATCCGAGGAGCACCCCGGTGTCGGCGACCTGCTGCAGCGGGCCCTGGTAGTTCTCCCAGTACCAACCGTTTCTCAGCAATACGGACGGGATCGAAGACGAGGCCAAGCGCTGCTCCGTCGCAAGGTGTTCGGCGGCAAGGCTCACACCGGAGGTGTCTGCGGCGAGGATGGAGGTGTAGGCGATGAAGGACACACCTGCCGATTCAGCGGCTTCGATGACGTTGGTGTGCTGAGCAATTCGCTGCCCCACCTCGGATCCGGACACGAGCAGGAGCTTGTCGACGCCGTCGAGTGCGACCTTCAGAGCGTCGCGATCGCCGTACTCGGCGACGCGCACCTGGACGCCGCGCGCTGCCAGCGCTTGCGCCTTGGCGGCATCTCGCACGATTGCCACGATCTCACCGGCGGCGACGCCGCGCTCGATGAGCCCGTCGACGACGAGAGCGCCGAAATGCCCTGTTGCACCTGTTACTGCTGTGGTCATGTCATCTCCTGAGGTTGGGAAGTCGATTCCCCACCACTATGCACTTACTTTTTCGATAGTGCAATACAAATGCGCAGCAATTACGGGACTGTTTGCGCTAACATGGGGGAATGAGCGAAGCGGACCCCTCACTCGAAGCCGACGTCTTCGCACGCAACTGCTCCTCCCGCGACGTGCTGCAAAATGCGACGAGCCGGTGGGGCACACTCGCGCTGGCCGCACTCAGCGAGGGCGACTACCGGTTCAACGCACTGCGCAGGCGAGTCGACGGCGTCAGCGAACGAATGCTGTCGCAGACACTCCAAGCCCTCGAACGCGACGGAATGGTTGTACGCACAGTGCTGGAAACCATTCCACCGAAGGTCGAATACAGCCTCACCCCGCTGGGCCGACAGGTCGCCTCGCAACTGACAAGCCTGATCGAGCTGCTCGAATCCAACCTGCCTGCCGTCCTCGAGGCCCGCGAGCGCCACGACGCCCGCTGACTGGGCAGGCGGCACCGTTTCCTCTCCGTTATCGTATGGTTTCCCATTCGTGACCATCGATGTCTGCGGTCGTGTCCGAAGGCGGGGACCGTGAAGTGCAGGGCGCCGCGGGCGAACGAGCGAGCGACCCTCGACCGGCACGAATCTATCGGGAGGCTCTTCATGTCCACCACAGTCGCAACCAGCAAGTCTGCAATCGCGAGGTCGGGAAAGGCCGTCACGCGGACAGTCGGCGGCGCAGCAGCAATCGGAATAGCCTGTGCAGCTGCCGTTCTGCTGCCGGGCACCGCCTCTGCTGCTCCCGTCGCATGCACCACCGCACCGGGCGGCGCAGCGCAGGTCGCTCTCGACGGAACCTCGCAGTGTGACAGTGTCGCCGACGCCACGAGCGCTGCTGCCGGTTACGGCATTGCAGGCTGGGGCTCGGCAACCGCCGTGGCAAACGCAGCGGCGCTCGCGCTCGGACTCGAAGGCGGCACCGCAGTGGCCGACGCATCGTTCGGAGGTGGCCCGGCAGCAATCGCCTTCGGCCCCGGCAGCGTCGCGGCCAACGAAGGCGTCGGCCCAGGCCTGTCCATCGCAGTGGCCGGCCCCGGCGCCACCATCACCCTGACGCCGACCGGCGCGGTCTGCGACGGACCGGGAATCGCCGGAAGCTTCACCACATTGCAGGGTTGCATCGGCTGAGGTGCTCTCGGGCGCATCTGTTGACCTACAACCCTGTTCTGGGGAAGCATGAGCGGGTAGCAACCCCTTCGCGGCCGGACCCGGTCGCACACCAGATCAGGAGCCAGCCCGATGATGTCCTACCTGCTGTACGACGCTCTACTACCCCAGGTCGGTCACGACGTTGCCGTCTACTGGGCTTCGTTGCTCGTCATCAAACCCGTATAGCACCGCACATACGAGAGGGGCCGCACCGACATCGTCGGCGCGGCCCCTCTCGTTCCGTGGACAGGTCAGACCGCAACTCCGGCAGCCGGAAGCAGTCTGGAGAGCACGTCCGACATCGTCACCACGCCGACCGTGGCGTCGCCGTCGACCACCAGTGCGAGGTGGCTGCTCGTCTCGCGCATCGACGCCAGAGCGACATAGACCGGGGTATCGGCTGCGATCGTGAAGACCGGACGGGTCACCTCCGCCAAGTCCACCTCACTGTTCAACGTGTCGCGGACGTGCACGACTCCGCTGACGGTCTCGCCATCCTTGACGAGGATGCGCAGATGTCCCGAGCGCAGCGAGGCCGCCCGCACGTCGGCGACGGTGGCCGTCGGCGGCACGGATGTCGTGACGCCGTGGCGAACCAGGTCACCCACCGTCAGCCGCTGGAGCTCGAGGGCACCGGATAGCTGCACCGAGTAGCTCGCGTCGAGCGCACCCACGTTGACCGAATGCTCGACCAACTGACGAAGATCGTCCGGGCTCTGACCCGACCCGATCTGATCCGCCGGTTCGACCCCCACTTTGCGCAGGCACCAGTTGGCCATGTTGTTGAGCACGGTCAGAATCGGCCGTGTCAAGAACATGAAGCCGCGCATCGGGATCGCCAGCATGGTCGCGGACTTCTCGGGGTGCGCGATGGCCCATGACTTCGGCGCCATCTCGCCCACCACCAGGTGCAGGAAGGTGACGATGATCAGGGCCAACACGAACCCGGTCACGTCCGCGACCCAGTAGGGCAGGCCCCAATGCTCGAACACCGGCGTGAAGTAATGGTGCACCGCCGGTTTCGTGAACGCACCGAGCGCCAGCGTGCACAGAGTGATACCGAGTTGCGATCCAGCCAGGAGCACGGTCAGTTCGCTGGAACTTCGCAGGGCCGCGCGCGCGGCCCTGCTGGTCATGGCCGCATCCTCCAAACGGTGACGTTTGGCTGCGAGCAACGCGAATTCGACGGCAACGAAGAAGGCACTCGAGGCGATGAGGCCGATAGTGACCGCGAGAAATACCCACAGGTTGCTCATCGGTGCTCGTCCAATTCTCGATCGCTCGTGTTGTCTTCGGTGTCGGAATCCCCGCTACCGCTCTCTCTTTGGCCCAGTTCGAGACGGACCAGAGAAGGCACGTAGTTGTCGATTTCCAGAACTTCGACGGAGACGAACCGTTCCGGAGCATCGTCGTCGGCGCCGATCAGATCGGCGGAGTCCGCCGGTAGATCGACTTCGATACGCGTCCCCACGGCGGGAAGTGCGCCGTGGTGCGTGATGACGAACCCGGCGATGGTCTCGTAGTCACCCTGGGGCAGGTCGTGGTCGATGGACCGTTCGACCTCGTCGACGTGGATCTCACCCGACATGGTCCAGGTGCCATCCTCGCCTGCGATCGGGGCGTAGTCGACGATGTCGTCGTCGTGTTCGTCGGTGATCTCGCCGACGAGTTCCTCGGCCAGATCCTCGATCGTGATGACGCCCGTGAGTCCGCCGTATTCATCGATGACACAGGCCAATTGGTTCTTCGAGCTACGAAGCTCACCGACCGCATCGGGTAGCGCCTGGGTCTCCGGAAGGATCAGGGCAGGTCGAACGAACTCGCTGATTTTCGCCTCGGGTCGACCGACGATCGCGAGAATGTCCTGTAGATGAACGACACCCACGATGCCGTCGTCCTCGTCGAGAACGGGATAACGCGAATGCTCCTGTCCCATCAGCGCTTCGACCTCTGCAAGCGTGTCCGTGGCACGGACGGTGGCTGCTCGGGACCGCGGAATCATCGCATGCTCGACGGTGCGCGTCGGAAAGTCGAGGATGCGATCGAGCAGATCGGACAACTCGTCGGGCAGATCGCCGGAGTCCTTGGACTCGGCGACGATGTGCTCGAGGTCCCTGGGCGTGGCCGAGTGCTCCACGTCGTGCACAGGTTCGATTTTCAAGGCCTTGAGTAGCAGGTTCGACGCGTGGTCGAAGATGGTGATGAGCCAACCGAATGCCTTGAGGTAAATCGTGGTCGACAGCGAGAGCCATCGCGCCACCGGTTCGGGGCGCGCGATCGCGAAGTTCTTGGGGAACAATTCGCCGAAGAGCATCTGCACGAAGGTCGAGAACAGCAGCGCTGCGACCGCGCCGATACCCACGCCGACCGCGGTGGGGACGCCGACGCCGCCCATCATGGTCCCCAGAGACTGTCCGATCAGGGGTTCGGCCACGTAACCGACGAGCAGGCCGGTGACGGTGATGCCCAGCTGTGCACCGGACAACATGAACGACGTGCGCTTGGTGACCTGCAGTGTTCGACGCGCAACTACGTCGCCTTCTTCGGCGCGCGCCTTCAGGCGGGACCGGTCCACGGTCATGTAGGAGAATTCCTGCGCCACGAAGTAGCCGGTGGCCACCGTGATGAGAAAAACTACGAGGAAGCCGAGCAGAAGAGTGAGCACTGCACTCATTCGCCGGACACCGCCTCGCACATAATCGATGTAGTGCGGGGAGCCGTGTCCGGCCCGGGTTTATCGCTGTCCATGAATCCTCTGCTTGTGGATGGTGGGAGTGCTGCCCGATTCTAGCGGGTCGAGCGCTCCTCTGGCGCCTTCACCACCAAAACGGGCACCGGGCTGTCGAGCAGCACACGCTGCACGGTGCTTCCCATCAAGAATTTTCCGACCGCCGAGCGTCGGCGCGACCCGATCACGAGCAGCGTCGCTCCGATCTCTGCGGCCAGATCGACGATGGCTCCGGCAGGATCCCCGGCATCGGGTTCGACTCTGATCGAGAACTGCGCGTCGGCCAAGTCGCGGCTGGTCAATATTTGCTCGGTCGCGAGACGTGTTGCCTCCCTGTCCTCTTCGCTGACGGATTTGGCATCGACGACGGCGAGCGCAATCAGTTCCTGCCCCCGTAGCCTCGATTCCTCGACTCCGCGCACCAACGCCTCACGGCCCTCGGGTGAATCACTCGTTACTACGGCTACCGACATCGCTCGTCTCCACTCGTTAGCTGTTCATGGGGGTCACACTTACTTGATACGCCGTACCGTCCGACTGGACTTTGCAGATGCAGCTTAACTACTCTCCGACTGTGACACATCACACGAAAGGCATTTGATGGGGGTTTCGCCCACACTGTCCAAATCACTCCTGGCGATCGCAGTCATCGGCGCCGTTACCGTCGCGGGCATCGATGCAAGCCGCAGCCAAAGCGGTTCCGACGCCCGGTCCAAGCTGACGATGATCGCGCCCGCAGCAGCCGGCGGAGGCTGGGATCTCGTTGCACGCGAGGCACAGCAGGCGATGCGCTCGGACAACATCGTCAACAACGCGCAAGTGGTCAACGTGCCGGGCGCCGGCGGCACGATCGGACTGAGCCAACTCGAGAGCCTGTCCGGCCAGGCGACGACGATGATGGTCACCGGCACCGTCATGCTCGGCGGAATCGCGATCAACAACTCCGAGACCACGCTGGCCGACACGGTGCCCATCGCCAAGCTCGCCGAGGACTTCGAAGTCTTCGTCGTCCCGAAGGAATCGCCGTACCAAAATGTCGAGGACATGATTGCGGCGTGGCGTGCGAATCCCGGCGGCCTGCCCATCGGCGGCGGTTCGCTCGGCGGCATCGACCACATCGTCGCCGGCCAACTCGCACAGCAGGCGGACATCGATCCGGCGGCGATCAACTACATCGCCTACTCCGGTGGCGGCGAAGTGCTCACCGCACTGCTCTCCAACACCGTCGGCGTTGCAGTCAGCGGCTACAACGACTTTCGCGATCAGATCGAAGCCGGCAACGTACGCGCACTCGCCGTCGCGGCACCCGAACCGGTGGACGGAATCGATGTCGACACCTTCGCCGAACTCGGATACGACGTCGACCTGGTCAACTGGCGCGGCTTCGTCGCACCGCCCGGAATCTCGGACGAGGACCGTCAGACCCTGATCGATATCGTCACGGAGATGTCGGAGACCGAGCAGTGGGCCAGCGCCGTCGAACGAAATCGGTGGAAAGAATCCTTCTTGACCGGTGATGAGTTCGGCGAGTTCCTCGAGGTCGAACAAACCCGCATCACCGACATCCTTCGAGAGTTGGGACTCGTATGACCTCCGAGACGAAGTCCTCCGCGGACAACGATCCGGTTTCTCCTTCCCGAACCCCCGAGGCTTCGTTCTGGACCGGACGCAGCGGCCTCGTCGTTCCGGCATTGCTCGTCGCACTCGGCCTGTTCCTCGTCTACGGCACGGTGACGATGACCGTTCCGGAAACAGCGACATCGCCTGGCCCACAGGTATTTCCGTCGATCGTTGCCGGTGGATGCTTCATCATCGCCATCCTCGTCACCATCCAGTTGCTCCTGAAGCCCGATGTCATCGACCGCGGAGTCGACGAGAACGGCGTCGTGGACACGGGCAGTGTCAGCAACTGGCGCACAACGGGGATCACCGTCGCCTCGGTGGCCGTCTTCATCGCTCTGCTGGACCCGCTCGGGTGGGTTCTGGCCGGTGCACTCCTGTTCTGGGGTGTGTCGATCGGACTCGGTAGCCGTCGGTACGTGTTCGACGCCGCCATCGCATTGCTGGTCTCCTCCGCGGTGCAGATCGCGTTCTCGGCCGGACTCGGACTCACGCTCCCCGGCGGCATCCTGGCGGAGGTGTTCTGATGGATTCGCTGAGCAATCTCCTCGAGGGCTTCGGGACTGCCCTGACGCCGATGAACCTCGTGTGGGTTCTCGTCGGCGCCATGCTCGGTACCGCGGTGGGCGTTCTGCCCGGCCTCGGTTCGGCCATGGCCGTTGCACTGTTGCTTCCCGTCACGTTCACCCTCGACCCCACCGCGGCGCTCATCATGTTCGCCGGCGTGTATTTCGGCGGCCTCTTCGGTGACTCGATCTCCGGCATCCTGATGAACACCCCCGGCAACAGCACCGCGATCGCGGGCACGTTCGAGGGCCATCGGATGGCAAAGAACGGCCGGGCGCCTCAGGCACTCGCCACGTCGGCGATCGGCGCCTTCATCGGTGGCATCGTCGCAACCACGCTGGTCGTGTTCTTCGCACCCGCGTTGGCCGATCTTGCGACGAACTTCGGTCCTGCCGAGTACTTCGCGCTGGCTGTCTTCGCTTTCGTCGCAACTTCCGCGGTGGTGTCGGACTCGGCGCTCAAGGGTCTGACCGCGCTGCTGATCGGCTTGACTCTCGCCGTCATCGGCATCGACGGGCCATCCGGCGCCTCACGCTTCACCTTCGAGGTGCCCGCGATGTTCGACGGCATCCACATCGTCGTCATCACCGTGGCGATGCTCGCTCTCGGTGAGGTGATCCACGTCGCGTCGAAGATCGGACGGCCGGAGGACACCTCGCTCATCGCCTCCGAAGGCCGCCCCTTCCTGAGTCGGGCCGAGTTCCGAGATGCTCTCCCTGCCTGGCTGCGCGGTACCGCCTTCGGTGTCCCGTTCGGCGTCATCCCGGCCGGCGGCGCCGAGGTGCCGAGCTTCCTGTCCTACGGCGCCGAGCGCAGGCTCGACCGCAACAGGAAAAACCCCATGTTCGGCAAGGGCGCCATCCGCGGTGTCGCCGGACCGGAGGCAGCAGGCAACGCCACCGCAGGTACGGCGATGGGCGCACTCCTCGCACTGGGTCTGCCGACATCGGCTACCGCCGCAATCATGCTCGCTGCGTTCCAGCAGTACGGCATGCAGCCGGGACCGTTGCTGTTCGAGCGCAGCGGCGATATCGTCTGGGCACTCATCGCCAGCCTGTTCGTCGCGATGGTGGTTCTGCTGATTCTGAACCTGCCGTTCGCGCCGTTGTGGGCGAAACTGCTGAAGATCCCCAAGAACTACCTGTACGCGGGGATCACCGTGTTCGCGGCCCTCGGTGTTTACGCATCGAGCGCGTCCATCGTGGATCTGATGTTCATGCTCGGTCTCGGCATCCTCGGGTTCATGATGCGGCGCTACGGCATTCCGCTTGCTCCCGTGCTGATCGCTGTCATCCTCGGTCCCCTCGCCGAGGACTCGTTGCGACGTGCGCTTGCCGTCAGCGAAGGCGATCCGAGCATCCTCATCGGCAGCGGCATCACCGTCGTGCTCTACACGCTGCTGACGATCGCCATCGTGTTCACCATCGTCAGCAAGGTCCGCTCGCGCGCCAAAGCCGACTTCTGAATAGGCGCTTCGCGCATGTGAGTGGAAATACGTGTCCTGCTATGTATTTCCACTCACATGCGGCGGAGCCGCCTTTAGAGGATGTACAGCATTTCCTGGTACGTCGGCAGCGGCCACAGATCGTCGGCCACCATCGATTCGAGTACGTCAGCAGCCGATCGCACCGAGGACATCGCCGGAAGCAGCGCGTCCTTCGCGTGCGTGGCCTCGGCCAGTGCGTCACCGCCCGGATCGCTCTCGAGGGCGGACTTCAGCGTCGCCAGAGCCGACCGGAGATCGGCGAGCGGCGCCGAAACTGCCTTCAATGCCGCAGTATCGGCGTCGATACCCGCAGCCGCGAGCGCAGCGACATTCTGAGCCAACTCGGTCTGGAACCGCACTGCTGCCGGGAGCACCGAAGTCTGTCCCATCTCGAGCGTCAAGCGCGCCTCGACGAACACCGTCAGGGCGTACTGCTCCAAGCCGATCTCGTAGCGCGAGTGCATTTCTCGGTGGTTGAACACCTTGTACTTCTCGAACAGTTCCATCGCAGACTCGGAGATCAACTCGGGTAGAGCATCGAGCGTCGTCCGCAGGTTCGGCAGGCCCCGCGACTCGGCCTCGATCTGCCAGTTGTCGGAGTAGCCGTCACCGTTGAACACGACAGCACCGTGCTCGGTGATGATCTCCGTCAACAGATTCTGCACGGCCGTATCGAACTCGACACCGTCCGCCACCGCAGTTTCGAGCTGAGTAGCCATGTAGTCCAGCGCCTCGGCCATGATCGTGTTGATGGTGACCATCGGGCCGTTGACCGTCTGCATCGAGCCCGGTGCGCGGAATTCGAACCTGTTGCCAGTGAAGGCAAAGGGGCTGGTGCGGTTGCGGTCACCAGGATCGGTCGGCAGCACGGGCAGCGTGTCGGCGCCGATCATCATGGTGCCCTTGCCCTTCGAGGACGTAGCCGCTCCCTTGGCGATCTGATCGAACACATCGGCCAGCTGATCGCCGAGGAAGATCGAGATGATCGCCGGCGGAGCCTCGTTCGCGCCGAGGCGGTGATCGTTGGTCGCCGACGCCACCGAGGCGCGCAGCAGGCCGCCGTACTTGTGCACCGCGCGGATGACCGCGGCACAGAACACGAGGAACTGAGCGTTGTCGTGCGGATTGTCACCGGGTACCAGCAGCGAACCCAGTTCGGAGTTGCCCAGCGAGAAGTTGACGTGCTTGCCCGAACCGTTGACGCCCTCGAACGGCTTCTCGTGGAACAGACACTCCATGCCGTGCTTCTTGGCAATGGTCTTGAACGTCGTCATCAGCAGCTGCTGGTGGTCGGCGGCGATGTTGCCCCGCTCGAACATCGGCGCTACCTCGAACTGCCCGGGCGCGACCTCGTTGTGCCGTGTCTTGGCCGGGATCCCGAGCTTGAACAGCTCGCGCTCGGTGTCCATCATGAATCCGAGCACCCGCTCGGGGATGGCACCGAAATAGTGGTCGTCGAATTCCTGCCCCTTGGGCGGCTTCGACCCGAACAGGGTGCGGCCGGAGTTGAGCAGGTCGGGGCGGGCGAGGAAGAAGTGGCGGTCGACGAGGAAGTACTCCTGCTCGGGTCCGCAGAACGAGACGATGTTCTCGATGTCCTCGTGTCCGAACAGCTTCAGTATCCGCTCGGCATGCCCGCCCATTGCCTGCTGTGAACGCAGCAGCGGAGTCTTGTGGTCGAGCGCATCACCGGTCATCGACACGAACACCGTCGGGATGCAGAGGGTGTTTCCGTTCGGGTTCTCGAGCACGTACGCGGGACTGGTGACGTCCCAGCCGGTGTACCCGCGAGCCTCGAAGGTATTGCGGAGTCCGCCGTTGGGGAAGCTCGAGGCGTCGGGCTCACCCTGGATCAGGGTCTTGCCGGCGAACTCGGCCAGTGCTGATCCGTCCCCGACAGGGTCGAAGAAGCTGTCGTGCTTCTCGGCCGTCAGGCCGGTCAGTGGGTAGAAGACGTGCGCGTAGTGCGTGGCACCCTTCTCGAGCGCCCAATCCTTCATCGCCGACGCAACCGCGTCGGCGACCATGGGATCGAGCGGCTTGCCCTTGTCGATCGTTGCCATCACAGACTTGAAGACAGACTTGGGCAGTCGCTTCTGCATGACGACCTTGCTGAAGACGTTCTCACCGAATATCTCACCCGGCTTCTCGTCTCCGACGAAACTCACCGCAGGCGGTACGTACGCCTCTACGTCCTTGATCGCCTGCAGACGAACGGCATTTCCACTCATACGCTTCTACCCCTCGGCCTGGTGCTTCGCTGCTGTTTCGCGAAGCCAACCAGCGAACTGTACGAACGCATCGTGGCGTCCGTGTTTCGCCGCTGTATCGACTGCGAGGCGAGGTGGCGGCCGCATCCGCTTCCACTACGTGCACAGAATCACAGCAGGTTGGACAAATTCTGAATTTTGTCTTTCCAGCTTTACAATTTCGCGGTATTGTCATCTCGCAGGTGACAGACACCACTTAGTTCTCGAGAAGGAGCTTCAGTCGTGGCAACTCAGACGAGTCCGCAGCCGGGTACGCCCGTCGAGGAGTGGCGCGACAAGAAGCGCTTCCTCTGGCTGATGGGACTGATTCCGCCGACCGCGATCTTCATGGCGCTCGGCATGATCTGGGCATTCAACCAGCTCGGATGGAACGCGGTTTCCCCCATCTGGTGGTGGATCGGTCCGATGCTGGTCTACGGACTTCTTCCCGTTCTCGACCTCTTCTTCGGCCCCGACGGCCAGAACCCGCCCGACGAGGTGATGGAACGACTCGAGAACGACAAGTACTACCGCTACTGCACCTACGCGTACATCCCATTCCAACTCACCTCCCTCGTGCTCGCGTGCTACCTGTGGACGGCGGACAATCTGAGCTGGCTCGGTATCGACGGTGGACTCGGCCTGATCTCGAAGATCGGGCTCGCCATCAGCGTCGGCGTCATGGGAGGCGTCGGCATCAACACCGCGCACGAGATGGGCCACAAGAAGGACAGTCTGGAGCGGTGGCTCTCGAAGGTCACTCTGGCCCAGACTTTCTACGGACACTTCTACATCGAGCACAACCGCGGCCACCACGTCCGCGTCGCGACGCCGGAGGACCCCGCCAGCGCAAAGTTCGGTGAGAGCTTCTGGAAGTTCCTCCCGCGCAGCGTCTGGGGCAGCCTGAAGTCGTCCTGGCACATCGAAAAGACGCGCATGGAGCGCCTCGGCAAGTCCACCTGGAACATTCGCAACGACGTTCTCAACGCATGGCTGATGTCGGTTGTGCTGTTCGGGGCGCTGACCGCTGTCTTCGGCGTGAGCATCCTTCCGTTCCTGCTGATCCAGGCCGTCTACGGCTTCTCGCTCCTGGAGACGGTGAACTACCTCGAGCACTACGGCCTGCTCCGCGCGAAGACCAAGTCCGGTCGGTACGAGCGGTGCGCGCCGGAACACAGCTGGAACTCCGATCACATCGTCACCAACATCTTCCTGTACCACCTGCAGCGTCACAGTGATCACCACGCCAATCCCACTCGGCGGTACCAGATCCTGCGCAGCATGGAAGGTGCACCCAACCTCCCGAGCGGATACGCCAGCATGATTTCACTCGCCTACTTCCCACCGATCTGGCGAAAAGTGATGGACCACCGGGTGATCGAGCACTACGACGGCGACATCACCAAGGTGAACATCGACCCGAGCAAGCGCGAAAAGGTGCTGGCCCGGTACGGCGTCACTGCCGGAACCGACTCGACACGAGAGAGTGACCGCTGATGGCGAGCTACGAGTGCCCGGTGTGCAACTTCGTCTACGACGAGGCCGCCGGCGCCCCTCGTGAAGGATTTCCGGCGGGCACCCCGTGGTCCGACGTCGACGACGACTGGCCCTGCCCCGACTGCGGCGTCCGCGAAAAGGTCGACTTCGAACAGAAAGCAGGATGACATGGCTACCGATTTCAAGCTCTACCAGTGCATGCAGTGCGGCTTCGAATACGACGAGGAACTCGGCTGGCCCGATGACGGTATCGAGCCGGGCACCAAGTGGGAGGACATCCCCGAGGACTGGAGTTGCCCTGACTGCGGCGCTGCCAAATCGGACTTCTTCATGGTCGAGGTAAGCCGGCCGTGACCGCGGCGGTGGGGGCTGGGGGCCTGTCGGTCGGAAACACGACCGTTCGGCGCGCGGATAGACTTGTCGTTGTGACAGCGCAACCGGTCAACCCGAGCCCCTACCGGAACGCGGCCACCAACCTGATGCGCACCACCATCCTCGACGGGCTGCAACGACTGCTACTGGACAAGACCTGGTCGGCGGTCAACATGACCGACGTCGCCAAGGCCGCCGGTATCAGTCGTCAAACCCTCTACAAGGAGTTCGGTACGCGAAAAGGGCTGGCCCAGGGTTACGCCCTGCGGCTGGCGGACACGTTCGTCTCCGCTGTGGACGACGCCGTCTACGCCAACGAGGGCGACAGTCTGCGCACGCTCAACGTTGCGTTCTCCGAGTTCTTCGAGCGCAGTGCCTCCGATCCGCTGGTGCTCTCCCTGCTCACCGACGACCCCCCGCCGGATCTGTTGCGACTGGTCACCACCGAAAGCGGACTGCTGATCGAGCACGCAACCGCTCGACTGTCACAGACTTTCGAACGCAGTTGGCTGCGGGCGTCGGCGCACAATGCGGAAGTGCTCGGCCGCGCGGTTGTCCGCCTCGCCCTCGGTTACGTGTCCATGCCGCCGACCAACTCGTCCGACGTCGCCGCCGACCTGGCTTCGCTGCTCGCGCCTTTCGTGGACAGCATTCACAGCTCTGCCTGAGCGCCCCTGTCGCGCAGCATCTCGAGTGCCGCCGTCATGACCGTGTCCTGTGACAACAGCACCTCGAGTGCCGCGTCACCCAACGGAACGAAGCTGTCCGCGCTGGTGACGCGCCGGAGACTGCCGCGCCATCCCGCGTCGATCAACGCCGTCACCACGCCCTCGCTCACTCCGCCCGTCCGGCGCGTCTCGTCGACGACGAGTACACGTCCACTCAGTCGGGCCTGGGCGAGCACGTCGTCCACCGGAAGCGGCGCAAGCCACCGCAGATCGACCACACACACCTCGATCCCCTGCACGGAGAGTTCTCGCGCCACACGCAGACTCATCGGCACGCCGTTGCCGAAAGTCACGATGGTCAGATCCGTTCCCTCCCCGTAGGTTCGCGCTTTCCCGATCTGCACCGGCGACGTCCATCCGCCGGCGAGCCAGTCTCCGTCCCCGTCCTCGTACAGGTCGCGCGAATGGTAGAGCGCGATGGGCTCGAGAAACACACACACCGCGCCGTGCTGCTCCGCGGCCGATGCGCAGGCGAGGAGCATCGCGGCGGCGTCGTCCGGTCGCGACGGGGAGGCGACAACGATACCCGGTATATCGCGCAGCGCTGCAATTGCGTTGTCGTTGTGGAAGTGTCCGCCGAAACCCTTCTGGTACCCGTACCCGGCGATGCGGACGATCATCGGATTCCGATAGCTGCGGTTCGAGAAGAACTGCAGCGTCGCTGCCTCCCCGCGGAGTTGGTCTGCGGCATTGTGCAGGTAGGCGAGGTACTGGATCTCCGCGATGGGCAGCAGACCGGATACCCCTGCGCCGGCCGCCAACCCGAGGATCGACTGCTCGTCCAGCACGGTGTCGAACACTCGCACCGAACCCGATTCGGCCATCAACCCGCGTGTGACGCCGTAGACGCCGCCTTTGCGAGCGACGTCCTCACCGAACAGGATGGCTTGTGGGTAATGCGCCAGAATATGCTTCAGTGCCGCGTTGATCGCCTGTGCCAGCGTCGAATCCGGTGGCAGCTCGATCTCCTCGGACCGTGTGTTCACCACCGCTTCGCTCACCTCCGTCAGCGGTGCCATCACCGCGGCTGCGCCCGTCAGGTGTTCGGCTCGGACACAGTCGCGGGCAACGGACATGACCTCGCTCCGTTTACGCTCGTAGCGCTCGACCACCTCGGTGGGCGTCAGAATGCCGGCGTCGATCAACCGTGTCGCGGTCCCGATCAGCGGATCGCGACCGAACTCGGCCACGATCTCGGCGGGGCTACGGTAGGACGATTCGACGTCCGATCCAGCGTGGCCCATCAGCCGAACGGTGCCGAGGTGCAGAAACGCGGGCCGGCGGTGGCGTCGTACCCAGTCCACTGCCGCCGTCGACGCCGCGTGGGTAGCTTCCAGATCGCTGCCGTCGGCATGGAAGTACTCGAGACCCGGCCGCGACCGGAAGGTGGTCTCGATCCATCCCGCCGGGGTGCGGACACTGATCCCCAGCCCGTTGTCCTCGCAGACGAACAGCAGCGGGATGGGGACGCCTTGGTAGGCCGAGTGGATCGCTGTGTTGATCGCACCCTGCGCAGTCGAATGATTCGCCGAGGCGTCGCCGAAACTGCACACCGTCACCGCGTCCATCGGCCACGCCGAGGCCACGCCCAACTTGCTCGCCCGCACCGTCGAGAATGCGACGCCGACGGCGCGCGGGAGATGGGAGGCGATGGTGGACGTCTGCGGAATCACCGCGAGATCGGCACGCCCGAACACCTTGTGCCGACCACCGGCGATCGGATCAGCCGTCGAGGCGACGACGCCCAGCAGCACGTCCCTGATCGGATTGCTGCCACCGACGGCTCGAGCACGCTCGAGATAGAACGCCCCCGAACGATAGTGCAGCAGAGCAGGATCGGTCGATCGCAGCGCACCCGCGACCGCGGCGTTGCTCTCGTGCCCGGCAGATCCGATCGTGTAGAAGCCTGCGCCCTCCGCTCGCAGCCAGCGGGCCGCGAAATCCAGGTGGCGACTGCCGAGTTGGGCGTCGAACAGTTCGAGCGCGCGATCCGGTGACAGACCCGAGTCGAGTGCACGTGGCCGACGAACAAGGGTCGAGACGGTGCGCGTGAAGTTCTCGTCGATCGACTCGGCCATGCTCGGCAAGTGTAGTGCGGGTTCGCCCGTGTGTGCATGGCTACCGCGGGCGGTACCTATGCACACACGGGCGGCGAAGCCGCACTACTTGCGCCAGGCGAGGAGAACCCCGTCGCCCTGCGGTCGACCCCAGGGCAGGAACGCGGCCACTGCCACCGCGCAGAGCAGGCACGATCCGACGGTGACGAACGAGGCGAACTGGAATCCCTCGAGCGAGGCCGCTTTCATGGCGTAGACCAGATCGGCCTTCTGCGTGGCGAACATGGGGTTCGTCGGCGCTTTCACGATCTCGATGACGCTGACCACCGTTTCTCTCGCGAACGCTTTCTGATACGGCTCCATGAGGGCGTCGGGGATGGCGTCGACGAGCGGCCCCACCTTCGTGGTGTAGACCGAGGCGACGATCGATCCGAGTACCGCCACGCCGAGGGTGCCGCCGACCTCGCGGGTGGTGTCGTTGACGGCGGATCCGGCGCCGGCTTCGTCGAGCGAGACCGAGGACATGATGGACTCCGTCGCCGGGCCCTGGACGATCGCGAGCCCCAGCCCCATCAGGACCATCGAGATAAGGACTGGCCCCAGGTACGGCGTCTCGACCTGCACCTGACCGGCGATGAACATTCCTGCGCTCATCACCATGAGCCCGAACACGATCACTGCAGTCGTGCCGACCCGTTGCGCGATGAGGGTGGCCATCGGGGCACCCACCGCGATGGACGCCGCAAACGGGAGCGAGTGGATGCCGAATTCGAGTGGACTCAACTCCATGACGCCCTGGAAGTATTGGGTGATCATGAACAGAAAGCCGAACATGCTGAAGTAGCCGACGGCGATGGCCAACGCGGGCAATGCGAATCGTCGTATTCGGAACAGGTTCATGTCCAGCACGGGCGATTCGGTGCGCAGTTCCCACCAGACGAACGCTGCCAGGCACAGGGCGCCGCCCACGTAGGCGGCGACACTGATCGCGGACACCCAACCGCGATGCGGCGCTTCGATCACGGCCCAGACGAGAACGGTGATACCGACGAGGGACAGCACGATTCCCAGCGGGTCGTACTTGCCGACGTGCGAAGCCCGCGACTCGGGAACGAAGAGCGCAGCAGCGGCCAGTACTCCGATGGCGACCGGCACGTTGATCCAGAACACCGAGTGCCACGAGAAGTGTTCGAGGAGAAAGCCTCCCGCAGTGGGGCCGATGGCAATGGCAAACCCGGCCATGGCCGTCCAGGCGGCAATTGCCAGGGCTCGCTCCCGGGCGTCGGTGAAGATGTTGATGATCAGCGCCAGTGTCGCCGGGAACACCGCGGCTGCGCACACTCCCATCGCGGCCCGGGCCGCGACAACCTGGCCGAGGTCGGCTGCGATCGCGCCGCCGATCGACATGACGGCAATGCCGACCAGGCCGATCATCATCACCTTCTTGCGACCGTGCCGGTCGCCCAGATGACCGAATGCCAACAGCAGTCCGGCGAAGGTGAGCGTGTAGGCGTCGACGACCCATTGCAGGCCGCTCATGCTCGCTCGCAGTTGGAGGCCCATCGACGGGAGTGCGACGTTGACGATGGTGTTGTCCAGCACCACCAGCAGTTCGGCGGTACAGATCACCGCCAGCGCCGCCCAGCGCCGATGGGCGGTCAGGCCGTGCTCGGCAGGACGGAGTTGCATTGGCAGAGGCATTGGGAAATCCCTTCGACTATGACGCTCGACATAGCGACACGAATCGAAAGTTATACGTAACCTTGAGTTATAGCAACAGGGCTAGTGCGCGCGGGCTGAATCCGCACCCTCCAGCGCGGCGTCGATCCACCGAATCAACTCGGCCTCCGTCCGGTCGAGTGCACGGGTGCTGCGCTGGGCTTTCGCAATCATCAGCGCCCCCTCAAAGGCTGCAATCGCCATGGTTGCGAGACTGCGCGAGCGCTCCTGCGCCAACCCTCGCTGCCACAGCGAGGCCGCAATGGTGTCCTCCCACGAAGTGAACGACTCCCCCGCCGCGGCAAGCGCCGCTGGGGACGCCGAACCCTCGAGAGCCGCGGGAACGACGGGACATCCGGCGGCGTAGTCGGTCGCCACCAGCTGGTCACGAAAATCGGCGATGAGTGCGCGCAACGTCTCCGCCGGGCCACTTGCGGCGAGCCCGGCCGAGATCATCGACCCCATCAGAGCCCCCGCGGTCCGCGTCGCCTCTTCCACGAGCTGCGGCTTCCCCCCGGGAAAATGATGATAGATAGACCCGCGAGGTGCACCCGCGTGGTCGATGACGTCGGCGAGAGAGGTCGCCTCGACGCCCCGTTCACGAAAGAGCAGCGCGGCGCTGCGCAACATATCCTCGCGTGCCGTACTTCTGGCCATATCCACCCCTCGCGACTGCAACTCCATTGACGTAACCGCCGGTTACGCTTAACCTGGTTTCAATATGCAGTTCATCATATCCCCGGGAGTGGCATGACCACCGTTGAACACCGCCCGTCCGACACCCTCGCCACACCACTGACACTCGAGTGCGGGCAAACCCTGCCCAACCGGCTCATGAAAGCAGCACTCAGCGAGGGGCTGGGCACCGCCTCACACGCCCCCGACGCCCGGCTCGAGCGCCTCTACGCCCAGTGGGGATCGGGCGGCTACGGGCTCGTGGTGACCGGAAACGTCATGGTCGACCGCAGGCACATCGGCGAACCGGGCAACGTGGTCATCGAGGACGACCGGGATCTCGACGCCCTCACCCGCTGGGCCGACGCGTTCAAGACCGGCGCGTCCGCAGCAGATGCACGCCCGTCGATATGGATGCAGCTCAACCACCCGGGCCGCCAAGCCAATCCCCTCGCGACCCGGGCCAGGCCGGTCGCGCCGTCGGCGATCGCGTCGAACGTTCCAGGGCTGCCGGTACCCGAGGCGCTGACGTCAGAACAGATCGAGGACATCGTCGACCGCTTCGCGAGAGCAGCCGTGGTCGCCGAGACCGCGGGCTTCGACGGCGTCCAGATTCACGGGGCGCACGGTTACCTCGTCTCGCAGTTCCTCTCCCCCAGTGCGAACAAGCGGGATGACGCCTGGGGCGGCGATCTCGAGGGGCGGATGCGATTCCCCCTCGCCGTGGTCCGCGCCATCCGCGCCGCAGTATCGCCAGGTTTCGCCGTCGGCATCAAACTGAACTCCGCGGACTTCCAGAAGGGCGGGTTCAGCGAGGAAGAGTCTCGCCTGGTGGTCGAACGTCTCGTGCACGAGCACATCGACCTCATCGAGATCAGTGGCGGCAGTTACGAATCCCCGGCGATGATGGGGCTCTCGCACAAGGCTGCGCCGGACAGCACCTCCCAGCGTGAAGCGTATTTCCTGGACTATGCGCGCGAGGTTCGGCTCGCCGCAGGCGCAGTCCCCCTCGCCGTGACCGGCGGCTTTCGGACGCGTTCGGCGATGACCCTCGCTGTCGAATCGAGCGACTGCGACGTCGTCGGACTGGGCCGGCCGGCTGCCGTCGCCACCGACGCAGGCCACGCGTTGATCCGCGACGAGGTCGACCGGCTGGAATCGCCGCGCATCACCCTCGGACTCCCCAAACGTTATGCACCACTGAAAGCTCTGGACGGCGCCCTCGATCTGCAGTGGCACACCGACCAACTACATCTGATCGGCGCCGGCGGAGAGCCCGATCCGCAGCGAGCCGTGTGGCGAACCGCGGTGACCACGTTGCGCCGCAACGGGTTCGATGCCTTCCGTAGCCGCCGCAGCGGAACTGCGGCCACCGGTGACACCTCTCGAAAGTTCCAGGTCGAACGCGTCGTCGGAAAATACGTCGCCAACCCGCTCGTACGCGGGCTCACCGGTGCCGGTGTCCAGGTCAAGCTCATGACCGACATCGAGACCGTGGGACGCAAGTCCGGGCTGACCCGTCGGGTACCGGTATCGGCGAAGTTCGACGAGACCGGCGCGTGGATCATCTCCCAGCACGGAACCCGGTCGGGATGGGGCGCGAACATCACCGCCGACCCGCGGGTGCGGCTGCGGGTCGGTGACCGGTGGCGCAGTGGGATCGCAGAATTCGTCCACGGCGACGATGTCGCGATCCGGGCCAGGTCGTTTGCGAACAACGCGGTGCTCGGCCGACTCGTCGGGGCCACCTTCGCCGCCCTGGCGACGACACCGGTGTCCGTGCGGGTGACGTTCGACTAAGCGGCCACGCATGTAGCGATCACCGATGCGCGGACGGGCCAGAGAGTCCATCATGGTTGTCATGACTCACACGTCCGATGCTTGGCCTGCTCTGCCCGTGGATTCATGGATCGACACTCGCGACACCGTCCACCTGTGGACACAGATCGTGGGAAAGACGCGCATGGCCCTGGGGCCGACCACCAACCACTGGTGGGGAGTGACGCTGTACGTCGACGCGCGGGGGCTCACCACATCCCTGATGCCCGCCGGAACGCCTGGACTCGAGATCCGGTTCGATTTTCTCGACCACGAGTTGATCTTCCTGGTCACCGACGGTTCGACGCGACGGATGAAACTGCAGCCACGAACGGTCGCCGATTTCTACAGCGAGTACACCCGTCACCTCACCGAACTCGGGTTCGACATTCCCATCATGGGCACCCCCGTCGAACTCCCCGATGCCACCCCCTTCGCCGAGGACACCGCACACTCGGCCTACGACGCGAAAGCCATGTCAGCATTCTGGCATTCCCTCGTCAGCGCGTATTCGGTGTTTTCGCAGTTTCGCGCAGACTTCCGCGGCAAGTCCAGCCCGGTCCACTTCTTCTGGGGTGCTTTCGATCTCGCGGTGACTCGATTCTCGGGCCGACCTGCACCGCAACATCCCGGAGGTGTTCCGAACTGCCCGGATTGGGTGATGCACGAGGCATACAGCGACGAGGTATCGAGTGCCGGCTACTGGCCGGGCGGCGCGGAAGAAGGCATCTTCTACGCCTACGCCTACCCGCACCCGGAGGGTTACGACACCCATCCAGGCGTGGACGCACCGGCATTCTGGGACTCGACACTGGGTGAGTACGTACTTCCGTACCATCTGGTGCGTCAGGCACCCGATCCCGAAGCGATGCTCATGCGGTTCCTGGAGCAAACTCACCGCGCCGCCGAAGAGACAGCGGGGTGGAAATAACGTCCGTCAGCGCAGGGCGTTGCCCAGTTCGGGCGCCTGTTCTATCAGCTGACGGGCGTCACGGGCGGTGACGACGCCGTTGCACACCTTCGCGTAGTCGCCCATCGCGCACGAAGCCTGTGTCCAGTACCGCTCCTGCTCCGGCGTCACCCAGGCCAGGCGGTGGACCTTACGGGCCAGTTCCTCGAGCTTGTCCACCCGCGGCGGCAGCCCGTTGCATCGACCGTCACCGACGATGAGCACCGACGTCCGCGCGGTCACCTTCGATCCGTGTGTGGTGAGCAGCTCTTCGAGGGTTCGGCCGTAGTCGCTGCTCGCGGTGAGATCGAGTTCGGGGGCCGCGAGCACGGATGCGAGCGCGTCGTCCCCGGTGCTACGGGCCAGCAGGTCGGTCACGTCGACGGGACGGTCCACGAAGGCCAGCACCGTGCACCTGTTGGTGCGGTGCCGCATCGCCTGCGCGAGACGCAGGGTGAAGGCAGTGATCGGCCGTACCGACAGCGACACATCCGCCAGGATGAGCAGTCGCACCCGCTCCGGCACGGGCTTGTCCACCATCAGATGGAACGGCACACCGTCGGTACCCATACTGGCCCGCACCGTGCGGCGCATGTTCAGTCGACCGTTGGTAGCCTCGCGCGGACGAGGGCGCGGTGTACCGCGCATGCGGCGCAACACTTCCCGGCACGCGTTGTTGACCTCCGCCCGAGAGGGAATCTCGGCGGCGGGCGCCATCGACGGCGTCGCCACCTCTCGTCCGCTGCCGGCGACAGCTGCGACGAAAGCCTCCACCGCGTCGACCAGTCTCTCGAGCTGCGCTGCGGTGAGTTGTTCACCGCTGCTCTGGCCACCGTAGAACGCGTTGGGGTCGTAGGCGTCCAGCCAACCCAGAATCCCCTCGGGATCGTCCCATCGGAGCGTGCCCTGCGAGACCATCGCCTGGGCCGACGAGAGGTCACCGACCACCGCGGAGTCGGCATGGTCGACATCGACGGTGAAGGACACTCCGCGGCGGCCACTGTCGCTTTCGGTATCGACTGCCAAATTGGAGTCGCTTCCGGTGATGGAGAGATCGTCGTCGTCCTTGTGCGGGTTGAACCCTGCGTCCGCCTCCGGCGTGTCGAAGAACTCGCCGACCTCGGCTGCACGCTCGTTGTAGTCGGCGTAGCGCCCGGTCTCGTGATCGTCGTTCGAGATCTCGAGGTCCGTCGGCGCACCCGCCGGTGGTTCCGACCGGCTGGGCCGAAAATCGTCGAGTACCGTCACCGCTCGCGGACGAAACAGGGCCTCGAAGGCGGCGTCGAAGCCGTCCTGCTCGTGGGTGTATTTCGCGCACGTCGCCCGCAGGGCCGCTTCCAGCACGTCGATATCGCCCGCACCGAGCAGACCGAGGACGCGTCGCACCTCGATCACCTCGGCCGGCGAGGCAGCGACGCCGTATCGACGCAGCAGACGGCCGAAGACCGCCGAGATCAGGTCGAGTACGTATGCCGGAGTTCTCATTACTTACCGATCCCCCCACGATCCTTGCCACCGCGACCCCGGAATGCCGCCGTGGTGGTATTCGGAGGACGCGAGGCGACGCTCGGACGGGGCTGCTCCCGCGACGGTTCCACCGGGAGGTCGGCACGGCCGCGCACGAGGTCGACATCGCTGCCGTACTTGAGCAGAGCTGCCATCAGGATCTCGCGGGTGCGTTCGGTGTCATGGTCTTTCAAGAGCATGGCGGCTCGCGCGGCGTCGATGACCTCGGAAACCGAGGGGCTCTTTCGCAGTGGCAGCTCGCGTAGCGATCGAGCCAAGTCGACCACGTCGGCTACGGTGTTCTCCTCGACTTCGGGGGCGCGGGAGGACACGATTTCCCGCTCCTGCTCCATCGTCGGGAATCCTACGGAGAAGTGCAGACAGCGACGCTTGAGCGCCGCGGACAACTCACGAGTGTCGTTGGAGGTCAGGATGACCCACGGGTTGGATCGGGCGGTGAAGGTGCCCACCTCGGGGATGGTGATCTGCTTCTCCGCGAGAATCTCGAGCAGCAGCGCTTCCATCGATTCCTCGGTTCGATCGACTTCGTCGATGAGCAGCACGACGGGCTCCTCCGACAGGATGGCGTCGAGCAGTGGCCGTACCGAGAGGAACTTCTCGGAGTACAACCCGAAGTCCTTGCCTGCGAGTATCGCCGACGCCTCCTCGGTGCTCTCGGCATCTGCCAGTTCGACGCCGATGCGTTCGCGCAACATCTGCACGTGCAGTAGCTGTTTGGCGTAGTCCCATTCGTAGAGGGCACGGTTGTCGTCCAGGCCCTCGTAGCATTGCAGCCGGACCAGCCGGCGCCCGCCTGCGATGGCGAGCGCCTTGGCCAGTTCGGTCTTGCCGACACCGGCCGGACCTTCGAGCAGCAGAGGCCGATCCAATGCGAGCGCGAGATGAACCACGACGGCGAGATCGTCGCCCGCTATGTAGCCCGTCTCGCGCAAGCCGTCGCGGACGGTGATCGCGCTGTCGGAAAAGATCGAATCACTGTTGGTCTCGAAGCCGGCCGATGTCATGTCTGTGAAGCTCCCTGTCCGTTACTTGCGGGTCAGTAGGATTCGTTGATCGCGTGCGAAACCACGGGGATCATCGAGTCGACGGTTACTTCGCGGGGGTTGCCCGGTGTGCACCAGTCACCCTGGATGTGCTCCGAGATCCGCAGCACGGTCTTGTCGTCACCGGTGATGACGTCGCCGCGACCGGTGTACTTGCCGGTGTTCATCCGGTTCTTGTCGTACGAGTTGGTGGTCACCTGGCCGAAGTTGTCGGGGATTCCGACGTCCTTGGCCAACCGGATCGCAGCTTCCACCGCCGCGTCGGCGGCCTGCACGGTGGAGAGGTTCCTCGTGTCGACGCCGAGCGCTCCGGCAAGTTGTGCGTAGCGCTGGTAGCGGGAGGGAAGGTTGTACTCCCACACACGCGGCAGTGCGATCGCGTTGTTGAGGCCGTGGTGCGAGTCGAAAAAGGCACTGACCGCGTGCGAAATCGAGTGCACGATGCCGAGTCCGCCCGAGTTGAATGCCTGACCGGCGATGTACTGCGCGTTCATCATTCCCTCGCGGGCCTTGAGGTTGCGCGGCTCGTAGACCGCTTCCCGCAGGTTCTGCGCGACGAGTTCCACCGAGTACAGGGCGTTGCCCAGCGAAGGCGCGAAGTCGAGGCGGGAGACGAACGGCTCACTGCCGTGCGCCAACACGTCGAATCCGCAGTACGCGGTGAAGTGCTGAGGGCAGGTGTAGTAGAGCAGCGGGTCGTCGATGGCGACGGTGACGATGGACGCTTCGTCGAAGGCGACCCACTTGTGCGGGTTGTCCATATCGGAGGTGTCGGTGATGACGTATGCCCACGAGGTTTCCGAACCCGTTCCCGCCGTTGTCGATACGGCGATGTGAGGCGGGTTCTCCTTGTTCGTGGACTTGGCGAATCCCTCGAACTCGTTGATGTTGCGGCCGTCGTGGGCGATGACGATGCGCGCACCCTTTGCCGCGTCGTGGCTCGAGCCGCCACCAACGGAGATGATGCTGTCGCACTTCTCCTTCTGGTAGAGGGCCGCGGCCTCCATGACGTTGTAGTCCTTGGGGTTCGACTCGACCTTGTCGAACAGAACCACCTCGACGCCCTGGTACTCGATCTTGCCGATCAGTTCCTCGATGATGCCGGATCCGCGCAGGCCGGTGGTGACGAGCAGCGAGCGCTTGAAGCCGAGGTTCTTCGCCTCGACTCCGATGATGTCGTGCGCGCCGACTCCGAGGAGGGCGCGAGGGAAGGGGTGGAATTCCTTGATCGGGAAGTCCCAGATCTGATTGAGCTCGATAGCCATCGAATCCTCCTGGTGAGTGCTGTGTGACTCTGCTCACTCTGACGCTTCGATGTGGCGCACGACAAGACAATCTGCTGGGAACCGCCCGTCCGCGGGTCCGAACTACCCGATCGGATAGGACGGGGTACTGGCCGGACCACTCCCAGGACCTGACCGCATCACCGAGACTGCGCGGACGCCCCCCGGGCCAGGATCCTCTCCGCCTGCCGGAGCACCGGCGCGTCGACCATCTTGCCCTCGAATTCGAATACTCCCCTGTTCGAGGACACCGCGCCCAGCACCCTGCGCGCCCACGCGAGGTCCTCCTCCGACGGGGCGTAGGCCTCACGGATCACCGGCACCTGACGCGGATGGATGGCCACCTTGCCGTCGAAACCCACTGCGACGGCGTCGTCGGTTTCGCTACGCAATCGGTCGACGTTCTCGATGTCGAGTACCACCGAGTCGAGTGCGAGCAGGCCCCTCGCCTTGGTCGCCAACAGCGTCGATGTCCGTACATGACGAGCAACATCGCGGTAGCTGCCGTCGGAGAACCTGCTGGAGTTGCCGCCCAGGGCAGCCACCAGATCCTCGGCACCCCACATCGCACCGATCACGTTCTCCGCCGAGGCGATCTCGTTCACCATCACCGCACCCAGCGGGGACTCGATCAGTGCCACAACCTCGTAGCTTTCGAGTGCCCGCACCTGCTCGGCGCTCTCGGTCTTCGCCAGCATCACCCGGCGGTAGTCGGTCCGCGTCAGAACCTCCAGATCGGCCCCGAAATCACCCGTCCCGTGGGCGTTCACCCTGATCACGGTGCGATCGGGATCGAGCGAGGACGCAGCCAGCGCCTCGCGTGCTGCAGGTTTGTCCGCTGCGGCAACCGCGTCCTCGAGGTCGATGATCACCACGTCGGCGGCAGCTGCCGCCTTGCCGTACCGCTCGGGCCGATCAGCCGGACAGAACAACCACGCCGGTCCGGCGGGTTCCCACGTCACGACGCGCCCTCCTCGGCAGGTCGCATCTGGACCAGGGTCTTGCGCGTTGCGAGTGCGACGATGTCGCCGTGCTGATTGCGGCCCGTGTGCGTGAACGTCACGACGCCTTCACCGGGCCGGCTCTTCGATTCACGTTTGTCCGAGATCAGCGTCTCGGCGTACAGCGTGTCCCCGTGGAAGAGCGGCTTGGGAAACGACACTTCCGAGAAGCCGAGGTTCGCCACGATGGTGCCCTGCGTCAACTGCCCGACCGACAGCCCGACGAGGGTCGAGAGAGTGAACATCGAATTGACCAATCGCTCACCGAATGTCGTGGTCGAGCTGTAGGCGGCGTCGAGGTGCAGCGCCTGAGTGTTCATCGTCTGGGTGGTGAACAGCGTGTTGTCGGCCTCGGTCACCGTCCGACCCGGCCGATGCTCGTAGACAGCGCCGACCTCCATCTCCTCGAACCACAACCCGCGCTGCCGAATACGAGTCACAGCCCCAACCCCCGTGCGATGAGCATCAGCTGAACCTCGGTGGTGCCCTCGCCGATCTCGAGGATCTTGCTGTCGCGGTAGTGCCGAGCGACGGTGTACTCGTTCATGAAGCCGTAGCCGCCGTGGATCTGCGTGGCGTCGCGGGCATTGTCCATCGCCGCTTCGGAGCCGACGAGTTTGGCGATGGAGGCTTCCTTCTTGAAGTTCTTGCCGGACAGCATCAGTGCGGCGGCGTCGTAGTAGGCCGCGCGCGCGGCATGTGCGCGGGCTTCCATGCGCGCGATCTTGAAGGAGATCGCCTGGTTTCGGCCGATGGGCGTGCCGAACGCTTCACGCTCGCGGGCATATTTGATGCTTTCGTCCACACATCCCTGCGCGACGCCCACCGACAGGGCGGCGATCGCGATGCGTCCCTCGTCGAGGATGTGCAGGAAGTTCGCGTACCCACGGCCCTCGTCGCCGAGGAGATTCTCCTGCGGGACCCGAACGTCGGTGAAGCTCAGCGGATGCGTGTCCGAGGCGTTCCAGCCGACCTTGTCGTAGGCTGGCCCGGCCACGAAACCGGGTGTGTCCGCGGGCACCAGGATCGAGGAGATGTGCTTCTTGCCGGTCGCCTCGTCGACTCCGGTGACGGCGGTGACCGTCACCAGGGAGGTGATATCGGTGCCGGAGTTGGTGATGAACTGTTTGCTGCCGTTGATGATCCAGTCGTCGCCGTCCCGCTTGGCGGTGGTCTTGGTGCCTCCCGCGTCGCTGCCAGCACCGGGCTCGGTCAGCCCGAACGCCGCGAGGTTCTTTCCGCTCGCGAGCTGCGGCAGCCACGCCTGCTTCTGCTTTTCGGTGCCGAAGCGGTACACCGGCATCGCGCCGAGTGAGACGCCCGCTTCCAGTGTGATGGCGACGCTCTGGTCGACCTTGCCGAGTTCCTCGAGCGCGAGGCAGAGCGCGAAGTAGTCCCCGCCCATGCCGCCGTATTCCTCGGGGAACGGCAGCCCGAACAGTCCCATATCGGCCATTCCGGCGACGACCTCGTACGGAAACGAATGTTCGGCATCGTGTTTGGCCGATACCGGGGCCACCACGGTGCGGGCGAAGTCCGCGACAGTCTTCCGCAGCTGTTCGTACTCGTCCGGGAGCATTCCGGTGGAGAGATAAGAGTTCATGATGTGTCCTTAGGATTCGATGCGGTGGATGACTCGTGCGAGCAGTTGGTCGACGCGAACTTGGTCCCCGACGCCGACGAGCAGTTCGACGGTGCCGTCGGTGGGCGCGGTCAACGCGTGTTCCATCTTCATGGCCTCGACGACGACCACTGTCGCGCCGGCCTGTATGTCGTCACCATCGGCGAGCCCGACGGCGATGACCGATCCTGGCATCGGGCTGGTGATCTCGGCGTTCCCGCTATGGGCGTCGTCCTCGCGGACAGCGGCCTCCGCGACCACCCGCACCGACCAGGTTCCCGCCGATCCCGACAGCCACAGCGCGTCGCCTCCGCGCGCGAGAGCGAAGGTGGTTCGGCGGCCGCCGAGTACCACCGTCACCTCACCCGCCGCAGTGGATGCCGTGAGCGTGCGTGGCTCACCGTCGTCGACCACCACGGTCGCTGCTCCCGGAGTGCCCGTGATCTTCACGTGGGCGTCGCCGCCGCTGAACGCAAGCCGGAAGACCGTCGGCGCGTGCGCGCCGATCCGCCATCCGCTCGGTATCGACCACGGATCGGCGTCGCCGCTCGGCCACCCGGACACCCACAGCTGAGCGGCCGCGGCGATGACGTACTCCTCGGGCACCGCGGCGGGGACGAAGTCCGCGACTCGTCGATCCAGCAACCCGGTATCGAGTCGCCCTGCCTCGACATCGGTGTCCGCGAGCAGGAATCGAAGGAACTCGATGTTGGTGACGACGCCGTGGACGGCCGTGTCGGAGAGTGCACGGTCGAGCGCGCGCAACGCGGCGGGGCGGCTGTCGGCGTACGCGATCACCTTCGAGAGCATCGGGTCGTAGTCACTGCCGACAACGGTGCCGACGGACAGCCCGGAGTCGACGCGGATGCCGTCACCTGTTGGTTCACGCAGCCCCACCACGTCGCCACCCGTAGGCAGGAATCCGCGACCGGGATCCTCGGCGTAGACGCGGGCCTCGATGGCGTGGCCGGTGAGGACGATGTCGTTCTGCGCGAGGGTCAGCTTCTCCCCCGCGGCGACCCTGACCTGCCATTCGACGAGGTCGATTCCGGTCACCATCTCGGTGACGGGGTGCTCGACCTGCAGGCGGGTGTTCATCTCCATGAAGAAGAACTCGTCGGGACGGTCTGCGGAGACGATGAACTCCACCGTCCCGGCCCCCGAGTAGTCGACACTGCGCGCGGTATTGCAGGCGGCCTCGCCGATGCGCGCCCGAGCCTCGGCGTCGAGAAGCGGCGACGGCGCCTCCTCGATCACCTTCTGGTGGCGCCGCTGCAGGCTGCATTCGCGCTCACCGAGGTGCACGACGTTGCCGTGCTCGTCCGCGAGGACCTGGACCTCGATGTGGCGGGGTCGCAACACGAACCGCTCGAGGAAGAGCGTGTCGTCGCCGAAGGAGGACGACGCCTCGCGGCGGGCACTCGCGAGCGCCGCGGCGAGGGCCTCGTGTTTTTCGACCAGCCGCATACCCTTCCCGCCGCCTCCGGCCGAGGGTTTCACCAGAATGGGGTAGCCGATATCGCCGGCCGCGTCGATCAGATCGGCGTCGGTGAGTCCGGGGCGGGCGATGCCGGGGACGATGGGGACACCGAAGGCCGAGACCGCGTTCTTGGCGGTGATCTTGTCTCCCATCACCTCGATGGCGCGGGCGGACGGGCCGAGGAATGCGATACCCGCGGCGTGGCAGGCAGCCGCGAAACCGGCGTTCTCGGAAAGGAATCCGTAGCCGGGATGGATGGCCTGTGCGCCGGTTTCCACGGCAGCGGCGATCACCTTGTCGATGACGAGGTAGCTTTCCCGCGCCGACGCCGGCCCGAGCCGTACCGCGGTGTCCGCCTCACGTACGTGCCGGGCGTCGGCATCGGCATCACTGTAGACTGCCACGGATCGAATTCCCATGCGCCGCAGCGTGCGCATGACGCGTACCGCGATCTCACCACGATTGGCGACGAGGACGGTGTCGAAATTGCTTCTCACTTCACTCACATCCTGAAAACGCCGTAGGAGACCGGCTCGAGAGGTGCATTCGCACACACCGAGAGTGCCAGTCCGAGAACTTCTCTGGTATCGACGGGATCGATGATGCCGTCGTCCCACAGTCGAGCCGTCGAATAGTAAGGGTTGCCCTGCGATTCGTACTGCTCGCGGATCGGCTCCTTGAACTTCTCCTGGTCCTGCTCGGACCAGGGCTTTCCAGCAGCGTCGAGTTGGTCGCTGCGCACGGTGGCCAGCACCGACGCCGCCTGTTCACCGCCCATGACGGAGATCCGCGCATTGGGCCACATGAACAGAAAGCGCGGTGAGTAGGCGCGGCCGCACATCGAGTAGTTCCCCGCACCGTAGGAGCCGCCGATGACGACGGTCAGCTTGGGCACGCGCGCACACGCGACGGCCATCACCATTTTCGCGCCGTGCTTGGCGATGCCGCCTGCCTCGTAGTCGCGGCCGACCATGAAGCCGGAGATGTTCTGCAGGAACAACAGTGGGATACTGCGCTTGTCGCAGAGCTCGATGAAGTGCGCGCCCTTCATCGCCGACTCGCCGAAAAGGACGCCGTTGTTGGCGACGATGCCCACGGGGTGCCCGTGCAGATGCGCGAAGCCGGTGACGAGCGTCTTGCCGTATTCGGCCTTGAACTCGTCGAACTCGCCGGCGTCGACGATCCGCGTGATCACCTCTCGCACGTCGTATGGCGTCCGGGGATCGGTGGGAACGACGTCGTAGAGCTCGCTTTGATCCGCGATCGCCGGGCGCGTTGGGACTGTGCCCCAGGGACGTTCGGAACGCGGCCCGAGTGTCGAGACGATCGCGCGCACGCGCCGCAGCGCATCACGGTCGTCGTCGGCGAGGTGATCGGTGACGCCGGAGACCTTCGAATGCAGATCTCCGCCGCCGAGTTCCTCTGCGGTGACGACCTCCCCGGTGGCTGCTTTCACCAGCGGCGGCCCGCCGAGAAAGATGGTGCCCTGGTTTCTGACGATCACCGCCTCGTCGCTCATCGCCGGAACGTAGGCGCCGCCCGCGGTGCAGGACCCCATCACGGCCGAGATCTGCGCGATCCCTCGGGCACTCAGATTTGCCTGGTTGTAGAAGATTCGGCCGAAGTGATCTCGGTCGGGAAACACCTCGTCCTGCCGCGGGAGGAACGCGCCGCCGGAGTCGACCAGGTAGACGCACGGCAACCGATTCTGCGAGGCGATCTCCTGGGCCCGCAGGTGCTTCTTCACCGTCATCGGGTAGTAGGTGCCACCTTTGACGGTGGCGTCGTTGGCGACGACGACGCACTCTCGCCCCGATACACGACCGACACCCGCGATCATGCCTGCACCCGGTGATTCACCGTCGTACATGCCGTGAGCTGCGAGGGCAGCGATTTCGAGGAAGGGGCTGCCGGGGTCGAGCAACTCGTTCACGCGCTCGCGTGGGAGGAGTTTGCCTCGGTCGATATGACGCTGCCGTGATGTCTCGCTGCCACCGAGGGCGGCCCTCGCGAGTTCGTTCGCGAGTTCGGTGGCCAGCTTCTCGTGCTGTGCGCGGTGCCCGGCCGAGTCGATTGCCATGGGTCGTGCCCTCGTTTCGTTGGTCGGCGGGTCAGTTTCAGTTAATCTTGACTAACCGTATGAATAGTAAACTACGATTAACCGAGTTGTCGAGGACTTCATCGAAAGCGAGCACGAGATGACCGTCGATACCCGCGCCCCCACCAGCCGGGAAGTGAAAAAAGCCGAACGCCGAGCCGAGCTTCTCGCTGCCGCAGCCACGCTGTTCGCCGACCGCGGCTTCGCCGGCGTGCGGCTCGAAGACCTGGGCGCAGCGGTGGGCATCAGCGGACCCGCGGTCTACCGGCACTTCCCCAACAAGGAAGCGGTGTTGGTCGAACTGCTCGTCGACATTTCCGAGTACCTGCTCACCGGCGGGCAGCGGGTGGCGTCAACCGAGAAGACGCCCGCCGAGGTGCTGGGCGATCTCATCGACTTCCACCTCGACTTCGCGCTCACCTCGCCCGCACTGATCGAGATCCAGGACCGAGACCTGCAATCGCTTCCCGCCGCCGCGCACCGCAAAGTGCGCCGAATGCAGCGCGAGTACGTCGAGATCTGGGTGTCCGTGCTGCGCGGCCTCGATCCCACCCTAGAGGAATCGGACGCGCGCACCACCGCGCACGCTGCCTTCGGGCTGATGAACTCGACTCCGTTCAGCGCGAACCGCACGGTGTCCAAGCGGTCACGAATCCTACTGCGTGCCATGGCAACCGGAGCCCTCGGCATTGACGCCACCGGGAGCGTCAGTGGCCCGCGTATACCTTGATCAGCACGATGATCGCGGCCACGGCCGCTGTCCCGAACCCGGCGACCACAACGCGGAAGGTGAGCGGACGCCCCCGGAGTCGCTCCGCGACGAGCGGCAGCGTCGCGATACGAAATACCCCCACACCACCGGCGATCAACTGCGCCCAGGAAGTGGGCAGAATCCACAGCCAGGCGAGCGCCAGAATGATCGCCGGCACCGTGCCCGAGGACGCGATCGGCACGGCGTCGCGAACTTCCGCGAGGACGGACTGCTTCTTCTCTTCCTCCGTCTCGCCGTGCACCGCCTCCGGGAAGCTGCTACGGGCGACGATTTCGGCGAACACGTGCGCGACGAACGTCGTCGACGCCGTCGCGAGTACAAGCACGAAAGCGCGGCCGCTTTCGATCGATTCGGGTGAAGCAGCGACGACGGCCGTCAAGACGAGGATGTTGCCGTAGATGTACGCAGCGAGCCTCGCCGCCGCACGATCCGGGGGGAGCGGGCCGCCGGGGCGAGTGGCCAGACGCTTGTAGATCGCAGTGATCCGGGAAGTCACACTCATCCGGGCAAGCATATTGCGCACCCTTCGTCAGCGCACCACGCGGCGTAGTTCGGCCCGCGCGTTTGCATAGATCTCGCCGAAATCGGCGTCCTCGCCCGCATCGACGCGGGTGGCCCACTCGTCGAACGCGATCCGCAGTGTCATTCCGGCCGCCTCGACGAGCAACCGGGCGGGCGTAAGGAACTCACGGCCCCCGAGTTTGTCGGCGACCACGTCCGCCAGTCGGCACAGAGTAGTCGCGTCGAGGGCCATCGCCGCCGAGCGCAGGTGTGCGTCGCCCACGATCAGCCGACGTGTGCGCAGGACACGACTCTTGATCCCGTCCGAGGCCTCGACGAGGCGAGCCGCGGCGCGGGCGTAGATCGCCTCCATGCCGGCCAGGTCGACCTCGGGCGGCGCAACGGCCTCGAGCCACGCGTCGATCTCCGCGTCGATCTCGAGGTCGACAGCGAGGATCGACTCCTCCTTCGTCTTGAAATGCCGAAAGAAGGTGCTCGCGGAAACTCCCGCCGCTTTCGCGATCTCGTCGACGGTGGTAGCAGCGACACCGCGCTGCTCGAACAGATCGAGCGCAGCGAGGGATATCTCGTGGCGGGTCTCGCGGCGCCGACGCTCTCGAAGGTCCGGCACGTTCGGGTCCATCACGACCACTCCTTTTCGTTGGCGCCAACTTACCAGCGGAAATCATGTTGACAGTCACTGTCAATTGAACTCAAACTATCAACACCCACTTCGCCCGCAGTTTCCAGAAGGATCATCGACAGACATGCAGACAGACGCGATCGACTCATCGAAGAGCCAGACCGGCACCTCGGAGCTACCACCCGGCGCCGGCCTGCTCATCGGCATCCTCGTGGTGTCCTCCTTCGTGATGATCCTCAACGAGACGATCATGAGCGTCGCGCTGCCGCGCCTGATGACCGACCTCTCCATCACCGCGACCACCGCACAGTGGTTGACCACCGGATTCATGCTCACCATGGCCGTCGTCATCCCCACCACCGGCTTCCTGTTCCAGCGGTTCACGCTGCGTCAGGTATTCGTGGCATCGATGTCGCTCTTCACCGTGGGAACGTTGTTCGCCGCGACCGCACCGGGGTTCGAACTGCTCCTGACCGGGCGCATCGTCCAAGCCAGCGGCACCGCCCTGATGCTGCCGCTGCTGATGAACACCGTGCTCAATCTGGTGCCAGCCCACCGCCGCGGCCGCATGATGGGCGTGATCTCCATCGTCATCGCCGTCGCACCCGCGATAGGCCCCACGATCTCCGGCATCATCCTGCAGGCACTGGATTGGCGCTGGATGTTCTGGCTGGTTCTACCGATCGCGCTGGTCGCGTTCGCCGTCGGATTCCGCTTGGTCAAGAACGTGACACCCACCAGCAAGCCCTCGTTCGACGCCGCGTCGGTCGTGCTCTCGGCCCTCGCCTTCGGCGGTCTCGTCTACGGCCTGAGCAGCATCGGGCATTCGGCGGAGGGCTCCTCGGTTCCGGTATGGATCCCGCTCGTCGTGGGCGCCGTCGCGCTCGCTGTGTTCGTGCAAAGGCAGATTGCGCGCCAGGACTCCGACCGCGCCCTGCTGAACCTGCGCCCGTTCTCGACGCCGACGTTCAGCATCGGACTCGGCATGCTCACGATTTCCATGATGGCCCTGTTCGGGGCGCTTATCCTGCTGCCGCTCTACCTCCAGAACATCCGCGGCCTCGACACTCTGACGACCGGTCTGCTGCTGCTTCCCGGCGGGCTGGCGATGGGCGTGCTCGCGCCGTTCGTCGGTCGGGTGTTCGACCGCGTCGGACCGCGACCTCTCGTCATCCCCGGCTCGATCGTCGTCAGCCTCGCGCTGTGGCTGATGACGCTGCTCGACGCCGATTCCGCGCTCCCGATGGTCGTCGCCATCCACTGCATCCTCATGATCGGGCTCGCGACGATCATGACGCCGCTGATGACCTCGTCCCTCGGGTCGCTGCCGCCGCAGTACTACTCCCACGGCAGCGCAATCTTCAGCACCATTCAGCAGCTGGCCGGTGCGGCTGGCACGGCCCTGTTCGTCACCGTCATGTCGACGACGGCCACCTCACGGATCGCCTCGGGAGTCGGGGACGTCGCTGCGAACCAGGACGGAATCCACACTGCCTTCCTATGCGGTGGCGTCGTCTCGCTCATCGCGGTCGCAGCGTCCTTCTTCATTCGCAAGCCAACATCGCAGCCGGGTTGAAATCGTGGGCGAACGGTTATCCGCCCCCGATGACGACAAATGAGCAGGACAAGAACGACAACAGCGACGACTATGACGAGCCGAAGGCCGGTCACCCCGGCCCCACCGACACCGGCAAGGACGGCGGAATGGCGACGCGTGAGCTGGCCCCCGAGCTCACCGAGGACTGACTGCAGCACGATCCGCACTTCGAAGTCCGAGGACCATTGTCGATGACAATTGTCAGCGTGGTCCGGTATGTCCTTTATCCACCGGCAGTTAGGCGAACCCTGTGTCCACCCGCGAATTAGTGGAATCGATCTACGAGCAGGTCCGCACACGGAATGCCGGTGAACCCGAGTTCCACCAGGCGACCGCCGAAGTCTTCGATTCGCTGCACGTCGTGCTCGATCGCCATCCCCACTACGCCGACGCCGGACTCATCGAGCGCCTGTGCGAGCCGGAGCGTCAGATCATCTTTCGGGTGCCGTGGACCGACGACAGCGGCGCCGTGCACGTCAACCGTGGCTTCCGGGTGCAGTACAACAGCGTCCTCGGCCCCTACAAGGGTGGCTTGCGGTTTCATCCCAGCGTCAACCTGGGAATCGTGAAGTTCCTCGGATTCGAGCAGATCTTCAAGAATGCGCTGACGGGTCTGCCGATCGGCGGCGGCAAGGGCGGCTCGGACTTCGACCCCAAGGGACGGTCGGAGGCCGAGGTCATGCGCTTCTGCCAGTCGTTCATGACCGAACTGCACAGCCACATCGGAGAACACACGGACGTTCCGGCAGGCGATATCGGCGTCGGCGCGCGTGAGATCGGTTTTCTCTTCGGCCAGTACAAGCGGCTGACGAACCGCTACGAGTCCGGGGTACTCACCGGCAAGGGCACCGGATGGGGCGGGTCGCAGGTGCGGCGCGAAGCGACCGGCTACGGCGCGGCATATTTCGTCAACTACATGCTGGAGACCCACAACCGATCACTGGACGGCACACGGGTGGTCGTGTCCGGGTCCGGCAACGTCGCGATCTACGCAATCGAAAAGATCCAGCAGCTCGGCGGCCACGTCGTCGCTTGTTCGGACTCGTCCGGATACATCGTCGACCCCAAGGGCATCGACCTCGAGGTCCTCGAGGACATCAAGCAGGTGCGACGCGGCCGCATCAGCGAGTACGTCGACGCCCACTCGCATGCGAGCTTCACCGCGAACGGGTCGATATGGGACGTACCGTGCGACGTTGCCCTACCGTCGGCGACCGAAAACGAACTCGACGACAAGGCCGCAACCGCGCTCGTGAAGAACGGCGTCAGCGTAGTCGCCGAGGGCGCGAACATGCCGACGACACCGGCCGCGGTCAAGGTGCTTCGAGACGCCGGCGTCGCCTTCGCGCCGGGCAAGGCGGCCAACGCCGGCGGTGTGGCGACATCGGCACTCGAGATGCAGCAGAACGCATCCCGCGATTCCTGGGCCTTCCAGTACACCGACGACCGGCTCGCCGACATCATGGGCAAGATCCACAGCCGTGCCGTGGAGACGGCCGAGGAGTTCGGGATGCCCGGAGACTACGTGCACGGCGCGAATATCTCCGGCTTCATCACCGTCGCCGGCGCAATGATCGCGCAAGGCGTCATCTAGGACACACGAAATACCTGCACGGGTTGGAGCTTCCGTGCAGGTATTTGCATGTCGTACGTGTCAGGCTGCGCTGACGGAAACGCGGGAGAGCAAACAGATCAGGTGGACTGCGCCTCGATGGTCCGGGTTCCCTTGTCATCGGCGCGGGCGATATCGACTCGGCGCGGCTTCGCACGCTCAGCAAGTGGGATGGTGACCGACAGGACGCCGTTGTCGTAGGAGGCCGAGATGCGGTCGGGGTCGACTCCTTCCCCGAGAGACAGCTGACGCCGGTAGGTTCCCGCGAACCGCTCGGACGAGAGCCATTGCACCCCTTCGCTACCCGGGGCCGTGCGATGCGCGGTGATGGTCAGCGTCCCGCGATCGACGTCGACATCGATCGAACCCGGGTCGACACCCGGCAGATCGGCACTGAGAACATAGTGATCATCGACCTTGTAGAGATCCATCGGCATGAACCGTGGGGCACGGTCCGAACCTGACGACGCACCGAGCATGTTCGCGGTGAGTGAATCGAGGTCACGGAACGGATCGAAGCGAAGCACAGCAACCACCTCCTGCAACCGATGCACCCGCCCCTGTGGCGGATCGCTCTTCACTGTGCGAGTCATAAATTAGCACTCGCACCCACCGAGTGCCAAGAGTTCTTCGGCAGAAATTTTCGGCCAATGATGATGTGCGGCAGGGTTGCCCGTCCAGCCCTTCGGGACCGACTGCACGGAAAACACGTGCCGGATCAGGCTTTCGCGGTGATCGCCGAGGTAGCCGCGTCGATGCGCAGCCGGCATTTGTCCGCATCGACCGAGTCCACCTCTGCCGACCCGTACGCGTTGCGCAAAGCCGCCAGCTGCTTCACCACGGCTCCGCGAACCTCCTGGTGAACGGTCGCCAAGCCGATCCGCTCGCCCAGTTCGACCGCGGCGATCACGGCCAGCGGGTTGCCGAGCCCGTACTGACGAATTGCGTCGAAGACTTGGTCGACCAGTTCCGAGACGCTCGCACGCGAGATCGTCAACCGATAGTTCCCGTCGCCATCGTTGCGGCCGAGCAGAGGCCTGGGACGGGTGCTCAGCGGCACCAGGCCGACGGCAAGTTCGGCGAGTGCGTTGCGGGCTGTGTACGGGTCGTTGGTGCTCGGCGACATCGCCCGCACTGCCATCTCGGTGAGCTGCTGAACCGCGAACTCGATATCCTGCGTCGGTGTGCGGGTATTGCCCAGAACCACGGCGCCGCGAATTTCTTTCGCGATCTCGTCGCCGGTATTGCCGCTGACTGCGGCTATGCATTCTCCTTCGATCACATGACTTCCGGCACGAACACGCAGTTCGACGACGCTGTCCGCTTTGCATGCGGCCACGACCAACGCCTGTTCGTCGATTCTGACGACGAAGCCCGAAGCCTCGGAGTCCACATCGACGGCGGTACCGGGCAACGCACGCGCCTCGGTGGCGGCGTCGGGCGAGTCCTTCGGGTACATGGCGTCGATGACCGCCACGAGCTCTCCGCGCACCCGCGCCGACAGCGTCGAAACCTGGATGGAGTCGGCGATGTGATGGATGAAGTAGACGAGAACCGCCACGTCGATGACAGCGAGGAGTACGGCCACGTTGACCGCGATGTCGGGGACGAAGCTCACCCCATCGCCCGATTCGGAACGAATGGAGCGCAGAACCATCAAGCTGTACAGGAAGGTGGCCCCGAAGATGCCCAGGACGAACTGATTGCCTCTGTCGGACATGAAGTTCCGAACCAGTCGCGGACCGTATGTCGAGCTCGCCGTGGCCAACACCGCAATCGTGATCGAGAACGAAGTCGCCGCCACCGCCAGCATCGATCCGCCGATGGCGCCGAGAATGTCGCGACTGCCGCTCGCACCGACCCGGTACAGCAGAAAGCCCCACCCGCCGAGCTGCTTGTCGTCGATGAAGCGGTCGAGATAGATCAACGACTGGGCCAGCACGAGCGCGGCGATTCCCAGCAGCGCGGGCAGGAACCAGAACGACTCACGGGCGCGCAGGATCTGTGTTCGAAATGCCGTCATAGGTTGTCCGTCGAGTCGTAGTTCGTCAGTCGGCACACATTTTCGCAGCCCAGCCGACGATATCCGACTGCGCTGCGGCCGAGCGGCAAACTCGCAGCTTCAGGTCTTGCCGATGACCGCAACGATCAGCGTCGCGAGTTCATCCTTCGCTTGGTCGGCCGAGAGCGCTCCCGATACCGCCGCCTGCGAAAGCGCCTCCGCAGCACCGAAAATTGCCGTCATCGATGGCTGCGTCAACCGGTCTGCACTGCAGACAGGCGCGAGGATCGTCCGACATCGGTCGGAGTAGGCCTGCTCGGACTCACGTTTGACTTGCTCGAGCTCCGGCGAACCTTCCAGCGCGGCCAGCACCCCCGTGAGTTCACGCCCCTGAGCCAACGAACACCCCACGTACGAGTTTGCGATGGCATTCGCTCGCCCGACCAAGGACTCCTCAGCGGCTTCGAGGTACTCCTCGAGCATTGCCGTTTGGCGATCGTCGAACTCCCGAAAAAGCGAGGCCAGAAGGTCGGCGCGCGAGGCGAAGTGGCTGTACACCACCGGCTTCGCGACACCGGCACGTTCCGCAAGCCGACCCAGCGTCAGAGCATCCGCGCCCTCCTCTCGCACCAGACCCCAGGACACGTCGATCAGTTGCTCGTATCTGTCGGCGCGGGACAGTCTCGTCCGAACCATCGGACACCTCCTTGCGCTATGTACTAAAAGTAACCTACTCTTGGTATATATCCGTTGGCCAACAGAAGGACCTTCCATGACCAGCCTCGTCGTAGTGTCCCACCCCGACCCCAACTCCTTGACCCACCACGTTGCCCGAGCCACTTCCGATGCGATCCACGCCGCAGGCGGCATCGTCGAAATCGCCGACCTCGCTGCCGAGAACTTCGATCCGCGGTTCACCGAGGCCGATCTGGCACTCTTCAAAGGCAAGGCCGATGCCCCCGCAGATGTACTGGCCGAGCAGGAACGAATCGATCGCGCAGACCACCTGATTCTCGTGTTCCCGATGTACTGGTGGTCGATGCCCGCACTGCTCAAAGGCTGGATCGACCGCGTCTTCGTTGCCGGCTGGGCCTACGAATTCACCTCGGGAAGCGCATTCGAGAAGAAACTGGACCGCCTCACCGTCCACCTGATCCCGGTGGCAGGTGACGACGCAGAGAGCTTCGAACGCCACGGTGTCTACGAGGCTTTCCGGACACAGATCGAACGCGGAATCGTCGAATACTGCGGTGCCACGGTCGGATCGACCACCTTCGTGCACGAATCGGATACCAAGTCTCGCGGCGCCCTCGCCGCAGAAGTCCGCGACCTCAGCGAGAACATCGCCGCGCGCGTCGCCGGTCTCGAACGCGTCGGTACGGCTGCCTACTCGTAGTTGCGAGAGAAGTCCGATATATCCAAACCAAGTGGTTGACATATCTCGGCGCACGGATACGCTGCATCAGCATGCGCCCCGATGAATACCAGCGTTTCGATGCACTCGGTCTCGCCGAACTCGTGCAGACCGGTCAGGTAACGCCCACCGAGTTGCTCGACGCCGCGACCCGGCAAGCCGAGGCGGTCAACCCGGCACTCAACGCCATCGTGCGGCCGATGCAGACGCAGGCACGCGAACGCGTGAATCACGAGCTCACCGGGCCTTTCGCCGGGGTGCCGTTTCTCGTCAAGGATCTCGCCCAGGATGTCGCCGGACTTCCGTCGAGCAGCGGTTCCGCCTCGCTTGCCACCACCCCGGCGACCGAGCATTCGACCGTCGTACAGCGATGGCTGGACGCCGGCCTCGTCATCTTCGGGAAGACGAACACCCCGGAGTTCGGGGCGAAGGGGATCACCGAGCCCGAACTGTTCGGTCCGGCGCACAACCCTTGGGATCTCGGTCGTACGCCGGGCGGATCGTCCGGAGGATCCGCCGCGGCAGTCGCAGCCGGGATCGTTCCGGTGGCGGGGGCCAACGACGGCGGCGGATCCATCCGCATACCCGCTGCGTGCTGCGGTCTCGTCGGCCTCAAGCCGAGTCGCGGCCTCCTGCCGATGGGCCCGGCTCTCGGCGAAATGATGCACGGCGCAGCAGTTCAGGGCGTCGTCTCACGGTCGGTACGCGATACCGCAGCCATGCTCGACGTACTCGAGGGCGGCGAAACCAGCGGCCCGTTCCAGCCTGCCATCCCAGACGAATCGTTCCTCTCCCGGTTGGACGACGCGCCGCGCGGCCTCCGAATCGGCCTGTGCGTGAAATCGTCGATCAACCCCAACCCTCATCCGGAGTCGGTCGCAGCCGTCGAGGCAACGGCGAAAACACTCGAGGACCTCGGCCACCATGTCGACATCCTCGACAGCCCGCCGTTCGACGACGAGGCGCTTGCCCGCGACTTCCTGTTGACGTGGTTCGTCGTCCTGGCCTGGGAGTTGGACGAGGCGAAGCGTCGAACAGGTTGCAGCGAAGACAGTTTCGAATTCGACACCAGAATCATTGCCGCCATAGGACGGGCCACACCCAGCGTGGACTATGTCGACGCGGTCGCGCGTCGCCACGACCACACGCGGCGACTGTCGACGTACTTCGAAACGTACGATCTACTCCTGACGCCGACGCTGGCGGATCTGCCGCCGCGCATCGGAGAATTGGACACTCCGATGCTTCAGCGCCGGGCGGGGTCGCTGCTGCTCAAGACGCGCACCGCCGGCTTCCTGCGACACGCCCCCCTCGTCGAGCAGATGATCGACAAGAACCTGCGTTGGGTTCCGTACACGCAGCTGGCGAATCTGACGGGACGTCCGGCACTGACTGTTCCGATGCATTGGACACCGGACGGCCTTCCGATGGGCGCGCAGTTCACCGGCCAACTCGGCGACGAGGCCCTGCTGCTGCAGCTGGCCGCCCAGCTCGAACAAGCGCGCCCCTGGTTCGACCGTCGCCCGCAGATCTCGAAAACCGTGTGACTCACGGCTACCATCCCGGCATGAACACTACGAGCACGGGATCGGACGGGCGAACGCTGCGACATCAGCATCGCCGTCCCGAGCTGCTCGCGCGAATCACCGAATTCGTCTTGGAGAAAGGCACTCTCGACTGGTCACTGCGGCAGGCGGCAGAGGCAGTCGGCGTCACACACGCCACGTTGCTGCGTCACTTCGAGTCGAAGGATCTGCTGCTGGTGGAGATCGTCGACAAGATCCGGCTCGACTTGCTGGCGCGTATCGAGACGCATTTCGCTGATGGTCCGTCGAACGGTTCGATCGCCGACGAGTTGCGGCGGCTGTGGCGACTGCTGTGCGAACCCGCCGAGCGGCGGCAGTTCGCGCTCCTGTTCGCCCTCATCGCTGCTCGCCGAGGCGAGGGTGACCCCTTGGGAAGATCGGCCACCTTGCTCGTCGAGGACTTCCTCTCGCCGCTCGCGGAACGATTCCTCGCCGACGGCCACTCCCCCGCCCGAGCCCGCACGCTGGCCACCTCGGTTCTCGCCCAGATCCGCGGCCTACAACTGGACCTCGCGGTGACCGCCGACCAAGACCGAGTCGACGACGCCTTGGACCTGTTCGCGGACAAGGTGTGCGGTGGATACTCAGGCGCACTCGGTGAAGTAGGCACCCCACTGCCGGCTCAGGAAGCCGACCAGTGAGTGCCGGGCGTCCTCCGCCGACATCGTTGTACGCCAAGCCACATGGCCGTCGGGACGGACGAGCACAGCACCTACGTCACCGACCTCGTACAGTGCGATCAGAGAGTCACGATCGATTCCGGTGGGCGCATCGACGGCAACGAGCGATACGCCTGGTCCGAGGTCTGCGATATCCTCCACCACCGGCGACCATGAACCGCCATCAAAGGTGAACAGCGACAACGAATTCGGATCAAGCACGTCATGGGCCGAAACGAGCGTTCCATCGACCGAGAGAACCGCATGTGGCAACCGGGCACCCGGGTACGTCGTGGGCACGTAGTCGACCACGTCCTCTGCGGGCTTCGTGGTGGGGTCCCCGGCGATCAACGGACTGCTGTAAAGGTAGCCGAACTGCAAGCCGGTGGACACGAAGTGCTCCACCTGGAGCGGAATTGCGTCGGCGATCTGCTGCCGCAGCCGGGCCGAGCCGGGGACGTCCGGTCTCAGCAATCGTGAGCGGTTCATCTGCATACGGGTCGCGGCGGTGGCGAGTGGAGCAAGCAATCGACCGGAGATCTTGTTCAGTGGTGGCCGACTCATGGCCGCGGTGGCGCGCGCCAACATCTCGTTGGTGATGCCCACCTTCTTGCCGATGGCGTCCATGCGGAAGTGGTTCGTCACGCTCTGTTCGGCAAACTTCTCCACCACCGGGCGGCGCTCGGTGTCGTAGGTGTCCAGTAGGGACGGCGAGGCAGTGCCGGAGAGGACAGCGTCGAGCTTCCACACCACATTGTGCGCGTCCTGGACGCCCGAATTGAGGCCGAACCCGCCAGTGTGGGGGAAGCGATGTGCCGCGTCACCGAGCAGGAGGAGGCGACCACTCCGGAAACGGTCGGCGGTCTGCGAGGTCATCACCCATGCACCCGTCGACTCGAGATCGAATTCATTGTCGCCCAGCACCTTCGGCAACATCTTGCGCCAGAAGCCGCGGCTGTTCACAGCGATCTCCTGGTCCGGATGCAGGTACGCGGTCATCAGAATGTAGCGGTGGTCGGCGTGCGCGATCAGGACGCCACACAGATCGGGGGTGTAGATCCAACTCAGCAGCGGCCGGGCGTCGTCGGGAAACAGAGTTTTGGATGTAAAGAACGCGCTGCCCATGTTTGCCAGCACGGGGCCGGACAATGCAATTCCGGCCGCCTCGCGTATCGCACTGTTCGCGCCGTCGCAGGCGAGTACGTACTGGGCCCGCAACTCTGAAGGTACTCCTGCCAGAGTGACGCGGGCATCAGTGGCGAAGCTTTCGACGGACTGCACGCTCACACCGCGCCTGAACTCGATCAGTGGCTCGGCTTCGACAGCGTCCCACAGCGCGGGCATCAGAATGTGTTGCCCGATGTGCGAGACCATGAACGGGCTCTGGCTCTCGACGGCGGCTTTGCGCTCGGGATCGGAAAGCAGGTCGATCGAGCCGATGGTCTCGTCGGACAGGCCGCCGTACCAGCTGATCAGATTGACGGTCTCGTGCGGTGGCGACATCGCTGCGATCGACTTCGCCAGTTCGGGGCTGTATTCGTTCCATATCTCGAGCGTGCGGGCGTTGATCACGTGCGCGGCGGGATGGAACAGTGGGCTGCTGCGGCGCTCCACCAGGATACTTCGAATACCTCTGCGTGCCAGCAGAAGTGCGGCCGTGGTACCGGCGGGCCCGGCGCCGACGATGACGATCGAGGCGGTCATCGGACTACGGTCTCCTGTGTACCCAGGTCGATCGAACCGTCTGCGGTTCGAATGGTGGCGGTCACGACGTCGTCGACGGAAAGGTACTTCGGATTCTTCGCTTGTCGTGCGAAGAAGAACTTCCATTTCAGATCAGGCGGGATCAGTTCACCGATCTTCTGTATGACCTTCGATGGTGCCGAGATGGCGGTTCCGATCGGGGTTCCGGTGAGCAGTACGTCGCCTGCAGTCATGTTCTGGAAGCGGGCCAACCTGGTGAGTGCATCCGCTGGTGGGGTGATGAGGTCGTTGCCGATGGTCTGATCCTGGCGGGTCTCTCCGTTCACCGCCAGCGTCATGTGCAACTCCGGCAGCCGACGCAGTTCGTCGTTGTCCAGGAGTACCAGGCGCGGCCCGAGCGGGGTGAAGGTGGGATACGACTTGCTTTCGTACACCTGCACTTTGGTCAGCTGAATCTCTCGTGCCGAGACGTCGTTCGCGACGACGAAGCCCGCGACGTACGCCGACAGATTGTCGTCGGTGACCGTCGTTCCGATCGGGATGTCCGCACCGACGACGACGCCCAGTTCGATCTCGTAATCCAGAAGAGCGACCTCAGGTGGCTGACGAATGGGATCGTTCGGGCCGCTGATCGAGGCCGAGGACTTGCGAAAGAAGGTGGGCTGGAGAGTCTTCGGATCCGAACCGGCATCGATCGCGTGCGACCGATAGTTGAGCAGCTGCGCCACCACACGGCACGGGGTAGTGATGGGCGAGACCAGCTCGAGCTCGGCGAGGTGCGTCCCCGTACCCGACGCAGCATCGATGGCTTCGCGGTCGGCCAGTAGCTCGCGGGTGGTGTGCGCGGCGGTGTCGATCCGAACTGCGAGGTCACCGTCGAGACGCCACCAGCTGTCGATGGTTCGAATGATGTTGACAGGCATGACTTACGATCCCCCTACAGAGTTTTCGGAGTGATGGTCTTCTTGTTCGCAATCACAGCGCGCCCCGGTCGGGTTCCGGCCTCGCGTCGGCGCAGTTCCTCATGGGTTGCGCCGTTGCGGAGCCGGCTGAGCAGGTAGTCGGGGTCGATGTTGACGCCGATCGGATTCTTCGCGAACTCCTCGGTGAAGAAGAATGCGGCAGTGTTCTCGGGATCGAAGTTCTCGACCTGAAACTCGAGGCGGATTCCATCGGGATCTTCGTAGTAGAGCGAGATCGTGGGCCCGTGGTTGATCGACCACACAGGGAAGATGCCCTCACGCTTGAGTCGCACATAGTTCTCCAGCAGTCGCTCCAGCGAGACGAACGTCAGAGCGATGTGGTCGATCCCGTATGCCTTACGCCGGAGCTTGGCCAGCGGAAACATGAACCTCAAGGGCTTGGGGACGGCGATGATGGCGAGACGATGAGACTCGTCGTCCCAGGTCAGAAACGTGATCCCATCGTCCTGGTACGCGATCTCGGCACCGAAGACCACTCCGTACCACCGCACCATCTGCTCGGTGCGGGTGGACTTGACCACCCAGTGCGCAATGTAGTCAGGAGCCAACCGTGGCGGCTTCCGACTCTGCGCGTCCTGCGTCGTGCTCATTGAACGACCTTTCCTGGTGATCGTTGTGTGCGACCGAGGCTACGGAGACTTTGACTGCCAGTCAATATATTGATTGATAGTCAATTTTCTCTGAGATCACACGCCTGTCGGTGCACTACTGTGGCGTTGGTGTCACCGAACGCATCCTCCGGTTCTGAGCAGTCTCGGCGCGCCCGCCCTCGACGAGACCGTCGTCAGGCCCTGATCGACGCAGCCATCGAGCTGATGTCCGAAGGCAGTTCCGACATCAGCGCGGCGGCGATATCCCGTCGCGCAGGCGTGGCACACGGACTGCTCTTCTACTACTTCACAGACAAGCACGGCCTGGTTGCAGCCGCCCTGGCGCACGTGCTGTCGAAGTTGACGCAGGCCCAGGACCCCCTGGACGAGGAGCGAACCGAGCGGGCCCGCCTCGAGGGTTTCGTGCGACGTCACATCGAATTTCTTCGAGATCACCGCGCCTTGTATGTACGCGTCGTCCGGGAGGACGAACTCGGCGACAGCGGTGTCGAAACCGCGTTGAGGCAGGCGCGGGCCGAGGGTGAACGCCAGATAGCGAGGATGGTCAACCTCCCGGATCCGCAGCCTCCACTGGTGAGCGCTGCGATCTCCGGATGGACCGGCTTTCTCGATCGAACCGCGGATGTCTATTTCGATTCTGCTGGTGTCGATCTCGACGAGTTGGTCTCGTTGGTGGTCGATGCGTTCGAGGCGGTGGTCGATTCCGCAACGCGTCGTAGCCGCGGAGGTAGCGAGCCGGCGACCGAATAGTCGGCGCAGTTGCACCCGGCGCAACTACTACACGCCGTGTAGCATAAAACCGGTGCGATTCGGCGCCCCCGGACAACAAGGAGTTCGCGTGTCGACGTTCAACGGCCTACCTGTACATATCTTGCTGGTCCATTTCATCGTCGTTCTCGCACCACTGACGGCTATCCTTGCGATCGGTGCGAGCATCTTTCAGCCGGTGCGAAGTCGACTCGTGTGGCTCATCGCCGCGCTCGCGGTCATCACCCTGATTCTCACACCCCTGACCACCGAAGCCGGTGAGTGGCTGGAGGAGCGGGTGCCCGAGACCGCTGCGGTCGAAATCCATGCCGAACTGGGCGATTCGATGACTTTCTTCTCACTGGGTCTTGTCGTGGTCGCCGCTGCCCTCGTCTTTCTGCACTTTCGCGAACGACGCGAATCAACGGTCCCGCGGTGGCAGTCGCTGGTCGTGGTACTGCTCGCCGTAGTAATTGGAGCAGCGACGATGGTTCAGGTGTATCGTATCGGCGACACCGGCGCCACCGCGTCGTGGAGCGATTTCGCTGATTCCCAAGTTGTGCAAGAGGACTCGGAAGAATGACAAACGATCGAACCGGCCCCGAACCCCACGAAGCGGAACCCCACGGCAATTTCGCGAGTCGTCTCAACTGGTTGCGCGCCGGCGTTCTCGGCGCGAACGACGGAATCGTCTCGACGGCCGGGCTGGTAGTCGGTGTCGCTGCTGCGACCACCGACCGAGGTCCGGTGTTCGCAGCTGGCGTCGCGGGGCTCATCGCGGGTGCGGTGTCCATGGCGCTCGGTGAGTACGTCTCCGTCAGCAGTCAACGCGACGCCGAACGATCACTCTTGGACAAGGAGCGGCGAGAACTCCGCGACGAGCCCGATCAGGAACTCGCCGAGTTGGCCGAGATGTACCAGGCCAAGGGCCTTTCCACCGAGACTTCGTGGACCGTGGCTCGCGAGCTCACCGCACACGATCCGTTCGCGGCGCACGTCGACATCGAACTCGGCATCGACCCCGATGCTCTGACCAACCCGTGGCATGCCGCTGTGTCCTCTGCCCTTGCGTTCGTCAGCGGTGCACTTCTTCCCCTGCTGGCAATACTCCTGGCGCCGATGAACATTCGAATTCCGCTGACGTTCCTCGTCGTACTGGGGGCCTTGGCTCTCACCGGCACGGTCAGCGCCGCTTTGGGCGGCGCCCGCCGCGGACGCGCGGTGACCCGCATCGTCGCCGGTGGCGCTCTGGCAATGATCGTCACCTACGGTGTCGGTCAGCTGGTGGGGGTCGCGGGAATCTAGAGGCCCCCGCGGTCGAGAGTGGTCACCGCAGAACGGACGTGGGCGCCTCACCCGGCTCCGGGAACAACACATCCTGGGTAACGTCGAGCAGAGCCAACGACACCACCGAAAACAGCATCAGCACAACCACGCCGGCGATGACGACGACCACACGCTGGCGGCCGGGCGGGGGGCCGCTCAGAGCCCGCACCCGCGCGAGAACATCACCGCCGGTACCGGGTAGGGCGTAGGACGCAGCGCCTCTTTTTCGATCCGCACCGAGCAGCGCGGTCCGTGCGAGTGCGGTCATCGTCACGGCGCGGCCGTGCCTCGCGGCGATTTCGTCGGCGTGACGTTCCGCGGCATGGCGCACGCGGTCGACCACCGGACGCAGCAACGGATCGATCACGGCAGCTACCTCGCAGATCTGCGTCCACATCGAATGACGAAAACGCAGGTGCGCTCGCTCGTGTTCGATCACCGCCCGCAGTTCTGCACCGGACAGAGCGTCGACGAGACCGGTCGTGACCACCACTGCGCCACCACCCGACGGCACCGCGAACGCGTCGGGCTCGGGCGAATCCACGACGACCGTGCCACGTCTACTCCCCGCCTCCCTACCTGCAGCCTCCCTACCTGCAGCCTCCCTACCGAAGGCCGATGCCACGCGCGCACTGGCGACCATCTTTCTCAGATGCGCCATCGCGAGGATCAGGCGCCAGAGAAGAAAGCACACCGCCAGCACGCCGACTGCGCGGATCGGAAGAGCCGTCAAGGACAACGACACTGTGGCCACGGCTACGAGCGAGGCGACGACCGAAAGCGCCGACGCTGCAGCAAGCGTGGGGAGCGCGATCACCGCCCAGGGTGGGGTGAGATCACGATCGACGCGACGGCAGTAGACGTGCAGTGCCGCGGATGCAACCCACGGCAGAGCCACGGCGACCCCGAACCCGCTCACGACGGATCCGGGTCCTGGTTGCTGCGATCACGGGCGAGCAGCTCACGCAGGACCGCCTCGTCGTCCGGGCCCAACGCCGCCACGAAATTGGCCAGGACGTCGGCGCGCTCCTCCCTGGCGTCGAGTTCGCTACGCATCCGGATCGCCGCGCGCAGTGCGGGCAGATCCTCGTACGGGGCCTGCAGGGCATAGATGAACGAGCGACCTTTTCGCCGACGAGTCAGCAGTCCCTTTTCACGGAGCCGAACCAGCGCCGTCATCACCGTCGTATGGGCAAGATCGGCGCTCAGACGCTCGCGGACATCGGACACCGACAGCTCCTGGTGCTCCCCGAGAAGACGAAGAATCGACTCCTCGAGCTCACCAGAACCCCTACGCACGACCTCGGCCACTTCTCACGGTTTCCAGATTACGCAACCACACGCTCGAAGAGCGCTGTGGAGGACAACGAGCTTTCTGCGACGCCTGCGACAACGGTTAAGGCTGTCATTATCATCGCCAGGAAGGGGTTCGAATGACCGAGGCCACCGGAGAATCCGTGCAACTAGATAGTCCCACAGGAACAGTTCTCATCGACCCGATCCTGACCCTCTACAACGCAACGCTCGCATCCCCGATCTGAGCATTCGGAAGCGCGACAATCTCATTTTTCTACGTGCTGCGCACGTTCACGAGGACTGAACCAGGCGCGCCAGCAACGACTCAGCGAGAGCGAGCTGGCGCTCGGGTGGCATGTCATCCGGGTTCATCACCGCCTGCAGGCTGAGCGCGTCGATCAGGACCTGAATCTCGTCCAGAATGACGTCATCCGAAACACGGGTACGAATCCGACCTTCGAGCCTCCCCTCGTCGAGAAGCCTCGACCACCATCTGCGAGCCTCGGCAATCGATTGGCGTCGAACATCGTTGAGCGCGGGCGACGCGACTGCCGCTGCCCAATAGCTCATGTCCAGACGAGCCTCCCGATGCCTTTCCTCGTCGAGCGGAAGCGCTTCGAGCAGCAGCAGGCGCAACGCATCGAGTCCCGATCGCCCGTCGAGCTTCCGCGCCCAACGTTCGGCCACCTGCGCGTACGCCCGTCGGTGGACAGAGATGACGATGTCGTCGCGGCTGTCGAAGTAGTGGTCGATCACCCCGTTGGACACGCCCGCCTCCCTTGCAACCTCGCGGATCGTCATGCCGTTGAGACCGCTACGGACGATGACGCGTGACGCTGCTTCGATGATCTCGACGCGACGCTGACTGTGGTCGACAACCTTCGGCACTGGCGCCTTCTCTCTTTTATCGGACGTCTGACCTATTTTACGCGACCGGAACACCAACGAAATCTATTTAGGACAGCTGTCCTACAAACTTGGCGAAAGGCATCAGAATCACCGACCACTGAAGGACACCATGACAATCGCCATCTCACCACGCACACTCGACGCGGATGCTGCACTGCGCGCCCGGGCAGCGGCGGTCATTCCACGCGGAATGTACGGCCACCTCTCCGTCCAAAAAGTACTGCCCGAGGGATTTCCGCAGTTCTACGCCCGCGGCGAAGGCGCCATGGTGTGGGATGTCGACGGAAACGACTATGTCGACTTCATGTGCGCCTTCGGGCCGATGGTGGTCGGATACGCGAACGCCAAGGTCGACGCGGCCGCGGGCGTTCACCAGCGCCTGGGCGATGCCATCGCCGGACCCACTCCGGTGCTCGTCGAAGCCGCCGAGAATCTGGTGGACACGGTCGCTCACTCCGACTGGGCAATGTTCGCCAAGAACGGCGCCGACGCGACCAGCATGGCCGTCGTGATCGCGCGCGCCGCGACCGGACGCAAGAAGCTGCTCAAAGCCACGTCGGCATACCACGGCGCGACCCCGTGGTTCACCCCGATGCCTGCCGGTGTGACGGCCGAGGACCGCGCCAATATCGTCGAGTTCACCTACAACGATCTCGAATCCGTCAAGGCCGCAGTTGATTCGGCCGACGGCGATGTCGCTGCCATCATCCTCACGCCGCATCAGCACGACGCCATGGTCGACCAAGAGGAGGTGCGGCCCGAGTTCGCACGCGGGGTGCGAGAACTCGCGACGAAACTCGGCATCGTCCTCATCCTCGACGAGGTCCGCACGGGTTTTCGCATCGACATGGCCGGCAGCTGGGAGCCAATCGGAGTGCGACCCGATCTCACGGCGTTCAGCAAGGCCATCGCCAACGGTTACGCGTTCTCAGCCGTGACCGGAATCGACGCTCTGGCCGATGCGGCATCCGAGGTCTACGTCACGGGTTCGTTCTGGATGGGCTCCGTCGCCATGGCGGCGTCGATCGAGACAACACGCATTCTGCGCGAGGGCGGTCTGGCCGAACTGACGCGCGCCGGTGCCGACTTCAGAACCGGGCTCGCACGGCAGGCAGCGGACCACGGCTTCGACCTGGTTCAGACCGGTCCGGTCTCGATGCCCATGCTGCGGTTCGGCGATGACGACGAGCTCACCACTGCTTTCGCGTTCACCGCCGCTGCGGTGCGGCACGGCGTCATCCTTCATCCCTGGCACAACATGTTTCTCTCGTCGGCGCATACGCCCGTAGTCATCGCCGCCGCGCTCGAGCGCACTGATGCCGCCTTCACCGATCTCGCGCGCACAAGGCCATGAACCTGCGCCTCGGTCTGCCATCCACCAAACCAACTCCAGGAGCACATATGTCGACCACAAGAGTTTCATCCCCCATCAAGGCGTCCAGGTGAGCACGCAGCCCCAGCTACGGGGCAGCCTGACCACCGGGCGCATAGTCATGCTCGTCGTCGCGGCCGCGGCTCCCCTTGGAGTGGTGATCGGCAACGTGCCCATCGGCCTCATCCTGGGCAACGGAGCCGGTCTCCCGGTGGCCTTCCTGATTGCCGCAATTCTCATCGCGTGCTCCGCTGCCGGGTATGTGGCGATGAGTCGAGCCGTCCCGAGCGCCGGCGGCTTCGCGGCGTTCGTCACGGCAGGTCTCGGCCCCCGCCTCGGCCGCGGTACCGCATACGCGATCGCCGTCGCCTATTTCGCCGGAGTGCTGGCACTGGCAACCGGGTTCGGATACTTCTCCAATCTCATCCTCGCCGGACTCGGCATCGAACTGCCGTGGTTCGCGTGGACCGTAGCGGCAATGACCGTTGTCGCCGTCTTCGGCCGCCGATCGGTCGATTCATCCGCCAAGCTTCTCCTCGCCTTCATGATCGCTGAGTTCGCCATTCTGGTGGTGCTCGACATCGCCATCCTCGTCAAGCACGGCCTGCCTGCACTGCCGCTCGACGTCTTCTCTCCCGACCAAGTCTTTTCGGGGCAACTCGGGCCGGCGCTCATGGTGGGCTTCACGTCGTTCATCGGCGTCGAGTCGGCCATCATCTACGCCAAGGAGGCCAAGGAACCCGAACGGTCTATTCCGCGAGCAACTTTCGGTGCTATAGCTGCGATTGCCGCGTTCTATGTACTGACGACCTGGCTGGTGATCGGAAGCATCGGCGTCGACGACGTGGTCGCCTCGGCCACCGAAAGCGAAGGGTCGTTCATCTTCATGCTGACTGCCGCGAACGCGGGCAATCTCACACTGACAATCATGCAGATCTTCTTCTGCACAAGCCTGCTCGCATGCCTTCTCGCCCTTCACAATGCAACTACGCGCTATGTGCACACTCTCGCGGGCGAAAAGGCACTCCCCCGCACTCTGTCGGCAGTCCATGCACGCCACGCATCGCCACATCGGGCCAGCGACGCGGTCGCAGGCCTGACCGCGATCGTGCTCCTGGTGTGCGCGGTGATGGGGGCTGAACCATACATCGGCCTCGGCACGTCACTCACCGGTCTGTTCACCGTCGGCGTCATCGGACTTCAGGTACTCGTGTCGATCGCGGCGATCGTCTACTTCCGTCGCCGGCGTGATCCACGGATCTGGACCACCCTGGTCGCACCTATGGTCGGCGGCGTCGGTATCGCAGTGGGCGTGGGCTTCATCATCGCCAATTACTCCACCCTGACCGGAACCAACTCGTTGGTGGCCAACAGCTTGCCTGCGGTTCTCGGCATCGCCCTGGCCGCAGGGGTCCTTTGGGGAGTCCGTTCCCAACCAGCAGCGGGCGAGACCGAGTCGTACGAGTCCGAGGAGATCGCAACGAGATGAGCGAGTAGGAAAACAGCCAACCTGCAGGGTCGAGATGGTCCTCTCTCGGAATTCCGCAAGGATCCGGGAATGGCAGTCATAATTGGATCATGCGCTCGAGACAGAAGATCTTGGATGCGACGCTGGGGTTGATCGCCGAATCCGGTTTCGAGGACGTCACTATTGCGGCAGTGGCGCGTGCTGCGGGTGTCACGCGCCAGACGATCTACACGATCTTCACCACGCGTGAGGACATGATCTCCGAGGCGATGGTCGGACTCGTCGTCGAAGTAATCGGCGATATCCGTAAGAAGTCCGACCAGGCCGAGACGCCGACGGAGTTCGTCGTCGAGACAATCGTCGCCAGTCGCAATCTCATTCATCGGGAACCGGTACTGAACTCTTTGCTGCGCTCGGGAAATGCGAACCCACTGTTCGACGCGGACATGATGGATCGAGCCGCACCGGTGGTTCGCCAATTCCTCGACGGGTACATCGAACGCAACCCAGGTTTCGATTCGGCACTGTTCGAAGACATCGAGGGCGTGCTCGTTCGGGTGGGCCTGTCGGTCATCTTGTTCGGCGACCCGTCGATACACGACGACGACGGTCTGCGCCGCTACCTTCGGCGATGGCTGGTGCCGGTCCTGCCGTTCGACTGACGGTACAAACTTGACACTGGAACCAACTTCTGTCTAGTTTTGCACCGCGCACATGTGACCCGAGTCTCTATGCGTGCATGTCCGCAACCATGGGGGGAACGTGTCGAATCTCAACCGTCGGTCATTTTTGGGTGCAACTGCGGTTGCGGGCTTGGCTGCAATCTCGGGCACAGGTATTGCTCGGGCAGCCACCGGCAGCAGTGGACGGCGCACACAGGTACCGCTCACCCGTGAAGACCACCGTGTGATCGTCATCGGGTCAGGGTTCGGCGGTGGCGTCGCCGCGTTGCGCCTGGCCCAGGCGGGCGTACCGGTACTGGTACTCGAGCGCGGAAGGCGTTGGCCCACAGGCCCGAATGCCGATACCTTCCCTGATCCGACCGCGCCGGACAAGCGGATGCTGTGGTACGGCGGGGGTCCCAATCTATTCGGTAAGCCCGTTCCCTTCGATCCGTACGTCGGTCTGCTCGAGGCTGTCTCAGGTGACAACATGACCGCGCTGTGCGCAGCGGCTGTGGGCGGCGGATCCCTGATCTATCAGGGCATGAGTCTGCAGCCGTCCCAGGCTGTGTTCGAGGAACACTTTCCGGTCGATCTCGACTGGACCACGCTGAACGCAGTCCACTACCCTCGCGTCGCGCGGATGTTGAAGCTCGAGTTGGCTCCTGATGAACTGATCGCAACTCCCAACTACCAAGCAGCGCGGGTCTTCGCGGACAATGCGCGTCGAGCGGGCCTGCCGGTGTCGAAGATCCCGATGCCGATCGACTGGAACTACGCCCTCGACGAGACGCGTGGGGTGATGAAGCCGTCGTACACCAACGGTGCGGGCGGATTCGGAGTGAACAACGGCGGCAAGCATTCTGTGGATGTCACCTACATCGCGGCGGCCGAGGCCACAGGCCTGGCCACCGTGGCAACGCAACACAATGTCACCGGAATCGAACGCGCAGCCGACGGTCGTTGGACCGTGCTGGTGGACAGGATCGATTCCGACGGAACGGTGTTGGAGAACAAGATTCTGACCACCGGCGCGCTGATCATGGCGGCGGGAAGCCTGAATACCACCAAGATGCTCGTTCGTGCGAGCGCCACCGGGGCCATTCCAGATCTGCCGGACGAACTCGGGCAGGGCTGGGGCACCAACGCCGACCGTATCTACGTATGGTCCAGCATCGAGCAGCAATTCGGTGCGCCGCAGGGCGGCCCGGTGGTGTTCGGCAGCTTGAACTGGGACGACCCGCGTACTGCACACACCGTGATTCAGGCATCGATACCACCGCTGTCCGTCGATGCCCGCAGCACCGTGCTCGTCGGATACGGAGTCAGCAACGGTCGCGGTCACTTCGGCTACGACTCCGCGCGAGATCAGACACAGCTGCACTGGCCGGCCGAGGGAGACTCCATCATTCAGGTCGGATCGATCGATCCGACAGTTCGTCGAATCGCCGGTTCGGGCAGCATGCTGACCGACACGAATGCGCTGTTCCCGTCCACCTGGCATCCGTTGGGCGGGGCCAACATGGGCCCGGTGTGCGACCTCGACGGTCGAGTGCACGGCCAACCCGGACTGTATGTGCTCGACGGTGCGCTCATGCCCGGCAACACCGCCGCCTGCAACCCGTCCATGACCATTGCCGCGCTCGCCGAACGAGCCCTGGACAACATCGTCGCCCGCGATCTCGACACCGCCATCTGATCTTCGACAGAGAGAACCAAATGCGCTTGTATCGCAGCATGATTCGCGGCCTCGTCGGCACTGCGGTCCTTGCTACCTCGATGATCGTCCTCGGTACCTCGGCAGCGCATGCCGATCCCCTGGATGAGTTCTACGTGCCGCCGTTGCAGCTCGTCGATGACCCAGGGGCCGTTCTTCGGACACAACCGATGTCACTGTTCGCTGCTCTGCCCGGTGTGGACGGTGCGTATCCGGTGCAGGCACAGCGAGTCATGTACACCTCACGCACTCAGGACGACGCACCTATCGCGGTCACCGGTACGTTCATCGAGACCGAGGTGCAGTGGCGGGGTGCCGGACCGCGCCCGACGATCGTCGTTGCACCGGGCACGATGGGCCAGGGCGACCAATGCGCTCCATCACGCTCCTTTCCGACCGCGATCAATGCTGTAGCGCAACCACTGTCGATCTCGTTCAACCAGGAGTTGCTGTCGTCGACTCTATGGGGGTCGATGGGTGCGAACGTGTTCGTCACCGACTACATCGGATTGGGAACGCCCGGTGTGCACACGTACGTGAGCAGGCCGGAGGGGGCCCATGCGGTTCTCGACGGTGCCCGTGCCGCGAACGAACTGTCCGGTGACCCGAATGCACCGATCGGTATCTGGGGTTACTCCCAGGGTGGCGGAGCTGCGGCGGCCGCCGCCGAACTCGCGGCGGAGTACGCGCCCGAACTCGACTTGAAGGGAACGTGGGCCGGGGCACCTACCGCCGATCTACTCGACGTGCTGGGGAAGGTCGACGGGACGCTGATCGGCGGCGTCATCGGATATGCGTTGAACGGACTCGTCGAGCGAGACCCGACTCTGCGCTCGCTCGTCGACGAGAGGCTCACCGATCATGGCAAGGCGGTTCTGAACGAGCTGTCGACGGAATGCATCGGCGACACGATTCTCGAGCGACCATTTCTGCGCACGGAGTCGTTGACAAAAGACGGCAAGTCGTTGCTCGAGAATGTGCGCACCATTCCCGAGGCCGGACGTATTTTCGACGAGCAACGCATCGGCGAACGCACACCGAACGCTCCGGTCCTGATCACCAGCGGAATCAACGACGACACGATTCCGTACGGCCAGGCCAGACAGTTGGCGCTGGACTGGTGCGGCCAGGGCGCGTCGGTCGATTTCCGTAGCAATCAACTGCCCCCGATTCTGCAAGGTGTGGTGCTGCCGAACCACTTCGGGCCGCAGCTGATCGACGGTTACGGCGGTGGAGCTGCCCAGTTCCTGATGGACCGGTTCGCCGATGTCCCGCTGGCAGCATGCACCTTCGACTGATCTTCGACCGTTGGCGTTGGCGGGGAGTGCGGAGCTTCGTACAGCGCAACAGAAGCTACCCGGACGCGGCCCCGCTATCGTTTTTGGACCTGCCCTCGACAGGTCTACAGCCATGAATGCCCAGGAACGGGGCGAGCATTTCACTTGACAATGTCACAGGAGTGGCCCAGGGTATCCATATGACAACGTCACTTCAAAACGAACTCATCGTCGTGTCAGGTGCATCCACAGGCATGGGAGCAGCAACCGCGCGCGCATTGGCCAAGCAGGGCTACCACGTCCTGGCCGGCGTCCGACGCCCGCGCGATGCAGACACGATCCGCGCAGAGAACATCGAACCAGTCATCCTCGACATCACCATCCCCGAACACATCGATGCGCTCGTCGACCGAATCGACGCCGACCCTGAGATGCGAAGTCTGCGTGCGATCGTCAACAACGCCGGCATCGCAGTCAACGCTCCGGTGGAGACCTTGCCTCTCGACCAATGGCGACTTCAGTTCGAGGTCAACCTCTTCGGCCATATCGCGCTCACACAGGCGATGCTGCCGTTTCTGCGTCGAAGCCACGGCCGCGTCGTCAACATCAGCTCTGTGGGCGGAAAGGTCGCAATGGGTACATACGGTGCCTACGCCGGCGCGAAGTTCGCACTCGAAGCAGTCAGCGATGCCCTTCGACGAGAAGTCGCATCACATGGCGTTCAGGTGGTCGTCGTCGAACCTGGCGGTGTGAAGACCGAGATGACGGGCCACGGCATCGAACGCGCACGGGCATTTGTCGAGGAGATGTCACTGGACCAGCGCCAGCACTACGGCCCGCTCATGCACGCCATCATCAATCAAGCCACCGCGTTCACTGAAACCGGCGTCACCTCCGACGCCGCCGCGGTCGTCATCGCCAAAGCGGTCACAACACGGAAACCCAAGACTCGCTACACAATCGGACGTGACGCCGCAATGCTCACTCGCTTGGCCAAGATCCTCCCCGATCGCACCCTCGACCGCGTCGCCGCAGCGAACCTCCGGCCACATTTTCCGAAAGAGCCCGCACGCTGATCGCTGCTCCGTCGGCATGACAGTGTCGACTACGCTCGAATGATGGTCTCACGAGCCGAATCCGCCGCAGCGACACGAGCGGCGCTGATCGAGTCGGCGCTCGAACTGCTCAATTCTGGAGGGCCGGAGGCAGTGACCCTTCGAGCGGTAGGAGCTAGGGCGGGCGTTTCCAGGGGAGCGCCCTATGGACACTTCAAGGACAAAGAACACTTGCTCACCCAGCTTGCACTCGACGCATGGGGTGAGGTCACCCTCGCGCTGGACAGACTGATCGCCGACACCGAAGTCGACCCGGCCACCCGACTCGAACAGGCGCTCCTCACCTTGATCACCATAGGTCGCGAACGCCCACACCTGTACATTCTCATGTTCGCCCCACCCGCTGGTGACCCGACCGTTGCCGCCCAAGCGGTCGGAGCATCGCAGGACCGATTCCTCGCCATCGTCGCAAGCGTGGTGGGTGATCAGGATGCGCGTAGGTACGGCGCACTTCTCCTGTCGAGCGCGCAAGGTATTGCCAACATGGAATTGAGTGGCCACCTCGGCCAAGAGAAATGGAATACCACCGGCGAAGAACTCGTCGCAACACTGGTTCAGGCCGTCCAGCGGTAGCTGCGACACCGCAGTGCGGACGCAAAAAATTTCGCCCGGTCCGGTGGCCTTGACTTCAAAAGCTATTGGCATTAGCTTGTAGCTATGCCTATTAGCCACTCGGATCTGGAGACAAGATGAACGAACACCTGAGCATCAACGGGAACACGCTGGCCTACGAACTGACCGGTGAGGGTCCGCTCGTAGTTCTCGCGCACGGCATCGGCGACAGTCGGCACGCCTACCGCTTCCTCGCCCCTGCACTGGTGTCGGCCGGGTACCGGGTAGCGAACGTCGACCTTCGAGGTTGCGGTGAATCCAGTCTCGGATGGGACGGCTACAGCCGCACCGACATCGCTGGTGACCTGGTGACGCTCGTGCGTCACTTGGGTGGGCCGGCCGTGATCATCGGCCATTCGATCAGCGGCGGGGCCGCCACCGTTGCCGCCGCCACCGCCCCCGAGTCGATCACCGGGGTCATCGAGCTGGCGCCGTTCACGCGCGCTGTGTCCTACTCCGTCGGTGGACTGCTCACGAACAAGAGCTACCGCAGCGCGGTCATGCTGCTCGGCCAGACCGTGATGACGGGCAGCCTGAAAGCCTGGGAGAAGTACCTCGACCTGGCGTATCCGACCAAGCCCGCTGACTGGGATACCGAACTGGACCGCATCAAGGACACGCTCCGCGAGCCAGGCAGAATGAAGGCCCTTCAAGCGATGTGCAAGTCCAAGCCCACCGACGCCGGCGAGCAGCTGAAGAACGTCCGCTGCCCCGTCCTGGTCGTCGAGGGCAGCGCGGACCCCGACTGGACCGACCCCCGCGCAGAAGGAGAGAAGATCATCGCCGACCTGCCGACAGGCCTCGGGGAGCTCGCCGTTCTCGACGGCGTCGGGCACTACCCGCACGCCCAAGCGCCCGAGCAGACACTTGCGCTTACGCTGCCCTTCCTGGCTCGGACTCTCCCCCGTGCCTAGGGCCGGGCTCGCGCCGTCGTCGGTCACCGAAGCCGGGGCCGAACTCGCCGACGAGGTCGGCTTCTCGCGCCTGTCCATGGGCCTGCTCGCCGAGCGACTCGGCGTCAAACCCCCCTCGCTGTACAAGCATGTCGACGGCATGGTCGACCTCGCACACCGGATAGGTGTGCTGGCCACGACCGAACTCGCCGATGTCATTCGCGATGCCATCCAAGGGCGGGCTGGCCGCGATGCCCTCGAGTCCGGAGCGCGAGCCATGCGTGTCTGGGTCCGAGAACACCCGGGCCGGTACGCCGCCGGCAATGCGGCCGAGATCACCGGTCCCGATGATCCGCTCATCGCAGCGGCCAATCGAGTCATGGACTCCTGGAGCGCCATGCTGCACGGCTACCACATCGAACCCTCACAGCAGATCCACGCCCTACGCATGTTGCGCAGCCAGCTTCATGGCTTCGTCACCCTCGAAACAGCCGGCGGGTTCCAGGTCAGCACCGACGTCGACGACAGCTTCGACTGGATCATCGGCTTCATCGACCGCGGACTCCAGGCACCGCCCCCTCAAACGAAATCGTCATGAGTGCCGTCGCATTTGTCGAACCATCGGGCATTCCTGTCCACGTAGCCGCTGAACTGATCAAATCGCAAAGGCCACAACCACTTCAGGTGGTCACGTATTTCGAAGCAGAGAAGGCAATTCGTGAGCGAGGTCCAAAGCGACCCTGAGTGCAGGGGTGTCGAGTGACGAGTTGACGAGCAGCGCCTCGGCCTGGCGCACGCGGTACGCGACGGTGTTCGGAACGACGTGCAGCTCTCGCCCGGCAGCGACGCGGCTGCGCCCGTGTCTGAGATACGACCCGAGTGTCTCCCGTAAAGCGACGGTCTTCGCATCGTCACCGGTCAGGCCGTCGAGGGTATGCCTGAGGAACAGCGCCGTCGCCACTGGGTCGCTGGTCAGGGACGCCGTCATCGAGACGTCGTCGTAGGCCCATACGCCGGCACTCTCGTGGAGTCGACCCACCCTCAGCGCTTCCCGGGCCGCCACTACGGCGTCTCGCAGGCCGTCCGCTCCTCGGCCCGTCACTCCCAGGCCGACAACGCCATGCGGCAGGGTCTGCGCGGCAGACCTCTTCGTCTCACCACTGCAATTGCGTTTCGACTACGTCGCGCAGGGCAAGCCCGGCGTCGTCTGGAACGACGACGAACTTCCCGGGGGAACACAATTGATCCTGCTCGATCGACGCACCCACGACATCACCCGCCACGAGATCGGCGATTCCTCGCTCCCATCGCATTTCTACAATGCGTTCGAGATCGGCGACGAGGTGGTGGTGCGAGGGCACCGTTCCACGCAATTCGGAACCCCGGTCGATCGTCTGAACTCACCGATGCACCCGCACGAATTCCTCGGAGCCGAAAGCTACCCGTGGGAATGGCGCGTCGACACCGTGACCGGTGCTGTGAAGAGCATCCAGATCAACGACATAAACGGCGACCTTCCTCGCATCGACGACCGACTCGTCGGGCGCGAGAACAGATTCGGCTACTACATGTCGGAGAAGATCACCCGCCACGATCATCTGCGCGGCACCGACCAGTTCTACGGTGCGCCTGCGCCCCTCGCGGGCCCCAGCGAGCCGGTGTTCGTTCCGCGCGCGAACAGCACGGGCGAGGACGACGGATATCTGCTGTCGTTGTGGTGGCATCCGTTGACGCGGCTGACCGAGGTACTGGTGCACGACGCAGCCAACCCTTCCGATCAGCCGCTCACCCGCATCAAGCTGCCGGTTCGTATCCCCAACGGCTTCCACGGCAGCTGGGCCGACGCGGCCGTACTGGACGGGATCGTCGCCGAGCCCAGCTGACAGTGCGTCGTGCGCGGAGAAAGTGAAATGGTCGTTCCGCCATCATGATCGCCGACAAGGCCGCCGGGCTGGCCGAACTCGGTCCCGACGCCGGCGAATCTTGTGCTCCGGGGACAACAAGGCTTGGAAAGTCTGGCCTCGTAGGCCGTATCGATCCATGACACAGGCAATTAGTGTTCTGGATCACAGCACCGACGAGGGGATCGCACATCGTGTCCGGCATTGACTACTTTCCATGGAACGCAGGATCTGAACGAGCTGCGAGGCCGTGTGTTCGAGACGACGAAAAAGCACTGACCTACGGCGAGTTCTCGACGCGCATAGACCTTTTCGCCTCCGCTCTGGTGGCCGACGGAATCGAAGCAGGCGATGTCATTGCGGTAATGCTTCCCAACCGCGTCGAGTTGCTGGTTGCCATTATGGCTGCGTGGAGGATCGGTGCAGTAGCGACGCCGGTCAACCCCACCTTCACCAGCATCGAGGCGAGCTACCAGGTGGGCGATGCGCGTGCGATTCTGACCATCGTCGAGGACGGGCAGCCGCCGATTGCGGGGGTAGTCACCCGGTCGATCAGTGACTTCGACTCCTCCACAGCCGAACACGGCCAGCACGGAAACGACATTCCGCACCCGGACGACCTGGCTTTGTTGATCTACACCTCCGGGTCCACCGGACGCCCGAAGGGGGTCGAACTGACCCACTCCAATCTGCAATACATGGCCGGTGCGATGGCCAAGCACTTCGAGCTGACCAGTGACGACCACAGCCTTCTCATCTTGCCGCTGTTCCATGTCAACGCGATCTGCGTGAGCGTGCTCGCCCCGCTGTCGGTAGGCGGACAGGTCAGTATCACCGGCAGATTCTCACCCTCACGATTCTTCGACGACGTCGCACGGCTGCGCCCAACGTACTTCTCGGCGGTCCCGACGATCTACGCGCTGCTGACCGCTCAACCAGACGACATCGTCTCTGACACCTCCTCACTTCGATTCGCCGTATGTGGAGCCGCACCCATCTCCAAGGAATTGCTCGACCGAGCCGAGTCTCGATTCGGGTACGCCATCATCGAGGGCTACGGGCTCACGGAGGGGACGTGCGCGTCAGCCTGCAATCCTCCCAGCGGGGTGCGCAAATTGGGAACGGTCGGTCCTGCGCTGCCTGGCCAAACCATCGCAATCGCCGATGAGCTGGGAACACTCCTGCCAGTCGGTGCCGTCGGAGAGGTTCTCATTTCCGGCCCGAACGTCATGCGCGGCTATCTCGACCGACCCGAGGAGACCTCGCGCACAGTCGTCGAAGGTTGGCTGCGCACCGGCGACGTGGGCCGCCTCGACGAGGACGGCTACCTCACTCTCGTCGACCGCATCAAAGACATGATCATCCGCGGCGGCGAGAACATTTATCCCAAAGAGATCGAGAACGCACTGACCTCCCATTCCGAGGTTCTCGAAGCCGCCGTAGTAGGTGCGCCGGACGAGGTCTACGGGGAAGTCCCCGTCGCGTACGTCGTGACCTATCCGAACTCGAATGCAACGTCGGCGAGCTTGCTCGACCATCTGCGTGATCGGGTCGCGAAAGTGAAACTCCCCGTTGCCATCAACGTGGTCGACGCCTTGCCGCGGAACCCTGTCGGCAAGATCGACAAGCCCGGTCTTCGCCTGGCGCTACGCACACCCACGGCCGAACCCGTGAGCTGAACACAGCCGTCCACATCTCTCCACAAGACCACTCACTGGGTGACCCAGTCGAGTCGATAGCTGCTGCCCAATTCCCTTCCGAAACAGGAGTACTCATGGGATTCAAAGAAGGAAACTTCCCGCAAGTCGACCCCGCCACGTTCCTCGATCTACCATTCCGCGAGCGTCTGCGGGCCATGTCGACCCACTGGGCCGACCACGGCTTCGGCACCCCGAAAATGGTCCACACGATCTACATCCTGAAACTGCTCGTCCTCTACATCGGTATCGGCGTTGCAGTAGCCACCCTCACTTCCGGCCACAGTCCACTCGACATCTCGGCCTGGTGGAATCAACCGATCGTCTACCAGAAGCTGCTGCTCTGGACCCTCCTACTGGAAACGGTAGGGCTCGGCGGATCCTGGGGTCCTTTGGCCGGGCACTTCAAACCCATGATGGGCGGCGCCCTGTTCTGGCTTCGTCCGGGAACCATTCGCCTTCCACCATGGCCGGGCAAGGTTCCACTCACCGCAGGCGACACCCGCACCGTGTTCGACGTCATCGTATACGCCGCAGTTCTGGTGAATATCGTTGTTGCTTTGGCTCTTCCCGGCATTCACACGAGTTCGATCGACGCCGCTATCGCGGACAACAACGGCCTGGTACGTCCGGCACTGATGATCTCGCTCGCGGCATTGCTTGTGGTGATCGGACTGCGAGACAAGGTCATCTTCATCGCGGCCCGCGGTGAACAGTACTTCCCGGCGGTGCTGTTCTTCGGATTTTTGCCCTTCGTCGACATGATCATCGCCCTCAAACTGCTCATCGTGACCGTGTGGGTCGGTGCCGGAATCTCCAAGCTCGGCCACCACTTCTCCATGGTGATCCCACCGATGCTGTCGAACACGCCGTGGATTTCGTCGAAGGCGCTCAAGCGAGCCCACTACCGCAACTTCCCCCATGACCTTCGCCCGTCCAAGGTCGCCGGTGGCGTCGGGCACGTCCTCGGAACTCTGGTCGAGGTCGCTACGCCTCTCGTGCTGCTCTTCACCACCAATGCTGTTGTTGCACTTGCCGGTGTCGCACTGATGGTGGCATTCCACCTGTTCATCACCTCCACCTTCCCACTTGCCGTTCCGCTCGAGTGGAACCTGCTCTTCGCGTTCGCCTCGGTGTTCCTGTTCCTCGGGTTCCCCAATGCCGACGGCTACGCCGTGTGGGACTTCTCCTCCCCCGCATTGCTCGCACTCATCGTTGCCGCTCTGGTGTTCTTCCCCATCCTCGGAAATCTTCGACCCGATCTGGTCTCCTTCCTTCCGTCGATGCGGCAGTACGCCGGAAACTGGGCTTCTGCGACGTGGGCATTCGCCCCTGGCTGCGAGGAGAAGCTCGATCAGTTCATCAAGCGTCCCAGCCAGAACACTCGCACGCAGCTCCTGGCGAGCTATCCACCCGAGGTCGCCGATGTGGTGATGCACCAGCTCCTCGGCTGGCGTTCGCTGCACAGCCAGGGACGTGCCCTGTTCTCGCTGATGATGAATCATCTCGGGGACGACATCGATACCTACACCCTGCGCGAGGGCGAATTCTCGTGCAATTCGATCGTCGCGTTCAACTTCGGAGACGGGCATCTGCACGACGACAAGCTCATCGCAGCAATTCAGCGCCGATGCAACTTCGCTCCGGGCGAGTTCCTGGTGGTGTGGATCGAATCGCAACCGATTCACAAGAACTACCAGGAGTACCAGGTCATAGACGCCGCACTGGGCGTCATCGAACGCGGTACGTACAAGGTTGCCGATGCCATCAACGAGCAGCCTTGGTTGCCGAACGGCCCGATCCCGGTGAACGTAACATGGACGCTGGATATCGACGCCAACCGCGCCGCGACCGACCCTGGCACCGTAGAGGAACCGAAGATGCGCGACACCACCTCAACCGAGTCCGGAGACTCCGTTGTCGCACCCACGTCGCAGCGCGGTAATCGAGTATGAGCACGGCCGTCGTCGTCGGCAGCGGGCCCAATGGGCTCGCTGCCGCAGTACGCCTCGCCCGCGCCGGCGTGGACGTTCAGGTGCTCGAGGCAGCCGACACGATCGGTGGTGGAACGCGCAGCGGCGAGCTGACGGTACCGGGCGTGATCCACGACCTGTGTTCAGCGTTTCACCCGATGGGCATAGGGTCTCCGTACCTCGCCACTCTCGACCTCGAACGCTACGGCCTCAACTGGAAATGGGCCGACGTCGATTGCGCACATCCCCTCGACGGTGGTGACGCCGGGCTCATTCATCGCTCCATCGATGACACCGCCGAGGGCCTCGGCCCCGACGGGCGTCGCTGGAAAGCGATGTTCGGAGACATCGCTCGTAATTACGACGTCCTCGCGGCAGACCTCATGCGCCCCATCGCCAACGTGCCCCGGCACCCTTTGCCTCTCGTAGCTTTCGGCCCTCGAGCCCTACTGCCGGCGACGGTGGCTGCGCGGTGGTGGCGGACAGAGAAGGCGAAGGCCCTGTTCGGGGGCGTTGCCGCGCACGCGTACTACCGGCTGGACCGGCCCGCCACCTCGGCCGTCGGGCTGATGCTGACCGCATCCGGGCATCGCTACGGGTGGCCGGTGGCAGAGGGCGGTTCGCAATCGATCTCACAGTCGCTGGCCTCGATGCTGCTCGACTGGGGCGGCAAGATCGACACCGGAGTCACCGTTCGCACAGGCTCCGACATCCCACAGGCCGACGTCGTTCTTCTCGATACCTCACCCGGCGCCGCGCTGGGTATCTACGGTGACGCCGTACCGAGTCGTGTTGCGAAGGCCTACAGGAAGTTTCGACGAGCACCGGCAGCCTTCAAGGTCGACTTCGCGATCGACGGTGATGTTCCGTGGACCAACTCCGAGTGTGCCCGTGCCGGCACCGTTCACCTCGGTGGATCGTTCGAAGAGATCGCAGCAAACGAAAAAGACGTGACTCAGGGAAGAATGCCGTCACGCCCGTTCGTTCTTGTCGGTCAGCAATATGTCGCCGACCCGACGCGATCGGCCGGGTCGATCAACCCTCTGTACGCCTACGCGCACGTGCCCAACGGGTACACCGGAGATGCAACGGAAGCCGTGACAGCCCAGATCGAGCGATTCGCACCGGGCTTCCGTGACATCATCGTCGCGACAGCCGTGACATCACCAGCTGATCTACAGGAATCGAATCCCAACTACCTCGGCGGCGACATAATCGGAGGCGCGAACACCGAGCTGCAGGTGGTACTCAGACCCCGAATTGCCCTCGATCCTTACAGTATCGGCATCCCTGGGGTCTATCTCTGCTCTGCATCGACCCCACCCGGAGCCGGCGCACACGGCATGTGCGGCTTCAACGCCGCCGAATCGGCGCTGCGATACCTGCAGAAGTCCACGGGGGCCTTTCGATGACAAGCCCAGGCGCCCAGGACCGCCGAGCCGTGGCACGTCGACGACTGGCCCATGTACCGGAAACAGCGGCTGACGACGTCCTAGTCGCTGTCGCTGGCATCGCACGGTCGTTGGCGGCCCGGGAAACCGAAGTCGTGCGCTCCATGACCAATCTTCTCGCGCATGACATCGACCAGCTCGACGAAGATCCGGTCCTGGTCGAACTGCTCGAAGCGTCCGTGCACGGGAACATATCCACCATCATTCATGTACTGGCCAACGACATACCCGTCGACCATCTGCAGCCCACAACAGCTGCGGTCGAGTACGCCTTGCGCCTTGCCCAGCGGGATGTCCCGTCGAATTCACTGGTGCGGGCGTACCACATGGGGCAGAACGAGATGATGCGCCAGTGTTTCGCTGAAATACACAAGCTCGAACTGGACGCCGGCCTCGACCTTCCTGTCCTGGAACATATTTCCGACGTAATCTACAACTACATCGACTGGATAACCCTGTTCGTCTTCGATGCCTACGAGAACGAACGTAGGCGGTGGATCGGCGCCCAGGGCAACGTGCATTCCTCCACAATTCACGCACTGCTGGCCGACAAGGGCGAAAGCTCCACGGCGTTCGAGAATCAGACCGGATATCGGCTCGATCAGAACCACCTGGCGCTCGTCGTGTGGAACAGCGCTCCCGACGCGACCACCACCCTCGGCTCGATAGATGAAATTGCCCGCCGCACGGCTTCTTTCGTCAGGTCCGATGGGCCACCGATCATCACCGCGATCGACCGACGGACAGTGTGGGCATGGATTCCGCTCGGCTCGCGGACGTCTGCACTCGACACCACGGAATTGTCCTCGGTACTGGACCTCGACGAGTCGACCAGGCTCGCTGCAGGGCTACCTGCACATGGAATTCAGGGGTTTCGTCGCTCGCACGAGCAGGCCCGTGCGGCGTACTCGGTCGCGACCGTTCCGGGTACCCCCACCCGCTCCGTCGTCGGGTTCGGCGACAAGGGCGTTGCGATTGTGTCCTTGCTCGCCCAGAATCTCGACTCGACCCGTGCATGGGTGTGGGAGAGACTCGGGGTACTGGCCGAAGACACACCCGGCGCTGCCGTGCTCCGGATGACCCTGAACGCATACTTCTCGCACGATGAAAGTCATCTGCGCGCGGCTCAATATCTCAATCTGCACCGCAACACCGTGAAATATCGGATCAACAAGGCGCTGGACCAGCACACGGTGAGCACCGACAAACTGGACCTGGCATTGGCCCTGCAAGTCTGCGAGTTCCTCGGCCCCACGGTACTCAAACCGGCCTGACCTCACCCGCCGACGACTGCCCTCATCACCACGTAGAACAGGGACGGACCGAGCAGGCAGCCGACTCCGGTGTAGAAGGTTGCGGTCATGGCTCCGTACGGCACCAGACGCTTGTCGGTGGCTGCGAGTCCGCCGGCCACACCGGATGTGGTTCCCATGAGCCCGCCGTACGCCATCGCCGATTTCGGATTGTTCAGACCGATCAGTCGCGCGATCATCGGGGTACCGACCATCACGAAGACCGACTTCACCAAACCGGCAGCCACGGACAGCGCGATCACCTCCGAGCTCGCACCCACCGCTGTTCCGGTCACCGGACCCACGATGTAGGTCGCAGCACCGGCACCGATGGTCACCAAGGACGCCGCGTCCCGGTAGCCGAACGCTGCGGCGATGGCCGCGCCGACGACGAAGGACACCGTCACGCCCAACACGATCGACAGCACGCCCGTCACGCCGGCTCGCTTGATCTCCTGCAGGTCGACGCCGTAGGCGGTGGACACGATTGCCAGATCGCGGAGCATCGAGCCGCCCATCAACGCCAGCCCGGAGAATATTGCGATATCGGCCAGCCCATTGTCTCCGCCGGTCGACACACCGCCCCAATAGGCCAGTGCGAGGCCGAGAATGATCGCAATGGCGGATCCGTGCAGTCTGCCTCGCGTCAGCGTCTTGGACATCCAGCCCGACAGCAGCATCAAGGCTCCGACCACCACGAAGGCCAGCAGCAGGGCGTTCTTCTCGAAGACTGAAGTGAACAGTTCCATCTCAGGCCTCCTGCATTTCTTCTTCGGTCATCGGAGGCAACGGTTCGGCACGTTCGCCGATCCGCGCCAGCAACGGAACCAGTGCGGCACCTGCGGCCAGTGCTCCGAGTCCTGCCAGGAGCGCCATCGGCCCGCCGGTGATCGCCGCCGCGACGTTTTGGATGGATGCCATCGCGACCACGATCGGAATGTACATCGCACTCCAGAACAGGATTCCCTGCTCACTTGCTTTCGGAAACTTGCCTTTTCGGCGCAACCAGTCGGTGGCGAAGATCAACATGATCATCGCGAATCCGACTCCGCCGACGTTGGCGTCCACACCCAGCGTCACGCCGAGCAGTTCGCCGACGATAGTGCCGGACAGCATGCAGAGCGCCAACGCTGCAACTCCATAGAGAACCATCTTGTACTCCTGAGGATGAGAAGGGATTTAGGCGTCCACGCCGTCGAACAGACCGGCGTAGCTTTTACGAAGTTCCGCCTTTTGCACCTTGCCCATGACATTGCGCGGCAAGGCGTCGACTACGCGCACCGCGCGTGGATGTTTGAAACGGGCGAGATCACCGGCGATATGGTCCATCAATTCGCGGTCCTGCGGCAGCTCACCCGGACTCGGAACAACCAAAGCCACTACGGTTTCGCCGAACTCGGGGTGCGGCACGCCGATCACAGCGGACTCGAGCACCATGGGATGGCTGTCGAGCAGCTCCTCGATCTCCTTGGGGTAGATGTTGTATCCCCCCGAGATCACCAGGTCCTTGTCCCGTCCGACGATGCACAGGTAGCCGTCGTCATCGATGAGTCCGAGGTCGCCGGTAATGAAGAAGCCGTCCGAACGAAATTCCGAGGCCGTCTTCTCCGGCATCTGCCAGTACCCGGAGAAGACATTGGGACCGCGAACTTCCACGATTCCGACACCACCGTCGGCCAGCACATTCCCGGTCTCACGGTCGACGATTCGGATCTCCGTGCCGGACAGGGGTTTACCCACGGTTCCCGGCTTGCGCGGTCCACCCTCGAAAGGGTTGGTGCTGTTCATACCGGTTTCGGTCATGCCGTAGCGCTCGAGGATGGCGTGGCCGGTGCGAGCGGCGAAGGCCTCGTGGTCGCTGGCCAACAGCGGCGCGGACCCCGACACGAACAACCGCATCGACGCGCAGAGCTCCGGTGTGAGCCTCTCGCTCTTCGCCATCCGGGTGTAGAACGTGGGCACGCCCATCAGTACGGTGGCCTGCGGAAGCAGGTCGATGACCACATCGGCGTCGAACTTGGGCAGGAAATGCATGGAGGCACCGGCCGCCAGCGTCATGTTCGCCGCGACGAACAGTCCGTGGATGTGGAATATCGGCAGGGCGTGAATCAGCTTGTCTTCGGCGGTGAACTGCCAGGCATCGAGCAACGCCTCGCAGTTGGAGGCCAGGTTGCCGTGAGTGAGCACCGCTCCTTTGGAGCGCCCTGTGGTGCCGGAGGTGTACAGGATTGCAGCAGGATCGGCGGCCGCGGCGTCGACGACATGCGTGTCCCGGTCCTCCCCACTCAGGAGCGTGCCGTCTGCGGACTCCCCGAGGGTCTCGAGGACGAGGTCGTCCTGATATTCGGCGTACTCACTGTGCCGATCGGGTGCGCAGACGAGCACCCGAGGTTGTGCGTCGCCGAGGAAGTACCGCATTTCCGCGCCGGTGTACGCGATGTTCAGCGGGAGAAAGACTCCGCCGATCTGAAGTGTCGCCAGGTACAACGCAATAGCCTCGGGCGACTTCGGCACCTGCATCGCAACTCGGTCTCCAGGCTCGACGCCGTCGGCGCGCAGGCGGGCAGCGATCCGGTGGACAATGTCGGCGGTGTCGCGGTAGCTGATCGAGCGTCCGTCGGGTAGCTCGAACAGCGGTGCGTCCGGCCGGAGCCGCACCTGTTCGGCGAACAGTCGGTAGATGGTTGTGTCATGTGCCATCGGTGGTATCTCTCTCTTGTCGGTGGGGGTATCTGAGTCGGTGAGTGCTTGGATTTCGGTGAGGGCGTCTGCGAGCATCTCGAGCGGCCCACCGACTGCGACGTTGCGACGTCGGACGAAATCCTCGTGACGGTGTTCGAGCTGGTCCGGTTCGTACTGGTAATTGACCATGGCCCCGTAGGACTGCCGCCATGCCTGCGGGGACGGGTTTGCCGGCCAGTTCAGTCGCCAGGCCCTCGCCCCGTTCCCCAGATGGAAGCGGGCCACAGCGTCCACCGGGCAGCCATCGGCACGTCGTTCGACGGTCAAATAGGTGAGCAAGGCTGGAAACAACATGCTCCGAAGCTCTTCGATGCGGTCTTCGTCGAGCTGCGCCGGATCCTCCAGCGCCGAACCTTGGATGGCATCGAGCTGCTCGACGAGCGAACGCAGCTCTGCGTCGCCGGACGCCTTGACGTCGAGCCAGCCGCGAAACCCCGGAATCGGTGAGAGCGTTACGAACTCACGCAGATGCGGAAGCTGCTGACTCACCTGTTCGATGACCTGCTTGATCAGCAAACTCCCGAACGAGACGCCGGCCAGCCCGTCGAGCGCGTTGTTGATCGAGTAGAGCGCGGCCGTGTCCGCCATCGACGGATCGAGTTCCTCGCCCTGCTCCAGCAGCGGACCGATCCGGCTGGGGGTGCCGCGAACGAGGGCGACCTCGACGAAGATCAGAGGGACGTCTCCCGTCGCAGGATGGAAGAACGCGTAGACGCGTCGGTCTGCGGGTTGCAGCCGCCGACGAAGCTCGGTTTCGGTCGCCATGGGGTGGACCGTTTCGTAATGCAGCAGATTCCGGTGCAGCTCGGGAGGCGAGTCCCAGGTGACCTCCGTCATCCGGAGGAACCCACGGTTGAACCAGGACGTCAGCAGATGGTGGAAGTCGTGATCGAGGGGCCGCAGGCCAGGGTGGCCGCGCATCAGTCGGCGCAAGTCCGCGCGCATCTCGACCAAGGCGAGAGTTGCGCCGGGCGCGTGGTTGATGCGGCGAAGCAACTGTTGACGGGCGGGTTCGACGGCGCTGAACAGTTCGATCACCTCCTCACCGGCGTCGGCGTCGGATGGGTTGCTGCGCGCACTTTCCCACCGATGGAACGCGGACCGAACCCTGTCGTCATCGATGCCATAGACCGAGGTGACGTGCTCGAAGAAGCCCAGCTTGTCGGAGTCGTCGAGGTCGACATATGCGCTCAGCGCCCTGGTCGCCACTGCGCGTATGGATGCCTCACCCACGTCACCCATCAGAATTTCGCACGCGGCGAGCAACCTGTTCAGCGATCGACCGTCTTCGGATCCCATGTCGAACCCTTTCGTGGGGCTGTGACCGCGACTCCTGAATGCGTGAGCCACGCCATATACATATGCTTGGGTGATATATATAACAGCGACCCTAGCGGATAGATGTGAGCCACACCACCCCCCCTGCGTCGGATAATCTTGGTGGAGGAGGCACACATGATTCGAGTTCCCGAGTCTCAGCGAGTGCGGGACGCGCTGGAGAACGCCGTTGTAGACGGCCACTACCGGCCTGGTGAACGCCTGGATCCAGCTCAGCTGGAGAAGGAGTTCGGCTGCTCCCGCACCCCGATTCGCGAGGCATTGCAGGCGCTCGAGCGCTCCGGTTTGGTGCAGATCCGCCCGAAACAGGGCACGTACGTCACCGAGCTGGGTATTTCGGAAGTGGCCGAACGCTTCGAGGTCATGGCCGAGCTGGAAGGGATGGCGGCGCGGCTCGCGGCCGGCCGCATCGAACGCGAGGCCTTGGCCGAACTCGACCTCGCGCTTCAGGAATGCGAGGAACACGCGATCAGTGGTGATGCAGACGCTTACTACTACGCCAATGCGCGCTTCCATGGCATCATCAACGACTCCTGCGGAAACGACTACCTCAGGCAACAGGCACAGGCGCTGAAGCGAGTTCTCCAGCCGTACCGACGATTACAGCTGCGCGTACCCGACAGGATGCGGCGATCGATGGCCGAACACAGGACCATCGCCGACGCCATCTCCAGCGGTGATGCAGGTGCCGCCGAGACCGCCGCTCGTGACCACGTACTGGTGCAGATCAAAGAATTCAGCAACCTGGTGCGGACGTGGCGTCAGCTCTCGGCGAGCTGAGGGGACCAACGCATGCGCCAGTACGCCGTCCGTCTCGCGTTTAAATCGACTCGGCTTCAAGTATTTTGAGCAAACCCTCTTCTGGCACCCAAGCAAATTGCCGGCTTATCTTGGTTCGATGCAGCAATCCCCGTCGCTCCAAGTCGTATAAGTCATTCCTGGCAGTTTGCTTGGACACCGAGTGGTAGTTCATGTGCGATTCCGCCGTATAATAGTTCGACGGATCTCTGGTTGCCGATTGAAGCAGGGCGGCTTGCCTGTGATTGAACCCGCCAGGCCCACGAGCCAGCAATGTGCGAGCTCGTTGCAATTCGAGCGTTTTTCGATTCAAGTACTCGTCGAGCTCCCCCAGCGCACGTTGTATCACCTGCAGGTGATACAACAAAAAAGTATGTCAAGTCGCCTTCGTCTTGCTCGGTGTAAAGGAAAGACCTGGCGTACTTCGATGGTGCCTGCTTGAGAATCCTCGAAATTGCTAGATGTTCGGTCAGCCAGTAACCCTGCTTGAGCATGCTCCAGTAGAACAGCGCCCTAGCCGTGCGGCCGTTCCCATCTTCGAAGTAGTGGTCATATCCCATCATGAAGTGGACGACTAGAGCCCTGACAACCGGCGGGATGTAGGGGTCTGCCTTGGAATCACCATTAGCGAAATCGCACAATGCCTGTATTCTTGTTGGCAATTCCTCGACTGGGGGCGGTCGATGTAATACGTTCTCATCTTCACCGAATATCTTGACCCGATCATTCGGATCGGGATTACTCTGAATTTTTCCAGCGCTATCAGGGTTGTCCAGAGTCTTGCCAGTCACTATGCGGTGGATTTCGCATATCCGCTCTGGGGTAAATGGCTCGTGCCGAATCTCCCGCACACGCTGCATTGCCCAATAGTTGTTGAGAATCATCTGCTGGCTCCGGTTTTTTGGAGCCTCCCCGTATGCCAGCATCCGCTTCGCTTCTTTTCGTGAGGTCGATGCACCCTCCAACTGACTGGAACTGATTGCCTCCTCAACCAGCGACTGAATGACATACCGGTCACGGGTGGTCTTGTTCATCACCTCGTCGGGCAGTGCGATCTGACCGCTGGCACGTTGGGAGACCTCATCGAGTGCCCGGAGCAGTTCGCCTGGCAGCGCATAACTCAAGGACAAGTCACCGACCCGCCGGAGGGGCACTGGACGGCGCATCGACCTGCGCCTCATCTTGAGGGCGAGCCACCATTCTTGATGGGTCATGCCGTCCGGTGGGGTCTTGTAGCGGAGTTTGTCCCAATCCAAGTAGTCGCGGTCATCGAGATCCTCTCCCGACATCATGACTGCCATGAACCTGTCCATGTCCTCGCGCAGCGTGGCCAACAGGTCAGTGAACGCTGGCGGGGGTGCAGGTGCCTTCATGGCCTCATCCAAGTTTCAACGAAACATCAAAACCCGCTGGGCTTTGATGTTTCGATATGGCGTGTCGTCGATGATACAACGAAAGTCCAATTTCCTTTGACTTTGACTGTCGCAGCTTGTCGTCATCGTGGGACACGCACATCGAGTCTGTAGCACGGTGCTACAACAGAGAACATGGCCAGAACCAGTCAACTGAGTCGTACTCGGAAATCGACGAGGACGGCAACCTCATCGTTCATCCCGCTCACGGCTGATGCCATTACTGCATCTCCTTGCTGGATCCAACGGTGCAGGTAGATCCACCTACGCGCGCGATGTGCTGATTCCGGCCACCGGACTGCCATTCATCAACGCCGACGAAATAGCCCTCGAACGCTGGCCCGACGCGCAGGCCGAACACGCCTACGAGGCGCCGCGGATCGCCGAAACCCAACGTAGGGAACGGATCGCCCAGCAGCGTTCCTTCATCACCGAAACAGTGTTCTCGCACCCGAGCAAAGTGAAGCTGGTCTCCGACGCCGTAGGTGCCGGCTACCTCGTACATCTGCACATCATCATCGTTCCCGTCGAACTCACGGTGCAGCGCGTCACCGAACGTGTCCGCCGCGGTGGACACGCTGTACCCGAAGAGAAGATCCGAGCCCGCTACGAACGCGTATGGGACCTTCTCGGCACCGCAATCGACGTCGCCGACGTGGTCGACGTGTACGACAACGGCAGCGCACAGATCCCGTTCCGCACGTGTGCACATTTACCCACGGCACACTCATTGGGCCCGCGAGTTGGCCGAAATGGACACCCGCTGCGCTGAAGAACGCCGGACACACCACACCGCCCCAACTAAACCGGCAGTCCGTCCGGTCGCGTCGGGCAGGACCCCAACTCTCCTACTCTTCAACGTATTTGAAACTCTTTGATTTTCGTGGTGCCGAGGGGGTCGCAGCGCGTAGTCGTCGATGAAGAGCACCTCGATCGCGGTCAACCGTTGGACCTTGACTGCATCGACATGAGCAGCACTGACGGTTTCAGTGGACACACGTACACTGGATTACGTGGGGACGAGAACTCTGAGAACACAGGAGTGGGGCGGACTCGGTGAGCTTGCCCTTCGCGAGTTGGCGTCGGCCGCGGGTGGTATTCGCGCAGTCCACTCGGCAATCGCACGACGCACGTTTGCTGCTGTGCGGCTCGGCGTCGGCCCCGCTGTTCTACCGACACAGCTGATGCACGACGCCATCGCCGCCGGCACCTACGCGAGCATCGAGGCCGCCTGCACCGGCGCAGCCAAAGCAGTCGGCGCGCTGACGAGAGGCGACCACGTGACCGAGGACGACCCCCGACCGTCGCCGTCGCACACTGCGCTCGGCGCGCAGACCATCGCTGTACTGCACGGTCTCATCGGCGACGACATGGAGCGAAGCGCCCGGGTCCTTGCCTACCCGATGGCGATACGAGTCGACGGACGCCCTGTACCCCCGCAGTACCGAGCTCTGGCCGCAGCGTTTCCCCATGCAGGAGCGCATCTCGTGGTGTTCCTGCACGGGCTCGTCGAGACCGAATCGGCATGGCGACTCGGCGGGCGGCCCACGTACGGGGAGCGACTCGACTCCGAAGCCGAAACCACCTCAATCTTCCTGCGTTACAACACCGGACGTCGCATTGCCACGAACGGCGCCGACCTGTCGACCATGCTGGAACAGCTCGTAATAGCCTGGCCTGTACGGGTTCACCGCATCACACTGGTCGGGCACTCCATGGGCGGCTTGGTCTCACGCAGCGCCGCTCACCAAGCTGCCGAGAGCGGCCGCCGGTGGGTGGACCTGTTGACAGACGTATTCACCCTCGGGACGCCACATCTGGGTGCACCGCTTGCACACGGCGTTCACATGGCCGCGGCCGCAATGGCGCTGGCGCCCGAGACCCGACCGTTCGCGAAACTCCTGGCGCGCCGAAGTGCCGGAGTCCGTGACCTGATCCACGGTTCCATCACCAAAGAAGATGGACATGCCCGCTACGCCGACAGCTTCGACGTCGGCGCGGCTACGGATATCTCGGTCCCGGACCGGGTGCGACATCATCACGCGTCCGCCGTCGTCACCGGAAGCCCGCGGAACCCGGTCGGGACCTTCGTGGGCGACGGCCTGGTCCGCACCGACAGCGCCGGAGGCCGAAACAAGCTCCGCAACATAGGTCTTCGCCCGGACGATGGTCTGGCGATCAACAGCGCGCACCACTTCACCCTCCTGAACGACGAGAGGGTGTACAGCTGGATGCGGCGCGCACTGGTCGATGACCCGATGACAAACGCCTCGGATCCCGGCTCCGCGTCCTGATTGGTCGGCGGGCGAATAGGGGAAGGGTCCGTTCTGGGTCCGCACGGCTGCCGATGAACTTCGGGAACCGATCGAAGCTCCAGCGCAGTACACGCGGTACGGATCAGCGTGGCAACGCACTCAGCCGCCGCTGCCGGCGGCCCCGATGGACGAGACTGTCGCAGTGTAAGGCATCACACCTGCATGAGAGACGGCCCCAACCATTGTCACAGGCCAGGGCCGTCTCGTGGAACCTCCTCACGGGATCGAACCGTTGACCGCGTCCGACAATCCGGATTTCTGCACTGCTGCCGTGGTCTACTTGTCGGCGAGACCTATTGCCGCTGAGAGATATTCACGCGAATCTCGAAATGTCTGCGCGACGCCGCGTCCCGCGACGGCTCTGTACCGACTGATCTGATCGTCATCGAGAAGATCGAGGACGGTGCTGGAATCCGCGTGCATCCAACCGCCGTCTCGCACCAATTCGTGGGCGCGCTTGCCTTGCAGGGCTGAAATTCCCTCGACCCTGATTCCATTCGGATCGGTCGACGCTGCGATGTAGTAAGCCTTCTTGCCGGGGTAGCCAGCCTTGACCTTCGAACGCAACCGCAAGACGGCATCGACCGCGTCATCGATGGCAGATGACTGCTCGTCGGAGCCCGATTCGGCAGCAGAGACTCGCGCAATCTCAGCATCCAGTCGAGCAAGCAAAGTGGCGAGGTACTCAAGATCGCTCATCGACTCATGATGCCCTACGACAGTGGACTCCTGAACCAGCACCCGACGACGTTCACAATTCAGCTCCAGCACAATGTTCACCCACGAGCAGGCCCCCGGCGTCCGAGCTCAACCCAGCGGTCTGCCGCCGAGGCTGGCAGCGGGTCTCCTCGACCCGCTTCGAACTACAGATCGACGCACTCCGAACCTCCACAGATCTGGTGATATCACCGTGGGCGGAACCGATCTGGGCTACCTCGGCGCACTGCTCGGGTTTGCTGCACGCACCGTTGGTCCGGCGGTCCCGCGGGATGGTTAATACGAAAGGCCCTGTCCAAGAGAGACATCACCAATGAACTCGTTGTGATGGTCGACTATCACGGCCGAGCACGGAATCGTCTCACTGCCAAACCGGACGTCGGGCGATCTCGAGGCGGGCGCTGGCGCGTTCTCAGTGGAGCACCCGAGGCGGAGCGATAGCCGATGGCTTACGCACGAACCGACCCGTCGAGCTTGTAGATCATAAACTGTCGGCAAGTTTTTCTCGGCGAAACACGCACAGAAACGACGGGCTACCGTTGATCAATTGGGTCGCCACGGCCAGAACTCCACCGGAACACAGGACGTAGAATGCCGAGAACGACGAACGGAAGCATTGATGGCTAGCGCTACACCACCGCCCGGACGACGAGTCCGCTCGTACTCGGGCGTCTCGCCCTGCCACCCCGACATGCAAGCCATTGATCCCTGCGCCGTCGAGCTCGGCCGATGACGCAAGAGGACGCCGTAGCGTCGGTATCTCCCAAGAACGCGCTGTCCCCAAGAGCGATGCTGTCGATGGCGATGCACGCGCAGCCGGGCGTATACGCACTGCTCCTGGGATCCGGGATCTCGACGAGCGCCGGCATCCCTACCGGTTGGGGCGTCGTCAAAAGTCTGGTGTCCAAACTTGCGACCGCCGAGAATCCCGACGATTCGGAGTCCCATGTCCTCGCTGCCGAAGATCCCGAGGCTTGGTGGTCCACGCATGCCGGCAGCGAGCTCGGATACTCCTCTTTGCTCGCTGAAGCCGCGCCATCGGCGTCGGCTCGTCAGGAACTGCTGCGCGAGTACTTCGTTGCGACGGAGGAGGAACGGGAAGAGGGGAACAAGGTCCCCGGGCCCGCGCATACTGCTGTCGCCGAGCTGGTGAAGCGTGGAACAGTTCGGGTCATCTTGACCACCAACTTCGACCAACTGATCGAGCAGGCACTCGACGCAGCCGGGGTCGAGACGCAGGTGATCAGCCGCGCGGATGCCCTCAAGGGAATGACCCCGCTCGCGCACGCCGCAGTGACCGTCATCAAGCTGCACGGCGATTACACCGAACTCGACACGAGAAACACGTTGGACGAGCTGACTACGTACCCGGAACAGTGGATGGATCTGCTGCACCAGGTCTTCACCGAGTTCGGGCTCGTCATCTCGGGATGGTCCGGTGAGTGGGACAAGGCTCTGGTGGCCGCGCTGGAGGCTGCGCCCCGTCGATACCCGCTCTACTGGGACAGCAGATCGGCGAAAGGGCATGGTGCGCGTCAGCTTCCGACCGCACTGCACGGACACCAAGTCCCGGCTTCGTCGGCCGATCAATTATTCAGCGAGCTCGCAAGCAGTATCGACGCGCTGGACCGGCTCGCGGGAACCACCACTGACAACCGCGATGGCGGTTGCACGTTTGAAGCGATATCTACCGAACCCCGTGCTGCGGATCGATCTTCACGACCTGGTGATGAGCAAGGTCGACACTGTAAACACCGTGATTCGAGCAATCCCCTATCCCAGTGCAGTCAGTTTCGAGCAACTCGACGCACACTTCACAGAATTGCTGACGGCTACGACCCCGTTGCTTCATCTCTTGGTCACCGGAGTCCACCACGACGACGGCTCGCACACACAGCTCTGGGTCGATGTCCTCCAGCGCCTGCTCGATCTCAGGCAGACTCACACCGGCAATCCGACCCTTCTCCCGCTCCAGCGCTACCCTGCGCTACTGGCCCTGCAGACCATGAACCTGGTTGCTGTCGAGCGCGGCCGGGACGATCTGTTCATCGGGCTGCTCACCGCGCCGAAGTGGGCAGATGTCGGCCGGGAGCCGACACCCTCCTTCGACGTCCTGCATCTGCAGCGTGTTCTTGAGGAAGGAATGGTCAATGGGCTTCCTCAATGGGGAGCCAACCACCCGGGGGGCATTATCCCGGCAGCCACATCATCCGGCACGACCTACAGACCATCTTCGCAGACCACCTCACAGAAAACGGACAATTCCGCAGGCTGGTGGACGACGTCGAATACCGGACGGGGCTCGTTCAGCACGTCCTCAACGTGCCGTTGACAAGCATGTTCCAAGCCAACTCGGGAGAGTTCGTCGGTGAACGCAATCGAACGCCTGATGGCAACACCCCTGCCGAGACGCGCTTTCAGGAGCATATTAAAAGTAAAGAAGACTCTCGGTGGCACACGATAGGGCCCTCCGGGGTTCTCGGCACTGCAACCCTCAATGCCTACCGTGAAGTTTTGCAGCGGCACCACCGCTACTGAAAGCCCGCCAGGAGACCGGGCAGCCGCATGAAGACCCACCCCAACACCTGACATTTCTCAAAGCAGAGCTACACCACGGTCCAGCCCCCGCTCCGCCCGAGGACTGGGGTCGAGCTGATCCGTCCCGGCATTTCCGGAGGGCTCATTGCGTGAGTGCCTCCTCCGGATTGAGGGTGCGCGTCCGATCGTAGTGGAGTTGCTCGGCGTGGTCGGGCGTGAGGTCATGGCAGTAGCTGTGGGGGCGAAGATCAGGCTGATCAACGCCCGAGGCTACGGCCACCATTCTGCCGCATCGCTGAAAGCAATGATCTATCTCAACCTCGGCGGAATCGAGGTCAAGCTACCCACACAAAGGTAAGGAGGGGCACATGTGTGCGTGCGATCAGAGGCGACGCCCACGTCAGCAAAGCGAGGACCGTAGCACCGATGGTGCCCGCGACCAGGCTTTGCGGCACGGTCGTGACGGTGACAGGACCGATCACCGCAGAGTCTCCCGTGGCAGCGAGATAGGGGCTGTACAGTGCGACCAACGATCCGATCACGGTGAGCAATCCCGACACGGCCAGGGCGCCACCGACCGTAAGCATGGCGACACTGTAGGCAAGCGGACGAACAAGCGTCTTTGGCTCACGAAGTCGGACTTCCGGTCGATTCGGCATCGCGCCGGCTTGTAGCGCAGAAGCGCCGGCCCAATCCGTGTGCGCAAGCATGGCTGAGACGACCGGCAGGCCGAGTCCCAACAGGGCGAGTCCTGCTGTCGCGAGCGCTGCTGCGTGTTCTGCGGGAAGGCTTCGGTCGGTAGTCGCTGCCAGGATAGGTGCCGCAAGCAGAGCCGAGACAGCCACCGCCAATACTGTCCGAGTCATCACCGCGGCGACATACGATGCTGCACGCCAGTGCGGGAGGGTCTCTGGCGCAGAAGCTATCGTCACTCGGCTCACATGCGCATTCTAGGTTCAGACCTTCAATCGCACGGTAGACCCAGCTATACCTTGCGTTCACGGTTCAGGTCGACTGACGCAAAGCGCTTGGTGCGTTGAAATGAACAGAATGATCCCACCGGAACCGTCCGACACTGTCCTGCAGCTCCAGGACGTCACACGCACCTTTACCGCTGGCACGAGTGCATTCGTCGCACTCGATCGTGTCACTCTTGGATGCCGCAGAGGTTCGTGGACAGCCATCATGGGGCCTTCGGGGTCCGGAAAGTCCACGCTGATGAACTGTGCCGCTGGCCTCGACAACCCGGACTCGGGTCGAATCGTTCTCAACGGTAGTGACATCAGCGCACTCAGCGACGACACACTGACCCGCCTACGCCGCAGCGACATCAGTTTCGTGTTCCAGCAGTTCAACTTGGTAGCCGCATTGACAGCACTGCAGAACGTCAGCCTCCCGCTCCGGTTGCTCGGCGATTCGCAAGCAGACTCGACAGCACGAGCTGCGCTTGGCGTACTCGGTCTGGCCGAGCACACCGATCAGAAACCTCGCGAACTATCAGGCGGTCAGCAGCAGCGTGTGGCAATTGCTCGAGCTTTGGCAACGCAGCCCAGCATCTTGTTCGCCGACGAACCGACTGGCGCACTCGACAGCGCGTCGGCAAGAGTTGTACTCGGACTCCTTCGCGAGCTCGTCGATCGAGGACAGACAATTCTCATGGTCACGCATGACCCACACGCGGCTTCTTACGCCGATCACGTCGCGTTCCTACGCGACGGGTTGCTGGTTCGCACCCTCGACGGTGCAAGTGCCGCGGACATCGCCTCTACCCTCACCGACGTGGAGGTTCAGCGGTGATCGCGTTGGCGGCTCGCACATTCTTGGATCGATGGACGCTGTTTGTCGGAACGGTTCTCGCGGTTGCGTTCGGTGTTGGAATCGTTCATGCCGGTATGACAATCATCCTCGGTGTGGAGAACGCTGCGCCACCGGTCGATGCGAGTCCAGCCGCAGCCGAGGCATTCCGCCAGGCAGCCAGTGGTGCGAACACCCTCTCCGGATTGACGGTCATGTTGGGCGCATTCTTGACCGTGTTCGTGGCCGCGTCGACAATCGGCTTTGCAGTGGACCAGCGTCGTCGCGATCTCGCAACACTGCGGATCGTGGGTGTCACCGCCGCGCAGATTCGTCGGCTGCTGCTCGGTGAGGCATTTCTGGTCGCGGTGGTGGGTTCGGCCACCGGGATACTCTTGGGGATCGGCCTCACGTCGGTTCAGCGCATGATCCTCATCGGCTCGGGTGTGTTGCCGGTCGAGATCGAGACCCCAATACAGCCCGCAGTGCTCGTACTAGACATCGTTGTCGCGGTAGCGGTCAGTATCTCGGGTGCGTGGGGGAGTGCTCGTCGCGCAACGCGCGTTCGACCATTGGACGCGCTCCGCCGCACCCAAGAGGAGATGCGGGAAATGGGGCGTCGGCGTTGGCTGGTCGCGGCAGTCGCACTGCTGCTTACGGGAGTTCAAGTGTTTTACTCAGCTTCCAGTGGAGGGATTCTGATCCCCTTGCTGTTGGGGCTCGGCATCATCATCACCGCCTCCGCGGCGATGAGTCGCCTTGCGCCCCTACTGGTGCCTGCCGTTGCGGGTCTCGTGTCCGCAATTGCTCCGCGACATCCTGTCTCGGCAACAACCGTTGCCAACCTACGTGATTCAGTACGGCGGACCGCCTCGTGCGCAGCGCCGATGATCGTACTCGTGAGCATAGTGATGGGACTGCAAGGAATTCTCGACACCCAAACCGCAGCAGGAGAGACCGAGAGGGCCCTGCTTCGAGCCGATCTCGTCGCATCTGGGCAAGCATTCGACTACGGACTAGCCGAAGAGATCGACGGTATTGCCCTCGCCGCACCTGAAACCGTTGTCCCCCTCGCAGTCAGACTTGTCCGCAACAACGTTGCCCTGGACGGCCCTGGAACGGTTGTCGCAGTTGATCCGGATCGGTTTCAACAAATCAGGACATTGCCACCGGCATCCGGCAGTCTCGAAGACTTCGGGCCCAACACAATCGTATTCGGTAGCGGACTGGACAGCCTGACAGTCAACGGAGAGTACGACGAGGTATCGCTGCAAGTCGAAGGACGAACCATTCCCTTTGGGCAAGCCGCCCGCCTACCGGAGACGCTGGCCGGCACAGACGGTTTCTACATCGACCGCTCGATTCTCCCTGCTTCGATGCTCGACCGGAACACATCCGTCCTCGTGCAGCTGGAACTGGACGCCGACGTCGATTCGGTTCGCTCCGAACTCGCTGCTCTGGGCGCAACCAGTATCGAAACACCATCGGCCTTGGCGCACGAGGACAAATCGACGAAGGACGGCGAAAACCGGGCGGTGATGGGTGCAATCGTCGGCCTGGGAAGCCTGTATGCACTGATCAGCGTGTTGAGTACCGTCGCGATCTCCATCGGGCAGCGAAGCGCCGAGCTCGCGACGTTGCGATTGTCCGGCATGACGAGACTGCAAGTCCAAGGCTCAGTGGCCGCTGAAACACTCGCATCGACGCTCATCGGACTGCTGCTCGGTGCGGCAGCTGCGATAGCTGCACTGGTCGGGCTGTGGATCGCAACGTTCCGCGCGTACGGCACTCCGGTCATAGCCATTCCATGGACTCTTTTAGTAGGAATCACTGTGCTGACCACGGCGCTCGTCGCTGCCACCTCGATCATCTCGACGCGATCTGTACTTCGCGTCAGCGCGGTCAAGGCGGTCGGAGCCCTGGAGTAGTCGACCTCGCCGTCACCAGTCCTGAGATGAAGAGCCAGCAAACGAGAGGTGGTCACGGTGGCAAGGCGCCCGGTATGGCAGTCGCTTCCCGGACCGCTCACGGTAACTGTGGCGAGATCTGTCTAGCCCGGATCGACGGATTGCACGCGCGCGGCGAATGACTGGGCAGCGGCCGCGTGCATGACACCCCAAGGGACGTGCAAAGAATGAGCTCCCAGTGTCTTCTCGAAGTCCTTGTAGTGCAAGGCTGTCGGCGCGGCCAGATTGAAGGGGCCACGCGCGGTGGTGCTCAGCGCAGACACGATGGCTTCGACCACATCTGCTGTGGCGACTGCGGGCAGCAAGATCGATCGGTCCATCGGGGGGCACGGGCACCTTGTCCACCACCTGACACCGCTCAACCGTTCACCGAATGCGAACGCCCCGCACATCCGTTTCGGATGTGCGGGGCGTTGGCGTCGATCGGTTCAGCTCACTTCAGGTCGAAGCGGTCGTTGTCCATGACCTTGACCCATGCGGCGACGAAATCGTCGACGAAGCGCTGCTGGGCGTCGGACTGTGCGTACACCTCGGAGAGTGCGCGTAGCTGCGAGTGCGATCCGAAGGTGAGATCGGTGGACGTTGCAGTCCACGTCGGCTCGCCCGTCTTGCGGCTCGTTGCCTGGTAAATGTGCTTGTCCGACTCCGATGGTGCCCACTCGTTCTCGAAGTCGAGCAGGTTGACGAAGAAGTCGTTGGTCAACACTCCGGGGCGATCGGTGAACACCCCGTGCTTGCTTCCACCGTGGTTCGCGCCCAGTGCACGGAAACCGCCGACCAGAACGGTGGACTCCGGTGCCGTCAGCCCCAGCATGTAGGCCCGATCGAGAAACAGCACCTCGAGTGGGGTGTCGGAATCCTCATCGGTCGGGATGAAGTTGCGGAATCCGTCGGCACGCGGTTCGAGCCACGAGAACGACTCGACATCGGTGTTCTCCTGTGAGGCGTCCGTGCGGCCCGGGGTGAACGGAACCGTCACAGAATTGCCTGCATCCGCGGCTGCCTTCTCGACGGCTGCAGAACCTGCGAGCACGATCAGGTCGGCCAGTGACACCTTCTTCGAACCCGAGGCCTTGTCGTTGAACTCTGCCTGGATCCGTTCGAGCACCGGGAGTGTCTTCGCCAGCTCGGCGGGCTCGTTCGCCTCCCAGTTCTTCTGCGGTTCGAGGCGAACCCGAGCGCCGTTCGCGCCGCCGCGCATATCGGTGCTCCGGTAGCTGCTCGCCGATGCCCACGCGGTGTTGATCAGTTGGGTGGTCGACAACTCGGACTCGAGAACAGCCTTCTTGAGCGAGCTGATGTCCTGGTCGTCGATCAGATCATGGTCGACGGCCGGAACAGGGTCCTGCCACAGCTGTGCCTCGGGAACCCACGGACCCTTGAAGCGGGAGACCGGTCCCATATCGCGATGCAGCAGCTTGTACCAGGCCTTCGCAAAAGCCTCTGCCAGCTCCTCCGGGTGATCGAGCCAGCGCCGGGTGATCTTGGCGTAGGCCGGGTCCTCACGCAGGGAGATGTCGGTGACCAACATCGTCGGCGCGCGTCCGGGGCCTCCGAACGGATCGGGGATCGTTCCCGCACCGGCGCCATCCTTGGCAGTGAATTGCCATGCGCCAGCGGGACTCTTGGTGAGCTCCCATTCGTAGCCGTACAGGTTCTGGAGGTAGCCGTTGCCCCACTGGGTGGGTGTGGACGTCCAGACGACCTCGAGACCACTGGTGACGGTGTCCTCGGCCTTGCCCTTGCCGTGCCCGTTCTTCCAGCCGAAGCCCTGCTGCTCGATGGGGGCACCTTCGGGCTCGGGGCCGATCTTGTCCGCGGGACCTGCACCGTGGGTCTTGCCGAAGCTGTGACCGCCGACGATCAGTGCGGCCGTCTCCTCGTCGTTCATCGCCATCCGAGCGAACGTCTCGCGGATGTCGTGCGCAGCCGCGACGGGATCGGGCTCGCCCTCCGGTCCTTCGGGGTTGACGTAGATCAGGCCCATCGTGGTGGCGCCGAGCGGCTTGGCCAGCTCGCGCTCACCGGAGTAGCGCTTGTCGGTGCCCAGCCACGCGTCCTCCGGGCCCCAGAACGTTTCCTCGGGCTCCCACACGTCGGCGCGACCGAATCCGAAGCCGAACGTCTTGAATCCCATGGATTCGAGCGCGACGTTGCCGGCAAGGACCAACAGGTCTGCCCAGGAGATCTTGGTGCCGTACTTCTGCTTGACCGGCCACAGCAACCGACGAGCCTTGTCGAGGTTGGCGTTGTCGGGCCAGCTGTTGAGCGGGGCGAAACGCTGCGCGCCCTGACCTCCGCCGCCGCGGCCGTCGAATACACGGTAGGTCCCGGCCGCGTGCCAACTCATGCGAATGAAGAGACCGCCGTAGTGCCCGTAGTCGGCGGGCCACCAGTCACGCGACTGTGTCATCAGCGAGACCAGGTCGGCCTTGAGTGCGTCGACGTCGAGCCCCTCGAGCGCGGCCGCGTAGTCGAAGTCCGCGCCGAGCGGGTTGGACTTCGAGGAGTGCGCGTGGAGGATCGACAGGTCGATCTGTTCCGGCCACCAGTCCTTGTTCGTCATAGGAGCGTGCCGTTTGGGCTTCGGCGACTCGATGACCGGGTTTTCGCTCTCGCTGGTGCTGTCGGTCTCGGTGGCAGGGGTGGGCGGGCGGCTGTCGGAGGTCACAGTGTTCCTTTCCAATTGCGATGTCCGGCGAAGTGATCACGAACGTGATCAGGTATCGAATGAGTCGGCGCAATCGACACCGGCGATGAAAGCCGATGTACTGCAAGGGAAAGGCCTCGCGCAAGTGTGAGGTGGGTGTTCGCCTCGCGCTTGCGCGGGCGAGACGAACCCGCCTCGCGCCGTGGCCGTTGCCTGACTCATGTTCCCCACGATAAACACGTTCAGCGCTTCGCGCGAGCCTTTTCTGGAATTATTCCAAAAAAAGTTTTCGCGCTACGGACACACGACAGTCGGCGGCGTGTCAGTCGTCGCCGCGGGGTGGGGGAGCGACGTCGACGCCGCCCGAGTTGTGCTCCGGACCGGCTGCCGGATGGCCGGCCGGAACTCGGCTACGCGACCTCGCGGCCTCGCTTTCCGCGGGCGTCTCGTTGAACTTGCGACGCCATGCTTCTTCCGGCCGGTAGGGGCCGGGCTTGGGCCGGGCCTTGCCGCCTGGCAGCGCGAGTCGCGCGATGGTGCGGTGGACCATGCCCCACTGCTGCATCAACGGCCCCGAGTTGTAGGGCAGTTGGTAGCGCTCGCAGATGTCCTTGACCTTGGGGGCGACCTCCGAGTACCGAGTGCTGGGCATGTCGGGGTAGAGGTGGTGCTCCACCTGGTAGCTGAGATTGCCGCTCATAAGGTGGAAGAAGGGGCCGCCGTCGATGTTGGCGGCGCCGACGAGCTGGCGGACGTACCAGCCTCCGCGGGTCTCGTTCTCGACCTCCTCCTGGCTGAAGGTGTACGCCTGATCGGGAAAATGTCCGCAGAAGATGATGCCGTGAGACCACACGTTGCGGATGATGTTCGCGGTGAAGTTGGCAGTCAACGTCGACAGGAAGGTGCTTTCGACGCCGCTGAACCGACGATCGAGCAGGCCTTCGATTCGACTGGTATTGCCGAAGCGGCCCGACCGACGCAGGCGCGAGGCGATCCGCGACTTCTTGCTCTCGCGAAGGCGGCCACCACTTCCGAGCTGTGCCAGCGCGAACGCGCCGGCGCTGACGACCGGCCAGCCGACGTAGTCCTTGACGAACTGTCGACGTGCCTTGCCGGCGATGCCCTTGAGATCGCGGGCCAAATCCTTGAGCGGCTTCTCGCGGCGCCGGATGGCCTCGATGTCGAGGTCGTGCAGCGCGACACCCCATTCGAAGAACGCCATCAGGAGCACGTTGTAGAAGGGCTGCGCCAGATATATCGGATGCCACTTTTGGCGCGGATCGATGCGCATGATCTCGTAGCCGAGATCTTTGTCCTTGCCGCGGATGTTGGTGTACGTGTGATGCACGTAGTTGTGCGAGTGCTTCCAGGACTGTGCGGTCGAGGCCGTGTCCCAGTCCCATACGGACGAGTGGATTTCAGGATCGTTCATCCAATCCCACTGCCCGTGCATGACGTTGTGCCCGATCTCCATGTTCTCGAGAATCTTGGCGATGCCGAGGCACGCGGTACCAGCCACCCAGGCGGGCTTGCTGGTGGAACCGAGTAGCAGAACTCTGCTGGCGGCGAGGAGCTGACGCTGCGCTGCGATCACCGAAGTGATGTAGTTGCGGTCCTTCTCGCCCAGGCTCGCGTACACCTCATCGTGGATGGCATCGAACTCTTTGGCGAGCTCGGCGATGGTCTCGTCGCTCAAGTGCGCGAGCGGGTTGGCGGGATCTGCCCTGGTGGTGCCGTCTATGGTCATTCGATATTCCTTTCCAAGTGCGACCGAGTCACAGTTCGATCTCTATGTCGCCCTCTGCGGTGTTGACGCAGATGCGCACCGCTTGCCCGGTCGGTTCAGAGACTTCCCCGTTTCGCAGGTCCCGCAAACGCCCCGTTTTCAGCGTGCCGACGCATGTGTGGCAGATGCCGATTCTGCAGCCGTACGTGAGATCGAGGCCTGCTTCCTCGCCTGCGGCAAGGATGGTGGTGCCGCCGTCGCACTCGACGTCCTTCTCGCTGTTGACGAACCGGATGGTTCCGCCCTCGCCGTCGCCGTGATCCCCACCGATGACCGGCTGGAAACTCTCGTGATGGAACCGATCGAAGTCTCCCTGCTCTTTCCAGTAGGACTTCAGGTCTTCGAGGTGCTCGCCCGGCCCGGAGCAGAATGCTTCTCGCTCCCGCCAATCCGGTACCAACTCGTCGAGTTCCGAGGCCTTCATGCGGCCCTCGTCGCTGGTGATGCGCAGTTCGACCCGCAATCCGGGGTGCTTGGACTCGAGTCTCTCGAGCGTTTGCGCGAACATCAACTGCTCGCGTGTGTGTACCGAGTGGACGACGACGACATCGGTCATCTGATCGTGATGATCGAGGCTGCGCAGCATCGAAATGATCGGGGTGATTCCGCTACCTGCGCTGATGAAGACCATCTTGTCCGGAATCGGTTTCGGCAGCGTGAAGGTGCCCTCGACCTCGCCGAGACGGACGACGTCACCCTTCCTGATCCTCCCGACGAGATAGGGCGAGACCTTGCCGTCCGGCACGAGCTTGGGGCTGACACTGACCAGGCCGTCCACCGGATCGGGATCGGAGGTCAGCGAGTAGGCGCGCCAGTGGTAACGCCCGTCGATCAACACACCCAATCGCACGTACTGTCCCGGGATATGGCCCGCCCACTCGAAGCCCGGCCTGATGAAGACCGAGACGGCCTCGGATCCCTCGGGAACGATCTTCTCGACTTGCCCACGTAGCTCGCGGGTCGTCCACAGTGGATTGATCAGCGCCAGGTAGTCGTCCGGGCGCAGCGGATTGAACAACAACCTGATTGCGCGCAGGAACGACCTGCGAACCAGTGATACCTGGGGTTTTGCCCCGCGCTCTGCCACATATGCAACCTAACCGGCACCGAGTGCCGGGGTGCGGGAATCAGCGAGAAAACTCGAGAAAGTATTCCGAACACTATGATGTGCAAGGGTTTTGGAGTGTGGCAGATCCGTCGAGCGGGCACGTCTGAACATGAGCACGCCAGGCCCCTGGATGAGTGTTCCTCGGCACCTGCAGTACCAAACATGGAAAATGCCGAGAACAAGGCCAGGGCTCGCCGTCCGCTCGACCAGGACGGGAGTGAGAGACTGATTGCGTGGATGTGCGAGTCAAGAACAACGTGAGAGTCGTGGGCGCCGAAAACGGGCCGACGGTCATGCTCGCGCACGGATTCGGATGCGATCAGCACCTGTGGCGCGGGGTGACCCATCTGCTTGGGCCCACCTGTCGCGTCGTCCTGTTCGACCATGTCGGAGCGGGCGCCTCGGACAGAAGCGAGTGGGACGAGGAGAAATACTCCACACTCGAGGCCTATGCCGCTGATGTCGTGACCATCGCGCAGGAACTCGGGTTGCATGGCGCGGTCTTCGTCGGCCACTCGGTAGCGGCGATGATCGGTGTACTGGCGGTCGCCGATCAGCCCGATCTGTTCAGCAAGCTCGTTCTGTTGACCCCATCGCCCCGGTACCTCGACGACACCGACTACCGCGGCGGTTTCAGCCGCGAAGACATAGACGAACTGCTGGAATCGCTGGACAGCAACTACCTCGGCTGGTCTGCCGCCATGGCCCCGGTCATCATGGACAATCCCGAGCGACCCGAGCTGGGCGAGGAGCTGACCGCGAGTTTCTGCAGAACCGACCCGGCGTGCGCCCGAGCCTTCGCGCGCGCAACGTTTCTGTCCGACAACCGCTCGGACCTCGCGCGGGTCACCGTGCCGACGCTCGTCATCGAATGCGCGAACGATTCGCTCGCTCCCCGCGGGGTAGGCAAATACGTCCACGACGCCATCGCCGGGAGTGAGCTCGTCACCTTGGACACGAGCGGTCACTGCCCGCACTTGAGCGACCCCGAAGTCACGGCGGCCGCCGTGTTGGCCTTTGTCGACGCTTCATGAGTGACATCGATCCGCTGCTGCAGGACTCCGCAGAGGACCTGTACGAGTTCGCTCCGTGCGGGTATCTGTCGACGTGGCCTGACGGGACGATCGCGAAAGTCAATGCAACTCTGCTCAATTGGCTGCAATTCGAACGCCGGCACATTCTTGGCCGTCGCTTCGTCGACCTCCTGACCGCCGGGGGCCGGATTCACTACGAGACGCATTTCTTACCTCTGTTGCTCACACACGGCAAGATCGACAGTGCGGCCGTTGATCTCGTGAACTCGCACGGAGAGAAGCTCCCGGTGTTCATCACAGCAAATGTGCGAATGGGCAAGGACGGGGCGCCGGCGCTGATTCGCATCACCGCTCTCGACGCGCGGGACAGGCGCGCGTACGAGCGTGAACTGATTGAGGAACGGCGGCGCGCCGAACTCGAACGCGAACGCGTACAGGTGTTGGCCACCACCCTGCAGCGATCGCTGCTACCACCGTCGCTGACCCCACCGCCGGGCATCGAAGTCGACGCGTACTACCACTTCGCTTCGAACTTCGATGTCGGCGGAGATTTCTACGACTTCTTCCCGCTGACGGATCAACGGTGGGGATTCTTCCTGGGCGACGTGTGCGGGAAGGGCGCCGATGCAGCCGTCGTCACGTCCTCGACCCGATACACCCTCCGCGCAGCAGCAGTGTACGAGCGCGATCCCGTGGCGATTCTGCGCAACCTCAACTCGGTGCTCGTTCGAGAATTCGGAGCCGAGGCATCTCGCTTCTGCACAGTCGTGTTCGGCACTCTGACGTGCCGCGAAGGCGGTGCCGATGTGGAATTGGCCAGTGGGGGTCACCCGCCGGCGCTGGTGTTGCGTGCGGACGGGACCGCCGAGTATGTGGGAACTCCAGGAGGTCAGTTGGTCGGAATTCTGCCGGATGCACGCTTCGTCTCGGCGCGGGTGCGCTTGAGCGTCGGCGACACATTCGTGCTGTACACCGACGGGTTGACCGAAGCGCGAACCGGGACCGGGAGTCACCGATACGACAACGAAGGCGCGCTGCTCGAATTCGCGACCAAGCACGCACCGACTACCGCGTCGGGGATCGTCGGCGCGCTCCGCGAGCTGATGGAGAGCTTCGGCAGCGGGCTCGAGGACGACGCGGCGATCATGGCACTGGGAATCCCGCCGCACGGGAGTCTTTGAACGCATCCCTCCTACGCCGAACAGCTTTACCAGGAGAAATAGCGGAGGTCAGCTACTCGATCCGCCCGAAAGCCACCGCGCCGAGGATGGTGTGCGCGCCGGCGATGGTGCTATCCAACGGCTCGGATGTCGGATCGAGCAACCACTGCTGAGTCATCATCAGCACAGCCCCGACCAGACCCACCGCGAGCGTGCGCCGATTCGGCCCGGCCAGGCCGTTGGCTTTTCCGGCGGACTCGGCGACGGTAAGGACCGCGTCGACAAACACCGAGGTGGTCTGCCGGTAGAGGGCATCGACCTCGGCCGAGACGCCCAGGACTTCGAGCAGCACGATTCGTGCCGATCGGGGATCCTCGGCGATGGTGCCGAAGAAGTTCGACAGCGCCTGCTGGAGAACCTCCTCCGCAGTCATCTCCGTACCCGGTGGCACCGGTAAGGGCGCACGGATGCCGTCGAGCAGCGTTGCCGCCGCCCGCGTATAGACAGCCTTCAGCAAATCCTCACTGTCGGAGAAAGATTCGTAGAAGTATCGTTTGGTCACTCCGGCCGCCCCGCAGATCCGATCGATCGATGCGGTTCGATAGCCGCTGGTGCCGAATATCTCGACTGCGGCGTCGAGAATTTTCTCCCGTCGTTCCTCGCGTCGTCGACCGGGCGGTGATCCCCGGTACGGCCGCCCGTCGGGTTCGTCGATACTCACCCGACGATCTTGGCATTGATTCGATTTCGAACCGTCCTTGACACCGGGGCCCGCCGACTGGAAAGTGACACGTAACAGTTCCCGATCAGGGGGGAACGGAAACTGGAGGCCACGCGCGATGTCGACGCTGTCGAACAAAGTTGTGTTCATCACCGGTGCGGCGCGGGGGATCGGCGCCGAAACCGCCCGCGCGCTGGCAGCGCGCGGATGCCGGCTCGTACTCACCGACGTCGATGCGGTCCCGCTGCAAGAACTGCAGATCGAACTCGGCGCAGTCGCGGTGACCGTCGTCGCCGACGTCCGTGATCTGGATGCGATGAACCGCGCGGTCAAACAGGGGATCGACGCGTTCGGTGGGATCGACCTGGTACTCGCCAATGCCGGCATCTCCAGCTACGGCTCGGTCATGCAAGTCGATCCGGCCACCTTCGCGCGGGTCCTCGATATCAATATCCTCGGGGTCTTCCACACCGTCCGCGCGACGCTACCCAGCCTGATCGAGCGCAAGGGGTACGTCCTGGTCGTGTCATCGCTTGCGGCGTTCGCAGCATGCCCGGGGCTGGCCTCCTACAACGCAAGCAAAGCGGGCGTCGAACACTTCGCCAACGCCCTCCGTCAGGAGGTCACGTACCAGGGCGTCGGTGTCGGCTCGGCCCACATGGCATGGATCGACACTCCGCTCGTGCGGGACGCGAAGAGCGACCTGGCTTCCTTCAGCGAGATGCTCGCGGTGATGCCCGGACCGCTCGGGGCGACCACCTCGGTGGACAAGTGCGTGAACGCATTCGTCGAGGGACTCGACAAGCGCAAGCGCAAGGTCTACGTGCCGAGATGGGTCGCCGTCGCCGAGTTCTTCCGCGGAATCCTCAACTCTGCCATCGGCGATCGTGCACTGCTCGAGCATGTTCCGCGGCTGCTCCCGAAGATGGACGCCGAGGTGGCCGAACTGGGCAGGTCGACGAGCAAACGCAATACCGCACTGTAAATCCACCCGCCCACACGAAAGACGCTCCTGTCGATGACAACAACATCCACCTCGGAAGCCTCGAACCAGACCGGTGTCGAGACGGTCGACTACCTCATCGTCGGCGCGGGACTGTCCGGTATCGGCGCCGCACACCACCTGCAATCGACACTCCCGGACAAGACCTACGCGATACTCGAAAGCCGCGCGGCGATCGGCGGGACGTGGGATCTGTTCCGCTACCCCGGAATTCGTTCCGACTCCGACATGTACACCCTCGGCTACAACTTCCGGCCCTGGGTCGGTGACAAGTCGATCGCCGACGGCGCGTCGATACGCGAATACATCGAGGACACCGCCCGTGAGGATGGGATCGACGCGCACATTCGGTTTCACCACAAGGTAGTCACCGCCGAATGGTCCTCGGCCACCTCGCAGTGGACGGTCCGCGCCATCCGATCCGACACCGGTGAAACAGCGACTTTCGTCGCCTCGTTTCTGATGTGCTGCAGCGGCTACTACGACTACGACAAGGGATACACACCGGAGTTCGCCGGTATCGAGAACTTCGGCGGAACCGTCGTGCATCCGCAGCAGTGGCCGGAGGACCTCGACTTCGCAGGCAAGAGGATCGTCGTGATCGGCAGCGGCGCCACGGCCATCACCCTCGCACCGAATTTGGCGGCCGACGCCGCGCACGTGACTCTCCTTCAGCGCTCGCCGAGCTACATCATGTCTCTGCCGGCGAAGGATCCCATCGCACTGGGGCTGCGGAAAGTTCTGCCCTCGCGCGCCGCGTACTCGGTCACCCGTATGAAGAATGCAGTGACGGCGATCGGCATGTACGTCCTGTGCCAGCGCTATCCAGAGTTCATGAAGAAGCGCATTCGCGCACTGCAAGAGGGCTGGTTACCGAAGGGCTACGACCTCGACACTCACTTCACACCGAACTACAACCCGTGGGACCAGCGACTGTGCCTGGTTCCGGACAACGATCTGTTCCGGGCGATCCGCAAGGACCAGGTCGAACTCGTCACCGACCACATCGACCACTTCACCGACACCGGGATCGCGCTGAAATCCGGCAAGCACCTCGATGCGGACATAGTTGTCACGGCCACCGGACTGAACCTGGTGGCATTCGGTCACGTCACCCTCACAGTGGACGGGCGAGCCGTCGACCTCACCGAGACGATGGCCTACAAGGGCATGATGCTCACCGACGTTCCGAACTTCGCGTTCGTCGTCGGCTACACCAATGCTTCGTGGACACTCAAGGCCGATCTGGTGTCCGACTACATCGCGCGTCTGCTCGAGTACATGGACAAGAACGGCTACCGCGAGGTGCGGCTCGAACGGGATCCGTCGATCGAGGAGGAACCGTTCCTCGATTTCGCTGCCGGGTATGTCCTCCGCGCAGTCGACTCGTTCCCCAAGCAGGGCTCGAAGGCGCCCTGGAAGCTTCGGATGAACTACTTCCGGGATCTCCCGGCGCTCCGATTCGGCAAACTCGTCGACGAGAACATGAGCCTGCGCTGACGAATGCCGTAGCCGAGACGTCACCGAACCGACTGTGACGTAACACCAACCGGGGACCGGACGATTGGTACTCGAACGTTACTCGAAGAACAGCCTGTGCGGTTGGTTGGTTGCGGCCAGGCCTGGCATCATCTGCCTCACGTGTCCGCTCGAGTCGGCGCAAGAAAATCGGTAGTTTCGGGAGTGGAGTGTTCATGGGTATCTCGCGCGGGGTCGTACTGACCGCGGTGGTCACGTTGGCAGCGACAGTCGTGTTGTCCGGCTGTGGAACCGACATCGAAAGCACGGCCGACGTGGCCCCTATCGACTCGAACCCGATTGCCGAACTGCTCAAGCCCAAGCTGACATCCTCCGTCGCCGACGGCGCCGTCGGGTTCTCGCCGGCAGACCCTGTCACCGTGAACGTGGCCGACGGCAAACTCGCGCGGGTCACCATGCTCAACCCGGAGGGCGAACCGGTCTCCGGGGCCATTTCGCCCGACGGCTTGACGTGGAGCAACACCGAGCCGCTCGGCTACGACCGGCAATATCGGATTCAGGCGGACGCCTACGGACTCGGCGGTTCCACCACTACCGTCAGCTCCTTCACCACGAGCCAGCCGGGCAACTTCACCAAGCCGTACGTGATGCCTTTCGACGGTGCAGTCGTCGGTGTCGGTCAACCCGTTGCCGTTCAGTTCGACGAGAACATCACCGACAAGGTTGCCGCCCAGAACGCGATCGAGGTGACCACCACGCCGGCCGTCGAAGGGGCGTTCTACTGGGTCAACAACCGCGAGGTTCGCTGGCGGCCGCAGAACTACTGGGCGTCGGGCACCCGGGTCGAGGTCGACGTGAAGGTGTACGGCCGCGACCTCGGCGGCGGAATCTTCGGTCAGGAGAACGCGAGCACCTCGTTCACCATCGGTGACGCCGTCGTCGCCACCGCCGACGACAACACCAAGCAGGTCACTTTCAACGTCAACGGTGAAGACGTCATGACCATGCCGACGTCCATGGGCAAGAACAGCACACCCACCGACAACGGCGTCTACATCATCGGTGATCGTTTCGAGCACCTGGTGATGGATTCGTCGACCTACGGCGTGCCGGTCAACTCTTCGTCGGGATATCGCACGCCGGTCGACTGGGCCACCCGGATGTCCTACAGCGGCATCTTCTTCCACTCGGCGCCGTGGTCGGTCGGCCAGCAGGGCTCGGTCAACGTCAGTCACGGTTGCCTCAACCTCAGTCCCTCGAACGCCAAGTGGGTTTACGACAACACCAAGCGCGGCGACATCGTCGTCGTGAAGAACACCCTCGGTGGCACGTTGTCCGGAGTGGACGGTCTCGGCGACTGGAACGTGCCCTGGGAAGAGTGGAAGGCCGGCAACGCCACCTCGATGTGAGCGAGGCCGGACCGTTCGGTCAGTCGACTTCAGGGCTCTGGTAGCGGGTGGGATCGATACCGAGCGTCTTCAGGTAGGCGAGCGGTTCGACACTGGACCCGTTGTTCCTGACTTCGAAGTGCAGGTGTGGGCCGGTGGAATTGCCGGTGCTCCCAACGGTGCCTAGCTGATCGCCCGCTTGAACGGTGTCACCGACGTTGACGGCGAGCGTGGACTGGTGAGCGTAGTAGGTGACCGTGTTACCGCTCTTGACGCGGACCAGGTTGCCGTAACCGTCGCCAGCATTTCCGGCCTGTTCGACGGTACCGCCGGTGACCGCGTAGACCGGTGTCCCCGACGGGGCGGCGAAGTCGACGCCCTGGTGGAACTGGTTGCCGTTGCCGGTCGGGCTGTTGCGGTTGCCGTAGTGCGATGAAACCCGGTAGGTCTTCGGTGGCAGCGGAAGGATGGATCCGCCCAGGCCGATGGCCGGGGGAGCGAGATCGATCTCGGGTACCGCCTCGGTTGTGTCGGCATCGGGAGCCGTCCCGAGTTCCGAATCGAGGATTGCGGCTGCGACCTCGTTGATGAGCACGCCCGTCGCGTCCAGGACGGCAGCGAGGATCGCTGCGCGCTGCGCAGCGTCGGGCATCGGGAACGATGCTGCGGGGAGTTCGATGGTCGGCTGCGCCGCGGCAGTGGCGGGATTGATCAGACCCGTCGTGCCCAGGCATAACGCAGCCGACAACACCGAACCCGCGATGACCCTATGAACTCTTCGACCCACTGAAATGTCTCCTCGTCTCTGCCCGACTTGCGTATCCCTCGTGGGGCTTCGAACTGCTGATGGCGCATTTCGGGGCGCGTCGAATCGACGCTGCGAGTTCACAGCTTCAACATCGGTACTTTTCTTCCCCAAAAGTGCCGTTTGTAACCGTACGTCACATCAATCACATAAGAAACTCTGGTTCGCGAATTACATCATCGTAATTCGTTGTGGGACTTCGCCGTCCGTGCGGGCACTGGTGCCGACGGGGTAGTGCGGGCGCTCTTTCGCGGTGAGGCGACTCGACTGGACGGCGCGGGCGCACAGCAAAAAACCCGGCCTCCGCGAGGAGACCGGGTTTCTTGTTCAGGTGGGGTGAGTGACGGGACTCGAACCCGCGACCCCCAGGATCACAACCTGGTGTTCTACCAGCTGAACTACACCCACCATAACTACGTCAGCTCCGCCCTCTCGGGCTTTCGCATCAGCAGCGGAGGTAATACTAGCGGTTCGAATTGCCAGTAGCGAATCGCCCTCAGGAAGGGGTGTCGAGACCCTCGACGACGGCTGCGATGTCGCTGGTCGACGGGCCCGGGGGAGTCGCGAAGACAGTCTGGCGGTAGTACTGAAGTTCCTTGATCGATTCCTGGATGTCTGCCAGCGCGCGATGCGCCAGACCCTTCGGTGGCTGACCGAAGTACACCCGCGGGTACCAACGGCGCGCCAGCTCCTTGATCGAGCTCACGTCGATCATGCGGTAGTGCAGATACGTGTCCAGCTCACTCATGTCCCGGGCGATGAAATTTCGATCGGTGCCGATCGAATTGCCGGCCAGCGGGACCGTCCGCGCAACGGGGACATGTTCGCGGATGTAGGCAAGGGTCCGCTGCTGCGCTTCCTCGAGGGTTACGGTCGAGGCCCGTACCTCCTCGGTCAGCCCCGACTTGCGATGCATCTTCTTCACCACGTCGGGCATGTTCGCCAGCGCCTCGTCATCAGCGTGAATGACGATGTCGACACCCTCGCCGAGCACATTCAGGTCGCTGTCGGTGACGAGCGCCGCAATCTCGATGAGTTTGTCCTTCGCCAAATCCAGGCCGGTCATTTCGCAATCGATCCACACAAGTTTGTCCTGCACAGCTCACACCCTAATCCGACCGCGTACGCCGCTAAGGTTTGCGGTGTCGATGCGAAGGCAGAAGCCACGGGAGGAACAGCAGAAGATGATACTCGATCCGGAGTCCTCGGCCGAGAAAGCAAAAGTCGCCAGGGCCGCGGCCGTCGAAGCCGCCCGTGTCGCCGCCGAAGCTCTTGCTGCCGCCGAAGCCGCCGAAAACGAGGCCGCTCGCGCTACCGCGGCATCATCGATGCGGCCCGACGGCGCCGCCTCGGAGCCGACAGGCATCGCTCGCGAAATCGCGGCGGGATACGCCTTCGACGGTGCTGCCCTCGAACTGGGTTCGGTCGTATTCGACGGCACTGCCGACCCTGGCGCCAGGATTCGCATCCCGCTCGCCACGCTCAATCGACACGGACTGGTTGCGGGGGCCACCGGAACAGGCAAGACCAAGACGCTCCAGGGCATCGCGGAGCAGCTCTCGGCCGCAGGCGTTCCAGTCGTCATGGCCGATGTGAAGGGCGATCTGTCCGGGTTGTCCGCACCTGGCATCGACAACGAGAAGATCCGCGACCGCGCCGCCGCCACGGGCGAAACGGACTGGCAACCTACCGGATACCCCGTCGAGTTCCTCTCATTGGGCACAGATGGGATCGGGATACCGGTGCGGGCGACCATCACGGCGTTCGGTCCCATCTTGCTCAGCAAAGTGCTGGGACTGAACAAGACTCAGGAGTCCACGCTCGGTCTGGTGTTTCACTGGGCCGACAGCAACGGGTTGGCACTGCTGGACCTGAAGGATCTGCGGGCCGTCATCGCACACCTGACCTCTGACGAGGGCAAGGCAGACCTGAAGGGCATCGGGGGAGTGTCCACGGCGACAGCGGGTGTCATTCTGCGAGCGCTGGTCAACCTCGAAGCCGACGGCGGGGACACGTTCTTCGGCGAGCCCGAGCTCGAGACCGAAGACCTTCTGCGTCTCGACGGCGCCGGGCGGGGCGTCATCTCGCTGTTCGAGCTTGGTTCGCAGGCAGCGCGTCCGGCGATGTTCTCCACCTTCCTGATGTGGGTTCTCGCCGATCTGTTTCAGACGCTGCCGGAGGTGGGCGATGTCGACAAGCCCAAACTCGTCTTCGTCTTCGATGAGGCGCATCTGCTCTTCGCCGACGCGTCCAAGGCGTTCCTCGAACAGGTGGAGCAGACCGTCAAGCTCATCCGGTCGAAGGGAGTCGGCGTGATCTTCTGCACCCAGCTGCCGACCGATTTGCCGAAGGAGGTTCTCTCACAGCTCGGTGCGCGCATCCAGCACGCGCTGCGCGCCTTCACACCCGACGACGAACAAGCTCTGAACAGAACGGTGCGTACGTATCCCACTACCGATGTCTACGACCTGAAGAAGGCACTGACCTCGCTGGGGACAGGCGAAGCAATCGTGACTGTCCTCGCCGAGAACGGTGCCCCGACTCCAGTGGCCTGGACCAGAATTCGGCCCCCGCGATCGCTGATGGATACCGTCGGAGAAGGCGCGATTCTCGCGGCCGCCGCGTCGAGCACATTGGACTCGCGGTACCGCATCACTGTCGATCGCGAGTCTGCCTACGAGAAACTGACGGCCCGACTCGCGACCGCGCCGAACGAGGCAGAGAAGTTCGATATCCCCCCGCTACCGCCCGAGGGGCCATCGGCCGCGGAGCGGATCATGGCCAATCCAGCGGTGGAGAGTTTTCTGAGATCTGCGGCCTCCGCTGCGGGACGAGAGATTTCGCGGAGCATTTTCGGGACGGGCCGCCGCCGCCGTAGGTGAGTGGAAATACGTGTCCCACTATGTATTTCCACTCACATGCGCGAAGCGCCTACCCGCCGAGCTTCTTGTAGAAGCTGCCGACGATAGGAGCGGAGATCGCCCTCGGGCTGTACTGCCCGGCGACCGACATCCCCTTGCTCAGCAGCCCGGGGACGACGCGCATCTTGTTCTTCGCGAGCGAATCGAGCGAGAGTTTCGCGGTGTACGCACTGTCGATCCACAGGAAGTCCGGCACCAGCTTGTCCACGATCGACGCGTCGGCGGGGTCCGGAGTTTCGGTGCGCACCGGCCCCGGCGCGAGCAGGGTGACGTGTACGCCGCTGTCGGTCAGCTCGAGGCGCAGTGACTCGGAGAACGTGTTGACGAACGCCTTCGTCGCGGCATAGGTGGCGTTGTTGGGGATCGCCATGTTGCCTGCGGCAGATCCGGTGATGAGGATGCCGCCGCTACCTCGGGCGATCATTCCGGGTAGGACGGCGAGCGTCAGATCGTGTACTGCCACGGCATTGAGCTCCACCTGGGCGCGCTCGTACGCCGGGTCGAGCCCCGCGACCGGGCCGAACGTCGCAATCCCGGCGTTGTTGCACAGGATGCTGATCTCGCGATCGGCAAGTTCGGCGGCGAACGGCTCACGCGCCGCACGGTCCGACAGATCCACTACGCGGATTTCGACGCTCACGCCGTGCGCGGCTCGTAGTTTGGTTGCCAACGTTTCCAGTAGCTCGCCGCGACGGGCGGCGATGATCAACGAGTGACCTCGGGCCGCCAGCTCGGTGGCCAACGCCTCACCGATTCCGGAGGATGCGCCGGTGACTACGGCTCGGGCTTCGGGTGCAGGACTCGGCAGGCTCACGGTCAGCCAGGGTAGTGGATGGAATCAGATCTTCGCCGCGAGACGGGTGCCCTGCTCGATCGCGCGTTTGGCGTCGAGCTCAGCAGCGACGTCGGCACCGCCGATGACATGCGTGATCGTCCCGGAGGCCGTCAACTCGTCCACGAGATCACGTACCGACTCCTGACCAGCGCACACAACGATGGTGTCCACGGCCAACGTCCGAGGACGCTCGTGATCTTCACCGAACGTGATGTGCAGACCATCGTCGTCGATGCGCTCGTAGTTCACCTCGGTCAGCTGGTGTACGCCCTTGGCTGCAAGTGAGGCCCGGTGCACCCAACCGGTCGTCTTGGCGAGCCCGGCGCCGATCCTGCCCTTCTTGCGTTGCAGCAGGTAGACCTCGCGCGGTGAGGGCGCCGGAACCGGCGTCGTCAGTGCCCCGGGGGCTGCCTCCAGTTCGGTAACGCCCCACTCCTGCTTCCATTCCTTCAGATCGAGGGTGGGCGAGGAGTCGGTGGTGAGGTACTCGGAGATGTCGACGCCGATGCCACCTGCGCCGATCACCGCAACCCGATCGCCGACGGGCTTTCCCTCTTCGACGAGCTCGGCGTACGAGAGCACCGATGGATGATCGATGCCGGGGATGGAAGGAATGCGCGGGACCACCCCGGTTGCGAGGACGACCTCGTCGAACTCGGCCGCCAGCAACTCCGCTGCGGTGACCCGGTGGCCGAGTCGAACCGTCACGTCGGCCTCGGCGAGTGCGTTGGTGAAGTAGCGAATGGTCTCTGCGAATTCTTCCTTGCCCGGAATGCGTCGAGCGATGCCGAACTGCCCGCCCAGTGCAGCGCGTGCTTCGAAAAGGCTGACCGTGTGTCCGCGTCGCGCAGATTCGAGCGCGGCCGATAGTCCTGCGGGCCCGCCACCGATGACGGCGACCTTCTTGGCGCGGCGCGTCGGGAGCAGCTCGAGTTCCACCTCGCGGCCCGCCCGAGGGTTGACCAGGCAGGACACCGTCTTGTGCGCGAACGCGTGATCGAGGCAGGCTTGATTGCACGCGATGCAGGTGTTGATCAGCGCTGCCGCGTCGGCCTCGGCTTTGCGAACCCAGAACGGGTCGGCCAGCATCGGGCGCGCCATCGAGATCAGCTGCGCATCGCCGCGCGCCAGGATGTTCTCCGCGACATCGGGCATGTTGATGCGATTGGACGCGGCGACGGGAATGTCGAGGTGTTTGTCGAGCTTGCCGGTGATGTCGGCGAACGCCGCCCGCGGCACCGATGTCACGATCGTCGGCACCCGCGACTCGTGCCAGCCGATGTCGGTGTTGATCATGTCCACGCCGACGCGTTCCAATTCCTGTGCGAGAGTTGTGATCTCGTCCCACGTCTGTCCGCCGTCGACAAGGTCTGCCATCGACAGCCGGAAGCTGATCAGGAAATTCTCACCGACCGCCTCGCGGATCTTTCGTGAGATCTCCACGGCGATTCGACGCCTGTTCTCCGGGGAACCACCCCACTCGTCGCGCCGGCGGTTGGTGCGTTCGGCAAGGAACTGATTGAGGAAATATCCCTCGCCACCCATGATTTCGACGCCATCGTAGCCCGCACTCTGCGCGAGCCGAGCGCAGCGAACGAAGTTGCGGATCTGCCAGCGCACCCCTCTGGACGTGAGTCGACGGGGCCGAAAGGGATTGATAGGGGCCTTGATCGAGGACGCGGATACACTCAGGGGCTGATACGAGTAACGACCCGCGTGCAAGATCTGGAGCGCGATCTTGCCGCCCTCTCGATGCACGGCTTCGGTGATCCTGCGATGTCTGCGCGCCTCGATGCGGTTGGTCAATTTGGCGCCGAGGGGGAGTAGCCAACCGGTACGGTTCGGTGCGTAGCCGCCGGTGATGATCAGTGCCACACCGCCGCGGGCACGTTCGGCGAAGTAGGCCGCCAATCGGCCCGTGTTCCACGCGCGATCCTCGAGACCGGTGTGGATGGACCCCATGATGACACGGTTGCGGAGGGTGGTTGCACCTACGTCGATAGGGGACAACAGAATTGGGTAGTTCGTGGGACCTGTCACAGCTTCTCCAATACTTCGTTGCACCATTGTGCGTACCCCTCCTCGACGCGGATCCCACCGCGTAAGACGAGATACTGATGCAATGCGGGCCCGTCGAGATCACCGGGCGAAGGAAAGTCACGTTTTTCGATGAGTCGGTACATTTCGAGCCGCTCCTCGTGGACGGAGCGGTGACGGCGGACCTCGGCTTTCAATGCCTGGAGGTCGCCACTGGTGGCTCCGCGGATTTTGACGGCGAGTTCCTCGCGCAGAGCGCTGGGGTCGGTGGGCGCTGCGATCCAACGATTGAGTTCGTCCTCGCCAGCCGGGGCGACGACGAACACCTTCTTATCGGGCCTGCCGTCTTGCGGGACGGTCTCGCCGACCACCCAGCCGGCGTCTTCCATTCTGCGTAGGACGCGGTAGATCTGCTGGTGCGTGGCGCTCCAGAAGAACCCGATGGATTTGTCGAAGCGCTGCGCGAGTTCATAACCCGAGCCCGACAGCTCGGTCAACGAGACGAGCAACGCGTGTTCCAGGGCCACACCGAAGAGTATGACTGCAACGAGGTGTGTATGCAACCAGGTGCATAGTTGAGTCGCACAGTGACCAGGCGCCGCACCAGCGAATCCCACTAGGCTTCGCCTCATGAACGCAGACGTGGTGGGTGTCGCGACCACGCGAAAGCAGGTCTTCGCGTGGGCCATGTGGGATTGGGGATCGGCAGCGTTCAACGCCGTCATCCTGACCTTCGTGTTCTCGGTGTACCTCACCGACGCGGTCGGCGACGACCTCCCAGGGTCGATCTCGGCAACGTCGTACTTCAGCTGGGCGATCGGTCTCGCCGGTGTCGTCATCGCCGTCCTGGCACCGATCTCCGGTCAGCGGTTCGACGCCAGGGGAAGGCGCAAGCGCTCGCTGGCTCTTCTGACGGGATTGACCATCGCGACGATGGCCGGTCTCTATTTCGTCAAGGACGACTATCACTATCTATGGCTGGGGCTGGTCCTCCTCACCGCCGGGTCCATCCTCTTCGAACTGGCGAGCATCCCTTACAACGCGATGCTCCGGCAGGTCTCGACGCCGACCAACATTGGTCGGGTATCCGGATTCGGTTGGTCGATGGGGTATTTCGGCGGGATCGTGCTGCTGCTCCTGTGCTACGTCGGCTTCATCGCCGGAGATGGAGACACGCGCGGTCTGCTCGGCTTGACCACCGACGACGGTCTCAATATTCGGCTTGTCGCGCTGCTCGCAGCCGTCTGGTTCGCGGTCTCAGCCATCCCGGTTCTGCTGTCGGTGCCCGAACTGCCCGCCACCGGCGTCGACTCCGGGGCGGCCAAGGCGGGCCTCGTCGAGTCCTACCGGGTGCTCTTTCGCGACCTTCGTCAGCTCTGGGTCACCGATCGCAGAAGCGTCTGGTTCCTCGGCGCGAGTGCGCTCTTTCGCGACGGATTGAACGGCGTCTTCACCTTCGGCGCGATTCTGGCCGTGAGTGTGTACGGGATCAGCGCCGCTGACGTGCTGTTGTTCGGCATTGCCGCGAACGTCGTTGCGGGCGTCGGAGCTGTGACGGCCGGGCGCATCGACGACCGCGTCGGCCCGAAAGCGGTGATCGTGTTCTCCCTCGCCTCGATGATCGCGGCGGGAATCGTATTACTGTTCGTCTCGGGGCCGACCCTGTTCTGGGTATTCGGTCTGATCCTCTGCCTGTTCGTCGGTCCCGCTCAATCATCGTCGCGTTCCTACCTCGCGCGGCTCGCCCCACCGGGCCGGGAAGGGCAGTTTTTCGGCCTGTACGCCACGACCGGGCGCGCGGTGTCCTTTCTCGCCCCAACCCTGTTCGGTCTCTTCGTCTGGATGTTCGACGCCGACCGCGCCGGTATCGGCGGCCTGCTCGTCGTCCTCTCGATAGGGCTCGCTGCACTGCTCGCGGTGCGGCCGCCGGACAAGGCCGCGACGGAGAAAGCCCGCTAGGCAGCGCGGACGCGCGCGATGATTTCGGCCGCGAGGCGGGCGGGCGCTTCCTCCGGGACCCAGTGCGAGATGCCGTCGAGTTCGACGAAGGAGTACTCGGCCGAGGTGAACTCGCCGCAACGTTCGGCCGCGGCGCGGCCGATGGCGGAATCGCCGTTGCTCCACACATACGTGGTCGGAACCTTCACTGGGCCCAGTCGGCCGAACTCACTGGTCATCGCTCGGTACCACTCGAGGGCCGCGGTCAGAGCGCCGGGCTCGCTCAAGTGCGCGACGTACCGATCGTCGGGGCTGTTGCTTCCGAACATGGCGCGAAGGCGCTGGGCATCGTTCTCGAGGAGGACTTCCTCGGCCTTGCCCTCCTGCCGGAGCAGGTTGATGTACGTCGAGCGCTCTCGCTGATCGGCGTCCTCGCGCAGGGCCCATCCGAACGCCGCCGTGTGCGGCACGGAAACCGCGGTGAGCGAACGTACGTACTCGGGATACTCCACTGCCGTCTGCCAGGCGACGGCCGCGCCCCAATCGTGTCCGACGAGATGGACCGATTCCAGGCCGAAGCCCTTCACCAGGCCGATCACGTCCTTCACGAGCAACGCCGAGCGGTAGGCCGCGGTGCCGACCGGCCGGGCGCCGGGGGAGTACCCGCGCTGGTTGGGGGCGATGGTGCGCAGACCTGCCTCGGTCAGGTGCGCGACAACTCCGTCCCAGCAGAGGAACGTTTGCGGAAATCCGTGCAGCAACAGCACCGGTGTCCCGTCCGCCGGGCCTGCCACCGAGACATCGAAGGTCAGGTCGTCGACGGTCATCGTGGTTGTGCTCGGCATGCGCGCCCTTTCAGTTGCGTTTCGGTCTCCAGGCTCCCATGCCGAGGACGATCAGACGCACCTGCTGCTCGGTCTTTCGGAGAAGTTCGCGTTCGTTCTCGCTGCCTGGCCGGTCGATCTCGAGCAAGCCGACCGTCGCGGTCAGCATCGTCGACACGATGAGGTCGGCTGCCATTTCCAGATCGGCAATGTCCCAGGTCTCGAGCCCCGGCATGCGTGAGAGGTCGATGGTCAACTCGCTGACGAACATCCGCAGCTCGGTGGCAAAGGCCTTACGAACCTCGGCGACGCCGCCGTACCGTTCACGGGCCAAGAAGCGGAACTGGTCCTCGTGGCTACGCACTTGCCGAACCAGGATTCGCAGCGATTCGGTGGCGTTCTTGACGCTCGGATCCTTGCGTGCATCGCGCAGCATCTGTCGCAGCATGCGCATCGAATCCTCGACGAGCGCTACGCCGAGGTCTTCCATGGATGCGAAGTGGCGGTAGAAGGCAGTGGGAACGATGCCGGCCGAGCGTGTGACCTCACGCAGACTGACGCTGGCGAGCGAGCGGTCGCGCAGCAGGTCCAGGGTGCCATCGATCAGCGCCTGCCTGGTGCGCTCCTTGCGCTCGGCGCGCGTGCCTGTCTCCGTCACGCCGTCGAGCTTATTGCTGTCCACTTTGTTGCTGTGCACTGGTTGCATACCTCCGGTTCCGAGGTTCGGCCGCATTCAATGTGACGTCAGTCACTACATATTCTTGCATGTCACGCATGTCACATTGGCGTTGACAGTTCTGGGTGCCGATCTGTCACACTCATTCTAGTGCACATACGTACACTGAAACGGATTCGTCATTTCGACCGAACTCGGGAGGGCATATGACACTCCAGCAGCAACCGCGCCAGGGCGGTGTTTTTCGCAAATTCTCATTGCTATCGCTGATCGAAGCCATGGCGACGCCGCATCAGCTGGACCGCTACCTCGAGCTCGTCGACCCGATGACGACCGTTCGCGATCTGCGCGCCGAGGTAACCGCCGTGCACCGATCGACCGCTGACACAGTGACGCTGACACTGCGGCCCACTCATCAGTGGCAAGGTTTCCAAGCCGGCCAATTCGTGCAGGTAGGCGTGGTGATCGACGGTGTCCGTCACACTCGCTGCTACTCGCCCGCATGCTCCCAATACCGCAACGACGGACGCATCGAGCTCACCGTCAAGGCTCATCCCGAAGGACGCGTGTCGCAGTACCTGCACCGTCATGCGCATACGGGACTCGTCGTCAGCCTCTCGCAGGCCGACGGCACCTTTCACCTGCCCAGCCCGAGGCCGGATCGCATTCTGCTCGTCAGCGGCGGAAGCGGAATCACCCCGGTGCTGTCGATGCTGAGGTCGCTGCTGGACGAGGGGTACAGCGGCGACCTCACCTTCCTCCACTACGCGTACACCGAAAACGACGTTTCGTATCGGCAAGAGCTCGCCGACATCGCGGCCGAGCACGACAACGTCCGGATCGTTCTCGCCTATACCGAGCAGAAAGAGGGCGGTGACCTGCACGGCTTCTTCGGGACCGAGCATCTCGACGCCGTCGCGCCCTGGTACGCGGACGCGGAGACGTTCCTGTGCGGGCCGCCGGGGCTGATGCGCGGCGTCAAGACCCTCTATGCGGACCTCGGTCTCGGTGAACGGCTGCACCTGGAGGAGTTCGCGCCACCGACGGTGGAAATCTCCGAGGACGTCGACGGTGACGTGTCCTTCACCGAGAGCAACGTCGTGGCGGTCAACTCGGGGCGCACGCTGCTCGAGCAGGCCGAGGATGCCGGTCTGACGCCCGCCTACGGGTGCCGGATGGGAATCTGCTTCACCTGCACGTCGGTCAAGACCTCCGGATGCACCAAGAACGTGCAGACCGGCGAGACGGACAGCGAGCCGGACAAGAAGATTCAGCTCTGCGTCTCGGTTCCGGTCGGCGACGTCACCGTCGAGATCTGACGTCCCCGGAATCGCCGCAACCCGATCGCATCCGAAGAAACGCCAACATCGATCCGAAACGGAGAGTGTTTCAATGTTCGGAATACCTTTTCCATCAGTCTCTTTGCCCCTCTTCGGCACCAGCGCCAAGTCCGAGGAGCGGGCCCCCACGGTCCTTTCGTACGAGCAGGTCCAGGAGTTGGGCCGTGAACTCGACGAACTGCGCGCCCGTATCGTCGCAAAGCTCGGTGACGAGGACCGCGAGTACATCTACAAGATCGTCAAGACGCAGCGCGGATTCGAGATCGCCGGCCGCGCAATGATGTACATGCCGTTCCTGCCGCCCGTGTGGCTGGCCGGCGTCGGCGCACTGGGAGTGTCGAAGATCCTCGACAACATGGAGATCGGGCACAACGTCATGCACGGTCAGTACGACTGGATGCGTGAGCCCGGCTTCAACTCACAGGTGTTCGAGTGGGACACGGTGTGCCCGGCCGATCAGTGGAAGCATTCGCACAACTACATGCACCACACGTTCACCAACATCGTCGGCAAGGACCGCGATATCGGCTACGGAATTCTGCGGATGGACGAGGGGCAGAAGTGGAACCCCTACTACCTGGGCAACCCCGTCTACGCGTTCCTGCTGATGACCTTCTTCGAGTGGGGCGTCATGCTCCACGATCTCGAATCGGAGAACATCATCCAGGGCAAGCGCAAGTGGCACGACGTGAAGCCGCTGCTGCAGGGAATGTGGCGCAAAGCCGGGCGTCAGGTGCTCAAGGACTACCTCATCTTCCCCGCACTGTCCGGGCCGTTCTTCGTCTCCACGCTGGTGGGCAACGTCGGAGCGAACCTCATGCGCAACCTGTGGACGTACTCGATCATCTTCTGCGGTCACTTCCCGACCGGAGTGCAGACGTTCACCGAAGAGGAAACAGCCGACGAGTCGCGCGGCGAGTGGTACGTGCGGCAGATGCTCGGGTCCGCGAACATCGAGGGTTCGCCCCTCTTTCACATCATGTCCGGCAACCTCTCGCACCAGATCGAACACCACCTGTACCCCGACCTGCCGGCGCATCGCTACCCGGAGATCGCCCCCGAGGTCAAGGCGCTGTGCGAGAAGTACGATCTGCCCTACAACACGGGCGGATTCTTCCAGCAGATCGGATCGGTGTGGGGCAAGATCTTCAAGCTGGCCCTGCCGAACTCGCTCACCGGATCCGATTCCACGGTCGGTGTTATCGTCGAGCGCAAGAAGGTCGCTGCGTAGATGACCGCCAAAGCCGGTAGGGGCGTCGATGCCGCCGAATCGGACAACGAATCAGGGGTGATCGTGGTGGTAGGCAAGTTCGAGCGCAACAAGGACACCGTGCAAGAGATGACGGAGTCGGCGGCCAATCACGTCGGCAAGATCGCCGTCATCATCGCCGGCGCGGTCCGCGACGTCACCCGGGAAATCGGTGACTGGGTTTCGGACGGAATCGAAATGCGCGAGGCAGCGAAGAAGGCAAGTGAGGACAGGCCTGTCGGTCAAGTCATCAACGGCGAGTTCGAGAACCGCTGACGTTCGAGAACCGCTGACGTTCGATTTCTGCGGCTCTAGGAGCCGCCGAAATCACACGTCCTACCGAGGGCCACCCGTTGTACGACGGGTGGCCCTCGGTTTCGTACGGGGCGAGGGTTTACGCTTCAAACAAACTTGATGAAGGTTTTTTGCACCCTTTTCGAACCCATGGACGTGATGTGGGTTACTGTTACGGCACGATTCACGCAAGCGGTAGGAAAGGCGGCTCGACATGCGGGTTGAGACCTCGATCGCACATTCTCCCAACACGGCTCAGGTTCTCGATCGGCGTCGGCCCGAGCGTCAGCGGCCATCCGGCGATCGGACGTCGGTGCTCGGCGCGACAACGGCCTTGGAGTCGCTTTGCGGGAAGCTCGTCGGCGCAAGCTGCCGCGCCGAAAGACTGCCCGCACGAGAAGAACTCGACGAGGTACGGCGGGCGGCGCAGAAGCTGGCACGTCAAGCTGTCAGTCTTCGAGACGCACAGCGAGCCGTCCACGAGGCCGTCAGCGCAGGTTTGAAGGGGAGCGTCGACGGCGCCCGAGGGTCGAATGTCGTCGACAGTGCGGTTTTCATGATGCGTGTGCTCGAGCTGCTCGGCAATGCAGTGTCCTCGGCCTACATCGATCAGTGCCAGTTGGATTCGGGGTCCGCCGGAAGACGGGTCACGCAGCTCGTGGAGTTGCTGACGGCCGATGATGCCGACGCGCGCATGGTGGGTGAACGACACGGGATCGACATCGCCGCCGCGTACGACGTCGTCGTCGTTCAGTTCGTCGGGGAAGTCGACAGCAATGCACTCGCAGCCGCTGAAACCGCACTGACGGCACACAGCGCCGGGTCCCGACCTTTGACTGCGTTGAACAAGCACGGTGGAACGGTCCTGGTGCCTTGCGATGCTGCGGGCGAGGTGGACGACATTGTCGTGCGCCTGTCCGCGAAGACGGGAGTCGACATCGTTGCGGCTACCGCCAAAGCAGCACCCGGCGCCATGGCAGATGCGGTGGCGCACTGTCGCGAACTCGTCGAGCTGGCAAGATCGCTCGGTAAGGAACCCCGGTTGTACCGGACCTGCGACCTCGCGCTGGAATACCAACTCTCACGTCCGGGCCCAGGCCGGTCCAGGCTGCGGTCGGTCATCGCACCGCTGGCGACATTCCCGGAACTGCTGCACACGCTGCGTACGTTCATCGCGAACGAGGCCAACCGTCGCGTCAGTGCCAAAACCCTCTTCGTGCACCCCAACACCGTCGACTACCGCCTCAAGCGGGTCGAGCATCTCACCGGTGTGGACCCACTGAGCTCGGCGGGCTTGATGTCGCTACATGCCGCGCTGGTCGTGGATTGCCTGGCGCGCGCGAACGGCGCCGGTTCCGCTCTCCCGGCGTCCGTCGCGGAAGCCTCGTAGCGATCGGTCTTGCTTGCGAGGCCCAGCCGTCACACAGGCAGGTGTGGGTACTCGGCGGCTCGATGCTGAAAGGCGAGAATATTCGGGTTGGCGACTGTTCCTTCGCGGATCTCGATCGACTTTCTGATCGTCTCGTTCGCGTCCCACGCTTCGGGGCCAGACAGAACCACACGAATGAACGGAAGCAGCGACTCGCTGATCTCCCACGTCGCGGAGTCCCACAGATACGACGGGCTGTGATCGACGGCGTAGTACCGGACGTTCTCGCCCACGATGAACATCGGATCGGTGAACGATGTAGGCCGCGCCCACTCGAACCCCATGCCCTCGTCGCACGAGACATCGACGATCAGTGTGCCCGGAGCGATCGAATCGAGATCGGCGTTCCGGAGGAAGGTCAACGGCGCGTTCGGGTCCTGCAGAACACAATTGACGATGATGTCGTGGTCGCCGAGAAACTGCGACAGTGGGACTCGGCCCTGGTCGGTGAGTGCTCGACTCTGCCGAGGGTTCTCACCGTCGAGATCGAAATTGACGATGCGCGCCGAGTGGATGGGTGAGCTGACAGCTGTCACACCGCGCTGAGTGAGAACGTCGACCTCGTGTATTCCGTGCGCATTGAGAGCGGTTACCGCTCCGCGCGCAGTCGCGCCGAAGCCGATGACCGCGGCGCGGAGGCGGCGTCCGTAATCTCCGGTGCTGCCGATCAGTTGCAGGGCGTGCAGCACCGAGCAGTAGCCGGCCAGTTCGTTGTTCTTGTGGAAGACATGCAGGCTGAAAGCGCCTTCGGCGGTCCAATGGTTCATTGCTTCGAACGCCATGAGCGTCAGTCGACGGTCGATTGCCACCTGGGTGAGGGCCGCGTCCTGAACGCAGTGCGGCCACCCCCACAGAACCTGTCCGACTCGCAACGCCTCGAGGTCGTGAACCTGAGGCTTGGGAAGGAGGATGACATCGCATTCCTCGATCAGCTCGGCGCGAGTGCGAACCCCTCCACTCGAACTGGCGATGCGGGCATCGGAAACTCCGAAGGGCTCGCCGTAACCGGCCTCGAAGTAGATCCGGGATCTGATGTCCTCGGAGATACGATCGAGGTGAAGTGGATGAATCGGGAGGCGGCGTTCGTTCGGCTTCGATGACCGTGACGTGACGCCGAGGGTGGACTGGTGCACTGTGGCCCCTTCGGTTGTCATCAAGTCAACCACGAAGCAGACGCCGTGCTCGACGAGTTCACCACCGCTCGGCCCTCGTCTCGCTGCTTGCAGTCGAGCCGTTCGAGTGTGATGCGGTCGAGCGGGTACACTCGTCCACCGTGCTCGGGCGCGGTCGAGAGACCGGGCCGGGGCGAAGCCTCCGTAGCTCAGGGGATAGAGCAAGGGCCTTCTAATCCCTTGGTCGCAGGTTCGAATCCTGCCGGGGGCACTCACGACCGGGAGGCACTGTGCGCGATGTCCTCGCTGATCTCGTCGCAATCTGGCGCGGCGGTGGCACAGCAGGTCTGGCAACGGTGGTTCGCACGTTTCGTTCGGCACCGCGACCGGCCGGTGCCTCGATGCTGGTCGCACTCGAAGGTTCGGTGAGCGGTTCGGTTTCCGGTGGCTGCGTCGAGGGCGCGGTGTTCGACATCGCGACAACGGTTGCCGCCAACGGTATTCCGGTACTCGAACAATTCGGAGTGTCCGACGAAAGTGCATTTGCCGTCGGGCTGACCTGCGGTGGAACACTCGAGGTTTTCGTCGAAGCGGTGTCATCGTCGACGTTTCCGGAATTGGGCTTTGTTGCCGAGGCGATTTCGGCGGACCAGCCCGTGGCAGTGGCAACTGTGATCGCTCATCCGAATCCGGCGCGGATCGGTCGACACCTGATTCTCGACCGGAGCGGGTCGACCGGCTCGATCGGCTCTGCGCGCAGCGATGCGGCGGTGACCGACGACGCACGAGGACTGCTCGCTGCGGGCGGGACCGCTGTACTCACCTACGGGCCGGACGGTGAACGGCTCGGCGATGGGATGGAGATCTTCGTCGCAAGCTACGCACCGCGCCCTCGGATGCTGGTGTTCGGCGCGATCGACTTCGCGGCAGCGGTGGCCGAACAGGGCGCTTTCCTCGGCTACCGGGTCACCGTGTGTGATGCACGCCCCCTTTTCGCAACTCGGCAGCGATTCCCGTCAGCGGCCGAGGTGATCGTCGACTGGCCTCACCGCTACCTCGCTGGTGAACTCGCCGCGGGCGCGGTCGATCGACACACAGTCGTGTGCGTGTTGACACACGACCCCAAGTTCGACGTGCCGGTGCTCGATATCGCGTTGCGTCAGGGGTTCGCCTTCGTCGGGGCAATGGGATCGCGGGCCACGCACGAGGACCGGCTCGCACGGTTGTCCAGCGCCGGTCTCACCGCGGCGCAGCTCGCCGGGTTGTCCAGTCCGATCGGTCTGGACCTCGGGGCGCGCACCCCGCAGGAAACAGCGGTCTCCATCGCTGCGGAGATCGTCGCCAGGCGCTGGGGCGGAACCGGTGAACCACTCGCGGCACGTCGCGGCCGAATTCATCGAGACGAACTAGGTACAGAGTGACGTGTCGTAGGACATAGCGGGATCGATTATCGGTCCGGTGCGAGGACCTCCTACTCTGGACGGCATGGCAGCACCGCACGTGGAGACCACCGAACCGGCTTCGACGACGCCGCCGGGGCAGGCGTCGGGCTCCGTTTTCGCCACCGCAGGACTGATCGCGGCCGTCGTTGCTGCACTGGTCATCAGCTTGTCTGCCTCGGACGCACTCGTGCTGCTCGGAATTCCCGACCCCGGTCCCGCGACCACCTACGGACTTCCCGCCGTTCGTGCTGCCGGTGAGATCGCCGCAGCGATTGCAATCGGCTCGTTCCTGCTCGCTGCCTTCCTGGTGCCGCCGCAGAAGAGCGGTGTGCTCGACGTCGGCGGATACCGAGCGGTTCGCACCGGATCCGTCGCGGCCATCATCTGGGCCGCATGCGCCCTCGTCCTCGTGCCACTGACGCTGTCGGACACATCCGGGCAGCCCTTCACCGTGGCAATCCAGCCGAGCAACCTGTGGGTGGCCCTCGACCAGGTCGAGATCGCCAGCGCCTGGCGCTGGACCGCCATTCTGGCCGTGGTTCTCGCGATCGGATCCCGGGCCGTACTGAGATGGTCCTGGACGCCACTGCTTCTCGTCCTCGCGCTCGGCACGATGATGCCGATCGCCGTCACCGGTCACTCGTCCTCGGGTGGGTCACACGATGTGGCCACCAACAGTCTGATCTTGCATCTCATCGCGGCCACACTGTGGGCGGGTGGGTTGTTCGCCGTACTGGCGCACGCACGGCGCCGCGGGGCTTACACCGATGTCGCGACTCGGCGGTTCTCGGCCATCGCCACCGTCTGCTTCGTCGTCATGGCGGCGTCCGGAGTCATCAACATGCTGGTACGGGTGTCGGTGTCCGACCTGTTCACCACCGTGTACGGGCGGCTGGTACTCGCCAAGATAGTTGCTCTCGTCGTTCTCGGTTTCTTCGGATGGGTACAGCGCCGACGCTCGCTCCCTGCGCTGGCAGCGAATCCCGAATCGCGGGGGGCGCTTGTCCGCTTCGCCGGTGGCGAGGTGTTGGTGATGGCCGCGACCATCGGTTTGGCCGTTGGGCTCGGACGGACGCCTCCGCCGTCGAACATCGATCTCGATCTTTCGCTGACCGAAGCGTCTTTGGGCTACGACCTCGACGGGCCTCCCACCGTGGCGCGACTGATGTTCGATTGGCGCTTCGACCTCATCTTCGGGACCGCCTCGATCGTGCTCGCCGTGCTGTATCTACTGGGTGTTCGCAGGCTTCGTAAGCGCGGTGACGCATGGCCGATGGGGCGCACGGTGGCCTTCGTGCTGGGCTGCCTGGTGATGCTGGTCTCGACGTCCTCCGGTGTCGGCAAGTACTCGCCCGCCATGTTCAGTGTGCACATGAGTGCCCACATGGCGCTGTCCATGCTGGTGCCCGTCCTGCTCGCACTCGGCGGTGCGTTGACGCTCGCTCTACGGGCATTGCCGGTCGCAGGCAAGGACGGTGTTCCCGGTCCCCGTGAATGGCTGCTCCAAGCTCTGCACAGCCCGGTCTCGAGATTCCTGACGCATCCCATCGTGGCGGCGGCGCTCTTCGTCGGCGGCTTCTACGCGCTGTATCTCGGCGGGGTGTTCGGGTCGGTCCTCGACAGTCACACCGCGCACTTGCTGATGAATGCGCACTTCATCCTCAGTGGCTACCTCTTCTACTGGGTGGTCATAGGCGTAGATCCGTCGCCGCGACACATCGAGCCGATCACCAAGCTGGCGATGGTGTTCGGATCGCTGCCGTTCCACGCGTTCTTCGGTGTGGCGCTGATGAGCATGAACACTGTGATGGGTGGCTGGTACTACCGTTCGCTCGGTCTGGACTGGAACGCCGACCTCATGGCGGATCAGAAGCTGGGTGGTGGCATCGCCTGGGCGACAGGTGAAATTCCACTCGTGCTGGTGATGCTTGCGTTGCTGATTCAGTGGTCGCGTAGTGACGATCGGACTGCCAAACGTTCGGACCGCGCAGCGGACCGGGACCACGACGCAGATCTCGCCGCGCACAACGCAATGTTCGCCGAGCTTGCGCGTCGTGATCGAGGCGACGGGGACTGAGCCTCGTCGTGTGCGTCACTGCTCGGCGGTGATCTTCGCCAACAGTCTTTGCAGTTCGGCTCGCTCTGCGGTGTCGAGTGCGTCGAACAGTTCGACGCCGACCTTGCTCCGTGCCGAATCGATGGCGCGCAGGCGGGCTCGACCGGCCTCGGTCAACGAGACCAGCACCGCCCTGCGGTCTGCGGGGTCGTCCTCGCGCGTGACGAGATCGGCAGCCTCGAGCGAATCGACCACGTCCGTGGCCGATCGCGCCACGATTCGAAGATGGTCGGCGAGGGCGCGAAGCCGCATGGGTTGACCTGCGCGAGCGAGAACGTGCAGTGCCCGGCTCTGCGAGGGGTTCAGGCCGAACGGCTCCAGCGCAGCCATGTGTGTGTGACGGATCCTTCGCGCCACCGCCATGAACGAGTCGGCGAGGTTCGGATTGTCTGCGGCGTGCATACCCGTCAGCATAACGCCGTTGTCGACAACCTCATAATGAGGTAACCTCTGCTTATGTTGCTCATCGATTCAGGAGGCCTACTTGGCAAGACCACCCACGAACCCGCCATCGACTACAGCTGACCCCGCGCCCGTCCGACGGGTCCTGCGTCTCTTTCGCCCGTATCGCGCGCGCATCGCCGTCGTCACGGCGATCATCGTCTTCAGTGCCGTCATCGCACTCGCGTCCCCGTTTCTGCTGCGCGAACTGCTCGACCACGCCATACCCGATCGCGACGTCACCCTCGTCACGCTGATCGCCCTGGGCATGATCGCAGTCGCAGTCATCACCAACACCCTCGGTGTCCTACAGACCTGGCTCTCCAACATCGTGGGCCAAACACTCATGCACGACCTCCGTGTGTCGGTGTACGCCCACCTGCAAAAGCAGTCGCTCGGATTCTTCGCCCGCACCCGTACCGGAGAAGTTCAGTCCCGCATCGCCAACGACATCGGTGGCATGCAATCGGTCGTCACCAACACGGCCACGTCCATCGCGCAGAACGCCACCACCGTCGTGGCCACCGTGGTGGCACTGTTTCTGCTGGATTGGAAGCTTGCGCTCTTCTCGCTCGTCATCCTGCCGGTATTCGTTCGTATCGCCCGCCGCATCGGAAACGAGCGCCGGAGGATCTCGGGCACGCGGCAGCGGTTGCTCGGTGAGCTGTCGGTGCAGATCGAAGAATCACTTTCGGTCAGCGGAATCCTGCTCGGCAAGACCACCGGATCGTCGAGCGTGCTGACCGAGCAGTTTGCGCGGCGGTCGGACGAGGTCGCCGACGTCGAACTCGCGGCGATGATGGCAGGCAAGTGGCGGATGGCGAGCATGCAGATCAGCTTCGCCGTCATGCCCGCGCTCGTCTACTGGTTCGCCGGCATCACCATCGGCAACGGGAGCGCGCTGACCGTCGGAACCCTGGTCGCGTTCACGACCCTGCAGACCCAACTCTTCCGTCCCACCATGCAGTTGTTGAACACCGGCGTGGAAGTGCAGAGTTCGCTCGCCCTGTTCGGGCGCGTCTTCGAGTATCTCGACCTGCCGATCGACATAGCCGAACCGGTCCAGCCGAAAGCGCTCGACCGCAACGACGTTCGCGGAGATGTTCGTTTCGACCACGTGGACTTCGCCTATGCCGGCGCGAACCAGTCGACGCTGCACAACATCACGCTCGATGTTCCGGCCGGAAGCACCCTCGCTCTCGTCGGGTCGACCGGATCGGGAAAGACGACACTGGGATACCTCGCAGCACGGTTGCACGATCCGACACAGGGCCGAGTGAGCATCGACGGCATCGACCTGAGGGATCTCGCGACCACCACGGTCGCAGACCTCGTCGGCGTCGTCTCGCAGGAGACCTACCTGTTTCATGCGACGATTCGCGAGAACCTGCGCTTCGCCAAACCCGAGGCCACCGACGCCGAAATCGAGCACGCCGCAAAGATCGCGCAGATCCACGATTTCGTCTCCGCACTCGACGACGGCTACGACACCCTCGTCGGCGAACGCGGATACCGGTTCTCCGGCGGTGAGAAGCAGCGTCTCGCCATCGCGCGGACAGTACTGCGCAACCCGCCCATCCTGGTGCTCGACGAGGCGACCAGCGCATTGGACAATGCAACCGAAAGGGCACTGCAGGTAGCCCTCGACGAACTGATGAAAGATCGCACCACCATCCTCATCGCCCACCGACTCTCGACCGTCCGGGCAGCCGATCGCATTGCCGTACTCGACCACGGACGTGTCGTCGAATCCGGCACGCACGAGCAGTTGCTGACTTCGGCAGGCCGGTACGCCGAACTTCTCCGATCCTCGCAGGACGATCCCGCCGAACCGGACCCATCTCGAGTCGCCGCGTAGCGTCGGCACCGAAGACCGAAACCACAGGGGGACGGGTGTTCGTCACTATCGCCGGTTCCGTAGCCGCCGAGGCCATCGTGAAGAAGTCGAGATTCCTCGCTCTCATCGAGCGTGCGGAGTCCGAGGACGCGGCTCGCCGAGTGGTCGCGTCCGCGCGGTCGGCACACCCCGGAGCAGGTCATCACTGCTCCGCTTTCCTCATCGGCGATATCGCAGGCGCGCGGATCGAGCGCAGCAGTGACGACGGAGAACCGACAGGGACGGCCGGACACCCGATGCTCGAAGTGCTTGCCGGGCGTGATCTGACCAACGTCGTCGCCGTCGTGAGCAGATACTTCGGCGGTACCAAACTCGGTACCGGGGGACTGGCGCGCGCGTACTCGGGAGCAGTAGCGCAGGCGCTGACCGATGCCCGGCTGGTCCGGCGGGAGAGGCGAGAACTCGTACGCGTGGAGTTGAGTCACACCGACGTCGGTCGAATCGAATCCGAACTCCGCACGCGCGGAGTAGAGGTGGTGTCGATCGAGTATCTCGCGCGCGCTGCGGTCACCTTCTCGACGGTGAACCCCGACCTGCTGGAGGGACTACTCGCGAGCTCGACGGCGGGGGAGGCCCGGCCCGAGCGTCTCGGTTCGCAGTACGTCGACGTCGCCTTGTAGTCAGCAGCCCGTAGCACGGACGCCCGACGACAGGGCCGCGAAATCGGCCAGTTTCGGCACTTTGTCCACAGCCTTCGCCTCTATCCACAGATTCCGCTCGCGGCCGTTTCGCGTCTCGTTTTCGAGGCAGAGTTGGCACACGGGTCGAGCACCGTTCGACCGAAACAGGCGAGGGGGAACAACATGTACGAGGCGCAATGTGCAGTGGTGGGGACCGTCATCACCAATCCGGTCAAACGGTCGACCGCATCAGGCGACGAGGTGCTGAGCTTCCGGATGGCGAGCAACGCCAGACGCCAGGACCGTGCGACAGGTGAATGGACGGACGGCGGCACACTCTTCCTGACCGTGACCTGCTGGCGGAGGCTCGTCAAGGGCGTCGGAGGCTCGCTGATGAAGGGTGACCCCGTGATCGCGTACGGGCAGCTCAAGACCAACGAATACACGACGAGGGAAGGCGTCGAACGCTCCGGTGTCGAGATGACCGCCAGCGCGATCGGCCCGGACCTGGCCCGCTGCATCGTCACGGTCGCACGCGCGAGGCCGGTGCAAGCCTCGACTGCGGGCGAGGATGTCGACCGGGAGAACAGTGATCAGGAGAACGACGGGGCAGCGGGGTCCTTCGAGGCGAATGGAGACGGCGACAACGACGAGTTCGGATTGTCCGACTCGGAGGTGGCTGAGGACGTGGAGGTGGGCGTCGGGTAGCACCGTGCTGCCGTGTCCGGACCCGTCGGCGAAGAGTCGGGTCCGGACGCGCGGCTGGTGAGCGCGCTGTGTTCGCAGCGAATCGGGCGATGGTGTCGGTGACGCTCCGGACCGATAAGCTGGCCGGCATGGCGGAATTCATCTACACCATGAAGAAGGTGCGCAAGGCGCACGGCGACAAGGTCATCCTCGACGACGTAACGATGAGCTTCTATCCGGGAGCGAAAATCGGTGTCGTCGGCCCCAACGGCGCCGGCAAGTCGAGCATCCTCAAGATCATGGCGGGGATCGATCAGCCCGGTAACGGAGAGGCTTTCCTCGCGCCCGGCGCGTCGGTGGGCATCCTCATGCAGGAGCCGATCCTCGACGACTCCAAGAATGTCCGGGAGAACGTCGAAGACGGGCTCGGCGAGACGATGGTGCAGCTCAAGCGCTACAACGAAATCGCCGAGCTGATGGCCACCGATTACTCGGACGAGCTCATGGAGGAAATGGGCGATCTGCAGGAAAAGCTCGATCACGCCGACGCGTGGGAGATCGATTCTCAGCTCGAGCAGGCGATGGATGCTCTGCGTTGCCCGCCGCCCGAGTCGCCCGTGACCAACCTCTCCGGTGGTGAGAAGCGCCGCGTCGCACTCTGCAAGCTCTTGCTGAGCAAGCCGGATCTTCTGCTCCTCGACGAACCGACAAACCACCTCGACGCCGAGTCCGTGCTGTGGCTCGAGCAACACCTCGCTGCGTATCCCGGCGCAATTCTTGCCGTGACACACGACCGGTACTTCCTCGATCACGTCGCACAGTGGATCGCCGAGGTGGATCGCGGTCACCTCTACCCGTACGAGGGCAACTACTCGACCTATCTGGAGAAGAAGGCAGAGCGCCTCGAGGTCTCGGGCAAGAAGGATCAGAAGCTGCAGAAGCGGCTCAAGGACGAACTCGCATGGGTTCGCTCCGGCGCAAAAGCCCGGCAGGCCAAGAGCAAATCGCGTCTGGCTCGCTACGACGAAATGGTCGCCGAGGCAGAGAAGACCAGGAAGCTCGATTTCGACGAGATCCAGATTCCCAACCCGCCGCGGCTCGGCGACATTGTCGTCGAGGTCAAACATCTCGACAAGGGCTACGACGGTCGGGTCCTCATCAAGGACCTCTCGTTCACCCTTCCGCGTAACGGCATCGTCGGTGTCATCGGCCCCAACGGTGTCGGCAAGACGACGCTGTTCAAGACCATCGTCGGACTCGAAGAACCGGACAGCGGAGAGGTCAAGATCGGGCAGACGGTCAAGCTCAGCTACGTCGACCAGAACCGCTCCGGAATCGACCCGAAGAAGACAGTCTGGGAGACCGTCTCCGACGGACTCGACTTCATCACCGTCGGGACTTCAGAGTTCCCATCTCGCGCCTACATCAGCTCGTTCGGGTTCAAGGGACATGACCAGCAGAAGCCGGCGGGAGTGCTTTCCGGTGGTGAGCGCAACCGTCTCAACCTGGCGATGACGCTCAAGCAGGGCGGAAACCTGATCCTGCTCGACGAACCGACCAACGACCTCGACGTCGAAACACTCGGTTCGCTCGAGAACGCACTGGAAGAGTTCCCCGGTTGCGCAGTGGTCATCTCGCACGATCGCTGGTTCCTCGACCGCACCTGCACGCACATCCTGGCGTGGGAGGGAGGCTTCGGCGACAACGAAGCAGCCTGGTACTGGTACGAGGGCAACTTCGAAGGCTACGAGGAAAACAAGGTCGAGCGACTCGGACCCGATGCGGCTCGCCCGCACCGCGTCACGCACCGCAAACTGACCAGGGACTGAAGTCTTTGTCGGGCAAGGTATTCGAGTACTCGCTGCAGGTTCGGTGGAGTGACTCGGATCGACTCGGGCATGTGAACAACACCCGTTTTGTCGAATACCTGCAGGAAGCGCGGGCGCATTTCATCACGCAAGTTCTGATGGAAGCAGTGGGCAGCAGGGGAGCGACGGTCGTGCGCAGGCTGACCGTCGACTTCCTGCGGCCGATTTTCGACGAATCGGGTCCGCTCGTCATCGAGGTGTCCATCTTGCGCATAGGCCGGACGTCGTTCCAGGTGAAGCAGCGTGTTCTGGATGTGAGCGGCGCACTGTGTTCCGAGGCGGAGGCAGTCATGGTGGCTTTCGATCTGGAGTCTCAAACGCCGCGTGCGCTGACAGATCGAGAGAAGTCGGTCCTGGCCGAATACGAAATCGCCGGCTAGGCCCCTCGAATAGGGCGGTTCCGGAGATAGGCTCGTCCGGGTGGCGGCGAATCGGGACACGTTGCCGCACGGACTTTCGCCGCGACAACCCTCACAGGGAGTGATTCGAGAACATGCCGAACTCGTCGGACAGGCACACGGCGGATACGCGCACGGTGGACAGCGGTGCGACGGATGGGGATTGGACGAGGGGACTTTCGGAGGAGCTGGTGGCCTCGCTCCCCGAGGTCAAGGCCGCCTACTTCGCACATGTCGACCTCGATGATCTCGACAGCTCCATCCCCGAGCCCGAGCTGGGCATGTTTCGACTGCATCTTCAGCTCGCGGCGCACAGAGGCGAGGGCGAGGCGAAGGTCCGCGTCCACGTTCCCGACGACGCGGCGAGCGGCGCGGCAACCGGCGTTGCGCTGCAGATCGTCACCGATGACATGCCTCTACTGGTCGAGTCCGTGGTCTCGCAGCTCTCCCGACTCGGCGTCGAGATCACCGATGTAGTTCATCCGATTCTGTCGGTGGCTCGCACCGCTGAAGGGGTCCTCGTTGCGGTCGCGCCGAGCAACGGTGCCTCCAGCTCTCTCGGTGAGTCGCGGTCTGTTCGAGAGTCGTGGATGCACGTTCAGCTCGAATCCTCGGTCTCGGAGGAGATCCTCGACCGCCTCGGCGATGCAATCGTCGAGGTGCTCAGCGACGTTCGCACAGTCGTCACCGACACCGATGCCATGCGCGCGGTCCAGAGTGACGTGGCGGCAGCAATGGACAGTACGGCGCAACAGCGTGGCGAAAGCTCTGCTGCCGAATTGACCGATGCGGCGAGGCTGCTGAGGTGGCTCGCCGACGGCCACTACACGCTGCTCGGCTACCGCCGATGCAACGTCACCCGGGATGCCGAAGGTGATCTGCGTTCGGAGCCGGATGAGACGAGCGGCCTCGGAATGCTTCGAGACGACGACCGACTCGTCGCCGACTCGTGGGCGCTGAGCGACCGGTCCGCGATCGTCGACCTGACCCAGGGCTCGAGCCCGGCGAGAGTGCACCGCGCGGTGTACCCGTACTTCGTTACGCTGTTCGACTCCGAGGCACCGGAGTGGGGTGAGCATCGGTTCGTCGGCGTCTTCACTGTGACGGCGCTGCACGAGAACGTCTTGGACATCCCGGTGATCGAGAATCGTGTGCGCACGGTCATCGAACGGGCCGGGTTCGATTTGGCTTCGTTCTCGGGGCAGGCAATGCTCGAGGTGCTGCAGTCGATGCCTCGGTCGGAGCTGTTCGCAACTCGTGTCGATGCACTGTACGAGCGGGCAACTGCGGTGATGGCCATGGGACGCAGACGCAAGGTCAAGGTGTTCCTGCGAGCGGATTCGGGCGGCGCCTTCGTTTCCGCTCTGGTGTATTTGCCACGTGATCGCTACACCACACGGGTACGACTGGCGGTACAGAACGCTTTGCTCGAAGAATTGCGCGGCACGGGGCTCGACTACACCGCGCGCGTCACCGAATCCGATCTGGCCCTGTTGCATGTGACGGTGCGGCGCAGCGCCGACGAAGACGTGCCCGTCGATCTGTCCTCGGCGAACATCGCCCGTATCGAGGGGCTTCTGAGCGAGACGATCAGAACGTGGGAAGACGGACTGAGCGAGGCGGTCTCGCTGAGCGAGGACACCGATCGGGTGGTTGCCTCTCGCTACGCCGAGGCCTTGCCCGAGGCCTACAAGCAGGATTTCACCCCCGAACGTGCCGTGTTCGACATCGCACGGTTCGAGTCGTTGACCGACGGTGCGATTGACATGCAGCTCTACCGCAACGACGACTCCGACGTGGGTAGCTGGAGATTCAGTCTCTACATCGGTGGACGTGGTGTGTCGCTGAGCCAAGTCCTCCCGGTGTTGCAGAGCCTCGGCGTCGAGGTGGACGACGAGCGCCCGTACCCGGTGGTTCGACCGGACGGAATACAATGCTGGATCTACGATTTCGGTGTGTCCGCATCTCGCGAGATGCTGATCACCGCAATCGACGACGATCTGCACGCGGAGCTGCAGGGTGCCGGCGCTCCCGACCGGGAATCGCGCGTGCAGCTGCGATTCACCGATGCCTTCACCGCGGTGTGGCATGGCCGCGCGGATGCCGACCGGTTCAACGAGCTGGTGATGCGTGCCGGACTGGATTGGCGGCAGGCGCAGGTGCTCCGGGCCTACGCGAAGTATCTGCGCCAGGCGAACTTTCCGTACAGTCAGTTCAACATAGAGGGCGTGCTACTCGCGCATCCTCATACCGCCCGGTTGCTCGTCGGGCTCTTCGAGGCTCAGTTCGATCCCGATCGCGAGTCCAAGGAGCGTTCGAAGGAACTGCGCACCGAACTCGGTTCTCTCATCGACGACGTGATCAGTCTCGATGCAGATCGCATCCTCAGGGCGATCTTCGAGCTGATTCGCGCGACGCTTCGAACCAACTTCTATGTCCTCGACTCCGAGGGCGCGCCTCGCGAATTCCTTTCCCTCAAACTGGATTCGCAGCGGATCGCCGAATTGCCCAAGCCAAAACCCACCTTCGAGATCTTCGTGTTCTCGCCCCGGGTCGAGGGTGTACATCTTCGTTTCGGTGAGGTCGCCCGCGGTGGGTTGCGATGGTCCGATCGGCGCGAGGACTTCAGGACCGAGGTCCTCGGCCTCGCGAAGGCTCAGATGGTCAAGAACGCAGTTATCGTTCCGGTGGGAGCCAAAGGCGGATTCGTCGTCAAGCGGCCGCCTGCGGTGACCGGTGATGCGGCGACCGATCGTTCGGCTACAGCAGCGGAAGGCCAGGCGTGCTACCGGTTGTTCATCGCCGGTCTGCTCGATGTCACCGACAACTTCGAACGTGCAACGGGGACGGTGATTCCTCCGAAGCGTGTGGTGCGACGCGACGGCGACGACACCTACCTCGTGGTCGCCGCGGACAAGGGCACGGCGACCTTTTCCGATATGGCCAATGCTGTTGCGGCGGAATACGACTTCTGGCTGGGCGACGCCTTCGCCTCCGGTGGGTCGGCAGGCTACGACCACAAGGCCATGGGTATCACGGCCAGGGGTGCATGGGAGAGCGTCAAGCGGCACTTCCGTGAGATCGGAACCGACACTCAGACTCAAGACTTCACGGTTGTCGGTGTCGGCGATATGAGCGGCGACGTCTTCGGAAACGGAATGCTGCTGAGCAGGCACATCGGTCTCGTCGCCGCCTTCGACCACCGCCACATCTTCCTCGATCCCCATCCGGATCGGGCCACGAGTTACGCAGAACGTGAGCGGCTGTTCTCGCTCCCGCGGTCCTCCTGGGCGGACTACGCTTCCTCGGCTATCTCCACTGGTGGAGGGGTGTGGGAGCGGACGGTGAAGTCCATTCCGATCAGCCCCGAGGCCAGGGTGACGCTCGGCCTCGACGACAGGGTCACCTCGATGTCGCCACCGGAACTGATGCGCGCGATCCTTCAGGCGCCGGTCGATCTGTTGTGGAACGGCGGGATCGGCACCTACATCAAGGCCTCGACCGAAACGAACGCCGAGGTCGGTGACAAGTCGAACGACGCAATTCGAGTCGACGGCAACGAAGTTCGCGCAACTGTCGTCGGTGAGGGCGGCAACCTCGGAGCCACAGCGCTGGGGCGAATCGAATACGACAAGTCGGGCGGTCGCATCAATACCGACGCCGTCGACAACTCGGCCGGTGTCGACTGTTCCGACCACGAGGTCAACATCAAGATTCTCCTCGAATCGGCCATCGCCGACGGCACGCTCGACCGTGATGATCGTGACGAACTGCTGGCGTCGATGACGGACGAGGTTGGACGACTCGTGTTGTGGGACAACATCATGCAGAACGAAGTGCTCGGAACCTCGCGGCGCGACGCGCCTGCCCTGGTCACCGTGCATCGACGCGTCATCAAGGATCTCGAAGTTCGGCGGGGGGTGGATCGTGAACTCGAAGCACTTCCGAGTGACTCGGACCTTCGTAAGCGCAAGCACAACAATCGCGGACTGACCTCACCGGAGCTGGCGACGGTGATGGCCCACGTCAAGCTGGGGTTGAAGAGCGACCTGCTGGCCAGCGAACTGCCCGACAGTGACGTGTTCGCGCCGCGGCTGCCCAAGTACTTCCCTGCACCTCTGCGGGAGCCGTACGCGCACGCCATCACCTCGCATCCGCTCCGTCGGCAACTCGTCGCAACCGCCTTGGCGAACGAGACGGTCGATTGCGGCGGCATCACGTTCGTCTACCGACTTGCCGAGGATGCCGGGGCCACGGGCACCGACGCGGTGCGCGCTTTTGCCGCGGCGACAGCGATTTTCGATCTCGACGCGTTGTGGGACGAGATCAGGTCGGCCGATCTCACCGCGGAGTCCTCGGATGCACTGTTGCTCGAATCGCGGCGTGTACTCGACCGCGTTGCGCGGTGGCTGTTGGCCAACCGGCCGCAGCCACTCGCCGTCGGAGCCGAGATCAGCCGTTACGCAAGAAAGGTCGCCTTGCTCAGGGGTCGGGTGAGTGGATGGATCGACGGCCATCAGGCCCGAGATCTCGACGACAGGGTCTTTTCTGCGGTCGAGCGGGGTGCGCCGCATGCCCTCGCCGCCAAGGTGTACCAGTTGCTGGATATCTTCTGCCTTCTCGACATCATCGACGTCGCGGACATCACCGATCACGACCCCGCCGAAGTGGCCGAGCTGTACTTCGCGCTCGACGCGCACATCGGCATCGACTGGTTGTTGACGTCGGTATCAGGCCTGGCACGGGGGGACCGCTGGCATTCGTTGGCGCGGTTGGCACTGCGCGATGACCTCTATTCCTCGCTCCGCGCCATCACCAAGGAAGTACTGCTCGGTGGTGAACCGCACGAGAGTGCCGCGGAGAAGATAGCGGAGTGGGAATCGACCAACTCGTCGAGACTCGCTCGCGCACGCGCGGCTCTCGGCGAGATCGCTGAATCCGGGCCGCTGGAGCTGGCCACGCTGTCGGTTGCGGCCCGCCAAGTCCGCAGTATGGTTCCCTGACTGCGGACCACGAGAGAAGGAAGCAACGTTGTGAGTGTGCCCGAGGGCCATCTGTCGGACAAGCGTGCGCCGAACGAGCGCATAGGATTTCACACCAGCGTCGATGTCCGCTGGTCGGATATGGACGTGTACCAGCACATCAACCACGCCAGGATGGTGACGCTTCTCGAGGAAGCACGCATTCCGTGGCTGCTGGTCGATGGTAGGCCGACCGCCGATCTCCGCAACGGAGCGGTGATTGCGGATCTGCACGTCAAGTATCGGGGACAGCTGCGGCACGAGGACGGTCCGCTGGACGTGTTCATGTGGGTCGACAAGGTGCGCGCAGTCGACTTCGTCTGCGGCTACGAGGTGCGCGCGCAGGGCAAGTCTCTCGATACTCCTGCGGCGATCGTCGCCTCGACTCAGATCGCGGCATTCGACATCGACGCTCAGCGGCTGCGCCGGCTGACCAACGAGGAACGCGCGTACCTCCAGAGTTGGCAACGTGTTTGAGCGAACGCTTACTGTCCCGGACGCAGTCGAGCGCGAGAACCTCACTGCCTTCCTGACGAAGGTCGTTCGGCTCGACGAGGCGGCGGTGGTCCGACTCCGTGCCAGATCGGACGGCCGCCTCTCGGTATGGGCCCCGACAGGATTCGATTCGCTTGCAGTGCGGGTGATCTCGGGGACTGTCGTGCCCGACGACACCTCGGCCGGGGCGGATCAACTCCTCGCGGCACTGGCAACCGTCTCCGAAGGCGTGGTGGACCCCGGTTTCTCGATGGATTCCGCCTGGCGTGGCGCGCTACCACCGGACCATGGTTTCGAGCACGTCGACGACGTGCCCGCGCGGGTACTGATAGACCTCGCCCAACGCGGTGCCCGCCTGGCGAAGGAGCACGGCAGTAGTCACGGTCCGCCGGTCTCGCTGCTGGACCAGAAAGTCCTGCACGTCGAGGGGGCCAACGAAACCGTTCCCATCACCATGCGGACGGTATTCGCGCTCACTGCAATGGGATTCGTTCCATTCACCGGGCACGACGCTCTTTCGTCGGAGGCCGATCTCGCTCGTATCGACGAAAGCGAGAAGGTTCGCGTACGCGCCACTGCGGTGTGGCTCCGTCTCGACGCGCGCTACGGCTCGGTATTCAGCCGACGCTCCAACCCGTTGTCGCTGACCGTCGAGCGCTGACAAGACAGGCTCAAACGAGCCAGGCAGCGGTATCGGGCGGAAGGTGGCCGTCGACCAGCGGCGCGCTGGACATCAGTACCTCGCCGGGGGGAAGCGGAATGGGTACGTCCGTCGCGTTGAGCGCGCAGATCAGCCCACCGCTCCTGCGAAAGGCGAGGCAGCCGGGAGGGCTCCCGTACCAGTCGATTCCGACCCCGGTGAACTCCGGACGAAGTGCGCGCAGCTCGAAAGCGGACCGATACAGGCTCAACATCGAGTCCACATCCTCGAGTTGCTGCTCGACCGTCAGTGACGCCCATTCGACGGGCATGGGCAGCCACGTGTTCGGCGAGGAACTGAAACCGAAGGGCGGCTTCGAGTTTTCCCAGGGCAGGGGCACACGGCACCCGTCGCGGCCGCGCTCGGTGTGGCCGGAACGCTCCCAAACGGGATCCTGCAGTGCGTCGTCGGGCAGATCTGCATTGGGCAGTCCCAGCTCGGCCCCGTTGTAGACGAACACCGCACCGGGCAAGGCAAGTTCCAGAAGGAGCATCGCGCGGGCACGAGCATGTCCTCTGCTGCCGCCGCCATATCGGGTGACCTCGCGCACGACGTCGTGGTTGGACAGTGTCCACGTCGGTGTGCCGTCGACGCGGGCGACCGCATCGAGGGAGTTCGACACCGCATGTCGAATCTCGTTCGCATCGAACGCGGCCTCGGCCAGACGGAAGTTGAACCCGAGGTGCAGTTCGTCGTGGCGGATGTATTCGCTGAACCGAGCGTTGTCCTGGACCCAGATCTCGCCGACGGTGACGGCATCAGGGAATTCGTCCATGACCTTGCGAATCTGGCGGTGAATGTCATGAACGGCGTCGTTGTTGAACCGCGGGTCGTCGTCGTCGTTCTTCATCAGCTCGTTGAGGTCGAGATTCATATCGATCAGCTCGTCGGGCTTGGCCATGCCGTGCGCGACATCGATGCGAAAACCGTCCACGCCGCGGTCGAGCCAGAAGCGCAGGGTCCTCGCCAGATCCTCGAACACTTCGGGGTTGTCCCAGTTCAGGTCCGGCTGCTCGGTGGTGAAGATGTGGAGATACCACTGGCCGTAGGAGCCGTCCGCTTCCCGCACTCGAGTCCATGCGGGACCGCCGAAGATGCTGGGCCAGTTGTTGGGTGGCTGCGAGCCGTCCTCACCCTTGCCGTCGCGAAAGATGTACCGCGCCCGCTCCGGACTGCCGGGCGCAGACTCCAATGCTGCCACGAACCACGGGTGTTGGTCGCTGGTGTGGTTGGGCACCAAGTCCATGGTGACCTTGATGTCGCGTGCATGCGCCTCGCTGATCAATGCGTCCATGATGTCGAGGTCCCCGAACAGCGGGTCGATGGCCCGCGGGTCCGAGACGTCGTAGCCGTGATCGGCCATGGGGGAGCGCATGACGGGGCTCAACCAGATCGCGTCGATGCCGAGTAGCTCGAGGTAGCCCAATTTGTCCCGAACTCCGCCGAGGTCGCCGACTCCGTCGCCGTTCGAGTCCGCGAACGACCGGGGATAGATCTGGTAGAAGATTGCGTCCTTCCACCAGGGTGCGGTTGCCTTGCCCATCGGATCGGTCACAACTGGCAAGTCTGCCAAACGTAGGAGCGGGAGCGTAAACAGGGACGCCGATGTAGTGGCTCATCACATACCGATGTTTCGGTTTATCGGACCGAAACAGTCGATTAGTCCGTTTGATGAGGTACCGTTCCGGTTCGAACCGACGCGAGAGGTGCGACATGCCGATGTCCGAACGATCGATCGAAGCCGTACGCCTGAGTGAAGTGTTGTTGCACGCCGACCCCATCGACTCGGACTGGATTCTCGACGGGCAACCCGAGGCGCGATCGGCCGAATGGTCACGCAGTGTCGACGGAACCACGACGACCAACGTCTGGGACTGCACTGCGGGGCGCTTTCGCTGGTTCTTCGCCGTCGACGAGATCGTGCACATCATGGACGGATCGGTCACGGTCTCGTCCGAGGATCACCCAGCCCGCACATTGGTCGCCGGCGACGCCGCGCTCTTCCGCGCCGGAACCTGGTCGGAGTGGCACGTCGAGAACTACGTGCGCAAACACGCGATCCTGCGGCGGCATCTGCCGACATCGATGTCCTTCGCGCTTCAGTTCGCCGGCAACGTTCGCGGCGCGCTCAGGCGAGCCAAACAACTCGGACGCACCGACGCTGCCGCGTCCACTACCGCTGGTATGCGGTCCGGTTCACAGAGCTGAATTGACCATCGAGTTGGCAGCCATCTCCATGTAATCAACCAACTGGGCCCGGTGGCTTGCGTCGAGCACCGATTCGTCGATCGACGCTATCGCGATGTGCATGCAGCGCAGCCACGCGTCACGTTCGAGTGGGCCGATCGTGAACGGAGCGTGTCGCATCCGCAGGCGGGGATGACCGCGTTCGTCCGAGTACGTGCGCGGCCCACCCCAGTACTGCTCGAGAAACATCCGCATGCGCCGCTCTGCGGGAGCGAGGTCCTCCTCCGGGTACAACGGCCGGAGGATTTCGTCGTGCTCCACCTGCTGGTAGAACGTTGCGGTCAGTTTGCGAAAGGTGTCCGCGCCGCCGACCGCGTCGTAGAAGGTCTGCTGCGGTTCGGTCATCATCGGTTCTTTCCGCTCGGTGTCGCTGTCTGTCTCATTGCGCTGTCTGTCTGGCAACTGTGTCTGATCGTGTTGTTGCCGTCGGGTACGAGTCTGTCACTTCGTCAGGTCGGGGATAGGGCCACCCATGCGTCCCTGCGGGTACGGGGCCTGCACACCCGCGTCGACGAACGCTTGCAGAATCTCGCGGTGCAACCGGCGCTGAACCGCCCACTGGCGACCCGGTCGTACCTTGACCGTGATGCGGATGGTGACTGTGTCCGCACTGACCGCGTTGACGCCGAGCATCTCCGGATCGCCGAGCAGGTCTTCCTCGAACACGCCGGAGGTCACCACATCGTGTGCGGCTTTCTCGGCGACTGCGCACGCCTCGGCCACGTTCGCCGTGTGAGCGACGGGTAGGTCGAGTACCGCGACCGCGAATCCCTGACTCATGTTGCCGACACGAAGCACTTCACCGTTCCGGCAGTACCACACCGTCCCGTTGATATCGCGGATCGTCGTTACCCTCAGGCCGACGCTTTCGACGGTGCCGACAGCTTCACCGAGATCGACGATGTCGCCGACGCCGTATTGGTCCTCGAGCAGCATGAAGATGCCCGAGAGGAAGTCGCGCACCAGGTTCTGGGCGCCGAAGCCGAGCGCAACGCCGACGATTCCGGCAGACGCGATGAAGGGCGTCACGTTCACGCCGACGACGTCGAAGGCGGAGAGTACGAACCACGTGAGAACGACGACGGAGACGCCGGACTTGAGTACGGAGCCGATCGTGGTCGCGCGCTGTCTGCGACGTTCGCTCAGTATCGAGCCCTGCAGAGAACTTGTCGCGCGCTCGCGAAGCGGGCGCAGCAACATCGGTGACCGTTCGGACGTGCTGGCGCTTCGCTTGGTGAAACGGTCGATCAGTCTGTGCAGTACCCAGCGGAGCGCGATCGCGAGGAGGAGATAGCCGAGAACCTGCAGGGGCCGGTTGACCAGCCAATCCCGACTCGTCTCCGTCAGTTCGAACGACCTCGAGTCGATCGCGAGTGCAGTTGTGTTCAGGACAGAGTTCGGAGCGGATAGAAACACTTTCAAAGTCTACGGACGACGCGCAAACTTGCCACCCGCCTTCTTCGACCGCCGTGAGTTGGCCGCGCGTTAACCGTCCGGCCACGGTATTTATCGAGAAAAGGGGTGTGCACACCCGCCTGTTTCGTGTTCCACTGTCACACGTGTTCCGCGCAAGCCATGCGCGGGCGCCGACTCTTCAGGAGAACACCCATGAAGAACAAGCAACACCGTCACCGACAACTCCTGCCCAACGATGTCCACGACACCGCAGACCAGCGGCAACGGATATCGGGGGGCTCTCCGCTACATGTTGTCTCTCCTGGCGAGGACAGTGTCCCGGCTTGGGTAAAACGCCGCGTCCTGCTTCTCAACGCCACCTTCGAGCCGCTGACCGCTCTTCCGATGCGTCGCGCAGTTGTTCTTCTCGTCTGCGAGAAGGCGGACGTCATCCACGACGACCCCTCGGGACCGTTCATTCGCTCGGCGGACTTCTCGGTCCAGGTACCGTCCGTCATCCGACTCAGAACGTTCGTTCGAGTTCCTTACCGCGCCCGTGTCCCGATGACACGCGCTGCCCTGATGCACCGTGACCGATTCCGCTGCGCCTATTGCGGCGCCAAGGCCGAGACCGTCGATCATGTGATCCCACGAAGCCGCGGTGGGGAACATTCCTGGGAGAATTGCGTCGCGTGCTGCGCGCCCTGCAACCACCGCAAAGCAGACAAGATGCTCAGCGAGCTCGGTTGGACGCTGAGGGCGCAGCTCGTGCCTCCCAAGGGGCCGCACTGGAGGTTGCTCGCGAGCAACAAGGAACTCGATCCTTCCTGGCTTGCGTATCTCGGTGAAGGTGCTGCCTGACCCGGCGTCGCTCTCGAGCGCAAAGTCGACTAACCTCACATTCTGTGAGCATCCTCGAGACATTGCTGATATTCGGCGTGATTCCGCTCGCGATCATCGGAATCATCGGCGCTCTGTCCTACCTCTCCGCCAAGCAGCCCGGCATGAACATCACGCCGTACAAGCTGTCGGACAAGTGGACGCGCGACCCGATTCTGTGGAGCGCGACCGACGAAGTGACACCACACGGTGGACACGGAGACTCTCACGCATCGACGACTGACTTGATCGGAGGCTCGGCAAGTGGCAAGTGGTGATCTGGTCAAGAGCAACATCGACGCGGACGTCCTGCCCTACGGTGCGGCGCTGACCGGTAGCGGACGAATTTCGGCGGTCTTCCCGTTCGGCACGTTGAATCCGGAACTGCTGCCCTTCGAGACACCGGACCTGGTGGCGTTGGACGATGCACTCATCGAAGCCACGCGTGCAACTCAGATCCGTTTCAACATCTACGTCGGCGACCTCGGTGCCGACGCCGCATCCGGAGCGGACGAGGTCTTTCCGCATACCCCCGATGCGATCCGTTCGATCCTGATCGCTGTGGATCCCAACAGCAAGGCCATCGAGATCCGGAGCGGCAGCCGCGTCAGCGACCGAGCCAATGATCGCGTCGCCCAACTCGGTATCACCGCTGCAGTCGGCCCCTTCCGCGACGGAGAACTGATCGACGGGCTCGTCAGCTCGGTCCGCGTCATGGCCGCAGCTATCGTCAGTCCCTGACGCAGACAACTTCAGCTCAACGCACTGCGCCGTTCGACCGACTCGGTCGAACGGCGCAGTGCGTTGTTCTCTACCGCACGGGCGTCAGCTTGCGTCGAACTTCCGAGCAGCCAACGAGCGCACAACCCCGGCGCGCCCCTCGATGACAAGACGACGAAGAGCCGGCGTCAAGTCCTTGTCGAGGAATCGATCCGCCGTGGCAACCGACTCGTCGCTGATCGACCAGGATGGGTAGAGGCCGATGACGACCGTCTGCGCCACCTCGCTGGAGCGACGTGCCCAGACGTTCTCGATGGCGCCGAAGTAGCGATCCACGTATGACGAGAGCAGCTCGGACTGCCCCGGACCGGCGAAGCCGCCGATGATCGCTCGGGCGGTGGTGTTGGGCACCGAATCGTCCTCGACGACCGTCGTCCACGCTTGTTCTTTGACCTCGCTGTCGGGGCGGATCGCGCGTGCCGCTGCGGCGGAGCGTGCGCCCGCGGCGGTGTTGTCCCGCTTCGCCTCGGCGTCGATGACCGGTGAATCCACGCCGTCGGCGTCGATTGCTCCGGCCGCCGCGAGCGCGGAGACCAGACGCCACCGCAGATCGGTGTCGACCTCGAGTCCGTCGAGGTTCTGGCCGGCGACATCACCGTCGAGCAGTGCCTGCAACACCTCGACGTGGCGATCCGCGAGAGCCGTACCGGTCAGAGTGTTGATGAAGGCCAACTGATGATCCGAACCAGCCTCCGCCGAACGGGCGAAAGCGAGGACCGAATCGGCGAACTCCGGCTCGCCGTGCTCCTTGGCCCAACTCGGCTCCGCGTATGCGGTGATGGCGGTCTGAGCCTGCAGCAGAAGCCGCTGCATGACCCCGACCTCGGTCTCGGTACCGATTCCGCTGAGCACCAAACCGACGAAGTCGCGAGCCTTCATCTCGGCCTGCCGAGTCATTTCCCAGGCAGCCGACCACGCCAACGTGCGGGGGAGTGGCTCTGCGATGTCACCGATGCGAGCGAGAAGCGTCGACAAAGACTCCGGGTCGAGACGCACCGAGCAGTAGGTGAGGTCGTCGTCGTTGACCAACACGAGCTTCCCGCGCGAAACACCTACCAGCGCTGGCACCTCCGTACTTGCAGAGGCCTCGAGATCGATTTCGACCCGCTCGGTGCGAACCAGTTTGCCGTCGGCGTCGTCGTAGATGCCGACGGCGATGCGGTGCACCCGATGTTCACCGGCGCCGGGTTCCGCACCGCCCTGTTCCACGGCGAAGCGAGTGAATTTTCCGTTCTCGTCGACCTCGAAGTCGGGGCGAAGGGTGTTCAGGCCCGTGGTTCGCAGCCACTGGCTGCCCCAGCCGGATAAGTCTCTTCCCGAGGACTTTTCGAGCGCCGCGAGCAGGTCCGAGAAGGTCGCGTTGCCGTAGGCATGGTCGACGAAGTAACTACGCAGACCGGAGAGGAACTCCTCCTTGCCGACGTACGCCACCAATTGCTTGAGAACGCTCGCGCCCTTTGCATAGGTGATGCCGTCGAAGTTGACCTCCACGGCCGCGAGATCGGGAATGTCGGCGGCGATCGGATGTGTGGAGGGCAGCTGATCCTGGCGGTACGCCCATGCCTTCTCGACGTTGGCGAACGTCGTCCAAGCGTTGCTGTATTCGGTTGCCTCGGCCTGGCACAGCACCGAGGCGAACGTTGCGAACGATTCGTTGAGCCACAGATCGTCCCACCACGTCATCGTGACGAGATCGCCGAACCACATGTGAGCCATCTCGTGGAGAACTGTTTCGGCGCGACGCTCGTACGACGCGCGTGTCACCTTGGAGCGGAAGACGTAGTCCTCCAGGTAGGTCACGGCACCGGCATTTTCCATGGCACCGGCATTGAACTCGGGCACGAAGAGCTGGTCGTACTTGCCGAATGCATATGGGGTGCCGAAGTTGGCGTGGTAGAAGCCGAAGCCCTGCTTGGTTTCGGTGAAGAGTCGCTCGGCGTCCATATGGTCGGCGAGCGAGGCTCGGCAGTAGAGGCCCAGCGGTATCGTCCCGTGGTCGTCGGAGTATGAGTCGGTCCACTCGGCGTACGGGCCGGCGATCAACGCGACCAGGTAGGTGCTCATCAGCGGTGTCGTCTCGAACACGTGCTCACCCTCAGCGGGATCGACGGCGTGCGCGGCGTTGGAGATCACTTTCCAGCTCGAAGGCGCGCGCACCTTCAACTCGAACGTCGCCTTGAGGTCGGGCTGGTCGAAGCAGGCGAACATCCGCTTGGCGTCCGCAGTTTCGAATTGGGAGTACAGGTATACCGAGCCATCCGAGGGGTCCACGAAACGATGCAAGCCTTCACCGGTGTGGGAATAGACGCAGTCGGCCACGACAGTCAGTTCGTTGTTCTCGGCAAGATCGGGCAGCGTGATGCCCGTCTGCTCGTCGTACTCCGCCACATCGAGGTCGACGCCGTTCAGCGTGGCGGACCTGATGCCCGCGGCGACGATGTCGACGAACGTCGAGGCGCCTGGCGTCGCCGTGAACGTGATGGTCGTGGTGGATATGAAGGTCTTCTCACCGGGATTGCCGGCCCCATCGGTGAGGTCGAGTTCGATTGCGTAGTCGGATCGGCCGAGCACGTTCGACCGTTCGGCAGCCTGGTCGCGGGTCAGGTTGGGAGCAACCACTTTGCGTATGCACCTTCTCGAAGTAGGAAACGTTGTATTCCACACATCCCACCACGTCCGCCGGAAAGCATGGTGGTCAAGGGATACGGTGGAATGTGTGGGGGGTTACCACGGTTGGCACTTTCGGAACCATCCTCGCCGAACGAAGGAGTTTTCACGTGACCGAAAAAGGACAGAAGGACACCGCGGATTTCTGGTTCGACCCGCTGTGTCCTTGGTGCTGGATAACATCCCGCTGGATCCTCGAGGTCGAGAAGGTTCGCGATATCGACGTCAACTTCCACGTGATGTCTCTGGCCGTTCTCAACCAGGGCCGCGATCTTCCGCAGGAGTACGCGGAGATGATGGAAAAGGCGTGGGGACCTGTCCGCGTCGCCATTGCTGCCGCTGAGTCCGAGGGTGAGAAGGTCCTGCCCGCTCTCTACACGGCCATGGGAACGCGCATCCACAACGAGGGCAACAAGGACTTCGCAGTCGTCATCGAAGAGTCCCTGGCCGAGCTCGGATTGCCCGCGACCCTCGCGGATGCCGCCGACAGCTCCGACTACGACGACGCGCTCCGTACGAGTCACCACGCGGGCATGGACAAGGTGGGCCCCGATGTGGGTACCCCGACCATCCACGTCAACGGTGTCGCGTTCTTCGGACCCGTTCTCTCGCGCATTCCACGCGGCGAGGAAGCCGGGAAGCTGTGGGACGCATCGGTCATCTTCGCGGAATTCCCGCACTTCTTCGAGCTCAAGCGCACCCGGAACGAGGATCCCGCCTTCGATTAGGCGCTTCGCGCATGTGCGCGGAAATACATAGCCTGCTATGTATTTCCGCGCACATGCCTCAGGCCACGATGCGGTCGGTGGCGTCCTCCGTCCCGAAGACGCGGTGCTCGCTGCGGCCGAAGCGCCATGCCGACCAAGCCGCGGCGGCGGCGTCCAAGGCGTCGTCGAGCGCGGGCCCTGCGGGGAGTTCGGCGAGGCCGTCGGCGAGGTTGCCCGGATCGATCCAGGAGTCTAGGCCCTTCATCCGCTGGCCCGCCCCGCGTCCGGACTTCTTCGATGCGAACGCGGTTCCGGGCTGCATGACGCGAAACGAACATTCCGGATGAACCTCGACGATGCGTTCACGGTCGAAGCGGGCCTCGTGCCAGGCCCGAATTCCGGGCAAGAGAAACCACGTCTGCTTGCTGATCGCCTTGCCCGTCGACGCACGGGAGATGGCGCAGGCGTCCTCGTAGGACTGCGCGTGCAGTACGGCAGCAGTGGGGGTGTGAAAGATCGAGGATCGAGCCGGTCCGAGGAAGCGCTTGGCTTCGAGCTCGCTGACCCGGTAGCCGTGCGACGGCATCGACAGTGGCATATCGACACCGACCGAAGCGCAGTGTCCGGTCCTGTCGAGAATCGACTCGACATCTGTGGCCACCTCCCACGTCATCGATGTTCCGTCGAAGAGCGCGATGACCCATTCGCCTCTCGCGCCGTCGATTCCGGCGACCACGTTCTGCGAGTGGAAGTTCACCTGTCAGACTCTATGCATGCGCGTATACCTGGGTGCAGACCATGCCGGTCTCGAATTCAAGAATCAGATCATCGACCACCTCACGGCAACTGGGCACGAACCGGTCGACTGCGGCGCGTTCGACTACGACCCGGTCGACGATTACCCCGCATTCTGCATCGACGCCGCTCGCCGCGTCGTAGCCGATCCGGGTAGCCGCGGGCTCGTCCTCGGTGGCTCCGGCAACGGCGAGCAGATCGCCGCGAACAAGGTGCCCGGTGCCCGGTGCGCGTTGGCGTGGAGCGTCGAGACCGCCACGCTGGCCCGGGAGCACAACGACGCCCAGCTCATCGGCATCGGCGGCCGCATGCACACCCTGCCGGAGGCGCTGGCAATCGTCGACGCTTTTCTCGGCACACCCTTCTCGGGCGAGGAGCGCCATCAGCGGCGCATCGACATCCTGTCCGAGTACGAGCGCACCGGCGACGCGCCGGCGGTGCCCGGTGCGCCGGCTGCAGACAACCCTGCCTGACGGTGCCCGAGGGCCACACTCTGCACCGGCTCGCGCGGTTGCATCAGCGCCGGTACGGCGGATCCGCTGTCGAAGTGAGCAGCCCGCAGGGGCGTTTCACCTCGGGTGCCGCGCTGATAGACGGCCTCGTACTGGAGACGGCAGAGGCGTGGGGTAAGCATCTGCTGCACCGCTACGAGAGCGATCTGATCGTGCACATCCACCTCGGGCTCTATGGCAAGTTCACCGAGCAGCAGGTGCCGATGGCCGATCCGGTCGGGGCGGTGCGGCTGCGGATGGTCGGTAGCGACTACGGCACCGACCTTCGCGGGCCGACAGCATGCGAGATCTACACCGAGCAGCAGGTCGATGCGCTGAAAGCCCGGCTGGGTCCGGATCCGATCCGGACAGATGCCGACCCCGAACGCGCGTGGGGACGAATCACGAAGTCCCGCACTGCTATCGGGACCCTACTGATGGACCAGAAGGTGCTGGCCGGGGTCGGAAACGTCTACCGGGCGGAGATTCTCTTTCGGCACGAGATCAATCCCATGCGGCCGGGCAAGGACCTCGATCACGCCGAGTGGGATGCGCTGTGGCTGGACCTGGTGGAACTGATGAAGATCGGTGTGCGCCGAGGCAAGATCATCACCGTTAGACCCGAGGATGATCACGGGGAAGCGAGCTACGGGCGCAATCGGCCCCGCACCTACGTCTATCGCAGGGCGGGGCGACCCTGTCGAATCTGCGGAACCGAGATCCAACACTCGGTGATGCAGGCGCGCAACCTCTTCTGGTGCCCGGTCTGCCAGCCAGCCTGAGTACCGCGCCAGTTCAGATGCCGAAGTCACCGAAGCCGCCGTCGAAGCCGCCCATGTCGCCACCGTCGTCGCCGCCGCCCATGTCGGAACCGTCACCGCCGCCTACATCGCCACCGTCGCCGCTGCCCTCGGAGCCGTCACCTGCACCGCTCTCGAAGCCCTGCTCGCCATAGGGCACGCCTGCCATTCCGGAGAACATCGCCGAGAACAGGAACATAGATCCGATGCCCCAGGCGCCTGCGACGAGTGCGGGCCGCCACCACGGCTCGGAATACCAACCGGCGGGAACGGGCCGGCCGGCCACCTTGCCACCCGGGTAGTAGTTGGGGGTGCGGTCCGACGGAGTGGGCGACGCCTCGACCTGGCGGCCTTCGAAGTCGACCGAACGGTGCTCGGTGACCTCGCCCGCGGACTTCTGCCCGTCGAGTCCGGCGATGGGTGGACCGGGGTCCATGCCCATCGCGATGCGGGCAGCACGGATGTAGTAGAGGCCTTCGAGCGCTGTCTGCTTCGCAAGACGTGCCTGCTCCACCGTGGTGGCCTGGTCGATTTGTGAGCCGGCGGCGATATTGCGCTCCGACGCGTCTGCCAGCGCCTGCCGGGATGCGGTGTCGGTGCCGAGCAGGTTGTAGATCTGGCCGCCGAGCCGCTCGATGGCTTGGCGAGCGTCCGCTTTTGCGTCGTCGACAGTGCTCGCCGACCGCGCCGCAGCGTTCTTCTGACTCCGCATCACCAAGAACACCACAGCGGCGATCACGACGATGACAAGTAGGAAAGCTTCCACTGCCTATCCCTCCCGGGGCTTCGAATATGTACGTCAGGTATCCGCCGTCAGGCGGACAAACCGGGCACTATCGAGGGTACGTGTCCAGCCGGCGGGGTGGGTCTGGCGCGAAACGAAAAAGGCCCGTTCCTGCAAGTGCAGGAACGGGCCTTTCGATGGAGCCGATGACGAGAATCGAACTCGCGTAGCCTGTTTGGAAGACAGGGGCTCTACCATTGAGCTACATCGGCATGCGAGCGACGAGTTGGGATCGCCAAGTGCGTCGCTTGCGTGTCGAAACTCTACATAACCTTCCGCGCGGATTACAAACCGCCTGCATGTAGAGTCTGCGGAGACGGACGCGGTGGCCCGCTCGCGGGGACCGGAGTCGTCTGCTGTTCAATGTTGCCTGTAGGTTGAACAGCGTCGGTACGGCACGAACGCGGGTTTTTTCGACGTGTACGCGTTCGGAAGGCGAATGACGGGGTGTGGCGCAGCTTGGTAGCGCATCCGCTTTGGGAGCGGAGGGTCGCAGGTTCAATTCCTGTCACCCCGACAAGATGAGTTCGGACCCGGATTACGGGTCCGAACTCGGACACGATTCGACCGCATCGCCAGCGATTGCGCCGACGATCACGCACGGTTCGCCGAGAGTGACGGCGATTCGAATCGACAGCAAGGTACGACCACCAGAAGGAGCATGTCCCGTGAAGAGCACCGTCGAGCAGCTCAGCCCGACGCGAGTCCGTATCAACGTTGAGGTGCCCTTCGAGGAGCTCAAGCCTGATTTCGACCGCGCCTACAAGGCACTCGCGAAGCAGATTCGTCTGCCTGGCTTCCGTCCGGGCAAGGCTCCGGCCAAGTTGCTCGAGGCGCGGGTCGGCCGCGGCGCCGTGCTCGAGCAGGTCGTCAACGACGCACTCCCGGCACGCTACTCGGAGGCTGTGACCTCGGAGAACATCAAGCCTATCGGCCAGCCGGAGATCGAGATCACCAAGATCGAGGACGGTGACGAGCTCACATTCACCGCCGAGGTCGACATTCGCCCCGAGATTGCACTTCCGGATTACTCGACCATCAATGTCACGGTCGATCCCCTGAAGGTCGATGACGCGGCCGTCGACGAGCAGCTGCAGTCGCTGCGTCAGCGGTTCGGCACGTTGACCGGTGTCGATCGCGCTGTGCAGGACGGCGACTTCGTCTCCATCGATCTCTCGGCAACTGTCGACGGTGAGACGGTCGAGGAAGCATCTGCAAACGGGCTCTCGCACGAGGTCGGCTCCGGTCAGCTGATCGAGGGACTCGACGACGCCATCGTCGGTGTCGCTGTCGAGGAGTCCAAGGAGTTCACCTCCACGCTGGTTGCCGGCGAGCACGCAGGCAAGGAAGCGGTCGTGACCGTCAAGGTCGTCTCGGTCAAGGAGCGCGAGCTTCCCGAGGCCGACGACGAGTTCGCGCAGCTCGCCAGCGAGTTCGACACGATGGACGAACTCCTCGCAGATCTGAAGACGCGTGCCGAACGAGTCGCGAAGGTCGAGCAGGCAGGCCAGATCCGCGACAAGGTGCTCGAGACACTCCTCGAGACCCTCGAGATCCCGGCCCCCGAAGCGATCGTCAAGGCCGAGGTCGACTCGCAGCTCCACGAAGCCATCCATGGCCTCGACCACGATGAGGAAAAGTTCGCCGCGCTGCTCGAAGAGCAGGGTTCGAGCCGCGAAGAGTTCGACAAGGACGTCAAGGAGACCGCCGAGAAGTCGGTGCGTACTCAGTTGCTCCTCGACGCGATCGCAGAAGCCGAGCAGACTCAGGTCGGTCAAGACGAGCTCACCGAGCGGATCATCTTCCAGGCGCAGCGCTACGGCATGTCCCCGGAGGACTTCATCGCGCAGGTTCAGCAGGCGAACCAGCTCGGTGCAGTCTTCGCTGACGTGCGCCGCGGTAAGGCCCTCGCCTCCGTCGTCGACCGTGTGAACGTCACCGACACGAGCGGCGCAGATGTGGATACGGCCGAGCTCTTCGGCAGCCCGGCGATCGAAGAAGAGCCTGCAGCAGGCGATTCTGCCGAGGGTGAACAAGAGAAGTAACGCTGACAGCGAACGACGGCGGTTCCGGGACTCCGGGGCCGCCGTTCTTCGTTAGTGTCTGTATCAGGAATCAACGATCGTATGGAAAAGGCAGGTACCGTGACTGTTCAGAATCCGGCGGCTTCGCACCAGCAGAGTCCCGTCATGACTTCGGCCGCTTCCGGCTTGAATCTCAGCGACTCCGTGTACGAGCGTCTGCTTCGCGAGCGCATCATCTTCCTCGGTACACAGGTCGACGATGACATCGCCAACAAGCTGTGCGCGCAGATCATCTTGCTCTCTGCTGAGGACGCCACCCGAGACATTCACCTGTACATCAACTCACCCGGTGGCTCGGTCACTGCGGGCATGGCCATCTTCGACACGATGGAATTCGCCGAGTGCGATGTCGCGACGTACGGCATGGGCCTGGCGGCCTCGATGGGCCAGTTCCTGCTCTCGGCAGGTGCCAAGGGAAAGCGCTATGCCCTCCCGCACGCACGCATCATGATGCACCAGCCGTCCGCCGGTATCGGCGGTAGTGCCAGCGATATCGCCATCATGGCCGAGCAGTTCGCGCACACCAAGCGTGAAATGGCCGAACTGATCGCGCTGCACACCGGTCAAACCGTCGAGCAGATCACCGAGGATTCTGATCGTGACCGCTGGTTCACCGCGACCGCGGCCAAGGAGTACGGCTTCGTGGACCACGTCGTCTCACGCGCGCGGCAGGCAGGTGGCACAGGCGTATAGACCGCCTGTAGCCGACACCCACGATCATTCACATCTTGGAGAAACGATGACCAACCTGTTCGATCCCAATCAGATGCCGTCCTCCCGGTACATTCTGCCGTCCTTCGTGGAGCACTCGAGCTACGGCGTCAAGGAGTCCAACCCGTACAACAAGCTCTTCGAGGAGCGCATCATCTTCCTCGGCGTGCAGGTTGACGACGCCTCCGCCAACGACGTCATGGCGCAGCTGCTGGTGCTCGAGGGGCTCGATCCGGACCGCGACATCACCATGTACATCAACTCGCCCGGCGGCTCGTTCACCTCGCTGATGGCGATCTACGACACGATGCAGTACGTGCGAGCCGACGTCGCCACGGTGTGCCTCGGTCAGGCCGCGTCCGCCGCGGCGGTACTGCTCGCAGCAGGAACCCCGGGCAAGCGAGCGGCGCTGCCCAACGCTCGCGTGCTCATTCACCAGCCCTCGAGCGGCGGCATCCAGGGCCAGGTTTCCGACCTGGAGATCCAGGCGGCCGAAATCGAGCGCATGCGACGGTTGATGGAGACCACGCTCGGGCGGCATACCGGCAAGGATCCCGATGTCATTCGCAAGGACACCGACCGTGACAAGATCCTGACCGCCGAGCAGGCAAAAGACTACGGAATCATCGACACCGTGTTCGAGTACCGCAAGTTGTCTGCGCAGAAGTAGCGTCACCAGGTATCGTCGCAGGACCGCTGACGTGGCGTCAGGTGAAGTTCGTCCACCGGGCGCCACGTCGGTCAGCGCAACGAGACACGCGGTGGGGTGCGGTCGGCACGGAGTGGGCCAGCACGAAACACAGTGATTCGAGAGGCTGTCGACAAATCGGACGGCGAATCACCGCAAAACAAGTCGCCCGGTTCTCCGGAACACGGGTACGGTCGGCTCAGGGCCCCATGGCCGTGGGGTGGCAAGGTGCACACGGTGGATCGGCACGGGCAGGGATCGACACGGGCAGGTTGCATGGCTGCCGGACGCGGACAAGGAAGTAGGAACCTCGAAGATGGCACGAATCGGTGACGGCGGCGATCTGCTGAAGTGCTCTTTTTGCGGTAAGAGCCAGAAGCAGGTCAAGAAGCTCATCGCGGGACCAGGGGTGTACATCTGCGACGAGTGCATCGACCTGTGCAACGAGATCATCGAGGAGGAGCTCGCGGAGTCGAGCGAGGTCAAGCTCGATGATCTGCCGAAGCCCTCCGAGATCAAGGACTTTCTCGAGAACTACGTGATCGGGCAGGACACTGCCAAACGAACTCTTGCCGTGGCGGTCTACAACCACTACAAGCGCATCCAGGCCGGCGACAAGACCCGTGACGCACGGGGCGAGAGCGTCGAGCTGGCCAAGTCCAACATCCTCATGCTCGGTCCCACGGGGTGCGGGAAGACCTACCTCGCGCAGACGCTGGCGAAGATGCTCAACGTTCCGTTCGCGATTGCTGATGCGACGGCTCTCACCGAAGCGGGCTATGTCGGCGAGGATGTCGAGAACATCCTGCTCAAGCTCATTCAGGCAGCGGATTACGACGTCAAGCGCGCCGAAACGGGCATCATCTACATCGACGAGGTCGACAAGATCGCTCGCAAGAGCGAGAACCCCTCCATCACGCGTGATGTATCCGGTGAGGGCGTCCAGCAGGCACTGCTGAAGATCCTCGAAGGGACGCAGGCCAGTGTTCCGCCGCAGGGCGGACGCAAGCACCCGCATCAGGAGTTCATCCAGATCGACACGACCAATGTGTTGTTCATCGTCGCGGGCGCATTCGCCGGGCTCGAGAAGATCGTCTCCGATCGCGTCGGTAAGCGAGGACTCGGATTCGGTGCCGAGGTGCGGTCCAAGGCAGAGATCGATACTCAGGACCACTTCGCCGAGGTCATGCCCGAGGACCTCATCAAGTTCGGTTTGATCCCCGAGTTCATCGGTCGTCTGCCGGTGCTGGCCTCGGTGACCAACCTGGACAAGGAATCGCTCGTGACGATCCTGTCCGAGCCGAAGAACGCACTGGTCAAGCAGTACAGCCGGTTGTTCGAGATGGACAATGTCGAGCTCGAGTTCTCCAAGGATGCACTCGAAGCCATCGCCGACCAGGCCATTCTGCGTGGAACCGGTGCACGTGGCCTGCGCGCGATCTTGGAAGAGGTCCTGAACCCGGTGATGTTCGACATCCCGAGTCGCGACGATGTCGCGAAGGTGGTCGTGACCTCCGAGACGGTCAACGACAACGTGCTACCGACCATCGTTCCGCGCAAGCCCGAACGGCCGGAGCGCCGCGACAAGTCCGCGTAGCAACGCCTCTGAAGGCAACCCACGAGACCCGGTCAGCGAGAATGCTGACCGGGTCTCGTGGGTTCGGTCCGGGGCGCGCGCGGCTCGACGGAGCGGGCACAATCTGCGTCATGGATTTCAATCGCGTCACCATCGAGTACTGCACGCAATGCCAGTGGCTGCTGCGGGCAAGCTGGATGGCGCAGGAACTGCTGAACACATTCGGTCAGGAGTTGGGTGAGGTTGCACTCGTTCCGGGTACTGGAGGCGTCTTTCGCGTCGAGGTCGACGGCGAGCTGATCTGGGATCGAAAGGAGCGCAACGGTTTTCCTGAGATCACCGTGCTCAAGCAGCTCGTGCGTGACCGGGTCGCACCGGAGCGCGATCTCGGCCACGTCGACCGCACGTCCTAGCTGCTCCCGAATCGCTCGAAGATCGCGGCCAGCCCTTGGCCGCCGCCGATGCACATGGTTTCGAGTCCGTAGCGAGCCTCACGCCGCTGCATCTCACGCAGCAGCGTCGCGAGTATGCGGCCGCCGGTGGCGCCGACGGGATGGCCCAGTGAAATCCCCGAACCGTTCGGGTTCAACCTCGGATCCTCCGGTTCGACTTTCCATGTGCGAAGTACGGCAAGAGTTTGTGCCGCGAAGGCTTCGTTCAACTCGATGACGTCCATATCTGCCAGCGTCAATCCAGCCCTGGACAGCGCCGCATCGCTCGCGGGTACAGGCCCGATGCCCATGGTGCGGGGCGGTACACCTGCGACAGCCCAGCTGACCAAGGTGGCGATCGGCCGAAGCCCGAGGGCTGCCGCCCGCTCCGGGGTCGTGACGATCGCCAGTGCGGCGCCGTCGTTCTGTCCGCTCGCATTGCCGGCCGTGACGGTCGACTCGGGGTCCACGCCAGCGCGAATGGCACGAAGCTTCGCCAGCGACTCGATGCTCGTATCGGCCCTGGGGTGCTCGTCGGTGTCGACGAGCAGTGGATCGGATTTGCGTTGTGGGACAGAGACTCCCACGATCTCCTCGGCGAAGATGCCGTTCTTCTGTGCGGCGACGGCTCGCTGGTGCGACTGCACTGCGAGCGCATCCTGATCCGCCCGGCTGATGGAGAATTCTGCCCGCAAGTTCTCCGCGGTTTCGATCATGCCACCGGGCACTGGGAAGTTCGCGCCGCCCGCGGTGACGCGCGCTCGCGCCAGTCGGTCGGACAAGGCGACGGCCTCGGCCTTGACGCCCCACCGCATGCCCGTCGCGTAGAACTCGGTTTGACTCATGCTTTCCACGCCGCCCGCCAGCACGAGGTCGTTGACCCCGGTCTGCACCTGCATGCAGGCCTGCAGCACCGCTTGGAGTCCGGATCCGCACCGCCGATCGACCTGCTGGCCGGGCACATCGACACCGAGACCGGCATCGAGAGCGGCGACGCGGCCGATCGCAGGTGCGTCGCCGTTGGGGGAGGCCTGGCCGAGAATGACGTCGCCGATATCGGATCCGGAGATGCCGGTGCGAGCGAGCAATTCGGTGATGACCGTCGCGGCCAGCGCTTGAGGAGAGATGTCGCGGAACACGCCACCGAACCGTCCGATGGGAGTGCGCAGCGGTTCGCAGATGACTGCGTCAGGCATGGAGGCGTCCTTTGTGATCGGTGGAATGCGAGTGCACGCGGTACAGGTCTTTTTCGATCGCCGAGGTTGCGTGCAGGAGGGCCGGCAGGAGGTGTTCGCGGGCATCGTCGGCGCTGTGACGCGCGGCCTGAGTGGACACGTTCGCGGCCGCGACGACAGCCCCGGACTCATCGTGAATCGGCGCCGCGATCGATCTCAGGCCTTCCTCGAGCTCCTGGTCCACCAGGCAATAGCCCTGTGCACGAACGAGATCGAGCTCATCCCGCAAGGCGGCGGTGTCGGTGATGGTCTTGCCGGTCAGTGCGGTGAGTTCGACACGCTGCAGGTACTCGTCGAGACGATCGGGTGGGAGCCCGGCAAGCAGAACGCGGCCCATCGACGTGGCGAAAGCCGGGAAGCGGGTTCCGATGGTGATCGAGACCGTCATGATTCTGCTGACGGGGACGCGAGCGACATAGACGACGTCGTCACCGTCGAGGATCGAGACCGACGAGGATTCTCGGACCCGCTCGGCCAGCGATTCGAGGTGTGGACCTGCGACATCGGGTAGCGACAGGCTCGACAGGTAGCTGTAGCCCAGTTCCAACACCCGCGGCGTGAGCCAGAACAACGACCCGTCACCGCGAACGTAACCGAGGTCGACGAGTGTGAGCAGGAACCGCCGGGCGGTCGCGCGGGTGAGGTCGGTGGCCTTGGCGACGTCGGAGAGCGTTCTACGTGGGTGTTCGGCGTCGAAGGCCCGGATCACCGCGAGTCCGCGCGCCAGGGACTGCACGTGATCGGGGGAGGGCACCTGCGACCCGGCCGCAGGTAGCTCGGTGGTGTGGGGGTCGGTCATGTGCTCTCCGCTTCCTTCGACTCGGCCAGCGCGGCGTCGGCCATGGCGAATGCTGCGTTGCTGTTGGGAACTCCCGCGTAGACGGCTGTATGCAGGAACACCTCGGAGAGTTCGTCTGCGCTCAGACCTGCTCGTAGAGCTGCCCTGATGTGCATGTCCAATTCGTGTCGATTGCCGACTGCGGTGAGGATCGCCAGCGTCAACAAACGGCGGGTTCGATGATCGAGTCCCGCACGCGCCCAGACATCACCCCAAGCCGTTCGGGTGATGAAGTCCTGAAACGGCGCAGTGAACTCGGTTGTGCGTTCGATGCTGCGATCGACATGAGCGTCGCCGAGCACGGAACGCCGCACGCGCATCCCCGCCTCGTGCGCCGCCCTCCTACCGCTTTCGTAGGCATCGTCGTCGATGCGGGGAGAAATGTGATCGAGGATCAGGCGGCTCACTTCGCCTGCCTGCTCGACGTTCGCTAGGTGCGCGGCAGGGGAGAGCACATGCATTGTCGAGCGAGCGATGCCGTCGGCCAGGATTCTCGCCTCCGCAGGTGGTGTCGCCGGATCCTGTTCTCCCGCGACGATGAGCGTGCGGGCAGTGATGCGCCCGAGGTCGGCGCGGTTGTCCCAACCGGCGAGTGCCTCGCAGCAGGATGCGTATCCCTCGTCCGGGGTGTCGGCGATCATCCGTCGGTGGCGAGCGAGGAGATCGGGATCGCGCACTGCGAGAGCAGAGGTGAACCACCGGCTCGTCACGGCGTCGGCCAGAGATTCGGTACCATCCGCGCGGGCAGCTTCGGCACGGTCTCGCCACGCCTGCGGTTCGCCGAAGCGTGCCGAGGTACACAGCAGCGTGAGGCTGCGCACGCGCAACGGTCGATGCACAGCGAGCCACTGAGCGATCGCGCCGCCGATCGAAAGACCGACCACGTGGGCGGAGTCGATCGAACGGGCGTCGAGGACTGCGAGAACGTCCGCGGCGAGATCACCGACCGAGTAGGGGCCGGGCGGCACCGGTGAGTCACCGTGCCCGCGGAGATCGACAGCGATGACGTCGGCGACGGCAGCCAGCGCGCCGATCTGTGGATCCCACATCGACCGGTCGGAACCGAGCGAACCGATCAGCACCACTGTCGGCGCCGAGGGCGTCGGGGCGGCAGTGAAATCGTAGGACAGTTCGATACTCATCAGTGCCTTTCGGGCCGGGTGTCGGCGGCGGCGAGGACACGGTCGACGATGTCGTCGGCGTGCCCCAGATAACGGCCGGGCTCGAGCAGTTCCCGCACGGCGGCGGGCTCGAGGTATCGGATGACGTCGGGATGGGAGTCCAGTGCGGTGCCCGAGGCGCAAGCTGCGGTGACGATCTCGCGCGCCCGGTCGGTGTGCGTGGACAGAGCAGAGGTGACCCGCTCGGCAAGCAGAAGACCCCTGGTGATGGACAGATTGTGGGCCATGGCCTCGGGTTGGACCTGCAGGCCGGCGAGGCTTGCTGCCAGTCGGTGGGTGCCGCCACCGACTAGTCGGAGGATCTCGGTCAGTGTCTCCCACTCGGCATGCCAGGCGCCTGCGGCGCGTTGATGTTCGTGCTCCATCGATGCCAGCGCAGTCGCGACCAGGCCCGGCACCCGTCGGACGGCAGCCCGAGCGGTGATGGCCGCGACCGGATTTCGCTTGTGGGGCATCGCCGAGGAACCGCCCGGACTGTCCTCGTCGACCTCGCCGACCTCGGTCGAGGCGAGCAGGGTGATGTCGAGCGCCGGTTTGCCGATGGCTCCGGCAGCGATTCCCAGCGCGCCGACGATCTCGGCGATTCGGGTTCGATCCGTGTGCCAGGGAATTCCCTGCCGCGCCAGCCCCAATTCGTCGGCGAGTGCGTCGGCGATGTCGAGTCCGTGCGGATGCAATGCGGCCAGTGTGCCGGCGGCACCGCCGAACTGGACCGCGACCGCGCTCTGGGCTCGAGCGAGTGCGTCGTCGGCGCGCATGAGGCCCTCGGTCCATCCCGCGGCGACGACGCCGAATGTCGTCGGCAGGGCCTGCTGGCCGAGGGTGCGAGCTGCGGTGAGGGTGCCGCGATGTTGTCGAGCGAGCCGAGTACTCGAATCGATCGCGTCGCCGATGGAGGCGCGGACATCGACCAATGCCCGCCCGGTCAGCAGCATCAGTGCCGAGTCCAGGATGTCCTGACTGGTTGCTCCCGGATGGACCGCGCTTGCCGGAACTCCCAGTCGCGCAACCGCGGTTCGAAGGATCGTCACCAGCGGAATGACGGGATTGCCGCCTGCGGCCGCAGCGGCGCCCAGCGCGGTGATGTCCACGGCGCCGGGTTCGGCGAGGTCGCCGACAACGGCACTGACGATCTCCGCGTGCCGGGTGTCGACCTGTCCGTATTTTGCGGCGACGCGCGTCAAGGCTGCCTCGACCTCGAGCATCGCTGCGACCCATGCGTGATCGGATAGATCGGCGGCGTTGTCGCCGCCGAAAATCGGATCGAAGAGCGGTCCACGGGTGTTCGGCTCGGGGGCGTTCGTCATTGGCTGGCTCCGTTCGTCACAGTTCGAAGAACGGGGTTTCGGCGCCGTCCGGGTCACTGTCCTGGACTACCACATCGAGGTGGTAGCCGGTGGCAGTAGCTCGCGCAATCAGCTTTTCGCGTGCTCCGGTGCCGAGCGAAGCCAGGACCGGGTCGCTCGCGTTGGCCTCGGTTTCGTCGGGGAAGTAGATGCGTGTGACGAGCCGGTCCAGCATCCCGCGGGCGAAGATGGCGAGATCGATGTGCGGGGCTTCGGTCGAATCGTTCTCGGCAGGTAGGGGGCCGGGCTTGACGGTCCGCACACACGCGGTGCCGGTGGCGTCGGCGACAGCGCGACCGAGGCCGCGAAAGCCGGTGGGAACGAGCGGGACCGGACCCCTCGGATCGTCGGGATGGTCGAATCGCCCGGCCGCGTCGGCCTGCCACGTCTCGATCATCGCATCGGCCATGGGGGTGCGCTGCCCGTCGACGATGGTGACCGAGACCTCGATCGCTCCGTCAGCGTTCTCGGGTACGACGTCCGGGCCGTCGGCCCAGGGCAGCCCGATGTGGAGATACGGACCGACGGTCTGGGACGGCGTCTGACCGAACGGCACCGTGGTGAAGTTGCTGCCCGGCACCACTGCGTACCGGGGTGCGAACTCGTGCTCAGTCATCGTGGTCGTCACCTTCGAACGGAGTTGCGTTGCGTCCGCGTAGGACGATGTCGAAGCGGAAGCCGAGCGCCCAGTTGTCCAGCGTCGCCTCGTAGTCGAACACGCTGATCATGCGTGCGCGGCTCTCCTCGGGTGCGGAATTGAAGATCGGGTCCTGGAAGAACATCGGATCGTCCGGGAAGTACATCTGCGTGACGAGGCGCTGTGTGAACGCGTGTCCGAACAGTGAGAAGTGGATGTGCGCCGGCCGCCAGGCGTTGTGGTGGTTTCCCCACGGATACGCGCCGGGCTTGATGGTGGTGAAGCGGTAGTTGCCCTGCGCGTCGGTCATGACGCGACCGACTCCGTCGAAATGGGGATCGAGGGGTGCGGGCCAGTTGTCGCCGGCGTGCCGGTAGCGGCCACCTGCGTTCGCCTGCCAGACCTCGACGAGGGTGTTCGGCACTGCTCGACCGTCGCTGTCGAGCACCCGGCCGTGCACGATGATGCGTTGGCCTTCGGCTTCGCCTCCGCGTGCGAGCGTGAGGTCGGCGTCGGCCTCGGTGACGCGGCCCTCGCCCAGAACCGGGCCGGTGATCTCGGTCAGGCGCTGGGGGAGGAGCAGTAGCGGTTGTTTCGGGTGTCGCAGCGAGGTGGTGCGATAGTCGGCGAAGTCGCGTGGCGCGTGGATGCCGGTCTGGTCTCGGTAGGGGCCGGCGGTGGCGGTTCGCGCCGGCGCAGGGATCGGTGGTGGACGAAGCATCGGGTGTTCCTCCCGGGGTGACGGTACGCAGTCTGTTCGTATGACGGCGGTATGTTCACAATACGCACATTCTTCGGTAGTGTGGTCGACATGATGAACAAAGTCGTGGCGAGTGCCGCCGAAGCAGTAGCCGACTTGCCGGACGGCGTCTCCGTCGCCGTCGGAGGCTTCGGGCTGGTCGGCGTGCCGGAGATCCTGATCGCGGCGGTGCTCGATCAGGGCGCCACCGATCTCGAGATCATCAGCAACAACTGCGGCACCGATGGTGTCGGGCTCGGCGTGCTGCTGGAGAAGCGTCGAATTCGGCGCACCATCAGCTCCTATGTCGGATCGAACAAGGAATTCGCCCGGCAGTACCTGTCCGGTGAGCTGGAAGTGGAACTCACCCCGCAGGGAACTCTTGCCGAGCGCCTCCGCGCCGGTGGTGCGGGTATCCCCGCCTTCTTCACGCCCGCCGGGGTCGGCACACAAGTCGCCGACGGCGGTCTCCCGCTTCGGTACGACGGATCGGGGGGTATTGCCGTGGCGAGTCCACCCAAGGAAACACGCGAATTCGACGGCACCACCTACGTGATGGAACGCGGCATCGTCGCCGATTACGCCCTCGTGCACGCCTGGAAAGGCGACCGCCATGGCAACCTCGTCTTCCGCGCCAGCGCACGCAACTTCAACCCGCCAGCGGCGGCATCCGGGCGAATCACCATCGCCCAGGTCGAGCACCTCGTCGAACCCGGTGACATCGGGCCCGACGACGTACACACCCCCGGCATTCACGTCCAGCGTGTGGTCCACGTCGGCAAGGTCACCGCAGGAATCGAACAACGAAGGGTGCGTTCATGATCGAGCACGATGCGGCCGTCGACGAGCGAAAACTGACTCGCGAACAGATGGCAGCCCGCGTTGCCGCCGAACTGAACGACGGTGAATACGTCAACCTCGGGATCGGCATGCCGACACTCGTCCCCAACTTCATTCCGACCGACATCACCGTGGCGCTGCACTCGGAGAACGGCGTCCTCGGCGTGGGTCCGTACCCGACCGAGGACGAACTCGACCCCGAGGTGATCAACGCCGGAAAAGAGACCATCACCGTGCTGCCAGGGGCGTCGTACTTCGATTCCTCGCAGTCCTTCGGAATGATCCGCGGTGGGCAGGTCGACGTCGCAGTCCTCGGCGCCATGCAGGTCAGCGCCACCGGCGATCTCGCCAACTGGATGATCCCCGGCCACATGGTCAAGGGGATGGGTGGAGCGATGGATCTCGTCCACGGCGCTCGGCGCGTCATCGTGATGATGGAGCACGTGTCCAAGAAGGGCGAGCCGAAGATCCTCGAGCGCTGCACCTTGCCGCTCACCGGCGTGGGCTGTGTACAGCGCATCATCACCGACATGGCAGTACTCGACGTCACGGCCGACGGTCTCGTACTCGTAGAGACGGCGCCGGGCATCGGAGCGGACGAGGTACGCGCCGCGACGGGCGCAACACTCCTTGACGCTCCTGGTGTTCGAAACTACTGATGCTTGACGCGCTGCGTGTGTGAATAGAGGTTCATGTTCGCGCCGCGGAGGAAGCCGACGACCGTCAAACCCGACTCCTCTGCCAAGTCGACGGCGAGCGAGGACGGCGCCGACACAGCCGCGAGAACTGGAATGCCGGACATCACCGCCTTCTGCGCCAGTTCGAACGAAGCACGTCCGCTGACCATCAACACCGCCCCGCGTAGCGGAATTAGGCTCTCGCCGGCCGCCCATCCGATCACTTTGTCGACCGCGTTGTGGCGGCCGATGTCCTCTCTCAGCACCAGCATGCGGCCGTCCGCGGTGAACAGTGCCGCGGCGTGCAGACCGCCGGTGGAGTCGAACACCTTCTGAGACCGGCGCAGAGTGTCCGGCAGTGTTGCCAGCACCGACGTCGTGACCACCACATCGTCCGCGGCCGGCGAATGTGACGTCTTCGAACGGATTGCGTCGAGCGAGCCCTTGCCGCAGACACCGCACGAGGACGTGGTGTAGAAATTGCGTGCGATACCGGCCTCCGGTGCGGCGACGCCCGGCGCCAAGGTGATGTCGAGGACGTTGTACGTGTTCTGGCCGTTCTCGTCCACGCCGTCGCAGAACCGCGCGAGAGCGATGTCCTCGCGGCTGGTGATCATTCCTTCGGTGAGCAGGAAGCCGTGCGCAAGCTCAACGTCGTGTCCGGGTGTGCGCATCGTGACCGCCAGAGCTGCGCCGTTCACCCTGATCTCGAGTGGTTCCTCGACGACGAGCGTGTCCGGCCGAGTCGTCACGTGCGGACCACGGATCCTGACGACCGGTCGCCGAGCGGTTATTCGTCCCATGAATTCGATTATGCCGCTGCGCGCTAGCGGCGCAGCGCCGCCACCAGAGACAGCATCCGCGGATGACCGACGAGATCGTCGACCCACACCGCCTTGCCATGGTCATCGGCCAACGGCACCTGCCAGTTCGAGTACTGGGTCTCGTCGGTACCCGGTTGATTCTGGATGCGATTTTCCCCGACCGCATCGACAAGGGCGACACCGATCAACACCGACGGGCTGCGCCGAATCAGGCGGTGCAAGGCCTCGACGGTGTCCTGCTCCGATGCCCGATCGGGCAACAGATCACGTTGGCGCGCGAGATCGAGCACCGACTCTCGGCCCTGAGCATCGTGTTCGGTCTCCGCCTCCAGATCGCGTTCCAACAGTCCGAGGCGAGAACGCAGTGCGATGTGTTCGCCGCGGAGGTAGCCGACCGTCGGCGGAAGGTCGTGGGTGGTGACCGATGTCAGACACTGCTGCCGGTAGGACTCGGGCGCGCGCGGTGCATCACCGTCGGTCTCGAACCACAGAATTGAGGTTCCGAACACGCCCCGCTGGCCGAGGTACTCCTGCACCTGGGGCTCGAACACCCCAAGGTCTTCTCCGACGACGACAGCGCCGGCGCGCTCGGCCTCCAGGACGAGGATGCCGATGAGGGCTTCATGGTCGTACGTCACGTAGGCGCCCTCACCTGGCGTCTCGGACTCCTCAGGTATCCACCACAGCCGGAACAAGCCCAGGATGTGGTCCACCCGCACACCCCCGGCGTGCCGCAGGATGGTCCGCAGCATGTCCCGGTACGGCCCGTAGCCCAACTCACGCAGGCGATCCGGATTCCAGGGCGGCTGGTTCCAATTCTGGCCCTGCTGGTTGAAGTTGTCGGGCGGTGCTCCGACGGTCACACCCTGGGTCAGGGCGTCGCCCAGGGACCACGCGTCGGCGCCGCGGCGGTGCACCCCGACGGCCAGGTCGTGCATGATCCCGATATCCATTCCGGCTGCCGTCGCCGCGTGCTGAGCGCGATCGAGCTGCTCGTCGCAGATCCATTGCAGCCACTTGTGAAACCGCACCCTGGCGGCCTCGGACTCGCGAAACTCGGTGACGAAATCGGTGTCGGGGTGTGCCGCCCGCTCGCGCCACACCTCGTGTTCCGGGTCGAATTTCTCGGCGAGGGCACACCACAGCGCGAAGTCCTCGAGGCCGCGTCCTTCACGATCGCAGAAGGCGTCGAACCGGGCCTGACGAGCCGGGGAGAGGGCGACTCGGTGAATGCGTCGTAGTGCGCGAAGTTTGGCGCGGAACGAGGGATCACGATCGATGCGTTTGGTGCGCTTGTTCGCCTTGTCGAAGCTCCGTGCCAGTCCCCGGATCTTCGCGTACTGATCACGGGGGAGGTACCCGATCTCGGGGATGTCCTCGACCCTGATGTACATCGGATCGAAGAATCGTCTCGTCGTCGGCAGATACGGCGACGCCTCGACCGGTGGCCGGGGGCGTTGAGCATGGAGCGGGTTGACGAGGAGGTAGTCGAAGCCGTGCGCGGCCCCGGTGACGTCCGCGAGGTCGGCGAGGTCGGCGTAGTCGCCCACCCCCCAGGATCGATCGGATCGGATCGAGTAGAGCTGAGCTGCCAGGCCTATTCGTTGACGGTCCAGCAGGGCATCGTTCGCCGAGAGTCGACGCGGAGTGACCACCAGCTGGCATGTCGATTGGCTGCGGTGCACCGAGTCGGGCGCGCTGGTGGCGGTGATGGTGTGCCAGCCGACGGGGATGTCACCGGGAATGTCGAACGTGGCGCGCCCTACGAGAATGCCGTCGACCTCTCGGGGATCGATCCAGATCTGCAGCTGCGCCAAAGGCAGGCTCTCGCCCGATTCGTGAGTCAGGTGGACGGCCACCGGATCTCCGTGCGCGACGTGAACGGAGACCTGAGCGCCATCGCCCGCCACTGTGACGACGACCGGCGGTAGCATCCGCCGCCACGGTGCATTTTCGAGATCGGCAGTCGACGAGGCCACCTCGGCCTCCGTGTCCGCAGCTATCCCGCGTGCCCGAAGGATGCGTTGCAGAGTCGTGTCGGACACTTCGTTCTCCGACTGGTCCCATCCCCGGTACGCCGTCGAGATACCGCATTTCCTGGCGAGCTCGCGCAACTGCGTCGTGTAGTCCACACTGCGATCGTGCCAGCACTGATCGCTCTCGTCACCCGGTGCGGCCGGCGTGGATGGGGGCGCATGTGCGCCGAACCGAACCGCGAGCACGCGCGGGATTGAATTTCGGTGCCCTGGGTACCCTGTTCGCGGTCGAGACGGGCTCGTCGTAGTAAGACATAAGCGCTATCAGCGGAAAATGGATCGGTATCAGCAACAAACGTAGTAGTTCGGACAATAGTGACATGACCGAAGATCTCGAGACGACGGATAGGGAGCGCGAATGACTGGCGTTGGCAAGATCGAAGAGCTGGAACGAAATTCCGGCGCACCGGTCGAGCTGCGCGTGATCGCGGACGCCGATCAGTTACCGGTGGTTCGCGCAGTTGCGGAGACTCTGGCCGTGCTGGGCGATTTCACCCTCGACGACATCGCGGATATCAAGCTGGCCGTGGACGAGGTGTGCTCCCAGCTCATCGCGGGTGCGGTTCCGAGTGCCGAGCTGACGTGCTCCTTCGTTGTCGGCGAAAGCGGCATGCAGATCACGACGACCTCGGTTGTGCACGAGGGGCGCGTACCCAAGTCCGACAGCTTCGGATGGCATGTTCTGCAGACGCTCACCGATTCCATCTCGCTGAGCGCGTCCTCGGTCCCGAACGGGTCGTCCGTGGCGGTGGACGTGGTCAAGCGGAGGAGCAACAACTAGTGCCCGTGCCGTACGAAAAATCGACGCGGCGTCAGTCGGACGATTACAGCGAAGTCGTACCCCTCATTCAGCAAATGCAGACACTGGACGCGGACTCACCGGAGCGCCAGGTCCTACGAGATCGCATCATCACGCGCTGTCTGCCTCTCGCCGAACACATCGCGCGTCGCTTCGGCGGACGCGGCGAAGCACACGAGGATCTCCTCCAGGTGGCACGGCTCGGTCTGGTCAACGCCGTCGACCGTTTCGACATCGAGCGCGGCTCCGACTTCGTCTCGTTCGCCGTTCCCACCATCATGGGCGAGGCACGTCGTTACTTCCGTGACGCGGGCTGGTCGGTACGGGTGCCGCGAAGGATGAAGGAGCTCAACTCCTTGATCTCGGGGGCGGTGGGGACGCTGTCGCAGAAGTTGGGGCGGGCACCCACCGCGAGTGAAATCGCTGCCGAACTGGGCATCGACGTCAAAGAGGCCTCGCAGGCCCTGCTCGCGCGCAGTGCCTATCAGACGGTGTCGGTGGATTCTGTCGTCAGCGACGACCGGCTGCCGCTGATGGACACGTTGGGCGCGAACGATCCTGAACTCGAAAAGATGGAGAGTTTTCTCACGGTCCGACCCGCTCTGGAGAAGTTGCCCGAGCGTGAGCGTCAAATCGTGATCCTGCGCTTCTTCGGATCGATGACGCAGACCCAGATCGCAGACAGGATGGGCATCTCGCAGATGCACGTGTCCAGAATTCTCTCCCGCACGCTCATTCAATTGCGGGAAGAACTCGGACAGGGCTGAGCGGCGCCGGCCCGTGTCGCAAGTAGCATCGGCTGACCCCGATGAACGAGATCTCCCAGGAGCGCCGCCAGTGCCGACTATGCCGCCAGTGCCGACCACGATCTTCGACGACCTCGACGACTACGTGGCCGCGCCGCGGGTGACCGATCTCGCTGTCGCTCCGAACGGGTCCCGTGCGATCGTTGCGCTCTCGCAGCTGGCCTCGGACAAGACCAGCTACGTCAGTGCACTGTGGGATATCGACGTTGCGGGAACGCGTCCGGCTCAGCGTTTGACCTGGAGCGATGACGCGGCAACGGGGCCGGCTGTCACCGCCACAGGTGATCTGCTCTTCCTGCGGCGGAAGTCCTCGGACGACGAGGCGTTGTCGGTCTGGACTCTGCCCGGCAGCGGCGGCGAGGCGCACGTGCTCGCCACTCGCGGCGCGTCCTGCACCGGGATTCGAGCCGCCCTGTCCGCGGACTCGTTCGTTCTCGCATCCGATGTCCATCCGTCGGCAGACACCGAGGCCGAGGACGACCGAATTCGACTGTTGCGCAACGAACGTAAGGTCGGCGCGATCCTGCATACCGGCTATCCGATTCGGCACTGGGATCACGATCTCGGACCGGCGACCCCGCACCTGTTCACCGGCCGGACCTCCCACGAGGCAGCCGACCCGCAGTTGCGGCGGATCACCGCCAGAGCTGAATCAGCCCTGCACGAGGCGTCGTACGCGCTCTCCGCGGACGGGTCGTTCGTCGTGACGACTTGGACCGTGCCCGGCGTACTCGCGGCCTCGAGAACGGTGCTGGTGCGCATCGATATCGCCTCCTCGACTTCCACGATCCTGGTCGACGACGATGCGGCAGATCTCGGCTCGCCGGCCATCTCGCCCGACGGCACCCACGTCGCGTTCCTCCGCGAATCACTGTCCACTCCCGAGGACGCACCTCGAACGACGTTGCAGCTGTACTCCTTCGGCGACGGCACCGTCACGGATGCGGCTCCCGGATGGGACCTGTGGCCGGCCGCTCCCACGTTCTCCGCCGACGGACGCGGTGTCCTCGTCGTGGCAGACGAGAACGGACGGGCGCCGATCTTCGAGGTTCGCGACGGCACGGCAAGACGAATCACACACACCGACTCGGCCTACAGCCACGTCCACGCGACCAGCGACGGCTCCATCTTCGCGCTCGAGGCGTCGTACTTGCAGCCGCCGCACCCCGTGCGTATCGACGCCGCTACCGGAGCGGTGACCTCGCTGCCTCTCGGCGAGGATGCGCCCCAACTTCCGGGCGTCCTCACCGAGATCGACACGACCGCCGCGGACGGTCGAGGTGTGCGCGCCTGGGTGGCCCAGCCGTCCGAGGCCTCGGAATCGGCGCGGGTACCGCTGGTGCTCTGGGTGCACGGTGGCCCGCTGGCCTCGTGGAATACCTGGTCTTGGCGCTGGAACCCGTGGCTACTGGTGGCCAAAGGGTACGCGGTTCTGCTGCCGGATCCGGCACTGTCCACCGGCTACGGCCAGGACTTCGTGCAGCGAGGGTGGGGGAGGTGGGGCAAGGAACCGTTCACCGATCTGATGGCCATCACCGACGCCGCGTGCGCGCTGCCCCAGATCGACGAGTCGCGGACCGCCGCAATGGGCGGCTCGTTCGGCGGATACATGGCCAACTGGATCGCCGGGCACACCGACCGATTCGACGCCATCGTCAGCCACGCCGGTTTGTGGGCGCTCGATCAGTTCGGCCCGACCACCGACGTCGCCTACTACTGGCAGCGGGAGATGTCACCGGAGATGGCCGTGGAGAACTCGCCGCATCTCTTCGTGGCCGATATCTCCACTCCCATGCTCGTCATTCACGGTGACAAGGACTATCGAGTCCCCGTCGGCGAGGGTGTGCGACTGTGGTTCGAGCTGCTCAGCGAGTCGGGACTGCCCGCCGACGACGAGGGCAAGACCGATCATCGGTTCCTTCTTTTCCCCTCGGAGAACCACTGGGTGCTGGCGCCCGAGCACGCGAAAATCTGGTATCAGGTCGTCTTCGCGTTCCTCTCCGAACACGTTCTCGGTGAGACGGTCGCCCTACCGGAGACGCTCGGCTGACGAGGCACCGAAAAGGGCGTGTCGGAGCGCTCGTACCGGACCACTAGAATCGACCGGTGACCAGTTCAGCGCCGAAGACCCCAGACACCCCCGCCGATGCATTGCCGAAAAGCTGGGATCCCAGCGCGGTAGAGGCAGATCTGTATCAGGGCTGGGTGGACGCCGGTTACTTCGAGGCCGACCCGAAATCCGACAAGCCCGCGTACTCGATCGTGCTGCCCCCACCGAACGTGACCGGCAGCCTGCATATGGGGCATGCGCTCGACCACACCCTGATGGACGCGTTGAGTCGCCGCAAGCGGATGCTCGGATTCGAGGTGCTGTGGCTTCCGGGAATGGATCACGCCGGGATCGCGACGCAAACCCTGGTCGAGAAGAAGCTCGCCGGCGAGGGCAAGACGAAGGAAGACTTCGGTCGCGAGAAGTTCATCGAGAAAGTCTGGGACTGGAAACGTGAATCCGGTGGCACCATCGGTGATCAGATGCGTCGGATCGGCGACGGTGTGGACTGGAGTCGCGAGCGCTTCACCATGGACGACGGACTCTCGCGTGCCGTGCAGACCATCTTCAAGCGGATGTACGACGACGGCCTGATCTACCGGGCCGAGCGTCTGGTGAACTGGTCTCCGGTTCTGCAGACTGCGATCTCGGACATCGAAGTCAAGTTCGAGGACGTCGAGGGCGAGCTCGTTTCGTTGCGGTACGGATCGCTGAACGACGATGAGCCGCATCTTGTCGTGGCCACCACCCGGGTGGAGACGATGCTCGGTGACACCGCTGTAGCGGTCCACCCCGACGACGAGCGCTACCGCCATCTCGTCGGAACCACACTCGAACTGCCGTTGACCGGCAGAACAATCCCGATCATCGCCGACGAGTACGTCGATCCCGAGTTCGGTACGGGCGCAGTCAAGATCACGCCCGCGCACGACCCCAACGACTTCGAGATGGGGCTTCGGCACAACCTTCCGATGCCCACCATCATGGACAAGGCGGGCCGAATCACCGGCACGGGAACCGAATTCGATGGTCTCGACCGTTTCGAAGCCCGCGTGAAGGTCCGTGAAGCCTTGGCTGCTCAGGGCCGCGTCGTCGCGGAGAAGCGTCCGTATTTACACAGCGTCGGGCATTCCGAGCGCAGCGGCGAGTCCATCGAACCGCGGTTGTCGCTGCAATGGTGGGTCAAGGTCGACGGTTTGTCGAAGGCGGCAGGCGACGCGGTGCGGGGTGGCGACACGGTCATTCATCCCACGTCCCAGGAACCACGATGGTTCGCCTGGATCGACAACATGCACGACTGGTGCATTTCCCGTCAGCTGTGGTGGGGCCATCGGATACCGATCTGGTACGGCCCCGACGGCGAGACGATGTGTCTCGGCCCCGACGAGAGCGCCCCCGAGGGTTGGGAGCAGGATCCGGATGTTCTCGACACCTGGTTCTCCTCGGGTCTCTGGCCGTTCTCGACGATGGGTTGGCCGGACGCGACCGAAGACCTGGCCAAGTTCTATCCGACGAGCGTGCTCGTCACCGGCTACGACATCCTGTTCTTCTGGGTCGCTCGGATGATGATGTTCGGCACCTACGTCTCGTCGGACGCCTCGGTGGCAGCTGGTGAGAACGGTGGGAAGGTGCCCTTTCAGGACATCTTCCTGCACGGCCTCGTCCGCGACCAGTTCGGCAAGAAGATGTCGAAGTCACGTGGAAACGGGATCGACCCGCTGGACTGGGTCGACCGTTTCGGTGCGGATGCGCTGCGGTTCACCTTGGCGCGCGGCGCGAATCCGGGCGCCGACCTGTCGGTGGGCGAGGACCATGCGCAGTCGTCCCGCAACTTCGCGAACAAGCTGTTCAACGCCACCAAGTTCGCTCTGATGAATGGTGCTGCGCCCGCTGAACTTCCGGCGCGCGCAGAACTCACCGACGCCGACCGGTGGATCCTCGATCGCCTCGATCGTGTTCGGGGAGAGGTGGACTCGGCGTTCGAGCGTTACGAGTTCAGCAAGGCCTGCGAGACGCTGTATCACTTCGCGTGGGACGAGGTGTGCGACTGGTATCTCGAAATCGCCAAGGTGCAGTTCTCGGACGAGGCGCAGGCGGCGTCCACACGCGGTGTGCTGGGCAACGTGCTCGATGCTCTTCTTCGGCTGCTGCACCCGGTCGTCCCGTTCGTCACCGAGACGCTGTGGAAGGTGCTCACCGGCAACGAGTCCGTCGTCGTCGCGGCGTGGCCACAGGCCTCGGGTGAGGAGCCGGATCCCATTGCCACGCAACGAATCGTCGACATGCAGAAGCTCGTCACCGAGGTCCGGCGCTTCCGTAGCGACCAGGGGCTCAAGCCGTCGCAGAAGGTCGCAGCCAAGATCGTCGGCATCGATGAAGCGGACCTGCTCACGCAGGTGCCGGTGATCCGATCGCTCGCGCGTCTGACCGACCCGGAGGGCGAGTTCGACGCGACGGCCTCGGTCGAGGTGCGGCTGTCGGGAGCGACGGTGACCGTCGAACTCGATACGTCCGGCACGGTCGATCTCGTCGCCGAACGCGCTCGGTTGGTGAAGGATCTGGCGGCCGCGGAGAAGGAGCTGTCCCAGACCACCGGGAAGTTGAGCAACGAGGCTTTCATTGCGAAGGCCCCGGACGCTGTTGTCGACAAGATTCGGACGCGTCAGCAGATCGCGATCGAGGAGATTGCTCGCATCAAGGCTCGGCTCGAAACGATGGGTGAGCAGTGAGCGACCCGGTCGATCTGGCCGAACTGGCGCTCGTGGAAGCCGAGCTCGACAAACGGTGGCCGGAAACGAAGCTCGAACCGAGCACCGCCCGCATCGCCGCTCTGATGGATCTGCTCGGGTCCCCGGAAAAGGCGTATCCGTCGATTCACGTGGCCGGCACCAACGGCAAGACGTCGGTGACCCGCATGATCGATGCACTGCTGACGCACTTCCATCGCCGGACAGGTCGCACCACCAGTCCGCACCTGCAGATGGCCACCGAGCGCATCGCCATCGACGGTGCGCCGATCACACCGCGGCTCTACGTGGACACCTACAACGAGATTGCCCCGTTCATCGAGATGGTCGACGCACAGTCCGAGGCTTCCGGCGGGCCGAGGATGAGCAAGTTCGAGGTCACGACCGCGATGGCATTCGCGGCGTTCGCCGAGGCCCCCGTCGAAGTTGCCGTCGTCGAGGTCGGGTTGGGTGGGCGCTGGGACGCGACCAACATCATCTACGGCGAGGTCGCGGTGGTGACACCGATCGACGTCGATCACGTGGAGTTCCTCGGTACGGATCTCGCGGGTATCGCCGCAGAGAAGTCCGGGATCATCAAGAAGGCTCCGGAGATGCTGGTGCCGCGTGACACGGTTGCGATCATCGCCGAACAGAAGCCGGAGGTGGCGGACGTTCTGTTGCGCGCAGCGGTGGAGGCCGATGCCGCTGTTGCACGCCAGGGTTCGGAATTCCGCGTTCTCGCGCGCCGGATCGCCGTGGGTGGCCAACAGATCGAGCTGCAAGGCCTCGGCGGGGTCTACACCGACATCTTTCTCCCGCTGCACGGCGAGCATCAAGCGCACAACGCATCGCTCGCGCTCGCGGCGGTGGAAGCGTTCTTCGGGGCGGGAGCCGACCGCCAGCTCGATGTCGACATCGTTCGCGCCGCATTCGCTTCCATCGTCAACCCCGGACGCCTCGAACGGGTCCGGAGTGCCCCCACCGTGTTCCTTGATGCGGCACACAACCCCCATGGCGTGAAAGCACTGGCAGCGACGCTGGCCGACGAGTTCGATTTCCGAAAACTGGTGGGTGTCGTCAGCGTCATGGGTGACAAGGACGTCGATGCCATGCTCACGGCCCTCGAGCCGGTGTTCGACGAGATCGTGGTCACCCACAACGGGTCACCGCGCGCAATGGACGTCGATGAGTTGGCCAATCTGGCCGTCGCGAAGTTCGGCGACGAACGTGTCGTCGTCGCACCTACCCTGCCGGACGCCCTCGAAACCGCCATCGGTCTGGCCGAGGAGGTCGCCGACCCAGGTGAGGCCGTCTCCGGTGCCGGCGTCATCGTCACCGGCTCGGTCGTGACTGCAGGCGCCGCCAGAACGATGTTCGGAAAGGAACCCGCATGAGCGAGGAAGACCAGGATCGCGCGCGCCCCGATCGGCAGCGCTTCAGACCGCCGACCACAGACCCGTGGAAAGGGTTCCGCGGCGTGGTCGCGGGCACACTGGTCCTCGAGGCGATCGTGGTGTTGCTGGCACTGCCGGTGGTGGCGAAGGTAGGTGGCGGACTCGGCTGGTTCTCCACCATCTATATCGTCGGTGTCGCCGTCGCTCTCATCGTCGCTGCGGGAATGCAGGGCCGGCCGTCGGCAATGCAGATCAACATCGCCCTCCAGGTGTTCGTGCTGCTGGGCGTATTCCTGCACATCTCGATCGGCATAGTGGGGCTGATCTTCGGCTGCGTCTGGGCCTACCTCCTCTACCTGCGTAGAGACATCACCAGGCGCATCGAGAAGGGGATGCTGTACGGCCAGCGGGACTGACCGGCTCTATCCCTGACCGTCGCATCACCTCGGCCGTCCACTACTGTCAGTGGTCGTGACTGAGCGCACCCTTGTACTTATCAAGCCAGACGGAGTAGCCCGCCGATTCGTGGGGGAGATTCTCGGCCGCGTCGAGAAGAAGGGACTCAGCATCGTTGCACTCGAGCTGAAGTCCGTTCCCCTCGACTTGGCCAGCGCCCACTATGCCGAGCACGAGGGAAAGCCGTTCTTTCCCGACCTGCTCGAATTCATCACCTCGGGGCCTGTTGTCGCGGCCGTCCTCGAAGGCCCGCGTGCCATCGCTGCGTTCCGTCAGATCGCAGGCGGCACCGACCCCGTCGCGAAGGCTGTTCCCGGCACCATTCGAGCTGATCTGGCCCTCGACGGGCAACAGAATCTCGTGCATGGATCCGATTCGGTCGAATCGGCCGATCGCGAGATCGCACTGTGGTTCCCGGCCCTTTCCTGACCTAGCTGCATAGTCCGCCCGGACGACGTTTTCCTCCCGCCCGCCACGCCGCCGATGATGCGTTCTTGTGCGGTGTGGCGGGTTCGCTTCCCCCGGTATGGGATACTCGGAACGGTTGCTTTCACAGTTCGAGTTCCACCGACGACAAGTTTGCAGTACCTCACGACCCGCAGCACGCGAAGGACGTCACCGTGATGTTCTTCGTGAAGTGTCTTTCGTGAAGGCGACCGGATGACAACCGCGGTTCGATGCCCGTCATCGCTCCCGACGGTGTGGGATCCACTTTCACACCGACGGCTTGCTTGATGATCAGGCGCTCGGACTCGGCAACACCAAAGCCATCCAGCCAGGCTTTGCGCTCGGAGCGCCGACCACGTGGTGGGCAGTGCACCGAATGCAGAGCAAGACCCGATCAACTGACGTCACACCGGCGTCAGCACACAAGGATTGCCCTCGCGTGGCCGCGTCACACCAGTTCGACGGGTGGACGCGCCCGGGGGCCCGAGGAGACATACGTGGCCGATCAAGCCCCGCCAGAAGATGTACAGAATTCGAACACGGGAAGTCCAGCAGGCGGCGACACCGCGTCTGCCGGTGAAACACCCACGTTCCCCAACCGTCTGCGTGTGCACGCGCTGGCAAAGATCATCGGTGTCACCAGCAAGCAGGTTCTCGCGAAGCTGAGCGAACTCGGCATCGAGGCGCGCAGCGCGCAGTCCAGCCTCGGCCGCGACGACGCACAGACGGTGCACTCGTCCTTCACCGCACCGGGCACATCCGTTCCCGACGTCCCTGTTGCGGTCACCCCGGACGTGGCGGACGAGCAGCCTCCCGCTCCCGATCAGGCTCCCGTTCCCGATCAGACTGCCGACCAACGTGCGGAGACACTGTTCTCCAGAACACCGGAACCGTTGAGCACCGATACGGATCCCGAGTCGGCACAGACTCGGCCATCGATCGCGACCCCGCTCTTTCTGCAGCCCGAGGTTGCGGCCGAGCCGCCTCGCGCGCGCAGGCGCAGCCGCAAAGCTGCCGGCCCAGCCGAGGAGGCGGCGTCCGAGCGCACTCAGCCGACCGATCCCACCGCGACAACCCAGGCGACAGTCACCGACGCGGTCGAGTCCCCGGTGGTCGAGTCCCCGGTGGCCCTGGTCGACACAGCCGAGAAGACGGAAACCGGTGGCGGCAACGACACCGACGAGGCCGGTACGTCACCGGGCTCGGACGACGACGACCAGTCGCAGCCGAGGCGTCGCAGGCGTGGGCGCCGCGGTCGCGGGCGTGGACGTGGTGACCAGTCCGGCGAGGACAACTCGGGCGAGGAGAACGCGGGCGAGGATGCCGACGAGTCCACCGCTCGAGACACCGACTCGGACTTCGAGGACACGGACTCGGCGTCCGAGGGTACGGACTCGACCTCCGAGGACGCGGAGTCCGGTGAGGACGACAAGCCGACCGGTGAGCGTCGATCGCGTCGTCGCAGTCGTTCGCGCGGGGGAGCCAAGGCCGCCGACGCCACCGAGGACGCCGACGCGAGCGCAACGACCGATTCATCGGAATCGGACAGCGACCAGGACGAGTCCGCGGCAGAGGATTCTTCTGCCGATGCCTCTGCAGAAGACTCGGACGACGATCAGGACGGTTCCGACGGCTCGAGCCGTCGTCGCCGTCGTCGCCGTCGTCGGCGCAGCTCCGGTGAATCCTCCTCGGATGGTGCCGCCTCCGAGGACGATCCCCCCAATACCGTCGTGCACGAGCGCGAACCGCGGAACAAGTCGCGCGGCAGTGGCAGTGGCAGTGGCAGTGGCAGTGGCAAGGACGAGGTTCAGGGCATCACCGGCTCGACCCGTCTCGAAGCCAAGCGGCAGCGACGTCGGGACGGCCGCGACGCAGGGCGCAGGCGTCCACCGATTCTGACCGAATCCGAGTTCCTGGCACGGCGCGAATCCGTCGACCGCGTGATGGTCGTTCGCGAGAAGTCGCTCCCGGACCACGGCGACACCACGCAGGTCGCAGTGCTCGAAGACGGTGTTCTGGTGGAGCACTTCGTCACGAGCAGCGCCTCTGCGTCGATGGTCGGCAATGTCTACCTCGGACGCGTGCAGAACGTTCTGCCCAGCATGGAGGCAGCGTTCATCGACATCGGTCGCGGTCGAAACGGTGTGCTCTACGCCGGTGAAGTGAACTGGGATGCGGCAGGTCTGGGCGGCAACTCGCGCAAGATCGAGCAGGCACTCAAGCCAGGCGATCAGGTACTGGTCCAGGTCAGCAAGGACCCGGTCGGTCACAAGGGTGCCCGCCTGACAACGCAGCTCTCGCTCGCCGGCCGCTACCTCGTCTACGTTCCCGGCGGAAGTTCGACGGGGATCAGCCGCAAGCTACCCGACACCGAACGCAAACGACTCAAGGAAATCCTCCGCGACATCGTGCCCGCCGAGGCCGGTGTCATCATCCGAACGGCCGCCGAAGGTGTCAGTGAGGAAGAGCTTGCACGGGATGTCTCGCGGCTGCAATCTCAGTGGGCGACGATCGAGGAAGCGTCCGCGAAGGCCGAATCGGGCAAGGGCAGCCAGCCGCAGACGCTCTACGAGGAGCCAGACCTGCTGGTCAAGGTCATCCGCGACTTGTTCAACGAGGATTTCGTCAAACTCGTCATCGAGGGCGAGAAGGCCTGGACCACCACGTCGAACTACATCGAGTCGGTCGCGGCCGACATGTTGTCGAAGCTCGAGCGGCACGAAGCGGAGCCGGGTCGGCCGGACGTGTTCGAGGCACACCGCATCGACGAACAACTCGCCAAGGCACTCGACCGCAAGGTCTGGCTGCCGTCGGGCGGCACCCTGGTGATCGACCGCACCGAGGCGATGACCGTCGTCGACGTGAACACCGGGAAGTTCACCGGTTCCGGTGGCAACCTCGAGGAGACGGTGACGCGCAACAATCTCGAAGCTGCCGAGGAAGTCGTTCGGCAGATGCGTCTGCGCGATATCGGCGGCATGATCGTCGTCGACTTCATCGACATGGTGCTCGAGCAGAATCGCGATCTCGTACTGCGTCGGCTCACCGAGGCTCTCGGGCGCGACCGCACCCGGCACCAGGTCTCCGAGGTCACCTCGCTCGGTCTGGTGCAGATGACTCGTAAGAAGCTCGGAACTGGACTGGTCGAGGCGTTTTCCACCACGTGTGAGCACTGCCAGGGCCGGGGCATCCACGTTCATCCGTTCCCGGTCGAGACCAAGCCGGACGACGGCTCGCGGTCGGGCCCAGCGCGGGGTGAGTCGGGCGCGCCACGTAAGCGTCGCGGACGTGACAAGTCGGACAATGTGAATTCGACTTCGACAGTGGCCGAAACTCACGAGCCCGTGGTGGATCCGTCCATCAAACGTGCGCATCCGGTCGCACTCGCCATGGCGGCGCATCACGACGAGGTCGTCGACGATGTCACGCCCGCCGATGTCGTAGACACCATGCCGCAGGACGGGGTGCCGCAGGACGGTCCTGCTTCCGACGGAAGCGGGGCAGTCGAGGCGAGTACCCGGGTCATCGACGCAGCCGAGGTCGCGGCAGCCGTGGGTGACGCGGACCCGACCCCGGTCGAAGAAGTCCGGACGCCGAGCCGCCGCGTGCGTCGCAAGGCATCGCGGCCCACGACCTCGCCGTCTGTGGAACCCGAGCCCAGTTCGGGAGACGAGAGCAGCCCCGGCGAGGTTGCTCCCGAGTCGGAACCGGCACCCGAGCCGCAGCCGACACCCGAGCCGGCAGCGGCACCGGAGCCGGAGCCGGAGACGGCCGAGGACGCCGTTCCTGTGGTGAAGGCCCGTCGTACCCGCCGCGTTGCCCGCAAGGCTGCGGCGCCTACTGCGGATACCCCGGATGCGGCTGCGGTGTTCGTCATCCCGGCGTCCTCGGACGGCGGGGGTGAGCCCGAGGAGTCGGGTCCGCCACCAGTCACGGCACCGGCGTTTGCGCAGGTCGATCCCCAGGTTGATGCCCCCGCGGTCGAACAGGAAGTCCCGGTCGGCAAGCCGCGTCGTCGGCGTGCGGCGGCGCGACCGGCTGGGCCGCCGGTCGACGCATAGGGCGCAGCAGACGGGCGGTTTGACCACGGCCGCCCGTCTGCCGTAACCTTGATAAGTCGCTTCCGGTGACACTGTTCTGCTGTGCCTAGACGCACATGGCCGCTTGCGGCCCGAGCGGACGCATCTACCCGGAAGCAAGAAACAAGCTAGATCAGACCAGTCGTGTTGCCATGGGCAGCGCGAGCAAGTTCGAAGAAGCAAGGGGTAGCCCTCCGATGGCAACGTACGCGATCGTCAAGACCGGCGGAAAGCAGTACAAGGTCGCTGTTGGTGACCTCGTCAAGGTCGAGAAGATCGAGGGAGCGCCCGGCACTGCTGTCTCGCTTGCTCCGGTCCTCGTCGTTGACGGATCCGATCTGACCACCGACGCCGACAAGCTGGCGAAGATCTCGGTCACCGGTGAGGTCGTCGAGCACACCAAGGGTCCGAAGATCCGCATCCACAAGTTCAAGAACAAGACCGGCTACCACAAGCGCCAGGGACACAGGCAGAAGCTGACTGTCCTCAAGGTCACCGGTATCAAGTAACCAGGACTTTCGCAGGTAGTCGGCCTGAGTGGGTCGGCGTTCTTCTCTCAAACACCTCACCCGAGGAGGGTATGCAACATGGCACACAAGAAGGGTGCATCGAGCTCCCGTAACGGTCGCGACTCGAATGCTCAGCGCCTCGGCGTCAAGCGATTCGGCGGCCAGACCGTCAGCGCAGGCGAGATCCTGGTTCGTCAGCGCGGAACGCACTTCCACCCCGGCGTCAACGTCGGCCGTGGCGGCGACGACACGCTGTTCGCGCTCTCTGCCGGTGCAGTCGAGTTCGGCGCAAAGCGTGGACGCAAGACCGTGAACATCGTTCCGGTCGCAGTAGAGGCCTAGTCCGAAGCTGCATCATCTGCGACGGCAGACCCCCGGAAACCTCTGGGAGTCGCTGAAGCGCCCAAAGCGAGTCGTCAAGGGCGGACCAGGGTCACCACCCGGTCCGCCCTTGATGCGTTTTGGCACCGAACACATTCGATCGAGTACTCGATCGAGAAAGGATCGAAGGCAGCTATGTCGCGATTCATCGACCGCGTGGTCTTGCACGTGACCGCAGGCAAAGGTGGCAACGGCTGCTCTTCCGTCCATCGTGAGAAGTTCAAGCCGCTCGGCGGACCGGACGGCGGCAACGGTGGCCGTGGCGGTGACGTCGTGTTCGTCGTCGACCGCAGTGTTCACACGCTCCTCGACTTCCACTTCCAGTCCCATGCCAAGGCCACCAACGGAACCCAGGGGATGGGCAGCAACCGTGAGGGCGCCAACGGTGAGGATCTGATACTCCGGGTCCCCGACGGCACCGTCGTACTCGACAAGGACGGACGCATCCTCGCCGACATGGTGGGGGAGGGCACGCGTTTCGACGCCGCCCCCGGTGGTCGCGGCGGACTCGGCAACGCCGCATTGGCGTCGAAGGCCCGCAAGGCCCCTGGCTTCGCCCTGCTCGGTGAAGATGGCGTCGAGCGTGACCTGGTCCTCGAACTCAAATCCGTTGCCGATGTCGGACTCGTCGGATTCCCCTCCGCCGGAAAGTCCTCGCTCGTATCGGTGCTCTCGGCAGCAAAACCAAAGATTGCCGACTACCCGTTCACTACACTCGTCCCCAATCTGGGTGTTGTGTCCAGTGGTGACACCACATTCACCGTCGCCGATGTGCCCGGTCTGATCCCCGGTGCCAGCGACGGCCGCGGACTCGGTCTCGAGTTTCTTCGCCATCTCGAGCGTTGCGCGGTACTGGCGCACGTCGTGGACTGCGCGACACTCGATCCCGGGCGCGACCCGGTTTCGGATGTCGATGCACTCGAAGCCGAACTCTCGGCCTACAAACCGGCATTGTCGGGCGATGCAAGCCTCGGTGATCTCGCGGATCGCCCACGGATCGTCGTGCTGAACAAGGCAGACGTCCCCGAGGCAGCGGAACTGGCCGAGATGGTGACCCCGGACTTTCAGGCGCGAGGATGGCCCGTCTTCACTATCTCCGCCGTCAGCCGAGAAGGCCTCAAGCCGCTGATTTTCGCGCTGGCGAAAATGGTCGAGGATTACCGTGTTGCGCACCCGCCTGCCGAGCCGCGTCGACCGGTGCTGCGGCCGATTGCGCGCAACGAGGAGGGATTCGAGGTCATCAAGGATCCCCATATACCGGGTGGATTCATCGTTCGCGGAACGCGCCCGGAACGGTGGGTTGCTCAGACTCAGTTCAGCAACGACGAAGCTGTCGGCTACTTGGCCGACAGACTGGCCCGACTCGGCGTCGAGGATGCGTTGATCAAGCAGGGCGCAGTACCCGGTGCCTCCGTCACGATCGGTGACGTCTCGTTCGACTGGGAACCTCAGACCCCTGCCGGTGTCGAGGTGACCATGACCGGGCGTGGCAGCGACGCACGGCTCGATCAGGTCGAACGTATCGGCGCCGACGAACGCAAGCATGCTCGTCGGGTCCGGCGCGGACTCGACACCGAAGAGTGAGGGAACGTGTCGGCTGAATCCGGCTCTGTCGCAATGACTTCGGCGACGCGATCGAAAGTTGCCGAAGCGCGTCGAATCGTGGTCAAGATCGGGTCCTCGGCGCTGACATCGCTTGTCGGTGGGCTCGACGTCGACCGGCTCGATCTGCTGGCCGACGCCGTGGAAGCACGGATGCGCGCGGGCACCGATGTCGTCGTAGTCTCGTCGGGGGCCATCGGCGCGGGGATCGCACCGCTGGGGCTGACCAAGCGGCCGCGAGACCTTGCGACGAAGCAGGCCGCAGCCAGCGTCGGGCAACTTGCACTTGCGCACGCATGGGGCACATCGTTCGCGCGGTACGACCGTACCGTCGGGCAGGTGTTGCTCACCGCCGAGGACATCGCGCGGCGCACCAATCATCGCAATGCTCAACGCACCCTCGATCGGTTGCGGTCACTGGGGGCAGTGGCCGTCGTCAACGAGAACGACACTGTGGCAACGGCGGAGATTCGATTCGGCGACAACGATCGGCTCGCAGCGCTCGTCGCGCATCTCGTCGGCGCCGACGCATTGGTGCTGCTCTCGGATGTGGACGGGCTCTACGACGGCGACCCGCGAAAGGGAAACGCGACACTGATCCCCGAGGTCGAGAGCCCCGAGGACCTCGACGGTGTGGTCGCGGGATCCGGGGGAGCGCTCGGAACGGGCGGAATGGCATCGAAGCTTTCTGCGGCTCGCCTGGCAGCGGATGCTGGTGTACCGGTGTTGCTCGCCGCCGCGGCCGATGTGCAAGCAGCCCTGACGGACGCTGGAGTAGGCACCGCCTTCGCCGCACGCCCAACGCGTTTGTCGGCGCGCAAATTCTGGGTACGTCATGCCGCCGACGTGCAGGGCGACCTGCATCTCGACGCCGGTGCTGTGGGCGCCGTGGTGAACAGGCGTCGATCGTTGCTCTCTGCAGGGGTCACCGGCGTCAGCGGACGCTTCTACGGCGGTGACGTCGTAGCGTTGCGTGCACCCGATGGTGAAGTCGTCGCTCGTGGCGTGGTCGCGTTCGACGCGGCCGAGTTGACGGGGATGCTCGGAAAGTCTCGTGGCGACCTCTCACAGGAGCTGCAACGACCTGTGGTGCATGCCGACGACCTGGTGCCCGTCACCCCGTAGTTCACTCCCGGTGGATCGAGGGAAGCGCGTCGACGAGTGCGGTCAGCGTTTCCGAGCAGCCGTCGTGGCTGATGGCCGATGCGAACTGGTCGCCCCTGGTGGCCCCGCGGTTGACGATGACAATCGGTATCGAAGCTTTCGCGGCGCGTCGAACGAAGCGCAGTCCGGACATGACGGTCAGCGATGAGCCGAGCACCATCAGGGCGTCGGCGTTGTCCACCAGATCGAATGCCTCGGCCACCCGTGGTTTGGGCACACTCTCGCCGAAGTAGACGATATCGGGCTTGAGTACTCCGCCGCACTGCTCGCAGTCGACCATCCGGAAGTGCGCGGTGCTGGTGATGACGGCGTCGGCGTCCGGTGCGATCTCGACGCCCTTTGCGGGCGAGACGCTGTCGAGAAAGGCAGGATTGCGTTCGTCCAGACGTCGAGCAAGCGTGAATCGCGACACCAACTGTTCGCAACTCAAGCAGCGGACTCGGGCGTACACACCGTGCAGGTCGATGACGCGGCGGCTTCCCGCCTTGGTGTGCAGCATGTCCACGTTCTGCGTGATGATCCCGGTGACGATGCCGCGCCGTTCCAGTTCCGCAAGCGCACGATGCCCGGCGTTGGGGCGAGCGGCGTCCATGTGGCGCCACCCGACATGATTGCGGGCCCAGTAGTGGCGGCGGAACTCGTCGTCACCGATGAACTGCTGGTAGGTCATCGGATTGCGCGGTGGTGAGTCGGGTCCGCGGTAATCGGGAATCCCGGAGTCGGTGGACATCCCGGCTCCCGACACGACGACGATCCGCCGACGCGAGAGCAACTCGACGATGCGGGGTCGAACACGTGCAGCCACGTAGTCCAGGTTAACTCGCGCCTCGGATACACCTCCGCCCCGCTCGGTTCACGAAAGCGTGTCCGAGCGGGGCGGAATCGGTTGAGCGTGGGCTGTTAAGCCGGTACCTCCACGAGGGGGTAGACGCCGTGTTCATCGTGTACTTCGCTGCCCACGACCGGCGGATTGAAAACGCACATCATGCGCATCTGTGTACGTGGCGCCACGGTGTGGCGCTCATTGCCGTCGAGCAGGTACATCGACCCGGGTCCGATCTCGTACTCTTCCCCGGTTTCGCGGTCGGTGAGCGTGCCTTCACCTTCGATGAGCCACACGGCTTCGATGTGATTGGCGTAGTGGAAATTGTTCACCGTTCCGGCCTTGATGGTGGTCTCGTGGAACGAGAAGCCAACCCGGTCGCCGCCGAGGACGATGCGCTTGCTTCGCCAGCTGCCGTCCTCGCTCTCGATATCGCGCTCGGTGCCGGTGATTTCCTGCGTGCTACGTACGATCACGTCGTTCTCCCTTCAGCTGGCCTGCAGTGCTCGTGTGCGATCTTCAGGAGCACACTTTAGCGGTCATGGCCTCGAGAATGTCCAGGCCACGGTCCAGTTCCTCGACTGTGGTTGTCAACGGCGGCAGCAACTTGACGACCTCGTCGGAGGGGCCGGCCGTCTCCACGAGCAGCGCCTCGTCGTAGCAGAGTGCGGCGACCTTGCCCGCCTTCTCTGCATCGTCGAACACCAACGCCTGGACCATGCCGCGACCGCGGGTGGAAACGCCGTCGTACTTGGCGCACATCTTGATGAAGCGGTCTCGGATGTGCTCGCCCTTGGCGATGATCTCCTTCTCGAATGCGTCATCGGTCCAGTAGGTGTCGATGGCGGTCTTCGCGGTGACGAAGGACGGGTTGAAGCCGCGGAATGTTCCGTTGTGCTCACCGGGTGACCACACGTCGAGTTCCGGCTTGAACAGCGTCAGTGCCATAGGCATGCCGTATCCACCGATCGACTTCGACAGTGTGACGATGTCGGGAACGATGCCTGCCTCTTCGAACGAGAAGAACTGGCCGGTGCGTCCACAGCCCATCTGGACGTCGTCGACGATCAACAAGATCTCACGGCGCGAGCACAGCTCAGCCAGAGCGCGCAACCATTCGGGACGCGCGACGTTGATGCCGCCCTCACCCTGGATGGTTTCCACGATCACTGCGGCGGGGCGATTGAACCCGCTACCCGAGTCGTCGAGCACGCGCTCGAACCACTGGAAGTCCTCTGTCACGCCGCCGAAGTAGTTGTCGTACGGCATCGGCGTGGTGTGCACCAACGGAATTCCGGCGCCAGCTCGCTTCATCGAGTTGCCGGTGACCGACAGCGCGCCGAGTGTCATGCCGTGGAATGCGTTGGTGAAGTTGATGATCGCCTCGCGGCCGGTCACCTTGCGGGCCAGCTTGAGTGCAGCCTCGACAGTGTTGGTACCGGTGGGGCCGGGGAACTGAACCTTGTAGTTCAGTCCGCGCGGATCGAGGATGTTCTTTTTGAACGACTCCAGGAACTCGCGCTTGGCGACGGTTGCCATATCCAGGCTGTGCGTAACGCCGTCGCTCTGGATGTAGTCGACGAGGGCATCCTTGAGGATCTGATTGTTGTGCCCGTAGTTCAACGCGCCTGCGCCACCGAAGAAATCGAGGTACTCACGGCCGTTCTCGTCCACCATGGTCGAGTTCTTCGCGGTCTTGAACACTGCCGGCCACTGGCGGCTGTAGCTGCGGACTGCGGACTCGACGGTCTCGAAGACGTCGGGCTTGCTTGTGGTGTTCGGTTTCTCGGTCATGTTCTGCTTGTTCCTTTCGTATGTGCGCACGGCGGCGGGCCCCACTGTGTAGAGCTCTTCTGCCTCGTGGCTATCAGGGAAATCGTTGGGCGCGAACAGAGCTGACTTTGTGATCTCGGTTCCCCGCTTACGTGCCAGGGCCGTGAACAATGCGATCGACGCCTCGTTGTCGGGGCTGATCGTCGTTTCCAAGTGTGTAATACCCTGCGGCGTAAGCCGGTCCAACAAACTGTTGAGCATGCGTCCGGCGAGGCCTTTGCCGCGCTGATCGGCGTCGACTGCGACCTGCCACACGAAAAATGTTGTGGGCGAGTCCTGGCGGATGTAGCCGGTGACGAAGCCTACGGCTCGACCGTCCACATCGGACACCACCGATGTCTGTGCAAAGTCTCTGCACCACAGAATGTACGAGTAGCTCGAGTTCAGATCGAGCACTTTCGAATCTCTTGCAATTTCCCAGAGCCGGACTCCGTCGGAAATCTTGGGGCTACGGAAAGTCACTGCGTCCGGCGCAGTGATTGGGGTCGCTCTCAGCTGTGCTGGCTTCATAGGAAATACAAACTTAACAAGCTGGCGAGGGCATTTCACGTGCGTCGCAATATTGGTGTCCAAAACGGACACTCTTGCGCAGGTGACGGGGTGAATGTGACTTTGGTCACACTTGCCGCCTCGGGGGCGACATCGTGAGGTAAAAGGGGCAATGATCGTGCTGTTTGCCTCAGGCTGCCCTCACCGGCGCCGGCGGCTACTTGGGGGTGGCCAACGCGAATGGAAGCACTGCATCGGCGCCTGCCCCGCGCAGCGCCACCGCCGCGCACGTGAGCGTCCACCCGGTGTCGGTCGACAGGTCGACCAGCAGAATCGGCCCGTCGACACCGGACAGATCGGGTACCTCCCACGAACCCACGAGCCCGGCCACTCGAAACGCCGAGTTCGCGGCAGTCACCACGGGGTGCCCTGGTACCTTGCGCAGGACGCCCAGGTCGTCGAGACGTCCGATGCGGGCCAACTCGCTCGCGATCGACCGAACCAGAACAGGGTGAGAACTCGATTCGAGCGCGATCACCGCGACGGGCCGTTTCTTCCAGTCCCACGACGCCAGCACCTTGATGCAGCCGTCCACCAGCGCCGAAGGCGCGGGCCCGTCCGGTCCGTCGAGCAGTGTGCGCAGACGCCCACCCCAAGCGAGGTCGGTGAGCCGCCCCAGGACGCGCCCGGGCTCCGGGCCGTCAGTGATCTTGCCCGACAGCGTGACGCCCAGCTTCTTCATGCCGGTGGGCCACTGCTTGCGGGGAGCCAGATCGAAACCGGGACGGTCCAGCCGAGCCCGGGTGGTCTCGACAGCGTTCGCGTCCACCTCGACGTCGTACCTCTGCCCGGTGCAGTTGTCACAGCGCCCACAACGGTCGGAGCCGTCAGTGAGCTCAGGATCGTCGAGTTGGCGGCGCAAGAACTCCATCCGACAGCCCTCGGTGCGCTGATAGTCGATCATCGCCTGCTGTTCGGCGTCCCTGGCTTGCTCGAGGCGCTCGTACCGCTCGGCGTCGTACACCCAAGGTTGGCCGGTGGAGATCCAACCGCCTCGGACGCGCTGAACGGCGCCGTCGACATCGAGCACCTTGAGCACCATCTCCAGTCGGCTCCGCCCAAGGTCGACGAGCGGTTCGAGCGCCGGTGTCGACTGCGGCTTTGCCGGATCCAGTGCGTCGATGACCTGCCTGACGACGTGTTCTCGCGGGAAGGCGACCGATGCGAAATAGCTCCATATCTGCTTGTCCTCGTGGCCGGGCAGCAGAATGACATCGGCTCGCTCGGTGGCACGGCCTGCACGACCGACCTGCTGGTAGTACGAGATCGGCGAGGACGGTGCGCCCATGTGCACAACGAAGCCAAGATCCGGCTTGTCGAATCCCATTCCGAGCGCCGAGGTCGCAACCAAAGCTTTGACCTCGTTGTTCAGCAACTCGGACTCGAGCGATTCACGTTCGGTGGTGTCGGTCTGGCCCGTGTATGCCGCGACCGCCAACCCTTGATCGGACAACAGTCCCGCCAGATCTCGAGCCGCGGCGACGGTCAGGGTGTAGATGATGCCGGACCCGGGCAGCGACGCAAGGTGGGAGGCGAGCCAGGCTGCGCGCTCGGTGGCGTTGTCGATCTTCACCACCGACAGGTGCAGTGATTCGCGCTCGAGGCCGCCGCGTAGGACCAACGTGTCGCCGCCGCCGACGCCGAGCTGCGCAGCAACATCGGCGACGACGCGGTCGTTGGCCGTGGCAGTGGTGGCGAGAACCGGAATCCCCTCCCGCAACTCGGATACGAGGGTCCTGATCCGCCGATAGTCCGGACGGAAATCATGACCCCAGTCGGAAACGCAATGCGCCTCGTCGACCACGACGAGCCCGGCGTCGGCGGCCAGCGACGGCAGTACCTGATCGCGGAAGTCGGGGTTGTTGAGCCGCTCGGGGCTCACGAGGAGCACGTCGAGTTCGCCTGCGGTGACGGCCGCGTGAACGTCCTCCCACTCGGTCATGTTGCCGGAGTTGATGGTGGCCGCGCGAACGCCGGCGCGCTCGGCCGATGCCACCTGGTTTCGCATGAGCGCCAACAGAGGCGAGACGATGACCGTCGGGCCGAGACCCTGCGCGCGCAATAGTTTCGCGGCGATGAAGTACACGGCGGACTTGCCCCAGCCCGTGCGCTGCACCACGAGTGCGCGTCTGCGCTGAACCACGAGGGCTTCGATGGCAACCCACTGATCCTCGCGCAGGCTCGCCTCCGGCCCGGCAAGTTCGCGGAGCAGATGCTCGGCGTCTGCGCGCAGATCGGTGGATGCTGTCAGCGAACTGGGTGTGTCGCCGTCGATGCTCATGGCCCCATCCTGCCGCACGGGTCCGACACGACGACCGCCCTCGTTGGAGCGCTAAGCTGATCGCGCACATCGAGGGAGGTGGCATGGTCGACGGTCCGAGCTCCGGTGATCCGCGCGGCGAGCTGCCGATGGACCCCGACGTCGATGATGCTTCGTCCGTTCGCCGCGCCAGCTACGCGTATCTGCGACCGTCGGTGCTGGCTCTGGTGTTCGTCGGGGGAGTGTTCGGCACTCTGGCTCGATACAGCGTGGAGGAAGCGGTTCCACATCGCAGCCCGGACTGGCCGATCGGCACGTTCGCAGTCAACGTCCTCGGCGCCTTTTTGCTGGGTCTGCTGTTGGAAATCCTCATGCGGCGCGGAGCCGACGTCGGGGTACGCAAGAGGGCTCGGTTGCTGCTCGGTACCGGATTCTGCGGCGCATTCACCACCTACAGCACGTTCGCGTTGGAGGCTGTGCTGCTCACCAGGGACGGTCATGCGACTACGGCCCTCGCGTACGGCGTCGCGACCGTCGTACTCGGTGCGGCGGCTGCCTGGCTGGGCATCGTTGCCGGTGCCTCGATGCACCGGAAGGCCTCGATGCACCGGAAGACAGAGGCGCGATGATCGTCGCTCTCCTCGCAGTCGCCGGCGCACTCGGAGCGCTCACTCGGTTCGTGGTCGACTCCTACGTGAAGTCGAAGTTCGCGAACAGTGCGTTCCCGTTCGCAACCGTGGGCATCAACATTTCCGGATCGCTACTACTCGGCTTTCTCGCCGGACTCGTCATGGTGCAAGGCGGCTCGATCGACTTGCAGACTGTCGTCGGCACCGGATTCTGCGGTGGGTACACGACATTCAGCACGGCAAGCTTCGAGACCGTTCGGCTCGTGCAATCGGGAAAGCGCTCGTATGCCCTTGCCAATGCGGTCGGAACACTGGTGCTGTCGGTCGGTGCCTGCGCGGCAGGTTTCGCCCTCGCCGGTTTGCTCTGAGAACTCCGCTATCCGCTGTGTGAGACGGCGATGTCGAGGAAGTCGCGTCGCGGACCACGTAGTGGCTCCTGTTTGTTCCAGACGGCACGAAGTCGGCGGCGCATGGACACGCCGTCGACGTCGATCCGGACGAGGCGTCCGTCCCGCACGTCTGCTTCGACAGCGAGTGAGGATAGTACGGTGGGGGCGTTAGCAGTGATCACGGCGGACTTGATGGCCGTCACCGAATTGAGTTCGAGTAGAGGCGGTTCGGACGGACGGACGGCGCTCTCGTAGGTCGTTCGGGTACCTGAACCCGGCTCGCGTTGCACCAGCGCGGTGCGGGCGAGCTCATCCACCTCGACCGAAGCCCTGCGCGCCCACTCGTGTTCGGGCCCGGTGACCACCACCAACTCGTCGGTCGCGACGACGCGGACGCCGAGACCCGACGGGATGTCCGGGCCCTCGATGAAACCGATGTCGGCTCGACCGTCGAGTACCTGCTGGGCGACCTCGGCGGAGTTCATCAATCTCATCAGAATGTGGACGTCGGGGTGGGAGGTGCGCATGCGCACGATCCAGCCGGGTACCAGGTGCTCGGCGACCGTCATCGATGCCGCGACGGTGAGGTTGGCGCGTTCTTCACGCAGCAGCGACCGCACGCCTGTTGCGAACTTCTCGGCGGCGACGAGTACGTTCTGCGCCCATTCGAGGACGGCTACGCCCTCCGGAGTGAGTGCGACACCGCTGCTGGTGCGCTCGAACACGCGCAGCCCCACATCGCGTTCGGCTGCGCGCACGCGTGCGCTGACTGCCTGCTGACTGAGTCCGAGCTCGCGGCCGGCGGCACTCATGCTGCCCAGGCGCGCAACCGAGACCATCACATCGAGCGCAGCGAGGTCGGGCACCCGGGGTGAGAGCGTCATGCTCAGTACCGTAGCCGCAGATCCCGACCCCGATGATCGATGAATTGTTCAGGCGTCGAACAGGGCCGAGATCGCCTCGCGTGTGCCCGAGGACGCACCGGCGCCGACCCGGGTGGCGGCCACCGCCCCTGCTGCGCAGGCCCAGCGCAGGGCGGGTTTCGGTCCGCGTGCCCATTCCGCTGCGAGTGCCCCGGTGAATGCATCGCCCGCGCCGGTCGTGTCGATCGGGTCGATCTGCGGCGCCGGCACCCGCACACTTTCGTGCGGCCCGGTGTAGTGCGCACCCGATGCGCCCAGCGTGGTGACGACGTGGGGAACAGTCGCCAGGACCGTGGCCCCGAGTGCCTGCGCCTCGGACTCGTTGACGACGAGGATGTCGACTGCGGCGAGGAGGGCGTCCGGCACCGCTTGCACAGGGGAGGGGTTGAGCACCACGAGTGTGTTGTTCGCCCTTGCGTGCACGGCGCCGGACACGACCGTGGACATCGGAATCTCGAACTGGCACAGGAGCAGGTCGGCTTCGGCGATCGCCGCCAGCTCGTCCTCGCTCAGGTCGGTGACCGCGCTGTTCGCGCCGGGGACAACCACGATGGTGTTCTCGCCGTTCGCGTCGACGGTGATGGCCGCGATTCCGCTGGGGCCGGATGCTCGACGAGTCCACCGGGTGTCCACCCCAGCCTCGTCCAGCCGTTGCAGCAGCTCGTCCGCGAAGGGGTCGTCGCCGACAGCGCCCAGGAACGTCGTGATCGCCCCGGAGCGAGCCGAGGCGATGGCCTGGTTCGCGCCCTTGCCTCCCTGGGATGTGTCGAAGGAGCTACCCAGGACGGTCTGTCCCGGCTCCGGCAAGCGTTCGGTGACGGTGGTCAGATCCATGTTGGCACTGCCCAGAACAGCCACGCGGGTCGCAGTCATGGCACGACGATATGCGGTCTTGAAATCCGCGGTTGCAGATTGTTGACAATGTGCAATTTCTCGTCCACCATTGCTCGCATGACAGCGTCGACTCGCCCTCGCCTCAGCCCCGCCCTCAAGCAAGCCACCCCGGTGGTCGTCGACCATGCACTCGGCAGCTGGATCTTCGGCACCGACGGCAAGAAGTACCTCGACTTCACCACCGGCATCGGCGTCACGAGCACCGGCCACTGCCACCCGCGCGTGGTCGAGGCAGCTCGCGAGCAGGTGGGCAAGATCATCCACGCGCAATACACCACCGTGATGCACAAGCCGCTCCTCGAACTCACCGACAAGCTCGGTGACTTCCTGCCCACCGGGCTCGACAGCATCTTCTACGCGAACTCCGGATCGGAGGCCGTCGAAGCCTCCATCCGCCTGGCCCGAATGGCCACCGGCAGGCCGAACATCATCGCCTTCCACGGCGGCTTCCATGGCCGCACCGTCGCCGCCGCATCGCTGACAACCGCGGGGACGAAGTTCCGCTCCGGTTTCTCACCCATCATGGGCGGCGTGCACATCGCGCCGTTCCCGTACGCATTTCGCTACGGGTGGGACATGGAGACGGCCGTGAAATTCGCACTCGACGAACTCGACTACCTGCTCGCGACGATCTCGAGCCCGGCCGATACGGCGGCGTTCATCATCGAGCCGGTCCTGGGCGACGGTGGTTACCTGCCGACGCCGCCGGCATTCCTCGAAGGACTTCGCCGACGCGCCGACGAGCACGACATCCTGCTGATCATCGACGAGGTCCAGGCAGGCGTCGGTCGTACCGGAAAATTCTGGGGCCACGAGCACTCCACGGCGAAACCCGACATCGTCATCACTGCAAAGGGCCTGGCGTCGGGGTTCCCGATCTCTGCGATCGCGGCGTCGACAGAGTTGATGTCCAAGGCATGGCCAGGTTCGCAGGGTGGGACGTACGGCGGTAACGCGGTCGCCGCCGCTGCCGCTGTTGCGACGCTGGACGTCGTGCGTGACGAGGGCCTGGTGGAGAACGCGGCCGTCCAAGGCGCCGTCCTTCTCGACGGCTTGAAGGCGCTGAAGGAGCAGTACTGGGCGATCGGAGACGCGCGCGGTCTGGGACTGATGCAGGCCCTCGAGTTCGTCGACGAAAACGGCAAGCCCGACGCTGCGGCGGCTGCGCGGGTGCAGCAGACTGCCATCTCGGAGGGCCTGCTCCTGCTGACCTGCGGTGCCTTCGGCAACGTCGTTCGCGTCATTCCCGCGCTCGTGGTGACCGAGGCCGAGATCGCGGAGGGTGTGGATGCGATCGCGCGAACCCTGAAGCGGTCGCTGTGACGGTTGTAGGGGCCGAGCACCCGATACTCCACGCACTGCGCGGCACGGGAGCGGAGGTCGACTTCTCCTCGCGCCGCCGTTCGGAGTATTCCTACGATGCCTCCAACTACCGTGTCCCGCCGGTGGCGGTGGTGTTCCCGCGCTCTGCTGAGGACGTGCAGGCGACGATGCGCGTGTGTGCCGCTGCGGGCGTCCCGGTGATCAGCCGTGGAGGTGGGACGTCGATGGCAGGCAACGCAATCGGCGCAGGTGTCGTCCTGGACTTCTCGCGGCACATGAACCGGGTGCTGGCCGTCGACGAGGTCTCGCGAACCGCCGTCGTGCAACCCGGTGTCGTGATCTCCGAACTGGCGGAGTCGGTTTCGGCTGCTACGTCCGGAACCCTGACCTACGCCCCGGATCCATCGAGCAAATCGCGGGCGACGGTCGGCGGAGCCGTGGGAAACGATGCCTGCGGCAATCACTCCGTTCGCTACGGCCGCACTGCCGATCACACGGTATCTCTCGATGTGGTCACGGCAGACGGATACCTTTTGCGCGCAACGCGTTCCGGTCTCGAAGCTGTTGATCCGACCGACTCGGCCGCGACGTCGTCGGCGGCCCGAATCACCGCTGAGCTCGAGGCGCTCGTGGCGCAGAACCTTGCAGGTTTCCGGCTCGAGCTCGGCCGCATCGCGCGGCAGGTGTCCGGGTTTCACCTGTCGACCTTACTGCCGGAGAACGGGTTCGACGTCGCGCGCGCACTCGTCGGGAGTGAAGGCACGTGTGCCGTCGTGGTGGCGGTTACCGTCGCCCTGGTTCCGGTACCTCCTGCGGCACTGCTGCTCTGCCTCGGTTACGAGGACGTCGTCGAGGCCGCCGAGGACGTGATGACCATTCTGGAGTTCGCGCCCGCCGCGGTGGAAGGTATCGACGAGAAGATCGTCGAGACGATGCAGTTTCGCCGTGGGGCGGATGCGGTTCGCGGACTGCCGTCCGGCAACGCCTGGTTGTACGTCGACCTCGACGGCGAGAACGTGGCCGAGGTCGAGGGAAAGGCGAAGGATCTCCTCGCACGGCTGATCGAGCGCGGCAGGTTGAAGGACGGCCGGGTTGTAGCCGATGCGGCAGAGCGCAAATCGCTGTGGCGCGTGCGCGAAGACGGGGCGGGTCTGTCGGCACGGCTGGGCGGCGGAACCACCGCCCTCACCGAATCGTGGCCCGGTTGGGAGGATTCGGCTGTCGCACCGGAGAACCTCGCGGCCTATCTCGCCGATTTTCGTGATCTGCTTGCCGCACATTCGCTGACGGGAGTGATGTACGGGCACTTCGGGGCCGGATGCATGCACGTACGCATCACGTTCGATCAACGCACCGAAAGCGGCCGAACCGTCATGCGCGCGTTCCTACGCGAGGCGGCGGCGTTGGTGGTCCGACACGGCGGATCGTTGTCCGGTGAACACGGTGACGGACGTGCCCGCTCGGAACTGCTCCCGGTGATGTACTCGGAGGCGATGCTCGACGCGTTCGCGCGATTCAAGACGATCTGGGATCCCGCAGGAACGCTCAACCCCGGCAGCATCGTCGATCCCGTACCGATGATGGACAATCTGTCGCTGCAGGGGATCCCATCGCGGGAATGGAAGACGACCTTCGATCTCCATCAGATCGGAACCGGACCCGATCTCGACCCGTTCGTCCATGCGACGCAGGCGTGCGTCGGTGTCGGGCGCTGCCGATCGAGCAGTGGCGGCGTCATGTGTCCGAGCTTCCGCGCCACCGGTGACGAGAAGGACTCCACACGTGGACGTGCCCGCGTGCTGGCGGAGATGGTGCGTACTTCGCCGACCATTGCCGACGGCTGGGCCTCGGAGGATGTCAAGCAATCACTGGATCTGTGTCTGTCCTGCAAGGCGTGCTCGTCGGACTGCCCGGTCGGCGTCGACATGGCAACGTACAAGGCAGAATTCCTCGATCACCACTACGCCCGAAAGCTGCGGCCGCTCTCGCACTATTCGCTCGGATGGCTTCCTCGATGGCTGACGATCACCTCTCGAACGGCCCCGATCCTCAACCGCCTGCTCACACCGCGAATGGGAGTGCTCGCAGCCAAGCTGGGTGGTCTGACCACCGAGCGGTCACTGCCACGCTTCGCCTCACGCAAGCAATTGCGGGCCCAGACGGCGGAGTCGGTACCGGGCGGAGACGTCGTACTGTTCGTCGACTCGTTCACCAAGGGTTTCCGGCCCGAGGTGGTGGGCGCGGCGATTCGCGTGCTCGGTGATGCCGGCCGCTCGGCCGAGTGCAGCACCGACGCATGCTGCGGCCTGACCTGGATTTCGACAGGTCAGCTGGCCGCCGCCCGCACCCGACTCAGCGGCGCCGCCGAGGCACTCGACGACGGAACGGACCGCCCGATCGTCGTCCTGGAACCCAGTTGCGCGGCCGCAATGAAGAAGGACCTGCCGGAGCTGGTGAACTCCGATGCCGCCCGTCGTGTCGCCGCCCGGGTACAAAGTTTCGCCGGCGCGGTCATCGACCAGGCTCGCGGAGGGTGGACACCGTCCGCGCAGGTACCGACAGCGGTGACGGTGCAGACGCACTGTCACGAATATGCGGTGTTCGGCGAGGCGACGCAGCGAAAAGCCCTCGCCGCGGTCGGCATCGACACCGTCGACGAAGCTACCGGGTGCTGCGGCGTCGCAGGCAATTTCGGCTTCGAACCGAATCACTTCGAGATCAGCATGAAGGTAGCCGAGCAGGCTCTCGCTCCGGCGCTCCGACGGGCCGGTGACAACCCGATCCTCACCGACGGCTTCTCCTGCCACATGCAGGTGCGCGAACTGACCGGTGACCACACCGCGGGAGCCTCGACGCACCTGGCGCACATACTCGACCCCCGTACCGAATTCGAACCACGTACAGATGGAGAGGACGCACCCTCGTGACCACATCCTTGACGCCCACCGCAATCGAGACACCCACCGCACTGTTCATCGGCGGCAGTTGGCGGCCCGCCGAAAGCAGTGCCACGTTCGATGTCATCGACCCGGCGACGGGTGAGGTCATCGCAGAGGTCGCCGACGGCAGCGTCGTCGACGCCGAGGCTGCCCTGACCGCAGCCGCAGACGCTCAGCGGGCATGGGCTGCGACAGCACCGAGGGAACGCAGCGTGATTCTGCGCCGTGCGTTCGACGGGATCATCGAACGCACCGAGGAACTCGCCCGGATCATCACCGCCGAGATGGGCAAGCCACTCGCCGATGCTCGCGGGGAGGTCGCGTATGCAGCCGAGTTCTTCCGATGGTTTTCCGAGGAGGCAGTGCGCATTTCCGGCGACCACACGTTGACCGGCGACGGCAAGAACCGGATCATCGTGACACGCGAACCCGTCGGGCCGTGCATTCTGGTGACGCCCTGGAACTTTCCGCTGGCAATGGGTACTCGAAAGATCGGCCCGGCTCTGGCGGCAGGGTGCACGGTGGTGTTCAAGCCGGCCGAGCAGACACCGCTGACCGCCCTGGCGCTGGCAGAGATTCTTGCCGATGCCGGTGTTCCCGACGGTGTGGTCAATGTCGTCCCCACCACCGATGCAGCCGGTGTGGTCGGCTCGTGGATGGCCAGCGGACAGGCACGCAAGATCAGCTTCACCGGATCGACCGAAGTCGGGAAGATCCTGCTCGCGCAGGCTGCACCGACCGTGATGCGCACCTCGATGGAACTCGGCGGCAACGCACCCTTCATCGTCGCTTTCGATGCCGATATCGACAAGGCGGTGGACGGCGCCATGGTCGCGAAGATGCGGAACATGGGGGAGGCCTGCACCGCCGCCAACCGGTTCTTCGTGCATCGCAGTGTCGCCGTCGAGTTCGCCGAGAAGCTCGGGTCCAGGATGGGCGCGCTCGAGGTGGGTGCAGGTAGCGCCGACGGGGTGGAGGTCGGGCCTCTCATCGACCAGGACGGACGTGCCAAGGTACAGCGACTCGTCGACGACGCGGTCGAGCGCGGCGCACGCGCGGTTGTCGGAGGCAAGGAGGGTGCCGGACCCGGATACTTCTACCCGCCAACCGTGTTGGACTGCGTGAATCCGACATCCGAGCTGATGTCCACCGAGATCTTCGGGCCCGTGGCGGCCGTGGTGCCCTACGACACCGAGGACGAGGTCATCGCGTTGGCCAACGACACCGAGTGGGGCCTGGTCGGCTACGTGTTCACTCAGGACATCGACCGCGCCCTGCGGATGGGGGAGCGGCTCGAGGTGGGAATGGTCGGCATCAACACCGGCCTGGTATCGAATCCGGCTGCACCCTTCGGCGGCGTCAAGCAGTCCGGGTTGGGTCGCGAAGGTGGCAAAGTCGGTATCGACGAGTTCCTGGAGTACAAGTACTTCGCTATTCCCCGCTCATGACCGACTCTCGCTCGTGATCGAGTCTCGGGTTGTGCTGCAATCCGGGTTCACAGAAGGAGGTTCTTTCGATGGTTCATTCTCGAAGACTCACACCGCTCAATGCGCGCAACACCTCTATGGTGATCGCCGACCAGATTCGCGATCGCATCATCGACGGCTCGTATTCGCCGGGCGAGCAGATCAACGAAGCGAACGTTGCTGCTCAACTCGAGATTTCTCGCGGACCGGTGCGCGAGGCGCTGCAACGTCTCAACCAGGAGGGTCTGCTGGTGAGCTACCGCAATCGCGGTGTGTTCGTGGTGGAGCTCAGCAGCGATGACGTCGCCGAGATCTATGAGTCTCGTGCGGCCATCGAGGTGGGCGCCGCGTGGACGTTGGTGCACGGCGATCCGACGGTGTTGAAGGACACGGCCGTGGAACTGTCCGCGATCGTCACGCAGATGCAGCCGTTCATCGACAAGGCCGACTGGCTGGGACTGGCCGAACGCGATCTGGCGTTCCACACTGCTTTGGTGGCCGCGACAGGTAACAGTCGTATGTCACGCATGTATGCCACGCTCGCTGCGGAGGCGCGCATCTGTATGGCAAATCTCGAAACCGCGTACTTTCGGCCCGAAGCGCTGGTCGAGGAGCATCAGCTCCTGGTAGATCTGCTGGTCGGTGGCGACTGGGCCGCTATGGAAGCCGGTGTGCACGAGCACATGGACACCGCTATCGAAGACCTGACGCGCGCGATGCGCGACGAGGCCGCAAAACTCGCAGATTCCGTTCTCGCCGAACCGTCCTGACGCAACGCAGAAGTTACACGACTCGTCTTGCAGTAATACCGCCCTCCGCTTAGCCTGATTGTCAACAATCTGCAAAACGCATACGGGCTGGTCCTCCACACCCGCAATGCCTCGAGAGGGGGTACCAGTGAACGAGAACGACTACCACGAAGCGGCACTCACCAGCGCGGTCGGAGCCGATCACGCGCCAGGGCTTGCCGAATACTTCGATTCGCCCAACAGCACGCCGATCACGTTCACCGACAGCGAGTACTCCACCCGGCTTGCATCGGTACGAACGCGGATGGCGTTCCAGAATTTGACCGCGTTGATCGTCACGGACCCATCGAACCTGTACTACCTGACCGGCTACAACGCTCTGTCGTTCTACACGCCACAGATGCTGTACGTCCCGCTCGAGGGTGACCTCTACTTCTTCGCACGCGAGATGGATGCCAACGGCGCATTTCGCACGTCCTGGCTTCCCGACGAGCAGACGTTCGGGTACCCCGAGACATTCGTTCAACGAAAGGACACCCATCCCTTCGTGTGGGTGTCCCAGAAGCTCCGAGAACTGGGTGTGGTCAACAACTTCTCGCACGGTCAGGTCGGCCTCGAGATGGACTCCTACTACTTCAGCCCCAAGGCTTTCGAAGCACTCGTCAAATCACTCCCCGAGTACCGCTTCACCGACTCCTACGAGCTCATCAACTGGGTTCGAGTGGTCAAATCCCCGGCGGAGATCGATCTCATGCGCGGTGCCGCACTCGTCTGCAATTCGGCGATGACAGCGGCCTTCGAGTCGATCGCTGTGGGCGCGCGTCAGTGCGACGCCGCCGCTGCGATCACGAACGCGCAGATCAAAGGAACGTCCGATTTCGGCGGTGACCACCCCGCCATCGTGCCGATGCTGCCGACCGGCGCGGGTGCCGACACCCCGCATCTGACGTGGTCCGATCAGGTCTTCCTCGGCGGCGAGACCACGGTGGTGGAACTGGCCGGCGTGTTCCGCCGTTACCACGTTCCGATGGCGCGCACGATCGTGCTCGGTAAGCCGAGCGCGCGTCTGGACTACCTCGCAAAGTCCACCGGTGACGCGCTGAACGAAGTTCTCGCAGAGGTTCGACCAGGGGCGACCACCACCGAGTTGGCCCAGGTCTGGAATGTCAGCCTCGCCAAGCACGGACTGCACAAACCGTCGCGAATCGGCTACTCGATCGGCATCGCATACGCCCCCGACTGGGGCGAGCGGACGGTGAGCATCCGTACGGACGACGACACGGTCCTCACCGAGAACATGACATTCCACATCATCGGCGGAATGTGGATGGACGACTACGGATACGAGGTGTCCGAGGCCGTACGTGTGACCGACAGCGGTGTGGAGACCTTCACCGACTACCCGCGACACCTACTGACGAAGGAGTGAGACATGATCGCCACCACCATTCCATGGTCCCTGCGCACCGACAAGCTGGTGGGGTCGGTGATCGATTCGTCGACATCGCTGCTCGCCGCGCAGAAACATGACATCGTTCGCTTCGCGATGGGCTCACCGGCCGCAGAAACGGTTCCAGCAGCAGCATTTTCGGATATCGCATCGACGGTGATGACATCGGACGCGATGGATTACGGGGCCACCGAAGGAGATCCGCGCCTGCTCGATTCCTTGATCGGGTACCTCGACTCGGTGGGCGAGCCGTCCTCGGCCGATCGGATCGTGATCACCTCCGGTGGAATGCAGGGCCTCGATCTCGCCTGCAAGCTGTTCGTCGATCCAGGTGATCTCGTCATCGTCGAGAGCCCCACGTACACGAACGGGACTGCCACGGTGCTCAGTTACGGCGGCGACGTGCTGGAAGCGCCGATGGACGCCGACGGGCTGGTCGTCGAGGCTCTCGAAGACCTCGTCGAGCAGGCCGGCCGTCGGCCGAAGATGATCTACGTCATCCCCAACTTCCAGAATCCCTCGGGCACAACGATGTCGCAGGCTCGGCGTGTACTCCTGCTTGAGCTGGCGCACAAATGGGGCTCGATCATTCTCGACGACGATCCATACGGTCTCTTGCGGTTCGAGGGTGAGCACATTCCGAGTTTCGCCGCGCTGAGTCCGAACGACCCACTGCTCTTTTCGGTCCGAACCTTCTCCAAGATGATTGCGCCCGGCCTGCGAGTCGGCTGGGTGGACGCAGCTCCCGAGGCGCGACAGCTGTTGATCAACGCCAAGCAGGCGATGGACACGTGCACCAATCTTCCGGCTCAACGGATGATCGCCGAGTTCATCGACAGGGGCCACCTCGCAACACACATCACCTCCCTGGCCGGGGTGTATCGCCCGCGCAAGGTCGCGATGCAGCGGAGCCTGAAGAAGTACTTCGGGGACCTCGTGTCGACGACCGATCCGGAGGGTGGGTTCTTCCTCTGGGCAACGCTGCGCGGCAGTGCCGCATCGATATCGACGCAGGACCTCTTCGAGGTCGCGCTCGCCGAAGGGGTCGCCTACATTCCAGGACCGGCGCTGTCGGTCGGGGGTAAGTTTCACGACTCGCTTCGCCTGTGCTTCGCATCCTCGAGCCCGGAGCGGATCGACGAGGGCGTCAAGAGGCTTGCGGCGGCGGTGGACAAGGCGACTTCGATGCTCGCCAGCGACCCCACTCGATGACACGGCCCGACTCGAGTTCGCTGGAGCAGCTCCTGCTCGCCAGCATCGACGCCGACGACATCGTCTCGCTGGCGTCGGCGCTGATCGATGCCGGTGGCGAGAACCCCGGCGACACCGAGCAATCCGTGGCGAACGTTCTCGTCGACAGGTGTAGATCGCTGGGCTTCGACATCGAGATCGAGGAGATTGCGCCGAACCGCCCCAACGTGATCGTCAGTATCGGTGGCTCGGATCGGCCCGGCTTGCTGTTCGTCGGACACTCCGATGTCGTGCCCGCGGGCGGAGGCTGGACCACCGACCCTTTCGAGGCAGTGGTGCACGGCGGCCGACTGTACGGCCGCGGGGCCTGCGATATGAAAGGTGGGCTGGCCGCAGTCGTGATCGCGATGGCTGCGCTGAAACATTGTGGTGCAGTGGGTGATGCGCCGATTTCCCTGGCGTGTCTCGTCGACGAAGAGGAGACGGGAATCGGGATCCGCGCGTTCGTCCGCGCCCCCGCCCGGCGCCGGTACTCGCATTGCGTCGTCGCCGAACCGACCGACCTGGTGACCATCACCGGGTGCCGGGGCGCAGCTAATCTCGAGATTACGGTGACCGGCCGATCGGCACACGCCGGACGACCCAGCAACGGACGCAACGCCGTATCAGCGGCTGCGCGAATCGTCGTCCTCATCGACTCCCTTGCGTCGGAACTACGCGCGTGCGCTGATCCACTGCTCGGGCCCGCCACCTGGAATGTCGGGACGATCGAGGGCGGTACCGGTACATCGATGGTGGCCGACCGGTGCGTGCTCACGGCCGACCGCCGGCTCCTCCCGGGGGAGAACGCTGCGGACATCGCGGCGCAACTGAAAACCCGCATCGCTGCGGCAGGTATCGGCGGCGACGGGATCGAGGTGGAAGTAAGTGTGTCGATGGACATGCCTGGCTTCTCCACCAGCGACCGTGCCGAGCTCTGTATCGCGGCGGTAGAAGCGGTGACCGACGCAGTCTCACCCCGCGGGACCGACGTGTGGACGGCCTCGTGTGACGGCGGTTTCATCGCAAGGGACCTGGGTATGCCGACCATCGTGTTGGGGCCGGGAGAGATCGAAACTCAAGCGCACCAGCCCGACGAGTCGGTCTCGGTCGATCAATTGCGTGACAGCGCAAGGGCGTACGTACTTCTGGCGTCCAGACTCATCACGTCACCAGCAGTTATGGCACAAAGTACGGGGTAGCGCCAGAACGGCACAAGTGCGTTCCGTAAGGTCGAGCGCTGCACAGAACCAACCCGACGCTCCATATTTTCCCACGAAGCGAAAGGTATTGGACGTGACGCAGTCACCCAGCAACCTTGCCGGCAGTAAAGATTCCGACAATTCGACCACCGGATATCCGCCGAATCATCACGATCTGAGTCCAGACGAAAGCAAGATTCTCCACCGCGCCGTCGGGGGGTCCGCTCTCGGTAACGCTGTGGAGTGGTTCGACTACGCGGTCTACGGCTACCTGGCCGTGTACATCGCCGCCAACTTCTTCCCGTCGGAGGATGGTGGCGCGAGTCTGCTCTCGACATTCGCGGTGCTCGCGGCATCGTTCATCATCCGCCCGATCGGCGGAATCGTGCTCGGGCCACTGGGTGACCGGATCGGACGCCAAAAGGTTCTGGTGCTCACCATCACACTGATGTCGTTGGCCACCGCGACCATCGGGTTGTTGCCCACGTTCGACACCATCGGGATCCTGGCACCGATCTTGCTGCTGATGTGTCGTCTGGTGCAGGGGTTCTCCACCGGTGGCGAATACGGCGGCGCGGCGGTGTTCATGGCCGAATACGCGCCGGACAAGCGGCGCGGATTCTTCGGATCGTTCCTCGAATTCGGCACCCTGGCCGGCACAGTCGCCGGCGCCACACTGGTCACGCTGCTCAACCTCGGACTCGGAGACGAGACGATGGAAGCCTGGGGCTGGCGAATCCCGTTCCTGGTGACCCTCCCGCTCGGTATCGTGGCACTGTGGCTGCGCACCAGACTCGACGACCCACCGGTCTTCGCCGAAGCCAAAGCCGAGGGCGGCACCGTCTCCACCGAGGGCGCGGCAGGTGGCGCGATCGAGTCGCTGAAGTTCACCCTCACCTACTGGCAGCGAATCCTGATTCTCATGGGATTCGTTCTGCTGCTGAACATCGCCTACTACACGGTGCTGACGTTCCTGCCGACGTATCTCAGCGATACCCTCGGCCACAGCACAACTCAGTCCAACTTCACCCTGGTCGTCATCATGCTCATCATGATGGCAATCATCTCGCCGATCGGTGCCCTGTCGGACCGAATCGGGCGCAAGCCGCTGCTGCTCGCAGCCTGCATCGGGTTTTTCGTGTTCAGCGTCCCGCTGTTCCTGCTGATCATCAACACCGGTCTGGTCGGGCAGTCGATCGGACTGCTCGGACTCGGACTGCTGCTCGTGACGATGACCTCGTGCATTTCGTCCACCCTTCCGGCGTTGTTCCCCACCCAGGTTCGCTACGGCGGCTTCGCAATCGGGTACAACCTGTCCACATCGTTGTTCGGCGGGACAGCGCCGCTGATCCTGACCTTCCTGATCGACAAGACCGGATCGAATCTGATCCCGGGCTGGTACATGATGCTCGCCGCGGCGATCGCGTTCGTCCCGATTCTGCTCATGCCCGAGACGGCTGGTCGCTCGCTACGTGGCACCCAATGCCCGGGTGAGAACGACGACGAGGTTGCCGCTGCCGGATACGAACTAGTGGGGTACAAGCGCCGATGACGACGAAACCAGTGGTAGTGGTGCTGCACGCAGACAACCTTCCCGAGCACATGGACTCCGTCTCCGCAGTGGCCGAGGTGCGCTACGCCACGGCCGAGAACCTCGGCGACGCGATGCCCGGCGCGGACGTGCTACTGCTCTGGGACTTCTTTTCGCCCGCGGTGCGGCGCGTGTGGGATCGATGCGACTCGTTGAAGTGGATTCACATCGCCGCTGCGGGTGTCGATTCGCTGATGTTCGACGAGCTCGTGCAATCCGAGGTCATGGTGACCAACTCGCGCGGAATCTTCGACCGCCCCATAGCGGAATTCGTCCTCGGGCAGATCCTCGCGTTCGCGAAGGACTCGGCACGCTCGGCCGATCTGCAACAGAGGAAGGTCTGGAAGCACCGCGAGACCGAGCGCATCGATACCGCGCACGCGATGATCCTCGGCACCGGAGCCATCGGGCGTGAGATCGCACGGTTGTTGTCGGCGGTGGGAATGTCGGTATCCGGGGTGGGACGCACCGCACGCGGCGGCGATACGGACTTCGGGGTCGTGCACGCCAGTTCCGAACTGTCCCAGGTCGTTCACGACGTGGACTACCTCGTACTGGTCGCGCCGCTGACGGATGCGACCAGAGGGGTGGTCGACTCCGAGGTTCTCGGCGCAGCGAAACCCGGTGTGCGCGTGATCAATGTGGGACGGGGTGAACTGCTCGATACCGAAGCGCTCCTGACACACATGCGCTCCGGGCAGGTCGCCGGCGCGGCGCTCGACGTGTTCGAGCAGGAGCCGGTGCCGGAGGACAGCCCGGTGTGGACCACCGAGAACCTCGTGATGACGCCGCACATGTGTGGAGACGCGCTCGGCTGGCGCACACGGCTGGCTGAATTGTTCGTGGAGAATTTCGAACGGTTCGGACGCGGCGAGGACCTGAAGAACGTCGTCGACAAGCGACTCGGGTTCGTGCCGTAGCGGTGACTCGGGTGCGTCCCGTACCACTGACTAGTGTGTAGAGCATGACCGCAGCACAAGTTTCTGCCGAATCGGCGCCGGGTTCGTCGGACGGACGTGAGGATGTTCACTCCGCCGCGCGCCGCGCCCGAGTCGCCGCTCGATCGTTGGCTCTGCTGACCACGGCCGAGAAGGATGCCGCCCTGCACGCCGCCGCCGAGGCAGTACTGGCTGCAGCACCACAGGTTCTCGCCGCCAACGTCGCCGACGTGGAGGCAGCTCGCGCCGCCGGGACCGACGAAGGTCTGCTCGACCGGCTCAGGCTCACCGAGGACCGCATCGACGGGATCGCGTCCGGTCTCCGTCAGGTAGCGGGCCTACCGGATCCGATCGGCGAGGTGGTACGTGGTTCCACCCTGCCGAACGGTCTGGAGATCCGGCAGTTGCGTGTGCCGCTCGGTGTCGTCGGAATGGTCTACGAGGCTCGACCGAACGTCACCGTCGATGCTTTCGGGCTGGCGTTCAAGTCCGGCAATGCTGCGCTGCTGCGCGGTTCCTCGAGTGCCGCGCAGACCAACGCGGCACTGGTGGACGCTATCCGCAGCTCGCTCGGTAGCGAGGATCTCCCGATCGACGCAGTTCAGCTGCTCTCCAGCACCGACCGCTCCTCCGTCACACACCTGATCCAGGCCAGAGGGCTGGTCGACGTCGTCATACCGCGCGGCGGCGCCGGACTGATCTCTGCGGTGGTCCGTGACGCGACGGTTCCGACCATCGAGACCGGTGTCGGAAACTGCCACATCTACGTGCATTCGGCCGCCGATCTCGAGATGGCCGAGAAGATCGTGCTGAACTCGAAGACTCGGCGGGTGAGTGTCTGCAATGCTGCCGAGACGATCCTGGTCGACGCCGCGGTGGCCGAGACCGCGGTGCCACGGTTGCTGCAGGCATTTCAGGCCCACAGCGTCGTCGTGCACGGCGACCTGCCAGGCCTCGTCCCCGCCACCGACAGAGACTGGTCGGAGGAGTACCTCTCGCTCGACGTCGCACTCAAGGTCGTCGAGGACATCGACGCCGCAATCTCCCACATCGATACCTACGGCACCGGCCACACCGAGGCAATCGTGACCAGCGACCTCCGCGCCGCCCGCGAGTTCAGCACCCGCGTCGACGCCGCCGCGGTGATGGTCAACGCCTCGACCGCCTTCACCGACGGTGAACAGTTCGGCTTCGGTGCGGAGATCGGCATCTCGACGCAGAAGCTGCATGCACGCGGACCAATGGGGCTTCCCGAATTGACCTCCACCAAGTGGATCGTGTGGGGCGAAGGGCACACGCGCACACTCTGATCGCGATGGCAGATTCCTGGCACGCGCACCGAAACAAGGGAGTTCACGTGGACCGAGCAGTACCGACGGCACCGCCGCTATTCGGCAGCGTCGACGATGTCCTCACGCGCCTCGCCGAAACCGGCTACCTGGCAGACAAGGCGACCGCGACATCGGTCTTCCTGGCCGATCGACTCGGCAAGCCACTGCTCATCGAGGGCCCGGCGGGCGTGGGCAAGACCGAGCTCGCCCGTGCCGTCGCACAGACGACGGACGCCGAGCTGGTTCGGCTGCAATGCTACGAGGGGGTGGACGAGGCCCGGGCGCTGTACGAGTGGAACCACGCCAAGCAGATCTTGCGTATCCAGTCGGGCTCGGCCGATCACCAGAACTGGGACGCGACCAAACTCGATGTGTTCTCCGAGGAATTCCTGCTCGCACGGCCGCTGCTCCACGCCATCCGCCGCGAGGATCCGACGGTGCTGCTGATCGACGAGACGGACAAGGCCGACGTCGAGATCGAGGGCTTGCTGCTCGAAGTACTGAGTGATTTCGCCGTGACCATCCCCGAGCTCGGCACCATCACCGCAACGCGAAAGCCTTTCGTGGTGCTGACCTCCAACGCCACCCGTGAGTTGTCCGAGGCGCTCAAACGTCGGTGCCTGTTTCTGCATCTCGATTTCCCCGACGCAGACCTCGAACTGAGAATCCTCGCGAGCCGCGTACCGGAACTACCGGAGGCAATTGCCGAGCAGATGGTCCGAACGGTGCGTGTGCTGCGTGGCATGCAGCTCAAGAAGCTGCCTTCGGTGGCCGAGACCATCGACTGGGGCCGAACACTGCTCGCCTTGGGCATGGACACCCTCGACGACGATGCAGTCCGCGCCACGCTCGGAGTGGTGCTCAAACACCGATCCGACCAGGACAAGGCCGCGGCCGAGCTCCGGTTGAACTGACGTGTACTCCCCGCGCGGTCTGCCCGGACACCTGGTCGACTTCGTCGAAGCACTCCGTCGGCGCGGAATCGACGTCGGGCCCTCGGAAACCGTCGACGCCGGCCGAGTGATGTCCGTGCTCGACCTGCTCGACCGAGAGGCTGTCCGCGAGGGACTGGCCTGCTCGCTGCTACGCAGGCCGACTCACCGCGCCACCTTCGACGCGCTGTTCGACCTGTGGTTTCCAGTGGCAACCGGACAACGAGACTCGGGAAAAATCGACACTGCACTGCCCCGAACCGACGAAGGTGAGATCGACTACATCGCATTGCGGGAGCTGATCACCGAACTCCTCATCGACGGCGGCTCCGACGCCATCGAACTGACCGAGATGTTGGCCGCTCAGATGGTCGAGGAGCTGGGACAGTACAAATCCGCGAACGGACCGTCCTTCTCCTCTTACCAGGCACTGCGTGACGTCGCCCCCGACACCCTGCTGAGCAAGATCCTCGATGGTCTCCTCGGCAACGCCGACGCCGGACCGGATCGCGCGTCCGGTAGCTACGAGGACGAGGTCGCCAAGCGCACCGCCGCACAGCGCATCGCAGACCTACGCAAAATGGTCGAAAAAGAGACACGACGACGCGCAGCCGAACAGCTCGGCCACAACCGAGTCGCGAGCTACAGCGTCCCGAAACTTGCTGAGGACGTCGACTTCCTGCGCGCATCGGACACCGAAATGGTGGCCCTGCGTCGGAGTGTGACGCCCCTCGCGCGGCTACTTGCCAGCAGGCTCGCCGCGCGCAGAAAGCGCAGCCGAGCTGGATCGATCGACCTGCGGCGCACACTCCGCAAGTCCATGTCGACTGGTGGTGTACCCATCGACCTGGTGCAACGCAAACCCCGTCGTGCGCGACCGGAGCTCGTGGTGCTGTGCGACGTGTCTGGATCGGTGGCCGGCTTCAGCCACTTCACGTTGCTGCTCGTGCACGCCCTTCGTGAACAGTTCTCCCGCGTCCGTATCTTCGCGTTCATCGATTCCACCGACGAAGTCACGCGATTCTTCGACTCCGGTTCCGATCTCGGGGCCGCGATGGCAGCCATCATGGCCGAGTCGAACCTGATCACTTACGACGGTCACTCCGACTACGGGAACGCCTTCGAAACGTTCGACGACAAGTACGCGCAGTCAGTGACGTCACGGACATCGGTGCTCGTCCTCGGCGACGCTCGCACCAACTACCGCGACCCAAAAGTCGCCGCGTTGGCGCACACCGTTTCGGTGGCCAAACACGCCTACTGGCTCAATCCCGAGCCCAAAGGGCAATGGGGATCGGGCGACTCCGCGACCCGGGCATACGCCGAAGTCATCAGCATGTACGAGTGCCGCACCGCCCAGCAGCTCAGCGACATCGTCTCCCGGCTACTGCCGGTCTGAGCGCGAAGTAAGCTCGTCAACCGTGCAGCAACAACACCGGACGGTCCGCAGGCTGGGAGTGATGGGCGGGACATTCGACCCCATCCACCACGGCCACCTCGTCGCAGCCAGCGAGGTCGCCAACAGCTTCGGGCTCGACGAGGTCATCTTCGTGCCCACCGGAACGCCATGGCAGAAGCAGGGCAAGGTGGTCAGCCCCGCCGAGGACCGCTACCTGATGACCGTGATCGCGACCGCGTCCAACCCTCGATTCTCGGTCAGCCGGGTCGACGTGGACCGAGAGAAGCTGACCTACACCGTCGACACCCTCCGCGACCTCCGTGCACAGCACCCTGCCGCCGAGCTGTACTTCATCACCGGAGCCGACGCGCTCGAGAGTATCCTGACCTGGCAGAACTGGGAGGAGCTGTTCGAGCTGGCAAAATTCGTCGGAGTATCGAGGCCCGGCTTCGAACTCGGGGTCGAACATCTGGCCGACCATCTCCAAGATCTCCCGCAGGACGCACTGACCCTCATCGAGATCCCGGCCCTGGCCATCTCCTCGTCCGAGTGTCGGCTCAGAGCCAGCGAGAATCGGCCCGTCTGGTACCTCGTCCCGGACGGTGTGGTCCAGTACATCTCGAAGAGAAATCTCTACAGGCCGCGTGACGAACAGCGGATGGACGGCTCGGTCACCATGTCCGAGCCGGTCCCACGCAAGACCGAGAACGACCCGCCAGAACCGGCGCAGCCAGAACATGACGGCCCGACGCAGCCCGTTTCGGAGCAACATGGATCAACCTTGGGAGAGAAGAACACGTGACTGCAACAGACCAGGCCACCTCGATCGCGCGCATCGCCGCACTCGCCGCCGATGACAAACTCGCGACCGACGTAGTAGTTCTCGACGTCTCGGAGCAGTTGGTCATCACCGACTGCTTCGTCATCGCGTCGGCCCCCAACGAACGCCAGGTCAACGCCATCGTCGAGAACATCGAAGACAAACTCCGCGAAGAGGGATTCAAGCCGATTCGCAAAGAGGGAACACGCGAGGGACGCTGGGCCCTGCTCGACTACATCGACGTCGTCGTCCACGTGCAACACAACGACGAACGCAACTTCTACGCGCTCGAACGACTGTGGAAGGACTGCCCGACCGTGGCGGTGCCCGGGCTCGGCGAGCGAACGGACACCGAGGACAACGGTGCATCGAATGACGAGGCGTCGAACCCGGAACCGGAGCAATGACCCAAGAGGTGAAGCGTCAGCTCATCCTGTTGCGCCACGGCCAGACCGACTACAACGCGACCGACAGGATGCAGGGCCAACTCGACACCGATCTCACGGAACTGGGACAGACCCAGGCCAAGACCGCCGCCGCTGAACTCGCCACTCGCTCGCCGATGCGCATCGTCGCCTCCGATCTGCGGCGAGCCTTCGACACAGCCGTCGCGCTCGGCGACGCAAGCGATCTGTCGGTCACAGTCGATACCAGACTCCGTGAAACTCATCTGGGGGACTGGCAGGGGTTGACGCACCACGAGGTCGACGAGCGTTCACCAGGCGCTCGCGTCGCCTGGCGCGCCGACGCAACCATGGCCCCGCCGTCCGGCGAGAGCCGCGTCGACGTCGCGCGGCGCAGCGTCCCCGTCGTCACCGAACTGTGTGCTGAACTGCCGGACTGGGGCGGCGCCTCGACCGCTCCCGTGATCCTGGTCGCGCACGGTGGCCTCATCGCGGCCCTGACAGCGGCTCTGCTGGACCTACCGGTCGAAAGGTGGCCGGTGCTGGGCGGACTGTCCAACACGAGCTGGGTGCAACTGAGCAGTCACGGAAACGACGAGTCTCTCCGGTGGCGGCTCGACGTATGGAACGCGTCCGCGAGAGTGGCCAGTGACGTCCTCTGAAAATCCGCCTGACGAGCATTCGGGTCATTCCGCAGGCTCCACTCCTGCTTCTTCGGGTCATTCCGCAGGCTCCACTCCTGTCCTTTTGGTACTTGCTGATTCGTTGAGCTATTACGGCCCCGAGGGCGGGCTGCCGGTCGACGACCCGCGTCTGTGGCCCAACCTGGTCGCTGCAGAACTGGGCTGGAAGGTCGAACTGGTCGCGCGGATCGGATGGACCAGTCGTGACATCTGGTGGGCTCTGACACAGGACCCCCGGGTGTGGGCGGCCATCCCCAGAGCCGGCGCCGTCGTGTTCGGAGTCGGTGGAATGGACTCGCTCCCGTCGCCGCTGCCGACAGCGCTGCGCGAGCAGATTCGGTATGTGCGTCCTCCTCTGCTCAGACGGGCAGTACGCGCGGGGTACGGATGGTTACAACCCCGACTGTCGCATCTCGGCTGGCCGGTGGCATTGCCCCCGAAGCTCAGTGTCAGCTACCTCGAGCAAACGCGGGCCGCTCTGGCATACGTACGACCGGAGCTGCCAGTGATCGGCACACTGCCCTCGGTGCATCGGTGCGATGCGTACGGCAGGGTGCACTCGGGCCGCCCGGCCGCCGAGCGAGCGCTGCGTGCGTGGAGTGCCGACACCGGCGTGCCGCTGGTAGACCTCGCCGCAGCGGTCCGCAGCAACATCTTTTCCGAGGACGCCAACCCGGACGGAATCCACTGGGGTTGGGACGCGCACGTCGCTGTCGCCGAGGCCATGTTGGCTGAACTCGAGCCGGTACGCGTGAAAGGCGGACACCCGTGAGAGTTGCTGTGGTGACCGACTCGTCGGCGTGCCTCGACGGCCGGATCACACGGGATCTCGACATCGCCGTGGCGCCGCTTCATGTGTTGGTGGACGGTGTCGATCTGCGCGAAGGCGTCGACAACATCCCGGACGACTTCACCGCCGGTGGATCGGTGACGACGGCAGGAGCCTCACCGGGTGAGCTGATCGGTGTGTACCGCGAAGCACTCGAACGCAGTGGGGGAGCGGGAGTGGTAGCGGTGCACGTATCGCGCGGGCTTTCCAGCACCTGGGAAGCCGCGCGGAGAGCGGCACACGACATCGGCGACCGCGTCCGGATCGTCGACTCGGCCTCGGTGGGCATGGGCCTCGGGTACGCGGTACTGGCCGCGGCGCGAGCAGCCTCGCATGGAAAGAACGCGGACGAGGTCTACGACGAGGCCGTCGCCGTGGCAGCTCGGTGTCGGACGTTCGTCGTGGTGGACCGGCTCGATCATCTGCGGCGCGGTGGCCGAATCGGAACAGCCGCCGCACTGCTGGGCACGGCGTTGGCCATGAAACCAGTCCTGCATCTCAACGACGGCAAGCTCGTCCTGGCCGAGAAAACTCGCACAATGAGCAAGGCTCTGGGCAAGCTGGTCGATGCGGTCGCGGACGTCGCTGGAAAACGGGGGGTTGCGCTGACCGTGCACCATATGCAGTGCGAGGATCGCGCCGAGACCGTGGCCTCGATGCTGCGCACGCGGATTCCCGAGGTCAGCCAGCTGGACATCGTCCCTCTCGGGGCAGTTCTGGGCGCCCACGTAGGGCCCGGCGCGGTCGGAGTCGCGGTCTGCCCCGAGGGCTGATTCAGCCGCCCTTCACTGGGGTTTTCCACAGGCCGCAGCTTCATCCACAGCCCGATTCGCGTCCTCGCATTCCGCGCCCTCGCTGCCGCCGGCGAACGATACCGTCCCGGGCATGTCACGTGGTGTCGACGCCCGGCCTCTAGGCCGCGACCGGTCCCTTCTCGGCCCCGATCCGAACACTGTCGGCCCCGATCCGAACACTGTCGGCCCCGATCCGAACACTGTCGGCCCCGATCCGGACACCGCCGACGGCAGCACACTGCGCCAGGGGCGAGACATGCACGACGACCGGCACGAGTCGGCCCTGACGCCGTATCTCCCGGAGCGCTGGCGCGCGGCGCGGCTCGATCCCGGACACCGGGGCATGCTCGCGCTGTGCGGTGTAGGAGTAATCGTCCTCGCTGTCGCCGGCTTTGCAGTCATGCGTGACTCGCCGGCCGTTGCCCCCGTGCCGGCGCTGCCGGTGGTTGCACCGCTGGCCGTCGAGCCGTCAGACTCGGCCGAAACCCCCGAAGCGGTTCCAGAGAAGCCCGCGCTCATCGTCGTCAGCGTCGTCGGTCTCGTCTCGTCGTCCGGGCTCGTCCATCTCCCACCCGAATCCCGCATCGCGGACGCCTTGGCTGCAGCCGGTGGTCCGCTTGCGGGCGCAGATGTGTTGGCGCTCAATCTCGCTGCGAAACTCAGCGACGGTGACCAGATCGTCGTCGGCGCCGTCCCGGTCGAGGGACGCCCCACCGTCAGCGCGACGATGAAAGACGACGGAGCGGGCCCAGAGTCGAACGCATCTCAGGGAACGGCCGGCGGATCCGGTGGAGCCGTGAACCTCAACACCGCGACCGTCGCAGAGCTGGACACCCTCAGCGGAGTGGGACCGGTGACCGCCGCGAACATCATCGCCTGGCGCGATTCGAACGGGCCTTTCACCGACGTCGGCCAATTGGCGGAGGTGGACGGCATCGGGCCCGTGCGACTGGACAAGCTCAGACCCCAGGTGACCGTGTGACCGAGCCGCTTGTTCGACCGTACGACATTCGCTTGGTTCCAGCGGCGGTCGCCGGGTGGGGCGTCACCATCGTCGGTGTCCTGTTCGGATCCGGCACGGTCGCGGCTTTCGCCGCTGCCTGCGGTGTCACCGCGATATTGGCAGCACTCGGACACTCCCGGTTGGGTGGGTGGGCAACAGGTGTGGTCGCGTTGGCGCTGATTGCGGGGTGCTACTCGGGCGCGGCAGCACTGCGGTCTTCACAGTTCGAGTCCCATCCTGTCGGCGCCGCAGCGGCAGAGGGCGGGTGGGTGAGCGCCGTCGTCGAGGTCCGCGAGGATCCGCGCCGGGTGCGGTTTCCCGGGCCGGCAACAGTATCCATCCGGGCCGAACTGACGCGAGCGGACATCGCCGGCAGCCCTGTCGAACTCGGTGGCCGCGTCCTGGTGATGGCACCCGCCGAGGGCTGGGAGGATGTCCTGCCCGGGCAATCGGTCACGCTGCGCGGCAAACTGGCACCGCCCATCCGCGCAGATCTCACCGTCGCCGTGGTGCGCGTGAACGGTCCTCCGCTGCAAGTGGATCCACCGGGGGCGATCGCGCGGATGGCGTCGGTGGTGCGGGAGTCCCTGCTGGCCGCTGCCGCCGACGCCTTACCCCCGGATCAAGCCGGACTGCTTCCCGGCCTCGTGGTCGGTGACGTCTCCGCCCTGCCCGAGTCGGTCGAGGACGACTTTCGCGCTGCGGGATTGACTCACCTCACAGCGGTTTCCGGTGCGAACTTCGCGATCGTTCTCGGGGCGGTGTTGTTGGCGGGCCGCGGGATCGGTATCGGGCCCTATTGGACGGTGGCCGTGTGCGCTGTGGTGCTGGTTGCCTTCGTCGTGATCGCTCGACCGTCGCCGAGCGTGCTGCGGGCGGCAGTGATGGGCGGCATCGGACTGCTCGCCCTTGTTACCGGCCGACGTCGTCAGGCAGTGCCCGCGTTGTGTACCGCGGTGTTGGCTTTGCTCGCGTGGTGGCCGCAGTTGGCGGTGGATTTCGGATTCGCCCTGTCGGTGTTGGCCACCGCAGGTCTGGTTGTGGTGGCCCCGGTCTGGGTGGATTGGCTGCGAGGCCATGGGTGGCGACGCGGCCCCGCCGAGATCGTTGCTGTCGCTGCTGCGGCCCACGCGGTGACTGCGCCGATTGTGGCGGCGATGGCGGGAACGTTCTCGGTCGTCGGGGTGCTCGCCAATGTCGCAGTGGCACCGATGGTGGCGCCGATCACCGTCGTCGGTGCCCTCGCTGCCGTGGTTGCTCCGTGGGCCAGTGCACCCGCCTCGTGGATCCTCGAGTTGGCATCCGCACCGCTCTGGTGGCTGATCACCGTGGCGCACTGGAGCGCGTCGGTTCCGTCGGCAGGTCTGCAGACTCCGGACGGTCTAGCAGGGGCCGCGGTGGTCGTTGCTGCGACGATCGTGGTGCTCGTGTCGCTGCGCAGTCGCGTGCTGCGGTGGGCTGTCGGCGCGGCCGCCTCGACTGTGGTGCTGTGGTGGCTCGGTGCTTCGGTTCTGTAGCGAGCGATGTGTGATCGGTCAGGCCGGAATCGGCGCTGATTGCGCGTGCTACTGAGTGTGGCGGGTCGTTGGCCGTTCAACGGGCTAACGGCCAATCGCTTGGTGTCGGGCGGGTGCATACCGCGAGGAGTGTCCACTTTCGCAGCCGACTCTCTCTCATACATCGTTTTCGTCGCCCTGCGGATTGTCTGCCAGGTAAGCCCGCTCTCTTTCCGACTGTGCACGAATTTCCGCATCTCGATTGTGCTCTGCCAAGGTGCGGCCATTCTTGATGTATCGCTCGTGTGCAAATGGATCCGACTCAAGGTCGGCCTGATCTAGCGTCATCGCATTCTGACGCCGAAGACTCGCGGCCGCATCACTCTGATCTTGCCCGCCCAGCGTGGGCCGAAGCACGGTTCGAGAGGCACGCTGGTCGAGGCGCATCCACCGGACGGTGCCGTCAATCGCCCCGACTTGCTCCTGCAACCCTTGGATCATCTCAATTAATGCACTCTGATCCCCGCCAGCGGCGCGACTCGTCCTGTCAACAGTTTTCGCATACTCGGACACCGGGGTATGAAGCTGCTCGGGATGGGCGAGCGCGTACCGCGCCGACTCAAGTAGCCGCTCCTGCGAAAGGTAGATGGAGGCTGGACTACTGAGGTCATACGCGATGTATCGTTGGTCGGTGATGTCGAAAGGGGCTGGCGTCCCTTCCGTCGTGAGAATCACCACAGGCCTGCTGAAGCTGTGTGCAATCAGTATGTAGCAGACGGTGACATCAAGCATCCGGTCGAGCAGATCTTGAATCGGATGTCAGCCACATTCGATGACGATCCGATTGTCATCCTCGGGCCGGACAAGCCGCCGTTCGGCGAGTGGGAGGAGCTCGACGAGTGGACACCGCCTCTGGGGCGTGAGGGATAGTCACCCTCTCATGACGCCTCGGCCGTCGAACGCGCTGTCCTGGCACTGCGGCCCAAGTGGCGGCGTGAACGTCAGAACGTCACACTCACGACACCGATGTGTTCGGTGATGATGGATCTCGCATGAGCAGACATGCGATCCGACGAGGACTCGGCCACCGATGAGTGGGTGACCGTTCGGGCATTCGGCCGGCGCGCCTTCGGCCCATCCTTTGCCGTTCCAGATGAGCGTGTTGTGGTCAATGCCGCCTCCTGAATGCAGAAGCGGGACTCGGCTTCCCTCCGAGTCCTGCTCGTTCGGACTTTAACAAAATGTCGAACGCATGTGCGAAAAGCGTGGGCGTTTTCCATGCCCGGATATCGGGACCGAAACCCCAAGAGTGCTTCTCTACGGGACGTTACGATCCCGACCATGGCGATCTTGGCGTTGTTCGGTTTGGTCCTCGAAGCGGGCGGATTCGGATATGCAGCTTTCATCCTCTGGCGAGAGTGGCAAAAGGCGGCGCGTCCGCACGAGTTCTTCGAACCTCAGTGGCTTCGCCGCATCCTGCGTCGAACGGTAGGAGTAGAAGTGCGGGCTGTGGCAGCGCACGCGACTGCCAGCGCCAGCGCCAGCGCATATGTCGTGCCGCAACTTGGCGATGGCTCCGTCGAACAGCGGCTCGAACAGCTTGAACTCTGGGTTGTACAAATGCTGAAGACCAATGGAGAGGCACGAGCGCAGCTCGACGAAAAAGACCGCGCTTTGGAGCAGCAGATCAAATCCAACGATGAGGCAAGCGGTCAGCGGTTCGATCGCGTCGAGGAACAGCTTCGTGCCGAGTCGGTGATCGACCTCCGTCGAACCGGATGGGGTCTGATCGCCGCAGCGCTCGGACTTCTACTGCAGGTACCCCTCGCCGTCGCCGCACTGTTCTGAGGTCATCGGTCAATCCCTCGCCCATCGAAACTGCCCGACTGGCACCGCGGCCCTAGCGGCGGCGTGACGTCACGGCGTCGCGTCGATGACGAGGCGGTGAGCTGCGACCAGTTCGTAGAAGTCGTAGAAGTCGTCCGCATCGGTGCGTAGTGACGACCGAACCCGGAGACGAGGACGTCGGTCATGGCACAATCGATTACCGCCCGCGGAACAGGGCAGCTACGCAGTCCTGGACCTTCAGTCCAGCATCGTCGCCTGCGTTGCCGAACACGCCTCGGCCAAAGAGGAATTCGGGAGTGACGTCTCGGGAGTTGCCGGAGAGGTTGACGACGCCGAGGCCGGGGGAGAGCCAGACGACGCCGGAGACGGAGCGGGTCTCGCCATCGGCGCGGAACACGTTGGCGGCGAGATAGATGTATTCCTGGCCGTCGACCGTGTCGGTGACTTGGGCGATGTCGCGGAGCACTCGGCCGTCGGTGATTGCACCTTCGATAGTGGAAACCATGGTGGGGTCGGGGTCTTCGCATCCGGCTTCTTGGGGGCTGCTGGCGGCGGGGAGCTGCGCGGGCGCTGGTGGCGAGGTTGTCGCTGCAGGCCTTGGTGGGGTGGATGCGGATCGGGCTGGCGGCGGGGTGTAGGTGTTTCGAGGTGTGGTCGTGGGTGCTGCGGTGGTGGTTTGCGTTGTCTGTTCGGTTGTCGCGGCGCGGGTGTCATCCGACGAGTCGCGGGATTCCTGCCAGGCGTTCACCCCGATGAACCCAACGATCAGGGCGGCCACGACGCCGACGATGATGTAGTTTCGGCGTTTCTGCTCGGGTGTCGGTGGGGTCTTGATTGGCGCGGGCGGCGGCGTCTGCGGCTGGGGCGCTGGCTGCACTGCGGATGTCCATTGGTGTCCGTCCCACCACCGGAGTTGCCCGGTTCCTTCGGGGTCGGGGTGCCATCCTGCGGGTGTTGTCATGGACTGATGTTTATCAGGTGACCAAGATGACACCTGTTTATCTGACGGTTTCCGGTGCGAACTTCGCGATCGTTCTCGGGGCGGTGTTGTTGGCGGGCCGCGGGATCGGCATCGGGCCCTATTGGACGGTGGCGGTGTGCGCTGTGGTGCTGGTTGCCTTCGTCGTGATCGCTCGACCGTCGCCGAGCGTGCTGCGGGCGGCAGTGATGGGCGGCATCGGACTGCTCGCCCTTGTTACCGGCCGACGTCGTCAGGCAGTGCCCGCGCTGTGTACGGCGGTGTTGGCTTTGCTCGCGTGGTGGCCGCAGCTGGCGGTGGACTACGGATTCGCACTCTCGGTGCTGGCCACCGCCGGTCTGGTTGTGGTCGCCCCGGTCTGGGTCGATTGGCTGCGAGGCCACGGATGGGGACGCGGGGCCGCCGAAATCGTTGCAGTTGCCGCTGCGGCCCACGCGGTGACAGCGCCGATCGTGGCGGCGATGGCGGGTACGTTCTCGGTCGTCGGGGTGCTCGCCAATATCGCTGTGGCGCCGATGGTGGCGCCGATCACCGTCGTCGGAGCCCTGGCTGCCGTGATTGCACCGTGGGCCAGTGCACCCGCCTCGTGGATCCTCGAGTTGGCATCCGCACCGCTCTGGTGGCTGATCACCGTGGCGCACTGGAGCGCGTCGGTTCCGTCGGCAGGTCTGCAGACTCCGGACGGTCTCGCAGGGGCCGCGGTGGTCGTTGCTGCGACGATCGTGGTGCTCGTGTCGCTGCGCAGTCGCGTGCTGCGGTGGGCTATCGGCGCGGCCGCCTCGACTGTGCTGCTGTGGTGGCTCGGTGCTTCGGTTCTGTAGCGAGCGATGTGTGATCGGTCGGACCGGCATGGCACGATCGGTGCTGTGAATGCCAACAATCCGGCGGTGGAGTCTCTGCACCTGGTTCTCGGTGACGAAGAACTGCTGATGGATCGCGCGGTGGCACAGATTGTCGCGCGGGTGCGAGCGGCTGCGCCCGGGGCCGAGGACCTGCCGGTGACGAAACTGCGGACCGGTGACGCGAGCGCACCGGAACTCCTAGAGCTGCTCAGCCCGTCGTTGTTCGCCGAGGACCGGGTGGTGGTGCTCGAAGCTGCTGCAGAAGCAGGTAAGGACGCGGTAGCTCTGGTCCTCGACGCGGCCTCGGACCCGCCGGAGGGCGCGGTGCTCGTCATCATGCATTCGGGCGGCGGCCGAGCCAAGGCGATGGTCGGTGCGCTGCAGAAGGCAGGCGCCGTCACCCACGAGTGCGCGAAGTTGACCAAGCCGGCCGAACGTGTGGACTTCGTTCGTCGCGAATTCAGCGCAGCCGGGGTTCGAGTCGGCGGGGACGTGGTGGAGGCCGTCGTCGAGGCCGTTGGTTCGGAGCTACGCGAACTGGCCGCAGCCTGCTCTCAATTGGTGGCCGACACGGGCGGCAAAGTCGACGTCGCGGCGGTGGGGCGCTACTACTCCGGCAAGGCCGAGGTTTCCGGTTTCGACGTGGCCGACCGAGCGGTAGCGGGGGACCGGCCCGGTGCACTCGAAGCGCTGCGCTGGGCCATGCACCGCGGAGTTCCGCACGTACTGCTCGCCGACGCACTTGCGGATGCGGTTCGGACCATCGCGCTGGTCGGATCCGCGGGCCGGGGAGACCCGTTCGCGATGGCGAGCGAACTCGGTATGCCACCGTGGAAAATCAAGAAAGCACAGGCCCAGGCGCGCGGGTGGACCGGCCAGTCGATCGGACGGGCCCTGTGTGTCGTGTCGCAGCTCAATGCGGACGTGAAAGGGCAGGCCGCCGACGCGGACTACGCCGTCGAGAACGCCGTCTCGGTGGTGGCCGGTCTGAGCAACTGATCGACAGCGCGTGAACACGAAAAAACCCGCTCGGTGATCCGAGCGGGTTTTTCGAAGAGGTGAGCCTCAGAGCTTGTTGACTGCCAGAGCCAGAGCCGACTTCTTGTTGGCCGCCTGGTTCTTGTGGATGACACCCTTGCTGGCAGCCTTGTCCAGCTGGCGTCCTGCGGTCAGGAGAATGGCGGATGCCTTTTCCTTGTCGCCTGCAGTTTCGGCAGCACGGAAGGAGCGAATGATCGTCCGCAGCGAGGACTTCACCGACTGGTTACGCAGACGGCTGCGCTCGTTGGTGAGAATCCGCTTCTTCTGGGACTTGATGTTGGCCACGCGTAAAATCCTTCTGTCTTCGTCGGTATTCCGGTCAGGGCGATCCATGCTGGAATGCCCGAAGTCTGCTGCCGAGCTGTACAGCCCAGCGCCGAAGATCGAGAATACCAGTACACAGGGCAGAACCCAATTCCGGCAGTCAGCAGCCGTCCCCCGGCTCGGGCCGCGCCGTCCGCCGGGTGCGAACAGATGCGGTCCGTCTCGAGAAATTAACGTGTCCAGCGCGCCCGACCGGCCCACCTGTAGCAACATGACTCGGATGAGTCCGCGATCCGCAGCTTCCGAACGAGCAAAGACCAATTCTGGCAGATCGAAACCGGTAACTCGCGAGAAACCCCAGGCAGACGGTGTTTTCAGTGGTTACTCGGATGTCGGCAAATACGGTCTGGCCTTCGACGAGATGTTCGACGCAGACGGCAAGACCCGTTCGCCGTACAAGGGCATCCACACTGCACTCGAGCCCGCCAGCCCCGTAGACCTCGACGCGCGGTCCGATGCCCTCGGGCGCGCGTTCATCGATCAGGGCATCACCTTCTCGCTGTCCGGCCAGGAACGACCGTTCCCGCTGGACCAGGTACCTCGCGTCATCGCCGCAGGCGAATGGACCCGTCTCGAGCGGGGCATCAAACAGCGAGTCAAAGCGCTCGAGATGTTCCTCGCGGACATCTACGGCGATCAAGAAATCCTGCGCGACGGTGTGGTGCCGAAGCGCCTGGTGACCTCCTGCCAACACTTTCATCGTGAAGCGATCGGCATCGTGCCGCCCAACGGTGTCCGAATTCACGTCGCCGGCATCGACCTCATCCGTGACGCACAAGGCACCTTCCGGGTACTCGAGGACAATCTCAGGTCACCCTCCGGTGTCTCCTACGTCATGGAAAACCGTCGCACGATGGCCCGGGTCTTTCCGGATCTGTTCGCCTCGCACCGCGTGCGCGCAGTGGGGGATTACGCCTCGCATCTGTTGCGGGCGCTCCGTGCTGCGGCCGCCCTCAACGAGGCCGACCCGACAGTGGTCGTGCTCACCCCCGGCGTGGCCAATTCCGCCTACTTCGAACACTCGCTGCTGGCGCGGCTGATGGGTGTGGAGTTGGTCGAGGGCCGCGACCTGTTCTGTCGCGACAATGTGGTCTACATGCGTACCACCGAAGGCGAACGCCAGGTCGACGTCATCTATCGCCGTATCGACGACGATTATCTCGATCCGATGCAGTTCCGGCCTGACTCGGTGCTGGGTGTGGCAGGCATCGTCAACGCCGCGCGCGCCGGCAATGTGGTCATCTCCAGTGCGGTCGGCAACGGCGTCGGCGACGACAAACTCGTCTACACCTACGTGCCCACCATCATCGACTACTACTTGAACGAGAAGCCGCAGCTCGCCAATGTGGACACCTTCCGGTGCTGGCTCGACGCGGAGTGCGAGGAAGTCCTGGACCGGGTCGACGAACTCGTCATCAAGCCCGTCGAAGGATCGGGCGGGTACGGCATCGTCTTCGGTCCCGATGCCTCGCCGAAAGAGCTCGCGGCCATCACCAAGAAGATCAAGGCAGACCCGCGTGGGTGGATCGCGCAGCCGGTGGTGCAGCTGTCCACCGTGCCGACCAAGATCGGTGACCGGCTGGTTCCGCGGCACGTCGACCTTCGGCCTTTCGCCGTCAACGACGGAGACGACGTGTGGGTTCTCCCAGGCGGACTCACCCGAGTCGCGCTACCCGAGGGCTCGCTCGTGGTGAACTCGAGCCAAGGCGGTGGCAGCAAGGACACGTGGGTGTTGGCCTCACGTACCTCCCAGGAAGAGCAGGAGCTCGCCGGTGAGGAGATCGTCAGCGAGCCACCGGAATCGCCCAGTGTGGAACAGGGGCCCGAGCTGACGATGGATCAACAACAGCAACAGCAACAGCAACAGCTCGCGAACGGTGGTGGACACTAGATGCTCGCTCGGAACGCAGAATCGCTCTACTGGATCGGGCGCTACGTGGAGCGGGCAGACGACACTGCTCGCATCCTGGATGTGACCGTCCATCAACTGCTCGAAGACGCCACCGTGGACCCGGATCAGATTTCCCGAGTTCTGCTCAGGGTGCTGGGCTTCAAGCACGAGCCGGACGTCTCTCTCGATGTGTGGTCGCTGACCGAACTCGTCGCATTCAGTCGCGACGGAAGCGGATCGATCGTCGACTCACTGTCCAGCGCACGCGAAAACGCGCGCGGCGCACGTGAGGTCACCTCCAGTGAGATGTGGGAATGCCTCAACACGACCTACAACGGTCTCAACGAAAGCATCAGAGCGTCCAAACGCACCGGACCCCATCAGTTCTTCAGCTACATCGAGGAACGCGCGGCCATGTTCGCCGGGCTTGCCGACTCGACGCTCAGCCACGACGACGGCTACCGCTTCCTCATTCTCGGTCGCTCAGTGGAGCGGATCGACATGACCGTGCGCCTGCTGCTTTCGCGCGCAGGCGACCGACCCTCCTCGCCGGCGTGGGTGACGGTGCTCCGTTCGGCCGGTGCGCACGATACGTACCTGCGCACATATCGCGGGGCTCTCGACGCTCAGCGTGTGCTCGAGTTCATGTTGTTGGACAGGCTCTTTCCGAGGTCGGTGTTCTACGCGCTCAGTGAAGCGGAGCGATCCCTCGATCGACTGGACCATCAACCGAACAGTCGCGTCGGCGCGCGCGCGGAAGCGCAGCGCCTTCTGGGTCGCGCACGCAGCGAACTCGAATTCCTGCGCCCCGGAGCGTTGTTGGACGATCTGCAGGAACGACTGCTCTCGCTACAGGAGACGTGTCGCGACCTCGGTGAAGCGATTTCGAAGCAGTACTTCCACGCCGCGCCCTGGGTCGCGTGGACAGACGCCGGTTCCGGCGCATTCGAAGACCAACTGGAAGGTGAATTGTGAGCTGGCGTATGCGCGTTGTCCACACCACGGGCTATCAGTACGACGCGCCGGTGACGTCGTCGTACAACGAGGCCCGTCTCACCCCGCGCAGCGACAATCGTCAGAACGTCATTCTCAACCGCGTCGAGACCAATCCCGTGACCCGCAGTTACCGGTACACCGATTACTGGGGCACCGCTGTGACGGCCTTCGACCTGCACGCGCCGCACACGGAGTTGGAGGTGACGGGATCCTCTGTCGTCGAGACCGATCCGTTCTCGCCTCCGGAGGAGTCGGCATCGTGGGAGGAACTGGCGAGCGAACCCGTCATCGACCGCTTCAACGAGGTTCTCGACAACTCGGCGTACGTCCCGAAGAATCGACAGCTCGCCGCGGTGGCGAAAAAGCTGTCCAAGGGGTTGCCGCCACAGGAGTCCGTGGTGGAGATCGCCAACTGGGTGCACCAGGAGATGTCCTACGTGCCCGGCACCACGGGTGTGCACACCTCCGCCGTGGAAGCGTGGAGTGAGAAGAAGGGCGTCTGCCAGGATTACGCCCACCTGACGCTGCTGATGTTGCGGAGCATCGGCATCCCCGCGCGGTACGTGTCGGGATATCTGCACCCGACGCGGGAAGCCGTGGTCGGCAGTTCGGTCGAGGGGCAGTCCCACGCGTGGGTCGAGGCGTGGACCGGCGCCTGGTGGGGGTACGACCCCACCAACGCGATAGCGGTCAACGAGCAGCATGTGTCGGTGGGACTCGGTCGCGACTACGCGGACGTCCCGCCGCTCAAAGGCATCTTCTCCGGCGGTGGGTCGACAGCACTCGATGTTGTAGTAGAGATCACACGCCTGGCGTAACGTACTGCTCGGCAGGTTTCGTTCGAAGACCATCGAGCAGAGGCGGGCACATGTCGACAGCACAGGAGCACGTGGAACCGGAAGTCATCTCCGAAACGAAGAAGTACATTGCAGAAGCGATAGGAACCTTCGTTCTGGTGTTCGTCGCCGTCGGCACGGCGGTGTTCGCCGGAGACAAGGTCGGCAATCTCGGGGTGGCTCTGGCCTTCGGCTTGACGCTTCTGTTTCTGGTGTACGCGATCGGGCCGATTTCCGGATGCCACGTCAACCCGGCGGTGACCGTCGGGCAGGCTCTGCTCGGTAGGTTGTCCGCCGGGAAGGCCGGTCTCTACATCGTCGCCCAGGTGATCGGCGGTCTCGTTGCGGGCGCCGTTCTCTTCGCCGTGGCCAATTCGCTGCCGTCGTACGACCGCGCCGAGAACGGGCTCGGTGGCAATGGTTGGGGCCAGCACAGCCCGTCGGCTATCAAGGGTCCACTCGGCGGCGTGCTCGAGAACGGTTACGGGATCGGTGCCGCCATCGCGATCGAGGTGTTGCTCACCGCGTTGCTCGTGTTCGTGGTGCTCGCCTCCACCGACCAGATTTCCGACGTCCCGCTGGCCGGTGTCTCGATCGGATTCACTCTCGCGGCGATCCACCTCGTGTCGATCCCGATCGACAACACGTCCGTCAACCCGGCACGAAGCCTTGCCGTCGCCCCGTGGCAGCCGGGGGCGCTCGGCCAGGTGTGGTTGTTCATCGTCTTCCCGTTGATCGGTGGGGCGCTCGGTGCGCTGACCTACCGCGGGGTGTTCGGTCGGTACAACCGGATGGACTCCTAGGACCAGCTGTAGTCCGAACGGAGCCGTGACGCGACGGCGTCGAACTTGCCTCTGGCGAGGATGGCGCCTTCGCGACGGATTCCGTTCTCGGGCACGTCGAGAACGCGGTCGAGACGGATCCAGCTCGCGCGTCCTGCGCTGTCCCACGAACCCGAGCCGATCGAGACCCAGTTGGCCTCCCCGTCACGGTCGCTTTGGCTGGAGAGCATCAGACCCAGCAGCGTCTGCCCGTCACGCCCGACGACGAGTACCGGCCGATCCTTGCCCTGGGTTGGATCCTCCTCGTATGCCACCCACGTCCAGACGATTTCGCCCGGGTCGGCCTCACCGTCCAGGTCGGGGGAGTACTCGACGCGTCGCGCCCGCTGGGCAGTGGGCACGGTGTGCGAGGCGACCGGCCGACCGGCCGGAACGTCTGGCCCGGTCGAGGACTTGCCGGTGACTGCGTCCAGGCCCTTTTGCAGGGCACCGGACCTCTGCAGTTGGCGAAACAGTTTCGGTCCCTCACGCAGGGCGACCATGCCGAATTGCTTCCCGTACGTACTCCACTTGCCAGCCATGGACACGGAGTTTAGTCAGTGTTCATCCGCAACGCCGCTACGTCCTGGTGAGCCGGCGGGCGACCCGCGACCGGATGCGCTAAGTACGCCGGGTCGCAGACGTGGGACTATTGACATCGAGTCCGACAGCATTCTGCTATGACGCCAGCAAAGGATACGAGTGCCCAGCTTCGCCGACACGACGTTCACCGATCCCTCTCGGATCAGGAACTTCTGCATCATTGCCCACATCGACCACGGTAAGTCGACGCTGGCAGACCGGATGCTGCAACTCACGGGCGTCGTCGACGACCGGTCGATGCGGGCCCAGTACCTCGACCGCATGGACATCGAGCGCGAGCGCGGCATCACCATCAAGGCCCAGAACGTCCGGCTGCCATGGGTGGTCGACGGCGAAGAATTCGTCCTGCACCTCATCGACACGCCCGGCCACGTCGACTTCACCTACGAGGTCTCGCGTGCCCTCGAAGCGTGTGAGGGTGCGGTTCTGTTGGTCGACGCCGCGCAAGGCATCGAAGCTCAGACACTGGCAAATCTCTATCTGGCGCTCGACAAAGAGCTGACGATCATCCCGGTACTGAACAAGATCGACCTGCCTGCCGCGGACCCGGACCGCTACGCCGCCGAGATCGCGCACATCATCGGCTGCGAACCCGGTGACGTATTGCGTGTATCCGGCAAGACCGGTGTCGGGGTCGAGGAGCTGCTCAACGAAGTGGTCAAGCTCGTGCCGGCACCGGTCGGCAACGCCGACGGCCCGGCTCGCGCGATGATCTTCGACTCCGTCTACGACACCTATCGCGGAGTCGTCACCTATGTTCGTGTGGTCGACGGGGCGCTGAATCCGCGTGAGAAAGTCACCATGATGTCGACCGGGTCGACACACGAACTCCTCGAAGTCGGCATCGTCTCGCCCGACCCGAAAGCGACCAAGGGTCTCGGCGTCGGCGAGGTCGGGTATCTCATCACCGGTGTCAAGGACGTTCGCCAGTCGAAGGTCGGCGATACGGTGACCACCGCGCGCAAGGGTGCAACCGAACCGTTGACGGGTTACCGCGAGCCGCGGCCGATGGTCTACTCCGGCCTGTACCCGCTCGACGGCTCGGACTACCCGGATCTGCGCGACGCGCTGGAGAAGCTGCAGCTCAACGATGCAGCGCTGACGTACGAACCGGAAACCTCGGTCGCGTTGGGGTTCGGCTTTCGCTGCGGGTTCCTCGGGCTGCTGCACATGGAGATCACGCGCGAGCGCCTCGAGCGCGAGTTCGACCTCGATCTGATCTCGACCTCCCCCAACGTGGTGTACCGCGTGGAAATGGAGGACGGTTCCGAGCACGTGGTCACCAATCCGTCCTACTGGCCCGAGGGCAAACCCCGCGATGTGTTCGAGCCGATGGTCAAGTGCACCATCATTTCGCCGAGCGAGTTCATCGGATCGATCATGGAGCTGTGTCAGGCGCGACGCGGCGAACTCGGTGGCATGGACTACCTGTCCGAGACTCGCGTGGAACTGCGTTACACGATCCCCATGGCCGAGATCATCTTCGACTTCTTCGACATCTTGAAGTCGCGTACCCGCGGGTACGCCAGCCTCGACTACGAGGAAATCGGCGAGCAGAGCGCCGCGCTTGTCAAGGTGGACATCCTGCTGCAGGGGGAAGCGGTCGATGCGTTCTCGGCGATCGTGCACAAGGACGCCGCTGCTGCCTACGGCAACAAGATGACGACCAAGCTCAAGGAACTCATACCCCGTCAACAGTTCGAGGTGCCGATCCAGGCTGCCATCGGTTCGCGAATCATTGCCCGCGAGAACATCCGTGCGATCCGCAAGGACGTCCTCGCCAAGTGCTACGGCGGCGACATCAGCCGCAAGCGGAAACTGATCGAGAAGCAGAAGGCCGGTAAGAAGCGGATGAAGACGATCGGCCGCGTGGAGGTGCCGCAGGAAGCCTTCGTCGCGGCGCTCTCGTCCGAATCGTCGACTGACAAACCCAAGAAGTGACGAGGTAAGTTGACCGGGTGACGACGCGAACTCTGAGCCAGTTGTCGGTTCCGATCATCAGTGCGCCGATGGCAGGGGGGCCGTCGACTCCAGAGCTTGCAGCTGCGGTGACGCGGGCCGGGGGCCTCGGGATGCTGGCCGGTGCGCTGCTCGATATGGAGACTTTCGCCGCCCAGATCGATTCGCTTCGGGAGCTCACGTTCGGCGTCAATCTGTTTCTTCCCGACGACCCCACCGAGGCCGATGTGGACGCCTACGCCCACACTCTGGCGCCGTGGTTCCGCAAGTTCGACGTATCCCCAGGTGACATGCCTCGACGCGATGACCGCTACCGGGAAAAGTTCGCCTGGTTGGTCGAGCATCCCGTCCCCCTCGTGTCGAGCACGTTCGGCACCTTCGACGCCGCCGAAACCGAAGCGCTGCATCAGGTCGGCACCGAGGTGTGGTGCACGGTCACCTCCAGCGCCGAGGCAATGGAAGCGGACGCCGCAGGCGTCGACGCGCTGATCGTGCAGGGCCCCGAAGCAGGCGGTCACCGGGGCAGCTTCGACGGCTCCGCGCCGGAGGTATCGCTGATCGACCTGCTCGCCGATGTGCGTTCGGCTTCCGACCTGCCGCGGATCGCGGCGGGGGGACTCATGGACGGCCACGACATCGCGCCTCTCCTCGCCGGAGGCTCCGCGCACGCCGCGCAACTCGGCACTGCATTCCTCGACACCCACGAGGCCGGCACCCGACCAGTGCATCGGGAGCAACTCACGGCGAATCCGGAAACAGCAGTCACACGCGCCTTTTCAGGCCGACCGGCTCGCGGACTGGTGAACGAGTTCATGCAGACATTCGGAGCGGACGCGCCACTGGCATACCCGGATGTGCACTATTTGACGGCCCCGATGCGGGCGAAAGCCGGTGCCGCCGGGGATCCGTCGGCGCTGTCGATGTGGGCCGGGACCGGGCACTCGCGGGCACGCAACGCAGCAGCGTCCGAGCTGATGGCCGAGTGGGCGCAACAGCTCGGACGCTGACAGTCCTGCATGTCAGTTGGTGTGGGCCGGCTGAAAGTGGCCGGTCGCCTGGGCTTCTTCTGCGCGGATGACGTGGACGACCGCATTGATCAGCGCCAGATGGGTGAAGGCCTGCGGGTAGTTGCCGAGGTGCCGCCCGGTGTGCACGTCGATTTCCTCCGCGTAGAGCTTGAGCGGACTCGCATAGCCGAGCAGGCGCTCGCACAGATGCTTCGCACGCGGTAGCTCACCGATCTCGACGAGCGCCGACACCAGCCAGAAGGAACAGATGGTGAACGTGCCCTCCTCGCCTTCCAAGCCGTCGTCCGTGGTTTCGATCTTGTATCGGAGAACGAGACCGTCCACCGTCAACTCGTCGGCGATGGCGAGCACAGTTGCCCGGATGCGCGGATCGTCGGCCGGAAGGAACCGTAGTAGAGGCGCCAGCAGCAGCGAGGCATCCAGCGAATCGTGCCCGTAGCGCTGTGTGAAGACGCCACGGCTGTCGACGCCGTTCGCGAGGATGTCCTCCTTGATCTCGTCTGCGATCCCGCCCCACTTGATGGCGTAGTCGCTCTCACCGTGAATGGCTGCCAGTTTCGCGCCACGATCGAGGGCAACCCAGCACATGACCTTCGACGAGGTGAAATGTTGTGGCTCGCCGCGGACTTCCCAGATCCCGCGGTCCGGTTTCCTCCAGTTCGCGATCGCTTCCTCCACCTGCCTCTTGAGCAGCGGCCACAACGACTCCGGAACGTGCTCGCGTGAGCGGACGTGCAGGTAGACCGAATCGAGCATCGTTCCCCAGATGTCATGCTGCTCTTGGTTGTACGCCCCGTTCCCGATGCGGACCGGCCGCGCCCCGTCATAGCCCGACAGATGTGACAGCTCGGTTTCTTCGAGAGTCTTCTCGCCGCCGATGCCGTACATGACCTGGAGGGGATTGGCCTTGCCGTCCTCGGTCATCGACACATCCGACATGAAGGAAAAGAAGTCGTTGGCCTCACGGTCCAGTCCGAGCGTGTAAAGACCCCACAGGGCGAAGGTCGAATCACGGACCCAGGTGAACCGGTAGTCCCAATTGCGCTCTCCACCAGGAGTTTCCGGCAGAGATGTGGTCGACGCAGCGAGCAGCGCTCCGGTCGGGGCGTAGGTCAAACCCTTCAGCGTCAAAGCGCTGCGCTGCAGGTAGCCGCGCCACGGGTGATCGGGGAAGCGGCCGATGGTGATCCACTGCCGCCAGCACTCGGAGGTACGCCACATCTTCTCCGAGGCCTCCTCGAATGTCTGCGGTGCCGGTAGCTCGGACCACGACAGTGCGACGAAGATGTTGTCGCCCTCGGTCAGGCGCGTTCGGGCGCGAGCTTCGCGACCCTCGATGCCGATACGAAGGTTGGTGGTCAGCTTCAGCGATGGCTGATCACCGATCGAACTGGCCTCGCAGGTCGCGGTGGCCTCCTCGTACACCTTGCCGGTGTATTCCCATTGCGCGGTTGCACGGTGGTAGTCGAAGGCGGGTTCGCAACTCAACTCGAGTTCGACGGTGCCACTGACGCACTTGACCGTTCGAAGAAGAATGTGTTCCGCGTCCCAGTCCGATGGGGCACGCTTGTGCGTGCGTGAGCGCTGATCGGTGTTGTGCCACGGTCCCATGACGAGCGCGTCGCGGACGATGAGCCAGCCCGTCTCGGTCTGCCAGGTTGTCTCGACGATGAGTCCGCCAGGGAGATAGCGGCGGGCCGCTGGAACCGAGTGGCCGTACGGTCCCACTCTGAAGTGGCCGGCGCTGCGGTCCAGTACCGCCCCGAAGACGCTGGGGGAGTCTGCGCGGGGAATGCACATCCACTCGACGGAGCCGTTGCGTGCGATGAGGCACGTCGTCTCGCAATCGGACAGGAACGCGTAATCGTCGATCGGGGGAAAGGAGCTGCGATAGGAGAGTGGGGCGGTGACCGGAGCCTCGAGGCTCGTCAACGCACCCTCCTTCAGCTCTTCCTGGGGTTCGCGCATGTCGGGCGGCGGCAACTCGTCGCTGCGCACGGGTTCAACGTTCACCGGCTCCTCGAAGGCAGTCATCGGTCAATCATCGGTGCCGGACTGCCCGCCGTCCACTGCTGACCCGTCGACCGCTGACTGTTGTCGGTGTGGCGCACCGTTAGGGTGAGAGCGTGAATGCGATCGCGACGTGGTGGGACGGGGTGGAACTGTGGATCATCGGGCTGCCTTTCATCCCGCAGTCGATCGTCGTGCTTCTCGTGGTGGTTCCCATCGCCTTCGGTTTGTCCCGATTGTTCGATCACGTGCTGGCCGAAATTCTCCGCGTTCTCGGACGCGATGCGCGCCCCGAGAGCGATGCGGTCTCGCCCGCATCTGACGTACCGCCTACGGAAGGTCGCTGATGCCCAAGTCGAGAGTCACCCTCGCGCTGATCGCACTGCTCGTGCTCGTCGTGCTCGCCTGGTTCTTCACCCGGTAGCGCGAGCGGTTCGTCGGCAGCGTGATTGGGTCCGGCCGCGCCACTCTGCTAGATTTTGCTCCGTGTCTGCCGCTGCCGCCTACCGGGTCCGCCATGAACTGGCGTTGATCGCAGTCGGCATGCTCGCGGTTGCTGATATCGACTGTTGTCGATCCATCTCCTAGCGCCCGGCTGCCCACCAGGCCACGCTGCCCCGTCTCCGACGTGAAACGCGCACCGTGACCGGTCCGGCATCGATCTGCGCCTCGCATGCAACACGCTTCGCGCGAGGTCGCACCGGTGCGCTCGGAAATCGAATGATGCAGGGTGCCGATGTGCTCTGCTTCGATCGTAGTTCACTTCCGATGACGAAAGGCACTTCTCGATGAGGCGCAACTCTCGATACCTGGTCACCACGATCGCCGTTGTATGCAGCCTCGTTCTCGGCGCGTGTGCGGGAGGTTCGAGTGACGTCGTGGGCGGAGAATCGCCGACAAGCGACGGTGAGGGTCTGATTCTGGTCGCCTATGCGGTGCCGAAGAACGGGTGGGACGCGATCGCCGTGGCGTTCGGTGCCGGTGGGGACAGCGAAGAAAGCTCGATCAACGGCGACTACGGACCGTCCGGAAATCAGTCGCGCAAGGTCGTCGACGGTGCGCCCGCCGACATTGTCAACTTCTCGGTCGAGCCCGATATGACCCGCCTGGTCGACGCCGGGAAGGTGGACGAGGACTGGAACCAGAATGCCTACGGCGGAGTACCTTTCGGATCCGTGGTGACGTTGGTGGTCCGCGAGGGCAACCCCAAGAACATACAGACGTGGGACGATCTGCTCGAGCCGGGCATCGAGGTGATCAGCCCCAGCCCACTGAGCTCCGGATCGGCCAAATGGAATCTGCTCGCCCCGTACGCCGCCAAGAGCAACGGCGGGCAGGACCGAGCAGCGGGTCTGGCGTACGTCGAGGAATTGGTGTACGAGCATTTCCCGGTGCAACCCGAATCCGGCCGCGCCGCAACGGAGGCATTTCTGCAGGGGCAGGGAGATGTGCTGTTGAGCTATGAGAACGAAGCCCTCCTGATCGAGGAGATGGGCCAGAATGTCGAACATGTCGACCTCGCGGACACGTTCAGAATCGACAACCCGGTGGCGGTGGTGAACACGAGTTCCCAACTCGACAAGGCCAACGAACTCAACGACTACCTTTACACCGAGCAGGGTCAGCGAGTTTGGGCCGACTCCGGCTTTCGGCCCGTCGACCCCGCCATCGCAGCGGAGTACTCCGACATCTTCCACACCCCGGAGAACCTGTACACGATCGACGATCTCGGCGGCTGGACGACGATCGACGACGAACTGTTCGGCGAGAACGGGGCCATCACGGTCATTTACGAAGAAAGCACCCGCTGATGGCCACTGAACCGAAAAATCGGCACCCCGCGCCGACGACGGGGCGCAAATTCCGCGGGCCGGGTTCGGTGGGTCCGCTCGGTCTCGGCGTCGCGGTTCTGTGGCTGAGCGTCATCGTTCTGCTGCCGCTCGCGGCGCTGACGGTCACCTCGTTCGACGCCGGTCTCGGTGGATTCTGGGACGCAGTGACATCCCCCCGCGCGCTCGCGACGTTCAAGGTGACACTGGAGGTGTCGGCCGCTGCAGCCGTGATCAACCTCGTGTTCGGCACGCTCATCGCGTGGGTGCTCGTGCGTGACGAGTTTCCCGGTAAGCGGTTCGTCAACGCGATCATCGATCTCCCGTTCGCGCTGCCGACCATCGTGGCGAGTCTGGTCCTGTTGTCTCTGTACGGTCCGGGTAGTCCGATCGGTCTGGTCTTCAACGCCACCAAGCCGGCTGTTGTGGTAGCCCTGCTCTTCGTGACCCTGCCGTTCGTGGTGCGTGCGGTGCAGCCTGTGCTCATCGAACTCGACCGCGAGGTCGAGGAGGCAGCCGCGTCGCTGGGGGCGAACAACTGGACCATCTTCCGGTCGATCGTGCTGCCGGTCCTCTTGCCCGCCATCCTCAGCGGTGCCGGGTTGGCGTTCGCCCGGGCCATCGGTGAGTTCGGATCGGTGGTCCTCATCGGCGGCAATATTCCCGGAGAAACACAGATCGCGTCGCAGTACATCCGGGAACTGATCGAGTACGACCAGGCGACGGAAGCGGCAGCCATCTCAGTGGTGTTGCTTGCGTTGGCTTTCGTCGTGCTCTTCGTCCTTCGCATCGTCGGCAATCGTCTGGCTCGCCGAGAGGAGCAGATTCGATGAAGATCGGATTGCCGGTCAAGCTTTCCCTGCGCGCGGCCGCGCTGCTGTATCTCGCCGTGCTGGTGCTGTTTCCGCTCGGCGCCATCCTCTACCGCACGTTCGAGAACGGTTTCCTGGAGTTCTGGGGTCTGATCACGACCCCGGCGGCGCAATCGGCGCTGCAGCTCTCGCTCCTGATCGTCGCGATCGTCGTGCCCCTCAATGTGGTTTTCGGGGTCATCACCGCGCTGGCGCTCGTGCGAGGTCGGTTCCGGGGCAAAGGCATCGTCGAGGCCATCGTCGACCTGCCGTTCGCGGTGTCGCCCATCGTCATCGGCGTCGCACTGATCTTGCTGTGGGGTGCGAACGGGTGGTTCGGGGGGCTCGAGAGCCTTGGCTTCACGGTCATTTTCGCGCTGCCCGGCATGGTGATCGCCACCATCTTCGTCACCCTTCCGTTCGTCGTTCGTGAAGTCGAACCCGTGTTGTACGAGATCGGCGAGGAGCAAGAAGAGGCGGCCTCGACACTCGGCGCATCCTCGTTGCAGACGTTCTTCCGCATCACCCTCCCCGCTATTCGATGGGGTCTGACCTACGGAATCGTCCTGACGGTGGCTCGTTCGCTCGGCGAGTTCGGCGCCGTCATCATGGTCTCGACCAACCTGCCCGGGATATCGCAGACGCTGACGCTCCTGGTCAGCTCGCGGTACGAGGACTTCAACCAGCAGGGGGCGTATGCCGCGTCCACCCTGCTCATGGCCATCGCCGTCATCGTGTTGCTGCTGATGACTGCCCTCGACAAGAAGAGGACGAATCAATGACCGCACGAACCTCCGGCGAGATCGAGATCTCGGTCGTCGGCGCCAACAAGAACTACGGCGATTTCGCGGCCCTCGACAATGTCAGCATCGACATCCCGAAGGGGTCACTGACTGCGCTGCTCGGGCCCAGCGGCTCCGGTAAGTCCACGCTGCTCCGGTCGATAGCAGGCCTCGAGCAACTCGATTCCGGACAGGTGATCTTGGCGGGACAGGATGTGACCTGGATCAGTCCGCAACGCCGCGAGATCGGGTTCGTCTTCCAGCATTATGCGGCCTTCAAACACCTGAGCGTGCGCGACAACGTGGCATTCGGCCTCAAGATCAGAAAGCGGCCGAAGGCCGAGATCAAGCGCAAGGTCGACGAGCTGTTGGAAATCGTCGGTCTAGCCGGATTTCAGGCCCGCTTTCCGGCGCAGCTGTCCGGTGGCCAGCGCCAACGTATGGCGCTGGCGCGGGCCCTCGCTGTCGACCCACAGGTTCTGCTTCTGGACGAGCCCTTCGGCGCCCTCGATGCCAAGGTCCGCGAGGATCTGCGCAGCTGGTTGCGCCGCCTGCACGACGAAGTGCATGTCACCACGGTTCTCGTCACACATGACCAGGAGGAAGCTCTGGACGTGGCCGACCGCATCGCCGTGCTCAACAAGGGACGAATCGAGCAGGTCGGTACACCGGAGGATCTCTACGACCGTCCGGGAAACGACTTCGTGATGTCGTTTCTCGGGCAGGTCGCCAGGTTGAACGGGTTGCTCGTGCGCCCGCACGATATCCGGGTGGGCCGCGATCCTTCGCTCGCGCTCGCGGAGGAGAACGGCACGGCGGGATCGGCCGGGGTCACCCGCGCCGTCGTCGAACGCGTCGTTCACCTCGGATTCGAGGTGAAGGTGGAGCTCGAGAACTCGGCGACAGGCGAACAGTTCACCGCGCAGATCACTCGCGGAGACAGTGAGGCACTGCAGTTGAATCCAGGTGACACGGTGTACGTGCGAGCGACGCGGATTCCCAGGATCGCTGCGCCCAGTGGCTCGACGGAATCGAACTGAGGGTAGGGCAATGTAGTTGAGGCTGGCCTAAGGGTGTATGTTTTCTCTGTTATGTCGGTTTCTTTTCGACCTTCAGGAGAATCGTGAACCTCACCCGTCGTCTGGCTCTGCTCTCGTGCAGTGCAACCCTCGCCGTAGGCCTGGTCGCCTGCAGTTCTTCGTCCACCGATTCCGAAGCGACCGAGGCATCCGAAGCCGAGTCCACCGTTGTCGTGTACTCCGGCCGCGACGAGGATCTCGTCGACCCGCTCATCGAACGAATCGGTGGCGAGATCGAGGTCGACTACTCCGGAAACACCAACGCCCAGGCCGCCAAAATCCTCGAAGAGGGCGATGCGACGCCGGCCGACGTGTTCTACGGCCAGGACGCGGGCGCACTGGGCGCACTCGACGAGGCCGGCCTACTGGCGCCATTGCCGCAGGACATCCTCGAGCTCGTTCCCGAGCAGTACCGCGGCGCGGACGGCACCTGGGTCGCCACCTCGGCGCGCGCCCGCGTACTCGCCTACAACTCCGACGAGGTAGAGGCCGCGGACCTGCCGACCGGCATCGACGGACTGCTGGACCCACGCTGGCGCGGACAGGTCGGCTATGCACCGACGAACGCCTCGTTCCAGTCCTTCGTCACTGCGCTTCGAGTGCAACGCGGTGAGGACGGCGCCCGCGAGTGGCTCGAGGCATTCGCCGCCAACGAACCGGTGGCATTCGAGGGCAATGGCCCGCTGATGACCGCGGTCAACGACGGCCAGGTCGCCGCCGGGCTCACCAACCACTACTACTGGTACCCGTTCAAGGCAGAGAACGGAGACGACGCACCCATCGAGCTGCACTACTTCGAGCCCGGTGATCCCGGTGCGCTGGTCAACGTCGCCGGCGCCGGCGTGCTCGCGGCCTCGGACAACCAAGAAGCTGCGCAGGATTTCGTACGGTCGCTGCTGACCGAGGAATCGCAGATGTACTTCGCGAACGAGACAGCCGAGTACCCGGTCATCGACGGTGTCACATCCGACTACGACCTGCCGCCGCTCACCGAGCTCGGCGCCTCGGATATCGACCTGGGCCAGCTGGCCTCGCTCGAGGAGACCCAGAAGCTGCTCACCGAGGTCGGAATGATCTAGTTGGGTCCACAGTTTCGCGGCCGTCCGTTGCTGGCGGTTGCCGCGTCCCTCGTAGCGCTGGGTGCGCTGACTCCACTGGTATACCTCGGAATTCGATCCTTGGACGGCGGGGTGGACAAGGCTGCGCGCCTGCTCTTTCGGCAGCGCACAGCGGACCTCGCTCTGCGTACGGTGGCATTGACATCGGTGGTCGCGATCGCCTGTCTCGTGCTGGGGATGCTCGCCGCGTGGGCGGTGACGCGCACCGATCTCCCGGGGCGCTCGTTCTTCGCGATCGCACTGACCGCGCCACTCGCCATACCGTCCTACGTCTCCGGGTACGTGTGGATAGCAGAATTCCCGGCGCTCGCCGGATTCGCGGGAGCTGCGCTGGTGTTGACGATGTCGTGTTTTCCGCTCGTCATGCTCCCGGTCGCGGCGGCGTTCGCCTCGGCCGATCCGGGCCGAGCCGAGGTGTCGAGGACGCTGGGCCGCAGCGCGCTCCGTACGGCTCTGACGGTGGAAGCACGCCACGTCGTACCGTCGGCAGCTGCGGGAGCGCTGTTGGTCTCGCTCTACACGATCAGTGACTTCGGGGCCGTCGCCCTCATGCGCTACGACGCCTTCACGCTGGGCATCTACAGCGCCTATCGCGGCGGTCTGGATCGAACCGCGGCGTCGGTGCTCGGTGCCGTTCTCGTGCTGATGGCCCTCGTTCTGACACTCGCTGAACGACGCGCCCGAAGAGGAGCCACCGCGCGGGTCGGTTCCGGCGCACCGCGGTCCGCGGAGCCGGTCATGCTCGGGCGATGGACGCTGCCCGCGCTTGCGGCGATCGCGGTTCTGTTCGCCATGGCGGTCGCAGTTCCGCTGCTCGGCCTCGTTCGCTGGCTCGTTCGTTCGTTGCGCTTCACCATCGATTGGGGGGACGTGCTGGAGACCACGCTCGCGACACTGCGGTTCTCTACCTTCGCTGCCATTTTCGTGGTGATCATCGCCCTGCCCGTCGCGCTATACGCGGCCCGATCCACCTCACCACTCGCACGCGCCGCGGAGGTGTCCACTTTCGTTGCGCACGGTCTGCCGGGGATCACCGTCGGGTTGGCCGTGGTGTTTCTGGGCATTCGCTTTCTGCCGTCGATCTACCAGACCGCGGCACTGCTCGTTCTGGCCTACGCTGTGCTGTTCCTTCCCTTGGCCGTCGGCTCTGCGCGAGCGGCAATCGCTGCGAGCCCCCTCGTGCTCGAGGATGTCTCGCGCTCGCTCGGAAGCTCCCGTACCAGAACGGATCTGAGAGTGACCCTTCCTATCGCACTGCCCGGAATCGCCGCGGGCGGGGCCCTGGTGTTCCTCACGGTCGCCAAGGAACTGCCGGCGACGTTGCTGTTGCGTCCACGAGGTGTAGATACCTTGGCCACCGAACTATGGTCGACCACACAGGTTTTCAAGTACGGCGAAGCCGCACCCTATGCATTCGCTCTCATTCTCGTCTCCGCCGTTCCGACGTTCGTTCTCGATCGTGCCATTCGTCGGCGTCACGTGGCTGCAGTACCGGCGGGTCAGCTGTGAACGGGCTGTCGGTACGCGGACTGGTCGCGTCCTACGGCGCCCGGGAGGTTCTCTCCGGTGTCGATCTGGATCTCGCTGCGGGGGAAATGCTCGCCATCCTCGGCCCTTCCGGTTGCGGAAAAACCACCCTGCTGCGGTCGATTGCGGGATTGCACCGCATCGATCGAGGCCGAGTGGAACTCGACGAACGTGTGTTGGCGGAGCCGACATCGATCCACATTGCTCCCGAGGATCGCAACATCGGTCTGATGCCTCAGGAAGGTGGGCTGTTTCCGCATCTGAGCGTCGGGGAGAATATCGGCTTCGGCTTGGTGAAAGCGTTCCCGCACAAGAGGATCGGGGATCGAAAACAACGGCGTGCACGGGTCGAGGCCATGCTCGAGCTCGTGGGGTTGCCGGGGGCAACCGATGCCAGGCCCAGCGAGATGTCGGGCGGGCAGCAGCAACGTATCGCGCTGGCCCGCGCCCTCGCACCGAAGCCCGCGGTGATTCTGATGGACGAGCCGTTCGCCTCGCTCGATCCAGGACTCCGTGTGGGAATCCGCCAAGAGGTCCGCGCATTGCTGAAAGAGAGCAAGACACCCGCGCTTCTGGTGACGCACGATCGCGCCGAGGCGATGACCACCGCAGACCGCGTCACTGTGCTGCTCGGTGGCCGCGCTGCACAGACTGCCACTCCGGAGCAGCTGTACCGCCTGCCGAGTTCCATCGAAGTCGGTAGGTTCGTCGGTGAATCGATCCTCCTCGACGCGGACCGCACAGGGGCCGCGGCCGAAACCATACTCGGAACCATCGCCGTCGTCGGGAGCGCTGCAGGGCAAGGTCAGGTGCTGGTGCGGCCGGAGCAGCTCGAGCCGGTCATCGACCCGAACGGGAGCTTCCACGTCGTCGCAACAGAGTTCGCCGGTCCTTACACGCTTGTCACCTCTCGACACGTTGTGACCGGTGACTCGGTGACCTCATGGGTCACCGGAAGCGGCTCCATCGCGATCGGTTCCACCGTGCGTTTGGTGGTCGACGGGCCGGTGCCCTTCTTCGGAGAGGCTGCCTCCGCGGCGGACGAACACTGACTGCGAGCTCGAGATCGGACTCGATCAGGCGGATCGCCGTGTGTGCAATCGACGCGCTGCGGCGTCGTAGCGATTGGATACCACCTCGGCCACGAGGGCATGGTCCCCGAGAACGCCGGCCAGACGCACTTCGGTGAGAGGTGCGTCGCGGGTGTAGGTATCGATGGCACCGGACACGCGGTCGGTCAACAGACCGGGCGCGAGGAACCACGGCGCGACGACGAGCGTGCGAGCCCCCGCCGCTCTCAACCGCGTGAGCGACTCGGCGGGGCCCGGACTCGGCGCCGTGGCGAAACACGTCACGGCAGCTCTCCATGACGTTCCGAACCGGACGCGTTCGGCGAGCGCGCATGCGCGGAGGTTGGCGGCTGCACTCGATGATCCGACGGCGGCGACGGCGACACCGATACCTGGATCGTCCGACTCGACACCCGCTTCCTGTATTCGGTCACGAAGGGCATCCACCAGAAGCCGATCATCGCCGAGAACCTCGCTCTGTACGAAGGTCGACCGCGGGTGCCGTCGACGCGCCGCGTCGACAATCGCCGGCAGATCCACACGCGCATGGAACGCGCTTCCGAGTAGCAGCGGGACGATCACAGCCGCCTCGGCGCCCCCAGCCACGACGTCGTCGACAACGTCCTCGACGCTCGGCTCGGTCAAGTCCAGAAACGCCACCCGCACGTCCAGATCGGGCCTACGTGCACGGATCCGATCGACGACGGTGGCAACGGTCCGCGCCGAACGCGGATCACGACTGCCATGGGCGACGGCGATCAGAGTGCTCATACAGGCTCTGCAGTACCGGATTCTGCAGTGCCGGCTTCTGGGATACCGAGCTCGACGGCCGAGAGGGCGTCGCCGACGAGACCGGCGGCCAAAGTGTTTCCGCCTGCCGGGTCGATGAGCAGGAAGCTGCCGGTGTGACGGTTGACGGCATAGTCGTCGGCGACGATCGGTTCCGCGACACGCACCGATATCCGGCCGATGTCGTTGAGCTCCAACGACTCCGGTGACGGCTCAGCGGTGAGGTTCTGCTCGTCGAACTTTTCTACGAGAGAACCCACGATGGCCTGGGTGGTTCGCGTTCCGTGCTTGAGGAGCAGCCGTGCACCGGGGCGCAGAGGCTTTTCGGCGAGCCAGCAGACCGTGGCCTCGAATTCACCGATTGGTTCCGGGGCATCGGAGGGAGAGACGATGGTGTCGCCGCGCGAGACGTCGACGTCGTCGGCCAGGATGAGGGTGACGCTCCGGCCGGCACTTGCCGTGCCGAGTTCGCCGTCGGCGGTGTCGATGCGTTCGACCGTCGTGCGTGTTCCCGACGGGAGGACGAGAACCTCGTCACCGGGGGAGACGGTTCCCGCGGCCACCTGGCCCGCGTACCCGCGGTAGTCGGGGAAGTCTGCAGTGCGCGGACGGATGACGTACTGCACCGGGAAACGCAGACCCACACGGTGCGGTTCGGCGTCCACCGGCACCGACTCCAGGTGCTCGATGAGGGTGGGCCCGTCGTAGTACGGGGTGTTGGTGGAACGGACCGCGACGTTGTCGCCGTGCAGGGCCGACACAGGGATTTCGATGACGTCTTCGGTGGCCCAGCCGAGGGACGAGGTGAGCGAGTTGAATTCGGCGGAGATGTCGGCGAACACCCGAGCCGGGTCCTCGACGAGGTCGATCTTGTTGACGGCCAAGACCAGCCTGGGTACACCGAGGAGCGCCAGCACGGCGGCGTGTCGTCGAGTCTGAGTGATGACACCCTTCCGGGCGTCGACCAGGAGAATCACCAGCTGGGCCGTAGACGCGCCGGAGACCGTGTTACGGGTGTACTGCACGTGGCCCGGAGTGTCGGCGAGTACGAACGATCTTGCGGGAGTGGCGAAGTACCGGTAGGCCACGTCGATCGTGATGCCCTGTTCGCGTTCGGCGCGCAGACCGTCGACCAACAGCGACAGGTCCGGAGTGCTCAGTCCTCGGTCGACGGATGCACGTGTGACGGCGTCGATCTGGTCGGCGAGAACCGATTTGGTGTCGTACAGCAGGCGGCCGACGAGGGTGGACTTGCCGTCGTCCACACTGCCGGCGGTAGCCAAGCGCAGAAGCTGTGAGCCTGCGGAATGACGCGAGGGGGCAGAAGTTGAAATGCTCATCAGAAGTATCCTTCGCGCTTGCGGTCTTCCATGGCAGCCTCGGAGACGCGGTCGTCGCCTCGGGTGGCTCCACGTTCGGTGAGCCTGGACGCAGCGACCTCGGCGAGGATGGCTTCGTTGTCGGCGGCCTCGGACAGGACAGCTCCGGTGGTGGAGCCGTCGCCGACGGTGCGGTAGCGGACGGACAGTGTCTGCAGGTCTTCCGATTCGGTCGGACCACCCCAGACGCCGGGGGTCATCCACATGCCGTCGCGTTGATACACGGGGCGCTGGTGCGCGTAGTAGATGCTGGCGAGTTCGACGTTGTCGCGAGCGATGTAGCGCCAGATGTCGAGTTCGGTGAAGTTGCTGAGCGGGAAGACACGCACCTGCTCGCCGGGGGAGTGCTTACCGTTGTACAGGTTCCACAGTTCTGGGCGCTGCTTCTTCGGATCCCACTGACCGAAAGCATTGCGCAAGGAAAAGATTCGCTCCTTGGCGCGTGCGCGTTCCTCGTCGCGGCGAGCGCCGCCGAAGACGGCGTCGAAACGGTTCTCCGAGATGGCGTCGAGCAGTGGAACCGTCTGAAGTGGGTTGCGAATGCCGTCGGGACGTTCGGTGAGTCGACCGTCGGCGAGGTAGTCCTCGACCTTGGCCACATGGAGGCGCAGGTTGTACTTCGCCACGACGTGGTCTCGGAAGTCCAGTACTTCTTGCAGGTTGTGGCCGGTGTCGACGTGCAGGAGCGCGAACGGCAGCGGAGCCGGCCAGAACGCCTTGATGGCCAGGTGCAGGAGCACCGTCGAATCCTTGCCGCCCGAGAACAGGATGACAGGGCGCTCGAACTCGCCCGCCACCTCGCGAAAGATGTGGATGGCCTCGGACTCGAGCGCGTCGAGGGTGTCGAAGCGGTCGCTGTCGAGAAGGGTCCGCCCTGCCGTCGTCACAGTCGCCCCGTTCGTTGGTGTCTGGGTTCTCGCTGGGTCGATCGCTGTCGATGTCGTCACGGTGATGTCCGTTTCCACTGTCATGATGCGTGCAATCCGCATTCGGTCTTGGCTTTGCCGGCCCATCGGCCGCTGCGCGGATCGGCGCCGGGGGCTGGCTTGACGGTGCACGGAGCGCACCCGATCGATGGATACCCCTCGTCGACGAGGGGGTTGACGAGAATGGAGTGCTCGTCGATATAGCGCTGCATGTCGTCATCCGACCAGGCTGCGATCGGGTTGATCTTCACGAGCCCGAATGCGTCGTCGAAGGAGATGAGAGGCGCGTTGGCGCGCGTGGGTGCTTCGACGCGGCGGATGCCCGTGACCCAGGCGCTGTAGTTCGCCAGTTCCTTCTTCAAGGGGGCGACCTTGCGTAGCGCGCAGCAGCGGTTGGGCTCGCGTGCGAACAGGTCTTTGCCCTCTGTCACGTCCTGCTGGGCGACGGTCTGTTCGGCGCGTGCGTTGACGATGTTGACGCCGTAGACGGCCTCGACGGCGTCGCGAGTTCCGATGGTCTCGGCGAAGTGGTAGCCGGTGTCGAGGAACAAGACGTCGACGCCCGGATGTACTTGGGCGGCAAGGTGAACCAGCACCGCATCTTGCATGTTGGACGCGACGATGAAGTGCTTACCGAACTCGCGTTCGGTCCACTCCAACAAGTCGATCGCGCCGGCTCCGTCCAGGTCGCGGGCGCCTCGTTCGGCGATCGCCTTCAGTTCCTCCACCGAGAGGTCCATCCGTGTCGAACTCTGTGCGTTCATCGCAAATCCGCCTCGTCTGCTCGTACTGCCCATTGCGCGAACCGCTCGTCCTCGTCCTTGTTCTTGACGAAATTGCGCACCACACGTTCGATGTAGTCACCGAGCTCGGTGCTGTTCACCTTGTGCTGTCGCAGCTTTCGGCCGAACGCACTGTCCAGGCCGAGGCTGCCACCCAAGTGAACCTGGAAGCCCTCGACTTGATTCCCGTCGCCGTCGTCGACCAGTTGGCCCTTGAATCCGATGTCGGCGATCTGCGACCGCGCGCAGGAGTTGGGGCACCCGTTGATGTTGATGGTCACCGGTACGTCGAGTTGGTTGTTGATATCTGCCAGGCGCTGTTCGAGGTCGGGAACGAGGACCTGCGAGCGCTTGCGGGTTTCGGCGAACGAGAGCTTGCAGAACTCGATTCCACTGCACGCCATCAGATTCTTTCGCCAGTGCGACGGGCGAGCGGGCAGGCCCAGCGCATCCAGGTCGGCGATGAGCTCTTCGAGCTTGTCGTCGGCAACGTCGAGCACGATCAACTTCTGATACGGAGTGAAGCGCAGGCGGTCCGAGCCGGCTTTCTCGGCGGCGTCGGCGATCTTGGCCATGATCGTGCCCGATATCCGACCCGCAATCGGGGCGACACCGACGGCATTGAGGCCGTTCTTGAGCTTCTGGACGCCCACGTGATCACGTGGCCGAGCGGGCTTTTCGGGCGCGGGCCCGTCGATCAGCTTGCGGTGCAGGTACTCGTCCTCGAGTACCTGCCGAAACTTCTCGATGCCCCAATCCTTGATCAGGAACTTCAGGCGTGCCTTGGTGCGCAGGCGACGGTAGCCGTAGTCCCGGAAGATCGACACGACGCCTTCCCACACGTCGGGCACGTCCTCGAGTGGCACCCAGACCCCGACGCGCTGCGCGAGCATCGGGTTGGTGGACAAGCCGCCGCCGACCCAAAGGTCCAGCCCGGGGCCGTGTTCGGGATGGTTCACTCCGATGAATGCGACGTCGTTGATCTCGTGTACCACGTCCTGCAAACCGGAGATGGCCGTCTTGAACTTGCGCGGCAGATTCGAGTATTCGGGCTTGCCGATGTAGCGCTCGACGATCTGGTCGATGGCTGGGGTCGGGTCGAGTATCTCGTCGACAGCCTCGCCGGCCAGTGGCGATCCGAGGACGACGCGGGGGCAGTCGCCGCATGCTTCCGTCGTCTTCAGGCCGACGGCTTCGATGCGGCGCCAGATCTCGGGAACGTTCTCCACCTCGATCCAGTGGTACTGCACGTTCTCGCGATCCGACAGGTCCGCGGTGTCACGCGCGAACTCCTGTGAGATACCCGCGAGGGTGCGGAACTGTTCGATGTTCAGCGCTCCGGCGTCGCAGCGGATGCGCATCATGAAGTACTTGGCTTCGAGCAGGTCGATGTTCTCATCGCCCGTGAACGTGCCGTCGTACCCCTGCTCGCGCTGGGTGTAGAGGCCCCACCAGCGGAAGCGGCCGCGCAGGTCGCCCTTGTCGATGCTGTCGAAGCCCTGTTTGGAGTAGATGTTCTCGATCCGGGCGCGCACGTTGAGCGGATTGTCGTCCTTCTTGGACTGCTCGTTGGCGTTCAGGGGCTCTCGGTAGCCGAGCGCCCACTGGCCTTCGGCGCGGCGTTTCGTCGGCCGTGCGGTCCGCTCGCGACGGGCGACGGGCGCCTCTACGGCTTCTTGGGAGGCGTCGGTGGTCGACGACATCTGTAGCTCCTGCATCTTGGGTACTTCCGCGCGGTCGAGCGGGCATGAGACTCATCACTCGCACACGCATCCGGACGGATGTTGGTTCTGAGGGGGTCGGAATCGAGCGGGCCGGGCGCGAAGCTCGGCTACAGGCTCATTCGGCATCGACACGACGAGCTGCAGACACGCTTGAGATCGACGTGGCGTCGCGCCACAAGTCTAATCCCGAAGTCGGTCACGGCGACCATTGTGCCATGGCATCGGCCCTGGTCCGACCCGGGGAGCCTATTTACCCCATTTTTTCGGTAAATAGGCTGGCAGAGCCGAGGACGGCCGCACGGCGCGGGAGAGGCGCGCGCTCTGGGAGACTGATCCGGTGAACCTTCTCGACGCGCAGCCATCGAAGACGCTCGATCTGCCCGACGAGGCGTTCGAGGGGCTCGGACAGCGTCCGTTCGGGATCTACGTGCACGTGCCGTTCTGTGCCACCCGATGTGGGTACTGCGACTTCAACACCTACACCGCCGGTGAGCTGGGCACGTCCGCCTCCCCGCAGTCGTGGCTCGAGGGATTGCGCCGCGAGCTCGACGCCGCGGCGTCGTTGATGGAGCAGCGCGGCGGGCGAGTCCCGACCGCGGACACGGTGTTCGTCGGCGGCGGAACCCCGTCGCTGCTCGGCGGGGATGGCTTGGCCGATGTACTCGACGCCGTTCGCGAGAGCGTCGGACTGAGCGAGAGCGCCGAGGTGACGACGGAATCGAACCCGGAATCGACCTCCCCGGCATTCTTCGAGCGCCTGCGCAGCGCCGGTTTCACAAGGATTTCCCTCGGTATGCAGTCGGCAGCGCCTCATGTGCTTGCCGTCCTCGATCGCACGCACACACCGGGACGCGCCGTCGAGGCAGCGAAGGAGGCGCGTTCTGCAGGCTTCGATCACGTCAACCTCGATTTGATCTACGGAACTCCTGGAGAACGTCCGGAGGATCTCGACCGGTCGCTCGACGCTGTCTTGGATGCGGGCGTCGATCACGTGTCGGCGTACGCGCTCATCGTCGAGGACGGCACCGCAATGGCTCGTAAGGTCCGGCGCGGTGAACTGCCCATGCCCGACGACGACGTGCTGGCAAGCAGGTACGAGCGCATCGACGAGGTGCTCGCACGCGCGGGTCTGCACTGGTACGAGGTGTCGAACTGGGCCACGAACTCAGCTGCCGAGTGCAAGCACAATGTCGGCTACTGGGACGGCGGTGACTGGTGGGGTGCCGGCCCCGGTGCGCACAGTCACATCGGTGGCACGCGGTTCTGGAACGTCAAGCATCCTGCTCGATATGCCGAGAAGTTGGCGGCGGGTGAGTTCCCGGTGGCGGGCAGTGAACTGCTCACCGCGGAGGATCGGCACCTCGAGGAGCTCATGCTCAGGATCCGGCTGCGGACCGGGCTACCGGCGGCGGTTCTCGACGACAGCGAACGTCGTGCCGCCGAGCAGGTGGTGGCCGATGGGCTGATGACAGCTGAGGGGGACCGCTTCGTTCTGACCGATCGCGGACGCCTGCTCGCCGACGCCATCGTGCGCTCTATTGCGACCTAGTTCCGCCGAGATCGAGGTTGTGCACCGAAAACGCGCCGAATTGCTACACAACTTCGATCTCGGCGGGGGAGGGGATCAGGCGCCGAGGAGGTCGTAATCGAACACGCGGGCATGCAGAACAGTCCGACTGCGCAGCGCTGCCCGCACGGCTCGGTGCAGACCGTCCTCGAGATAAACCACTCCGCGGTAGTGCACGGCATGCGGAAACAGGTCGCCGTAGAACGTCGAATCCTCGGAGAGCAGCCGGTCGAGTTCGAGCACCTTGGTCGTCGTCACGATCTCGTCCAGACGCAGTTGACGCGGCGGGATCCTGGCCCAGTCTCGAAGTGAGAGCCCGTGATCCGGATACGGCTTTCCGTCCCTGACACCCTTGAAGATCATGTGTCGTACGTCGTCGAAGTCGAGTTGGCCACCGGACCACAGTAAGGCCTTTCGGCGGTGATCGTGCGGCGGCTACTAGACTCGAGCGATGGATCGATAGTGGCGGCGTCGTAGCTGCCCGCACGGGAGGATCGGAGGGGACGGAAGTTGTCTAGCACCGAAGACAGACGATTCGAGATTTTGCGCGCGATCGTTGCGGACTACGTCTCTACACAGGAACCGGTCGGCTCCCGCGCGCTGGTCGAGCGACACAATCTCGGCGTATCCAGTGCCACGGTTCGAAACGACATGGCAGTACTCGAAGCCGAGGGCTACATCGCCCAACCCCACACCAGTTCGGGTCGGGTCCCCACCGACAAGGGCTATCGGCAGTTCGTCGACCGCATCGCCGACGTCAAGCCGCTGTCGGGTCCAGAACGTCGTGCGATTCTCGAGTTCCTCGAGAACGGCGTCGACCTGGACGATGTGTTGCGACGCGGTGTTCGCCTGTTGGCGCAGCTGACACGTCAGGTGGCCGTGGTCCAGTATCCGACGCTGTCGGTCTCGTCGGTCCGCCACCTCGAGATCGTGGCACTCACACCTGCGCGACTGCTGATGGTCCTGATCACCGATTCCGGCCGCGTCGATCAACGCATCGTCGAACTCGGTGACGTCATCGACGATGAAGACCTGTCGCAGCTGCGCCGACTGCTCGGGGGCGCGCTCGAGGGAAAGCGTCTCGCGGCAGCATCGGCTGCCGTGGCCGAATTGGCCGAGAATGCACCGCCGTCCCTGCGTGACGCGATGATCAGGTCGGCGACGGTGTTGATCGAATCACTCGTCGAGCACCCGGAGGAACGTCTCGTTCTCGGTGGCACGGCCAATCTCACCCGCAATGCCGCGGACTTCGCCGGCGACGCTGGTTTCCCCGGTTCGTTGCGAGCCGTGCTGGAAGCGCTCGAGGAGCAAGTCGTGGTCCTGAAACTGCTTGCTGTGACACAGGACACGCGCACGGTGACCGTGCGAATCGGCGAGGAAACCCAGGTCGAGGAGATGCGCGGAGCCTCGATGATTTCCACCGGATACGGTTCGGCTGGCATGGTGCTGGGAGGAATGGGCGTCCTCGGGCCCACACGAATGGACTACCCAGGAACAATTGCATCGGTCGCAGCCGTTGCGAGATACATCGGTGAGGTTCTCGCCGAACGCTGAGGGCCTCACACACACGCCGCAAGGCACTACGGGAGTAGCTCGCGGCGCGCAGACGATCCACCAGGATGTTGGAACGACATGGACGGAAGAGACGACAAGTGGCACGGGATTACTACGCAACGCTCGGGGTCGGTCAGAAGGCGACCGACCAGGAGATCAAGCGCGCATACCGCAAGCTCGCCCGTGAACTCCACCCCGATGTAAACCCAGACGAGACTGCTCAAGCCCGCTTCAAGGAGATCTCGACCGCATACGAGGTGCTCTCGGATCCGGAGAAGCGGCGCATCGTCGACCTCGGTGGCGATCCACTGCAGCAGGGCGGCGGCGGTGGCGCCGGGTTCGGCAACGCCGGATTCGGTGGCGGTCTCGGAGACGTGTTCGAAGCGTTCTTCGGCGGCGGCGGGGGAGGCGGCACGCGTGGTCCGCGTGGACGCGTGCAACCCGGGGCCGACTCGTTGCTGCGCACGAAACTGACACTCGACGAATGCGCGAGCGGAGTGACCAAGCAGATCACGGTCGACACCGCGATTCTCTGCGATGTGTGCACGGGCGCGGGCACAAATGGTGATTCGGAACCGGTTCGCTGTGACACCTGCGGCGGAGCCGGAGAGGTTCAGTCGGTTCAGCGTTCCTTCCTCGGGCAGGTCATGACATCGCGGCCGTGCCCGACGTGCCGTGGTGCCGGTGAAACGATTCCCGACCCCTGCCGCAAGTGCGGTGGCGACGGCCGTGTGCGGTCTCGTCGCGAGATCGCCGTCAAGGTGCCCGTCGGTGTCAGCAGTGGCATGCGGATCCGTCTGGCCTCGCAGGGCGAGGTCGGACCGGGTGGCGGACCGGCGGGCGATCTGTACGTCGAAATCGTCGAGCAGCCGCACGAGGTCTTCGTCCGCGACGGAGACGACCTGCACTGCACCATCCGGGTCCCGATGGTCGACGCCGCGCTCGGCACTTCGGTCTCCGTGGATGCAATCATCGACGGACCCACCGAGATCTCAGTGGATCAGGGAACCCAGCCGGGTGCCGTGGCAGTTCTGCGCGGACACGGTATGCCGAGGTTGCGCTCGGGTGTTCGGGGCGATCTGCACGCACACCTCGAAGTGGTCGTACCTTCGCGGCTGGACAGCAAGCAGACCCAGCTGCTGGAAGACCTCAAGCGTCTGCGTGATCGCGACGCGGCCGAAGTGGTCACCACGGGCTCGCAGCACAGCGGCGGTCTGTTCTCCAGGTTGCGGGAAGCGTTCAGCGGTCGCTGACGATGGCGGCGACCGTCTTCTATCTCAATCCGCTGCCGGACGTGGGCGGCACTGCCGTGCTCGACGGCAAGGAAGGGCACCACGCTGCCACGGTGCGCCGCATACGCGTCGGTGAGCGATTGGTGCTCTCCGACGGCTCCGGCTCGCTTGCGGACACCGTCGTCACCAGCGTCGAGCGCGACCGGCTGGAGTTGGCGGTGACGTCGAGGTCCGTGGTTGCTCGACCCACCCCGACGGTCACTCTCGTCCAGGCGCTGCCCAAGGCGGATCGCTCCGAGCTGTCGGTCGAGCTCGCCACCGAAGCAGGTGTCGACGCAATCGTCCCGTGGCAATCCGCACGGTGCGTGGCTCGCTGGGAGGGCGCGAAAGCGATCAAGGGTGTGTCCCGGTGGCGCGGAGTCGCTGCTGCTGCCGCCAAGCAATCGCGTCGACCATTCGTGCCCGAGGTGGACGATCTGCACGACACAGCGGCAGTCGTGGCGCTTGCAGGCTCGATCGTTGCTCGGGGCGGCATCGTCGCCGTGCTGCACGAGTCCGCCACCCGAGGGTTTGCGTCCCTCCCGTTCGCGGAGGTGAACGAAGTGATGCTCGTCGTGGGTCCCGAAGGTGGCATCGACGACAGGGAAATCGCACGTCTGACCGAGGTCGGCGCGACTCCGGTGATGTTGGGGCCCACAGTTCTGCGCACGTCCACGGCCGGGGCTGTGGCCCTCGGGGCGATCGGAGTCCTCACCGATCGTTGGGGGCAGTCGCCGGTCGATCTGTAATTGGAATGCGCTCGCCGGCGAGGGCGTTAAACTTTGGAACAAAAGAACTATCGACACCGAGAGCAGGCCATAGCCACCACGTGAGTGAACACAGCGAACTTCCCGCCGAACGTGAGGTTCGGTCCAGCATGGAACTGGCACCCGCGGCGGTTCTTCCGCTGCTGGGAGCCTCGGATGAAAATCTGCGCACGTTGGAGCAGGTACTGAGCGCCGACATTCATGTTCGCGGAAACGCCGTGACGTTGAGTGGCAAGGTGGCCGACGTTGCGCTGGCCGAGCGGGTCGTGTCCGAGCTCGCCGCCGTCGTCAAGCGTGCCCAGCCGCTGACACCCGATGCGGTTCGGCGCACTGTGGCAATGCTCACCGAGGGTGTGTCCGAGTCGCCGGCCGAGGTGCTGAGCCTGGACATTCTCTCGCGTCGCGGCAAGACCATTCGTCCGAAAACTCTGAACCAGAAGCGGTACGTCGACGCTATCGACACCAACACCATCGTGTTCGGGATCGGCCCCGCCGGTACCGGGAAGACCTACCTCGCCATGGCCAAGGCGGTTCAGGCGCTCCAGGCCAAACAGGTAAGCCGGATCATCCTGACGCGGCCCGCGGTGGAGGCGGGGGAGCGGCTGGGCTTCCTGCCCGGCACTCTGCACGAGAAGATCGATCCGTATCTCCGGCCGCTGCACGATGCGCTCCACGACATGATGGACGTCGAGGCCATTCCGAAGCTGATGCAGGCCGGTGTCATCGAGGTGGCACCGCTGGCGTACATGCGCGGCCGCACCCTCAACGATGCCTTCATCATCCTCGACGAAGCCCAGAACACCACTGCCGAACAGATGAAGATGTTCCTCACCAGGCTCGGATTCGGTTCGAAGATCGTGGTGACCGGTGACGTCACTCAGGTCGATCTTCCGGGCGGCTCGAGGTCCGGGCTGCGCGCTGCAAGCGAGATCCTCGACGATGTGGATGATATCCATTTCGCGCACTTGACCAGCAGTGACGTGGTGCGCCACCGGTTGGTATCGGAGATCGTCGATGCCTACGAGCGGTTCGAGTCCTCCCGAGAGACCGACGTGTCCGTCGGCAATCGCGCGCAGCGACGCTCCGGCCCGCGCTCGGCCCGTCGATAGAATTTCCGCCGAACAGTCAAGGGCGATCTGCCAAGCCGCGCAAGAACCGAGAGAGAACGAGCAACAGATGAGTATCGAGGTGTCCAACGAATCAGGGATGGACGTCTCCGAGTCGGAATTGGTGAGCGTAGCCAGATTCGCGATTGCGAGCATGGACGTGCACCCCGCGGCGGAGCTGTCGATGGTGCTGGTCGACTCCTCCACCATGGCCGATCTGCACATGCGATGGATGGATCTGCCGGGCCCGACAGACGTGATGTCGTTCCCGATGGACGAGCTCGAACCCGGAGGTCGACCGGACGCGCCGGAGCCTGGGCCAGCGATGCTCGGTGACATCGTGCTGTGTCCGTCGTTCGCGGCGGATCAAGCCGCCGCCGCCGGTCATCCGCTCGAACAGGAACTGGCGCTGCTGACCGTGCACGGTGTGCTGCACCTGCTCGGCTACGACCACGCCGAGCCGGACGAAGAGAAGGAAATGTTCGCCCTGCAGAATCGCATCCTCGAGGAGTGGTACGAGGAACTGCGCCGCGCCGAGGAAGCGGAGCTTCAGGCTGCGCGCGACAACCGTTTGCTCGGCAAGACAGGATTCGCCCGAGGCACCGACCTGTGACGCGTGAGCGCGCGGGCACATCGAAGACAACGATCCCGGCGCGGCGCGGCGGGAAGAGCTGGGAGGTACTCGGTGCCTGAATCGAGTGACGAGAACTTCAGATCCGGATTCATCTGCTTCGTGGGTCGACCGAACACCGGAAAGTCGACGCTGACCAATGCGCTGGTCGGAGCCAAGATCGCGATCACGTCCTCGCGGCCGCAGACGACACGGCACACCATCCGCGGCATCGTCCACCGCGAGAACGCGCAACTGATTCTCGTGGACACCCCGGGACTGCACCGCCCGAGGACGCTGCTCGGTCAGCGGCTCAACGACCTCGTCCAGGACACCTATTCCGAGGTCGACATCATCGGGTTGTGCATCCCAGCGGACGAGAAGATCGGCCCCGGGGATCGGTGGATTCTCGAGCAGGTGCGCCACATTGCCCCCAAGACCACGTTGATCGGCATCGTCACCAAGATCGACAAGGTCAAGAAGGAACGCGTGGTGCAGCAGCTCATGGCACTGTCGAAGCTTCTCGGGGACGACTGCCACGTCATTCCCGTATCCGCAGAATCCGGGGAGCAGGTGGAAAAGCTCGTCGATCTGTTTGCCTCCGAACTGCCACCCGGGCCTGCGTTCTACCCGGACGGCGAGCTCACCGACGAACCCGAAGAGATCCTGATGGCCGAGCTCATTCGCGAGGCCGCACTCGAAGGGGTGCGAGACGAACTCCCGCACTCGCTCGCCGTCGTCATCGAGGAAATCACCCCCCGCGAGGGCCACGACAACATGCTCGATGTGCACGCCATTCTGTACGTCGAACGGTCCAGCCAGAAGGCGATCATCATCGGCAAGGGAGGGTCCCGGCTCAAGGAAGTGGGTACCGCCTCACGACTGCAGATCGAGAAGCTGCTGGGCACCAGGATCTACCTCGACCTGCACGTCAAGATCGCCAAGGACTGGCAGACCGATCCCAAGCAGATGGGCAAGCTCGGTTTCTGACGTGCACGCCCGTGTGGTGGGCCGGTGCCGGGGCCACGACGTGGAAGACTGGACCGGGTGAGGCTCTACCGGGACAACGCAGTGGTGCTGCGCCAGCACAAGCTGGGCGAGGCCGATCGCATCGTCACGCTGTTGACCCGGGACAACGGCATCGTCCGCGCCGTCGCAAAAGGGGTACGCCGCACCAAATCGAAGTTCGGTGCTCGGCTCGAACCCTTCGCGCACATCGATGTTCTGCTCTATCCGGGGCGCAACCTCGACATCATCACTCAGGTGCACACGATCGATGCCTTCGGCGGCGACATCGTGACCGACTACGGCTGCTACACCACCGGGTGCGCCGTTCTCGAGACATCGGAACGGCTCGCGGGCGAGGAGCACGCGCCGGCCCGTCGCCTGCATCAACTGACGGTCGGTGCTCTGCGTGCACTGGGCGAGCGAACTCGACCTCCCGAACTGGTTCTCGACGCCTTCCTGCTGCGTGCGATGGGCTTTTCCGGCTGGGCGCCGGCACTGACCGAGTGCGCACGCTGCGCGGCACCCGGACCACACCGAGCGTTCCATGTCGCGGCGGGCGGATCGGTCTGTGTGCATTGCCGGCCGCCGGGTTCGGCCACGCCGATGGCAGGTGTTCTCGATCTGATGATCGCGCTCGAGCGTGGTGAGTGGGCGTTCACGGAGACGACATCGACGCTGGTGCGAAATCAGACGAGCGGCCTCGTCGCCGCTCATCTGCAGTGGCACCTCGAGCGACAACTCCGCACACTCCCGCTGATCGAGCGCGCCAAGCCGCACGAGGGCAAGCCTGCTTCCGTCCTCGAAGGCGTCGTCGGGCAGGATGAAGAACGTGATTCGACGACGCGAACCGCGCACCCAGCCTGAAGAAGGGGCGACCGTACGTCCTCCCGATCCACATCCGTCGGGTGCTCGTCCGCCGATCCTGCAACCGGAACTGATCCCGCGTCACGTCGCGTTGGTGATGGATGGCAACGGGCGCTGGGCTCAGGACCGTGGCCTGCCGCGCACGGCCGGGCACGAACGCGGCGAGGCGGTCCTCATGGACACCGTTTGCGGGTGCATCGACATCGGCGTGAAGTGGTTGTCCGCGTATGCCTTCTCTACCGAGAATTGGAAGCGCAGTCCCGATGAGGTCAAGTTCCTGATGGGCTTCAACAGGGATGTCATCCGTCGTCGTCGAGACGAAATGAACGAGATGGGCGTGCGTGTTCGGTGGGCGGGGCGTCGGCCGCGGTTGTGGCGCAGTGTCATCAAGGAGCTCGAGGTCGCCGAGGAGTTGACGAAGAAGAACACCGTCATGACCCTGACGATGTGTGTCAACTACGGTGGCCGCGCGGAAATCGCCGACGCGACCAAGGAAATCGCTCGTCTGGCAGCTGCCGGCAAGCTCGATCCGGAGAAGATCACCGAGGCGACCGTCGCGAAATATCTCGACGAGGCGGACATGCCCGATGTCGACCTGTTCCTGCGTCCGTCGGGGGAGCAGCGGACGTCGAACTTCCTACTGTGGCAATCGGCGTACGCGGAGTTCGTATTTCAGAAGAAGCTTTTTCCGGACTTCGACCGCCGGGACCTGTGGGAAGCATGCGTCGAATACGCCTCGCGAGACCGCAGATTCGGTGGAGTCAAGTATGAGTGAGCAGATGTCGTTGCAGTCTCGAGCAGAGGTCGCGCTGTCACAGTTCGCGACCGTCGCAGTGGGAGAAGAAGGTTCGCTCGGCTTCGACTACGCCGGCGCGCTGTGCTCGCTGCGATCGTTGGAACTTTCACCCGGTTTGGAAGTGCTGTCCCTGACGGCAGTGCTTGCCTGGGATCGCCCGCTCAAGGCGTCGTTGCACAAGAAGGTCGCCGACCGAAACGCAGAGTCCCAGTTCGGGTCCATCTCGATCAACGTGCACGAGAAGATGGCCGACGTGTTGCTGCGCTACATATTTCCTGCCAGCGGCTTGGACGACGAAGCTCTGATGACGATGCTGGTACTCGTCCTCGGCGGCGTGGAGAAAGCCCGCGAGAATCTGCTGCCCTGATCCGAGCGCGGCGGGCTCAGTCTGTCTTGCACTCGCTGCAGGTGCCGAAGATTTCGATGGTGTGGCTGACGTCGGTGAACTTGTTTTCCTCGGCGACGCTCTGTGACCACTGCTCGACCGTCGGGCCCTCGACCTCGACGGTGTAGCCGCAGTCTCGACACACCAGGTGATGGTGGTGGCCGGTCGAGCAACGCCGGTAGACGGACTCGCCGGTATCGATGCGTAGGACGTCGACGGTGCCTGCGTCGGCGAGGGTCTGCAGGGTGCGGTAGACGGTGGTCAGGCCGATGCCCTCACCACGTTTGCGCAACTCGTCGTGCAGATCCTGTGCGGAGCGGAACTCCTCGATGTCGTCGAGCAGATCGGAGATCGCGCTGCGCTGCTTGGTCGCACGAACGCCGACGGCGACGGGCTTGCGAGATCTGGTGGTTTCGGTCGACGACTTCTCGGGCACTGACTTCAGCCTTCCTCTGCGTGGGCGACCGCGTCGATGACGATGTGAGCGAGATGATCGTCGACGAGGCGGTACAGAACTTCCCGGCCGTTGCGCTCGCCCTGGACGACCCCCGCTGACTTGAGCACCCGAAGATGCTGGCTGATCAGCGGCTGGGTGACGCCGAGCGCGCCCACCAGCTCGTGCACGCAGCGTTCGGATTCGCGAAGCTGAAGCACTATCGCGATGCGAACCGGGGCAGCGAGCGCGCGCAGGATGTCACCGGCGGCGGTGAGAGTTTCCTTGGGCGGAACGGGAGCGGGCGGTGCCGACACGAACGGATCACGTGCGTGTTCGGAGTCGCTGGACAGGGTGTGACTGTCGTGAGTGTCCTCGCCGACAGGGGAAGGGTCTGTCTCCAAAATTGCCACAGAGTTCTCCTTCGATTCGGCGCTCGGTGCCTGCCCCACAGTAGTCCAGCGACTGTTAATGCAAACCACTTCCATTTTGATATGCATGGCTGTGCATGTCAACCGAGCGGAGGGTGTTCGGAGAAACGGGCCGCGCCCGATAGGCTACCGGTGGCATCTGCCCGCACCTGTCCTCGAACAAAACACCAGATGGAGAGCTCCGCCAGTGGCACCCAAGTCCAAAGTCGAAACCGTCGCCAACCTCGCCAAGCGTCGAGGGCTCGTGTACCCCTGCGGCGAGATCTACGGCGGTACCAAGTCGGCCTGGGACTACGGCCCGCTGGGCGTCGAACTCAAGGAGAACATCAAGAAGCAGTGGTGGCGCAACATGGTCACCACCCGCGAGGACACCGTCGGACTCGACTCCTCGGTCATCCTCCCGCGCCAGGTGTGGGAGGCCTCGGGCCACGTCGAAACCTTCAGTGACCCGCTCGTCGAATCGCTCATCACGCACAAGCGCTACCGCGCCGATCACCTCATCGAGGCGTACGAGGAAAAGCACGGTCGCCCGCCCGAGAACGGCCTGGCCGATATCCGCGATCCCGAAACCGGTGATCCGGGCCAGTGGACCGAGCCCCGCGCTTTCTCCGGGCTGCTCAAGACCTTCCTCGGACCGGTGGACAACGAGGAGGGCCTGCATTACCTGCGGCCCGAGACAGCGCAGGGCATCTTCGTCAACTTCGCCAACGTCCTGACCACCTCGCGCAAGAAGCCGCCGTTCGGCATCGGTCAGATCGGCAAGAGCTTCCGCAACGAGATCACCCCCGGAAACTTCATCTTCCGCACCCGTGAGTTCGAGCAGATGGAGATGGAATTCTTCGTCAAGCCCGGCGAGGACGACGAGTGGCACCAGTACTGGATCGACTACCGGATGAAGTGGTACACCGATCTCGGTATCGATCCCGAGAACCTGCGGCTCTACGAGCACGCGCCGGAGAAGCTCTCGCACTACTCCAAGCGGACCGTCGACATCGAATACCGCTTCCGGTTCCAGGGCAGCGAGTGGGGCGAGCTCGAAGGCGTCGCCAACCGCACCGATTACGACCTCACGGTGCACTCCAAGGCGTCGGGCCAGGACCTGAGCTACTACGAGCAGGCCACCGACACCCGCTACACCCCGTATGTCATCGAGCCCGCTGCCGGTCTCACGCGCTCGCTCATGGCGTTCCTCGTCGACGCGTACACCGAGGACGAGGCACCGAATGCCAAGGGTGGCGTGGACAAGCGCGTCGTACTCAAGCTGGACCGTCGACTTGCGCCGGTGAAGGTGGCCGTGCTGCCACTCTCGCGCAACGCCGATCTGACACCGAAGGCCAAGGATCTCGCGCAGCAGCTGCGGCAGTACTGGAACGTCGAATTCGACGACGCCGGAGCCATCGGCCGCCGATACCGTCGCCAGGACGAGATCGGCACCCCGTTCTGCATCACGGTCGACTTCGACACCCTCGACGACCAGGCCGTCACGATCCGTGAGCGCGACAGCATGGCGCAGGAGCGCGTCGCGCTCGATCAGGTCGAGGGTTACCTCGCGACCAGGCTGCTCGGCGCCTGACCTTCACACCTGCCCGTGTGTGCATGGTTACCGCCGAACGTAACCATGCACACACGGGGCAGTGGGTCAGAACCGGCCCCCTCCGCCTCCGAAACCTCCGCCTCCGCCGAATCCTCCGCCGCCGCCACCGAAGCCGCCGCTGAATCCTCCGCCACCGAAGCCGCCACCGCTGCTGCCGCCGCCGCGGAGGACGCTGTTGATGAGGATTCCACCGAGCACGGCCCCCGCGATGTTCCCGCCGCCACTGCCGCCGCGCGGGCGGTGACGGTCCTCCCAATCTCGGACGTCGGCCTGGGCGAGCTGCGTTGCACGCGTGGCCAGCTGCGCCGCCGCGTGGGCATGCTTGAGCGCCTCGTCGGAGTTCTCGTCCTCGAGCTGCAGCGCAGCCGCGAGATGACGCTCGGCCTCGGCGAGACGCGTTCGAGCCTGCGCCCCCACTCCGCCGCGTCGCGTCGAAATGTAGTCCGCGGCTGCGGTGATCTGAGCCTGAGCCGCAGCGATGTCACGGGCCAGGCGTGCAAGCAACCGGTCCTCCGCGACTTTGTCTGCGGAGGCGTCGGCCATGACCCGCTCGAGTTCCGCATCCGCGGCGGCGAGCTCGTTGTAGCTGCCGAGAGGGTCGGATTTCTGTGCCGCTTCGGCGTTCTTCATTGCTGCTATGGCGGCGTTCTTGGCGGCTTCGAGTTCGGCGCCGCCGTGCTCGGCGAGGGAACGCGCCTCCTCGATGTCGCGGCGCACGTCCGCGATCGCCTCGGGGAGGGTGGCGATCGCGTGCCGGATGTCGTCGCGTGCATGATCGACTCCATCCAGCAGCGCCTTCGCCTGCTCGACGGCTCGTTCCGCGGTGCGGATCGTCGCGACGGCCGGGCCCTGCTTACCTGGAGGGAGGGCGGCGGCCTTGCGTCCGGCCGCGATGTTCTCCTCGGCAAGTTCCAGGCTTTCACGTGCCATGGAAACGTTCTCCGCGATCGAATGAAGCACAGCTGCCGCGAACTCGGACTCCAGCTCGGTGAGCGTGTCCGCGGACTGAGGAATACGCACGTTGAGTTCCACGACGGCCCTGGTCAGCTCGTCGAGGTGTGCATCGGCGTTGACGACCAGATCTCGCAGGCTCTCGAATTCTTCGACGCGCGAATCGAGTTCGCGGTCTGCCTGTCCACACGAGGTGATGATCTCGATGAGCATTGCGCGCTGCTGATCAGGAGTCTCCGGGATCGCGTCGTCGAGACGCTGCCGAATCTCGAAGGCCGATGCCAGCGCCTTCTTGGCGTTGTCGTACGCCGTGATGAACGGTGCAGCCGCGGAATCGCCGAACTCGTCTCGCGCGAGCGTGAGCTCCTCGGCGCTGGCACGCACCGCATTGTCGGTCTCGACGAGTATCTCCTTGGCGCGGGTATCGAGTACGTCGTTGGGGAAGCTGGCCAGTGCCACCGGATCGCTCGGGTCGATCTTGGCCACCGCGTCGACCTCTGCGGCGATACGTGCTTTCTTTCGCCTGGAGGAGTAGAGAACGGCACCGCCGCCGGCCACTGCGAGCGCACCGACTCCGATCAACAGAGGAGCCGAGGAACCGCCACCGCTGGAGGAGTAGGCCTCTTCGAGGGCGACGGCAGCGGCGATGGCTGCGCCGGACCAATCCTCCTCGCGCAGAGCGGGTTCGACGTCGTTGACTCGAATGTTCTCCTGCTCGCTCGCGGAGACCTGGGACAGTGAGGTGTTGACGCCGAGGTAGTACGCCCGATCCACCGTCGCCACCGCGAGGAGCACGTCGCGAGGCCCGAAGTCACTCGCCCCGGCAGTGCTCTCTGCCCACTGCTCGGAGGACATCCCGTCGAAGTCGGCAACATAGGTCACCCACAACCGAAGCTGGCTGCTGTCGTACAGGTCGTCGATCGACGCTTCGACGTCCGCGCGGCCACCCGCGTCGAGGGCCTGCACGGTGTCGGTGATCTCCGTTGCCAAGCGAGACGGTGGCTCGGCCGACGCCGTTCCCGCAGCACCCAGGAGCACTGCGAACCCGAGTAGCGAGCCGAGAGCGATCGATGCCAGAAGGCGCCGAAACGGGGGGTGAATGGATCCGGGCTGTGCGTGTTCGACTGCCATGAATACTGAATCTACCGGCAGGCAGGGTGCGGCGATGTGTCCTGACTGCACACAAGTCGCGTCCTGGGGTCACAAGCAGCCCTGTCGAGGCAACTTGTGTGCAACCACGCACAGCTCTCGGACGGCGCAGATCCGCGCTCGAGCGCGCCCCAATGCCCGCCGTCGCGCGCGGCTGGCAAACTTGGGGGGTGAACTCGACTCTCGACCGCGATCCCTACGGCGACCCATACGGGGAGGCCCATGGGGACACCGAGCACGAGCCGGAGCGGCTCGGCTTCTTCGGCACGCTCGGTCGATGGACCGTCCGTCTCGTCGCGGGGGTCGTGCTGATGGCGCTGATCGTCGTGGGCGGCACAGCAGTTCGGGTGTGGCAGGTGGCGCGCATCGACGACTATTCCCCGGCCGATGCCATCGTCGTCCTCGGCGCGGCGCAGTACTCGGGGACACCCTCGACGGTCTTCGAGGCAAGGCTGTCGCAGGCTGCCTCGCTGTACGAGCAGGGGGTTGCCCCCGAGGTGGTCACGGTGGGCGGCAAGCAGGAAGGTGACCTGTACACCGAGGCGGCATCCGGGCGGAACTATCTGATCGAGCAGGGCGTGCCGGCCGAGGACATCGTCGCTGTCGAGCAAGGTTCGGACACCTTGGAGAGCATCGAGGCGGTGAGCGAGTTGCTTCTCGCACGCGGGCTGTCCTCGGTGGTTCTGGTGAGCGACCCATGGCATTCGCTGCGCACGCGAACGATGGCGCGAGATGCCGGGCTCGATGCGTGGACGGCGCCGACTCGAACCGGGCCCGCGGTCTACACCCGTGAATCTCAGGCGCACGGAATAGCCCGTGAGACCGGTGCACTGCTCTGGTACCAGCTGACACACTTCACCGCGGACTTCGCGTACACGGCAGGTCAGTGACCATGAGCGACTACACCGAACACGATGTCGAGCGATTCGTTCTCGAACCGTCCAAGACAGCCGGAATCAACAGCGTGCGAGAGAACGGTGGCCGGGAGAACGCCTCGCACCGCAGCGCCTTCGCCCGCGATCGCGCGCGCGTTCTGCACAGCGCCGCGCTGCGCAGACTTGCCGACAAGACCCAGGTCACCGGGCCGCGCGACGGGGACACTCCACGGACGCGGTTGACGCATTCGCTCGAGGTGGCGCAGATCGGCCGAAGTATCGGTGAGGGCATCGGCTCCGATCCAGACCTCGTCGATCTCGCCGGGCTCGCCCACGACATCGGGCATCCCCCGTACGGGCACAACGGCGAACGGGCGCTCGACGAGGTTGCCGCCGACTGCGGTGGTTTCGAGGGAAACGCGCAGAACCTGCGCATCCTGACCGGCCTGGAACCGAAGATTCTCGACGGGGACGGCCGCAGTGTGGGGCTCAACCTGACCCGGGCTTCCCTCGACGCCGCGACGAAGTATCCGTGGCTGCGGCCGGCGCCCGGGGCTAAGTTCGGCGCGTACGACGACGATGCGCCCTTCCTCGAGTGGGTTCGCGACGGCGCCCCCGACCGTCGTAGATGCTTGGAAGCGCAATCGATGGACTGGGCCGACGACGTGGCCTATTCCGTTCACGACGTGGAAGACGGTGTCATCGACGCACGGATCGATCTTCGGGCGTTGGGCGATCCGGCCGATCAGCGCGAACTCGCCGAGCTGGGTGTCCGGGAATTTCGGGACCTCGATGCCAACGAACTCATCGAGGCAGCAACCCGCCTGTCCCTCATGCCCGTGGTCAAGGCCGTAGGACAATTCGACGGCACGTTGGAAGCCTCGGTGGCGCTCAAACACCTGACGAGTGAGCTGGTCGGAAGATTCGCGACCGCTGCCATCGACGCCACCCGGGGCAAGTGGGGAACGGATCCGCTGGCCAGGTACGACGCTGATCTGGTGATTCCGCCGATCGTGGGCTCGGAGGTGGCGTTGCTCAAGACGATGGCGCTGCGGTACGTGATGTCCGATGCCGGACACAAGATTCGTCAGGAACGGCAACGGGACCGCATTCACCGGGTTGCGCAGTGGCTGCAGCGCTCGGCACCGGGGGAGCTGGACCCCGTGTTCGTGCCCGCTTTCACTCGCGCCGGCAGCGACTCCGAACGCACCCGGGTGGTGGTCGATCAGATCGCCTCGTACACCGAGAGCAGGCTCGAACTGATCGACAAGCGCAGCCTGGGAGCTCAAGCCAGCTGGGGCTGATCGACACTTCCGGTTCCACTCCTGAGAAGGACTAGACTCCCCCGTGTGGCCGGCCGGATTCCTGAACGTGACATAGCCGCCATTCGTGAACGCACACGGATCGAAGACGTGGTGGGCGATTACGTCTCGCTCAAGCGCGCGGGCGGCGACTCGATGAAGGGCCTGTGCCCGTTTCACGACGAGAAGTCGCCGTCGTTCCATGTGCGTCCCAACCATGGGCATTTCCACTGCTTCGGCTGCGGCGAGGGCGGTGATGCCTACTCGTTCCTGCAGAAGATCGAACACATCTCCTTCGTCGAGGCCGTCGAGCAACTCGCGGACAGGCTGAACTACTCGATCACCTACGAGGGCGGAGGGCCATCGGTCCAACGTGATCGAGGGACGCGAGCGAGGTTGATCGCCGCGAACGCGGCAGCGCAGGAGTTCTACGCGGGCAGGCTCAGCGGTCCCGACGCCCAAGCCGCGCGGGACTATCTCACCGAACGTAACTTCGACGGCCAAGCCGCGCTCGCCTATGGCTGCGGATACGCGCCCGACGGCTGGGACACCCTGACCAAGCACCTGCTGGGGCGCGGGTTCGAATCGAAGGAGATCGTCGACGCCGGGCTCGCCAGTCCCGGCAAGCGCGGCACCCCCATCGATCGGTTCCGTCGCAGGCTCGTGTGGCCGATCCGAAGCCAGAGCGGCGACGTCATCGGCTTCGGCGCGCGCAAACTGTTCGACGACGACACCATGCCCGGCAAGTACATCAACACGCCGGAAACCATGCTGTACAAGAAGTCTCAGGTGCTGTTCGGTCTCGACATGGCGCGCAAGGACATCGCGAAATCGCATCAGGCCGTCATCGTCGAGGGGTACACCGACGTGATGGCGATGCACCTGTCCGGTGTCAAGACGGCTGTGGCTTCGTGTGGTACTGCCTTCGGCGAGGACCACCTGGCCATGCTGAGACGATTGATGATGGACGACAGTTACTTTCGCGGTGAAGTGATCTACACCTTCGACGGCGATGCCGCCGGTCAGGCCGCGGCGATGAAGGCGTTCGAGGGCGATCAGAAGATCGCCGGGCAAACCTTCGTGGCCATTGCGCCCGAGGGTATGGACCCGTGCGAGCTGCGTCAGAAATCCGGTGATGCTTCCGTGCGCGATCTGGTGGCGCGGCGCACCCCGATGTTTGCCTTCGTCGTCAAATCGCTGCTGAGCGAACATGATCTGGACACACCCGAGGGGCGCGTCGAGGCGCTCCGTCGAACGGTCCCGGTGGTCGCACGCATCAAGGACACCTCCCTGCGCGACGAGTACGCTCGCCAACTTGCCGGTTGGACCGGTTGGGACGACACCGCGATGGTATTGGCCCGGGTGCGCGACGAGGCCAAGAAGAATGCCCGCGGGGGCGGCGAGACGAAGGGTAAGCGGGTGCCCTTCGAGAAGCGTCAGGCACCGAGCACCGAGGTGCCCGCTGGTCCGCCCCGGCCGCACCCGAAGGACCCGGCGCTCTGGCCGCAGCGGGAGGCGCTCAAGTCCGCGCTGCAGAATCCGGCGATCGCGGGGTCGGTGTTCGATTCGTTGCCACCGGAGACGTTCACTCATGCCGCGTACGCGGCGGTCAGTGCAGCTGTCATCGCTGCCGGCGGTACCGCTGCCGGTCTCGGCGGAGGTGAGTGGGTCGATGCCGTCGCTAGGAAGGCTCAGACGCCGGTGGTGAAGTCTCTGGTGATGGAACTGGCCGTCGAGCACATTCCGGTGTCGGAGATCGCTCTCACGCGCTACATCGGCGGCGTTCTCGCGCGTCTGCAGGAGGTGTGGGTGGGGGAGCAGGTGGCCGAGCTCAAGTCGAAGATGCAGCGCATGTCGCCGCAGGAGAACCCGGACGAGTACTACGCGCTGCTCGGCGATGTCATCGCCCTCGAACAGTATCGACGCAGCCTGCTCGAGCAGGCCATCGGCAACGTCGAGGACGACTCCGCCGCAGGCTAACGCCTCCGGAGTTGATCCTGAGGGATGTACAACTGGGTCTCGTCGTCGATGGGCTTCATCGGTTCGAGTCGCGGCTGCGTGTTCAAAGAATCAGAGAGCTTCTGCCTGCTCACCTCGATAATTTTCTTCGTCGCAGGGCTACTTGCGACCACCGCAGCAGTCTTGCGGATCTGCTCGTAGCGCCCACGGCCTGCTTTGGCTCCGAGAACGTACGCGGCCCCGGCCGCCAGAACCAAACGAATCATCAAAGTCCTCCTGAATACACATCACGGCGTACCTCCATCCTGCCTGACTCGTCCCGACCAGGGCGATTTGGTACTCCCATGGGTGTGTGCGCTATTGTTTCTCACGGCCCGCACGAGAGTGCGGAGCCGCTAGGTAATCCCCTGTAGCTCAATTGGCAGAGCTTCCGACTGTTAATCGGACGGTTGCTGGTTCGAGTCCAGCCGGGGGAGCGCTGATAGGCCCTCTGACCTGCGATCATATCGCGCGGTTGGAGGGTCTTTCTGCGTTTCGAGGCCGGGTTGTTGCGGGTTGTCACAAGTTGTCACGACGTCTTGATGCTTTCTGTCACGCCGGTGGGTTTGCATGGGACCACCGACGTTCGGACCGTAGTTCCTGCTAGTCGGACGGTCGAAGTTCACGAACGTATTCGGGACAGACGTCCGGCGGTGTCGTTGGTACATCTCTCTAGGCGCAGACTGGTTGTTCGACTGTGGTCTCGGGATCGATGCCGGACATCTGCTGGTGCGCCACCTCCGGAACCCCTCTTCAGGCGGGACACCGCTCGCGTGGGGAGTATCCAATTGGATACATGGCACGGGAGGTGTGAGCTTGTGGCTGGGCATGTGCACTTATCGAGTGGGCGCGTCGTGCTGTTGGTCTGACGCAAGGTGAGCTTGCGCGGCGGGCACATATGTCGCGTCCATCGTCGTCTGCGTACGAGAACGGCCGGAAGGCACCATCATTGGAGACTCTCGAGCAATTGCTGGGGGAGGCGGGCTTCGACGTCGAGGCTGTTCCTCGTGTCGCGTTCGTGGATGTGCCGGGCTCGTGGTCGGGTGCACCGCGTGCCGACGTCGATGCAGCGGTTGCCGCTTGCAGAGGAACTGGCGTCGGTGGTGTTGGCGTTGGTCTTGAACTGGTCCGCGCCGGGTAAGGAGTTCCGGTTGTCGGACCGGGTAGAGCGGGCCAGGTTGCCCGCGTGGAGCGAGATCTCGAAGTCGCTGGCGTCCCTTGGTTGCGCCGTAGACCTCCGCGCAGCGGTCGCGGAGCCACTGCAGAAGCTTGGTCTCGTCGACGTTCACACCTCCGACCGCGGCGGCGCGTACGTACGCGGCGATGTCGGTGTCGGAACTTGATTTGATGGCAGTGTGCATGGCGACGCTGCCCGACCCGCGCATCTTCACGAGATCGTAGTCGGGGTGGTCTGCAATGAAGTTCTCGAGACGATTGTGCAGGTGCGTGACTTGAGTGCGCCGTAACTTCGCCGTCTCGGAGGGGACGTTGACCTTGTTGACCGCGAACGTGGCCAGGTCGGCATGGTGCAATACCGGCGGTAGCGGCTACCTCGGGGCGATCAATCTTCGCGTCACCGCCTAGATTCCGCGACAAGGCTGTGACACCCTGCTGATCAGCTGTCGGCCGATCTGCGGAGTGCGCTGGTGCCGGGGAATGCTTTGTGTGACTGCGTATTCCGGTCACCCAGCACTTGATCTCGGAAAGTGGAGATGAATGATAACGAGTGTGCTACGTTTGCCCAGCCAAGCGGTGCGAGACCGAATTCCGACGCGGAATGGTCGCGACTTCGGCTGTTCTGATAATCGTGGGGAGCCCGACATGAATCGACGGACGCGGACACTGGTTTCCGCCCTGGCGGCGATCGCGATCGGCGTCGTCGCCGCGGGGTGTGGCAGCGACAGTTCGTCGTCGGACACGTCCACGGCGACGACCGGAGCGGTGAGCGCTGAGACCGCCTCTCCGACCTCCGACGATGACACCGCGTCGCCCAGTGGTTCCGCGGATGACGACAACTCGGGTGCCGACACCTTCGGCGGCCTTCCGGTCTACGAGCCGTCCAACCAGGTCAGCAAGGCGCCGGGTTCGCTCGTTCTCACCTCGCCGGACTCGGTGGAGAAGGTGGGGCAGTTCTACACGGATGCGGTCGAGGACGGTGGTTGGGACATCGTGTCGGAGACGGTGTCTCGGTTCGCGGCCAGCATCACCGTCACGAAGGACGGCAGCGGAGCATCCATCAGCGTGGCACCCGGGCCCGAGGGGTCAGTGATCTCGATCAGTAGCTACCCCTCGCCATGACGCCGTGGGGCCTAGGAGGACCCTCGCGCTGATGGCCGCGATCAGTGCGGACCCGCGACCCTAAGAGACCAGCGGGCTGACAGAGCACTTGACGCGACGTCGAAACCTGCTCTCAGGAAACGGTATTCGCAGTTCGTCCGGAAGTGTGGGTGTCACTTCTGAATAGGTGGTACGCGCGCAGCATTTCTGCCGGACCCGGGTATCACAACCTCAAAGCCCACCCGGCAGTGCCGATGCAGTGGTGAGGTTGAGGAGTATCCATGGCGTGTCCTACGTCGATGAGCGGTCCAGATGGGCGTCTGATGCTGGAGATCGATAGTGCCCCTTGGATGCACCGAGATAGTTCTCATGTGACTGTTGAGCGGACGGTTGCCGGTTCGAGTCCAGCCGGGGGAGCACTGGTGTCCAGGTCGCGGTGCCCGCTGGTCGAACCGCTCGCACGGCCGCACTGCTTCGACGTCGTCTGGCCCGGGACCCGGTCAGTGGCGCAACTCTCGGGTGACGATGGCAGCTTGCACCCGGGACTGCACGTCGAGTTTCGTCAGGATGTGCGACACGTGTGTCTTGACCGTGGTCTGGCTGATGAACAGCGTCCGCGCGATATCTGCGTTCGACTGTCCGTCACCGATGCACTCGAGCACCTCGCGTTCTCGGTCGGTGAGCAGGTGCAGGGCGGCATGCCCCGCCACCGCGCACTCTGACACGCCGACCTCGGAGCCGCCGACCCCTGATGCAGTAGAGCGCGCGATCACCCGTCGGGTGACCTCTGGTGCGAGCACCGCGTCCCCGCGCGCCACAGCACGGATAGCGTCGACGATCGCGTCGCTCTCGGCCGTCTTCAGCAGGTAGCCATCCGCGCCGGCGCGCAGCGCGTCGAAGATGTTGTCGTCGAGGTCGAACGCGGTCAGGACGAGTACTCGGGCAGCACCCGCGCGGGTGATCGTTGCCGTCGCCGCGATACCGTCGGTGCCGGGCATGCGGATGTCCATGAGCACGACGTCGGGCTGCAGTTTTCGGACCGCCGCGACAGCCTCGTCACCGTCGACGGCCTCACCGATTACCTCGATGTCGTCCACCTGACCGATCAGGAGACCCAGCCCGGCGCGGATCGCGGCGTGGTCGTCGGCAATGACCACTCGTATCGTCATCGCTTCGGCCCCGGTTGCGCCACACCTGCAACACGTGCCATCGGGAGCACCGCGGTGACCAGCCATTCGTCGCCATCGGCTGCAGCCGTGCAGTGCCCACCCACCGATTCCGCCCGGATGGCCATGTTGACCAGACCGTGAGGAGTGTGCTGCCGGGACGGCGATTCGCGGCGTGCGCTGCCGAGCGGATTGCGCACGGTCAGCACCACCGCTGAGTCGTTGACATCGACACCGATCAGAACAGGTTGCGCCGGTGCGTGATTGGTTGCGTTGGTCAGCGCTTCAGCGAGAATGCGGTAGGTGCAGACATCCACCGCCCGTGGCAGATCGGAAATCTCGGCCGGGGTCACCGTGACCGGCGATCCGGCGGTGCGGGCGGTGGTCAGCAAACGGTCGATTCGCCGCATGGATGCGGTTCGGTGGGTGTCGGCATCGCGCTCCTCGGACGTCGCACCGCCCAGGACCTCGATCATCGTTCGCATCTCGCCGAGCGCGGCAACACTGTTGGCCCGCACCGAGGCGAGCACGTCTGCGGTGACAGAGGAGTCGGGGCCGGCGCGCAAGGCCGCTGCAGACTGCAGTGCGATGCCGGAGAGGTGGCCCGCGACTATGTCGTGGAGATCGCGTGCGAACCGCCTCCGCTCGGCCCCGATCGCATCGATGCGTTCACGGGCGGCGAGTTCGGCGACCGCCCGGGACCGTGCGCGCTCACTCTCGGCGGCGAGTCGGTGTTCGGCGATAGCCCGGCCATACCCGATCGGCGCCGCCACGATCGCGAGCAGCCACAGTGCTACGAGCAGAACCAGACGCCAACCGCCGTCGAGCGCGAGTACCGCCGCCACCACGAGCACCGAGGCCGCGGCAACCGTCACGTACATTGCATGGACCACCCGCCGCTGCGCGTAGAGGGCGACCGCGTAGACGACGTCGGACAGCACCAGCCACACCGACAACGATTGCGCCACCACCATATCGACGCCGACCACGACCAGGCAGAGCGCGAACGCCGTACCCGGTCTGGCCGACCGCCACGACTGGATCACGCACGCGGCGGTCAGGGTCACCAGGGCCGTCCACTGTGGGAGGTCGACGATGTCGTGCACGTCGGACCCGATCAGCGGCAGGTCGGCGACATACAGCACGATCCCCAGCACGAAGAAGGCGACGGCGATCAGTACGTCACGCAGGCGCGGCCTGTCTCGCACGTTCGCCCACATGGGTACGGCCTCCTTCCGGTCGTGTCCGTTCCCGGCCATCCCATCACGCTCCGCGCTCACTTCGCACGACCCTGATAGGGAAGTCGTCCGAAATGATGAGGCCTGACCGCTATCTCGATCGAGCGGCCGACGCGCGCCGGGTCGGTGCGCGAGCAGTCTGGTGCGTATGGATTCCCCCGTGCTCCTCGTCATCGTCGGTTGTGAGGTCGGCTTCTGGCTCATCGTGGCCGCCGGCCTCGCCGTCCGCTACGCGCTGCGTGCTCGGCGCGCGTCGACGTTCATTCTGCGTCTGGTGCCGGTCGTCGATCTGATCCTGCTCGGCGCGGTGGCCCTCGATCTGCACTCCGGCGCCTCGGTCGAGCAGATCCATCGCATCGCTGGCGTCTATCTCGGCGTGACGGTTGCATTCGGGCACGCGATGATCCGGTGGGCCGATATCCGCTGCGCGCATTGGTTCGCGGGCGGGCCACCGCCTCCCGAGCGGCCGAAGAAGGGTCCGGAGGCCTTCCGGATCGAGATCGTTTCGTTCGGCCGGTGGGTGCTCGCCGCTGCTGTCACCACGGCGTGCACCCTGCTGCTGGCGGTCACGGTCGCCGACGCGACGCAAACCAATGACCTGTTCGGCGTCTTCCCGATGATCGGCATCATCACCGTCATCTGGCTGCTGACCGGCCCGGCGTGGGCGGCACTCGACCCGGGTGCGACGAAACGGTCCTGAAGAATCCTCTCGCACAACAACTCACCTCGCCCAGGGCGCGATGCCACTGCTACTGGCCCATTCCCACCTTGCCGTGAAAGGCTTCGTGGTGCGTCAGCGATCGCACAGTGTTGCATCGAGTGCGTCCAGCACGATGCGGTAGTAGTCGATCAACGTGTTTTCGTCATCGGAGTCGACGATCGCGAAGGGGAGTGCGGTCACCGCGATGGTGACGGCGGTGCCGTCCGGTCCCACGGCGTTTCGGGTCTGGGTTCCGGGGATGTCGCCGCCATGTCCCCATGCGATGCCTCCGCAACTGAGTGGGTAACTCTGAAGTCCGAGCCCGTACTTTGCCTCCGGATAAAGTTCGTCTCCGGATGCGACGCCGTTCTGCATCTGGGCAAGACTGTTGTCGTCGACCAGTTCACCCTCGAAGAGGAGCGCCTTCATGAAGGCGCCGAGTTCGCTCGGCGTGGAGACCATCGCGCCTGCAGCCCATGCGAACGACGGGTCGAGGTCTGAAATTTCGCGTAGGTCGTCTGGATAGTCGGCGTGGTATCCATCGGCATGCGGGCCGCGTAGTTCGCGTTCACCGGGGTTCGGTAGGTAGGTGTGCTGCAGCCCGAGTGGCCGTACGATTCGCTGGTCGATCTGTTCGGCCAACACCCGTTCGGTGACCCGTTCGATGAGTAGCCCCAGCACTAGATAGTTCGTGTTGCTGTACTCCCAGGACGATCCGGGAGCGAAGACGGCGGGTTCGGCGAGGGCTGTGTCGAGAAGGTCGCGCGGAGCAATGTAGGTGTTCTGTGCGCCGAAGGCGTCTTCGGCAACTTTGTCCGCGTACTCGGGGAGTCCTGCGGTGTGCTGAAGCAGGTGGCGGACTGTGATCGCCGTGCCGTCGATGCCCTGACCTTCGACGAGCCCAGGCAGATAGGTATCGATAGGGGCGTCCAGCGCGATGAGTCCCTCTTCGACGAGTTGCATCACGACCGTTGCGACGAACATTTTCGTGTTGCTCGCGATCCGCACCTCACCGTCTGTCGGTGGCGCAGCCCCAGTGTTTGTATTCCCCACACCGGCGGCAACGTGAATGGGGTCGCTGCCAGGGACGGTGACCGATGCGATGGCGGCGGGGTAACCCGCGTCGACGATGGCATCGAGTCGTTCTCGAACATGTTCTGACGTCCGACCGATCGGCTCGGTGGCGGCCATGTCCACCGGCCCGGGATCATGCGAACACGCACCGAGAGTTCCGGCTACGAGTATCGCGGTCAGACCGGTGAGTACCTTGCTGTGACGCTGAGTGGCCTTGGTTTTGGACGTGGTGTCGGTCGGCATCGGAGAGCGTCCTGTCGTGTCGGGGGGTGGTGCGTCGTCGTCCGGATCGGACGTTGATGACGATGCCCGCCGCGCGCTGCGGATGCCCCGTTCGCCGGAGTGGTCTATTTCCTGGTCTCGAGAATGGGGTTTCTGCGACAACGATGCTGCACTCTTTACAGCTATGGTGCGAAACGTGCTCAACCGAGTTCTGCGATGGACGCACCTGCCGGCAGTTGTCGTCATGGTCGTCGGATGCATCACGGTCGTCACGATGCTGACGATTCCGTCCGTATCGGCGATCGCAGTATTGCCAGGCATGGCGATGATCGCTCAGGGAACAGTGCTGTTGGCCCGTTCGTCGTTTCCGGTATGGACACTCGGCGGTTGTGTTGGCCTCGATGCGGTTGTCATCGTGGCAACGTCAGGTGAGACCGGTTCTGGCGCACTTGCCGTCATCGTCGCCAGCTATTCGCTGATCCGGATGCGTCCGACACTGCGATCCGCACAGTATCTGGTCTCGGCCGCAGTGTTCACCGCAACGATCAGCTCGATCGCTTTGTTGAGCAATCCCGAATTCTCCGCAGTGGTGGCGGTCGGGGCATCGCTGGTTCGCGTTTTCGTACAGAACGCCCTGCCCGCGGTGGTAGCGGATGTCGCGGCCACCCGAACTCGGCTGGTCCAGGCCTATCGCGAACGAGCCGAGCACGCCGAACGAGATCGACAAGCTGAAGTGGATCGGGCTCTGCAGGACGAACGGACCGCGTTGGCCCGCGAACTGCACGATATCGCCGCTCATCATCTCACCGGAATCATCGTCAGCATTCAGGCTGCGGCAGTGTTGTTGCGCAACAACCAGACCGTCGATGTCGACATGTATCTGAAGACAGCGATCGGGGAGGCCAATCGCACCCTCGATCAGCTCCGTGCCACGGTGGGCTTGCTGCGAGACGGCAACGGTGACGACCTGGTACTTTCTCCTACCCTCGATGACATTGCCGACCTCGTGGCAGCGGTCCGCGGCAGAGGCTCACCGATCGACTTTCACCGCGACCCGCGGACACCCTCGGTCATCATGGAAATGAGTCCGACCGAACGAGTTACGGTCTTCCGCATGGTGCAAGAATCCCTGGCGAATGTGGTACAGCACGCCCCCGGTGCTGCATGCACCGTCGAGATCGTCAGTGGGGCCGACCTCGTGACCGTCACAGTCACCAACGACGCCCCACAGTCGAGCACGACGCGGATCGATGATGCACATTTACCCACTTCGGGTTTGGGTCTGATCGGTATGCGTGAACGCGCCCATCTCATCGGCGCAGACCTCAGGGTTGAACCCATCCCCGGCGGTGGCTGGCAGAACCGCTTGGTCGTCGCTGCACCGAAACGCACGCGATGATCACACTGGTGACAGCCGACGATCAGGACATCGTTCAAGCCGGCCTGGCAGTGATCCTCGGCCACGCATCGGGAATCGACCTGGTGGGTCAGGCACGTGACGGACACGAAGCAGTCGATCTGGCCAAGCAGTTGCATCCGGACGTGGTGATGATGGATATCCGTATGCCCGGCATGAACGGCATCGACGCGACCAAGATCATCGTGTCCGATCCAGATTTGGACACCAGGGTTCTCGTGGTGACCACCTTCGACATCGACGACTACGTGTACGGCGCGCTCGAAGCTGGTGCTGCGGGCTTCCTGCTGAAAGGCGCGGACGAGGACACCCTGGTTGCGGCGGTGCGATCCGTGGCTGCGGGGGAGGGCACTCTCGACCAGCGGATCACCCGACGAGTCCTCAGCGAGTTTTCGCGTAGGCGACGACCCCAGTCACCGTCCCCGCGAGCTTCGAACAAATACACCACCCTGACCCCGCGCGAATTCGAAATACTGGAACTTCTCGCCAAGGGAATGTCGAACCGAGAGATCGGTGCTGAACTGTTCATCGAACTCACGACGGTGAAGTACCACCTTGCGCAGATCTTGACCAAACTCGAGGTCCGCGATCGACTTCAGGCTGTTGTGCAGGCATTCGAGACAGGCATCCTGACACCCCGACAGGGTTGACCCAGTCGGGCACGTGCGGGTCAGCGGGCTCGTCGTCCGCGGTGATCTCGTCCTCCTCTGGGTGCAGCCGCCAGGTCTGTGCATCGATGAGTTGCAGAAGGAATGGGTAGCACCCTCCGTTTAGAGTCGTTTGGAGTCTTTGGGCTCCGTTAGAGCTGCGTCGGCGATCATGTGCATTGCCGCGGTGGTGGAAAGCGCACGCACGCTTGCGCGGTCGCCGGGGAGTCGGAGTGTACGGGTGACGGTCGGTCGGTCGGCGGCGGCGATTGCGAAGCAGACAGTGCCGACCGGTTTGAGGTCGGTGCCACCCCCGGGCCCTGCGATGCCACTGGTGGATACCGCGATATCGACGCCCAGTCTGTTCAGTGCGCCTTCTGCCATCAGCGCTGCCACCGGCTCGCTGACGGCGCCGTGTTCTTCGATGATCTCGGCCGAGACGTCGAGAAGGCCAGTCTTCGCCTCGTTCGCATAGGACACCACCGCGCCGATGACGTAGGCCGACGAGCCTGCGCGATCGGTGAGCCGTGCGGCGATCATGCCACCTGTGCACGATTCTGCGGTGGCAATTCGGTGGCCGGCCAACCGGTTCGCTACGATGTCGTCGATGGTGGACCCGTCAGTCGAAAAGACCTGCGAGCCATGATGTTTGTCGATGAGACCAGCGAGATCCGTGTATGCGGTTGCCGCAGACTCTGCATAGCGGGTCACCATTTCGAGTTCTCCGAGCCGCTGACAGGTGGTGATCTCGAGATCGCCGAATCCCGTGATCTGGCGCTCTGCCGTCCGCAGTGTTGCGGCGAGGTCGGCTTCGGACAGCCCGTACGCGCGGATGGTGTTCTGACGGATCTGTGCGCGTCGGGTCAAGACTTCGGCGACCGGCGCGCTGTCGAGTGCCTGCGGCCACATCGCCTGCAGTTCGCGTGGCGGGCCGGGCAATATCAGGACGGCGGGCAGCTCTCCGGAGTCGCTGGCAGGTATCGCGACACCGGGGGCGGTTCCGGTCGGCGGAATGGAATGAGCCCCTTGCGGAACCATTGCCTGCTTGCGAAGACCTGCCCGCAGCGGTTCGGCGTCGGGTGCAGAACTCAGCCGGCTTCGCCATCGCTGCACGATTGCGTGGATGTCTCGCTCGAGTTTTTCGTCGAGGTACAGTTCGCGGCCGTACAGAGCGGCCACGGTCTCGACAGTGAGATCGTCAGCAGTCGGGCCCAAGCCTCCGGTCGTGACGATCAAGTCGACGCGCTGATCGGCGAGAAATTGTAGTTGTGCGGTCAGGTCATCGGGCCGGTCAGCGCAGATCGTGATGTGCGCAATGTCCACTCCCATCTCCAGTAGTCGCTCGGCCACCCACGGGCCGTTCCTGTCGGTGACCCGACCGGCCAGAACTTCTGTTCCCGTGACCACCACACCCGCTCGTACAGTCATTCGTCGACCATACTGGCGACCGACAATTCGCTGTGGACAGGCGCACCGGTGTCCTCGCCCATGCACCACCGTCACTGTCGGGAAGTCCTGGCGTGAGCCGAAAAACTCTGCCCGACGGCACAATTGTCACCGGTCGGTCCGACGAGCAGCGGGTCGTTGAGCGGTATCGGCGGATCCTTGTCACACGGTTGTCACAAGTGCTGGCCTTTCAGGCCATTTCAGGTACGTGCAGATGAGCGATCGCCAACTCGAACTCTTCCACCTCGAGCAGCCGCGCACCAGACGCGCGTAATTCCGAAGTTGTGATGGTCTCGGACTTGTCCCTGCTGCCGCTCATCGCCAGGGCGGTGTCGAAGGTCATCGACGCCACGGCGCGACCGGCGGCAGGATCGACTAGCAGGCTGGCACTGCAGAACCCGTCGAGCTCCGCCATCGCGGGCAGGGACGCCGTCTTGTACACGTCGATGGCGCGGTCCAGGTGGCCGGGCTCGACCTCGAGCCACGTGACCCGCACACTGGCGCCACGGTGCGAGTGGTGGTCGCGGTGCAGAATGGCGATGTCCCACCGCGCAACGGTGATGGTGCCGTGGAAGACGTCGGCCGTGCTGTCGCGGAGCTGCAGGACGTGGCTTTCGCTCGCGCGAAGAGAATCCTCGTCCAGCCAGGAGCTGGTGGCAATGCACCGGCCGGAGCCGCGGTCGACCAGCAGGGACAATCCGGCGCAGCCGTCGATGCCGGCGAGCGCGGGCATTACGGTATCGCGGATGTGCGTAATCCCGACGTCGATGAACGACGGATGCGCATCAATGGTTGTAGAGCGTGCATACACGGTCGACACCCTTCAGCTCGGGCGGCGCCCGGCGGCGCCGACGGGTCAAACCCTTCCTCACTCACACTCCTCCACCGGGCAGCGGCGAGTCAACGGTCGCCAGGACTCGGTGACCACCGTTCCGCGCAGCGGCGAAGCTTTCACCGCTGCGCGGGATGTAGGTGTCGTCGCTACCGCTGCGCGGAGACCAGCATCGGCTCGTGCAGGTCGAAGTAGTCAATCTCGCCCATCAGCCGACCTTCTTCCTCGAACAGGGAGCGCAGATCGTCTGGCACCGTGACTTTCTCGTGCTCGCGGGCCTCGGACTCGTTGGTGAAGTACACGGCCTCGACGTAGTCACCGTCGCCGTTGGAGGCGAACATGCCACCGATGATCTCCGGTCGCACGCTGTGCAGGCGGTCGCCGGACTGAGTCAGCAGCTCACGCAGCCGGTCGGAGTCAGTGGTGTGCCCCTCCATGATCTGCACGAACCCCGCGTCGTCGGAGCCTCCGCCGAGCCACTCCATGGGATCCGGGCAGTCCATGAAGGACACCGGGCCGTCGAAGCATTGCTCCGTCTCGGCCCACCACGCCCCTTGCTCGGGACGCTCGCTGTTGCGCACGGCGGCCTCGTGCGACTCGAACCGCACCAAAAGGATGAACGTCCCGTCCTCGCGAATACCGGAGGTCGATCCCAGATAGCCGGTGGCCCCCGGCTGCAATTCCTCGGCCCAACGGTCCATACATCGGCGTAGCTGTCGCTCGTCGGAAACCTTCCCTTGAATGACTTGAACAAACATGGCCTTTCCTCCTCCCGCAGGGACGTCGTCCCCGCAGCGAACTCGCCAGTGGACGACCCGTCGCGGTCCACCGCCAGACCCGCCGACGGCCCGCGGCCGCAACCACTGCAGGACCGATCTTTCGCCGCCCCTGCGCGCGGCGCAAGGGGCACATACATACGAATCGCCGGCCCGGACAGCCGCGCGCGGAAAGGGGCCGGAAGTATCGATTCGCCGTCGGATAGCGTCAACCGCATGGAACTGGTGACACTTGCGCTCGGGTCACCCCGCGGGCGATTCTTCTGCGCGAACGTCGCCTACAAGTGCAGCGCCGACGCACGTGCGGCGGGCTTCAACCGTCCACAGACGACCGCTGATGCTCGTGAAGTGATCGAGGGCGTCGACATCAGCGCGATCTTGGAGCTGTCCGAGATGGACCTGCTCGAAGCGCTCGGGTACGCCGCCGACCTCGCGCGGTACTGGCAGCCACCGAACGACGACGACGTGAAGTTCGCTGACCCGCACGTCGTTGCAGCTCTACGTCCCATCGCTGCCGCCGTTCTGTCGTCGGAGCACACCACATGGTGGGGCGAGTCCGTGGACGTCGACAATCAACGCCTAGTGGTACATCCGATGTCACCCGTCGAGTGGCCCGAATTGACCGCGCCCTATCGCCCGGCATCATCCAGCCTCGACGAGTGGCGAAAGAGCATTCTGGCGAACGAAACGCGGTTCAGGGAGCGCCGAACTGCTGAGCCTGACAGCGAGGTGGCCGGCGAATGGTGGTCCACACCGATCTTCGCCACACTCACCAGCAGCCGAGCTCGGAACGGTATCGGTTCTCTGGAACTTCTGATGGAAGAGGATTCGTCCGGCGGCGGCGAAGCGCAGATCTGGCCCGTGCACGTCCGCAACTCCCCTCGGGTGTACGAGATTTGGTCACCGTCGGACTGGGCCCACCTGGTCGAGAAGTACCCACTGGCCGTGCCGGAGTCGAGGCGTTCCGTCTGGTTCGATACCACCGGCGAGCACCGCAACTGGTTCATCCCCGATTGGGCGGCGGTCGCCGAGGACTACGACGCGGCACACCTGAGCCTGCACGGGTACTTGACGACGCCGGGCATCGCAATTTTGTTGTCCGACAACGAACGATCGACGTTGCTGGGTGGGTGGGATCCCGATGCTACGTTCTGGCTGAATCCTGATGTCGTCGACATCGATGACGAACCGGCGCTGTGGCGTCGGGCCGATGAGCGTTGGGAGCGAGCATGACAGTCGACTTTTCGTGGTCGCAGTTTCTCTGGATCGTCTTCATTTTCGTCGGCGTGCCCACGATATTCTGTGCACTCCTTCTCTGGGGTAAGTCCTCGAAGCGGGAACACGGCACGGGCACCGGTCGTCTCGGTTTGTGGGCCACTGGCACACTCGCATTCGTGTTCGGATTCGCCTCGTGCGCCGGGTGGTTGAGCTGGTCGGCCAACCAGAGCGGCGAGTTCCGCGGACCCGGGCTGCCCGCGCCGAATCAGTTCCCGACGTGGCAGGTGGTCGCGTGTGGTGCGACGGTGGTGCTGCTGTGCTTCCTCGCCGCCTATTTGTCGCGCTGGGCCAAGACCGGAGGGTACGCGGCAGCATTGGGCACTACGGCCGGGTTCTCGACGGCGTTCTGTGTCGAGGCGAGTACGGACGTCACCGGCCAGTCAGGGGTCGGCGTGTTGCTGTGTGTGATCGGATGGGGGTTCAGCCTGAGCGTGCTGATGCTGATCCGCGGAATGGCGATGAAGCATGGGTGGAGGTGGCTCGCAGGCAAGCTGTGAGAGTAGGTCAGTCGCGCCACACCGACTTGTACTCGTACTCCTCAACGTAGATTCGTCGGATGAGATGGGCCCGTCATCTACTGACGTTCGGATGCTGGCCGAAAAGTCGGATTTGCACGCCGGACTCATCGTCGGGACTACCGCAGTGCGGTCACTGCGATGCGTGCGACTCGGCCGGAAAGGCCAACTGATGGACCACCTCATATCTCTTTCCGCTGTTCTTCACCATCGCGGTGATCAGAGCCGCGAAGGGCAGCGCCATGAAGGCACCCATAGGCCCCGCAACGGCGCCACCTGCTAGGGCGGCGCCAAAGGCCACCGCACCGTTGAGCTTCATGGTCTTGGCCGACAACCGCGGGCTGAGCAACATGTTCTCGACCCATTGGTACAGCAGCACCCAAACGAGCAGGATGATCGCTTCTGCAAGACCCTGGACCGCCAGGACGGTGAGTATCGGGATGGCAGCGCCTATGTACGTCCCGATCGCGGGGATGAACTCGGAAACGAAGCCCATGAAGACCGCAAGCGGGAGGGCGAACGCCAGCGGCAGGCCCAGGATCAGCATGACGCAGAACCCGAACGAGGCGTTGATGACGGTCAGCAACAGTCGTGAATAGAAGTAGGCGCCCGTCTGCTGGATCGACACTTGCGACACCCAGGCGTAGATGTGCTGGCGATCGGGACGCATGCGAGAGAGCAGTGCCCGCTCGATCCGGGGGTAGTCCGCTGTGAAGTAGAAAGCGAACATCGCGACAACGGTCACGTCGAAAAATACACCGACACTCGAGGAAACGAGGCCGAGAAGGTTGTCGGACCAGCCACGCAGGGACGCCTGCGTCACCACCGCGGCCTGGTTGCCTGTTTCTTCGCCGACGAGATCCTTCCCCAGCCATTGGCGGCTCAAGTCGTTCAGCTGATCGATCCAGCCGCTCCCGTTGGCTCGCACTTGATCGGCGAACTCCTCGATCGCTGGGATCAGAACCCACACCATCAAGATGAAGAACGCGACGGCGGAGACGTAGATGACGCCTACCGCAGCCCCACGCCTCCATCCCCAACGCGCATGTATCTGCTCGACTCCGGGAATCATCGCCGTCGCGAAGAACGAGCTCACCACGAGTAACCACAACAGATCCCGCAGCTCCCGGGCGAGCAGCAACAGCAACACGGTGGCGAGGGAAACTGCCACGAGCTTCAAGAGCACGCTCCACACGAACTGATCCAGCCAGGCGGGCTTGGCTTTCGTCACCGAACGCGCGGTCTCCCGTGGCGGCATCTCCCCTTCATTTCCGTCCTGCGAAACACCGCCTGAACCAGCCGGTAGCCGTTGTTTCTCATCGCTCATGACGTTGGCTTCCTTGGATGGCGTGTCGCGCAGCGCTGCATGCCGGCGCCTCGTTGAGGTGCCGGCACGCTCAGCGGCCAACGTCGTCGCCCCTCACCAACGAGACCGGTCCGGTCCGGAACTCGAGCGACCCGATGGGCCGACCTCCTATGGAGTTCAGGGTCGACATGCCTCACTGCGGCAAGTAGTCGGCGGGAGGCCTTCGCTGCTCTGGCATTTCAATGTTCGCTCGAATGGCCGAGGTGGCCTCGCTGCCCTGATTCCGACTCCGGTGACTGCACGACCCGCCAGCGGCCGATGACCATCATCGTGATCCCGTCGACTATCGAGTAGACACCAAGCAGTGTCCCGAGCAGCACGTACGTGGCATCGAACAGGTTGAGCAGCACAACCAGGCCAAGGACCGTGGAGATCACCCCGGAGAGCACCAGGGGCACTCGGAGGAGTGGATCGTCGAAGGCGGCCATCAGGCGCATGATCCCGGCGGTAAGGAAGATGACACCGGCGAGGAGCGTGAGGGTCAGTGCGGCCGCCCCGGTGTTCCGTAGGAACAGCAACCCCAGGACGAGCACGAGGGCGCCACTCAAGGCGGCCGACCAGAATCCTCCCTTGCCAATGAGGAACAAGGCTGCGGCCAAGGCGATGAGGCCGTAGAACACCAGCATCCAGCCGAGGAACAGTACGGACACTTCCGTGGCGACCACAGCGTTGCCGAGGATCACCACGCCGACGATGAGGAGGAGCGCACCCAGGGCGAGATCCCACCCGGTTCGGCGCAATGCGAGTTGGGGCATGGACATTGTCAAACCCTTTCCAGTAAAGGGGCCGATCCCCTTGCACTCCGGGCGCTTGGCATGCCTTCTGCTCTTCGGCAGGGACAGAGTCAGTTCAGGCGGCCTGCTCGCCACGCGGCGCCGGTCTCAACGGCAAGGGACCCGGCCCGATGGTCAACACTCAGCTTTTGGCGGCGAGGTCATTGGCCTTGCCGCCAGCGAGAACCGCTTCGAGTGAACTCCTTAGTGGTCCTGTGACGGACCGTAGCCGGGAATCTCTTTTCCTCTTCGACGCTACGAAGTGCAGTGACGTACAAATAGGGGCAAAAGTCCCACCGAGAGCTCGGTAGGTCCCACGGTTGGTGGACTTTCGGTGCGCGGCAACGGCGAAACCCGCGCGCTACAACATCATCCGCAACCAATCAGACTGTTAATCGTCCGATTGCCGGTTCGAGTCCAGTCGAGGGAGCACAACGAGACCCTCTGATCTGCGATTACTGCAGTTCAGGGTCTCTTGTGTACGTCTCAGCGTGGAGCCAGCCGCCACAACGAGGTCGTCTCGCGTGATCGCGCGGCGTGGAAGAGGTCGTCGGAGTCGCGGGCACGGGCATGCGTCGGCGATGTGTCCGTTCGGCCGAGAACCTCGAGGCCCGCGCGGTCGATCGAGTCGAGTAGATCCTCTCGCGTGGCGAGCCCGAGGAGTTCAGCCAGATCGGAGATCACCAACCAGGCCTCGCCGCCGGGTTCGAGGTGTTTGCTGAGCCGATCGAGGAAGGCTCGCAGCATGCGGCTTCCTGGGTCGTAGATGGCGTGTTCGATACCCGAGGTCGGCTTGGTGGGAATCCACGGCGGATTGCACACCACCAGCGAAGCGCGTCCGGCAGGAAAGATGTCCGTGAGCTGCACGTCGACCCGGTCGGCGAAACCCAAGCGCTCGAGATTTGCGGTGGCGCACGCAACCGCCCGAGGGTCACGGTCCGTCGCGACGACGTGGGAGACACCGCGCTGCGCGAGGATGGCAGCCAGAACCCCTGTGCCGGTACCGATGTCGAACGCGGTGGTGATTCCCGTGGGAAGAGGAGCGTCGGCGACGAGTTGCACGTACTCGCCACGCAGCGGCGAGAAGACACCGAAATGCGGTTCGATGCTGGCGCCCAGGGCGGGAATGTGAACACCTTTGCGTCGCCATTCGTGAGCGCCGATGAGACTGAGCAGCTCTCGAAGCGACAGCAGTGACGGCATGGAGGTCTCGCCGTAGACCTCGGTGGCCGCGAGTCGGACGTCGGGTGCTCGGCCGTAATCCAGAACGTGGTTCGCATCGAGTTCGACGAGCAGCATCCCGAGGGTGCGCGCTCGCCGGGCCTGATCCTGGCGGTGCAGGTGAAAGTCCTCTGCAGGAGAGTCCGACGGCCGGCGCACCTTCGGCTGAGCTCGCCGGGTCAGCGCGGTCAACAGTTGGCGTGCATTGTTGAAATCACCCCGCCACAGCAAGTACTCACCGGTCGACGCGCGCTTGTAGGCGACGTCGGCGGTGATGTCGTCACCGACGATATGAATGGTTTTCGGAGCCGGAGCGTTGTTCTCCGAACGCCACAGCGCCGAGCGTTCCTGGCCGTTCTCGGCCCACTTGACAGTCGTGCCCATCAGCTCTTCCCAGGTTCTCTTTCGGTTTGCTCCAGCACGACGTGTCTTCGGAAGAAGGGCCCTTGCAGGCGTCCCTTCGCTTCGAATCAGTCAACCACAATCAACGAGTTCGGCCTGCGTTTGTGCAGTTCAGGCCCGTGATCGCCATCGAATGTGCTTGCGAAGGGTGTCAACCAGCGACATTCGGGGCACACTGGAACTTCGTTCCCGATCCGCTCTACGAACAGGACACTGCATGCGTTTGATCACCCGGGCCGCTTTCGTCACCGCGGCGTCGATTCCGCTCGTTCTCGCAACCGCGGGCCCCGCGTCCGCCGCCGAGGCAACCGACGTCTCGTACGCATTCGATCTCGAGGGCCGGGCGCTCACCAACACCATCACCAACAACTCCGGCGGCGCATTGACGTGCACGACGACCGTTGCCCTCGCACCCGGTGGGGAGTTGCCACCTATCGAAGAGCTCAGTGACCAGACCCTTGCCGACCGCGGCGAGATACAGCCAGGCGTGAGCACGCAGACGCTGACGGACTTGCCCGACGGCACCTACGTCGCGTTGGCGACCTGCGTCGGGGTGGATCCGGGTTCGGCGCTGTGGGTCTCGAACTACCCCAACGTAGGCGAGGTGCTGGAACTCTTCCCGAACGAGTCCTTCGCCGTCGAGCAGGCATCGCCGGTCATCGTCGTGCCAGGTCAGGACGAGGCCGCGGTCGACGAGACCGCCACCGGCTTCGCTGCCCTGCCGACTGTGGACGAGCTCCTGTCGGATCTGCTGCGGCTACTGAACACCGGAAGCGCAAACTGAGTCGACCCGCAGATCGGTGACCGGCCCGGGCTCGAATCGTACGAACAGACGCCCACTTGTTTCGTCGGTGGAGACCCGGGCCCTCACGTCGTAGACGTTTGCGATCAGTTCCTCGGTCAACACGTCCGTCGGCCGCCCAGCTGCGACCACTCGGCCCTGCTTCATCACCAGCAGTTGATCGCAGAACATCGCCGCGAGATTGAGATCGTGCAGCGCGACGACGCTCGTGATGGGTAGTCGCGCCACCAGCGCGAGAATTTCGAGCTGGTGGTGAATATCGAGGTGGTTGGTCGGCTCGTCGAGGAGTAACTCGCGTGGCTCCTGAGCCAGCGCTCGGGCTATCTGCACACGCTGGCGTTCACCGCCGGAGAGCATGTGCCACTTGCGCTCCGCCTTCGTCGACAACCCCGTGTGCGCAAGAGCCGCATCGACGGCCGAGGCATCGCGCGTCGGGTCGCCGCCGAAGGTGCCGCGGTGAGGAATGCGGCCGAGTCGTACGATGTCGTGCACGCTGATGTCGATATCGGTATCGGCGTGCTGGCTGACCACAGCGACGGCGCGGGCGATGTCTCGTCTTCGCAGGGAGGTCAGGTCCTCCCCGTCCAGGGACACCATCCCGGACGTGGGTTTCACAGCGCCGCACATCAGATGTAGCAGCGAGGATTTGCCGGAGCCGTTGGGTCCGAGTAGGCCGACCATGTCGCCAGGACGAGGGTCGAGGGTGACACCGTCGACCACGAGTGAACCGCCGCGGTTCCACCGAACAGTGTTCGCGCTCAACGTCATCGGACGTTCCTCCTGCGTGCCATGATCACGATGAACGCCGGAACACCGACCAGTGCCGTTCCGACACCGACCGGTAGCGGCGTCGGTGCGAACGCGACGCGGGACACCGCATCGACCCACACCATGAAGATCGCTCCGATGATCGCTGTCGTCGGAATGAGTCGACTGTGCCTCGATCCGACCAGGAAGCGTGCGGCGTGGGGGAGTACCAGCCCGACGAAACCGATTGCGCCCGCGACACTGACCAGCGTCGCTGTGATCAGTGCCGTGATCATCAGTAGCGCTATGCGCACCTTGCGGACATCGATTCCGAGCGAGGAGGCGACATCGCTCCCGAACGAAAAGGAGTCGAGCACGAAGGCGTAGTGGAAGCAGACAAGAGCACCGATTCCGACGACGGTTGCACACAGCATCACGTCGTCCCATCGAACGCCTTCGAGCGAGCCGAGAAGCCAGAACATCACGCCTCGGGTCTCGTCGGAATCTGCGAAGGCGAAGATGACGAACGAGGTCAGCGCCGAAAACAACTGTGTGCTGGCGACACCGGCCAGAATGACCCGGTCGTTGGTGCCGCCGGACAGGTGCGCCAGCAGTAGCACAAGCCCGAAGGCGACGAGAGCTCCGATGAATGCGCCGCCGGACAGACCCAGCGCTGCGCCGCCGACGCCCAGAACGCCGACCACGACGGCGCCCGTCGATGCGCCGGACGAGATTCCGAGCACGAACGGGTCGGCCAACGGGTTTCGCAGTAGTGATTGCATGATCGCTCCGCAAATTCCGAGCCCCACGCCGCAGGTCGCGGCCACCAGCGCCCGAGGGAGTCGTTCCTGCCACACGATGGCGTCCTTGGACACCCGAACCGGGATGTCTGCCAACCCAAGGTGGTTGAGCACGATGTCGCGCACGTTGACGAGTGAGATGTCGGCCGGCCCGAGTGTCATCGCCACGAGCACCGAGACGACGAGAGCCGCGCATCCGGCCACCGTCAGTACGGTTCCCCGTACCCAGCGCGCTCTCTCGTTCGTGGCGTGAAGTGGGCGCTCCTCGCCGACGATGGTGCCCGTCAGGAGATCGGACCCATCTCGCGGAGAGCGTCGGACAGCTTTTCGACGCCATCGACCGACCGGATCGACGGGTTCATCTCGGCGCCGTGCAGTGCGATGTATCGCTTTTCCCGAACTGCGGCCATCGTGCTGGTGACGGGGTCGGATTCGAGGAACGCGATCTTGTCCGCCAGAAGGTCGCCGGGGAACCTGTTGCGGGCCAGATCGCCCAGCACGAGGACGTCCGGGTCACGATCGACGAGGGTTTCCCAGCCGACTGCCGGCCAGTCTTCGACGGTGTCGGAGAAGACGTTGGTGGCGCCGACGGTGGTCGCGAGCAGGTTGGCGGATCCGAGTCCGCCTGCCACATAAGGGCTCTTGGTATCGGCGAACCAGAATGCCATCGATACATCCGAGTTTTCGAGATCGGCAGTGGCCGAATCCATTCGAGCCTTCAGTTCTTCGACGAACTCCGCGCCCCGGTCGTTGACGTCGAAGATCGCGGCGAGCTCGATGATCTCCCGGTACAGCTCGTCCATGGTCAGCGCGGTGGTGCGCTTGTTTCCACCGTTGACACTGACCCCGTTGTCGCAGTCGGTGGGGGAGAGGTAGCTACCGGTTCCGGTCTCGGCGAACCGGGCACGCTCTGCTACACCACCCTGCTTGAAATGCCGACCGAACGATGCCGTGACGAAGTCCGGGTCGCTGCCCAGCACGACCTCGTAGGTGGGTGCGTTGTCGGCCAGGCGCGGCACCGTCTGGTTGGCGTCGGCGAGATTCTCGCGTACCGGATCCGTCCATGACGCGCTACCGATAAGCCTGTCCTCGAGTCCCAGTGACAGCAGAATCTCGGTGGAGTTCTGATCGAGGGACACCACGCGCTGAGGTGGGGCATCGACTGTGACCGACTCGCCACAGTTGTCGATCGTGAGCGGGTAGGTTGTGCCGCCGTCGGTGGTGGCCACCACCTCGTCGGTGACGGTCTCGGATGCACCGCAGGCCACGAGTGAGGCGGTTGTGACGGCAGTGAGAGCAATCAGTGCTGCTCGATTGCGAGTACGACGCACGGAGGTGTCCTTCTTCGAAAGCGGATGGAGAGCAAGCCTGCGCACGGAGGCGCAAAGACGTGAATCGTAACTCAGTGCAGGCTTACCTACTAAATCACGTGCTGCATCAGAGTCTTGACATGCAAGCGTGTGCTTGCCTATGGTTGAAAACCATGGCAGAGCAACCTGGGGCTGCCGAACTGTTCAAGGCGTTGTCGGATCCGACCCGTCGGGTGATTCTGGACGAGTTGGTCGAGCGAGACGAGCAGACATTGTTCGAACTCTGCTCCCGGCTCGCTACCAAACACGGCTTGTCATCCTCGCGGCAAGCGGTGTCGCAGCATCTGGACGTGCTCGAGGCCGCAGGGCTCGTCCGCGCAGAACGCAGGGGGCGCTACAAGTTTCACTTCATCGACACCGGACCACTGGCTCGCATCGTCGAGCGGTGGCCGACACCGGACTCGGGCAAGGAGCACCCATGAAGATCTACATCACCAGCCTGTTCGTCGACGACCAGGACAAAGCCCTCGACTTCTACACGAGTGTCCTAGGGTTCGTGAAGAAGCACGAAATTCCGCTGGGCGAACACAAGTGGCTCACCCTCGTGAGTCCGGGAAACGAGGACGGGCCCGAGCTCGGACTCGAGCCCGCCGAGCATCCTGCCGTCAAGCCGTTCCGTGACGCCCTGATGGCCGACGGCATACCGGCCACATCCTTTGCAGTCGACGATGTGAAGACCGAATACGAACGCCTGGTGGGCCGCGGCGTCGTATTCACTCAGAAGCCGACGGACATGGGCCCGGTATCGGTCGCGACCTTCGACGACACCTGCGGAAACCTGATTCAAATCTCCAGCTACTCGGGCTGAGCGAGCTCGAGCAGAGTCAGTTCGTCAGGACTGCTTTCAGGAACGCCTGGGTACGTTCCTTCTGCGGACGGGTGAAGATGTCCTCCGGAGTGCCCTCCTCGAGGATGCGGCCGTTGTCGAACACGAGAACCCTGTCCGCGACGTCGCGGGCGAACCCCATCTCGTGGGTGACGATCAGCATCGTGATGTCGGTGGTCTCGGCGATCTTGCGGAGAACATCGAGCACGTCGGCAACGAGTTCGGGGTCCAGCGCCGACGTCACCTCGTCGAGCAGCAGGATGTCCGGGTCCATTGCCAGTGCGCGCGCGATGGCCACACGTTGTTGCTGGCCACCCGACAACTTGGTGGGGTGAGCGTTCTCCTTGTCCGCGAGCCCGACCGTCTGCAGTAGCTCGCGGGCACGCGCGGTGGCCTCGGCCTTGCTCTTGCCGAGCACGTGGACCGGTGCCTCGGTGATGTTCTCGATGACAGTCATGTTGGGAAAGAGGTTGAACTGCTGAAAGACCATCCCGATCTTCGTGCGAACCGCCCGAAGATGCTTCTCCGACGCGACGACGAGCTTGTCGCCCTTGTACTGATGGCTCAGAGGCTCGTCCTCGACCCAGATGACGCCGCCGTTCACCTTCTCGATGGTCATCAGCAGGCGCAGAATGGTGGTCTTACCGGAACCACTCGGGCCGATGAGCGCAACGCGTTCACCGCGATCGACTCGAAAGTCGAGATGGTCCAGCACGACGTGATCGCCGAACTGCTTGACCACCTTGTCGAACACGATCATCGGCTTGTTCGCCGAACCGTCAGTAGGCAAGGTTCTTCTCCAGTCTTCTGATGAGAATCGACGTCGGGTAGCTCGCAAGCAGGAAGATGACGCCCGCCATGGTGATGGGCTCCAAGTACTGGAACGTGCGAGCCCCGTACTGCTGCGCCGCGGTCACCATCTCGACGACGGTGATGGCGAACAGGAACGGCGTGTCCTTGAACATCGAGATCGCGTAATTTCCCAGCGCTGGCACGGTATTGCGGATCGCCTGAGGCAGCACGACCCCGCGCCACGTTCGTGTGGTGGGAAGCGACAGTGCCCGCGCTGCTTCCCACTGACCCGGTGGGACAGCGTCGATACCTGCGCGGTAGACCTCGGCCATGTAGGTCGAATAGTGGATACCGAGGACCGCGATACCGATCTGCAAGGCGGAGAACTGCGGCAACAGGTAGTACGCGAAGAGTAGCTGCACCACCAACGGCGTGAGCCGGATGAACTCGCTCGCCATCCTGAGCGGGATGGTGACGAACTTCGGGCCCGCATGGCGCAGGACCGCGATGACCAGACCCAATGTCGCGGCCAGAATGAAGCCGAGAACCGTGGCGAGCAGGGTGATCTTGAATCCCTCGAGGAGGAACGGGATGGAATCGAATGCGCGCTCCCAGCTCCAGTCGACGCTCATCGGCCCACCCCCACATTCTGGTCGACGCGTTCGGGCCGCAGACTCAGTACCTGCCGAAGTGACGGTCCGCTACCGAGCTTGCTCTTGGCGCGTACCTCGACGACATTCATGAACAGGGTCAGCACATAGGCGATGATGAAGTACAGAACGAGTCCGATTCCGAACGCGAACAGCGTGTCACCCGTGCCGCGTCGCAGTTGTTCGATCTGGTATGTGAGGTCTTGGAGGAGAACGAAACTCGCGAGCGCGCTACCCTTGAGCAGCTGGATCAGCAGGTTCGTCAACGGCGGGATCATCTGCACCCAGGCCTGGGGAAACACCACCCGATGCAGCCGTTGCCAGGGCGAGAAGTTCAGTGCCAGTGCGGCTTCCCACTGCGGGGCCGGTACCGCGCTGATCGATCCGCGCACGACCTCGGCCCCGTAGGCGCCGTAATTCAGTCCGAGTGCGAGGATCGCGCAGAACGTCGGGTCCAGCTGATAGCCGAACAGCGGAAGAACGTAGAACAGCCAGAACAGCTGCACCAACAGTGATGTGCCGCGGAAGAACTCGACCACAACGCGGGCGGGTGCCCGCACGTACATGTGTCGATTGCCCGCTGCCAGCCCGAGGGTGAGCGCAAGCACCAACGCAAGTAGCGCGCCGCCAAGAGTCAGATAGACAGTGGTGAGAATGCCTTCCTGGATCCGCGGCCACGAATCCAGGAAGGCCTCGATATTGTCGTTCACAGTGTCGGTTCAGTCGCTCTCGGTTCAGTCGCCCAGATGATCAAGCGTCGCCTTCACAGAGCTGAGCGGTGGTGAGCGAGGGGTCGGGAAGCTCCTCGGCGGTGAAGCCGAACTCGCCCACGATCGAGAGGTAGGTGTCGGTATCTGCGGTAATCTTCGCCAGTTCCTCGTTGTAGGCCTCGAGCAGCTCTACATCGTCGGTGCGGAACACCGTTGCGCCTGCCCCGACCTGTGGCTTCCCGTCGATCACTGCGACGAAGGACTCGGTGACATCGACGGGCGCCTCAGGATTGTTGGCTTTCATCCAGTTGAGCGAGATCGCCGTCAGTGCGAAGACGTCGGCGCGGCCCGAGGTGACAGCGTCCATTCCGTCCTGCGGGGTCGACACCTGCGTCGAGTCGATACCGAGCGAAGTGGCGTAGTCCGATTCGATTGCGCCGGTCATCGTTGCCAGCCGCAGACCGCTGTCGGCGACGGACTGCATGTCGGTCAGGTTGGCGGGATTGCCCGTCGGCACCATCAGGGCGGTCGTGTAGTTGAACTCTGGGTCGCCGAACGCGGCCTGCTCGCAGCGCTGCGGAAGAATCGACATGCCCGCACTGACCACGTCGAATCTGTTGGCTTGCAGGCCGGGAATCAGTGCGCCGAAGTCCGCATTGACGCCCTCGATTGTGTCGATGCCGAGGTTGCCGAAAATCTCGCGGTGCAAAGCGACTGTTGCGCCGGTCAATTCACCGTTCTCTTCGAAGCTGTAGGGCGCCTCGCCTGCGAATCCCACGGTGATGGTTCCGGCGTCCTGCAATGCCTGCAGCTGGGTTTGTCCGCTGTCTGTGTCGTCCGTGGACGTGCATCCGGCGAGGGAGGCGGCAACGAGGGACGCACCTGCAAGCGAAGCGGCGATCTTCTTGTTCGAAACGTTGAGCAGCACTGAGAGTGCCATGGGCGATGCCTTCCGGTCACTGTTCGATGGAGGCGCAGAACGAAAGTTCCGCATACCGCGTAAGCCCCGGCCGGCAAGCGCCGTGGCTACTTTCGGATGCCTTTTCTCGACACTTTGTACGATTGTTCGGATCCAAATGAACCTAACACGGCATACCGTAGCCAGAGAGTCGGATTGCGCTCTTCGCGTGTGCCTATCGCGTTTCGATCGGTCGCAACGCCTGCCCATCAGTGTCGTCGACAAGGACGGACACAAAACGGTAACGATCGATGTTGTGCAACAAGTCAGTAGACGTCGCGCACATATCGCTTCTCCGCAGAAAGGGCCCGAACGTATGCCTCGGCGCTCGACGGCGCTAATTTCCCGTGCTGGGCAACAACGCCTTTCAAAGCGTTGTCCACATCCTTTGCCATGCGGGTTGCGTCGCCGCACACGTAGAAGTGCGCACCCTCCTGTAGCCACTTCCACAACTGAGCGCCATGCTCGGTCATCCGGTCCTGGACGTACACCTTGGACGACTGATCGCGGGAGAACGCCAGATCCAGTCGCGTGAGAGTGCCGTCGTCCATCATCGTCGTCAACTCGTCGCGATAGTAGAACTCCGTCGCTGCGTGCTGCTCGCCGAAGAAAAGCCAGTTCGGACCGGTGTGTCCCAATGCTCTGCGCTCGTGCAGGAAAGCGCGGAACGGGGCAACGCCCGTCCCCGGGCCGACCATGATCATCGGCGCTTTCGGGTCCTCCGGGGGTTTGAAATGGGCAGACTTCTGCACGAAGATGGGCACGTCCTCGCCGTCCGCATGATCTGCCAAGTACGTCGAACACACACCGCGGCGGGGGATGCCGTGCACGTTGTAGCGCACCGTGGACACCGTCAGCTGAACTTCATTGGGATTCTCTTTCGGGCTCGACGAGATCGAATACAGCCGTGGCTGAAGTGGTTTCAGTACGCTCAGCCACTCGTCGACGCTTGCCCGAACCGGTGCGTGGGTCAACACGTCGATCGACTGACGGCCCCACATCCAGTCGGCCAATGCGCTTCTGTTCTCCGGCATCAGCAACCGCTCCAGGTCCGCGTCGCGTGTACGAGTTCCCACGAACGCCAACAGGTCCGGAGACGCCTTCGCGATTTCGAGTCGTTCGCGCAGCGCTGTTCGCAGTGGCATCGCATCGTGGCCCGCGATGTCGACGACCGTGTCGCCGTCGAGTCTCGTTGCCGTCAACCATTCTTCGACGAGTGCGTCACTGTTTCGGGGCCACACGCCGAGAGCGTCGCCGGCCTCGTAGCTCAACGTCCCCTCGGGGAGGTGAAAGCCGAATTGACGTACGTCCTTGGCCGAGCCCGCAGCACAGAGCGGTGTGTTACGGACCAGCGGGGTAGGCAAGGGCGATTTCTTGCCGTACGCCGTCGGTGACGCTCCGCGCGATCCGGACGTCGTGCTAGGAATCGTGCTCGGCTTGGTGCTCGTCGGGGTGCTGGTTTGGGCGGTGAGTTTGGCGAGCACGCGTTCCAGCCAGACCGAGGACGCCTCCTCGTGATCGGGTTCGCAGTCGACACGACCCACCAACCGCTCGGCTCCCAGATCGGCCAGCCGGCTGTCGAGGCGGCGGCCGTTTCCGCAGAAGTCGTCGTAATTCGAGTCCCCGAAAGCGAGAACGGAAAAGCGAACCCCCCGAAGATCGGGCGCCGATTCGCCGGAGAGTCCGTCGAGGAAGGTCAGGCCGTTGTCCGGTGCATCCCCGTCTCCGGTGGTGCTGCTGATCACCAGAACACTGTTGTAGTCGGTCAGATTCGCCGGAAGAAAGTCGTCCATGACGTGTTCCCGGACGTCGAGGCCGGATGACCTGAGCGTGTCGACACACGCGAACGCGAACTCCTCGGCGGTGCCTGTTTGCGAGGCCCACAGCACGAGCACGGTATCGCCTGACTCTTCCTCAGACGCCGCCGCGCCGTCGGCGAACGGTGTTGCATCGGTCCGTGAGAACAGGCCGGCGAGCAGCCCTTCGAACCATGCTCGGGTATCGGGCGAGAGCGGTGTCACCGGCGGGAGTGTGGGGATGCCCGACGCCTCACGCGCGGCGTCGGTGCGAAGCGCGGCCAGATATCCGGCGACGAAGTGTTGTTCGACAGGTGGGAGGGGGAGAGTGGGCCCCGCGCACGGCCCCACCAGCTCGGCGAGCGTATCGACGGGGGATCGCGTCGATACCGAGTCCGGTAGATCGGGTGTGCTTTCCGAGCTGATCTTGGTCAAAGTTACTGCGCAGACCTTGAATTCCGGTTGCTGCGAGTAAGGATCGATGGCGTCGTTGGTTACTGCATTGATCGAGAGGTATTCCCCGAAAGAGTCGTTCCAGTGGAACGGTGCGAAGCAATCTCCGGGGCGCACCCGGTCGCTGACCACGGCCGGGAGTACCGCACGGCCGCGCCGCGATGCGACCTCCACGCGGTCACCCGCTTTGCATCCGAGCCGCTCGGCGTCCAGAGGGTGGATTTCGACGAACGGGCCGGGGTTGAGCTTGTTGAGTTTCGCGACTTTGCCGGTCTTGGTCATGGTGTGCCACTGGTGCTGCAGGCGGCCGGTGTTGAGCAGGAACGGGTAGTCGTCATCGGGCATTTCCGCGGGCGCCATCGAAGGCCTGGCGAAGAACTGTGCGCGGCCGGTCGGGGTTGGGAAGGACAACGCCGGGACGCTGCCGTCCTCGCGAACCTGTTGCGTCTGGCTCACGCCGTCGTTGATGTACCGGATGGGGTGTCGGTCGTCCGGATCATCCGGCGGGCACGGCCACTGCAATGGACTCTCGCGCAGCCTCGCGTAGGTCACTCCACGCAGGTCGTAGCCGGTTCGAGGGTTGGAGAACTGCTTGATCTCCTCGAAGATCTCTTCGGCGCAGGAATAGGTGAACGCGTCCGCGTAACCCAACGCACAAGCCATGGATGCGATGATCTGCCAGTCCGGCATTGCTTCGCCCGGGGCGTCGACGGCCTTGCGGAACAGCGTGAGGTTTCGCTCCGAGTTGACCATCACGCCCTCGGACTCCGTCCACAGCGCTGCTGGAAGCACCACGTCGGCATAGCCGTTCGTTTCGGTATCGGCGAACGCGTCCTGCGTGATCACCAGTTCCGCGCGTTCGAGTCCAGCGATGACGGTCTTGCGATTGGCAACGGAGGCAACGGGATTGGTGCAGATGATCCAACATGCCTTGATGTCGCCGTCGGCCATCCGGGAGAACATGTCGATCGTGCCGCCGCCGGTGTCGGTGCGCAGTGTGCCCGTGGGCAGTTTCCACTGCTGCTCGACGAACGTCCTGTCTTCCTCGGAGAGAACCGCGCGTTGACCGGGCAAACCGGGGCCCATGTATCCCATCTCGCGGCCGCCCATGGCGTTCGGTTGTCCGGTGAGCGAGAACGGTCCACTGCCGGTGCGGCATATCGCACCCGTCGCGAGATGGAGGTTGACGAGCGCGTTGGTGTTCCACGTGCCGTGCGTGGATTGGTTGAGACCCATTGTCCAGCAACTCATCCAATTGCCGGACTCGCCGATCCACCTGGCTGCGGTCCGCAGGTCGCTCTCCGTGATACCGGTTTTCTCGCTGACGCGGGCGGGAGTGTAGTCAGCGAGGAACTCCTCCATGGCATCCCAGCCGTCGGTGAACTCCGCGATGAACTCGCGGTCGATGTGTTCGCCGGCGACCAGTAGATGGAGGAGGCCGTTCAACAGGTCCAAGTCGGTGCCAGGTGAGATCTGGAGATGCAGGTTCGCCTTGTCGGCCGTCGCATTGCGTCGCGGATCGACGACGATGAGCTTCGCGCCCTGCTTCACCCGATCCATCATCCGCAAGAAGAGAATCGGATGGCAGTCCGCCATGTTGGCGCCGGTGACGAGGAAGACGTCCGCGTGGTCGAAATCCTCGTACGAACCGGGGGGACCGTCGGCGCCGAGGGACTGCTTGTAACCCGTGCCGGCGCTGGCCATGCACAGTCGTGAGTTCGATTCGATCTGGTTGGTCCCGATGAACCCTTTGGCGAGTTTGTTGGAGAGGTACTGCGCCTCTATCGACATCTGTCCCGAGACGTAGATGCCCAGAGCGTCCGGGCCGTGCTCGTCGAGGATGGCCCGAAGTGTGCGCGCAGTGTGTTCGATGGCCTCGGAGGTCGGCGTGGGTACGGGATCGTCGCCCCGCGCGGTACGTGTCAGAGCGGTGGCGAGTCGACCGGGGGCGGCCAGCATGTCCGCGGTGGTCGTACCCTTGGTGCAGAGACGGCCACGACTGGCGGGGTGTGACGGGTCGCCCACCGACTTCTCGATTGTTGCCGTGCCGTCCGGGCGACGTCCGATCTGCAGCGTGATTCCGCACCCGACGCCGCAATACGCGCAGACCGTCTTGACGGTGTCCGCAGCACGGTCGACTGTTTCTGTTGCCACGAGATCACCCTGCTCGGTCGAGGATTCCGGACTATGACACATCAGTTAGCCCGACGTGACGTTGTCCTCACCGTTGCTCACCCGCGATGGTGAATTCGGTTCGGTGATGCACTCGGAAGGCGCGGTGGCTGGACATTTCGGTCATTCTCGCAGGTCAGTGAGCTGAGTTACTTTGACGAGCATCGAGTACTCGTGCAAGAGTAGTTTCGTGTCTTCGATACGGTTGTTCATCCTCGGCTCGCTGGCTCAGCGGGGAGAGATGCACGGTCATCAATTGAAGTTACTCGCGGAACAAGAGCACGTACACATGTGGACCGACATTTCCGTGGGCGGTCTGTACGGCGCTCTCAAGCGTATGCACGCCGAAGGGTTGATCGCCGATGTCCGCACCGAGCAGGCCGGGAATTTCCCTGCCCGGCAGGTCTACGCCATCACCGACCTCGGCCGCGGGGCGCTGACCACCCTGCGTAGGGATGGGCTGTCGGAATTCACACTACGGCCCGACCCATTCGATCTGGCTCTCACGCGACTCGACCCCGACCGTCTCGACTCCTTGCCCGAGGTCATCAACGCCCGGGTGGCGATGCTGCGCGAGTTGCTGGAGACAACGGTGACATCGACACGTAGAGCCAGGCCGTATCTCTCCCTCGCGGAGGTGTTCGCGCTCGAACACCGCGAGCAACGCCTCCTCGCCGAGATCGACTGGCACGAGAAGCTGCGCGAAGCACTACCGGACATCGTCGCCGACGAGACGGCACGGACCCATCTACCACCGCATCAACCGCCCCCGCATTCGAAGGACTGTTCACAACAATGACCGAGACCAACTCACGCGCGTCCGCCCCGACGGTGGATGTGCCTCGCCGGGCTTGGCAGGCACTGGTGGTGCTGCTGCTCGGCATGTTCATGGCGCTGCTCGACACGACGATCGTCAACGTGGCACTTCCCACGATCGAAACCAGTCTCGGTGCGTCGGAGGCAACCCTGTCGTGGATCATCTCCGGCTACGCGCTGGCCTTCGGTCTGGCACTGATCCCGGCCGGCAAGGTGGGCGATCGGATCGGCCACAAATGGGTCTTCTTCACCGGTCTAGCGCTGTTCACGGTCGCCAGCTTCGCCTGTGGATTCGCGCAGAACGACCTGCAGTTGGTGCTCGCGCGCATCGTTCAGGGTTTGGCGGGCGGCATCTTCGTGCCCGCGGTCACCGCGTTCATTCAACTTCTCTTTCCTGGGCCGGTCCGCGGCAAAGCGTTCGCGATCATGGGTGCAGTCATCGGTGTCTCGACCGCGCTCGGACCTATCGCCGGCGGACTCATCATCGAGGCCTTCGGTGACGAGAACGGCTGGCGGGGCGTCTTCTGGGTCAATCTGCCCATCGGAATTCTCGCGCTCGTCGCTGCGGCCGTCCTACTGCCGAACAAGACCGAGGAGCGGACGGGATCGGAATCGGGCATCGATTGGATCGGACTCGTGCTGATCTCCGCAGGTCTCGTCGCGCTGCTCGTTCCGCTCATCGAGGGTCAGGAACAGGGCTGGCCCCTGTGGACCTACTTCACGCTGGCTGCCGGTGTTGCGCTGGTAGCCGCGTTCGGTGCGTGGGAGGTTCGCTACAGCCGGCGTGGACACAACCCGCTGGTACCTCCGAAGCTGTTTGCGCATCCCGCTTTCACCGGAGGCACGATCCTGGCGCTCGTGTACTTCGCGTCCTTCACCAGCATCTTCTTCACACTGTCGCTGCTGTGGCAGTCCGGTCTCGGAAACTCTGCGCTCTCGACGGGCGCAGTGATGCTGCCGTTCGCGATCGGCAGCATCATCGGGGCCTCGCAGAGCAACAGACTCACCCAGCGACTGGGACGTACCGTCCTACTGCTGGGCACATCCTTCGTCGCTGTCGGTTTGATCTGGGTGTGGATCGTGCTCGCGACGACCGAAGCCGCAGACCTGACCAATTGGAAACTGCTGGTGCCGCTGCTCATCGGCGGCCTCGGCAACGGAGCGTTCATCGCCCCCAACGCCCAGTTCATCGTCGCGACCGTCGACCGAGCGGACGCGGGTGCGGCCAGCGGCGTGATCTCGACGATGCAGCGAATCGGCAGCGCGGTCGGCATCGCGGTGATCGGCAGCGTCCTGTTCGGATCACTCGAGATCACCGGCCCGGACACCGTGGCGACCGGCTTCACGCATGCCGCGTCGATGGCGATGTCGGTCAGCGCTTGCTTCGCGGTGCTCGCGTTGCTGCTCGTGTTCGCGCTCCCGAAGCGCGTCGAGGCACCCGGTGCGCCGACCCCGAAGCAGCCGTCCGCTAGTTGATGCTCTGCTTGTGCGCTTCCACCACGGACTGCGCCAGCGCCGCGATCTTGACGTTCATGTCCTGAGAGGTCTTGCGCAGCATGTCGAAGGCCTGGTCGTCGGTGACCTCGTGGGACACCATCAGCAAACCGACGGCCTTGCCGATTTCCCTGTTGCTGCGCAGCCCCATCCGGAGCGTCTGAGCTTCCTCGCCGTGCAGGATCGAGGAGACCGTCACCGACGCGAACGCCGTCAGAATGATGGCCCGATCTGCCGTTTCACTGGTGAACGCACCTGGAGTGTCACTGAACAGGTTCAGCGCCCCGACCTTCTGATGGTCGAGCAACAAGCGAAAGCCCATCGCTCCGCGAACAGGGGTGCGCGCCAAGACACCCTTGGCCAGCGCCGGCCATGCGGTGGGCGTCAGGAAGTCCGTTTCGATCTGGGCGGCCTCGTTGTCGATGGCGTCGAGGCACGGACCCTCGCCCGTTGCCCGCTCGATGTCGTCGACGGTGCGGGCTATCCCGTCGGAGGCCGCCACGGTGACGTTTCGGCCGCGGTCGACGAGCATGAGGCTGGCATGGTCGCAACCCGGAACGAGGAGCGTGGCGGCGATGCAGATCGCCGAGTAGATCTCATCGGCGCTGGTGCCGCGGTAGACGATGTCGGCGAGTGCAGCAAAGACCGTCGCTGGGTCGGTCGACGCAACTTCGGTCGCAATCTTGTCGTCGTCCATGGAGTCTCCGATCGGGTCGTGACGAATCCGGTGGTCGCTGGCACTATCCACCGAACACGCGTATCTGCATACGACCTACCAGGCTACCCAGTGCACGGAAGCGGGGGCTCACCCGGCGCACGGGGGAGCGGGTGCATCCTCGGCGAACGGTTTGCCAGGAGGTTCGATGTATGCCGCGTACAGAACGACGGGAACGTCCCCGGCATTGATGCCCTCGTGCACGTGATTTGCACCGACGTCCTCGACGACGAAGGCGCCGGCGGGCGAGGACACGTGTGCACACTCGTTCACGACGCGGGTAAGAACACCCGACTCGACGTACGCGTACACCGGGCCGTCGTGATAGTGCCAACCGGTGGTTCCGCCCGGAGCGATGACGATCTTCCGGACCGTGAAATCGGTGCCCGCGATCTCGGCGCTGCCGGGTAGCAGTGGAAACGACGCGTGCGCGAGAGTCTCCGCCGTTACCCCGGACGGCGGGGTGGCTCCAGCGAATGCGGGCGCAGCACCCGCCAGGGCGATGCAGGACAAGCATGCGGTTGCAGAGCGAACGATTGTCTTGATCATGCATCCTCCTGGGAGCGCTCCCGACCAGTTCAGAATAGGGTCAGGCGGCTTCCGGTGGAGTGGATATCGGCTCGAGAAGGAGCTGTGTGGGGCGGGCGGGGCTCGAACCCGCGACCAATGGATTATGAGTCCACGGCTCTAACCGACTGAGCTACCGCCCCATCTCGCGCTGGGCGAGCGGTCAGAATGCTACAGAACGCGCCCGCTGCCGGAGCCCACAGGGTCGGCGGTTCGATCTTCGAGCGCGGCAATGGTCACCGGCACGCCGTTGAGGATCGCGTTGGCCGATACCGCATCCACCTGCTGGGGATCGGTGACGTCGTTTGCGCTGACGCCGGCGACGGAGGTGGCGACCGACAGTTCGACGCCGTCGCGCTGATGTCCGAATCCGTGGGGCATGCTCACCACACCCGGCATCATCCGGTCGGAAGCGTGGACTTCGATGTGCACCGATCCCGCTGCCGAGGTCACCGAGACGGTGGCGCCGTCGTCGATCCCGCGGGCGAGGAGGTCGTCGGGATGCGCGAGGAGCTGGTGCCGCGGCTTGCCTTTGGTGAGCCGAGTCGCGTTGTGCATCCAGGAGTTGTTGCTGCGTAGATGACGTCGTCCGATCATCAGGAGCTCCCCGTCGCGAAGTGGCTCGGCGCCGAGCATCGCATCGTGCAACGCGGGCAGATCGGCAACGATGATGTCGTGCACGAGCTGAATCCGCTTGTCGCGAGTCTGCAATTTCCCGGGCAGACCGGGCTCGAGCGGACCGAGGTCGATGCCGTGCGGAGACTTCGCCAGCCGCGACACCGACAGCCCATTGCGTTGCCTGCGCAGCAGTAGGTCGACGGTGCGCCGTGGAGAGAGTCGAAGACGCGCCTCCCGGACTATCGACGCGGGCTGGAGCCTCGACTTCCACTGGTCGAGGCGGGAGCCGGCGCGGCGCGCCTGGTAGCGCAGCGCGAGATCGCGGAAGATCTCCCAATCGGCTTTGGTCCCCGGCTTCGGCTTCAAGATCGCCGGCATGAACTTCGCGGTGTTCCGCACCGCGAAAGCCTGAAAGATCAGGTCGTAGTGATCGCGCTCGAGCGCCATGGTCGGCGGCAGAATGACGTCGGCATGACGTGAGGTCTCGTTGACATAGAAGTCGAACGACACCATGAAGTCCAGATCCGCGAACGCCTCGTCCAGTTTCTTACCACCAGGCATGGACAGGACGGGATTGCCCGAGAACACCGCCATGGCACGGATCCGACCCTTGCCTGGTGTGGTTATCTCGTCGACCAGCGTCGAGCTCGGGAACTCTCCGGAGAACTCCGGAAGATCTCGAACGCGGGATCGCCAGGCGTCGAAATGACCCCTTCCGACCACCTTCTTCCCGATGAGATCGATCGCGGGACTGGTCAGCATCGCCCCGCCCACACGGTCGAGATTGCCGGTCACGATGTTCAGTACCTGGATCGCCCACTGGCACACGCTGCCGAAGCGTTGCGTGGACACACCCATGCGTCCGTAGGCGACGGCGGAGTTTGCCCCGGCAAATCGCTCGGCGAGCGAGGTGATGTCGGCGGCGGAGATGCCGACCGCAGGGGCGACGGCCTCGGGGGTGAAATCGGCCACGAGCGCGGCGACGTCATCCGCGCCGTCGACGTAGTCGGCGATTCGGGTGGGTAGGCCGAGGACGACGTTGATCATCGCCAGCAGCAGCAGTGCGTCGGTCCCCGGACGGACGAAGTGATGCTCGTTGGCGACATCGGCGGTTTCGGTCTTGCGCGGGTCGACCACGATCATGGTGCCGCCGCGCGCTTGGAGGTCACGAACACGGTGCGCGAAATCGGGGACCGTCATCATCGATCCGTTGGAGACCATCGGGTTTCCGCCCAGGACGAGAAAGAGGTCGGTGTGGTCGATGTCGGGGATCGGCAGCGCCAGCTGGTGGCCGTAGAGGAGGTAGTTGACCAACTGATGTGGCAGTTGGTCCAGCGAGGTGGCCGAGTATCTGTTCTTGGTCCGCAACATGGAGGTGAAGGGGACCCCGTGCGTCAGTGCTCCCACGCTGTGCACGTTGGGGTTGCCCTGGTAGATGCCGACGGAGTTGGCCCCGTGCTTTTCGCGGGTGGAGACCAGGCCGTCGACGACGAGATCGTAGGCCTCGTCCCATCCGATCTCTTTCCAGCCGGTCGGCGTTCGGCGCACGGGTGCAGTCAGCCGATCCGGGTCTGCATGCAGATCGATCAGCGACAGCGCCTTGGGGCAGATGTGCCCCCGTGAAAGTGGGTCCTTCTTGTCCCCGCGAATGGCTGTGACGGTGTTGTTCTCGACCGTGTATTCCAGTCCACACATCGCCTCGCACAGGTTGCACGATCCGTATTCCACCGTCATTGGAAGATCTCCCCTCGATTTGCTCCGAGCGTAGCGCGGGGTCGGTGCGTTGCCGGCTGATCCGCACGAGTCTCATCGCGTCGAGTTGCATTCACACCAATCAATTACTAGAACGTGTTCCAATTTTGGACTTGTGTGACTATCGTCGGTTGCACTGCGATCGGCTCGAACAGCGAGCCGAGCTGCGTGCGAAAGGCGAGTCGCGATGAAAACCAAGGGCGCTGTGCTGTGGGGTCTCAACGAGCCGTGGTCGGTCGAGGAAATCGAAGTCGGGGATCCGGTGGCCGGTGAGGTCCAGATCCGCATGGAGGCGGCAGGAATGTGCCACTCCGACCACCACATCGTCACCGGTGCCACACCGATGCCGTCGTATCCGGTCATGGGTGGCCACGAAGGTTCCGGAGTCATCACCAAGGTGGGACCGGAAGTGAAGACCCTGAAAGAGGGCGACCACGTCGTCCTGTCCTTCATTCCGTCGTGCGGTCACTGCCCGGCCTGCGCCAACGGACATCAGAACCTGTGCGATCTCGGTATGGGACTGCTCAGCGGAATGGCTATCAGCGACGGCACCTTTCGGATTCAGGCGCGAGGCCAGAACGTCATTCCGATGTGCCTGCTGGGAACCTTCTCTCCGTACATGACGGTGCACGAGACCTCCGCCATCAAGATCGACGACGACATCCCCTTCGACGTGGCCTCACTCGTCGGCTGCGGCGTGCCCACCGGGTGGGGGTCCGCCACCAATGTCGCCAAGGTGACCCCGGGTGAAACCGTCGTGATCATCGGCGTCGGGGGAGTGGGCCTGAGTGCACTGCAGGGCGCTGTGCAGTCGGGTGCCACCAAGGTCATTGCCATCGATCCTGTTCCGTTCAAACGAGATCAGGCGTTGAAGTTCGGCGCGACCCACGTATTCTCCAGCGCAACTGAGGCATTGATGCCGATCATGGAACTCACCGAGGGGAGAATGGCGGAGAAGACCATCATCACGGTCGGCGAGATCAAGGGTGAAAACATCGAGGAGGCGCTGCTCCTCACGGCCAAAGCCGGACGATGCGTCGTCACCGGAATGGGCCGGATGGAGGACATGGACGTCAAGCTGAACTTGTTCCTGTTCACCATGCTGCAGAAGGATCTGCAGGGCGCGATCTTCGGCGGCGGCAACCCGCGTCATGACATCCCGCTGCTGCTGTCGATGTACAAGAGCGGCCAGCTCAATCTCGACGACATGATCACCAACACCTACACCCTCGACGACATCAACTCCGGCTATCAGGACATGCTCGACGGCAAGAACATCCGCGGCGTCATCAAGTACACCGACTCCGACCGGTAGTTCACGCAATCCAGGCAGCCCACGATCGCTTGAATGGCACATCCATGCGATCAGATGGCGTGGGAGGACCATTCAAGCGCAGGGGGCACACGACTAGGGTTGACGACGTGCACAGTCTTGATTTGATCGCTGGTTGGCCCGTGGACAACGCGTCGGCGACGGTGGTGTCCGATTCCGGTGTGGTCGATCGGTACGGCGACCTCGATCGCGTCTACGAGCTGGCGTCCGTGACCAAACTTCTCGTCGCGTATGCGGCGCTGGTTGCCATCGAGGAAGAGGCCATCGCGCTCGATCAACCCGCTGGCCCCGAAGGGTCGACGGTGCGGCATCTGCTCGCACACAGCTCCGGGCTCGCGTTCGCCGATCAGCAGGTGCAGGCAAAGCCCGGCACCAGACGGATCTACTCGAGTGCCGGGTTCGAGGTGTTGGCGGACACGATCGCCGCGGAGACCGGAATCCCGTTCGAGGACTACCTCGCCGAGGCGGTGTTCCACCCGCTGGGGATGACGAACTCGGTGTTGGACGGCCCGGCCGGGCACGGCGCCCGCTCGTCGGCGAACGATCTGTCGGCGTTTGCCGCCGAACTGCTCGACCCACAGCTGCTGGCTGCCGATACGGTCAGCTGTGCCGTCACCGTGCAGTTCGAAGGGTTGGCCGGGATTCTTCCCGGCTACGGCTCGCAGAAGCCGAACGACTGGGGGCTCGGTTTCGAGCTGCGGGACTCGAAATCGCCGCATTGGACCGGTCTCCGCAATTCGACGCGCACCTTCGGTCATTTCGGGCAGTCGGGGACGTTTCTGTGGGTCGATCCCGACGCTCGTCTTGCCACCGTGGTGCTGACGGATATGGCGTTCGGTGAGTGGGCTAAGCCCCTGTGGCCCGAGTTGTCGGACGAGATCATCGGCAACAACACCAGGTGAGCCGATAGATTCAGGAGTGCACTGGCGTAACAGGGGTAACTCGGGGCACACTAGTACAGGTACGCGTGTGAAGGCAGCATCTGAAAATCAGCGCATGTCGAGGTCGTTGGGGAAGACGTCCCTCGTCGAAGCTGGAGGTGTTATCGAATGCGCGCATCGAATCAATTCGCGGATGCGACGGCGGGTGTTGTGTACATCCACTCGTCGCCCACTGCGTTGTGCCCGCACGTGGAATGGGCGCTGTCCGACGTGCTCGATAGTCGTGCGAAGCTCGCCTGGTCGGCGCAGCCGTCGTCCGACGGCCATGTGCGTGCAACCACCAACTGGGTGGGGCCGGTGGGCACGGGTGCCAAACTCGCCGAAGCGCTACGTCCGTGGCGAATGCTGCGTTTCGAGGTCACCGAGGATCCCAGCGAGGGTGTGGACGGTGAACGTTTCGCACACGTGCCCGGACTCGGCCTGTGGCGCGGCTGCACCAGCGCCAACGGCGATGTCATCCTCGGTGAAATGCGCCTCAAAGCGATGATGGCGGGTAATTCGTCCTCGCTCGCGGCCGAGATCGACTACGCCCTCGGCACCCCCTGGGACGAAGCGCTCGAGCCGTATCGCAGTTGCAGCGCGGAATTCGACGCCTCCTGGCTCAGCCGCAACGCAGGTTGAGCGACGTCCAGTATCGTCGGTGCCGTGCCAGGGAAGGCATGTGGGCTGGTGTGTGGAATGGGTGGTGTCATGTTGTCGACCGGTAAGGTCATTCGATTCGACGAGTTCAAGGGATATGGTTTCGTCGCTCCGGACGAGGGCGGCGAGGACGTGTTCATCCACGTCAACGATCTGGATTTCGACAAGCGTCTTCTCGCTCCCGGTGTTCGCGTCGAGTACGTAGCCGAGGAGGGCGACCGCGGACTCAAAGCGGGCCAGGTGCAGATCATCGATTCGCCGAAGCCGGTTACCCGCGCTGCGGTGCCGGCTGTCGTTCCCGACGCCGAGACGGCCGACTACGACGATGTCGGCAGCGATGTTCTTTCACCGCACGAGTTCTCCAACGAGCTGACCGAGGCATTGCTGCGCGCGAATCGTGGCCTCACCGCCGAGCAGATTCTCGACGTGCGCCAAGTGGTCATTCGGCTCGCGCACTCACACAGGTGGCTCGAGAACTGACCGCGTAGCCCCGCGAACAACTGTGCCCCGGTGACCAGTCACCGGGGCACAGTTGTCTCAGTTGCTCAGAGGGGAATGTTCTTGTGGTTGCCGCGGAGCGCAGGCGCCCCGGCAAGAGCCTTTGCGATGGTCGAGCGTGTGCTCGCCGGCTCGATGACCTGATCGACGACGCCGATGGCCACGGCCCGGTCCACCCCGCCGGCGATGGTCTCGTGTTCGACGGTGAGGCGATCGTGCAGGGCCTCGCGCTCACCCTCGGGCGCCGCGGCCAGAGCCTTCTTGTGCAGGATCCCCACAGCAGCCTTGGCGCCCATCACGGCGACCTCTGAACCCGGCCACGCGTACACCGCGGTGGCTCCGAGGGCGCGGGCATTCATGGCAATGTAAGCACCGCCGTAGATCTTGCGAGTGACCAGGGTGACCCGGGGGACCTTGGCTTCGGCGAAGGCGTGCAGCAGTTTCGCCCCGCGGCGAACGACGCCTTCCCATTCCATGCTGACTCCCGGCAAGTATCCGGGGACGTCGACCACAACGACGAGCGGGATACCGAAGGCGTCGCACAGCCGAACGAAGCGGGCCGCCTTCTCTGCACTCTCGGAGTTGAGGCAACCACCGAGACGGATCGGGTTGTTGGCGATGACGCCGACGGTCCGCCCGCTCAACCGCCCGAGCCCGACGACGATGCTGCGCGCCCAGCCGCCCTGAAATTCCTCGAAGGTCGATTCGCCCTCGACGTTGTCGAGCAGTTCGTCGATGATCGGATGGACGTCGTAGGCCCGGCGATTTGACTCCGGCAGCAGAGCACGGAGATCGGTGTCACCATGCTCGGCGGCCGCGATATCGAATGTGCCCTGCTCACTGAACATCGACACCAGCCGGCGAGCACGGGTGAGTGCGTCGAGTTCGGTGTCCGCGACGATGTGGCAGACGCCCGACTTCTTGTGGTGCGTATCGGGTCCACCGAGAGATGCCATGTCGACCTGCTCGCCGGTGACGCTGCGGACGACGTCGGGACCTGTTACGAAGACACGTCCCTCGGGAGCCATGATGACGACATCGGTCAAAGCAGGACCGTATGCGGCGCCACCGGCTGCGAAACCGAGAACGACAGAAATTTGTGGGACGACACCCGAAGCGCGAACCATCGCCTCGAACACCAGGCCGACGGCGTGGAGTGCTTCGACACCCTCGGCGAGCCGAGCTCCGCCGGAATGCCAGATTCCGACAATGGGCGCGCCGCGGTCGAGCGCGGTGTCGATGGCCGAGACGATGTGTTTGCACCCGTCGACTCCCATGGCGCCGCCCATGACGGTGGCGTCGGAGCAGTAGGCGACGGTGTGCACGCCGTCGATATCACCGGCGGCGGCGAGCAGACCGGACTTGTCACGGTCGTGCAGCGGAACCATGGTTCCGGCATCGAAGAGCTTTTCCAGTCGCGCGACCGGATCGCGAGGATCGGTGGAACTACCCGAACGGGTGAGGGGGGACAGAATGGTCATCGCCTTCTCCTTCTGCGTGCCCCGGATGCGGGGCGATCCCCGGGCGGAGGTCGATGAAGACCCCCACCCGGGTTCGAGTGCTCAGGGCTGAAAAGTCACCTGACGGTGGCTATCAGGCCCGACCGAAGGCGAGCGCCACATTGTGCCCACCGAATCCGAACGAGTTGTTGATCGCGTAGTCGATCTGTCCGGCGCGGGCTTCACCCTTGACGACGTCGAGATCGATCTCCGGATCCTGGTTCTCCAAATTCAGCGTGGGAGGGATGATTCCCTCTCGCACTGCAAGCACCGTCAACACCGACTCGAGAGCGCCGACAGCGCCGATCGAGTGGCCAAGTGCAGACTTCGGTGCATATACAGCCGCGTGGTTGCCGACCGCCTTGTTGATCGCGAGCGCCTCGGCTGTGTCACCGATCGGTGTGGCCGTGGCGTGTGCGTTCACATGCGTGATGTCGGACTTCTGCAACCCTGCGGTCTCGATGGCCCGCGACATCGCGCGGGCAGCTCCGGTGCCTTCCGGATCGGGTGCCACCAGGTGGAAACCGTCGGAGGTGATACCGGCGCCGAGCAGACGTGCGTGAATCGTTGCTCCGCGAGCCTTCGCGTGCTCCTCGGTCTCGATGACCATGAGCGCGCCTGCCTCGCCGAAGACGAATCCGTCGCGATCCTTGTCGAAAGGACGCGATGCACCCTTCGGGTCGTCGTTGTTGGTGCTCATCGCGCGCATCATGGAGAAGCTCGCGATCGGCACCGCGTCGATGTATCCCTCGACGCCACCGGTGACGACCATATCGGCGTCACCCATGACGATCATCCGCCACGCATGCGCGATGGCTTCCGATCCCGAGGAGCAGGCCGACACCGGCGTGATGACGCCGGCCTGTGCCTTCAGTTCCAGCCCGACGACCGCTGCGGGGCCGTTGGGCATGACCATCTGAACGGCGAGCGGGGACACCTTGCGGTAGCCGCCGGCCTTCATCTTGTCGTTGGCGTCGATAAGTGCATCGCCGCCACCGAGACCGGTGCCGATGGACACTCCGAGACGGAGCGGGTCCACCTCGGGGCTACCGGCGTTCTTCCACACCTCGCGGCCGAGCACAGTGGACAACTGCTCCACATAGCTCAGGCGACGAATCTCCACTCGGCTGAGCAGAGTCGTCGGGCTCACGGCAAGGTGACCGCCGATTCGAACGGGCAGGCCGTACTCGGAGACGAAGTCGTCCTCGAGCACACCGATGCCGCTCTCGCCGTTCAGCAGACCCTTCCACGTGGCGTCCACGTCACCGGCGATGGACGTGGTCGCAGCAAGGCTGGTGACGACGACACTCGGGAAGCGTCCGTTGTTGGTGGATGGGTTGGTCACGGTTGGACTCACTCGCTCGCGGAGTCGTCGAGCTTGGCCTTGATTGCCTCGGCAGCTTCGGGGTTCTCGGCTTCGAGCTTCTGGATGTACGAGACAGCGTCACCGACCGTGCGCAGGCTTGCGAGGTCCTCGTCGGGGATCTTGACGCCGTACTTGTCCTCGGTCTGAACAGCAATCTCCACCATCGACAGGGAGTCGATGTCGAGGTCGTCCACGAAGGACTTCTCGATGGTCACCTCGGAGGGCTCGATACCCGTGACCTCCTCGATGATCTCTGCAAGTCCGGCGATGAGGTCTTCCTGGCTGGCCACTTGAGTGGCTCCCTTCTTTTCGGTCGATCTTTTGCGGGTCGGTGCGTCGTGAATCGACGCACCGAAGTCTTTGCCACTGCGCTATCCCACGAACGGTCCTTCGTGTGCGCCACCGATTCCTCGAGGTGGGCACGTCGAGCCCGTGACGCAGGTGGTCACGGGAGTTTCGTAAAGCTAGGTCAGCTCGGCCAATGCTGCAATATCTTCGGGCTTCTTGAGCCCGAGGTTCGGGGTGCCACGCATTTCGCGCTTGGCGATTCCGATCAGTGTTCCCGCCGGAGGCAGCTCTGCCACAGCGGAGACCGCGCGCTCGCGCAGCGAGGCGGTGCACAGATCCCAGCGGACAGGCTTGGTCACCTGAGCTGCCAACTTGGCAAGCGCGTCTGCGCCGGATGTCACAGCGTTGCCGTCGGAGTTGGAGAGCAGAGTCCGGACGGGTTCGTTCGGCGTGATCGATGCCGCGGCAGCAGTGACTGCTTCCTGGGCGGGTGCCATGAAGCGGGTGTGAAATGCGCCCGCAACGGGAAGTGCACGCACGCGAGCCTTCTCCGGCGGGTTCGCGGCCAGCTCGGCCAGTGCGGTGAGCAGACCAGCGGCGACGATCTGGCCGGCAGCGTTGATGTTGGCAGGTTCGAGGCCGAGTTCTTCGAGACGGGCGAGCACGACAGCCTCGTCGCCGCCGAGAACCGCGGACATGCCGGTCGGTTCGAGCGCGCATGCCTTGGCCATCTCGGATCCGCGGACGGCGGCCAGAGTGACGGCCTCGTCGGCGGTGATCACCCCTGCCACCGCGGCGGCTGCAAGCTCGCCCACCGAATGCCCTGCGACGACGATGTCCTGCGGCAGGATACCGCGGCTGGCGATTTCCTCGAACGCCAGCAATGCCGCTGCCACGACGAGCGGCTGAGTCACCGACGTATCGGTGATCTCCTCGGCTGTCGCGGTGGTGCCGAGACGCACGAGGTCGAGACCGGACGCCTTGGACCACAGGGCGACGCGATCTGTAGCTCCGGGTAGTTCGAGCCATGGCACGAGCATTCCGGGTGTCTGGGAGCCCTGGCCGGGCGCAAGCAACGCAATCACATCGTTAAGAGAACACCGTTGAGGCCGGTTTCAGAGATGTTGCTCTCGATGAACTCTTGCTGTGCAATTTGTGGAGACCCCACAAAACGGCTCACGGAGCGCTCGCATCGCCGCACCCCTGCATGGCGTTACGTCACAACTTCGCCGAATGTTACCTGTGGGATGTGTGGTGCTGGATAGTGTGGTTCGTGATGCGTTCGAGTCAGTCGTCCTACTGTTGCCGCGACCCGAAGCACGTACGCATCACGAGATTGTGTCGGGTCGCGGCCCGTAACCTCGGCAATTCTCTTCAAGCGATAGCGCACCGTATTTGGATGAACAAACAGCTGCCGGGCGCACATCTCGACCGCACCGCCACAGTCGAGGTACGCGTCCAGGGTGTCCGCGAGCCCGGAACCCGCGGAGAACAACGGCTGAACCAGTAGGTCGTTGAGAGCCTCGATGGCAGCGGAATCACCCAGCAACGCACGTTCCGGCAGCAACTCGCCGGCATGCACCGGCCGCGGAGCGCCTCGCCAACCAGCCACCGCCTGCATTCCGGCGAACGCCTCGACGGCGCTCGAATGCGCAGCGCCCAGAGTGCGCGTGGTCGGTCCGATGACCACAGCCCCATCCGAAAAATTGCGCAGCATGTCCTCGAGAAACGAACTGCTCGTCGGATCGTCTGACAACCGTCCGCTCACAACCATGACCAACCTGGTCCCCTGAACCACGGCGAGAGCGGCGCGATTGTGCTTCTGCGCGACCGCATGCACAGTGCCCACCACAGACACGCCCTGATCGTCGGGGGGAGTGCCCACCAGCACCGTTGCAGGCGCGGTGGCGTCCCAGTTCAGCGTCGCAGCCCGCGAAAGCATGTCCGATCCGGTGTCGCCGCGCACAACGGCGTCGACGACAAGAGCCTCGAGCCTCGTGTCCCACGCACCACGCGACTCCGCAGCACTGGCATATACCGACGCGGCCGCGAAACCAAGTTCGCGGCCGTACCGCAACACCGCCTCCGTCAACGCAACCAGCTGCTGATCGTTGCGAGCCAACGCCGGCAACCACTGCTCGAAGAACTCCATCGCAACGCGAACCATGTCCACCGTCTGACGCAGCGTCAGACGCCGCGCCAGATCCTGCGGAATGACCTGAAACGCATCCAGGCTGAACCTGATATCGCTCTGCGGGTTCTTCAACCATTCCAAGAAGTTGTCCACCGCCGTCTGAATCAACAACTGCACACTCGACCGCTGTGCCGCGTCCAGACCAGCGAAGAACGGCAACTGATCCTGCATCGCCGTCACGGCCTCCGTCGACAAGCGCCCGGAGAACTGCTTCACCCGGCGCAACAACGCGTCGGGAAGCGGATCGCGCTTCTGCCGTGACGGCGACAACGCCTTCACCGGAAGATGCACCTCGTTGTCGGTGATGTAGCTATCGGGGTACTCGCCACCACCGGCTCCGTTCTTGTCGACCATGAGAAAAACCTACGCCCGCCCACCGGGGTCCCGCGACGACGGGACTTCGGTGGACGGGCGAGGGTGGGTTACGGATTATGCGGAACCGGTATCGGCGTACGAGGTCGGCGCAGCATGCACGTCGTCGATGCGGTACTTCTCCGCGGCCTCGACTGCCTTCGACTTGTCGATCTCACCCGAAGCCGCGAGAGCCGACAACACGGCGACGACGATGGATTCGGCGTCGACGTTGAACACGCGTCGAGCAGCCGGGCGGGTGTCGGAGAAGCCGAAACCGTCGGTACCGAGCGTGACATAGTCGCCCGGCACCCACTGGCGGATCTGGTCCGGGACTGCGCGCATCCAATCCGAGGCCGCCACGACCGGGCCGGCCGAGTTCGACAGGGCCTGCGTCACGAACGGCACACGCTTCTCGGCGCCCGGATTGCGAAGCGCTTCCTTCTCCGCCTCGACACCGTCACGGCGAAGCTCGCCCCACGAGGTGACCGACCAGACACCGGAGCGGACGCCCCACTCGGACTCGAGCAGCTCACGGGCCTTGCGTGCCGAGACGATACCGACTCCCGACGCCAGAATCTGCGCCTCGGGGCCATCGCCGTCCTGCGGCTTCTCGAACAGGTAGATGCCCTTGAGAAGTGCGTCCACGTCGAGGTCCTCCGGCTGGGCCGGCTGCTGGTAGGGCTCGTTGTACAGGGTGATGTAGTAGAAAATGTTCTCACCGCCGAAGCCTTCGACTCCTTCGGTGCCGCCGTACATTCGGCGCAGACCGTCCTTGACGATGTGGGCGATCTCGTAGGAGAAGGCCGGGTCGTACGCGACGGCGGCCGGGTTGGTCGAGGCCAGTAGCAACGAGTGACCGTCCGCGTGCTGCAGGCCCTCGCCGGTGAGCGTGGTGCGACCCGCGGTGGCGCCCAGGACGAATCCGCGTGCCATCTGATCGGCAGCTGCCCACAGGCCGTCACCGGTGCGCTGGAAGCCGAACATCGAGTAGAAGATGTACAGCGGGATCATCACCTCGCCGTGCGTCGAGTACGAGGTGCCGACTGCGGTGAACGACGCCGTCGAACCGGCCTCGTTGATGCCCTCGTGCAGGATCTGACCCGACGAGTTCTCCTTGTAGGCGAGCATCAACTCGGAGTCGACCGATGTGTACAGCTGGCCGTTGCGGTTGTAGATCTTGAGCGACGGGAACCACGAGTCCATACCGAACGTGCGGGCCTCGTCGGGGATGATCGGCACGATGCGGTGGCCGATCTCCTTGTCGCGAAGAAGCTCCTTCATCACGCGCACCAGCGCCATCGTCGTCGCGACGTCCTGCTTGCCGGAACCCTTGAGCAGCGTCTTGTAGGTGTCGTCGCTCGGCTGCGGCAGCGGCTTCGGGGTGACCCGACGCTCGGGGACGAACCCGCCGAGCTTGCGTCGACGATCGAGCATGTACGCAATCTCCGGGGCATCGGCGCCGGGGTGGTAGTACGGCGGCAGATACGGATCCTTCTCCAACTCCTCGTCGGAGATGGGGATGTGCTGCAGGTCGCGGAAGGTCTTCAGGTCGTCGAGAGTGAGCTTCTTCATCTGGTGCGTCGCATTGCGCCCTTCGAAGTGCTTACCGAGGGTGTAGCCCTTGATGGTGTGCGCCAGGATGACCGTCGGCTGGCCCTTGTGCGCCATCGCAGCGGCGTACGCGGCATGGACCTTGCGGTAGTCGTGTCCGCCGCGCTTGAGATTCCAGATGTCACCGTCGGAGAGATCCTTGACCAGTTCCTTGGTGCGGGGATCGCGGCCGAAGAAGTGATCACGAACGTAGCCGCCGTCGTTGGCCTTGTACGTCTGGAAATCCCCATCGGGGGTGGTGTTCATCAGGTTGACGAGCGCACCATCGCGGTCGGCGTGGAGCAGTGCATCCCACTCGCGTCCCCAGACCACCTTGATGACGTTCCAGCCGGCGCCGCGGAAGAACGACTCCAACTCCTGGATGATCTTGCCGTTGCCGCGGACCGGTCCATCGAGGCGCTGCAGGTTGCAGTTGACGACGAAAGTCAGGTTGTCGAGACCCTCGGTGGCGGCGACGTGCGCCAGGCCGCGCGATTCGGGCTCGTCCATCTCGCCGTCGCCCAGGAACGCCCAGACGTGCTGGTCGGAGGTGTCCTTGATGTCGCGGTCGTGCAGGTAGTGATTGAAGCGTGCCTGATAGATGGCGTTCATCGGACCCAGGCCCATGGAGACCGTCGGGAACTCCCAGAAGTCCTGCATCAAGCGAGGGTGCGGGTACGACGGCAGGCCGCCGCCGGAGTCGGAGTGCGAGTACTCCTGGCGGAACCCGTCCATGCGCTCGGCGGGGATGCGTCCTTCGAGGAATGCGCGTGCGTAGATGCCGGGGGACGCGTGACCCTGGATGAAGACCTGGTCGCCGCCACCCGGGTGATCCTTGCCGCGGAAGAAGTGGTTGAAACCGACCTCGTAGAGCGCGGCGGAGGAAGCGTAGGTGGAGATGTGTCCACCGACTCCCACTCCGGGACGCTGGGCGCGGTGGACCATGATGGCGGCGTTCCATCGAATCCAAGCGCGGTAGCGACGCTCCATCGATTCGTCACCGGGGAACCACGGTTCGTTCTCGGTGGGAATCGTGTTCACGTAATCCGTGGACGTCAAAGACGGCAGCGCGACCCGACGTTCACCGGCGCGTTCGAGCAACCGCAGCATCAGATAGCGCGCACGGGCCGGACCCGACCGTTCGAGGAGACCGTCGAAGGATTCGATCCATTCGTTGGTCTCGTCATTGTCGATGTCGGGCAGGTAGCTGGCGACACCCTCGCGGATGACGCGTACTCGACCGTCCGAGCCGGTGGGCCCGCTCGTCTTTGCGGCAGATTTTGTGTTCTGCCGATCGTCCTGGTTCATCTCGGACAACGTGTGTACTCCTCAATGTGGCGGGCGCTCGGTGTGGCGGCCGCTGCCATGTATCTCGCACTCTGTGACGGCGATCTACGTTCCTCGTTTCAGTGATCCTGATCAATTCTCCTACACATCTCCGGTGGAGGTAGTACGGAGTCCCAATACCCGCCAGTAGAAATTTATGTACGCAATTTCGGCGCGGTCAGCTTGCGGTTACGGCTAAAACACTGTTCGCTTGCACTACTTCACCCACTATGCAAGGAGGTCACCACCGTGGTCGCCGCGGCGGACGCTCAGAACTACGCTCAGAAACTTGGAATCACCCGCGACTTGGTTGTCCAGGAGCTGGGCTGGGACGAGGACACAGACGACGACCTCCGGGCAGACGTCGAGGACGCTATCGGCGGGGAGACCCTCGATGAGGACTCCGACGAGGTGATCGACGTCGTACTGCTGTGGTGGCGCGACGGAGACGGTGATCTCGTCGACGCGCTCATGGACGCCATCGGTCCGTTGTCGGACGACGGATTCGTCTGGGTCCTCAGCCCCAAAACCGGACTTCCAGGCCACGTCGAGCCCAGTGAGATCGCCGAGTCGGCTCCCACGGCAGGGTTGACGCAGACATCGGCTCAAAATCTGGGCGACTGGATCGGCAGTCGGCTGGTTCAGCCCAAGACGCAGGCAACCAAACGGTAGAGACAGCCGAACAGGAAGACGGAATTCGATGCCACTCGAGGTGGGCGCGTCGGCGCCCGACTTCACTCTGAAGGACCAGAACAACCAGGAAGTCACCCTGTCCTCGTACCGCGGGGCCAAGAACGTTCTGTTGGTCTTTTATCCGTTGGCATTCACCGGGACGTGCCAGGGTGAGCTGTGCAAAGTACGTGACGAGCTACCCAAGTTCGAAAACGACGACTCGGCGATCCTGGCCATCTCGGTGGGGCCACCACCCACTCACAAGATCTGGGCCGCGGAGCAGGGATATACCTTTCCGCTGCTGTCGGACTTCTGGCCGCACGGCGCGGTGGCGCAGGCCTATGGCGTGTTCAACGACAAGGCTGGATTCGCCAACCGCGGTACCTTCGTCATCGACAAGGACGGGATCGTTCGCTTCGCCGAGATGAACCAGCCCGGCGAGGCCCGCGATCAGTCAGCGTGGGAGAAGGCACTGGCTTCGGTCTAGGCGCTTCGCACATGTGCGCGGAAATACATAGCCAGCTATGTATTTCCGCGCACATAGGAGGGCGTCTGACGTGCGGAATTGGAGATCCGGCGTCTACACGATAAATTTCTCCAAGCGTTCCGTTGGCTCAGGCCAGCGGCACTCGGGCGTATAGCTCAGCGGTAGAGCTCTGGTTTTACACACCAGCGGTCGGGGGTTCGAACCCCTCTGCGCCCACAACAGAAGTGACGTTCGAACCCTTGACCGTCGAGGTCATCCCCGATCGGCAGTGCGTTCGTGGGCGATGGTGAGCATCTCGTCGGTGGAGGTGAGTTTCACCTGTGGGCGACCCGTGGCGCGGCCGGCGGCGCGTTCGAACTCGTCGATCCGCTGCCACTGAGCGCGGTCGATGCGGTGTGGCTGGCGGGTGTCGAGAAGTTCGGTCAGCTCGCGCGGAGATCGTGCCGGGTCGGTGAGCCTGCCCGAATCGAAGTCCTCGAGCAGTCGATCGACGGTTTCGGCGGCGCAGCTGCGGTTGGTGCCGATCACACCCGAGGGGCCGCGTTTGATCCATCCTGCTGTGTACACCCCGGGTAGCGGCTGGCCGGTGCTCGGGTCGAGCACCCGTCCGTGCTCGTTGGGTATGGTCCCCGAGCGGGTGTCGAAGGGGATCTCGGGGATCGGTTGGCCGCGAAATCCGACTGCGCGCAAGACGAGCCCGGTCTCGATGTCCTCGATGCGGCCGGTTGGTTCGGCGGAGGGCGTGCCCTCGCGTTCGATCATGCGGTTGTGCGCGATGCGCAGGCGTTCGACACGGTCGGTACCGAGTATCTCGGTGGGAGCGCTCAGGAAGCGCAGCGTCAGTTGTTTGGTCCCGCCGCGGTTGGCGGCCAGAACCTCGGACAATGCCCTGGACTTGCGTGCGGGGGTGTCGTTCAGGTCGTCGCCGGTGCGGGTCACCGGATCGGTGAGAACGTCGATGTCGTCGAGGTGGGCGAAGGCCAGCAGTTCTGGCGTGGTGTAAGCGGCCTGCGCGGGACCGCGCCGCCCGAGCAGCACCACTTCCTCGATCTTGCTGTGTGCCAGTTGCTCGAGCGCGTGATCGGCAATGTCGGTGTGGCGCAGTCGTTCGACGCCCATAAGCAGTATCCGGGCGATGTCCAGGCCGACGTTGCCGTTGCCGATGACCACGGCGCGACGGTGTCCGAAATCGAAGCGTCGCTCCCGGTAGTCGGGGTGTCCGTTGTACCAGGCGACGAACTCCGCGGCCGCATGGCTGCCCGGAAGGTCTTCCCCGGGGATGCCGAGTCGTCGATCGCTCAACGCGCCCACGGTATAGATCACCGCGTGGTGGTGTCGTGCCAGTTCGGCGTGGGAAAGGTGTCGTCCGATCTCGACGTTGTAGAAGGTGTGGAAGTTCGACCGCGCAGCGGTCCAGGAGAATACGTCGGTGATCTTTTTGGTATGAGTGTGGTCGGGCGCGACGCCCGCGCGGACGAGCCCGAACGGTGTCGGTAGTCGATCGAACATCGAGACCTGCACCGCGGAGTCCGTCTCGGAGAGCAGGCGTTCCGCGGCGTAGAACCCGCTGGGACCCGCGCCGACGATCGCTACACGCAACGGTGTGCGGTGCGTTGTCCGTTGC
>NZ_JABFAO010000010.1:0-155522 GCF_017168235.1 Rhodococcus sp. KRD197
CCCCTGACCCCTTGCGCCCCTGATGCCCCGTGCGTGCCCCTGCATGCACGGGGCGAAGGTGCATCTCACATGCGTTTGCCCAGCGGATGATCGCAGAACGCCCCGCCTACCCGCTGCAGGATCGGGTCGTCGAACGTCCATTCGTGCTCGGCCAGAAATTCTTCCGCGAACTGTTCGGCATCGTCCATGGGGCGGTAGCCGATCGCCGCGCCCTCGGCGCCGGACCACCAGGCTCTGGTGTTCTTCGAGATGCCCCAGACCGTGTGAAACCCCTTGGCGTTGTCGGACAGCGACGCTTCGACGAGGCGTGCAGTGTCGGCCGGCGACATCCAGCTTGCGAGCCCTCGGTAGTTGGGCGGCTTCTCGAAGCTCGACCCGATGCGCAGATTGACCACGTCGATGCCGAAACGGTCGTGGTACATCCTGCCCAGCGCTTCGACCGCAGCCTTCGACCAGCCGTAGAAGCCGTCGGGACGTGGCGATACGTCGCCCGGGAGCCGCTGGCCGGCGGCTTCGTCGTGAGTCCAGAATCCGACGGCATGGTTGCTCGATGCGGTGACGACGCGGGTGACACCGTGGGCCACCGCAGCGTCGAAGATCGCCTGTGTGCCGTCGACATTGATCGAGAGGATGTTCGCCCACGAGTCCTCGGTACTGAGTCCACCCAGGTGAAGGATCGCGTCGACGCCATCGACTGCGGCCGCGACCGCTGCCCGGTCGGTGACCGATCCCTGCACGAATTCCTCGGTGGCGGAGTCGATATCAGCGATCTCGGCAATATCGAACAGTCGCAGTGTGCGGTCCGGTCGACGCAGCAGCGGGCGCAACATCGCGCCCATGTTGCCGGCGGCGCCGGTGATCAGCAGTCGTGTCATCGTCTCTCGTTTCTCTCGGAAGCTTGTGCTCTGCATCACGGTAGTACATACTTCGAAACGAAGTCACCATCTTGACTAACATTCACGTATGTGAACTCCACTCGGATCGTCCGGCACGTTCCTGCCGGTGAAGGAGCACCCACCCATCATGGCAACAGTTGCTTTCGAGAACGTCACGAAACTCTTCCCGGGCGGCGACAAGGCCGCCGTCGACCAACTCGACCTCTCCATCGAGGACGGCGAGTTCCTCGTACTCGTCGGTCCCTCCGGATGCGGAAAATCCACATCGCTGCGCATGCTCGCCGGGCTCGAAGACGTCGACCGCGGCTCCATCACGATCGGCGGCAAGGACGTCACCGAGTTCGAACCGAAGGACCGCGACATCGCGATGGTCTTCCAGAACTACGCCCTCTACCCCCACATGACCGTCGGGGAGAACATGGGCTTCGGACTTCGAATCGCCGGCGAGGACAAGTCCGAGATCAAACGACGCGTGCAGGACGCGGCGAAGATCCTCGACCTCACCGACTACCTCGACCGCAAACCCAAGGCGCTCTCGGGTGGGCAGCGGCAGCGCGTCGCAATGGGCCGCGCGATCGTACGCAAACCCCAGGTCTTCCTCATGGACGAACCGTTGTCCAACCTGGACGCCAAACTGCGAGTGCAGACGCGCGCGCAGATCTCCGCACTGCAACGCCGGCTGGGGACGACCACCGTCTACGTCACCCACGATCAGGTCGAAGCGATGACGATGGGTGACCGCGTCGCGGTGCTGAAAGACGGTGTGTTGCAGCAGTGCGACACACCCCGCCGCATGTACGAGCATCCCGACAACGTGTTCGTCGCCGGCTTCATCGGATCGCCTGCGATGAACCTGCTCGAACTACCACTCGTCGACGGTGGCGTCAGCTTCGGCGGCGAGATCGTGCCCGTGCCGCGCGCATCGGTCGCCGGCATCGGCGAGAGCACAGTGACGCTCGGGGTACGTCCCGAGGACCTCGAGATCACCACCGGCAGTCACAGAGGTCTCGAGGTGACCATCGACGTCATCGAGGAACTCGGTGCCGACGCCTACGTCTACGGCCAGGCCGATGTCAACGGCAAGAAGCAGCCCATCGTCGTACGCGCGGACGGGCGCATCCCTCCTCGTCGCGGCGAGGTGATCACCCTGTCCTACGCGGCCGAGCGCACCCACCTGTTCTCGACCGTCACCGGTGAACGGCTCGTCGACTAGCACTGAAAGGCAACTCATGACCACCGCAACACATACCTCGCTCACCGGAGACTTCCTGGTCGGCGGCATTCCCCGCACCGGCGCAGGCGCACCGATCGTCGCGATCGACCCAAACACCGGATCCACCCTCGAGCCGACGTTTCACCACGCGAGAACGCAGGACGTTCGAGACGCAACCAGAATCGCGAACGACGCATTCGACACCTACCGGCAGACCACCTCGCAGGGGCGCGCACAGTTCCTCGACACGATCGCCGAGAACATCATCGGCCTCGGCGACGAACTGATCGACCGTGCAGCGGCCGAAAGCGGTCTGCCGCGTGCGCGATTGCTCGGCGAGCGCGGACGCACCGTGGGACAGCTGCGCCTGTTCGCCGCCGTCCTGCGTGAAGGAAGCTGGAACGGCGCACGGATCGATCCGGCGGTACCCGATCGCGAGCCAGTGCCCCGCAGTGATATTCGCCTGCGCATGGTGCCGCTCGGACCGGTCGTCGTCTTCGCTGCCAGCAACTTCCCTCTTGCCTTCTCTGTTGCGGGAGGCGACACCGCGTCCGCGCTGGCAGCTGGATGCCCCGTCATCGTCAAAGCGCACGACGCCCATCCCGGTACATCGGAACTCGTCGCACGAGCGATCTCGACAGCCGTGGCAGAGCACGGACTCCCCGAGGGCACGTTCTCCATGCTCTTCGGCAAAGGTCAGACGATCGGCGTCGAGCTCGTCACCGACCCGGCCGTCGCGGCCGTCGGATTCACCGGATCACGCGGCGGCGGCCTGGCTTTGACGCGTGCCGCTGCCGAGCGAGAGGTGCCTATCCCGGTGTATGCCGAGATGAGCAGCATCAACCCGGTGGTACTGCTTCCGGGTGCGCTCAGGGAGTCCGCCGCCACGCTGGGAACGAGCTTCGTTCAATCGTTGACGATGGGTGCCGGCCAGTTCTGCACCAACCCCGGTCTGGTGTTCGCCGTCGTCGGCGCCGAACTCGGGGAATTCTTGAACTCGGCTGCGGCTGCGGTGGGCGCCGCCACCGGCGCCGCGATGCTCACCCCCGGTATCGCCGAGGCCTACGCCTCGGGTCAACGCGCGCTGCGCGAACATGCCGATGTCGACTCCGTCGCCGCCGGTCGGCCCGGGTCCTCGGTGTATCAGGGACTACCGGAACTTCTCGTCACCGACGCCGAGAACTTTCTGGCCGAACCCGCACTCCATGCCGAGGTGTTCGGCGCGACATCGTTGGTGGTGCGGTGCGCCGACCTCGACCAACTCCACCTCGCCGTGAACAGCCTGGAGGGACAGCTCACTGCGACGGTGCACGCCGCCCCGGTCGATCATGCGGACGCGAGGAAGCTCGTCACGACACTCGAGCGCAAAGTCGGCCGCATTCTGTTCAATGGCTGGCCAACCGGGGTGGAGGTCGGCCACGCCATGGTTCACGGCGGCCCGTTCCCCGCGACCAGTGATTCTCGAACCACGTCGGTGGGCAGCCTCGCCATCGACCGCTTCCTCCGACCCGTCAGCTACCAGGACGTACCGGCCGACCTACTCCCGTCTGCGATCGCCGACGGCAACCCCGACAACATCTGGCGCCGCGTCGACGGCAGCCTGACACAGGAGTAAAGATCATGCTCGATGGAGTTCTCTTCTTCCCCGTCACCCCCTTCGACGCAGACGGTAACGTCGACGTGCAAGCGCTCACCGACCACATCGAGGTAGGCGTCGCAGCCGGCCCCGGTGGAGTCTTCGCCGCGTGCGGAACCGGTGAGTTCCATGCACTCTCACCCGAGGAGTTCCGCATCGTGGTGGAGACCACGGTGAACGTCACGGCCGGACGCGTCCCCGTATATGCGGGAGCCGGCGGTGCGCTACCCATCGCCCGCCAGCTCGTGGCCACCGCTGCGGAGGTCGGCGCGGAGGGGATCCTGCTGCTTCCGCCCTATCTCGTCGGAGCACCCCCCGAGGGCCTCGTCGAATACGTCCGTCAGGTCTCCGATGCCAGCGAACTTCCCGTTATCGTCTACCACCGAGCGAACGGGCAGTTCACCGAGCGCAGTGCACTTGCCGTCGCCAAGCTACCCAAGGTGGTCGGCTTCAAGGACGGCGTCGGTGATCTGGATCTGACCTCTCGCATCGTTCGCACCTTGCGCGATGCGCTCGGCGACAAAGAGTTCCAGTTCTTCAACGGGTTGCCGACGGCAGAGGTGTCCCAGCAGGCATTCCGAAGTATCGGTGTCACCCTGTACTCCTCGGCGGCTTTCGCCTTTGCGCCGGACATTTCACTTGCCTACTACTCGGCACTCGAGGAAGGGCAGATCGAACTCGTCGACGCTCTCAACCGTGAGTTCTTCCACCCGCTCGTACGGTTGCGAGACACCACTCCCGGCTATGCCATCGCGCTGGTCAAGGCCGGCGTGACCTTCGGCGGCATCGATGCCGGCTCGGTCCGAGCGCCGCTCGTCGATGTCTCGGATGCGCACAGGTTCGAGCTGGAGCAGATCATCGCTGCGGGCCGGAAAGTGCTGGCACAGTAGGCGGCTCCGCCGCATGTGAGTGGAAATACATAGCCTGCTATGTATTTCCGCTCACATGCGCGAGCAGCGCCTCCAACGTCGACCGGGCGCCGTTGTCGTGCAGAGACTTCAGCTGCTTGGTGTACTCGGCGACGAATCTTTCGTTGTCGACGAGGTCGCCGAAGACCGATCGGTTTGCGATGAACGCCGTCGGGTCCTCGTGCTGCTTCCGCGCCAGCGGGACGAGGGTGTCTTTCAACTGGTCGACGATCTCGATCGGCTCGCCCTGCTCGTCGACTCCTTCGGCGTAGCGTGCCCAACTGGCGACGACGGCGGTGGATAGCGCTATGTCCCCGCCGGTTTCGAGATTGCTGCGGATGACGGGCAGCAGCCACTTCGGGATTCGGTCGGAGGATTCCGCGCAGAGCCGCGCGACCGTATCGCGAATCTCGGGATTGGAGAAGCGTTCGATCAGCGTCCTCTTGTACTCGTCCAGGTCGATTCCCGGCACGGCCTGCAGCGTCGGGGTCGCCTCGTTGTCCATGTACGCCAACAAGAACTGCGCGAACGAGCGATCCTGCGCCACCTCGTGCACCAGGTGGTAACCACTGAGGTAGCCGAAGTAGCACAGAGCCTGATGGCTGGCGTTGAGCAGTCGAAGCTTCATCAGCTCGTACGGCGTGACGTCCTCGACCACCTGCACCCCGACGTGCTCCAACTGTGGGCGACCCAGAGTGAAGGCGTCCTCGAGCACCCACTGCGTGAACGGCTCACCGGCGACGGGCCACTGGTCGTCGATCGCGTAGCGGTCTTTCAGCTCCCGCATCACCTCGGGTGTGGTCACCGGGGTGATGCGGTCGACCATCGAGTTGGGGAATGCGCCCTCGGCTGTGATCCACTCGGCCAGCGACGGATCCTTCAGCTGTGCAAAGGCGGTGAACGTCGACTGCGCGATGTGGCCGTTGCCCTCGATGTTGTCGCACGACATGATGGTGAACGGCTTCAGGCCACGTTCCCGACGCCGCGCCAACGCCGCAGTCACCAGCCCGAACGTGGTGGTCGGAACCGCCCCGGCTTCGAGATCGGCGACGACGGAGGGGTTTTCGGCGTCGAACTCGCCTGTCGTGGCCGAGAAGTTGTAGCCGCCCTCGGTGATGGTGAGCGAGACGATCCTCGTGGTCTCGGCGGCCATCTTCTCGATGACAGCCTCGGCGTCGTCCGGCGCGAACAGATACTCGACGATCGAGCCGATCACCCCGGTGTCCCAGGTGCCGTCGGAATGCTTGAGGGCCAGGGTGAAAAGGCAGTCCTGGGCGTCCATGACATCCTTCATCTTTCGATCCCCGGGCAGAACCCCGACACCGCAGATGCCCCAGTCCATCGCCTCACCCTGTTGCAGTAGACGATCCACGTACATCGCCTGGTGGGCACGGTGGAACCCGCCGACACCGAAGTGCACGATGCCCACCTTCACCTCGGAGCGATCGTAGGTGGGGACCGCCACGTCCTCGATGAAATCGTCGAGGGTGTGCGAGTTCAACTTCATGCGTTGGTCTCCTTCGGCAGTGTGACAACAGCTTTGATGCTGCCCGGCGTTCTGTCGGCGTTCAACGCGTCCTCGACGTGGGCCAGATCGAACCGCGCGGTGACCATGGCGTCGAGGTCGACGAGACCGGCCAGCACAAGTTCGCGCGCGATCGGCCACGTGTTGGCATATCGGAACACACCCGTGACGATCAGTTCGCGGTTCTGGATCACCGAGATCGGCAGCGGATAGTCGGAGGCGCCCATGCCGACGAGGACCACGGTACCGGCGGGGCGGACGGCGTGGATGCCGTCGACGACGGCCCGCGGCGCCCCGGACGCGTCGATGAAGGCATCGACGTCGAGAGCCCGGATGTCCTCGACGGCCGGATCGACGACGCGCGTCGCGCCGAACGTCGAGGCGTTGGCGCGTCGGGACCCGTCGATGTCACTGACTATCACCTCCGTCGCACCGAATGCGCGCGCGACCTGAGCGGTGACCAGGCCGACCGGGCCTGCCCCAGCGATGAGCACACTCGACCCGGGGGTGATCCGAGCCTTCTGAGCGGAGGCGATCCCCACCGAGAGCGGCTCGAACAACGCGGCCGCCTCGTCGGAGATCTCGTCGGGAACCGAGTGCGCGAAGATGGATTGGATGACGACGTACTCGGCCAGCGCACCGTCGATCGGGGGTGTAGCGAAGAACTCCATGGCCGGGCACAGGTTGTATCGGCCGGCCCGGGACTGTGCGCTGGTGGGGTCCGGACGCTGAGGCTCGATCGAGACGCGTTGACCGACGCGACCGGGGTCGACGTCGGCGCCCACCGCGACGACGATTCCCGCAGCCTCGTGTCCGAGGACGAGCGGACCGGTGACGACGTGATCACCGATGCGTCCTTCGCGGTAATAGTGAGCATCAGATCCGCATACGCCGACAGCTGTGACCCGAATCAGGACCTCGTCCGAGGCCGGTGTGGGTACCCGACGTTCTTCGAGGCGGATTTCCTTAGGTCCGCTCAGGACGCTGGCCGCCATCGTCGGTGGCACCGATAACTCCGAGGGGTTGTGTGTTGTGTAGATCACACCTGAATGCTAGCTTATTGAGCAGAAGAACACAGCATGAGCATCTGCTCACAACTGAGGAGTGGCATTGTCTGCAGCGGTTCCAGAGCTTCCGGGCTCGCAGCGATCGTCGAAAACAACCGACGACCTGCGGCTCGCGCTCAGAGCGGCCTCGATGTACCACCTCGAGGGCGCAACGCAGGCCCACATCGCTGCCAAGCTCGGAGTCTCGCGTCCGACGGCGGGACGCCTGATTGCCAAGGCGCGTGCACTGGGGCTGGTCTCCATCGAGATCAACGTCCCCGACGAGGTTCAGGGCACCGTGCACGCCGACATCGAGCAGGAACTCGAGAAGCTGTTCGGCCTCACCGAGGTGTTCGTCGTCCCGGACGTCGTCGACGGAACCGACACCGGATATGGCTCGCTCGGTCGTGCCGCAGCCGCGATGCTGACCCGCAGGCTCGACGCCACCGACACCCTCGGTTTCACCTGGGGTCCCGAAACGGTGGCCGTCGCCCATTCGCTGAAAACACGCGGGGCGAAATGCGCGCAGGTTGTTCAGCTCGACGGCTCGATGAGCTCCGCCAACTACCAGACCGGCGTCGAATACACACTCGGGCGGTGCGCTGAATACCTGCAGGCGAGGCCGGTCCGACTCAACGCGCCCCTGTACGCCGATCCAGCCACGGTGACTGCCCTGCATCAGGATTCGGTGATTTCACGCGCCCTCAAAGCCGGGACCGAGGCCGATGTCATGATCTACGGCCTCGGTCCCGTTTCCACCTCCACCACCTTGTTCGAAGGCAGCTTCATCGACACCGATGTCCTCGAGGAGCTGCACCATCTCGGTGCCGTGGGTGAGATCGGCGGCAGGTTCTTCTCGATCGACGGCACGCCCACCGCCGGCTCCCTTCCGTCTCGGACGGTGTCGGTCGAACTCGATGCCATTCGCGCCTGCGCGGGAGCCATCCTGATCTCCGGTGGCCGCAAGAAACATCAGGCCATGCTCGGTGCGCTGCGCGGTGGGTTCGCCTCCGTTCTGGTCACCGATATCGAAAGCGCGCGTTGGTTGACGGCGCAGAAGGGGCCGGGAGTGGAGCCCGCAGGAACGACCCAGAAGGGGCCGGGAGTGGAGCCCGCAGGAACGACCCAGAAGGGGCCGGGAGTGGAGCCCGCAGGAACGACCCAGAATGGAGAGCAATTCAAGTGAGCAAATTACCGAAAGTAGCTGTCGCGGCCTCGCTCGCGACGACTTTGGTGCTGTCCGGTTGCGCGGGAGCGGGATCGTTCGGAGGCGGTGGTGACGGCACCACGATCACCGTGGCCATCGTGTCGAACTCGCAGATGGCCGATGCCATTTCGCTCGCGCCGTCGTTCGAGGCCGACAACCCTGGCATCAATCTGAAGTTCGTCTCGCTCTCGGAGAACGAGGCCCGCGCGAAGATCACCGCCTCGGTTGCGACCGGCGGCGGCGAGTTCGACGTCGTCATGATCAGCAACTTCGAGACACCGCAGTGGGCCGAGAACGGTTGGCTCACCAACCTGTCCGAGTACGCTGACGCCACACCCGGTTACGACGAGGACGACTTCATTCCGACGCTCAAGGATTCGCTGTCATACGAGGGCAGCATGTATGCGGTGCCGTTCTACGGTGAGTCCTCGTTCCTGATGTACCGCAAGGACCTCATGGAGGCGGCAGGCATCGAGATGCCCGAGGAGCCGACTTGGGAGGAGGTCGCTGATGCCGCGGCGACACTAGACAGCCCCGATGTTTCTGGCATTTGTCTTCGCGGAAAGCCAGGCTGGGGTGAAGTTCTCGCGCCACTGAACACCGTCATCAACGCTTTCGGCGGCCGGTGGTACGACGAGGACTGGAACGCCCAGCTCGACAGCCCCCAGGTGCAGGAGGCCGTGCAGTTCTACGTCGACACCGTGCGCGAACACGGCCAGCCGGGAGCCGCGACCAGTGGCTTCAGCGAATGCGCGACGCAGCTCTCGCAGGGCAACACCGCGATGTGGTACGACGCCACCTCGGCGGTCTCGGTTCTCGAGGATCCCAGCGCCAGCAACGTCGTCGGCCAGATCGGCTATGCGAAGGCGCCGAGCGCGGTCAAGGGCGACAACGGGTGGCTGTATTCGTGGGCACTCGGGATCCCGAAGACGACCGAGAATCCAGACGAGGCCTGGAAGTTCGTGTCCTGGATGACCAGCAAGGAATACCTCGAGAAGGTGGGCAACGAGCTCGGCTGGGAGCGTGTGCCACCGGGTAGTCGGGTCTCCACCTACGAGATACCGGAATACGCCGAGGCAGCAACCGCATTCGGTCCGCTCACGCTCGAATCCATCGAGGGCGCAGATCCCAACAACCCGACCGTGGACCCGGTGCCGTACACCGGTGTGCAGTTCTTGACGATCCCCGAGTTCCAGGACCTGGGTACGCGGGTGAGTCAGCAGATCAGTGCAGCAGTGGCAGGACGAATCAGCGTCCAGGACGCGCTCGCGCAAGCGCAGCAATACGCCGAAGTGGTCGGCAAGACGTACCAGGAGGGCCAGGGATGACCACCACAGAAGTCCGGTCGACGGACGCCGGATCCGACGAGTTCGTACCGCGATCTCGGACGATCTCCAAAGCCGAAGGGTGGCGTCGGCGAGGCCCGCTGCTTCCGGCGTTGATCTTTCTCATTCTCGTCACACAGATTCCGTTTCTCTTCACGCTCTACTACTCGACACAGTCCTGGAACCTCGTACGCCCGGGATCGCAAGAGTTCAACTGGCTCAACAACTACGTGGACGTCTTCCGGGACAGTCAGTTCCGTGAGGTGGCACTGAACACGGTCATCATGATCGTGGGCACCGTCATCATCTCGGTGATACTGGGCCTGATGCTGGCGCTGCTACTCGACCGTAAGTTCATCGGACGCAGCCTCATCCGGACACTGCTGATCACACCGTTCCTCGTCACTCCGGTGGCGGGTGCGCTGATCTGGAAGACGGCGATGTTCGATCCGGTCTTCGGCCTGATCAATTTCGTGCTCAGCCCGTTCGGTGTCGAGCAGATCGACTGGGTCTCACGCTTTCCGCTCGCTGCCGTCATGACCAACCTCATCTGGCAGTGGACGCCGTTCATGATGCTGCTGATCCTCGCCGGGCTGCAATCGATGCCCAAGGACATCGCCGAAGCGGCTCGTGTCGACGGTGCCAGTGCCTTCTCGCTTTTCCGTGAACTGACGCTCCCGCACCTGCGTCGATTCATCGAACTCGGGGCCGTGCTCGGTGCGATCTACCTCGTCAACACCTTCGATGCCGTCTACATGATGACCTCCGGCGGACCGGGCGTGGCGAGTGCCAACCTTCCCTTCTACATCTACCAGCGCGCGTTCCTCGGCTTCGATATCGGTCAGGCCGCCGCGATGGGTGTGGTGACCGTGATCGCAACGATCCTCGTCAGCACGCTCGCGCTCCGATTGATCTTCAAGAGCTTCAGCGGGAACGAGGAGGCAGCCTGATGAGTACCCCGGTTATGCACAAGAAGAAAAAGTTCGGCACAGGCACCATCTGGACGGTGCTGGCCTGGATCCTCGGGCTCGGGTTCTTCTTCCCGGTGCTGTGGATGGTCCTCACCGGATTCAAGCAAGAGGCCGACGCCTACTCCGATCCACCGAAGCTGTTGTTCACCCCGACGCTCGATCAGTACCGCGCGGTCCTCTCCAGCGGTATCGGTACGGCATTGATGAACTCGGCGTTCGCGACGATCGTCTCGACCATCCTCGTTCTGCTGCTGGGAATTCCGGCTGCGTTCGCGCTCTCGCTTCGCCCGGTGAAGAAGACGAAGGACGTGCTGTTCTTCTTCATCTCCACCAAGATGCTCCCGGTGGTCGCCGTGATCGTCCCGCTGTACGTCATCGTCGGCGACATCGGCCTGCTCGACAACATCTGGGCCCTCATCGTGCTGTACACGGCGATGAACCTGCCCATCGCAGTGTGGATGATGCGATCGTTCTTCCTCGAAGTCCCCAGCGAGCTACTCGAAGCTGCCAGCATGGACGGTGCATCGCTGTGGACTTCGGTGCGCGAGGTGATACTTCCGCTGGTCTCACCAGGTATCGCAGCGACCGCGCTGATTTGCACCATCTTCTCGTGGAACGAGTTCTTCTTCGCGGTCAACCTCACCGCCGTTCAAGCACAGACGATTCCGGTGGCACTCGTCGGATTCATCACCGGTGAAGGCCTGTACTGGGCCCGTCTGTCCGCCGCTGCGACGCTCGCAGCACTCCCCGTCGTCCTGGCCGGCTGGATCGCGCAGAACAAGCTCGTGCGCGGACTGTCCTTCGGTGCCATCAAGTAATCAGGAGAATCGCAATGGCTGCAATCACTTACAAGAAGGCATCGTGCGTCTACGAGGGCGCCGACAAGCTGGCCGTCGACTCGCTCGACCTCGACATCCAGGACGGTGAATTCGTAGTTCTCGTCGGGCCCTCGGGCTCCGGCAAGTCCACCGCGCTACGCATGCTCGCCGGCCTCGAGGACATCGACGGCGGTGCCATCGAGATCGGTGGCAAGAACATGGTCGGAGTCCCGTCGAAAGACCGAGACATCGCGATGGTGTTTCAGAACTACGCGCTCTACCCGAACAAGACCGTCGGGGAGAACATGGGATTCGCCCTCAAGATGCGCGGGGTCTCCACCGAGGAGCGGAAGAAGAAAGTCGCGCAGGCAGCGGAGATTCTCGACTTGACCGAGTTTCTCGACCGCAAGCCCGGCAAGCTGTCCGGTGGTCAGCGGCAGCGCGTCGCGATGGGCCGTGCGATCGTGCGCGAGCCGCAGGTGTTCTGCATGGATGAGCCCCTGTCGAATCTCGACGCCAAGCTGCGCGTGCAGACCCGCACGCAGATCGCGGCACTACAGCGTCGGCTCGGCACCACCACCGTGTACGTCACGCACGATCAGGTCGAGGCCATGACCATGGGTGACCGCGTTGCAGTGCTGCGCGGCGGCAAGTTGCAGCAGTTCGCCAGCCCGACCGAGCTGTACGACAACCCCGTCAACGCATTCGTCGCGGGCTTCATCGGCTCTCCCGCGATGAACCTGATGACGGTCCCGATCGCGTCGGGCGGGGTGCAGATCGGCGACTCGTTGCTGCCGCTCGAACGCGAAGCCATGACCAAGCTGGCGAGTGCGGGCCTCGACACCGTCACCATCGGACTGCGCCCCGAGCAGTTGGGCATCGAGCACGGCGCGGGCTTCGCAGCGCAGGTCGACCTCATCGAGGAACTCGGCAGTGAGTCCTACGTGTACGCCCACCTCGACGACCCGAAGGTCAAGGGGCTCGACGGTGGACCGGTCGCTCTTGTCGCCCGTTCGGCAGTCCGCGCTCCCGCGAAAATCGGGGAGAGCATCAGCCTCACCAAGCTCGACGGGCCGGTGCACCTGTTCCACCCGGAGTCCGGGGATCGGATCTAGGCGCTACTGGTCCGTCATCGCCATCTGACTTCAGATAGCGATTGGCGAGCGTCAGCGCTCGATCGGTGCACCGATCGAGCGCATCGACGTCCGGGGCGGTCAGTCGGTCACACATCCAATCCCAATGCATCGATACAAGATCGCCTTCCGACGGCCGGTCGACGAGCGCTCGGCCGTCGGCGCTCCAACGAACCGTCTCGAGCGCCTCTGTCCCGAGCGAGAGAACCGAGCCGTCGAACACCAGCGGTCGCGATCGAACCACGGCCTGCTCACGATCGAGCTGCACCACCGTCCCCCAGCGGATTCGGCACTGCTGCAACACCGACAGTGCCTGCGGACCGGCCCTCGGCACCAATTTCAACCATGGATACACGGCGAACACATGAAAGCTGTGGTGAGCCAAGCAATTCGAATCGCCGACGATGTCGTGCACAACACCGCCTGGCTGTCCGGCGAAAGCGTACTGGACCCGGGCGAGCAAACGTGCCGGGTCCACGGCATCAGTCAGCCCCGACCCCACCCAATATGCCCGCACCACGGCATCGTCGAGGGGGTCGGCGATATTGCCGCATTCGGCCAACGCCTCGAGATACGGCCACGCCCCGTCGAACGCACGTGCTCGACTCACCAGATCGATGCCGCCTTCGCCCGAATCGAGCTCGGCAAGTAGCTCCTCCGACCCCGGTGGACCGCAGTAGCCCAGCTCGTTGGGCGGAAATGCATATCGGCCGAACAATCGGGCTCCACGACTGCCCGATTCGCTCATTCTCCAGACCTCATCAGCAGATCCTCGGAAGTTGTTCACCCAGAGGTAGATCCACGACACGGGTAGCCCCGAAGGCCGTCTGCGCCACCACCATCCCCGGATGCTCGGTGACACAACGCCCGATGGCGGTGGCACCGGTGCCGAGTGGGTGCGCGCGCATCGCATTCAGGATCCGATCGGCATCCTCGGCCGGAACGAAGGCGATGAGCTTGCCCTCGTTGGCGACGAACAGCGCATCCAGGCCCAGCACTCCACATGCATCGCGGACCGCGTCGGGGATCGGGAGGGAACGCTCGTCGATCGATACACCCACATGTGCAGCTTTGGCGATCTCGTTCAGGGTGGCGGATACGCCACCTCTGGTGGGGTCCCGCAGCGTGTGGATTTTTCCTCCGCTGGCGAGCATGGCAGCGACCAGTCCGTTCAACGGTGCACTGTCCGAGGATACTTCGGTGCCGAACTCGAGCCCTTCGCGGCAGCTCATCACCGCGATGCCGTGGACGCCGATGTCTCCGCTGACGATCACGACGTCACCCGCTGTCGCGTTCTCGGGCGCGATGTCGACGCCGTCGTCGATCACCCCGATACCGGCGGTGTTGACGAAGACACCGTCACCGTGGCCGGAGTCGACCACCTTGGTGTCACCGGTGACGAGGGTGACCCCAGCGGCCAACGCTGCGGTTCCCATGGACTGGGCAACCCTCCTGATCTCGGTCAGTGGTGTGCCCTCCTCCAGAATGAACGCAGTCGAGAGCACCATCGGCCGGGCCCCGGACATCGCGAGATCGTTGACCGTTCCGTTGACGGCGAGATCACCGATGGTCCCGCCGGGGAAGAACATGGGCTTGACGACGTAGGAATCGGTCGAGAACGCCAGACGGGCCCCGGCGAGCGTCACGACGGCCGAATCACCGAGACCTGCCACTGCAGCGGACCCGAACGCGGGCAGGAACAGGTGCTCGATCAATTCGGCGGACAGAGCTCCGCCACCGCCGTGCCCCATCACGATATTGGGTGAATCCCGCAACGGCGCTGGACACGTCCAGGATTCGATGTCCAACTCAGACATGGCTCACCTCTGCAGGTTGTTCCAACCTCCGGTACAGGTAGTACGCGGCGCAGGCTCCTTCCGAGGACACCATCGTCGCTCCCAACGGGTTCCGCGGCGTGCACTCCTTGCCGAATGCCGCGCACTCGTTCGGCTTGATCAACCCCTGGAGTACTTCCCCGGAGCGGCAGATCGACGACTCGGCCGTCCGAATGGCTGCCACATCGAACCGTGCCTCCGCGTCGTAGTCGTGGTACGCGGGAGAAAGCCGCCAGCCGCTCTGCGGGATCATTCCGATTCCGCGCCACGTCCGGTCGGTGACCTCGAAGACATCGGCGAGCATCTGCTGGGCCGGCACGTTGCCTTCGGTCGTCACGGCCCGGGTGTAGGCATTCTCGAGCTCGTGCCGTCCGGATTCGAGTTGCAGAACGGTGCGGCGTATCCCCTCCAGAATATCGAGCGGCTCGAACCCGGTGACGACCATCGGCACCGCATACTTCTCTGCCAGAGCGGGATACTCGCCGGTACCCATCACGCTGCACACATGGCCGGCGGCGAGGAAGGCCTGCACTCGACATGTCGGTGACTCCATGATCGCGGCGATGGCAGGTGGCACGAGTACATGAGAGACGAGCAAGGAAAAGTTGTCGATTCCCTGGCGCTTGGCTTGAAAGACTGTCATGGCATTGGCCGGCGCCGTCGTCTCGAACCCGATACCGAAGAACACCACCTGCCGGTCGGGATTGGCCTTGGCAATGGCCAGCGCGTCGAGCGGGGAGTAGACGACGCGAATGTCGCCGCCCTCGCTCTTGATGTGGAACAGATCTTTCGCGCTTCCAGGCACGCGCAGCATGTCCCCGAACGAGCAGAAGATGACACCGGGCTCGGCCGCGATTGCCAGTGCTTTGTCGATGATCTCGAGAGGGGTGACGCACACCGGGCAACCTGGCCCGTGGATCATCTCGATCCGACTCGGCAGTAGTTGATCGATGCCGTGCCGGATGATCGAATGTGTTTGCCCTCCACAGACTTCCATGATCGCCCACGGCCGGGTAGTGGCGGCGTGGATCTGGTCGAGCAGGCGCCTGGCCAACTCGGGATTGCTGAACTCGTCGAGATACTTCATTCAACCCACCTCGTTCGACTGTTGGACGCCGGCCTGCTGTGCAGCGCGGGCGAACCCGTCGCCGAACTCCTCGTCGAGAATGTTCATGCGTTCGAACTCCGCGAGGGTGCGTAACGCCGATTCCTCGTCGAGTCGCTGAATGGCGAAACCGACGTGAACGACCACGTATTCACCGACAGCAGCATCGGGTATGTAGTGCAAGCACACCTCCTTGCGGAGGCCGCCGAAGTCCACCTCTGCCATCGACGCGCCGTCACGCTCTTCCATGCTGACGATCCTTCCTGGAACGGCTAGGCACATCGGCTCTCTCCTTCTGCTGTCATGACGCACTCCCGACGAGTAGTTGTCCGAAGGCGAGCCCGCCGTCGTTCGCCGGTAGAAGTCGCGGTGTGAGCACCCGAAATCCTCTGGCTTCCAAGCTCCGCATCGATCCGGAGAGCAGGGTCGGGTTCTGAAACACGCCGCCGGTGACGACGACCGGCATATCGCCCGCTCGCGCGCGGAAATACTCCGCGATATCGACCACCAGAGCGATCACCGCATTGTGGAAGCGGGCACCGATCACGCCTGGCGGCCTTCCTGTCAACGCGTCGGAGACCGCCGCGGCGACGACAGGCCCGGCGTCGACCAACATGCCGTCCTCATCGTCTCGGAATCCGAAAGCATAAGCATCGCTGTCGATATCGCGGGCCAGAGCTTCGAGTTCGATAGCTGCCTGCGCCTCGTAGTCGACGGTCTGCCGTACTCCGGCGATGGCGGCGATCGCGTCGAACAACCTGCCCATGCTCGACGTCGGTACGCACCCGAATCCGGTCTCGAGTTGGTGCCGCAGAACCCGTCCTTCCTGCTCGGGACAGGCCTGAACGCAGTCGAGTCGAGGGTCCCAAGACACACCGGCGGCGTGCAGGTGCGACAGTGCCATTCGATACGGCCGGTGTACGGCGGCGTCGCCGCCGGCAAGGGGGACGTACTTCAGGTGGGCCGGACGCCTGAAACCCTTGTAGTCGGCAATCAGAACTTCGCCACCCCATACGGCGCCGTCGGTGCCGTATCCGGTACCGTCGAATGCGAGGCCGAGGACCTCTGTGTCGCTGGGGATTCCGTGCTCACCCATGACGGCAGCAACGTGTGCATGGTGGTGTGAGACCGTGCGGACCGGTCTGTCTCCGGCGTGCTCCCGCGCCCATGCCGAGGAGCGATAGCCCGGGTGCGCATCGGCCACCAACTGTTCCGGCTTCACGTGTGTCAGCCGCTGAAGATGCGACACGCTCGCCGAGAATGCCCGCAGTGTCGCCAGGTCGTCCATGTCGCCCACATGCTGGCCCAGCCAGGCGTATCGGCCGTCGGCGACCCCACAGGTGTTCTTGAGATCGCCTCCCACCGCCAGCACCGGTGATACTGGGAACGGGAGGGCCAACGGCATCGGAGCATAGCCGCGCGAGCGCCGGACCGGCCGTTCCACGCCTGCAACGACACGAACCACGGAGTCGTCGCAGGGTACGATGATGTCTCGGTCGTGTTCGAGCCATCCGTCGGCGATATGCGCAAGCCGGGTGCGGGCGTCGTCGTTCCGGAAGGCGATGGGTTCACCGCCGAGGTTTCCCGAGGTCATCACCAGCGGTCCGAACCCCTCCAGCAGCAGGTGGTGGAGTGGAGTGTAAGCGAGCATGACACCGAGGTCCCGGTTTCGCGGCGCCACCGAGGCTGCCAAGGTGTCATGGGAATGCCTCCCCAGCAACACAATCGGATTCTGCGCCCCGGACAGGAGATGCGCCTCGCACGGATCGAGTTCGGCGAGCTCTCTCGCTTGGTCCACGTTCGCGACCATCACGGCAAATGGTTTGTCGCCGCGGCGCTTTCGGTCCCGAAGCCTCCGCACGGCCACCTCGTTCGACGCATCGCACGCGAGGTGGAAGCCGCCGATACCTTTGACTGCAAGTATCATTCCGTCGAGAAGCTGCCGACGAGCGTCCTCCACCGCGGCCTCGCCCGAACTTGTTTGCTCTACACCGACGTACGACAGGATCGGTCCACAGTCCCAACACGCGATGGTCTGCGCATGGAATCTTCGGTCAGCAGGGTCGGCGTATTCCCTCGCGCAGGCTGCGCACATCGGGAACGTCGACATGGTGGTGGCGTCGCGGTCGTACGGCAGTGCACGGATGATCGTGAACCGCGGCCCACAGTTGGTGCACGTGATGAAAGGATGTCGGAAACGGCGATTCGACGGGTCGCGGAACTCGGCGACGCAGTCCTCGCACATCCCCAGATCGGGCGAGGCGAAGGTACGACCCTCACCGTGGGCCGAGGTTGCGTCGATTCGAAATCCACTTCCGCCGCGAGTCGGAATCTCGGTGACCTCGACGGAATCGACGACGGCGTGCGGTGGCGGGTCCTCGCGGAGTCGCCGTTCGAACCGAGCGAGCGCCGAGGTGGGGCCCTCGAGTTCGATGACGACACCGGAGCCCGTGTTGCCGACCGAACCGGCAAGCGAGAGCTCCGAGGCAGTGGCGTACACGAACGGCCGGAACCCGACGCCCTGGACGACTCCACCGACCGTGATTCGCCGACGGGTGTTCATCGGTCACCGCCGTCTTCGCGGCCACGACCCATGAGTTCCAGCCCGGCCATCGCCGCCTCGGCGCCCGCGGCATCTGTCTTCTCCACCACGAATCCCATGTGAATGATCACCCAGTCGCCAGCGGTGAACGTCACCTCGGGCATCATCCCGACATTCACCTTGCGATGCTCACCGACAACGTCGACCAGCGCGAGCTGATCTCCGTAGCCCTCGAGCATCGAGATCACTCGACCGGGGATACCGAGACACATGGCGCCGCCCTCCCGCCTTCTGTGAAATCCGCAACGAGCGACAACACCAGCGCCACCGCCTCGTCCACCGCGTCCGCGACAGGCTTCGACAGACCGATGCCCTCCTCCACACTCTCGACCTGGCACCCCACCACGACCGTTGTCGGTGGCAACGTCGAGCCGATCGACCCGAGGCTCGACAGGACCGCGCCGGGATCCATCCCGTGCGGATCGAAATCGACGCCGCGCAGATCCTCTTTGCTCACCTCGAAGACACGGAGGCGCCCCGGTTCACCTCGGTCGGGCACGGCGTCGATCAGAACCAGGGCATCGGGCTGATCCAGGAGGTCGTAGGCGAGGTGGAGACCTCGAATACCGTAGTCGACGGATCTTGTGCCGGACGGTAGATCGCCGACAGGTATCCGCCTCGACACCTCCGGCCCGAAGCCGTCGTCGCCGAGGAAAAGGTTGCCGATACCCGCGATCAAGATCCGTGGCGTCATCACCCGTCCTACATCCTTCGCATACGCAGATACCGCTTGATGTCGGGAACGGACTTCGCCCCGACGACTACGGCTGCTGCCACGACGATGCCGAGCGCGGCCGTCGTGATGTAGCCGAGAACATTCATGGCTGTTTCTCCTCTCGCGTAGGTACTTCGAGCGCTGCCGAACGATCGAGCGCTGCCGAACGATCTAGGGGCTCGAGCTCGTCCGGCGCGAAGTACAGGTAGCGGCCGTACCAGTCGTGAAGTTCGGCCGCTGGGTCGTCGAGCAGCACTATCCCGACGTGCGTCTCCCCGTCGACGTCGGCGTGCACCGTCGCGACTCGGGCGGTGCGGCCGTCGAAGAACAGATCCTGTGCGTCGGCTCGGCGGGAGGGGTGGACTCGGACCATGCTGCCCTTCGCGACTCGAACGCCCTGTATCAGAACACCATCCGATTCCGGCGCCACGCTGGTGTCGGCCTCGGGAGTCCACCAGTCGATGCCCTCGGGCACGTCCGGAATCAACCCCGGGCCTTCGGTTTCGAGGCCGGCGCCGTGCGGGAGGCGAAGTAGACCGTGCAACTGCTGCATGCTCTCCTCCGACATGCCGTCACAGCGGTCGATGATCTCTGCCGCGCGAGGATCGGTAGCGCGGGCTTGGGCTTTCTCCTCATCGGTCATCGTCATCACTCGCAGAGTGAGGATTTCGTCGATCTCGGTGGAGTCGAACAAGGCACCGTCACTCTGCGCCGCGATCTCCGGATAGTCGTACAGAATGATCGGGGATGCCAGTACCGTGTCGACGCTTCCCGGTGAGCCGGCCAGCACCGGAAAGCACCGACTCTGGGTACAGGTCGCCGCCAGGTCGACAGCCTCGTCTTCAGGTTCGAGAAGTGAAACGAATTCGGCCGTGTCGCTCTGCAGGATGAGGTGGGCACCGATGAACGACACTCGAGTGGCCTCGTCTCGGTCCGTTACCGGCGCGTGGGTATTGCAGACGTCGATTCCGATCTTGGTGTAGCGACCCGTCTGCGTTGCGGACAACTTGATCTCGGCGACGAGCGGGTAGCGCGTCCGGATGACACGCCCCAAGGACTGTCCCAGCTCCTCGATTTCGGCGCCGCCGTCGACGGTGACCGGTATCCGGCGCCCCGAGATGAAATCCCCCAGCGGAATCGGTCCCAGATCGACGTCCCCTTCGACGGCCTCCTCCCAGCTGAGCCACCGAGTCCCGTCGACGATCAACTCCGCTGTCGCGGCGTACTCACCGTTCGTGAAGCGCTCGACGCGACGGTCCTGCAGCTGGAGGAAGCGCAGCGCGACGGTCACGGCAGCATCGGCGGTCCCCCGCAGGATGCACTGGGTCGACATCGCGGATGCCTCACCCAGTCCGGCGGCTGCAGCGCCGCTCGGGCCGAGTACACCGAACTGCCATCGCGACCGATTCTTCAGTGAACTCGCGCGATACGGGTACAGCAGATATCCCTCGTACAGCACTGCGTCGGCCACCTCGCGTACCGAGTCGAAACTCATGGCGTCACCTCGGCGCCGGCGAGGAGATCGGTGACCGCCTCGTCGAATCCGATCAGTCCTCGATCGGATTTGAAACGCGCAAGAGCGGCAAGCGTGTCGTGGTCGAGTCGAACCCAGCCGGTATTCGGATAGTGCAGCCGAACAAGATCCTTCCAGACTTGTACGGGCATCTCGTAGGAACATTCGCGATCCCAGGGGATCTGCTCGACGCCGAAACGACCCGAATTTCCGTTGGTGAAGACTGTGCCGCTGAAGAGCGCGGCGATCGGGATCGTCTTGTTGTCCTGTAGCGCATGCAGGTACTTCGACGCCGTGACATCGAAGTCGTAGGTACAGGGGAGTGCAATATCGGTTTCGCAGGTGCTGGTGAATCCTTGGACCGTGGTGCTGGTCTGCATCCAGAGGAAGGATTTGAGCGTCGACGCCCATCTGTCTCGGGTGCCGAACAGGTCCGCCATGGCGGCTGCCTCGGCGTCGCTGTATCGCCGCCGCTGGGGCTCTATCCGGACCTGTGCGCGTAGCGCGAGCGCGTGGATGGGGACACCCGAGGATTCGGTGATTCGCACCCGCGCAAGCAGGTTGGGCACCACTGCGTACGGCTCGGGGGCGATATTCAGCAACTCGAAGGACAGGTCGGTCATGACGGTGCCCTACTGCGCTGATCGACGGCGTCGAAAAACTGTTGCATTTCGCGGTGCGCGTCCTGACCTCCGTCGAAGCCGCGCCACAGCATTCGCATCCTTCCGACGAGCTCGTAGCACGCGTCGATCGGCACCAAGTGACACGAGGTTGTCGTCACGGTGGGTCCACCGGGTCCGCCGTGCGGGATACGGATCAGGAGTGCCTCGACGTCGCTCTGCGCAATGCCGAGATCGGGATTCGTGGCCAGGACGTCGTTCCAGGCGTCGAGTGGCAGTTCTGATTCGGTCGCACCAGCAGGGCCCGGATAGAACGCGGTGGTGCGTCCGAGCGAGGAGTTGTGGAAGAAGAATGCGAGACCTACTGGAATCTCCAGCTGATCCCATACTCCCGGTCCCAGTTCGAAGTCCGAGAAGTAGATGTATCGATCAGGGACGGCTCGAAACCGTAGCCGCGCGGACGAGTCGGTGAACAGCAGGTAGCAGCCGCGGCAGACACACATCAGTTGGCGGGCCTCGACATTCACCACGTGCTGGTGCTCGTCGGAGATGGTCTCGGCGCACATGTCGCAGCTCTCCGTCACCGACGGCGGTGGCCTGGATCGGGTGATGCGCGCAAGCGAGGACAGCGGGCCCGCATTCACGACGGCACCGACCCCATCGGGGTAGCTATCGACACGACTCCGTCGCGCAGTAGCACCGGCAGCGGATCCAGATGGAGATTCTCCGCGTCGAGGGCAGCGCCTGCAGCGCGGACGTCGTAGTGCGTGTTGCACAGGGGGCAGGACAACGCGACGCGCGAGCTACCGGCCACGCGGCCCAATCTGGCCCCGGCCATCGACCCGGTGCAGCTCGCGCAGCGATCCCGGTAGGCGTACAAGGTATTTCCGATACGGCAGGCCAGCACAGCAAGGTCTGCGACGAGAAAGCCCCCGATGTCCCCGTCGCCCAGTCGCTCGAGATCGGGGACGGAGATCCAGGTATGCGCCCCAGGCGGGTGGATCTTGGCCATGAGGGAGTCGACGGAGATCAGCCCGGATGTGTCGTCGGCCTCGGAGGTGTTCACCTGAATCGACGTCGTCTCCGGAGCTGCGGCCTGTACGGCGTCGGTGACGGCGAGCTCGAGCGTCACGGACGAGGACGGGCAGGTCTTGCAGCTGCCCAGCAAGCGAAGTGTGACGACGCCATCCTGCACGCCGATGAGCTCCACGTCCCCGCCGTGGGAACCGAGGTAGGGCCGCACTCCGTCCAGCGCCGTCCGGATTCGGGTGTCGACGTCGTCGGGATGGAGGTCGTGGACGAGCAGGAGACTGGCTATCAGGTCGTCGTGCACCAAGCGGTCGGTCGTGGCTGCGTCGGACATGGACAGAATCCGGGCCAGCCCTTCGCCGTAGAGATCGACGATCTCGCGCACGAGCTGTTCGGCCCGTTGCCGGGCAACGGCGCCGCCGGTGGAGAGCGAGTCCACCAGGGTATCGATGCGCTGTCCCGCGTTACGCCACGTGTCTTCACTCACCGGTCACCGACTGTGTCGGTGAATGGAGTTTCTCGATGGTCTTGCCGTCACCGAGATACATGTGCACTCCGCATGGGAGGCACGGATCGAAACTGCGGACGGTACGCATGATGTCGATGCCCTTGAAGTGGTCCCGATCGTTCTCTTCGAAGATCGGCTGACCTTGTACTGCATCTTCGTATGGGCCTGGGGTGCCATAGCTGTCGCGTGGATTGGCATTCCACGGAGTAGGCGGATAAGGATGGTAGTTTGCGATCTTGCCGTCTCGAATCACCATGTGGTGCGACAACACTCCGCGGACAGCTTCGGTGAAGCCGCAGCCGATTCCTTCGTCGGGAACTTCGAACGGTTCCCACGTCTTGGTGCGTCCGGCCCTGATTTCGACGAGCGCTTTCTCGGCGAAATGAAGGGCCGCTGCAGCCGCGTAGGCCTGGAAGTAGGTGCGCGCCCGGTTGCGTTCGAGAGTATTGCTTCCGTGTTCCGGGATGGTCCACTCGAAGCTGACCGGCCCCTTCAGGGCCGTCTTCGGCAGGTTGATCTGGACGCTGTGGCCCGTCGATTTCACGTAGCCGATGTCGACCAGGCCGGCCAGCGCTGTGGACCACAGGCGGGCGAGTGGTCCGCCACCGGTATCGAGCGAGAGGTAGTCCTTTCCGTCGTACCAGCGCGGCGACATCACCCAGCTGTACTTGTCGTCGAGGTCTCGCTTCTGCGGCTTGGGGTTCGTGTGCTGATTCCACGGGTGACGACGGTCGACCGGATTGCCGAGAGGGTCCGTTTTCACGAACGTTTCCTGGTCGGTCCAATCGTCGTAATACGAAGAGCCGAGGAGAATTCGGATGCCGAGATTGATGTCGACCAGATCGGTTGTGACGAGCTTGCCGTCGACGACGACACCCGGCGTCACGAACATCTTGCGGCCCCACTCGGTCATGTCCTTGTAGGCGAAGTTGCAGACGTCGGGATCCTGGAACGAACCCCAGCATCCGAGCAGGGTGCGCCGCAGGCCGACCTTGTCGTAGCCCGGCAGTGCCTCGTAGAAGAAGTCGAACAGGTCGTCGTGCATGGGGACGACCTTCTTCATGAACTCGATATAGCGCATGAGGCGCGTCATGTAGTCAGTCATCAACTGAATCGTTGCGACGGTTCCGACCCCGCCTGGATACAGTGTCGACGGGTGAACATGCCGACCTTCCATGAGACAGAACATCTCTCGCGTCGACCGGGATACCATCAGGGCTTCGCGGTAGAACTCGCCGGTGAAGGGATTGAGGGAGCGCATGATGTCGGCAATGGTGCGGTAGCCGTGTTCGCCCTCGTGTGGTGCGCGCGTGTTCTCGGCCTTGGCGAGCACACCGGGATTGGTCTCCGACACCATCCTCTCGCAGTAGTCGACGCCGACGAGGTTTTCTTGAAAGATGTTGTGATCGAACATGTACTCGGCAGCTTCGCCGAGGTTGACGATCCATTCGCCCAGGTGTGGGGGTTTGACGCCATACGCCATGTTCTGGGTGTAGCACGAGCACGTGGCATGGTTGTCGCCGCAGATGCCGCATATTCGACTGGTGATGAAGTGCGCGTCGCGCGGATCCTTGCCTTTCATGAAGATCGAATAGCCGCGGAATATGGACGACGTGCTCTTGCACTCGACCACTTCCTTGTTCTTGAAGTCGATCTTGGTGTAGATACCGAGGCTGCCGACGATCCTGGTGATGGGGTCCCACGCCATCTCCACCAGGCCGTCACTGTCGGTCGCCCCGTCTTTGCCGCCGGCCTTGTGGGACGGAGTGGGCATGGTGGCTGTCATCGAAGATGCCTCTCGTGAGGTTGTCTCGTGAAGTTGTCAGGGTGCACCGACTACCAGGTGCGGGTGGCTCCGGTCTCGAGCTTCGTGCCCGGGTGACGCCACTTGGGCTCGTGGTCGACTGTCTTGCCAGTGATATTGCGCAGGCTCTTGACCACCGAGCCGTAGACGCCCGATGCTGCCGTGGACAGTTTGCCGCCCGGCGGCTCGTCCATGAAGGGCATGAATTTGTCGGGGAACCCAGGCATGGTGCACCCGATGCAGATGCCGCCGACGTTGGGGCACCCACCGATTCCGTTCATCCAGCCACGTTTGGGGACATTGCATTTGACGACTGGACCCCAGCAGCCGAGTTTGACGATGCATTTCGGTGACCCGTACTCGGTCGTGAAATCACCCTGCTCGTAGTACCCGGCCCGGTCACACCCCTCGTGCACTGTCTGTCCGAAAAGCCACGTGGGGCGCAACGCCTCGTCCAGTGGGATCATCGGTGCCTGATCGGTGGCCATGTAGAGCAGATAGGTCAATGTCTCCGACAGATTGTCCGGCTGTATGGGGCAGCCTGGAACGCACACGATCGGAATCCCGGCCTTCGACTTCCAGTCCCAGCCGAGGTAGTCCGGCACACCCATCGCGCCGGTCGGATTGCCGGCCATCGCGTGGATTCCGCCATAGGTGGCGCAGGTTCCGACGGCGACGATTGCCGTTGCCTTGGGCGCGAGCCGGTCGAGCCATTCGCTCGTGGTCACCGGCTGCCCGGTCTCGGGGTTGCTGCCGAAGCCGGACCAGTAGCCTTCCTCGTGGAGCGCCTCGTTGGGGATCGATCCTTCGACCACCAGTACGAACGGTTCGAGTTCGCCACGGTCGGCTTTCCAGAACCACTCGAGAAAGTCATCGGCACCGCCGACGGGACCGCACTCGAAATCGATCAGCGGCCAGTGCACTGCCACTTGCGGAAGTCCTGGTAAGGCGCCCAAAGCGATCTCTTCGATACTGGGCTGGGTGGCTGCAGTCAAGGCCACCGAATCTCCATCGCAGCTCAGTCCGGCATTGATCCACAGCACATGGATCAGTGCCTGTTCGGCGTCGACTGCTGCCTGGGTTGGCATGCTGTCCGCTCTCCGGGGCAGCGCTCTGGCCACCCCTCCATCACTGGAGTCGACTCTCGGCTTACTTGTGTGATGTAAGTCACTGTCTACTCGTGGCTGGAAGGGAAGTCAACGGTTGATACGGGCGTGATCGTCGATCCATCGAAACCAGTCTTCCAATCCATCGCCGGTGGTCGCCGACGTCGGTATTAGTTCGATCTGCGGGTTTATCGACTTGGCGTGCTGTGCAAAGACGTTCATGTCGAAGTCGACGTAGGGCAGTAGGTCGATCTTGTTGACGACCACGAGATCCGCGGCGGCGAACATGTGCGGATATTTCAGCGGCTTGTCGTCGCCTTCCGTCACTGAAATTAGGACAACCTTGCCTTCCTCTCCGAGGTCGAACAGAGCGGGGCACACCAGGTTTCCGACGTTTTCGATGAACAGCAGCGACCCGGCCACCGGATCGAGCGTATCGAGGGCACGGCGCACCATGTCGGCGTCGAGGTGGCAGCCGGAGCCGGTATTGATCTGCACTACAGCGCTTCCCGCTGCCTCGATCCGGTTTGCATCGAGCAGTGTCTCCTGATCGCCCTCGATGACCGCGATCGGCCGCGATTCGACCAGCGCACGAATCGTCCGCTCCAGCAGCGTCGTCTTTCCAGCTCCCGGCGAGCTCATCATGTTGAACGCCGAGATCCCGCGCCCCGCCAACCAGCCGCGATTGCGTTCGGCAAGGAGGTCGTTCTTGGCGAGAACCTTCTGCTCGAGGGTGACGACCTCATGTGGGTGTTCGTGTGGGTGTTCGTGTTCGTGGGCGTGGGCGTGCTCGTGTTCGTGCGGGTGGCTGTGTTCTTGGGGGTGCTGGTGAGGGAGGGTGACGACGGGTCCACCGTCACCCTCGCATCCGCAGGTGGCGCACATGTGCATTCAACTCATTTCCATCGAGAGAATTCGGAGGTCTCGGCCGGCGAGCACGTCGACATCGGCGCTTCCGCACCGGCATAGGAGGATGGGATCGGCGAGGACGAACTCGATACCGCATGTCCGGCACAGAGCTCGTCCGTCTTCCTCGTCGATGTCGAGGCGCGCACCTTCCATGACCGTGCCCTCGGTGACGAGGTCGAAACAGAACTGCATCGAGTCGGGAATCAACGCGCACAAACGGCCCACGCGCACCCGCACACTGCTCACCGTTCTTCCGTCGGCCCGCTCGCAGACGGCGTCGACTATGCACTGCGTGATCGCAAGTTCGTGCATCACTTCATAGTGCGCTCGGTGCCGGTCGTGTGGTGTAGGAATGGGGACCCTCATTCGGGGGTAGTGGCGGGGGCGCCCGTGTCTCTAGCGTGGATGGCGATGGCGAGACGTGCGCCATACCTGCGCACGGTAGTGAGGAGTGACAATGACGGACGGAACAGCCCACGCGGCGTTCAAGCAGGCCAGGGATCGGTTGTTGGCCGCGCACGGAGACTACGACACGGCCGTGTCCACCTTCGAATGGCCCGAACTCGGTGACCGCTTCAACTGGGCCATCGACTGGTTCGACGCCATTGCCCGCGGCAACGACGCCACCGCGCTCTGGATCGTCGAGGAGGACGGGTCGGAGGGCAAGTACAGCTTCGATGCCGTCGCGCATCGGTCCGATCAGGTAGCGCGCTGGTTGGAATCCCTGGGCATCGGTCGCGGTGACTCGGTGATGTTGATGCTCGGAAACCAGGTGGAACTGTGGGAGTCGATGCTCGCAGTGATGAAGCTCGGCGCCGTGCTGATGCCGACGACCACCGCAATCGGCTCCGTGGATCTCACCGATCGCGTGCAACGCGGCCAGGCGAAGGCCGTCATCGTCAATCCCGCCGATGCGCCCAAGTTCGACGACGTCCCCGGCGACTACCTGAGGATCTCAAGCGGCGAATCCGAAGGCTGGATGGACTACCGGGCGGCCTACGAGATGCTGGACGCGCAGCCCTTCGAGACGGTGACCGCGCCCGACGATCGTCTGCTCCTGTACTTCACCTCGGGAACGACCAGCAAGCCCAAACTCGTCGAGCACACGCACGTGTCGTACCCCGTCGGGCACCTCACCACGATGTACTTCCTCGGCGTCGAACCGGGCGACGTGCACCTCAACATCAGCTCACCCGGCTGGGCCAAGCACGCATGGAGTTGCTTCTTCGCGCCGTGGATCGCCGAGGCCACGATCTTCGTCTACAACTACACGCGTTTCGACGCCGCAGCCCTTCTCGAGCAGATCCGTCGGGCCGAGGTGACAACGTTCTGTGCGCCGCCGACGGTGTGGCGCATGCTGATCCAGGCTGACATCTCCGGTGGCAAGGGCGCGTTGCGCGAGGCGATCGGTGCGGGTGAGCCACTCAACCCGGAGGTCATCTCCCATGTTCAGAAGCTGTGGGGCCTCAATATCCGTGACGGGTTCGGGCAGACGGAAACCACTGCCCTGGTAGCGAACACACCGGGTAGTGAGTTGAAGTTCGGTTCGATGGGACGGCCGCTGCCGGGCGTACCGGTAGTCATCGTCGATCCGGTGACCGGTGAGCTGGCCGATGAGGGCGAGATCTGTCTCGACCTGACGGTGAAACCGTTCAACTTGATGACCGGGTACCTCGACGACGCCGAACGCAACAAGCAGGTGATGGCGGGCGGTTACTACCACACCGGCGACGTCGCCTCGCGAGACGAGAACGGTTACATCACCTACGTGGGTCGCACCGACGACGTGTTCAAGGCCTCGGATTACAAGGTGTCGCCGTTCGAGCTCGAGAGTGTGTTGATCGAGCATCCGGCCGTGGCGGAGGCAGCCGTCGTACCTGCTCCCGACGAGACACGCCTGGCTGTGCCCAAGGCTTATGTTGCGCTCGCCGCCGGGTGGGAACCGAACGAGGACACGGCATTCGAGATCCTCAAGTATGCGCGTGAGCATCTGGCGCCGTATCTGCGTGTGCGCCGCCTCGAGTTCTTCGAGCTGCCCAAGACCATCTCCGGCAAAATTCGACGCGTGGAACTTCGCGCGCGTGAGGACTCCGGTCAGGTGTTGTCCGAAGAGTTTCGCGACGACCAGTTCGAGCGTCTCCGTATGTGAGTGGAAGTACGTGTCCTGCTATGTATTTCCGCTCACATAGGGGAGTGGCGGCCCAGGAACGGCGTCACGACGCCCAACACCTCCTCGCTTGCGGCGGGCGTGGTCGAGTGGTCGAATCCTTCGATGAGGTGGAACTGCGCACCGGGTACGAGGTCCGCGGCGGCACGCCCGGCGGCGAGCCGTTCTCGGTCCTCCGACCCGACGTAGAACAGGCACGGCAGATCGAAGCCGCGTAGGGCGTCGTCGGGGAGTCCGGGCTCGGCGTCGGATGCGCGGAAGTAGGCGGCCATGGCGTCGGTGTCGTTCGCAGCGAACGCAGCCCGGGTCGCGTCGTCGACCGGGAACATCCGATGCTCGTTCCATTCGGTGATGAACCCGTCCATTCCCCGCTCCGCCAGCACGTCCGCGCAACCGGGGAAGAACAGTCGATCGAACGCACCGGCCTGCGAACCGTGCGAACCTCCGCCGGCAATCAGGCTGTTCACGCGTTCGGGTGCGTGCGCGGTCAGCGTCAGCCCGGCCCTCGCGCCGAAGGAGTAGCCCCAGTAGTCGACCTTCTCGACGCCGACCGCGTCGAGGACGGCGGTGAGGTCACCGACCATGGAGCTCATCGAATATGCGTCGACCTCGTGGGGTTTGTCGCTTCGACCGTGCCCGCGCATGTCGACCAAGATCAGCGTCCTGTTCGGTCGTAGCACCTTGGCGTAGCCGAAGGTTCGCCAGATCACATGGGTCAACAGGCTCCCGTGTACCAGCATCAGTGGAGGGCCGGATCCGACTACCTGATAGCCGATTCGAACGCCGTCGGACGGGTTGGTTGCGTAGTCCATGCCATCCAGTGTGGACGATCCCAGTCGCCGTACGCGATCATCACTGATGAGCCCGTTGCTGAAACGCGTCGACGGCAGTTTCGACGGTGGGGTAGAAACGCGAGGTATCGAAGCTGCCGGCCGCGCCGAAACGGATCAGTCGGTCTTTGATCGGGCCCTTCATTTCTGCGAATACAAGTCGAATCCCCTGATCCTTCAGATACCGGTCGAGCTCGACGAGCTGGTCGACCGCGGTGGTGTCGAGGCCGGTGATGGGTTCCGCGGCGATGACCACCCACTCCGCTGGGGTTGGTTGGTGATGCACCACGGAGCGGATGTACCGGTCGAAGATGGTTCCGTTCGCGAAGAACAACGGGGCGTCGAACCGCACCACTGCCAGGCCAGGAATACGCTGCCCGTCCGGGTGGCGCTCGATATCGTGGTACCCGGGGCGGTCGGCCGTGCGGACGAGCTCTGTGCGGTACGGCTGCCACGCCCGCGCGATCACAGCGGCGAAGGACAACCCGATCGCGACGACGATGCCCTGAAGCACCCCGACAAGGGTGACCCCGAGGAATGCTGCTGCGGCGAGCCCGAATTCGATGCGGCTCATGTGCCACATGCGGACCAGTCCGCGGATGTCTATCAGTGCCGTCGCGGCTACGATGACCACCGCTCCGAGCGTCGCGTCGGGCAGGTAGGTGGTGACGCCTGGAGCGGCGAGGACGAAGACCAGCACAGCGAACGCGCCCACCACGCTCGCCAACTGCGTTTGGGCGCCGTTCTGTTCGGCCACAGGGGTTCGTGAACCGCTGGCAGAGATGGGGAATCCGCCGAACAGTCCGCTCGCCAGGTTGGACACGCCGATGGCTTTCATCTCGGTGCTGCCGTCGACGACGTGATTGTGCCGGGCCGCGAACGTACGGGACAGCACGCCCGTATCGGCGAAGGCGATCAACGCGATAGCGGCCGCCGGGGCGATGAGATGTCCGACGTCGCCCCAGCCGACACCGGAGAAGGACGGGAGCGGCAGTCCGCTGGGAATTGCCCCGACCATGGAGATGTCGTCGGTGAGATCGAAGACTGCCGAGACGATCATGGCGCCCACTACGGCCACCAGAATTCCTGGGATGCTGCGAAACAGTCTGCGAAACAGCACGATCACGGCAAGTGATCCGAAACCGACGGCCGCGGCGATCGGATCGAACTCGCGCGCCCACAGCGATTGCGCGACGTCGGCGATCTGTCCGAGAACACCGGACGCGTCCACGGTGAATCCGAGCAACTTGGGTATCTGACCGACGACGACGATGAGGGCGATTGCGTTGAGATAGCCGAGCCGGATGGGCTTGGAGAGCAGTTCGGTCACGAATCCGAGCCGGAGATAGCCGCCGGCGAGCAGGATGATGCCGACGAGGACACCGAGGACACCGGCCAGCGCCATCGCAGTTTGGGGATCATCGGTCACGGCCAGCGGTGCTATTGCTGCGGCGATGAGCGGAGCGAGCGACGAATCCGGGCCGAGGACCAGGATTCTGGACGGTCCGACTACGGCATAGACGAGTAGCGGCACGATGGTGGCGTACAGCCCCGCATAGGCGGGCAAACCTGCCGCCTGCGCGTAACCCATGCCTGCCGGGATGAGCAGGGCGGTGAGCACGAGACCCGCCGTGATGTCGTTTCGCAACCACTCACGGCGGTAGGTACGGGCCACCACAATTCCCGGCAGCCGGCCGACGCTTCCCGTCCAGGACACCTCCGGAAGCCTACAGCCGAATGCCGCAGCCGAGCTCTATTGGAGCTCTATCCACCTGGTCGGCTGCAGGTCGCGAAGGAACGGTAGGTCATGGCTGGCAACGACGAGTGCGCCCTCGTAGCTCGCCAACGCTTCGGTGAGGTGTTCCTTGCCGGGCACATCGAGGTTGTTGGTCGGCTCGTCGAGCAGGAGCAGTTTCGGCGCCGGATCCGCAAGCAGAATGCAGGCCAGCACCGCCCGCAGTCGTTCGCCGCCCGACAATGTCGATACGACCGCGTCTGCGTCGCTGCCGCGAAAGAGGAAGCGCGCCAGTTGGGCACGTATTCGTTCGTTGGATGCCGTTGGGGCGACATCCGCAACGTTCTCGGCGACGGTGCGTGTTTCATCGAACACGTCGAGCCGCTGCGGCAGGTACTGCCATGCCGTCGCAGGTTCCGAGGCGTGGATCTTTCCGAGCAGTGTCGTCTTCCCGCTGCCGTTCGGTCCGATCAACGCGATGCGCTCCGGGCCCACGATCTGCAGTGCTTCCGGTCCGGCGACTTCCTGCCCGGCATGCACTTTCGTGGCTGGTAAGTCGATACGAATCTGGCGATCCTCTCGCAACCGACCAACGGCAGTCTCGAGCGCCGCTTGCGCGTCGTCGACCTTCTCGAGGTGGGTGTTGCGGAGCTTGCCCGCCGACACCTGCGCCGCCCTCTTACGCAAGCCCATGACGATCTTCGGTTCCCGTTTCTGCTCGGCCATCTTCTTCCCGTATCGGAGCCGACGGTCCAATTTCGTTCGAGTGTCGATCAATTCGCGTTCCTGCTTGCGAACGTCGTTCTTGGCGTCGTGCAGTGCCGCCCGCGCGGCGTCTTGTTCGGCGTCGATGACGCTCCGGTAGTGCTCGTAGTTGCCGCCGAACATCCGCAGCTCGCTCGGCCCGCCTCGTTCTGCTCTCAGTTCGGCGATGGTGTCCACCCCGTCCAACAGCTCGAGATCGTGACTGCACACGATTGCTACGCCCGGAAAAGCCTGTAGGGCCTGGTGCAGGCGGGCACGTGCGTGCAGATCGAGGTTGTTCGTCGGTTCGTCGAGCAACAGCACCTCGGGCTCGGCGAGCAGCTCGGCCGTGAGGGCGAGCAACATCGATTCGCCGCCGGACAGGGTGCCGACGACGCGATCGAGATCGTCCCGGTCGGCGACGATGTGCCCGAGCCCGAGTTTGTCCAGCAAGGCCACGGCGCGATCCTCGGCGTCCCAGTCGGTGCCGACCTCGGCGAGGTCGTGCTCGGTTCCTTCGCCGGATTCGATGCGGTGCAACGCGTTCCGAAGCTCGCGTAGGCGCAGTATCTCATCGACGCGTCTGCCCGGTCGCAGTGCAATGTCCTGCGGTAGGTAGCCCAAGCGCCCCGGAATGGTGATGGAACCACGCTGCGGTGCCAGTTCGCCGGTGATCGATCTCAGCAGAGTGGATTTGCCCGCGCCGTTCGAACCGACGAGACCCGTTGTTCCGGAATGAAAAACGGCATTCAGGCCGTCGAAAACCTGGTCACCGTCGGGCCAGGTGAAGTCGAGGTCGGATATGCGCAGAGAAGTAGACATAGTTGCTCCCAGAGGTGTGCGTGCGCGCAGTCGATCTACGCAAGTGCAGGCGTCAGAACCTCTGAATGAGCAATGGCCTCTCCGAATCTCCTCGACAACAAGACAGAATCCAGGTTAACCCCCTGTCAATCGCGGACGCAACCGCTTTCACCTACGTGCGCCGCAGGTGACTCTTCGGGCATGATCGTGTTCGTGCACACGTCGAAGAAGTCGGTATCGGCCATCGCCGCTGTAGTGGCGCTCGTCCTCGCAGGCTGTGGTGATCAGGGCCCGGCCCAGCCGCAGACCACCGCCGAGCAGTTCGTCGACGCCATCAACAGCGGCGCAGCCGATGCCGCGGCCGCCCTCACCACCGACCCCGCAGCAGCCTCCGCAGCGTTGACGGGGCTTTACGACGGGCTCAGCGCCGGTGGCACCGTCACCGCAACTCCCGACTTCGCCGTCGACTCCACATCGGAGGAAACGGGGACGGTGAATCTCGACGGGACGTGGCGGTTCTCGACCACGACCGACGGAACGGAAGAGCCCGACGGCGAGCCCAAGCAGTGGCAGTACGACACCACCGGCACGGCCATCGAGACCGACCAGGGTTGGCGCATCGAGTGGAACCCGTCCATTCTGGCGCCGGGACTGGCCGCCGACTCCTCGATTCGGTACACAGCAACGGACGCGCTCGTGACCCCCAAGGTGTTCGACCGAGCGGGTGTCGAACTGATGTCGCAGCAGGTCGTCACACTGGTCAACGTCGATTCCACCGCTGATGCCGCAACGGTGGCGGCGTACATCACCCCGATCGTCCCCGGCATCACGGCCGAATCGATCGCATCGAACCAAGCCGCAGCGCAGGGCAACACCACGACAGTGGTCACCCTCCGCCAATCGGACATCGATCCGATCGCCGCACAGCTGACCCAAGTCCCCGGCGTCACCCTGGCCCCGCAGACGCGGCTGCTGACTGCCGACTCCGAGCTCAGCTCGCCTGCGCTGAACGGCGTCGCCGACGTGTGGCAGCAGCGAATCGACGAGAACAAGGGCTGGGCGATCCAGTCGGTGGCAGCAGACGGAAGCGCCGATCGACTGGCCGGAGTCGACGCGAGCCCAGCGCCCGACATCGCCACCACGCTCGACGCCGAACTCCAACGCAAGGCCGACGAGGCGTTGGCGCCACTGGGGCAGCAGGCCGCGATCGTGGCGCTGCAGCCGTCGACCGGTGAGGTGCTGGCCGTTGCCCAGAACAACGCAGCCGACGCGCAGGGCGACATCGCCCTGACCGGCCTCTACCCGCCGGGCTCGACCTTCAAGACCGTGACGACATCGGCCGCGCTCGAAGCGGGCATCGCCACCCCGGACACTGTTCTACCGTGCCCGAGCACCGAGAACATCGAAGGCCGACAGATTCCCAACGACGACAACTTCGACCTCGGCGAAGTCCCGCTCCGAACAGCCTTCGCGGCATCGTGCAACACGACGATGGGACGGCTCGGCGCAGGACTCCCCGCCGACGCCCTCGCCCAGTCCGCACTGCGGTACGGACTCGGCGTCGACTACGTGACGCCCGGCCTCACCACCGTCACCGGCAACGTCCCATCCGCCGAGACCCCGGCGCAGCGCGTCGAATGGGCAATAGGTCAGGGGCAGGTGACGGCATCCCCGTTCGGAATGGCCCTCGTCGCGTCGTCCATCGCCGCAGGCGCCCTCAACGCGCCGACGCTCATCGACGGCCAACCCGGCACCGGTGACACCACCCCGGAACCCGTCGACCCTCAGGTGGCCGAGCAGATCCGCATGATGATGCGTGAAACCGTCACCTCCGGAACTGCGACCCAACTGCAGGACATCCCCGATCTGCTCGGCAAGACAGGCACCGCGGAGTTCGGCCTGAACAACGAGGGAGCCCACGGCTGGTTCATCGGGATTCAAGGCGATCTCGCGTTCGCAGTGTTCGTCGCGGGCGGACAGAGCTCGGCCCCCGCCCTCGAAGCCGCCGGACGCTTCCTGCGCTAATCGGCCGGGCCCGGCGTAGCGCAATCGTGACCGTAGCGTAGGGCTCCCGTGCTTGTTACTGGTGTGACAACAGTGAACATTGTGATCATGAGTCGTGTGAGGCATTCGGTCGGCGGTCGAATTCGCGGTCGATACGTGGTTGCAGTGGGCGCCAGTTTGGCCCTGACCAGCACCATGGCGCTGTGGACGATGGAGGAACCGCAGAGCGAGGCCGAGAACATGGCCGCCGCCTTCGTCGATGCTCTCAACAAGCGCGACATCGCAGCTGCTGCCGCGATGACGACGTATCCCAATGCCGCGGCCGCGAGCCTGACGCAGATGTTCGACGGCTTGGCCGCCGATGGGGCGTCGACGAGTGAATTCGAGCTCGGGCAGTTCGTCGACCTCAGCGACGAGTCCGGATTCTTCACGTTGGACTCGGACTGGAATTTCGGCGAGGGCAAGGACTGGCAGTACTCGACCCGGGGCAGCGCGAAGAAGCTCAGCGTGGGGTGGCGAATCTCGTGGGAACCCGATGTTCTCGCTCCCGATCTGCTCCCCGACAATTCGGTGAGATACGTCCGCACCGACGCCGCGCCGCCGCTCGTGTTCGACGCCGCGCAGAACGTTCTCATGAACGAACGCACCATCAACGCCATTCTGCTCGACCCCGCCCAAACGCCGGATCCAGCTGCCTCGGCAGCGCAGCTCGCGGACGTGATCGACGTCGTCGCCCCACTGATCACCGCCGACTCGATGCTGTCCGAGCTGGCCGCATCCGCCGGGAACTCGATCCTCGCCGTCAATCTCCGAGACGACGATTTCGCAGTGCTCGAGGACGATCTGCGGGCGATTCCCGGTGTCGTCGTCACACAGACACCGAAGCTGATCGCGGGCGATCGCCGGATCACCTCACCTCTGCTCGACTCCCTCCGCTCGGCGTGGCAGCAGAACCGCGACGCCACCGCAGGTTGGGCCGTCGATGTGGTGAACGGCGACGGGTCGCTGACGCGTCAGGCGGGCTTCCAGGGCCCGGGAGGGCCGGACCTGCACGCCACCCTCGATCCACGTATCCAACTCGCGGCGGAGGAAGCCGTGGTGAGCGTCGGGACGGCCGCGTCGATCGTCGCCATCGCCCCGTCCACCGGCGCCATCGTCGCCGTCGCGCAGAACAGTTACGCAAACGAGCAGGGACAGATCGCGTTCTCGGCGATGTACCCGGCGGGTTCGCTGTCGGATCTGCTGGCGGCCGGCGGCGTCGACGCGTCCGGCGTCGGATTGGGTGTGAACTATGCGATGCCGGGCCTCGACGCGTACACCGGATCGGTCCCGTCGGGCAACAGTGCCGTCGAGCGGATCCGAACCGTCGGCAATGAAACGCTCGAATTGTCGGTAACACCATTCGGACTCGCCCAGTTGGGCGCCACGATCGCCCGGGGAGCCGCGCCGGTTCCGTCCATCGTCGTCGGCCAGCCGGCCGCGCCGGACACCGATCCCGGCACTGTGGCCCCGGCTGCGCTGGCGAATCTGCGGACACTGCTGCAGAACTCGTCGCACGATCGTGGACTGGGCGGTTACGCCGGTCTCGCTGGGTTCGCCGGCGCCAGCGTCGACGACAGGTGGTTCATCGGCAGCCGTGACGACCTCGCGTTCGCCGTGTACATCGAGGACGCGGGTGACGACGACCAGGCGGTGCGGATGAGCACCAAGCTGCTCGACGAGATCGCCTCGGGCAGTACCGAGTAGGCGACCGCCAACGCAAGCGGGGTAGCTTTAGCCCTCGTGACCCTGCTCGCATTCGGACTCCTCGTCGTCGCCGGATTCTTCGCCGGCCTCGTCGGATTCGTGACGGGTTTGGCCTCACTGGTGTCCTATCCCGCGCTGCTCGCTGCGGGTCTGAGTCCCGTCGCCGCGAACGTCACCAATACGGTCGCTCTGGTCGCGGCGGGTGTCGGGGCGACGACCAATGCGTCGAGCGAGATCGCCAAGGACGGCAGGCAGCTGATTCGCGTGGGGATCGTATCGGCGGTCGGTGGTCTGGTCGGCGCGATCGTGCTGCTCACCGCGCCTGCCGGGTCGTTCGAAGCGGTGGTCCCTTTCCTTGTGGCATTCGCTGCCATCGCGCTACTGCTGCAGCCCAGATTGCGAAACTTGGCCGGGACCAAGAAGTTTCCGACGCTCTATCCTGTCGCCCTGTTCTTCGTGGCGGTGTACGGCGGCTACTTCGGCGCCGGGGCAGGAGTGATCTTCCTGGCGCTGGCGTTGATCTGCACGTCCGACTCCATTTGGCGTGCAAGCATCCTCAAGAGCTTCCTGTTGGGGATCGCCAATCTCGTCGCGGCGATCTTCTTTGCCTTCTCCGGTGACGTGAACTGGTTGGCGGCCCTTGCTCTGGCGATTGGCGCATTCGTCGGCGGGTACTCCGGACCCCCGGTGGTGAAGGTCATTCCGCCGAATTTTCTGCGCCTTGCCGTCGCATTTCTCGGTCTCGGACTCGCTGCCTGGCTGCAGTTCGCGTGAACTAGCGCACGCCGCTCATCATCTTCTTGATCCACGGCGTGAGCGCAACGAGGACAACGGCAACGGCGAGAGACGCGCCACCGACGCTGTAGAAGAACGGATTCGGGTTGTCCTGGTCGTAGTAGCCGGCCAGTGTGCCGGCCATCGCCGAACCCAATGCGACGGAGAGGAAGAACAGCGCGACCATTTGGGTGTGGAAGTTCTTCGGGGCGAGCTTGGTCGAGAGCGACAGTCCCACGGGGGACAAGAACAGCTCGGCGAAGGTGAACATCAGCAGGATGCCGACGAGGGCGAGCAACGGCATGCTGTTGCCGGCCAGCGAGGGTACGAATGCGAGGAAAGCCAGGCCCATGATCCCGACGCCCGCCGCGAACTTCAGCGGTGTAGACGGTTGGCGATCACCCAGTTTCGTCCAGACGGCCGCGAACACACCCGCGAAGATGATGATGAAGATCGGATTGATGGACTGCACCCAGTTCGGGGGAAACTCCCACCCGAACAGGTTGCGATCGAGCTTCGAAGCGGCAATGAGCGGGACCGTCGTGAACTGCTGCTGAAACAGCGACCAGAACGCGGCGCTGGCGATGAACATCGGGATGAACGACACGACGCGGCGACGCTCGATAGTGGTGATGTGCTTGCTCGAGAGAATGACGGCGAAATACCCGATGGCGGCGATCACCGTTACTCCGACAACGATATCGGACATATTGGACGCCGTGATCGCGCCGAACACCGACAGCAGCGCGACGACCACGATGGCGGCGACGCCGATGGCTCCCCACTTGATGCGCTGATCTGCGGGCAGCGGATTCGAGGGGGACGCGCCGATACCGTGCAGGTGCTTGCGCCCGAGTGTGTACTGGATCAAACCGGCCGCCATACCGATTGCTGCGAGACCGAAACCCGCATGGAATCCGAACGTATCCCAAGCGAGTCCGGTGAGCAGGGGTCCGACGAACGCGCCGATGTTGATGCCCATGTAGAACAGTGAGAACCCGGCGTCGCGACGATTGTCGTGCTCGCCGTACAGATCGCCGACGAGCGATGTCGCGTTGGCTTTGAGTCCGCCGCTACCGAACGCGACGAGGACCAAACCCACACCCACACCCAGCAATCCGGGCAAGACGGCCAAAGCGATGTGACCGAACATGATCATCACGGCGCTGTAGAACAGTGTGCGCTCGGACCCCAGCAACCGGTCGGCTACCCATCCGCCCAGAATCGTCGACAGATAGACGGTGCCGCCGTAGGCGCCGACGATGGACGTCGCAGAACTCTCCGCGAGTCCGAGGCCACCATCGGACACCGAGTAGTACAGGTAGTAGATGAGGATGCCTTGCATCCCGTAGAACGAGAAGCGCTCCCACATCTCGACACCGAAGAGATTCGCCAGAGCGAACGGCTGCCCGAAGAACGCGGTGTCCTGCTTGTTGTGCACGTCGGCCATCTGTGAACTGTTCCATGCCGATGGGTGTTCCGGCAGGCCGATGGGGCTACTTTTTCGTTACAAGTAACAGTCTGGCGAGCGCGCGCCATCCGAACAGGAAGATCGCGAGGACCGTCGACGCCACGAGGACGAAGCTGAACGCAGTTCCCTGCCCGCTGACCACACGCAGGATCATGCCGACGGCGACCGTCGAAACCCAGACGACGATGCCCGTCGGGACGATCAGGTAAGCGTCGAATTTGTCGCGGTAGAGCGCCCAGGTGGCAACCCAACCGACGACGGCTCCGGTGACGAAAGGCCATGCGGTGGTGGCGAGGCCCGCCACGGCATTCGCTTCGTCGTGACTTCTTCGTCCGATGGCGCAGAAGACGACGACGAGGACGAGATCGACGACGGCGGCGATGATGGGGCTTCGCTTGCTCACCGGTCCCACAATAGAGAACGGGCCCGCGGACGTATCGTTCCGCGGGCCCGTTCGGCCGTGCCAAGAGTGGTGACTAGGAGGCCTGGCCGGCTTCGATCTCCAGGGTGAGGGTGATCTTGTCGCCGACGACAGCGCCGCCGCCCTCGAGGGGCATGTCGATGCTGATGCCGAAGTCACGACGGTTGATGGTGGTGGTTGCCTCGAACCCGGCGACCGGTCCCGCGCCCATGCCCGGGTTGACCCCGTTGAACTCGAGCTTCATCTCGATGGACTTGGTGACGCCGTGCAACGTGAAATCACCCGTCAGGACGAAGTTCTCGCCACTGGGCTTGACCGAGGTGGAGGTGAACGTCGCGGTCGGGAACTTCTCGACCTCGAAGAAGTCGGCGGTCTTGAGGTGGCCGTCGCGCTGCTCGTTGTCGGTGGTGATGGATGCGACGTCGATCTCGGCGTTGACGGACGGTGTTCCGTCGGCGGCGACGGTGATCGTGCCGCTGAATTTCTGGAAGCGTCCCCGGACCTTGCTGACCATGAGGTGGCGAACCGAGAATCCGACCGTCGAGTGCGTGGCGTCGATGTTCCAGGTGCCGGCCGAGAGTTCGGGCAAAGCGATGGCGGTGGTCATGGGAGCTCCTTGGGTTGAAGGTTCAAGCGGTATATGAATACTAAACGGACCGGGGTCCGGATGTATTCCGCGGGCGTAAAATGTGACGGAGAACACATGCATTTGGTGACCGAATGTCACATTGGCTCACCCACGAGTGAGCGAATGGCCCCCTCGCACACTCAGAGTGACCGACTGTGACATTCGCTCCGAAAAAGCCGGGCAACCGAAACTACAACCTTCAAGCAGTTTCGGGGTCGGCCCTGTCTGCGCGCTGCTCGGCGTCGCTGCGGGAGGCGTGCAGTTCGCTGGTTTCGCGCCGTTGGAGTTCGAAGTCGTAGTCCAGATCCTCGTGCTGGTGCTTGCGGAAGAGCACCAGAAACACGATCCACCCGACGATGGCGACGAGGATGAAACTGATAGCGCGGTAAACGAAGGCGGCTGCCACAGCCTGGGACGCGCTGATCGAGGCAGCGCTGGTGAGCAGTGCGATGAGGGTGGCGTCGACGACGACGAGTCCACCGGGTGCGAGCGGGACCGATCCGACTGCCTTGGCCGCCGCGAACGCGAACAGTAGCCCGGACAATCTGGGATCGGCGCCGACGGCGTAGCAGGCGAAGCCCAGGCAGGCCACATCCGCGAGACGGTGGACCACCGACCACGTCAAGGTCAGGCCCGCATCGCGCGGGCCGAGCCGGACGAATCGAACCTGCTCGATGATTGCGTCGACGCGTTCGCGGCCGATGTCGGGTGCTTGGTTTCGGAAGTTGTTGATCTTGCCGAGCACCCACCCGGCTGCGCTACGGATCGACGATGGATGCGCGGAGACGTACCGCACGGCGAACACGATCGCGAGCACGCCCGCGATCGGTACGACGAGGGTGAAGGTGTTGACCGATCCGCCGACGAGCAATGCGCCGGCGACACCGAGCAGAGCGAGTCCCGACGCGGCGATGACCCCGGAGATCGCGAGCTGCCAGGACGCGACGACGGGGCTTGCTCCCCATCGACGGGTCTGCCGGTAGGTGAAGGCGGTGGAGAACACCTGGCCGGCGGGGAGCGTCAGCGACATCGCTGTGCTTCCGTAGATGACGGCCACCGATTTCGCCTGCCGCACGCGTACCCCGGCTGCGGACATCAGCTGCTTCTGGACTCGGCCGAAAGCGCTCAGTGACAGCGCCTGCGTGACGATGCAGCCGGCGACCCACCCCCAGTGGATTTCGGTCAACGCCTGCCAGGATTCGTGCAGCCGCGGCCACAGGTAGATTCCTTCAGCAACGAGCAGGGCGAGCAATGCGATCCCAGCGGCCCACTTGAGCCAGCGAAGACGATTGTGTTTGCGTTTGCGGGGTGCATCGGCCACACGCTCGGGTCTGGGTTCGGCCACCTTCACAGGGTAACCACTACCGGGCCCGGCTCAAGGACGCTCCACCGGCCAAGCCAGGTGGGTGAGCCGACGCCGGCCTCGCAATTGAACCTGATCGCCGAGCTCCCAGTGTTCCTGCTCCTCGTCGCTGGCGAAGTAGACCGCCGAGGTCGACGCGAGCACTCGGCCCGGGCGTAGTTTCGCCAATTCGGTCAAACGGGACGCCTCGTTGACCGGATCGCCGATGACGGTGTATTCGAAGCGTTCCTTGGCGCCGATGTTCCCGGCGACGGCGAGCCCCGCAGAAACGCCGATGCCGATGTCGAGACCGGTGATGTCGTTGAGTGCGAATCGCAGGTCACGGGCTGCTGCGAGCGCCGCCGTCGGAGCATCGGGGCGATCCAGCGGCGCACCGAAGATCGCGAGCGCGGCGTCACCCATGAATTTGTTGACGAATCCGTGGTGCTTGTCGATCACATCGACGACGACACGAAAGAACTCGTTGAGCAACACCACGACATCGCCCGGCGGACGTTCCGACGCCGTCGCCGTCGAGCCGACCATGTCGACGAACAGGACCGCGACGAAGCGCGTCTCGCCGCCCAGTTCGGTACCGAATTGCAATGCGCGTCGCGCTACGTCCTCGCCGACGTGCTGGCCGAAGAGCTCGCGGAGAACGCGTCTTTCGGCGGACTCCTCCATCATGCGGTTGAAGCCGACCTGCAACCGGCCGATCTCGCTGCCGTCGAACACCTCGACCTCGACGTCGTTGTCACCTCGTTGAACGCGTTCTATGGCGCGACGCAACTGGCGGATGGGATCGGAAATCTGACTCGCGGTGAGCATCGACAGGATGAACGCCTGACCGATGGCCAGCACGCTCAGCAGAATGATGGCGATCGCCAACGCGTTGGTGGAGAACACGAGGTCGGTGGTCAACTGCGTCACGCACAGCAAAATGATGCCGATGACGGGCATCAACGTCCCGAGGCCCCAGGTCATCGCCATTCGGGTGCCGACGCCGGGGGTCAAGGTGCGATCGAAACGCCCCTCGCTCAGCGCCATTGCGGCGACAGGTCGCAGGATACGTTCGCCGAGCATGTAGGTGAAACCGAAAGTCACGGTCGCAGCCATCACGACGGTGACGATGACCGCGACGGCCAGGGATGGCATCTCGCTCACGGTGAGGACCACGAAGATGAAGCCGCCGATCACCCACAGGATGGAGTGGACGATGGCCTGCCTCAGTGGTGCGTGCAGTGTCGTCATCTGCTCTCGGCGCGTCGGCGGGCCGCCGCGCAGCTGCCAGCGGACCACCGTCCGCAGCATCACTGCCGCGTAGTAGAGACTGATCGCCCCTGCGAGCACGAGATAGGCGCCGAAAATATAGACGTTGCGCACCCGGTCGGCGACGATGGGCTGCGACTCCTCGAGCGGCAATCCGTAGCGAACGAACGCGAACACCAGCACCGCGCCGAAGAGATTCGACAGCAGCATCGAGAGCATATAGAGCGGCCAGCGACTCCTCAGAGTGAGCGAGACCGCTCGGTAGGATGCCAGCACAGGTTAAATTTACCGGGTGACCGAACGCGAGCCGCAGGCAGAAGCGTCGAAGGTACTTTCGGGCTCCCCCGGAATACGTCCTTCGCCTGCTGAGGCGGTACATCCGTACGTTCGAGTCGCCGCCGAGTGGACGTGGCGCCTGCTTGTCCTGTTCGCCGGATTCCTCACGTTCTGCTACGTCGTCGTCCAACTCGACATCGTGTTCGTGCCGCTCGCCATCGCCCTGTTGGCGTCGGCGATGCTGCTGCCTCTCGTCGACTGGATGCACCGCCGTCGCGTTCCCCGCGCCGCCGCCGTCGTCATCGCGATCATCGCGAGCATCGGTGTCGTCGCGGGCATCATGACGTTCGTCGTCGAACAGTTCATCGAGGGCCTGCCCCAACTCGGAGATCAGATCACCGCCTCGGTCACCGATCTCGAGGGGTGGCTTGCCCAAGGCCCGCTGCACATCAGCGAGGACCAGATTCGGCAGGCGAGCGACAACGTCGTCAAAGCCATCCAGGACAACCAGGCCGCAGTTACCAGCGGGGCGTTGTCCACCGCAACGGTCGTCGGCGAAATCCTGACCGGGACACTGCTGACGCTGTTCATCCTCATCTTCTTCCTGTACGACGGCAGCAAGATCTGGGAGTTCGTCACCCGCCTCGCCCCGAGGTCAGCGAGACGCCGGGTCCGGATTGCGGGTAGTCAAGGCTTCAGGTCGCTCGTCGGATACGTGCGTGCGACGGTGGCGGTTGCTGCCGCCGACGCCGTCGGCATCGGGGTCGGCCTGGCGATACTCGGTGTGCCGTTGGCGCTGCCGCTGGCATCTCTGGTGTTCATCGGTGCATTCGTTCCGATTGTCGGGGCGCTCCTCGCCGGGTTCCTTGCCGTGTTCGTCGCCCTGGTGACCAAGGGTTTTCTGACCGCACTGCTGACGCTGGTAATCGTCGTGGCGGTGATGCAGCTCGAAGCTCACGTGCTGCAACCGCTGCTGTTGGGTCGAGCGGTGCGTATCCATCCGCTCGCGGTGGTGCTGGCGATCACGGTCGGTATCGTCTCGGCCGGAATCGTCGGGGGCCTGTTGGCGGTACCGATCGTCGCCCTCCTCAACACTGCGATCCGTTCTCTGCTCGCCGAGGACCCAGACGAGCTCGAGATACTCCCAGACGAGCTCGAGGTGCCGGACGGGCCCGAACCCGAAAATGATTGACCCCGTCACCCCGCTGTGGCGGGCCTCGCAGGCTTTTCGGCTGATCACCCTGGCCTACGCCGTCAGCTTCCAGATCGCATCTGTCGGCAACTACACCGATGCGCGGCTCAGCTGGGTCCTCGTCGCCACCATGGCGGTATGGACCGGTGTGTCGGCTGCGCTGTTGTCGCAGGCGACGGTAGCGCGGTGGAAGGTGGTGCTCGGCGATCAGGTCGTGGTGATCGCGTTGATGGCGTCGACCCGGTTGGTGGCCGAGCACGACTGGTACAGCTCGCATCAGACGTTGCCTACCACGCTGTGGGCCACCAACGCGGTGATCTCCGCGGCGCTCCTCTTCGGTCCCAAGGGCGGCATCGCCTCCGGTGTGATGCTGTCGCTGGTCAGTGCGATCGTGCGGGATCAGGTCGACGTCGACCTGTGGACCGACGCCACGGCTCCGGTGCTGATCTCGGTGGGGCTTGCGCTCGGCTTGGCGAGCAACACTGCTCGGCGGGCCCATGCGGAGCTCGAACGCGCGAGCAGATTGGCCGCCATCACCGAGGAACGAGAACGGCTCGCCCGCCAGGTACACGACGGGGTTCTGCAGGTACTCGCACTCGTACGTCGCCGCGGTTTCGAAATCGGCGGAGCGGCAGAAGAACTCGCTCAACTCGCCGGCGAGCAGGAAGTCGCGCTCCGGATGCTCATCTCGGAGCAGGGGGAGCCGTCGCGATTCGATGCCACCAGAACCGAGGTCGACCTTTCCGGCCTGCTGCGGCCGCAGGCCAGCACCACGGTGTCCGTGTCCACACCGCCCGATCCCGTGCTCGTCGACGGCCGTATCGCCGACGAGGTGTCCGCGGTGGTCTCCACAGCCCTGTCCAACGTCGCGCTGCATGCCGGACCCGGTGCGCGCGCTTACGTTCTGCTCGAGGACATGGGCGAGGAGATCATCGTCAGCATTCGCGACGACGGCCCCGGTATCGCCCCGGGGAGACTGGCCGAAGCGGTGGCCGAAGGTCGCATGGGAGTATCGAAATCACTGCTCGGTCGGGTGGAGATGCTCGGCGGGGTGGCCGCGCTGGATACGGACGAATCGGGAACGGAATGGGAAATTCGAGTACCGAAGGAGCCGACGTGAGCGGCGAGCACATTTCGGTCATGGTCGTCGATGATCACCCGATGTGGCGCGATGGCGTCGCCCGAGATCTCGAGGCGGCGGGGTTCGAGGTCGTGGCCACCGCTGACGGCGTCGATGCCGCGCGAAGGCGTGCCGGCGCCACCACCCCCGACGTCGTGCTCATGGACATGCATCTGCCCGACGGCAACGGGGCCGACGCGACCGCCGCGGTGCTCGCGGTCTCCGCGAACAGTCGAATTCTGGTGTTGTCGGCTTCGGCGGAGCGCGAGGACGTGCTCGACGCCATCAAGGCCGGCGCCACCGGTTACCTGGTCAAAAGTGCGTCCGCGCAGGATCTGTACGAGGCGGTACGCGCCACGGCTGCTGGCCAAGCCGTGTTCACTCCCGGCCTTGCGGGCCTGGTGCTGGGTGAGTATCGACGGATCTCGACGGCGCCCGACCAGAGCGACCATGTCGACACCCGCCCCACGCTGTCCGACCGCGAAACCGAGGTGTTGAGGCTGGTGGCAAAGGGGCTGAGCGCCAAGCAGATTGCCACCCGGTTGTCGCTCAGTCACCGCACCGTGGAGAACCATGTGCAGGCCACACTGCGCAAGCTGCACTTGGCCAACAGGGTCGAGTTGACGCGCTACGCGATCGAGAAGGGTTTGTGACTTCCCTCTTCAGGCAACCCTGACGCCATGACCGACACCGACAAGCCCGCCGCTTCCCAATCCGCTGATTCAGAACCAGTCGACACCACGGTCGACCCCACGCAGAAGACACGTGGCATGGACGCGGACACCGAGCAGAACGCCGACGAGCGTGGTGAAGCGATCCGCCAGTTCGACGATCACATGGACAGTGCCGGCGACGAGCAGAAGCTGCCCACACCGGACGCCGAGGATGTGACGGCCGACAAGACCGACCCGAAGGCGACGCAGCGCAGCGAGTAGATCAGGCTTTGACCAGCTGCATCAGGGCGATCTTCGCCACCGGCGCGTAGGGCAGCACCAGCAGCGGCGAGCCCTCGGCCGTCAACCAGGTCCGCGAACCGCCCGGCCGTGCCGTGACCGCATGGGTGAGTGTCAGTCCAAGCGCACGCTGCTGCCACCATGCACGCCATGTCCAGGTCCACTCGGTCTCGTCGACGTCGAGAATCTCGAAGTCGATGCGCACGCACAGCGGACCGTGCACTCGGCCGGTGGTGTCGGCGGTGAGGCGGTCGTGCTCGTAGTCGACACCCATGATTTGGGGCGCCCACTCCGGCCAGCGGTCCGGATTCATGTATCGCTCCCATGCGAGGGTGGCTGACGCCGATCCGGTGGCGTCGATGGTGGTCTGCATCGATAGCCGATACCCCGTACACGCCCGCGTGAACCGGCCCCGGATCGTCACCACCGGAGCAGGGAGAATTTGTCTGCTCGTGGCTGCGCGGTCATGCCGAGCCGTCATACTCGCGCCAATGCGCATCGTGCAGCTGGCGAACTTCTACGGTCCTCGATCAGGTGGCCTTCGGACAGCGGTCGATCAGCTGGGCGCGGGCTACACAGCGCGTGGGCACGAGGTGATCCTGGTGGTCCCGGGGGCCGAGGCGTCGGAAGAACTCCTCCCGACGGGCGTCCTGCGGATCACCGTGCCCGCGGTAGGTATCCCGTTCACCGGCGGATATCGAGCCGCGGACCCCCGCCGGGTCGCGGACGTGACGGCCGGGCTCTCGCCGGACGTGCTCGAGGTCTCCGACCGTCTGACACTTCGTGGGATGGGTGCGTGGGCGTCGCGACGCGGAGTCGGCAGCGTCATGATCTCGCACGAGCGGTTGGACAGGTTGCTGGGCCAGATACTCCCTGAACCGGCCGCGCGTGCCATGGCTGATGTCGCGAATGCTCGCACGGCCCGGTCCTACGACGAGGTGGTGTGCACGACTCGTTTCGCGCGCCGCGAGTTCGAGCGAATCGGCGCCGCCAACGTCAGCGAGGTACCGCTCGGGGTCGACCTCGATTTGTTCAATCCATCCCGCCGAGATCCACTGATCGCCTCCGCCTGGCGCGGCGACGCCGATTCTCTCCTCGTTCACTGCGGTCGACTCTCGGTGGAGAAGCATGTCGAGAGGAGTATCGATTCCATTGCTGCGCTGCACCATTCGGGCGCAAATGTCCGGCTCGTCGTGGCCGGCGACGGACCCCGCCGACCCGGTCTGGAGCGTCGCGCACGCGGCCTCCCAGTCGAGTTCGTGGGCTTCGTCGACGGCAGAGAAGAGCTCGCCTCGCTACTGGCCTCGGCCGATGTCGCATTGGCACCCGGCCCGCATGAAACGTTCGGGCTCGCGGCGCTCGAATCGCTGGCCACCGGAACACCTGTAGTGGTGTCGCGATCCTCGGCGCTGGCAGACATCGTCACCCCGGCGTGCGGTGGCCACTTCGACGACACCGCAGACGGATTCGCATGCGAGCTGTCGCGAGTCCTCGACATACCGACCGCGTCCCGACGGCGCGCGGCGCGAAGCCGTGCCGAGCAGTTCGGTTGGCCCGCCTCGGTCGACGGCATGCTCGCGGTTCTCGGATGTGGCCGCGTCGCCGATTGACCCCCGTCGTGGGCTTTTCGCCTATTGTGGGCTTCATGGAGGCGAGGAATTTGCGGGTGTCCGACGCGGAGAAGGAACATGTCGGTCAGCTGCTGCAACGCGCTGTCGGGCAAGGGATGCTCTCGCTCGGCGAGTTCACCGAGCGGATGGACACCGCGCTCGCGGCCAAAACTCGTGGAGAGCTGAACTCGGTGCTGATCGACCTTCCGGGTATGCAAGTCGCCGAAGAGCAGAGCCCGGTGAGCCCGAACCGACACCCTGCGCAGGCGAAGTACCCGGCGCAGACCCCGCACCCGGCTCAGCCCCAGTACCCGCCGCAGCCCCAGTACCCGCCGCATCAGGCTCGCACCTACGCACCGAACCACGTCGGTGGGTGGCACGACAGTCGCGCCGAGGCGATCCGGGGAACCATGTCGACCGTCACCCGCAAAGGACCGTGGAACGTCCCACGCGCCCTGTCGATCGAAAGCAAGCTGTCGACGGTGACCCTCGATTTCACCCAGGCCGTCATGTCCTCGCAGGTCGTCGAGGTCAGTATCGACGATTACTGCAGCACCGTCACGCTCGTCGTGCCCTCGGAGGCGACGGTCGACCTCAACGCCGTCGAAACGGTCGGCGGCAGTGCAAACAACAAGGTGCGCACGGGACCTCCGATCGGCCCGCTGCACATCGTCGTTCGCGGCAAAGTGAGATTCGGATCGATCACCGCCAAACACCCGTTCGGAACCTCGTTTCGCAAAATGCTCGGTCAGTGACACTCCTCGGTGAGTGACACTCCTCGGTGAGTGACACTCTGCGGAGAACCCCTACCTCGAATGAGTAGAACTACTCAGGCGCATCGGTGTGGTTCAGCGAATGATTCTCGGCATGTCCACTTACCGCGGTACCCAACTCGACCCGCACCTGGTGGCCGGATTGTCCGGTCAATTCGCCTCCCTCGGTGATCAGCTGCGGCGACTCTCCGGCGACCTCGGCGCCCTGCACGCGCAACTGGTGGCCCAGCCGGTCCAAGCACCCCCGCCGGTCCAAGCACCCCCGCCGGTCCCGGTACCCCGGCAGCCTCTGCCTCAGCAGGGACGCCCGCGGTGGGACACCGGCCCCCAACCGATGCCGCCACACTCCCGCCCCCGGGCTGAACCGGTGGTTACCCCTCCAGCGCGCCGCGTTGAGATGCGCGCGCCACGAGTAGAAAAGACACCGTGGTGGCAACGTGACGGCGTGATCAGCCGCGTCCTGGCCGTCGCCGGTGCGGGTGTGACTCTCGTCGGTGTCGTGATGCTGCTGATTCTGGCGGCGCAGGCCGGCTGGTTCGGTCCGGAACTGCGCGTCGGCGTCGGCGCAGTGTTCTCGATCGCCCTCGTCTACATCGGATCTCGCGTCTTCGGTGAACCCGGTGGTCGTGTCGGCGGGATCGCGGTCGCAGCCACGGGCATTGCCGGTCTCTACCTCGACGTGGTTGCGATGACGGTGATCTACGAGTGGCTGGAAACATCGATCGGTCTCGTTGCCGCGTTCGGCATCGCCGCCGCCGGTGTCGCGCTGGCGGTCTCGTGGCGATCGCAGGCCATGGCGGTACTCATTCTGACCGGGGTAGCACTCTGCGCGCCGGTGTTGACCGGAGGAATCACCCCGGCGCTGGTCTGCTTCTTCGCCGCGACGTTCGTGGCAAGTTTTGCCGCCCAACTGGGACGAGACTGGCCCATTCTGGGCGCCGTTCGTACGGTGCCGATCGTGGTGGTCTCGCTGATCGCCATCGCACAGGCCGGGTTGGGCGATATCTCCGACATCGATGCGCTGATCCTTCTCGTCGTCTCCGCCGTGGTAGCGGCATTCGGGCTCGGCAGCTCCGCCGCTCTGCTCCGTCGCAACAACGCCGACACCATGGCGACTGCCACGATAGGCTTTGCGGCTCTACCGATTCTGGCTGCTGGCACCATGTTCGGAACGTGGACGGCGTCCATCATCGAGTCGGCCGTGGCACTCGTTGCCGTCATCACGCTCGTCGCGCTGCGGTGGCTGCCGCGGAACGCCAGAGTGGTGCTCACGACCATCGGATCCCTGGCGCTGCTACAAGCGGTCCTCCTGCCGACGGCGGTCGACTATCGGCCCCTTGCACTGTTGGTCGTCGCTGCAGTGCTGGTCGTCGCCGCGCAGCGGTCGCGGTCACGGTTGGCCTATTTCACTTCAGCTGCCTTCGCGGCACTCGGGACGGTAGGATTTCTGCTGGTCAGTCCACCTGCCTCGGTGGTGGACTCCGCCCATGCTGCAGGTGGATACGGGGTGGTGCTTGCGGGATTCCTGCTGGTTGCGCTCGCGGTCGGAATGGTTCGAGTGGCAGCGGAATTGGAGATCGCCGACGCCAATCTCGGGGCCTGCTGGATCATCGCGGGACTCGTCGCGATCTACGCGAGCACCGCGGCAACCGTTGCGCTCGGTATCGCAGCCCTCGGCGGCGAGACCGGGTTCGTCGCCGGCCATTGCGCGGCGACAATCGCATGGATGGCGGCGGCGATGGCGTTGCTGGCGCTCGGTCTGCGCAGCGAAAAGTACGCGCATATCGCGCTCATGGCGGGTCTGTCATTGACAGCGGCATCGGTGGCGAAACTGTTTCTGTTCGACCTCGGTGCACTCGACGGAATGTTCCGAGTGGGAGCCTTCATCGTCGTCGGGTTGCTCCTACTTCTTGCGGGCACCCGGTATGCGCGCCGGTTCGCGCACGTGACCGAGGCCTCCAGCCCCGTGTAGCGGTCCGCACCCCAGGTTCGCGAGCGCCGGAGCTACCTCCGGCGCTCGCGCGCGAGCAGTTCACTGACGCTCAGAGCCTGACTTCCACCACGGTGCCGGCCGCTGTCGGCGTCGGAGTTCCGGGTCGACGAGTCCTCGGGCGCCCGCCTCGAGGCGCGTCGGGTGGAGTTTTCCGAATCCGAAGAGCCGGCGGGGTTCTCGACATCGTCCGGCTCCGGGCGAGGTGCGTTGCGGGTGGAGATGTCGTACCGGGCGCGAGGGGCGGTCGCCGCACGCGGCGAACGTGCCGATCCGTTGGGCGTTCCCTGGGACTGCGAGTAGCCGCGAACCCCTCCGGTGGGTTGCTCACCTCGAACTTCACGGGGCGCTGCGGTCTCACTACCGAGCGCGTTCGGCTCGACCGTGACGGTGCCGTTTCGCTCGGTGCCGTTGCGGTCGGTGCCGTTGGTCTCGCCGCGGTGGCCGTTTCGATCGGGTACCGGCGAGGATCCCGGCTCACTCGCCGACGACGACCGGGTGGATGGCCATGCGGTGCCGTTGCTCGAGTCCGCCCGCCGCCGCCCTCGCTTCGGCTCGCTGGCATCCTTCTGTTCACCGGTACCGGCACGGTCGCCTTCGTCGAGGGGTTGCTGCTCGGTGCGCGGGGCGTTGGACGGCGCCCTCAGATCCGCCAGCCAGCTTTCGATGGACCGAGGATCCGGCGTCGAGTCGGCGTTGACGATCGGCCTGGCCTGACGCGCCGGCTCGCGCGGTACCTGCGGCTGGCGAGGCGAGGTGTCCTGGTTTGGCGGCGGGGTAGCCGATTCGGCGCTGCTGACGGGCGCCGGGGCAGGGCTGTGGGGTGCAGGGCTGTCGGCGGGTGGGACCGCCGGGGCGTGCGCGGGCCTACCGGTGACCGATCGTCGCTCGTCCTCGCGGGCGGCATGAGTCGCTCTGATCGGACCGGACCCGGTCGGGGAGACGACGGGGATCGGCTCGGTCAACGGCTCGTTGCGAGGCGCGGCCGAATCGCCTGTCGATGCAGCCGCCGGCACTGTCCCTGCCATCACGAGTTCGGGGATATCACCGGACACGACTTCGTCGTCGAGGACCGTTTCGCCCAGTCCCAGCTTCTGCTGAATGCGCTTCATCCACTGCGGTGCCCACCAGCAATCGTCGCCGAGCAGCTTCATCGTTCCAGGCACGAGGAACATACGAATGACGGTGGCGTCGATGATGAGCGCGGCGATCATGCCGTAGGCGATGTACTTCATCATGACCAGCTCGGAGAACGCGAACGCGCCGGTCACCACGATGAGAATGAGCGCGGCGGCAGTGATGATGCGGCCGGTGTGCGAGGTTCCGATGCGGATGGCCTCGCTGGTGCTCGCGCCCTTGTCGCGCGCTTCGACCATGCGTGAAACAAGGAACACTTCGTAGTCGGTCGAAAGCCCGAACACGATGGCAATGATCAGCACCAGAACTGGTGCCATGATCGGACCGGGCGTGAAGTTCATCAAACCCGCACCGTTGCCTTCGACGAAGATCCAGGTCAAGATTCCCATCGTCGCGCCAAGTCCGAGCGTGGTCATGAGGACGGCCTTGATCGGCAACACCAACGATCCGAACGTCAAGAACATGAGCAGGGTGACGACGAGAACGACGAGGATCGCCATCAGCGGAAGATTGTCGATGAGGGCCGTGATCGAGTCCTGCTCGATGGCGGGCGTGCCGGTCACCATCACCGTCGCGCCCTCGGGCACGTCGATACTTCGGAGGTAATCGATCGTGGCCGTGGCGTCGTTGCGGTCGACGAGCCCAGCCTTGAAGACGATGATGCCGTCCTTGCTGGCGCCGGTGGGAGAGAACTTCTCGACCAGCCCAGGTGCCTGGTTGGCCTGCCCGGTGATTGCCGCGAGATTCGGGCCCTGCGCATCTTCGATGACGAGCTTGATCGGCTCGGTTCGCTGGCCGGGGAACAGCTCGTCGAACTCGGCCTGCGCTTCCCGGGTGACGTTGTTCGGTGGGAGGTAGGTCTCGTTGATACCACCGAACTTGATGTTGCCGACGGGCAAGGTGAGCAGGACGAGGCCGAGAACGATGGGGACGGTGACCTTGACCGGGTTGCGCATGACCCAGCGGGTCAGCGTGCCCCACATGCCGTTCTCGATTTCCTCGGACGACTTGGTCTTGCGCATGAACTTGAAGCCGAGGGCGTCGACCCGGGGCCCCAATACGGCCAGCATGGCGGGAAGAATCGTGATCGCGGTGAGGGCGGCGAGCGCAACGGTCGCGATGGATCCGTACGCGACCGATTTGAGGAAGCCCTGGGGGAAAAGCAGGAGACCACCGAGACTGGCGACGATCATGGTCGCCGAGAACACGACGGTGCGGCCCGCTGTCATGACCGATCGTCGAACAGCCTGCTGCGTGGTGCGGCCGTCGCCGAGTTCCTCGCGGAATCTCGACACGATGAAGAGCCCGTAGTCGATTGCGAGACCGAGCCCCACCAGTGAGACAACAGGGGCCACGAAACTGTTGACTTCGGTGAAGTTGGTGAAGAGCTTGACGATGCCGTTGGCGCTGACGACCGTCAGGCCGCCGACGATCAGGGGAAGCGCAGCGGCGACGACGCCGCCGAAGATGAAGAACAGCAGTATCGCGACGGCCGGGATGGCCAGCAGCTCCATCCGCTTGATGTCGTTCGCCATGGTCGACTGAAGTGCGCCGGCAACAGCCTGCAGACCGGTGACCTGCACGTCGACGCCGTCGATGTAGAAGACATCCTTGACAGCCTGGAAATTGTTGGTCAGTTCGGTGTCGTTGTCGCCGACTATCGCGATGCTGGCGATGGCGTGTGTTCGGTCGGCCGTCGCCAAAGCAGGCGCACTGGCCACCCCGTCGACCCGGAAGTAGGTGCCGTTGATGCGGTCGATCTGCTCGGGATTGTCCGCGACGAGGGAGTTGAGACTGTCGGTGACCTTGGCGTTGAACTCCGGATCGTCGACGGTCGAACCCTCTGGAGCGGTGTAGAGAACGATGACGTCGGCCTGCTTGTCGCGCCCGAAGGTCTCATCGGCCAGTCGAGCTGCCTGGACCGACTCCGAGCCCGGATCGTCCCAGCCGCTCTGGCTCAGATGGTCGTTGAGATCGAGACCGTAGGCTGCGAAGCCCAGCAACGCGGCCACCATGACTCCGATGACCGTGAACCGCAAGCGGTGGACGAGGTCTCCCCATCTGGCGAACACTTAAGAAACTCCTTGGCGCCCGACGAGCAGGGCGGACAGTGGGCGGAACGGCTGCAACCAGGCACCCTCGTCCGGCAGCGAGTCCAGGCTCACCCGTGGCAATGGCTCCCGGAAGACGCCAGGAATGTCCTCGAGGTCGAGAAACTCCAGGGTCTCGGACGTGACCGCCCAGCTTGCGTGCTCACGGAAGCCGAGCACATGGACGGGCACACCCGTTGCAGCGATGCTCTCCAACGGCTCACGAAAGGCCTGACCGTCCGCGGACGCGACCATGACTCCGGCAAGCCCACCGTCACGATTACGCAGATCGATGTGGTCGAGCATGTCGGCGTCGACGTCGCTGTCCTCGTCGATCTTCGGCTTGGCGAACACCGCGAAGCCCACGTTACGCAACGCCTCGACCCATGGGCGAACTACATCGGCACTGCCCGGAGCGATGTTCGTGAACACAGTGGCTTCGGGTTCGAGTGTGGACTGCCCGTCCACGGACAGTTCTGCGGTGCGCTGAAGGAGCCATCGGCCCAGCGCATCGAATCGTGGGCGGTAGGCGGCCGTCGGGCGGCCACCGAGGATGGCGCCGAGACCCATGTCGAGGTTCGGTGCGTCCCACACCAACAGAACCCGCTTGGTGTGGCGAGAATCACCCGTGTCGAGCGCGGGCGCGAGGGGAGGTGTGAGGTCCGGAACATCACCGTTGTAGCTCATCGTGGGCTCTTCCCCCATATCAACTCCGTCACCGAGCTGCCTACAAGTTGGGCTTTGCCCTCGAACTTGGTGATCGGCCGTTCGTGTGTCATCGGAGACTCCCAGTCGAGAACGGTCAAGCCGGGCTCAGCGTTCCCCGCCTCGGCAATCCATTCTGCATACTCGGCATGGTCGGTGGCTACGTGCAGAACGCCACCGGGTTCGAGGCGGTCCGCGATCATCGCGAACGTCGGCCCCTGCAGCAGTCTGCGTTTGTGGTGGCGCACTTTCGGCCACGGGTCGGGAAAGAAGACGCGCACACCGGTGAGCGACTCCGACGTCAGCATGTTCTCGAGGACATCCATGGCATCACCGCGCAGCAGGCGAACGTTGCCGATACCGTCCCGTTCGATCTGCTGCAGGGTCTGTGCCAAGCCGGGGCGGTAGACCTCGACCGCCATGAGATTGATGTGTGGTTCGGCGGTGGCCATGGCCGTCGTCGCGGTTCCGGTGCCCGAGCCGATCTCGAGGATCGTCGGAGCATGACGTCCGAACCAGGCGTCGACGTCTATGTGCTCGGTCGCGACATCACGTCCGATTCGCGGCCACAAGGCATCCCACGTCTGCTGTTGCGCGTCGGTCAGCGCGCCTCGCCGCGAACGGAAGCTGGTCACGCGCGGGTACAGGCGATTGCCGCGGTCGAGACTCTGCGTCTCCGCAGGCTGCGCGGCTGGCTCGGCGTCGGAAGACCGCACGCTTGACGTGTTGTCGGACCCTGATCCGAGGTCGTGGGCGGTACTCCGTGCGTCGTTCACGCGTCCATTGTCGCGCATCGAGCGCGCGTGTGACAGGTGGGTCTCGAGTTGTGGTTGAGACTTATGGTGTCGATGCAGGCCAGAGCCTTGCATTGGCAGCGGCGTGTCGGTGTCCTGTGCCAGAATTGGCGACCGCGACGGGTGGGGACCGGTCGTTCACTGTGAGCTGAACCGGGGGGAAACGTGAACGGCGTGTCATCGGATCGTGTTCGAGCACTCGCGCAGGTGGTGGGTGATCCACGGATCCAACAGGAAATCCGGATCGCTGCCGACACGTGTTTCGCGCCGATACGAGTACTGGTATCCGGGCGAACCGGAGTGGGGAAATCATCGGTGCGTGCCGCGCTCCACACCCGTCACGATGTCGGGTTCGGCGAGGTGGAGGTGGTGGAGGCAGCGTCGATCGACGTTCCCCGCGCGCCCGACCCCGAACTCGACGGGGATGTCATCGTCCATGTACTTGCCGGCGGCGTACACCGAGCCGATATCGACGCAGTGGCCCCGGCGATCGAACGTGCGGCGGCAGGGTTGGTGGTGGTGCTCGCCAAGGCGGACACCGTCGACGATCCCGAACTTCTCGTCGAGCAGATGTCTGCGGCGATGGGCGTGACGGTGTTTCCGCTGATGAGCACCATCGCCGTCAGCCTCGCGCAAGGTAAACCGGAGAGCTTCGACGCGCTTCGTGCCGTCGCCCGGGCCGTGACTGCAGAGATGTTGCTGACGCCGGACCGCTTCGTCGCGGCCGACCTTCCGGTGTCGCGGCACGAAAGACTCGAACTTCTGGGGCACCTCGAGACATTCGGTATCGGGGTCGTGACTGCGGCCCTGCTGGAGAACTCGGCCACCGAGGACGCGATTCTGCGCGTGTTGCTCGCACGGACGAGCGGTATCGACGATGTGACCAAGGCCGTGAAGGAAGCCGTCGACGGCGTCCGGGTGCAGCGCGACGGCCGGATGCTGCACCGGCTGACCGAACTGGCCGTGCAGAACCCCGCGAGCTGCCCCGAGATCGAGCAGTACCTGGCCTCGGACGAAGCGGTTGTTGCAGTTATGCGAGCCGGCCTGCACGCGCTGGGCGAGCCGGAAACGGATCTGCCCACGTACGAGACGGTGCAGCTGTGGCATGAACGCTTCCGGTCCGCGGGCTCGCCCGCGCAGGCACGGGCCGCCCTCGCCGTTGCGCGCGGCTACATGCGGTTGGCAACGCGATGATCGAGATCCCCTCCGATATGGACAGCGTCGTAAAGCGGTGGTACCCGGCAGGTGTCGATCTGGTGGCCGCCGCAAGACGAGCCGAACCCGCAGGGGTCTTCGTCACGGGAATGCCCGGTTCCGGTGTCACCACCGTGGCGACCGAGCTCGATGCAATGGCCGAGGCGAACCTCGGGGCGCCCCTCGAACGCGCACGCGAGGTGGACTCGGCCGCCGCCGTACTCTTCGTGGTCGACGCGTCGGCGCCGCTCGGTCGCCGCGCGCTCACCGATCTCGCTCCGGCACTGCACTCCACCACGGTCGCGATTGCCGTCAACAAGACGGACGTCCACCGGGACTGGCGTGCAGTGCATGAGGTGATTGCGCAGTCTGTCGCCGAACACGTCCCCAGGGCTGTCGACGTGACGTTCTGGCCCATCTCGGCCAAGCTTGCGGAGAGAGCGCGCATCGCGATCGACCCGAGGATGCGTTCGGCGCTGCTCGAGGAGTCCGGGTTCGAGGATGTTCTCGCGCACCTCGTCCGGGCGCTGTCGCTGTCGCAATCGTTGCTTCGCGACCGCAAGTACAACGCCGCCGTTCATGCCGCTGCCGCGGGAGCGCGCCACGAGATCGTCGACAAGGCGCGTGCCGTGACGAGCGGGGCGACGACGGTGGCACTGCGCAGTGAACGCGCGCGGCTGACGGATATGCGCGATCGCGCTCGGACGGATAGGGCAACGGCACTGCGCAGCAGGCTGCAGCTGACTCGGTCGGAGTTGGTGCACGACCTGGGGCAGTCCATTCGGCAGTTCTCCACCGCAGCGCGGGAGTCGATCGATGCGGCGAACAGGGCGGAGCTGACGCATCTGCAGCAACACCTGGGCGAACAACTGCACCAAGCCGCGTCCCAGGTCGAGGACCGTCTCGGCGACCGGCTTCGTGCCATCGACGCCGACCTCGAGCTGGCCGCCGAGTTACCGGCCCCGCCGGAAGCAGCCAGCGAACCACCCGGTCCCAGTCCTCGGCGACGAGGCGTCGAAGACAAGATGATGATTCTTCTCGGCGCCTCGGCCGGTGTTGGCCTGGGGCGGATCGCGATGTCGCCGATCGAGATGGTGCCGGCCCTCGATATCGCGGTCGTACCTGTCTCACTCGTGCTCGGCGCACTGTGTGCGTGGTGGTTGGTGAGATCGCGAAGATTGGTGGCCGATCGAGCGCATCTGCGAGCCTGGGTGGCCGAGGCTGCGGTGTCGACCAAGTCGGCGGTCGAACAGAGCGCGCTCGGTCGCATCCTCGCGGCCGAGTCGGTGTTTTTCGCGGCCTCGCACCAATCCGCTCGGGCGAGCGCAGCCGCCGCAGAGTCGGAGCTGGAACGAGTCGAAGCCGAACTCCGGGCCGCCGCTGAGCAGCGCGCCGCTGTCCTCGCCGCGTGCGACCGTGACCTGATGGCCCTCGACCGTGGCGTGGAGAAGTTCGATCTTCCCGCGCGGACGGAACCGACGGGGCCCCGCGCGCGTCTGAGCAGTTAGACGAGAACGTCGTCACGATTGGAGTTCGAGTATGGACATCGATGAGGCGTTGCTACTGGGAGCCGGCCTGACCGACCCAGTCGGTGCCGAACCGGACGCGAGCTCGGCTGCGGTTGCGGGTGTCGGTGGGGTGTCGAGTTTCGGAGCGAACGGTGTCGAGCTTTTCGACGTGGACGGAGACTCGTATTTCGAGAGCCGAGTCAGCTATACGGATGCGGGAATGACGGTCGCACGGGACCGCGACCTCGACGGTGTGATCGATACGTTCACCACCATCGGACGTGGCGGCCATTACCAATCCTGGGAGATCCTGAGAGCCGCCGACGGGTCCGCGCGCTGGGAGCAGACAAGCGAAGGAGAGGTCTTCGAGTAGGGCGGGCATATGTATTGACATGGCTCTGCGCCAGCTCGGGGACTGTTCGGCCCCTCTTGCCCGCGAGCTGAATCGTTTCTGTGACCAATCGGACAACACCCTGGTGCCGGAACAGTGACATCCACCGTTAACCTAGGTCCAGGACACCCGGCGCCCGTGTCCTCGATTGACGTTGCCGGTACTATGCGGTATACGCGGATCGAGTGATCGGGCAGCTCCCCACCGAGAGGGGAAGGTCAGATCTGCAAACGCCTCGCTGTAATGCCCGCCAGCGAACGAGTGTTGAATCTGGTTCCGGCTCACCCCAGGAGAGTTAGATGACCTCAGCGACCATTCCCGGTTTGAGCGGCACTGACGCCGCTCCTCCAACCCAGCACCGCGAGCTTCTCGCCTGGGTACAGCAGGTGGCAGAACTCACCGAGCCGGATCGTGTGGTCTTCGCTGACGGCTCCGACGAGGAGTGGGAACGGCTCACCACGGCGTTGGTCGAGGCCGGCACGTTCACTCGTCTCAACGACGAGAAGAAGCCCAACTCGTTCCTGGGCAATTCCGATCCGTCCGACGTCGCCCGTGTCGAGTCGCGCACTTACATCTGTTCCGAGCGCGAGATCGACGCCGGGCCCACCAACAACTGGATGGATCCGGCCGAGATGCGCGGCCTCATGACGGATCTGTACCGCGGCTGCATGCGCGGACGCACGTTGTACGTCGTTCCCTTCTGCATGGGGCCCCTCGGCGCCGACGATCCCAAGCTGGGCGTCGAGATCACCGACTCCGAGTACGTCGTCGTATCGATGCGTGTGATGACGCGCATGGGATCCGCTGTTCTGGACAAGCTCGGCACCGACGGATTCTTCGTCAAGGCACTGCACTCGCTCGGCGCACCCCTCGCCGAGGGCGAGGACGACGTGCCCTGGCCGTGCAACGAAACCAAATACATCACCCACTTCCCGGAGTCGCGCGAGATCTGGAGCTACGGCTCCGGTTACGGCGGCAACGCGCTGCTCGGCAAGAAGTGCTACTCGCTGCGTATCGCCTCGGCGATGGCCCGCGACGAGGGCTGGCTCGCCGAGCACATGCTGATCCTCAAGCTGATCTCTCCCGAGGACAAGGCCTACTACATTGCTGCGGCGTTCCCGTCGGCGTGTGGCAAGACCAACCTCGCGATGATCCAGCCGACCATTCCGGGCTGGCGAGCCGAAACCATCGGTGACGACATCGCGTGGATGCGCTTCGGCGAGGACGGGCGCCTGTACGCCGTCAACCCGGAATTCGGGTTCTTCGGTGTCGCACCCGGTACCAACTGGGATTCGAACCCCAACGCGATGAAGACCATCGACCAGGGCAACTCCGTGTTCACCAACGTCGGTCTCACCGACGACGGCGACGTCTGGTGGGAGGGGCTCGAAGGCACCCCGCAGCACCTGATCGACTGGAAGGGCAACGACTGGACGCCCGAGTCCGGCGAGAACGCCGCACACCCCAACTCGCGCTACTGCGTCCCCATGGCCCAGTGCCCGTCGATGGCAGCGGAATGGGACGACCCGCAGGGTGTGCCGATCTCGGCAATCCTGTTCGGTGGACGACGCAAGACGACCGTCCCCCTGGTCACCGAGGCCCGCGACTGGCAGCACGGCGTATTCATGGGCGCCACCGTCGGCTCCGAGCAGACCGCTGCCGCCGAGGGCACCGTCGGTACCATTCGACGCGATCCGATGGCGATGCTGCCGTTCCTCGGATACAACGTCGGTGACTACTTCCAGCACTGGATCGACCTCGGCAAGAACGCCGACGACTCCAAACTGCCGAAGGTGTTCTACGTCAACTGGTTCCGCCGCGGAGACGACAAGCGCTTCCTCTGGCCAGGATTCGGTGAGAACTCCCGCGTCCTCAAGTGGATCGTCGAGCGGATCGAGCACAAGGCTGCGGGTGTGGAGACGCCGATCGGTGTGGTTCCCACCGCCGACGCTCTCGACATCGACGGCCTGGACGTGTCCACGGCCGACGTAGCAGAGGCGCTCGCAGTGAACGTCGACGAGTGGAAGGCGGAGATCCCCCTGATCCAGGAGTGGTTCGACTTCGTCGGCGAGAAGCTGCCCACCGGCATCCAGGACGAGTTCGACGCCCTCAAGCAGCGTTTGGGCTAGAGCAGCATGTAAACACCTCCGCCGCCCGTACATACGGGCGGCGGAGGTGTTTACACATGTATCGGTGCTTCACATGTATCCCGGCGGCATGAGGACCGACTTGAGTTCGCAGTAGGCGTCGAGACCCTCGGGCCCGCTTTCGCGTCCGATACCGGAGTTCTTGTACCCGCCGAAAGGTGATCCGGGGTCGAAGGCGTACCAGTTGATTGCGTATGTGCCGGTCCGAATTTGGGCAGCAACTTCCAGGCCTCGGTCGATATCGGTCGTCCACACCGAGCCTGCGAGGCCGTAGTCGGAATCGTTGGCGATCTTGATCGCCTCGTCCACCGAGTCGTAGGGGATGACAGCGAGCACCGGGCCGAAGATTTCTTCCCGTGCGATGGTCATCGAGTTGTCGACGTCGGCGAAAATCGTGGGCTCGACGTACCAGCCGGTGCCGAGGCCCTCGGGGCGTCCGCCGCCGCACACGATCCGAGCGCCCTCCTCTTTTCCTTTCGCGATGTATCCCTCGACGCGATCGCGCTGCTTCTTCGAGATCAGTGGACCCATCTGTGTCGCAGGATCTTTGGGATCGCCGACGGTCATCCATCCGAGTCCGGCGACCATGGCGTCGAGAATTTCGTCGTACCGTGAGCGCGGCGCGAGGATGCGGGTCTGCGCCACGCATGCTTGCCCACTGTTCATCAGACCCGACATCAGCAGCATCGGCATCGTCGACGCAATGTCCATGTCGTCGAGCAGGATTGCTGCGGACTTGCCGCCGAGTTCGAGTGAACACCGCTTCAGTTGCTGGGCGGCGATGGTCCCGATGGATCGCCCGACGGCTGTGCTGCCGGTGAACGTCACCTTGTCGACGTCGGGATGTGATACCAGATATTCGCCGGTTTCCGCTCCGCCGGGGAGCACCGACAGGACTCCTTCCGGAACGCCGGCCTCGGTGAAGATGTCGGCCAGCAGGTTCGCGCCGAGTGGGGTCTCGGGTGCAGGTTTGAGCAGTACCGAGCAGCCTGCGAGCAGAGCGGGCGCGAGTTTGTTGACGGCGAGGAACAGGGGCACGTTCCATGCGATGACGGCCGCGACGACGCCGACTGGTTCGCGTGTGACGCGGGTCTGTCCGAAGGCGCCGTGCCGGGTCTCCTGCCAGGGGAAGGTCTCGGCCAACTGGCTGCAGTAGGCGAGCACCGCCAACGCCGGCGTCTGCTGAAGCATGCCGACCATCGCGTGCGGTGCACCCATCTCGTCCGAGATCACCTCGGTGAGTTCCGCGGAGCGCTCCTCGATGAGCGCGGCGACCCTGGAGAGAACCTGTGCTCGTTCGGTGGGGGCTGAGCGGGCCCAGGGCCCGGATTCGAACGCCGTCCGCGCTGCGGCGACGGCGGCGTCGATGTCGGCGGGAGCTGCGACGGGAGTGCTTCCGACGCGGGCTTCCGTAGCGGGGGAGAAGACCTCGAGTGTCTCCTCGGTCGACGGCGTGGTCCAGTGTCCGCCGATGAACAGTGTGTCGAAGTCGGTCATGCACCGACACTAGAACACGTTATAGAAATTGGGAAGGAGCTATGCCGAAGCCGCGAGGACTGCCGCGCCTGTCAACGTCCCCATCGCCCCGAGCTTGGCGGGTACGATCTCGAGTCCTCCGAGAAACTTCAGACGCGCATGGAGCGCCGCCGACTCCTGGATCGGATCCCACAGCGGCGGACCTGCCTGCGCGAAACCGCCGCCGATGACGACGAGATTCACGTCGACGAGTGCGACGGCCGAGGCGATGGCTTGCCCGAGGGCAACTCCGGCCCGCTGGAGGGCCGTGATGGGCACGACCTCGCCATCGGCTGCGGCCCCCGCCAGCTCGGCCCCGGTGGTGCCGGTCCACCCTTGTTCCTGGGCCCAGCGCACGGCCGACGGCCCACTCGACACTGTCTCGACGCAACCCAAACCGCCGCACGCGCACGGTGTCGTCGATCCCGGCACCACGATGTGGCCCACGTGGCCGGCGTTGCCGCTGCGTCCCGCCACGATGGAGCCCCCCAGCACGAGCCCGCCGCCGATGCCGGTGGAGACCACGATGCTGAGAACGTCGTCGACGCCCTGGGCTGCGCCGAACTTGTGTTCACCGAGCGCTGCGCAACCTCCGTCCATGGCCAGCGAAGTCGAGGCCTGTGGGAACTGCTCCTGCACGGCATTCGCGATCGCGAAGCCGTCCTTCCACTCCTCGATGTTGATCGGCGCGACGACACCTTCGGTCGTGTCGACCGGTCCGGCGCACGCAATCCCGATCCTGTCGATATCGGCGCCGACAGCAACTGCGTCGAGTAGGTCCGTGCACGCCTTCCACACCTCGGCCTTCGGCGTCGGAACCGTCAACGCCTCGCCTGGCCTGCCGTCGTCTCCGACGATGGCCGCGGTCATCTTGGTTCCTCCGATATCCAATGCCAGCGCAGTCATCTTTCCAACGTACTCACAGCATCAGTGCGCCCGGAAGACGAGCACGAGGTTGCTGGCGAATAGCTCGCGCAGTCCGGGTATGCGGATGAGCCACCAAGCCCAGCGCGGGTGGTAGCGCGGGAATGCGGCGACGAGGGTTCCGTTCGGGGTTGCTCGCGCCCATCGAAGTCCGTCGGCGGCGCCGATATCGAAGAGGGATACGCCGAATCGGTTCTTGGGTTCCTGGCCGTGGGTGCGGGCATAGCGTCGGGCTGCATACTCCCCGCCGAGGTAGTGCCACGGCCTGGTTTCGTGGCCTCCGAACGGGCTCAACCACAGGGTGTAGGACAGCACGGTCATACCGCCGGGCTTGGTGACGCGCAGCATTTCCTCGGCCATGAGCCACGGGTCGCGGACGTGTTCGGCGACGTTGGAGGAGAAGCAGATGTCGACGCTGCTGGTTCGGAAGGGCAGCGCCATTCCAGATCCGCGGACGCTGCCGTGCACGGTAAGGCCGGCGGCGTGCATTTCGGAGGCGTCGGGTTCGACCGGGAAGTACTGGGCTCCGTGGGCGTGGAAGACCTCGGCGAAGTATCCAGGTCCGCCGCCGACGTCGAGGACGACACGCTCGTGCAGCGTCTCGCCGGTCAGACCTCGGTAGAGATCACCGACCAGTTCGACGGAGTCCCTGGCCAGCGCCCCGTAGAAGACGTCGGGTGCAGTTTGTTCGTGGCCGAAGTCGCGCAGCAGCCCGACCGATCGCTGCAGGGTGGCTCGCTGTGCGAACAGCCGCGTGACCGCCGATCGGCCCCGGATACCTGTGCGCACGAGCAAGAAGACTAGGCGAGGTGTCATGTCGGTCGGTCGTAGGGCCGGTCGAACCGTTAGTGTGTCGTGAAGTTCATGTTCAGCCGCGATGGGAGACGACAAGCGTGCGCGAGGTGCTGTTGCTCTGCTGGCGCGATACCGGTCATCCCCAGGGCGGTGGGAGCGAGCGATATCTCGAGCAGGTGGGCGCCGGTTTGGCTGCCCAGGGAGTGCGAGTGACGCTGCGGACGGCGTCGTATCCGGGTGCTCTCGCCGACGAGGTGGTCGACGGTATTCGCATCAGTCGCGCGGGTGGCCGGTTGTCGGTGTATCCGCGTGCGCTCGGGGCGATCGTTGCCGGGCGTCTCGGTTTCGGCCCGCTGCGGGGGATTCGGCCGGACGCTGTCATCGACACGCAGAACGGCATTCCTTTCTTCTCGCGGATGGTCACCGGCGCGCCGGTGACGTTGCTCGTCCATCACTGTCATCGGGAGCAGTGGCCGGTGGCCGGCCCTGTAATGGCCAAGATCGGATGGTGGCTCGAAAGTAGGGTCTCGCCGCTCGTCCACCGTCGGAACCAGTATTTGACGGTGTCGTTGCCGTCGGCGGACGAGTTGGTGGCGCTCGGGGTTGCCCGTGAGCGCGTTGCCGTCGTCCGCAACGGTGCCGATTCGGTGCCTGATCGCGCCCCGGTGGGCGGTGACCACACTCGGACGCCGTATCCGTCGCTGTCCGTGCTGTCCCGATTGGTGCCGCACAAACAGATCGAGGATGCCCTCGCAGCTGTTGCGGCGCTGCGGTTCCGGATACCGGGTCTGCAGCTCGACATCATCGGCGGCGGCTGGTGGGAGGAGAATCTGCGCGAGCGTGTCGACGAGCTCGGGATCGCGAGCGCGGTGACCTTCCACGGCCATGTCGACGAGGATCGCAAACACGAACTGCTCGGGCGGTCCTGGGTGCATGTGATGCCATCGCGCAAAGAGGGCTGGGGTCTGGCGGTCGTCGAGGCAGCTCAGCACGGCGTACCCACTGTCGGATACCGCAGCTCCAAGGGTCTGACCGACTCGATCATCGACGGTGTGACGGGAGTGCTGGTCGGTGGCGACGGCAGCGAACGCGATGTTCAGGCGCTGACCGATGCGCTCGGTGAACTGCTCGTCGACGCCGACTCCCGTTCGGACCTGGGCGAGAAGGCCCGGGTTCGAGCACGCGAGTTCTCGTGGGAGCAGACCGCGGACGGCGTGCGCAGTGTCCTCGTGGCATCGATGACCGGTACCCACATGTCAGGTCTGGTGGCGTCGAGCCCGGATCGGGCGGGCTACCGCCCACAGCAACCCGCTCACCAGTAGCGCCGCCCAGGCGAGGTGGGCGGCGACGACGAGGTTGGTGGCCGCGTCGCCCGTGTCTACTACAACAGTGCCGGGCACCTTGTACAGCGTGAGCTCGTCGTCTCGGTAGGCAAGATCGAGCTGTTCGAGTGTGCGGGCCGAGTTGCCGAGCTCACCGGGCGTCGTCAGCTCCACCAGCACCCAACCGACGCCCAGTTCACCCAACCGAGTGGCGGGCTCGCCGCCGATCAGGGCGTCCTGGACATCGCGCGCGCGTACTCCCTCACCGCGCACTGTTCCGCCTGCCACAACCAATTCACCGGTCTGCAATACGTCGAGCGGGAGCATGCGCGGAGCGGGGTCGAGAACGGGCGCGTCGCCGCTGTAGGGGAAGAGCCGGAACATCCCGGCCGGGAGAACGGCAACATCGCCGTCGCCGCCCTCGAGCTCGGCGGCAACAGCCGACCACGACGACGGATAGTGCACGGGCATCAGTCGGCCGCCTACTCCCCACACCAGGTCGGGTAGCGCGATGAGGATGGCGAGCACTGCAATCACGGCCGGAAGCCACGCAGAGCGGAGCCTGGCTCCGACCCAGGCCGTCCCCGCGGCCGCCGCCAGCACGTAGAACGGCATTGCCAGCGCCACCCACTTCTGCCCGTCGCGCAGCAGTCCGGCCCCGGGCAAATCGGTCGCCGCCCATTCGCCGACACCGATTCCCGGTCCGGTGGCGGCGAGCGCCGGTAGGAGAACCGCGACGGCGGCGAGGAAGGCGAGGACGACGATGACGGGGTGTCCGCGTCGGCGCCAGAGAGGCCTCAGTCCGAGCGCAACGATCGCCAGCAGCAGAGCAGTCCCCACCAGGGCGAACAAGGTAGTTCGGCTCGTCGGAACTGCATCGGAGTTCCAGATTCCACCGAGGCCGGCGAGGCTGCCGAGCGTGCCCAGACCTGGTTCGGCGCGGGCCGCGAACGCTGCGACGCCAGCCGGGTCTGTCCCGACGGTTCCACTGCCGGTCACTGCGGTCGCTGCCAGCCACGGCAGCGAGGCACACCCCGCGAGGGCGGCGGTCAGGCCGATCCTGTGCGCAGAACGACCCGTGGCGACGACGACGAGGGCGGTCACCGCAGCCAGGATCGCACCGGTGGGCGTCAACCCGGCCGCTGCGAGTGACACCGCCAACCAGGCCCATCGCCCGTCCCGCCGACACGCGAGCGCGGCGAGAACGGTCCACGGGAGGGCGGCGTAGCCCACCAGCAGACTCCAATGGCCCTGCAGCAGCCGCTCGGCGACGTATGGATTCCAGATGGCGACGGTCGACGAAACCAGCAGAGCGGGGGTGCCTACGGTCGGGAGCAGGGTGCGCACCATCTGTGCGGCACCCCAGCCGGCCAGCCACAGCGCAAGCAGGACAATCGCTTTGACGACGATACCGCCGTCGGCGACGGTGGACAGTGACGCGACCAGGGCATCCTGGGGAACCGCCCGCGCAGCGGCGTCGGTCGTTCCCAGCGCCGAATCGGTGAGGTAGGACCGCGGGGTGCTGACGGCGTCGCGCAGCAGGAGGTAGCCCGGGCCGAGCATCGGACCGAGGACCAGAACGGACAGCACCAGGCTGTACAGCGCGGGCACCCAGCCGAACCTCGATCCGAACCTCGACCCGTACCAACGCATGACCCAGCACCCTATACCGTGTCCGCATGTCCTCCCGCGCCGTGAGCACGTCGGCGGTCGCCGGAATGACGTACGTGACGATGGGGTCGATGGCCGCCAATGCGGCCTCGTATCTGCTGCACCTGCCGGCCAGCCGACTTCTCGGTGTCGGCGGATATGCGGAGTTCGCGAGCCTCCTCGCGGCGCAGCTCGTGCTCGCGGTGCCGGCGCTGGCATTGCAGTCCGTCGTCGCCCGGGAAGTGGTGCACGGTCGCGGCGGCACCGAACTGCGCGCGCTCGGCTATCGCTCGGCTGCGTTGGTGGCGGTGATCGCGGTTCTCCTTGCGCCCGCCGTCGCATGGGCTCTGGACACGGGTGTCCTCGCTACTGCCTCGGCCCTCGTCGTCGCGCCCGTGCTGGTGTTGCTCGCGACGGAGCAGGGCCTGCTGCAAGGCTCTGGCAGATTCGGTCGGCTCAGCCTCGTCCTGGCTGCCGCTGGCCTGGGGAAAGTGGCGCCGGCGGTGGGCGTGCTCGTCCTCGGCGGCGGGCCCGGGCTCGTGCTGGCGGCCAGCGCCCTCGGCACCGCAGTGGTGGCCCTCGGTGCCCGGCTGGCGACGAGTGCGACCGAAGGTAGCCGAAGCGGGTCGACGGGTGTCGTTGTGGTGCTGCGGGCCTCGCAGGTGCAGCTGGCGCTCATCGCGATGTCGGCAGTGGATCTCTTCTTGGCCAAAGCGCTGCTCGATTTGGAACAGGCGGGCCTGTACGCACTTGGTGCGATCGCGACGAAAGCTGCGTTCTGGCTACCGCAGGCCGTCGGCGTGGTGCTGTATCCGCGGATGGCCAACCCCACGGAGTCGGCGGCCGCACTGCGGTCCGCGCTGGCAGTCGTCGCCGGCTTGGGAGCGGTGCTCGTGCTGGGTGCGGCGGTAGCTGCGCCGTTGGTGCCTCTGATCGCCGGCGAGGACTACGCGCCCGTGCAGGAGTATCTGTGGATCTTTGCGCTGCAGGGTGCGTGCCTCGCGCTGCTGCAGAGCGGGTTGCTGTGGGCTATCGCGGGAAACCGGATGTCGCTGGCGTTGGTCGCGTGGGCCGGGCTGGCCGTGGAGGTGGTGCTGCTGCTCACCGTCGCGTCGACACTGGTGCAGTTCGTCGTGATCGCGGCCTCCGTTGCGGCAGTGTGCGCGTTCGTCGTCGGCGCGGTTGCCCTCGTAGGCGCTTCGCATGTGAGTGGAAATACATAGTGGGACACGTATTTCCACTCACATGCGACGAAGTCGCCTACTCCTTGGAGAGGTTCGTGCGGGGGATGACCTCGGTCTGATCCGTCGTCCAGTCGCGGTTACGGGGTTCGGTCGGTGCAGCCGCGCCGCCACCGTCATCGTTGCGCCGCGGCGCGTTGCCACGTGCGGGCCGATGGTCGCCCCGATTGCCGCGTACTCCGAGCACGATGCCGACGATCAGCGCGATGAGACCGAGGATGCCGAGGACTATCGGGACGGTGCGCCCGAACAACGAAATCTGGTCCATGCCGTCACGGGCCTGCTGCAGCTGGTACTCGACGGTGTTCTCGTCGAAGGTGAGCGGAACCCGCAGGACGTCGACCTCGGGGTCGCCTGCCGTGCGCGAGTAGTACTGGTGGAGCTGCTCATCGCCCTTGACGACGACGCCGGTCTTGGGTTCGACCCACAGCGTGCGGGTGTTCTCGTACCAGCGGGTCATCGTGACCGGGGTTTCGCCGCCCTCGACCCCCCACGTGGCGGCAGGCAGAGTAACGCGGTTGGTGGGGATGTTGACCACGGAGGACAGGTCGACCGGGGCAATGGTCTGCTCGTACTTGTAGACCGGCGTGCCATTGATCTCGGTCTCTTCGACGAAGTCGATGTCCTGCGATACGCGGGCGTTGATGTCGAAGTACGGGTACGACTTCTGCTCGGCGCCGAACGGGAACTTGTATTGCAGTCCTGTGTGCGGCACTTCGTCGGCGGGCTCATCGGCCTGAACCTGAATGGTTCCGATGGGATTCTCGACGGGCATGCTCGTCACGCGGTCCAAGGTGACGCGGTCGACGGTCGCCGAGCGAAGTCCTGTCTCGCCCTGCACATCGGTGCGTCGAAGAGTGGTTCCGGCCTGCAGCGTGATGTCATCGGCACCGGATGGCTCCTCGACGGTGACGAAGCGCTGCGACACGAAGGGAACGTCCTCGTCCACCACGGCGCTACCAGCAGCGAGTGATGCGGCATCCAGCACGCTTCCGGTGCCCGTCGAGACGGTGGTCACCTCGAGATCGAGCGGTGTCTTCTCGAGACGGGGCACCGTGTAGGTGGGAATCATAATGGCCGCTACCAGCAGGAATGCGCCCAAGCCAACGAGTATGAGGGCAACTATCCGGCTCGGCCCTGAGCGCTCCGCCATGTAAAAATCTCCCTTGGTCGTGTTCCGGCGCGCCGCTGCTTCCACCCGACAGGTTCGGGCAGGGTACGCCCGTGCTGGAGTGTCCGATTGGTATCGCCACGTCGTTTGGTGACAGTAACAGTGATCACCTCGCGTGGGCGCGAGTGACACTGCTTGTGCAGGGAATGCTTGACTGGTCGGGAAATGAACACTCCCATCCAATCGTCGGCGCCGGACGTGTTGCCGCTGCGTGGGTTCATTCCTTCACTGGAGGGGATGCGCGCGTTCGCTTCGCTCGGCATCGTCGTCACCCACGTTGCATTTCAGACGGGGGCTGCGGCGTCACCTGTGGTGGGGCGCATTTGGGGCCGGTTCGATCTGACGGTCGCAATCTTTTTTGCGTTGTCCGGATTTCTGCTCTGGCGCGCTCATGCCGCCCAGGCGCGGGGGCTGGGCACCGCTCAGCCCATCGGGACGTACCTGTGGTCTCGCGCCGTCCGAATCCTGCCGGCGTACTGGGTGGCTGTGACGCTGACCCTGCTGTTCTTGCCCGATGCGGGCGGCAGCTGGAAGGTGTGGGTGGCGAATCTGTCGTTGACGCAGGTGTTCGTGCCGTTGACCCTGACCGAGGGCCTGACCCAGATGTGGTCCCTGTCGGTGGAGGTGGCGTTCTATCTGCTGCTGCCGATCGCAGCTCTCGCGATGACGCTGCTGCGCGGTGATCGTGCCCATCTGCGCATTCCGCTACTGGCGGGTGTGTCGGCGCTGAGTTTGTCGTGGGCCTTTCTCCCGATTCCGACGCTGGATGGAATCAATCACGACAATTGGCTGCCGGGCTACCTTCCATGGTTCGCGGCGGGGATGTTGCTTGCCGAGTACTCGACGCGCCGCGAAACGTGGTTGCACCGCCTGGCTGCCCGCCGCGTCGTCATCGCCTGCATAGCAGCAGTGGCATTCGTACTGTCGGCGACGCCACTCGCGGGCCCGGAGGGGCTGGTGCGTCCGGAGCCATGGCAGTTCGCTATGAAGGTCGCCCTCGGCGGCGTCCTCGCGTTCGCGTTGCTGGCGCCGCTCGTCCTCGGCGATGGCGCTGCGTCGAAGCACCGGATTCTCGAGCACCCGGTGATGCTGACGTTGGGCAGATGGTCGTACGGAATCTTCATCTGGCACCTGGTGGTTCTGGCGATGGTGTTCCCGGTATTCGGGATCATCCCGTTCTCGGGGCATTTCGTGCTGGTGCTGGCCGTGACCGTGGCGTTGTCGATCCCGATCGCCGCAGCGAGTTACGCGCTCGTCGAGGAGCCGGCGCGGCGGGCGCTGAAGTCTCGGCGCGCCCGTGCACAGAGCACGTCACAGACGGGCGCGTAGCGCGCTCACGGCCACCGCGATCAGCGCGATCAGCGCCGCCAGCTGGATCGCGTACGAGTGCCCGACGTAGCCGTCGGGTGCCCGCCAGGGGCCCGTCGACAGCAGGGCAATCGCCAGCAACGTTCCGCCGCAGGCGAGACCGACCAGCACTCGGTCTTCGGCTCCTGCACCGAATCGGCGCCTGAGGAACTCCGCTGTAGCCGCCACGACAACCGTCGCGACTATTCCGGCAACCCCGGCGGTCACGGCCACTGCGGCCACCAACGCCGCCCAGGCGAGCACTCTGCTTTGCCACGGAAGCGGAGGACTGTCGCCGTCGACGCGGCCACGCCGCAGTGCCAGAAACGTCAACGGAATCAGCAGTAGCAGTCCGCCGAAGATGCCGAGCCGGTACCACCCGTCGGTGGCGAACTCGAGCGTGACCGTGCCGGCTGCTCCGGCGGGCACGATCCAGCCCTGTTGCCATCCGTCGACTGTCACCGGGGTCAGCTCGTTGCCGTCGGGCCCCGTTGCGCGCCAGCCGATGTTGTTGCTCTCCGGGACGACAACCAGTCGGTCGGTGTCGTGCGAGGGCACGTCGATCTCGCGGCGGTCGGCATCCCATCGATTCGTCTCGACCGCCTGTGGCGCCGAACTTGTCGCACTCACAGCGGGAACCGGCATGGTGCGCAGGCGAACCCCGTCGACGAAGAATGCCGCTCCCGGGTCCACGACGATGTCCTGCCGGCCTTCTGGGAGCGGAATGGGATTGAGATCGGCGTTCTCGACCGGGAATGGGCCCTCGCACAGAGTTGCTCGCAGCGGCGCACCCGAACGAAGCTGCGCTGCAGTGCCCGTCACCGAAGCGCGGACAGTCTGGCCGGCGATCGACATGACCGGGCCCACATCGCAGCCGACGGTGATGCTCCGCTCCGCATCGAAGGGAGCGCCCACCTCGCGACCGCCGGACAGTACGGCGACCTCGGCCAGCCCGGGAGGCGTGGGCTGCACGAAGCCGAGCGAGTTCTTGTCGAGCACGTCGTCCCAGTCGACCAGCGACAGCACGATTCGATCGGTCACCTGCGGGAACAATTCGATCGTCGTTGCTTCGTCCGGGTCCACCTCGCGAACCTGCGGCCCGGCACCCAGATCCACCGCGACCGATGTCGGATGAACAGGCAGGGCGCCGCGGCTGGGGGTGAGTGTCAACCCGTCGACGAGGGTCGGCTCCGGCAGGGAGATGGTGAGCGTCGGCTGGGTGCCGGCGCGATTGTCGATGCTCGACGGGGCGGCGGTCCAAGACGTGCGTCGATCGCCGTCGGTTGCCGCGAAGGCGGAGCCTTGGAGGTCGCCGACGTCCGAGGCTCCGGTCGCGACGGGACGGCCGGGCTGCGACAGCAGGGATTCGAGCTCCGGGCTCTGCCGCGTGCGCAGCGTCAGTTCCGGGAGTACTGCAGTCCCCTGCGGCACAGAGAGGGTGCGGGTGAAGCGCCCCAGCTCCTCCGGGGCGACGGAGAGTCCGCTGCTACAGCGAATGCGATCCTGGGTGTCGACGCAGCCCGACCGCCCTGGGAACTCCTGGCTCAGCTCCCAGGCAGTGACGTCCGCGCCGGTTGCGACCTCCGGGAGGACCGTGCGGTGCACAATCGAAAGCTGCTGGGGCGCATCGCTGTTGGAGTAGTCCTCGACCGAGAGCTCGCTGATCCCGAACTGACTCCCGTTGGTGCCGCCCACCGTCGACCGTGCGGTGATCCGCAGCCATGATGTGGAGCCACCGGGCAGCGATACCGTCATGGGCTCACCCGGCTCGTCGACCCGTGCGGCGGTACTTCCGTTCTCGGTGGTGATTTCGAGCCATCGAACCGGATCGCCGATGGTGCCGGGACTCGTGCGCAGACGAAGCAGACCCCCTCGCAGGGGCTCGTCGAAATCGAGCTGGAGCCACTCGCCCACAGCGCTGTCGATTCCGTTGCTGACCCAGCTCGTCGCGAGATCACCGTCGACGACCGCGGCGACGCCGTTACCCGGTTTCGTGCCGCCGATCTGCGTCGCGTCCGAGGCTGAACTGGATGCCGTGATCGACGCACCCTCCCATTCGGCGTTCACCGTCTCGGCGCCGTCGACCGGGTAGTCGGCGACCTCGTTGAGGGAGCGACGCGGCTCGTCGACCGACCGCAACGCGGAGTTGTGGTTGTCCACCTGACCGAAATCGGTTTCACGTCGTGTCGGTGTGTCCGTCACGGTCACCTCGTCGACCGTCAAACCGGCGGCCTCGGCATCGGAGGCCAGGATCACCGGGCCCTGCGGGACCGGTTGCGGAACACCCCGTCCCCGTTGCTCGTTCAACCGCTGCAGCGACTCCGGGCCGCCCTGCACGAACGGCACACGGTCGAGATCGACGGTGTACGGCCCGGACACTGCGGTAGAAGCACCGACGGTGTAGATCTCCACTGCCGGATACGGCGGCCGCAGGTCCCCGTCGACAGTGACGTCCTCGGTCGACCCCGGCGCGATGTCGTCGCCGAACTCGGCCACCTTCTCGAGCCCCGGGGAGCCGTCGAGCGCTGCATGGACCAACGCCGGACGCGCCGAGCGGGAGGACTCCGGATCGAGATCGTTGCGGACGACGACGTAGTGAATGCCCTGACCGAGCAGGGTATCCGCGAGTCCAGCCGACGGGCGACCGTCGGCGAGGAGCCGTTGCACCGAGTCGAGGGCGCGGATCGCGCCGGGCGGCGTCAACGGCACGGAATCGCGCACCGCCCACGGCGTCGTGGCGAGGGCTTGCAGCGGTTCGTCTCGGGTCAGGCCCCATGTCTGCAGCGCGAACGGGGCGCCGGGGACGACGAGGGCACGCTGCGCGTCCGAACCGTCGGGGGAGGTGCCCGACGCGTTCTCGGTGAGCCAGTCCGCGGCGTCGTGCCAGTAGTCGGGGACGGCCTCGTAGGCGCCGCGAGGGGCCAGCTTTCCGGTCCAGGCCAGCGACGTAGAGAACGTCAGCGCGACGAGAACGAGCCCGGCCACGGCGACCATCTTGTCTCGCTCCGGGTGGGCGATCGCGTGACGCCACTCCGCGGGCGCGGCAGAGCCTGGCAGTGGAACTTTCGCCAGCAGGTGAGCGAGCCCGAGCACCAGTGGAATTCGGACGAGCGGTTCGAGTTTGTGGACGTTGCGCAGCGGTGCGCCCGCGGAATCGAGAAACACTCGGACGCTGTCGGCGATGGGGGAACCGAGCTCGCCGACATACCCTGCGGTGAGTCCGACGATGCCGACGAACAGCAGAACCGTCAGGCGACCGCGTGCGGGCATCGAACGCATCGCCAGTCCAGCCAGCCCGGCGGCCGCGATTGCGCCCGTCGCGATGACGGCGGCGGGTTGGGTGACGAGAACGGCGCCGGCGACGCGCTCCGGGGACACGAACGGCGTCCAACTGCTGGTGCCGCGCAGAATCTCGGCGAGCGATGCCCATTGCGTCGTGGTGCCGGAGGATTCGATGTAATCGAGGAACGGTGGGCTGACTCGCCCGAGCAGCAGCAGCGGAACGATCCACCACAGCGTCGCGAGAAGGAGAAATCCCGTCCACCAGCCGGAGAAGACGAGCCACCGGCGGTTCGGGCGGTGACACAGGACCCAGACGACGCCGACGAGGCAGGCAGCTGCCGTCGCGACGGCATTGACGGCACCCATCAATGCCACCGCCAACGCCGATTGGGCGGCCAGTGACCGCACCCCCCAGTTCTGCGGGGTGGATCCGAAGGCCCGAACGATGGGAATGAGCACCCACGGCGCCAGCATCATCGGCATCGTCTCCGACGAGATCGACGTGAGGGTCGTGACGACGCGCGGGGAGAGCGCAAAGGCGGTCGCGGCGATCAGACGCGAGCTGCGACTGCCGATACCGAGAGCTTCGGCGAGCCGAACGATTCCCCAGAATCCGGCGATCAGCAGCAGCGCCCACCAGATGCGCTGCGTGATCCACGGCGGGATCGCGAGTACGTCACCGAGCGCGAAGAACGCTCCGTGCGGAAAGAAGTAGCCGTAGGCCTGGTTCTGCACCTGCCCGAGTGGTGCTTGGGCGGTCCATTGATGCGCGGCGCGCGCAAGAAATCCGAGAGGATTCTGCGTCAGGTCGTATTTGGTATCGGCAACGGTGTAGCCGGGAACCTGCAGAAGGGAAAGCGCAAGCGCCAGAGCCGAGACACCGAGAAGCCATCTACGACCGAGTGGTTCGGAAGAGATCGAAGCGCCGAGTTTCAGCGGCTGCCGTACTCGACCTGGTTCAACAGCGAGGAATCAGCGTTGCCCGATCGGTCGATCTCGGGACGGGTGTTGTCCGACGCCGCCGCCGTCACTCCGAACACGGCACCTGCGCCCAACACCGCACCGGCCACAGCAGCAATAATCCCCGGGACAGCGAACTTCATCTCGGTACTCCACTTTCCTCGACACGGCAATCACGAGCGACGGCTGACAATCCCCCGCGCGCGGATCACGCTATCACCTGGATCGGCCCGTCCTGGGTTGCACGCGCTGCTACTTGCCCGGCGGAACGATCAGAACGGGTCGGTGGCTGTGTCGCAGCACGTGGTCGGCAACCGAACTCTGCAGTAGCGAGCGCAGACCGGTAGTGCCCCTGGTGCCTGTGACAATGATGTCCACGTCCAGGTCGTCGGCTTTTTCGACGATGGCGCTCCAGATTGCCGTGGTGCATTCGGTGCAGTGTCCCTCGACGCTCAGACCGGCCTCCCCCGCGAGCCTGACGCCCTCGCTGTTGATGATCTTGGCGTCGGTGAGTGCAACGTCCTCGGCCTCGTCGTCGGGGACCCACTCCGGCTGCATGACACCGGAAAGGCCGGACAGTCTGGCGGCCTGACGCACCATCGGTTCCCAGGCCGTAACGACGAGTGCGCGCTTTGTCATCAGAAACCGCCCGGCGTATTCGATTGCGCGTTTCGCGTTGTCGGAGCCGTCGTAGGCGATGAGAATCAGATCTGCAGGCATCGTGTTTCCTCCTGATGTCGCGTTTGTCCGAGCCTATCGCGTGACGGCGTCCTTTCGCGGTGCGTCGGAGGTGTCGGCTACCGTCGGTTGCCATGACGAAGCTCCGCTCGCCCCTCTCCGTAGCCGCGCTGTTGGTCGGTGTCTCTGTCACTGCCTCGTGCGCTGGGGGAGGTACGGAGGCGGCTGCTCCGTCGCCGACGGTCGCTGCGGCGTCCTCCACATCGCTCACACCGGATCCGACGACCGAACCTGCTCCTCCGGTCGACGCGTGCGCGGTGTTCGTCGGAACCCTGACCGAGCGGCAGCGTCTTGCCCAACTACTCACCGTCGGCGTCACCGGGACGGCCGACGCGGTCGACATCATGGCCCGCGAGCAGGTCGGCGGCATCTTCATCGGGAGTTGGACCGACACCGCGACGCTGGCGAACAGAGAGGTCCCGCAGATCGTCGACGCCGCGGCGGTGCCGCCGATGGTCACCATCGACGAGGAGGGCGGCCGCGTATCCCGCGTCGCGAATCTGCTCGGAGAGGTCCCCTCGGCGCGGGAGACAGCGCAGACGATGACCGTCGACGAGACCTACCAGCTGGCGCTCGAGCGGGGACGCGGGCTGAAGGATCTGGGTGTGACCGTCGACTACGCCCCCGTCGTCGACGTCAGCAGTCAACCGGACAACTCGGTGATCGGCGATCGGTCCTTCTCCGCCGATCCCGACCAGGTGGTGGCCTACGCAGGCGCGTACGCGCAGGGGCTGCGCGACGCCGGGATCGCGTCCGTCATCAAGCATTTCCCCGGTCACGGCTCGGGATCGGGAGATTCGCACACGGGCGCGGTGTCGACGCCGCCGCTGGATCAATTGATGCAGTCGGATCTGATTCCCTTCGCGGCGCTCTCGCCCACCGGGGTCGGCGTCATGATGGGGCATCTCGACGTGCCCGGGTTGACGGCCCCCGGTGTGCCCGCCAGCATCAGTCCGGCCGCGATGTCGCTGCTGCGCGACGGTGTCGGCTACGGTGCGGCACCGTTCACCGGTCCGATCTTCACCGACGATCTCAGTGGGATGGCGGCCATCACCGACCGTCTCGGCATCGTCTCCGCAGTGGAGGCGGCAGTCGTCGCCGGCGCCGATGTAGCGTTGTGGCTCACCACCGACGACGTCCCTCAGGTGTTGGACAACCTCGAGGATGCTGTCTCGACGGGACGATTGCCTGTAGACCAGGTCGATCGCTCCGCAGCGACTGTCGCGCGATTCAAGGGTGCCTGCTAGATTCCGACACGTCGACGCTGGGGACGCGAGCTTCCTTACCGTGGAGTAATGTCATGGGTTCGACGTTGTTTGGAGGACACATGGCTGGCGGCACCAAACGACTGCCCCGCGCCGTGCGAGAACAGCAAATGCTAGACGCTGCGGTGGATGTATTCTCGGACAAAGGTTTTCACGAGACCTCCATGGATTCGATCGCCAAGCAGGCGGCGATATCCAAACCGATGCTCTACTTGTACTACGGCTCCAAGGATGAACTGTTCGCTGCATGCATCGCGCGCGAAGGCGTCAAGTTCGTCGAGGCGCTCACCCCGGCCGCCGACCCGTCGTTGACTCCACGCGAGCAACTCCGAAGCGCCCTGCTCGGGTTCCTCGGATTCGTCGGCGAACACCGCAAATCGTGGATGGTGCTCTATCGCCAGGCCATCGGTCAGACCGCGTTCGCCTCGCAGGTCCAAAGCAGCCGCGATCGTCTCATCGAGCTCACCGCAGGACTGCTCGAGATGAGCACCAAAGACCCCGAACCGGGCCAGAATTTCGCGCTGATGGCCGTCGCCCTCGTCGGCGCAGGTGAAGCCGTCGCGGACCGCGTCGCCGGTGGAGAGATCGAGGTCGGCGACGCCGCTGACCTCCTCGAAAACCTCGCCTGGCGCGGACTGGCGGGCAAGAAGAGCGCGTCCACGCCCTGAGCCGCTTTGTGGTGACCGAATGGGGCCTTCTCACACTCTGAGTGACCGAATGTCACATTCGCTCCGTCGGGGTGACCGAATGTCACCTTCGCACACTCTGAGTGACCGAATGTGACATTCGCTCCGTCGGGGCACGCAAAAGGGGTGACCGAATGTGACATTCGGTCACCCCCGCGGGTGATGCTGGAGCATTTACCGCACAGTGGCGGTGAGGTACGGGTACCCCTTCTTCGGGTGCTTGAGCGACAGGTCCCAGCCTGCGCCAACGGATTCTGCGTACACGTTGATGGTGGACGGCAGAACGATCGGCTTGCCGAACCGGATCTTGTAGGTCGACTTGCCGGGAAGCCTGCCTTCGATGATCTGGAGAATTGCTGCAGCACTCCACATTCCGTGGGCGATGGTCTTCGGGAAGCCGAAGGCCTTGGCGCCCAGGGTGGAGACGTGAATCGGATTGCGGTCACCCGAGATGGCCGCGTACTTGCTGATCGTCCTCTGATCGACGCGGAGTGTACGAGTCGGGGGCGGCGGCACCTCGTCGGCGGGAGGAGCTTCGCGCGGCCCACCGGACAGTGAGGTCTTCTGCAGACTCAGGAAGGTCGAGGTCTGCTTCCAGACGAGTTCACGCCCGACACTGACTTCGCTGATGAGATCGACCAGCAAACCCTTTCGGTGCTCGCGCAGGTTCTCCGCGTGCACTCGAATATCGAGTGGCTCCGACACCGAGATGGGCCGCAGCTGCTCGATCACGTTCTCGGCGTGTACGGATCCGATGGCCGCGAAGGGAAATCCCTTCGACACCATCAGCTTCATCACCGTCGGGAACACGAGCGTGAACGGGTAGGTCACCGGCAGCGTGTCACCGAACCGGAGCCCCGTCGCCCGGCAGTACCCGGCCAGGTTGTCCGGATCCACCCGCAGGCCGCGAAGCTCGAATTCCGTGTCCGGTACCGAGGACGATTTGGAGCCGAGGAACGGCAGGGCTCCGAGTGCTGCGGCAGCGTAGATATCGGAGGTCTTCGGCTGCTCCGAGAGCTGGATGACGCTCATGCGCCGAGCAGGCTCTGGCCGCACACGCGGACGATCTGGCCGGTGACGGCGTTCGAGGCAGGGCTAGCGAAGTACGAGACCAGTTCTGCGACATCGACGGTCTGGCCACCCTGCAGAAGGGAGCTCATGCGTCGTCCTGCTTCACGGGTGGCGAACGGGATGGCGGCCGTCATCGCGGTTTCGATGAAACCGGGTGCCACGGCGTTGATCGTGATTCCCTTTTTCGCGAGAACAGGCGCCGACGCGTGCACGAGGCCGATGACGCCCGCCTTGGATGTGCCGTAGTTCGTCTGGCCGCGGTTGCCTGCGATGCCTGCGATGGACGAGACGTCCACGACGCGTCCACCCTCCTTCAGTGCGCCGGTCTCCACCAGGTGGTCGGTGATCCGCTGCGGTGCAAGAAGGTTGACGCCCATGACCGAGTTCCAGCGGCTCTCGTCCATGTTTGCGAGCGTCTTGTCGCGGGTGATTCCGGCATTGTGCACGATGATGTCCGCGCCGCCGTGCCGCTCGAGCAGGTGCTTGGAAAGTACTTCGCCGGCGTCGTCGGCGGTGACGTCGAGCGAGAGGGAGGTGCCGCCGATCTTGTTGGCGACCTCGGAAAGTGCATCGCCCGCAGCGGGGATGTCCGCGGCAATCACGGTTGCGCCGTCGCGAGCGAGCACCTCGGCGATGGTCGCGCCGATTCCGCGAGCAGCACCGGTGACGACGGCGACCTTGCCGGCGAGCGGCTTGTCCCACGAGGCCGGGGCTTCGGAGTCGGCGTCACCGACGGCGATGACCTGGCCGTCGACGAACGCGGATTTCGCCGAGAGCAGGAATCGAAGGGTCGACTCGAGCCCGGAGAGTCCGGTCGATGCTTTGGGGGAGACGTAGACGAGCTGGGCGGTGGCGCCGTGCTTGACCTCTTTGCCGACACTGCGGGTGAAGCCTTCGAGTGCACGCTGGGCGATGTGCTCGTCGACGCTGGCGGTCTCCTCGGGAGTCGTTCCGATGACGACGACGCGGGCCGACGACGCGAGGTTGCGGATGACCGGCTGGAAGAACTGGAACAGCTGCTCGAGCTCGGAGACGTTTCCGATGCCGGTGGCGTCGAAGACCAGGGCGCCGTACTTGCTGTCGTGCGGCTGGGCCTGCGGGTAGTCCGAGAGGAGCTCCCGAAGCGGTTCCACGAGTCGACCGCTACCGCCGATGAGGACGGGGCCGGCAAGTGGTGGCTCGCCTTCCTTGTACCGCCGCAGGTTCTCGGGCTGCGGCAGACCGGCCTGCTTGGCGATGAATGCTCCCGGCGCGGACGCCAGGAATGTTGAGTACAGGTCTGGGGCTCCCTTGGTGGCTGCCACTATCCTACCTTTCACTTGGCGCCTTCGCGGATGGAGACGAAGGACATGACCGGGTGTCGACAACCAACTTACTCGCCAGTAAGATGAAACTCCACCAGGGCTATTTTCAGCGATGTTTGGAGACGTAAAGTGACAAGCAAGCAGCTACGACCGGTCGCAATCGTCGGTGGCAACCGCATCCCGTTCGCCCGCTCGGACAAGAAGTACGCCCAGGCATCGAACCAGGACATGCTCACCGCCACGATCGACGGTCTGGTCAGCAGGTTCGGGCTCCAGGGCGAGCGCCTCGGCCTCGTCGTCGCCGGTGCGGTCCTCAAGCACAGTCGCGACTTCAACCTCACCCGCGAAACCGTGCTCGGCAGCGCGTTGAGCCCCTACACCCCGGCCTACGACATCCAGCAGGCGTGCGGCACGGGACTGCAGTCGATCATCGCGGTCGGCGATGCCATCGCCTCGGGCCGTATCGATGCAGGTATCGGCGGCGGCGTCGACACCACCTCGGACGCGCCGATCGGCGTCAACGACGACCTGCGTGAGTTCCTGCTCTCCCTCAATCGCGCGAAGTCCACCCCGGACCGCCTCAAGCTGCTTGCCAACGTCCGCCCGTCGATGCTCGGACTCGAGATCCCGCGCAACGGTGAGCCGCGCACCGGCATGTCGATGGGCGATCACGCTGCCGTCACCGCCAAGGAGTTCGGGATCGGCCGTGAAGAGCAGGACGCTCTGGCGGCTGCGAGTCACCAGAACATGGCGGCGGCCTACGACCGCGGCTTCTTCGACGACTTGGTGACGCCGTTCCTCGGCCTCACCCGCGATGACAACCTGCGTCCCGGATCCACCGTCGAGAAGTTGGCGACGCTCAAGCCTGCCTTCGGCAAGAAGCTCGGCGACGCGACGATGACCGCCGGCAACTCGACGCCTCTCACCGACGGTGCGTCGGCCGCTCTGCTGTCGAGCGATGAGTGGGCTTCGGAGCACAACCTGCCCGTTCTTGCGCATCTCGTCGACTCCGAGACTGCCGCTGTCGACTACGTCCACGGCAATGCCTCCTTCAAGGATGGCTTGCTCATGGCACCGACTTACGCCATTCCGCGTCTTCTCGCACGCAACGGGCTTACGCTGCAGGACTTCGACTACTACGAGATTCACGAGGCGTTCGCATCCGTCGTGCTCGCGACGCTGCAGGCATTCGAGAGCGACGAGTACTGCAAGGAACGGCTTGGCCTGGACAGTGCGCTCGGGTCGATCGACCGGAGCAAGCTCAACGTCAACGGATCCTCGTTGGCAGCGGGCCATCCGTTCGCCGCGACCGGTGGCCGCATCGTCGCCTCGCTCGCAAAGATGCTTGCGGAGAAGGGATCGGGTCGTGGCCTGATCTCCATCTGCGCCGCCGGTGGCCAGGGCGTCACCGCAATCATCGAACGCTGAGCGTCTCGAACTTCGAGCGCTGATTTTTCGGCGCTCGACCCAGGGGGCAAACGGTCGGCGGATCCGTTGAACGAGGGGTTTACGGATCTGCCGATCGTGCATTGTCGAAAGCGGACTTCCAGAGAGCAAAAAACGCGGCGCCCGAAGGAAACTCGGGCGCCGCGTCCTGTGTATCTGGTGCTTACTCCGGGATTCCGTTTGCCGGGGGAGTTGCGGGTTCGCCGGTGTATTCCTCGACCGGGGAGTCGCCGATGTCGGTCTGCAGCACGGGCGTGAGGTACTCGGGTACGCCGTTCTGGATCTGGAAGACGCTGGCGCCCGAGATGCCGAGGTGGCTTTCCTCGGAGTAGCGGTAAGGCGCCAATTGCGGTCCCTCGAAGTCCATTCCGCCGTCCTGGATCGCGGCGACGATGCCCTCGCGGGTCGGGTTCTCGCCCGCTGCCTGCAATGCCTGGACGAATGCGTAGGCCTGGCTCATGCCGTAGACGCGGTAGTTGGTCAGAGGTTCACCGTTACCGTGTTCGTCCCAGACTTGCTGCCACAGTTGAGTCCACGGGTTGTCGGTCGAATCGACACCGGGGATGTACTCGAGGGAGATCATGCCTTCGAGCGACTGCGCGCCGGTGACAGCGCCCTCGGAGAACCGGCCCAGAAGAGATCCGACCAGGTTCACGTCGGAGCCGATGGAGCTGTAGAACCATTCGGGGTCGTAGTTCAGTCGCATGGACGTCAGCTGACTGAGCGCGGTGTACGACGGCACGTTGAAGCCGAGTACGAGGTCGGCACCGGCTGCCTGCAGGGCCGCGATCTGCGGCGCCACATCGGTGTTGCCGGAGGTGTATCGGACAACTTCGACTATTTGGTCGTCGAGGTACTGCCGGACGGCTTCCTCGCTGTCTCGGCCGAGGTCGTCGTCCTGCAGGAACAGTCCGACTTTGGCGTCAGGCCTGTTCTCGAGCACCCAGTCACCGATGATCTTGCCCTCGACCTGGTAGTCGGGCTGCCATCCGAAGGTGTTGGGGTACTGCTCGGGGTCGTTGCCCCACATGATCGCGCCCGAGGAGACGAAGAGGTCGGGGACACCTTCTTCGTTGAGGAAGTCGACGACCGCGCTGTGAGTTGCGGTTCCGAGTCCACCCACGACGGCGAACACCTCGTCCTGCAGCACGAGTTCGTTGACCACCTGCGTCGTCGTTGTCGGGTCGTACGCGTCGTCGCGCACCACGTACTCGATCTGTCGGCCGTTGATGCCGCCCGCCGCGTTGACGAAGTCGTAATAGGCCTGCGCACCCGTCGGGATCTCGCTGTATCCCGGTGACGCGACGCCGGTGAGTGGAAAGTGGCCACCGATCTTGACCGAGGTGTCGGTGATGCCGACAGTCGATCCTTCCGAGGTCTCCTCGGTCTCGTCGCGGCCACCTGCGCCGCAGGCTGCGACGAGTGCGACTGCAGCGGTCAGCGCCGTGACGCGGGCCGCGAGTGATATCGAACTTTTCATTTCTCCCCTTTTCTGGCGAACTTTCTGGTGAATCGCCATTTTCGGTAGGAACCCACGAGGCCGAGCGGCGCGAACAAGATGACGAGAACGGTGAAGACTCCGGTCACGAGTGGGGCGAGTTCGGCGGATTGGAGGCTGGACAGCCCCAGGTCGAGGCCGAGGTTGGTCACGACGGGTGGAATGTAGGTCAGCAACGCGGCGCCGATCAGAGCCCCAGCGAGGGTTCCCAAGCCTCCGATCACCACCGCTGAGAGCAGTGTCAGCGACAACACCAGCGTGAACCCGCTCGGCGCCGCAATTCTCGACGCCATGGCGAGGACGGCTCCGGCCGCTCCGGCGCAGGCGGCGCTGACGACGAACGCGAGGATTCGAGCGCGACCGAGGTCGATGCCGGCCAGTTCAGCGGCTACCTCGTCGTCGCGAACGGCGCGCCATCGTCGACCGATGCGACTCGACGAGACGTTCGCCAGCAGGAAGAACACGACAACGAGCAGCGTCCAGCTGATGTACGAGATGAACTTGGTGCTGCTCAGGTCGTTTCCGGTGATGAAGAACATTGCGTCGTCGAGGAAGGTCGGCACCGCCGGTGAGGGGATGGTCAGGCCCTGTTCACCGCCGAGGTACTCCGAGAAGTACAGCGCGAGACCCGGTACGGCAACGGCCAGCGCCAGTGTTGCGCCGGCGAGATACGGGCCGTGTAGGCGAGCGGCCGCGACTCCGACGACGAACCCGACGAGAGTGGACACGGCAGTGGCGGCGAGCAAGACGACGGGAACCACCCAGCTGCCGTCCTGAGCTCGGAGGATCAGCGCCGCGGTGTAGGCGCCTACAGCCATGAATGCGCCGTGGCCGAGCGACAATTGGCCGTTGATGCCGGTCAGGAGGGTCAGGCCGCCGGCGGCGATCGCGAGGTAGGCGACGGAGGTCAGTTGGCTCTGCCGGAAGGTACTGACACTTTCGAGCACCGCGAAGATGACGATCAGTCCGATGACCGCGGCGACGAAGTGCCGACGAACGGGCGTTGCGGTCAGCTGCGCCCACTTCGTGGTGATACCTGTGGACGGGGACTTGGTGACGGATGTGCTCATCTCAGACCCTCCTTGCCGCGGTGCCGGCGAACAGCCCGCTCGGTCGCAGCAACAGCACGACGATGAGAATGATCAGCGCGGCGAGCGCGACCAGATCCTGGCCGAGATACCCGCTTACGAAGCTCAGACCGACGCCCATCAGTAGGCCGCCGACGACGGCACCACCCGGTGAGTCCAGACCGCCGAGAACCGCTGCAACGAAGCCGAATACGACGATCGAGTCCATGTATCCGGGGTGCACGAGCGAGCCTCCGGCGATGAGCAGACCGGCGAGCGAACCGACAACCGCGGCGAGCGCCCAGCCGAGGGTGAGCATGCGGCTGACCCGTACGCCGAGCAGTTTGGCGACTTCCTGCTCGAATGCGCTGGCCCGCATCTTCAGGCCCAGATCGGTGAAGCGGAACAGCAACACCAGTAGGCCGAAGACGATCAACACTGCGACGACCTTGAATATGTCGTACCCGGTCAGGGCGATGTTCATATCTCCTATGGTTCGGCCGGTGAGTCCGAACGGTGCTGGGAAGGAACGGAATTGATTGCCGAAGATGATCGCGGCCAAGGCGTGAATGACGATGAACAGTCCGAGCGTCAGAATGACGGCGTTGATGTGCGAGGAGCTGTCGACGAAGCGAATCACCAGGCGTTCGACGAGAGCGCCCAGGATCAGTCCGCTGACGAGCGCTGCCGCGAAACCGATCCAGTAGGAGTAGCCCGCGTCGATGACGACGAGTGCGATGTAGGTGGTGAGCATTGCCATCGGGGCTTGGGCGAAGTTGACGATGCGCGTCGAGCGCCAAATGAGCACGAGGGCGAGCGCGAAGGCGGCGTAGATCATGCCGCTCGTCACGCCGTTGAGGAGGATGGTGAGCAGTTGCTGCACTGTCGGTGGCGTCCTTTCGGTTCGTCAGAATCCGAGGTAGGCGTGGCGGAGGGCTGGGTCTTGGGCGAGTACGGTCGCCGGTCCTTCGACGGCGACCTTGCCGAGGTCGAGGACGACGGCATGCTCGGCGATGGACAGCGCACTGCGTGCGTTCTGTTCGACGAGTACGACTGTCATCGACTGCGCGTCGACGAGGGTGGCGATGATCTCGAAGATCTGAGCGACGATCTTCGGCGCTAGACCGAGAGAGGGTTCGTCCAACAGCAGCACCGACGGCGTCGCCATCAGAGCGCGACCGATCACGAGCATCTGACGTTCTCCACCGGAAAGGGTGTGCGCAGAGGATGTTCGACGCCCGGCGAGGGGAACGAAGATGTCGTAGACCTGGTCGAGGGTGACGGCGTCGTGCGCGCGGTTGCGTCCGAGTGCTCCCAGCCGGAGGTTCTCCTCGACGGTCAGTTCCGCTATGACACCACGGCCTTCGGGGACATGTGCCAGGCCTTTGCGCGACATGCGATCCGGGGAGACGCCGACGAGTTCTTCGCCGCCGAAGGTGATGCTTCCTGCTTTCGGCCGGATCAGGCCGGAGATGGTGCGCAGCAACGTGGTTTTGCCTGCACCGTTGGCGCCGAGGACCGCGGTGGTCGCGCCGGCGCGAATGGTCATCGACACCGAATCCAGGGCGGTGACCGGTCCGTATTGGACGGTGAGGTCGGTGATGCCGATCTGAATGGTGTCAGTTGTCATGTGTGACATCCCTTCCCAGGTAGGCGTCGAGGACCGCGGGGTTCTCGCGGATGTCGTCGGGCGTGCCCTGGGCGATGACCTTGCCGAAGTCCAGTACGACGATGCGGTCGCAGACACTCATGACGAGGTCCATGTGGTGCTCGACCAACATCACCGAAGCGTGCCCCACCGCGAGTGTGCGGATCAGCGTGCTCAGTTCGTCCATCTCGTCGGAGGACAACCCGGAGGCCGGCTCGTCGAGGAGTACGAGCGATGGTTTGCTGACGAGAGCGCGGGCCAGCGCGACACGTTTGCGCACCGCATAGGGCAGGCTGGGCGGCAGACGCAGGGCGTACTCGGCGATGCGGAGTTGTTCGAGGGTGGCGAGGGCCTCGGCGCGGACGGTGGCGTCGTCCTTGGAACTGCTGGGCAGGCCGAGGAGCCCGGCGAAGAATCCGGTGCGGGCGGTTCGGTCTGCTCCGATCATGACGTTGTCGAGCACCGTCATGCGGTCGAACAGTCCGAGACCCTGCAGCGTCCGACTCATTCCCAGCGCAGGCAGGCGGTGGGGTTTGAGGTTTCGGAGGATGTCACCGTTTCGGGTGATCGTCCCCGACTGGGGGCGAACGAGGCCGCAGGCGACGTTGAACAGGGTGGTTTTTCCTGCTCCGTTGGGTCCGATCACTCCGAGGACTTCGCCGGGGCGAACGTCCAGGCTGACGCCGTCGAGTGCGACGATGCCGCCGAACGATACGTCGATCGAAGCGAGTTCGAAGGCGGGGGTTGCGGTGGAACTGTCGAGCAAAGTGATGCACCTCACATTCGTGTGTGCGTTCACTATGGTCCCTGCGCACAAGACGCGATATAGGCGCAGCGCACAAAATGTTTGGGTCCTGGGACACCAGAGGTGGTCAATTCACCCATTCGAGTAGGCGTAATGCGCAAAGGTAGGGAGGTGAGCGAACCCGAGGCCGAGAACGCACCGGGTCTCCCGCCTGTCGATCGGGCCTCCAAGCAGGCGGATCAGCAGGCCATCCAGCAAGCCTGGGCGACGCTGCTGACCCGGGCCGACGCGATCGCCGACTCCATCACGCTGGCCCTCATCGAACAGGAACCGGCCTACCTCGCCTCGCCCGCGCCCGATATCGCCGTCGAAATCCGTCGCAGTACGCGTGAGCACATCCGTCAGGGTTTGCACACGTTGTCCGGTGCGCCGGCCGAGACCGACGTCACCAGGGAAGTGTGGCGTCGTACCGGCCGCGAGCGCGCCAGGCAGGAGATCCCCATGGAACTCGTGCTCAAGGCGTACACGCTCGGCTCTCGCACGCTGTGGGAGGAGCTGATGCTCGAGCGCCGACGGAACAGCTCGGTGATCGACGATCGGCTGCTGATCATTGCCGGACAACAACTGTGGCGTGCGCTGGACTCGCAGTACGAGACCCTCGTCGACGCATATCGTCGCGAGAGCGCCCGTATGCAGCAGCGCGATCTGGCCAACGCTCTCGCGGTCCTCGACGGTCTGCGCACGGGTAGGGGCGGTGATCCCGCGTTCGTTCTCGAAGCCCGCGCGACGTTGGGGTTGTCGCCATCGCAGCACGTCGCCTGCATCGTCGGGCTGCTCGACGATCACGGTGAGCCCCCGCTGCCGGCACCCGAGGACGCGCTCGACCAGATCGGCGCGGTATCGCACTGGAACATCCGCGACGGTCATCAGTTCGCCCTCGTCGCGCTCACTCGCGGTTCGTGGAAGTCGGTGGTCGACGCCTTGGCGCCGCGCGCAACCGGGAAGGTGGGCCTCGCGCACTCTCCTGACGGGTTGGCCTCGTTCGCGGCCGCCTATCGGCTGGCATCGCTGACGGCGGAGACCATCGACGGCGGGCCGGGCGTCGCGCTCGCCACCGACCGACTGCCGCGCGTGATCATGGCAGCCGACGCCCAATCATCGGAGCTGCTGGTGCATCACGCGTTGGGCGCGATGTGGACTCATCCTGCCCCGCAGCGTGAGACGTTGCTGACCACGCTCGCGTACGTCCTCGCCAACGATGGGTCGCCGACCAACGCCGCGAAGGTGCTGTATTGCCACCGCAATACAGTGATCTATCGGGTGCGGCAGATCGAGGAGCTGACGGGGCGTCGCCTCACCGATCCGCAGGACCGGTTGCTGCTGACGCTTGCCCTGGTCAAGACCGGGCATTGGGCCCATGCTGTGGGCGTCGACTGAGGTCATCGGTTCGTCCGGGTCATTCAGGTGAATGAAATCTGAAACAATCGGTAGCGAGTTGTAACGCATCACAGAACGGCGCGATAGTCGTAGTGGCTCCACACTGCTGCCCGACCCCCGACCCGGCAGCGGTGTGGGGCCTCTTGCTTTTCCGGGATCTTCGGTGCTCGCCGAGAATGTCGACGGGGTCGATGCGTAAGCTCGGCACGAAAGTTGTGAATGATGTCCGGGGGTTCGGGAGGGTCGAGAACGTGAGCGTCGGTGGAGACGGCAGCGTCGGTGGTACCGACAAGGGTAAGCACGAGAAAGAGCCGGCACCTTCGGACGAAGCATCGACACCGTCGGACGCTTCTGTTGATGACGCTTCTGTTGATGATGCTGATTTCGATGATGCTGATTTCGACGATGATGTCCCCGAACACATTGCCCCGTACGACGCTGTCACCGAGGTGATGAGTGCGATCGACCCTGACGCGCCTGCTCCCTCGGACCACACGGTTCCCGACGAGACGGTTCCCGACGCGGAAGCCGATGGCCCTGCTGTGAACGAAAACGCTGATAGTGCCGCTGTCGAGGAGAGTTCCGAGCCCGATTCGGCAGCAGACGAGACATCGACTGAGGTGTTTCCCCTGGTGACAGACTCGCCTGTCGATGAGGCCGCGGTGAACTCGGACGCGCCGACGGCAGCAGTACCCCCGGCAGCAGTGCCGCCCGCAGAAGTGCCGCCCGCAGCAGTGCCGCCCGCGGCAGGCAAACCGCCGTGGGTCAAGGTCGCGGTGCTCTCCGGCGCTGTCGTGGCCGTCCTCGCGGTCCTCTACACCGCTGACATTCTGTCGTCGAGTGGTTCGGTCCCCAGGGGCGTCACTGTCGCCGGCATCGAGGTCGGTGGACTCTCGAACGAGGACGCGGACATTCTGCTGCGGTCCGAGCTCGGTCCCCGCGTCGAGCAGCCCGTGCAGATCGACGCAGGTGAGCAGCAGCTCGAGCTGGTGCCTGCGGCTGCGGGCCTCGATGTCGACTGGGCGGCGACCCTCGATCGTGCGGGTTCGCAACCGATCAATCCGTTCACGCGCCTGATGTCGTTCTTTTCCGATCGCGAGATCGGTGTCCAATCGACCGCGGACCCGGTGGCTCTCGACGCGGCCGTCGAGTCGTTGCGGGCACAGGTCGACCAAGTACCCGTCGAAGGAGACATCGTCTTCGAAGGCGTCACCCCGGTCGCCGTCACCCCGGCCCCTGGCCGGTCGATGGACGTTGCCGGTGCCCGCGAGGCCGTCGAGACGAGGTGGGCTTTCGGTACCGTCGATGTCCCCGTCGAGATGGTGGATGTCACGGTTCATCAGGACGAGGTCGATCGGGTGCTCGCCGAGGTCGCACGACCTGCGGTGTCCGCGCCGGTGGTGTTCTCGGGGCGGGAGAACACCAATGCTGTGCTCGAGCCCGATGTCATCGCGCGGGTGCTCTCCTTCGAATCCGACGGTGAAGGCGCGCTGATACCGCGCTACGACGTCGACGCCGCCATCGGTGTACTCGCCCCGCAGCTGGCGTCTACGGAGACACCTCCCAAGGACGCGTCGTTCGCGCTCGGTGGCGGTGTGCCGACTGTCGTACCCGGAGTCGTGGGCGATCTCGTGCAGTGGCCGAGGACGCTCGAGCAGCTCCCGGTGCTGCTCGCGTCCACCGATGCGCGCACCGCGGAGGCGGTCTACGAGCCGGCGCCGCCCGAGCTGACCACCGAGCGGGCAGAGGCACTCGGCATCAAGGAAGTCATCGGTGAGTACACGACGGGAGGATTCGAGTACGCGTCGGGAGTGAACATCAGGCTCACCGCCGACATCGTGAACGGAGCCCTGGTCGAGCCGGGAGAGACGTTCTCGCTCAACGGGTACACCGGCCCCCGGGGCTACGCGCAGGGTTTCGTCGAATCGGGCATCATCGACAACGGTCGGCCCGATCGTGCGGTCGGTGGTGGCATCAGTCAGTTCGCGACCACGCTGTACAACGCGGCGTACTTCGCGGGCATGGAGGATGCCGGCCATACCGAGCACAGTTACTACATCAGCCGGTATCCGGAGGCGCGTGAAGCGACCGTGTTCGAGGGCGCCATCGATCTGCAGTTCACCAATACGGCCGAGACAGGTGTGGTCATCGAGTCGTTCGGCACCAGTTCGAACGTCACTGTCCGGTTGTGGGGCACCAAGACGGTCGAGGTGGAGTCGATCACTGGGCCCCGCAGCAATCCGACGAGCCCCAACACCATCACGCTGCCCGCGGGCAGTGGATGCGTGCCCTCTGGTGGTGGTCCCGGATTCACGGCCAGCAACACCCGGGTGATCACCGACATCGAGACGGGCAGCGAGATCTCGCGCAACACCAGAACTGTCAAGTACGACCCGATCCCGATCGTCCGTTGCATCTCCCCGGAGCCTGATCCCGCACCCGAACCCGCACCTGAACCGGCCGACGAACCGGCGAGCGATCCCGGGGACGACGAGGAATAGCCCTTGTCGCAGGCGCTACGAGATCGGTGCCGCATTGCGCCGCGGAAACTCGTATCGTGGACGCAGTGCGGTGGCCTCGGCCTGTCGCCGCACTGCCAGCGATCGCAGGAAAGGGAGCTTCTCCATGACGCTCACGCACACCGATCTCGACCAGGCGACTCTTCGTCAGGCGTATGCGCAGTTCCCTAGCGGAGTGGTCGCTATCGCCGCCGAGGTCGACGGTGTGCCCGTGGGCCTCGCCGCGAGCAGCTTCGTCGCCGTGTCGATCGATCCACCACTGGTAGCGGTGTGCATCCAGAACACATCGACGACGTGGCCCAGGCTCGAGGGGCTGCGCAGCATCGGCGTCAGCGTCCTCGGTGAGGCGCACAACGAGGCCGTCCGCACGCTGGCGGCCAAGACTGGTGATCGATTTGCCGGCCTCGATCTGCAGACCACCGAGCAGGGCGCGGTGTTCATCGGCGGTGCGACGGCGTGGCTCGATACCACCATCGATCAGCAGGTGCCCGCAGGAGATCACGTCATCGCATTGCTGCGTATTCACTCGCTCGAAGTGCAGAGCGAAATCGATCCGATCATCTTCCACGCCAGCAAGTTTCGCAAACTGCAGGCGTAACGCGCCTCGAAGACGCCGAACCCCGCCGACGACAACGGCCGCACCCCCGAGCGGGGTGCGGCCGTTGTTCGGTCGAAGAACTTGACGGGAATCAGAACGCAGCTTCGTCCAGTTCCATGACGTCGAGGTCGATGTTGCTCAGGATGCCGCGGGTTGCGGTGAGCTCGGGCAGAATGTTCTTGGCGAAGAACGATGCCACGGCGACCTTGCCCTCGTAGAACGGCTTGTCCTTGCCTTCTGCACCGTTGTCGAGTGCGGCAATCGCGATCTCGGCCTGGCGAAGCAGCAACCAGCCGATGAGCAGGTCGCCGAACGCCATGAGGAAACGCACCGATGCGAGCCCGACCTTGTACAGCTCGGTGGGCTGTTCCTGCGCGCCCATGAGGTGCTGAGTCATCGTGGTGACGATGGCCTGCACGTCCTCGAGTGCCGTGGCGAGCAGCGCGCGCTCGGCCTTGAGGCGTCCGTTGCCGGCTTCGCTGTCGATGAACGACTTGATCTGTCCCGCAACGTGTGCGAGCGCAACGCCGCGGTCGCGAGCGATCTTGCGGAAGAAGAAGTCCTGGGCCTGGATGGCCGTGGTGCCCTCGTAGAGCGAGTCGATCTTGGAGTCGCGGATGTACTGCTCGATGGGGTAGTCCTGCAGGAAGCCGGAACCACCGAGTGTCTGCAGGCTTTCGGCCAGCTGACGGTAGGCGATCTCGGAGCCGACACCCTTGACGATGGGGAGCAGCAGATCGTTGACGCGGTAGGCGATGTCCTCGTCTGCGTCGGAAACCTGCTTGGCGGTGATGGGATCCTGGTGAGCTGCGGTGAACAGGTACACCGCGCGCAGGCCCTCGGCGTACGCCTTCTGGGTCATGAGGCTGCGACGCACGTCAGGGTGATGCGTGATGGTGACGCGCGGGGCGCTCTTGTCGGTCATCTGCGTCAGGTCGGCGCCCTGGACGCGCTCCTTGGCGAACTCGAGTGCGGTGAGGTAGCCGGTAGAGAGCGTGGAGATGGCCTTGGTGCCGACCATCATGCGAGCGTGCTCGATGACGTCGAACATCTGCGCGATACCCTTGTGGACCTCGCCGACGAGCCAGCCCTTGGCCGGAATGCCGTGGCCGCCGAAGGTGAGCTCACACGTGGCGGATGCCTTGAGGCCCATCTTGTGCTCGACTCCGGTGACGAAAACGCCGTTGCGCTCGCCCATTTCGCCGGTCTCGAAGTCGAAGTGCGTGTTGGGCACGTAGAACAGGCTCAGACCCTTGGTTCCCGGTCCGGCGCCCTCGGGGCGAGCCAGCACGAGGTGCATCGTGTTCTCGAAGAGGTCATCGGAGACGGCCGAGGTGATGAAGCGCTTGACGCCCTCGATGTGCCACGTGCCGTCTTCCTGCTTGATCGCCTTGGTGCGGCCTGCGCCGACATCGGATCCGGCGTCGGGCTCGGTGAGTACCATCGTGGCACCCCACTGGCGCTCGACGATGATCTTGGCCCATTCCTTCTGCTGCTCGGTGCCGTTGTGGTAGAGCACGTTGGCGAAGGAAGGTCCGGCGGAGTACATGAAGGCTGCGGGCTGCGCACCGAGCAGCATCTCGTTGATGGCCCAGCCGAGGCTGCGCGGTGCGGGGATGCCACCGACCTCCTCATCGAGGCCGACGCGCCACCACTCGCCGTCGTAGAGCGCCTTGAACGACTTCTTGAAGGAGTCGGGCAGCTTCAGCGTGTGCGTCTCGGGGTCGAACACGGGAGGGTTGCGGTCGGCGTCCGCGAAGGACTCCGCCAGCGGACCCTCCGACAGGCGCACTACCTCGCGAAGCATGTCGCGGGCGGCTTCGCCGTCCAGGTCGCCGAAGTTGTCGCCCGAGAGGGATTCGTCGAGCCCGAACAGCTCGAAGAGGTTGAACTCGAGGTCCCGAAGGTTGCTCTTGTAATGGCCCATTGCGCGTTCGCTCTCCAGTCGGTGGTGCGGTCTCGTGAGTACCGCCCAAGTTAGCTACTCGTCGGTAACATATGTGGATATTACCCTCGTTCATTCCCGCTGCCAAGGCGGGACCTACTGGCGAGTAGTAACGAATCGATAGCGTTTCCGCTCTCGAGCTGTCGTACGCGTTGTTCGCACACTCGAATGTCGACGAAATCTCCCACGTCTGCAGCCAAATCATCTGGTGTGTAGAGGATTTCGGGGTCCTGCGGGCCACCCACCCCTTTCGTGATGTTGGCGGTGTGGTGACCCAGAATCATGAGGATTCCGTCAGGTTTGAGGGCGCTGACTGCGGCGCGAATCACAGTTCGGCGTTGCTCGGCCGGTAGGTGGAGGTAGAGCACCAGGGCGAGGTCGTACTGCGGATCGGGTGCGATCTCGGTCACATCGGCGTGTACCCAGGTCAACCGGTCACGTACCGATTTCGGGGCGCGCTCGGCAATTCGGTGCCCTTTTCTCAAGCCCACGGCGGAGAAGTCCACTGCCGTGACCTCCCAGCCTCGAGTCGCCAGCCACAGCGCGTTCCGACCCTCGCCCGACGCGAGATCCAGCGCCCGTCCACGCGGCAATGCCGTCGCGAACTCGACCAGAACCTGATTCGGAGGTGCGCCGTAGACGAGATCGTGTGCCGAGTACTTCGCATCCCATGCTTCGGCGTCCATGGTTCGAGTATGCGGCTTCGGGCGCACGATAGCCTGTGCGGGTGAGCGACAAATCGGACATGCACCTGGCCAGGGACCTGGCGGTGTCGGCGATGCGACTCGTCCGACGACTCCGTCTGCGGCACGCCGGGGACACCGTTCCCGTGGCTCAGCTGTCGATTCTGACGACCATCCTTCGGGACGGTCCGATGACCACCGGCGAACTCGCGATGCGAGAGCGGATCAAGCCGCCCTCGATCTCCAGGTCGTCACATGCGCTGGTGCAGATGGGCCTGCTGGAACGGGTTTCGCATGCCACCGACCGACGCCAGGTGCTGCTGACGTTGACGGAGAGAGGTCGAATCATGGCGAGCGAGGACATCGCCGAACGGGAGCGGCTATTGGCCGATCAATTGGGTGCGCTCACACCACAGCAGCGTGAAACCCTGGCCCGAGCTGCCGACATCGTGAACTCGATCGTCGAACGGGTCGAGTGAACCTATCGGTCGTGTTGGAGAGTCTCGTCGATCTCACTGGTGTCCCAGCACCGAGTGGAGCCCAGTTCCTCGGTGTCGGCACGCCTGGAGACGCGGCCGAGGACGACGGCAACCAGCAATGCCATCACCATCCAGATCGCTGCGCCTATCAGTAGTACGGTCACAAAACGTTTTTAGCACTCAGCCCTGTGAAAAAGCTGCGAAAACGGTTTTTTCGATTGTTGCAATACAACGCTGGAAAGGTAACCGATCGGAAACGGTCGGCTCAGATGTACCGCTGCACGGCCCGGCGAAAACGACTGCCCGACGCGCACTTCTCCGCCACCGGCTGCAGGTCCTCGGCGTGATCGACGTCGCGGAGGACGGGCAGCAACCGGATCTCGGCGCCGAGGGCTTCGAGCGCAGCCCTCGTCTTTGCGCCGGTATCGGGCGTCGACATCGGAACATCGAGCAGTGCGCGGGCGAGTTCCGAGTTCGTCAAGCCGAGGCCCCACCAGCCGCCGTCCTCGGCCATGCCCAGCACGGAACCCCCGCCGGAGAGGGCGGCAGCGGAGAAGTCGAGCAGCGCGGGCGTCACTTGCGGCGTGTCCATGCCGATCTGGAACACGGGCGCACCCGCGGCATCGGCGTGCGCATGCACCAGCCGCTCCGCGAACCCGTCGCCGCGCTGCTCCACCACGGTGTACGACGCGAATGCCGCCTGCAGTTCCTCACGCCTGCTCGCCTGGGCGAAGTCACCCGTCAGGGCGATGATCCGAGCCGAGAACTCGGCCGCAGCCACCGCGTCGAGGGTGTCCAACAGTGCAGCGGCGGCGATATCCGCGGCGGCCTCGTCGCCGAGTTTCGCCGCGAGGCGGGTCTTGGCCAGACCGGGCACAGGGGCTTTCGCGACGACGAGGGCAGTCACGTTCACGACAGAACCTTCCAGAAGTCTCGGACGGCGACGACGGTTCCCCTGACCGAGCCGGATACCTTGGACACGCCCGCGGTTCGGGGGTTGTAGGAGACGTCGAGTTCGACCACCGTCCACCCGGCTCGCGCGGCGAGAACCAACAGTTCCAGCGGGTAGCCGGACCGGCGGTCCGTCACGCCCAGATCCAGGAGCGGCTGCCTGCGTACAGCGCGCACGGCGCCGAGGTCGTGCACTGGCAGGCCGTACTTGGTGCGCAGGCGCATCGACAGAATCGCATTGCCGATGCGTGCGTGGAGCGGTGAGTGTCCCCGCGCGCGTCGGCCCACCACAAGATCTGCGTCGGTGAGGGCGGCGACCAGAGGTGGTAGGTCCTGCGGGTCCATCGAACCGTCGCCATCGAGGACGCAGACCACCTCCGTGTCGGCCGCGACCACCCCGGCGTGGACCGCCGAACCGTACCCGGGGGTCTCCTCTCGAATCACGCCTACTCCGAGCTGCGTTGCCACCGCAGCTGTCTCGTCCGTGGAGTTGTTGTCCACGACGATCACGCGGTAGCCCTCGGGCACGCGAGCAAGTACGCCGGGCAGCGACCCGGCCTCGTTCATACACGGAAGGACGACCGTGACCGCATTCGGTTCAAACATGGGGCGCGGTTCAAACATGGGGCGCGGTTCAAACACGGGGCGCACCGGTGCCCTCGGCGTCGCGCAGTGGTGCGGTAGCGAACTCGCGAAGTCCCTCGACCGGACCGATGGTCGCACGAAATCCCAGCACTGTGTGGGCACGTTCGGGGCTCGCGACGATGTGTCGTACGTCGCCGGAGCGGTACTTACCGGTGATCTCGGGGGAAGGTCCGTTGCACGCCTCGGACAGGGTGGCGGCTACCTCACCGATGGTGATCGGGTGTCCGGACGAGACATTCAAGGCAGTGAATCCGGGCAAGTTGGCTTCGATGGACCGGACGTTGGCGGCGGCGATGTCCTGCACGTGCACGAAATCACGGGCCTGCTTGCCGTCCTCGTACACCTGCGGAGCCAACCCGCATTCCAGTGATGACCGGAACATCGCGGCCACCCCGGAATACGGTGTGTTGCGTGGCATGTGCGGACCGTACACATTGTGGTACCGCAATGCAGTCACCGATCCGCCGGTGGCCAAGGACCATGCGAGAGCGTAATTCTCCTGTGCCAGTTTGCTTGCCGCGTAGGTGCTTCGCGGTTGCAGCGGAGAGTCCTCCTCGACCAGCGTCCACTCCAAGGCATCCCCGGTTTCCGGATCGGTGTTGTCGAAGTGGCCCTCGGCGAGACCGGTCCGGGGGCCGGGAACGACGATGTCGCCGGCGGTGTTTCGGTACCTACCTTCGCCGTAGACCACCATCGACGAGGCCAACACCAGCCGTCGGCACCCGGTTTCGGCCATCGCCGCCAACAGCACGGCCGTGCCGAAATCGTTGTGGCTGGCATAGGCCGGTGCGTCGGCGGCATCGACACCTGCCCCGACCACGGCCGCCTGATGACAGACCACGTCGACGCCGCCGAGGAGTTGGACGAGCGCGTCGTGATCGCGGACGTCGGCTCGGATGATCCCGTCCATGGCGTCGATCGGACCGTGGGCGGAAGCGAGAAGCGCGTCGATGCCGATCACCTCGTGGTCGGGCGATAGGGCCGAGCGGATATGGCGGCCGATGAATCCCGCTGCGCCGGTGAGGAGTATGCGCATCAGGGCAGCTCGATCGGGAGATCGACGCCCTCGTGCACCCGGCACGACTCGCACGGTCCCATGAGGGCGGCGTCGATGGCCGCGCGAACGAGCGCTTTCAGTGGCTCGATGTTCTTCTGGAACTCAGCGAACACGTCCACGGCGCGTACACCCTGACCGGCCTCGATTCCGGCGTCGAGGTCGGTGACGAGTGCGATCGGGGTGTAGCAGAGCTCGAGCTCGCGGGCCAGGACGGCCTCGGGGTGACCGGTCATGTTCACCAACGTCCAGCCCTGCCGGGCGAACCATTGGCTTTCCGCGCGGGTCGAGAAGCGTGGGCCTTCGACCACCACCATCGTCCCACCGTCGACGACGCCGTCCTGCAGGGCCGCCCCGCGAAGCTCGTGGCAGTAGGGATCGGCGAATTCTACGTGCACGCCGCCTTCTTCGAAGTACGTCTGATTGCGTCCGCTGGTGCGGTCCACGAGCTGATCCGGGATCACCACGGTGCCCGGACCGTACTCGGGTACGAGACTGCCGACTGCACAGGGAGCGAAAACCCGTTGCACACCGAGCATCCGAAGCGCCCACATGTTGGCGCGGTATGGAAGGGTGTGCGGCGAATACTCGTGCCGGGCACCGTGCCGAGGCAGGAACGCGACGCTGCGACCGTTGACGTCGCCGATAGTGATGTCGCCACTGGTGGGTCCATATGGCGTCTCGAGCGAGACAGTTCGGGCATCGGCGGAGAAGAACGAGTAGAAGCCGCTGCCCCCGATCACGGCGACATCGGCTCGGTGTTGCGTTGTCATGGCCTGCATTGTTCCGCCCTCTTCTATGCTGAGCATCGTCACAATCGTTTCGACGTTAGGTGAACGCTATCCGCTATTGGAGAGAGTCTCTCGCTGCCGTATTGGCTGTGGCCCTCGTGGCGGTCGCGTTCGTCGTGCCGTACCTGGGCAACGAGCTGATCACCCCCATCATCAACAGGACACCGCAGCAGGTGCGTGATTTTGCCGACGCTGCACCGCTTTTCGGGTTCCGTGAGATTCACTTCGGCTGGGGCACCCCGTTCGCGGTCCTCATCGCCGTGGCCGGTGTGCTGTGGGGGCCCGAATTGGCACGCAGGTTGCCGTGGCGACGGTTGCTGCTGGTGGTGTGGGCGACGTCCGCTGCTTGGGCGATGTCGCTGGCGATGGTCGACGGGTGGCGACGCGGATTCGTCGACCGGTTGACCTCCAACGACGAGTACCTGCACGAGGTCCCGAGCATCACCGACATCCCGGCGACCCTGAGCGAGTTCTCCAGCAGAATCCTCGACTTCCAACCCGATTCGTGGACCACGCACGTCTCCGGTCACCCACCTGGCGCCCTGCTGACGTTCGTGTGGCTCGATCGAATCGGCCTCGGCGGGGGAGCCTGGGCGTCGGGACTGTCCGTGCTCGTCGGCTCCAGCGCCGCAGCCGCGGTCCTCGTCGCGGTCCGGGCTCTCGGCGACGAGAGCATGGCCCGTCGAGCAGCGCCGTTCGTCACGTTGGCACCGACGGCGATCTGGATCGCTGCCTCGGCAGATGCGTTCTTCATGGGAGTCGTGGCCTGGGGTATCGCGCTGCTCGCGGTCTCGACGACCAAGTACCTGTGGCCGGCGTCGATCGGGGCGGGGGTGCTGCTCGGTTTCGGGATCCACCTCAACTACGGGCTCGTGCTGATGGGGCTGCCGGCGGTGGCGGTGCTGATCGCTGCTCGCACGGCGAAACCGATGATCGGGGCCGTCATCGGCGCTCTGATCGTCACCGCGATCTTCTCCGCGTACGGGTTCTGGTGGTTCGACGGCTACGAGTTGGTCAAGGAGCGGTACTACCAGGGCATCGCGACGGATCGGCCGTTCGCATACTGGGGTTGGGCCAACATCGCGGCTCTTTTCTGCGCGGTCGGTGTCGCTGTACCCGCCGCGTTCCCGCGCATCTTCACCCGGATTGCGCCGATCAACCTGTTGGTGATCGGCGCCATCGCTGCCGTCACTGCCGCGGATCTGAGTCAGCTGAGTAAGGCCGAGGTGGAGCGAATCTGGTTGCCGTTCGCGATGTGGATGCTGCTCGCGCCCGCGGTGTTGCCCGAGCGCACCCACAGGTTCTGGCTCGCTCTGCAAGTGACGGCGGCGCTGGCGATCAATCATCTGCTGTTCACGAACTGGTGAGCGCCGCGTTCTCCATGCGCGCAAAGTACCTGCCGTGCAGGGGAACGATGTCGACGACGGTGAGGCCGGCGGCGCGGGCCAGGTCGGTTGTCGCGTCGACGCTGACGCTGGCCCACGCAAACCAGTCACCTGCCATGGTCTCGGTCTCCCAGCGCACGGTCTTGGGCTGCACCAGTGCAGCCCCCGGGCCGTCGACTTCGGCGATGACCGCGCCGTCGGGGCGAATGAGTTCGGCTGCTCGGCGCAGGAGCCGAACCGGATCGCCGCCGATGCCGATATTGCCGTCGGCGAGCAACACGCATTCCCATTCTCCGGCGTTGGGCAGTGGTTCGAACAGATCCCGAAGTACCGCTCGGCCGCCGCGACCGACCGTCATGTCGACCGCCTCGCGTGAGGTGTCGACGCCCAGTGCTGAGATGCCGCGTCGTACGAGTCCTTCGGTGAGACGGCCGGGGCCGCAACCGAGGTCGAGGGTGGAGCCCGAACAGTGGCCGAGCAGGGACGCATCGACAGCACGATCTTCGATGCTCGACGCCTCGCCGCCCATCCACCGGGCGATGGGGAGAGCTTCGCGGGACCCGTCGGCGTGACCCATCCAGCAGGGGAGTCCGGCGGAGGCGCGGCGGAACATCTCGTCGGCCGTCACGGTCATGTCCGTCTCCTGAGCAGTGAAATGCGGGCAACGTAGATGAGCGCGCTGACCCCGAACAGGCATGCCGTGAGCGCGAGCCACCGGCCGAGGTATGGATCTTGCGTCAGTCCCGTTGCCGCGGTGAATGTTACCTCCCCCTGACCGATGATGCCGGGGAAGAACAGCGCGAAGGTCAGTGCCGTTCCCAGGGCGGGAACACGAATGTAGTTGAGCGGGGATATCGATGCTTGCAGCTGGGGTACGCGTCCGCGGACAGCGATCAGCCCGGTCTTCAGCGATCGGTCCGCGAGGGCGTAGAGCGGGAAGAGAAGTAGGTCGTGGGCGAGGACGGCTCCGACGAACCAGACCCCGATGGACTGCCACCACACATCGCGATTCCAGAAGGTCTGTATGCCGGCCACGTGCACCACGTATCCCACCAGTGCGAAGGCGAAGCCCATGGTGAGCAGGTGCAAAGGGTGTGCGCCGTAGAACCGGGCGAAAGCTCTCATCACACCCGCCTGAACTCGATGGAACGGACCCACTTCGTGTTGCGGACACCTGGAAGCGCGGGAACGATGATCCGCGCCGGGTAGCCGTGGTCGGCCGAGAGGTCGACGCCGTTGACCTTCAATGCCAACAGCGAATCGGGGTGTAGTACCTGGTTGGACTGCAGCTCACCCTGGCGGAAGGGGCCGTTCTCCTCGATCGAGGTCACCTGTGCCGAAACGAGATTCGCGACGCCGGCCAGCGAGGCGAGGTCACGAAGTCGAACGCCGGTCCAGGTCTGCGTCGTCGACCATCCTTCGACGCAGGCGATGGGAAGTACGGCGGTGTGCTGAGGCATGCGTAGCAGTTCCTCGCGGCTGAGGATTGTCGGGCTGGAGCCGCCGGTGAGGTCGAGCGTCCAGTCTGCGCCGGTGTCCTTCTCGGATATCTGCGCGGCCACGGCTGTCCTGTTGACCTGAAAGTCGTTGGGGCCGTCGCCGTAAGATCTACCTCGGGGTAGCAGAAGGGCGGCATTGCGGAGGAAACCTCCGGTGGTCTGCCCGACGGTGAGGACCCCGACGAACAGCGCACCTCCTCCGACGAGTGCCAACGCCCCTCTGCGGCTGATCGTCGGCTCCGACGGATCGTCGGCGATGAGGTCCGAGGTGCCGCTCTCCTGCTCGAACTGCTTCTCCTGCAGAACTTGCATCAACGAGCGACCGCGCAGAGTGCGAATCATCAACGGTGTTTTCAGGCAAGCGTGGCTGACGAACCCGGCAATGAAAACCCAGGCGCCCCAGTAGTGGGCGGTGTAGAAGCTGAAGCCGAAGATGTAGTCGTACTGAATGTTGAGTACGCCGGTGACGATCTCGAACAGAATGCCGCCGACCAGAGCGATCAACGTCAGGCGCTCGAGCGCCTGCGCCGGCGATCGAATCGGCGGCGTGCTGAACAGTTTCGGGATGACCGACCAGAGCTTGGCCAGCACGATCGGAATCAGCACGAGTCCGAGGCCGACGTGTAGTCCCTGGGTGAGGCGATAGAGCCACGCTGGGTCTGTGGGCCAATCGAATTGCGGGAGCCGCAACCAACCGACGTCGGCAGGCATGGCTTGGCCGAACTGCGGACCGTACGCGATGTAGGACAGCAGGCCGGTGACCGTGACGATGGGAAGACCCACGAGCAGTACGGCGCCGAGGATCGAGGTGAACCATGGACCCCGCAGAGGGCTGCGAAAGCGGGCAGAACGCGCCCGGGCGCGAGTAGTCACTTTCGGTGACGCTCGCGCCCGGGCATGTTCGACACTTTACGCGGTGGCGATGGTAATCGTTGCTGTACCGACCAGCAGGCCGGGGGTGACAGCGTCGGTCCCGAACGTGTCGTTCAGCAGGCCGGCCGCGGTCTCGGAGATCAAGACCTGGGTGCCCTGCAGAATTGCGTTGTCGCCTTCGGTCCGCAGCGGCTGCAGGGTTGCGCCGTCGAGGTCGAAGATGACGGCGTCCTCGGCTGCGACCTCGCCGTTGACGGTGGCGGTGCCCATGAGTTCCGATGTGCCCGGGTCGATGACGAAGTCGGTCAGCTCGACGACGGTCTCGCCTGCGGTGAGGGACAGTCCGCTTCCGTCGTGCATGATCTCGCCCTGAACGTAGGGGCCATCGATGGAACCGGGCTCGTAGTACGTGACCTCACCACCGGTGATCGGGAAGATGAGGGATCCGTCGGCGAGAGCTGCGGTTCCGACGGTGCCCGGGGTCAGGCCGAGGGTGGTCAGCGCGTCGGTGAAGCCCATGTCGAGTGCCACGGCGGTGTCGACGCCGTTGCTGAGGTCGTCGACCTCGGCTACAGGCTCGACCATTTCTTCGGTCTCGGTCATGCTGTCCTCGGACGTGACTGCCGAAGTTGTCTCTGCCGCTGGCGATTCTGCGTCGTCACTCGAGCAGGCAGCGAGAGGTACGAGGGTCATTGCACCAACTGCGGTGGCGGCCATGACTTTACGGATGGAGATCATGTCGTTTCTACCTTTCGTTTGCTCACGTCTTGAGCGTTATGGGTTATTCGCCGCTGCGGCCGAGTCGGATGGGTTGTATCCGACAACTGCCGCTCAGTGCGGCGATTCGCGTGTGCTGAGCCCGCGAAGCTCAGGGTCGTGAGTCGTCGTTCTTCTGTCGAAGGGTGCAGCTGATTGCCTCCGTAGAACCAGGTTGCCACGGTTTTCGGGTCTCATGTGTACGGAATGTCCGATTTCGCTACTCGTAGTAGGCCCGTGTCGCGTTCGAGACCGGCCCGATATGGAACCGTTATTCAACGCGCGCGATGGGCTCGAATAGGCCGCCCGCGACAACGAATCGATACGCTTCAGAGCCATCGGATCGGTCTTCGGAAGGCAATCAATGACAGTCACGCGCGACGTCGACGAGCTGAAGGCAGCGCTCGGCAGCCTGGTACCTCCCGTTCTGCTCGATGTGCGCTGGGCGTTGGGCGATCCTGACGGGCACCGCCACTACCTCGACGCGCACATCCCCGGCGCGGTGTACGTCGACCTGCCTACCGAGCTTGCCGCACCCGGGACACCCGAACTCGGACGCCACCCGCTGCCGTCTGTAAATACCTTGCAGGCTGCGGCACGCAGGTGGGGCATCAGTTCGCGAGTACCGGTGGTGGTCTACGACGACGCCGGCAACCTCGCCGCCGCGCGGGCCTGGTGGCTGCTGCGGTGGGCCGGGCTGAAGGACGTGACCATGCTCGACGGCGGACTCGGTGCCTGGACGGCCGCCGGCTACGAGACGGCTGCGGGTCAGGAGTATGCCCTCGTAGAGGGAGACATCGAACTGGGCGAGGGCCACCTACCGACGCTCACCGCCGACGAGGCAGCAGCGCGGGCCGAGTCCGGCACCCTGCTCGATGCCCGAGCCGTCGAGCGCTACCGCGGCATCACCGAACCGATCGACCCGCGAGCAGGGCACATCCCGGGCGCCGTCAGTGCCCCGACCTCAGGCAACCTCGACTCGGACGGACTGTTCCTCACCCCCGCCGCCCTGAGTGAACGATTCGCTGATCTCGACGGACCGGTGGGCGTCTACTGCGGCTCCGGGGTGAACGCGGCACACGAAATCGCAGCTCTTGCCATGATCGGCGTCGACGCCGCGCTCTACCCGGGGTCGTGGTCGCAGTGGTCGAACGACCCGAAGCGCCCGGTCGCGACAGGCCCCTCAGAATTCAACCCCTCAGAATGAGGTCCGAGGCCTTCTCCCCGATGAGGACGGCAGGTGCGTGGGTGTGGCCTCGGATGATGGTCGGCATTATCGACGCGTCGGCCACTCGAAGCTTGTCGACGCCGCGCACTCGGAGATCGGGCGCGACGACACTCGTCGAATCGTTGCCCATCCGGCATGTGCTCACCGGGTGATACAGCGTGTGCGCGTTCTGCTCCAACGCCTCGGTGAGTAGATCATCCGGGTCTCCGCTCGGGCGAACGATGTTGCCCAGCAGCCCTTTCAGTGCCGGTTGCGATGCGATGTAGGTGCACATGCGCAAGCCCTCGATCATCGCGGCCCGGTCGGCGCCCTCGGGATCGCTGAGGTAGTTGGGTTCGATGATCGGTTTGGCTGTCGGATCCGCGGATCGGAGGCTGATCTCGCCGCGGCTCTCCGGCTTGAGCAAAATCGATCCGATCACGGCAGCATGCGCATCGGGGGCGATGAGACCCTCGTCGAAGAACGGCGCAGGTGCGTAGATCAATTCGACGTCCGGCAACTTCAGACCGTCGCGACTTCGCATGAAGCCGTACGCCTCGCCAACGTTCGAGGTGAGCATTCCGCGGCGCCGAACGAGGTAGTTGATCAGCTGCGGGATCTTCTCGGCGAAGAACAGCGAGTCGCGCTCGACACTCCAGCCGATCAGTGCGGACAGGTGATCGGTAAGGTTCTTGCCGACCTGCGGTGCATGATGTTTGACGGTGATGCCGTGCGCAGCCAGTTGCTCTCGGTCGCCGATCCCGGAGTGCATCAACAGCATAGGTGTGTTGACAGCACCGCCGGCCAGCACCACTTCCTTGGTGGCCCGGGCGGTTCTCGTGACACCGGCGCGGACGTACTCGACGCCGACGGCGGCGGATCCGTCGAAAATTACCCGCGTTACATGGGCTTCGGTCAGCACCGTGAGATTCGAGCGTTTGCGGATCGGCTTCAGATACGCATCGGCGGTACTCCACCGCGCACCGCGCTTCTGGTTCACCATCGTCTGCGAGAAGCCCTTCGGCTCCGGTAGATTCGCCTCCTCCACGGGAAAGCCTGCCTGCTGGACGGCTTCGAGGAAGGACTGTGTCAATGCGCGCGGGCTTCGCTGGTTGGACACCACCAACGGCCCCGCCTGCCCGGCGTCGAGGGCCGTGGTGTTCTCGATGCTCTCGATCTTGCGGAAGTACGGCACCACGTTCTCGAAGGACCATGTCGAGTCCGACAGCGATGCCCATTCGTCGTAGTCGGCGGCGAAGCCGCGCACCCACATCATCGCGTTCATCGAAGACGATCCGCCGAGCATCTTGCCGCGCGGCCAGAAGATGCTGCGTCCCTTCAGTTCCGGCTGCGGCTCGCAGTCGTAGTTCCAGTCGACGTCGCTGCGGAACAGCTTCGAGAACGCGGCAGGAATGTGCGCGAACTTGTTCTTGTCCTCGGGGCCGGCCTCGAGGAGGACGACGGAGTTGCGCGGGTCTGCGCTCAACCGATTGGCCAGCACGGCGCCGGACGATCCAGCCCCGACCACCACGTAGTCAGCTATCACCTGATCAGACATGGTTCTCCTCACCCACGCAGTGCGGACGCGAAAATGGCGGGCAATTTCGCCCAGGACGGACTTCCGGCGAAAGCGGTCAGCAAGCGCCCGGTCGTCGCTGCCGTGCGATTGGTGACGAACCACGGCGGCTTCGGTGAGATGGTCCACTCCTGGTTGAGCAACGAGCGTGGCGACGGACGGAATGGTCCCCGCACCACCGTCCGCTCGGCACCGTCGATGAGAAGAGCGTTGTGCACGATGCCGATTCCGCTCTGGATGTCCTCGATGGTGTGCCCGGGGAACGCCCCCCACGTCGCGGCGGGACTGAGGAATGCCAGACCGGTCCACGCGTTGACGGCGATCGAACCATAGCGCAGGTCTGCGAGCATGTTCTCGAACCGAGAACCCATCTCGGCAATGGTCTTCGGATGTGCGATCACGTTCACACCCAGCGTTCCGATGAACTGCTCGTTCACCGTGGCGACGGCCTGACGGGCGAATTGGTCTCCCTCGTAGGGAAGTTCGACGATCCCCAGCACGGGTGCGAAGTACTCCGTGTTGAGCAGGGTGGTCTCCTCGCCGGGATCGAGGTCCTCGATGAGAATGCGGCCGCCGGCAAGTCGGTGAGCGCTGGGGTAACTGTCCACCGCCGACTCCACGCGTCCGTTGCTGCCCGGGTAGTAGGCGCGGCGCTCCGGCGCCGACGCGAGCGCGCTGCGCACTGCGGCGACGAACTCGTCGCGCTGCTTCCACCCGGACGAAACCACGACGACCTGCGAGGCCACGCAATTGTATCCACCGTTGTGAAGTCGTTGTGTGGCTACATGTTCGGCTTGATACTTGATGTCCGCGCTGCTCCATTCGCCGGGCAGCACGATCGTCGGCGAGACTCCCCCCAGTTCGCTGGTCATCGGCTTGGTCAGCAGCGGATCGCCGACGGCCTTGCGGGCGGCACCGGTCTCACCCGGCCCGAACACGATCGCGTCGTGCGTGACAGCACTGCCGGTCATGTGAACGTGATCGACTAGATGATGACCGACGAGATAGGTGCCGACCGCTGCTCCGCCCGTCAGTATTCGAACAGCTCCGACAGCGATCAGCGGAGCCAGTATCTTGGTCAGCACCGGCAGCATCGGGTCTGTGATCGGGTTGAGCTTCAACGCCACGACCCGGTTGTTGGCGATCAGTTCGTACAGCGTGTCGAGCGGAGCGATCGACATGATGTTGCCCGCTCCGAGTACGACCCCGATGCCCTGTGTGTCCGAGGGCGTGAGCTGCGCGAGACCCGCTGTTTGCTTCGCGGTGTCGGCGTCGACTCCGGGTTCGAGCCAGACCTGCGCGCTGAAACCGTTGAGCAGGAGTTTGTCGAAGACTCCTCGCGGGAGTACCTCCACCGTCGTGCGGCCTCCGGGGGCGGAACCGAACTCGGCACCGTCGAGCGGGCTGTTTCCTTCGTCGAGCGCGCGAAGCGTCTGCGCGATGGTGGCCGTGCCGCCGGCGAAGGCATACGGTCCCGATATCCATTCCTCACCCACCAACGGCGACGAGTCGTCGAGTCCCTTGATGGAGACCGCAGCAGCGACCCATTCCGCCGCGTGCCGCACCGTGAGGTCACGGACACGCTCGATCAGCTCGCGTCGCTTGCGCAACGACAGCGAAGCCCAGGTCTTTTCACCGCCGTGCAGGTCCTCGAGAGCCGAGTCGATCCCGGTGCGGGTCTCGGCGTCGGAGGCATCGGCGACGTGCAGATGGCTGTCGGTTCGATCGGTCAATTCGGCTCACTCGTCTCGTTCGGTCTGGCGACGCAGGTGCCTGTGATTGTCGTCTTCCCGGTCGTTGCGGCGCCATAGGCGCCCGCAGCTCAGCTCGATGATCTTGTTGTGCGATGGCACAAGCTGGGTGTGGCGCGGAGCACAGTAGGCGGGCTAGCCTGGGCCGATGGCGAACACGAACTCGGTCATCGCACCCAGCGCCAGCGAGCTGGCCGCGCCCCTGTTGGACGCCGTGGAGGAAATGGCCGACGAATTGGTCCGCCGCATACTGTCCGCCGAGCACGCCTACGCTGAATCCACGCTGTTGAGCACCGATCAACTTCGCGGCGCCTGCCTGGCGAATATCACCGAGATGATCGTCGATCTGGCAGGCGAACGACCGGTCGACCTCGACGCCGCGAGAGCCGCGGGGCGACTCAAAGCCGAGCAGGGAGTGCCGCTCGCCGCGCTGTTGCACGCGTTTCGATTGGGCGGTCGCCTCATCTGGGAAGAACTCATGGCGCGCTCCGACGGCGACGCCTCGCGCACCCTGCTCGAGATGGCCGCTCAAGTGTGGGCACTGGTCGACGTCTGCTCCGACGCAGCCGCCGAGGCCTACCGGATCAGCGTCGACACCCGCGCCGAGCAGGATGCCGACAGTAGGCGCCGGCTGGTGCGTGCATTGTTCGCCGAGGGAGCCAACTCAGCGTCCGTTGCCGACGCGCTGCGAACCTTCCGCATACCCGAACGCGGCAGCTTCGTCGTCGTGTTCGCGGATGCGCGGTGCGCGAGAAGTCGGTGCGCCGAGATCTCCGCTCCCGGCGTCGAGACGGTCTGGGACACCGCGGTCGACGGAGTGGTCGGGCTGTTCTTCGCCCAAACGGACGCAGCGCTGGACGCCGTTATCGACGGTATCGCGGACGGAACTGGAAACATCGGCGTCAGTGCGGTGTTCGGGTCATCATCCGCTATACCCAGGGCTGTCGAGCAGGCGCGGCTGGCGCGCGCATGTGCCGTCGTCGACGACGGGGCCTCCACCCGCTACGAATCGGTCCCGATACCGCTGCTGCTCGTAGGCAATCGCGTCGCGGCCCGCATCGCGTCGCGTCAGATCCTCGGCGGGCTCCTCGCTCTGCCCGAGGAGGAGCGAAGCAGTCTTCTCACCACCTTGGACGTGTGGTTTCGATCCGGGGGGTCGACGAGCGACGCTGCCGCCCACCTGCACTACCACCGCAACACGGTGTTGTACCGGCTCCGGCGGATCGGCGAGCTGACCGGCCGCGACTTCCTCGACCCGATTCAGGCCTCGGAGTTGTTCGTCGGGTTGCGGGCGCACCAGCTGTGCGCCCGCACCTGACGCGAGTCAGTTGATGCGACTCGCTTTGACCCAGTCCACGCTCATCGTCTGCGGGAACCGCGTAGAGGCCGGAACTTTGCCGACCCAATCGTTGCCGACGGCCAGGTTGAACAACACGTAGTGCGGCCAGGCGCCGGAGAAGGGAGTCCAGTTCCCGCCCATTGCTTCGTACTGGGCCTTCGTCACCGTGTAGTGCGCGGTGCCGTCGACGAACCACGTAATTCGATCCGGGTACCAATCGACCCGATATGTGTGAAATCCGTCGGAAAGCGGGGGGATGTCACTACCCGTCTTGATATCTGTATTCGAATTGTTTACTGCGGGCCCGTGAATATTGAAGGACGGTCCGTATGTTCCTGGAATTTCCACGATATCTATTTCGCCCTGACGCGGCCAACTGTATTCATGGCCCGGTTCCAGGCCCAATAACCAGAATGCGGGGAGCAGCCCCGCCTGCTGCGGCATCCTGATGGATGCTTCCAGACGCACCGGCGGGGTTACGGATTGTTTTCCGATACTCACGACCCGGGCGCTGGTGAAGTTGTTGGGTGTACCTTTCCTGTCCGGTGGTCGTTCCTTGCGTGCGGTGATGTTCAACGACCCACCATTGACCGATGCGTTGTTGGTTGAATCGGTGTAGTACTGCTGTTCACCCGAAGTTGCTCCCCACCGGCCTATTTGGAATCCCCAATTGTTGGGATCGACCGCTCCGTTGCCGTTGAACTGATCCTCCCAGAGCAGCGTCGTCGGCGCCGGCGGAGATGTCACCGGCGGAGTTGTCACCGGCGGCTGCGTCGTCGTGAGAGTCGTGGTGGGGGCAGGTGGTGTGGTCGGACGGGGATAAAAGGGATTCTCCAGGCGAGGAAATGAAACGGTCGGGCGAGGCGGCGGCGGGTTGAACGGATATGTGTAGGGGGCAGCCAAAATGACCGGTGCCATTGCGAGCGCGATCCACTTCATGAGCGTATTCCTGTCATGTCAATTGTGGAGGAACAAATGCATGAGAAAGGTCTAGCACGAAGTTAATGCAATCAATGATCGGAAAGACAAGAAGAAACAATTGTGCATCGGCACGGTGGGAAACGCTTGGGAATTTACGGTCAGTATTTCCGATTCTGCTGCCGACTGCCGAGTAGCGGTTTGTTTCGCGTTGGCAAGGATCGGACCGTGAAGGGCCGAACGGGGAGAGCCGGTGACGGGAATCGAACCCGCCTCTCAACCTTGGGAAGGTCGCATTCTACCAATGAACTACACCGGCGCGGGCAGGGCCGGGGGCCCTGCGCCGGACTACTTTAGCACCGCCCCCGGGTGCCCTGATCGGTGTGGTCGCGCGGCCGGTCCAGCCATCCACCAGTGCAGACGTTAACCTTCCGCTGTGCTGCTTTCCGACCGCGACATCCGAGCCGAAGTATCCGCCGGCAACCTGGGCATCGACCCGTTCGACGCCTCGATGGTTCAGCCGTCGAGCGTCGACGTGCGGCTCGACAAGCTCTTTCGCGTCTTCAACAACACCCGATACACCCACATCGATCCGTCGAAACAGCAGGACGAGCTGACCTCTCTCGTCGAACCGGCCGAGGGTGAACCGTTCGTGCTGCACCCCGGGGAGTTCGTACTCGGGTCGACACTCGAGCTCACCACGCTTCCCGACTACCTGGCCGGGCGGCTCGAGGGCAAGAGCTCACTCGGGCGACTCGGCCTGCTGACGCACTCGACGGCCGGATTCATCGACCCGGGATTCAGCGGCCACATCACCCTCGAGCTGTCCAATGTGGCGAACCTGCCGATCACCCTGTGGCCAGGGATGAAGATCGGTCAGCTGTGCCTGTTCCGGTTGTCGAGTCCGTCCGAGCACCCGTACGGAAGCGCCTCGGTGGGGTCGAAGTACCAGGGGCAACGGGGCCCGACACCGTCGAAGGCATACCTGAACTTCGTTCGGTCACCCACCGACTGAGCCGTCGAAAGGTCTTTTCCGGAGCCCGCAACATGGTGCGTTCCCGGTTTTGGCGGTAGCCTTGGCGCTTGCCGAAGTGGGTCGGGACCTACCGGAGCGGGGTTTCGATGTCTGCCGTACTGGGCGCATCCCTCGGAGTGGCAGGGCTGCGTGCGGTGTCGATGGACCTGTCCGTGTCCCAGCACCTGTCCGCGTCCCAGGAACTGTCTGCGGAGCAACCGCACAGCACCGAGTCTTTTTTGCAGCCAGCGCAGTCGCCCGAGGACCCATGGGGTTCGGTCACCTGGTCCGTGCACCGACTTGCGCGTGAGCAGAACGTTTCCACCACCGCTGTCCTCGCGCTGCGCGAGAAGAACCCCGCCGAGGCCTATGGCGTCGAATACTCCGACGGTCTGGCGCTCGTCACCGATATCGGATCGCAGATCGGCGCGCTGCAAGAACTGGGCGAGATCGTCAGTGAACGCACGGTCGCACTGTTCGACGTCGGTGCCGGTGGCGTCACCGTCTCCGTCGTCGACGTCGAGTCCGGTCGCGTCCACGCAAGTCGACGCAGCGCCGTGCTGTCCGGGGATGCCTGCGACGCCGCGATAAGCACCTTCCTCCTCGGTACCGAACCGGACCGGTCCGAGGAGCGGACCTCGATGATCGAGGCAGTGTGCGCGGCCAAAGAACAGCTCTCCTCCGTCACCGCCGTCGAGCTGCCCGGGCCGTTCCCCGGTGGAAGTGTGGTTCTGCATCGGTCGGAACTCGACTCACTCATCCGCGAGAACGTGCGCGGCGCCGTCGCCCTGGCACGTTCGGTGTTCGCGGACAGCCCACGCGTGGACGCACTGTATGCGGTCGGCGGGGGCGCCAACATGCAGATTGTCCGGCAGATCTTGTTCGACACGATCGAAGTGCCGATCTTCGTGCCACGCCGACCGGAAATGCTCGCCGCCCGCGGAGCCGTCGGACTGGCGCGGGGGTTCGCAGCCATGCCCGCTGCCAGCCACCCCAGGGGCTCCTCGGACCGACCCCGGCACAGTGACACCTCGTCACGACGAATCACGCGGCTGCGACGTTCTCGCTACCTCGGCGGGGCCGTCATCGCGATGGCCGCGGGTGGTGTCGCCGGGGCGGCGGGGACCACGTCGAATGGGCCCGACGCGTCCCCGGTGGTCGAATTCACTCCTGTGATCACCGTCTCCGAAGTCGAGACGTCCCCAGCGCTGCCGCCGGCCGCACCCTCGTCCGATGCAGTGTCGGTGACGCCAACCGTGCTGCCGACCTCACCTGTCAGTGACATTCCCTCAGCCCCCTCGTATCGGGAGTCCAGCGCCGAACAGGCCGAGCCCACCGCGGACGTGACCACGACAGTTCGGCGGCAGCGCGAAACGAGCACCCCTACGACGACCTCGTCGCCGGAGACCACCACGCGCGAAACCCGGACGCGTGAGAGCGATCCGGTCACGACCGCCCCTCCTGATACCACGAGGACGACGACCGTTACCACCGCAGCGCCGATCGCGACGCGAGGGCGATGATTGCTGGCGGTTGTTCACATTTTTCCGGCACACTCCTCTCATGGCTTCGATACAGACCGAGCGCGAGGACAAATTCGACGCGGACTCAGAACTCGTCCTACCTTCGCTGGAGAAAGTGATTCCCGAGGACGGGTCCGTGGAGACCTCGGAAGTGCAGTTGATCAGCACGTACTTCGACACCGAGGACCTCGACCTCCTTGCTCGCGGTATCACGGTGCGGCGTCGGCGCGGAGACACCGACACCGGATGGCACGCGAAAGTCCCAGCAGACAAGGCGCGCACCGAAATTCGACTGCCACTCGGAACGGGTGAGGATTCGTCCGTCCCGCACGAAATGGAAAGCCTTCTCGTCGGGGCCGCACTCGGCAAGCCGTTGGCTCGGGTGGCGACGCTGACATCGCTGCGACGCGCGCACCGCCTGCTCGATCGAGACGGGTCCGTGGTCGCCGAGATCGCCGACGACACAGTCACCGTCGATCTCGCCGGAGCCGACGGTCACGGCTGGCGTGAATGGGAAGTCGAACTCGGACCGGCCGGGTCGGAGTCGACATTGAAGCGCGTGGGCAAAGCGCTCGTCGCCGCCGGGGCAGTGCGCAGCGCGCACTCGTCCAAACTGCATCGCGCCCTCAAATCCGATTCCGAGCCCGCCCACACCGGAGCGTTGGGCGTCGTCGCGGAGTACCTCGACCAGCAAACGCAAGCCATCTTCGCCGGGGACGTCTACCTTCGCCGCGGCATGGATCCCATCCACTCGACTCGCGTGGCGATTCGCCGCTACCGCAGTACGCTCCGCGTCTTCGGCGACGTCTTCGACGAGGATCGCGCCGTCCAACTCGATGCCGAACTGACCTGGTACGCGAGCGTGCTCGGTGAGGTTCGCGACCGCCAGGTCTTGCGCGCCCGATTCTCCGAGTCCGTGCACGACATGCCGGATCATCTGCTGCTCGGCCCAGTCGCCGCCCGAATCGAGAACGACTTGCTGGCCGCGCAGATCCGAGCCCGTGAAGCGATTGCCACCGAACTCGACGGGGATCGCTATCGGGTCTTGCTCGCGCAGCTGCGTGAGTACTCTCGTGGGCTACCCATCGCCGAGGGCGCCTCGAAGACCACTGAAGGCGATCTCGACAAAATGGCGCGGAAGGCGGAAAAGAAGGCCGCCAAGCGCGTCGCACAGGCCATCGACGGCGGCGAGGTAGAGGCGATGCATCGGGCCCGCAAAGCGGCAAAACGCGCCCGCTACGCCGCGGAACTGGTCAAGCCCATCGTCGGGAAGAAGGCGGCGAAGACGCGAATCGAGCGGTTCACGTCCGTGCAGGAGATCCTCGGAGAGCACCAGGACGCAGTGGTGGCGGCCGCGGCACTGCTCGAACTCGGACGCACAGCAGGTGTGACGCCGGGTGAGAACGGTTTCTCGTTCGGCCTGCTCTACGCGAGAGAACTGCAGGCCGCCAGCGACGCCAGGGCCGAAATCGCTGCGTTCGATCTCTAGGAATTACGGATTTCCTCGGTACGGGGTAACCTCATCGCCGAACAAACCGACTGATTGTCCGCATTCTCTGCGGGGGGCGGTGTCCGACGAAACCGGGGGAGTGCAACAGCCATGCGTATTGCATTGGGCGTGCACGTCAGCACGTACGAGGTGACGGCGTCGCTCGTCGACACCTCGCTCCCTGAGCTTGGCCCCGTCGCCAGTCGGATCGTCCCTGTGGCCACTGCGCCCGGTGGAATCGGCGGCGCGGTCTCCGCCGCTCTCGGGTTCATGCGAGTACAGGCGATGCAGAACGACCTGCACGTGGACGGCGCTGCTGTGGTCTGCGAAAACGCGCTGCAACGCGAAATCATCGCCGACGCGTTGGCCGAGAGCGAGTCGACGCCGCCGCTCGTCGTCGATATTTTTCACGAGAGTTTGTCGGATGCGTTCACCCCGGATGTCAGCGCTGCCCTGCTTGTCGGTGAGGTGCAGCCGCTCGCTGCTCCCGCGCCTTCGCGCGTGGAACACCGCAGCACATGGCCCGTCGCCGCGGTGGGGGCCTGTGTGCTGGCCACGCTGGGCGGCGTCACCGCGTGGGCGATGACCTCGCAACCGGCAAGCGAGTCGACCCCGACCAACGAAATGGTCTACCCGTCGGGCGCAGCCGGCGCGACGGCCGACCCGGAGCGTGTGGTCGCGCCCGAGCCCGCGCCGGCCCCTATTGATCCGGCCGAACCCGAAGGGGTCGGTGCCGACGTCGTCCCCGGTTACGCGTCGGGCGCCGGTGCGGTGCTGGTGCCGCCGGTGGTCGAGCCGACCGTCGGACCGCCCTTTTCGACGACGCCAGGCAATCCCGTGAAGCCCCCCACCGCGACCAGCGACCCCACGACTCCTGGTGGTGGGTCAGGTCCGGTGGACCCCAAACCTGATCCCAAACCTGATCCGACGCCCGATCCGACGCCCGATCCGACAACGGATCCGACGCCCGATCCGACAACTGATCCGACGGAGAGCCCCACCGAGGAGCCCGAACCGTCGGACGAGGTCACTGCCGAGCCCACCGTCGAAGCGCCCGAATCGACGACAGAGGCCGAGTAGTCACCCGATAGCTCAAACAAACCTGAGGATTGTAAATTGGCCCATTAGCCTACCCAAGGGTGGGTGATGACGATACGATCCGACGGTCGGAATGCCTGCTGTCGAAGCCGAGGAAGCCATGAAAACGGTGTTGGGAGTCTCTGTCGGCTCCACCACAGCTCGAGCTGCCGCCCTCGCGATCGCCGACGAATCAGTGTGCTCGGCTGGAGTCGTCCGATCCTTCGGGGCAGCCGGCCAGGTCGCCGCAGCAGTCCAACTCCTCGAAACGACGGCCGCAGCCCAACACGTCGTCCCCGCCGACCGTGTCATTGCCGTCCCCGACGACCCCGCTGGACGCGCGAAGCGCTCGGCCTTCGCGATGCACGAGGCCGAACGGTTCACCGTGGTGTCGGAACTGGGTGCGCAACTACGCTTCCTTCGCGGCACCGGTCAACTTGATGGAATCCGCACCGTCGCCGTGTGCGATATCGGGGCTTCGGGCACGACGGTGTCCCTCGCTGAACCCGCGACGGGCCGCGTCCTGATCTCTCGACGGACAACACTGTTCGGCGGAAAGGTGTGCGACGACGCCGTCCGCGACTATCTGCTGTCGACGTACGGGGCCGACGAGCTGGTGTCGAGCAGCGGAGTCGACGCACTCATGGTGGCGATCGGTCTCGCGCGCGAACAATTATCGAGCCTACGCGTGGCCGAGATCCCCGGGCCGTTCGTCGCTGGAGCTGTTCGGTTGTGGCGTAGCTCTTTCGACGAGATCGTCGAGTCAGCGGTCCGCTACATAGAGGGCTGGACCGCCAGCGTCATCGTCGACGCGCCCCAGTCAGTGAACGCGCTCGTGATGGTCGGTGGGTGCGCGCACCTGCCGATATTGCGTCGCGTCCTCAGACGCGATCTCAGGCTGCCGGTGCTCGTTCCCAACATGCCCGAATCGCTCACCGCACACGGGGCGGCGTTGCTCGCATCCGACGCAGCACGGCGCCGGACGCGTCGCCCGCTCGTGTCGGTCAAGACGATCGAAGCTCCGCCGACCACCTACGGCACTCCGACGTACGGCCCGATGGCCCGCCATCGCAGCAGCGCCTGAACACTATGGTCCTCGCCCAGACTTACAGAGGCATGCCTATGACGTTGCACAAGCTCGAGGGTGCGCATGTACTCGGGACGTCCCGACCGGTAGGTTGCCACGAATGAGTGAGAACGTGGCAGCAACCGAGAACTTCGACCCGGCCGAGCATGTTCGGGCCATGATCGGCCGTCACTACCGCACCGCCGACTACTACGAGGTCGGCCGCGAGAAGGTTCGCGAATACGCGCGGGCGGTGCAGGACTTCAACCCGCTGCACTGGGACGGCGACGCGGCCAAAGCCCTCGGCCATAGCAATGTGATCGCTCCGCTCACCTTCATGTCGCTCGTTGGAACGCTCGCGCAGCGACGCCTGCTGGAAAAGATCGCCGTCGGGTTCGACCTCAGCCAGATGTTGCAGACGGATCAGATCCTCGAGTTCTACCAGCCGATCGTTGCCGGCGACCAGCTGTACTGCGATGTCTCCCTCGATTCCTACCGGGAAGTGATGGGCAAGGACATGATGGTCACCAAGAACATCGTGTCCAACCAACGCAACGAGCTGGTCGAGATCACGTACACCACGCTGCTGATCGGCCGGGACGGCGATGTCGACAAAGGGATCATCGAGGCCGCCGAGAGTCTCGTCATGCATGGCGCGACCACGATGGCCGCGCGAGCGAGTGCATCGGACCACGACGACGAGGAGCAGGTCGAGCACCCACCTCTGATGACCGTGGACCACCGCTCGGCGCCGTCGGTGAAGTTCGAGGACGTATCTGTCGGAGATACCCTGCCGGGTAAGACGTTCCGCCTCACGCGCGGCGACCTCGTCAACTACGCGGGTGTTGCCGGCGACGCCAACCCCATTCACTGGAGCGAAAAGTTCGCCAAACTCATCGATCTGGACAATGTTCTCGCCCATGGCATGCTCACGATGGGACTGGGCGGCGGCTACATCACGGAGTGGCTGGGTGATCCGGGCGCGGTGAAGGACTACACGGTGCGATTCACTGCGCCGATTCCTGTCGACACGCACAGGGCAGCCGAAATCGAATTCGGGGGCAAGATCAAGTCGCTCGACACCGAGGCGCGTACCGCTGTCATCGCGCTCAGCGCAACGTTCGAGGGAAAGCGCATCTTCGGTCACCGCGCGACGGCGACGGTTCAGCTGGCCTGACAGGGTCGGCGTCCACGGCCGCCGAGGTGTGCAGGGGGTTTGGGTAGCGGGTGATCCTCCGGTGCCAACGGCTGGGTGTCTCGCCGCTGCCGCGAACTGGCCCAGGTGATGCGGTGACCGGACTGTGTGGCGTCGCTGCCGACAACAGGTCGGAGAGCTCTGTGCCGTCGCATGACCTGGCACTCGGTTCTCGCACGTCAGTTGACTCCCGGTGCAGATGGTGGACCTCGGCCCGGGTGCGGTGTGTGACTCGCGTGGGCGAGTGTGGCGCGTCGGTCCTTAGGCGCTGTGGTTGTGTCTTCGGGGTTTTCGTCGTCGGTGGTAGCTGGGGATGGGTTGTTGGTGGGGGTCGGTTTCGGCGGATCGCCCCGGGGGGGTGGGGTACGACCAGTGCTCGGGCACAACGAGGTGCCGTCCGCCAATCTACATTCTTCTGGTGAAAATGCCAGCGGCGGGGAGATGTCTTTCCCGTCACGCGAGGCGGCGTTTTCCCTACTCAGCGGTCAGTTGCAGGCCTGGCCGAACATGAACGGGCTCTACTGCGCGTACGACGCCAGGAAGTTGCCGAATCGCTCGATTGCCTCCGACAGGTCACGGGCCCAGGGCAGCGTCACGATGCGAATGTGATCGTGCCCAGGCCAGTTGAATCCGGTGCCTTGGACGACGAGGATCTTCTCCTGCAGCAGCAGATCCTGGACGAGCTTCTCGTCGTCGTAGATCTCGTGCACCTCCGGATCGAGGCGCGGGAAGGCATAGAGCGCACCACGTGGTTTGACGCACGAGACGCCCGGGATCGCGTTGAGCTTCTCCCATGCGACATCCCGTTGTTCGAGTAGGCGGCCACCGGGCAGGATCAGATCCTCGATGCTCTGATGTCCACCGAGCGCGACCTGAATGGCGTGCTGAGCGGGCACATTGGGGCACAGTCGGGTGGAGGCGAGCAGGTCGATCCCCTCGATGAAGCCGGCGGCATGCTCTTTCGGCCCGGTGATCGCGAGCCAACCGGAGCGGTAGCCCGCGACACGGTAGGCCTTGGACAGCCCGTTGTACGTCAGGCACAGCAGGTCTGGAGCGAGGCTCGCGAGCGAGATGTGTTCGGCGTCGTCGTAGAGAATCCGGTCGTAGATCTCGTCGGCCAACAACAGCAGCTGATGCTTGCGGGCCAGCTCGACGATGCCCTCGAGTACCTCCTTCGAGTAGACGGCGCCGGTCGGGTTGTTGGGGTTGATCACCAGCAGCGCGACGGTCTTCGGCGTGATCTTCGATTCGATGTCGGCGAGATCCGGGTTCCACCCGTTTTCCTCGTCGCACAGGTAGTGCACGGCCTTGCCCCCGGACAGCGTGGTCATCGCCGTCCACAGTGGGTAGTCCGGCGCCGGGATCAGAACCTCGTCGCCATCGTCGAGCAGCGCCTGCATGGTCATCGTGATGAGCTCGGAGACCCCGTTGCCGAGGTAGATGTCATCGACGTCCAGTTCGGGGAAACCGGGTTCCAGCTCGTACCGGGTGACGATCGCGCGGCGCGCGGAGAGAATGCCCTTGGACTCGGAGTAGCCCTGCGCGTACGGCAGCGCGGCGATCATGTCGCGGACGATGACGTCGGGGGCCTCGAAGCCGAACGGCGCGGGATTGCCGATGTTGAGCTTGAGAATGCGGTGGCCTTCCGCCTCCAGCCGCGCGGCATGGGCGTGCACCGGACCGCGGATCTCGTACAGCACGTTCTGGAGCTTCGTCGACTGCGAAAGAGTGCGGTGTCGAACGGGGTGGTGGATCGTCTGCGGATGGCTCACCCTCCCATGGTGCCAGGTGCGTCCCGGCCGACGCGAGCCATATTCGATCGAGGGCGCTGGCTGTCGGTGGTCGGTGACACAATCGTGGCTATGTGCGGACGTTATGCAAGCACCCAGACCGACTCCGACCTGCAGGCAGTGTTCGATATCGCGGAGACGGTAGGCGAGCAGCTGCCGCCTGCATACAACGTGGCACCGACTCAGACGGTCCGGGCGGTCCTCGAGCGGGCGCCCAAGGACGAGCCGGAGTCTGCTGCGGTTCGGCAACTGCGCTCGGTGCGGTGGGGGTTGATCCCGTCGTGGGCGAAAGACCCCAAGATCGGCAGCAGGATGATCAACGCCCGTTCGGAGACGATCACCGAGAAGCCGTCCTTCAAGAAGGCCGCCGCGCGTCGGCGCTGCATCGTCCCTGCCGACGGCTACTACGAGTGGGAGAAGCGCGACGGGCAGAAGGTCCCGTACTTCCTGCACTCGGAAGCGCCGGGTTCAGAGCCTGCCGGCGTTCTAGCGATGGCGGGGTTGTACGAGCTCTGGCGCGACCCGTCCAAGGCCGAGGACGATCCCGACCGCTGGGTGTGGTCGGTGACGGTGCTCACTTCACCTGCCGCCGACGCTCTGGGACATATCCACGATCGATCGCCCGTCGTAATCCCGGAGAATCTACGGTCGGACTGGCTCGATCCCACAGTCACCGACCTCGTGACCGTTGCCGAGATGCTCGCGGCCATCCCCGAACCGCGGCTCGTTCCGTACGAGGTGAGCACTGCGGTCAACAGCGTGAGAAACAACGGACCCGAGCTGCTGGCGCCGGTGCGCTGACGACTCAGCTCACCTCAGACGGGTGGCGCAGACGGCCCGCATCGTGTGGAGGGTCGGCTCGTCGATGCCGGACGCGGCCGGACCATCGAGCAGCACGGCGAGCCGCTCGAAATACGATCGGGCCGAAAGTCCGAACTGAACGTAGATATCTTCCTCACTCCCGCCGCCGTACTTGTACCAGGACCGGCCGAAAGCGAGAATCGACTCCTCGAGGTTGCTGGGGGCGGTTTCTCGCATGTCTGCTCCTAAGGATCCGTCTCCTCCATAATCCGGGAGAGATTTGTCTGTGCGGTGAACTCCGCGTTACGCGAAGTCGCCGACGACGCACTCGCCTAGGGTTGAATTCATGACCCACTCCGCGCTGCCATTCGGATCATGGCCCTCGCCCATCTCCGCTGCCGACTTGGCGGCCAGCGGGCACCCCGTCGAAGGTGGCATATTCGTCGGCGACGAGATCTGGTGGTCGGAAATGCGGCCCACCGAAGGCGGACGCACCACCATCTGCCGATACCGCGGCGACGAGGTCGAGACGATGCTCCGCGCGCCGTTCAACGCCCGTAGCCGAGTGCACGAGTACGGCGGCGGGGCGTGGACGGCCACACCCGACGGACGGATGATCTTCGTCGAGTTCTCCGACCAGCGTGTCTACATCGCCCGGCCGGGTGAGGATCCCGTTCCCCTGACGCCCGAACCGGCGGTGACCGCCTCGGTCCGGTACGGCGAGCTGTCGATCGTGAGCTTCCCGCACGGCGCCGAAGTGCTTGCCGTGCGGGAGATCCACGACGGGACGGACATCGTTCGCGATATCTGTGCGATCGCCCTCGACGGCACCGGCGCGCGCTCGCTGGTGTCCGGATCGCACTTCCTGGCGTCCCCGCGGATGTCGCCGAACGGAACTCATTTGGCGTGGATTGCCTGGGATCACCCGCAGATGCCCTGGGATGGAACAGAACTGCGCATAGTAGACCTCGCGACCGGAGAATGGACCCGCGTTCTCGGCGGCCCCGACGAGTCGGTGCTGCAACCGGAATGGATCGACGAGGACTCGCTCTACGTCATCAGCGACCGCAGCGGGTGGTGGAACCTGTATCGAACTGATCTGAGCGGCAACGCCGAAGCGCTGCACACCAGTGAAGCCGACTTCGGCGCTCCGCTGTGGCACCTCGGTGCTCGCTGGTACTCGATCCTGGACGACGGAACCCTCTTGACGGTGCGTACATTCGGCGTAGACACCCTGGCGATTCTGAACCCAGCTACAGGTTCGCTCGAAGATATCGATCTGGACGGCCTCACCTCCGTCTCGCTGAGCGGTCGTGCGGGAACGTCGGTCCTGATCAAAGCCGCTGGCGCGCAGAGGCCCGCGGGGCTGAGATTGCTCGACCTGGAGACCCCCGCGGTCGCCGACATTCGCTCCGGGCTCGAGAGCGTCCCTGACGCCGACTACCTCCCCCTCGGTGAGCCGATAACCTTCAAAGGCCCCGAGCGCGAGGTGCATACCGTCGTGTACGCCCCGCGCAATCCCGAGTACTGCGGCCTCGACGGTGAACTCCCGCCGTACGTTGCGTTCGTGCACGGCGGTCCCACAGCGCACGTCGCCCCGGCCCTGAACCCGGTGTTCGCGTACTTCACCAGCCGAGGCATCGGCGTCGTCGACGTCAACTACGGTGGGTCGAGCGGATACGGCCGCGAATACCGCAACCGGTTGCAGGGGCAGTGGGGTGTGGTCGACGTCGAGGATACCGTCGCTGCCGTCCGCGGGCTGGCCGAGGCCGGGCTCGCCGACCCAGCTCGCCTGGCCATCGAGGGCGGCTCCGCAGGCGGCTGGACCGTCCTGGCAGCCCTGACATCGTCCGACGTATTCGCCTGTGGTGCATCGTACTTCGGGGTTGCCGAGCTGGAGTTGTTCGTCGCCGAGACACATGATTTCGAATCCCGCTACATCGACGGACTGATCGGGCCGTTGCCGGAGGCGCTGGAACTGTACCGAACCCGCGCACCGCTCAACAACGTCGACGGACTGTCCTGCCCCGTGTTGCTGCTGCAAGGCCTGTCCGATCCGATCGTGCCGCCATCGCAGGCCGAGCGGTTCCGCGACGCCATGGTGCGCAAGGGTATTCCGCACGCCTACCTTGCGTACGAGGGTGAATCGCACGGCTTCCGCAAACTCGACACTCTGGTGAACGCCCGCGAATCCGAGCTCTCGTTCTACGGGCAGGTCATGGGCTTCACCCCGCCGGGGATCCCGACGCTGGAGCTGTGGCGACCCTAGGTCTCACGGGTGTGCGGGGTCGGGTGCGCACCCTTTTTGCAGGGTGCGCACCCCCGCTCGGACGTGAATCGAGCGTCCAGGTCGGCAAAAGTGTTGTCAGGTCTCGCGCGTGGTACCCGTCGGCGGCGGTGATGCCGCAGCTCGCGCCGCCGCCGCAACGAGTAGTGCACGAATCCGGTGTGGATGTTCCAGGTCCGCCCAGGTCAATCGCACTACTTGGCGTCCGGTCGCGCGGATCCGGTCCTCGCGCCGCTTCTCCTCCCACAGCACATCCGAGGCCGAATGCCCCTCCGGCACAAGCTTGCCGTACTTGATTCGTCCGTCGAACTCGACAACGGTGGATATGTCCTCGATGTCGAAGTCGAGTCGGGCGAATACACCTGCGGCATCGGACAACAGGACCTGCGGCCGCGGTGCGTATCCCAGTTCGTGCAGCACTACGCGACAGCGTGATTCGCCGACACTCTCCGAGCGTGCGTCCATGAACTCCGCAACGCGCCGCGCCCTACGGTTGTCGGGATGGTTCGCGCACGAATCGAGCACGGCGTCAATCTGATCTCGGGTGACACCGCGCGTGCGTGCTGCGCAGTCTGCGATGCACACCGCTTCCTCGAAAGGTAGCGAACGGGCAACGTCGGCAACAGTTCTCGCCAGTGAGGTCACCCGAACCCCGTCGACTTCGGTGACCTCGGACTCCGTGTACGTGGAGGTATGGACTTTCCGGGTGCTGCTGCTACGCCCTCCGCCGGACCGGTTGCGGGTGATGTGCACCTTCCGAAGGTCTGCGTTGTAGACATCGAGCCCGTGCAGCACCACCGCGGAGATGTGGCTCAACACGGAGTCGGGTGACTGTGATGTGCTCAGCACTGCTTCGGCGACGATCCGGTGCTTGTCCGTGGGGGACAGGGCATCGAATTCTGTACTGCTGACGAACTTCCCGGGGCACAATCGGCGCCAGGCGCGGGTGCGGCAATATCGTTGCAGCTCTGAATCGGAGACACCCCGGGCAAGTGCGTGCTGTCGAGAGACTATGCGGGTCACAGGCGAATCGTGCCCGGACCTGACTGTGGCAACAAGATACGCTACGCGAATTGTGGATAACCCCGTTGCCTGTGCACAACTCGGCGGTTGAGAGCCTGCACGGTGGGTCCGGTGGTGTAGGGGGTGTAGTCGCCGGAACCACGCACCCCCACTGACAACTACGCACCCCTGCTCTGAGGTGAGCAGGGGTGCGTAGTTGACGAAAAGGGTGCGAGCTTACTTCTTTCGGCCCGGCACCTTCGTGCCCGGCGCGAATCCGAGCCCACCTGCCTTCGGCTTCGGCGGCGTGGGTGCACCGGCTCCGTTGGCCTCATCCGAGTTCTCGTTGCCGGTGGCTTCGGACACTGCCGGAGCTGCGTCCGGTGCCTCGGCAGGCGCTGCGTCGACGGGTGCCGACGTCTCCGCGGGCTTTCCCGGTGCCTTGGCGCCCGGCTTCTTGAAGCCTGACTTGACCGCGAGACCCTTGGGCTTCACCGTCGGCTTCGTCTCGGTCGCAGCGGTTGGTGCCTCAGCTGCCGGTGCCTCAGACGCCGTTGTCTCGGCAGCAGGAGCTTCGGCGGCAGGCGTCTGTGTTGCAGGCGCGGACGGCTTGCCGGGAGCCTTCGCGCCCGGCTTCTTGAAGCCCGATTTGACGGCCAGGCCCTTGGGCTTGACTGTCGGCGTCGATTCCGTCGCGGTGACGTCTGCAGACGAGTCCGCGGTAGCGTCTGCAGGGGCCGCAGCTGGTGCCTCGGCTGGTGCTGCAGAACCGGCCGCCTTCGCTCCGGGTGCCTTGCCCTTGAGCTGTAGCCCCTTGCCGCCGGGTGCCTTTGCGCCACCGGCCAGTCCGAGACCCTTGGGCTTGGCTGCCGGCGCACCGGCAGGCTCGGATTCTGCAGCCTTCTCGGGTGCTGCGGCAGCGGGTGCTTTGGCGCCGGGAGGCTTGGCCAGGCCCTTCATCTTCAGACCGCCGGCCTTGGGTGCGGGCGCTGCGGGTGCAGACTTCGCTTCGGCCGGCTCCTCGACCGGTTCGATGCGCTCGGCCTCTTCGACCTCGGCTGTCTCCTCGGCGACGAGATTCTCCTGGGGACTGCGTTCCCGGGGAATGACCTTGATGTTCTCGGCCAGGGTCGACGCCTCGACGCGGTTGATCGACTCGAGCATCAGCTGCGCGACATCGACGACCTCGACGCCCTCGTGTGCGCCGCCTTCCTGACGTGCGGTGACACCGTCGGTGAGCATCACTCGGCAGAACGGGCAACCAGTGGCGATCTTCTTCGGGTTGGTCGCCAGTGCCTCGTCGACCCGGTCGATGTTGATGCGCTTGCCGATGTTCTCTTCCATCCACATGCGAGCACCACCGGCACCACAGCACATGGACCGCTCACCGTGGCGCGGCATCTCCTTGAGGTTGGAGCCCGACGCGGCCATGAGCTCACGCGGAGCGTCGTAGACCTTGTTGTGTCGGCCGAGGTAGCACGGATCGTGATAGGTCACGTCCTCGCTGACGGAGGACACGGGGATCAGCTTCTTCTGACGCACGAGGCGGTTGAGCAGCTGCGTGTGGTGGACAACCTCGTAGTCGCCGCCGACCTGCGGGTACTCGTTGCCGAGCGCGTTGAAGCAGTGCGCGCAGGTGACGACGATCTTGCGCTTGCTCTGTTCGACGCCCTCGAACACGGTGTTCAGCGTCTCGATGTTCTGCATCGCGAGCTGCTGGAACAGAAACTCGTTGCCCGCGCGGCGAGCGGAGTCGCCGGTGCAGGTCTCGTCGGCGCCGAGGACCATGAACTTCACACCCGCGGTGGCCAGTAGTTCGGCAACGGCCTTGGTGGTCTTCTTCGCACGGTCCTCGTAGGCACCGGCGCAACCGACCCAGAAGAGGTACTCGTAATCCTGGAACGAGTCGGCGTCCTTGCCGAATACCGGGATCTCGAATTCCATCTCGTTGATCCAGTTGAGACGGTCCTTGGAGTTCTGGCCCCAAGGGTTGCCCTTGTTCTCGAGGTTCTTGAACAACCCGGCGAGCTCGGACGGGAACTCCGATTCGATCAGCACCTGGTAGCGGCGCATGTCGATGATGTGGTCGACGTGCTCGATGTCCACCGGGCACTGCTCGACGCAGGCGCCACACGTGGTGCAGCTCCACAGAACCTCGGGGTCGATGATGCCGCCCTCGATGGCGTCGGCGACGAGCTTGCGATCGGCCTCGTCGCGCGCTGCCTGCGGAATGAGGTCCAACTTGGCTTGGTCGACATTGCCTTCCGCGTCGACAAGGCCCACCTCGTCGCCCGCCATGTCTTTCTTGCCGCCTGCGAGCAGGTAGGGAGCTTTGGCGTGGCTGTGATCGCGCAGCGAGGTGATGAGCAGTTTCGGCGAGAGGGGCTTGCCGGTGTTCCAGGCGGGGCACTGCGACTGGCAGCGGCCACACTCGGTGCACGTGGTGAAGTCCAGCCAGCCCTTCCAGCTGAAGTCCTCGATCTTGCCTGCACCGAACGCATCGACGTCGGGATCGGCTTCCTCCATTTCGAGGACCTTGCCGCCGGACATCATGGGCTTTGCAGCGCCGAGTGCGACGGTGCCGTCGTCCATGCGCTTGAAGTAGATGTTGGGGAACGCGGTGAAGCGGTGCCACGCGACGCCCCAGTTGATGCGGGTGCCGACGATGTACAGCCAGATCATGCCGGACATCAGCTTGATGAACGCGAACACGGCAACCATGTTGGAGTTGGCGGGAAGTAGCGTCGCCAGGTTCATGGTGAAGAAGTCGGTCCACGGGTTCGCGTGGCCGTAGGTCGCGATCTTGCCCGCCTTGACGAAGATCATGCCCAAGCCCTCGATGAGGACGACAGCCTCGACGAAATAGGCGGCGTTGAAGTTCGAGCCTGCGAAGCGTGACTGACGCTCGGGCTTACGCGGGTGATTGAGCTGGCGAATGACGATGAGCACGGTGATGCCGATCACGGTGCCGAGTCCGAGGAGTTCGTCGATGAGGTGATACGCCGCGGTGTCACCGATGAGAGGCCAGTGGAACTCGGGGTTGAAGGTCTGGCCGTAGGCCTCGAACCAGACGATCGCACCGAGCATGAAGCCGATCATGACCAGCCAGTGGGCCCAGCCGACGGTGCGGAACTTGACCATCTTGGTGTGCGCGGCGAACTCGACGATCATCTGCTTGAAGCGCGGAATGATCGGGTGCCAGCGCTCCGGTGCAGGCTGGCCGAGGCGGACCATGTTGAACATCCGCAGCCCGCCGCGAATGAAGACGTACCAGCACACCAGGGAAAGCAGCGCACCGACCGTGCCCAACGTAATCGTCAGGGCGTTCATGTAAGCGGCCTTTCGTTCAGCGGTAGCGGGGACTACCTCGGTTCAGCCCGATCAGCCCAAGACTAGCGATGCTACCCGCTGGTAACAAGTTGCATGTTACTGATGGGTAACTTAGCGACGATTCGCAGCGACATGCTGGTCGATCATCGGACGAACTGCCGTCGCGGTGGGCTGAACCGGTCAGTAGGTTGCGTCGTGTCGGTCACGTTATGCCCTGGTGCTCGAAGCGCTGTCGAGAAGGCAGGCCTAAGTCCCTTCCGGGTCTCGTGTGCGTGGGCTGAATTCGACAGGCTTGAAGCGCCCAAAACGGGCATTGTGACTGGTATCGAGCGCCAAATTCGGCCACGAAGTGACGCGCGTGAATGGTGTGACTGGAAAAGGGTGCCAAGACGATAACGGTTGGTCGGACATGTGGGTTATGCTGCTGCGGCACCGACAAATTCGCGGATTCGGTCTGGGTGTTTCTGCGTCTGACGGGCTCTTTATTGCTACCTGCCAGGCAAGACTGCATAGAAACGGAAATTCGGTACATGAAACTCAGCAAACTGGTCGCTACGGCTGCCTTCTTGGCGGCGGCAATGGGTCTGGCCAGCGGCACGGCCTATGCAGATCCGGCCCCAGCGGCTCCCTCCACCTCCGAGGAAATCGGCTTCGAGTCCAACCTCGAGGATCGCACCATCGTCACGACCATCGACGCGGGTGTCTTCAAGGTCGCCGACGACGGCAAGACGGTCGACGTCCTCGATTCGGCCGACAATGTTGTGGTGACGCTTCCGCTGTCCTTCAATCTGGGCGGCCTGAACTTCCCGTACGAGCAGAACGTCGACGACGACGGCAAGACGCTCCGTCTCGTGCCGGTGCTCGACTTCACCAAGGCTTCCGCTGACTCTCGCAGCGTCGGCGCGACACCGGTCGCATCGCCTGACGAGAACCTCAAGGCTCAGCAGACCTTCTCCTCGCAGCTCGGTATCGCGACGGCGATCGGTGGATTGACCGGAACCATCATCGGAGCTGCCCTCGGGCTCATCGGAATCGTGGGCGGCCCCACTGTCATTGCATCCGTAATCACTGGCGCCGGGATCGGCGGGGTCGTAGGCACAATCATCGCCGGTGGACCCACATTGGTGATCGCGGGCATCGACCTGATCGGCACCCTCACCGCTCCTCCCGGAACCACCAAGTTCGCGAGCTGAGCGAACTTAAAGAACCGAACATACGAAGCACCAACAAAGCCCGTCACGCTTTCGAGCGTGACGGGCTTTGTTGTCTGCTAAGTAGCTCGAGCGGCCAGGGCGACTGGTTCGCTCAGCTGGACGCGGGGCGGTCCTGCTCCTGCGGTGTCGGCATGAAGTCGATCGCCGCCTGCCACAGATCGACCACGTTCTGAGCCATGTCCAACCAAACCATCGTGAACGCAGGCATTTCGATACTCCCCCTTGCAGCATGCGGACTCGGTGTTGAGCCTCAGCAAGGGAATATACCGTCCGTTGGATAATATCAACCAAAAACTGTCAAATGGTTGGTAAATACTACGATTAGCGTGCGATGGTCAGTCGATGCGCAACGTACGCACAGTCGCGCCGGTTTCGGCTGCCACCTGATCGATGGGGATGCCGAGACTTGCGGTGCCGCCGAACTGGGCGAGAGCGAGATTTGCCTCGGTGCAGTCGGGTGCTCCGCCGCTGTTGGACCCGCTGGTGATGCCCAGTGCGAGCGTTCCGGTCACGATTGCACCGCCGCTGTCACCGGACAGCGTGCACGCGGTGCTCGCGAAACCGCGGACGGTTCGGCTGGTGCCGTCGTCCATGAACAATTGCGTTTCGACCCGATCAGCGGCGACGACGCCACAGGTGAAGGACGAGGACTGACCCGACTTGCATACGGGCGCGCCCACGACGGGAGATGCAGTGCCGGTGATGGGCACCGTGCTGCCGTACGCGCCACGCACTGTCGGACGGTCCAATCCCGAGGAGACGCCCTGCTCGTTCAGTGCGATGACCGACCAGTCCAGGCCGCTCGGTGAACCCAGGCTCGATCGCTCGAACGTGCCGATCTGGGTGCTGTTGTTGACGTTCGCCGGATTCGGCAGGTAGACGGGGGCACCGCCGACGCCCGTAGCTGCGTTCGGATTGCAGTGCCCGGCGCTGAGATTGACCGGTCGACCCGATCTGTCCGTGGCGTTGAAGCCGAACGAGCAGACACTGATGGCACTGGTCGGTGCGTCCGCGATGTCCTCTGCGGTGGTGATGTAGGTGTCCCCGCCCATCGGCGATGGGTCGACGGGAACGGTGGCGCCCGGAGACAAAGTAACCTTCAGATTCGCCAGCAGCGTGGGCAGATTCAGCGCCCGGCCCACCGGGCTGTTGGCCACGTCCAGCACGATCCGATTCTCGAGAATATCGATGGATGCGCCGTTCACCTGACTGGCCACCTCACGCGGCAGTGACGCGATCCATGCGTTCAGGTCCGCGAGCGACTTCTCCAAACCGTCCGCCGACACCGGTGCCTGCGTGGTCTGGTAGCCGTCCTTGGCCACCGCGTGGGCGGCTTCCTGCGACGTGACCGCGACTACGGCATTGCCGTCGGGCCCGATCCAGGCGCCTGCGAAATCCGCTGGTCTGCTGGCGCGGAAGTCGGACGCATACGTAGACAACTCCTGAGCGCGCGCGGCGCGATCGAGATACTCCTGCGGCGAGATCTTCAGATCCCGCACCACGGCGTCGACGAGCTCGCGTGGGAGTTCCTCCGCAGTAGGTTGTTTCACAGTGGATGAGCTGTCCACCGTTGATTCAGGGTCTGCCGACGCGGGGGTCGAGAAGATACCGATGACCAACAACGCCGTCGAACAAATCACTGCGGCGCGCAGTGACCCCGTGTTACGCATGAAATCCCTTCATCGAGTCGACCATCAGGGGGGTCGACCATCAGCGCCCCACCTTAGAGCATGACCCTGTGAGGATGACGAATGCCAGTTCAGCGGCCTCAATTGCCTGAATCGGTGCCCCGAGAGTCGTTGCGGCGGGGAATCGTCGGGTAGGTGAACCGAGGGGCCGTGGGGTAGGTGAAGCGGGTGGTTCGGGCGCGGGCGGGGGAACCACGTCCGACGGCGGGGCCTCGGGTGCCGTCGGAAATGGAATCTCGACGGTATCGGCTGGGGCAGGCGCCGGAGCGTCGGTGGCCGCAGGTACCTGCGCATCGGTGATGACGGGCGGGTCGACGTCGGCGCCGTCGCTGAAGGTACCGAGCGCGGCCGCGACACCGACCGCGGACAGGGCCGCCGCAACGGCCACACCGATGACCACCAGCAATGGCCGGTGCCGTCGTCGAGCGTCGCCGGCGTCGTTCCCGGCGGGTATGAGGGCAGGCACGGGGAAGGTTGGGGCCTCGGAGAACGCGAGCGCCGCGGGCGCCTCGACGATGGGTATGGCGTCCGTATCTGCCGTCTCCGGGGTCGCTTGTGTAGATCGCTCGAGCACCGCCAGGGCACCGACGGCCAGCGCGGCAGCACCGGTGACCGGGGTTGGGTTGTCCGAAACCATCGAGTCGATCTCGCCGGTCGCCGCGTCCTCGGGTACGAGAAGCACCCCGTGCAAGCCGGTGTGTTCGAACGCGTCGCGCAGCAAGGCGATCTTGTCTTCACCCCAGCTCCGCGGATGGGTCATCGCCACTGCCGGAGCGACGCCGCCGTGCAGTGCCGTCACCATCGCGAGAAGGCAGTTGGCGGTGTGTGCCATCAAGTCCTCGGCGCGATGCCCGTCGACTCCTGCCGGCTGTCCGACGCGTGAGACGAACCCGGACACCGAGGCGGCGCCGGTCTCGGCATCGTCACCGAGTCGGACGGTTCCGTCCTCGGCGAACGCCAGTCGACACGGCGTCTCGAACACCGCGGGATCCACCGTGGCATCGCGGCGGTGGACGGCTACGGCAGTCTCGTCATCGACGGAGATGGCGAGGGACCCCATCAGCGGACAGTGTTCTCGTCGGTGACGGTCTGCTCGGAGTCGATTGCGTCGCGTTCGGCCTGGCCTTCCGGGCCGTCCGGAGCGTCGTCGCTCTCGTCGGTCGATCCGTCGCCGGTGTCCGTCGGGTCTTGGGGCACGGACTCCTCGACCGAGGGCGACTCGGGAGGCGTGGGCGTGTCCGATGCCCCGTCGGCAGGTCTCGTCGGCGGGAGCTGAACGGGCGCCTGTTCCACTGGCGCGGTCGAGAGTTCGCTGACGGGGAGTTCGGAAGCGGGGGCCTGGGTGGCCGGTGCCGAACTTCGGGGAAGATCAGGGGTTTCGGGGAGATCAGGGACAGCTGGGGGCTCGGCGATGGGCACCGCGGTCGGGAACGGCAGCACTGGCGCCGGAGGAGACTGCGTCGTGGTCGGGGCAGCGATCAGGGCACTGTCGATCTCCGGGATCGACGGTGACGACCGATCCTGCAACATCAGTGCGGTCACGCTGGCACCGAAGACGAGAACGGCGGCGAATGCGGCCGCGGCGAGAACAGGGGTACGCGCCCACACCGGAAGTGCAGGTCGAGGGATCACTATCTCCTCGGTGACCGCGTCGACGGGAAACTCCGAGGCAATCCTCGCCGCGCCGCGCGCCACTGTGATCGCAGCATCCGAGGCTGTCCGCACTGTGTCCCTGCCCGCTGCGAGTGCTTCCGCCTCGGGCACCAAGGCGACGTGGTCCAACCCGATACGGTTCATCGCGATGCGCACCGACGACACCTGTTCGGCGGTCCACACGGACGGGAAAGTCGCGGCGGCGGCCAGGGCGGACGGATCGGTCCCGAGCGAGCGCGCCACATCGGCGAGCAGGCAGCGAAACGCCATGGCGACGAGCGCACCGGGCCCGAATCCCGACTCGACCTCCTCGGCGACGAAATTCGTGAACACGGCTGCGTCGGGATCGGTCGTGTCACCGAGAGATGCCGAGCCGTCGGCGTGGACGTACAGAACCGTGCGATGCAGGGCCGCGACATGCAGGGACGGGTTGGCACCCGTGGGGTGCGAGACGGCGGCGATCGATCGCTCGTCGTCGACGTAGAGCCCGACATCGGGCAATCCATCCACGTACTGGTCGATCATTGTCTTCGCTACCCCGTCTGCGCGTGCCGTCCGAGGCGACCGGACCCGATCGCCTCTCGACATGCATGTCGCGCCGGGCGGCCCAGTAGTTACACACGCACCTGTTCGTCGCTTCCGGTGGAGCCGTACCCCATCGCTCGCAACATCGACAGCAGCTCCGACCGCGAGCCAGCGCCGAGACGCCGCCGAATGCGGGCGACGTGATGTTCGACGGTCTTGGCGGAGATATAGAGACGTGCGCCGGCTTCGCGATAGGTGACGCCGAGTACGAGTAGTTCGGCCACCTCGGCTTCGCGCGCGCTGAGCGAACCCTTCGGCTCCTCGGCGACTGCACTCGGCGCGGCCACCGGCTGGCGCAGCGACCGCGCAACTTGCAGCAAGGTCGTCGCCGCGCGAGTGTCGGCGACGCGCAGTGCTGCTTCGCTGGCCAGCCGTGCTCCGTCCCAGGACAGGGCGATGCGGGCCAGACCCTGAGCAGCGGACTCGACCTCCACAGCGTCGGGGTGACCTTGCAGCACGGCGAGCCACGCGCGTCCCGCTGTGGCCAGGGCAGCGCTGTACTGATTGGATTCCGCTGCCGCGGCCAGCGCTCGCGCATGCGGAACGAGTCCAGGGGGGTGCTCGGCCGCGATGGCAGCTTGCACGCCGTACCAGTGCAGCGCGGCTGTCCACGCCGACGGCTCGTGCAGATTCTCGGCGACCGCCTCGGCCTGCGTGATCAGGTGCGACATGCGTTCGAGTTGCCCGACGCGTACCGCGCCGAGCCACAACTCGCCGACGGGAAGGAAGGAGAGCAGGTCGACGGAGTACTGCGCGATGATGTCCTGCGCATCCTCCCAGGCGGTCAGCAGCGATCCGGTGTCACCGGAGCGTCGGGCGAGGCCGACCCGCATTGCGTGCAGGTAGAGCCGATTTCGGCTGTGCGAGAGAGGAATGTCGAGAACATCGAGACGTGCCTGTGCCTCGGCGAGGTTGCCTGCCAGCATCGAGGCCCAGGCCCGCAGCAGTGCAATGCGCGCCGCCTCGGGATGCCGCGGGGGCAGCGTCGCAGCGGCCCGCGCGGCAGTCGACTCCGCCCGCGCCACATCGCCGCAGTGCAGAGCGAAGAGAACTGCGATGTCGGCGGGACTGTTGGGAACAACTGTGCGGGCTGCACCGGAGAGCGTCAACGCCCGCATCACCGTGTTCGTGGCTGCCGCGGTCTCGGCCGTCGAGGTCGCATCGATCGTCTGGCGAACACCGTCGGCGAGCAACGTCGCCGCCGCGCTCGACGATGTGGGCGGTGCCGAGGTCAGGGGAGCAGCGCTGGGCGGTGCGGCCAGGGCGTCGGCGGTGCCCGGATCGCCCGCCGTCAACGCAACAGACACCGCGACGTCGAGATCGGGGCCGACTCGTTCGGCGCCGAGCCACGCGTAGAGCGCAAGGCTGCGCTGCGCCATCCCCCGCTCGGCCGCGACCGTCGCCGACACTCGTACTGCCGTGCGCAACCGATCGATGCCGACCACCTCGAACTGCTCGAGTACCGAGTCGCAGAGCCGTTCGGCTGTGTCCAGATCACCCAGTGCCACTGCCGCTTCGGCGCGTCGGGCCGCGAGCATCAGCGGATCGGCACCCGCGGCCACCGCGCAATCGAAGAGGGTCGACGCCGATTCCGGTACCGCCGCACCTGCGGCAGCGGTCAGATGATTCGCCAACTCGGCATGTCGAACACCTGCGTTCGACAGGGCAACAGCGGTGGCGTCGTCGAGAGTGTCGGTCTTGCAGCGGTATTCGAGAAGACGCGTCAGGCAGGCAGTGAGTCGACGCCGGCCCATGGCATCGGCCAGGGCTCGGTGAACGTCGGGAAGCGCGAATGCCGACCCGGTGAGAAGGCCGTCGTCGACGGCACGCTCGATCACCGACGAGATATCCGACGAGTCAACGGATTCGACGAGCTCGTTCAGCACTTCCACATCCGAGCCGACACCGAAATGCGCGAGCGCGACGACGGTCTGCTCCACCTCGTTCATTCCGCGCAGGACCTCGGCCCGATGGATGTGTACGGCGTCGGAGATGGCCTTGGTGACAGGCAGGTCGGCCTCGGTTCGCGCAGCGGCGTCGAGGGCGATCGCCACCGTCCGCGGGGTTCCACCCGTCACGGTGGCGATGGCGCCCGCGAGTGCCCCCGAAACCGGGCGTCCACGCTCGACGGCGAGGGATGAAATCTCGGCCTTGGTAAGCGCGACCTGCACGAAGCTCAGCTTCCGCCCACAAGCGGACCGGTGAGGCCGCCGACGACGTTGCCGAGCCCGTCACCGACGCCGCCGACCACACCACCGAGGCCGTCACCGACGCCACCGACCACTCCGCCGACGCCGTCACCGACGTCGCCGAGGGTGGGACCGTTGTACTGGGGTGGGCTGATGGGCGGCGGAGTGTACGCCGGCGGCTGCGGTGCCGGAATGTTCGGTGCAGGCGGTGCCGGAATGTTGGGTACAGCCGGTGCCGGTGCCGGTGCCGGCGCCGCTGGGGCGCCACCGCCGACCGGGGCCACTGTCGGGTCGGCGACGACGCTGCCGTCGGGCGCGATAACGGTGCCGGGTGCGGGAATCAGCGTTCCGTCGGCGGCGACGGAAGGAGCCGGCAGACCGCTTTCGTTGGCCGACGCGGTGGCGTCGGCGATGTTCTGGGCCGTTGCTCGGGGAGCCGTCGTGGTGCCGGTCGTGTCCGCAGTGTTCTCGGAGACGGCGGGAGTTTCGGGGGAACTGAGGGCGGTGCCGATGGACAGTCCGCCGGCGGCGATGACCGCGAGGGCGGCCACGGATGCGAATACGATCCCGGTCTTCTTGCGAACCGACATCCCGGTGGGCTCGGCCGCAGCGGCGCTCGCGGACGCGACCGAAGTCGGTGCTGGACGCGGCGCGGGCCGAGTGACATCGACCGCTGCCGCTGCCGGGGGTACGTCGGAAACCGTGGTGTGTGCGATCTCGTTGCCGATCATCGCGCCCCCGATCGCGGGGATGCGGCCGGGGTGCGGACCGGTCGCGACGGGAACTCGCAGCTGCGACGAGATCAACTCGGCGACAAGGGGAATGCTCGAGCTGCCACCGGTGAGCAGAACCTGGGTCAAGTCAGAGGCGTCGAGGCCCGCGGTGTGCAGGGTTTCACGGATCAGTTCGACCGAGCCGAGAATGGGCGCTCGGATCAGATCCTCGATCTCGTCGCGAACGAGCCGAGTCTCGTAGTTCAAGCCGGGCAGTTCGACGGACACGGTGGTCGACGTCTCGGACGAGAGCCGTTCCTTCGCTTCGCTGCAGCGCGCACGCAGTTCGACCAACGCTCCGACAGTGTCCGGATCGAACGGATCGAACTCGAACGACTGGCTGCTCGACACCGTCTCGAGGATGTACTGGGTGATGAGATGGTCGAACTGCGACCCGCCGAAGTCCTGTGAATGGACGCCGTTGCCGATGGTCCCGGCTTCGGATCCCGTGCGCATCAACGTAATTCCGAGCGAGGTTGCTCCGAGATCGTAGATGGCAGTCAAGCCGTCACCGGGCGTACCGCGGGAGCCTTCGAGCCACCGCATCGCGGCGAACGACTCGGGTACGAGGGTGGCGTCGGATACCCCGGCGCGCGCCAAGGCCTCGCGCAGCACATCGGTGGTGTACGAGGTCCACCGATCGGGGTGGGTGACCACCACGGTCGGCTCGGTCTCGGACCCGGCGGAGATCTCCGCGATCAGCGCGCGCGTGGCAGTGGCGAACAGGTCCTCGGCGAGATGGGTGCGGCCGTCCTCGTCGATCAGCGGCACCGGATCGCCGACGCGATCGGCGAAACCGCCGAGCAGATGCCGCTGATGGCGTTCCGACAGCGACGCGAGGGCGGGTGCCGCACCCGGACTGAGGTCGAGAGCGGACCTGCGGACAACCGTGGGCATTGCCTCGTCGGTGGCGTAATCGCGGGGAGCCTGGGGGTCGCGAGATGTATCGAGCGCGGCCACCGAGGTGACCGTTCCAATCCGTATTCCGAGCCCTGCACTCATCGCCATCTCCGCATTCTCGTCACCGTCGACGTCGCTCTTGTTGTCGTCAGCATGGCAGTTTTCGTTACCTCTCACAGTGGGTCGGCCGGTTGTTGCGGGCAAACCCCCTAACGCCCGACGATCCCCTAACGGACCACCCCTGGTCGTCGTCGTTCCGATAGGGGGTTCGGCCCCGTTGGGCGATTCCGCGGGGGCCCATAGCTTTGTTGACAACAGCTTCGCGATCGCAGACGGCTTGTGATCGACCACGAACGACCACCACTGAAGGAGCCACGACCATGGCCACGAACGCAGTACTCGACTTCATCCTCAGCCTCCTCCGCGACGACGAGGCGGCCGCCGCGTACTGCGTCAACCCGGACGCTGCGCTCGCCGCCGCCGGCCTCGGCGACGTCAGCCACGCCGACATCGTCGCCGTCGCACCGCTGGTAGCGGAATCCGGACTGTTCGCCGGAGCCGGCTCGCAGCTCTCGGCAATCCTCGGCGCCGGCGGCGCGGGAGGCATCGGGGGTGGCCTCGCCGGCGGCGCTGCCATCGGCGGCGGACTGTCGACCGGCCTCGGTTTGGCCGCAGGCGCCATCGTCGGCGGCGGGCTCGCAGGTAGCGGAATCATCGGTGGTGGTATCGGCGGCGGCTTCGGCGGCGACCTGGACCTGGCGGGCGATATCGCCGCGCAGATCGGTGCGGCGCTGAGTGCGGCGCTCGCCGTCGGCGGTCAGATCGGCGCCGAGCTCGGTGCCGCCTTCGGCGCGGCACTCGAAGCGATCATCGGAGCAGGCGGATCCATCGACCTCGGTGGCGCAGCCGATCTGAGCGGCGCACTTGCCGGTGTCATCGGCGGCGGGATCGACCTCGGCGCGGACCTGACCGCAGGACTCACCGCCGCGCTCGACGCCGCTCTCAGCGCGGTCGGTGGCCTGGACCTCGGTGTACTCGCCGGCGTCGACGGCGCACTGACGGGCGCTCTCGAAACCGTCTTCGGCATCGGCGGCGCAGTGGGAGCCGACCTCGGCGCAGCCCTCGGCGGAGTGCTGGGCGCAGTCCTCGACGCAGACCTGGTCGGCAATCTCGCCGGGGACCTGGCGGGCGGGCTGGGTGCCGCGCTCACTGCCGGACTCGACCTCGGCGCTGGCGTCGCTGCCGGCCTGGCCACCGAGATCGCAGCCGGACTCGGCGGCGCGCTCGACGCTGCGATCGGCGCGGGCGCCGGTCTTGCCGGCGGCCTGGCAGGAGGCCTCGAAGGCATCTTCGCACTGCAGAGCGGCCTAGCAGCAGCCCTCGGATCCTCGCTCGGCGCCGTGCTCGACGCCGGTGCGCTGGCTGATCTGGACCTCGCCGGGCTCGCTGGCATCGACCTCGGTGGCATCATCGGCGGTGCCCTCGGCACGGCCCTCGACCTCGACGCCGGGATCGTCGGCGACTTGACGGCCTCGCTCGGCGCCGCACTCGACGGTGTCATCGGTGCCGACGGCGCACTCGGTCTGGGCGGTGCCGCAGACCTCGAAGGCCTCCTGGGCGCAGCGTTCGGCATCGGCGGCGAAGCAGGCGCAGGACTCGGCGCCGCATTCGACGCCATCCTCGGTGCAGGTGGGGCCCTCGGTGGCGCTCTGGATCTCGGCGCAGCGCTCGGTGCAGGCGGAGCACTGGCCGGTGCGCTCGACGGCACCCTCGCAGCAGCGCTCGGCGCCGCAGGCGATCTGGCCGGGGGCGTGGACCTCGATCTCGGTTCGGGACTGGAGGGAATCCTCGGAGCCGAAGGCGCCCTGGCGTCGACCATCGGTTCCTCGCTCGGCGCGGTACTCGACGCCGGTGCACTCGCCGATCTCGACCTGAGCGGCCTTGCTGCCGGTGACATCGCCGGCGCGGTGAGCGGTGCACTCGGATCCGCGTTGGATCTGGACACCAGCGCCATCGGCAGCCTGACTGCCGCACTCGGCACCGCCATCGACGTCTCGGCTGCGGGCGAGCTCGCCGCCGCGACCGATCTCGAAGGCGTCCTCGGCGCTGCATTCGGTGTGGGCGGCGAGGCGGGTGCCGGACTCGGCGGCGCACTCGACTCCGTTCTCGACACCAGCGGCGCCCTCGACCTCGGCGCCGCACTCGGTGGCGGAGCGGAACTCGGCGGCGCGCTGACAGGGGCACTCGATGCCGCGCTCGGTGCGACAGGCGGAGCAGCGGGCAGCGGTGACATCGATGCAGGACTCGGTGCCGTGGGCGGCCTTGCCGGTGGACTCGCGGGTGGTCTGGGCGGCGGACTTGCCGGTGGCCTGGGCGGCGGACTTGCCGGTGGCCTCGGCGGCGGCGTCGAGACAGGACTGGGAGCTGTTGCCGAGGCCGGCGCCGGCCTCGAATCCGGAGTGGGCGGTGCCGTCGACGGCGCTATCGGTGCCGTCGGAGGTGTCGGTGGCGCGCTCGACGGTGCAGCCGGCGCGGGCGGCTCGGCAGTCGGTGAACTGGGTGCGGGCCTGAACGCGGGTCTCGGCGCTGGCCTCGATGCCGGGGCGTCGGCCGGGGCCGACCTGGCAGGCGGCCTCGCCGGTGGTGCGGCCGCAGGAACGGACCTGGCAGGAGACGTCGCGGGTGGTCTTGCCGGTGGCGTCGAGGGCGGCCTTACGGGCGGCGTCGAGACGGGTGCTGACGTTGCCGGTGGAGTCGCAGGCGGCTTGGACAGCGGCTTCGATACCGGTGCGGACCTGATCGGGGGAGCCGCAGGAGGCCTCTCCGGTGGCGTGGAGAGCGCCGCGGATGCGTCCGGATCGCTCACCAGCGGATTCGACTCGAACGCCTGGTCCTCGGTGGACTCGAACATCTTCGGGCAGGCGCAGGGTGAATCCTCCTTGGGCGGGGAGTCCAGCCTGCACGGCGACATCGACAGCTCGGCAGACTCCGTTCCCGAGGTCGCCACCGTCGACCACAGTGCGGATCTGCTGAATCCCTGATGCGGTAGCACGAACGAATATCTGATGCGATAGCACGAACGGATGAGGAGGCCCCGGGCGGTTCGGTACGCCCGGGGCCTCTTTCCTCGTTACAGTTCGATGCAGCAGCACATCACGCACCAGATCCGAAAGAAGGCTATGGACGGGCAAGCGAAGCAGCTGGCCGACCTGCTCGACCGAACTGCGGCAGTGGCCCAGACGGTCGGACGGTCCGATCTCGTGGAAAGGATGACGCTCGCCAAGGAGCGGGTGCTCGATCCGCGTCGTCGCATCGTTGTCGTCGGACCGCTGAAACAGGGAAAAAGCCAGTTCGTCAACTCGCTGCTCAACCTCGAGGTGTGCTCCGTCGGCGACGACGAGACGACGGCCATCCCGACCGTCGTCCAGAACTCGGATCGCTCCCATGCCGAACTGCTACTGGCTGATCCCGGCAACGACGTTCTGCGCGTTGATGTTCCGTTGGCCGAACTGCAGAGCATCACCCCGGCCAGCCCTCTTGCCCAGGGTCGTGAAGTGTTGCGACTCGAAGTCAACGTGCCGAGTCCGTTGCTCGCGGACGGCCTGGTGCTGGTCGACACACCGGGCGTCGGTGGTCACGGAAACCCGCATGCGGCCGGCACCTTGGGTCTCGTACCCTCGGCCGACGCCGTGCTGGTGGTCTCCGATGCCAGCCGCGAGTTCACCGAACCCGAAATCTCGTTCCTCCGCCAGGTTTTGGGGCTCTGCCCGTCGGTGGCAGTGCTGATCACCAAAACCGACCTCTATCCGCACTGGCGTCAGATCGTCGAGGCCAACCGAGGGCATCTGCAGCGTGAAGGACTCGATGTCCCGATGATCCCGCTGTCCTCGCTGCTCCGGTCGCATGCGCTGCGACTCGACGACGAGGAGCTGAACGTCGAATCCGGTTTCCCGGCCCTCTACACGTTCTTGCGCGAGGAGGTCGTCCTGCGCGCCGACACCACGACCCGCACCGCCGTCTCCCTCGATATACGTTCGGTCACCGAACATCTCACGTTGGCCATGGCCAGCGAGCTTGCGGCGCTGCGTGACCCGGAACGCGCCGCAGCGGCCGTGGCGGGCTTGCAGCGCGCAAAGTCCGCGGCCGAGGACCTGCACAAGAAGACGTCCCAGTGGCAACAGACCCTCTCCGACGGAATCGCGGATCTGGCGTCGGACATCGACCACGACCTGCGGGATCGGCTGCGTCGCGTCACGCGCGAGGCCGAACAGACCGTCGACGAAGGAGATCCGGCGTCCGACTGGGCCGAACTCGGCGACTGGCTCGAAGAGCAGATCGCTGCCTCGGTCGGTGACAACTTCGTCTGGGCGCACGAGCGGGCGTTGTGGCTGGCCGAGCTGGTCGCGGAGCATTTCGCGGCCGCCGGTGCCGTCTCGTTGCCCGACCTCGACCTCGGTGATCTCGAGAACGTGCTCGATCCTGTTGCCTCACTTGCCGACCTCGAGACCGGCGCTCTCGGCATCACACAGAAGGTGCTCGTCGGCATGCGGGGTTCGTACGGCGGTGTGCTGATGTTCGGTTTGATCACCACATTCGTCGGTCTGAGTTTGCTCAACCCCATCTCGATCGGTGCCGGCGTGTTGTTGGGCACCAAGGCGTACAAGGAGGACAAGGAGAATCGAGTTCGGGCACGTCGATCCGAGGCGAAGGTTGCTATCCGACGCTTCACCGACGACGTCAGCTTTCAGGTCGGCAAGGAATCGAAGGATCGGCTTCGGCTCATTCAGCGTGTCCTTCGCGACCACTTCACCTCCATCGCCGAGCAGACTCTGCGCTCACTCAACGATTCGCTGCAGGCCGCTCGGGAGGCCGCGAACGTCGAGACCAACGAACGTGCCACACGCACAGCACAACTGGATCGCGAGATGAAGGTGGTCGCCGAACTCAACGAGCGCGCGGCAGCCCTCGTACCCGCCGGCGCTCCCGCACCCGACGCAGCAGCGAAGTGACCGCGCTGGCCGAGGCTCGTGCGCTGATCTCTGCCGCGCGCGAGGCATACTCCATCGACCATCAGGCCGCGGCGACGCTGACCGAATGCCTCGAGCGGCTCGACCAACCGTTGCGCGTGGCCCTGGCCGGATCGCTCAAAGCCGGTAAGTCCACCCTGCTCAATGCGCTTGTGGGACAGGACATAGCCCCCACCGATGCCACCGAGTGCACCAAGGTGGTCACCTGGTATCGCAGCGGATCGACCCCCAGTGTCACTGCCTGGTACGACGGTGATCGCTCCGCGCACGTGCCCGTGCAACGCCGAGGCGGGCGGTTGACCTTCGACCTCGGCGAGCTGACGGCGGCGCACGTGGACCGGCTCGATGTCGAGTGGCCCGCCCGCACACTGACGCAGACGACCATCATCGACACCCCGGGCACATCCTCGCTGTCACGGGATGTCTCCGCACGGACGCTGTCGATGCTGACGCCGGAGAACGCGTCCTCGGGGGCGGATGCCGTCGTCTATCTGCTGCGGACGCTCAACGCCACCGATGTGTCCTTCCTCGGACAGATCTCGTCCCACGTGGGCGGAGAAGCGGGGCCGCTCGGCGTCATCGGTGTCGTCTCGCGTGCCGACGAGGTCGGAGCGGGCCGCATGGACGCGATGATGTCCGCCAAGGAGGTAGCCGCGAGGTTCGCCGCAGAACTCGAGGCAACCGGATTGTGCCAGGCGGTGGTACCCGTCGCCGGACTGCTCGCGCTCGGTGCCGAGACACTGCGGCAGTCGGAGTTCGCGGCATTCGAAATGCTCGCGCAGGTGCCCGATGCGGATCTGCAGTTGGCTATGCTGTCGGCGGACCGCTTCTCGCGGCCCGGTTTGCTGCCGATCGACCCCGAGCTGCGCGCGTCGATCGTCGATCGCTTCGGGTTGTTCGGTATCCGGATGGCAGTGACTCTGATCAAGCTGGGCGTGCACGATTCGCCGACGCTCGCGGCGGAACTGGTAGAACGCAGCGGGCTGAGCGAACTGCGGTCGGTGATCGACGTCCAGTTCGGTCAGCGAGCAGACCAGCTCAAACTCCATTCCGCGCTGGTGACATTGCAGCGCACCCTAGAGTGGCGGCCCATCTCGGAGTCGGCTGCCCTTCGCGCCGAAGCCGGTCGCATGATGGCCGACGTGCACGGATTCCAGGAGCTTCGGCTACTGGGGCGGATGCGGTCCACGGCGCCGAAGCTACCCGAGCCCCAGCTCGCCGAACTGCACCGATTGATCGGTGGCTACGGCATCGACCCGTCCACCCGACTCGGCCTCGACCCCGACAGCGCGCCCGCGCAGCGGCACACCGCTGCGCTCGACGCGGTCCAGAAGTGGCGTCGGATGTCCGAACACCCGCTACTCGACCAATTCACCGCGCGAGCCTGCGAGGTCGCAGCCCGCAGCGCCGAGGGCGTTGCAGTACTGCGCTGATGCACCCCGTGTGTGCGTAGGTACCGCCCGCGGTACCTACGCACACACGGGCCTATCGTCGGATTGCGAAGCCGGTCACCGCAGCCACCACGGCGAGACCGGCTGCGAGGAGCGGCCCCCACTGCAGGGCCCCAGCTGCGATCGACCCGGCCTCGGACATGAACGACCAGAAGAGCAGGGACGCACCGATTGCCGCCAGGGCAGCGAAGACCAGCACGAGGGCCCCGCCGCGCTTTCGCCCCGCAGCCAACATCGATCCGACCCCCGCGAGCACCAGGATCACGGCCGCGACCCCGGCACTACCCAGCAACGTCACCGTCACCGTATCGGTGACCTCGGCGGAGCTCGCCCCGGAGTCCTGCTCCTGAACAGAGGTTTCCAGCGCCGACCGTACTGCGTCGTATTCGAGCGCGAGCACACCAGCGATCGCCAGGAAGACAACCGTCACAGCCACCCACGAAGCGACGTTCAACCGGTACGCAAGTGAGGGCCGCGGCGCTTCCTCCCGGGTCCGCAGTGGCTCGACCGTGAACTCCGGGCGCTGCGGTTGCTGGCGTGGTTCGGCCTCGGGACGACGATGATTTCCCTGCTCACTCACAAGCATCGAGCCTTTTCGGTTGTGACGGGGGAGCTCATCATCGGAGAATCACCGGAACTCCTTGGTAGGGGCCGAGCGTCATCGGGAAGCTGTTCAACTCGTCGACGACGCCGATGTCGGTGTCGTCGAACATCTCGTGAACGGCCGCCCCCGGCGTCAGGTACTTGGACTGAATGGTCGCGGCGACATCCTCGGAGGAAAAGTTGATGACCGTCGCCTGGATGTTGCCCTGCCCGAGGTCGTGCACCAACACCAGTAGTCCCTTGTGCGAGACCGTCGGAACATCCAACTGTTGGGCTGTCGCGATGCCGTACCTGTTGCGTAGCTCGATGATTCGCGCCAGCCGCCGGGCGAAGGAGTGGGGATCCTTCAACTGCTCCGGCAACGATCCGTACAGGCTCCGGCCGCGGGGGATGCCGGATTCCGAACGCACAGCCTCGGGATAGCTGTCCATGAGGTCGTGCGCTCCGCGGTTGATCCAGCGGGTGTCGCCCTCGCGGATCAGCTCGGCGACATCCTCGGCTCCGATGGGCAGGATGCCGAGCAGGTCCCAACCCGAGAGCGCGAAGACGCCCGGTTGCAGGGCGTTGTACATCGCCAGCATCAGGTGCGCGGTCTTGACCGTTTCGATATCGGTCTCGTCCATGCGGTCCAGATCCCGGATGCCGAGCGAGGCGGTGATCACACTTGCTGTGGTGCAGGCGATTCCATTGGTGGTGAACAGTCGGTTGTACGGCGCCCACCGGCCGGTGAGGCGATCGGTGAGCTCGGACCGAATCTGGTTGCCGAGATCGGCACCCTTGACCACCTCGTTGCAGTAGGTGAACTCGTCCTCGGCGTGCAGCGTGGCGAAGTGGATCAACTCGAAGGTGAGCTCGTCGTGATTCTGCAATGCGTGCACCAGAGATGCCGGGTCGACACCATGGTCACGCGACAAAGACATTGTGAGCCTGAGGAATTCGGTGTTCCCCATGACAAGTGCGTGGTGGTAGGCGGGCCGGTTGATGAAATCGTAGGACAGGTCGGCGCCATTGGCACCCATCGCCTTGATGTCGTCGATGGTCAGATTCAACTCCTGGAAGGTGAACCCGCCCATCTTGCGGACGACGCTGGCGATGAGGTGGTTCGCGGCCTCGGACAGGGGATGGCCCTCGGACCAACCCGGACCCTCCGCCCGCCGCTCGACGCCGAGGAAGCCGTTGGCGTCGAGGCGAAGAGCGCCGGCACCGAGGTCGGCGATCGAGTGGCAGGCGTCGCCGATGACCAGGCGCATGCCGGCGAACGAGGGGTCGAGCCAGTTGATCGACGGCTGACCTGCCTTGAAGTAGTGCAGGTACACCCAGCGTCGTTCGACGCCGTCGATTCCCACCACCGGAGCCGTTGCGCTCCAATTGGTTTCCTTGACACCGAGTTCGTAGAAGATGACGCGCTGCAGTTGCCCGATGATGTAACCCGCGCGGGCGAGATTGGCTTCGGCTTCGGCGTCGATGTTCTGCGAATCGGTTCCGGCGCGGACCCGGGGGAGCAGATGCCAATCCTGCGGCTCGATCTCCACCATGTGATAGATGCCGGGATAGTCCGCCACGGCCATCTCGGCCAATCGGAAGTCGGCGCCCTTGCCGGTGTGACCCGGAACGATGTCATCGATGACGATGCCCTCGTAGGCGGCGGCCACGACGCACAGGCGTCGGAACTCCTCCTCGGAACCGAACGCCGGGTCGATCTGCATGCCGATGCGGTCGAAATGCCCGTCGACGGACGGCGTCGGACGCCAGCCGTGGATGCCGCCGGCGACCTTGACCGGTCCGGTGTGGACAGCGGTGATGCCGATCTCGGAGAACGCCTGCCACAGTGCTTCGTCGCCCAGGGTGCTGAGGAAACTCGTGCGGGGCGCGTTGATGACCGAGATTGGATAAGCGGTGAACCACACGGGCGCGCGCTCGACGGCAGCGCGTGGGTCGGGATCGGCGTAGGGGTTCTGCCACATGCTGCCCTTGCCGGAGAGTTGTTCGGCGATGAGCTTGGCGTCGTGCAGCATGGATTTTTCGGTGAGCCAGTCCACGTATTCGGGGTTGGCTGCCGAGGGGTCTCCTTCGACGGGAGCTGCCCTGTTTCGATCGGCCCGCCTTACGGAGGGGCGTAGTGGGCGCGGTCTGGCGGGATAGAACTTCTCGTCGTAGGTGATCTCGCTCGGTTCGTGCTGGACTTCGGGATCCATGTGCCTCTTTCCGCCCTCGCTTTGTTTCAACCCTACGTAGGGAAGGCATGCTCTGCAGTGTTGTTACATCCCCGCGCGCAGGCCCAGCGAAACCTTCACGTCGATGAATTGCACGGGTGTGATTCGAGATGTGGGCTTACTGGACCGTCACCGAATCGAGACTGCGCGGTCTGGAAAGTTCGGCTCGAGTGGGCGATAGTTGAATCGCACCAATAACCCCTTCAGTCACAGGAGTAACACATGCGTCGCACCGTCCGCACCATCGTCCTGGCCTCGACGGCCGCAATTGCCGCCGCCGTCGGCGCGGTAGCCATGGCGCCCATCGCATCGGCTCAGGAAGACGAGTCGGCTCCGATGCCCTTCGGATCCTCCGAGCTGCAGTCCCCCGACCTGGTGGTCTCGATCGACGCGGTCTGCGTGCCGCGAGCCGAGGAAGACGACCGTGAGGGAGAGCTCGCGGCCCTCGAGATCACCCTGAACAACGTCGGCGCGGACGCCGCCTCGTTGATCTCCACCAACTACGGCATCGCCCCCGATCTGACCGGTGTGCTGCCGGAGGATGTCATCGAGCCCGGTGAAGGCATCGTCTACACCGTCCCCACTCCGATGAGCGAGTGGAACAACGTGCTGGCCGGCGCGGCAACGTTCTCGCCGCAGCTCGACGCGAACTACCCGGACAACTTCGCAGTCGGGATGCTCAGCATCGACTGCTCCTAGGCGCTTCGCACACGTGCGCGGAAATACATAGCCGGCTATGTATTTCCGCGCACATGCGCGTCAGCGCCCCCTGGGAACAAATCCGAGAAACCCTCCGTTGTGCATTCTGACAGCCTTGAGTGGATGAGACTCAAGTCCGAGTTGACGAATCGAATATCGTCGAGGCAGACTTGAGCGAGGTTCGCTCAGCTAGGAATCACCCCAAGCTACAAACAGGAGGAAACACTATGGCTCGTGCGGTCGGTATCGACCTCGGGACCACCAACTCGGTCGTGTCCGTCCTCGAGGGCGGCGAGCCGGTTGTGGTCGCCAACGCCGAGGGATCACGCACCACCCCGTCGATCGTCGCTTTCGCCAAGAACGGCGAAGTGCTGGTCGGCCAGCCCGCGAAGAACCAGGCGGTCACCAACGTCGACCGCACCATCCGATCCGTGAAGCGCCACATCGGCACGGACTGGAACGTGGAGATCGACGGTAAGAATTACACTCCGCAGGAGATCAGCGCGCGCACGCTGCAGAAGCTCAAGCGCGACGCCGAGGCCTACCTGGGTGAGGAAATCACCGACGCGGTCATCACCGTGCCCGCCTACTTCGAGGACGCACAGCGTCAGGCCACCAAGGAAGCCGGCCAGATCGCCGGCCTCAACGTCCTGCGCATCGTCAACGAGCCCACCGCGGCTGCACTCGCATACGGCCTGGACAAGGGCGACAGCGAGCAGACCATTCTGGTATTCGACCTCGGTGGCGGCACGTTCGACGTCTCGCTGCTGGAAATCGGCGACGGTGTCGTCGAGGTCCGCGCGACGTCCGGCGACAACCACCTCGGTGGCGACGACTGGGACGAGCGCATCGTGACCTGGCTCGTCGACAAGTTCAAGGCTCAGAACGGCATCGATCTGACCAAGGACAAGATGGCCCTGCAGCGTCTGCGTGAGGCTGCCGAGAAGGCGAAGATCGAACTCTCCTCCGGGCAGAGCACCTCGATCAACCTTCCGTACATCACGGTCGACGCGGACAAGAACCCGCTGTTCCTCGACGAGCAGCTCAGCCGCTCCGAGTTCCAGAAGATCACCTCCGACCTGCTCGACCGCACCCGTGCGCCGTTCCAGGCAGTGGTCAAGGACTCCGGCATCGCCGTCAAGGACATCGATCACGTCGTGCTCGTCGGTGGTTCGACGCGTATGCCCGCCGTCTCCGAGCTGGTCAAGGAACTCTCCGGTGGACGTGAGCCCAACAAGGGCGTCAACCCGGACGAGGTCGTGGCCGTCGGTGCCGCACTTCAGGCCGGCGTGCTCAAGGGTGAGGTCAAGGACGTTCTGCTCCTCGACGTCACGCCGCTGTCCCTCGGCATCGAGACCAAGGGTGGCGTGATGACCAAGCTCATCGAGCGCAACACCACCATCCCGACGAAGCGATCCGAGACCTTCACCACCGCTGACGACAATCAGCCTTCGGTGCAGATCCAGGTCTTCCAGGGTGAGCGCGAGATCGCCTCGCACAACAAGCTCCTCGGCTCCTTCGAGCTGACCGAGCTGCCCCCGGCTCCTCGCGGCGTCCCGCAGATCGAGGTCACCTTCGACATCGACGCCAACGGCATCGTGCACGTCACGGCCAAGGACAAGGGCACCGGCAAGGAAAACACGATCAAGATCCAGGACGGCTCCGGCTTGTCCAAGGAAGAGATCGATCGCATGGTCGCCGACGCCGAGGCACACGCGGAAGAGGACAAGGCTCGCCGCGAAGAGGCCGAGGTTCGCAACCAGGCCGAGTCCCTCGTGCACCAGACGGAGAAGTTCGTCAAGGACAACGAGGACAAGGTCGACGCCGAGCTCAAGGGCCGCGTCGAGTCCGCCATCGAAGAGGCCAAGACGGCTCTCGCAGGCAGCGACATCTCGGCAGTGAAGACCGCCGTGGAGAAGCTGTCCACCGAGTCGCAGGCACTCGGCACCGCCATCTACGAGGCGCAGGCCAAGGAGCAGGGCGGACCGGAAGGCACATCGCAGCCCGCTGACGACGGTGTCGTCGACGCAGAAGTTGTCGACGAGCCCGCCGACGACGCGGAGAAGAAGTGACCTCGGACAACACCGAGCAGGAACCGGTCACTTTCGTCGACAAGCGAAAGATCAACCCCGAGACCGGTGAACCACGGGAAGGCGACGCAGTACCGGAACCCCTGGCGGGTACCGGCACTGCGCCGCAGCCCGGCTCGGTTCCAGAAGAAGGGGCGCACGACCTCGAAGTGGCCGCAGTCCAGGAGTTCGAGGATCCGCGTGACACGCAGGTCCTGGAGCTCACGGCCGATCTGCAGCGGGTATCGGCGGAGTACGCGAACTACCGGCGTCGCACCGATCGCGAAAAGCAGACCGGAGCGGAGAACGCGAAGGCGTCCGTCGTATCCCAGCTGCTCCCGGTGCTCGACGATCTCGAGCGCGCTCGCCAGCACGGTGACCTGGAGACAGGCCCGGTGAGGGCAGTGGCGGACAAGCTGGCCGGTGTTTTCACCAACATCGGTCTGTCCACCTTCGGCGCCATCGGCGACAAGTTCGACCCGGCGATCCACGAGGCCGTTTCCCACGAGGGAGACGGCAGCGAGCCGGTCGTCGGGGCGCTCATGCGGCCTGGGTACAAGCTCGGTGACCGCGTGTTGCGCACCGCAATGGTCGGCGTCGTGGACGGTGTCGAAGCACAACCGTCCGACGAGCAGTAAAAATAGAGTCAGCGCGAGGGGAGGGAACGCCCGGTGAGCCAGCGGGAGTGGATCGAGAAGGACTTCTACAAGGAGCTGGGCGTTTCTTCCAGCGCCACCACAGACGAAATCAACAAGGCCTACCGCAAGTTGGCGAGGGACAATCACCCCGACGCCAACCCGGGTAACGCCGCAGCAGAACAGCGTTTCAAGGCGATCAGCGAAGCCAAGTCGGTGCTGATCGACCCGGCCAAGCGCAAAGAGTACGACGAGGCCAGGCGGCTGTTCGCCTCCGGCGGGTTCGGTCGGCAGGGCGGCGGATTCAGCCCGGGTGCCGGCGGATTCGGCGGCGGAGGAGGCCAGACCTTCGACGTCGGCGACATCTTCGGCGGTGCTGGTGCCGGAGCCGGTGCCGACGGCAGCATCGGAGACCTCTTCGGTGGATTGTTCAACCGCGGCGGCGGACCTCAGCAGCGAACCACGTCCAACCGTCCCCGGCGCGGCAGTGACGTCGAGACCGAAACCACGCTCGCTTTTCGTGAGGCCACGCAAGGCGTCACCGTTCCGCTTCGTCTGACGAGCCCGTCCTCGTGCACCACGTGCCACGGCAGCGGGGCGAAGCCCGGGACCAGTCCACGCGTGTGTCCCAGGTGCAACGGCGCTGGCGTCGTCAATCGCAACCAGGGTGCGTTCGGATTCAGCGAGCCGTGCGACGACTGCCGCGGAAGCGGCTCCATCATCGATGATCCGTGCGCAGACTGCCGCGGCAGCGGTGTGCAGAATCGCACCCGCACCATCACTGTTCGCGTGCCTCCGGGAGTGTCCGACGGCCAGAAGATCAGGCTCGCCGGTCAAGGTGAAGCCGGTCTGCGCGGGGCGCCGTCGGGTGACCTGTACGTCACGGTCCGCGTCCGGCCGGACAAGGTGTTCGGACGCAGCGGCGACGATCTCACCATCACCGTCCCGGTCAGCTACGGCGAACTGGTGCTCGGAACCACGCTCTCGATCCCGACGCTCGAAGGCCGGGTCGGAGTCAAGGTCCCGCCCGGCACCGTCGACGGCCGGGTCCTGCGCGTCCGCGGTCGCGGCGTACCGAAAAAGGCAGGTACCCCGGGTGACCTGATGGTCACCGTCAAGGTTGCCGTGCCGCAGAAGCTCGACGATCCCGCCACCGAGGCGCTGCGGGCATATCTGGAAGCAGAAAAGGCCAGTGGATTCGACCCGCGGGCGGGATGGGCTGGTGCATGATGACGGTGCCGCCTGGACCCACTCCTTCGCAGGGTGACCCGGACGCGCAGGTCTTCGTTATCTCCGTTGCCGCCCAACTCGCCGGAATGCACGCACAAACGCTGCGAACCTACGATCGCCTCGGCTTGGTCACCCCGCACCGCACCACCGGGGGCGGTCGACGGTATTCGCCGCGGGACGTCGCGTTGCTACGCGAAGTTCAGCGCCTCTCCCAGGACGAGGGCGTCAACCTCGCGGGCATCAAACGCATCATCGAGCTGACCAATCAGGTCGAAGCGCTGCAGGCTCGGGTGTCCGAGCTCGCCCAGGAACTCGCCAACGTCCACGCCGGCTACCGGCGCGATCTCGTTCCCGTGCAGCGAAACGCACTCGTGGTGTGGAAGCCGCGGCACCAGCGCTGAGAAGTTCGTCCTCACTGTTCGCGCTGCTCGCTCAGGAGAATGGGCAGCCCGACCCTCGACGGGACACGAAATTCGGTCTGATGTCGAGGTCCGGTGGATCGTAGAGTCGGTGGAACGTCGGGGTGATCGAGGAGGACATCGGGGGATTGATCCACGACCAATCCGTCGGGCACGATCTCCCAGCTTTGGCTTCACGCTCGACATGGTCGACGAACTGCTTGGCGACGGTGTGATGGTCGACCATGTATGCCCCCGACTCGCGGAAACTGTGGATGACCGCTCTGTTGAGCTCCACGAGGGCGCGGTCCTTCCACAGTGTGCGGTCCGAACTTCTGTCCAGCCGGAGTTTCTTGGCGATGGTCGGCAGCATGTCGTATCGATCGGTATCGCTGAAGTTCCTGGCTCCGACCTCGGTGTTGACGTACCACCCGTTGAACGGCGCACACGGGTAGCGAACCCCGCCGATCTCGAGATCCATGTCCGATACCGCGGGAACGGCATGCCACTTCAGGCCGAGATCGGCGAACCACCGGTAGTTCGGGTGCACCAGCGGCACCTCCAATACCAGCTCGGACGGCACATCGAACAGTTGAACGGGCTCGTCGGGGGTGGAGATCATCAGCGGCAGCACGTCGAATGCGGTGCCCTCGCCCTGCCATCCCAGACTTACCGCGAGCTCGGTGAGTTCGAGATGGGCGGGATCGCCGACAACGGTGCCGTCCGAACCGCGATAGCCGGCGTACCGAATCAGTTGTGGGTTGAGGATGCGGTACTCGCGACCGTCGGTGAGCGGCGGTGGGCCGACGGTGACGACGGACCGCAGTGCCCCACCGTTCGTCGCGACCGTGAGATGTTCGAAGCACGCGTCGGCGATGTCCTGCGCGGACGTGGCATGGCGGGCGTCGATGAGCTCGAGGGTGCGCCAGTGCTTGCGGCCGACGCATCGAGCGTGGTTGCGCCACGCGAGTTTGGCGCCGATGAGTATCTCCTCGGCCGACTGCACGTATGTCCCGGTTCGGCGCATCTCTTTCAGGGCGCTGGTTTTCCGCTCGGCCGGCAAGTGCGCCAATTCGGGCAGTTCGAAGAACTCACGGCACTCGCGTAGACGACGGGAGAAGTCCGTGTCGTTGCTGCCTGGATCCCCATTTCGTTTCTGCGCTGTTGCTTGTGTGTTCGCCCCGACAGCGACAGTCACGATTGGCCTACCCCGTTTCGATTGCACCCTTTTCGATCTCTATCGTCGCTGCGATAGTAGAGCCTCGACGAGTTGCTGGAAAGGCCCGAAACGCTATGCCTGCCACGCCAATTGATAGCACTCGGTCGGTTATCTCGGGCATTTTCGGCGATTGGCTTGTTATGGCCGAAGAAACCGATTCGTACGTTCTCCTGCGATGAGTCGCATCGCTGCGGCTGGGCTAGACTTCGGCCAATTGCCGGTGATCGGCGCAGGTCGAAGGCAGCGATCAGCAGTGGACACACGTATGCGCGGACTCGGAGAGGGGGCTTACAGGCCAATGGACAGTCGGACGATTTCACTCGTCAGAACAACTTTCAAGGCGGTAGCCGCCGTCGAGGGTGGGCCAGAGAAACTGACCCGGTCTTTCTACGCGATTCTGTTCGCGCGCAATCCCGAGGCGCGCGATCTGTTTCCTGCGTCGATGTCACTGCAACGCGACAAACTTCTCACAGCAATCGCCTACGCAATCGATCAACTCGAAAACCTCGACCGGCTACTTCCGTTTCTTCAGCAGTTGGGTCGTGACCACAGGAAATACGGGATCGTCGACGCTCACTACACTGCCGTCGGCGACGCGTTGATCACCGCGTTGGAACAGTTCGCGGGCACCGAGATGTGGACCGAGGAGGTCGAGGGGGCCTGGCGCGAAGTGATCGGTGTGATGGCTACCACGATGATCGACGGCGCCAACGGCGACGACGGCCCGCCGGTGTGGATGGGTACCGTCGTCGAACACATGCGGGTTCTCGATGACGTATCGGTCGTCCGCCTGAAACTCGACGAGCCCATGGACTACGCAGCGGGCCAGTACGTCAGCGTCTCGGTCCCGAGCAGACCGCGGATGTGGCGTTACCTTTCGCCCGCGATACCGGCCAACTCGGCGGGTGAGATCGAATTTCACATCCGACGTGTCTCCGGTGGCTGGGTCAGTCCGTCTGTCGTGGCCAACACCGCCGTGGGTGACCGCTGGAGTGTCGGATCCCCGCTGGGTTCGATGACTCGTCACACCGCGCAGGGTCGGGATCGGCTGCTGATCGCGTCGGGAACCGGCATTGCTCCGCTGCGCGCGCAGGTGATGGAGATGGCAGCACGCACCGACAATCCCCGCGTGAGCGTCTTCTACGGCGGGAAATATCCCTGCGATCTCTACGACATGGCGACGCTGCAGCAGATCGCGGCAACCAACCCGTGGCTGTCCATCGTCGGTGTCGTCGAGGATGACACCGACCCGTGGTGGAACGACGGATCGCGATACAGGCAGTTCGCCGGCGCGATACCGCCGACGGTCGGGAAACTCGGCACGGTTGTCGTCGATCACGGCCCGTGGGACAACCACGACATCGCGATCGTCGGCTCTCCGTCGATGATCAACACGACCAAATTTCGACTGCAGGGCGCTGGGGTCGACATGTCGACGATCAGTTACGACCCCTGGTGATTGCGGCTCCGCCGCCCGTGTGTGCGTAGGTACCGCCGCAGGTACCTACGCACACACGGGTGCGGCCTACGCTGGACCCATGCAGACGTGGAACGCCGAGGTGGTTCAGTACCACCGACTCCGCAACGATCTGGCCGTGATCAGGCTCGTCGGCGACGTGATCCCGTTCGCCGCCGGCCAATCGCTCGAGGTGACGGTCCCGCAGAATGCGCGGCTGACGCGTCGGTACTCCCCAGCGTTGCCGCCCTCTCTGGACGGGAAGCTCGAGTTTCATGTTCGGGCCGTCCCGGCGGGGTGGGTGAGTGGGTCGATCGTCAACGAGACCAGGCCCGGCGACGTGTGGAAGCTGACCGACCCCAAGGGCACGCTTGCCGTCGACGATTCCGGCCGCGATGTCGTCATGATCGCCGGCGGTACCGGTCTTGCGCCGATGCGCTCGCTCATCCTCGATCTGGCGCACCGCGCGACAACGCCGCCGTCGGTGACGCTGTATGTCGGGGGCCGATCGCCGCGTGACCTCTATGCCGCCGATCTGCTGTGGATTCTCGCCTCGGAGCTTCCCTGGCTGACGGTCATTCCCGTGGTAGACCAGTTGAAGGATCCGTGGGCACCCGATCGGTGGAACGACACCATTCGCGCCGAAGCGGCGGAGGTGCCGATCTTCGGTCCCGAACACTGCTGGGAGGGGAGCCTCGCCGACGTGATGAGCGTGCAGGAGCCGTTCCGAGATCACCAGGTGCTGGTGTGCGGTTCCCCGGGTATGGAGGCGGCCACCATCTCGGCGTTGATCGGCAACGGCACCCCTGCAGCGGCGATCAGGCGCTGATCACCCGGCCTCGCGCGCAGGCAGAGCACGGGAACGACGAGTCGCTCCAGCCCTCGCGAACCAGCACTGCCCTGACCTCTTCGAACACCGCGCACGGTGTTCGGGTGACCTCCTCCCATCCGTAGACCAACCTGGGGCGCCCGGCGAGCTCGGCGGCATTGTCGCGCCGTCGATCGCGGAATTTCACAGCGTTCGCCGAGTGGAACCGCGCGCCATCCAAACGCACTATGAGCGGCACTCCATGATTGCAGTAGTCGACGTCCTCGAAAAGGACACGGCCGTCGACGATCACCGGCCCTTGCCGCGCTCCGGTAGGAAGGCCGTGGGCGGCCTCGACGTCGAGAACATACCGATGTTCGAGTGCTGACTGCACGCCGTCGGTGAGAAGCCCTACGGTGTCGACGATCGCCTTCTTGTAGCGCCATGGCGGCCGCTGTTCGAGGCGGCGACGGACCTCCTGGATCGAAATCCTCGCGTTGGTTGTCGCTTGAACGAGTTCGATCATGCCCTCCCGCGCGGTATCTGCGGCGGTGGCGAGATCGATCGCGGTATCGGCTCGCGATGTCAGCGGGAACCCTGCGTCGACGCGGATGTGCCGGATGGCCCTCGATCGATGAACGATGACGCCGGGGTGGATGATCGTGTGCGCCGAGGCGGTCGCGCGCGGCGAGTTGATACGTCGGGTCGGGGCCTGATCGACCGCCGAGCGCCCGAACGGCACCGTGATGTGTACCGGTCTGGGCTCGGCGGGTGCAGGCTTGATGTTCCAGTGCACGGCCGCGGTCTCGTGGCTGAGGATGGCGGATCCGCCGCCGTAGACGAGTGCGGCACTGTGCATCATCGGCACAGTCAGCGGACCGTTGGTGACCGATACGACGCCGTACAACACCGGCAGCCACTGCCCGCTTGCAATGCGATGGTGGGTGATGCGTCTGGTGTAACCGTATCGCCGCAGTTGGTCGGCGCGCACAATGCCGAGTTGTTCGTCGAGCAGTCGCTGCCAGTCCTGGCTGTGTTCCATGCGCCGATGGTGGCACCTGGCATCGTCCGACACGCCCGAGATTTCCTCGGCCTGTGGATAACCTGCCCCCACCTGTGTGTGGGTAGGTACCGCGGGCGGTAACTACCCACACACGGGCGCGCAGCGCATCATCGCCCCTCGAACGACGGCTTTCGCTTCTCCGCGAACGCTCGGGGGCCTTCCTTGGCGTCGTGGCTCTTGAACACTGCGACACCGAGTTCGGCGTCGATCTGGAACGCCGCCTCTTCATGCATGCCTTCGGTATCGCGGATCGTGCGCAGGATGGCCTGTACGGCGAGGGGGCCGTTCGCGGCGATCATCTCCGCCAGTTCCAGCGCTTTGGTCAGTGCTTGTCCGTCGGGTACGACGTGGCCTATGAGCCCGATCTCTTTGGCCTCGGCGGCGCGAATGTGCCTGCCGGTCAACAGGATGTCGGCGGCGATGGTGTACGGAATCTGGCGGACCAGTCGCACGGCCGACCCGCCGAGCGGAAAGAGGCCCCACTTGGCCTCGGAGACACCGAATTTGGCGCTCTCGCCGGCAACTCGAATGTCGGTGCCCTGCAGAATCTCGGTGCCGCCCGCGATGGCTGGTCCTTCGACGGCTGCGATCAGGGGCTTGGTGAGCCTGCGGCCCTTGAGCAACGCCTCGATCTTCGACATGTCCCAGCCGCCGGAGCTGAAGCTGTCGCCCGGATGGGTGGACGTCATGGCTTTGAGATCGGCTCCGGCGCAGAACGCGCCACCCGCGCCGGTGAGGATGGCCACGCGGATGTCGGGATCGCTGTCGACCCTGTCCCAGGCGTCGCGCATGATCGCCATCATCTCGCCCGACAGGGCGTTGCGTGCTTCGGGCCTGTTCATCGTCACGATCAGTACGTGACCGCGCTTCTCGACGAGTGCGTGGGCGGTGGCTGAAGCGGCGGTGGATGACGGGGCGGTGGATGACGGGGCGGTGGATGACACTGTCGGTTCTCCCACTGGTCTGTGACCTGAGTCTCGATTTGCCTATTGTCAAAAACGATAACACGTTCTATTTTTGTGTCGTGGCCCTCAATATCGCAGACCTCGTGGAACATGCTGTCGACCTGGTTCCGGACCGGGTCGCCCTGGTGTGTGGGGATCGTGAGATCACCTACGCGCAGATGGAAGACCGGACCAACAGATTAGCCCATTACCTGCAGAAACAGGGGGTGAAACCGGGTGACAAAGTAGGCGTTTACAGCCGCAACGGCATCGAGACCATCGAGTCGATGATCGCTGTGTTCAAGCTGCGTGCGGTGGTGGTGAACGTCAACTACCGATACATAGAGAACGAGTTGCAGTACATCTTCCAAAATTCGGACATGGTCGCGCTGATTCACGAGGCGCGCTACTCCGACAAGGTCGCTGCAGTCTTGCCCACCTGCCCCTTGCTGAAGACGACCATCGTGATCGGCGACGCGGCGGATGGCCAGGTCTCCTACGACGAAGCCCTCGAACAATCCTCACCCGAGCGCGACTTCGGCGAACGCAGCGGTGACGACATCTACATGCTCTACACCGGCGGAACCACCGGCAGCCCCAAGGGCGTGATGTGGCGTCACGAGGACGTCTGGCGCGTACTCGGCGGCGGCATCAACTTCATGACCGGCGAATATCTCGAGGACGAGTGGGATCTCGCAAAGCTGGGCGCCGAAAATCCCGTCATGACGCGTATGCCGATCCCGCCGATGATTCATGGTGGCGCGCAGTGGGCGACGTTCCAGTCTCTGTTCGGCGGCGGAAAGACGGTGCTGCACCCAGACTTCGACGGCCACACGATCTGGCAGTTGGTGGACAAGCACGGCATCAACCTCATCTTCATCACCGGCGACGCCATGGCTCGGCCCATGCTCGACGCCCTCATCGAGGGTGGGCCCGATGGCAAACCCTACGATCTGTCGACGCTGTATCTGATGGCCAGTAGTGCGGCACTGTTCTCGCCGAGCATCAAGGAGAAGTTCCTCGAACTGCTGCCCAACCGGATGTTGACCGATTCGATCGGCTCGTCCGAAACGGGGTTCGGCGGCCTGAGCGTGGTCACCAAGGGCGCCGAACACACCGGTGGACCCCGAGTGAAGATCGACGCGTCGACTTCTGTGTTGGGCGAGGACGGCCATCCGGTCGAACCCGGTTCGGGCCAGAAGGGACTGCTGGCCCGACGCGGACACATTCCCGTCGGTTACTACAAGGACGAGGCCAAGACCGCGGCCACCTTCAAGGAGATCCACGGCGTTCGGTACTCCATACCCGGTGACTATGCGCAGGTCGAAGAGGACGGCACCGTCACGATGCTCGGACGAGGTTCGGTATCGATCAACACCGGCGGCGAGAAGGTGTTCCCGGAGGAGGTCGAGGGCGCGCTGAAATCGCATCCCGAAGTGTTCGACGCAATCGTCGTGGGAGTCCCCGACGAGAGGCTCGGTCACATGGTTGCCGCTGTCGTTCAGGCACGGGGCGAGGAACGCCCATCGCTCGCCGATCTCGATGCGTGCGCACGCAAGGAGATCGCCGGTTACAAGGTCCCCAGGGCCGTGTGGTTCGTCGACGAGATCAAACGGTCGCCGGCGGGCAAGCCCGACTACCGCTGGGCGGTGCAGCAGACCGAGCTGCGACCGGCTGACGAAACCAACAACGCGCACCTCGCGCAGCGCAGATAAGGACAACGAATGCGGACAGATCTGTGCGAGAAGTTCGGCGTGCAATACCCGGTCTTCGGCTTCACCCCATCCGAGCACGTCGCCGCCGCGATCAGCAG
>NZ_JABFAO010000010.1:155622-208652 GCF_017168235.1 Rhodococcus sp. KRD197
TTTTTTTAGATGTGTATAAGAGACAGACCCCGAGGAGCTCGACGCCGTCCTGACCTGGATGGACGCCAACACCGACGGCAAACCGTACGGCGTGGACATCGTCATGCCGGCGAAGATCCCCACCGAGGGCGCCTCGGTCGACCTGAACGAGCTCATTCCGGCCGAGCATCGAGCATTCATCGACCGCACCCTCGACGAGTTGGGCGTCGCCCCGCTCGGCGCCGATCAGGCGCGCAACGAGGGGGTGCTGGGTTGGCTGCATTCGGTGGCGAGATCGCACGTCGACGTCGCTCTGCGTCACCCGATCAAGCTCATCGCGAACGCCCTCGGTTCGCCGCCGAACGATGTGGTCGAGCAGGCGCACGAACACGGAGTGCCGGTTGCGGCGTTGGCCGGCACCGCGGAGCATGCGCGTCGGCACGTGCGCAACGGTGTCGACATCGTCATCGCACAGGGATACGAGGCCGGTGGTCACACCGGTGAGATCGCGTCGATGGTGCTTCTCCCGGAGATCGTCGACGCCGTCGGCGACGAGGCAGGTGTGCTGGCGGCCGGCGGAATCGGCAGCGGCCGTCAGGTCGCAGCTGCGTTGGCGCTCGGCGCGCACGGGGTGTGGATGGGTTCGACGTGGCTGACCGCAGCCGAATACCGGCTGGGAGCCAGGCACGAGGGCAAGCCGTCGGCGATGCAGGAAGCGCTGTTGACGGCTACGTCGAGTGACACTGTTCGCACCCGTATCTATTCGGGGAAGCCGGCGAGGCTGTTGAAGACCAAGTGGACCGATGCGTGGGATCGACCGGAAGCTCCCGATCCGCTCCCGATGCCACTGCAGAACATCCTGGTCAGCGAGGCGCATCAACGCATCAACAACGCAGAGAACCCGGACGTGGTGGCCATGCCGGTGGGCCAGATCGTGGGTCGAATGAACGAGATCCGGCCCGTCGCGGACATCGTCGCGGAACTTGTTTCCGGATACGACGAGGCCGTCAGCAGGCTCGTCGAGCAGCGCTGAGGCTCAGCTGACGCGGGTCGCGGCCTCGGCCGCGTCCGCGGAGCTTGCGCCGTTGTTGACCGGCAGCATCCGCGAGCGGACGGGCGAGAACAGGTAGCGCAGCGAGTAACGCTGCCGGGCGGGATCGTAGGGGCGGTAGACGGCGAAGACGAGAATGTGCCACCACCAGTGCAGCCGAAGGGCTTTGCGCCTCTGCTCGGTCATCGCATCGTGTAGCTCGAATGTCTCGATACCGCACTGGATGTACTCCGAGAACTGCGACGGCGGTGTCAACGCGCGACGCGGTGATACGTCGACATTCATCTCCGTCAGCTGTGCGAGAGCGATGTTCGCCTCGCCCAGGCACAGTGCGAGGTCGAGGTCCTCATGAATCCGGGCGTCGGTGCTCACTCGGTGTTCGATCTCTCGCCACGCGGCCCGTCGGATGGCCATGTTCGCGCCGTGCAAGTTGGTCACCGGCCGCCCGCCGCCCACGGTGCCCTTCCTCAGTTGTCGACCGAACCACCAAGCCTTGAGGCTGCGGACCGGGGAGTCGTACGGCAGATTCAACCCGGTTACGCCGCCGACGTGGGCGCCGTCGGTGGATAGGAAGTCCAGCACGGCCCGAGCCCAGCCAGGTCGGACGCGGGTGTCGGCGTCGATACGTCCGAGGACGTCTCCGCTCGCGGCACGGAACCCGGCGTTGCGCGCGTGCGCGACGCCTGGGGTGCGTTCGAGGAGCAGGGTGATCTTGGGGTTCGACTTCATGTATCCCCGGACGACGGCTGCCGTGCGGTCGGTGGAGTTGTTGTCCACGACGATGATCTCGTGCAGGTCGTCGGTCTGCGCGGCCAGCGCGTCGAGGCACGGGCCGATGAACGCCTCTTCGTTGTGGCACGGGATGACGACGGACAGTGTCTCGGCGCGGGTCACGAAAGCAGGCACGTTCGCCGACGCTATCGCATGTGGCACACTGCGTCGAATCGAAATGTATTGTGTATCAATTGTTTTGAATGATTCACCGGTTCTTCGGCGGTTCGCAAGGTTTGGGCCCCGTTTACAGCGAAGAAGAAATGAGAGAGTCGGTTTACCTCGGCCCGACGTGGCCGACGCCCCGATTGGCGGATTTCCAGCACCGGTGCCCACTAAGCTGGCTCTCGATCGAGTGCACCTACCGAATGGAGACGAGCAGTGGCTTCCGTGATCGCAGTGGGCGACCTGGTGCAGGCGACCGGTCACGCCGGGCCATGGAAGGTGCTCGAGATTCGGCAGGGCCTAGCGCTGCTCGAGCACCACGCAGGGCACCGCCTGTCGGTGCGCACCACCACCCTGTCCGTGGTGCGCAAGGGCTCGCCCGCGCAGGCCGTCGAGCCGGTGGCCGCCGAGCCCGAGTCGCCCACGCTTTTCGACTGACGACTTGGCTCAGATCTTTTCGTTCCTCGAGCGTTCCACCAGGCCGAGGCCGAATCGTTCGATCTCGCGGACGGCGAGGCTGCTGTTGCCGCCGACGGTCAGAGACGGACGGCGTAGTAGGTGCTCGCCGCCGACGGGGATGCTGACCATTTCCGCCAGCTTCTGCAGCCACCGAACGGGTCGGTAGGACGAGGGGACGTGGTCCGCGAGGAGAAGCATTCCGCCCGGACGTAGCACGCGCACCATTTCGGCGAGTGCGATGTCGGGCTCAGGAATGGCGCAGAGGGAGAAGGTGCAGACGACGGTGTCGAAGGAGGCGTCGGCGAATTCCAGCTCGTGTGCGTTGCCGAGCCGCAGGTCGGCATCAGGCCTGACGATCTGGGCTTTCGCGGTGGCCCGCGACAGCATCTCCTCGCTGAGCTCGATGCCTGTCAGTTCTACCTGCGGCGGATAGTGATCCAGATTGAGTCCGGTGCCGATGGCAACTTCGAGAACTTGGCCACTGGCGCGGGAGCACACCCACGATCGAGTGTCTCGGAAGAGCACCCGATCGAGCAAGGTCATGTGCTTGTCGTAGCTGGCTGCCTGCTTGTTCCAGTAGCGGTGCCACCGGTCCAGGTGTTGGTGGGACTCGGCTGACATTTCCTCGCCTTTCATGGTCGAGCGCAGGTTGCGCTGGAACGCATTCCCAACTTACGCATCATCAGGCTGGCGGGACACCATCCGACCGCTGCGTACAGCAGGAGGTTGCCGCCGACGAACGCCGTCAGGACCTGCCATCGAGGATCGTGGAGCATCCCGAGGGCCAGGCTGGCGAGGACGACGGTACCTGCCATTGCGGGAACGGTCCGTTCGATAGTGGGACCGCTGGTGTGCGCGGTGGATGTCATCTGTGGATTCTCACTTCGTTGTGGTGTGGACGGGATTGTCAGCGGGCGGAGAACATCCTCGAGAAGAATCCGCCGGATTTGGGTTCGTTCTGGTGTCCCTGGCATCGATTGCTCTTGGGGACACCGCGCATGACCTGGTCGACGTGGTTACCGCAGCCCGCCCAGGTGGTCTTTCCGCACTTCCTGCAATTCACTGCCCTACACATACTGCTCCCAACGGTGTCGAATGGTTCGATCCCCGACTATACCCCATGGGGTATCTGAAAAACAGTGGTCGACGCCGGCTAGCCCTGCACGCCGCAGGTTGTGTCGGTGCAGTCGCGTTTGCGCCACCGATAGGCCACGGCCCCGGCCAGCATGGTCAGTGACACGCCGGCGAGGATGGGTTGAATCGGCGCCCACAGTCCCAGCGCGCCCGATGTCCCCACTGCGAGAAGTACGAGTTTGTTGCAGACCGGGCATCCGACTGCGAAGAAGGTGAGCACCACTCCGAGCGCGGCCGGGGTTCCGGTGCGCTCGGACTGTGCAGGTTTGTCGATGCCGAACCACACCGCAGTCAGCAGTGCGGTGGCCAGTAGCACCGGAAGTTCCCACGCCCGCACGGGAACCTCGCGGCCGAACAGTGGAGTGTCGATGATGTCCGTGGGAACACCCACCACGAGCACGGTGATCACCGCTGCAAGTGCCCCGCGGGATATCCGCGCCACCCATTGGTTCTGTCCACTGAAGCGGTTCGGTCCACTGAGGCCGGCGGTGGCAATCTCGCTGCGATCCTCGGTATCGGTTCCGACATGGCCGGGCGTGGTGGGCGAAGGCATGTGCAGGGTTCTCCTACGAGTCGTAGTTGTGTTGGGGCGGTCGACTCTGCGAGGGTATACCCGCATGGGTATGGATGCCACTGGCGTCGAGCAACGAAAGGCATTGCATGACATCGACTTCTCGATCACATCGCCGTAGAGACCTATGGCTTCTGGGTACCGCAGTGCTGGTCGCCGCGGTGCTCGTCGGTGTTCTGCTGACGGGTATGCGAGACGGCGATCGATCGCAAGCGGTTTCAGGCGAGGGCTCCACCGCAGCCCCCGAGATCGGACCCCTGGGAGATATGGCGCGTCGCACCGCCGATGATCCGATGGCGCTCGGTGCGGCCGACGCACCCGTGGTGATGATTGCATTCTCGGACTTTCGATGCCCGTTCTGCGCCAAGTTCAGTCGAGAAACGGAACCAGAACTGATCGACCGATATGTCGACGACGGCACGCTCCGGATAGAGTGGCGCGACCTTCCGATCTTCGGGCAACAATCGTTCGACGCGGCTCGCGCCGGTCGTGCTGCAGCTGCCCAAGACAGATTCTGGGAGTTCACCCACGCCGTCTACGCCGACGCCCCCGCGACCGGGCATGCCGACCTCACCATCGAGGTGCTCGAAACCTATGCCGCACAGGCCGGAATCGAGGACATCGCACGCTTTACTGCCGATGCGACCGGAACCGAGTTCGATGCCGCGATCACCGCTGACTCCACCGAGGCGCAATCGCTGGGTATTCCTGCAACGCCTGCGTTTTCGGTCAACGGAGATCCGGTGCTCGGAGCGCAACCGTTGTCGGAATTCGTCGACCTGATCGATACCGCCGCCGGGGTTTGAACGCTGATGTCGCAGATCGGACTACTCGGAGCGTTCTTCGGCGGGCTACTGGCGTTGGTCAGCCCCTGTTCCGCATTGCTATTGCCCTCGTTCTTCGCATACGCCTTCGGTGGGGCCGGTAAGCTCGCCGGCCGCACGGGCGTGTTCTACCTCGGTCTTGCTGCCGTGTTGGTTCCCCTCGGAGCCGGCGTCGGAGCGATAGGTTCGGCCCTGACCCAGTACCGCGAGGTCACCACCATGATCGGCGGAGTGGTCATCATCGCGCTCGGGGCGATGGTCATCCTCGGCCACGGCTTCGCCCTCCGCTCCGCACAGCGCGCGGCCGCGCGCATCGACATCTCCTCCGTCGGATCGGTGTTCGCGCTCGGAGCCGTGTACGGACTCGCGGGCTTCTGCTCCGGGCCGCTCCTCGGCGCCGTGCTGACGGTGGCGGTGGCAGGCGGACAGGCACTCTACGGCGGCATCCTGATGGCGCTCTATGCCGCGGGGATGGTGGTCCCGCTGTTCGTGCTTGCGCTGGTGTGGGACAGATTCTCGCTCGGATCTCGAACGTGGTTGCGCGGCAGGGAGATCAGCATCGGACCGCTTCGCACGCACACTACATCGCTGATCTCTGGTTTGTTCTTCATCGCCATCGGCGTGATGTTCCTGCTCACCGAGGGAACCGCGAACCTCGGCGGGGTGATGGGCGTCGACAGTCAGTATTCGCTGCAGTTGTGGGTCAGTGACATCGCTGATTCGGTGTCCAATGTCGTGGTCCTGCTCGTCGGAACCATGGCGGTCATCTCTGTGCTGGTCTTCCGCCTCGTGCGCAAACGCGATGCTGTGACCGCAGATGATGACGAAGATGCGTTGAAAGCTTGACCACCTGGGGGGTCGAAGCGGACCCTGGGGTGATGACGACCACCGAGGAACATCACATCGATGCTGTGCGGGACCGACTGGACGCAGCGTTCCCGGACGTTCCGCGCCGCGTGATCGAGGACGCGATCGCCGCCGAGCTCGCCCGATTCGAAGGTCGCAGGGTCCGCGACTTCGTACCACTGCTGGTCGAGCGCAACGCACGCGAATCGATCCGCTCCACCGGAGCTCGCGCATCCGACGAGGACGACACGGCATCGGCTCCCGCCCAGTAGCGGCCGCAGGTGCGCGGCCTAGGCGAGTGACAAGTCGAGATCCGCTCTCGCCTGGCACGTGAGAATCACGAACGCGGCATCCGGCCCAGGGGAGAAGTAGACGGGATCGCTGGTGTTCCAGCGTTGACGCTGCAACTCCCGCGCCAGAACTTTGTGGCTGGCCGTTCGGGGAAGATCGGTGCACACACGTACCAACTGCGGGTAGGCACGCGGCGCCAGGTCCGGTTGCGCGGCGAGGAACTCGGCAAGACCGTCCATGACGGATTCCGGAGCGAGAATCGCGGCCATGACGCGGTCGCCGGGGCCGGGCGCCGGTACACCGAATACGCTCACCGCTTCGATCGCGTGATGGCGCAGTAGTATTCGTTCGATGGGAGCCGCACCGAGATTCTCCCCTCCCACGCGCAGCCACCCGGAGGTCCGCCCCGCGAAGTAGGCGAACCCGTTTTCGTCGCGGTAGGCCAGGTCGCCGCTGAAATACATGCCGCCTCGCATGCGTTCGGTATCGGCTCGTTCGTCCTCGTAGTATCCGCAGAACATGCCTGGGCCGGAGGTGTTGACAAGCTCGCCGACGGCATCCTGCTCGTTGATCACGCCGCCGCGATCATCGAATCGAGCAGCGGGACAGACGTTTCCCTCGGCATCGAGGATCTGCACCGCGTCCGGGAGCGGGCCGAGGGCGTTCGGCGGAGTATCAGGGGTGCGGGCAATGGAGACGCCGCCCTCCGAGGATCCGAAACCGTCGACGACGGTCACCGCGAACCTCGATGCGAAGCGGTTCGCCGCGCCCGGGGTCGCCTCGTTGCCGTAGACCACACGCAGCGGGTTGTCGTCATCGTCGTCTCGGGCGGGTGTCGCCAGGATGTAGGAGAGCGGCGTCCCGACGTAATTGGCGTACGTCGCGCCGAACGCGCGCACGTCGGGCAGGAAGCCGGATGCGGAGAAGGTGCGCCGCAGTGCGAGATTCGCACCGGCCGCGAGTGCGACGGCCCATCCGGCCATGATGGCGTTGGAATGGAACAGCGGCATCGAGACGTAGACCGTGTCGTTCTTACCGAGACCGAATCGATCGGCGAGCATCTTCCCCGGAGTCACGACCTTGGTGTGGGTGCAGCGCACAGCCTTCGGATCTCCGCTCGTTCCGGAGGTGAACACGAGCATGAACAGCTCGCTCGCAGACGGCCGAACCGGCAGGCTTTCGCTGCGGCCCGAGTCCTCTTGCCAGGAAACGGCGGTGACGTCGATGGCTCCGGTGACGACGTGGACGTGCTCGGAGTCGGTGAAGACGAGCTGGCAGTGAGTGCGTGCGGCGTCGGCTGCGAGGTCCGGGGCCGAGCGCGTCGAGTTGAGCCCCACCACGACGAACCCGCCGAGCGCCGCGGCGCCCAGCAGGTACGAGTACTCCGGCACATTGGCCAACAACACCCCGACGTGTCGCGGCAACGCGCCGTCCAACATCTCGTCAATACAGGCGGCCCAGTGGCGCGAGATTCGCACGTGCTCGGCCCAGCTCACCCGGCGATCCTCGAACAGCAGCGACGTCGCGGTGTCGTGCTCCCTGGCCAGCAGCAGATCCGCGACGGTTTCCGCCGCTTCGGCGCGTGTCACGATTACGCGCTGGCGAGTGCGGAGCCCAGGCGTCGCAGCGCAGCGGTGGCTCCCCCGTACGCGAACTCCGCGCGCTTGGCAGCGAGGAAGTACCGGTGAACAGGGTGGTCGCGGTCCAGGCCGACGCCCCCGTGCACGTGCACGAGCGTGTGCGCGACGCGGTGGCCGGCCTCGGCTGCCCAGAACTTCGCGACAGCGACTTCCTCGTCGCCGTCCAAACCTGCCGACAGTGCCCACGCCGCCTGCCACATCGTCAGCCGGGCGCCCTTGACGTCGATGTACGCATCGGCCAGACGTTGGGCGACAGCCTGAAAGCTGCCGATGGGTTTGCCGAACTGCACCCGCTCGCGCGCGTACTCGGCTGTGACACGAAGCGCTTCCTCGAGGACACCGACCTGGTAGGCGCAGGTTCCGAGGGTGACTCGCATGCGTACCCATCGGGCGAGATCGGCGCTCTCGATGGTTCGGCTGGAGTCGAACGCAGTCGAATCGAATTCGACCATGCCGATGCTGCGGTTGTCGACGGCCTGCTGCGTGGTAACCGTGACGCCCGGGTCCGTGGATTTCAGCAGAACCGCACCGCTCTCGCGGGCGAGGAGAATCCCGTCGGCGACCGGTGCGCTGTCGACGGAGGTGAGTGCCGTAGCGGGGCGCAGGGGAGAGTCGTCGAGCGCCACTGTGAGGATCGACGCGCCGGTGGTTGCCGCTCTCGCCCACTGCAGTTGTTGTTCGGGCGAACCGAACTCGGCGATTGCGCCAGCAGCGGTGGTGCTCGCGACGAACGGGACCGCGGCGAGGCCACGGCCCAACTCGATGGTGATGGACGTCGCTTCGAGAATGCCGTAACCGTCGCCGCCGATGGACTCCGGCGCAGCCGCGGCGAGCAACCCGGCCTGCGCCAGCGCGTCCCACAGCGGCCGGTCGATATCGGACGGGTTCGAATCGAGCCGCCGTTGCGCCTCACCGGTACTGTGCTTGGCGACGATGTCGCCGGTGAGGCCGGCCAGATCGCGTTGGGCTTCCGTCGTCGTGAAATCCATTGCCGTTCCTTGTATTTGTTGGCCTGGTGTGTGTCAGCGTGGTGTTTGGTCAGCGCGCCGAGGCGGGCAGTCCGAGTGCGGTCATGGCGATGATGTCGCGCTGCACCTCGTTGGTGCCGCCGCCAAAGGTGAGGATCAACGACGATCGGTGCAGGCGTTCGAGCCGTCCGTGTAGCTGAGCCCCGGGGGAGCCCTGACGCAGTGTTGCCGCGTCGCCCAGGATTTCCATCAGCGCGCGGTACGCCTCGGTGGCGAGTTCGGTGCCGTAGACCTTGTTGGCGGACGCGTCGGCTGGGCCGGGTGCGTGGGTCTCCGCCGAGGCGATCTCCCAGTTGAGTAGTTGGAGGTAGGAGACCTTGGCGTGCACGCGGGCCAGAGCCATCTGGACCCATTCCTGGTCGATGACGCGGGTGCCGTCCGGCAGCGTGGTGTTGTGCGCCCATCGCTTGGTCTCGTGCAGGGACGCCACCAGCGGCCCGGCGGTGGTGAGCGCGACGCGTTCGTGGTTGAGCTGGTTGGTGATCAGCGACCAGCCGCGGTTCTCCTCGCCGACAAGTGCACTCGTGGGCACCCGCACGTCTTGGTAGTAGGTCGCGCTGGTATCGGGGCCGGCCATCGTGTGGACCGGGGTCCAGGAGAAGCCGTCGGCGTCGGTGGGGACGATCAGCATGCTGATCCCGCGGTGCTTCTTCCCGCCGGGTTGGAGAGTCGAGGAGTCGGTGCGGCAGGCCAGCCAGACGTAGTCGGCGTACTGGATCAGGGAAGTCCACATCTTCTGGCCGTTGATGACGAACTCGTCCCCGTCGCGGCGTGCCGTGGTGCGCAGGGCGGCGAGGTCGGTGCCTGCCTCGGGCTCGGAGTAGCCGATGGAGAAGTGGAGTTCGCCGGCCGCGATGCGGGGCAGGAAGAACGACTTCTGTTCCTGCGTTCCGAAGGCCATGATCGTCGGGGCCACGCTGTTGATGGTCAGGAACGGTACCGGTGCACCAGCTGTGGCGGCCTCGTCGGTGAAGATGAGTTGCTCCATCGCCGAGCGGTTCTGGCCACCGAACTCCTCGGGCCAGCCGAGGGCGAGCCATCCGTCTTTGCCCATCTGCTGCACGACGTCGCGGTAGACCGATCCCTCGCCGTACTCGCCCGAGGTAGAGCTCAGTGCCTCGCGACGCTCCGGGGTGATGAGGGTGGCGAAGTAGGCGCGCAGTTCGTCCTGCAATGCGGCCTGCTCCGGGGTGTACGTGATGTGCATTCGACGCCTCATTTCTGCAACACGTTCTCGTTCTGTCGAATCATTGCATACTTGGATGGAACAGGTTCTAGGCTTGGCTGCAATCTGGGCGGCCTGGCCCACATGAGAGCGAGGAGTCGAACGATGATCGAGGTGGACTTCGACCGGTGCGAAGCCAACGGCGTATGCGTCGGCCACGCGCCCGACGTGTTCGATTTGAACGACAAGGACGAGCTGATCGTCTCCTCCGCCGCAGCCGAGCTGCCGGAGAACAGGGATGGCATCGAGGCGGCGATCGCGGGGTGTCCTCGTGCAGCGTTGAAGTGGGTGAACTGAGGCCGCATCCTTGCCAATAATGAGAACACGTTCTACATTTTGAATCGTGAACGATGAACAGGTACGACTGGACGGACGAGTAGCGCTCGTCACCGGCGCGGCATCGGGTCTCGGCAGGGCGGAGGCTATCGGCCTGGCCAGGTCCGGGGCGAACATCGTCCTCGGCGACATCACGGCCGGCCCCCTGGCCGACGAGGCGATCGATCTGGTCACCGAAGCAGGTGCGGAGGCGGTGTTCGTGCCGGGCGACATCGCGGAGCGTTCGACGGCCGACGCGATGTTCGCCGCCGCGACCGAGAAGTTCGGCCGTGTCGACATCGTCGTCAACAATGCCGGCATCGTGCGAGATCGCATGCTGTTCAACATGACCGACGAGGACTGGGACGCCGTGATCCGGGTCCACCTGCGGGGGCACTTCCTGATGACGCGCAACGCTGGTGCGTACTGGCGTGAGCGATCCAAGGCAGCGGGCGAGCCCGTGTACGGGCGCATCGTCAACACCTCCTCGGAGGCGGGCCTGCTCGGGCCCGAGGGGCAAGCGAACTACGGCGCAGCCAAGGCCGGAATCACCGCGCTGACCCTGTCGGCCTCACGTGCGCTGTCGCGGTATGGCGTGCGCGCCAACGCAATCTGCCCCCGCGCGCGAACCTCGATGACCGAGGGCGTGTTCGGCGCCGCGCCCTCCGCTGCCGTCGATCCGCTGTCGCCGGAGCATGTCGCCACCCTTGTGCACTACCTGGCCTCGCCCGCTGCGGACGCCGTCAACGGGCAGGTCTTCGTCGTCTACGGCCCGATGGTCGCGCTGATGGCGGCCCCCGTCGTCGAAGCGCGTTTCGACGCCTCGGACGCGGCCTGGTCGCCGGACGCGCTCGCCGCTGAGCTCGGCGGCTACTTCGAGGGACGTGACCCGGCGAGGACGTTCTCGGCCGCGGCTGCGCTCGATCTCAGCGAACCGCAGGTCACGGGGCATGCCTAGCTTTTGCCGATTTCGGTCACATCAGCGACGGTCGAGTAGGAAACTGGTCAGGTCGGGTCACCCGGTGAGCCCGAAAGCAAAGTAGATCACGTTCTAGTTAGAGTCCGGGTTCACGATGTAACACGCGCTCCCGGATGCGCGATGGACGAGTCAATGTAGTTCCTGTTAAACAAGTTTGACCTAGAAGCAATTGCTCTATCGTCCGTTGGGCGCGCTTCTTTGACTACTGAACACGTTCTAGTTAACATGACCTGGATCACACAGCGAGAGATTGGGAGGGTTCATGAACGACCTTCTCATCGTTCCGCTACGCGCCGTCGGAGCATTCTTCGACATGTCGTGGTTCACCCTCCGTGCCGTCTTTTCCCGGCCGTTCCAGCGCGAGGAGTTCGTGGATCAGGCCTGGTTCATCGCCCGGGTCTCGATGGTGCCGACGATTCTCGTCGCAGTGCCGTTCACGGTGCTCGTCAGCTTCACCATCAACATCCTGCTCCGCGAGATCGGCGCCGCCGACCTCAGCGGCGCCGGAGCGGCCCTCGGCGCAGTCACCCAGGTCGGACCCATCGTCACCGTGCTGATCGTTGCCGGCGCCGGCGCCACGGCCATCTGTGCAGACCTCGCCGCCCGCACTATCCGAGAAGAGATCGACGCGATGCGTGTTCTCGGCATCAACCCGATCCACCGGCTCGTCGTACCCCGAGTCCTGGCCTCCACCGTGATCGCTCTACTGCTCAACGGTCTGGTGTGCACCATCGGCATCCTCGGCGGGTTCCTGTTCTCGGTGTTCCTCCAAGGCGTCAACCCGGGCGCGTTCGTCGGCGGCATCACGCTGCTCACCGGCTTCGGTGAACTCATCGTCTCCCAGGTCAAGGCCGGACTGTTCGGCATGATCGCCGGACTGGTGGCGTGCTACCTGGGCCTCAACGTGCGCGGCGGGGCCAAGAGCGTCGGCGACGCCGTCAACCAGACCGTCGTGTTCGCGTTCATGGCCCTGTTCGTGGTCAACGTCGTCGTCACCGCCGTCGGCATCAAGTTGACCGCCTGATGAGGCGGCACTGAATGGCCCTCGCCGCGACCGGTCGCTTTCCGTTGACGCGCAGGCGTGCCGCCCGCGCGTCCCGCTCGGTCGATCGCCTGGGCGAGCAGGCCATCTTCTTCGGCCAAGCACTCGGTTCGGTTCCCCGTGCCGCGGTGCGGTACAAGAAGGAAACCATCCGTCTCGTCGCCGAGATCAGCATGGGCTCCGGCGCGCTCGCGGTGATCGGCGGCACCGTCGTCATCGTCGGCTTCCTGACGTTGTTCGCTGGTGGAACCATTGCCGTGCAGGGCTACTCCTCGCTCGGCAACATCGGTGTCGAGGCGCTCACCGGCTTCTTCGCGGCATTCATCAACGTCAGGATCGCAGCGCCGGTCATCGCCGGGATCGGTCTGGCTGCCACCATCGGTGCCGGCTCGACCGCCCAGCTCGGGGCGATGCGCGTATCCGAGGAGATCGATGCGCTCGAGTCCATGGCCATACCGTCGATCCCGTATCTGGTCAGCACCCGCGTACTGGCCGGCATGGTCGCCATCGTGCCGCTCTACTCCCTGGCGGTCATCGCCTCGTTCGTCGCCAGCCGCTTCGCCACGGTCGTGATCTACGGCCAGTCACCGGGCCTGTACGACCACTACTTCAACACCTTCCTGATACCCACGGACATCCTCTGGTCCTTCGCCCAAGCCATCGTCATGGCGTTGGCCGTGATGCTCATCCACACCTACTACGGCTATACCGCGAGCGGCGGACCCGTGGGAGTCGGCGTCGCAGTGGGCAATGCGGTGCGTGCCTCGCTGATCGCCGTGGTATCGGTGACCCTGCTCATCTCGCTCGCCATCTACGGCAGCTCCGGCAACTTCAACCTCTCGGGCTAGGGACGTGATGAAGAAGATTGCCGCCGTCGCACTCGTCCTGAGTCTCGTCGCCATCGTCGTGGCTGCCCTGACCACCTTTGCCGGAGGATTCGACACGACCGTGCCGGTCACCGTCACCTCCGAACGTGCCGGACTGGTGATGGACCCGCAGGCCAAAGTGCGGCTCCGCGGTGTCGAGGTCGGCCGGGTGGCGTCGATGTCGCACGATGGTGACACCGCCCGCATCAACCTCGATCTCGACCCGGACATGCTGTGGATGATTCCGGCGAACGCCGCCGTGGAGATCAAGTCCACCACCGTGTTCGGTGCGAAGAACGTCAACTTCCTGGTCCCGGCCAACCCGTCGAACCGGAGTCTGGAGGCGGGTGCGGTCATCTCGGCCGACAACGTCACCGTCGAGTTCAACACCCTCTTCGAGCACCTGTCCGAGGTATTGCAGAAGCTCGAGCCGGACAAGCTCAACGCGACCCTGGGCGCGGTGTCCTCGGCTCTGCGCGGCCGCGGAGATCAGCTCGGTGAGCTGCTCGCCGACACCGATTCCTACCTGGAGAAGATGAACCCGAGTCTGCCTGCGCTGCAGCGAGACCTGGCGGCCGCCGCGATCGTCACCAACGTCTACGCCGACGCGACGCCGGATCTGATGCGGGTGCTGGACAACGCGACCACCACCTCCGCCACGATCGTGTCCGAGCAGGCCGATCTGGACCTACTGTTGATGAACGTCATCGGGCTCGCAGACACGGCCAACGGTGTCCTCACCGAGAACGAGCAACCGCTCGAGACCGCTCTCGCTACCCTCACCCACACCACAACGCTGCTCGACGAGTATTCACCGGCACTGACGTGCTTCCTCGTCGGACTCAACAAGGGGCGGATGGCTTTCGGGCCGCTGGCGGGCGCAGGCGATAACGCCTCCATTCAGCTGAGCTCGAGCTTCGTGCTCGGCGCCCCCGCCTACACCGTCGAGAAAGACCTGCCGAAGATCGCCGCCAGCGGTGGACCCAACTGCTACGGCCTGCCGGACTTCGATCCCAAAGCGGGCCCGGCTCCATTCGTCGTCGCCGACACCGGCACACAGCCGTACGTGCCGCAGACGCAACCGTCGGTCAACGTACCGACAATCTTCCAGTTCCTCTTCGCCGGGGCGTGGCCATGAGCAAGCAGGGCGTGCGGGGCACCACCGTCAAATTGTCGATCTTCGCCCTGGTGATGGTGATGATCTTCGCGGCACTGGCATTGGTGTTCAGCCAGTACAGATTCGGCAGCACCGACGGCTACCACGCCGTCTTCACCGATGCCTCGGGATTGAAGTCCGGGGACAAGGTGCGGATCGCGGGAGTGCCGGTCGGCTCGGTCACCGGAGTCGACGTCGGTGACGGCCTCGATGCCGAGGTCGCGTTCGATGTGGACTCGCAGTTCCGGCTGCTGAGCAGTACAGCAGCGACGGTCCGCTACGAGAACCTCGTCGGCGACCGATACCTCGAACTCCTCGAAGGCCCGGGCGGCGTCGACGAACTCCCCGGTGGCGGAACCATTCCCGTCGAACAGACCACACCCGCGCTGGATCTCGATCTGCTGCTCGGCGGATTCAAGCCGTTGCTGCGGGGCCTGGACCCGAAGCAGGTCAACGACCTTTCCGCAGCCCTGCTGCATGTGCTGCAGGGCCAGGGCGGGACGTTGGTGTCGCTGCTCGGCAGCACCGGCTCTTTCACCAATACCCTCGCCGACCGCGACCAACTGATCGGTGACGTCATCGGAAACCTCAACACGATGCTCGGCACCATCGACGACCAAGGTCGAGAGTTCGAGACCACCATCGATTCCCTGCAGCAGCTGATCAGTGGTCTCGCCGAGGATCGCGACCCGATCGGTGACGCAATTCCGCGGCTCGACGCGGCCACCGGCGACCTCGCGGGACTGCTGCAGGCGACGCGCCCGGACATCCAGTCGATGATCGCCGAAGCAGGTCGCACGGCAACGCAACTCGATCTGGGCAAGGACAACATCGACACAGTCCTGACCCGACTGCCGGGCGACTACAAGAAGCTCATCCGCGTCGGTTCCTACGGCAGCTTCTTCCAGTTCTACCTGTGCTCCAACACCTTCAAGATCTCCGGCCCAGACGGACGCACCCTGCTCGTCCCCACCGCAAAACAGGACACGGGGAGGTGTGCAAGTATCAATGGAGAGAACTAGGAACCTCGTCAACGTCGGCATCATCGGCATCGTGCTCGCCGTGTCCATCGTGCTCGCCACACTGCAATACGACCGCCTGCCGTTCCTGGCGAGCGGCACCGGACACTCCGCGTACTTCCTCGACGCCGGCGGACTCATGATGGGTGACGAGGTCACCGTCGCCGGGGTCGCGGTGGGCAGGGTCGAGAAAATCTCGCTTGCCGATCAGGAAGTGCGCGTGGACTTCACCATCCGCGAGAACCTCGTACTCGGCGACGCGACGACGGTCGACATCAAGACCAACACCATCCTCGGCCGCAAATCCCTGAAGGTCGTGCCTGCGGGAACCGGTGCGGTGGACACCATCCCGTCGAGCCGGACCAACTCGCCCTACTCGTTGACCGACGCGCTCGGGGATCTCGGTACCACGGTCTCCGAACTCGACACCGATCAGCTGGGGGAGGCGATGAACGTCGTCTCGGACACCCTCACCGACACCCCGCCGGAACTGCGCGCCGCACTCGACGGTGTCTCGCGCCTGTCGGCCAGCATCAACTCGCGCGACGAAACCCTCCAGCAGCTGCTGGAGCGGGCCGAAAGCGTTACCGGCATCCTGGCTCAGCGCAGCGGTCAGATCGATCAGCTGATCCGCGACGGCAACGACCTGTTCGGCGAACTCGATCGACGACGCACCGCCATCAGTCAGCTGATCTCGAACGTCTCCGCGGTGTCGCGGCAGTTGACAGCGCTGGTTCAGGAGAACCAGGCGCAGATGGGTCCGACGCTCGACAAGCTCAACTCGGTGGTGGCGGTACTGCAAGAGAACAACGAGAACATCGCCGCGGCACTCGACGGACTCGGCCCCTACATCAGTGCTCTCGGCGAGTCGGTCTCGAGCGGTCCCTTCTTCATGGCCTACATCCAGAACATTCTGCCCAGCTCGTGGTGGAAGACAGTCGTCGACACCGTCGTCGCGCCGGAGCAACTGCCGGGAACCCTTCAAGATCTGTTGCCGAAGAACGCCCCACCGATCCTGAAACCACCGGGGGAGTGAGATGAAGAGACGTATTCTCCAGCTGGGCGCCGTCGTCGTGGCGGTCGCTGTCCTCGCCGCCGGCTATTTCATGTTCACCGCCGCCACCCGCACCACTGTGGTCGCGGAGTTCCCGTCGACGACGGGGCTGTACGCGGGCGACGATGTCCGTGTCCTCGGCGTCGAAGTCGGGAAAGTTGCCTCGATAGATCCGGAGGGTGACTTCGCGACGGTCACGATGCACATCGACTCCGATGTCGAGATACCGGCGGATGCGAAAGCCGTGATCATCGCCCAGAGCCTGGTATCGGCGCGGTTCGTGCAGCTGACGCCGGTGTTCTCCGGTGGCCCCACACTCGCCGACGGGGAGATCATCCCCCTCACCCGCACCGCCGTCCCCGTCGAATGGGACGAGATCAAAAGCGAGCTGACCAAGCTCTCGACGGCGCTCGGACCCGAGGGTGTCGACGATCAGGGCCCCGCCGGGCGGTTCATCGACACTGCAGCGGACAACCTCGACGGGAACGGGGAGACCCTGCGTGCGAGCCTGACCGAGCTGTCGGAGACGATGCGCGTGCTCTCCGACGGTCGCACCGACCTGTTCGCCACCATCCGCAATCTTCAGGTCTTCGTCGGCGCACTGTCGAACAGCAACGAACAGATCGTGCAGTTCGGCGGCAGGTTGGCCTCGGTGTCGCAGATGCTCGCTCAGAGCTCCGAGAACTTCGGCACGGCGATGACCGATCTCAACATCGCGGTCGGCGAGGTGCAGCGTTTCGTCGCCGACAACCAGGAAGGCCTGGTCGAAGGTGTCGCCCGGCTCGCCGACGCCACCGAGGTGCTCACCACCAAGCGCCCCGAGATCGAACGGGTCCTGCATGCCGCACCGAACGCGCTCGCCAACTTCAACAACATCTATCAGCCTGCGCAGGGCTCACTGACCGGCGCGATCGCCGCCAACAACTTCAGCAATCCCATCAACTTCGTCTGCGGTGCCGTCGCGGGTATCGAGAACGCCACCTCCGAGCGCAGTGCCGATCTGTGCAGGCAGTACCTCGGGCCGGTGCTGAGCACTCTGGTGTTCAATTATCCGGCGTTTCTGGCGAATCCGATCACGGGCGTCGACGCCTACGAGGATCAGATCGTCTACACCGAACCCGGACTGGAGCAGGCCGCCCCGGCTCCGGCTCCGGCCCCTGCTTCCGTTCCTGCGCAGGAGATGCCCACCGTCGCGGTGCCCAGCCTCGAGGACCTGTTCGGAGGCGGACGATGAAGGTGATCCCGAGGCGCGTGTGCACAGCTGCGATCGCAGTCTGTGTGACGCTGACACTAGCCGGATGCCAGTGGGACGGGCTCGAATCGTTGCCGCTTCCCGGCACCGAGGGTCGTGGCGAAGACGCCTACCGAGTGCAGATCCAGATGCCCAATGTCACCACTCTGTCGCAGAATTCACCGGTCATGGTCGATGACGTCACCGTCGGGACGGTCGATTCCATCACCGTGCAGAACTGGCATGCGCTGGTGACGGTGTCGCTGAACGGGGACGTCGAGCTGCCCGAGAACGTGACCGCGAAGATCGGTCAGACATCGTTGCTCGGCTCGCAGCACCTCGCCCTTGTCGCGCCTGTGCACGCCGAGGGGCGACTGAGCGGCGGTGACGTGATCCCGCTCGAGCGCGCCGGGGCGTACCCGACCACCGAACAGACCCTCTCCTCGCTGTCGGTGGTACTCAACGGCGGCGGGCTCGCGCAGATCCAGGACATCACCACAGAGCTCAACAGCGCGATCGGCGGACGGGAGGACTCCATCCGAGATCTGTTGCCGCGCCTGGACGAACTGGTCACCGGTCTCGATGCGCAGCGCCAGGACATCATCGACGCGATGAGCGGAATGGACCGCCTCGCGGTGAACGTGCAGAATCAGAACGCGACGTTGACCAGGGCCCTGAACGAGGTCCCGCCCGCACTCGACGTGCTCACCGCGCAGCGCCCGAACATCACCGGCGCCTTCACCTCGCTGGGCAGGCTCAGCGACGTGGTCTCCCGCCTCGTCGAGAGCTCGGGTCAGGATCTGCAAACCAACATCGCCAGCCTGACGCCGGTGCTGCGTGCGCTCGCCGACTCCGGCAACGCACTCACCGATGTGCTGTCGGTGCTGTTGACCTACCCGTTCCCGCAGGAGGGCATAAACAATGTGATGCGCGGGGACTACGCCAATCTCGCAATGACGATCGACATGTCACTTCCCCGGCTCGATGCCAACTTCCTCACCGGCACACCGCTCGCCGGTCGCCTCGGCGGGCTCGAAGGTGCACTCGGCACGCAGGCCGCACCCACGGCCGCAACCGCCAACGATCCGCTGCGCGCCCCGCTCGACCCGCCGACCCTGCAGATACCGGGCCTACCGCCGATCGAGCTGCCGACCTTGCCTGAATTGCCACCGATCCCGGGTCTGGGGGTGCCTGCGCCATGATGCTCACCAGATTCGTTCGCGTACAACTGATCATTTTCGCCTTCCTCACCGTCATCGGTTTGGTGGTGATGGCGACGCAATACGTCGGCGCGCCTGCGCTTCTCGGAATAGGTCGCTACGCCGTAACCGTGCAACTGCCGACCACCGGCGGGCTGTACCCGTACGCCAACGTCACCTACCGTGGCACCACCGTGGGGGAAGTGAAGTCGGTGACACTCACCCCGGACGGGGTGAACGCCGAGCTGTCCATCGATAGCGCCCACGACATCCCAGCCGACCTCGACGCACAGGTCAAGAGCGTCTCGGCAATCGGTGAACAGTACGTCGACCTGATCCCGCGCAGCCCGGCGGGCGCTGATCTTGCAGGCAGCAAACTGGCAGGGGGAGAGGTGATTCCGGTCTCCCGTACATCGGTACCGCAGGACGTCGGCCCCATGCTCGATCAAGCGGACCGACTGCTCGAAAGCATCTCCGACACCCGACTCGAGACCGTCGTCGACGAATCGTTCAAGGCCTTCAACGGTACCGGCCCGGAACTGCAGCAGCTCATCGACTCGACGCGTCTGTTCGTTCAGGAGGCCGACGCGAATTCCGAGCAGACCACGTTGCTGATCGACCAGCTCGGCCCACTGCTCGACGGCCAGGTGGTCAGCAGCGACGCGATCCGATCGTGGACGAGCAATCTCGCGACGTTCACCGATCAGCTTCGAGCGAGCGACCCGGACCTACGCGCGGTGATCGCGAAAGGTCCCTCCGCTGCACAGGAGGCGAACCAGCTGTTCCAAGATCTCCGCCCGACGCTGCCCCTGCTGGTCGCCAACCTCGTCAGCGTCGGCGAAGTCGGCGTGATCTACAACGCCGGCATCGAGCAGATACTCGTGCTGTACCCGCCGGTCACCGCAGCGCTCGTCACCGCCGCCGGAAGCGGGCCCGCGGACGAGGGCGCCATCGTCGACTTTCAACTCGAAGTCAATGACCCGCCCGCCTGCACCACCGGATTTCTCCTACCCGAGGAACGCCGCGACGCCAACGAAATGTCCATCCCCGACACCCCCGCAGACCTCTTCTGCAAGGTCGACCAGAACGAGAGCACCGCCGTCCGCGGCTCTCGCAACCTACCCTGCATGGAGGTGCCCGGACGTCGCGCGCCGACGCCCGAAATCTGCAAGAGCGCAGAGGGATACGTCCCTCTCGGCAACAACCCGCCCTGGGGTCCGGTCGAACAGGGCGTGCCGTCCTACACCGAAATCCCCAGCGGCGAATCCAGTGTGACGCCTGCTGTTTCCGCTCGGCCGTACGATCCGCAGACCGGGATGTACGTCGCACCCGACGGAACCGCATACGGCCAGCCCGTGCTCACCGGCTCGCGTGAGGCATCCGCCGGTAACCTGCAGTCCCTCATGACCGTCCAGCAGACGATCGACGGGCCGCAGCGGTGACGGTTCAGAGGTTGCGGGCAGCGAACGCGAGCGCGAGATCGAGGACGGTCCTGCCTTCGGGCAGTGCACCCGCCATCACCGGGAACGCGTGCACCTGGCCCTTCCACACGTGCGTCTCGACAGAGGAGCCGGCGGCAGCGAGCCTGCGGGTCATTGCCTCTACATCCGGACGCATCAACTCGTACTCCGCAGTGGAGAGAAACACCGGCGGAAACACCGACGGGTCCGCCTCGATCGGCGAGGCCGCACCGGGGATGGCGTCCGGACCGTTCAACCAGCGATCCTCCAGCGCGAGAACCTGCTTCATCGGCAGGTACGCGTCCTTTTGCATGAAGTGCCGCGGATGACGCTTGAGATCGAGACTGAGCAGCGGCGAGAAACCCAGCACAGCGGCCGGCGGCGTCAATCCCTCGAGAACCGCGATCTCGGCGACCTTCATCGCGAGGTAACCGCCCGCCGAATCTCCCGCGACGATGATCTTCTTCGGATCGGCGACGGTCTCGAGCGCGGCCCGGTAGGACGCCATGGCGTCGGCGATGGAGGTGCCGATGCCGCCGTTCGGGATTTGGCGGTACTCGACGGAGTAGACCGGTATGCCGGCGCGGGCTGCCATCGTCGCGCAGGCACTTCGGTGCGTCGCCAAACCACAGAACACGAATCCGCCGCCATGGAAGTACAGAACCGTCGCGCCCTCGAGCGAGCCGGTCGCGACGCGAGGATGCGTCGTCATCTCACACGGCACGCCTCCCAGCGCGACCTGTTCGATGCTCACCCGCTTCGGTTTGGGCAGCATGTCCACGGCACGGTCCAGCTTGGCGATGACTCTGATGCCGCCGTCGGTGAGCGGCCACACGCTGAGCGTCGGCTTCAGGGTGAACCGGAACGCGTATGCCAGAACCCTGGCCTGACGGCTTACGTCGTCGTGCCACGTGAGCGTGAATGTCATGTTCGGCAGATCCTCTCGCAGTACTACCCCGACCGATCGATGCTAGCAGTCGGAGGAACGAGTTGCAGTTGGGGTAGCTGTTGTAGCGGTTTTCATGGTCTATCGTCAATCGTCTGTCCGCGAAACTGGTTCTAGTCACCCATGACGACCAACCTGAGGAAGGAACTTATGGAAGACGACGAGGGCACGGCGCGCAAGCGCCAACGCCGTCGCGCGGTCCGTCCTGCTGGCCCGGTCGCGGGTGCAGCCGCCGCGGAGCCCGAGACAGAGGCACTATCGCTCGAGAAGACCGCGCCCGAGGCAGCGCCTCCCGAGGCTGTGACACCCGAGGCAGTGATATCCGAATCCGTGACCCTGGAGGACGACGCTGCTGAGGCCGACCCGGCTCCACGTCGACGCGGTGTTCTGCTGACCGGCGCCTTCGTCTTGGTGGTCCTGGCCCTCGTCGCCACCGGTGTGTACCTGTTCGTCGAGAACAGATCGGTCGATGCCGACAACGCGAGAGCGGAACGGTACGTGCAAACCGCACGCCAGACGGTCCTGAACTTGACGACCATCAGTCCGGACACCGCGCAGGAGGACGTCGATCGGCTCCTCGCGGGCGCGAGTGGTGATTTCAAGGCCGAGTTCGAGGGCCGCGAGGGCCCGTTCGTCGAGGTCGTGCAGCAGGCCCGGGTGGACTCAGTCGGGGAGATCATCGAGGCCGGGCTCGAGAGCAGTGGGGACGATTACGGTGATGTCCTGGTTGCCGCTCGGGCCATGGTGCAGAACTCCGATGCGGCCGAGCCCGAGCCGAGAGACTTTCGGCTGCGGGTGCGCGTCGCCGACGACGGTGGCGTCATGACCGCCTCACGAGTGGAGTTCGTCCCATGACGAGAATTCGAATGATCCTCGCAGCGCTGATTGTGCTCGTACTTGCAGCCGGAGTCGGTGTGCTCTTTCATCAGCACCGACAGAACGCGGAAATCGCGCAGGCACGCACCGAGGCCGTCGATGCGGCGAGCGAGCAGGCCCTGGCGATGCTCGCGTACGACTACACCGGTGTCGACGAGCAACTCGCGGCCGCAGCCGACGGCTTGACCGGCGACTTCAAGGACGAATACACCGCACTCGTCGGGGACGTCATCGCGCCGGCCGCGAAAGAGAAGTCGCTGACGGTACAGGTGACGGTGCAGGGCGCAGCGATCGTCTCTGCCGAACCCGACACTGCGACGGTGCTGCTGTTCCTCAACCAGATCACCACCAGCTCGGACGCCCCGGAAGCCGCCAGCAGCGGCAGCCGCGTACGCATGAGCATGGAGAAGGCGGACGGTCGCTGGTTGACCAACAACCTCGAACCGATCTAGGCGCCTTCGGCACAGGTGAGTGGAAATACACAGCAGGCTATGTATTTCCACTCACCTGAGGGCTGCGCCGTTCTGGCCCTGGTCCGGCGGATCGGACAGCGCACTCAGGAACGCCCGCGCCCACCGGTCGACGTCGTGAGCCAACACCTGTCGGCGCATCGCGCGCATGTGCCGTCGACCCGCTTCGGGGTCCTGCTCGAGCGCCGAGATGATCGCGTCCTTGACACTGTCGAGGTCGTGCGGGTTGCACAGGTACGCCTGCCGAAGCTCGGCTGCAGCACCGGTGAACTCGCTGAGCACGAGGGCGCCACCGAGATCGCTCCGCGAGGCCACGTACTCCTTGGCGACGAGGTTCATCCCGTCGCGCAGCGGCGTCACGAGCATCACGTCGGCGGCCATGAAGTACGCGATGAGGTCGTCGCGGGGGATCGGTCGGTGGATGTAGTGCACCACCGGATGGCCGACCTGCCCGTACTCGCCGTTGATGCGGCCGACCTGCTGCTCGATCTCGCCGCGCATCGCCTTGTAGCTCTCGACGCGTTCACGGCTCGGGGTGGCGAGCTGAACGATGACGTTCTCCGCCGGATCGACGCGATCCTCCTCCAGCAGTTCACGGAAGGCGTTGAGCCGAACGTCGATGCCCTTGGTGTAGTCGAGGCGATCGACCCCGAGCATGATGCGCTTGGGATTGCCGAGTTCCTTGCGCAGCTGCTTGGCGCGGTCGCGGACGGCCTTGCTGCGCGATTTCTCGTCGAGGTCACCGGAGTCGATGGAGATGGGGAAGGCGCCGACGCGGACGGTGCGGAAACCGACCTGCACCGAACCGAGCTTCGACCGAACTCCGACGGCGCCGCGTGAGGTGACCTGGCCAGCCAGCCGTCGGGCCAGGAAGAGAAAGTTCTGCGCGCCCCCGGCGAGGTGGAAGCCGATGAGGTCGGCGCCGAGGAGCCCTTCGACGATCTCGGTACGCCACGGCATCTGCATGAACAGCTCGACCGGCGGAAACGGGATGTGCAGGAAGAATCCGATGGTGAGATCGGGACGCAGCATGCGCAGCATCTTGGGGACGAGCTGAAGCTGGTAGTCCTGAATCCAGACCGTCGCGCCCTCGGCTGCCGCTGCGGAGGTGGTTTCGGCGAAGCGTCGGTTGATCTCGACGTACACGTTCCACCAGGCGCGGTCGTACACCGGTTTGACGATGACGTCGTGGTACAGCGGCCAGAGGGTCGCGTTGGAGAAGCCCTCGTAGTAGTCGGCGACCTCTTGCTCGGAAAGCTTGACCGGGCACAGCTCGAGCCCGTCCTCGACGAATGGCTCGACGTCGACGTCGGGAACCCCCGGCCATCCGACCCAGGCGCCGTTGTTGGCGCGAAGGATCGGTTCGAGCGCCGTAACCAGCCCGCCTGGGCTGCGTTTCCACCGGGTGGCGCCGTCGGGAAGTGTCTCCAGGTCGACGGGAAGCCGGTTCGCTACGACGACAAAATCGGAGCCCTGCGAGGCGTCAGCCACTACTGTCCTTTGCGTTGTCGATCAGCTTTGTCGTGACCCGATGGAGCGAGTCATTCGACCTTTGCAGTGGGTTCGATACCCAACATCGACAGAAGCATGCGGCATTCGTCGGCATCGATGGCATATGCGGCGACGACGCGCTGCGCCTGGCTTGCGGTCTCGTCGGCCAAAGGGACGATGTCCTCGTCGGCGATGTCGTTGTCGGTGGACGTCTTGGCGGGCATGTTCTTCTCCATGTTCGTCGACAGGGGCTGGTCGTGCACGACTCTATGTAAATTCGGCGCCTTCTCGCCACTTCCGGGCGCAGCCACATCGCGGGCGTCATGGATTAGGGTCGCCTGATGCTCTTTTCTTCCTCGGTGGCGTGATCGTGGTGCCCACGCAATCTCCGATGACCGGCAGCGCCATTCTTCGCAGAACCGTCCGGCGCCAACGAGCGCGGATGATCTTCTCGTCGCTGTTCTTCTGCACGCATCAGTTCTGCGAAACGATGGTTCCCGTCGCGATCGGCCTCATCGTCGCCCGCGCGATCGACACCGGCGACGGCTCCGCGATGATCGTCTCCCTCTTCGGTCTGGCTGCGCTGTTCGTCGTGCTCACCTACGCGTACCGGTTCGGCGCCCGCATCATCATCGTCGCCATCGAGCGGGAGGCGCACATGATGCGCGTGGAGGTCGCCGCTCGCGCGCTGCATCCGAGGGGAGTGCGCACCGAGCTCGTCTCCGGCGAATTATTGTCCGTCTCCACCTCCGACGCCGAGAAGACGTCATGGATTCTCGACGTCATCGCCCGTACCGCGGCCGCGATCACCGCGACGGTCGTCTGCGCGGTCGCATTGCTCGTCATCGACATTCCGCTGGGCATCGCCGTGCTCGTCGGCACGCCCCTCATCATGTTCGTCCTCCAGCGAGCCGCGCCGCTGCTGACCCGGACTGCGACGGCGCAGCAAGCCGAGGTCGCACGGGTGTCCGGTATGGCCACCGACCTCGTCAGTGGTGTGCGACCGCTTCGCGGCATCGGTGCCGAGAACGCGGCCTCGGCCCGATTCGCCGCCTCGAGCGCAGCCGCACTGAACGCAACCATAAAGATGGCCCGCGCCAACAGCATCTACCGAGGCTTCTCGACGACTGTCAGCGCGCTGCTCTCTGTGGGGATCGCCGGCGCTGCAGGTCTGTTCGCGCTGCAGGGCCGCATCTCGGTGGGTGAACTCATCACCGTCATCGGACTGTCCCAGTTCGTCATCGAACCGTTGACGACGATGTCGCGGCTACCGGGTATGGCGGCCGTGGTCCGCGGTTCGGCCGATCGTCTCGCACTCGTGCTCGGCGCGGATCACGTGTTGCCCGAGGGTGGGTCGGCCGCGCCTCCCAGCACTCGCGTCGTCGTCGACGGCGTCAGGTACCGCTCGCTCGACGGTTTTTTCATGTCGGCGGCTCCCGGCGAGATGCTCGGCGTCGTCGCGTTGCGCGCACAGGACGGCGAAGCGCTCGCCGCCCTGCTGTCCGGTCAAATTTCTCCCGACGACTATCTCGGCACCGTCACCGTCGGCGGCCTCGGCGTGGACGAGCTCGGGTTGACCGAGCTGCGCCGGACGGTGCTTGTCGAACCGCACAACACCGACCTTTTCGCCGGTACTGTGCGCACCAACATCACTGCCGGACGCGATCGCGGGGACGACGAACTCGCTCCGGTGCTCGCCGCTTCGGCCGCCACTGATGTGGTCGAAATGCACGAGAGCGGACTCGACCACGCAGTCACCGACCGCGGGGCGTCGCTCTCCGGTGGCCAACGCCAACGAGTCGCTCTCGCACGGGCTCTCGCGGTCTCTGCCCCGGTTCTGGTGTTGCACGACCCGACCACCGCGGTCGACGCCGTCACCGAACATGCCATCGCCGCAGGGATCACCGAGCTGCGGCACTCCGGCGAGGGCGGGCAGACGACTGTCCTGATCACCACCAGCCCCGCGCTGCTGTCGGTGACCGATCGCGTTCTACTCGTCGACTACGGCCGGGTCGTCGCGGAAGGTACCCACCACGAGCTCGCCACCGGTGACGACCGCTACGAGGAAGCAGTGCTGCGGTGAGCGAGATCCTTCCCATCGCAACCGGATCCCGGTGCTGGTCCTTCCTGTCGAACGAACTGCGTTCCCGACGGCGGATGACCGCAATCACTCTCGCGGTCAGCGCCGTCGCCGCTGCGATGTCGCTGATCCCCGTCTATGTGTTCGGTGTGCTCGTCGACCGCGTCATCGACGGTGCACCTACCTCGACCATCGTGGTCGTCGTCGCGGTCATCACGGTCGCGGCGGTCATCGGCGGTGTCTTCACCGCGATCAGTACCTACCTGATCAGCAAGGTCGGCGAGGGACTGCTGGCCTCGCTGCGCGAGCGCGTACTCGGCCGTGCCCTGCACTTACCCATCAGCACACTCGAGCGGGTAGGCAAGGGGGACCTGCTCTCTCGCGTCGGCGACGACGTGGCAGTGATGGCCAAATCGATCGGCGAGGTCATCCCCAACATCGTCTCGGCACTGCTGCTCGTCTCGCTCAGTGTGGTCGCGATGCTCAGTCTCGACTGGCGACTCGGCCTCGCCGGGATGGTCGCGATTCCCATGTACGTGGCAGCGCTGCGTTGGTATCTGCCGAGGTCGGCGCCGCTGTACGCCGCGGAACGCGTCGCGATGGGTGCGCGGTCGCAGGCGCTCATCAGCAGCATGCAGGGCGCACGCACCGTTCGCGCCTACGGACTCGAGGATGCGCACCTGTTAGAGATCGACACGGCGTCGGGCAAGGCACGAGACATCGGCATCGACGTCTTCCGGCTCTTCACCCGCTTCGGATCGCGCAGCAATCGAGCCGAATGCGTTGGGCTGTCGGTCATTCTGGCGGCGGGATTCGTGTTCGTGCAGCAGGGACACGTCACCGTCGGCGAGACCACCGCGGCAGCTCTGCTGTTTCACCGGCTGTTCAATCCCATTGGCATGCTGATGTTCTCCTTCGACGACGTGCAATCGGCTGGAGCGAGCCTCGCGCGTCTGGTCGGCGTCATCGACATCCCTGACGAGCGATCGCCGGGAACCGGAGCGAGGCCGGCAGATACGACTCTCGAGGTCGCCGATCTGCGGCACTGGTACGACACCGGGCACGAGGTGCTGCACGGGATCGACTTGACGGTGGCTGCCGGTGAGACCGTGGCTCTCGTCGGGTCCACGGGCGCAGGCAAGTCGACGATTGCTGCCATTGCCGCCGGCTCGATCGAGCCCACATCGGGGCAGGTGCGGATCGGCGGCGCGACGCTGGCAGAGCTGGGTGCCGATGGTCTGCGTCGCCACATTGCGATCGTCAGCCAAGAAGTGCACGTGTTCGCCGGGCCGCTCATCGAGGACCTTCGGCTCGCCGCCCCCGAGGCCGGCCGCGAGGACGTGCGGGCCGCTTTGGCAACCGTCGGGGCGCATGAGTGGGTGGACGCGCTGCCCAACGGTCTCGACACCGTCGTCGGTGAGGGTGGGCACGAGCTCACATCGGCGCAGTCGCAGCAGCTCGCCCTGGCCAGGCTGGTGCTTGCGGATCCGTCCGTGGCCGTGCTCGACGAAGCGACCGCCGAGGCCGGTAGCTCCGGCGCCCGCGACCTCGAACTCGCCGCCCGGGCCGCCACGAAGGGCCGCAGCACCCTCGTCGTCGCGCATCGGTTGACGCAGGCGGCCGCCGCCGACCGCGTCGTGGTTCTCGAACACGGCAGAATCCTCGAACAGGGCCCGCACAACGAACTCGTCTCCGCAGGCGGCAGGTACGCCCAGCTCTGGGCGGCGTGGGAGGGGCGGTAGTGCGGCTTCGCCGCCCGTGTGTGCATAGTTACCGCGGGCGGTAACTATGCACACACGGGCAGGTGGGTGGTCATCGCAAGGAATCGAGTGCGTCGAGGATCAGATCGAGGCCGAACTCGAACTCCGCCGCGTAGTCGTACCCCGGTTTCAGGACGTGTTCGACGGTCAATTCGGTCAGGTTCGGGTATTGCTCGGCGGCCTGGTCGAGGATCGACTGCGCGACGACGGCCGAGTCATCCACTGTGAACGGCAGACTCGACTCCTGGGCGGCGAAACCGTAAACGTAGCTGTCGACGACGGAGAATGCGTGCGCCGTCAGTTCGACGCTGAATCCGGCCGAGCGGAAGGTCCCGATGACGGCATCGTGGTGTCGCAACGATGCCGGGCCCGGCCGCAACCTCGAGTGCATGAGATCGCCGGCCCAGCGGTGGCGTAGCAACGCCTGACGCACCGATACCGATCTCGCTCTGATTGCGGGCTTCCACTCCGCTGCGTTCATCGACGGGAGGTCGATCTCGGCGAACACGCGGTCGACCATCTCGTCGATCAGCTCGTCCTTGTTGGCGAGGTGGTGGTACAGCGACATTGCCTGCACGTCGAGGGCCTGGCCCAGCTTGCGCATCGTCAATGCGGCGACGCCCTCGGCCTCGGCCAATTCGAATGCGGCGTCGAGGATGGTCTCTCGATTCAGACGCGGTTTCGCCATGTCAGTCGCCTTCCTCTTGACATTCTTACACTGTAAGGCTCACTCTTACGGTGTAAGCCTACGCGGTGAGTCATCGGAGGTCTGTCATGAAAGCAATCATTCAGGATCGATACGGACGCGCCCGCGACGTCATGCACCTCGGTGACATGGATCGCCCGACGCCCGACGGAGACCAGGTTTTGGTGAAGGTGCATGCGGCCGGTGTCGACCGCGGTGCCCTGCATCTGATGACCGGTGAGCCACGCCTGCTGAAATTGGGGTTCGGCCTACGCAAGCCCCGGACGCCGGTTCGAGGACGAGAGTTCGCCGGTGTCGTGGAGCAAGTCGGCCCGGAATCGACTGCAAACGTGGGTGATCGGGTCTACGGGATCGCAGGCGGAGCCTTCGCCGAGTACCTGTGCGCCTCGCCGAAGAAATACGTTCCCATGCCGTCGGCGCTGTCCTTCGTCGATGCCGCGGCGCTCCCCATCTCCGGGGTCACCGCGCTGCAGGCTATTCGCGATCATGCCAAAATCACAGCGGGACAAAAGGTTCTCATCATCGGTGCGTCCGGCGGGGTCGGCTCCATCGCTGTTCGGATCGCAGTGGACGCAGGCGCAGTCGTGACCGCTGTGTGCAGCGAAGCCAAGGCCGCCTACGTCGAAGCGCTCGGAGCCAAGGAAGTTCTCGACTACCGCAAATCCTGGACAGGTATATCCGGATTCGACGCCATCCTCGACATCGGCGGAGGTAACGCCCTGTCGGTGTTGCGGCGCATGCTCACCCGCTCGGGCGTCCTCGTGATCGTGGGGGCCGAGACCGGCGGACCGATATTCGGCGGGATCGACCGTCAACTTCGTGCAACTATGCTGTCTCCCTTCGTGAAGCAACGCCTGATCATGCAGTTCGCGAAAGAAGCCCGCGGCGATATCGAAGAACTCGGCCGGATGGCCACGGCCGGGACCTTCGAGAACATCGTCACCCGCACCTACCCGCTGAGCGAGACCGCGACCGCTCTCGAAGACCTGGCAAACGGCGCCATCTCCGGCAAGGCCGTGATCGAAGTGAGCTGAGGGGTCACCGAATGTGCACCCTCACACCGACTTCCCCGGTGGCGAGTTCGGGACGCAACACGAACTGCGCGTCGTACTCGCCGCCGTGCTGGTGCCGGTAGGGGATCGGCGGTTCGGTGAACAGCCCGTCCAGTCGAGTCCGCAGGCTGGACTCGATTGCGTCGTAGTCGGATTCGGTCATCCTGTCGGCGCTGGGGATCAAGACCGGGTCGAGGACGGACATGCCTGTGTACCAGAGGAACCCATGTTGAATGGGAAACAGCAGTTCTCCGAGTGCGCCGTTGATGCCGCGAGGTGACACGGTGTGCTCACTGCCGCCCATGCTCGTGACGATCATCGCGCGCTTGCCTGCCATCAGGCCGTCTCCGTAGCGTCGGGTGCCGCCGGTCGTGCACCTGATGCCGTAGCCGAAGCCCTCGACGAACACCCGATCCACCCAGCCTTTGAGGATGGCGGGCATCGAGAACCACCACAGCGGAAACTGCAGTACGACGGCATCTGCTCGTCGCAGCTTGTCCTGCTCGGCTACGACCTCCGGGCTCAACGTGCCCGCGCGCAGTGCCGTCGACGACGCCGTTGCCACGTGAAGTCGGTCGGATGGGTCGTGGTCGTAGTCGGCGGCGTCGACGACGGGGTTCCAGCCCATCCGATAGAGATCGGATTCCTCGACCAGGTGGCCCAGGTCTGCGAGGTGTTTCAGGGTGGCATCGCGTAGTGATCCGTTGAGTGAGCGATGGTCTGGATGAGCGAATACCCACAGAATGTTCATGGATGCAAGCCTGTCAGCAGGGGAGATGCCAAGATAGTGGCTGAAAAGACAATATGTGAAAAGATTCGGCCATGGGTGCGCACCGGGTGGTCGTCTTCGTTCGCGACGGACTGCTGGCGATGGAGTTCGGCTCCGTGCATCGGTTGTTCGGGCAGGCGACGTCCGAGGACGGAACGCCGTTGTACGAGGTCACCACAGCCACCACGGTGCCCGGCCCAGTTCGGACCGATACCGATGTACGTATCGATGTCTCACGTGGGCTCGACGCACTCGGAGATGCCGACACCGTGATCGTGCCGGCTTCCGATCTGGACTATCGATCGGAGCCGGACGGCGCCGATGGCGTATTGGGACTCATTCCGCCGGGGGTTCGTATCGCTTCGATCTGCACGGGGTCGTTCGTTCTCGCGGCAGCAGGACTACTCGACGGTCGCCGAGCGACCACACACTGGAAGTCGGCAGACGCTTTCCGTGCGCTCTATCCGCGGGTGCAACTCCAACCGAACGTGCTCTATACACACGACGGCAACATCCTGACTGCCGCGGGGGAGGCGTCGGGAATCGATCTGTGCCTGCACATGATTCGCAGTGACTTCGGCTCGGCCGTCGCCAACCGGGTGGCCCGGGGAACGGTGGTGCCGCCGCATCGAAGCGGTGGTCAGGCTCAGTACATCGACACGCCGGTACCCCGGTCGACGACGGGTTCGACATCGGCGGCGCAGGCCTGGGCGATCGAGAACCTGGACCAGCCGCTGTCGCTGCAGGTTCTTGCCTCGAAGCAGGCGATGAGTGTGCGGACCTTCGCACGCAAATTCACCGCCGAGGTGGGGATGTCACCCGCGAAATGGATTGTGCAGCAGCGGCTACATCGTGCTCGTGAACTGCTCGAGAACACCGATCACACCATCGACAAGGTCGCCGCCGAAGCAGGCTTCGGGACGGCGACCTCGATGCGTCAACACCTGATGGTCGAGATCGGCGTCTCACCGAGCGCATACCGGGCGACCTTCGCCGCGGACACGAAAGCGCCGCCCATGAATACACAGGCGGCGCAATCGGAACCGGTCAGGACTCTTTCTCTGCCTTGAAGAGCTTCTCGATACGGTCGGCCTCGGCTTTCTTGTCCTCGGCGTCTTCCTGGTGGTCGGCGGCTTCGGCCAGTTCGGCCTCGGCGGGCGCTGCGGCAACCTTTGCCGACTTGTCGATCTGCTTCTTCTGTACTTTTTCCGCGTTCCGGGCGTTCGCTGTGCGTGAGGCAGCGACCGCGTCGGCCTGCTTCTTCTCGGCTTCGGCCTTCTGGTCAGCCTCTTTCGCGGCCTTCTGCTTGCGCTGCTCGGCGTCCTCGCGGGCCTGCTGGGTCGATTCCTTGGCGGCGTCGACGGCGGCCTTGCGTTCGTTCTCCGCTGCCTCGCGCTTGGCCTCGAGCTTCTGCTTGGCCTCGGCTTCCTTGGCGTCCGCCTCGGCCTCGAGCTTCTTGGCCCGCGCGATCTCGTTGACGTGATGAATCTGCGCATCACCCTGTTGAACGGCTTCGTCGTCGCCGAGCATGCATCCGACCTTCTTGTCGAGCGTGCCGACAGTCCGCTCGTAGACCAGCCGCGCCGGTGCCTCGGTGCTCAGGGAGTTGACGACGTTGGCCTCGAACAATCCCAACGGAATCCGGACGAGCTTGTACTGGAATCTGAGAATGGTCAACGGTATGTCGAGAACGTTCATGTAGGTGCTCCTGTTCGGTGATTCGTGCGAGTGTCAGGCGTTACGGCGGGCGCGTTCGGCTTCCGCTCTCGCGGCCTCGGCCTCGCTGATGTCCTCGCGGTACTCGCGTGCTGCGTCGATCTTTTCGGCGGTCGCCTCGGCAGCATCCGACTGGGCCTCGGCGACGGCTTCGATCTGCTCGGCGCGGGCGTCGACCTCGGCTTCGGCGGTTTCGGCAGCGACCCGGCGGTCCTTGTCCTTCTCCGCCGCGATGCGCTGAGCCTGCTGCTCCCGGCGCGCTTCGTCAGCGGACGCGCGGGCGCTCTCCTCGGCTGCGTCCCGCTGCTGATCCGCACTGTTCTTCACGGCAGCCAGGTCTTCGCCGGCTTCAGCGGCCTGGGACTCGGCGGCCATTTCCGTCGCCTTCGCCTCTTTGCGTTCGCGGGCCTGCGCGCTCTGCAACTGGCCCTCGCTGGTGAGCGAATCATTGCCCGTCACGGCGCCGACCACCTCTTTCGCCTTGCCTTTGGCGGCGTCGAGCAGTCCCTTGCGGGCCTGTTCCGATGCGTTGTCGTCACTCATCTGGGTTACTCCTAGCGCATTCATTTCTCGGGTCCGCCGAACGGCGATGTGCTCACTGGTAACTACCCGGTAACGACATCGGGAAACCCGCAGGTCGACCCGCGTCGGAGGTCGGTCGTAAGCTCTCAGCGAGTACCGGCACGAGAAGAGGAGTTACATGCCCATTGCGTCAGTCAACGGGATTTCGCTGAACTACCAGGTCAAGGGTGCCGGCGATCTTGTCGTTCTCATCATGGGTACCGGCAGTCCGGGCAGGGTGTGGGAGCTGCATCAGGTTCCTGCCCTGCTGCAAGCCGGCTACCGCGTCTGCTATTTCGACAACCGCGGTATCGCCCCGTCGTCCGAGAGCATCGGCGGTATCACCATCGACGATCTCGTCGCTGACACCGCCGCCCTGATCGAGCTGGTTCGTGAGGGCGACGAGAAGGCCGTCGTGGTCGGTACATCGATGGGGTCGCGGGTAGCCCAGGAACTGACTCTCCGGCGCCCCGAACTGGTCCGGAAGGCCGTGTTCCTGGCAGGTCACGCCCGGCTCGACGAGTTTCAGAAGACCCTCGGCGAGGGCGAGCGGGCCCTCGCCGATGCGAAGACGGCGTTGCCACCCAAATATGCGGCCGCCGTCACTGCGGTGATGAATCTGTCGCCGACGACCCTCGCCGACTCCCGGGCTGCCCGCGATTGGCTCGATCTCTTCGAATTCTCCGTGGCGCCGACTGCGCCGGGTGTGCGCGCTCAGCTGGGCATGGACGAGACCTTCGACCGTGCTGCTGCCTACGGCAAGATCGCTGTGCCGTGCCTGTCGGTGGGCTTCGAACACGACCGCATGATCCCGGCGTACCTCAGCGCCGAACTGGCGAAATCGATCCCCGACGCCCAGTACGTGGAAATTTCCGACGTCGGCCACTACGGCTACCTCGAGCGTCCCGACGCGGTCAACGCCGCGCTCCTCGAGTTCATCGGCAGTTGACCGCGTCGGCGGAGTGACCCAACGGCACGCACCGGTGAGATACTGTGCGTTGCTAGGGTCGGGAAGCGCTTCGGAAGTGAAGTCTGCCGATCCACTACAAACGTATGCGACGAGTGAGGCGAGATGAGTACCAATCCATTCGATGACGAAGACGGACGCTTCTTCGTGCTGGTCAACGACGAAGACCAGCACTCGCTCTGGCCGACGTTCTCCGACGTCCCGCAGGGTTGGCGTGTTGTCTTCGGTGAAGACACCCGCGCAGCATGCTTGGAGTACGTCGAGAAGAACTGGACCGACATGCGGCCACGCAGCCTCCGCGAAGCCATGGAAGCAGACGCAGCCGCACGTCAGTCGGCTGAGGGAAGCACCGAGGCTTAGTTCCTCTTCCTGAGCTCGACCTTCTTCTTCAGCTCCACAGGACCGCGCCGCCGACGAACAGTCGGTCGGCGCGGTTCTTCTCTGCGTCGAAGTGTCGGGCGCAGTAGTTCCTCGGTGCGCGCCAGAATCCGGGGCCGTCGCAGCGTGCGGGCGCCCCACTCACCGAGCGTGACGCCTGCCGCGAGAGCCACGCCGATGCCGAACGCGGCGAATAGTGCGCTGATGCCGATCAACAGTTGGTCGTTGATCATTGCGTACAAACCGCGGTACAGCGAATAACCAGGGAGCAGCGGCGTGATGCCGGCGACGGCGACGATGAGCGGCGGGATGAGGGCGCGACGCGCCATGAGACCACCGGCGAAACCGACGACAGTCGCCGCGAACGCGGACGCGATGACCGGCCCGGTGGAGAGTGTCTGCACGAGCAGGTAGACCAGGGCGCCGGCGAAGCCGCCGAAGAACGCAGCAGTCAATGCGCGGCGTTCGGCGTAGCAAGCGAGCCCGTAGAACAGCGAGGCCATCGCGCCTGCTAATACCTTCGTGGGCACCTCTGCGATGTCTGGCGGCGGGTTCGTGCTGATCAACGGCAGGTCGTAACCGATGATCGCCGCCATCTTGAGCGAGGTTGCGACACCGCCGATGATGCCACCCGTCATCATCAGGACTTCGAAAAACCTGGCCGACGCCGTGATCGGGGCGCCGGTGATCGCGTCCTGGACGGAGCCGACGAGCGAAAGCCCCGACAGCAACACCGTCACCCCCGCAGCGATAACCAGTGACGGCGAGATGCTGATGTTCAGTTGTTCCTGGAAGTTGAACAGGGTGATGGCGGGTGTCGCCGCCACGAATCCACCGACGAACTGCTGAAAGAAGAACGGCAGGCCGGCGCGATTGAGGACGCGGCCGAGACGGTCGATGACCATCGTCGTCAAGAAGCTCACGACAGCCACCAGCAGACCGCCGCCGACCAGGACGCCGACGGACGCGGCCATGCCGGACCACGCCAACGTCGCGGTCCAGCGGTTGTACGGGTGCGGGGCGGTGGTGATGCTTTCGAGAGCCTCGAGAGCTTTCGACGGCGGGATCATGTGCCGACGGACGCCGCGGATCAACCGGTCGACTGCGGCGAGGCGCGCGTAGTCCATCGAGCGGTAACGCACGATGCGCATCGTCGTGGACGGCGGTCGCGTCGGACCGCGGTGCGCGCTGATGGTGATCGAGTTGTAAGTGACGTCGACGTCACAGCGCGCGAGGCCGTAGGTGGCGGCGATGTACTCGATCTGTGCGGCGGTGTCGATCGCCGACGTCCCCGACGCGAGCAGAACCTCGCCGGCACGAACCGCGAGATCCAGAACTTCGGCCACGACGGCGTCGTCGGTGAGGTCGATGGGACGCAGCGGTGACGGTGCCGCCGTGGGCGTGTCGATGGTGGCGCGACGTTCGCCGGTAAGACGGCCGAGGGAGGCCGTCAAGTCTTGCAGGAAAGTCATGTCCGTCTTCTTCAGCAGGGGTGATCCTCGGACAAGGTACCTGTTTTCGCTGTGCGGATCGTGAGCGGATATGCTGGCCGAGCAACTACGCCTCCTTAGCTCAGCGGTAGAGCACTCGCCTTGTAAGCGAGCGGTCAACGGTTCAATCCCGTTAGGAGGCTCCACTGAAAAAGGGTTCTGAACTGGCTTTTTGAGCTACTAGTAATGAGATTCATTGCCGATTAGGCGAGCTCAGTGTCACAGAATGTCACAAGTGCCGCAGAACTCGCCGGAACAGCGCCTGGTGAGACCGCCTGCTCCTATGTGGACGGTTGCGGACAAACGCCGGTCAACGCGCATCGTCGGATGGCTCGTCGCGACGCTGGACGAGTGACTGCAAAGTGTCGGCTGCGCCCAGTAGCGCATGGTTCTGGGAATGGACGTAGGTGCGCATTGTGAATGCGTTGTCCGAGTGCCCAAGCCATGCCGAGATGACGGCAATCGGCACACCCTGAAGGTGCAGCAGAGTCCCACACGTGTGGCGGGCGTCGTGGAGGCGGATGTCGGACACCTTGCTGTTGGTGCATAGCCTGCGCCAATAGTCGCTGACCGTATCGGGATGGAAAGGTCGCCCAACAGCGTCGGACACGACGTAGGTGCCAGGGCCGACGTAGGTCGAGCTCTTTCGTTCCACACCCTGCAAGCGGTGTGCAGTTTCGAGTGCGGATTTTAGGGCTGGTGTGAGGGGAAGCGTGCGCTTGGACTTTTCTGTCTTCGGAGGGCCCTCTACGACACGTCCATTGACCGAGACTCGCGTGTTGTTGATTGTCAGGCTGCCGGCGTGAAGATCGACATCGTTCCATCGAAGCCCGCACAGCTCACCGCGTCGGAGGCCGCTCAGAGCAAGCAGCCAAGCGTGGCCGTTCCGATCGCACGTCGATGCTTCCAGGAGGCGTTGCACTTCGTCCTCCGTGAATGTCTGCATCTCGACGTGCACACGGGGCGCGCGGTCGACGAGCGCGGCAACGTCTCGTACCAATCGCCCTTCTCGCATCAGCCCGGTGAGGACTGCGCTTACAAGGTTGAGCATCGGATTGATCGAAGTGGCCTTCCACGGACGTCGCAGTTGGCCATCGGGCTTGACCGAGCGGCCGGCCAACAGATCGTTCACCAGAGCGTCCAAGTGACCTTTGGTCAACTTCTGCACCGCTAGCGCGCCGTAAGTATCGCGCAGCGGTTGAATGGCATGGGTGTACGCGGCTTTAGTGGACTCTCGTACGCGTCGTCCGGCAAGCCACTCAGCGCAAGCCTCCTCGACCGTGGTGGTCGAGGAGGGAACGAATGTCCCCTTCGAGACTTCCTCGAGCACCTTGGATAGGGCTGCGCGAGCGTCCTTCTCCGTAAGAAATCGACGACGCAACTGCGTTCGCTTCGACGCCCGGGTGCCGGTGGCGTCGGCACCACCAGCGTCGACGGTCATTTGATACCGCAACTCGGTACTGCCTGTAGACCGATTGGTGACGTAGATCTTCTTGATCTGTGGCGGCAGTTGCTGCCTAGCCATCCTCTTCGTCCTGCGTGTTCATGCCCAGTTCGGTCATCCGTCTAAAGAGCTCTTCCGAACGCCGTCGAGCATCCTCGTACAGATATTGCATCGACTCGATGTGCTCAGCTGATTCATTCTTGGAAAGGCCGCTTCGGAGCTGCACCCGAGCACGCCGCATCGCCTTCAACGCATCAAGCCATTCACGAGTGATCCCAACGCGATCGTTCTTCGGGTCGAAGGTGTCACGTACCCACATTTCGAAAGGAGCGTCGGATTCCTCCTCGGTCCACTCGGAGCTCGGCCGCATCAGCCCAGCCTCCCCGCTGAACCAGCGGAGGGCATCGTGAGACTCCTGCTGGAGCCCTGGGAGTACTTCGACTCTTCCCTTGGGGAGGTCCGGATAGACCAGTTGTGCTGGTGAGACTCCCAGTGCCGCAGCCAAAATCAAGAGTTCCGAGACGTCCAAGCTCTTCTTTCGTCCGGTCTCCAAGTCCGCGACTACAGATCGCGAGATCCCCCACCCGAAGTCAACCGTCCTGTCGGCAAGCTTTGCTGCGGACAGAGCGGAGTGGTCTTTACCTCGAAGTCGGCGCACTTCCGAGGCGACCCGGGCAACGATCGATTCCGCCCACGACTGCGTCATGGTTACGCAGTCTAGCGGAGAATGTCTCCCCGTTGTGGGATGGCTACGTACTTGGTACTCTGTGGTGGAACCACGTGGACTGACCAGAAATGTCCTGCAGAATGTGGCTCTACTACACAATTCAGTGGAGGTGCTGAAGATGCCCAGACGGTTGTTGTCTGTCCCGGAGGCTATGGCTTGCACGGGACTTGGACGTTCCAACTTCTTCAACAAGATCGCGTCCGGAGAAATCCGGAGCGTGAAGGTCGGCAAGCGCCGGCTGATCCCGGATACGGCCATCGATGAGTACATCGAAGGTCTCGAGGCGCAATCCGACGCCAGCTCAGGCGTCGCGTGAGGCCGAGAGCCAACTGTCCCTCAGGAAACTGAAACGCCCCCGGAAAATCTCAGTGTTACCAGCACCGAGGCCGAGGGCGTCGAAACCACAACCCGTGAGGAAGGAGCTTCGCCACCGATCATAGAGCGTCTTGATAAGTCATTCAAGACATTTCGCCGAGTCACCGTTCTCCGCCCTCGATTTAGGTCAGGGGCCGAGCGGGCGATGACGCATGTTTTGACCCGCGACAGCGCGGTCGAGTTCTTCTGCTCGTGCCGCACAAGCCTTGGCTACGGGACTTCCTAGCAAGGCCTGATGTGCCGCAGCAGCGTCGTTTTCTGGCAGAGCCCGACGTAACACCAGCCTGCCGCCGGCCTGTGCACCCTTTGTAAATCCTCGGAGACCGGCCCCGAGGCACCACCAGCTCGACTGATCATCGAACCGGTGGCGATACCGATTAGCCGCGCGCCCACTGAGGCGCGGGGCTATCGGGCGTGGAGCGGACAACGTGGGTGCGGAAATTGGCTCAGGGGCCATGGGGGGTCCGGAGGGAACGAACGAAGTCCCTTGTCTTTCATACGTCACCACTATGGAGGTACCAATTGAGTTCTCGACCCATCTGCAATGCTGACATGACCAAGTTATCCTGCATGACGAACCGTCATGCAGGCCTCGATCTTTCAGTCCACGCCGCTCGCTTACTCATATCCGTTGTGAACGTCGATTCCGTGAAGATCCAAGCAGAGCAACATATTTGGCTGCTTCAGCTCGAGCGCGGCAGTTCGCCGGTGCAGGCCGCTCCCGCTAGCGGTGCGGCGGCGTTCCGCAAAACTGACGTACCTGAATTACCCGCAAAGAGTGCCTCAGATGACTCGCTGGCGACGGGCGTCATACATCCCGCAGTGGCCATACCTCCAATGCCTGCAAAGGTAGAGAGTCAAGCTCGGGATGTGTTGTTGGTAAATGCTTCTCATGCCACTATGGCGCGTCTTTCGCCTATGGCACGCGACTCACGCATCGCGCCCCTCACCTGTAATTCACCCGACCCTTTTACAGGGTGCGACTCATCCCTCGGTTCCAAGGCGTGCATGACGTCCCATACCCGCAATACCGCCAGTTCGTCCCATTCATCCATGGAAAGTGAGACCCACCATGCCCGCTGACATCTTTGCGTTCTGCAACCAGAAGGGCGGCGTGGGTAAGACCACCACCGTCTTTCACCTCGCCTACGCCGTTGCCCAAGCGGGGAAGCGAGCACTCGTTATCGACGTGGATCCGCAAGGCAACGCCAGCACAGTCCTGACCAGGACCGAGCTCGAGAGCGACGATGTCGGTGTTGCCGACGTACTCGCCGAGTCGTCGAACGCGACCATCGCCGATGCTGTTGTCCCCACCATCTGGCCTGGCGTAGACCTGGTACCCACGTCGCCGGGAAACGAGTCCCTGGCCTATGTCCGCGATCAATTGGTCGTCGCCGGTGCCGGCCGAGAGCGGCGGCTTCGCGACGCAATCGACGTCGTGCGAGGCGTCTACGACGTGGTCCTGATCGACTGCCCACCTAGCCTCGATCTGCTGACCATCAACGCCCTTGTGGCAGCGCGCGCCGCCGTCGTCGTGACTCAGTCCGCGCTGTTCTCAGCGAATGGACTCGCGCGGCTACTGCGCACCATCGACGCAGTCAAGCGCAGCTACAACCCGGACCTCGACATGCTCGGGGCGATCGTCAACCTTCACGAGATCGCGACAATCAGCGGTCGAGAACAACTGATCGAGATCGCCGCGAGCATCAACGTTCTCGGCGATGCCGTACCCAAACGTGTTGTCATCAAGGACTCGATGGAGGCCCAAACCAGCCTGATCGACTGGGGGACAACACAATCTCGCAGCCTGTCGACGATCTACCGCGACACACTTTCGCTGCTCACGAGGGGACACCTGTGATGGGCCGCCCCGAACGTATGAAGAGCGCACTCGCCGGGTCGAGCCCGGTCGACCCGCCGGAGCACACGCAGCACGCACCCGACACCGTTTCGGCGGCCGAGACCGGTGCGCAACCGTCACCGGACAACGCAAAACAGAAGCGTTCGTACTACCTCTACCAGTCCACCGTCGACGATCTTCTCAACGCAGCCGAAGCACTGTCCGCAACACCCGGCGCGCCGCGGGGCCCGTCGGATCTCGTCAATGCGGCGATCGAAGAGTATTTGGAGTTGTTGCGCCACAGATTCAACGACGGTGCGCCCTTCCCGCAACGAACCGGCCCTCTCGCACGAGGACCGAGAATCCGATGAGCCGATCACATTCAGCGGCAATCCCGTTGACAACGAAGCCGTCGGATGTCGTTGCGCTGCATCCAGCGATTTTGCAGTGGGCCCTGGCAACAGCCATTGCGTTGACAGTTGGCATCGCCGGGGCGTCCTTCTGGCTCAGTTTCGCTGTGTTGCGGGATCTCGCGGTGAGGGCTGGGATAGGTCCCGGCGAAGCGTGGGTGATTCCAGTCGTGTTGGACGGGGCGATCGTCTCGACAACCGTGACAGCCATAGCGCTGTCCAACCACACGGACAACCGCACGATCAAGGGCCGTCGCTTCGTCGTCACGATCTTGCGTGTTGCCGCATCGGCGTCGATTGCGGGTAACCCGTACCACGCAGTGTTGAGTGCGACCTTGCTTCCGGCCGTCGTCTCGGCGGGTATTGCCACCATCGCACCTATTGCGCTCCTTGCGATGACCGAAGTGCTGGCCGTCATACTTCGTGCGCCTCGCGGAGCCGTCAGAGTGGAATTCGCTCCAAGTGCTGCCACAGCGGAGCGGGACTGGACAGACACCGACTTCAGCCACGAAGGCCCCAGCCCAAGCCGGGATCACTCAGAGGGCGAAGACGGCACGTGGGGAGAACACGTCGACACGGCGGACTCGCCTCGACTGCAAGTAGACGACCTCACACCGGAAGTTGCGGAAACAGCGCGGCTCCGACACGCACACCGCGAATGGTCGTGGGCACGAATCGGTAAAGAAACGGACGGCTCCGTTGCATCGACCGCGATGCGCCGATATCGGAAGTGGGAAGAAGTCACCGCGGGGATCCGCGAGGGCCACCCGGATGGGCAAGCCGAATTCGATGACACGCCAGCCAGCGAGCGTGACCGCATGTCCGCAGAATAGAAGGGCTGCCGCGATATCGAGCTTTGTTGCTCTCCGTCGCTCCCGCGCAATCGCCCCAGGCTGTCGATGGCTGGGAGGTGGTCGCCTCGGGTGGCTCAGTCTGCGTCGAAACGTGTGCTGCCCCGGGACCACCTCCGGCGGTCTCCGGATAGAGCTCCGCTGCGCTTCGCACTGCGAAAGAACAATTTCCTTCGCACATCTGGCTCCGGTCGAGCATGCAACACCCTGACCCGTCTTACCTAATCCTGACTCCGCCTTGCTCCGGCCCGATGGGCTCCGAAAACTTTTCAAAGCGCCTGCGGCTGAAAACTTTCCGGATCAGGGCCAGGACGCCGGTCCAGTGCGCCGCCTTCTCTTCTTCGAGCCAGATGACGGCAAAAGAAATTGGCAGAGCGAAAGGGCCGGGGGAGCCGGTCCCGCAACAGAAAGAGAGCCCGACATGCCGCAGAGTACTTCCAGCACAGGACGACGGACCACCGCCGCACACAACGCCCGAACCACCGGAATTGTCACCCACACAACCGTCCTGGTCACAGGACCCCAACAGGCCACTATCACCGCCACCTCCGCAGCAACCGACGAAGCGCAGATGATCGTCGCACTAGGTCACGTCATGATGACCTTCCGCAGCGCCGAAACAGTATCCGCAGTCATCACCGGATTTGCCACCGTCCGGGCCGCACTTGCCGGAGCCGATGGACAAGCCCCCCACCCCGCCCAACCAGGCGCAGAATTCGGGGCCGCTGCGATCTCCGTCTTGTGGCTCGACAGCCCCGAACACACAGCAGTGCCGCACCACCGCTACAGCTCCGAACAACGTCGCACCATCCACTGGGTAGACCTGCACATGGGACCTGTCACGTGGCGCATCACCGACCGCATCGGGTACGACACCCTGATGGCCGAACTCCGACGCGTTCACCGTGCTGCCGTCGGAGTATTTCTCGACGGCAGCCGCTACCGTCGCGACCCCGCCAAACTCCTCGATGTCTTCGACGACGTCTAGTACCACACGTTCGGCCCCAACCCCGGGGCCGAACGTCGTTTATCCACAGGCTGACTCGACACCACAGTTATCCACACCCTCGCCTGACCGCCTCCGCAGCGAACGCTTTGTTACGGACCTCGTGTGACGCTCGATTAGAAGCAGCTGGCCGGCACGAGCGACGAGGAACCAAACGATGATCACCTGGACCGTCACCACACACCCCGAGGACAACCCCGAAATTCTTACCGCAACCGGAGCAGAACCCAATCTCCAAGGTGCGAAACGCGCCGCCGCCGATGCCGTCCGTGTCGCCCTCCTCGACGCACGCGAGCACGCATCGTCCGACAACGGAACGCCGCCGTCCTACCTCGTCACACTCGACGGAACCTGTGCCCTCATCATCGGACTCGGAAGCTGCAGGCCCGAGAACTACAACGCCGTCCTCGACAGCCTCGAGCAGTTCGACGGCACCGCACCACCGAACCTTCTCTACATCTGACCCACACCTCCGCAATGACGACCAACGCGGCATAACCAAGCACAGCGCCACCGGAGTACCGAATCCAGTTCTCCCGCAACAGACCCGCAAAGAGAAACGAGGCGAACAGATGACCCCGTTGAGAGCAGTCGAACCCACCGACGACGATCACGCTGATCTGACGGACCATCCGGAGACGGCATCGGAAGCACTGGTCATCTGCGCACTGATGTGGTTGCAGGACACCGACGAGGCCGCCCGCATTGCAGCGTCATTGCAGGCCAACGATTTCCACGATCCCGTTTATCGCGAGCTGTATGGCATCGTGCAGGGGCTGATCATCGACAACCTCCCACACGACCCCGCGAGTGTTCTGGGCGTTCTTGTCCGGTCAGGTGCCAGTGGACACCGCGGTGCACGGCTGCGTCGAACACTGACCGACGTCACCGCAGCGAACGCATGCGGAGCATCGGCAACCGACTACGCCGGCATGGTCCTGTCGGAAAGTTACCGACGCAGCTTCTTCGAGGCAGGGATCAGAATTCAGCAGATCGCCGAGGAAGCGCCGGAAGAATACTAATCTGGATCCCGTGCTGTTCTGAGTCATGAATATCCAGCTCAAAGCGTAAAAGGCATCTCAGTCACAGGGTCGTCAGTAAGGGGATTTGGTTCAGTCCACGACACAGGCCAGTCTTATGGCAGATACGTTCCTAGCCACTTGATATTTCGCTCCGCGCTCCGACCGGATGTCCGTCATTTCAGGGGACACCCAGCAGGTGCGCCTGTCGTTGTTAGTCCGGCGGTGTCGTGGCCGGGCTTGCTTGCTTTTGTCGCGACGATGATGTGTCGGGTCTCGGTCAGAGCGAGCAGGTAGTTGTGTTGATGACGGTGTTCGAGGCCATGTCGAAGGCCCCTGTGGTGGGCGGCTCCGTCGGCGTTCACTCCAGGTGGCGGCCTCCTCACGGAGATGCATATGTGCAACCCGAGCAGGGACGCGGTGAAGGATCGGTACCATGCGGTCATGCGATCAGGGAGCGCGATCCTCAGCCGGATGACTGTGGTGTTCGTCTTGCTGTCCCTTGGCCTGGTTTTGGTCGTTGCGATACCGCAACCGGTCGAGGTGGCCGTGGCTGTGGCGGTCGCCCTCTCGGTTGCCTTGCTCGCTGCCGCATTCCTTCGCCCAGACCTGCTCGCGTTGCCACTTGTCGCGGGCAGTGGGCCTCCTGCCGATGAGCGTCGCCTGCGCGGATCGTTCCGCCGTCAGACTCATCCCGCCACTGCCGGTCGTCCCATGCCCCGAGCACCCGGCCCTCTCGCGGAGGCGCAGCCGACCTGATTCGGCCATCGTGCGTCTCCGCACCGACGACACCGTTGAATTCTCGGATCGTAGGAGAGAGACCTCATGTTGCACCTGTCCGGCATCACCCGTGCCCACGGGGAGTTCACCGTCTTTCGGCGCGTCGACCTCACCGCTCGCCCTGGCTCTGCATGTGCCGTGGTCGGAGTCAATGGCTCCGGAAAATCGACGTTGCTCCGCTGCGCCGTCGGCGCCGACTACGTCGACGAGGGGCGCGTGCTCTTCGACGGCATCGACCTCGACGAGAGTGACCCCGCCGCCCGCACGGCGATCTCAGCCGTCATCGACGACGGCGGAGTGTTCCCTCATCTGTCGGTGCGCGAGCATCTGTTGCTGATCGCCACTGCACACGCTGTCGGCGACGCGGAGGCTGTCGTGACGTCGGCACTCGAGGGCCTCTCCCTGACTCCCGCGGCCGATCAGCTGCCGGTCACGCTCTCCAGCGGGCAGCGCCGGCGGTTGATGCTGGCGTCGGCCTTCGTGCGGCCCCGCCGCGTTCTCGTCTTGGACGAGCCGGAGCAGCACCTCGACGCCGCCGGTCGCGAGTGGTTGATACGCACGCTGGTCGCCGAGAAGGACGCAGGTGTGGCGGTGCTGTTCGTTTCCCACGACGCGGTGCTCGTCGACACGGTGGCCGACGTCGTCGTCGATGCGGACGCGTGGCGATGACCACCGACGAGATGAGCTCAGCCGAACTGCACCGAGAACTCCGCCGACGCCGTGTCGATACCGAAAGCACGGTCGAGCGGATGTCGATCTGGGGTGGGGGCGTGGCTTCGATGACGGCGATCGCGCTGTGGGTGCTGTCCGGACGCGCGACGGGATTGACCGTGGCTCCTCCGGTGCTGTCGGCGTCGTCGGCGACCGGCGTCGGGTTGGTCGTCGCGGCGGCCGCACTTCATGGTGTGCGCATCGTCGGCCCGGTCGGCACCGACGCTGCCACGACGCACTGGCTGATCTCCGCGCCGCTCGATCGTGGAGCGCTGCTGCGCGGCCGGGCTCTGGCGTGGAGTGGCGCATTCGTCGTACTTGGGGTCGTGGTCGCCCGCGTGCTGGCGTTGGTCGCAGGTGGCACCCTCTGGTGGCCGCTCGCCGTCGTCGGGGCCGCCGCTGGTGCGCTGGTGGTCGCCCTGGCGCTGTTGGGTCAGCAGTCCCGCAGGTGGTCCTCCGCGCTGCCTGTGGTCGAGTTCGGAACCGTGTTTCTCGCGGCTGCTGCGGCGGTCACACCGCCTGCTCCCGTCGTAGTGTCCGCGGCCGTCCTCTCCGTCGCGGCCGTCGCCGCATGGGCGACAGCGGTGTCGCGCCTCGGGAGGATCCGCCGGGTATCGCTGACGTCGGGGTCGGATCTGTTGGCAGCCGGGTGGGTGGGAGTGTCCTTTTTCGACGTCGGGTTCCTCGTGTCAGCGCTCGAGTCCAGAGCTCTTCGACGTCGTGGGGCGGTGCGCTCGCGCAGCCGCGGCTGGGTGTCGACCCGCCCGGCGGGTGCCCTGGTGTGGTCCGATGTGGTGCGACACCGCCGGAACGTAATGATGCCGTCGGTCCTGGCTGTCGGATCAGGTCTCGTTGTCGTCGGCTCTGCGGTGCTGACGCCGTACTGGGCTGGTGTCCTGGGTCTTGTCGTGGGCTACGTGGCGACGTCGGCGGCCAGTATCGGTCTTCGAGACGTCATGTCGGACAGGGCGATACGGTTCGCTCTCGCTCTGCCGGACCGGATGGTGACCGGCGCGTTCCTCGTGGTGCCTTCGCTCGCGGCGCTGACCGTGGCGGTCGCGGTGGGGGTAACGGTGTCGTGGTGGTCGGGCCTGGTCGTCGGGTTGACGACTCTGATGGCTGCCGTCCGTTCCCGCACTGCCCCGCCTCGTGTCTACGACGGCCTGGCCGTGGTGACGATGTTCGGCATGGTGCCGGTGGACATGATCCGGCAGTTGCTCCGGGGTCCGGGCCTACTGCTCGTCGGGGCGGTCCTCCTGCTGCTGTGACGGGACTCGCCCATCAGGTCCGGATGCGGCCCCCAGGCCGAAAATCGCCACACTCGGTGAGAAGAATCATCCGTCGTTGCATGCTGTGCATGTGGCGGATCGCAGGTCAAATCCCGCAAGCTGCGTCACACCGAATGAGAACCCACTGACGTCAGGCAAAAAGGAGGGGACGACCATCGGTACTACTACTACTGGTGGCCGCCGGCTCTTTCTGAAGCCCTTACGTGTCGTTGAAGTGGTGCGACCTCGCGACCCCTGACTCGGCTCAGTCTGCAGATAGTGGCCTGGCAAACCGTCGACTGAAGGTCAGTCGTACGACTTTGAACCACCATCGGTTTTGTGCCGCCCCCAGTATGAGGTGATTTTCGGGGGCGTTTCGTGCCCCTACGTTGCCGGCTCGTATCGAGGTGTGGGCGCATTTCGGCGCAGCGTGAGGTTCTCGCCGTGTGCCGCGGCGAGCGCTGTGTGTAGTCGGGTGATTTCGGCTTTGGCTTCGCGCAGTTGGCGGGTGAGGCTGAGGACGATCGTGCTCTGCGTATCCGGTTCGATCGGGGTGTTCGGTGCCGGTTGGTCCCGGGTCCGTAAGCGAATGATCTTCTCGCGTAGTTCGGTGTTGCGGTAAAGGAAGTCGAGGCTGACGTTGCCCTCGCGTGACACTTTCCGGAAGTTCACCGCTTCACCACGTTTACTCAGTGCGGCAATAGCTTTCGTTGCTCTTTCGACTGCGGCGGTCGTGCGGGCCTCGGCAGAGCGGCGGAGCAATTGGCTGCGTTGTTCGGCGTCGAGGGTCATGGTCGATGTCCTTTCCTGCTGGGTCCCAGTGGTAGGTCCACCGGTGTCCGTGGCTGCGATGCTCGGCGGACCGCGTCCCGGCCACCGACGCCGGCTCCCTGCACCGTGGTCGATTCGTCACCGCCCGGGGAGGTGAGGTTGGCGATGATGAGGTTCAGTGCGGACACCTCGCTGCGCCGGGCGGTGAGCCACATGTTGTCGTCGGTCATCTGTTTGCCGGTTCGCTGAAAATGTTGTGCGCGTCGGGTTTCGACCAGATCCAGTGTCGAGTCCCGCTGGTCTTCGAGTTCGCTGAGGTAGGTGGCGTTGGTTGCGAATTCGCCGCAGGTCAGGCATGCGTTGCCCCGTTCGCAGGTTTTCGGACGCGGCAGCAGGCAGTAGCCGTTGGGCAGGATCCGGTCGGTGCGTTGATCGAGTTGCAGAACGTCGAGGAGCGCGTGTTGATCGATGTTGTGGTCACGCCCGTCGGTGCCGATCAACGTCAGCCGCAAGAATTCTTCCTCATGGGTGCGGGCCAACGTCTTTGCGTACCGCAGTGTCATCTCCGGTGAGACGTGCCCCAGATAGCGTTGCACGACGTGCAGTGGTGTGCCCGCGTTGAGCATCTGAGTGGCCTTGGTATGCCGCAACCGATGGGTGCGCTGGAAATCGACAGGGCGGCCGTGTTTGTCGCGAAGCTCGATCAACGCAGCAAGGTCAGTGAGTCGTTGACGGATGCCGCCGAGTGGACGCTGGCCCCGTTGGTTGCCCTTTCGGGCAAGAAAGAGATACTTCGGTTCCGCGCCATCGGTCAACGTCGGCAGGATAGTGTCGCGAACCCAGTCCTGTTGCTCGCGAATGATGTTCACCACGGCCTGCTCGACGGGGATCGTGTTCGGGGCTCCATCGATCTTGGTCTGCTGGTAGCGCAGCCGCGCCACGAAGAACTCCGCCATCCGGGTTTCGGGAGCAGAGTCCTGCACATCAGATTGCCGATCGGGTGTCGTCAGTAGAGGGCCCAGAGGGTCCGGATCGAGCATCAGGATTTCATTGACTCGGCGGCCGGTGAGGATCAGCAGCAGATAGGCGCGCATGACCTGCGGGTCGCCGAGCCCGAACACTGTCTTGTCCTGCCCATCGACGACGATGGTGCGACTCTCCGATACCGACAGGCCGATCAGATCCAGATGCGCGGCAACGCTACTGAGATCTTCGCCGTCGAGGTATTCGGGTGCGTCGTCGGAGCGCACAACCGAGATCGTTTCCCCTCGCGGCCACATCACGAGGTGGCGTTCGGTGAGCTCACGCCATCGCGGGTCGCCCAGGACGAATGCCGCTTCGTCGCGGTGTTCGACGAAGAACGCGTACATCGAGTTCACTGCGGTCTGGGTGAGGGAGATGGTCTTGTTGGACAAGGGCTGGCCTTTGTTGGGCCCGTTGGCCGCGCGGCGGGTGCGTAGCCAGCCGAGGAAGTCGTTTGCGAACGGACGCAGCATCGTCGCCGGGTCGGTGACCAGTACCGGACTGTCTATTCCGCGTTCGATCAGGAAGGGTCCGAGATGAGCGCACAACGAGGTTCGGTATCGACCGACGCTGCCCCACCGAATCCGGTCGGCGTTGAGAAGGGTTCCGAGCCACCATTGGCCTGCGGCACGAAGCCAGTCCGGTTCCACGGTCGACCAGTCGACGGTGGCGTGACCGCGCGGTTCGTGTCGGCGTGCTGGTATTCGGGGGTCGTGGAGGGGATCCCACAGCTCGGCCTGCCACCACGCCTGTTCGTGATAGGCGATGCCGACCGCGCGCCGGAGGCGGCGCATGATTTGCAGATGGTTTTGGCTGAACCGTGCGCCCGGAAGGCGTTGGTGGCGGGCGGTGAAGGCCGACCGGGCCTCGGTGATCCACGTGTCGAGGTCCAGGTCGAGGAATGATGTGATCGGTGGGTGGCCTCGCTGGACCCGCGAGGTGCTGATGTGGGCGATCGAATGCATCCACGTCGAGACCGCGGACGGCGAGACCCGTTCACCGGTGATATGCAGTGACCACAGCCACCAGATGAATTCGTGGCGGATCGGATCGGGAACATCGAGTGCGACATGTTGGTGGGTCCGGCTCGGGTAGTGGTAGATCACCTCGTTCCACGGCCAAGCCAGCATGTCGAGAGTCGTTCCGGGCCGGACATGTTCGGGAACGAGTTCCCAGAGATCGTGGTCGGTGACCCCGGCCTGTTTGTGTTCGGGCAGCGGCAATGCAGCAGACTTCATCGATTCTCCAGGTTTGTCGTATATCCCTGCTCGGTTGGTAGGTGCCATCCCTGCGCAAATGTCCGCCACTCGGCCACGCTGCGTAGCTCCGCCTCTTCGGTCACCCATCCGTACAGGTCCAGAGTGGTCTGGACCTGGGCGTGACCGAGTCGCCGCATGACGACATGCGCGGGGACCCCGCTCAGAAGTAGCGCCGTGGCGTGGGTATGCCGGAACCAGTGCGGAGTCCAACCGCTGGGGACGGCGCCGCCTACGCGGCGCTGCAGCCGCTCGACGACCCGGTAGACCCCGCTCGGTGTCATCGCCGCCAGCAACTGTCCGCCACCGGTATTGACCAACACGGGGTCGGTGTCGCGAAGCGGCAAACCATGACGGTCGGCTACATCGCCGACCTCGTAGAGGAAGTCACCGTAGATCCGCTCGAGGCGGTCGGAGACGAACACGCGCCGGCCCTTCATGTTCTTCACTCTGGCACCGTTGGGATTGTCGCCGCGGGGAACAACCTCGATATACGGTGTGCCGCCGCGTCCGACGATCCAGTCCTCGTGCCGCACACCCAACGCCTCCCCCAGACGAAGGCCTGTTTCGGCAAGTATCTCGAACAGTAGGCGGTCGCGCAGATTTCCCGCCCACGATCGGCTGATTGGATCGAATGTTGCTGCGCTGTCCAGGATTCGCTGCACATGTACCGGCAGGAACACCGGTGTCGGACCGGTGTGCCAGCGGCGGCGCGGGACGAGCGCGGCGGGTCGATCGCGCCGCCGGCTCTGCAGGTGCGTCAAGAACGATTGGAACTCCGGCTCGCGCCGCGCACGCCCCAATCGCGGTGCGACTGCGCCGCATTGGCGTTCTGACCATTCGTAGAACGAGGCCAGCGCCGCCAACCGCAGCGACACCGTTCGCGGCCCGCACGTCGTGGGCTTGACCCGGTGTTGGCGTGCGGTGGGCAGATCCCCGCCGGTGAGCCAGCCGATGAATCCGCTCAACGCGGTCAGGCCAGGATCGCGCCACTCGACCCCGTTCTGCTCGAGGTAGTGCCACCACAACGCGAGCCCACGTGAGTACGCTTTCACTGTGTTGGGGCTGAACGCGCACGCGACCCGAAGCCACTCCAGCCATTCCTCGACAGGGCCTACTACTGCGTGGTCGCGGTCGAGGACAGACCAGGTCACCCCGCCGTCCGGCAGTACCACCTTCTGCGTCCGAGCCATGACACCCACCTCCCGTACGGGTGTAGGCAACCATCAGCTCACGTGCAAACAAAGCCGACACGCCGACGCTCACATGACGTCGAAGACGCCTGGAGGTGGGGTGAGGATAAGAATTCCTCTTCGACCAGCTCGTCGAAATCGGAAGGGCGCAACGTGAAGCGACAAACCGCCTGAACGCCTTCCGCAGCGGTAGCACACTGTGACGGCGCGGGAAGAGACAGAGCCGGGCCGTGAGCGGCGTCGAGCTGCCCTCGCTTCTGTCCGGTTGGCCGCCGCAGACGTCGCACATCGAGATACGGACGAAGTTGAAAACCTCGCTGCCGGGCATGAGATAGATGAAGCCCTGGCCGCCGGCAACACACTGAACGAAGTTGCGCGGTCCATCTGTTACACCGAGGCAGTCGCCTCAGACCTTCTAAGCAAGTTCCAAGAGTTCCGCGACAGTCTCGCGGCGCGCAGCCAAATTCCCCTGTTCTGAGCAACTTTCCACGCACACCTCGCATTGCCGCTATGACTCGAAGAGGCCGAAGCCATGAATTTCATCCGCATCGACACCGACCGAGGGACCCTCTACGGGCCATCCTTCGCCGAGACGCTGACACACTTCTTCGGACAGAACCAGCACGTCGAGTGGGAATTCCACCAGCTCACCGCCGGATACTCTGATGGGCGGTGCACCGTGTCGACCGCGATCCGAGTGCATCACCGCGGACAGTGGATCGTCGCTGCTCGATCCTTCGGCTCCCGCACCGTCGACGCGATCCCCGACTGCGTAGTTCGCGTCGAATCGAATTTCGCCGCCGCACCGTTCGACGCACCTGCGTTACCTCGCTGGGTGTACGAGTGGGCGTATGACCTGCTGGTCTAATTCACGGTATAGGTCGACTGGTACAGATCGAAAGCGAAGAACTTCTCGAGTTCGTAGATGCAGAAATGCCGGAGTGCGACCAATAGTTTTCAGCGCGCGACGATCCCAAGAGGGTCACCCCGCAGAAGCGACTTCCCATTGTGAATGAGTCAGCGAACATCGCACCGAACGACGACCGGGTTTGTGTCGAAAGTTCGCACGCGGCTTCACGGTCTCTTGGTACGGGGTGGTCGTGTCGCTGGTCCTCGTCTCGTGGTGCGCTTCCGATCCACTGCATCGATGTCTTCGTTGATGGTTCGGCGAAGTTTCCTGAGGGTCAGTGCCGACAGCGGCAGGCTTGCTGCGAGTGCGATGAGAAGAACCAACACGAAGGGGATGTCGAGACTGGTCAGCGCGTCGACGGCCAAAAGCACTCCTGCGGCCACGCACACGAGGAGCAGGCGCACGACGTTGTAAGCCAGCACATGTAGGGCAAGCCGTCCTCGAGCAGTTGAGGGTGTGCGGATCAGTGGCATCTGCTGTCCTGTCGTGCGTCGTGGCTCATCGTGCTTTCCATTCAGGCCGGTAAGAGTGTCTGGCGTCATCGTCCGGTGCGGGACCGGGTTTCGGTGCCGATCTGTTTGAGGAAGTCGTTGTAAGCGTTCAGTTCGCTGTATCCGTCCTCTTCGGCTTGGCGATCCGCGACGGCCGATTCCTCTTTTTCGTCCCGGTTCCATTGAATGCAGAAGATGAGCACGACCAGTAGGGCGACCGGTTCGCCGTAGGACCACGCCAACGCTCCGGCGAGCTTCTGATCGGATACCGGATCGATGCCCCATTCCGGGGGTGGGAAGGCGAAGGTCGCCAGCATTGGGGTGCTCGACATCATCAAGATGACACCGAAGAACACGTGCAGCGGCATCTCGACGAACAGGTCGAACAACCGGCCCAGATTGCTCTGCCGAACGGGGAGGGGGCCGACGGCGAGCACAGGGATGATGAACAGCAGCCCGCTGGCGAAGAAGAAGATCTCCATCGATACGTGCCCGATGACTGTGATGGCGAGAACATCGAAGATCGACGACAGATACAGCCCGTAATAGCTGAAAAGGAACAACGGGATCGTCAGCCCGGGATGGAGAGCGATGCGTCCGGCGCGGCTACGCAACCCCGTCAGCGCCGCGATCAGTACCCACCTACCGGCTCCGTGATGCGCGGTGGCTCGCAGGAGAAGTCGTCCGGGCGAACCCACCACCAACAACGGTGGGATGGTCATCGACAACGTCAGATGCTGGAACATGAAGACGCTGAACAGGCTGTAGCCGTAGCGTTCGATCTGCAGTCCGGTCACCAGGACCAGCGCCGCGCAACCGAGCAGAAAACTCGCACTCCGCCACCGCGACCATGCGATACCTCGACCGCGGACCCGGTAGAGCCCCCAGCAGTACAGCCCGGCCATGACGACACCGGCGATCGGCAGGATCGGTAGGGGAGGAAGATCCCAGCTCAACAACGCTGCCAGCGTCGGCGGCCCTTCCGGGGGAGCAACGGCAGCGATGATCATCGGCACCCTGTCATTGCTTGTTCTTGCCTCGGATCACCAGGGTCAGGGCGATGGCACCGAGACCGAGCACAGCCAGGCCCACGATCGAGAGCAGCATCATGGTGTTCTGTTTCGGTGGCCGGTCTTCGCTGGCGGACGGATTGTTGGGATCGTAGGGCTGCGTTGCCGTGGTAGCAGGAGTCGGCGAGGTCGAGGTCGCACCGCTCTGCGACTGCTGTGCAGCGGCGTCCTGAGGGGTGGCGGTCGCCGCAACGTCGACGGAGAAACCGTACGATCCGGTGATCGGGTGCCCGTCCGCGGAGGTGACCCGGTAGCCGACGGTGTACTCCCCGTTGGGGAGTCCGTCCTCGAGCAGGACCGATACGTCGGGGCCCTCGA
>NZ_JABFAO010000099.1 GCF_017168235.1 Rhodococcus sp. KRD197
CTATCCCCCCTCTGGGGCCTTCTGGGTGCCGGCTGCTGGCAGGTCTACTCCCACCTACTGGGGTCTTCGGAGCCGGTCGTCTCCACAGAACTCGCCTCTGCTGTGGGACTGCCGGTGGGTACCCGACGCTCGGGCTGCCTACGCCTGCTCGACGCCCTCGTGAACGCACAGCTCGTCAAACGCACAGGTCGTGGCCGCGCCACACGGTGGATCGCTGTCGCGGGAGACGCCGTTCGACGCGCTGAGGAGGCAACCGGGGCACTGGAACGGCTCAAAGCTGTACGGACTCGCATCAACGCAGAGCGGGCCTCATGGCATGCCGAGACTCAGACGGAGCACTCCAAGGCCCAGCGCGTGCTCCGGCGCATCATCGACGGTCTGCGTGATCGCGCGCCGAAGCGCCAACTCGAACTCGGGCCGTACGAGGTGGATGAACGCACCACTGTTGCTGTGACGCTAATGCGGCCGAGTGGTCGCGCCAGGCTCGGAAACCATAGACCACGGTCGCCAGGGCGTCTCCAGGGCCGCGTTAGCCCCTCAGCGGTCGTTCAAGCTCGACTTGTTCAGCCGAAGCAGACTAAATCCGTGGGCGCGATCTAGAGATCACTCGGACTGAGCCTCACGTTCAGGTCGCGGGCGACACCGACCGCTCGTGTAGCCGCCGTCTTTACCGCGGTAAAGACGGCGGTCCTTTACCGCGGTAAAGACGGCGGTCCTCCTAGATCGCCACTCTGTGACTCAGTCCGCTGGAAGCTCAGCAAGGCTGGGCCGGCGAGCTTGACCGTAAGTCGGCTCAGGTCGAAAACTGAGCAGGTAATCCGGTCGAGAAGTGGGCACTCATCTCGACGATGGAGGAGTGATCACTGTGGAGGACTGGGCGTTGATTCGCCGGTTGCACGGCTGGGAGGGGTGCGCTGAGCTCGTATTCCAGTGGAGGCTCCACCGTATGGAGTTCGTCTGGCACGTCCCCTGCGGCGACGATCCGGCCCAGGTCGTTGTCACCAGCCACCGCCGGGGTCGTCGTGGGTGGTTCAGGGCATGATCTCGGCCGAATCGTCCGGCCTTGACGAACAGACTCCGTCGCACCTCAGCTCCAGCGACCGCGGCGATATGAACTGCACCAATTAGCCCCTGGCGGTGCCGCGATGCATGCACTCGACGTTCGACTTCGTGGTTACGGCATCGATCAGCACACAAAAAGGGCGCGGACAACGGTTGTCCGCGCCCCCTTCGGATGATTATCTGCGCCATGGGGCCTGACGTGACAGTGTTCCCCATCGCGCCACTCCAGTCGCGGAGCCAGAAACCGAGTGGGCCGAGTCCGAGCATTCGGTCGCTTCCTTTAGCTAGTTCAACTGAGCAATTAGTGCTACGCAGGGGCCGTCGTGGCCGCAGGGGTGCGCCGTCGGCCCGCCACGCGGCGATTGGGACTCAGTGCCTGACAATCACTCGGGGTAGGCCTCATCGAGGAGTGGCAGCGTGAAACTCGGGGAGTTTCACCAACGATGGACTGGCCGGAAGCGTCAGCCACCCGTGTGGAGATCTGACCTTCTTTCCGTCACGCGCGAGCAGGCGACTGCGCTGCAGCCCAGCGGCCTTCGCGGTAGAGCTGCAATGTTGTCGGCAATCGCTGTCGATAGTGTCTCGTCGGTGGTCGCCTGGAGCGCCAAAGTGTGACACTGAGTACTCGGGCCCCTCGATGTGGCCCGAATAGTGGAGATATGACGAAGAAGCGAAGGCCGGCCAAGCCGGTCGGATCAGGGCCACGAAGGATCGAGTGGCGCGCAGCGGTAACAGACCCGGTGGTGATGCTTGCCATGTCGTCGTACGCATGTTTGAGCGCGCTCGCTGCTGCCGGCGTGGACGTGGAGACCGCCGCCGCGGCGATCGTCGTCGTCTTGCTCGCGGTGTCGAAGGTTTGCACCAAGCTGAGGCTCCAGTGACGATCTCCACGAATGTCTGGGTGCCGGCGTCCGCCGTCGCCGCGTTGGACGAGATCAAGGTCCACGAGAGTTATCGCTCGCGAAATCAGGCACTCGCCTCGGTGCTGGGTGACTACGTCGACCACCAACGCGAACGCGGCCCCGAGGGCCGGGTGGTGCACATTGCGACACTCCTTCGCTGGCCACCGCCCAGGCGTGAAGACAGGCTTGTCGCGAGTCATCGGGGCGTGCCGACGAGTGGGCGGCAGTTGCGATTAAACGTCGAACGAGGACTGTGGATAACCGCTCGCGACCATGGCTACGTGCTACCGGGACAGTCCACGGTCAGAGGCCATCCCGAGTACCAAGCACGCAGAGGTGCGGACGCAGTTCTTGCCGCGATTGCTCGACGGAGACCACTGACCGATCCTGTCCTGGGACAGATCGAACAGCTACTGACTCGCCGGCAAGCCAGGGGGCTCTGGCGGCTCGCTGTCGCTGGAACGAGCACCGTCGCGGAGCGACACGTCGCAGAGTTGGCCGACGACGCTCGCGAGGCGCTTGAGATTGCAGGCGCACGAGGTCAGACCCTCGAAGTATCAGGCCGAGTAGTTCGAGTGGCAGAGAAGCTGCGTACTTCGCAGGTGACGTGGCACGCTTCGGAACGGTTCCGAGTGTTGAGAACTATCGCGTTCGAAAATCTCAGTGGCGAGGGAGCACAGGATTTCCTGAACCTCCTCGACGAAGTTGACGACGACACTGTCAGCTGGAGGTACGAACTCGCGCGTCTCCGGGTAGCTCCGATCGCGTCGGTCTCTCGGGAGGGTCGAGGCGCAACCGCAGTGTGGCGAGCCGAGCGGGAGGTCCAGACCGAAGATCTCATGGACTGGTTCGGTCGGATGGATCGCGCGTCGACGCCCACGTCATTCGTCATGCACCCTCCGGGATGGGTGTTGCGCTTCCCGACTCAATGGCTACCGGCTCCGGCCGACGACGAGACGTTGTTTCGAAGTGGCGGCATCGACGCAGGTCACGTCCTTCGGCTCCGCCATGCGGGGAATGATTTCGTCTGGCCCACCCGTGAGAACACCGAGGGCCTGATGACCACCGTGCCGGGGTTCGAGACCGTCTTGACTGAAGCCGGTCGGCGATCAGCACAAGACGTGCTGGAGGCAACGCTCCTCGATTTCTCACAGGAGCTCCACGACGGTGACCCGATGCCTTCGGTCTGGGTTCCGGCGCACGTTGCCCATGACCTGGGGCTCATCGACGAGACGGAGCGAGATCGCCTCGTCTCGGAAGCACGTTCAGCATGCGATGCCGATCTCGCGAGGTCCGAGGACGAACCCCACTACAAGTCGAGGATCGACCTGGACATCCTGTTCGCTGATCTCGACCGTGAAGGTTCATTCTGCCAGGCCGGCGATCGCGAGCGTGCTCGCATGGCCTTCGCAAAGGGAATCCGGACGTTCGTGCAATACCTCGTAGAGATCGGATACCCGGCGGTGAAATCTGAGTACCTGCAGTTTGCATTCGAAACCAAGTATCGCTATCCCATGTCCACCCTCGCGGAAGCCGTGCAGGCCGGCGAACTGCGGTCCGACGCCCTACATTGGGTTTCCGCCTATGTTTTCAGTCGCCGCGATGCGATTCTCAACACCGACGTGCAGGAGCGTTGGATCCGGGCAGAGGGATACGCCGAGTTCGATGAGTCACCCCTGGAAGGTCATCTAGGCCCGACGGCTGTTGGCCATGATGCTTCGGACCTGTGTCGACCTATCGGAAACGAGCTGCAACCGTCCCTCGGCCCGGACGCTCTGCCGTTCTGAACTTCCCTGTGAGGTCTCGTCATCGTGGGTGAATGAAGCGTCAGTCAGGGCTGCGCAACAGCGGCAGACCGGGCCGCTTCTCGGCCGAGAGACCCGACCTGTGAGGCTCGGGCCAAGATGGCAGCTCGTCAACGGTGCCGCCGAAAGCCAGGAGTGTCTGAGAGCCGAGGTCGCAGCAGGCTTGAAGGAACCCTTCCGCACCCATCAGGGTCATCGAATTACCTCTGACCTGGGGCCAGAGTGCGCCAGAGTCGTTGGTCGCGGCGTAGGGATCGCCGCCGTGACTGAGCAGGTCACGCAAGCTCTTCATGTCGGACATATACGAGCGCAACGCGGCTGAGCCTTCGAAGGTGACCCACCGGGACCGTCCGGATCCCGGCCCTGGAGTTCGTGTGCGGACACCCCACGAATTGGTGAACAACTCCACGCCGGCCTTCTGGCCGGCGGTACGCAGCTTGTCGGGGTTCAGGGGGATCGCGCGTCCCTTCGACGGTGCGATGAGTACGTCGTTGAAGAACGCATCGGCTGCGCTGAATGTCAGGGAGAAGATCCCCCACCGGAGAGCCTGCTGCTTCCTAGAACCACGCAGTCCACGGCCGTCCAGGCCTTTTACCTCGGCGATGTCGCGATGCAGAGTGATCAGCAGGGCGGGGTTGTACAGGCTGACAGCAAGCTGATTGCAAGCGTCGACAACCGATGCCGGGGCACTCACTACTTCAGCTGCTCGCCGCGGTCCAGATCCTGCAGCTCACGCCCGTCCGGATGGTTGCCCTTGGCTGCGACCGCCGCGATGACCGTGTCCTCGACGGTCTCGACGTGATTGACCAGCCATCCGCGGGAGCCGTCCGGCCCGTCGGTGGCGGGCCCGACGAGAGAGGTGAGTGCTTCGGGCCTGTATTCATGCGTGACCAGATCGACGGCCGTCAGCCAGCCGTCGGCGGGCTCGTTGGCCAACACCTTGTGGTCGTACTGCAGTGTCGGTTCGGTTCTTTCTCGGACGAGCTCGTCCGCTGGAAGATCAGCGGCGTTCTCTGGTGTCCTCACGCTGCACACCGTCCACTTTTTGCGCTCGATCTCCTCCAGCGTCGCATCTCTGTAGTAGCCCATACCCGGGGATCGTATTGCGTCCGATGCGAGCTTGCCGAGTCCGACGGGGCAATTAGAAGCCAAACAGAGTTCCCTCCGCCGTTGCGCTTCGCGGACCCGGCGCATCCGATGCAGAAGAGACAGCGGCGCTCGTTCGCTTCAGGTCTGCCACCGCAGGGTTGCTCAGCTGCCCGCACACGTTCGAGCCTCCAGGCGCGATGGCCGCCTGGTTACTCGGCGATCGGTGGAAGTGTGGTTTCGCCCTCCCAGGTCATGGTGACCACGTCGTTGTTCGGATCCGCAGTGAATGTGACGACGGTGTCTCCGTCTCCGTCTGCGTCGGTGCCGGCGTATCCGGTCACTGCAGCACTGGGGAGTTCGCAGCGAACCGTCCCGAGCTCGATGAGCTTCTCGCCGATGGTGACCTGTAGTGGCGTGCTTGCCGCGATCGGGAGGAAGCGTTCGGGGTCGATGGCGGGCGGTTCCGCCACAACAGCGATCGTGAGGTCGGTCCATGTTCCCTGCACGGTGTCACCTTCGAGCAATCTGGCGGCCCGCACGACCGCGGAAAAAGCGTCCGCAGTGACAGTCCTTGCGTCGGGAACAAGTATCTCGGTGTCAACGAACCGCTGAATCGTGACGAGTGCACTCAGGAAGTTCATGTAGAGCGCTGCCCGTCGAAAATCCGCACCGTCGGGTACAGGCGCGGTCAGAGGGTTCTCGGTCCGGCGGCGCGGTATGTGAGGGAACGAGATACGGAAAGAGTTGGGCGCGTAGAACGAATTGACGAACATCAGAGCGTTGAGTACGTGCTGCGGATGCCGCCCGACGTCGTCGGACAATGAGAAGTGGTACGAGACATCGAGTGAATCGCCGCTGATCTTGGTCAGGATCTGGACGCGCAGCATGCCGGTTGCGTCCATTCCAGTCGACGCGCCGCCAGTCCGGTCGTGGTTGAACTGGACATCGGTGAAACGAACCGTGACCGCAGCAAGCGTCTCGCCGTCAGGGGATATGACACTGAGAACGCGGTCGAATGGTTCCGTGCTGTCGGCCGGCTGGATGATCAGCTGGGCTTCGGAATGGGTGCTCGCGAGACCACCAGGAAGATCCAGCGTGAGGTCACGGACGGGCACCGGGTTCAGCGGCGTACGGCCGTACTCGAGGAATTGCCGCCACTCGCGCTCCTCTGCACTGCCTCTGGTCACGACGACCTTTGTCCGGACTGTCACTGGCCGCTCTTCCACGGCCTCAGCGAACTTGGCCAGAATGTGAACCGTGACGACCTCATCGCCGACCTCGCGCGTCGAGGTGGCAACGAGTGCCGGGTAGCTACCGGTCGGAGCGGGCGGAGGGGTCGCGCGCGGTCCGGCGGAGATCACATACGAGTAGTGCGGGTCGATCTCATTGATCGTTCGGCTCATCAGCGATACCCGTTCGAGTATCTGCGCTGGTTCGAGACTCTCGTACAGAGTTTGTGCGGCATCGACGTCGACGCCGGGCAGGGCTATCAACGTCGTAGCCATGAACCGCATCATCTCGGTATCGAGACGTCTGACACCGTCGGCGAAGTAGTAGTCGACCACCTGCGGATAGTCAGCGGCCCAGTTGTCGAATGTGGGGAGGCCGTCCCATTTCGCGGCGAACGGGTCGGCGCTGTTCAGATCGGCGAGCCATTCGTCGTTCTCCGGAGTGGGGTCCAGCGGCAGGAGTAGATGCCATGTCCTGACCGTCCACTGTCGCTCAGCCGCATATGCCTTCAGAGTTCGGTAAGAATGCTCGATGTCGCGTTTCTGCTTGCTGGTCAGCGTCTCGGCATGCCGCTTGACCTGGTAGATGTCATACGAGGAATCGTTGTTGTGGACATAGACATCGATGCCGCCATCCCCACGGGACGGGCGAATGCGAACCGCCGTGGGGTGATCGCGGTACAGACACAAGGCGGCGAATGCCTCGACGTCATCACCCTCGTAGCGTGTCCATGGGATACGTGACACGACCAGCTCCATCTTCACATCGTTGGACGAGATCCGTGTGCCCGCAGCGGTGCCCGCCGGGGCGGTGTGCGTTCAGTGAGCGGCGTCGAACGCCTCCATGATCGCGGCCGGAACGCGCCCACGGTTGCTGACTTCGTAGCCGTTGGCGTTGGCCCATTCCCGGATCGCTCGCGTCTGCTCGGGGTCGCGCTTCGCGGGCTTCTTCGCGGCGTCGGCGGCGGCGGCGCGGACGGCAGAGGTGTGCGCACTCCGCTTGCGGCCACCGATCCTCGCCGCATGATCGATGTAGTAGCCCAACGTCTTACGGAACTTCTCCGCGTTCTTGTCCTCGAGGTCGATCGAGTAGTCGACGCCGTCGACGGAGAATTCGATCGACTCGCCGGTTCCGTCGGGGATGACGTTCCCGTTGATGTCATCGGTAACTTCGACGATTACGTTCTTGGCCACGGTGCGTTCTACCTGTCTTTCTTCGGTCCGGTCGGTCTGACTGTCCGCTCACCGTCCCACGAACCCTTTGTCCAGCGAGCGGACCGATTCGGAGTGTCGGCATCGGAAGCGTGGTTACGCGCCTGGGAGACTTCTGCCCATGACGTCACCTACCCCCGGCTGGTATTCGGATCCGGACCCCACCAACGCCGGTGGACAGCGGTTCTGGGACGGCGCGCAGTGGACCGATCAGGCCACTCCCGGGGCGTCCGCATCGACACCGCCACCGACTGCGCCGGGATCTGGCGGTGACAGTCTGATTCGGGACCAGTGCGACGGTCTGATTCGGGACCCACCCGGGCTTCGGCGTGGCGTCGTGACGGCTTGATCTGGACCCACTTCCGTGGCGTCAGGAGGACCCGCATCCAGCGGTCCTCGCGGCACCGGAAGTGGGTTTCGGGATGAGGGTGCGTGTGGAACTGTTCGCTGCGATCCGTCGGGACGCCCGGGTCGAGGGCATGTCGATCCGAGCGCTCGCACGCAAGCACCAAGTCGGACGCGGCACCGTTCGCCGGGCCCTCACGTCCGCGGAACCACCGCCGCGGAAGACCCCGGTGCGTTCCTCGCCCCGGTTGGATCCGTTCAAGTCGGCCATCGACGACATGCTCCGCGCCGACCTTGAGGCGCCGCGGAAGCAACGGCACACCGCCCGCCGGATCCACGTCCGCCTCATCGAGGAACACGACGCCATTGAGGTGTCGTACTCGACGGTTCGCGACTACGTCCGCATCCGCCGCACGCAGATCGGCCTCGAAGCTGGCCGCCGGGTCGAAGTCATGATCCCCCAGGAGCACGCGCCAGGCGCAGAAGCAGAAGTCGACTTCGGCGAGCTCTACGTCATCCTGGCCGGGGTGAAGACGAAGGTCTTCCTCTTCACATTCAGGTTGAGTTACTCCGGGAAGGCGGTGCACCGGATCTACGCCACCCAAGGCCAAGAGGCGTTCCTCGAGGGCCACATCGCCGCGTTCAACGAGATCGGCGGCATCCCCGCCCGGCACGTCCGGTACGACAACCTCACCGCCGCAGTCACCCGGGTCGTCAACGCGCGCGGTCGTGAGCGGGTAGAGAACGACCGCTGGGTGCTGTTCCGCTCTCACTTCGGGTTCGACGCGTTCTACTGCCAGCCGGGCATCGCCGGGGCACATGAGAAGGGCGGTGTGGAAGGCGACGTCGGCCGGTTCCGCCGCCAGCACCTCGTGCCCATGCCCGTCGTCGACTCGCTCGACGAGCTGAACGAGAAGGTCCGTGCCTTGGACGCCGCCGACGACCGCCGACGGATCTCGTCGCGGATCCGGACCGTCGGCGAGGACTTCGCGACCGAACGCGAGAACCTCGCGCCGCTCCCGGTCGAGGGGTTCGACCCCGGGCTGATGCTGAACCCGATGGTCGACCGCTCCGCGATGATCACCGTCCGCATGGCCCGGTACTCCGTCCCGGCGCGGTTCATCCACCGCCGCGTCCGCGTCTCCTTGCGCGCATCCGAGGTCGTCGTGTTCGACGGCCGACTCCAGATCGCCCGGCACGCCCGCGTCATCACAAGGGGTGGCCAGTCGGTGAACCTCGACCACTACCTCGAGGTGCTCAAGGGTAAGCCGGGCGCATTGCCAGGCTCCACCGCGTTGGCGCAGGCCCGCGAATCGGGGGCGTTCACGCCTGCGCATGAGGCGTTCTGGGCGAACGCCCGCAGGCGGCTCGGGGATGCGGTCGGCACCCGGGAACTGATCGACGTGCTCCTACTGCACCGCGCCATGGCCGCCGACGAAGTCGAAGCCGGGCTGCTCGCCGCAGTGAGCGTCGGTGCAGTCTCAGCTGATGTGGTCGCGGTCGAAGCACGCCTGCACACCACCCTCGCAGCGCCCACCGGGGCCAGTTCAGACCGTCATCCCGTTGCGCAGCCCAGCGATGGCGAACGACGAGATGGCGACGCCAAGCGCAGCCGGAAGGTCGTGTCCCTCACCGAACGCCTGCTGCTCGACCCGGCCGCGGTCATCGCCGGCCTCCCGCCCGACACCCGGCCGCTGCCGTCGATGGAGAAATACCAGCAACTGCTCGGCCGCCGCACCGGCACCGACCACCACCCCGACCCGATGAGTCCCGATGAGAGCGGAGCACCCCGATGAGCACAGTCACCAGCGTGACCACCACCTTGCGCCGCCGCCGCGGCCTGACCGAGGAAGCCGCCGTAGCGGCGGTCGACCAGGCCTGCCGGAGGCTCCGGCTCCCGACCATGCGGGCCCTGCTTGGCGACGCGGTCGCGGCGGCGAACAAGGACCAGTTGACCTACACCGGATTCCTCGCCGAGCTGCTCCTGGCCGAGTGCGACGACCGCGACCGTCGGTCCACCATCCGGCGCGTGAACGGCGCCGGGTTCCCGCGGAGCAAGTTCCTCGCGGACTTCGACTTCGACGCCAACTCGAACATCAACCCCGCCACCATCCACCAGTTGGCGACCGGCGAGTGGGTGCGGAAGGGCCAGCCGCTGTGCCTGATCGGGGATTCCGGCACCGGCAAGTCTCACCTGCTCATCGGCATGGGGACCGCAGCCGCGGAAAAGGGATTCCGGGTAAAGTACACCCTCGCCACGAGGCTGGTGAACGAGCTTGTAGAAGCAGCCGATGAGAAGCAGTTGGCCCGCACGATCGCTCGTTACGGCCGCGTCGACCTGCTCTGCATTGACGAGCTCGGCTACATGGAACTGGACCGCCGCGGCGCCGAACTCCTCTTCCAGGTCCTCACCGAGCGAGAGGAGAAGAACAGCGTGGCAATCGCGTCCAACGAGGGCTTCGCCGGCTGGACCAAGACCTTCACGGACCCGCGCCTGTGCGCGGCCATCGTCGACCGCCTCACCTTCGGCGGCAACATCATCGAAACTGGTACCGACTCCTACCGGCTGGCGTCGACCCGGTCAGGGAACGCGTCGCGGTGACGCAATCAACCGAGCCTGTTTCGTGCGCACGCCGCACCCGGTGGGCTGTCACTGCGTGCTGTCCCGCGTGGTCATCGGGCGCCCCCGAAGGATCCGGCGGCGTCGCTGGAGAACCCCGAGCGCCAGCACTACCAGCGCAGACGCGGCAGCGAGCGCGCCGATGAGTGTCGCCCGTGTCTGGATCCAGCTGGAGACCACCGCGGAGACGTCAGTGAGTCCGCCACCACGGCCCGCGGCGACCGGGGCGTCGCTGGTGGCCGCCGGGTACCAGTACCAGGCCAGATAGGCGCCGGTGAGCAGCAGGACGACAGCGGTGACCCGTGGGCCATGGCGGGCCAATCGCGCGACGTGGCGGGTGAGTCCGCTGCCTGCCGCGGCGGTGGCCAGGGCGAGCAGCAGCAGGACGGTCGCCGAGCCAGCAGCGTAGACACCGAAGACGAGCAGGAGCCCGGCATAGCTGTAGGTGGCCTGCGCCTGCGCGATGACCGCGAGGATCACCCCGAACGTGCACGACAGCGAAGCCAGCGCGTAGCCGACCCCAAACGCAGCCATCCGGGCAGTGGGTGGGAGTCCCGCGGCTGCCCGGCCGGGGATCCGAGGCACCCGCACCGAGACCGAGCGTCCGGCTAGCATCCACAGGCCGAGAACCACCAGCAGGATGCCGACGGCCAGGCCAAGCGACGGCGCGGCGCGAATCAGCCCTCGGGCGCCGGCGCTGACTACCAGGCCAGCTGCCGCGAGGGTGCCGGCGAACCCCACCGCCAACACGAGACCGGCCCGCAGCGCCCGCAGCAGCCGCACCGGGACCGTTGAGGCATCGGTGTCGCCGAGGGTGTGGGTGATCCAGGCCGGGAGTAGCGCGAACCCGCACGGGTTCACGGGCGCGACCATGCCGGCCGCGAAGGCGAGGGTGAGCAGTCCGCCCATGGGTCAGGCTCCGGCCTTTGCCAGTTCGGCGGTGATCGTCGCGGCGTCGGGGTCGGTGGCGCGGAAGGTCACCGTGCCGTCGGCGTCGACGACGATCAGGGTGGACAGAGCGGCCACCTCGAATCGCCGGGAGAGTGCCGCGCCATCGTCGATTGCGGCCGGTACGTGTTCGGCGTCGACGGACTCCATGAAGTCGCCGATCAGGGCCTTGGATTCGCCGGGGTCCATGTCGACGGCGAGGAAGCTTGCCACGGTGCCGGCGTTCTCGGCGGTGGTGGCGGCCTCGCCGAGGGACCGGACGCCGTTGACGCATTCGCCGCACCCGACGGAGAAGAAGAACACCGCGGTGGGCTTCCCGTTGGCGGGCAGGCTGATCTGCTGGCCATCGACGCTGGTCACGGTGGCGGGTGAACCGGAACCGGCGGTCGCGGGGTCGGCACTGTTGCCGCAGGCGGTCAGGGTCAGCGATCCGGCGGCGAGTACGGCGGCGATCGAGAGCGCGGCGTGGTGGCGGCGGGTGATTCTCATCGGTTCTGCTCGTCCTTCGGGTCGACGTTTTCGTTGGTGGGCATGGGCGGGCAGCAGCCGTGGCCGGCGGTGCCGCCGCCGCGGCGGGAGATGGCAATCAGCGCGAGGATCGCCAGGGCGATCCCGGCGCCGATGACCCACGGGTTGCGGAGGAACGCGCCGATACCGGCGATCGCGCCACCGGCGATGAGGATGGGGAGCAAGGCGCAACAGGCGACCATGAGCAGCGCGGCGCCGGCTCCGAGGAGCAGGCCGCTGCCTCCCGGGCGATCGTCGTGGTTGGACATCATCGGTGTTCTCATTCCCTTCAGTGGGTATGGGTCAGCAGCAGCTGTGGCTGTCGTCGGCCGCGGCGGGCGCCTGGAGGCGGTTGAGCAGGCCGGTGGCGAGGGCGGCCCCGATCCGGCACGCCTCGGCCACCGGGACCACCTCCGCGCCGGGGTGCTCGGCCAGCCAGCCCGCGGCGTCCTCGGGGGAGGTGAAGTAGTGCACCTGGTTGCAGAAGGAGGAACGGATCGAGGTGATCTGCTCCGGGTTCACCAGCGACACCACCGCGGTGGGCGGATCGACGCTGGTTGCACCTTCTGTGGGGTCGACGTTGACCCGAACCGGCTCGCCGCTGACCGGGGAGGCCGACTCCACCTTTGCCGGGCGGTCCAGCAGGGCGGGGAAGATCAGCGTGTCCAGCGCACACCAGGTGTAGAGCTCCTCACCGGCCACGGTGAACCGGTGCGGGGTGGGGCGCAGGGTGAGGCCCTGGCCGATGATCCGGCCCTGATCGTCGTACTCGGTGTCCGGCACCGCCGCGAGACCGCGCCGTACGTCATCGAGGGTGCGGCTCGCAGCCGCGGCGAGTTGCTCGACGGTGACGGGGTCGCCGTCGACGAGCAGCCGCAGCAGCGGGATCAGCAGGCCGGCGTCAAGGCCGGTCTCCTCGGGTCGGGTGAGTCGTTGGGGCAGTTGGGTGCTGAGGTCCGACATCGCGGATGCCTCCTTCGTTGAGTGGGGTGGGTGCGGGTCAGGCGCAGCAGGAGAGCTTGGAGACGTCGGTGGTGAAGGCCTTCGCGACGATCCGGATGCCCTCGGTCATGGTCAGGTAAGGCGCCCAGGCGTCGGCGACCTCGGCGATGGTCTTGCCGATGATGTGGACGCCCGCGGCGGCCAGTTCGCCGGCGTCCTTGGCGACCGCGGTCAGGCCGAGGATCTCGCCGGTGTCGGCGTTGGCGACCATCTTGATGAAGCCGCGGGTGTCCCGGTTGACCAGCGTTCGCGGCACGTATTCCAGCGGGAGCACCCGGCAGTCGCAGCGGATCCCGGCCGCGAGGACTTGGGCCTCAGTCATCCCGACTGCGCCGATCGCGGGACTGGTGAACGTGACCCGGGGCAGCCGCATGTAGTCCACCGACCGCTCGGCGTCGGTGAAGGCGTTCTCGGCGACCACGGTGCCGTGGTGGGCGGCGACATAGACGAACTCGGGGTGCCCGGTCACGTCACCGGCCGCCCAGATCCGCGGGTTGGAGGACTGCAGCTGGTCGGTGACCACGATCTCGCCGACCTCGCCAGTCTTCACCTCGACCGCGTCGAGGTTGAGCCCGTCGGTCACCGGTCGGCGGCCGAGAGCGACCAGAACCTCGTCGGCGCGGAACTCCTGCGCGCCACCGGAGACGTCCGCGGTCACCACCACCTGGCCGGTGGCGGCGTCGCGGGTCACGCGGGTCGGGACCGCTCGGCGGACCACCCGGATGCCCTCATCGGCGAAGACCTCCTGCAGCGCCTTGGAGACCTCCGACTCCTCCTTCGACGCGAGCCGGGACCGAACCAGCAGGGTCACCGTCGACCCGAGCCGGGCGAACAGCTGCGCCTGCTCCAGGGCCACGTAGCCACCACCGAGCACCAGCAGCGAGTCGGGGACCTCGGTCAACTCCATCGCCGTAGTCGAGGTCAGGTACCCGGCCTCCTCCAACCCTTGGATCGGCGGGGCCCAGGGACGGGACCCGGTGGCCACCAGGTACTGCGCTGCCTCGATGGTCTCGACGCTGCCATCCGCCGCGGCGACCTCGAGCAGGGGCGAATCCGGAGTGCCGGCGAACGCGGCGTTGCCGCGGCGGACCTGCCAACCGTAGGAGTCGGCGACGTCGACGTACTTCTCACCCCGCAGGGCCTCGACGAGATCCTGCTTTCCGCCGATCAGGGCCGGCATGTCCACCGCGCCCGCGACGCTGGCGATGCCCGGGAACCGGGTCGGCGCGTCCGCGGCCACGTGCCGGGCCTCCGCGGCTGCGATCAGTGCCTTCGACGGCACGCAGCCGGTGTTCACACACGTGCCGCCGAACGTGCCACGCTCGACCATCACCACCGACTTGCCCAGAGAGGTCGCACGAATGGCCGCCGCGAACGCACCGCCGCCGGATCCGATGATCGCGAGGTCGTACCTGGTCTGCATCCCGATTCCTCCCAGAACTGTTGGGAAACGCTCCTGATGCAGCGATACTGGACCTTCCAGTAAAGGGGAAGGTCAAGCGAGACCTGCGACACGATGGAGGCCGGGATGCGGATCGGAGAACTCGCCGAGGCGGCAGGCACGACCACCAAGACTCTGCGGTTCTACGAAGAGCAAGGGCTGCTGCCCCCGGCCGAACGCACACCGGCCGGCTACCGCGACTACACCCCCGACGCGGTCAGCCGGATCGACTTCGTCCACCGCGGCCAAGCGGCCGGGCTCACCCTCGCCCAGATCAAGCAGATCCTCGACATCCGCGACCACGGCCAAGCTCCCTGCGGCCACGTACGTGACCTGCTGGACGCGCGCCTTGCCGACATCGACGCGCAGATCGCCGACCTCACAACACTTCGCGACAACGTGGCTGCGCTCCGCGACGATGCAGCCCTCCCAGAGCCCGAAACCTGTAGCCCCGATCAGGTCTGCAGATACCTATAGCCCTCGCCACTCGGCAGTGACCACCGAGACCAAGGGCGTGATTAGCCGGTGCCAGGTGGGTCCCAGTCAGGCCGTCATCGTGGTCCCAGATCGGGTTGACACAGCCAGGGATCACCGGAGGGACAACAGGGTGGCGGCAACCGCGGCCTCAAGATCTTCCTCGCGATCGCGGCGGCCGCGCTGCTGCTCGTCGGCATCGGATCGGTGTTCGGGCTGGGCGAAGAAGACAGCGACAGCGACCAGGCATCGGCGACGTCGTCCGAGTCTCCGGCCGGCGCGACCACGCGCGCACCCGCTGCGGTTCCCTCTACCCAGCCACGGACAACGACAGCGGCTCCCGTCCCGACCACCACGGCAACGCCGGCTGCCGACTGCATCGACGTCCCCAGCGACGTCCTCGCCGAGATCAACGCATCACTCGAGACCAGCGGCTACGAGCTGGGCTCTCCCGCTGCGTACGACGACGGCGACACCCTCTACATCGCCGGCGAGATCGTCGAGCTGCAGGACGGCGGGATCCGCTCACGCGACGACGTGTTCGCCCAGCAAGGGCCGATCCTCACCCCGGTGACCGTCACCGCGCGCAACGAGTCCAACCTGCTGGATCTGCACGACGAACTCGGACTCGACTTCTCCGATGCAGGGTCGCAGGCTGCGGCGGACTGCGCGCGGACGTACTAGCGAATGACACTATGAGCCGTATGGCGAACAGCGGCAGTGCCAAGACGCGAGTGACCGTGAAGACTCAGACCATGCGTGAGCTGATGTTCGCGTCTGGTGGCCGATGCGCAATGACCGACTGTCGGCTGCCGCTGACGTCTCCGACCGGCGGCTGGATCGGGACGGTCGCACATATTGTCGCCGCCGAGCAGGACGGGCCACGCGGCAACAGTCCGCTGACACCCAAAGAGCGAGCCGAGTTCAGCAACCTCATGCTCATGTGTGCGACCCACGGCCGCGACGTCGATGCCCCGGACACAGGCGAAGCTAACTATCCGGTAGAGCTGTTGACCGTGATGAAACAACGGCACGAAGCGAAGGTGAACGAAGCGATCACCGCCGCGATCGAGCAAGATCAATCCGGCGTCAAAACTGCTACTGGTGCCATCGACACGGAACTTCGTCCGGCGAAATCGGCCACAACGGCGGAGGGTTTGCTGGAATCCCTCGGGTGGGACAGCGAGCCAGCGGATGACATATCGAACTTCGTCGACTTGTTGAATTCTGTTGGGGATGAATTACAGCGATTTTCGCAACTTGCTCTCGAAACGCTGTCGCAACTGCTTCACATCTGGGTACAGGATTGCCCAGTTGATCCGAAGGTCGGGCTCACATTAGGTGACCCAAGTGATCGCGGCCCATATATACCAAAATACAATGTAGACAACAGAATAAGGAATGCCTCGGTCTTTCGAGCCGGTCTCCGCGAGCTCGACGCGCGAGGGGTTGTCGAGGTGATTCGCGATGATGAGGCTGGGACCGTCGAATACTGTTTTCGCGATAAGTGGCGTCTGAAAATGGGTAAGGCGGGGTACGACTTCAATTTCTGGATCGCGACAGCGTACTTCCTGCACGAAAGCTTCGGTGTGCCGATACAAGATTGGTTACTGGGGCTGGACTTCACGATCTATGACCGGCTCGCACCGCCAGCTGCGAAAGTGTCGTGGCGCTGACACAGCAACTCAGGAACACCCGGTGAGCGGCCAGGAGAGTGAGGAGTTCGATGCACGTACGACCGATCGAGTTCGATGCAGCGATTGTTCGCTGGTCGCCGCAGGACGCCACCGGGTTCACCGGGGCGGACGACGCTCTACGGTCCTGGCTGCGGGAGCGCAGTGTCGGCACCGGTTCGCTGAGCGTCATCCACGAACACCAGGCAACCGTCACCGGAAGCGCGGGAGTACTCGCGTCCCTGTCGGCCGGCGGCCGCTCGGAAGTGATGAAGAGGGGAATCTCGCTCGGCAGTCGCGACGGATGCGTGGTGCTGGCGTTTCCGAAGCTGGAACGACTCTCGGAACTCTCACGCGGCCTGAGCACAGGTGGGACCGTGGTCGTGTTCGAGTACGGCGCACCTCCCGCGCTCGATGGGTGGATGGCCGCAACGGGTGCGTACAACCTGTCGACCGGGGAGACGACACCGCCGCTCGACGACGAGCTGCATGACACCTTCGTAGCGATGTTGATGTGGGAGAGAGAGATCGGCGGCGGTGCGCAGCGCGGAAAGCAGAGGGAGCTTGTGCAGCGACCTCTCGCGACCCTGAAGAGCGCTGGTCTCGACGAGGACTTCGTGATCACGTACTGCGCCGCGTTAGGCCTGTCCGACAACTACCTCACGAAGCTGCGAGCGCACTACAAACAGGCCTGATGTCGTTGAAAAAGAGGGGACCGCAACGTCGTATGTGGTGAGGTCCTTCGGGTCTACACCGACCGGGAGACACTGACTACGTGATAGCGAACGAGACAAGATCTTCTCTGGTTCGAGCAGGCATCGAACTTCTCAAGGACACCGGGTCAGCTGCCACGGCCTGCGCGAGACCGCTCGGCGAGCAGGTGTCTCTCACGGCGGAGCGCCGCGGCGACAATTCATACGCTCGCTGGCACGCCTGGACCGGTTCTGGTGTCATTAACGTATGACCGACGCGGCATCGAGAAGTATCTCCGGCCTCCTCCCTGACAGTGCGCGGGCACGGTTCGTGGATGAGCTCGAGGCCGCTGCGCTTACGTGTATCGCGAGCGATCGTATCGAGCCGCTCAGAGGGCTTTTGGATGCATGGAGGAGCACGGCCGAGGCGTATGCGGATACCTCGGTCACGTCGACAGGCGAGGACCTGGAGTATCTCGACGTCCCCGAGGCTGTGAGTAGACCGGAACCGATCCCGGAGGGAAAGGGTTAGCACCTACTTCCAAACGTTATCGCCGAGTTTTCAGCCAGCGAAGCGTGTGCAAAGCACTGCGGAGTGGGCTTGAAAGTGTCTGCACGCTTCTCGCCCCGCACCGCGTGACTGCCTGCCGTTTCTCTCACCACGTCGCGCAAGTACGAGCCGCCCGCGTGCCCCCCGATGCGGCGATAGCCCCAGACCTGTCGGTGCGGGGCTATCGACACTTGTCGCGAAGTTCGCCGATCAGCGGGCGTCGAGCTGGCCCAAAGTCACCCCCGACCGGGTGTTGATCACGTACCCGCCCACGCTGGGCACCTCCGTCAGCGTGATCTCCTGTCCAGCGACGACGGCCGTACCTCCCGTCTCGGTGGGGGTGATCGTGGCGGTCAGCCCGCCGATGATGAGCTGGTCACCGACGACGTTCGCCTCGGCGGTGAACAGCGGGTACACCGTGGGTCCGAGCAGGAACTTCTTCGCGGTGTACGAGCCCTCGGTCACGTCGGCCGATGCGGTACCGGCGAGGCCGGTGACGGCGACGGCTGCGCCGATGGTGACGAGGGCGATCTTCGCGGCGGTGGTCTTGGCGTTCATATTGTGCTCCTTGGGGTTCGGTGTGTCGTGGTGTCGTGCGTGGAACTCTGTGGGGGTTGTGGTGCGCGGCGACTATTCGTCGTCGGTGGGTGTGTATTCAAGGGTCGCTTTGAGCAGGCGGTCACCGGCGACGGCCCACACGGTGGCCGGTTCGACGCCGTCGCCCTTGAGCACTGCGACGTCGACCAGGTCGGCCTGCATCTCGCGTGCCGAGTCGGGGATGCCGTCACCGATCATGCGGAAGACGCCGCCGGGAACGCTGGTGCACGCGGTGGCCGCGTCCACGTCGCGGCCGGTGCCCTTCTCCTCGCCGGTGACGGCGAGGTCCGGGGCGGTGGTGACGGCGACCTTCCACCAGCGGTCGGCCTTCTCGACCTCCTTGTCGGCCTTGGCATTGAAGTCGTAGATGCCCAGGCTTCGGTTCCCGAACTGGACCATCGCCGTGGTGTCGGCGGGGTCGTCGGACGTGGCGCTGCGCTTGACGAACTCCGGTGGAAGCGGCAGCGAGTCAACGACATTGAGCTGTTTGGTCGGTTCGTCACTGTTGCGTGTCCAGGCGGCGTCGTTGATCTGAGTGCCGCTGCAGGCGTTCACGTCCGGGCGGGTGTCCGCGACCACGTCGCCGCTCTTCGACTGGACCTTCGACCTCACATCGGCCATGCTCGTGGCGTTGTTCTCGTTGCCGATCTGCGAGAGTGCGAACGCTGCGCCGCCGCCCACCACCAGCACGACTGCGAGCACGCTGACGATCACGCCCTTGGGCAGTCGAGGACCGGCGTCCGGTTCCGACGACACCCCAGGGGGGCGCACGGTCGCCAGGATCGGGTCCTGCTCAGGTGCGGGCTGCTCGGTGCCGGCCGGTGCGTCGACGACCTCGTACTCACCGCCGTCGAGGTCGGCTGGGTCGATCGGTTTGCCGTGCTCGTCGAAGTATTCGAACCGGTCAGGCATTGTTTCCATCCTCTTTGTAGGGCTTCTTACGGACGACAACACGTGTCACGGGAGGGGGAGTGACCGACGGCCCTGCGAGTGCCGGCGGTGCCGGTACCGGAATCCACTCGATCGGCGCTGCCGGCTCTGGTGCGGTGGGCGGGGCCGAGGTGGTAGCGGCCGGTTGCGCTGCGGCGTTGCGGACGACGCCCTTGCTCTTGAGTACCCCGACGAGATTCGGCAGGAGCTTGGGCATTACGACGATCGAGCCGAGGATCGCCGCTGCACCGCCCGCGATTACGATGTTTTGAAAAATGCTGAGCGCGCTGATCATTCCGGCGCGCAGCACCAGGAACGCGACGGCGTAGGCGAAGCCGATAGCGACCATGCGGGGCGCGGGGGATTCGGCCTGGTAGCGCATCAGCACGCGGTAGTTCGCAGCCGCGAACGTTCGAATGCTGGTTATGTCGGCGTCGTCCGTCTCGCCCGTGCTGGTGCGAGTGGGCAGACCGATCAGCCCGTTCACCCACATCATCTTGACCACCTGCACGGTCATGACGGTCAGGCCGGTTCCGGCAAGTTCGGCGTAGCCCTGTTGCGCGACGGCCCACGCGAGCGCGCCAGCACCGCCGAACATGAGAAGTGTTGCAGCGATGCGGATTACCTCGCCTGCACCGCTCTGCACGTTGACGTGGATCGGGGGTTGATTCGTCATTGGTCGCTGTCCTCGTGCTCGATGGTGCGGGCGATGATCGTGGGGGGTGGTGTAGGCGGTGCGACCCTCCGGCGGACGACGACCCGGTTCGGTGCGGGGTCGGGCAGGCCGCTGATCCGGGTGACGGTGTGGCCCTGGTTCGGTCGCGCTCCCGAGGTGACCGCTTCCCAGCCGTAGGCCCGGATCAGCCAGGCCAGCCGAGCGACCGCGATGACGAGCTGGACCGTCGCATACCAGGCGAGGAAGGGCACGTCGTTGTGCATCCAAATCACCGCGCCGACGAGGACCAGCAGCACCGGCAGAGCGCCGAGCGAGACGGCCGCGACGGGCTTCCAGCGCATCGGCCCCCAGGAGGCCGTGTTGCGCCACCACAGCCCATAGAGGCCCCACGCGGCCGCGATGCCGGGACCGGCGGCGAGCGCCTGCACGCTCTCACGGAGAGCGAGCCAGAGCACCCGCAGGATGCGGTGGTCCTCGCCCTTGTAGACGGCCCGGTGGACGCGGTTCGGTGTGACGACCTCCCCGACAGCGGCGTCACCGACCCCGGCCTCGTAGCGGGTCGAGCGGCGTGACCTCGACGCCAGCCGCTCACCTCGCCGACGTGCTGCCGGATTGCGACCGGCACGGGCGAGAACCCACGCCGAGCGCTCCCGCGTCTGGTGCAGGTCAGCCACCGAGGGACACCACCGCGACCAGGGTGTCGGCGTATGCGCGTGCGTCGTCCGAGCTGCTGGCGTCGCAGCCGGCACCGACTGCGACACCGACGAAGAAGATTGCCAGTACGGCGACGATCCGCCGGTTCAGAGCGGAGTGCGACGATGCCGACTTGCTCATTCCTGATCCCACTCTTTGAGGTTGACGGCCAGATCCGGTCGGTGGACGTAGAGCGCGAGGATGTCCGACACCATCTGACTGACAGGCATCGCTGTCTCAGAACGGCGTCGACGATCCTGGAGGATCGCGTGCACCTCGTCGGGAATCCGAGCCATCACTGCGGTTCTAGGCCCTTTGCTTGCCATGGCCAACGGTAGGCCCCCTTCGCTTGTTGCCGCACATTCAGCATGACACGCGAAAAGCGTTTACAGACACGTGATTACGCGCGCTTTCGCGCGTGACGTCACCAGAAACAAGCCAGGCCTGGGACTGTGCCGAGGGTGACGTCACCAAAAAAAGTGTGCGAATGATGTTGTCGCGCAACGTCGGCAAGTTGTGACACTCTTGATAAGAGCATGTTCCGTTCGGACGATGAGAGAGAATCTGAGTGAGCCTGTACCGCAAGCAATCCGGGCCGTACATACCGAAGCCGACGCCTTACGGAGGGTGGGTCGACAGCAAGCTTGCCGTCAGCGGACCGCACCTGCTAATCAGCGGTCCGAGCGGCGTCGGAAAGAGCCGGAGGGTCATCGCTCCTGCTGTGCTGATGTGGCAGGGGCCGGTGGTGGCTATCTCGTCGAAGCCCGACCTGATCGATCTGACGTTGGAGCAGCGGCTCTCGTGGGGCGGTCGCGGGCGTACCTACATGCTCGATCTGTCCGGTGAGGTGCCCGACGAGGTTCTGCCCGAGGGCGTGGAGAAGGTCGTCATCGACCCGACGGCGCTCATCGGCACCGACGACGAGGCCCTGGACCTGACCAGCGTTCTGATGAAGGCAGGGTCGGCGGGATCGTCGAGCTCCGCGAGCGGACAATCCGGTGACCCGTTCTGGGAGACCTTGGCCACGGCTCCGCTGGCAGCAATCCTGCGTGCGGCCGACGCGGACGGGATTGCGTGGGCGCGTACGGCGGTAGGGCGGGTGCACTCCGACGATCCCGACGACCAGGACCAACCGTGCTGGCACAACGCGATCGGTCGCCTCGAGACGATGGGCGCGGTCATGCTCGCGGACGAGCTGAAGAGCGCGACGGATCTCGAAGACAAGATGATGGACAGCGTCAAGATCACGATGAAGAGCGCCCTCGCGCCGTGGTGGCGCAGCACTGTGGCCGGTGGCAAGGGTGAGCGGGCGTTCCAGCCGAAGATGTTGGAGCACCCGCGCAGCACCCTGTTCATCGTCGCGCCGGCCACGGGTGTGGCGGCAGGTGCGGCCGTGGCGTGCGTGGACGCGATCAGCGCGCACTGGCGGGCCGGTCAGACGCGGCCGGTGCCGTTGGCTCATCTGCTGGTGGCGTGCGACGAGTTCTGCAACACCCTGCCGTGGGCGAAGGCCCCCGTCGTCGTCACCGAGGCGCGGGCGATGGGTATCTCGCTGCTGGTCGCGGTGCAGGCCACGTCCCAGTTCGCCCGCCGCTACGGTCGCGACGGCATGGACGAGCTGCGCGATGTGTTCCCCTCGATCCTGCTCCTGACCGGTGCCCCGGAGAAGGAGATTTTGGAGAAGGCAGCTTGGGCGCACGGGCGCAGTGAGCGGCACAAGCTCAGCACCGATCACAAGGGCCAAGCGTCGCAGTCCTCCGAGCTGGCCGAGACCTTCCACGGCTCCGATCTGCTCCCCAACAGCATCGACGAGGGCCGGTTGTTGCGCGGTTCCCGACCGGCCGACGCCGACAATCCTCGCGTGCGTGAGGCCGGAATCAAGGTCGATCTGTTCGACATCAGCGAGCTGCGGTTCGCCCCACAGCGTTGACCCACCGTCCGACAGCCGAGAGCCCCCGGCACACCACGCGGTGTGTCGGGGGCTCTTAATCTACGAGGTCAGCGGCCGCGGGAGAGGCCTTCGCGGTCGCGGTCGAGTTCCTTCTGGCGGTGGCGGGCGACGGCCTGGTCGCGGAGCGGGGTCCGGGACGGCTGTCCGGTGGTGGTCGGCTTCTGGCGTCCCCAGTTGGGGTCCTTCTCCCGCTGGCGGGCTATTGCCGCGTCGCGGAGCGGGGTCCGCGAGGCCTGCTGCGCGACGGTGACCTTCTTCTGATCGTTCTCGGTCGCGGCGGTGCCGATCGCTTCCCTTGCCATAGTGCTCTCGTGCTTGCGGATCGCGGCCCGCTGCGCCCTCGCTTTGACGGCTTCGGGTGAGCCGAGCGCGGACTCTCCGAACTTCTTGGCGACGGCCTTGTCGCCTCCCTCGGCCATGAGGCTGCGGATTTCGCCCACCCGGTCGGCGTCGAGGTCGCGGCCCTTGCGCATGTCAGCGCTCTCGGTGTCGTTCAGGCTCTGCTTGACCTGACCGAAGTCCTCGTCGCGTTTGCGGTCCTCGGTGCGGCGCAGAGCGTCGCCGGCGGCGGTGGCTAGGTCGGCGGCGCTCGTCATGGCGCTCAGTGTCTTCTCTCGACTCAGGTCCATCCGTGACGCTCCTTCGTGTCGGCTCTGATAACAATCTAGAAAGTTAGAACGTGGTACTGATCTGGCGTTACTTGTTCAGCCACTTCGTTTCGAGGAGGATTGCTCCTCGCTTGATGCGTTCGAAGAGGTCATTCGCGTGGTCGAGGCAGGTGTGTTCCTCGGACCAGATATCGCGGCCGCTGTAGTTCTGGCTGTAAGTGATCTTGGCGATACTGACCGCTCCGCACCGTTTGCACTTGGGTTTGGCGGCTTCAACCTGGGCGCGGAAGTCATCGAGGAACGCCACGCTCAGCCCCAGCCCTTGTAGACGTCTGCGAGGTAGCGACCGCCTCGGTAGATGCCGTATCCGATGACGGCGAGGACGGCGAAGGTCACCGCGACGATGAGCAGGCGTCCCCCGGCGGTCTCGGCGGTCTCGAAGTTCGACCAGGCCCACCGGCTCAGCGGCCCGATGCCCAGTACCTCGGTGATCGGGACGACGAGCGTCCAGAGCAGGAATGCGACGACGGTGTACGGGATGGTGGCGAGGGCGAGCCGACCCCATGCTGCGCTGGTCAGGGCCTTCGACAGCTTGTCGGCGGTGACCATCGCTGCCCGCAGATCCTCGCTGACCTCGCGCTCGCGGACGGGTACGGCGTTGAGCTGCGCCCGCGTCACGGCCCCTTCAACGGCTGTAGCCACGGTCTTTGTCAGGTCGTGGCGGGTTGCCGATGAGTCGATCGCGCGCTGGTTTGCGCGGTTTGTCAGTGCCTCGAGGTGATCGGAGAGCTTCTGTACCTGTCTGGTCAGTGTTTCGATCGCGGGGCTGTGGTCCGGCGGCGGCGGTGTCTCGAGCAGCAGGTTCACGGCTGCGTCGATCCTCTTCAGCCCGCCGTTGAGCACCTCGACGGAGATTGTCAGCTCGGCGAGCTGCGAGCGTAGCTTCGCTAATTCGTCCTGTGTGTTCGGCGGTTCGCTGTTCTGGAGCGCCGCCAGTCTCGCGTCCCGGTCCTGCGTGGTGGTCATTGCTCTCCCTCGTCCTGGTGATGTCAATCTGCCCGTCTAAGCCCCGGCCGGTCCAGGCCGTTCCGAGTCGCTCGGTATCGAAGGCCACGTCGCCAGGTGCATCTGTCGCCGGAATGGAGACTGTCACTTCCGGGGCACCGACGCGTCCTTCGACGGTGATGCCGTGATCCGGTGCTGCGGCGATCAGGCGGTCGCGGTCGGTGACCCAGGGGTCCGCGATGGTCGCCCGGAGGCCGTTGAGCACCCGTCCTTCGTAGGTGCCTCCTGTCTGTCGTACATGCTCGACGTAGTCGTCGAATTGGGCGTCCCAGGGTGCTCGGCCGTCCGGGGTCAGATAGATCGGCACCGGCCGGTCGGCGGTCACGGTCGGCGGCGCGAACGTGGGAGTCGGGGCTTTCAGCTCGATTCCTTCTTCTTTTTCTGCTTTGTTTCTAGCGCATTGTTTCTCGACTTCTGCTTTTGTCGCGCTGTTGCCAAGACCGTTTTCCCCGCGTGCTCGTGCTTTTATCTTTCTGCCGTCTATTCCGGTCCAGGAATAGGAGACGCCGGATGTCCCGGTGACTCGCGTATTCACGCCTCGGGCGCTTAATCGGTCGGTGTAGTCGTCCCAGTCGGTCGCCAGTGCGCGGGCCTCGCGGAGCTGGACGCGCACGGCGTCGTGGTTGGAGTAGCCGGGGCCATCCGGGTCGGCGCGCATCTCATAGTCGCGACGGGTGATCTTGTCCCCGGACTGGCCGGCCTGGTGGCGTGCGCAGGCTTCGACGTAGGCGGCGTTGTCGTAGTGCAGTTCGCGCCGGATCACGCGGTCGGCGGTACGGCGTAGGTGGTTCTGGTCCTTCATGTCGCTGTCGATCGCTCGACCGGCGGCGTAGTTGTGGTGGGTCTCGATCCCGGCGGCGGAGATTTTCACGAGGGTGGCGTCGAGCTCGGAGACGGATGCCACCTGGACGTGGGTGTGCCACTTTCCGGGCACCCACGTCGCGGCGGCTCCGGTTCCTTCGTAGTGCCCGTTGTCGCGCTGGGTGGTCAGTTTGGCTTGGTGGCCGGGGAACGCTTCGGTGATCAGCTTCTCGGTCATCTCGTGCAACCGGAGGCCCGCCGCGTAGTCGTAGGGGTCAGCTTCCTCATGGGTCTGGCTGACGATCACGTGGTGAGTCTCGATCTTGAGCGACTGCTTCCCGTACGCGGCGCGGGTGCGCCGCATGTCCTCGATGAACGTCTCTGTTGTGCAGTCGCCCAAGGTCGATGCGACGGAGACCCGTTCGTGGAAGCCCTCCGGGGCGTCGAGATCGTGGGCGGGCGCGGTGCTGAGGTAGTCGTCGAGGGCGACGGCGCTCCCGGCGCGCTTGATCATCACGACGGTCACGGGCGGGGCTTCCCGGCGAGGGCGTCGAGGGCTTCGCGGATCGCGGTCAGCTCGGCGAGGATGGCGTCGAGTCCGGCGCGGATCGTGTCGAGGTCTTCGCGGTAGGCGAGCGGCAGCCGCTTGTACCCGTTGACGAACCGGGCCATCTGATTGAGGTTGCGCCCGACGCCGGTCGCCTGTGCCCTGATTCCGGAGAGATGGCGACCTATCGGGGCCAGCTCGGCGGTGAGGGCGGCGCGCAGCTCGTGGTCGACCTCGGTGACCTTGCGGCCGAGATAGGCGTCCACCGCGGCTTCGAGGACGTGTGAGAGCGCACGTCCCCCGGCGCGCTTCTTCAGCCGTGCGCGGGTGCCCGGTCGAGGCCGGAACCCGATGGTGGGTTCCTTCGTCGAGGACTTCAGTGCACGGGGCTGGTGCCCCGCTGGATCAGGCGGTGGTGGTGCCTCGGTGACGGGGTTGTCAGCCCCACCGGGATCGAGGGCCTTCGGCCCCGATCCGGCGTTGCTGCCTGCCCCCGTCACCGAGTCCCCGGTCCCGACGAGCGTCGCCCGCTCCGCCGGAATCGAGGGCCTGCGGCCCCGATCCGGCGTAGGCGGTCACCGCCGTCGTCGGAGATCATGCCACGAAGGTACGTGGCCGGGACTAGAGAGGCAAGCTTCCATATTGATAACGGGCACGCTTCGCGCCCCCGTTCTCAACATGGCTTGGTGGGGTTCCCCCACACCCCAAGGGCACCGCCTGTTGGCGGCTCTGACCCCGCCCCAGGGGGCGGGGTGCAGCGGCGGGTGGCCGCTGCGGAGGGCACCGCCTGGCGGCGGTTGCGGCCCCGGCTTGTGGCCGGTGCGCGGGCCTGCCAGCTCCCTCGGCCGGCTCTTCGGGCACCGGTGCCGGCCGCTGCGACGAGTGCCGCCTGGAGGGCGGGGGAGGGCGGTTCTGCCGTGGCCCATGCTGCGTCCCCGACCTACCTCCGGACCGGGTGCCGAGGTACGGCTTGCATTCGGGTCGACCGGTTGTGGTCCCGGCGGGCGAGGGTTCGGGGGATGCTAGACGGATGGACAAGCACCACGGCGAGGAGAGCGCACCGGACGGCGTCGAGCGGCCGGGAGAGAGCGTGTCGGAGGCGCAGCGACGGCGTGTGGCGGAGGCGTCGGCCAGGGTCGCGGAGGTGTCGGTGGGACTGAATCGACGGCTTGCGTGACCGGCTTCGTGTTCTGTGGGTTTCGAGGGGTCGGGGAGCGCGCTGTGCGGCGGGTGGTCTGGCTTGGATCGGGCGTCCGGTGCGCCGCGTGATGGCCTGCCCCGCCGCACTATGGCCGCGGTACGGCCCTATGACGGCGGTCAGCGCGATCAGGGCTGCACTATGGCCGCACTATGGCCGCAGTATGGCCGCAGTACGGCTCTATGACGGCGGTCAGCGCGATCAGGGCTGCACTATGGCCGCACTATGGCCGCAGTATGGCCGCAGTACGGCTCTATGACGGCGGTCAGCGCGATCACGGTTGCACTATGGCCGCGCTATGGCCGCAGTGGGGACTGCTGGATCGCGCCCAACGGTCGGTGGGACGGTTTGGCGGTGCTGTTGTGTACGTACCACGGCCGCAGTGTGACCGATATATCTGCGGCTATCGGCCCCAGGTGTTGGCGGCGGCACGAGCGAGAGGCAGCACGTCGTCGAGGGGGTTGCCGTCGATGATCCAGTCCGCAATTGTGCGGTTGCACAATTGCCCCTGCGGGGCCCGAAGCCACAGCGCGCACGTCCACGGATCCCCGGTGGCGCGCAGGATCAACCAAAGGGTGAGCAGGTCAGGATGCACCGTGCCTGTTTCGTTGGTGAACTGCCAGGTGGGATAGACCCATCCGCCACCGTCGCGCTGGCAGGCGATGACCGTGCCGGTGGATGCTGCTTTGGTGACCGCGTGTTTACTCACGCCCCACCACCGGATCAGTCCGGCGGTGTCATAGAACGGGCCCACGAGTTGGTCGCAGATGTGATTGGCTGGCAGCGCGAAGGTCATGGATCACGCCCTCCCGGTCGGTAGCCCTACGGCTGTGTCGCGGAGCCATTGCGGCACCGGAGCACGATTGAGGCGCAGGCGACTCGGGGCCGCTTCGCGAGGCCGTCGATACGCTCCTCGGTCGTGGTCATCGCTGACCCTCCTGCTTGTCGTTCGGATTCCAGTCTCCCTTTTTTGAGGCCTGGGCCGCCAGTGTTAGGGCGGTGCGGCTGATCGTGGTGGGGTGACAGTCATGGCGTTTCCCCTGCCCGGACGAGTCGGCGGCGACGGCAGGGGTGCCTGATCGCGTCGAGGTCGCTTCCGAGGTCGCTTCCGAGGTCGGCTCCGCCGACGCGGTGTCGGTCGGCGGCGCTATTCGCAGCCGACGCCGTCTCCGTCACCGTCGAACTTGGTGCTGAATCCGGGTTCTCCGACCCGGATCGGGGCTGCCCCTGCGGCACGAACCTCGCCGCAGTTCTTGTAGGTGACACCCGAGGGAGCCGGCTCGGGAGCGGGAACCGCGTTCGGCGCGGGTGCGACCGGTGCCGCCGGCGCGGGAGCCGGAGGCTCGACGACCGGGGCAGCAGCTCCGCAGTCTCCGAGGACCCGGACGATGGCGTCGCGTTCGGGCGGGGTGACCCACAGCCCGTAGGCCGCTTTGACCTCGACCTGTCGAGCGACGTAGGTGCATCGGTAGGCCTTGTTGCCGGGCAGCCACGTCGCGGCGTCGCCGTCGCTCTTCTGCTGGTTGGCCGGTCCGTCGACGGCCTGCAGGTTGCGCGGGTCGTTCGCGAAGTTCTGCCGGGTGGCCGGGTCGAGTTGCTGCGCGCCCGTCTGCCAGGCGTTGCTGAGTGCGATTATGTAGGGGCTTTAACTATGTTGGGTAAGGGGGTTGGGAGACCCCGATTGGACCACGGGTCGTCTCCCGCCAGCCGCTCCCGACTAGGGCGTGTCTCCCAATCGGCGTAGCCAGGTGAGAATTGCGCAGAGGGTGACGGCGGCGCGGTAGGTGATCGCGAGTTTGTCGTAGCGGGTGGCCAGCGCTCGCCATTGCTTGGCCAGAGCGAAG
>NZ_JABFAO010000100.1 GCF_017168235.1 Rhodococcus sp. KRD197
TGATCCGTCCCGGTGTTTCCGGAGGGTTCGTCTCAGGGAAAGATGAAACCTCATGGCAGCAGGATCGAAGCGGTACTCGGCGGAGTTGAAGAAGGATGCCATCGATATGGTGGCCCGGTTGGTGGCGCAGGGCGATACCGAGTGGGCGGCGATGAGCAAGACCGCGGACCTGCTCGGAGTGGGTGCCGCTGAGACCGTTCGTCAGTGGGTCCGGAAGGTGCCCGTCGATGGCCCGGGCGGCACCGTCGAGGTACGCGCCGACGCCGAGATCATCAGGAAGTTGCGTCAGGAGAACGCCGAACTCAAACGGGCAAACGGGATACTGAAGGCCGCGTCAGCTTTTTTCGCGGCCGAAATCGACCGGCCACACCGATAATTGTGGACTTCATCGGCACTCACCAGGGAAACCGGGTGGGTGCCGATGGCCTTGTCTGGGGTGTCGACTCGATGTGCACGGTGCTCTCCGAGCACGGCATGCACATCGCCCCGTCCACGTACTACGACCATGTCACTCGGGTGCCGTGCGCCCGCATGCATTCCGATGCACATGTCATCGATGCCATTCACCTGCTCCGGACGCGGCAACCGCTCGCACGGGTTCTCGGGTCGAGGAAGACCTGGATTATGTTGCGCAGCAATGGCATTGATGTAGCTCGATGTACCGTCGAGCGGCTCATGAGGGAAATGGGATGGCACGGTGCGCTCAAAAGAAAGCGGGTCCGCACCACGGTTTCCGATCCGGCCCACCCGCGGGCCGAGGATCTGGTCAAGCGCCGGTTCTCCGCGGTGGCACCTAACCGACTGTGGGTTGCCGATTTCACGTATTGCCGCACGATGTCGGGGTGGGCGTTCACAGCGTTCGTCGTCGATGTGTTCGCCCGGAAAATCGTCGGATGGAAGGTCGCATCGGAGATGACTACAAGCCTCGTCGATACAGCCATCACCAATGCCATCGACTCCCGAAAACGTTCTGGTGTAACTGATTTGAGTAATCTGATTCACCATAGTGACGCCGGATCGCAGTACACGGCGATCGCGTTCGGGCAGCGGTTGGCGCAGGAGGGCATCGCGGCATCGATCGGAACCGTCGGTGATAGTTACGACAATGCCCTCGCCGAATCGGTGAACGCCGACTACAAGAATGAGCTCGTCGACAACGGCCCTCGTTACCCCGGCGCTGCGGAATTGTCGTTGGCAACTGCACAGTGGGTCGTGTTCTACAACCGCGAACGCCCCCACAGCTACTGCCATGACCTCACGCCCGACCACGCCGAGCAACTCCACTACGATCGGACGCGCACCCTCAATCCGGAGGAGGCACTCACGCAATGAGCCCTCCGGAAATGCCGGGACGGATCA
>NZ_JABFAO010000011.1:0-121412 GCF_017168235.1 Rhodococcus sp. KRD197
GACGTCGAGTCCGGGGAGTTCGAGGTGTGCGGTGGTGTTGTTCTGGAATTCGAGGAGGACTTGGAACAGGGGTGAGTGGTCGGTCGAGCGTGTGGGTGCGAAGGCGTCGACGAGTCGCTCGAAGGGGATGTCGGTGTTGTCGAAGGCGGCGAGGTCGGTTGCGCGGGTGCGGGCGAGGAGGTCGGTGAAGGACTCGTGCGGGGAGACCTCGGTGCGCAGCACCAGGGTGCCGACGAACATGCCGACGAGGTTGTCCAGGCCTGCTTCACCGCGGCCGGCGATGGGGGTTCCGACGGTGATGTCCTCGGTGCCACTGAGCCGAGAGAGGAGAAGTGCGAGCGCAGAGTGCACAACCATGAACAGAGTGGCATCGTGTGCAGCGGCGCAACGCGTGAGCTGCGCACGAATATCGGACGGAATCTCGAATCGAGTCGTGGCGCCGTCGACAGTTTGCTGGGTGGGTCGTGGGTGGTCGAGCGGCAACGGCAACACATCGGGCACATCTGCCAACGTCTGCGACCAGAACGCCAACTGCTTCGACGCCACCGACTCCGGATCGTCCTCGTCACCGAGCAACGACCGCTGCCACAACGTGAAATCGGCGTACTGCACCTCGAGCGGCGCCCACGACGGAGCACTGCCGGAGACCCGCGCCGAATACGCCACCATCACATCCGCCGCCAACGGCGCCATCGACGCACCATCAGCGGCGATGTGATGCACCACGATCGCCAACACGAACCGATCGAGCGACTCGGAGTCCGCATCGACGACCCGATACAACGACGCCCGGAACGGACGATCCACCGTCACATCGAACCCACGCGAGGCATCGGCCAACACCCGCGCCGACACCTCAGCGGACTCGACCTCGACAACATCGAACGAGAAAACTCCGACCTCGGCTGGATGAATCAACTGATGCGGCAACTCCCCCACCGTCGGGAACGTCGTCCGCAAACTCTCGTGCCGAGAAACCACATCGGACACCGCAGCACCCAAGGCAGCGATGTCGAGTGCACCGGTCAACTGCACCGCAAGAGGAATGTTGTACGCCGCCGAGGACGTATCGAACTGATTGATGAACCACATCCGCTGCTGCGCCTGCGACAACGGCACCCGATCCGGACGCTCCATCGGCACCAGAGCCGGACGCTCCATAGATGCTTAACCGAGCCTTATCGTCGGCAGCGTCAGATGTGTATAAGGGACAGCGCATGAGCACACCCACCCGCACACAAACCACTGACGACCGACGCCGAGCCACCCTCACCACCACCGACAACAAAGACGACCCGAAACCCGACGACCCGAACCCCGACACCGAGACCGAAGGCACCGACACCGGCAACAACGGATTCCTCTACGACACCGACCTACTCGCCGACCTCACAGAACCCGAACCTGCCAGCACCACCCCCGACCTGATCCTCGGCCGCACCCGCACCCTCGCAGCCGGACACCTACCCGACCCGCCACCGAACCCGCCACGGGCGCCTGCACCCGCCACCACCGCCGCAGGCCTCGCCGACTACTACCGCGCCGTCGTCGCAGGCGACCCACACCACGATCACGCCGAACACCCCGACGGCCACGGCGGTCATCCGACACCTCCACCCGGAGCCCTCACCTACACCCCCGGCACAGCACTCGCGACGTACATCCGCGCCCAATACCCCACCTGCCGCCACCCCGGCTGCACCATCGCCTCGAACCGCTGCGACCTCGACCACATCGTCGAATTCGACCATCACAACCCCCACCGCGGCGGCTGGACCATCGCCGCCAACCTCGCCCCCTACTGCCGCACCCACCACAATCTCAAAACCAGCAAACTCTGGACCACCGAAAAACTCCCCTATGACGTCATCCACACCACCGACCCACACGGCAACCACTATTTCGACCCACCCGAACTATGAGCGCGCACATAACCTTCGAGCAGACAGATTGCAGGCCGGGATAGGCTGCGGGCGTGTGGAGAGCAGTGTGGTGGGCCCTGGTTGTGGTCGCAGTGGCCGTCACCGCGAGTGTCGGGACCTCGTGGTCGATGGCTGATGTGTCGCTCTCGTGCTCCAAGATCGGCGAAAGCGGATCTTTCTACCAATGCGATGACCGTGCCGTCCACGTGCTTGGGGTATGGCCGTTGATCGGTGTGGGACTGTTGCTCGCGGCACCGCTCGTAGTGGCAGCATTGGCCATGCGAAAGTGGGTTTCCTGGGTCGCTGTTGCGGCGTTCCTCGGTCTGTCTTTCGCCGGGCTTCAGCTATGGGCCGCGTCCTCTTATTGGAGCCTGCTTTTCCTTGCGGTTCCCTTGGCGGCCCTCGGATCAGTCGCCGCCACGTTCCAGCGCAGTGCCCCGCGCCCAGGAACGTCAGGACGCCGTTCTACTCCAGTGGCGTAGATCTCCAGGTCACCCAGGTACGACGACGATCCCGACTGTTCCGTCCTTGCCACGGCGAAGTGAACTGCCCTTGACCACCAGCCATCCTACGATGCCGTACTTCGACGTGATCGCCGCGCGAGCCTTCTCGGTCCCCGCCGCGTCGAGGACTTCGGCGATGCCGTCGACAGCGTCGCCCTCGATCTTTCCGCGTGCCGAGCAGGGCGCGACGGTGACCTTCGCGTTGCGCCTGATCCGTTTGACCTTCCACGAATCGGCCGTGGTCCAGACGAGGAGTCGGTCACCGTCGCGCGCGCCCCACAGGGGTGTCGCGACGGGCGTTCCGTCCTTCTTGAACGTAGTGAGCGAAACGTACTTTCCGTCGGCGATCTCCTGGAACGTAGCCATGCGCCAAGCGTACGGCTACTCGCCCTCGAGGTCTCCCTCTGTTTCCAGGTACACCTGACGCAACCCGTCGAGCACATTCGGATCGGGTTCTGCCCACATCTTCCGTTCAGCGGCCTCGAGGAGACGCTCGGCGATTCCGTGTAGTGCCCAAGGATTCGACTGCTGCATGAACTTCTGGTTCTGCTCATCCAACACGTATGTCTCGGCGAGCTTCTCGTACATCCAGTCGGCCACCACGTCCGTTGTGGCGTCGTAGCCGAAGAGATAGTCGACAGTTGCCGCCATCTCGAACGCACCCTTGTAGCCATGTCTACGCATCGCATCGAGCCAGCGCGGATTGATCACACGCGCACGGAACACCCGAGCAGTTTCCTCGGACAGTGTGCGAGTGCGGACCGATTCCGGTCGCGTGCTGTCGCCGATGTAAGCCTCGGGTGACTTACCGGTCAGCGCACGCACGGTCGCAACCATGCCGCCGTGATACTGGAAGTAGTCGTCGGAATCGGCGATGTCGTGCTCGCGCGTGTCGGTGTTCTTGGCTGCCACGGCAATACGCCGGTACGCGGTGCGCATGTCGTCGGATGCAGGAACACCGTCGAGGCCGCGACCGTAGGCGAAACCGCCCCACGTCGTGTACACCTGTGCCAGGTCCTCGTCGCTGCGCCAGGTCTTGCTGTCGATCAGCTGGAGTAGCCCCGCGCCGTAGGTACCGGGCTTACTGCCGAAGATTCTCGTCGTCGCGCGTCGTTCGTCGCCGTGTTCGGCGAGATCGGCCTGGGCGTGGGCGCGGACATAGTTCTGCTCCGCCGATTCGTCGAGGGCGGCGACCAATCTGACTGCGTCGTCGAGCAGTGCCAGCACGTGCGGGAACGCGTCCCGGAAGAAGCCGCTGATCCGGACGGTCACATCGATGCGTGGCCTACCCAGCTCATCGAGGTCGATCACCTCGAGTTTCGTCACCCGGCGGGAGGCCTCGTCCCATACCGGACAAACACCCAGCAGCGCGAAGACCTCCGCAACGTCGTCGCCCGAGGTACGCATCGCCGAGGTACCCCACACGGAAAGGCCTACCGACTTCGGCCAATCGCCATGGTCCTTGCGGTATCGAGCGAGCAGTGACTCGGCCATCGCCTGACCGGTTTCCCAGGCCAGTTTCGACGGCACCGCTTTCGGATCGACCGAGTAGAAGTTTCGGCCGGTCGGAAGCACATTGATCAGTCCGCGCAGTGGGGAGCCGCTCGGACCGGCGGCGATGAATCCGCCGTCGAGGGCATGCAGCACCTGCGAAATCTCGTTCGAGGTTCCCCGCAGCCGTGGTACCACCTCGGTGGCAGCGAACCGGAGGATGTCGACGACAGTCGAACCATGCTCGCCCGCAACACTTTCCACCTCGGCCGGGTTCCATCCGGTGGCAGCCATCGCCGCGACGAGACCGTGCGCGGTGGCTTCGACCTCGTCGACCCGCACCCGCGCCTCGTCGCCGTCCTCACTGAGCCCGAGAGCTTCGCGAAGCCCCGGGACGGACTGCTCGCCGCCCCACATCTGGCGGGCACGAAGCATCGCCAGCACCAGTTCGACCTCGGCGTCGCCGACGGGTTCTTGCCCCAGGATGTGCAACCCGTCGCGTATCTGGACATCTTTGATCTCGCACAGCCAGCCGTCGACGTGGAGCAGCATGTCGTCGAACACTTCTTCGTCCGGACGCTCCTCCAACCCGAGGTCTTGATGCATCTGCGCGGCAGTCATCAATGTCCAGATCTGCTGTCGGATGGCAGGCAACTTGGCAGGATCCAACGTCGAGATGTTGGCGTGCTCGTCGAGAAGCTGTTCGAGCCGTGAGATGTCGCCGTAGCTTTCCGCCCGCGCCATCGGTGGAATGAGGTGGTCGACGAGGGTTGCATGTGCCCGTCGCTTCGCCTGCGTGCCCTCACCCGGGTCGTTGACCAGGAACGGATAGATCAGGGGTAGGTCGCCGAGTGCGGCATCGGTACCGCACGAGGCCGACATGCCCAGCGTCTTACCCGGCAACCATTCGAGGTTTCCGTGCTTGCCGAGGTGAACCATCGCGTCGGCGCCGAATCCGCCGTCCTCACGGGCAGCTTGGATCCAGCGGTAGGCCGCCAGATAGTGATGACTCGGCGGCAGATCCGGATCGTGGTAGATCGCGACCGGCCGCTCACCGAATCCGCGGGGCGGCTGCACCATGATCACGACGTTGCCGAACTGCATCGCGGCAATGACTATCTCGCCATCTGGATCGCTCGAACGGTCGACGTACATGTCCCCCGGCGCCGGGCCCCAATGCTCCTCCACCGAGGAGGTGAAATCCTCGGGTAGCTCGGCGAACCACGAGCGGTAGCGGGCGGCGGAGATTCGGATGGGGTTGCCCTCGAGCTGTTCTGCGGTAAGCCAGTCGGGGTCCTGTCCGCCGCGCGCGATCAGGGCATGGATCAAGGCGTCACCGTCTCGTGCCGCCAGGCCGGGAATGGCGTCGGGCCCATCCTCTGGACCGAGATCGTAACCGGCGGAGCGCATTTCCGACATCAAAGCGATGGCACTGGCCGGGGTGTCGAGACCGACGGCGTTGCCGATGCGGGCATGCTTGGTCGGGTAAGCCGAGAACATCAGGGCTATACGACGGTCGGCGGCCGGGATGTGACGGAGCTTGGCATGGCGGACTGCGATTCCGGCGACCCGCGCCGCACGTTCGTGATCGGGAACGTAGGTCGTGAGGCCGTCCCCGTCGATCTCCTTGAAGGAAAACGGAACGGTGATGAGTCGACCGTCGAACTCGGGCACCGCCACCTGGGTCGCGACATCGAGTGGCGAGAGACCGTCGTCGTTGTCGTTCCAGGTGGCGCGGCTGCTGGTCAAACACAACCCCTGCAGGATCGGCACATCGAGAGCGGCCAGTTCGGCCACATCCCACGCCTCGTCGTCGCCGCCGGCCGATGCACCGGCCGGTTTGGTACCACCGGCTGCAAGCACGGTGACGACCATGGCGTCCGCAGACTTCAGCGTGCTGAGGAGTTCGGGTTCGGCGGTGCGCAGCGACGCGCAGAAGATCGGCAGTGCGCGCCCGCCGGCCTTCTCGATGGCAGTGCAGAGCGCGTCGATATAGGCGGTGTTGCCGGCGAGGTGCTGCGCCCGGTAGTACAGGATTGCAACGGTCGGGCCGTCCACCTCGATGGTCGGAGTGCGGCCGAGCAGGCCCCATGTCGGCGTATGGAGCGGTGCCGCGAAGCCGTGCCCGGTCAGCAGCACGGTGTCGGAGAGGAATGCGTGCAGCTGTGCGAGGTTCTCCGGGCCACCCTCCGCCAAGTAGTTGTGGGCCTGAGCCGCGACATTGGCCGGAACGGTCGACAGCTCCATCAGCTCGGCGTCCGGAGCCTGCTCGCCGCCGAGGACGACAACGGGAACTCCCGCGGCCAGGACTGCGTCGACACCGTCCTCCCAGGATCGCTTGGAGCCCAGGATGCGGAGGACGATCAGATCTGACCCGTCGGCCAAGCCAGGTACATCGTCGGCCAGCAATCGCGACGGATTGCCCCACCGGTATTCCGCGCCACTGGCACGCGCGCTGAGAAGATCGGTGTCCGAGGTGGACAGCAGCAGGATCACAGGTAACGCCCTTCTGAGAGGTTTTCGCGCCCCTCGTTCAAGTGTGTAGCTCACCGAGAGGGTCTGACTGTGACAGTGGCGCGACCGCACCGGAATTTCACCGGTTTCCTCTCGGCCGAAGCCTACTTCAGCGGAATGCTACCGAAGTTCCAGCTAGTAACCTGGATGCGTGAGCTCGCCCGCGCCCCGCACCACCCCCGACAGATGTCCGGGTGCGCTGTCCACGCACCAGGCTGCGGACGGGGCGCTGGCACGGGTTCGATTGCCCGGCGGTCTGCTCACATCGGCGCAGCTACAGGTACTGGCGCACTGCGCCGCGGAGCTCGGCAACGGGTCGATCGAGCTGACCTCACGCGGCAACGTGCAGCTTCGCGCGGTGACCGATACCGAAAAGTTGGCACGTAGGCTCGCCGATATCGGGCTGCTCCCGTCCCCCTCGCACGAACGCGTGCGGAACATCGTGGCGTCGCCGCTCAGCGGCCGCGTAGGCGGCACCTCCGACGTGCGTTCGATGATCGGCCGCCTCGATGTGGCGGTGTGCGCGGAGCTCGAGCTGGCAGATCTGCCTGGTCGTGTGCTGTTCGCACTGGACGACGGTCGCGGTGACGTCGCATCACTTGCCCCGGATTTCGGTGTTCTGGCGGTTGCACCCGACCGGTACGCACTGCTTCTCGCCGGTGCAGACACCGGTGTGCGGATCAGCGAGGACACCGTCGAGGTTCTCGTCGCGGCGGCACGTCACTTCGTGGAGTTGCGGCGCGAGCAGTGGAGGCTCAGCGAGCTGCCCGACGGTACGGCCCGGGTGCTGGCCCGGTTGGGTCTCGCGTCAGGTGCCTCGACCGATGTTCCCCGGAGATCCGATTCTCTCGCACCGATCGGATGGCTACCGCAGCGTGACGGACGGGTGGCCCTGGGGGCCGCGCTCGCACTCGGCGTTCTCGATGCCCGTTCGGCCGAGTTTCTCGCGGCCGTCGACAAACCAATGGTCATCACGCCGTGGCGAAGCCTCGTGCTGTGCGATCTCGACGAGGACGCCGCCGAATCGGTCGTGCGCGTGCTCGCCCCCATGGGGCTCATCTTCGATGAGCATTCACCATGGATCCACGCCAGCGCGTGCACGGGGTCGCCCGGGTGCGACAAGTCCCACGCGGATGTACGAGCTGATGTCACCGCCGCTGTCGACGCCGGCAACATCTCGCCAGGAGAGCGTCAGCATTGGTCCGGATGCGAACGCCGCTGCGGGCGACCCAAAGGCGCAGTACTGGACGTGGTCGCCGGACCGACCGGATACCGGGTGTCCTGACGGCCGACCGGCCTGGCTTATCGTGATCCTCATGCACGACTACATCCGCGACGGCGCGGAGATCTACCGACAATCCTTCGCGACCATCAGGGCCGAGGCGGATCTTTCGGCGTTCTCCCCTGATATCGCGCAGGTGGTCGTTCGCATGATCCACGCGAGCGGTGAAGTCGATCTCACCGAGGTCGTCGCCGCCACACCCAACGTCGTGGTCGATGCACGCGCCGCTCTCGAGGCCGGCGCCCCGATTCTCTGCGATGCGAACATGGTCGCCGCCGGGATCACTCGACGACGCCTCCCGGCGGACAACGAAGTAATCTGCACGCTCTCGCACCCGTCGGTTCCGGCGCTGGCCGAAAAGCTGGGGACCACCCGAACGGCCGCTGCTCTCGAACTGTGGGGTGATCGACTCGACGGTGCCGTCGTTGCCATCGGCAACGCGCCCACGGCGTTGTTCCACCTGCTGGAGATGCTCGAGGCAGGCGCGCCGAAGCCCGCCGCGATTGTCGGCGGTCCGGTCGGTTTCATCGGGGCAGCCGAGTCCAAGGAAGATCTGATCGAATCCGGCTCGGGTGTCGAATATCTGGTGGTGCGTGGGCGACGCGGCGGCAGTCCTATCACCGTCGCCGCGGTCAATGCTATTGCGAGCGAGACGGAATGAGCATTCAGTCAGGAAAGCTGTGGGGCGTGGGCATCGGACCGGGCGACCCGGAACTGGTCACGGTCAAGGCTGCGCGTGTGATCGGCGAAGCAGATGTCGTCGCCTTTCACAGCGCACAGCACGGGCGCAGCATCTCTCGCGGTGTCGCCTCGCGCTACATGCGTGAGGATCAGATCGAAGTGCATCTCGTCTATCCAGTCACCACCGGCACCACCGATCACCCGGGCGGGTATCAGGGTGCCATCGACGAATTCTACGAGCAGGCCGCCGAACGCCTTGCCGAACATCTTGTTTCGGGCCGTTCGGTTGCACTGCTGGCAGAAGGTGACCCGCTCTTCTACAGCTCGTACATGCATATGCACAAGCGACTCGCCGATCGGTTCGACGTCGAGATCGTTCCCGGTGTCACATCGGTGAGTGCGGCCTCCGCCGCGATGGAAACCCCACTGGTCGAACGGGACGAGGTGTTCACCGTCCTGCCCGGCACCCTGCCAGTCGACGAGCTGGCCCGCCGCCTTCGCACCACCGACGCCGCAGCAATCATGAAGTTGGGCCGCACATTTCCCACGGTGGTTCGTGCCCTGGAGCAGTCGGGCAGACTGGCCGAGGCTCGCTACGTCGAACGTGCGAGCACCGATCGTGAGCGGGTGCTCGCCATCGGCGACGTCGACCAGTCGGAAGTACCATATTTTTCCATCGCCATCGTTCCGAGTCCGTCCAACAACAACGTTGCTGCCGATCCCCTGCCAGGTGAGGTCGTCGTGGTCGGGCTTGGGCCGGGCGCCGATCACTGGACCACCGACGAGGTACGCCAGGAAATCGCCGCCGCAACGGATCTCGTCGGCTACGTCACCTATCTCGATCGCGTGAGCGCACGCCCCGGACAGGTACGCCACGCCAGCGACAACAAGGTCGAGTCCGAGCGCGCCGCATTCGCCTTGGATCTCGCCAAGCGCGGCAAGCGAGTCGTGGTGGTCTCGTCCGGCGATCCAGGGGTGTTCGCGATGGCTGCTGCCGTCGTCGAGGTAGCCGCGGAGCCGCAATGGCGCGATGTCCGCGTGCGCGTGGTGCCCGGAATGACCGCAGCCAACGCTGTTGCCAGTCGCGTCGGAGCGCCACTCGGACACGACTACGCGGTGATCTCGCTCTCGGACCGGCTCAAGCCGTGGGCTGTCGTGGCTGCTCGCCTGGCCGCCGTGGCCGCCGCGGACATGGCCATCGCGATCTACAATCCCGCCTCGAAGTCGAGGACCTGGCAGGTCGGTGCCATGCGCGATCTCCTGCTCGAGCACAGGGAGGCGGACACGCCCGTGGTCATCGGTCGCGCAGTGGGTACCGCGGATGAATCCGTGCGCATCGTCACTCTCGAAGAGCTCGAACCCGAGGACATCGACATGCGGTGCCTGCTCATCATCGGCTCCTCCCAAACCGAAGTCGTCGAATCCGACGCGGGCACCCGAGTATTCACCTCGCGTCGCTACCCGGATTCACAGCCGAGTTCGTAACCAGGCCACGGCGCCGTCGACCGAATCGGTCACATGGTCGCTCGGTGATGCCGGGGGCCGGGCGATCATCACCACTGGGATACCGAGTCGACGGGCGGCCACCAGCTTTCCCTCCGTCATCGCCCCCCCGCTGTTCTTGCTGACCACGACATCGATTCGGTGCTCGCGCATCGTGGCGATCTCGTCGTCGATGTCGAATGGTCCACGCGCCAGCACAAGCTCGTGCCGCGATGGCAGCTCATCCACGGGTGCATCGATACTTCGGATCAGAAACCAGGTGCGACTGTTACCTGCGAACGCCCATACCCCGAGGCGTCCGATCGTGAGAAAGGCTCGTTCCGAGAACGATTCGACCATTCTTGCGGCGTCGGCGGGAGTCGAGGCGTCCAACCACACGTCGCCGGCGCCGGCTGTCCACTCCGGTCGATTCAACCGTAGCAACGGAACTCCCACGCTCGCAGCGGCAATAGCGGCATTGCCGGACATGGTTGCGGCAAAAGGGTGCGTTGCATCGACGACGACCTCGATCGCATGGGCGTGGATCCAGGTAGTCAATCCATCGGCGCCACCGAAGCCGCCGACTCGCGAATCACCTTCTGGCAGATGTGGATCGGACACTCTTCCCGCCAGCGAGGTCATGATGGCGAATCGGCTGTCCTGCGACAAGCGCGCTGCGAGAAGTCGAGACTCGGACGTGCCCCCGAGGATCAGCACGTTCACGACTTGACTGCACTCCACTGGGCAACCGGGAGCTGAGGTCGCCAACTCGTGAACGTCCCGAGCGGCTCACCCCGATAGATTTGAAACTTCCTGAGAGTACCGCCGAAACGCGAAACACAGTCCAGCAAGAGCGCTTCGGACTCGGCGGTCACGGCGTTGGCGGTGAGCCGGCCACCTCGACCCAGCTGCTCCCAACAGGCGTCGACCATGCCGTCCTGGGTCAGTCCTCCGCCGATGAAGACGGCGTCGGGCGGGTCGCCCCCGAACTCGTCCGGGGCCGGCCCCAAGACTCGCAGAGCAGGCACACCGAGCGCGGACGCATTCGATTCGATCTGTTCGCGGCGGCCGACAATCGATTCGAACACCGTTGCACGGCAACTCGGGTCGGTGCGCATCCACTCGATCGCTATCGACCCGGAGCCGCCGCCGACATCCCAGAGGTGTTCACCGGGAGCCGGAGCCAGCGCTGACAATGTCAGACTGCGCACCTCGGACTTCGTCAGCTGCCCGTCGCCACTGTATGCAGAATCGGGTAGACCGGGGACACGCGTGAGTCGTTGGTATGTCGGATCGCTCACACACTCGATCGCGACCACGTTCAACGCATCGCCGACGGGGTGACTCCACTTGTCGGCAGTTCCCGTGACCAGTCGTTCTGCGGGACCGCCGAGTTGTTCGAGCACGGTGACGGAGGAACCGCCGAAACCGGAACGGCGAAGCAGTTCGACGACGTGCGCCGGAGTGTGCTCGTCTCGAGACAGAACAAGAACGTGGGCGCGATCGAAGAGCGCAGGGGAAATGCTGGTGACGGCCGCATTGACGATGTTGACCGTGGTGGTGGCGTGTACGGCCCAGCCCAACCTGGCGCATGCCAGCGACAGCGAGGATGCAGCCGGGATGACGTGCAGCCTCGAGGCGCCGAACTCGCGTGCCAGGCTCACCCCGATCCCATGGAACATCGGATCACCGCTGGCGAGTACACAGACCCGGCGTCCGTCGAACTCCTCGATCGAGGATCGGAGTGCTGGAAGCAACGGGCTCGGCCAGCGACGTAGCCGGTCCGCAGCGATCGGCAGTGTCGATAGTTGCCGGGCGGACCCGAAGACCACATCGGCAGCGTGGAGTACAGCTCGCGTGTGCTCGGACAGGCCGTCCCAGCCGTCGGCGCCGATGCCGATCACCTCGATCGGGTGGTGCATCAGCGCGGCATCTTTCGCCACAGCCATGCCGGCAGCATGTTCAAGCCGAAGTAGATCGGTGCGAGGATGCCCGGTACCCACACGCGCGCTCGGCCGCGGGCGAGAGCCCGAACCACTGCGTCAGCGACCTGTTCCGGCGTGCTGGAAAACGGCGCGGGCGTCATCCCCTGGGTCATCGACCCGATGACGAAACCTGGCCTGACCAGCAACAGTGACACGCCCGACCCGTGCAGCGCGTCGGACAGACCACACGCGAAGCCGTCGAGGCCTGCCTTTGCCGAGCCGTAGACGTAGTTGGCTTTCCGAACGCGGACACCGGCAACCGAGGAGAACACGACGAGTTGGCCACTACCCTGCTTTCGCAGCAAGTTTGCGGCATGGGTCAGGACGGACACCTGCGCAACGTAGTCGGTGTGCACTATCGCCACCGCGTGCTCGGCGTCTGTCTGTGCGCGAGCGTTGTCGCCCAGAATGCCGAACGCCAACACGACGGTGCCCAGTTTGCCATGGGCTTCGACAACAGAATCTAGAAAGCGCCCGTGCGACGCCAAGTCGTCGGCATCGAAGAAGACTGTGGACACCTCCCGTGCCCCCGCTGCTGTCACCTGCGCAACCTGATCGTCCAATTCGTGGCTACGCCGCGCGGCAAGCACCACTCTTCGGCCCTCGGCCAGCCGAAGAGCTACCTCCATGCCGATATCGCTGTGCCCTCCCAGAACGAGCAGGGTGTCGTTTACGCCTGTGGCAGTCACGCCTGACAGTGTCGCCGATTACCGTTTGTTTCATGACTACCACCCCCACGGATCCGTCCTCGCTCACCGAGGGAGCGCTCGAGTTCTTGACCGAACGCCACCTGGCGACACTTACCACCCTTCGAAAGGACGGGACCCCGCACGTCGTTGCAGTGGGCTTCACCTGGGATGCGGAGAACTCGATCGCTCGGGTGATCACCAGCCGTGCGTCCCAGAAGGCCCTGAACGCAGCACGCGGCGGCTATGCCGCGGTGAGCCAGGTCGACGGCGCTCGCTGGTTGACGCTCGAAGGTCCGAGCGAGGTACTCACCGACAAGGACGACGTGGTGGACGCCGAACAGCGATACGCACGGCGCTACCGAGTGCCGCGGGAGAACCCCGAGCGCGTCGTCGTGCGCATTTCGGTGCAGCGTGTTCTCGGTTCTCGGTCGCTGTTAGGACGAACGCCGACACCCTGATCAGTGGCCCGAAATCAGTCGATGGGAAGCGAGACGAGACCGTGCGGCCGCTGGTTGACGGACTCGCAGCCGTCCGCGGTGACGATCACGATGTCCTCTATGCGCGCGCCCCAGTGACCACGGAAGTAGATTCCAGGTTCGATGCTGAAGGCCATCCCGTCGACCAGTTCGATATCGTTCCCGGCAACGATGTACGGCTCCTCATGCACCGACAGCCCGATGCCATGCCCGGTCCGGTGTAGGAAAGCCTCTCCCAGGCCCTCGGCGACGAGAATGTCACGTGCAGCAGCGTCGATGGCCTCGGCAGTGACGCCGGGCGCGACCGCGCCGACGGCGGCCTGCTGAGCTCGCTCGAGCACCGCGTACTGGGCGGCGATCTCCGATGATGGTTCGCCCAGAACGTATGTGCGCGTCGAGTCGGAGTTGTAGCCGGGGTCGACCGGCCCGCCGATATCGATGACCACGACATCACCGACCTCGATCACCCGATCGGAGACCTCGTGGTGGGGGTCGGCGCCGTGCGGACCGGATCCGACGATGATGAATGCGGCCTCGGTATGACCTTCTGCAACGATCGCGTCACCGATATCGGCGGCGACGGCCGCCTCGGTACGCCCGACCTTCAAGAACTCGCCCATCCTGGCGTGAACCCGGTCGATGGCCTGTCCGGCCCGGCGCAGTGCAGCGATCTCGGAATCGTCCTTGAGCATCCGCAGCCGGCGCAGCACCTCGGTTGCGAGGATGGGGGTCCGGCCGAGCTTGTCCGCCAGCGGGACGAAATGCAATGCAGGCATGGCGTCGTCGACTGCAGTGGCAGCCCCGCTGGGCAACAAGCCGGAGACAATGTCGTACGGGCTGACGCCGTCGACCCAGTCGGTGACACGCAGCCCTAGCTCGGTCACCGCCGAAGGCTGCAGGGCAGCAAGTTCGAGTCGTGGAACCACCACCGTCGGGGTGGATCCGTCAGCCGCGACGACAAGGCAGATCAAACGCTCGAAGGAGCTGGCTTGCGAACCCACCAGATAGCGAAGATCCGGACCCGGTGAAATCAACAGAGCATCGAGTCCGGCCTGCCCCGCGTACTCGGCTGCGCGGGCAAGCCGAGAGGAGTAGATCTCTGAAGGGAAGCGAGCAGCTGACTGCTGGGAATCGGAACTCATGACTCCAGGCTATCGGCGTTTGGCAAGATGATGGCCATGACAGACCCGGGAAAGTCGCCTCTGCTCCTTCTCGACGGAGCCAGCCTGTGGTTTCGCGCCTACTACGCACTGCCCGAGTCGATTACGGCCCCGGACGGAAGGCCCGTCAATGCTGTCCGCGGATTCATCGATATGGTTGCCGCGCTGATGACGCGAACCGAACCGAGCCGCCTCGCCGTCTGCCTCGATTTGAACTGGCGCCCGCAGTTCCGTGTCGACGCCATCCCGTCCTACAAAGCCCACCGCGTCGCCGAGGCGGCGCCGGGAACTGAGGAAAGCGAGGAAGTTCCAGACTCGTTGACGCCGCAGGTGGACATGATCATGGACGTTCTCCAGGCCGCGGGCATCGCCACGGCCGGCGCCGACGGGCTCGAGGCCGACGATGTGTTGGGAACACTGGCGGCCCGCGAAAGAAACGATCCGGTGGTGGTGGTGAGCGGCGACCGTGACCTGCTTCAAGTTGCCGCAAACGAGCCCGTGCAGGTGCGGGTTCTGTACGTCGGCCGGGGGCTCGCGAAGGCCGAAATGTTCGGGCCGGCGGAGGTCGCCGAGAAGTACGGCGTGCCGTTGCACCGCGCCGGTGACGCCTACGCCGAACTGGCCTTGCTTCGTGGCGATTCGTCCGATGGACTACCGGGTGTCAAAGGCGTGGGCGAGAAGACAGCATCGACGCTCATGCTCCGATACGGGTCCGTCGCGGAGCTGCGTGCAGCCGCCCTGGACCCGAGCAGTGACATGGCGCAGGGTGTACGCGCCAAGTTGAACGCCGCGAGCGACTACCTCGACGCCGCCCTGCCGGTGGTGCGGGTGGTGACCGACGCCGACGTTCACCTGTCACGATCGGACGTCATCCCCGCAGCGCCGGCCGACAGCGAACGACTGAACCAGCTCGCCGTCGAGCTGGGAGTCGTCAACGCTGTGGACCGGCTCGTCTCGGCTCTCGCGGCCAACGGAAGCTGAGAAAGCCCTTCGCGGTCAACGAGGGCGCGATACCACGTAGGTGCCCTGATCGTCGGTCATCGTCAGCGTGACGGTTCGCTGCGCGCCATCGACCTCGAGCGTGCACTCGAATGAGGCACCCTCCTCGACCGTCATACCGTCGGGGCAGGACACACCGGACACCGTGGACGCGCCGTATGTTCCGATGACAATTTGCTCGACACCGGATTCGGCGGCTGCACGGTCCAGTTGAGCCGTCCGGCCGAAGGCGAAGACAAGACCGCCCACGACGACGATCGCCGCGAGGACCCCGGCGGCGATCAGCAAGGGCTTCTTCGATTTGCTTGGTGCTGCCTGCTGTTGCCCGGGGTTCCACTGTCCCTGTGTCGGATACTGGCCCTGCTGTGGGTACTGCCCTTGCGGATATTGACCCTGTGTCGGGTACTGGCCCTGCTGTGGGTACTGCCCTTGCGGATATTGGCCCTGCGGCGGGTACTGCCCCTGTGTCGGGTACTGGCCCTGCGGATACTGACCCTGCGGTGGGTACTGGCCCTGTGGTGAGTATTGACCGTACTGCTGCTGGGGATAAGGCTGTTGCGGGTACGGCTGGCCGTACTGCTGCTGAGCGTTGGGATCCGGAGCCCATCCCTGCTGACCGGGTTCGATTGGTTCTCGAGGCGGGTTGTTCCAGCCGTCCGAGCCTGTATCTCGGGATTCGGGTTCGCGTGACCCGGCACCGCGGGACCACTGGTCGTCCGGATTGTTCGGACCGTACGGGCCGCTCATCTCGCCTCCACTCGATTGGATCGATCGGCCGTCACCTTATCGCGCCGCCAACGGCTCCGGTCGGATGATCAGGCCGCGTCGATGGCAACCACTCCTCGACGCAACGCTTTCACAGCTTTCGAGGCGGTCTGGGATATCTCGGGATCCGGTGACGCGAGCCGTACCTGATCGAGAAGATCGATGACCTGGCGGCACCAGCGGACGAAGTCACCACCGGACAACGCCTTGCCGTTGTCGCCCGCAGCGATGAGCGCGTCCACGAGAGAGTGGTTGCTCGCCCACCGGTGCACCGCAGTGACGAATCCCACATCCGGTTCACGGGTAGGCGGCAGCTTGTGCCGAACCTCATCTGCTCGCAGCTCGGTCCACACGCGCACCGTCTCGCCCAGTGCGTGCCGAATAGGCCCGGTTGGGCCATGCGGGGTGGCGTCACCCTCCTGCCGGGACTCGAACACGACCGCCGATACGACGGCGGCGAGTTCGGCCGGCGCCAGTCCCCGCCACAAATGCTGGCGTAGGCACTCGGCCACCAACAGGTCCGACTCGGAATAGATTCGGCCGAGACGGGCACCGTGCTCGGTGACTACCGGCGTCTTGCCCGAGGTGATGTAGTCGCGTTCCACGAGCAGGGCCAGGATCCGATCGAAGCTTCGCGCCAGGGAGTTGGTCGTGGCCGACACCTCCCGCCGCATCGCCTCGGTGTCTCGGACGAGCTTGCTGTAGCGCTCGCCGACCCGACCGAGTTCGTCGCGGTCCGGGCGCGAGTGGACAGGGTGCGAACGGATGCTTCGGCGCAGCGTAGCCAGCTCTCGATCGTCTGCCGCGGTGGACTTCTGACGCCGCCTGTCCGAGGGTGTCGAGATGCCGGTCGATCTGAGCGCTGCGGATAGATCTCGCCGAGTGCGCGCGGTCCGATGATCTACGAAGCGCGGCAGTCTCATCCGGCCCAAGGTATCGGCGGGCGAAGGGAAATCGGCCGCCGACAAACGTCCGGCCCACGCATCCTCGGTGAGTACGAGCGGGCGGGGGTCGAGGCGATCGTCGTCAGGCTCGAGAACAACGGCGAGTCCGCTTCGCTTCCCACTCGGTACCGAGACGACGTCACCGCGCTCGAGTCCGTGCAGTGACTCGACGGCTCGATCACGTCGGTCCTGTCGGCCTTGGCGCTCCAGAATCCGTTCGCGCTCCTTCAGCCGTTCGCGCAACCGTGCGTACTCGAAGTACTCGCCCTCCGGCCCGCCCAATCGATCACCGAGTTGAGCGATTGTCTTGTCGTTGCGGTCGATACCGCGAACCAACCCGACGACCGAACGATCGGCCTGGAACTGCGCGAACGATCGCTCGAGCAGAGCACGCGACTCCGGCGCCCCGAACTGCTCGACCATGTTGATCGACATGTTGTATCCGGGACGGAAGGAACTGCGAAGAGGGAAGGTACGTGTCGAGGCGAGCCCAGCAACTTCCGTAGGCTCGGTCCCCGGTTGCCACAGCACCACGGCATGACCCTCTACGTCGATTCCCCGACGCCCGGCGCGTCCGGTCAACTGCGTGTACTCGCCGGGGGTCAGTTCGGCGTGAGTCTCACCGTTGTATTTGACAAGCTTTTCGAGCACCACGGTTCGCGCCGGCATGTTGATACCGAGGGCAAGTGTCTCCGTAGCGAACACGGCCCGCACCAGACCCTTGACGAACAGCTCCTCGACGGTGTGCCTGAACACGGGGAGCATGCCCGCATGGTGCGCCGCGAGACCACGCTCGAGTGCCTCGCGCCACTCCCAGAAACCGAGGACTTCCAGGTCTTCACGAGGCAGTTCGGAGGTGTGTTGCTCGACGATGTAGCGAATTTCCTCCGCCTGCTCGGGCGTGGTCAGTACCAGACGAGACCGCAGGCACTGCGTCAGCGCGCCGTCACATCCTGCACGACTGAAGATGAAGGTGATCGCCGGCAACAACCCTTCTTGATCGAGCTTTGCGATCACGTCCGGACGCGGCAGAGGACGGTTGTTGGCACTTGTCCGACCACTGCTCCGCCCCCGCCCCCGCCCGTGCGCGGGCTGCCATCGGTCCGCGTGGTCGAGCGCCTGGCGCTGCTTCACATGCCGTACCAGTTCTCGGTCGACCACCAACCGGGACGCGCCGTCACCGGACTGCGCACGCGTGTCGAACAGGTCGAACAATCTGCGTCCGACCATGATGTGCTGCGAGAGGGGAACCGGGCGGTTCTCATCGACGACCACGGTGGTGTCGCCGCGCACCGTCTCCATCCATGCGCCGAACTCCTCGGCGTTACTGACGGTCGCAGACAGGCTCACCAGTCGAACGTCCTGAGACAGGTGCAGGATCACCTCTTCCCAGACTGCTCCACGGAATCGGTCGGCCAGATAGTGCACCTCGTCCATCACCACGTGCGACAACCCACGCAGGGCATCGGAGGACGCATAGAGCATGTTGCGAAGAACTTCGGTCGTCATGACCACGATCGGCGCGCTCGGGTTGATGGACGAGTCGCCGGTAAGCAAACCGACGGTGTCACGACCGTAGCGGGCGGTGAGCTCGGCGAACTTCTGATTGCTGAGCGCCTTGATCGGCGTCGTATAGAAGCACTTTCTTCCCGCTGCCAGGGCAAGGTGAACGGCGAACTCGCCGATGATGGTCTTGCCTGCACCTGTCGGCGCACAGACCAGTACCCCATGACCGGCCTCGAGCGCGGTACACGCATCGACCTGGAAGCGGTCCAGTGGAAATGCGAGTGTGTCGGTGAACTGCTGCAATCGAGTGGCATGCACGCTCACATGATCACATCAGATCGTGTCGGTGAAGTCCCGATCGGTCTGGACGGGAGGCTTGACCGAGACAGGCGACTCGACGGAACTTGCGAAATCGATCGACGTTGCCTCGTCATCGGACACATCACCCCATTCATCGGCTCTCTTGCGCAATTTACGCTTGTCGTGAATTCGGGCAATCTGCACCGCGAACTCGAACAGAAGCGTCAACGCGAGCGCGAGCGCCAGCATGGAGAACGGGTCCTGCCCCGGCGTCGCGATGGCGGCGAACACGAAGAGGCCGAATATCAGTCCGCGTCGCCATGCCTTCAGTCGTTCGTACGTGAGTACACCGACAAAATTCAACGCGACGACCAGCAGAGGAATTTCGAAGCTCACGCCGAAGATGATCAGCAGATTTATGACGAAGCCGAAATACTGTTCACCACTGAGCGCGGTGATCTGCACGTTGTCACCGATGGAGAGGAGAAACTCCAAGCCCTTCGCCACGATGTAGTACGCGAGTACTGCACCCGCGACGAAAAGGGTCGCCGCGGCTGTCACGAAGGAGACAGCGTACCGCCGCTCCTGCTTGTAGAGGCCCGGGGTGACGAAGGCCCAGATTTGATGCAGCCAGATGGGGCAGGCCATGACGATACCGGCAGTGAACGCAACCTTGAAGCGTAGGAGGAACTGGTCGAACGGACCGGTCGCCAGCAACCGGCATTCGTCGGTGTTGCTCAGGTTGGCGCGCAGGCTCGGATCCAATGAGCAGTAGGGACCCCTCAGCAGGTCACCCAGGCTATCGATGCCGAACAGTGACTGCGAGTACCAGAAGAACCCGAGGGTAGTGGTGATCGCCACCGCGAGTACCGCCCACATCAACCGGGTACGGAACTCGTAAAGGTGGTCGACCAACGACATGGTGCCGTCGGGATTCAAGCGGCGCTTGGAGCGCCTCGGATCGAACGGGATTCGCATCTTCCGTCTTCAGTCAGCAGTGAACCGGGGTACGGCGTGCGTACCCCGGTGTGGAGACGTATGCCCTCAGGCCGATTTGGAGTCGTGCTGTGCGCTCGACCCGTTGCTGAGGTGGATGTCACTCGCGCGAACGTCGGTCTGCGAGGTCGAGTCGAGCTCCGTCGGCGTGGACGATTGTCCGGTCTGCGTATCGGACTTGCCGTCGTTCTGCATTTCCTTCACCTCGCTCTTGAAGATGCGAAGCGAACGACCGAGTCCTCGAGCTGCTTCGGGCAGCTTCTTCGAACCGAACAGAATGACGACCACGATAGCGACGATGGCCCAATGCCACGGGCTTGTGAATCCCATGTAAACCTCCCAAGATCAGATGCTGTGAGCCTACCCGACATGCGGCGCTGGAGGCTTGGTGGAAGCTGTACGTTTTCTGCGCGTTCACTGGGATGGACCGCAGCGAAACAGTAGAAAGTGTGTGCGAGATGCGCCTGTCACTTCAGGTCGGCGTATGCCGCCAGTGCAGCACGAGCACGCTCGTCCACACTGCGCTGCAGCTCAGGTGGGCCCAGGACTTCGATCGCCTCGCCGAACCCTAATGTCAGTCGCGTCATCCAGCTCAGCGTTGCGAACCGCATGGTCACGGTGATCGAACCGTCGCCGTCTGCGCCCACCTGCGTCATCGGGTAGTAGTCCATCACCCACGAGTGTCCCGCGGCGATCCGCAGGCGTGCCTGCGATAGCGATGGGTCGTCGTTGAAGATCTCGAAACTGTCGTCGGCAGGGGCATCTTCCGGGGGCCGGGACGGCTCGGCCGACTCCACCGCGCGATCGATACGGTCGAAACGGAAGAGCCGGACGCCTTCCGCGCGTCGACACCATGCCTGTAGGTAGCTGTGCCCGTCGATGAGCACCGTGCGGATCGGATCGACGGTCCGCTCCGAGACGGCATCCCTCGATGCCGAGTAGTAGGTCAGCTCGATGGCGTGCTGGTTCCGGAGCGCCGACCGCACCGCGGCGGCGGCGGGGTTCTCCGGGCTGTCACCGGAGCCCGCTGCCGACGAGCTCGGCACGTTGGCAGCGGCCGCACCTGCAGCATCCTCGATTTTCGCGATCGCTCGTTGCGCGGCGGTGGGATCCACCATTCCAGGCATGGAGGTCAGCGACCTGAGTGCCACCAGCAGTGCGGTGGCCTCGGTAGAGGTCAGTCGCAGCGGGCGATCGATGCCCGCGGAGAACGTCACCTCGATGCTCTCCTCGGAGAACGAGAGGTCGATCAAATCGCCAGGGCCGTATCCGGGTAGTCCGCACATCCACAACTGATTCAGGTCGGTCATGAGCGTCGCGGTGGAGACACCTAGTTCCTGGGCCGCCTCTGCTGCACTCAGTCCGGGGTTGGCCAGAAAGAACGGCACCATGTTGAGCAGTCGGGCCAGCCTGACCGACAAACGTGCGCTCATCGAACACCTTCCGCAACGCCGGCGTGGAGCGTTGCGATCACGTCCGCGCGCAACTCGGGCGGATCGAGGACCAGCGCGTCCGAACCGTGGCCTGCGACCACACGTGTCATCCACTCCCAGGATCGAACCGGAACGTGCACCACCGAACCGTGCCTGTTTCCGATGGCGCGATCTTCCACCACCGTCCCCATCCGACGAATTTCGAGAGCGCCGTCGTCGACGACCCAGATCGTGGCCGATCCGCTGACCTCTGCTGTTCCGGCGACACGTTCGACGATGGCCTGCAGATCGACGCCCTCAGGCTTGCGCACGCTCCCAGCCCGGCCGAACGTAGACACGTCGTCACCGATTCGGGACAACCGGAACGTCCGGATGTCGTTGCGGTCCACGTCGTGACCGACCAGATACCAGCGGCCACGAAACGTCACGACACCCCACGGCTCGACGGCGCGTGTGACAAACGGATCCGTCGTCGAACTGCGATGCTCGAAGCGAACCGACCTGCCCGCATCGATCGCGGCCAGCAGGGCACCCAACGCGGGCTCGGACCCCCGCGTACGAGCCGGAACCGCAGTCACCGCCCCCGCGGAATCGTCCTGATCGACCTGGATGCCCGCTGCGCGCAGTTTCAGCAGCGCACTCTGTGCGGCGGATGTCAGCTCCGGCGACTCCCAGAGTTGAACCGCAACAGCGACGGCGGCCGACTCTTCGCGCGAAAGGTCGATATCGGGGAGTTCGTAGGCGTCCCTGTTGATGCGATAGCCCTCGACGCCGCCCGTTCCCGCCGATACGCCGGTCTCGAGTGGGACACCGAGATCGCGAAGTTCGTTCTTGTCACGCTCGAACATGCGACTGAACGCCTCGTCGCTGCCTGAGTCTCCGTAGCCCGCAACGCTGTCCTTGATTCGTTCCGCCGTCACGAACTGACGCGTGGAGAGCAGACAGATGACAAGGTTCATCAGCCGTTCAACTTTGGTGATCGCCACCCATGAAGCCTATCGGTCGAGTTCACATCCACTACATCGACGCGATCAGCCGCTCCACCCGTTCGTCGACGGACCGGAACGGGTCCTTGCACAGAACCGTGCGCTGTGCCTGGTCGTTGAGCTTGAGATGAACCCAGTCGACGGTGAAGTCTCTGCCTGCTTCCTGCGCCGCGGTGATGAATTCACCGCGCAGTTTGGCTCGGGTCGTCTGCGGGGGAAGATCGACTGCCTCGTCGATCTGCTCGTCCTCGACGATCCGCTTGGCCAGGCCCTTTCGCTGCAGCACGTCGAACACGCCTCGACCACGCTTGATGTCGTGGTACGCCAGGTCGAGTTGCGCGATCTTCGGATCGGACAATTCCATCCCGTATCGATCCTGGTATCGCTGCAGAAGCTTGCGCTTGATCACCCAGTCGATCTCGGTGTCCACCTTCGCGAAATCCTGTGCCTCGACAGCGTCGAGGGTGCGGCCCCACAGGTCCACGACTTGCTCGACCTGAGCGTCCGGCTCACGGGATTGGAGGTGCTCGACTGCCCGCGTGTAGTACTCGCGCTGGATCTCGAGCGCGCTGGCCTGCCGCCCGCCGGCCAACCGCACCGGTTTCCGGCCCGTCAGGTCGTGGCTGACCTCTCGAATCGCGCGAATCGGATTGTCCAGCGCGAAATCTCGGAAGGAGACACCGGCCTCGATCATCTCCAGGACGAGAGCGGCTGTGCCCACCTTGAGCATGGTGGAGGTCTCCGCCATGTTCGAGTCGCCGACGATGACGTGGAGGCGACGATACTTCTCGGCGTCGGCATGCGGTTCGTCGCGAGTGTTGATGATCGGCCGCGAACGAGTGGTCGCCGAGGACACGCCCTCCCAGATGTGTTCCGCGCGCTGCGACAGGCAGAACGTGGCGGCCTTCGGAGTCTGCAGAATCTTGCCGGCACCACAGATGAGCTGGCGCGTCACCAGGAAGGGCAGGAGTACGTCCGAGATGCGCGAGAACTCACCGGCGCGTTGGACGAGATAGTTCTCGTGACAACCGTAGGAGTTGCCGGCCGAATCGGTGTTGTTCTTGAACAGGTAGATGTCACCGCCGATACCCTCTTCGGCCAGACGCTGCTCGGCGTCGATGAGCAGGTCTTCGAGCACGCGCTCGCCGGCCCGATCATGGGTGACCAGCTGAAGCAGACTGTCACATTCGGCCGTCGCGTATTCGGGATGTGATCCGACGTCGAGATACAACCGTGCGCCGTTGCGCAGAAAGACGTTGGAGCTGCGTCCCCAGGACACGACTCTGCGAAAGAGGTAGCGGGCAACCTCGTCCGGGCTCAGTCGCCTGTGCCCGTGGAAAGTACATGTGACACCGAATTCGGTCTCGATGCCCATAATTCGTCGCTGCACACTTCGACAGTACAACGCACACCGTCCCCTGGAGCGTTCGAACTATTCCGCCGCGCGTCGGTGTCCCCAGCGTCCGCACACCGGCGCATAGGCTGATCAGGTGACCGAGACACCGGTATCCCTTCGCAGTCGGATCCACGACTGGGACGCACGCGTCTTCGATCGGGCGGCGGCAAGCGGGGCGTCCGTCGCCGACCCGGTGCTTCGAGCGTTGAGCAAGGCCGCCGACCACAGCAAGCTGTGGGCCGCTTCGGCGCTGGTTCTCGGCAGTCGCCCGGGTGCGACCAGGCGCGGGGCTGTTCGGGGACTCCTCGCAGTGGCGGGCGCCAGCGCAATCGTGAACGGCATCTTCAAGCCGCTCTTTCCGCGAACAAGGCCCGGATACGACAGAACTCCCCTCGCCCGCCGGCTGCTGTCGCCGCCCGCGTCCTCGTCGTTTCCGTCGGGGCACTCGGCCTCGGCCGCCGCTTTCGTCACCGGTGTCGCGCTGGAGTCGCCGAGGGCCGGTGCAGTTCTGGCGCCTGTCGCAGCCGCAGTCTGCTATTCCCGAGTACACACCGGAGTTCACTGGCCTGTCGACGTCGTGGTGGGCGCTGCACTCGGAACCGGAATCGCACTGACGACACAGCGCTGGTGGGCTGTACCCGACTAGGAATTCCCCCAACCAGGAAACTCCGGGGCGACGGTTACTCGGTCGTCTCCTGCTCGGGGCTATTGCTGCTGGTATCGGCGGCGGGAGCCGGCGACGGCAGCAGGTCACTCAGGGCAGATCCGCTTATGCGCCGAAAAGCGCGGCGTGGGCGTCGCTGATCCAACACGGCCACCTCGAGGGAGGCCACCTCGAGCGGCTTCTTTTCCGGTTCCGACGCCCCGTTGGGTGCGGGAGCCGAACCGGCCGCCAGAGCGTTGACCGCCACCTGCACCGCAGTAGCGAGGTCGAGACCGCTTCGGTACGACTCGCGTAGCGCCTTCACGATCGGCTCGGTGGTTCCGCCCATCACGACGAAATCCTGCTCGTCGACGATGGAGCCGTCGTAGGTGATCCGGTACAGCTGGCTCGCAACCGGTTCGTCCGACCGCGACACCTCGGCCACACAGATTTCCACCTCGTAGGGCTTGAGCTGTTCGGTGAAGATGGTTCCCAACGCCTGAGCGTACGTCTTGGCGAGCGAGCGGCCGGTCACGTCACGTCGGTCGTAGGTGTAACCCTTGGTGTCGGCGTGCAGGATTCCGGCTTTGCGTAGATTCTCGAACTCGTTGTACTTGCCGACAGCGGCGAACCCCAATCGGTCGTACAGTTCGCTGACCTTGTGCAGAGCAGACGAGCGGTTCTCCGCAACGAAGAGCACTCCATCGGCGAACGACAGAGCGATGACACTGCGTCCCCGTGCGATGCCCTTCCTCGCCAGCTCCGACCGGTCGCGCATGATCTGCTCGGCCGATGCGTAATACGGCATGGTCATGACGCAGTCTCCCCCGCTCGTGCTTCCTCAGTGGCTGCAGCGCGGTCCGCGATCACGGCGCGAGCGGCTTCCGATATTTTGCTCTCTGCCACCTCCACTGCTCCCGCGCCGGTGATGGCAACCGCGGTCGGATAGATGCCACGCGTGACATCGGGTCCACCGGTCGCGGAATCGTCATCGGCCGCGTCGTACAACGACTCCACGACCGCTCGAAGCGCGGCACTCTCACCTAGACCGGGTTGGTACAGCTTCTTGAGCGCCGACTTCGCGAACAGAGACCCCGAGCCCACTGCGTGATACCCCGAACGCTCCTCGTAGCGACCGCCGACGATGTCGTAGGAGACGATCCGCCCGCCGCGCTCCGAATCCGCGATATCGAGGTCGAACCCGACGAGAAGAGGTACCGCAGCGAGGCCCTGCATCGCCGCACCCAGGTTGCTGCGAACCATCGACGAGAGCTTGTTGGCCTTGCCGTTGAACGTCAGCGGCACGCCTTCGATCTTCTCGTAATGCTCCAACTCGACCGCAAACAGTCGTACCAGCTCGATCGCGATGCCGGCCGTGCCCGCAATACCGGCAGCGGAGTACTCGTCGGTGACGAACACCTTCTGCATGTCACGGTTGGCGATCAGGTTTCCCTGGGTGGCACGACGATCGCCCGCGATCAGCACCCCGCCCGCATACGTCACCGCCACGATGGTGGTGCCGTGCGGAGCGGCATCGGACAGGTTCGCCGAGGACTGCGCCACTCGATTCTCCGGTAGGAGGTGCGGGGCATGGTCGCGTAGATGGTCGGTGAACGAAGAATGGTGCGACCCGAATGTCGGTAACAGCCCCCCCATCGACGCGTTCGGCGTGCGCTCTACCGTCACTGGCCGCCCTTCTGAACGTAGGCACGCACGAAGTCTTCCGCATTCTCCTCGAGCACGTCGTCGATCTCGTCGAGGAGGTCGTCGGTCTCTTCCGCCAGCTTCTCGCGCCGTTCCTGACCGCCGCCGGCCTCGCCGGAAACCTCGTCGTCGCCGTCGCCACCGCCAGAGCGTCGTGTCTGCTCTCGAGCCATAGTCGCCGACCTCCTTACGTGTTCGCAGTACCTACTCGGACCTTCACCCTACCGATTGGCACCCCCATAAGGGTGACAAGTCACCACCATCGTTCAGGAGGTCAGCTGATCGACCAGTTCCGCGGCTGTCTCCGCAGACTCCAACAGCTTGCCGACATGAGCTTTACTGCCGCGCAACGGCTCGAGGGTCGGTATCCGTACGAGCGAATCGCCGCCGAGATCGAAGATCACCGAATCCCAGCTCGCTGCCGCGATATCGGCCCCGAACTTGCGAAGCACTTCGCCGCGGAAGTAGGCCCGAGTATCCGACGGAGGTGTCCCGACGGCGTCGAGTACCTGCTGCTCGGTGACAAGGCGTTCCATCGACCCGCGGGCCACCAGCCGGTTGTACAGGCCCTTGTCGAGTCTGACGTCCGAGTACTGCAGATCAACCAGGTGTAGCCGGGGCGCCGACCAACCCAATCCCTCCCGCTGCCGGAAGCCCTCGAGCAACCGCAGTTTCGCCGGCCAGTCGAGAATGTTCGCGCACTCCATCGGGTCTCGCTCGAGCAGATCGAGCACCATGGCCCACTTGTCGAGAATATCGGCGACCCGCGGGTCTTCGTTGCCTTCGCTGGCAACGAACTTCGCGACGCGCTGATGGTAGATCCGTTGCAGCGCCAGGGCAGTCATCTCGCGGCCGTCGGTCAGCGCAACCGTCTGCCGGAGCGTGGGGTCGTGGCTGATCTGGTGCACGGCCGTCACCGGACGAGCCAGCTGCAGGTCGGACAGATCCACGCCGGCTTCGATGATGTCCAGCACCAATGCGGTGGTTCCCACCTTGAGATATGTGGCCATCTCCGCAAGATTCGCATCACCGATGATGCAGTGCAGGCGCCGGTACTTGTCCGCATCGGCGTGGGGTTCGTCGCGTGTATTGATGATCCCGCGCTTGAGTGTCGTCTCGAGACCGACCTCGACCTCGATGTAGTCGGCGCGCTGAGACAACTGAAAGCCTGCTTCGTCCCCGGACTGCCCGATACCGACACGGCCTGATCCGGTGATCACCTGTCGAGAAGCGAAGAACGGCGACAGGCCCGCGATGACTGCCGAGAACGGCGTCGCGCGGGACATCAAGTAGTTCTCGTGGGTGCCGTACGAGGCCCCCTTGCCGTCGACGTTGTTCTTGTACAGCTGCAGTCGGGGCGCGCCGGGCACGCTGGACGCATGGCGCGCCGCGGCCTCCATGACACGCTCGCCGGCCTTGTCCCAGATGACAGCGTCGAGTGGATCCCGCACCTCGGGCGCGGAGTATTCGGGATGGGCATGATCGACATAGAGTCGCGCGCCGTTGGTGAGAATCATATTGGCCGCGCCGACCTCGTCGGCGTCGATCACCGGCGCTGGACCGCTGAAGCGCCCCAGGTCGAATCCGCGGGCGTCGCGCAGCGGCGACTCGACCTCGTAGTCCCAACGAGTGCGCTTGGCCCTCGGCACACCGGCGGCAGCGGCGTATGCCAGCACCGCCTGCGTGGACGTGAGGATCGGATTGGCCGACGGTTCGGTCGGGGACGATATTCCGTACTCGACCTCGATACCGATGATGCGCTCCATACCGCGAGCCTAAGTGATCGAAAGGATGCGGTCCGCACCGAGGACAGGGCAGCGAGAAGCAAGTACCACTACGCAGCGCTGCGCACCGGCCCCGTGTGGCGTGTGCGTGGGGGCGGGTGCGCAGCGCTGCGTAGCCTTTCGCGCGAGCAGTCAGTCCTAGAGGTACTCCGTGCTAGAGGTACTCCGTGCTAGAGGTACTGACCGGTGTTCGCCTCGGTGTCGATGGCGCGGGACGCACTGGCGTTCTTTCCCGTCACCAGAGTTCGGATGTACACGATGCGCTCACCCTTCTTGCCGGAGATACGAGCCCAGTCGTCGGGGTTGGTCGTGTTGGGCAGATCCTCGTTCTCTGCGAACTCGTCCACGATCGAATCGAACAGATGCTGCACTCGAAGGCCCGGGGTGCCGGATTCGAGCACCGACTTGATCGCGTACTTCTTGGACCTGTCGACGATGTTCTGGATCATCGCACCCGAGTTGAAGTCCTTGAAGTACAGCACTTCCTTGTCGCCGTTGGCGTAGGTGACCTCGAGGAATCGATTGTCCTCGCTCTCGGCGTACATGCGGTCCACAACGCGCTCGATCATGGCCCGAATGCACGACGCCCGATCGCCACCGAACTCGGCGAGGTCGTCGGCATTGACCGGCAACGAATCCGTCAGGTACTTCGAGAAGATGTCCTGAGCGGACTCCGCATCCGGGCGCTCGATCTTGATCTTGACGTCCAAGCGGCCGGGACGAAGAATGGCCGGGTCGATCATGTCCTCCCGGTTGGAGGCACCGATCACGATGACGTTCTCGAGGCCTTCCACACCGTCGATCTCCGCGAGCAACTGCGGAACGACTGTGGTCTCCACGTCCGAGGACACACCCGATCCGCGAGTGCGGAAGATGGAATCCATCTCGTCGAAGAACACGATGACCGGGGTGCCTTCCGACGCCTTCTCCCGGGCGCGTTGGAAGATCATCCTGATGTGACGCTCGGTCTCTCCGACGAACTTGTTGAGCAGTTCGGGGCCCTTGATATTGAGGAAGAAGGACTTGGCTTCCTTGGCGTCCTGGCCGCGCGCCTCGGCGATCTTCTTCGCGAGCGAGTTGGCGACTGCCTTGGCGATCAACGTCTTGCCGCAGCCAGGAGGGCCGTACAGCAGGACGCCCTTGGGGGGCCGCAACGAGTATTCGCGGAAGAGGTCCTTGTGCAGGAAGGGCAACTCCACGGCATCGCGAATCTGCTCGATCTGCCGTCCGAGACCACCGATGTCCTCGTACCCCACATCGGGCACCTCTTCGAGCACGAGATCTTCGACCTCGGCCTTCGGGACACGCTCGAAAGCGTATCCGGCCTTGGTGTCGACCAGCAGCGAGTCACCTGGCCGCAGCCTGCGCGACGGCTCGTCCGGGTCGTCCGAGGGTTCCTCGGTGGCCATCTCGTAGAGTGGCTTGGCGAGCCAGACGACGCGCTCCTCGTCGGCGTGCCCGACGACCAGAGCCCGAGTGCCGTCACCGAGAAGTTCACGCAGGGTGCTGATCTCGCCGACCTGCTCGAACGATCCAGCTTCGACGATGGTCAGCGCCTCGTTGAGACGAACCGTCTGTCCGGGCGCGAGTTCGACGGCCTCGACGTTGGGCGAGCACGTCAGACGCATCTTGCGCCCAGATGTGAAGACGTCCACCGTGTCGTCCTCATGAATCGACATCAAGATGCCGTAGCCGCTGGGCGGCTGCCCCAGACGGTCGACTTCTTCGCGAAGCGCGATCAGTTGCTGACGCGCTTCCTTGAGCGTGTCCATCAACTTGGAGTTACGCACCGACAGCGAGTCGATACGAGATTCCAGTTCGCGAATGTGCTCCGGCGATTCGCCGAGTTGACCGAGTTGGCGCCGTAGGGACGCAGCCTCGGTGCGCAACTCTTCGAGTTCCGCCCTGGCCGCAGCCGAATCCGGATTGTCTGTTGAGCTCATGAGCGACTCCTCCCAGTCCGATCTATCAACGCTACCGGCACAGCGGCAAAAGTGCGTGTGGACACGTCCACCGGCGAGTGGGTGTTCATGTCTTCATCGGATCCAAACCCGCGTGCGGTCATGTTAGCCTCACCTGACCCGAGTGGTTTCGCGCTCTGCAGGAAAGAGGCTTCACCAGTGAGTATGCGCATTTCGTCAGTGTTTGCGACCGCCGCAGCAGCTGCTGTCCTCCTTGTTGGATGCGGCTCGAGCGATGAATCCGATCACGCAGATCACAGTTCGGACTCTGCCGCCGTGACCACGTCCGAAGCAGCGGTGAGCGCCGCGCCGACGACGGACGAGCTCACCCGATCGTTGGCACTGCTCGTCTCTCCCGATGTCGATGCCGCGACCAAGGTCGCCGCTGTAGAGAACGGGCAAGCGCGCCTGGCCAACTTCGAGACCATGACCGCAGCGCTGGCGAACTACGGGGAGATCACGTTCGAGGTAGCCGAGCCGACCGTCGCGGGTGAAACCGTGAGCGCGCCGGTGACGATCGCAACCCCGCGAGGTACGGCCGCTCCCACGCCGAACACATGGGTACTGATCGACGGAGACTGGAAGTTGTCGGAGGCGAGCACGTGCCAACTCCTCGCGATGGGTCAGGCCCCCTGCGTCTGACCGGTTTGCGCACGGCCGACGTTCAGCCCTTGCCCGATCTGCGTTGAGGTTTCGGAGTGACCGTGCCTGCAGCGAGCTTGCGAGCGCTGACGAGGAACGCGGTGTGGCCCTGCATCCGATGCTCGGGACGCACCGCCAGTCCGACGACGTGCCAGCCGCGCACGATCGATTCCCAGGACCTCGGTTCGGTCCAGCACTCCTGTGCGCGCAGCGCTTCCACGACGCGTGAGAGCTGGGTGACCGTCGCGACGTACACGATGAGAACGCCGCCGGGCACCAGAGCATCCGCGACTGCGGGCAGTGCGTCCCAGGGGGACAGCATGTCGAGGATGACCCGATCGACTCTCTCGCCGGGGCGATCACTGCCGAAAGCGTCGATATCCGCGACGGTGAGAGACCAGTTGTCCGGTCGCGCGCCGAAGAAGGTCTCGACGTTCTTCACGGCGTAGTCGGCGTGATCCTGACGGATCTCGTAGGAGATCACCGCACCTTCCGAACCCACGGCCCGAAGTAGCGAGCACGTCAGTGCACCGGAGCCGGCTCCTGCCTCGAGAACCCTGGCGCCAGGAAAGATGTCACCCTCGTGCACGATCTGGGCAGCATCCTTGGGATAGATGACCTGCGCACCGCGGGGCATGGACAATACGTAGTCCGTCAACAGCGGCCGAAGCGCCAGGTACGGCGTCCCGTTGACCGAAGTGACCACGCTGCCCTCGTCGGTACCGATGAGCGCGTCATGGGTGATGCCGCCGCGGTGGGTGTGAAACTCTTTGCCCGCCTCCAGTACGACGGTGTAGTGCCGGCCTTTGCCGTCGGTGAGCTGTACGCGGTCCCCTACTCGGAAAGGTCCGCTGCGAGCAGGTTCGGTGCTTGCGATCTCGGGTGTGGGCCCGGTGCTGTCGACGGGACCTTCGTCCGACGTCTCGCTGACCGAGAACACACTGTCCGAGGACACAGTCGACTACCTCTTTCGCTTGCTGAACCGGTGCAGTCGGTCCAGGGCGGACGATCGACTCGATTCGCTCACACTACTGGCCTGAACGATTTCGTCGGACCACGGGCTTAGTCTGCGTGATGTGAGTATTACGGATGTGTCGGATCCACCTGTTCGTCGCAGCAGACCAGCGTTGTCACCGTCGCGCGCGAACGACTTCAAGCAGTGCCCGTTGCTGTATCGATTTCGTGCGATCGATCGTATTCCGGAACGGTCGACCACTGCTCAGGTCAAGGGAACCGTGGTGCATGCTGCCCTCGAAGCGCTGTACGCGATACCGAGCTCGAAGCGAGACTGCGACAGCGCCGTCGAGTTGATCGAGCCGGCGTGGGACAAGGTTATTGCCGAATCACCGCAGTTGGCCGAGCTGATCTCCGGGAACGAGCTGGCGACCCTGCTCGAGCAGGCCCGCAGCCTCGTCACGGGGTATTACGAGATGGAAGATCCGACCCGATTCGATCCGGAGTGCTGCGAGCAGCGGGTGGAAATCGAACTGGCAGACGGCACTCCGCTGCGCGGTTTCATCGATCGAATCGACGTGGCGTCCAACGGCATGCTGCGTGTCGTCGACTACAAGACCGGCAAGTCGCCGCGTGAGTTCACCGAGGCGAAGGCGCTCTTCCAGATGAAGTTCTATGCCTTGGTGGTCATGCGGATGCGAGGTGTCGTACCGGCTCAGCTCAAACTGATGTACCTGGCGGACAAGCAGTCGCTCACCTACAAGCCCGACGAAGGCGAATTGGTTCGTTTCGAGCGGATGCTCTCGGCGATCTGGCGGGCGATTCTCGCCGCCGGCGAGTCCGGCGATTTTCGTCCCAAACGCGGAAAGCTCTGCAACTGGTGCGATCACCAGGCACTGTGCCCGGAGTTCGGTGGCACTCCCCCAGCGTATCCAGGATGGCCCACAACCGTCGATGCGGCGAATTTGCTCGTTTCGGAGTCCGCGTCGTGACCGGGCAAACGGAGCATGACGCCTTCTTCGTCCCGCTCGGCCGCAATGCAGCGGGAAACGAGGTGTTCGCGACCACCGAGCGGACCGTCAGCCTCTGGGCGCCGACCATGCAGCACGGAGCTCCCCCGTCGGCGTTGCTGCTGCGCGCTCTCGAACGAGTCGGCGCACGGGCAGACGTTCGTGTCTCCCGTGTCGTGGTCGAGCTACTCGGCCCGGTACCGATTGCAGAAATCGAGGTCAGATCCTGGGTGGAGCGGCCGGGTAGGAACATCGAACTGGTGATCGCCGAACTCTGGGAGCACTCCGGGAACACAGCTGACCGGGCGGTGGCACGAGCAACCGCTTGGCGACTGTCCACGGTCGACACCGCGCAGGTCGCCTACGCGGCCGATCCACCCCTGGCGCCGGTGTCGGAGGCCTCGCAACACGTCTGGGAGGGGACGTGGAAATCCGGCTACCTGGACAACGTCGAGATACGCGCCCTCGGAAAACTCGGCGGCCCCGGACCTGGACAGGTCTGGGCTCGAGCGAGTACCGCTTTGGTTCTCGGCGAGACCATGACGCCGTTGGAACGACTGTTCGCCGTCGCGGACATCGCCAACGGGATCGGCGCGAAGCTCGACCTCGACGAATGGACGTTCCTCAACACCGATCTCACTGTCCACATCTTCCGGGTTCCGGAGAGCGAATGGGTGGGAATCTCGGCTGAGACCTCCACCGGGCCCGACGGATTCGCCATGTCAGCAGGCGTTCTTCACGACGAGCACGGACCGGTGGGACGGATCGCTCAGACGGTGCTGGTGCGGCCCAGACCCTGAACAGCTTTCAGAACGCTCGGCACGACCTGATGTCCGAGGCAAGAATGGCTTTGGCACCGAGTTCGGCCAACTCGTCCATCACGGTGTTGTGGACCTTGCGAGAGACCATCGCGCGCACGGCGAGCCAGTTCTCGTCCGCCATCGGCGAGAGCGTCGGCGATTCGATACCCGGAGTGATCTTGACGGCCTCGTCGAGAATTGACTTCGGGCAGTCGTAGTCGAGCATCAGGTATTGCTGAGCGAACACCACGCCCTGTACCCGTGCGATCAGCTGCTTGCGGGTCTTGTCGGTGCTGTTGCCGCCAGCGCGTTCGATCAGCACACCTTCCGAATCGCACAGCGATTCGCCGAAGGCAACCAGATTGTTCTGACGCAGCGAACGCCCGGATTCGACCACATCCGCGATGGCGTCGGCGACACCGAGTTGAATGGAGATCTCGACTGCGCCATCGAGGCGGATGACGGTCGCCTCGAGTCCACGCGCCGCGAGGTCGGCTTTGACGAGGTTCGGGTACGACGTGGCAATGCGCAGGCCACCGAGATCATTCGGTGACCACTCCTTACCGGCGGGCGCAGCGTACCGAAACGTAGACCGCCCGAAACCGAGGGACAGGATCTCGTCGACCGGCGCCCCCGAGTCGAGCGCGAGATCTCGGCCGGTGATACCCAGGTCGAGTTCACCGGAACCGACGTAGATCGCAATGTCCTTGGGGCGGAGGAAGAAGAACTCGACACCGTTGGCCGGATCGAGCACCGTCAGATCCTTGGAGTCACTACGGCGTCGGTAGCCCGCTTCGCTGAGAATCTCGGCGGCGGATTCGGACAGGGCACCTTTGTTGGGAACAGCTACGCGCAACATTGCGTGATCCTTCGGTCATAGTGGAGAGCAGTGCGGTGGAAGACATGCTCACAGATGTCGGTAAACATCCTTGGGCGTCAGACCTCGCCCGACCATCAACACCTGAACCCAGTACAGCAACTGTGAGATCTCCTCCGCGAGAGCCTCGTCGCTCTCGTGCTCGGCGGCGATCCACACCTCACCCGCCTCCTCGATGATCTTCTTGCCCTGAAAATGCACGCCGGCGTCCAACGCAGCGACCGTGCCCGAGCCCTCGGGACGAGAATCGGCGCGGTCGGTGAGCTCGGCAAACAGGGAATCGAAGGTCTTCACGGTCTGTGATTCTTTCATGAGGACGCCGATACCTGCGCATCGCACCAGGCGGATCGGAGGTCGCCGGCGGTGACGCCCAGCAGAGTCTCGCGAATGACATAGCCAGGACCAGGGCTCACAGCGACCTCGGAGGGCACGAGCAACACCGAGCATCCGGCCCGGTAAGCCGAGAGCGATCCCGTCGGCGAATCCTCGATGGCCAAACACGTGGCCGGATCCAGACCGAGCAGCGACGCCCCTCGTAGATACGGTGCCGGGTGCGGCTTTCCCTCGTCGACCTCGTCTCCACTGACGGTGAAGTCGAAGTACTCGCGGCCGATGGTCTCGAGCGCATTCTCGACGAGTCCGCGTTCGGTGTTCGTCACCAACGCGGTCTTCAGACCCATCTCGCGAGCGAGCGCCAGAGTGTCCTTCGCACCGGGTCGCCACGGAATGCCTTGCGAGAAAAGCTCCGCAACGCGTTCGGTCAACCAGTTGCGGCTGTCCTGCAGAGCGCTGTCGGTCGCGTCGGTGCCGGTGTGGGCAAAGACCTTGCGTAGCGCGCCGTGCATCGAGTTGCCGAGGGTGCTCTCGCGCACCTCTGCGGTGAGCTCACGGCCCAGTTCCAGCGAGAGCTCGGCGACTGCCACGTCCCAGATCTTCTCCGAGTCGAGCAGTGTGCCGTCCATGTCGAACAGGACACCGAGGAAATCGTTGTTCTCATACATTGAAGTACTTGGCTTCCGGGTGGTGGAGCACGAATGCGTCGGTCGACTGCTCTGGGTGGAGCTGAAGCTCCTCCGAAAGTTTGACACCGATCCGTTCCGGTTCGAGCAGGGCTGCGAGTTTGATGCGGTCCTCGAGATCCGGGCAGGCTCCGTATCCGAACGAGTAACGAGCGCCGCGATATTCGAGCTTGAAGAAACCCTCGGCCTCCTTGGGATCGTTCTCGGCGACGCTGTGCCCGCCCGAGAGCTTCAGCTCCTCGCGTACCCGCCGGTGCCAGTACTCGGCGAGCGCCTCGGTCAGCTGCACGCCGATTCCGTGCACTTCGAGGTAGTCGCGGTAGGAATCCGCCGCGAACAACTCGTTCGCGAAATCCGCGATCGGTTGGCCCATGGTCACCAGGTTCATCGGGAGTACATCGACCTGACCGCTCTCGCGAGCTGCATCACGGGATCGGATGAAATCGGCGATGCACAGAAAACGGTCACGCTGCTGTCGCGGAAAGGTGAACCGGAACTTCTCTGCGGCATCTGGATTCGGCTCTTCCAGGACCACCACGTCGTCGCCCTCCGATACTGCGGGGAAGTAGCCGTAGACCAGTGCGGCGTGAGCGAGAATGCCATCGGTGCTGAGTCGGTCGAGCCAATACCGCAGCCGCGGCTTGCCCTCGGATTCGACGAGGTCCTCGTACGTTGCCCCCTCGCCCTTGCGGGCCCCGCGCAGTCCCCACTGCCCGAGGAAGAGGGCGCGTTCGTCGAGCAGACCCGAATACTCGGCGAGTGCGACACCCTTGACGATGCGGGTACCCCAGAACGGCGGAACCGGAGTTTCGATATCGGTGGCCACATCGGATCGCTCGGGTACGACGACGGGTTCCGCACTCGCCTTTCGCTGCTCGGCGATCCGCCTCGACCGTTCGTGGCGCGCTTTGCGCTCGGCTGCCTTCGCCTTCGCCTCGAGTGCCTCGGGGCTGTCGGGTGCCGGACCGCCACCGCGCTTGGTGGTCATGATCGTGTCCATCAGACGCAGACCCTCGAAAGCGTCTCGCGCGTAATGCACGTCACCCTCGTAGATCTCCTGCAGATCGTTCTCGACATACGACCGGGTCAGTGCTGCCCCGCCGAGCAACACCGGGAACTTCTCGGCCACACCCTTGTTGTTGAGCTCGATCAGGTTGTCCTTCATGACCACCGTCGACTTGACCAGCAGCCCGGACATCCCGATGACGTCGGCTCGTTTGTCCAGAGCCGCGTCGAGTATCGACGAAATCGGTTGTTTGATACCGAGATTGACCACTTCGTAGCCGTTGTTGCTGAGAATGATGTCGACCAGGTTCTTGCCGATGTCGTGGACGTCGCCCTTGACGGTGCCCAGCACGATGCGGCCCTTGCCGTCGTCGTCCGTCGCCTCCATGTGGGGCTCGAGATGAGCCACTGCGGCTTTCATCACCTCAGCCGAGGCGAGCACGAACGGCAGCTGCATCTGACCCGAACCGAACAGTTCACCCACGGTCTTCATGCCCGAAAGCAGGGTCTCGTTGATGATCTCCAGCGGCGGCTTCTCGTCCATCGCGGCGTCGAGGTCGGCATCGAGACCGTTGCGTTCACCATCGACGATGCGCCGTTCGAGGCGCTCGAACAGCGGTAGGCGTCCCAGCTCCTCGGCACGGGATTCGCGAGCCGAGGCAGCGGACACACCCTCGAAGAGCTGCATCAGCTTCTGCAGCGGGTCGTACCCCTCGCGACGTCGGTTGTAGACCAGATCGAGTGCGGTCTCGCGTTGCTCGTCGGGAATCTTGTTCATCGGCAGGATCTTCGATGCGTGCACGATGGCTGTGGTCAGACCGGCCTCGGTGCATTCGTGCAGGAACACCGAATTGAGTACCTGACGTGCTGCGGCGTTGAGACCGAACGAAATGTTGGACAGGCCCAGCGTCGTGTGGACCTTCGGATACTTGGCCTTGAGCTGCCGGATCGCCTCGATTGTTTCGATGCCGTCCCGGCGCACCTCTTCCTGACCGGTCGAAATGGGAAAGGTCAGGGTGTCGACGATGATGTCCTCGTGACGTAGGCCCCAGTTGGTGGTGATGTCCTCAATCAACCTGTCGGCGACACGGACTTTCCACTCTGCGGTGCGAGCCTGACCTTCCTCGTCGATGGTCAACGCGACGACGGCGGCGCCGTGCTCTTTCACGAGCTGCATGATCTTCTGGAATCGCGAGTCCGGGCCGTCACCGTCCTCGTAGTTGACGGAGTTGACCGCGCTGCGCCCTCCGAGATGTTCGAGGCCTGCTTCGAGAACCGCAGGTTCGGTGGAATCGAGCATGATCGGCAGGGTCGACGCCGTCGCCAAGCGCGATGCCAGCGCTGCCATATCGGCAGCGCCGTCACGTCCGACGTAGTCCACGTTCAGATCCAGCATGTGCGCGCCGTCGCGGATCTGGTCCTTGGCGATGTCGAGGCATTTTTCGTAGTCCTCGGACAGCATTGCATCGCGGAACGCTTTGGAACCGTTGGAGTTGGTGCGCTCACCGATCATCAGGATGCTGGCGTCCTGCTCGAACGGGACGGCGGTGTAGATCGACGACACCCCGGGCTCGGGAGCCGGGACGCGTTCGGCCTTCTGCAGCCCGTGCACGAGATCGGCGACCTGCGCGATGTGCTCGGGGGTGGTACCGCAGCAGCCGCCGACGAGCGAGAGACCGTATTCGGTGACAAAGGTACCGAGCGCAGTAGCCAGCTCGGGTGCCGTCAGCGGATAGAGGGCACCGTTCGGCCCGAGAGTCGGTAGGCCTGCGTTGGGCATCACGGAAACCGGCAGCCTCGAGTGCTTCGACAGGTGCCGAAGGTGCTCGCTCATCTCCGCCGGCCCGGTCGCGCAGTTGAGCCCGATCATGTCGATGCCGAGGGGTTCGAGCGCCGTCAGCGCCGCGCCGATCTCACTGCCGACGAGCATCGCGCCCGTCGTCTCGACCGTGACGTGGGTGATGATCGGAATGCGGACGCCGAGTCGGTCCATCGCATGCTGGCTTCCGATGATCGCGGCCTTGACCTGCAGCAAGTCCTGGCACGTCTCGACGAGGATGGCGTCGGCGCCGCCATCGATCATGCCGAGAGCCGCTTCGGTGTACGCGTCGCGCAGAATCGCGAACGGAGCATGCCCGAGGGTCGGCAGTTTCGTGCCCGGCCCCATCGACCCGAGGACGAACCGCTCCATGCCGTCGCGTCCGGGACCCATTTCATCGGCAGTGTCGCGGGCGAGGCGCGTGCCCTTCTCCGCAAGTTCGCGGATGCGGTCCGCGATGTCGTAGTCCGCGAGGTTGGGCAGGTTGCACCCGAAGGTGTTCGTCTCGACGGCGTCGGCGCCTGCGGCGAAGTACGCGCGGTGAATCTCGCGCAGCACGTCGGGGCGGGTGTCGTTGAGGATCTCGTTGCAGCCCTCGAGTCCGAGGAAATCGTCCAACGTCAGATGCGCATCCTGCAACATCGTGCCCATGGCCCCGTCGCCGATGACGACGCGCGTTTTCATCGCATCCAGCAGACTGGTCTTGTGTAGCGCAGGCATCCCTACAGAGTAGTGGGCACCGAGCTGTGCTCATGACAGGCACTCGAGCTGTCACCGCGCGCGGCCGGGCTGGTCGTAGGCTGTCGTGGTGAGTCCCCGAAACCGAGACGGCAATTTCTCCGCCGACAAAGACGACACAGCACCCGGTGAGTCCACCAGCGCTGCGGAAACACTGCTCAACGCGGTGTCCTCCGCTGTGTCGAACGCAACACCGATCTCGCCGGATGCCGAGTTCGACCCCGAAGACGATTTCGCCGAGGACGAAGTGGAGTTCCCCTCCCTTCGCGACCCGATCTTGGTGGCCGCGTTCGAGGGATGGAACGACGCGGGCGACGCAGCGAGCGGCGCCGTCGAGCACCTCGAGCTGACGTGGGATGCCAGCCCCCTTGCCGAGTTGGACTCGGAGGATTACTACGACTACCAGGTCAACAGGCCCACGATCCGGCAGGTCGACGGTGTCACCCGTGAGATCCAGTGGCCTGCGACCCGGTTGTCGGTGTGCTCTCCCCCCGGAAGCAAGCGCGATGTGGTGTTGCTGCGCGGCATCGAACCGAACATGCGGTGGCGCAGCTTCTGCGACGATCTCCTCGAGTTCATCGAGCAGTTGGGTGTGGACACCGTTGTCATCCTCGGCGCGCTCCTGGCCGACACACCGCACACTCGGCCCGTGCCGGTCACGGGAAGCGCGTACAGCGTCGAACCTGCCGAACGCTTCAACCTCGAACAGACCCGATACGAGGGGCCGACGGGTATCACCGGCGTGCTGCAGGACGAATGTGTCAAAGCCGGTGTACCTGCGGTCTCGTTCTGGGCGGCAGTCCCGCATTACGTCTCGCAGCCACCGAACCCGAAGGCCACGGTCGCCCTGTTGCAGCGGGTGGAGGAGGTTCTCGACATCGAGGTACCGCTCGGCGAACTGCCCGCCCAAGCCGAGGAGTGGGAGGAGGCCGTCACCGAGATGACGAAAGAGGACGACGAGATCAGCGACTACGTCCGAACCCTCGAGGAGCGGGGCGATGCCGAGACGGACATCTCCGAGGCGATCTCCAAGATCGACGGCGACGCCATCGCGGCAGAGTTCGAGCGATACCTGCGACGCCGTGGACCTGGGAACTTCGGCCTGTGACTGCTCGAACGCACAGCCACAGCTGGTTCGTGGTGAGAACTTGCTGATGCGGCCGTAACGCGGACGCAGTGGCGGTGTCACCGGCAGAGACCAACCTGTGTTCATGGCCAGCACACCGCGTTTTCTGCAGGGCGTCTTTCCGTTCACCGGACACGGGTTGAGCAAGCCCGAGGTGATCGATGTTTCGACCAGCTTCGTCGTCCCCTCGGGGTCGATTGCACAGCCCCTGTACTTTCGCGGCGGCAATTCGAGCGACGAGTTGATCGTCGTGACGCTTCTGCGGGACGGCCTGCCGATGCGGATGTTCCCGATGGGGGCCAGGGACGGCGTCAACGTTCCGCTGCGTGTCGTCGAGGATGTCGACCCGGATTCTGTGCTCGAACTGGTGATCGCGGCCCCCGAAGGCACGTCCGGTGAAGTCGTCGTCGACTTCGGCCTGGTGTTGATCTGATGCAGCGGCTGCTCGTCGTCGGCAACGGCATGGCCGGTGCCCGCACGGTCGAGGAGATTCTCGCGCGCAGTGCCGGCAAGGATGCCGACGACACCTTCGAGATCACGATGATCGGTGACGAACCCTACGGTAACTACAACCGGATCATGCTCTCGCACGTCCTTGCCGGCGAGACCGGCGTGGACGATGAGGAACTGCTGCTCAACCCTATGAGCTGGTATCGCGAGAACGGCATCACCCTCTACGCCGGTGATCGCGCAATCTCGCTCGATCGTTTCGCCAAGTCCGTTCGATGCGAGAGCGGACGCGTCGTGGAGTACGACGTGCTCGTCATCGCGACCGGCAGCAACACCTTCTTTCCCAACATGGACGGACTACGCGAGCCGGACGGGCGGCTTGCGCGCGGGGTGTTCGGTTTCCGCACCATCGCGGACACCAACGGCATGCTGCAGATGGCGGGCGCCCAGGACGAACTGGCCGCGGTGGTCATCGGCGGGGGGCTGCTCGGACTCGAGGCCGCCTACGGTCTGCGGACTCAGGGCATGAAAGTCGACGTCGTCCACTCCCCCGGACACCTGATGAATCAGCAGCTCGACGAGCGCGGCGGACGCCTGCTACGGAACAAGATCACCTCGCTCGGGGTGGGGGTGCACACGTCGAAACGGACGACCGCCGTGCGACGCACCGAGTCCGGAAGTGTGGCCGGCGTCGAATTCAACGACGGCACCTGGCTCGCCGCCGACATGATCGTTGTGACCGCGGGCATCCGACCCAACGTCGAGTTCGCCCGCGGCGGTGGCCTGGTGATCGAGCGAGGCATCGTCGTCGACGATCAGTTGCGTTGCGAGGACGAGGGATCCATCTACTCTGTCGGTGAGTGCTGCCAGCACCGCGGCGAGGTCTACGGGCTCGTCGCCCCGCTTTGGGAGCAGGCTGCGGTCCTGGCCGACCATCTGACCGGTAGCAACCCGGCCGCTGCGTACCACGGTTCGCGGTCGACAACGAAGCTCAAGGTTGCCGGGGTCGACGTCGCCGCAATGGGAGTCCAGGGCCCCGAACGCGAGGACGACGAGTTCGTCCAGTTCTACGAACCTCGCAGCGGCACCTACAAGAGTGTTGTCGTTCGAGACGGCAAACTCATCGGTGCCACACTGCTCGGCGACATCGGCAAAGCGAACTTCCTGACCCAAGCCTTCGACGAGAAAGTGCCGCTGCCGGAGGAGCGCATCAGCATGCTCTTCGACATGGGTACGCCCTCCGCTGCCACGAGCGCGGCGGAACTGGCCGACGACGTGCAGGTCTGCAACTGCAACGGTGTCACCAAGGGCGCGATCGTTGCGTGCGTGCATGCCGGGGCGAAGTCGATGAGCGATATCGCCGCGGCGACGCGTGCCGGCAAGGGTTGCGGTTCCTGCAAGGGCCTCGTCGCCGATATCCTGGCGTGCGCAGCCGGGGGCGCCGTCGAATCCGATCCGGCCGCCGACTGGTACGTGCCCTGCATCCCGCTGACCAAACCAGAGCTCATCGCCGTCGTCCGTGAGCGAGATCTGCGGTCGGTCTCGCAGGTCTTCGCCGAACTGGCAACCGACGGGCGCGAGGACGCGGCGTCGAAGATGCCGCTCGCGTCGCTGCTACGCACCGTGTGGGGGCCCGATTGGGTGGACGAGCGGGGCGCTCTGTTCATCAACGACCGCGTGCACGCGAACATTCAGCGCGACGGTACGTTCTCGGTTGTCCCCCAGATGAAGGGCGGGGTGACCACACCGGATCAACTGCGCCGAATCGCCGATGTGGCCGATAAATACGGGGTCCCGTTGGTCAAGGTCACCGGCGGCCAGCGGATCGATCTGCTCGGGATCAAGAAGGAAGACCTACCCAAGGTGTGGGGCGATCTGGATATGCCTTCGGGTTTCGCATACGGCAAGAGCATGAGAACCGTCAAGACTTGTGTCGGCAGCGACTTCTGCAGGTTCGGTCTCGGCGATTCGACCGCGCTGGGCATTGCCATGGAGGAACGCTTTCAGGGTCTCGAGACGCCTGCGAAGCTCAAGCTAGCCGTGGCGGGTTGTCCTCGCAATTGTTCCGAGGCCCTGTGCAAGGACCTGGGAGTGGTCTCCGTCGGCGACGACCGCTGGGAGATCTACGTCGGCGGCGCGGCAGGTGCACACGTGCGCAAGGGCGATCTGCTGGCGACGGTAGTCGGCGCCGAGGAAGTTCTCCGCGTCGCGGGGCTTTTCATCCAGCACTACCGCGAAACCGCAGGCTGGCTCGAACGCACCTATGCCTGGGTACCGCGGGTGGGCCTGGAAACGCTGCAACGGACATTGATCGACGACGCGGACGGCATTGCCGAAGGACTGGCGCAGCGCATGCAAACGTCGGTGGACGGATATCGAGATCCATGGCAGGACCGAGTGGAACCGAAGTCGCCGGCCCAGTTCACGCCGTCGCTGCCGTTGCTGCCGCTGCCGCGGGTGCCGGTCCGATGAGCATCCCGGTCGATGCGGTCCCAGTCGGGGCCCTCGAGGATCTCACTCCCGGCGAGGGACGCACATACGTCGTGGACGGCAAACAGCTGGCCGTGTTCCTACTGGGAGACGGCACAGTCCGCGCCATGGATGCCGTGTGTCCGCACAAGGGCGGGCCCCTGGCCGACGGGCAGATAGACGGCTCGGTGGTGGTGTGTCCGCTGCATCAGTACACGTTCTCTCTCGACGACGGTTCCTGTCCGAGCGGGATCGGGTCGGTCCGAACGTATCCGGCGGCCGTGGTCGACGGGAAAGTCACCGTGCAGCTGTAGCCGCACGTTTTCGCTCGTACAGGGCCAACGCCTACCCTGTTCCAGTGAGCGAATCAGGTGACGACCCGCAACTCGGGCCCGCGGCCGCGTTCCTGCAGGAAGATCGCCTCAAGTTGTTCGCGTTCACCGTTGCGGAAAAGCGCACCGAGTACCTGTGGGTGCTGCGAGCCTTCGACGTAGCCCGTGCCAACTACGTGGTGCTGCTGCACGCGGCGGACGTCGCGGACACCCTAGCCCGCCACGCGCCTCCCGAAGGGCAGTTGAGCGCCGCCGACACCGCTCCCCTGCTCGAACAACTCCACTCGTGGGATCTCCTCGAACGCAGCTACGACGGCTCGCGGGCCGCCACCCTTGCCGAGTACCGAAATCGCCATTTCGTCTACCAGTTCAGCCAGGCCGGGTACGCGGCATTCCGCGCGGTCGAGGACGTCCTCGGAGCACGGCTCGACGACGCCTCGCTCTCGCGCCTCGTACTCCCCGAACTTCTCGCCGACATGCACGAGTTGGCCGAGGCGAACCGTCAGGGTGACGGCGACCGGATCTTCCGCAAGCTCAGTCGGCTGGACTCCACCTTGTCGGAAATGGCGACCCGCGCCGCACATTTCTACCTGGTCCTCGGGGATCTGGTTCGGACCACGGAGATCACCCCCGAATCGTTCCTCGTTCACAAGGACGCCCTGCTCACGCACATGCGTGAGTTCAGTTCCGATCTCAGCAGGTACGCACCGAAGCTGGCGGACGCGATCGCGCTCGTCGAGTCGACCGGGATCACCGAGTTGATCGAGCGGGCCGCCGTCAGCGACGAACGGGTGTTCCTGAGCGTCGAGGAACGGCGTGCCGACTGGCAGGCCCGCTGGTCCGGTCTCTCGCACTGGTTCGTCGCTGCCGAGGCCGAAACGAGCGAGTCCGATCGCCTGCGCGAGGGCACGATGAGCGCGATCGCGGCCGTACTGTCGCTGCTCCGGCGTGTGACCGAGACACGCAAGGGTGGTGTGAGCCGGGAAAGCCAGCTCCGGCACCTCGCCGGGTGGTTCGCCAACACCTCGTCGGAGGACAGCGCGCACGCGCTCTTTCATGCCGTGTTCGGCTTGGGGCGGCCGCGTCACCTGTCGATGGTCCATCCCGACGCGGACATCGTGCCCTCGTCGAGAACATGGTGGGAGGCGCCGCCCGTCGAGATCTCACGGACGTTGGCCGAGACGGGACGCACCCCGACCCCGGGCATGCCCGGCCGCCTGCAACGCAACGACGGCGGAGTCCGGCGGCTCCGCGAGCAGCAACTCGAGGCACAGCGGACCCGCAGCGCCGCGGCACAATCACTGGCAGCGACCGGGGTGTACGAGCGCGTTCTGAGCGAAGAGGAGACCGAGGTGCTGCTGAGCCTGCTCAACGCCGCACTGACTGCGCGCGTGCGAGTGAGCGGACGCACCGCCAGCGGTACCGGCTCCGACAGCGGTGTCCGACTGACCCTGAGCGAAAGCCCGATCTCGACGGTGGTGCAGACCACGCGCGGGCGGCTGCACCTGGATCGGCTGCAGCTCGACGTCGCGGAGGTGGTGGCGCGATGAGAGCACGCGAGATCCCCACCCTGGCACTGGATTCCTATCAGCGCGCAGCGAGAGTGGCGCTGGCCAACCACCTCGTCACGCCGTCGTACCCGGATCGGATCGCGCTCCCACTCCTGCGGCGTTGGGCGACGGAACTACGCGAGGATCTTCTCGAGCTGTTCGGCTATCGCCTCGAGGTCACCGAAACCACCGCCCGCCTGTTTCCCGTTCTCGACAGCCTGGATGCCAGCCAGCCCGCGCGCACTGGCACGGACCGTGTGTTCGACCGGCGTCGGTACGCCTACCTGGCACTCTCGCTCGCTGCTCTCGGGCGAGCGGGCAATCAGATCACACTGTCCGAGCTGGCCGACCACGTCGCAGCCGAGGCCGGTCAGGTCGACGGCGTCGAGCTCGAAGCCGATCGCGCATCCGATCGCGACGCGTTCGTCGATGCAGTCGGTTGGCTCGCCGCCCGGGGAGCGATCTCCCTCGCCGACGGTGACGCCGGCGGGTGGGCCCACAATCCTGCCGCAGGTGAGGCGCTCTACGACATCGAGCGGCCCGTCGTATTGGCGCTGTTCCGGCCCCCACGCGCCGTGCAACATCTGCGCTCGGCCGCTGGTCTGCTCGCGGGGTTCGAGGCCCCGGCCGGTGCGGACGACGAGGCACGCGGTCCGGAGGACCCGAAAGAGGTCCTGCGGCGCGTACGCCGAGCTCTCGTCGAGCATCCCGTGGTCTACTTCGACGATCTGGACCCCGATGGGCGCACTGCCCTCGCCGCGCCGCGAACCGTTGCGGAGGTCGAGCTTCTCACCGGCCTCGTCTCGGAGCGTCGCGCCGAGGGTGTCGCGTTGATCGACACCTCGGGACGACTGTCCGACATACGCTTTCCCGGTACCGGCACGATTGCGCAGGTCGCTTTGCTCCTGGCAGGAGAGATATCGGACCGCGTCGTCGATCCGGATGCGCCCGCGCTGGTCCGTCATCCGATCGGCGACGACTCCGCCCTGCTTGCACTCCTCGACGACGCCATTCCCGGCGGAGGCGTCTTCGACGACCTCGCCGAGTCCGCAGTGTCGACGACAACGGCGGCCGCGTTCGAAAGCAACCGGCGTGAACAGACGTACCCGTTCATCGAGCAGAGCTGGCTCGTGGACACCGTCGGCGCCCTGGTCGAGCGTTTCGGTCGTACGTTCGCCGCGCAGTGGCAGGCCGATCCCGACGGGTTACGTGCACGCGCGGTGGACATGCTGCATCGACTTCGCCTCGTGCACATCGTTTCCGGAGGAGTCATCGTGCTTCCGGTGATCGCGCGGTACCGCGACGTGATGGTCAGTATTCGAGATCGGGCACCCCAGGACTCCCTGTTCACCGGCGACAGCACAGAAAACGAGGCCACTGCATGACGGCACACGCCCGACGCTTCCGTCCCACGCGAGCCGGAATCATCAACCTGTGGGACTACCGAGATCAGGAATTCTCGTTCGCCGACGGACGACTGGTACTCCGGGGACCGAACGGGTCCGGTAAGACCAAGGCGCTGGAAGTGTTGTTCCCGTTCGTCCTGGATGGGCGAATCGAACCTCGCCGGCTCAATCCGTTCGCCGGTGAGGAGCGGACGATGAAGTCCAATCTGCTCTACCGCGGTCAGGAGAGCGCACACTCGTACGTCTGGATGGAGTTCGGTCGAGGATCACGCCACGATCCGGAGTCGGTCACCGTCGGCATCGGCATGCGCGCGAGCCGTCAGAACGACAAGGTGACGCGCTGGTACTTCGTCGCCGACGGCCGTGTGGGAGTCGATTTCTCGCTTCTCGGACCCGATGACCGGCCGCTGACGAAGAAGCAACTCGCCGAGCAGCTGGGCACCGACGCCATCACGGACCGACCGGTGGACTACCGGGCCGCGATCGATGCGCGCATGTTCGGATTGGGAGCCCAACGATACGACCAGCTGATCAATCTCATCCTGACGCTGCGGCGACCGCAGCTGGCGAAAAACCTGGACCCGAAGGGGCTTTCGCAGGCGCTCACCGACGGTCTGCGCCCGCTGGACGATCAGCTCGTGCTCGAGGCGGCGCGCTCGTTCAGCGACATGGAGGAGGTCGGTCGCGCCCTGGAAGGCCTGACCCAGGCAGATCGCGCCGCCAGGAATTTTGTCGGCGTCTACTCCAAGTATTTGCGAGTGCAGGCGCGTTCGGATGTCGACCAGGTTGCGCGCAGACTCGAGGCCGTCACTCACGCAACCACGGCGCACTTCGCCGCTGCGGCGCTGAAAGAACGCAGATTGGCCGAGCGCGTGGCCGCCGAGCACCGATTCGACGAGGCCGAACGGGCACTGGACCAAGCTATCGCCGATCGTGAGACGTTGCAGCGTTCGAGCGCATACGAGGGCAAGCAACAACTCGACGATCTCGCCGAGTCCGCTGCCAAGCTCAAGGTGTCGGCCGCCCAGCAGTCCGAGCGTGCTCGCAAAGCGCAGTCGGACCTCGAACAACGTTCCACCGAGGCGGCCCGTGCGAGCGCAGCACTGCGCGACTGCGCTGCCGCATTGACCCGGGCCGAGGACGAACTCCAGATCGCAGCAGAGGACGCCGGTATCGTCTGGGCACCGGTGCCCGCCTCGGCGCGCACCGACCAGTTCAGTACGGCGCTGCGCGGTCACGCCGAGGAGCGCGACGGCGATGTTCGCGCGGTCCGCGAGGCGCTGAGCACCGTCGAGAAGGCAGCGGCAGAACGGACTCGAGCCGACACGAGCGCTGCGCGTGCACGTGGGCTGCACGAGTCCGCACGGGCGGCGGTTGCCGAGGCCGAGGCTTCGGTCGAGCTGGCACGGGCCCAGTACGCCTCAGCTCTGCGTGCCTGGTGGACGGAGAACTCGGGGCTCTACGCCACCGCTGGCATCACCGTCGCGGCATACGAGGATCTGGATGCGGCCGTTGCCCGGATCGGTGAGGACGATGCGCCCAGTCTCGATGCCGTGCTCGCCGACGCGTCCGCGGACGGGCTCGAGAATGTCCGCGCATCCCGCATGCAGGCCTCGAACACGGTGGTCGCGTTGACCGACGAGCTTTCCTCGATGCGCTCGGAGAGGGACCGCATCGGCGCCGAGCACGACGATGCACCCCCTCCGTTCGCTGCGAGGACGGCCGAGCGGGAGGGCAGAGTCGGCGCCCCCCTGTGGCGGCTGGTGCGATTCTCCGACGGCATCAACCCCGTCGATGCGGCCGGTATCGAAGCGGCTCTGCATGCGGCGAACCTTCTCGACGGCTGGATTTCGGCAGCGGATGGGCCGGATTCCGAGGAATCGGAGCAATATCTCGTACCGTTGCCGGAGGCGACGAGGCCCAGCGGTCGCACACTCGCAGACGTGCTCGAAGCCGAACCGGGAACCGAGGTCCCCGAACCGGTCATCCGCGCGGTGCTGGCCTCGATCTCGCTCGAGCACGACGAGAACGCGAGCACCTCGATCGGTCTCGACGGCCGGTTCTGGCAGGGCGTGCAGCAGGGCCGTCACCAGAAATCCGACGCCGAGTACATCGGAGCCACGGCGCGTGCCCGGCGCCGGGCCGCACGCATCGCTGAGCTGAACACCGCGATCGATTCGGCGGCAGCTGCATTGGACGCTGCCCGAAGCGAGGAACGATCCGCGAAGGAACTGCTGCGCGGCCTCACCGTTGCCGCCAAGGCGCTGCCGAAGGTATCCGGGATCGTGCGGGCGCAGAAGTCGGTGACCGAGGCTGCCGGTGCCCTCCGCACGTCGGCAGCAGCGGCGACGGCCGCCGACCTCGAGCTCGATCAGTCGATCGCCGATCTCTCTGCGAAGGAGAAACGGCTGCGTAGCACGGCAGTTGCACACCGCACTCCGCACACTGCGCGGGACATCGACTCCCTGGCCGCGGCCATTCGGCATTTCGGAAATCAGGGTGAGCTGGTATTGCGTCGGCGCGGCGAACACGTCAGAGAGAGCGAGCGGGCCCGGGAGGCCGACAATCGCCTCGAGGAGGCCACAGGACTGGCGGAGGAACTCGCCGAGGAAGCTGCCATCGCCGAGGAGAACCATCTGCAGCAGGTTCAGCGGTTGGACATCCTGACCGAGAAACTCGGTTCCACCGCCGATCAGATCAGCGTGGATCTGGAACGGGCACGCGAGAAGATCGAGGCCTGCAAGGTAGAACAACGTGCTGCGCGAAAGACCGACAAGGAGGCCGGTGAGGCTATCGGAAAAGCTGAGGGAGGCTGCAACACGGCCCAGGAGGCGCTGCGGGCCGCGCTGACCGAAACCCTCGACGACGCCGGCCGACTTGCGCCCTACGCCCGCAAGGACCTGCTCGGGATCCTCGGAGTGACAGAGGCCTACGCGTGGCCGTCGAGCGAGTCCGCCTGGCTCACCGTCGACCAAATCCTCTACGGCATCGCGCACGCATCCTCACCCGATTCCGAGATCGCAGTGCTGCCGCAGGTGGTGCACCGGCTGCATGCCGCGCTCGATACCGCAACCGAAACGGTGAAGGCGAGCGATTCCTACCGCAAGAGCACCCGGACCGCTCTGACAGGTGCTTTGCAGGAATTCGACGCCCAACTCGCGTCCTCGGGTCAGGACTACCGCCTGCACTGGGATTCCCCCGACGGGCTGACCGTCGTGCGCGTCCAGGACGAACAGGGCTATTCCTCCGTCGGTGAGTTCGCCGACCGGATCGAGAACGCACGGTCCAACCAGGAGACCCTGCTGACCGAGCACGAGCGTCGAATCCTCGAAGATGCCCTGTTGACCGGCCTGGCCCAGCAGATCCACGAACGGACCGTCGACGCTCGCGAGCTGATCGCGCAGATGGCGGCCGAGATGAAGCAGCGAAGAATGTCCTCGGGCAACACCATCGGGGTGCACTGGGTGCTCGCGGACAACCTCGACGAGGGTGCACGTGCGGTATCGAAGCTGCTGGACAGGGACGCCTCGGCGCTGGGGGCCGACGACTTGGCTGCGATGCGTGCACATTTCGCCTCGGAGATCCGCATCGCACGCGCGGCCCATCCCGAACGCTCGTACCCCGAGATTCTCGCGACCACGCTCGACTACCGTCGTTGGCGGGTGTTCTCCTTCACCCTGATTCGCGGTGACGGCACCGAGGACCGGCTCACCGTGGCGCGCCACAGCGCGCTCTCCGGCGGCGAGCAATCCGTCTCGCTGCACCTGCCGTTGTTCGCCGCCGCCCACGTGATGCTCTCGTCCGCGGACCCGCACGCGCCCCGGCTTCTCGCGCTCGACGAAGCATTTGCGGGTGTCGACGACAACGGTCGAGGCGAATTGTTGGGGTTGAGCGTGCAATTCGACCTCGACCTGTTCATGACCGGGTACGACCTGTGGATCACCTACACCGACGTGCCGGGGTGCGCGCATTACGATCTCGCCCATTCCACGGCCGAGAACACCGTCAGCGCGGCTCTGCTCGTATGGGAGAACGGTGAGTTGTTCGCCGAGCACGACGGCACGGATCTTGCGGCAGCGCTGGGTTCACCGTTGACCAGACGAATTCCGACACACGCGGAGGGTGGGCTGGAATTTGTCGGATGACCGAGAATCCGAAGTGCCGGCCGGCTCCGACCGGCGGGGCAGTATCGATTGGCGGGGCAGTCCCGAGCTCGAGGTGCTGCTGAGTGCGGCTCGCAAATCCTTGGAGTCGAACTGGTTGACAGTGGACGGCAAGATCTCCGTCCAGTTGTCGCGGGCTCCCGAACTATGGCGTCTGCTCAGCGCGATAAACAAGTCGACCACCAAACTTCACAGCCGTGCGCAGACGAGTCGCCTGGACCTGGGGGAACTCGACCGCTGGCTTGCGCACCCCGCCAACGGTGGTCTCGGACTGGTCGATACTCTGTCCGCCCAGGCCCCGCTCGTCGACAAGAAGCGCATCGCAGCGCAGAAGGCCGAGGTCAAGGCCGCGGCGCTCGCCGACGCGCGCGGGATTCTCGACACCGCATCGAACGAGGACTGGGCCGACCGCTGGTTGTCCTCGCTTCTCAATCAGGACGGAACTCTCGGCGGCCGCGTCGCGGTCGACGCTCTTCGAGTGGCAGCCCGTGTTCTCGCGCAACTGCCCGTCGACGGACTCTCGCTCACCGAGCTCGCAGAGCTGGCCTGCGGCGATACCAAGGCATTGTCCTCGGGGGGTGCACCGAAGTTGGTGCTCGACGCGCTCTCCCTTCGCGAAGGGGTCCCCCTCCCCGTCGATCCGGTCGGGATCCGCCTGCTCTGGGAAACCGCCGGAGTGTCGGTGGACGCACTGTCGAGCCGAGTGGTCGTGTTGAACTACCGCGTCCGCGAGGACCATGTGATCGGGCGCTGGCTCGATGACGCCGCCGAGCTGGGCATCCCGTTCACGCTCACCCTCGACATGATCGCTCGGGGCCCGCTGACCAATCTCGGCGATCGAGTCTTCGTCTGCGAGAACGTAGCGGTGGTGGCGGCGGCGGCACGGACCCTCGGCCCCGAGTGCGCTCCCCTGGTGTGCACCGACGGGCAACCGTCCGCCGCCGTGCACAAGCTGCTCGCCGGGCTGGCGCCGGAAACAGTGCTGCACTGGCGAAACGACTTCGACTGGCCCGGTCTGAACATGACCTCCCGTGCGGTCTCTCGCTACGGCGCGCAACCGTGGCGGATGGACAGCGACTCGTACTCGCGGGCCCTCGACGTACGTAATTCCGAGCCGCTCAAAGGTAAACCGACCGCGAGCGCATGGGATCCTGCGCTCGCGGCCGCGATGCGCGAGTCGTCGAAGGCCGTCATGGAAGAACGGCTCGTTTCCGACCTGCTGGCCGACCTACGCTGAAGAGCTGTCAGCGCAGCGGTATTCCCAGCAGCGCGTCGACGGCGTCGGCGAATGCACCCGGCGCAGAGACGTCCGAGCCGCCTCGCTCAACCGCGAAGCTCGCCCACGCATCGAGCGCGTCGAGCGCCTTCGCGGTGTCCAGGTCGTCGGCGAGATGCTGCCGCAGACGCATGACGACATCGTCGGCGCTGACCGCGGATTCGAGCGCCGCAGCGTCACGCCAGAGCTTCAGGCGAGTGTGGGCCCGGCCGAGAACTTCGTCGGTCCACGCCCGGTCCTGGCGGTAGTGGCCGGCGATCAGACCGAGCCGAACGGCCGCCGGATCGACGCCCTCGGCGCGCAACGTCGAAACGAACACGAGGTTCCCCCGACTCTTGGACATCTTTTCACCGTCCAGACCGATCATGCCGGTGTGCACGTAGTGGCGTGCGAAACGTCCTCCACCGGAGACAGCTTCGGCGTGCGCGGCCGAGAATTCGTGATGGGGAAAGATCAGATCGCTGCCGCCACCCTGGATGTCGAATCCGGTTCCGATGCGGTTGAGCGCGATCGCCGCACACTCGACGTGCCAGCCAGGACGTCCTGGACCGAACGGCGACGGCCACGAGGGCTCGCCGGTCCGTTCGGCGCGCCAGAGGAGCGCGTCCAGCGGATCCCTCTTTCCGACCCGGTCGGGGTCTCCCCCACGCTCGGCGAAGAACTTGTCCATCGTCGCGCGGTCGTACCCTGATTCGTAGCCGAACTCCGGATTGGCGTCGGCTCGGAAGTAGATATCCGGGAACTCGGCGTCATCCACGGTGTATGCGGCCCCCGAGGCCACGAGCTTGTCCACCAACTCGATCACCTCGCCGATCGATTCGATGGCGCCGATGTAGTCACGCGGCGGAAGTACCCGGAGAGCTTCCATGTCCTCGCGGAACAGTGCTATCTCGCGGGTGCCCAGATCCATCCAGTTCTCACCGTCGCGGTCCGCGCGTTCGAAGAGCGGGTCGTCGACATCGGTGACGTTCTGCACGTAGTGCACCTCGTGCCCAGCGTCGCGCCACAGACGGTTCACCAGGTCGAAAGTCAGATAGGTGGCAGCGTGACCGAGATGGGTGGCGTCGTAGGGGGTGATGCCGCAGACGTACATCTTCGCCTCGGCGCCCGGTGTGACAGGCCGCACCTGTCGATCAGCGGTGTCGTACAACCGAAGCGGGGGTCCCTGGCCTGGAATGGACGGTACGGCTGTCTCGGACCAAGAATGCATGCAGACGAGCCTATCCGAGGGGATTCGCAGCGAAGCAGGGAGACTTCAGAACGCAGGCCACGGTATCGGCCGGCTCGATCGAGGCTCGGGCATCACCGGCATCGCGATCAACGCACAGGCTCGGCCGAGCAGCGCTTCGATCTCCTGCTCGGTGATGTGGCCCCTCAATCGAGGCTCGACGTCGGCGGCGAACGAGTCCACGAAGGACACGATGTCCGCCATCAACGCATCATCGACGGTTGTTCCGGCCCAACCCCACAGCACGGTGCGCAGCTTGTCTTCACTATGTAGGCAGATGCCGTGATCGACTCCGTAGACGTACCCGTCGAGCCCTTCCAGTGCGTGTCCGCCCTTGCGGTCCGCATTGTTGAGGATGACGTCGAGAACCGCCATGCGCGAGAGTCTGGGGTCATCCGCGTGCACCAGCGCGACTTCTTCCCCGTCGCCGTCGTACGCCCGCAGAATCGGAATCCAGCCCGACGGGATCCTGTCGGGCGGGCAAATGTCGATCAGACCCACTCGGTCGCCGTGTTCGCCATGTCGTTCCGGAGTGTCTATCCAGCGTTGCACCATGCCAGGTCCGAGCGGACCGTCACGCAGGACCGTCGTCGGAACCACGCCCCATCCCAGGGCGTCGGAGATCTCATACGACGCGACTTCCCGTCCGGCCAGGGTCCCCTCCGGAAAGTCCCACAGCGGAACTTCGCCTCGAACCGGCTTGTAGACACACCGCACCGGAGCAGGCGCCGTCTCGGCGTCGGATGCACTGGGGGCGGTCGCATCGCACACGAGTGTCGTATTACTCGCGGACACGATGCGTCCGACCACGATGAGTTCACCGGTTTCCATGATGTGACGCCCCTCGAACGGGGGGCGGCCATCGGTCAAAGCTCTTCTCCGAGTTCGGCCGCCGAACCGAAAGTTGCATCGCGCCGGTACCCGTTGGTCCTGATGCAGATGTGCCCTTCCTGTGCCAGGGGCTGTCCGCAGAGCGGGCATGGTGCACGTCCGGCTGCGATGACCCGTTCGGATCGCAGCGCGAACTCGCGGGCCTGGATCGGCGTGAGAAAGACGCGCACCGCGTCCGGTCCCTCCTCCGTATCGTCGAGTACCACCGATTCGTCGATCTCCGTCTCGGTGATCGCGAGCAGTTCGACCACGACAGCGTTTGCGTCCGCGTCCCAACCCAGTCCCATCGTGCCGACTCTGAACTCGGTGTCGATGGGCGTCAGCAAAGGACTGGTGTCGCCGACCTGTGTCTCCTCCGGCGGCACTTCGGCCCCGAAACGCCGATGCACCTCTTCGAGCAGCAGTCCCATTCGGTCGGCGAGAACCTGCACCTGCTGCTTCTCGAGCGCTACCGATACCACCCGGGCGTCGTGCACGGCCTGGAGGAAGAACGATCGGTCGCCGGGTTCACCCACGGTCCCCGCAACAAATCGATCAGGGGTGCGGAAAACATGTATTGCGCGCGGCATTGCACCTCCTGCGTCTCGTATCGAAGAACCCCTCGTTCGGGTCCCTGTTCGCCATTATCCGCTATCTCGGCGCTACGTTCCGGAACCGCCGCCGGGAACTGCGTCGGAATTCGATGGCGCGGCCCCGTCCCGCTCGGCATTGCCGTCCGTGGCCGCCGCCGGAGCTGGTGCCAGGCTGGAGAGATCTGAGCCGGTGTCGTTCGTGCGTAGCACGAAAGACCGCGTGGCGGTGTACCTGATCACGCTGATCGATGCGGGGTCGGCGACGATGCGCTGGAATGCGTCGAGGTGGCAGCCGACTGCATCGGCGACGATCGACTTGATCACATCGCCGTGCGAACACGCCACCCACAACACGTCCCGGCCGTACTCCTCGGCGAGTCGTGCGTCGTGCTCACGGACAGCCGTGACGGCACGGACCTGCATGTGAGCCAGAGCCTCGCCGCCGGGAAACACGGCCGCGGACGGATGTTGCTGAACGACCTTCCACAACGGCTCGGAGAGCAACTCCTTGATGGTGCGGCCCGTCCATGATCCATAATCGACTTCCGCCAGCCGATCGTCCACCACCGGGGCAAGCCCCCTGCGTTCGGAGAGGGGCCGGACGGTCTGCTCGCATCGCTGCAACGGCGAGCGCACGATCTCTTCGATCGGGAGTGACCCCAACCGTTCGGTGACCAGCGCCACCTGCTCGCGTCCCCGCTCGTCCAGATCGACGCCCGGTGACCGTCCTGCGAGCGTTCCGGCCGTGTTTGAGGTCGAGCGGCCGTGCCGCAACAGGATCACCGTCATGACACCAGCCTACGGTCGCAGCGCGGTCAGGTCGCAGACACGACTCCGGTAGCGAGCAGTGCCATCACTGCAGCTCCGAGTGCAATCCGGTAGCCGACGAACCAATACAGCGAGTGATTGACCACGAACTTCAGGAGCCAGGCGATCGATGCATATCCCAGGGCGAAGGCGACCACGGTAGCCACGAGCAGCTGCGGACCGGACGCGTTGAGTCCTTCGCCGGCGGGCGCGAACGCGTCGGGAAGCGAGAACAGCCCCGAGGCTGTCACGGCTGGAATCGCCAGCAGAAACGAGAATCGGACAGCCGCTTCTCGATCGAGACCCATGAACAGCCCGGCGCTCGTGGTGGCGCCGGATCGGGATACACCCGGGATCAACGCCAGGCACTGCGAGAACCCCATGACGATTCCGTCTCGAGTGGTGATTTTCTCGATCGGCCGACGCTTGGTGCCGACGTATTCAGCGAGAGCGATGACGATCGCGAACACGATCAGCATGGTGGCGATCAGCCACAGATTGCGAGCCCCTGTTCGAATCTGATCCTTGAACAGGATCCCCAATATCCCGATCGGAATGGTGGCGATGATCACATACCATCCGAGCCGATAGTCGAGGTTTCGTTCGGACGCGTGGCGCAGACCCACGAACCACGCCCGCACGATGCGAGCTATGTCGCGCCAGAAGAACAGCAGTACCGCAGCTTCGGTTCCGAGTTGGCTCACCGCGGTGAACGACGCTCCTGCATCATCGCCGAAGAAGACCTCGGAGACGATTCGGAGGTGGCCAGAGGAGGAAATCGGCAGGAATTCGGTCAGTCCCTGCACCGCTCCCAGCACTATGGCCTGCACCCAGGTCATGGATTCACCGATCACAGCTCGACCGCTCCCACGAGTCCGGTGGCCGTCGCGGTGCCCGCCGAAGTGAGGGCGGGCCTCCCGTAGCGATGGATGCGGCGCACGCCGTCAACTGAATTCACGGCCATGACCGTACTCGGAAGATGCAGTGCGCACCGCACGAGAGTCGGACTTCCGAGCTGCCGTGAACGGCGCGGCAGGCTCGCACGTAGCCGATCGGCACACTACTGTCCTCACCTGGCGCCTCCGCGTCCGACGACCGTAGAGGAAAGTTTTCACAACGATGAAGCAGAGATCTGTCGGCTCGAGTGGCCTGCGTGTGTCCAGACTCGGCCTCGGGACGCTGGGGTGGGGCAGCGGCACCGACGGAGACGACGCTGCCGCGCAGCTCGCGGCCTTCGCCGAAGCCGGTGGAACCCTGATCGACACGTCGCCGGCCTACGGCGAGGGTCGCGCGCAACGGGTGCTCGCCGAGGTGCTCGACGACGTCGTCCCGCGCCGCGAACTGATCGTCAGCAGCGCCGCCGGAATCTCGATTCGCGGCGGTCGCTCACGGATCGACTGTTCACGACGCGCCCTGCTCGATCAGCTCGACGCGACGCTCGCCGAGCTCGGCACCGACCACCTCGACCTGTGGCAGATCGCTGCCTGGGACCCGCACACTCCGGTCGACGAGGTTGCCTCGACGCTCGACTACGCCGTCACCAGCGGCAAGGCCCGCTACGTCGGTGCGCGCGGATACCTGGGATGGCAGCTCGCTACCGCCTCCGGTGCCGCCGGAGCGGGTCGCATCATCGCGACGCAGGCGGAATACTCGCTGCTCGCGCGCGGCGTCGAGGACGAACTATTGCCTGCAGCCGACCACCACGGTGTGGGGGTGCTGGCTGCCGTGCCGCTGGCAGGCGGTGTTCTGACGGGCAAGTATCGGAAGGGCACCCCGGCGGACTCCCGTGGGGCCGACGACGCGCATGCGGAGTGGATCCGGGGATATTTGACCGACACCGCCGAAAACGTGGTCGATGCAGCAGTCACCGCGGCCAGCGGATTGAAGACCTCGCCCTTGGCGGTTGCGCTGGCCTGGGCGCGCGACCGGCCCGGTATCAGCTCGGCCATCGTCGGCGCGCGTGACCTCGCTCAACTCACTGGAATTCTGGTATCCGAGGAGCTGGAACTTCCGTCGGCGATAGCGTCGGCTCTCGACGACGTCAGCGGCTAACCCTGCACAGGCTAACCTTGTCTGCGTGAACGTGAAGACGGCTTTCCCTCGTGTGGCGACGGTCACGATCACCGCGACGACACTGTGCTTGCTCGTCGCGTGCGCCGGACCGGAGCCCGCACTGTCCTCCGAGACGGTCGGACCGCGGACCGCAGTGCTCACCGACCCTGATCCCGAACCCATCACCTCGTCCCCCGCGGCCCAACTCCCCGCTACCGTGCGCAGCTTCGACGGCACCGATGTCACCGTCACCGACACCAGCCGTATCGTCGCGGCCGATCAGTACGGGACGCTGACGACCACGGTCTACGCACTGGGACTCGGAGACAATCTGGTCGGTCGGGACAGCGCAGCGGAGTTCCCGGCGGTCGCCGATGTCGCCGACGTGACGCCAGGTGGGCATTCGATGAGCGCGGAGGGCATCCTTGCGCTCGATCCAACCGTTGTTCTCACAGACACCAGCATCGGTCCCCGAGCCGTGCAGGAGCAATTGCGTGCCGCGGGAATCCCCGTGGTGTATTTCGATCCTTCGCGCACGCTGGATGGGGTATCGGCCCAGATCCAAGCCGTCGCCGACGCACTCGGAGTATCCGCGGAGGGCGAATCTCTCGCTGCCAGGACCGCAGAGGAGATCGCGCGGGCGCGTGAACTGGCACCCAGGGGCGAAAACCCAGTGAAAATCGCCTTTCTGTACATGCGCGGTCCAGCGATCAAGATGCTGGCAGGCCCCGGCTCGGGAGCCGACGAACTTGTCGAAGCCCTCGGCGCCGAGGACGCCGGCACAGCCTCCGGTCTCACGGCGCAGTTCGTTCCAGTCACCAGCGAGGCCCTCATCGCTGCCGGCCCCGATGTGATTCTCATGATGACCGGAGGCCTCGACTCCATCGGCGGTGTCGAAGGGCTCGAGCAGATCCCCGGCATTGCCCAGACACCAGCAGGTCGGTCTCAGCGGATCGTCGACATGGCCGACGGAGTGATACTGAGCTTCGGACCCAACACGGGCAAAGTGTTGGATGCCCTGGCCAGAGCCGTTTACGAACCGGCGACGTGAGTCGACACCGCGCACGGACGACGCTGGTATTCGGTGCTCTCGTCCTACTGTGTGTCGCGCTGGCCGTGTTCTCTGCATGCATCGGACAGGTTCCGACGACGCCTGCCGAGGTGCTGGGCAGTGTTTTTCACCGACTCGGACTGGACATCGGTCCGATGCCTGCCCATCCCAGCGGGGACGTGACGCTGTGGCAGGTCCGTTTCCCGAGAGTCGTGCTCGGCGCGGTCGTCGGAGCAAGTCTCGGCTGCGCTGGAGCGCTCTTGCAGGGCGTGTTCGCGAACCCGTTGGCCGAGCCCGGAGTCATCGGAGTCTCCTCCGGTGCGGCAGTGGGGGCCTCGTCGGTGTTCGTGCTGGGAAGCGCGTTCTCCGGCGTGTGGACGGTAGCGGCAGCAGCATTCGCAGGCGGGCTCGTGACGACTATTCTCGTGTACTCCCTCGCACGCGGTGGGGGCCGCACCGAGGTGGTCACACTGATCCTCACCGGCGTCGCGATCAACGCATTCGCTGGAGGACTCATCGCGTTCTTCACCTTCGTCGCCTCGCCCGCCGCACGCGAACAGATCGTGTTCTGGCAACTCGGCTCGCTGGCCGGTGCCACCTGGCAAGCAGTGTCCGTGGTCGCCCCGCTCGCCGCCGTGGGCATCGGCGCGTCGATCGCCATCTCTCACCGACTCGATCTGCTCGCACTCGGCGAGAGCGTGGCCCGCCATCTCGGAGTGAACGTGGAACGACTTCGACAGTTCGCCATCGTCGTCGTTGCCGTGCTCGTGGCATCGGGTGTCGCGTTCACCGGCATCATCTTGTTCGTCGGTCTGGTAGTCCCTCATCTGATGCGCATGATCCTCGGACCGGCTCATCGCATTCTGGTGCCCGCCAGTGCGCTCTGTGGGGCCGCCGTCCTGCTCGCCTCCGACCTGCTCGCCCGTACCCTCGTCGACAACGTCGACATGCCACTCGGCATGATCACGTCACTGATCGGCGCGCCGTTCTTCTTCTGGATGTTGCGGCGCACCCGCGCACAGCAAGGTGGATGGGCATGAACCTGTTCACCCGCTGCCCCGACGAGATCGCGTCGGTCACCCCCGGTTTCGTGACGATGCAGGCGCGCAGTGTCGGCGCGGAACGATCCGGACGTGCTGTTCTCGATTCCGTCGACCTGACCGTCGTCGCCGGTGAAGTGCTCGCGCTCGTGGGCCCCAACGGCGCAGGAAAGTCGACTCTGCTCGCGGTACTGGCCGGTGAACTCGCACCCAGCTCGGGCAGCGTCGAGATTCACGGTTGCCAAGTGCGCACGTGGTCGGATCTTCGACTCGCGAGGCGTCGCGCCGTCCTGCCGCAGCAACACACCGTCGGATTCTCGTTCACGGCCGAGCAAGTCGTCCGAATGGGCCGGTCACCGTGGCAACGGACGCCGCAAGCGGTGGACGACGACGCTGCAGTCGTGCGCGCGATGGCCGACTGCGATGTGGAACGGTTCGCGGACCGACCCTTCGCTGCACTCTCCGGCGGTGAACGTGCCCGGGTGTCACTGGCGCGGGTACTGGCCCAGCGAACATCGACCATCCTTCTCGACGAACCGACCGCGGCGCTCGATCTCGGACATCAGGAAACAGTGATGGCTGTGGCACGCGCGCGGGCGGCGAACGCCGATGCCGTCGTCGTGGTCTTGCACGATCTGGCACTCGCGGCGGCGTACGCGGACCGGATTGCGGTTCTGCACAACGGGCGGATCGACGCGGTCGGAACGCCGCGAGAAGTCTTCGATGCACGGCGCCTGACACGTGTCTACGGCTATCCCGTAGAGGTGTTCGACCACCCGGTCACTGGTGAGCTTCTCGTGCTTCCTGTGCGCACCCGGCCTGCGAGAACTAGATGATCTTGATGAGCGAATCCACGCGATCGAGCAGGGTTCGCACGGCCGAAGAGTCTCGCGAGCCGGTGCCGAGTTCCTCGGCGGTGCCGACGGCGTCGCGAACCGCCGCGACGATGCTGCGTTCGTCGGTCAGATCGATCTCGGTCACCGACTGCTCCGACACAGCGGTGACATCGGAACTGTCGGGCATCGCAGTGTTCAGATCAGCGCGATACAGCTCCAGGTACAGAGTGCTCTTGCGGACGCGAAACGAGAAGGGGCGACAATCGTCGGTGGACCCGAACCCGCTCGCGTGCGGGCCGGTGGTGATCTGCTCGACGGTGAATCGTGCATCCTTGGACGGTCGTCCAGGTCTGAACCCGGCCTCGACGCCGCTAGTAATCTCCTCGGTATCCAACTGGACTCCTCGTGTTTCCCCGTATGACACGGTACGCCGCCGGTGCACCCCGACCGTTTCGGTGGTCCGGGAGTGTCGCCCGGGACCCGATCAGGCAGTCTGAACCGACGACCCATTCTCGTACCGAGCGCACCATTGGAGCTGGATTGATGGAAGACAGACCCACGTCACGGCGAATGCTCGTCGTGGTCGCATCCGTATCGGCGTGTCTGTTGGCTGTCGGATGTTCCGGCGACAACGGTGCGGACGGATTCGATCCTGCCAGCCTGCAACCGCTCGACGGCATCGATTCGCCCGAGATTTCCGCTCCCCCGAGCGGTTCGATCACTTCGTCCCCCTCCGGTCTGCATTCCACCACATTCGACGCCTCGACGCGCAGTGTCGTTGCGCTGACGGACGATTCGAGGTCGATGCAAGTGTTCGACGCCGACCGGGCCGACGCGGCGCCGAGAGTGATCACGCTGCCCGCGGCGGCATCCGACATCGTGACCGTCGGCGACGGCTCTGTTCTGTTGCCGATGCAGGACCAACTCGCGCGGGTGGATCTCCGCAGCTCGAGCGCCGATATCGGCGACGGCTCCATCGACATTCTGAGTGTCGACGGAAATCTGCTCAGCGCCGCGATGCTGAACGACGGGCGCATCGCTGCCGGGGACGATCGTGGTTCGATTCACATGATCGACCCGGCCACGAACGAGTCACAGGTTGTCGACGGCTTGACGTCCGTGGACGCCTTGGCCGTGACCGAATTCGGAATGGCGGCACTGGACCGACGACAGACTTCGCTGACCCAGATCGACATCGAAGCCGAGTCACTCTCGATCGCCCTGCGCGCCGGTACCGGCGCGGCGAAACTCGACACCGACAACTTCGGGCGCATTCTGGTCACCGACGCCGCAGGGAGCGAGCTTCTCGTATTCTCGTCCGACGACCTTCTGCTCCGACAGCGTTTCCCAGTCGGCGCACAGCCGTGGGCGGTCACCTACGATGACGTCACGAACGTGGTCTGGGTGAGCACCCCGGGAGACAACCAGGTGGTCGGATACACGTTGGACACGGGAATTCCCGTCGAAGTGGGCAGGTTCGCCACGGTGAGGCAGCCGGATTCCATCGCCGTGGACAGTGAAACGGGCACATTGTTCGTCGGGTCGGCATCGGGAAGCGGACTGCAACGCATTTCGGTCGAGGGCGTGGTCTGAGCCTTCTCGTCCCCGACCACGCGAGCGAAAAGAGGCAGCAGCCACGGTGTCGAAGAACAAGAGCGTGCGCAGCCGGATGCCGGCGGAATGGGAGTCGGCTTCGGACGACTGGGAGTACGTCCCGCTGAAGTTGCCACCCGACGTGACCCGGGTGACCGCATCGATGCGGCTCGCCATCCAGGCCGAGTTCGGCGGCTGGGAGCTCTCCCGTGTGCGCCTGTACACCGATGGCAGCCGCAAGGTCCTCCTCAAACGCAAAAAGACCGCGCATCATGTCCCGGATCCGGGCCTCTGAAGAAGAAAGTAGGACTGTGGGTCAAACCGTGTATCGCGCTGTTCTCCGATTGATGTTTCTGCTCCCGCCCGAACGCGTTCACCATCTCGCGTTCTCGGCAATGCGGGCAGCCACCTCACTCGGCCCGTTGCGCTCACTCGTTGCGCGAATCCTGGCGGTGAAAGACCCGGTACTGAGAAACACCGTGTTCGGAGTCGATTTTCCCGCGCCCCTCGGGCTCGCCGCTGGCTTCGACAAGAACGCCGACGGTGTCGATGTCTGGGGACCCATGGGTTTCGGATTCGCCGAGATCGGCACTGTGACGGCTCAGGCGCAACCGGGGAATCCCGCTCCCAGACTGTTTCGGTTGCCCGCCGACCGGGCTCTGGTGAACCGCATGGGCTTCAACAATCACGGCGCAGGGAGTGCAGCGAACACTCTGCGCACTCGGCGCGGCGGAATCCCGATCGGCGCCAACATCGGCAAGACCAAGGTGACGCCTGCGGCGCAGGCCGCGGACGACTACACCGTCAGCGCTACTCTGCTGGGTCCTCTCGCGGACTTCCTCGTCGTCAACGTCAGCTCACCCAACACCCCTGGTCTACGTGACCTACAAGCGGTCGAATCGCTGCGGCCGATTCTCATCGCCGTACAGCAGGTAGCGACCGTGCCCGTTCTGGTCAAGATCGCACCCGATCTTTCCGAGGACGACATCGACGCGGTCGCAGATCTCGCCGTCGAACTCGGGCTCGACGGCATCGTCGCCACCAACACCACGATCGGTCGAACCGGCCTCCACACCGACGCCGACACCATCGAAAGCATCGGAGCGGGTGGACTGTCGGGCGCACCGCTCGCCGACCGGTCGCTGGCGGTTCTGCGCAGACTCTACGGCCGGGTCGGTTCGCAGATCGCAATCGTCTCGGTCGGCGGAATCGAGACTGCGGATCAGGCCTGGGAACGCATTCTGAGTGGCGCATCGCTGGTCCAGGGGTACACAGGATTCATCTACGGCGGGCCGTTCTGGATGCGGTCCATCAATCGAGGCATCGCAGCACGGGTTCGGGCCGCGGGCTTCGCATCGGTCGGCGAGGCAGTGGGCGCGGGAGTGCGCTGACCGGCGAACCCGCACCGGCAGCGACATCCAGGCCATCGCCGCCGGTCGAAGCCTGTCAGGCCTCGTACACACCGGTCAGCAGGGCACGGCCGATGGCGTGCGAGAACAGGTTGAACCCGAGATACGCAGGCGTCGCCGTCTCGTCGACCTCCAAGCGGTCCACATCGACAGCGTGCACCGCGAAGATGTATCGATGCGGTCCGTGCCCGGCCGGCGGGGCCGCACCGATGTACCGGAACAGACCCGCGTCGTTCTTCAACGTAACCGCAGTGGCAGGGACCCCGGTTCCGGTGTCGTCCCCGGCACCCGAGACGAGTGATGTTGTGGTGACCGGGATGTTCGCAACGGCCCAGTGCCAGAAGCCGGACCCCGTCGGCGCGTCCGGATCGAAGACGGTAACCGCGAAGCTCTTGGTCCCGTCCGGGAACCCGGACCAAGAAAGCTGCGGCGACGCGTCGTGTCCTCCGGCGCCCATGATTCCGCTGACCTGCTGACCGGCGAGCGTCGCGCCTTCCGTGAGGTCCTCCGAAGTGAGTTCGAACGAGGGTAGGACAGGTAGCGCTTCGTAGGGGTCGTAAGTCATCGACATTCCTTTCGGTACTTTCTTCATGGTCGTTCCGCAGCGTGAGTCATTCTCAGCTGTGGAGCAGGAAGTGTTCCAACACCTGTGTACCGAACTCGAGTGACTCCACCGGCACACGCTCGTCGACACCGTGGAACAGGGCAGCGAAATCTAGCTCGGGAGGCAGCTTGAGCGGTGCGAACCCGAAGCACCGAATACCCAGCTTCGCGAAAGCCTTTGCATCGGTCCCGCCCGACAGCATGTACGGAACAGTCCGACCGTTCTCGTCGTGTGCGAGCACTGCAGCGTTCATGGCGTCGACGAGATGGCCGTCGAAGGTGGTCTCGTACGAGTCGAGGGCGGTGATCCACTCCCGCTCGACGTTGGGACCGATCAGTTCGTCGACCTCGCGCTCGAACTCCGCCTGCCTACCGGGAACGACGCGGCAGTCGATCACTGCCTCGGCCGTCTGCGGAATCACGTTTGCCTTGTAGCCGGCCTTCAACATCGTCGGATTGGCGGTATCGCGCAGCGTCGCACCCACGATGCGTGCGATGCTTCCGAGCTTGCGCAGCGTTCCGTCCAGATCCGGGGACGCCGGGTCGAAGTCCAGACCGGTTTCCTCGGCCACCGCGGACAGGAATTCCGCCACCGAATCGGAGATCACCAACGGAAAAGTGTGATTGCCGAGTTTCGCGACGGCTTCGGCGAGATAGGTGACCGCGTTCTCATCGTGCAGGAACGAGCCGTGCCCGGCCCGCGCCTTCGCGGTCAGCTTCATCCAACCGAGGCCCTTCTCGGCTGTCTCGACCATGTAGAGGCGTTTCTCGGTACCGTCGGGCCGAGCGACGGTCAGCGAGAAACCACCGACCTCCCCCACTGCCTCGGTGACACCCTCGAAGAGATCCGGACGGTTCTCCACCAACCAATGGGATCCCCACCGCCCACCGTTCTCTTCGTCGGCGAGGAAGGCGAACATGATGGGACGCGGCGGCACCGTCCCGTTCGACTTGAACTGGCGCGCCAACGCGAGGGCCATCCCGACCATGTCCTTCATGTCCACCGCACCCCGGCCCCAGACGTAGCCGTCCTCGACCGCGCCGGAGAACGGATGCACGCTCCAGTCAGCCGGTTCTGCGGGCACCACATCGAGGTGGCCGTGGATCAGCAGCGTTCCGCGAGCAGGATCGGCGCCCGCGAGCGTCGCGAACACGTTGCCGCGTCCCGGCGCTCCGGATTCGACGTACTCGGTCTCGTAGCCGACCTCGGCCAGCTTGTGCGCCACCCACTCGGCGCACTCCTTCTCACCCTTGGTGGTCTCGAGTTCACCGGTGTTCGAGGTGTCGAATCGAATAAGGGCACTGACGAGGTCGACAACCTCGTCGAGCGCGGAGGTACGTGCGAATTTCTCGGGGGTTCTATCGGCTTCATCGGCAGGAGACACACCTTGTTCCTACCACCCACCGACGTTCCACGTACGAACTGACGTGCGGATTTGGGCGTTCGGCATCGTGTCGTATATCTTTGTCCAGCACGCAGCGAGCAGCTGCGGCAGAGCATGAACTGGTCCGAGTGGCGGAATGGCAGACGCGCTAGCTTGAGGTGCTAGTGTCCTATTAACGGACGTGGGGGTTCAAGTCCCCCCTCGGACACCAGCGATCGAATCACGATCCGCAAGTTCTGTGTTGAGACAGACGAGACAAGCCCCGATTCTTCGCGAATCGGGGCTTGTCTCGTCTGTCGGTCCAACCCGAGCTGCAGAGCCCGCCCGAAAGGACAGCTTTCATGACCGCACCCGCGCACGATGATGCTTCGGACGGTCGGTCGGTGGATCCGGCAGACCTGGCGACGTGCCTGCGCGTGCTGCAGCAGGTCGGAGAACTCGACAGCAGCCATCCCGATTCGATTGCGGTGCAACGAGCATCGGGCCGGATGTTCAAGAACTTGAAGAAGTCGCGCCGAGTTGCGGCTCGGACCGCCATTTCGGAAGCGGACCGGGCCGTGGTGGCTGCCACCGCGACAGGCTCGCCGGAACGGATCGACGACGAGACAGCAGGGTTGTCGCTGACCGCGCGAGCATCCGGTGAATACGCCGGAACGCTGGTTCGCCCGCGACCGTGCTACATCTGCAAGCAGCGATACACCCTCGTCGACGCGTTCTATCACCAACTGTGCCCCGACTGCGCGGAGCTCAATCGAAGCAAGCGTGACGCGAGGACGGATCTGTCGGGGCGGCGAGCACTGCTGACAGGCGGACGGGCGAAGATCGGCATGTACATCGCGCTGCGCCTTCTGCGCGACGGCGCCCACACCACCATCACCACACGTTTCCCCAAAGATGCGATTCGGCGCTTCTCGGCTATGGACGACAGTGACCGGTGGATGCATCGACTCAGAGTCGTCGGAATCGACCTGCGGGACCCGGCTCAGGTGGTCGCGCTCGCCGACTCGGTGGCGGCCGAAGGTCCACTCGACATACTGATCAACAACGCGGCACAGACGGTCAAGCGCTCCGCCGGGTCGTACAGCGCACTGATCGATGCGGAGGCTCTCGCGTTGCCCGAGGGCGTCGGCGCCGAGGTCATCACCTTCGGTAAGACCAGCGAGGCTCATCCCAGCTCGCTTGCGACTTCTCTTCCGCAAACCCCGGTCGAGATCGGCGGCGCCGTCGACGCGAGTATGGCGGAGTCGGTGAGTTCACTTGCTCTGCTTGCCGGTTCGGCGACCGCCGAACGCATCGAACAGGGTATTGCCATCGATGCCGGCGGCCTGGTCCCCGACCTGGCGGAGACGAACAGTTGGATCCACACCGTGGATCAGGTGGATCCGGTCGAACTCCTCGAAGTCCAACTGTGCAATTCGGTCGCCCCGTTCATTCTGGTATCGCGCCTGCGAGCTGCGATGGAAGCATCACCGTCTCGGCGGAAGTACATCGTCAACGTTTCCGCGATGGAAGGCCAGTTCAGCCGGGCGTACAAAGGCCCGGGGCACCCCCACACGAACATGGCCAAGGCCGCGTTGAACATGCTGACCAGGACGAGCGCGAAGGAAATGCGTGAGAACGGAATCCTGATGAGCGCCGTGGACACCGGCTGGATCACCGACGAGCGCCCACACCACACCAAGATGCGACTCGCGGACGAAGGGTTCCACGCACCACTCGACCTCGTCGACGGTGCTGCGCGCGTCTACGACCCCATCGTTCAGGGCGAACTCGGTGTGGATCTGTACGGCCAGTTTCTGAAGGACTTCTCGCCGTCCCCCTGGTGACTCGCGCACCCCTTCGTGACCTGCGACGTTTGCGCTGCAATACTCGCGGTTATACGGACCTTTCGGGTGCTCGGACGGTGTGGAAGGCAAGGTGATCGTCGATGGGCCAAGAGGTCGAACAGCGAAAATTCACCCGGCAGGATCGACACAGGTTCCGGCAGAAGGTTCAGGACTGTCTCGATGCATTGGCGGAGATGCTCGCAGAGCGGACCTTCGACGTGGGCGAACCGCAGATCGGGATGGAAGTCGAACTGAACCTGATCGACGCCGAGATGGCGCCGTCGATGGCGAACGCCGCCGTTCTCGATGCCATCGCCGATCCCGACTATCAAACCGAACTCGGTCAGTTCAATATCGAGATCAACGTCGCGCCGCGCCCACTGCACGGTCGCAGCATGGCCGATCTCGAACACGATCTGCGTCGTTCACTCAACGCCGCCAACGAGCGAGCACGGACCTCCGGTAGCCGAATCGTCATGATCGGCATGTTGCCTACCTTGGCGGAGAAGCACTTCGAACATCGTTGGTTGTCCGCGAGTCCCCGCTACGATCTGTTGAACCAACAGATCTTTGCAGCGCGCGGCGAGGACATCGAACTGCAGATCTCCGGCGTGCGGCTTCCCGGGGCCGCTGCCGCGGAGGAACTCTCGACCGTCACCGACACCATTCTCCCCGAGGCGGCGTGCACGTCCGTTCAACTCCACCTGCAGGTCGACCCCGACGAGTTCGCCTCCTATTGGAATGCAGCCCAGGCAATTGCGGGAGTGCAGGTGGCCCTCGCCGCGAACTCACCGTTCTTCGCCGGCAAGGCACTGTGGCACGAAACGCGGCTGCCGCTGTTCGAACAGGCGACCGACACCCGACCACTCGAGCTGAAGAATCAGGGCGTGCGGCCACGCGTGTGGTTCGGTGAACGGTGGATCACCTCCATCTTCGACCTCTTCGAGGAGAACTCTCGCTACTTCCCTGCATTGTTGCCGGTGTGCAGTGCCGAGGATCCCAAGGAAGTACTCGCCGCGGGAGGTACCCCCGAACTATCGGAACTCCGAATGCACAACGGCACCGTGTATCGGTGGAACCGTCCCATCTACGACAGCACCGGCGGCGGTCACCACCTTCGCCTCGAAAACCGCGTCCTACCTGCTGGACCGTCGGTGATCGACACCCTTGCCGATGCGGCGTTCTACTACGGCACGGTCAAATCGCTCGCCGAAGCCGACCGGCCCCTGTGGACGCAGATGTCTTACGACGCCGCGATCGAGAACCTGCATTCGGCGGCGCGGAGCGGCTTCGATTCGCGCCTGTACTGGCCGGAGGTCGGCTGGGTGACTCCACAGGAACTGGTGCTCCGACGATTGCTTCCGATGGCGGACGCGGGACTGTCCGCCTACGGCGTCGACACAGCCGTGCGGGAGCGGTATCTGGGAGTTATCGAGGCCCGCTGCCTGAGCAAACGCTCAGGGTCGGTATGGCAGCGCGAATCCGTGGCGGCCCGCGAACGCGCGGGCGACAGCCGTGAGACCGCGCTCGCCGGAATGCTCGCCGACTACGTGGAATTGATGGACGAGGGGAAGCCGGTTCATACCTGGCCGCTCTGAAGATCAGCGTCTTCGACTCCGTCGGTGATCCGCGTTAGTGTCGGTTGCATGACATCCAGTGACACGAACAGCGGCGCCGAGCCGACCGACAAGGCAGCAGGATCACGCCAGTACGACATCGTCGTCTACGGCGCTACCGGCTTCGTCGGGCGCCTCACCGCGGCGTACCTCGCCGAGCATGCGCCGGCGGGCACCGCGATCGCGCTGGCCGGGCGTTCGCGCTCGAAGCTCGTCGCTGCACGCCGATCGCTTCCGGGTACCGCCGCCGAGTGGCCCCTCGTCGAAGCCGATGCCACCGACATCGACTCGCTGCGAAGCATGGCCGAGTCCACTCGCGTGGTGATCACCACGGTCGGACCGTACGCCAAGTACGGTCTGTCGCTCACCACGGTGTGCGCAGAATCCGGTACCGACTACGTCGACCTCACCGGAGAGGTGCTGTTCGCTCGCAAGAGCATCGACACCAACCACGAGATCGCAAAGCGTACCGGCGCCCGAATCGTGCACTCGTGCGGATTCGATTCCATACCGTCCGATATCGGAGTCCATGTGCTCCACGCTGCTGCCGTCGCCGACGCTGCCGGCGAACTGACGGACACCACCCTGGTCGTCAGTTCGATGCGCGGCGGTGTGAGCGGCGGCACCATCGATTCGCTTCGAACACAGATCCAGGAAGTCAAGAAGGACAGCGCCCTCCGCAAGCTCGCAGCAAGTCCGTACTCACTGAGCCCCGACCGGTCCCTGGAACCGGATCTCGGCCGTCAATCCGATGTGACATTGATCAACGGCACCGAGATCGCCCCCAACCTGCGCGGCTGGAAGGCACCCTTCGTCATGGCGTCCTACAACACTCGGATCGTGCGACGTAGCAACGCATTACGCGATTACGCCTACGGCCGAAAGTTCCGCTACCGGGAAGTGATGTCGGTCGGCTCGTCGATCGCGTCCCCGGTCATCGCCGGAGTGGTCTCGGCTGGCCTGGGGGCAGTGGTCCTGGGGATGACATTCCTACCCGGCAAGATCCTCGATCGCGTTCTGCCGAAGCCGGGCGACGGTCCCAGCCCCGAGGCGCAGGAAAGCGGGCACTTCACCGTCGATCTTTACACCACAGCGACGAACGGTGCGAAGTACCAGTCCCGGGTCAAGGCCGCAGGAGACCCGGGTTACAAGGCCACATCGGTGATGCTCGGCGAATCCGCGCTCGCCCTTGTGCACAATCGGGACGAGTTGCCCGACGCCAGCGGCGTGCTCACGCCTGCAACTGGTATCGGAGATGCACTCGTAACCCGTTTGCGCGGAGCCGGACTCGAAATATGGGCGAAGAAGATCTGATCCACGCGGGCCTTCTCCGCGATTACGACCGAGCCCTCGGCACCGACTCCACCGGGAGTCGAATCGACGAACTCCCCTGGGGTACCGGGTTGTCCGCGCGACTACCCGTGCGCGAACTGGCCGCGGGCTCGGTCGCGTGCCTCGCTGCCGCCATCGACCGCTTTCGCGCGAGCCGAAACCTGCCCAGTTCCAGGTGGCTGCTCGATCCGAACCGGATTACGGCGTCGTTCTCGGGCGAAAAGATGCTTCGAATCGAAGGCGAGCCCGTGCAGGCGTTTTCGGAGCTATCAGGGTTCTTCGAAAGCGCCGACGGATGGGTGCGCACGCATGCGAACTATCCACACCACAAGCGCGCGCTCACCGAGGCACTCGGCCTCGCTCCCGATGTCGAGTGCGAAAGATTGTCGGCGCGGCTGGCAGAACTGCCGGGGTCGGAGATCGAACACCGTTGCGCGCGTGGCAACGCCATCGCTGTGCGGGTGCGTACCGAGAACGAATGGCGCTGCGCCGAAGGCGCCGAGGCAAGTCGCGGCCCGCTGGTGCGCCGTACCACGCGCCTCGTCCCAGCGAACACCGAGCAAGCGAACACCGAGCAAGCGGATCTCGAGCAAGTAGCGCAGGTGCAACGCGCACGCGTGCGCGCGGAGCGACCGCTGGACGGGCTTCGAGTACTCGACTTGACGCGGGTCATCGCCGGCCCCGTTGCTACGCGGGCCTTGGCTCTGCTCGGTGCGTCGGTGCTGCGCATCGACGCACCTAGGTTGCCGGAGATCGAGTGGCAGCATCTGGAGAACGGTCAAGGAAAGCGTTCCGCGACGGTCGATGCGACCTCCGCCCGCGGCGCCCGGATCCTGACCGAGCTCCTCTCTCAGGCCGACGTCCTCGTCACCGGATACCGGCCGGGATCGATCGAGTCCGTGCTGCCCCGCGTCCCCGCTCGGATCGTGCACGCGACGGTGTCCGCCTGGAGTCCGGGGCCATGGCACCAGCGGCGGGGATTCGACAGCATCGTGCAGGCCGCATCGGGGATCGCGCTGATCGAACACACCGACGGGCGTCCCGGCGCGTTGCCAGCGCAGGCACTCGACCACGCGAGCGGATACCTGCTCGCGGCGGGGGTGGTCGACTCACTCGCCGACATCGAAACGGGTGCACCCGAAAACCATGTGGCGGTCTCGCTCGAGCGAACAGCGGCATGGCTGCTGTCCGCTCCCGGGCAACGCACGGACCCACCCTCGCCGACTCTCCCCCCGGCAACCATTACCACCACCGTTCACGGCGCTATCAGGTCCGCCAAACCTGCTCTGGCAGAGTATGCGGACTACAGCTCACCAGCGCATGCATGGGGCAGCGACGCGCCTGTGTTCGACGTACCTGACGGTCCGAGCCCGATGAGCAGTTGATCATTGCGCAGTGCACGATGGACAAGTGCGCACTACTCCCCCATCGTTCGAGAGGTCGGCCTCGGCAAGCCAGCAGAGTGTGGTGCCGATGATCGTCGATGTCGACACCGGCATCGACGATTCCCTCGCCCTGCTCTACCTGCTGGCGCACCCGCGGGCAGAGATCTTGTCGATCGCCTCGACCGCCGGGAACGTACCCGTCGATCAGGTCGCCGCCAACAACCTCGCTTGGCTCGATCTGTGCAAAGCCGGCGATATCGAGGTCACCCTCGGCGCACAGACGCCGCTGCTCGCGCCCCTGATGACAACCGAGGACACGCACGGACCCCAGGGCATCGGATACGCCGAACTACCGGTTTCGCAGCGGAAGCTCTCCAACCGCAACGCGACAAACGCGTGGGTGGAACTCGTTCGCGAGCGACCTGGACAGATCACCGGCCTCGTGACCGGGCCGCTGACGAACCTGGCGATGGCCATTCGGATCGAGCCGGCCCTACCTCGTCTGTTGCAAAGGCTCGTCGTGATGGGTGGCGCTTTTCATCATCCCGGCAACACGACCCCGACCAGCGAATGGAACATCGCCGTCGACCCCGAAGCCGCTGCCGAGGTCTTCGCGGCGTTCGCAGGACTACCGGCGGACCGCCTACCGATAATCTGCCCGCTCGACATCACGGAGACGATGGAGATGCGCCCCGATCACATCGCTCGACTGGCCGAGCGCGCAGGCAGTTCCCCAGCGGAGGTCATCGCCGACCACCACGCACCCACCACACGCTCAGCGGCCTCCAACCCCGTCATTCGTCATTTCTCCGACGCCGTCCGGTTCTACATGGAGTTTCACCGAGACCACGACCAGGGATTCCTGGCACACATGCATGATCCGTTCGCCGCGGCCGTCGCACTCGACCCCTCCATCGTGACGTGCCGCGTCGCCACCGTGGACGTCGAACTGGCCGGGACACTCACGCGCGGAACCACGGTCGCGGACTGGCGGGGAATGTGGGGCCGCGAGCCCAACGCGGCGATCGCCACGACGACGGATCCAGTGCGGTTCTTCGACGATCTGATCGACCGCGTCGGCGGGATGGCCGAAAGGCTCTACTGAGCGGGCGAGCGACCGTCGAACGCGTCGAGCAGCTCCTGTGCGGCCAGCGCAGCGGTCAACGAGCCGGCACGCACACGCTGTTCGACATCGGATCGGATCGCTTTGACCGCCGAGTTCTGCGCCAGGCGCCGCAGCAACTGATCGTCGACCATCGTCCAGGTCCAATCGACCTGCTGTTTGCGACGCTTCTCTGCGAACTCGCCCGCATCGGTGAGCACCTGACGGTGTCTTTCGACGGTGTCCCAGTACTCCGCGATGCCCGTCCCCTCGAGAGCGCTCATCGTCAGAACCGGCGGCTGCCAAATGGCATCGTGTGGATAGATCATCCGCAGTGCGCCGGCCAGTTCGCGGGCCGCGCTTTTCGCCTCGACGGCATGCTTGCCGTCGGCCTTGTTCACGGCGACCAGATCGGCCAACTCGAGAACACCCTTCTTGATGCCCTGCAGCTGGTCACCCGTACGCGCGAGAGTGAGAAAAGTGAAGCAGTCGACCATGTTCGCCACGGTCACCTCGGACTGCCCGACACCGACTGTCTCGACGAGAATCACATCGAAGCCTGCGGCCTCGAGCAGCACGATGGTCTCGCGCGTTGCCCGAGCGACGCCGCCGAGTGTGCCCGATGTCGGCGACGGCCTGATGTAGGCGTCCTTCTCGACCGCCAACCGGGCCATGCGGGTCTTGTCTCCCAGTATCGACCCGCCTGTCCGGGTCGACGACGGATCGACGGCGAGCACCGCAACCCGATGCCCACGCTCGATCAGGTACATGCCCAGGGCGTCGATGAACGTCGATTTCCCCACCCCTGGAACGCCTGTGATGCCGACGCGATGAGACGCGCCGGCATGCGGCAGAAGCTGCAGCAGTAGCTGCTGGGCCAAATCACGATGGTCGGCACGGGTGGACTCGACGAGTGTGATGGCGCGAGCGAGACCGGACCGCTCGTTTGCCAGTACCGACGCTGCGACGACGTCGATGTCCACCGTGCGTGCCGGGCGTTTCGGAGCGCTCATACTCAGGCGCTGGCCTCACGCTCGGCCGGATGCGGTGCGTGACCGAGCTGGACGGAGAGCTTTTCCACCAGACCGATCGCGGCGTCGGCGATCACCGTCCCCGGCGGGAAGATCGCAGCAGCGCCCGCGGCATGAAGCTCCTCGAAGTCACCGGGTGGGATGACACCGCCGACGACGATCATGATGTCCGGGCGGTCGACTGCGGCCAGAGCCTCCCGCAGGGCCGGAACCAGCGTCAGGTGACCGGCGGCAAGAGAGGACACACCGACGACGTGAACGTCGTTGTCGGCCGCCTGACGCGCCACCTCCTCCGGCGTCTGGAACAGCGGGCCGACGTCGACGTCGAACCCGATGTCCGCGAACGCCGTTGCGATGACCTTTTGCCCTCGGTCGTGGCCGTCTTGGCCCATCTTGCATACGAGCACACGTGGGCGTCGCCCCTCGTCCTCGGCGAACTGTTCGACCAGCTCGGTCGCCCGGGCGAGGTTCTTGGATTTGCCTGCTTCGTCGCGGTACACACCACTGATTGTCCGGATCTCTGCCTGATGGCGCCCGTAGACCTTCTCGAGCGCCTCGGAGATCTCGCCGACGGTGGCCATCTTGCGGGCCGCATCGATCGCCAGATTCAGCAGATTGTTCTCCATACCGGGCTGATCCGACGCTGCGGCCCGGGTCAGGTTTGCCAGCGCCGCCTCGACCTCGCCGGAGTCGCGCTCGGCGCGCAGCCGGGCGAGCTTGTCGATTTGTTCCTTGCGCACCTTCGAATTCTCGACCTTGAGAACCTCGATCGTGTCCGGCTCGTCGGGCACGTACTTGTTGACGCCGACGAGTGGCTGGCGACCCGAGTCGATGCGGGCCTGCGTACGTGCGGCGGCCTCTTCGATACGCAGTTTGGGGATGCCTTCACCGATCGCCTGCGCCATGCCCCCCGCCGCTTCGACCTCGGCGATGTGAGCTCGAGCCCGATTGGCAAGCTGGTGGGTGAGCCACTCGACGTAGTGCGAACCACCCCATGGATCGATCGGACGCGTGGTGTTGGACTCCTGCTGGATCAGCAGCTGAGTGTTTCGTGCGATGCGCGCAGAGAAGTCCGTCGGTAGTGCGAGTGCCTCGTCGAGCGCGTTGGTGTGCAGCGACTGAGTGTGGCCCTGTGTCGCCGCCATGGCTTCGACGCAGGTCCGGGCGACGTTGTTGAATACATCCTGCGCCGTGAGCGACCATCCCGAAGTCTGCGAATGGGTGCGGAGCGAGCGTGACTTGGCACTCTTCGGCTCGAACTTCTGCACCAGTTCCGACCAGAGGAGACGCCCAGCGCGAAGTTTGGCGACCTCCATGAAGAAGTTCATTCCGATCGCCCAGAAGAACGACAGGCGCGGCGCGAAGGTATCGATGTCCATACCCGCATCCAAGCCGGCGCGAATGTACTCGACGCCGTCCGCGAGCGTGTATGCCAGCTCCAGATCTGCTGTCGCACCGGCCTCTTGGATGTGATACCCGGAGATGGAGATGGAGTTGTACTTGGGCATCTCGGCGCTCGTGTACGCGAAGATGTCCGAGATGATCCGCATCGACGGCTTCGGCGGATAGATGTAGGTGTTGCGAACCATGAACTCTTTGAGAATGTCGTTCTGGATCGTGCCCGCGAGTTTGTCCGGCCCGACGCCCTGCTCCTCGGCCGCAGCAACGTACAAGGCAAGAATCGGCAGCACTGCCCCGTTCATCGTCATCGATACCGACACGCTGCCGAGATCGATGCCGTCGAAGAGCTGACGCATGTCGTAGATCGAATCGATCGCGACCCCTGCCATGCCCACGTCACCTTGTACACGGGGATGGTCCGAGTCGTAGCCTCGGTGCGTCGCGAGATCGAACGCGACCGATAGGCCCTTCTGGCCGGCTGCGAGATTTCGGCGGTAGAAGGCGTTCGATTCGGCTGCGGTCGAGAATCCCGCGTACTGACGAATGGTCCACGGCTGGTTCACATACATCGTCGGGTACGGCCCGCGTACGAATGGTGGTGCACCGGGATAGGAGTCGAGTGGATAGCCCTCCGCCTCGGCGGCGTCGCGGTCGGCCTTGGTGTAGACGGGCTTGACGTCGATACCTTCGGGGGTCGACCAAACCACCTGCTCGGCGGCGTAGTTGTTCGCCCTCGCACCCGCCTCGATGTGCGCGGCAACATCATCGCTGGATGGAGCGGCCGCTGGAGTCGCCTGCTGGTCTTTCAGGGGTACGTCGGCGAAGCTGCCGATCACCGGCTTGTTCGGTTCGGACTGCTGCGGCGCGGCCACTTCGGCGGTCTCGTCGGTGGTCATGATCATGCTCCCAGGTGGTCGAGGAGATCGGTGAGGACAGCGACAGCATCGACTTTCGCCGTGAGGAAATCATCGGGTCGCTCGGGGCCGGAGATATCGGTGAAGCTCGCGCCGGAACCGGCGAGCAATACGCGGTCGATGCCGGCCTCGCGTAGCGCTTGCACGGCTGCGCGTGCCTCCTCCGCGTAACGCTTGTCGGTCCCACACAGAACTGCGATCCGTGCCCCCGAACTGTGCACGGCATCGGCTATGGTCTCGGCGGTCAACGGGCCGGGGTTCTGCGCTTCGATGCCGCCGGAGGCAAGGAGATTCGCCGCAAAGGTGGTACGCACGTTGTGCTCTGCCACCGATCCCAACGGAGCCAGCAACACGAGAGGCCGAGCATCGCGGCGGAGCAGATACGCATCCGACCGGTCTCGCAGTCTTTCGAACGCAGCGCCGTACCGAGCGACAGAGGAGGACGACTTTCCCGGGGCCGAAAGGGGGGCTTCGGCAAGGTTGGGGAACTCGTTGACACCGGTGAGCGGCAATCGTCGGTGGGCGATGTCCGCGTCGCGCGTGGATTCGACCTCGTCGATCGCTGCTGCAATGGCGCCCGATTTCAGTGCCGAGGTGTATCCGCCGTCCGCCTCGATGAGCTGGACGAATTCCCAGGCTTTGCCGGCGATGTCCTCGGTGAGTTGTTCGATGTACCAGGACCCTGAACCTGGGTCGAGTACGCGACCCAGGTGGGACTCCTCGAGCAGCAACAGCTGTGTGTTCCTGGCTATTCGACCCGCGAATGTCTTCGACACACCCGCCGCGCCGCCCTCGAGCGCTGCATCGAACGGCAGCACGGTCACCGCGTCCGCGCCACCGATCCCTGCGGCGAACGCGGCGAGCGTCGTACGAAGCATGTTCACCCACGGGTCACGTTGAGCCATCATTGCTTCCGATGTCACCGCGTGTTGCGGAGCACCGCCGCGGTCTGGCTCGCCGCACACATCGGCGACCCGAGCCCAGGCCGCGCGAGCGGCCCGGAACTTCGCGATCGTCTGGAACTGATCGTCGGTGGCTGCATACCGGAACTCGATCTGCCCGAGCGCCTCGCCCACGGTCAAACCCGACTCGGTCAGCGTGCGCAGGTACTCGAGCCCTGCGGCGACAGCCGCCCCCACTTCCTGAGCATCGCTCGCACCGGCGTTGTGAAAAGCGGTGCCGTCGACGGTGATCGCGCGTATGCCCTCCTCGCGGTCGATCGAGCGTCGCGCCAGGGTGGCCACCGCGGCGAGATCCGGAACGTCGCCTTCTGGATCGACGAAACGAGACGTCAGCGGCGTGGCACCCAACCTGATGTCGACGGCGCTACGATCGGCGATTGTCGCCGCGTCCAGTACCGCGAACAGAGCGTGTGCGGCGGCTACGGTATCGGACCCGGCGTCGAGCACCAGTGGCGCCAGATCGAACAGAACTCCGTCGAGCGTGCGACCGATGTCATCGACGGAAATGCCGCCCGAAGCCACCTGCAACCACAGCGCGCTGACACCGTTGTCGAGTCCGTCCAGGACCGAGCGGTTGACGCTTTCGGCGTCCGAGGACCCGGCGCCGAAGCGAACGCTGACCTTCCACCCGGCGTTGACGTCGCGCGTCGCGTCGCGTCCACGCACGAACGGGAATGCGCCCGGGAGAGGATTCTCCGGTAGCTCGTCGCGCACGCCGTACAACGGAGACACCGTCACCCCGTCGTACGTCGTGAAATCCAGCAGATGCTCGGGATCCTCGGGCAGGTCGGCAATATCGACCTTCCGCGATTTCGCGAGTACACCTGCAACAGCCTTCTGCCACGCCGTATACGCGTTGCGTGAGGCGTCTTCTTGTGTAGCAACGGACACGATGAATGCTCCCTCGACTCGACCGACTCGCTGCCGATCGACACAGTGCGATTCTTCTGTGATGCCGACCGCGATCGCTTCGACAGTATCGTGAGGATCACCTCACGTTTGCACGGGAGGTGGTTTTGTTAACGGCGAGGTGCACATCCGCGCCGGTAGAGTTGGCGAACGTGGTGAACAGTTCACGAGGTCTTCGGGTGTTCGGCCTCGTCGCGCTGTTCGTCGCGCTCGGAGCGGTCGCTTCGATTGCACCGCACCCGTCGATCGAGCAGATCCGCGAGTGGGCCCATGCGGTCGGACCCACCTTTCCCCTGGTGTTCTTCGCGGTCCACACCATCGTGACGGTGGCACCGGTGCCCCGGACGTTGTTCACCCTCTCCGCAGGTGTGTTGTTCGGCCCCCTCACCGGGCTGGCCCTGACCGTGGGCGCATCGACTCTGAGCGCTGTGCTCGCGCTTCTGTTGGTTCGCGCGGTCGGTCGCGATTGGTTTTCGGCGCGCATGACGCACCCGGCGGTTCGCAGGATCGACGACTCCCTCGTTCGTCGTGGCTGGCTGGCGGTGGGGTCGCTGAGGTTGATCGCCCCGGTCCCCTTCTCGGTGGTCAACTACTGCTGCGGGGTGTCCTCGATCCGCACTGTTCCGTTCGCTGCCGCGACCGCGGTCGGTGTGATTCCGGGCACTGTTGGAATTGTGCTCCTCGGCGATGCGCTCGGAGGTGACGCCGATCCACTGATGCTCGCCCTGTCCGGGGCCTTCATCGCGGTCGGTCTGGCCGGCTTGTTCGTCGACTGGAGGCTGACAATGTCGAGTTCAGGGTCGAGTTCAGGCGCGGCACGTCAAGCCAAGGCACTGGATTTTAAGAAGTCAAGCCCAGATAGTTGACTCTTCGTATTCAAGCCTCTAGCCTTGACTAATGTTCGTGTTGACGATCGACCAGCGACGGAGTCGACGTGAGGTCGACCGCGTCGAGGACCTGCTCGCAGACATGCACCACCTTCAGCTCCGCCGGCCGTTCGAGCGAACCGCAGGTGACGAGGTACAGGCTGTAGTCGACGGCACACAGGTAGGCGCACGCACCGTGGTGGACATCACACTGACTCTGGTTCGCACAGGTAACTGGAGCGTGGGAATCGGAGTCGGTTCGGTCGAGCGCCCGCTACCGACCAGCACGCGTGCCGGACGCGGCCCGGCATTCGAGGCAGCCCGCGACGCCGTCACTCGGGCAAAGAATGCGCCGGCCAGGCTCGCGATCACCGCTGCGGATTCATGCCACACAGGTCGTGCTCTCGACGCCGAGACTGCACTGACGCTGTTGGCGCTGCTCATCCTGGACCGCACCGAACAGGGACACCAGGCCTGCGAATTGATGGATGCGGGGCACACCCAGACCGCCGCGGCCGAACTACTCGGGATCTCCAAGCAGGCGATGTCGCAACGATTGTCGGTGGCGAGGTGGAGTATCGAAGCCAACGGCCGCACGTTGGTCGAACACCTTCTCACCGACACCAGCGATGCTTCGAACGAACAGCCGGGAGACACATGACCTTCATAACGCTGCTGCTACTTGTACTCTCCGCAGCCGCAGCCGTCGTTCCCTCACGCCAGTCGATACCGCACTGGGTAAACGCCGCCGTGTCTGCAGCCCTGTTGGCACTGGCCGCGATCACCGGCGCCATGACCGACCCGGCACAGGGTTTCGCACTGGCCGCCACATATGTCGTCACCGTCTCAGCTGCCGTCGTCGGCGGATCCGCGATCGTCACGGCTGTTTTCCGGATAGCTCGAAGAGACGGCGCACCAGAACCAGGCGGACCCGCTGGACCAGCATCGGCTGGACCGTTGCACGGCGGGAAGACGATCGGGGCCCTCGAACGAACCGCAGTGGCGGTGTCGATTCTGGCGGGATGGCCGGAGGGAATAGCGATCGTCCTGGCCGTCAAGGGCCTTGCGCGTTATCCGGAACTGCGTGGAACAGATCCGCCGACCGAAACACCGACGACACAGGTGTCGTCGGCGTCCGAACAATTCATCATCGGGACTTTCGCCAGCGTCATGTGGGCCGTCGCGGTCTGCGGAATCGGCCTCGGCCTGGTGAGCTGAGCTGTGCCTACTGCTGTTCAGGTAGAGGTGACTGCTCGGGCAGACCCGGCTCCAGTTCACCGAGACCGAGACCCAGGCCCTTGGCCAGGCTCGGATCGGGCTTGAGCGAGGTATCGACAGGCGTTCTGGCCACAGCCTCGGCGGCCGCGACGGCCTCTGCCACGGCCGGATCGCTCTTCGTCTCGAACCACTCGGCAACTTCTTCGGAGTCGTCGACGGGCTTCGTCTCGTCACCGGAGGTTTCACTCGGCTCATAGCGGAAAACGCCGTCCTCGCCAGGTGTACCCAACGTCTTCGCAAACCCCTTCAACGCATCGCCGAAGTCGCTGGGAATCATCCACACCTTGTTCGAATCGCCCTGCGCCATCTGCGGAAGTGTCTGCATGTACTGGTAGGCAAGGAGCTCGGGCGTGGGCTTGCCGGACTTGATCGCGGCGAATACTTTCTCGATGGCCTTGGCCTGCCCCTGGGCCTGCAGGTACTTCGCAGCGCGATCACCCTGTGCACGAAGAATTCTGGACTGGCGCTCACCTTCGGCAGTCAGAATCGACGCCTGCTTGGCACCCTCCGCCGCGAGGATGCGGCTCTGCTTGTCGCCCTCCGCCGTCTTGATCGAAGACTCCCGATGACCCTCGGCGGTAAGGATGGTCGCACGCTTCTCACGGTCGGCCTTCATCTGCTTCTCCATCGATTCCTGAATCGACGGCGGCGGGTCGATGCTCTTGAGCTCGACACGTGCCACTCGCAGTCCCCATCGACCCGTGGCTTCGTCGAGTACGCCGCGCAGCTGGCCATTGATCGAATCACGCGAGGTGAGCGTCTCCTCCAGCGTCATTCCGCCGACGACGTTACGAAGCGTGGTGGTGGTCAATTGCTCGACACCGACGATGTAGTTGTTGATCTCGTAGACCGCAGCCTGCGGGTTGGTCACCTGAAAGTAGACGACCGTGTCGATGGACACCGTGAGGTTGTCCTTGGTGATCACGGGCTGGGGAGGGAACGAGACGACACGTTCGCGGAGATCGACCTTGGCACGAATGCGGTCGACGAACGGAATGAGAAACGTGAGCTGACCGGAGACGGTCTTGGAGTAGCGGCCGAGCCGTTCGATGACGGCTGCATCTGCCTGTGGGACGAGTGCAACGGACTTGGCGAGCAGGACGACTACGAGAAAGACGATGACGCCCAGAACTATCAGTGCTTCCATGAAACTAGATTCCCCTCCATACGACAGCGGTTGCGCCGTCAATTTCCATTACGGTCACGGTCGTCCCCGGCGCGTACACCTCGGTGTCGTCGAGCGGGCGAGCAGTCCACACGTCACCATCGATCTTGACCTGACCTTCGGTTGCCGACACCTGGGCCAGAACCAGCGCCGATTTGCCGGACAGCGCGGCGACGCCGGTCGTCAGGATTGGGGGCGACGCGAACTTGCGAAGCAGTATCGGACGCACACCGAGCACGAGGGCCAACGACACGAGCGCGAAGATCACTGCATCTGCCCACACCGGGAAGTCCGTCACCGCGGAGATACCGGCGGTCGCCAGCGCACCGCCGGCAATCATGAGCAGGAAAAAGTCTCCCGTCAGCGCCTCGGCCGCTGCAAGGAGACCTCCTGCGATGAGCCAGATAATCGCCGCCACAGAGTCCATACAACCACAAATCGGACAGCTGGCGGGGGACCAGGCTACGACCTGGAAACTACGGCTCTGTCACAAAATCCACGAGACGCTCGACCGCGCCGATCAGGGGTGCCTCGAGGTCGCGGAACGACGACACGGACGAGTAGACGCGTCGCCAACCATCCCTCGGCGACCCCCACCCGAGCTCCCGGCAGATACCGGTCTTCCAGTCCTGCCCGCGCGGGATTTTCGGCCATGCGGAAATACCAACCGCTTTGGGCCGCACTGCTTCCCAGACATCGATGTACGGATGACCGGTAACGAGCACATGCGGTCCGAGCGAGGTGGTCAGCTTCGACTCCTTCGACCCGTCCACCAGGTGATCGACCAACACGCCGACACGACGTCCCGGCCCGGGCCCGAAATCGGCGAGCCGCTCCCCCAGGTTGTCCAAGCCCTCCAAGTGCTCCACCACAACACCCTCGACGCGCAGATCGTGCCCCCACACCCGTTCGACGAGGGCGGCGTCGTGCACCCCTTCCACCCAGATTCGGCTTGCCCGAGCAGTCCGCGCCCGGACGCCCTCGACTTTCGTCGAACCGGACGCCGACCGGGTGTCCGCTGGTTTCTTCGCTGCAGCGCGGACGCGCACGAGCGTCACTCGTCGGCCGTCGATCAGGAACGCCGCCTCACGCAACGCGAACAGACGCGTCGTACGCGCAGCGTCCTCGAGCCTGACGAAGTCACCGTCGTACGTTCTCTCGAACCCGACAACCGCACCGCAGAACCCACTGGCTGCGTCCTCGACAACCAGACCTCGTTCCGCAGGCACCTCGGGCGCTGGAACCTTGCGCATGCGGCTGTGCCCCGAAAGAATGTCGCCGCCATAGATGTCTGCCACGGCAGACACCGTAGCGACCCCGTCTAGGAAGCGCCGCGCGCCACGCCGACCTATGCTTGGCAGTCGTGAGTTCTCCAAGCGCAAGCCTCACCCTGTGGGCCAGCTCGTGGCTGGCCGGTGTCAGCGCGTCCGACGATGTCATCGACGCCTTGTCCGAGTGGGCGCCGATGCACCTGATCGCGGCGGCCGACGATCGGACCGCGGGCGCTACGGGCCTGTCGTGGCCGAGTCCCCGCGCGGACGGCGTCGCCGCGCTCCTGACAGCTGTCCGCAAACACGTCCCCCGCACCAGTGCCGACGCTGTGATCGAGTTACTTCTGCCGGCACCGGGAGCGGTGGAGAACCTGCCCCCGAACAGCGACTTCGCTCGCGCAGCCCTTGTTGCTGGGCAGGCTGTGGTGGTCGGGCACTCGGATACGACGGGACTCGGCTTCGTACCGACGGTCGAAGGTCCGGATGTTCTTCGTTGGACGGTCTTCTCGGTCCCCATCACCTCTCATTACGTGCGCGAGTACTCGCTCGGCCAAGCCGAGTACTCCATGCGTGACGCTGTCCGCGGCGCCGCGGACGCCCTCGGATCCATGCAGGTACTACCGACGAGATCCGCGGACGGCAACCCGCGCTCTCGGATCGAGAGTGCGATGTCGGAGATGGCTCGCCACCGCTATCCGGACGGCACACCCGAGCGAGTTCTTCGAGTGATGGAGTCCGCGGACCGCGTCGCAGCGATTCTGTCGGTCGCCCAGCAGCATGCCCCCACCGAGGCGCCCACCGCCGGCGCGGCAGCGGCCCGAGAAGACTTGCTGCGACCGTTGTGGGGTGCCGTCCGATCTGCCAGACTCAGCGCCGTCGCAGCGACGGTGCAGACGTGTGTGCAGCGCACATGATCGGCTGAGATCAGGTCAGGCCGGCGGTCGTGTCGGTCGTGTCGGCTGCTCACAACACCCAACGGCGCACCGCGCCCCATTGGTGGTCGAACCGTAGCCCGGCACTGCGCCGATACCGCGCGCGTCGGCGCCGTCGGTGTACTCACGGACCAGTTCCACAACCATTTTCGCGAAACGGACGTCTGTGCCTGGGGTGGCCGCTCGGACGTAGTCCATCGATAGTTCTTTCGCCTTCGCTTCCGCTTCGGTGTCGAGGTCCCACACCACCTCGAGATGGTCGGACACGAAGCCGATCGGGCAGACAACCACCGCCTCGACGCCGGTGCCGGCAAGCTTTTCCAGATGGTCGCAGATATCGGGTTCGAGCCATGGAACCTGCGGCGGGCCGGAACGGGACTGCCAGACCACGTCGTAGTCGTCGATCCCGGCTGCAGCCGCGGCGAGCCTCGACGCGTCGGCGACCTGACGACTGTAGAGGTGACCGCCGTCGACTGGAGGACCTGCGTTGGCATCGGCGGCACTGGGAATCGAATGTGCGGTGAACACCAGCCTGGCCCCTGCTCGTGCCGCCGGGTTCAGCGCGGCGAGCGCGGCCTCGATGGCATCGGCAAACGACGCGATCATCACCGGGTGATCGAAATACTGCCGGATCTTCACCATGTCAGGGGCACCGTCACCCACCGAGGCTCGAGCGCGCGCTATGTCCTCGTGATACTGCCGACATCCCGAGTAGCCGCCCCACGCGGATGTGGGAAACACGAGCGCTCGCTCGACCCCGTCCGCCTTCATCTGCGCAACGGTGTCCTCCGCCATCGGATGCCAGTTGCGGTTCCCGAAGTACACCGGCAGTTCGATTCCCGCGGCAGCCAATTCAGCTTCGATGCGGCCGATGATGTCGCGGTTGAGCGCATTGATGGGTGAGACACCACCGAAATGCATGTAATGCTCGACGACTGCGTCGAGCCGTTCGGGGGGCACGCCGCGGCCACGAGTGACGTTCTCGAGGAACGGGCGAACATGGGCGGGCTCTTCGGGGCCACCGAACGACAGTAGAAGAAGGGCGTCGTATACCGAGGACGTCGTCATCTCTCCATTGTGCGCCAAACCCGCAAGTGACCGGAAAACGCGCTGCGCTCGAGGGTGAAAGCCCATGGTCAGCCAGGGATCTCACCCTCGAGCGCGCGGGCTCACATACCTTCGGGCAGGTACGTGTTGTGGCTGGCGCCGCCATCGACGTAGATGATCGAACCGGTGGTTCCGGGCAACCAGTCGGACAACAATGCCACGATGGACTTGGCCACTACGGTCGGATCGTCGTAGTTCCAACCGATCGGTGACGCGCCGTCCCAGTACTCGTTGAGCTGCTGCATCTTCTTCGCATCATCGGTGGCGGTTCCGGCAATGGCCTTCGCTGCGAGAGTGCGGATGGGACCGGCCGCGACGAGGTTCGACCGAATCCGCTTGGCCTGCCCCACCTCTCGGGCTACATAGCGGTTGACCGATTCCAGAGCGGCCTTCGCCACTCCCATCCAGTTGTAGTACGGCATCGCCGTGCGCGGATCGAAGTCCATGCCGACGATGGAACCGCCCTCGTTCATGACCGGAAGGACGGCGCGGGCAAGCGAGGCGTAGCTCCACGCCGAGATTTCGAACGCCTTCGACGCGTCCGGGCCGGGGCCGTCCAGGAACGGCTTGGCGTCGGGTCCCATGAGTGTGCGCGGTGCGAACGCGATGGAGTGCAGCACACCGTCGATACCCTCGGGTGCCAACTCGCGTACCCGGTCGGCCAGCGCAGCGAGATGCTCCTCGTTGGTGGCATCGAGTTCGATGGCCGGCGGCACCGGCTGGGGAAGGCGCTGCGCGATTCGGTCGATCAGCCGCAGCCGATCGAATCCGGTGATGATCACCTTCGCGCCCTGATTTTGCGCCATAGCAGCGGCGTGGAACGCGATCGAAGCATCGGTGATGATGCCCGTCACGAGAATGGTCTTGCCTTCGAGCAGTCCGCCCATGTGTGTTCCTAACAGATCGAATGAAATGAGAAAAGCAGGTCAGTGACCCATGCCCATACCGCCGTCGACCGGGATGACAGCGCCCGAGACGTACCCGGAGTCAGGTCCTGCGAGGAAGCTCACCACTGCAGCCACGTCCTCGGGCTGGCCCAAACGCTGAAGCGGGATGAATTCCTTGGCCTTGCTACGCAGATCGTCGGGCAACTCGGCAGTCATGTCGGTTTCGATGAAGCCTGGAGAAACGACGTTGGCGGTAATCGAACGCGAACCGAGTTCACGCGTGATAGAGCGGGCCATACCGATGACACCGGCCTTGGACGCCGCGTAGTTGATCTGACCGGGTCCACCGCCCAGTGCGACGACGGAGCTCAGGAAGATCATTCGGCCCCAACGGCCACGCAGCATCGCACGGTTCGCACGCTTCGCGACCCGGAAAGCGCCGGTCAGATTCGCATCGATGACCCGCTGGAACTGATCTTCCGTCATACGCATCAGCAACGTGTCGTCGGTGATGCCGGCGTTTGCCACGAGGACCTCTACCGGACCCTGCTTCTCCTCGACCTCCTTGAACGCGGAGTCGACGGACTCGGAATCGGTGACATCGCAGATCACACCGAACAAGCCTTCCGGGACACCTGAACCGCGGTGTGTGACAGCAACTTTGTGGCCGTCTGCAGCGAGACGCTGCGCGATGGCGAGGCCGATGCCTCGATTACCTCCGGTGACGAGTACCGAACGGGGGGTGAAGTCGGGTGAAGACATGCCTGCAACCTATCTGTTGGTGCGTCGGAGACAAAGTAGGACTACTGGTGATTACTAACAGCAAATCAGGCAAAACTTCTCAAAAGTCAGGGCAGTCTTTGGCGGAGAACCAAAGCCGTACCCAAGCCCGCGGCGGTGAACAGAACTCCCAGGATCAACCACGGACGGCTCGCATCGCCACGGGTGATCTCGAACCCGATCTGCTCCTCGAGGGTGTCGTACACCGCGCGCAACTCCTCGAGTGAGGATGCAGTGAAGAAGCTACCGCCCGACAGATCGGCGATCTCACGCAGCGAGGGGTCGTCCACCGGGACGGGCACTCTGTCCGAGCCCGCTTCGGTCTCGATGTCGACAGTTCCATAGCTGGTCCCGAACGAGATGGTGGAGATCGGCACGTCCCTCTCGGCGGCCGCGCGCGCCGCGGTGTAGGCGCCGCGGGGATCGTCGGGTTCCTCCGGCACAGTCTGTTTGCCATCCGACAACAGAACGATGCGAGCGGGCGGAGCTGCTTCGCCGCCACCCAGCACCGCACCGAGCGTGTCGATGGATTGCAGAGAGGTGAAGATGGCCTCGCCCGTAGCCGTACGTTCGCTCAGCTGCAATTTGTCGATGGCCGCTTTGGTCGCTTCGCGGTTGGTTGTCGGCGACACCAGTACCGAGGCCGTTCCAGCAAACGCAACGAGACCGAGGTTGATGCCGGGTGTCAAACCGTCGGCGAACGATTTTCCGGCTTCCTGAGCCGCCGCCAGCCGCGACGGTTCCACGTCGGTGGCTTCCATCGACAACGACACATCGATGACGAGCATGACTGTGGCGCGGTTGCGCGGGACACGCTGATCCGAGGTCGGCCCGGCGAGCGCCACCGTCAACAGCATCAGGCCCACCAGGACGAGGGCGGTGGGGACGTGACGCTCGTACCCGCGGCGGGTGGGCGCGACGGTCTCGAGCAATTCCATGTTGGAGAACAGCAGCGTGTGCTTCTGACGTCGACGCTGCATGAGGACGTACCCGACGACGAGGCCGATGACGACGATCAGGAACAGAAGCCACCACGGTGAGGAGAACTGCGACAGACTCACCGGCGACCTGCCCGAGCAGTATTGACGGCACTGGCTCCCATGGTGTGCCGACGAGCGGATACGAACTTCACGACATCGGCGATCCAGTCACCGTCGGTACGAAGGGTCAGTCGAGGTGCGCCGCACCGACGCAGTGCGCGCTCCACGTCCGAGCGGTGCGCCGCCGCAGCCGCCGCGAAATCCGCACGCAGGCGCGGGGTGGTGCTGAACTCGCGGGTGCGCCCGGTCTCGGGATCGTGCAGCACGACATCTCCTACGTCGGGGAGTTCGAGGTCGCGAGGGTCGAGCGCCTCCACTGCCAGCACGTCGTGTCGCGCGGAGATGGCGCGCAGTGAACGTTCCCAGTCGATCGGGCCGAGGAAGTCACTGATGATGACAGCCATCCCCCGCCGGCGCTGCGGTCGCCGAAGCGATTCGATGGCCTCCCGAAGATTCCCCCGAACGCCGTCTGCCGCACTGGGCGTCGTCGCGATGGTCCGCAACATCGCCTGAGCATGGGTTCGGCCACCTCGCGCAGGGATCCGGGTGGTTCGGGCACCCGTCGCGACCACTGCGCCGACTCGATTGCCGCCACCGCCGGTGAGGTGAGTGATGGCGGCAGCTGCGGCAACTGCGAGATCTCGCTTCTCGCAACCTGTGGTGCCGAAATCGAGGCTGGCGGACAGGTCCACCACCATCCAGGTTTCGAGCTCTCGATCGGCGACGGACTGGCGCACGTGCGGATGCGTCGTGCGCGCCGTCACCGACCAGTCCATCTGACGAACATCGTCACCGGGTTGATATTCACGCGCATCACCGGGTTCGGATCCCGGTCCGGGAATCAGCCCGAGGTGATCACCGTGCAGCACCCCGTCGAGTCGGCGGCGAACCGTCAACTCGAGGGTACGGAGCGCGGCAGCGAGGGTCGGATCGTGTAGCTCACCACATCGAAAGGAGGGTGGACGACCCTCGTGTCGGGGAGCGTCGGTGTACTCGGCCGACTGGCCCACATCGCGGCCGGCACTCCCGCCCAATGCCCCGGTCACTGCTGCTGGCTACCCGGGGCGGGACTGTTTCCGGGAGACTTGTCCAGCATGGGTCCACCTGCCTGAGACGGCTGCATCGGCTGCTGCTGCATGGGTTGCGGCTGCATGGGTTGCGGTTGCATCGGCTGGGGCTGCATGGGCGACTGTTGCATCGGTTGAGGCTGCATGGGCGACTGTTGCATCGGTTGAGGCTGCTGGGGGGCACTCTGCGCGCCACCGACAGCCTGCGGCGCCACCTGCGGAAGCCCGACGGTTTGCAGCACCTTGGTGATGACATCCTCGGGCGTCACTTCGTCCGCGAGCGCGTCGTAGGACAGCACCAGACGATGCCGCAGAACGTCTGGAATGACTTCGAGCACGTCTTGGGGAACGACATAGTCCCGGCCGCGAAGCAGCGCGAGGGCGCGCGAGGCGGCAATGATGCCCAGCGTTGCGCGGGGAGAGGCGCCGTATGCGATCCAGCTCGCGACATCGTGCAGGCCGAGATCCTCGGGCTTTCGGGTCGCGGCAATGACACGGACAACGTAATCGACCAGGGCGTGATGGACGAATACCGAACTCGCAACCTTCTGTAGCCGCACCAGCTCTTCCGGGTCGAGAATCTGTCTGGGCGTTGGAACCTCCGTTCCCATGCGGTAGACGATCTCGCGTTCCTCTTCGACCGTCGGGTAATCGACGACGATCTTGAACAGGAACCGATCGCGCTGCGCTTCCGGGAGCGGGTAGACCCCTTCGTTCTCGATCGGGTTCTGAGTTGCCATCACCAGGAACGGATCCGGCATCGGGAACGTCCTACCGCCGATGGTGACGTGGCGTTCGGCCATGACCTCGAGGAGCGCCGACTGAACCTTCGCGGGTGCACGGTTGATCTCGTCCGCGAGCACGAAGTTGGCGACTACAGGACCGAGCTCGGTGTCGAATTCCTCACGCCCCTGCCGATAGATGCGGGTGCCGATGAGGTCGGTGGGCACCAGGTCGGGGGTGAACTGCACGCGGGAGAACGAACCGCCGACGACCTTCGCGAACGTCTCCACAGCAAGCGTCTTCGCGACGCCCGGAACGCCTTCCAGCAGGACGTGGCCGCGTGCGAGCAACCCCACCAGGATCCTCTCGACAAGACGATCCTGGCCGACGATCACCCGCTTGACTTCGTACACGGCCTTTTCGAGGATTCGGACGTCCTGCTCCAGTCCGGCCACTTCGGCGCGGCTCGAGCCCTGCGCGTTCGACTCGGGCCCCGACGAGTTGCCGCTCGCAGAGTTGCCGCTCGCCGAACTGCTGCTCGCCGAACTGCCGCCCTCACGTGATGCCACCAAGAATCCACCGCTTTCGCTCGTACCGAGTCGCGGGCACGTACTGCGCTCCCCCGTCGACTATCCCAGGTGATGACGCCCTGCGGCGTCGGTCACTGCCCACGGTACCGGCGCACGTCTCGGAGCATTGCGTTGCAGTGCGTCCTCACCCGTGTATCAGGAGACCATCCGCACGGCGTACGGGGTCATCCCCCCGTATCGCACGGGGGAAATCTTGACGATGCTGCCGGATTGAGGAGCCTCGAGCATCTTTCCGTCACCGAGGTAGAGCGCAACGTGCTGACTCGCGTTCGGACCGTAGAACAACATGTCGCCGCGCTTCATGTCGGATGAGGGAACCTGCTTGCCCGCCGTGTACTGATAGCCGGTGTAGTGCGGCAACGAGATTCCGAGACCGGCGAATGCGTAGATCATCAGTCCGGAACAATCGAAACCGACGATGTTGTAATCGCCGAAGGAATCGGCGACCCCGCCATCGCGGATGCCCTTCGTTGGACCGTTCTCGTCACCGCCACCCCATGAATAGGGCACACCCAGCTGCGACATGCCCCGATCGATGACCAACTCGATGGCCGCACTGCCCACGAGTGAGGAATCGGACCGCCCGGAGTCACGTGAAGTCCCGGGTGTCGACGGAGTCACGCTCCGCTGGGTGGACGGCTGACTGGTCGACGGCTGGGTGGTGGACGGCTGGGTGGTCGACGGCTGGGTGGTCGACGAGGGTGAGCTGGCGTCGGTGTCGTCGATATCGGTGTGCGAACGTTGCCCCGCGGCAGCCGCTGCGGCTGCCGCTGCTGCGGCGGCAGCCTGGTTGGCCGCCACCCGAGCTGCGGCCTCGACGGCGGCTTCCCGCGCCGCGGCAGCTGCGGCAGCGATCGCCGCATCCTCGGCGGCCTTCTGTTGCTCCCAGGCCGTGTATGCCACCCGTTGACCTTGGAGACCTGCGACGTCCGAGCGCGCTGCGGCGAGTTGGCTCTGCGCCGAATCGCGCTCGGTTTCGATCGCGGCCTTCTGCTCGGCCTGGGCTTGCAGCGCGGCACGTGCGGTCGCGATGGCTTGCTCTGCCTCGCCCTTCTTGGCCTCGGCCTCGGCGGCGGCGGCGTCAGCCTGCTGTTGGGATTCTCGGGCTGCCGAGTCGCGGTTGGCCTGCTCGGTTCGCGCGCGTTGCAGCCCGTCGAGGACGGCGTTCTGACTGCTGGACAACATTGCCAGCACCTGAGCGCGATCGAGCACGTCGTCCGGGCCAGTCGAACCCAGGAACGACGAGACCGATGCAACACCGGTTCCCTGGGTGTAGCTCGACACCGCGAAGTCGTTGAACTTCTTCTGGGCCGCCTGGATCTGCACGCCTGCATCGGTGAGCGCCTGTTGCGCGGTGACTACTAGTTGCGCCGCTACGTCGGCAGCACTGCGGGCGTTCTGGAGGTCGACGAGTGCCTTGTTGACGTCCTCACGCTTGATCGCGACGTCCGCGTCGAGTTGTGCCAGTTGCTGATTGGCTGAGGCGACCTGGTCGATGAGGGCGCCGACGGTACCGAGCTGTTGTTCGACGCGGGTTCCGGCAGCGACGATGGCGGTGTCGGACGGATTGGGGGGTGGTGGTGGTACGGCAGCGGCGGTACCGGACACGGCGCACATCAGCGCGACGACGACGCCGGCACCGACAATCACGCGCGCAGATCTCGAGAACTGGCTGCGGCGGGTGCCGCCGAAAGCTCGTGGTCTCACAAATGTCTCCCTCGGTCCCGGCGCTCGCGACGGTTCCACAGGAAACGTCGACGCCGGACCACGGAGAGTTCGAGACGCTAGTCGGATGACTCTCAGCGCGCCGGGCAGGGAGAGAGCACGCAGCAATACGACAGGTGCCACCGTCGGCAACACCCGAAGCATCGGCCCCCCGAGTCAACTCGAGTGGACCTCAGCCCTTCTGCGACACTCCTTCCCCAGCAGTGCCAATGGCACCGTACGACACTTTGCACCCTAATGAAACTCCAGTCACAAAGTACACATATGTAATTCGACGTGCGGAAATGCGCTGAACTCGGCGTTTATCGGAAACAATTTTTGCGACTTTTTCCTAGGGGATGCTCATGAACGCGACAATGCCCCGACCGTCCGGCCGGGGCATTGTCGAAATTGGCGCCTGTTCAGCGCGCGCGAGACCATTCGTGCCGCGTGGCTCAGCGATCGCCGACGCTGACACTGTCCTCGCTCGGCGCCTGCGGGTGCGAGATCCCCACAGACCTTCGGCGCACCTTCACTGCGGCCGTCGCCGCTGCGCATCCGGCGACGAACAGGATCAGTACACCCGTGATCAACGCCCACGGCTCCTGCGGCCCGACGAGCGTGTCGACGAAGTTGTCGGCTGCAACCGCCGGATCACCGGTATACGTGCGATCCTGTCCTGCCTCGAGGACCACTCGACTGATGGAGTCACTGAAGCTGCCGACCTGGCCTGGGCCCAGCACCAGGACGGTACCGCCGTCCTCTGCTCCGACGGCCGTTGCGAGATCCCGCAGCTGCGAGTCGTGCCCCACACTGTTCTCCACGACGACTATTGCGAGGTCGATGCCATTGTCCTCGGCTCTGGCAACGGCGGCCTGCAACTCGCCTTCGATCGACGCCGGCGCGCTGACACCTGTCGCGGCGACGTCCGCCACGATGGCGTCGACGTCGACGTCCGGTGGAACGTCGGCCGCCAGCGGAACAATGGTAAGGATCGGTTCAGGCATTCATTTCGTCCAGACGGGTGTAGCGGAGTCGGCGGGGCAACGAGGCACTTCGCGGTGAGCGATGGCTCACCGGCAGAACATTACGTCACCGCCACACTCGGCCCGCGACTCCCGTTGCACCGCCCGGTACGAGTGAGGCTCCCCTGCATTGCGAACAGGGTGGAACTGCACGAAGATCGTCATCGCGAGGACATTCGTGCAGCAATGCGGGTATGCCCTCCAGTTCAACAGGACAAGCGTACTGTTAGACTCGAAAATCGAGACGTCAACCCGCGCCCAACGGTAGCGAGGTACGCCTCGCTTCAACCGTCGACACAGCCCTGTCGGCGGTGTGCCTCAAGACGAGTGGAGCTGAAGTGACCGCCAGTAATGATTCGTTCGGTGCAAAGGGCACCCTCGAAGTCGGAGAGAACTCCTACGAGATCTTCCGCCTCTCCGCCCTGCCCGGCGCCGAGAAGCTGCCCTACGCACTGAAGGTCCTCGCGGAGAACCTCCTTCGCACCGAGGACGGTGCCAACATCACCGCCGACCATATTCGCTCGATTGCGTCGTGGGACCCTTCCGCCGACCCGAGTATCGAAATCCAGTTCACCCCGGCCCGCGTCATCATGCAGGACTTCACCGGAGTGCCCTGCATCGTCGACCTGGCGACCATGCGCGAGGCAGTGACCACCCTCGGCGGTGACCCGAACAAGGTCAACCCGCTCTCCCCGGCCGACATGGTCATCGACCACTCGGTCATCCTCGACGTCTTCGGCCAGTCCGATGCGCTCGAGCGCAACGTCGACCTCGAGTACGAGCGCAACGGTGAGCGCTACCAGTTCCTGCGTTGGGGCCAGGGCGCGTTCGACGACTTCAAGGTCGTCCCCCCGGGCATGGGAATCGTGCACCAGGTCAACATCGAGTACCTCGCGCCGACCATCATGACGCGCCGAGGCCAGGCATACCCCGACACCTGCGTCGGCACGGACTCGCACACCACCATGGTCAACGGTCTCGGCGTCCTCGGTTGGGGAGTCGGCGGCATCGAGGCAGAGGCAGCCATGCTCGGCCAGCCGGTCTCCATGCTCATTCCCCGTGTCGTCGGATTCAAGCTCTCCGGTGAAATTCAGCCGGGCGTCACCGCAACCGATGTGGTGCTCACCGCCACTCAGATGCTCCGCAAGCACGGCGTAGTCGGAAAGTTCGTCGAGTTCTACGGCAAGGGCGTATCCGAGGTACCCCTCGCGAACCGCGCAACCCTGGGCAACATGAGCCCCGAATTCGGTTCCACCGCAGCAATCTTCCCGATCGACGAAGAGACCATCAACTACCTGCGCCTCACCGGCCGCAGCGACGAGCAACTCGCACTCGTCGAGGCGTACGCCAAGGAACAGGGCATGTGGCACGACCCGGAGAACGAACCGGTGTACTCCGAGTACATCGAACTCGATCTCGGTGACGTGGTGCCGTCCATCGCGGGACCGAAGCGTCCACAGGACCGCATCCTCCTCTCCGAATCGAAGGTGGCGTTCCGCAAGGACATCCACAACTACGTCGAGGAGAACTACCCCACCGAGCACACCCAGCTCGACGAGGCAGTGGAGGAGTCCTTCCCCGCGTCCGACCCCGCCACGCTCACCTTCGCAGACGATGGCGCCGTCGACGTTCAGTCGGCCGCCAACGGCGCCGAAGGACGTCCGTCGAAGCCCATCCAGGTGGTCTCCGACGAACTCGGCGAGTTCGTTCTCGACCACGGCGCAGTCGTCGTGGCGGGCATCACCTCCTGCACCAACACCTCGAATCCATCGGTCATGCTCGGCGCGGCGCTGCTTGCACGCAATGCCGTGGAAAAGGGTCTGTCGACCAAGCCGTGGGTCAAGACCAACATGGCTCCGGGTTCGCAGGTCGTCACCGACTACTACGAGAAGGCCGGCCTCTGGCCGTACCTCGAAAAGCTCGGCTACTACCTCGGCGGCTACGGATGCACGACGTGCATCGGCAACACCGGGCCGCTCCCCGAGTCCGTCTCGAAGGCCATCAACGACAACGACCTCACGGTCGCCGCGGTACTGTCCGGCAACCGAAACTTCGAAGGCCGCATCTCCCCCGACGTCAAGATGAACTACCTGGCGTCGCCGCCACTCGTCATCGCGTACGGGCTCGCAGGCACCATGGACTTCGATTTCGAGACCGACCCGCTGGGCAAGGACCACGAGGGCAATCCCGTGTACCTGAAGGACATCTGGCCATCTGCACAGGAGATCGACGACACGATCAAGTCGTCGATCAGCCAGGACATGTTCCGCAAGTCGTACGAGACGATCTTCGCCGGAGACAGCCGTTGGCAGAATCTTTCCACCCCCGAGGGCGACACATTCGAGTGGGACGAAAACTCCACTTACGTTCGGAAGCCTCCGTACTTCGACGGCATGACGATGGAGCCGGCACCCGTATCGGACATTCAGGGTGCACGCGTGCTGGCGTTGCTCGGCGACTCGGTCACCACCGACCACATCAGCCCGGCAGGTCCCATCAAGGCCGGAACGCCCGCCGCTCAGTATCTCGACTCGCATGGTGTCGAGCGCAAGGACTACAACTCCTTGGGTTCGCGTCGTGGAAACCACGAGGTCATGATCCGCGGTACGTTCGCCAACATCCGGCTCAAGAACGAGCTGCTCGACGACGTGTCGGGTGGTTACACGCGTGACTTCACCCAGGACGGTGGCCCGCAGGCGTTCATCTACGACGCCTCGCAGAACTACCAGGCGGCCGGCATCCCTCTCGTCGTCATCGGCGGCAAGGAATACGGCTCCGGGTCCTCGCGCGACTGGGCCGCCAAGGGCACCTCGCTGCTCGGCGTCAAGGCCGTCATCACCGAGTCGTTCGAGCGCATTCACCGCTCCAACCTCATCGGAATGGGCGTCGTTCCCCTGCAGTTCCCCGAGGGCGAGAGTGCGAAGACGCTCGAGCTGGATGGCACGGAGACCTTCGACATCGTCGGCATCGAGAAGCTGAACGACGGAACCACACCGAAGACGGTCACCGTGACTGCCACGAAGACCGATGGCACCAAGGTGGAGTTCGAGGCAGTCGTTCGAATCGACACCCCCGGCGAAGCCGATTACTACCGCAACGGTGGCATCCTGCAGTACGTGCTGCGCAACATGGTTGCGGGCTGACCGGTCAGGTAACCGAACCGCCGACACTGTGATGGGCCCGGAAGTGCTGCTTCCGGGCCCATCGTCCTTCGTGCACGTCCGCGAGAGCGCTCCGACCAAGAGCGCCTGTACCGAGAGTAGGAACGAACAGGTGCCCAAGGTCAGTGAAGACCAGTTGGCTGCGCGGCGGAGCGAAATCCTCGACGGTGCGCGAACATGCTTTGCCGAGTACGGCTACGAGGGCGCGACAGTTCGGCGCCTCGAGGACGCCACCGGTCTGTCACGGGGCGCGATCTTCCACCATTTCAAGGACAAAGACGGGCTGTTTCTCGCTCTCGCGCAGGAAGATGCTCGTCGAATGGCCGAGGTGGCAGCGACCCAGGGTCTGGTGCAGGTGATGCGGGACATTCTCGAGCAACCCGATCGCTTCGAGTGGCTCGGAACGCGGCTCGAGATCGCGCGAAGGCTACGAACCGATCAGGACTTCAGAAGGAGCTGGGCGGAGAAGTCGGCCGAGTTGACCGACGCCACTCACGCACGCCTCGAGCGGCAGAAGACTGCAGGTCGTCTGCGGGACGACATCCCCCAGGACGTCATGGTCGACTACCTCGATCTGGTACTCGACGGCTTGGTCGCGCGTATCGCATCCGGTCAAGGTGGCCACAACCTATCGGCGGTGCTCGACCTCGTCGAGGAATCGGTGCGCAAGAACGACACATCGGCGTCGTAGCAGCGACGTTTCGCTACAGCGCGCGCTTTCGGTTCGGTCCGCCGCGCGAGCGAAGTACGGTGCCTGATTCTTCCAACACTCTGTGCACGAATCCGTAGGATCGCCCGGTACTTTCGGCCAATGACCGAATGCTGGCGCCGGCCTCGTATTGCGTCTTCAGCGTCGACTGAAGACGGTCGCGCGAATCACCGGTGATACGAGTACCTTTGGCGTACAACCGAGACGAATCGCGGCCTTCGCCGGATCCGGCTTTTCGCGCTCGCGTTACCGCCATGGTCCCTCCAGTCAGCGACACACCACTTACTGAGACCCCCGTGTAACAAGGGTAGAGGACGAGCTCGTCGGCCAGGGACGAACAGCCGAATCCGTTGCGAGGATCAGGCGAGCTGAATGAGCTCGAGGTATTCCTGTGACCAATGGTCCTCGGTGCCGTCCGGCAACAAGATGACTCGTTCGGGTGAGAGAGCCTCCGCGGCACCGGGATCGTGTGTGACCAGAACGACGGCGCCCTTGTAGCTGCGCAGTGCATCGAGGACCTGCTCACGCGAGATGGGGTCGAGGTTGTTGGTCGGCTCGTCGAGGAGCAGGACGTTGGCGGCTGAGGAGACCAATCCGGCGAGCGCCAGACGAGTCTTCTCACCTCCGGACAGGGTGCCGGCCGGCTGCTCGAGCTGGGGCCCGGTGAACATGAACGCACCCAACAACGAGCGAAGCTCCTGTTCGCCGGTATCGGGGGCCGCGTGACGAATGTTCTCCCACACCGAGGCGCGATCGTCGAGAGTGTCGTGTTCCTGCGCGAAATATCCGATCCGCAGACCGTGGCCCGGTTCGATCTGCCCTGAATCCGAACGCTCGGTGCCGGCCAGAATACGCAGCAGCGTCGTCTTGCCTGCACCGTTGAGCCCCAGAACCACCACCCGGCTACCGCGGTCGATTGCGAGATCGACGCCTGCGAAGATCTCGAGCGAGCCGTACATCTTCGTCAGGTTCTTGGCCATGAGCGGCGTCTTCCCGCATGGGGCAGGCTCCGGGAACCGAATGTGCGCCACCTTGTCGGACACGCGTTCCGCATCGAGATTGGCCATCAGCTTGTCGGCGCGCTTGGCCATGTTTTGTGCGGCAACAGCCTTGGTGGCCTTGGCGCCCATTTTCGCAGCCTGGACGCGAAGTGCACCAGCTTTCTTCTCCGCATTCGCGCGCTCGCGTCGACGCCGCTGCTCATCGGTGGCGCGGGCGTCGATGTACTTCTTCCAGTTCATGTTGTAAATATCGGCTTCACCGCGAACGGCGTCCAAGAACCACACGCGGTTCACGACATCACCGAGAAGCTCGACATCGTGACTGATGACGATGAGACCACCCTCGTGATTCTGGAGAAATCCACGCAGCCAGGTGATCGAGTCGGCGTCGAGGTGGTTTGTCGGTTCGTCGAGCAGCAGTGTGGTGTCCGACCGACCGCCACTACCATCGGAGGCGGAGAACAGGATGCGCGCAAGCTCGACGCGTCGGCGCTGACCACCGGAAAGAGTGCGCAGCGGCTGGCCGAGGATGCGATCGGGCAAACCGAGACTGTTCGAAATTCTCGCTGCTTCACTTTCGGCCGCGTACCCACCGAGCGAGGAGAAGGTGTCCTCGAGTTCGCCGTATTTGCGTACTGCTTTGTCCAGCCGAGCCTCGTCGGCAACCTCGGCCATCAGGGCCTGTTGCTTCTCCATCTTGTGCAACAGAGTGTCGAGTCCGCGAGCAGAGAGCACTCGGTCACGCGCAAGAACGTCCAGATCGCCTTCCTTGGGGTCCTGCGGCAGATAGCCCAGGTCGCTCGTACGGACGACCGATCCGGCGTACGGCTCACCCTCACCGGCCAGGATGCGCAAGGTGGTGGTTTTGCCTGCCCCGTTCCGTCCGACCAGACCGATTCGATCGCCCGACTGGATTCGAAGGGCGGGTCCGGGAGCAGTGAGCAACGTGCGGACACCGGCACGAACTTCCAAGTCGGTGGCGGTAATCACGCGTGAACTCCTAGCGATTGTCGATCATGTGCAGAACTGTTGCCGACCGTACCGGCTGCGATCCGAATCGATGATGGCCTGCAGCGGCCCGAGCAACCACTCATTTTAACCCCCTGCGCAGCGTGCTTCGACCATCTCGGAGGGTGACCCCGGTAACGTCTGGCGCATGAGCGACGCGAGGACACATCACGGCATGGATCTGACCGGCAGAACGGCGCTCGTCACCGGAGCCAGCCGAGGTATCGGAAAGGCCGTCGCCGCCGAGCTGCTGCGCCGCGGCGCCAATGTGACGATCACCGCCCGCAAGCCCGAACCGCTCGCCGAAGCCGCACGCGAACTGCAGACCGCCGCCGCCGGGGACGCCGAGGTGCTCGCACTACCGGGCAACGCGGGCGACAGCGATTCGAGAGGCCGTGCCGTGGCCGACACCATCGACAAGTTCGGCTCGCTCGACATTCTCATCAACAACACCGGCATCAATCCGGTGTACGGCGCGCTGATGGACGCCGACCTCGATGCCGTGAAGAAGCTGTTCGACACGAACGTCGTGGCTACCCTCGGATTCGTGCAGGAAGCATATCGAGGTTGGATGGGCGAACATGGCGGCGCCATCGTCAATGTGGCCAGCGTGGCAGGCCTTCGCTCCACGGGCGTCATCGCCGCGTACGGCGCATCGAAGGCTGCTCTCATTCGGCTCACCGAGGAACTCGCGTGGCAGCTCGGCCCAGCCATTCGGGTGAACGCAGTCGCGCCGGGAGTGGTCAAGACCAAGTTCGCGGAGGCGCTGGTCGCCGCCGGCGAGAATGCGGCCGCCTCGGTGTATCCGATGAAACGGCTGGGCACTCCGGAGGACGTTGCGAGCCTCATCGGGTTCCTCGTCTCCGAAGAGGCGTCGTGGATCACCGGCGAGACGATCCGGGTGGACGGCGGGTTGCTCGCAACCGGCGGACTGTGAGCGCTCCGTTGCCAGGCTCGCACAGCGCCGAAGTGGTCGTCCTAGGTCTGGGACCGGCCGGTCGTGCCCTGACTCATCGTGCCGCCGCTGCGGGCTTGGACGTCATCGCGATCGATACGCACCCGGCGAGGCGCTGGACTCCGACGTACTCCGCGTGGTTGGACGAGCTGCCCGAGTGGCTGCCGCGTGCCGTGATCGCGTCGGTAACCGATACACCGGCGGCTTGGACCACCAAACGTCACGCCATCGACCGCACCTACTGCGTGCTCGACACTTCTGCCCTGCAAGATGCGCTCACGGCCCCGACGGCACGGACCCTGACCGGCACGGCCGCCGCCGTCACTCCGACATCGGTGATTCTCACCGACGGGACACTCATCCGGGCTCGGACGGTTGTCGACGCGCGCGGGTCCACCGGTGTGGCCGGCCTCGCCGAGCAGACCGCGTTCGGGGTGATCGTCGATCGCGAAATCGGTGAACCGGTGCTGGAGGGGTCGGGCGCCTGGTTCATGGATTGGCGCCCGGACAACGGCACCGATTCCGCCGACGTGCCCAGCTTTCTCTATGCGGTCTCGCTCGGACCAGACTCGATTCTCCTCGAGGAGACCTGCCTCGTGGGTAGGCCTCCGCTCGACCCGAGAGAACTGCACGCGAGACTGCAGACGCGATTGGCCAATCGAGGTGTCACCTTGGCAGGCACCGAGGACATCGAGCGTGTTCGGTTTCCGGTACAGGCGCCGCCCCGCGAGCCTGGCGAGCGCGGAGTGCTGCGGATCGGTGCCAGGTCCTCGGCGATGCATCCCGCGACCGGCTACAGCGTCGCCGCTGCACTCGGCGCCACTGACGGCGTCGTCGATGCGTTGCGCACGCAGCGTCGGACCAGATCGGTGTCGACCTGGGCGGTGGGACGTCTGCGTGATCTGGGGCTCAGGACCACCCTGGGTCTCGCCCCCGAGTTGGTGCCAGAATTCTTCGCGAGCTTCTTCGACCTACCGACCTCGCTGCAGAGGGCTTATTTGTCCGGACGTTCCGATGCCGTCGGCACGGCTCACGCAATGACGAGAATGTTCCCGTCATTGCCCACTGCGGCACGCCTGGCGATTGCGCGCACCCTCATCGGAAAGGGAAATCGCGGCACAAAGGTCGACATCCCGGTCGTTTCTCGGGAATCATGAGTCCCATGCGTTCCATTTGGAAGGGTTCGATCGCCTTCGGGCTCGTCAACGTCCCCGTCAAGGTCTATTCGGCGACGGAAACGCACGACATCCGATTCCACCAGGTGCATGCCAAGGACGGCGGACGGATCAAGTACGACCGAATCTGTTCCGAATGCGGCAATTCCGTGCAATTCGCGGACATCGACAAGGCCTACGACTCCCCCGACGGCGACCGAGTCGTGCTCACCGACGAGGATTTCGACAAGCTGCCTGCAGCGGAAAAGCACGAAATTCCGGTGCTCGAGTTCGTTCCGACCGAACAAATCGATCCGATCATCTACGACAAGAGCTATTTCCTGGAGCCGGATTCGTCCTCGCCCAAGGCGTACGTCCTCCTTCGTCAGACCCTGCTCGAGACCGAACGCACTGCACTGGTGCACTTCACCCTGCGCCAGAAGACGCGTCTGGCCGCACTGCGCGTGCGCGGAGAGACACTGGTGATCCAGACCCTGCTGTGGCCCGACGAGGTGAGAGCAGCAGAGTTCCCCTCGCTCGACGATGCCCCGAAACCGCGTCCGCAAGAAGTGAAGATGGCGACCACCCTGGTCGAGAGCATGTCCGCCGATTTCGATCCCACCGAATACACCGACGACTACCAGATCGAACTGCGCAAGCTTATCGACGACACCATCGCCAACGGCGGCGAAAAGGTCTTCCACACCGAACAGCAGTCCTCCGACGACGGCGAGGATGCCGAGGTCGTCGACCTGGTCGCCGCGCTTCAACGCAGCGTGGAGGCAGCCGGCAGGAATTCCAAGACCGAGCCGGAGCATGCCACGGCGAAGAAGACTGCCCCGAAGAAGACCACCGCGAAAGAGACGCCTTCGAGCAAGACCGCCGCAAAGAAAGCACCAGCCAAGAAGGCAGCGGCAAAGAAGACCACGGCCAAGAAGCCTGCCGAGAAGAGCGCGGACGAAGGCACCGACACGAAAACGACCCAGGCTCGCAAAGGCGCGTAAGCCTGGGTCGTATCGGCGGAGACTGCGTCAGACGGTGAAACCGAGCGCCCTGAGCTGCTCACGCCCGTCGTCGGTGATCTTGTCCGGCCCCCATGGCGGCATCCAGACCCAGTTGATCTTGAGGTCGGCGGCAAGGCCACTTCGAACCAACGCACCTCGCGCCTGATCCTCGATGACATCGGTCAGCGGACAGGCCGCCGAGGTCAGGGTCATGTCCACGGTCACGATGTCCTCGGCGTCGATCTTGATGTCGTAGACGAGTCCGAGATCGACGACATTGATGCCCAGTTCGGGGTCGACGACGTCGCGCATCGCCTCCTCGAGATCTTCGAGGACCTTGATCTCCTCCAGAGACAATTCGGCTGGAGTCGATTCGGCTGGGCTGGATTCGGCTGGGTTGGATTCGGCTGGGTTGGATTCGGCTGGGGTCGATTCCGTCGGCTGTGTTTGCTGCGTTTCGGTCATGTTCACTGTCCTCCGGATCGTGCGGATTCCTCGTCGTTTTTGCGCCCTGTAGATCCTGCAGGGGCCTCCACTATGCGAACAACCGCATCCTTGAAAGCCATCCATCCCAGAAGTGCACACTTCACACGAGCCGGATACTTCGATACTCCGGCGAATGCAATTCCGTCTCCGATGACATCGACGTCACCGTCGACGCTACCCCTGCTACCCACCATCGCACTGAACGCGTCGACGACTGTCAACGCCCGCTCGACTGGTAGGCCCACCACCTGGTCGGTGAGGACCGACGTCGCTGCCTGACTGATCGAACAGCCCTGACCGTCGTAGGAGACGTCGGCAACGATTCCGGCGTCGTCGATGTGGACCCGTAGGGTCACTTCGTCGCCGCAGGTGGGGTTGACGTGGTGAACCTCGGCACCGAACGGTTCGCGCAGACCGCGCCCGTGGGGATGCTTGTAGTGATCGAGGATCACCTCTTGATACATCTGCTCCATACGCATCAGACGGACGCTCCGCTCAGGAAGAACTGTTGCGCCCGCTCGATGGCCGCGACGAGCACATCCACCTCGTCGAGTGTGTTGTACAGCGCGAAGGACGCCCGTGCCGTGGCTGCGACATCGAAACGCCGATGCAGTGGCCAAGCACAATGGTGTCCGACACGAATGGCAACCCCTTCGTCGTCGAGGATCTGGCCGAGATCGTGTGCGTGGACGCCGTCCACGACGAACGACACCGCGGATCCTCGCTGGACGTTGTCGGTCGGCCCGATCACCCGCACGCCGTCCAGCGAGGCGAGCTTCTCCAGTGTTTTCGCCACCAGCGCGTGCTCGTGTGCGGCGATGGCATCCATACCCACCCGCTCGAGGTATCGCACTGCCGCGCCCAACCCGACCACCTGGCTCGTCATCGGCACGCCGGCCTCGAACCGCTGGGGAGGCGGAGCGTACGTGGACTTCTCCATCGTGACGGTTTCGATCATCGAACCACCCGTGATGAACGGCGGCATCGACGCGAGCAGCGCGGCTTTCGCGTAGAGCACGCCGACCCCGGACGGCCCGAGCATCTTGTGCCCCGAGAACGCGGCGTAATCGACGTCCAATTCGTGGAAGTCGACGCTCATGTGCGGAACCGATTGACATGCGTCGAGCACCACGAGCGCCCCGACAGCGCGTGCCCTCCGGACCAATTCCTGCACCGGTGCGACTGCGCCGGTGACGTTCGACTGGTGGGTGAACGCAACAACCTTCACCGCGTCGGTCAGCTCGAGTGAATCGAGGTCGATGCGGCCTTCGTCGGTGACGCCGTACCAGCGCAGCGTCGCTCCCGTTCGCCGCGCCAGCTCCTGCCACGGCACCAAGTTCGCGTGGTGTTCGAGTTCGGTGATCACGATCTCGTCACCCGGGCCTACGTGACGGTCGAACCTGTCGTCACCGAGAACGTGAGTGACGAGATTCAACGCTTCCGTAGCGTTCTTGGTGAAGACGATCTCGTCGACGTGCGCACCGACGAATGACGCAATCGCAGCGCGGGCGTCCTCGTAGGCGTCCGTGGCCTCCTCGGCGAGCTGATGCGCCCCGCGATGCACCGCCGCGTTGCACGTGAGCAGGAAATCACGTTCGGCATCGAGCACCTGAACAGGACGCTGCGATGTCGCTCCGGAGTCCAGATAAACGAGGGGCTTGCCGTCCCGGACCGTTCGGCCCAGGATCGGGAAGTCCTTCCGTATCGATGCGACATCCAATCTCGCTGCAACATCAGATGCAGCGCCCGAAGAAGCTGCAAGTGCAGCCATGATCACGCTCCCGTTGTCGCGGCCTCGGTGAACGCGGTGTAGCCGTTCGACTCCAGCTCGTCAGCGAGTTCCGCGCCACCGGACTGGACGATCTTGCCGCCGACGAACACGTGCACGAAGTCGGGCTTGATGTAGCGCAGGATCCGCGTGTAGTGCGTGATCAGCAAGACGCCGCCGTCTTCGCGCTCTTTGTACGAGTTGACGCCCTCGGAGACGACCCGCAGAGCATCGACGTCGAGACCGGAGTCCGTCTCGTCGAGAATTGCGATCTTCGGCTTGAGCAATCCGAGCTGAAGGATCTCGTGGCGCTTCTTCTCGCCGCCGGAGAAGCCCTCGTTGACGCTGCGCTCAGCGAACTCGTCCTTGATGTCGAGCTCAGCCATGGCCGCCTTGACCTCTTTGACCCAGAGCCGCAGCTTCGGTGCATCGCCGCGAACAGCGGTGGCCGCGGTGCGCAAGAAGTTGGACATCGACACCCCCGGCACCTCGACCGGGTACTGCATCGCGAGGAACAGGCCGGCCCGCGCGCGCTCGTCGACGCTCATCTCGAGCACGTTTTCACCGTCGAGGGTGATGGTGCCCGAGGTGACCTTGTACTTGGGGTGACCCGCGATCGCGTACGACAGCGTCGACTTCCCGGATCCGTTGGGTCCCATGATGGCGTGTGTTTCGCCGGACTTCACCGTCAGATCGACACCGTTGAGGATGTTGATCGACTCGGCGGTGACATCGGTGTTGGCGACGCTGACGTGCAGGTCGCGGATTTCGAGCGTGGACATGAAATTCCTTAGCAGTCTCGTGTGATGACTCAGGCGCCGGTGATGGCGAGTTCGGCCTCGATCGCGGCGTCGAGGCGCTCGCGGACCGCGGCAACGGGGATGCGGTCGATGATCTCGTGGAAGAAGCCGCGCACGATCAACCGGCGCGCCGCCGACTCGGAGATCCCGCGTGCCCGCAGGTAGAAGAGCTGCTCGTCGTCGAATCGTCCGGTCGCGCTGGCGTGACCGGCACCGAGGATCTCCCCGGTCTCGATCTCGAGGTTCGGTACCGAGTCGGCGCGCGCCCCATCGGTGAGCACGAGGTTTCGGTTGAACTCGAAGGTGCTGGTGTCCTCCGCCTCGGCTCGGATGAGCACGTCGCCGATCCAGACGGTGTGAGCATCGACTTTGCCGGGGCCCGTTTCGCCCTGCAACGCACCCTTGTAGAGCACGTTGGACTTGCACTTGGGCGCAGTGTGGTCGACGAGGAGCCGCTGTTCGAGGTGCTGCCCGGCGTCCGCGAAATAGACACCGAGCAGTTCGGCGTCACCACCCGGGGCGTCGTAATGCACGGTGGGGCTCACGCGAACCAGATCGCCGCCGAGGCTGACGTTGTAGTGACGCAGCACCGCATCGCGGCCGAGCCGCAGATGATGCGCTCCGACGTGCACGGCGTCGGACTCCCAGTCCTGGATCAGCACGACCGACAAGTTCGCGTTGTCACCGAGGACGAACTCGATGTTCTCCGCGTATGTCCCGCTACCGACCTGGTCGATGACGACGGTGGCCTTCGCGAACGCACCGAGGCGCACCTGGAGGTGCCCGAAGGCGACGCCGTCGACGCCCGGTCCGGTGACCGTGATCTGCACCGGCTCCTCGACCTCGGTCTCCGTTCCCACGGACACGACCGTTGCCTGGCTGAAGAACGAGTACGCCTGCGCGGAAATACGATCCGCCGGGACACCGGCAACGCCGAGGCGTGCGTCGTCACGACCGACCGTTTCGACCGTCACACCGTCGGTGGCAGCAACAGCGATGTCGGCTTCACCGGTGGCAACCGCCGAGCCGTCGTGCAAGCCGCGGAGTCGACGCAACGGAGTGAAGCGCCAGAGCTCGTCACGTCCCGACGGAATCTCGAAGGCATCGACGTCGTAGGAGGTGAACTGCGCGCCCTTGTTCGCAACCAGCTTCGACTTGTCTTCTTTCGCGCCGACGACCGTGCTCGGGTTCTCCGAGGCAACAGCGCCCTGGACTCCTGTAAGTGGGTTGCTCAACCGACCGATCCTTCCATCTGGAGCTCGATGAGCCGGTTGAGTTCGAGCGCGTATTCCATGGGGAGTTCACGCGCGATCGGCTCTACGAACCCGCGCACAACCATGGCCATCGCCTCGTCCTCGGTCAGACCGCGACTCATCAGGTAGAACAGCTGATCGTCGCTCACCTTGGACACGGTCGCCTCGTGACCCATCGAGACGTCGTCCTCACGGATGTCGACGTAGGGGTAGGTGTCCGAACGCGAGATCGTGTCGACGAGCAGGGCATCGCACTTGACCGTCGAACGGGAGCCGTATGCGCCCTTGTTGATCTGAATGAGACCGCGGTAGGAGGTACGACCGCCACCTCGGGCGACCGACTTGCTGACGATGTTCGAGGACGTGTGCGGCGCCAGGTGCAGCATCTTCGAACCCGTGTCCTGGTGCTGGTCCGGGCCGGCGAACGCGACCGAGAGAACCTCACCCTTGGCGTATTCCCCCGTCATCCACACCGCCGGGTACTTCATGGTGACCTTGGAGCCGATGTTGCCGTCGACCCACTCCATCGTCGCGCCTGCCTCAGCCTTCGCGCGCTTGGTAACCAGGTTGTAGACGTTGTTCGACCAGTTCTGAATGGTCGTGTAGCGGCAACGGCCGCCCTTCTTGACGATGATTTCCACCACGGCGGAGTGCAACGAATCCGACTTGTAGATCGGCGCGGTGCAGCCCTCGACGTAGTGCACGTAAGCGCCCTCGTCGACGATGATCAGCGTGCGCTCGAACTGACCCATGTTCTCGGTGTTGATCCGGAAGTAGGCCTGCAGCGGGATGTCCACGTGGACGCCCGGCGGGATGTAGATGAACGATCCACCGGACCACACCGCGGTGTTCAGTGCGGAGAACTTGTTGTCGCCTGCGGGGATGACGGTGCCGAAGTACTCGCGGAACAGCTCCGGCTGCTCCTTGAGTGCGGTGTCGGTGTCGAGGAACAACACACCCTGCGCCTCGAGATCCTCACGGATCGAGTGGTAGACCACCTCGGACTCGTACTGAGCGGCGACACCGGAGACCAGGCGCTGCTTCTCCGCCTCGGGGATGCCGAGCTTGTCGTACGTGTTCTTGATGTCCTCCGGCAGGTCCTCCCACGTCGCAGCCTGCTTCTCGCTGGAACGCACGAAGTACTTGATGTTGTCGAAGTCGATTCCGTCGAGGTTGGAACCCCAGTTCGGCATGGGCTTGCGATCGAAGGTCTTGAGCGCCTTCAGGCGCGCCTCGAGCATCCACTCGGGCTCGCTCTTCTTGTCTGAGATGTCTCGAACCACTGCCTCGGAAAGGCCACGCTTCGCGCTCGATCCAGCAACGTCGGAATCGGACCAGCCGTAGCCGTACGTGCCCAGGGACGCGATGGTCTCGTCCTGAGTCATCGGCGATGCGGGCGCCACCTGATCGGGTGTGACAGTCATGCGAGCTCCTTCCGGAGGCTTGTGCGCGTGCCGGTGCGAGGCTGTGCACCGGGAGTTGCTGAGTTGGAAGTGGTGTTCAGCGGTACGTGCGTCGTGCAAGCACAGTCGCCGTTCGCGATGGTCGCGAGACGTTGCACGTGTGTTCCCAGCAGATCGGAGAATGCCTTACGTTCCGCGTCGCACAGTTCGGGGAACTCCGATGCGACATGCGAAACGGGGCAATGATGCTGGCAGATCTGGACGCCGTTGCCGACGACGCGTGTGGAGGCAGCAAACCCGGCGGCCGTGAAGGCGTCGGCGATTCGCTCGGCGGTCTGCTCGACATCGGCCGGACGATCACCGCCTGCAGGCTCCACGTCGGCGACGATGGCGTCGACGCGCTCTCTTGCGAACGTCTCGATCGCGGCGTCACCGCCGATGATGCGCAATTGCCGCATTGCGGCACCCGCCAGATCGTCGTAGGTATGCCCGAGCCTGCTGCGGCCGATGGCGGTGAGTTGAAAGTGCTTGGCCGGGCGACCGCGTCCGCGACGACGAAGTGCTGCCGACGGGGCTATGCGCGCCTCCCCGTTGTCGATCAGTGCGTCGAGGTGACGTCGAACACCGGCTGCGCTGAGACCGAGCCGTGTTCCGATGTCGGATGCGGTGATCGGACCCTCTTCGAGCAGCAGCGCGACCACTGCACCTCGTGTCTGGCCGTCGTGGGCGTTGGACCCTGTGTGACCTGCGACAGCCCGCGTCTGCCGCAAGGCGTCTGCACCCACACGACGCTGAACGTCGGCATCGACGTCCCCGCGCGTGGAACTGGCTGATGTTTTCACAACACCAGTGTGACGGAATTACGCAGAGCGGTCCAGCAAGGGTGCCCTTCGTCGTCGGCGCTGCCAGGGACCGGAGTCCGCACCGCTACGCTGCCAAGCGTGCCACCGACCGCAGACGATCAGAACGCCGGGACATCGCCGACGCCGTCTGCGGTTCGACCGGAGGCGAGCGCCGCTCCCGTTGGCACCGCGTCGCGCCTGCAACAGCTGACTCGACCGGTCAGTCGCCTCATCGGCCTCGATCCCGACCAGCGGCAATCGAAAGTGTCGATCCTGCACGGTGACGAGCACGAATCACCCGGCCTGAACGAAACCGAGACGGTGCAGCTGCGCAGAGTCCGGCAGTTCGGTGCGGCCGGAGCAATCCTCATGGCTGTCGGGGCGCTCGGGGCGGGCGCCCAGCCCGTGCTGCAAAACCCCGTGGTGGGCATCCGGATACTCAGCCTTCCCTCACGTATGGCGAGCACGGCGCTGACGGTGACAATGACCGGCACCGTCATGGTGGTTCTCGCATGGCTTCTACTCGGCAGATTTGCGGTCGGGCGCCTTCGTCACGGCCCACCACGAAGACTGACCCGGTCGCAGCTGGACCGCACTCTGCTGCTGTGGATCCTGCCGCTGTGCGTTGCGCCGCCGATGTTCAGCAAGGATGTCTATTCCTATCTCGCGCAGAGCGAGATCACCGCGCGCGGACTCGACCCGTACCAAGTCGGTCCCGCCGGCGCACTCGGGGTCGACAACGTGCTGACCCGGACGGTGCCCAACATCTGGCGCGACACACCGGCGCCCTACGGTCCGCTGTTTCTGTGGATCGGCCGCGGCATCACCTGGTTGACCGGCGAGAACATCGTGTCCGGGATCTTTCTCCATCGCATTCTCGCGCTTGCGGGGATCGCCCTGATCGTCTGGGCGCTACCCCGGCTCGCGCGTCGATGCGGCGTCGCGGCAGTCAGCGCGCTCTGGCTGGGAGCAGCCAACCCCCTGCTGCTCTTTCACCTCGTCGCCGGCATCCACAACGAAGCCATGATGATCGGGTTGATGCTCGCCGGAACGGAATTGGCTCTGCGGGCGATCGAATCCTCCGCGCCGATTCGCCGCACTTCCCTGTGGTTGCTCTTGTCCGGGGTGGCGGTTATCGCACTGGCGGCCACGATCAAGATTCCAGCGTTGCTGGCACTGGGATTCATCGGCATGGCACTCGCGCGTCGATGGGGTGGATCACTTCGGGCGGTACTGACATCGGCGGCACTGCTGGCCGCGATCGCTGTCGTCGTCATCGGCGGAGTAAGTGTCGTCAGCGGCCTCGGTTTCGGGTGGATCAATACCTTGAACACCGCCAGTGCGGTCCGAAGCTGGATGTCGCTACCCACGATTCTGGGACTCGGCACCGGTTTCGTCGGAGTTCTCCTCGGCCTCGGCGATCACACGACCGCTGTGTTGAGTCTCACGCGCCCGATCGCCGCCGTGGTCGCCGGGTTCATCGCACTGCGGATGTTGGTCGCAGTGCTGAAAGGACGCGTGCACCCCGTCGGGGCACTCGGCGTCTCGCTCGGCGCACTCGTATTGCTCTTTCCCGTCGTGCAGCCCTGGTACCTGCTCTGGGCCGTCATCCCGCTCGCGGCGTGGGCGACGACCCGGGCGTTCCGCGGGCCGGCAATCGTCGTCTCCTCGATCGTGAGCGTCATCCTGATGCCCAACGGCAGTGAGTACTTGCCGTTCCAGATCGTTCAGGCTGCGGTGATGACGATTCTGACCATCGGAATTCTGTACCTGGCAACACGGTCGTCTCTTCCGTGGCGCCCGCACACCGGACCGTCGACACCGGACCGGGTCGGTGGGGAATACGCTGGTTCCTCGTGATCGCCCAGGCGCCGAAGTCGGCGCAGCCCGCAGTCCAGGTAACCGATGTCCGCAAGTCGTACGACGGAGTGCCCGCGGTCGACGGGCTCGGGTTCATCGTGGAACAGGCTCAGGTGCTTGCGCTCCTCGGTCCGAACGGCGCGGGAAAGACCACCACCGTGGAGATGTGCGAGGGGTTCGTCACGCCGGACTCGGGTTCGGTGCGGGTGCTCGGCCTCGACCCGATCACGCAGTCTTCCCAGCTCAGGCCACGTATCGGCGTGATGCTGCAGGGCGGCGGGGCCTACCCAGGCTCGAAGACCGGGGAAATGCTGCGACTCGTGGCCTCGTACTCGGCAAACCCGCTCGATGCCGATTGGCTGCTCGACTGCCTGGGACTCGAGCAGGCAGTGCACGTTCCGTACCGGCGACTGTCCGGTGGTCAGCAGCAGCGCCTCGCCCTCGCGTGCGCAATCGTCGGCCGCCCCGAACTCGTCTTTCTCGACGAACCGACCGCCGGCCTCGACGCCCAAGCGCGACTGCTCGTCTGGGAATTGATCGATGCCCTTCGTCGAGACGGTGTCAGCGTCCTGCTGACCACGCACCTGATGGACGAAGCCGAGCAACTGGCCGACGAACTCGTCATCATCGATCACGGGAAGATCGTCGCCTCTGGCACCGCATCGGAGTTGACCAAACAGGGCGCGGAAGGTCGGCTGCGATTCACCGCGCCACCCGGACTCGAACTCTCGCTACTCGATGCAGCGCTTCCCCCCGGCTATCGCCCGGTCGAGGAAACCCAGGGCTCGTACGTCATCGAGGGTGTCATCGAGCCACACGTTCTCGTCACCGTCACCACCTGGTGCGCCGAGCAGAATGTCCTGGCCACCGAATTGCAGGTCGATCAACGACGATTGGAAGACGTGTTCCTCGAGCTGACCGGCAGGGAGTTGCGGAGATGACCTCGCGCAAGGATGTCCGTCTCGCCGACAACCGGTTCGCGGCCGGACAGTTCACACCCGCGCCGCGGGCGAGTTCGCCCGTGGCCATGCTGTCGGCGCAGTCGACCCTCGAACTGAAGTTGCTGCTGCGCAACGGTGAGCAACTTCTCCTCACCTTGTTCATCCCGATCACCCTCCTGATCGGACTGACTCTGCTGCCACTGGGGGCGATGGGCGATCACCCCGTCGACCAGGTCGTTCCCGCTGTCATGATGGTCGCGGTGATGTCGACGGCATTTACCGGCCAAGCGATCGCGGTGGGGTTCGACCGTCGTTACGGTGCACTGAAAAGGCTCGGCGCCACCGCGCTCCCCAAATGGGGCATCATCGCGGGCAAATCGACAGCTGTACTGTCCGTCGTCATTCTGCAATCGGTGGTGCTGGGCGCGATCGGTGTCGGCCTCGGCTGGCGGCCTGCCCTGGAGGGGCTACTCCTCGGCGCGATCGTCATCGCCCTGGGAACAGTCACCTTCGCGACCATGGGTCTGTTGCTCGGCGGCACACTACGCGCAGAAATCGTGCTGGCTCTGGCGAACATCCTCTGGTTCATCATGTTGGGCATCGGCTCGCTCGTCGTTCTTGCGGACGATCTCCCGATGGCCCTGCACACCGTAGCGAGACTGGTTCCGTCCGGTGCTCTCGCCGAGGCACTCGGTCAGGCCGTCGACGGGTCCTGGGACTGGTTCGGCGTCGCTGTTCTCACCGGCTGGGCAGTGCTGTGCGGATCGATGGCAGTGCGAACCTTCCGATTCGTCTGATCGAGCATACGGGGTCAACGACGCCGTGTAGTTGTGCGGCGATTACCATCGCTAGGTGCTGTATCGAGCGTTCTTGAGCCTTGTCGACCGGTTGCCGTTGCCATCGTTGCGGACCCAGAAAATACTGGCGATCATCGTCATCCTCACCCAGGGCGGTATCGCGGTGACGGGCGCGATCGTGCGAGTCACGGCGTCGGGCCTCGGCTGTCCGACCTGGCCACAGTGCTTTCCTGGCAGCTTCACCCCGGTCGGAGTGGCCGAGGTCCCATTCCTGCACCAGGCAGTCGAGTTCGGCAACAGACTGCTCACCTTCGTCGTCGTGCTCGCGGCCGCAGCTGTCGTGTTGGCGGTGACTCGGGCACGCCGACGGCGCGGGGTCCTGCGGTTCGCCTGGTTCATGCCGCTCGGTACCGTCCTACAGGCGATCATCGGCGGATTCACCGTGCTGACAGGTCTGCTGTGGTGGACCGTCGCCATCCACCTCGTCGTCTCGATGGGAATGGTGTGGCTGGCGACCCTGCTTTACTTCAAGGTGTGTGAACCAGACGACGCGACGGTTGTCGTAGGCACAGTTCCCGAGCCGCTGCGCTTGCTCACTGGGCTGTCGGCCATCCTGCTCGCGGGCGTTCTCGTGGCCGGCACGATGTTGACCGGAGCCGGGCCACATGCGGGCGACAAGAGCATCGAGGAACCGGTCCCCCGCCTCGAGGTGGAAATCGTCACCCTCGTGCACCTTCATTCCCAGCTGCTCGTGGGCTACCTGGCACTACTGGTCGGACTCGCTTTCGCCCTCTACGCGGTGCGGGCACCCGAACCGATCACCAAGCGCCTGAAGATTCTGATCGGAGTCGTCCTCGCACAGTCACTGGTCGGGGTCGTGCAGTACTGGACTGACGTGCCGGCTGCGCTCGTGGCGATCCACGTCGCCGGTGCTGGGATATGCACCGCCGCAACGGCCGCAGTGTGGGCCGCCAGCCGTACTCGGACCTACGGACAGGACGCCGAGGCCGCACAGAAGCCACCGGCATCGGTCGGTCCGGCAGCGGGCGGTCCTGCAACGACAGAGGAGAGGTAGCCGGTCTCCCCCTCAGATGACCGACTACCTCTCCACTTGATTCGACGCGCCGAACCGCCCAGCGGTTCCATCGATCGCCGTATTTCTTGACGAGAATGCTGCCCGGTACGACTCTTATTCAGCGAACGATGCGTTTCGTGCCGCAGGGAAGCGCTTCTGATTGGCGACCCATCCCGCCATCTTGCGGTAGTGCCCGGGCGCCGGATTGACGGAACTGACGAGCTCGCGATCCCACTCGGCTTCGGTCAGCGAGTCGACCGAAGCGAGGACAGCGCGCGCGATGGCCTCGCTCTTGACAACCTGATCGCCCAGGACGCCGTCCGCACCGACCAGGGTGATCCGGTACCCGGCTCGGCCGATCGGTGCGATCACGACGCTGGCAGAGCCTCCGTGCTCTCCGACGAAGGTCTTCACTGCGGACAACACGCCGCCGGGTACCTTCACTTCTGCCGTCGCATCTTCTGCTGTGGTGTTCTTCGCTTCGGTCGCCATGAATCGACAATACCGCTCGGTAACAATGACGGCCGCACTACCCGCCGGAGTGCCGGTGTAGAAACGACACCATGCGTGCCATCGAAATTCGTGAGACCGGCGGTCCCGACGTTCTGCTCGTCGTCGATGTTCCCGATCCTGTCCCGGGGCCGGGTGAGCTCCTCGTGCGCGTGGAGGCTGCCGGGATCAATTTCATCGACACCTACTTCCGCAGTGGCCTGTACCCGCGCGAGCTTCCCTACGTTGCCGGAGCCGAGGGTGCCGGAGTGATCGAGCAGGTGGGCCCGTCGGTGACCGAATTCTGCGCCGGGCAGCGCGTGGCCTGGGCGACCGGCACCGGGACATACGCCGAAAAGGCTGTTGTGCCCTCGCATGTTGCCGTTGCAGTACCGGACGGAGTCCCCGCCGACAAGGCCGCCTCCACTCTGTTGCAGGGCATGACAGCGCACTATCTGCTGGAGTCGACGTATCCAGCAGCCGAGGGCGACTCGATCCTCGTCCACGCGGGCGCGGGGGGCGTCGGACTGATCCTGACGCAACTGGCCGCCGCCAAAGGCGTGCGAGTGATCACGACGGTGTCCACCGACGAGAAGGAGGCGATCTCGCGAGCCGCGGGCGCCGCCGAGGTGCTGCGCTACGACGACGATCTCGCGACGCAGGTGCGCTCCCTCACCGGCGGTGAGGGTGTCCATGCCGTATACGACGGCGTGGGCGCAGACACGTTCGAGCGCAGTCTCGCTTCGCTGCGCATCCGGGGAACACTTGCCCTGTTCGGCGCGGCCAGCGGCCCGGTGCCCCCGTTCGATCCGCAGCGTCTCAACGCGGCAGGCTCGCTCTATCTCACCCGTCCGTCACTGGCGCACTACATTCGCGACCGCAGCGAGCTCGAATGGCGTGCAGGTGAGGTGTTCAAAGCAGTCTCGGACGCGGTGCTCGACATCCGAGTGGGCGCGCGATATCCACTGTCCGACGCAGCCTCGGCGCACAGAGACCTGGAAGCGCGGCGGACCACCGGGTCGATCGTGCTCGTCCCGTAGACGCTCACCCGCGACACGCGCGGGGCCGAAATCGTATTCAGCCGGACCGATCAGTCGAACAGCTCTCAGCCGAGCAACTGTGCGAGGGTGTCCCACCCGATCACGGAGTCGACAGCCAAACCGCAGAAGACCAAGGCCAGATACTCGTTGGAGAGAATGAAGAGCTTCAGCGGCCGGACCGGAGTCCCGGCGCGAACTCCGGCGTACAAACGGTGCGCAACTACGAGGAACCAGATGCCGGAGGCGACGGCCACGACGGCGTAGATGATGCCCGACCCGGGCGTCAGTGCGAGCGTCGCTGCGACTGTGGCCCAGGCGTACAGAACGATGTGTTTGGTTACCTTCGTCTCGGAGGCCACAGCGGGCAGCATGGGCACGTTGGCGGCCTGGTAATCCTCCTTGTACCGGAGCATCAGGGCCCAGGTGTGCGGGGGCGTCCACAGGAAGATCACCATGAACATCACCACGGCCTGCCAGCCGATCGTCCCGGTCACAGCCGACCAACCGATCATCACGGGCATGCACCCGGCCGCGCCGCCCCACACGACGTTCTGTGAAGTCCTGCGCTTGAGCACCAGCGTGTAGACGAAAATGTAGAAGCAGATGGTCACGACCGCCAGCACGCCGGACAGCAGGTTCGTGGTGAGCCAGAGCCAGAAGAACGAGATGACACCCAGGGTCACACCGAACACGAAGGCGTGCGATACCGGCATCGCGCCGCGGGCCAGCGGCCGTTTGGCGGTGCGGGCCATGACTTTGTCGATATCCGCATCGGCCACCATGTTCAGGGAGTTCGCGCTGGCCGCAGCCAACATTCCACCGAACAGGGTGGTCAAGATCAGCATCGGCTGCACCTGACCACGATCGGCCAGGAGCATCGCCGGGATCGTGGTGACAAGGAGTAGTTCGATGACGCGCGGCTTGGTCAGCGCCACATACGCCATGAACAGCGCCAATGCGCGCCGAGGGGCAGACTCGGCCGGTGCTGATGCCGTCGTATCGCTGACAGCATCTCCTGACTGTGTGTCACCCGCTCGGGAGGCGCCTGCCCGAGAGCTGCCTGCGAATCCGTGGCCGCCCGGCTGCTGCCCAATTCGCACTACGTCTCCTTGCACGGGCTCGACACATGAACTTTCGGGTGCGCCCTCGATATCGACCCCAACGGCCGAAAGGGCGCACTACTACAAGCGATGGTAGACGTCGCCCAGCTCCTCACCAATTCGCAGGGCACCCAAAGCCACCGCACGGGCGATGCCAGGCGGCCAGTCGCCCGGTCCTTCGGCGTCCTTCGACGACGGGGGGGAAGGCACGACAGCAGGCACTAACGGAACTAGGCTGGTAGCAGGCGTGTTTTTCGATCCACCCCGATCGGGCACGCATTGACCTCAACCGCACCAATGTCAGGAGATCTCTGCTCGTGTCGATCACAGACGATATTGACGTCCTCACCACGGCGCACCACCCCAGCGACTGGACGGACCTGGATACCAGGGCGGTCGATACCGTCAGAGTCCTCGCTGCGGACGCGGTACAAAAAGTCGGCAACGGTCACCCCGGTACGGCGATGAGCCTCGCTCCACTCGCCTACACACTCTTCCAACGCACGATGCGCCACGACCCGACGGATACGCACTGGATCGGACGCGATCGCTTCGTCCTCTCGTGCGGGCACTCGAGCTTGACGCTCTACATTCAGCTGTACCTCGGCGGTTTCGGTCTCGAGCTCGCCGACATCGAAGCGCTGCGTACCTTCAAATCGAAGACGCCCGGCCACCCCGAGTTCCGGCACACCGACGGTGTCGAGATCACAACCGGCCCGCTCGGCCAGGGTCTCGCCTCGGCAGTCGGTATGGCCATGGCCTCTCGTCGCGAGCGCGGGCTGTTCGACCCGGAACCCGCACTCGGCGAAAGCCCGTTCGACCACTTCATCTACGTCATCGCATCCGACGGAGACATCGAGGAGGGCATCACCTCCGAGGCATCGTCGCTGGCAGGCACACAGCAGCTCGGCAACCTGATCCTGTTCTACGACGACAACAAGATCTCCATCGAACACGACACCGACATCGCCCTGTCCGAGGACGTCGCCAAGCGCTACGAGGCGTACGGCTGGCACGTGCAGGTCGTCGAAGGCGGCGAAAACGTCACCGCCATCGAAGAGGCCATCGAGGCAGCGAAAGCCGTCACCGACAAGCCGTCGATCATCTGTCTGCGCACCATCATCGGCTTCCCGGCACCCACGATGATGAACACCGGCGCCGTGCATGGCGCCGCGCTGGGCGACGAAGAAGTCGCAGCGGTGAAGAATGCACTCGGATTCGACCCCGACAAGACGTTCGAGGTCACCGACGAGGTCATCGCGCATACCCGCGCGCTGCAGGAGCGCGGTCGCAAGGCGCACGCGGATTGGAACGAGGCATTCCAGGCCTGGGCCGATCGCGAGCCCGAGCGTCGCGCACTCCTCGACCGCCTCACCGCCGGCGACCTCCCCGCAGGGTGGACCGAGGTCCTCCCCACCTGGGAGCCAGGCAGCAAGGCCATCGCGACGCGCGCGGCATCAGGTGCCGTCCTCAATGCCGTCGGACCGGTTCTCCCCGAACTGTGGGGCGGCTCCGCCGACCTCGCCGGCAGCAACAACACCACCATCAAGGGCGCCAAGTCCTTCGGTCCGACATCGATCTCCACCGACGACTGGGACGCCGAGCCCTACGGCCGCACCCTCCATTTCGGTATTCGCGAACACGCGATGGGTGCAATCCTCTCCGGAATCGTGATGCACGGCCCCACCCGCGCGTACGGCGGCACGTTCATGCAGTTCAGTGACTACATGCGTCCTGCGGTACGACTGGCCTCACTGATGGACATCGACCCCATCTACGTGTGGACCCACGACTCGATCGGCCTCGGCGAGGACGGACCGACGCACCAACCCGTCGAACATCTGGCAGCGTTGCGGGCCATCCCGAATCTGTCGGTCGTGCGACCCGGTGACGCGAACGAGACGGCCTTCGCATGGCAGTCCGTCCTCGCGAGGTCGAGCAGCAGCGGTCCAGTCGGACTCGCACTGACCCGCCAGGGAATCCCGATCCTCGAGGGCACCAACTACGAGGGTGTGTCCAAGGGCGGCTACATCCTCGTCGAATCATCGAAGGCAGCGCCGGACGTCGTCCTCATCGGCACGGGTTCGGAACTGCAGTACGCAGTCGAGGCGAGAGAGCAGCTCGAGGCTCAGGGTATCGCTGCGCGCGTGGTCTCCATGCCGTGCGTGGAGTGGTTCGAGAGCCAGGATCAGAATTACCGCGACCAGGTCATTCCGCCCACGGTCAAAGCACGTGTTTCCGTCGAAGCCGGCATCGCGATGCCGTGGTACAAGATCGTCGGTGGCTTCGGCGAAATCGTCTCGCTCGAGCACTTCGGCGAATCCGCGGATGCCAAGACGCTCTTCCGCGAGTACGGCTTCACCGCCGAGGCCGTGACCGCCGCCGCGCAGCGCTCGATCACCAACGTGAAGGGATAAATCATGACCCAGAACAAGAATCTTGCAGACCTGTCCGCGGCCGGAGTTTCCGTCTGGCTCGACGACCTCTCCCGCGACCGCATTTCCTCCGGCAACCTGCAGGAGCTCATCGACAGCAAGTCCATCGTCGGAGTCACGACGAACCCGTCGATCTTCCAGGCTGCGCTGAGCAAGGGCGAGGCATACGACGCGCAGGTCAACGAGCTCGCCGAGCGCGGTGCCGACGTCGACGCCACCATCCGTACGGTGACCACCGACGACGTTCGCAACGCCTGCGACATCTTCGCGCCGGTGTACGAGTCCTCGGCCGGAGTCGACGGACGCGTGTCGATCGAGGTCGACCCTCGTCTGGCACATGACACCGAGGCGACCATCGCCCAGGCTGTCGAACTGTGGAAGATCGTCGATCGCCCCAACGTGCTGATCAAGATCCCGGCCACCGAGGCGGGTATACCGGCAATCGCCAAGGTCATCGGCGAGGGCATCAGCGTCAACGTCACGCTGATCTTCTCCGTCGAGCGGTACGAAGCCGTGATCGGCGCCTACCTGGACGGACTGGAGGCGGCCCGAGCCGCCGGCCACGACCTGTCCACGATCCACTCGGTGGCATCGTTCTTCGTCTCCCGCGTCGACACCGAGATCGACGCGCGGCTCGACAAGATCGGTACCCCCGACGCCGAGGCGCTCAAGGGCAAGGCTGCGCTCGCGAACGCTCGCCTGGCCTACGTTGCCTACCAGCAGGCGTTCGAGGTCGCTCCGCGCTTCCACGAACTCGTCGGCTCCGGCGGCCGCCCGCAGCGTCCGCTCTGGGCATCGACCGGAGTCAAGAACCCTGCCTACCCGGACACGCTGTACGTCACCGAACTGGTTGCCCCCAACACGGTCAACACCATGCCCGAGAAGACTCTCGACGCAGCGGCCGACCACGGTGCGATCAACGGGGACACCATCTCCGGCAAGGGTCCGGAATCCCAGGCGGTGTTCGACGAGCTTTCCGCGATCGGCATCGACGTCACGGACGTTTTCCTCACGCTCGAGAACGAGGGTGTCGAGAAGTTCGAGGCGTCCTGGACAGAACTGCTGGAGGCCACCGGCGAGCAGCTCCGCCAAGCCGGCCAGAAGAGCTGATACGTGAACACCGCAGACTCGAACCTCAAGGATCAGGCGGAGTGGCACAACCCGCTTCGTGACCCTCGTGACAAGAGATTGCCCAGGATCGCCGGCCCGTGCAGCCTGGTCATCTTCGGCGTCACCGGAGATCTTGCTCGCAAGAAGCTCATGCCTGCGGTGTACGACCTGGCGAACCGGGGGCTCCTACCCCCCGGTTTCGCCCTGGTCGGATTCGCACGCCGTGAGTGGGGCAAGGAGGACTTCGCGCAGGTCGTTCATGACGCCGTCCGCGATCATGCGCGCACTCCGTTCAGCGAGGAAGTGTGGAGCACTCTCGCCGAGGGCTTCCGTTTCGTGCAGGGATCGTTCGATGACGACGAGGCTTTCGACGAGTTGTCACAAACCCTGCTCGAACTCGACCGAACCCGCGGTACCGGCGGTAATCATGCGTTCTACTTGTCCATCCCGCCGGGAGCATTCCCGGTAGTGCTCGAGCAGCTTTCGCGTTCGGGGTTGGCCGAGGGCGACGCCGACAAGTGGCGTCGAGTGGTCATCGAGAAGCCCTTCGGTCACGACCTGCAGAGCGCCAAGGAACTCAATGCGGTGGTGAACAGAGTGTTCCCGGAGGACAGGGTCTTCCGCATCGATCATTACCTGGGCAAGGAGACGGTCCAGAACATTCTTGCGTTGCGCTTCGCCAATCAGCTCTTCGATCCCATCTGGAATGCGCACTATGTCGACCACGTCCAGATCACCATGGCCGAGGACATCGGACTGGGAGGACGCGCCGGGTACTACGACGGGATAGGCGCAGCGCGCGATGTGATTCAGAATCATCTGCTGCAATTGCTCGCCATCACCGCGATGGAAGAACCCGTCAGCTTCAGCCCGTCCGAACTCCAATCCGAGAAGATCAAAGTGCTCTCGGCGACGAAACTCGCGGAGCCACTGGAGGAAACGGCAGCGCGTGGGCAATACACCGGAGGCTGGCAGGGCAGCCAGAAGGTGAGCGGTCTCAAGGAAGAAGAAGGATTCGACTCCGAGTCCAGCACGGAGACCTACGCGGCCATCACCCTCGAGGTCGACACCAGACGTTGGGGCGGCGTGCCGTTCTATCTGAGAACCGGCAAGGCACTGGGACGGCGGGTCACCGAGATCGCCATGGTCTTCAAGCGGGCTCCCCACCTGCCCTTCGACGCGACCATGACCGAGGAACTCGGGCAGAACGCGCTCGTCATCCGAGTTCAGCCGGACGAGGGCGTCACCATGCGCTTCGGTTCGAAGGTGCCGGGTTCGAGTATGGAGGTCCGCGATGTCAGCATGGACTTCAGCTACGGGCAAGCATTCACGGAGTCCTCGCCGGAGGCCTACGAGCGGTTGATCCTCGACGTATTGCTCGGTGAGCCGTCGCTGTTCCCGGTGAACGCCGAGGTCGAATTGTCCTGGAAGATCCTCGACCCCATCCTGGATTTCTGGGCAGCAGGTGGCACTGCCGAGCCGTACGAAGCCGGGACCTGGGGCCCGAGCTCCGGCGACGAAATGATGCATCGAACCGGACGAGAGTGGAGAAGGCCGTGATAGTCGACATTCCCGCCACCACGACCGCCAAGGTCGGCAAGAAACTGGTCGAGCTACGCGAGTCGGGTGGCGCAGTCACCATCGGTCGGGTGCTCACTCTCATCGTCGCCAGCTCTGACAACGACAGAGCCGAGCGAGCGATCAGGGCTGCGAACGAAGCAAGCCGCGAGCATCCCTGCCGTGTCATCGTGCTGACCCATGGTGATCGGACGGCCGAATCGAGCCTGGACGCACAGATCCGTGTCGGTGGCGACGCCGGTGCCTCCGAGGTCGTCGTGCTTCGACTCAACGGTGAACTGGCCGATCACGAACACAGCGTCGTGATTCCGTTTCTGTTGCCGGATACACCCATCGTTGTCTGGTGGCCGGACCAAGCTCCCGAGGTGCCGGCGAAAGACCCGCTGGGCCGCCTGGCCAAGCGTCGTATCACCGACGCCACGAACGCACCGGACACCACCGCGGCGATCAAGAGCAGGCTTTCCAGTTACACCGCCGGTGACACCGACCTGTCGTGGAGTCGAATCACCTACTGGCGCGGGCTCCTGGCCACAGCGCTCGACCAAGCACCTCACGAGGACGTCGTATCGGCCACCGTCTCGGGGTTGGCCGAGGAACCGGCCCTCGACATCCTCGCCGGGTGGCTCGCCGCCAAACTCGGCATCGAAGTGCATCGCCGAACAGGCGAGCTGAAGGTCGAGCTGCAACGCCGGACCACGAGCATCTCCCTCACCCGACCTCAGACCGGAAAGACCGCGACACTGCGACGCACCGGCCAGCCCGACTCCGAAGTGGCCCTCGCCCGACGCGGAACACGCGAGTGTCTCGCCGAGGAGTTGCGCCGTCTCGATACCGACGACATCTACGAACTGGCCCTGAACGGACTGTCGAAAGTGAGCTATGAGTAAGACTTCGGTATTGCAGTACCTGGATTCGCAGGCACTCGTCGATGCGGCACGGTCTCGCTTCGTCGATGTTGTCACAGCAGCTCAGCAAGAACGCGGCTCGGCGTCGATCGTATTGACAGGCGGTGGCACAGGAATCGCGCTGCTAGAAGAACTACGAAAAGACTCGGGCTCCATCGACTGGGCCAACGTCGACATCTACTTCGGCGACGAACGTTTCCTCCCGGGCGGTGACCCGGAGCGCAACGAGGTGCAGGCGTCGGAGGCGCTCCTGGACCATGTGGACGTCCATCCCGATCGTGTGTTTCGCATGGCAGCATCCGACGGCCCGCACGGAAACGACCCGTATGTCGCGGCCGCCGCGTACGCCCAGATACTGGGGTCGCACTCGGACGGAGAGCACACGCCTGCCTTCGACATCCACCTCCTCGGAATGGGCGGCGAAGGACACATCAACTCGCTCTTTCCCCATACCGATGCGGTACGCGAGAAGGTCCACTACGTCGTGGCGGTCGAGGATTCCCCCAAGCCGCCGCCAGTTCGAATCACGCTCACCCTGCCCGCAATTCGACGAGCCAAGCATGTGTGGCTGTTGGTAGCAGGAACCGGGAAAGCGGAGGCCGTCGCCGCCGCCGTAGGGGGTGCCGATCCGGACGACATTCCGTCCGCGGGCGCAACAGGCTCGGAATCTACTGTGTGGTTCCTCGACTCGGGCGCTGCGTCCCACCTCGACAACGACTGACGGCCCAGGGGCTGTGCGCGGCGCCGATTCCGAGATACACCGATCTCGAACTACACCGAATCGGCGCCGCCGTCGTCCGAAGCCCGACTCTGCCTGAGATCGTTGTTCCAGAGCTCGACAGCCACCGGCTGATGAGGAACCGGCTTCTGCGGTACTGGTTCCGGGGGCACTAGTTTCGGGCTGTCTCTTATACACATCT
>NZ_JABFAO010000011.1:121512-764874 GCF_017168235.1 Rhodococcus sp. KRD197
GTGGTACAGGTGTCGCGGGCACTCCCCCGCCATCATGGCGGCTGACCCGCCCACCCCGACCTCGACGCCGGCAGCTGCGGTACGCCGTCCCGTCACGCCACGCTTGAACACTGTTCGCGCATTGCACCATCTCGAGAGCCCCCGTGCGGTCGATTCACCCTTATCTGATCTGACGCCGCGGGGACCTGTGCGGTTCCCGCGGCGTAAAGATCACACCGCACGAGAGGTGAGCTACCCGCTGTTGCGAAGGGCAGTCGCAAGGCCGTTCATGGTGAGCAGGATTCCTCGCTTGACTCGTTCGTCCTCGTCGCCCGCACGGTAGCGGCGCAGCATTTCCACCTGCATCTGGTTCAGCGGTTCGAGGTACGGGAACCTGTTGTGCACCGACCTCTCCAACGCCGGATTGTCCTCGAGAAGCCGCGAGAACCCGGTGATCCTCAGGTACATCTCGATGGTTCTCGCGTGCTCTTCCTCGATCATCCGGAAGATCCGTATGCGCAGCTCTTCGTCCGGCACCAATTCGGCGTAACGTGCGGCGATCCCCAGATCGGACTTGGCCATCACCTGTGCCAGGTTCGAGAGCACGGTCCGGAAGAAGGGCCACTTCCGGTAGAGCTCGGTGAGCTCGGCAAGCTTGGCGTCGTCGCCGTCGACCCATTCTTCGAACGCAGACCCTGTCCCGTACCAACCGGGCAGCATCACGCGGCACTGACTCCACGACATCACCCAAGGAATCGCACGGAGGTCGTACACCGAGTTGGTCGGCTTCCGCGACGCCGGGCGACTGCCGATGTTGAGCTCGCCCACCTCCGCCACCGGTGTAGACGTCCGGAAATACTCCACGAACCCGGGTTCTTCGTGGACCAACCTGCCGTACGCGGCACGCGCCTTCTCCGCCAGTTCGTCGAGCACCGCATACGCGGGCTCGGCGCTGTCTCCGAGACCCTCGACGTCGAGCAACGTGGACTCGAGCGTTCCGGCCACGAGCGACTCGAGATTGCGGCGCGCCATCGACGGTTCTGCGTACTTGGCAGCAATGATCTCGCCCTGCTCGGTCAACCTCAGCGAACCTTGGACCACCCCCGGAGGCTGCGCAAGGATCGCGTCGTAACTGGGGCCGCCACCGCGACCGACGGTGCCGCCGCGGCCGTGGAAGAGCCGCAATCTGATTCCGGTCTTGCGTGAGGCCTCCAGCAAGTCCAGCTCGGCACGGTAGAGCGCCCAGTTCGCTGCCAGGTAGCCACCGTCCTTGTTGGAGTCGGAGTATCCGAGCATGACCTCCTGATTCATGCCGCGTCCGGCGACCAGTGCCCGATAGACCGGGACATCGAGAGTCGCAACAAGGGTGTTCGCGCCCTGCTGCAGATCCTCGATCGTCTCGAAGAGCGGAACCACACCGACCGTCGAGGTCGGCGCGGACCCGTCCGCACCCGGATCGAGAATGCCCGCTTCCTTGAGCAGCACCGCCGCTTCCAACATGTCGCTGACCGACTGGCACATGCTGATGATGTAGTTCTGAATGGTCTCCGGCCCCAGGTGATCGATTGCGATCTTGGCAGCACGAACGATCCCCAGCTCTTTGACGGCCAACTCGCTCAGTTCGGCGTCAAGCGCGACGAGCGGTCGCCGCGTGGACAACTCCTGGGACAAGACAGCCACCCGCTCGTCCTCGTCCAGCGACAAATAGTCGGCATGTACCCCGGCCCAGGCCAGCATTTCCGCGACCACGATCTCGTGGGTTTCGGAGTTCTGCCTCATGTCGAGCGCCTGCAAATGGAAGCCGAAAGTTTCGACCGATCGACGCAGCGAGAGCAGTCGGTCGTCGGCGATCAGCGCGTCACCGTCCGCCCGCAGCGCCCGGTCGAGCGTGTCGAGGTCGTCGAGCACTTCCTGGGGTGTCGAATACGGCGTCGATCCGATTTCCAACCCGGCCACCGGAACCGAGTCGAGCACGGAGGCCGCGGTAGCGGTCAGCCTGGCTCGGACACCCCGTACTGCCACCCGGTACGGCTCGTCGTCTCGCTTGTCGTTCGGATCACCGGAATGGCTTGCAAGCGTGAGGAGTTCGTCTGTGACGGCAACGAGCCGAGCAGACATCGACAATTCCTTCTCGAGCGCGACCAGCTCCTCCAGATAGTGCGAGAACGCAACGTGGCCGGCCTGATGGGTTGCCGTGTGGACAACGTCGGCCGTGACGTTCGGATTGCCGTCGCGATCGCCGCCGATCCACGATCCTGGGCGCAGAATCGGCCTGGACAGCAGGTCTTCCTCGGGCCACCGCTGGCGTAACGCTGCGCGTACATCGGCGTTCAGGGCGGGGATGACCTCGAACAGTGAAGTCTCGAAGTACCGCAGCCCGACCTCGATCTCATCCTGAATTCGCAAGCGCGACAGACGAATCAACGCTGTTTCCCACAGCGTCAGGATCTGTCGCCTGATCTGAACATCGACGGCGGCGAGTTCGGTGGACGCGAGGCCATTCGACGTCGCTGCCGCCACCTCCCGGCGACGCATCAGTTCGGTGATCTTCGACTGGACGTCGAAGATCGTGCGCCGACGTGTCTCAGTCGGATGGGCGGTGATGACCGGCGAGACCAAGGCGTCGGTCAGACCTTCGACCACCTGCTCACGCGTGAGCGCGGCAGCGTCCAGCTTGAGCCACGTGGCATCGATACTGCTGTCCTGCGGCGGGTCCTCGCGCTGCAGATGTATCGCCCGACGACGCTCTCGGTGAAGGTCCTCGGCGAGGTTCGCGAGCAGGGAGAAGTGACTGAATGCGCGGATCAATGGAATCGCGCTTGCGATCTCGAGGTCGGCATAGATGCCGAGCGAATCGTCGCGACCGACCTCGGCGCGGCGCACTGCGAAAGATTCGACGCGGGCGCGTTCGATCAGATCGAAGACATCCTCGCCCTCGTGTTCGCGAACGATATCGCCGAGAATCCCGCCGAGGTAGCGAATGTCCTCGCGCAGTGGCTCCGTCAGCTCCCGGCCCCGGGTCGTGGGAGTGACGAACGCGGGAGATCCAGCCGATTCGGAAGGGGTTTTGCTCATGTGACGATTATCGTCGAACATCTACCCAGGCGCAGTCCGGGACCGACCCCTATCGGGTCAGGAGTACTTGATCTCCAAGCCGATACCGAGAATTGCGATCAACCACACGACAGCGGTGAAGACGGTGAGACGGTCGAGGTTCTTCTCCACCACGGTGGAGCTGGAGAGCGACGACTGAACACCACCACCGAACAGGCTGGACAGGCCACCTCCCTTGCCGCGGTGCAGCAGCACCAGCAATATCAGCGCCAGGCTGGTGATAACCAGCAGAATATCCAGGAACAGTGCCATATCCGCCTCACATCGATTCAGCTCACAACCTGTGTCAGCGTACCCGTACGACGAACACTGCCGCGCCACCACCTCGGGGGTGACGGCGCGGCAGGTACGACGGGCACGTAAGAAGCAGTCCGATTCGGTACAGCTTCTCAACGCAGCAATGCTGCGTCAGTGCATGTCGGTCAGGGTAGAGGTCCGCCGGCAGCAATGGCCGACAACGTCGCGAACTGGTCCGCCTGGAGCGACGCACCTCCGACGAGCGCGCCGTCCACATCGGGCTGGCCGACGATCTCGCCGACGTTCTTGGCGTTGACCGACCCGCCGTAGAGAACACGGACGCCTGATGCGACCTCGGCCGATGCGAGAGTCTTCAGTTCCTCTCGGATCGCCGAGCACACCTCCTGCGCATCCGACGCGCTGGCGACACGGCCGGTACCGATTGCCCACACCGGCTCGTACGCGATGACGACCTTGGCGATGTCCTCCACGGAGAGCCCACTCAGCGATCCGCGTAGCTGCGCCACGTTGTAGGCAACGTGCTCCCCCGCCTCACGGACATCGAGTCCCTCGCCGATGCACACGATCGGAGTGAGATCGTGCTTCAGCGCGGCCTTCGTCTTGGCGAGGACGGTCGCGTCGTCCTCGCTGTGGTGGGTACGACGCTCCGAGTGTCCGACGACGACGAACGTGCAGCCGAGCTTGGCGAGCATGGACCCGCTCACCTCGCCGGTGTATGCACCCGAATCGTGTGCCGAAAGGTCCTGGGCGCCGAAGGTGAGCAGTAGCTTGTCACCCTCGATCAACGTCTGGACGCTACGGATGTCGGTGAACGGGGGGATGACGGTCACATCCACCTTGTCGAAGTACTTCGTGGGCAACGAGAAGGCGATCTTCTGCACCAACGAAATAGCTTCGAGGTGATTGAGGTTCATCTTCCAGTTGCCGGCGATGAGCGGCTTACGTGCCATTTTCTAGCCCTCCAGAGCTGCGAGACCGGGAAGCGCCTTGCCTTCGAGGTATTCAAGCGACGCGCCACCCCCGGTCGAGATGTGGGAGAAACCGTCGTCCGGCAGTCCGAGCGCTCGAACGGCCGCCGCCGAGTCACCGCCCCCGACAACGCTGAACGCGCCCTTCGAGGTGGCCCCGACGATCGCCTCGGCGAGCCCCTTGGTACCGGCTGCGAACTTCTCGAACTCGAACACACCCATCGGGCCGTTCCAGAACACCGTCTTCGCCGCGCGGAGCACCGTTCCGAAACGGTCGACCGACTCCGGACCGATGTCCAAGCCCATCCACCCGTCGGGGATCTCGTAGGACGGCACCGTCTTCGCCTCCGCGCTCGCGGAGAACGAATCGGCAACGACGACATCCTTGGGGAGATGGATGACGTCACCGAACCGCTCCAGCAAGTCCTTGCACGTGGGGATCATGTCCTCCTGCAGGAGCGAGGTACCGACCTTCAATCCCTGTGCCGCCAGGAAGGTGAAGCACATGCCGCCACCGATGACGAGGGTGTCGACCTTGGGCGCCAGGGCCTCGATGACCGCCAGCTTGTCCGAAACCTTCGAGCCGCCGAGGACGACCGCGTAGGGACGCTCGGGGGTCTCGGTGAGCTTCTTCAAGACCTCGACCTCGGTGGCAACCAGACCGCCCGCGTAGGACGGCAGCAACTGCGCCACGTCGTACACGGACGCCTGCTTGCGATGCACCACACCGAAACCGTCGGAGACGAATGCGCCCTCGCCGTCGGTCAGCGCCACCAGCTCGGCAGCCAGCTGCGCGCGCTCGTCGTCGTCCTTGCTGGTTTCGCGAGCATCGAAACGGATGTTCTCGAGCAGCAGCACGTCTCCGTCGGTGAGACCCTCGGCCCGCGCCTGAGCGTCCTGACCGACGACATCGCCGGCCAACTGGACGTGTCGACCCAGGAGTTCACCGAGCTTCGACGCGACCGGCGCCAAGGAGTACGCGGCGTCGGGCTTGCCGTCGGGGCGACCCAGATGCGCGGTGACGATCAACTTGGCACCGGCATCGAGCAACGCCTGCAGTGTCGGCACCGACGCGACGATCCGGCCCGGATCGGTGATCACACCGTTCTCGATCGGAACGTTGAAGTCCGAACGAACGAGCACCGGGCGACCGGAGACGCCGTCGTCGATCAGGTCTTGCAGAGTTTTGACTGCCATGTGATCAGAGAGACTTTCCGACGAGACCGATGAGGTCGGCGAGGCGGTTGGAGTAGCCCCACTCGTTGTCGTACCAGGACACGATCTTGACCTGGTCGTCGATGACCTTGGTCAGGCCCGAGTCGAAGATCGAGGAGTGGGGATCTGTCACGATGTCGGACGAGACGATCGGTGCATCGGTGTACTTGAGGATGCCCTTCAGCGGGCCCTCTGCAGCGGCCTTCATCGCGGCATTGATCTCGTCGGCGGTGGCCGACTTCTTCAGGTTCGCGGTGAGGTCGGTGACCGAGCCCGTTGGGATCGGCACGCGCAGTGCGTAACCGTCGAGCTTGCCGAGCAGCTGCGGGAGAACCAGGCCGATTGCCTTCGCTGCACCGGTGCCGGTGGGAACGATGTTCAGCGCGGCGGCACGGGCGCGACGGAGGTCGGCGTGCGGAGCGTCCTGCAGGTTCTGGTCCTGGGTGTACGCGTGGATCGTGGTCATCAGACCCTTGACGATGCCGAACTCGTCATCGAGGACCTTGGCGATGGGGCCGAGGCAGTTGGTGGTGCACGAGGCGTTGGAGATGATGTTCTGACTGCCGTCGTACTTTTCGTCGTTGACGCCCATGACGATGGTGATGTCCTCACCCTTGGCCGGAGCCGAGATGATGACCTTCTTGGCGCCGGCTTCGAGGTGTCCCTTGGCCTTTGCGGCATCGGTGAAGATTCCGGTGGACTCGACTACGACGTCGACGCCCAGCTCGCCCCAGGGAAGCTCGTTCAACGGGCCACGGTGCGCGAGGGCCTTGATGCGCTGGTCGCCGACGACGATGGTGTCGTCACCGTCGAGCGAAACCTCGTACGGCAAACGGCCGAGGATGGAGTCGTACTTCAGCAGGTGAGCGAGCGTCGCGTTGTCGGTCAGGTCGTTGACAGCCACGATCTCGATGTCGGTGGTGCCCAGTGCTTTCTGCGCATCGACCGCTCTGAAGAAGTTACGTCCGATGCGGCCGAAGCCGTTCACGCCTACCCGGATCGTCACTGTTCGCTCCTAAGTTGTTGAAAGTTGTGTGAATCAATGGTCGTGCTCAGCACGCGGGTACGTCCCCACATGCGGTTTCCACCCTAGTGGTCGAGCGGCGCCAGCGCGCGCGTCACCCGTTGCCGCACACTCACGCCTCGTCGAGCAGTTCAGCGGTGACCGCCGACTCGGTATCGGGGATACCGGTGTCCTTGGCCTTCCGATCGGCCATCGACAACAGCCGCCGAATTCGTCCGGCCACCGCGTCTTTGGTCATGGGCGGGTCTGCAAGCTGACCCAGCTCTTCCAGTGAAGCCTGCCGATGCTGCACCCGCAACGCACCGGCCGCGGCCAGATGATCCGGCACGTCCTCACCGAGTATCAGCAATGCCCGCTCCACGCGTGCAGCGGCAGCCACCGCGGCGCGGGCCGAACGACGCAGATTGGCATCGTCGAAGTTCGCGAGACGATTCGCGGTCGCACGAACCTCGCGGCGCATGCGGCGCTCCTCCCACACCAGCCTGGTGTCCTGCGCGCCCATCCGAGTGAGCAGGGCGCCGATGGCCTCGCCATCGCGCACCACCACCCGATCGGTTCCGCGGACTTCGCGCGCCTTCGCTGCCACGCCGAGTCGACGGGCCGCACCCACCAAGGCCAGAGCGGCCTCGGGACCCGGACAACTGATTTCCAGAGCTGAGGACCGGCCCGGTTCGGTCAGCGATCCGTGCGCTAGAAACGCGCCCCGCCACGCCGCCTCAGCGTCGCCGACCGTACCGCCTACGACCTGCGCGGGGAGCCCGCGTACGGGCCGGCCGCGCATATCGAGCAACCCCGTCTGGCGCGCGAGGGCCTCACCGTCCTTGGCCACACGCACCACGTAACGAGAGCTCTTTCGCAAACCTCCGGCGCTCAGGACGTGCACGTCGGAGGAGTATCCGTACAGATCGAAGATTTCACGACGCAACCGCCGTGCGATGGACCCGAGGTCGACCTCGGCTTCCACGACGACTCGTCCCGCAACGATGTGAAGCCCTCCGGCGAAACGCAGGAGCGCCGACACCTCGGCTCGCCTGCAGCTGACCTGAGTGATCACGAGCCTGCTCAGCTCGTCCTTCACCTCCGCTGTCATGGCCACGAAGTGATCCCCTCTCTGCGCGGCACATCAGTCGCGGTGTCGTCACCCGAGGTGACGATGCTACCGAGTGCCGCAGCCAGCTTTCCGAAATGATGAGCGTGAGAACCTGATTCAGCAACGTCGACATAGACGATTTCGGCTCCGAGACGCGACGCGGCCCGAGCGAGATGGTCGCGTTCGCCCCCCTGAGGCACGAAGGCAGAGTCCACCACGATGTGGTCGACTCGGAAATCAGGCGCGTGTTGGGAGAGTACGTGCAGATGCCTCTCCGCAGAGAATCCGGTCGTTTCGCCGAGCTCGGGTGCCAGGTTGAGCACCAGCACCTTGTGCGCCGTCGACCGGTCCAGCGCGGCCAGCAGTTCCGGAACCAGAACGTGTGGAATGACACTCGAAAACCACGAGCCCGGACCCAGAACAACCAGGTCGGCCGCCTCGATAGCCTCGACGGCTTCCGGTGTCGCGGGCGGCTCGGACGGCATCAACCGCACCCGACGTACCTTGCCTGGCGTGGTGGCCACCGCCACCTGTCCCCGAATGACCCTGCTGACACGCGGATCTTCTTCGAGTCCGGACACATCTGCTTCGATGTCGAGCGGAATCGGCGCCATCGGCACCACTCGGCCGGCGACCCCCAGCAGCCGCGCCGCCTCGTCGAGTGCCAGCACCGTATCGCCCAGCACCTCGGTCAGCCCAGCAAGAATCAGATTGCCCACCGAATGCCCCGCCAGCGCCCCGGAACCACCGAAACGATGCTGCATGACATCGGCCCACATTCGCGTCCGCGGCTCGTCGCATGCCAGCGCCGCCAGCGCCATCCGAAGATCCCCGGGCGGAAGCATGCCGAGCTCGGTCCGGAGGCGACCCGACGAGCCACCGTCGTCGGCGACGGTCACCACGGCTGTGACGTCCGAGGCAAGCATTCGCACCGCACTGAGTGTCGCGTACAGCCCGTGTCCACCCCCGAGCGCCACCGCTTTGAATTGCCGTCGCTCGACAGGCACCCCGTCGGCACCGCCCGGCGCCGGCTGCGCGAGTGCATCGTTGGTCGGTCGCAGGGTCATTCGCGACCCACATCTCGGTGCAGCACCCGCACCGACAGGTCATCGTGTGCATCCAGCATTGTCGCCAACGCCTCGGACATCGCCACGCTGCGATGCTTACCTCCCGTGCAACCGACCGCCACCGTCATGTAGCTCTTTCCTTCTCGCCGGTAGCCCTCGACGGTCAACCGCAGCAGATGATGATAAGTCTCCAGATAGTCCTGCGCCCCATCCTGACCGAGCACATAGTCGCGTACCGCCGGTTCGCGTCCGGTATGGGCACTCAACTCCGGAACCCAGTGTGGATTGGGGAGAAAACGCACGTCGCACACCAGATCGGCGTCGATCGGCAGCCCGTACTTGAAGCCGAACGACTGCACAGTCACCCCGATCATCACGGTGTCAGACCCGCTGAACGACGCCTCGATCTTGCGACGAAGCTGATGAACCGACATCGACGTCGTGTCGATTACTACATCAGCGACCGCCTTGACCTGCGCCAAACGGATTCTCTCCGCCGCGATACCCTCCGTGAGAGTGCCGTCCTGGCCGTCGTTCTGCAGAGGATGGCTGCGCCGGTTGGACTCGAAACGTTGAATCAACACCGCGTCGGACGCGTCGAGAAACAACACACGGTTTCGAACGCCCTTGGACTCCAGTTCCTTGACGACCCAGCCCAGATCACCGGTGAACAAGCGACTTCGTACATCCATCACCAGCGCGAGCCGCTCGATCCGTGGCTGCGACTCCAACCCCAAATCGATCATCTTCGAGATCAATTCGGGAGGCAGATTGTCCGCGACATACCACCCCAGGTCCTCCAAGACCATCGCGGCAGTCCGCAGCCCCGCACCCGAGAGCCCTGTGACCAGAGCAACCTCTATCTCCCCCGACTTCGTGCGGTCCACGCTTCCAGTCGGCTCCGGCCGCAGCTCGGTGCGCCGAACATCCGATTCGCTCACGTCACAGCCTGCCCTGTCGAAGTTGTCTCGTGCCGGCCCCCACCATCGCGAGCATCCCCGAGAAGTCGAGTCCGGTCGTATCGGGCACCATCATCCCCCACCACCGGCACAGGTGTGCCGGAACCCGGGTCGCTGGCTTCCACTACCTCCGGTACCTCCGGGGCGCCCGCTCCCAGTACCTCCGGGTCGCCCGCTCCCAGGGCCTCCAGGACGGCCTTCGCGGTGGTCGCCCCGATCCCCGGCACCTCCGTTATCTCGGCGACGCTCGCCTGCTTGAGTTTCGCAACAGACCCGAAATGCGTTACGAGCGCGGAACGGCGAGCCTCACCAAGCCCGCGAACCGAGTCGAGTGCAGAGGCCGTCATGCGGCGAGACCGTTTGCTGCGGTGGAACGTGATGGCGAACCGGTGTGCTTCGTCTCGGACTCGTTGAAGAAGGTACAAGGACTCGCTGGTTCTCGGCAGAATCACCGGGTCGGATTCCCCCGGCACCCACACCTCTTCCAGACGCTTCGCCAGACCGACCACGGCAACGTCGGTGATACCCAACTCGTCCAGCACTTCAGCAGCCGCAGCGACCTGTGGTGCACCGCCGTCCACGACGAACAGGTTCGGCGGGTACGCGAACCGTCGCGGGCGTCCGGTCTGCGGATCCAACGCGGCCTCCGGAGCCAGGTCACCACCGGAAAGGGCGTCACCCAGCGTCGACGCACCCGAATCCGCTGTGTGCCGCAGAAAACGACGACGTGTCACTTCGGCGATGCTGCCGACGTCATCGGAGCGTCCGTCGCCGGCCGCCTCTTTGATTGCGTAATGCCGGTAGTCACTCTTGCGCGGTAGGCCGTCCTCGAATACGACCAACGAGGCCACCACATCGGTGCCTTGAACGTGGGAGATGTCGATGCACTCGATTCGCAGGGGGGCCGAATCGAGATCCAGCGCCTCCTGGATGCCCTGCAACGCCGCCGACCGCGACGTGAAGTCGCCGGCACGCTTGAGTTTGTGCTGCTGCAACGCTTCTTTGGCATTGCGCTCGACCGTTTCCGCCAGCGCCTTCTTGTCACCGCGCTGTGGCACTCGGAGTTGAACATTGGAGCCGCGCAGTGCCGACAACCACTGTTGCACCTCCTCGGCATTGCCCGGCAGCACCGGTACGAGAACTTCACGCGGCACCGCGTTGGAACTCCCGTCCTCGGCGTTCGGTGACTGCACGGCCAGCGCCGCTTCCTGACCGTAGAACTGTGTGAGGAACTGCTCGACGAGAGCCGGCAGGTCCGATTGGTCGTCGTGCTGCTGTTCGATGACCTCGCCGGCCTTCTCCACCACCCAGCCACGCTGGCCGCGAACGCGTCCACCACGCACGTGGAAGACCTGGACTGCCGCCTCGAGCGGGTCGGTGGCGAAGGCAACGAGATCTGCGTCCGTGCCGTCGCCGAGAACCACAGCCTGCTTTTCGAGCGCTCTCCGCAGCGCGCCGACGTCGTCTCGGAGCCGCGCCGCGGTCTCGAAGTCGAGATCCTCGGACGCGTCCTGCATCTTCTTCTCGATCTGCCGGACCAGTTTGTCCGTCTTGCCGGACAGGAAGTCGCAGAAGTTCTCGACGATTGTTCGGTGCTCCTCGGCGGTGACACGCCCGACACACGGCGCCGAGCACTTGTCGATGTAGCCCAGCAAGCACGGTCGACCGATTTGCTGGTGCCGTTTGAATACCCCGGCCGAGCACGTGCGCGACGGAAACACCCGCAGGAGGAGATCAAGGGTCTCGCGAATCGCCCACGCATGCGCATAGGGCCCGAAGTAGCGCACGCCTTTGCGGCGCGGACCCCGATAGACGAACAACCGCGGATATTTCTCGTTCATGGTGACCGCGAGCATCGGATAGCTCTTGTCGTCCCGATAGCGGACGTTGAACCGGGGATCGAACTCCTTGATCCAGTTGTACTCGAGTTGCAGCGCCTCCACTTCCGTGGTGACGACCGTCCATTCGACGGAGGCAGCGGTAGTGACCATCTGCCGGGTGCGCGGATGCAGGGAAGCGATATCCGCGAAGTAGGAGTTCAGTCGGCTGCGCAGGCTTTTGGCCTTGCCGACGTAGATCACGCGCCCGTGCGGGTCGCGAAACTTGTAGACGCCGGGCTCGACCGGGATGGTTCCGGTTGCCGGACGATATGTAGCTGGGTCGGACACGAATTCCAGGCTAGTCGCAGCCACCGACGAGGTGCCGCGCGCAATCGATCACGACTGCGCCCCCGCGTACTTCTTCTCCAAGGAGCGAAACGCGCGGACCGCGGCCACCGCGTGATCGTTGTCATTGGCCTGGATGGCCATCACGGAGATGAACTCGTCGTCCGGGATGTCGACGCGGGCCCAGATCGCACCTTCAGGAAAAGACAGCCCCTGAACGAGGTCCCATTCGATGAGGCGCTCGGACAATATGTTGCGAACCGCAACGCCCTCTGGCCCCACGCGGATACGCGGTCGCGTCAGCAGCAACGCCAACGAGGCCATCAGCACGCCCAAACCGGCCAGCGCGATCTGGTCCGCTGTGCGGAAGTAGACACCCGTGGGTGTGATCCGCAACAGAAAAGCGACCGCAAGGTGACTGATCAACAGCACCACGGCCGTAGCGATCGCGTATCGAGCCGACTTCTTGGAACGGACCTCGAGGTCCCACTGCGCCTCGGCACTCATCGAAACTCCTGGTCCGTCCACGGCCGACGAAGGTGCTTCAGCGTCAGGGCTGTGTCGATCGCGGCAGCGGCAGCCTGAGCGCCCTTGTCTTCCTTGGATCCCGGCAAACCGGAACGGTCGAGGGCTTGCTGCTCGTCGTCGGTGGTCAGAACACCGTTGGTGACGGGGGTGCTCTCGTCGAGTGAGACGCGTGTCAGTCCCGCTGTGACCGCGTCGCACACGTACTCGAAGTGCGGTGTGCCACCACGAATGACCACACCCAGCGCAATGACCGCATCATTGGACTTGGCAAGCGCTTGCGCGACCACCGGTAGCTCGATGGCACCTGCGACTCGCACCACGGTGATGTCGGTGACACCCGCCTGCTCGACTCTTCTCTTGGCGCCCTCCAACAGCGCGTCGGAGATGGTGCGGTGCCACTGGCCCGCCACGATGGCCACTTTCAGATCGGCAGCGCCGTCGAGCTGCAGCTGGGGTTCGCCCTCGCCGCTCACGGTTTGGTGCCTGCGTCGAAGTCGGCTGCGGAGTTCACTTCGTAGTCCTCGAGTCCGATGAGATCGTGGCCCATGCGGTCACGTTTGGTACGGAGATAGGTCAAGTTCTCGGCGTTGGCGCGCAGCGGCATAGGCACGCGTTCCGTCACGTGCAAACCGTATCCGTCGAGGCCGACGCGCTTGGCGGGATTGTTGGTGAGCAGACGCATCGAGGAGATACCGAGATCGACGAGGATCTGTGCGCCGATTCCGTAGTCACGTGAGTCGGCGGGCAGTCCGAGCTGCAGGTTGGCGTCCACGGTGTCCGACCCGGCGTCCTGCAGTTGGTAGGCCTGCAACTTGTGCAGAAGTCCGATCCCGCGGCCTTCGTGACCTCGCATGTAGAGCACGACCCCTCGACCTTCGTGCGCAATCATCTCGAGTGCGGCGTCGAGTTGTGGTCCGCAGTCGCAGCGGAGCGATCCGAACACGTCACCGGTGAGGCATTCGGAGTGCACGCGCACGAGAACATCGCTGCCATCCTCGTCGGGCCCGGGTATGTCACCTTTGACCAGCGCGACGTGCTCGACCTCGTCGTAGACGCTCTGATAACCGACGGCTCGGAAGACCCCATGGGAGGTGGGTATTCGGGCGTCGGCGACGCGAACGACGTGCTTTTCGTGCTTCCTTCGCCACGCGATGAGATCGGCAATGGAAATGAGGGCGAGATCATGATCATCGGCGAATACGCGTAACTCGTCGGTCTGAGCCATCGCGCCTTCGTCTTTCTGGCTGACGATCTCACAGATGACGCCGGCCGGACGTAGGTCGGCCATGCGTGCCAGGTCGACAGCTGCTTCGGTGTGTCCCGGGCGACGCAGGACTCCGCCGTCCTTGGCGCGGAGCGGTACCACGTGCCCAGGTCGAGTGAAGTCGTTGGCGCCGGTGTCTGCGTCGGCCAGCAACCGCATGGTCGCCGCCCGATCCGAGGCAGATATGCCGGTGCCGATGCCCTCACGCGCGTCCACCGTCACGGTGTACGCAGTGCCGTGCTTGTCCTGATTGGTGGAGTACATCGGCGGCAGACCCAGGCGATCACAATCGTCACCGGACAGCGGGACACACAGGTAGCCGGATGTGTAGCGCACCATGAACGCCACGAGTTCCGGTGTCGCCTTCTCCGCCGCGAAAATCAGATCGCCTTCGTTCTCACGATCCTCGTCGTCGACGACCACTACGGCTTTGCCTGCGGCTATGTCGGCGACCGCACGCTCGATACTGTCGAACCTTGTCACGTCCTACGCTCCATACGTCCCGTTCCGCACCCTGACTCGGCAGGCGAACACACCGCGATGAGACGGCGGCGCGACCACACAGCGATGCGGATACCCCACAACAGTACTTTCCGGTATACCTACTCCGCGGCGAGGGTCTGCAGCCGCTCCACGTACTTGGCGATGACGTCGACCTCGAGGTTGACCGGTGTTCCCACCTCGGCGCGGCCGAGCGTGGTGAGGTCGAGCGTGGTCGGTATCAGCGAGATTTCGAACCAGTGACTGTTGTCACCGTCGCTGTCACGGCCGAGTCCGGACACTGTCAACGACACACCGTCGACGGTGATGGAGCCCTTCTCGACAACGTATTTGGCCACCGAGGTCGGCATGGCGATTCGTACCACCGTCCAGTTTTCGGACGGCGACCGACTCACGACTCGGCCGGTTCCGTCCACGTGCCCCTGCACGAGGTGGCCCCCGAGCCGACTGCCCAACGAGGCCGCCCGCTCGAGATTGACCCGACTGCCGATCTCGAGCCGTCCGAGACTCGACCGGTTCAATGTTTCCTGCATCACATCGGCGGTGAACGACCCCTCGGCCGACACCTCCACGACGGTCAAACACACGCCGTTGACGGCGATGGAATCACCGTGCCGCGCATCGGAGGTGACGATCGGCCCCTTTACTGTGAACCGGGCCGCATCAGCGAGTGTTTCGGCGCCGACGATCTCGCCCAGCTCTTCGACTATTCCGGTGAACATCTCTTCACACTCCTGTTCGACGAAACCGAATCGGCTCGCTGTCTTCCATGTCACGTCGCTGCGACCTATTTCGCTGGAGCGACGTCTTTCGGCGGGGCGAGGTCTTTCGGCGGGGCGGGCACCGCACTGATCACGATGTCCGAACCGATCGGCTCGACACTCTCGATCGAAAACCTCAGCGCATCGGCGATTGTTCCGACTCCCGCATTCTCCAGCGCGGATGTGCCCGATCCCAGCACGACCGGTGCGATGTATGCCACGATCCGGTCGACCATGCCTGCAGCGAGAAACGCACCGGCCAGCTGCGGACCACCTTCGACGAGCACCTCGGTATGGTCGGCGAGCGCGGCGACCACGGTCTGCACCTCGCGCGTACGCAAGAACACCGTCGGTGCCGTGGCATTGCGAATCCGGGCGTCGGCGGGGATCTCTCGGAGTCCGACCACCACTCGCACCGGTTGATGAGGGGCATCGGAACCGTCGGGAAAGCGGGCTGTCAGAAGTGGATCGTCCGCCAGCACGGTCCCAGTGCCGACGACGATGGCATCGAGCTTCGCGCGCTGCGAATGCACGTGCTCGCGCGCGTCGGGGCCGGTGATCCACTGGCTAGTGCCGTCCGCGGCGGCGCTCCGACCGTCCAGACTCGCCGCGTACTTCAGTGTGATGTGGGGCCGACCAGTGCGCTGCTTGTGCAACCAGGCCCGAAGCGGGCCGCGCTCGACCCGATCCGCCCCCACCCCCGCTTCGACGCGCACGCCTGCCTCGGCGAGGGCACGTGCGCCGCCCTCGGCCAGCGGATTCGGATCGGCGACGGCGTAGACGACTCGCGCGATGCCCGCCTCGATCAGCGCACGCGAACACGGCCCGGTTCGGCCGGTGTGGTTGCACGGTTCGAGTGTCACCACAGCCGTGCCGCCGCGCGCCGCGGCCCCAGCCCGCTGCAACGCCACGACCTCGGCGTGGGGTCCGCCGGGTGGACGCGTCGATCCCACCCCGACGACGTTTCCGGAGGCGTCGAGCACGACTGCTCCGACCGGCGGATTGGGGCTGGTTCGCCCGCGGGCGGCCTCGGACGCGTCGACGGCTGTTGCCATCGCCTCGTTCACTGTCGCCTGGTCGAGCGTCACCTCGCTCATCAGAGAGACAGGTGCCTGGATGCTCCCGCTGCCTGCGCGCGCAGAGCGCGAACCGTTGCGGCCGGGTCCTGGGTTCCGTAGACAGCCGACCCGGCAACGAAGCAGTCGACTCCGGCCTCTGCGGCCTGTTCGATGGTATCGGCGTTGATTCCGCCGTCGATCTCGACGATGAGCCTGAGCTCACCCGAATCGACCAGGTTGCGAACGAGGCGGGCCTTGCTCAGCACTTCGGGCATGAAGGATTGGCCTCCGAAGCCCGGTTCGACGCTCATCACCAGGAGAGTGTCGAACTCGCGAAGGATCTCGAGGTACGGCTCGATGGGGGTGTTCGGTTTGACACTGAGACCGGCTTTGGCGCCGGCTGCGCGGATATCTTTGGCCACCGCTATCGGGTCATCGGCCGCCTCGGCGTGGAAGGTGACGTTGTAGGCCCCTGCCTCGGCGTACGGCGGCGCCCACCGCGCGGGATCCTCGATCATCAGATGGCAGTCGAGTGGGATGTCTGTTGCCTTCAGCAGACTCTGCACGACCGGCAATCCCAGTGTCAGGTTGGGAACGAAGTGGGCATCCATGACGTCGACATGCAGCCAGTCGGAGCCGGCCACTGCGTCGGCCTCGGCCCCCAACCGTGCGAAGTCGGCGGAGAGAATGGACGGTGCGATCATCGGAGCTGCCACGAGTGAACAGCCTAATGGGACGGAACGGAGCGTCTTCGACAGGCGTGCGTTCCGGCAGGAATCAGAGGGGTCGGCGCAGAGCCGCCATGAACATGGCGTCGGTACCGTGTCGATGCGGCCACAGTTGCACCGACGTTCCGTCACCGAGCTGCGGCACCCCGGGTAGAAGCGCACGGGTGTCGAGCTGTTCGACGCCGTAGCGTCGAACAGCATCGGCGACGACACCGGTGGTCTCGGCCAGATGCGGCGAACAGGTGGAATAGACCACGACACCTCCGGGACGCACCAGCGTCAACGCCGACGCGAGCAGCTCCTTCTGCAACGTGACCAGACCGGCGACATCCTTGGGCGAACGACGCCACCGCGCCTCGGGACGACGCCTTAGAGCGCCGAGACCGGTGCAGGGCGCATCGACGAGCACTCGGTCGTAGCCGCCCTCCAGACCGGGCTCACGTCCGTCGACCACGTGAACCGACACCGGTAGCGCCCCGGTGGTCTTGCGCACGAGCTCAGCACGATGCGGCGTCGGTTCCACCGCGTCGAGATGAGCACCGTCGATCTCGGCGATCGCGCCGAGCAGAGCCGCCTTGCCACCGGGGCCGGCACACAGGTCGAGCCACCGGCCGTGATCCTCGCCGTCGAGCGGGGCAAGCGTGAGTGCACGGGCGACGAGTTGACTGCCTTCGTCCTGGACTCCGGCGAGTCCGTCGCGTACGGCCTCGAGCTTGCCCGGATCACCGCCGTCGAGGTAGACCGCGTACGGCGAGTAGAGCCCCTCTTCGCCGCCGGTGATGACGGCCAGTTCCTCGGCCGAGATCTCTCCGGGACGCGCTACGAGGTGCACTGCCGGGCGTGAGTCGTCGGCCTCGAGTACAGCTGCGAGTTCACCGGCATCGGCGCCGAGCGCATCGGCGAACGCCTGGGCGATCCAGCGCGGATGGGCGTACTCGAAAGCGAGCCTTCCGACCGGGTCCTGCTCCGCCTTCGGAGCCAGCTCGTCCACCCACTGCTCCGCGGTTTTCTCCGATACGCGCCGAAGCACCGCATTGACGAATCCAGCTTTGCCGCTGCCGAATTTGGAACGAGTCAGATCGACCGCTGTTGCAACAGCAGCATGCGGGGCGACCCGCGTGCGGAGGAGCTGATACGCACCGAGTCGCAGAATATCGAGCAACCCGCCGTCGATATCGGCCACCTCTCGGCCGGATCCGCTCTCGATGACAGCGTCGAGTAACCCGCGAGCACGACACGTGCCGTAGGCGAGCTCGGTGGCAAGCGCGGCATCGCGCGTGTCGAGTTTTCGTTCACGCAGGAGTCCCGGGAGCACCAGGTTGGCGTAGGCGTCGCGTTCGCGCACCGCCCTGAGCACGTCGCGTGCCGCCAGCCTGGCGCTGTCGATTGCGGGCGCCGACGCGGGACCGTTGCCGCGGCTCGGTCGGTTGCTCTGCGGCCCTTTGGACCGCGGTGGCTGCGCACCCCGATTGCCTTGGCGTTTGCCCTCGCTGGATCGGCCACCGCTGCGTGGATCCCGGTCTCGGTTGTTTTCCGCACTCATTTCGCCACCACCGTATCGGTCAAGCGCGCACCACGAGCCCAGTCGGTGGCCCGCATCGACTTCTTCCCCTGGGGTTGCACGTCGCCGAGCAGGACTGCCTCGGTGGCCGTACCCACGAATACGCCGTCCTTTCGAATCAGCATCGCCCCGGGTTCGAGCTTCACATCGGAGTCGGTGAGCGGAGAGATGGTGATCGGCGATACCTTCACACGGGTGTCGCCGATCGTCGTCCAGGCCCCTGGCGCGGGTGTCACCGCGCGAATATGACGATCCAGAAATGCGGCCGAGCGTGACCAGTCGATGCGAGCTGCGTCGACAGTGAGCTTCGGCGCATAGGACACACCGTCCTCGGACTGGGGTACGGCCGACGCTTCACCGGCCTCGATTGCATCGAGGGTGGCTTCCAACAGGGCGGCACCGCTGTGCGCGAGCCGGCCGAGAAGGTCTCCAGCGGTGTCGACGGATCGAATGACTTCGGTGACGACACCCAGCACCGGACCGGTGTCCATACCCTCTTCGAGGAGGAAGGTGCTCGCCCCCGTGACGTCGTCGCCCGCGGCGATGGCCGCCTGCACGGGCGCAGCACCGCGCCACGCCGGGAGAAGCGAGAAGTGCAGGTTGATCCAACCGAACTTGGGTACATCCAGGACCGGGCGCGGCAGCAACGCACCGTAGGCGACCACCGGGCACACATCGGGCGCGAGGTCGGCGAGTTCACCGAGGAAATCCGGGTCCGATGGCCGCGCCGGGGTCAGGACCGGTATGCCATGACTGTCGGCGAGAGCTCCCACGGGCGAGCGACCAGTCTTCCGGCCACGCCCAGCAGCTGCGTCGGGGCGAGTGATCACGCCCACCACGTCGTGTTTGGCCGAATCGATCAGACGCTCCAGCGAAGGAATCGCCGGATCAGGCGTCCCTGCAAACACAACTCGCACCAGTGGGCTCCCACGACTAGATAGCTCGGATTACTTGCAATGAACTACCCATCCTAGGGACCACTGCACCGCCTAGGGACCACTGCTCCGCACTATGCCCGGCGGTGCAGCCCTCTCTCAGGCTTCGTTGTCGTCCGAACCCGAATCGGGTGCATCAGGCCGCTCCTCCTCCGCCAGAATTCGGTACAGCTTCCGGCGCGCGGAGCTCAGAACTTCACCTGCCTCCTTGACCTGCTGCGCAGTACCCACTGCGGCAACCTGCCCGGCCGCACCCATCAACAGTCCGATCAAGCCGCGAAGGTCGATGGCGTCTCCCCCGACACTCTCTTTGACCTCGTCCCACGGGGATCCCAGATCGGTGCGGTGCTCCGCGACGTGGGCACGACCCGCATCGGTGAGTTGCGCTGTCTTGCGCCCCGCGATCCTCTCGATGAGCACGAGTCCCTCGTCTTCCAACTGAGCAAGCGCGGGATAGATCGATCCCGGACTCGGCTTCCAGGCACCGTCGCTCCGCGCGACTATCTGCTGGATCAACTCGTATCCGTGCATCGGCGATTCGTCGAGCAAGACCAGTATTGCGGCCCGAACATCGCCGCGGCGTCCGCGGCCGCCGCGGCCTCGGCCGCGACCGAGGTCGTGTCCGAACTCATGTCCCCCGCGCCGATCTCGTCCCCCGTGAGATCGCTTCGGATGAGGACCACGGCGGCCGTGTCCATGGCGTCCATGACGACCATCACCTTCACCGGGGCCCGGCTGTATATCGAAGAAGCTCTCCATCTCTGTTCCCTTTCGTATCGTTGTGACATATTGACGATATATCGACAATATGCCTACGACAAGGAGTCGGTCGACACAGATGGGTCAGCCGATTCGGATTGGGTCTATCTGCACGCGAACCGACTCGGTGTTCTTACGCGCACTGCGCACCGCCTGCGCATCGGCGAGAGCGCGAGCAAGAGCGGCACCCGAACCGCGCGACACACGCAACAGCAGACGCTGCACGTCGCCGTCGAAACCGTCGTCTCTCCCGGATCCCCCGCCCGCGGGATGTCGCTGCCCCTCGGGAAGGTCGACCGGTCCGAGGATCTCGACGCCATCTGGTAGCGCCGCCTCCTCCACGAGGGCGGCGATCGCTGCGCTCGATCCATCGACGGCGGCGACATGCACAGCCGGCGGGAACCCGACCTCGATTCGCTCGTCGAGCTGAGCACGAGCGTGCCCGACCGGATCCCACCGAACCAGCGCCTGGACGGTCGGGATCTCGGATTCCGCCACCACCACCACCCGGCCGCCGTCCGCGCCGGCTCGCACGAGCGCCCCAGCGGTCATCCAGCGCCGCAGTGTCTCCTCCGCAGCCCGCAGATCCGCACGTCCGAGGAGAGCCCAACCGTCCAGCAGGAGCGCTGCACCGTAGCCACCGGGTGTCGATGGTTCGGCACCCACCGTCGAGATGACCAAGCTCGCGCCGGACGCCACCGAATCGAGCACTGTCGCGCCCCCGGAGGTATGCACCGGGACGCCGGGAAACGCCCGCCCCAGTTCCTCGGCGGTCCGGTGCGCCCCGATCACCACTGCCCGCAGAGTTCTCGAACCGCACACCGTGCAGCGATGATTGGCGTCGGCGATGCCGCACCACCGACACGTCGGCGTTCCCGCACCGTCGGCCCCGGGCGCCGATGGCAGCGCGAGCGGCCCGTTGCAGCGGCGGCAGCGCGCGGGATTGCGACATTTTCCGCACGCAAGCGAGGGAACGTAGCCTCCGCGCGGAACCTGCACGAGCACGCCCAGCCCGTTCTTCAGCGCGTTACGTGCTGCATCGAACGCAATGGCCGGCAGTCGCGCTGCCCGCGCTCCGGGATCTCGAGCGAGTGCATGGTCGCTGTCCGCCAGCGCAACCACGTGCGGCTGGCGCTCGCGAACGACGGCACGCGGCGCGAGGAGGTCGTGTGCCCATCCCGCATCCACGAGCGCTTCCGCCTCCGCTGTCCGGGCATGCCCCGCCAGCACCGCTGAGCAACCGATTCCATGCGCACGCAGCAGCGCGATCTCGCGCGCGTGCGGGTACGGCGAGCGCGGCTCGGCGTACCCATCGTCGCCGTCGTCCCACAACACGATCAAACCGAGATTTCGGACAGGCGCAAACACCGCACTTCGAGTTCCGACCACTATGGAAACCTCGCGCCGCAGAGCGCTCAACCAGCGTCGATACCGCTTGGCAGGACCGAGACCCGCCGAGAGTGCAACCACCGAATCAGTACCGTTGACCGCCTCGCACGCCGCTGCAACTCGATCGAGATCACGCTGATCGGGTACGACGACAAGCGCACTCCGCCCGGACGCCGCGCATGTCCCGGCCAACTCGGCGATGCGCGTAGGCCAGTCCTCTCCCGGCAACACCTGCCAAGCCGCCCGCGGGTTTCGGCCTGCGGCCACGGCGTCGAGAAACGCGGCACCATGGGTGTAGGACGCCCAAGCGTCCAGGTCGACCTCCGGCGCTGCGATTTTCGGCGGATCCACCACCGGCTCCGCCTCGACCTTCGCGTGCCGAGGCGGCACTGCCAGTCGCAGCACATCCGCACGGGTCCCGGCATAGCGATGCGCGACCGCTGTGACGAGATCGACGATCTCCGGTGTCAGAACCCGCTCGGCGGACACCACACGATCCAGATAACCCAGCTTGCCCGGGTGATCGGAGGCGGCAATCCGACCGACGATGAACCCATCGACGAGGCGGCCGGCAAATCGCACGCGCACCCGAACCCCGACGGCAGCAGCCTCGTCGAATTCCGCTGGAACGAGATAGTCGAACTCACGGTTCAGATGGGGTAGCGGCAAAAGCGGCAGCACCCGAGCTACGGGAAGCTCGGGTGCCGCCGCTCTCGCCGACCCACTCAGGTGCACACCTTTGGTGGTCGGCCGTGATCCGTTCGATTCGCCGACAGGCTCAGAGACCCGCCGCGGCACGCAGCTTGTCAGCTCTGTCGATCGATTCCCACGGCAGATCGATATCCGTACGACCGAAGTGCCCGTACGCCGCCGTCTGCGCATAGATGGGACGCAGCAGATCGAGGTCCCGGATGATCGCACCGGGCCGCAGATCGAACACCTCGGAGATCGCCGCCTGGATGCGGGCGGGGTCGGTCTTCTCCGTTCCGAACGTCTCGACGAACAACCCGACGGGAGCTGCCTTGCCGATGGCGTAGGCAACCTGAACCTCGATGCGGTCCGCGAGGCCCGCTGCCACGGCGTTCTTGGCAACCCAACGCATCGCGTATGCCGCGCTGCGATCGACTTTCGACGGATCCTTGCCGGAGAATGCCCCGCCACCGTGACGGGCCATGCCGCCGTAGGTGTCGACGATGATCTTGCGGCCGGTGAGTCCGGCGTCGCCCATCGGGCCGCCGAGGACGAATTTTCCGGTCGGGTTGACCAGAAGACGAATGTTCGAAGTGTCCAGCGTCGGAACGTTCAGTTCCGACAGGACGGAGTCGAGAACCTTGTTGCGAATGTCCGGCGTCAGCAAGTTGTCGAGGTCGATGTCGGCAGCATGCTGCGTGGAAATGACCACGGTGTCCAGGCGCACGGCGTTGTCGCCGTCGTACTCGATGGTGACCTGAGTCTTGCCGTCCGGGCGCAGGTAGGGCAGTACGCCACTCTTGCGGACCTCGGTGAGACGGCGAGAGAGTCGGTGCGCCAGCGAGATGGGAAGCGGCATCAGTTCCGGGGTGTCGGTGTTCGCGTAACCGAACATCAGCCCCTGGTCGCCCGCACCCTGACGGTCGATCTCGTCGTCCGACAGACCTTCCACACGAGCTTCGTGCGAATGGTCGACGCCCTGAGCGATCTCGGGCGACTGAGCCCCGATGGCCACGTTCACTCCGCAGGAGTTTCCGTCGAAGCCCTTCGCCGACGAGTCGTATCCGATTTCGAGTACCTTCTCGCGCACGATCTTGGGGATGTCTGCCCAGGCCGTGGTGTTGACCTCTCCGGCTACGTGGACCTGACCGGTGGTGACGAGCGTCTCCACCGCCACCCTCGCCCGCGGGTCTTCGGCGAGCAGTGCATCGAGAATCGAGTCGCTGATCGCGTCACAGATCTTGTCGGGGTGTCCCTCTGTCACGGACTCACTGGTGAAGAGCCGACTACCGGACTTGCTCACGAAATTCCTCTCGAGTTGGGCCTACGACCGATCACTGCAACCGACGCATCGCACCTGGGCGTTAAGAGACACATCGACTTTAGTCATTCGAACTGCGCGAGCGCATGCCCGGTCCGACGCCGATAGACGTCGAACGAGCGTTCAGGGCGGGGTGGGGCACGGCGGGAGAATCGAGACCACTGCATCCAGAACACGCCCGGCCAGCAGCGCTTTCGAACCTTCACCGAGCGCGGACTCCGATCCGTCCGATCCGAGCAACCACCCGTCGTTGTGGTCCACCTCGAAAGCCTTCCCATCGCCGACGGCGTTGACCACCAGCAGGTCACAGCCCTTCCGTGCGAGTTTCGCTCGAGCATAGGTGAGCACGTCACCGTGCTCGTCTCCGGTTTCGGCCGCGAATCCCACGATCACCGTGGATGATCGAATCTGGCCACCGCGACGCGCGTCGACGAGACCCGCGAGGATGTCCTCGTTGCGCGTGAGCGGAATGGAATCCGGTTCCTCGGCGCCACCCTTCTTGATCTTGCTGCTGGCGATCGAGGTGGGACGGAAATCCGCTACCGCGGCCGCCATGACGATCGCATCTGCTTCCGGTCCGAACTTGTCCACGGCGGTATGCATCTGCTGGGCAGTCTTGACCCGAACGACATCGACGGCGGCAGGATCTGCCAGTTCCGTGGTGAAACCGGCAATCAACGTCACATCCGCGCCGCGCTGGGCCGCGACTCGGGCCAGCGCATAGCCCTGCTTCCCGGAGCTGCGATTGCCCAGAAACCGGACAGGATCGAGCGGTTCACGGGTGCCACCCGCGGTGATCACGACCTTGCGGCCGACCAAATCTCGAGGCAGGGAATCTGCGCGCTCGGCCAACAACATGGCGAGTCCGAAGATCTCGTCGGGCTCGGGAAGGCGACCCGCACCGGTGTCCCGGCCGGTCAGACGGCCTGATGCAGGCTCCAGCACCGTGACGCCGCGACTGCGCAGTGTCGCCACGTTTGCGACTGTGGCGGGGTGCTCCCACATCTCGGTGTGCATGGCCGGAGCCACGAGCACCGGACAGCGGGCGGTCAGCAACGTTGCGGTGAGAAGGTCGTCTGCTCGCCCACCAGCCATCCGCGCCATCAAGTCTGCCGTGGCAGGCGCCACAACGACCAGATCCGCTTCTTGCCCGAGACGTACGTGCGGCACCTCAGGGACGTCGTTGAAGACGCCCGTGTGGACGGGACTACCCGAGAGGGCTTCGAACGTGGCGCGCCCCACGAACTCCAACGCGGACTCCGTGGGGACGACCCGAACGTGATGGCCGCTCTCGGTGAAACTACGAATGAGGGAACAGCTCTTGTAGGCGGCGATGCCACCGCCCACCCCGACCACTATGCGCAACGGCTGATTCCTTACCGGTCTTATTCGCCTTCGGTGTGCTCGAGCAGGTCCTCGTGGATCTCACGCAGTGCGATCGAAAGCGGCTTCTCCTGCAGACCCGGCTCCACCAGAGGGCCGACGTATTCGAGGATGCCGTCGCCGAGCTGGTTGTAGTAGTCGTTGATCTGGCGTGCACGCTTGGCTGCATAGATCACCAGGGCGTACTTCGACGACGTGCGAGCAAGGAGCTCGTCGATGGGAGGATTGGTGATACCGAGCGGCGTGTCGTAAGCCGGGAGAGCGCTGTGCGCGTCGAAGTCGGAACCGGCCACTGATGTGCTGCTCACTGTTGATCTCCTGAAATTGCATCGTTGGTGCTGCGAAACCGCTGCTTGGTACAAGGTCGAACCGCGAAAATGATCGGCATCAACCGACTGACGACCTACCGACCAACAAGGATACCAACTCTTCGCACGAATGGTCGACGTCGGTATTGACAACCACCGTGTCGAACTCGCTCTGTGCCGCCAACTCGACCTTCGCAGTCTCGAGCCTCCGCTCCGTCGCGGCCGGTTCCTCGGTGGCCCGCGAGGTCAGCCGATGCACCAAATCCTCCCAGGTCGGCGGAGCCATGAACACGAGCGTTGCCTCCGGCTTGGAGACGCGCACCGCCCGGGCCCCCGCGAGGTCGAGCTCCAACAGAACAGGTTTCCCCTGCTCCAGAGCCCGTTCGACCGGTTCTGCCGGCGTACCGGAGCGATGCAAACCGCCGTGTACGCTCGCCCACTCGAGCAGCTCCCCAGCCTCGATCATGCGATCGAACTCGTCGGCAGTCACGAAGTGGTAGTCCTCACCGTCCACTTCACCGGGCCGAGGATCTCGAGTGGTGACCGACACGCTGAACCACAGCTCGGGCAGCACACGTCGCAGAACTCGGACAACACTGGACTTTCCGACACCGGAGGGACCCGCCAGCACTATCAGCCGACCCCTCCTGCTTGCTGACGCGTCGCTGTCGGACACGTGCGCTACCTCCGCGGTCACCTGTTTACTCAGGCCTCGAAATCGAATTTGGTCAACAGCGCTCTGCGCTGACGGTCACCCAGCCCGCGAAGACGGCGCGAGGGTGCGATCTCCAGTTCGGTCATCAATTCCTGGGCCTTGACCTTGCCGACCTTGGGCAGCGCTTCGAGCAAAGCCGAGACCTTCATCTTGCCGAGGATCTCGTCCGTCTCGGCATCCTTGAGCACCTGCTTGAGATCGGTCCCGCCTCGCTTGAGGCGCTCCTTGAGCTCGGCCCTCACCTTGCGGGCGGCGGCAGCCTTTTCCAGCGCAGCTGCACGTTGCTCGGGGGTCAGTTGGGGAAGCGCCACGTTTCCTCCGTCTCATCGTCGATGAAACATGCACGAGTGTTCTCCGTGCACGTTGCTGCTGTAAGACAAGCGATAACCAGCAACGATAGCGACGGTACCCACGCGGCGCGATGATGGCTAACCCACCCCCGTGGCCGGAGCAGAACAACCGATGGTCTATGCCAACGCGGTTTCGATCTCGTCACGCAAAGCCCGGGCCGCGTCCTGCAACGCTCCGACCGAAGGCCCTGCACTCAGCACACCGCGAGAGGAGTTGGGCAGCAGAAGCTCTCGCGAACCAGTGAATATGTGCCTGAGATCATCCGCGCGCGCACCCTGCGCTCCCAGTCCCGGCGCGAGAATCGGGCCGGAGTACGCGGACAGATCCAGGCCGTGGTCCCGAGTCGCACCGATCACGAGCCCCACAGTCTCCGTGCCGTCCTCGTTGCACGCGACCGCGTCGTCGACGATCGATTGAGCGACGGTCCGGCCATCGGTAACAGAGCCCTGTACGGCCGCACCCTCGGCGTTGGACGTCCGAGCGAGCACGAACACTCCCCTACCGGCGTCCACGGCGGTGGTGAAGGTCTCGGTCAGCGAGTCGAATCCGAGGTACGGCGACACCGTCATCGCGTCCGAGGACAGCGGTGAATCCGCACCGAGCCAGGTGCGGGCATACGCGGTCATCGTGCTGCCGATGTCACCACGCTTGGCATCGGCAACCACCAGCGTGCCCGCGTCCCGCAACACCGTGATGGTGCGTTCGAGCACTGCGTAGCCGGCACTGCCGTACGCCTCGAAGAACGCGACCTGCGGCTTCACCACTGCCACCTCACCGACGAACGCTTCCACGCAGGTTTCGGCGAACACCTCGAGACCGTCCGCGTCGGGAGTCAATCCCCAAGCTTCCAGGAGCGACGGGTGCGGGTCGATTCCCACACACAGGCGCCCCCGCGTGGCCACCGCCGCGCGAAGACGCTCCGACCAGCTACCCGGACGGCTCATGTCCTCGGCGCCGAGCTCTGTTGCTTGGACTGATCGGCAAGCGCGGCGTGCAGGTCTTGAAGCGAGCGCACGCCGATGTCCCCCGCGATCGCGGCCTCGATTCCCTGAACGGCGGCCGACGCACCCTGGACGGTGGTGATGCACGGAATGTTCTGCGCAACCGCAGCACTGCGGATTTCGTATCCGTCCACGCGGGGGCCGGAGTTGCCGTACGGGGTGTTGATCACCATCGCGATATCACCGGCGAGGATCTTGTCGACGATCGTCGATTCGCCGGCGGGTACCTCTTCACCGGACTGCTTGTACACCTTCTCGCACGCAATACCGTTGCGTCGCAGAACCTCTGCGGTGCCGTCGGTGGCCAGAATCGTGAACCCGAGGTCCGCGAGCCGCTTGACCGGGAAGATCAACGAACGCTTGTCCTTGTTGGCCACCGATACGAACACTGCGCCGGAGAGCGGCAGCGATCCGTACGCCGCAGTCTGGCTCTTGGCGAAGGCGGTGCCGAAATCGGCGTCGATTCCCATCACCTCACCGGTCGATTTCATCTCCGGGCTCAGCAGTGTGTCCACCCCGGTGCCGTCCGCACGACGGAATCGATTGAACGGCAGAACCGCTTCCTTGACCGCAATGGGTGCGTCGAGGGGGGTGGTGCCGCCGTCGCCGACAGCCGGGAGCATTCCGCTCGCGCGCAGATCCGCGATCGATTCCCCCAGCATCACCCGGGCGCACGCCTTGGCCAACTGCACCGCCGTAGCCTTGGACACGAACGGCACGGTACGGCTGGCACGGGGGTTCGCTTCGAGGACGTAGAGGATGTCGTCCTTGAGCGCGTACTGGACGTTCAACAGACCCTTGACGCCGATCCCCTTCGCGAGCAGTTCGGTCGAGCGTCGCACGTTCTCGATGTCGGAGCGGCCCAGGGTGATCGGGGGCAGCGCGCAAGCGGAATCGCCCGAGTGGATTCCCGCCTCCTCGATGTGCTCCATCACGCCGCCGAGGTAGACCTCGGTGCCGTCGCACAGGGCGTCGACATCGATTTCGACTGCGTCCTCGAGGAAACGGTCGACCAGAACCGGTCGATCGTGGGAGATTTCCGTGGCCCGAGAGATGTAGTCGGCCAGCGAGGCCTCGTCGTAGACGATCTCCATGCCGCGTCCACCGAGCACGTACGACGGGCGCACGAGCACCGGGTAGCCGATGCCACCGGCGATCTCTCGGGCACCGTCGAACGTCGTCGCCGTCCCGAATTTCGGTGCCGGGAGCCCTGCCTCGGTGAGAACCCGTCCGAATTCGCCGCGGTCCTCAGCGAGGTCGATAGCCTCGGGACTGGTACCGACTATGGGAACTCCCGCCGCCTTCAAACGCTTTGCGAGACCGAGAGGTGTCTGGCCACCCAACTGCACGATCACGCCCACGACGTTGCCGGACTGCGACTCCGCGCGGAAGACCTCGAACACGTCCTCGAAGGTCAGGGGTTCGAAATACAGGCGATCGGCAGTGTCGTAGTCGGTGGAGACCGTCTCGGGATTGCAGTTGATCATGACGGTCTCGTAACCGGCCTCGGACAGAGTCTGCGCCGCGTGCACACAGGAGTAGTCGAACTCGATTCCCTGGCCGATGCGGTTGGGACCGGAGCCCAGGATGATGACCTTCTCGCGCTCGCGCTGCTCGGCAACCTCGGACTCGGCATACGGATCGAGCTCGTAGGTGCCGTAGTGATACGGCGTCTTCGCCTCGAACTCGGCAGCGCAGGTGTCGACGGTCTTGTACACGGGGTGGACACCGAGCGCCTCGCGCAAGGCTCGAACGCCGTCCTCGTCGACCAGTTCCGGTCGCAGAGCTGCGATCTGACGATCGGAGAGCCCGTGATACTTGGCCTGACGCAGCAGTGCCTCGTCGAAGTCTTCCGCGGCGCGAAGCTCGTTGCCGAGCTCGTGGATCTGCTGGAACTGATCCAGGAACCACGGATCGATCTTCGTGGCCTCGAACAGTTGCTCGAGGGTGGCACCCATCGCGAAGGCCTTCTCGATGCCGTACATCCGGCCGTCCTGCGGAACCGAGAGATCCTGCAGCAGTTCCTCGAGGCTGTCTGCCTCCACCTCCGGACCGGTCCAGTAACCCGCGCGCTTGGTCTCGAGCGAACGCATCACCTTGCCGAACGCCTCGGTGAAGTTACGGCCGATCGACATGGCCTCGCCGACGGATTTCATCGTCGTGGTGAGAGTGCCGTCGGCGCCGGGGAACTTCTCGAACGCGAACCGCGGGGCCTTGACGACCACGTAGTCGAGCGTCGGCTCGAAGCAGGCCGGTGTTTCGCGGGTGATGTCGTTCACGATCTCGTCGAGCGTGTAACCAATGGCAAGTTTCGCGGCCATCTTCGCGATCGGATATCCGGTGGCCTTCGATGCCAGGGCCGACGAGCGCGACACACGTGGGTTCATCTCGATGACGACGAGGCGACCGTCGGCCGGATCCATCGCGAACTGGATGTTGCAGCCACCGGTGTCGACGCCGACCTCCCTGAGGATGTCGATGGAGAGGTCGCGCATCTTCTGGTACTCGCGGTCGGTGAGCGTCATGGCCGGTGCGACCGTGACCGAGTCACCGGTGTGCACGCCGACCGGATCGACGTTCTCGATCGAGCAGATGATGACGACGTTGTCGCGACCGTCGCGCATCAGCTCGAGTTCGTATTCTTTCCACCCGAGGATGGACTCCTCGATGAGCACATTCGCGGTCGGCGATGCCGACAGGCCGCCGCCCGCGATGCGGGTCAGATCGGCGTCGTTGTACGCCAACCCCGAGCCGAGCCCGCCCATCGTGAACGATGGCCGAACCACGACCGGGAAACCGAGTTCGTCGACGGCGTCGCGCACTTCGTCCATGGTGTAGCAGACAGCCGATTTAGCCGACTCGCCACCGACCTTGGCGACGATGTCCTTGAACATCTGACGGTCTTCACCGCGCTGGATGGCGTCGAAGTCCGCGCCGATCAACTCGACGTCGTACTTGGCGAGGATGCCCTGATCGTGCAGTCCCACGGCAGCATTGAGAGCTGTCTGACCGCCGAGGGTCGCGAGAACGGCGTCGATCGGGTGGCCTTGAGCAGCCTCCCGAACGAAGATCTTTTCGATGAAATCCGGGGTGATCGGCTCGACGTACGTCGCGTCCGCGAACTCCGGGTCGGTCATGATCGTTGCGGGGTTCGAATTGACCAGGCTGACGCGCAGCCCCTCCTCGCGGAGCACCCGGCAAGCCTGGGTTCCGGAATAGTCGAACTCACAGGCCTGACCGATGACGATCGGCCCCGAACCGATCACCAGGACGTGGCCCAGATCGCTGCGGCGTGGCATTACTTGTCAACTCCCTCGAGCACTGAAGTGAAACGATCGAACAGGTAGGCGGCGTCGTGCGGACCTGCCGCAGCCTCCGGGTGGTACTGGACCGAGAAGGCGCTACCGCCGAGCAGTTCGACGCCCTCGACTGTCCCGTCGTTCGCGCAGGTGTGGCTGATCCGCGCACGCCCGAAGTCGCTGTCGAACTCCTCGCCCGCCTCACCCTCTAGCGCGAACCCGTGGTTCTGTGCCGTGATGGCGATGCGACCGGTGGCGTGTTCGATGACGGGGATGTTCATGCCTCGGTGACCGAACTTCATCTTGTAGGTCGAACGTCCGAGCGCGCGACCGAGAATCTGGTTGCCGAAGCAGATGCCGAACAGTGGCAGCTCTCGCTCGAGTACCTGACGAGTCAGGGCGACATTCGAGTCGGCGGTTGCCGGATCGCCCGGGCCGTTGGAAAGGAAGACACCGTCCGGGTTCAACTCCAGCACCTGTTCGATGCTGGTGGCCGACGGGACGACGTGCACGCGAATGCCGCGCTCGGCGAACATGCGTGGGGTGTTGGTCTTGATGCCGAGATCCACCGCCACCACGGTGAAGCGCGCTTCACCGGCGGGTTCGATGGTGTAGCTCACATCGGTGGTCACCTCACCGGCTAGATCGGCGCCGAGCATCGTGGCCTGACCCACCACTTGCTCCAGCATCTCCTCCGCGGTTCCGAGTGCGTCACCGGAGAAGACACCGGCACGCATGGACCCTCGGGTGCGCAGGTGCCGAACGAGCGCGCGGGTGTCGATCCCGGCGATGCCGACGATGTTCTGAGCATCGAGTTGATCCTGCAGCGAACCGGTTGCGCGCCAACTCGACACACGGCGGGCCGGGTCGCGAACGACGAATCCGGCAGCCCAGATCTTGTTGGGGTTCTCCGCGCTCGCCGCTTCGCCGTCTTCCTCGTTCCAGCCGGTGTTACCGATCTGGGGCGCCGTGGCGACGATGATCTGGCGGTGGTAGCTGGGATCGGTCAGTGTTTCCTGGTACCCGGTCATACCCGTGCAGAACACGGCTTCACCGAGCGTCCGGCCCTGTGCCCCGAAGGTGGTGCCGCGGAACGTCCGGCCGTCCTCCAGAACAAGAACTGCGCTGCTCACGCGGTTGTCTCCTTAGATTCGTTCGTGTCGGTATCGGTGTGTACCCAGATCGGGTACACACCCTTGTCGTCTGCGCGGAAGCCCGTGTCGATTTCGGTTCCTGTCGGCAATTCCCAGCGGATGACCAGGAGGCCGTCCTTGCTCATGACCTTGCCGGCAAGGCCGCGCTCGGTGCGTATCGCGCGCACGGACTCGCGCGGTATCCAGATAGTCGACTCTCCGGTGCGGGTGAGGAGGATTCCCCGCTCGTGCCGAGAAAGCTCGGCGATCGCGCGGTGGCCGATGTCGCCGACTGCGATACGGTCCTGCCAACTCGGGGCAATCGTGCTGCCGACGTACAACCCGGTCGACGGCTCGATCAGTGTCGCGCCCAGGTCGGCCGGCACCGCCGGCAATTCGCCAATTGTCTCGGCCTGGCGCTTCTGACGACCGCGCCAACCCCAGAAGATGAGGGCGATCATCGCGATCCAGAAGATGACGAAGGCGATGACGATCAGAACTCTGTCCATAGGGTCAGGCCTCCGTCCCGGTGCGAGGGATGCCGTCGCGAGCAGTGACTCGGCCGCGGAGCAGCGTCGTGGTCACCTTGGCCGAGAACGTCATCGACTCGTAGGGAGTGTTGTCCGAGATACTGGCGAGTCCCTTGCCGGTCACCGTCCAGGTCGCCTTCGGATCGACCACGGTGAGGTTCGCGATCTCACCGACCTCGATCGGCCGACCCTGGTCGGCAAGTCCGACGATCTCCGCGGGACGCTCGCTCATCACACGCGCAACGCCGCGCCAGTCGAGCAGGCCCGGCTCGACCATGGTCTGCGCGACGATGGCCAAGGCAGTCTCGAGCCCCAACATCCCCGGCCTGGCCTGGGAGAACTCGCAGCACTTTTCCTGCTCGGCATGCGGTGCGTGGTCGGTCGCGACGCAGTCGATGGTGCCGTCGGCGAGACCGCGCCGCAGCGCGTCGAGGTCCGAGGGCTCACGAAGCGGCGGATTGACCTTGTTGACGGCGTCGTAGGTCTCCAACCGGGAATCGTCCAGCAGCAGATGATGCGGCGTCACCTCGGCGGTGATCGAGATGCCCTGTCCACGCGCCCACTTCAGCAGTTCCACCGTCCCCGCGGTCGAGGCGTGGCAGATGTGCACCCTCGCCCCCGCATCGCGGGCCAGCAGCGCATCGCGAGCGACGATCGACTCCTCGGCTGCACGCGGCCATCCCGCCAGACCCAAGCGCGCCGCCGTCGGGCCTTCGTGCGCAATCGAACCGACGGTGAGCCGCGGTTCCTCGGCATGTTGCGCGATGAGCACGCCGAGCGAGCTCGAGTATTCGAGGGCTCGGCGCATGATCAGCGGATCGGCGACACAGTGGCCGTCGTCGGAGAACATCCGGACCTTGCCGACGCCGGCTGCCATGGTTGCCATCTCGGCAAGTTGCTTGCCTTCGAGCCCGACGGTGACAGCACCGACAGGGTGGACGTCGACCAGGCCGACTTCCTGACCGCGACGCCAAACATGGTCGGTGATGACCACGGAGTCGGCGACCGGTGAGGTGTTCGCCATGGCGAATACCGCCGTGAAGCCACCCAGAGCTGCAGCTGCCGAGCCTGTTTCGATCGTCTCGGTGTCTTCTCGGCCCGGCTCGCGAAGATGCGTGTGGAGGTCGACGAAGCCGGGCAGCAGGATGTGACCGACGGCATCGACAATCTCGACATCCGCACCATCGACTCCCGCACCATCGACATCGAGATCTGATCCGATGGCGACGATTTGGCCGTCGTCGATGAGAACATCCGTCACGGGCGCTTCCCCGTAGATCAACACCCCGCGCAGCAGCACACTCACAGCGAACCTCCGTCCGAGCCGACGAGCAATCGGAACAAGACCGCCATGCGCACGTGCACTCCGTTCGTAACCTGTTGCAGAACAGCAGTTCTGGGGGAATCTGCGACCGAGGCGGCTATTTCCATCCCGCGCAGCATCGGCCCCGGATGCAGTACTACGGCATGCTCGGGCAGCAGGTCCATTCTCTTCTGGGACAGCCCGTAAGTGAGCGAATACTCCTTGGGGGATGGGAAGAATCCACCGTTCATGCGCTCCGCTTGAACTCGAAGCATCAGCACCGCGTCCAGGGCGGGTAGCTCGGCATCGATGTGATGCGAGAGACGAACCGGCCACGTCGATGCGCCGACCGGAAGCAGAGTCGGGGGCGCGATGAGCACGACCTCCGCGCCCAGCGTCGAGAGCAGAATCGCATTGGATCGAGCGACCCGACTGTGCAGGATGTCCCCGACGATTCCGATGCGTTTGCCTGCGATCGAACCCAGACGCTGACGGAGCGTAAGGGCATCGAGCAGCGCTTGCGTGGGATGCTCGTGCGTGCCGTCGCCGGCATTGATCACCGCGGGTCCGCCCGAAGTGGAGCCTGCGGAACTCCCGAGCGCACCGCTCTCACTCTGACCTGCCGTCCAGGCAGCGATCTGATGGGCTGCACCCGAGGATGGGTGCCGCACCACCAGCGCGTCGGCTCCCGCCGCGCGCAGGGTCATGGCGGTATCGCGCAGGGACTCCCCTTTGCTCACCGACGAGCTGCTCGCACTGACGTTGATGACGTCAGCGCTCATCCACTTGCCCGCCACCTCGAAGGACACACGGGTACGTGTCGAGTTCTCGAAGAACACCGTCATGATCGTGCGGCCGCGCAGGGTGGGGAGCTTCTTGACTTCACGACCGAGCAGCGCCTGCTCGAACCGGTCGGCCTCGTCGAGAAGTTCTGTGGCGGACTCGGCGGTGAGATCGGCGACGGACAGCAGATGCTTCACCGCGGCGTCCTCCCGTCGAACAGCCTGACTGCGTCGTGGCCGTCGTGTTCGGTCAGCTCGACCGAAACATCCTCGGTGCGCGCCGTCGGCACGTTCTTTCCGACGTAGTCGGCCCGCAGCGGGAGCTCCCGGTGACCGCGGTCGATGAGAACCGCCAGCTGAACCGCGCGGGGACGGCCGAGATCTCGGAGCGCATCGAGAGCCGAGCGGACTGTGCGACCCGAGAAGAGAACGTCGTCCACGAGCACCACCAGAGACCCGTCCACGCCCCCGGGTGGAACAGACGTGCGTTCGAGGGGGCGGTGCGGTTTGCCGCGTAGGTCGTCCCGGTAGAGCGTGATGTCCAGCGAGCCCACCGGAGGCCGCACCCCGGAGAACGCCTCGATCCGGTCGGCCAGGCGTTCGGCGAGTGACGTGCCGCGGGTGGGGATGCCCAGCAGGACGACCCGGGGAGCATCCGTGGAATCCAACGCCGACTTCTCGATTATCTGATGCGCCATCCGAGCGATGGTCCGGCCGACATCTGCAGCGGACAGAAGCTCACGAGAGGCTCGAGGCTGGGACGACTCGAGCGGGGAAGACTCGGATGGGGAGGATGAATCGGGCGCAGGCAAACTACGACCTCCTTCTCCGCCTCTCTGGACGGATCGTTAAAGGATGTCTGACAGTGCATCAGCCTAGCAATGACACGCCGCTCATCACGCACTCGGGACGCCCGACGTGAGCACGATTACGTCGCGGAGCCGCCGTGTGCGTCCTCGGCCCGGTCGGCCGGCTCGATCTCACCATCGGAGGCGTCGAGCGGACGCGAGGACACCGCGGCGGCTGCGGCTCGGACCTGGGGTGCAACCAATACGATCTGACCGAGTACACCGTTGACGAAAGACGGCGAATCATCGGTGGACAACTGCTTGGCCAGCTCGACGGCCTCGTCCACCGCCACCACCGGCGGCACATCGACTGCGTGGAACAACTCCCATACCGCGACGCGCAGGATCGCGCGATCGACGGCGGGCAGACGATTGAGTGTCCAATCGTTGAGGTGATCCGAGATGACGCTGTCGAGCCTGTCGAGGTTCTCCGCAACGCCACCGACGAGCGTCTGGGTGTACTCGCTCACCGGTGCGATGGAGTCGTCGCCGCGTGCGAGCTCGATGCGCTCCCTGGCGAGGTCGACGGGGTCGGCATCTCGCGCCTCGGCCTCGAACAGGAAGTCGACTGCTCGCTTGCGTGCCTTGTGGCGTGCACCGAGCTTCTTCGTCGGTTGAGCTGACACGTTCTTCGGGGACAAGTTTTTCGGGGACACGCTAGGAATTCACGCGTCCCAGGTAGTTTCCGTCGCGCGAGTCGATCTTCAGCTTGTCGCCGGTGTTGATGAACAGCGGGACCGATACCTCGGCACCGGTCTCGAGTGTCGCCGGCTTGGTGCCACCGGTCGAGCGGTCACCCTGCAGGCCGGGGTCGGTGTGCTTGACCTCGAGCTCGACGGTGACCGGCAACTCGACGTAGAGCGGAACATCCTCATGGGTGGCGACCTGGACCTGCATGTTCTCGAGCATGAATCGCGCGCCGTCACCGACGGTCGCTTCGGAGATCGAGATCTGGTCGTAGGTGTCCCCGTCCATGAAGACGTAGTCACTTCCGTCGTGGTACAGGTAGGTCATATCGCGACGATCGACCACCGCGGTGTCCACCTTCACACCGGCGTTGAACGTCTTGTCGACGACCTTGCCCGACAGCACGTTCTTGAGCTTCGTGCGCACGAACGCAGGGCCCTTGCCCGGCTTGACGTGCTGAAACTCGATGATCGACCACAGCTGTCCGTCGATGCTCAGGACAAGGCCGTTCTTGAAATCGCTGGTGGAAGCCACAGGTTCTGACGTCTCCTCGTGTTCTCGTGTGCGCGGTAGGCGCAAGTGGGTCTGGAATCTCGGTCGTGACCAAGGCCGTAGGTTCTTCTACGGACGAACCGCCGTGCGTCAGACGAAAGTAAGTTCCTTGCTGGTCATGGTGAGCAGCTCAGGACCGTTGTCACGAACGATGAGCGTGTCTTCGATCCGGACGCCTCCGCGCCCGGAGAAGTACACACCCGGTTCGACGGTCACGGCTGCACCGCACTGCAGTGTACCGGTGCTCGACTTGGCGATGCCCGGCGCTTCGTGGATTTCGAGTCCGACACCATGCCCGAGGCCGTGCAGGAAGAGCTCTCCGAAGCCGGCTGCGGTGATCACCGACCGCGCCGCCGCATCGACGCTTGCAGTCTCGACCCCTGGGGCGAGGGCCTCGCGGCCGGCGGTTTGCGACCGGAGCACGAGCTCGTACAGGTCCTTCTGCCAGTCCGACGCGGCACCGATGACGACAGTTCGTGTCATGTCCGAGTGGTATCCCCCGACGAGTGCGCCGAAATCGAACTTCACGAAATCGCCGTGCGCGAGCACAGCGGCGGTCGGCCGGTGGTGCGGAACCGCGGAGTTCGAGCCGGTTGCGACGATCGTCTCGAAGGAGATGCCGTCCGCGCCGTGTTCGATCATCGCACCCTCGAGCTCGCGTGCGACGGCGAGTTCGGTGCGGCCGGCTCGAATGCTTTCGCGCTCGATCAGCTGCGCGAACGCCGCGTCGGCGGCCCGGCAAGCCTCGCGGAGCAGTGCGATCTCGTGTTCGTCCTTGACCATTCGAAGCTCCTCGACGAGGCCCGGACTACGAACCAGATTCAAGGAGTCGTCGATCCGCGTCCAGGACAGGTGCTGATCCACCGTCACCACGTGCGACTCGAAACCGACCCGCTCTGCGCGAGGTGCTGCGTCGCTGCGCAGGAGGTACGCAGCCGAGCCACGATCTATGACTGCACGTAGATCCGGCACCTGCTCGGCCACCTGAGTCACATAGCGGCCGTCGGTGCAGACGACGGTGTGGTCCTCGTTGACCGGCGAATCCTGCGCCGAGACGAGCAACGCAGCGTTGGACCCGGTGAATCCCGTCAGGTACCGGATGTTGAGCAGGTCGGTGACGAGCAGGGACGCGAGATCGTTGGTTTCCATGATGCGTCGGAGCGCGGCGCGTCTGCCGCGAAAATCTACAGCCATCGCTACAAGGTACCGCCGCAGCGAGGCCTCGCTGCGGCGCGTAGGGACGTGTTTTGTGGGGTGGGACACAGCTACGGCGAGCTACGGATAGGCTGTCCCCCATGACAGGGTGGGTGGTACGCGGAATCGGAATGTGTCTGGTCAACGTAGGGGTGCGAATTCTGCTCGGGGCCGCTGTGACGCAGTGGCCGCTGCACGGATCGCAGATGCGTTGGCTGGGGTTGGCAACTGTGCTGCTGGTCGTGATCGTGTGGGCGGGGCTCGACGGCATCAGAGATCGGCGCGCCAATCCGGATCCCGACGACAGTGCGGATCTGGCAATGGTGTGGTTGAAGGCAGCTGTCTTCGCTGGACTGACAGCCGGCGCGATCACCTGGTTCCTCCAGCTGATCGTCGACTTCAGCCTCGGCCAGAACACGTTGGTGTTCGAGCTGACCTCGGGTGCGGCGTTCACCATTCTGCTTGTCTTCATTCCCGCAACGGCAGCGGTGTTCTTCGGACGCATGCTCGCCAACCGCGAAGCGAAGAAGAAGCTCGAAGAACGCGACAAGGTGCGCGCAGAACACCACCACCACGTCGGTGCCGCGTCGGCTCCGCAGCAGAGGTCGCAGTGGTCCGATGGCGATGCCAATGCCGACACCGAGGTCTTCCAAGCCGTCGACCCAGATGCAGGCGATCCGCGCAAGACTCGATAAGCAACTCTCATCTCCGACACAAAGCGAGACCCCGCGCAGCGCGTGCGCGGGGTCTCGCTTTGTGTCGGCGCGAAAAGGTGATCGGCGCTAGAGCATGATCCCCGTCGGCGATGGATCGGTCTCGCTCTTGGCGATGGCCGAGTACGCGGCGACGAGCAGGGACGGATCGGGTCCTTCTAGTCGTCCAGGCTTGGCGAGGCCATCGAGCACGACGAACCGAAGGACACCGGCGCGGTTCTTCTTGTCCGACTGCATGCCCTTGAGCAGGTCCCCGAAAGCGTCCGCGTCATAGCTCGTGGGCAGACCCACTGCCTCGAGCACGGTGCGATGACGGTCCGCCGTGGCGTCATCCAGGCGCCCCGCCAATCGGCCCAGTTCCGCAGCGAAGACCAGTCCGACGGCGACCGCTGCGCCGTGACGCCACCGGTACCGCTCGCGACGCTCGATCGCATGACCGAGGGTGTGTCCGTAATTGAGGATTTCACGCAAGCTGGCCTCGCGAAGGTCGGCGGCGACCACGCGGGCCTTCACCTCGACAGAGCGTCGAATCAGCTCGGGAAGCACTGCCCCGGACGGATCGAGTGCCGCCTCGGGGTCGGCTTCGATCAAGTCGAGTATCACCGGGTCGGCAATGAACCCGGTCTTGATGACCTCCGCGAGTCCGGCGACGATTTCGTTTCGCGGCACGGTTTCCAGTGTCGCGAGGTCGATCAACACTGCGGCCGGCTCGTGGAACGATCCGACCAGGTTCTTCCCTGCCTCGGTGTTGATCCCTGTCTTTCCGCCGACCGCGGCGTCGACCATCGCCAACAGCGTCGTCGGGACGTGCACGATCTTGACTCCGCGCATCCAGGTCGCCGCGACGAACCCGGCCAGATCGGTCGCAGCTCCCCCGCCGAGGCTGACGACGGCATCGCTTCGTGTCATCCCGATTCGGCCCAGCACCTCCCAGCAGAATCCCGCGACGGCGAGTTCCTTGCCGTCCTCGGCGTCGGGAATTTCGATCCGGTGCGCGTCGATCCCCTTTTCGGCGAGCGCTGCCCGCACAGCCTCGGCGGTCTCGGCGAGAGGAGGTTGATGGAAGATGGCGACCGTTGCCACCCCGACGAGTTCCTCGACAAGATCCGTCAGCAGTCCCCTGCCGATGATCACCGGATACGGGGCAGCTGTCTCCACCATGACGCGTACTGGTTCGGTCATCGATTCACCTCATCCACTCGTGAAATCCTTGTTCGTGCTTGTAGGGCATTGCCTGCTGGCGTCATGTGCCGGAGCCGGCATGGTGCTGCTCGAGCTTGGTCACCACCTGACCGACCACCCGAGCCGGACTGCGACCGTCCGTGCGCACTCTGATCGTCGCCACCGACCGGTACAACGGACGGCGTATTCGCATCAGGTTCTGATACTTGGCGCGGGGGTCCGGGCCCGCGAGGAGGGGACGGGAAGTGTTGGCTCCGGTCCGCCGAAGCCCTTCGGCAACGCTGATCTCGAGGTAGACGACGGGCAGAGGCTTCAGCAGCGCTCGAGTTCGCTCGGAAAGAACCGATCCACCGCCGAGTGACACGATGCCCGTGTGCGATTCCAGAGCATCCGCAACGACCTGCTCCTCGATTCGCCGGAACGCCTGCTCGCCATCCTCGGCGAAAATATCGGCGATGGTCCGTCCCGTCGTGCGTTCGATGGCCACATCGGTATCGAGCAACTCTTTCCCCAGCGCCGCTGCCACCCTGCGGCCGATCGTGGACTTACCGGCGCCTGGTGGTCCCACCAGCACCGCGTACGGCGTCATCGCGGTGGCCGGGCGGCGGTGCCCTTCACGTAGTGATCGACGTTGCTCGTGGTTTCCGCGATGGAGTCACCGCCGAACTTCTCCAGCACAGCCTGCGCGAGTACGAGGGCCACCATGGTCTCGGCGACCACACCTGCCGCCGGGACCGCACACACATCGGAGCGTTGGTGAATTGCGACGGCTTCCTCCCCGGTGGACATGTCCACTGTCGCGAGGGCACGTGGCACCGTCGAGATCGGCTTCATCGCTGCTCGCACTCGAAGGGGTTCGCCGTTGGTCATGCCCCCTTCGACGCCACCGGCGCGGTTGGTGGAGCGATGGATGCCGTCGGGCCCCGGAGTGATCTCGTCATGGGCCGCGCTGCCTCGGCGTCGGGCCGTTTCGAAGCCGTCACCGACTTCGACGCCCTTGATCGCCTGGATACCCATCAGAGCGGCGGCAAGCCGAGCGTCGAGCTTTCGTTCGCCGCTGACGAAGGACCCGAGACCGACGGGGAGCCCGTGGACCACCACCTCGACGATTCCGCCGAGCGTATCGCCGTCGCGCTTGGCCGATTCGATTTCGGCGATCATCGACGCCTCGGCCGCCTGATCGAACGCACGTACGGGGCTCGCGTCGATAGCGTCGAGGTCATCGCCCATGGGCGCGGGCCCGACGTATGGATCCGATGCGCCGATCGAGATCACGTGCGAGACAACGTCGACACCCAACGCCTGCTTCAGGAACGAGCGCGCCACGGTGCCGATGGCCACGCGGGCCGCGGTTTCGCGGGCACTGGCGCGTTCGAGCACCGGCCGCGCGTCCTCGAAGCCGTACTTGAGCATTCCGGAATAGTCCGCGTGACCGGGCCGAGGTCGCGTCAGCGGAGAATTGCGCGCGAGATCGGCGAGCACGCTCTCATCGACGGGATCGGCCGACATGACCTGCTCCCACTTGGGCCATTCGGTGTTGCCCACTTCGATGGCGACGGGACCACCGATCGTCCGACCGTGCCTGATGCCACCGGTGATGGTGACCTTGTCGGCCTCGAACTTCATCCGCGCGCCTCGCCCGTATCCGAGTCGTCGCCGGGCGAGTTGAGTGGCAATGTCCTCGGAGGTCACTTCGACGCCCGCGATCATGCCTTCGAGGATGGACACGAGAGCGGGGCCGTGAGATTCTCCGGCAGTTATCCAGCGCAGCACGCCGTTATCTTTTCACGTCCCGGCAGCCGTCAGTGCCAGCAGGGTGGCCAGGCACATCGACGGCCCGTGCGGCACCGAGCTCTCGGCTCGGCGAAGCGCTCGACAGGCAAGACCGACCACACCGGTGAACAGCGGCGCCAGCAGTGCAGCGCACACCCATGCATGGGTTCCGAACAGGCCGGCGAGTCCGCCGAGCACAAAAGCGAGCTTCACATCGCCGGCACCGAAGGCGCGCGGCATGAGGAGGTGGACGGCGAGATAGCAGCCGAACAACACACCGCCGCCGACCAGTACTGCCTCGAAATCCCCTACCGCGATCGCGTACGCGGGCACGCCGACGGCGCCCGCGGCGGTGAGTGGATTCGGCAACCGACGCGACGCGATGTCCGTACACATCAGACATGCACACCACCACGTGAGCAGGAGCGCGGGCGCGCCGCCGCCGAACCCGACCGCGGCTGCCCAAAGCCCGGCCGATACCAGCGGCAGACCCACCGGTCGCCACGATGTGATCCGATGGACCGTCCACGCGGTCAGCTGGCCGACCAGTAGGCCTGCCCCACCCCAGATCACGATGCAATTCCATGTCACAGGATGCATCGTCGGATACGACCGAGCGCGAGCGCGGGTGAAACCGCAGGCCAAGAATCGACCTGTGGACAAGCGTGATGCCTGTGGAGGAACAGCCGCTGTGGCAGCGGCTCCGGCTCCGATCAGGCCGCGTCGATCGCGGCCCGCATTGCAGCCTTCGGCGCCGGTTGCCCGGTGAACTGCTCGACCTGTCCGTAGGCCTGGTTGAGCAGCATCGCCAAGCCGGGCACGATGGTTCCGCCAGCAGCTGCGACAGCGTCCGCGAGCGGGGTGGGCCATGGATCGTAGATCGCGTCGAGAACCACCGGCGCGTGCGCCAGTGCCGTCGAGATCGGTGCTGCGCCGGGGGCAGGCACGGTGCTGACCACGACGGCCGACGCCGCTGCCACATCGGCGAGCACGGGATCGTCGACGGAGACGAACCTCGTGTCCAGTCCGGCGGCACGGCCGCACGCGAGGGTGTCGGCTGCGCGGTCGGCCGAACGCGCGACGATCGTGACGGACTTCGCGCCGAGTCCGGCCAAGGCGACCACAGCAGGACGCGATGTTCCCCCCGCACCGACCACGGTCACTGCCTGCCCGGACAGATCGGTGAGACCGACCTCTTCGAGTGCACCGCGGACGCCGTCGACGTCGGTGCAGTCTGCTCGCCATCCGGTCGGTGTACGTAGCAATGTGTTTGCCGAACCTGCCAGAATCGCTCTCTCGGTCCGCTCGTCGGCGAACCCGAGCGCCGCAACCTTGCCCGGCATGGTGACCGACAACCCGACCCAGTCCGGTCCCAAACCTTCGACAAGGCCGGGAAGCTGCTCGGCCGAACATTCGATGCGTTCGTAGCTCCAGTCTCGCAAACCCAAAGCCCGGTAGGCAGCGAGATGCAACTGGGGCGATTTCGAGTGCTGAATGGGACTGCCCAGGACGGCCGCGCGCACGTCAGCGACCGCTCGCGAGGAATCCGTCCTCGACCAAACCGATGTTGGCCAGGTGCTCGGAATACTCGCGGGTGAACAGAGTCTCGCCGGCGTTGTTGATCGTCACGAAGTAGAGCCAGTCACCGTCGGCTGGTGCCTCGACGGCCTCGACAGCAGCCACACTGGGAGAGGCGATCGGTGTCGCGGGCAGACCCTCCATGGCGTAGGTGTTCCACGGTGTCACGGTGGCGCGGTCCAGATCCGTGGTGGCAACCTCGGTGGTGTCGAGGGCGTAGTTGACCGTCGAGTCGAACTCGAGTTGCTGCGGCTCGGCCAATCGGTTGAGGATCACGCGCGCCACCTTGCTGAAATCGGCCGGTAGTGCCTCTCGTTCCACCAGGGACGCCGCGATCAACGTGTCGTACGGATCGAGCCCCGAATTGGCGCCGGCGGTCAGAATGCCGGTGTTCTCGTAGGTCTGCGCGCTCTCCGAAACCAACTGGGCGAGTATCTCCCCTGCTGTAGCCGTCGGATCGATGTTCCAGCTGCCTGCCGCGATGAGCCCCTCGAGCTGCCGGTCGCGATCGGGAACGCCCTGAACCCTGGCCATGGCCCATTCCGGTACACCGAGAGCGGCGGGGTCGTCGTTCGCGCCGGCGGCATTGAAGTCCTCGTACGAGATGCAGGTGGGGGTGCCACCGCCGGTTCGGTCGATGCAGCTCGCTTCGGACAGCAAGGTGTAGATGCCCCTCTTCACGGCATCGGTGTTGACATCGCGGGAATCGTGCAGCTGACGCCCTTCCGCGATGATGACGCTGCCGACCCGAGCGGACGGATCGACCAATGCGCTCACCGCCTCGGACGCCGGAATGTTGGTGGGCACGAGGTAGTAGCCGGGCTGCACGGAAGACATCGCTGGATTCTGCACGGCGGCACCCATGAACGCGTCGGCGCTGGCCACGACACCCTTCGCCACGGCGTCGACTCCGATCTCCTGCGCGGTATCACCCGGGTCGACCCGGACGACCGCAGACTCACCGGCATTTCCGGCCGCGAAGTCCTCGGCCGGCGCAGGTCCGCCACTGAGGCGGTCGAACACGAAATAGCCGCCGCTTGCGACAGCCACGAGCAGGACCAACCCCAGCACCGCACCGATGAGTTGTCCACGCCTCTTGCGGCTTCGTGCCGCACGCCGTCGGATGTTCTGTGCACGCCGTGTGGGACGCGGCTCCCCCGCAACGACCGCACGATCGAACTCACTCCCCTGACCGACCGAATATCCGATCGGATCGGTGTGCGCGTCGTTCTCGTACCGTCTGTAGTTCACTCGCCGACCTCCGGGATGCGACCCTGTTGTTCCGTCTGGATGGGCTGTTCCGACGGGCTCGAACTCATCTCTGGTTGCGATACACGGTGGGAGGCTCGCTCGTCCAACCATCCCTGGAGGATGGCGACTGCTGCAGCTTGGTCGATGACCCCCCGTTGCGACTTCGCCCGGACACCGCTTTCGCGCAGCGCCCGCGTTGCGCTCACCGTAGTCAATCGCTCGTCGGCCATCCGAATCGGCACGCCGGGCACCTGCCTGGCCAGGGCGCGAGCCAAGCGCTCCGCCGCGTGCACCGCCGAACCGCTCTCACCGCGCAGGGTGCGCGGCAGGCCGATCACCACTTCGACGGCCTCGTACTCGGCAATGATGGCGGCGAGGCGCGCAACGTCGGGGGCATTCGGCCCCTTCACCTTCGAGCGTGCGACCGTTTCGACGGGCGTGGCGAGAATGCCGTTCGGATCGGACGATGCCACGCCGATCCGAACGCTCCCGACGTCGATGCCGATCCGCCTGCCGACACCGGGATCGTCGGCACCGGGCCGATCGGGTTCACGACGCTCGGGTGCACGACGCTCGGGTGCACCCCGCTCGGGTTCAGGACGCTGCGGCATCGGCGATACGCGCGCGAACAGCGTCCACGGCAGCGTCGATGCCCTGCGGGTTGGTTCCCGAACCCTGCGCCGAGTCGCCCTTGCCACCACCCCGTCCGCCGATGGCAGGCCCGAAACTCGACACCAGTTCGCCCGCGCGTACACCGGCGTCCTGTGCACCCCTGTTGGCGGACACCACGAACGGAACCTTCCCGTCGACCGATCCGAACAGCACGACGACTGCCGGATCGTTGCCCAAACGGCCACGGACGTCGGCAGCGAGCCCCCGCAGGTCATTTCCGCCGACCCCTTCCGGTGCCCGAGCGACGACCGCCTGGACCGCGCCCATCCGCTCGGCCTTCGACGCCAGGCCACCGGCAGAGGCCAGCACCGACGCAGCCTTGACGGCTTCGAGTTCCTTCTCCGCGACCCGCAGCTTTTCCACGAGGTTTTCGATTCGCGCGGGCACCTCATCGGTAGGGACCTTCAGCGACGAGGCGACGCCGGCGAGCAAGGCACGTTCCTTGGCCAGGTAGCGGTACGAGTCGAGTCCAACGAATGCCTCGACGCGTCGGACACCGGACCCGACGGACGACTCCCCGAGCAGCGTGACCGGACCGATCTGTGAAGAGTGCTCGACGTGCGTGCCGCCGCAGAGTTCCATCGAGAACGGCCCGCCGATCTCGACCACCCGCACCTCGTCCCCGTAGTTCTCACCGAAAAGCGCCATCGCGCCCATCGCCTTCGCGCTGTCGAGGTCCGTGATGGAGGTGTTGACGGCATAGTCGGCGCCGATCGCATCGTTCGCGACAGCTTCGATATCGACACGCTGAGCTTCGGTCAGGCCACCCTGCCACGAGAAATCGAAGCGCAGGTAACCCGGCTTGTTCAGTGAACCGGCCTGCGTGGCGTTCGGTCCGAGCACCTCGCGGAGCGCGGCATGGACCATGTGAGTGCCGGAGTGCCCCTGCGTCGCTCCCTTGCGCCACGCCGGATCGACATCGACGCGAACCACGTCACCCTCGGTGATCTGGCCGGCCTCGACGGTGACCTTGTGCGTCCAGACCTTCTTGGCGATCTTCTGCACGTCGTCGACCTTGACCTTCAGCCCCGGGGCGCTGATCGTACCGATGTCGGCGATCTGCCCACCGGACTCCGCGTAGAGGGGAGAGCGATCCAGGATCACCTCGATGGAATCGCCGGCGACGGCCGTCGGGACCCGCACGCCACCGGAAATCAGCGCGAGAACGGTGGCCTCCGAGGACAATTCGTCGAACCCGGTGAACTCGGTCGCACCGCGATCGACGAAATCGCGGTACACAGACAGATCGGTGTGCGCATGCTTGCGGGCACGCGCATCGTCCTTGGCGCGCTGACGCTGTTCGGCCATCAGCGCGCGGAACCCGTCCTCGTCCACCTTCAGACCGGCTTCGGATGCCATCTCGAGCGTGAGATCGATCGGGAAGCCGTAGGTATCGTGCAGCGCGAATGCCTCGGCGCCGCCGATCGTCGACTTCCCCGAGGACTTCACCGTCTCCGCCGCTGTGTCGAACAGCTTCGATCCGGAAGTGAGCGTCTTCAGGAACGCGGTTTCCTCACCGACCGAGACCGAAAGGATGCGGTCGAATCCGGTGACGAGTTCGGGGTAGGACTCGGCCATCGTGTCGCGAACGACGGTGATCAGCTCGGCCATGGTCTGATCCGGTGCACCGAGCAGGCGCGCGGAGCGGACGATTCGACGCAGCAATCGTCGCAGCACATAGCCGCGGCCGTCGTTGCCGGGGTTCACGCCGTCCGAGATCAGCAGCGCCGCTGTGCGTGCGTGATCTGCGATGACTCGGAAGCGGATATCGTCCGCATGATCGACGCCGTACGGCCGACCGCTGAGCTCCTCCGCCTTGGCGATGACCGGGCGCACCAGATCGGTTTCGTAGACGTTGTCGACGCCCTGCAGCAGGAAGGCGACACGCTCGACGCCCATGCCGGTGTCGATGTTCTGCTTGGGCAACGGTCCGAGGATCTCGAAATCGTCCTTGCCGAACCCCTGGCCGCGCTCGTTCTGCATGAACACGAGATTCCAGATCTCGATGTACCGGTCCTCGTCGGCCACCGGGCCACCGTCGCGCCCGTACTCGGGCCCGCGGTCGTAATAGATCTCCGAGCATGGACCACACGGGCCGGGGATGCCCATGGACCAGTAGTTGTCGGCCATTCCGCGGCGTTGAATTCGCTCGTCGGGTATCTCCGCGATCTCTTTCCACAATGCGATGGCGTCGTCGTCGTCGAGATACACCGTGACCCAGATGCGCTCCGGATCGAATCCGTAACCGCCGTCGGCGACACTTCCGGTCAGCAGCGACCATGCATACGCGATCGCCTCGCGCTTGAAGTAGTCGCCGAAGGAGAAGTTTCCTGCCATCTGAAAGAAGGTGTTGTGTCGTGTGGTGATTCCCACATTCTCGATGTCGAGCGTGCGGACACATTTCTGAACGCTCGTCGCGGTGGCGTACGGCGGCGTCTGCTGACCCAGGAAGTACGGCACGAACTGCACCATGCCTGCGTTGACGAACAGCAGGTTGGGGTCATCGAGCACCAACGAGGCACTGGGCACTTCGGTGTGACCGGCCTTGACGAAGTGGTCGAGGAAACGCCTGCGGATGTCATGGGTTTGCACACCTACAGGTTAACGTCCCGCACGAGCGACCTGTGCAGTCCCCGCGGAGCAGCGGCTCAGTGACTGGGCAACGAAGCGACTCAGCGACTCAGCGACTCAGCGACTCAGCGACCGCGCACGATACGACGCAACTTGCCCACCCGAGTTCCGATCTCTCGTTCGACACCGTGATCGGTCGGCTCGTAATAGTTCACGCCCACCAACTCGTCCGGCGGATACTGCTGTCGCAGGACGCCGCCGGGGTCGCTGTGCGGGTACTTGTAGCCCACCGCGTTTCCGAGCGCCTCGGCTCCCTTGTAATGCCCGTCGCGCAGGTGGGCTGGGACCGAACCCGACTTGCCGGCCGCTACGTCGGCCATGGCCGCGCCGAGCGCAGCGATCACCGCGCCGGACTTGGGGGCCGTGGCCAGGTGGATTGTTGCCTGGGCCAATGCCAGGCGCGCTTCCGGCATACCGATCATCTGCACCGCAGTCGCGGCCGCTGTCGCCGTCTGCAGCGCTGTCGGGTCGGCCATGCCGACATCCTCGCTGGCGTGCACGACGAGGCGCCGCGCAATGAATCGTGGATCCTCCCCCGCGGTGATCATGCGCGCCAGGTAGTGCAGGGCTGCGTCGACGTCCGATCCGCGGATGGACTTGATGAAGGCACTGATGACGTCGTAGTGCTGGTCACCGTCACGGTCGTAACGGACCGCTGCTTTGTCCACGCTGGCCTCGACGGTTGCCAGATCCAGCGTCGGGCCGGTCGCGGCTCCCGCTGCCGCTTCCAGCGCCGTCAGTGCGCGGCGAGCGTCCCCGGCCGCCAAGCGCACGAGGTGCGCCATGGCGTCGTCGTCGATGCTCACGGCACCGTCGAGTCCACGCGGATCCTGCGCCGCCCTGGTGAGCAGCAATTCGATGTCGGCCGAGCTCAGCGGCTGCAACTGCAGCACGAGAGATCTCGACAACAACGGCGACACCACCGAGAACGAAGGATTTTCCGTCGTCGCCGCGACCAGCAGAACGATACGGTTCTCGACTGCTGCCAGCAGCGCGTCCTGCTGAGTCTTGGAGAAGCGGTGCACCTCGTCGATGAAGAGAACGGTCTGTTCGCCCGCGGTGAGCCTTCGACGCGCCAGATCGATGACGCCGCGGACTTCCTTCACACCAGCCGACAATGCCGAGAGCGCTTCGAACTTGCGTCCGGTGGCGCCGGAGATGAGTGATGCGAGTGTGGTCTTTCCTGTCCCAGGGGGCCCGTACAGCATGACCGAGGACGCGCCCGACCCGTCGACCAGCCGGCGCAACGGCGCTCCGGGAGCGAGCAGATGCGCCTGACCGACAACTTCCTCCAGCGTGCGGGGGCGCATTCGCACAGCTAGTGGCGCCTGTGGCCGCACGGAGGCTCGGGGTGGCTCGGCCCAATCGTCCCGCTCGCCCGCGGCAGACGATGGTTGCCCAGGCTCGTCGAAGAGGCCATGTTCGTCCGAGTCATCATCGCCGAACCCTGTCCCCATAGTGTCGGTCAGCGGTCCCACTTCGCTTCGAGGGCAGCAACGACGCGGCGAGCGAAGTCGGCGACGTCGCTGTCACCGGTCGTGACGGCCTGGTCGACGAGCGCAGACCACCGCGACAGCAGGGCATCCGACCGGGGAACCGACAGGTGGTGCGCCCGCGCTGCAGCGATCCGCGTGTGATCGTTCGGCAAGAACCAGTACGTGGTGAGCCAGACCCAGATGAGTTGGGCGTCGAGGATCTTCGAGGCGAGAACGGCGTCGTCGGCCAGGTGCGGCCAGATACCGACCACCTCGGAGCGCCACGCGTCGATCATTGCCTGCGCCAGCTCGGCAGAGAGATCGAAGTGGCACAGGCATCCGGGGAACGACGCCAGCGCGTACGTGATGTCGAGTGTTGCGTCGCGGAAGCCGCCCCACTCGTAGTCCAGGAAGCGAACTCCCTCCTCGTTGACGATGATGTTGTCCGGGCACAGGTCGGAGGGGCTGAACGCGCGCGATGTCCCATGCGCGAAGAGTCGGCCACTGCGTTCGACACGGTCGAAGAAGGCACTGGGTGTCTCGGCAATGCCCAGTTCGTCGGCGAGCATGCGCGGCACCGCCACGAGCGCATCGGGAATCTGCGCGGTAATGCCGTCGGCGGTGTTCGGAAGCCCGACCCGGCGCAGCAATGCGGCGAAGTCGTCCTCCCTGCCCACCGTCGCAGCGTGCATCCGTCCCAGCGCCTGAGCCATCGCCATCAGGGAGTTGGTCACCGAAGCGGCATCGGAGTGCTTGAGCAGGGCAGTGATGGGGCTTGCATCGCCGAGGTCGCTGAGTACGAGCAACCGGGCGCTCAAGTCGTAGGCCAAGAGCTCTGGTCCTGGTCTGGAGTCGGTGGCGAGCGCATTCGCGAACTGGTACGACGCGGCTTCACGCAGAAACGCCGATTGGCCGCCGCCGTCGGCCGCCGAACTCTCGACGGGGTTGTCACGAACCTGTTTGACCACCAGCGTGCGTGGGAGTTGGAAAGGATTCGCGGACACGCGCACACGAACGACGGTTGCCTGGCCACTGCCCCCCAGGTCGACCGGGTCGACGAGGGTGACGGATGCGCCGGTGCGCCTGGTGAGCAGCCGCTGAGCGGCGGCTACTACCTCTGAGACAGGATCTGCCAATATTGCGGTCATCGGGTACCAAGGTACCCGGTCCGTACGACGAACTGGGCTGTGTCGCCCCACCTTTTCGGTCCGACCTGGCAACTATTCGATACCGGCTATGTCACGACGGGAGCAACGTCGACCGACACCGAGATAGTGCTCTCGTCGGCCTCGGTGTAGATCACACCGCGCAGCGGGGGTACGTCAGCGTAGTCGCGTCCCCACGCGAGAGTGGTGTACCGCTCGTCGACGAGTTGGTCGTTGGTGGGGTCGAATGCGAGCCACTTGTCGTCGGGCGTCCAGACGGCCGCCCAGGCATGCGTGGCGTCGACCCCGATCATTCTCTCCTTACCGGGCGGAGGCTCGGTGGCGAGGTATCCCGACACGTAGCGAGCCGCCAATCCCTTCGAACGCAAACAGGCGATCGCCAGCCGCGCGAAATCCTGACAGACCCCCGAGCGTGCCGACAGGACGTCCGCGACCTTCGTCGAGACGGTCGTCGAACCCGATCGATACGTGAAGTCCACGAAGATGCGATGCGTCAGATCGACGACGACGTCACGCAACGCGCGTCCGGGGGCGAAGCTCGCCTCGGCGTAATCGCGAACCGCGTCGGTGATCTCGGGTGAGTCGAGATCGAGGACGAATTCGACCGCGGCGGCACGTGCCCCCTCTGCTGTGTAGGTTCCCGGCTCCTGTGGCCGCGCACTGCGCCACTCGCCGACGGTGCCGAGCGCGCGCGAGGTGTCGTCGGGCGGATCCACTTCGACGAGCGAATCAGCAGTGACCACGAGTTTTTCGTGGTCTGTGTTCACATGGAAATACACGTCCTCGTTGCCGTACACATCGACCCCGAACGACTGATCCGTCGGAGACGGCTCCACCTCGACGGACTTGACGATGCAGCGCTGCCCGTCCATGTCACGGGGAGTCAGAAAACCCCTGCCGTAGGACGAGGTCACTCGATCCGAATAGGTGTAGGTGGTGATGTGCCGAATCCGATAATTCCTGCTCATACGCCTTCGCCGTTCTGTGCTGCGACGGTCCGGTCTGCCCGCCGGTTCCGGACCGTTCCCCAGAGTGGTTGCGTCCCGCCCGGCAGCACCATGTGCGTCGCCAGCACCACGTTCGAGAGCTCGAGCAACTGACGGTGAATCCCATCGACGAGTTCGACCAGCTCGACGCGCCGCCCCGAGGCGTCCACCGACTCGAGATCCCCCGGATCGACCCGTCGAAGTCGCACGGCGATCTGCTCGACCAGCTGCTCTCCTCGCGAGGTTCCCGACGCGTCCGGTAGCGACCCGAGATCGTGTTTGATTCGGTCGAGTTGATAGACGAGCGAGCGTGGATTCCCCTCGTCGAACAGCAGAAGCTGCGCGACCGCGGCAGGTCTGGCGCGTCCGCGATTGCGACGACGGTAGACGACCGACGATTCCGCCGCGGACAGAATCGAGTCGATGACGGCCTGTTCCGTCGACGGCGTGAGAGCGTGCTCCAGGGTGGCGGAAAGCAGCGCCGTCAGCTGCAGACCACGCTCGATCCGCTTGCCGCAGTCCATCAGGTACCAACCGGGGTCGCGGACCATCGACTCCGACGCCAACCCGCTCAGCGCCGACAGCCCGCGCAGCACATCGGCCTGAGAGGCTGCCAACTGCGCACCGTTGTCGGGGCTCGCGTTCTCCAACTCGCCCAGCGCGAGCTCGATATGGCTCAGGATCGCCCATGTGTCGATGGACAGTTGATCTCGAACACCGCGTGCAGCCTGCTGCAGGCGATCAACGGATTGAGCCAGCGAGCCGAGCCGACCGACGGACAGCGTCAAGGAGCGGAACTCCGCAATCGCGTTCCCTCGAACGTTCTCGTTGTAGAACCCTGGTCCGGTACCGGAAACCTTGGTCACCGCCTCGAGCAGTACTGGGAGGCTGTCGCTACCGTCGAGCCACGGCATCGATCGGTAATCCTGGTGCCTCTCCCGAGCTGCGATCAGCAGCCGCGTCATATCCTCGGCTCGCTCGCTGTAGCGACCGAGCCAGAACAGATCACCGAGCACACGCGGCGAGCTCACGACATCGACGTTGGCGGCGGCTGCGTAATGCGGAAGTTCCTCCGCCGTCGCGGGTGGGGTGTGCGGGGCGGAGTCCGCCGGTGTCACCCGATGAGCCGAGCGGACCCACACGTCCTTCGATGCCACCGTGATCAGCGGTTCGGCGACCGGTTCAGTGACAAGCACCTGTCCCAGACCGCCGGCCATCGGTGTGTATCCGACGCTTTGCGCGACGCTGAAGAGTCGCAAACCAACCTCGGCCACGCCGATGTCTCTGCCCCCGGATCCCGATCCCGATGGGGATGTGGAGAACTCCGGGGTCTCCTGGCCGACCCACTTCCACGGTTCGGCTGCCAAGCGGCGCCGAAATCGGTCTGCGGCGGCGTCGTCGAGGTCGGGTCCGACGACCACCTCGTGGTCGGACACGGACCGGAAGACCAGCGACCGCATGCGTGCAGTGAGGTGGGAAAGACCATTCTGCGCGCCTCCCCACGTCGAGGGTGTCGATTCCAGCAGCAAGTCCTCATCGAGCAGAGCGCGGCTCAGCGCAGGCAGCAACGTCGGTAGCGCAGGGTTCTCGAGAACGCCGCTGCCCAGAGTGTTCACCACGCTGACCGCGCCTCGACGGAGCACTTCCACCAGGCCGACGACGCCCAACCGCGAGTCCGGCCGCAGGTCCAGCGGGTCCGTGTAGTCGGCGTCGACGCGGCGCAGCACGACGTCGACCCGCCTCAATGTCCCCAACGACCGCATCCACAGGCAACCGTCGCGTACCACCAGGTCGGCATTCTCGACGAGCGGAAAACCGAGCACGGTTGCCAGATATGCCTGGTCGAATGCAGTCTCGGAGTGCGATCCCGGAGACAGAACCACCACCACGGGGTCTTCTGCCGCGGCAGGTGCGGCATCGATCAGAGCGAGCCGCACAGCGCGGGCGAACGTCGACAGCGGCCGCGGATTGGTGTCCTGGAACAACTCGGGTGTCGCCCGGGACATCACGCGTCGATCAGCGAGCGCATATCCGATCCCCGACGGGGCCTGTGTCCGGTCCGCTGCGACACGGAAGCTTCCATCCGAACTGCGCCCGACATCGGCGGCATGCAAGAAAAGCTGGTGGGGCCCAGGGATGGTGATCCCGTGCGCGGCCCGCAGGTAACCAGGGTCACCGAACACCAACTGCGGGGGGATGAGGCCGCGCCGCACGGTATCCATCGGGCCGTAGAGGTCGGTCAGCACAGCGTCGAGCAACCGGGATCGTTGCACGAGTCCGGCCTCGATCAGCTTCCAGTCGTCGGCGGACAGAACCAGCGGAAGCCCGTCCAAGCCCCACCGGACCGGCGCGACGACACCGTCGGAGCCGTCCGCGGGAACCGGGTTGTAGGTGATGCCGTGGTCGTCGACAATCCGGCGTACGCGGGACTGCAGGACGCGCTCGCCCTCGGGTCCGGCAGCGTCGAGCGTGCCGACGAGTTCGGTCCACTGCGGACGCAGCGCACCGTCCGAATCCAGCAGTTCGTCATAGCGCGGTCGTCCGCCGACGAACCCGCCGAGTCGGTTGCGATAGTCGGCGATCACCTGCGCGGACGCGCTGGGCAACGGACCGGAAGCCGTGTGGGAGCTGGGGTCCGTGCGGGCGCCGGAGTCGACCGCATCCACGGGAACCATCGAGTCGTCATTCCTTCCGTCGGGCGACCGACGTGCCGATTCAGGGCCACCGACGAGTGGATCCCAGAAGTAGCCCGATGGTCGTCACCGGTGTTTCGACTCGTTGTTCGACCTTTGTCGCTACCTGGAATGGACGCCCGTACGACGGAGATCCAGCATTCCCGGGGCCGCGACATCGATCGACTGTCGAGCATGCATCTCGAGCAATCTTGCTATGTCCACCTTGCCTGCGGTGAACCCGCCCTCCTCGAACCGTCCGTTCCGACGCGCCTCGGCCTCCACGGAATTGACCGGAGGTCCCTCGTAGGACCTACCACCCGGGTGGACCACGTGGTAGGTGCAGCCACCGAGCGCCCGGCCGGTCTGCTTCTCCACGAGGTCGAATCGCAGCGGAGACTGAACCTCGATGGTGGGGTGCAAGGCGCTCGGCGGCTGCCAGGCCCGGTACCGCACACCGGCCACCTGAACGTCCTGGCGCTCGGTGCGCAACATCGGCACCGGAACTCCGTTGCACGTCACCAGATAGCGGCCCTCGTCCGCACCGGCGATCCGCACCTGAACACGCTCGACCGAGGAGTCGACATAGCGGGCCGTCCCCGATGACGTCGACTCCTCCCCCAACGTGTTCCATGGCTCGATGGCACCGCGAAGTTCGAGTTCGGCGTCACCGATGACCGTGGTGCCGATCCGCGGGAAGCGAAACTCCGTGAAGGGGTCGAGCCAGCTGGTGTCGAATTCGATGCCGTGTTCGCGCAGATCCTCCGCCACGCGACCGATGTCTGCAATGACGAAGTGCGGCAGCATGTACCGGCCGTGCAGGTTGGCACCGTGCCGAATCAGCGGCGCCTTCAACGGGGTGTCCCAGAACCGCGACACCATCGAGCGAACGAGCAGCGACTGAACCATCGCCATCTGATGGTGCGGGGGCATCTCGAAACCGCGGAGTTCGAGCAGTCCGAGCCGTCCGCGCGTGCTGTCCGGGCTGTAGAGCTTGTCGATGCAGAACTCGGCTCGATGTGTGTTGCCGGTGATGTCGGTCAGCAGATGCCGCAGCGCACGGTCCACCACCCACGGAGATGCCGCGCGGTCGGGACCGGTGAGCCTGTCGATCTCGCTGAACGCGACCTCGAGTTCGTACAGTGCCTCCTCGCGGCCTTCGTCGGCACGGGGCGCCTGAGACGTGGTGCCGATGAATCGCCCCGAGAACAGGTACGACAGCGACGGATGACGCTGCCAATGGGTGAGCAGCGACACCAACAGGTCCGGCCGTCGTAGGACCGGCGAATCCGACGGCGTGATGCCACCGAGGGTGATGTGATTGCCACCGCCTGTACCGCGCGTGGTGCCGTCGTTGTCGAAACCTTCGGTGCTCAGCCGCGACAGACGCGCCTCGTGGTAGAGGGTTTCCATCAAGTCGTTCTGTTCGGCCCACGACGACGACGGCTGGACATTGACCTCGATGACACCCGGATCCGGTGTCACCGTCAGTGTTTGGATGCGCGGATCGGACGGCGGACCGTATCCCTCGATCACCACCGGCGTGTCGATGGCGGACGCCGCGTTCTCCACCCGCTCGACCAGTTCGGCGAAGTCGTCGAGACGGTCCATCGGAGGCATGAACACATACAGAATTCCGTCGCGAACTTCCGCGACGAGAGCGGTCACCGCATCGCCGCCGACGCTGGACCGTCCAGCAGCGTTGGATTCGACCAAACGCGCGTAGCGGGCCTGCGCAGGATCGACCGGTCGCGGCGGCCGCTGGGTGAGCTGATGCACCGGCAACGGTTGTTTCGCCTCGGTGGGATCCGACGGATTCTCCGGTGGGCCGCCGACCCAGGAGATCGCACTGAGCGGGAGCCTCAGACCTGCCGGAGAATCGCCCTCCAGCAGCACGATTCGGCCGCGGCGAAGCGTCCAGTCTGCGCTGAGCCAGCCCGTGCCGTCGGCTTTTCGGCTGATCGGGAGAACGAAGGCGGCAGGCTGATCGGTCGACGAATCAAGGCGAGCGAGCAGCGCCGCCCTGGACTCGGCGGAGTCGGTACCCGGCTCGAGATCGCCGTCGTCGACGGGCGGGGCGCCGTAGGGCTGTCGAACCAGTTCGAGCAACCGAACCAATGGGTCTTCGTATGCGGGCCGGGCTTGTTCGGCCGGCAGCCCGAGGGCCTCGACCAGGCTTCGAACCAGCTCGCCCGACGCCGCGTTCTCGACCGGGTCAGGGCGCTTGTCCTCCGGCAACCAGGGATCGGCGATCAGATCTGAATCGCGCCATAGCGATTCACCATCTGTTCGCCAGAACAGTCCGACCTGCCACCGTGGCAACGGTTCACCCGGATACCACTTGCCCTGGCTTCGCTGAACCAACCCGTCCGGCGCGTAGATGGTGCGCAACCTCTCGGCAAGTGCGCTGGCGAGGAGGCGCTTGTGCGGGCCATCTGCGGTCGTGTTCCATTCCGCGGCTTCCTGGTTCTCGATCGCCACGAACGTCGGCTCGCCGCCGACTGTGAGTCTGATGTCCTGCGCGGCCATCTTCTGGTCCAGGAGGGTTGCAGCCTCGACCACGCTCGCCCATTGTTCACGGGTGTACGGCAGCGTGGTGCGTGGGTCCTCGTGCACGCGCACAACGGTGTTGGCGAAGTCCAGCTCGGCCTTGCATTTGCCTGTGGCGCCGGAGATCGCAGCGGCCGTGGAGGGGTGCGGGGTAGCAGACAAGGGAATGTGTCCCTCGCCTGCGAACAGGCCGGACGTGGGATCCATGCCGACCCATCCCGCTCCGGGTAGGTACACCTCGGTCCAGGCGTGCAGATCTGTGAAGTCTTCAGCGGGCCCGGACGGACCGTCGAGAGATTTGATGTCCGATGCGAGTTGGACGAGGTAGCCGGAGACGAACCGCGCCGCGAGACCCATCTGCCGGAGGATGGACACCAGCAGCCACGCGGAATCGCGACAAGAACCGACCGCTGTGGTCAACGTGTGATCGGGCGATTGGACGCCCGGCTCCATCCGTACCGAGTATCCGACGTCACCGAGTACCGCTTGATTTGCCATCACCAGAAAGTCGATGGTGCGCAGCTTGTCACCGCGTTCGCGAACAGCAGCCTCCAGCTTTTCGACCCACGCCGTGACCACAGGTCCCGGGCCGGAGCCGGCTTCGCCTTCGTCGACGGGCCGCAGATAGGGTTCGAGGTCCGGCAGGTCCTCCGCTTCGTACTCGAATCCGTAGTGTTCCGCCCAGTCCTCGACGAAGAAATCGAGTGGATTGATCACAGCCATGTCCGCCACCAACCCGACGGTGATGGACATGTGGTCGGTGCGCTCCGGAAACACGACTCGGGCGAGGAAGTTTCCGAACACGTCCTGCTGCCAGTTGACGAAGTGTTCGGCTGGCTCGATCTTCAGCGAGTAAGCCTCGATCGGGGTGCGCGAGTGAGGAGCTGGGCGCAGCCGGATCTCGTGTGGATAGATCTGCACCGTGCGATCGAATGAATAGCTGGTGCGGTGTTCGAGTGCCACCTTGATGCCCACGGCGAGCCCCTATCGTGTCCCGGTATGGGTAAGAACCACCAACCTTAGAGGTCCCTGCTCGTGACCGCTCGGCGAGTAGAGTCGGGAAAAACACTCGCCGAGCCGTCATGAGGCCTTGACACACTCGGCCCGGTGATGTTCGCTCGGCGACGAAATCTACAGACGTCCACCAGCAAGCCCAACAAAGTCAGTCAAGGGGATTTTCGTGAGTGTGAACCCACCCAACGGACCGCAATACGGCGCCGACCCGAACGAGCCGCAATATCCGCAGAATCCCGCCGGCAACTACCCACCGCCCGGAAACTACCCGCCCCCGGGCAACTACCCGCCGCCACCCGTCTCGGGCAACGCCGGGTACGGGATGGGATCACAGCTACCCGGCGGCGTGCAGCCGGGTAGCTTGGGCATGCGCTTCCTGGCTCGCCTGATCGACGGCGTCATCATCGCAATCGTCTCGGCCATCATCTGGGCGATCGCCCCGGACGGGTTCGTCGGCCAGGTCATTTTCGGGCTGGCGACGGCTGTGCTCGGGTTCGCGTACTTCGTGTACTTCGAATCCTCGCGCGGACAGACGTTCGGCAAGCAGATTCTCGGTCTTCGTACCCTCGGCGCCGCAGGCGGCAACCCGACACAGGCCGAGGCCGCCAAGCGCAACGCGTTCATGCTGCTCAACATCGTGCCGCTACTCGGTGGTCTGCTCGTGATCGTCGCGTACATCGTTATCGCCGTCACGATCAATTCCAGCCCGACCAAGCAGGGAAAGCACGACGAGATCGCTGGTGGAACACAGGTCGTCACGACCTAGCCAAAGCGAGCACCACGCTCGACAAAGCGGACAGAGGACGGACCGTCGACACCGTCGACGGTCCGTTTTCGCGTTCTCACCCGAGAATTCACCATCGATAGACGTGCCCGACGCGCTCCATGCGTGCACAATCCTCTCAAGTGCACGAGGCGCACCACCGACGAGAAGAGGCATCGTGAGCGTGAACCCACCGGACGGTCCGCAAGATGGTCCCGATCCGAACCAGCCCCAGAATCCCCAGTACCCACAAAATCCTCAGTACCCACAGAACCCTCAGTACCCACAGAATCCGCCCGGCAACTACCCACCGCCGAGTGGCACCAACCCTCCGCCTCCCGGCAACTACCCACCACCGGGTGGCAACTACCCACCGCCTCCCGGCAACTACCCACCACCGGGTGGCAACTACACACCGCCTCCCGGCAACTATCCTCCGCCTCCCGGCAACTACCCACCACAGCCCGGAAACTACGGCGGCGGTTACGGGGCAGGCCTACCGCCGACCCTGAATGTCGGTGACGCCATCTCGTACGGATGGAACACCTTCAAGAACAACGCGGGCGTATGGGTCGGCATCGTTCTCATCGCCGGCGTCATCCAGATCGTGCTCAGTTTCGTGTTCGGTGGATTCGACACTTCCTCGGACTTCTCCGACTCATTCAGTGCCTGGAGGATCCTCGGCTCGTTGGTCACCGCGGTGGTCGGCTACCTGATCAATGCCGCTCTGATCAGAGGCGCTCTCCACGAAATCGACGGAAACAAGCCGGCGATCGGCTCGTTCTTTCAGTTCGGAAACGTCGCTTCGATCATCATCGCCAGCATCCTTGTCGGCATCATGGTCGGAATCGGTTTCGTGCTCTTGATCATCCCGGGAATCGTGCTCGCATTCCTGACGTGGTGGACGCTTCAGTTCGTTATCGACCGAAACGAGGATGCGATCACTGCGATCAAGTCCAGCTTCAAGGCGATTTCCGCCAATGCCGGCCCGCTGTTCCTGCTGGCGCTCGCCCTTTTCGGCATCAACGTACTCGGCCTCATCGCCTGCTTGGTAGGGCTTCTCGTGACCATTCCGGTCACGATTATCGCCTCCACCTATGCCTACCGGATCACCACGCGCAACGCGCCTGTCTGACGCGCGCGTCACACGACATCGGCCCCGAATCCAAGTATCGGATTCGGGGCCGATGCGCGTGCAGACTCTGAAACGGTACTTTCCGGTATCGAATTGTCACCCGGACGTCGTATGGTTTCGGGGCGATCTGCGTCCATCGACGCACGATCCACTTCGAATGAAAGGGACATGGTGAACGACCAACCGACCGGGGGCGGCGGCCACGATCCACAATACGATCGACCCGAGAACCAACCGTACGAGCCCGGCCCGTATTCGGGCCAGTACCCGCCGAATCAGTACCCGCACAACCAATTCCCGCCCAACCAGTACCCACCGAATCAGTACCCGCCGGGGCAGTACCCCCCGATGGGCAATCAGTGGGGCCACAGCCCGCAGCCGACGTACATTCAGCCCGCGACTCTCCGGGTAGGGGAAGCGATCTCGTACGGCTGGAAGAAATTCGTAGCGAACATCGGCACCTGGCTTGCCTTCATGGGACTGTTCGCGGCGATCCTGCTCGTCTTCTACGTGGCACTGTTCGTCGTGACGTTCAACAACCTGACAGCCTCGGGGGCCTACGACGACCCGTCCTACGACGCCACATTCGTCGAGAACGGTCTCTCTGCCGGAATGATCGTCGGCACTTCGGTGGCAGGCATCATCGGATACTTCGCCTCCGCGCTCCTCGTTCGAGGATCCTTGCTCGAACTGGACGGTGCGACACCCTCCTTCGGGTCGTTCTGGCGCCTGCCGAACGTGGGGAATCTGACGGTGTTCGCAGTCGTCGCCTCGGTCCTCAACGCCGTTCTGAACGGCGCCCTACATCCCATCATCGGGATCTTCGTGAGCTTCATTTTCGGCATCGCCATCTGGTTCGTGCTTCAGTTCCTGCTCGACCGGGGCACGTCAGCGATAGGTGCGGTCGCTGCGAACCTACGTTTGCTCGCCTCGAGTCCCGGGCCGCTGGCGTTGCTCTTCATGACCCTCGTGGCCCTCAACCTCGGCGGGGCGCTGTTGTGCGGACTGGGTCTGATTCTCACGGTGCCGGTCACGATGATCGCCACGACCTACGCGTATCGAGTACTGACCGGCGGGACCGTCTCGACTGCCCCCTGAGTCGCTCTCGCGCACGAGATCACGGCCGCGCACAACAAGGTGAGGCCCCTCGAGCATGTCGATGCTCGAGGGGCCTCACGGTCACGGGGTCGGCGGCTGTTAGGCCGGTTCGGCGTCTGGCTTCTCCGGCTTCGCGTCCGTCTCCGGCTTCGCGTCCGTCTCTGGCTTCGCGTCCGTCTTCTCCGGCTTCGCGTCGATGCCGGATTCCTTGCGCTGCAATGGCGTGATCGGCGCCGGAGCGTCTGTCAATGGGTCGACACCGCCACCGGACTTCGGGAACGCGATGACCTCGCGGATGGAATCGACACCGGCGAGAAGAGCGGTGATTCGATCCCATCCGAAAGCGATCCCACCATGCGGGGGTGCGCCGTAACTGAAAGCGTCGAGCAGGAAGCCGAACTTCTCCTGAGCCTCTGCTTCGTCGATCCCCATTACCGCGAACACTCGTTGCTGAATGTCCTTGCGGTGGATGCGGATACTGCCCCCGCCGATCTCGTTGCCGTTGCAGACGATGTCGTAGGCGTAGGCGAGTGCCGATCCGGGATCGGTGTCGAATGTTTCCATCGACTCCGGCTTCGGTGATGTGAACGCGTGATGTACAGCCGTCCACGCACCCGATCCGACTGCAACGTCGCCGCTGGCGGTCGCGTCGGACGTCGGCTCGAACAGCGGGGCGTCGACGACCCACACGAAAGCCCACGCCTTCGGATCGATCAGGTCGAGCTTGCGGGCGATCTCGCCACGCACGGCACCGAGCAGGGCGCGAGAGGTCTTGACTGCACCAGCCGAGAAGAAGATCGCGTCACCCGGCTTCGCGCCGACGTGCGCTGCGATCCCGTCACGCTCGGCGTCGGTGAGGTTCTTCGCAACCGGACCACCCAGCGTGCCGTCCTCGGCGACGAGAACATACGCGAGTCCCTTGTGGCCGCGCTGCTTGGCGAACTCCTGCCACTTGTCGAGTTGCTTGCGCGGCTGCGAGGCCCCACCCGGCATCACCACAGCACCGACGTAGGGCGCTTGGAACACCCGGAAAGTCGTGTCGGCGAAGAAGTCGGTGCATTCGACCAGTTCGATCTCGAAACGTAGGTCCGGCTTGTCCGACCCGTAACGCCGCATCGAATCCGCGTATGTGATCCGCGGTATGGACGTGGTGAACTCGTGCCCGACGAGCTTCCACAGCGCGGCCAGAATCTCCTCGGCGAGCAGCATGACATCGTCCTGCGTGACGAAGCTCATCTCCACGTCCAGCTGAGTGAACTCGGGCTGGCGGTCGGCGCGGAAATCCTCGTCGCGGTAGCACCGAGCAATTTGGTAGTACCGCTCGATACCGCCGACCATCAGCAGCTGCTTGAACAGCTGCGGGCTCTGCGGCAGTGCGTAGAAGCTGCCGGGCTGCAATCTGGCCGGCACGAGGAAGTCGCGAGCCCCCTCGGGCGTCGAACGTGTCAGCGTCGGCGTTTCCACCTCGATGAATTCGTGGTGCGCGAGGACACCGCGGGCGGCCGCGTTGACATGCGAGCGCAGTCGGATGGCATGGCCGGGTCCTTCTCGCCGCAGGTCGAGGTAGCGGTACTTGAGCCGAGCTTCCTCTCCCGGTTGGTCATCTAGCTGGAACGGCAGCGGAGCGCTCTCCGAAAGCACTTCGATGTCGGAGGCGTCGACCTCGACGGCGCCCGTCGGGATCTCGTAGTTCTGATTGCCGTCGGGGCGCTGCTCGACGGTGCCGGTCACCTTCACCACGTACTCGGCGCGGAGCCGGTGCGCCTTCTCCGCGACATCGCCGGCGCGGAATACGACCTGGGCGACCCCTGAAGCGTCGCGGAGATCGATGAAGATGACACCGCCGTGATCGCGTCGGCGCGCAACCCAACCCGTCAGGGTGACTGTTCGGTCGACGTGCTCGGATCGAAGTGATCCGGCGAGGTGGGTGCGCAGCACGGGTTTCCTTTCGCGAAAAGCCGAAAATAGGTGTTCGTCGGTCACCGATCCTACGGAGCGCGACATCGGTACCGGAAACGCGATACCACCAGCCGTGCGAAGCTGGTGCCCGACAGCGGTATTTCAGGTCGTACCCGCGTTGCGGGGCACCGTCGAGAGGGACTCGATCGATGACGTTCAGCAGAGGCTCACGCATGGAACGCGGGCGGGTGTCCGTAGGTGGCAGCGGTGGAGGCCGGGGCGGGAAGGTCGCACTGGGCGGCATCGGCGGTGTCGTCGTCTTGGTCGTCGCACTACTGCTCGGCGGCGACCCCGGCGAACTTCTGAGCCAGCTGGGCGGTGTCGACGGTTCCTCGCAGGGCGGGTCCGGTGAGGCGGGCACCCTCGAAGGATGCGAGACCGAGGAGGATGCGAACTCGAAGGTCGACTGTCGAATCGGATTCACCGTGTCGAGTCTGGACACCGTCTGGCAGTCGCAACTGGCGGCGCAGACGGGAGTCGCCTACGTGCGTCCGGCCGTGAACATCTTCACCGACTCGACCTTCACCGGTTGCGGCAGCGCTACCAGCGCCGTCGGCCCCTTCTACTGCCCGGCCGACGCGACTGCGTATTTCGACACCAGCTTCTTCCGAGTTCTCGTCGATCAGTTCGGCTCCAGCGGCGGACCGCTCGCCCAGGAATACGTGGTGGCTCACGAAGTCGGGCATCACATCCAGAACCAACTCGGCGACATCGGACGCGCACAATCCGATCCACAGGGACCCGAGTCCGGGGGCGTTCGTGTCGAACTGCAGGCCGACTGCTACGCCGGGATATGGGCGCATTTCGCGACGCAGATCCCCGCGGAAGAGACCGGTGTTCCGTTCCTCGACCCGCTCTCCGACGCCGATGTCGACGACGCCCTCTCTGCTGCCGCGTCGGTGGGCGACGATCGGATTCAGCAGTCGACCACCGGGCAGGTCAACCCTGAGGGTTGGACCCACGGATCGTCGGCGCAGCGGCAATCATGGTTTCTCACCGGCTATCGAACGGGCTCGGTGTCGGCGTGCGACACTTTCGCCGCAGTCGATCTGAACAATCCCGCGGCGCTCACCCGCTGACCGAGGCGATCTAGAACAGCGTCAACGCGGGAGTGCGATTCGTCGGTGCCGCAAACGAGTCCGCCGGCACATCGGACGGGGAGGCCAGGATATCTTCGACCGGCCCCGCCTGCTCGGCGGCGAATCCATGCCGTTCCAGCAGCGGGTCGATACGCCGGCGAAGCCATGCTGTGTACTCCGGCGTCACATACGCGCCATCGCCGTACAACTGCCGATAACGGCGAACCAGGGCTGGATGGTTCGTCGCCAACCACGACATGAACCAGTCCTTGGTCGAGGAGCGTAGATGCATCGGGAGCGTCGTCACCGAGGACGCACCCGCCTCGGCCAGCGCCTCGAACAGGCCGTCGAGTTGCCGCGCGCCGTCGGTGACGAACGGGATTACCGGCGCCACCATTACCCCACACGGTAGGCCTGCGTCACGGATCGCTCGGATGAGATCGAGCCGCGCACGCGGGCTGGGGGTTCCGGGTTCCAGCTGTCGCTGCAGTTCGGGATCAGCCATCGCGAGGCTGACACTTATCCGGACATCGACCTCACCGGCGGCCAGCGTCAGCAAAGGCAGGTCGCGTCGGAGCAGAGTGCCCTTCGTCAAGATCGAGAACGGTGTGCCGGATTCCGTGAGTGCCCTGATGATTCCGGGCATCAGCCGGTAGCGACCCTCGGCACGCTGATAAGGGTCGGTGCTGGTACCCAGAGCCACCATCTCGCGCTTCCAGGAACGTCGCGCCAACTCCTTACGCAGCACCGCAGCGATGTTGGTCTTCACAACGATCTGCGAGTCGAAGTCGTTGCCCGAGTCGAGATCCAAATACTCGTGAGTGGGGCGGGCGAAGCAGTATCGGCAGGCATGCGAGCATCCCCTGGACGGATTGATCGTCCAGGTGAACGGTAGCGAGTTGTCCCCCTGCACCTTGTTGAGTGCACTCTTGCACAGCACCTCGTGGAACGTGATTCCCTCGAACTCGGGTGTCTGTACGCTGCGAACGAGCCCGGCACGCCCGAGACCGGGCAACGCGCCCTCGTCTGCGGCGTCGAGTGTCTGACCGGCCCATCGCATGCACATAGTCGAACATGTGTTCTAGGGCGTGTCAAGGTCGACTCGGGAGCCGGAGGACGCCGTACCATCGGATCCACCCACCGACCTCACACCAACAAGGAGCGTTCTGCACGTGACTGCACCCATCGCGCCCACCCTCGAGCCGATACTCCGGCTCGGACTCAGCTTGGGCGTCCCGATCGATCTCGGAGCGGTACCGGCGGGCGAACGCGTCGTGACACCCATCCTGGGCGGGGCAGCACCCGGTCCGGATATCGAGGGCACCTTGGCGGGTTCGTCGTCGATCGTTGCGACGACGCGGGCCGACGGATGCACCGAACTGAGCACCGAACTCGTCCTCGAACTGGCTGACGGCGGTTATCTTTCGCTCGCACATCGCGTATTTCAGTTCGGCCCGGCCGAGGTCATCGAGTCCCTGGGCGGCACCGAGGAAGTGGATCCAGCGACCTACTACTTCCGCGGCACGCTCGACATCTCGACCGCCGTACCGCAGTTCACCTACCTCAACCGCGCATTGGTCGTCACGTCCGGATCACGCTCGGTCGATTCCATCGTTCTCGACGCCTTCCTCGTGACCTGAGCGTTCAGCTCGTCAACTCGACGACTTCCCGGTCGGTCAAGGTAGCGATGGGCGTTCGGCCGGCGTCACGAACCAGTTCGACCGCTCGATGCAGCGGACGTTCGCTCAGACCCGCGTCTCTGGCTTCCGCTTTGAGTTGATCGACCAGCACCGAGGCGATCGCGGCAGCAGGGACGAGTTCTGTGGTCCACAGCGCGTCTGCGAGTGAGCGGAGCGCAAGAATCGGCAATTCCCGTCCTCCCCCGCCGGTGTAGAGCGCCAGCGCAATAGTGGCGCGGGTCTTGCCGTCGTAGAGCCGCAGCGACACCTGATCGATCCGGGCAACCCGAACCTGAAGCTCGGCGGTCACCACGTCGGGAACTACCAATCGCTTCGTGCGAAACCCGCCACGAATGTGAACAACGTTGTCCGCGAGCCAGATGCGGCGCCTGATGCCCACCCACGCCGAGCCCGCGGTAGGCACTGCGACCACGAGCCCGAGAACCACTGCCACGACGACCGGGAGAAAGAAGCTCGCAATCACAGCGAGGAGAACCCCCACCACAATCGAGCCGACCGCGAACTTCTTCAGGCGCGGCGCGACGACATCGACGGGAATCAGATCCAGTGCGACGGACGTTCCCTCACTTGGCAATGCCGGCCTCCACCTGTGCAAGCACCTCGGTGAGCGGTACTTCGCGCTGCTCCCCCGTGGCAAGTTCCTTCAATACCACTGTGCCCGCCGCCAACTCCTGGTCGCCGAGCACCAGGGCGTATCGAGCGCCCGAGCGGTCCGCCGCCTTCATCGCACCCTTGACTCCGCGGTTGCCGTAAGCCATATCCACGCTGATTCCCTTGCCCCGCAACTGACCTGCAATAGTGACGATTCGCGCTTTCGCTTCGGCGCCGAGCGGTACACCGAATACGTCACAGCGTGCCGTCGAAGCAGCCGACTTGCCCTCTGCGGCGAGTGCGAGCATCGTGCGATCGACGCCGAGGCCGAATCCGATACCCGAAAGCTCCTGCCCTCCCAGTTGCGCCATGAGCCCGTCGTAGCGACCCCCGCCGCCGATACCGGACTGTGCACCGAGGCCGTCGTGGACGAACTCGAAGGTCGTCTTGGTGTAGTAGTCGAGCCCGCGCACCATGCGCGGATTGACGACATACGGCACGCCGAGTGCATCGAGGTGACAAAGGACTTCCTCGAAGTGGGCCTTGGCCGTGTCCGAGAGGTGGTCGAGCATGAGCGGTGCATCCGCGGTCATCTCACGTACCTCGGGTCGCTTGTCGTCGAGTACGCGGAGCGGGTTGATCTCGGCACGCTTTCGGGTGTCCGCATCCAGCGGCAAACCGAAAAGGAAGCTCTGAAGCTTCTCGCGGTACTGCGGTCGGCACGTGTCATCACCGAGCGACGTGATCTCGAGACGGAAATCGCTCAGTCCGAGGCTCCGAAAGCCGGTGTCGGCAACGGCTACCACTTCTGCGTCGAGCGCGGGATCATCGATGCCGATGGCCTCGATGCCTACTTGTTGCAGCTGTCGATATCGTCCGGCCTGAGGACGCTCGTAGCGAAAGAACGGGCCGGCGTAGGCAAGTTTCACCGGCAGCGCCCCGCGATCGAGCCCATGTTCGATGACTGCACGCATGACGCCGGCGGTGCCCTCGGGACGCAACGTCACCGAGCGATCGCCCCGATCTGCGAACGTGTACATCTCCTTGCTCACGACGTCGGTCGATTCCCCGACGCCACGGGCGAACAGCCCGGTGTCCTCGAAGATCGGTAGTTCGATGTGGCCGTATCCGGCGTTGCGGGCGGCGCCGAGCAAGCCCTCGCGCACGGCGACGAACTCCGCAGAGTTCGGCGGAAAGTAGTCGGGGATGCCCTTGGGCGCAGAAAAACTGGTCGGCTTGCTCACGGTCACAGCTTTCCTTGTCCGGGTACCGACAGTCCAACGAGAAAGGGATTGGCGGTGCGTTCGGAACCGATCGAACTCTGGCCGCCGTGCCCGGGCAGGATCACCGTGTCATCGCTCATCGGCAGCAACGAATGTGCGATGGATTGCAGGAGCTGCTCGTGGTCGCCTCCGGGGAGATCCGTGCGACCGATCGAGCCGGCGAACAGCGTGTCACCGGTGAGTGCGACGCGGACAGTGTCACCGTTGGGTCCATCCATCTCGATGGTGAACACCACCGACCCCTGCGTGTGCCCGGGAGTGTGGAGGACTCCGAAGGGAATCCCTGCCAGTTCGAGGGGCACACCGTCGTCGAGACCGCGTACCTCGTCCGGCTCGGAGAACTCAGCGTCTCCCAGCAGTGCTGCCAGCGTCGGCCCGGTTCCTCGAAGCGGATCCGAGAGCATGTAGCGGTCTTCGGTGTGAATGTATGCCGGAATGTCGAAAGTCCGACACAACGGTTCGACCGACCACGTGTGATCGAGGTGGCCGTGTGTGAGCAGAATCGCAACGGGCGTGATGTTCGATTCGTCCAGAAAGCGCATGAGTGGTTCGGCTGCGTCCTGGCCGGGATCGACTACGACGCACTCACGGGCATCGTCGTGCGCGATGACGTAGCAGTTGGTCTGGAACATTCCCGCCGGGAATCCGGTGACGAGCACGGCAGCAGCTCCTGTTTTGGGGTGAGGGCAGGTCGGACCCAGCGTAGTTGCATGGTGTTCACCTGCACGTCGCCAGTGCCCGACCAGAATGTTCTCAGGATGTGATGGCACACTCACTCACGGTCGGTTCGGTCTCGGATGGTGCCGAATCGAGGACACTTCTCGATCGAGGACTAGCAGGAGGACACGTCAATTGCCCAGCAACGAGCAGCGGCGCGAAGCAGCCAAGAGAAAGCTCGAGCGACAGCTCGAACGTCGCGCCGAACGTGCGAAGAAGCGTAAGCAACTGACGATCGCCGGATCGATTGTCGGCGTCCTGGTCGTCGTAGGTGCAGTTGCCGTCGCGGTCGCGCTCACCCGGGGCAGCGACGATGCCGACACGACGGCTGCCGATGCCACCTCGAGCGCGACGAGCGGCGACACGCTCATCGCCGAAGGCCGCGCTGAGGCGCTCCCCGAGACCGTCGATTGTGCGTATCCCACTGCTCCGCAGCCCGCCGCGAAGGAGAACACTCCTCCGCGCGCAGAGGGTGTGCCCACGAGCGAGGAAACTCTGAGCTACAGCATGGAGACGACCCAGGGCAACATCGGTCTGACGCTGAACAACCCACAGTCTCCCTGCACTGTGAACAGCTTTGTCTCGTTGGCCAACCAGGGCTACTTCGACGGCACCACGTGCCATCGCCTCACCACCGGGGGCGCCCTGCAGGTTCTGCAGTGCGGTGATCCAGCAGGAACCGGCGCGGGTGGCCCGGGTTATCAGTTCGACGACGAGTTCCCAGCGGATCAGTTCGCCGACGGTGACTCCGCGGCAGATGACCCGATCACCTATCCGCGCGGCACGGTGGCCATGGCGAACGCCGGCGCGGGAACCAACGGCAGCCAGTTCTTCCTGGTCTACGGCGACTCGACACTCCCGCCCGCATACACCGTGTTCGGCAGCATCGACGAGACAGGACTGCAGACCCTGGACCAGATTGCAGCAGCAGGCGTCGAAGGTGGCGCCTCCGACGGTGCCCCCGCTGAGCCGGTCGAGATCACCAGCCTCGTGAGCGACCTGTGACGCGGCCTTCGGTGCTGTGGGCGGCTGTCGGCGCGGCGGCACTTGTACTCGTGGGCTGCTCCTCCGGCTCCACCGACTCGCCGGATGCGACGACCAGCAGCGCGCAATCCTCGACGTCCGCTCCCGCCAGCACCACGCAGATGCCGTTGGACATGACTCGATTCGGAGTGCTTCCCCCGGTTCCGGCGGCGTTGGCACAGACGACCACGTGCAGCTACCCGGAATCGTCGCCGGCTGTGAAGGAGAACGTGCCGCCGGCGACCACCGAGGTGCCTACCGAAGGAATCGTCGATGTCGCCGTCGCGACGAACCAGGGACCGATCGGGCTCACTCTCGACCGAACCGAAGCGCCGTGCACCGTGAACAGCTTCACGTCGTTGGCTTCGCAGGGATACTTCGATGACACCCCGTGTCATCGTTTGACCACGAGCGCCGGGCTGGAGGTTCTCCAGTGCGGAGATCCGTCCGGCACGGGTAGTCGCGGGCCGGGGTACGAGTACGCGAACGAGTACCCCACGACCGCGTTCGCGCCGGAGGATCCGGCGCTGTCCATGCCCGTGGTGTACCCGCGCGGCACCGTGGCCATGGCGAACGCCGGACCCGGTACCAATGGCAGCCAGTTCTTCCTGGTCTACGCCGATTCGGTGCTGCCGCCTCAGTACACCGTCTTCGGCACCATCTCCGAGGAGGGGTTGGCCACGCTCGACTCGATTGCCGAAGCCGGTGTGTCCGGCGGAGCGAGCGACGGCGCGCCGATCGATGACGTGATACTCGAGACCGTCACCGCATAAGGCACTTCGCGCATGTGAGTGGTTTTACATAGCCCGCTATGTAAAACCACTCACATGCGGCGGAGCCGCCCTCAGGCCGCCGAGGTCAGCCGATACACGTCGTAGACACCTTCGACGTTGCGTACGACATTGAGGACGTGCCCCAGGTGCTTCGGGTCGCCCATCTCGAAGGTGAACTTGCTGATGGCAACCCGGTCCCCCGACGTTGCGACCGAGGCCGAGAGAATGTTGACCTTCTCGTCCGCCAAAGCCTTGGTGACATCGGACAACAGCCGGTGCCGATCGAGTGCCTCGATCTGAATCGCCACCAGAAAGACCGAGGACGCAGACGGTGCCCACTCGACGTCGATGAACCGTTCGGACTGCTCGCCGAGTGACTTCGCGTTGGTGCAGTCGGTCCGGTGCACGCTGACCGAACCGCCTCGTGTGACGAACCCGAGAATGTCGTCGCCGGGTACCGGTGTACAGCACTTCGCCAACTTGGCCACGACACCTTCGGTTCCCGATACCAACACTCCGGCGTCGCCGACCTGACGTGGTCGCGTCGGGATGGTCGACGGAGTCGCCCGCTCTGCGAGTTCCTCCTCCACGTCTCCGACGCCGCCCAGGTGAGCGACCAATCTCTGCACCACGTGCTGGGCAGAGACATGGCTCTCCCCGACCGCTGTGTAGAGCGCTGAGACATCGACGTAGCGGAGCTCGTGGGCGATGGTCGACATCGACTCGGCGTTCATCAATCGCTGCAGAGGGAGTCCGCCGCGGCGGACTTCCTTGGCAATCGCATCCTTGCCGGCCTCGAGCGCCTCTTCACGGCGTTCCTTGGCGAACCACTGGCGGATCTTGGTCTTCGCGCGCGGTGACGCGACAAACCCCTGCCAGTCACGGCTGGGCCCCGCGGTGACTGCTTTCGAGGTGAAGACCTCGACTACCTCACCGTTGTCCAGCTTTCGCTCGAGGGCGACGAGGCGGCCGTTGACGCGGGCGCCGATACAGCGGTGGCCGACCTCGGTGTGAACGGCGTAGGCGAAGTCGACGGGACACGAACCCGCCGGCAACGTCACCACGTCGCCCTTGGGTGTGAAGACGAAGATCTCTTTGACCGCGAGGTCGTACCGTAGAGATTCGAGGAATTCGCCCGGATCCGCGGCTTCACGCTGCCAGTCCAGGAGCTGGCGCATCCACGCCATATCGTCGACCTCGGCGTTGTCGCTGCCGTGCTTTCCGCGCGTCTCCTTGTACCGCCAGTGCGCGGCGATGCCGAACTCCGCGGTGCGGTGCATGTCACGGGTGCGGATCTGGACTTCCAGGGGCTTGCCCTCAGGCCCGACGACCGTGGTGTGCAGTGATTGATAGACCCCGTAGCGAGGCTGTGCGATGTAGTCCTTGAACCGCCCCGCCATCGGCTGCCACAACGAGTGAACGACGCCTACAGCGGCATAGCAGTCGCGAATCTCGTCACACAGGATTCGCACCCCGACGAGATCGTGAATGTCGTCGAAGTCGCGTCCTTTGACGATCATCTTCTGGTAGATCGACCAGTAGTGCTTGGGGCGACCTTCGACCACTGCGCTGATCCGCGAGGCCGAGAGCGAAGAATTGATCTCGGCTCTGACTTTTTCGAGATAGGTATCGCGGGACGGGGCGCGGTCGGCAACCAAACGTACGATCTCGTCGTACTTCTTCGGGTGCAGAATCGCGAACGCCAGGTCCTCCAACTCCCACTTGACCGTAGCCATACCGAGTCGGTGCGCAAGCGGAGCGATGACCTCGAGGGTTTCCTTCGCCTTGCGTGCCTGCTTCTCCGGTGGCAGGAAGCGCATGGTGCGCATGTTGTGCAGGCGGTCGGCGACCTTGATCACCAGCACTCGAGGATCCCGGGCCATCGCGATGATCATCTTGCGGATGGTTTCGCCCTCGGCAGCCGTACCGAGAACGACCTTGTCCAATTTGGTGACGCCGTCGACCAGATGCGCCACCTCCTCCCCGAACTCGTCGGTGAGTTGGACCAGCGAATACCCGGTGTCCTCGACGGTGTCGTGTAGCAGGGCCGCGACGAGGGTGGTGGTGTCCATCCCGAGCTCGGCGAGAATATTGGCCACGGCGAGTGGGTGCGTGATGTACGGGTCGCCCGATTTACGCATCTGACTCGCGTGACGCTCGTCGGCAACATCGTAGGCACGCTGCAGCAACGCCAGGTCCGCCTTGGGAAACAGCTCACGGTGCAAGCTGACGAGCGGTTCGAGTACCGGCTTGACGGTGGCGTTCCGGCCGGCGGTGATCCTGCGCGCCAGCCGCGCGCGCACGCGTCTCGATGCCGACGTCGGCACCGTGGGCGTCGCGCCGCGGCCGAGTACCAACGGGGGCTCAGCAGGCGAGGCGGCCGACAAACCCCCTTCCGGCGAGGGCTCAGCTTGTTCGGGCAGGGGCTGGTCGGGCACACCTTCGTCGACGGAACGGGTCATTGCGATCGCCTCCTGCCGCGTTGACTGTCCTCGTGTTCGCCGTGAGTTCTCTGACCGCTCACATGCTGATCACGACCACAGCATGTTTCGATTTTAGTCTTCATACCTGCCGAAGGCAGGCGAGCGGGTACCCGGCACATCGACTTCTCCCGCCCAGAGCCGAAATCTCGAGGACTACAGCGGCCGCTACCACGTCTGCACCACGGGAGCGGAGCAGTTCGACGGTCGCCGCGATGGTGCCCCCGGTGGCGAGCACGTCGTCGACGACGAGGACCTTTCTCCCCGCTACGTCGATGTTCTCGGGGATCTCGAGCTCAGCCGAACCGTATTCGAGCTGATAGCTCTGCGATACGACAGGAGGCGGAAGCTTGCCTGCTTTGCGTACGGCCAGCACACCCGAATCGAGTGCGAGCGCGACTCCTGCCCCGAGAAGGAAGCCCCTGGCATCGATACCTGCGACGAGATCGGCGCCGTTGTGTGATGCAGCCAAGGCGTCGATGATGCTCGACAAACCCCGCGCGTCCGCGAACACCGGCGTCAGATCCGCGAAACGCACACCCTTTACCGGGAAGTCGTCCGCCCAGCGCACCAGTCGGTCGATGTTGACTGCGGCCTCGGCGGCCGGGTCCGGTCGGGTCGGACTGTCTGCGCTCACTGGTGAAGTATCCACCGATCCATGTTCCAGCCCACACCCGAGGTGGTCGCGTTGACCACCACGTTGCTCAGCCCGTCCGAAGCGGCAACCGTGCGGGGCTGATTGAACAGCGGCAGAGTCGGCATCTCGTTCCAGAGAATCCGCTCGCCCTCGGTGGCGATCGCCAGCGCGGTGCCGTCCACCTGTTCGACTGCCAGTTGGTCGACGATCTCGTCGACCCTGTTGTTCGTGTAGCCCCCGACATTGCTGCCGTTGTCGCTGTGCAGGCTGTACCGCGCAGCTTCGCTCGCCGTCGCCGTCGAACCGAGAACAGCATCGACCACACCGGCACGCAGCGCCGACGGCGCAAATGTCGTCGAACCGACATCTTCGACGGTGATTCCGGCGGGAGCGCACGCTGCTGCGAGGTCTGCCACGATGCGAGCACGTCTCGGATCCGGCGCAAGGTAGCCGATGCGGACCGCTACCGTTTCGCCTTCGAGAGCGTCCGTCGATGCCGCCGTGTCCGGCTGCCGATAGCCGCCGTCGGCCACCGCGGCAACGGGCCCGTACAGCAAGCTATTCGGCTGCATCAGTCGCGAGTCGATCACGCCGGAGCCGATCCCGGTAGCGCGCTCGAACCCTGGATGACCCACATCGTCGAACAATTGCTCGCGCGGGGTGCACAGCGCCAGGGCACGCCGTGCCGATGCCGAGCCGAGTGCGCCAGTAGTAGCGAAAGTCAGTTGTTCGACGCCGTGCGACGGGAAGTCGGTACGGCCGAAGCCCTCGGCCGGCAGGTCGCCGCCGGCACCGGAGTCGACCACCTGCATGTCGCCTGCATCGACTTTGGCCTGCAGTTCGGTTCCCTTCGGCCACACGACGACTCGTTCGGTCTCGGGTGCGATGCCCCACCACTTCTCGTTGGCCACCAGCACCAGACCACCGTCCTGCGTGTACGAATCGACCCGGTACGGCCCGTTCGACGGCAGCAGCGCCGTGTCGATCGCACCGGGTGTCAGAGTCCAACCGGTGTTCCAGAACTGCGCGATGGCCCGGACGGAGTCGATATCTCCCGAGAGGATCGGGTCGACCACATTCGGTATGCCGGCTGCTTGTGCGACGACGTGCGACGGCAACAGTTCGGTGGCGCCGAACAGGCTGCGCCACTCCTGGTAGGACCGACCGGGCTCGTACACGACGGTCGCGGTCTTGCTGCCCGGCGCGCAGTCGACCCGTTCGATATCGGCGTAACCAGCACTCGATGCCGCGTCGAACAGTGGAACGTCGTCCTCCTCGACGAACCGGCCGCTGTTGGCAGCCCAGGTGAGCACGAGATCGTCGCACGTCATCGGCACACCGTCGGAATACACGGCCTGTGGGGCGATCGTGTACGCCACTGTCAGAACGTCGGCCGGAACTGTCGATACTCCGCCGATATCGTTGTCCGCCAACGATTTACCCTCGGGTCCCAGATAGCTGAATCCGGTCTGGACCCGCGGGAACGCTTGCCGCGCTCCAGAGGCCGCGCCGTCGACGGTGTTCGCGTTGTAGGTACCGACGGTGTTGTCGATGGCGTACCCGATCGACGGCACCTTGTCCTCTGCCGAGGTACAACCGGCGAGGGCACCGGCGGCAACGGCGGCCGCCACTGCTGCTGCCCCGGTTCGGGTGAGTCCGGACGACACGTTCATCACCGCCTGTTCTTGCCGCGCTTCCCCGTCGGTCTCGCACCCACCCTGGGCGTCACGGGCGCGGGCTCGGCAGGGACGGTGTCGACGCGAACTCCGGCGCCGACCAACTTGCCGGACCTGGCACGTTCGGCCGCTTCAGCGCGCTTACCGTGCACCTTCTTCGTGTGCGCGGCCACCGGGCCCCACTTCTCCTTGATGGAGACGAGCAGAGGCGTCGCGAAGAAGATCGAGGAGTACGCACCGACGATGATGCCGACCAACTGCACGAGTGCCAGATCTTTGAGGGTCCCGACGCCGAGCATCCACACCGCGATCACCATCAGGGCAAGGACAGGCAGGATACCGATGACGGTGGTGTTGATCGAGCGCATCAGAGTCTGATTCACTGCCAAGTTCGCCTGCTCCGCATACGTCCTCCTGTTGAGGTGCAGCACGCCCCGGGTGTTCTCCTCGACCTTGTCGAACACCACAACGGAATCGTAGAGCGAGAACCCGAGAATGGTGAGCAAACCGATCACCGTCGCCGGCGTCACCTCGAACCCGACCAGGGAATAGATGCCCGCGGTGACGAGGAGATCGAAGAACAGGGCCGCCAGAGCAGCAAGGGCCATATCGCGCTCGTAGCGAATAGCGATGTAGATGCTGACTATCACGAGAAAGACGACCAGCGCGATGAGAGCTTTCTGGGTGATCTGTCCGCCCCAGGTCTCACTGACATCGGAGAAGCTGATGGCATTGGGTGTCGCCGTTCCGGTGTTGTCCACCGGTTGTAGCTCGACGAACAGTGCGGTCCGAACCTCGTCGGTCTGGCCTGCGTCGAGGGCCTCGGATCGAACCTGGACGGTGGCACCGGCACCGGAACCGACGGTTTGTACCTGTTCCGGACCGAAGCCGAGAGTGTCGGTGAAGACCGTTTCGACCTGCTCGGTGGTAATACCGTCGCTCGCGGGAACTTGAATCTGAGTTCCGCCCTCGAAGTCGATCCCTAGGGTGAATCCACGGAAGACCATGCTCAGCAAGCAGATCAGTACGATCGCGCCCGTCAACAGGTAGTAGAACTTGCGTCGGCCGACCACATCGAACGCCCCGGTTCCGGTGTACAGCCGGCTCAAGAAGCTTCTGTTGGGTTGGGCATTCTGGTCGACGCCTGAGTCGAGCAGCGTGGCGTTGGGTGCCGCACCAGCGGAGTCTTGTGGAGTGTCGGTCATCTCAGGCCCCCTTGATCGGCGCGGGTGCTGCGGCCTTGCCGGCTGCGGCGCGCTTTCGTTCGTACGCAATCTGCGCGACGGCGCCCAGACCGTTGACCTCGGGCTTGGACCAGAACTTCGACTTCGATGCAAGGTGCACCAACGGCCAGGTCACCAGGAATACGACGACGACGTCGAGGATGGTGGTCAGCCCTAGCGTGAATGCGAACCCTTGAACCTGCCCCACCGCCAGCGTGTAGAGCACCGCTGCAGCGATGAAGCTGACTGCGTTTCCGGACAGAATCGTCTTCCGCGCACGCGTCCATCCTCGTGGGACGGCAGATCTGAAGCTCCGACCCTCCCTCATCTCGTCCTTGATGCGCTCGAAGAACACGACGAACGAGTCGGCAGTCATACCGATACCGATGATCAGACCGGCGATGCCGGCGAGATCGAGTGTGAAGTTGATCCAGCGACCGAGCAACACGAGTAGGCCGTAGACCATCGCTCCCGCCAGAACGAGCGACAGCGCGGTCAGGAAACCGAGTGCACGGTAGTAGGCGAGGCAGTAGAGGAGCACCAGCAACAACCCGACGGCACCGGCCAGCAGACCGGCCTCCAGCGAGGCCAGCCCGAGCGTCGCCGAGACCGTCTGGGCCTCGGACGCGGCGAACGAGAGCGGCAGGGATCCGTACTTGAGCGTGTTGGCGAGCTCGGTGGCTCCCTGTGCGGTGAACTGCCCGGTGATGGAGGTCGCACTGCCTGCCGGTGTCGCCCCCTGGATCTGCGGCGCGCTGACGACCTTCGAGTCGAGAGTGAACGCGGCCTGACTACCGATGTTGGCGCCGGTGAATTGCGCCCACGTGGTGCTGCCCTCGGAATCGAAGCTCAGGCTCACCTCGTGACGAGCCTGCTGAGTGTTGAATCCCGAACTTGCATCCGTGATCTGCTGACCGTCGATGATGCTCGGAGCGAGGAGGTACACGGCCGCTCCGTCGGTCGAGCATGCAACCAGCGGTAGGTCCGGGTCGTCGTTGCCCTGCAGTGGGTCCGGCTCGTTGCAGTCGATCGTCGCGAGCGCAGCTTGCTGCACCTGCGGATCCTCGCTCTGACGCAGTTCCTTCGCTTCGGCGATCCGGTCGGCCGTGATCTGGGCATCGGTGCGAACCGTCTCCTCGTCACCGGCGGTACCCGGCGTCGGAGCCGGTGTAGCGGACGGTTCCGAAGGAGCTTGGTCGACGGCGCTGGGGTCCTGGGCGGGGAACGGCCGACTCTGCGGCACTGCATCGCCCGCGGGCGCGTCCGTGGCCGGGGCCTCCGCGGGAGGCTCCTGCTCGGTTCCGGCTTCGCTTTCTCCGGTCGCAGGATCGATCGCGGGCGCACCGGCTGCGGGCTGGGTTGCCTGAATGACCGGGCGGATGAACAGACGCGCGGTCTGCCCGAGGGTGCGTGCCTGCGCGCCGTCGTTACCCGGCACGGTGATCACGAGGTTGTCGCCGTCGACGATCACCTCGGATCCGGCCACACCGAGTCCGTCGACGCGCGTGGAGATGATCTCCTGTGCCTGCTGCAGGCTCTCCTGGTTCGGCGCACTGCCGTCCGGCGTGCGCGCCGTCAGGGTGACCCGGGTGCCGCCTTCCAAGTCGATTCCGAGCTTGGGTGTCGGCGACCGATCTCCGGTGAAGAAGACCAGCAAGTAGACGACGGCCATCATCACCCCGAAGACGGCGAGATAGCGGGATGGATGCACCGATCCGCTTGAAGGTGCCACGGTGTGTGTTTCTCCTCTGGACAGTTCTAGAAAGAACGAGCGACGTTTCTCCCGGACCTGTTCGCACGTCGAGAAGCGGCTTTGTCGGCCGATATCAGGACGAAACGGACGCCGAGGCCCCGGCATGCGAAACCGCTGCCGGATCCGGTCCGACAGCGGCTGCGATCATCGCTGAGTCACTCCTTGTCGAGACGGCGCGCGCTCTGCTCGACGGTTTCGTCGGCGGGTACCGACGGCTGGTTCTTCTCGAGTGAGGTGTTCTTCTCCAGCGACGGTGTTGCACCCTCGATTCCGGAGAGATCGTCGGGCGCCGCGAATTCGTCCTCCGACTCCGGAGGCAGAACCTCACGCACGACTGCGCGCGACCAGGTGGTGATCACGCCGTCGGCGATCTCGAGGTCGACACTGTCTTCCTCGACGAGTACGACGCGGGCATACAGCCCGGCGGTGGTGACCACCTCGTCACCGACCTTCAGCGAGTCCTGAAGCGCCTGCGTGGCGGCGAGCACCTTTTTCTGCTTCCGAACATTGAGGAACATAGGTACGAGCAAAGCTACGATCAGCAGCGGAAATAGCAGTTCCATCTTTTACGTCAGTCCTCGTCAAGAGTCGGTTGTCGATCGGTTCGGCGGTCAATCTTGCGCCACGTGTGCGACCCAGTGTGCCATTACCTCGGCGGTCGCTTGTCCCGCTCCCGTGGATTATCAGCGAATTATTCGAATAACTGCTGCTGAGCCTCGTTGGTTCGGACGGAAATGCCACCGATGGCGAGGTCCGGTGGCGGTACCAGGCCCAGGTGCCGCCACGCGGCCGCGGTGGCAACTCGCCCCCGCGGGGTACGGGCAACCATCCCGGCTCGGACGAGGAAGGGCTCACACACTTCCTCGACGGTCGCTGGTTCCTCGCCGACGGCAACGGCCAGGGTCGAGACTCCGACCGGTCCCCCACCGAAGCTGCGAACCAACGCGCTCAGCACCGCCCGGTCGAGGCGGTCGAGTCCGAGTTGATCGACGTCGTAAACCACGAGCGCCTCTTGCGCGGTCTTCTTGGTGACGGTGCCGTCACCGCGTACCTCGGCATAGTCACGGACGCGACGAAGCAGCCGGTTGGCGATGCGTGGCGTGCCACGCGATCGTCCCGCGATTTCGGCGCAACCGGCTTGATCGATGGGGACCCCAAGGATTCCTGCGGAGCGAAGCAGGATCTTCTCCAGTTCCGCGGGCTCGTAGAAGTCCATGTGTGCGACGAATCCGAATCGGTCCCGCAACGGGCCTGTCAACGCACCCGACCGGGTGGTGGCACCGACGAGGGTGAAGGGCGCCACTTCGAGGGGGATGGACGTCGCGCCCGGACCCTTTCCGACGACCACGTCGACGCGGAAGTCCTCCATCGCGAGGTAGAGCATCTCCTCCGCGGGTCGCGCGATGCGGTGAATCTCGTCGATGAACAGCACGTCGCCCTCGACGAGGTTGCTGAGCATCGCCGCGAGATCCCCGGCTCGTTCGAGTGCCGGCCCCGACGTCAACCGAAGCGAAGTGTTGAGTTCCTGCGCGATGATCATTGCCATCGATGTCTTGCCGAGCCCGGGTGGGCCGGACATCAGGATGTGGTCCGGTGTGCTGCCGCGCAGCTTGGCGCCGGTCAGCACGAGCTGCAACTGTTCGCGTACACGGGGTTGCCCGATGAACTCGGCCAGCGACTTCGGCCGAAGGCTGGTCTCGACATCGGCATCATCGGCGGTGACCCCGGCCGTGACATGTGAACGCGCCGTGACGTACGAATCCGCCGTGACGTGTGCATCCTCGTGGTCGGGTTCGATCCCGTTGGAGTCGGCGCTCATCTGGACTTGCCCAGATAAGCCAGAGCGGACCGAAGCGCCGCCGACGTCGACGCATCCGGCTGGGCGGCGAGTACGGAGTCCGTGGCATCCTCGGCCTGTTTCGATGCGAAGCCGAGACCGGTCAGTGCTTCGACTATCTGGTCGCGGATCGTGTTGCCGGTACCCGATCCGGACGGAATCGCCGCTCCGGAGGCGCCGCCCACGATGGCGTCGACCTTGTCTCGGAGTTCCACCACCATCCGCTCGGCGCCCCGCTTGCCGATGCCCGGGACCCGCGTCAATGCGGTGATGTTGCCATCTGCCAACGCAGTTCGAAGCGAAACCGGGTCCAGGACAGCGAGAGTGGCCATCGCGATACGAGGTCCGACACCCGAGACGGTCAGCAACAGCGAGAACAGGTCTCTCGACTCGCTGTCCTCGAAGCCGTAGAGCGTCATGGAGTCCTCGCGGACGATCATGGTCGTCAACAGACGCGACTCCGCGCCGCGGCTGAGCGTGCCGAGCGTCGAGGGAGTGGCATTGACGCGGTAGCCCACACCGGACGCTTCCAGCACCGCGTGATCGAGTGCGATTTCCAGCACTTCACCGCGTATCGACGCAATCAACGGGTGCCTGCCTCTCTCGCGACCCGCGCGAGCTTCTTCGCCGTGACCGAGCGCGTCTCGGCTGCCCGCGCTTTTCGCTGCTCCGCCAAGCGGGTCTCGTACTTGCGCTTCTGCTCCGCGGCCATCGCTTCTGCCTGTGCCATCCGGGCGATCATCGGCGCCCGCCAGCAGTGACAGATACCCAACGCGAGAGCATCCGCGGCGTCTGCGGGTGTCGGAGCCGTTTGCAACCCGAGAATGCGCATCACCATTGCCGTGACCTGGGCCTTGTCCGCGCTTCCGTTTCCGGTCACAGCGGCTTTGACTTCACTCGGCGTGTGGAAGCACACGTTCACACCGCGCCGGGCGGCCGCCAGTGCAATGACCCCGCCGGCTTGAGCAGTACCCATCGCGGTGCGCACGTTGTGCTGTGCGAACACCCTTTCGATCGCAACAACACTCGGCTTGTGAGTGTCGAGCCAGTACTCGGCAGCTTCGGATATGAGCAACAGTCGCTGAGCCAAGTCCATGTCGGCCGGAGTGCGCACCACATCGACGTCGAGCGCGACGACGCTGCGACCGGCTCCACCTTCGATGAGGCTCAGACCGCAACGGGTCAGCCCGGGGTCGACGCCCATCACTCGCACACTGCCACCTCTACGACCCCGAGCACGACCACGTCGACACCTTTCACCCTACGAACTGTTGTTCGATAGCGTAGCGGAGGACGGGGGAACTACCGGTGTGCGACACCCGAAGGCGAAGTCACTCCTCGTCGAGCTCGGCGAGCACCTCGTCGGATAGTTCGACATTCGAGTAGACGTTCTGCACGTCGTCGCTCTCTTCGAGGGCGTCGATCAGCTTGAACACCTTGCGTGCGCCGTCGGCGTCGACCGGGACACTGACCGACGCTTGAAAACTGGCCTCGGCCGAGTCGTAGTCGATACCGGCCTCCTGCAGTGCCGAACGCACTGCGACCAGGTCGGTCGGCTCACTGACGATCTCGAAGGTGTCACCGTTGTCGGTGATCTCCTCGGCCCCGGCGTCGAGCACGGCCATCAGGACATCGTCCTCGCTCTGGCCGTTCTTCTCGAGCGTGACGAGTCCCTTGCGCGAGAACAGGTACGACACCGAACCCGGGTCTGCCATGTTGCCGCCGTTGCGGGTCATCGCGACGCGAACCTCGCCGGCAGCTCGGTTGCGGTTGTCGGTGAGGCACTCGATGAGCACGGCGACGCCGTTGGGCCCGTACCCCTCGTACATGATGGTCTGCCAGTCGGCGCCACCCGCTTCTTCACCGGCACCGCGTTTACGTGCGCGCTCGATGTTGTCATTGGGCACCGACGTCTTCTTGGCCTTCTGAATGGCGTCGTACAACGTCGGGTTTCCGACTGGATCACCACCACCGGTGCGAGCCGCCACCTCGATGTTCTTGACGAGTTTGGCGAACGATTTGCCGCGTCGGGCATCGACCACCGCCTTCTTGTGCTTGGTGGTGGCCCATTTGGAGTGGCCGCTCATGCGATAGCGCCCCTTTCGTACGGAAGTCGAGTGTTCATAGTTTACGCGCGGCCGCGCCGCTGTCCGACGAGGACAGCGCAGTTGCTAGGTCGAACGCACCAGGTCCACGAACCTCTTGTGCACCCGATTGTCTCCGGTGACCTCGGGGTGGAAGCTCGTTGCCATCACCGACCCCTCTTTCACCGCCACGACGCGACCGGCCGCGGGGCCGTCGGGAACCGAGGCGAGAACCTCGACCCCGGGACCGACTCGTTGCACCCAAGGTGCACGGATGAATACCGCGCGGACCGGATCGCCGTCGATGCCGGCGAACTGAAGATCCGTTTCGAAGGAGTCGACCTGCCGACCGAAGGCGTTGCGGCGGACGGTGATGTCGAGTCCGTCGAGATGTTGCGCATCCGGACGGGTGTCGAGCACTTCACTTGCGAGAAGAATCATGCCGGCGCACGAACCGTAGGCCGGCATCCCGTCGCGTAGTCGCGTCCGCAGTGGGGTCAGCAGCTCGAAGACGGACAGCAGAGTGCTCATCGTGGTCGATTCGCCACCCGGAATGATCAGACCGTCCACCTCGTCGAGCTCAGCGGGCCGCCGAACCGTCGTGCCCGAGGCGCCGCAGGCCTCCAACGCCGCCAGGTGCTCGCGCACATCGCCCTGAAGCGCGAGAACGCCGATCCGCGGAACACTCACTTGGGGGCGAACGGATCGGTGACGGTCCGCGTCCGGTCTCGCTCGAAGCGCATGAGTCCCTCCTGTACGACGGCGGCGACCATGCGACCCTGTCGATCGAAGATCCTGCCCTGCGCCAGAGCCCTGCCGAAGTCGGCCGAAGGCGAGGTCTGGTCGTAGAGCAGCCACTCGTCGGCGCGGAACGGTCGCAGAAACCACAATGCATGGTCGAGCGACGCGGTCTGCGTCACCACATCAGGATGAGGCACTTTGGCCGAACCGATGAGTGTCATGTCCGACATGTAGGCCAGGGTGCAGACGTGGAAGACCTGACTGTCGGGCAACCGGTCACGGTAGCGAAACCACACACGTTGCTGCGCCGCGAGACTGGAATGCTTCTCGGTCTGCTCGTCGGGAATCTTGCGGATGTCCCATTCCTTCCACTCCTCGTAGAAGGAATTGTCGAAGCCCGGGAGATCACGCGGGTCGGGGAGGCTTTCCGGCTCCACCACGCGCGGCATCGTGTCCTGATGCGATATCCCCTCGTCGTCGACGTGAAACGACGCCGACATCGTGAAGATGGCCTTGCCGTCCTGAATGCCGGTGACCCGCCTGGTACAAAAGGAGCGCCCGTCGCGAATGCGTTCGACCATGTAGACGGTGGGCTCGTTCGGGTTCCCGGGGCGGATGAAGTAGCCGTGCAGGGAATGGACGCGGTAGTCCTCGCCCACTGTGTTCACCGCCGAGACCAGTGCCTGTCCCGCAACCTGCCCACCGAACGTGCGGTGCAGCATGCTGGGGAAAGTCCGACCGCGAAAGATGTCGTTCTCTATGCGCTCTAGCTCGAGAATATCCTCGATACTGGCCATTGTTCACCTTTCTCGTCAGTGCCGGTGAAGGCTAACAAGCGCCGCGCCGGGCAGGATGGTCGAGTGTCCGACGACGATCCGACGGTTGCCACACCGATCTTTCCCGACCTTCTCGTCGAGACGATCATCGCCCGCATTCCTCTCGGCGAGCGCACGCTCGTCGTCATCGATGGGGCCGACGCTGCCGCTCCCGTGGAATTCGCGGGTCGGGTCCGCGATCGCATCCGCTCCGGCGCGCGGGCGTGCGAGGTGATCGATCTCCACGACTTCGTCCGACCGGCATCGTTGCGGTTCGAGTATTCACGAACGGACGAGCTGTCCTATCGAACGAGCTGGTTCGATTTCGATGCGCTCGGCCGGGAAGTGCTCGCGCCGATGCTGCCGGGCGGGCGCGGCAGCTTTCTACCAAGACTGTGGGACGAGTCGAGCGACCGATCCGCGCGTGCACGACTCGAGGTGGCAGCCCCGGATCAAGTGCTGATAGTCGCCGGTCCCACCCTGCTCGGACGTATCGGCAATGCCGCCGTCACCGTGCACCTGTCACTCAGCGTGGGTGCTCTACGTCGCCGGACCCCGACCGACCAGCAGTGGACGATAGATCCGCTCGTCGAGTACTACTCGAACGCGGACACCCGACCCGATCTCCTGGTGCGATGGGACCATCCGGACCGTCCGGCCCTCATGGGATTTCTCCCGTGAGGGCCGAACCGCCGGCTCGAAATACTTCTCGATCACCAACCGCGCTCGGCGAGGCGGTGCGCGACGGGCAGATCATCGACATTGATGCCGACCATCGCCTCACCCAATCCGCGGGAAATCTTCGCGAGAACATCCGGATCGTCGTGGAACGTGGTGGCCTTGACGATCGCCTCGGCGCGCTCCTTCGGGTTTCCGGACTTGAAGATGCCAGATCCGACGAAGACGCCTTCGGCGCCGAGCTGCATCATCATCGCGGCGTCGGCTGGTGTCGCGATGCCGCCCGCGGTGAACAGGGTGACCGGGAGCTTGCCCGCCCGCGCAACTTCGACGACGAGGTCGTACGGGGCAGCCAGCTCCTTCGCCGCTACATACAGCTCGTCCTCGGGGAGCGAAGTGAGACGACGAATCTCGCCACGGATCGTGCGCATGTGAGTGGTCGCGTTGGACACATCGCCCGTCCCGGCCTCGCCCTTGGACCGAATCATCGCCGCACCCTCGGTGATGCGGCGTAGCGCCTCGCCGAGGTTGGTTGCACCGCAGACGAACGGAACGGTGAAGTTCCACTTGTCGATGTGGTTCGCGTAGTCCGCGGGTGTCAACACCTCGGACTCGTCGACGTAGTCGACGCCGAGGCTCTGCAGGATCTGCGCTTCGACGAAGTGACCGATCCTGGCTTTCGCCATCACCGGAATGCTGACGGAGGAGATGATGCTGTCGATCATGTCCGGATCGCTCATTCGCGACACGCCGCCCTGCGCACGGATGTCCGCGGGTACTCGCTCGAGCGCCATGACGGCGACGGCGCCGGCGTCCTCGGCGATTTTCGCCTGCTCGGCGGTGACGACGTCCATGATGACCCCGCCTTTGAGCATCTCGGCCATACCTCGCTTGACCCGCGCCGTTCCTCTGCCGCTGTTGCCGAGTTCTGCAGTGCGGGGATCTGCGACGTTGCCGTTATCGGAAGGGGTGGGGGTACTCAAAGCGACACTCCTGGTGTGTGGGTACATAGCTGCGCCGAAGCGATGTGGATACGTTCGGCTGGGCAAGAGTAGGCCCAAGTGGATGCCGTTGCCATATCCAGTGAGCATCTGCTGGCCTGGTCGCCTCCAGCCTGGACTGCGCTCAGCGAATCGCGCGTACTTCCGGCTCGACCCGTCTGGCCAGCACGATGTTGACCTCGTCGATGAGTTCCGCCAGCTCCTGGGGGTAGACGGTTTCGCCGGTCGCGGCGAGGGAGCGGATATCACTCTCGGTGCACCAGCGGTGCCCCACCACCATCCTGCGTTCGAGGTCGGTGAATCCGGCGTGCTCGGGTTCGAAAGTCTGCGTTCGGTAGGCGAAGAACAGTTCCTCGGACTTGATCAGCGTGCCGTTGAACACGAAGGTCGCCACGCGCCGCCACATCGGCCCCTTCAGTTCGGAGTGATCGAGCTCGAGACCGGTCTCCTCGCGAACCTCCCGTGCAGCGGTGACACGGAGCGTCTCCCCCGATTCGACGGCCCCGCCGATCGTGAACCAGAAGTAGATGTTCGGCACTGCGGGATCGTGTCCCCGCAGCAGCAGTATCCGCCCCTGCTCATCCACCAGCACCACACGCGAGGACGTACGCGGCAGCGCTCGGTCCCCATGACCGAACGTCGCCGAAGCCGAACGCTCGGCGATCTCGAAATACGTCGGCAGGGGCGCAGTTCCACCGAGATGAAGCAGCCGAACCACGGGCGTGGTGCGAAGCGCCAGGGTGTCGCGGACGGCGTCGTTGTGGAATCGGCGCGCAATCAGAACCCGGGCCTCCGCGTCGGCCAGTTCGGCCACGAGTTGCGGAGGCAGGTGGGCGGGATCGAGGGCAGCCAACGCCATCGACACCGCGTTCTCGGCCATCTCACGGTCGGCGCGGTCCGCGCGCTCTGCGGTGTCGGCGAGGGCGGCCAACCGTCGACTGTCGTCGAGTCGATCCCGTGTCGCAGCCGATACCGCCCTGGCGACCACCGCCCGACGCGCCAGAGCCGAATCGAGAGACTGCCACGCCAGATCCGAACGAACGTGCAGTCTGTCGAGTCGATTGGCCGTCGAATACGCCCACAGCCCGATCACCACAATCGACATCGCGACGAGGCCCAGGACCAGAATGGTCAAAGCGGAGAACGTCATCAACTCGCCGCCCGAACCTTTTGCCCACCGAGGGTCACCGTCTCGTACACGCGCATGATCTGCTCGGCGACGACCGGCCAGTCGTACTCTGCAACGGCCCGGGTCGCCGCTTCCACCAGTCCGGATCGGATCTCGTCAGAGGAAAGCAGGGTGTCGAGCGCTCGGGCGAGCGCAGCCGAATCGTCGACAGGCACGAGTACACCGGCGGAACCGTCGCGCAGAACCCGACGAAAGGCATCGAGTTCGCTGGCCACCACTGCCGTCCCGGACGCCATCGCCTCGACGAGGACGATCCCGAAGCTCTCACCACCGAGGTTCGGCGCGCAGTACACGTCGGCGCTGCGCATCGCCGAAGCTTTGTCCTCGTCGTTGACCTGGCCGAGGAAGGTCAGGTGATGCGCGAGCGCACCGGCCTCCTTGCGAAGTTTGTCCACGTCACCCCGTCCGACCACGAGGATCTCGACCTCGGGATGCTTCTCGGCCAGCTCCGGCAGCGCGCCCATCAGCACAGCCATGCCTTTGCGCGGCTCGTCGAAGCGCCCCAGAAACAGGACGGTGCCGCCCAGTCTCGGGTAGCCCGGCAACATCGGCGCGCGCCGAAATGCCTGCACGTCGACGCCGTTTGGGATCTCGACGGCGTCACTGCCCAGGGCTTCCACCTGCCACCGCCGTGCCAGCTCCGATACAGCAATCCGACCGCTGATCTTCTCGTGGTACGGCCGCAGCACGCCCTGGAACGTGCTCAACACCAGCGATTTCGTGGTCGAGGTGTGAAATGTCGCCACGATCGGCCCCTCGGCTGCCTTCAGCGCGAGCATCGACAGGCTGGGGGCATTGGGCTCGTGAATGTGCAAAACATCGAAATCGTTCTCCGCGATCCATCTCCGGATCCGTGCGTAGGTCACCGGACCGAACCGAAGCCGAGCAACGGAACCGTTGTACGGAATCGCCAGCGCCTCCCCGGCAGAGACGACGAAGTCCGGCAGCACGGTCCCCTCGGACGCGGGGGCGAGAACGCTGACGCGGTGTCCGCGCTGGATGAACACCTCGGCCAGCTGCTCGACATGAGCCTGCACTCCACCCGGTACGTCGAAGGAGTAGGGGCAGACCATGCCGATTCTCACGTGCCCTCGATTCGCGCACGTCGCGACTCGGACAGATCGGCCAGCCAGAGCGGTTGCAACATGTGCCAATCCTCGGGATGCTGCGCGATGTTCGCGGCGAAGACATCGGCCAGCTTCTGAGTTGCTTGTTCCAGACCCTGAGAGACATCGATCCGCGGCGCGATGGAAAATCCCCAACCGTCGCCGTCGAAGTAGCAGTGCACGGGGAACAAGTGGGCCCCGGTGTCGATCGCCAGCTTGGCCGGGCCAGGCGCCATTCGTGTGGGTTCGCCGAAGAACGTCACCGGCACACCGCGGCGGGCCAGGTCGCGTTCACTGAGCAAGCACACGATCTTGTTATCGCGCAACCGATCCGACAGCAGCGCGACCGGAGGTGCCTCGCCGCCGCTGAGGGGGAAAATTTCGAAGCCCAGGCTCTCGCGATAATCGACGAACCGTTGGTACAGCGACTCGGGCTTCAAACGCTCGGCCACAGTGGACAAGCCTCCGTAGTAGCGCACGAGCCACATACCGGCCATGTCCCAGTTTCCGCTGTGCGGCAGCGCGAGCACCGCACCCTTCCCCTCTGCGAGGGCGGCGTCGAGATGTTCCCGACCGCTGACACAGCCGTCGATGACGGCGGCCTGCGCATCGAGATTCATCGACGGCAGCCGGAATGCCTCACGCCAGTAGCGCGCGTAGGAACGCACACTGGCCTGGACCAGTTCGTCGGGGACCGCCTCGGGTGGCACGCCCAATACCCGCGCGAGGTTACGACGAAGTTGGTTCGGACCGCCTCCGCGGGATGCGCTGAAGTCCGCACCCATGTCGAAGAGCTTGCGTGCGAGACCGTCCGGGAGTGCTCGGACGAGTCGCCATCCAGCGGCATATCCTGCCTCGGTGGCGCGTTCGGCCAACGTCACGACGAAACCTCACCGTCGGACTCACCGGTCGGCGACTCTCCCGTCGTACGAATGATCTCCCGAGCCCCATCCGACCGGCGAACCGCGAGCACGCGCTGGAAAACCGTCACGACGCTGAGCGCCGCCAGAATCCACATTGCCGGATAGATCACGCTGTCCAGCCACGCTATGTCGAAGTGTCGCCCGATACCCGTCAAGCCCGCTCCGAGGAGCACGATCACCAGGCGGTCGGGACGCTCGATCCAACCGCCGTCCGCGGACAGGCCACTCGCCTCCGCGCGGGCCTTGGCGTACGAGATGACCTGTGAGGTGACCAGACAGATCAGCGTCGCGATCAGCAGCGGTTTATCGCCTTCGGTGTAGACCGCCCACCAGGCGAGTCCGGCGAAGATGGCGCCATCTGCGACACGGTCGCATGTCGCGTCGAGCACGGCACCGTATTTGGTGCCGCCACCACGCGCCCGCGCCATCGCGCCGTCCAACATGTCGAACAGCACGAACACCGTGATGACGACCGAGCCCCAGAACAGGTATCCGGCCGGAAACAGCGTCAACGCGGCAGCGACGGTGACCACGGTTCCGATCAGCGTCACCGAGTTCGGCGTCAGACCTGTCTTGTTGAGCGCCCGCCCGAGCGGCGCAGTCACCTTGGACACCGGTGCCCGCCCGAAAATGCTCAGCACTGCCAATTCTCCCTTTGCGTACCGATCATTCCGGCCAAGCCGATGCCAACAGCGCGCGAGTGTCACGAAGCAACTGCGGCATGACCTTGGTACCTCCGACGACCGTGATGAAATTGGCGTCGCCGCCCCACCTCGGCACGATGTGCTGGTGGAGGTGCTCGGCCAGCGAGCCGCCGGCAGCCGCACCGAGATTGAGACCGACATTGAAACCGTGCGGCCGCGAGACCGACTTGATCGTCCGGATCGCCTGCTGGGTGAACGCCATCAGCTCCGCGCTCTCGCCGGGCGTCAGGTCCTCGAGTGCAGCCACGCGCCGATACGGAACGATCATCATGTGACCCGGGTTGTATGGGTACAGATTCAGCACCGCATAGACCTCCTCGCCACGCGCGACGACCAATCCGTCCTCGTCCGTCATCTTCGGGATGTCCGAGAAGGGCTCGGTGGATTGATTTTTCGCGCCCGGAGTCTCCGCGACGTACGACATCCGGTGCGGCGTCCACAATCGCTGCAGCCGGTCGGGCTCACCGAGACCGGTATCGACGATCGCCGCGTCCTGTTCGGCCATGGTCAGCTCACTCCTGATCTGTCGTGGCGGTCTCGGTTGGTGTCCGTGTCCGCGGCCGTGCTCGTGAAGAGCGCGGCCGTCGGAGACGCGTTGTTGCGGGAGGAAATCCACTCCGAGATCGCCTCGACTGCCGCGGTCACCGCGACTCCGTTGACCTGTGTGCCATCACGGAATCGGAAGCTGACCGCACCGGCTTCGACGTCGCGTTCACCGGCCAGAAGCATGAACGGCACCTTCTGCGCGGTCTGATTGAAGATCTTCTTCTGCATCCGGTCGTCGCTGGCATCGACCTCGGCCCGGATTCCACGCTTCTTCAGCGCCGCGACGACAGTGAACAGATGGTCCTGGTGCACCTCTGCCACGGGAATGCCGACAACCTGGACGGGCGACAACCACGCCGGGAATGCGCCCGCATAGTGCTCGGTGAGAACACCGAAGAAACGCTCGATCGATCCGAACAGCGCACGGTGGATCATCACAGGACGTTCCTTGGTGCCACCGGTCGCCGTGTATTCGAGTTCGAACCGCTCGGGCAGGTTGAAGTCGAGCTGGATCGTCGACATCTGCCAGGTTCGCCCCAGCGCATCCTTGGCCTGTACCGAGATCTTCGGGCCGTAGAACGCGGCGCCACCGGGATCGGGCAGCAAGGTCAGACCGGAGGCCGCAGCAACCTCGGCGAGTGTGTTGGTTGCCTCTTCCCACACTTCGTCGCTGCCCACCGACTTCTCCGGGTTGCGGGTAGAGAGTTCGAGATAGAAATCGTCGAGACCGTAGTCCTTGAGCAGACCCAGCACGAACTCGAGCGTACTGGTCAGCTCGCCACGCATCTGCTCGCGCGTGCAGAAGATGTGCGCGTCGTCCTGCGTCATGCCGCGAACTCGAGTGAGACCGTGAATGACACCTGACTTCTCGTAGCGATACACCGAACCGAATTCGAACAGGCGCAGCGGCAACTCGCGGTAGGACCGGCCACGAGAGCGGAAGATCAGATTGTGCATCGGGCAGTTCATCGGCTTCAGGTAGTAGTCCTGACCCGGTTTGCGAATCTCACCCTCTTCATCGAGTTCCGCGTCGAGGTGCATCGCGGGAAACATTCCGTCGCGGTACCAATCGAGGTGACCGGAGACCTCGTACAGATGCCCCTTGGTGATGTGCGGGGTGTTGACGAACTCGTAGCCCTCTTCGATGTGACGCTGACGAGAGTAATTCTCCAACTCGTTCCTGATCACCCCGCCTTTGGGATGAAACACCGGCAGGCCCGAGCCCAGTTCGTCAGGGAAGCTGAACAGGTCCAGCTCCGAGCCCAGTCTGCGGTGATCACGCCGCTCCGCCTCGGCCAACAGTTCCAGGTGCGCCTCGAGCGCCTCGGTCGACTCCCACGCCGTGCCGTAGATGCGCTGAAGACCCGCATTGTCCTGATTTCCGCGCCAGTACGCTGCGGAGCTGCGGGTGAGCTTGAAAGCGGGAACGTATTTGGTGGTCGGGATGTGGGGCCCACGGCACAGGTCGCCCCAGATGCGTTCACCCGTGCGCGGGTTGAGGTTGTCGTACGCGGTGAGCTCGCCGCCGCCGACCTCCATGATCTCGGGGTCGTCGATTCCCGACTTGTCGTTGACCAATTCGAGCTTGTAAGGCTCGTTGGCCAGTTCTTCGCGGGCCTGCTCGATCGACTCGTACACCCGACGGGAGAATCGCTGCCCTGCCTTGACGATCTGCTTCATCTTTTTTTCGAGCGCGACGAGATCCTCCGGCGTGAACGGCTCGTCGACGTCGAAATCGTAGTAGAAGCCATCTTTGATGAAGGGTCCGATACCGAGCTTCGCGCTGGGAAACATCTGCTGAACTGCCTGTGCGAGCACGTGTGCCGCGGAATGCCGAATCACGCTGCGGCCGTCCTCGGTGTTCGCGGGCACCGGTTCGACCTCGGCGTCGAGGTCTGGCGCCCAGGACAGATCCCGCAACTTTCCGTCTGCGTCTCGGACGACGACGATGGCGTCGGGACCCTTGTTGGGAAGGCCTGTGTCCCGAAGTGCCGTTCCGGCGGTCGTCCCTGCCGGCACCATGATGCGGGCTGGCAAGACAGCGGCTACGGGCATGCTCACGGCGTTGTACTCCTCGGTTGTTCTCGATGGTCGGGAAGACCGGTCACAGCCTATCGGCTACGACCGGCGGGTCTTACCCGCACACCACGCCGGGCACTAGAGGGGACTGGCCATCCAGTGCCATTCGAGACCGAACCACCCACCGACGAGCCCGAGGGCGCCCAATACCCACAGTGTCGCGAGCACGACAACGGTGGTCAGCAGCGCACCCGCAGCTTGCACCACCGTCGACTGTCGCGCGAACCACGCCATGAAACGGTCGTAGTGTCTGCGCACGAACTCGAGCAGGCGACGCGCCCACGTGAACTCCGAGGCGAGTATTCCCAGCCCGGTGAACACGATCAGCCAGCCTGGCCCCGGGTACGGAATAGCGACGATGCCCAGAGCAAGAACAATGGCGCCGAAGATGCCGACACTGATCCGATAGACAAGATCGAGCGTCGAGTTGGCGGCTATCCGCGCACGGAACCGTCGCTGACGCTGCGCCACGCGATGAAAGAAGCCCTGGTCTTCGCGCTGCTTCTCGTCGGTTCGAGCTTCGTCTGCGATCACGCCACCAGGTTACCGAGCCGACACGGCTGTGAGCACGCACGAAAAAGCCCCACGCCGTGGACGTGGGGCTTCGTCTCGAGAATTGAAGTGCTGCGGTTATGCAGTGTGGTCCCGGCTGGGATCGAACCAGCGACCTTCCGCGTGTGAAGCGGACGCTCTTCCACTGAGCCACGGGACCGTTTTCGTTCGCTCACGACGACGCGTTCGAACGAGGCAGAACATTAACATGTTGCCGAGTTGAAACTCGAATCGCCCCCGGCATCGATTTCGCCGCGCTTTCCGGACCCGAAAAGCACCGGCACGGACCGCATGCGGCACCGAATAACTATCTGACCACGCGATTTGTGAGTTCGCCGGAAGTTAGTCTAATGTTTTCACCGCACCACGGAGACAGCAATTCGCTCCGAGGCGCATGCGGATGTGGCGCAGTGGTAGCGCATCACCTTGCCAAGGTGAGGGTCGCGGGTTCGAATCCCGTCATCCGCTCGAGGGACTAGGGCCCATGGTGGAGTGGCCGAGTGGTGAGGCAACGGCCTGCAAAGCCGTGCACACGGGTTCGATTCCCGTCTCCACCTCGTAACGAAGCGAAGGTTCCCAGCCTTCCCTTTGAAATACCTGCGCGATTAGCTCAGCGGGAGAGCGCTTCCCTGACACGGAAGAGGTCACTGGTTCAATCCCAGTATCGCGCACCATAGAAATACCAGGTCAGGCCCCCTTTCGAGGGGGCCTGATTTGCGTTTCGGGCGAGTGCAGTTGCAGGCGAGTGCAGTTGCAACCGTCGCTGCGGCGTCGTCCGCCCCGAGCAACCACAGCAGAAACATTTTCGGAACTGTGTCCTCGCGCGCGCTCGTCGTTCGTCCCTCTTGATGAGCGTGCAATCGCCATCCAACGAGAGGGACAATCATGAGCAGGTACACCACCATCTCCCGCGCATGTCGAATCGATGCCGCGGCCGCGGAAGTTCTTTCACTGGTCTCGTCCACCGAGGGCTTCACGGCCATCAATCCCCATCGCACTGCCGATCCGAAGCTGGAACTCACCCCGTTCGGTCCATCCAACGGCGTCGGTTCCGGATTTGCTTTCTCCGGCAAAAGAGGCAAAGGGACACAGGTGGTTTCGGAGGTGACCGACCACCACGTCGAGTATGCGATCGACATGGGGTCGATGGGACAGTCGACCCAGCGGATTGTCGCCACTCCTGCATCGCACGATGGGTGCGACGTCGAATGGTCGATGACGTTCGATGCAGGACGCAACCCGATGCTGCGGATCTTCGGCCTGGTCGCCAACAGGGTCTTGGGCCCCACGCTCGACAGCGGAATCCGCAATCTGTCCACCACGACCTGGCGCTAGGCCACTCGGCCTAAACTCCGTACCGGTCGCGAGTCGGCCGGTCACCCCGATGAAAGGGAAGCGATGAAGTACACATTTCTGCTGTACAGCGACCAGAGCGCTGCAGGTGAGGCCACGGCGGAGGAGAAGGAGCAGGAGCTCGCCGTCTACGGTGCCTACATCGGCGCGCTCCAGGAGGCCGGGGTCTTCTTGGCTACCGACTGGCTTCAGCCAACTGCGACTGCCAGCACCGTATCGTTCGCCGACGGCGCCGCCGCGGTCCATGACGGCCCTTTTGCCGAGACTCAGGAAACCCTCGGCGGATACTTCGTCATCGAAGCACCGGACCTGGATGTGGCACTGGAGTGGGCAAAGAAGTGCCCGGCTGCCCAGTACGGCAAGGTCGAGGTGCGCGCCTCGGCGATGGAGGACTGAGCAGCATCGACCCCACCCCAGCTTCCGACGATTCGCGTCCGCCGCATCTTGTCCTCGAAACACTCGTTCGAGAACAGCGGGCGCGTCTCGTTGGCGCGCTTGCGCGATGGTGCGGCGACATTCAGCTGGCCGAGGACGGCTTTGCCGACGCCGTCGAGCGCGCTCTGGCGACCTGGGCGAACGGGGTTCCTCGCGCCCCGGAGTCATGGATCAGCACCGTCGCCAGGAATCGCATACGGGATATCGTGCGCTCAGCCGAACGCACCCGTACTCGTCCGCTCGACACAACCGACCCTCATCCCAGCGTCGACCTTCACCCTGACCGGGACGATGACACTCTGGTGCTGATGCTCGCCTGCGTCCACCCATCGCTGGACCGCGCCGTTCACGCGCCACTCATCCTGCAGGTCGTCATCGGAGCACAAACCAAGGACATCGCCACGGCGTTCGCGCTGCCGCAAGCAACTCTGGCCAAACGCCTCGTCCGCGCCAAGCAGAAACTTCGGGCGAACCACGTCTTCCTCGAAATGCCCGACGGAATCCCGCATGAACGCGTCGATGCTGTTCTCGACGCGATCTACGCGGCCTACTCCATCGAATGGTTGCGTGTCGCGCCACCGGCCGCAGTCGACCTCGTCACCGAACATGCCATTCATGCCAGCCAGCTGCTGCTGACCGCCGTGCCCAGCAATCCCGAGGTGCGTGGTCTGGCCGCGCTCCTGCTGTACCTGCACTCGCGCCGCAACGCGCGGATCAAAGATGGCGTTCTCATCCCGACCGAACAGCAGAACCCCGCGGATTGGGATCACCATCTGATCCAAGTCGCCGAAGACCTGCTTCGCGTCGGCCTGCGCGCCCAACGCACTACCTTGCCCGGATCGTACGAACTCCAAGCGGCCATTCAGTCCGCTCATGCGTCCCGAAGCCGCCAGGACGGAGACACACCCTGGGATACGATTGCCCACTTCTACGACGCCCTTGTTCTGATCACTCCCAGCAAGGGAGCCGCTGTCGCCCGAGCAGCCGCAATCGCGCACGCCACCGATTCCCGGACCGGGCTGCGGATCCTCGCCGAACTCCACGAAAACGATCCCACCCTCGATGCGTTCCAGCCGTACCACGCCACCCGCGCCGCTCTCCTGTCCGACATCGGCGCCGTGGCAGACGCGGCTCACTCGCGCGCCCGGGCGATCGCGCTGTGCACCCATGCACCGAGCCGCCGATACCTCGAGTCGATACAGCCTCGGACATCGTTCGGCGCATGACGCCCGAGGTCGGCGATTGTTCGCAATCGGAACTTCTTCGCTCGAACCGGTGGTGATTGCGCTCACAGACGTGCACTCTGGAGTGACACCCCCTACGGAAGGAATCCACCCATGGCGGACGAGCGTCACGAGGGAAACAGCGGCACCGATGTGCCGGTCGACAACGAGGTTGCGCAGAACGCCAAGGAACGGGTCGCCGGAATAGATCAGAAGTACGCGCCTGGTTCGCGGCCCACCGTCGTACTCCCAGGAACCGGCGGCATGGTGTCGGGAACCGCTTTCGCAGACATGGTCGACGAGAACGGTGATTTGAAGGACGATACGACCACGGATGCCTGAGCGCATTCCTCCTCCCACGTGTGTCGATGAACCCGGAGTACACGGCTTCCTGCATGTCCCCGCCGACGATCCGGTGGCCACGCTCGCTGTGACGCATGGTGCGGGAGGCGATTGCACCGCGAAGGTTCTGACGGATCTGGCCGAAACGTGGTCGGCACATGGCGTCGTGGTACTTCGATTCGATATGGCGTTCAGGCAAGCGAAGCCCTCCGGTCCCCCGCATCCGTCGAAGGCTGCGGCCGATCTCGAGAGCATCCGATCTGCCGTGGACTACCTTCGCAGCCGGGGCCCCGCGCCGATGCTCGTCGGAGGGCATTCCTATGGTGGACGTCAGGCGTCCATGGCGGCCGCTGCGGATCCCGATCTCGCTGCGGGCCTTGTGTTGCTGTCGTATCCCCTTCACCCGCAAGGGAAGCCGGAGAAGTTGCGCACTGCGCATCTACCGGAGATCACGACGCCCGTCCTGTTCGTCTCGGGCACCCGGGACCCGTTCGGCACACCCGAGGAACTGCGCGATGCGATCGACCTGATTCCAGCGAAAACCGTGTTCATCGACATCCCCGGCGCCGCGCACGACCTGTCTGCAGCCAAGCATCGCACCGCCCATCGAGCGCTTGACGGGGCCGCCGCCCTGTTCCGTTTCGAGCCGGGTGAAAGAGCTTCGACCTAGGACTCTGCCGTTGGTTGTCGGTGCCGCCGTCTCGATCTCCGGCAGTCGAGTGTTCTACTTGTGCCATGCCCACATGGGGATGGTTCGTGGTTGCGTTGGTCCTCATCGACACAGCCGTGCTGGCAGCGTGGTTCCTCGCTCGCAAGAGCCCACGCGAGGACACTGCTGTCGCGACGCGGTTCAAGCTGGCAGGGTTGGATACAGAAGCACGCGAAGAGATTCAACAGTTGATCTCGGAGAAGAACAAGATTCACGCCGTCGAAGTGCTCCGAGATCGCACCGGGTTCGGTTCGAAAGAGGCGAGAGAAATCGTCGAGTCCGTGGCACAGGGCAATCCGTTTCCGACACCGAGCACGTACAACGACGACAATGGACTCGATTCCGGCGCTTGGGAGGACATCATTCCGAAGTTACGTGCACTCAAGGCAGAGGGGCGTGCGCTCACTGCCATCAAACTTGTCCGCGCGCGAACGGGTTTGTCGCTGCGGGATGCCAAAGAGGCGGTCGACCGGATATGACAGTCACCGTCGAACCCGCCGGTCTGTGGGACGCCGAACAATTGGCCGATGTTGCCGCAGACACTTTCCCTCTGGCCTGCCCCCCTGGAACGTCACGCGAGTCCATCGAAGCATTCGTCGACGAGGTGCTCTCGAACGAGCGCTTCGGTGAATACCTCAACGATCCTTCTCGAACGATTCTGGCTGCGCGCGTCGATGATGCAATCGTGGGCTACGCAATGGCCGTGCACGGCGCCCCTTCGGATCCTGCCATCGGTCCACTTCTCGCACACTCCCCCACGATGGAGTTGTCCAAGCTGTACGTGATGCCCGGCCACCACGGAAGCGAAGTGTCGACCGAACTCATGAAATCGGTGTTGGCATCCGCCGTCGAGCGGGGCTGCGCCGGGGTATGGCTGGGGGTCAATCAAGAAAACGTTCGAGCGCAGAAGTTCTATGCCAAGAACGGCTTCGAGCGAGTGGGAACCAGAGACTTCGCGGTCGGCGGCGTGGTCCACACCGACTACATCATGGAAAAAGCCCTCTGATCGAGCGCCTCAGCCGGGGGCCTCAGCGTGGGGCTTCAGCCGACCGCGGCGAAACGTGAGAGCGCGAGCAACCTGGACGTCGCACGCAGGTATTTCTTGCGGTATCCACCCGCGAGCATCTCCTCGGTGAAGATCTCGTCGAGCTTGCCCCCCGAGGACGTGACCGGGATACCCGCGTCGTAGAGACGGTCGGCAAGGACGACGAGACGCAGCGCGACGGCCTGATCCGACGCGGGGTGCACCTTGTTCCAGAACACGGCCTCGACGCCGTCGAGAAGCTTGCCGTAGCGAGACGGGTGCAGCGTACTCAGATGCGCCAACAACTCGTCGAAGTCGTCCAGCGTCGCGCCCTCGATTCGACCGGCGCGCTCGACCAAGTCGGCCTCGGACATCGGGTCCGGCGCCGGTGGCAGATCCCGATGACGGTAGTCGGGGCCGTCGACGCGAATCGATTCGAAGATCGACCCGAGCTTCTTGATTTCTCGCATGAAGTCCTCGGCAGCAAACCTGCCCTCACCGAGTTGCCCGGGCAGCGTGTTGGACGTCGCGACGATCGACACACCACGTGCGGACAGCTCCGACAACAGACGCGAGACGAGCATCGTATCGCCCGGGTCGTCCAGCTCGAACTCGTCGATGCACAGCACGCTGTGGTCGGACAGCCCGTCGAGCGCCTTGACGAATCCCAACGCGCCCACCACATGCGTGAGCTCGACGAACGTACCGAAGGCCTTCGGCTCGGGAACACTGTGGTAGATCGAAGCGAGGAGGTGGGTCTTGCCAACGCCGAAGCCGCCATCCAGATACAGGCCAGCACCGGTGGGAGGAGTCTTCTTACCGAACAGACCTCGTTTGCCGCTCTTACCGGCGATCTTGCCGACCTTGTGCGAGAACTCCTCGGCCTTGGCAACCGCTTGCGCCTGCGTGGGCTCGTTCGGATCAGGAATGTACGAGGCGAAGCTGACCTCGTCGAACATGGCCGGCGGAACCATCTGAGCGATCAACTGATCGGACGGAACCACGGGATTGCGATCGACAAGACGTGCGGGCATTGGTCGAGCCTAGCGACGTGGTCTTATCTACTTCGTGCAGCTACTCGATATTGCGACCTACTTCACATCTGAACGTGATGTGTCACGCGTGGCGCGGGGCCCTCTCGACGACGCCGGCCTGCGAAGTCTCTACGCGTACCCGCCGCGGCCGCGCCGGCCATGGATACGTGCGAACTTCGTCTCCAGCATCGACGGGGCAGTCACCGCCGACGGTGTATCAGCAGGCCTGGGCACTGCGGCAGACAAGCGGGTCTTCACGATTCTTCGCGAGCTCGCCGACGCCGTGCTCGTCGGGGCGGGGACGGTGCGAGCCGAGAACTACGGCGGCGCCAAGCTGAATCCGGCGGCGCGAGCACAGCGTGTATCGCAGGGGATGTCACCGGATCCGGTGATCGTCGTGGTGACTGCCTCGGCGGCCATCGACCCACAAGCGCGCATCTTCACCGACACCGACGTCGCCCCCATCGTGATCACCTCCTCGTCCGCGCCGTCCGAGGCCAGACGGGCACTCGCTGCCACCGGAGCAGACCTCGTCGAAGTCTCCGGCGACGACGTCTCGACCGAATCCATACTCGGCACCCTCGACACGCGCGGTCTACACCGTGTGTTGTGCGAGGGCGGTCCGGGACTGTTCGGCCGACTTCTCGACGACGACGCAGTCGACGATCTGTGCCTCACCACCTCGCCAGTGCTCGTTGCGGGTGATGCGGGACGGATTTCCCGCTCCGAGTCGGCGTCGATCCGCCCGATGACGCGCGCCCACGTGCTGGCCGACGAGGACGGCACGCTGCTGACGAGATGGGTCAAGCACCGCACCGAGGTCGACCGCAAAAGTGCAGCGGCAGAAAAGTAGATAGCCTCGCAGCGTGACGCCGAATCGATCGCTCCTCGCAGTCGTCGTATGCCTGTCGGTGACGGCAGCCGCGTGCTCTGCCGGACCGTCCTCCCGACCGGACGTTGCCGTCGAGCAGAATTCGCCGGGGCTGCCTGCCGATTCCGAGGACCCGGATGGCGAGGAGCTACGCGAGCTCGAAGTTCCCAGCACCGATCTCGCGTGGAACGATTGCACGCAGACCACGCTGGACTCCTTCGGATTGACCTCGCGAACCCCCGGACTGATACTCGAGTGCACGGCGTTCGAAGCCCCGGTCGACGCGTCCGGTGAGATGTTCGGCTCGTTCACCGTCGGAGTGATGCGAGCCAAGCTCAACACAACACCCGACGATGCTGCTCCCCTCGTGTTCACCTCGGGCGCCGACCGTGCGTCCATCGAAATGCTGGCGGACATCACCTCCGGACAGAGTTCGACGCTGCTCGCCGCTCATCCGATCGTCGCAATCGATCGACGGGGCATCGGCCGCTCCAGCGCCGTCAACTGCGTCACCTCCGACAGCCGCATCCCACTGTCGGATCTGGGTCAGTTCGCGTCATCGGACGGTGATGCCGTGGATCGAGCGGTCGACGCCGGACGGACCGCGACGATCGAGTGCACCGACCTTCTTCAACCCCAGGAGTTGGCCTTCGGTGTGAGCTACGCTGCCGACGATCTCGAGGAACTTCGGCTGAACTGGGGTGTCGAAACCCTCGGGATCATCGGGTCGGGCAACGGGGCCTCGATAGCGCTGGCCTATGCGGCGCGCTACCCCGATCGCGTGGCGCGAATGATCCTCGACTCGCCGACGGACGTGACCGCCGATCAGCTACGCAAGGCAGAGCAGAGAACTCAGGGCAGGGAAGCGGCGTTCGCGGCGTTCACCCAGCGCTGCATCGCGCTGGAATGCTCGCTCGGACCCGATCCGCGCACCGCAGTCACCGATCTCATCGATGCCGCGGACCGCGGCGAACTGGCACCTGTATCGACGCACGAACTGCTGGACGGTATCGCCTACGCGTTGGCGTCCTCAGCGACCGACCCGTCGCGGCGCGCCCTCGACCTGTCCGACACCCTGAGCGCGGCGCGAGACGGAGACTTCTCCGAACTCGCCGGCCTGATCACACGCGCGGCGGCAGCGTACGGGACCGACGGCCAGTTCGTCGCACGCTGCACCGACGGCAGGCAGTGGCCGACGCCGCAGGCGGTGCGGGACATTCAGCCGGCCTGGTCGGAGCAGTACCCGGTATTCGGCACCGACGCCGCCCTCGCAGCGTTGGCGTGTTCGTCGTGGCCGACCGCACCCGCGCCGCCCTTGCCATCCGACCTGACCGTTCCAGTGCTCTCGTTCAGCGGCGGCGCCGATCCAGTCGTCGGGAACGGTGGGTTCGCCGCCATGACCGGCCTGGTCGCGGCGACCGGTACCCGTTCGGCGGCAATGACGTGGCAGGGATCAGGCCATCCGGTGCTCGGTGGATCTCAGTGCGCACAAGCCGCGGCAGCGGCTTACTGGGAAACGGCCGCGCTGCCGCCGGACGGCAGCGTGTGCCCAGCTTGAGCGGCATCTTCCGGGCAGCACCCCGAAGAACCCTCGGGGGTGTCTCGGTGATCGGGGGCCACCGCTCAAGGTAGCGTGCTGCACGTGTCACTTAGCTTCCTCGAGCCACGCAACGGTCGATCCACCGCAGAAGTAGTCACCTACGCTCTGTGGCCTCTGGCCATCATGACCGTGCTCAACCGCGTGCTCATTCGAGCTGTGAACGGCGACATCACCGACGATTACAACCCGGTGTATCGGGCTGCGCTGGCGTTTCTCAATCGCGAACCCGTATATACCGCAAACTTCGATTCGGTCGATCCGCACTACCTGTATCCCCCGGGTGCGACCATGCTTCTCTCGCCCATTGCGGTCATCGACCCCGAACGCTCCCGTTGGCTGTTCATCATCGCCAGCACCATCGCAATCCTGGTCGCGCTGTACATCCTGCTACGCATCTTCGGGTTCGACCTGAAGTCGGTTGCCGCTCCAGTTCTCCTGCTTGCTGCGTTCGCCAGCGAGACTGTCACCAACACTCTGGTGTTCACCAACTTCAACGGCTTCGTGCTGCTCGGTGAAGTTGCGTTCATCGCATTTCTGCTCAAGCGCAGAGACCTGTGGGCGGGAGTTGCGATCGGCCTGACGCTGGTGATCAAACCTATGCTGATTCCGCTGCTGATCATCCCGCTGATGACCAGGCAGTGGAAGGTGTTCATCCCGGCGATCGCAATACCGGTGGTCACCACCGCCATTGCGTGGCCGCTCGCAGCTGATCCGATGGACTTCGTCCGGCGCACCGTCCCATATCTGCTTCAAACGCGCGATTACTTCAACAGCGCCATCGTCGGTAACGGTCTCTACTACGGCCTCCCGGACCTCATGGTTCTGGCGATGCGAGGCGTTCTCGGCATCATGGTGCTCGTCTCGTTGTGGATTCTGTACCGGTACTGCCGGGAGGATCGGCTCTTCTTCATCGCCACCACCTCGGGCCTGGTGTTGACGGCGCACTGGCTGCTCGGGTCGCTGGGCCAGATGTACTACTCCATGATGCTGTTCCCACTGCTGATGACGGTGGTCTTGAAGAATTCCGTGCTGCGCAACTGGCCCGCATGGCTCGCCATCTACGGCTTCATGTCCTACGACCGATGGCTGTCCGGACGGTTCTTCACCGAGGGCCGTGCGCTCGACTACCTGCGCACCACCTTCGGGTGGAGCCTGCTGATCATCGTCATCTTCGGAGTTCTCATCGGCCGATACCTCGCGTCCCGTCAGGATGGCCGCCTGGATGAGGGAATCGAACCCGACTACTTGCTGGAGGATCGCCCACCAGCGGAAACGACGAAGACTGCTCGTACGTATTAGTTTGGTGGCATGAGTTCCGCGACCGACAACGATCCCACCCCCGCAGTTGCGCTCACCGACGCACAGTGGCGCGAGAAGCTCACCCCGGAGGAGTACGCGGTACTGCGCCAAGCAGGTACCGAACGCCCCTTCGTCGGTGAGTACACCGACACCACCACCGAGGGTGTCTACCTGTGCCGCGCATGCGACGCAGAGCTTTTTCGCAGCACCGAGAAGTTCGAATCGCATTGCGGTTGGCCGTCGTTCTTCGACCCGGCCGACAGCGATGCAGTCATCCTGAAGGTCGACAGCTCCCTCGGAATGCGCCGCGTCGAAGTGGTCTGCAAGAACTGCCACAGCCACCTCGGGCACGTATTCGAGGGCGAGGGTTACCCGACGCCCACCGACCAGCGGTACTGCATCAACTCGATTTCGCTGGTTCTCAAACCCGCCGAGTAGTTCAATAGCCGCTGAGTAGTGTGGTGGTCTCGCCGACGGTGAAGTGCCCATCAGCCATACTGTGACGATGCGCACTTTCACCTCAGCAGAGCAACTTCGGGCGGCCGTCGGCGAGGATCTCGGGTCCAGCGACTGGCTGCAGATCACCCAGGAACGGGTGAACACCTTCGCCGATGCGACCGGGGATCACCAGTGGATCCACGTCGATGTCGAGCGTGCGAAGAAGGAAAGCCCGTTCGGCGGGCCGATTGCACACGGCTACCTCAGCCTCTCGCTCATCCCGGTGTTGAACTGGCAGATATACACGGTCGAAAACGTGAAGCTCGGAATCAACTACGGCTCGAACAAGGTTCGCTTCATCAACCCGGTGAAGGTCGGTGCGCACGTACGCCTGCACACCACCCTCACCTCGGTCGAGGAGGTTTCCGGCGGCGCACTTCAGGTAATTGCGACCAACACACTCGAGATAGAAAACGAAGCAAAGCCGGCCCTCATCGCCGAAACGATCAGCCGGATCGTCTTCTGACATCGTCTTCCTGGACGAACTCGGGCGGATCGAACGCGGTGATCGGCGGAAGGTCCTCGTCGTAGCGTTCGATCTGCACCAGCACATGCTGTCCGGTGCACCCCTGCGACAACGCCGATGCACCGACATCGGCCGTCAGCACGTTCGGATTGCCGTGCTTGCACATCGCTGCCGTGTCCTCGGGATCCAGCGGGTCGTACCAGGCGCCCGTGGACAGCTGCACGACATCGTCGAGCATCCCGTCGTCGAGGAGTACTCCGGCCAAACAGGAGCCGCGGTCGTTGTACACCTTCACCACCTCCCCTGCCGAAATGTTCCGGGCTGCTGCGGCGCTCGGGTGCATTCGGATCGGTTCTCGACCCTGCACTTTCGACGCCTGACTCACCGCCCCGTGGTCGAGCTGACCGTGCAGTCGACTTCGAGGCTGATTGGCGATCAGCAGCAGCGGAAACCGTTGCGCACGCGGCCCTTTCCACCACTCCGCAGGTTCCTGCCAGGACGGGTGGCCAGGGCAGTCGGCGTAGCCGAAACCGTCGACGACTTCGGAAAAGATCTCGATGCGGCCACTCGGGGTGCGCAACGCGTTCCGGATGGGATCGGCCCGAAAATCCGCGAGAAACGTCAGGTCGTCCTCGGTTGCCATGGCAACCGACCCGGCACGCCAGAATGTCTCGAACGACGGAGTCTCGACGCCTGCTGACCGTAGGTACCCGCGCCACTGGCCGTAGAGATGCTCGACCCACTCCCCCGATGTCCGCCCTTCGGTGAAGGTGTCGCCGACTCCCATCGCCCGGGCCACGTCGGCGAAGGTGTCGTAGTCGTCACGCGAACCGCCGTATTTCGGCACCGCCTGGTGCATTGCCACGAGCAAGGGATCGTTGCGGGTGCAACTGAGGTCGTTGCGTTCGAGTGAGGTGGTCGACGGCACGACGATATCGGCGTGTCTGGCCATCGGCGTCCAATACGGTTCGTGCACGACGACCGTGTCGGGTCGAGTGAGCGCGCGGCGCAAGCGCCCCAGATCCTGGTGGTGGTGAAATGGATTGCCGCCGGCCCAATGCACCAGCTTGATGTCCGGGTACGTCAGTCGCGTTCCGTTGTAGTCGATGGTCTTACCCGGGTTCAGCAGCATGTCCGATACCGCTGCGACCGGAATGAAAGTCTTCACAGGGTTGATGCCCTGCGGCAGCGTCGGGAGCGGGTACGGGACGGGGGCGCGACCCGGTTCGTTCATCGAACCGTAGCCGTGACCGAATCCGCCGCCCGGTATTCCGATCTGCCCCAGCATCGCTGCGAGGGTTACACCCATCCAGGGCGCCTGCTCGCCGCCGCGTATCCGCTGCAGTGACCAGGTCACCGACACCAAAGTGCGCTGCGACGCCATGGCCCGCGCCAGATCGACGATGACGTCCGGCGCGAGACCCGACTTGTCCGAAGCCCACTGCGGAGTCTTGGCGACGCCGTCCGTATCTCCGAGCAGGTAGCGTTCGAAGACGCGGTAGCCCGTGCAGTACCGGTCGAGAAAAGCGAGGTCGTGCAGGTCCTCGGTGGCCAGGACGTAGGCGAGACCGAGCATCACTGCCACATCGGTTCCGGGTCGCGGGCTCAGCCATGTCGCCGCGCCACCGATGTCGTCGCGCAGGGGGCTGATGGAGACGATCTTTCCGCCGCGCGAGCGAAGAGCATCGAGGGCTGCTTCGGTCGGATGATCCGACGTACCACCGTGATTGGTGCCAGTGTTCTTCACCGGTACGCCACCGAATGCAACCAGCAGATCGGTGTGACGGGCGATGACCTCCCAGGATGTCGAGCGGGAGAACATCTTCCAGTGGGCTCCCAATACGTGCGGCATGATGACGCCGGTGGCGCCGAGGGAGTAGCTGTTCACCGACCCGGTGTAGCCGCCGAGACAGTTCAGAAATCGGTGAATCTGGCTCTGCGCGTGATGGAAGCGGCCCGCGCTCGCCCAGCCGTAGGATCCGCCGTAGATCGCCTCGTTGCCGAAGCGATCGATCACTCGCCGCAGTTCGGCGGCGAGTAGTTCGGTCAGTTCGTCCCAGGACACGGCGACGTATCGATCCGCACCCCGACGGTCGCTGGGGCCGGGCCCGTTCTCGAGCCACCCCGCGCGCACGGACGGCCCGGTGATCCTCGAACGGTGGCGCACCGAACCCGGCACGTTCCCGAGCACCGGGGACGGACTCGAGTCTCCCGCAAACGGGTGAACGGCGGTCACCTCGCCGTCGGCCACCGTCGCCCGATACATCCCCCAGTGCGCCATGTGTTGGGCACCCTCACGCGGCGCGCCACCGTCGTGTGTAGCTGGGACCACCTCAGATGCCGATACTGTCCAACACATTCGACAGTGCACTCGGCCGATCCTGCGTCGGTGCGGGATCGACGAGCGCGAACGAACATCCGATGCTCCTCGCCGCGCCGTCGGCCTCCTCGCTGTCGCCGACCATCAGTGTCCGACTCGGGTCGACGCCGAGTGCATCGACGGCATGACGAAAAATCTCCGGTTGAGGTTTGACGAAGCCGAGCTCGAAGGACAGCACGAACTCGTTCACGTACTGCGCGGCGCCGATCGCTTCGAAGGCAGGCCGTATGTCGAATGCGATATTGCTCAACACGGCAACCGGAATCGAGGCGGCCGCAAGCCTTTTCAATACCACGGCGGTGTCGGGGTACGGGGTCCAACAGGACGGGTCGATGACCCTGCCATACACAGAACTCGCCTGGCCCGGATCGTCGACTCCCGATTTCTGCAGCACATGCAGATAGGCCTGACGGTGCAGGGCCGGATCGAGATCGCGGTTCCGCCAGGCATGTCTGGTCACGTCGTCGAACTCGACCACTTCACCCACCGGTGCGGTCATTCGGCGCATGAGCTCGGCTGCGTGATGGCCGTCCACCGGCGTGCCGTCGGCGTGTGTGACGCCCTCGAACCAGGATTCTTGCTCCTCGAGGCGGAACAGGGTGCCCGAGAAATCGAAGATCACCGCATCGAAGGACATATCCGTCATGGAAGCGCCGCAACGAGTGCTTCGACGTCGACCCGCGGCCCGGTGAAGAACGGGATTTCTTCACGGACGTGACGGCGCGCTTCGGTGGCGCGCAGATCGCGCATCAGGTCCACGATGCGGTCGAGTTCGGGCGCCTCGAAGGCCAGGATCCACTCGTAGTCGCCCAACGCGAAGGACGGCACGGTGTTTGCCCGCACGTCCTTGTATCCGCGCGCAGCTTTGCCGTGATCAGCGAGCATCGTGCGTCGCTCGTCGTCCGGAAGCAGGTACCAGTCGATGGACCGCACGAACGGGTAGACACAGATGTAGGCACCCGGGTCCTCGCCTGCGATGAATGCGGGGACGTGGCTCTTGTTGAACTCGGCGGGGCGGTGCAACGCCGAGTTGCTCCAGACGGGGGTGCTCGCCTTGCCGAGCGCGGTGGTGCGTCGAAAGTCCGAGTAGGTGGCCTGCAGCTCCTCGATTCGTTCCGCGTGCGTCCACACCATGAAGTCGGCGTCCGCACGCATCCCGGCGATGTCGTACACGCCGCGCACGACGACGCCCTTCTCCTCCTGGCTTTCGAAAAACGCTCTCGCTTCCTTGGCGGCCGCAGCGCGGTCCTCCCCCAGAACACCTGGGGTGACCTTGTACACCGAGAACATCAGGTAGCGGAGAGTGGAGTTGAGCGCGGAATAATCGAGGCGTGCCATGGCTCTATCGTGCCACTTCGCATACGACGGCGGCAGCTCTGGTGCCCGAGGCGACACAGGCGGGCACCCCGACTCCGTAGCTCCACGCGCCGGCGACGGCTATGCCGGGCAACCGCTGCACAGCCGCCTCGATGTGGGCGACACGATCGAGGTGTCCGGGCGCATATTGGGGAAGTCCGCCGTACCAGCGCTGGACGAGGGTCGCGGTGGGCGCGGCATCGATGCCGGTGATCGATCGGAGATCTCCCATGGCCTGCTCGACCAGGAGATCGTCGGGCAAGGCCAGCGGTTCTTCGTTGCCGAACCGCCCGAGCGAGGCCCGCAACAGGGGCACCTCACGCTCGGCGAGGTGCGTCCACTTGCGGCTCGAGAATGTGAACGCCTTGACCGCCAGGCCTGCGTCGGTAGCGACGAGAACACCGGAGTTGTCCGGCAACTCGGTTCCCGGGGGTAGCGCCATGGCAACGACGGCAGAGGAGCCGAGCTCGATCTCCGCAGCCGACTGTGCTGCGTCGGGCACGATGTCGGACAAGACGTGTGCGAGTTCGGGGGCCGGGATGGCCAGCACGATGAGATCGACGTGTCCGACCGGATCGAGCATCCACCCCTTGCGCTCACCGCAGATCGACGTCGCCCGGGTGTTCATGAGGATGTGTGCGTCCGCGGCCGAGACGAGGGTGTCGACGAGAACGCCGTATCCACCGCGGAGTGTGCCGAACACGGGGGCCGAACTCGGCTCGGGCAGCGCGCGGCGCACTGCGTCGGTCAGACTTCTCGCCCCGGCGTCCAGGGCAGCGGCGAGTGTCGGTAGCGCGGCACGCACGCCGATCGAATCGGACAGACCCGAATAGACTCCGCCGAGCAGCGGGTCGACCGATCGGCGCAGAACCTGCTCGCCGAATCTGGCTGCGACGAGGTCCGCAACGCTGCAGTCCTTGCCGCGATCCCACGTGAACTCCATCTCGGGCTCGCGCTCGATCGTGGCGAGGGTGGCACCGTCGACAAGCTCTTGCATCGAGGCGGCACCCGACGGAATGCCCATCAATGTGTCGGTGGGCATTGTGTGGAGCGCACCGGCTGCGTAGATGAGCGGGCGTCTTCCGGCTGGATAGACGAGCTGATCGGCGATGCCCAGCTCATCCATCAATGCTGGAACCTCCGGTCGGCGCCCGACGAAGGCCTCGGCGCCGACATCGACGGGTCCGCCGGCGAGATCGACCGTGCGTAGCGTGCCACCGAGCCGATCCGATGCCTCCACCACCGTGATGTGGGCATCGGGCCCCAATGTGGTGCGCAATCGATAGGCCGCGACGAGGCCCGTGATGCCGCCCCCGACGACTGCAGCCCTGATCGATCGATCGGTCACAGCGAGTGCACCAGCTCCACGAGCCGTGTGATCATCTCCGGGTCGGTGTCGGGCAGCACACCGTGTCCCAGATTGAACACATGCCCGAGCGCACCCGCTTCGACGGCTCGGTCGGCCTCGGCCACGATGCGCCTGGTTTCGCTCTCGATCGCATCCCAGCCGGCGAAGAGCACTGCCGGATCCAGGTTGCCCTGCAGTGCTTTGCCCGGGCCGACTCGCTTCGCAGCTACGTCGAGGGGGATGCGCCAGTCGACACCGACGACGTCGGCGCCGGCCTCCCCCATGGCCCCGAGCAGCTCACCTGTGCCGACACCGAAGTGAATCTTGGGCACACCGGCAGAAGAGACCGCGTCGAACACCTTCTTCGAATGCGGAAGTACGAACTCACGGTAGTCGGCGAGCGAGAGCGCCCCGGCCCACGAGTCGAACAGCTGAACGGCGTCCACACCGGCCTCGAGCTGCGCCAGCAGAAACGTGATGGTGGTGTCCGCGAGCCTGTCCAGCAACGAGTGCCACGTCGCCGAATCCGAACGCATCAGCGCTTTCGTCTTCTCGTGGTTTCGACTGGGTCCGCCTTCTACGAGGTACGAGGCCAACGTGAAGGGCGCTCCGGCGAAACCGATCAGTGCGGTCTCGCCCAGTTCGCGAACCAACAGGCCGACCGCGTCGGATACCGGCGCCACCTGCTGCGCATCGAGCTTCGGAAGTGCGGCGACGTCGGCTGCCGACCGCACCGGATGGGCGATGACAGGTCCGGTGCCGGCCACGATGTCGAGATCGATACCTGCCGCTTTGAGCGGTACCACGATGTCGGAGAACAAGATCGCCGCGTCGACACCGTGCCGCGTGACAGGCTGCAAGGTGATCTCGGCGACGAGTTCGGCGTCGAAGCAGGACTCGAGCATTCCGATGCCGGCCCTGATCTTTCGGTACTCCGGCAGCGAGCGGCCGGCCTGCCGCATGAACCACACGGGACGGCGCGTCGGCGACCGGCCTGCAACGGCCGCCAGCAACGGAGCATCGGGAAGTCGGCGACGGGGCGAAGGCGTGTCGATGTTCATCGACGTCCATGCTGCCACGTCCCGGCGAGAAGTCTTCGATGCAGGTACGACACCGGCTTCACCACTCGGGCGCCGTTACAGCGGCGGGTTGGTCTCGGCTCGGCGCGCCTCCGACTATGAAGAACCTGAGAAGTCTACCGTCCGATGTTGTGACCAAACCCGGATCCTCTGCCGAGCCTGCGCCGTTTCGATCGGCGATCGAGGCGATGCACCGGGCCGTCGTACACCCGTCGATCGAGATCGGGCCCATTCGGCCGCCGCAGCGACTCGCACCCTTCAGTTATGCCATCGGAGCCGAAGTTGCGCATCCTGACGGTGACGACGTCGGGGAACAGTCCGACGGCGATGCATTCGGACGACTGATTCTGCTGTACGACCCCGACGGCGACGAGGCTTGGAACGGAACGATGCGCCTCGTCGCGTACATCCAGGCAGACGTCGACGAAACTCTGGCGTCGGACCCACTTCTTCCCGAGGTGGGTTGGAGTTGGCTGGTCGACGCCCTCGAGAGCCGAGCCGAGCCGTTTACCGCGCTGGGCGGCACCGTGACGTCGACGAGTTCGGTGCGGTACGGCGACATCGCCGGTCCGCCGAAGGCGCACCAGTTGGAGTTGCGCGCGTCGTGGACGGCAGGTTCGGTGGAACTGGCATCCCACGTGGAAGCGTTCTGCGAAGTCCTCGCCTACGCCGCCGGACTACCTCCGGCAGGCATCACCGACCTCCGCGATCGTGAGAAAAACCGTACGTAGTTCGCGCAAAGTCGACTCTCGAGGGCCTAGAGTCTGCACTCATGTCAACAGCCAGTTCCAGCGAGCCGTCGGAGACAGCGGAGGACGCGCCGACGGCGGTGCCTCTACTCGCCCCCGCGGACGGTGTCCCCGCCCTCGTCGATTCACCGGCCGGTGTCATTGCCGCTGCAGCACAGTTGGCCGAAGGGCATGGCCCGCTCGCCGTCGACGCGGAGAGGGCGTCGGGTTTCCGGTACTCACAGCGCGCATATCTGTTGCAGTTTCGCCGCCGCGGCGCCGGAACTGTCCTTCTCGATCCGATCCCGGTGGCCGATTCACTGCACCCGCTCGCCGAGGTGATCAATCCGCTCGAATGGGTGCTGCATTCCGCCGATCAGGACCTTCCGGGGCTCGACGAGCTCGGACTCGTCCCGGCCACGTTGTTCGACACCGAACTCGCTGGGCGGCTCGCGGGCTTCGAACGGGTCGGCCTGGGGCCGATCGTGGAGCGCACACTCGGTCTATCGCTGCAGAAGGGCCACGGTGCCGCCGACTGGTCGACCCGACCGCTCCCCGACATCTGGCTCAACTACGCCGCACTCGACGTCGAGGTTCTTCTCGAACTGCGAGATGCGATGGCCGCCGAACTCGAGGCGCAGGGCAAGACCGACTGGGCTGCTCAGGAGTTCGCCCACATTCTGACGCTCGGGCCACCCAAGCCGAAACCCGAGAGGTGGCGGCGCACGTCGGGCATCCACTCGATCAGCTCCCAACGTGTACTGGCCTCGGTTCGGGAACTGTGGCGCGCCCGTGACGAGCTGGCGCAGCGACGAGACATCGCGCCGAGTCGGGTGCTGCCGGATTCCGCCATCATCTCCGCCGCATCTGCCGACGTGAAGTCCGAGAACGACCTACGCGCGCTGCCTGTGTTCGGTGGTCCGCGCCAGCGACACTCGTCAAAGGTGTGGTTGTCCGCGCTGGAACGAGCCAGGCGTCTGCCCTCCGGGGAACTGCCGCCCCGGGCCGCTCCGTTCGACGGACCCCCGCCCGTCAACAGATGGTCACGGCGCGATCCGGAGGCGGCCGAACGTCTGGCCACCGTCCGAGCCGCCATGACCGAGCTGAGCGAGAGGGTCGGTGTGCCCGTCGAAAACCTGCTGCTGCCGGACGTTCTGCGGCGGCTGGTGTGGGACTGGACGGCCGTCGACCCGCTCGAGGCACACCAGCTCGTCGACGATCGACTCGCCGAGGGACGAGCCCGTCCGTGGCAACGCGAGTTGGTCGTTCCGGTGCTCGTCGAGGCATTGACCCCTCCTCGAGTGACTGGGACCCCTCCTCGAGTGACTGGGACCCCTCCGCAAGTTACCGACGGGTAATACCGGCTAGAGTGGTCGGCAGCCCGGCGTCGGCCGGGCCAATCGACCGCATCTTCTCGGGAGGATCGAAGCGTGTCAGTACCCGCATCCACCAATTCACAGCGGAATGTCGTGTTCGTCGACGGCATCCGTACCCCATTCGGCAAGGCAGGCCCCAAGGGCATGTACGCCGACACTCGCGCCGACGACCTCGTCGTCAAGGCCATCCGCGAACTGCTGCGGAAGAACCCCTCCCTACCGCCAGAGCGGATCGACGAGGTTGCCATTGCCGCTACGACGCAGACCGGTGATCAGGGCCTGACAATCGGCCGCACCTCTGCACTCCTCGCCGGACTCCCCCGCAGCGTTCCGGGCTTCGCCATCGACCGCATGTGTGCCGGTGCAATGACCTCGGTCACCACCACCGGATCGGGAATCGGATTCGGCCAGTACGACGTGGTCATCGCCGGCGGCGTCGAGCACATGGGACATCACCCGATGGGTGAGGGCGCCGACCCCAACCCGCGCTTCCTCGCCGACAAACTGGTCGATCCCAGCGCCCTCGTCATGGGCAACACGGCCGAGAACCTGCACGATCGCTTTCCCACCATCACCAAGGAACGCACCGACGCCTACGCCGTCGCCAGCCAGAACAAGTACGACGCCGCCAAGAAGGCCGGCTTGCTCGCCGATACGCTCGTCCCCGTCGCCACCAAGTCCGCAGCAGGCTGGGGCCTGGCCACCGAGGACGAGCCGCCCCGCCCCGGCACGACAACCTCGGACCTCGCCAAGCTCAAGACGCCGTTCCGGCCCGCCGGCCGCGTCACCGCAGGCAATGCAGCAGGCCTCAACGACGGTGCCACCGCCGCGATCCTCGCCGGCGAGGACACCGCACACGAGCTCGGCCTGAACATCGGCATGCGGATGGTCGGCTTCTCCTTCGCCGGCGTCGACCCGGCCGTCATGGGCATCGGCCCGGTGCCGGCCACCGAGAAGCTGCTCGGCCGAACCGGATTGAGCATCGAAGACATCGGTCTGTTCGAGATCAACGAAGCCTTTGCCGTCCAGGTACTCGCCTTTCTCGAGCACTTCGGCATTGCCGACGACGATCCCCGCGTCAACCAGTGGGGCGGCGCGATCGCGTGCGGCCACCCGCTTGCCTCCTCGGGTATTCGTCTGATGACTCAGCTGAGCCGCCAGTTCGCCGAGGCGCCCGACGTCCGGTACGGCCTGACGACCATGTGCATCGGTCTTGGCATGGGCGGCACCGTCATCTGGGAGAACCCCAAGCACGCTGACTACGCGGGAGTGAAGCCTGCAGGAACGACCCATGGAGCGGGAGCAGCCAAATGAGTGACATAACGACAGCGTTCACGGACGAGGTAGTCACGAACGCGTACACCAAGATCGTCTCGGTGCCCGGCCTCGACGGCTCCATCGCACTGGTCACCCTCGACAACGGGTTCGATCACACCAAGCCGTCGACATTCGGCCCGGCCGGCCTCGCGCGGCTCGACGCCGCCCTCGACGAGGCGTTCGCCGCGAACCCGGTGGCGATCGCCATCACCGGTAAGCCGTTCATCTTCGCCGTCGGCGCCGACCTCAACGGTGTGCCGAACATCAAGACCAAGGACGAGGCGCTGCAGATCGGGCAGCTCGGCCACAAGGTCTTCCGGCGTCTGCGCGAGTCGACCATTCCGACGTTCGCCTTCATCAACGGTGCCGCCCTCGGTGGCGGACTCGAAGTGGGTCTGCACTCGCACTACCGCACGGTCGCGGAGAACGCCGCTGCACTCGGCCTGCCCGAGGCATTCCTCGGCCTGGTCCCGGGCTGGGGCGGAACTCAGTTGCTGCCCAACATCATCGGCGCCTCCAATGCCGTGACGGTCGTCATCGAGAACTCGCTCAACCAGAACCGGGTCCTCAAGCCGCAGCAGGCAGTCGATCTCGGGATCGCCGACGCCCTCTTCGGTGGCGCGGACTTCATCGAGCAGTCCCTCGCCTGGGCGGCGCAGGTCATCACCGGTGAGATCGTCCCGACCCGTCCCGAGATCGATCGCGGTCAGGCCTGGGACGACGCCATCACTCGCGCCAAGGCAATCGTTGCGGGCAAGACGAACAACTTCGCACCCGGCCCCGTCGCCGCCGTCGAATTGCTCGAGCTCGCCAAGAACACCGACATCACCGACCCCGCCTCGCTCGACAAGGCATTCGCAGCCGAGGACGAAGCGCTCTCGACCCTGCTGGTCAAAGACGAGTTGCGTGCCGGCCTGTACGCATTCGACCTGGTACAGAAGCGCGCGAAGCGTCCCGCCGGAGCACCGGACAAGTCCCTCGCTCGCAAGGTCTCCGGAGTCGGCATCGTCGGTGCCGGTCTGATGGCCAGCCAGCTCGCCCTGCTGTTCGTCCGTCAGCTGAAGGTGCCGGTGATTCTCACCGATATCGATCAGGAGCGCATCGACAAGGGCGTCGGCTACGTTCACGCCGAAATCGACAAGCTCCTCGGCAAGAAGCGCCTCTCCCCGGATGCCGCGAACCGACTCAAGGCGCTGGTGTCCGGCTCGATCGACAAGTCGGCGTTCGCCAACACAGATTTCGTCATCGAGGCAGTGTTCGAGAACCTCGACGTGAAGAAGAAGGTGTTCGCCGAGGTCGAGGAATTCGTCTCGCCCGAGACGATTCTCGCTACCAACACCTCCTCGCTGTCGATCACGAAGATGGCGGCGGACTTGAAGCACCCAGAGCGCGTGGTCGGCTTCCACTTCTTCAATCCCGTTGCCGTCCTCCCGTTGCTCGAGGTCGTCAAGGGCGAGAAGACCGACGATGCCACTCTGGCAACGGCATTCGCGACTGCGAAGACTCTCAAGAAGTCTGCCGTCCTGTGCGCCGATCTGCCGGGCTTCGTGTTCAACCGCCTCGTGACGCGCGCATCGAACGAGATCATCAGCGCCATCGACGAGGGCACCCCGTTCGAGGTCGCCGATAGCGCCGTCGGCGAGCTCGGTATGCCGATGAGCCCGCTGACGCTGCTGGCCCTGGTGGGCCCGGCGGTTGCGCTGCACACAGCCGAGACGCTCGCCGAGGCCTACCCCGACCGGTTCAAGGACTCCCCCGGATTCCGCGCGCTCGTCGAGGCCAAGAAGGCCGGAGTCTGGACCTACGGACCCGAGGGGCAGATCGTCGACCCGGAGGTCGCCGATATGTGGCCTCAGGGTGACTCTCCGTCGACCAGCGAGCAGGTACTCGATCGCACGCGTCGTGCAATCGCGGACGAGATCCGCATCATGCTCGACGAGGGCGTCGTCGCGGCCCCGGAGGACATCGACCTCTGCCTGCTACTCGGTGGTGGATTCGGCTTCTGGAACGGCGGCATCACCCCGTACCTCGACCGCACCGGCACATCCGAAGCGGTGACCGGTAAGCGGTTCCTCGCACAGGGCGTAGCCAACGTCTAGGTAGCCCAGCTCGACCGAAGAGCCCGGCACTCCCTACAGGAGTGCCGGGCTCTCTCGTTCCCTCCCCATGTGCGCGGAAATACATAGCAGGACACGTATTTCCACGCACATGGGGAGGATTCGTCCCCGCTACGAAGCCTGTGAACCCAGGTGAAATCGTTCAAACCGGCCACGTCGGGCGCTGAGGAGGTCCACGATGATCTCACACCACAGGCACGAGGAGGGTTCCCATCATGCCCATGTTTGTCGTCGAATATTCGTACACGCCCGAGACCTCCGGCGGTCGGGACGATCATCGCACCGACCACCGTGCTTGGGTTCGAGAGATGATTCGGCGAAAGATCATCCGTTCGTCAGGTCCACTCGCCGACCACAGCGGGGCCATGTTCATCGTCCAGTCGCCCGACCGCGACGCCGTGGCACGCCAGTTCACGCACGATCCGTTCGTGCTCGCCGGACTCGTCGAGGACGTCAAGATCACCGAGTGGGCGCCGGCCGCAGGCGAGTTCAGCGGCTGACACCCCGTCCACATACAGGCCCCGTCTACGGCTACAGCGCCCCGGCCCAACCCGCGATTCGTTGCGTCAAGTCGGTCGCGGTGAGACCCAGCTCGCGGTGGATCTGCTCACGCGAGGCGTGATCGAGGAACCGCTGCGGCACACCCACGTCGCGGCACACAGTGTCCACTCCAACAGCACGTATCGACGCCGACACACTCGAGCCGACGCCTCCGTGGACACCCGAATCCTCGATCGTCACCACGAGTTTGTAGTCCTCGGCGAGCTTGAGCAACGACTCGGGCACGGGAAGGACCCACCGCGGATCGACCACAGCCACCGACAAACCCAGCTCGGTCAGCTTCGCAGCGGTCTCCATTGCGAGCCCGGCAAAGACACCCACAGAGACGATCAACACGTCACCGCTCGCCGTCGGCGGTTCCGCAAGTACATCCACCACGCCATCCAGGCGTCGCAACGCCGGGATGTCCTCGGTGACGGCGCCCTTCGGGAATCGCAACGCTGTCGGTCCGTCATCGACGGCGAGAGCTTCACCGAGTTCTTCACGCAGAGTGCTGCAATCGCGGGGCGCAGCGACCCTCATTCCGGGCACGATACCGAGCAGAGACATGTCCCACATGCCGTTGTGGCTCGCGCCGTCCGCGCCCGTGACGCCGGCGCGATCCAGCACCAGGGTGACAGGCAGATTCAGCAGCGCCACATCCATGAGCAGCTGATCGAAAGCCCGGTTCAAGAAGGTCGAATACACCGCCACCACAGGATGCATACCGCCGAGAGCGAGTCCCGCTGCAGAAGTCACCGCGTGCTGCTCGGCGATGCCCACGTCGAACAGTCGATCGGGGAACCTCTCACCGAACGCGGCAAGGCCGGTCGGTCCCGCCATCGCGGCAGTGATGGCGACAATATCGTCTCGCTCGGCGGCCCGATCGATCAGTTCTCGAGAGAACACCGACGTCCAGTCGGGAGCAGACTGAGAGCGCGCCAGCCCGGTCAGTGGATCGATGACACCCGTCGCATGCATCTGATCGGCGACATTGTTCTCGGCGTGCGCGTAACCCATACCTTTGCGCGTGACCGCGTGCACGATCACCGGACCCCCATACGCCTTCGCGCGACGGAAGGCAGACTCCAGCGCCTGCTCATCGTGACCATCCACGGGCCCGAGATATTTGATGCCCAGATCGGTGAACAGCACCTGCGGGCTGACGGCGTCCTTCACCCCGGCCTTCATCCCGTGCAACATCGCGTACGCAGTCTTGCCGACGAGTGGAATCTTCCGGACGATGCGCCGGCCGTTGTCCAGGATTCGCTCGTAGCCCGGTTGCAGCCGCAAAGCAGTCAGATGCTCCGCGAGTCCGCCTATCGTCGGAGAGTAGGAACGGCCGTTGTCGTTGACGACGATGACCACCGAACGATCCTTGCCCGCCGCGATGTTGTTGAGCGCTTCCCAGCACATTCCTCCGGTGAGGGCACCGTCACCGACCACCGCGACCACATGTCGATCGTGCTGGCCTCGTAGCTCGAACGCCTTCGCCAGACCGTCGGCATACGACAGTGATGCCGACGCATGCGAGGACTCCACCCAGTCGTGCTCGCTTTCCCCGCGCGAGGGATAACCCGACAGACCACCCTGCTTGCGGAGCGAGGCGAATGCCCCGGTCCGGCCGGTGATCATCTTGTGTACGTACGCCTGATGACCGGTATCGAAAATGATCGGGTCATGCGGTGAGGTGAACGTCCGATGCAAAGCCAACGTCAGCTCCACGACGCCCAGGTTCGGGCCGAGGTGGCCGCCGGTCGCCGACACCGTTTCCACCAAGAACTCACGGATTTCTCCGGCCAGATCTTTCACCTCGGACGGGGCCAGGCGGCGCAAGTCCTCGGGCGTCTGAACTCGAGCTAGGACACCCAACGAGATCGCTCCCTCCGGCCGACAATATCGGTCTCGAGTTCGCAGTGATCGTCACCGCGAACAGTCACATCTGAGTCTACTTAGCACCCGACAGTACTGCGGCCGTACCGCCGCCCCAACCACACACGACGCGTCGGTCATCACAGCGAAACCGCGCAACCCGGGGAATAGGGTGGGCTTCATGCCTACCGTGGTCGACCAGATCCTGACGAACGTGTACGAGGCCTGCCGGGGCAACACCTCGGGGTCCGTCGCCGACTACATCCCCGAGTTGGCGGCCGTCGCTCCGGACGGCTTCGGGATAGCTCTGGCCACCAGTGACGGATACGTCTACGAAATCGGCGACACGGCCATGCCGTTCACCATTCAGTCGATCTCCAAGCCCTTCACCTACGGCCTCGCCCTCGCCGATCACGGTGAGGCGGCGGTAGCGCGCAAGATCGACGTCGAGCCGTCCGGCGAACCCTTCAACGAGATCAGCCTCGATCCTGTCACCGAACGTCCACGCAACCCCATGATCAACGCCGGCGCCATCACCTCGGCATCGCTGATCGAAGGCGACTCGGCCGAGGATCGTTTCGAACGCATCCTCACCGCCTACTCGAACTACGCGGGGCGCCGGTTGACATTCAACTCCGCTGTCTACGAATCGGAGGCCAGAACCGGCAACCGCAACCGGGCCATCGGCTACATGCTCCGATCGTTCGGGATCATCGAGGACAATCCGGACGCCGCAGTGGATCTGTATTTCCGACAGTGCTCCATCGATGTGACCGCAGCCGACCTCGCGATGATGGCGGCGACGCTGGCGAACAACGGCATCAATCCTCGGACGCAGCAGCGAGTGCTCGCTCCTGCCCTCGTCGAACGGGTGCTGAGCGTGATGACCACCTGCGGTATGTACGACGGTGCGGGCGACTGGGTGGCCAGCGTCGGCATGCCCGCCAAGAGTGGTGTCGGCGGAGGCATCGTCGCGGTGCTGCCCGGTCAGATGGGAATCGCGGTCTACTCGCCGAGGTTGGATGAGCACGGCAACAGCGTTCGCGGCGTCGAGGCGTGCAGGACGATGTCGAAGAAGCTCGAGCTTCACTTTCTGCATGTCACACGCGCCTCGCGCTCTGCCATCCGCAACCGGTACACGGTCGCGGAGACTCCGTCACGTAGACGGCGTAGCGAAGTCGAGCAGGAAGCACTCGCTCAGTTCGGTACCCGCGCGCGCATCTACGAACTTCACGGCGACCTGCTCTTCTCCGGCGCCGAGACTGCGGTCAGAGAAATCGGCAACCTCGACGAGGACTTGGATGCCCTGGTCCTCGACGTACGAGGAGTCGACGACGTGAGCGAGGTTGCACGCGGCATGCTCTCCGCGCTGCGAAAGCAACTCTCCGCCCGCGGGTGTCGCGCATCTCTCGTCGACCCGCGAGCAGTACTGGGTCAGACTGCGTCGAGTGTCGACCCTACTGCGCCGGATGGGCGAGTATTCGGTGACCTGGGGTCGGCGATCCAATGGGCCGAGGAGCTGCTGCTCGACCGCTTCTGCGTCGGACCACGCCAACCGGAGAAGGTTCTCCCCCGCGATCACCCGGTGCTGTCGGGCCTGACAGCAGAACAGTACGACCGCGTGGCAGCGGTCCTCGAATACCGGAGCTACTCGCGTGAGGAACTCATCGTGAGCACCGGACAATCGACCGCGGGGCTGTTCTTGATTCTCGCCGGCCAGGCGAGCTCGACGTTCACGGCGCCCGACGGTTCGCACCACCGGATTTCCACCTTGTCCCCCGGAATGAGCTTCGGTGAGATGCCGTTGCTAGCGCGGACGAAGTTCATCCTCGACTTCCGAGCTGAGACCGACCTGTCCGTCGCAGTCATCTCCGACGAGAATTTCGCCGAGCTGACCCGCGACGCCGCCGAGGTGAAACTGGCGTTGCTGACGAACCTGGCTACGGGTGCCTACTACCAGATGAACACCGCGATCAAATCGCTCGGCCCGTTCGATATCGGGCGCTGAAGCGCCCGATACCGAATCCGAGGCAACTGCTCAGGTATTCAGGTCCACCAACGTCAACACCTCGGTCGGCTGCGGCGAACCGCCTGCCGGTTCGAGCGAGAACGCGAAGTTGGTGGCGGAACCCACACCCTCGATCACCGTCTCCTCCCCGCCTGCCAGCTGCTCCGGGGTCACGAGACCGACCGAGCGTGGCGTGCCGTCGACGAACCACATCTGGTAGTCCTGTCCCGCCGCAGGCGGAGAGACACCGTCCATGGTCATCACAACAGCGTCGGACTCCGGTGAGTACGACACCGTCGCCGTTCCGCCACCGGGGAATTCCGCGATCTCGCGGCGGGTGTCCGGCGCGGCGACGATCTGCTCGGCCTGTGTGAGTCCGGGATCGTCACCGATGACCTGAGTGACGACGACGACTCCACCGACCGCCACGACCACCACTGCCGCAGCAGCCATCAGGGTCGTCCGCCAGCGTCCCGTTCCGCGAGCTCGATGGCGCCGAATGCTCGTGACGTTCGTTGCCGCCGCGAGCGTCGACTCGACCTGTGTGATGTGCGGTATCTCGTCGAGAACACGCGCTTTCAGCTCTGCCGGTGGGTCGGTGGCGTCGAGCACCGATACCAACGCCAGGGTTTCCCGAATCTCGCTGACGAGGACGCCGAACTGCACCCGGGACGTGCCGTCGACCGAATCGAGGTTGTGCTCTATCTCGGCTTGCTCGGCCGCGCTGACGGCATGCAGGGCGTAGACCTCTGCAGAATCGAGCAACCGCTGTCGCGATGCTTCACTCATGAGGGTGCCACCCCCAGACAAGTCTTCAACTTGATCAATCCGTCCCGTATGCGCGATTTGATGGTGGGCACAGCGACCCCGAGCCGCTCAGCAACCTCCCGGTAAGTCCATCCGCCGTAGTAGGCCATGCGCACCGACTCGCGCTGCGTATCGGTCAGCGTGTCCAGACATGCCACGACGGCATCGGATTCGAGGCGCTGCGTCACCGCCTCGAGCACTTCGTCGTGCTCCGGGGAGTGACTGATCGCCCCGTACGCGGCTTCGCGGTCGGTACCGGACTGCTCGGACCGCACCCGATCCACCGCACGGCGATGCGCAAGCGTCATCATCCAGGCGAGCGGACTTCCCTGGTTCGGGTCGTAGTTCGGTGCCGAACGCCAGATCTGCAGAAATACCTCCTGCGTGGTTTCCTCCGAATAGCCCGGGTCGCGCAGTACGCGCAGCACCATGCCGTAGACGCGCGCCGAGGTGGCGTCGTAGAGCTCGGCGAACGCCCGCTGGTCCCCGGAAGCGACCGCTGCCATCACGCGCCGGAGACGTTCGGCCTCGTCCGCGCGCAGATTGCGCAGCTGCGCGCTGGGGACCACACACGCCGGTCCGTCGCCACCGTGCCCCGACGGGTTCTCTTGCGGCGAATCCGAACTCGCAGTGCTCACCGGAGCCAGGTCCCAACGTCTTCGAAAGTGATCGCGTTCATTGATCAAGAGAGTAGTGCTCATGTGACTCTCACACCGAAACCTCCGCGTTTTCCCGCCGCAAGATGTATTCGACGCGGCACCCATCACGGATGGTCGGGTGAGGAAATTCGATTGCGACATCGGATCGCATCGACCAATACTGAACCTATGGATTTCAGGACGGCTATCGAGACGAATGGCCTGATCAAGCGTTTCGGCGACAATGTCGCAGTCGCCGGAATAGACCTGTCGGTACCTACCGGCGGTGTGTACGGCGTCCTCGGCCCCAACGGGGCCGGCAAGACCACGACGATTCGAATGTTGGCGACGCTGCTGCCCATCGACGGCGGCTCTGCCCGTGTGCTCGGGCACGACCTCTCGACCGAAGCGGACGTCATCCGCGGCAAAGTCTCCCTCACCGGACAGTTCGCCTCGCTCGACGAGGATCTGACCGGAACCGAGAATCTGATTCTGCTCGCGCGGCTCTACGGATACTCGCGTCCCGCCGCGCGGTCCCGAGCCGATGAGCTGCTCACCGCGTTCGGCATCGCCGAGGCAGGTAACCGACAGGTCAAGACGTACTCGGGTGGGATGCGGCGTCGCATCGACATTGCCGCCAGCATCATCGTGACTCCGGAACTGATATTCCTCGACGAGCCGACGACCGGGCTCGATCCACGCAGCCGAAACCAGGTCTGGGACATCGTGCGCGCTTTGGTCGATGGAGGCACCACAGTTCTGTTGACGACCCAATACCTGGACGAGGCCGATCAATTGGCCGGTCGGATCGCAGTGATCGACCGTGGGAAGGTCATCGCCGAGGGCACCACCGGCGAACTCAAGGCCTCGGTCGGTTCCGGTTCGCTGCACGTGCGAGTCGTCGAGGCGTCCATGCGCGCAGCGGCAGCCGACATTCTCAGCTCGATGTTGACCGAACCTGTTGTCTACGAGGCCGACCCGATGGCATTGTCGGCACGCCTCGACTCGACCGCCTCGGTGGCCGCGGCGCTCCCCGAGTTCGAGCGTGCCGGAATCGCGGTGGCATCGTTCGCCATCGGGCAACCCAGCCTCGACGAGGTCTTTCTCGCACTGACCGGCCATCCCACAGAAACCGACACGCACACCGAGACCGAGGCAGCATCATGACCACGTCCACCACCGACCTGGCCGCACCCGACGCGGTGGCGCACGTCCTGCGCAGCGCGGGTCCACGGCCGCCACGTCCGAACGCTGTCTCGACGTCCATCACCTTCGGCTGGAGGGCCCTGCTGAAGATCAAGCACGTCCCGGAGCAGCTCTTCGACGTGACCATGTTCCCCATCATGTTCACGCTGCTGTTCACCTACCTGTTCGGAGGCGCCCTCGCCGGGTCCACCGATGCATACATCCAGTTTCTGCTACCCGGGATTCTCGTCCAGACGGTGGTGATGATCACCATGTACACGGGCGTGACCTTGAACAAGGACATCGAGAAGGGGGTGTTCGACCGGTTCAGGTCGCTACCGATCTGGCGGCCGTCACCGCTCGTCGGGGCGCTCCTCGGCGACGTCGTTCGCTACTCGCTCGCGTCTGTGATCGTGCTGGCACTCGGTCTCGCGATCGGATTCAGGCCCGCAGGCGGCATCGTCGGCGTCGTGGCGTCGATTGCGCTGCTTCTGCTCTTCTCGTTCTGCCTGTCGTGGGTGTGGACCATGATCGCGATGATCGTGCGGACCGAGTCCGCCGTCATGGGTGTGTCGATGTTCATTCTGTTTCCGCTCGCCTTCGCCAGCAACATCTTCGTCGATCCCCAGACGATGCCTGGTTGGCTCCAGGCGTTCGTGGAAGTCAATCCGGTCAGCTTTCTCGTGACATCGATCCGATCACTGATGGCGGGGGAACCCGATGCGGCTGCCCTTGCGGTGACGATGGCGATCTGTGCCGGGTTCCTGGCGGTGTTCGGACCGATCACGATGCGTCTTTACAACCGAAAGACCTGATCGGTCATCTCGACCGGCCGACTGCCGCTCGCGCGCGGTGGCGACGTACTGCATCACGGTTGGAGCACACCGTGCCGCAGTAGCGTTGGCGGCCGGTTCGGGAGACGTCCGCGAACACCGCGTCGCAGTCGGCTGCGGCGCATCGGCCCAGGCGGTCCATGCCGCGTCCGGTCAGGTGCAGGGCCGTCCCAACGCTCACCAACGCCCTGACCACCGAGCCGAGCGCGATGTTGGGGTCTCGGTAGTGCATGTGCCAGCCGTCGCCTGCGTGATCAGTGAGCCGAGGGTACGTCGATGCCCGGGCCAGCAGATCGTTGAGGATATCGGCTCGTTCGACATCGGTGCGTGCATCGACGACTCCCACCCATTCGTCGAGGAATGCTGTCGTGTCCCGCAGATCTTCCTCGGTGGGCACGGTGTCGACGACCAGTCCAGCGGCGGAACATCGGCTGCCCAGCTCCTCCGGCGATACCGGCGGCACATTGCACAGTTCGACGCCGAGCCGAACCGCATATTCACCGTAAGGGTTGATGTGCATAAGACCATTACAGCACAGTGGTCAGCATGGATACCGCAACGATCGCAAACAGCAGCCAGCACGCACACACCCACCGGTGGCGCACCACCAGTCGACACTTCACCAGCGACGGAACCATCGGCTATCAGCACTGCTCCTGCGGATCTCACCGAGTCGTGGCCACCGTGGACCGAGCATCGGAACTCCTCGCCACGATCGACCATCGGTAGAACCTGGCGGCCGGCTATCGGACGAACAGTCCGATCGATTCCACGTGATGACTGCCGGGAAAGGCGTCGAACGCGCGCAGGGCCTCGAAGTGATACCCGGCGTCGATGTAGAGCCCGGCATCACGCGCGAACGACGCCGGGTCGCAACCGATATGGACGATTCGCGCGGGAGTGCGCGCGACCATTGCAGAAACGACATCCTTGCCCGCACCCGAACGCGGCGGGTCCAGCACCACCACCTCCGGCGACGGAAGCTGCTGGGAAGCGCGTTCGACCCGACCTGGCGCGAATCGCACCTGCGCGAGATCGCCAAGGGCCTTTGCACCGTCGGCTGCCGCACGCGGGGACACCTCGACGCTCACAACTGTGCCGTCCGAACCGACGGCGTCGGCGATGCTCGCGGCGAACACTCCGACACCGCCGTACAGATCCCATGCGACCGAACCCAGGCTCGGAGCAGCCCACTCGGCGACCACATCGCTGTAGGCCTGCGCAGCTCCGCGATGCGCCTGCCAGAACCCCGTTGCATCGAGCTCCCATTCGCGGCCGAAGACCGTTTCGTGTGCGCGACCGCTACCGACGACAATCTTCTCCGCGCGCGGCCGGGCCGACGCAGCGCGACGAGCGGACGCCCCGCGCCTGCCCGGCGATCGACGCCCCGCCCGCGATACGGCTGCGGGCGCGATCTCGACGACGTGACGCTCTCCAGCACCGTCGACCGCCACCACGATTTCCGATCCGGGACGCCACCGAGTCGTGTCCAATCCGTCGAACGCGCCCGGAACAACTTGGGGGCAACCGAGTTCGGTGACGATCGTGGCACTGCGATACCGGTGAAATCCGGCGCGGCCGGCGGCGTCGACGGCGAGGCGGACCCGGCTACGCCACCCGGTCCCGTCGCCCGTGAACGGAAGTTCCTCCACGACGACATCGCGTTCGAGACCAGCGACCCTTCGAAGCTGCTCCTGAAGTACCGAGGCCTTCATGGCTCGACCGGCGGCCAAGGACGCGTGCGAATAGTCACAACATCCTGACCCGCCCGGACCGGAGATCGGGCACAGCGGAGACACCCTGTCCGCGGAACCCTCGACGATCTCCACCGCATCGGCACGGCAGAACGATCCGCCACGGTCCTCGGTCACCTGCACGCGCACCACTTCGCCTGGCAAACCGTGCCGAACGAACACCACGCGGCCCTCGTGTCGAGCCACGCAGAAGCCGCCGTGGCCGGGCGCGCCGAGCGTCGACTCGAAAGTCCGACCGAACCAACTCTCGGTCATGGTTTCCTACCTGCGCCGTTGTCTTCGCCGCGCTGCGTCGGCTGCTCATAGCCGCGACGCGATGCCCCCGGGGCGTTCTGGGGCGACTCCTTCTTGGCCTTCTCGGAAGAACGTAGCTGCCACGGGACGCTCGTGACCATCACGCCGGGCTGGAACAACAGTCGGGACTTGAGCCGCAGCGCACTCTGGTTGTGCAATATCTGCTCCCACCAGTGTCCCACCACGTACTCCGGAATGAACACCGTCACCACGTCGCGGGGAGAATCCCGTCGGACGCGTTTGACGTAATCGAGCACCGGCTTGGTGATCTCGCGATACGGCGACTCGACGACCTTCAACGGCACCGCGATATCGCTGCGTTCCCATTCACGGACCAGGCCACGTGTGTCTGCCTCGTCGACGTTGACGGTGATCGCCTCCAACGTGTCGGGTCGAGTCGCGCGAGCGTAGGCGAGCGCACGCTTGGTCGGCATGTGCAGCTTGGAAACGAGCACGATCGAATGGGTCCGACTCGGAAGGACGCCGTCCCATTCCTCGTTCTCGAGTTCCCGCGCGACAGTGTCGTAGTGCCGCCGAATCATGCGCATCAGAACGAAGATCGCGAACATGGCGACGATGGCAATCCACGCTCCGGCCGCGAACTTGGTGACCAGCACGATGACGAGGACCGTTCCGGTCATCGCCAAGCCGACACCGTTGATCATGCGCGAGCGCATCATTTTTCGCCGCGCCGCCGGTTCCTGCTCCGACCTCAGATGCCGATTCCAGTGCCGGATCATCCCGGTCTGGCTCAGCGTGAACGAGACGAACACTCCGACGATGTACAGCTGAATGAGCTGAGTGACCTCTGCACCGAACACGACGACGAACGCGATTGCGGCACCGGAGAGAAACAGGATGCCGTTGCTGAATGCCAGGCGATCGCCGCGCGTGTGCAGTTGGCGTGGCAGGTAGCGGTCCTGTGCCAGCACCGAGCCGAGAACAGGGAAGCCGTTGAACGCCGTGTTGGCGGCCAACACCAGGATGAGCGCAGTGACCGTGGTGATGAAGAAGAATCCGATCGGGAAGCCCGAGAACACCGTCTCCGCAAGCTGCGCGATCAACGTCTTCTGTTTATATCCCTCCGGCGCACCCAGCAACTGCTCCGCTGGATCTGCGGCATATTGGATGCCCACCTTCTGGGCCAGGATGATGATACCCATCAGCAGCGTGATCCCGATCGTGCCGAGCAACAGCAACGTGGTCGCCGCGTTCCGTGACTTCGGCTTGCGGAAAGCCGGCACACCGTTGCTGATCGCCTCGACGCCTGTCAGCGCGGCACACCCGGACGAGAAGGCACGAGCGACCAAGAACGCAAAGGCGATCCCGTACAGGTGCGAATCCTCGGCCTGCAACTCGAAACTCGCGGACTCGGCCCGTACGTCCTCCCCCAGCACGTACACGCGCGTCAGCCCCCACACGAGCATCAGCACCATTCCGAACATGAACGCGTAGGTCGGAATCGCGAACGCTGCCCCGGATTCTCGGATGCCCCGCAGATTGATCGCGGTGATCAGCACGATCGCCACCACGGCGAACAACACCTTGTGGTCCGCAACGAACGGGATCGCGGAACCGATGTTGGACGCAGCCGCCGAGATGGACACCGCGACCGTCAGCACGTAGTCGACGAGTAGCGCGCTGCCGACGGTCAGTCCGGCTGTCGGGCCCAGGTTCACCGTCGCGACCTCGTAGTCGCCACCGCCGGACGGATAGGCATGGACGTTCTGCCGGTAGCTGGCCACCACGACCGCCATGACGATGCAGACGGCGAGTCCGACCCATGGTGTGAACGCGTAGGCAGAGATCCCCGCGACGGACAGGACGAGGAAGATCTCCTCCGGCGCGTAGGCAACCGAGGACATCGCATCGGAAGCGAAGACGGGTAGCGCGATTCGCTTCGGGAGCAGGGTGTGACCGAGCTTGTCGCTACGGAAGGGCCTACCGAGCACGAGCCGCTTCGCGGCGGTCGAAACCTTGGACACGGGTGAAAGCGTAGGCCGTCCGCGTCGCAACGAAACACCGGAGCGTCGAAATGGGGCTCACCGAACGTCGCCGTGTACGAAATGCCGCATCGGCGGCCACCCAACCGACCCGCCCCACGCGACTCACGAGAGCCTGCGCTCGATTACTGCAACGTGGACCATTACGTTGGTGCATGCGCTCGAAACGACCTGCAGATGACATCCGAATGGAGCTGGACCTGTGTACGTAGTGGTGATGGGGTGTGGCCGAGTGGGCGCATCGCTGGCCGGCGCTCTGCAACGCATCGGTCACGAGGTTGCCGTCATCGATCGCGACGAGACGGCGTTCCTTCGCTTGGACCCGTCGTTCGAGGGCCATCGGGTCGTGGGTATGGGCTTCGACCGCGACGTTCTCGTCAAAGCCGGGATCGAAAAGGCAGAGGCATTCGCCGCCGTTTCCTCCGGTGACAACTCCAACATCATCGCCGCACGCGTCGCGAGGGAGACCTTCGGCGTCGACAAGGTGGTGGCCAGAATTTACGATGCCAAGCGCGCCGCGGTGTACGAGCGGCTCGGCATCCCGACCGTCGCGACGGTGCCCTGGGCGACCGATCGCTTCCTGCACAACCTGCTGCGCGACGATCCCACCACCAAGTGGCGTGACCCGTCGGGCAGCGTGGCTGTGGTTCTTCTGGACTTTCACGAGGGCTGGATCGGACGGAAGGTCTCGTTGCTCGAGGACGCGACGCACTCACGCGTGGCGTTCATCATCCGCTTCGGTACGGGCATCCTCCCGGACAAGAAGACCGTGATCCAGTCCGACGACGAGATCTACGTTGCGGCTGTGTCCGGCACGGTCGCCGAGGCGGTCGCACTGTCCTCCAATCCACCACCGTCCGATGCCTGACCACATCCGTACCGACACGAACGGGATTTCATGAGAGTCGCAATCGCCGGCGCGGGTGCCGTTGGTAGGTCCATTGCCCGAGAACTCATTCGCAACAAGCATTCGGTGATGCTGATCGAGCGCAAGCTGGACCACGTCGACCGCGAAGCAATCCCAGAAGCCGAGTGGGTGCTCGCCGACGCCTGCGAGCTCACTCTCCTCGAGGCCTCCCAGCTCGAAACATACGACGTGGTCATCGCGGCTACGGGCGATGACAAAGCCAACCTCGTCCTCAGTCTCCTCGCGAAGACCGAGTTCGGTGTCGATCGAGTTGTCGCTCGAGTCAACGACCCTCGCAACGAATGGCTGTTCGACTCGGCGTGGGGTGTGGATGTGGCCGTGTCGACTCCGCGCATGCTCGCCTCGCTCGTCGAGGAAGCGGTGTCCGTGGGCGACCTCGTTCACCTGATGACGTTCCGTAAGGGCCAGGCGAATCTGGTCGAGGTGACATTGCCGGAGAACACTCCGCTCGCGGGCAAGCCGGTCAGAAAATTGAAATTGCCCCGCGATGCGGCGCTGGTGACAATCCTCCGCGGCGGCCGTGTCATCGTGCCGCAACAGGACGATCCACTCGAAGGCGGCGACGAGTTGCTGTTCGTTGCCTCGGTGGAGGTCGAGGACGAACTACGGGTGGCTGTCGGTCTCGCCTGACCTGTTCTCGGCGGCCGCAGAGGAATTCGCAGAGGTATCAGCAGGCCGGGCCTCCTCGAGCGCACGGTCTGCGCGGCGAACGGCCCACAATGTCACCAGGAGCGCCACACCTGTCAGGGGCCAGCCCATACCGATACGGGCCACGGCCAGCCAACCGGTGTGATCCGAGTCGTACAAATTCGACTGCACCAGGTATCGGGCGGCGAACACCAGGGCCCAGGCGAACGTCGCGACATCGTAGGAACGTACTGCTCTACGACTCGAACGCCATGCGGTTCCCTTGTTGTTCAGATAGCCCCAGGCGACTCCGACGAGCGGCCATCGGGCGAGCATCGAGACGATGAACACGCCTGCATAGGCGAGGGAGGTGTAGATACCGAACAGGAAGTAGCCCTTGGCGTCGCCGGTTCGGTAGGCGATGAAAGCACAGATCCCGACGCCGAAGAAGCCGGAGATCGCTGGCTGGATCGGGACGCGCTGCACGAGGCGCCACACCATCACCCCGAGTGCTACAGCCAATGCCGACCAGATCGCGGCTGCCAACCCGAAGTAGTTGTTGACCGGCACGAACACGATGACCGGCAGAGTCGACGACACTAGGCCAGTGAGGCCACCCATCTGTTCGAGGACGGTCTTCTCGCGTACGTCCGCTGTGCGGTCATCACTGTCGGTCACATAGTCGAGGGTGCCACATTCGGTGATGTGCCCGGTCGACGAGGCGGGCCGCACTTACACTGCGGCCGGTTCACGCACTGTCGACTCAGGAGTCGTCGCGAAGTTCGTAGTAGGGGTTGTACACGATCTTTCGGCCGTCACGTTCGCCGACTCGGCCTCGAATGAGAACGGTCCTGCCCGGCTCGATCCCCGGGATCTTCCGACGACCGATCCACACGAGGGTCACCGGATCGGTGCCGTCGAAGAATTCGGCCTCGATGTTCGCGTTGGCGGCTTTCGAGCACGCTTCCACACTGCGCAATCGACCGAGCATGGTGACCTCGTCACCTCGCGAGCAATCGCAGGCGCGACTGGCGCCGGAGGCCTCCGACGATTCCGCCATCTCTTCGGCGTCGAGTTGATCGACGTCCTCGGTCAACTTCCGCGTGAGCTTGCGAAAATATCCTGCGGCAGCGGGTGCCATGGTGCGCTCCTGGAGCATCTACGACGGTTTTCAGCACGCATAGGGCGTGTACTTCGCAACTGTAGACCCGAGAATGGACTGCGGCCAACCGGCCCCGAAACGCATCGAAACTCGGGTGTGCGCACAATGGTCGCAATGAGCAACTGGGCTGCCCACGCCGTCGTCCTACCTGGGACCGGATCGGATGCGCGCTTCGCGTCGGACGCATTCACATCGGCGTTGACGGCGGTGGGCACGAGCGTCGAAGCCGTCGACCCCGATCCCGTGGGTGTTGTTGCGAGCTACGAGGCGGCATTGGACGCTGCAGCGGATGCACACGGCCGAATCATCGTCGGCGGGATATCGATCGGCGCAGCCGTTGCAGCTGCATGGTCCGCACGCAATCGGGAGCATGTGGCCGGGATACTGGCAGTACTGCCGCCCTGGCTCGGCAAGCCGGGTGATGCACCGGCTGCGCTCAGCGCCCGCCTCACCTCGCACCTATTGACCACGGAGGGACTCGAGGCGGTCACTGCGGCGATGGCCGCGACATCTCCGGACTGGCTGGCCACGACGCTGACACGGTCGTGGGCGGCCCAGTGGCCCGACCTTCCGTCGGCGCTGCTCGAGGCCGCCGAATATGTCGCACCCGATGTGCAGTTGCTTCGCCGGTTGAATGCCCCCACGTCTGTGATCGGCGCCGTCGACGACGCCGTTCACCCGTTCGAGATCGCCCGCATCTGGAACCGCGAGATTCCCCACTCGGTACTCACGGCGATCCACCTCGATGACATAGCGACCGATCCTGGTGTTCTCGGTCGCCGTGCGGTCGAGGGTCTGCTCGGCCTTGCTGCCGACTAGCCTCCCAGCTGCTGCATTGCCGAACCCGACGAGCCGCGCCGCGGCCCTTCCTCAGGTCCGGACGGTGGTGTTTGCGTCGGATCGACCGGCTCACCGGACCCGGCCGCCCCGCCCTGCGGTGCGACACCCTGCTGCGGTGCCTGCTGGCCCGCGGCTTTCTGGGCGGCTGCCTGCTCCGCCAGCTGTTGCTGCGCCGACGCGAGTTGAGAGATGAGCACTTCGGGAAGGACCACGGGCAGCGGTGTACGTACCGGGTGGGGGTCGGAGCCGCGGTCGACCACGGTCTGCGAGAGCATGTCGCGAGCAATTTTCACCAGTGGCGTGTCCTGGGACACCGCGCCTGCCGGCCCTGCGAGCACACACCGCACCATCCATCGATATCCGTCGACCCCGATGAAACGTAGGTCGGCATTGGCGGTGACGCCGTGCAGTTCACGGCCCCATGGCCCTGTTTCGACCGAAACCTCGGAGTTGTCCTTGCGCAGCGAAGTCGAGAGGTCGCTCGCAACCTCGCGCCACTGTCCCGGCGACTTCGGCGCAGCATAGGCAGCGATGGTGATCCTGCCGTGTTGGGTGACCACATGAACTGCTTGCGGCGCACCGGCCGGCGTCATCTCGACCTGCAGCTGCCCTCCGCTCGGAAGCGGCACGAGCACCGATCCGAGATCGAGCCGGCTTGCGGCGAGCGACTCGCGGTCATCGTCCAGTTCGCTCAGATCGAATGGTCCTAGGTCGGCCGCCAGTTCGGCGTCCCCGCCTGCGTCCCCGTCCACAACAGCGGCGGAATCCTCGCGGGTCCGCGAGGCATCGACCTCGATCTCGGCCACGGACTCGTCGTGCTGGGGCGCGGTCTTCTTACGTCGTCCGAACATGTTCAATTCACTTTCCTCTCGGGTCAGCGTGTCTGCGTCTCGGCCGGCGACGTCAGGCTCGCGTGCCCCCCGCTCGATCCGTAACCCCCGCTGCCACGCGATGTGTCGTCGAGCGAACGCACTTCGACGAAGTCGACGAGTTCTATCCTCTGCACCAGCAGCTGTGCAATGCGATCACCACGGACGAGTTCGATCGTCTCTCGCCGGTCGAGGTTGATCAGGCATACCTTGATCTCGCCTCGGTACCCGGCATCGATGGTTCCAGGTGCGTTGACGATGGACAGACCCGACCGGGCGGCCAAACCCGATCGAGGGTGGACCAGGCCGACAGTTCCCAGTGGAAGCGCGATCGCGATGCCGGTGCCGACCACGAGCCGCTCACCAGGCGCGATCGTTGCATCTGCGGTGATGTGCAGGTCGACGCCCGCATCTCCCTGATGGGCACGCCGCGGCAATGGAAGATCGGGATCCAACCTCATCACCGGGATCAACGGTACGGCGGACAGTCCCGCGGCAACCTCGACCACGTGGACCGCTTCATCGGTGAAATCGTCGCTCACGTGCTCCGAGACTACGCTGCCGGAGGCGATGCCCGACGATGCACCGACGCTCGGCCGTTTTGTCGACGGTTACGCTGTATAGCGTGCCAAAGGACTCACCGCGCGACCTCGACTCCACATCGTCTTCGGACGCCGCAGACCCAGTCGGTTCCCCTGCCCGAGGAAACGGAGTTCACGTGCCGACCGAAGACGCGACAGTTCACTCGGAGAAACTGTGGGTCCCGCTCTGGTGGTGGCCCGCAGGCCTCGCCATCGGTGCGCTGTTGGCTGCGGAAGTCCACATGGGCGCTCCCGGCATTCGCGCGTGGCTGCCTTATCTGCTGCTGCTCCCGCTGCCCATCTGGGCTCTCTATTGGCTGAGCCGGATGCGAGTCGAGGTGGTTCGCAACGCATCGGGTGAAGGCGAGCTGCGTGCGGGGCAGGCCCATCTACCGCTCGATGTCATTGCCAGAGCCGCCGTGGTGCCCCGGACAGCAAAAAGTGCGGCGCTGGGAAGGCAGCTCGATCCCCTTGCCTTCGTACAACACCGCACCTGGGTCAAACAGATGGTGCTGATTGTTCTCGACGATCCCGACGACCCCACCCCCTACTGGCTGGTCAGTTCCACGCGGCCCGAGGAACTCGTGGCTGCGCTGGCTCGGCCCACCCCCGAGGACCGCGCGTAGCGGTCCGGCCTCACCTGAGTTCGGTCGTCTCGATCAAGCCGCGCAATCGCGACAGACGAGAACGCCGTTCGCGTCACTCGCCAAGCGGCTTCTGTGATGTACCAGAAAGCAGCTCGAGCAGGTGAATTCGTCTGCCTGCTTCGGCACGACCCGAACCGACAGTTCCTCCCCGGACAGATCTGCGCCCGGAAGTTCGAACGATTCCGCCGTGTCCGACTCGTCCACGTCGACCACTGCGGACTGCGCCTCGTTGCGACGTGCTTTGAGCTCCTCGAGCGAGTCCTCCGACACATCGTCGGATTCTGTTCTTCTCGGTGCGTCGTAGTCGGTTGCCATAATTCCTGTACCCCTCGTCCTCTTGCGTTTTCCGGTGGAAGCATCCGGCCGGCGTAAAAGCGGAGCGTGCCGGCGGTGGGGATGGCAGCTCGCGCTGCGCTTACACCGTGTTTCTGTACTTGTTCGGGCTGTTCAACGGACAACAGCATGGAAAGGTGCCCGAGAAGTTACCGGGGTAATGCCCGGACAATCGAGGTTGAAACCTGATCGAGACCTCTCCCGTGCGCTGTCGACCGCCACGGTTTCGTCTCTCTTCTGAAACCACCGGGGCCGCCAGACAATAGCCGAAGCACTCGACTTTGGCGAAACCGAACCGCCGAGTGACCCTCCACTGTCTTGCAAAGGGCTATCAACAACGGCATCCGCTCGCGCATTCCGCGCGTCCACAGCGCCCGCTTGCCGTGTCCGCAGCGCCGCCGGTGTGATGCATCCACCGGGTTGCGAGCCTCCGATGTACCGGTGCGCGAACCTACGACGGCGAGGACAACTACAGTGATCGCTGCACCGGCACGCGGCTGTTCCTCTGGGCAGGCCGATTCGGCGCACTCACTCGAATCAGCCGACGGAAAGGCGCGTCCACACCGTGGTTTCTCTGATCACCGAGGGCAGCTCGTTCGACGACAACGGCCGACCGTTCCGCCGCAGGCGTGCGCTCCCCATCACCGCCGTTCTACTCGTCCTCGCACTCCTCGGTGTGTTCACCTGGATGCGCGTGTTCACTGCAGACGAAGCGGTCACGGCGACGGTCGAGTGCAACGAACCCCCCTCGGAACCCGGGAGTGACGGCACTTTGCCTGCACCGCTGGGTGAGCGCGTCGACCGCTCCACACTGCTCGACGTCGAACCCGCTCCACTGTCGGCGACACAGGTTCGGGTCTACAACGCCAACGGTGAACGCGGACAGGCTGCCACCGTCGCAGCCGATCTCAGCGAGTATGGATTCGCCAGCGCTCCGGACGTGCAGGTCGGCAACGATCCGGTGTACCTCGATCAGAACATGCAGTGCCAGGGTCAGATCCGTTTCGGACCCAACGGCACCGCGGCGGCCAGTACCGTGTGGCTGGCCGCGCCCTGCGCCGAACTCATCCAGGACGGTCGCGCCGACGACACCGTCGATCTCGCGCTGGGCACCTATTTCACGTCCTTGCAGCCGAACCCCGACGCGGAGTCGGTGCTCCAGTCTCTTGCCGGGATCGCACCGGGCACCGCTGCGCCGCCACTTGACATCACCTTGCTCGAAGCGGCTCGCTCGGCACGCTGCTGAGCGTCGGGCGCGCCTGGGCCGCGTTCAGTCGGCAGGGATGGGATCGAGCGCGCCCAGCGCATCCAGGAGGCGGAGGAAGTCCTCTTCGATCCCGGGCGCGAGCGCCACGGTCGCCGCACCTTCGCCGCTCGTGGACATCGGCTTCGGCACGATCACCGCAGCACCCGCCTCCTCGGCGATCAACGAACCGGCTGCCCAGTCCCACGGGCTGAGTCCGTGTTCGAAATGGGCGTCCACTGCTCCCGACGCGACCATGCACAGATCGAGGGCCGCCGACCCGATTCGCCTGATGTCACGTACCTGCGGGAGCAGTTCCGCAATGATCTTGCCTTGTGTGGCTCGCCGCGCCGATCCGTATCCGAAGCCCGTGGCAACGAGAGCGAGCGCGACATCGGAAATCGGATTGCAGGTCAACGTCGCCACATCGCCACTGGACGAGGTTGCCGTTGCGCCGCGACCGCGTACCGCGCTGTAGAGGATCTCGCGTGCGACATCGACGACCACACCGACGACACTGACGCCGTCCACCTGGACGGCGACCGATATCGCGTACGCGGGGATCCCGTACAGGAAGTTCACTGTTCCGTCGATGGGATCGAGCACCCACCGAACGCCCTCCACCGACTCGGTGCTCCCGCCGCCCTCCTCCCCGAGTATGGGATCGGCGGGGCGTCGTTCCGCGAGCAGCGTCCGCAGAACCTGTTCTGCTTCGGTGTCGACGACAGTCACCGGGTCGGTGGGCGTGCTCTTCGTCTCAACGGGCCCGCGCGCAGCTGCATTTTCGCCCTGCGCGCCGGGTCCGAATACCTCGGGGCGCCGGGCACGCACGTGTGCGGCAGCGGCTGTCGCGACCTCCCGCGCGATGTCGGCCAACTCCGACAGGTCGTCTCGGGCGATTTCGGCGAAGTTCTGCGCGGAGTCCTGCGATGCGTTCGACACGGACCCCATCGCATCACAAACGGCGGGAGGGACACCAGTCGAGCGAAGTTCTCGTGCAAGCGGCGCCGAGCGTGTTCGCCGGGCACGGTGAGCCGATCGTCGGGCACAATACGTACGAACAGGCGGGCTCACGAACAGCCGGGCTCGAGAACAGACATGCACTACACGGTTCAGGTCCACGACGGCAGGAGCGGGCGCCACATGACACAACCAGGTTCGGAATCGACCACGACGAGCGCACGGCACGGGTTCGGAGTCGACGTGGGTGGGAGCGGGATCAAAGGCGGCATCGTCGACCTCGTGACCGGCGAACTGGTCGGCGACCGCTACAAGATCGAGACACCTCAGCCCTCCACCCCCGAGGCCGTCGCGGCCGTCGTGGCCTCGATCGCGCAGCGCTTCGAGTGGACCGGACCGGTAGGAGTCACTCTGCCGGCCGTGGTCACCGGCGGGATCGCTCGGTCGGCGGCGAACATCGACAAGTCCTGGATCGACACCGATGCGAGGGCGTTGTTCGCACGGGCACTCGGGCACGAGAACGTCGTTGTTCTCAACGACGCCGACGCCGCCGGTGTGGCCGAGGACCGCTACGGCGCAGGAAAGGGCCGAAGCGGAGTGGTGGTGCTGCTGACGTTCGGCACCGGTATCGGGTCGGCGATCCTGCACGACGGCGTACTGCTCCCCAACACCGAACTCGGCCACATGGAAGTGGGCGGCAAGGAAGCCGAGCACAGGGCGGCGTCCTCGGTGAAAGAGACCAAGGAGCTTTCCTACAAGGAGTGGGCCAAGGAGGTCTCGAGGGTCCTCGAAACCTTCGAGGCGCTTCTGTGGCCCGATCTCTTCATCGCGGGCGGCGGAATCAGCCGCAAGAGCGAGAAGTGGATTCCGCTGCTCACCAACCGAACGCCCGTGGTGGCGGCCACTTTGCAGAACGCCGCAGGCATCGTCGGAGCAGCACTGTTTGCCGACACGGCCGCCGCTAGCGAGCAGGCACGGTAACAAAGTTCCGGAGGGTCGTTACAATGGTTGGTGCCGGTCTGCACGCCGGCACAATCGACAAGACCTCTCCGCCGGAAACAACTCTGGCGTGACGCCGCACGACACCGTCACGAAAGGGCGTACGTGGCAGCCACCGATATCCGTCAGACCGTAGATTCAGCAACAGAGTCTGCGAACCCTGCACCTGCTGCGGAGGCACCGAACGGCACGATCCGAGAAGTCGACGCCGCCCCCGCGGCGACCGACGCTGCGGCACCGGCGGCCAAGGCAGCTGCCCCCGCCAAGAAGGCGCCGGCGAAGAGGGCCCCCGCCAAGCGCGCGGCGGCCAAGAAGGCCCCCTCGAAGAAGGCCGCAGCCAAGAAGGCCACCGACGCCTCCCCCACAGGTGACGGCGAAGAGGACGCACCGGGCATCGAGGACATCGACGTTCCCGAGGGCGATCTCGCAGCCGCAGCCAACGACGTCGTAGAGGTCGTCGCTGCCGGAGACGACACCGAAGACGATGCCACTCCGGAGCCGACCGCCCAGGACAAGGCGTCCGGAGACTTCGTGTGGGACGAGGAAGAGTCCGAGGCCCTGCGCCAAGCCCGCAAGGACGCCGAGCTCACCGCCTCCGCCGACTCGGTGCGCGCGTACCTGAAGCAGATCGGCAAGGTCGCGCTGCTCAACGCGGAGGAAGAAGTCGAGCTGGCCAAGCGGATCGAAGCCGGTCTCTTCGCCACCGAGAAAATGCGCGAGTTCGCCGAGAAGGGCGAGAAGCTTCCGGTTGCTGCGCGCCGCGATTACACGTGGATCTGCCGCGACGGTAACCGGGCCAAGAACCACCTCCTCGAAGCGAACCTGCGTCTGGTCGTCTCCCTCGCCAAGCGGTACACCGGTCGCGGCATGGCGTTCCTGGACCTGATCCAGGAAGGCAACCTCGGACTCATCCGCGCGGTCGAGAAGTTCGACTACACCAAGGGCTACAAGTTCTCCACGTACGCAACGTGGTGGATTCGACAGGCGATCACCCGGGCCATGGCCGACCAGGCCCGCACCATCCGCATCCCGGTGCACATGGTCGAGGTCATCAACAAGCTCGGCCGCATCCAGCGCGAACTCCTCCAGGATCTGGGTCGCGAGCCCACTCCCGAAGAACTTGCCAAGGAAATGGACATCACGCCCGAAAAGGTGCTGGAGATCCAGCAGTACGCGCGTGAGCCGATCTCGCTCGACCAGACCATCGGTGACGAGGGCGACAGCCAACTCGGTGACTTCATCGAGGACTCCGAGGCAGTCGTCGCCGTCGACGCCGTGTCGTTCACCCTTCTGCAGGATCAGCTGCAGTCGGTTCTCGAGACGCTGTCCGAGCGCGAAGCGGGCGTGGTTCGTCTGCGATTCGGCCTCACCGACGGCCAGCCGCGCACCCTCGACGAGATCGGTCAGGTCTACGGCGTAACCCGTGAGCGCATCCGCCAGATCGAATCGAAAACGATGTCGAAACTGCGCCACCCGTCACGCTCGCAGGTTCTGCGCGACTACCTCGACTGAGTCGTTCCAACCGAATACTGACACTCGAAAGCCGCCGTCGCCTCCCCGACGGCGGCTTTCGAGCGTCAGCGCACCTCTTTCAAGTCGGGTGGCGCTGTGAACATGCCGCTGGCGTCGGGTAGATAGTCGACGACGTCGGTGACAGCCGCCGTGGGCACTGGGCCGTAGAGGTGCGGAAACCGCATCGAGTCCGGATCCTGTGGCACGCCCGGTTCCCAAACCACAGGGGCATCCAATCGTTCCGGGTCGAGCAGCAGCAGAACCATGTCTTTGCGACCGAAGAACAGGCGGTTCGCGGGCAGGTGAACCTGCCTCGCGGTCGAGAGGTGGACGAACCCGACGTCGGCGAGCGAGTCGGGCCTTATCTCACCCGCGGAGCGGGCCCCGAGCCAGTGCTCGCGGCTGATGATGTGCAGCAACACTCGCGAATCATCCATCGCACCCATCGGCAACCTCCCGTACTCCCGAGTCTGCCTGTCCCCTCGATCGTAGTGGGACGACATGAAGCCGACGGATCAGCTGTGAGCGAACACATAGACGGCCCCGCAGGCGCTGCCAGCAGCTTTCCTTGTGTTTCGTGTTAGTGACAACACAGAGAAACGCGCTCGGGAACAACACGTGACCGCCATACGTCTGAAAGAGTGAACGGACCGCGCCATACCGACGCGGCGGACCGGCCCCAGGCAATCGGGTCACACCGAACGCCAGTACGGAGGAGTCATGCCCGGAACATTGACCAGCCCACAATTGACAGCTGCCGACCGGTGCGACCGGTGCGGTGCAGGGGCTCGCGCACGTGTTGTGCTCTCGACCGGTGGAGAACTCCTGTTCTGCGGCCACCACGCGAAAGCGCACGAGGACCGGCTGCGTGAAGTAAACGCAACGGTGACGACCGAATCGGACTCCGCAGTTTAGGTCGGCTAGCAACACCATCATCGACACCAGAACGGGTGGCCACTCATGTGGCCACCCGTTCTGGCGTTCATACCCCAACGTCGTGCGCAGGTGACAGCTTGCGCGGGGGCTACATCTTGCGCAGCTGGGCGATCCGCTCCGACAGTTGATCTGCCGTCGCCATCGCAGTCGGCGGGCCACCGCACACCCGTCGTAGATCGCCGTGAATCACTCCGTGCGGCTTTCCGGTGCGGTGGTGGTACACCGCGACCAAACTGTTGAGTTCGCGCCGTAGCGAGGCAAGCTGGCCTGCGGAGGACGCCCGCACCGAGGCGGCCGGGGCCGGCACAGCGGCGGCGGGCGGCGGTGTCGTCGGCTTGTCGATCTGTTCCTGCTGTCGCTGACGCAGCAGGGCGCGCATCTGCTGAGCATCGAGCAAACCCGGCAGTCCCAGGTAGTCCGCTTCGTCGTCACTCCCGGAGAACGTAGCGGTCCCGAAAGACGAACCGTCGTAGATGACCTGATCGAGTTCGGCGTCGGCGCCGAGGGAGGTGTACGCCTTCTCTTCCTCGCCGGCTTCGTCCTTCTGCTTGTTCGCATCGGCCAGCAGTTCGTCATCGAGTCCGTCCTTCTCGCGATGTGGCTTTCCGAGAATGTGATCTCGCTGCGCCTCGAGCTGACTTGCGAGATCGAGCAGCACCGGAACCGAGGGCAGAAAGACGCTTGCGGTCTCGCCGGGACGGCGCGATCGCACGAAGCGGCCTATTGCCTGTGCGAAATACAGTGGTGTCGAGGCGCTGGTCGCGTAGACGCCGACTGCCAGACGCGGGACGTCCACTCCCTCGGACACCATGCGGACAGCGACCATCCACTTCTGGTTGCTTCGGCCGAATTCGGCGATGCGCGCCGAGGACGTCGGATCGTCGGACAGCACGATGCAGGGGGTTTCGCCAGTAATCACCTCGATCAGCTTCGCGTACGCACGTGCCACCGTTTGATCGGTTGCGATGACCAGCGCACCCGCGTCAGGCATTCCTCCGCTGCGGAGCTGTTCGAGACGTGTGTTGGCCGCCAGCAGCACCGCAGGCATCCAATCGCCCTGCGGGTCCAGTGCGGTGCGCCAGGCTCGGGCCGTCTGCTCTGCGCTGAGCGGCTCGCCGAGGCGCGCGGTGAACTCCTCCCCCGCATTGTCCCGCCAGCGCGCCTCGCCGGAGTACGCGAGGAACACAACCGGCCGCACCACGCCATCGGCGAGTGCGTCGGAATAGCCGTAGGAGTGGTCCGCCCGTGACCGCATCAGACCTTCGTCGTCCGGCTCGTAGTTCACGAACGGGATGGCGCTGTCGTCACTGCGGAATGGCGTTCCGGTCAGCGCGAGCCGCCTGGTGGCGTCACCGAACGCTTCGCGAATCCCCTCGCCCCAGCTCTTCGCGTCACCGCCGTGGTGGATCTCGTCGAGAATCACCAGAGTCTTCCGGGATTCGGTGCGGACTCGATGCCGGAACGGGTGCGATGCGATCTGCGCGTACGTGACCACGACCCCGTGATAGTCGCTCGATGTCTGGCCCGTGGAGTTGGAGAACTTCGAATCCAGTGCGAGGCCGACGCGCGCTGCGGATTCGGCCCACTGATGTTTGAGGTGCTCGGTCGGGGCGACAACCGTCACCTGATCGACGGTGCGATGCGCAAGCAGCTCCGAAGCCACGCGCAGGGCGAATGTCGTTTTTCCGGCTCCCGGCGTCGCAACGGCGAGAAAATCTTTGGGTGCGGCCACGAGGTACTTGGTGAGCGCGCGGCGCTGCCAAGCGCGTAGCGGCGCACCCCCGGCCGCACCGACGGCGGTGTCGGGTGTCGGGTTCGTGGTGTCGGTCATGTCAGCGCTCACTGGCCGCCGGTTCCTGGCATCGATTAAAATTCCTCGCGCTCTCGGTAGCCCTGCAGTGTCCGCCGTGGAGCCTATCGCTCTCCACCGACGCGCTTCGCATCACCGCGAGAGTCGAGAGCGCCGCGGACAACGACACGCCGACAGGTCCGCAATAGGGGTGCAACGAGCGTGCGGAGCTCCCGTCGGGAATGCTGGAAGCATCATGAGTGAAACCGCAGGTGCACCGCGCAGCGCCGAACCGTTGTCGCTGAGACAACCGTTTCGGCTGGTCTGGCGTGTGAGTCTGCGCACAGCGAGCAAGGCGTGGAGCGACTCGATCTTCAGCAAGGCAGCTACCGCCGCGTTTTGGCAAACCCTTTCGCTGCCACCGCTGCTGCTGGGCGTGCTCGGCAGCCTCGGATTCGTCGCGGGATGGTTCGGACCCAACACGATCGAGATCATCGAATCCAAGATCGTCACCTTCAGTAGCACCGTGTTCAGCGAAAGCGTTGTCGACGGAATCATCGAACCGACAGTCCAGGACATCCTGCAACAGGGCAGAGGCGGAGTGGTCTCGGCCGGGTTCGTGCTCTCGTTGTGGGCGGGATCATCGGCCATCTCGACCTTCGTGGATTCGATCGTCGATGCACACGGGCAGCAGGACGCGCGCCATCCGGTCTGGCAACGCATCTTTGCGTTGTTGCTCTACGTCTGCTTCCTGATCGTCGCGGTGTTCGTGCTCCCCCTCGTCGCCCTGGGCCCGACGTACATGCAGAGATTGCTGCCCGGATCTTGGTTCGAAGTCGGTAGCGAACTGATCGACGTGCTCTACTACCCGGCGGTGGGTGTGCTACTCATCGCGGGACTGACCACGCTCTACAAGGTCGCCCTGCACACCACACTGCCCTGGCATCGACTGCTCGGCGGAGCTTTGGTGGCCGGTGTGTTCTTCATGATCACGAGCGCCGCGCTGCGGTTCTACCTGACCTGGATCACCGGCACCGGATACACCTACGGAGCCTTGGCGACGCCGATTGCGTTCTTGCTCTTCACGTTCTTCCTCGGCTTCGCCGTGGTCCTCGGTGCCGAGTTCAACGCCACGGTGCAGGAGTTCTTCCCGGCGCGCGCAACACGCATCGCCCAGATGAAGGAGTGGCTCGCCGCACAGGCGCAATCCCAGGACTCAGGCCCGGTCGGCCCGGTCGGCGCCGTGGCATGGCGACTTGCGACCGGACCCATCCGGCTGGCCGGGGATGGCATCCGCACCCAACGTGCGCAGAACAACCCCGATCCCGAACGCCCAGTCGAAGAGACCGCCGAGGATGCCGACGCCGCAAGACCGGCGACGACATCAGGCGATCATTCGCCCTTCTTCAAGCCCTCGTAGACCTTCTTGCAGTCGGGGCACACCGGCGAACCGGGCTTGGCCGACTTGGTCACTGGAAAGACCTCTCCGCACAGTGCGACGACGTGCGTCCCCATGACCGCGCTCTCGGCGATCTTGTTCTTCTTGACGTAGTGGAAGAACTTTGGCCTGTCGTCATCGGTGGTTTCGTCGGGGGCGATCTCGGGACGGTCCTTGGTCTGTGTGCTCATGCTTCGATTATTCCGCACGTTGGGCCGGTGAGACGAACAACGCCCTCGAGTGCATTCCGACGCAGGTAGTGACAAAGTGGTTGTCATGACGCGAATATCCGAGACTTCGGGCTCGACCGAGATCGGTTCTGCTCGTCACCCCGCACTCATCACCGAAGCACAGAGCTCAATCGAGGAACAGCATCGCGCGAGGGTGCGCAAGTACATGTTCATCATGTCCTTCCGCATTCCGGCGCTCGTGCTGGCAGCCATCTCCTACAGCATGTGGGCGAACCCCTGGATCGCCATGGCGATCGTCGGGGCATCGATTCCTTTGCCGTGGATGGCTGTCCTCATCGCCAACGATCGCCCACCACGTTCCGCCGACGAAGTCAGCCGCTTCGACGGACGTGTCGGGCAGCGTAAGGCAGTCGAGTCACGCGATCATCGAGTGATCGACGCGAGCGAGGACTGACGCTCTCCACTCCCGAATGGTGCCCCCTCGGGAGCTGAAAGACTGTCCGAGTGACTGCAACTCTGCTCTCGGCCTGCCCGCTGCTGCGTGCGGCATTCCTCCGGTGCCACTATGACGCCGACTCGCTACTCGAGGCGCTCGGAGACGCGGCCCACGCCGCTCTCGGCCGCGGCGAACCGGCGCCGGTCCGTATGGCCGCCCGCGATCTCGGTGAGCTGGGAACGCTGGTTCGCCTGTTCCTGCTCGTGGACGACGTCGACGTGCGCGACGCGGCCGCCGCGCTCGCGCCGCTGTCGATCGACGACGCCGTGGATGCCACGATCGTCACCCGGAGCGGCCCCGATGTCGTTCGCACGTTGGTGGACATCCGGCCGCTCGATACCGGCACGGGCACACGTTGGGTCGTTTCCGACTTGGACGGAAGCATGCGGCCCGCCCCCACCGCACCCGACCATGTTCTCGGCGTAGGTCAGGCGTCGTTGTCGTTGCTCCGAGGTACCCCCACGAGACCTGCGGAACATGTACTCGATGTCGGGACCGGTTGCGGTGTACAGGCGGTGCACGCAGCCGGCTACGCACGATCGGTGACGGGCACCGACATCAGCCCACGATCGATGTTGCTCGCCGCCGCGACTGCAGCGCTGAACGAAATGACCCTCGAACTGCTGCAGGGCTCGTGGTTCGAACCCGTGGCGGGCCGTCGATTCGACCGCATCGTCGCCAACCCCCCGTTCGTGGTCGGTCTCGGCACTGTCGACCACAGTTACCGAGACTCCGGCTTGGACCTGGACGGTGCCAGCAAGCTGATGGTCGAGCAGACCCCTGCCCACCTCGAACCGGGGGGTATCGCCGTGATCCTCGCTTCGTGGGTGCACGTGGAGGGTGAGGACTGGCGCTCCCGTGTCGCCTCCTGGCTCCCCGACCACGGCGTCGACGCGTGGATTCTTCAGCGTGATGTGGCCGACCCGGCGCTGTACGTGGGGACGTGGTTGCGCGACGGCGGGGTCGATCCCCGGGACGAAGCAGGCTCGACGCGCGCTCAGATGTGGCTCGAGCACTTCGCTGCGGCCGAGGTCACCGGGATCGGCTTCGGTTTCGTCTATCTCAGAAAAACGGATCTACCGAGCGATGTCCTCGCCGAGGACCTGCGACATGCCTTCGACGATCCGCTGGGTGACGAGGCCGTCGACTACTTCGACCGATTGACCTTCTCCCGCGAGCACGACTACGCAGATACGGTGTTCGAACTCGATCCGGCCACCGCACTCGAGCGGGTGTATCTGCCGGGCGACGAGGGATGGTCGCTCGAGGTCACCCGGGTGCACCGCGGCAACGGACCGAATTGGCAGCACGAGATCGACGATCTGGGTGCAGCGCTGCTCGCGGGCATGAATCCGGGTGGACTGACTCTGTGTGAACTCGTCGAACTGCTGGCCGCTGCGCACGGCATCGACGAAACCGCATTGTTGGACGCGTCGAGCACTCTGGTGGCGGGGCTTCATCGACATGGATTGGTGCGTCCGAGACGGGCCGGCGGCCCGGTTCCCGCCGCTGAGACGTTCTCAGCAACTTCTCAGGACCGCTGAGGGATAGACCCAGGTCAGACGGGGTAGTACACGGTGGAGCGTGGGAACTTTTCTAACTCGCCCGGACGTTGATCCCTATGAGACACCACCGATCAGGAGGCAAGTCATGACCAGCCCCAGCACCACTACCCGCCCGCGCCCCAGCGATGCTGATCTCGACGCCCAGAGCCCGGCCGCAGACCTCGTTCGCGTCTACCTCAACGGTATCGGTCGCACCGCCCTGCTGACCGCTGACGAAGAGGTCGACCTCGCCAAGCGAATCGAAGCTGGGTTGTATGCGAAGAACGTGCTGGAGAACGGCAAGCGCCTCACGGCGGCGAAGAAGCGCAACCTGGCCATCATCGTGCGCGACGGAAGTGCAGCCCGTAGCCACCTGTTGGAGGCCAACCTGCGTCTGGTCGTCTCTCTCGCCAAGCGGTACACCGGTCGCGGAATGCCGCTGCTGGACCTCATCCAGGAGGGCAATCTGGGTCTGATTCGCGCCATGGAGAAGTTCGACTACGCGAAGGGCTTCAAGTTCTCGACGTACGCAACCTGGTGGATCCGACAGGCCATCACCCGCGGCATGGCCGATCAGAGCCGAACCATTCGGCTTCCCGTCCACCTAGTAGAGCAGGTGAACAAACTCGCACGCATCAAGCGCGAGTTGCATCAGCAGCTCGGACGCGAGGCCACCGACGAGGAATTGTCGAACGAGTCCGGTATCCCCGCGGAGAAGATCGCGGATCTCCTCGACCACAGTCGCGACCCGGTGAGCTTGGACATGCCGGTCGGCAGCGACGAGGAAGCCCCTCTCGGAGACTTCATCGAGGATGCCGAGGCGACTTCCGCCGAGAACGCGGTCATCGCCGGACTGCTGCACAGTGACGTGCGCACTGTCCTCGGAACATTGGACGAGCGCGAACAGCAGGTCATCCGGCTCCGGTACGGCTTGGACGACGGCCAGCCCCGAACTCTCGACCAGATCGGAAAGCTGTTCGGTCTCTCACGCGAGCGCGTGCGTCAGATCGAACGCGAGGTGATGGTCAAGCTTCGCCAGGGCGATCGGGCCGAGAAGCTGCGTTCTTACGCCAGCTGACCCCCAGAACAGGTGAGACAGTAGTGAACAATTCCTGCGGTCTCACCCCCACGCGGCGGCCGACCCGGTTTTCCTCCCCCCTCTGGGAATCCGGGTTCGGCCGCTGCGTGCATTTGTAGAAGTCGCGTTTATCGGCCCGACCCTTTGGGATGTGGGTCGACATGTCGACGCGCCGGAACGTCATCGAACCGTGATTTCCGGTTTGGTAATGCGGCCGCGGTGCACGTCGATAAATCCGAGACAGAGCGATATCAGTAGTCGACGACCGTGGAGGCCGCGCCAACCCAGGCGATGACACGAAATAGTCCACCGTCCCGACTCGGCTCACGACGAGAAGGGAAAAGGCCTTGCGCAACCTCGGACTTCGAATTGCAACCATCGCGGCAATGTTCGCAGCTGTGTTCGTGGGAGGTGGACTCGCACAGGCCGCCCCTGCCCCCGTACCTGTCTATCAGATCCCGGCGACGGCCTTCGCCGTCAGCGGGCTCGTCGTTCCCAGCCCTGTCTTTGCGACAGTAACCGCGCGGTCACTGGCTCCGGCGACGACAGAATTCGCCGCTCCCGCCAGGCCCGAGGTGTGTTCGACGACGGCCGGACGTGCTCTCGTCAAGATCTCCTACCTCAACTTCAACACGGGTGCCACTGGATCTGTCACTGTCAAGCCATGTGAGCACTTCATCGACCCGACGCCGACCAGCGTGGTTGCGCCCACCGGATCGGGCCGAATCGTGTTGACAACGCAGGTAATCGGATCGCCGTTCGCACCGGCCGCCGGCCAGCCGTCGATCCCGGGCATTGGAACCTTCCACGCGCCGTAGCGATCTGATGGCTCCTTTACTCGCTTTCAAGCAGGAGCTGTAGAGTCATCCCGCTCAACGCAGCGCAGTCGCTGTACGACGAGTTCGCCGAGCTGCACTACGCGCCACGGCGATCCGTGGGCGCGGTCCTCACGTCGGCGGCACGGCGATGTCCACCGGATGTGCCACGATGGCGAGCACCGCGGCCCGCAGGTCGTCACGGGGCCCCCGCGCGCCGAGCTCCTGAAGGCTCACGTCGGCAGCCATCGCGACCGCGAGGGTCGCGATGGGTGCGGCCGGCGACCAGCCGATCACCTCGAGATCCGCGCGCACGAGAGCGGCAAACATCGCATTGCGCTCGGCAACCTGCTCGCCCAAATCGGTTTCCGATCGTGCCTGCGCGAGAAACGCTTTCGTTCCCGGCGTAGCCAGGCAGGCATCGAGGAAGGCAACGAACCCGGTGCGTAGCCGTTCGATCCCCGGGGGCAGCCCCTCGATCGCCGACGTCATCAGGGATTCCAGCTGGTCGTGGTATCTGCGATGAAGCTCGACGATGTAGCTATGCCGATCCGGAAAATGCTGGTAAAAGCTACCTTTGGCCATCCCGGCGGTGGTGGTCACGGCGCTGATCGACAGTGCGCCGACGCCCTTCTCCTCCGCAAGCGACATTCCCGCATCGAGCAGCGCTCGACGTCCGGGTCCAGCGGGACGCGCCACAGAGACCACCTTCCCTCGTCCGGGTCGTGAGTGTACCGTTCCCGTTAATGACCGACCGGTCAGTCAATCGAGGAGGGGTCATGGGAATCCGATTCGTGCACACACTCGCCACCGCCATCTCGGCTGCCACCGTCGCAGCCGTCATGGCAGCAACGGCCGCGCCGGCCATCGCACAGCAGGCACCGGAACCGTCGGACTACCCCTTCAGCTACCTGGCCGGGGTCCGGGCACAGGCTGCTGACCCGGGCAGCGCTCCGGCGGGCACCAACGATCCCACCTGCCGGTCGGAGCGAAACCCTGTCGTCCTTCTGCATGGGTTCGTCTCGAATTCCACACTGACCTGGCAGGCACTGGCCCCACTGCTCCGCGATCGCGGTTACTGCGTGTTCACCTTCGACTACGGCAGGGCGGATTTCTCCGGCACACTCGGTGGCATCACGCCCGTCGAGCCGAGCGCCACCGAGTTCGCCCGGTTCGTCGACGAGGTCCTCGCCGACACCGGCGCCGACGCGATCGACCTGATCGGGCACTCCGAGGGAGGGACGATGCCGTTCCACTTCCTGACCCGGCTCGGCGGTGCCGACAAGGTCGACCGATACATCGGCATCGCGCCCCTGTACCGGGGGACGTCCCAGTGGGGGCTCGCCGGTCTGATCGGCGAGCTGTATTCCTCGCCGGCCGGGCAGGTGCTGACGGACGTGTGCGGGGCGTGCCGCGACATGGTGTCCGGCTCAGCATTCCTCGCCGAACTCGACCCGCACGGCGATGCGGCGCCCAGCGTGCAGTTCACCAACATCATGACGCGTTACGACCAGAACGCCACCCCGTACACGACCGGCGTCCTCGAAGGACGAAACGTGAGCAACGTCGTCGTCCAGGACCTGTGCGGCCAGGACTACTCGGACCACTATCAGCTCACCTACTCGCCGACGACGGCACACATCGTGCTCGGTGCTCTCGACGCGAATTACACGGCGACGCCTACGTGCTCACCGTCGCTGCCCGTCCTGGGGGTTCCCGGGTCGTGACGACGCCAAATATTCTTGGGGTTCTGGGCGAATAAGCGCGGCACCCCCTAAAATGCGGCGGCTATCGGCGCGTCTGAGACGTCAGCTATTCGGAAACCACCTCGACCGAGGGGCCTGGTCGTCTGGGCCGAACGTTGGTGGCGAAAAATTGGTAACCGTCGCCTGCGTTTGCGATCCATTCGTAATCGACAGTTTCTCCTAGGACGGCGTTTCGCGGCGGCGAGATCGAGGCTTGCTGGCCTGGCTTCAACTCCGGCATGTCAGGCCTCCACAGGTTGCTGAAGTGAAACCAACATCCCGATGGAGTTTCTGCCGAAACGATTACACCCCATCCTTCTTCGGCATTCCACAGGTCGACTTTCCCCTCAGTCACCAGCATCCCTCTCATACCTACTCGAGTCGAATATCTGAGCATGCTTGCCGAGAATCACCGAGCCGATTCGTACGCTACTGGTGGTCCGCGTTTGAAGTTGTTGGGCGGTTCGCTTTCTTGGATATCTGCTCGGCGGTTTTGGTCCAGACGAACGGTTGTTGAACCAAAACGGTACCGCCCAATAACTTCAGGCGCGCCGCACTAGCGCAACCGGCGCGGCCCGAGATCGTTGCGAGTCGGCTCGGGTCCCAGTCTTACCCGGGCGTCGGTGATCTCTGCGGCGCTTGCCGACGCCAGCACCGGTTCGCACGCCAACTCTCTGATCTCCGGAATGTCGTCTGCCATGGCAGACACGCGCTGAACCAGATCCACCAGTGCCTTCTTGTTGACAGGCACCGCGTTTCGGTAACCGGACAGCAGCGGCGCTGCCTTCGGCGCGTCGATGAGCTCGACCGATTCGTCCTCGGTCAGCGGGAGCACGCGGTATGCGCGGTCGCCGAGCAGGTCCGAGATAACCCCGGCCAACCCGAACGACACGAGGGAGCCGAACGAGGGATCGTCCTGCACGCGCACGACACATCCAATTCCCTTGTGTGCCATCTTCTGTACGTGCAGCAGAGGTTCGCCCGACTCGGCTGCCAGGGCTCGATAGGCGAAGCGCACCGCATCGGCACCGGCGAGATCGAGCCGAACGCCCCCGAGGTCCGGACGGTGTCGCCACTGCTCGCCCGTCGCTTTGAGAGCGACCGGATAGCGCAGCTCTTCCGCAGCGGCGACTGCCTCCTCCTCGTCGGTGACAGTCTTGAACTCCACGACGTCGATCCCGTAGCAGGACAGCAACTCGGCAGCCTCGAAATCGGAGAGCCATCGGTCGGTGTCGTTCGACACCCACTGACGTACCAGCGCTGTGGCGCGTTCGGAATCTATGCCGTTGGGGCGTACTGGTTGCGATACCGGTCGGCTCCGCCAGGCCGAGTAACGCCAGGCCTTGGCGAGTGCGGATACTGCTCGTTCGGGACTGGAATACGACGGCACCGACCCTCGAACCGGTTGTCCCTGTTCTCCGCGCACAGCCAAGACGTCGGGGATGCCTTCGGTGGCGAGAAACGTGGTGAGAACTGGCTTGTCTGCGCCGTGCACTGCCTCACCGAGTGCAGCGGCGAACGGTTCGACGGTCACCGCCACCGGCGGGACGAACACGACGATCACAGAATCGACGTCGTCGGCCTCGAGCGCGCCCGATACCGCCGCCGCGAACTCGGTGGGGCCGGCCTGGGGGCCGACATCGATCGATGCCCCAGCGTGCAGACCTTCCGCCCGCGCAGCATCCACTGCCAGCACGCCGAGGGCGGTGGAGTTGCCGACCACCGCAACCCGCGGCCCCGTAGGCAGCGGTTGGTAGCCGAAGAGAATCGCACAGTCGAAGAGCTGGGCGATCGTGTCGACTTGGATCACCCCTGCCTGCTCGAACAGCGCACGCACGATGGAATCGTCGATATCCGGTCCGGTGGCGAGCGCCGGAGGTACCGCACCTCGGCCGCTCTTGACCGCCACGATCGGTTTGGTGCGCGCCACTCGCCGGGCGATACGGGTGAACTTGCGTGGGTTGCCGAAGCTTTCGAGGTACAGGAGAACCACCTCGGTGGCCGGGTCCGAGTCCCAGTACTGCAGCAGATCGTTGCCGGACACGTCCGCGCGATTTCCGGCCGAAACGAAGGTCGAGAGCCCGAGGCTGCGCTTGGCCGCCTGATCGAGGATGGCGATGCCCAGAGCGCCGGACTGACAGAAGAATCCGACGTGCCCTGGCATCGGCAGGTGCGGTGCAAGGGTGGCGTTCAGCGCGAATGCGGGGTCGGTGTTGGCCACTCCCAGCGCGTTCGGGCCGACGAGCCGCATACCGTGCGCACGGGCGGCATGGACGAGCCTTCGCTCCTTCTCCTGTCCCTCGGCGCCGGTCTCCGCGAAGCCGCCCGACACCACCACCAGCGCCTTGACACCCTTGTCCAAACAGTCGTCGAGCACACCATCGATCGAGTCGGCCGGCACCGCAGCGATCGCCAGATCGACCGGGTCCGGTATGTCCCTGACAGTGCGATAGGCGCGTACCCCGCGAACCGACCGGTGGTCGGCGTTGACCGGATACACCGGTCCGGTGAAACCTGCCGCGAGCAGGTTCGCCAGGACGGCGTTGCCAACCTTGGAGCTGTCGGTGGACGCGCCGATGACCGCGACGGACGACGGGCTCAGCACATTGCGCACACTGCGCGCTTCGGCTGCGCGTTCCCGCGAATTGCGCACCGACAGCAGAGCTTCACTGGGGTCGATCGCGAAATCCAGTCGTAGAACTCCACCTTCGAAGGTCCGCGAGACCTGGTACCCCGCTTCACGGAAGACCGAGACCATGTTGCGGTTCTCGGCAAGCACCTCTGCGACGAACATCGACACTCCGTTTTCCGCTGCGGCACCGGCGAGGTGCTCGAGCAGAATCGGCCCCAGGCCGCGACCCTGGTGACTGTCGGCTACAACGAACGCGACCTCGGCGGAGTTGCCGTCGCCCTCGGGGAGTCGCTCGTAACGCCCGACGGCGATGATGTCGTCGCCCAGGATGGCCACCAACGCGACCCGCGAATGGTGATCCACGGTGGTGAAGTTGAGCACGTCGCGCTCGGGCATCCTCGGGTACGGGCCGAAGTAGCGCATATAACGAGTGCGTTCGGACAGTTTGCTGTGAAAGGTGATCAGCGCCTCCGCGTCGGACGGCACGATCGGTCGGAGATGAACCGCACCTCCGTCGGAAGCGAGTACGTCGGCGACCCAGTGCTTCGGAAACGACGTCTCGGCCGCGATCCGTTCGCGTTCCTTGGGGGTGGGTTCAGTCACGTGGATCCTCCGGATCGAGGCCGAGCAGGGGAAAGACTGCGCGTCTTGTCGCGATGATGGCGGAATCGACGCGTTCCAGTGCACGGTCCGCGGGTTCACCGGAACCATCCACCGCGCCGCCGGGCCCGTCCCAGACGGGGAAGTCGACGTCTCCCCCGTCACCCATGACCTGTGGCAGGTCGACGCTCGGCGCCATCGCCCGAACTCGATCCCGCCACTCGTCCGGTATCGGGGCGAGTGCATCGACCCCGCGTCCGAGTGCGGCGCCGATCAGATGAGTCCAGGCACGCGGAACGACACGTATGAGTCCGTATCCACCACCCCCGACCGCCAACCACCGACCCTCGGAGTGCGCGTCGGCCAGATCGCGCATGGCCAGGAACGCCGCGTTCTGCCCGTCCACCGTCAGCGAAAGGTCCGCCAGCGGATCCTCTCGATGACTGTCCACTCCGCATTGACTGACGATGATCTGGGGCCGGAAAGCTGCGATTGCGCCAGGAACAATGGCGTGGAATGCACGCAACCACAACCGATCTCCCGTCCCTGGCAGAAGCGGCACATTGATGGACGTCCCTTCCGCGGCACCCCTGCCGATCTCGCTGGACCAACCGGTGTTGGGCCACAACGTGGCTGGATGCTGGTGCAGGGAGACAGTCAGCACCCGCGGATCGTGCAGGAAGGCGTGCTGCACCCCGTCGCCGTGATGGGCATCGACGTCGATGTAGGCGATGCGATCGAAGCCGTTGTCGAGCAGCCACGAGATCGCAACCGCGGCGTCGTTGTAGACGCAGAATCCAGATGCCCAGTCCGGCATCGCGTGGTGCATGCCGCCGCCGATGCTCACCGCGCGGCGGGCTCGGCCCGAGGCTATCTCTCGCGCCGCGGTCAGCGAACCTCCGGTCAACATTGCGCTGGCCTCGTGCATGTGACGGAAGACCGGGTTGTCCTCGGATCCCAGGCCGTGTTCGACCTGATCGGGATGCAGTATCGACAGTCCTTTGTCCGGAGCCCGCTTCACCGCCTCGATGTAGGCGGGGGTGTGAATGCGAAGCAACTCCTCGTCCGACGCTGACGTCGGCGCAACCCCCTCGATCCCCTCCAGGACGCCGATCTGACGTGCCAGCGACATCGTCAGGTCGAGGCGCGTCGGGTTCATCGGATGGTCGTCGCTCCACCGATAGGCGAGGTATTCGGCACTCCATACGACGATGTCGTCGACTGCCCCCGCCGCTCCGGGTGGGGCTTGCATCGCCTGGTCTGCCATGAAACGCAACGCTACTTGCCGCGCCGGGACTGCGCGAGCACCCGCCGGTGTTGCATCGGATTACCGACGAGTAAAGCGCGGCGGCACGCCAGCCTGGCGGGCTGCGGCGCCAATCTGCGCCGATCAACGGTAGAATCGCCGACGACGAAGGGGTTGAGTGTGAAGGATCTGGTCGACACCACGGAGATGTATCTCCGGACGATCTACGATTTGGAAGAAGAGGGCGTCGTACCACTGCGAGCACGTATCGCAGAACGCCTCGAGCAGAGCGGTCCCACCGTCAGCCAAACCGTTGCACGAATGGAACGCGACGGCTTGCTGTCGGTTGCAGGTGACCGGCATCTGGAGTTGACCGAAAAGGGTCGCAGTCTCGCCGTGTCCGTGATGCGCAAACATCGCCTAGCCGAACGGCTGCTCGTCGACATCATCGGGCTCAGATGGGAAGACGTGCACGCCGAGGCGTGTCGTTGGGAGCACGTGATGAGCGAGGAGGTCGAACGTCGACTGGTCGCGGTGCTGAACAATCCGACGACCTCGCCCTACGGCAACCCCATACCCGGCCTGGAAGAACTGGGCCTCGTTCGCCCCGCGGCGACAGCCGAGGTTCTGGTGCGCCTGACCGATCTGCCGCACGGGGAATCGACAGCAGTGGTGGTACGACGGCTCGCCGAGCACGTGCAGTCCGACCCCGATGTCATCTCACAATTACGTGATGCGGGAGTGGTTCCCGACGCACGTGTCACGGTCGAGGCCAAGCCAGGCACCGTGACCATCACGGTCCCCGGTCACGGCGGAATCGACATCGCGGAAGAGATGGCCCACGCCGTTCAGGTCAAGCGGGTCTAGTTCAGGAGACGAAGAGTGAAGCTAGTGGTGACCGGCGGCGCGGGTTACGTCGGAAGTGTCTGTGCTGCGGTTTTGATCGATCGTGGGCACGAGGTGATCGTGGTGGACAATCTGTCGACGGGCAATCGCGACGCTGTTCCGCCGAAGGCCACGTTCGTCGAGGCCGACATCAAGGACGTGGCGTCATCGGTCCTCGGTGGTGGCGACGTGGACGGTGTTCTTCACTTCGCGGCTCGATCGCTCGTCGGCGAGTCGGTCGTTTCTCCCGCGGAATACTGGTCCGGGAACGTCGTCACCACGCTGGCTCTGCTCGACGCGATGCGCGAAACGAACACCACGCGACTGGTGTTCTCCTCGACAGCGGCGACGTACGGCGAACCCGAGCACACCCCCATCACCGAATCGATGCCCACAGCGCCCACCAATCCCTACGGCGCAACCAAATTGGCCATCGACCATGCGATCACCTCTTACGCCGACGCCTACGGTCTCGCAGCCACCAGCCTCCGATACTTCAACGTTGCCGGGGCATACGGTGAGTTCGGCGAAAACAGAGTGGTAGAGACACATCTGATACCCCTCGTGCTGCGGACGGCCCTCGGACAGCGCGACAAGATATCCGTCTTCGGTACCGATTGGCCGACCCCGGACGGTACGGCCGTGCGTGACTACATCCACGTGTCCGACTTGGCCGAGGCCCACATTCTCGCCCTCGAGTCCTCCGAGCCCGGCACCCACCGCATCTACAACCTCGGCAGCGGGACCGGCTTTTCGGTCAGCGAGGTCATCGACGCGTGTTCTCGAGTGACGGATCTACCGATCGCGGTCGAGAATGCTCCTCGCCGCGCCGGTGACCCCGCCGTCCTCATCGCATCGAGCGAGCGTGCGATGGCGGAGCTCGGCTGGACTCCGCAGTTCACCGACCTCGATGTGATCGTCTCCGATGCCTGGACCTTCCTGAAAAACCTCGGCGATCGATCACACGCGGCACGGACGCCGTCGATCTAGTCGAGCGGCGGCGGTAGACGTACGCCGCACAGTTCTGCCACGGCATATCCGCTGAGCGCTACTTCACGAATCATGCCCGGTCGCGCCCCCGCCAGCAGCGACCGCTCCAGCAGGCGCGCCAAAGAGTAGTCGGGGTCGGCGTCGAGTGCGATCTCGATCGCGAGCGCCGCGAGCGTTCCTTCGCCGCGGGCATAGGCGCTGAAGCCGACAAGTGCTGCGGGACAAGCGCGCTCCGGCGCCGGTAGCATCTTCATCAGGAACAGCCACAGTTGCTCGGCGATATCGGAAAATCGGGTCAGAGTCATCGCGAGGAGACTGTCTCGAACCATGACGCTGGTCAATGCGATACCGAACTCGGCCGTCTTCGCCGGTGCCAGCGCAACAACGGCTGGGCGATCGGGCGGCTCGGCTGCCCACGAGGCGAGCTGCCCGAGGAGTGACTCGAGTGAAGTTCGGTCGCAAGCGCGGTCGAGTCGCCGCGCGTGGGTCATGCACTCGGCGACCTCTCGACTCTCCGCTGTGTCGACAGGCATCAACGCGTGCTTCAAGGTTTCCCGCGAGTCGTGTGTCCTGCGGCCCTCGAGTAGGTACGCAAGAGCGACAGGAGAGAGTGCTGGATCGGTCAGCACACCGCCGTCGACCGGTCCCGTCACCGTCATCCACCGGGCACCGCACACGAGTTCGCGGGTGAGATAGGCCGCAGTCAACGTCGTACCACGCAGGCGCAGAGTCTCACCCAGTCGCGCGGCCACGGCACGCAGCCGCCGATCGACGTTCGAACCCATCGCAGTCACCGCGCGATCGTCGACGATCACCGCCACGGCAGCGCTCGCACCGTTGCGTGCGCACACGTCCGCGAAATGGTCGATCGCCTCGGCCATCTCAGAGGTGACGGGCTGACGGGCGTCGCCGCCGAGCACTCGGACATTGCTCTCGCTCGGCAGGCTCATGTCGTAGCGCATCACGGTGTCGACCGTGACACTTCCGACATTCGATTCGCGTGTACCGATCAGTATCAGTGACCGGTGCGGGACGAATCCCAGGAACGCCGGCACTGCGGCGATGAGCTCGTGGGCTCCGGCGATCTGCGGCCGGGACATCGATGAGCGGGGTGTATCCGGATGAGTCGTCATGACGCACAGCCTGCACACGGCACCATGCATCAGGGCGGCGCCGACCTGGGGCTACAGATCGCCTGTGGATGGCCGCACCGCCTGTGGACAAGTGCCGGTCGGCGTGGTCCTCACACGTGATGTCTGTCGGACCTCCGTGCTAGCGCGAAACCGCAGGTCAGCCTGCTTTGACCTTCAGAACTGCGGTCGTGAAAATCTCGTCGAGGGTGGCCGCATCCGGCGCGGTGTCATCGAAGGACATGTACGTGGCAGAGATACGGATGTCGCCCACCTGAGCCATCAGTGTCAACATCGACTGCGTGACGGAATCGGACCCGGTGCCCGAGGACACGGTTTGACGCACCGCCAGGGTGTCGTCGGCATCTATCGGTGGCGCGGGAGTCACGGTCGACCGAATCGTCGAGGTCGCCCCCGACTTCGTGGCCGTCACCTCCGCACACGCGTCGAGTTGCTCCTCCCGGACCGAGAGTGGCTCGTCGACTGCGATCAATTCCACCGAGATCGTCGCGCGGTCGGTGTTGTCGGTCCCGACGATCATTGCCGCCCGCTCCGGTTGCACGTCGACCGGTTTGCACCCGGCGGGCGAGACCTCGGCGCCGGCCGGAATACCCGTCAGGTCCGGAGAGGCCTGCGTGATAGCTTGCGGCGGAAGAACGATGGCGTCGTAGGGCGGCGGAAATACCGAAGGATCGACGAGCAGGGCTCCGAGATCGACCTCGTCCGCGGGAGCCTGTCCCTGCGATGTCCCACCCGAATCCTCACCGCCTGGCTCCGACGTACCGCCCTGCCCCGAGACACTGCCCTGCTGGGCCGGTTGTGGCGAGCCGGAAACGTCGGTGCTGCATCCGGCCAGCGCGATCATGGTCGCACCTGCCAGGGCGGCCATGAGCGGGTGGTGACGCAGTACGAATCGGCGCTGCACGAGAGATCCTCCGGTCCAAGACGGTGTGTGATGCCCGACGCCGTCGCGACGAACGAATGCCGACGGTGACCGGTTCAGCTTCTCACGTGCTCGGCTCTGCTCGGGTGCGCGCCGGTGGCAGCGGAGTGTCGCCCCGATCGGTCGAGCAGAGCCGCGGCATCAGCTGCCTCGCTTGATCCATTCTTCGAGGTGCGGCGACTCCTCGCCGATGCTGGTGCCTTCTCCATGCCCGGTGCACACCTTCGTCTCCGCGGGCAAGGAGAACAACCGATCCCTGATCGAACCGATGATCGTCGGGAAGTCGGAATAAGAACGCCCCGTTGCGCCCGGCCCACCTGAGAACAGGGTGTCCCCGGAGAACAAACGGGCTATCTCCGGGACGTAGAGGCACGTCGACCCCGGAGAATGCCCGGGTGTGTGCATTGCCAGGATGTCCGTCCCGGCAACCGAAATGCGCTGTCCGTCCTCGAGCGAGCCGTGTGCGACCCCCGGGTGCGTCTGTTCCCAGAGCATGTCGTCCGCCGGATGGAGCAGAACCGGTGCATCCAATTCACGTGAGAGCTCCGGAGCCACAGTGACGTGATCGTTGTGCCCGTGCGTGCACACGATCGCCTTGACCACCCGCCCACCGACGGCATCGATAATCGGTGCAGCGGAATGTGCGGCATCGACGATGACGACCTCCGAGTCGTCCCCGATCAGCCAGATGTTGTTCTCGACATCCCATTCGCCACCGTCGAGGGCGAACGTGCCCGAGGTGACAACCTTCTCGACCCTGATGCTCACAGCTCCACCACCGAACGTAGGACGGTGCCCTTGTGCATCGCCTCGAAGGCCGCCTCGACGTCCTCTATCCCGATTCGCTCGGTCACGAACTTCTCGAGCGGCAACCGCCCCTGCTCGTACAGGTCGACCAGCATCGGGAAGTCGCGCTCGGGCAGGCAGTCGCCGTACCACGACGACTTCAGCGACCCACCACGCGAGAAGAAATCGATCAGCGGCATCTCGACGGTCATCTCCGGGGTCGGAACGCCCACCAGGACGACCGTTCCGGCCAGATCTCGCGCGTAGAAGGCCTGCTTCCATGTCTCGGGGCGGCCCACCGCGTCGATCACCACGTCGGCGCCGAATCCGTCGGTCAACTCCTGCACCGCTTCCACGGCATCGACCTTCGAGGCGTCGACGGTGTGGGTGGCGCCGAGGTCCTTGGCCCACTCGAGCTTGCCCGGGTCCCGATCGACAGCGATGATCGTGGTCGCGCCGGCCAGTCGGGCACCGGCGATGGCGGCGTCTCCGACGCCGCCGCAGCCGATCACGGCCACCGAGTCACCGCGCGAGACGTTGCCGGTGTTCATCGCGGCGCCCAGGCCGGCCATGACGCCGCATCCCAGCAGGCCCACCACAGCCGGATCGGATCGGGGATCGACCTTGGTGCACTGGCCCTCGTGCACGAGGGTCTTGTCTGCGAAGGCACCGATGCCCAAGGCGGGTGAGAGTTCGGTGCCATCGTCGAGCGTCATCTTCTTCGAGGCGTTGTGGGTGTCGAAGCAATACCAGGGCTTTCCCTTCTTGCATGCCCGACATTCCCCACAGACCGCGCGCCAGTTCAGAACCACGAAATCGCCGACCTCGACGTGCGTTACGGCATCACCCACGGTTTCCACGGTGCCGGCAGCCTCGTGACCGAGCAGGAACGGGAACTCGTCGTTGATACCGCCCTCGCGGTAGTGCAGATCGGTGTGGCACACACCGCATGCGGCGATCTTGACCACCACATCGAAAGGTCCCGGGTCCGGGATCGTGATCGACTCGATCGACACCGGCTCACCCTTGGCTTTGGCAACGACGGCCCGGACCTGCTGCGGCATGTTTTCCTCCACTATCGATTCGGTTCTATCAGCATCAACACTTCCACAATCCATGCAACAGTGGCCACATTCGCACTCGTGCCGGTGTCGGGTGTTCACGAGTTCGTGACCCGTGCGGCATATGGGCTTTGCACACGCGGAGTACTTATGAGCCATGTCAGTAGCGATGGAATACGACCTTGTCGTGATCGGATCAGGCCCGGGTGGCCAGAAAGCTGCGATCGCCGCGGCCAAGCTGGGCAAACGCGTTGCCATTGTCGAGAAGGGTACGATGCTCGGTGGCGTGTGCGTCAACACCGGGACCATTCCGTCCAAGACGCTGCGCGAGGCCGTGCTGTACCTGACCGGCATGAACCAGCGGGAGTTGTACGGCGCCGGATACCGCGTCAAAGCCAACATCACCCCGGCCGACCTCCTTGCCCGAACCACCCACGTGATCGGTAAGGAGATCGAGGTAGTCCGATCGCAGTTGCTGCGCAACCGCATCGAACTCATCACCGGCACCGGACGATTCGCCGATCCGCACACCATCGTCGTCGACGACGAGCAACGCGGGGAACGTGTCACTGTCACCGCGAAGAACGTCGTCATAGCGACCGGTACCGCGCCCGCCCGACCCGTCGATGTGGACTTCGACGATTACCGAGTGTTGGACTCCGACGGAATTCTCAATCTCGAGTTCATTCCCAGTTCCATGGTCGTGGTGGGTGCCGGCGTCATCGGGATCGAGTACGCGTCGATGTTCGCGGCCCTGGGCTCCAAGGTGACGGTGGTGGAGAAACGCGATTCGATGCTCGATTTCTGCGACCGTGAAATTGTCGAGTCGCTTCAATTCCACCTCCGCGATCTCGCGGTCACGTTCCGCTTCGGCGAGGCAGTTACCGCAGTGGACGTCGGTGCGTCCGGCACGGTGACAACCCTGGCCAGCGGCAAGCGCATTCCCGCGGAAGCGGTGATGTACTCGGCCGGGCGCCAGGGCATGACGGAGTCGCTCGAACTGGAGAACGCGGGCCTCGAAGCGGACGCCAGAGGCCGCATCTTCGTCGACGACAACTTCCAGACCAAGGTCGATCACATCTATGCCGTCGGTGACGTCATCGGATTCCCCGCTCTCGCGGCCACATCGATGGACCAGGGACGCCTGGCCAGCTACCACGCGTTCGACCAGCCGAGCAAGGGGTTGATGGATCTGCAGCCGATCGGCATCTACTCCATCCCCGAGGTGTCGTACGTGGGCGCGACGGAGGTGGAGCTGACCAAGAACTCGGTGCCCTACGAGGTCGGCGTCTCCCGGTATCGCGAGCTCGCACGGGGCCAGATCGCCGGCGACTCGTACGGGATGTTGAAACTTCTTGTCTCCACCGAGGATCTGAAACTGCTCGGGGTGCACATCTTCGGCTCGGGCGCCACCGATCTCATCCACATCGGGCAGGCAGTCATGGGGTGCGGTGGCACCGTCGAGTATCTGGTCGATGCCGTCTTCAACTATCCGACGTTGTCGGAGGCGTACAAGGTCGCCGCCCTCGACGTCACGAACAAGATTCGCGCGCTGGAGAGCTTCAAGGCCTGACCTCGAGGGAATGAACGAGATGCTCGACGACGTTGTTCATCGATAACGGGTCGACGGGTCTGGCATGCACCAACCGTGCGCCCCAGCCGGGTATTCTTGTTCGAGTCGGTTTCGGCCCGGCGCAACGAACGCCTGGCGCGAACCAACGAAAGGGGTACGGCATGGACGACCAGTCGAGTATGTACGAGCTGGAGTTTCCTGCACCGCAGATTTCGTCCAACGACGGTGTCGGCCCGGTCCTCGTGCACGGGCTGGAAGGCTTCTCGGACGCCGGTCATGCGGTCAAGCTCGCGACGAAGCATCTCCGCGACACCTTGGAATCGGAGTTGGTTGCCTCGTTCGCCGTCGATGAGCTGATCGACTACCGCTCACGCCGTCCAACGATGACCTTCAAGTCCGATCACTTCTCCGATTACGACGCCCCCGAGTTGAATCTCTACGCGGTCAAGGACAACGCCGGCACTCCGTTTCTTTTGCTTGCGGGCATGGAGCCAGACCTGCGGTGGGAAAAGTTCACCACCGCGGTCCGGTTGCTCGCCGAGCAACTCGGGGTTCGCCGAACCATCGGACTCGGTTCGATCCCGATGGCAATTCCGCACACGCGCCCCCTCGGCGTGACGGCACACTCCTCCAACAGGGAGTTGGTATCGGAAGACCAGAGCTGGTCCGGTGAACTACAGGTACCGGGAAGCGCATCGTCCTTGCTGGAGCTCCGGTTGGCCCAGCACGGTCACGAGTCGATGGGCTACTCGGTGCACGTTCCGCACTACCTATCGCAAACCGACTACCCCGCTGCCGCGGAAACCCTGCTCGAGAACGTCAGCGAAGCAGGTGGGCTCGATCTTCCTCTCGTGGCACTCGGCCAGGCAGCGGCTCGCGTCCGTGAGCAGGTCGACGAGCACATCACGGGCAACGAAGAGGTGCAGTCGGTCGTGACGGCACTCGAGCGTCAGTACGACACCTATGTCGCGGCCCAGGAACAGCAGTCCACGCTCCTTGCCGGAGACGAGGGTATTCCCAGCGGCGACGAGCTGGGCGCCGAGTTCGAGAAGTTCCTGGCCGAACAAGGAGATTTCGAAGCCGAGCCCGATCAGAAGCCTTCGGAGAATCCAGGGCAGGATCCCGAGCCGGAAAGCTGATCGACCCCTCTCAGGCACTGGTTGGATGTCGGCACAATTCGCGCATCGCACCTTCTCGTGCAAGAGTCGTGAGCTAGACACCAGTCGCGTAGCGAGGAGAAGACCCTTCGCGTAGCGAACCAGGAGGCGAGATGAGCAACCCGCGCATGCGCAAGCTCCGACCGGTGCCCGACGCCGAACCGCGGCTCGAGTACCGCACGGTGCACGGGTATCGACGTGCCTTTCGAATGGTGGGCGAAGGCCCTGCACTGCTGTTGATCCACGGAATCGGTGACAACTCCGAGACGTGGAAAGAGGTGATCCCACACCTTGCCCGCAATTACACGGTGATCGCTCCGGACCTGCTCGGCCACGGTAGCTCCGACAAGCCACGCGCCGACTACTCCGTTGCGGCATACGCCAACGGTATGCGTGATCTGCTCTCGGTACTGGCCATCGAGCACGTCACCGTCGTCGGTCATTCGCTCGGCGGCGGGGTCGCAATGCAGTTTGCGTACCAGTTCCCCCAGATGGTCGATCGGCTCGTTCTGGTCTCTTCCGGGGGCGTCACCAAGGACGTACATCCACTTCTTCGGATTGCCTCGCTTCCGTTGGCAAGCGAAGTGGTCAAGCTGCTACGACTGCCCGGCGCACTACCGATGATCCGCCTGGCCGGCGACGTGATCGGCAGACTCAACCACACTCCCCTGCGCCCCGGTGCAATTCTGCACGACACCCCCGATCTGATCCGGGTTCTCAGCGGGCTCCCCGATCCGACGGCGCACGAGGCCTATCTGCGTACCCTTCGGGCCGTCGTCGACTGGCGGGGTCAGGTGGTGACGATGCTCGATCGCTGTTACCTCACAGAGAATCTGCCGGTGCTGCTCGTCTGGGGAGACCAGGATTCGGTCATTCCCGTCGCACACGCACATCTCGCTCATTCAGCGATGCCCGGTTCGCGCCTGTCCGTCTTCGAACGATCCGGGCACTTTCCGTTTCGCGACGACCCGATCCGGTTCCTGGGCGTGCTCGAAGACTTCTTCGATTCGACCACGACACTGGACTTCGACGAATCCCGCTGGCGCAACCTGTTGGTCGCCGGTATCGGCGAGGACAAGATCACCGGCAACGCGAGTACGCGTCTCGCCGTCCTCGGCGCCATGGGTTCGGACGAGCGCAGCGCAACCTGACGCGAGCAGGGCCGATGACGTCCGCAGTGGGCCCGCACCATAGCCTTGACGGCGTGCTCCTCTCCGAACTGATCCCCGCTCCCACCACCGACGAGGCGCACGATCCGGACACGCTCTTCGACGTCTTCACCACGTGGACGACCGAACGCGGGTTGACCCTCTACTCGGCCCAGGAAGAGGCGCTGATCGAGCTCGTGTCGGGTTCGAACGTCATTCTCGCCACGCCCACGGGGTCGGGAAAGTCGATGGTGGCCGTCGGCGCGCATTTCGCAGCCATGGCCGCCGGGAAACGGTCGTTCTATACCGCCCCGATCAAGGCTCTCGTCAGCGAGAAGTTCTTCGCTCTCTGCGATATCTTCGGCGCGAACAACGTGGGCATGATGACCGGTGACGCCTCTGTCAATTCCGGTGCCCCGATCATCTGCGCGACGGCGGAGATCGTCGCCAACTTGGCGCTGCGTCAGGGCGCGAATTCCGATATCGGCCAGGTCGTGATGGACGAGTTCCACTACTACTCCGAACCGGACCGCGGCTGGGCATGGCAGGTTCCACTGATCGAGCTACCGCACGCACAGTTTCTGTTGATGTCCGCCACCCTCGGCGACGTCTCGTTCTTCCGTGACGATCTCCAGCGCCGCACCGGCCGAGCGACCACCGTCGTCTCCGGTTCCGAACGTCCGGTGCCGTTGATGTTCTCCTACGTCACCACGCCCATCAGCGAGACCATCGAGGAGCTCGTCGAAACTCATCTCGCCCCGGTTTACGTCGTACATTTCACGCAGGCCTCTGCGCTGGAACGAGCTCAGGCGCTGACGAGCGTGAACGTTGCCTCCAAGGCGGAGAAACAGCAGATCGCCGAGGCAATCGGAGCGTTCCGATTCACCACTGGGTTCGGGAACACACTCTCGCGACTGGTCCGCCACGGTATCGGCGTGCATCACGCAGGCATGTTGCCGAAGTACCGGCGCCTGGTGGAGAAGCTTGCGCAGGACGGCCATCTCAAGGTCATCTGCGGCACCGACACCCTCGGCGTCGGAATCAATGTCCCGATCCGAACGGTGCTCTTCACCGGACTCACCAAGTACGACGGCGTCCGTACCCGCAAGCTTCGAGCACGTGAATTTCATCAGATCGCCGGACGCGCGGGACGTGCCGGCTTCGACACGCTCGGCACAGTCGTGGTCGAGGCTCCAGAACACGATATCGAGAATGCGCGTCTGGTCGCCAAGGCGGGCGACGACCCCAAGAAGCTCAAGCGAGTTCAGCGCAAGAAAGCTCCCGACGGTTTCGTCTCCTGGGGTGAACCGACCTTCGAGCGCATCGTCGGCGCCAGCCCCGAATCGCTCGTCTCACGCTTTTCCGTCAGCAATGCCATGCTGCTCAACGTGATTGCCCGGCCCGGCAACTGTTTCACCGCGATGCGGCACCTACTCGAAGACAATCACGAGACCCGACCGGCGCAACGCGCACATATCCTGCGAGCAATCTCGCTCTACCGCGGGCTGGTCGCGGCCGGCATCGTCGAGCAGTTGAACGAACCCGACGCCGACGGTCGCCATGCCCGTCTCACCGTCGATCTGCAGCCCGATTTCGCGCTCAATCAGCCCCTGTCCCCCTTCGCTCTGGCCTCGTTCGAACTACTCGATGCCCAATCTCCCACCCATGCACTGGACGTGGTGTCCATCATCGAGTCGACACTCGACGATCCCCGGCAAATCCTGATGGCGCAACAGCACGCCGCCCGAGGTGAGGCCGTCGCCCAGATGAAGGCAGACGGCATCGAGTACGACGAACGCATGGAACTGCTCGAGGAGGTGACCTGGCCCAAGCCTCTCGCCGATCTGCTCTTCCCCGCCTTCGAGATCTATCTCGGTGGGCACCCGTGGCTCACCGAGGTCGCACTGTCACCGAAGTCCGTGGTCCGCGACATGATCGAGCGGGCAATGACGTTCGCCGAGCTGATCAGCCATTATGGGCTCACTCGTTCGGAGGGATTGGTGCTGCGGTACCTGGCCGACGCCTACCGCGCGCTGCGTCAGACCGTTCCGCCCGAGTCGCGCACCGAGGAGGTGCAGGACATCACCGAATGGTTGGGCGAGCTGGTGCGGCAGGTGGATTCGAGCCTGCTCGACGAATGGGAGAACCTCACCGATCCGTCGGCCGAGCCGGACCAGCGGCCCGAACCGTACGGCGGCGATGCACCCAGGCCGATCTCGGCGAATCCGCGTGCCTTCCGCGTACTCGTACGCAACGCCCTTTTCAAGCGCATCGAACTCGCGGCGACACGCAGGTGGGCTACTCTCGACGAACTCGACGACGGCCCCGACTGGGAGGTCGAATTGGAGCCGTACTTCGCAGAATACGGCGAGATCGGCACCGGCGCGTCAGCACGCGGGCCCGCGCTCTTCGAGCTGACACTCGGCCGAGGCACCGCATCGGCGCGTCAAACCATCGAAGACCCCGACGGCGATCAGGGCTGGTCGCTACGGGCCGTCATCGACATCGACGAGTCGGACGCACTCGGCGAGATCGTCTTCGACGACATCGCGATCACTGCCGGCTGAGCGGTGCTGGGGGAATTCTCTTCGCTCGTGCCACGTCGAGGCCGATCCGGGTGACGAGGGCCGCGAGGGCCATGTAGTCCTCGGCCCGTCCGGTAGAGGCGCGGTGCACGAGGCCTATCGTGCGTCCCGGCTTCGGTTCCGCGAACTCCGCCGTGCCGACCGTCCCCCTCGCCGTTTCCACGGCGATGGCCGATCTGGGTATCAGAGTGAGACCGAGATCGCCTGCGACGCACTGCACGATGGTCGCCAACGACGCCGCCCGGGTGTCGCTGGACGTCGGCGCGGCATCGACGGAACGGCATAGATCGAGGGTTTGATCGCGGAGGCAGTGACCGTCGTCCAGCAGCAGCAGAGGCTGGTTCTTCAGCACCGACAACGGTAGCCCGGTCCGCCCGTCGAGCCGGTGACCGGCCGGCACCGCCAGCACGAAATCCTCGTCGTAGAGCGGTATCTCGTTCAGACCGGCCTCATCGGTCGGCAGCGCAACCACTGCGGCCTCGATTGCACCCGACCGCAGGGAGGACAAGAGTCGTCGCGTCTGATCCTCGACGACGACTGCATCGATATCGGGGTGATCGGAGCGCAGGGCAGGGAGCAGGGCAGGAAGCAGATAGGGAGCCACCGTGGGGATGAGTCCGAGCCGTAGCGGTCCGGACCATTGGCCGCCGAGATCGCTCGCCTGCACGAGGAATCCGTCGGCGGCGACGACAGCGGCGGTGGCCCGTTCGAGGAGACGGGCTCCGGCTGTCGTCATCAGCACCGTGCGTGTACTGCGTTCGACGAGTTGGACGCCTAGACCCTGTTCGAGCGACGCCAGCGCCTGCGACAGTGTCGGTTGGCTCACGTTCAACCTCGATGCCGCTCTACCGAAGTGTCGATCCTCGGCCACGGCGACGAACGCACGCAGCTGTGACAGTGTGGGTTGATAGCTTCGATCAGCCATGCCTATCAGTGTAGTGCTAACCATCACCTTTCCCTTTGAAGCAACTTTTGGCACACTCGTCCAGGTCGGCGCGGACGCTCGGTTGCGTCTTGCCGCCACCACACCTACGAAATTCCGGCGCCGTACGGCGCGCACGTGTGCAGCACTACAGAGGAGGACCCATGGCCCTGTTGACAATCGGAGATCAGTTCCCCGCATACAACCTCACCGCCGTCATCGGCGGTGACCTGTCGAAGGTGAACGCACAGCAGCCCGACGACTACTTCACCTCCGTCACCAGCGACGACCATGCCGGCAAGTGGCGCATCGTCTTCTTCTGGCCGAAGGACTTCACCTTCGTCTGCCCGACCGAGATCGCCGCATTCGGAAAGCTGAACGAGGAGTTCGCCGACCGCGACGCTCAGGTCCTCGGCGCGTCCGTCGACAACGAGTTCGTGCACTTCCAGTGGCGTGCACAGCACGAAGAGCTCAAGACCCTTCCTTTCCCGATGCTGTCCGACCTCAAGCGTGAACTCGCTTCTGCCGCCGGCGTTCTCAACTCCGATGGTGTCGCCGACCGCGCGACCTTCATCGTCGACCCCAACAACGAGATCCAGTTCGTCTCCGTCACAGCAGGTTCCGTAGGCCGCAACGTCGACGAGGTGCTGCGCGTCCTCGACGCACTGCAGTCCGACGAACTGTGCGCATGCAACTGGAAGAAGGGTGACCCGACCATCGACGCAGGCGAACTGCTGACGGCGAGCGTCTGACATGAGCATCGATTCGCTCAAGGGTTCACTCCCCGAGTACGCGAAGGACCTCAAACTCAACCTCAGTTCCATCGCGCGATCGACCGTTCTCAGCGAGCAGCAGCTGTGGGGCACCTTGCTCGCCACCGCAGCAGCGACGAAGTCGCCCGCCACGCTGAAGGAGATCGCCGAGGAGGCAGCGGACAACCTGTCTGCCGAGGCGTACAACGCGGCGCTCGGTGCAGCGTCGATCATGGGTATGAACAACGTCTTCTACCGCACCAAGGGCTACCTGGACGGAAAGTACGACGACCTGCGCGCTGGTCTGCGCATGAACATCATCGCGAACTCCGGAATCGCCAAGGCCGATTTCGAACTGTTCTCACTCGCGGTGTCCGCGGTCAACGGCTGCAACCACTGCCTCGAGGCGCACGAGAAGACTCTGCGTGACGAGGGAGTCGACCGTGAGGTCATCTTCGAGGCCATTCGCGCGGCCTCGATCGTCGCCGGCGTCGGCCAGGCCGTCGAGATCAGTCGCACCCTCGAAGGCGCGACCGTCTAGTCGCGTCGTTTTCCCACCGGCAATGGCCCGAACGCACCACGCGTCCGGGCCATTGCCGTACTCGGCTGTAAGTCGAATGCGTGGCACGTCCTCGGGCTGTACATTCTCAGCTCATGGGGATCGATGTTTCTGTGGTTCGAGTGTTCACCGACGATGCGGGCCAACAGGGAAATGCGCTCGGCATCGTCGATGCCGCCGCCGTAGCCGAACCGCGGCGCCAAGAATTGGCCGCCCAGCTCGCTTTCAGCGAAACCGTTTTCGTCGATTCCGACGGATCGCAGATCGCTTCGGCGACCATCTTCACTCCTGCCGTCGAACTACCGTTCGCCGGCCATCCGACGGTCGGGTTGTCATGGTGGCTGCGTGGGCAAGGCACCCCGGTCCACACTCTGTCCGTCCCAGCAGGAAACGTGCGCGTCCGCTACGACGGAGACATGACCTGGATCAGGTCTCGAGCAGCCTGGGCGCCGAAGTTCGAGCTCCATCACGTCCCGTCCGTCGACGAGGTCGAGGCAACGGATCCAACGGCGTTCACCGAGGGTCACCACTATGTGTGGGCATGGATCGACGAAGAAGCGGGACAGATTCGATCTCGGATGTTCGCGCCCAGCATGGGCGTCGCCGAGGACGAGGCAACCGGAGCCGCCGCGGTACGAATCACCGACGCGCTCGGACGCGGACTCACCATCACACAGGGACGTGGATCACAGCTCGTGACAACACCTTCTGACGGGTGGATCGAACTCGGCGGCCGTACGGTGGCCGAGGAAACGTTCACCGTCTGACGTCGGATTCACAAGACTTCGGATTCATGAGACTTCGACGGCGATCTCGTCCCCCAAGCTCACACCTGGCGCCAACGGCAGGCGGTCGCCGCTCCAGAATTTTCCGGGGTCGAACCAATTGGCTTTCTTGTTGCCGGACAGCAGTCCCATGGCGTCGTAGGTCAGCGCAACCACCTCGGCGCAGTACGCGGTTTCGAGCGCGGCGGCCGAGCTCGGGCCGCCGCCCGAATCCGACAAGTCGCGCAACCTGGGGAGGCGTCCCAGAAACCAGCGGCCGGTGAGTTTCGCTGTTGTGGGGAACGCGGTGCCGTCCATGCGCGCAATGGTGCGCATCAACGCGTCATCCTGCTCGCGGGTGACGGCCGTGTTCAATTGACGGAGCCAACAACGCTGCTCGTACTTGTTCGACCACTGCATCACCGCTTCACGTAGATCGTGCAGCTGCACCCCGCGCTGGTAGTTGCCGGTCCACATGTCCTGCAGAGACTTTCCCAGCTCTGCGTGCCACATGAGAGGCGGGAGATCGTCGACGACGACGGCCATGCCGACATGGTTCACGGGACTGTTGGTCAATGTCTGGATCGCCCGGTCTGCCCGCGAATGGCCACGAAAGATCCAGATATCGCCGGTTCGAGTCGCATCGAGCGCAGAGTTCAGGTCGATTCGCGACGCAGTCATGATCGACAGCCTAGAGCGGGAGCCCGGATCGCCCCGGCCGGCGTCGGGCCACAGTACGGTTGAGCGATGAAGATGTGGAAGATCCTCGGTCTCGCCGGGGTCGTGGGCGTTGCGGCGACGGGAGCCCTCGTGGTGCGCAACGAACGGGCGCGGCGCGCCTACGAACCGGACGAGGTCCGTGCCCGACTGCACGCACGTCATGCCCAAGCGGCCGCCGCGACCGCCTCCACTGCCGTTACCATTACCGAACCGACGACCCTTCTCCGGCGCCTGAAACGTCGATTCAGCCGAGAGCAGTGAGGAATCGGCTCGCCAACTCCTCGACCTCGGCATCGGTCATCACGAACGACGGTGAAATCTGCATCGCGCCCTGACCTGCGGCTCGCCCGGATACCCCGTGCTTGCGCAACGTCTTGACCAACGGCAGCGCCTCGGCCGGATCGGCCAGCTGCACTGCCGCGACAGCACCCATTCCGCTGCGCACCTCCTGCACGCGAGGGTGCTGCGCGAGTGGAGCGAGGTGTGCGTGCAATGTCGTCTCGAGCCGCGCCGACTCGTCGAGCAGGTTCTCCCGTTCGATGATGTCGAGGTTCGCCATCGCGGCAGCCGCAGCACCGGCGTGGCCGCCGTAGGTGTATCCGTGACGCCACCAGACACCACCGGAGAAGAACGGATCGGCGACGTGCGGCGCGACGAAGACAGCACCCATCGGCACATAGCCGGAGGTGAGGCCTTTGGCTGTGGCAATCAGATCGGGTTGCAGGTCGAATCGTGTGGAAGCGAACCAGGATCCACCGATGCGGCCGAAGCCCGTCACCACTTCGTCGGCGACGAAGAGCACGTCGTTGTCGCGGCAGATCTGACGCACTTCCTGCAGATAGCCGGCCGGTGGGAGGTAGACACCGCCGGCCCCGATGATCGGCTCGCAGAAGAACGCTGCGATCTTGTCCGCACCCACCTCCTCGATCAGTGACAGCAGGCTTTTCGCGTCGTCCCAGGCGACGGTTCTGGCATCGGGCATCAGGACGCCGTAGTTCTCGTGGTTGACAGCGATGCCGGCCAGCGACGTCCCCGCCACGTGCATGCCGTGATAAGCCTTCTGCCGACCGACGATCATCGTCTTGCCGGGTTTGCCGACCTCATGCCAGTAACGCCGGGCGAGCTTGGCGGCCGTGTCGATCGAATCGGACCCACCCGAGGTGAAGAAGACCTTGCTTCCGGCGACCGGTGCGATCTCGCCCAGACGCTCTGCCAAAGCCAGCGTGGTCTCCGGCACGAAGTCACCGAAGTTGGAGTAGTGAGCCAGGGAACCGAGCTGAGCTGCGACTGCGTCGGCGATCTCGGTCCGTCCGTGACCGACGTTGGTGAACCACAGCCCTGCGGTAGCGTCGAGGTACTTGTTGCCCTCGCGATCGAAGATGTGCGCGCCCTCGCCGCGGGAGACGACGAACGGTCCACTAGCGGTGACGGCCCCCATATCCGCGAACCCGTGCCACAGGGCGGAGTGAGTGGATTCGTACGTCGGCTCTTGTGATGCACCCGGTTCTGGAGAAGACATGGCTCGAAGCTTAGTCGGGCCGCCGCACGAGCCGACCCACGGCGTTGGGAGCGGAGAGCGCCCGAAATTCTCCCGCACAGCGATGCGCGATTACCCTTGGAACTTCCATGTCTACTTCACCTGTCTCCGAGCGTCGTCGTTCGCTCCTTTCGCGTATGTCCGGCGTCACCCTTCGCGACGAACATCGACTTCGTCGGCGCCTCGACCAAGCTCGAACCGAGGACGCGTTGGAACGAGTCGAAAGCGAGATCGCGCGAGCCGAGACAGTCGTCACCAATCGGCGTGCCGCAGTGCCTCGCATCGAGTACCCGCAGAACCTGCCTGTCAGCATGCGACGCGACGACATCGCAGCCGCCATCGAGGCACACCAGGTAGTCATCGTCGCCGGCGAGACCGGTTCTGGTAAGACAACCCAAATCCCCAAGATCTGCCTCGAGCTGGGACGCGGCGTTCGAGGCTCGATCGGCCACACACAGCCCCGTCGTCTGGCAGCCAGGACCGTCGCCGAGCGCATCGCCGAGGAAGTGGGCGAACAGATCGGCGAGTCGGTGGGATACAAGGTGCGATTCACCGATCAGTCTTCGAATGCGACGCTCGTCAAGCTGATGACGGACGGCATTCTGCTCGCCGAGATCCAGCGCGACCGAATGCTGCGGCAATACGACACCCTCATCATCGACGAAGCGCACGAGCGCAGCCTCAACATCGACTTCATCCTGGGCTATCTGGCGCAGCTGCTCCCCCGGCGTCCCGACCTCAAGGTCATCGTCACCTCGGCCACCATCGATCCGGAACGGTTCGCGCAGCATTTCGCGAAGGACGGTGTGGCCGCCCCGATCATCGAGGTCTCCGGCCGCACGTTCCCTGTGGAGATGCGGTATCGGCCCCTCACCGTCGATGTCGGCGACACCACCGTAGACCTCGATCCGGTCGACGCCACCTGCGACGCCGTCCAGGAACTGATCGGCGAGGGTGACGGAGACATTCTGGTCTTCCTGTCCGGCGAGCGCGAAATCCGAGATACGGCAGACGCATTGGCTGATCGAGCCTTTCGCAACACCGAGGTGGTGCCGCTGTACGCTCGCCTGTCCGCTGCCGAACAACACCGAGTGTTCAGTGCGCACAGCGGCCGACGAGTCGTACTGTCCACCAACGTCGCAGAGACCTCGCTGACGGTTCCCGGCATCAGATACGTCGTCGATCCCGGCACCGCCCGCATTTCCCGCTACTCGCTCCGCACCAAGGTTCAGCGACTGCCCATCGAACCGATCTCGCAGGCGTCGGCACGCCAGCGGGCAGGTCGATGTGGTCGTGTCGCGGACGGTATCTGCATCCGCCTGTACTCCGAGGAAGACTTCGAGTCCCGGCCGCCGTTCACCGAACCGGAGATCCTTCGCACCAATCTGGCCTCGGTGATCCTGCAGATGACCTCGCTCGGTCTCGGCAGGATCGAGGACTTCCCGTTCGTCGAACCACCTGACCCGCGCAGCATCCGCGACGGCATCGGACTATTGGAAGAACTGGGCGCGCTGAAGCCGTCGAACGAGTCCGGTCGGGCCGAGCTGACCCCGATCGGGCGCGAGTTGGCGCAGCTGCCGGTGGACCCACGCATGGCACGGATGCTGGTCGAGGCCAATACCAGCGGTGCGCTCGCCGATGCACTCGTCGTCGTTTCCGCGCTGTCCATTCAGGATGTGCGGGAGCGCCCGGTCGAACACCAGCAGGCTGCGGACGAGAAGCACGCCCGATTTGCCGTCGAGAACTCGGACTTCCTCGCGTACGTCGAACTCTGGAAGTACCTGCGTGCACAGCGAGATGACCTCAGCTCCAACCAGTTCCGCAGGATGTGTCGCAACGAGTTCTTGCACTACCTGAGGATCAGGGAATGGCAGGATCTGCACGGGCAACTGCGGCAGATCACCCGCGGGCTGGGATGGACCGTCCCGGATGCGCCCAGTTCTCCGGCCGCACTGCATCAGGCTTTGCTGTCCGGGCTGCTCTCGCACATCGGACTGCGCGAGGGCGACAAGCGAGAATTCCTCGGAGCGCGAGGAACCCACTTCGCGGTATTCCCCGGATCGGGGTTGTTCAAGAAGCCGCCGCGCTGGGTGATGGCGGCGGAACTGGTGGAGACGGGCCGACTCTGGGGCCGTATGGCGGCGCGGATCGAGCCCGAGTGGGCCGAGAAGCTTGCACCGCACCTGGTCAAACGGACCTACTCGGAGCCGCACTGGTCCACCAAGCGGCAGTCGGCGATGGCCTACGAGCGCGTCACCCTCTACGGGATACCGCTGGTCACCGGGCGACCGGTGAACTATCACTCCATCGATGCGGAAGTCTCACGCGAGCTGTTCATCAGGCACGCCCTGGTGCAGGGAGAGTGGAAGACCCAGCATCCGTTCTTTCACGAGAACCGGGAGTTGCTCGACGATGTCGGTGAGCTCGAGAACCGAGCTCGACGCCGAGATATCGTCGTCGACGACGACACACTGTTCGATTTCTACGACGCTCGTATCGGCGCGGAAGCGGTCTCGGCGCGCCATTTCGACACGTGGTGGAAGAAAGCCAGACGCACCCAACCCAATCTGTTGAACTTCACCCCTGAGACGGTTGTCAATGCCGACGCGGGATCTGTGCTGGGCGGTGACTACCCCGACGCGTGGCGTCAGGGAGATGTTCAGTTTCCGCTCACGTACCAGTTCGAACCGGGTGCCGCCGCGGACGGTGTCACCGCCCGCATCCCGATCGCTCTGCTCGCCCAGGTGCAACCCGTCGGATTCGACTGGCTGGTACCGGGCATGCGCGCGGAGTTGGTGTCCACGCTCATCAAACTCCTCCCCAAGGCGCAGCGTCGAAACGTGGTGCCCGCGCCGGACTTCGCCGCCGCGGCACTCGCCGCCATGACACCGCGTGCCGAACCGGTGGTGACCGCGCTCGCTCGTGAACTGTCCCGGCTCGGTTCGTGCCGAATCGATCCCACCGATTTCGATGTGGCGTCCATGCCGGGGCACTTGAGCATGACGTTCGCGGCTGTCGATACCGATGGCACCGAGCTGGGTTCGGACAAGGACCTGGACCGGCTGCGGCGAACGTTGGCGCCTCGAATCACCCAGGAGGTGGCCACAGCAGTCGGTGCGGCCGAACGGGCTCCGACGCTGGCATGGACCTCGTCGAGCCTCGGGACTCTCGATCAGGCCGTCACCCGGTCGGTCGGCGGCCAGACCGTTACCGGCTACCCGGCGCTGGTACCGGAAGGCGGCGGCGTGGCAGTCCGGATCCTCAGTACGCCCGCACAGCAGCGGCAAGCCATGCGTGATGGGACCCGCGCCTTGCTGTTGGAACATGCACCGCGCGGCACCAAGGCCTTGATTGCCGGGATACCAACGCGTGAGCGGCTGGCTCTGGGGCAGAACCCGTACGGGAGCATCGACGCTCTGCTCGAGGATTGCCGTAGAACAGCTGTCGACGAATCGATGGATGATCACGGTGGTCCGGTTCGGTCCCCCGACGCTTTCGCCGCGCTGTCGAAGGCGGTCAATGCCGATGTGACTGCGCGCACCTCGCGCATCCTTGTACTGGTGCGGCAGATTCTGACCGAATCACTGGCTTTGCGCGCGGTTCTGGAACGGGCGCAGGGTGATGCCGCAGACGACGTTCGCGAGCAACTCGCTTCTCTGGTGTTCGACGGCTTCGTCTTCGAGTTCGGGTCCACACGTCTGGCGGAGATCCCTCGGTACCTCAAGGCTGCGACGGTTCGATTGAATGCGTTGCCCAGCAGCGCCGCCAGAGACGACGCCGGTATGGACGTGTTGGATCGCGTCTACGAATCCTATGACCGACTGGTGAAGTCGCTACCCGAGGCCCGCCGGCAGGGCGCCGCCGTCCAGGATGTGTTCTGGATGATCGAGGAGCTCAGAGTCGGGCTCTTCGCGCAGAGCGTTCGTACGGCGTATCCAGTGTCGGAGAAGCGCGTGCAGAAAGCTATCGACGCAGCTGGGCGCGGCTGAGTTCGCGGCACCGGTCAATCCGCACACCGCTCAGGACGCAGTCAGCCGGACCAAACCTTCATCACCGCGGGCTCGCCCGCCGGCGAACTACCAACGGACCGTATGTCAGCGAGGCGAGAAAGCTGACGCCGACGACCACCACGGTGGGTCCAACGGCAGCGGCCACATCCCTCGACAATGCGAACAGCGCGAGGACGGTGATACCGACGGTCGAAGCGGTGATCAGCGCGAAGATCGACACTGCGCCCAGCCACCCCACAGTGCGAGTGCGCTCGCCGTCCAGGAGTGCCAACGACCACGTTCCGCCGACGAAAGCTGCACACCCGAGAAGGCCACCGAGAACTGCACCGACAACAAAGCCGTAGGCCGCCGTCCAGCCGTCGACACTGACCGTCGACGGTCGGTACATCGTCCAAGCTGCGTAGGCGATTCCGCAGACTACCGGCCAACCGAAAGCGAAAACTACCCAACTGCGATTGGCCTCTGTCTGGTGAGCTTCCATAGCGGCAAGCGTAGTCGGGGCCGATTCTGCGCCGTTCACTCACGATTCGGCTCGCAGCATGTCTGCCGTGAGCTGGTCCGAGGGATAGAAGAGTTCGATGGTCAGTTCTTCGAGCGTTATGTCACGCGGAGTGCCAAAGGTGGTCATCGTGGTGAAGAAGGAAAGCCTGGAGCTTCCCAGAAGCATCTCGAAGGGCACCACCAATTGAGGGTCATGTTGATCTCGGCTGCTGCCACTCGCCCGAGGTCCATCGAGGATGCGCACGGTCTCGTATTCACTCACCTCACGCTCGATATCCGTCAAACGGTCATCACCGGTTGTTCGCACGAGCCGACGAAGCTGATCGAGTAGATAACTCGCCCATTCATCGAAGTTGCAGGTATGGCCCGACAACCCATCGGGGTGAAGCGATGCCCGAAACATGTTGAGAGGCGGTCCATGCAGGTGATCTGGAATCAAAGACATCAGCTTAGTTGCAGAGCTGTTGGCCAGCACGACGTTCCAGGCCCGATCGAGCGCAACCCCGGGAAAGGGATCGTGAGCGTTCAGGAGTTCCTGGATTGTTGCTCTGATGCGCACGAGCTGCCGGTCATCGAACGCGACCTCAGAGTATCGCGGAGCATGACCTGCGGCCAGAAACAGTGAATTCCGTTCCCGTAGAGGAATTTCCAACTTCCTCGCCAAGGCATCCAACAAGGCCTGACTGGGTTGGGACTTGCCGGTTTCCACACAGCTCAGATGCCGTGGGGAGACACCGACATCGTGGGCCAGATCGAGCTGACTGATCGACCGACGCGAACGCCATTGCTGAAGCATTACCCCCACCGACACCGCCATGATTCGATGCTACGTAGTAGCTGTCCGGTTCATATGACCTCTGAGGTAGTAGCCCTTGTGGGTCGACGAATGCACCATTGGGCCATGAGCAACTCAACGCCCCCGAAGATCATCATTTCTCCCGCAATGGCCGTGCCAGCTCGGGCCTATCGACGCCTACTCGGCGCACTGGACGAGATCGGATGGTCAGCCGACGTGGCGCCCAGAAGAGGCATCGAAGAGGGCGATACAGCTCCGTCGCGAGCAGTGGATTGGTCGTTCAACGATGAAGTCGATGATCTTGCAGCCGCCGTGCGCACAGCACGCAACTCGCAGCCGGATCAGCCAGTTCTTGTCCTCGGCCACAGTTTCGGCGCTCAGCTTGGCGCAGCCCTGCTGACCGGCGAGACCCCGATCAAGTGCTGTCCGGATGGACTGATAACCGTCGGCGCCTCGGTACCCCACTTTCGCCACTTTCCGCGCCTGGGCCTACGAGAACTTGCGGTAGCCGAAGCAGTGTCAGTAGGGACCGCGATAGCCGGCTACTGGCCGAAGCCAGGCTTCGGTGCACCGACTCCGAGGACTTTGATGCGGCAATGGGCTCGAATGGTGTACGCCGGAAAAGCTCCGCTTCCCGTGGATGGTCGGATCACCATTCCCACTCTCGCGGTCCGACTCGATGACGACGACCTGGTTCCCGTTCGAGCGGCGGAACACTTCGAAAGAGCTGTTACACCGGAGCATCTGGAAACGTGGACTTATGGCAGAGCCGACTGCCCGGTCGGTGGATCGATAGGCCACATCGGCTGGCTTCGAACACCACGACCGGTAGTCGAAAAGATCCAGCGATGGGCACGATTCGTTGCCTCGGAGGGACTCACGAGACGCACCGTGTAGGGAGATGTATCCGCCAACGCCATCAGACGTAAGGGCAAAACCACCTCGCGACTACGCGGGTCAGTCGACCGCGGACGACTCGCGGTGCGCGCGTAGGTCCTGAATCTCCTTCTCGAAGTCCTCGGCCGAGCTGAAGGACCGATACACGGAGGCGAACCGCAGGTACGCCACCTCGTCCAGATCACGTAGTGGACCGAGAATGGCCAACCCGACCTCGTGGCTGGGGATTTCGGCCGAACCGGAGGCGCGTACAGCGTCCTCCACCTTCTGCGACAGCAGGTTCAACGCGTCGTTGTCCACGTCTCGCCCCTGGCAGGCGCGTCGAACACCCTTGACGACCTTTTCACGCGAGAAAGGCTCGGTAACCCCGCTGCGCTTGACGACGGCCAGCACGGCGGTCTCGACTGTGGTGAACCGACGACCACATTCCGGGCACGAGCGTCGGCGGCGGATTGCTTGCCCCTCGTCCGCCTCGCGTGAGTCGACCACACGAGAGTCGGGGTGCCTGCAGAACGGGCAATGCATGAAGGAGCCTCCGTCGTAGCCGATGCACTCCCTTGGATCACGCTCGAGGGGTACGGGCATCGAGGATACTCGGAGCCTCACGTACGCACCTCGATCACCCGATACGCGGAGCTCTCGGCACACCGGATCTGCGACGCGCACGGTCATGATCGGCGCTACCGGCCGGCTGTGGCTGGAATCACCAGTTGCTGGCCCTGGGACACCGACGCGCCGGCGAGGCCGTTCAGTTCGAGCATGCTGTCGACCACATCCTGCACGGGCACTCCCGGTGCGATGCGCTGAGCGACGTCGCTGAGCGTCTCGCCCTGCTGAACGACGGCGACACCTACCTGCGGTGCGGACTCGATCGAGCCTGCGCGCAGATTCGCGACAGCGACGAACGCCAACAGCACCACGGCGGTGGCGAGAACACCGAGGACGGTTGCAGTCCACGACAGCGTCTGCGGGCTCCTGTCCTCGACACACGCCTCGCGGTGCCCGCGCGCCATTCCCTGCGGGGCGCTCGTGTGCAGGTAGCGACGGCGCTGCGGGGTGGGACGCCGACGAACAGCACTCCCCCTGTGTGTACTGCCACGGTGCGCACTGACACGCCGCTCGGTCGTGATGCTCATGAGAACCTCCACTGGAGTGGACATGATCGAAGGGTGTATTCGATCAGGCGTTCGATGAACGCTTGTTCGAAGTTCTATCACGCAGCTCCGACAAAGTCAGTAGAAAACGCGACACGGATCGAACAGATGTTTGATCGAACAGCGTCGACGGGCTAAGTTCGTGTCAGAAGCCACACGCCACATCCACACCACCCGGCCAGCTCAGGTCGCACTCGAGCTTCAGCTACAGCCACGACGCAGGAGGACGCAGGAATGAAAGACGAGACCTCGTCAGGGTCACCGAAATCGACCGTCTCACCGAAGTCGACACCGAAATCGACCAAGTCGGCAGGCAAGCCCGCGGGAAAGCCTGCTGCCGTCCCCACTGCGAAAGCGTTCGAGGGTGAAGGCACCGATGTCAGCGCCGGACTGACGGAGCGTCAGCGCAAGGTACTCGAGGTCATCAGGGCGTCGGTCACCGAACGCGGATACCCGCCGAGCATTCGTGAGATCGGTGACGCCGTGGGTCTGACGTCCACGTCCTCGGTGGCTCATCAGTTGCGCACTCTCGAGCGCAAGGGATTCCTGCGGCGCGATCCCAATCGCCCACGCGCAGTGGATGTGCGCGGACTCGACGAGGTCCAGGCAGACCACGCCGCGGCGGTTGCCGACGGTTCGGCGCCCGCCGAGGAACAGCTCCCCACACCCACGTTCGTTCCGGTTCTGGGGCGTATCGCCGCGGGCGGGCCGATTCTGGCCGAGCAAGCTGTGGAGGACGTGTTCCCGTTGCCGCGCGAACTCGTGGGCCAGGGCTCACTGTTCCTGCTCAAGGTCGTCGGCGAGTCGATGATCGACGCCGCGATCTGCGACGGTGACTGGGTGGTGGTTCGTCAGCAGAGCGTGGCCGACAACGGTGACATCGTGGCGGCGATGATCGAGGGTGAGGCGACGGTGAAGACGTTCAAGCGCAGCAAAGGCGAAGTGTGGCTGATGCCGCACAATCCGTTGTTCGATCCCATACCGGGCAACGATGCGGCGATCCTCGGCAAGGTCGTCACCGTCATGCGCAAACTCTGACCAAACACAGGTCGGCCTGAAAACGAGCAGGGGCTCGGCAACAATATGGTTGCCGAGCCCCTGCTCGTCGTTCGGGTTTGCGTCTTTCGAAAACTCAGAGATCGAGTCCTCGGCCGATGATTTCCTTCATGATTTCCGTGGTGCCGCCGTAGATGGTCTGCACACGCGAATCCATGTAGGCCTTGGCGATGGGGTATTCCTTCATGTAGCCGTAGCCGCCGTGCAACTGCAGGCATCGATCGATGAGCCGGACCTGATTCTCGGTGGTCCACCACTTCGCCATCGCGGCTTCCTGCACCGTCAGCGTGCCGGCGTTGAGGAGTTCGACGAACTTGTCGACCATGATGCGTGTCGCGGTGGTTTCGGTGGCAAGTTCGGCCAGCACGAAACGTGTGTTCTGGAACTTGCCGATCGACTTGCCGAAGGCCTTGCGGTCGCGGCAGTACTGGATGGTCATCTCCAGCGCGGATTCCATTGCGGCCGCTGCCACCACGGCGATGGACAGACGCTCCTGAGGCAGGTTCTGCATGAGGTAGATGAAGCCCATGCCCTCGTCGCCGAGAAGATTGGCCGCCGGAACACGGACGTCGGTGAAGCTGAGTTCGGCGGTGTCCTGAGCCTTCATACCGATCTTGTCGAGGTTGCGGCCACGCTCGAAACCGGGCATGTCGCGCTCGACCACGAGCAGGCTGAATCCCTGGGCGCCCTTGTCCGGATCGGTGCACGCAACGACGATCACCAGGTCGGCGTTGATTCCGTTGGTGATGAAGGTCTTCGAGCCGTTGAGGACCCATTCGTCGCCGTCGCGGACTGCGCGGGTCTTGATGCCTTGCAGGTCGCTACCGGTTCCCGGCTCGGTCATCGCAATTGCGGTGATCAGCTCGCCCGAGCAGAATCCGGGCAGCCACCGCTGCTTCTGCTCCTCGTTGCACAGGTCGATGAGGTACGGCGCAACGACGTCGTTGTGCAGCGTGAAGCCGATGCCGCTGTACCCACCACGTGTGGTTTCCTCGGTGAGGATGGTGTTGTAGCGGAAGTCCTTGACTCCCCCGCCACCGAATTCCTCGGGAACGGCGGTGCCCAGGAACCCTTGCTTGCCGGCTTCGACCCAGACGCCGCGGTCGACGATGTTCTGCTCTTCCCACTTCGCGTGGTTGGGCGCTACGTGCTGGGCCAGAAATTTGCGGTACGACTCACGAAAGAGGTCGTGCTCGGGCTCGAACAGTGTGCGGTCCACTACTTCTCTCCTTCGAGGGGCTTTCCCGGTCGGCAACAACACCGCCGCCGGTGATATACCTCGACACTACGACTGTGAGCACGGCTCGGTCGATGACCGAGCCGTGCGTGATCGGTGACCCGTTTAGCGAGTCACACCTCTGCTGAGCGCCCGCATCACCGGATACCCGACGAGTATTCCGACCGATCCCCAGGCGATCCCGCCTAGTGCGATCGAACCTATCGTCAGTGTCAGATCGCCGATTCCGGCGACGAGCGCGGCGGCGACGACCGTGAGGTTGACGGGATCGGTGAAATCGACCTCGCTGTCGGTCCAGATCCGTACCCCGAGGAGACCGATCAGACCGTAGAGCACGAGGGTGGCTCCGCCGATGACTCCGTCCGGAACCGTGAAGACGAGAGCACCGAATTTCGGGGAAAATGCCAGCACGACGGCAGTCGCGGCGGCCACCCAGTAGGCGGCGGTGGAGTAGACGCGAGTGGCTGCCATGACGCCGATGTTCTCGGCGTACGTCGTAGTACCCGAGCCTCCGCCAGCGCCCGCGAGGGTGGTGGCGAGACCGTCGGCGATGAGGGCATCACCGGCCACATCGTCGAGTGACTTGCCGGTCATCGCGGCCACTGCCTTGACGTGACCCACGTTCTCCGCGACGAGCACGATCACCACCGGTAGAGCGATGAGCACGACGGACAGCTCGAACGTCGGCCCGCGGAACTCGGGAATACCGATCCAGGCCGCGTCGCGCATGGCACCGAGTCTGGTGTCGTCGATCTGCCCGGTGATGGCGGCGAAGACCCAACCGAGCACGACCCCGACCAAGATCCCCAGCCGTCCGAGCATCCCTGGCCCGGCGACGGTCACGAGAAGAATGGCGAACAATGTCACCGCAGCAACCAGCGGCTGCGCCTCGAACGACGACGTGGCCGCCGGAGCGAGGTTCAGTCCGATGAGCACGACTACTGCACCGGTCACCACGGGTGGCATTACCGCCTCGATGACCCGGCTGCCCGCGAATCGGACCACGAATCCGACACCGGCCAGCACTATTCCGACCGACATGACAGCGCCGAGTTGCGCTGCCGCCCCGGATGCCTGAGTGGCGGTCAGGGGCGCGATGAACGCGAACGACGATCCGAGATAGCTGGGAACCCGCCCGCGGGTGATGATCAGGAAGAGCGCGGTTCCGATGCCGGAGAAGAGCAGCGTGGTGGTGACCGGAAATCCCGTCACCGTGGGGACCAGGAGGGTGGCACCGAACATAGCAATGACGTGCTGCATACCGATTCCGATGGTGCGCGGCCACGTCAAACGCTGATCCGGTTCCACCACTGCCCCTGCTGCGACGCTCTTTCCGTTGCCGTGCAGGGTCCACCCGAAGTTGCTCACGGAACCGAATACTAGAGCCGATGTCAGTCGAGGACGGCACCGGCCGCAGCTCGCGCTGCCGCAGCGCTGTCGGTGGAGAGCGCTGCAGCCGCCGCTTGCTTGCACTGCGCGAACGTCACCGAGGACAGTTTCGCACCGACGTGCGCCACTGCCGCGGAGGCGGCGGACAACGACGTGACGCCCAGCCCCACAAGCACGCAGGCCAGTAGCGGATCGGCGGCCGCTTCACCACAGACTCCCACGGGCTTGCCTACCGCCGCTCCGGCCTTCGCGGTGTGCGCAACCAGGGTGATGACAGCCGGCTGCCACGGGTCGGTCAACGAGGCGAGTTGGGAGGACATTCGGTCGGCGGCCATCGTGTACTGGGCGAGATCGTTGGTCCCGATCGACAAGAAGTCCACATGTTCGAGAATGTGCTCTGCCAGCAGCGCAGCAGCGGGGATCTCGATCATGACGCCCGGCTTCAATCCACGCTCGCGTGCGTCGGCGGCGAACGCTGCCGCTTCCGCTGAGGTGGCGATCATCGGCGCCATCACCCACGGGGCGGAACCGGTGGCTGCTGCGGCTGCGGCGATGCCGTCGAGCTGGCGGTGGAGTATTCCCCTGTTGTTCTCCGCTATGCGAATTCCGCGAATCCCCAGGGCTGGGTTTGCTTCGTCGGCATGATTGGCGAAGCGCAGGGGCTTGTCCGAACCAGCGTCGAGGGTTCGGACGACGACCTTGCAGCCCGCGAACGCCGTCAGCACCTCGCCGTAGATCTCGGCTTGTTCGTCGACGGTCGGCTCACTGTCGCGATCGAGGAAACACAGCTCGGTGCGGAAGAGACCGATGCCCTCCGCTGCCGACTTGCGCGCTGCGCGGGCCCCCGCGCCGTCCTGAACATTGGCGAGGATGTCCACTGCGTGTCCATCGGATGTGGCACCCGGTCCGGACCACCCCGACACCCGCTCCAGCTCGGCTCGTGCTGCTGCCACCGCGGCCTCGGCACTGTCCCGGTTCGGCTCGAGGACGATGTCTCCGGTGATCCCGTCGACAACCGCGGGCGTTCCCTCGGGCACGTCGTCGAGTTCGGCGACGGCGACCACGCACGGGATTCCGAGTTGGCGGGCGATGATCGCGGTGTGACTGGTGGGGCCACCCAGCGAGGTGGCGAGCCCGACGATCAGGTCGGGGTCGAGGCCGGCAGTGTCGGCGGGCGCCAGGTCATCGGCCAGAAGTACCGAGGGCACGCTCGGTGTGGGCACGCCCGGCTCGGACACTCCCAGAATCTCGGCGATCACTCGGTCGCGGACATCGCGTAGATCGGTGACGCGTTCAGCCATCAGCCCCCCGAGCTTGATGAACATCGCCGCGAACTGCTCGGTCGCTGCATCGGTCGCCGATGTCGCAGACGTGCCGGTTCCGATCAGTTTCTCGGCGGCGCGCAACCAGCCGCGATCCTGCGCCATCGCCGCGTTCGCGGAGAGCACCTCCGATGCAGCGCCGGTCGCGAGCTCTGCTCGTCCGCGCAGCCTTCCGGCGACGACTGCAGCTGCCGTGCGGAAACGCTCGAGTTCGGCCTCGCGTGCGTCCTCCTCGATCACCGAAGTGTCCGTGGGGACGTCAGGGCGACTGCCCGGCCGAATCACGGGTCCGTATCCCACACCGGGAACGACCGGGGTGCCGCGCAGCACTTTCGATCCCGAGAGCGGGATGCCCTGCGCGCCTTGGGTTGCTATGCGATTCTCCCCTGCTGCTGCGGTGTCGGTCCCGTCAGCGTTCGCCCGAAGCGATCCGGTCATGCGTCCTCCTCGGACTGATAGTTCTGGCCTTGCTGCTGTGGCCGACGCAATTTTATCGACCTGTTGTGACCAAGATTACTCGTTGCTCTTGACATGTCAACATATACGGGCGTAAAACAACATAAACCAACAACAACGTGGAGGGAGGCGCAGGTGTACGCAGAAGAACGGCAACAGGCCATCGCAGAGTTGATCAGCACTCGCGGCCGCATCTCCGTCGCCGACCTTTCCTCGACCTATGGGGTCACCACCGAGACGGTCCGACGCGACCTCGCCATCCTGGATCGTCTGGGAGTAGTTCGCCGAGTCCACGGCGGCGCAGTACCCGCGTCGGCTCTGACGGCGACCGAGCCCGGCGTCGGGGAACGTGAGTACACGCGCGCCGAACAGAAGGACGCCATCGCCGCGGCTGCTCTGGACTTCCTCCCCCCGCCCGGTGGAAGCACGGTGCTCGACGCCGGCACAACCACGGGCCGTCTTGCCGCTCTGCTGTCGAGCGAACGTGAACTCATCCTCATCACGAACTCGGTGCCCATCGGCGCTCGGGTCGCCCCCCTCACCGGCATCAAGCTGCGCATGCTCGGTGGCCGAGTCCGGGGCACCACCCAGGCCGCTGTCGGCGAGGAGGCCCTCGCAGCCCTTGCCTGGCTGAGAACGGACGTCGCGTTCATCGGTACCAATGCGCTGAGCCTCGGACACGGCCTGTCCACTCCGGACAGTGACGAGGCTGCCGTCAAGCGCGCGATGGTTCGGAGCGCAAACCACGTCGTCGTGCTGGCGGACTCGTCGAAAGTCGGACGCGAGCACCTGGTGAGTTTCGCCCGTCTCGACGACATCGACGTGCTCATCACCGACGACGGCATCGACGACAACGATCACAAGAGTCTGACCGACCAAGGAATCGAGGTGGTGATCGCATGATCGTCACACTGACCGCCAATCCGAGCATCGACCGCACCGTCGCACTCGAATCCCAACTGACCCGAGGTGGCGTCCATCGCGCACTGTCGACGGTGAGCGAACCCGGCGGCAAGGGAGTGAACGTCGCACGGGTCCTGACCGCGTCCGGGGTTCAGGCCATGGCAGTTCTACCCGCCGCCGAGGGGGACCCCATTCTGGAAGCACTGACCGCGACGGGAGTGCGCTACTGCGCCATCCCGACCAGCGGCACCGCGCGGACGAACATCACGGTCAGCGAGCCCGGCGGTACAACCACCAAGATCAACGAACCCGGTGCGACCATCACCCCGTCGACCCGACGCGAACTGTTCGACGTCGTGCTCGATCTCGGCAGGGACGCCACCTGGGTGGTGTTGTCCGGCTCGCTTCCGCCCGGGATCTCGGTCGGCTGGTACGCCGAACTCGTCCAAGCCCTGCGCAACACGTCCTGCAAGGTGGCCGTCGACACCTCCGATGCTCCCCTGCTCGCACTCGCCGAGGCGTTCCCGGGTGCTGCCCCCGATCTGATCAAGCCGAATTCCGAGGAGCTGGCACAGCTCACCGGGGTCGACGGTCAGCACCTCGAACGGGCCGCCGAGTCGGGAGACCCCACCGCCGCGGTCGACGCCGGGCGAATCCTGCTCTCGCGAGGAGTGGGCGCGGTATTGGCGACCCTGGGCGCCGCCGGAGCGGTCCTCGTGACGCCGGAAGGAGCCTGGTTTGCCACACCGCCGGCTATCGACGCGATCAGCACGGTCGGTGCCGGAGATTCCTCCCTTGCCGGGTACATCCTTGCGGACATCGAACGATCCTCACCTGCCGACCGCCTCCGCCGAGCGGTCGCCTACGGAACCGCAGCAACGGCGCTTCCCGGCACATCACTTCCCAACCCCGATCAGACGCACCCGGAAGCCGTAACGGTGCGAGCACTCGATTCACCCGCTACGGCACCCGCAAGTACTTCGTCCGAAGCAAGCCAACCAAGTTCGTCGACACTCTCTTAGGAGCCGTCATGTCCACACCCTCACACGATCCCGCGATCATCGCGGAGGAGCTGATCCTCCTCGATGCGGATCTCGGCGAGTCCACAGAGTCCGTCATCGAACGGCTCTCCGAAGTGCTGGCAGGGGCAGGCCGCGCCACCGACGCAGCCCCTCTGCGCGACGCCGCCCTCGCCCGCGAAGCCCAGTCCGCCACCGGCCTTCCCGGCGGCATCGCCATTCCGCACTGCCGGTCCGAGGCCGTCACCACGGCATCGCTCGGTTTCGCACGTCTCAACCCGAAGGTCGACTTCGGGGCCCCCGACGGCCCCGCCGATCTGGTCTTCCTCATCGCCGCACCGGAGGGAGCCGGTTCGGCACACATGAAGCTGCTGTCGAGTCTGGCGCGCGCACTCGTCAAACCGGAGTTCGTGGCATCGCTGCGAGAGGCCCCGACGGCAGCCGCCGTGGTCGCGCTCGTGGACGCGGTGATCAATCCCCCGGCCAAGAAGGTCGCCAGCACCTCCGAGGCGAAGGCCCCTGCCGGATCGCCAGCAGCGGGAGTCTCGTCCGCGACGGTCGTCGACGCGCCCACCGAGGCAGCCCGGCACATCGTCGCCGTTACCGCGTGCCCGACGGGCATCGCCCATACCTACATGGCAGCCGACTCCCTCGTCGCCGCCGGGGACAGGGCAGGAGTCACCGTTCACGTGGAGACGCAGGGTTCGAGCGGCAGCACGCCCCTCGATCCCGCACTCATCGCGAGCGCTGCAGCCGTCATCTTCGCCACCGACGTCGGCGTCAAAGGCAAGGAGAGGTTCGGCGGCAAACCCGTCGTCTCCTCGGGCGTCAAACGTGCCATCAACGAACCGGATGTGATGGTGTCCGAAGCGCTCCGCGCCTCCGAGGACCCGAATGCAGCCACAGTCGCCGGCGACGCCTCCGCAGCGACGAGCGCCAGTAGCGCAGGAGAATTGGGCTGGGGCACCCGGATCCGGCAGATCCTGCTGACCGGTGTCAGCTACATGATCCCGTTCGTTGCCGCCGGTGGTCTGCTGATCGCGCTCGGCTTCCTCCTCGGCGGATACGAAATTTCCGACAATGCCAGTGACATCGTCATCGACAACTCGTTGGCGGAGCTTCCCGACGGCGGCATGAGGGCGTACCTCGGAGCCGTTCTGTTCCAGATCGGCGCGCTGTCGTTCAGCTTCCTCGTTCCCGCCCTCGCCGGCTACATTTCCTACGCCATCGCCGACAGACCCGGTCTCGCACCGGGCTTCACGGCAGGCGCGGTGGCAGTGTTCGTCGGAGCCGGCTTCATCGGCGGCCTCGTCGGTGGCCTGATCGCAGGCTTCGTGGCACTCTGGATCAGCAAGTGGAAGATTCCGGCCCTGCTGCGTGGACTCATGCCGGTGGTCATCATCCCGCTGTTCGCCACCTTGATCGTCGGCGGACTGATGTTCCTCGTCCTCGGCAAGCCGCTTGCCGCCATCACGAGTGGACTCACCGACTGGCTCAACGGACTCACTGGTGCATCGATCATCATCCTGGGCATCATCCTCGGCCTGATGATGTGCTTCGACCTCGGTGGACCGGTCAACAAAGCTGCCTACGCATTCGCCACGGCAGGGCTCGTCATCACCGACGTCGCTTCGCTGCGCATCATGGCCGCCGTGATGGCCGCCGGTATGGTTCCGCCCCTCGCGATGGCACTGGCTTCGGTTGTCCGGCCCAAGCTGTTCACCGAGGCCGAACGCGAAAACGGCAAAGCTGCCTGGTTCCTCGGTGCAGCATTCATCACCGAGGGTGCCATTCCTTTCGCCGCAGCTGACCCGCTGCGCGTCATCCCGTCCATGATGGCCGGCGGCGCACTCACCGGCGCACTCATCATGGCCACCGATGTGACCCTGAGCGCACCGCACGGCGGCCTCATCGTGTTCTTCGCGATCGGGAAGTTCCTGTGGTTCGTCTTGGCTCTCATCGCGGGAACCCTCCTGTCTGCGTTCCTCGTCGTGTTCGCCAAGCAGTTCCTCAAGGGGAAGAACACCCCCACCGACGACGTGCTCGACCCCGATCTCGTTACCGCCTGACACCTATCGACCACCACATACCAACGAACAGGAGTTCACCATGCCCAGCACCACAGTCACCGTCGGATCCGCCATCGGTCTGCACGCACGCCCGGCCGCACTGATCGCGGAGGCGGTCGCCGATGCCGGCGTGGACGTCACCCTCGCGGTGGAAGATCAGGAGCCGGTCGACGCCGGCTCGGCGCTGATGATCATGACTCTCGGCGCCACCAAGGGCACCGAGGTCACCGTCGAGAGCGAGGACCAGGCGGCACTCGACAAGATCGCCGGACTCGTCGCATCCGATCTGGACGCCTGAGCTGCAATCTCGAGCGGGTATCGAAATTCAGCAGTATCGAAAATCAGCGGCGGCGCAGTGCTGATCTGACGGCGTAGGCGATCGAACCGAGTATCAGAACAGCGGCGACGGCCAGAGCACCGAGGGTCCATCGGGAATCCGATGGACCCTCGAGCTCTGTCGTCGCCTCGCTCGTATTCGGCTCTCCTACAGCGGCACTGTCGGACCGAACCAACGAAGTCGCGTCCTCGAGGACGAGGATCGGCGGCATCGGTCCGCCGGCAGCCTCGGACGCGAGAAGAAGATTGCCGTCGGCATCGAAGGCGAGCGCCTCCCCCTGCGGCTGATCAGGAACCGCTACGACAACCGGCTCTCCGGTCAGGGCCTCCACGACATCGCCGTCCTCGATCGGAAAGAGGTAGACGTCGTTGTAGGTGCGCACCGCCGCGACCGAACCGTCGATGCTGACCGCACCGCCGGTCGCCAGAATCGAGCCGACGATGATTGGTGGTCCTCCCGGCGTCGTCGTCGGCGTGAACGCGAGCTCACCGACCTTCTCCAACGGTGTGGGGCCGGGCGAGGCCAGTTCGGAGACGCTGCGGTCGCCCTCTGGAACGTAGATGCCGCTCACACCCGTTGCGTCCTTGGTGATGATCACCGGTCGCCCACCGGGCTCGATCAGGAGCGTCTCCGCATCGTGTGGACCGTCCGGGTAGACGAGCCGATACAGCTCGCCCTGGCCGTCGGACGGTGTCATCCGCGTGAGCGCAACGGTGGGACGGAGACGCTGGTTGTCTCCGGTATCGGACAGCCACAAATCCCCGCTGTACGACCCCAGGTCCTCCACGTCGAACGGGTCGACGGGAACGTCGAGCCACCTCGAGACGGCGCATTGCCCGTCGAGAACGGCGAGGCGGTGGTCGGTGCCGCCGTCACCGATCGCGTAGGTCACCCCATCGATCACCGTCAGCCCGGACAGCTCTTCCAGACCCGGATCCGACGGCGTGCAGAGCGTTTCGAACCGTGCCGTTCCGGGCTCAGCCGTAGCCGGTCCAGCAGCGAGCACGGCCGCAACGAGCACTGCGGGTACGACGAGAGCCGGTGAACGCACCAGGTCAGGCAGTCGCGGATTCGTATGCGAACTCGGTGAGGACGGATGCGAGAGCCGTCGGCACCCGCGCTTCGACCCGCGTGCCGTCCGCCTCGTGCGTCGACTTCGAAATCCGCCCCTCGGTGTGGATCCGCGCGACCAGATCGCCCCGCGTGTACGGCACGAGCACGTCGACCTCGGACTCAGGCCACGCCAGAATCTCAGCCAGATGATCACGCAACTCGTCGATTCCCTCACCCGTCCGCGCGGACACGAAACGCGCCCCCGGCAACAGCCCACGCAACTGGGTCAGCTGTACGGGATCGGCGGCATCGATCTTGTTCACCACGATCAACTCGGGCGGCATCTTCGCGTCACGTTCCTTGACCACGTCCACGATGACCTCGCGAACGGCCTTGATCTGGTCCACAGGAAGCGGATCGGAACCGTCGACGACATGCAACAGCAAGTCAGCGTCGGTGACTTCTTCGAGAGTGGACCGGAAGGCCTCGACCAGCTGCGTCGGGAGATGACGCACGAACCCGACGGTGTCGGTGAGCACCACGGCGCGACCGTCCTCGAGCGTCGACTTGCGCGAGGTGGGATCCAACGTGGCGAACAGTGCGTTCTGCACGAGCACGCCGGAACCGGTGAGCGCGTTGAGGAGACTGGACTTGCCGGCGTTGGTGTATCCGACGATCGCGATCGACGGCACAGTGCTCTCGAGGCGACGTTCTCGCTTGGTATCGCGGGCCTGTTTCATACCTTTGATCTCGCGACGCAGCTTTGCCATGCGCTCGCGGATACGACGACGATCGGTCTCGATCTTGGTTTCACCGGGTCCACGCAGACCCACGCCGCCATTGCTACCTGCGCGACCACCTGCCTGCCGTGACATCGACTCACCCCAGCCGCGAAGTCGCGGGAGCATGTACTCCATCTGCGCGAACGCGACCTGCGCCTTGCCTTCGCGGGAGGTCGCGTGCTGGGCGAAGATGTCGAGAATGAGAGCGGTTCGGTCGATGACCTTGACCTTGACCACTTTCTCCAGAGCGTTGAGCTGCGCAGGAGTGAGTTCACCGTCGCAGACGACGGTGTCGGCGCCGGTCGCGAGCACGACATCGCGCAGCTCGTGGGCCTTACCGGAGCCGATGTAGGTCGCGGAGTCGGGCTTGTCGCGTCGCTGCACGAGAGCGTCGAGGACCTCGGACCCCGCCGTCTCGGCGAGGGCGGCCAACTCGGCCATGCTGCTTTCTGCCTGCGCAGAACTACCGGTGGTCCACACCCCCACCAGCACGACCCGTTCGAGTCGGAGCTGGCGGTATTCGACCTCGGTGACGTCCGCGAGTTCGGTGGACAGCCCGGCCACGCGTCGAAGCGCTGTTCGTTCCTCGAGCTGCATATCGCCGGACGACGGCGAAGAAGTGGACGTCGGTGATGTCGACGGCAGAGTGTCGGTGGGCAGGGTGTCGGTGGGCAGTGCCGAGCGCGCGATGCGTTTGGACCATGCTTCGGACTCTTCTCGCGTCCACGCGCCACTCTCACCGGCGCCATTGCTCGCGCCTTGGTTCACAGCATCCTGGCGTTCTGTATCCGTTATCTCGTCAATCCTTAGTTCTGGGAAGCGACGCCGTACCTGTTCGAGTACGGCGAGGACACGCTTCGATGTTTACCCGACACCTCGATGATCCACGAAAACCCCAGCGCATGCACGCGGGTTTCGCGCTCGGCGGACGGCGAGGCGGCCGCTCACGCCAGTTCGCGCCACCACTCGTCGTTGATCTCACCGCTGGCGACCAAGACCGAGGGGCCCCGCAGGGTGGCACCGGAGTCGTCGATGGACACGGTCACCTCGCCGCCGGGGACACCGACGACGACCTGTCCGCTGTCCATTCCCTCGAAGGACAGCGCTGCTGCTGCCGCGGCGACGGTGCCGGTGCCGCAGGACCGCGTCTCGCCGACTCCACGCTCGAAAACCCGCATGTCGACGCGGCCGAACTGCAGCCGAGTGAGTATTTCGACATTGGCGCCCGCGGTGAAGAAATCAGCGTCGAGCGCTGGAGCCGCAGACAGATCGAGCGCACGCAGGGCGGTGATATCGGCTGCCGGATCGACACAGGCCAGATGCGGGTTGCCGACATCGATGCCGATCCCGTCGAACGTTCTGCCGGCGACCGTGGTGGTGCTCGCGCCCATCAGATGAACGTCGCCCATCTCGACCGTCACATCAGCGGAAACAGAATCGAAAGTGTGCACGGTCACTGGACGGGCGCCGGCGCGGGAGCCGACGACGAAGTGGTCGGCGGTTTCCAGTCCGGTGGCACGGAGGTAGTGAGCGAAGACGCGTACTCCGTTTCCGCACATCTCCGCGGTGCTGCCGTCGCCGTTTCGGTAGTCCATGAACCAGTGATCGGCTTCGACCCCGGCGGGTAGACGGTCCAAGACACCTGCGTCCCGGAGCCGGCCAGCGCGGGCAATGCGAAGGAGGCCGTCGGCGCCGATGCCCCGGCGGCGATCGCACAACGCGGCGACCCGGGGGCGGAGCAGCTCGGTCGCCACGTCGGGATCGTGCAGGACGACGAAGTCGTTCTGCGTTCCATGGCCCTTGGCGAAGTGCATTCCCGGATCTTACTGGCGAAGTGGTCTGCGCTCGAAACGTACGTGTTTCGCCGGACAGGCCCTACTCGCCCAGAGCTTGCACAGCCTGCTCGAACATGTGCGTGTCCGCGCCGTCCAGCCACTGAATGCGCGGATCACGTCTGAACCACGAGCGCTGCCTGCGGACGTACCGACGGGTACCGATGAAGGTGCGCTCGCGAGCGGCATCGAGTTCGAGGCGTCCGTCCAGGAAGTCCAGCACCTGTGCGTATCCGATAGCCCGGGAGGCCGTCACCCCGTCTCGCAGTCCGATCTCGACCAGGGAGCGCACTTCCTCGACGAGTCCACCGGTGAACATCAGGTCGGTGCGGCGAGCGATGCGTTCGTCCAACTCGGTGGTGTCGCGATCCACTCCCAGAATTCGCGTTCCCCATCGGGGTTCGCCGATGGTCGGCGCCGAGGCCGCGAACGGCCTTCCGGTGATCTCGACCACCTCCAGAGCGCGCACGATCCTGCGCCCATCGGTGGGCAGAATCGACGCGGCCGCTTCGGGGTCATGTTCGTGTAGCGCGCGATGAACGGCATCGGTGCCGCCATCGGCGAGTACGCGTTCCCATCGGGCACGAACCTCGGGATCGGTCGCCGGAAATGCCCACTGGTCCAGCAAAGACTGCACATACATCATGGATCCGCCGACGATGATCGGTACGCGTGCGCGGGCAATGATGTCCTCGACGTCGACGACAGCGGCCTCCTGATACCTCGCGACCGTCGCAGTGTCGGTGACGTCGAGCACGTCCAGGCGGTGGTGCGCGATGCCTCGCCGCTCGGCAGGGGCGAGCTTGGCGGTACCGATGTCCATACCGCGGTACTGCTGCATGGCGTCGATGTTGACCACTTCACCGCCCAGAGCTTCCGCGAGATCCAAACCGAGTTCGGACTTTCCCGTGGCGGTCGGGCCGACCACGGCAACGGGCCTGATCACGACCGTCACCCTTCTAGCTCCCATGTTCCGACGTAGTACCCCACGCCGAAGGGCGCGCCGCGGTACAGCGTCCGGGCGGTGGGGCGGTCCTCGCCGAGCACGCCCGCCAGAGCCAGCCAGACCACGAAAGCGTCTACGCCGAGTTCGGCGCACTCGGTGCGGTCCAGACCGGTGAGTGCGTCCGGATCGGCCGCGGACAGCGCGTCGTCGATGCGTTGCTGAACGCCCTCCGCGCGGTCGTCGAAAGAGCCGGGCGCCTTGGCGGTGAGGGTGGTCGCTCCGTCGGCGACGACGAGCAGTCCCCACGACTCGGGGGTGGCGTCGAGTTCTGCGCGCAGGTCACTGCCGATCCGGCGACAGTCCGTTGTCGAGGTCGAACGGACGAGGAAACGGACCTCGATCGACGCCTGCGGGGCGGCCTCGCCGCGCAGCCATCCGGCGACCAACGCGGCAAGAGGTAGTTCAGAATCGATCCGGCTCGAAATCGGCGACAATGCCACCGTCACGTCGACACCGAAGCCGGCAAAGCTGCCGCCGGTCGCCGGCTCGATAATTGCTTGCCGGTCGGCTGCGGCCACCACCAGCCAACGGTCGGCAACTGCGCCGAGCATCCTCGCCGCTTCCAACGCGGCGCTGCGGACCGCCTCGGCCTCCACGGCACCTGCACCGGTCAGCTCGGGAACCAGCAGGGGTGGGGACGGAACCAGAGCCACGGCGCGCAACACTGCATCAACGTTAGTCGGTCGAGCGGACCACTCCCGGGCGCGGTCGCGACCGAACCAGCGGCGACACACCGATCGATTGTGCAGACGGCCACACCAATCCGCGTGTCACCTGTTTCAATGGTCGGATCGGTCGATACCGAGTTCAATGGTGTCTTCAGGCTTCAATGGTGATTGTTCACCACCGCGATACAGGCAGCCGTGACGCGCGGCAGAGATGAGGAACGATGACCGATCCCAGCGGCAACACCACCGACACCCCACAAGCCGGCGTGTCCGCACCAACTGAGCCCAGCTCTGATTCGCCCAGGCCCGGTGCACCCAAGCCCGGTGGGCCCCGACCTGGCGGCGCCCCGAAGCCTGGTGCAGCAAAGCCCGGCGGGGTCGCGAAGCCTCATCCTGTCCCGTCCCATGTCGGCACTGTCACACCTGCAGTGGCCCCACCCAGCGACCCCAGCAAGTTCGGCAGGGTCGACGAGGACGGCACAGCGTGGGTCCGCACTTCCGAGGGTGAACGCCAAATCGGTTCGTGGCAGGCCGGCGACGCTGCCGAGGGGCTGGCGCACTTCGGGCGTCGGTACGACGACTTGTCGACGGAGATCGCTCTCCTCGAAGCGCGGCTCACCGCGGGTTCCGGTGACGCCAAGAAGACCCGCGCCGCAGCGCAGTCACTCGCCGACGGGCTCGAGACGGCCGCGGTGATCGGAGACATCGACGCACTGGCCGAGCGATTGCGACTGGTCATCGAGCACTCGGAGACCGCCGCTGCGCTTGCCCGCCAGGAGAAGGAACTCGAGCGGGCGGCCCACACGGCCCGCAAGGAGGAACTTGCCGCCGAGGCCGAGCAGATCGGCACGGAATCCACCCAGTGGAAGCATGCCGGAGACCGACTCCGCGAGATTCTCGACGAGTGGAAGACCATCCGCGGTGTCGATCGCAAGGTCGACGACGCCCTGTGGAAGCGCTACTCGAAGGCTCGCGAAAATTTCAACCGCCGTCGCGGCGCGCACTTCGCAGACCTCGATCGCGAGCGCGGGGCCGCGAAGACTCGCAAGGAAGAACTCGTGAAGCAGGCCGAGGCGTTGTCTTCGTCCACCGACTGGGGCCCGACCGCGGCGGCCTTCCGCGAGCTGCTGGTGGAGTGGAAGGCAGCAGGTCGAGCACCACGCGATGCCGACGACACACTGTGGAAGCACTTCAAGGCCGCTCAGGACGTGTTCTTCGCGGCTCGCAATTCTGCTGCCTCGGAGCGGGACGCAGAGTTCGAGGCCAATGCGGCCGCGAAAGAAGAGCTTCTTGCCAAGTACAGCAACATCGATCCAGCGTCCGATCTCGACGGCGCACGCGCGGCACTGCGTGACCTGCAGGAGAAATGGGACGCGCAGGGCAAGGTGCCGCGGGAGAGGATGCAGGATCTCGAAGGTCGCCTACGTGCGATCGAGAAATCCGTCCGCGAAGCCGTCGACTCGCAGTGGCGACGCACCGATCCGGAGGCACTCGCGCGGGCGGCGCAGTTCCGTGAGCGGGTCGCGCAGTTCGAGGAGCAGGCGGCGAAGGCTACCGCTGCCGGCAAGAACAAAGATGCGGCGCGCGCGCTCGAGCAGGCTCAGCAGTGGCGCGAATGGGCCGAGGCTGCCGAGGGCGCCGTCGGCGAAAGGTAGCCGCTGGACGTCAGCGCTTGCGGTCGGTCGGTCGCCCCAGAATGGGTCCGTCCCACCGCGAGTTCTGTTCCGCTTCCACTGAGGCTGCTCGACGGCGTTCCTGAGCTTCGAGCTGGGCGGTGGTCTTGCTCCACACCGACTTGAGCCAGAAGAACGTCAGCGTGAGAACCAGCAGCCATCCGATGACGAGTCCGAGACCGGGGCCGCTGCCCGGCGCATCGGCGGGCAGGGTTTGCCGTGTCCAGATCGCGAACATGCCGTATACGGACGCGATACCGCAGCCGGCGAGCGCGGTCCAGGCAATGGCCCAGACTCGGGTGACGAGGGCCAGAACCGACATCACAACGGCGAATACCGCCACGAATCCGACGAAGATGCGCGAGGGCAGTGCGATCGATTCGTTCTGAGCATCGATATTGCCGAACAACACGTCGAACCCGTTCGCGCTGCCCGTATGCGGTAACGCAAAACTGAAGATCAGCAGCAGCACGAGCACGGCTACCACCACCGCCCGGAAGCCGGGATCGATCTCCGAGTCGATGCGACGCTCCGCGGCTTCGTAGTCGGGGGCACTGTAGTCGGGGTTGCCGGAATCAGGCGTACTGGAATCAGGGGTACTGGAATCGGTCATGCGGTGCATCCTGTCGTTGCGGGCAGCGGGGCCGGAGCGCCGACGGACGGCAACCCCAATCCGACGCCGATGGGAGCCGTTGTGGGAAGCGTTCCCCGCTCGTGTGCGTCGCCGGCGGCCGTGCGGCGGTGCGACGCCACCCCCGAATCGGCGATGAGGTGGTACGGCGCGGCCGCGGTGATCGTGGTGGTGACCACGTCTCCGGGCCGGATCTGATCGAGCAGTGACTGGTCGGCGCTGAAGTGCACGAGCCGCCCGTCGCGCGCCCGCCCACTCTTTCGGTGAGTTGCGGCGTTCTTGCGGCCCTCCCCCGTGGCAACGAGGAGTTCGACCTCGGTGCCGATCAGCTCACGATTGGCCTCGAGAACGATCTGCTCCTGCAGAGCGATCAGCCGGTTGTAGCGCTCCTGCACCACTTCCTTGGGGATCTGATCGTCCATGTCCGCGGCCGGAGTGCCGGGGCGCTTGGAGTACTGGAAGGTGTAGGCGTTGGTGAACCGCGCGCGACGCATCACCTCGAGTGTCTGCTCGAAATCTTCCTCGGTTTCCCCTGGGAAGCCGACGATGATGTCGGTGGTGACGGCCGCCTGCGGCATCACTGCGCGCACCTTGTCGATGATGCCCAAGAATTTGCTTTGGCGGTAAGACCGCCGCATCGCCTTGAGGATGCGATCCGAGCCCGATTGCAGTGGCATGTGCAGGGTGGGGCACACGTTCGGGGTCGTTGCCATGGCCTCGATGACATCGTCGGTGAACTCGGCCGGGTGCGGTGAGGTGAAGCGCACTCGCTCGAGTCCGTCGATCTGCCCGCAGGCTTTGAGCAGCTGCGCGAAGGCTCCGCGATCACGCGGTAGATCGGGGTCTGCGAACGAGGCGCCGTACGCGTTGACGTTCTGCCCCAGCAGCGTGACTTCGAGAACACCCTGGTCGACGAGTGCCTGGACCTCGGCGAGAATGTCACCCGGTCGTCGATCGATTTCCTTGCCGCGTAGTGCCGGGACGATGCAGAAGGTGCACGTGTTGTTGCACCCGACCGAGATCGACACCCAGCCCGCGTACGGAGATTCGCGTTTGGCCGGCAGGGTCGACGGAAACGCCTCGAGCGATTCCAAGATCTCCACCTGAGCCTCGTCATTGTGGCGCGCGCGTTCCAGCAGCACCGGGAGCGAGCCGATGTTGTGTGTACCGAACACGACGTCCACCCAGGGCGCCTTCTTCACGACGGTGTCGCGGTCCTTCTGTGCGAGGCACCCACCGACAGCAATCTGCATCCGCGGGTTGCGAGTCTTCGCCGGACGGAGCATGCCAAGATTTCCGTAGAGCTTGTTGTCGGCGTTCTCGCGAACCGCGCAGGTGTTGAAGACCACGAGGTCAGCGTCGGTACCGGTCGCTGCCGGAACGTATCCAGCTTCCTCGAGTAGCCCGGACAGACGCTCCGAGTCGTGCACGTTCATCTGACAACCGTGCGTACGTACCTCGTAGCTCCTGGCTTCTGGCCGTGCGGCTTCATCGTTCAACATTGACACGCACCAGACTAACAGCGATCAGAGAACGGCTCGAGCACCCTTGCGATCCTGCGGCCCTCGGGTGACCAGCATCTTCCGACAACATCTCGGTCTCGACGTCATATTCGTCGGTGGCCTCGCGAGAAGCACCGCGTCAGTGTCCGAATGATGGATGACCAACATCGCTTGTGATCGATGCAATGGATGAACGCACCCTGCATCTCCGATGGGACGTGGACGCCAATCTGCAGCTTCCTGACGACGTTGGCTCATTCGGCCTAGACCTAGCCGCCTGCGCCACCGGTACCGCCTGCACCACCCGTACCGAGGTAACCGCCGTCGCCACCGTAACCGCCGGGACCACCTGGGTCGGCTGTTGCGGTGTTGGTGTCGCCGCTGTTGTTGTACCCGGTGTTGGTGCCTCCGCTGTTGTTGTAACCGGTGTTGGCCATCCCAACGTTGTTGTCGCCGACCGGGCCGGCTCCGCCTACCCCGCTAGCGCCTCCGGTTCCACCAGTCCCTATCAATTGACCGGCAGTGCCGCCTTGCCCACCGGCGCCGCCGTTGCCGCCGTTGCCGCCGTTGCCGAACAACAGGCCAGCTGATCCGCCGTGACCACCTGCGAATCCAGCACCGCCGTTACCCCCATGACCACCGTGACCACCGTGACCAATGAGCCAGCCGCCCGATCCGCCGTGACCACCATGACCGTCGGCACAGTGCCCGCCGTTGCCGCCGTTGCCTTGGATGAGGCCACCGGGCTGCCCATCCTCGCACGGACCTCCGTTCGCTCCGTCGCCGAATAGCCTCGGTACGTTCACTGGGATGCGAAGGGAGTCAACGTGAGTCAGCGGTGAGGATGAGGCGGTATCGATCCCGGTGATGGTGATCGGTGTGGCATCGAGCCCAGCCAGGGGCGACGCGGCCGCTATGCTCCCGACGCCGCACACGGCCAGCGACGCGACGCTGACCGCCACGGCTGTTCCGACAACTCGACCTCGAAGACTGAAATGACGCCTGCTGTTCATTATCGACCTCGGTATGTTCGAGGGGTGCGGTAACTATTGCCCGTCAAATGTGAGTTGCCAGCTCGAGTTGCCGCTGACCGTCCCCTGATTTGATTTGCGACCGATTTTAGTCTCCCTGAGCAAGCTTGGATACGGTCTGACTTGCCCCGTTTGCGAAAAACCCTCCATCCGCCATCGTGCGGTCGCTTGGCGTGTTGCAGCGTTTGTCAACGTGTAAAGCATGGACTCGACCTCTTCACGGCTCACCGAGTCGTCGGTGAGACACCGATGCCCTTACCTGACCCCTTGATCGGGATGAAGCCACGCACTGTGACCAGGACCGCTATCGGTCGGCGTCGTGCACCCTCGTCTGACAACCGTGCGTACGTACCGCGCAGCTCCCCTGCATGCTCAGGACACTCGTCTTCGCTTCTCCGCGGTACGACCCGAGGCGGACATGCCGTGCCCGGGACCTGCGTGGGGTGCTGCAGCTGTACCGACCGTCAGTAAAGTTTCCATTACATAATTCGAATTGTCGGGTGAAAACCGCTGCCGACAAGGAAACTACGAATAGGGTTCTGCCCTATGACGCACGCCACCGACGCGCCGGCTTCCGGCGCTCATGCCAATCGGCCCCCCATGATCTCCCTCAGATCGGTGGACAAGCACTTCGGTGATCTGCACGTTCTGAAGGACATCAACCTCGAGGTACCTGCCGGTCAGGTCGTGATCGTGATCGGGCCGTCCGGATCGGGCAAATCGACCCTGTGCCGCACGATCAATCGCTTGGAGCCCATCGACTCGGGAACGATCGAAGTCGACGGTTCGGTGCTACCGGCCGAGGGCAAAGCCTTGGCGGCACTTCGAGCGGATGTCGGCATGGTCTTCCAGTCGTTCAACCTGTTCGCGCACAAGACCATTCTCGAAAACGTGATGCTCGCGCCGTCCAAGGTGCGCAAGCTCAAGAAGGACGAAGTTCGCAAGAACGCCCAGGCTCTACTCGAACGAGTCGGGATCGCGAATCAAGCCGACAAGTACCCGGCCCAACTGTCCGGCGGTCAGCAGCAGCGTGTGGCGATCGCCCGTTCGCTGGCGATGAATCCCAAGGTGATGCTGTTCGACGAGCCGACTTCTGCACTCGACCCCGAGATGGTCAACGAGGTACTCGATGTCATGACCTCCCTCGCCAAGGAGGGCATGACAATGCTCGTCGTCACCCACGAGATGGGCTTCGCCCGCAAAGCCGGCGACCGTGTGATCTTCATGGCCGACGGCGCCGTCGTCGAGGACACCGATCCCGATACCTTCTTCACCAAACCCGAATCCGAGCGCGCCAAGGACTTCCTCGGCAAGATCCTCGGTCACTGACACACGCGGTCACTGATTCACCAGAAGCACAGATCCACCGACAGCACTGCAGTCATCTCACGGCACGACACAAAATGGAGGAACATCCAGTGAAACTCAACCGTTCGCTACGTCTCGGTGCAGGGCTCGCCGCGTTGGCCATCGTCGCAACCGCCTGTGGCGGAAACGAGGAGCGCAGCGTGTCGTCGAGCGCCGAAAGTGGCAACCTCATCGTCGGCATCAAGTACGACCAGCCGGGCCTGGGTCTGCGCAACCCAGACGGCACGTTCACCGGTTTCGACGTCGAGGTCGCCAAGTACGTAGCCGAGCAGCTCGGTGTGTCCGAGGACAACATCGAGTTCCGGGAAGCACCGTCCGCCCAGCGTGAAACCCTGATCGAGAACGGTGAGGTCGACTACGTCGTCGCGACGTACTCCATCACCGATGCTCGCAAGGAGCGGGTCAGCTTCGCCGGACCGTACTTCGTTGCCGGACAATCGCTCCTGGTGTCCAGTGACAACACCGACATCACCGGACCCGACTCTCTCGAGGGCAAGCGACTGTGCTCGGTGACCGGTTCGACGCCCGCACAGAACATCGCGGACGAGTTCCCCAACGTCCAGCTCCAGCCCTTCGACACATACTCCGCGTGCGTCGAATCCTTGCGCAACGGTGCGATCGACGCGGTCACCACCGACGACATCATCCTGGCCGGTTACGCCGCTCAGTATCCCGGTGAACTGAAGGTCGTGGGTGAGCCGTTCACCACGGAGAACTACGGCATCGGTCTCGCTCTGGAAGACACCGAGGGTCGGAACCAGATCAACGATGCCATCGAGGAGATGGTGGCCAGCGGAGCCTGGGAACAGGCGTTCAACGACACCGTCGGTGACTCCGGCTACCCGCTGCCGGCCGAGCCGACCGTCGACCGCTACTGACGCTGCGCCCTGCGTCGGGCGCGTTCACCTGCACGGTGAACGTGTCCGACGCTCACGGCCCTCCCGAGCCGATTGGACACTCCTCCATTGAACATATTGAGCAAGTACGACGATCAACTCGTCGACGCGTTCATCATGACGATCAAGCTGACGGTTCTCTCCGCGATCGGCGCACTCCTGATCGGTACGCTCATCGCAGCGATGCGCGTCTCTCCGATTCCCATTGCCCGCGCGATCGCCGTTGCATACGTCACCATCTTCCGTAACACCCCGCTCACGCTGATCATCCTGTTCACCTCGTTCGGCCTGTACCAGACCATGGGTGTTTCTCTGGCACCACAGAGTTCTCCGACGTTCTTGAACGAAAACAACTTTCGTTTGGCCGTTCTCGGGTTGAGTGTCTACACAGCATCGTTCGTCGCCGAATCGTTGCGATCGGGGATCAACACGGTCCCCGTCGGGCAGGCAGAAGCAGGCCGCTCGCTCGGAATGACGTTCACCCAGAACGTCACCATCGTGGTACTCCCCCAAGCGTTTCGTGCCGTCATCGGCCCGCTCGGCAGCGTGCTGATCGCGCTGACGAAGAACACCACTATCGCGTCCGTCATCGGCGTCGCCGAAGCCTCGTTCTTGATGAAGACCATGATCGAGAACGAGGCGGCGATCTTCGTCGTCGGTGGAATTTTTGCCCTAGGTTTCGTCTGCCTGACGCTTCCCACCGGACTGTTGTTCGGCTACCTCAGCAAGCGATTGGCGGTGAAGTGATGAGTGACGCTGTAGCCGTTCTCTACGACGTTCCCGGCCCCAGGGCCAAAGCTCTCCACCGGGTATTCTCCGGTGTTGTCCTGCTGGTCTCGCTGGGCATAGCGTTCCTGATCTACCTTGCGCTCGACTCCAAGGGTCAGCTGACGGCGGACAAGTGGGATCCGTTCCTCGAGTCCACCACGTGGACCACCTACTTGCTGCCCGGCATTCAGGGCACGTTGGTCGCGGCTGCCCTGTCGATCGTGTTCGCTCTGGTCCTCGGCGCTGTGTTGGGGATCGGTCGGCTCTCGGACCACCGCTCCGTCCGCGTCATCAGTGGAGTGTTCGTCGAGTTGTTCCGAGCTGTGCCGGTTCTGATCCTGATGATCTTCCTGTACGCGGTGTATGCCGAGTACCAGATCTTCATGGTGAAGTATCTGGCTCTTGCAGCAGTGGTGACGGGCCTGACCCTGTACAACGGGTCGGTCATCGCAGAGATCGTTCGAGCCGGCGTCAATTCGCTTCCGAAGGGTCAGACCGAGGCCGCAATGGCTCTCGGCATGCGCAAAGGCCAGGTCATGAGCCTGATCCTGCTCCCGCAGGCTGTGACCGCAATGCTCCCGGCGATCATCTCGCAGATGGTGGTGGCGTTGAAGGACTCGGCGCTGGGTTATCTCATTGGCTACATCGAGGTCGTCCGAGCGGGCCAGCAGGTCGGTGCCTTCTACGGCAACTACCTGCCATCGCTCATCATCGTTGCGATCATCATGATCATCATCAACTCGATGCTCACCAAGCTCGCGACCGTGGTCGAGCGCCGTATGCGACAGCGCAAGAAGGGCAGCGGTGGCGAAGTCGTTCCCGCCCAGCCCGTCTGACGCAGGTCGGCACCCAAGTTCCAGCACGAGGCCCGCAACACCGAATGGTGTTGCGGGCCTCGTGTGTTCGACGGGACCGCTACGAGTGGACGATCACCCGTAGCTCTCACCGTCGAAGTCCTCGGTGGCAACATAGATCTGTTCGAGCTCGGCCTTGACCACCGCGAATGCCATGCCCTGCTGGTAGCCGCGACGCGCCAGCATGCCGACGAGCTTGCGGACGATCTTGTCCCGCTCCGCTCGTGCGTCAGGATCTCCGGCATCCGGAAACGACAGCGAGCGACACTTCTTGCGCACCAATTCGGTAGCGCGTTCGCGCTCGTCCTCGCTGTCGATCTGGTCGAGAGCACTCTGCGCATGTTCGGCGCTCACGCCTTTGGTGCGTAGTTCGAGACTCAAAGCTCGCTTGCCCTTGCCGGAGAAGGTGTGCCGCGAGTGCACCCATTGTTCGGCGAACGCGGCGTCGTCGACGAGTTTGGCTGCCTCCAACCGGGACAGCACTGAATTTGCCACCTCGGGTGTGTAGCCCTTCTTGGCCAAACTCGTTTCCAACTCGTGACGGCTTCGAGCCCTGTCGGTCAGCAGCCGAAGGCAGACATCTTTCGCCTGCGCCTCGGTGCCGCCACCCTCGGTCTTGGTTCGCTCGGACTTGGCTCGCTCGGACTTGGTTCGCTCGGTCTCAGGTTGCATGCAGACCTACCCGATCTAGAACTCGACAGGCGCGGCCGCGTCGTCGGTGGCGGTCACGTCTGCGCCGATCTGAAGCTTCTCCATGATCTTCTTCTCGATCTCGTCACGGATGTCCGGATTCTCCAGCATGAACTTGCGGGCGTTCTCCTTGCCCTGGCCCAGCTGATCGCCGTCATAGGTGAACCATGATCCCGACTTACGGATGAACCCGTGCTCGACACCCATGTCGATGAGCGAACCCTCGCGGCTGATGCCCTTGCCGTACAGAATGTCGAACTCCGCCTGCTTGAAGGGCGGTGCGACCTTGTTCTTGACGACCTTGACTCGGGTGCGGTTACCGACCGCATCGGTGCCGTCCTTCAATGTCTCGATTCGCCGGACGTCGAGCCGCACCGACGAGTAGAACTTCAGAGCCTTACCACCGGTGGTGGTTTCCGGCGATCCGAACATGACGCCGATCTTCTCGCGCAGCTGGTTGATGAAGATCGCGGTGGTGCCGGAGTTGTGGAGAGCGCCGGTCATCTTGCGCAGCGCCTGGCTCATCAGTCGCGCCTGCAAGCCGACGTGACTGTCACCCATCTCACCCTCGATCTCGGCGCGCGGCACGAGGGCTGCCACGGAGTCGATGACCAGGATGTCGAGGGCACCGGAACGAATCAGCATGTCGGCGATCTCGAGCGCCTGCTCACCGGTATCGGGCTGAGAGACGAGCAGCGCGTCGGTGTCGACTCCGAGCTTCTGTGCATAATCCGGGTCCAGGGCATGCTCCGCGTCGATGAAGGCCGCGATACCGCCGTTGCGCTGCGCATTGGCGACAGCGTGCAGCGCCACGGTGGTCTTACCCGAGGACTCCGGGCCGTAGATCTCGACGACACGACCGCGCGGCAACCCTCCGATACCGAGTGCGATGTCGAGCGCGATGGAACCGGTGGGAATGACGGCGATCGGCTGACGAACCTCGTCACCGAGGCGCATCACCGATCCCTTGCCGAAGTTCTTGTCGATCTGCGCAAGTGCGAGATCGAGCGCTTTGTCGCGGTCGTATGCAGCCATCGTGATCTCCTCGTATGGTGTCGTTCAGCTTCGTTCAGCGTGTTGTCGGTAACGGTAGATCGGGGTACCGACAAGAACGCCGTACCGCTGCGTGAACCGAATGACACCAGCATAGGGGAACACCTGTTCGATTGCGCCGCGCGACTCGCCGACACGCCGAGAACTTCGTCAGCAGAGACTCCGTCACCAGCGACGGCGGGGGACGTCGAATTCCTGGCACAGCTCACGCCAGACGTCCCTGGGGTCCACTCCGGCCTCGATTGCTTCCGCACCGGTGCGGCCGTTCAGACCCATGATCACGTGGTCGACGAGCATCGAATCCCCGCGCATCTGGCCGAACTCTTCTGTCAACAATTCACGGAACTCGGTCAAGCGCACGGTTCAACCGTACCGAAGCCGATCACTCCGCGACACACGGCGACGGGATCTTCCACCTCGGCCAGTGTCGCTGCCGCGACGGCCGCAGCGGTGGCGTACGCGGGATCCGAAAGCACACGGAGGACAGCATCGCCGATCGATGCTGCAGTCGCCGGCCTGACGACGACCGCACTGCCTTGCCGTTCGGCACGCTTGGCCAACTCCCACTGGTCACCGCCACCGGGAACCGCTACAACCGGCACACCATGCAGAAGCGCCTTCGCGAGCAAACCATGGCCACTACCGCACACCACGACATCCGCGCGGCGAAGCAGATCGTCTTGACGGCCGAGTCCGGCCGCAGCCCAACTCGGCAGTTCGGTAGGTGGCTCGTCCAGCATCGACGCGACGACGCGTACGCCACCGCCCGCGAGGCCGTCGATCGCCATCTCCAGCATGCCTTCGGCGCCCGTGAAGGCAGTGGAAGGCGCGATCATCACCAGGGGGTCCGTGCCCGACGGTACGGGCAACACCTCGCTCGTCGGCTCCCACAGGAGCGGCCCGACGACGTGCGCTTCGGTCGGCCAGTCCGGTCGCGGAACTTCCAGAGCCGGAATTGTCGCGATCAACCGCGCCGCGGGACCGGGGTCCTCGGCCGGTAGCCCCACCCCCACCCGTGCAGCGCTGCGCTGCGCTTTCCCCTGCGCGATGGATCGGCCCGTCGCAGCGCGCATGATCTTATCCCGTAGCCGACCTCGAATTCCGGTGCCCGGTGTCAGCCCGCTTCCGATGGGTGGTAGTCCCCGCGACGGGGCGTACAGCGGATGCGGTGACAGTTCCACCCACGCAATTCCGAGGCGCTCGGCCGCCAAACCGCCTCCGGCGGTGAGGATATCGGAGACCACCAGATCCACATTTGCGCTTCGTAGGTCGGGTAGCAATTCGGTCGAGATGAAGGCCGCTCGCGAGTGGATACGCTGACCCGCGTCCATGTCGTCGTCCTCCGGGCGCGGCGTCAAGCCTTTCAGCAGACGCGCATCGAGACCGCTGTCGGCCGCGGGGGCGATCCAGCGGGCCCCGGTGAAGAGGATCGGTTCGTCGCCTGCGCGCCGGAAGGCATGGCACAGCGCAATGGCGGGGAAGGCATGTCCGGGATCGGGACCGGCTACGACGGCTACACGCACGCGCTCAGCGTGCCACAGGTTTTCTCATCCTCGAACCAGCAAGTCAGTCCGGCTGAATGTCAGTTTTCGCGCAGGGCGCGTTCCCCCGCAGTTCGGGCGCGAAAACGGTCCGACTCCACCAACCCGATCCTGGTGCGCCGATCCAGCAGATCGTCCGCCGAACGGGCTCCCTCGTATCGCACCGAGAACGCAAGCTCGGCAGCGCACACGTCGATACCGTCGGCGATCGGCTCCAGACCGCCGGCCATCGTCTCGGCGATTGCCAGCACCAACCGCGCCTCGGTGCCGTACCGGCGTACGAGCGTCCTGGGAGCCTGGATCGAGGCCAGGCTCGCCACTGTGGCGGCACCGACCAGTGGAATGGATGCGGTCCGGCAGGGTCCAGCGGAGAGCCGCGCCGCAGACACCGCCGCGTCCACGGTCTCTTCCGCCATCAGCCGATACGTGGTGAGCTTCCCGCCGACTGCCCCGATGGGACCGTCACCGTCGTCGAACACAGCATGACGCCTCGACAACGCGGCGGTCGGTCCGCTGCCCGAACCCAAGAGCGGGCGCAGCCCGGCGAAGGTGCCCAGGATGTCCGATCTCGTGGGCGCCGGACTCACCGCGGTACCGAGGACGCCGAGAAGGAAGTCGATCTCGGCGTCTGTGGCGCGAGGCACGTCAGGAATGTCCTCCGCGGGCTCGTCCGTCAACCCCACGTACACGCGTCCGAGCGGTGCCGGCAGCGCGAAGACGAACCGATTGCGTTCGCCTGGAACCTGAATGGTGAGCGAGCACGTCAGGCCACCGAACAAGGCAGCATCGAAGACGAGGTGGGTGCCCCGACTCGGCCTCAGCGCAATCGACGGGTCCACTTTGCCCGCCCACACTCCGGCGGCGTTGACGACGATGCGGGCGTCGATTCGCGTCGCCGAACCCGTGTCCTCCTCGACCAGTGTCGCCGAGGTCCGATCTACGTCTCGGGCCGAGACACCCGTCAGTATCGACGCACCGTAGAGGGCCGCAGTGCGCGCGACTGCGACGACGAGTCGGGCGTCGTCGACGACCTGTCCGTCCCAGGACGCCACGCCGCCTCGAAGCCCGTCACGATTGACGGTCGGCGCCGACGATGCCACGTCCTCGGGGCCGATTCTTCGTGCCCGGGGCAGCACCGCAGGCGATGTGCCGGCCACGCTGCGCAGTGCATCACCGAGCGCGAGACCGGTGCGCACGACGGTCTCACCCACAGTCGACATCGACGGAAGCAGCGGCACTATTTGCATCAAAGGTCGAACGAGGTGCGGCGCGGTGCGCGTGATCAAGGTTCCGCGCTCCACTGCACTGTCGCGGGCGATCGCGAACTGACCCGAGGCCAGGTATCGCAGGCCGCCGTGCACGAGCTTCGAACTCCACCTGCTCGTGCCGAACGCCAGGTCGTACTTCTCGACCAGCACCACTTTCAATCCCCTCGACGCTGCATCGAGGGCGATACCCGCACCGGTGATACCTCCGCCGACGACCAGCACATCCACCGCATCGGCATTCCACACCGACTCCAGTTCGCGCGTGCGTCTGAGCGCGCGCAGCGCCGAACCGTAGGGCATGCGAGCGGGCATCGGGGCGGAGAGGCGGCTCAAGAGTGACGGCCCGACGTCACGGAGGTGTCGGGCGTAGGTATGCGTCGAGGGCGCGGGACATCTCGACCATCAGGTCTTCACCGGATATGCGTGAGGACACCATTTCGGCCGACTGCACAGCAGACTGCACCATCAACAGTGCGACGGTGGCGAGCTGGACGGGATCGCCGTCTCGGATGGACGAGTCCCGTTGCCCTTGTTCGATCAGAGAGATCAACGCATCGATTATCAGCGACTGACTCGTACCGAGCCGGTGCAGGATATAGGTGCCGAGAATGTCCGGGTCGGACTGCAGAATCTTGACGAAGAGGGGATGTGTGCGGATCCGGTTGCCGACTACTGCAGCCCCTTCGGAGACCAACTGGCGGATGGGAACGTCGCCGGTGAGCGACGGCATGACTGCACCGATCTCGCGGGTGAGCAGACTCGACACAACCGCACGTGTGTCAGCCCAGCGCCGGTAGACAGTGGGCCGAGAAACCTGAGCCCGACGAGCGATCTCGGCAAGCGTGGTGCGCCTGACGCCGTATTCGAGAATGCAGGAATGTGCAGCGTCGAGCACCTGGTCTTCGACGGTGCGGTCGCTGTCGGCGGTATGAACATCGGTCGAGGCGGAACCGGTGTCGACAACGGACCGTTCGATCACTGCATCCACCTCGCTCGATCTCTTCCGACTGCTACCCGTTCACGCGAACTCGCGCCTGATGCGCATCACGGAGTCCGAGTTACAAACCTGCATGTCATGTAACACTATAGATCATGCGAACAAAGTCCCGGATCGAGTTTCCCGGTACGCCTGCACCGCTGATGGCGTGGAATGCCTGGGGCGATCCGCGCGAGCGCACACCACTGAGCGAGAGGACGCGTTCGGTTCTCGAGGCGGTCCTGGGTATCCCCACACATGAGCAACCGACAACCGGCGACGACGCGGTTCGCCTGCACAGGTCGCGGCTCACGGACCACCGCAGACATGGCCTGGAGACCATTGTCGGAACCGAACATCTCTCGACCGACGACGAGGTACGCACTCAGTTCCTCGGCGGCAAAAGCACACTCGATCTGTTGGCCCGGCGCAGCGGATCGATCCAGAATGCGCCCGATGCCGTCGCATTCCCCGCCGATGCGGAGGAGGTCGAGGCGCTGCTGCGCTACTGCAGCGAAGAATCGATCGCTGTGGTGCCGTTCGGTGGCGGGACGAGTGTCGTCGGTGGTGTGGAGCCTCTCCGCGAATGGTTCGATACCGTCGTGACGATCAGCATGCGCCGGCTGTGCGCCATGACCGACCTCGACGAAGTCTCCCGCACGGCCACACTGCAGGCGGGCGTCACCGGTCCGCAAGCCGAGGAAATGTTGACCCGGCACGGGCTTTCCCTCGGTCACTATCCACAATCCTTCGAATACGCGAGCATCGGCGGATTCGCCGCGACGCGATCCTCCGGGCAGGCCTCGTCCGGATACGGACGATTCGACGATATGGTCGAAAGCGTCACCGTCGCAACGCCGATCGGGATCACCCACTGCGGTCGCGCCCCGGCCTCGGCAGCGGGCCCCGATCTGCGAGAGGTCTTCCTCGGGTCCGAGGGCGCACTCGGCATCATCACATCCGTCACCGTGAAGGTGCATCCGATTCCAGCATCGACCGAGTACCGGTCGTGGTGGTTTCCGACTTTCGCGGCCGGCTCCGCAGCGTTCCGTGAGCTGGCGGTGGATGCGGGTAGGCCCACTGTCATGAGGCTGTCCGACGAAGCCGAAACCGGAGTCAACTCCGCGTTGGCGCTCGGTGACAACGGCGACGCGCCGACCGGTGGATGCATCGCCGTTGCCACATTCGACGGTGTCCCCGCCGAGACCGCAGCGCGAGCCGCTGCCGCCGATACAACGGTGCTGCGCGCCGGTGGCACGGTCGTCGATCCCGAGCACGCCCGGAGGTGGGAGCACGGCCGGTTCGGCTCGCCGTATCTGCGTGACGCTCTGCTCGACGCGGGTGCGGTGGCGGAAACACTGGAAACGGCGACGAGTTGGGCCGATCTCGACCGGGTGCGCGGCGAAGTCGTCGCCGCCCTCGTAGATTCCCTGACGGCATCAGGTACTCCGCCGCTCGTGATGTGCCACATCTCCCACGTCTACGCCACCGGTGCCTCGCTCTACTTCACGGTGGTCTGTGCAGCGGCAGGCGACCCGGCGGCACAGTGGACTCGCGCCAAGGAAGCGGCCACGACCGCGATGGCGACGGCGGGAGCAACAATCACACATCATCACGCCGTCGGTCGCGATCACCGACCTTGGATGGCAGAGGAGGTCGGATCCGTCGGCATTGCGATGCTTCGAGCAATGAAATCCGCGGTCGACCCCGCAGGGGTGCTGAACCCTGGCAAACTGATCCCGTGAACACGGGGCCGGCGCGCGCATGAGCATCGCGGTCTCCGTCTTGACCAATCCCGTCGCAGGCAACGGACGGGCGACCCGCATTTCGAGAGAGGTCGTCACCAGACTGCGCGAGCGCGGGGCGAGTGTCACCACCATCGAGGGCCGCACCCCTGGTGATGCCCTCGAATCCGCCAAGCGAGCCGTGCGCGCTGGGACCGAAGCGCTGGTCGCGGTGGGTGGCGACGGTCTGGTCAACCTCGCCTTGCAGGCCGTTGCGAGGACGTCCACGCCCCTGGCGGTCGTACCTGCGGGAACCGGCAACGACTTGGCACGACTGCTCGGTGTCCCGCTCACCGATCCGGCGGCCGCCGCGGACATCGTGCTGGACGGACGATCGGTTTCGATCGATCTCGGCCGCGTCGATGGTCGTTGGTTCTCGACGGTGCTGTCGAGCGGATTCGACAGTCTCGTCACCGAGCGCGCGAACAAACTGCGCTGGCCGACCGGTCGTCTGCGCTACAACCTGGCGATGCTACTCGAGCTGGCCCGACTCCGGCCGATTCCCTATCGCCTGGGTCTCGACGGCGAATCGCTGGACATCGAGGCGACACTGGTGACCGTCGGCAACGGACCCACGTACGGCGGCGGGATGGCCATTTGCCCTGCGGCCCGTGTCGACGACGGTCTGCTCGATGTCACCGTGGTCCGCGCATCGAGCCGACGGCGGCTGGTCCGACTGTCTCCGACTGTGTACAAGGGAACGCATGTGTCCCTGCCCGAGGTGGAAACCTACCGAGCCGAAACCGTGTCACTCGCTGCGCCGGGAATGGTCGCCTACGCCGACGGCGAACGCTTCTCGGCGCTGCCGATAGTCATCGAAGCCGTGCCCGAAGCCGTCACGGTGTTGGTGGGCCGCACTTCGCCCCTCGGTTGACTTGCTGCCTGTTCGATCGCAGGTCTTACAGTCTTTCGACGTCACAATTTGTTGGCGTCGCGGCGTCCTCCTGCGCTGACGGCGGTGATCAACCAGTAGAGGCCGAACACTATCGCGGCAGCTATGGCCACCCAGAACAGTCCCTTGATCACCGCGCCCAGTATTGCGAACGCGAGCCAGACGAGGACGATGATGCCGAGCACTTTCCAGAACATGCGCTTTCCCTTTCGTTGTGTACCTACGATCCTGACAGCTCGAAGGCTCGGATCGTAGGTACCGACAACAAGATCAGGGAAAGATGGGGGAACACCCCGAGAGCACCGAGAGAGGGGGTTTCATCGGTGCCGACTCCGTATTGCGTTGAGCTCGGCGAGCGCAGTCGCCCAACCCTCCAACCGATCGGTGGCCGAGGTCAACTCCGCCTTGCGTCCGGCAACGGAGCTCGACGGGAGGGCATTGGGGGCGGTCAACCGGGCCGCAGCGGCGACGAGCTCCTCGAACTGATCGACACCGGAGTCGAGTTCGGTCGCGGCGCCGGTGATTGTGGCGGAGAGGTGTTCGCGCGCCCGCGCGTTGGCGTCCGCGGCACGCTCCATCGCCACGATGTCCGCGGCCATCTCCATGAGCGCCTGCGCGGCTGCCGAGGCGACATCGGTGGTGTCGGCCATCTCCACCGGATCGACGAACTCGGATCGGCTCAGAATGCCGGAAAGCTCGTAGAGACTCCGCTGCGCACCGATGAGCCGGCTCATGGGCTCGTAGGTTGCGGACGAGCGCGCGGGTAGCACCGTCTTGTTCGGCCGAGCGGCAGGAAGCGGTTGCGATCTCAATCGCCGGTAGGTACCGACTGCCAAGACTGCGGGCACAGCGAAGACAGCTGCGCCACCCCCGGCAACGATCATCGTCCATTCCGGGGCCGACCCGACGGCGAGGCCCGCGGCGGACACCGCCGAGATGCCCGAGGCGCCGCCGAACCACGATCCGCGTCGACGCGCGCGCCGCACTCGTCTGATTTGCTTCCGACGCGGATCGTTCCACCGACCGACCGCCTCGATTGCCGTTTCGCTCATCCTGCGTGCGCTGTCAGCCACGCCGCGAACCGCCGTGACGGACCCGGGAACAGGCATGGCCGACCACTTGTGTGGTCGGCCATGCCTGTACTTGTTCACGATTCGGTTCGCTGGGGCGTTCAGTTCTGCGCGGGAGGTTCGGGCGTCGTGTTTGCCGAGTTGGTGTTCGGCGACTTGGCAATCGACGGCTTGGACGCGGTGTTTCCGGACGGAAGCGACTCACCGGCCATGGAGGCTCGGATCTGTTCGAGCCTGCTGTGGCCTGCCATCTGGACCGAAGCCTGCTGCACCTCCATCATGCGGCCGGACACCGTGTTCTGCGCCAGCTCCGCAGAGCCGAGTGCGTCTGCATACCGACGCTCGATCTTGTCGCGAACCGCGTCGAGGCTCGGGGTGTTGCCCGGAGCGGACAGCGTCGAGTCCATCGACCGCAGTGACTCGCTGACCTTCTCCTGCATCTTTGCCTGCTCGAGTTGGCTGAGCAGCTTGGTCCGCTCGGCAACCTTGGCTTGCAGGGCCATCGCGTTCTGTTCGACGGCCTTCTTCGCCTGCGACGCCGCCTGCAGCGACTGATCGTGCAGCACCTTCAGGTCCTCGACGCTCTGCTCAGCGGTGACGAGCTGCGCCGCGAACGCCTCGGCGGCGTTGGTGTACTGCGTTGCCTTCTCCACGTCACCGGCGGCATTGGCCTGGTCAGCCAGTGTGACCGCCTGGCGAGCATTGGCGTTGAGCTTTTCGACCTCGTCCAGTTGACGGCTCAGTTTCATCTCCAGCTGACGCTGATTGCCGATCACCGAGGCCGCCTGCTGAGACAGCGCCTGGTGCTGTCGTTGCGCATCCTCGATGGCCTGCTGAATCTGAACCTTGGGGTCGGCCTTCTCGTCGATCTTGGAATTGAAGAGCGCCATCATGTACTTCCAGGCCTTGACGAAAGGATTAGCCATGGGTTGATCCTGCCTCCATCCAGAGCGACGTTGTCGCGCGTAGGGGGTCGGCTGACGTGTGCAGCGACCTACGATGAGTTGCCCGTGTCACGAGAATACTGGTCTGGTCGAATTGCCGTGGAACTGTGTCACCAATGCAGTTGCGCGGGCTGGTGCAAGCCCGTTGCTCACGCTGCGGCGAGGGCTCGCGCAGGCGCCGGAATAACCACCCTCGTCTCGCCCGCGATGCGGGGCGAGGTGTCCTCGGCACCCACCGAGGCGGGCGTCTCGGCAGCACGCGCTGCGGCCGAGGATTCCGACAGGCATTCGCTCACATCGCTCATGACGTCGGCCAAGGGCACGGCGAGAGCGTCGCAGATCGCGGCGAGCAACTCGCTCGAGGCTTCTTTCCGTCCACGTTCTACTTCCGAGAGATACCCCAGACTGACCCGTGCCGTGTTCGATACCTCGCGCAGTGTGCGACTCTGCGCAACACGAGTGCGCCGCAAACTGTCGCCGAGTGCTTCACGCAATAGCAGCGCCATCTCGCTCCTCCTCGTTCGAGCCATGTCGTTCGAAACTGTGCTTCGTCTTCTGTACGTCCAAGTCCAGCATCTTCAGGTACAACGTAGGACGGGGCTCGATTGGTTCCCGACCCTATACCGCCGATGCACCTTCGAGACGCTGCTGCAGCAACGACACGGCTAGTCGGACTGTATCGCGTCGAACAGCCCAACGGTCACCCGAGAGTTTCACTTCGGTCAACGGGTCGCACCTCTTCTCAGGCGCACGGCCTGGACGATGTAATCCACTCCCGTGTACACCGTGAGCACGACAGCCAAACCCATCAACGTCACCGATACGAACCGGACTTCGTCGGGTAGCGGGAACAGATAGAACCCGATAGCAACGCTCTGCAAGAGCGTCTTCACCTTTCCGCCGCGGCCGGCCGGGATGACACCGTGCCGGATCACTGCGAACCGCACGCCCGTGATGGCAATCTCGCGGGCCGCGATCACGATGGTGACCCACCACGGGAGGTCGCCCAGAATCGACAAACCGACCAGCGCGGCGCCGATCAGCGCCTTGTCCGCGATGGGGTCGGCCATCTTGCCGAAATCGGTGACCAGTCCGTATTTGCGTGCAAGTTGGCCGTCGACACGGTCGGTGATCGCGGCTACCGCGAACACGACCGTCGCGCCGATCCGCCATGCGGGGTCCTGACCGTCGTCGACGAACAGTACGACGAGGAAGACGGGAACCAGGGCGATCCGAAGCACGGTCAGAACGTTCGCAATGTTGAGTATCGGAACCGCTTCGGACCCTGTCGAAGAGTTGCCGTGCGGAGGCCGCGGAGTCGGCGGAACCTCCCCGGTCATGCCGCCCCGCCAGATTCTTCGGCGTCCCGGAGGACATTGATAGCGAAAGGTCGACGACGGTGTCCAGGTTCGTGGGTGGCGAGTTCGATTACGGACACACGAGAAGAATATCGGTTGGAGCGTTGGCTACTGTTCACCACATGACTTCTGCGCCGAATCGGGCCGGTCGACCTCCCGTCGACGACGCGTCCGACCCGAGTTCGAACTCACGGCTCCTCGCCCACGGCGGCGACGATGTAGTGGTTCGACGTGCGCGAACATCCGACATTCCCGAGATCAAACGCCTGATCGACATTTACGCCGGGAAGATTCTGCTCGAGAAGAACCTCGTGACGTTGTACGAGGCGGTGCAGGAATTCTGGGTGGCGGAGCGAGCCGGATCGGTGATCGGGTGCGGCGCCCTGCACGTGTTGTGGGCTGATCTGGGCGAGGTGCGCACGGTGGCGGTGGATCCGTCCGCCAAGGGTCACGGGGCCGGGCACTTGATCGTCGACAAATTGGTCGACGTTGCACGCGAACTGGCCCTGCAGAAGCTGTTCGTACTCACCTTCGAGGTGGACTTCTTCTCCCGACATGGATTCGCCGAGATCGAAGGGACGCCCGTCACCGCCGAGGTGTACGCGGAGATGTGCAGGTCGTACGACACCGGTGTCGCCGAGTTCCTCGATCTGAGTTACGTGAAACCGAACACGCTGGGCAACACCCGGATGTTGCTCTCGCTCTGATGTCGATCACACCTGATGTCGATCTCACCTGATAATGACAACCGATAGGAAATGGACACACATGGCCCTCTTCGCCGTCGCATACACGTACTCCCCCGCCACGACGGACGGTCGTGACACGCATCGCGCAACCCACCGCGCTTGGCTCGGCGAACTTCTCGAACGCGGTGTCCTCGTCTCGAGCGGCCCCTACACCGACGGCAGCGGCGCGCTCATCCTCGTGGAAGGTACCGACGTCGCATCGGTTCGAGAACTCTTCGCGCAGGATCCGTTCGCGGTCGAGAATCTCATCGAGGAGTCCTCGATCACCGAGTGGAAGCCGGTGATGGGCGCCTTCGCCTGACGGTGCTTCGCGGCCCGCGGCGGAGCCTGTGACACTCTGCGGAGCAGTGTTCAGTCTTCCGCCGGAGCCTCGTCCGGGTCGCCGCCTTGGATCGACCACAGCAGCCCGTCCAGTTCATCAGGCTTGATCAGCACCTCACGCGCCTTGGAGCCTTCACTCGGCCCGACGACTCCGCGGTTCTCCATCAGGTCCATCAACCGGCCAGCCTTCGCGAAGCCCACCCGCAGCTTGCGCTGAAGCATCGAGGTCGAACCGAACTGGCTGGAGACAACCAGCTCCACCGCCTGGAGCAACACACCGAGATCGTCGCCGATATCCGGGTCGACATCCTTCTTCTCCGACGCCTTGCTCGCGGTGACGGTCTCGTTGTATTCCGGTTCCGCCTGATTCTTGGCGAAGTCGACGACCGCCGTGATTTCCTCGTCGGTGATGAAGGCGCCCTGCAGGCGAGTGGGCTTGCCGGCTCCCATCGGCAGGAACAGCGCATCACCCATACCGATGAGCTTCTCTGCACCGGGCTGATCGAGGATGACCCGTGAATCGGTGAGCGAGGATGTCGCGAACGCGAGCCTGGACGGGACGTTGGTCTTGATCAGACCGGTCACGACGTCCACCGACGGTCGCTGCGTTGCCAGCACCAGGTGAATGCCGGCAGCGCGAGCCTTCTGCGTGATTCGCACGATGGCGTCCTCGACGTCCCGCGGTGCGGTCATCATCAGATCGGCGAGCTCGTCGACGATGGCAAGGATGTACGGATACGGCCTGTAGACGCGTTCACTGCCCAGTGGTGCGCTGATATCACCGGAGCGCACCTTCTTGTTGAAGTCGTCGATGTGCCGAACCTTGTTGACCTGCATGTCCTGATAGCGCTGTTCCATCTCCTCGACCAGCCACGCCAGGGCCGCGGCAGCCTTCTTGGGCTGCGTGATGATCGGGGTGATGAGGTGGGGGATCCCCTCGTACGGTGTCAGCTCGACCATCTTCGGATCGATCAGGATCATCCGTACCTCGTCCGGTGTCGCGCGGGCGAGCAGTGAGACGAGCATCGAGTTCACGAAGCTCGACTTACCGGAACCGGTGGAACCCGCCACCAGCAGGTGCGGCATCTTGGCCAGGTTCGCGCTGATGAACTCGCCCTCGATGTTCTTGCCGAGGCCGATCACCAGCGGGTGATGATCCTTGCGCGTGGACGGCGCAGTGAGCACGTCGGCGAGACGAACCATTTCGCGGTCCGAGTTGGGCACCTCGATGCCGACTGCAGACTTGCCCGGGATCGGGGCCAACAGCCGCACGTTGTCGGTAGCCACTGCATAGGCGATATTGCGGGCCAGTGCGGTGATCTTCTCGACTTTGACGCCCGGGCCCAGTTCCACCTCGTATCGGGTGACTGTCGGGCCGCGCGTGAATCCGGTGACCGCCGCGTCGATCTTGAACTGATCGAGAACATCGGAGATCGCCTCGATCATCGCGTCGTTGGCCTGGCTGCGAGTCTTGGGCGGATCGCCGTCGATCAGCAGCGAAAGCGATGGCAGGGTGTAGTCCCCGTCGACGACGCGATCGACGACGATCTTGTCGTCCTCGGTGGCACTCTTCGGTTCGGCGGCCTTGACTACAGGCTTCGCCACAGCCCGAGCAGCTGCCGCTGGTCGAGATGCCGGCGCCGGGGCCTCGGCGGCCGCCTCCGCCGCCGCAGGGTCGATGACCTCGGTCGGAGCCTCGGGCTGCGCTGTCCTCCTGCGCGTGCGCGGCTTCGCGACCGGTACGTACTCCTCGGTCGGGTAATTGTCGTACGGGTCGCTCTCGCCTGCCTTGTCGACGGGGTAGCCGTCGAAGTCGGCGTCGTGGCTGTATCCCTCGTCGCCGAAATCCGTTCCGAAATCGGCGGGGTCGTACTCTCCGTACTCGTCACCGCGGCTGTCGGTACCGAACAGCGTGCGCAGTTTGGCCGGGACGTCTCGAACGGTGGTGCCGGTCAGCAGCAGCACTCCGAACAGACCGGCGAGAAACAGCAGCGGTACCGCCAGCCAGACCGTCAGACCGTCGACGATCGGGCCACCGGCGACGTAGCCGACAAACCCGCCACCCGTCGCGCGCCCCTCCGCATCCGTCGGGAAGCCCGCAGCCATGTGCCACAGCCCGAGGACGGGAAGGATGAGCAGTATCGAGCCCAACACCAGCCGCGGCCGGATCTCGGGGTTCGGTTCCGATCGCATCAGAACTACAGCGATGGCAACACCGAGCGCGGGCACGATGTAGCCGGCGTCGCCGACCACTGCGCGCACGGCAATTTCGATCCACTCACCGATGGGGCCACCCGCGCTGAACCAGACGGCTGCAGCAACGATGACGCTGACGGCGATCAGTCCGAGCGCGATGCCGTCGCGACGGTGACCGTGCTCGATGTCCTTGGCCTTGCTGACCGTCCGGGTGGTGGCGCCGACACCTTTGGCAGCAACAGCCCAGGTCGACGTCACGCCGCGGCCGATGGCGGACATGACGCCACCATTGTTCTTGCGTGCAGGCCGACGGGGCGCTGCCGAGCGGGTGGACGCACCGCCGCGAGGCGGGGACTTTCGCGGGGCGGTCGGCTTTCGCGGCGTGGTGACCGTGCGAGCAGTACGCCCTTTCGCGGTCTTGGCTGTTCCCCCCGACGCACGCGATGACAGCGAATTGCCGGCGCCGGCTTTCGAACTTCGGGTGCTGGTCTTTCCTGCCATGCGCTCAGGTTAGTCGCAATGACCCCTCGGAAACCATCCGCAACACCAGTAACAGCTTGCCCGACTTGTCCCGATGCGTTGTGCCATCGACCTCAGAAGCTTCGGTCAAGCCCCTGAACTGCTGCGATGTCGGCCTCGGTGCCCTCGAACTCGATGACCACGGCGCTACGCCCGAAGGCGTGCAGCAGCAGTTCGGACGGCTCACCCGTCAGCACCACGTGTCGACCACTCGCCTTCTTGACCGTTTTCGTTCGACCGTCCTTCGATCGGAACACCACACCGACCGGCGACGCGGAATATGCACGTCTTCCGATCAGGCCGGCAATCGTCCATAGCCTGTTCTGCAGCGAAGCCGACAACGTGCGTTGAGTCCAGTCCGGCCCCGCCCGGCGGAGATCCTCATGGTGAACGAACATCTCCCCCACGTTGATCACCGGGTCGAGAAGCTTGAACGGTGACCAAAGGGGTGGGCCCGTCCGAATGGCCGACACCAGGTCGTCGAAAGGCTTCGCCGCCGCCCCTGCCTGCACCTTCTCGGTGTATCCGGACAGAAATGGAAGCACGATCCCGGGTGCGGCATCCAGACGCCGCTCTCGGACCACCAGGTGTGCCGCGAGATCGCGAGCTGTCCAGTCACCACACAACGTCGGGGCGTCCTCCCCCACTGCGGTCATTGTTCGTACGAGTTCGGCGCGTTCGTCCTGTGCAAGGCTCACACTCACTCACAGTACGTGCCCCGTCAGCGGTGCGGCGGTGGGTGAACCGTAATCTCACATCGGTGCCGGTATCGGAAATTGTCGTCATATTCGTCGCTGGGTTGGGCGCGGGCGCGATCAATGCGGTCGTCGGGTCCGGGACTCTGATCACGTTTCCCACGTTGGTTGCGTTCGGCTATCCCCCCGTAGTGGCCACCATGTCGAATGCCATCGGGTTGGTGGCCGGAAGTATCTCCGGAACATGGGGATATCGCCGCGAATTGCGCGGACAGTGGGGACGGCTGCGGTGGCAGATGCCGGCCTCGTTCGTCGGAGCACTGATCGGGGCCTGGCTACTACTCCACCTGCCGCCGTCCGTTTTCGCCGCCGTCGTACCGATCCTGCTGATCGGCGCGCTGGTCCTGGTCGTGGTGCAGCCCCGAATTCAGACCTGGGCCCGCCGCCGCTCCGAGGCTGCGGGCGTGGCAACCGATCACGTCAGCCGCACCAAGCTCGTACTGCTGACGATCGGCACCTTCGCCGTGGGGATCTACGGCGGGTATTTCACTGCAGCCCAGGGCATCATGCTGATCGGAGTGATGGGAGTTCTGCTGCCCGACTCGATGCAGCGGATGAACGCTGCCAAGAATCTTCTCTCACTGATCGTGAACGTGGTCGCCGCCGCGACATACACGATCGTCGCGTTCAGCGATATCAGCTGGGCAGCAGCGGGTTTGATCGCTGCCGGTTCGCTGTTCGGCGGGTCGATAGGCGCACGCTACGGCCGAAAGCTGTCGCCGTGGACTTTGCGCGCCGTCATCGTGGTCGTCGGGCTCATCGGTCTGTGGCGCCTGTTGGCAGCCTGAGCGCGCAGGAAACTACTTGTTCCCCACCGCCATGACCGTCGGAACGATCATCGGCTTGCGGCGATACTTGTCGGCGACCCAACGTCCCACCACCCTGCGAACCGCCTGCGCGATCCGGTGAGTATCGGTGACTCCTTCGGAAGCAAGACGAACGAGCTCGGCCTCGACCAACTGGCCGGCTTCCTTGAGTGCCGTGGGATCATCGGAGAATCCGCGACCCGACACCTCCGGGGCGGTGACGGCACGGCCAGTACTCGAGTCGACGGCGACCGTGATGGCAATGAATCCACCCTCACCGAGAACCAGGCGATCCGACAGGGTGGAATCACCGACGTCACCGACGGACAGACCGTCGACATAGACGTGGCCGACGGGCACCTGCCCGACGATGCGGGCGAGTCCGTCGACCATGTCGACCACCACCCCATCCTCGGCGAGGATGATTCGATCCTCGGCCACACCGGTCGCCTTCGCCAGTGCCGCGTTGGCACGCAGGTGGCGCCACTCCCCGTGCACGGGCATCGCATTGGTGGGACGCACCGCGTTGTACAAGTACAGCAGCTCGCCTGCGGATGCGTGACCGGAGACATGCACCTTCGCAGTCTGCTGGGTCACCACCGTGGCGCCGCGCTTCGCAAGACCGTTGACGACGGCGAAAACCGAATTCTCGTTGCCGGGGATCAAGGACGACGCCAGGACGACGAGATCGTTGGCCTTGACGTTGATCTGACGGTGTTCTCCGCGCGCCATTCGCGAGAGTGCCGAGAGCGGCTCGCCTTGAGACCCGGTTGAGATGAGCACGAGCCGGTCGTCGGGCAATGTCGCCGCCGTGTCGACGGTGACTTCGAGACCGTCGGGCACCCGCAGGTACCCGAGATCCTGGGCTATCTGCATGTTGCGCACCATCGACCGACCGACGAATGCTATCCGACGGTTGTATCGCTCAGCCACGTCGATGACCTGCTGAATTCGGTGCACGTGGCTCGCGAACGACGCCACGATCACGCGCTGCTTGGCCTTGCCGATGACGGTGTCGAGGACTCCGCCGATCTCGCGCTCAGGGGTGACGAAGCCGGGGACTTCGGCGTTGGTCGAGTCCACCAGGAACAGATCGACACCTTCGTCGCCGAGACGTGAGAAGCCTGCGAGGTCGGTGAGCCGTCCGTCGAGCGGCAGTTGGTCGAGTTTGATGTCGCCGGTGTGCAGCGTCAGGCCCGCGTCGGTGCGGATCGCGATGGCCAGAGCGTCCGGAATCGAGTGGTTGACCGCGAAGTACTCGCACTCGAACGGCCCATGGTTGGTCTTCTGGCCCTCGATGACCTCGACGAGGTTGGGGCGCAACCGGTGTTCACGGCACTTGGCCGCCACCAGCGCGAGCGTGAACTTCGATCCCACGACCGGTACGTCCGGACGCAGACGAAGCAGGAACGGCACCGCGCCGATATGGTCCTCGTGACCGTGTGTGAGAACGACGGCCTCGACGTCGGCCATCCGGTTCTCGATGTGCCGGAAGTCCGGCAGGATCAGGTCGACGCCGGGTTGCTGGTCCTCGGGAAAGAGCACACCACAGTCGACGATGAGCAATTTTCCCTGATGCTCGAACACCGTCATGTTGCGGCCGATTTCGCCGATGCCGCCCAGCGCGACTACGCGCAGGCCCTTGAACGGCGCTGCGGGCGGCGTACCGAGTCGGTCGGTCGGGTCGAATTGTGTTCGAGCGTCGGGGCGAACCGTCCGGGCCGAACTTTGCACGATCGGTTTCGCGGACTGCGCCTGCCTGTCGGCAGGCGGACCTGCACTTCGGGTTGCGCGGCCACGCGATCGTGCTGGTCGGCTCATACAAGCACTCCTGCTGCTCTCAGATCCGCTGCAAGCATGTCGATCTGGTCACTGGTGGGCGGCACCTGGGGAAGCCTGGGCTCGCCCACGTCCAGTCCGATGAGCCGCAGACCTGCCTTGGCGGCGCTGACGCCGCCGAGTCGGGCCACGCTTCTGGTCACCGGAATGAGGCTTGCATTGATGGCCCGCGCCCTTGCATTGTCACCCGCCATGAAGGCGCTGTGCATTTCGCGCAGTCGGGCCGGCACGAGGTGGCCGATGACGCTCACGAATCCGGTAGCGCCCACCGACAGCCACGGCAGGTTGAGCGGATCGTCGCCTGAGAAGAATTGCAGCCCTGTCGTTGCGATCAATTCAGCGCCGGCGTTGAGGTCCCCCTTGGCGTCCTTGACGGCAAGGATCCGAGGGTGCTCGGCGAGCCGACGCAGCGTCTCGGTCTCGATGGGAACGACCGAGCGCGGCGGAATGTCGTACAACATCACCGGCAGGTCCGTCGCGTCGGCGACTGCGGTGAAGTGCGCGAAGAGCCCCGCCTGCGGCGGCCGAGAGTAGTACGGCGTGACCACCAGGAGGCCGTGGGCGCCTGCGCGGGCCGCGTCGCGGGCCAACTCGACGCTGTGCGCGGTGTCGTTGCTTCCTGCTCCGGCAATAATGCACGCGCGGTCCCCGACGGCCGCGATGACCGCGCGCATGAGCTCGAGCTTCTCGTTCTCGGTGGTGGTAGGTGATTCACCGGTGGTACCTGCGAGGACCAGCCCGTCGTTACCCTGCTCGACCAGGAAATGAGCCAGCCGTACTCCGGCGTCGATATCCAACTTTCCGTCGGGGGTGAACGGGGTCACCATGGCGGTCAGCACCGTGCCGAACGGGGAGTGGATCGCAGGAGCGGGATCACCGTATGTCATGGTCAGAAAGGTTACCCGGTGCAATGCGCGCTAACTCGCGGCGGGACGGAACTTCGCCCGAGAGCGGGCGGTCAGTTCTCGGTGACGAACGGGCTGTGCGCCACCTCGGAACCATCCGACAGTGCGGAAATTTCGAAATCGCCGAAGATGTCCGGCGCGATCGAGGCCAGTTGCCTCAGGCATTCGACCGCCAGACGTCTGATTTCGACGTCCGCGTGTTCGGAGGCGCGCATCGACACGAAATGCCGCCAGGCCCGGTAGTTGCCCGTGACGACGAGCTTCGTCTCGGTCGCGTTGGGGAGAACAGACCGCGCCGCCTGGCGCGCCTGCTTGCCCCGGAGCGCGGAATTGGTGACGCCGTCGAGCTTGTGCTCGAGTGCATTGAGCAGTTCGACGTAGGCAGCTCTGCTTGCGTCCGTTGCTTGCTCGAACAACGCTTCCAGCTCGGCGTCCCCTGCAACAGCGGGCGGGGCGATGACGTTGGCGTCGCGCTCGGGCACGAAGCGCTGGGAGAGCTGGGAGTACGAAAAGTGGCGATGCCGGATCAGCTCATGCGTGCACGACCGCGAGATCCCCGTGATGTAAAAGCTCACCGATGCATGCTCGAGGACGGACAGGTGCCCGACGTCGAGTAGGTGCCGCAGATAGGACGCGTTCGTCGCAGTTCGCGGGTTCGGTTTGGACCAACTCTGGTAGCACGCGCGGCCGGCGAACTCCACGAGCGCTTGTCCCCCGTCGGCATCGGTCTCCCACGGGATGTCCAAAGGCTCGACGAACTCGGTCTTGGCGACCAATTCAACCTTCAGTGACACCGTCTTCGACACTGCGCATTCCTTCGCTAGTACAGCTGACAACTCACACAAACCCTATCCACGAACCTCGCGAGCACCCGGCCGACGCCAAATCGGCGTCACGATGACGACAATTCGACGCTTGCACGACGCCACTTTAGACGTCACACTGACACCATGGAACTAGACAGGTATACCGCCTCGCTACGTGCAGATCTTCTGGCAGCCGCATCGCTCGGCGACGACCACACCAGAAAGACCGCCGAAGCACTCGCCAACGCGGCACAGGCGTCTGCACGGCTCATGCTCCTCGAAGCGATGTCCGAGTTCGCCGACGAGATCTCCGACCGAATCGACGGGTATTCCGTTCATCTCAAATTGTCCGGGAACGAGGCGTCGGCCGACGTCATCCGTGAGGCCATCGACGAGGCTGCCGAAAGGTCGGCCGGAGCGATACCGTCCGATGGTGACGAATACCCGACGATGGACGATGTCACAGGCGAGGTGCGTCGCGTCACCCTACGCATGGTCGAACACGTGAAGGAACGGGCCGAACAAGCAGCGTCCATGAATGGCGTTTCGCTCAATTCCTGGCTCTCGCAAGCAGTTCAGGATGCACTACGTGAACAGGTTCGCAACAACCGCACGCGGTACTGAGTCTACGAACCGACGCAAGGCAGCGCCGTCAGCGCTTTTCACGCCACTCCCGTTCGAATGGCAGCCGCCATGCATGCGGGGCGATCAGCTGGTGAATTGCATTCGGCCCCCAGGACCCCGGCGTGTACTGCCGCACAGGTGGCAGGTCAGCGAGTAGCGGCTGCGACACCTCCCATAACCGCTCGATCCCCTCGGCTGTGGTGAACAGCGTGTGGTCGCCGTGCATGGCGTCGAGAATGAGCCGCTCGTACGCCTCGAGCACATCCGACACACGTTCGGTTTCCTGTAGTGCGAATTGCATGCTCAGTTTGTCCAACCGCATCCCCGGCCCGGGCCTCTTGCCGTAGAAGGACAACGACACCTTCGACGCATCCGCCAAGTCGAACGTGAGGTGGTCCGGCCCGTGCGCACCAACGCCGGACCCCGCCGGAAACATGCTCTTCGGCGGCTCACGGAATGCGATGGAGATTATTCGTTGCCCCTCGGCTAGGCGCTTGCCCGTCCTGAGGTAGAACGGCACACCCGCCCATCGCCAGTTGTCGATTTCGCACTCCAATGCGACGAAGGTGTCCGTTTCCGAGTCCGGTGCCACGCCCGGCTCGGACCGGTAACCCGAGTACTGACCGCGTACCACCTTGCGAGGGTCGAGCGGAAGCATCGACCTGAAGACCTTGTTCTTTTCCTCGCTGATCGCTCTGGGCTCGAGAGCCGTCGGCGGTTCCATCGCCATGAAGGCGAGAACCTGGAACAAGTGGGTGACCACCATGTCCTTGAAGGCGCCGGTATTTTCGTAGAAGTTCGCCCGGCCGTCGAGCGCAAGGGCTTCCGGAATGTCGATCTGCACGTGGTCGATGAAATTTCGGTTCCAGATCGGCTCGAACAAACCGTTCGCGAAGCGAAACGCCAGAATGTTCTGCGCAGGTTCCTTTCCGAGAAAATGGTCGATACGAAAGATCTGCTCCTCGTCGAAAGTCTCGTGCAACCTGGCATTGAGAGCAATCGCGCTCTCGCGGTCCGTTCCGAAAGGCTTCTCCATGATGATCCGAGAATTCTTCACCAGATCGGCGGCGGCGAGCATGTCGACGACTGCCAGCGCAGCTTTCGGAGGGACAGACAAATAGTGCAACCGCTTGACGCCGACACCGAGTTCGATTTCTGCGGTGGCAACGGCCTCCCCCAACGCCGCCGGACCGGACTTCTGCGACACGTAGCTCAATTTCCCCGCGAATTGGCGCCACTGTTCGTCGGAGACCTTTCGGCTCGAGTGCTCGTCGATCGCTTCGAGTGCCATCTGACGAAACTCGTCACTGGTCATCTCTTCCAACGACGTTCCGACAACTCGGATTCGCGGAGCGAGTTCGGACAACGCGAGGTGCATCATCCCCGACAGGAGTTTGCGCTTCGCGAGATCGCCGGTGGCTCCGAAGAGCACCACGACCTGGGGCGACAGCTCGTTCGATTGCGCAGATACGGAAGAGGTCATGTCGGGCATGGTCGCACCATTCTTTCTCGTCCGCTGTCCGAACCTCCGGGGGTCATCCGGTCGCCGGCAACTCGGTCAGAGCCGGCATCAGATCCCCGCGCCCACCGAGGACGACATCCGCCAGCTCGAGCCAGTCGGCCATTTCGCGCAGCACCGGGTGCAATGCCGCCGCAATGACCGTTGCGTCGCGGTCACCGTCGACGAATGCGCCCAGTACCTGCAGTTCCGATCGCGCTCGGTCGCCTTTGAGGTCGACTCGCGCCACGAGTTCGCCGTCCAGCAGAAACGGGAAGACGTAGTAGCCGTGAACTCGCTTGTGCTGCGGGGTGTAGATCTCGATCCGGTAATGGAAGTCGAAGATGCGCTGCACCCGCGGCCGGAAGAAGATCATCGGGTCGAACGGGCACAGGAGGGCAGCGCCGCGAACGGACCGCGGAATCCGTGCATCGGCGTGAAGATAGGCGGGGGCGCCCCAGCCGCGAACCTCGACTTGTTCGAGCACCCCGTCCTCGACCAGATCGGCTATCGCCGCTGTGGTCTGCTTCTGCGAAAGGCGGTAGTAGTCACGCAGATCCGCTTCGGTGGCGACGCCCAGAGCATCCGCCGACCGACCCACCAGCGCACGCACCGCATCGGCCTCGACCACGCGCCGCGCAGCGATGTCGGCAGGTATGACGCGCTCGGTCAAATCATAGTGACGAACGAAGCCTGCCCGTGTGGCCACCGACACCACCCCCGCCGCAAAAAGCTGCTCGCACACGATCTTCACGTCGCTGCGATCCCACCACGGCCCTTTTCTGCCAGGCCGCTCGACGTCGAGCACGCGCTCGATCTCGCCCGCACTGGACGGCCCCAGATCGGCGATCACACCCTGCACTTCCTTCGCGAGCGTCGGGTTCCGCTCCAGAACGGACTTCGCACCGCCCCACCGTCCATGCTCGTAGAGTTCGGTTCGCCAGCGCATCAACGGCCAGTCCTCGACCGGAATCAGCGCAGCTTCGTGCGCCCAGTACTCGACCAGCCGACGCGGACTGCGCGCCGTATCGGTCCACGCGGCCCGATCCACCACACCGCGGTCGTACCGGCCCACACGGCTGAACACGGGAGCGTAGTGCGCGCGCACCAGCACCGATACCGAGTCGATCTGCAACAGATGCGTTCGATCGAGAACCTTGTGCACGGCGCGTGTGGACGCACCCCGTTCCCCCGCCGGATGCGGCGAGGCCAGACCCTGTGCGGCCAGCGCCGTACGCCGAGCCATCGCCGCACTCATTTCACGCATGGACCCAGCCTGCCACGAAGTGAACCGGTCATCCCTGAACCGTCAGGTCATGAGAGTCGCGGCGAGAGTACCGCCGAGCTCGTAGCACGCCTCCCGGCTCGCCTTGTCGACGTTCGTCACCTCCAACGCCGCAGCGGCCTGTTCGAGACCCCATCCGGTCGTGATCTTGCGAACGGCCGCGACCGCCCCCGCTGTGTCGTTGTTGCCGTGCACCCACAAACCGAACGGGCGCGCGGCGACGGCGTCGAGGCATGGGTAGTAGGTGGTGTCGAAGAAGTGCTTCAGGGCACCGCTCATGTAGCCGAAGTTGGCGGGAGTTCCGAACAGGTAGCCGTCGGCGCCGAGGACGTCCGGCACCGTCGCCGCGAGTGCGGGGACACTGCGGACCGTCACCCCCTCGATGTCGGGATCCATCGCGCCTGCCATCACCGACTCGAGCAACTCGCGGGTGACCGGCGAGGGAGTGTGGTGAACGATGAGCAGCGTAGGCATCAGGACTCGTCGCGTTCGAGCGCCACCGCTCGCTTCATCGTCTCGCGGGCACGAGAACGATCACCGGCGTAGTCGTAGGCCCTGGCGAGCCGGTAGGAGTTGCGCCAGTTGTCCGGGTCCTTTTCCCATTCGGACTTGACCTGCGCGAACAGTTCGTCGGCAGCGTCGCGTTCGAGCCGTCCCGACGGCATCCGGGGCAGCTCCGAGACATCGAGTTCCAGGCCTTCGTCATGAACCCGGGACGCAAGACGCTGATGATCCAGACCTGCCTTGAGCGTGGCGAAGACGATCCAGACACCGATGATGGGAAGCAGCAGAACCCCGACACCGAGACCGACGCTGACCGCGTCGCCGTTGCGAAGCAGCGACACGCCCCGACTACCGAGAACGTAGAAGTAGAAGCCCAGAATCGCCACGAGCACGACGATGATGGACAGCACCCTCGTCGACTTGTTCATTGCGATCACAGGTCGAGGAACGAATCGAGCCCGACGGTCAACCCCGGTCGACCGGCGATCTCCCTGACTCCGAGGAGCACTCCCGGCGCGAACGATGTTCGGTCGAGTGAATCGTGCCGGATGGTGAGTGTCTCGCCGGTGGTGCCGAGCAGAACTTCCTGATGCGCCACGAGTCCTGCCAGTCGAATGGAATGCACGCGCACACCTTCTACTTCGGCGCCTCGTGCCCCGTCGAACTCCGCTGTCGTCGCATCCGGGCTCTTCGGTACCCCTGCCTTCGCGCGGGCTGCGGCGATCAATTGGGCTGTGCGGTAAGCGGTACCCGACGGCGCGTCGGCTTTGTTCGGGTGGTGCAATTCGATGACCTCGACGGAGTCGAAGAACCGCGCGGCCTGTTCGGCGAAACGCATTGTCAATACTGCGCCGATCGCAAAATTGGGTGCTATCAGCACTCCGGTTTCGGGCGCGCCCGCCAACCAGGAACGCACCGAGTCGAGGCGGGTGTCGTCGAAACCGGTGGTGCCGACGACGGCGTGGATACCGTTCTCGACAACGAACTTCAGGTTGTCCATCACCACATCGGGGTGGGTGAAGTCGACGACCACGTCGGTGGCCGCGTCGACGAGATTGGTGAGGGGATCGCCCTGGTCCACCGCAGCGACGAGTTCGAGATCCTCCGCGGCCTCCACAGCCGCGCAGATCGCCTGACCCACCTTGCCGCGAGCACCGAGGACGCCGACCCGGACGGGTACTTCTGCACTCACGATTGCTCCGCTCCTCGACTCGAACACTTACGCGCACGCAAGCCTACTGACCTAGACCTCGCCCGCAGTACGCCGGTCGGCGGAGTTGGGTCCGGCTCGTCACGACGCGTCAGTCGAAGGTGATGACTTGACGTATCGCATTTCCGTCGGCGAGTTCGTCCATTCCGCGGTTGATCTCGTCCAGGCCGATTCGAGAGCTGATCAACTTCTCCACCGGCAATCTGCCCTCACGCCACATCTGCGCATATTTCGGAATGTCGCGCGAAGGCACAGCCGATCCCAGGTAGCTGCCGATGATCGTGCGCGCCTCGGCCACCAGTCCGAGCGGGGAGATCGATGATCTTGCGTCGGGGGCAGGTAGGCCGACGGTGACGGTGACGCCACCGGGTGCTGTCGCCGCCACCGCAGCTTCGAAAGCTCGCGCATTTCCAGCGGCCTCGATGACGACGTCGGCCTTGACGGCCAGTTCTTGTCTCTCGGTAGGCGAGAACGTCTGGGTCGCCCCAAGTTCACGGGCCGCGATCAGCTTGTCCGGGACGCCGTCGACGCCGATGACTTCTCCCGCACCAACGGATACTGCCGTCAGGATCGCAGCCATGCCGACGCCACCGAGCCCGATCACCATGACCGACTGACCCGGCTTCGGTTGTCCCGCATTGAGGACGGCACCACCACCGGTGAGCACTGCGCATCCCAGAACGGCGGCGATGTCGGCAGGGATGTCGTCGTCGACCGGGACGACGGACTTGCGGTCGACCACAGCATGCGTGGCGAATCCGGACACGCCGAGGTGGTGCTTGATCTCGACGCCGTCGCGCGTCAGCCGTACGCCACCGCCGAGCAGCGTCCCCTCGTTGTTGGTCGAGCTGCCTGTGACACAGGGCATCCGGCCGTCGGTCCGACATCCGGCGCAGTCGCCGCATCGGGGCAGAAACGTCATGACCACGCGGGCACCGACGGCTATGTCGTCGACACCCGCTCCGACGGACTCGACACGGCCGGCAGCTTCGTGGCCCAGCAGCATCGGAACCGGTCGAATGCGGTTGCCGTCGACAACCGACAGGTCCGAGTGACACAATCCCGCTGCCTCGATTCTGATCAGCAGTTCACCGTCACCAGGAGGCGCCAGGTCCAGTTCCGAAACGGTGAGGGGGCGCGATTGCGCGTAAGGCCGAGAAGATCCGATGTTCTCCAGTACTGCGCCGCGGATTTTCATGGCACCACTCTAGGTGAGCACGAGTCCGACCCGCGGCCGCTCTCAGAGCGGTAGCCGCGGACGCAGCAGATGTGCGACGAGCCCGGTCCATCCGGTCTGGTGCGAGGCCCCCAAACCCTCGCCGGTGTCACCGTCGAAGTACTCGTTGAAGGTGGGATGCACGCTCCAGAGCGGGTCGTCACTGGACTCGATTCGGTCGCCGTCCGCAGGCCGCTTGCCGTTGACCGGACGGAACAACGACGCCAGGCCGTTGTCTATCAGGTCCGCCGCGTCGGTCAACGTGCAGTGGTTGCCGGACCCCGTGGGGATCTCGATGGTGAACGAGTCGCCGTAGTGCCGGCCGTACGCTCGCAGTTTGTCGGCAAGCAGGACATTGACCGGGAACCAGATGGGGCCACGCCAATTCGAGTTGCCACCGAACATTCCGGTGCGGGATTCGCCCGGTTCGTATTCGATGTACAGCGATCGGCCGTCTATCTCGTAGGTGATCCCGTCGCGATATGACGCAGAGAGCGAGCGAATACCGAATGCAGAGAGAAATTCCTCGGAATCGAACATCCGCGACAGCACACGCTTGAGCCGTTCGGGTTCGACGAGTGAGAGCAGCACGCGGACTTCGTCACCGTCTTTTCGCGCGAGCAGGGGGCTGACCATCTCCGGTCGACGCCTCTGCACCCAGCGCAGCCGCGCGGTCAGATCGGGGCACTCCTCCTCGACCCACGACGGTATCTCCGTGGCCCCGAGGATCGGAAGCAATCCGACCATCGACCGAACCCGCATGGGAATCGCATCTCCCTCGGGCGGGACGAGGACGTCGTAGAAGAACCCGTCTTCCTCGTGCCACAGTGAAATATGCTGCGAGCCGAACGATTTGACGGCTCGTGCGATGGAAAGGAAGTGGGTGAAGAACTTGGTTGCCACGTCGTCCCACGCGCTGTCGTACCTGGCGAGTTCGAGAGCAATCTTGAACATCTGCTGGCAGTAGAAGGCCATCCAGCTGGTCGCGTCCGACTGCTCCAGACGAAACCCCGGCGGCAGCGGAGCCGACCTGTTGAACAGTCCGATGTTGTCCATCCCGAGAAATCCGCCCTCGAAGATGTTCGAGCCCTCGGAGTCCTTGCGGTTCACCCACCAAGCGAAATTCAGGAGAAGTTTCGTGAAGACTCGAACGAGGAACTCTCGGTCTCGAAAACCGTCGATGCGGTAGACGTGCCATGCCGCCCATGCATGCACCGGCGGGTTGACGTCGCCGAACTCCCACTCGTAAGCCGGAAGCTGACCGTTGGGGTGCATCGCCCACTCGCGGCACATCAACACGAGCTGTTCCTTGGCGAAGTCGGGGTCGACGTGCGCAAGCGGAATGGCATGAAAGGCCAGATCCCAGGCCGCGAACCACGGATACTCCCACTCGTCGGGCATCGAGATGACATCAGCCAACGCGAGGTGACGCCAGTGGGCGTTGCGAGCGGTCGAGCTCTGCCGCGACGCCGGCGCCGGCTCTCCCACCCTGTCACCTTCGACCCACTGCTCGACGTCGTAGCGGTAGAGCTGCTTCGTCCACAGCAGTCCGGCGTAGGCGCGACGGGCGACATGACGATCGGCGTCGTCGAGATCGGCTCCGATGACAGCATCGTAGAACTCGTCGGCCTCGGCCTGCCGGTCCGCGACCACGGCATCGAATCCGCGACCGAAGGTCTGTTCGTCGGGCGGGTTCATGGACAGGCGCAGCTTGACTTCGACGGTGCCACCGGGCGCGATCTCGTCCAGCTGGAACCAGAACGCGGCCTTCGTGCCGGTCCGCTCCGGATTGACGGCGTCGACATCCCCGCCGACCACTCGGCGCCCGATGCCGTCCTTGCTGTACTGGGAACGGTTCTCCTGTCCCCACAGATCGGCGGCATTGGTCTCGTTGTCGCAGAACAACACGTCCGGATGCCCCTCCGCGCTGAGGTAGTACCTGCCAAGGAAACTGTGATCCGCCTCGATGGCACGCAGGCGTCCGGACTCCAGTTCGTTGGGATCGACGTCGGTGAGGGTGCCACCGCGGTCGTCGCGCCCCCAAGCCCAGGTGTTTCGTAGCCACAGGTGCGGCAACAAATCGAGTGATGCCGTCTCCGGGCCGTGATTGGTGACGGAGATGACGATGCAGATGTCGTCGGGTGAGGCCTTGGCATAGCTGACCTGGACGTCGCAGAATCGGTTCTCTTCGAGTATTCCGGTGTCGGACAGTTCGTACTCGCGGTCGTCTCGGCCGCGACTGGCGTTCTCGTCCCGGAGCTGTTGGTAGGGATACTCCGCGTGGGGATACCGATACAGCCACTGCATCCAACTGTGGGACGGTGTCCCGTCGATCACCCACCAATACTCTTTGGCGTCCTCACCGTGGTTGCCCTCACCGTTGGTGAGTCCGAACAGCCGCTCCTTGAGGATCGGGTCCTTGCGATTCCACACCGCGAATGCGAAGTTGAGGAAGCCGAAACGATCACAGATGCCCCCGAGGCCGTCCTCGCCCCAGCGGTAAGCTCGAGCATGCGCCTGGTCGAACGGAAACGACTGCCACGCGTCTCCGTCCTCCGAGTAGTCCTCGCGCACCGTTCCCCATTGCCTACCAGCGAGGTATGGGCCCCACTGACGCCATGGCCCGCTCACCCCGGGCGACTCGGCAAGCCGAGAATGCTCTGTGGTGGACGGCGTTCTGGGTGCGTCAGGGGCGTCGGTCACGCGTCACAGTCTGCGCTCCCGCTGCCTCGGCTGCACGCCGGCTGGTGTTGCGGGATCAGGAGCAGGCGGCGATCAGACGTGCGACGTCGAGATGATCCAGCCCCTTGGGCGGTGGGTTCTGCAGCAATATCTCCTGCAAACGGCTGACGAACCCTTGACGGCTGACTCCGAAATCGCCGAGCACGTCGTCGCCCGGTCCGTCGCCGCGTGGGAACCGATCGCTCACTTCGTCGCGCATGGCCATCCTTCGACTGCTGTTGGGTGGGGACCGCGGCGTGCGGTGCCGAGTCGGGGGTAACGGCTTCGCACGCCGCGGTCGAGGTTTCTATCGGCGAGGTTCAATGTTCGTTACACATTGATATCAAATGGAACGACCAAGCGCGTCCGGAAGCGATGTGAGCAGCACGAACCGCGTTGCATGCCGACCGGGTAGCGTTCGCTCGATGGCACTGATTCACGATGCGCAGCTATCCCCCAGCAAGATCGACATGCTTCGCGCTTGGGCGCCTGAACAGCCCTGGGCCGCGCATCTCGATATCACCGACGTGACCATCCTCGGCGCCTATCGCTTCGACGATCCCAATGGCGCCGTCGGAATGGAGACCTTCCTTCTGGCCTCTGGTGGCGAGGTACTGCAGGTGCCCTTGACATACCGGGACAGGCCACTTGCCGACGCGCAAGGCCATCTCGTCAACACGATGCAGCATTCAGTTCTCGGGGAGCGCTGGGTGTACGACGCGGTCCATGATCCCGTCTACGTCACCGTCCTCGCTGCAACGATCCTCACCGGTGGTACGCAGGCAGAACTCCAGTACGACTACCCGACGTCACCGGAGAAACGGACTGTGACCACCAGCGTCCGCGGAAGCGGACACGAAGGAACGCCAGTGCCACCCCTCCTCCATGTTCACGTTGCGAATAGCGAAGGAAGAACCACCTTTCGGTCCGAGGCCCTCGAAGTGACTCTCGCCCGGGTCGTCGGCGTTCCCCTGGCACCATCCCCGGATGCCACCCTGACCGGAATCTGGCCGGGGCAGGATACCCCCGCATTGTTGGCCACCGCGCGAGCCGTGCAGGTCTGAATCGGCGTCAGGTTTCTGCCGGTGGGAGTGGGTTACCTCGAATACGCGATGCGTCCCCACAAGTGGACGTAGCATCGCTGTCGTGAACGATCCGCTGCGCATACTGGTGTACAGCAGCAACGCGAACACGCGCGCCGACGTCACCACCGCGATCGGCAAACACCCCGATCCCGAACTGCCCGCATTCGAGTACATCGAAGTGGCGAGCGAACCCATGGTCATCCACCATCTCGATGCCGGCGGCGTAGACCTGGCAATCCTCGACGGCGAAGCCACACCGGCAGGCGGTATGGGTGTCGCCAAGCAGCTGAGGGACGAGTTGGACAACTGCCCGCCACTCGTCGTGCTCACGGGCCGTCCAGACGACAGATGGTTGGCCGACTGGTCGGGAGCGGAGGCCGCGGTCTCGCACCCGATCGATCCATTCGTGCTCACCTCCGCCGTCACCGCGTTGCTTCAGAGCTGACGCGAAACCCCTTCATCACAAGCCATTCCGGCTCGACCGCTACATTCACGTCCAAGATCGACTTTCTCGCCGACACGCTCATCTCGGAGTTCGAAACCGAGACAAGTCGGGGCATCACCCCGGTAGGCTGTGTTTCGGCTCACATTTTTCTATTGGCTAAAGATCTCTTGGCCGACGGAGCTCCTTCAGATGCCCACAAGGCAGGCGCGGAGAGGTGAAAAGGATGAACGAATACATACCCGTCTTCGTCCTGGGTGCTGTCGCCGTTGCCTTCGCCCTCGTATCGGTGCTCATCGCGTCCGTCGTCGGCCCCAAGCGATACAACCGAGCCAAAATGGACGCATACGAGTGCGGTATCGAACCGACCGCGCAACCGATGGGCGCCGGGCGTTATCCGGTGAAGTTCTATCTCACCGCGATGCTCTTCATCATCTTCGACATCGAGATCGTCTTTCTGTACCCGTGGGCAGTGCATTTCGATGCGCTCGGAGTATTCGGCCTTCTGGCCATGGGCATGTTCATCGTCAGCGCCTCCGTTGCCTACGCCTACGAGTGGCGACGAGGCGGACTCAGCTGGGATTAGCGCGCGACACCGTCATCATCGCCGTTGGGAAGGATTTTGCATGGGACTCGAGGAGAAGCTGCCGAGTGGGTTTCTGCTGACCACGGTCGAGGGTCTCGCGGGCTACGTTCGAAAGGGTTCGCTGTGGCCGGCGACGTTCGGACTCGCGTGCTGCGCAATCGAGATGATGGCGACGACCTCCGGACGATTCGACATCGCGCGTTTCGGAATGGAGGCTTTCCGAGCCTCACCGCGACAGGCAGATCTGATGATCGTGGCGGGGCGCGTGAGCCAGAAGATGGCTCCGGTTCTGCGTCAGATCTACGACCAGATGGCCGAACCGAAATGGGTTCTGGCGATGGGTGTCTGCGCCTCGTCGGGCGGGATGTTCAACAATTACGCCATCGTCCAGGGCGTCGATCACGTCGTGCCGGTAGACATCTACCTTCCTGGCTGCCCGCCTCGGCCCGAGATGCTGCTCAACGCAATCATGATGTTGCACGAAAAGATTCAAGAAATGCCCCTCGGCGCGGACCGCGAGAAGGTCGCCCGTGCCGCCGAGGCAGCGGCGATGGACATTCGGCCGACGATCGAGGCGAAGGGGTTGCTGCGGTGACGTCCGACCGTCGAGGCATGTTCGGGGTACGTGGAACAGGCGATACCTCCGGCTACGGAAAACTGGCCTCGCAAACCTACGTCCAAGGCAGCACAGAGAGACCGTTCGGCAGCTACTTCGACTCCATCGCAGACCATCTCGAGCGCGCCCTCCTCGCCGAAAATCTGCCGTTCGACGAGGCCGTGGAAAGTGTGGTGGTCTTCCGAGGCGAGCTAACCCTCCATATTCGCCGCGAGCACCTCCCGAGTACCGCCCGAGCGCTGCGCAATGATCCCCAGCTTCGATTCGAAATGTGCTTGGGCGTCAACGGAGTTCACTATCCACGCAACGAGGGCCGCGAACTGCACGCGGTCTATCCGCTACTCTCCATCACGCACAATCGTCGGGTTCGTCTCGAAGTCTCGGTACCGGACTCCGATCCTCACATCCCGACCCTGGTCGGGATCTACCCGACGAACGATTGGCACGAGCGGGAGACCTGGGACTTCTTCGGCATTCGATTCGACGGGCACCCCTCCCTCACTCGGATCCAGATGCCGGACGACTGGGTCGGACACCCGCAGCGCAAGGACTATCCACTCGGCGGAATCCCAGTCGAATACAAGGGCGCGAGCATTCCTCCACCCGACCAACGGCGGGAGTACAACTGATGACCGGTATCTCCGATCGCGAAAAGGCTTTCACGGTGTCGGGCCAGGATTGGGACGATGTCGTCGCCGCTGCCGCCGAGAGCACCGCCGACGAGCGCATCGTGGTGAACATGGGACCGCAACACCCCTCCACACACGGTGTGTTGCGGCTCATTCTCGAGATCGAGGCCGAGACTGTCACAGAGGCTCGTTGCGGTATCGGATATCTGCATACCGGCATCGAGAAGAACCTCGAGTTTCGGAACTGGACCCAGGGCGTCACCTTCGTCACTCGGATGGACTACCTGTCACCGTTCTTCAACGAAACCGCCTACTGCCTCGGCGTCGAGAAGTTGCTCGACATCACCGACGACATACCGGAACGCGCGACCGTGGTGCGCGTCCTGCTGATGGAACTGAACCGCATCTCCTCGCACCTCGTCGCGCTCGCCACCGGCGGGATGGAACTGGGTGCGGTGACGGCGATGCTCTTCGGGTTTCGCGAGCGCGAACTCATTCTCGACGTGTTCGAACTGGTCACCGGATTGCGCATGAACCACGCCTACATCCGGCCTGGGGGCCTCGCCCAGGATCTGCCCGACGATGCCATCGGCAAAATTCGCCAGCTGTTGAAGACCCTGCCGGACAGGCTGCGAGACATGTCGAAGCTGCTCGACGACAACAAGATATGGAAGGCACGCACCCAGGGCATCGGTTACCTGGACCTCACTGGGTGCATGGCACTGGGTATCACCGGGCCGATGCTCCGCTCGACTGGTCTCCCGCACGATCTGCGGGTTTCACAACCCTACTGCGGCTACGAAACCTACGAGTTCGACGTATGCACCGACACCGGATGCGATGCCTTCGGGCGCTACGTCATTCGAGTCGCAGAGATGAAAGAGTCCCTCAAGATCGTCGAGCAGTGCCTGGACAGATTGCGGCCCGGTCCAGTGATGGTCGAGGACAAGAAGATTGCGTGGCCGGCGGACCTGACGGTGGGGCCCGACGGCATGGGCAACTCGGACGAACATGTTCGGGACATCATGGACACGTCGATGGAGTCGCTCATCCACCATTTCAAGTTGGTGACCGAGGGATTCCGCGTGCCGCCCGGGCAGGTGTACGTAGCCGTCGAGTCTCCTCGCGGCGAGCTGGGTGTGCACATGGTCAGCGACGGGGGAACGAGGCCGTTCCGAGTGCACTATCGAGACCCCTCTTTCACCAACCTTCAAGCCGTCGCGGCGACGTGTGAGGGCGGCATGGTCGCCGACGTCATTGCTGCAGTGGCCAGTATCGATCCCGTGATGGGTGGTGTGGACCGATGACCGAGAGAGTGTTTCTGCAGCTCGGTACACGCCCAGTGCCGTATCCCGAAGACGTGCGTGCCCGGCTCGACCGCGACGCCGATACGATCATCGCGAGGTATTCGCTGCCCGAGGCACCGGATCCGCAGATGGCCCGATCTGCGTTGCTGCCCCTGCTGCACCTGGTGCAGGCCGAGGACGGTTTCGTCTCGCCCACTGGAATCGAGTTCTGCGCGGACCGGTTGGGGTTGACGGGCGCAGAGGTCACGGCGGTCTCCACGTTCTACTCGATGTATCGCCGCGAACCCACCGGCGACTATCTGGTCGGGGTGTGTACCAACACGCTGTGTGCCGTGATGGGCGGTGACGCCATCTTCGAGGCGCTCCAAGACCACCTCGATTCCGGCGACGACCGTCTGACCCTGACGCGTGTCGAGTGCAACGCCGCGTGTGACTACGCGCCCGTCGTGATGGTGAACTGGGAGTTCTTCGACGATCAAACCCCTGAATCGGCTCGTGCACTTGTAGATTCACTGCGCATCGGCGAGGAGGTCGTCCCCACCCGCGGCGCCTCACTGTGCACCTTCAAGGAGACGCAGAGAATTCTCGCCGGCTTCCCGGACGAGCGGCCCGGTGCGGCCCACGCCGGCGGCCGGGTGGGCGAGCCGACGCTGGCCGGCCTACATATCGCGCAGGACGCCGGAATGACCGCGCCGACGGTGTCGCACCCGACCGACAGCGGCGCAGCACCTCTCGATTCCGAGGAGGCCACCGCGGCTGCGACCACCAAGGACAAGCCGGCACCTGCCCCGACGGAATCCGTTCCGCCCGAGAAGGGAGAATGACGTGCCGCTGACGCCTGTGCTGAGCCGATACTGGGACGACCCCGAGTCCTGGACACTCGAGACCTATGAACGACATGACGGCTACCGCGGCCTGCGCCGGGCACTCGACATGCCGCAAGATGACGTCATCGCGCTGGTCAAGGATGCTGGTCTCCGCGGACGGGGCGGCGCCGGCTTCCCGACGGGCATGAAGTGGAGCTTCATCCCGCAGGGGGACGGCAAACCTCACTATCTGGTGGTCAACGCCGACGAATCCGAGCCCGGGACGTGCAAGGACATGCCGCTCCTGCTGGCCACCCCGCAGGTCCTGCTGGAGGGAATCGTGATCGCCGCCTATGCGATCCGCGCGCACCGCGCCTACATCTACCTCCGAGGCGAAGTAGTTCCGGTGCTGCGACGCGTGCAGGCCGCGGTCGCCGAAGCCTATGCGGCCGGATACCTGGGCAAGAACATCCTGGGTAGCGGCTTCGATCTGGACGTCGTGGTGCACGCCGGGGCGGGCGCGTACATCTGCGGCGAGGAGACGGCGCTGTTGGACTCGCTCGAGGGGCGGCGCGGGCAACCCCGCCTACGACCTCCGTTTCCAGCGGTCGCCGGGCTGTACGCCTGCCCTACCGTCGTCAACAACGTCGAGTCGATCGCAAGCGTCCCGGCCATCATCGACAACGGCGTCGACTGGTTCCGCTCCATGGGTAGCGAGAAATCGCCTGGTTTCACACTGTATTCACTGTCGGGCCATGTTGTCCGGCCCGGTCAGTACGAGGCGCCGCTCGGCATCACCCTTCGTGAACTACTCGGCTACGCGGGAGGCATCAGGGAGGGCCACACCCTGAAGTTCTGGACACCCGGTGGCTCGTCGACTCCTATTTTCACCGACGAGCACCTCGATGTGCCGTTGGACTACGAGGGTGTCGCAGCCGCCGGTTCGATGCTCGGAACCAAGGCTCTGCAGCTCTTCGACGACACCACCTGCGTCGTGCGAGCGGTTCGCCGATGGACCGAGTTCTACGCGCACGAATCGTGCGGCAAGTGCACTCCCTGCCGCGAGGGAACATACTGGCTGGTTCAGATCTACGAGCGACTCGAGACCGGTCGTGGCACCGAATCGGACCTCGACAAGCTCGTCGACATCGCCGATAGCATCCTCGGAAAGTCGTTCTGCGCGCTCGGCGATGGAGCCGTCAGTCCGATCACGTCATCGCTTCGGTATTTCCGGGCCGAATACCTCGCACACCTCGGTGCGCCCTGCCCGTTCGATCCACATCGCTGCACGACCATGGCGAAGGAGCTGAGCGCATGAGCGTCGAGGTGAAGATGGTGACCGCGAGTATCGACGGAACCGAGATCTCGGTGCCCGTCGGCACCCTGGTCATCAGAGCGGCCGAGAGCCTCGGCATCCAGATACCGCGGTTCTGCGATCATCCGCTGCTGGATCCGGTCGGCGCGTGCCGCCAATGTCTCGTCGATGTGGAAGGACAGCGCAAGCCGCTCGCATCCTGCACCACAACGGTTACCGAGGGCATGGTCGTGCGCACTCAGCTCAGCTCCCAGGCGGCCGCGAAGGCCCAAGAGGGTGTCATGGAATTGCTGCTGATCAATCACCCGCTGGACTGCCCGGTGTGCGACAAGGGCGGTGAATGTCCGCTGCAGAATCAGGCGATGTCGGCGGGCCGGGCCGAGTCACGATTCGAGGGCGTCAAGCGCACCTTCCCCAAACCTATCGCGCTGTCTTCGGAGGTACTTCTCGATCGCGAGCGGTGCGTGCTGTGCGCGAGGTGTACTCGTTTCTCGCAGCAGATCGCCGGTGATCCGTTCATCGAGCTCACCGAGCGTGGGGCACTGCAACAGGTGGGGATCTCGCCCAGCGAACCGTTCGAATCCTACTTCTCCGGCAACACCGTCCAGGTGTGTCCCGTCGGCGCGCTCACCGGCGCCGCATACAGGTTCCGCGCACGGCCCTACGATCTGGTGTCGACCCCGAGCGTATGCGAACACTGCGCGAGCGGCTGCGCGGGACGCACCGACCATCGGCGCGGAAAGGTGTTGCGGCGTCTCGCCGGCGACGACCCGGAGGTCAACGAGGAATGGAACTGCGACAAGGGCCGGTGGGCATTCACCTACGCCACCGAGCCGGACCGGATCACCGGACCACTCGTCCGCGGCGCGGACGGTCACCTCGCCCCCGCATCATGGTCCGAGGCGATTGCGGCGGCGGCACGTGGACTGGCTGCAGCGAAGGCGAACGTGGGCGTCCTCGTCGGTGGTAGATCTACCGCCGAGGACGCGTACGCCTACGCGAAGTTCGCTCGAACAGTACTCGGCACCAACAACATCGACTTTCGCGCCCGAGCGCACAGCAGTGAAGAGGCGGAGTTCCTGACCTTCCAGGTCGCCGGGCGTGAATGTGACGTCACATACCGAAGCCTCGAGCAGGCGCCCGCGGTTCTGCTCATCGGCTTCGAGCCGGAAGAGGAGTCACCCATCGTATTTCTGCGTCTGCGCAAAGCCGTGCGGACCAACGGTCAAGAAATCACTGCCATCGCACCATTGAAGTCCGCGGGAGTGACCAAGCTCGGGGCTCGGCTGATCACCTGCCTACCCACCGCCGAATCCGCAGAGTTGGACGCGATGACGGATGTCGCGCCGGGCACGATCGTTCTCGCCGGTGAACGGCTCGCCGAAACTCCCGGCGGGCTGTCCGCTCTCGTCCGTTTCGCCGAGCGGACAGCGGCGAAAATCGCGTGGATTCCGCGTCGCGCGGGCGACCGCAGCGCACTCGAGATGGGCGCTCTGCCCACTCTGCTGCCTGGGGGAAGACCGGTATCCGATGAGGCCGCGCGAACAGAACTGGCGCAGCTGTGGGGAACCGAGCTACCAGTCACCGAGGGGCTCGACACGGCGGCAATCCTGCACGCAGCGCAGGACGGGGCTGCTCTCGTCGTCGGTGGCGTGGAGCTCGCCGACCTACCCGATCCGGCTGCGGCGGCTGCCGCACTGGACGGCTCGGCCTTCGTCGTCAGCCTGGAACTGCGCCGCAGCGCCGTCACCGATCGAGCCGATGTGGTGTTCCCCGTCGCGCCGGTCACCGAGAAGGCCGGAACCTTCATCGACTGGGAGGGCCGGCGCAGACCGTTCGAACCCGCGATAACGGGCACACGATCGTTGAACGACGGCCGTGTTCTGCACGCACTCGCAGCCGAGATGGGGTCGGCACTCGGGCTGCCGGACGTCGATTCCGCGCGCCGAGAGATCGCGTCGCTGCGGCCCTGGACAGGTACCCGCGGCAGCGCGCCCGATCGACGATCTCGGCCGGCGCAGAGCCCAGGCCCTGGCGAGGCCGTGCTCTCGACGTGGCGGATGCTCCTGGACGCCGGTCGGATGCAGGATGGAGAGCCTCATCTCGCGGGAACGGCGCGCGTACCCGTCGTACGCCTTTCCGCCACCACAGCCGATGAGATCGGTGCGCGCGAAGGCGACCACGTCAGTGTCGGTTCCAGCCGAGGGACAGTGACGTTGCCGCTCACGGTGACCGAGATGCCCGATCGTGTCGTCTGGCTGCCGATGCGGTCGCACGGCTCTGAGGTCAACGCTCAGCTCGGTGTCGGCAGCGGTGCGACCGTCACCATCGCGGCGGTGACACGGTGACTCCCGGGTTCGGCCAGGATCCCTGGTGGCTGGTGGTCGGCAAGGCAGTAGCAATCTTCGTCTTCCTCATTCTGACCCCGCTGGTCGCCATCATCGCCGAGCGCAGGGTGATGGCCCGTATGCAGATGCGTATCGGACCGAATCGGGTCGGACCCGGCGGAATCCTGCAGAGCCTCGCCGATGGAGTCAAACTCGCGCTGAAGGAGGGCATCGTCCCCAAGGGGGTCGACAAGCCGATCTATCTGTTGGCGCCGGTGATTGCTGCGGTGCCCGCGTTCATGGCGTTTGCGGTGATCCCCTTCGGTCCCGAAGTGTCGATCCTCGGTGTGCGAACGCCGCTGCAGCTCACCGACTTTCCAGTGGGTGTTCTGTACATCCTCGCGGTGACCTCGGTCGGTGTGTACGGGATAGTTCTCGCTGGATGGGCCTCCGGGTCCACTTATCCTCTACTCGGAGGCCTACGGTCCACCGCACAGGTCATCTCGTACGAAATCGCCATGGGCCTGTCGTTCACAGCGGTGTTCCTGTACGCGGGGACAATGTCCACCTCAGGAATCGTTGCGGCGCAGGCCAACACCTGGTACATCTTCTTGCTCTTTCCCTCGTTTGCCATCTATCTGACCTCGATGGTGGGGGAAACGAATCGGGCCCCCTTCGATCTGCCCGAAGCCGAGGGCGAACTGGTCGGAGGCTTCCACACCGAGTACTCGTCGCTGAACTTCGCGATGTTCATGCTCGCCGAGTACGTCAACATGGTGACTGTCTCGGCCCTGGCCACAACGTTGTTTCTGGGCGGATGGCGCGCACCGTTCCCGATCAGCATGTGGGAGGGCGCGAATTCGGGGTGGTGGCCGGTGCTGTGGTTCACCCTCAAGGTCTGGGTGTTCCTGTTCGTCTTCATCTGGCTGCGCGCGACGCTTCCTCGCCTGCGCTACGACCAGTTCATGAATCTGGGCTGGAAGGTTCTCATCCCGATCTCACTGGTGTGGATCATGCTGGTCGCCACCGTGCGAGCGTTCCAGATCGAGGGATACCCCTCGATCGCCGTTGCACTGGTGGTGGCAGGGGCCATCGTTGCGCTTCTCGCGGCGTGGTTCGTTCGACGCCGCCTCCGCAGCAGGTCCGTAGCGCCGATACCAGCCGGTCAGATGCCGTTCGATGCCACGCCGTTCGATGCCATGGCGGGCGGTTTCCCGGTACCACCGCTGCCTGGACAAACCGGGCCCGAACAAACGCCCCCGACAGATGACGCGAAGGAGCGCAGCGATGCCTGAATTCTTGGGACCCATAGCGGGCTTCGGTGTCACGTTCGGCACCATGTTCAAGAAGCCGCTCACCGAGCTGTATCCCGAGGAGAAGGCGCCGACCGCGAGGCGCTACCACGGGCGACATCAACTCAACCGCTACGCCGACGGTCTGGAAAAGTGCATCGGCTGCGAACTGTGCGCGTGGGCGTGCCCGGCAGATGCGATCTACGTCGAGGGCGCCGACAACACCGAGGAGGAGCGCTACTCCCCCGGTGAGCGATACGGGCAGGTCTACCAGATCAACTATCTGCGCTGCATCGGTTGCGGGCTGTGCATCGAAGCCTGTCCCACCCGAGCGCTCACGATGACCAACGAGTACGAGATCGCCGACGACAATCGGGCCGACCTGATCTACGAAAAGGACCAACTGCTCGCCCCCACTCCCCCCGGGGCGCAACCGGCCCCGCACGCCATGCCCGATGGCGCCACGGCGGCCGACTACTACCGGGGGTCGATCACGTGAACACCTCCACGGCAGAAGCGGTGCAGTTCTGGTTGCTCGGTGGTCTCGCAGTCGTGGGCTCGATCGCGATGGTTGCCGCCAGAAAGGCCGTGTACTCGGCCCTCTTCCTGGCCGTCACCATGATCATCCTCGCCGTCTTCTACATCGCCCAGGGAGCTGTCTTCCTCGGCGTCGTGCAAGTCGTCGTCTACACCGGCGCAGTGATGATGCTGTTCCTGTTCGTCCTCATGCTCGTGGGTGTGGACTCGGCGGACTCGCTCACCGAGACGATCAAAGGCCAACGCCCCGCCGCCGTGGCCGCAGGCGTCGGGTTCGGGCTCGTCGTGATCGGTGCCATCGGCAACGCATCTGTCGAGTCAGGTCGGCCCGAGTTCATCGGTCTGGAAGAAGCGAACGCGGGCGGCAACGTGGAAGGTCTCGCCGAGCTCATCTTCGTCCGGTACCTATGGGCCTTCGAACTCACCGGAGTCCTACTCATCATCGCCACGATCGGAGCCATGGTCCTTGCCCATCGAGAGCGTTTCGAGGAGCGAAAGGGCCAGCAGGAGTTGTCGCAACAGCGATTCCGAGACGGTACGCAGGTGACACCACTGCCGAGTCCCGGGGTGTACGCGCGTCACAACGCAGTCGACTGGCCCGCGCGACTCCCCGATGGGTCGCCGTCGGAACTGTCGATCAATCCGATGCACCGTGGACACCGGAACGACCGTGACGGGGGCCAGGAGTGGAGCCTGCGGAACGACCGTGACGGGGGGAAACAGTGAATCCGGAGAACTACATCTACCTGTCGGTACTGCTTTTCTCGATCGGTGCCGCTGGAGTTCTACTGCGCCGCAATGCAATCGTGGTGTTCATGTGCATCGAGTTGATGCTCAACGCGGCGAATCTGGCTTTCGTGACGTTTGCCCGCATGCACGGGAATCTGGAGGGACAGGTCTTCGCCTTCTTCACCATGGTCGTTGCTGCCGCCGAGGTGGTCGTCGGACTCGCGATCATCATGACCATCTTCCGCACCCGTCGATCTGCGTCGGTCGACGACGTGAATCTGCTGAAGTACTGATATGACAGCGATCTGGGCTCTACCGGCACTGCCGCTGTTGGGCGCGCTCGTCCTGCTCCTGGCCGGACGACGCAGCAATGGCTGGGGACATCTGTTCGGCACCGCGATGTCGGCACTGTCGTGTGCATTCGCGCTCGCACTGTTCGTCGACATGCTGGGCCGCGAGGCCGAGCAACGCGCCATCTCCGACACACTCTTCACCTGGATACCGGTAGCGGAATTGCAGGTGGACTTCGGATTTCGCCTCGACCAGCTGTCGATCTGCTTCGTGCTCCTGATCACCGGCGTCGGCACCCTCATCCACATCTATGCCATCGGATACATGTCCGAAGACCCCGAACGCAGAAAGTTCTTCGCCTACCTCAACCTGTTCCTCGCAGCGATGTTGCTGCTGGTTACTGCGGACAACTTTCTCGGACTGTACGTGGGCTGGGAAGGCGTCGGACTTGCGTCGTATCTGCTGATCGGGTTCTGGCAGCACAAGCCGGCGGCAGCAACGGCCGCGAAGAAGGCATTCGTGGTCAACCGCGTCGGCGATATCGGGTTGATGATTGCACTGATGATCATGTTCGCGACGTTCGGCAGCGTGTCGTTCGCCGACGTGTTCGCCGGTGCCGAGACCGCGAGCAGCGGGACGGTCACCGCACTCGGCTTGGCCTTGCTCCTTGCGGCCTGCGGCAAGTCCGCCCAGGTGCCCCTGCAGTCCTGGCTCGGTGACGCCATGGAGGGACCCACCCCGGTCTCGGCTCTCATCCACGCCGCCACGATGGTCACCGCGGGCGTTTACTTGATCGTCCGAGCCGGGCCCGTGTTCGAGTCCGCCCCCGCTGCCCAGACCGCAGTGGTCATTGTCGGCGCCGTCACTCTCCTGTTCGGCGCCGTGATCGGTTGCGCCAAGGACGACATCAAGAAGGCGCTCGCAGCGTCGACGATGAGTCAGATCGGATACATGGTGCTGGCAGCGGGTCTCGGCCCAGCCGGTTACACCTACGCGATCATGCTCTTGCTCGCACATGGGTTCTTCAAGGCCGGCATGTTCCTGGGCGCAGGCTCGGTGATGCATGGGATGAACGACGAGGTCGACATGCGCAAGTTCGGTGCACTGCGTACCGCAATGCCCATCACGTTCGCGACTTTCGGGCTCGGGTATCTGGCCATCATCGGCGTGCCACCCTTCTCGGGTTTCTTCGCCAAGGACAAAATCATCGAGGTCGCATTCGGAGCGGGCGGTGGCGTGGGGATTGTGCTCGGCGTTCTCACCCTGTTCGGTGCGGGCCTGACGGCCTTCTACATGACTCGTGTGATGATCATGACTTTCTTCGGTTCTCCCCGTTGGGATTCCGAAGCACACCCGCACGAGTCACCATCGATCATGACCGCCCCTATGGTGGTGCTCGCCATCGGATCGGTCGGAGCCGGAGCATTGTTCACCATCGGTGGGTCATTGAAGAACTGGCTCGAGCCGGTGTTCGGTGAGGCAGAGGAGGCACACGCGCTTCCCGCATGGGTCGTCACGGCGCTGGCCATCGCTGTCGTCGCGGCAGGCGTCGCTCTCGCGTACGACAGATACGCCCGCCATTCGGTGCCGGCTACCGCGCCCGAGACGGTCTCCGCGTTGACCGTCGCTGCGCGCCATGATCTCTACGGGGACGCGGTGAACGAAGCCGTCTTGATGCGACCGGGCATACGAGCGACCGAACTGTTGCGACGTTTCGACGATTCGGTGGTGTCCGGCTCGACTCGGGCAGTGGCCTCGGCCGTGGCGAAGGTGTCCACGCAAGTACGACACAGTCAGACGGGGTACGTACGCTCGTACGCACTCACGATGCTTGCCGGTTCTGCGCTTCTGATCGCGACGATGGTGGCGGTGATGCTCTGGTGAACTCTTCCTCGGTGACGACATTTCCCTGGTTGACTCTGCTGTGGCTGCTCCCCGCTGTCGGTGCGGTGGCCGTTCTCGCCATACCGCGAGCACAGCCGCAGGTGGCAAAGGTGCTCGCTCTGGTCGTGTCCGCGGCGACGCTGGGCATCGCCGTTGTCCTCACCGTCTCGTTCGATCCAGCGGGCGAGGAATTCCAGTTCGTGGAATCGCATTCGTGGATAGAGTCTTTCGGGGCGCGATACGAGTTGGGTGTCGACGGCATTGCCCTGGTACTGGTGCTGCTCACCACTGCGCTTCTGCCGCTGCTCATGGTCGCCGGTTGGAACGATGCGGGCCGAGACAAGTCCGCCCGCGTCTACGTTGCGTCGATGCTGTTGGTCGAGGCGATGGTGCTGATGTCGTTCTGCACGCTGGACATTCTGCTGTTCTACGTGTTGTTCGAAGCGATGTTGATTCCGATGTACTTCCTCATCGGCGGCTTCGGCGGACCGGGGCGCGCCGCCGCGGCCGTGAAGTTCTTGTTGTACAACCTCGTCGGTGGTCTCGTGATGCTGGCCGCGGTGATCGGGCTCTACGTCGTCACCGCCCAGTCGGACGCCTTCGACAGCGGCACATTCGGCTTTCGCGAGATCGCCGCAGCCGCTGAGGCCGGAGAACTCGGGGTCGGCCAGGGAGTACTGAACGCATTGTTCCTCGGGTTCATGTTCGCTTTCGCGGTCAAGGCGCCGCTGTGGCCGTTTCACACCTGGCTGCCCGACGCCGCCGTCGAATCGACCCCCGCGACAGCCGTTCTGATGATGGCTGTCGTGGACAAGGTCGGAACCTTCGCCATGCTCCGATACTGTCTGCAACTGTTCCCGGAATCCTCGCGGTACTTTGCGCCCGTGATCATCACTCTCGCCGTGATCGGGATCGTCTACGGCGCGGTGCTAGCGATCGCGCAGACCGATGTGATGCGCTTGATCGCCTACACCTCTATCTCGCACTTCGGCTTCATCATCCTCGGGATCTTCGTCATGAACAGCCAGGGGCAGGCCGGAGCGACGCTCTACATGGTCAATCACGGCATATCGACGGCCGCCCTATTCCTGGTCGCGGGCTTCCTGGTCTCGCGGCGAGGAACGCGGGTGATCTCGCACTACGGGGGTGTGCAAAAGGTTGCGCCCGTCATGGCCGGGGTCTTCCTGATCGCCGGGCTCGCGACGCTTTCCTTGCCCGGCCTGGCTCCGTTCGTCAGCGAATTCCTGGTCTTGATAGGAACATTCGCTCAGTACCACGTGGCAGCGCTGGTGGCCGCGACCGCACTCGTTCTTTCCGCGATCTACATACTGTGGCTCTATCAACGGGTCATGACCGGGCCGCACCGTGTCGAGAACGAGGGAATGAAGGATCTGGCTCCTCGTGAACTGGTGGTCATGGCGCCCCTGGTAGCGCTTCTGATCATCCTCGGCGTCTATCCTGCTCCGCTGCTGGACATCGTCACACCCGCGGTGCAGACCACGATCACCGCCGTCGACACCGACACGGGAGGGCAGTGATGAACCAACCCATCCTGGACGCACCGAGCATCGAGTACGGACAGCTGTCTCCGATGCTGATCGTCTTTGCAGTGGGTGTACTCGGCGTGATCGCCGAGGCTTTCGCACCCAGGGCGATGCGCTACCGCATTCAGATGACGCTTGCGCTCGGCGGCACGGCAGCCGCACTCGCCTCCGTCGTCGTACTGGCATCGATATTGGCGCAGTCCGATTCGGTCGGCACCCGCGCAGTCATGGGCGCAGTCGCCGTGGACCGGCCCACTCTGTTTCTTCAGGGGACGTTGCTGCTCGTCGCACTACCCTCCTTGCTGCTCGTCGGAGAACGCACATTCGGGCGCATACACGCCGATTCCCGCGTCCACGCAGATTCTTTTGCCGCGCAAGCCTCGACGGTGCCCGGGAGCCTCTCGGAAAGGCAGGCCACAGAATCTGGCGCGACGCAGACCGAGGTGTTCCCGCTGACGATGTTCGCGCTGGGCGGCTTGCTGCTGTTTCCGGCATCGAACGACCTGTTGACAATGTTCGTTGCCCTCGAAGTCTTCTCGCTCCCGCTGTACCTGTTGTGCGGTTTGGCGCGACGGCGCCGCCTCCTCTCTCAGGAAGCGGCGATGAAGTACTTTCTTCTGGGCGCGTTCTCGTCGGCGTTCTTCTTGTTCGGCGCAGCTCTGCTGTACGGCTATGCGGGCACCCTCGAGTTCGGAGCCATCGGCGACGCTGTGTCGATCGGGGCAGGAAACGCTGCCATCGCAGTTCTCGGAACCGCGCTGGTGGGTGTCGGACTGCTGTTCAAGGTCGGCGCGGTCCCCTTCCATTCGTGGATTCCCGACGTCTATCAGGGGGCGCCGACACCGATCACGGCTTTCATGGCTGCCGCGACCAAGATTGCGGCATTCGGTGCGATGCTGCGATTGTTCTACGTCGCGCTTCCCGATCTACGCGAGGACTGGCTTCCCGCACTGTGGGCGGTCGCCATCGCCACGATGCTCGTCGGTGCTGTGCTGGCTGTGACGCAGACCGATATGAAACGCATGCTCGCGTACTCGTCGATCACGCACGCGGGATTCTTGCTCACGGGTCTGATCGCGATCGACGGCGACGGGCTCTCTGCCAGCCTGTTCTACCTGTTCGTCTACGGTTTGGCCACGGTGTCCGCGTTCGCTCTGGTCACCGTTGTGCGCGACGACAACGGCGAGGTGGCCCGGATATCGCGGTGGGCCGGCATCGGACGCACTTCACCGATCGTCGGTGTGTCGATGGCGCTGCTGTTGCTCTCGTTTGCAGGAATCCCGTTGACCAGCGGTTTCATGGGCAAGTTCGCCGTCTTCACCGCAGCCGCCGGGGACGGTGCGACGCCGCTCGTCATCGTTGGTGTACTCGCCAGCGCAATCGCAGCGATCTTCTACGTGCGCGTCATCGTGCTCATGTTCTTTGCGGACGCCCCGTCCGAGAGTTCCGGCGAGGCCGACCGTGTCTCCGACGTGGTCGTCTCGGCTGGTCTGTCCACGAAGGTGGCGATAGGTCTCGGCGTCGCGGTGACCATCGTGTTCGGATTCTTCCCGCAGCCACTGCTGGATCTCGCTGACAGTGCCGCGGTCTTCCTGAGGTGACGCGCCCGATCGGGGTTCCGCCGTTCACGGCCACCGTGGCAGAGGCACGAAAATCACTCCCGCCCGAGCAGTCTCGTGGTCTACTTGTTGGGGCCTCGACCACAGCAGAACCGGCCCTGCAAGAGGGATTCCGAGGTTTTTTTCGATGAAGTCGCTACGCCAATGGTGGTCACAGCCGGCCGACTATGCGTGGGCAGTGCACTACATTCAAACGCACCCCCTGCTGCGGGTCACCAGGGTTGCCATAGGTCTGTACTGCTGGACGTACGGACTGGTCTGCGTGCTGGCGCTCATCTCACCACTGATGGTGGACAACGCAGCTGGCCGTGTGATTGTCACGGGGTTCGCTCTCAGCACCGCAGTTGTCGGGTTCGCGTGGATACGCGGGCCGTGGCCCGGTTTCGCTTGGTCACTGGTGTTCGTGGCATACGCCGAGATCGGCGTGACCAGCACTCTGTTCGCCCTCGACGCGCCCTCGGTCGCGCTCCTGTGTACGGCACTTCTGAGCGTGATCGGCACCTACGTGGCCGCCTTTCACGACGCGAAGGTATTCCTCGCCCACCAGGTGTGGTCACTTGCCACGTGCGCCGTTCTCTACGTACTCGCACTCGCCGAACCCGGCATATCCCCGACGATGGTGACGGGGTACCTCATCGTGGTCGTCCTGGTTCTGGTGTCCTCGCCGATTCTGACCCAAGCCTTCATCATTCTGCTGCGCCGGGACGCGGCTGTTGCGCACTTCGACCCGCTCACCGGCCTCCGCAACCGCCGCGGGCTGGAATCCGCCATCGGGGCGATGACCGAGGATTCGGACGGCATCGCAGTGATCGTCGCCGACCTCGACAACTTCAAGTCGGTCAACGACAGCCACGGCCACGCTTATGGTGACGACGTTCTGCGCCGCACAGCCGAGTTGCTGGCAAACACTTTTCCTGTACCCGCGGTGACTGCCCGTACCGGAGGCGAGGAGTTCGTGGTGGTAGCTGCCGGGCCGTTGAGCGTTGCGTCCACGGCCGCCGAGCGCCTACGACGAACAGTTCCACAATGCGATTACAAGGGGCACACCACGACCAGTATCGGCATCCACTACCGGTACACGCCCATCGGACCTATCGATGCCGTGCTGGACGAGCTGCTCGCCAGTGCGGATGCCGCGATGTACGAGGCGAAGCGGCTCGGCGGAGATGCCGTCGTCACAGACGTCGAGGACGACGAGTCGCGATCGGCGGTATGAGCCGGGCCCCCTGCGTTCGACGCCGGCTCATGGCCCATGATGGTGCGATGAGTTCGAGCGACCTCTTCGGAGGCCCCAAACGACTGCTCGTCGTAATTGCCGTGATCGTCGTCGTTGCACTGATGGCCGCGTTGGCCACCTTGCTTGTCCGGCACGCACTCGGCCCACCGGAGGGCCCGTCCCCCTACGAAACCACCGAGAGCGCAGGATCTCGCACCGCCGACGATGTCCGATATTTGGTTCTCGCCAGCTCATCACGGATCATACGAGCGTGACTTATCCCAGCGGCGCTCCGAAGACGACCGTTGTCGTTCCCACGTACAACGAGCGCGAGAACCTTCCCAAACTGATCGGGCTACTGGCCGACCTGCGAATCGAGAACCTTCACGTTCTCGTCGTTGACGACAACTCCCCCGATGGCACCGGGAAAATCGCCGACGAGATGGCCGAAAACGGTCCACTGCCGGTCACAGTCCTGCACCGAACGGAAAAGAACGGCCTCGGTCGAGCCTATGTCGCCGGCATGACCCGCGCGCTCGACGACGGTGCCGACATCGTCATCCAGATGGATGCCGACCTCTCACACCCCACCGACGTCATCCCGACCATGATCGAGACCCTCACCACGACCGACGCAGCGGTCGTGCTCGGATCGCGCTACGTTCCGGGTGGAGCGGTAGCGAGCGATTGGCCCTGGCATCGCAAGGCACTGTCCGCATGGGCAAACTTCTACGTCAACGCCATCCTGCGGCTCGGTGTCAAAGACGCCACAGCTGGTTTCAAGGCATGGCACGCCAGCACGCTGCGCGCAATCGACGTTGCGTCCGTGCAAAGCAACGGCTATGCGTTTCAGGTCGAGATGAATCACCGAACGGTCCGTCGCGGTCTGTCGCTCGCCGAGGTGCCGATCCGCTTCGAGGAGCGCAACGACGGCGAGTCGAAGATGAGCTTGTCCGTCCAACTGGAGTCGGCAGCTGTGCCGTGGAAGCTCCTGCTGAGCCGCAAGCGCTGACGCTCTCGTCAGGCTGCTTTCACCGACCCTGCTTTCACCGGTCCTGCTTTCATCGATGCTGCGTAGACGTCGACGTACTCCTGCCCGGACATGGACATGAGCGAGTACATGACCTCGTCGGTGACCGAACGAACGACGGCACGGTGCCCCGAGAACTCTCGGTAGCGCGAGAAGTCCATCGGTGCACCGAACTTGACGACGATCTTCGTCGGGCGCCACATCTTGCTGCCGACCGGATTGAATTTCTTGGTTCCGAACATCACGACCGGTACCACCGGCGCCCCCGATTCCAGCGCAACGCGCGCCATGCCGGTCTTGCCCTTGTACAGGCGCCCGTCGGGCGAGCGGGTGCCTTCCGGGTAGATGGCCCAGATGCCGCCCTCGGCGAGTATCTTTCGGGCCGCATTCAGCGCAGGCTCGCCGGCACCAGAGCCGGAACGATCGACGGGCACCTGACCGGCGCTCGTGTAGAACCAGCTGATCAGGCGTCCCTTGAGTCCGTGGCCGGAGAAATACTCGCTCTTGGCAACGAATTTGACCCGACGCCGCATCACGAGCACCAGGAAGAAGGAGTCGACGACGGTCAGGTGGTTGCCCGCGACAATGATCGGCCCCGACGACGGGACGTTCTCTGCGCCCTCGATTCGCGGTCTACCCATGAGCCAGAGAATCGGCCCGATCAGCACATATTTGAAAATCCAGTACCACATGAGCCGCCTGCTTCCCGATCATGGACTTTCTCCACACCACGGTAGCCGCAGACCCCCGCCTTCGTACACCGAGCAGGCGCCGCATGCCCGGAGCCGATCAGCCGACGATGGACTTCACCGACGACGGGAGCTGACGTGCACTCTTGTACGGCCCCACCACTGCAGCGCCGAACGGTCGCGCCAACAACACCTGTGCGACGTCTCTGACCTCGTCGTTCGTCACCTCGTCGATACGAGCGAGGGTGTCGGCGATGTCGCGGTGGTTGCCGTAGTTGAGCTCACTGCGACCGATCCGATTCATCCGGGAACCGGAATCCTCCAGCCCCAGAACAAGTCCGCCTCGAAGCGACCCTTTGGCCCGTGCACACTCGTCATCGGTGATGCCCTCGGATGCGACCTGCGCCAGCACCTCACGGACCACCGTCGTCACCTCCGCAAGGTTCTCCGGCTGGCATCCCGCGTAGACGGAGAATGCGCCTGAGTCGGCAAAGGTGTCGACCGAGGAATACACCGAGTACGCGAGCCCGCGCTCTTCGCGGATCTCTTGAAAGAGCCGGGAAGACAACCCGCCTCCGACAGCCGCGTTGAGAATCGACAGCGCCCACCGGTGGCCTTCGTGCCGACCGAACGCACGTACTCCGAGCGAGAGGTGCGCCTGCTCACTGTCACGCTTGACGAACTTCAGTTCCGGGCGAGCGCGAACCCGCGCCGCCCCTCCCCGACGTGGGACCGGTTCGACATCTCTGCCGAGGTGGCCTCCGAAGGCACGCTCGACCAGTGCAACGGTCTGCCGGTGGTCGATGTTTCCCGCCACTGCGACCACCATGCGGTCGGGCGTGTAGCGGCGGCCGTGAAACGAGCGCAGCTGACTGCGCGTCATCGATTCGACCGAGTCGACCGTCCCGATGATCGGTCGGCCCAAGGGATGCGCCGGGAACATCGCCTCGATGAACAGATCACCGAGCAGATCTTCCGGATCGTCGTCACGCATCGAAATCTCCTCGAGCACCACCTGGCGCTCGATGTCCACATCGGCGACGCGGCAACGGCCCCGAAGTACGACATCGCTCACGAGATCGACTGCCATCGCCAGGTCCTCGTCCAACACGTGCGCGTAGAAGCAGGTGTTCTCCTTCGAGGTGAAGGCATTGAGTTCACCCCCGACGCCGTCCATGACCTGTGCGATTTCCAGGGCGGTCCGCGTCGGTGTCGATTTGAACAGCAGATGCTCGAGAAAGTGTGCTGCGCCGGCAACGCTCGGCCCCTCGTCGCGAGACCCGACGCCCACCCACACTCCGACCGAGGCCGAACGAACCCCGGGAACGAATTCGGTCACGACACGTAGACCACCGGGCAGAGTGGTGCGCTGAACGCCCATCACCCCGGTGGGATCCGAAACGGCAGAACGGTACGCCCCGTAGGGACGTACCGTTCTGCCTGCGGTCTTCTTACTCAGCGCTGACCTCGGCGGGTGCCTCGGCGGTCACGTCGGCGGCACCGGATGCGGGTGCCGCGTTGTCGTCCTCGACAGGGACGAGGCTGATCTTGCCGCGGTTGTCGATGTCGGCGATCTCGACGCGGAGTTTGGATCCGACGCTCACGACGTCCTCAACCTTGTTGATGCGCTTACCTCCACCGAGCTTGGAGATGTGCACCAAACCGTCACGACCGGGCAGAAGCGACACGAACGCACCGAAAGCCGTTGTCTTGACGACGGTTCCGAGGAAACGCTCGCCGACCTTCGGCAACTGTGGGTTGGCGATGGCGTTGATCATGTCGATCGCAGCCTGCGCGGACGGGCCGTCCGCAGCACCGACGTAGACGGTGCCGTCATCCTCGATCGAGATGTTGGCGCCGGTCTGCTCGGTGATGGAGTTGATCATCTTGCCCTTGGGCCCGATGACCTCGCCGATCTTGTCTATCGGAACCTTGATTGCCGTGACGCGCGGCGCGAAGGGGCTCATCTCGTCGGGTGTGTCGATGGCTTCGGCCATGACCTCGAGGATGGTGGTACGCGCGTCCTTCGCCTGCGACAGGGCACCTGCCAACACCTTGGACGGGATGCCGTCGAGCTTGGTGTCGAGCTGCAGGGCCGTCACGAAGTCTTTCGTTCCGGCAACCTTGAAGTCCATGTCACCGAACGCGTCCTCTGCACCGAGAATGTCGGTCAGCGCGACGTATCGGGTTTCCCCGTCGACCTCGTCGGAGACGAGGCCCATCGCAATGCCGGCAACTGGAGCGCGAAGCGGCACACCGGCGTTGAGCATGGACAGTGTCGATGCGCACACCGAACCCATGGAGGTCGAACCGTTGGAGCTCAGTGCTTCGGAGACCTGGCGAATTGCGTAGGGGAATTCTGCCTGGCTCGGGAGCACCGGCAGCAGTGCACGCTCGGCGAGCGCACCGTGGCCGATTTCGCGTCGCTTCGGAGTTCCGACTCGGCCGGTCTCACCGGTCGAGTAGGGAGGGAAGTTGTAGTGGTGCATGTAGCGCTTGGAGGTCTCGGGTCCGAGCGAATCGATCTGCTGAGCCATCTTGACCATGTCCAGCGTGGTGACACCGAGAATCTGGGTCTCACCGCGCTCGAACAGTGCGCTCCCGTGGGTGCGGGGAATGATCGCGACCTCGGCCGAGAGCGAACGGATGTCGGTGACACCGCGGCCGTCGATCCGGAAGTGGTCGGTCAGAATGCGCTGGCGCACGGACTTCTTCGTCAGCGCGCGGAATGCCGCACCGATCTCTTTCTCACGTCCGACGAACTGGTCGGCGACCTGTTCGAGAACCTGAGCCTTGACCTCGTCCAGCTTGGCCTCACGCTCGGCCTTGCTTGCGATGGTCAGCGCCTCGTTGAGCGGGATCTGTGCTGCGCCGGAGACGGCGTCGAACACGTCCGACTGGTACGGCGGGAAGAGCTGGAAGTTGCCGGTGGGCTTGGCAGCCTTGGTGGCGAGTTCCTGCTGCGCGGTGCACAGCGCAGCGATGAACGGCTTCGACGCCTCGAGGCCCTCCGCGACGATCGCTTCGTTGGGAGCCTGGGCACCGCCCTCGATCAGTTCGATGACGTTCTCGGTGGCCTCGGCCTCGACCATCATGATCGCGACATCGGCGTCTGCGCCGGAGCCCGACACGATGCGGCCGGCGACGACCATGTTGAACACGGCCTTCTCGAGCTGCTCGTTGGTCGGGAAGGCAACCCACTGCTTGTCGATGAGCGCCACACGCACGCCACCGATCGGGCCGGAGAACGGCAGGCCGGCGATCTGTGTGGACGCCGACGCTGCGTTGATGGCCACGACGTCGTAGAGATCTGCCGGGTTGAGGCTCAGAACCGTGATGACGACCTGGATCTCGTTGCGGAGCCCGTCGACGAACGTGGGGCGCAATGGCCGGTCGATCAGTCGGCAGGTGAGAACCGCGTCCGTGGACGGTCGACCTTCGCGGCGGAAGAACGATCCCGGGATACGTCCCGCGGCGTACATGCGCTCTTCCACATCGACCGTCAGCGGGAAGAAGTCGAGTCCTTCGCGCGGGCCTTTACCGGCCGAGGTGGCCGAGAGGAGCATGGTGTCTTCGTCGAGGTAAGCCGCGACAGCACCGGATGCCTGCTGCGCGAGGCGGCCGGTCTCGAAACGGATGCTGCGCTTGCCGTAGGTGCCGTTGTCGATTACGGCGGTTGCTTCGTAGACGCCCTCTTCGGCTTCTACCGTGGTTGTTTCCGTCATTCTCTTCTTCTCGTCCTCTCGTCTTTGCCGCGTTCGTGCCGACGAGCCGCCGGCCCCGGATCACCGATGCGGTGAACCTCGGGCTGCAGCTGCTCGAGCAGGGGCGGCCATCGATCGAAGCCCGACGGACCGACGAGCAGTCCTGCTGTATGCGATCGAGCAGGTCCTGCTGTGTCCGAAGGGCCACTACCGAAGGCCGACTCCACTTCAGTCGGCGTGTACGGCGATGTGTGAACACCCATGTGTCCACATGTACTGCTGACTTGCCTGTTTTTCCAACACAGATAGCCAACGAGGAACAGTGTAAGCACTGCCTCGTTGGCTACTGCACTATTTCGATGACCGCCCATGACATGGGCGCGTCGGCACCGGATCTAGCGACGCAGTCCCAGACGCTCGATGAGCGAACGGTACCGGGTGACATCGGACTTCGCTACGTACTTGAGAAGGCGACGACGACGTCCGACCAGCAGCAGAAGGCCGCGGCGGGAGTGGTGGTCGTGCTTGTGCTTCTTCAGGTGCTCGGTGAGATCGGAGATGCGCTTGCTGAGCATCGCGACCTGAGCCTCGGGCGAGCCGGTGTCGGTCGGGTGCAAGCCGTACTCGCCGAGTACGACCTTCTTCTCTTCGGTGGTCAATGCCACTGGTACTACTCCTGATCACTGACGTCCGCGCGAAAGGAAATCCTCCACCCAAGTCGATCGTGATACACGACAGGGCGGCAGGACCGGGTGCAGCCACCACGGACCGCAGCGTGCACCGAGGAGCCAGCCTATCAGCTATGGGCTCAGGTCAGTGTTGCGCGTACCTCATCGGCATCTCGGCCCATCTGTTCGACCAGGGTCTCGATGGAGTCGAACTTCTCCATGCCACGAAGGCGTTCGACGAAATCGACCGCTACATGCTGGCCGTAGAGGTCGCCGTCGCCGTCGAGCACGAATGCCTCCACCGTGCGCGTGCGACCCGAGAACGTTGGATTCGTCCCTACCGATACCGCTGCGCGATGCCGCTCGCCCGGCGTCACAGTGCCCATCACAGGCCCGGGGCCGAGCACGGTGAACCATGCTGCGTACACGCCGTCCGCAGGTATGGCCGAGTACATCGGCGGCGCCACGTTCGCAGTCGGGTAGCCGAGTTGTCGACCTCTGCCGTCCCCGTGAACCACGACGCCCTCGACACGATGCGGTCGGCCGAGTGCGGCACAGGCCGCCGAGACGTCGCCCGCATCGACGCACGAGCGGATGTAGGTCGAGGAGAAGGTCACTGCATGCTCGGCGAGCAGATTGAACCCGTCGACCGCGAAACCGGATCGGTGGCCGATCTTGCGCAGCAGATCGACGTTGCCTTGCGCCTTCTTGCCGAACGTGAAGTTCTCCCCCACGACGACTTCCGCGACGTGCAGGCGCTCTATCAAGATCTCGTGGACATAGCGTTCGGGCGTAAGCCTCATGAGTTCCGGGGTGAAGGGCATCACGCAGAAGACGTCGATACCCAGTTCCTCGGCAAGCTCGGCTCGCCGTGTGAGGGTGGTCAACTGTGCCGGGTGCGAACCTGGCCGGACGACCTCCATCGGATGCGGATCGAACGTCATCAGCACGCTCGCGACGCCCCGCTCGGCCGCCGAGTTCACCGCCCGACTTATGAGTCGGGCGTGCCCGCGGTGCACGCCGTCGAAAACACCGATCGTGAGAACACAACGGCCCCAGTCGGCAGGTACGTCGTCGAGACCTCGCCATCTCTGCACGAGGCAAAGCCTACGGCCCACCGCCGACGAGGTCACTTCCGGATCGATGTGTCACGGCAAACACCTGTGGACAAACCCGCGAACAGTCTGCCAAGATTTCGGGGTGCCTAACTTTTATTTTCGTAGCGTCGCAGCGGTGCTGTTGTGCGCACTCGCACTGAGCGCCTGTGCTCGCGCGGTCGGTGACGGCGAAGCGGTAGGCCTCGAGGCGGAAGGCGAGGATGACCCGCGACCGCTGGTGCTGACCACCTTCACGGTGCTTGCGGACATGGCACGCAACGTGGCGGGGGAACACTTACGCGTCGAATCCATCACCAAGGCGGGTGCGGAAATCCACGGGTACGAACCAACCCCCGGCGATCTTCGCACCGCAGACCGAGCCGACCTGATCCTGGACAACGGACTCGGTCTCGAAGCCTGGTTCGAAAAATTCGTCGAGCGCGTGCCCGCACCACACGCCGTCCTCAGCGACGGAGTCGATCCGGTCTACATCCGCGGCGACGCATACGCGGGCAAAGCAAACCCGCACGCCTGGATGTCGCCGACAGTAGCGCAAACGTACATAGACAACATCGCGGACGCATTCGTCCGCCTCGACCCCGCCAACGCGTCCGACTACCGCGCGAACGCCGCCGCCTACAACGGCGTGCTCAGCGCTGTCGCCGACGAACTTCGCGCCGATCTGGCCGTGCTCCCCGCCAACCAGCGAGCCCTGGTCACCTGCGAGGGAGCGTTCAGTTATCTCGCCCGAGACTTCGATCTGCAGGAGGCCTACCTCTGGCCGGTCAACGCGGAGCAGGAAGGTACACCGAAGCAGGTGGTCGCCACAATCGATTTCGTCCGAGAGAACGACGTACCCGCTATTTTCTGCGAGTCGACAGTGTCGAACAAGGCTCAGCTTCAGGTCGCCGAGGACACCGGCGCCCGATTCGGCGGAACCCTCTTCGTCGATTCCCTCAGCGACGACGGCGGTCCGGTTCCGACCTACCTGGACCTGCTCACCTACGACGCCCGAACCATCACCGACGCACTACTCGGGGAGTCAGAATGAACCGCATCGCACCGGCGCTCCAGGTGGAGCACTTGGGTGTTCGCTACCGCGAGGTCACCGCACTGGTCGATACTTCCCTGACGCTCGAACCGGGGCGAGTATGCGGGCTGGTCGGCATGAACGGATCCGGCAAGTCGACACTGTTCAAGTCGATCATGGGCGTCGTCCGGCCCGACACCGGATCCATCCGCATATTCGGCGGACCGCCGGAGAAGGCGCGCAAGGATGCAGCGGTGAGCTACGTGCCCCAGAGCGAAACCGTGGACTGGACGTTCCCCATCAGCGTTCGTGAGGTGGTGATGATGGGTCGCTACGGTACGCAGAACTGGATGCGCACCCCGCGCGCCCGCGACAGGGACGCCGTTGCAGCAGCATTGGCGCGCGTCGAGTTGACCGAGTTGGCCGACCGGCAGATCGGCCAACTGTCGGGGGGCCAGCGTAAACGCGCGTTCGTTGCTCGGGCCATCGCCCAGGAGGCATCGCTGCTGCTGCTCGACGAACCGTTCGCGGGCGTCGACAAACGTACCGAGGCCACGATCACCCGACTCTTGCGCGAACTGACCTCGGCGGGAGCTTCGGTATTGATCTCCACACACGACCTTCGCGCCCTGCCGGATCTGTGCGACGAGGCGATCCTGCTGCACCAGCGGGTGCTGATGCACGGAACCCCGAGGGAGGTGCTGCGGCCCGAGAATTTGGCACTGGCCTTCGGCATCGACCCGCTGCAATCGATCGACTCGGAGGGACACTGAGATGTACCCGCTCGACCTGCTGCTCGATCCGCTTCAATACACCTTCATCAGAAGAGCGCTGCTCGTCACCGTGGTCGCATCCGTGGTGTGTGCGGTTCTGAGCTGCTGGCTCGTTCTGATCGGTTGGTCTCTCATGGGTGATGCCGTCTCGCATGCAGTTCTGCCAGGCGTCGCGCTGTCCTACCTACTCGGCGCGCCGTTCGCGATCGGGGCGTTGATCTTTGCGCTCATCGCCGTCGGAGCGATCGGCATCGTGCGAAACACGACCGCAGTCAAAGAGGACGCCGCAATCGGGGTCGTCTTCACGACGCTGTTCGCGTTCGGCGTCGTCTTGATCTCGAAATTCCCGAGCCAGATCGACCTGAACCACATCCTCTTCGGCAATCTTCTCGGTGTATCCGAAGGAGACATGTGGCAGGTCATCGTTCTCGGCGGGCTGGCATTGGCGGTGATGATCGTCAAGCGACGCGACTTCACGCTGTTCGCGTTCGATCGAACGCAGGCGCGTGCGGTCGGGATCTCGCCGAGCGTGCTGTCCGGTCTGATGCTGACCCTGCTCGCGCTCACGACTGTCGTGGCCCTGCAGGCGGTGGGCGTGATCCTCGTCGTCGCCATGCTGATCACACCGGGCGCGACGGCCTACTTGCTCACGCAACGCTTCGGTCAGATGCTGCTGCTGGCTCCCGCCATCGGCATAGGCTGCGCAATTGTCGGGATCTACGTGAGTTTCTACCTGGACGTCTCGTCCGGCGGAACCGTCGTTCTCGCCCAGGGAACGGTGTTCACCCTCGCGTACCTGTTCAGTCCGAGCCAGGGAATAGTGATGCGCCGGCTGCGACGACCCGCCGACATCGTTGCATGACAGACGGCCGGGCGAGATGTCATTTCCCATTGGATTGCCTAAGCTCGACTCCGTGGTGGAACAAAACGGGGAGGTACAGCTGTCGGCTGTAGCCCAGGACTATCTGAAAGTCATCTGGACCGCCAGCGAATGGAGCGAGGACACGGTGAGCACGAAAATGCTCTCCGAGCGCATCGGAGTTTCCGCCTCCACCGTGTCCGAGGCCATCCGAAAGCTGGCCGACCAGGGGATGGTCGATCACGCCCGCTATGGAGCGATCTCGCTCACCGAGCGTGGTCGTCACGCCGCCGTCGCCATGGTTCGTCGTCACCGACTGATCGAGACGTATCTCGTTCGCGAACTCGGATACGGATGGGACGAAGTTCACGACGAGGCCGAAATCCTCGAGCATGCGGTCTCCGACCTGATGATGTCGCGAATCGACGCCAAGTTGGGTTTCCCGCAGCGAGACCCCCACGGCGACCCTATTCCGTCTGTGGACGGCGACATTTCCTCGCCCGAAGCCACGAGACTGAGCGACTACGCGAACGGCCAAAACGGGCGCGTCGCACGCATCTCGGACTCCGACCCGGCCATCCTGCGCTACTTCGACACCGTCGGGATCACGCTCGACCTGGTGATCACCGTTGTCGAACGCCGCGACTACGCCGGAACCGTCGCGATCGAACTGGGACACGAGGAGTCGAACACCATCGATCTCGGTCAGCGCGCGGCCGAAGCGATCTGGATGGTTCCGGCCTGACCTCGCAGTAGCCCGCACCGACCGATTCTGCTAGCTGCTGAGACCTCGCAACGTAGCTGGACGCACCACCATCACCGAACTCGCCCGCTTACCCTTCTCCTGCAGCAGCGCGATCGCGTGACCGCTCGGATCGATCGCCGCGTACACGCCGGAGATTCCGATCGGGTCGAGCCAACGCCCCTGGCTTATCGCCTCCGCCTCGTCCGCATCGACCTGCCTGTGCTCGAACGCAGTGCGTGCGGCCTCGTCGATGTCGAGACTGACCGCGGGTTCGTCTGCGAGCTCGCGGAGAGTCCGGGCATGCTCGAGGGTGAAGGGGCCGACGCGGGTCCGGCGCAGTTTCGTCAGATGGCCACCGACCCCGAGTGCGGCGCCGAGGTCACGCGCCAAGGCTCGAACATAGGTCCCCGAGGAGCATTCGACCTCGACGTCCAGATCGACGAAGGCCGTCCCTTCCTCCCCCAGCACGTCCCGTCTGGCGAGAACCTCGAAGCGGGAGACGTGGACCCGCCTCGCCGGGATGGTGAACTCCTCGCCGGCGCGTACCAGCTTGTGCGCCCGCTGTCCGTCGACCTTGATCGCGCTGACGCTCGACGGGATCTGCTCGATGTCACCGGTGAGCGAGATGACCTGCGCGGAGATGTCTGCGTCGGTAATCGAGGACGCGGACGCGTCGGCGATCGTCTCGCCCTCGGCGTCGTCGGTGGTGGTGCTTCTGCCGAGACGGATGGTCGCCGAGTACGCCTTGGTGGTCAGGGCGAGCAGTCCGAGCATCTTGGTAGCGCGTTCGATGCCGAGGACGAGCACGCCCGTGGCCATCGGATCGAGCGTCCCCGCATGCCCCACCTTGCGTGTGTTCAGCAGCTTGCGGCACGACGCCACCACGTCGTGGCTGGTCACTCCCGCATCCTTGTCGACAATCAACAACCCGGCTCCGACGAGACCGGAGGACAACTTACCGCGCGCAGACACGAGAGATCATTGTGCCAGTACCGCGGTCAGGACACCGCTATCGCCGTCACGATCAGGCCTCCGTCGACCAACCATCGACCGTCGAAGGAGGTCAACGGCGGTCCGGTGAGGGTGTCGCCGGGGACGAGAAGCGTCGAGGTGAAGGTGCCGGAAAGCTCGCCCTTCACCCCGGTGCGCTCGAAAGTGATATGCGCATCCTCGAAACCCAGCCACCGTCCGGTGAGTGGTTCCCAGGCTTTGTAGGTCGCCTCCTTGGCACAGAACAACAGCCGATCCCAGTGCATGTCGGCACTGTCGGCAGTGGCGAGCCATTTCCGTTCCGCTTCGATGCTCACCGCGTCCAGCACACCGTCGGGCAACGGTCCATGCGGCTCGGCATCGATCCCGACCGAACGCACCTGCATGGAGTAGCCGAGAACGGCCCCGCGGTACCCGTCGCAGTGTGTCAGCGACCCGACAACGCCCTTCGGCCACTGCGGAGCACCGGACTTGCCGCGCATGATCGGCGCGGGGTCGACGCCCAACTTGCCCATCGCGAGACGAGCGCAGTGTCGCGCGGAGGTGAACTCGCGCTTGCGCTTGTCGACTGCCTTGGCCACCAGGGGCGCCTCGAGCGGATGCGGGGTCAACCCGGGTGGATCCTCGAACAACTCCGCGGCGACGACTCCGTTCGGGAGGATCGACTCGATCACTGCTTGGACCTCATCTTCTCGACTTCGGCTTCCATTTCGGGCGTGACGGTGAAGTGACCGCCCCACTTGTTCAGCGTTCCCTCCGGGTACGCGGGCACCGGGAGAATCCGACGCAGCACATTGTCCGGCAAACCTCGCCGTTGCCACTCACGCGGGTAGCCGACGGAGACTTCCTCGAAGCGCACTCCGTCGTAGTAAGTGGTTCGCGGAATGTGCAGGTGGCCGTACACCGAGCACAGTGCGTTGTACTTCACGTGCCAGTCGGCAGTGAGGGTCGATCCGCACCACAGCGCGAACTCCGGATAGAACAGCACGTCGGTCGGCTGACGAACCATCGGGAAGTGATTGATCAGCACTGTGGGAACGGAGGTATCGAGGGCGTCGAGGCGCGCGCGGGTGCTCTCGATACGTGCGCGGCACCACGCGTCGCGCGTGGCGTAGGGCTGCGGCGACAGCAGGAACTCGTCGGTGGCCACGACGTTCTTCTCTCGGGCGATCGCGAGGCCATGGTCTTTGTCGATCGCTCCGCGCGGCAGAAAGGAGTAGTCGTACAGCAGGAACAGCGGCACGATCGTCGCGGGCCCGCCCTCGCCCTCCCACACCAGGTAGGGGTCCTCGGGTGTCACCACGTCGATCTCTCGACACAAGTTCACCAGGTACTCGTAGCGCGCGACGCCGTGGATCTGCACGGGGTCTTTCGCCGTCGTCCACAGCTCGTGGTTTCCCGGCACCCAGATGACCTTCGCGAACCGGCTGCGCAGGAGTTCGAGCGCCCATTTGATGTCGTCGGTCTTCTCCGAGACATCGCCAGCGACGATCAGCCAGTCCTCGGGCGATTCGGGGTGAATATCCTCGGTGATCGGCCGGTTGCCTCGGTGGCCGACGTGGATGTCACTGACTGCCCAGAGCGTGGCTGCCACAGGGGGCGATCCTTTCAGTTCGATGACGTTCTCGCGGTTCGATGGTGAACCAACGCCCCATTCTCCTCTGTGATTGCGCCCTGTGCACGTCACGGGTGGCGGTCATGGGTGTTCGAGCACGCCACAGTGCGAGAATCGAGCTATGGAAAAACTTTCGGGGTCCGAGAAGAGCGGCCTACGGGCAGGGATGGTCATCACGGTGATGGCCGCATTCCTTGCCGGGATTGCATCGGACAACTTCGTAACCGGATTCGCGATCACGGCTGTGGTGTGCGCGGTAGCGCTGCTCGCCGCGCAGTTCCTGGCCCGTGTAGTAGTGGCGAGACGGAACAGGTGAGGCCGGCTATCCATGGTCATCGTCTTATCCATGGTCATCGTCTTATCCATGGTCATCGTCGAAGCACCGGAAACCCTCGCACGAACCGGTCGATAGGCCCGCTGGCCGCCGCCACGGCGTGTGCCGCACTGCTCACGGGTTGCGCACCCGGCTCCCCGAATACCGGCGACATCACGGTCTTTGCGGCGGCATCGCTGACCGCGACGTTCACCGAACTCGCCGAGTCCTTCGAAGCCCAGTACCCGGGCACGAACGTCGCTCTCAACTTCGCCGGTTCCTCGGACCTGTTCACCCAGCTCGACCAGGGTGCACCGGCCGACGTGTTCGCAACCGCGGACACGAGCACCATGGAGAGGGCGGTCGATGCGCAGCTCGTGGACGGCGAACCGACACCGTTTGCCACGAACGTGCTCACGATCGTCACAGCGCCGGGCAATCCCGCGAACGTGACATCGTTCGCCGATCTGGCGAACCCGGACATTCTGACTGTCGTGTGTGCCCCTCGGGTCCCGTGCGGCGCTGCCACCGACAAGGTCGAGCAGGTCACCGGCATCACCATTCCCGCAGTGAGCGAGGAATCGGCGGTGACCGACGTGCTCGGGAAAGTGACGTCGGGGCAGGCGGACGCCGGCCTGGTGTACGTCACCGACGCCGCAGCGGCCGGAGACCGAGTGACTTCGGTGACCTTCCCCGAATCGGCTCGAGCAATCAACACGTACCCGATCGCAGTCCTCGGCAGCAACAAGAACGCCGATGCGGCAGCTGCGTTCGTGGCATTCGTCACCGGCGCCGCGGGGCAGCGGATTCTCGCCGAGGCCGGGTTCGCGGCGCCGTGACCGCCACCCGCTCGACCACGGTTCGGCTCGGGCTCCCGGGGTGGGTCTTTCTTCCGGCCGCAATCGGTGCTCTGTTCATCCTGACACCGCTGCTTGCCATTCTGCTTCGGATCGATTGGCCCAATTTCGTTCCACTCGTCACCTCGGACGCATCGAGAACCGCACTCGCCCTGAGCTTGCGAACAGCCGCCGCCAGCACCGCGCTGTGTGTCGTCATCGGTATCCCCATGGCGCTCGTGCTCGCTCGCACCGATTTCCCGGGGCTCTCGATCCTTCGAGCGCTCGTGCTGCTGCCGCTGGTTCTGCCGCCCGTCGTCGGGGGGATTGCGTTGCTGTACACGTTCGGGCGCCTGGGCCTCGTCGGCGAGTATCTGGAGGGTTGGGGCCTGTCCATCGCATTCTCGACGACCGCGGTGGTGTTGGCTCAAACCTTCGTTTCGCTGCCCTTCCTCGTCCTCAGCCTCGAAGGTGCACTGCGAAGTTCGGGTCACGCCTACGAAAGGGTGGCGGCGACGCTCGGCGCTCGACCGACGACAGTCCTGCGGCGCGTGACCCTGCCCCTCGTGCTGCCCGGCCTCGTCTCGGGCGCTGTACTCGCCTTCGCGCGTGCACTCGGCGAATTCGGTGCCACCCTCACCTTCGCCGGATCGCTCCAGGGCGTCACACGGACCTTGCCACTCGAGATCTATCTTCAACGGGAAGCCGATGCCGATGCTGCAGTGGCGCTGTCACTACTGCTGATCGTCGTGGCCGCCCTCGTCGTTCTCGCCGCACGTGGACGCCGGACGGACAGTGTCCTGTGATGAAAGGTCTCCTGTGAGCTCCGTGTCCGTGACTGCCCGGATCGCGCAGCGGAATGTCGAGTTCGAGTTCGACGTCGCCGAAGGGGAGGTCGTTGCCCTACTCGGCCCCAACGGTGCCGGTAAATCCACGTTGCTCGACCTCATCGCAGGGCTCGCAACGCCCGACACCGGAAAAATCACCCTCGGGGCGGACGTCGTCACCGATACCGCTCGGGGAATACACGTGCCTCCCCATGCTCGCGGTGTCGCGAGCCTGTCTCAGAGCGCTCTGCTGTTTCCGCATCTCAGCGTCGCGGAGAACGTGGCGTTCGCTCCCCGCAGCCGTGGCGTCCGCAGGCGCGATGCGCGAGCACTGGCCCAGTCCTGGCTCAGTGCGGTCGGTGCACTCGACCTCGCCGGCCGCCGACCCGCGCAACTGTCGGGTGGGCAGGCACAGCGCGTAGCAATTGCACGTGCACTAGCCGCCGAACCCAGGGTCTTGCTCCTCGACGAGCCGATGGCGGCACTCGACGTCGAGACCGCCCCCGGGCTACGGCGCCTGCTTCGCACCGTGCTGCGCGAGCAGCGACGCACAGCAGTGGTGGTCACACACGACCTGCTCGACGCGCTGGCCATGGCCGACACCGTCGTCGTGGTCGAGTCGGGACGGATTGTCGAGCGCGGACCGACGGCCGATGTGCTCACCTCACCGCGCAGTGCCTTCGCCGCGCAGATCGCAGGGGTGAACCTGCTGACCGGTCGAGTCGACGCTTCGGGTTCGCTGACCACAGCGTGGGGACTGCACGTGTTCGGCCACATGGACGGTGCACAGGCGGAGGCAATGACGGGAGATGCGGTGGCGGTGTTCGCCCCGTCCGCCGTCGCCGTCCACCTCGAACCTCCGCGCGCCAGCCCGCGCAACATCTTTCCCGTCACCATCACCACGATGGACGCCCAGGGCGCGTACGTGCGGCTACGGGGAGCCGACTATCCGGACGGCAGCCCCGGGACAGCCGCCGACGTCACTCCAGCAGCGGTCGCCGAGCTCGATCTCGAGCCGGGCCGCGCCGTCTACTTCGTCGTCAAGAGTCAGGAAATGGCGATTCATCCGGCTGTGCGTTGAATGTCGGCGCCGGCGATAGCCCACCGGCCCGAGACGAAACGACCGATCACCGCCGCCATGCGCAGTGCGACGAAAATCCCGAGGCCGAACCAGATTCCGCGAAGTCCCCAGTCGAAGGCCAATGCGAGCCAGATCGACGGCAGGAAGCCGACGAGCGCACATGCGAGCGTGGCCGTTCGTAGGAACGCCGCATCCCCGGCACCGAGAAGCACACCATCGAGTGCGAACACGACACCGGCCAGTGGAATGATCGCCACGAAGATCCACCAAATCGACTGCATCTGTTCCACCACGGACGAATCTGTCGTGAACAGGCCCGGCAGAATGGGCCCACCGGCCGCGAGAAGCAACGCCAGCACCAGCGCGAACACCGTCGACCACACCGTCAGTCGCCAGCCCAAGCGCGTCGCGCCGGGCACATCGGCGCGACCGAGGGCGGCACCGACCAAGGTCTGGGCAGCGATGGCCAACGAATCGAGAGTCAGCGACACCAAGTTCCACAGGTGCAGTACAACCTGATTGGCCGCGACCGACGCCGCGCCGAATCGCGACGCCACCGCCGCCGCGGAGAGGAAGCAGGCTTGGAACGCCAGGCTGCGTAGCACCAGATCTCTGCCCAGCGACAACTGCGCACGCATCACCGGCCATGATGGGCGCAGCGGCACGCCTGATCGCACGAGTGCTACGACGAAGAGAGCTCCCGCAACGGTCTGGCCGATGACGTTGGCGACCGCCGACCCGACCAATCCCAGGTACGGGAATCCGAGGAGTCCGTGCACCAGGAGTGGGCACAGGACCGCCGAGAGCCCCAACCCGAACACGACGTAGCGGAGCGGGCGAACCGTGTCCTGTAGGCCTCGCATCCATCCGTTGCCCGCCATCGACACCAGAATGAACGGCACGCCGAGTACCGCAACCCGGAACCAGCGCACAGCTTCGGCAGTGATGTCGCCACCACCGCCGATCAGCGTGAGAATCGGAACGCACAGCAGCTGCATCACTGCAATGATCAGCGCGCCGAGCCCGAACGCCAGCCATGTCGCCGATACGCCCTCCCCCACGGCGTCGTCGTCGCGTCCGGCACCGTGCAGGCGAGCCGCGCGGGCCGTCGTACCGTAGGACAGGAATGTCAGCTGAGTGCTGACCTGGGCCAGGACCAATCCCCCCACGGCAAGACCAGCGAGCGGCAACGCCCCGAGCCGGCCCACCACAGCGGCGTCCAAGAGTAAGTACAGCGGCTCTGCTGCAAGAACTCCCAGCGCTGGAATCGCCAATCCGAGGATGCGGCGCGGGGAGGCTTCGGCGAGGGCGCTGGAGTCAGGAGAGGGCATCGATCAGGGTGGCGACGACGTCCGACATCGTTCCGTGCGCGGTGAACCCGGCGGCGTTGCGGTGCCCGCCACCGCCGAGAACCGTTGCGACGGTCGAGACGTCGACTACGGTCTTCGAGCGCAGCGACACGGTCCATTCGTCACCGGCCTGTTGTTTGAACACAGCCGCGACCTCGGCTTCGGCGGTGGTGCGCACGATGTCGATGACGCTCTCGATCTCCTCCGACCGTAGTCCGGCGGTGTCCTCGCGTTCGATGACGGCGTACACCAACCCGAGCCCGCCGACACCGTCGGGAACGAGCGTCGCGGATCCGAGAACTTTGCCCAGCATCGGAAGCCAGCCGAACGGATGACTGTCCAGCAGCTTTCGGGCGATCGCAGCACCGTCGATACCGGTGGCGAGCAGTCGTTCGGCAAGCAGATGCGAGCCGGGCCGAACCCATCGAAACGATCCGGTGTCGGTGACCAGACCAGCGAACAAACAGTGGGCCACGTCGGCATCGACCTCGATGTCCCACGCGTCGAACAGCCGCGTGATGACCGCGGTCGTGGACTCCGCACCGTCGTCGACGAGATTCACGGTCCCGAAACGAGTATTGGATCTGTGGTGATCGATCACCAGGCATGCGTCTGCGGAGTCGATTCGATCGGCAAGCGCACCGAGTCGCCCTCGGCTGCCGGCATCCACGGTGACGACGAGGTCGACCTCGCTGCGCACTTCCCGAGCGGGAACCAACATTTCGCGCCCGGGCAGTTCGTTCATCGATTCCGGTAGCTCCTCGGGGACGGCGAACGACACTTCCACCGACACTCCCCGCCGATCCAACACCATCGCCAACGCAAGACCGCTACCGATGGTGTCGGCATCCGGGTGCACATGACAGAGCACAGTCGCCGAGCGAGCAGCCTCCAACAGGGAGATGACGCGGGGGAACATGTCCTCTACCGGTGCACCGATTCCTGCCTGTGGCGAGGCCGCTCTGGGCGATGTCGTCACGTCGCCCGGTCCACCTCGGCCGACTCTGAGTCCTCGTCGAGGTCTCGGGGCGCCTTGTACGGATCGGGGTCACCTGCGGGTTGCGCGGTGGCCGCCGCCCGGGCGACCTCACTGTCTGCTCGCCGGGCGCGCTCGAGGAGTTCCTCCATGTGACGCGCTGTATCGGGGACCGTGTCCGTGACGAACGTCAGGGTCGGTGTGAAGCGAACACCGGTTCCCGCACCGACTTTGGAGCGCAGAACGCCCTTTGCCTTCTCCAAACCGGAAGCCGCAGCCTGCACGTCGGGCGGCGTGTCCAAGTCCTCGCCTCGCACCGTGTAATAGACCGTCGCATCGTGCAGGTCGGCTGTGACCTTGCAGTCGGTGATCGTCACGAATGCCAGCCGCGGATCCTTGATCTCGTGGTCGATAGCCGTCGCAACGATGGCGGCTATCCGTTTCGAAAGCCTGCGAGCCCTCGCCTGATCCACCATGAACTCTTCACGCTCCTCATACGCGGTACCGAGTCAGTCCTCGGGACCGAAAATTCTTCTTCTCACTGCCAACAATTCCAGATCGTGGCGCTCGGCGACATGCCGTTCGCATTCGTCCAGTTTGTCGTGCAGACCATCGACATCGGATCCCGCTGCGGCGATTCCGAAAAGGGACCGCCTGATACGGCCGAGTTCACCCGTCTCCGCCGCCGAAACACCAAATCTGTGCAACTCCGACAGCACGGGCTCGACCGTCGTCTGCTTCTCCGCCAACGACCGCACGTCGCCCAACAGCACGTCCAACTCCAGAGCACCCAGATACACGCGGCCATCCTTCGATCGGTTCGACCGGACGATCCGGCGGCGGCACCTTCGAGGTACCGCCGCCGGCCGTATCGATCACTGCAGTGTCACTCCCCGTGCGTCACCACAACCGAGATCGGAACCTTGTCGGGTGCGTCACCCACAGGTTCCTTTCCCGTCTAGTCGCGCGGCTTCTCGCGAAGCTCGTACGCCTCGATGACATCTCCCACCTTGATGTCGGAGTACGTCACCGTGAGACCACACTCGTAGCCCTCGCGCACCTCGACCGCGTCCTCCTTCTCACGACGAAGCGAGGAGATGGTGACGGTCTCGGCGACCACCTTGTTGTCGCGAAGCAGACGCGCCTTTGCGTTGCGACGGATCGTACCGGAGGTGACGAGGCAACCGGCGATATTGCCGACCTTGGACGAACGGAACAGCGCACGAATCTCTGCCTGACCAAGCGCGACCTCTTCGTACACCGGCTTGAGCATGCCCTTGAGGGCCCGTTCGATCTCGTCGATCGCCTGGTAGATCACCGAGTAGTACCGAATGTCGACACCCTCACGGTTGGCGAGCTCGGTGGCCTTGCCTTCCGCGCGGACGTTGAAGCCGATGATGATCGCGTTGGAGGCCGATGCGAGGTTGACGTTGGTCTCGGTGACGCCACCGACACCGCGGTCGATGACCCGCAGCTCTACCTCGTCGTCGATCTCGATACCCAGCAGGGCTTCTTCGAGCGCCTCGACGGTGCCCGAGTTGTCGCCCTTGAGGATCAGGTTCAGCTGCGAAGTCTCCTTCAGCGCTGCATCGAGATCATCGAGGCTGATGCGTTTGCGACTCTTCGCGGCAAGCGCGTTGCGCTTACGAGCGTTGCGACGATCCGCGATCTGTCGAGCGATACGGTCCTCGTCGACGACCAGGAGGTTGTCGCCTGCACCGGGCACCGAGGTGAAACCGATGACCTGCACGGGCCGCGAAGGCAACGCTTCGGTGACATCCTCGCCGTGCTCGTCGACCATGCGGCGGACACGTCCGTATGCATCGCCGGCCACGATCGAATCGCCGACTCGCAGCGTTCCGCGCTGAATGAGCACGGTTGCCACCGGTCCACGTCCACGATCGAGGTGGGCCTCGATGGCGACGCCCTGCGCCTCCATGTCGGGGTTCGCGCGCAGATCCAATGCGGCATCTGCGGTCAAGAGCACCGCGTCGAGAAGGGCGTCGATGTTGATGCCCTGCTTCGCGGAGATCTCGACGAACATCGTGTCGCCGCCGTACTCCTCGGCGACGAGACCGTATTCGGTGAGCTGCTGCCGGATCTTGTCCGGGTTGGCACCTTCCTTGTCGATCTTGTTGATCGCGACCACGATGGGGACATCGGCAGCCTGCGCGTGGTTGATCGCTTCGACCGTCTGCGGCATGACACCGTCATCGGCTGCAACAACCAGGATCGCGAGGTCGGTGGCCTTCGCACCGCGAGCACGCATGGCCGTGAAGGCCTCGTGACCGGGTGTATCGATGAAGGTCATGAGGCGCTCGTTGCCCTCGAGCTCGGTGAGAACCTGGTAGGCACCGATGTGCTGGGTGATGCCGCCGGCCTCGCCTTCGCGCACCGTGGTGTTACGGATCGAGTCGAGCAACCGCGTCTTACCGTGGTCGACGTGGCCCATGACTGTGACCACGGGGGGACGCTGTTCGAGGTCTTCCTCGCCGCCCGCATCCTCGCCGTAGGTGAGGTCGAAGCTGTCGAGCAGCTCGCGATCCTCGTCCTCGGGGCTGACGACCTGGACGACGTAATTCATCTCGCCGCCGAGCAGCTCGAGCGTCTCGTCGTTGACCGACTGTGTCGCGGTCACCATCTCACCGAGATTGAACAGAGCCTGAACCAATGCAGCCGGGTTGGCGTCGATCTTGTCCGCGAAGTCGGACAGCGAAGCGCCACGGGCGAGACGGATGGTCTCGCCGTTGCCGCGGGGCAGCCTGACGCCGCCGACGGCAGGAGCCTGCATGCTCTCGTACTCGGCACGTTTCGCCCGCTTCGACTTGCGTCCACGCCTGGGCGCGCCGCCGGGACGACCGAATGCACCTGCTGCAGCGCCGCGCTGGCCTGGACGACCACCGCCGCCGGGACGACCACGGAAGCCGCCTGCCGGTGCTCCACCTGCGGGAGCGCCGCCTGGCGCACCTGGAGCGCCGCCGCCGCGGTAACCGCCGCCACCGGGACGACCGCCCGGAGCGCCGCCGGGGCGACCCGGACGGCCGCCTGTGGCGGGAGCGGGACGCGACGAACGCGTGGGCATGGCACCCGGGTTCGGGCGAGGTGGCATCGAGCCGGGACTCGGACGAGGTCCGCCCTGGCCGGGAGCCGGACGAGGCCCGCCCTGGCCGGGAGCCGGACGCGACCCACCCGCCGGTGCTGCCGGACGAGGTCCACCCTGACCGGGAGCCGGACGACCGCCACCCGGCCGAGGAGCACCGGGAGCCGGACGAGGCGCGGGACGCTCGGTGGGTGCGGACGAGTACGGGTTGTTACCGACGCGAGGAGCCTTGGGTCCCGGCTTGGGCCCGGGAGCGCCTGGCTTGGGTCCGGCCGGCGCAGCCGGAGCCTCGGATGCTGCCGGGGACGCCTCTGCGGCGGGTGCTGCCGGCGCAGCGGCAGCTGGCGCCGATGGTGCCGGAGCGGCCGGGGACGGGCTCGCCGGTGCGGCTGCGGCGGGTGCAGCGGGTTCCGACTTGGTCGGCGCTACGGGCTCCGCAGGTGTTTCTGCAACCGGGGCTGCCGGTGTCGGCCGCGGTGTCGGCTTGGGGCCGGGCCGCGGACCGCCGGGCTTGGCGCCGGTGGTCGGCTTGGGCGCGGAATCGGTGGCATCGCTACGTGATGCGGTGCTGCCGTTCGCTGCGCCGGCGGACTGACCGTTGCCGGAGGCGGAATCGGGTTTGTCGGATGGGAACGACTCACGCAGTCGACGCGCTACGGGCGCTTCGACGGTGGACGATGCGGACTTGACGAACTCGCCTTGCTCTTTGAGCCGTGCGAGTAGTTCCTTACTGGTGACACCGAGTTCTTTTGCCAACTCGTGCACGCGGGCCTTGCCTGCCACTGCTCTCCTCACTGAGAGGCCGAGCGAGGCTTGGGTGCCCGCACGACCTCGGGTTATCTCCGACGGACGTTCATCGTTGGTGCTTCACGGTGTGCTCATCAGTGCTGTTGCCTGTTCTTCTCGACGGATGTAACTCTGTCGTCCGGTTCCGGTGATCGACCTTCCGATGAAGCGCTTTCGACGAAAGCGACTACCTCGGAAGTTTCCACCGGCCCCGGCACGCGAAGTGCCCTGCCGAAAGCTCGGCGCCGTTCTGCGTTGACCAGACACTGCTGGACGGGGTGCAACCATGCACCTCGACCGGGCAGCCTGCGGCGGACATCGGGTACGAGGATCCAGTCCGAGGACTGCGATCCACCGTACGAGGGTCTGACCACGACTCTCAACAGATCGACGGACGGAGCTCTCCCCTTGCACCCGACACACGTGCGCACCGGCTGACGGTCTACCGCCGAACCGGTGCTCTCATGAGACGAACGCATGGAGATCATTTCCGAACCACCGACCACTCTACCGCTGTATCGCTCCGAACTCCGCATTCCACCCTTACCCGCTGGTCGATTCGGGTGCCACCGCCGCATCGCTGCGGATATCGATACGCCAACCCGTCAGCCTGGCAGCCAATCGGGCGTTCTGCCCCTCTTTGCCGATGGCCAGCGAGAGTTGATAATCAGGGACGACGACACGGGCCGCGCGAGCTACGGCGTCGACTACCGTCACCGACACAACCTTCGACGGAGACAGTGCGTTACCGACGAATCGGGCCGGATCCTCGTCGAAGTCGATGATGTCGATCTTCTCGCCCGCGAGCTCACTCATCACGTTGCGAACGCGCTGGCCCATGGGCCCGATGCACGCACCTTTGGCGTTCAGTCCGTTCACGGTGGACCGCACGGCAATCTTCGACCGGTGTCCCGACTCGCGGGCGACAGCGATGATCTCGACCGAGCCGTCGGCGATTTCCGGCACTTCCAAGGCAAAGAGCTTTCGCACCAGGTTGGGGTGCGTTCTCGACAGGGTGATCTGCGGACCGCGTTGGCCGCGGGCAACACCGACGACGTAACACTTGATTCGTTCGCCGTGCTCGTAGCTCTCCCCCGGGACCTGCTCTGCCGGCGGCAACAGACCGTCCGCACCGTTGGCGTCGCTGCCGATTCGGACGATGACCGTGCCCTTCGCATTCGCCCGGGTGTCTCGTTGAATGACTCCGTTGACGATCTCACCCTCGTGGGTGGAGTACTCGCCGAACGAGCGCTCGTGCTCGGCATCACGCAACCGCTGCAGGATGACCTGTCGTGCCGTCGTGGCTGCGATACGACCGAATCCCTCGGGGGTGTCATCCCACTCCGAGATGGTGTTGCCGTCCGCGTCGATCTCCTTGGCCATCACCCGCACCGAACCGGTCTTGCGGTTGACGTCGATCCACGCGTGCGGCTGATGCCCCTCGGTATGCCGGTAGGCCGTCAGCAGCGCTGTCTGGATCGTGGAGATCACTGTCTCGATCGAGACGCCTTTGTCCGCCTCGATAGCGCGTAGCGCTGCGATGTCGATATTCACTTGTCAAGACCCTTCTTCCGGTGTTTCCACGTTCACGATCTCGTCTGTGTCGGCCGGGGCGGGCCTGCCGTCGACGACGCCGCCCGCCAACTCCATTTCATCAGCCTTGGGCCGCGAGAATTCCACCTGCACAACCGCCTTGACCACGTTCGCCAGCACGATGTCCCGTGTGGCCAGGACGCCTTTGGTCCGGGTGACAACGGTTACGACATCTCCGTCGAGCAGCCCGACGCGAGCATCGAACTTCTCCTCGGCCAGTTGGATCCGGACCATCCGACCCCGCGCCCGACGCCAATGCCGGGGCTCGGTCAGCGGCCGGTCGATCCCTGGGGTGGTGACTTCGAGCGTGTACGGCGCCTCACCGAAATCCGACACAGCGTCGAAGACATCGGAGATATCGCGACTGAGCGCAGGCAGGGAATCGAGATCGATGCCCTCGTCACGGTCGACCATGATCTTTACGGCACTGTGTTTGCCGGCCGCGACGACGGTGACGTCCTCGAGGTCGAACCCCCTGGCCTCGACGAGATCGGAGAGGAGTGCGATGACCCTCTCCTTGGACGGAACAGGCATCCTGGTGGGAACTCCTCGTTGAAGTTGTGTGAAAGCCGGCGCGTGGTGAACGTACAGCTTAACGCCATCTGCGGGCACTGATGACCAGGTCCGGGTGCACGAGAGCAAGATCGCACCTGGCACGATAAGGGCGTGCCGACGCCGGAGATCACTCGTTCGCTCTCACGCCGTGCAGCGTTCCGGTGGACCGCGGGCGCAGTCCTGGGCACTGCCGGTCTGGTCGGCGCGATCTCCTGCTCCTCGGCCGCCGAGGAGCAGGCCACCGTGGACACGTTGACCACACACTTGCGGCTCGCGCGACGCGATGCCACCGCAGCCACTGCATTGACTGCGCTCGCACCCGAACTGGCTGGAGCGCTCGATGTGGTCCGCGCCGAACGCACCAGCCACGCCGACGCGCTCGCCGCCGAGATCGCTCGGGTTGCAGGCGTGCCCGCGACAACGGCGGCAGAGGCAGCGGAGACGACCCAGGCGCAGTCCACGACGCCGAAGCCGCCGCCGACGCTGGACGAACTGAAGTCCTACCTGCGCGAGTCGCAGCGTGGCGCGGCCGATTCGGCCCGCAACGAGTCGGGATATCGCGCCGGCCTTCTCGGTTCGATCAGCGCGGCCTGTGCCGTCGAACTGGAAGTGGTGCTGGCGTGAACGAACTGGGTGTGGAACAACAGGCGCTCGTCGATGCTCTCGATGCCGAGTACGCGGCCGTCTTCGCGTACGGCGTTGTCGGCGCCTTCTCGAATCCGGCACGCGCCGACCTCGTCGCGGCGAATGCAGCCGCTCATCGGGCTCGCCGGAACGCGACGATCGACGCCTTGAAGGCGGCAAGCGTCGAAGCCCCTGCTGCGGCGACTGCCTACGCGATCCCGTTTCCGGTGACCGATCCGGTCGGCGCCGCGCAACTGGCGGCCCAGGTCGAGGTGGACACCTCCATCGCGTGGCGGTCGGTGATCGAACGCAGCAGGTCCGGACCCACCCGGGAGACCGCCGTCATCGCCCTCACCGAAGCCGCGCTTCGATTGGCCATTTGGCGCCGCATCCTCGGTGAGGTACCGGGGACCACGGCATTTCCCGGTCAAGTGTGATGCGCGGTCAGGGATTCATCTCGTACGCACCGTCGTAGGTCAGCACTTCGGCCCACACGGCGTCGAAACGGCGCCGATCCACGGTCGGCTTGCGAATCGCACCGAGTGCCCACTCCTGTTGGGCCGGGGTCGAGGACGGCTTGCCGTGCAAGGCCACGGCGTACCCCGAGAAGTCGCGAATCTGGAAGTCGAATATCTGATCCAGCGTCTCGACCGAGATCGCGTCGGCCGATTCGAGGATGAGGTGCCCGTAGACGATCAGCGAGAAGAGGTGCCCCACGTTCAGCAGGAAGTCGAGATCCTTCTGCTGAGCCTCGTCGGGGGCGGCTTCGCTGAGGAATTGCTTGAATGCCTGAGCTTGCTCGTAGAAACGCGCGACGTTGGGAATATGGGAGAACTTCTCGTAGACCGCTTCCCAGTCATGGAAGCGAACGGTGCTGGCTCCTCGGGCGGGCCCCTGAGCGAAGAAGAATGCGTCGTCGGAAGCATCGTCGCGAACACCTACCACGGGGTAGTCGACGGGGGCGAACATGTAGGACGGCATGAACTTGAGCACGAGCGCGACGTTGACGTGCACGGTGCCTTCGAGCTTGGGCAGGGTGCCGATCAACTGTGCCGCCTCCCGAAAGTACGTGTCCTTCTCGTACCCCTTGGCGGCGATGACGTCGTGCAGCATCCGCACCACCGTTTCGCCCTCGGAGGTGACCTTTGCCTTTGTCATCGGGTTGAACAGCAGGTAGCGCCGATCCTCGAGGTTCGCCGAGCGGAAGTAGTCCACTGCGCGCGAGGAGAAGACTTTCATCGCAATCAGACGCGCGTACGCATCGACGAAACTGGACCGTACGTGCGGGAAATCGGTGACCGGGTGGCCGTACAGAATTCGGTTGTGCGCGTGCGTGATCGCCTCGTGGAACGCATGCTCGGCGATGCCGATGGATCCGGTGCAGAGGTTGAACTTGCCGACGTTGACGGTGTTGAGGGCCGCCGAGAACGCGTCGGGTCCGGTATGGAGAATGTCCTGACTGCGGACTGGATAGTCCTCGAGCCCGAAGGTGCTGACGAACATCTGCCCGTGCACCACGTTCTCACGCAGCACGTAGTTCGGATGCGAGGAGTCGGCTGCGAAGAACACGTAGGCCTCCGGACCGTCCAGATCCGCTCGTCGACCGAAAATCGAGACCATACCCGCGACGTTGCCGTTTCCGATGTAGTACTTCTCCCCTGAAGCGGTGAATGCAAGATCCTCGTTGTCCGACGGGGTGAGCACCATGTCCGTGGAGTAGACGTCGGCGCCGTGCGTGCGTTCGGAGAGCCCGAACCCCATCACGGCGCCGTCGTCGAGTGCTTGTGCGGCCCTACGCTTGGCGCTCTCGTTGTCACTCATCCAAATAGGACCGAGGCCGAGGACGGTGACTTGCCAGGCGTACCAGTACGAGAGACCGTAGAAACCGAGTATCTCGCTGAGCGCTGCGTTTCGTGCCGCGTCCCAACGCTTGTTCGGGTTGCCGGCCGCATATGCGGCCGGTGTGCAGAAGGTGGCGAACAGCTTCTCCTTCGCCACGAACTCGAGGAAGTCGGCAGTCCAGACGGCGTCGAGGTCGTCGGCGAGCAAACGCGCCTTCCCTCGGTTCTCGAAGAAGGAGATGAGGGCGTGGAGTTGACGCGCTGTCTCCTCGTCGAATCGAGAAGTATCGAACTTCGTGGGATTCAACAGCTCAACATGTGCCATGTTGTCACCTCTCACAGTCGGTTACTCGAAGCTACCAAGGAGTAACCGACTGCAGTGGCAATTCGGACGGCAGTGGTGATCAGGAAGTGCGGCGTGCAACTTTCACGATCTCGGCGGCGGCTGTCTCGACGGGTAGTTCCCGAGTTTCTCCACTGAACCGGTCGCGCAGCTCGACATTGCCGTCGGCCCAACCTCGCCCGACCACGACCACCAGCGGCATACCGAGAAGCTCGGAATCTTTGAACTTCACACCCGGAGAGGCCTTGCGATCATCGAAGAGGACCTCGAGACCCGAAATGTTCAGTTCCGACGCAATCCCCTCGGCACCGGCGCGCGCAGCCTCGTCCTTGTTCGCCACGACCAGATGCACGTCGAACGGAGTGACCTCGGCCGGCCAGCGGAGCCCCTTCTCATCGTGCATCTGTTCGGCGATGACGGCGACGAGCCGGGAAACCCCGACCCCGTAGGAGCCCTGAAGCAGACGCACAGGCTTGCCGTTCTCACCGAGGACATCGACGGCGAACGCGTCGGTGTACTTGGAGCCGAGCTGAAAGATGTGCCCGATCTCGATTCCGCGGGCAGTGACCAAGGGCCCACGACCGTCCGGCGACATGTCACCGTCACGAACCTCGGCGGCTTCGATCGTTCCGTCGGGAACGAAATCGCGACCCGCGACGAGATTCACCACGTGCTTACCCTTGGCGTCTGCACCGGTGATCCACGACGTGCCGTCGACCACCCTGGGATCGACCAGGTAACGAACACCGTTGGCCTGCAAGGCCCGTGGCCCGATGTATCCCTTGACGAGGAAGGGATTGGCTTCGAAATCCGCATCGGTGAGCAGTTCGAACTCGGCCGGCTCGAGTGAGGCCTCCAGTCGTTTTTCGTCCACTTCGCGATCTCCGGGCACACCGACTGCGAGCAGTTCCCACTCGCCGTCGGCGTTGCGGACCTTGAGCAGGATGTTCTTGAGGGTGTCCGCGGCGGTGATCGTGCGTCCGAGATCAGCAGTGTTGGCCCAGTCGACGAGTGTCGAGATCGTCGGGGTGTCGCCGGTCTCGTAGTCCTCGGCTGCGGGCTGGCCTTCGACCGGCAGCGAATCGGGCCTGGCGGTCTCGACGGCCTCGACGTTTGCTGCATAGCCGGACTCGATACAGCGGACGTAGGTGTCCTCGCCGATATCGCTTGCGGCGAGGAACTCCTCCGATGCACTTCCACCCATGGCGCCCGAGGTCGCCGCCACGATGACGTACTCGACTCCCAGGCGAGCGAAGATCCGCTGGTATGCCTCGCGGTGGGCATGGTACGACGCCTTGAGTCCGTCTTCGTCGAGGTCGAACGAGTACGAATCCTTCATCACGAACTCACGTCCGCGGAGAATGCCGGCGCGGGGGCGTTCCTCGTCGCGGTACTTGGTCTGAATCTGGTAGAGCGTGACAGGCAGATCCTTGTACGAGTTGTACTCGCCCTTGACCGTCAGTGCGAACAGTTCCTCGTGCGTGGGCCCTAGAAGCATGTCGTTGCCCTTGCGGTCCTGCAGCCGGAAGAGGGCATCACCGTATTCGGTCCACCGCTTGGTGGTCTCGTAGGGCTCGCGGGGAAGCAACGCGGGCAGCGAGATCTCCTGCGCCCCGATTGCGTCCATCTCCTCGCGGACGACCCTCTCCACCTGCCGCAGAACTCGCAGACCCAACGGCAGCCAGGAGTACACACCGGGCGCGATACGACGAACGTAGCCGGCGCGAACCAACAGCTTGTGGCTGTCGACCTCGGCGTCGGCAGGGTCGTCGCGAAGGGTACGAAGGAACAGCTGCGAGAGACGGGTGATCACGGGATACGAGAGTAGTCGGTCCCCGCCATTGGTTTATCGAGTGGCTGGACTACTGGGTGGCGCTGGGCACCCGGTCGGTGCGTAACGTGGTTCCTCGTGCTGATTCTCCTACCCCCGTCTGAAACCAAGTCCGGTGGCGGCGACGGAGTTCCTCTCGATCTTGCCGCCCTGTCGCTGCCCGAGCTGACGCCGCTCCGCCGCAAGCTGGTCGACGCACTCGTCGAACTCGCCGACGACGCCCCCGCATCGAGTGCGGCACTCGGGCTCGGCCCGACCCAGGCGGACGAGATCGAACGCAACGCGTCACTGTGGACATCTGCGACGACGCCCGCACTCGATCGCTACACCGGTGTGCTCTACGACGCCCTCGATGCGCGCTCGTTCACGAAGGCCGGCCGCGCACGTGCGGCCGACCGCCTGTGGATCGGCTCCGCCCTGTTCGGCGCGGTCCGAGCCATCGACCCGCTCCCTTACTACCGTCTCTCCGGCGGCTCCAGACTCCCCGGCTTCGGTACGTTGCGCGCGCACTGGACGCCCGAGCTCACCGATGCGTTGGTCGCTGAGGCCGACAGCCTCGTCGTGGACCTCCGGTCCGGTATCTACCAGCAGCTCGGCCCCGTGCCAGGTGCGATCACAGCCACAGTGCTGACCGAGAAGCCCGACGGAACCCGGTCGGTGGTGAGCCACTTCAACAAGCACCACAAGGGGCTGTTGGCAAGAGCTCTCACGCTCACCACAGCCGAACCGAAGGACGTCAAAGCCGTGGCCAGGGTCGCGGCGAAGGCTGGGCTGAAAGTGGAGATCGCCTCACCCGTCGAACTGGTCGTGATCACGCGATGAACCCCGTTCCTGGACTGCTCCGCGCCGGAGCCGACGCCTCGTTCGGTCGCGGCAAAGACCTGCGCATCGTCGACGATGTCTCCGACCAGCTCATCGCGATGGAGAACTCCGACGCGCTGGGGCTGGGATCGGTCGCCCTGACGAACATGATCGAGACGATGTACGAGGCCGGGTGGCAACCCCTGGACCTACTCCACATCGTTCGGCGGCAACAGAGTGTCGCGGTGTCCTCGCTGGCGGCGGCCGCCATCCTGCATCAGTCGGACCTGTCGAACGCGGACCAGCGCGCACCCGAGAGCTGGGTGGCGCAGCTGTCGGAGATCTGTGCCGTCTATCCGCAAGCGGCCGCGCGTGTGGAGGCCTCCCCGAGTTTTCTCGCCGCTGTACTGCGGTCGAGCGGCACTGCGGACTACATCGCCCAGAGCGATCTGTGGCAGTCCGTTCTCGCACTTTTGGGTCAATGGCAGACCCTTCCTCGTTGGCCTCGGATCGGTCCACTGCCGTCACAATGGCCGAAGAAGCGCCCACCGACCGCTGCGCGATCGACGAGAAGTTCGGATGCACCGAGCGAGAAGGTACTGGGCAGGATTCGCGGCTTGCTGGCGAAGGCCGACGCCACCGACTTCGAGGAGGAGGCCGAGACACTCACCGCGAAAGCGCAGGAGTTGATGACGCGTTACTCCATAGATTCCCTGCTGCTGACCGAGGGCAATGTCGAGGTCGTCAGCGTTCGCGTTCACATCGACAACCCGCATGCTCCACCCAAAGCTCAGTTGTTGCACGGTGTCGGCGCCGTCAACCGTGTGAAGTCGATCTGGGATCCGACGTTCGCCGTCGCCACGCTCGTCGGCACCCCGGTCGACGTCGAGCAGACGGAAATTCTGTTCACATCGTTACTCATCCAGGCCACGAGAGCGCTATCGCATTCGCCCAAGGCCAAGCGTCGCAAAGGGTCGGCGTCAGCGGCGTTCGGCAAGGCGTTTCTGTATGCGTACGCGGTGCGGATCGGCGAGCGGCTCGCCGAGGTCGACGCGCGCACACTCGAGGAAGCATCCGAGCAGTCGAGTGACCTGCTCCCGATGCTCGCGGCCCAGTCCGTCGCTGTCGACGAAGAATTCGAGCGACTCTTTCCCAGCACCCGGCCGATGCGTGGTCCGCGGCTCGACGCCGAGGGCTGGCATTCGGGCCAGGCCGCAGCCGACGAGGCAGATCTATCGCGCTAGTCGGCGATCGATCAAACCGACTGCACGTCCTCCTGCGCGGCCTGGGCCTGGGCCACCTGCTGTGGGGTGAATCGGATGAAGAATGCGGCGAGTCCGGCGACAAGGGCGAACATCGCGCAACAGAACAGCGCGAACATGTATCCGGAACTGAGGGCGCCCAGTTGGGCGTCGTTCATGAGGTTGGCGGGTCCGGCGATGCCCCCGAGTGAAAGCGTGCGCGAGGTGGCGAGTGCACCGACCACTGCGAGCGCAACCGGCCCACCCAACGTCTGAGCCACCAGCGCGATGGCGGTGAGAGGCCCGATCTCGGTGGCGGGTACCCCGGCGATGGCGCACAGCGGTAGCGGTATCGACGCCATGCCGACGCCGAACCCGATACCGATGACCGGGAAGAAGATGCCGGGGAAGTACGACGAATCCGCGTTCATCGTCAGTACCGAGAACAGCAGCCAGCCGACCATGATCGCGGCGCCGGTCATCACGAGCCAGCGCGGTTGAATTCGCACCACCAGCTTGGAAGTGATGAATGCCGCTGCGCCGAGACCGAAGGCGAAGGGCACGAACGCGAGACCTGCACTGAGTGGGCTGTAGCCGAGAATGTCTTGCACGAACAGGGCGACGAACGCGGCCAGAGAGAACATCACGCCACCGGCGAAGAAGATGGCCACGAATGTCGCCACACGATCCTTGTCGGCGAACAACGAGAACGGAAGCAACGGGTTTTCGGCCCTGCGCTCTACGGCCAGGAACAGTCCCAGCAAGACCAGCCCTGCGACGAGCGAACCGACGACTACGGGGCTGAGCCAACCCAGTTCTGTCCCCTCACTCAACGCCAGGACGACACCGGTACATCCCAGCGTGCCGAGTACGGCGCCCGGGAAGTCGAGCGGGAGGCGCACCCCGGCGGTCTCCTTGAGTGACACCACCGCAAGAACGACGATGATCGCACCGATCGGAACGTTGATGAGAAAGATCCAGCGCCAGGACACCTGAGTCAATGCGCCGCCAAGTATCAATCCGGCGATGGAACCGACTCCGGTCATCGCGGCATAGATGGCGATCGCCTGGTTGCGGACGGGCCCCGGCGCGAACGTGGTGGCCACGAGCGCGAACGCGGTCGGTGAGGCGATCGCCGCCCCCACTCCCTGCAGGGCACGTGCACCGACCAGGGTCGCCTCGTTGAACGCCAACCCGCACAGCAGCGATGCGAGCGTGAAGACGATCACGCCGGTGAGGAACATCTTCTTGCGTCCGAACGCGTCACCCAACCGCCCACCGAGGAGCATGAGACCGCCGAATGCGAGGGCGTACGACGTCAGCACCCAGTTGCGACCAGCATCACTGAGACCGAGATCGGCTTGCAGAGGTGCGAGCGCGAGATTGGCGACGGTGCCGTCGAGAACCACCATGAGCTGAAGTCCGCTCAGCACGATAATGGCGAGACCGAATGCCCTGGTCATTACCGGGTAGACGATCTGCGTTTCGCGCGCTGCGGGCTGGGAGTGGTCAGGCATGGAAGTTCACGTTACCGAGAGTCCACCGAAAAACCAGCAACGGTCCCGATGACGACGATGGCAGGCGGCCTGATGCCCTCGTCCTTGACCTTGCGCGCAACCGTCGTCAGATCCGCGCGTACCTCACGTTGGGTACGCATCGTCCCTTCCTGAACGACGAGCACCGGCGTCGTCGCGGGGCGGCCACCGTCTATGAGTACCTTCGCAAATTTTTCGATGCGTTCGACCGCCATCAGCAGCACAATTGTCCCCTTGAGCTTGGCGAGCGCGTTCCAGTCGACCAGCGAATCGGGATGATCGGGCGCGACGTGGCCGGAGACGACGACGAACTCGTGCGTGACGCCGCGGTGCGTGACCGGCACACCCGCCGCGGACGGCACCGAGATGGCGCTGGTGATTCCGGGAACCACCGTCACCGGGATTCCGGCGGCGGTGAGCGCCTCGAGCTCCTCGTAACCGCGCCCGAACACGTAGGGGTCGCCACCTTTGAGTCGCACGACGAATTTGCCCGCTCTCGCCCCGTCGACGAGTGCCTGGTTGATCGCTTCTTGCGCCATCGCGCGACCGTACGGAATTTTCGATGCGTCGATGACCTGGACGTGCGGCCCGAGCTCGGCGAGCAGTTCCGGTGGCGCAAGCCTGTCGGTCACCACGACGTCCGCGTATGCCAGCATCCGACGTCCGCGCACCGTGATCAGGTCGGGGTCGCCGGGCCCTCCACCCACCAGAGCCACCCCGGTCAACGGCGCGTGCGCGGAATCGGTGATCACGCCCGACTGCAGCGCTTCGAGGACCGCGTTACGTACGGCCGCCGAACGTCGGTGCGCTCCCCCGGCGAGGACGCCGAGCGTCAGACCGTCGTATTCTGCGGACGCAGGGGTGACGGCTGTGCCGTCGCGGGCGATATCTGCACGAACGCAGAAGATCCTGGATTCTTCGGCCTCGGCGACGATGGCGGCGTTCGTGTCGGCCTCGTCGGTGCAGGCGATGGCGTACCACGCATCGTCGATGTCCCCGGGGGCATAATCCCGCAGTTCCATCGTCACCTGCCCGGCTGTGGCCATCGCTTCGACGGCCGGTGTCGCCTCGCGCGTGATGACGTGCACCAGCGCTCCCGACGAGATCAGCAAGGGAAGTCGGCGCTGCGCGACGGTCCCGCCACCGACCACCACCACACGCCTGCCCGAGAGATTCAGGCCGACGAGGTAGGGCGATTCAGTCGCATCGGTTTCAGTCTCATGCACGGTAGGAAACGCTACCGTGAACGCTGCACGCGCGTTTCGTCCCATACGGGCTCGTTCGATTCGTACACCCGGCCATCCGACCCGAAGACGAGAAATCGGTCGAAACTGCGGGCGAACCAGCGATCGTGAGTGACTGCAATCACGGTCCCTTCGAACGCGGCGATCGCGTCCTGCAGTGCATCGGCCGACAGCAAGTCCAGGTTGTCGGTCGGTTCGTCGAGCAGGAGAATTGTCGCTCCGGACAGTTCGAGCAGCAGGATCTGAACGCGCGCCTGCTGACCCCCTGACAGGTTGTCGTAGAGCTGCTCGGCGGCGAGGGCGAGTCCATACCGATCGAGGGCACGGCTGGCTGCCTCACGGCCCATCCCGTCGCGGTGCTCGTTTCCGAGATGCAGGATGTCGAGCAGGTTGTTCCCCGTCAGATCCGGTCGGGTGTGGGTTTGAGCGAAGAGACCGGGCCGAACTCTGGCACCGAGTACTGCCTGGCCGGTATGTGGAACCGGCTCGAGCTCCAGCTCCTGCACCGGTTCGTGCTCCCGCTCGGGATCCGTGCCGCCGGCGGCGAGTAGGCGCAGGAAGTGCGATTTGCCGGAGCCGTTGGATCCGAGCACGGCGACCCTGTCGCCGAACCAGACCTCGGTGTCGAACGGCTTCATCAGACCGGTCAGCTCGAGGCCTGTGCAGACAAGCGCTCGTTTGGCCGTACGACCGCCGTGCAACCGGACGGTCACTTTCTGTTTCACCGGGACGGCCTCGGGTGGTCCCGCGTCCTCGAATCGAGCGAGTCGAGTCTGAGCAGCGTGATAGCGGGCCGCGACACCGTCGTTGAACTTCGCTTTCTCCCGGAGGCGGAGCACGAGCGCACGCAGTTTCACCCGCTCCTCGTCCCACCGACGACGTAGTTCGTCGAGCCGAGCGTTGCGGTCCTCGCGAGCGTCGTAATAGGTGCCGAATCCCCCACCGTGCACCCACGATGTCGCACCGTTGATGCCGGGTTCGAGGGTGACGATGCGCGTCGCCGCGGCGGCGATGAGCTCGCGGTCGTGACTGATGAACAGCACGGACTTGTCGGATTCGCGGATGGTTCTCTCGAGCCACCGTTTCCCGGGTACATCGAGGTAGTTGTCGGGTTCGTCGAGCAACAGCAGCTGGTCCGAGCCGGTGAACAATGCCTCCAGCACCAATCGCTTCTGCTCGCCGCCGCTCAACGTCGACGCCGCTCGCCACTTTGCTCTGTCGAACGGCATACCGAGTGCGGCCGTGGTGACCTTGTCCCAGAACGGTTCCAGGTCGTACCCACCGATGTCGCCCCAATCCGACAGCGCAGCAGCATATTTCATCTGCGTCTTCTCGTCGTCGGCCTCGATCATCGCATTCTCGGCGTCGTCGAGGGCTTTCGCTGCCGACCGCACGGCCGGCGATGCAACCGACAGCAGCAAGTCGAGAACCGTCGAATCATCCCTCAGTTGGCCTACGAACTGACGCATCACACCGAGTGAACCGGATCGAGTGACGGCCCCGTCGTCCGGTTCGATGTCTCCGGCAACGATGCGCGTGAGCGTGGTCTTTCCAGTTCCATTGGGTCCGATGAGCGCCGCCTTTGCGCCGTCACCGACACGAAACCCCACTCCGCTGAGCAGTTGCCGCCCATCGGGAAGGAAGTAATCGATGTCGGTCAGTTCGAGGTGCGCCACACCGACCAACTATGTCAGTCAGGTCAATCGCATTTCGCACGTGGTCGTGAGTGTCTGTACTCCAGCGGCGTTCACGAACGCATGCTCGACCCGAAGCGCCGCAGAATCACGGTCGGTGGTGAGCAGCATGACGCCGTTGTCGAACCACGGACCTGCCTCGGTTTTCCAGGACATCTCGGTCGGTGCGACGTTCGCCGAACGAGCCAGCGCGGCCATCGCGCGCGCCATCGGTCTCTTGATCGCGAGTCGGTTGACCGCCCTGATGGGTAGTTCGAGGGGATTTCGGAACGGTGACATCGTCAACTGGTAGGTAGCGGGCACATCGCCACCGACTCCGAACTCCGCCCGTGCAACGTAGGAGCAGTGAACATCACCGGAAAGCCACAGGATGCTCGCGGGAGCATCCTCGCCGCGCGCGAGCTCACGAGTGAGCGTCGCCATGTCGGCGAACGAATTTCCGAACGCAGCCCAATGCTCGAGGTCCAGGTCGATCCGCAACTTCTCCCCCACCCGAGCGGCCGCTCTACCCCAACTTCCCTGTGCCACCGCCTCGTTCCACTGTTCGAGATGATGCAGCGCGGGCAGCATCAGGTAAGGCAACGACGACCCGAACAGCAGGTGCTTCGGTGACGCCTCGAGAGCGCGTTCTCGCACCCAGGCCCATTCCCTGGCATCGACCATGGCTCGGTTGTTCGGATCCAGGTTCCGCGCGCATCGAGAGTCGATCATGATCAGCCGGGTGTCGCCGAAGTCGCGGTAGAAACTCCACCGGCCGGTGGAGGGCTCGGCATCGATTCGAAGGGAGAACGAGGCGAGCACCTGTTCACGTTCGGTGTCCGAGGCCGCCGATCGCACGGCCGCGTACAACTCGTCCTCGACGAGCTCGGCGGGCGAAAGGTTGCCCAGGTGCTGGTAGACCCAGTACGAGGTGAACGCGCCGACGACGCGGTCTTTCCACCAGGACCTCGTTTCGATGTCCGCTCGCCAGGACGCCGAACTGTTCCAGTCGTCGCGGAGATCATGATCGTCGAGAATCATGCACGAGGGCACGCTCGCCAGGAGTTTTCTCACCGGCTCGGCGCCCCACGACTCGTGATAGAGCCACGAGTACTCCTCGAAGTCGCAGATCTCGTCCTCTGCATCGGTTCCGCGGACACTGTCGGGGCCATGCCCCGCCCCGCGGCGTGCACGAAGGCGCTCGAGGATCTCCGGAGACGGATCATCGGCATAGACCTGATCGCCCAGGAGAAGCAACGCTTGTGGCCATCGGCTGGAATCCTGCGTCGCCATCCGATTGCCCAGGCCGGCCAGTGCGTCGGCGCCGATGCGCTGCAGCGATTGGTCGCTGTAGTTGTCACCGCGTCGACAGGACCCGAAGGCGAGGGTGACCGGTCCGTCGGGGTCGACGGTGTGGATCGATGCCGTCTCCGGAGGCTTCGGCCAGACATTCGCGCCGTCGAACGTGACCTCGTAATCGAGTGCGGTGTTCTGAGGCAAGCCGGTCAGCGCGACCAGCGCATAGTGGTGACCGTGAATTCCCCAGGTCTTGGCCTCGCCGGCAACACCGATGTCGGTGCGAACCCGGACCGTTCCCGGTGCATCGAACTCGAACCAGAAACTCGCGTCGTGCGCACCGACGTAGCGAACCAGCGGACCCAGCACGAGGGGTGAGGACGTCATTGTTCACACAGTGCCCCTACTACGACCTCTGCGCCAGCTTCTCCGCCAGACGCTCGAGGTACGCATGAACCTCGGCATCGGACTTGTCCGGAATGCCGTACAGCACCTCGGTGACCCCGAGCTCACGCCATCGGTCGAGTCTTTCCGCTTTCGGTGCGGCGTCGAGGACGACTATTTCCGGCTGCCCCGCTCGCCCGGCATCACTCCACAGTGCGCGCAGGCGCAGCACAGATTCCGCGATGTCCTTCTCCCCCGGTGTGGTCATCCACCCGTCCGCACTACGTACGATCCACGCGAGGTTCTTGTCGGTCCCGGCAGCACCGACGATGATCGGAATCGACTTGCCCTGAGCAGGTTTGGGCCAGGCCCAGCTGGGACGAAAGTTCACGAACTCGCCTTCGTAGTGCGCCTCGGTGTCCGACCACAGGCTGCGCATCGCCTCCAGATATTCGCGGAGCATGGTGCGGCGGCGCCCGAGCGGCACTCCGTGATCGGCGAGCTCGTCGGTGTTCCAACCGAATCCGACGCCGAGACGCACGCGCCCACCGCTGAGATGATCGAGTGAGGCGATGGTCTTGGCCAACGCTATCGGGTCGTGCTCGACCGGGATCGCCACGGCGGTACCAAGACCGATGCGGGAGGTCACCGCTGCGGCCATGGACAGCGACACCCATGGATCGAGCGTCCTCGCATACCGGTCGTCGGGTAGTGAGGTGTCACCGGTTCGTGGATGCGCAGCCTCTCGTTCGATCGGCATGTGGGTGTGCTCGGGCACGTAGAACGAGTCGAAGCCGTGACGCTCCGCTGCGGCGGCCGCCGCAGCGGGGGTGAGGCCGCGATCGGAGGTGAACAAGACCAATCCGTAGCGCATGAGACATTAGAACGTGTTCTAGTCTGCTGTGCAAGCAACGGCGATCGTCACCGCTCGGCCGCCGACCTTCCCGAGCATGAGGCGGCCGCCCTTGCTCGCGAGCAACGCCGCCGCCTCGGCGACACTCGACGTTCCGGTGACCCCGCGAGCGAGCGCCGAGGGATTCGGCACCTCGACTCGGTCGAGACACTCGGCGGTCCACGCCGACCAGGGCACCCCCAGCGCGTCGGCGACGGGCCCGATCAACGCTTCCTTGCCGGCGAGAGTTGCCACCTCGACCACCACCCATTCGGGACGAACGACTCGCCGGACGAGTTCGAGGCAGTCGTCGACAGTTGCGGAGGACGTGGCCCCCAGACCGACGACGACCCGGTCGACCATCGGCCCGGTCAGCTCTCTACTGCGGCGAAGCGGGCACAGGCTTCGACGAATCGACTCACTGATCGCGGGTTTCCCGCCGGATGCGTGTGCAGATACGAGGCGTGAACTCGCCCCTGAACGAATCCCTCCCGCACGGTGCGCTTCACGGCAGTCGCACTGGGGTTGCGCCATCCCCAGGCAGGCGTCGCATGCTCGGTACCTGTCTCGACCAACATCGTGCGGTGAAACTCGTGGCCGGTCACCCGCTCGCCTGCCTCGAACAACACCGAGTCCTCGAGCGCAACCGCATCTCGGTAGCCGAGCGTGAGTTGCGAGCCGAATCGCGCGTCGACGTCGATCACGCCCGCCATGGCGTGACCGTCCAGGCAACGGGACAGGTACAGCAACCCGGCACATTCGGCATGAATCGGAATCTGGCGGCCCGCGAGCGCCCGCACGTCCTGTAGCAGCTCACCGTTGCTTGCCAGAGCTTCTGCGTGCTCCTCGGGAAACCCACCTGGAACGACGATGCCAGCCGTGCGCTCGGGCAACGCGTCGGTCAAGGGATCGAAGACCGCGACCTCCGCTCCAGCCGCCCGGAGCAACTCGACATGCTCGGCGTACCCGAAGGTGAAGGCCGGGCCGCCAGCGATCGCGACGACGGGTGAGAAGTTGCTGTGATCGCAGATCTCGGCCTCGGCATCCCACGCAGAACCCGTGACCGAGGACCGGGCGAGTGCCTGTACAGCGCCCAGATCGACGTGCTCGCGCACGAGGTCCGCCATCGCGTCGACGGCCTGTGCCGCGCGTCCGCCGTGCTCGAGCGCGGTGATCAACCCGAGGTGCCGGGACGGCACAGCAAGTTCGGACATCCGCGGCAGCGATCCCAGAACGGGTACACCCACCCGCTCGCACGCCTGCCGCAGCACCTCCTCGTGGCGTGGGCTGCCTACCCGGTTGAGGATGACCCCGCCGATACGGACGGAAGGATCGTAGGTCGAGAAACCGTGCAGGACCGCGGCGAGAGATTGACTGTGACCGCGAGCATCTACGACGAGTACAACAGGTGCGCCGATCGAGGACGCGATCGCCGCGGTGGACCCCTCTGCCGAAGCTGCGCCGCCGCCGGACATGTCGATCTTGCCGTCGAAGAGGCCCATCACACCCTCGACGACCGCGATGTCGCAGCCCTTACTGCCGTGCAGGAACAGTGGACCGATGCGATCGGCCCCAACCATGACCGCGTCGAGATTGCGTCCGGGCAGACCCGTGGCCAGCGCGTGGTAGCCGGGGTCGATGTAGTCCGGCCCCACCTTGAAGGGCGCCACTCGATGACCCGCAGCGCGCAACGCACCCATCAGCCCGGTCGCGACCGTCGTCTTCCCGCTTCCCGACGCCGGGGCCGCGATCACGACAGCGGGCGGCGACGCGTTCAGCGCGTTCGGAGTCACCACTCGATTCCGCGCTGACCTTTGCGGCCCGCATCCATCGGATGTTTGACCTTGCTCATCTCGGTGACCAGATCCGCAGCGTCGATCAGTGCTTGCGGGGCGTCCCTGCCGGTGATGACGACGTGCTGATTCCCTGGGCGATGTGTCAGTACATCGACAACCTCGTCGACGTCGACCCAGCCCCATTTCAGCGGATAGGTGAACTCGTCCAGGACGTAGAAGCGATGCGTCTGGTCCTGGAGTCGTCGGGCGATCTCCGCCCACCCCTCGGCTGCGGCCGCGGCGTGATCGACCTCGGACCCCTTCTTGCGGGTCCACGACCAACCCTCGCCCATCTTGTGCCACTCGACGGCACCTCCGACCCCGGAGCTCTCGTGCAGCTCACCGAGCAATGCGAACGTGGCCTCCTCGCCGACCTTCCATTTTGCACTCTTCACGAATTGGAACACTCCAACGTCGAAACCCTGGTTCCACGCCCGTAGAGCCATCCCGAATGCAGCGGTCGATTTCCCTTTACCCGGACCGGTGTGGACGGCCAAGATCGGCTGGTTTCGGCGCTGTCGCGTCGTCAGTCCGTCGTCGGGGACCGATCCCGGACTTGGCACTCCCTGTGGCATCGTGCAAACCCCCTCAGGCCGCGGCGCGAACGACGGCAGCAACCTGCTCCGCCGAAAGGTCGGCCAGTCGAACGTAGCCGCCCTGGAGGTGACGGGCGAAGTCGGCGGCAAGTCCCAGTCGAACCATGCCGGATTCGCAGTCGACGACGACCGACGCGACACCGTCGGCGGCGAGTCGAGCTGCCGCGATTCGCGCGCGACCGACCGGGTCGACGCCGCCGGTCGCTCGACCGTCCGTCATCGCGACCACCAGCGCTCGGCGCAACGGATCGCGGACCTTCTCGCGCAACACCACCTCGCGAGCTTTGACGAACCCTTGTGCGAGCGGTGATCTGCCGCCGGTCTTCATCCGACGCAAGAGCGTGGCCGCGACATCGACGCTGGAGGTCGGGGGTAGCACCAGGTCCGCGTCCCGGCCCCGGACCGTGACTACTGCAACCTTGTCTCGACGTTGGTAGGCGTCGCGTAGCAGTGAGCGCACCGCCCCTGTCACAGCGGAGAGACGATCCCGCGCGGCCATGGATCCGGATGCGTCCACGACGAACACGATGAGATTTCCTTCGCGCCCCTCACGCAGCGCGCCACGCAGGTCTGCCGGCTCCAGCCGAAATCGGCCGGACGTGCGACCCCTGGCGACCTGTTCCTCCGCGGCGGCGAACAGGGTGCCGACGAGGTGCAGTCCTTTGCCGCGCTCGGTGGTCGAGCGAACCGCTCGCCCCTGAGTCGAGCGAGAGCGGGATCTGCGCCCCGGCGCGCCGTCACCGACACCGGGTATTTCCATCGACCTGGCCCTGAATTCGCTGGCCGGTGCACCGGCGTTGTTCTCCCGCGCTCGGCTCCGCTCCGGGTCGCTGTCCTCTGACTTGCTGCTGGCTGGGTCGCTGGCGGTTGGGTCGCTACTGGTCGAGGGTTGCGGACCATCGGAGTCGGTGTCCGGAGCGCCGCCGCCATCCGGGTCGGTCGGGTCAGGGTCGGGCTCGGTCGGGTCGGGGCGTTCGGACTCTGCCTGCTCAGCGGCGTCGCGCATGGCGTCGTCCAACGCCTGTTCGTCGATGCCAGGCTCGTCGAATGGATCCCGTCTGCGGCGGTGCGGTAGGGCGAGCTCGGCTGCGACGCGCACATCGGACTCTTCGACTTTGTCCGATCCACGCCATGCTGCGTGGGCTGTGGCCGTTCGCGCGACGACCAGATCCGCTCGCATCCCGTCCACGTCGAACGCCGCACACAGGGCAGCGATTCGGCGTAGCTCGATATCGTCGAGCTCGATCGCGTCGAGAGCTGCTCGGGCAGCGAGGATCTTGCGCGCAATGTCGGCGTCCGCATCGGCATACGCGGCCGCGAACCGGGACGGATCGCGCTCGTAGTTCAACCGCCGACGCACGACATCCATCCGTGTGTCGACCTCCCGCGAAGCCCTCACATCGACGGCCAGACCGAACCGGTCCAGCAGCTGCGGACGCAACTCACCTTCTTCGGGGTTCATCGTTCCGACGAGGACGAACTGTGCCGCATGCGAATGTGAGACACCGTCACGCTCGATGTGAACGCGGCCCATCGCCGCGGCGTCGAGCAACACATCGACGAGGTGGTCGTGCAGGAGGTTCACCTCGTCGACGTACAGAACACCACGGTGGGCCGCGGCGAGCAGACCCGGTTGAAAGGCCCGCTCACCGTCCCGAAGCACCTTCTCCAAATCGAGGGAACCGACGACGCGGTCCTCCGTTGCGCCGACCGGTAGTTCGACGAGTCGAGCCGGTCGAGGCCCATCGCCGTCCTCCACGGCGGGCAGCAGGGCGGCGAGCGCGCGCACCACCGTGGACTTGGCAGTGCCCTTCTCCCCGCGCACCAGAACGCCACCAATACCGGGGTGCACCGCGCACAGGATCAACGACAAACGCAGTTGATCCTGGCCGACTATCGCACTGAAGGGGTACCCCGGTTGCGGTGCCGCCTCGACTCTCGATGAACCCCGGTCGCTGGATGAACCGCTGCCCTGCTGCACAAAAACTCCTTCGTAACCCGGTTTCCGCGCCGGGACGGTGTCGGCCACGCCGAGGGCGACGCGCCGTGTTCTACGAGACCGAGCGGTGATCTGGCTTCGAGTGAACGTATCGGTGCACTCGTACACAGTGGCGGGACCGCGCCTGATTCACACAGGACTTCCCCGCGTCGGCTTCGTTCGTGCTGTCTTAAGACTCGTTCCAGGGCGTACCGCCGCCGCGGCGCATAGGCGTGTGCGGAATGCCGTCTTCGAGCACTTCCTCACCGTCCGGCTGGAATCCGTGCTTGGCATACATGTCGACGAGGTAACTCTGCGCGTTGATCCGGCACGGTGCTTCCCCGACCTCCGCCAACGCCGCGCGAAGTATCCGAGTCGTGTGACCCTGACCGCGAGCGGAACGTTGGGTGCACAGACGCCCGATGCGGAACGCTTTCTCACCGTCGTCGTGCTCTTCCATCAGCCGAAGAGTGCAGACGACTTCACCGTTGCGCTCGAGCCAGAAGTGACGGGTTTCGGCGAGCAGGTCACGGCCGTCCAATTCAGGGTAGGCGCACGCCTGCTCGACGACGAACACCTCGACACGCAGCTTCAACAGGTCGTACAGAGTGTTGTTGGAAAGATCCAGAGCCCAGGATCTCTTGAGGGCAGCCGCTTGCGTAGTCATCAACTGTTGCTATCACACGCCGGTTGGCTGTGCGAGTTGAGTCGACTCGTCGAGCAGCAGTCGATCGGAGGTCCAGTCGAACACCTCGCGGAACAACGCGGGGTCCTCGGCGAGCTTTTTGCCCAGCGACGGGACCATCTCCTTCAGCTTGGGCTGCCACCCGTCGTAGCGGTCAGCGAAGCAACGCTGAAGCACGTCGAGCATCGCAGGCACGGCCGTCGACGCACCCGGAGATGCACCGAGCAGGCCGGCGATGGTGCCGTCAGCGGCGTTGATGACTGCGGTACCGAATTCGAGGACGCCGCCGCGCCCCTTCTTGCGGATCACCTGCACTCGCTGGCCGGCAGAAACCAGTTCCCAATCCTTGCCCAGCACCGTCGGTGCGAACTCCCGCAGTGTCTCCACGCGAGCGGCCTCGGACTGAGCGAGTTCGGATACCAGGTACTTGACCAATCCGAGCTCGGTGACACCGACACCCAACATGGACATCAGGTTGCCCGGCTTGATCGAACTGGGCAGGTCGGTGAGTTTGCCCTGCTTGAGGAACTTGGGTGACCAGCCAGCGTACGGCCCGAACAGTAGGCCCGGCTTGCCGCCGATGACACGGGTATCGAGGTGAGGCACCGACATCGGCGGCGCCCCGACGGACGCCTTTCCGTACACCTTCGCAGAATGCTGGGAAATCAGATCAGGATTGGTGCAGCGCAACCACTCACCGCTCACCGGGAAGCCGCCGAATCCCTTGATCTCCTCGATGCCGGACTTCTGCAGCAAGTGCAGCGCTCCCCCGCCCGCACCGACGAAGACGAACTTCGCGTTGACGGTCTTCTTCGCCCCGGTGCGCAGGTTGGCGACCTTGACATCCCAGGTGCCGTCGGACTGTTTGGAGATGTTTCGGACATCGCTACCGAAGTGAACGGTTGCGCCTGCACCCGCGAGGTAGTTGAGCAGCTGGCGAGTGAGGGCACCGAAATCGATGTCGGTGCCCTTGTCGCTCCAGTTCAGAGCAACCGGATCGCTGAAATCGCGGCCGCGGCCCATCAGTGGCAAACGCCTGGTGAACTCGTCGGCATCGGCGATGTACTCCATACCCTCGAACAGTGGGTTCGTCGCAAGCGCGTCGTACCTGGCACGCAGGTACTTCACGTTCTCTTCACCGTGCACGAAGCTGACATGGGGAATCGGGTTGATGAAGTTCTTCGGATCGCTGAGGATTCCGGAGTCGACGCTGTGCGCCCAGAACTGACGTGAGACCTGGAACTGCTCGTTGACGTTGAGCGCCTTCGAGATATCGACGGAACCGTCTTTGTTCTGCGGGGTGTAATTCAACTCACACAGGGCCGAGTGGCCGGTGCCGGCGTTGTTCCATGCGTCACTGCTTTCTGCAGCGGCCGCGTCGAGTCGCTCGTACACATCGATCGACCATTCAGGTTCGAGCTGCCGCAACAACGCGCCCAGAGTGGCACTCATGATTCCGGCGCCGACCAGAACCACGTCGGTCTTGACCCGTTTGACCTGCTCTTCGTTGGAACGCTGTTCGTTTGACACTGGAGATTCGACTTCCTTGTCCGTGAGTACTCGTTGCCGAGTTCTGCTTCAGGTAGCGGTTACGTTACCCGCCCGTACATACCCGTCCCGACCCCCGTGAAAAGCCCCGTGAAACGCCCGCGAAATGCACTGCCTCGATTGTGCTCCTCACGGCATCGCCGAACTGCCAACTACAGTTGTGATCTGTGACTACCTGGGTGCCCGATGTCCTCGGCGACGGCTACGAACAGACAACCATCCCACTCGGCGACGACCCGGACGGCGAGGGGCAGGTCGAAGCCACGCTGGTCCGTTACCAGCCGGCCGACGCTCGACCCGCCGGGCGTGCGGTGATCTATGTCCACGGATACACCGACTACTTCTTCCAGCAGCACCTCGCCGAACACTTCACCGAGCAGGGCTTCGCGTTCTACGCCCTCGATCTCCGCAAGTGCGGCCGTTCACTACGTGCCGGGCAGACACCGCACTTCGTAACGGATCTGGCGATCTACGACGCCGAACTCGACGAGGCTCTAGCGCTGGTTCGCGCAGACACCGGCGGGGGGTCGGTGGTTCTCACCGCTCACTCGACCGGAGGACTCATCCTCCCGCTGTGGCTCGACAGGCGCAATCGGCGTGAAGGGGGCACTGCGGCAATGGGGATAGACGGCGTCATCCTCAACAGCCCGTGGTTCGACCTGCAGGGCCCCGCAGCGATGCGAACCGTCGGGACCACGGCAATCGACGTCATCGGACGCGTCAGGGCCAAGGCTCCGGTACCCGGACAGGGCCTCGACACCTATGGACTTTCCCTCGCCAAGGATCACTTCGGCGAATGGGAATACAACCTGGATTGGAAGCCACTCGCCGGGTTCCCCGTTACGTTCGGCTGGATCCGCGCCATTCGACAGGGTCACGCTGCATTGCATCGTGGGCTCGACATCGGCGTGCCATCGCTGATCCTGCGTTCGAAGGTCACGCATTTCTCGCGCAAGTACAGCTCGCGAGTCGATGTCGCCGACGCCGTCCTCGACGTGCGCCAGATCGCGCGGTGGGCAGGGTGCTTGGGCGATCGAACGACCGTCGTACCGATCGAAGGTGCACGGCACGATGTGTTTCTCTCCCAGGAGATCCCGCGAACTCGGGCATTCGAAGAGGTCGACGAATGGCTGGGTTGGCTCTATCGCAGCGCCCACATCGAACGCGAATCGGGCAAGGACCACAACGAAACGGGTACCGCTCGATGAGCGAATACAGGCATTTCGATCTCGCCGTCATCGGCTCGGGCTCCGGCAACTCCATTCCCGACGAGCGATTCGGCGATCTGAAGGTTGCTCTGTTCGAGGAGCATTCCCCGTTCGGCGGCACCTGTCTGAATGTCGGGTGCATTCCGACGAAGATGTTCGTCTACGCGGCTGAGGTCGCGCAGACCATTCGCGAATCGGCTCGGTACGGGATCGATTCGACCATCGAGAAGGTCAGATGGACGGATATCGTCGACCGCGTCTTCGGCCGAATAGACCCTATCTCCGCCGGCGGGGAGAACTATCGCGAAACCGGAAGTGACAACGTCACGCTCTTCCGTGGCCACGCATCGTTCGTCGGCCCGAGAACGATCGACACCGGCACCGGTGAGGTGATCACAGCTGATCAGGTCGTCGTGGCCGCCGGTTCCCGACCGGTGGTTCCGGAGCAGGTACGCGAGAGCGGTGTCGCGTTCCACACCAACGAGGACGTGATGCGCCTGCCTTCGCTGCCCGAGCACCTCGTCATCCTGGGTTCCGGATACATTGCGTCCGAGTTCGCGCACGTGTTCGGCTCGCTGGGCTCGAAGGTGTCGATGGTCGCCCGCAAGGACAACGTCCTACGTGGGCTCGATACCGACATCTCGAACAGATTTACCGAACTGGCACAGAAGAACTGGGACGTCCACCTCAATTCCGGCGAGGCGCTGGCAGTCTCCGAGGGTGACCGAGTCGGCCTCGAACTGCGTGACGGAACGCGGGTTCTCGGCGACGCACTGCTCGTCGCAATCGGTCGTGTGCCGAACGGTGACCACATCGGCGCCGAAGCCGGCGGCATCGAACTCGACGACGAAGGACGGGTGGTCGTCGACGAGTTCGGGCGCACGACCGCCGAAGGCGTCTTCGCGGTCGGGGACGTGTCCTCGGAGCACCAGCTCAAGCATGTCGCCAACCACGAAGCTCGCGTGGTGCAGTACAACCTGCTTCAGCGCGAGTGGGACGACACCTCTCGATTTCGGGCGTTCGATCACCGATTCGTGCCTGCCGCTGTGTTCACGCACCCACAGATCGCTGTTGTCGGCCTCACCGAGGACGAGGCCCTCGAGGCAGGCCTCGACATCACGGTGAAAATTCAGTCCTACGGAGACGTCGCGTACGGCTGGGCCATGGAGGATCGCGAGGGCTTCTGCAAGATCATCGCGGAGAGGAAGACCGGCCGCATTCTCGGCGCGCACGTCATGGGCGCGCAGGCCCCGACGGTTCTGCAGCCCCTCATCCAGGCAATGAGCTTCGGAACGACCGCAACCGAGATGGCCCGTGGTCAGTACTGGATCCATCCGGGTCTGCCGGAGGTAGTGGAGAACGCCTTACTGGGCCTCGATATCTGACGAGGCTCGATATCCGACGAGGCTCGGCGGCTCGTCACCAGGGACTGGTGCGAAGAACGATCTCGGTGGCGAGCTCCGCCGTCGCATCGGCCGGAACCTTGCCGACGCCGTCGAGCTGAACCACGCGGAAGTCTCCGTAGACGAGACGGCCGCTGCTGTCGGCGACCGCGCGTCCGAGCGAATTTCCGACGACAATCGTCGTCGGAAGCTCGACCGGCGGGCAGTCTGCCGCGAGCACGAGGCCGTTCTGGTCTGCGACGGCCGGATGGCCGCGGTCGCAGACGACGAGACTGGCGATTCTGCCGAACGTCCGCGCCGCGAGTGTCCATGCCAGCTCAGCGCCCTCGTCGGTGCCGACGAGGTGGACCCATGGCAGCGACAACTCGTCCAGGACCGCCAGCACCGCACTGTGGTCCAGGCCTGCGATATCTTCCACGGCAACGGTTTTGAGATCCGAGTTGTGCAGCCGCTCGGCGACGCCGTCGTACAGGTCGGGAGGGTCACCCAGTCCCGGAAGCATCAGCACTGCGTGCCTGGAATCCGGCCCTGCGATACGCAGCGAGCAGCTCCCGTCTCGGGTCGTCACTTGCTTGTGGTCCATGGCCTCGACGCTACTGCACCACCCGCCTCCACCTCGATAGCCGGCATGGAGTTGCACAGCCGATGGACAGGTTCTATGGTTAATTACATGAGTAAGGAACCATGTAGCCAAACAGTCTCATGGCGATCGACTTGATCGACGAGGGCCGACCTCTCTTCGTACAGATCGCCGAAATGATCGAGAACTCGATCATCGACGGCACCTACGCCGACGAGGCGCAAGTTCCATCGACGAACGAGCTGGCTGCCTTCCATCGAATCAACCCGGCGACAGCAGGCAAAGGCCTCGCCAAACTCGTCGCCGACGGAATCCTCTACAAGAGAAGAGGAATCGGCATGTTCGTCACCACCGGCGCCTCGGATGCACTCCGCTTCCGCCGTCGCGAGGATTTCGCCAAGCAATACATCGAGCCGTTGATCACAGAAGCGAACAAGCTCGGCATGACCGTCGACGAGCTCAAGACCATGCTCGATACCTGGGAGGAAAGATCATGACCGATCGTCACGACCTCACCCTGGTCGACGACGCGCCCGTCATCGCATCCGCGCGCAATCTGACCAAGTCGTACGGAAACTTCACCGCGGTGGACGAGATAAGCTTCGACATCCGTGCCGACAAGATCTACGGTCTGCTCGGTCGCAACGGCGCCGGCAAGACCACGTTGATGCAACTCCTCACCGCGCAGTGTCGTCAAACCACCGGCAACATCGACGTTTTCGGAATGCAGCCCTATGAGAATCGCTCGGCGCTGGCTGACATCTGCTTCATCGGCGAAAGCCAAAAGTTCCCCGATGACTTCAGAGTGCGACACGTACTCGATTGTTCCGCAAGGCTTCTCCCACACTGGGACCGAGATTTCGCAGACGAACTGATGCGCGACTTCGATCTACCGACCACTCGGAAGGTGAAGAAACTCTCGCGCGGCATGACATCCGCACTCGGCATCGTCATCGGGTTGGCCTCACGCGCGCCACTGACATTCTTCGACGAGCCATACCTGGGACTCGACGCCGTCGCACGGCACATGTTCTATGACCGGTTGCTTGCCGACTATGCCGAGAACCCCCGCACCGTCATCCTGTCCACTCATCTGATCGACGAGGTCAGCGATCTGATCGAACACGTCCTCCTCATCGACAAAGGTCGCATCGTCATCGACTCCGATGCGGACGAGCTGCGGCGAAGCGCTTTCGTGGTCTCCGGCACCGCGAGCGCAGTCGAGCAGTTCGTTGGCGGACGTGCAGTGCTACACCGAGACTCGCTGGGGTCGCTCGCACGGGTCAGTATCGACTCTGCACTCTCGCTGGACGAACGCACCCGAGCGACAGCCCTCGGACTCGGTGTCGAACCGTTGTCACTGCAACAACTGATCGTTCGAAACACCACCGCGAAGGAGTCGGCTTCATGAAACGCACACTCGATGTCGCACGACTGCACCTCACCGCGTGGCCGTTGATCATCGGCTGGCCTATAGGTGTGCTCGTCATCGCCTTCGCGCTGAGCTACACGTTGTTCGCGCTCCTCCCCGAGACCGACAACGAGTACAACTTCACCGGAGGCATGTTCTCGATGTACGGATTCGCAGTGGGCTTCTACCTGCAGGCAGTGACCCAGACCTTCCCGTTCGCTCTCGGTATCAGTGTGACTCGCAAAGAGTTCTTCAGAGCGACCGCGCTGGTCGGAACCGTACAATCGGCACTGCTTGCGACACTGGTAGTCGTGCTGTCTGCGCTCGAAAACGCTACTGCCGGCTTCGGAGTGAAATCTCGGATGTTCGGCCCCTTCCGTTACGCCACCGAAAATCCGTTCCTGGAATGGCTCGGAATCTTCACGACACTGCTGCTCGTCGCCTCCGTCGGCATGGCCTTGGGCGTTGTCTATCAGCGCTACCGCGTTACCGGCATCCTGGCCACCGGTCTGGCCGCGCTCGTGGTGGTGGGCAGCGCTGTGATCGTAGTGTCGTGGCAGCAGTGGTGGCCCGCGGTCGGCCGCTTCTTCATCGAGACACCGACCGTGCTGCTCCTGGGTGCCATCCCGCTCGCACTGAGCGCACTCTTCGCTATAGCAAGCTGGACAGGACTGCGACGCGCAACCGCTTGAGCCACAGCAGACCTCACACGTCGATGCCGCGCTCGATGATCCCGAGCACGGCGTCGACATCGACATTGTTCTCCACCAGGTCCGCGAGTAGGTCGAGTTGCTGCTCGCGCATTGCCCCGACCGACGTATCCGCTGCCACCTCGAACCCTCCACGGCCGGCCCGGTCCGCCGCCCAACGCAACAGGTGTCGACGGAAGCCGTCGGATTCGAGCATCCCGTGCCAGTGCGATCCGAGCACGCTTCCGCGGACACTGCCCTCCGCTTCCCCGTCCGCGTCATGCAACAGCGGCTCATCTCCGTTTCGCACCACTCGGCCGTGGTGTATCTCGTAGCCGGTGACGTCACCGACGTCGAACAGAGGCGAGGACCCCGACACCCGCGCGAGCACCTTCTCCGAGCGAAACTCGACGTCGAGGTCCAGTAACCCGAGTCCTTCGACTCTTCCCGAAGAACTCTCCACGGTGTCGGTGACGGTGCGCCCGAGCATCTGATAGCCGCCGCAGATACCGAGCACCGGAAGATCCGCGTTCACTCGCGATACCAGGGCATCGGCCAAACCGGTTCGACGCAGCCACTGCAGATCCGACAGTGTCGCCTTGGTGCCCGGAACCACGACGAGGTCAGCATCGGTCAGCCGGGAGGGCTCGGTCACCCAGTGCACCGATACCCCCGGTTCACAGGCCAGCGCCTCCACGTCGGTGGTGTTGGAAATGCGAGGAAGACGGATCGCCGCCACCCGTAACCACTGCTCCCCCAACGGCGGCCGAGGACGACCGACCGGAGCATCGGCCACCGTCCCCAACGAGTCTTCCGCGTCCATCCACAGATCCTCGCAGTAGGGCACCACCCCGAAAGTCCGCCTGCCGGTGAGCGCTTCGAGTTGAACGAGGCCCGGATCCAACAGCGCGGGATCACCTCGAAACTTGTTGATGACGAAGCCTTTGATGAACTCCTGGTCCTCGGGTGACAGCACGGCGACGGTGCCGAACAGGTGCGCGAGCACCCCACCACGATCGATGTCCCCCACCACGATCACCGGCAGGGAGGCAGCAGTCGCCAAACCCATGTTCGCCAGATCCGTTGCACGCAGATTGATCTCGGCCGGTGAGCCCGCACCCTCACAGATAACCACGTCGTAGTCTTCCCGCAGCGATGCCAGTTCTGCAGCGACTACCTCCCGCAAGGACTGCCGATGCTCGATGTAGCTCGACGCCGACACCTGCGCCACCGCGTGACCACGCACCACGAGTTGGGATGTCCGATCACTACCCGGCTTCAGCAGCACAGGATTGAACCGCACGCTCGGCTCGAGACCGCAGGCACGAGCCTGCAACGCCTGCGCCCGGCCTATCTCACCTCCGTCGAGGGTGACCACCGAATTGTTCGACATGTTCTGCGCCTTGAACGGGGCAACCGACACGCCTCGTCGAGCCAGCATCCGACACAGGCCGGCGACCAGCACACTCTTACCGGCATCGGAGGTACAGCCCGCCACCAGCAGAGCACCCGTCACCCCGCTCAGTGCACCCGGGTTCACTCCGCAGGCTCCGCTCACGGCACCCGGGTTCACTCCGCAGGCTCCGCTCACGGCAGCGTCAGGATCTCGCTGCCTGTCTCGGTCACGACGAGCGTGTGCTCGAATTGTGCCGTCCACTTGCGGTCGCGCGTGACGACAGTCCAGCCGTCGTCCCACATCTCGGCATCGATCCCGCCGAGGTTGATCATGGGCTCGATCGTGAACGTCATGCCCGGCTCGATGACCGTCTCCACAGACGGCTGGTCGTAATGCAGCACAACCAGCCCGCTGTGGAAGGTGGTACCGATTCCATGGCCGGTGAAGTCCTCGACGACGCCGTAGCCGAAACGGTGCGCATACGACTCGATGACGCGGCCGACGACGTTGAGGGCGCGACCGGGCTTGACGGCCTTGATCGCACGCATAGTCGCTTCATGAGTCCGCTCCACGAGCAAGCGAGCCTCCTCGGAAACGTTGCCGGCAAGAAAAGTCGCGTTCGTGTCTCCGTGCACGCCGTCGATGTAGGCGGTGACGTCGATATTGACGATGTCACCGTCCTCGATGACAGTCGAGTCGGGGATGCCGTGACAGATGATCTCGTTCAGCGATGTGCAACACGACTTGGGAAATCCCTTGTATCCCAGCGTGGACGGATATGCACCGTGATCGATCATGTAGGCGTGTGCAATGCGGTCCAGTTCGTCGGTGGTGACACCCGGCGCAACCGCCTTGCCGGCTTCTTGCAGCGCGCCGGCCGCGATCTTCGAGGCCACACGCATCTTCTCGATGACCTCAGGCGTCTGAACCCACGGCTCGTTGCCCTCGTTCGCCGTCGGCTTCCAGGCGTACTCGGGTCGTTCGATCGAGCTGGGCACAGGCAGGGTAGGCGATACGACGCCCGGCACGAGTGGCTGACGGGGCTTGCTCTCGGCGGTCACAGACATGCCCACCAGGGTAGTCGTTGGCCTCAGCGGGCACGTACCGCGTCTACGGCCCGCAGGCGGCCCTACCATCGACGCACCCGAGGGCCTCAACTACTATGATTCAGCTCACATGAATCGAAGGGAGTCGCACGTGTCACGTAGTGACCTGTTACGCCCTCGCGACAGCGATGCACTGCGCAGCGAACTGCGGCGGATAGCCGCGGTTTCGGGTGTTCCCGTCGTGTTCGGCGGAGAAGTGTCGGCGCACACCCTGCGCCTGAGCGAGTTCCATGGCACCAGGACTCGTGGGCTCGACGGCCTGTTGATCCCGAGTCGATCAGGCCTCGGCGGTCGGGTGATGGACCAGTGCACACCCGCTGCGGTCAGCGACTACGGCAGCTCGCGCTACATCACCCACGACTACGACCGCCCGGTACTGAGCGAGGGACTTCGTTCGATACTGGCCGTTCCCGTCGTCGTCGGCGGAGCATCCCGAGCCGTGATGTATGCCGCCGTGCGCGAGCGTGGCCCTCTCGGTGACCGAGTGGCGGACACGATGGTGCAGGCCTCCAAGCGCCTCTCGCAGGAGTTCGCGATACGGGACGAAGTCGACCGCCGCGTCGACATGCTCGAAGCGCAGTCGCAGTCGGCGGGATCGACGGTCGCGACGGAGATCCTTCGCGAACTCCACGCCGAGCTGCGTACGTTGTCCACCTCGACCACCGAGGCCACGGTGAGAGAAAAGCTGACGCTGCTGTCCGATCGAATCACCGACGCGCTGCGCCCCGCTCCCATCGATACCGACGTCACGCTGACCGCCCGCGAATCGGACGTGCTCGCGCAGATTGCGCTCGGCTGCACCAATGCCCAAGCCGCCGAGAGGTTGTCGCTGCGACCGGAAACGGTGAAGTCGTACTTGCGCACGGTCATGACCAAGACTGGTACACGCACTCGCCACGAAGCCGTCGTCGCAGCACGAAAACTCGGCCTGCTCCCCTGACGAACTCGGTGGCTACTGCCGCCGTTTCAGTATCCCGGCGGTAGCTGCTCGAACATATCTCGCGTGACGGCCACAGCGTTGTCCGAACTGCCGCCACGCACCACCAGAGTCGCGAAGGCCAGGTCGCCGCGATAGCCGACGAACCATGCGTGTGAACCGCCTTCGACTTCAGCCTCTCCTGTCTTGCCGAACACCTCGCCCTGATCCGCGATGCGATCGGCTGTGCCACTCGTGACCACCGAGCGCATCATTCCGCGCAGCCCGTCGACCATGGCCGGCTCGATCGGGGGGTGATCGCCCTCGATCGTGGTGTCCGCACCGACGATCAACGTCGGGATCGGAGTCGATCCGTTCGCGACGGTGGCTGCGGCCAACGCCATTCCGAAGGTGGAGACGACAACTCGGCCCTGCCCGAATCCGTCCTCGGTTCGCTGCACGAGCTCGGCGGCGGGCGGAACCGATCCGGAGTCGGTGGGCAGGCCCGTCACCTCGTAGTCGGGTCCGATACCGAACTGCGATGCCGCAACCGTCAGTGCATCGGGCCGCATCTCACTGGCCAGCTTCGCGAACGAGGTGTTGCAAGAACGGGTGAACGCCGTCGCCATGCTCACGTTCCCAAGCGAGAACTCGTTGTAGTTGGGGATGCTGCGTTCGCCGATGACAATGCGGCCAGGACACGGAACAGTGGTTGCCGGACCCGCGATGCCCTCCGAGATCGCTGCTCCGGCGGTGATGATCTTGAATGTCGATCCGGGCGGGTACAACCCAGCCGAGGCAACGGGACCATCTCGATCTGCTTCCTCGTTCTGCGCCACGGCAAGGATCGCCCCCGTCGACGGTTCGATGACAACCATCATCGCCTGCTCGACACGCGCGTTCACCGCATTCTGAGCAGCTACCTGGATATTGCGATCCAGCGTGACCGAGAACGACGGCGCAGGCTCGGGCGGTGTGTCGGTCAGTACGTCGACTTCGACGCCGTTCCGATTCACCGTCACCACGCTCCATCCGGCCTGACCGTCGACCTCGTCGATCACGGCCTTTTTGACCTGCGAAACGAGATCGGGTGCGAAGGTCCGGTCGGTAGAGACGAGATCCGATTCGTCGGAGATACTCACGCCGGACAGCACCGAAAGCGGCGCCGCCACGCTTCGATAGTCCTCCTCACGGAGCAGAGCTACCGGGTATTCCCCGTCGATGGACGTCGCGGACTCGACGATGCTCTGGGCGGAGAGCCCGGGGGCCAACGGCTCGAGGATCTCGACGAGTTTCGTCGCCGACTCGACGACGTTCGCCGCCTCGTCGGCGTCGATCTTGATCCGGTACACGACGCCCGGGACCAGGACGTCGGTTCCGGACCTCTCGTTCACTCGCGCCCGTGGGGGCGCGGTGGAACGCAATGCCATGGTCTGGGTTTCACCGAGACCGGGGTGAATGTCGGTCGAGGTCCACCGAACACCCCATTGGTCGTTGGCTCTGCCCATCTGCAGTTCACCGTCGTAGGTCCAGACTCGATCCCGCGGTAGCTGCCACCGGTAGGTGTAGCCGACCGTTGCGGTGTCGCCGTTGACCCGTACGGAAGTTGTTGTCGCCTCGAGTGATTCGGCCTGCAGGTTGTCCCAGGTCTCGGCGAGTGCCGCGGCGGCCGCCGCCGGTCGATCCGTGTCGGACGCCGCGGTATCGATATCGCGGGCGGAAATGGCGGCGAGATACGCCTGCGCAGCAGGTTCGGGACCGTCCGGACTCGGCGTACACGCCGACGACGACGCCACGATCGCGAGGGCAACCGCAACAGTCGAGATTGCGCGCCGCGCGCGTCGGACATCCGGAAATCTCATCGTACCCATCGTAGTTCGGCTTCTGCGCAACTACAGTCAGCGAATCGCGGTCAGTCGAGAAGAACCGTCGCAAATGTCGCGACTTGAGTCAGTCCGATGCGCGCGTAGGCGCGCCTGGCCGGAATGTTGAAGCTGTTGACATACAGGCTTGCCGTTCGGCCGCTGCGCACGACTGCATCGACGACGCTGGCAGTGCCGGCGGACCCGATCCCGCGTCCCCGATAGAGCGGATGCACCCACACTCCCTGGATCTGGCCCACGGTCGCCGATTGAGATCCGATCTCCGCCTTGTAGATCACCTCGCCGTCTTCGATACGCGCCCACGCGCGACCGGCGGCGATGAGACTGCCGATTCGACGTCGGTAACCCCGACCACCATCGTTGGCGCGAGGATCGACCCCGACTTCCTCGATGAACATCGCGACCGCAGCCGTGAGATACACCTCGATTTCGTCGGCCCGAACGAGCCGCACACCAGGATCGGGCGCGAAGGTCGAGTACTGCGAGGTGGCGAGCAGCGGTTGCTCGCTGCGCAGTTCACGAGGCGGACCCCAATCCGGTTCCAACATCTCCCACAGCGGCAGCGTCAGCTCAGCCCGTCCGACGAGCGAGGAACACATACGCGGTCCACGGCAGGCCCGGTCTGCGAACGAACGCAGATCGTCCACCGAACCTCTCAGTGGGACGAGATTCGCACCGTAGAAACACAGCGACTCGTCCGGACCGCCGCGACTCCACATCTCACCGTGAAACGAGCGCGGGTCGAGACCGTTCTCCTGAACGCGCGCCGCAATCATGCAGGACGCTATGGGATCAGCATCGAGCACGCGCAGCACGTTGGACGTGTCCTTGCCACTCAGAGGCTTCGCACCGAGAAGCTTGAGCACCTGGGGTCACCTCCTGCCCGCCGCATCCACGTGGAGACAGCGTCACCGAGCACAACATCACCGAGCCGAACGTGCGCCGATCGCCGAGTCACCGCTCACAGATTGCCAGACTTTCGAGGCGACGTCGGGCATTCCTGCCACTTCGCCTCAACCGACCGTGACGACCGGCGTGCCGGGATCGGCACCCTCACCTTCGCCGAACTCCTCGGCGATGCGCATCGCTTCCTCGATCAACGTCTCCACGATCTGCGCTTCGGGGACCGTCTTGATGACCTTCCCCTTGACGAATATCTGGCCCTTGCCGTTGCCCGAAGCCACTCCGATGTCGGCGTCTCGCGCTTCGCCGGGACCGTTGACGACGCACCCCATCACGGCCACACGCAACGGTATGTCCATGCCCTCCAGCCCTGCGGTGACTTCGTCGGCGAGGGTGTAGACGTCCACCTGCGCGCGTCCACAAGACGGGCAGGAGACGATCTCGAGTTTGCGTGGACGCAGGTTGAGCGATTGCAGAATCTGATTGCCGACTTTGATCTCCTCGGCCGGCGGAGCCGACAGCGAGACGCGAATGGTGTCGCCGATGCCGCGAGAGAGCAGCGCACCGAAGGCGACCGCCGACTTGATGGTGCCTTGGAACGCGGGGCCGGCCTCGGTGACGCCGAGGTGCAGAGGGTAGTCGCACTGCGCTGCGAGCTGCTCGTATGCAGCGACCATGACAACCGGGTCGTTGTGCTTGACGGAGATCTTGATGTCGCCGAAGCCGTGCTCCTCGAACAGGCCGGCCTCCCACAGTGCCGACTCGACGAGCGCCTCGGGCGTCGCCTTTCCGTACTTGTCCATCATTCGCTTGTCGAGCGACCCCGCATTGACGCCGATGCGAATCGGAATGTTCGCATCACCTGCCGCCTTGGCGACCTCTTTGACTCGGCCGTCGAACTCCTTGATGTTTCCTGGGTTGACGCGCACTGCAGCGCAGCCCGCATCGATCGCGGCGAATATGTACTTCGGTTGGAAGTGAATATCCGCGATGACCGGGATCTGGCTCTTCTTGGCGATGACGGACAAGGCGTCCGCATCCTCCTGGGTGGGGCATGCGACGCGCACGATATCGCAACCGGATGCCGTCAGTTCCGCAATCTGCTGCAGAGTCGCGTTGATGTCGTGAGTCTTGGTCGTGCACATCGACTGCACCGAAATAGGATGGTCACTACCCACCCCAACCGATCCGACCTGCAGTTGACGCGTCTTCCGGCGGGGTGCGAGTACGGGAACCGGAGGAGCCGGTATTCCCAATCCGACTGACACAGTCACTTCGTTGCCTTCTTCCCTAGCTATATGCACGAGTCTAGCTAGAACAATTGAATGGGGTTCACGATGTCCGCTGTGAGCGTGAGCAACATGTATGCCCCACCGATCACGATCACCACATATGTCGCGGGCATCAGCTTCATGTAATCGACCGGCCCACCGTTCGGCAGACCACGCCGATTGCGGAAGAAGTTGCGAATCCGCTCGTAGATGGTCACCGCCATATGCCCACCGTCCAGCGGCAACAGCGGCAGCAGGTTGAAGATTCCGAGGAAGAAATTCAAACTCGCCAGCAGCAGAATGAACACCGGCCATAAGGACCGCTCTACCAGCTGCCCGCCGATGACACTGGCACCTACCACGCTGATCGGTGTCTCCGGATCGCGCTCACCGCCGGTGACGGAGGTCCAGAGGTCGGCAACCTTGCTGGGCATCTGCACCAGGCGCTCGGCGGTCTCGACGAACATTTCGCCGGTGAAGGCAAAGGAGGCCGGGATGGCCGCGAGCACGTTGTACGGCTCGACGATTTCCCGCGCCACACCCACGGCTCCGACAGTCGCGGATCTGATGCCATCCTCGGTTCCATCGCTGACCCAGCGCTGAACCTGCTGAACCTGCACCGGGAACGTCAGCTGCTCGCCATCGCGTTCGACGACGAAATCGACCGTCCCCGACAGTGGCTGCGTGGCCGCGACGACGTCGGAGAACGTCTCGGTCTCGGTGCCGCCCACCGAGGTGATCACATCGCCCGGTCGGATCCCCGCAATGGAGGCCGGGGAAGGACCGCTGCACGCGGGGAAGCTCAGGTCCTCGTTCTGTGTCGTCGTCACGCACGGCGTCTCTGCAACCACCGCCCCTGCAGTGAGTTGCGGCAGCCCCCAGCCCACGGCCAGGATGAAGATCAGCACGAAGCCCAGGAGGAAGTTCATCCAGATTCCGCCCATCATCACCAGCAGACGCTTCCACGTCTTCTGCCGGTACATGGCACGGTCTATCTCGTCCGGTTCGAGAACGTCGATCGCAGTCATTCCGGCGATGTCGCAGAAGCCGCCCGCAGGTATGGCCTTGAGGCCGTACTCGGTTTCGCCTCGCCGGAACGAGAACACCTTGGGGCCGAAGCCGATGAAGAACCGCCGTACCTTCATGCCCGTGGCGCGGGCGGTCCACATGTGACCGGCCTCGTGCAGGGCGATCGACACAGTGATGCCCAGAGCGAAGAGAATGACGCCGAAAGCGAACACCATCGTTGATTCAGTCCTTCTGGTTCAAGAACGAGCGGGCCTGCCTGCGTGCCCAGGAATCGGCTTCGAGTACATCGTCCACGCCGCGGGGGGTGGACGTCCAATCGCCGCTACCTGCGTCGACCACCTGAGCGACGGTCTCGACGATCCGCGGAAAGCTGATACGTCCGGCGAGGAACGCCTCGGCGGCTACCTCGTTGGACGCGTTGTAGACCGCGGTCATACATCCGCCGAGAATTCCGGCTTCGCGGGCCAGCTGGACGGCCGGGAACACTCGATCGTCGAGCGGTTCGAAATCCCAGGTGAAGGACGTGGTGAAGTCGATGGCCCGGGCCGCGTTACGCACTCGGTTCGGCCATGCCAGCGCCAGCGCAATGGGTAGACGCATATCGGGCGGGCTCGCTTGCGCAATCGTGGAACCGTCGAAGAACGTCACCATGGAGTGGACGATGGACTGGCGATGCACAGTGACGTCGATTCGGTCGTACGGAACACCGAACAACAGGTGTGTCTCGATGAGTTCGAGCCCCTTGTTCACCAGGGTGGCCGAGTTCAACGTGTTCATCGGCCCCATCGACCAGGTCGGATGCGCCGCTGCCTGCTCGGGTGTCACAGATTTCAGTTCCACCTCGGACCAGCCTCGGAACGGGCCACCGGATGCCGTGAGGATCAACCGCTCCACTTCCTCGGCGCGGCCACCGCGTAGACACTGAGCCAGTGCGGAGTGTTCGGAATCGACCGGAACGATCTGCCCCGGCGCGGCAGCGGAAACGACGAGCTCGCCGCCGGCGACCAGCGACTCCTTGTTCGCCAGAGCCAGGGTGGCGCCCGAGGCGAGCACGGCGAGAGTCGGTTCGAGCCCGCGCGAGCCGACCAGCGCGTTGAGGACGATGTCCGCCTGTACGGATTCGACCAATTCTGTGACTGCCCGATCACCGACCAGGGTGTCGGGCCGATTCAGTTCGGCGCCCGCCGCCGGGTCGGCCACCGCCACCGCAGTGACACCGGTTTCGCGAATCTGTTTGCTCAGTAGGTCGAGGTTGCCACCGCCCGCTGCAAGCCCGACCACTTCGAACTGCGACGGATTTGCTGCGATGACGTCGAGAGCCTGCGTACCGATGGATCCGGTGCTACCCAGAACGAGCACGCGCTTTCGAGGACGATCCCCCATGGCCGGCGTGTCGATGGCGATCTCGGCGTGTGTTCGATGCTCTGGCACCCGTTCATTGTCCCTGATGGAGTCTGAGAGACAGCTATGTGTCGACGGCCTGCCCGTTTCACGCCGGATGCGGGTGGTTCGCCGCCCAGTGTCGGGCGATATCGACGCGTCGCGCGATCCAGACCTTGTCGTGGCTCTGCACGTGGTCGAGGAACCGCTCGAGCGCGGCGATCCGAGCCGGGCGACCCACCAGTCGACAGTGCAGCCCGACCGAGAGCATCTTCGGTGCGCCCGCCACTCCCTCCGCGTACAGGACGTCGAAAGCGTCGCGCAGGTGCGCGAAGAACTCCTCGCCCGTCGAGAATCCGCCCGGCGACGAGAATCGCATGTCGTTGGTGTCCAGCGTGTACGGGACCACGAGGTGCTGCGTCGTTCCGGAACCCACGTCCACCCGTTCCCAGTACGGGAGATCGTCGGCATACGAGTCGGAATCGTAGAGAAATCCACCGTGCTCGACCACGAGCGATCGCGTGTTCGGCGAGTCACGTCCGGTGTACCAGCCGAGCGGAGCGCTTCCGGTCAACTCCGTCAGAATGTCCACGGCCTCGGCCATGTGGGCACGCTCGACATCCTCGTCGACCATCTGATAGTTGAGCCAACGCAACCCGTGCGAGGCGATCTCGTGACCGTGCTCGACGAAAGCAGCCGCGGCTTCGGGGTTGCGTTGCATCGCACGTGCGACAGCGAAGACCGTCAGGGGCAGACCGCGCCGTGAGAAGACCCTCAGCACTCGCCACACGCCGGCGCGTGAGCCGTATTCGTACAGAGATTCCATGCTCTTGTGTCGATTGGGGAAAGACTGAGCACCGATCATCTCCGACAGAAAGGTCTCCGAACCCGCGTCGCCGTCGAGAACATTGTTCTCCGAGCCCTCCTCGTAATTGAGGACGAACTGCAGCGCGATCCGCGCGCCCCCGGGCCACGCCGGATCGGGCGGGATGGCGCCGTAGCCGACCAGGTCCCGTGGATAGGCGGACCCTGCGGGACGAGCGGCCGGTGTACGAGGCGCACCTTCGGTGTTCACGCCGAGCAGTCTCCCAGCAACTGCCTGCCGGCGCTCGACTACTTCCCTGACGGGCGCGACTACTTCGCTGACGGGCGCCCGACACACACCGTCGGGGCCCAGCCGACCCTGCTGGCTACGACGGCCGGTCGTATGCAAACATTGTCACCATCGATGCATGCCGTACCGACGGTGTGAACATGACCCGAGAGGATCGACCGGTGGCCCAAACCGAGCTGACCCCCGCTTCGTACGACCCGGTCGAGTACACCCACGAGGACATCGCCGAGGTGCCGTCGGCCGATTGGGGCTGGACCGGGGAATCCCGGCGCGCCATGCGAATCGCCGCACTCGTCGTCGCGGCCTTCCTACTGTTCATGATGCACGGCAATCACACCGGACTGGTCGAGGACCTCTACCTCATCGGCTTCGCGGTCGTCCTCGTCGGCATCGTGGTGCGCGACATCATCGTCCGACGCAAGCCGCGGTAACGAACGGCCCGAAGCTCCTCGTCAGTTCTCCGCCGCGAGCTGACCGCAGGCGGCGGCAATTTCCTGTCCGCGGGTATCACGGACGGTGCACGAGACGCCCTGCGCGATCACTCTTCTGACGAATTCACGCTCGACGTCCTTGGGGCTCGCGTCCCATTCACTGCCCGGCGTCGGGTTCAGCGGAATGAGATTGACGTGCACCCGGGAGCCGAGCGCTTTGTGCAGCTTCTTGCCGAGCAGGTCCGCTCGCCACGGCTGATCGTTGACTTCCTTGATCATGGCGTACTCGATCGAGACTCGGCGGCCGGTTCGATCGGCGTAATAGCGGGCCGCTGCCAGAACCTCCGCCACCGACCAGCGGTTGTTCACCGGCACAAGGGTGTCGCGTAGTTCGTCGTCGGGAGTATGCAAGGAGACCGCCAACGTCACCGATAGCCCTTCGTCGGCGAGCTTGCGGATCGCCGGTGCCAACCCCACGGTCGACACGGTGACCGAACGCTGTGACAGACCCAGACCGTCCGGTGCGGGTGAGACGATCTTGCGTACCGCCGCGACGACGCGCTTGTAGTTGGCAAGGGGCTCCCCCATCCCCATGAACACCACGTTCGACAACCGTCCTTGACCGCCCGGCACGACACCGTCACGCAGGTCGGCGGCCGCAGAGCGGACCTGATCCACGATCTCGGCGGTGGTGAGGTTCCGGTCGAGTCCGGCCTGGCCGGTGGCGCAGAACGGGCACGCCATTCCGCAACCCGCCTGACTGGATATGCACAGCGTCGCTCGATCCGGATAGCGCATGAGCACGCTCTCGAGCAGCGTCCCGTCGTTCGCCTTCCACAAGGTCTTGCGTGTATCGCCGTCGTCGCAAGACAGATGCTTGAGCGGGGTGAGCAACGGGGGAAAGAGATCGGCACCGACCTTTTCCCGGGCCGAGGCGGGCAGGTCTGTCATGTTCTTCGTGTCGGCTTCGAGCCTGCCGTAATAGTGGCGAGCGAGCTGGTCGGCACGGAACGCAGGTAGGCCTAGTTTCTTCACAGCCTCCCTGAGGCCCTCCCGATCAAGATCGGCCAGGTGCCGCGGGGGCATACCGCGACGCTTGTCCGCGAACACCAACGGAAGCGACGGCCTCGTCGTCGTGGGCGTGTTGTCGTCGGTGGTCACATCGGATGCGGTAGCGGGGTCACTCATAATGCCTACCAGTGTCCCATTAGCAGGCCGTGAGTCCTATTCGTAGACCACGCGGGCGGTCTGGTTTTCACTCCCCCGCATACGGGTAAACACATGGCACGCTAGATCGGGCTTCGGCATGGAAGGATCGCACAATGACCACTCCGACAGGCGATGGCAAGTACGCGGACCCTACCGGTGAGCCCCTGAGCTCCCGAGATCGATCGGATTCGGACCGAGCACCGTCACCGATCACGACGCCCGATTCCGACGAGCACAGCGCACCCGACCCGGACTCAGTCCACGATGACCGGCTGCCATCCGGGCAGTCGCCCGACGGAATCGCGCACACGAGAGCTGCAGCTCTGTGGACCGGATTGGTCGTCGGCGCGCTCGTTCTGATTCTCTTGCTGGTGTTCATTCTGCAGAATCTCGATGCAGTCCCAGTGAACATCTTCATCTGGACATTCGACCTGCCTCTCGGCGTGGCGATGCTGCTGGCCGCAATCGCCGGCGCCCTGGTGATGGCCTTGGCAGGCGGGGTTCGCATCCTGCAGATCAGACGCGCAGCGAAACGAAAGTAGTTCACGAATCGATGAACACTATGCACAGAAGCTCGCTACGCCCGACTGAATCGATCACGATTGCGGTGCCCCACCTCACCGCAAGGAGTTGATGTGACCACTTTCATGCAGAATCGAGTGACACCAGCGGTCGCGCCGGACCGCGCACGCTCGTGGCTGCTGGTGCCGGCCACCCGGCCCCAAGCCTTTTCCGCCGCTGTCGACTCCGAGGTCGACGCGGTGATCCTCGACATCGAAGATGCCGTCGCCCCTGCAGCGAAACCGGCTGCGCGTGAGGCTGTCGTGTCCTGGCTCGAGGCCGGGAACACCGCGTGGGTTCGAATAAACGACGCCACCACGTCGTTCTGGGCCGACGATCTGGCCGCCCTCGCCGGTGTGGGAACCCTCGCCGGCATCATGCTCGCGAAGACCGAGAGCGGAAGTCAGGTCGACGCCACGGCGGCGAGGCTCCCTGAAGGCACCCGGATTCTTGCGCTCGTCGAATCCGCGGTAGGCCTCGAAGCCGTCGCCGAGATCGCGCGCGCCGATTCGACCTTTCGGCTCGCTTTCGGCAGCGGCGATTTCCGCCGCGACACCGGAATGAGCGACGAACCACTTGCCATGGCGTATCCACGGTCGCGACTCGTAGTCTCCTCGCGCGCGGCCCGACTCCCGGGCCCGATCGACGGACCGACTCTGACGGCGAACGACGGAATTCTTGCCCGGGACTCGGCGCTGACGGTGTCGATGGGCATGACCGGAAAACTGTGTATGCATGCCGAACAGGCACCCATCGTCAACCGAGAGTTGGCCCCGACACCGAACGACGTCACCTGGGCCCACGAGGTCGTCGAAGAACTCGGTGCAGACGGCGCACACGTCAAGGACGGCAGTGACCTGCCTCGATTGGCCAAGGCTCTGAAAATCCGCGCGGCCGCCGACGTATTCGGAATCCGAGCTGACTAGAGCGACCGAGGTCCGAGCCGGCTCGTCTCGAGCCCGCTGGGCTTGGCTCGCCAGTGCACGCGATACCGCACTCCGAATTCGAGGTTGGGAACACTTCGAGCCGCCCGCTCCGCTGTCCGCCTGGTGAATTCGATTCCCAGCACCGAACGCAGCGTTTGCCGGTCCTCGAAGCGCCATCGAGTATCGACTCTGCGCAACGCGAATCCTTGCGCGTCGAAGAACCCCTCGACGGCCGCGCAGTTGTATTTCGGTAGATCAGCCCGCATCCAATGACCATAGGGCGAAGCGGAAACATCGAGATCAACCACGATCAAGGTCCCACCTGGACGGAGAACTCGCATCGCCTCGGTGATTCCGGCTCCACATCCCGGACCGAAGAAGTACGCGGTGCGGGCGTGCACGATGTCGGCCACGGAGTCTTCGAGTGGGATTTCCTCGGCATGACCTGTGAGCACCTCGACATTGCTCGATCCTGAGACGCGTACTCGCGCGCGGCGGACCATCGGCTCATACGGTTCGATGCCCACCACTCGCCGAGCCGAGGCGGCGAACCCGGGAAGGTGAAAGCCGGTGCCACAGCCGACGTCGACGATGGTTGCGCCATCCCAGGGTGCAATTCGGCGCAGTTCGGCCGGGATCGCGCCATCGACATCCTGCGCTCGGTTCTCTGCCTCGTAGATCTCGGGCCAGTGCCAGATGTTCGGGCTGGGAATGGTCCGGCGATCGGTCACAACAGGATTGCGAAGACCAGCCACGCGACGAACGCCGACGGAAGCAGGGAGTCCAAGCGGTCCATGATGCCGCCGTGGCCCGGCAGCAGCGTACCCATGTCCTTGATCCGCAGATCTCGTTTCACCTGTGACTCGATCAGATCGCCGAGGGTTCCCGACACGACCAGGACGACTCCCAGCAGCACACCGATCAGCGAATTCGCTCCGAGAATGAGCGTGACGGTCAACAGTGAGCCGATCACGCAGAACAACAACGAACCCGCGAGTCCTTCCCAGGACTTCTTCGGACTGATTGCCGGCGCCATCGGGTGCTTTCCGAACAGCACCCCAGCGACGTACCCGCCCACATCGGAGCAGACCACGGCGATGAGGAAGACGAGCACCCGTTCGGGACCGTTGTCCTCGAGGACCATCAACACGGCAAACGAGGCGAGAAGCGGCAACCAGCATGCCACCAGCACCGTTACCGAGAGTTCGCGCAGATAGTTCTTCGGTGCAGACCTGAGACCCTGCTGTAGCAGCAGCCACACCATGCAGACCAGGACTGTTCCCGCGGTGGCGCTGAGGACACCGGTGGTCCCCCACGGCCAAGCCGACCAAATGATCGCCTGACCACCCAGTATCAGCGGGATACGCGGTACGAGAACAGCCGCTTCGCGGAGACGATCGGCAACCTCGTAGGTGGCGACCGCGAGCGCCACGGACACCACACCGATCCACACCAGGGGCACGAACACCATGATCAGGATCAACGAGATCCCCAACGCAGCGCCCACTGCAATGGCGGCGGGTAGATTTCGACCCGCCTTACCGGGGGGCTTCGCAGCGTGGTCCGGCGCGCCGGGCACCGAACCCGACGCGCCCGGGGTCTGTCCCGGCCCGTCGGCCGCCGAAGGATCGGAACCGGCAGACCCACGTGGCCGATCCGAACCCACCACGACGCCATCTCCTTGCTTTGTCATCTTGTACAACCGAACTCGACCGAGGTCAGACCTCCATCAAGTCGGCTTCCTTGCGCTTGACCAACTCGTCGATCGACGCGGTGTATTTCGCGGTGGTTTTGTCGAGTTCGTTCTCCGCACGCACCACATCGTCCTCGCCCGCTTCGCCGTCCTTCTGGATCCGCTTGAGCTCTTCCATCGTCTTGCGCCGAACGTTGCGGATGGAGATCTTCGCGTCCTCACCCTTGCCCTTCGCCTGCTTGACGAACTCGCGGCGTCGTTCCTCGGTCAACTGAGGCACGCCGATGCGAATGAGGTTGCCGTCGTTGGTGGGATTGACACCCAGATCGGAGTTGCGAATCGCAGTCTCGATCGGACCGAGCTGAGAAGCCTCGTACGGCTTGATGACCACCAACCGCGCTTCGGGGACATTGATGCTCGCGAGCTGGGTGATGGGCGTCAGCGCACCGTAGTACTCGACGACGATGCGATTGAACATGCCCGGATTCGCTCGACCGGTCCGGATGGACGAGAGGTCATCACGCGCAACGGTGACAGCCTTCTCCATCTTTTCCTCGGCATCGAATAGCGCTTCGTCGATCACGGTCTGTCCTCCATCGTCATCGCTGGAAATCCAGCTTGTCTACCTGTGTTGTCGGCGTCGCTCACGACTGCACCAGAGTTCCGATGTCCTCGCCTGCAACAGCACGCGCTATGTTCCCCTGCGTGAGGAGGTTGAAGACCATGATCGGCATCTGGTTGTCCATGCACAGGCTGAACGCCGTGGCGTCTGCGACCTTCAGGCCCTTCTCGATGACCTGACGATGAGTGATGGTCCGATACATCGTCGCGTCGGGATCGACACGAGGATCGGCGGAATACACTCCGTCGACGGCCTTGGCCATCAGAAGTACCTCCGCGCCGATCTCGAGCGCGCGCTGCGCCGCCGTGGTGTCAGTGGAGAAGTACGGCATGCCCATGCCTGCACCGAAAATGACGACGCGACCCTTCTCCAGGTGTCTGCGGGCACGCAACGGTAGATACGGCTCTGCAACCTGACCCATCGTGATCGCGGTCTGGACGCGGGTGGCTACCCCCTGCTTCTCCAGGAAGTCCTGCAGAGCAAGGCAGTTCATGACTGTTCCGAGCATGCCCATGTAGTCCGAGCGGGAACGATCCATTCCCCGCTGCTGCAGTTCGGCGCCGCGGAAGAAGTTTCCTCCCCCGATGACGACAGCAACCTGAACCCCGGTCGAGACGACCTCGGCGATCTGTTCGGCAACGTTGTTGACCACGTCAGGATCCAGACCCACCTGGCCTCCGCCGAACATTTCACCACCCAGCTTGAGCATCACACGCTTGAACCCGGGGCGGTCGGTGGCGGGATCGGTCATAGCTCTCCTCGGTTCTCGCCTGTCGATTGCGCACGATAAAGCAAGGTGCACTGATTTCCAACGATAATTCTGCGCACCCACACTCATCCTGCCCTATCGAGGGCGCCGTGGACGACACCACCTTCCATCGCCGTCGGTTCACCGCCCGGCCCCGGATCGAACGGTGCCGTCCGTTCGACTCGGAGTCGAACGGACGGCACCGTCGGTGGTACTACTGCGCGTTACGAACTCAGTTCGCGCCGACCTCGAAGCGAGCGAAACGAGTGATCGTCACACCGGCCTCGTCGAGGATGGCCTTGACGGACTTCTTGGAGTCCTGCACCGAGGACTGCTCGGTCAACACGACGTCCTTGAAGAAGCCGTTGACGCGGCCTTCGATGATCTTCGGCAGCGCCTGCTCGGGCTTGCCTTCCTCGCGTGCAGTCTCCTCGGCGATGCGACGCTCGGACGCGACGGTCTCCTCGGGCACCTCGTCGCGGGTGACGTACTTGGCCTTGAGCGCGGCCACCTGCATTGCAGCACCGCGAGCGGCCTCCGCTGCGGCTTCGCCTTCACCGGTGTACTCGATGAGCACGCCGACTGCCGGCGGGAGGTCTGCGCTGCGCTTGTGCAGGTACGCAGCGACGGGGCCGTCGAACGAGACGACACGACGCAATTCCAGCTTCTCGCCGATCTTGGCGGAAAGCTCGTTCAAGGCGACGTCGACACTCTTGCCACCGAGATCGAGCGCCTTGAGGGCATCGACATCGGCCGGCTTGCCCTCGGCTGCAACAACGGCTACGGAGTCTGCGAATGCCTGGAACTCTTCGTTCTTGGCGACGAAGTCGGTCTCGGAGTTGATCTCGAGCAGTACGCCGCCCTTGGCGACGACGAGACCCTCGGCGGTGGAACGCTCGGCACGCTTGCCGACGTCCTTCGCGCCCTTGATGCGAAGCTGCTCGACGGCCTTGTCGAAATCGCCGTCGGTTTCAGCGAGCGCGTTCTTGCAGTCCATCATTCCGGAGCCGGTGAGCTCACGAAGCCGCTTGACGTCAGCGGCGGTGTAGTTCGCCATGTCGGGCGAGCCTCCTCTATGGGTGTCTGTGACTGTGCGTGTCTGTGACCGTGTGTGCCTGTGACCGTGCGTGCGTGCACTGCGAGTCGGACACGAGGCTACGGGAAGCAATGCTCCCTGTACCTGTTCCCGGCATCGGAACTCCGGGCGAACAGCCCTGGCCCCGTGAAGGAGGCCAGGGCTGTTCTCGCGACAAGTCGCCGCACCAACGGTGGTCGGAGCGCGCCCGGGGTCGAGCGCTCTTCGATCAGGGCTGTACTGCGGGAGCTTCCGTTGCTGCGGGGGCTTCCGTTGCTGCAGGTGCATCAGCGGTGCCCTCGCCGAGGGTTTCGGTCAGGTTTGCCTCACCGGCGGCCGGCGCCTCGGTTGCAGCCTCGGTGACCGTCTCAGCGGCGGGCGATGCCTGCGCAAGCTGCTCGAGTTCCCACTCGGCGAGCGGCTCGCCTGCGCCGACCTCGGGCTTTGCATCGGTGCTCGTGTTCAGCCCTGCGCGGGCCTGAACACCCTCGGCCACTGCGGATGCAACGACCTTGGTGAGCAGTGCTGCGGAGCGGATCGCGTCGTCGTTGCCCGGGATCGGGTAATCGACCACGTCGGGATCGCAGTTGGTATCGAGGATCGCGATGACCGGGATCTTCAGCTTGCGAGCCTCGCCGACGGCGATGTGTTCCTTGTTGGTGTCGACGATCCAGATGGCCGACGGAACCTTGGCCATGTCCCGGATGCCACCGAGGGTGCGGTCGAGCTTGGTCATCTCACGCGTGAGCATGAGAATTTCCTTCTTGGTACGTCCCTCGAAGCCACCGGTCTGCTCCATCGCCTCGAGCTCCTTGAGGCGGAGCAGACGCTTGTGGACGGTCTGGAAGTTCGTGAGCATTCCGCCGAGCCAGCGCTGGTTCACGTAGGGCATGCCGACGCGGGTCGCTTCTGCGGCGATCGACTCCTGGGCCTGCTTCTTGGTGCCGACGAAAAGCACGGTGCCACCGTGGGCAACCGTCTCCTTGACGAACTCGTAGGCCTTGTCGATGAAGGTCAGAGTCTGCTGCAAGTCGATGATGTAGATACCGTTGCGGTCGGTGAAGATGAATCGCTTCATCTTCGGGTTCCAGCGACGGGTTTGGTGTCCGAAGTGTGTGCCGCTATCTAGCAGCTGCTTCATGGTTACTACAGCCATAGCTGAATAACTCGCTTTCGATTGCCGGTTGTCGCAGGGTGTCGTCGACCCCTGCCCTGGCGTCCGCTGGCTGCCGGACCGACTTCGTCAGAAGAGGGACCGCCGGCAACCGGTCACGAAGTACGAGCCCACCGTGGGTGGATACTTCGTTACGCAGACGCGCGAAGTCGACCTATGCAGGCACAGGTCGCTGTCACAGTGTACGACTTCAACGTCGCAGCTCATAACGCGGCCCGATGGTCAAGCCTTTTCAGCGCTTGGGGATGAATGGTGCCGCTATCCACAATCGAGGTTCACCTCTGTCGCTGACGACCTCGCGAGGCAACGCTGTCAGTCATGAGAGCTCTGATTCTGCTTCTTGCCGCGGTCGCAGTGATTGCGCACGCCGGCGGAGAGGTGCAGGCAGCGCCGTCGTTCGTATGGCCGCTCGATCCCCGTCCCGCGGTCGTCAATCCATTCGATCCACCCGAGCACGACTGGCTGCCCGGCCACCGAGGCGTGGATGTTGCCGGGCGCGACGGCCAAGAGGTTCGCGCGGTCGGCGAGGGACTGGTGGTCTTTGCCGGCACCGTCGCAGGCAAGCCGGTGGTGTCGGTGGATCATTCCAACGGGCTGCGCAGCACCTACGAACCCGTTGTCGCGACGGTCTCGGCCGGCGAGCGAGTTCGTACGGGCGAACGCATCGGACACCTGGTCGCGGGCCACTCCGGCTGCGCGAACGCGTGCCTGCACTGGGGGGTGCGCCGTGGCCGCGTCTATCTCAACCCGCTGGCGCTGGTCGATGCCATGACAATCCGGCTCAAACCGCTCGGGCCCCGGTAGCCGAGTAAAGAGCGGCCGTGGGTTCTCTCGAACGCTATCGCCAGCCAGGTCCTGAATGCCGACCGGATGCGGCCGGGAAATCGTCGGCCACCATCGCGGCGAGTTCGACGAACGCCGCCCGCGTCTGCGGCCGGAGAAGTTCGAGATCCACAACGGCGCCCTCCGCCAGATGCTCGTCGAACGGAACAACCAATACCGCTCTGCAACGTTCGAGAAAGTGCTGAGTCAGCAGATTCATGTCGACCGCCGACGAACCCGGCCGAACCGAACTGATCACAACCACCGTGCGTTCGACGAGGTGCCCGTAACCGTGCAGCTGCAACCAATCCAAGGTGGCCGCAGCCGAGCGTGCACCGTCGACAGCCGGTGACGACACCAGAACCAGCGCATTCGCGAGTTGGAGCACTCCGTTCATCGCCGAGTGCATGATGCCGGTGCCGCAGTCGGTGAGTATGAGGTTGTAGTACACCTGCAACATCTCGATGACCGAGCGGTAGTCCTGTTCACCGAACATCTCGGATGCAGCCGGATCACGCTCTCCGGCAAGCACTTCCAAACGACTCGGAGCCTGCGAAGTATGCACTCGAATGTCGGAGTAGCGCCGGATGTTCGGCGCATCGGCCAACAGATCACGAACGGTCGACGATGTCTGGCGCGGGACCCGTTCACCGAGAGTGCCGAAATCAGGGTTGGCGTCGACAGCGATGACACAGTCCCCGCGCAGCGAAGCGAACGTGGAACCTAGCCCCAGTGTCGTGGTGGTCTTGCCCACACCACCTTTGAGCGACAGAAATGCAATGCGGTAATCACCGAGTACCGGCTGACGGATGCGTTCGACCTGATTGCGGTAGCGCTCCTCGGCCGTGGACTCGCCGGGATTGATCACGCCGCCGGTGAGTCGGTGCACGCCGCGTCGCCACCCCGACGTAGAGGCACGTTTGGGTCGACGCAACAGACTGTCCGAAGCCAGGTCGGAACTGGTGGGCTGATAACGCGGGTTGTGTATCGGGTCCAGAAACGCAGGCTCGGGCGCGAACTGTCCGTGCCCCGATAGGTTGACCGCCTCGGGGCCCCGACGATTCGACGGAGCCTGCTGCCCGTCCGATTGTTGCCGCTCCGGCACAGAGGCCCAGGGCGGCGTCCATTCCTCGGCGCGCGCGGACGCAGTCGACTCGGCGGGAGCGGAGTATCGCGGCGGTGGCTGCCGGTCCGCTGGACGAGGCGACTGCCACGGCGGTGACTGCCTATCACCGTTCATGGACCCTCCTCCCGGGCGAAGCGGCTCGACACGTACTGGCTCGATTGGTGCCGAGCCGGGCTGCGAGGCCCGGCTCGAACTCTGTTGTGCACGGATCGACCACGCAGCGGCTGAGCCTCGTGGCTGGTCGCGGTCCACGGTCCCCCCGTATCCGGATTCTGGCGTTGATTCTCGGGCTTCGACTTTCTCCGGACCGACAATACTTCGCATGCGGTTTGTTTCGCCACGACGCTACCAAACGATGGTCTGCTCGGATGTGTCATCGCTCACGCTCGGGGATGTGCGCGGTCGTGGACTGCACGCAGCCGGTCCACTGACACGTGGGTGTAGATCTGCGTCGTTGCGAGCGATGAATGACCCAATAGCTCCTGCACAACGCGAAGATCGGCGCCACCTTCGAGCAAGTGGGTCGCGGCGGAATGCCGCAGTCCGTGCGGGCCCATGTCCGGAGCACCGGGTACAGCGGCGAGCGCATCGTGCACGGCGGTCCGGGCTTGTCGCGGGTCGATCCGCCCACCCCGCCGGCCCAGCAGGAGCGCAGGGCCCGATCGATCGGTCGCCAGTTCCGGACGGCCGTGTGCAATCCATGCGTTCAGGGCCGAGACGGCCGGACCCCCGAACGGGGTCGATCGTTCCTTGTCGCCTTTGCCCGTGACGCGCAGAACCCGACGATCTCGATCGACATCGTCGAGGTCCAGGCCGCACAACTCGCCCACTCGGATCCCGGTTGCGTAAAGCAGTTCGACGATCAACCGATCACGCAGCGCTATCGGCTCGAGTTCCCTTGCACCTACTTCAGCCCAAGTCAGAGCTTCCGCAGCCTGATCTTGCTTGAGCACAGACGGTAGCGACCGCCGCGCGGAGGGCCCCACCAGACGCAGCGCCGGATCTCGCTCGACTCGGCCGGTCCGGGTGAGCCAGGCGGTGAACGCTCGCGCCGACGACGTTCGACGCGCCATCGACGTCCGTGCCGAACCATCCCGCGCCTGCTGCGCCAGCCACGAGCGGAGTATCCGAAGGTCGAGCGCGTCGAGAGAGTCTGCCTCGGTGGCTCCGACGTAGTGCACGAGCAACGACTCGGCGTCCTTGACGTATGCGCGGACCGTGTTGACCGAACGCGACCGGCCGAGCGTGACGTACTCCGAGTACTCCTCGAGATGCACCGTCAGCGTGGGTGGCAGCGTATCGGTCACGGATGTCAGCCTTGCCTGCCATGGCGTCCCGAGCAACCGGGCGCGCCGACACGGAACGGGTCCGCTGCCGACGCGGGCGGCTTGCTCACGCTTGGACGCTTTCCTCGGCCTGGGCGAGCTCTCGCTTCCATACCCGGAAGCCCTCCTCTGTCCGCCCTCTGCGCCAGTAACCGGAAATCGATGCCCACTCGGCACCGATGCCGCGCTCCTTGCGGATGTAGCGCCGAAGATTGTGCATCACCGCTTGGGCTTCGCCGTGGATGAAGACCTGTGCCTGGCCGGGCAACCACTCTGTGGCTCTGACGGCCTCGATCAGCGGGGCATTGTCGCCCGCCCTGTCGTCGCCGACCTCGTTCGACCCCGCACCGCGGTGGACCCATGTGACATCCACCAGGGCGAGAGTCTCCATGTAGATCTCGTCCTTGCGGTCGGCGACCTCGACGAAGACCTTGGCGATGGCGTCCTCGGGGAGCGCTTCGACGGCTGCACTGATCGCCGGAATGGCCGATTCGTCGCCGGCGAAGAGGTGCCAGTCGGCGTCCGATCGGGGCGAATACGCCCCGTTCGGGCCGTAGAAGTCAATTCTGTCTCCGGTCACCGCGTTCGCTGCCCACGGTCCGGCGATGCCTTCGTCACCGTGCACCACGAAATCGATCGCGATCTCGCGGGCGTCCGGATCCACCGACCTGACGGTGTAAGTTCGCACAACTTCCTCGCCCTCCGACCCGAAGATCAGCTTCACGTAGGAATCTGTGAAGTTCGCCGGTTCGAAATTTTCGAATCCGGGATCGCCGAGGTACACCCGCTGCATGTGCGGTGTCAGAGCCTCGGTGCGTAGAACCGTCAGCGTCGTTCTGCGTCGTGCCACGTCGGTCAGCCTTCCCAAGCTGTCGGAGCTGTCTTGATCGCTCAGCGAATAAGTGTTACCTAACCAGGTTACCGCCAAGGGTTGTTCTGCAGTTCGTTCCGCCTGTGTGCAGTTGGCGCCCATGTTCATGCCCGGGCCACTCGATACCATCCTGTCTCGTCGCTCGCGACGAATCCTTCGAGCTCGAGCAGTGGCAGCACAGAGCGGACCTTCTCCACCGGTATCGCTGCCTGCTCGGACAATTCCCGGGGAGAGCGTGTACCCGAAGCTGGAAGTGCCTCGTAGACGAGCAGCGCATTCTCCGACAGTGCATCGATATCGCGGAACATCGACGGCCGCCCTTCGCCGACGGCGCCCACCGGGCCTGCCTCGGCGACCACATCGTGAGCGTCGGCGACCAGACGAGCCTCCCCCTCGCGAATCATGCGGTGGCACCCCTTGGACGAGGCCGACGTGACGGGGCCGGGAACGGCGAGCACCGGTCGACCGAGTTTGTGTGCCCACGCAGCAGTGTTTCGCGCACCACTTCGCCACCCCGCCTCCACCACCACCACTGCGGAACCGAAGGCAGCAACTACTCGGTTGCGCGCGAGAAAGCGATGCTTTGCGGGCGGCGTTCCTGGGGCGTACTCGCTCACGACAGCACCACTGCCGGCGATCCGCTGCAGTAGCCGCGCGTGTCCCGACGGGTATGCCCGATCGACTCCGCAGGCCAACACCGCCATCGTGCGGGCACCGACGCCGAGTGCTGCACGATGTGCCGCTGCGTCTATCCCGAATGCTGCACCCGATATCACCGTCCACCCGTCGATGGCCAGGTCGCCGGCGATCTCCGCGGTCACGTGTTCGCCGTAGGCGCTCGCCGCGCGAGTTCCGACGATGGCGACTGCCCGTTCCAGCAACTCCGTAAGCGGTGTACCGCCGAGAACCCATAATGCCAACGGTGCGCACTGGTCCGCCCCGTCCGACATACCTGCACCGTCGAACGAAAGAAGTTGCCACACAGGCCATTCCTCGTCATCGGGAGTGACGAGACGCCCACCGAGTGAGGCGATCACTTCGAGATCCGCCGCGGCCGTGTCGATATGCGAGCGCACGAGCAGTCTGTCACCGAGCTCACCACCGGCCACGGCTGCGCACGTTTCCTCCGGCCCAGCCTTCTCCGCATAGTCCGCCAACGCGCGGTGGGGTCCCTGCGCAACGCGAGAGAGATATGCCCATGCCAGCCGCCGAGGATCTTCTGCGCTACTCACATCGTCCCCTTGTCGCGAAAGTCCAGCGCGGCTCCGACCTCGTCGAGCCCGGGTACCACGCCCCCGGCCAGGTCGGCCAGGGTCCAGGAAACGCGCAGCGCTCTGTCTGCGCCGCGCGCGGTGATCGCACCGTTGCGGAGCGCGCGCTCGAGAGGACGTAGTGCTGCACTCGAGAGTCGAAACGTCTGGCGCAACGCCGGTCCTGGAACTTCGGCATTGGTCCGCCACCCGTATTCCCGCCAGCGTTCGGCTGCGGCGTCACGGGCACCGGTGACTCGTGCCCGCACGCGTTCGGTGGTCTCGCCGACCTCGTCCGTCAGGGCGCCGGTGGCGGGCGGCGGCATCGCGATCCGCAGATCCACTCGATCGAGCAACGGACCGGACAACCGGCCCAGGTACTTGCGGCGAACAGTTGGGGCACATACACAATCGACATTTCGGGCCGGTGCGCACGGGCAAGGGTTGGCGGCCAGGATCAGCTGGAATCGTGCCGGGTAGCGGGCCACACCGTCTCGACGCGCTATTCGGATCTCTCCGTCCTCGAGCGGGGTTCGCAACGCCTCCAGCACCTTCTGGCTCATTTCCGCGCATTCGTCCAGGAACAACACACCGCGGTGTGCCCGACTCACCGCCCCCGGCTTCGCCATTCCCGTACCACCGCCGACCATCGCGCTGACCGTGGTGGAATGATGCGGGGCAATGAACGGCGGCGACGAGATCAGCGGACGATCACCGGTCAACGTACCGGCGACGGAGTGAATTGCCGTCACTTCCAACGACTCTTCCTCAGTCAACGGCGGCAGAATTCCGGGAAGTCGCTGCGCCAACATCGTTTTGCCGATTCCCGGTGGCCCAGTCAGCATGACGTGATGCGCACCCGCCGCGGCAACCTCGAGCGCCCAGCGCGCCTCGGATTGCCCCACCACATCACGCATGTCCGGGTACGACTCGTCCTGTTGCCTTGTCGCCGGGAGCGGATGACTCAGCAGCACTTCCCCCTGTAGCCAGGCCACGACCTCCTTCAGCGAAGTCGCACCCAATACCTCGACGCCTTCCACCAGACCGGCCTCGGCCAGGCCCGTCATCGGAACCACCACCGAAGTCCATCCCGCGCGTTTGCCTGCCAGAACCGCAGGCAGCACGCCGCGCACGCCGCGGATGCGACCGTCGAGCGCCAGTTCACCCAGAAAGAGCGTCTTCTCCAGCGACCTGCGTGGAATCTGCTTGTCTGCGTCCAGCACCGACAACGCGAGGGCCAGATCGTAGACCGAGCCGACTTTCGGCAGTGTTGCCGGTGACAGCGCAAGAATCACCCTCGAATCCGGCCATCGCCGGCCCGAGTTCGTCACCGCCGCCTTCACGCGATCACGAGACTCGTGCAATGCGGTATCCGGCAAGCCCACCAGATGCACGCCGGGCAGTCCGCGGCCGATATCGGCCTCTATCTCGACCACTTGGCCGTCGACCCCGCTGACAGCGACGGAGAACGCACGCCCCAGTGCCATCAGAAGACCCCGCGCAGGTGCGAGACCACCGGATCACCGTCACGCGTCATCAGGATTGCGACCACGTCGAACCTCAGCTGGACCCACGGGCTACCTCGTTCGTCGAGCCATGCCAGCGCCAAACGCCGGATCCTCAACTGCTTGGCGTAGGTCACCGATTCGGCGGGAGTCCCGTACCCGATGCCCGACCGGGTCTTCACCTCGACGAAAACCATGACATCTCCGTCGCGGGCGACGATATCGAGCTCCCCGTATCTGCAGCGCCAATTACGGTCGATGATTTCCATACCGCCGTCGACCAGATGCAGCGCGGCCAAAGCTTCCCCGCGCGCCCCCAACTTCGAATTCGACACCGTCTCCCCCTGTGGTCATCGGATCGCCGATTGGCCAACCGATGTCCCGACGATGCCGCAGGACGTCATTGCACCCGTCGCAAAATCCAGGTCGCAGATCGCCCTGTGGACAAACGCGCTCCCTGTGGATAACCCGACCGCCGCACCACCCCGACGACGCGCCATGTCGGTGCCACCTGCTAGTGCCGGACCGTCTTTCGGGCGCATCCGCGCAACGAAATATGCCCCCGCCGAATCCGGCAGGGGCATATTTCGATGGAACGAACCAAACGGCTCCGCGTCAGTGTGCGGTCCGCCTCAGTGCGCAGCGTCGTACGCGGATTGCACGTCCTGGCTGATCCGTCCGCGCGCACTGACCTCGTAACCGTTCTCACGAGCCCACGTGCGAATATCCTGCAGATCGGTCTTTCCGCGTGACGATCCGGCCGGGCTCTTGCGTGCACGACGCCCCGACACCTTTTCGGCATGCTCGATCCAGAAAGCCAGTTGCTCGTGCAATTCGTTTGCGTGCTTCAGATTCAGATCGATGCGGTACTGGTTTCCATCGATAGCGAATTCGATGGTTTCTCCCTGGCCCTCTTTGATGACGGAACCATCCACATCATCGATCATTTGGACGAGAGTCTTACGCGCCATGGCCGAACCTCTAACGGTGAAGGGATAAACTTATCGAGACTTTTGTACCACCCCGGGACCGTCGACTACAAAGAATCAACGGAATACACAGCTTTGTTTCAGGAATTCAGACAAATTGTTTGCACACCGAACAGCGGAACTGAAACCGTAATGCGTTGCAGCACAGACAACCTGAACCGCAATTGCCGCTCGCGAGTCAAGAACGAAGAATCTGCCACACCACCTGGCCGAGGACCAGGCATATCGCAGCGGCACCGATCAGCTGCGCACATATGACCAGGGTGGTTCGCGAACGCCGGCGACCGAGCAGATAGACCGCACCTGCAATCAGCATCAGCCATACGAGGATCGACACCGGCCTGCGCTACTCGGGCAGTCGAAGGTCGGGCTTGTCCAGTTCTTCGATGTTGACATCCTTGAACGTGATCACGCGTACGTGTTTCACAAAACGGGCCGGACGGTACATATCCCACACCCACGAGTCGGACATACGCAGCTCGAAGTAGATTTCGCCGTCCGCATTGTGCGGAATGAGTTCGACAGAGTTCGCGAGATAGAACCGCCGTTCGGTCTCCACGACGTAGTTGAACTGACCGACGATGTCCCGGTACTCCCGGTACAGCGAGAGTTCCATCTCGGTTTCGTACTTTTCGAGATCCTCGGCACTCATCGGTTTTTTCTCATCCTCCGGTTGCTGTTACGAACCGCAATCATCGCGCACTCCGATCGTCGCAGTCCATTCGGCCCAGCATCGAGACCACCGCATCGGCCTCGCCCGATGCTGCCGCCGAGACATTCGCGTACGACATTCGATGCTCGGAACACGGACCCAGCCGCAACATCGCCTCGGCATGAGCTCGCGTGCTGTAGCCCTTGTGCACCGCGAAACCATAGCCGGGTATCCGCGCGTCCATCTCCACCATCACTCGGTCCCTGGACACTTTCGCAAGCACGCTTGCCGCGGCGATGCACGCCGCTGTTGCGTCGCCGCCGATCACGGGCAAAGACGGGGCAGGCAGACCGGGTACCCGAAATCCGTCTGTCAGCACATAGCCGGGCATCGCGCCCAGGCCCGCTACCGCGCGCCGCATTCCCTCGATATTCGCCACGTGCACACCGATGCGATCGATCTCCTCGGCCTCGATGAACACCACGCTCCAGGCGAGCGCAAGCTTCTGGATCTTCGGGAAGAGTTCTTCTCGACGCTTGTGCGTCAGCTTCTTGGAATCGTCGAGTTCCGCCAACGACGCGTACGGCTTGGGACCGAGAATGCACGCCGCGACGGTGAGCGGTCCGGCGCATGCACCCCGGCCGGCCTCGTCCACGCCTGCTACCGGTCCGAGCCCATTGCGATCGAGCGCGGACTCCATGGTCCGCAGGCCCCCGGATCTGCGGATGATCGGACGTGGCGGCCACGGCGGGCGTTGGCGAGAGCGGCTCGTTCTGGTGTCAGCCATCGAAACTTCGGCCTTCGGTCCTCACTTGCCCTGGATGTCCGGAGAGTCGAGGGTTCCCCAACGCGACGGGGGCAGTGCGATCATGAAGGCTTTGCCGATGACATTGTCGACCGGGACGGTTCCCATCAGCTCATCGGAGACGTGAAAGCGTGAATCGGCGGAATTGCTCCTGTTGTCGCCCATGACCCACAGATTTCCTTCGGGAACAGTCACGGCCGGGAAGCAGCGGCCCGATTTCAGCTCGGTGTCGCATGTGAGTTCTCCGGGCACGAACGGGAAGTCCATCTGCACGTACGGTTCGTCGAGGGGTTGGCCGTCCACGAGAACGCGTCCTTGGTCGTCGCAGCACTCGACGGTCTGACCGCCGGTTGCGATGACGCGCTTGACCAGATCGTTCTCGTCCGGCGCAACGATCCCGATGACCGACCCCACCTCCTGGGCGCCGCGAACGATCGTGTTCGACGAACGGGTGGACACGAAATCGCTGTTCCATGAATCCGGACCGCGAAAGACCACGACGTCTCCGGGTTGCGGGTCCCCGAATCGGTAGCCGATCTTCTCGACGACTATTCGATCACCGGTGCAGCCGACGCAACCGTGCAGCGTTGGTTCCATCGATTCCGATGGGATGAGGTAGACACGCGCGATGAACGTCTGCAGCACGAAGCTCAGGACGAGGGCGACGAGAATCAGGATCGGCAGCTCACGCCAGAAGGATCGCTGTTTCTTCCCGCGATGCGTGTTCTCCGAGTTCTCGCTCGGCGAGCTGTTCGGGCCGTGAGGATCCTGCGGGGAATCTGACACCGCACCAGATTAACCGCATCGGCGACGAGCCATGGACGGAGCGTCGACACGACGCGCCGCGGCAGGCTGGGCACCGTGACACACGAAAAGCGCCGTACCGCCTTGCGAGGCGATACGGCGCTGGTCGAACCACTGAATATGTGCAGTCAGCGCTTTTCTTTGATCTTCGCGGCCTTGCCACGGAGGTCGCGCAGGTAGTACAGCTTCGCGCGACGAACGTCGCCGCGTGTGAGTACCTCGAGCTGCGCAATGTTCGGGCTGTGAACCGGGAAGGTTCGCTCGACGCCGACGCCGAACGACACCTTACGAACGGTGAACGTCTCGCGGACGCCACCACCCTGGCGACGGATGACGACGCCCTTGAAGATCTGCACGCGCTCCTTCGAGCCTTCGATAACCTTGACGTGCACGTTGAGCGTGTCGCCGGGACGGAAGTCGGGAACGTCGCTGCGCAGCGACTGCTTGTCCAAGAAGTCCAAAGTGTTCATGTGGTGGGGCCATCCTTGCGTTCTTCGCACGAGTAGAGGAACCGAGCGGCGCCGCGGATTCGCGGCACTCGGACTGGTTCGTACTCCGATCAGGTGTGTGCCCGGAACAGGCAACCCCACCATTGTGCCAGATTGGGGGCGCGGTTACGAAATCACGCGTGCTCGCTGCCTCGAAGGCGACGGCGCCGGAGCGGCCTGCACGGTCCGATCGAGCTCGTTCTCCGTTGCGGCGACGGCACGGTCGATATCCGGCTTGCCCGCGATCAGATCCTGCAGGTAGATCTTCGCGCCGACAACCGGCCGCCGTAGATTCCGCTCGCGCTGCAGCGCCCGGTACATCTTCTTCGGCCGTTTCGTGTATCTCCACCTCGCCCACGGCGCACCCGGCCTGCTCAACCGCACCGCGCCGACGACGAGCAGCGGACCCACGAAGAGCCCGAGCAACCCCGTCCATATCTTCCCTTTGAGTACGACGACCGCGCACAGCCCGAGATGGGCGAGCGCGAGAGCGAGGTAGCCGAAGCGGATGAGCGGTTCGGGGTCTCGACGCATGTCGGTGACTTCGAGCAGCTCGAGCGGATGGAAGCCGAGAAGAAGCAGTCCGGTCCCGGCGACCGCAACGAACACGGCATCCACCGACGCTCGCCCCTGTTCCGACCAGTAGACATCTTCGAGGTAGAAGATCAGCGCGAACTCGTCGAGTACCAACGCGGCCCCGACGCCGAACAGCGCAGCGAGTACCGCCGCCGTCTCGCGGGTTGCGTCCTCGAACACGGCGATGAGCGCAACGCCTGCCACGAGCATCAGGACGACGCCGAACACGACGTGGTGCACGTGATGCCCACCCGGGGTGATGTTGCCGGGCCACCACGAAACCTGCGCCCTGATCATCCTGACGCTCAGGCGAATCAGGACGAAACCGGCGAGAAATCCCAACAGGAAGCACAGCAGTGGTAGCCGTCCTTGCGAAATGATCTCGCGGTTGAACCAGTCCACTTCGGCCCGCCACCCTTCCTCGGCCAAGATTCGCCCGAATCGCTTGCGATTACTTGCTCATCTTGCCCGAGGCCGTGGGTCTACTTCCCGAATCCGGCCTTTCGGAGTGCATCGGCCATCGAGCCGCCGGCAGGCGTGCTTGCCTGACGGCCACCGCGACTGTCCCGACGCTCGGACTGTCGGCGGCGATCCTCGCCACCGCGTCCGGCACCGGCGTCGGGCCTGCTGCCCCGCGGGCCGCCGCCGGACACCGCCGCATCACGTGGTTTGCCCTTCGTGGTGGAGCCGGGTTCGTCGTCCAGTCGCAGACTGAGGCCGATTCGCTGGCGGGGGATATCGACCTCCATGACCTTGACCTTGACGACGTCGCCGGACTTGACGACCTCACGAGGATCCTTGACGAAGCTGTGCGACATGGCGGAGACGTGGACGAGCCCGTCTTGGTGCACGCCGACGTCCACGAATGCGCCGAAGGCCGCGACATTGGTGCCCACACCCTCGAGTGTCATGCCCGGCTCGAGGTCGGCGACCTTCTCGATTCCCGCGGCGAATGTCGCCGTCTTGAACTCGGGACGTGGGTCCCGGCCGGGCTTGTCGAGCTCGGCGATGATGTCGGTCACCGTCGGGATCCCGAAGCGCTCGTCGGCGAACTGCTTCGGATTCAAGGTACTGAGCAGGGCACTGTTTCCGATCACTTCGCGTACACCTACACCGGCGGAGTCGACGATCCGGCGAACCACCGGGTACGCCTCCGGATGCACGCTGGACCGGTCGAGTGGGTCGGCACCGCCTGAGATCCGGAGGAACCCCGCACACTGTTCGAATGCCTTGGGGCCGAGGCGGGCGACATCCTTGAGCTCGGACCGGCTACCGAACGGCCCATGCTGGTCGCGATGCGAGACGATGCTCTCGGCGAGCGATCCGGCAATTCCCGACACCCTCGCCAGCAGCGGTACCGAAGCGGTGTTGACGTCGACGCCGACCGCGTTCACCGCGTCCTCGACCACGGCACCGAGCGAACGTGCGAGCAGCGATTCCGATATGTCGTGCTGATACTGGCCGACGCCGATCGACTTCGGATCGATCTTGACCAGTTCCGCGAGCGGGTCCTGGAGACGCCTGGCGATGGAGACGGCACCGCGAATCGACACGTCGAGTTCGGGTAGTTCGCTCGATGCATACGCCGAAGCCGAATACACGGACGCGCCGGCCTCGGAGACGACGATCTTGGTCAGTCCAGCTGCGGGGTACTTGGCGATCAACTCCGCTGCGAGCGAATCGGTTTCCCGGGAGGCCGTGCCGTTGCCGATGGCGATGAGCTGAACAGAGTGTTTGGCAGCAAGGGCCGCAAGGGTTGCGAGGGCCTGATCCCACTTGCCCTGCGGCTTGTGCGGATAGATGGTGTCGTAGTCGACGACCTTTCCGGTCGAATCGACGACGGCCACCTTGGTGCCGGTGCGAAAGCCGGGGTCCAGGCCCATGGTGGCTCTGTTGCCGGCGGGCGCCGCGAGCAACAGATCCTTCAGATTCGTGGCGAACACGTCGACAGCGTCCTTCTCGGCGGACTGCCGCAGCCGCATTCGAACATCGATAGCCATCGTGACCATGAGTTTGGTACGCCACGCCCACCTGACGGTATCGAGCAGCCAGCGGTCCGCGGGGCGACCACGGTCGGCGATGTCGAACTTGGTGGCGATACGACCCTCGTACACCGTCGGCACCCCCCGAGGCGTTTCCTCCTGGTCGGGCTCGAGGCCGAGTGAAAGGACATCCTCCTTCTCGCCACGGAATGCAGCCAGAATGCGGTGCGACGGGAGCGAGGTGAACGGCTCCGAGAACTCGAAGTAGTCGGCGAACTTGGCCCCCTCGTCCTCCTTGCCCTTCCGAACGGTCGAGGTCAGCCGTCCACGCGTCCACATCAGTTCGCGCAGTTCACCGACGAGGTCCGGATCCTCGGCGAACCTTTCCACCAGGATGGCGCGCGCCCCGTCGAGTTGCTCGCTGTCGAAACTCGCGGGGTCGGTGGACGGATCTGAGATGAGCGCGTCGGCGACGGGTTCATGTCCGGCCTCACGGGCGATCTGCGCTTTGGTGCGCCGCTTGGGCTTGAACGGGAGATAGATGTCCTCGACGCGCGCCTTTGTCTCGGCGAGCATCAGGGACTGCTCCAGCGCCTCGTCCAGCTTGCCCTGCGAGCGAATCGACTCGATCACCGCATCGCGTCGCTCGTCGAGCTCGCGCAGGTACCGCAGGCGTTCCTCGAGTTGACGCAGCTGCGCGTCGTCGAGCATGCCGGTGACTTCCTTGCGGTACCGGGCGATGAACGGGACGGTGGAACCTCCGTCCAAGAGGTCCACGGCCGCGGCCACCTGACCCTCACGAACGTCGAGTTCCTCGGCTATGCGCTTGTTCACAGTTTTCAGAGCAATCGTCACGGCGCACGACCCTACAGCTACCCTGGGACAGGTAGTTCAGGGACCAGTGTGGGAGACCTACAGATGTCCAGGCCGCTGCAGGTTTTGGCTGTTTCGAGCGCGGCCTTGGTCGTGTCTGTTGGGCTGCTGATTCAATCGGGGTGTTCCATCCCCGAGGAGTCACCAGCTTCCAAGTCGACGACTTCGACCGTGTCCTCACCCTTCCCTGATATCGAGACCGTCGACGGCCTCGCTCTCGAAGCACGTATACCCGAGGCACTCTCGTCCGCAGCTGGGCGCGGAGCGGATGTTCGCTTCGCGCTTCTGGACCGCCGGACCGGCGCATACTTCGCCAGTGGCGATACCGATCAGCTCGAAACAGCTTCTGTATCGAAGCTTTTCATCGTCGATGATGTGCTGCGTGGAGCCGAGCTGACGCAGACCTCGGTGGCCGCGGACGACCTCGCGTCGATCACGACGATGCTGACTTCCTCGGACGACAGCGCGGCGACCTACCTCTGGTCGAAGTACGGCGGAAGTGACATCGTCGAACGCGTCGCCCAGCGGTACGGGCTGGCATTCACCACAGCTCCGTGGGATGGGCAGTGGTGGAACACAACCACATCGGCCGGCGACATCGTGGCGTACTACAACAGACTGCTCGACGGCAGAGGCGGCCTATCGCCCGCATCGACAGCAGTGATGCTCGGATTGCTGCGCGAGTCCGCGCCGGTCGCGACGGACGGGTATCTACAACACTTCGGAATTGTGGACGGTCTTCCCAGCGAAGCGATTCACGCGGTCAAACAGGGGTGGATGTGCTGCATCGTGGGCCGTTGGCTCCACCTCTCGACCGGCACGGTAGGTGTCGACAACAGATACGTGATCGCGATTCTGTCACGCGAAGAGATCCAATACGACGATGGCGTCGAGCGATTTCCGGACACCTCGGTCTTCGACGTCAGCGATGACAGCAGCGCCCGCCACGCAAGGGACACGGTAACCGGCTTCGTGAACATGCTCTTTCCCGACGGACGCATCGACTAGCGGGTCCACAGAAGGGCGACTAGCCGTTGAGCAGATCGGGACGGCGTTCGGCGGTACGCCGCAAACCTTGTTCTCTGCGCCAGGCAGCGATCCGTCCGTGATCGCCCGAGAGCAACACCTCCGGTACGTCGAGCCCGCGCCAACTCACCGGTCGCGTATAGCTGGGGCCTTCGAGAACGCCATCGGAGAACGAATCCTCCTCGTGCGATCTCTGGTTGCCCAGAACACCGGGCAGCAAGCGAACGACGGCCTCGGTCATCACCAGCACCGCGGCCTCACCCCCGATCAGCACATAATCACCGATGCTGACTTCTTCGACTCGTACTCGTCTCGCTGCGTCGTCGAACACGCGCTGGTCGATTCCCTCATATCGCCCGCACGCGAACACCAAATGCTGTTCCTGCGACCAGCGCTCGGCAGTGCGCTGCGTGAACGGGACTCCGGCGGGAGTGGGTACCACCAGAACCGACTCGTCGGTGAGAACGTCGTCGAGGGCATCGCCCCATACTGTCGGCTTCATGACCATCCCAGGCCCGCCGCCGTACGGAGAATCGTCCACTGCCTTGTGTACATCGTGAGTCCAGGACCGCAGGTCGTGCACACCCACTCTCACGAGACCTCGGTCGATTGCCCTGCCGAGCAGAGCCGTGCGAAGTGGTGCGAGGTACTCGGGAAAAATCGTGATGACGTCGAGGTTCACTGCTACTCCGGGTCCAGCAGACCTTCGGGCGGATCGATCTCGACCACTCCGTCGGCCGGCGACACCGACGTGACGATCGCGGCCACGAACGGAATCAGAATCTCGGTTCGGCTACCGTCGGCCGGGCGGACGGAGAGCAACTCCCCCGCTGCCGAGTGGAGTACCTCGTGAACGGTTCCGACGACGGTGCCGTCGGACAGCCGGACGGAGAGACCTTCGAGTTCGTGATCGTAGAACTCGTCCGGGTCATCGGACGGGGACAGATCGGCCGAGTCGACGAGGAACAGTGTTCCGCGTAACGCGTCGGCCGCACCTCTGTCCTCGATGCCACGCAAACGCAGCAGAAGCCGCCCGGAGTGCTCCCGGGCGGCTTCCACCGTATAAGCGATCGTGTCGGTACGGGCCTTTTCCTGGCTCGAAGCCTGACGTGGGGACTTTCGTCCACGCAGCACCGATCCGACGGCGAACCGATCCTCGGGCTCGTCGGTGCGAACGTCTACGACCACTTCACCTTTGATGCCGTGCGACTTGGCAACACGACCGATCACAAGCTCCATCGGTGCTATCGATCGGTATCGACGACATCGACGCGAATGCCGCGTCCGCCGATTCCGGAGACGAGCGTCCGCAGCGCGGTGGCCGTACGTCCACCGCGGCCGATGACCTTACCGAGATCGTCGGGGTGCACGTGTACCTCGACGGTGCGCCCGCGACGGCCGGTGCTCATCTCGACGCGGACGGCGTCAGGATTGGCGACGATGCCGCGAACAAGATGTTCGACGGCATCGGCGACAACGGCACTCACTTCTCAGTAGCCTCGGCGGCCGGCGCCTCGGCCGTTTCGGTTGCAGCTGCATCATCAGACTTGGGAGCGTCAGCCTTGGGAGCGTCGGCCTCGTCGGTCTTGGCCGACTTCTTCTTCTTGGCGGTGGTGGCGTCGCCGAGCGGCTCGGCGTCGGCCTGAGCCAGCGCAGCGTTGAACAGATCCAGCTTGGACGGCTTGGGCTCGGCCACGCGGAGGGTGCCCTCGGTGCCGGGGAGTCCCTTGAACTTCTGCCAGTCACCGGTGATCTTGAGCAAGGCCTCGACGGGCTCGGTCGGCTGCGCGCCGACACCCAGCCAGTACTGCGCACGCTCGGAATCGATGTCGATGATGCTCGGATCCTGCTTGGGCTCGTACTTGCCGATGGTCTCGATTGCGCGGCCGTTGCGGCGGGTGCGCGAATCGGAGATCACTACGCGGTAGTGGGGGGTGCGGATCTTGCCGATACGCATGAGCTTGATCTTGACAGCCATGAAGAATAGAGCCTTTCGAGTGGTCACGGCGCAATTCGGCGGTGCGCATGGGGTGCGCACCCGGTTTTGCGTTGATGGGTGTTGTGACCGCCGTTCGGTACGTAACCGGTGGACGGGCGAACAGCAGCCTATTGTGCCAGACGAAGCCGCAGAGCAGTTAATCGCCCGCACGCAATCCGCTCAGGCAACGGTGAGGATTGCCAGCGCCGGGAGCGTGTTGTTCACCGAATGTGCGATGGCCGAGGCAGCCACCGACCCCGACCTCATCCGAGCGATTCCGATCGCGAGACCGCCCCATATCAGAATCACGAGCCGCCAGCTTTCGCGATGCCACAGCGCGAACAGGACTGCGGTGACGATGAGTACGACCCACCGATTGCCGAGCCAAGCGAACCGGACGGGCGCGACTCTGCGTTCGAGCGCCCCCCACACCATGCCTCGGAACATCACTTCCTCGCAGAACGGTGCGCCCAGCCAGATCCACAGAACGAGTACGACTTTCCACGGCATCGGGATGTCGAACAGTTCACTCAGTGGCGCTTGATCCGCGAGATCGCTGTTCGCCAGCACCACCAGGGCCAGCACGATCCCTCCCCCCAGTGCCGCAGTGCCCCAAGCGAATCCGGATCTGAGTTGTCCACCGAACTCCGACAGTGATGTCGGAAAACCGAAATCGACGATGGGCCCGTTTCCGCGGTAGGTGCTGACCACGAACGCCAGGGACATGGCGGCGACGCTCGGCACCATGATCGCGAACACGAACACAGCGTGAACGTCGGTGTCGACGACGAACGGCAACACGAGAAATCCTGCGAGATTGACCAGCAGGACGGCTGCAGCGGCGGGTATCCCCCACCGCTGACCGGGACGACGGCGGGCCGCAGCTTGCTCGGCTCGCCAACATGATTGCGAAAGACCATGATCCTGGTGGTGCACGGGGTTCATCGGCGGCATTGCAGCCCAACCAGGCAGAGCCTCATCCGGCTCGAAGTCCGATGATGCGTTCACACCGCCCTCGGTATCGGCCTACCGCGCAGTACGACGATGTCGGGCGCCGACAGTACGTCCGGGCCGCCGCGAGGGTCCGTCGAGTAAACGAGCAGATCCGCGGGCGCGTCGTGCTCGAGTCCCGGCCAGCCGAGCCACGTCCTGGCCGTCCAACTCGCCGCACCCAACGCCTCGGTGCGCGTCATCCCTGTGCCGACGAGAGCCTCGACCTCGTCCGCGATTCGGCCGTGCCGAATCGAACCGCCTGCGTCCGTTCCCGCGAAGATCGGCACACCGGCATCGTGCGCCCTGCCGATCGTCTCCCCGACGCGACTGTGCAGAGCGCGCATATGCCGCGCATAGACCGGATACTTCGTTGCCGACGCGGCGATGTCGGGGAAGGTCTCGATGTTGACGAGCGTCGGCACCAAAGCGGTACCGTGCTCGACCATCATCTGGACGGTGTCGTCGGTGAGGCCGGTCCCGTGCTCGATGCAGTCGATGCCTGCCCCGATGAGCCCCGGCAGCGCATCCTCCCCGAAGACGTGGGCGGTGACACGGGCCCCCTCGGCGTGTGCCGCGTCGATTGCGTCCTTCAAGATGCGTTCGTCCCACAGCGGAGCAAGGTCACCGACGGACCGGTCGATCCAGTCTCCGACGAGCTTGACCCATCCGTCTCCGAGGCGCGCCTGCTGGGCCACGGCTTCCGGGAGCTGCGAGTCGTCCTCGATGTCGATTGCCAGGCCCGGGATGTAGCGCTTCGGGGACGCGATGTGTCTGCCTGCCCGGATGATGCGCGGCAAATCCGCGTAGTCGTCGAGCTCGCGTGTATCGATGGGCGAACCGGCATCGCGTAGCAGCAGCGCTCCGACGTCGCGTTCGGTTCTCGCCTGCTCGATGGCTCCAGGTAGATCCTCGTGTCCACCGCCGTACCGGATTCCGACGTGACAGTGCGCATCGACCAGCCCGGGCAGAACCCAACCGTCCTCGCACAGGGTGGTCGCGCCGAGGATGGGATCGAGCGAGATCTTCCCGTCATGGATCCACAGCTCGATCGGATCCTCACCGGGAAGCCGCCGACCTCGGACCCGGAACGCGGACACCACCAGCCCTATTTCTTGGGCAACTTCAGCTGCGACAGGTCGATTCCCTCGAGACCCGGAGGAATCTGGTCGAGTCCCTTCGGCATACCCGACAGGTCGGGCATACCGGCGGGCATACCTCCCGGCATACCTGGGAATCCACCGCGGATCTTGGGCTGGGTCGGCCCACGGCCACCCTTCTTCCCCTTCTTGCCCTTCTTGCTACGAACCTGCTTGCGCGCGCCCGGCATTCCCATGCGGCCCGCCATCGCGGACATCATCTTCCGAGCCTCGAAGAATCGGTCCACCAACTGATTGACGTCGGACACTTTCACACCCGACCCGTTGGCGATACGCAGTCGGCGTGAGGCGTTGATGATCTTGGGATCGTTGCGTTCCTGCGGAGTCATGCCTCGGATGATGGCCTGCACCCGATCCAACTGCTTCTCGTCTACGTTGGCGAGTTCCTTCATCTGTCCGGCACCGGGGAGCATGCCGAGGAGATTGCCGATCGGACCCATCTTCCGGACGGCCATCATCTGTTCGAGGAAGTCGTCGAGGGTGAGCTGACCGGATCCGATCTTGTTGGCTGTGGCCTCGGCCTGTTCGGCGTCGAAGTGCTGCTCGGCCTGCTCGATGAGGCTCAGCACGTCACCCATACCGAGGATGCGACTAGCCATCCGGTCGGGGTGGAAGACATCGAAGTCCTCGAGCTTTTCGCCGGTCGAGGCGAACATGATCGGAGCGCCGGTGACCTCACGCACGCTCAGCGCGGCACCACCGCGGGCGTCACCGTCCAGCTTGGTGAGGACGACGCCGGTGAAACCGACTCCGTCACGGAACGCCTGCGCCGTGCTGACGGCGTCCTGGCCGACCATGGCGTCGAGGACGAACAGTGTTTCGTCTGGGTCGACCGCGTCACGAATGCCCGCGGCCTGCTCCATCAGTTCGGTGTCGATACCGAGACGACCAGCGGTGTCGACGACGACAACGTCGTACTGCTTGCTTCGCGCCTCGTCCAGTCCGGCCCGTGCGACCTCGATGGGATCGGCTGCCGTGACGCCGAGGGCGTTGTCTCCGCCGCCGATCGAGGTCCCGGGGTGCGGTGCGAACACTGCAGCACCCGCTCGCTCGCCGACGATCTGCAGCTGACTGACCGCGCCGGGACGCTGTAGGTCACACGCCACCAGAAGCGGTGTGTGCCCCTGGTCCTTGAGCCATTTCGCGAGCTTGCCGGCCAGCGTCGTCTTGCCCGAGCCCTGCAGTCCGGCGAGCATGATGACGGTAGGAGGGTTCTTCGCGAAAGTCAGGCGACGCGTTTCACCGCCGAGGATGCCGACCAGTTCTTCGTTGACAATCTTGACGACCTGTTGGGCCGGGTTGAGCGCGGCCGAGACCTCGGCGCCCTTGGCCCGTGTCTTGATGCGGGTGATGAACTCGCGCACCACGGGCAGGGCGACGTCCGCTTCGAGGAGCGCAAGTCTGATCTCACGTGCCGTCGCGTCGATGTCGGCACCGGAGAGACGCCCCTTGCCACGCAGGTCCTTGAGGGTCCCGGTCAACCTGTCGGAAAGGGATTCGAACACCGATTGCACTCCTGAGCCGATAGAAAGAAAGAGCCTGTTGGTCGAGCGATACGTGGCTCCAGACTAGCGCTCGCCGCGATCAGGCGTGGACAGCGCGTGCACCGGGCGGTGGCTCGGCCCGGTGTGGTCAGGCGTTGCGCGCGGAATCGTTCCAGGTCACCGCTACTCCTCGTGTCGCCAGCCAGGCAGCCGGATCGACCTTCACTCCGGACGGGTCGTGGACCTCGAAGTGCAGGTGTGGCCCGGTGGAATGCCCGCGATTACCGACAGTGGCGATACGTTGCCCCGCGGAAACGGTTTCCCCCTCCGTGACGGAAAACGTGTCGACGTGCCCGTACACAGTTTCGGTCCCGTCGACGTGACGGACCTTGACCCACAGACCGAACCCGGCGGCCGGACCCGCAGCGGTGACCACCCCGTCTGCAGCCGCGAGCACGGGCGTGCCGATGGGCGCCGCGATGTCGGTCCCGCTGTGGTGAGTACCCCACCGCTGTCCGAAGGACGACGTCAGCGTTCCCGAGACCGGTTGCACCGCACGCAGCCCGATCGGCTGCAGATCCTGCTCTCCGACCTGGGGCAGACCGAAGTCCGGTAGCTCGGGAAGCGTGGGCCACGGTGGGAGATCGAGATTCTCCGGCAATACGAGGCCATCCGGCACCTCGAAGTGCGGCATTTCGAAGCCCGCGGGTATCAGGTGTTCGGGGATGCCGAACGGGGTGCTCGCGGCGGGCGCCTCGGGCGCGGGAAGAGGCGCTGCGGTCGCAGTGCCGGTTCCGAGCGACGTCGCGCCGGCGACGATGGCTCCGGTGGCCACCACCACGGTGGCTGTCTTCAAGCCCGAGTCCTTCGTATCCTCCTTCGCTCGATGACGCCCGCGCGGGGTGTCGGCTTCTGCGTCGGCTGGAACGTAGATGTTCGACCGGCGGTGGGCTCCCACAGTCAGTACCTCGTCAATTCTCACGAACGGTGAAGACGAACCGTCGCGGCCGTTTTACGGATGGATTCGCTCTGGCTCAGGTGTCGTCGCTGTGGGGATCAAGGTAACAAAACGACATCGTTTCGAATGACAGTGGCCCAATCTTGATGACACTTCACAGTCGTCGGTTCGTTCTCACCCACTGAAACCGTTCGGCGACTAGGTTCCTTCCGGCTTCTCCGGCGGCTTGGGCGGTTCAGGCGCGGGCACCACATCGAGCAGTGCACGTTCGATTTCCTCCCTGGTGGCACGACTGTCGGAGCCGGTCAGGTCGATACAGAAGGCGTCGACGACGGAGGTTCCCAGCGTCGCGACCCTCGCCCACCGGATGTCCGCACCGATGGCTTCCAAGGCGGTGGCCAACCGGCACAACAATCCGAGTCGGTCCTCCGCCCGTAGCTCGAGCACCACCTGTCCCGGATCGGTTCCGTCGAACCACAGCACCCGGGGAGGCGCCAGTGCATACGTGACAGGAACCGAAGGCTCGCCCGCCTCCTCGTCGGCTTTGCCGTCCCTCGAGCCCTCGCTGCGGGAAGCGGCGTCGAACGGAGACTCGTCGAGAGGCGTCTCGTCGACGGGCGCAGGACGCGAGCTCTTCTCCTTGGCGTCCAACATCGCGACGAGATTCAGTTCGCCGGCTCGCGCCCTGATGATCTCCTGTCTCAGCAAACCGGCTTGCGGCGGCGTTCCGAACAGAGGCGCCACCACGAACGAGTTCACCGCAGAACCGTCGTGACTGCCGAGAGAGGCCGAAAGCACGCGAAGCGACTGCAGTGCCAGCACACCGGCAGCATCGGAAAGCAGGCCACGGGTGTCCGGTGCAACCACCGTGACGACGTAGGTGTGAGACCCGTTGGTCTGCTGCAGATCCACGTGCACGCCGCCTTTCTCGGCGAGTGCGATGTGGGCGGGGTCCAGTGGGTCCGGGACGGGCAGGTTGTCCCCTGCCATCACCATGCGGCACCGGCGGACGAGTTCCCGGATGAGCGAGGCCTTCCAGTCGCCCCACACCCCCGGCCCCGTCGCGAGCGAGTCCGCCTCGGCGAGGGCGTGCAGCAACTCCAGCAGCACGGTGTCGGCACCGAGTGCCTTCACCACCGTCTCCACCGTGACCGGATCGTCGAGATCACGTCGTGTCGCGGTGTCCGGTAGCAGCAGGTGATAGCGGACCATCGAACTGAGAAGAGCGACGTCGGACGGCCACAGTCCGAGCCTGTTTCCTATCTGGGTTGCCAACTCTGCGCCGACGACACTGTGATCCCCGCCGCGACCTTTACCGATGTCGTGCACGAGGGCACCGAGAACGAGCAGGTCCGGCCGCGCCACTCTCGTCGTGAGGGCACTCGCGTAGGCGGCCGTTTCCACCAGGTGTCGGTCCACCGTCCACGTGTGGACTGCGTCCCGAGGCGGTAGGTCGCGAACGGCCCCCCACTCGGGCATGAGTCGACCCCACAGTCCGGTGCGGTCGAGCGCCTCGATGGCGGCTATCGCCCGACGTCCAGAACCCAACAGCACCAGCAGGTCGTTGAGTGCTTCCTTCGGCCACGGTTCGCGTAGCTCGGGGGCACTGTCGGACAAACGGTTGAGCGTCGACGCCGACATCGGCATACCTGTCTGAGCCGAAGCCGCGGCAACCCGCATGATCAGACCTGGATCCTTGTTCGGCCGAGCGTCACGAGCGAGCACCACTTCGCCACCGTGCTCGACGACGCCCTCGTCCAGAGGTCGACGAACGGGTGCTCGACGGAGTCTCGAAAGACCGCGGCGGGGCAACGAGTTGCCCGCCGTTCGCAATCCGACGTCGACGGAATAGCTGATCGTGCGCGCCGAGTCGCTGAGCACACGAGCCAGGTCGAATCGGTCACCGATCCGCAAGGCTGCACCGATTTCGTCTGCATCCTGCGCGCGGAGCTGGTCACGGGCACGCCCTGCTACCCGATGCAGTTCGGTACGTACATCGAGCAGACGGCCGTGCGCAAACGCGAGACCACCACCGGGCGATTCGGGGCCGAGCCCGGGCATCCCGTCGGTCAGCTGGGCGATGGAGAGCGCGTCGAGCAGTTGGACATCGCGCAGCCCTCCTCGTCCGCTCTTGAGGTCGGGTTCGGCGCGATGGGCGATCTCGCCGCTGCGGGCCCACCTCGATCGGGTCTGTGCGATGAGATCGTCGAAACGCGACCTGATGCTGGTACGCCACTCACGGCGAACTCCGCCGATCAGGAGGTTGCTCAGCTCGACGTCACCTGCGATGTGACGAGCCTCGAGCATTCCCAGAGCGGCCGTGAGATCGGTGGATGCAACGTGAAGTGCCTGTGGGACCGTGCGGACGCTGTGATCGAGCTTGATGTGCGCGTCCCAGAGGGGGTACCAGAGTGCGTCGGCGACGCTTGCGACGATCTCGGAGTCCATGTCGTCGTGCAACAGGATCAGGTCGAGATCCGAGTACGGAAGCAACTCACGTCTCGCCAGCCCGCCCACAGCAACGATAGCGAATCCCGAGTCGGGCTTGATGCCGAGTTCGGCGCCCTTGGTGGTGAGCCAGAATTCGTGCAAGTCGACCAGTGCCCTGCGAAGCGAGGGCGCGTCGAGTCGGCGGTTGCGTGCACCACCGTCGAGCAACTGCTTCCTGGCACGCGCCAGGTCGGCTGCGGCATCGTTGTTCTTCGCGCCGGAGCCCATGGTGTTTCGAGATGTCGAGTTCGAGCCCATGTTCTTGGTGCCCTTCGAGGCCGAAGGCCCCGATCCTCCAGCTTTTGCTGAAGAATCGGGGCCGCCTGCGCCCGACCCGTGTGGGTCAGAGTGCATCTGCGCCGCGTTCTCCGGTGCGAACTCGGATGACCGAGTCGACCGGCGAAACCCAGACCTTGCCGTCACCGATCTTGCCGGTTCGCGCGGCCTCGACGATTACCTCGACGACCTTTTCCACTGCCGCGTCGTCGACGACGACCTCGACTCGAACCTTGGGGACGAAATCTACGGAGTACTCGGCGCCGCGGTAGACCTCCGTGTGCCCCTTCTGTCGTCCGTATCCCTGAACCTCACTGACCGTCATGCCAAGCACGCCGGCCTGTTCGAGGGCCGTCTTGACGTCCTCCAACGTGAACGGTTTGACGATTGCCGTGATCAGCTTCATATTTTGCTTCCCTTCGCCTGCTCTGGAGTGCCCGATTGCGTTCAGAGCGATCCCTCGCTCCTATCTTTACCCTGTCAGGCGAAGTCGTACGCAGTCTCCGCGTGCTCGGCTTCGTCGATGCCGTTGGCCTCTTCCTCGTCCGATACGCGCCATCCGAGCGGCTTGAGTGCCAGCGCGATTACGACGGTGACAATCGCGGTGAAGATCAGCGCGAACAGTGCGATGACGATCTGAACGACCAACTGCTTGTAGTCGCCACCGTAGAACAACCCGGTCTCGGAGCCGAGGAAGCCGATGGCAATTGTGCCCCACAGGCCGGCTACGAGGTGCACGCCGACCACGTCGAGCGAGTCGTCGTATCCGAACTTGAACTTGAGCCCGACCGCGAGTGCGGAGAGGACACCGGCGATGACACCGAGAATCATCGAACCAACCGGAGTGAGCGAACCTGCAGCCGGGGTGATGGCGACAAGTCCGGCGACGATTCCGGAAGCGGCTCCGAGGCTGGTGGCGTGCCCGTCGCGAATGCGCTCTGTGATCAGCCAGCCTGCGATTGCGGCGGCAGTGGCGGCCGTGGTGTTGACCCAGGCGAGGCCCGCAGCACCGTCGGCCGCGAACGCCGAACCCGCGTTGAAGCCGAACCAGCCGAACCAGAGCAGTGCTGCGCCGAGCATGACGAACGGAAGGTTGTGCGGCCGGAATGCCACCTTGCCGAAGCCTGCGCGTTTGCCGATGATCACGGCCAGGACGAGTGCGGCGATACCTGCGTTGATATGCACGACGGTGCCACCGGCGAAGTCGATGGGTGCGACCGAGGCAACCAGCCCGCCATCACCATCGTCAGTCGTGCCGAAGATCTTCGCGGCCAGACCGTCCTCGGAACCGGAGAGCAGACCGCCACCCCAGACCATGTGAGCCAGTGGGAAGTACGCCAGCGTGACCCAGATGCCGGCGAACACCAGCCAGGTTCCGTACTTGACGCGACCGGCGAGCGAACCGGAAATGAGTGCGACTGTGATGATCGCGAACGTGACCTGGAAAGCGACATCGATGACATTGGCGTAGCCGAAGGCTCCGGCAATGAAGTTGCCGTCCGCGTCGGTGATCGTGTCCTTCAGACCGAAGAACTCGAAGGGATTGGCGAACAGTCCACCGATGTCCTCGGTGCCGTACGACATCGACCATCCCCACAGGACATAGATGATGGACACAACCATCATTGCCCCGAACGACATCATCATCATGTTCAGGACGGACTTCTGCTGCGACATACCGCCGTAGAAGAACGCCAGGCCTGGCGTCATCAGCAATACCAGCGATGCTGCCATCAGCATCCACGCGGCGTTGCCGGAGTTGGCCAACATATCCTCGGGACTCACGTACACCCTCCATTCTCCTGCGCACCGGTTGTTGCGCCGTGAACAAAGGGTCGTGTCACAAAGTTTCAGCCATGACACTCAGGTGTTTCGCCCGTGTGAACGCATTACCCGAAACTGTTGCGAGCAGGTTTCGTCCAGGCATTTCGCCTTTTTGCCGGCTTCGTTTCAAGCCCATGGAAGCTGTGTCCGGTATGTCCAGACCGACGATTTTTCGGTACTCAGCCGAGCAAAGCATCCACGAAAGCACCCGGCTCGAAGGGCGCCAAATCGTCCGCTCCTTCACCGAGACCGACCAGCTTGACCGGAACACCGAGCTCGCGCTGAACCTGGAAAACGATGCCACCCTTGGCGGTGCCGTCCAGCTTGGTGAGCACGACTCCGGTGATGTCGACGACCTCGGCGAAAACGCGTGCCTGGGTCAAGCCGTTCTGGCCCACCGTCGCGTCGAGAACGAGCAACACGTCGTCCACGCGGGCTCGCTTCTCGATGACGCGCTTGACTTTGCCGAGCTCGTCCATCAGTCCCGACTTGGTGTGCAACCTGCCCGCTGTGTCCACCAGGACGACGTCGACACCCTGTTCGATCCCCTTGGTGACCGCGTCGTATGCCACAGCCGCCGGATCAGCGTTCTCCTTGCCGCGCACCACGTCGGCTCCGACGCGCTCTCCCCATGTCTGGAGCTGGTCTGCGGCCGCAGCTCGGAAGGTGTCCGCGGCGCCCAGCAGCACACGGCGACCGTCGGCGACGAGCACGCGCGCCAGTTTGCCGGTGGTGGTCGTCTTACCGGTGCCGTTGACGCCGACGACCAGCAACACCGCGGGAGTGCCCTCGTGCGGAAGCGCCTTGATGGAACGATCGAACTCCGGGTGCAGTTGATCGACCAGTATTTCGCGCAGCAGCGCTCGCGCGTCGGCCTCGGTGCGCACACTTCTGGCCGCCATCTGCTCGCGCAGTGTCGTCATGATCTCCGCAGTCGTGGACGAGCCGAGGTCGGCAATCAGGAGAGTGTCCTCGACCTCCTCCCAGGAGTCCTCGTCCAAGTCGCCGCCGCCGAGCAGGCCGAGCAGGCTCTTGCCCACCGCCGACTGCGAGCGCGACAGTCGACCCCGCAAGCGATCGAGCCGACCGTCGGTGGGCTCGATCTCGTCCAGCACGGGCGCCGTGGATACCGGCTCCGGTGCAGGCTCCGGTATCGGCGCGGGTGCAGGTTCCGGTTCAGGTGTCGGCTCGGGTTCCGGAGCCGGAACCGGCATCGCCGGGGGCGCCGGCGTCGGTTCGGGCTCGGGCGTCGGTTCGGGCGTCGGACGGGGCTTGGGAGCGAGCTCGGGCTCTACCGTTGCGGCACCCTGACTGAAGGAGAATCCCCCTCCTGCCTTGTAGCCGCCGGAACGATCCTTCTGTCCTTCTTCGATTCTGTCCGTCTCGGGCGCCTTCAGTGACACGCGTCGACGACGGAGGAGAACGAACCCGGCGACGAGTACGACGACGAGCACGGCCAGAACGGCCGCAAGGATGATCCAGGCTTGGGTACTCACGAGATCCATCCTGTCAGGACCGCCCGCAGCCCCCGCGGTCACCCTGGCCGGACCGGGCGAGCACCCGTCGGCATCGACATCTCAGTCCTCGACGGTCGCGCTACCGATGGTCTCGACCCGGTTTCGGTCGCGGTCGAGGCGCTGCGAGATGACGGTCGTGATGCCGTCGCCACGCATCGACACACCGTAAAGCGCGTCGGCGACCTCCATGGTCGGCTTCTGGTGGGTGATCACGATCAGCTGCGATTTTTCGCGTAGCTGTTCGAAAAGCCCGATCAGCCGCCTGAGGTTCGTATCGTCCAGGGCGGCCTCGACCTCGTCCATGACGTAGAACGGCGAGGGGCGAGCGCGAAAGATTGCGACGAGCATCGCCACCGCGGTCAGTGACTTCTCGCCACCCGAGAGCAAGGACAGGCGCTTGACTTTCTTGCCCGGCGGCCGTGCTTCGACCTCGATACCGGTGGTCAACATGTCGCCGGGGTCGGTGAGTATCAGCCGACCTTCGCCGCCGGGGAAGAGCTTGGCGAAGACCTGGGTGAATTCACGCTCGACGTCGAGCCAGGCTTCGGTGAAGACCTGCAGGATTCGTTCGTCCACATCGGCGACGACCTCGAGCAGATCCTTGCGGGCGGATTTCACGTCTTCGAGCTGAGTCGAGAGAAAGTTGTACCGCTCCTCGAGCGCCGCGAATTCCTCCAGCGCGAGCGGGTTGACCTTGCCCAGCGTCGCGAGATCTCGTTCGGCCCGTTTCGCTCGCTTTTCCTGGGTGGATCGATCGAACGGCATGGGTGCGGGGGCGATCACCTGTTCGCCGCGCTCCTTGGCAGCTTCGTACTCCGACATTTCAAGTTCGCTCGGCGGCAATGCGATATCGGGACCGTATTCGGCGATCAAGTCGTCGAGACCGATACCGTGCTGCTCGAGAATCGTCGTTTCGAGCTGCTCTATCCGCAGCGCAGCCTGAGCCCGCGCGACCTCGTCGCGGTGAACGGCGTCGGTGATCGAGGCCAGCTGTGCGGTAAGTGCCCTGACCTGTTCTTTCACCCGATCGAGTTCAGCGTTGGTGTTCGAACGCTGTTCAGAGAGTTCATCGCGACGCGCGGCAGCGGCCGACACGACCGAGGCCAGCCGCACCGCGATGCGCTCGCCTGCCGATACGACCGATTCGGCGACTGCTGCTGCGTGCCGACGCGCGACCATCTCACGTTCGGCTCTGACACGCGCCTCGCGCTCGGCTCGGGCAGCTCGTCGAAGCGAATCGGCGCGGCCACGAAGTGCCTGCGCACGCTCCTCCGCAGTGCGCACGTTCAGCCGCGCCTCCACCTCGACCGAACGCACCTCCGACAGCGCGGCAGCGGCGCTCTCGCGGGCGAGAGTCGAGTCCTCAGGGTCCGTGGCGCCGCCGGACCCTGATTGTTCGTCCTCGGCCAATCTCAACCGTTCCTGCAGATCGGCGAGAGCGGCGAGAGCTTCTTCTCGTCCGTGCTCGGCCGCGGTGCGTTGCTCGCTCAGTCGGCTCGATTCGGCGTGCGCCGAGCGCGCCAGTTGCCCCAAGCGTCCCAACTGCTCGTACACCGCCGACATGGCGGCGTCGGATTCGTTGAGCGCGGCCAGCGCTTGTTCGGCGGATTCGCGGCGATCGTGCTGCTCGGCGAGAGCACCGGACAACGCTGCCTCCAACTCCGAGGCTCGGCGCTCGGCAGCGGCTAGTTCGACGGTGGAGGTATCGATCGCAGCCTGCACCTCGAGAGTGCTCGGTCGACGGTCGGAGCCGCCGGACAACCACCCTGCGTCGACGTAGTCGCCGGCCGTGGTGACCGCCCGCACGCCCGGGGTCGATCGAACGAGCGACTGCGCGTCGTCGAGCGAGTCGACGATGACGATGTCGCCCAACAGGGCATGCATCGAAGCTGACAGAGACTGCGGAAACTCCACCACGTCGACGGCCCAGCGGGCCCTCTCCGGGAGCACGACCGTCCGCGATCGCACAGCCGCCTCATCGCCTGAATCGTCGAACACGATCGCCGCGCGGCCACCGTCGGCGTCGCGGAGCGCACGCACTGCTTGGCGGGCACTGGCGAACGACTCGGCGTGTGCAGCGTCCGCTGCAGGCCCCATGGCCACGGCTACGGCAACGTCGAAGCCGGCGGCCACAGTAATCTGCTCGGCAACCAACCCGGACACCCCGGCAACGTTGTTCTCCAGAAGCCAACCCGCCCCGTCCTTGCGCTCGAGGCCCATCGTCAACGCTTCGATGCGCGCCTGGAACGAAGCCACCCTCTTGCCCGCGACCCGCTCCTCGCTCTGCAGTTCGCTCACGCGCGCATCCGCACTGCGCAGAGCCGCCACCGCGCGTTCGTAATGTGTGTCGAGGCTCAGTTCGCTCGCATCCAAGCCCGAGATCTGGTCCTGGACGCTCTCGAATTCCGCCTGCGCGACGTCACCGCGCTCCCGTGCTTCCTCGATCGCGACGGACAACCGTGCAACTTCCGCGTCCACGGACTCGACCTTGGTTCGGTACGTGTCGACCTGGCCGGAGAGGCGCGCAAACCCCTCACGGCGATCGGCCACAGCTCGCACAGCCGCCATGTGGGCGCGCTCCGCTTCCGCGGCCGCAGCCTCCCGCTCGACCAACTTCTCACGCGCCACCTCGAGGGTTTCGCGTGCCATCTCTACCGCCTCGACGAGTTCCGCTTCCTCCTCGGCGACGCGCTCGGCTTGCTGTTCCAGCTCATCGGGGTCCTGGCCACGGCCACCGGACGGTGCTGTGTCGAGGTGACGCGCCCGTTCCCTACCGATTCGTACGGTCGCGTTGACGCGTTCGGCGAGCGCGGACAGCGCAAACCAGGTCTGCGCTGCCGCCTCGGCACTCGGCGTCAGCCTTGCCACGGATTGTTCCAGCTCCCCGAGAGCGACGTTTCCGGCCGCCAACGCATCCTGCACAGCGGCGTACTGTTCGCGCGCGGCAGCCTCGTCCTGCGTCTGGCTGGCGAACTCCTCGCGCCGTGTGACCAAATCGTCGGCAGCGAGACGGAGTCGGGCGTCGCGAAGATCTGCCTGCACGGTTTGCGCACGTCGCGCTACCTCTGCCTGCCTGCCGAGCGGTTTGAGCTGGCGCCGCAGTTCGGTGGTGAGATCGGTCAACCGCGCCAGGTTGGCCTGCATCGCATCGAGTTTGCGTACCGCCTTCTCCTTGCGCTTCCGATGCTTGAGGACGCCCGCAGCTTCCTCGATGAAGGCGCGTCGATCCTCCGGACGCGATTCGAGGATGGCTGCGAGCCTCCCCTGCCCGACGATGACGTGCATCTCACGACCGATGCCTGAATCGCTGAGCAACTCCTGTACATCCATGAGCCGACACGAGCTGCCGTTGATCTCGTACTCTCCGGCACCGTCGCGGAACATCCGACGAGTGATCGACACCTCGCTGTAGTCGATCGGCAGCGCGCCGTCCGAGTTGTCGATCGTCAACGTCACCTCGGCGCGTCCGAGGGGGGCACGGCCCGACGTCCCCGCGAAGATGACGTCTTCCATTTTTCCGCCACGCAGCGCTTTCGCGCCCTGCTCCCCCATGACCCAGGTGAGGGCGTCGACGACGTTCGACTTGCCCGAGCCGTTCGGCCCGACGACGCAGGTGATACCTGGCTCGAATCGAAGAGTCGTCGCCGATGCAAAGGACTTGAAGCCCTTCAGCGTCAGACTCTTGAGATACATGGCCGTTCAGAGTACCGGGTGTACGGCCGCGTACTGCGCGCACACTCGCTTCAACGCTCGACGAATCCGGAGAGTCCGCCGCGTGGACGATCCCAGCTCTCGACGACGAGCGTCACCGAACCCGGCGTGGTTCCTCCGCGCAACAATTCCAACAGCTTTTCGAGCCGGTCCCTGGCGCCTTCGGCGACTACCAGCACACGCCCGTCGGGGTGATTGGTGGCCGATCCTAGAAGGCCGAGTTCCAATGCGCGAGAACGTGTCCACCATCGAAAGCCGACACCCTGCACCTGCCCGTGGACCCAGGCCGTCAAACGCTCGTCTGTCATGGCGGGCTCAACTTCCGCACGGTGCCGTCGAAGCTGGTGGCGTACAGCGACTCGCGATCCCATCCGAATCCGCCGAATGCGACGGAGGTGGTCAAGGGCATCCCGGTGCCGATCACGCACCAGGAAGCGGATTCGGGATCGATGCGCAGTACGCGGCCCGCCAGGTTCTGCGAGAGGTAGATCTGGCCGTCCGCTCCGACAGTCATGTCATCCGAGGCGGTGACAGGACCGAATCCGTCCACCGGAATCCTGCGAGCGGGGCCGTCGAGGTCACTCACATCGAGCACCGATATCTCGAGTTCGGGCTCGAAAGTATTGGCGACGTACAAGGTTTCGCCGTCGATCGCGATGCCGTTCGCAGTTCCGAGATCGTTGCGTATCACCGATGGCTCATGTGGGGCCTCGGCACCCACCGACGTGAGACCCGTTGCGCTACCGAGGTTTCGAGTCGCAAATAGTTCACCGCTCGCTGCCCGCGCAAGACCGTTGGGCATCACCAAGCCGCGCGAGTAGGTGGACCGAACACCGGACACGAGATCGAGAGCGTCGACGGTTCCATCAGGAGTGCCGAAAAGCCCTGCAGCAGTGCCGTTTCCCGTTGTGAAGTACATCGTGTCACCGTCGACGACGATGCCGCCCGGCGAGGACACGTCCGCAACCGCGACTGTTCGTGCGGTGTCGGGCGTCATCCGCGCGATAGCGCCCGGTCCGAGAGGCGAGGTCTGCGAGAGATACATCGATCCACTGTCATCGAACGCGATGTTCTCGAGCATCCCGAATCCCGACGCGACGGTGGTCACACTCCATGGGGCACAACTCGGCGTCGCCGACGCACTCGGCACACCCACGAGTAGCCCCGGGGTCACTGCTGCAGTCACGACGGTCGCGAGGACCGACCAGACCCTCACCTCAGCCGTCCACGGCAATGTCGAGGCCGACCTTGGTTCCCGCTTTCAAGGTGCGCCCCACGGTGCACACCTTGTCGACTGCGCGTTCGACGACAGTGAGAAGCCGTTGTTGCGCGTCCGCATCGAGCTCGCTCAAATCGATTCTCAGCACCTCGGCGAGTGCAGGGTAGAGCTCGTTCTCACGATCCGCCGCTCCGGAGACCTCGATGGTGGCGTCGTAGTTGTCCCCGAGCCGACGCGAGAGCGGAAGGTCCGAGCTCATCCCTGTGCAGGCCGCGAGCGCGATCTTGAGCAATTCCCCGGGAGTGAAGACGCCGTCGACCGACTCGGATCCGATGAGTACTTCGGCTCCGCGTGAACTCTTGCCGATGTAGCGGCGGGTTCCGGTGCGTTCCACCCAGAGCTTCGTCGAAGGGCTCTGGTCAGTCGGGGTGCTCTCGTCGGTCATGATCGGATTCTAGAGACTCGCGTGTTCGGGCAATGGGTCAGGATCGGGATATTCGAGGTCGAGGTTGGCACCTGGGGCAGCTGTACGAGGACCGGTTCATGAATTTCTCCCGCCGGATGGGGCTGCCGCAACGCGAACACGGCAGGCCCTCCTGCCCGTAGGCGTCGAGCGACCGGTCGAAGTAGCCGGATTCTCCGTTGACGTTGACGTACAGCGCGTCGAACGACGTGCCACCCTGCGCCAGGGCCTCGCCCATGACGGCATGCACTGCCGTCAACAGCCGACGAAGTGCCGGCCTCGAGAGCGTCTCAGCGATGCGATTGCCGTGAATCTTCGCGCGCCAGAGAGCTTCGTCGGCGTAGATGTTGCCGACCCCTGACAACACCGTCTGATCGAGTAGAGCTCGCTTGATCTCGGTGTGCTTGGCGCGCAGCACGTTCACCACCGTCTCGGCGTCGAACAGCGGGTCGACTGGATCGCGTGCGATGTGGGCTACGGGCTCCGGCACCGACTCACCGTCGACGGTGAGCAACGGCGCTAGGGCCCACCCCCCGAACGTCCGCTGATCGACGAAACGCAGGTCCGCGCCGTTGTCCAACCGCGCACGGATGCGTAGATGCTTCTCGTCCGGCACGGTCGGCGGCTGCACCAGCATCTGACCGCTCATCCCAAGATGGACCACGATGGCACGGTCACGAGATTCGAGCGGGAGCCACAGATATTTTCCGCGCCGCTGGGCCGCCGCGATGGTGCAACCACGTAGCTGCCCTTCGAGGTCTTTGCCACCGGCGATGTGTCGCCGCACGGCCCGAGGATGAAGCACCTCGACGGACTCGATCGTGGTTCCGACGATGTGCGACTCGAGACCCCGGCGAACCACCTCGACTTCGGGAAGCTCAGGCATCCACGCTGCCGGTAGGCGAGAGCGCATTCCAGGCGGTACTCGCGGCCTTTTGCTCGGCTTCCTTCTTCGACCGACCGATCCCCACGCCCAGAGCACGTCCGCTGACCACCACGGTCGCGGTGAACTCCTTGTCGTGGTCCGGCCCGGTGGACGAGATCTCGTAAGCGGGCACGCCGAGCGACTTCACTGCCGTCAGTTCTTGCAGGCTCGTCTTCCAGTCCAAGCCCGCCCCCAGACGCGGAGCGCGGTCCAGCAGATCGTCGAACAAGGCGAGCACGACGCGGCGAGCGGTATCGATCCCGTGCTGCAGATGGATCGCGCCCAGCAGCGACTCCATACCGTCGGCCAGGATGCTCGGCTTGTCGCGTCCCCCGGTCTGCTCCTCGCCCTTACCCAGGAGCAGATGCCTACCGAGCCCGCCCTCACCGAGTCCGCGCGCCACTTCGGCCAGGGCGTGCATGTTGACCACACTTGCGCGGATCTTCGCGAGCTCGCCCTCCGACTTGGTCGGGTGTACTACGTAGAGGCGTTCGGTGATGGTGAGCCCGAGAACAGAATCGCCCAGAAATTCCAGACGCTCGTTGGTGGGAAGTCCGCCCCGCTCGTACGCGTAGGAGCGATGCGTCAGCGCCAGGGTGAGGAGCGGATCCTCCAGCTCAACGCCAAGAGCGGCGAGGAGCGACGTTCTGTCGTCCCCGCCGCTGTCGGCTGCACTGCTGTTTTTTGCACTGCTGTATTTGGAAGCAGGAGTGCTCTTGTTCGTCACTGTGTGTCCGCTACCGGAACTGATCGGAAGATCAGACTGCAGCAGTGACCTGACGGCCCTTGTAGGTGCCGCACGAGGGGCACGCAATGTGGGGCAGCGTCTTCTCGCCGCAGCCACGGTTGGGGCACGTTACGAGAGTGGGCGCAGTGGTTTTCCACTGTGCACGCCGCGACCTCGTGTTGGAACGCGACATTTTGCGCTTCGGGACAGCCACTTCTACTTCTCCTCGGCTTCGTTGTTCACAAGTTTGTTGCTCGGTTCTGATTCCACGCCAAATTTGGCTGCAAGACCAGCCCAGCGAGGATCCAGTATGTCATGACCATGGCCGGATTCGGCAATCGCCAGGCGAACGCCACATTCGGGGCACAATCCCTCGCAGTCTTCACGGCACAGAGGGTGGAGCGGGAGCTCCAGTCCGACGGCGTCCACGAGGACTGGTTCGAGGTCGATGCAATCGTCGACGATACGGTGAATCTCGTCCTCGTCGGTGGTCTCTTCCGTGACGCTCGCGGGGTAGGCGAACAGCTCGGTGAGATACACATCCACCGCTCCGCTCACCGGCTCGAGACACCGCGTGCACTCCCCCGACGTGGCGGCCTGCACGCTGCCGGTCACCAGCACACCCTCCGAAACCGCTTCGAGTCGAAGATCGAGTTCCACGGGCGAGCCGGTTTCGATTCCGATCGCGTCGAGACCTATACGCGAAGGTGCCGCCACCGTCCGCTGGACCTGCTTCATCGAACCGGGCCGACGGCCCAGGGTGTCGATGTACAGAACGAAACCCGTTTCCGACTCGGGACGGGGGGTACTGCGACGGGTAGACACAACTGTTCTTTCTGCTCGATGACGAAATGCGATCATGGTCGAACCCTGAAGGTTCTTGCCAAGGTCAACCACTCAACGATACGCATCCGCGCATATGTGAGCAAATCCCTGTCGGCGGCTATCGACGGAAGCGACCCGTGTCCTCGCCCGATTCGGATCCGTAGTCGGGCACGCCCGAACCGGTTCTGAGCTGCTGACGCCCACGCCCCACAGATCGAATCGTGCCCGACAGAAACTCCTCGAACTCCGCGAGCTTGGTGTCGACGTAGACGTCGCACTCACCTCGCATGCGATCCGATTCCGCGTGCGCGGCGTCGATGACCCGGGCAGACTCCGCGCGGGCAGCCTGAACCACCTCGGTCTGCGCGACCAGCCTGGCCTGCTCCTCGACACCATCTGCAATCGACCGGTCGTAGGACGTTTGTCCGGCTTCGACCATACGATCGGCTTCGCTCCGAGCTCTCGTGGTCAATGCCTCGTACTCCAGCCGACCCGCTTCCACCGCTCGTTCGGCGGAATCGGTTGCGTCGTCGACGAGCTGATCGGCGTGCGCCTTCGCCTCCGCCACCATGCGGTCGGCTTGCGCCTTCGCATCGGCCAGGATTCGGTCGGCGGAGTCGCGCGCATTCTCTACGGTGTCCTGCGCCTCGGCATTCGCGGAGGTGACGGTCTTGTCGGCAGTCGCCCTGGCGTCACCGACCAGTTTGTCCCTGTGGTCGAGCACATCCTGTGCGTCGTCCAGCTCGCCCGGGATCGAATCTCGGACGTCGTCCAGCAGTTCCAGTACGTCGCCACGAGGTACGACGCAGCCCGCTGTCATCGGGACACCGCGCGCCTCCTCGACAATGGCAACGAGCTCGTCGAGAGCCTCGAATACGCGGTACACCGGTAACCCCAATCGTCGAACCTACGAAGTAATGCTGGCTTACCCAGTTTGCCTGGTGATCGGCGTCCGTGCGTGACCGGCGGACCTCGGTGTGTCGCTGCATGCGACACACCGGGCCGACTACTCGGCCTTGCGTTCTGCGATCCGCGCGAGCAGGCGCCCGTGAACGCATGCGGGAACCATGTCTTCGACATCGCCTCCGAACGTCGCGACCTCCTTCACCAGCGAGCTCGACAGGAAGCTGTACGTCGGGTTCGCCGGTACGAAGAGCGTGTCGACGCCGGAGAGCTTCTGGTTCATCTGAGCCATCTGCAACTCGTAGTCGAAGTCGTTCGCCCCCCGCAAACCTTTGACGATCGCGGTAAAGCCCACCTGCTTCGCATAGTCCACGAGCAGACCGTGCCACGAGGAGATGCGAACGTTGGGCAGATGGGACGTTGCCTCGCCCAGCATGTCGATTCGCTCGTCCACGGTGAACAGCCCGCGCTTGCTCTTGTTGATCATCACCGTGACGATGATCTCGTCGAACTGCGCTGCCGCCCTGCTGATGACGTCGAGATGACCTCTGGTCACGGGGTCGAAGGATCCAGGACAGAGTGCTCCAGTCATGGCTGCACGCTATCACCGGCACCCGTCCGTTCGGCCCGGTCAGATATCGGTGTTCTGCGACACGAGCTCGGCGATCTCGATTCGGGTCTCGCCGTATTTCTTGACCTTTGCCGGCGTCAGACCTTCGGGCCACACCGTTTCCGGCGATCGGGCCGACCGTTCCAGGACAACGACCGCATCCGGTGCCAGCCAGCCACCCGAAACCAATGCCGTCAGCATCTGGTGCACCGCCAACTCCGTCACCGCGTACGGCGGATCTGCGAGTACGAGGTCGTACTCGGTCTCCGCCGCGCCCGCCAACACCGATGCCACCGGAGCGCACCGCACCGACGCCCCGGGCACACCGACCGTCGCAACGTTCTCTCGCGCCACCGCAGCCGCTCGCGCGTCGGATTCGACGAGCAGCACCGACGCCGCTCCCCGCGAAAGCGCCTCCAGACCAAGCGCTCCCGAGCCCGCGTACAGGTCGAGCACTGCTGTACCGTCCAGGTCCAACCGAGCCTGCAGCGCACTGAACACCGCCTCGCGGACACGTTCGGATGTCGGACGTGTGCCGCGAGGCGGAACCTTCAGCTTTCGGCCTCCCGCGATACCGGCGACGATGCGTGTCATTTACGCAATTTTACTCATCGACGCTCAGGACTGGTTCTCGGTCGATTCGCCGCCGATCACCACGAGCAGGTCACCGCCCTCGACCTGCTGGACCGCGCCGATGGCGAGGCGCGAGATCGTTCCACCCTTGGGTGCGGTGATCGCAGCTTCCATCTTCATCGCCTCGATCGTCGCAACGACGTCTCCGGCCGCAACCTTGTCGCCTTCGGCCACCGACAGCGTGACGACGCCGGCGAACGGTGCCGGCAGGTGCCCGGGGTTCGTGCGATCGGCTTTCTCCACTGTCGGTGCTTCATTGGCGATCGATCGATCTCGGACCGACACCGGCCGGAGCTGGCCGTTGAGAATGCACATCACCGTACGCATTCCGCGCTCGTCGGCGTCGGAGATCGCCTCCAACCCGATCAGCAGCTCGACCCCCTTCTCGAGCTTGACTCGGTGCTCGTCGCCCTGGCGCAGACCGTAGAAGAACTGATTGGCCGAGAGCCGGGAAGTATCGCCGTACTTCTCCCGGTGTTCTGCCAGTTCCGCGGTGGGTCCCGGAAACAGTAGGCGGTTGAGCGCATCTCGACGTTGCGGCGATGTTCCGTCGAGCGCTTTCTCGTCGTCCGAGGACAGCTCCGCTTCCGGTTTGGCCTCGCCGCGTCCCTCCAGGGCCCTGGTGCGAAGTGGCTCAGGCCATCCGCCCGCCGGAGTGCCCAGTTCGCCCCGCAGGAAGCCGATGACCGAATCGGGGATGTCGAACTTGGCCGGGTTCTCTGCGAACTCCTCGGCGGACGCTCCGGCACCCACCAGCGAGAGCGCCAGATCGCCGACTACCTTCGACGAGGGAGTCACCTTCACCAAGCGCCCCAGCATCCGGTCTGCTGCAGCGTAGTTCGCCTCGACGGTCTCGAATTGGTCCTCCAGACCCAACGCGATCGCCTGTTGGCGCAGATTGGACAGCTGCCCGCCGGGAATCTCGTGCGTGTAAACCCGGCCGGTTGGAGCTGGGATACCGGATTCGAACGGCGCGTAGACCTTTCGCATCGCCTCCCAGTACGGTTCGAGATCGCAGACAGCCTGCAGATCGAGGCCGGTGTCCCGCTCGGTGTGCGCCGCGGCGGCGACGATAGCCGACAGCGCAGGCTGGCTCGTCGTGCCCGCCATCGGCGCGCTCGCACCGTCGACGGCGTCGGCGCCGGCCTCCCACGCCGCAAGGTACGTCGCCAACTGACCACCCGGAGTGTCGTGCGTGTGCACGTGCACCGGGAGATCGAAGTTACTTCGCAGTGCCGTCACCAGCGTTTTCGCAGCCGGAGCGCGAAGCAGACCAGCCATGTCCTTGATCGCCAGCACATGTGCGCCCGCGTCGACGATCTGCTCGGCGAGCCCGAGGTAGTAGTCGAGGGTGTACAGCTTCTCGTTCGGATTGCTCAGGTCCCCGGTGTAGCTCATCGCGACCTCGGCGATCGCAGTACCCGTTTCCCGAACCGCGTCGATCGCGGGGCGCATCTGATCGACATTGTTGAGGGCGTCGAAGATGCGAAATATGTCGATACCCGTGTCGGTCGCCTCGGCGACGAAACTGCGGGTGACCTTCTCCGGGTAGGGGGTGTAGCCGACGGTGTTGCGGCCTCGGAGCAGCATCTGCAACGCGATGTTCGGTACGGCTTCACGGAGCGCGGCAAGGCGTTCCCACGGATCCTCGTGCAGGAACCGCAGTGCCACATCGTATGTCGCGCCGCCCCACGCCTCGATCGACAGCAACTCGGGCGTCGTCCGTGCCACGTAGGGTGCGACCATCAGTAGACCGGAAGTGCGAACGCGGGTGGCCAGCAACGATTGATGCGCGTCGCGGAAAGTCGTATCGGTGACCGCGAGGACCTTCTGATTGCGGAGATCGCGGGCGAACCCTTCCGGGCCGAGCGCGAGAAGACGTTGACGACTGCCGTCGGGAATCGGCGCGGAGAAGTCGACGGGAGGTAGCTTGTCCTGCGGGTACACCGTGGACGGGCGTTCCCCGTGCGGCTTGTTCACCGTGACATCGGCCAAGTAGGTCAGAATCTTGGTGCCGCGGTCGCCAGAGCTCCGTGAAGTCAGCAGCTCAGGGCGTTCCTCGATGAACGACGTCGTCACCCGTCCCTGCGTGAAGTCCGGATCGACGAGAACCGCCTGCAGGAACGGAATGTTGGTGGCCACGCCCCGAATACGGAACTCGGCGACGGCTCGGCGTGCGCGCGCGACAGCAGTGTCGAAATCACGTCCGCGGCAGGTCAACTTCACCAGCATCGAGTCGAAGTAGGCACCCACCTCCGCACCGAGCGTCGTGCCGCCGTCGAGACGAACACCCGCACCGCCCGGGGTTCGGTAGGCGGTGATCCGGCCGGTGTCGGGCCGGAATCCGTTGGCTGGGTCCTCGGTGGTGATGCGACACTGCAGCGCCGCACCCCGAAGCACGATGTTGTCCTGGCTCAACCCCAGATCTGCCAACGTTTCGCCCGAGGCGATGCGCAGCTGCGACTGAACCAGGTCGACATCGGTTACCTCTTCGGTAACCGTGTGCTCGACCTGGATGCGCGGATTCATCTCGATGAAGACGTGGTTGCCTCGCGTGTCGAGGAGGAACTCAACGGTACCCGCGCACGAGTAGCCGATCTCCTTCGCGAAGGCGACAGCGTCGGCGCAGATCTTCTCCCGCACGCCCTCCGGAAGATTCGGCGCCGGAGCGAGCTCGATCACCTTCTGGTGCCGACGCTGGACCGAGCAGTCACGCTCGAACAGGTGCACCACATTGCCCTGCCCATCGGCCAGGATCTGCACCTCGATGTGCCGCGGGTCGATTACGGCCTGCTCCAGGAAGACCGTCGAGTCGCCGAACGCGGACTCGGCCTCACGCGCAGCCGCTTCGATCGACTCACGCAGTTGCGCGGGTTCGGCGACCCGGCGCATACCGCGGCCGCCGCCACCGGCAACCGCTTTGACGAACAACGGAAACGTCATCGACTCGGACGCGGCCACCAGTTCTTCGATATCGCTCGACGGCTCCGACGACGCCAGCACCGGCAGACCGGCACGTTTGGCCGCCGCGATCGCGCGCGCTTTGTTTCCTGTCAGCTGCAGAACATCGGCGGACGGACCGACGAACGTGACACCGGCCTCGGCGCACGCGGCCGCCAGCTCCGGATTCTCCGACAGGAAGCCGTACCCGGGATAGACCGCGTCGGCCCCCGACCGCTTCGCCGCAGCGACGATCTCCGCGACAGAAAGGTATGCCCGCACGGGGTGACCCTTCTCGCCGATCTCGTAGGCCTCGTCGGCCTTGGTCCGATGGACAGAGTTGCGGTCCTCGAACGGAAAGACGGCCACGGTAGCGGCGCCCAACTCGTATGAGGCGCGGAACGCGCGGATGGCGATCTCACCGCGATTGGCAACCAACACTTTGGAAAACATTTGCCAAACCTACCGCCGAACGGGGTGCTCGTTGCGGTCCCTGTCCCGAAATGTGGGACTCAACGACCGAATTCTCGTTCTGAAACGGTTTAGTTGTTACGGCCTCGTAGGTCAGGACTTCTCCAGATACTCGGCTCGGTCCGAACGCCACGCCGATTTCATCATCGTCGCGATTCCTGGGTGGCTCGACATTTCGGGATCGATCTCGAACAGTCGACGAGCACACAGGTGGGCATCGGCGATGATCGGTTCGTCGTCGATGAGCGAGAGCAAACGCATACTGCTCACCGTTCCGGACTGCGCCGCCCCGAGGACGTCGCCCTCTCGCCGGGTTCTGAGATCGAGCTTGGCCAACTCGAAGCCGTCGTTGGTCGCGGCGACCGCTTCCAGCCGCGCAAACGAGGGTCCATTGGAACTGAGCTGACTGATCATGATGCACAGTCCCTGGTGCCCACCTCGCCCGATGCGACCGCGGAGCTGATGTAGCTGGCTGATGCCGAACCGATCGGCATCGATGATGACCATGACCGTGGCGTTGGGAACGTCGACGCCCACCTCGACCACCGTCGTGCACACCAGGACGTCGATGGCGCCGGCATTGAAGTCCTGCATCGACGCGTCCTTCTCGTCCGGATGCATTCGCCCATGGAGGAGTCCGACCCGTACATCTGCGAGCGGACCTGCGCTGAGCATCTCGAACATCTCGAGCGCCGCCTTGGTTTCGGGCAGGTTCTTCTCGTCGTCGTGGGCCGCGGTGCGGGTACGCGGTTTCTTCGTCTCCTCGTCATCGTCCCCGCCTATCCGGGAACACACGACGTAGGCCTGCCGACCTGCGGCAACCTCCTCGCGGATGCGCGCCCAGGCGCGGTCGACCCAGCCGGGCTTGTCCCGCGCCGACACCACCTTGCTGATGATGGGGGCACGCCCGCGCGGCAATTCGGTGAGCGTCGAGGTTTCGAGATCGCCCAGAGAAGCCATCGCGATGGTGCGTGGAATCGGCGTCGCAGTCATGACGAGGAGGTGCGGACTCGTTCCGTCTCGCGCTTTCGATCGCAGCGCATCTCGTTGCTCGACGCCGAATCGATGCTGTTCGTCGACGACAACCATGCCGAGATCGAAGAATTCGACGCGGTCCTGGATGAGTGCGTGCGTGCCGATCACGATGCCGGCGTCGCCGGTGACCGCATCGAGCAGCGCTGCCCTCTTCGCTGCGGTACCCATCGACCCGGTCAACAGTGTGACCTTCGTGGCCAGGTCGTCGGCGCCGAGCTCACCGGCGCCGGCAAGTGTTCCCAGCATCGCCGAAATGGAGCGTGCATGCTGCGCGGCCAGAACCTCGGTCGGGGCGAGCAGAGCGCACTGGTGGCCTGCATCGATGACCTGCAGCATGGCACGTAGGGCGACGATGGTCTTGCCGGAGCCGACCTCACCCTGCAGTAGCCGCGACATCGGATGCCCGCGAGTGAGATCGGCCGAGATTTCCTCGGCCACCACCATCTGTCCGGCAGTGAGTGTGAAGGGTAGACGTCGTTCGAATTCGGCGGCGATCCCGTCCGGACGCGGAGGGCACGACGGTGCGCTCCGCGTCGAGACGTCCCGCCGGCGCGATGCGAGCACCAGTTGAACGGCGAGCGCCTCGTCGAACTTGAGCCGAGCGCGCGCCTGCTCCTTCTGTTCGATCGATTCCGGAAAGTGGATCCAATGCAATGCGTTGTCGAGTGAGATCAGTCCGCGCTCGGCGAGAACGTCGGCCGGCACCGGATCGGTGATGGCGTCGAGCTGGTCCAGCACTTGACGGACCCCACGCATGAAGGTCCAGCTCTCCACGTCCTTCGACGCCGGATACAGCGGAACATAAGCGCGGTCGAACACCGACATGTCGACACTGCCGGTCGCGTCGACGGAGCCCCGGGCGACACCTGCCAGTGCGCCGCCACCGACAATTCGACCGGACGGCACGATCGCGCCGTCGTCCTCGTCCCCGCCGAGAATCACGTAACCGGGGTGGGTGAGGTTCCAGCGACGGCCGAAGTACTTGACCTTGCCCGAGAACATTCCGCGTTTGCCGGGGGTGAGTACGCGCTTGAGCTTGTGCGGGCTGAAGAACGTCGCCTCGATCTGCTGTCCCTCCGCCGCCAGCGAAAGTGCGAGGTACTGCCCCTTCCTCGACTTCATGTCCTTCACCGTGGCGGACGTGATGGTCGCCACGATCGTGATGTGCTCACCCTCGGCAGGTTCCTTCTCGGTCAGCTCCGCGCCCTGCGTCATATAGCGGTGCGGGTAGTACCGCAGCAGATCCTCGACAGTGTGGATACCGAACTGCTCGGCCAGCGGCTCCGACACCTTCTTACCGAGAGCGAAGTCGAGTCGATCCGATACGGCGACCATCTTTGTGCCTGCCCTCTCGTGAAGTCTCGTCGCGCTACGACAGTTACTCGACACCCAGCTGGACGGCGTCGCCTGGCTGGCCACCGTCGTAGACCAAGACCTCGACTTCCGGGTGACGTTCGGCGACGTAGAGCGCAAGCCTCCCCGCCACGTCCAGTTCGTCACGGCTGTGTGTTCCGCCGACGCGGGTGCTCGATGCGTGTTCTCCACGCAACATCGTCACCATCTCACCACCTACCGACAGCAGTTGGTCGAGCAGGTCACATCCCGCCGCGAACACATCCGGCCCGATCACCACGACCTCCCGACCGACCAGTCCGAGACCGTCGCCGGGTTCGCACGTTCCGACCCACGTGAGTGATCGCTCCTCCGCCACTCGCAGTGAGGCCCACCGGGTACCGGCGGCGGCCTCGGACATCGCGAACGCGTCGTCGACCGCTGCGCGTGTCGGATCGTGCACTGCCAACGCTGCCAGACCCTGCACCATCGACGACGATGGCAACATCAGGACGTCTTTGCCCGCGGTGCGCGAGGCGATGGACACCGACACGAGCTCGTGCGCCGACAGTGCACCGTTGGGTAGCACCAGCACCTCGGTGTGCTCCGAGGCGACGATCGCCGCGCACAGCTCGGCCGTACCGACGTCTGTGGTGTCGCATCTGAGTACGGTGGCGCCTTCGCCGAGGTAGAGGTCCTCGGCACCGTCGCCTGCCACCACGGCCAGAATGTCTCGCTCTGCGACCTCGCTGCTCGACGACGTCGCCGCCTGCGGGGCACAGTCCTCGTCGGCGGCGAACGCCGAAATACGCACGTCGTGAATTCGGCCGATGTCGAGGCCCGCCTCGACTGCCAGTCCGGCATTGATCGTGTGTACGTGCGCCGACCACGTGCCGGCGCCATCACCCGCAACGACCACAGAGTCACCGAGATCGGACAGCACGCGGCGCAGAGTGACGACATCGCTGTCATCGACCGAAGTGATCCGGAAGAGGACCTCGTAGCCGAGCACGCCGCCCGCGTCCGAGGAGGTCGAGCCGGCCGACCCCACCCCGACCCGCGGCGCTTCCGCACGAACGATGGACGAGCTGGTACGAACCCCCGGTCCGACGCTCCGGTGGTAGCGGGGGCGATTCGGAGATGATCCGGTGACCACGAAGCACAACGCGTCGAGCATGACGAGAAGACCGAGAGCTCCCGCGTCGACCACACCCGCGGCGTCGAGAACCGGCAACTGTGTGCGTGTGCGCCCCAGGGCATCGGCGGCGGCCTCGACCGCACACGTGACGACAACCGGGAGATCAGCCTCGGGGCCCAGAGCGCCGACGGCCACCGCTGCTTCCTCGACGACGGTCACGATCGTTCCCTCGACGGGAACACTGATGACCTCGCGCACCAGCGCCGATGCCCTACCAAGAAGGCTCGCGACGGCGGGCCCGTCGAGGACACCGTGGGCGGATTGCTCGTCGAGTGCGCGCATCACCTGCGAGATGATCACCCCTGAGTTGCCACGGGCACCCGCTGTCGCGCCGCGGGCAAGGGCCCCCGTCAGGGTGGTCAGATCAGCGTCCGGACCTGCACCGCGCATACTTTCGACGGCGGCACGGACAGTGAAGACGAGGTTGGTTCCGGTGTCGGAGTCCGGTATCGGGAAGACATTGAGTTCGTTGATCTCGTCGCAACGGTCGGTGAGACGATCTACGCAGCGGTAAACCCATTGCCGAATCTCGTCCGGACCGAGGATGCTCGCATCCGGAGCGCGATGTGGTCGCCATCGCGGTGGTGACGCAGCCTCGGTTCCATCATCGACCGCCTCGCCCATGCTCGCAGGCTCCCCATTCCCTCGCGCCAGTTCGGCCAGCCTAGACTGCTCCCTGTCCGGACGCCGCTCGGCCTTCTTGTCAGGTGGCGGTTTGGTGAATTCGGAGTGCGCCGCTATTCTTGCAGGGTTGCCCGATGAGGCGCGGCGCAGATTGTGTGTCGCTCTCCCCCGAGCAACCGCCCTCATGTTAACGATCAATCATCTATCAAGGAGTTCGCGACTATGGCTGCCGTCTGCGACGTATGCGCCAAAGGGCCCGGCTTCGGTAAGTCGGTCTCGCACTCGCACCGACGGACCAACCGTCGTTGGAACCCGAACATTCAGACCGTTCACGCTCAGGTTGCCCCCGGCAACTCCAAGCGCATGAACGTCTGCACCTCATGCCTGAAGGCCGGCAAGGTGGTTCGGGGCTGACCGAAGCCCCCCCAAGATCGACTTGTGCCCCGCGGCCTGTGCCGCGGGGCACAGTTGTTTCCGGGCACAGTCATTTCTGGGCGAGGACGCAAGTTACAGTGCGGGTGTGAGCAATTTCGAGAGTACGGGTTCCGTCGAACTCGTCGACGGCGTCCTGAAAATCATCGTGGCAACCGAAGCTGCCGGCACCTCGCTGAGCGGCGCCGGAATGAGAGAGGGCACGGCCGCCCTGCACTCGCTGAACACCGGCGAACTGCAAGCCGGGTGCATCCTCCTCGCCGGTTCGGGTGCGAATTTCTGCGCGGGCGGCAACGTACGCGCATTCGCTGGTGCGCCCGACCGGGGGCAGTACGTTCGCGACGTCGCCGACGAGTTCCACGGATTTGTCTCCGCACTCGCTGCAGCCACAGTTCCGGTCGTGGCAGCAGTTCATGGATGGGCGGCCGGGGCAGGAATGAGCCTGGTCTGCCATTCGGATGTGGCGATCGGTGGACGCGGAACCAAACTCCGCCCGGCGTATCCCGGCATCGGGTTCACTCCCGACGGGGGCTTGACCTGGACGCTCCCTCGAATCGTCGGTTCGGCGCGTGCTCGCGACATCTTGCTCAACGACTCGATCCTCAACAGCGAGGAAGCAGTGCGCCTCGGCCTTCTGAGCAGGCTGGTCGAAGACGAGATCATCGCGACCGAGGCCGAGCGTCTCGCTCGAACGTTCGCCGCCGGACCGACCTCGGCTTACCAGGGCGCGAAAGCGTTGCTCTTCGCGTCGGAGACCCGCACTCTCGCCGAGCAACTGGAGGCCGAAGCTGTCTCCATCGCCGAGGCGGCCAACGGTCCCACCGGCCGAGAAGGTGTCGATGCATTCGTAGAGAAGCGTCGCCCAGATTTCTCCTAGGAACTCGGCACGGCTACGGCAAGCGCCAGCTGACGGGTTCGTGACCGTCGGCGACGAGTAGTTCGTTCGCGCGGCTGAACGGCGCAGAGCCGAAGAAGCCGCGCGAGGCCGATAGTGGTGACGGGTGAGCCGACTCGATGCACGGCGTCGCTCCGAGCATCGGCTTCACAGTCGCAGCATCACGGCCCCAGAGGATTGCCACCAATCCGGCCGAGTTCTCCTCTGTGCGTCGTTCGACCAATGCTCTGATGGCTCGCTCCGTCACCACCTCCCACCCCTTTTTCCGATGTGACCCGGACAGTCCGGGTTGCACGGTGAGCACGCGATTGAGTAGCAGTACACCCTGATCGGCCCAGGGCGAAAGGTCGCCGTTCTCGGGCGTCGGGTAGCCCAGGTCGTCGCAATACTCTTTGAAGATGTTTGCCAGGCTTCGCGGAACCGGCGACACGTGCGGCGCGACCGAGAAGCTGAGGCCGACAGCATGCCCCGGCGTGGGGTACGGATCCTGCCCGAGGATCAGGACGCGAACCTCGGAGAAGGGGCGAGTGAAGGCACGCAGAACGTTCTCCCCGGAGGGAAGATAGTCACGCCCGTCGGCGAGTTCGGCGCGCAGCATCTCGCCCATCGCAGCTATCTGCTCTTCGACGGGCTTCAACGCTGCGGCCCAACCGCTTTCGACGATATTCTCCAGGGGTTGCGCTCTCATGCCGTGAACCTTTCGTACTCGTAGCTCATCTGCTGCAACATAGCCGAGCTACTGAAAACTGGTCCATCCCGCGGGCCCGCTGTAGGACCGACTGTCGACGGTCACCGTGGGTGCGCCTCGCGGGTCCGTCGTTCGGCCGATCACGGTCCACCCGTTCGGAAGATCCGCTGCGGACGCGAATGTTCCGGCCAGTGCGTGATCTTCACCGCCCGTCAACATCCACGACAATGGTGACACACCCAGTTCTTCTGCAGCCGAGTTCATTTCGTCGCTCATGCTGAAACTTCCACTGTCGAGGTCGATGTCGACCGAAGAGGCCACCGCGATGTGACCCAGATCTGCGAGAAGTCCATCCGAGACGTCGGTGAGGGCGGTGGCACCGGCGAGCGCAGCCTGAACGCCCTGCTCGTACTCCGGCCTCGGCACCCGGTGCGCGCCCACGAGCTTCGGGTGCCCCGATATGCCGGACTGCAGGACGGCAAGACCTCCCGCCGACCACCCCAGCACACCGGCCACCGCCACCACGTCACCTGCTCTCGCTCCCGATCGCAGAACCGGGCCTCGGCCGTCGAGGTCACCCAATGCGGTGACCGAAATCACGAGGGCCGTGGACTCGACGAGATCCCCGCCGACCACGGACGCGCCGGCCCTGCCCGCCTCACGCCACATACCCTCGAAGATGCCGTCGGTGACGTTCACGGGAGTGTCGGCCGGGCAGCCGAGTGCCACGACGAACCCGGTACACCGAGCCCCCATCGCCGCGATGTCCGCGCCGTTCTGCGCGATCGCCTTGCGACCGATGTCGACCGGACTGGACCAATCGAGGCGAAAATGCCTGCCGTGCACCAACATATCTGTCGTCACCACAACGCGCCCGTCCGGCGCAGCGACAAGAGCGGCATCGTCACCGGGGCCGAGGATCGTGCTTTCCGACTGAGTCCGGCCCTTCGTGGCACGGTCGATCACGCCGAACTCACCGACTTCACCGACGGTGAGACTGGACGGTGGAATACGGTTCTCGCCGGCGTCGATGATCGTCCTCTTTCTCTCGCGATGTCTGTAGCTCGTTCTCGCGCGGACCGTCGCATATGTCTGCGGTACCTTTTACCGGCAACAGAGCAGACAGGGAAAGACTCGATCACGAGCGAGAACCTCCGCGAGACTACCTTCGGAGGTTGCGCGAGGATCCGGAAAGGGGCCTTACGATGCAGGCATTCGTCCTCGTGCAGACCGAGGTAGGCCGCGCGATGCTGGTAGCGGCAGCGCTGAGCGAGGTCGACGGCGTGGAGTCGGCCGAGGCGGTGCTCGGCCCCTACGACGTGGTGGTACGAGTCAACGGTGCAGACAGGTCCGCGATCGCCGAGATCATCGGGCGGGTACAGAAGACCGATTCGATCACCCGCACGCTCACGTGCGAGATCGCCGAGACCCCCGCTGCCGCGGACCGTTGATCGAGACTTCACACTGAACATCGATGAGTAACGATCGCGAACCGAACACCCCAGAGATCACCCGGCCGGACTCCGCCGAGGTCGCCGACGCCGCTGAGGCCGCTGAGGCCCCGGAGGCCGATGACGCCCAGGAGAGGCGGCATCCCGCGGTAATCGCGACTGCTCTCGCGCTGCCTATTGCCTTGCTCGTCGGTGTCATCGTCGCTGCGGTCACGGTAATCGGCGAATCGACGCGGCCGCCCGAGGCCCTTGGCCCGGTGGATGCGCCTGCGGCCGACACTGCCGACTGTTCGGCCGTTCTCGCCGGGTTGCCCGACGAGCTGGGTGACTACTCTCGCGCCGAGCTGATCGAACCTGCTCCGGTCGGGGTGCGCGCCTGGGCTCCCGACGACGCCACAGCCGATGCAATCGTGCTCCGCTGCGGCCTGCCTCGGCCGATAGGTTTCGACGTGGCCTCGGCGCTGCAGGTGATCAACGGGGTGCAGTGGTTCGAGGTATCCGGTGCGGATTCCGGTATCGACGCCAGCACCTGGTACACAGTCGATCGCCCCGTCTACGTGGCGTTGACTGTGCCTGGCGGCTCAGGTCCGACACCCCTGCAGGATGCGTCCGACGCGATTTCGGCGTCGCTGCCGCAGACACCTCTCGACCCCGCACCCCTGCAGTAGCGCCGCTCGGCTTATCGGAGCCCGGTGCCGCGGGCGATGGCTGTCTCGATGAGCGTGTCGATCAACGTTCGGTAATCGACGCCCGCCGCGTCCCACATCTTCGGGAACATGGAGATCGAGGTGAAGCCGGGCATGGTGTTGATCTCGTTGATCACCGGTCCGTCTTCGGTGACGAACAGGTCCACGCGCGCGAGCCCCTGGCAGTCGAGTGCGTGGAACGCATCGACTGCGATACGCCGGATATCCTCGCTCACGTTCGCCGACAGCGCTGCCGGGACATCGAATTCGCATACGTCGTCGAGATACTTGCTGTCGAAATCGTAGAATGCGTGATCGTCCGCGGGGGCGTCCGGCATGCGGATCTCCGCGACCACGCTGGCTCGGACGGATCCATCTGGGAACTCGAGCACCCCGCACTCGACCTCGCGCCCGTGTATCGCGCCTTCCACGATCACCTTGGGATCGTGCTGCCGAGCATGGTCCACCGCGCGCGGCAGCTGATCCCAGCTGGTGATACGCGTGATGCCGATCGACGAGCCTCCGCGCGCTGGTTTGACGAAGGCGGGAAGGCCGAGAAAGTCCTGCTGTTCGGCCATCAGCGCATCGACTCCCCGCCGAAGCACAACCTGACGGCCGACCGGAAGTCCTTCGGCGGCCAACAACTTCTTGGTGAACTCCTTGTCCATGCCCGCGGCACTGGCGAGCACGCCCGGGCCGACGTAGGGCACACCTGCGAGTTCGAGCAGACCCTGGAGCGTGCCGTCCTCGCCGTATGGGCCGTGGAGAAGCGGAAACACGACGTCGACAGAGGCGAGGACCGTTCCGGCGTCGCTGCCGTCGAGCGAGACGAGCGCGCCGGCTCGAGTCGGGTCCGCCGACAGTGTCAACGCGGTCGAGTTCTTGTCGACGCTGGGCAGTACTCGACCGGTGATGGCGAGTTCGTCCAGATCGGCGGCTCCGAGAACCCATGCGCCCTCGGAAGTGATACCGACGGGCACGACGTCGTAGCGCTCCGAGTCGATGTGCTTCAGCACACTTCCTGCAGAAACGCAGGAGACAGAATGCTCGTTGCTTTTTCCGCCGAAGATGACGGCGACTTTGGTGCGCGTTTGACTCACGGTGCTCAACCGTACCGTGAGCCTCCGTTCGGTCTACTCGGGCTTGATTCTCCGCCCCAGCAGATGCCCGACGGCGTCCGGTACGGACAGTCCTTCGTGGCATACACGGTGCACAGCATCGGTCAGCGGCATCTCCACGTCGTAGCTCTCGGCCAGTGCGCGCACCGATGTGCACGACTTGACGCCTTCGGCGACCTGACCGTGCGCTGCCTCCTGGGCGCTCTCCAGCGAACCGCCCGAACCGAGACGTTCACCGAAGGTACGGTTTCGTGAGAGCGGCGAGGTACAGGTCGCGACCAGATCACCGACACCGGCAAGTCCGGCCAGCGTTGCGGGCTTGGCGCCGAGGGCAGTACCGAGTCGGATGATCTCGGCGAGTCCCCTCGTCATGATCGAGGCCAACGTGTTGTCCCCGTATCCGACGCCGCTGGCCATTCCACATGCCAGCGCGATCACATTCTTGCAGGCGCCACCGATCTCACAACCGATGACGTCGGAGTTGGTATACGGCCGAAAGTAGCCTGTAGCACAACTCTTTTGAACCTCGAGTGCGCGCCTGGAATCCGAGCAGGCGATGACGGTCGCCGCCGGCTGACCCTCGGCGATCGGACGCGCGAGGTTCGGCCCGGACAGCGATGCGATCCGACTGGGGTCGGCACCGGTGACCTGTCCGATCACCTGGCTCATGCGCAGCAGCGTCCCGGTTTCGATGCCCTTGGCGAGGCTCAGCAGCGTCGCGTCACGAGGAATGAATTCAGTCCATTCGATGAGATTGGCCCGGAGCGACTGAGACGGTACGGCGAGGACAACGATGTCGGCGCCGGCGAGAGCACGCTCCGGATCGCTGGTCGCCGAAATCGTCGGTGGGAGCGAAATGCCCGGCAGATAGTCCGGGTTCTCGTGCCGATCGGAGATGGCCTCGGCGAGTTCGGCGCGCCGAGCCCACATCGTCACGTCGGTTCCTGCTTCCGCCAACACCTTGGCGAACGCCGTTCCCCACGATCCGGAACCGAGTACCGCTGCTTTGGTCATCGAAAGCCACCTTCTTGGGTCTGTGAGTGATCACGCCTGCCGCTCGGCACCGTACCGCCGCCCCACACTAACGTTCGGCGACCGGTGGCGAGGTCGAACGGCAGCTGATCGACGGTCGCTGGCAGGATCAATGGTCATGAGTACCGCGCACGTGGTGATCGCTGTGAAGGATCTCGCCGCCGCCAAGACACGCTTGGCCGATGCATTCGCCGACGCCGATCGTGCACGCCTGGTCGTTGCCATGTTCCGCGACACCGTCGTTGCAGCGTGGGCAGTCGAGGCCGTCGGCGCCGTCACCGTCGTAACACCGGATTCCGCGGTCTCCGACGCCGCCGCCGAACTCGGCGCGCGGGTCATCCAGGAGCCGTGCGACAGGTCGCCGCAGGACTCGGTGGCACGATTGAACTCGGCTTTCACTGCGGCGGCGTCCCTTGTACGCGACGAGGGAGACGATGACATCATCGCGTTGCAGGCAGACCTGCCCGCATTGCGTAGCCGAGAGCTGGCCCAGGCCTACCGACTCGCACCGGCCGACACACGATCGGTGGTGAGCGACCATCACGGGACGGGCACCGCCGCACTCATCCTGAAAGGACACACCGAGGAGTTCGCACCGCTGTTCGGACCTGCTTCCGCCCGACGTCACCGGGAGTCGGGAGCGAACGACCTGGACGGGTTCTGGCCCGGGCTCCGACTCGATGTCGACACCATCGACGATGTTCGAGCTGCGCACGCGCTGGGTGTCGGCGACGCCACCGCCGCTGTTCTCCGCTCGCTCGGCTGGTGACCGGATCCGCGCGAGCGACCAGCGCGAGACAATTCTCCGATCCGAGTTTCAGCGACCGCGCAAATGGGGGATGATCAGGACGTGAGCAACAGCGAATCCAAGGCCCCCGACGTCGGATCGATTGCCCAGCACAACGGCAGCGACGGCAACCCGGCCACCTCCCCGTCCGTACTCGGCAGCGCAAGCAGTCCCACTGCACTCCCCGCTGCGACCGAACCCCACGCCCCTGATGCGCGCGGTGCATTGCCTGAAAACCGTTACCTCAATCGCGAATTGAGCTGGCTGGACTTCAATTCACGTGTCCTCGCGCTCGCCGAGGATGCCTCACTCCCGCTCTTGGAGCGAGCCAAGTTCCTCGCCATATTCGCCTCGAACCTCGACGAGTTCTACATGGTCCGAGTCGCCGGACTCAAGCGCCGCGACGAAACAGGACTCTCGGTTCGTTCCGCCGACGGTCTCACCCCGCGCGAACAGCTGGTCCTGATCGGGGAGCGCACTCAGGAACTGGCCCGACGACACGCCCGGGTGCTGCTCGATTCGATCCTGCCTGAACTCACCGCTGTCGGAATCGAGATCATCCGGTGGTCCGATCTCGACGCCGATGAACGAGAGCGACTTTCGGCCTACTTCCACGAACAGGTCTTTCCGGTTCTCACTCCCCTGGCAGTGGATCCGGCTCATCCGTTCCCGTACATCAGCGGGCTCAGCCTCAATCTTGCTGTGACGGTGAAGGATTACGCCACCTCGGGTGAGCACTTCGCCCGAGTCAAGGTGCCGGACAACGTCGACCGCTTCGTGCGGGTTCGGCGTGGCGACGGTAGCCACCGGATCGATGCGTTCCTGTCGATGGAGGAAGTGATCTCGGCGCACCTCGATGTGCTCTTCCCGGGCATGGACGTCGTGGAGAGCCACGCCTTCCGCATCACCCGCAACGCAGACTTCGAGGTGGAAGAGGACCGCGACGAGGACCTCCTTCAAGCTCTCGAACGGGAGTTGGCGCGCCGACGCTTCGGATCGCCCGTCAGGTTGGAAATCGCCGACGACATGACCGAGCACATGTTGGAGTTGTTGCTGCGTGAACTCGACGTCGACCCGAGCGATGTCATCCAGGTTCCAGGTTTGTTGGACCTGTCCTGCCTGTGGCAGGTCTACGGCGTAGACCGTCCCGCCCTCAAGGACGCCCCATTCGTGCCCGCCACGCATCCGGCCTTCGGCGAACGTGAAACCCCGAAGAGCGTGTTCTCGACGCTGCGCGACGGAGATGTACTCGTTCATCATCCGTACGATTCGTTCTCCACGAGCGTGCAGCGCTTCATCGAACAGGCGGCGGCCGACCCGCAAGTCCTGGCGATCAAACAGACCCTGTACCGAACGTCCGGTGACTCCCCGATCGTCAACGCCCTCGTAGATGCTGCCGGCGCGGGCAAGCAGGTTGTCGCTCTCGTGGAGATCAAGGCTCGCTTCGACGAGCAGGCCAACATCGAATGGGCACGCAAGCTGGAGAAGGCCGGCGTGCACGTCGTCTACGGCCTGGTTGGACTGAAGACCCACTGCAAGACCTGCCTGGTGGTACGCCGAGAAGGGTCGGTCATCAGGCGGTACTGCCACATCGGCACCGGAAACTACAACCCCAAGACAGCACGGATCTACGAGGACGTCGGCTTGCTGACCTCCTCGCCGGAGATCGGTGCCGACTTGACCGACTTGTTCAACTCGCTCACCGGGTATTCGCGCAAGACCAGTTATCGCAACCTTCTGGTCGCGCCCTACGGTGTGCGACGAGGAATCGTCGAGCGCATCGAAGGCGAGGTCGAGCATCAGCAAGCCGGCCGGCCCGCCGGGATCCGCCTCAAAGCCAACGCACTCGTCGACGAACAAGTCATCGATGCGCTCTACCGGGCATCGGCGGCAGGGGTGCCCGTCGAAATCGTCGTTCGAGGCATTTGCGCTCTCAAGCCCGGCGTGCCCGGTCTGAGCGAAAACATCGAGGTGCGTTCGATTCTCGGTCGCTTCCTGGAACACTCCCGAGTGCTGCACTTCCGAGGCGCGGGTGAGTTCTGGATCGGCAGTGCGGACATGATGCACCGAAATCTCGACCGCCGCGTCGAGGTCATGGCGCAGGTGAAGGATCCACGACTGACCGACCAGCTCGACGACATCTTCGAATCCGCACTCGACCCGACCACCCGCTGCTGGATCCTGCGCGCAGACGGTGGTTGGGCCGCATCGCCGGCCCAGGGCGAGAGCGTCCGCGAACATCAGGTGGAGCTGATGCGTAGCCGTCGGAGCCAGGGCTCCTGATGTCCCGCAGCAAACCGTTGCGAGCAAACATATTCGCAGCTGGCGCCGTGCTGTGGCGCAAGTCCAGCGACGATCCGGGCGGCATAGAGGTCGCTCTGGTTCATCGACCGAAATACGACGATTGGTCGTTTCCCAAAGGGAAGATCGATCCCGGTGAGACCGTCGTCGAAGCCGCCGTTCGGGAAGTCACCGAGGAAACAGGGTTCGAAGCCACACTCGGACGCCACCTGTCCAAGGTGACCTACCCGGTCCCCGGTCATCAGAAGGTGAAGAAGGTCGATTACTGGGCAGCGGAGGCCAAGGACGGGAAGTTCGAGCCCAACGAAGAGGTGGACGTACTACGTTGGGTCTCCACTGACGAGGCAGCGGACCAGCTGTCGTATCGAATGGACCACAAGGTACTCGATCGATTCACCCAACATCCGGCGCACACCCAGACTGTGCTACTCGTTCGGCACGCCAGGGCCGGTCAACGTTCGCGATACAAAGGCGACGATGCCCTTCGTCCGCTCGATGCAGTCGGGCGAACTCAAGCGGCTGCGCTCGTGCCGCAACTGCTGGCGTTCGGGGCGGAGTCGATACACGCCGCAAACCGTCGCCGATGCGTTCAGACGGTTCAGCCGTTGGCAGAGACCATTTCGGAGCAGATCACGCTCGAACCGATGCTCTCCGAGGAGGGGTACTGGGACGACCCAGAAGCAGGTCGACAGCGAGCGGTAGATATCGCTTCTGCAGGCGGCGTTCGCACGATCTGCAGTCAAGGCAAAGTCATTCCCGACCTGTTGCAGTGGTGGGCGGGCAAGGACGGTGTGACGCTGCCACCGAATCGAAATCGCAAGGGCAGTGTGTGGGTGCTGTCACTGGTGGGTGGAACCCTCGTCGCCGCAGACCATATTGCCAGTCCCCTACCACCGCGTTCCGGCGGCTGACTGAAGCTTGGTACTCCGGTTCGGAACGTTGCGCAAAAAACTCAGGGCCCCGGCGAATATCGCCGGGGCCCTGAGTTCGCTCGGTGCGCAGTGCTATCTGCGCAGTGAGCTACTTGCGCGCGGTGCGCTTGGCCGGAGCCTTCTTTGCGGTGGTCTTCTTTGCCGCGGTCTTGGCCGGAGCCTTCTTGGCTGCAGCCGCAGTGGTCTTCTTCGCTGCAGTCTTGGCCGGAGCCTTCTTGGCCGCAGCCGCAGTGGTCTTCTTCGCTGCAGTCTTGGCCGGAGCCTTCTTCGCGGCGGTCTTGCGCGCCGTGGTTTTCGCGGGCGCGGCCTTCTTGGCTGCGGTCTTCGCCGGAGCAGCCTTGCGTGCCGTGGTCTTTGCCGGCGCTGCCTTCTTCGCCGCGGCCGTCGTCTTACGTGCAGTTGTCTTGACGGCGGCCTTCTTCGCAGCCGTCTTCTTCGCGGCAGCAGTCTTCTTCGCCGGAGTCGACGCAGATCCGCGCTTGACGGCAGGACCGGTGGCGGGGAGCTTCTGGCCGCCGGCGATGACAGCCTTGAACTGTGCACCGGGGCGGAATGCGGGGACATTGGTCGGCTTTACCCGAACGGTCTCGCCGGTACGGGGATTACGCGCGACGCGAGCTGCACGACGACGCTGCTCGAAAACGCCGAATCCGGTAATGGTGACGCTTTCGCCGCGGTGGACTGCGCGCACGATGGTGTCGACGATGTTCTCGACAGCCTCTGTGGCGCTCCGCCTGTCAGACCCCAACTTCTCGGTCAGGGCGTCGATCAGCTCTGCCTTGTTCATGGATTTCCTCCGCAATATTGTGGCCCATCGTCGGACCGACTACTACAACGGTAAACCCCCAGGCGTCAAGAGTCTATGAGCCACGCCAATTCTCATCCGGCGTGGCGGAATGATTTACCGCCACAATGCGTGTCGGAGGGCCGAAATCGTCACCCGTCGGAGGGCTCTTCGATCCGCGCCGGAAGCGTTGCAGGTTTCCATGACGGCCTTGACCTTTCATACTCCGCAATGGCGTCTACCTGGCGTAATGTCAATCCGATGTCGTCGAGACCTTCCAGCAGACGCCATCTCGTGTAGTCATCAATGGCAAAGCGCACCACCAAGGTTCCAGCGGTCACGGTCTTCTCGGCGAGATCGACGATTATTTCGAGACCGGGCTGCTCTTCGAGCGCCTTCCAGATCAATTCGACGTCGCTCTGATCCACTTCGGCTGCCAGCAATCCCGCCTTTCCGGCGTTGCCGCGGAAAATATCGGCGAACCGGGAAGCGATCACGACACGAAATCCGAAATCCGACAGCGCCCACACCGCGTGCTCGCGTGAGGAGCCGGTTCCGAAATCCGGTCCGGCGACGAGTACCGAACCCTTGTCGTAGGGCGCGACGTTGAGCACGAATTCCGGGTCGTTTCGCCAAGCCGAAAACAGCCCGTCCTCGAATCCGGTGCGCGTCACCCTTTTCAGATACGCGGACGGAATGATCTGATCGGTGTCGACGTTCGACCGACGCAGCGGTACGCCGATCCCCTTGTGCCTAGTGAATGGTTCCATCGAAAACTCTCCTACGATTGACAGGTACCGATACGTCTTCGGACTTCGGGACGGACTACGTGCGCGAAGTTCAGTCCAGGTCGGCGGGAGAGGACAGTGTCCCCCGTACCGCCGTAGCGGCCGCGACCAACGGCGAAACCAGATGTGTCCTACTGCCCTTACCCTGTCGTCCTTCGAAATTCCGGTTCGAGGTCGACGCCGACCGTTCCCCCACCGCAAGTTGATCGGGGTTCATGCCCAAGCACATCGAGCAGCCCGCCTGCCGCCACTCCGCTCCCGCGGCAGTGAAGATCTCACCGAGTCCTTCTTTCTCTGCCTGTGCACGCACGCGCATCGAACCCGGGACGATCAGCATGCGAACACTGTCCGCGACCTTCCTGCCGTCCAGAACCTCCGCTACCGCACGCAGATCCTCGATACGTCCGTTGGTGCACGAGCCGACGAAAACCGTGTCGACTGCGATCTCGCGCAGTGCCGTCCCAGGCTCGAGATCCATGTACTGAAGCGCCTTCTCGGCGGAGGTTCGCTCGCTTTCGTCGACCATGTCCGCCGGATTCGGCACCCGATCTCCGAGTGGGGCCCCCTGCCCCGGGTTGGTTCCCCACGTGACGAACGGAGTCAACGCGGACGCGTCGATACGAACTTCGTTGTCGAACACCGCATCGGGATCGGTCTTCAATTCCTCCCATGCCGCCACTGCCGCGTCCCAGTCGGCGCCGCGCGGAGCGTGCGGCCTGCCCTTGATGTACTCGTACGTAGTCTCGTCGGGCGCGATCATTCCCGCGCGTGCACCCGCCTCGATCGACATATTGCAGATCGTCATTCGAGCTTCCATGGACAGCTTCCGAATGGCCTCCCCGCGGTACTCGAGAACGTAGCCCTGCCCGCCACCGGTTCCGATCTTCGCGATGACGGCCAGGATGAGGTCCTTGCTGCTGACTCCTGGTGCGAGTTCGCCGTCGACTGTGATCGCCATGGTCTTGAACGGACGCAATGACAACGTCTGCGTTGCCATCACGTGCTCGACTTCACTGGTGCCGATACCCATCGCCAGCGCCCCGAACGCGCCGTGTGTGGAGGTATGACTGTCGCCACAGACCACCGTCATGCCGGGCTGAGTGAGACCGAGTTGCGGGCCGATGATGTGGACGATCCCCTGATCGAGATCCCCCATGGGGTACAGCCGAACTCCGAATTCCGCGCAGTTGCGCCGAAGTGTGTCCACCTGAGTACGCGAAACCAAATCTTCGATGGGCGAGAAGATGTCGGCTGTGGGGACGTTGTGGTCCTCGGTGGCGATCGTCAGATCCGGTCGGCGGAGCGGTCGATCCGCAAGACGCAGGCCATCGAAGGCCTGCGGGCTGGTGACCTCGTGCACGAGGTGCAGATCTATGAAGATGAGATCAGGTTCGCGCGCCCCACCTTCGCCACCACCGCGAACCACGACGTGCTGATCCCATACTTTCTCAGCCAGAGTGCGTGCTGTGCCGGCCATGCTTCATCACCAACCATTCTTCGAGTGCGTCGCGCCGGTGGACTACGGGCTGGCCCACGTCGCGTCATGTCGTCGATACCGGCTACCCCGAAGCGGCGCGCACGCCCTAACGTGCGTTCCCACTATGCGAGACGTTAATATCGACCTATGAGACAGCATAGCGGCATCGGCGTCCTCGACAAAGCGATGGGTGTTCTGTACGCGGTTGCCGAAGAACCCTGCACTCTCAGTGATCTCTGCGAACGCACCGGCCTGCCGCGTGCGACAGCGCACCGGTTGGCCGTCGGCCTCGAGATTCACCGACTGCTCACCCGCGATACCGGCGGCGTGTGGCGCCCCGGGCCTGGCCTGGCCGAGCTCGCCGCGAGCGCCTCCGACACCTTGGTCGACGCTGCGGCGGCAGTTCTACCGCGGCTACGCGAGATCACCGGAGAAAGCGTCCAGGTCTATCGCTGCGAGGGCACCGTCCGCGTGTGCGTCGCCTCGATGGAACCACCCGCGGGGCTTCGTGACACGGTGCTCGTAGGGGCCCGCTTGCCCATGACTGCCGGCTCCGGGGCCAAGGTCCTGCTCGCGTGGGCCGACCCACAGACTCAGCATGCACTACTGCCGGACGCAGAATTCGGGGAACGGGCTCTGGCCGAAGTTCGTCGCCGCGGATGGGCGCAGAGTGCCGGTGAACGCGAACCCGGCGTCGCCAGCGTCGCAGCGCCCGTACGCGACGCTGTCGGCAAAGTAGTTGCGGCCGTGTCTGTTTCCGGTCCGATAGACCGCATCGGCCGGAGACCAGGGGCACGGTGGGCCGCCGACTTGCTCGCCGCTGCCGAAGCAATCCACAAGCGCCTCTGAGATCCACAACGTAGCCGCGAAGGTGACGCAGTCACCATATCGGCCGAAGTTCTGCTAGAGAGTAGAGCGTGGGAACCAACCAGCGCACACAGATCACCATGACAGACGCCGAAACGACGACGTTTCTCGAACGCAGCCGCATCGCGAATCTCGCGACCCTGGGACGCGACGGCACACCTCACCTCGTGGCCATGTGGTACGGACTGATCGACGGAGAAATCTGGTTCGAGACCAAGGCGAAGTCGCAGAAGGCAGTCAACCTCCGCAGGGATCCGAGACTGACCGTGCTCATCGAGGACGGCCACACCTACGACACGCTTCGTGGGGTGTCCATCGAGGGTCACGCGGAGATCGTCGACGATGCGGAATCGATCTCGAAAGTCGGCATCAGCGTATGGGAGCGGTACACCGGCCCGTACTCCGAAGAAGTCAAGCCACTCGTGGATCAGATGATGAACAAGAGAATTGCGGTGCGCGTCGCCGTGGATCGCGTCAGATCGTGGGACCACCGCAAGCTCGGCCTGCCCGAGATGCCACTGTCCGGCACCACAGCGCGTTACCTCGAGCAATAGGCCACCGAGGCACACCGAAAAACCGGGTGATGCAATTTCGCAGGTGAGGTACGTTTTATTCGTCACCGACGTGCGAGGAGCGATCATGACCCCAACAAGCAAGAACCCATCCAGCAAGAACCCGCCGAGCGACGACGATATGAAGAAGAAGTTCCGCGAGGCACTCGACAAGAAGAACCACAGGGCCACGCCGACCACCGAACACAAGGACGGCGGTCCGAAAGTGAACAACGTTCACGGGCCGGCCGATCACCAGAAAATGTTTCGGCGCAAGAGCGTCTGAGCAAGGCCACGGTACGAACAGAAAAGCACCCTCCAAGCCAAATGGCTTGGAGGGTGCTTTGTTTTGTAGCCCCGACGGGATTCGAACCCGCGCTACCGCCTTGAGAGGGCGGCGTCCTAGGCCGCTAGACGACGGGGCCAGGAACTTTCATGGTAGCTGCGCTACCTGCACTGCTTTCTACCTGCACTGCTTGCTTCGATGAGAAGCTCGGTCAGTTTAACCGACCCGCGTTCGGCAACAAAATCGCTGCCGCTCGCTTGCTGGGGTACCAGGACTCGAACCTAGAATGGCGGTACCAGAAACCGCTGTGTTGCCAATTACACCATACCCCAATGGCTTTGTTCGAGATCCACATCTCGTCCGATGTGGACCGCGTTTCGGGCCGGGATAGAGACTATCAAACGACACCGGTGTTTCTCCAAATCGCCTGGTCAAGCGCTATGGAGAACGCTGTTCCTCGTCCGGGCGAGGGCCATCGAACGTCACTTCTATTTCCTCGAACCCCTTGCTGCGCTGCGCCTCGGCCTGCCCGGTGTACGTGAGCTCGTCGCCCTCGGTCAGTTCCACGTCGTCGGTGAACGGCGTGAGCAACGACCTCGGGTAGAGCCTCCTGACTCTGACGGCGTTGATTTCGACCGAGATCACGACGACCGCCGCCGCGATGTACATGAAGGCCAACACCCCGAGTACCACCGCAAACACTCCGTTGGTGATCGACGCGCGCGTGACGACGTACTTGATGTAGGCGCCGCCGAAGGCCTGCAACAGTTGCCACACCACACCGGCCACCATCGCGCCCGGCAGGACGTCGGTGAGGGACAGCGCTCGCGCCGTGGCAAGCCGGAAGGCGACCGTGAACACCACGGTGTTCAGCAGGACCATCGCCACGAACACGACGACGCCCGTGACGGGACCGAAGTACCCCGCCGAGCTGACGACGTTCACCGCGGTGATCGCGAGGACCGCCAGTCCGACGGTGCTGAGCAGAGCGAGACCGCGTACTCGCGCGAAAATGGGATCCGGTCTCAGATTCTTCGGAATCGCCCACGCAATGTTGGTGGCATTCTGAAGGGCCACGGCGACTCCGAGGCCGCCGTACAGGGACCCGAGAAACCCCACGATCAACCCGATGACTCCGCCGCCGATGTTCTGCGGCTCACCCAGATCCGTTCCGAGAATCGGGATCTGCTCGAGCGCCGACTCCAGGATTTCCTGCTGCAGTTCGGGATTGCCCGCGAGGACGAGGCCGAGAATCGTCGAGCCCAGCAGCAACAGCGGGAACAGCGACACGAAGGCGTAGTAGGCGATCAGGGCGGCAAGATAGCCGCCCTGATCGTCGACGAACTTGTAGATCACGGCGATGGGAAAGCCGAGCGCAGGATGCCTGCGCTGGGTCCGGTCCAACCAGCCGGAGAAACTCATCGGGCTTCGGCTGTCAACCGATGGTGGCGCGCGCAGCGCGCAGCCGAGCCAGTGTCTTCTCCCGACCGAGCAGTTCCATCGATTCGTACAACGGCGGGCTGACGTGTGATCCGGTCACTGCCACTCGTACGGGTGCGAACGCCTTGCGCGGTTTGAGCTCCATTCGCTCCACCAAGGCGGCCTTGAGCGCTTCTTCCAGATCGGCGGTGCGCCACTGCGCCAGCTCGGTCAGCGCGTCGATCGTGGCGTCGAGAACCGGGCCCGCGTCGGCGCCCAGGTTCTTCGACGCGGCGGCCGGATCGATTTCGAAGTCGGCGTCGTCGACGTACAGGAACTTCAGCAAGTCCCATGCATCGGCCAAGACCACGATTCGCGTCTGCACGAGATCCGCCGCAACCGCGAACTTCGTCTCGTCGATTTCGGCCGGCAGATGACCATGCTCGGTGAGAAATGCGCGGAGCCGCCCAGCGAAGTCTTCCGGCGACAGCAACCGAATGTGCTCGGCGTTGATGGCGTCGGCCTTCTTCTGGTCGAAACGCGCAGGGTTCGAGTTGACCGAGGAGATGTCGAACGCGGCCACCATCTGATCGAGAGTGAAGACATCGTGGTCGTCGGAGATGCCCCACCCGAGCAACGCCAGGTAGTTGAGCAGTCCCTCGGGTACGAACCCTCGGTCGCGGTGGATGAACAGATTCGACTCGGGGTCACGCTTGGAGAGCTTCTTGTTGCCCTGACCCATCACGAACGGCAGATGCCCGAACTCCGGCGCACGCTCGGCGACACCGATCCGCACGAGAGCCTCGTACAGTGCCAGTTGCCTCGGCGTGGAGGAAAGCAGATCCTCACCGCGCAGCACGTGCGTGATCTTCATCAAGGCATCGTCGACAGGATTGACCAAGGTGTACAACGGAATTCCGTTGCCGCGAGTCAACGCGAAGTCCGGCACGGTTCCGGCCTTGAAGGTGGTTTCGCCGCGCACCAGGTCGGTCCAGGTCAGGTCGTGATCCGGCATACGCAGGCGGACAACGGGCTTGCGACCCTCGTCCAGGAAGGCCTGCTTCTGCGCATCGGTCAAATCGCGGTCGAAGTTGTCGTAGCCCAGCTTCGGGTCACGCCCTGCGGCGCGGTGCCGCGCTTCCACCTCCTCAGGCGTGGAGAAAGACTCGTAGGCCTCCCCGGCCTCGCGGAGCTTCCGAACGACCTCGAGATGCTGATCGCGCCGAAGCGACTGACGGTACGGCTCGTACGGGCCACCGACCTCAGGGCCCTCGTCCCAGGACAGACCCAGCCACCGCAACGCGTCGAGGATGGCGGCGTAGGACTCCTCGGAGTCTCTGGCTGCGTCGGTGTCCTCGATGCGGAAGACGAAACTCCCGCCGTGATGGCGGGCGAACGCCCAGTTGAACAGCGCCGTGCGGATCAAACCGACGTGCGGCGTTCCGGTCGGCGACGGACAGAATCGGACTCGTACTTCAGTGGAGGTCATGTCTCACTCATCGTCGAGGGGTTGAATTCGCCTTGGGTCGTGCTCAGCTTTGTGCGGCGCTCTACTTCTTTGCGGCGACCGGGTTCGTGAGGGTTCCGATACCTTCTACGGTGACGGACACCGACTGGCCCGACGTGATCGGACCGACGCCCTCGGGGGTACCGGTGAGAATGACGTCGCCGGGAAGCAAGGTCATCACCGCCGAGACCCACTCGATGATGTCGGGGATGTCGTGCAGCAGCAGCGAGGTTCGACTGCGCTGCTTGACCTCACCGTCCACCTCGGTCCTGATCTCGACATCCGAGGGATCGAGGGCGGTCTCGATCCAGGGCCCGAGCGGACAGAACGTGTCGTGCCCCTTCGCCCTCGTCCACTGCCCGTCCTGCCGCTGATGATCGCGCGCGGAGACATCGTTGGCGACCGTGTATCCGAGCACCACATCGAGCGCCTTCGACGCAGGAACATCCTTGCAGGGCCGTCCGATGATCACTGCGAGCTCGCCCTCGTAGTGCACCTCGGAGGAGGTGGGGGGCAGCACGATCGGGGCGCCGGGGCCGACGATCGATGTGTTCGGCTTGAGGAAGATGACCGGCGAGTCCGGGGCTTCGCTACCCATCTCAGCGGCGTGCGCGGCATAGTTCTTGCCGATTGCAATCACTTTGCTCGCGAGAATTGGTGCGAGCAGACGTACGTCGGCGAGTGGCCACGACCGACCGGTGAACGTCGGTGTGCCGAAGGGATGTTCGGCAATCTCCCGCGCCGTCCGCTCTTCACCCTCTCCCTCGATACTCACGAATGCCACACCATCAGGACTTGCAATTCGACCCAGACGCATGTCGGAAGTCTATCGACCTTCGACGCGCAGTGACGACGGCCGTCCTCACCCGCGACGGTGAAGGTGTGTAAAGTTCGCTTCGATGTTCATATTTCAAGATTCAGTGTTCACTATGTGAGATCGGAATGGAATGACCACCGCGAACCATGTGCAACGCACCGGTGGCGCACGCAAGTGGGTCATGCTCGCTCTCGGGATGCTCGCGCAGACTGCGGGCGCTGTCTTCATCAACGGCGCCGCCTTTCTCATTCCCGCCTTGCTAGACGACCGCGGTCTCAGCCTTGCTGCCGCAGGACTTCTCGTCGCAATGCCGACAGTCGGAATCATGCTCACCCTCATCGCCTGGGGAATGCTGGTGGACCGGATCGGTGAGCGCCTCGTCCTGTGCATCGGGCTGGCACTGACAGCCGCCGCCAGCGCCACCGCCGTCTTCACCACCTCGTTGCCTCTGCTGGGCCTGTGCCTGCTGATCGGCGGAATGGCTGCAGCAAGCGCGAACAGCGCCAGCGGACGCGTGGTCGTGGGATGGTTTCCGCCGCAACGCCGCGGTCTCGCCATGGGGATACGCCAAATGTCCGTACCGCTCGGTGTGGCCATCGCCGCGATGACGGTGCCCCCTATCGCCCGAGATCACGGGGTGTCCGCGGCGCTGCTCGTGCCGGCATCGATCTGCGCCGTCGGTGCACTGCTGTGCCTCGGGGTGCTCGACCCCCCGCGGCCCGACCGTGCTGCGGCCGAACACATGGGCTTGCTCAGCAATCCCTACCGCGCCGGATCACAGCTGTGGCGAATTCACTCGACGTCGATTCTGCTCGTCGTTCCGCAGTACGTCGTATGGACCTACTCGCTGGTCTGGCTCATGACCGACCGCGCATGGTCGGCGGCGTCCGCAGGAGTTCTCGTCACCGTCACACAGATCCTCGGGGCCCTGGGGCGCATGGGGGTTGGCGCGCTGTCCGACAGGGTCGGCAGTCGTATGCGCCCGCTGCGCTGGGTGTCGGCCGCGGCTGCGCTGAGCATGCTCGGATTGGCCCTGACGGACTGGCTGGACTCACCACTGTCCGTCGCGTTTCTGATCGCAGCGTCCATTGCCACGGTTGCGCCGAACGGGCTCGCGTTCACTGCAGTCGCCGAGTTCTCCGGCCCCTACTGGAGCGGACGTGCACTCGGGGTTCAGAACACCGGCCAGTATGTCGCCGCGTCGCTGGTACCACCGGGATTCGGTGTGCTGGCAGCGGTGAGTTTCCCGGTGGCCTTCCTCGTATCGGCGGTGTTCCCCGCCCTCGCCATGCCGGTGATCCCGGACGATCACCGATCGCCCGGGTAAGACGGTCACCCCGCGGTGACCGAATGTCACAGTTGGTCACTCTGAGTGACCAACTGTGACATTCGCTCCATACAACGCGCCGAAAAGACCCCTACAGCCTTGCGGCAATCCGATCGCCGACAGCGCTGGTGCTCGCAACACCGGCTCCGCGGTCGGCGAGGTCCGCGGCAACGGCAGCCTCGACGCGCTCCGCGTTCGCCGTGTCACCGAGATGCGCGAGCAGCAACGACACCGACAGGATCGCCGCTGTCGGGTCGGCCTTGCCTTGGCCCGCGATGTCCGGCGCACTGCCGTGCACCGGCTCGAACATGCTCGGGTTGGTCCGCGTGGCATCGATGTTGCCGCTGGCTGCCAGACCGATCCCGCCGCTCACCGCCGCGGAGAGGTCGGTGACGATATCGCCGAACAAGTTGTCGGTGACGATGACATCGAAACGACCGGGATCGGTGACGAGGTGGATCATCGCGGCGTCGATGTGCTGGTAGGCCACCTCGACATCCGGAAATTCCTTCGACACGGCGTCGACCGTGCGCGACCAGAGGCTGCCGGCGAAGGTCAACACATTGGTCTTGTGCAGCAGGGTGACGTGCTTGCGCCGACCCATTGCCCGTGCGAACCCGTCCCGGACGACCCGTTCCACTCCGTAGCGCGTGTTGACGCTCACTTCGGTGGCCACCTCGTGGGGGGTGTTCACCCGCAGCGCGCCTCCGTTTCCGGTGTACGGCCCCTCGGTTCCCTCCCGAACCACAACGACGTCGATGTCCTTGTTCCCATCGAGCGGACCGACGACCCCTGGGTACAGCTTCGCCGGCCTGAGGTTGATGTGGTGATCGAGCTCGAACCGCGCACGCAGCAAGAGTCCACGTTCGAGGATCCCGCTCGGCACGGACGGATCGCCGATCGCGCCGAGCAGGATGGCGTCGTGCCCACGAAGCTCGTCGAGCACCGAGTCCGGGAGAAGCTCACCGGTGGCGTTGTAGCGGCGCGCACCGAGGTCGTACTCGGTCTTCTCGACCCCTGGGACGACGATATCGAGCACTTTGAGTGCCTCGTCGACGACCTCTGGGCCGATTCCATCTCCGGCGATGACGGCGAGCTTCATGGACTCCTCGTTCTTCTCAGGCGCTTGCTTGGACGGTGACGCGATCAGGACAGGTCGACGAGCTCGATCGTCGACGCGCCCACCGACTCGGCGATGCTCGCCCTCAATTCGGCCGATACATCTTTGTCGACGCGCAGCAGGATGGTCGCGCCGCTGCCCTCGGAGTCCTGACTGAGTGCAGCTGCCTGGATGTCGATTCCGGCGTCACCGAGCAGCGTGCCGATACGGCCGAGGCTTCCGGGCTGATCGGCGTAGTTGACGATGAGGTTCTTGCCCTCGGCACGGAGCTCGAAGTTGCGGCCGTTGATGTTGACGATCTTCTCGACCTGCTGCGTGCCGGTGAGCGTGCCCGCGACATTGAGCACCGAACCGTCCCCGTAGACAGCGCGCACGTCGACGACGCTTCGGTGATTCTCGCTCTCGCTGGCCTTCGTCACCTCGGCGCTGACGCCCCGCTCCTGCGCGAGCGACGGCGCGTTGACGAAGGTGACCGAATCCTCGATGACAGCTGAGAACAATCCGCGCAGTGCCGAGAGCTTCAGAATCTCGACCTCTTCGGCAGCGAGTTCTCCGCGGACATCGACCGACAGGGACGTAGGGAGCTCGTCCGACAGCGCACCCAGGAGCACGCCCTGCTTGCGGACGATCTCGAGCCAAGGCGAGACCTCTTCGCCGACGGCCCCGCCCTTGACGTTGACTGCGTCGGGAACGAACTCGCCTGCCAGAGCCAGCAGAACGGACTTCGCGACATCGGTGCCGGCCCGGTCCTGCGCTTCGGTGGTGGAGGCGCCGAGGTGCGGGGTGACGACGACCTGCGGGAGCTCGAAGAGCGGGCTGTCGGTGCAGGGTTCGGTGGCATACACATCGATGCCCGCTGCGAACACGTGACCGCTGACAATCGCGTCGGCGAGGGCTTGCTCGTCCACCAGGCCACCGCGTGCGGCGTTGACGACGATGACGCCCGGCTTGGTTTTGGCCAGCGCTTCCTTGCCGATGATGCCCTTGGTCTCGGGCGTCTTGGGCAGGTGGACGGAGAACATGTCGGCGCGAGTCAACAGTTCGTCGAGAGTTACCAGCTCGATTCCGAGCTGCGCGGCGCGGGCGGCGGAGACGTAGGGGTCGTAGGCGATGACGTGGGTCTCGAACGCGGCGACACGCTGCGCGAACAGCTGTCCGATACGTCCGAGGCCCACGACACCGACCGTCTTGCCGAACAACTCGACGCCGTTGAACTTGCTGCGCTTCCACTCGTGCTGACGGAGGGTGGCGTCGGCCGCGGGGATCTGCCGGGCCGCGGCGAGCAGCAGCGTGACGGCGTGTTCTGCCGCGGTGTGAATGTTCGAGGTCGGCGCGTTCACGACGAGTACTCCGCGCTCGGTGGCGGCGGGCACGTCGACGTTGTCCAGGCCGACGCCCGCACGCGCGACGATCTTCAGTTTGGTTCCGGCCGCGAGGACCTCGGCGTCGACCGTGGTGGCCGAGCGAACGAGGATGGCGTCGGCTTCTGGAACAGCGGCCAACAGAGCCGGGCGGTCCGGGCCGTCGACCCAACGGACCTCGACGCCGTCGCCGAGTGCCTCGACTGTGGACTGCGCAAGTTTGTCGGCGATCAGAACGACAGGACGGCCTGGCTGGCTCACGTGGAAAACTCCCTATGTAGGTCGTGATGAATCTTTGGGCGAGCTGAAGTGCATGTGTGCAGGACGAGTTTAAGCGTCGCCTTGCGACCGAAGGGCACCCGACCCGCGCCTGGCAGCGCGTGCCGGGCGCCCTTCGGTGGTACTACCGACGATTCGCCGGAATCAAGCCGTTTCGGTGATCGGCCGGTCGACCCAGCTCATCAGGTCGCGCAGCTTCTTGCCGGTGACCTCGATGGGGTGCTCGGCGTTCTCCTTGCGCAGGCCTTCGAGTTCGGTGTTTCCGTTCTCGACGTTGGCGACGAGACGGCGGGTGAACTCACCGGACTGGATGTCGGCGAGAATCGCCTTCATACGCTCCTTGGTGCCGGCGTCGATCACGCGCGGCCCGGACAGGTAACCGCCGAACTCTGCGGTGTCGGACACCGAGTAGTTCATGCGGGCGATGCCGCCCTCGTACATGAGGTCGACGATGAGCTTGAGCTCGTGCAGCACCTCGAAGTACGCCATCTCGGGGGCGTAGCCGGCCTCGACCATGACCTCGAAGCCCGTCTTGACGAGCTCCTCGGTGCCGCCGCACAGCACGGCCTGCTCGCCGAAGAGATCGGTCTCGGTCTCTTCCTTGAAGGTGGTCTTGATGACGCCTGCGCGCGTTCCACCGATGCCCTTGGCCCAGGACAGCGCGAGCGCCTGACCCTCACCCTTGGGATCCTGATCGACGGCGATGAGGGCGGGAACGCCCTTACCGTCGACGAACTGACGACGCACCAGGTGGCCCGGTCCCTTGGGCGCGACCATCGCGACGGTGACGAACTCCGGAGCCTTGATCAGGTCGAAGTGGATGTTGAGTCCGTGTCCGAAGAAGAGCGCGTCGCCGTCCTTCAGGTTCGGCTCGATCTCCTCGGTGAAGATCGCTGCCTGCGCGGTGTCGGGTGCGAGCACCATGATGACGTCGGCCCAGGCCGAGACCTCGGCCGGAGTTCCGACCGTCAGGCCCTGCTCCTGTGCCTTGGCGCGGGACTTGCTGCCTTCCTTGAGGCCGATCCGGACCTCGACGCCAGAATCGCGCAGGCTCAGCGAGTGCGCGTGGCCCTGGCTTCCGTAGCCGATGACGGCGACCTTGCGGCCCTGGATGATCGACAGATCAGCATCGTCGTCGTAGAACATCTCGACTGCCACTGGTTAGTACCTTTCCTCTGGGGTCTGTTCAACTCTTCGGCGGCGCGCTGGCGCGACGCCGTCATCGCGGGCGTCTCGCTAGCGAGACGCCGTGATCGATTTGGGTCCACGTCCGACGGCAACGACTCCCGACTGGACAATTTCTCGAATTCCGTAGGGATCCAACATTTTCAACAGCGCATCGAGTTTCGACCGTGTTCCCGTCGCCTCGACGGTGACAGCCTCGGGCGAGACATCGATGACCTTGGCGCGGAAAAGATTGACGGTCTCGATGACCTCACTGCGCACACTTGCATCGGCGCGAACCTTGATGAGCACGAGTTCGCGGGCCACCGACGAATCATCGTCCTGCTCGACGATCTTGATGACGTTGATGAGCTTGTTGAGCTGCTTCGTCACCTGCTCGAGCGGGAATTCGTCGACCGTCACCACGATCGTCATTCGGGAAATTCCAGGAACCTCGGTTCCGCCGACCGCGAGCGAGGAGATGTTGAATCCCCGCCGCGAGAACAACGCCGCGACGCGTGCCAGAACACCTGGCGTGTCCTCGACGAGAACGCTGAGGGTATGGCTGGTGCTCACTTGTCGGCGCCTTTCGCCTCGTCGGTACCGGCGTGCTCGCCGAGTGCCTGCTCGCGTTCCATCGACTCTGCGATGCCGGGCACGTGGCCATCGGCCTCGTCATCGTCGAACAGCGGGCGGATTCCGCGCGCAGCCATGATTTCGTCGTTTCCGGTGCCCGCGGCAACCATCGGCCACACCTGAGCATCCGCACCGACGATGAAGTCGATGACAACCGGACGGTCATTGATGGCACGAGCCTCGGCGATCACCGCATCGACGTCTTCCTCGCGTTCGCAGCGCAGGCCGACGCAACCCAATGCCTCGGCCAACTTCACGAAGTCGGGGATCCGGACGGCACCGTGGGTGCCGAGGTTGGTGTTGGAGTAACGCTCCTCGTAGAACAGTGTCTGCCACTGCCGCACCATGCCGAGGTTGCCGTTGTTGATCAGCGCGACCTTGATCGGGATGCCCTCGACAGCACACGTCGCGAGTTCCTGATTGGTCATCTGGAAGCACCCGTCACCGTCGATCGCCCACACCTCGGCGTCGGGCAGACCCATCTTCGCACCCATCGCGGCGGGCACCGCGTAACCCATGGTGCCCAGACCGCCGGAGTTGAGCCACGTCCGCGGCTTCTCGTAGTCGATGAACTGTGCGGCCCACATCTGGTGCTGGCCGACGCCGGCACAGTAGATCGCGTCGGGTCCGGCGAACTTTCCGACCGAGGAGATGACGAACTCGGGTGACATGCTGCCGTCGCTGGGACGGTCGTAGCTGAGCGGGTAGGTCCTGCGAATGCCGTTCAGATACACCCACCAGTCCTCCAAATCGAGGGTGGTGCCGGTGGCGCGGTCGGCGCGGATGGCTTCGATCAGTTCGGTGATGACCTCTTTGCAGTCACCGACGATCGGGACGTCCGCATACCTGTTCTTGCCGATCTCTGCCGGATCGATGTCCGCGTGAATCACCTTGGCACCCGGCGCGAACGAGGACAGCTGACCGGTGACACGGTCGTCGAACCGCGCGCCGAGGGTGATGAGGAGATCGCTTCGCTGCAGGCCGGCAACTGCGGCGACCGTTCCGTGCATTCCGGGCATGCCCAGGTTCAAGTTGTGGCTGTCAGGGAAGGCGCCGCGAGCCATCAGCGTCGTGACGACGGGGATTCCGGTGAGCTCGGCCAGCTCCATCAGCTCGGCCGAGGCGTTCGCCTTGATGACGCCGCCACCGACGTAGAGCACAGGCTGCTTGGCGTCGGCGATGTAACGCGCTGCTTCACGAACCTGCTTGCCGTGCGGCTTCGTCACCGGCCGGTAGCCGGGCAGGCGCATCTCCGGCGGCCACGAGAACGTGGTCTGCGCCTGCAGCACGTCCTTGGGGATGTCGACGAGCACGGCGCCGGGCCGACCCGAGGAGGCGAGGTAGAAGGCCTCGGCCATGATTCGCGGGATGTCGGCGCCGTCGGTGATCAGGAAGTTGTGCTTGGTGATCGGCATCGTGATGCCGGAGATGTCGGCTTCCTGGAATCCGTCGGTGCCGATCAAGCTGCGAGCGACCTGGCCGGTGATCGCGACGACCGGGACCGAGTCCATCTGCGCGTCGGCGAGCGGGGTGACGAGGTTGGTGGCACCGGGACCCGACGTTGCCATGCAGACCCCGACGCGTCCGGTTGCCTGCGCGTAGCCGGTGGCGGCGTGACCTGCACCCTGCTCGTGGCGCACTAGGACGTGCCGGACCTTCTTCGAGTCGAAGAGTGGGTCGTACACCGGGAGCACGGCTCCACCCGGAATGCCGAATACCGTGTCGACCTCGAGCTCTTCGAGAGCCCGGACGACGGACTGTGCGCCGGTCACCTTTTCGGGGGCGACATGGCGACGCGACCCGTCGATGGTGACTGCGGCCGTTGTCTCCGGCACGGACGAGCTGTTGGCTGCCCCCGACTTACGTGTCGCGGGCCCTGGGCGTGCGGTTGGTGCGCTCACTGCTGCTTCCTCAGGATTTTCGGTTGCTGGACGATCTCTGGGCAAGAAAAAACCCCCGTCAGCCGAGGCTGGACGAGGGTGGCGCGTCGATGCGAGTAGGGATTAACCGGCTCAGGCGACGACGCGCCGGCCGATTACGAGTATCCATGTTCGCTTCACGCGCTCGACGTTAGGCGCGCAGGTAGCGAACAGTCAAACTCCTCACGACGCAATCCCATTATGTGAGATCACGTAGATGCAATGCGAAGATGAAGGGGTGTCACCTTCGCAGCAGTCCGAACCACCGGACACATCATCCCATACTCCTGCTCCGTCTCCGCAGGTCATCCGTCTCCCCCGCTTGGCGCTGGTCGGCGTGGGGATGCTCCTGTTCGGAGTGTCCTTCGCCGCGGCCAGCTGGCCGCTGGCCCTCGGGTGGCTGTTCGCCCTCCCCGTCGTCGCGGCCGTCTGGGTACTTCGCGTGCGCACGGTGGTGAGCACGGACGGGCTCGCCATGCGCCGTTTCGTGGGCTCCGATTTCGTGTCCTGGGACAACGTTCGCGGAATCCACTTCCCGGACCGACGGTGGGCACGAGTGGTCCTCGAGGACGACTCGGAGAAGTCCCTGCCGCTGGTGCGGTTCGATCGCCTACCTCAGCTGGCGGCCGCGAGTGGCGGACGCATCACCGACCCCTATGCGGCCGCCGCTGCTGACGTGGCAGTGGACGAGGAGCGGGACGAGGAGCCCACGCCGCACACGGAGAACTCGTAGCGCGGGAGTAACCTTTTCCGCGCGACAATCGCACACGCCGAATCGAGGAACCTACACATGCCGCCGCTACGGTCACGAGTCACCACTGTCGGACGAGGCGCTGCCGGCGCACGCTCGCTCTGGCGCGCAACCGGAATGACCGATTCCGACTTCGGCAAACCGATTGTCGCGATCGCGAATTCGTACACCCAGTTCGTACCCGGCCACGTGCATCTGAAGAACGTCGGCGAGATCGTTGCCGATGCCGTCCGCGCCGCAGGCGGCGTTCCCCGTGAATTCCACACGATCGCCGTCGACGACGGGATCGCGATGGGCCACGGCGGCATGCTCTACTCGCTGCCCAGTCGCGAAATCATCGCCGACTCCGTCGAATACATGGCCAACGCCCACACCGCCGACGCCCTGGTCTGCATTTCCAACTGCGACAAGATCACTCCCGGAATGCTCAATGCGGCCATGCGGCTCAACATTCCATCCGTCTTCGTCTCGGGCGGGCCGATGGAAGCAGGCAAGGCTGTTGTCGTCGGTGGCGTCGCGCAGGCACCGACCGACCTCATCACCGCGATCTCGGCGAGTGCAAACGACGCAGTGTCCGAGGACGGACTGGACGAGGTCGAGCGCAGCGCGTGCCCGACGTGCGGATCATGTTCGGGCATGTTCACCGCCAACTCCATGAACTGCCTCACCGAGGCTCTCGGCTTGGCGCTGCCCGGCAACGGCTCTACGCTCGCCACCCACAAGGCCAGGTACGCGCTGTTCCAGCGTGCGGGTACCACCGTCGTCGAGGCCGCACTCAAGTACTACCGCGACGAGGACGAGTCCGTTCTGCCGCGCAACATCGCGACGCCTGCCGCCTTCCGCAACGCGATGGCACTCGATGTGGCCATGGGGGGGTCCACCAACACCGTGCTGCACACCCTCGCAGCCGCGCAGGAGGGCGAGGTCGACTTCGATCTCGACACCATCGACGCCATCAGCCGTAAGGTGCCGTGCCTGTCCAAGGTCTCTCCCAACTCGGATTACCACATGGAAGATGTGCACCGGGCCGGCGGAATCCCGGCTCTGCTCGGCGAGCTTCGTCGTGCGAATCTGCTGGAAACCGACGTGTCGACCGTGCACACGAAGAGCTTCGACGAGTGGCTGGACACGTGGGACATTCGCTCCGGCAAGGCCTCGGACGAAGCACTCGAGCTCTTCCACGCTGCTCCCGGCGGAGTTCGCACCATCGAACCGTTCTCGACGGAGAACCGGTGGTCCTCGCTCGACACCGACGCCGCCGGAGGTTGCATCCGCGACAAGGAACACGCGTACACCGTCGAGGGCGGCCTGGTTGTGCTGCGCGGGAACATCGCACTCGACGGAGCGATTCTCAAGACGGCAGGAATCGACGAGGATCTGTTCAGCTTTCAGGGCCCGGCGCTCGTCGTCGAGTCACAAGAAGAGGCCGTCTCGGCGATTCTGCAGAAGAAGATCAAGGCGGGCGACGTGCTCGTCGTGCGCTACGAGGGGCCCAAGGGCGGCCCCGGCATGCAGGAGATGTTGCACCCGACCGCGTTCCTCAAAGGCGCTGGTCTCGGGAAGGTCTGCGCCTTGATCACCGACGGTCGATTCTCCGGCGGAACATCGGGACTGTCCATCGGCCACATCTCCCCCGAGGCGGCCGCGGGCGGAGTCATCGGTCTCGTCGAGAACGGTGATCAGGTCCGCATCGATGTCGCTTCGCGCACGCTCGAGATCCTCGTCGACGACGCGACGCTGCAGACCCGTCGCGCAAAGATGGATGCCTCCGAGCGGCCCTGGCAGCCGGTGGATCGTCAGCGCACCGTCACCACGGCACTGCGCGCTTACGCCGCCCTGGCCACCTCGGCAGACAAGGGCGCAGTGCGCTATGTGCCCTGAGGCGGCTTCGCCGCATGTGAGTGGAAATACGTGCTCTGGCACGTATTTCCACGCACATGACGCGGAGCGTCCTACTGGACCAACGGATTGGCGCCGTTGAGGAAGATCCACATGCATACTCCGCCTGCAATACCGGCGGCGAGCGCGAGGAACGAACCGTAGCTCGGGCGGGTCGCCCAGCCTCGGCGCCCGTCGAACGCGATCTTGCCGGGACCGGTAAGGATGATCGCAGCAGCCGCGACGGCCAACAATGTCTCGTACTCGATGCCATCAGGGGCGAAAAACTGCAAGCCCGGTTCGGCGGCCTGCTTGAAGCACCATGCGTTGATGATGACGGCCAGCACGGCCGCGCCGGCGAACGGAGTTGCCAGTCCCATGATCAGCAGCGCACCGCCTGCGGTCTCACCGACGGCTCCGGCTATGGCGAGCAGATTTGCCTGCTCGTAGCCAGATTCCTCGAGCAACGATCGGAAACCGTCGAGACCGGGGCCGTTCCAGATGCCGGTGAGCTTCTGCAGGCCGTGCACGAGAAAGATCCCACCAACGACCAGTCGTAGCAAGAACAGCCCTACATCGGTGGTGCCGCGACGTGCCGGAACCTCCACGGTTTCGGTGCGTATCACCGGTTCGGGCGCATCTACTGTCGCCGAGGTTGCCGCGGCGGACGCCGGGGCCCCGGTCTTCAGATGGTCGGAGTCCAAGAACTCGGTGGGCTGATCGGAATAGGCGCCGCGGCTGTCGGGCGCGATGGGCTCATCGAACTGCGACGGCCGGTACGACGGGATCTGCTCCGTCGGGTACGAGCCCGAACCGGCTCGCCCGAAGTCGAGTTCATCCTCGGTCTTCGGCTGCAGCTGCTCGGTCGGCTGGTCGTACGGACTCGATGCGGGTTCGTAGCTGGGATCGGGTTGTTCAGGGTCTCGAGGCTTGTCGGTCACAATGTCAACAGTAAGGCGAAGACGTGTTCATTCGGCTGCATTGCATTTTGGCGCGGCGCGGGAGAGACATACACCGAATGGCGAACCCCGGCGCGCTTTCCGTAACGTCGGAGTACATGAAGCCGGTGCGAGTGTCCTGGAGAACTGCAACCGTAGGTGCCGCACTCGGCCTGACAGTGTTGCTGACCGGGAGTTGCGCACGCTTCGACGATTCGACCACAACGCCGTTCAGCCCCGAACCGTCGTTCGGCGCAGCGGAAATCGCGCCACGCGACCCCGATGCGGCACCGACGACCACACCCGAGGACCTGGACAGGCCGGATGGGCCGTGTATCGACCCGGACCCCAACGTGATCGCGACCTGCCTCGACACCACCGGCGGGCTGGTGATGCTTCCGGACGGGATGTCCGCCTTGGTGGCCGAGCGCCGCACCGGCCGCATCATGCAGGTCGCGCCAGGGCAGACGCCCGTCGAGGTCGCCACCATCGATGTCGATGCAGGCGCGGACGGCGGGCTACTCGACCTTGCGTTGTCCCCCAGTTATCTCGAGGACGGACTCCTCTACGCCTACATCACCACCGCCTCGGACAATCGCGTCGTACGCATCGCCCCCGGTGACACACCCAAGAACATCCTCACCGGCATTCCGAAGGGCACCCAGGGCAATCGCGGCGCACTCGACTTCTACAGCCCGAACCAACTTCTGGTGCTCACCGGGGATGCGGGCAGTCCGGCTTCGGCCACGGATCCTTCCTCCCTGGCCGGTAAACTCCTCCGAGTCGAGTCGCTCGTACCCGCGCAAAGCGGACCTGCGCCGCAAGTCGCCCTGAGTGGAATCGGCACGGCCGGTGACGTCTGCATCGATCCGACGGGTGGCATCTGGGTCACCGATCGCACAGCGGTGGAGGATCGTCTACAGCGCATCGACCCGCTCGGTACCGTCATCTCACCCGTCTGGACCTGGCCGGACCGACCCGGCGTCGCGGGTTGCGGGGCAGGTCCAGGTGCCGTGGCGATCTCACTGACAGGCGGTCAGGCGGTCGCAGTGCTCGTGACCGACCCGGAGAGCGGCGCGGTATCAGCAGCGCCGACCCTGCTGGTTGAGGGTCGATACGGACAGCTGAACGGTGCCGCGCTCGCACCGGACGGCCAGATCTGGGCCGGTACCGTCAACAAGAACGGCGACGCGCCCGGACCCAACGACGACCGTGTGGTCAAGATTCCTGTTCCCGCGGGGGGCGGTGGGTTCGACTAGCCTCACTCGCTTCGTCACCGCCGAGGACCGTGGCCAGCATCGGCAATGCCAATACTGTGATCGCGCCGGCCGCGACGAGTATCGACGCGTTGGCCGAGGACATCTCCCCGGCTTCGACGGCGACTCCGGTGACGGCGACGATCAGCGGCAGCCCGGTCGTCGCATAGAGAGCCACTCGCATCTGTTCTCGGGTGGAGAAATTGTCTACCCGGTCCAACCTGGTCGCCACGAAAACCGGAACGCCGCGAACCAGCAGCAGCAACACCAGGAACGCCACGAGCGCGCCGGGTGCCGAGAGCACGGCCGCGATGTCGATGGACATGCCGGAGGTGACGAAAAAGATCGGGATCAGGAAGCCGAAGGCCAGCCCACCCAGTTTCGTCTCCAGCTGCTCGTCCCCCTCGGGCATCACCCGGCGAAGAATGAATCCGGCGGCGAAGGCACCGAGAATGATGTCCAAACCGAATGCAGTTGCGACGGCGGTCAACGTGATGAGCAACAGCATCGTCAGCCGTACGGTCGTCTGCGCGGTCGTGTCGGACCCCCGCTGCACGACCGCGAGTACTCGCGATCCCTCGCGGAAGACCCACAGCGGCACCATACCCACCGCGACCGCGACCACCACGAACAGAGCGAGGACCACCACGGATTCGATATCGCCGCGCGAACCCAACAGCACCGCCATGGCGACAACCGGACCCAATTCGCCGATCGCACCGTGATTCATCACCGTTCGCCCGAGCGCAGTGTTCTGTAGTCCACTGTCTTTCAGAATGGGCAGCAGCGTCCCGAGTGCAGTCGAGGTCAACGCAATCGCAACGGCGATCTCGGCCGTGATGGCGCCGGTGTGCCCGAGCAAGAGCACAGCGGCGAAGGCCGCGCCCAGGCTGAAGAGCCAGGTCACCAGGGCTCGGCGACCACCACGGCCGGTGATCTCCTCGACGTCGATTTCGAAGCCGGCGAGCAGAAACAACATTCCCAAGCCCAGTTCGCGCAGCAGGTCCACTTCGCTACCGTCGACGGCCCAGTTGAGCACGTTTGGTCCGACGACCATCCCGAGCACGAGCAGCAGGACGACCTCCGGCACGAGCCTGCGCGGAACGAAGCCGGCCAACAACGGTGCCAGAACAGCGATCACCGCTATCCAGAAGAGCGACGCTTCCGACGATGGCATCGAATGACTCCAGCTCAGCTACATGCCGCCAGCACCAGTTCTTTGACTCGGGCTGCATCCGCCTGTCCGCGAGTGGCTTTCATGACGGCACCGACTATGGCACCGGCCGCCGCAACCTTGCCTGCGCGGATCTTTTCTGCCACACCGGGATTGGCAGCGAGCGCCTCGTCCACTGCAGCCTGGAGCTTGGTGTCGTCCTTCTCCACGACGAGACCGCGGGCCGCCATGACCTCGGCCGGCTCACCTTCACCGGCCAGCACACCGTCGACGATTTGGCGGGCTCCGTTGTTGTTGACTTTGCCACCCGATACGAGCTCGACGACCTCGGCGACCTGCGCCGGAGTGATGGCGAGCTCGGTGAGCTCGACACCGGCGATGTTCGCCTGTTGCGCCAGGTAGGACACCCACCAGGAGCGGGCGGACTGTGCGGAGGCACCGGCGTCGACCGTCGCTGCGACGAGATCGAGCGCCCCCGAGTTGACGAGGTCACGCATCTCTTCGTCGGAAACACCCCAGTCGGCCTGGATACGCGCCCGGCGAAGCCACGGTAGCTCCGGCAGAGTCGCGCGCAGTTCTTCGATCCATGCTGCGTCGGGCGCAACCGGCGCCAGGTCGGGCTCGGGGAAGTAGCGGTAGTCCTCGGCGGTCTCCTTCTTTCGTCCCGGCGTGGTGGTGCCGTCGGACTCCTGGAAGTGACGCGTCTCCTGTGTGATCTCGCCGCCGGACTGCAGAACCGCTGCCTGCCTGCGCATCTCGTAGCGCACGGCAACCTCGACACTCTTGAGCGAATTGACGTTCTTGGTTTCGGTGCGGGTGCCGAATTCCGTGGCGGACTTCTCCATGAGCGAGACGTTGGCGTCGCAGCGCAACGAACCCTGATCCATGCGGACATCGGAGACGTTCAGTGCCTTCAGCAGGTCACGGAGTGCAGTGACGTAGGCGCGGGCGACCTCGGGTGCACGTTCACCTGTTCCGGTGATGGGTTTGGTGACGATCTCGACGAGCGGGACACCCGCTCTGTTGTAGTCCAGCAGCGAATGGCTGGCGCCCTCGATGCGGCCCGTCGCGCCGCCCACGTGGGTGGACTTCCCGGTGTCCTCCTCCATATGGGCGCGCTCGATCTGCACACGGAAGGTGCTGCCGTCGTCGAGCAGCACGTCCAGGTAGCCCTCGGTGGCGATCGGCTCGTCGTACTGCGAGATCTGGTAGTTCTTCGGCTGATCCGGGTAGAAGTAGTTCTTCCGCGCGAACCGCCCCCACGGGGTGATCGAGCAGTTCAGCGCGAGGCCGATGCGTATCGCCGACTCGACGGCGGCGGCGTTGACCACCGGCAGCGCTCCAGGCAGAGACAGGCACACTGGGCACACCTGAGTGTTCGGTTCGGCCCCGAAGGCCGTCGGGCAACCGCAGAACATCTTCGTGGCCGTGCCCAACTCGACGTGGACCTCCATACCCAGAACGGGGTCGAAGCGGGTCAGAACGTCGTCGTAATCGACCATGGCGGCAGTCATGCAGGGAAGTTTATGCGCTGCGTGCAACGCGCGAGTAACCCCGGGTGCTCGCTAAGCTCGGGAGGTGACGGACTCCGCGAAACAGACACTGTCCATGACCGTGCTCATGACACCGGACATGGCCAATTTCTCCGGCAACGTGCACGGCGGCACCATACTGAAGTTTCTCGATCAGGTCGCCTACGCCTGCGCGAGCCGGTACGCGCGGGCATACGTGGTCACGCTCTCGGTCGATCGCGTCGTATTTCGAGAGCCGATTCACGTCGGCGAGCTCGTCACCTTCTGCGCGTCGGTCAACTACACCGGACGGACGTCGATGGAAGTCGGTATCCGCGTCGAGACCGAGAACATCCAGCGCGGCGACACCAGGCACACCAACAGCTGCTATTTCACGATGGTGGCCGTGGACGACGCGGGCGCACCGCTCGAGTTGCCGCCGTTGACGCCGACGAGCGAACTCGGCCGACAACGTTTCCAAGCCGCCGAACGACGGCGTGAGCTGCGGCGTGAGACCGAGCGGCGCGAATCGGAAATCCAGCGAGGAACCGAGAACGTCCCACTGACGGACCGACGTGCTGACAGTGAAGTCGAGGCGAACTAGCCGAAGAAGGCTGCTGCGTCCACGTACCGACTCTCCGGTACCCGTTTGAGCTTGGTCACCGCCTCAGCCAGAGACACCAGGCCGATCTCGGCGCCCCGGAGAGAGACCATCTTTCCGAAATCGCCGGCATGCGCGGCGTCGACGGCGTTGACACCGAACCGCGTGGCCAGGACCCGGTCGTACGGCGTCGGGGTACCGCCCCTCTGCACGTGTCCGAGGACGGTCGTCCGCACTTCCTTGTTGATCCGACGCTCGATCTCCTGGCCGAGTTGGTGTGCGACGCCGGTGAACTTCACATGCCCGAACTCGTCGATGCCGCCGTCGAGCAGCGACATCGAGCCCTCCTTGGGCATGGCCCCCTCCGCGACGACACAGATGAAGTGCGAGTCGCCTCGCTGAAATCTCTTGCGCACCATGTCGCAGACCTCGTCGACGTCGAACGGCTGCTCGGGAATGAGCGTCATGTGCGAGCCCGACGCCAGCCCCGCATGCAAGGCAATCCACCCGGCGTGACGGCCCATCACCTCGACGAGCATGACGCGCTGATGCGATTCGGCGGTGCTGTGCAGACGGTCGATCGCGTCGGTTGCGATGGTCAGTGCGGTGTCGAAGCCGAACGTGACGTCGGTGCAATCGATGTCGTTGTCGATGGTCTTGGGGACACCGACAACCGGAACGCCCTCCTCGGACAGCCAGTGCGCCGCCGTGAGTGTGCCCTCACCGCCGATCGGAATCAACACATCGATGCCGTTGTCCTCGAGAGTCTGCTCGATCCGGCTCAATCCAGCGCGCAGCACCTCGGGATTGGTGCGTGCCGTACCGAGCATGGTTCCGCCCTTGGTGAGCAGACGGTCGTTGCGGTCGTCGTTGCGCAACTGGATGCGGCGGTCTTCGAGCAGCCCTCGCCACCCGTCTTGGAAGCCGACAACGGCCGATCCGTACCGAGCATCGGCAGTGCGAACGACAGCCCTGATCACCGCATTGAGGCCGGGGCAGTCGCCACCGCCGGTAAGAACTCCGATGCGCATCGATTTCTCGCTTCTCGTCGACTCCATGACCATTACCGTAATCTTGCCGCCTCGCACCTGTGTCGGCAGTGCGAGCCGATCACCCGGGCCCGACAACTCCGGTTTCGTACGCGAGCACCACCGCTTGCGCGCGGTCACGAAGGCCGAGCTTCCCCAGCACTTTCCCGACATGAGTCTTGACGGTCTGCTCGGCAACGAAGAGGGCAGCGGCGATCTCGAGATTGGACATTCCCTTGGCTATGAGCTCGAGCACTTCGCGTTCACGTGGGGTGAGCGAGGTCAGAGCAGAGGGGCGCGTGCGGACCCGCCCACGCCGCGAAGTCACATCGGCGATCAACCGACGCGTCACCGACGGGGCAAGCAAGGCCTCACCGGCCGCTACGACGCGCACTCCCCGGATCAGTTCCTCCGCGGGGGCATCCTTGAGCATGAAGCCGCTCGCGCCCAGAGTGAGAGCCTCGTAGACGTAGTCGTCGATGTCGAAGGTGGTCAACATCAAGATGCGTACAGGCGGATCGAGCGCGGCGCCGAGGATGGCTCGCGCTGCATCGAGTCCGTTCATCTGCGGCATCCGTACATCCATGAGAACCACGTCCGGGTGCAGGCGCTTCACCTCGTCGACTGCGGTCGCGCCGTTGTCGGCGTCGCCGATCACACTGATGTCGTGCTGAGCTGTCAGCAGTGCGCCGAATCCCTGCCGAACCATCGCCTGATCGTCGGCGATGAATACCGTGATAGCCACGAACAGAGACCTTATGCGGTGAAGGCGGTTGTGTGGTCGGACACGACGTGCGCTGACGGGGTGGTCGGTAGCCGAGCCACCACTTCGAATCCCCCGTCCGGACGAACTCTGGCGTCGAGCCACCCGGACACGCCCAAGGCGCGCTCACGCATACCGCGGAGGCCGTGCCCTCCGGTTCCCATCTGCACAGGAACGTCACCGTTGCCTGGCGTCTTTCCGTTGACGACCTCGACATAGACGACGTCGAGTCCGTAATCCAGTCGCACCCGAACGTCGGTATCCGGTGCGTGCCGAGAGGCATTGGACAGCGACTCCTGCAGTATGCGATAGAGCGCGAGCCCGGTCGTGGCGGAGATTGCCGCCGGGCTGCCCGTCGATTCCCAGCTCAATCGAACCCCGGCGCGCGCACTGCTCTCGAGCAATGCAGGCACGTCGGCCGTACCCGGTTGCGGTGAGTTCTCAGCGAGAACTCCGTCACTGCGCAGCACACCGAGCATTCCCCGAATCTCGTTCAGCGCCTCGCGAGCGGTGGCTCCGATGGCCTCGAATTCTGCTGCTGCGCTGGGTGACACATCCTCGATTCGGTAGGGCGCGCTCTGCGCCTGTACGACGACGAGGGACATGTGATGGGCGACGACGTCGTGTAGATCGCGCGCGATCCTCGCCTTCTCCTCCAGGACGGTGCGCCGCGCACGCTCCAGTTCGCTGACTTCTTCCTGCTTGGCCAGTTCGCGCCTGGACAGCACGAGCCAACGGATCAACAGGGCGAACAAGACGATCGCGCTCAGTCCCACCGCCCAACCGACCCCGTCGTTACCCGGGGTGAAACCCAGAAACAGCAGAACTGTCGAGAGCCAGACGACGACGACCACCGGGAAAGCACAACGCAGGCTCACCGTCGACACGAGTACCAACAACACGATGAGATGGGTGACCTGCCAAGGAAAGTCGTATCCAGGAAGCCGATCGAAAGCCACCGGGACCACCACTGCCGATGCAGCTGAAATCGCCCACCCGAGAGCAGGGTTGGCACGCACGAGCACAAGTGGGAACACTGCGAGCGCAGACACGATCGGCATGATCGGGATCGGTACGTCGTGCGTGAGTTGGAGCGTCGGCCACGCCACTGAATACAGGATCGCAGTCACGACGAATATCGTGATGTCGATTCTGCGGCCAGGCGGGATTGCGCGGGCAGCCCGCGTCACGACTCCCCCTGGCCTGCCGACCGGAGCCTTGTTCCTGGTTCTGCTTCTGATACCCACCCTCAGAACACTAGGAACCCAGCGCCGAAAAGTCATCGTACCCAGGAGTGAGATCGCGGCGCCCCTTCGGTATCAGTGCCGAGCGTCGGCAGCACCGAGAAGGCAGGGAGGATCGGCACCGCAGACCGATTACCTGCACCGCAGGTCATTCATAGCGTCGGTCACCATGAAGAACAGGACTGGGATATTCGGGACGGGGACACGCGCAGCGCAAGTGGGCATCGGGACGCTAGCCGTCGGCGCCGTTCTCGGGATCGGTGCCACCATCACACCGCCGACAGCGGTCGCCGACGTACCGGCCGGCCGAGCCTCCGCGGCCGTACCCGCCGGATTCACCGAGCGGTTCTACGTCCCCTCTGTCGAGAACGGGGTGTTGGTCGATCCTGACGGAGACTGCTCGTCGCCGATTCCGCTTCCATCCGAGTTCGACGGGCCATGCAAAGCACACGATCTGGGATACGACCTACTCCGCTTCGGCGGGGCATCCGAGTCTACGGCGACCGCTCGCCAGGAACTCGACACGCAACTCGGCGAGAGAATGAACGAAAGCTGTAGCGCGCGTTCGGGAATCCGGTCTCGCACCTCGTGCCAGGTCATGGCCGAGATAGCAACCACGGCCGTCCGGTTCAATTCGTGGCGTCAGCACTACGGCACGCCAGAGCCAGAACCCGCGCTTCCGTACCTCCTCGCAATCGGCATCGGCGGCGTCATCGCGGCAATTGGCGCGTCCGCCATGTCGATCACAGCTCCTCTACGACTGCGTGGGGTGCAAGCATGAGCGCCGAGATTCTCGACGCCCCAGTGATCCTCGGCCCGCCGACCACTCGATCGGCCCGTCCTGCAGTACCCCGAACTGCCACCTCGATCATCCTCTCGATGACGGTAATCGCATCACTGGCACCAGGATTGCTGCCACGATCCTCGTTGACACAGGCACTCGTCACCGGAATCGCGGCCGCCCTCGGGCTCGCATTGTCCGCGATTGCTCACCGCATCGTCTCCCGTGTATTCATTCCGTCCGTTCACCCGGTGGCTCGTCGCATTGCACTCTGCGGCAGCGTGACTGCGATCTTCGCTGCGGCTGTGAGCGAAGCCGGATGGCAGAACGATCTCCGCTCAGCGATGGGCACCGAACCGACGCCACCGATGCACTGGGTCGAGGTGTGGTGCGGAGCAATCTCGATCTGCGCGATCTCGGTGGTGATCGGGGTGGGACTCAGGCGCGGCGGAAGAAGGCTCGGCCGCACCCGAACCGTCTGCGTGATTCTGGTGACAGGACTCGCCGGATATCTCGTCGTACTGCCCGCTGTGTGGGCGTCGTTGACGGATCGTTTCGCAGCATCCAATGCGATGATCGATTCATCGCTGACCACTCCTCTGACACCCAGCAAGTCCGGAAGCATCGGATCACTCGTCGGGTGGGACGATCTCGGCCGAGAGGGACGCAAGTTCGTCTCCGGTGGCACCGACGCCGACGCTGTACGCACCTACGTCGCACTCGACGCCGCGTCGAGCGCCACGGCACGCGCACAGATCGCCGTCGACGAACTCGAACACTCGGGCGGTCTCACGAAATCGCATGTCGTGGTGGCTGTTCCGACCGGATCCGGGTGGGTCGACGAGAACGCGACGAGCGGAATCGAGGATCGCTTCCAAGGAGACGTCGCCACGGTGGCACTTCAGTACTCATACCGACCGAGTTGGGCTACGTTCCTACTCGCGAGGACAGAGGCCGAGGACTCGGCGACGGCACTGCTCGACGCCGTACGCACACGTATCGCAGCGCTGCCTGCCGCATCGAGGCCCGACCTGTACGTCTACGGTCAAAGCCTCGGTGCCATCGGCGGCAGCGCGGCGGTGGCGGCGAATCCGGAGGGGATCTGCGGGACTCTGTGGGCCGGTCCGCCCGCCGGAGAGGTCGAATCGGGTTCGGCAGTGGTGCTCGCGAACACGTCGGACCCGGTTGTTCGATGGTCGACCGAGCTCCTTACGTCACCGCCGAAGCTCGACGACACCCAGGCGGATGCGCCCATGCCGCAGTGGATCCCAGTCGTCAGCTATCTGCAGACCACCGTCGACCTGATGTCGGCTCTGAATGCTCCCACCGGACACGGGCACCGCTACGGTGCCGATCAAGGATCTCTGCTACCGGAGTGCTAGCGAAGCGGCCCGCGAGCCGACTCGTACGCCGCTCCGACACGGTAGAGACGGTCATCGGCAAATGCCGGTGCCATGATCTGCAATCCGACGGGAAGTGCGTCCTCCGAGGCGAGACCGGACGGAACCGACATTGCACAGTGCCCGGCCAGGTTCGTCGGCAACGTGCACAGGTCGTTGAGATACATCGCGATGGGATCGTCGACCTTGTCCCCCAATGGGAACGCAGTGGTCGGGGTAGTCGGCGAGACCAACACGTCCACCTGCTCGTATGCACGGTCGAAGTCGCGGGCAATGAGTGTACGAACCTTGAGCGCCTGACCGTAGTACTCGTCGTAGTATCCGGCCGAGAGTGCGTAGGTTCCGATCATGATGCGGCGCTTGACTTCTGCGCCGAATCCCTCGGCGCGCGTGATGGCCATGACCTGGTCGGCGCTGTGGGTGCCGTCGTCCCCGGCGCGTGCGCCGTACCGCATGCCGTCGAATCGCGCGAGATTGGACGACACCTCGGACGGAAGGATCAGGTAGTACGCCGCCAGGGCGTGCACGAAGTTGGGGCACGAGACCTCCACGACCTCTGCACCCAGCGACGTCAACGTGGCGACGGCGGCGTCGAAGGACGAGATGACGCCGGGCTGATAGCTGTCGGAATGCAGTTCCTTGACGATTCCTACCCGTACCCCGGTCAGATCACCGTTCGCGCCCGCTCGGGCGGCGGCGACCATCGAGGCCACTTCCACATCGACCGACGTCGAGTCGCGCGGGTCGTGCCCGGCGATGACATCGTGCAGCAGAGCTGTGTCGAGCACGGTGCGGCCACACGGCCCGCCCTGATCGAGGGAGGACGCGCATGCGATGAGGCCGTAGCGGGACACGGTCCCATAGGTCGGCTTGGTGCCGACGGTTCCTGTCAGAGCAGCGGGCTGTCTGATGGATCCACCGGTATCGGTGCCGATCGCCAGGGGTGCCTGCCGAGAGGCGAGAGCCGCGGCACTACCGCCACCCGAGCCACCCGGTATGCGCGTGGTGTCCCAGGGGTTCTTGGTCGGCCCGTAGGCGGAGTTCTCCGTCGAGGAGCCCATCGCGAACTCGTCCATATTGGTCTTGCCCAGCAACGGAATTCCTGCCGACCGGAGCTTCGAGGTGACCGCCGCATCGTAGGGCGAGATCCACCCCTCGAGCATCTTCGACGCACAGGTGGTGGGCATATCGGTCGTGGTGAACACGTCCTTCAATGCCAGTGGCACCCCTGCCAGTGCCGACGCGGGAGGCTCCCCCGCCGACAGTGCATCGTCGACTTCCTTCGCAGCAACCAGCGCGTTCGCGCCGGACACGTGCAGGAAGGCGTGATACTCACCGTCGACCTGATCGATACGGTCCAGATGCGCCTGGGTGACCTCCACCGCAGACACCTCGCGGGCATGAATACGCCCCGCGAGTTCGGAGGCGTCGAGGGCAGTCAGGTCGGTCATTCGCTCTCTCCCAAAATCTGTGGCACTGCGAAGCGGTCGTCCTCGGCGTTCGGTGCACCCGATAGCGCCTGCAACGGCGTCAGACCGGGCACGATCACGTCCGGGCGCGTTACGTTCGCGATAGCACCGGGGTTAGCGGTCGGAGGCACCTCGTCTGCAGCGACCTCAGCGACTGCCTTCACATGGTGAAGAATCGAATCGAGCTGGCCGGCGAACTCGTCCAACTCGGCTTCGCTCAGAGCCAGCCGGGACAGCCGGGCGAGGTGAGCAACCTCGTCGCGGGAAATATCAGGCACCGCGTAGACCCCTTTCACACATGTATCGAAGCTGCCGCACAGACACGCGACCACGTAATCGTAGTAGCCAACCGGCGCGCCGACTCATCCAGCGGTCGCCGCGCCGTCGGAAGGTGTCCGAAAGATCACCGCCGGAGCCGTCCGTGTCGAGAAGGGGAGCAGACAATGCAAGGATGACTCGCGGTGCTCGCGCATGCGGGTGTGCGCGAAACTCACGCACCCCGATGCCGTCGGTGCCCACGATGTCCGCACTGTGTGATCGAAAGGGAGCGTCATGTCGTACCTGCTCCGCGTTCAACTCCCCGATCGCCCCGGAAGCCTCGGGGCGCTCGCCGTTGCTCTCGGCTCGGTCGGTGCAGACATCCTGTCGCTCGACGTCATCGAACGCGGCCCCGACTTCGCCGTCGACGACCTGGTGGTCGACGTTCCCCCGGGCGCTCTACCCGATACCCTCATCACCGCCGCCGAACGCCTGACCGATGTGCGAGTGGATTCCATTCGGCCGTACACCGGAGTTCTCGACACCCATCGCGAACTCGAGCTGATCGATCGGGTCGCCGCCGCGTTGGACGATCGTCTGCAGGTACTCGTCGACGGCGCGCCCCGGGTGCTCCGAGTGGGATGGTCCATCGTGGTGGCCTCGGGCAGGCACGGCGCGTATCGCGTCGTCGGCAGCTCCGGGGCTCCGGAGACGCACGCAGCCGACATGCCATGGATGCCACTTGCTCACCCCGCGGCGCTGGACTCCGAGGCCGACTGGGTCCCGCAGGTGTGGCGCGACATGGACACCAAGATCGCGGCTGCACCACTCGGTTCGACCGGCACCGTATTGGTCCTCGGCCGCCCCGGTGGTCCGGGGTTCCGCCCGTCGGAAGTGGCGCGGTTGGGCTACCTCGCCGGGATCGTCGCGACCGTGCTCGGGTGACCTAGTCTTTTCGGTTTTCCGTTGCTGGGTTCTCCGTTTCGGCGTCCTCGGTCGTGTCCGGCGGGCGTACTGCGTCCGGCCCCTCGGTCAGCAACAGCGTGAACCCCTCCTCGTCGAGAACGGGAACGCCGAGTTCGAGTGCCTTGTCGTGCTTGCTACCCGGAGACTCGCCGACGACGACGAACGCTGTCTTCTTCGACACCGATCCGGCCGCCTTGCCCCCGCGCGCGAGAATCGCCTCTTTGGCCCCGTCACGCGAGTATTCGACGAGTGAGCCGGTGACGACGATGGACATGCCCTCGAGGTTGCGGACGATCGATTCGTCGCGCTCGTCCTCCATCCGAACGCCCGCGGTCCGCCACTTCTCCACGATGGTTCGGTGCCACGGCACCGAAAACCACTCCGAGACCGCCTTGGCGATGGTGCCGCCGACGCCGTCCACCGCCGCGAGCTCTTCCTCGGTGGCAGTCTCGATACGCTCGAGACTGCCGAACTCGGTGGCCAGAGCGCGAGCGGCAGACGGTCCGACGTGCCGGATCGACAGGCTCACCAGGACCCGCCACAGTGGCCGGTCCTTGGCCTTGTCGAGGTTGGCAAGCAGTCGACGGCCATTTGCGGACAACGAACCCGCCTTGGTCCGAAATATCGACGTCTTCAGCAGGTCTTCCTCGGTGAGCGAGAAGATATCGCCCTCGTCGACGATGGCCTCGGCTTCGAGCAGGTCGGTCGCCGCCTCGTATCCGAGACCCTCGATGTCGAAACGACCGCGCTCTGCCACGAAGAACACCCGCTCGCGGCGCTGTGCCGGGCAGAATTCCGAGTTGGGGCAACGTAGGTCCGCGTCGCCCTCTTTCGCGGGCGCGAGCGGGGTGCCGCATTCGGGACACCTGTCGGGCATGACGAACTCGGTCTCGTCACCGGTTCGGGCGGCGACGACTGGGCCGAGTACCTCGGGAATGACCTCGCCTGCTTTGCGAATGGTGACCGTGTCCCCGATCAGCACACCCTTGCGCTTGACCTCGGACCCGTTGTGCAATGTCGCCAATGCCACCGTGGACCCGGCCACCAATACCGGTTGCATGTAGGCGAATGGGGTGACGCGGCCTGTTCGACCCACGCTGACCCGGATATCGAGCAGTTTCGTCGTGACTTCCTCGGGCGGATACTTGTACGCGATCGCCCAACGAGGCGCGCGCGAGGTGGTTCCGAGCCTGCGATGCAGCGACATCTCGTCGACCTTGACGACAAGCCCGTCGATTTCGTGTTCGACGTCGTGCCGATGATCGTCCCAGTATGCGACCCGCTCGACGACGGCATCGATGCCCTCGACGCGGGCGGTGTGCGCCGAGACCGGCAGCCCCCATGCCTTCAACGCTTCGTAGGCGTGCAGTTGCGAATCGGGCGAGAAGCCCTCCATGCGACCGAATCCGTGACAGATCATGCCCAGCCTACGACGAGAGGTCACTGCGGGATTCTTCTGTCGCAGGGACCCTGCGGCCGAATTGCGCGGATTCGCGAACGGCGGCTTCCCCTCCTCGACGAGCGAAGCATTGAGAGCGGCGAAATCTTCGAGCCGGAAGAACACCTCTCCGCGCACCTCCAACAGGCTCGGCGTCGGATGCTCGGCACTCTCGGCCAACACTTCCGGAATATCGTCGATGGTGCGGGCATTGAGAGTGACGTCCTCACCCGTGCGGCCGTCGCCGCGCGTCGCACCCCGCACCAACTTCCCGTTTTCGTACACGAGATTGAGGGCAACGCCGTCGATCTTGACCTCGCACAGGTAATGCAGATCGGGGCCGGTCTCGGACTCCACGCGTTTGGCCCACGCTCGCAGTTCGTCCTGATCGAATACGTTGTCCAGACTCAACATCCGCTCGAGATGATCGACCGCAGTGAACTCGGTGGCGAACCCGCCGCCGACGAGCTGCGTGGGCGAATCCGCGGCGCGGAGCTCGGGATGCGCCTCCTCGAGATCGTTCAGTTCACCGAGCAGTGCATCGAACTCGCCGTCCGAGACAACAGGTGAGTCGCGAACGTAGTAGCGGAACTGATGCCCGCGAACTTCCTCGGCCAACTCTTGCCAGCGCTCACGATCCCTGCCCGAGGCGGGTGTGCCGGCAGCCCTCGCCGACACGGCGGCACCCGGCGCGCCCGCTTCCTCGGAACCCGGGAGTTCAGTTGTTTCGTCCACGCCAGAAGGTTATCCGACGCGACCGACACCTCCGGCGCGACAACACCGGCCCCGGCCCTGATGCCGACGTCCTCGGCGATGAGGCGCTCAGAGCGAGTCGGGAGCGTCCTGGAAGACCTCGGCGATCGCGGAGGCCAATTCGAGTGCCGTGCGCGCCCACGGCACCGATGCGCCGGCCAACCCGCAGGACGGCGTGACGGAGCACTGTGTAGCCAGCACAGATCGCGGAAACCCGAGCCGATCGACGAGCGAGACTGCCGGTGCCGCCAGCTCGCGCCAGGTCGGTACTCGATCCGGCTCGACGGCGGGCACGAGGCCCAACATCAGTGTCTTGCCCGCTTGCAAGAACTCCCCGACGTCGTCGAGATCACTCGCCCGAAGCAGCGCAGGGTCGATAGCTGCAGCCTCGGCGAGACTGCGACGGAACATCTTCAGCGGAGCGTCGACGGCGCAGCAGTGGATCGCAGCGGGGGCACCGACGTTGCGGAGCACCGTGTCGAGCAGGTCCAGTGCTTCGGGTTCGGGTACTGCGCGGACAGGATCGAGCCGAGTGACCCCGGACAACGAGCCCGCGAGCACCGCAGGCAGGCTCGGCTCGTCGAACTGAACGACTACCTCGACGCCGAGCCGCGCGGTGATCTCCGCGCAGTGCTGGCGTACTCCTTCGGCGAGCGATTCGGCGAAGCCGCGAACCGCGCCTCGATCGGTCAGAATGCGGTGTCCGCCACGCAATTCGACTTGCGCCGCCATGGTGAAGACTCCGGCCGCCTGCACCTTGAACAGACTGCGCGTCCCAGCGTGACCGCCTGTCTCCCAAAGCTCTTCGAGCACATCGAGATCCTCGCGCAGCAAGTCTGTTGCTCGACGACTCGACAACGTTCTGCGCGGTGAGACGCGATATCCCGACGTCCGAACATCGAGTTCGACATCGGCCATCAAAGCGCCGGTCCGCCCGATCAGGTCCGCACCGAGCCCTCTGGCCGGCAGCTCGACGAGGTGCGGCAGAACAGGTAGCTCCCCGAGAACGATTGACACGGACTCACGGATATCCGTGCCCGGCCAGGAACCCAAGCCTGTCGAGAGGGCGCCGAAGACGCTCGCGCTCACGTGTTCTCGGAACGAGTGCCCGCGATGGTCGCACTTCCGATGACGATGTCACCGAGTACGTCCCTCCGGTACAGCACTGCGGCCTGACCTTTCGCGACCCCGGCGAGTGGGGTCCGCAGCTGGATATCCATACCACCCTCGGTTGCCTCGGCGACAGCCTCCGACATACCGCCGTGTGCCCGCACCTGAACCACGCACTCGATCGGCCCGACGGGCGCTGAGCCCTCGGTCCAGATCGCTCGGTCACCAGTTATTCCCCACACATCCAGACGTGTTGCGGAACCGACGATGACATTGCCACTGTCTGGTTCGATTGCCGTCACGTAACGCGGCTTGCCGTCGATCGTCGGTCCTTCGACGCCGAGCCCCTTCCGCTGACCGATCGTGAAGCCGTGCACCCCTTCGTGATCGGCGAGTTCCGCGCCGGTGTCCGCATCGACGACCTTGCCCGGGCGAATACCGATCTTGGCGCCGAGAAACGCGCGAGTGTCACCGGAGGGAATGAAGCAGATGTCGTGACTGTCGGGCTTGTCCGCGACCGCGAGACCTCGCTCAGCGGCTTCGGCTCGAATCTCGGACTTGGGTGTGTCGCCGATCGGGAACATCGCCCGGGACAACTGCGCGGGCGTCAGGACGGCGAGCACATAGGACTGGTCCTTGTCGGCATCGACTGCCCGACGCAGGACACCATCGTGCAACTGGGCATAGTGCCCGGTGGCGACGGCGTCGAATCCCAGAGCCAGCGCACGGTCCGCGAGTGCGGAGAATTTGATCTTCTCGTTGCATCGCAGGCACGGATTCGGTGTTTCACCGGCGGCATAGGACTCGATGAAGTCGTCGATGACGTCTTCCTTGAACCGATCGGCGAAATCCCACACATAGAACGGGATGCCGAGGACGTCGGCGGCACGGCGTGCATCCCCGGCGTCCTCCTTCGAGCAGCAGCCCCGCGAACCGGTACGCAGCGTCCCGGGCTCGGTGGACAGCGCAAGGTGTACACCGACGACATCATGACCGTCGTCGACGGCACGAGCCGCCGCAACAGCCGAATCCACTCCACCGCTCATGGCAGCCAAAATACGCATCAGCGTTGTCCTCCCCGAGCTCCTACGCTCGCCAATCCCGCAGCGCGGGCTCGTTCGATCACGTGCGGCAACGCTGCCAGCAGTGCGTCCACATCCGATTCGGAGGAATCCGACCCCAGCGAAAACCGCAACGAGCCCCGGGCGGTGAACGGATCCGCACCCATCGCGATCAACACGTGACTCGCGCTGGCCACACCTGCGGTGCACGCGGACCCCGTAGAACATTCTATTCCCGCGGCGTCGAGCAACATCAACAGGGAATCACCCTCGCAGCCGGGGAAGGTGAAGTGCGCGTTTCCTGCGAGCCGGTCGGCGCCGTCCGGGCCGTTGACGATCACGTCGGGGTCGAGCGCCCGCACACCTGCGATCATCTTCTCGCGCAAGCGGGTGAGCTGGGTGTGTCGTTCCGCGAGTCCGTCGACAGTATCGGTGAGGGCGGCGGCCATGGCGACGATCGACGCCGTGTCGTGCGTGCCCGACCGCACGTCGCGCTCGTGTCCGCCGCCGTGCAGCAACGGTACGCACGAGACGGTTCGGCCCAGGAGAAGCGCTCCGACGCCCTGCGGGCCGCCGAACTTGTGAGCTGCGATGCTCATGGCTGACAGCCCGCTGGAGGCGAAGTCGAGGGGTAGGTGCGGCACTGCCTGAATGGCGTCACTATGCATGGGAACGCCGTAGTCGCGGGCGACCACCGCGAGTTCGCGGATCGGCATGATGGTTCCGACCTCGTTGTTCGCCCACATCACCGTGACCAGTGCGGTCTCGTCGGCATGGAGGGCGAGTTCGGCGCGCAGGGCGTCCGGATGCACCCGACCTTCGGAGTCGACCGGCAACCAGGTGATGCGGGCGCCCTCGTTCTCGGCCAGCCACTCGACCGCATCCAGCACCGCATGGTGTTCCACCGCGCTGGCGACGATCCGCGTGCGCGCTGGATCGGCGTTCCGACGAGCTGCGAAAATCCCTTTCACCGCGAGGTTGTCACTCTCGGTGCCGCCTGAGGTGAAGATCACTTCGGACGGGCGCGCCCCGAGGTGCGCCGCGATCGATTCGCGAGATTCTTCGACGCGACGCCTCGCAGCGCGGCCGGACCCGTGTAGCGAGGACGCGTTGCCGACAGTCGCGAAGACTGCGGTCATGGCCTCGATCGCGGCGGGCGACATGGGCGTCGTTGCAGCGTGGTCGAGGTAGACGGGCGCACTCGCGTGTTGGTTGGCAGACGAACTGCGGGCTGAAGGCATAACGCTCTTCAGGATAGCCGGTCGGCGCCGGTATCCCGTCCCTGCGCGATACCGGCACCCACCCCAGCAAGCCTTGTCAGCGTCCGATGTGCAGTTCTGGTGCGCGAACGGCGTCGTCGAGTGCAACGGCATGCATGGACGGGTCGTGTGTTTCTCCGGCCCGCGCCGAGAGTTCACATCGACTCGCCAGATCGCGGCGGTCGTTGCCGGGCGGCTCGGGTGCAGGCAGTTCGACCTGTGCGGTGATTCCTTTGAGCCGGAAGATTCGGCTGATCGACTGTCCGATTGTTTCGTCGCCGACGAAGCAGGTGGCGGTGGTGAGGCCGTCGTCTGCGTCGGTGTACCGCAGCCGGACGGGCTGTACCCATGTTTCGGTGTCGATGGCCGCCTGGAACATCGCAGGCCGGAACGATCCGTATGCCCGTCCGCACCATGTCGTCGCCTCTGGAAACGCGACCACGGCGGAGCCGCTGTCGAGACGTCGACTCACCTGTTCCACGGTTCCGGGCAAGGCCCGTAGGTTTGCGCGATCGATCGGAAGCACCTTCATCGCGCGGGCGAGCAGTCCGAGAACGGGCCAGTCGATGAGGTCGCCGCGCGCGACAAAGGTCGCCGGACGCAGGGCGGTGAGGACGAGCACATCGGTCCACGAGACGTGAGCGGCGACGAACAGCGCGCCCGCGTCGGTTCGGGAACGTTCACGGTCGGATCGCAAGTCCGATACGCGCAGATCGATGCCGACCGCGAACAACAGGAGCCTCGCACCGAATCTCGTCACTCCGTGACGGGCACGCGGTGAGGCCAATCCGACGAGGATCAGAATCGGGAGCAGGCCGAATGCGATGATCGCGACGAGTATGCGCAGCAGCACCGTCACGCGCATCACGGTTGCCGAGTCACGGCCGATGCATCCGGTTCCGCAGGGGCTCGAAGGCATCCACGCGTGATCCGTTCGTGGTTCGACCGGTGCGAGGTCTTTCGACGGACTCATGCGCCCGCTTTCGTCTCGTAGGTGGTGGCTGCGCTTCGCAGTCGGTCGAGGTATCTGGTGTTGGCCTCGTGCAAACCGAGTAGCGCGACGAAGTCCGCAACACCGAACGCCGGGTCATGCGCCGGCTCTCCGCAGATCTGGGCGCCCAGTCTGAGGTAGCCCCGCAGGAGCGGCGGCATGGTCGTACGTGCGGGGGCAGCAATCTCGTCGAGGGTTCGACCGTCGACAATCACCGGGTTGTACGGCACAGCTCGTCGGTCGAGTGCAGATCCGTGTCTGTTGAGGAGTTGGTCGCGGACTCCCCGGACGTTCGCCCCGGCGGGTTCGTCGGGTGCGGACTGCATGGGAACCGATACACATCCCATCACCCATTCCAGTCCGGTGACTTCGAGGTAGTGCAGAATTCCGGCCCACATCAGTCCGAGGACGGATCCGGAGCGGTGATCGGGATGGACGACGGCTCGGCCCATCTCGACCACTCTGGAGGCAGCGGGGTCCAGCGCGCGGAGATCGAATTCGGTTGCGGTGTAGTAGCCGCCGGCGGCGATTGCGGCGTCGGGCGGGAGCATGCGGTAGCAACCGACGAAGACGTCGGTCTTGTTGTCGCGGACGAGCAGGTGGTCGCAGAACTCGTCGAAGCGGTCGGCGTCGAGGCCGTCGGTGTCCTCTTCGATGGCGAACCCTGGTTCGGAGGCGAACACGTCGTACCGGAGTCGCTGCGCGGCGCGGCGGTGGTCTCGGTCGGTGGAGAGCACGAGCGAATACCGATCGGTGGCAGGAGGGGAGCCTGCGGAACGACCGGCTTCGGCTGGGTTGATTACCGTTCGAGACGTCATGACTGAACTGGTCATGACGTGTGTCTAACGAATCAGAACGGCCTCAGTGCGTCGGGAGGGTAACGCCGCCGCAGATGTTGTGTGAACGGCTGCGGCAAGCAACAGGCCCCCACATCCGACGGATGTGGGGGCCTGGGAGCTGTGTGATCAGCCCTTGTGCTTCTTGACGGACTCGGTCAGCTGCGGTGCGACGTTGAACAGGTCGCCCACGATGCCGTAGTCGGCGATCTCGAAGATGGGTGCTTCCTCGTCCTTGTTGACCGCGACGATGGTCTTCGAGGTCTGCATCCCTGCGCGGTGCTGGATGGCACCGGAGATGCCCAGTGCGATGTACAGCTGCGGTGAGACGGTCTTGCCGGTCTGGCCGACCTGGAACTGGCCCGGATAGTAGCCCGAGTCGACGGCTGCGCGCGATGCGCCGACTGCTGCACCGAGCGAATCGGCCAGGTCTTCGACGACGCTGAACTTGTCTGCGCTGCCGACTCCGCGACCACCGGACACGACGACGCTGGCTTCGGTGAGTTCCGGGCGGTCGCCTCCGACGATCGGATCACGCGAGGTGATCTTCACGACGGCTTCTTCCTGGGCTGGGACCTCGACGCTCTCGCGTGTGCCTGCTCCGGCCTTGGGCTCGGCCTCGACCGCACCGGGGCGAAGCGAGATGACGGGAACATCGCCATTGGCCTTGGCCTCGACGGTGAACGCACCACCGAAGATGGAGTAGGTGGCGCTGCCGTCAGCGGCGATGGCGACGACGTCGTTGTGGTAGCCGGAGCCGAGGCGAGCTGCGAGACGACCCGCAACCTCTTTGCCCTCGATGCTTGCGGCGGTCATGATTGCGGCTGGGCTGACCGATTCTGCAAGGCCTGCCAGTACGTCGATCTTGGGGGTGACGAGGAATCCGTCGATGTCGTCGGACTCTGCGGCGTAGATCTTCTCGGCGCCGGCCTCGGTCAGCGCGTCGGCGACCTTGTCGGTGGTGCCGGACGGGCCGGTGACGACTGCCGACGGCTCGCCGAGGGCGCGAGCGGCGGTGATCAGCTCGGCGCTGACCTTCTTCAGAGTTCCGTCGACGTGCTCCACGAGCACGAGTACTTCTGCCATGTCTTGCTCTCCTTGAGTGGTCTCGAGTGGCTCGGGTGCTTGGATCAGATGATCTTTTGGCCGACGAGGTAGCTGGCGATCTTCTGGCCGCCGTCGCCTTCGTCGGTGACCCGCTCGCCCGCAGTCTTGGGAGGCTTCGGCGTGGACGACGTCACGGTCGTTCCCGCGTTCTCGACACCGACGATGCCGTCTTCGACACCGATATCCGAAAGGGTGATCGTCTGCACCGTCTTCTTCTTCGCGGCCATGATGCCCTTGAAGGAGGGGAAGCGCGGTTCGTTGATCTTCTCGGTGACGCTCACGATGGCGGGAAGCGTTGCTTCGAGGCCGAAGATGCCCTCGTCCGTCTCGCGCTCACCGGAGACCTTGCCGTCGGCGACAGTCACCTTGCGCATCTGCGTGAGCGCGGGGATCTGCAGGTACTCGGCGATGATGGCCGGTACGGCGCCGGTGCGTCCGTCGGTTGCTTCGTTGCCGGCGATGATGAGGTCGGCCGGCTCGTCGTTCTCGAACGCGACGTTCCCGAGCGCTGCCGCGAGTGCGTAGCCCGTCTGGATTGCGTCGGAGCCGTGCATCGACGGGTCGTTCAGGTGTACTGCACTGTCCGCGCCCATGGACAGGGCTTTGCGGATGGCGTCGGTCGCGCGGTCGGGGCCTGCGGACAGAACCTTCACCTCGCCGCCCTGTGCTTCCTTGATGAGCAGGGCTTCCTCGACGGCGCGCTCGTTGATCTCGTCGAGCACTGCGTCGGCTGCCTCGCGGTCGAGGGTGAAGTCACCGTCGGTGAGCTTGCGCTCGGACCACGTGTCGGGAACCTGCTTGATCAAAACAACGATGTTCGTCATGGGTCTGCGTCGACCTCCTGGTCATGGTTCGCTTCAATCGGGGCGTACTAATGGGTTCTTGCTGTTCTAGGCCTTGTCGTAGATTACCCCATGTTTAGTTACTGGCGGGTAACTTACGACACTTCCGGTTCGACCATACATCCGACCCACTCCGACCCCACCGCACAGCCGATGGTTCTTTCACCCCGTGAGGCACTACCCTCTCGTCGGTGAGCGATTCATCGAACGCAACGCCGACCCCCACAGCGCCACGGACCGTCGAAGCGTCACCGACCCCCGCGACAGCGGATGCCCCTGCGCTTGCGCTGACCGGGGAGCGGACGGTGCCGGGTATCGCCGAGGAGAACTACTGGTTCCGTCGGCACGAAGTCGCCTACGAAGCCCTGGCGAAGCGCTGCATCGATCGCGTCGTTCTCGAGGCGGGATCCGGAGAAGGCTACGGCGCCAACATGATCGCCGATGTGGCGTCCGTGGTGGTCGGACTGGACTACGACCTGTCCGCGGCCACGCACGTCAGTACCCGGTACCCCAGGGTCCGCATGCTGCGCGGCAATCTTGCTCGACTCCCGCTACGGGATGCATCGGTCGATGTCGTCGTCAATTTCCAGGTGATCGAGCATCTGTGGGACCAGGCGCAGTTCTTGAGCGAGTGCTTCCGAGTCCTGACTCCGGGCGGCGCACTGTTGATCAGCACCCCCAATCGGATCACCTTCTCCCCCGGCCGTGATACGCCGTTGAACCCGTTCCACACCCGAGAACTCGATGCCGGTGAGCTGATCGAACTGCTGGTCGAAGCGGGCTTCACCGTGGAAACGATGACGGGTGTCCATCACGGTCGAGCGCTCCGCGAGTTGGACGCGAAACACGGCGGATCGTTCATCGACGCACAGATCGAGCGGTCGCTCGCCGGTGAGCCGTGGCCGCAGGACCTGACCGAGGATGTCGCGTCCGTCGGGGTGGCCGACTTCGAGGTGGACCCCTCCGACATCGACGCCAGCCTCGACCTGGTGGCGATCGCGATCAAACCGGCAGCGGCCGGGACGTCTCCGGTGAGCGGGTGAGCACACCGGTACCCTCCGTGACCGAACCGGGGATGTTCTCCCTGGTTCTGCACTCCCACCTCCCCTGGCTCGCCAACCACGGCCGCTGGCCGGTGGGTGAGGAATGGCTCTACCAATCGTGGGCCGGTTCGTACCTGCCGCTGACGACGATGCTGAGCACTCTCGCCGACGAGGGCCGAACCAATCTTCTTTCGCTCGGAATCACCCCGGTACTGGCAGCACAGTTGGACGATCCGCACTGCTTGTCCGGCATGCATCACTGGCTCGGCAACTGGCAGTTGCGTGCACACGAGGCTCGGGATCGGGAGTTGGCGAGGCGCGAACACCGCGCTGCCGCGGGATCGCTCGAGACCTTCGAAAAGCATTGGCGGCACGGCGGTTCAGCTCTGTTCCGCAGTCTGATCGATGCCCGAGCCATCGAATTGCTGGGTGGCCCTCTCGCACATCCGTTTCAGCCGTTGATGGACCCGCGGTTGCGCGAATTCTCCTTGGCGGAAGGACTTTCCGACGCCGAGGCTCGTTGGGGCACACGACCGACTGGAATCTGGGCCCCGGAGTGCGCGTACGCGCCGGGTATGGAGAAAGGTTATGCCGCAGCAGGAGTCACCCACTTCATGGTCGACGGGCCGGCGCTGCGCGGAGACACCACGTTGGCAAGGCCGGTGTACGACTCCGACGTTCTGGCTTTCGGTCGCGACCTGAAGGTCAGTTACCGGGTGTGGTCACCGAAATCCGGCTATCCGGGGCATGCTGCCTATCGCGATTTCCACACCTACGATCACGCCACCGGCCTCAAACATGCACGCGTGACCGGACGGGCAGTGGCGTCACAGGACAAGGCCCCGTACGACCCCGAGGCGGCATCAGCGGCAATCGACAAGCACGTCGTGGACTTCGTGGACTCCGTCAGGCGACGTCTACGCGAGGAGTCGAGCAGAATCGGCCGTCCCGCGCTCGTCGTGGCCGCGTTCGACACCGAATTGTTCGGTCACTGGTGGTTCGAGGGCCCGATCTGGCTCGAACGTGTCCTTCGTGCTCTACCGGAAGCCGGCATCGATGTCGGCACACTTGCCGACGCCCGGTCGAGGGGATATGTCGGCGCTCCAGTCGAGCTCGAGCGGTCCTCGTGGGGATCGGGTAAGGACTGGCGGGTGTGGGCCGGCGACGCAGTACAGGACCTGGTGGCGCTCAACGAAGAGGTGGTCGACACTGCTCTGAGCACCGTGGATGCCGGGCGCGGCGCGACCTCGAACGGACGACCAGAATTACGCAACCCGGTCAACGATCAGATTTTGCGTGAGACACTTCTGGCTATCGCCAGCGACTGGGCATTCATGGTCAGCAAGGATTCCGCCGCCGAGTACGCCCGTCGGCGCGCGCACATCCACGCGCACGCTCTGCGCGAGATCGCCGACACGGCGACACGGGGGCATGACGTTCGCGCCGCCGAACTCGCAGCGCAGTGGAATCGGGCAGACGGGTTGTTCCCGGCCCTCGACGCCCGGCGACTGCGTAGGGATCGGCCGCAAGGAGGGGAACGATAAGTGAAGATTCTGATGGTGTCGTGGGAGTACCCGCCGGTGGTGGTGGGCGGCCTCGGTCGCCATGTGCATCACCTCGCCACCGAACTCGTGCGAAGTGGCCACGAGGTCGTGGTTCTCTCTCGCCGTCCCACCGGAACCGACGCCTCGACCCATCCGACGCTCCATCGCATCGAGGACGGTGTTCTCGTCGTCGCGGTCGCAGAGGATCCCCCGCACTTCGTGTTCGGCGAGGACATGCTCGCCTGGACACTCGCCATGGGCCACGCCATGGTGCGGGCAGGAATTGCGCTGGGCAAGCCCGGACTGGGCGAGGGTTGGCACCCCGAGGTCGTCCACGCACACGATTGGCTCGTCGCGCACCCTGCGATCGCGCTGGCCGAGCACTTCGACGTCCCCCTGGTCTCGACCATTCACGCCACCGAGGCCGGCCGCCACAGCGGCTGGATCTCCGGTCCGGTCAATCGGCAGGTCCACTCCATCGAATGGTGGCTCGCCAACGACTCCGATGCCGTCATCACATGTTCGGCCTCCATGAAAGACGAGGTCACCCGACTGTTCGGGATTCGCGACGCGGCGGTGACCGTCATTCGCAACGGAATCGACATTCGCACGTGGACCTTCCGACGCCGACAGCCGCGCCACGAACCGGCGAAACTGCTCTACGTCGGCCGCCTCGAGTACGAAAAGGGCATTCAGGATGCCATCGCTGCACTGCCACGCATCCGTCGCAGTCATCCGGGAACGACGCTTCACATTGCCGGCGAAGGCACCCAGTACGCCTGGCTCGCTCAGCTTGCCCGCACCCACCGCGTCGCTCGGGCGGTCTCGTTCATGGGCACGCTCGATCACGCCGAACTGTTGGGTTGGCTCCACGGCGCCGACGCCATCGTCCTACCGAGCCGCTACGAACCTTTCGGGATCATCGCCCTCGAAGCCGCCGCAGCGGGCATTCCGCTCGTGGCGTCCACGGCCGGTGGCCTCGGAGAGGCCATCGTCGACTCGGTGACTGGGCTGTCCTTCGAGCCGGCCGACGTCGCAGGGCTGGCGTCCTCGGTTCGGCAGGTCCTCGACAACGTCGATGCCGCCCAAGAGCGCGCCGAAGCTGCGCGTGCCCGACTCACGGTCGACTTCGACTGGAAGCACGTTGCCGACGCCACCGCGCAGGTCTACCTCTCGGCCAAACGCAAGGTCCGGTTTCCCCTGGGCCGTCCGACCATCATCGAGCGAGCCCTACCCGAACGAAGCTGATTCGCCACGAGTCTGCTCGGCAGCTTTGAGCGCTTTCTTCCGCTCGATGTCTTCGAGCGCCGCGATGTACTCGGCGCGTTCCGCGGCCCCGGCCTCCCAGTCGGCTTTCCTGTTGCGCACGACCTTCGCGGGCGCCCCGACGGCGATGCTGTAGTCGGGCACGACGCCTTTGACGACTGCGTGCGCACCGAGCACACAACCGCGCCCCACGCTGGTCTCGCGCAACACGGTGACCTTGGTGGCGATCCAGGTGTCCGGCCCGATCCGCACGGGCCCCTTGACGATGCCCTGGTCCTTGATGGGGATGTTCACATCATCCATTCGATGGTCGAAGTCGCAGATATAGCACCAGTCGGCTACGAGCGTCGACGCGCCGATCTCGATGTCGAGGTAGGTGTTGACGACGTTGTCCTTACCGAAGACAACCTTGTCGCCGATGCGTAGCGAACCCTCGTGACACCGGATCGCGTTCCCGTCGCCGATGTGAACCCAGCGGCCGATCTCGAGCCTCGACAACTCCGGGGTGGAGTGAATCTCGACGTTCTTGCCCAAAAACAGCATCCCCCGCAGAATCACGTGCGGGTTGGCAGCCTTGAACCGCGCCAACCTGGCGTAACGAACCAGATACCAGGGGGTGTAGGCCTTGTTCCGCAGCACCCATCGGAGCGAGTCGAGGGTGAGAAACCGAGCTTGATCGGTGTCCCGTCGTCTCGATCCACGCCACCGTGAACGGAGTGGGGCATTCCACATGCTCGTCATAGACAGTCACCCTAGTTTCGCGAGCGCGGTGAACCAACTTCCCCTCCGGCCGCTGCTGCGCGCCCCGCGGGCACCGGGATAGTCTCTTGCGGCAGGGGACATCCGCGAGCGCGGGGCTCCCGGCGAACTGCTACGACCCTGAACTGCCACTTCCGACGAAGGAGAACACCACGTGCTTGGCGGCAGAGCTGGCCTCGCCCGCACAGCGACGCTGGCTACCGTAGCTGTGCTGACAGTCGCCGCGTGCAGCAGCGGAAGCGATACCGTCGAGGCGCTCGACTCCAGCGGCTGGCCGGCCGCGCATGCGGATGCCCGAAACAGCAACTCGACCGAACACAGCGGTCTCGAAAACGCCACCTTCGATTGGTCGCGTCCGCTGGGCGGCCCCGTGGTGTCACCGGTGTCGATAGCCTCGACCGGACAGATGTTCGTTTCCACCTACACCGACGCCGGATGCAATCTGTTCTCCTTCGAGATCGACTCCGGTAGGAAACGGTGGTGCAACCGGTCCGGGCCGTCGGTGGCGACCGCAACGCCGCTCGTCGATTCTGTCGCCAACACCTACATCGGCGACGACGGAGGGTTCTCGTCGTTCAACGATCACGGCCAGCTTCGTTGGCGAACACCGGTGTACGGAGTGCCTCGCTCGGCGCAGTTCCTCGGTGACGGCAGCGTGCTGGCCGTTACTCAACTCGGCCAGGTCAACATCCTCGACACTCAGACCGGCCGAACCACCGTGCCGATTCACGACTTGATCAGCCCGCCCGAATTCCTCGAAGCGCCGAACACCGACTTCCTGCCACCCGACACAGGCCTCGAGGCCTGCGCGACCGGTTCGTCGCAGTGCCCGGTCGCGGCCGCACCCGCAGTGGACCTGGACGCCTCGAACATCTATCTGGTTCTCTGGCGCGCGGGAGCTATTGCACCTCAACTTGTTTCGCTGCACTACGACGCCGATGCCACCCCCGCCGTCACCGAACGGTGGTCCTCCGAGTTGCTTCCAGCGGCGGTCACGTCGAGCCCAGTGCTTTCCGCTGACGGCGAATCGGTCTATCTCGCGGATGTCGACGGTCGGTTGAGCGCGTACAACACCTCCGACGGCACCGCCAAGTGGACCTACGGCGCCGGCTTCGGGGCATCGGGGACGCCATCGGTCTCCTCGAACGGATCCATCGTCCCCACCGGAGGCGATGCCGGATTGCGCAGCCTACGCGACGAGGGAGACCGCGCAACGCTGGAGTGGGAACGAAACGACCTGCAGCAGTTGGGGACTCCGGTACACACTGCGGACGACACAATCGTGACAGTCACTGGCCGCGGCAACGACTTGGTGATCTCGACGGTCGACGCGAACACCGGCGACACCGTCGCGGATCGCCCGCTGCCCGGGGCCACGGGCTTCACCGTGGGGACGTCGATCGGCCCGGACGGTCAGGTCGTTACCTCGACCTACCTCGGGGAGATCTTCACCTATTCGTCCTGAAATCCCCGGGTTCACGGGCCGCGCACACGAATGCGACCGCGGACCGTTCGATGCGCGTGATGATCACCGACAGCGCGAGGTTGCCGCGCAATTTGAGTCGGGGGCGCAGCACTGCCGGATCGACGTCGACCCCGCGCACCAGGATTTCGACGGAACCGCAATCGAGCGCCGTCAGCGCCTGACGGAGCACCTTTTCGGAATATTTGATGCGGTCGAGCACGCGAAACCCGTTCACGCCCGCCGGCACCGAGTCACCCGTGAGGTACGCAATCCGAGGATCGAGTTGCCACAGTCCGTGTTTGGCGGCGTAGTGCCGAACCAGCCCGGCCCTGACGACGGCCCCGTCCGGATCGATCAACCATGCGCCGGGAGCGGCGGCTTCGATATCGTCCGGATCGGCGTCGGTGATGTCGTAGCCGGAACCATCCGCGGCCAGGACCGTTGCCCGCCTGCGGACTGGTGGCCGCGCCAGTCCAGGTGACCACAGGCACGCCTCCCGAACACCGCCGCTCACCGAGACCACCTCGACCTCGCCGTCCCACCCCAGACGGTCGTAGTCCAGTCCGGGCGCGCACTTGACCACGAGGTCGCGGCCGGCATAGACATCGAGCAACGCGGAAAGCGGTGGCTCGAGCGCTTCGGGATCGTGTGTCCGCCGGCCACCTGCACGCCGGCCGGGATCGGCGAGCACGACCGTCCCCCGCGTGGTGGGGGTCAGCGCATCGGCACGGAACACGCCCGCGGCGGGAACATTGTGCTGCGCCATCAGTACGCGAATCGGATCGAGATCACTACCGAGTACCGCGCCCGGCGTGGCGACCAGCGCGGCCAGTTCGGTACCGATCGAGCAGGTCACATCGTGCACGTCCCGACCGGCAAGTCGCTGCGCTCGGCGCTGCGCCACCACCGACGGTGTCGCCTGCTGGACGGCGTCGTCGGTGAGCAACCAACCCTCGGCATCGGAGATCTTTGCTCGGGCCCTACGCCTGAGCGTCGTGGTCTCGATCAACACGCCCACTCTGTCCCCGTGTCTACCCCGCACGAGGGCGACGTCGGTGAGCATCGACGCTTTGGTCAGTGGCAGTCGCTCCGTCTCCCGCAACGCAGCGACGCCGACATCGCTGCGGAGGTAGTCGATGTCGGCGCCGGAAAAGGCATAACCCATGTCGGAGGCGTGTAGTCCGGCGGAGTCGGCTCAGCTGGACTTTCTGCCGGTGATCATGACGTTGTAGAAGAAGCCGCGGGGTACGACGTGCCCCAACACGTTCTCGTCGACCCAGCTCAGCGACTTCCACCCGCCGAAAGCGAACTTCGCCCAGTTCCAGCCCAGTTTCTCGGCGGGGACGGCAGCTTCGAACGTTCGAACCGGCCACCCCAACAGTGCCGCCGCGAACTCCTCGGTCTGCGCCTGCACATCGACGGCACCGGCGCTGCGCGCAATGTCTTCGAGATCGGCGGGATCGAAGGTGTGAAGGTCGACCACTGCCTCCAGCGCAGCCGCACGCGAGGACTCGTCGAGTTCTTCCTGCGGCTTGCGCCAGCTCGCCAGGAACGGAAGCTTGGTGACGCGAGTCGTCGCCTCCCAGGTCAATCGTCCGAGCCAGCGGGCGTAGAAGTTACCGACAGTGGTGGGCTCCCCCGCGAAGACGAAACGCCCGCCGGGCTTGAGCACTCGGAGCACCTCACGGAGTGAGAGCTCGACGTCGGGAATGTGATGCAACACCGCGTGTCCGACGACCAGATCGAACGTGTTGTCCTCGTAAGGGATGGTCTCGGCATCGGCCACCCGACCGTCCACATCGAGCTTCAGGTGCTCCGCATTGCGCAGCGCGACCTTCACCATGCCCGGCGACAGGTCGGTGACAGACCCCTTCTCCGCTACACCGGCCTGCATCAGGTTCAGCAAGAAGAACCCGGTGCCGCAGCCGAGCTCGAGGGCCCGACCGTACGGCAGTGCCTCCTGCGCCTCGTCCTGCCCGAGCACAGCGCGATCGAAGCGGCCGCGGGCGTAGTCGATGCAGCGCTCATCGTAAGAGATGGACCACTTGTCGTCGTACGTTTCCGCTTCCCAGTCGTGGTAGAGGACCTGAGCCAGTTTGGTGTCGCTTCGTGCCGCCTCGACCTGCTCGGCCGTGGCATGCGGGTTGGGCGCGGGGTCGCTCGAGGCATCCGACACCACGTGCAGACCGGAGTCGGCGCGGCCGGTGGCAGAAGTACCGTCGTGGGGGCTTGCAGTCATGAGGGCAGCCTACTATCCAGTAGAGAATGAACAAGTTCTAGTTCTTGCTTAACGGTCACTCGCCGGTGAACTCGGCCTTTCCCGGTCCATTGGCGATGAACGATTCCATACCGATCGTGCGATCAGAGGTCGCGAACAGCGCGGCGAACTGCTGAGCCTCGATCCTCAGACCCGTGTGCAGATCGGTGTCCAGCCCCGAATCGATTGATGCCTTCGCTGCTGCCAGAGCTCGCGAGGCACCCGTAGTGAACTGCGATGCCCAGGCGCGGGCGGCGTTGTACACCTCGTCGGGTGCGACCACCTCGTCGACCAGACCGATGCGCAGGGCTTCGTCGGCGCCCACGAAACGGCCGGTGAACACCATGTCCTTGGCCCTGCTCGGCCCGATCAAACGAGCCAGTCGCTGTGTCCCACCGCCGCCGGGGATGACGCCCAGCAGCACCTCGGGGACACCGAGCTTGACGTTGTCGCCCACGATCCGGCGATCGGCACCGAGCGCAACCTCCAACCCGCCACCGAGTGCATATCCGGTCACGGCCGCGACGACGGGCTTCGGGATCTCGGCCAACGAACCCAGCGCGGACTGCAGCTCGCCAGCGATGGCGGCCATCTGAGCCGCCGACAGCTCTGCCATCTCCTTGATGTCCGCACCGGCAGCGAACACCTTCTCGCCGCCGTAGACGATGACCGCCTTGACGGAGGAATCGACACTCGCTGCCCGCGCCGCAGCTCGTATTTCCTCCTGCAGCTGACGGTTCAGAGCATTCATGGGAGGGCGGTCCAGCCGAATCGTGCCGATGCCGTCTGATACCTCGAGAGTCACGAACTCAGCCATGCTTCACACGCTACCGGTGTGGGCCCTACCGCCCGGTCCACGGGTGCGCGCTGCCTTCGTAGTACCCCTGCTGCCCTGGGAAGTCGACCCGCAATTCTCCGTCGACGCGGTACAGATCAGGCTGGATCGGTGCGATCTGGGGACGTGCCGCGAGCACATCCGCCACCGATTCGAATTCGAGTAGGCCGGACAGCTGACTCCACGTCGGCGGAAGCAGGATCGTCTGCCCGCCGCGCCAGTCTTCGAGCGCAGCGGAGACGGACCGCCAGCCCACCGATGCTGCTTCGCTGCACGCCCCGTCCGCGTCCTGTCCGCTCGGCGCAGCGGCCACGAAGAACCTCGTGTCGTACCGCCGCTTCTCGCCCACCGGAGTGATCCAGTTCGACCACGGCCTGAGCAGATCCGCCCGCAGCACCAGACCGTTGCGAACCAGAAACTCACCGAAGGTCTGCTCGCGCCGCTCGAGCCGTCCTCTATCAGTGGAATAGCCGGAGGTGTCGGAGACGACCGAGTCCGTCGTCGGACCGGCAAGCAAGATTCCGCATTCCTCGAACATCTCGCGTGCGGCCGCGCATACAAGCGCCATCGCCTTGCGTTCGTCGACACCGAACTGCACAGCCCACCATGCAGCATCCGGTCCGGCCCACGCGAGATCGGCGTCGGCGTCGGAAAGGTCGACGCCGCCGCCAGGGAAGACCGTCATGCCGCCGGCGAAGGCCATCCCGCCCACCCGTTCGAGCAAGAAGACCTCGATGCCCTCGGACTGCCCGGCGGGTTCGCTGTCACGAACGAGGATCACCGTCGAGGCATCACGCACCGGAAGGGAGCCGTCGGTCGTCCCCGACGCCGGGCCGTCGGTCGGGGGAAGTGGTGTGGGGGTCATCTTCGAAAACTACAACGACCGCCGCGGGCGATGATCAGCGGCGGTGCTGACCGGCTGCCCTGGTGCGTCGCGCGAAGAAGCGACCGTCGACTCGATCGAGTGTGATCGACTGGCTGAATGCCTCGGTGAGGTTCTCCGCGGTGATCACGTCATCGACGAGTCCCTGCGCGACGACACCACCCTCCTTGAGCAACAACGCGTGGCTGAATCCCGGCGGGATCTCCTCCACGTGATGGGTGATCAGGACCGTCGCCGGAGCGTCGGGGTCGGCGGCCAGGTCGGCCAACCGGGCGACGAGTTCCTCGCGCCCGCCGAGATCGAGTCCGGCCGCCGGCTCGTCGAGCAGCAGCAACTCCGGATCGGTCATCAGCGCGCGTGCAATGAGCACGCGTTTGCGCTCCCCCTCGGAAAGCGTTCCGTACGTTCGCTGCGCCAGGTGCTCGGCACCGAGACTTTCGAGCATGTCGACAGCACGCTCGGTGTCGATCTCGTCGTAGCGCTCACGCCACCGTCCGAGCACGCTGTACCCCGCCGAAACCACCAGGTCGATCACTGTTTCGTCAGCGGGAATGCGATGAGCGAGCGCAGACGAGGAGAGCCCGATCCGCGTCTTCAGATCGGCGACGTTGGACTTGCCCATCACTTCGCCCAGCACATGTGCGACGCCGGATGTCGGATGCACCTCGGCCGCAGCGATCCGCATCAACGATGTCTTTCCGGCGCCGTTCGGCCCCAGCACCACCCACCGTTCGTCCAACTCGACCTGCCAGGTCACCGGTCCGACGAGGGTTACCCCGCCTCGCCTGATGAGAACGTCTTTGAAATCGATGAGCAGATCGGGATCCGGTTCAGACACGGTCCCTATCTTGTCGCACATGAGGCCACCGAACACGGCAAGATCTCCATGCGTGTCGTCCAATTCACATCACAACGCCCTCGGGGAACTCCCCGCGCCCGGTTCACCCTTTCCACTGGGAGCCACAGCCACCGAGAGTGGAATCCAATTTGCAGTCCACTCCCCCGAGGCAGACGGACTCGAGATCTGTCTGATCGACCCGGATGGAGGTGAGCGCCGCGTCGAACTGGGCAGTCGCACCTACGGGATCTGGCACGGTGTGATCAGAGATGTCGACGCCGGCGCGACATACGGGATAAGAGCGCACGGGCCGTGGAATCCGAGCCGCGGGCTCCGATTCAACTCGCACAAGCTTCTTCTCGACCCCGCAACGCGCCAGATCTCGGGACAGCTGGGGGCGGCGGCAGCTCTGCTGTCCTACGAGGACGACCCGTTCGGACACGCGAGCACTGTCGACTCGCTCGGACACGTTCCGCTCTCGGTCGTCACCGCGTCGGCCAACCGGCCGCCCAGCCCCAGGCCGGAGGTGCCGTGGGATCAGACCGTACTCTACGAAATGCACGTCGGTGCCTATACGGCGCGTCATCCGGGCGTACCGCCGGAACATCGCGGAACCTATCTCGGCCTCACCGCCCCCGCGGTCCTCGAACATCTACGACGCATCGGTGTCACCACAATCGAACTACTCCCGGTGCAGGCGATGCTGACGGAACCGGATGTGCGGTCCCGGGGCATGCGCAACCACTGGGGATACTCGACGGGAGCCTTCTTCGCACCCGACCCGCGATTCGCCTCGACGCCCGGCGCCGAGATCACCGAGTTCAGAACGATGGTCGACGCCGTACATGCGGCGGGCATCGAGATCGTGCTCGACGTCGTGTACAACCACACATGCGAATCCTCCGTCGCCGGCCCGTCGATCAGTTGGCGCGGACTCGATGCGCCCGGCTACTACTTGCTCGACGGACGAGGTCAGGACGTCGACCTGACCGGCTGCGGGAACACCGTCGACTCCGCCTCGCCTGCAGTGGTGCGCATGGTGTGCGACAGCCTCCGATACTGGGTGACCGAGATGGGCGTCGATGGATTCCGCTTCGATCTGGCAAGCGCGCTCGGACGCCCCGGCGGTTGGCGCTTCGATGCTCGCGCACCGCTACTCACAGCGATCACCACCGATCCTGTTCTGTCCCGAACGAAACTGATCGCCGAGCCATGGGACGCCACCGGCGCCGGCTACGAAGTGGGCGGCTTCGGGAGTATGTGGTCGGAATGGAACGATCGTTATCGCGATACGATCCGCCGATTCTGGGCCGGCCAGAGCGGTGTGCGCGAGCTCGCGTCGAGGCTCGCCGGTTCCGAGGACATCTATGGCGGCGGCAGCCGAAAGCCCTGGGCGTCGGTCAATTTCATCAGTGCCCACGACGGATTCACCGTCCGCGACCTCGTGTCCTACGCAGCGAAGCACAACGAGGTCAACGGTGAGGAGAATCGGGACGGAACCAACCACAACATCTCGGTCAACCACGGCGCAGAGGGCCCGACGAACGATCCGGCGATCTTGTCCGCACGCGCTCGTCACGTTCGCGCGCTGCTGGCCACGCTGGCGCTGTCCACCGGAACACCGATGCTCTTGGCCGGAGACGAATTGGGCCATACACAGGGCGGCAACAACAACGCCTACTGCGTTCCCGAGGACACACCCGCCGCTCTTGCTTGGGCAATCGACTGGTCGACGGCCGATGACGATCTCGTCGCCTTCGTCTCGCGTCTTCTGCGTGTCCGCCGAGGCGCTCCGGCGCTGCGCCAGCAGGAATTCTTCATCGGACGCGACACACCCAGCGGCCGTCCGGATCTGGTGTGGTTCGATGCGGCCGGTCACGAGCTGAGCATCGAAGCCTGGAACGACGATTCGGTCCGCACGCTGCAGGCGTGGGTCGATGGCGGCGACATTCGCTCCTTCGAGCCGGAAGGACTACCGGTAGCCGATGTCAGCGCATTGCTGATCGTGCACTCCGGCGGCCCAATCGAACTCACACTCGCGTGTCCGGCCTGGGCCGCGTCGCAGTTCGTTCCCATCTTCGATTCCTCCACCGTCGACGGTGCACCCTCGAGCACGTCGACGGTGCAGGCCGGGTCGGTGATCCCGTTGTCAGGGCCCACAGTGATGGTCCTGCGCAGCGAGGGAACATGAATACTGGCCCTGCTTCCGATATCCACTGACGCGCGCGTGGACCCGTCAGGCTCGGAGCGGTTCGCGCAGCCGAGAATCCAACTATCCGATCGAAATCACGGCGCCGGTTGCGCGATCACGGTCATCGAGCCCGGTGCTACCTCGGTGAACCCTGCGTCGCGGACGGCGACAGCCCGCCCGGTGTCGACGAGTGCGCGGGCATGCTTCCACTGTTTCGGGTCGGCCTCGCGGACCGAGCAGACGAACCCTTCCGACGCCCAGCTTCGGCACTGGTCCACCGTCATCACACCGGCGAGCAGCATGGCCGCGTGTCCGACCTGTGCAGCCGCCTTCCCGACAGTCATCTCCAGCGCAGCGTCGATCCACAGCACAGGCCGTCCGGGAATCGGCAGTGGCGGAGCATCGTGCTCGAGATCGGTCCCGCCGATCTGTAGCCGCTTGATCCGCGAATCCACGTCGCCGACTCGTCCGGGCACGAACGCACGAGCCTGCGCCTGTCCCACCTCGACGGTGATGCCCGGAACGTTCTGCGCTGCATCCCAGTGCGCACCCCTCGCGCGCCTGGCAACTTTGCGGATGCGGGCGAGAGTCCAGTCACGGACGGCGCCCTCCCATTCTCCGCCGGGACCGACACGCTCGTCCAGACACAGGGCGACCACGGCCGATGCCGCAGCTTCGAGCAGTTGGCTTCTCGGCGGTGGAGTTGCCTTGGGAACATGCAGCACCATCGGCATGGCGAGCACGTCCGCAGGGTCGGGTGGATCGCCGCGCCCGCCGTATCCCCGGGCGAGTATCGAATGGCGTTCCGCGAACGTATCCTCCTGGCTCTGCCCTTCCGGCGGAGCGTCGGTCACAGGATCGGGACGCGACGGACCCCGCCGTCGACGGCATCGGCGGCCTCGATCTCGCCGCGCGTGACACCGAGCATGAACAGAACGGCGTCGAGGTAGGGATGCGAGATGGCGGTGTCCGCGATCTCGCGCAGCGCCGGCTTCGCGTTGAATGCGACACCCAGCCCGGCAGCGGTCAACATGTCGATGTCGTTGGCGCCGTCTCCGACAGCAACGGTCTGTTCCATCGGTACACCAGCCTGCGTCGCGAACTCACGCAACGCGCTCGCTTTGGCGGCACGGTCGACGATATCGCCCACGACCCGGCCGGTGAGCTTCCCGTCGACTATCTCGAGAGTGTTCGCTTTGACGAAATCCAGTTCGAGTTCGTGTGCCAGACCTTCGATGACCTGACGGAAACCGCCCGAGACGACGCCGCAGTGGTAGCCGAGCCGCCGAAGCGTGCGGATCGTGGTTCTGGCACCGGGCGTCAGTTCGAGCGCCTCGCCGACTTCCTCGATCACCGACGCATCCAGCCCGGCCAATGCCTGAACGCGTTGATGCAGAGATTCGGCGAAGTCGATCTCACCGCGCATCGCGGATTCGGTGACCGCGCGCACCTCTTCCTCACGGCCGGCCTTGGCCGCGAGCATCTCGATCACCTCACCCTGAACAAGGGTGGAGTCCACGTCGAACACGATGAGCCGCTTCGAGCGACGCGAAATCCCATCTCGTTCGACCGCGACATCGACGCCGACTCCGGCAGCGATCTCGGACAGACCGGTACGCAGAAGCCGATCGGCATCGGGCGAGGTGTTGGTTGCGGTGACCTGAAGTTCGAGTCCGGTTACCGGGTAGTCCGCGATGCCCCGGATGGAGTCGATGTTGGCGCCCTGTCTGGCAAGTTCGCGGGAGATGGAGCTGAACGCACGGGCGGTGACTGGCCGTCCGAGCACGACGACAACGTGAGTCGCGAGCATTCGCTTGCCGACCGGGTCCGCACCGATCTCCACATCGACGTGTACGCCGACCGTCGTCATCGCCTCTTCGAGCTCTTCCTGGAGCACTTCGGCGTCGTTGGGGCAGGTCAGTAGTACACCCAATGTGAGGCGACCTCTGATCACGACCTGTTCCACGTCGAGAAGACTCACCTGATGCCGCGACAGCGCAGCGAACAGAACCGAGGTGACCCCCGGTTTGTCCGGGCCCGTCACCGTGACGAGTACAGCGGTATCCATCGACGGCACTAGTTCTCCCTTCGCGCTCGACACCGCCCGGGGGCGCGTCGTGTTCGGCGTGGTCTAGATCATGAATTGTCGCAAGCCAAGAGCCCCGCCCGTGTAGTCGGGAGGGGCTCTTCGATCACTGCGTGTTGATTTACTTCGGGTCTGGATCCCCGGAGCCTTCGTGGTCGCTGGTGGCGATGGGTGCCCTGCGTGCCTGTTCGAGGACTTCGGTGCTCTCGCCGCCATGTGTGCCGGGACCGACGTGGGCTTCGGCGCGCATCCGGTCGACCATGTGCGGGTAATGCAACTCGAACGCCGGACGCTCGGAACGGATAACCGACTCGTCGGACTACTGCACGGCTGCCTACGACACCGCACCAAATACGACGAACACATCGCCTGGGCACACCGAACGGAACAACAACCCACCGCCGCTTGACAAATTACGGCCCTGGGATGTCTGACCTCGATGGAACGAGCCGTGGGCATGTGGGCGACGCTGCGGCGCGATGCCGACACCATCATCAATGCAGGTGGAGAGACCCGTACCCGCGACCAGATCATGGCCGACCTCGTATTCGAACGGATAACGGGAGTCTCCGCCGCTGCAGGTTCACCGGTCACCGTCAACGTTGTGTTGCCGGACACCGCACTATTGAGCGGCAACGCCGGGTCCGCGCACCTGCAGGGCTACGGCGATATTCCCTCCGATGTCGCCCAGAAACTGGTACGTGAGGCACTCGACAGTGAGACGCGCGTCGCACTTCGCAGGCTCTATGCCAACCCTGAGACCGGGGCGCTCACCGCGATGGAATCGAAATCGCGGACCTTCCCGACGGCACTCGCGCGCCTGATCGATGTTCGCGACCGGACATGCCGCACCCCGTGGTGCGACGCACCCATCCGGCACCACGACCACATCGTGCCGCACGCTGCCGGTGGCAGGACAACAGCCGAAAACGGGGCAGGCCTCTGTGCCGCATGCAATTACGCGAAGGAAGGCGAAGGCTGGAAAGCAAGACCGGAACGCACCGGTCGCCGCGAGCTTCACAAGTACGGGGTTATGACACCTACCGGGCACACCTACATATCCACAGCGTCAGGGGTGTCGGTTATCGAGCATTACACCTCACAGATCGAGAACGGCATCGTCTTCGACATCGGTGTGGTGGCGTGACGATGCCGATGACTCGGTTACACTTGTCGACGACGCGCGTAGCTGCTCGTCAGACGTCGTGGAATGCTTCTACTTCCGCCCGGCTCCGGCCGCGTAGTCCATGTGCACCCTGCACAGGCTTTTCTTACGGCGATCGAAACTGCCCACCGGCAGTCTCGCCACCCTTTGCATCTGACGGCCATCGGCCATGGGTGCAACACCCTGCCCGAAAGGCACATCTCATCGTTATGACTACTTTTGCTTCGCTCGGCGTACCGCACGCACTCGCCGATGTCCTCTCCGCACAGGGCAAGTCCGAACCGTTTCCCATCCAGGCCGACACCCTTCCCGACACACTCGCGGGACGTGACGTGCTCGGACGTGGAAAGACCGGAAGCGGCAAGACCCTCGCCTTCTCCATCCCGATGGTGGCCCGCCTCGCCGGACAGCTGCCCGGCAACCGCAAGCCCGGCCGTCCGCGCGGACTGATCCTGGCTCCCACCCGCGAACTGGCCACCCAGATCGCCGTCGCCATCGAACCGTTGGCGGCCGCATACAAGCTCAGGGTCACCACCATCTTCGGTGGCGTCTCGCAGAACCGCCAGGTCTCCGCACTCAACGGTGGCGTCGACATCGTCGTCGCCTGCCCCGGCCGTCTCGAAGACCTGATGAAGCAGCGCCACGTCACCCTCGACGGCGTGCAGATCACTGTCCTCGACGAGGCCGACCACATGGCCGACCTCGGCTTCCTCCCCGTCGTGACACGAATCCTCGCTGCCACCCCGCCGAAGGGTCAGCGCCTGCTGTTCTCGGCGACGCTGGACAACGGTGTCGACAAGCTGGTCAAGCGTTTCCTCACCGACCAGGTCACTCACTCCGTCGACGAGGTCAACTCACACGTCGAAGCCATGACACACAGTGTGTTCGAGGTCGACGGTGTCGAGGCGAAGAAGAAGCTGGTGCAGCAGCTCGCATCGGGCACGGGTCGCCGAATCCTGTTCATGCGTACCAAGCATCAGGCGCGCAAGCTCGCCAAGCAGCTCACCGAAGCGGGAATTCCGTCGGTCGACCTGCACGGCAACCTGTCTCAGGCTGCGCGCGATCGCAACCTGTTGGCGTTCTCCTCGGGTGCAGCTCGGGTCCTCGTCGCCACCGACGTCGCCGCGCGCGGCGTCCACGTCGACGACGTCCAGCTGGTCGTGCACGTCGATCCGCCCGCCGAGCACAAGGCTTACCTGCACCGCTCGGGCCGTACGGCACGCGCCGGGAGCGCCGGAGACGTCGTCACCGTCGTACTTCCGGAGCAGCGCCGAGACACCGCAGTCCTGCTACGCAAGGCCGACATCAAGGTCACACCCGTTCGGGTCACCTCGACGTCACCTCAGGTCGCCGAACTCGTCGGCGAGCAGGCCCGCTACGTCGAGCCCGTCAAGGTCGCACCGCAGCAGCAGCCGCGGCAAGGAAGCCCACGCAACGGTTCGCCGCGCCAGCACGCCGCCGGCGGCGGACGTCGGCGTCGTCCCGCCGGTCCTGCCACCAGCCAGCGGTCGCGCTAGGGACCGACGAGGTTGCGCAAGTCCTTGGCTCTGACGCCCGCCGAAACGGCGACAGCAGCGGTGATGAGCAGCATCGCGGTGGCGCTGTCGGTCGTTGCCATGGTCGTTCCGATGGCATCGGCCCTGCAGATCGTCGCCGCCGTCCCGTTGGCAGTGGTGATCCAGCGTCACCGCACACGTGCGCTGGTCGCGGCTGCCGCCGCCGGGATCCTCGTCGCATTCGTCGCCGCAGGTACCACCACGGCCTTCACGGTGGCCACGTCGGCGTTGCTCGGCGGCATCGTGGGGCGGGCGAAACGCAAGAAACAGGGGCTGCTCTCGGTCCTTGCGACGGCTACCATCATCGGCCCGTCGCTGGGCCTGTTCACGGTGGGGATGCTGTTCGTTCTGACGCCGCTGCGCGAGCTGTTCCTGCGAACCATCGAGAACACCATCGAAGGTGTTGCACGCATGATGTCGCGCGCCGAGATGCTCGTGACGCCCGCAGATGTGCTGCGCTCGAGCGTCGGCGCCGTACTGGACAACTGGTGGTGGTGGATTCTCGGCACGATGTCGTTCAGCATCATCTTCGGCGCCCTGTTCACGTGGTTGATCCTCGGCGCCGTCCTCGATCGCCTCGCTACCATTCCGGTAGTCGAGCACCTGCCCGCGGCGGGTGACGGTGTGGTCAAGCCCCTTCCGCTCCGATTGACCGGCGTCGGCTTCCGCTACGACAACGCCCGCGCGGCCGCGCTCGAGAACATCGACCTCACCATCGACATCGGTGAATTCGTAGCCGTGGTGGGACACAACGGTTCAGGCAAGTCCACCCTCGCCCGCATCCTGGCCGGAACCCTGCCCACATCGGGAACCGTCGAACGTCCGGGTATCGCGGGCCTCGGACTCGAAGGCGGCACCGCCGTTGTGCTGCAGCGCCCCGAAAGCCAGGTGCTCGGCAGTCGGGTCGCGGACGACGTGGTGTGGGGACTCGCACCGGGCGTAGACCTCGATGTCGAGAAGTTGCTCGCCGAGGTCGGACTCGCTGGAATGGGCACACGCGAGACATCGTCGCTGTCCGGTGGCGAACTTCAACGCCTTGCTGTCGCCTCGGCCCTCGCTCGCCGACCTACACTGCTGATCGCCGACGAGGCAACAGCCATGATCGACGCCGAAGGCCGGAGGTCGCTGGTCGCGCTGCTCGCTGCACTGCCGAAGCGGCACCGGATGTCAGTTGTGCTTGTGACACATCAGGATGCGGAAACAACGGCAGCCGATCGAGTGATCCATCTGCACGACGGCATGCAGGTGGAACACACACCGGAGTGGATGCGCGGACCGTACCAGGACTCCGACGCCATCGAATTCCGTACCGGCAAACCGTTGCTCGAACTGCGCGGTGTGGAACACACCTACAATCGCCGCACCCCCTGGGCGCAACGCGCACTCGACGGCATCGACCTGCAAATCCACCGGGGCGACGGCATCCTGATGCTCGGTGGAAACGGGTCCGGGAAGTCCACCCTCGCATGGATAATGGCCGGCCTGACCAAGCCGACCGCAGGGACAGCCACCATCGACGGCACAGACATGAGCGACAAAGTCGGCGCTGTCGGGCTCGCCTTCCAACATTCGCGGCTACAGCTTCAAAGACGCACAGTCGCCGAGGACATCGAAGCAGCCGGAGGTCCCGAGGTGGGGTCGGCGAAGGTCGCTCGGGCAATGGACGCCGTCGGCCTGGACCGGATGCTCGCCGGCCGCGAGATCGACTCGCTCAGCGGCGGCCAGATGCGACGCGTCGTCATCGCCGGTCTCGTGGTAAACAGCCGACCACTTCTGGTCCTCGACGAACCACTCGCCGGGCTGGATCCGCCCGGCCGCAGCGAGATCATCGACGTCCTCGGTTCACTGCGCAGTCAGGGCATCGCGATTGTCGTGATCTCCCACGACGTCGACGGTATGGACCGGATCTGCGACAGAACCATCACCCTTGACAGCGGCCGCATCGTGTCGGAACTGTCGACGAGAGGAGTGCCCTCGTGACCACAGTGGTACTCCGGCAGGTGCCGGGAAATTCACCTATCCACCGACTCTGGGCCGGCACGAAACTGATCGCCGTCCTGCTTATCAGCATCACCATCGTGGTGGCACCGTCGTGGCCCGCGATCGGGGTGATCGTCGGCCTGCTTCTCGTCACCGCGGTGATCGCACGAGTACCGCCGGGCGCGGTACCACGACCACCCCTGTGGATCTGGGGCCTGTTCCTGTTGGGGGCGTTGCTCAACCTGCCCATCGGCCTCGACGCCGTACTACTGTTCGCTCGCTCGACCGTCTTCGCGTTCGTCCTGCTCGGGGCCTCGGTGATGATCGGGTGGACCACATCGATGAGCGACATCGCCCCTGCCGTCGCGGTTCTCGGGTCCCCGCTGAAGAAGTTGAGGGTGCCGGTCGACGAGTGGGCGGCGACGGTGGCACTGTGCCTGCGCTCGCTGCCACTGCTCATCGAGGAGATGCGCACGATGAACGCGGCACGCAAACTGCGACCGAAGTCCGTCCTCAACAGCGCGTCCGACAACTCCATCGTCGACCTCATCACGGCGACGATGTCCATCGCGATCAGGCGGGCCACAGAGATGGGTGCGGCGATCACCGCCCGCGGGGGAACCGGCAAGATCACCGCCTACCCGCGCGGACCCTCTTTCGCCGACGCGATCGCGATTGCCATCGTGATCGCGTGCTGCGCAGCGGGAATCGTTCTGACCTTCGTGTGAGTCACTCTCCGCCGATGCGCTGGGTACGGCTGTTGAGTGCCTTGACGAAGACGTCCGGAATATCGCGGGGATCCTCTGCGATGTAGCTGGTTCCGCCGGTGGCCGCCGCGATTGCCTGCAGCGCTACCGGATCGGCGTCGGTGGTGACTCCCACGGTCACGATCACCACGGGCCGCACCGGGTCCTGCTCTCGTTGAAGAGTGTCGACCAACTCGTCCAGGCTCGGGCTGCCCTCGTCCTCGTTCGAGCCGTCGGTCAACAGAATAACGCTGTTGACGAAGTTGGGATCGTATCCCTCCTTCACCCTGCGGAACGCGGCGAGAGTCGTGTCGTACAGGCCTGTTCCGCCGCCGACCAGCGAAGGCAGCGACCGAACAGCCGAGAGAATCGCTTCCCGCTGAGGCAGACCGTTGACGACGTTGCTGACCGGGCCGAGTGGCACCAGTTCTCGATAGTCCTGGTCACCACCGCCCAACCCGATCGAGAACGCCCACAAACCCATCTCCGTGCGATCACTGAAGAGTGCGTTCGCCCCGAGGCTGGCATCGACAGTCAGCGCTATTCGAGTCGAATCCCCCGAAGCCGCGGCCATCGACCCGGAAACATCCTCGACGACCAGCGTGCGCAGCGGCAGCGCCAGCACCGACCAGTCACGCAGCGTGCTCTCGATGGCCAACGGGTTCTTCAACTCGAGCGAGGCGGCCGATCCGACACCTCGGCCGTCGGCCAGCGGAACTGCGCTCGATGGCCGAAAACCGGCCTCGGACAGGCTTTCTGCTGCAGCGACGGTGGACAATACCGATGCGAGCGCAGCTCCCGCGTCCCTCGCCGTGCCGTAACGCGGCCCAGCCTCGGCCGTCACCGCCAGGGGATAGTTCAGGAAGTAGCTGCCCGTCGGGGGAACAACCGCGTGCAACGGTGTCGACGGATTCTGCGCGTTATAGGTCACCACGCTCTGCTCTGTGGCCACGCTCGTACCACCGTCGACCGCTACCTGCTCGACCAGGTCGGCGGTACCGTGCGGCTGATCAGCGATCCGGCCGAAGTCCTGCGCCATCGGCACGAGAGCTGCCGCCACCGCCTCGGCATCGGACAGGCCGACTTCGGACTCCGCGAGAGCCCCGAGAATCGATGCCAGGGAGGCGCTGCTGTCCAGTGGGTCGCCGATGCGCTGCTCGGGGGTCTGCAGGACGCTCAGCCACGTGGCAGGCGCGGGTGCGTCACCGTCGCGGGTCACCACCACGGGCAGGGTGTTGGCTACGGACGACTTGGCCACCTCCGGCAAAGCGCCCGTCGAGCGGAGTGTCTTGAGCAGCCACAGGGTCGAGTCGGGGATCCACAGATCGGGACGCTCGGCTTCGGAGTTGGCAAGTTCGGTCGCGGTGTCGGTGGGCGCCTCGGCGCGCACCTCGAACTCCGCGCACCCACGCTCGGCTACGTCGGTGGCAGCCAGAGCATCCGAGACCACCGGCGCGAGCGTCGGATCGACCGCCACCGAGATCCGCTCGACCGTCTCACATCCGGACCCGCCTGCGCCGACTGCGGTGACCGCGAAGTAGCCACCCGCCACCACGACGACCGCCGCGGCAGCCACCGCGCCCCACATGAGGACCGGACTTCTCCGCGCCCCAGCTCCATGCCGCCCCGACATTGCCCCAACTCCCCCGGTCGATACTTGCTTAAATGCAGGGTCAAACCTAGCCCTCGAATCAGCGCCCTGCCCTGGCTTTGAGCGCATTGACGAACACGTTGGGTATTTCGGCCGGGTTTCTCGCCAGATAGCTCGATCCGCCGGTGGCCGCGGAAATCTGCTGCAGAACCGCGGCGTCGGCGTCCTCGGTGATGCCGATCGTGACGATGACTACCGGTGCCGTCGGATCCTGCTCCGCGCGGAGCGTCTCGAGCAACTCGTCGAGCGAGATGCTGTCCGGATCCTCGTTGGAGCCGTCGGTGAAGACGATGACACTGTTGATGTAGTCGGGGTCGTATCCCTCTTTCACCTGCCGGAACGCCGCCAGCGTAGCGTCGTACAGCCCGGTTCCGCCGCCGACGAGGCCGGGCAGCACCCGCATCTGCTGCATCAGCACCTCGCGCTGCGAAATGCCGTCCACGTCCTCGTCGAGACGCCGAATCGGTGCCAGTTCGCGATAGTCCTGATCCCCGCCGCCCAGACCGATCGAGAATGCCCACAGCCCCATCGCGGCGTTGTCCGGGAACAGGCCGATGCCCGTCTGGTTGGCCTGCACGGTCAATTCGATCCGAGTATCGGCCCCAGCGTTGTAGCCCATCGATCCGGATACGTCCTCGATGACCAGGGCACGCGAGGGCATCGCGAGCACCTGATAGCGACGCAGCACGGTTTCTGCCGTCTGCTGATCGGCGATGCCCAGCGAGGCGACCTCGCCCACGCCTCGTTCAGCACCCGCCTCGCTACTGGTGAGGGGCGCCATGTCCGGTGCCCTGAACCCCGCCTCGGACAGGGTCGCCAGACCCGTTTCCGAACCCAGGGCATCGGCGAGAGCCAGGCCGGCAGCCTTCGCGCCCTCCTGCCGGTCGCTGTCGGGCTCGGTGACGGCCAGCGGGAAGTCGAGGAAGAAACTCCCGGTGGGAGGGACAGTCGCCTGCAGATCGGCGCCGGAGACCTGGTGGCGCACGAGTGTCTGCTCCGAGACGACAGCGACGCCGCCGTCCTCGATCACCTCGTCGAGCCGGGATGCGGCGTCGGACTCGTTCTTGACTTCGGCCTGCGCCTGGGCAATGGGCACCAGGGCTGCCTCTACCGAATCCACCGCCTCGTCATCGGTTCCCGCTTCCGAGAGGGCGCCGAGGATCGGGGCGTCGGAGGTGGTATTGGTCAGCGGGTTGCCGATGCGCAAGCCCTTCAGTTGCAGCGCCGTCAGCCAGGAATCGAAGAACGGCACCTCGTCGGTCCGCGCCGCGATGACCGCGGGCGTCGTTGCCACCGACTTGCTCGCAAGATCGACCAGTGAGCCCGTCGCACGTACCGTCTTACCCACCCACAGCGAGGAATCGGGGATCCACAGCGACGGGGGCTGCGACCCCATCGAGACAGCAGCGGACGCCTCACCCGAGGCGGTGGCAGTGACCTCGATGCTCGCGCAACCCAGGTCCTCTGCGGGCACGTCGGCGACGACCTGCGTCACCACCTCTGCGATGGCCGGGTCGGCCGCGAGCGTGTAGGTGGAGGTGTCTGCGCACCCAGAACCGAATGCTTTCTGTGCGGCGAAGACACCGCCGACGATGACCACGATCGCCACAACGGCGATGACAACGTACTTGAGCAGCCCTGTCGAGCTGGACGCCGTCTGCGGCGCACTGTGTCTACCGGGCATGTGTGGAACCTCTCCGTGGTGAGCGCGAGACCGAAGAGGTCGGACTCAGGCTGTGCGGCGGCGCGGCAAAATCTAGGCGTACAGCGACTCGAACGTCTTCATCGAGTTCTCGATGTCGCCTTTCAAAGCACGTGCGACGCCGGATCCGATGGGCCCGAAAAGCGGCGCGCCACCGAGGTCGACGTCGAGGGTGACGTCCGCGCCGCCACTCTTTCCCGCAGCGACGGTCAGCTTCAGACCGATCTTGACGCCGCCTTTGCCGTTGCCCTTGAGTTCGAGCTTCTTGGGCGGGTCGTACTTCTCGATGGTCCAGCGAACGCGGTTGCGCATCCCCTTCACACTCGCCACCGACTCGAGGGTGACGCCGTCGGCGAGTTGTTCGGGCAGGTCGCAGCGCCAGGCCTCGTGGATCGACAACCACTTGTCGTAGTCGGCAAGGTCGGACGCGTGCGTCCATGCCACATCGGGTTCGAGGGGGACATTGACGGTTACCTTCAGCTTGGCCACGGAAGGGATCGTAACCACCGGCGTCAAGCGATCGGTGTGAGGTACGACTCGTCAACAGCACAGCACGTGTGATATCTCCCGATCTCGACGAGTGTGATAGTGACGGCAACCAACGCTGAGAGGGCGGCCGACACAATGTCGGCCGCCCTCTGAGCGCTATCGGAAAACTTGATCAGTGCGCGGTTGCTTTCTCGGCTCCGATGCCGGTCAGCGAACGCACCTCCATCTCGGCCTGCTTGGCCCTGCTCTCGGAATCCTTCGACAACAAGGTGCCGACGATGCCGAGAACGAACGCCAGCGGGATAGCGACGATGCCGGGGTTGGACAACGGGAACCAGGCGAAGTCCGAGTTGGGGAGCATCGACGTGGGCGAACCCGATACTGCCGGCGAGAAGACGATCAGGATGAGCGTCGAGATGAGGCCGCCGTACATGCTGCACAGTGCGCCGGTGGTGTTGAAACGGCGCCAGAACAGCGAGTACACGATGGTCGGCAGGTTCGCGGCGGCAGCGACGGCGAAGGCGAGAGCCACGAGGAAGGCGATGTTCTGCCCGTTCGCCAGGATGCCCAGGCCGATGGCCAGCACACCGATCACGATTGCGGTGATTCGCGAGACCCGGACCTGCTTGATCTCGTCGACATCGCCCTTCTTGATGACGTTGGCGTAGATGTCGTGAGCGAACGACGCCGAGGCCGTGATGGTGAGACCGGCTACGACCGCGAGGATCGTTGCGAAAGCCACCGCGGAGATCACACCGAGCAGCACGACGCCGCCGAGTTCGAAGGCGAGAAGCGGTGCTGCGGAGTTCTGCCCGCCGGCGGAGGCGAGGATTCGGTCGGGTCCGACGATTGCTGCGGCGCCGTAGCCGAGGACGAGAGTGAACAGGTAGAAGGCACCGATGAGCGCGATGGCCCAGACGACGCTGCGACGGGCTTCCTTCGCGGTGGGCACCGTGTAGAAGCGCATGAGAACGTGCGGCAGACCCGCTGTTCCGAGCACCAGGGCGATACCGAGGGAAAGGAAGTTCAGCTTGGAGAGGTCGCTGCCGCCGTATTGCGCTCCCGGTTCGATGACATTGCGTGCATTGACGACCTCGTCGGAGGAACCGGCGATCATGGCCTGCGCGGAACCGAGCAGGTCGGAGAAGTTGCCACTGAACTTGACGAGCACCAGGATTGTCATGAACAGGGCGCCGGCGATCAGTAGGACGGCCTTGATGATCTGCACCCAGGTGGTGCCCTTCATGCCACCGACGAGGACGTAGGTGATCATGAGCACGCCGACGATGGCGATGACGATCGACTGACCGGTGCGGTCGGTGATGTCGAGGAGCAGTGCGACGAGGCCGCCGGCTCCTGCCATCTGCGCGAGGAGGTAGAACAGCGAGACCGTCAGCGTCGAGATTGCGGCCGCGGTACGAACCGGCCGTTGCTTGAGCCGGAAGCTGAGCACATCTGCCATGGTGAATTTACCTGTGTTGCGGAGCAATTCGGCGACCAACAGCAGCGCGACGAGCCAGGCAACGAGGAAGCCGATGGAATAGAGGAAGCCGTCGTATCCGTATACGGCGATAGCTCCGGCGATGCCGAGGAAGCTGGCGGCCGAGAGGTAGTCACCGGCAATGGCGACGCCGTTCTGCGGTCCCGAGAAGCCACCGCCTGCGGTGAAGAACTCGGACGCGGTCGCATTCTTCTTGCTGGCGCGGATCACGACGAACATCGTCACCGCGACGAACGCGACGAAGATCGCAATGTTGATGAGTGGTTCGCCGACTGTGGTGTCGACGGCTTGTGCGAGATTCGCAGTAGTGGAGCCTGCGGAATGACCCAGTATCATAGCTTGGCCTCCTGAGATTCCAGCATCTCGGCGCGGAGAGCGGCTGCACGCGGATCGAGTTCACGGTTGGCGAATCTGACGTAGATGCCCGTGATGGCGAACGTGGTGACGAACTGGCCGAGCCCGAGCAAGAGGCCGAGGTTGATGTTGCCGAACACCTCGATGGACATGAAGTCCGACGCGTAAGTGCTCAGCAGGACGTACATGACGTACCAGGTCAGGAAGAACCCGGTCATCGGAAAGACGAAGCTGCGCAGCCGTCGTCGAAGTTCCTGAAATTCCGGGCTCGCTTGCATGTCGATGAACGCCTGCGCGTCCGGTGGCGGAGATGTATCCGGTCGTGTCACCTTCGTAGCTCCCTCTTTGCGCTTATCGTCACGGAATGTGACCGAACAACTGCAAGGAACGCTAGTGAGAGGTGAATCACAAAGATATGCAGTGGCACCGCTCACACGCCCAGCTGCGCGAGTGTGCGCCGAGCGGTCATCTCACCACGACGAGTGGGCGGGAGATCCAACCGGTTCAGGAGGGGCGCTACAGCTCCTGTTCGCGGTCTCGGCCCACGCCCAGGCGCTCCGGCGCGTGCAGTCGAGTGAAGATAGTCCCGACATCGGCGGGAACCGACGCCGCGGTGAGCTTGCTGACGAAAAACATCAACCCGAATGCCAGCGGAACGGACACCGCCGCCGGGTAGCCCAGGATCGTCGACGCCCATCCGCTGAGCCACGTTTCGGACACTCCGAACACCGACAACGACGCGGCGACGATCGACACCGAACCACCGCCGATCAACCCGGCAGCTGCGCCCGCCGCCGTCAACCCGCGCCACCAGATACCGAGCACGAGCAGCGGACAGAGCGTCGACGCCGCCACCGCGAATACCAATCCGACGGTCCGCGACAGGTCGAGCGAGGCGACCCCGACCGACAACGCGAGAGGCACGGCACCGCCGAGCACCGCCGCGATCCGGAAGTCCCGCACCCGGCCCCGCAGCACATCGGTGCTGAGCACTCCGGCGATGCTCACCAGCAAGCCGGAGGAGGTGGACAGAAACGCCGCGATCGCCCCCGCCGCGACGAGCGCCGCCAGGAGCTGACCGGGCAACCCGGACAACACCGAACCCGGCAACAGCAGCACCGCGGCGTCCGAGGTACCGGTGATGAGTAACTGCGGCACATACAACCTGGCGAACACGCCGAGCAGTGTCGGAAACAGATAGAACAGTGCGAGTAGACCGAGGACCGTGAGCGAGGTCAGACGCGCGGCCCGACCGTCGGGATTGGTGTAGAAGCGCACCAGTACGTGGGGCAAGCCGAGCGTGCCGAGAAACGTCGCCAGAATCAACGAATACACCTGGTAGAGCGGATGCATGCCGCCGAGACCCCAACCCGGCTCCGCCCAGTCGCTGTCGGTGGTGGGCGCGCCCGCCACCACCGGCACCGGCGACCCGGCATCGAGAATCAGCGAGGTTCCCTCGGCGAGCTGGTGCGTGCCGTCACCCAGGACCAGCCGGCCGTCGACGCTGACTCCGTCGACCATTCCCGTCGCCGTGACTTCGATCGGAACCTCGACCTGAACCGACACGTCGGTGGTGATGTCCACCGTGGTCACACTGTCTACTGTGGGCGGCGCCGGGCCCCCTACTGCACGATCGTCGGCGAAGAAGTGCATCGCGAGAACGATCGCTGGGACCGCCACCGCGGTGAGCTTGAGCCAGTACTGGAAAGCTTGAACGAAGGTGATCGAGCGCATCCCACCGCCGACCACGTTGGCGATCACGATGAGTCCCACCACGGCGGCGCCCACCCACCCCGGAACACCGAGCAGGATGTTGAGCGTGAGCCCTGCGCCCTGAAACTGCGGCACCAGGTACAGCGCGCAGATGACCACGACGACGAGCATTGCGAGCTTGCGTAGCCTGCGTGAACCCAACCGGAACTCGGCGAAGTCCGGGACTGTGTAGGCGCCGCTGCGGCGCAGCGGCGCTGCCACGAACAGCAGCAGACCCAGGTAACCGGCGGTGAAGCCGATCGGATACCACAACGCGTCGGCACCGTACTTCGCTATCAGACCGGCGACACCGAGAAATGATGCGGCCGAAAGGTATTCGCCCGAAATGGCGGCGGCATTCCAGCGCGGTCCGACGGTGCGCGAGGCCACGAGGAAGTCCGAGGTCGTACGGGCGAAGCGCACCCCGTAGATCCCGATGGCGACGGTCGCGACTGCCGCGAGCAGAAGGGCGATCACCGTGACCACCGGAATGGATTGACCGTTCACTCGACGCGTATCTCCTGGTCTCGCACGAAGCCGGACTCCCGCTCATCGTGGCACAATTCGAACATGCGCCTACCGAGGATCAGCTGATGTCCATATCGGGGGCCATCACTGCCGTCCTCCCATTGGCGGTGGGAGCAGTGTTCGCGCACTTGCCCATCACCGCGATGGCAGCCGGCCTGTCCACGTTGAACACCGGCCGTGTGCTCGCTCGGTTCACTGCCGGATGGCTGGCCGGCGTCGCGGCCGTCACTGCGGCCGGACTGTTGCTCGTGGACACCGCTGTCCTGGTCTCGGACTCGTCTGCTTGGGTGCGGTGGTTGAACCTGATTCTCGGTGTCGGTTTGATGGCGCTCGGAGCCCGTAGGCTCGTTGGACGTCTCCGGAGCGGTCCGGCCTCCGAAGAACCGGGTTGGGTCCAGACGGCGCGCGCACTCACCGGCGGTAGAGCTTTCGCGACCGCGTTCCTTCTCGGCTCGGTGAATCCGAAGAGCGCAATCATCGCGCTGTCGGCGGTGGCGGGCATCGTCGACGCGACTTCCGTCGTGGCCGTGCAGATCACGGCTGCGGTGGTTTTCGTGGCGGTGTCCAGCCTCGGCGTCGCCGCGCCTGCACTCGCGCTCCTCGTCTTCCGCGACCGTGCACGCAAGCCTTTGGATGCCTTCGTCGGCGGGTTCGTCAGGCACAGCGACATCGTGTTGACCGTGATTCTGATTGCCCTGGGCCTCTATGTGACACTCGGCGCTTTCTAGTCGTCCATCAACTCGGTGAACTCGTGTTCGTTGCGCTCGGCCTTGCGTATGTACACCCAGCCGACGCCGAGTAGCAACGGGTAGACGACGATGCCGAGAATCAACCACGGCAACCGGATTCCGAACACCGTGGCCTGAGAGTAGGCGGGAACCAGCAGCCCGACGAGTGGGATCGCAAAGAGAATGCACAACGTCAGAGCGGCGAGTCGAACCGATAGCCACAGTTGCGCTCGCACAAGACTGCGCACCAACACGTCGCCGACTTCGGTCTGCTCCTGCACTTCTACGCGCGTGCGGACCATCCGAGCACCGCGCCGCTCGGCGAGAATCACCCGCTGGCGCTGGGGCCTCGGACCGGTCACCGACTCGACCATGTCTGCAATGGGCCTCGGACCAGCCGGTCCTTGAGTTCCCGGGTGTGCCTTCGGCTCACCGGCAACTCGACGGCGGGCAACTCCCCGTCCGCGCGCAGGCACACCACCAGGCCCGATCCGACGCTTCTGATACCGGTCACCAACGACAACGACACCAGGTAAGAGCGGTGCACCCGCAGGAAACCGACGCCCGCCCATCGGCTTTCCAGCGCCGAGATCGGAATCCGCACGAGATGAGACCCGTTTGTGGTGTGCAGTCTGGCGTAGTCCCCCTCGGCCTCGACCCACCCGACGGAGGATCGCTGCACCAGCGTGGTGGTACCACCGAGCTCGACCGGAATGATCTCCTCCCCGCCTGCCGAGTCCTGGGCCTCGGCTCTGCGGCCGGCGACGATACGGCCGAGCGACTCGGCCAGCCGCTCCTCACGCAACGGTTTGAGCAGGTAATCGACGGCCCCCAGATCGAACGCGGCCACAGCTCGATCGTCGTGCGCCGTCACGAACACCACGGCAGGCGGACGCGCGAAATTGGCGAGAATTCCCGCCAGTTCCATACCGTCGAGACCGGGCATGTTGATGTCGAGGAACACTGCATCGATCGCTGGCGAGGACGGCCCCGGTTGCTGCTGCAACCGTCGGAGCGCGGTGGTCGCATCCGAGGCGGTGTTCACTTCGGTGACGGAATCCTGCCTGTTGAGCAGGTATGCGATCTCGTCGAGTGCCGGCTTCTCGTCGTCGACGGCGAGCACGACGAGGCCGGTGGGAGCTGGCGGGTCAGCAGACGGTGTCATGGGCGACCTCATCCTCTCATTCACGCTTGGGTCATGCGCGAATACCTGCTTTGAACTTCGGCACCCGCATGCTCACTTTCGTACCGGCACCAGGGGCGGTATCGACGACGAGGCCGAAGTCGTTGCCGAACGCCGCGCGCAGCCGGTCGTCGACGTTCGACAAACCGATATGGGCCGCTTCCTCCGCGTTCAGTGATCCCGAGCGCAATACCTCCGGGTCCATGCCCACGCCGTCGTCCTCGACACTGATGAGACAGTCGGTGCCCTCGTCCGCGGCAACGATGGTGATCGTCCCGCCCCCTGATCTACCGGAGAGGCCGTGCTGCACTGCATTCTCCACGAGTGGTTGCAACGCCAGGAACGGCAGCGCGACGCCCAAGACCTCGGGCGCCACCTGCAGGGTCACTTGCAGGGAGTCGCCGAACCGGGCCCGCTCGAGCGTCAGGTAGCGATCGATATTGCGCAGTTCGTCGGCCAGCACCGTGAACTCTCCTGCGGTGCGGAACGAGTATCGGGTGAAGTCGGCGAACTCGAGCACCAGCTCGCGGGCCCGGTCCGGGTCGGTCCGCACGAACGACGCGATGGTTCCGAGCGCGTTGTAGATGAAATGGGGGCTGATCTGTGCCCGCAACGCCCGCACCTCGGCACGATCCAAACGGGCTCGGGAGGCATCGAGTTCGGCGAGCTCGATCTGACCGCACGCGTACCGCGCGACCTCGGTGATGGCACCGAGCATGCCGGGACCGGGAACGTGCGTCGTGACGGCCCCGAACACACCGACGACACCGACGCCCTCGATCATCAACGGTTGCGCGATCAAGGCCCGCACCGAGTCGTCTGCACCGAGCGGGTGGGCCAGCAGTACCCGTCGTTCTCCATCGATCGCCCGTCGCGCGGTCAGCCGGAACTGCTCGATCAGTTCCTCGTGCTGCCCGTTCCAGGTCAGCAGTGTTGCGTCGGCGTCGCTCACCCCGAGGGCGTCGGCACCCATCAATGCCCGCAGATGCGGCGCTGCCTCGGCCGCGGACTGTGCGTCCAGGCCCGTGCGCAGCGGTCGAGCCGCCAGCGACGCGGTGTGCAGCGTCGCGTGCACCGCGCGTTCCTCGGGCGTCGTCAAGGCTCTGCGTCCGCGAAGACTGATGACGGCGATCGCCACGATTGCGACGGCCATGATCACCGCAAACCACATGAGGGCATAGGTCACGGCGATTGTCTCCGGCAGGCGCGGCCGCTACGCATCATCGCTCACCCTCCCTGACATGTGTTGCGCGTGGGCAGTCCCGCGAATCGTTCGCCGATCCACCGGACACCGTCCGACGTCGCGAGCTGATCCGAGTGCCCCTGCTCCGGTGCCCGAGAAAACTCGACGATGTCACCCATCGAGCATGCCCGGGCGACGGCATCCTGTGTCCATTTCGGATCGATCAACTGGTCGCGTCCTCCGACGATCACCAGCAGCGGCACCGTGGTCGACCTTCGTGGCAGCGATACCGACCGCAACCAGTCCGCCATCTCGACGCGCGCGGCCTCGGTTGCCGGCGCCGCGTCGGCGGGAGTCAAGCGCGTCGCCGCCTCGGCTTTTTGTACACCGAGCAGATCCGTGCACGCAGTGAGCGCGCGTCTTTCGGCCTCCAGTGCGCCACGGACGTACGCCGACCTGGTGACCTCGGGGCGCTCGAACTGCAGACCGTCCACGAGAAAGGGAGTCAACAACATCTGTGGGAGCGTCATCGAACTGCCCGCATCGAACATCGGCGACAGGTTCAGCACCGGCGACAACGCGGCGCTGCCGACGAGGTCGAGTCCGTCGCCGTAGTCGCCGCGCTCGGCAGCCGCCCACACTGCCTGTCCTCCTTGCGAATTGCCGATCGCTGCCCACCGGGTGCCGGCGGACGGGACGACGTTTCTCGCCGCGCGCACCGCGTCGATCACGTTGTGGGCCGCGGCATCGGGATCGAGATACGGGTGTGAGCCGGGCGTTCCGATTCCCTCGTAATCGGTGACAGCGACCACCATTCCACGTTCGAGGAAGGGCGCCACCGTCCCGATGGTGCCGAGCAGGTTGGGGTAGAGCGATGGCGCGCATTCGTCGGTGACGCCGGTGGTTCCGTGCGCAACGGAGACGATCGGCCAACCCCCCTCGGGCGGATCACCTTTCGGGATGAACACGACCCCGGACACCTCGGTGCCCGCATCGCCGGCACCCGAGGTGGATCGATACACCACGTGAACGGCCTCGGCCCCGAAGTAGCGCACAGCGAAGTCCGTGTGCCCCATCGTCATCTGCGAGACGAGCGATCCACGTTCCTCGCCCACCGGCGCTGGCGCCCAAGTCGTGATCGCCGCAGGAACGGCCTGGGACACAGGCTCGGCGCTGCAGGCCCCAAGGGTTCCCACCAGCGCCAACGCGAGTACTACCTTCCGCATCATTGCCTCCAGCGTTCGAGTCGAGCCTCGGCCGCCGCCTCTTCGACATCCAAGCCGTCGAGGACGGCACGCAGAACCTCGTCGTCGAGGTCACCGTCATCTCTGGCCTTGACCAGGGCAGCCCGCTGCGCGACGAGGACGTTGCGACGCAACGTGTCGAACATCGTTCCGGCAGCGGCGAACCGCTCCTCACGGTCCTCGGTCTCGTCGGCGTCCAACCGGGCGCGGACCGACCGTCGGACGCGCTCGAGAACTGCCTCCACCGCCTCTCGATCCGCTCCCGGTAGGCCGGCATATGCGGTTTCGGTCAGATACTGCTCGGCCGCCGACCGAGAGATCGCCCGCGCCAACGCCTGCTGTTTCTCCGTCTGCTGCTGCTCGAGCGGGTCCGCGACGTCGAGCCTTCGGATCAGCATCGGCAGCGTCAAACCCTGGATCAGCAGTGTCCCCACGGCGACGACGAATGCAACGGCTTGAATGACTGCACGGCCGGGGAACGCCTCACCTGTAACGGTCACCAGTGGCACACCGGAGGCGGCAGCGAGTGTCACCACCCCCCGCATACCCGCCCACGACAGCACGAGATTCTGGCGCCAGGTCAACCCGACAGCGTCGGTGTCCTCGGTTCTGCGGCGGCGCAGCAGGGCGCGAAGCGCAGTCCGGCCGCCGGTGTTGACGAAGATCCAGGTCGGACGCACGAGGATCACGACGCCGAGAATCAGCACCGAGTAGGCGAAGACATGCAGCACCGGCAGTCCGTCGCTCTCGACCTGCTCGATGACCGATTTCAGTTGCAGGCCCATGTAGGCGAAGACGAACGCCTCGAGCACCAGGTCCATCAGCGGCCAGACCTGACGTTCCTGAATACGTGTGGTCACCGCAACGTCTGCGGTGACCCGCCCGAGGACGAAGCCCGCGGTGACCACGGCCAGTACACCGGAGGCGTGAATTTCCTCGGCCGCAAGGTATGCCGCGAAGGGAAGAACCAGGCCGAGAACGGTTTCGAGTGCGGAGTCCGAGATTCGGGCCCGCACGAACCGGACGATGCGAGCGAGTATCAATCCGACGAGTACGCCCCCGACGATCTCGTAGGCGAAAAACAGTACGGGCGAGTCGATCTCGATTCGCTTGCCCGTCACCGATGCCACCGCGAGGGTGAACAGGGTCAACGCGGCCGCGTCGTTGACGAGGCTTTCACCGGTGAGGATCGACATCATGCGGGCGGGCAGACCGAGTTTGCGACCGACGGCCACCGCAGCCACGGCGTCGGGAGGTGCGACGACGGCGCCGAGGACCAGCGCGGCACCGAGGGTGAACTCGGGCACGAGCCAGTCCGCGAACCATCCGACCACGAAAGTCGTCACCACCACCATGACGACGCCGAGGCGCAGAATGTGGCGGAGGTTCTTTCGGAAGCTGACGAACGAGAAATCCAGGGCCGCCGAGTAGAGCAGCGGGGGAAGTACCACCCCGAGGATGAGTTCGGGCGAGAGCGTCACCTGTGGGACGCCCGGAATGAACGACGCGACCGACCCGACCGTCACGAGAACCAGCGGGACCTGCAGGTTCAGACGCTTCGCGAAGCCGGCCACCGCGACAGCGGCGATGACGACGAGAAGCAGTGTCGGTCCGTCCACAGCTAGATCATGCCGCGTCGCCGTCCGACCTACTTGTCGGGTATCGCCTTCTTGACGGCATCCTGCACCTTGTCGACCTTGTCGGCGTACTTGCCGCCGGTCTTGTCATCGACGAAGTCGCCCGCCTTCTCGACGGCGTCCTCGATCTTGTCCGAGTTCTCGGCGGCAGCCTGCTTGCCCTTGTCGACGAGACCCTTGAGGTTGTCCGAAAATCCCATCATCGCTCCATCTCGTAGGCGGTTGAATCCGGCTCACCAGAGCGTACCCGGCTCCGGAGCTCGGCTCTCTTCTGCAGCGCGCCGTTGATCAGCCAGGCGGCCTCGACGGCGACGATCCCGACCGCGCCCACGACGAACGCAGTGGTGGTGAGTGCGACGTTGGACGGATCGAGCTTGAAGAACGTGCGGCAGAACGGAATCGTGAACAGCACCAAATACCCGAGAACGGACCCGGCGATCAACGCGATCTTCCACCACACGTAGGGCCGTGCGACGAGCGCGAGAACCCACACCGCGATCACGATCAGCGTGATCAATGCGGTCGTACTGGCCTGGGTCACCTGCGTCTCGGTGGCGTTCGGCCCCTCGTACGCGATGAGGTAGGAGGTGAACGTCGCGACACCGATGACGATTCCCGACGGCACCGCCAGGCGCATGACCCGCGGCACGAAACCGCTTCGAGCTCGCTCGTGGTTGGGCGCGAGGGACAGGATGAAGGCCGGGATGCCGATGGTGAACCAGGCGGCGATGGTCACGTGGCGCGGCAGGAAGGGATACGGCAGCGGTTCGGTGTCGAAAAGCTGTGAGAGCACACCGGATGCGCCGATCAGGAACGCCAGCAACACCGAGTACACGGTCTTGGTCAGGAACAGGTTGGAGACGCGCTCGATGTTGCCGATGACGCGTCGACCTTCGCCGACCACGTACGGAAGCGTCGCAAACTTGTTGTCCAGCAGCACGATCTGCGCGACCGCACGAGTCGCGGGGCTGCCCGAACCCATGGCGACGCCGATATCGGCGTCTTTGAGGGCGAGCACGTCGTTGACACCGTCGCCGGTCATCGCGACAGTGTGACCGCGTCCTTGCAGCGCACCGACCATTCGGCGCTTCTGATCGGGCCGCACTCGCCCGAACGTCGTGGACTTTTCGACGATGTCGGCCAGGCCGTCCTCGTCGTCCTCCGGCAATTCGCGGGCGTCGATCGGCTGACCCGGCAGGCCCAGTGACGCCGCCACCGCGCCGACGGAGACGGCGTTGTCGCCGGAGATGACCTTGACCGTCACCGACTGGCTCGCGAAGTATTCGAGCGTCTCGCGGGCGTCGGCGCGCACTTTCTGTTCAAGGACCACCAGTGCGCGCGGTGTCACGACACCGGGGGCGTCGTTGTCGTCGACGGGGAGATCGCTGCTGGCGAGGAGCAGCACGCGCAAACCGGCCGAGCCGACCTGTTCGGCCGCACGGGCGATATCCGATTCGGGATCGAGCAGAACGTCGGACGCGCCGAGCAACCAGTTTCCGTGCTCGCCGTAGGACAGCCCACTCCACTTCTTGGCCGAGGAGAACGGCGCGACGGCGCTCTGAGTCCAACCCGGATCATCATCGAAGGCTTCGGCGATGGCAAGGACGCTGGCGTTCGGTCGCGGATCGTCGTGGGCCAGTGCGGCAAGCACGGACCCCAGCAGTCCTGCTTCTCCTTCGGAGACGACGCGCAGCTCCTTCAGGCGCATCCCGTTCTCGGTGAGGGTGCCGGTCTTGTCGGCGCAGACGACGTCGACTCGGGCGAGCCCCTCGATGGCGGGCAGTTCCTGCACGAGGCACTGGCGGTGGCCGAGTCGGACGATGCCGACCGCGAACGCGATGGACGTCATCAGCACCAGCCCCTCGGGGACCATCGGCACCAGTGCCGCGACCATTCCGCTCAGGGCCGGGCCGAGCGACTGGCCGCTGGAGAAGAGCTGGTTGTAAATGATCAGCGCGCCCGCGGGCACCATCAGATACGTGATGAACTTCAAGATCTTGTCGATGCCGCTGCGCAGCTCGGAGTGCACCAGCGTGAACTTGCTGGCCTCCTCGGCGAGCCGTGCGGCATAGGCCTCGCGGCCGACCTTGGTCGCCCGGTAGGCCCCGCTGCCGGCGACCACGAAACTGCCGGACAGCACCTGCGCGTCCACTGTCTTGTGCACCGCGTCGGCTTCTCCGGTCAACAGCGATTCGTCGATCTCGAGGCTCGCGCCCTCCACGACCTCGCCGTCGACGACGATCTGGTCTCCCGGGCCGAGTTCGATGATGTCGCCGAGTACCACTTCGTCGGGGGCTACCGCGCGGGCGGTGCCGTCGCGGCGCACCACCGGCTTGCTCTGCCCGACGATCGCGAGCTTGTCGAGCGTTCGCTTGGCGCGGATCTCCTGGATGATGCCGATACCGCTGTTGGCGATGATCAGGAGCCCGAACATGCCGTCGATGACAGACCCCGTCGCCAGCACGATGACAAGCAACACGCCGAGAATTGCGTTGATGCGGGTGAACACGTTGCCTCGGACGATGTCGCGCACCGACCGGCTGGCACGAGCGGGGACGTCGTTGGACTTCCCCTCGGACCGGAGGCGTACGACGTCCTTTTCGGAAAGCCCACCCTCGTGGGGTGCGTCCGTCTCGATCGACATGGCGGTAAGCCTAGGCGCAAACGCTCAGCCGAGTCGTGCCCACCACCGATCGCCTGCGAAGCCGTGTGAGACGTCGAGACGCTGCCCGGGAATGGGCACCGCCGTCGTGACCGATGCCTGTTCGGCCGCGGCTTCGAGTCGCAGAATCGGCTCGGACCACGGGTGGAATGCCAGGTTGAAAGTGGCCCAGTGCACCGGCACCAGAACACCACCGCCCAGATCGCCGTGCGCGCGCACGGCCTCCTCAGGGTTCATGTGAATGTCCGCCCAGCGCGGATCGTAGGCGCCGACCGGCAGCAGAGTCAGGTCGAAGGGCCCGTATTTTGCCCCGATCTCGGCGAACTTGACGGTGTAGCCGGTGTCACCGCCGAAGAACACGCGGTGTTTCGGTCCGGCGAAAGCCCAGGACGCCCACTGCGTCAGGTCGCGCCGCAGTCCTCGTCCGGAGAAGTGGCGCGCCTCGGTGCAGGTGATGGTGATACCGGCAATCTCGGTCTGCTCGTCCCAGTCGAGTTCGATGATGCGATCCTCGGGGACCTTCCAGTGCCGCAGGTGCGCGCCGATGCCGATCGGCACCACGAACGGAGCATTCTGCAGACCGGCGAGCCGCTGAATGGTCGCCTTGTCGAGATGGTCGTAGTGATCGTGGGAAATGACGATCGCATCGACCTTCGGCAGCCCATCCAGCGAGATCGGGGTGGGGTGGAGTCTGGCCGGGCCGACGGTCTTCGAGGGCGAGACGCGGTGGCTCCAGACCGGATCGGCGAGCACTCGGCGGCCGTCGATCTCCACGAGGACCGAGGAGTGGCCGTACCAGGTCACTGCCGACTCGCCCGCGTCGACGGGCGCCACCGGAGGCGCCAGTGGGATGGGCTGCTGCGGTCGGCCCGTGGCACCGCGCCGCATCAACGAGAGCAGAATCGACTCCCCGTCGCTGGCGCTGAAACTCGCACTCGGCTCCGTGTTGTGGAACCGTCGGCCGCGATAGCGCGGCGAACCGGCCGCGTACGGCGCGATGGACTGCGTGCGAGCACCGATTTGCGACGGCAGGCCCCAGGCCGCCCGGGCCAACCAGGTGGCGCCGGCGAAGGCCGCGGCTACCGGCACGATCTTGTTGTTCTTCACCATTTCCACATTAGGTGAGCGGGGCGCCGTGCGTCGGCTCGTGCGGACGCGGGCACAATCGAGTTGCGTCCCGACGCCCTTTGTAAAATAACTGCGACGGTTTTGCTCTAGAAGGAGATCGCACACACTCATGACCACCGAACAGCGGGAATTCCAGGCCGAGACGCGCCAGCTCTTGGACCTGATGGTTCACTCCATCTATTCCAACAAGGACAGCTTTCTCCGCGAGCTGGTGTCCAACTCGTCGGACGCCCTCGACAAGCTGCGGCTCGAGTCGTACCGAGACAAGGATCTCGACGTCGACGTCTCCGACCTCCACATCGAATTCGAGATCGACAAACAAGCACGCACCCTCACCATCCGTGACAACGGCATCGGTATGACGCGCGAGGAGGTCATCGACCTCATCGGCACGCTGGCCAAGTCCGGCACGGCCGAGGTGCGCAAGAAGCTCAAGGAAGCGAAGGACGCGGCGGCGTCCGAGGAACTCATCGGTCAGTTCGGCATCGGCTTCTACTCCACCTTCATGGTGGCGGACAAGGTCACGCTGCTCACCCGCAAGGCGGGCGAGAGCACGGCGACGCGATGGGAGTCCACGGGCGAGGGCACCTACGAGATCTCCGACGTCGACGGCGCGGCGCAGGGCACCTCGGTGACACTGCACCTCAAACCGACCGACGAGGAGGACCACCTCTACGACTACGCGTCGGAATCGAAGATCAAGCAGCTCGTCAAGAAGTACTCCGATTTCATCTCGTGGCCCATCCGGATCGACGTCGAGAAGAGGGTGAAAGCGGAGGAGGAAGGCGCCGAGGACACCGTCACCATCGAGACCGAGACGATCAACTCGCAGAAGGCGCTGTGGACCCGCCCCAAGGACGAAGTGTCCGAGGAGGAGTACAAGGAGTTCTACAAGCACGTCAGCCACGCCTGGGACGAGCCGCTCGAGGTCATCCCGTTCCGGGCCGAGGGCACTTTCGAATACCAGGCGCTGCTGTTCATTCCCTCGCAGGCGCCGTTCGACCTGTTCATGCGCGAGGGCAAGACCGGCGTGCACCTGTACGTCAAGCGTGTGTTCATCATGGACGACTGCGAAGAACTCATGCCGGAGTACTTGCGCTTCGTCAAGGGCGTTGTCGACGCGCAGGACCTCTCGCTGAACGTCTCACGCGAGATTCTGCAGCAGGACAGGCAGATCCGCGCGATCCGTCGCCGCCTGACTCGCAAGGTGCTCTCGACGATCAAGGAAATGCAGAGCGAGCACGCCGAGAAGTACAGCACGCTGTGGTCGCAGTTCGGCACGGTCCTCAAGGAGGGCCTGATCTCCGACGCCGACAACCGCGAAACCCTTTTGGGCATTTCGTCGTTCGCGTCCACGTACTCGGAGGAGGGCGTGACCACCCTCGCCGAGTACGTCGACCGGATGAAGGACGGCCAGGAGCAGATCTACTACATGACGGGCGAATCTCGTCAGCAGATCGAGAGCTCACCGCACATGGAGGCGTTCAAGGCTCGCGGCCTCGAGGTCCTGCTGCTGACCGATTCGGTCGATGAGGTGTGGGTCGGCAACGTCCCGGACTTCGACGGCAAGCCCTTCCAGTCCATCTCCAAGGGCGAGGTCGACCTCGACACCGAGGAGGAGAAGAAGGAAGCCGAGGGCAAGCGCGAGGAGCAGGACAAGGAGTTCGAGGACCTGCTGAAGTGGATGAGTGAAACGCTGTCCGAGGACGTGAAGGAAGTACGCCTGTCCTCGCGGCTGACCACCTCACCCGCGTGTGTCGTCGGCGACGAGTTCAGCTTCTCCCCGCAGCTCGAGAAGATGTACAAGGCGTCGGGACAGTTCATCCCCACCTCCAAGCGCATCCTCGAACTCAACCCGAATCATGAGTTGGTGACGGGGCTGAAGAAGGCGCGCGAGGATCGCAGCGAGGATGCCTCGCTGGCCGAGACAGCCGAATTGCTCTATGCAACTGCTCTTCTCGCCGAGGGCACCGAGCTCAAGGATCCAGCGAAGTTCTCGCGCCTGCTCGCGGATCGGCTGACCAGGACCGTGTAGGCAGCTTCGCTGCACGTGCGTGGAAATACATAGTGGGGCACGTATTTCCGCTCACATGCGCCGGAGGCGCACAACGAGAAGGAGTGCAACAATGACCGAACCAGTGCTGGTCGAACGCCGGGGCGACGTCGTCGTGTGGACGTTGAACAACCCAGAGGCCCGCAATCCGATCTCCGAGGCCGAGACCATAGACGCGCTCGAAGCGGCTGTGGCCGAGGTCGATCGAGACGACAGCGTGCGGGTCGCCGTACTGACCGGCGCTGGTTCGGCATTCTCCTCCGGGGGCAATGTCAAGCACATGCGCGACAAAGAGGGCATGTTCGCCGGCACCCCCGCCGAACTGAGAGAGGGTTATCGACGCGGCATCCAACGCATCCCGAAAGCCCTGTACCACTGCGCAGTTCCGACCATCGCTGCGGTCAACGGGCCGGCCGTCGGCGCGGGCTGCGACCTGGCGCTGATGTGCGATCTTCGCATCGCCTCGACGACGGCGAAGTTCGCCGAGAGCTTCGTCAAGGTCGGCATCATTCCCGGCGACGGTGGCGCGTGGCTACTCCCTCGGGCAGTCGGCATGGCGCGAGCGAGTGAGATGGCATTCACCGGCGAAGCGATCGACGCGGCGACAGCCCTGGAGTGGGGTCTGGTCTCACAGGTCGTCGAACCGAGCGAGCTGCTCGGCGCGGCACACACATTGGCGTCGAGAGTCGCCGCGAACCCGCCGCAGGTGCTGCGGATGACCAAGAAGCTGCTGCGCGAGGGCCAGCACCAGTCTCTGGAGAGCCTGCTGGAGCTGTCCGCGGCGTACCAGGCGATCGCACACACCACCTCGGACCACACCGAGGCCGTCGACGCGATGCTGGCGAAACGAAGCCCCGAGTTCGGCGGGCGCTGACAGGCGCTGACGCACATGTGAGCGGAAATACGTGCCCCACTATGCATTTCCACTCACATGCGGCGAAGCCGCCTCACCGACCCGTGAACTTCGGCTTCCGCTTCTCGTTCCGCGCCCGCCGAGCTTCCTTCATGTCCTCACTCGTCCAGGCCGCACCGAAGGCCGACCACTGCTCCGGCGTCGGCTCGTCGCGGGTGCCGTCGTCGTTGAAGACGAGTTTGAGGTGCCGCAGCGCGAGCGGCGCGAGTTCGGTGATCGAGGACGCCCATTGCTGCGCGATCGCCAGATCGCCGCGTTTGTTGGCCAGACCGCTGGCGTAGGCCCGGTCGGCGTCGAGCCGCTCGCCGCCCAGCAGGATGGTGCGGGCGACGCTCCCGCCCGCAAGGGACGCGAGCCGCTTGATGGTCCAGTTGTTGACGGCGATGCCCAGGCGGGTCGACGGGATTTCGAAAAATGCGCCATCGGCGACGACGCGTAGGTCGCTGGCGATGGCAAGTTGGGTTCCGGCCCCGACAGCCGGGCCGTTGACGGCTGCGACGACGGGGATGGGAGCCGCCTCGATGGCCCTGAGCATGGACTCGAGCGCCTCGGGGAACTCCTCCGGGAACTGATCCCCCTCGAGGTCCGCGCCGGCGCAGAAGCTCGAGCCCTGCCCGGTGATCACGATGACGCGCGCGTCGGCGGCGACTGCACTGACGATCGCGTCGCGCAGCGCGACGCACAGCGCCGTGTCGAGAGCGTTGCGACGTTCGGGTCGCTGTAGTTCCAAGGTCACGACGTCGCCGTCACGGGTCTGTTCGATCATGTCGCTAGAGGTTACCCATCGCCCAGCGCACCGCAGTCCCGCGGGCTGATGTACTGGTGGATGTGATCTTCACTGATGTGGCAGTAATCGGTGCCGGGCAGGCAGGCCTGTCGGCCGGCTATCACCTCCGGAAGGCTGGGCGCTCTCCCGGCGACGGGTTCGTGATGCTCGACCGGTCCCCCGGCCCGGGCGGTGCCTGGCAGTACCGGTGGCCGTCACTGACGCTGAGGACGGTCAACGGCGTTCACGATCTACCCGGGATGGCGTTCGCCGACACCCTCACGGGCGCTTCTCCCGACAAAGTCACCGCTGCCGAGGCCGTGCCGCGCTACTACCGCGCGTACGAGGAAAAGTTCGACCTACAGGTCCAGCGCCCGGTGACGGTCACCGTGGTGTGTGACCGCGAGCCGAGGTTTCGGGTGGAGGCGGGCGAGACCGTCCTGTCAGCACGCGGACTGATCAACGCGACGGGGACCTGGGAGAAGCCGTTCATCCCGCATTACCAGGGCGCCGAGACGTTCCGCGGGCAACAACTGCACACCAAGGACTATTCGACGCCGGACGCGTTCACCGGCAAGCACGTCGTTGTCGTTGGCGGCGGCATCTCCGCTGTGCAGCTGCTCGACGAGATCTCCCAGGTCACCTCGACCACGTGGGTCACCCGTCGCGAACCCGTCTTTCGCGATTCCGAGTTCGGGCCCGAGGCCGGCCGCGCTGCCGTCGCGATGGTCGAGGAGCGTGTTCGGAGTGGGTTGCCGCCGGGTTCGGTCGTATCGGTCACCGGATTGTTGCTGACCGACTCGTTGCGGGCCGCGCGCGATCGCGGTGCATTGCAGCGGCTGCCGATGTTCTCGCAGATCGTCCCGGACGGCGTCGCCTGGGCCGACGGATCGACAGTGCGCGCCGATGTGATCCTGTGGGCGACGGGGTTTCGGAGCGCGCTCGATCACTTGGCGCCGCTGCGCCTGCGCGGACACGGCGGCGGCATCGTCATGGACGGAAGGCTCGCGACTCGGGTGGCGGCGGACCACCGCGTGCACCTGCTCGGGTACGGGCCGTCGGCGAGCACGATCGGCGCCAACCGTGCCGGGCGGGCGGCAGTGAGCGAGCTGCTGGAAACCCTGAGGATCCGGTAACGATTTCAAGCATTTCACCCAATCCTGCACCCGGTGTCGGTTACCTTTCTTGATATCTCCTACACATGAGATGGCCTGCCGTGGACGCGTTGCCTCGCAGGGTGATGCGCTGCGCGAGCGCTGTTCTCGCCACACGAGGAACAAGGAAGTTCGCTCATGGGAAAGCTCGACGGAAAAGTAGCATTCATCACCGGAGCCGCGCGCGGACAGGGACGCAGTCACGCCCTGAAATTGGCGCAGGAAGGTGCCGACATCATCGCCGTCGATCTGTGCCGACAGGTCGACAGCGTCGTCTACCCGCTCGCCACCGAGGCCGATCTCGCCGAAACGGTAGCGCAGGTCGAAGCGCTCGACCGCCGGATCGTTGCCTCGACGGCCGACGTACGCGACACCGCCCAGCTGACGAAGGCCGTCGACGACGGGGTGGCCGAACTCGGCCGTCTCGACATCGTCCTCGCCAACGCAGGCATCGCGAGTTTCGCACCGATCGAGGAACTCACCGACGAGGCCTGGGACGACATGATCGGCATCAACCTCACGGGTGTGTTCAAGACGGTGCGCGCCGCAGTGCCCCATCTCAAGGCCGGCGGCCGAGGCGGCGCCATCGTCCTGACCAGTTCGACGGCAGGCATCAAGGGACTGGCGAACCTGGCGCACTACGTGGCCGCCAAACACGGCGTCGTCGGATTGGTCAAGACGCTGGCAAACGAATTGGCGCCGTTCTCGATTCGGGTCAACTCTGTTCATCCCACCGCCGTCGATACCGATATGATCCACAACACCGCGACCTACTCGATGTTCATGCCGGACAAGCCGAGTCCCACCCGCGCGGACGCCGCCGAGGCGTTCAAGACACTCAACGCGCTTCCCATCGAATGGGTCGAGTCCATCGACATCTCCAACGCCATCGCGTTCCTGGTCTCCGACGAGGCCCGGTACATCACCGGCGTGCAGCTACCCGTCGACGCAGGTTCGGTGATCAAATGACCGTCGACACGCTTCCCGCCTGCTGCACCAACACATGACAGCGGTGCTGTCGATCGCCGACGTACGCCGTCGGGTCGCGGCCCGCGTCGTCGGTAGGGATCGCGAACTCGACTTACTACTAGCGGCGGTCGCAGCCGGGCGGGACCTGCTGATCGAGGGTCCGCCGGGCACCAGCAAGAGCACGCTGCTCGGCGCCATCACCGCCGAGTGGGGTATTCCCATGCTCTTCGTCGAAGGAAACGCCGATCTCACTCCGGCTCGTATCGTCGGGCATCACAACCCTTCTCGCGTGCTTCGGGAGGATTACAGCGAGGACAACTTCGTCCCGGGGCCCCTAGTCGAGGCGATGCGCAGCGGCGGATTTCTGTACGTCGAAGAGTTCAACCGCGCCCCCGAGGACACGTTGAACACGCTGTTGACCGCTATGGCCGAGCGGCGCATCGCGATACCCCGCGTCGGGACGGTGACGGCCGCGCCGACCTTTCGAGTGATCGCGTCGATGAATCCATACGACAACGTCGGCACCAGCCGGTTGTCCACCAGCGTGCACGACCGGCTGTGCCGCCTCGCCGTCGGCTATCAGGATGCCGAAGCCGAACGGGGCATCGTCGCGCTTCGAACCGAATCGGACTCGGCGCGGGTGATCGCCGATGCGGTCACGATCACGCGGGCCACTCGCGAACATGAGGACATCACCCAAGGCAGCAGCGTTCGCGGCGCGATAGACCTCACTCTGGTGGCCGCCCGGCTCGCCGAACTACGCGAGGTCACCATCCCCGTCGTCGCCGATATCGACCCGCCGCGCGATCTTCCCGAGGACTACCAGCGGGTGATGCTCGACGCCGTGCTCGTCGCCCTGTCCGGGCGCATCCACGTCGACGAGACGTCCGATGCCACCCCCGAGCGGATCCTGCACGAGATCTGGGAGGACCACTTCGTCCTTCGACCGGCCGCCGCTGCGCCTGGTTGAAGAGCCGTCGTCGCCGATTCTCCGGTCCGAAAGCCGGGCAGCACGACGGCGTCGCGCACGCTGAAACCGTTGCGCCGCAAACCCAAGACACTCACCGAAGCACCCATCCTGTTCGAGCCGGGTGGCGGCGGTTCGGTTCTGATCGGCGGCGACCGCAGCAGGTCCGGCCCGGCAGGTGGCGAGCACAATCCGTCGGCAACCGGGTTCACCGATGAGTGCGCTGCGGTGATCTCGCTCCGCGATACCGCCGAGGAGGATTCGGCAGCCGACGCCGCCACACGGGCCCGCGCCCGGGCGATCGCAGCGCGCATGGCGCTACGGCGACCCCGCCGCGATCCCCGGGCACGCCGCGGTGTCGGCGCCCTGACCTCCCTGCGATACCGAGACGGATCCGACGAGATCGACTTGGACCGGACCATCGACGTGCTCGCGGCCAACCCGATGCCCGAGGACGCCGACATCGTCGTACGCGAACGCGTCCTGAGCAAGAGGTCCGTGGTACTCGTCGTCGACATCTCAGGGTCGATGAAAGGTGAACGCGTCCGCACTGCGGCAGCCGCCGTCGGCGCGCTCGCGGGGGAACTTGCCCGCGACGATCTCGCGGTTCTCGCCTTCTGGTCGGATGCTGCGGTTCTGGCCCACTTCGGCGACTCGACGACCCCGCTCGGACTTCTCGACACGGTGCTGAGCATCCCCGCGCGCGGGTTGACCAACGTGCACTTCGCCCTCGACACGGCCGCCGGTCTACTGCGCGGGGTGTCCTCGCCCGATCGACGGGTGCTGCTGCTCTCCGATTGCGTGCACAACGCCGGTCCCGATCCGCGAGGCGTCGCCGCAACGATTCCCCGACTCGACGTGCTGCTCGACATCTCCGGTGAGCAGGACCTCGAGCTGGGACGCGACCTCGCACGACTCGGACGTGGCCGCATCAGGACGGTCCGCACCTACCGCGACGTCGGGCCGGCGTTGACGTCGTTCTTTCAGAGGTGAGAAGGTCAGTCGCCCAACTCGTCGACGACGAATTTCGCCAGCGAACCCAGCCGAGCCCGCTCCGGCATCCGCGTCGGCACACCCAAGGCATCGAGTGGCGCCGAGGTGACCGGCCCGACACAGATGGCGGCGACCGGGCCACGCAGGGCCTCGAGGAACTCGTCGAGCAAGCCGTTGTCCTTGGCGGTCGACAGAAGCGAGGCGACGGCAGGAGCGCTGGTGAAGGTGACTGCGTCGACCTCGTGGTCGAGGATCCTGGCCAGCAGATCGATCAACGGCTGCTGATCGGACGGACGGATCCATCGGTACACAGGGATTTCCCGGACGTCGGCGCCGAGGTGGGCCAGCGATTGTGCCAGGTGGATCGTCGGCTCCCACTCGGTGATGGTGCCGTGCAGCTGCACGGCCACGTCTACGCCCACGATTCCCTCGGCTTCGAGATGATCGGCGACTTCCTGGGACGCTTCGGTGGCGGGGGACCACACTTCTCGTAGCCCCGATCCACGGATCGCTCCCCGCGCCTTGGGGCCCCGCGCAATGATGCGCGAGGCCCCGAGGGCAGCGAGGAGTTCCGTTCGGTTGCCCCACCCTTCTGCGGCGTCGAGCCAGCCCCGGAAGCCGACGCCGGTGCTGATCACCACCAGCTCCGGGGGCTCGTCGATGATGCCGGCGGTCTTTTCCTGCAACACCGAATCATCGAGCAGCGGTAGGACGTGAATGGCGGGCACGTGAATCGTCTCGGCGCCGCGGCGCTCGAGCAGCGTCGCGAACTCCTCCGCACGTCGCTCGGCGGTCAGCGCTATCGTCTTGCCCGTCAGCGGTCCCATGCGGCTCAGACTAGTGCTAGTGGGACTTTTCGGGCCTAGCTGCTGAACTTGTCCGGATCCGGGCCGGTTCGGCCGTCCGGGGTGTCCAGTGCGTTGATCTGCTGGATCTCGTCATTGCTGAGCGCGAAGCCGAAGACATCGAAGTTGCTCGCGATGCGCTCAGGCGTGACGGACTTCGGGATCACGACGTTGCCGAGTTGAATGTGCCACCGCAGAATCACCTGAGCAGGCGTCACACCGTGGGCCTCGGCGATCGGCGCGAAAGCCGGATCGTCGAGCACGGTGCCGGAACCGAGTGGGCTCCACGCCTCGGTGGCGATCGCGTGCGCGGTGTGAAAGGCCCGCAGTTCCTCCTGGATGAGGCGCGGATGCAGCTCGATCTGATTCACCGCGGGGGTCTCACCGACCGCATCGATCAGCTTCTCGAGCGTCGGGATGGTGAAGTTGGAGACGCCGATGGAGCCGATGCGGCCGTCGGACTTCAGCTTCTGGAACGCCTTGAATGTGTCGATGTACTTGCCGCGGTCGAGCTGCTGCCAGTGGATGAGGTACAGATCGAGGTAGTCGAGGCCGAGTCGTTCCATGCTGGCGTCGAACGCCTTCAAGGTCGAGTCGTAGCCCTGGTCGTCATTCCATAGCTTGGTGGTGATGAACAGCTCGTCGCGCGCGATGCCCGACTCGGCGATCGCCTTGCCGGTGCCGGTCTCGTTCTCGTACACCTTCGCGGTGTCGATGCTGCGGTAGCCGACTTTGAGCGCCTCGGACACTGCGGCCTGGGCGCCGTCGTCGGGAACCTGCCACACACCGAATCCGAGCTGGGGAATCGCGTGCCCGTCGTTGAGCACGATTGTCGGAACAGTACTGGTCTCGGCTGAAAACGTCATACACATTGCAACTGCCGGGCGGGCGGCTGTGTTCCCGACCTGTCTTGGATACTTCAGAGGTGACTGCGACGCTCCGAATCGACGACCTTGCTGCATTTCACGGCGATCGCACCCTGTTCTCCGGGCTCGACCTCACTGTCACGGAAGGTGACGTGATCGGTCTCGTCGGCGCCAACGGCGCGGGAAAATCGACGCTGCTGACGCTGCTGGCCGGAGTGGGGACTGCAGATTGGGAGGGTGAGATCCGCACCAGCCCACCCGACGCCACCGTCGGCTATCTCGCGCAGGAACCCGAGCGGCTGGCCGGGGAATCGGTTCTCGCGTTCGTCGGCCGACGAACCGGAGTCACCGCCGCGGAACAGGCGATGAACGAGGCGGCCGAGGCACTGGGCGGCGAGGACGGTGAGGACCGCTACACCCCTGCCCTCGAACGCTGGCTCGCACTCGGCGGGGCCGATCTTCAGGAGCGGACCGCGAAAGTGCTGGCCGAGCTGGGCTTGGATGTCGACGGCAGTGCTTTGATGTCGACGCTGTCCGGAGGACAGGCCGCGCGCGCAGGCTTGGCGGCCATTTTGCTCGCCCGGTACGACATCCTGCTGCTCGACGAGCCCACCAACGATCTCGATCTCGCGGGCCTGGAGCAGCTGGAACGGTTCGTCGTCGATACCCGTGCCGCCATCGTGGTGGTGAGCCACGACCGCGAGTTCCTGGCTCGGACGGTCACCGGCATCGTCGAGTTGGATCGCGCACAGCATCGGATCGACGTGTACGACGGCAGCTACGAGTCGTACCTCGCCGAGCGTGAGATCGCTCGCGAGCATGCCCGCGAGAAATACGACGAGTTCGCCGATACCAAGGCCTCGCTGGAATCGCGTGCGCAGATGCAGCGAAACTGGATGGAATCCGGTGTCCGCAATGCTCGCCGCAAGGCGACCGACAACGACAAGATCGCCCGCAAGACCCGCGCCGAATCGACCGAGAAGCAGGCCGCGAAGGCCCGTCAGACCCAGCGCCGGATCGAACGCCTCGAGGTGGTCGAGGAGCCGCGCAAGGAGTGGGAGCTGCGGATGGAGATCGCTGCCGCGCCGCGCAGTGGAACGGTCGTCGCGACGGCGAGCGGCGCCGTGGTTCGGCGCGAGGGCTTCACCTTCGGCCCCGTCACCACGGCGATCGAGTGGGGCGATCGCATTCTGATCACCGGTCCGAACGGATCCGGCAAGACGACGTTGCTCTCGGTATTGCTGGGCAGGCTCAGCCCGGACGAGGGATCGGCCTCACTGGGATCCGGGGTCTCCGTCGGTGAAATCGACCAGGCCCGCGGGCTCTTCGTGGGCTCGGACACCGTATCGGAGGCGCTCGGTGCCGCGGTGCCCGAGTGGCCCGACGCCGAGGTGCGCACGCTGCTCGCGAAGTTCGGGTTGCGCGGGGACGATGCGCTGCGCCCCGCGTCGTCCCTCTCACCCGGCGAGCGGACCCGCGCAGCGCTGGCATTGCTTCAGGCTCGCGGCGTGAACCTCCTCGTACTGGACGAGCCGACCAACCACCTCGATCTGCCCGCGATCGAGCAACTCGAGCGGGCGATGGAGAACTTCGAGGGCACCCTGTTGCTGGTGACGCACGATCGCCGAATGCTCGACACGGTCCGAAGCACGAGGCACTGGACGATGGCGGATGGGCAACTGAGCGAGCTGTGAGACGCAGTGAAATCGGGTGCAGCCAGCCGCGCCAGGCGCGGTCAGCTGCACCCGATTCGCTTCGAATTCTTGGTTCAGCCCAGCAGAATCTCGTCTACCTCAGCGGAAGGGTGCATCGGTAGTCCGTGATGCGTGGCGTCGTCGAGGATCACCGTTCTCGCTGTCGGCAGAACGGTGCGCACTGCCGACGCGATGCGAGCGGCGTTGTGCACCTTGCCCTTACCTGCCAGCACCACTGTGGTTTCGACACCGAAGTTCTCGAATACAGCGGGCTTGGGCCGCGCGGGAACGACGGTCTTCGCCGTCGGGACATCTGCGGCTCCGAGCGCGAGCACGTCGAGCCAGTCGGGATCCAATGCCAGGCCACCGGTCTCCCACCGTACGAATCGTCGTTGCCGTTTGTCGTTGGGAAAGAGCAGAACCGGGATGGCGTGCAGCAGGTACCGCGGACTCATGGAGCCGAAGCAAGCATTGGGATCGAGCAGCGTGAGCGCGTCGACGCGACCTGGATTGCGAAGCGCGTAGGCCAGGGCGATCATCGCGCCGTAGGAATGCCCGCACAGCGCCGCCGTGAACACATGCAACCCATCCAGCACGGCCGTCACCCAGTTCAGCAACTCGTCCAGGGAGTCGATGGACCGCACACCGGGAACGCTGCGTCCGACGTCGCCCATCGGATCGACCGCGTACACCCGATAGCGCTGTGAGAGCGCGGCCACGTTGGCGAACCACACGGTGGACGTCGCACCGGCCCCCGGCAGTAGCACCAGCGCGGGGGCATCGACGGGTCCACAGGCGTTGATCCGGGTGGTCCCGTGCACCGTGTTCACGTCGATGGCCTCGACATCTGCCGGCCACTTCTGCAGCACTCGGTCGTAGGCAGAGAAGAACTCGTCGAGCGTCATCGCATCCCCCAATTCTCTCGATGATCGAGATAGTAGACAATAGAGAGACCGTACGTCCAGCATCGCCCGAGGAATCGACACATGACCGAACCTGACTCCACCGAACTCGTCGCTGTGCATCGATTGCGCGCACTGACCGTCGAGCTCGATCTGCTCGGCGCAGACTTCGCCCAGAAGCACTCGCTTCACCCGACAGACATTCGCGCGCTGATCTGCCTACTGGACGCCGACCGAGCTGGAAAGCGCGCCACGCCGGGCTGGCTCGGCGGACAGCTGGGTCTGGAATCCGCGTCGGTCACGGCACTGATAGATCGCATGACCAAGCGAGACTTGGTATCACGCGAACACGACCCAACCGATCGCCGACGAGTACTCCTACGCGTCACCGCACATGCAGCCGAACTCGGTACCACATTCTTCGGCCCCGTCATCGACCGCGCCGTCAACGAACTCGCGCGTTTCACACCCGAGCAGCGCGCCACGATCGACGAATTCCTGACGGCCATGCATGCAGTGGTCGCGGCGACTCGCGAACAACAGAACCCCTAGACGCATCGACAATTCTGTTACTACCGGTTGACACATCGTTGGGTTTATACAACACTTCGTTCCATGAGCCCCGTCAAGCGTGGCAACACGCTCCCGATCTACAACCGGGTGGGAGTTCTGCGAGCCGAACGAAAAATGAGCCGCGCGCAACTGGCCGAACTGATCGAGGTGAACCCACAGACAGTGGGCGCACTGGAACGAGGCGACCACTACCCCAGCCTCGACCTTGCGATGCGAATCTGCGACGTCTTCGACCTCCCCGTCGAGGCAGTGTTCTCGCGACAAGAACTCGGACCACTCTCCGCCGAACTCTTCCGAAGGGAGAAGAACGCATGAACACCTCCGACTCGAACGTTCTCACCCGATACCAGGCCTACCGAACCCGGCGCTTCATCGAGAACGACGCGAAAACCCGCCACTGGCTTCCGAAATGGCGTACGCAGCGCCGAAGACGCGCACTCGCGCTGGGCCTCGTCACCCTGTTCGCGATTTCCATCGTGGCTGCAGTGGCAGCACAGTGGTCCGAGGCGGCGGTCATCACCTGGGTGGCCACACTGCTGCTGTTCATCCCCCTGTGGACGATGGTGCAAATCGTGTCCAATCGCGGAGCCGACGCCCCGGTCGACGTCCTCGACGAATGGGAAATCAAGCGCCGCAACGAGGCTCGATCGGTCGGCTTGACGATAACCCAGGCATTGGGAATCGCCGCGGCCTTCTACCTGCTCTTCGGATCCAACATCTTCGACGGCAGTGACTTCGCATTCTCGGGCGGAGCACTCGTGTTCACGTTCGTGATGCTCGGTGGGTGTAGTCCCGCCATGACCCTCGCGTGGACCACACCCGACCCCGACGCCGATGACCTGACGGAGATCGCATCATGACCACCTCCGACTCGAACGTTCTCACCCGATACCAGGCCTACCGAACCCGGCGCTTCATCGAGAACGACGCGAAAACCCGCCACTGGCTTCCGAAATGGCGTACGCAGCGCCGAAGACGCATGCTTGCTATCGCAGTGGCGGCCACCCTGATCATCCTGTTGATCATTTCGATCTGTTCCTTGTTTCTCGAATGGGTACCGATTGCTTGGCTTCCGGCCACCGCACTGTTTCTTGTTCTGTGGACGATGCTGCAGACGGTGTCCGGGCGACACAGCGATGCTCCGACGGGAGCCCTGGACGAGTGGGAAGTGCAGCAGCGCAACGAGGCTCGATCCATCGGGCTCACCATCACACAGGGAACGGTGCTGGCCGCGATTGTCCCGTTGATCTTTCTGTCGACGACGATCGACAACGAGAACCTCGCCTATGCGGGAGCGTCCTGGACTCTCACGGCGCTGCTGGCCGGAATCTGCTCACCCGCAATAATTCTCGCTTGGATCACCCCCGACCCCGATCCCGAAGACCTCTGACGCTCGAAGAACTCTGACACTCGAAGAGAAGGGCACCATGAGCACTCTCACGATCGACAACATCTCCAAGAGATACGGCGACACCATCGCCCTCGACTCGCTCAGTTTCGATGTACGGCCCGGTGAACTGTTCGGCTTCGTCGGCAGCAACGGAGCCGGCAAGACCACCACCATGCGCATCACCCTCGGAGTGCTGTCGGCCGACTCGGGCCAGGTACTGCTCGGCGGCAAACCCGTCGACCTCGATGTGCGCCGCACCATCGGCTACATGCCGGAGGAACGCGGCCTCTACCCCAAGATGAAGGTCGGACCCCAGCTGGAATACCTGGCGCAGTTGCACGGCCTGTCCAAGTCCGACTCCGAATCCGCGGTACAGCGATGGACCGAAAGGCTCGGCATCTCCGCCAGACTGAACGACACCGTCGACGCATTGAGCCTGGGCAATCAGCAGCGTGTGCAGCTTGCGGCAGCACTCGTGCACGACCCGGCCGTGCTGGTGCTCGACGAACCCTTCTCCGGCCTCGACCCGGTCGCCGTCGACGTGATGAGCGAGGTGCTGCGCGAGAAGGCCGCCTCCGGTGTCCCCGTCATCTTCTCGAGCCACCAACTGGATCTGGTGCAGCGACTGTGCGACCGCGTCGGCATCATCGCCGCCGGTTCGATGAAGGCAGTCGGAACCGTCGACGAACTGCGCGGCAGCGGGAATGCGCAGCTCGAAGTACACGCGCCGGCTGCCACACCGGGATGGGCCGACGGTATCCCCGGAGTCGAGACGGTCGACCACTCACACGGCACAACCCTCCTCAGCATCAAGCCGGGCACCGACGACCAGGCCATTCTCCACGCCGCTCTGGCAACCGGACCGGTCCACGAATTCTCGACGCACAAACCATCCTTGAGCGATCTGTTCCGAGAGGCGGTCGAAGCATGAACCACAACGTCAGCTCCAGCAGAGCCATCGGATTGATCGCCCGACGCGAGTTCACCGTGCAGGTGATGAAGAAGAGCTTCGTCATCAGCAACATCATCATCCTGGCCGCCATCATCGGCGGAATCGTCGCCTACTCCATCTTCTCCGGCGGCGGCGAGGACCGCGACGCCATCGGAGTCGTGGGCGATCAGTCCATCGCCGCCGTACTGCAGGCGAACGGAGACGCCATCGGCTATCCCGTGGAGGTCCGCGAGATCGCGGACGCGGCGGCCGCACGCGCGGACGTCGAATCCGGTGATCTCGCAGTAGCTCTCGTACCAGGTGGTTCAGGCGCCTACACCGCCATCACCGACTCCGAACTGATCGGAGCCCTGCGGGCCGTTGTCGAGGGCAGTGTGCAAACGCAGGCCACCGACGGCGCACTCGCCGCCCAAGACGTCGACCAGGCAGCTCTGGCGGCGGCAACGGCGAACGCGACAGTCACCGTCACCGCGATCGATCCGCCGGATCCGGAGGCCGGCCAGCGCGTTGCACTGTCCCTGGCCGCGGTGTTCATTCTCTACGCCCAGATCATCGGCTTCGGCATGTATGTCGCCATGGGTGTCGTGGAGGAGAAGTCCTCGCGCGTCGTCGAACTGCTGCTCTCGACGGTTCGGCCGCTGCAACTGCTATGGGGCAAGATTCTCGGCATCGGGGCGGTCGGCATCCTGCAACTCGCACTGTACGGCGTGGCCGGTGTCGGGGCCGGCTTGGCGACCGGAGTCCTGACCGTCACCGGTACTGCCATCAGCGTGTTCGTCGGCACCCTCGGTTGGTTCGTGCTCGGCTTCGCATTCTTCGCGGTGCTCTACGCCGCCGGCGGGTCGATGGTTTCCCGCCAGGAGGACGTCAACTCGACGACGATGCCGCTGCTTGTGTTGATCATGGCGATGTTCTTCGCGGCGTTCTACTCGGTCGGCGATCCGGAGAGCACCCTGAGCAACGTGCTCAGCTGGATACCCCCGTTCTCCGCCGTCATGATGCCGTTGCGCATCGCAGCGGGAGTGGCACCGCTCTACCAGATCGTGGGGACCGTCCTGATCATGGCCGCGACCACCGCAGCGCTCGCCGTCGTCGCAGCGAAGATCTACCAACGCTCCATCCTGAGGATCGGTAAGACCGTCACGTGGAAGGAAGCGTTTGCTCGCTAAGCTCTCCCCATGAACACACGGACATCCGCCGCCGAGATCCTCGATGCGATTCTCGACGGCGGATCGTTCGTCTCCTGGGACAGCACGCCGATCGACGTCGCGCCCAACGCCTCGTACGCTGCAGACCTGACCAAGGCGCGGGAGAAGAGCGGCGTCGACGAGGCCGTCCTCACCGGGCAGGGCCTGATCGACGGCCGGGTCGTGGCCGTCATCGCATGCGAGTTCTCCTTCCTCGCCGGCTCGATCGGAGTGGCTGCCGCGGAACGGATCGCCTCGGCCGTCGAGCGGGCCACCGCCGAGAAGTTACCGCTGATCGCCTCCCCCACCTCCGGCGGAACTCGGATGCAGGAAGGCACACTCGCCTTCGTGCAGATGGTGAAGATCGCCGGCGCGGTCACTCTGCACAAACAGGCCGGTCTGCCATATCTGGTTTACCTGCGCAATCCCACGACGGGTGGCGTGTTCGCATCCTGGGGATCGCTGGCGCACGTGACATTCGCCGAGCCCTTTGCACTCATCGGATTCCTCGGCCCACGCGTCTATCAGGCGCTGTACGACAAGCCATTTCCCGAGGGCGTCCAGACTGCCGAGAATCTCTACCACCACGGTGTCATCGACGGTGTGGTGCCCGTCCCGAACCTTCGGCACCTGCTGGTCCGGGCCCTCCGCGTGGTCAGCGGGGACACCGACCTCCCGCACGAACTCGCGCCCGCACCTGCCGTCGCCGATATCCCGGAACACTCGGCCTGGCATTCGGTCATGTCATCGCGAAACCCCGACCGCCCAGGGGTGCGGCAGTTGCTCGAACACGCCGCCACCGAGCAGGTACCGCTCAGCGGCACCGGCCAGGGTGAATCCGACACCACTATCCTGCTGTCGCTGTGCCGTTTTCGTGGGATCTCGTGTGTGGTGTTCGGCAACGACCGCAGCGGTCACAGCGTCACCGCCACCATGAGCCCAGGAGCTCTACGCGAAGCGCGCCGCGGGATGAAGCTGGCCGAGGAACTCGGCATCCCACTCGTCCTCGTCATCGACACCTTCGGGGCCGCACTGTCCAAGGAGGCGGAGGAGGGCGGGTTGGCACCGGAAATCGCCCGCTGCATCAGCGATCTCGTCACCGTCGACACCCCGACCGTGTCGGTGCTGCTGGGCCAGGGCACCGGCGGCGGGGCGTTGGCGTTGCTTCCGGCCGACCGGACGCTGTGCGCTCAAAATGCCTGGCTGGCCCCGCTGCCGCCGGAGGGCGCGAGCGCAATCGTGCACCGAGACACCGCACACGCCGCAGAGATGGCGGAATCACAGGGAATACGGTCGGTGGATCTGCTTCGCGACGGCATCGTCGACGCGATCGTTCCCGAGCACCCGGACGCCGCCGAGGAGCCCGTCGAGTTCTCGTTGCGCGTTGCCGGCGCCATCGCACGCGAACTCCGAGTCATCGCCCAAGCCGACTCCGACAGCCGCCTCGAGATGCGTATGTCGCGATACCGCAGGCTGGGGGTTCGTAACCTCGGGTGAGTCGGGCCTGGTTCCGAACCTGGCTGCACGGTTCGCCACTAGGCTGCATCCATGAGTGGTGAATACCGGACCGCATTCGACCGCAGCGTCTCCGACCGCGAAGGGTTCTGGCTCGACGCTGCCCGCGACATCGACTGGGAGAGCCCTCCCACCACTGCCTACGGCGAGGGCCGGTGGTTCCCCGACGGCCGACTCAACACGTGCGTCAACGCCCTCGACCGCCACGTCGACGCAGGTCATGGCGACCGAACGGCGTTGATCTACGACTCTGCGATGATCGGGGTCCAGCGCAGCTACACCTACTCCGAACTCCTCGACCACGTCGCGCGGTTCGCCGGAGTCCTCGCAGCGAACGGCGTCACCACCGGCGATCGCGTGGTGCTGTACCTGCCGATGATTCCGGAGGCGGTCATCGCGATGCTCGCCTGTGCGCGCATCGGCGCAGTGCATTCGGTCGTGTTCGGCGGCTTCGCGGCCAAGGAACTCGCGGCCCGCATCGACGACGCCGAACCCGTACTCCTCGTCACCGCAAGTGGCGGTTTCGAGCCGGGCAGGGTCGTCGAATACCTGCCGATCGTGGAGAAAGCGCTGGCCATGGCCACTGGCACGCCTCCGCAGGTCATCGTCAAGTCACGCGAGGGCATCGCAGGCGAACACTCCTGGCTCGATTGGGACGAACAGTTCTCCGACGCAACCGCAGCCGACCCGGTCACGGTGCAGGCAACCGATCCGCTCTACATCCTGTACACCTCCGGAACCACCGGAAAGCCCAAGGGCGTGGTGCGCGACAACGGAGGCCACGCCGTTGCACTGACGTGGTCCATGCGCAACATCTACGACGTCGGCGCCGGTCAGGTCATGTGGACGGCATCCGACGTCGGCTGGGTGGTGGGCCACTCCTACATCGTCTACGGCCCGCTGTTCGCCGGCGCCACAACCGTCCTGTACGAGGGCAAACCCGTGGGGACTCCCGACGCCGGTGCGTTCTGGCGCGTCATCTCCGATCACGGCGTCCGCGCGCTCTTCACCGCACCCACTGCGCTCCGGGCGATCCGCAAGGTGGACCCGCATGCCGCCGAACTCGAGAAATACGACATCAGCACTCTGGCAACACTCTTCGTTGCCGGTGAGCGCCTCGATCCCGACACGTACGAGTGGAGTTCACGCACCCTGGACCGGCCCGTCGTCGACCACTGGTGGCAAACCGAAACGGGCTGGGCGATCTGCGCCAACCTGCGCGGCCTGGAACCGCTTCCGATCAAATCAGGCTCGCCGACGGTGGCCGTGCCCGGATTCCGCGTCGCCATCCTCGACGCTTCGGGCAACGCGGTGGACGCCGGCGCCGAGGGCAACATCGTCATCGAACTGCCGTTGCCGCCGGGCACACTCGTCGGATTGTGGAACGACGAGAACCGGTACCAGCGTTCCTATCTCGACACCTTCCCCGGCTACTACCTGACCGGCGATTCCGGCTACATCGACGCCGACGGCTATGTCTATGTCCTCGGCCGCAGCGACGACGTGATCAACGTTGCCGGACATCGACTTTCGACAGGTTCGATGGAGGCCGTGGTGGCGGGCCACCCCGCCGTCGCCGAATGCGCCGTCATCGGAATTCACGACGATCTCAAGGGCCAGCGTCCGAGCGGATACGTGGTGCTCAAATCCGGAGAGACCATCACCGAGGATCAGTTGCGTGACGAGCTCGTCGCGATGGTTCGCGATCAGATCGGCGCGCTCGCAACCTTCCGTGACGTCACGATCGTCGGTGCGTTGCCCAAGACGCGATCCGGAAAGATTCTCCGCAAGACGATGCGGCAGATCGTCGCCGGTGAGGAATACGGCGTGCCGTCGACCATCGAGGATCCGGCGGTACTCGATGCGTTGGAGAAGCTGCTGCGACACCAGTAACGGCAGTAATCCACGCAACGTTGTCCGAAATCCGCGCGCGCACAACCACGAGCCCGCAGTAGCGTCGTATCCCATGACAGACCTCGATACCGAACCGAAAACGGATTGGCTCGCCCTCGGCGCCGTCGCTGTGACGGTGTTGTCCTGGGCATCGGCGTTCGTCGCCATCCGAGGCATCGGGGAGTCGTTCGGCGCGGGCCCGCTCGCGCTCGGCCGGCTGCTGATCGGCAGCCTCGTCCTGGGCGCACTCGTGCTCTCGCGGGGCCGATGGGTCAAACCCAACCGTGCGCAGTGGATTCAGATCTTCAGCGTCGGGGTGTTCTGGTTCGCGATCTACAACGTCGCGCTCAACGCCGCCGAACAGCGCGTCGACGCGGGGACGACGTCGATGCTCATCCAGATCGGCCCCATACTCGTCGCTGTCTTCGCCGGAATTCTGCTCGGTGAGGGCTTTCCACGCTGGTTGCTGATCGGCGCTGCCATAGCTTTCGCGGGGGCTGTGATGGTCGGTGTCGTCAGTGCCGTCACCACCACCGACACCACTCGCACCGATCCGGGCTTCCTCGGTATCGCACTATGCCTGGTAGCTGCGGCCACCTATGCCATCGGAGTGCTCAGTCAGAAGCCCGTGCTCAGATCCATTCCGGGGCTGCAGGTCACGTGGATGGCCTGCGCGATCGGCGCAGTGTGCACGCTTCCGTTCGCGCCGGGTTTGATCGACGACCTTCGAGATGCGTCACCGGCCGCCACCGGCGGTCTGATCTATCTGGGACTCGTCCCGACCGCGATCGCATTCAGCACCTGGGCCTACGCGTTGACGCGAATGGATGCCGGCCGGCTCGGCATCACCACCTATGTCATCCCACCGCTGACCATCCTGCTCGGCTGGGTTCTGCTCGGCGAGATCCCGCACTACCTGGCGGTCGTCGGCGGAATGATCTGCCTGGTGGGCGTCGGATTGTCCCGCAAACGCTAGAGGGACTTGAAACGCGCAATCGCCACTTCCCGCTCGTGTTTGTGGTCCACGATCGGCTCCGGATAGCCCTTGGGGCGACCGAACTTCAAGGTGTGCACCGATTTTCCCTCCTCGCCGCGCAGTTCCGGCACCCAGCGTCGCACGTAATCGCCGGTGGGGTCGAACTTCTCGCCCTGCGTGATGGGGTTGAACACCCGAAAGTACGGGGACGCGTCGGTACCCGTCCCGGCGGTCCACTGCCAGCCGTGCTGATTGTTCGCCAGGTCACCGTCGACGAGTTGCGCCATGAAGTAGCGCGCCCCCCACCACCACGGCAGATGCAGATCCTTGACGAGGAATGACGCGACGATCATGCGGACACGGTTGTGCATCCACTTCTCGGAGTCGAGCTGGCGCATTCCGGCGTCCACGATCGGGAATCCGGTCCGGCCCTCTTTCCAGATGTCGAAGAGCTCGTAGGCGTGTTCGCTGGTGTCGAGTTCGATCTTGTCGAATTTCTTGTCGTAGTTCTCCCTGGCACTGTCGGGTCGCTGAAACAATATGTCCGCGTAGAAATCTCGCCAGGCGAGCTGCTTTCGATAGCCCGCAGCCCCCTCGCCGCGGAGCTTACCCAGGTCCGCGAGCATCGTGCGCGGGTGAATGTTCCCGTACTTGAGGTACACCGACATTCGGCTGGTCGAGTCGAGATCCGGACGGTTGCGTTCATCCTCGTACGCCGAAACACGCTCGAGAAACTCCTTCCAGTTCGCCAACGCTGCAGTCTCCCCGGCCTCCACCGTCGACCCGTCCTTTTCCTCGGGGATCGCGGCACGGCGCGGCAACCCCGAGACCTGCGATGGATCGAGCCACTCCACGGTGTCCGCCGACGTCGCGGCGGGCCCTCGCCAGCCATGCTCCATCCACTGGCGGAAGTACGGGGTGAACACCTTGTACGGATCACCGTCGTTCTTGGTCACCCGTCCAGGCGCGATGGCGAACGGCGACCCCGTTGCGACGAGGTCGACGTGCTTGCCGACGCGTTCGTCGCGATCACGTCCGTACGGCCCGTAATCGGCACTGACATGCACCTCGGCGGTATCGAGCGCCTGAGCGACTTTCGGAACGACCTCCTCCGGATCACCCTTGACCACCAGAAGTCGACCACCGAGCTGATCGTCGAGTGCCTGCAGGCTCCGATACAGGAAATCGCGTCGCGGCCCGCCCGAGGTTTTCAGCAGTTTCTCGTCGAGCACGAACAATCCGAGAACGGGACCGGCGCCGTCCGCGGCAGCGGTCAGGGTCGGGAGATCACCTGTTCGCAGGTCACGTCGAAACCACACAACAGTCATGCATCCAGTCTTACCGGAGGAATCTCATAGATCTCCCATACTTGCCTCACTCGCTGCCCAAAATTGGGTTCTACCTTGGGAAACATGACAAACACAGCAACCCCGATCTTCCCCGGAGCGGCGTCGCTGGTGAACAGCACCTGCACGTTCGACGCGTTCTACGCCAAGCTCTACGCCAACGCGCCCGCAGTAGCGTGGACGCTCGACGCCGATCGCGACCGCCGCACCGCACTCGATGAGTTCTTCGCCAAAACGCCCGAGGAGCGAGCCATAGCCATCGACAGTTGGGCTGCATAATTGCGGGTGTGCCCGACACTGCCACCGTCCTCATCGTCGACGACGACGCGGACGTGCTCTCTTCCCTCCAGCGTGGACTGCGCCTGTCCGGATTCACCGTCATCACTGCCGTGGACGGTGCCCAGGCGCTGAGCGTGGTCAGCCAGCGCGCACCCGATGTGGTGGTTCTCGACATCAACATGCCCGTCCTCGACGGGGCCAGCGTCGTCAAGGCGCTACGCGCCATGGGCAACGACGTCCCCATCTGTGTGCTGAGCGCGCGCAGTTCGGTGGACGACCGCATCTCGGGCCTCGAATCCGGCGCCGACGACTACCTCACCAAACCATTCGTCCTCGCCGAACTGGTCGCCCGCATCCGCGCGATGCTGCGCCGCCGCGCAGCAGCCCCGGCTGCAACCCCGGACGCCGACTCGGCCGTGGTGATCGGCGACCTCCGCGTCGACATTCCCGGATACCGAGCTCATGTGAAGGATCGAGAGCTCGACCTGACGAAACGCGAGTTCGAACTCCTCGCCGTGCTCGCCCGCAACTCCGGTGTGGTCCTCACCCGCGAAAGACTGCTCGAGCTCGTGTGGGGATACGACTTCGTCGCCGATACCAACGTCGTCGACGTCTTCGTCGGATATCTACGACGCAAGATCGAGGTCGACGGTCAATCGCGCGTGCTGCACACCGTCCGCGGCGTCGGCTTCGTCCTGCGCGCAGCATCGTGAACAGATCGAGTGGGTTCTCGCTGCGTGCCCGAGTGGCAGCTGCGACGGCACTCGGCGCAACCATCGTCGTCGCAACGCTCGGAGTGGTCACCTCCGTCGCCATCTCCCGAAACAACGTCAACAATCTCGACGACCGCCTCACGACGGCCTCGCAAGTGCTGATTCCGAGTGCGGCCAGCCTCGAGCTGTTCCTGGACCAGCTCGCCAGCACCGGCGCGTTCGCCGTCACCATCAGAACCGGCGGATTGGTGGTCGCCTCGACGCCGACGCAGCTGCCCGATCTCGATGAGGGCTCCCAGACGGTCGACGTCGACGGCGACCGGTTCCGCGTCTACACCTCGCGTGCGGTCTCTGCCACCGACATCGTCATCTCCATCGGTGTGCCGGCGATCGAGGCCCAGCGCGTCACCGACGACCAGCAACGCTGGGTGATCCTCGGCGGCCTCGCTGCCATCGCCGCATCCACCGGACTCGGCTGGGTGTTCGGTGGCCGCGCGGTGAAACCGCTGGTGACCCTGACCGAACAGGTCAGTGCGCGGCCGCCCCAACCACCCCAGACCCGAACAGGCGTCCGCGAGGCCGACGAGTTGGCCATCGCCATCGCCGACATGCTGCAGCGACTCAACGACGCGCAGGCCCGCACCAACGACGCACTCGGCACCGCCCGCGACTTCGCGGCTGTGTCCGCACACGAGCTTCGGACGCCGTTGACGGCCATGCGGACAGACATCGAGGTCCTACGCACCCTCGAACTCGAACCGCCGCAACGCTCGGAGATACTCGACGACCTCCAACGCACCCAGGGGCGCGTAGAAGCCACCCTCTCTGCGTTGGAAAGACTCGCATCGGGTGAACTGTCCAGCGAGAACGACCGCGTGAACGTCGACGTCGTGGAGATCTGCGATGTCGCAGCGCAGGACGCCATGCGGCAGAACCCGGAACTAGATGTGCGGATCGAATCCGACACGACCGAGTACATGCGTGCACTGCCGGCCGGTCTGCGGCTCGCGCTCGACAACGCGATCATCAACGCGGTCCGACACGGCGGCGCCACACAGGTGAGGATCACCGTTGCTCGCGAGGACGCCTGCGTCAGCATCACCATCGATGACAACGGAAGCGGAATCCCGGCGTCGGAGCGCACGTCGGTGTTCGAGCGGTTCTACCGCGGAGCGTCCGCAACGAAGGGCGGCTCAGGCCTCGGTTTGGCCCTCGTCGAGCAACAGGCCGAAATACACGGCGGCCGGGCGTACTTCGCCGACAGTCCACTCGGCGGGGCCCGGCTGGTGTTGGAACTTGCCGATCACGAGGTTCCCAGCGACACTGCCTGACTGCCGGCAAAGGCCGCGACCTCGATGGCCACCGCGGCGACGAGCAACGACATCGCGAAGCCCGGCAGCACTGAGGCGACGAGACCGATTGCGGCCGCCGCAACAATGTTGGCCGACATCACCGTCCACAGCATGGGCCGAAGAGCGAACCGCCTCGACCCGAACCACAGAAACGCTGCCCAGGCCGCGACCACGGACGCCACGGCAACCAACGCGATGGGGCTTACTTCGAGAATCGGGGCGAGCAGCGGAGTGAACCCCGCGACCAGCACTGCCGTCGCCGCGCAATACACCGCGTCCAAGCGGAGCGATACCGAGCCGATACGTCGACCGTCCACGAGTCCCCCTAAGCGTCGGCAGCAGCGGCTACTTGACGTCGAGCAGGTCGATCACGAACACGAGCGTCTTGCCCGACAGCTGGTGACCGTGACCGGCAGGTCCGTATGCCAGCTCCGGCGGAATGGTGAGCTGACGACGCCCACCGACCTTCATACCGGGAATGCCGTCCTGCCACCCTTGAATCAGGCCCTGCAGGGGGAACTTGATCGACTCGCCGCGGTTCCACGAGGAGTCGAATTCCTCGCCCGACTCGAACTCGACGCCGACGTAATGGACCTCGACGTTGCAGCCGGCAACCGCTTCTGCGCCGTCGCCTTCGACCAGATCCACCACCACTAGGTCGGTGGGCGGAGGGCCGGCTTGAAACTCGATAATTGGCTTCGTCACGACGTCCACCCTACGGCGCGGCCGTCAGACTTTCGGAGCAGGTGCAGATAACGACGGCTTTCCCCAGCTAGAGGTGCTGACGGATGCTCCGGCGGTCAGCGAAGCCATAGGCTGAAAGTCTATGGCCGAAGAAACGAACCAGGAGGATCAGATGGGCACCACCCTCCGCATCAGCCTCGCGCAGGTCACGAGTGGCACCGAGCCGTCCGACAACCTGAAGATCATCGACAGTCACGCGCACGCAGCCAAGGAGGCCGGGTCATCCCTGGTCGTCTTTCCGGAGGCGATGATGCGGTGCTTCGGCGGACCGATCCGCGGCGTCGCCGAGCCCATCGACGGCCCTTGGGCGGATGCGGTTCGCGAGATCGCGCAACGTATCGGCATCACCGTCGTCGCCGGAATGTTCACGCCCGCCGACGAGGGACGGGTGAGCAACACCCTGCTCGTCACCGGGCCGGGCACAGACGCCCACTACGACAAGATTCACCTGTTCGACGCGTTCGGATTCGCCGAATCCGACACCGTCGCACCGGGTTCGGAGCCACTGACCATCGACATCGGCGGGGTCACGATCGGCTTCGCGACCTGCTACGACATCCGCTTCCCCGCGTTGTTCCAGAAGCTCGGCGACCTCGGCGCCGAACTGATCGTCGTCCCAGCCTCCTGGGGCAGCGGTCCCGGCAAGGTCGAGCAGTGGTCGCTGTTGGCGCGCGCCCGCGCATTGGACTGCACCGCATTCGTCGCCGCCTGCGATCAGGCCGAACCTGCCGACGCCGAGGGGGCCGCGCCGCGGGGCGTCGGACACAGCATCGTCAGCTCACCCGTCGGCGAGATTCTGGGCGAACTCGACGCGACGCCGGGCCTGCTGACGGTCGACATCGACACCGGGCTCGTCGAGTCGGTTCGCAAGACACTGCCGGTCCTGGGCAATCGCCGACAGTTCTGAGCCGTACTCCCCTGACCCCCCGCCGAAATCGAGGTTGTGTACCGAAAACCGCCGAAATGCGTACACAACCTCGATCTCGGCGGGAGGGGTGGGGACGACAAAGCCGCCGGCCCCAAATGGGACCGGCGGCTTCACGTACAGGTACTCAGCGCGAGCTGACGTCCTTGTAGTCGCGCTCGGTGTAACCGGTGTAGATCTGACGGGGACGGCCGATCTTGCCGCTGGCGTCCTCGTGCATCTCGCGCCAGTGCGCAATCCAACCCGGCAGACGGCCCATGGCGAAAAGAACCGTGAACATACGCGGCGGGAAGCCCATCGCGCGGTAGATCAGGCCGGTGTAGAAGTCGACGTTCGGGTACAGCTTGCGCTCGACGAAGTAGTCGTCGGTGAGCGCGGTCTCCTCGAGCTTGAGTGCGATCTCGAGGAGCTCGTCACCCTTGCCCAGCTTGTCGAGGATGGTGTGCGCGGTCTCCTTGACGAGCGTGGCGCGCGGATCGAAGTTCTTGTAGACGCGGTGTCCGAAGCCCATGAGCTTGACGCCGTCTTCTTTGTTCTTCACCCGGCGCAGGAATGCGGAAGCATCACCGCCGTCGGCCTTGATCTGGTCGAGCATCTCGAGTACGGCCTGGTTGGCGCCGCCGTGCAGCGGGCCCCACAGTGCGTTGATACCGCCGGAGATGGACGTGAACAGGTTGGCGTTGGACGAACCGACCAGCCGAACCGTCGAGGTCGAACAATTCTGCTCGTGATCGGCATGCAGGATGAGCAGCATGTCGAGGGCCTTGACGATCTCGGGATCGATCTCGTACGGCTCCGCCGGGAACCCGAAAGTCATCCGCAGGAAGTTCTCGACGAGGCTCTTCGAGTTGTCCGGGTACAGGAACGGCTGACCGACCGACTTCTTGTACGCGTAGGCCGCGATGGTCGGCAGCTTCGCGAGGAGCCGGATGGTCGAGAGCTCGACCTGCTCGGGATCGTTGGGGTCCAGAGAATCCTGGTAGTACGCAGACAGCGCATTGACTGCACTGGACAGCACCGGCATCGGGTGAGCGTTGCGCGGAAAGCCGTCGAAGAACCGCTTGAGGTCCTCGTGCAGCAGCGTGTGTCGACGAATCTTGTCGGTGAACCTGTCGAGCTGGTCCTCGCTGGGGAGCTCACCGTAGATCAGCAGAAAGCTGACCTCGATGAACGAGGACTTACCGGCAAGTTGTTCGATCGGGTACCCGCGGTAGCGCAGGATGCCTTCGGCGCCGTCGATGTAGGTGATCGCAGACTTCGTCGACGCGGTGTTGACGAACCCACCGTCGAGAGTCGTGTAGCCGGTCTCGGCCAGCAACTTCCCCAGCTCGATACCGTCGTTGCCGTCGGTAGCCTTGGCAATGGACATGATGTGTTCGCCACCGGGGTAGGTGAGGGTGGCTTTTGCGTCATTCTCAGCGGGCACGAATGGTCCCTCTCGAACTCATGTAACGGACAATTTCTTATCTCGATAGTGAAACTAGTCTCTCGGCGCCTCGGACGCCCACGGAGGGTCTGCACCCGGACGCGAAACCGTGACGGCTGCGGCCCGTGCGGCGAACCTCAATGCTCGTTCCCAATCTTCCCTGTCCATCTCACCCAGCGTGCCGGATGTGACAATGCTCTCTCTGACGAGAAAACTGAGCAGGGCGCCGTGCACGGTGTCACCTGCACCGATGGTGTCGACGACGTCGACGGGGACACCGGGGACCGAGTACTCGCCGGTGGCCGTGAAGACCGAGATACCGTCGCCGCCACGTGTCATGACGACAGCCGTCACCCCTTGCTCGAGCCAGTCGTCGACCGTCGTACCTTCTTCACCCAATCCCAGCCAGTGAGAATCGTCCTCCGACACCTTCAGAATGTCGACGGCCGGCAGCCACGTTCTGAAACGAAGCCGGAATCCGTCGGCGGTGATGTCGCCACTGGTGCTGTCGATCGCCGCCGGACGAATGTTCGGATCGACCATCGTCAACTTGCCCGCCGCGTGGGCGCGGTGAAGCAGCGCCGCATACATCGAAACACCGGGCTCGTACAGCAACGACAACGTCCCGAAGGACAGCACGTCGATCTCGTCGGGCAGAGCCCCGGGATCACGCACGAGACGATCCGCGGTGCCGTCGGCGTAGAACGAGTATTGGGCGCTGCCGTCCTCGGCGAGCGTGGTCATCGCCAGCGTCGTCGGTTCCTTGCCGCGTTGGATCCACGACGTGTCGACGCCCGCATCCTGCAGACTCGCGAGAATCTGCTCGCCGAACGGGTCGGTTGACACTCGCGACAGGAACGCCACCGACGACCCCAGTCGCCCGAGCGATACGGCGACGTTGAACGGCCCGCCGCCGAGCTTCGGAGCGAGCAGCGGCCCGTCGTGCACAGGCACTAGATCCACCAGGGCCTCGCCGCACACCAGAATCGTCATGCTGCGCGGTACTCCATTCCCCACGTGCCGGTCCAGGACTTGCCCGGCCCGAGGACCAACAGATCGATCTCCGAATTGAATGCGTCCGGCGGACACGTCATCGGCTCGATCGCCAACGCTCGGCCGCGATCGGGATAGGCCTGATCGTTCTTCGGGTCAGCAGTGAAGATCTGGACCCAGTCGAACTCGCGATCGGTCCACAGAGCAGTCGCGGTGCCGTCCGGGCCACGCAGTACGTGGTAAGCGCGGCCGGTCTCGTCGGGCAACTCTGCACTGAAGGGAGTGTCGAGCCAGACGCCCTCGAGCAGCTTCGGCGCCCGGAAGTCGAAGTCGGAGTCCGCGATGGCCACCGAGGGCGGGATCGGCAGGCTGCGCTTCGGATCGATCGGCATGCGCGTGCCCGCCGAAAATTCGAGCGTGCACTCGTCCAGGGGAACGTCCCCGACCCGGACGAAGGAGTGAAATCCCATTCCGTAGGGCGCATCGACGTCGCCGGTGTTGGTCGCGGACGCGGTCACGACGAGTCCGCCGGCGGTGAGCTCGTGCACCACGTTCACCGTTATCTCGAACGGCCAGCCCTGATGGACACCGATACCCACCGACTGTTCGACGCGGGAAGCCCCGTGATCGACCAGGGTCCAGTCCACGCGCCGCACGAATCCGTGGCTGGCGTTGTTCTTGGCGGGTTCGGTGATCTCGAGCTGATACTCGGCGCGGTCGAAGGTGAATTTCCCGTCGGCGACCCGGTTCGGCCACGGCGCCAGCACGAGACCAGCCGAAAGTGGCGGCTTGGTGCCCGCCTCCCACGTCTCGGTCAACGGCGAGCCGTCGTACTCGAGTTTGCGCAGGCCAGCGCCTGTCGACACCACGTCGGCCCGATACTTGCCGTGCGTCAACTCATAGGTCTGTGCGTCCGCCATGGCTGCCATTGTCCACCCCCGGGACAAGAAACCGGTCAAGGCTGAAGACGCGTCACCGTCGAGGTTGCCACCGTGAAACGGATCCGGTTGTGCAGGCGATTGCTGCGGCCCTGCCAGAATTCGACAGTCTCCGGTCGCACGACGTACCCACCCCAGTTCGGCGGCACCGGCACCACCTGGTCGGCGAACCGAGCCGTGACATCGGCCAGGGCGGCTTCGAGGTCCGCTCGGGAGTCGATCGGACGTGATTGGTTCGACGCCCATGCCCCCAACTGCGATCCGCGCGGCCGGGTGGCGAAGTACTCCGCGGTCGTCTCCGCGGAGACCTTCTCAGCGATACCCCGAATCGTCAGCTGATGCGCGATACCGATCCACGGGAACGTCACCGACGCGTACGGGGTACGCGAGAGATGCGTGCCCTTGTCGGAGCCGTAGTTGGTGAAGAAGACGACGCCTTCCGCACCGAGCTCCTTGCACAGGACGGTTCGTGTCGCAGGACGGCCGTCGGCATCGACCGTCGCCAGTACCAGCGCGTTCGGTTCGGGAATCTGCGCGGCGACGGCGTCGGCGAGCCACTCCTGGGCAAGTGGCAGCCAGCCGTCGCGGAGCCGGTCGACGTCGAGATCGGCGTCTTCTCCGTAATCGACGCGCATGTCGGCGAGATGTCGTTTTTCGTTCCGCACGAACCCAGACGCTACTCCCGAGTACGACCGGCTAAAGTTCTGGTCGGACAAGCCCGGACGGTCCCGCGCGCGTGCATCACGGCTGGGTCGGGCAGCACGGCTACGAGGAGAGTCCCCACGCAATGGCTGGTCAACAGGTACCCGAAGATTTCGTCAGCGGCCTCGAAGGCGTCGTAGCTTTCACCACCGACATCGCCGAACCCGACAAGGACGGCGGCGCACTGCGCTACCGCGGCGTCGACATCGAAGATCTCGTCGCCAAGAAGGTCACCTTCGGCAATGTGTGGGCGCTGCTCGTCGACGGCCGCTTCGGCCCCGGGCTGCCGCCCGCCGAGCCGTTCCCCCTCCCGATCCACACCGGTGACGTCCGCGTCGACGTTCAGGCCGGTCTGGCGATGCTTGCTCCGATCTGGGGATACCAGCCGCTGCTCGACATCGACGACGCCACGGCCCGCGATCAGCTCGCCCGTGCCTCGGTGATGGCGCTGTCCTACGTCGCGCAGTCCGCTCGCGGGATCTATCAGCCCGCGGTGCCGCAGAAGAAAATCGATCAGTGCGAGACCGTCACCGCACGCTTCATGACGCGATGGAAGGGCGACCCCGACCCCGCGCACACCGAGGCCATCGACGCGTACTGGGTCTCCGCCGCCGAGCACGGCATGAATGCCTCCACCTTCACCGCACGCGTCATCGCCTCCACCGGCGCCGACGTCGCCGCGTCGCTGTCCGGGGCCATCGGCGCGATGTCCGGTCCACTGCACGGCGGTGCACCGGCACGCGTACTTCCGATGATCGAAGAGGTCGAGAAGACCGATGACCCCCGCGGACTCGTCAAGGGCATCCTCGACCGCAAAGAAAAGCTCATGGGCTTCGGGCACCGCGTCTACCGCGCCGAGGACCCGCGTGCCCGCGTGCTGCGTGCGACGGCGAAGCGACTGAATGCGCCTCGCTACGAGGTCGCCGCTGCGCTCGAGCAATCCGCGCTGGCCGAACTGCGCGAGCGTCGCCCCGATCGCGCCATCGAGACCAACGTCGAATTCTGGGCCGCGGTCATCCTCGACTTCGCCGAGGTTCCCACCCGGATGATGCCCGCGATGTTCACCTGCGGCCGCACCGCCGGATGGTGTGCGCACATCCTCGAGCAGAAGCGACTCGGCAAGCTCGTCCGCCCGGCCGCGATCTACACCGGACCGGCCCCGCGCAAGCCCGAGTCCGTCGACGGGTGGGGCCAGATCATCTGATCCCCTCCCTCCCGACCGCCGCTACCGTCCAACGGTGGCGGCGGTGTGCGTTTGGGGGTTGTATTCGCGGACGCTTGATTCGCGCACCTTGCAGCCAACCGCGCACGCTGCAACCCGCGCGAACAACCGTAAAGCGCGCGAATGATGCACGCCGGCTGAGGAATCGCGGCATCGTACCGGAAATTCACTTATCCACAGCTTCGTTATCCACAGCTATCGCAGCGGCCCGTCGAGCTTCAGCATTGTCGGCATGAACCTCGACGACGATCCGTTACTACTGCGTAGCCAGCTCGTACGTTCCGGATCGACCGACGGTGACATTCGATCCGCTACGAACAGCGGCTCCATCGAACGCCTACGCCGAGGTGCCTTCGCTCCGACCGCCCAGCTGAACTCCATGAGTCCTGACGACCGCCACCGACTGCACATTCGCGCACACGCCGCAGCCGCCCGCAGCGAGTTGGTGGTGAGCCACCAGTCGGCCGCCCTCTTGCATGGAATCCCGTTGTGGTCGCCGGACTTGCAGCGCGTTCACTTCACGGTGGACCGGCCGGGCGGTGGCCGCAAATCAGCTTCACGTCATCTCCACCCGGCGTTTCTGAGTTCCAAGGATGTCGTGAGCATTCAGGGAATTGCGGTGACCTCACCAGAACGGACAGTTGCAGATCTGTGCAAGACGTTGTCGTTCGAAGCTGCCGTGTGTGCGGCAGATGCAGCGCTCAATCGACGCCTGCTCACCGTCATCGGTGTAGCCGAAGCGTTGGGTCGCAGCGGAAAGAAGAGTGTGGTCAAGGCTCGCCGTGTACTCGATTTCTGCAGCGACCTCAGCGAAAGTGTCGGTGAATCACGCAGCCGAGTGCGCATGCACTACGCGGGGCTTCCCCGTCCAGCGATGCAAGTGAACCTGTACAGCGAGTCCGGCCTCTTCATCGCCAGGGTCGACTTCTTGTTCACCGACCTCGGCGTGATCGGCGAGTTCGACGGGAGGGTCAAGTACTCGAAGTACTTGCGACCAGGACAGTCTGCAAGTGATGCCGTGGTGGCAGAGAAGAAGCGCGAGGATGCTTTGCGCTCACACGGGTGGATCGTCGTGCGCTGGACCTGGGCAGATCTCGAACACCCCGAACGGCTCGTGGAGAAGCTGAAGCGCGCCATCGAACTCGCCGCGACCCTTCCGACGCCGCGCACCACCTTCGGACCGCCCGAGGCTTGATTCGCGCACCTTGCAGCCAACCGCGCACGTTGCAACCCGCGCGAACAACCGCAAAGCGCGCGAATGATGGGCGGGCGGCCCACGCGCGCGACGCGACCGCCACCATCCGCCGAAACCTGCGCGAAACTTGTCAACCAGCAGCGACTACCCTGTAGGGGCCATATTCCCTCGACGCTAGGATGCGCTGTTCAATGGCCGATACGCCGATCATTCCCGCTGATCTTCTGCCCGCCGACGGACGCTTCGGCTGCGGACCGTCCAAGGTCCGCCCCGAGCAGTTGCAGTCCCTGGTCGACGTGGGTGCATCCGTGTTCGGTACCAGCCATCGCCAGAAGCCGGTCAAGGACGTCGTCGCTCGGGTGCGCGGTGGCCTGCGAGACCTGTTCTCCCTCCCGGACGGATACGAGGTCGTGCTCGGCAACGGCGGCACCACGGCGTTCTGGGATGCTGCGGCATTCGGTTTGATTCGCGAGAAGTCGCTGCACCTGACCAACGGTGAGTTCAGCTCGAAGTTCGCCTCGGTTGCCAAGAACAATCCGTTCATCGGCGATCCCATCGTCGTCAAGGCCGATCCGGGCAGCGCGCCCGAGCCCACGTCGGATCCGTCGGTGGACCTCATCGGGTGGGCACACAACGAGACCTCGACGGGTGTGGCCATTCCGGTCAGCCGCCCGGCCGGTTCGGAGAATGCTCTCATCGCGATCGATGCGACTTCGGGTGCCGGTGGTCTTCCGGTGAACATCGCCGATTCCGATGTGTACTACTTCGCACCGCAGAAGTGCTTCGCCGCCGACGGCGGGCTGTGGGTTGCGTTGATGAGCCCAGCGGCACTCGAGCGCGTCAGCGAGATCGCGTCCACGGGCCGGTGGGTTCCGGACTTCCTGTCGCTGCCGATTGCCATCGACAACAGCAGCAAGGACCAGACATACAACACTCCGGCGGTGGCGACGCTGCTGATGTTCGCCGATCAGATCGAGTGGCTGAACCGCAACGGCGGCTTGGACTGGGCCACCTCGCGCACGGCCGAGTCCTCGTCGCGCCTGTACGACTGGGCCACCGCGAGCGAGTTCGCCACCCCGTTCGTCACGAACCCGGCGCATCGCAGCCAGGTCGTGGGCACCATCGACATCGACGACAAGATCGACGCCGCGCAGGTCGCGAAGATCCTGCGGGCCAATGGCATCGTCGACACCGAGCCGTACCGCAAGCTGGGACGCAATCAGCTTCGCGTAGGTATGTTCCCGGCCATCGAGCCGGACGACATCACCGCGCTCACCAAGAGCATCGATTGGGTCGTCTCCAACCTCGGTTGATCCGAGCGAACGACACGCGCCCCCGTTCGCTGAGCGCACCAATTGGTGCGCTCAGCGGGCGGGGGCGTCTGCGTTCGGTAAGCCTTTGGAGCGCAACGAAGTTGAGAGGGACAGCAGCGATCGTGTGCAACGGGCGAGAACGATGACTAGTGTTCGACTGGGCAGGATGCGTGTCGGACACGCGGCACAGATCACAGGTGGATTACTGTCGAGCAGGACGATATCGCGAGCCGGCGCGATGAGGAGGTCAAGGTGCGAGATCTACGCGTGATCGGTCTCGAACCGGACGGGCAATACGTGATCTGTACAGATCCCAAGACCGGCGACAAATTCCGGCTTCCGGCCGACGACAAGCTCCGCGCGGCCTCACGCGGCGACATCGCTCGACTAGGACAGATTGAGATCGAAATGGACAGTTTGCTCAGGCCCAAAGAGATACAGGCTCGAATCCGTGCAGGCGCCACCGTCGAACAGGTTGCGGCCGATTCCGGGATGGCATTGAGCCGAGTCGAGGTCTTCGCGCATCCGGTTCTGCTCGAACGGTCACAGGCCGCATCGATGGCTCAGGCCGGCCATCCGCTGCGCTCCGACGGCCCGGCGGTGCAGACTCTCGCAGAGATCGTCGCCCTTGCCTTCCGTGGCCGCGGCCACCACCTCGACGACGCCACGTGGGACGCCTGGCGCGACGAGGACAACAAGTGGGTCGCGCAGCTGAAGTGGCAGGCCGGACGCACCACGAACAAAGCGCACTGGCAGTTCCTGCCGGACGGTCACGGCGGCACCATCACCCCGCTCGACGACGCCGCCTCGGAACTGGTCGACCCCGACTTCGGTCGTCAGCTTCGCGGACTCGCACCGGTTCGCGCACTCGAAGTTGCACCGGGGGACTCCGCTTCGGGACAGGAAGACTCGCAGCAGCAGTCCTTCGACGAGTACTACGGGACCACGGCGGACAGCGAGATCGACGGCGAGCTCGAGTCCCACAGCAGTGAGTCCCACAGCAGTGAGTCCAGCAGCAGTGACTCCCCCAGCAACGAGTCTCCGAGTGCCGAATCCGCCCGCTCCGAACCCCGGCACGAGAGCGCTCCGGCGCCGAAACGCGACAAGAAGGGCAAGCCCGCGATGCCGTCGTGGGAAGATGTGCTGCTGGGTGTCCGCAGCAGCGGCCACAGCTGAACATGGTCGATTGCACGTCGATCAAGAAGGGTGCCGGGAGTGGGGGTCAAAGCATCAACCATCTGGTATGTCGACGCACCTGATTCGATGTCGCTGCTGCGGCATGTGACGTCATCCGACCAGGGGGCCGCGAGGGCGCTCGTCGAGAGTCTCTTCCCGGAATACACAGTGGTTCCGTCGAGTGAGACGTCGATCGTGGATGCCACCCATGCATCCCCCGACGCGGTCTTCGTCGGGTGCTATCCGGGCGTGACCGTGGTGTGCGGGCCGAATTTGTCCCTGGCCAAACCGTCGTCGTTGCCCGATCCGTGGACGCGACCCTTGGCCTCGGACCGTACGTATCTCGTATCCACCGACCCGGAGACGGCCTGGGGGGCGTTCGCATACTGGGAGCGCGGGGCGTTGCGCCGCTCGTTCAGCGCCACACCCATCTACATCTACGAGGACACCGGGCTCCCGCTGGTGTGGGAGCGTCCGTTCTGGGCAGGTGAGCATCCGCTGATGTACCCACCGGGTGTCATGCCGGACCCGCAGTCACTGCCGTTCCATCCGCAGGAGTTCGCGGAAGCGGCCAACGCCGAGTGGCTCGGTTTCCGCTACACCGAAGCGCCCCGCGGCGAGGAACTCGACCCTCATTCGCTGCCGGTGAGCGGGTTCACCCTGTATGCGCCCGGGCAGTTGCCGCCGAATCAGCAGCCACCGTCGGTGACCGATTCGACGCCGCCGAAGCAGCCCCGACCTCGGTCCATCACACGGTGGTGGCGACGGAAATCCCCAGAGCCACGAAGCTGATCACGGCCCCGACGCAGACGCCGTAGACCGGCCATCGCCACACCGGGATCTTTCGCCATCGGAGCACGGTCGGCGCGCCGCCGCCGACGACGATCAAGTTGATCCCGATCGCGAGCAGGACGTTGATGTCGGCGAGTGCGCTTCCAAAGGCGGTGAGCGCGATGGCGGCGAGAATCGCCACCAGCACCGAGATGGGGACACCGGTGAAATAGACGTCCCGGCCAGTCACGGGAGTGGAGCCTGCAGGAACGACCCGGCCAGTCACGGGAGTGGAGCCTGCAGGAACGACCCGGCCAGTCATGCGAGTGATCCAGGTGCCTGTACGCGCACTCGTTCGTAGAATGCCATCGCGGCGGCGGTGGCGACGTTGAGCGAGTCCGTTCCCGGTGCCATCGGGATGCGTGCTCGCACGTCGGTGGCGCGCATCGCGTGTTCGGTCAGCCCAGGTCCCTCGGCGCCGAGTAACAACGCGACCTTGTCACCGGTCATTGCCTCCGCGAGGGTCACTGCTGTCGGATTCGGCGTCAGCGAGATCGTCTGAAAGCCGCGTTCGCGCAGGATGGACAGTCCGCGCGGCCAGTCGGGTACGCGCGCGAACGGCACCCTGAGCACATGTCCCATCGAGACGCGGACCGCGCGGCGATACAGCGGATCGGCGCAGGCGGCGCCGAACAGTACGGCGTCCGCGCCGAGTCCGGCAGCGTTGCGGAACATCGAACCGAGATTCTCGTGGTCGTTGACGCCTTCGAGCACTACGACGGTGCGCGCGTTGTCGAGTACGTCGGTGAGCTCGAGTTCCGGTGGCCGGTGTGCGGCGGCCAGTACGCCCCGGTTGAGGTGGAATCCGATGGCTGCGGCCATGACCTCTGCGCTGGCCCGGTAGAACGGCACGTCGACCCTGTCGAGTCGTTCCCCGAGTTCCTGCAATCGACGATCGACACCGAGGAGGCTGATCGGCGTGAATCTGGAATCGAGCAGACGCTCCGCGACGAGCACCCCTTCTGCGATCACCAAACCTTTCCCTTCGGGTAGATCGGGCCGCCGGTCGGAGGAGTTCAGATCGCGAAAGTCGTCGAGCCGTGGATCGGCTGGATCGTCGATGTCGATTACGTGTGCCACAGGTACATCTTGGCATTGGTGAGAATTGCGGCTTGTTGTGTAAAGCTGGATGGCGATGACTACCGACGAAACGATCACGATCAGAACCGCCACCGACGACGACTGGGATGCGGTCCGGCTGCTCGACGCCCATGCCTTCGGTGAGCACCAGAACTCCGAGGACCTGGCGGAGACGCAGATCCTCACGAGTTCGAAGCACGTGGTGATGGCCTGGGACGGGGACACCCCGGTCGGTGTCGCGATGCACTTCCCCATGTCGGTGACCGTTCCCGGCGGTGCCCAGGTCGAGGTGTCAGGCGTGTCGTGGGTGTCGGTTGCGCCGACGCACCGCAGGCGCGGGATTCTGCGTCGGATGTTCACCGAGCAGCACCGCAAGCTCGACGCCGCGGGCGCGCCGCTGTCGTTGCTGACGGCCAGCGAGGCAACCATTTACGGACGCTTCGGATACGGCCCCGCCACCGAGGAGCACACCGTCGTGCTCGATCGCCGTTTTTCGCAGTTCCACGCGGAGGTCCCTCCCGTCACCGGGGTCCGCCTCATCGAATCCGCCGAGGCGTCGAGGCTGCTTCCGGAGATCTACCATCGCTGGCAGCGAGTGACCCCGGGCGCACAGCCCAAGCCGCCGATTCGCTGGGAACGGTTCTTCGCGGACAGGGAGAACCGCCGGCAGGGGTTGACCGAGCTGTTCTTCATCGCCCACGCCGACGGTTACGTGGCCTATCGCCGCAGCGCCACCGAGAGCAAGATCGTCGTGCAGGAATTCATCGCTGTCACCGATCAGGCGTACGCCGAGTTGTGGCAGGTCCTGGCCGGGGTCGACCTCGTCGACACGATCGAGGTCAATCAGGCGCCCGACGAGGCGTTGCCGTTTCTGCTGACCAGTAATCGGTTGCCCAAGATCACCGGCCACTTCGACGCCCTGTGGTGCCGAATCATGGACGTCAAGACCGCCCTCGAGGCCCGCACGTACGGCGTCGACGCGCAGTTCGTCATCGAGGTGGAGGACCCGTTCCTCGACGCCGGTGGCAACTTCGACGTCACCATCTCCGGCGGTCGGGCGACGGTGACGCCCACCGAGGCGGCTCCGGACGCGAGGATGAAGCTCGACGTGCTCTCGGCCATGTACTTCGGCACGCACCGCGCAACCAGATTTGCTGCGGCCTCGCGCCTGTGGAGCAGGACGCCGGAAGCGTTGCACACCGTGGACATCGCATTCGCGACGGACCGTGCCGCGGTGCTGGGTTGGGCTTTCTAGGGAGCTCACCTGACATTTGTCATGGGCGCACCATGACTCCGTCATCGGAGTCGATGATGCCGTGCACTACTGGGAGAGCAGGGTTGTCGGCAAACTTCGAGGTATGAAACAACCGGACGAAGGAAACCTGTTCACCGATCTCGTGGAGTTCGGACCGGCGCCGACGATGGCGCGTGAGATCGTCGTCATCGTCATCTCCCTGGCTGTGCTGGGAGCCTTGTTCGCGATCGTGGGACCGACGCCACTCGTGTGGGCCATCTTCGGCGTCTCGCTCGTGCTGTTGGCCGGACGATTCGCAGTGGGTCTGCGCGGCTGGAGCAAGTCATGAGCACCCGCGGCGACGGAATCATCGAGGTCACCGGTATGACGCGGCGATACGGCAGCGGCCGAGGCGCTTTCGAGGCCGTGAGTGATCTGAGTCTGTCCGTCGAGGAGGGCGAGCTGTTCGGGCTGCTCGGCACCAACGGCGCCGGCAAGACCTCGACGCTCGAAGTGATCCAGGGGCTTTCACGTCCCAGCCAGGGCACGGTCTCCATCGTGGGTATGGATCCGATCGCGCAGCGCCGCGAGGTGCGGCCGACTCTCGGGATCATGCTGCAGAAGGGCGGTCTGCCGTCCGACCTGACCACACTCGAAAGTGTGGAGATGTGGGCGGGAACCTGCAGCAATCCACTGCCTGCGCGCGATGTGCTTGCCCGCGTGGATCTGGCCGATCGTGCCGACACTCGGGTGAAATTTCTCTCCGGGGGCGAGCAGCGTCGCCTGGATCTGGCCTGCGCCATCATCGGTCAGCCCCGCGTGCTGTTCCTCGACGAGCCGACGACAGGACTCGATCCCGAAAGCCGCCGCAACACCTGGAGGTTGATCGAGGAACTCCGCGCCTCCGGAGTGACGATCATGTTGACCACCCACTACCTCGACGAGGCCGAACGGCTCTGCGATCGACTCGCCATCATGCACCGGGGACGAGTTGTCCGCAGCGGCACCGTCGCCGATGTGGTGGCCGGTCACCCGGCACGGATCCGACTCGATCTTCCCGACGTACGGCTACCCGAGCTGGCCGGCGCGAGCGTGGACATCGAGGACGGACGTCTCGTCATCGACACATCCTCCTTGCAGGACACGCTCACCGAGCTTCTGCTGTGGGCGCAGCGCAGCGGGGTACGCATCGACGGTCTGGACGCGCGCGCCGCCTCGCTCGAAACCGTGTTCCTGTCCATTGCCGACGAATTCGACGGACGCAACCAGTTCGAAAACAGCAAGGAGGTCGCAGCATGAGTACCTCGACCACTCTCGCTCGCGCGGAATTCACTCTGCTCGTTCGCAATCGGGTACTGCTGTTCAATGCACTGGTCATGCCACTGTTGTTCCCGGTGGCCTTCCTGTTCATCGGACGCGAGGACGGCAGCCTGCCCGACGCCACCGTGTCCTCGGCTCTCGAGGTTTTCGCGCTGTTCCTGCTCGTGTTCCTGGTCTACTACAACCTGCTCTCGGCGTACGCGACGAGGCGGGACGAGTTGGTACTCAAGCGACTTCGGACCGGTGAGGCGACCGACAATGAGATTCTCCTGGGCCCTGCGATACCGTCGTTCGCGCTCACCACGGTGCTCACCATCGTCGTCGCCGCATTCGTCATCGCCCTCGGCGGTAGCCTGCCGGTGAACCCGCTACTGCTCGTCGCGGCCTTGGGTGGGGGCGCAGCGATGTTCGCGGCACTGGCCTTGATCACCTCCACGTTCACCAGAAACGCTGAAGCTGCTCAGATCACGAGTATGCCCATCATCCTGCTTGCGATGGCCGGCACGTCGTTCATGCGGAGCATTGCACCCGATTCGCTAGGCACCGTGATCGAGCTGACTCCGTTTGCGGCCGTGCTCGATCTCGTCGATCTCGGGTGGATCGGCAGGACGGACCCGGCAGCAACTCCCCTCTCCTTCGCCGAGACTTTCTCCGAATCCACCACGCCGTTGCTCGTCATGACCGCCTGGATCGTCGGTTCGATCGTCATCGCGAAGACTCACTTTCGCTGGGAGCCGCGTGCGTAGGACACGGTCGAGGGATTGAAAGACGGTGGAATCTGGAATGGTGGACCGTATGCAGCTGCGGCAGTACCTCGACCCCCGCCTCGCTTGGAAGGGCAGCTCCGAGGTGGACAAGGTGCGCCTGTACACGCGTCAATCGTTCGTCGGAATCTGTGTGCTCATCGCGATCGCCGCGGTAACCGACTCGATCGGCACGAATGCGTGGATCGTCGCGGCGGCGCTGACGGTGTGTTGCGCGGCAGCGGTCGTAGTACTGCTGCGACTGCCGCGAATCGGCGGCACTGCTGGTGGAGGAATCCGGTGGCCGTTGGCAGCGTGTGTCGCGGGGGCGCTGGTCGCTGCATTCGCCGGGCCCTCGCAGGTGGCGCTGTGGGCCCTGCTGATCGCCTCGGTTCCGGTGACGGCGGTGATCTCCTTGCGGTGGTCGTTCGTCCTCGCAGTCGTGGTCGCAGCGGGGGCGTTCTTCACCGGTTACGGCCCCGTCGGCGCCGGTGCGACGTTCTTCATCGTGGTGCTGATGGCCTTCACCGTGCAAATATCGATGTGGCAGCTGCACATCGTCACCGAGCTCGACTCATCGCGTGACGCAGCAGCTGCCCTGTCCGTTGCGGAGGAGCGCCTGCGATTCTCGCGGGACCTGCACGATGTCGTCGGACGTTCGCTGTCCGCCATCGCCGTCAAAAGCGAATTGGCGGCTGCACTTTCACGGCGCGGCGACGACCGCGCCGCGGACCAGATGGACGAGGTCCGCGATTTGGCGCAGCAATCGATGACCGAGGCCAGGCAGCTGGTGCGCGGATACCGGTCGATAGATCTTCGGGCCGAGATCGAGGGGGCGTCCTCGCTGCTGACCGCGGCCGGAATCGATACCGAGGTGATCGGCAGCCCCGATGCGGTGCAGGCGGAGTTTGCCGAGGCCGCAGCGTGGATCGTGCGCGAAGGTGCGACGAACATCCTGCGCCACTCCGATGCAACGCACTGCCGAATCGAGGTGACGGCCCACTCGGTACGCATCGTCAACGACAGGCCGCGTATCCGCTCGAGCAGCGACGGATCGGGCATCGCAGGTCTGCGTGAGCGACTCGCTACCGTGGGAGGGTCCGTCGAGTCCGTCCGCGATGACGATCGCTTCACGCTGATCGCCACATTCGGAAATGAGGCCGGATGATTCGCGTGCTCCTGGCCGACGACGAAAACCTCATTCGCACTGCGCTGGCGACGATACTCGCGCTCGAGGACGACATCGAAATCGTCGCGCAAGCGGAGTCGGGCGAGGCAGCGGTCGTTGCCGCCGAGAAGTTCGGGCCTGACATCGCCGTGCTCGACCTCCAGATGGGCGGCATCGACGGCATCGAGACGGCCGCCCTCATCTCCCGTTCGGTACCGACCTGCGCGGCGATCATCGTCACCAGCCACGGCCGACCGGGTTATCTCAAGAAGGCCCTCGCTGCAGGTGTCCGCGGATTTCTCCCCAAGACGACCTCGGCCGCGACGCTCGCCGAGGTAGTTCGCACCGTCCACTCGGGCGGACGCTACGTCGACCCGACGCTTGCTGCCGAGGCGATCGGTGCGGGCGACTCACCTTTGACGCCGCGGGAAGCCGATGTCCTCGAGTTCGCGGCCGATGGTGCGTCCGTCGCCGAGATCGCCGCACGTGCGCACCTGACACAGGGCACCACGCGCAACTACCTGTCCTCGGCCGCCGCAAAGCTGGGGGCGGCCAACCGGCACGAGGCAGCCGCGGTGGCGCGCCGTCACGGTTGGATCTGAAGCACGTCCAGTACGGGAATGCGGTGTCCCGCCGCAGGCCTGCTGAGCGAGAGTCTCAGGTTGTTGTGCCGAAGCAGATACACCGCAGCGAACAGACCAGTGGCAAGCGAGACGACCCCACCGATCAGCAGTGGCGCGCGCGGGTCGAGCACGTCGGCCAGCAACCCCAGGACCGGACTCCCGAGTGGCGCGCCACCGAGGAAGCAGAGCATGTAGATGCCCATGACGCGGCCACGCATGTCCGAGGGCACCGACATCTGCAGGATGTTCATCGCCGATGTGGTGAACGTCAGCGTCAGAGCGCCGGTCGGGACGAGCAGGATCGCGACGAGAACATAGTTCGGCATGAGGCCGACGAGTATTTCGAACACACCGAACACGATGACCGCGCCGAGGAACAGCCGCAGCCGAGGCGCCTTCGCCCGCCTCGCGGCGAGCGTCGCACCGGCGAGAGTGCCCACCGCGAGGGCGGTCGAGAGCAGCCCGTATGTGGCGGCGCCGCTCCCGAAGGTGTTGCGCACGAGCACCGCCAGGGCAAGGGGAAAGTTCAGCCCGAATGTGGCGACCATGAAGACCGTCGCGAGCAGCACCCGTAGATCGGGCCTGGACAGCACATAGGCGAACCCCGCGCGCACCTGTCCCTTTGCGCGCGGGGCCCTTTCGACCTCGAAGAGGTCCCTCACGCGCATCGCCAGCAACGCCGCGAACACTGCGGTGAAGGAGGCTGCGTTGATGAGAAAGACCCAGCCGGTACCGATCACGGTGATGAGCACACCCGAGATGGCCGGTCCGATGACGCGCGCCATGTTGAACGTCATCGAGTTCAGCGCGATCGCGTTGGACAGCTTCTCCTGGCCGACCATCTCGATGGTGAACGACTGGCGGACCGGGGCATCGATGGCCGAGGAACAACCGAGGATGAATGCGATGACGTAGACGTGCCACAGTTCGACGACATTGCCGACGTCGAGAAGGCCGAGAGCCAGCCCGCAGACGGCGGCAAACGCCTGGGTGACCATCAACAGCGTGCGTTTGTCGTATCTGTCGGCGAGCACTCCACCCCACACCGACAGCACCAGAGTGGGCCCGAATTGCAGAGCCATGACGATGCCCACTGCCAGACCGTTACCCCCGGACAGGGTCAGTACGAGCCAGTCCTGCGCGACACGCTGCATCCAGGTGCCGACGAGCGAGACGATCTGCCCGGACGCCCACAACCGGTAGTTGCGCGTGCGAAGCGCGGCGAAGATCGGCGAAGCAGCCACTCTGTAGATAATAAACCTAGGTAACTACTCCGAGTCACTCACCAGTGCTCCGATGATGTCCACCGCATCACGGAGCACGGCCAACTGAGTCTCGTCGAGCCCGGCCAGCTGAGCCGTCATCCAGGCTTCGCGGGCGCTGGCCTCGTCGGCGATCAGTGCGTGCCCCGCCGGCGACAACGAGACGATCACCTGACGGCCATCGGTGGGGTGCGCGGTGCGCTCGACCAGCCCCAATTCGGCCAGTGAGGCGATGACCCTGGTCATCGACGGTGGCTGGACGCGCTCACGGGCGGCCAACGCACCCGGAGTCATATCGCCCTCACGACTGAGAGTTGCCAGTGCTGACAGCTGAGTCAGCGACACCTGCGAGTCGACCCTCCGACCCCTGAGATAGCGAGTCAATCTCACCACCGCGAGCGACAGATCGCTCGCCAATTCACGGTTGTCCTTGACACTGTGTCCCGACGTCACAGCGCAGAGACTACGCCTACCTGCACCGATCAGCTCAGGTAACGGCGTCCGTGATGGGTCCTACGACGAAATAAGCGACAAACAACAGCGCAACGATCCATAGCAGGGGATGAACCGACTTCGCTTTGCCTCCGCCGACCGCGAGTACGACCCAGGCGATGAACCCGACTCCGATCCCGTTCGCGATCGAGAACGTGAACGGCATCACGACGATGGTGAGGAACGCAGGCAGGGCGATCTCGAACCGGCTGAAGTCGATGTCGCGAACCTGCCCCATCATCAACGCACCCACGATGACCAGCGCCGGAGCCGCAGCCTCGATCGGCACGATCGCCGTCAGCGGCGTCAGGAACATCGCTGCGAGGAACAGCACTCCGGTGACGACGTTGGCCAAACCGGTGCGGGCGCCCTCGGCGATGCCGGATGCCGATTCGACGAACACCGTGTTCGACGATGCCGAGGCGCCGCCGCCGGCGATCGCGCCGGTCCCCTCGATGACGAGTGCCTTGCCGATCTTCGGCAGCGTGCCCTTGGAGTCGACGAGTTTCGCTTCCTTGCCGAGGCCCGTCATGGTGCCCATGGCATCGAAGAAGTTGGCGAGCACGAGAGTGAACACCAGCAGGCTCGCGGCCAGCACACCGATCCGAGTGAACGCACCGAGCAGATCCACCTCGCCGACGAGGGCGAGATCCGGAACCTGAAAGAGTTGCTCGGGCAACAGCGGAACGCTCAGATTCCAACCCTTGGGGTCGACGCCGTTCGACGGCCCCACGTCGGTGACGGCCTCGACGATGGCCGCGACGACGGTGGTCACGACGATGCCGATGAGCAAGCCACCGCGGATTCTCCGCACCACCAGAACGCCCATCAGCAACAGGCCGAAGACGAAGACCGCCGTCGGCCAGGATGCGATGGAACCGTCGATACCGAGACCGACGGGAACCGTCGTGCCGGCTGCGTCGGGGACGCGCCGGACGAAACCGGAGTCGACCAGTCCGATGAAGGCGATGAAGGCGCCGATGCCCGCGGCGATGGCGGCTTTGAGTTCCATCGGGATCGCGTTGAACACTGCGGTGCGAAAGCCGGTGACGGCGAGCAGCACGATGATGATGCCGTCGATCACGACCAGCCCCATGGCTTCCGGCCACGTCACCTGCGGTGCGATGCTCACCGCCAGCAGCGTGTTGATACCGAGACCCGCAGCGATGCCGAACGGATAGTTGGCGACGATGCCGAACAGAATGCTCATGAATCCGGCGACGAGCGCGGTGACCGCCGCGACCTGAGCCACCGGCAGGATGTTGCCCAGCACATCGGTCTTCGCGGCTGCGTCGTCGGCGGAGAAGCTACCGAGGATGAGCGGATTGAGGACCACGATGTAGGCCATCGCGACGAAGGTGACGACCCCGCCGCGCACCTCTGATCCGACGGTGGATCCACGCTCGGTGATCTTGAAGTAGTTGTCCAGGAGCCTGGGCGACAGTGCCATGGGGTAACCTACATTTCGTGGAGCGTGAGCCAGAACCGCAGGTGCTGAGCCCTCGCATGACCAACCCCACACCGGTGATCGCCGCTGGCATCGGCCTGTGGATCGCAGCCACCGTGGTGGTACTGCTCGCCGGCGACCGTTGGGCGTACGCGCTCCATACCTGCTGGGCCGGAATAGGCGTCGGGACCGCCGGTTTCGTGGTTTTTCTCGTGCAGCGTGCTGCGTCGCGGCGCGGGGACAAGACCGCCCAACGCGGCCTCGACTAGCGGCGGCTCGAGAGTTACCGCCGTCACCCGCGCCATCGCATCGTCGTATGGGTCACTGCTGTAGCGCTCTGACGTGCGGAAACTCACTACTTGATCGGTTGAGTTACACAGAGTTAACGTGGACCATGGGTTATGTCAGTTGATAACCACACGATCTACGAAAGCCATGCCATGAAGCTCGTTTCTCAGTTCCGCACCCGCCGCAACCACACTCGCTCGCTCCGTGCTCTCTACGCACGCGCGCACTCCGTCAGCAGCCCGTCGATGCGCGACGAGCTGCTCGTGATCGCCCAGCGAAGCGATTACGCACGCTGAACCTGCTGAAGACGGAGATCCACAGCAGCCCCCAGAGGGCGCCGAGGATCCATCCCGCCAGCACATCCGTCGTCCAATGCGCACCCAGGTAGATCCGGGACAAACCGATCACCAGGGTCGCCGCGATCGGGACGGCGAGCAAGGTGAAGTTGTGCAGCCACCACGTCCGCGATCGCAGCATGACTGCGATCGCGAGCGTGGCCAGCAGCGCCGACATCATCGCGTGCCCGGACGGAAACGCGTGCGACGCAACGTCGACCAGCCGTTCGGGCTCCGGTGGGCGCTCGCGCCCCACGATCAGTTTGATCGCGTTCATCACGCCCCACCCCGTCAGCATCGAGCCGGCAACCAGGACGGCGTCCGCGCGACGCCCGGATGTCAGTAGCGCCGCACAGCCGGCGCTCGCCCAGACGAACATCCACACCGTGTTCCCCGCAGTCGTGACGATCAGGAAGACCGCCGTCAGCCATGCAGCGCGGTGCTCGACCATCCACTGCAGTATCCCGATATCCATCTAGGCCCGACCGTCCACGGGTCGGTGCCAGCTGTCGGCGCAGTGCGTCGTTCCATCCTCGGTGACCCACCAGCTCACCGATCGCTCACCGCTGACCGCGCCGCGCAATCGCACCGCGAGTTCGCGGTGCACGACGACCTGCCCGACGGGAAGCTCCAAACCCATCGCGGCGCAGGCCAACACAGCTCCCGGCTCTCGATCCCACGAACTGACCCGTCCGACTCCCAGGACGTCGGCCTCGATCGACTCCGATGCGGTGCGCACGTCCAGCACCGAGGCCAGCACCGAAGCGGTCGCCATCGAGGACAGCACAGCCACGTTCGACGGGACGACACCGGCGAACCACGGCCGATCCACGATCACCGCGTCGTCCGGGTCGACGACAGCACCGGATATCGTTCGCACCCGCGTGGGTAGATCGAGGTCGTCGAGATCGACTCTCCCGGATGCCACTGCCTCGGCAACCGATCTGTGAGCTCTGACGATCACCGCCGGAGTAGGTGATCTGGCGGGATCGGCGAGTCGCTCGAGAATCACCCGAGTGAACCACGCACCCTCACACGTGGCCGGTGCCAACGCGGCCGCCAGTTCGTCCGCATGCGGGTGCTCGAAGGGGTCCAGCAGACCCGCGAAACTCTCGTCCGACGGCGCCCGAAAAGTTCCCAGCGGCGCGCCGTCGACGCGTGCGTGCGTGCGCAGCCACCACGCGGTGTATCCGTCCGCAGCCGCCGCCGCGGCGTGCGTGCTGGGGTTCGACGCCAACTGTGTCAACGCTTGCGGCCACAGCCGCGAGTCTACCAGATCCAGATCGCGCACGGCGACAAGCTCCGCAAGATCCTCCGGCAGCGAGGCCCACCACGTTTCCTCGTCGTCGAGATCGTGATCCGGCCCGGTAGGAAGATCGTCGGTGACGATGCCGAAATCCCACCCCACCCCGACCGCGCGCAGCGCGTCGGCGCCGTACCGGTCCACTGTCGAGCTGGCCACCAGCCCGAACGGTGAGTCCTCGGCGAGAAGCCGAGCGAGCGGCGCGTCGGGCAGCAGTAGCTCGTCAGCTGCCCGCACCTCCCCGTGCGAATCCGTCAGCGGAAGCGCACCGAGCCACGACGGGAGTTCCCTCGCATCCCGGGCGAGCGTGAGCACCGTCTCGGCGAGGCCGTCGACGGCGTCCTCGTCGTCCCAGTCGAGGTCCTCCAGCAACGCCTCGAGGGCGGGATCGGACAGCAGATCGGTCGGAGTCGCGTCCGTGGCACCGAGCTGCGCGAGGAGACGGCGCGCCGCGTCCGGATGCACGAGCCTGGCCCAATGCAGCCCCTCGAATGCGGTGGCGCCCGAACCGATCTCAGCTCCGAGCACGGTGGTGCGCGGGCCGGTGACCATTCTTCCGTCCGCCAGTGGAACGGGCAGTGCCGCAAGCTCTTCGACCTGGGTGCCGTCGGCGACGAGCGGCAGCAGGGCGTCGTAAAGCGCCCCCCACCACGACGGCTCGCGCTCGACATTCGCCAGCATCTCGGCCAGCTCCGCCAGACCGATCCGCTGCACACCGAGCGCAGCCAGAGCAGCCGCGTGCCGCGGACCGGACAGCGACGCGTCGACGAGGTTGCCGAATACCTCCACCAGCAACGCGAGAAGTTCCGCAGTGGATCCGGGCAGTAGTAACGCCCGCGACGGGACCAGATCTGCACCCGCGGCGCCGGGCAACCAGGCCGTCGCCGAGGACTCACGCAGAATCCGTTCTCGCAGCACACCGTCGACCTCGCTGCGGGCGAACCCGGGGACCGGCACGAAGCGCGGCCGAGCAGCGGGCGGAAGCGCTGCGAGCAGGTCGCCGTAGCCGTCCGCGAGCCCGTCGATGTTCGCTCCGGGCAGCACGCGGCGACGGTCGGGCTGCATGGGCACGTCGGCGACGATCAGCGCCGGCAGCGAGAGTTCCTCATCCGAACGTGTCGGCGCTCGAAGAACATCCGGTCCCGACGGCGTGGGCGTACCGTCGACGATCGGGATCAGCCAGCGCGCGTGCTGGGCCCGGAACTGCCACCACCGGCGATCGCCGACGGAAACCGATTCGAGGCCGTTACCCAGCTCGGCCACGGTTCGATCGATGCGTGTACCTGCGATATCGATGGACTCGAGCGACTGCAACTCCACCAGCAGATCGGTTGCCTCCGTGCGCATCTCGCGGAGCAGGTCATCGCCGTCATCATCGCGCAGCGTCAGCACGATCTCCGACGCATACCCCTCGCGGGGCGGCTCGTTCGAAGGCCAGACGAGCCGCAGAACCGGCATCTCATCACTCGACAGGTGAAGTCCGCCAGCGTCGAGTTCCTGTCGCGTCGACGCTGCGCTGAACCGCAATCCACCTGAGAGAGAACGAAACTCGATCTCATCGGCGACGGCCCGCACGGCGGTGAATCCGACGCCGAAGCGGCCCACATCGGCGGAATTCGACGATACAGCCTTCTCCGACACACGCAGCGCAGTGAGCGCATGCACCCCGCCGATGTCGAGTGGAGCCCCGGTGTTGGCGACGTGCAGTTCCCGGCCGGTGAGCCACACTCGAACTCGCCCGGGCTCGCCGCCGCGTGATGCGGCATCGGCGGCGTTCTGCGCGAGCTCGGTCAGCAGTCGATCGCGGTAACCGCCGCGCACCAGGTCGGCTTCGGTGGCCGCGTCCTCACGCAATCGAGTGGGCGAGGACGTCCACGCGGACAGCGTGGCTGCGCGCAGCCCCGCGGTACCGAACGGATCGCTCAGTCGGTCGATTGCGTGTCCAGCGGGGTCTCGTCGGTCGGGTGCGGCTGGGGTGTCGCCTCTGCCGGGGCGCTCGCCGCCTCTGCCGGAGCGGTCACCTCGACGGCTGCGTCGTCATATGGATCGAACTGCGGAGAACCTGCGCCGGTGGGCAGTTCGGTGTCCGAGTGCGCACCGCAGCCGTACTCCGCATGCACCACTCGTCCGTCGGCAGCGTACTCGTTGCCACACACGCCGAAAGCCGCCGACAGTGATCCGGCTATGGGGAGGAAGAAGCCGCACAGCCCGCACGTCGACGGCGCCGCCTTGGCCATCTCGCTGTCCGGGCCGAACTCGCCCTCGTGCCAACGCTCGGCTGCGTCGAGCCGGCCCTCACGACTGATGACCTGGGTACGTCCGAGACCCAGCTCGAAAGCGACATCGTCGATTGCCGGGTCGCCCGTCGCGACATAACCGGGGACCAGACGCGGATCCTGCTGCCGCGGGGGAAGCAGATCACCCGGTCCGAGATCTCCGGGGCGGATGCGCTCGTCCCAGGGCAACCAACCCGGAGCCACCAACGCATCAGGACCGGGCAGCAATACCGTTTCGCTGATGGTTGCGGTGTCCGCACCGTCGGGAGCTGCCACCACCACGGCCCACTGCCAGCCGCGATAGCCGGGCAGATCCGCGATGAAGCGATGGGTCGCGGCCGTATCGTCCTCGGCAGTGACACCGAGATACTCGCCGACGCCGCCCTCCACCGAATCGATCAGTGCGCGGCGCGCCAAGTCTGCTGCCTCGGCTAGGACAGGACGAATCTGGTCGAGCTCTGGAGAAGATGTGAAACTCACACATTCATTTTGCCGCATCCCTTGGAAACCGCCCAGTTCGGGCTGCCATGATGGAGTGATGACGGCCTCGCGACGCCAGTTTTCGGGCCGCACAACCGCGGTAGCCGGTATCACCACGGTGGCCCCTATCGCCACTGTGGCCGCTATCACCGCGGTGGCCCTGGTGTTCGCTGCGTGCTCCCCGGCGAGTAGCGAGGACACCTCACCGAACACCGCGGCGTCGAACACTGCGGCGTCGAACATGACCGTCGCCGTGACACGCACACTCCCCCACGATCCCACTGCGTTCACCCAGGGTCTGGAGGTCTCTGGCAACGAGCTGTTCGAAAGCACCGGCCGCAACGGCACGTCCTACGTCCGGGTGAGCGATCTCGAGTCGGGCGCAGTGCTGCGGCAGGCCGACCTGTCCGAGGAGTACTTCGGCGAAGGGTTCACCGTCGCCGGTGACATCGCGTGGCAGATCACCTGGCGTGACGGCGTCGCGTTCGCTCGAGATCCGGGCACACTCGCCGAGGTACGCCGTGTCGACTACGACGGCGAGGGCTGGGGTTTGTGTCACAGCGAGGACTCCGGTCTGGTGATGAGCGACGGATCGTCCACCCTCACCTTTCGCGATGCGGATTCGTTCGATGTCATCGAGGAGAAGGAGGTGACGTTGGGTGGTCGACCGCTGTCGAATCTGAACGAACTCGAATGCGCGTCCGACGGCTACGTCTACGCGAACGTCTGGCAGAGTTTCGACATCGCCCGAATCGACCCGCAGTCCGGCGCCGTCACCGCGATGATCAACGCGTCACCGCTATGGGAATCACTGACCGGGGCCGAGCGCGCCGTCGCCGACGTCCTGAACGGAATCGCGCAGATTCCGGGCACGGACAGGTTTCTCGTGACGGGGAAGCTGTGGCCGAACATGTACGAGGTGGAGTTCCAACAGCTGTGAGTGAGTCGATGTACTCACCGACCGACGTTTTAGGACAGAATTGATCTCGTGACCGATCCCCGCGACTCCGACGCCCCAGCGGGTGAGGACCACCCCGGGTTCCACAACTACCGACCCGCCGGCAGCAACGACAACCGACCCGCCGGTAGTGACCCAGCCGTGCCCCGCCGGGACACCGACTCGCCGACCACCCGCGTGACCGGTCGCCGGACACCCTTGCCACCGCTGCATCCGGTGACGCCCCCGCCGGGGAGCACGAAGCGGCACCCCAAGGCGCCGCGGATGCCCCGAAAGCTCACGGTCACTCGGGTCGCTGCGATGCGCAGTCGCGAACTCACCGGCAAGGGCATCGCCTCGTTTCAGCGCGCCGCGAAAGCTGACGGAGCCGACAAGTCCGGTCTGACCGCGTTGACGTACGCGACCATGGCCAACTTCGCCTCCGATGCCGCCCTCGCCGTCGCGCTCGCGAACACGTTGTTCTTCTCGGCAGCCGCCGGGGAGGACAAGATCAAGGTCGCGCTGTATCTGCTCATCACGATCGCGCCCTTCGCCGTGATCGCTCCGCTGATCGGACCGATGCTCGACCGGTTCCAGCACGGCCGCCGAGTGGCGCTCGCGACATCGTTCCTGCTGCGGACGGTGCTGGCGGTGGTACTGGTGTTCAATTTCGACAGTTGGGTGCTCTATCCGGCAGCCCTTGGCATGCTGGTGCTGAGCAAGTCCTTTGCCGTACTCAAGAGCGCGGTGACACCGCGTGTTCTGCCACCTGAGATCGACCTCGTCCGCGTCAATTCACGGTTGACGGTCTTCGGTCTGCTCGGCGGGACCATCGTCGCAGGTGGCATCGCTGCACTGATCGCGTTCGTCGCCGACTCACCCGGCGCGCTGTGGTTCGTGGCCATCATCACGGTGTTCGGGGCGTACCTGAGCATGCGCATTCCGTCGTGGGTCGAGGTCACCGAGGGCGAGGTGCCCGCCACCCTGAGCTACCACGGCGAGGACACCGCGGTCACCGTCGTCGCACGCGAGATTCGCGCGACGGCTCCGCCGAAGAACCGACGCCAACCGCTCGGCAAGGCCGTCATCACTGCACTGTGGGGCAACGGAACCATCCGGGTGCTCACCGGTTTTCTGACGCTCTACGTCGCTTTCGTCGCCAAAGCACAAACCGATCACGAGCCCGTCAAGCAGGCCGCGATGCTCGGTCTGGTCGGAGCCGCCGCCGCGATCGGCAACTTCGCCGGCAATGCGACCGGTGCGCGGCTCGAGCTGGGCAAACCTGCCATCGTCATCCTCCGGTGCACCGCCGCCGCGACTGCCGTCACCATCGTCGCCGCCCTCACCGACAGTCTGCTGACAGCGGCTCTGGTAGCGCTGGTGGCCTCGTGCGCGAGCGCGCTGGCCAAGGTCTCGCTCGACGCGTCGTTGCAGTCCGACCTACCACCGGAGTCGATCGCCTCGGGATTCGGACGATCGGAAACTGTGTTGCAACTCTGCTGGGTTCTCGGCGGAACAGCGGGCGTACTGCTCCCCACCGAGTTCTGGCTCGGCTTCACCGTCGTGTCGGTGGTGCTGACCCTCGGACTCGTCCAGACGTTCCTGACCTACCGCGGCAAGACCCTGCTACCCGGGTTCGGCGGCAATCGACCCGAGCACGCCGACCAAGAAATTACCGATAGCTACCACAGACAGAACGTGAGTTGAGTGAACTTCGCACCGAAGACCAAGAAGCTACTGGCCATCGGAACTGCCGGACTCGTCGTCCTGGCCGTTGCGTTCGTCGCGGGATTGACGATGTTGATCCGGCAGGCCCCGGCGCATCTACCGACGATCACGGCATTCGCCAACGGGAAGGCCGTCAGCGTCGAGCCGTTTCTGTACTGCCCGGTCGACGCCCCGCTGTGCGAAAGCGAGGGCGTCACCACGGTGCTGCCGGTGAGTGAGCACAGCGTGCTGCAGCTGTCTCTGCCGTCGGAGATCACGTCGGCCCCGTGGATCGCGGCAGCGGTGTACGCGGGCGAGGGCAGCGACATCGTCGAGACCGACACCTTCTACCTACCCGGTGCGAAACTGCACCTGACCGTGCCTCCGGTGGACGGCGACGGACGCGAACTACTGGGTGTCGAGATTCGACTGCCCTCGGGAATCATCGACTCCGACACCCAGCAGGAGGAGATCATCTCGCACGCGATCTGGTCGATAGCGACCATCGAGCCGATCGCTATCGAATAGTCAGCTGTCGAGTTCGCGCGCGACGGCGCGCACCACCTCGGAGATCTTCTGAGCTGTCTTGCGATCCGGGTACTTGCCCTTGCGCAGCTCAGGCTGCACGGTCGCTTCGAGCAGCGTGATCATGTCCTCGACCATGCCGTGCAGCTGGTCGGGGGTGTGTTTGCGCTCGACGTGTTCGCGACGATTGGCAGTGTTCTGTCGCACGGTGGGTGCGGGAGCGAGAACCTCGAGTGTCAACGCCTGCGGACCTCGACGGCCCGCAGCCACACCGAACTCGACGCGTTGGCCCGCCTTGAGGCTTTCGACGCCTGCAGGCAGCGCAGAGGAGCGGACGTAGACGTCCTCCCCTTCTTCCTGCGAGAGAAAGCCGAATCCCTTGTCGACGTCGTACCACTTCACCTTGCCGGTAGGCACTGCGCTCACCCGTCCATTTGTCTCGTATGGTCTTGCTGGCATAAAATTTCGCGCCCCGCACAACAAGCAGGACGCGAATACACCAGTCTAGCGCGAAGGGTAGGTGCCGGGCACCTCGGTTTTCTTCGCAGCTACCGTTGCTCCCGTGACAGAACGACGACGCAGCGCGAACTCCGCACTCCTGCGAATAGCACTGACTCTGTTCGCAGCGGGACTCCTCGCCATCGCAGCGATATTCTTGGTGCCTGCGGTCGGCGGGAACGAGCCGCCGCTTTGGCTTTACCTGACTGCAATGCTTGCGGCGCCGACTGGATTCGTTCTCGCGATAGTCTTTGCGTTGTTGTCCGGCAGGCGTGCAAAATAGGTTGGGGAAGAAATCGTGCGAGTGATCCTTAACATCATCTGGTTGATCTTCGGTGGGCTATGGCTCGCGCTCGGCTACTTCCTGGCAGGCATCATCTGCTGCATTCTCATCGTGACCATTCCGTTCGGCATCGCCTCGTTCCGGATCGGCGTCTACGCACTGTGGCCGTTCGGCAAGACCGTGGTGGACAAGCCCACATCCGGAGTCGCCTCGGTGGTCGGGAACGTCATCTGGTTGATCGTGGCGGGTGTGTGGTTGGCCATCGGGCACATCGTGTCTGCCTTCGCAATGGCGATCACCATCATCGGCATCCCCCTCGCCATCGCGAATCTGAAGATGATCCCGATCTCGCTCATGCCTCTCGGCAAGGACATCGTCGACGCCTGAAGTCAGGGCACGGTCCCGTTGTGGAACGGCACGGGAACCTTTCGCAGGGTCGCAGCATCCAACTTCAGGTGGAGGTAAATTCCTTCCCGGTCGTGGCGCCTCGATGCCCGGCCGATGCGAGAAGGGCGGATGGACTGTGTACAGGTGCACTGTGACGGCGCGATGCCGTGGATGCATGCTCGACTCTCGTCGCGAGGTTCGGCAGTGATGGCTGTACGTGACTGGGCACTCGCGATCGATTTCGGTACCTCGAATACCGCTGCAGCGCACACGAGCCCGATCAGTGGTGCGGTGGAGGCGCTGACTCTGTCGCACAATCGCACGACGATGTCGTCGTCGGTCTTCGTCGAAGCGCCGGACCGAATCGCAGTCGGAGACGTAGCGACCGACCGCGCCGAGTCGAACCCTGCCGCGTTCATCCCGGCCCCGAAACGCGCAATCGGGCTGGGGGTGGTGACGGTCGACGGGTACACGGTCCCCGCGGCTGTACCGGTGGCTGCTGTTCTCGACTCTGTGATCGCACGTGCCAGGGCTGCTCACGGCGGTACCGCGCCGTCGAAGCTGGTGCTGACACATCCCGAAGCCTGGTCGAGACGTGAGATTCAGGTGTTGCTCGATGCCGCCGCCCAGCTCGGTCACGATCCGTCTCAGGTGACCACGGTGTCCGAGCCTCGCGCGGCCGCGCACTATTACACCCGCGCGCACACGGTGACGCCGGGAACGAAAATCGCGGTCTTCGACTTCGGCGGAGGCACCCTCGACGTCGCGGTTCTCGAAGCGAACGCCCGCGGGAGCTTCGACGTCGTAGCCGCCCGCGGTGACAACGGGTTGGGCGGAAAGAACCTGGACGCGCATATGCGCCGCTGGGTGGACCAGCAACTCGATGTCCGCGACCCCGATCTGCTCGACTTCGTCCGCACACGAGCCGCTCTGGACGTGCGGTATGCACTCGAAGATTCGATCCGTCGGGCGAAGGAACTGCTGTCGGAGGCTCCGTCTGCAACGATCACGGTCACGGGCGACGGGCGCACCGAACGTTTCCAGATCACCCGGGACGAGTTCGAAGAGCTGATCTCCCCGGTGTTGGACAAGGCAGTCGAGCTGGCCAGGGCGACGCTGCTCGACGCCCGCATCACCGCGCCCGGCCAACTCGAAGCGCTGTACCTCACCGGCGGGTCGTCGAGGATCCCGGCAGTGCACGACCGCCTGCGCCCCCTCGGACCGATCGCGACGCTGGACGATCCGAAAACCGTGGTGGCGCAAGGAGCGTTGGCAGCCGCCGCACCGATCGTCCGCAGCCCGCAGGGCTCGATTCACAGCCCGCAGGGCTCGACTCACAGCCCGCAGGGCTCGATCCACAGCCCGCAGGGCTCGACTCGCACTCCGGGACCACAACCGACATGGCCGGCTCCAGCGGTACCCACTCCGCCTACTACTGCGTTCGCCGAGTGGCCGAGCCCGTCGACCGGAGCACCCGCGCACCCCGATCCCGCTACGGGTGGGCACAAGAAGTTGGCGATGGCAGGTGCCGCAGTCGCGGTCGCGGCGATCGCAGCCCTGGCAGGATTCTTCGTCCTCGATCGAAGCAGCGGCGATTCGGACACACCGACCGCAGACGGGCCGAGCTCGAGTGTGGCACAGGACGTCGATCCGGCTGCCGCGTCGGGAGGCGGAAACGGGGACACGCCGCCGACGACGAAAGAGGCTGTCGTCGCGGCCCTTCCATCGGCGCTGCGCTCGGAGCTCTCGGACTGCAAACAGACCGGAGAGACCGACAACGGCGGTGCGCAGCTGCAATGCCAGATCGCGGCGGACAGTTTTTTGACGAGCGGAATAGTCGAGGAGAACAGTGGGGCGTCCTACATCACGGTCTCGGTGGACATCCGCGATGCAAAGAAGCAGGTCCTGCGGCTCCGGCAAGGGAATCAGAACGACACCGCGGCCGCCGACAATCAGATCGTGGAAAACGTCGCTCGCACTGCTGCGGCACACCTGTCCGCTCCAGAGATCACCGGTGCCTATTCCATCGCCTACGCCAACGGCGCGACCGGTGTGATGGTGGGTTATTACGACGCGGTCGGGGCCGACGGCGCGAAGACCTTCCTCAGCCGCGCAGGACTGATCAACTAGCAAGCCGAAGAGACTCGGCCACAACACTTTCCACAGCAGGGGCTGCCAGGACCAATCCGGTCTTGGCAGCCCCTCCTGCCGCTTCTGAAGCGCTGTAGGACGATGACCGATCCTCGAGTCGGGACATTCTTTTTCGGTACCCGGGAACCTTTCGCGGGCCCGAGTGCATCCAACTATCGACCGCAACAACGACAGCAACTCCAAAAGACACGCCAGAAAGAGGACATGCCATGCAGAACGACGACAAGGCCGTCTACGACAGCACCGACTCCGCCGAGTACGAAGCCAAGCTCGACGCGATCGCCGGCGATCCGACCCTGAGTGTCGAGGAGAAAGCCGACGCCATCACCAACGCCATGGAGGAAGAAATGAACGAAATCTCTGCTGCCACTTCTACATCCGACGACGTCGACACGACACCGGTACCGGCAGCATCGTCGGCAGCATCGTCGCCAGAGGTGACCGCCGACCCGTCGACCGCCACCTACGGCGACACCGCGGCCAACGCATCGGAATCGGTGCCCCCTGCCGAGGCACCGGCTGCCTCGACGGTCAACGAGACGATCGGGGTCAACGGTCAGGTCGACTACGTCTCGCCACGCGATGTGGACGGCGACGGTCTCGTCGATCTGACTCATTCGCGAGTCGACGGAATCGACACCACCACCCACTATGAGGAAGACGGCACGATCACCCTGATAGAGCAGGACACCGACTCGAACGGCACCTACGAGACCGCAGTAGCGCAGCAGTCCGACGGCAGCATCCGCATCGCCGAGGATCTCGACGACGACGGCACGGTCGATCTGGCAACGTTCCACGACCCCGTCAGCGGTGCGCCGGTCCGCCAGGACACCATCGAGGGCAATGCGATCACCGAAACACTGCTGGACGTGAACGGCGACGGTGACGCGGACGTCCTGCTGATCGACTCGAACGGCGACGGCCGGTTCGACACCGCGATGCTCGACTCCGATGCCGACGGCCGCGTCAACGCCACCCTCGTCGACACCGACGGTGACGGCCGATTCGATCTTGGTCAGCTCGACAGCAACGGTGACGGTGATTACGACACCGTGGCCACCAGCGCCGACACGGATCTCGGAAGCATCGAGAGCCTGGAATCCACCATTCCCGCCGACGACAACTACCACGCGCAGGCCGGCACGTATCCGGCCGAATCGCACAGCGACCTCTGACCGAGCATTCTTCGAAGACAAAGGGGGCCGACCGATGCACGAGCTCGATACGACCGCGATGTGGCCGTCCGATGCGACAGATGATCTCGCCGACAGGTTTGTCGCAGAGCAGGTCACCACGGACTACTCCGAGGACAGCATGGCAGTCGCCGCGCTGATCGGTGCACCGGCCGGCCCCCACCGTGAAGACCAGCACGAACCTGTCGACACACGACCCGAGTCGGGTGCACCCTCCGCGGCCGACTCCCTGGCAACGGGAAACCCTGCACTCGACATCGACCTCTCCGACGTCGATGTTCCGACGTCACCGAGCGATGCCGATGCAGTGCACGGAAACCCTGCGCAATGGACGATCAACTGGTTCTACCAACAGTTCGACGGATACTGTGGCCCCGCGGTCGTCGGACAACTCGTCGCCGAATACACAGAGGCCGACATCAGCGACCCCCGACACCTCGTCGACCGCGCAGTCGAGTTGGGGCTGATGGCCGGTGATGATCCTGCCGGCGGAATGACACTGCCCGCCATCGAGATCCTTCTCGAAGATCAGGGCGTGCCCGCCTCCATCAGCTCTGGGTCTCTCGACGATCTCCGCTCGGCCCTCGACAACGGGCACGGCGTCGTCGCGATGGTCGACTCCGGAGAAATCTGGAAACCCGAGCACGAAGGCATCGAAGACAACCGCCCCGATCATGTCCTGGTCGTCGCCGGAATCGACGACGCACGCGGCGTCGTCATCCTCTCCGACCCCGGAGTACCGTACGGCAATCAACTCGAGGTTCCGATCGAGCAGTTCGAGCAAGCCTGGGCCGACTCCGGGCATCAGATGCTCGTAGCCGACGATTCGGATCCCGATTTGATGCCGGCCGGCACCGACTCGACCACCACGGCACCGCCCGTATCCGACACGCGGACGCCCAGAACGACGGTCATCTCGCTTCGCTCGTGAACCAACAGGCACAATGAACACACCGGACCTCGAGGCGCGCCATCACAGCCCGCAGCCGAGTCGATCGAACAGTAGCGAGGTGAACGATGACCGACGACCACATGGCCTTGCTGCGTGAGCTCGCCGGCGACCTGCCACCGCTTCCCGACGAGGTCTGGAACCGCACCCTCGACGCCGCATTCGCCCCCGACGCAGCCGTCGATTCCGACCTCGTTCCCGAGATGGACGATCGTCCCATCGTCCCCGACGACGAGGACCTCGTGCTCGACGACGAGGACCTCAGCCCCGACGACACTGCGCTCGACGGCATCGTGCTCGACGACGAAGCACCTCATCTCGCCGACGGTGACAGCGAGAGCGACCTTCTCCTGGCCGACGACCTGGGAATCGACACCGACGACGCAGGACCGGGTGACGACCTCGGTCACCACCTCGATATCGACCTCGGGCATCCCGACCAGCCGGGCGACGACCTGCTTTGACGCGACCTACCGCCGGGCCCTGCAACGCTCCGTGGAAGCTCGATGCTGCCGCGGGCACGCTCACGTCCGCCTGGGTTCGTACCCGTGGGTACTATCTCTCCGCCGGGGTGGACACGGCGAAGATTCGCAGCATCGATCGGGGGGTGGAATGAGCGAGTCAGAGCTGATCGCTGCATGCCGCCTCGGTGATCACCGTGCATTCGCCGACCTCGTCGGCCGATACCGCACCAATGCCTGGCACGTCTGCCTACAGATCACCGGCAACACCCACGATGCCGAAGACGCCTTCCAGGACACCATCACTGCCGCTTGGCAGAATTTGCACAGGTTCCGCGGCGAGGCACGCTTCAGCACCTGGCTGCACCGCATCGCGGTCAATGCCGCCCTCGCTGTCGTGCGCCGCCGCAAACCGACCTCGAGCCTCGACGACGACACCACCGACGAGCCGGGCATCGACCTCGGCCACGACCAGCCTCGAATCGACGACCGGGTCGCCACCGCATCCGTCGTCCACCAAGCCTTGAACGAGCTACCCGAGGACTTTCGCGTCGCGATCGTGCTCGCCGAATTCGCCGACCTGCCCTACGCCGACATCGCCGAACATCAAGGTGTGTCGGTGGCGACGGTCAAGACCCGCATCCACCGTGCACGTAAACAGCTCGCCCTCCTGCTCGGTCCCCGTACCGACGTCCACTGACAATCGGGTTGCAGGCACGAAGAGAGACATCGAACGCGGCAAAAGCCGTCCGGCACATCCCATTCGCTGGGGTGTGCCGGACGGCTCCGAGTTCGATCCGGCCGCGCTCTACGCTGCGTTCTGGTCGGCCTGTTCGAGGATCAGGTACTGGGCGCTGATCTGTTGGTCGACGTCCTTCTTGTCGTCCGTTCCGTACGCTTCGCCGACATAGCGCCCGTTGACAACCAAGCAATAGTCGGTCGTCCCGTCCGTGGTGTCCTTGCTCAGGCACACTGCGTCGGGAAGCCCCTGCGGCGACGGCGCTTCCACGTATCCCTGCGAGGTGAGGTCATTGCGGAATTCCTCGACGATCATCTGCGCACCGGCGTCGTCGGACGCCCGGTAGACGTTGGTCTTGTACACCGCGTTGTGGTCGGAACCGGCTTCGGTGAGAACGCGGTAGGTCAACGGCGGGTTCGTCGAGCGGTGTGACATTCCACGGGGGCCGTAAGAAGCCATGTCGTTACCGGAATCCGCCTGCTCGTCTTCCTCGGGAATGGCGTAGAGGAGGATCTTGTCCTGGTCGATCATGGGCAATTCGGCAGGCTCGCCCCCGTTCTGCGCCAGAGTCGGTTGCGCCGGGAACTGGTCGATGAGCGGACCTTGCAGATCGAGCGCGCGAGCCACGGCCTGAGCGGTCCACTCTTTCTCGTCGGCAGGTGCTTTGGCCCAGGTGTAGAGCAGGTAATTGTTGTGCGCGGTGAACGCGTTGACGGACACCTCAGGACCAGCACTGTAGGTGTATTCCGACGTCGAGACCAGAGTATTGGGCAGGATTCCGATCGTCTCCGGGGTCTCGACGCCGGTGCCGTCGGAATCGACGGTGGTCAACCCGGCGTGCATCTCCTGGGCTGCGGCGGCAGCGTCGTCGGAGGTCTCGAAGCGCAGGACCATCTGCACGAGCGAGCGGGACGGGTCGGTGACGGCCGTGGTCGAAGTTGCGGCCGTGGAGACGTACCCGTAGAGCATGCCGTGGGTTTCGGCGACGTCGGCAGCATTCCCGCTGAGTACTGCATTGAGGTTCTCGTGGCTGCGGATGACCATCGTGGGCATCTTCACTGTGACCAAGTTCGGGTCCACCTCGAAGGGCACCACGACGAACTCGGCCAATCGCTGGGTTTCCACGTCCAGGATGTTGTCCTTGGTGGCACGACCGAACTCCGGAGCCGGGCTCGTGGGATAGCTTCCGGTATCGAGTGCCGCCGGGTCGACCGCACTGCTCTCCGGGCTCGCATCTCCGCCGGATTTCGCGACGGCCAGGCCGTCTGTGGTGTCGGTGCCGCATCCGGCCAGTACCGCACCGGCACAGGCAATCGCCCCTGCACGCCTCAGCCATGTTCTCGTACGCACGCGAAGATCCTCTCGGTTGAAAGCCCGGTCGCATATGACTGTGCCGGGCTCGTTGTCGGTGTCACTGACTGTTGGATGCATCCGGCACCGCACAAGGTTCCCGCACCGAGGGCACCAGTTCCTCTCGACCGATCCACGACGGTGCCGATCGGGCACCGTCCCGCGCCCGACGGTGGCCGGGGTTAGAGTCGACACCCGCGCAGATCATGCGCACGGGGGTCGACAATCGAGGGCGAACGAAGCGGAGGGGCAGCGAACGTGAGTGATGCAGCAGCGCCTCCTGCCCCGGCCACAGATCGCGCCGCGGCATTGCTCGAGACGATCACCACCAAGATTCTGCGCCCGTTCCAGTTCGACGCGGTCGCCGACCTCGCCGCTCGCCGCGCCGCGCAGGACCTTGCCCGCACTGTCGTGGTGGTCGGAGAAGTCAAGCGCGGCAAGAGTTTCCTCGTCAATGCTCTCATCGGTGCCCGGGACGCCTCCCCCGTCGGTGTCGACGTGACCACCTCGACGACCTTGTCGTTCACCGACACCGATGCAGGTGCACCGGGCGGGGGCGCGGAGTTGATCTATCCCGACCGCACCGAGGCGATCACCCACGCCGACCTGGAGGACTGGGTCTCCTGCGAAGGCGCACGCGTCCGCGATGCCCGAGCGGTGGAGCTGCCGACCCGTGCAGTCGTCGCCGTGCCAGGCAACCGGATGGGGACCACGACGGTCATCGACACTCCCGGTGTCGGCGGCCTCGATCCCTCGTACGCCGCTCTCGCGGCCTACACCGCAGCGCGAGCATGCGTGGTGGTGATCGTCTGCGACGCGTCCACCCCGCTCACCGCACCGGAGATGGAGTTCATCTCCGGCGCCGGCGCTGGCGTCGAGGCGCTGATCGTGGTGGTGACCAAGACCGACAAGAACGTGCGTCGGTGGAGGCCGATCGTCGAGCAGAACACTGCCCTGCTGCGGGAACATCTGGGTCGCGAAATTCCGGTGCTCGGGGTCTCGAGCCTACGGGCCGTCGCCGCCGCCGAGATGCCACCAGGAGCTTCCCGCGACGCTGCCGAGCATCGTTCCGGGATCACGGCGCTACGCGCATTGATCGAGACGAAACTTGCTGTCGCCGGTCAGCTTCCGGCAGCCAGCGGGCTACGGACCGCGGTAGGCGGACTGAGCAGCCTCGCCGACGACCTCGCCGTTCAGATCGCAGCGATCGACGATGCTGCTCGGGTGGTCCCAGACCTGACCGCGCAGCTCGACGAACTGAAAGAGCTCAAAGATCACTCCCAGCAGTGGGAGCAGTATCTCCAACGCGATCTGACGCTGATCCGGCAGAACGCCACCGACGAACTCGACCGACGCCTGGACGGCATCCGCGAGAAGTGGACGAGCAGGATCAACAAGAACGGGATGGAGGTGCTGCGGAAGAATCCGCAGCACTTCACCGCCGAAATGGAGAGGGACTTCCAGTCGGCGATGGCCGAGTCGATGACGGTGTTCCTCGAGCAGCTCTACACCACCATCGTGAAACCGCGATTCGATTCCGATGTGGTGTGGGAGGAGATCTACGAGCAGGTCGTAGCCACCCTGTCCGGCCGCACGCTCGACACGCACTCCGTCGCCGGCAAACGTCATGGCCTGCTCGATCCGTCGATGCTGACCATGGGGGTGATGGGATCGTCGATGCTCGGCGGCATCGTCGGACTCTCCACTGTCGTGGGCGTCGGAGCCGTGGTGGGGATCGCGTGGGTGGGATTCAACCTGGGGTTTCGGGCCATGCGTGCCGGTAAGACGAATTTGCTTGCCTGGATGCGAGAAACGACTGCGGCGACCAAGACAGCGACAGCCCGGACGTTCGAATCGACCATCGCCCTGGCCCGCCCGGAGATCGTGATCCGCTATCGCGAGCATCTCAAGACCTCGATCGCACAGTTGCAGACGCAGATCACGGACGCCGAAGAGAGTGCGCGGTCGGATACTGCCGTGCGGGAGAAGAAACGTGACCGCCTGGAAAACAATCTGAAGGTGGTGAAGGGCAACATCGCCCGCGCCGAAGCACTCATTGCCGAACTCACCGGAGCGGGGCGATGACTGCGTCCGAAATGCCGCTCGATCCGGTCCGTGCAGGACTCGATCGCGCCCTGCATGCCCTCGCGGCACTCGGCCCGGATTTGGCCGGCCACGCCAACCGCATCGGCGCCATCCTGTGGTCGCCGCCGCGGATCGTCATCGTCGGCCGACTCAAAGCCGGAAAATCGACGTTGGTGAACGCCCTGATCGGTGCGAAGATCGCCGACACCGCCGCGCTCGAAGCCACCAGTGTCGTCTCGGTGTACCAAGAGGGTGCACCAGCCCGCATCGAGGCAGTGCTCCTCGACGGCACCCGGGCACCGGTACCCACCGAACGGGGCCGGATCCACGGCCTCGATATCGCGCCGCACGACATCGCCTACCTGCACCGGTGGTTGCCCTCTGCCGCGATCCGCGACTACACCCTCGTCGACACCCCGGGTCTGGCGACGTTGACGGCCGAGAACGAAGCTCGAACCCGGCGGGTCCTCATCGACGGATACGACCAGACCCGCACCGCGTCCGTCGATGCCGACGCCGCAGTGTTCTTGTTCGACGGGGCTCCCCGGGCGGACGAGATCGATTTCCTCCGCCAACTCGGATTCACCCCGTTGACCACCCTGGGAGTGCTCTCGCGCGCGGACGGCTTCGGTGAAGGCGCCCTCGGAGCCCGCGATCCGCTCGCACATGCGGGTGAACACGCGACACGGTTGTCGGCCCAGCTCGCCGATACCGTGATGACCGTCGTTCCGATCGCAGGTCTGCTCGCCGAGACCTCGCACACCGGAGCTCTCACCGAAGCCGACGCCCGCGCCCTGCACGCCATGCACGGCATCGACCCGTTCGATCTGATCGACCTGCTCGACTCCGACGACGACGCGCTCGTCCCTCCGCACATGCGCGGCAGGTTGGTCGACCTGCTCGGCGAATACGGCACGATCCACGGCCGCAGCGTCGCCGCACAGGGCGCTGCAGCGCTCAACGACTGGCTCGTCACGCATTCCGGTGTGCCGAGACTGCAGAATATCCTTGCCTCTCATCTGGGCGTGTTCGCGGCGGTCAAACGGGCCCACCGCATCCTCGGCGAACTCGACCGCCTCGCCTACAGTCGCCCCGAACGCGAGCGCATTCGCGACATCGTAGATCGCCTGCGGTCGGACCCGGCTCTACACACCGTCGTGCTGTTCGGACACCTCGAAGCGATGCTCGGCGCCGATCCGGCGTCCCCGGTCACCCACGAACTACGTCGACTCGTCGAGCACTCCTCGCCAGCGATGAAGCTGGGTCTTTCCCCCACCGCCGGGCCCGACCACGTCCGGGCAGCCGCGCAGGACAAGCTCGCCTGGGCGCACGCCCAAGCCCTCGTCACGCTGACCGCTGCCGAAGATGCCGCGCTCGTCGCCCTGATCCACACGTACGGAAACCTGAGCCGTTGACGATCCTCCGCGTGCTTCACGGACCGGAGGACACTCCGTCACTTTCGTCACTTCAGCCCCACTCGGACTGATGTGACGTTTGTCACATAACAAGTGGGTAACGGATGAGCAACAGGCGGGCGTCGGTGACACTCCGGCGCCACTGCCTGCAGGTTCGTCCGTAACCGAAAACACGGTCCGATACCGACTGCGAACGCCTCCACAACACAACAGTTATCGAATGGTGACATTGGAGGCCCTGTCCATTACGGTCATCAGCGGCTGAGAAACTTCGGTCACACCGGCTCCCGCAGCGCCAAACCTCGTCCCGCGGGAAACGGCCCCCCAACGAACACCCAGGGGACGAGGACGGGGGACCCACACGTCCTCTCGGATAACCGAAAGACCCGCTCCGGCAGGACTTTCTTGGGGTGAAGCCCAATCACTCCCTACGGAGAATTGGGCCGGGCTACCTCTCAGCCCGAACCCGACAGCTGACCTCGCAGGCGCCTGTGGAGAGGATTTCAATCGTATGAGCGGACGTCATCGTAAGCCGACCACCACCGGTCGCACCGTGGCCAAGGTCGCCGTCACCGGCGCGATCATGAGCACCGCGGGCATCGCCTTCACCGGCACCGCGACTGCAGCCCCCGATTCCGATTGGGACCGTCTCGCACAGTGCGAAGCAGGCGGCAACTGGGCAATCAACACGGGCAACGGATACCAGGGCGGCCTTCAGTTCTCCCCGAGCACCTGGAACTCGCACGGCGGCCAGCAGTACGCGGCCACCGCCAACCAGGCCTCACGTGAAGAGCAGATCGCAGTCGCCGAGAAGGTACTCGCCTCGCAGGGCTGGGGCGCATGGCCCTCCTGCTCGTCGAGCCTCGGCCTGAGCAGCTCGCCCACCGAGCGCAGCGTGACGCCTTCGCCGCAGTCCGCTCCAGCAGCTCCGGAAGCACCGCAGCTTCCCGACCTCACCAGCATTCCGACGGTCGACGGCACCGCCGAGGTCGTCGACGGCATCACCAGCGCCGTGCAGACCATCACCAACAACCAGGAGATCGTCACCCTGGTCCAGAATGCGACCGAGGGCATCCAACTCGACCCGCAGATCATCGACTTCTACCAGGCGAACAAGGCATTCCTGCCTCAGTAGAGTTCACCCAGGTACCAGAAAGGCCCCCGATTGCTCGGGGGCCTTTCTCGTTGTCCGGGGCCAGCCGTCAGCGGTTGATGACGGTCACAGGGTGTGCGTAGGGCAGTTGGTCCAGCGGAAGCGGGAACTCGATCTCCTCGCCGTAGGGCGACAAACCTCCCGCCCGTGAGGACGCCAGTTCGGACACCGCATGATCACCGCGCGCGGTTTCCGGCCAGCCTGGATCGACATAGGGCTTCTTCGACTTGTTCACCATGCGCCCATTTTGACACCTGCGCTGCGTCGTACACCAGTCCAGGTCACTAATCTGATGTGCGATGACCGAAACAGCAGCGCCACCGGACCTCGCCACGTGGCTTACGTCCCGTACCGACACAGAACTCGTGGGCCTGCTCACGCTGCGACCGGACCTGACCGTCCCGCCTCCCTCGACCATCGAGGTACTGGCCGGCCGAGCCGAACAACGCGCGTCCATCCTCCGCAGTGCCGACTCCCTCGACACGCTTGCCCTGACCATTCTCGAGCTGCTCTCGATCGAGGGCGCACACGAGATTCCGGTGACACGTGCGCAGCTCGACTCGGGCGTATCGGGCCGCGCGAGCGTCAAGGCCGTGGACGCGGCACTGACCGCGCTCCGCGACCGCGCGCTCGTCTGGGGCCAGCGCACGCTTCGGATGACCCCGGCAGCCCGCGACGCCGTCCCGTGGCGTATCGGCCGCATCCTCGACTCCGCCGACCAGCTGGCACCGGACGCCGTCACAGCGGCGCTCGCGACCCTCGACGACAAGGAACGCGGACTACTGGACACCCTCGCCCGGTCGTCACCGGTGGGTCGAACCAGAGACGCAGCACCGGGAACCTCGGCGGACAAGCCCGTCCAGAAGCTGCTGCACGCAGGATTGCTGACCTGGCTCGACGAGCAAACCGTCGAACTTCCCCATCAGGTGGGGCAGGCTCTGCGCGGGGAACCGATGTCGGATCCGACCTCCCTGAAGGCACCCAAACCGCAGACGAGCAAGCACCCGCTGTCCGATGTCAACGCAGCCGCGGCCGGCGAGACACTGGAACTGGTTCGGCACTGTGCGGCCGTCATCGACTCCCTGTCGGTTGCGCCCGCGCCCGCTCTCAAAGCCGGTGGACTCGGGATCCGAGAACTCAAGCGCATCACCAAGGTGACCGGGCTCGACGAGAAGCAGGTCGGTCTGCTCGTCGAACTGCTGGCAGCGGCATCGTTGATCTCGAGTGGAACGCCGGATCCTCTCCCGTCGAACGACTCGGGTGAGGACTACTGGGCACCGACCTCCGCGGTCGAAGGGTGGATCGTGGCCACCCCCTCGGCCCGCTGGCACGCGATCGCGTCGAGCTGGCTCGACCTGCAGCGCGCGCCTTGGCTCATCGGCATGCGTGACCCCAACGACAAGCCCGTCGCTGCCCTGTCCGAGGAGGTTCGATCGCCGGCCGCACCGCGCGACCGGCGCGCGATCCTCGACTACCTCGCCGGGCTGGGACCGGGAACCGCGACGACGCCGACAGAGGTCTCCCGAGGTCTCGCATGGCAGAGGCCACGCGCGGCCGCTCGGTTCTCGCCGCGCCCCGTTCAGCGAATGCTCGACGAGGCGACCACGCTCGGAATCGTGGCCCGCGGGGCACTGTCGAGCCCCGGCCGCGCGCTGTTGCACGGCGGGGATGCCGAGGCCGCAATGCGCCAGGCACTGCCCACCCCCGTCGACCACATCCTGTTGCAGGCCGATCTGACGCTCGTGGCGCCCGGTCCTCTCGAACCCGATCTGCACGATCGGATTCAACTCGTTGCCGACGTCGAATCGGCGGGAGCAGCGACGATGTACCGCATCACCGAGCACAGCCTCCGCCGCGCGCTCGACGTCGGGATGAGCGCCGCCGAACTGCACTCGCTGTTCTCGGTGCATTCACGTACGCCAGTGCCGCAGGGACTCAGCTATCTCATCGACGACGTCGCACGGCGACACGGACGGCTCCGAGCGGGGGTCGCCTCCTCGTTCGTGCGCTGCGAGGACCCGGCCCTGCTCGCCGAGGTGCTCACCTCGGCCGCAGCCGAGCAGCTGGGACTGCGTGCGCTCGCGCCGACCGTCGCCATCTCGCAGGCCTCGCTGGTGGAGGTCATGAACGTGCTCGGTACCGCGGGATTCGCCCCGGCCGGCGAGGACGCCAACGGCGCCATCGTCGATTTGCGTAGCCGCGGCGCCCGCGTCCCGCTCCGGCGCACCCGGGCGAACTTCCGCAACCCCGCCGTCCCCACCGACGATCAGCTCGGGCGTCTGGTCACCGAACTGCGGGCCGGCGACCGCGCCTCGAAGACCAGCGGGCAGCAGGTCCGCTCGGACGGAACACGAGCGACCGGCACCGCGACGTTGGCGCTGCTGCAGACAGCTGTCAAGGTCAAGCGCAGTGTCACCATCGGGTACGTCGATGCGCAGGGCACGGCGTCGCAACGCGTCGTCGACCCCGTCGGAATAGGCGGCGGCCAGCTCGACGCCTTCGATCCCGCCACCGGCGAGATCCGCAGATTCACACTGCACCGCATCACGTCGGTGGCACTCGTCTGACGCGGCTCCGCCGCATGTGCGTGGAAGTACATAGCGGGTCCCGTATTTCCACGCACATGCGCCGGAGGCGCCAGGTGTGGACAATGGAGAAGTTGCGCACTTTCGTCCGTGACGGGAAGTTCTGTAGGAGGAACCAGTGACCGACGGACCGTTGATCGTCCAGTCCGACAAGACGCTGTTGCTCGAGATCGATCACCCCCTGGCCGGTGAAGCGCGTGGTGCTATCGCCCCGTTCGCGGAGCTCGAACGAGCACCAGAGCACGTCCACACGTACCGGATCACGCCGCTGGCGCTGTGGAACGCTCGAGCTGCCGGACATGACGCGGAACAGGTCGTCGACGCGCTGGTGAACTACTCGCGATATGCGGTACCGCAGCCGTTGTTGGTGGACATCGTCGACACCATGGCCCGCTACGGCAGGCTTCAGTTGGTGAAGAGTCCGATCCACGGCCTCGCCCTCATCAGCCTCGATCGAGCAGTGCTCACCGAGGTCATGCGGCACAAGAAGATCGCACCCATGCTCGGCGCGATGGTCGACGAGGACACAGTCATCGTGCATGCGAGCGAGCGCGGGCACCTCAAGCAGATGCTGCTCAAGATCGGCTGGCCCGCCGAGGACCTCGCCGGCTACGTCGACGGCGAAGCACACCCGATCGAGCTGGACACCGAAGGCGGCAACTGGCACCTCCGCGACTACCAGGAGATGGCGGCCGATTCTTTCTGGGCCGGCGGCTCCGGCGTCGTGGTGCTTCCCTGCGGCGCGGGCAAGACGATGGTCGGCGCCGCTGCCATGGCCAAGGCCAAGGCAACGACCCTCATCCTGGTCACCAACACCGTCGCCGGTCGGCAATGGAAGCGCGAGCTGATCGCGCGGACCTCGCTCACGGAGGAGGAGATCGGCGAGTATTCGGGCGAACGCAAAGAGATCCGACCTGTGACAATCGCCACGTACCAGGTGATCACGCGTCGGACCAAGGGCGAATACAAGCACCTCGAACTCTTCGACTCGCGCGACTGGGGCCTGGTGATCTACGACGAGGTCCACCTGCTGCCCGCTCCGGTGTTCCGGATGACGGCAGATCTGCAGTCACGCCGCAGGCTCGGGCTCACCGCCACGCTGGTGCGCGAGGACGGCCGGGAGGGGGACGTCTTCTCTCTCATCGGACCCAAGCGCTACGACGCACCGTGGAAGGACATCGAGGCGCAGGGTTGGATCGCGCCCGCCGAGTGCATCGAGGTTCGGGTCACTCTCACCGATGCCGAACGGATGGCGTACGCCATCTCCGAACCCGAGGAGCGCTACAAGCTCTGCTCGACGGCGCACACCAAGGTCGCCGTCGTGAAGTCCATCCTCGACAAGCACGTAGGCGCACCGACCTTGGTCATCGGTGCGTACCTCGATCAATTGAACGAGCTCGGTGAAGCCTTGAACGCCCCCGTCATCCAGGGGTCCACCAAGAACAAGGAGCGCGAGGTGCTGTTCGACGCGTTCCGCCGAGGCGAGATTGCGACGCTGGTGGTGAGCAAGGTCGCCAACTTCTCCATCGACCTTCCCGAGGCGTCGGTGGCGGTGCAGGTGTCGGGGACCTTCGGCTCTCGCCAGGAGGAAGCGCAGCGGCTGGGACGGCTGCTGCGTCCGAAGCAGGACGGCGGGCAAGCGCACTTCTATTCCGTCGTCTCACGGGACACCCTCGACGCCGAATACGCCGCGCACCGCCAGCGTTTCCTCGCCGAGCAGGGGTACGCCTACCGGATCACCGATGCAGACGACCTGCTCGGTCCCGCAATCTGAGCGCGGCAGGCCGTGCTCGGGCCGCTCGTGCTAGTAATGGGCTTGTGCGCCGATTCCAGTTTCCTGTCGATGTAGCCCACGCCAAGTCCGTGAACGAGACGATCGCCGAGGTGCGGCGGCTCCGCGTTTCGGCGATCGTGACCGCCGTGATTCTGGCGGCAGCGGGTGTGTGGCTGCTCTGGTTGGCCCATACGTGGTCGCTCGTTCTGGGTGCGCTTCTCCTCGTCGCGGCCGCGGCTTCGCTGTGGGTGACGGTGTGGGCGCCGCGCAAGGTCGGGACGGTCGAGCAGTTGTACGCGGACGGCCCCCTGGTTCCCGCGATCATCGCCGAGACGAAGGCCCGGGGCGTGACGCTGCTGGCCTTGGTCGACATCGCGAAGCCCGACGCTGGGTCCCGTCACTACGCGCTCGTGACGCGCAGTGTTCGTGCACTGCCGGGCCACGAGTTGGTCGAGGGCGAGTTGGTTCCCTCGGTATCGGTGCTCGCCGACCGCACTCGCAACCATGCGGGCGAGACCTGGCAGATGGTCTCCCCCATGCCGATCGCGTGGGGCACAGCCGACACCACGGTGATAGAGCGCGCCACCGAAGCGATCACCGAAGCCGAGTGGGCGCTGCTCGTAGCCAACATCGGGATGTCCGAGAAGGTGCGCGGCACAGAGAATCAGCAACTTCTGGTCGACCCGCAGGACATTCCCGAGGATCTGCGGTAGCTCACGAGAGCGCCGGAATGACCTCACGCTCGAACAGTTCGATACCCGACCGATCGTAGGCCGCTTCGGGGAAGTAGAAGATGCCGTAGCCGAGGCCTTCGTTCTTCAGTTTCGTCAGGTTGTCGATGATCTGCTCGGGCGTTCCCACCCCGGGCAGGCCGCGGAAGGCATCGAGCGCTCCCGCTGCCTTCTCGGCGCCGACATACCCGGACAGACGATCCTCGAGTTGCTTCAATCGATCCGCCACCTCGGCCTCCGAGCTGCCGATGGCAACGTTGTAGTTGGCCGAGCGCACGATGGTCTCGAAATCGCGGCCGACGCTCTCGCAGTGACCTTTCAGCAGCTCCGACTTGCGAGTGAAGCCGTCGAGGGTGCCGTCGAAATTGGTGTAGTCGGCGTACCGGGCCGCGATCTTCAGCGTCACCTTCTCGCCGCCGCCGGCGATCCAGATGGGGATACCGCCCTCCTGCAGTGGCTTGGGCCAAACGCGTGCGCCGTCCACCGAAAAGTACTTGCCGTCGAGCGTCGCCGACCCCGTCTCCCAAGCCTGCTTGAAGATCTGCACTCCCTCTGAGAGCGCACCGAGGCGCTCCCCACCCGAGGGGAACCCGTACCCATACGCCCGCCACTCGTGCTCGTACCAGCCTGCACCTATCCCCATCTCCACGCGTCCGCCCGAGATGAGATCGATGGTGGCAGCCACCTTCGCCAGATACGCCGGATTGCGGTAACCCATCGCCGTACACATCTGACCGAGACGGATGCGCGACGTCGACGCCGCGAACGCCGACATCAGCGTCCACGCCTCGTGGGTCGCTTCCTCGGTGGGCTCGGGGACAGTGTGGAAATGGTCGTAAACCCACACCGATTCCCACGGCCCCGCGTCGGCAGCCGTCGCGAGATCTCGCATGACGTTCCACTGCGCAGCTGGGTCGATACCGACCAGATCGAGCCGCCAACCTTGAGGAATGAAGAGTCCGAATCGCATAGGACAACACTACCGACGGTGACCGACACCGGGCCTACACTTCACCCATCATGAGCGCGCTCGCCGAACGATTCGACTCACACCGAAATCACCTGCTGTCCGTGGGTTACCGCATCACCGGAAGCGTCGCCGACGCCGAGGACGCGGTACAGGAGAGCTGGCTGCGGCTGCGCGGCACCGACCACGAATCCATCGACGACCTGCGCGGCTGGCTCACCACGGTGGTAGGACGCATCTGTCTCGACCGACTGAAGTCGGCCGCGGTTCGACGCGAAAGCTATGTTGGGCAATGGCTTCCGGAACCCGTGGTGGGAGCGTGGAACGCAGGGAGCGGCGCTGCGCCCGATCCCCTGGACTCCGTCGTCCGCAGCGAGGATGCGCGCTTGGCCGCGATGGTCGTCCTCGACACCCTGACGCCGCCCCAACGCGTCGCCTTCGTGCTGCACGACGGATTCTCCGTCCCGTTCGGCGACATCGCGTCCATTCTCGGCGTGACACCCGCATCCGCCCGGCAACTCGCCTCTCGTGCACGCCGGCAGTTCGGTGATGCCCCGGACCCTGTCCCGGACACCGAGCACGACAATGCCGTCACCAGGCTCATGGCGGCCATGGCAAGCGGCGACCTCGATCGCGTCGTCGATGCCCTGCACCCGGACTGCCGCTTGATCGGCGACAGCGGCGGCACGACGCGCACCGCCCGCCGGATCGTGCTCGGCCCCGACAAATGTGCGCGCTTCTACCTCGGGCTCATCTCGAAACACGGGCCGCAGACACTCACCTCGATGCAACTGGCATCGGTCAACGGACAACTCGGTTATTTCACGGCCGGGCTGGGCGGCGATACTGGCTTCCCAGCCCGCGCGGGGGGCTTCACCGTCCGCGACGGCGTGGTCTGGGCGTTCTACGACTTCGCGAACCCTGAAAAGCTCCACGGCGTCGATTCGGCACTCACCGCTCCCACGGCACCCGGCACGACTCCCCCGAGCTGAACCCCTGTTCGGCAACGCCGAGAGCAGAATTGACTCGAGCTCGCATGTTCTCCAGTCCGATCTGATAGCTCAACTCCACCACACCTGCACGGCCGAACCTGCGCTCCAGATCGGCAACCTGCGCATCCGTCACCTCCACCGGAGTGGCAGTCATCGCGTCCGCGTAAGCGATGGCCGCACGCTCGTCCTCGCTGTATCGGGGCGAGGTCTCGTAGCTGCCGATCTCCCGCAGACGATCGACGTCGAGTCCGTCCAGGCGCTGCAGCATCGTCCCGAAATCGACGCACCACTGGCAGCCCAGCACCCACGCAACTCGATACACGGCAAGTTCACGCACGTTCGCGGGCAGCGAGGTCGACGCCTTCTCCACCGCCAGTTCGTGAGTGAGCGAAACGAAGAACAATCGGGAATGGTGGGCCGTCACCGCAAACGGTTCCGGCACCGCTCCGAGCCTCCTGGCAGCGGCCCGATATGCCATCCGAACCAGGAACGATGCATCCTGCGGGGCGACTGAAGGTATACGCGACATGGTGTTCTCCTCGGCTGTGGGCAGTAGCGGATACCACTCGGACGAGGCGGGCGCCCAGAATGTGACACCAGCTACGCTGCAATAATGTCCGCGGAGCTGCCCAACCGAACCGTCGAACGTCTCCGTCCCTTCGGATCGACCGTTTTCGCCGAGATGACCGCACTGGCCGTCGCAACGGGTGCAGTCAACCTCGGACAGGGGTTCCCCGACACCGACGGGCCCGCGTCCATGCTCGCCGCGGCGCAGGACGCTATCGCAGCAGGCCTCAATCAGTACGCGCCCGGAGCCGGCATGCCGGTGCTGCGCGATGCCATAGCCGCCGACCGCGCCCGTCGATCGAACATCCAGTACGACCCCGCAACCGAAATTCTGGTCACCGTGGGCGCAACCGAAGGCATCGCGGCCGCGATACTCGGGCTCGTCGAGGCAGGTGACGAAGTACTGCTGATCGAACCGTATTACGACTCGTACGCGGCAGCGATCGCACTCGCCGGTGCCCGACGCAGGACAGTCCCCCTCGTGGCGGACGGATCGGGTTACGCCGTCGATCTCGATGCACTCGAACGCGCCATCGGCCCTGACACCACACTGCTGATCGTCAACTCACCACACAACCCGACAGGAACCGTCTTCACCCGCGCCGAACTCACCCGTATCGCCGAAATCGCTTGCAAACACAACCTTCTGGTACTCACCGACGAGGTGTACGAACGCTTGATCTTCGACGGGCCATCCTCTGGTCATTCCGCAGGCTCCACTCCTGAACATGTACCGCTCGCGACGCTCCCCGGCATGTTCGAGCGCACCGTCACCGTCTCCAGCGCGGCGAAAACATTCAACGCAACCGGCTGGAAGACCGGATGGGCTCTGGGCCCGGCGAATCTCATCGACGCGGTGCGCTCGGCAAAGCAGTTCATGACGTTCGTCGGCGGCACCCCGTTTCAACCCGCAGTCGCGCACGCCCTCGAGCACGAGGATCAATGGGTCGCCGAGCTCCGCCGCGGGCTACAACGCAAACGGGACCGCCTCTCGACCTCGCTCACGAAGGCCGGTTTGACGGTGAAGGCAAGCGCGGGAACCTATTTCGTATGCGCCGACGTGGCCCCACTCGGCGAGACCGACGCCGTCGCCTTCTGCCGGTCGCTTCCCGCTCGCATCGGTGTCGCAGCTGTGCCCGTTACTGCCTTCGTGGACCAGCCCGAGCCATGGAAGACGCTGGTGCGCTTCGCGTTCTGCAAAAAGGACGATGTGCTCGACGAAGCAGCCGAGCGGCTGCTCGAACTTTGAGCCGACGATGACCCCACGGACCATTCCCGCCGACTTCGTCGTCAAAGCTGTCTCGCTTGCCGCGAGCGGTGGCGTCGACCTGTCCTATCCACTGTCGGTCGCCGGAATCGGCCCGCGCACATTGCGGGACCCCCATTCTCGGCTCACCGCAGAACAAGTGACGTTGTTCACCCAGGCTACGTGGCAGCTCACCGACGACGAACTCTTCGGCCTGGCGTCGACACCCATGCGTCGCGGCAGCTTTCGAGTGATCTGCCTGACGCTGATCCACTCGCCCGACCTGGCAGCGGCAATGGAACGGATGTCGGAGACCACGCGAGTTCTCTCGGGTATGCCGCCGATGCTGATCACCCGCGGTGAGACCGCGACACGGCTGACGATCCCGCCCGCCGACAACAGCCACCTCCCCGAGAGTGCCCGCGTCATCGCCGGACAACTGCTCACCGACTTCCGCATGGTCCTGGTGCACCGTTTTGCTGCTTGGCTGATCGGCGGACGGGTGAAGCTCCACTCTGTGGAGCTCCCCTACGACATGGCCGACCCGGCAACCGGAAAGCTGTACGACCGAATGTTCGGCGCACACGTCACGTTCGGCGCTCCCGCTGCGGTGCTCGAATTCGACAATTCCGCGATGCGCGCCCCGATCGTGCAGACCGAGGAGTCCCTCGCGGACTACCTCCGCGAGTCACCCAACCTCCTCTTCACCGCCCGCGACTACGACAGCACAGCCTCCTCGCAGGTTCGGCGGGCACTCGAACTCGGGCTACAGGGCCGAAACCCGGCGACCGACGACATCGCCGACATGCTCTCGGTGAGCGCGGCGCACCTGCGCAGACTTCTTCGCCAGGAAGGCACCTCGGTCAATCAGATTCGCGAGGAGGTGCTGCGCGATGCAGCGATCTCGGGCCTGAGCCGCGGCGACTCGGTCGACGACATCTCCAGCAGGCTCGGCTTCTCGGAACCGTCCTCGTTCAGACGAGCGTTCAAGCGATGGACCGGGCAAACCCCCGGTGCGTATCGCTAGCCCACGCAGAACTCGTTGCCCTCCGGGTCTGCCATGGTGATCCAGACGCTGGGCCCCAGTTGCCCACGGTGGAGGATCGAAGCCCCTGCCCCGACGAGATTCTGAGCCACCGACTCGCGGTCTTCACCGGCCCGAATGTCGAAGTGCATACGATTCTTGACGGATTTCTCCTCGGGCACCGACTGAAAGAGAACACGCGGACTGTCGGGTTTGTCCGGGTCGATGATTGCGGCGCCGATCCTCCACACCAGTTGCCCATCGAACATCAATGTGTCCTCCTCGCGGGCATGGCCGGCAGCAACAAGGCCGGCAATGAACTCGCCGTCGGACGGCTCGACTTGCCATCCGAGGGCGGCAGCCCACCATTTGGCCTGCTCATGAGGGTTTCTGCTGTCGACTACCACCTGCACCTGAAGTCCCATGCACCCACGATAGGGCAGGGCTACGACAGCAAGTCGATAAGGCTGGAACGTATGTTCGAATAGCGCTACTGTGGTCCGCATGAGCGTGGAACTGCAGGGATCGCTGTTCACCGATGCAGAGGCACCCTTCGGACAACTCGGGTCCTCGGTCACTCGGCGCATGCTGAGCCGCGGCGCATGGGTCGACGTGCGACCGGGCTGGGCGAGCCAAGTCGACCTCTTCGACCGACTCGTCGACGGTGTCGACTGGCGCGCAGAACGGCGCCAGATGTACGACCGCGTCGTCGACGTTCCGCGCCTGGTCCGCTTCTACTCGAGTAGCGAACGGTGGCCCGACCCGGCCCTCGTCGACGCGAAAGGCGCGCTCGATGCGCACTATCGACCCGAACTCGGCGAGGAGTTCGCCACAGCCGGCCTGTGCTACTACCGCGACGGATCGGACAGCGTGGCATGGCACGGCGACAACATCGGCCGCAGCGCCGTCGAGGACACGATGGTCGCAATTCTCTCGCTCGGCGCCACCCGGCAACTGATGCTCAGACCACGCGGCGGCGGAGCATCACTCAAATTCACCCTCGGACACGGCGACCTCATCGTCATGGGTGGCTCGTGCCAACGAACGTGGGAACACGCCGTCCCCAAGAGCACCCGCGCGACCGGCCCACGCGTGAGCGTTCAGTTCCGGCCGCGCGGCGTGCGTTAACCCTGCCGCTGCTCGCGGCGGCGAGCGACGGCGTCGGCGAGAGTGTCCAGCTGGGTCGCCGTGGTCTCCCAGTCGAGGCACGCATCGGTGATCGACTGACCGTACGTCAGCTCGTCCTTGTGGCCGAGGGTCAGATCCTGACGCCCCGCCTCGATGAAGCTCTCCAACATGACGCCGCTGATACCCGCCTCACCCTCGGCGAGACGACGCGCGACATCGGTCACGACGTCGACCTGCTTGTTGTGATCCTTGCGGCTGTTGCCGTGGCTCGCATCGATCACGAGGCGCTCGGGCAGATTGCTCTTGCGCAGGCGCGCAACGGTATCGGCCACCGACGCGGCGTCGTAGTTCGGTCCGTCGGTGCCGCCGCGGAGGATGACGTGACAGTCGGGGTTTCCGGTGGTGCGGATCAACGCGGCCTGGCCGTCGAGATCGGTTCCCGGGAAAACGTGGCTCGACGCTGCCGCCCGCGTTCCGTCGACCGCTACCTGGACATCGCCCTCGGTCGAGTTCTTGATACCGACGGGCATCGACAGTGCGCTGCAGAGTTGACGGTGCACCTGACTGGCCGCGGTACGTGCACCGATGGCGCCGTAGCTGACGAGGTCGGCGATGTACTGCGGAGTGATCGGATCGAGGAACTCGCATCCCACCGGCAGGCCCAGCGCAGAGATGTCGACCAGAAGCTGGCGCCCCACGCGCAGTCCCGAGTTGATATCGAACGAGCCGTCGAGATGCGGGTCGTTGATCAGACCCTTCCAGCCCAGCGTCGTGCGCGGCTTCTCGAAGTAGACGCGCATGACGATGTGCAGCCGGTCACCTAGTTCGGTCGCCTTCACCGCGAGCTTGCGGGCGTAGTCCATCGCGGCAGCAGTGTCGTGCACCGAGCACGGCCCGACGATGACGATCAGTCGGTCGTCGCGCCCGTCGAGGATGTCGACGACTCCGTCGCGGCCGCGCCGCACGGTCGCCGACACGGCGTCGTCCGCGGCGTGCTCGCGGCGCAGCAGAGACGGGGCGACGAGGGGGCTGATGCTGATGGTGCGCTGGTCGTCCAGTGCGGTATCGGTCGGGTTGATCTCGATTGTCATGGGATCTTCTACTTTCCCAGACCGGCTCTCGGTGAGCTCCACGCGCGCTTCGAGCCGGTCTGCATCCGGCTCGTGGGGTGGGGGCTTCAGCGCATGGCGTCGCTGGCTGACCCACCCGGGGCCGGCCTGCTAAACCAAAAATATCCGCGCTGCATGGGCAGAAGGCTAACACCGGCCCATTCGGCGTCGGTGCGCGGGTGGTTCCGCCGCCCTACCTCGCGACGCTGAAATTCACCAGACGAGTCAAATCAGGATAGCGTTACCTCACTCCAACACCATCAGAAGAGGACCTGTGAAACGACTACCACTCGTACTGTCCATCACCATGGCGGTAGCCCTCGTCGGCGCCTGCGGATCCGGTGACATCGAGACCACCGAACCGGTAACCACAACAGCGAGCGCGAGCGTGCCGACCACGGACGCACCCGGCCCGTCGGGCATGCCCGACGGCATGGGCTCGCCCGGTGTCGACGACGGCGTATTCCCGCGCACAGTAGGTCATTTCGGTGGATCCACCGACATCCCGGCCGAGCCTGAGCGCGTCGTCGTGATCGCAACCGGCCAACTCGATGCGGCGCTCACCCTGGGCGTCGTGCCTGTCGGCGTCGCCTATGGAGACGGCGCGGGCCTCGTTCCGGAGTATCTCGAGCGCGAGTTTCCGGAATACGTCGACCGCATGGTCGATTTCGTCGATGTCGGAGTTCGCCAGTCGCCCAACCTCGAGGCAATCGCAGCGCTCGAGCCGGATCTGATCCTCGCCAACGAGGCGGGATCGGAGGAGCTTTACCCGACGCTGTCGGCGATCGCCCCCACAGTGCTCACCGAGGGCACCGGCGTGAACTGGAAGCAAGACTTCTTGCTCCTGGCAGATGCCGTCGGACGAAGCACGCAAGCGCAGACTTTCCTCGACGAATTTGCCTCGCGAGCAACCGATCTCGGTGAAGAACTGAGCGCCGATGCGCCGACCGTCTCGTTCGTGCGCTTCAACGCGGACCGCGCCCGGGTATTCGGCACGGCATCCTTCGCCGGGTTCATCGCCTGGGACGCACGCCTGGCCCGCCCAGCGAGTCAGCAGTTCGACAAGACCAGCCAGGACTTCAGCGAGGAGCAGATCCAGCTCGCCGATGCCGACTGGGTCTTCGTCGGCAGCCAGGACACCGGCCCAGGCTCCAAGGCCCAGGCGTTCACCTCCAATCCGCTCTGGACCGGAATGAGCGCGTCGACAGCGGAGCACGTCGTCTCGGTCGAGGACGACCCGTGGTATCTCAACGCAGGTCCCACCGCAGCCACCATCGTGCTCGAAAGACTCACCGAAACCCTGACGCGCTGAGGCGCTGGCATCCACATAAAGGTTGCGCACAACTTAACCGTGCACTACCGTAGTTGGCGTGACCAACGAACTCGCGCTCGATCGCCAGGTGTGCTTCGCGCTGTACTCCGCATCGCGGGCTACCACCGCGGTGTATCGCCCGATGCTCGAACGCCTCGGCATCACGTACCCGCAGTACCTGGTTCTGCTGGTCCTGTGGGAGAAGGACGGCCGCGGTGTCCGCGAGATCGGTGCCGCACTCGATCTCGACACCGGCACGCTCTCGCCTCTGCTCAAACGACTCGAGCGACTGGGCTTCATCGAGCGGCGACGCCTCGTCACCGACGAGCGCCGCGTCGAGATTCACCTGACCGACGCCGGAAGCGCGTTGCGTCAGCAGGCGCTGGACATTCCCAGGCAGCTGGCCGGCAAGACCGGCATGGCTGTCGCAGATCTGGAAAAACTCCGCGACGCGTTGGTCGCGCTGACCACCGCGCTTCACAGCACCGCAGTTCACACAACCGACCCCGGTACAACGGAAGGCAACCCCTCATGAAGACTGTGTACACAGCCGAAGCTCTGGCAACCGGCGAAGGCCGCAACGGAAGAACACGCAGTTCGGACGGCCGGCTCGACTTCGATCTCGCCATCCCCGAGGCGATGGGCGGCAGCGGGCAGGGCACCAACCCCGAGCAACTGTTCGCTGCCGGCTACGCTGCCTGCTTCCACTCGGCGTTGCAGATGGTCGCCCGCCAGAACAAGGCCGACATCACCGATTCCTCCGTCGGCGCCCGAGTCGGCATCGGCCCCAACGACGCGGGCGGATTCGCGCTCGAAGTGACACTCGAGGTGACGCTCCCCAAGCTCGGACACGACGAAGCCCAGGCCCTCGCGGACAAGGCCCACCAGGTCTGCCCGTACTCCAATGCGACGCGCGGAAACATCGACGTCACAGTAACCGTCACAGACGACTGAAATGGGAATGAACATGAAAGCCACAGAAATTCACCTTGCCTCCCGTCCCACCGGTGAACCCGTTTCGGACAACTTCCGTACCGTCGTCACCGAGCTCCCGCCGCTCGAGGACGGTCAAATCCTCGTTCGCAACACCGTCATGTCCGTCGATCCGTACATGCGCGGAAGGATGAACGACGTCAAGTCGTATGTTCCTCCGTTCGCACTCGACGCACCGCTCGATGGCGGCGCGGTCGGCGAGGTCGTCGAATCACGTTCGGACGCATTTGCCGTCGGCGACGCAGTGTCACACGGTAAGGGTTGGCGGGATCTCGCGATCCTGCCCGCCAAGTCGGCACGAAAAGTCGACCTGAGCAAGGCCAAGGCCTCCGCTTACCTTGGCGCTCTCGGAATGACCGGCCTCACAGCCTATGCCGGACTGACTTCCGTCGCGCAGTTCAAGGAGGGTGACACCGTCTTCGTCTCCGGCGCCGCCGGTGCGGTGGGCTCACTCGTCGGCCAGATCGCCAAGGCGCTCGGCGCTTCTCGCGTCATCGGCAGCGCCGGTTCGCCGGCGAAGGTGAAGCGGTTGCGCGAACTCGGATTCGACGCTGCGTTCGACTATCACGACGGACCGGTACGCAAGCAGTTGGCAGAAGCCGCACCGGACGGCATCGATGTGTACTTCGACAACGTCGGCGGCGAACACCTCGAAGCTGCGATCGGGAGCGCCAACAAGTATGCGCGATTCGCCCTGTGCGGTGCGATCTCTCAGTACAACGCCACCGAACCGACACCGGGCCCGCGCAACCTGGCCCTGGCCATCGGCCAGGAGCTCACGTTGAAGGGCTTCATCGTCGGGTCCTACAACCACCTCGCCGGAGAGTTCGGCGAAAAGATGGCCCAATGGCTCGCCGACGGTGTCGTCGAGTGGGACGAGACCGTCGTCGACGGTCTGGAGAATGCTCCGAAGGCGTTCATCGGGCTGCTCCGCGGTGAGAACACCGGGAAGATGATCGTCTCGATCTGACGACGCTCCGCGACATGTGTGGATGGTTGTCGCCTACGGCAACCATCCACACTTTTCGCGCGTCCATGCACGAGGCCGATACAGTTCAGGTCATGGCCCGACGCGTCCCCCTCCCCGTGCGCGATGGCCTCGGTCCGACCCGTATCCGAATGCCCGAGGACTCGCCGTTCGGCACGGTGCTCGAGTACCTCGTCGCCAGATTCCCGCAGGACGAGTCGCGCCTGAGATACAAGCTGAATGCGCGAGAGGTCGTCGACGCCGATGGGCAAGCCCTGACGGAGAATTCGCCGTTGGTGCCGCGCAGCGACATCTATCTCTACCGCGATCCGCCCGTCGAGCCGGTGGTGCCGTTTCCGATAGAGATCGTGCACCACGACGAGAACATACTGGTGATCGACAAGCCACATTTCCTCGCGACGATGCCGCGCGGGGCCTATATCGCCCGCTCGGCGCTGGTCCTGTTGCGCCGGCGGTTCGATCTGCCCGAGCTCAGTCCCGCGCACCGACTCGATCGACTGACTGCCGGGGTGCTCATCTTCACCGTCCGTCCCGACGTCCGACGGGCCTATCAGGAGCTTTTCGCCGAGCGGGCTGTCACCAAGATCTACGACGCCGTCGCACGCTACGACCCCGATCTCGAATTGCCTCGAACGGTCCGCAGCCGGATGATCAAGGAACGCGGCGTCCTTCGGGCCGAGGAAGTTCCGGGCGAACCGAACGCGGAGACCTTCCTGGAGCTGTCCGAGCACGACGGCCGACACGGCATGTACACGTTGCACCCGAAAACCGGACGCACGCATCAACTTCGTCTGCACATGAATTCTCTGGGGATACCCATCCTGGGAGACAACTTCTACCCAGACTTCTACGACGTTGCCGGCGACGACTACTCGAATCCGCTTCGCCTGCTCGCGCGGTCGATTTCGTTCCGAGATCCGTTCACCGGCCGCGAGCGCACGTTCGTCAGCAACCGCAAGCTCGAACTACCTACTCGGGCATAGACAGAACGTCACCGCGGGCGGCGCTGTCCTCCGCGATCTCGCTGGTACGCACCGCAATACGGTGCGAGAGCACCGCCATGGCGAACAATCCGAGTGCGACACCGATCAACGCGTAAAAGCCTTCCTGCGCAAAATCGACCAGCGCGCCCAGCATGGTGTAGATCAGCGCAGCGATGCGAAGCGTGCGCAGCGGCCACAGCTTCCCGTTCCGCAAACGAAGGGCCGCCGGAAACGCCAACACGAACGTCAGCGTCGAGGTCAAGAACATGATTCCGCTCGCGATACCCATCTCGTCCACGTCGATCGTCGTATCCGTCGACTCCAGATGCAGGTCGCCCAAGACCAACTCGACCACGCCGAACACGACACCGACGAACGCCGCCACCGTCAGCGCCCAGGCAACCACAGGAATCCACCGGGGGCTCTTGAAGAACCCGGGGATCAGCCTCGGCGCAAACTGCCGGGCGTCGTAAAGCCGCGATCTACCTGGCTTGCAGTTCCCGAGCAGCAACCGCAGACCGGCAACGGTCTCGGGCTCGGCGCCCTCGGCCTCGGCGCGGTCCACCATGCGCAAAGCCCAGGCGCGACGATGTTCGGGCAGACCACGCGTGATGCCCTGCGCCGCGATGGCAGCTGCGTTGGCCAGCGTCTCCTCGTGCGATGGCCGTCGCACATCGCGGACGACACGGTTGGCGACCAGAACGATCACCACCAGGACGTACATGATCTCCGAGGACGGACCGTAGAAATAGTCGTTGTCCTTGGTGACGAACTTGCCCACTTCGTCGAGAAACAATCCGAATCCGATGCCACCGAGCACCACAGCAACGGCGCGCACTCCGAATCCGAGAAACATCCATCCCAGGAGGAGTGCAAGCATCATCAACGCGCCGCCGTAGAGCGCGTGGGCGATGTGCAGAGTCTCGCCGCCCACCTGCGGGAAGTGAGTTATTTCGAGATAGGTGCGGGTGACCAGAATTGTCACGACGGCAATGATCATAAATGCCTCGGCACTGGTACTGCCGTAGACATCTCGAAGGACACGCGAGTGACGGACACGTACGCGCGTGGATGCGGTCTTGCTGGTCACCGGTCTTTCCTGGTCACGGTACGAGTATGGGTGCCGGCAAGGCGCTGGTATCGGATTTCGTCCAAAACACGACGGACAGGATCGGGCGGCCACACAACTTGACAAACTACGTTGCCAAAACTGCAATAGGTACATGACGAAGCCCGGCGAGAACATCGACGAGGTGGTCGCCGCGGTCGGCACGAGGCTGCGCGCGCTGCGCACCGAACGCGGAACAACTCTCGCCGCTCTTGCCGATACCACCGGCATTTCCGTCTCGACGTTGTCTCGGCTCGAGTCCGGCGACCGTAAACCGAGTCTCGAACTGCTACTGCCCATCGCACGTGCACATCAGATCCCATTGGACGAACTCGTCAGCGCGCCTGCCGTCGAGGATCCCAGGGTCAAATCCACCCCGGTTCGCCGAGAACACGTCACGATCCTTCCGCTGACGCGCCGACCGGGTGGAATGCAGGCGTACAAGATGATCGTCGATCCGGGCCGGCGGGAGCCGAAACCGCGCGTGCACGAGGGTTACGAGTGGCTCTACGTCCTCAACGGCACATTGCGCCTGGTACTGGGCGAACACGATATCGTCATGAAACCAGGCGAAGCCGCCGAGTTCGACACCCGTGTACCGCACTGGTTCGGCGCCATGGACGATCGGCCCGTCGAAGTCCTCAGCCTTTTCGGCCCCCAGGGCGAACGGATGCACGTTCGCGCGCGACCCACCGATTCGTAGTCCCTGCGCAACCTTTCGGTCGTGACCGTGTGGCAGAGTGGGCGCTCCCGCGCCTGATGTCCGGCTCGGTACTGTCACCGCCCACACGAGCCGACGAGGTAGTTCATGACAGACAGAAGCGCCGATACGACGGTGGCTCGCGGAACCGCATCACGCACCGACGTCGATATCGCTACCGGCGTTCTGGTCGGACGGTGCGGCACCAGCGTGACGGAGGCGGTGAACCAGTTGTTCGCCACTGCGCGTGACAATCGCATCAGCCTGTTCGAGCTTTCCCGCACCGTGATCACCCTCGCCGAAGGCAAGGACGGCCGAGACCCGTTCACCCGCCGGATCGCACTCGAACAGTGGGGCGCTGCGCTCGGCCCGCAACAGCTCGGGACCACGTCAGTCTCGGAAAACCCTGTCTCCGCGTAATTCCGGAAAGCGCTCGGTCATGCGGTCGATCTGTCGGTACATCTCGTAGAGCTCCGAGCGGAGAGCCGCAGCTTCCCCCTCCAGTTCCCGTGCGCGCGCCGTCGCCTTGTCCGCTCGCGCACGGAACGCCCGAGTCTGAGCGCGCTCGATGGAGGTCGAGCACTTCTCGATATGTTCTGCGAGACCAGCAGCGAACAGTCGCGCCTGTGCGAGATTCACGGCGTAGTTGGCGTCGCGGAAGCTGTCGTCACGTCGGGTGGAATCGATGATGGTGCCCTTGCCACTGAGTGCGGATGGTCGCTCGACAACGTTACGCCCGTCGTGATCGGTCGTCGCAAGCACCGGCCCTAGGAAAACACCAGTGCCAGCACTACCGAGGCCGAGGTGGCGACGATCGCCAGGATGATCAGCGAGGCCACCACCCGCTGCTGCAGCGGCCGTCCGCCTCGCCGCTCGTCGGGGCTCGGGAAGTCGTCGTCGACGAAGTCGTCGGCATCGACGCCGACGTCGTCGAAGTAGACGGTGTCGCGCGGCGGCACCCAGTCCTGGCCGTTTGCGCGCACTGCCGTCGTCAACCGCTCCAATCGCGCGCGGGCGCGGTGTGGGTAGTACTCGGACGGTGCGTTGATCGGCAGAGCACGCGCGAGTGCGATCGGGGACCGATGTGTCGCTTCCAGCGCTTGGAACGCGGCTGAGGCCGTCGGGTCGTCGTCGGCCTTGGCAGTGAGAAACCAGGCCGCACCGGCAGAGGCGCGGTCCCCCATGAGCAGGTAGGTGTAGGCGAGCAGATCGAGTACGGGTTGGGACGCAGGATTCGTCCGAAGTGCGGCAAGCAACCGGTCCCGGGCTCGTGTCAGGTTTCCACCGGCCAGGTCTTGCTGGGCCTCATCGATCACGTCCACCAGGACAGCCTAGCGATCGGATGGATGAACCGGGGTGCCGCATCTGTGAGGGCGCACACCGCGAGAAACAAAATGGTGGCCAGGGCCGGGATCGAACCGGCGACCTTCCGCTTTTCAGGCGGACGCTCGTACCAACTGAGCTACCTGGCCGGGCGGCACCGGTGACAATGCCGACTGTCAATTTTGAATACTGTGAAATTTGAAGATTGTGCGCTCGTCGGCTGAAACCGATGTTGCGACCCTGACGGGACTCGAACCCGCGACCTCCGCCGTGACAGGGCGGCGCGCTAACCAACTGCGCCACAGGGCCTTGCTGTGTAACTTTTCCCGGAGGAAAGTGCCGCCGCGAACTCTAGCAGGACTTCGTCCCGCATCGAACCGCGCCAGCCTGCAAGAGACTGCTGTACTGCCAGCCGGATTGTCAATTCCGACCGTGTCCTACGTACCCCCTACGGGATTCGAACCCGCGCTACCGCCTTGAAAGGGCGGCGTCCTAGGCCGCTAGACGAAGGGGGCCCGCCGAATCGCTCCGGCGTTACCCTCAACGGCATTCCGTTGGGAGCTCGCATAGCTTAGGACACTTTTCTGGAAAAACTCAAACCGGCAGGTCAGATGCACTTTCGGCGATCTCGGAGTCGCTTTTCTCCCACCCGGTGACCTTCCACTCTTCGAGCCACCGCTCACTAGCCATCGCATACAGCACGACCTCGAGGGACTCCTCGAACATGACCCGCAGATCACGACTGTCCGAAACGAGGTCCGCCATGTAGCGCTGACCCGCCAGTGAGGCCGCCAGCACCCTGATGAACTTCGCGGCTCCGAACTCGGGCCGCAGGTCGCCCATCTCCTCTGCACGCCGGGCGAGCTCGTAGCCTGCCGAACCCCACACGCGACCACCACCGGACTGAACCTCGCTGTAGAACTCCGGTTCGACGATGAGCCGAAACTCGGCCCGCACGATCACATTGTTCTGGAATCCGCCAGCGATGTCGCTGATGATGCCTCGGATCACAGCGAACGGATGCAGCGTCGATGCATTCCATCGTTCTGTGATCACGACATACTCGTCGAGGGCAGCACTGAGCACCGCTCGGGCCAGATCCTCTTTCGACTGGAAATGGAAGTACATCGCCCCCTTTGTGGCGTTGGACCCCTCGAGGATGGTGTTCACCGATGCGGCCGCATATCCGCGGCGCGAGAATTCCGCCGCTGCGGCCTCCACGATTGCTGCTCGGGTTCGCCGAGCGCGCTCTTGTTGTGCCATTGCTTTGATGCCTCCGAACCCAGCTACCTGCATCTATCAGCAGGCAGTATCGCTATTCGAGCGTACGTCACCACACCACAGAAAGACCGACCACTTCCTTGGAATTTGCAGTGAAAACGGTTACCGGTACAAGTTCCGCGGACTGGAACAAACAATCCGAGTGGTATGATCCAACCGGCTCGAGTGCGCTGCAGGGGGTGCGCACTCGAGCCACAAACATGTTTCGGGTCGCCCCCTTCCCGCGCGACCTCCAGACCGTGAAACAGGCAAAACTTGGTTTACAAATCGAATCGACTGTAAATCGCTAAAGGAACGGTCGTGCCGTTTCGAGATGAAAGACACATCACACCCCGCACGCCAGACGGCTCGATGCGCCCGCGCAGCGCGTTGCCACACCCCACTGCAGACCCTCCATCGCACACCCAACTCGCGACACTCCAACCCGCCGCGAACGGCCTCGGTCGCGCACAGGCGGCCACCCCCTGCGTAGCTGCGCCACAACGCTTTTGCCACTCGATACCGGGCAAAAGGATTGTTCCGCATCAGGGAGTTCGAATCCCTCAGCAGCACAGTCGATTACAAATCACATTCGGTGGATCACGGTGCCCCGAACTAATTCTCGGACAGGGTTCGTATAACGGTTGCGGCTCGACATGCAACGGATCACGTCACGCGGACAGCGAGGATCTAAAGTGACTTAGATCACAGGCGTGCGTTCATGACTACGAATTCAGGTGTGAGCATGGCCCTACGGAGACTCGCCGTTCGTTCGGTGGCGATCATTCTGGCAACCGTCGTAGCGTCAACTGTGACGCTGTTCCACTCGGGCGCTGCCCTTGCCGACCCGCTCGGCGACTTCCTCGACCCCAGCCAGGATCCGGCACTCGCCGCCGCCACCCCACTGGGCGAGCCCTGGTTCGATCCGCCGCCCGGTTACGAGTCACTGCCTCCGGGAACTGTTCTGAACACCAGAAACGTGACCGTCGGACCGCTGATCACCCCGGTGCACTCGACCCAAATCCTGTATCGAACCACCGATTCCAAAAACCGACCGGTCGCCGCTGCCACCACCGTCATCGTTCCGACAGCACCGTGGGCGGGAGCGGGAAGCCGCCCGGTCGTCGCCTACAACATGGCCATCAACTCACTCGGCCACACGTGCGCACCGTCCTGGACGCTGCCGCGCGGCCTCGCCAAGGAAATCCCCGCAGTACAACTGTTTCTCGCCAAGAACTACGCCGTCGTCGTCACCGATCACGAGGGCCCCCGCCAGGCGTACGCGGCCGGCAGGATGGCCGGCCATGCAGTACTGGACGCGCTGCGGGCCATGGTCCGACTTCCAGAGCTCGGACTACCCGCACAATCGCCGATCGCGATGACCGGGTACTCGGGCGGCGCCATCGCGTCCGGGTGGGCAGCCCAGTTGGCACCCACCTACGCGCCGGACGTCAACATAGTCGGCACCGCGATCGGTGGTCCCCCCGTGGACTATCGCATTCTGCTCAGTTCCATGAACGGCACGAATGGGGCGTCGACGCTGTTCCTGGCCGCCGTGACGGGAGTTGCTCGCGAATACCCAGAAATATTTCAACTGATGAATGCCAATGGGCTACGGCTCGCCCAGCTCGCCAAGGACATGTGCGTGACCCTCCTGGCCCCCGGCGGCGTCGTCGCCCCGATACCGGTTCAGGCCCTCTCCGACGTCCCGAACGTGGACAGAACGCCCATCGCCGAGGAAGTCATCCGGCACACCCGAATGGGCGGGGATCTCGCGCCCACGACCCCCGTCTTCATCTACCAGGGCCAGCACGAGTTCTGGATTCCCCGAGAAGGCGCCGAACGCCTGTACGACGAATGGTGCGCGAACGGGGCCGAGGTAAGGCTCGAGCTGTACGCGGGCGAACACGTGATCGTCGCCCTGTCGGGCGTGCCCGGGTCGCACCGATGGATCGACGACAGGCTCGCAGGAATACCGGCACCCGAGGGCTGCAGCAGCTTCGGACGGTGAGCCGATCCGACTGGTACGCGCGCGTACCGACGGGGGTGTGCCCGTCGCGCGGGCGCACCCACTACACTTTCGATCCGCGCCCCTATAGCTCAGTTGGTAGAGCTACGGACTTTTAATCCGCAGGTCGTAGGTTCGAGTCCTACTGGGGGCACCATCGCCACGAGATACACAGCAGATCGACAGCTGTACCCGGGCCACCCTGGAGGTGTCCGGTCGTACACTCGGTAACGGTTGGGCAGTGGAGAACGAACTGCCACGGGGGAACGAAACCGAACCCGAATCGAAACCCACACAGAGCCCGGCTGGCGGCTGTGACTCGCGTAACTCACCTCGTGTTCGAGCGGGTTACGGTGCCGTAGGCTGGGCAACGATATCCGCAATTCTTGGAGGCTATGCAATGGCGAGGGACCTGACACAGCTGGAGCTGCTAGAGGAGCTCGTTCCGGTTGCGGAGGACAACGTGAACCGGCACATGTCCATGGCCAAGGAGTGGCACCCCCACGATTATGTGCCGTGGGACGAGGGCCGCAACTTCGCCGAGCTGGGTGGGGTGGACTACGACCCGGCTCAGAGCAAGCTCTCCGACGTCGCCAAAGCCGCGATGGTCACCAACCTGCTCACCGAGGACAATCTGCCCTCCTACCACCGTGAGATCGCGGAGAACTTCTCGCGGGACGGTGCGTGGGGCACCTGGGTGGGACGGTGGACGGCGGAGGAGAACCGCCACGGCATCGTGATGCGCGACTACCTCGTCGTCACCCGCGGCGTCGACCCCGTCGCGCTCGAGCAGGCCCGCATGATCCATATGACCAACGGGTTCGCCTCGCCCGCCGGATCCGAGACCGGGTTGCTGCATTCGGTGTCGTACGTGACGTTCCAGGAATTGGCGACGCGCGTCTCGCACCGCAACACCGGCAAGGTGTGCGACGACCCGATCGCGGACCGGATGCTCCAGCGCATCGCTGCCGACGAGAACCTGCACATGATCTTCTACCGCAACATCAGCGCGGCAGCGCTCGATATCGCACCGGATCAGACGCTCGAGGCCCTCTCCGACATCGTCATGAACTTCCAGATGCCCGGTGCCGGTATGCCGAACTTCCGTCGCAACGGTGTACTCATGGCCAAGCACGGCATCTACGATCTGCGTCAGCACCTCGAGGACGTCGTCTGGCCGGTCCTGCGCAAGTGGCGCATCTTCGAGCGTGAGGACTTCACCGGCCGCGGTGAGAGCAAGCGCGAGGAACTCGCTGTCTTCCTCGAAGACCTCGAGCGCCAAGCAACCAAGTTCGAGGAGATGCGCGACCGCTCCCTCGCCCGCGAAGCGGCCAAGGCAGCCAAGCAGGCTTCCTGAGTCGATCCGCACGATCGATCCGTGCCCGGCACCGTACTCGGTGTCGGGCGCGACTCGTAGGCGCACGCCTGCGAACCCGAGAACGAACGAGGCACCACCTGTCATGACTGCGACCGATCCCATTGCACTACGAATCGGCTCCCTCGAGCTGAGAAGTCCGGTGGTGCTCGCACCCATGGCGGGCGTGACCAACGTCGCGTTCCGCACGCTGTGCCGTGAACAGGAGATCGCGCGCGCGGGCAGCACATCCGGGCTGTACGTCTGCGAGATGGTGACCGCTCGCGCACTCGTCGAGCGCCAGCCCGCGACGATGCACATGACCACCTTCGGGCCGACCGAATCGCCGCGCTCGCTGCAGCTCTACACGGTCGATCCCGACACCACCTACGCCGCCGCCAAGATGATCGTCGATGACAATCTCGCCGACCACATCGACATGAACTTCGGCTGCCCGGTGCCCAAGGTCACTCGCAAGGGCGGCGGAGCGGCCCTGCCATACAAGCGGAACCTGTTCGGACGGATCGTCGCCGCCGCTGTCAAGGCCACCGAGGGCACCGACATTCCGGTGACCGTCAAGTTCCGCGTCGGAATCGACGACGAGCACCACACACACCTCGACGCCGGACGGATCGCGGCCGGAGAAGGGGCCGCAGCTGTGGCGTTGCACGCCAGAACCGCATCGCAGCGCTACTCCGGGACCGCGGACTGGACTCAGATCGCACGGCTCAAGGAACATGTCACCGACGTTCCGGTACTCGGCAACGGCGACATCTTCTCCGCCTCCGACGCCGTCCGGATGATGGCCGAAACCGGATGCGACGGCGTCGTAGTCGGTCGGGGATGCCTCGGACGGCCGTGGCTGTTCGCCGAGCTCAGCGCTCGCTTCGCCGGCCGAGAGGAGCCGACACCGCCGACCCTGGGAGAGGTTGCCACGATCATTCGGCGTCACGCCGAGCTGCTGGCCGATCACCACGGTGAGGACAAAGGCCTGCGCGAGCTGCGCAAACACGTGGCCTGGTACCTGCGCGGGTTCCCGGCCGGGTCGGACATTCGTGTCTCCATGGCGTTGGTCAAGACGCTCGCCGAACTGGACGGGCTCCTCGGGCAACTCGATCCGACCATTCCGTTCCCCAAAGATGCCGAAGGCCCCCGAGGCAGGCAAGGCTCCCCCGGCGCAGTCTCACTTCCCGACGGCTGGCTGGACGACCCCGAGGACATATCCGTCCCCGCCGGCGCAGATCTGATGCACTCGGGCGGCTGAGCTGCCTGTACGGGCGATAGACCGTGAGCGAAGTGGACCGCAGCGGATTCGCCAGTATCATTGCGAGATCGCCGGGTCTCGGCGTCGGTGAGCGCGAGGAAGGCAAGGTTCGAATCCGTGAGTGACGATCGAGATTCGAACTCCCCTGTGCCCGAAAGCCGTGCACCCTGGGAACGCCCGATCTCGAGAATCCACCGACCGGACTCTTCCCCGACCGCGAAGCCCCAACGGTGGTCACGGCCCGAGGACGTCCGGGCGCCGGGCAGCCGCCCGGCGCCGGAAGTCGAGGCTCCCACCGAAAAGATCGCTCCGATCACTGCGAGCACACCACGCCCGGTGACCGCGCGACCCCAGCCCGTCGGTGTCGCCGTCGAGGATCGGCCGGCTCTCACGCGCCTGGCAATGAGCAAAGTGCGTCGGCGAAACCGGATCCGCACCATCGCGCGCGGTTGTGTCTCGATAGTCGCCATCCTCGCGGTGGCGCTCACCGGGGTTGTCTGGGGTTATCTGCGCAACACCGATCGCGGGTTCGCACAGGTGGCCGCACTGGACCCGAACTCGGCCGACGTCATCGACGCCGATGGACAGTACGGTGACGAAACCTTCCTGATCGTCGGCACGGACACTCGAGCAGGAGCCAGCGGGGAGATCGGCGCCGGCTCCGTCGAAGATGCCGAAGGCGCCCGATCCGACACCGTCATGCTCATCAACATCCCTGCCGATCGCAGCCGCGTCGTCGCAGTCTCGTTCCCGCGAGATCTCGACGTCGAGCGACCCGAGTGCGAGGGCTTCGACAACAACACCAACACCTACACCGGCGAGATGTACCCCTCCGCAGAGGGCGACAAGCTCAACGCAACCTACGCGCTCGGCGGCCCCAAGTGTCTGGTCAAAACGATCCAGAAGATCTCCGGCCTCAAAATCGGACACTTCGTCGGCATGGACTTCGCCGGTTTCGAGACGATGGTCGACGAGATCGGCGGCGTGGAGGTCTGCACCGTCGAGCCCCTCGTGGACTACCAACTCGGTACTGTTCTGCCCACTGCCGGGGAACAACTGATCGACGGCAGGACGGCGCTGAACTACGTACGCGCGCGTTACGTCGAGTCCGAGGGCAACGGCGACTACGGGCGGATCAAGCGTCAGCAGCTTTTCCTGTCCTCCCTGCTACGTTCGGCGCTGTCGAACAACGTGCTCCTCGATCCCGGCAAGCTCAACGGCTTCGTCAACGCGTTCACCCGCGACACGTTCGTCGAGAATGTCGGCACTCAGGACTTGATCACGCTCGGACGCTCGCTGCAGAACGTCGACGCCGGCGAGGTGACATTCCTGACGCTTCCGACCGACGGCACGAACGACTGGGGCAACGAGATTCCCGTCGACAGCGCCATCAAGGCGTTGTTCACCGCGGTAATCCAGGATCTGCCGCTGCCGGGCGAGGAACGCAAAGCCCCGACACCGGCGTCCGAACCAGCGCCCGCACCGCTCGTGCCCACGGTCGCAGTCGACCCGGCGACGGTATCGATACAGGTGTCCAACGCATCCGAGATGCCCGGAGTGGCCGCGACGACATCCGAGGAGCTGGCGAACTACGGATTCCAGATCCTCAACGTAGGTAACTTCGTCGGTACAGCCGCGCAAACGGTCGTCCGCTACACGGGCGGGCAGGAATCCGAAGCCGCCACCGTGGCCTCGGCCATTCCCGGAGCGATCGTCGAACAGGCGGTGGGCCTCGACGATGTCATCGAGGTCGTCCTGGGCGCCGACTACCCCGGGTACACGACGCTGCCAGCCGCGATCGGCCAGCCGGTCGAGGTGGTGCAAGGACAGGGAATCACCCAGGCTCCCGCACTTCCGGAGAATCTCGCCTACACCAACGCTGCCGACGACACCTGCGCCTGAGCGCATCCATTCACGCCCCGTTCACCCACGCGACCACGAACTGGTCGTACCGAGGCACTAAACTTCGCTCTCATGCGCGTCGCCTACAACGAACAGATGAACGAGTTGGCCAATCTCCTCGGTGAGATGGCCGCTCTGGCCGGATCCGCGATGGACACGGCTACCCAGTCACTCCTCCAAGCAGACTTGGTTCTCGCTGAGCAAGTCATCTCCGACCACGACAAGATCACCGATCTCAGTGCAGTCTGCGAGGAGAAGGCCTTCACTCTCCTGGCGCTGCAGGCCCCCGTGGCCGGAGACCTTCGGTCCGTTGTCTCCGGTATCCAGATCGTCGCCGACATCGACCGGATGGGCGCCCTGGCACTGCACGTCGCCAAGATCACCCGTCGTCGCCACCCCAACCACGCCCTCCCCGAGGAAGTCAACGGCTACTTCGCCGAGATGGGCCGCATCGCCGTGCAGCTGGGTGCCTCCGCACGCGAGGTGCTCGAGACGCGCGACCCCGAGCGCGCAGCAAAGCTTCGTGAAGAGGACGAGGCCATGGACGACCTACATCGTCACCTGTTCACAGTTCTCATGGACCGCGAATGGAAGCATGGCGTCGCAGCGGCAGTCGACGTCACCTTGCTCGGCCGCTTCTACGAGCGCTTTGCCGACCACGCGGTGGAGGTCGGCCGTCGGGTGATCTTCCTCGCTACCGGTGAACTCCCCGTCGAGTTGAACACCAACCAGCTCCCCACGAACTGATCCTGTCCGGGTCCCGGCGGCTGTAGGTCGAAAGCTGCTGGGCCCCGGCAGAGTCCATCGTCACCGATAGACGTGCCCGAGCCCGCTGGTGTTCGACTCAGCGAGAGTAAGCCGCGTCGACGTGGAACCGGGTGAAACCAAGCTGCTGGTAGGTGTGCACAGCGGCAGAGTTGTCCGATTCCACGTAGAGCAAGACCTCGCCGAGCCGACGTCCGCGCAGGTAGTGCAGGCCGGCAAGCGTCAACGCTCGGCCGAGGCCGCGTCCTTGCGCTGCCGGATCGATGCCGACGACGTAGACCTCACCGATCTCGTCCTCACCGGCCTCCGCCGGATGCACTTTGGTCCAGTGAAATCCCAGCAGAGTGTCCGAGCCCTCCTCGAAGGCCAGGAAGACACCCGCCGGATCGAACCAGGATTCGTCGCGTCGTCCGGCAATGTCCTTGCCGGTCCAACCTCCCTGCTCGGGGTGCCACGAGAAGGCCGCATTGTTCACCCGGAGCAGTTCCGCGTCGTCCTGATGCCCCCGGTAGGTGCGCAGGGACACACCGCCCGGCACCGTCACCTCGGGTAGATCCGTCCCGGCCAGCGGACGTCGCATCTGCAGGAGCTCGCGCACGATTTTCAGGCCGAGCACCGCAGCGACCGCCTGGGCGGGCGCGGAGTTGCCGTGCGCCCAGATGCGAGCGCCGTCACCGCCCTCGTCCAACGCCCGCTCCACGAGTCGGCGGCCGATCCCACGCCCACGAAACTCCGGATCGACCACGGCTTCGGCCATCGCCGGACCTGTGGTCGAGCTGGGTTCGATCCCCGCATAGCCGACGATTCGGTCCTCGACGGTGGCGACGAGATGTACCGCATCTCCTTCAGCAGAGACAGCTCGGACGGCCTGTTCCGACAGCGGAGCAGTGCCGTCCTGTTCTGCTGCGCGAGTGAAGATCGCGCGCAGGTCCTCGGCGAGGGGCGTGGTGATCGCCGCCGAATCGAGCAAAGTGATGGACGACGAAACAGTCATGTGGTCAGTTGATGCTTCCATGTCCGGCGCTTCTCAGCGTATTGAATTCGGCGCTGTCGCCGTCGGTGCCGTCGAGATCGTCGTCGCCGTCTGCCAGGGCGGTTGCGCCCTTGGCATTGCGACTGGGCCGAACGGCCTTGTAACCGACGTTGCGTACGGTGCCGATGAGCGACTCGTACTCGGTGCCCAGCTTGGCGCGCAACCGGCGAACGTGGACGTCGACGGTGCGGGTGCCACCGAAGAAGTCGTAGCCCCAGACCTCCTGCAGCAGCTGCGCCCTGGTGAACACGCGTCCGGCGTGCTGCGCCAGATACTTGAGAAGTTCGAACTCCTTGTACGTCAGATCGAGTGGGCGGCCCCGCAGCCGCGCGGTGTACGTGCCCTCGTCGATGACGAGTTCGCCCAGCGTGATCTTTCCGGACGCCTCGGGACTGGCGACGCCACCCGAGCGGCCCACCAGCAAGCGCAGTCGGGCGTCGAGTTCGGCAGGTCCGGTTCCCGGCAGCAGAATGTCGTCCAGGCCCCACTCCGAATTGACCGCGACGAGGCCGCCCTCTGTCAGTACGGCAACGACGGGAATGGCCGATCCGGTGCTACCGAGAAGCCTGCACAGACCGCGGGCGGCAGCGAGGTCGGTGCGCGCGTCCACGAGTGCAATATCGGCCGCTCCCGCTTCGAGCAGCGACGAGACCTCGGTGGGTGCGGGCCGGACGTGGTGCGCGAGGAGCGCAAGGGACGGTAGAACAGCCTCCGGATTGGGATCGGAGGTCAGAAGCAGGAGCTCCACACGGCCTCCATTCTTACCGCTGTCACGTCGACCTCGTGTCGAGTCGTATCCAAGAGCAGCCGACCGAAAAAAATCCGACTGCATGTCAAGTATCCAAGACTAGCGCCTCACGGTCGATGGCTGCGCAGCGCCGTGCCGGATTCGCGAAGTGGATCCGCCCGGCTCATCAGTCACAATGGTCGCCATGCGCAAACTGATCATCGTGCTCGTGAGTTTTCTGGCGTTGGCCGTCATCGTCGACTTCGGGGCCGCTGCCTACTCCGAGTACCGCGTCTCGCGCGCAATCCGCGAAGGCGGGAGCTTGACGTCCGATCCGCAGGTGATCATCCATGGCTTCCCCTTCGTCACCCAGGCAGCGGACGGAAAGTATCAGAACGTGGAGATCCGCGCACAGGACGTGCCCACCGACTACGTCGAGTCCACGACTATCGAGGCGAACTTGCGCGGAGTGACGGTGCCGCTGTCCGATCTGATCGACGGCTCCGTCAACACCGTGCCGGTGGACGAGCTCGAAGGGCGTGTGCGTATCGACGCGAAGGATCTCGGCCAGTTCCTCGGCATCGTCGACCTGCGGGTTTCCGCACCGCCAGCCGATCCTTCCGACGGCACCGGCGGATCTGGTGGATCAGGTCCCACCACCACCGGTGGTGGGGTCGTTCTCACCGGGACGGTCCCGGTAGGACCTATCGACACCGAGGTCAGCGTGCAGGCCGATCTCGTGCTCGACGGCGAACGCGTGGAAATCGTCGCGAGCGACTTCTACTTCGGCCCGGACGGCAACGCCGACTTCACGATCCCCGACTTCGCCAAGCCGACCGTGCTGGGCTTGTTCACCAAGACCATCGACCGTCAGACCCTTCCGTTCGGCATCCTCCCCACAGATGTCTACGCAGAGGGCTCCCAGATCGTCATCGAGGGCGGCGCCCAGAATGTGACGATCGACCTGGATCAGATCGAAGCGCCATGACCGGAATCACAATTCTGCTGATCGTTCTGGTGGCCGCAACTGTCTTCGGACTGCTGTATCGGGCTCGGTACGGCGCTGTACGCAAATCGGAGAGTGTCGCTGTGCCCAGGACGCGCGGCCTCCTGCTCGATGCGGGCGCGGCACCGGGCACCGCCACCGTCCTGCATTTCTCCGCGGACTGGTGCGGGCCGTGTGCCGCCGTACGTCGCGTCGTCCAGCAGGTTTTGAGCAACATCGACGGTCCCGTCGAACTGGAAGTAGATATCGACGCGCATCCCGAACTGGCCCGCGCAATGGGCGTGCTGTCGCTTCCGACGACATTCGTACTCGACGAGGACCTCACCGAGATCGCACGGATCGCTGGGGTTCCGAAGGCAGACGATCTTCGATCCGTCCTGCTCGATCGATAGCGCTCGCGGACCACTAGTTCTGCCCGTCACAGTTCTCCGGTAGGATGCTCTCTTGTGTTGACCCGCCTCGAGCTGTTGCTCACCAGTCGCCGCACAGTGGACCTGTGCCGACTGGGCGGTTGTTGCTGTCGCTGCTGCTGAATTTCTGCCGACGCCCCTCGAAGCGTTTCCGGCCATCGAAACAGAAGATGCCGTCACTTGGTGATGGTCATCGCTTCCAGCCGCCTGTTCACTCATCGAACGCAGGAGCACTTTCACCTCATGTCTTCCGACACCCAGCCCACCGTTGTCAAAACCACAGCCACCGGTCCCTCAGCTACCCGGCCCACCGTCGACCAGGTCGACGTCCGGGGCCCGCGCTTCGCTGCGTGGATCACCACCGCAGTGCTCGCCCTCGTCCTCGTCCTGTCCAACGTGCAGACCACTGCCGCTGCCGTGGTGCTGGCGATTCAGGCCGTGGTCTTCGCCGTCGGCGCTGTCTCCGGGCCACGTCGCAGTCCCTACGGCGCATTGTTCGCCAACTTCGTCGCGCCGCGTCTGGGGCCGACCACCGAACGCGAACCGACCGCACCCCTGAAGTTCGCTCAACTGGTCGGCTTCGCTTTCGCAGCCGTCGGTGTGCTCGCCTTCGCTCTGGGTGCGCCCGTCGTCGCCGCTGTGGCCACCGGTTTCGCGCTGTTCGCGGCCTTCCTGAACGCAGCATTCGCGTTCTGCCTCGGATGCCAGATCTACCCCCTCGTGGCGCGACTGCGGACACAATCCGCTCGCGCCTGACCAGCACCATCCTCCACCGACCGAAGAACAGTTAGATCGAAAGGAAACCCATGGCTCGCTCCGACGTCCTGGTCTCTGCCGACTGGGCCGAGCAGAACCTGAACGCCCCGAAGACCGTTTTCGTCGAGGTCGACGAAGACGCAAGCGCCTACGACGGCGGTCACATCGAAGGCGCGGTGAAGCTCGACTGGCGCAAGGACCTCCAGGATCCGGTTCGCCGCGACTTCCTCAATCAGGGTCAGTTCTCCGATCTTCTCTCTGCCAAGGGCATCGCCAACGATGACACCGTCGTCCTGTATGGCGGAAACAACAACTGGTTCGCCGCCTACGCGTACTGGTACTTCAAGCTGTACGGCCACCAGGACGTCAAGCTGATCGACGGTGGCCGCAAGAAGTGGGAACTCGATGGCCGCGCGCTGTCGAAGGACGTTGTCACCCGCGAGGCGACGAAGTACCAGGCTGCGGCACCCGATCTGTCCATTCGCGCGTTCCGCGACGAGGTCATCGACGCGATCGGCAGCAAGAATCTCGTCGACGTACGCTCGCCCGACGAGTTCTCGGGCAAGATCCTCGCTCCCGCGCACCTTCCGCAGGAGCAGGCACAGCAACGCGGCCACGTCCCCGGAGCCATCAACATTCCGTGGAGCACCACGGCCAACGAAGACGGCACCTTCAAGGACGACGACGCACTCGAAGCTCTGTACAAGGAAAAGGGCTACGACGAGAACAAGGCGACCATCGCCTACTGCCGAATCGGTGAGCGTTCGAGCCACACCTGGTTCGTGCTCAAGGAATTGCTCGGCAAGTCGGACGTGAAGAACTACGACGGTAGCTGGGTCGAGTACGGCTCCCTCGTCGGAGCACCCATCGAGTTGGAGGTTCACTGATATGTGTGGCGCACCCGTTCAAGGTCAAACAATTCCCGCCGGAGTAGACGTCGAGAAGGAAACGGTCATCACCGGCCGCGTCCTCGGCGCCGACGGTGAGCCCGTGGGCGGCGCGTTCGTGCGCCTGCTCGACGGCACCGGAGAATTCACCGCCGAGGTCGTGGCCTCGGGCACCGGTGACTTCCGGTTCTTCGCGGCTCCCGGTACCTGGACGTTGCGCGCGCTGTCTGCGTCCGGCAACGGCCAGGCCGAAATCTCCCCCGAGGGCGCAGGCGTCCACTCGGCGAACGTGACCGTCGGAGCCTGATACCGGCGCATCAGCAAGAGAACCCCGCACCCATTCGAATGGGTGCGGGGTTCTTCTGCTTTCACGACCATCACGGCGGGTGGACTCAGCGCTGGGACGTCTCCGGGACGACGTCGGTCGACGGTTCCTCGATCGGCCCGGGCACGGCACTGTACTGCGGCTCGAAGACCCCCGGCGGCACCAATCCGTGCGACTCCAGGAAAGCGCCGAGATCGCTGTCCCGGGTCACGGTTCCGGGCGTCGGCAGGGGCTGAGACTCCGGTTCACCCGCACCCTCCGGAAGACCCTCTGCAGGGGTCCCTGGGGACACCGGGGTCTCTGGAGTCTCTGGGGACTCAGCTGCTTTTCGTTCACGCTCGGCCGCAGCCAGATCGGTCACCCAGGCGACGATTTTTTCGCTCTCCCATTCGCGAGCGTCACCGGGGCTTCTGTCCCAGTAGGTGAGGTGCTGCAGGAAGCCGATGAAGATGTACGGCTCGACGAACACGTCGACGACACCTTTGTTGTTCTCGACGAGACCTTCGCCCTCGGCCCGGATCTTCTCGCGAACCGTGGCCGCACCTGGCCCCATCGCCCAATTCAGGTCAGCGAGCAGCTGATCAGGGGTCAACTGTTGCCATGCCCGCTCCTCGTCGACCTCATACAACTGGTCGGACACTTTGAGCAGTACCTCGAGCAGAGTTTCGTCGGATTCGAGCCAGGTCTCGTTGTTGACGATATCGATGATGGCCCGCGTTGCCACCGAGCTGACGGTGTGCGCGAAATCAGCTACCGATTGCACGGGGTTGATCAGCGTCAACCGCATCTGGCCGAGGATTCCGAGTGCCAACTGCAGGGCGAGGATGTCGTCGGGTGCATCGCACGCGAGATCGTAGGGTCGGCACGACCATGTCATCTTCTCGTTCAGGGTGCCGTAGTCCTTCGGGGCCGAGGACTGGAAGCCGCCTCGCGAAGGTCCGGGTTCGTCGAAGTTGGGGACGCCCGCGGGTCGGTACGGGTCACCGATCGCTACCACGCCGGCCACATCGTCACCGGTGACGAGAGCCTCGGGGTCGCGATGGCCGATGTCCATCGCTACACGCTCGACGATCTCGGCGCCGACGCTGTAGCCGAGCAGGACGAACTTCGTGTCCTCGCCACACTTCGTCTTGTACTCGTCGAGCAACCGGTTCGTCGAGTGGATTCCATCTGCGACCGCCGGCTGGTACGGCGTCACGTCCTCGAAGAATTCGAAACCGTAGGTCGAGACCCACGGCACGTACAGCCAGCCGACCGTCCCGGGATTGCCCGCGTTGGCCTCACCCATCGGAATCGTGACGTTTCCGACCCAGTTGGAAATGGGCGATCGCAGTTCCTCGTTGAGCGGATCTCGGTCCGACTCCGAGTCCGTCGCACCGGAGACCGCGAGCATCAGCACGTCGGGGCAGTCCTGCGCGTAATTGTTCGAGTCGATGTTCGGCCCGTCCGAGGATCCCGTACCAGCAGAACCGGTGTCGGCCGAACCGCTGTCGGCCGAACCAGAATCAGCCGAACCGGTGTCCGGCGCCGCGGATGCGGCCGCCGGCACCACCAGAAGCAGCGCCGCTGCAATCGCTACAGATGTGGACATCAAGGTGCCGGCACGAAAACGGCGCTGCATCGACAGAATCCTTCCCCCAGACAAACCGAAAACCTCGAGCAAAAAGACAGCGCGAAGTTTTCGTTCCCCCCGACGCCTGCAAGGGAACGTACCGTGTTTCTCGCGATCTTCGACACACCTCGAGAAAAGTTTCGTGCACGAACGAGGAATCTGATCGAGGTAGGCACCCGCGGTGCGGGGCCGCGGTTCGATCTTCGATGCGCGTGGGTCTAAACTACTGCCGTGGTCATCTTCTTCGAGGTTCTGCTGGTACTTGCAGCTGTCGCCATCATCGCGTTCTCGCTCTATGTCGTCTACCGCCTGGTGACCGACGAATCGTGAGCGATCGCGCCGCCGACGAACCGGACGGCACTCGGTCGGCCAACGAGGCCATAGCCGAGGCTGCCGACAAGTTCGCTTCCGCGTCGACGCGCAACATCCCTGGGCTGCCGGATATCCCGCACCCCGAGGACACTGCCAATCTGCGACTCGGCCCCGACCTGAACCCCGCAATGCTCGCATTGCTGCCGTTGGTCGGAGTGTGGCGCGGCGAGGGTGAGGGACGTGACCCTGAGTCCACCGAGGAGTATCGCTTCGGGCAGCAGATCGTCGTCTCTCACGACGGCGGCTCCTACCTCGCGTGGGAATCGCGCTCCTGGCGCCTCGACTCCGACGGCAACTACGCTCACCCGGATCTCCGCGAAGTCGGTTTCTGGCGCATCAGCGGTGGTGAAGGTGAAAAGGGCAGCGAAAACGAGGAAGTCATCGAGCTGCTGCTGACGCACAGCACCGGCGTGGTGGAGTTGTTCTACGGCCACGCGCTCAACCAGTCTTCGTGGGAGCTGGCCACCGATGTCGTCATCCGCTCCACCTCGGGCGCTCTCGTCGGTGGCGCGAAGCGTCTGTACGGCATCGTCGAAGGCGCCGATCTCGCCTACGTCGAAGAACGTGTCGGCGCAGACGGAGAGCTCGCACCCAGGCTGTCGGCTCGCCTTTCTCGCTACATCGGCTGAAGCGGACGACCGCTGAAGCGGACGACCCCCGAGCCGTACCTGAGTTGTCAGGTCTCGGCCGGACGGGCCGAGGGCTCGGGGGTCGGGTAACTGCCTGGGATTCGCTCGCCGCTCGCGCGGAGTGAATCCGTCAGCGGTAGCGGCTAGCGGGCAGCCACCTCACGCGTCCTAGAGTTCATCAACTTCAGACCACCTCCTCTCTCGTGTACTCGTCAAAGTACGCCCGGAAATCGAGCTTCGCAAAGGATTTTTGCGCGATTTCTCCGGCGGCGAAACACCGAGGTCTATCACCAGGTCAGCCCGCGTATCCGGGGGCAGTTGGTGGGTGACGAGAACAACGATTCGAGCGCGGTCGATCAGGTCGTCCTCGCGATCGAGGAGTCGACGAACCAGCTCGCTACCACTCGCGTCGTCGAGGTGCTCGGTCGGCTCGTCGAGCAGCAACGCCGGCGCCGCCGACAGCAATGCCCGTGCGAGAAGAAGCCGTCGGCGCTGCCCCCCGGAGACCGCCCGCGCACCACCCACCAGGGTCGTGTCCACGCCATCCGGCAATTCGGCGATCCACTCCCCGAGCCCCACCTTCGTCAACATCTCGACGGCCTCGCTCGGGTCGATATCTCCACGTGCAACCCGCAGGTTCTCGAGAATCGATGTCTCGAACAGGTGCGCGTCCTCGGCGAAGAAACGTGCACCCTCGATCACCCCGATGGGTGCGGGGATCAACCCGCCGAGCTGCATGAGCAGCGTCGTCTTACCAACCCCACTCGGTCCTACAACCGCCACCCGGCTTCCCGATTCCACCGTCGCGAGGCTGACCGCATCCTCGCGACCGAGGGTTGCTGGGGGTTGGCGATCGTCCCACTGGGGTCGTTCCGCCGCGTCCAGCAACGCCACGATCCTCGACGCCGACACGCGCGCGCGGGTCAAGGCGACGGCAGCGGCCGGCAGTACGGAGGTCGCCTCGAAGGCTGCCAGCGGGACGAGCACGATGACCGCCAACGCCATCGGCGTCATTCCACCCTCGGTTCCTCCGGTAGGGCCGTATAGTGCCATTCCCACCAGCAACGAGCCGAGCACCGACGCACCGATGGCGAGCGGCAGCGCCGCATCCGCGAATGCCCCCGGAATCGCCGCTCGGTCGCGTGCGCGGACCGACTCCCGGTTGGCCGACCTCGCAGCCTCGACAGTCTCATCGAGCCGACCCGCCACCCGCAGCTCCGGCCCGTGATCGAGCGCCCGCACAGCGATCTCGGCGAACTCGGCCCTGGCGTTCGCTCCCTCGGTTTCTGCGAGAGCCGCTGCCCTGGCCGCCAGCACGGGCGCCAGCACGCCGGCGATCAGCAGCGCAACGAACAGTATTGCGGCCGCACCCGTGGAGATGAAGGCCAACAGAGCCACCGCGGCAACCATCATGATCACCGATACACAGATCGGGACGACGGCTCGTATGACGACGTCACCGAGCACGTCCACATCCGAGCCTGCGCGCGCCATCAGGTCTCCGCGCCGCAAGGTCACGGCCGCGGCGCGGTTTCCGCTGGCCAGACGCTCGTAGAGCCGGGTCCGAGCCGACGTCATTCCCCGCAGTGCGGTGTCATGCGTCGAAAGTCGTTCCAGGTAGCGGAACACCCCACGCGAAATGCCGAGTGCGCGGACCGCGACCACGGCGACGGTGAGGTCGAGCACGGGTGGCATCTGCCAGGCCCGAGTGATCAGCCAAGCGGAGACCGCAGCCAGGGCCAGCGCGCTTCCCAGTGTCGCAACACCTGCTGCCACGGCCACGGCCACGCGGTTGGGCTGCAGTTCCAGCAGGGCGAGCGCGCGGCGCAGGTCACCGAACATGGTGTGCCTCCACTGTCACCACGGCATCGGCGGCGGCGAGAACTGCGGGCCGGTGCCCCACCACCACGATCGTCCGTCCCTCGTCAGCGAGTGCGCGAAGTGTGCCGAGCACGCGACGTTCGGCAGCGGTGTCCAGATGCGCTGTCGGCTCGTCGAGCAGCATGACAGGCGCCGAGGACGTGAGCACCCGGGTCAGCGCGAGACGTTGCAGCTGCCCGAGCGAGAGCCCCACACCCCCCGCGCCGATAAGCGTGTTCCAGCCGAGTGGTAATTCGCGCAGAACCTCGTCGAAGCCTGTTGCGGCACAAATCCTGTCGAGCGCTGCGGGATCAGGTCGGGTTCCGGTCAGCACGAGATTGTTCTCGAGGGTTCCCGGCAGGAGCACCGGACGCTGAGGCAGCCAGGCCACCTGACGCCACCACGACGCTCGGTCGACGTCGGCGAGATCCGTCCCGTCGACGGTCGCTGCTCCCTCGGCCGGAGAGGTCAGACCGAGCAGAACGTCGAGGGATGTCGACTTGCCCGAGCCGTTGGCACCGGCCAGGACCGTCACCGATCCCGGTTCGAGTACGGCGTCGAGTCGGTAGGGTGCGAATCCGTTTCGCGCCGGGGCCGAGACCGACGACAGGACGATGCGCGCGCCGGTTGCCCGCACCACCGTCGAACCCCCGGTGACGGGCGGGCGGCGGTCCAGGACATCGAAGGCGGAGTCGGCGGCCGCGACGCCGTCCTCGGCCGCGTGGAACTGGGTTCCGACGCGGCGCAGCGGCACGTAGACCTCCGGGGCGAGTACCAGCGCGATGATGCCTGCTTCGAGCGCCATATCACCGAACACCAGTCGTAATCCGATGCTGACGGCGACGAGGGCCACGCACAGGGTGGCGAGCAGTTCGAGCACCATCGACGACAGAAAGGCGATCTTCAGTGCCCGCATCGTTGCGCGCCGATGCGCGTCCCCGAGAGCACGTACACGCGCCGCCGGCCCATTCTCGCGCCCGAGGGCACGAAGCGTCGGCAATCCCGCCAGCAGATCCAGCAGCTGGGCGGACAAACGTGTCATCGCCTCGAGCGTCGCCGCTGCTCTGCCTTTGGTCAGCAATCCGATCAGGATCATGAAGATCGGAATGAGCGGCAGTGTGAACAAGACGATCAACGCCGACGTCATGTCCTGCGTGGCGATCACGACGAGTGTCAGCGGCGTCAGGGTCGCGGCGAGCACCAGTGATGGGAGGTAGCCGGTGAGATAGGGCGCCAACCCGCCCAGCGCCCGCGTGACGACGGTGGCTGCGGATTCGCGTTCGGCGTCGAGATCTCGTGGGTTCATTGCCGACGCTGCGGCGAGCACCTCGTTTTCGAGTTCCTCGACAACTCTCGATGCTGCTCGGTGGCCGTACCGCGATTGCAGCCAAGCCGTCGCAGTGCGGACCACGATGGCACCGAACAAGATCCACAGCTGCGGAGACCATTCTCCGATAGTGCGAACATCGGAGGTGATGACCCCGGCGAGGACGGTGCCGAGCATGACCGCGGAGACGATGATCGCGGCGGTGTCCACCAGCGCCAGTACCACGGTCAGGACGAGATACGCTCTCGCCGACCGCGAGTACCGCCACAAGCGCGGATCGACGGGGCCTTTCGACGACCGCTCGACGACTGCAGTCACCTCGATCGACCGAGCGACAATCCTATCGAGTCAGGGATCGATGTGGACGAGATACGTTGCCGGAAAACCCAGTACGTCCAGGCTTGGTAGCCGATGACGATCGGCGTCATGAACGCAGCGGCCCAGGTCATGATCTTCAACGTGTACGGGCTCGACGACGCGTTTTCGATGGTCAGGCTGAAGGCCGGATCCGTGGTCGAGGGCATGACCTCAGGGTAGAGCGATCCGAACAGCAGCACGACCACCGCGGCCACCGCGATCGTGGTGCAGACGAACGCCCAGCCCTCGCGGACACGGGCGGTGAGTGCGACGACGGCGACGAGCGCTACCGCTGCGATACCGACCATGGCCCACGTCCAGGTGGTGCCGTAGGCGAGCTGCGTCCACACCGCGAAGGCGCCGCCGACGAGGACCGCCGGAATCGAAAGCCGCGCAGCCAGTTTCACGGCGTCCTCGTGGACGTCGCCCGACGTCTTGAGCGCGATGAACACGGCCCCGTGCAACGCGAACACCAGCGCGAGCGTGGCGCCACCGAGCAGCGCATATGGGTTCAGCAGATCGAAGAATCCGGCCGTCACCTTTTTGTTTTCGTCGATAGCGACGCCGCGCACGATGTTGGCGAAGGCCACTCCCCACAGCACGGCAGGAACCCACGAGCCGATACCGATGCCGAGGTCACACCGTCGGCGCCATACCGGATCGTCGATCTTGCCGCGGTATTCGATTGCGCAGATCCGCAGAATGAGCGCGACGAGAATGAGCAACAGCGGTATGTAGAAGCCGGAGAACAAGGTTGCGTACCACTCGGGGAAGGCGGCGAACAGTGCGCCGCCGGCGGTGATGAGCCATACCTCGTTGCCGTCCCACACCGGTCCGATGGTGTTGAGGACGGTTCGGCGCCGCCGCTCCCCCGTCTCGGGATCCTTGTGACGCCCGAGGATCGGCATGAGCATGCCGACACCGAAGTCGAATCCTTCGAGCACGAAGTAGCCGAGGAAGAGAACGGCGATCGCGATGAACCAGAATTCCTGAAGTCCCATGATCGTCTTCCCTCAGTAGGCGAACGAAAGTTGTTTCGGCGCATCGTCGTCATCCGGTTCGTCGGATGTGTCGTCACCGGGCGGGTGGGCGTCGTGTTCTTGTGGACCCTCGATGACGTAGCGGCGGAGCAGGAAGAACCACACGCCGCCGAGCGCGGCGTAGATGAGGGTGAACGTCACGAGCGAGGCCACCACGAGCCCCACCGGATGATCGGACACACCCTGGTCGACGGTGAGCCTGATCTGATCGACGCCGGCCAGGTTGGGGGCGACCACCCAGGGTTGACGGCCCATCTCGGTGAAGATCCACCCCGCGCTGTTGGCCAGGAACGGAGTCGGGATCGCGGCGAGGCTGAGCCACGAGAACCACCGTTGGTGCGGTACTCGTCCGCCCCTCGTGACCCACAGACCGACGATTGCGAGCAATGCCGATCCGGCGGCGAGTCCGATCATCATGCGGAAGGACCAGTAGGTGACGAACAGGTTGGGTTTGTAGTTACCGGGGCCGAATTGTTGCTCGTACTGCTCCTGCAGCTCATTGACACCTTGGACCGTGGCGCCGAAATCGTTCTCGGCGAGGAATGAGGTCACTCCGGGAAGCGAGAGCAGGTGGACCACCGACTCGCAGTTGTTGTGCGTCCCGACGGTCAACAGCGAGAACGCTGCCCCGGTTTCTGTATCGCACAAAGACTCTGCCGAGGCCATCTTCATCGGTTGCTGCTCGAACATGAGCTTGCCCTGAATATCGCCCGTGACAGTGAGTGCGACGCCTGCGATGATCATGACCACGAAGGACATGCGTGCGGCCGGCCGGAACATACTGCGCGAGTCCGCATCGCGACCCTTTCGAGCCTCGCGCACCATCCACCACCCCGAGACTCCGGCGACGAACGTGCCCGCGGTGAGGAAAGCACCGGCCACTGCGTGGGGGAATGCGGCCAGCGCCGTGTTGTTGGTCATCAACTCCCAGATGCTCGTCAGTTCCGCTCGGCCGGTCTCAGGGTTGAACCGCGCCCCGACAGGGTGCTGCATCCACGAGTTGGCGGCGATGATGAAGTACGCGGAGGCGTTGACGCCGATGGCCACCAGCCAGATCGTGGCAAGGTGGACGAGTTTGGGTAGTCTGCCCCAACCGAAGATCCAGAGCCCGAGGAACGTCGACTCCAGGAAGAAGGCGACGAGTCCTTCCAAGGCGAGCGGTGCTCCGAAGACGTCACCGACGAAACGCGAGTATTCGCTCCAGTTCATGCCGAACTGGAATTCCTGGACGATTCCGGTAGCGACGCCGAGGGCGAAGTTGATGAGGAACAACTTGCCGAAGAACTTGGTGAGTCGGTACCAGGAATCCTTCTTGGTGATGACCCACATGGTCTGCATCGCGGCGACGATCGGCGCAAGGCCGATCGTCAGAGGAACGAAAATGAAGTGATAGACGGTAGTGATACCGAACTGCCACCGTGAGATGTCCAGGGTATCCATGACTTCTCCGCCCTCTTCGGCCCCCAGGGTGGTAACGGCACGTCACCGCTGCACGGAGCCCTCCCGCAGCGAGTCCGACACTACTACTACCTGCAGTAGTACATCAAGCCTCGGGAACCTCGTCACCGATCGTCTCGACCGCGATATCGACCATCGATCGCATCTCGTCGGCACGGCTTGCCCCACCCAATGCGAGCCCGTCGAGCGAGACCACGCGGGCGGCGAGCGTGATACTCGATACCAACCAAACGCTCTCTGCGACAATAAGATCCGCTGGAAACAGGGGCGCGCGCTCGCATGTGTAGCCCCGAGCTTCGGCGACATCGAACAAAGCCCCGACGGTGGTGCCGGCAAGGATGCCCTGCTCCGGCGGGGGTGTGACAAGCGTCTTACCGCGCAAGAGCACCACCGTCGACCGTGGCCCCTCGAGCACCCTGCGCTCACTGCTGACGTAGATCACCTCATCGGCGCCCTGCCGCGCGGCGTACCTCAGCGCAGCCATATTCGTGGCATAAGACAGCGTCTTGGCACCCAACAGCTGCCACGGCGCGCGCGCCGCGAGATCCACCGAATACCCCCGGTCCAGCGTGATCGCAGATACGCCCTCCGCCCGCGCCCGCGCGACCCGCTCGTGCACCGGACCGACAGTGGCATACGCCGTCGGCGCACCACCGCCCTCGCGACCCCGACCGAGCACCAACCTCAGCACACCTTCCCCTGCCGAGACACGCGTCCACTCGTCCACAGCAAGCCCGATGACCAGACGCCACTGGTCGGCGTCGGGAACCGGAAGGTCCATCGCCGCGGCCGACACCGCCAACCGAGCGAGATGAAGCTCGACCCCACAGGGCGCTCCACCGCGCACCAGAAGGGTTTCGAAGGCCCCGTCACCGCGAACAGCAGCAAGATCATCGGCGCACAGAAGCGGCTGATCGGGGTCGTGAACCTTCCCGTCGAGGGTCACTACTACGCACGCTGACATGGAAGACAACCCTATCCAGGCCCCTCCGCAGGCTCCGCTCAGGTCTCGATGCTTCTAGGATGGGGTTTGTGTCCGCTTCCGTCGACAGCAATTCGAGTCCCCTTCTCACCCTTCCCGGCGCGGTACCCTCACCCGAGGAATCACCCGATAGCGGCGTGGCCTGGCATTACGGCAACCCCTTCGGAGAGCAACGCGGGGCCGTCGCACAAGCCGCTGTCATCGACAGATCGAATCGCTTCGTCTTCGCGATCTCCGGCGAAGAACGACTCACCTGGCTCGACACCATCTCCAGTCAACGCGTGAAAGACCTTCCCGACGGCACATCCGCGGAGAATTTGTCGCTCGATATCAACGGACGCGTCGAACATCACTTCGTGCAGACCGATATCGGCGGTGTCACGTGGATCGACACCGAGGCCGCATCCGGCCCCGCCTTGTTGGCGTTCCTCCAGAAGATGGTGTTCTGGTCCAAAGCCGAACCGCGTGAGCGAGCCGACTTCGCCGTGATCAGCCTGCTCGGAGCCGAATCGTCGGCGATCCTGCAGGCCGTGGGCGCCCCCGCACCAGAGAAGTTCTACGACGCCGCGTCCCTGGCCGACACGGGGTCGATCGACGCTGGTTTCGTCCGCCGGATGCCGTGGCCGGGTGCGCACGCCTTCGATCTGCTGGTTCCCCGGGCCGCGCTCGTCGACTGGTTCACCAGGCTCCGTGACGCCGGTGCAGTACCCGCGGGTACATGGACGTACGAGGCGCTGCGCGTGGAGTCGATCCGACCGCGTGTCGGCGTCGACACCGACGTCAAGACCATCCCGCACGAGGTCCGTTGGATCGGCGGCGTCTCGGAGTCGGGTGCCGTGCACCTGGAAAAGGGCTGCTACCGCGGGCAGGAGACCGTAGCGCGGGTGCACAACCTGGGCCGTCCGCCGCGCCACCTCGTACTGCTGCATCTCGACGGCTCCGCAGATGGCCGTCCCGAGACGGGCGAGACGGTGACCGCCGGGGGGCGAACCGTCGGCCGCCTCGGCACCGTCGTCGATCACTTCGAACTGGGCCCCATTGCCCTGGCTCTTCTCAAGCGCACCATCCCGGTCGACACCGAGCTCGTCGCGGGCCCCTGCGCCGCGTCGATCGATCCGGACTCGGTACCCGACTACGACGACGTCCAGGCCGGTCGCGCCGCCATCGACCGACTCAAAGGGCGATGACAGACAGCGGACGCGTGGAGGCCGTATGCGTCGTCCACACCATCGTCCCCCTCGGACGCCGGGGTGTCGTCGACAGCGCGATCGACAAGCGCCCCGTGGACGGACCCGTCGATGTCGGTGAACTCGGCTTGGCGGGCGATCACAGCTCGGACACCACGTTCCACGGTGGCAGCGACCAGGCCGTGTATGCCTACGACGACGCCGAGGCCGTGCGGTGGGCGTCGGAGCTGGGTCACGACATCTCCGACGGATGGTTCGGCGAGAATCTCCGAACGACGGGCGTCGCGGTCACGGACGCCGTGATCGGATCACGGTGGCGAGTCGGGTCGGCGGTACTCGAGGTCACGATCCCTCGGCGGCCCTGCCGGACCTTCGCCAAGTGGGTCGACGAACCTCGGTGGGTCAAGCGGTTCGCCGAGCGCGGCGATGTGGGCGCCTACCTCCGAGTGGTCGAGCCCGGAACGCTGAGGCGGGGCGATCGCATCGTGGTGGAAGGTATCCCCTCCCACGGCGCCACCGTCCGAGACCTCTTCCACGGACGAAACCACGCCGGCCTCGCGCAACTCCTCTCGCTCCCCGATCTGCCGAAGAAGGTCACACGCGAGGCCGAGGCGGCCCTACGCGTCAGCGTCGCAAAGTAGATCATTACCCGGACTCAGAACATTTGCGCAGGTCGCGCCCCTCGACTGGCGGCTCGAGACCAAGCAAACAGTCGCCACACGGAGTCCGTATGCGCATCGAAGCGATTCGCGCGCTAGAGTGTGGTCCAGGAAGAAATACCAAATCTAACGGGGCGCCCAAATTTCCCCAGGCCGCCCCGCAAGTCCGCGAGGGGGCAACGCCATGGGCCGAGGCAGGGCTAAGGCAAAGCAGACAAAGGTCGCTCGTGAGCTCAAATACAGCTCGCCGTCAACGGACTTGGAGTCTCTGCAGAGAGAGCTCTCCGGTGGTTCGTCCAACTCCCACCGTGGCGGTATCACCTCGGGCGGCATCTCCTCTTCGGATGCGGACGGCTACACCCGCGTCGAGGAAGACGAATACGAGGACTGGCGACGCTGACCATCGTTATACACAAGTGAGGGGGAGCCGCGACGCGGCTCCCCCTCACTTGTTCGTATACCTCAGAAGCGCGGGTGATTTCCCAGCAGCACGGCGCGCTCGACGTTCGCGGCCTTATCGGTCGACTTCTTCACCGTTCCCAGGGTCCAGCAGTCGATGTGGCGTGCCGTCAGCACTGCCAGCGCGCGGTCCACGTCCTCGGGCGCAACGATGGCGACCATGCCGACACCCATGTTGAACGTCTGCTCCATCTCCGCTCGCTCCACGCGGCCACGCTGAGCGATGAGCGAGAAGACCGGTGCCGGGCTCCACGTAGCGCGATCGAGTTCCGCGACGAGGCCAGCAGGCATCACGCGGCCCAGGTTGTTGGCCAGTCCACCACCGGTTACGTGGCAGAAGGTCCGCACGTCCGTTTCGGCGGCGAGCGCGAGGCAGTCCTTGGCGTAGATCTTGGTCGGTTCGAGCAGCTCCTCGCCGAGGGTGCGTCCGAACTCTTCCACGTGCCCACCGAGGTCCATGTGGTTGATCTCGAGCAACACCTTGCGAGCCAGCGAGTAGCCGTTGGAATGCAGGCCCGACGATCCCATGCCGATGACGACATCGCCGGGGCGCACCCGGTCCGGACCGAGAACCGCATCGGCTTCGACGACGCCGACGCCGGTGGCGGAGAGGTCGTAGTCACCGTCGGCCATCAGTCCGGGATGCTCTGCCGTTTCACCGCCGAGCAGCGCACAGCCGGCGATGACGCAGCCGTCGGCGATGCCCTTGACGAGCTCGGCGACCATCTCGGGCACCACGCGGCCAACTGCGATGTAGTCCTGCAGGAACAGTGGTTCTGCGCCGCACACGACGAGGTCGTCGACGACCATCGCGACGAGATCGAGTCCGAGCGTGTCGTGTTTGCCGAGTGCCTGCGCGACGGCGACCTTGGTGCCCACGCCGTCGGTGGACGCGGCGAGAATCGGTTCGCGGTAGTCGCCCTTGAGGGCGAAGAGGCCTGCGAATCCGCCGAGACCGCCCATCACCTCGGGTCGACTGGCCTTCTTCGCAAGCGGGGCGAACAATTCGACTGCCCGGTCACCTGCGGCGATGTCGACGCCCGCCGAGGCGTAGGAAGCACCACCCGAGGATGTTGCGCTCGTTGCTCGGGATTCCTCGGTCATGCGGCTCCAGCCTTGTACTCGTATCGACGCTGCGTGGCAATGCACGCAATTGCGCTCTAACGGTACCGGAGCGCTCCAGCCCTGGGCACACACCGTAGGCGCTTCGCGCATGTGAGTGAAAATACGTGACCTGCTATGTATTTCCGCTCACATGCGCGTCAGCGCCTACGGGCGACTGAGCGCACTCACGTTGGCGTTGATCGAATCGGTCGTCTGACCCGCAGCCGTCGCCAGCATGCCCTCGAGTACGTGCTTGCCCAACGCGTTGTCGGCAGGCAGATCGATCGGGTACTTGCCGGTGAAACATGCTGTGCACAGCCGGGTTTCGGGCTGCTCTGAGGCGGCGATCATGCCCTCGGTGGAGATGTACCCGAGCGAGTCGGCACCGATTGCTTGACGCACACCTTCGAGGATGCCGTCCTCCGAGTCGACGCCGTTGGCGATCAACTCCGCGGGCGAGGCGAAGTCGATACCGTAGAAGCACGGCCACCGGACCGGCGGCGACGCGATACGTACGTGGATCTCGAGCGCTCCGGCTTCACGCAGCATCCGAATGAGCGCACGCTGTGTGTTGCCGCGCACGATCGAATCGTCCACCACGATCAGCCGTTTGCCGCGAATGACCTCTTTGAGAGGGTTGAGCTTGAGACGAATACCGAGCTGACGGATGGTCTGCGAGGGTTGAATGAACGTGCGCCCGACGTACGCGTTCTTCATCAGGCCCTGGCCGTACGGAATGCCGGATCCCTGGGCGTAGCCGACGGCCGCCGGCGTTCCCGACTCGGGGACAGGAATCACCAGGTCGCCTTCGGCGGGGTGCTCCAGCGCGAGACGGCGACCGATCTCCACTCGCGTGGAGTGGACCGAACGGCCCCCGATGACACTGTCCGGTCGGGCGAGGTAGACGTACTCGAACACGCAACCCTTCGGCTCGGGCGCAGCGAAACGCGAGGAACGGACCCCGTCGGCGTCGATGGCCAACAGCTCCCCCGGCTCGATGTCCCGCACGAACGCGGCGCCGACGATATCCAGCGCGGCGGTCTCACTGGCCACCACCCAGCCACGATCGAGACGGCCGAGCGAAAGCGGACGGATGCCGTGCGGATCCCGCGCCGCGTACAGCGTGTGTTCGTCCATGAATGTCAGACAGAACGCGCCCTTCAACGTGGGCAGCAGCTCCATCGCGGCCTGCTCGATGGTCCGGTCGGCGGCCTTGTGCGCCATGAGCGCGGTGATCACGTCAGAATCCGACGTGCCGTTGCCCTGCAGCCGATCGCTGATGAGCCCCTCTTCACGGGCCCGGGTGGCAAGCTCGGCGAAGTTGACGAGATTGCCGTTGTGACCGAGCGCGATACCGGTACCCGCAGTGGTCGTCCGGAAGATCGGCTGGGCGTTCTCCCAGATGACCGACCCGCTGGTCGAGTATCGGCAGTGTCCGATGGCGACGTGGCCCGGCATCGCGCCGAGAGTCTGCTCGTCGAACACCTGGCTGACCAGACCGAGGTCCTTGAACACCAGCACCTGCGAACCGTCCGAGACGGCGATGCCCGCAGCTTCCTGCCCCCTGTGTTGCAGCGCATAGAGGCCGTAGTAAGAGAGCTTGGCTACATCTTCTCCCGGCGCCCACACGCCGAAGACTCCGCACTCCTCCCGAGGTTCGTTTTCGGGTACATCGAGCTCTTTGCCTACCGGAGAATTTGGACTATCGACCGACGACTCGGCAGAGGTCACAGCACTGCTCCCTTGAGGGACGGATTGAGGGGCGTGGCCCAGTCTACGGGCCAACGCTTGCAGAGCACGCATCGCAGGAAAGTTGCCACCCCTGTGCCGTCCATTCTCCGTTCACCTACAGGCTCACGTTCCGACGATCGGCAGCCAATGAGCCACTTCGCTCGCCCGGCTTCCCGAGGCGGTGATGGAACCGTCGGCAAGGGCGTCCTCGAACTGCCGAAGACCGGTGGCAACCTCGAGCCAGGTCCGGGCGTCGGTCTCCACGACGTTCGGCGGCGTCCCGCGTGTGTGACGTGGGCCGGTGATGCACTGGACCGCGACGAACGGAGGGATACGCACCTCGACGGACGATCCCGGCGCCACCTGGGCAAGCGTGCGGGCGGTGGCGCGGACCGCATCGGCGAGCGCGGCCCGCGGGGGCTTGTCGACGGAGCCGTCGCGCACCCAGTCGACGACGGCCAGCACGGCGGTCCTGACCTGCTCGGGGGTCACAGTCTTACTCGGGGCCATGCCGCCCAGACTAGAACGTCCGCGACGCGCGAGCGGCGAGCATCGCACCTGATGCGTTGAGAGCGAAATGCGCGAGCGCAGGTGCCAGCACACTGCCACTGCGGCGCCGCAGCCACGAGAACACCATTCCTGCGGCGGCGGTACCGATGACAGTGCCGACGACCGAATCCCCGGCCGCGCGTGCCGAGCGGATGTGCCAGAGACCGAAGAAGAGCGGCGAAAGTCCCGGCGCGAGAGCGTCGAACAAACCGCGGAAGCTCAGCTCCTCGGTGATCACCGTGCCGACCGGAATGTGGAAGAGCACCCATTCGGCCGGAGCCGCGTCCGACGGACGCACCCGCTCGGACAGGGCGGGAACGGCAGCGACGAACACCGCTCCCATGATCGGGACCGCGGCCGCGCCGGCTCCCCAGCGAAGTCCGCTGCCCCACCTCGTCAACCCGAGTTGCTCGAGACTCTGACCCGACGCGCCGAACCCGCTCACGCTCACCACACCGATCCCGAGGGCAGCGTTCAGCAGGGCTCGTCGACGCGGCGGCAAGTCCAGAGCGGGGACGATTGCAGTGCTCCACGCCGTGGTGATCGCACCCAGCACGAGTGGCTTCATTTCTCGGGACCGTCCCTGCCCGCGTACTGCTCCATCACCCCGCGCGCCCGTGCGGTGTCCTCCTCGGTCCATCCCTCGGGGGCGGCGATCGCGACCCAACCATCGAGTACGAGCGTTCCGTAGTTGTGGCCGTGGCCGTCCGGGACGCCCGCAGCATTGGTCAGATCGGCTGCGACCTGCCAGAACGTGACGATCGGGAACCAACGCATGTCCGGCAGACGATCCGGTCCCGGCGGCTCGGACAACCAGTCCGGCCTCTCGAACAGCAGGTCGGGCGACAACCACACCACCGGATCGGACGCGTGCTGGACGTACAGCACACGCGGGTAGAGCCACGGCTGGTCCGCTGGTGGGATCATGCTGGCGTTGTCGGCGAATCGAACGACCAACCCGTCCGCGTAGACCGGTCGCACCTCGGGCGTGCCGGGATCGCGGCGCGTCACGAACTGCGACCACAGCCGGTTTGCATTCGGTGGGCCCACCCAGAGGACACCGTCGACACTCTCGCGTATCTCGGCAAGCCCGTCGAACGCGCCCTCACCCGCCTGCACTCCAAGGCTCTCTCCGTAGATGTAGAGCTTGGGCCGGGTCTGCTCCGGTTCCTGCAGCCACCGCTCCCGTACCCGGTCGATGAGTGCCTTTCCCGCTACCGCTGCCTTCTCGCGCTCGGCGAGAAAAGAAATCCAACTCGGTAGATAGGAGTACTGGGTGGCCACGGTGGCGACATCGCCCGCGAACAGCAACTCCTCGGCCGTGATCGCGGTGGGGTTGACCCAACCCGTCCCGGTGGTCGGGACCACCACGAGTGCCGCCCGCTCGAACGCGCCGGTACGTTCGAGTTCCGCGACAACGATGTCGAGGCGCCCGTCCTGCGTCGCTGCGGTCTCGAGACCTGCGTACGCGCGGATCGGTTCGAGCGCGGGCCTGTCGAGTCCCTCGGAGATCTCCTCGGCGCTCAGCCCACCCGCGACGAAATTGCGTCCCTCGAACCCGAGGGTGTCCCACGGCGCCAACGACTCCGGGCTGCCCGACCGCTCCGGGATCAGAGGTTGCTCGACTCGCACCCGAGTCTCGTTGTTCTGCAAGCTGAATGCCGAGTTGACGACATTGGACAATCCGCGCAACAGCACGCCCTGCACCAGCGCGATCACGAGCACCACCACGATGATCACGCCGATGACGTTGGCGACCTCGCGCGGCATCTTGACGATGCGGTTGACCTGCCGCGCCACCAGACGCACCAGGTCACGAAGAACACGCCAGGTGGAGATCAGAAGTGCGCCGACGGCGATGCTGAGCGCCCCGGTCCGGAAGTACCCGGTCGTGGTCGTTCCCTCCGCGTCCATCAGCGCGGCCAACTCGCGCTGCCACCCCGCCGACAGATACAGCATGTACAGCACAGTCAGACCCGCGATCACCGGGACGGCGATCTTGACCACTATTTCGACGCGACGCGGGGGCGGCCACCACGGCTTTCCTGCGAGGAACAACCGGTAGACGACCCAGTACACCGCGACGCCGACGCCGTATCCGATGGCGGCGTTGATGCCCCCGATCAACCCTTGGAAGAGCCAGTCGCGGGGAAGCAGCGACGGAGTCAACGACCAGCAGAAGAACAGCGCCCCGAACACGATGCCGGTGAAGTCCAGCCGAAGCAGCCCCCACATCCACATGACGAAGGGATGCTTGTCCGGGGAAGGCACCGAAAACTCGACCGGAAGCCGATAGTGCGTGTGCTCGCGTTCGACTCTGCTCTGTGGCGCCTCCGATAGCTCTCCCCTGGACACTGCCCTACCCGAAAAGCCTGGGAAGAGTGGCCTCGAAGGTCTCACGAAGCTCGGCCAGCGAGACCGAGAACTGTCCCTGAATCTCGATGTCGTCTGCGCCTTCGTCGACCACGCCGATCCGCGTCCACGGCAGTCCACGTGCCGTGCACATGCTGGTGAAGCGGGTCTCCTCGGTGCGCGGCACCGCGACCAGCACTCGCGCCGACGATTCGGAGAACAGGGCGACGAACGGATCGGCACCCTCGGGAAGCAGGATGCGGCATCCTGTTTCGCCGGCCAGTGCCGCCTCGACGACAGCCTGCGCGAGTCCACCCTCCGACAGGTCGTGCGCAGCACTGACCAGCCCGTCACGCGAACCCGCGAGCAGAATATCGGCGAGCAGCTGTTCGCGAGCGAGGTCGACCTCCGGCGGGACACCGCCGAGGTGGTCGTGCTCGACCTGAGCCCAGATGGAACCGTCCAACTCGTCGCGGGTCTCGCCGAGCAGGATCAGCGTCTCGCCGGGCTCGAGCCCGAGGCCCGTCGGGATGCGGCGGTGCACATCGTCGATGACGCCCAGAACGCCGACGACCGGCGTCGGCAGGATCGGTTCGGAGCCGGTCTGGTTGTAGAAGCTGACGTTGCCACCGGTGACCGGAATGCCGAGGGTGACGCAGCCGTCGGCGAGACCGCGAACGGCCTGCTGGAACTGCCACATCACGCCCGGGTCCTCGGGAGAACCGAAGTTGAGGCAGTTGGTTACCGCTTTCGGCGTTGCGCCGGTGACTGCAACGTTGCGGAAAGCCTCCGCGAGCGCGAGCTGAGCGCCCCGGTACGGATCGAGCGCGGTGTAGCGACCGGACGCATCGGTAGCGAGCGCGATACCGCGTCCCGTCTGCTCGTCGATGCGAATTACTCCGGCGTCGGCGTTCTCGGCCAGGACCGTGTTGCCGCGGACGTAGCGGTCGTACTGCTCTGTGATGAATCGGCGGCTGCACAGCTGCGGCGAGCCGATCATCTTCAGCAGCGTCGCCTTCAGTTCGTCGGCGGTCTCCGGACGCTTCAGCGAGGCGGTGGTGTTCGCGACCAACGCGTCCTGGGTGGCCGGACGCTGCACCGGGCGCGAGTAGACCGGCCCGTCGTGCGCGACGGTCTTCGGCGGCACGTCGACCACTGTCTCGCCGTGCCAGGTGATCTCGAGATTGTCGCCGTCGGTGACCTCACCGATCACGGTGGCGAGGACATCCCACTTCTTGCACACGGCCATGAACGCCTCGACGTTCTCGGGAGTCACGACGGCGCACATGCGCTCCTGCGATTCGCTCGAGAGCACCTCGGCCGGCGTCATCCCGGTGGCGCGCATCGGGACCTGCTCCAGCGCGATATGCATGCCGCCGCTACCGGCTGATGCGAGTTCGGATGTAGCGCAGGACAATCCGGCACCACCAAGATCCTGGATGCCGACGACCAACTTGGCCGCATACAGCTCGAGGCAAGCTTCGATGAGTACCTTCTCCGCGAACGGGTCGCCAACCTGCACCGCCGGAAGCTTCTTCCTGCCACCACCGGTCTCGTCACCGTCGAACGTCTCCGAAGCCAACACCGACACACCGCCGATGCCGTCGAGACCGGTACGCGCTCCGAACAGGATGATCTTGTTTCCCACGCCCGAGGCGAACGCCAGGTGCATGTCCTCGACACGCATGACCCCGGCACAAAGGGCGTTGAGGAGCGGGTTGCCCGCGTACGAGGCGTCGAACACCGTTTCGCCGCCGACATTGGGGAGGCCCAGGGAGTTTCCGTAGCCACCGACGCCCGCGACTATGCCGCTCAGAACTCGGCGTGTATCGGGTGCGTCCGCGGCGCCGAAACGCAGCTGGTCCATGACGGCAATGGGGCGTGCGCCCATCGCCATGATGTCGCGGACGATGCCGCCGACGCCTGTGGCGGCACCCTGATACGGCTCGACATAGGACGGGTGGTTGTGGCTCTCGACCTTGAACGTGACCGCCCAGCCGTCGCCGACGTCCACGACGCCGGCGTTCTCGCCGATGCCCGCGAGCATGGAGGAGCGCATCTCATCCGTGGTGGTCTCACCGAAGTACTTCAGGTGCACCTTGGAGGACTTGTAGGAGCAGTGTTCGCTCCACATGACCGAGTACATCGCGAGCTCGGCGTCGGTGGGCCGACGGCCGAGGATCTCCTTGATGCGGGCGTACTCGTCGTCCTTGAGTCCGAGTTCTTTGTACGGCTGCGTCACATCCGGAGTGGAGGCTGCGGCTGAAACTGTATCGGTGTGGACAGAGTGAGCGGACACGAGGAGTGGGGTCCCTTCCTGGAGCGAAATGCCAGTGAGAGTCTATCGTGCGCTTTCTCCACTCCGCGCCGTGCGCCTACATCGACACCGGCCCGGAGGGCATCAGGAAGGCCGCCAGCGCGTCGGCGTAGGCCTCGATATCCGAGGCGCCCATGAGCTCGCGGGAGGAGTGCATAGCGAGCTGAGCGGCCCCGACGTCGACCGTCGACAAGCCCGTCCGCGACGCCGTGATGGGACCGATGGTCGATCCGCAGGGCAGATCGGCTCGATGGACGTAGCGCTGCAGCGGTACACCGGCCTGCTCGCACGCCACCGCGAACGCCCCGGCACCGACCGAGTCGGTCGCGTAACGCAGATTCTGGTTGACCTTGAGCACCGGCCCTCCGCCGAGTTCGATGCGATGCGCAGGCTCGTGCCGGTCGGGGTAGTTGGGATGCGTCGCATGGGCCATGTCGCCCGAGGCGCAGATGGAACCGGCCATGGTCCGCAGGAAGTCTTCACGCCCACCGCCTCGTCCGAGCACGATGCGTTCGAGCACGGTGCTCAGCAGATCCGAGAAAGCTCCCCGGTCGGACATGCTGCCGACCTCCTCGTGGTCGAACAGCGCGAGAACAGGAGTGAAGTCCGTCGGATTCTGCACTGCCGCAATCAATGCCTGGGTTCCGGCGTAACAGGTGCCCTGGTTGTCCAAGCGCGGCGCACTGATCAGTTCCGACTCCACCCCGACCACTGCACTGGGAGCCAAATCGTGTGTCATCAGCTCCCATCCGAGCACCGCCGTAGGGTCGACGCCTTCCCGCTCGGCCACGAACGAGATGAACGATCGCGGCGAATTACCCACACCCCACACAGCATTGACGTGACGCTGCGGATCGAGGGTGACGCCCTTGCGGTCCTCGGACAGGTGGATAGCAAGTTGAGGAACCCGCAGAATCGGTTCGTCGACTTTGACGAGAACCTCACCAATTGTGTTGCCGTCCTTGACACTCAGCCTGCCGGAAACGCCGAGGTCGCGGTCGAGCCACGAGTTGAGCCACGCACCGCCGTAGGGTTCGAGCCCGACCATCTGCCACCCTGCGGACTCGAGATCGGGATGTTGCTTGACGCGAAGGTTGGGACTGTCGGTATGACCGCCGACGATGCGGAACGGGCCCTCGCTCTCGGTGCTCCACGCGACGAGAGATCCGCCGCGAATGAGGTAGTAGCGCCCGGCCTCGGTCGGCCACGCATCCCGCTCGTCGACACGCACGAAGCCGACTTCCTCGAGCTGTACCGACACTGTCCGGCACACATGAAATGGCGACGGCGAGACATCGATGAAGTTGCACAGACCGGCGGCAGACGCATTGGACACAGAAGCACTGAGAGACATGGGAACCATTTTGTCAGCTCTCGCGTCGAACAGACCAAGAAGCGCTTCGGGGAGCACGGACAGCTACGGGGGAAGTCATGAGATTCGAATCGACAGCGGCAGATCAGGCGGCGCGAGCAACGAGTATTGCCATCATCAGGATGAAGGTCATCGAAGCCTTTCGCAGGCACGGCCTCGAGGTGAGACGGATCGACGCGACGACGCTGGGAGCGGATTCCGGTGTGCGCTTTCCGTTGGAGAACCTGCTGGCGGAGTGCCACGAGATGGGGCGCCCACTGTGGGACGAGGTGATCGATGTCCACACGCGATACATGGTGGAGGCGACCCGCGAAACGGATCCGTCCGAGCTGTCGGACGAGGAGTTCCTCGCCAAGGTGCGCGAACGAGTCGTCGCACCGTCCCTGCTGGCCGCGCTGGACGAGTACGCGTACTCACGACCGCTCATCGACGGGATCGCCGACGCGCCGCGACGTGCACTGGGCCTGTCCTATCCGGGCCGCACGTTGTTGCTGGCCGATCGACATCTCGCCGACCGCGACCTCGACACCGCGTGGCTCAGAGGTAGGAACAACACGGCTGCAGTGCCTTTCGATCGATACGAGGAGATGGTCAAGGACGACATCCGCATCGAGGTTCGGCGTGGCGACTCGATATTCCTCGCATCCAAGGTGGCCGACATGCCGCGACTGATCGCCGACCATCTCGGCGAAGCGCCGAACGGCGTACTGTTCGCGATCCCACACAGCCGCGAAATCGACTACTACCGGCCACGCGAAGCCGAGGCCACCGTCCGCGCCGCCGAACTACTCGCCGGCCTCGCACACATGCTGGGCCGCGATTCGCCGGCGCCGGTGTCACCGCGTGTCTTCTTCTGGAAGGACGGAGAGTTCTCGCAGGTGGCCGACGGGTACGACATCGCCCCGACCGGGCCGTTCGCGCAGACGTTGGCCGAACTCGTCGGTTGGTGAGAAGTCAGTGCCCCTCCGCTACACAGAAGACGTTGCCGTCGGGGTCCGCCATCGTCACCCAGCGGAAATCGCCCATGGAGTGCTGCGCGACCTCCGTCGCACCTGCCTCGAGCAGCTTCGCCACGTCATTATCCAATTCCTCGGTCGTCACGTCGAGGTGAAGCCGATTCTTGCCGGGAGTCGGATCCTCGACCTTCTGGAAGGCCAGCCGATAGGGCGCGGAGTCGAATACGACGACGTAGTACCAGCCGTCGTTCTCCTCCTCGATGGTGCCGCCCGCCTGCGCGGCCCACCAGCGCGCGAGCGGACCCGGATCGGTCGAATCGAACGTGATCATCGCGAGATTCAGTGTCATGTGGGCACACTAGCGCCGGCCACCGACACATTCGCTGCTGTCAGGCCGAGACGATCGCGTCCAGTGCCGAGTAGAAGATGCCGAGTCCGTCGTCGCTCGGTCCGGTGAGCGCTTCGGTGGCGTGCTCGGGGTGCGGCATGAGCCCGACGACACGTCCGTTGGGCGAGGAGATGCCGGCGATCTCGCGCTGGGAACCGTTGGGGTTGGATCCGCTGTAGCGGAACACCACGCGGCCCTCGCCCTCGAGTTCGTCGAGCACCTTCTCCGAAGCCTGGAAACGGCCCTCGGCATTCTTGACAGGGATGAGGATCTCGGCGCCGGCCTCGTACCGCGAGGACCACGCGGTCTCGGTGTTCTCCACCTTCAGCCACTGGTCACGGCACACGAAATGCAGGGCCTCGTTGCGCGTCAACGCACCGGGAAGCAGACCGACCTCGCACAGCACCTGGAATCCGTTGCAGATACCGAGCACGGGCATGCCGCCCTCAGCTGCTTTCACCACCGATTCCATCACCGGAGCGAACCGGGCGATGGCGCCGGCGCGGAGGTAGTCGCCGTACGAGAACCCGCCGGGCACGACGATGGCGTCGACGCCGCGAAGGTCGGCGTCGGCGTGCCACAGGCTGACGGCCTCACCGCCGGCGAGGGTGATGGCGCGGGAGGCGTCGACGTCGTCGAGGGTGCCGGGGAACGTGATGACGCCGACGCGGGCAGTCGAGCTGGGCGCACTCATGAGAGTCGGGTTACCTTCCAGTCCTCGATCACCGTATTGGCGAGCAGGGACTCGGCGATCTTTTCGAGTTCGGCGTCGTCGACACTGTCGTCGACCTCGAGCTCGAATCGCTTGCCCTGGCGGACATCGGACACTCCGGCCACGCCGAGACGTCCGAGCGCACCTGCGATGGCCTGACCCTGCGGGTCGAGAATTTCGGCCTTGGGCATGACGTCGACAACAACACGGGCCACGTGGGAGCTCCTCGAGATATAGGTACCGGCAGGTGGAGAGTCTACGCAGTACCTCGTGCAGGCGCGAAACTGCGCTTACTGTGGGAAATATGCGCCTGACCCACTTCGGACACTCCTGTGTACTCGTCGAGCTGAACGGCACCACGGTGCTCCTCGATCCGGGCAATTTCTCGCACGGCTTCGAGGGCATCACCGGACTCGACGCCATCCTGATCACGCACCAGCACCCGGATCACGTCGATCTCGAACGTCTGCCTGCGCTGCTGCAGGCAAACCCGAGCGCGCAGCTCTATGCCGATCCGATGACGGCCTCGCAGCTCGGCGAGCGCTGGACCACGACGAACGCGGGCGACGTCTTCACAGTCGGCGGGATTCAGGTGACAGGTGTGGGCGGAACGCATGCGGTGATCCATCCCGAGCTACCCACGATCGACAACACCGGCTACCTGCTCGGTACTCCGGAGAATCCTGCGCAGTTGTTCCACCCCGGCGACTCCCTGTTCGTCCCCGAGCAGAAGGTGGACGTGCTCGCGATCCCCGCTGCAGCGCCCTGGTCGAAGATTTCCGAAACGGTCGATTTCCTGCGCGCGGTGGCGCCGCGTGCCGCCTTCCCCATCCATCAGGCAATCGTCGCCGAGCAGGCCCGCGGGATCTTCTACGGACGGCTCACCGAGATGGCCGACGACGCCACCGAGTTCAGGACCTTCGCCGAGGAAACCAGCGTCGAGATCTAGCGGCTTCGCCGCATGTGAGCGAAAATGCATAGCCTGACACGTATTTCCGCTCACCTACGGCGGAGCCGTCCAAGCCGCCATTGCCCTCTCATGCAGACTCGCCGATGTCATGTGGGCGGGGATGAGCCCTACGATCGACGACAGGGGAAAGAGTTGACTCAACCAGTGAAAGCTCAGCGCATACTTTCACCGATCTTCGCAGCACTTGTTGTTGCGGGCATCCTGGTGGCCGTACTACTAGATCAGCCTTGGGCAGGGATTGTCGGCTGGGCGCTGACTGCAGTTTCCGCAACAGCCTGGTTGATCACGGTGCTGTGGCTGCAGCGAAGTTCGATACACAAGTAGACGCGCCTTCCCTTGCGCGAGAGCCTCAACCGCTCACACCGCGGCGAAGCCGTCTACGCCGCGCGGTGCACCGGACGAACGTGCTCGTACACGGCAGGCGTTGCACCGTTGTAGAGCGCGAGGTCGACCGCGTCGAGCATCGCCATGCGCGGTCCGCTGCGACCGAGCTGCTTGGCGCTGACGGCCAGGCGAACAAGCCCGTCTCGCCGGGCCGTGCGACCCGCGCCGATCACCAGCGCTCGACACCACCAGGGTTCGGCCTTGACGCCCTCGCCGATTCCGAGAACGCGGCCGCGCACCACGGTTCCGTTTTCCAGATCATGTATTGCGTTGATACCGGCTGTCATTCGAAACCCAGCATCCTGCAGAGCGGACATGGCTCCAGGCGAGGCCAGCCACCGCGGGGCCGCGAACACCCGTGTGCGCAAACCAGTCTGCTCCATCACGCGATCGGCCGCCATGAGCCGAAGCCGCGCCTCATGACGCGGAAGAGTGGCGAACTCGGCGCGGCGGCGCTTGGTGGCCGCCTGGTCGTAACCGTGCAACACGATAGCGTCTCCCCCGTCACGGCGGGCGCGCAACCACTCCTGCGTACCGGAATCGGTCACAAGCCGATACTTGTCCTTCAATCTAGGCGCGACGAGCAGAGAAACCGCCACCGACCGAGAGTCGAGCTCGCGGGCGAACTCTGCCGCGTGTTCGCAGGTCTCGTCCCTGATTCCGCTAATCGACACGATCAGTCGTCCAGACATGACTCGAGCCTCGCACACCGTGGTGAACGAGGCTCGACGTCGACATGGATGCCGGTTAAACGGCCATCGTTTCCTTGGGGAGAATCCTGTCGATTGCCGCCAGCACCTCGGGTGCATCGGGCTCGGTGCGTGGGCGGAAACGGTTGGTGACGACACCGTCGGGCGAGATCAGGAACTTCTCGAAGTTCCACGTAATGTCACCGGCCTGGCCGTCGGCGTCCTCGGTTTTCGTCAGCTCGGCGTAGAGCGGGTGCCGGTTCTCGCCGTTGACCTCGATCTTCTCCATCATCGGGAAGGTGACGCCATACGTGGTGGAGCAGAAAGTTTCGATCTCCTCGGCGTTTCCGGGCTCCTGGCCGCCGAACTGGTTGCACGGGATGCCGATGACCGACAGGCCCTGCGCGGAGTACTCGGTGGCCAACTTCTCGAGGCTGGCGTACTGAGGCGTCAGGCCACATTTCGAGGCGACATTGACAACTAGGACCGCCCTGCCTGCGTACTCGTCGAGAGAAGTGGGCGCACCGCCCAGCGTGTTGATGCCGATATTCTGGACTTCAGTCATCACACGAACTTACCTGTGAGTACCCAACTACGGGGAATCGACCAGGCGAGAACACACCAGGAGCGGCCACCTACCTGCGGTGGCCGCTCCTGGTGCTTCACCGAACCGGGCGCCGGTGGGATGCGCGGCGCCCGGCAGATTTCACGCCTTGGCGTGCTCTTCCACGACCAGGCGCTTGTCGGTCGGCCTGTCGTCCCCACCCGCGGCGTGGCGATCGTCCTCGGGGAGATGATCGTCGACCATGGTTTCCTCGTCGAACGGGAGGTTTCCGTCGAGGACGGTCTTGACGCGGGAGGCGTCCACGGTCTTGGTCCAGGTGCCGACCAGCAGGGTGGCGACGGCGTTGCCGGAGAAGTTGGTGAGCGCACGCGCCTCGGACATGAACCGGTCGATGCCGACGATGAGGCCGACTCCGTCGAGCAATTCCGGACGGTGGCTCTGCAGGCCACCGGCCAGCGTCGCCAAGCCGGCGCCGGAGACGCCTGCTGCGCCCTTGCTGGCGATGATCATGAACAGCAGCAACGAGAACTGCTCGGGGATCGAGAGCGGCATGTTCATCGCGTCGGCGATGAAGATCGAGGCCATCGTCAGGTAGATCGCGGTGCCGTCGAGGTTGAACGAGTAGCCGGTCGGAACCACGATGCCGACGGTGGTGCGCTCGACGCCGACGTGCTCCATCTTGGCGATCAGTCGCGGCAGGGCCGACTCGGAGGAACTGGTGGCAACGATGAGCAGGTATTCACGGGCCAGGTACCTGACCAGCTTGAAGATGGACACTCCGGACACGAAGCGCAGGATCGTGCCGAGGAAGAAGAACACGAAGATGAAGCAGGTGATGTAGAACGCCAGCATCAGGGTGCCGAGCTGGATGACCGCGTCGAACCCGGTCTTGCCGACGACGCCTGCGATGGCACCGAATGCGCCGATCGGAGCGAGCCACAGGATCATGGTCAGAATGCGGAACACGAGCTTCTGCACCGATGCGATGCCCTTGAGGATGCCTTCACCTTGCTTGCCCATCGCCTGCAGGGCGAAGCCGACGAGGATGGCGACGAACAGAGTTTGCAGCACACTTCCGGCGGTCAGCGAGGACACCAGTGTCTCGGGAATGATGCCGGCAATGAAGTCCATGGTGCCGCCTGCGCCCTCGGCTGCGGCTGCATACTGGGAGCCCCCACCGGACGGGATGTCGAGGCCGCTACCGGGCTGAATGAGGTTGCCGACGACCATGCCGATGCCGAGGGCGATGGTCGACATGCCGATGAAGTAGGCGAGCGCCAGGCCACCGACCTTGCCGACACTGGCTGCCGCTCGTACCGAACCGATGCCGAGCACGATGGTGCAGAAGATGACCGGGCTGATCATCATCTTGATAAGACTGACGAACAGCGTTCCGAGCACTGCCAATTCGGTGGCGAAGTCCTTGGCGGTCAACCCGACGATCACGCCGGCGACGACGGCGATGATCACCGCGATGTACAGCCAATGGGTCTTGTCGCGCTTTTTCTTGGGCGTGGGATCCGGTGTGCGGTTCGCGTCGCCGTCGATGGTGATAGTCATGGGTACGTCCTTCGTGACTTCGGTGGAGTGAGGTGAATCACGCCTTGCTGAGGGACGATGTTTGTTGAGATCGTGACGCCAGTCACCTATACGTTCATTCTGTTCACAGGTTCGACCGAAAGAATCGAGGCACACCAGGTGTCGAAGCGCCCGACGAGCGTTGCGGGGCAGGTGCTCGTCCTGCAGTTGGTCGTCATGGCCGTGGTCGTGATGGCGGGCGCGGCCCTCACCATCGCGAACGAAAGATCCAACAGCGACGATGCCGCGAGACGCGAGGTCGTGGCGGTCGCCGCCAGCATCGCGAACGAGCCCTCCACCGCGCTTGCCGTCACCTCGGCGGATCCGACGACTCCGCTTCAACCCGAGACCGAACGGATCCGCGCGATCACCGGCGTCGATTTCATCGTCGTGATGGCACCGGACCGCACCCGTTTCACTCACACGACGCCCGAGTTGATCGGAAAGCCGTTCAGCGGGAACATAGATCGCGCTCTGGCCGGTGAAACGTTCACCGAGACTTACGTGGGCTCACTCGGGCCGTCGATCCGGTCGGTCACCCCGATCACGGACACCGACGGCAACATCGTGGGACTGGTGTCGGCAGGTGTCACCCGCGCGAGGATCAGCGACCAGTTCTTCGACGGTCTCCCGGTCATCATCGGGGTCGTCCTTGCCGCATTCATCGTGGCCGCCGTCGGATCGGTGCTGCTCAGCAGGCGTCTTCGGCGTCAGACGCTCGGGATGGCACCGGACGAGCTACGCACGATGTACGAGCATCACGACGCGGTGCTCCATTCCATCGGTGAAGGTCTGGTCGTGTTCGGCCGCGACGGCAATGCAGAGCTCGTCAACGACGAAGCCCGGCGACTGCTGGACCTCCCCGACGGACCGGTACGACGCAGCGATCTCCCGGAGTCACTGCAACACATGGAGTCCGGCACTGTCGACGGAGAACTGCATCTCACCGACACTCGGATCCTCGTCGTCAGCCAGGACCCGGTGATCTGGGACGACCGCCGACTGGGAGATGTGCTGACCATCCGCGATCGGACCGAACTGCAGGGCGTGATGGGCGAACTCGACTCCGTGCGCAGCTTCGCCGAGTCGTTGCGTTCGCAGGCTCACGAATCGGCCAACAGGCTGCACACCGTCATCACGATGGTCGAGCTCGGACGACACTCGGAAGCAGTCGATTTCGCAACCGCCGACCTCGAGCTGTCGCAGCACCTGATCGACCGGTTGATGGGTTCGGTCAACGAGCCGGCCCTGGCAGCGCTCCTGCTCGGCAAGGTCAGTCAGGCGGCCGAGCAGGGCGTCGAACTGACGATCACGGACGACACCGGACTAGATCACGCGGGCAGGGTCACCGCACGCGAACTGGTCACGCTGGTGGGCAATCTGATAGACAATGCAATCGATGCCTCGAAGAAATCGGACCAACCATGGGTCGAAGTGACCGTGCGTGATTCGGCGACCGAGCTCGTGGTACGAGTCTCCGACAGCGGACCGGGCATGTCCGCCGACGTCCTGCAGAGCGCACTGACCCGCGGGTACTCCACCAAAGCCGACTCCCGCGGCCTCGGCCTGGCGCTGGTTTCCCAGGTGGTCAACCGCTATCGCGGAACGTTGACCTCGGAGATCACCTACGGTTCGGTACTGACCGCGACGATCCCCACCACCCGGAGCGAATCGTGATCAGAGTATTGATCGTCGAGGATGAGCCGCTCATCGCCGAGGCGCATCGAACGTACGTCGAGCGGGTGCCGGGCTTCACCGTGGTCGGCACCGCGCACACCGGTTCGGCCGCCATGCGCGCAGCCAGCGAAGCCGTCGATCCGGTCGATCTGGTGCTGCTGGACATCGGCCTGCCCGACGCCAACGGGATCGACGTCGCGGCTGCGCTTGGTGGTCTGCGCCCGAGTCCCGACGTCATCGCCATCACCTCGGAGCGCGACCTGGCCGTGGTGCGCTCGGCCGTCGCGCACGGGGTGGTGCTGTATCTGCTCAAACCGTTCACGTTCGCTGCGTTCCGCGACAAGCTCGAGCGCTACCGCGAGTTCCACGACGCCCTGCCTGCGGGTGCCAATGCTGCCAGCCAGCGTGAGATCGACCGAGCGATGTCACACCTGCGTACCGCCGACGAACGCGCTTCCACTCCCAAAGGCATTGCCCCGCAGACGATGGACGGGGTTACCGCCATCGTCCGCGAGGCACCGGACGGCCTCAATGCCTCCGAGGCAGCCAAGCTCGTCGGGGTCTCCCGCGTCACTGCCTGGCGGTATCTCGAGCGGCTCGCCGACGACGGACTCGTCGTGCGGCACACCGAGTACGGCAAGGCCGGGCGCCCGCAGGTCCGCTACGTCTGGCGCTGACGCGCATGTGAGTGGAAATACGTGTCCTGCTATGTATTTCCACGCACATGCGGGAAGCGCCTAGGCGCCGGTCTGCTGCACGATCCAGGCGTACTCGAACGCCACTTCCTTCCACTTCTCGTAGCGCCCGCTGACGCCGCCGTGCCCGGCGTTCATCTCGGTCTTGAGCAGTAGATCGGAATCACCGGTCTTGGTAGCACGCAGAGCCGCAACCCATTTGGCCGGTTCGACGTAGAGCACGCGGGTGTCGTTGATGGATGTGATCGCGAGGATCGCCGGGTAGTCCTTGGCTTCGACGTTCTCGTAGGGGCTGTAGGACTTCATGTAGTCGTACACCGCCTTGTCCGCCAGTGGATTGCCCCACTCGTCCCACTCGATCACCGTCAGTGGCAGCGACGGGTCGAGAATGGAGGTCAAGGGATCCACGAACGGAACGTTCGCGAGAATGCCGTTGAAGAGCTCGGGTGCGAGGTTTGCGACCGCACCCATCAGCAACCCGCCTGCGCTGCCGCCGTCGGCGACGAGATGCTTCGGCGACGTGCGGCCCGAGTCGATCAGATGACGTGCTGCGGCGACGAAGTCGGTGAAGGTGTTCTTCTTCGTCAGCGTCTTGCCGCTGTCGTACCAGTGCCGGCCCATTTCGCCGCCGCCGCGCACGTGCGCAACCACGAAGACGATTCCACGGTCCAGCAGCGACAGCCGGGCCACCGAGAAAGCCGGGTCCATCGATGCCTCGTACGAGCCATAGCCGTACAGCAGGGTCGGGGCCGGTCCGTCGGGCACATCCTTGCGGGCGATGATCGAGAGCGGGATCCGCGTTCCGTCCTCCGCCGTGGCCCAATCACGATGCTGCACATAGTTGCCCGCGTCGAAATCGCCGAGCACCGGCTGCGACTTTCGCAGCAGCAGCTCACCCGACTTCAGGTCGTAGTCGTACACTTTCGCCGGAGTGACGAACGAGGTGTAGACCATACGTAGCAGTGGCTGATCCCACTCGGGGTTCGCCCCGGCGCCGACGGCGAAGAGTTCCTCGTCGAACTCCATTTCGTGGTATTCGCCGTAGCCGTTGTCATCGAGCGGCCAGATCGCCAGCCGCATCAACGCCTCTCGGCGATAGTTGAGCACGAGGTGATCAGCGAAAGCGTCGACATCCTCGAGGCGTACGTCCTCGCGGTGCGCGACGATGATCGTCTGGTCCGCCGGATCGTCGACGGGAGCCTCTGCGAGCAGGAAGTTCTCCGCCTTCGCGCCGTCGGTGCCCCAGCCGTCGACGGATCCGTTGTGCTGGATGAGGAATCGATCCTCGCCCTTTACCACCGCATGTTCGACGCTGTACTCCACCCCGTCCACGCGCGGCAGGACGACCCGAAATTCACCCTTCGGGTTCTCGGATTCGAGAACGAGGCATTCGGAGGTGACCTTCGACCCGACGTAGATCAGCAGGTACTTCTCACTGCGAGTGGAGCCGAACCCGACCCAGTAGCTCTCGTCGGGTTCGTGGAAGACCTGCACGTCCGTCTCGTTGGGCGTCCCCAGTTCGTGACGCCACACGCTGTCCGGACGCCAAGACTCGTCGACGGTCTGATAGAACACGTGAGTGTGATCGTAGGACCAGGTCGCCCCGGCCGAGATTCGTTCGATCTCGTCGGCCAGCATTTCACCGGTCCGTAGGTCCTTGAAGCGCAGTGTGTACCGCTCGTCGCCCTCGGTGTCGGTGGAGTAGGCAAGCAAATTGCCGTCCCGGCTGATGGAGAAGGCCCCGATCGAGAAGAAGTCGTGCCCCTCCGCCTCGAGGTTGGCGTCGAGCAGAATCTGCTCACCGGAGATGTCGGTATCGCTGGAGAGCGTCGGCGGTGTCCAGTCGTCGGGAGAGTCGACGGGGCAACGGCATTGCAGACCATACGATTTGCCCTCGATGGTCCGTGAGTAGTACCACCATTCGCCCATGCGTGTCGGCACGGACAGGTCGGTCTCCTGCGTGCGGGACTTGATCTCGTCGAAGATCTTTCCTCGCAACGGCTCGAGTCCCGCGGTCTGCTGCTCGGTGTGGGCGTTCTCCGCTTCGAGGTATGCAATGACCTCGGGGTCTTCCTTCGCCCGCAGCCATTCGTAGTTGTCGACGAAGGTGTCTCCGTGGTGGGTGCGCTCGTGCGGGACTTTCTTGGCAACAGGCGGAGTGATCGTCATGGCTTGACCCAATCGTCGAAGTTCAGACCCGAAATTCGTTCGTAGGCCTCGATGTATCGCAGACGCGTCGATGCGACGACGTCGTCCGGGAGCGCGGGAGGCGGGGTGTCGCCGCGGCGATCCCAGCCCGACTCCTCGGTCAACCAGTCGCGGACGTACTGCTTGTCGAAACTCGGTTGTACCTTGCCCTCGGCATAGCCCTCGGCCGGCCAGTACCGCGAGGAGTCCGGTGTGAGTACCTCGTCGGCAAGAACGAGTTGCCCGTCGGGATCGAGTCCGAACTCGAACTTCGTGTCCGCCAGTATGATTCCGCGGTCGAGCGCGAAGCTCGCAGCCTGGTCGTAGATCTCGAGGGTCTTCTCCCGCAGTTCGGTGGCCAGCTTCTCACCGACCTTGTCGACCACGGCGTCGAAGTCCACGTTCTCGTCGTGCTCACCCATCGCAGCCTTGGCAGCCGGGGTGAAGATGGGGGCGTCGAGTTTGCTCGACTCGACGAGGCCCGCCGGCAGCGCGACGCCGCAGACGGCTCCGGTTCGGCGGTAATCGGCGAGACCGGACCCGGTGAGGTACCCGCGGGCGACGCATTCGATGGGCACCATCTCGAGCCTGCGCACGAGAAGAGCACGGCCGATCAGTTCCTGCGGAATGCGCTCGTCGAGCGGGTCGCCGGCGAGGTGGTTCACCCCACCGAGTTCGGCGAAGAAGAACACGCTCATCGCGGTCAGGACCCGCCCCTTGTCGGGGATCGGGGTGTCGAGTACGTGGTCGTATGCGGAGATTCGATCGCTCGCGACGAGAAGCAGATGGTCGTCGTCGACGACATAGAGGTCGCGAACCTTGCCGCCGGCCACATGCTGGTAGCTACTGAGAGTTGGGCGCACGAAATCAACCCTATCTTCCCCTGGTGGCGACCCGTCTCGCTGCCAGGACAACAATGGTTGGTAATGACAACGAACAGTGGGATCTCGAACAGCGAGGGCATCGGATTCAGGTCCGAGCGTGGGCCTGTGCTCATCGCGATCATGCTCAGCACCTCACTCGTCGCGCTGGACTCGACGATCATCGCCACTGCCGTGTTGACCATCGTCGGCGATTTGGGCGGTTTCAACCAGTTTCCCTGGCTGTTCTCGATCTATCTGCTGGCGCAGGCGGTATCCGTTCCGGTCTACGGCAAGCTCGCCGATCTGTTCGGTCGCAAGAAGATCATGCTGTTCGGGATCGGCGTCTTCCTGCTCGGCTCGATTCTGTGCGGGTTGGCGTGGAGCATGCCAGCGCTCATCGCGTTCCGCGCGATCCAGGGTCTCGGCGCCGGGGCTGTGCAGCCGATGTCCATCACCATCGCCGGCGACATCTACACCTCGCCGAACGCGCCAAGGTGCAGGGGTATCTGGCAAGCGTGTGGGCGATGTCCGCGGTACTGGGCCCAGCGCTCGGTGGCATCTTTTCGGAGTATCTCTCGTGGCGGTGGATCTTCTTCGTCAACATCCCGCTGTGCATCTTGGCTGCCTGGATGCTGATCCGACGCTTCCACGAGGGTGAGATGAGCCGTCGACGGCCCAAGATCGACTACCTCGGTGCCGGCCTTCTCACGATCGGGGCTGCGGCGGTGCTGCTCGGGTTGCTCGAAGGTGGCCAGGCCTGGAGCTGGACATCAGGCGCTTCCGTCGCGATCTTCACCGTCGGCATTGCCTCTCTGGCACTGTTCGCCTGGCAGCAGAGCCGCGCCCCGGAGCCGATACTGCCGCTGTGGGTGTTCACTCGTCGGGTGCTGGTCGTCAGCAGTCTGATCTCTCTGCTCGTCGGCGCCCTCGTGCTCGGATTGACGTCGTACATCCCCACCTTCGTGCAGGGAGTACTCGGCACCGGTGCGATCGTGGCGGGTTTTTCGCTGGCGACGTTGACGATCGGGTGGCCGATCGCGGCCTCGCAGTCCGGCAGGTTCTATCTGCGGTTCGGTTTCCGTGCGACGGCGTTGACGGGCGGGACGATCGCCGTCATCGGGTCCATCCTCGGGTCGCTGATCACGGAGAACTCACAGATCTGGCAGATCGCGACGGTGTGCTTCGTCATCGGTCTCGGCCTGGGGCTGATCGCGAGCCCGACGCTGATCGCCGCTCAGTCGAGCGTGGAGTGGTCCGAGCGGGGCGTCGCCACCTCGACGAACATGTTCGCGCGCTCCATCGGAAGCGCCGTGGGCGTCGCGATCTTCGGTGCGATCGTCAACTCCCGCATCTCCGGTCCCGGCGAACCCGACCCGGGCCAGCTGTCCGACGCCATCCACCTGGTATTTCTGGGCGTCGCCGCGGCGGCGGTGCTCATGCTCGCGGCGGCGACTCTGATGCCCAAGGCGCCCAAAGGCACAGGTGCGTGAAAATACATAGCAGGACACGTATTTCCACGCACATGCGCGGAGCGCCTAGAGACCGACGCGCTCGAGCATCGCGTCGAATTCGTCGCTCGCCTCGGCCTGGGTGCGCCCCGCTGCGAGGGCGCCGTTGTACACCGCGAGGGCTTCTTCCTGGTACGCCTTGTACTTCTCGAGCCACTGCTCGGAGTTGACCCGCCAGTAGCCGATGATCTCGAACTGCCGTACCGGAAATCCCAACACCTTGCGGACGTACTTTCGCACCGCACGTGAGGTCGAGGCCTCACCGGCGAACCAGACGTAGCCTTCACCGTCCGGGAGCTCGAAGTTCTCGACCGCGTTCTCGAGCACGCTCGCGCAGTCACCGTTGCCGGAGCCGACGCGCCAGTCGTAGGTCACCTCGCCTGCGGTCTCGAAAGTCTGGATGTCCCCGCGTTCGAGCACCTCGACGATGACGTGCGCGCGGGCTCCGGCCGGAAGCTGCTCGACGGCTCGTCCCAGGGCGGGTAGCCCTGTCATGTCGGCGACGAGCAACTGCCACCGCGCGGTCTCGGGAACGTTGTACCAGCGGCGCGGCCGAGTGAGCAGAATGGTCTGCCCTGCGGTGGCGCTGAGCGCCCAGGCGGATGCGACGCCGCCCTCGTGGGCGACGAAGTCGATCACCAAGCGTCCCGAAGCCGGGTCGAATCGGCGAACCGTGTAGTTACGGCCCTCCGGGATCGGATCGATGCCGTGGAACCACCACACGCCGTCGATCGCGGTCATGGCAGGTGGGCGGTCCTCGCCGTCGCGGGGGAAGAAGACGGTTACACATTCGTCGGGCGAACCGTTGGAGACGTACTGTGCGATGTCCTCGCCCCCGAACGTCACGCGCACCATGTGCGGTGTCAGCTGCGCGGCGTCGACGACCTCCGCGAACCAGCAGCCTGCTTTCTCCGTCATTCACCGTCCTCGTTCCAGCGCTCGTACGTGTCGGTGGCCCCTCTGCTCGGGTGCTTTCGAGTCTCGCACACCGGCACATCCGCGCTCACGTGTGCGAGGCCGCCGAGAATTCGACGACGGTCGATCCCCAGCCCAGTGGGCCGAACCGCGGCACGCCGCCGTTCGCCTCGGACACGAGCGCAGCCAGTTCGGCCTCGGTGCGCAGTCCTGATCCGTACAGGCACAGCCTGCGCAGGTCGTCCTCGGTGTCGTGGTCGTCGGTGGTCGAGGGATCGAGCAGGTCGGTCACCAGGACGACGCGTTGTGCGGAGCCGACCAGAGTGCGCACGAGCAGAGCGGCATCGGCGTCGGGGAGCATGTCGACGACACCGACAGCCACAGCCAGGTCCACCGGCACTGCGAGAGGAGTGAACTCGCTGGCATCGATGCGCTGAATGCGGTCGCGGCGTGCACCGGCGACGTCGGCGAGGTTTCTCTCCCCCAGCGCAGGAAGTCCGACGAGGAAGATCTCGAGATCCGACAGTAACCGTGCCAACGTATCGGCGTACACGCCTGCGCCCTCGCCGTAGACGGCGATGCTGCGCACGTCGGTCAGGTCGATTGCGTCGGGAAGCGCTGGTGCGCGGTACACCGCCTCGAACGAGGCCTCCTCGTGATACCAAGTCGCGAAACCCGGTTCGAGTGCCTTGTCGACGAAACCGTGACCGGTTGCGGGAGAGCCTGTGCGCACCGCGTCGAGCAGCCCGAGAAATGCCATGTCCATCCGGGTGTGAATACTGTCGAATTTCAGTGACTGAGCGACGAACGCATCCTCGTCGGCGAGAAGCGATCCCATCTCGGTCAGGCCGTACCCTGCATCGGATGCCGTGAGCAGACCCATGAGCGCGAGGTGGCGCAGCAGTTTCTCCGTGGCCGATGGGTGCGATTGGCACTGCGCAGCAATGGCTTCCACCGTATCTGCTCCACCGTCGATCGCGGAGAACATCCCCAACGTCACAGCTGTTCTGATTGCCAACGGTGGCAACAACTCCGAGAGCTCGTGCAGTTTCTCGGCTGCGCCGTCCTCGCCGGTCGCGGCCGGGTCGCTGTCCGGCGCGGCCTCACGCCGCTTCCAGTAGCCGGCGATTTCGATGAACTGCTTGCCGAGCAGCTTGTCCTGCTTGGCCCAGCGTCGCAGCGGCTTGATGGTCGTCGCCTCCCCTGCCACCCACAGGTACGGCTGACCGGGTCGCCACCGAGCAGCCTGGACGGTCTCGACCAAGCGAGATTCCCCCTCGCTCTCGGACCGGTACAGCCACGTGATGTCCACGTCGGCATCGGATTTCAGGTCCTGGCGATGTGCGGGTTCGGCAACCTCTATCACCACGGTGGCGGGTAGCTCTGGGGGCAGCTTTTCGAGGCAGTGCGCGATGGCGGGCAGGGCCGTCTCGTCGCCTGCGACGAGCATCCAGTCCACACCGCGCGGAAGGGAGGACGAGTGCTTCGGTCCAGCAACGAGGATCTTCTCTCCGGGCTGCACTCGCGCGGCCCACTCAGCGGCGAGCCCGCCCTCGTGCACGACGAAGTCGATATCCATCTCACGTGCGTGCGCGTCGAATCTACGCACCGTGTACGTCCGGCTGTACTGGAACGAACCCGAGGGCCAGTCGACAGTCCCGTCCGAGGAGTTCTTGGGCACCTCGAACGGGAGCGTGCCCGTCGCCGGATCGACCGGCAACAATTTGATGTCGTCGTCGAAACCGTTGGTACACACCGGAGGCAGGTCGACACCGTCGCGGACGTGCCGATCCATCGACGGTCCGCCGATCGTTACCCGCCGCATACCCGGCGTGACGTCCTCGACCCGCAGTACATCCATCTCACGCATGCGGATCGGAAAGACCTCGACCTCGCGGACGGTTCCCGCCATCGAAAAAACTCCTCTTGTTCGTGTTGTTCAGTACTCGCCCAGCGCAACGGCCACCCAGGCCGACACGGTCGGATCGGCTGCGAGCGTAGGAAAGTCGACATCCGGTGCACCCGCAGACCGCCATCGCTCCACCAACCCCATGATTCGGATGGAATCCAAACCCTCGTCGAGCAGATTCATCTCGTCACTGATCGACGAGCGCGGCTGATCGAGGGCGGTGGCGATATCACCGATGACGGTCTCGCGGGTGAGCACAGTTCCTTCTCTTTTCTGATACTGGGCAAACACTTCTGCTACTGCGCGAACGTTTCCTCGACCAGGTCGAGGGTTCCCATGACGCCGTCGTAGTCGGGGCGGTAGCTCGTTGCGGGGAGCTCGTAGACCTGGTTCTCCGCGAATGCGGGCAGCGAGGTGTACAGCGGATCCTGCTGCAGCTGCTCGAGGGAGCGACCGGCGACCGGAACGACGAACATCACCGGGGCATCGCCCACCTGCGTGAGTAGTTCGTTGCTGATGATGAACGAGTCACCCGAGCCGTAGAGCTCCGGGTTGTTCGCCTTGGTCATCACGTCGTCCGCCTCGAAGCCGACGCTGGCGAGCAGCTCCGGCAGCGCCGCGGTCGGCGGGATGAACGCCGGCTCGTCGGTGGCGAGGGACAGGAAGTAGGCAACCGGAGCCCCCGGAACGGTGATGGACTCCTTCACCTCGGCCACCTTGTCCTCGTAGGCCTCCAAGAGGCCGTCGACCTTGTCGCTCTCGCCGGCGGCGTCGGCCACGGCTTCGAGCTCGCCCTGCCACGTATTGACCGAGGACGGGATCAGCACCGTGGGCGCGATGGCTGCGAGCTGGTCGTAGGCCTCCTCTGCCAGCACGGCGGAAAAGCCCTGCCCACCTCCGATGATCAGGTCGGGCTCGGCCAGCGCGATGGCCTCGATGTTGAGGGTCTCGCCGGCGGGCAACTCCTCGGTGCCCTGCGCCTCGGCCTTCTCTGCCCACTGGGGAGGGAAGCCGCCATCGAGATTGGTGACACCGAGCAAGCGTGTGTCGGTGATCGCGATCGGAGCGTCGAGCGTGAAAAGGTACCCGGCGAGCCCGGCCGAGAGCACCGCGATGCGCTGCGGTTCCGCTGGAACGGTGATCTCGCCGCGGCTGGTCTCGACGGTCCGAGTGTCACTGCTGTTCGCCTCGCCGGTGGCGGTATCGGGGGTGTCGTCGCTGCCGCACGCGGCGAGTCCGAGGGTGACGGCAGCAACTGCGGCCACCGCGACGATCCTGCGCAAGCCGCGTCCGCGGGACTGTGAATCTGACACTGTAGATCCTTTCGAGATCATCGTTCTAATCCCCGGTCGGCGTTCTACCGACTCAGCAGGAAGGAAGCTTAGGCGAACCTATCCCAGAATGGGGGTGCTACGTTTTCACACCCGATCGGTCGATGAGCTCCGCAACCGCCGCGACAGTCTGTCTGCTCAGCAGTTCGCCGACATCCACACGTACCGACAGTTCGCGTTGCAGCCGCGAAATCAGACGCATCGCGGCGAGTGAATCTCCACCGCAGTCGGCGAACCCGTCGTCGCTGCCGATCTCGTCCAGGCCCAGCACCTCGCGGTAGATCGCCGCTACCAACCGCTGGGAGGGCGTCGACAGACTCGCGCCGCCGGCGCGGACAGGCGGTTCGGGAAGCGCAGCGCGGTCAAGCTTGCCGTTGACCGTGAGCGGGATGTGGTCGACGGTGACGATCTGGGCAGGTACCAGGTGCGCGGGGACTCTGCTACGCAACTCGGCCCGCAGGTCTCGGGTCACCGGCGGGTCGCCGTCCACCACGTACCCGATGAGCCGGGCGACGGGCCCGTCCGACAACACGTTGGCGGCAGCGCGGGCCACTCCGGGAAGTGCCTCGAGCGCCGACTCGACCTCCCCCAGCTCGATGCGGATGCCCCTGATCTTGACCTGCCGGTCGACGCGGCCGAGGTACTCGACACGGCCGCCCGCGAGGTAGCGCACGAGGTCGCCGGTGCGGTACATCCGCTCGCCGGTGCCATATGGATCCGCCACGAACACCGAGGCAGTCTGTCCGGATCTCCCTCGGTAGCCGTGCGCTGCGCCATCGCCGGACATGTAGAGCTCGCCTGCAGCACCGACGGCCACCGGCCGGAGTCCGGTGTCGAGTACCCGCGCGCAGGCGTTCCGGACCGGCCGGCCCAGGCAGGGTGTGTCGCTCTCCGCCACAGCCGAGCCCATCGCATTGATGGTGAACTCCGTCGGACCGTAGAGGTCGTAGCCGTCGACGCCGTCCTGCTCGCGTAGCCGGGTCCACAGTTCCTGTGGGACGGCCTCGCCGCCGAGCATCACCAAGACCGGCACATGCGCGCCCGACGCCACATCACCGTCCAGCAGTCCACCCGCGATGAGTTCTCGTGCGTACGACGGTGTCACGTTCACGACGTCGATTCCCACCTCGCGGTAGTGCTGGACCAGGCTGATCGGGTCTGCCCGCGCTGCCTCGTCGATGACGTGCAGGTGGTGGCCCGCCAGCATCCAGAACAATTCCTCCCACGACATGTCGAAGGAGAACGAGACCGTGTGCGCGATGCGGAGTTGCCGCCCACCGACTTTTCGTTCCGTCCGCTCGAAGATCTCGGTCCGATGGTTGTGGAACATCGTGGTCAGACCGCGGTGCCCCACCTGGACGCCCTTGGGCTTGCCGGTCGACCCCGAGGTGTAGATCACGTAGGCCGCTTGATCGGCGTGCCGCGGTCCCTCGACTCGACATGCCGGAACCTGCGGTGCGGGATTGTTGCCCGCGAGAATCGCGCTGACCTCCGGCGACCACAGGTCGACGACGTTCAGTGCGGAAACACCGGCGGTGACCTCGAAAACCCGATCGGTCTCGGCGCCCGCGACGATCACGGTGCGCGCCCCGCTGTCCTCCACGATCTCCTGCAGACGCGCGGACGGGTGCCCGAGATCGAGCGGGAGATATGCTGCCCCGGTACGCATCACGGCGAAAATCGCCGCGACATGATCGGCGATACGCGGCAACAGCAGCGCAACCACGTCGCCGGCACCGACACCCGACGCCACCAGACACCGACCGAGAGCGGTGACGCGTCGGTCGAGTTCGCCGGCGGTCCACGTCTCACTGCCGCACGTGATCGCCGGGGCATCGGGCGTCGCTGTCGCGCGTTCGGTCAGTAGCGTGTCGATGCTGCCCTCCGGCTCACCCGGCCCCGGCACCCGCATTCGGGATGCGGTGAGCGGCGTGGCCTCGAGGTCATCCAGCCCGCGACCGGTGTCGGCGATCGTTTCCACCTCGCACAGTGCACCGAGCATCTCCAGCATCGTCTCCAGCACCCGTTGTGCAGTTTCGTCGTCGACGAGGTCCGGACGGTTCTCGACGGTGACTTCCATTGCCCCGCTACGGCTTCGCGGGTCGACGTCGAGGGTGATCGCGTAGTGCGTGGCGTCCGTGGCCTCGGCCGCGGTGATGCCGGCGCGGCTGAGAACATCGAACCGTTCCGCGTCGCCTCCGACGTTGCGGAATACCAGGAGCGTGTCGAAGAGCGAGGCGAACCCTGCGGCCCGGGAGATTTCCCCGAGCCCCATGTGCTGGTGCGGGATCAGGGCGCCCTGCGCGGTGAACACCTCACGGAGCAACGCCCTGGGCGAGGTGGACGGCCGCGCCTGCACCCGCACCGGCACGGTGTTGAGCGTCAATCCGACCATGCGGTCGACGCCGGGAACCATCGGGTCACGCCCGGCCACTGTGGATCCGAAGACCACGTCCTCGCGTCCGGTGATCCGGCGAAGCGTCAGTCCCCAGGCCACGGACACCACCGTCGAGACGGTGACGCCATTCTCGGCGGCCAACCTCGAAATTGCGTCGCGGGTAGCGTCGTCGAGTGCTCGCGTGTGCAGATTCGGCAGCGTCATCGTCCCCGGTTGCGCTTCGGCGGCGATCGACGTCGGTTCGGCCAAATCGGCGAGATAGTCGGACCACTCCTGCGCACCTGCCACGTCGTCGTGGGTGGTGAGTTGCCGCAGGTGATCGGTGAAGTCGGCGGGCGCATCGAGTACCCGCTGCACGACGGCCACCAGCTCGTCCTCGCTCGTTCCCGCAGTCACCAGCATCTTGGCAACGCCGAACATCACGAACAGCTCCGAGAACATCACGCCCTGCGACCATGCGTCGGTGAGCAAGTGGTGCTGGGTGACGATCAGGTTTTCGGTGCCGACCGCATCCTTCGCAATCACCATGCGCAGCAGTGGGCCTCGACCGAGATCGAACGGCCGAGCGAACTCCTGCGCCGCGAGCTCGTCGACATCACTGGACGGCACCGACGCAATATCGACCGCTACCGGTGCGATGATCGCGATGGGGTCGTCGAGCACCGAATGCGTGAACGCCGCAGCGAGATTGGGGTACCGCTGCAGCAGCGCAGCCGTCGCGACTGCGAGGGCAGACCGGTCGATGGTCCCATCGAAGGTGAACCGATGCTGAACGTGATAGTTGTCCCCGCCGTCGCCGGGCCCGGTCGCGGACTGGAAGTACATGCCCCGCTGCAACGGTGTCAGCGGAAGCACCTGCTGCCAACCCGGGTGGTCACGATCGAGGAGCGCACGCGCGTCCTCGTCCAGTTCGACCAACTCCGCCTGCGACGCGGGCTTCGGAGCCGATTGCTCGGCACGGCCGACGAGTTCGGCAAGCGTGGCCGCATCGAACACGTCGGCAACGGAGAGGTGCACTCCCCTGGCTGCGGCCGCAGATACGAAGCGCACGGCCGCGATGCTGTCTCCGCCGGCCGCGAAGAAGCTGGTCTGCGGGTCCACGACGGTGCCGAGCACCTCGGTGGCCGCAGCGAGAAGTGCACTCGATTCCGAGACCTCCACGGGCGAGCTGGGCGTGGGTACAGGGAGGGAGTTGCGATCGAGCTTGCCGTTCAATGTGCGTGGCAATGTCTCTACGACGGTGATCGACTGTGGCACGAACTGATCCGGCAGGGTATCGGCCAGCTGGGCCCGCATCGCTGCCGTGTCGACTCTCGACGGATCCACTCTCGACGGATCGACGACTACGTACCCGAACAGCCGCGCCGAGCCGTCGGCGATCTCGGCCACCTTCGCCGCTGCGTCGCGGACACCGCCCAGCGCTCGCAGGGCGGTCTCCACCTCACCGAGTTCGATGCGGAATCCGCGCACCTTCACCTGATCGTCGGTGCGGCGGAGGTATTCGAGACGATCGCCGCGGCGACGAACAGCGTCGCCTGTGCGGTACAGCCGCCGACCGGGCCGATGCGGGTCGGCGATGAACCGCGTCGCCGTCTGCGCCGGCCGGTTCAGGTAGCCACGCGCGATCTGCGAGCCGCCGAGGTACAGCTCCCCCTGCGCGCCCTCGGGGACCTCGCGAAGCAGCTCGTCCAGCACCCGTGCGTGGACGTCGGTCCAGGGCGACCCGATGGTGACCGGCTCGTCGTGCTGCATGCGGTCCGCCGTCGCCCACACCGTTGCCTCGGTGGGGCCGTATACGTTCCACACTTCCTCGCTGATCGAGGTGAGCTGATTCGCCAGCTCGGCGGGCACAGCTTCGCCGCCGATCAATGCGCGGACTCCGCCGCTGTAGGGCGTCGCCAGCAGCAACCGCCACAGCGACGGGGTCGCCTGCACGACGGTGGCCCGATAGTCGAGGATGGACTGCGCGAGCAACGCCGGGTCGACGACAGTGGCCCGCGGGACCACCACGACGCTCGCCCCGACCGTCAGCGGGCACAGCAATTCGAGCACCGCGATGTCGAAGGACACCGTGGTGACCGCCAGTAGCCGGTCACCCTGTCGAAGCCACCCGAGCGCCGTCGCCGCGTCTGCGAACGCGGCGAGATTCGCGGTGGTGACCATGACGCCCTTGGGTGTTCCGGTCGTCCCCGATGTATGGATGACGTAGGCAAGGTCATCCCCGGCGGACGGAACAGGCGGCAGAGCGGCTGCGGAAACACAGGTGGTGTCGACCGTCAGCATCGGCACGCTCATCCACTCGATGCGGTCGGCGACGCTCGTGGTGGTGAGCACGCAGACCGGTCGTGCGTCGTCGAGCATGTACTGCAGGCGCTCACGCGGATAGTCGACGTCCAGCGGAAGATACGCTGCCCCGCATCGCAGTACCGCCAGCAGCGCGATCGGCAAGTGACGGCCGCGTTCGACGGCGACCCCGACAACCGAGCTCGCGCCCACTCCGCGCGAGGTGAGTTCGCGTGCAAGCGATTCGACCTCGGCACCGGCCTCGGCGTACGTAACCTCGTGACCGTGGGCCACAATTGCAATCTCGCTCGTACGTTCCTGCACCTGAGTCAGGAACCGGTGGATCACCGACTGCGGTGGCTGCTCGCGGGTCGGTGAATTCTCGTGAGCACTACCCAACTGCGTGATCGGGCCGTCGGGCTCGCGCACGACGTGCGCAAGCGCCGCGGAGATCTCGCCGAGCAGCGTCCGAGCGGTGGCCTCGTCGAACAGGTCGGCTGCGGCTCCCAGTGCGAGCTCGACGCCCGACTCGGACTCGCGAAGCCACACCGACACATCCATGCGCGCCGGTGGATCCATCGGTTCCATCGGAGTGGCGAGGACGTCACCCAGCATGACGGGCGGTCCGAGGACCTCGTAGCCGACCATCGTCTGGAAAAGCGGATGCCGCCCGGCACTGCGTTCGGGCGCCAGCGCGTCGACCACCCGATCGAACGGAACATGCTGGTGCGTCAGGGCATCGAGACCGGTTGCGCGAATCCTGTCGAGCAGTTCGGTCGACGTCGGATTGCCCGAGACGTCGATACGATGGACGACGGTGTTCACCAGATACCCGACGGTGTCGCGGAAGCGACCGTCAGCGATGACATCTCGGTCCGACACCGTGGTGCCGAGGGGGATGTCGATGCCGCTGCCGAATCGGTGCCATGTTGCGGCCACGGCGGCTTCCAACACCATCAGCGGGCTGACGCCGTGCCGAATCGAGGCCGTTCGGATGTCGGTGGTCAATGCGTCTTCGAGTCGACGGGACACTCCGACCGACCGATATGTCGGGCGGCGAGGTCGAGAACGATCCGTCGGGAGTTCGAGCTCCGCCGGAAGACCGTCGAGTTGCTCCGTCCAGTACTGCAGCGATTTCTGGACCTCACCGGACTCCGCCCGCGCGCGGTCCACGGACGCGAACTCGGCGAACGTGGGTGCGGTGCTGTTCTGGTCGGGTCGACGCCCTTCCCGGCGGTCGGTGTAGGCCACGGACAGCGCATCGAGCAGCACGGGCACCGAGGCCCCGTCGATAGCAATGTGGTGGACCACGATCACGAGCGCCGACCATCCCGGGCCGCGCAGGTGCGTCGCGCGTGCCGGTACCGCTCGCTCGATGTCGAACGCAGCGGCAGAGTCGTTCCCAGCGGCTAGGTCGAGCTCTCGGCGCACCTCCTCGGCGACCGGGCCATCGCATTCGCGAGACTGCAGCTCGGGAATGGCATCGGTGGGCAGCACGAGCACTGTCGGATCTCCGGTCTCCGACGCCGGGTAGCACGTGCGCAGGATCTCGAACTGCGACAGCAGGTCTCGCCACGCCGCCCGCAGCGCATCCGGGTCGACATCACCGTCGAGCTCGAGCACGATCGGAACGTCCTGCGCGTGCGACTCGACGTCGAGGCGCTGCAGAATCCACAGCCGCTCCTGCGCCGAGGACAGCACCGGCTCGGTGGTCACGGCGATGTCGGACAGAGGTCCAGCTGATGTTTCTCGCGATACCGCCGCCAAGGAACGTGGCGTCCGAGCTGCGAAGATGTCGGCGACGGTGACGGTGATACCGCGTCGGCGTAGACCACTGACCACCCGCATCGCCGCGAGCGAATGCCCGCCTCGCTCGAAGAAGTCGTCGTCCGGTTGCACGGGCATCTCGAGCACCTCGGTCAACACCTCGGCAACTGTTTCTACCGTGCGTAGATCCGCATGCCCGCCCTGGGTCTTCGGGATGAGACGAACCGGCGCATCCGGTAGCGCTGCCACCGACTGCGGCGCATACTCCGCTGCTGGGCGGCCGAGGTCGGCGAGCATGGAGCCGAGAATCTCGGGAAGCGCCTGCGCGACGGCTGCTGCAGTGACATTTTCGACCACCGACGGGTCGTGATCGAGAACGAGTCTGAATGCATCACCGGGAGGGGCCAGCAGCGACAGTGGGTACTGCGTGAGGCTCAGATTTCCGAGCCCGGTGATGCGTGTTTCACCGTCGTCCTCCAGGTCGCTGTCGAGAACCCCGGGGTAGTTCTCGAACACCACGAGCGTGTCGAACAGGCTGGTTCCGCCGGGCGCGTCACTGCATGCCTCGATCTCGGACAGCGACAGCTGCTGTGCGTCGCCCAGGTCGTACTGGTCGGTCTGGCTCTCGTGCAGCACCTCTCGCATCGGGCGATGGTCCATTCGAACACGCACGGGCACGGTATTGCTGAACAGGCCGATCATCTTTTCGACGCCGCTCAGGTCGGACGGTCGTCCGGACACGGTGGTTCCGAACACCACGTCCTCGCGGCCGACCAGCGCCTGCAGTACCGCGCTCCAGGCGCCCTGGACGATGGTGTTGACGGTCAGTCCGTTCTCGCGCGCGAGGTCGGTCAGCTCGGTCCCCAGGTTCGGCGAGACCGACACCTCGGTGGTCACCACCTGTGTGCCGGTGCTCTCACCGCGCGCCACCACGCTCGGCTGGGTCAGCCCCTCGAGTCGGTGCCTCCACGCGGCCTTCAGTTCGCTGCGATCGAGTCGGGTGAGCCATTGGAGGTAGTCGGCGTAGTCGGCCGGTGCGGCCAGGCCTGCGCTGCCCTGGTTGTAGTGATGCACCAACTCACGCAACATGATCGGCGTCGACCATCCGTCGGTCACCAGGTGGTGCGCGTTGAGCACCACCTGCGTCCTTCGGCCGGGAAGACGAAGCACGTGCCCGGCGAGAAGTGGTCCGCGTCGTACGTCGAACACTCGGGTAGCGGCGGAGCGGTGTACCTGCGCAGCCGCAGCATCTGCTGCGGCCACAGACAGTGCGCGTAGATCGGTCACCGCCCACGGGATGTCGATCGACCGCGGAATCGTCTGCACCGCTGCGCCTACGCCCTCGAAGTGAAAGCCCGCCGCGAGATTGCTGTGCCGCGCGACGACCTCGGAGAACGCGGTACGGAGTCGGTCGCCGTCGAGGTCGCCGGCCAGATCGACGATCGCAGTGAGTGTGTAGACGTCCTCGTCGGCGTAGCGAGCAGCATGCGCGAGCAGCCCCTCCTGCAGCGGCGACAGTGGGAGCACGCGCAGCAGTGGCCCGGTGATCGATTCGAGATAGTCGATCTCGTCCTGCGTCACCTCGACCAGTTCGCAGTCCGACGCGCTCAGCCCACCGGGGTACAGCGCAGCGTGCGCGGCCATCGCCTCGAGGGCGTCGGAGAAGTAGCGCTGAAGGTCTCGGACGGTGCCCTCGTCCAGGAGTTCTCCCGCTGCAGTCCACTCCACTGCCAGCGAAGGCCCGTCTGCACTGTCGTGCACGAACGCGTTGATCCCCAGCACTTCGGTGAGCGTACGAGTATGGGGCTCGATGACCCCGAAGGCGTCACCGCCGAGTGCGCGCCAGCCGTTCCCCGACAGGCCGGCAGGCTTGCCGAGATAGTTCAACACCACCTGCGGTGCAGGGCGCTCGGCGAGGGCAGACCCTGCATCGTCGAGGTAGCGAAGTACGCCGTAACCGGCGCCGTCGTCCCGGCCGATACGCCTGCGCTTCTTGACCTCGTGGATCATTTCGGCGAGGACCACTCCGCCGCCGAATGCCTCGGCGAGGCGGGCATCGCTACCGAGGAAAGACACGGGCGCGGAGATCGGATATTCGGTGGTGAACCAACCGACGGTGCCGGCGCTGAATTCGTCTCGGCCGTGCCCTTCCATCGTGACGGCACAGTCCAGGGCGTGCGGGCCGCGTAGTGCGCGCAGCGCGATCGTCACTGCAACGAGCAGTACCTCGTCGGGTCGGGCGGTGTACTTCGTGCACAAATCGTCCAGAACGGCCGCTGTCACCGGGGCCGGTGCGGCAGTGCGAGTGACCGCCGCGGTCGCGTGGGTGTCGACTCCGCCGCGTGGAGGCTGGGAACAGATCGCCTCGGAGTCCGGGCCGAGGACGGAGTTCCAGTGATCGGACTCGTCGAGGTAGCGGTGCCGCGAAGCGTGTTCGGCGAGTTCGATGGCGCGATGCCGCCACGACCGGCCCGTCACCGGTGGCATAGGTCGCCCGTTGATCGCGTCCACGAGATCGGTCAGCAGCACCGGCCACGAGATAGCGTCCACGGCGAAGTGGTGCACGACGGTCAGCACTCGGTCGGGGCCCCCGGTCATCCGGACCACAGCCATCCGCAGCAGATCTCCCTCACGCGGCGACAGTTCCGCTGCGCAGGTGCGAGCGTAGGAATCGGCAAGAGCGTCGAATTCGCCCGAGTCGACGGGACCGTACGCTGTGATCACTGCTGTCCGGCCGTGGTCGGGAATCTCCACCGCCTCGGCATCGCGAACGATCATCCGCAGCGCCGGGTGTCGTTGCAGCAGCATCGAAGCCGCATCTGCGAGGGCAGCCTCATCGATCGAGGCGCCCACCTCGATCGCCGTCCACTGTGCATACGACGCCACCGCGTCGGGCGAGTCCACCCGCAGGACCCCGCGCATGATGGGGGTGCTCGGGGCAACGCCGGTCGCGATGTCCTCGACTGCGGCGTGCTGGTCCGATTCGAGCTCACGGCTCGCCGCGGCAAGTCCCGCGAGATCGCGGCCCGTCAGGAGTTCCTTGGGTGTCAGGACCCATCCGCGGCTGCGCAGGCGGCTGCTGATGCTGATCGCACCGATGCTGTCGCCGCCGAGCGTGAAGAGGTCCGCGTCGAGTGGGACGGACTCGTGCCCGAGCACATCGGCGACGACGGCGCACAGTGCGTGTTCCGCTGCGGTACTCGGATGGCTGTCTCGGGAGGTTCCGGAGGTGGGCGCGGGCAACCGAGCCCGATCGACCTTCCCGTTGACGGTCACCGGCATCTCACCCAGCACCATCACGATCGAGGGCACCAGGTGATCGGGTACCCGGGTCAGCATCTCACGTCGGATGTCGTCACCGGTGCGCTCCGTGGTGGCGCTCACGTAGCCCACAAGTTTGGCTGCGGGGCCGGTTCCCGTACACACGACGACGGCCGAGGACACCGAATCGCATTGTGCAAGTGCGGCTTCGACCTCACGTAGTTCGACGCGGTGGCCGCGGATCTTCACCTGATCATCGGCACGGCCTCGGTACTGGTAGCCGGACTCGGGATTCCAGCGGGCAAGGTCGCCGGTGCGGTACATGCAGGTGCCGCTCACGAACGGATTCGCGACGAACCGCTCGGCCGTCGACCCCGGCCGGTCCAGGTAGCCACGAGCAAGCTGGGGGCCCGCGAGATACAGCTCTCCCGTCTCGCCGTCGAGGACCGGGTGGAGCGCCGAGTCGAGAAGGTAGGCCGCGGTGCCGTCGAGCGGACGCCCGATGTGCACGTCGGCGCCGGTGACGTCGGCGGAAATCGCGTCGACGGTGGCCTCGGTCGGGCCGTACATGTTGTACACCCGGGCGCTGCTGCGAGCGAGTTGTTCCGCGACGGAAGTCGGAAGCGCCTCCCCGCCGACCACGATCGTCGACACCAGTCCTGCTTCGATCAACCCCGCCTCGATCAGGAACGTCGCCATCGACGGAGTGGTGTCGACGACGTCGATTCGGTCCGTCCGAAACCTCTGCACCTGCAGCTCGGCGTCGCGCTGAACTTCGCTGTCGTACAGATGAATACGGTGGCCGTCGAGGATCCACAGCAGCGGGTCCAGTGAGGCGTCGAAGGCGAAGGACGTGGTATGAGCGATGTTCAACCGGCGTTCGCCGGCCCGGGACGCAGCGTCGGCATACAGGGAGGCGCGTTGACGCGCGGCGAGATGAGCCAGTCCCCCCGAGCGCACCACCACACCTTTGGGTGTTCCGGTCGAGCCGGAGGTGAACAGCACGTACGCCATGTCCTCGGCCCGGCGGGGACCGGCGAGTTCGTCCGCACTCAAGCGGGTCGTACCGTAGGCAAGCAGATCCGACAGCTCGTCAGCACGCAGCACCAACGACGGGCGCGCGAGTTCGACGAGACGGTCGAGCCGCTCACGCGGATAGGCGGGGTCGAGTACGACGTAGCCGGCGCCCGCCTCCCAGACCGCGAAGATGCAGGCGACCATGTCGACCGAACGCGGAAGTGACAGCGCAACGATGTTTTCGGGGCCGATGCCTCGATCGCGAAGCAATCGCGCAATGCGATAGGTGCGCGCGGCGAGTTCACCGGCCGTCCACACCGTGTCCGAGTCGCTGATCACGATCCGATCGGGATCCTGGTGGACCATGTCCGCGAACACATCGGCAATGGTCGGGGTTGGGCCGATTTCGAGCGAGGGCGGCGTCCACCCCGCATCGAGGCGACCGATACCGATGCATCCCAGGCGTGGACGTTCCGGGGTGCACAGCGCACCGATCAGATCTGCGAACCCGTTGATTCGGGCAGCGGCTAAGGCCGCCGAGACCGTGCGGGCGTCGACCTCGAAACCCAGCATCATCGCTCCGCCGTCGATCGGCGTCGCAGTCAGCCCGAGTTCTTCCGGCGGCCCGCCGGCCACGTTTCTCAAGGTGCCGACCGCGCCGGCGAAGTCCAGGTCGAAGTCGAATGCCTTGAGGTTGATGCCAACCCCGTGCAACACGGCACCGGCACCCGGCGCTGCAAGGTCGCGGACGAGATCCTCGCCGCGATAACGCTGGTGGGCGCGGAGATCATCGAGCGCCGAGGCCACCGCGGAGGCCAACTTCGCGATGTCGTCAGCGAGCGAGACCGACACTCGCAGCGGGAGAACATTGACCGCCATCGACGGCGTGGTCAGGGCGACGCGGGTGGTGCGCACCATCACGGGCAGCGCGAGAACGACGTCACCGGTGTGGTGCAGCCGGGCGACGAATCCGACGTAGGCGCCGATGAGTACGTCGGCCCACGTGCAGCCGGTCTCGTCGGCGACATGCTTCAGATGGGCCATCTCCTCGGCGTCGAGGACGGCGCGGGCGGAATGCGTGCTCGTCCGGTCCTGTTGGGCCGAGTCCAGATCGGCAGTTCCGCGTCCGTGCAGCTCGGGGAAAGGTTCGAGGCGCGCGCGCCAGTACTCGCGATCGGCGGCGGCATCCTGGGAGGTCCGGTACACCTGGTCCTCGTTCACGACGTCGGTGAACGAGCCGAACGGGTTGGGGCGCAGTCTCCGTCCGGTGATGGCGGCGGTGTATCGGGCAGCCAGTCGCCTCGAGATCATCGCCGCGGAGTATCCGTCGACGATGAGGTGGTGGTAGAGCTGCACGCACCACACCTGTGTCGGTGACAGCACGATCAGGGTGTACGAGAAGAGCTGCCGTTCGACCATCTCGCGAGCCTCGGCTGCGGCGTCGAATCGGATCTGCGTCACCAATTGCTCGGCAGCCGAACGGGGGTCGGCCTCGTCCTGCACATCGAGAATCGGCACCTCGAAGGACTCGATCGGCTCGATCCACTGTCTCGGTCCGGCCTCGGTCAGCGCGAAGCGCAGCCGCATCGTTTCGGCCTCGTCGACGGTTTCCGAGATGGCGTCCAGGAGAACACCGGTGTCGATTTTGTCGTCGCCGGCGGAACCGTCGATCTCGAGCACTTCGCCGACGAGGTAGTACGGCGAGTCCGGTTCGAGTCGTTGCGCGTTCCAGATTCCGAGCTGTGCGCCGGTAAGCGGTAGATCGAGTGTCATTTACCCTGACTCTTCTTGTCTATCTTGCCCACCGATGTCGTGGGGAATTCGGTGACGAACTCGAACGTGTCCGGAATGGTGTAGGCCGCCACCTGACGTTCGGTTCGCAGGAACGCACGCAGCTGCGCCGCGCTCGGGGTCTGTGCCTCGGGGTCACGCCGGATGACGAACGCGCAGATCCGCTCGCCGAGTGCATCATCCGGGATCCCGACCACGGACACGTCGTGAATGGCGTCGTGGGCCAGTAGATGGTTTTCGACCATGGCTGGTGCGACTTTCTCACCGCCCCGATTTATCTGGTCCTTGCTACGGCCTACCACCTGCAGGTATCCGCGACTGTCTCGAATCACGATATCGCCGGTGATGTAGAACCTGTCGTGTGTGAACGAGCGTCGATTGTGTTCCGGCGCAGCGAAGTATCCGCGAATGGTGTACGGACCCCGTGTCTGCAAATGTCCCGGCTCGCCGTCCGGCACCGGCGTGCCGTTGTCGTCGACCACTCGGATCTCGTCGTCCGGTGAGATCGGCCGGCCCTGGGTGGTGAACACCGTTCGGTCGTCGTCGCCGACCCGGGTGTAGTTGACCAACCCCTCTGCCATCCCGAATACCTGGGTCAGCGAGCAACCGAGTTCCGGGGTGACCCGCCGTGCGACCTCTGCGGGCAGCTTGGCGCCGCCGACCCAAAGGGACACCAGCGACGATATATCTGCAGTGTGTCGTACCGAGGAGTTCAACCACGCCATCAGCACCGGCGGGACCAGGGCGGCATGGGTGACCGAGTGCTGTTCGACGAGGCGCAGGCACGTATCGGGGCTCGGATCCGGTGCCATGATCACGCTGCCACCGACAGCGATCATGCCGAGCAGGCCCGGGGAGCTCATCGTGAAGTTGTGCGAGATCGGCAGCGCGGCAAGCATCACCGACCTCTCGTCGACCGCGCAGATGCGGGCACTCTCGCGCACCGAGTAGAGGTAGTCGTCGTGGGTGCGCGGAATCAGCTTCGGGGTTCCGGTGGTTCCCCCGGAAAGCTGCAGAAACGCGACGTCGGACGGCAACGCGCGGGCGCGGCGCGGCAGCGGTACTGCGGTGGTCCAGCTCTCGTCACCGGCCGGAACGAGAACGGTGGCCACGGAGGGGATTTCGCGCGCGATATCGGCCGCGATATCGCGGTAGGACGTGAGTCCGACACGGTCGACGGTGACATACGCACGCGCCGAGGTGCCCGCACAGAACTGGCGGATCTCGGCGAGGCGATGTGCGGCCAGCGCGAACACCGGTAGGGCGCCGAGCTCGAACAACCCGAATACGACCTCGACGAACTCCACGGTGTTCGGCAGATGAACCACCACTCGGTCCCCGCGCCCGATTCCCCGCGAAGACAGTTCCCCGGCGACGAGTTGTACGCGCTCGTCGAGCTGGGCGTAGGTGAGGGTTCGCACGGAGTCGACAACGGCGACGCGATCGGCATGGTCCGAGACGGTTTTCGCAAGGAGGTCCGAATGTGTCTGTCCGATCCAATAACCCCGCTCGCGGTACTGTGCGGCAACGTCCTCGGGATACGCGATGACGCCGTCGAGCTGCAGCGGGACGAGCTCCTTCGCGGGTGCACTCATCGGGCAGCGCCTGCGGCGACAGCCTTGCGCTCGAGGGCGAGCGCTACCTCATCGGTGGTGACGACGGCGCCGCATCGCTTGGCTGCGTAGGTGGCGGCCAGGATGTGCTCCTCGCGCGAGAAGTCGGCGGTGGCGTCGAGCACCAGGAACGGATGCACGTCGGACATGAATGCCTCTGCTGCGCTGAGCATGCAGCCCATGTGGGCGTAGACGCCGGTGACGATCAGTTGGTCGCGGCCGTGGTGACCGAGCAGTTCGCGCAGGTCTGTGCGTTGGAATGCCGAGTAGCGCCACTTGGTGACCTCGATATCGCCGGGGCGCGGGGCGAGGGCATCGATGATCTGGGTGTCGCGTCCGGTTCCGAGGCCCGGTCCCCAGAAGTCCGCGAGAATGCCGCGACGCGAGGGGTGTTGGTCACCGGGCTGCATCGTGTACACCACCGGTATGCCCAGCTCTGTTGCACGGTCGCGTAGCGAGCCGATGTTGTCGATGACGGACGAGATCATCTCGGGTGCATCGATGTAGGCGTCGATGAAGTAGTTCTGCATGTCGTGCACCAGTAGTGCCGCACGGGTGGGATCGAGCTGCCAATCCACTCTGTTGTCGGGGATCTCGCTGCGCACGGGCATGGTGTAGCTGGAAATTCTCGGTATCGCCATCGCGGTCTCCTTGTCGTCCAGACTCGCCAGAAAGTGTAGTGAGGTTAGCCTAGCCTCTATGTCTGTCTGGTGGGGTCACCGGTTGGCACTCCACGCAGTCCACAGCTGCGCGTATCGACCGCCGCGCGCGACCAAATCCTCGTGCGAGCCCTCCTCCACTATCAGTCCGTTGTCCATCAACAGGATTCGATCGGCACGTCGCGCCTGGCCGAGCCGGTGCGCAACGATCAACGCCGAACGATCCGCAAAGGCCGCCTCGGCTGCAGACTCGAGAAGCGACGCGCCCGCGCTGCCCGCGTCGGCGGTGGCCTCGTCGAGAATCACCACCGGTGGGTCGATGAGAACAACCCGCGCAAGGGCAACCTGTTGGGCCTGCATGGGCGTGAGCTGATGGCCGCCGTCGCCGACCACAGTGTCGAGCCCGTCGGGCAGCAGCTCGAACCAGTCGGCGGCGAGCACAGCGCGCAGTGCCGCCTTCATATCGTCGTCACTCGCACCGGGAGCAGCCATCGCGAGATCCTCGCGAAGCGTCCCGGCGAATACGTGCACTTCCTGCGTTACCAGCGTGATGCGTTGCGCACGAGTCGAATCGTCGACGCCAGTGAGGTCGACCGACCCGAACTGCACCCGGCCCACGTCCGGGGACCGGACACCTGCGAGCACGGCCGCCAACGTTGTCTTGCCTGCACCCGAACTGCCGACCAGAGCGACCGACTCACCGGGCTCGACAGTGATGTCGACACCCCGCAACACCGGTCGATCCGGGGTATATCCGAAGGTGATATCGCGGGCTACGAGCGCGCCACGGGCGGGCAACTCCACCCGAACCTCCGCTGCAGGCTCGGCTTGGATCACCCCGACGATGCGGGCGAGTGAGGCCAACGCCGACTGCAGTTCGTCGATGACCAGCAGCAGATCCTCGATCGGTGCGAAGAGCCGCAGGAAGAACAGCATCGCGGTGGTGGTCGCACCGACGGTCAACGCCTCGGCTCCGACGAGGAAGTAACCGATGACGAGCAGGCTCGCCATGCCGAGGAACTGCGCGGAGTTCAGCCGACCGTAGAAGCGGTTCTGCACGATGCGCGCTCGCATCGTCCACCGCACGACCTCCCACGAATGCTGCCCGACGCGTGCCGCGAGCAGCGGTGACATGTCGTAGGCGTGCACGGTGCGCAGTCCGCGAACAGCACCGAGAACGTGTTGGGCGCGTTGGCCCATTGCCGCTCGCTCGGCCGCATAGATACCCGGAGCGTTGCGCAGATACCAGCGCACAGCCAGCGCGTACACCGGCACGATCAGCACCAGCGCCCCGAGGAACCTCCAGTCGAGCGCGGTGAGGCCCACTGCGGTGAGCACCACCGTGAACAGCGACGTCGACAGAGCTGGCACCGCAGTGTTGATCGCAGTGGAGACTTCTTCTACGTCGTCGGTCGCCCGGGAGACCAGATCTCCGGTGCCCGATACCTCGACGCGTTCGAGCGGGAGAGCCAGACTGGCGCGGAACATGCGCTCGCGCAGCCGAGCCAGAACGGTCTCGAACAGTCTCGACGAGAGCACCACACCGAGCGCGGTGAACCCGGCGAACCCCAGTGCAGCGACACCCATCACTGCCCCGAGCTGCCAGATCTCGCCCACGTCGGCGCCGTCTATGACGGCGTCCACCATGCGCCCGAGCACCCACGGTGCGACTAGTCCCAGTGCGGCGCCGAGAATCATCGTCGCCACCACTGCGACGAGCCGAGTGCCCTGGCCGACCAGAGCGCCCCTGATCTCCCGCACCACCGAACGTGAGTCGGCAATCGGCATCCTCGTGACAGCCGGTGCGGTCATCGGACGGCCTCCAATTCGGTGTCCAGCGACAGCACAGACGTCGCGACCGCCGTCAATGCCGGCGCAGATGTGAACACGATGGTCGTCTTTCCCTTTCGTGCTGTCGCAATGCGTTCGGCCACGGTTGCCTCCGTCACGGAATCGACTGCGGTGGTGGGGTCGAGCAGCACGAGCACGTCGGGATCGGTTGCGAGCGCCCGAGCCAGCGCGACTCGCTGTCGTTGCCCGCCGGACAGCAGCCGGCCTGCCTCGCCGACGCTCGTCTCGAGACCGTCGGGAAGCGCCTCGATCACGTCCTCGCACGCGGCGGCGAGGATTGCACGCGTCACTGCGGTGTCGGACACCTCGCCCACCGCGATGTTCTCCGCGATGGTCCCCTCGAACAGATCGCTCTCGTGTGGGGCAACGAGCAGTGTCCTCTTGCGTCGGGCTGGGTCGAGGTCGCGTACATCGCTGCCGCCGACCGTCGCCACCCCTGGGTCTGCGAGCCCGCGCAGTGCGTCAGCCAGCGACGCTGTTTTCGCGGCATCTGCTTCCACGACGAGAAATTCGCCCTCCCGGACGAGAACACCGTCGACGATGACCTCGAAACCATCAGGCGTTCGGTCCTTTCCAGCGAGCTCTCGCGACGGCGGCGCCTGCAGGATCGTCAGCACCCGTTCCGCCGACGCCAATGCCTGTGCCCAGATGGCGCCGAAATTGGCGGCGAACGCCTGCAGCGGGCCCATCACGAACTGGGTGACGGCGACGACTGTGATGAGCTGACCGATCGTCATCGCCCCACCGATGGCCATCAGGCCCGCGGCAACGGCAACGCCCGCGATGAACAGCCCGGACACCGTTTCCATCGCACCGAGGTAGCCGGCTCGTGCGCGGTTCGCGTCCAATGTCTTTCGCAGTGCATGCTCGCTGGCAGTGGTGTATCGGCGACCGGCCTCGGGTTCGGCGCCGAGCCCCTTGACGATTCGGAAGCCACCGACGAGATCCGCCGCAGTGCCCGAGGCCTCGCCCGCCGCCTGCTGCTCGTGCATGCTTCGCCGACGCAACGGCGACCCGGCGATATCCATCAACCACAGCATCAGCGGCGCTGCCACTGCAATCGCAAGACCGAGGGGCCACGAGATGTACAGCAGAATCAGGGCCGAGAACACGACGGCGGCGAATTCGCCGAGCGGATACACCACGATGGCGACGGACATCGCCAGTTGCCTCGCGTCGGAGGTGGCGATGTTGAGCATCATCCCGGGTTGACGCGCGGGCCCGCCCATTCCTTCGGCGTCGAGAATGCGGTCGGTGATCTTGGTCCGCACCTGGTGCTGGATCGACTGCATTCCGAGAAAGCCGATACGCGAACCGAACCGGAACGTGGTCGACACCAGGGCGTAGACGACTGCGAGGACACCGATCCACAGCACCAGCTGGCCGGTGTCGCCAGGGGCGATCGCGCGGTCGATCGCGAGGCCCATCACGACGGGCACGAGGGCGGCGCAGAGTTGATGAAGTATCAGCAGAGCGCCGGCTGGGACCGTGTACTTCTTTGCGGCGAACATGGTGGTCCAGGTCAGTTCGCGGGCGGTGGTCGACTCCGTGATGGGAATCGCCCTGGTTCGAATGGGCGTTGCGGGGGCTTCGAAAAAGATCGGCAGGCGCATGATCAGTGGGTCAACACCGCTGTGAGCGGGGGGTTGTCGGCGAGACGGGTGTGCGCGGCGAGTGAGAAGACGAGTTCACCCGAGCGCACCGCAATGTTCGACAGCAGTGACGAGGTGAGGCCGTGCGAATGCTCGGTGCCGCCCTGCAGGTATATCCCTCCCGACACAGACGGGTCGGTGCGTAGCCGATAGTCCCTCTCCACCTCGGGTGTCCCGTCGGCGGCGAACCGGCACTCCTCGGCGAGCGAGCCGAGGATTCCGTGGAGATCGAGCGGGCGGAATCCGGTGGCGAACACCACTGCATCACAGCGCATTCGAGACTCGCTGGCGGTCGGGCGATGCCGAATGGTCACCTCTACGGCGTCGCCGGACTCGGTGAGCGAGGACAGCCCGGATGCGCCGTGCACGAACAATCGTCGCCGCCCGGTGACGCGCTCGGTGTACTCGCGCTCGTACAGGTCCTCGATCAGCGGAAGGTCGACAGCGGAGTAGTTGGTGCTTCGGTGATACGCCATGAGTTCGTCGCGTAATTGTGGTGACGCCGAATAGAAGTCGTCCACCGCCTCCGGATCGAAGACGCGGTTGGCGTAGGGGCTGTCGTCGGCCGGGCTGTAGCCGTACTTGCTCATCACGCCGTGGACCTCGGCGGAGGGGTAGCGCTGATGCAGGTGCGCCATCACCTCGGCCGCGCTCTGACCGGCGCCGACGACGACGAAGCGCTCCTGATTCACACTGGGCAGCGCGTCGAGACGATCCAGGACACGGTGATTGTGGAAAACGCGGTCGGTGGCGTCGACATCGTCCGGTAGCTTCGGCGTCAGCCCACCGGCAAGAACGATGTTGCGGGCACGCAAGGTTCGTGTACCAGCAGCGGAACGGGTGGAGACCTCGAAGTGGCGACCGTTCCACGCCACGGCCGTGGCGGAGGTTCCGTAGTGCACATCGGCGCGGACTTTGTCCGCGGCCCACGACAGATAGTCGTGAAACTCGATCCGCGAGGGAAAGAACGTCTGCAGATTGATGAAGTGCGTGAGGCGGCCTCGTTGTTCGAGGTAGTTCAGGAACGTGAACTCGCTTCGCGTGTTGCGCTGCGTCGCCAAGTCCTTGAGAAAGGAGATCTGCATGGTGGCACCGGGGAGCAGCATTCCTGTGTGCCACTTGAACTCTGATTGCCGCTCCACGAAGACCGAGGTGAGCCTCTCGCGCGCAGGAACAACCGCGTTGTGTTCCAGCAGGGCTATCGCAAGGCCCAGGTTGGAGGGTCCGTAGCCGACCCCGAGAATGTCCACTACGTCGGGCAGATTGCTCTCCACTGGCACAGGTTGTCCTTGTCACTCGGGGATAAAGTTACCCTAACCTATCTTCAATGAATGAGTTTAGGCTAACCATCACTGAGCGACGAGCGCCCACCGACCCACCCCGACGAAACGAGGGACGATGACTCGAACCCAAGCCGCGGCACCCCGTGCCCCTATCGCGACACATCGCAGGGCGGGATTCGTGCTGTCACGTCCGCACGGAACCGCGCAGGCACACGGATCGAGAACGACATTCGACACAGCCTCCTCTGCAGCCGCGGCGCTGCGCTCCGGCAACGCAGCCGCCGTCGTCGGGGCACTCCCGTTCTCACGGGACGCGCCGTGCGCCCTGTTCGAACCCGAACATCTCGACCGAACCGAGAGCACGTGGACTGCACCGTCCGGCCTCCCACCCCTGCCCGCCTTCACCGTCACGGGGTCGAGTGAGAGCGAGCACATCGATCGGGTCCGAACAGCGGTGAACGTACTGCGTCACGACGGGTCGCCTTTGCAGAAAGTGGTGCTCGCGCGCAGCCTGACGCTCACCGCGGACACCGACGTCGATCCGAACGCGCTTCTTGCCGCGCTCGTCGAGGGCAACCCGTCGGGCAACGGCTACCTCGTCGATCTCGGCGCGGCCGGCGGATCGTGGACGGGGCGAACGCTGGTGGGATCGAGCCCGGAGGTGCTCATTCGCAAGCAGGGCAACATTGTCACGTGCCATCCGCTCGCCGGATCCGCCCCCAGACATCCCGACCCCCTACAGGACCAGGCCAACGGCGCAGCCCTCACCGAATCGGTCAAGGACCTCCGCGAACACGCATTCGTCGTCGATGCTCTGCGCGAATCTCTCGCACCGTTCTGCCGGGATCTCGACATACCGACGTCGCCGACGCTGACCTGCACTCCGCAACTGTGGCACCTCGGCACTCCCATTCGGGGTGAGGTGCACGGCGCCGACACCAGCGCTCTGGATCTGGCCATCGCACTGCACCCCACCCCCGCCGTCTGCGGGACCCCCACCGATCTGGCCTATCGAACGATCGAAGAACTCGAGGGCGACCGCGGCTTCTATGCGGGCGCAGTGGGATGGTGTGTCTCCGACGGGGACGGCGAATGGATGGTCGCCATTCGATGTGCGGAGCTCGCACCAGATCTCAGACGCGTGACGGCCTACGCCGGCGGGGGCATCGTGGCCGAATCCGATCCCGCGGACGAGGTGCGCGAGACCGTCACCAAGTTCGGCACCGTCATGAGTGCTCTGGGGGCGCAGCTGTGACCACGGTGATAGTCGGCGCAGGCAACGGCATCGGCCGCGCGGTCGCGGTGCAACTCGCGGCGTCCGGACGGACGGTTGCACTCCTGGACAGAGATTCGGCGGCGCTCGCGGAAACCGCGGCTCGGATCGAGGGACATGCATTGACGTACACCGTCGATGTGCGCGAGGCCGAGGAGGTCGACGCCGTGATCACCGCAGTCGAAACTCAGGCAGGCCCGGTCACCGCGCTGGCCCACGTCGCGGGCATTCTGAACACGGGTTCGGTACTCGACTCCGAAATATCGGAGTGGCGAGAGATGTTCGACGTCAATGTCTTCGGAGTACTCAATGTGGTTCGATCGGTAGGTCGCGTCATGCGCGAGCGAAGATCCGGGGCCATCGTGGTGGTCGGATCCAACGCGGCCGGAATCCCACGAATGTCCATGGGCGCCTACGGTTCTTCCAAAGCCGCCTCGACCATGCTGACACGGGTACTGGGTCTGGAACTGGCCGAATACGGCATTCGAGCCAACATCGTCGCACCCGGCTCGACCGACACCGACATGCAGCGGTCCCTGTGGGCCGACCCGTCGGACGACCGCTACGCCCAGCCCGTCGTCACCGGCGACTTGGCAACCTACAAGACCGGGATACCCCTGGGACGCATCGCATCTGCCGAGGACATCGCCGACGCCGTCGAGTTCCTGCTCTCGGACCGCGCCCGCCACATCACCATGCAATCGCTCTACATCGACGGCGGAGCCACCCTACGAGCCTGAAACCCCACCGAGTGCCCGCGCGATCTCGGCGGCTTTCGCGTCCAACTCGTCCCGCTGCGGCGACGTCGGCCGCGCCCGCAAACCGAAACCGTCACCGACCGTCCGGGGGATGACGTGGAGATGGACGTGGAAGATCTCCTGGCCCGCCACTTCGCCGTCAGCGAGCATGAAGTTGACTCCCGCGCACCGGGGATCGGATGCCCGTAGTGCCGCCGCCACCTTCTGGCCGACCCGAAACAGGTGCGCACCCACCTCGGGGTCGAGCTCGGCGAGGCTACGGGCCTGCTGCCTCGGTACCACAAGCACATGCCCGCGGGTGAGCGGCCGAATATCCATGAACGCGACGGCCACATCGTCGGTGTACACCATGCTGGCTTCGGCTTTGCCAGCAATGATGTCGGCGAAAATAGTGAAGGGATTCATATCCGACCAGTCTAGGGCCGTACTGCGTCGCTCGGGCCGCGCGACTAAGGTCTGGCCATGGGTTCAACTGGAGGCGTTCTCTTCGACATCGACGGTGTGCTGGTAACGGCGTGGAAGCCCGTGCCGGGTGCCGCGGAAACGCTGGAGTACCTCGACAGCAAGGACATCGCCCGGGCGTTCCTGACCAACACCACATCCAAGACCCGAGGGCAGATCGCCGAGCTACTGACCGCGGCCGGGATGCCCGTGCACGCCGACGAGATCGTCACCGCCGCGAGCCTCACCGCGGACCACCTGCGCGAAACGTACCCAGGCGCCCGAACCGTGCTGATCAACAACGGTGACATCGCGGGAGACATGCCCGGCATCGAGTTCGTGGAGGAATCCGGCGAGGACCCGGACGTGGTCGTCGTCGGGGGCGCCGGGCCGGAGTTCACCCACGAACGGCTCAGCCGGGTCTACGACTGGCTGTGTCGCGGAATCCCGGTCGTGGCCATGCACCGCAGCCTGATGTGGACCACCGGGGCGGGTCTGCGCATCGATACCGGCATGTACCTCGCCGGGATGGAGAAGGCGTCCGGGCACACCGCGAAGGCCGTCGGCAAGCCTGCGCCGCTGGGTTTCCAGACCGCCGCCGAACGTATGGGGCTCGACCCGGAGGACGTGGTGATGGTCGGCGACGACCTGGACAACGATGTGCTCGCAGCCCAGGTCGTCGGTATGACCGGCGTGCTGGTGCGGACCGGGAAATTCCAACAGGACGTGCTCGATCGGCGCGCGCAGGAGGAGTTCGGCCTGCAGCCCAACTACGTCATCGACTCGGTGGCCGATCTCCCGGGTGTACTACAGAATCGGTGACGGCGAGTAGCTCGCGCCCTTCGGGAAGCGAGCGAGAAGAGTCTCTACATCCCCGATGACAGCGGCTACTTGGGCTTCAGCAGCACCGACGAACGCCGAGGGGTCGGCGAGAGCTGCGTCGAGGCCGGCGCGGTCGAGCGGGATGCGATCGTCGGCGGCGAGGCGGTCCAGCAGATCCGGATCCTGCCCCTGCTCCCGCATTGCCAGCGCGACAGCCACCGCGTTCTCCTTGATCGCCTCGTGCGCGGTTTCGCGGCCGACACCGGCACGCACCGACGCCATGAGCACCTTCGTCGTCGCGAGGAACGGCAGGTAACGCTGCAGTTCCTTGTCGATGACGGCGGGGTAGGCACCGAACTCGTCGAGGACGGTGAGGAAGGTCTCGATCATGCCGTCGATCGCGAAGAATGCATCCGGCAGTGCGACGCGGCGCACCACCGAGCAGAACACGTCGCCCTCGTTCCACTGCGCGCCCGCGAGCTCGGCGGCCATGGAACCGTAGCCACGCAGGATGACCTGGAGTCCGTTGACGCGCTCGCAGGAGCGGGTGTTCATCTTGTGCGGCATGGCCGAGGAACCGACCTGGCCCGGCTGGAACCCCTCGGTCACCAGCTCGTGACCTGCCATCAGACGCACGGTGTGCGCGAAGGAGGACGGCGCCGCGCCCAGCTGCACCAGCGCGGACACGACCTCGTGATCGAGCGAACGCGGATACACCTGACCGACGCTGGTCAGCACGTGCCGGAAGCCGAGGTGGTCGGCGACGATCCGCTCGAGCGCAGTGAGCTTGGCGGAGTCACCACCGAACAGATCGAGCATGTCCTGCGCCGTGCCCATCGGACCCTTGATGCCGCGGAGCGGGTAGCGATTGATGAGTTCCTGCAGGCGGGCGAGGGCGATCAGCAACTCGTCCGCGGCGGAGGCGAACCTCTTGCCGAGCGTGGTGGCCTGCGCGGCGACGTTGTGGCTGCGGCCGGCCATCACCAGCGTCGAGTACTCCGCCGCGCGCTCGGCCAACCGAGCAGCGACGGCGACACCGTGGGCGTGCACGTGCTGTAGCGAACGCAGGATCTGCAGTTGCTCGACATTCTCGGTGAGGTCGCGACTGGTCAGGCCTTTGTGGATGTGCTCGTGGCCGGCGAGGGCATTGAATTCCTCGATGCGTGCCTTGACGTCGTGGCGGGTGACCCGCTCACGCTCCGCGATGGACGCCAGATCCACCTGGTCGAGGACACGCTCGTAATCGGCGATGGCAGAAGACGGTACGGACACGCCGAGACCGGCCTGCGCCTTGAGGACGGCGATCCACAGCTGACGCTCGAGGATGATCTTGTGCTCCGGAGACCACAGGTCCACCAGCTGGGGGCTCGCATAACGGGTGGCCAGGACATTCGGAATAGTCACGAGAGCCCAGTTTACGGTCTCGTTTGCTCCGCGGGCGCGACGACCTCCAACACTTCCATCAGCATGCTTCTCGCCATTGTTCGCGGTTCGGGTTCGACCTCTCCGAGGGCTCCGACGACGGCTCCGTCGACCACCGCTACCAGCCGTCGTAGCTGCTGTTCCTCGACGATCCGACCGGATCTTCGCAGCACGTCGGTCAGCAGATCGTCGATCTGTGCACGCAGGCGCGATTGCACTTCCCGCAGCTGTGGGTGCCGCGCGGAGGCGATGAACCGTTCGTAGCGGGCGATGAGCCGTTCCCGGCCGTCGTCGACGTCGTCCTCCGGGCCGATCAGTAGATCGACGATCAGGTCGACAGTCGGCTCGACGTCGTGGGCGAGGTCGCCGAGTTCGTCGATGCGTCCGCGCATGACTTCGAGTTCACGGTTGCCCAGCAGCTCGACAGCGCACGCGATCAGGTCGTCGAGCGACTCGAAGTAGTAGGTAGTAGAGGCCAGCGGCAACCCTGCCCGCGTTGCGACTGCGCGGTGGCGCACGGCATCGAATCCGCCCTCGACCAGCAGATCTGCTGCCGCGCAGGCGAGCGCGTGTCGGCGGCGTTCCCCCTTCGGGGTAGCACCCGACACCTTGTGCGGCGTATCGGCGGCACCTGTCGACATTCGGACATCGTGCCAGCCCGCGCGGCTCGGCCTGAGGGAAACGGGCCAACAGAACGTATGCAATCGTGATGGGTATGGCTCCACGAACGATCGATCTGCGCTCCGATACCGTCACCCGTCCGGATGCGGCGATGCGTGCGGCGATGGCGGAGGCGGAGGTCGGCGACGATGTCCTCGATCACGATCCCACCATGGCTGCCCTCGAGGAACGCGTCGCGGCGATGCTCGGGTACGAGGCGGGCCTCTGGGTTCCGAGCGGAACGATGGGCAACACCATCGCGCTGATGATGCACCTGCGACGCGGCGACTCGTTCCTCGCTCCCGAACATGCGCACGTGCTCGGGTCGGAACTCGGAACGGCCGCCTGGCTCGCCCAGGGCATGCCCCAGGTGCTCCCCCACGACGCCGGCCCGGGACGCCCGACGCCCGCTGCCGTCGCCGCCGCCTCCGGTGCCGGTCCGTACTACACGCTGCATCCGCGGCTGCTGTGCCTGGAGAACTCGCACAACTTCGCCGGCGGGTCGGTGTTCGACGCCGAAGAATGGAATGCGCTCCTGAAAGCCGGCCGGGACGCAGGGTTGCTGGTGCACCTCGACGGCGCACGGGTCTGGAACGCAGCGGTCGCTCTGGGGGTCCCGGTGTCGGAGCTGACCCGCGGCGCCGACACCGTCCAGGTATGTCTGAGCAAAGGACTCGGCGCACCCGTCGGCTCGATGCTCGTCTCCGACACCGCACGCATCGGTGAGGCCAGGAGAATCCGCAAGATGCTCGGCGGAGGTGTCCGGCAGGGCGGTATCCTCGCCGCCGCCGGACTGGTTGCGCTCGACAACATCGACTCGCTCTCGGGCGATCACGCCAACGCGCGGCTGCTGGCCGACGGCCTACGCGAGCGGGGCTGGACCGTAGAACAGCCGGAAACCAACATCGTCCTGGCCCGGTCTGGCGTATCGGTGGCCGACCTCGCCGAACGCGGCATCGCGGCCGTCACCGTCACCGGGAAGACCCGCTTCGTCACACACCGGGATGTTTCCCGAGCCGATATCGAGGAAGCGCTGGCGCGCCTCTAACCCCGAAGCAGCGGCTGCAGGCGAACGAGAGCCTCCTCGATGTCCGCCGTCGCGCCCGCGAACGAGAACCTGATCGTGTGGTGGCCGTGAACGGTATCGAAATCGACACCTGGTGCCACTGCCACACCCGTCCGCGCTAGAGCCTCCTCGCACCAGGCCAGTGAATCATCGGTCAGGTGGGCGATGTCCGCGTACGCGTAGAACGCTCCGTCCGCGGGCGCGAGATCGGTCACCCCTGCCGCCGTCAGCCCGTCGAGCAGGATCCGCCGGTTCACCGCGTACCGCCGAACGTGCCCGTCGAGCTCGGCCCGCGAAGCCTCGGTGAACGCCGCGATCGCCGCCACCTGAGAAATCGCCGGTGGACACACCGTCATGTTCGACGCCAGCCGCTCCACTGCGCGGCGCAGGTACGTCGGCAGCAGCATCCATCCGAGCCGCCACCCCGTCATCGAGAAGTACTTCGACACGGACCCGACGACGACCGCATCCCGCGAGGTCTCCCACGCACTCGATGTCTCCACGTCGCCGAAGGAGATGCCGTGGTAGATCTCGTCGGAAATCAGCAGTGTGCCGTGTGCCTGACACCAGCGCGCGATTGCGGCGAGTTCGTTGGGGTCGATGATCGTGCCCGTCGGGTTCGCCGGGCTGGCGATGATCAGTCCCTTGGGCGGTTCCGGTAGGGACTCGAGCATCGCGACCGTCGGCTGAAACCGCGATTGCGGACCGCAGTCGAGCTCGACGACGCGGCAGCCGAGCGCGGCCAGGGTGTTGCGGTACGCGGGATAGCCGGGGCGGGCCATGACGACGGTGTCGCCGATATCGAAGGCCGCCAGGAACAGCAACGTGAACGCGCCCGAGGATCCGGTGGTGACGACGACGTCATCCGCGTCCACGGGCACTCCTGCCTCGGCGGCGTGGTACCGAGCGATGGCCTCGCGCAGGGGAAGGATCCCGAGGGTTTCGGTGTACCCCAGCAGGTGTCCGTCGAGGGCGTCACGAGTCGCCTGCAACACCGGCCCCGGTGCCGAAGTCGACGGCTGCCCCGCCGCGAGCGAGAGAACGTCGCCGTGGGTGCGCGTGCGCAGTGCTGCTGCCTTGAACACGTCCATCACATGGAACGGCTCGATGTTGCTTCTGCTCGACTCGGTGACCACGATTGCCGAGGCTATCGGTCGTGGAAGACTTGCCTGATGCCGGAACCGAGATCTCACCCGACTGCGGGCGATGTCGCCGAGGCCCTGGAGACTTTGCGGTCGTCGACTCCGCTGGTGCAGTCGCTGACCAACGTCGTCTCGGCGAACTTCGTCACCAATGTTCTGCTGGCGGCGGGGGCGAGCAACGCGCACATCGACAACGTGCACGAGGCTGCAGGATTCGCCGCGGTAGCCGGTGGTGTTCTGATCAATCTCGGCACTCCCGACGACGGCACCGCGGCAGCGTTCACCCTCGCCGCCGGCGCTGCCCGCGCAGCCGGCACACCGTGGGTGCTCGACCCGGTCGGTGTCGGCGGACTCCCCTGGCGAACAGAACTGGCTGCCGGGTTGCTCGCACTCGGACCCACTGCGATCAGGGGTAATGCCTCGGAGATCATCGCGCTCGCCGGCAGTTCAAGTCCCGGCAGTTCAGGTCGAGGGGTCGACAGCACCTCCGAAGCCGACGCCGCCGTACCCGCAGCACTGTCGCTGCTCGACTCCGCGCAGGTGGTCTCGGCCTCGGGACCGATCGACTACATCGTGGGGCGGGGGCCGTCGGGGCCGCTCGGAGTTCGAGTGAGCGGCGGAAACGCACTGCTCACCAAGGTCACCGCAACAGGGTGCTCACTCGCGGCACTGGTGGCCGCCTACCTTGCGGTGTCACCGAATCCGTTGATCGGCATCACCGCTGCGCACGTACACGTCGCGGTCGCTGCGGAGGCTGCCGCGCGGGGCGCATCGGGTCCGGGGTCCTTCGCTGTCGCCTACATCGACGCTCTCGCATCGGTCACCCCGGACGGTCTTCGCACGAGTGCGCGGATCGAACCTCTCGACGTGTGAGGGCGTTCATCCACAGGCAGGCCCGTTATCCACAGATTCGATATCGGGCCCCATTTTGCGGTCGTTTTCGAGCAGAGTTCTCGCCATGGGGGTCTACACGAGGGAGCAGCTGCTCGATTCGGGAATCGGTCGGTCGCGGATAGATCGGCGGGTCCGCAGCGGAACACTGGTTCGTCTGTTGCCGTGCGTCTACGCCGATCGTGATCCGTCGTATTACGAACTGTGTGTTGCGGTGACGGTGTGGCGGGGGGACGCGGTGCTCAGTCACCTCAGCGCTGCCTGGTTATGGGGGATGCTCGACACCACGCCCACGCAGGTGCACGCGACCCTGCCCAGGAACACCCGAGTGAGCGGCCCCGACTGGTTGACGTTGCACCGCCGCAGCGTTGACACGGCCGAGGCACGCGGTCTGCCGGTCGTGCCCGCCGCACAGTGCTTCGTGGATGCGGCGGCGACGATGAGCGGCACCCCACTCGAGCAGATCGTCGACCGCAGCGTCGGAACAGTGGTGAGCTGGCGCGAGGCAGTCGATCACTGTGAGCGATCGGCAGGGATGACGGGAGTTCGCGAGGTTCGTCGCCAGCTCCGACAGTGTTGCCCGGGCACTCTGTCCGAGCCGGAACGCATGGTTGCCCGCGCCCTCACCGCTCGCGGAATCCGGATGGAGATCAATGCTTGGGTCGGCCGGTACCTGTGCGATCTGGTCGACAACTGTGCCAGGGTGATCGTCGAGATCGACGGGCGTGAGTTCCACAGTGACTCGCGCACTTTCGACAACGACCGGACTCGACAGAACTCACTGGTGCTGGACGACTGGTTGGTACTCAGGTTCTCTGCCGCCACTGTCTATCGCGATATCGAACGGGTGGCGGATCAGATCGCGGCCGTGGTGCGGCGACGTAGAAAGAGCAGGGGTGTCTGACGCTCCTCTATCTGCACATTCTGACGGGATCCCGTCGGATACTGAAGATCGTGGAGCACCAGACACGGCCCTACAAGTTGATGCGACCCTCCGCCGCGGCCAAACCGATGTCGGTACGGAAGTGGCTGCCCGGGAGCCGGATTGCGTCGATCTTCGCGTAGGCGTCGATGCGTGCGGCATCCAAGTCGGCCCCGGTTCCGACGACGCTGAGCACTCGCCCACCTGCCGAGACCACGACACCGTCCTTTTTCGCTGTCCCCGCGTGCAGTACGCCCTCGGCCTCGGCACCGGTGATCGCATCGCCGGTTCGGGGCCGGCCCGGGTAGTTCTCGGCCGCGAGCACCACCGTCACCGCCGAACCGCTCTTCCACTGCAGCGGCTCGAGCGAACCCAGCGTGCCGGTCGCCGTCGCATTGAGGGCCGCACCGAGCGGAGATTCGAGCAGAGCGAGCACCGCCTGGGTCTCGGGATCGCCGAATCGGCAGTTGAACTCGACGACCGCCGGGCCTGCAGCGCCGATAGCGAGGCCTGCATAGAGCAGACCGGAAAACGGGCAGCCGCGCTCGACCATCTCGGCTGCAACAGGTTCGACCACCTCTCGGACGATCTGAGCGGTCATCTCCTCGGGCAGCCACGGAAGCGGGGTGTATGCGCCCATTCCGCCGGTGTTGGGGCCGAGGTCACCGTCACCGACACGCTTGTGGTCCTGCGCCGGCAGCAGCGGAACGACGGTCGCACCGTCGACGAGGCAGAACAGTGACACCTCGGGGCCGTCGAGGAAGGACTCGAGCAGCACCGGATGGCCGGTTTCGAGAAGCTCCGCGGCATGGTCCCGTGCTGCGAGCCGATCGGTGGTGACGACCACGCCTTTGCCCGCAGCCAGACCGTCGTCCTTGACCACCCAGTTCGGCCCGAACCGGTCGAGGGCCTCGTCGAGCAACGCGGGCGAGTCGACAATTTCGCTGTGCGCGGTTCGAACGCCCGCTGCTGCCATGACGTCCTTCGCGAACGCCTTGGAGCCTTCGATTCGTGCCGCAGCAGCAGACGGGCCGAACGTCGCGATACCGGCCTCACGCAGGGCGTCGGCGACACCCAGGACCAGTGGCACCTCCGGTCCGATGACGACGAGGTCGGCGCGCACCTTGCGCGCCAGCTCCGTCACCGCTTCACCGGAGGCGACGTCCACGTGATGCTGCTCGGCCAACGCGGCTGTGCCGGCGTTCCCAGGAGCGATCAACAGGGTGTCGACGTTCGGATCCTTGCTCAGAGCAAGGAGGAGGGCGTGCTCACGAGCACCGGAACCTATGACGAGTACGCGCACAGTGCATCAGACTATCGGGTCACTCGTGCCGAAACCCGAGACACCCGAGCAGCGACGACTCGACATCCCTACCGGGGGCAATTCATGCAGGTCACAGGACGATGGGTCAGAAGTCGACAGCGGCCTTGCGGGCGAGTTCGATGTGCTGAGCCAGGTCCTCTTCCGGGGTGGCGGTGAGAACGGTCGGCGCGAAGCGGAGTGTCTGTGTGTCCGCGATCCCGACGAAACGCAGCCAGTCGTCGAAGAACGTCGAGGCGAAATCCGCCCCGAATTCGATGGGGACACCCGGTGCGTAGACGCCGCTGGTGTAGACGACGAAGGCGCGTTTGCCTGCCATCAGGCCCGAGTACCCCTCGGCCGGGTCGAAGCCGAATGCCCAGCCCGGCTGGGTGACGATGTCGATCCACTGCTTGAGGATGTACGGCACTCCGGCGTTCCACATCGGGATGTTGAACACGTATGCGTCGGCCGCCGCGAACCGATCGAACACAGCACGCGCTGCGTCCCAGGCAGCAACCTGCTCTGCAGTCTGATCCTGGCCTCCGAACACAGCCATCTTCGCTTCCGCTGCGACGGAACCGAACTGGGGAAGCGGCTCGGCGAACAGATTCCACTTGTCGACCTCGAGGTCGGCATCGCGCTCTCGCAGAGCATCGAGGAAGTTCTCCGCGATCGCAAGTGACTGCGACCCCGGTCGCGCGGATGCGTTCACATGCAGAAACGTGGTCATGTTTTCTCTCCTGACATAAGCAATCGCGACGCGATAAGGTCGCTACACAAAACTTGCTCCACCCGGCGGCCAGTGACAAGAAGGCACTTTCAAGTGCCCAGGGCACCTGGACGTGCCTGACAGTCGGCGGCCTGTACGGATTTTCGACACGACCGAGAGGCGCGCACAGTGACAATGACGGCGGAGCAATCTCGCGAGCAGGCCAAAAAGCAGTACAGCGTGTACCTGGAGAATTGCCCTGCGCATCAACTCCTCGAAACACTGTCCAACAAGTGGGTCGCCCTGGTTCTGTGTGCACTCGGCGAGGGGGCCCACCGCCACAGCGAGTTGCGCAGGGTCATCGCAGGCGTCAGCCAGAAGATGCTCACCGCCACGCTGCGCTCGCTCGAACGCGACGGAATCATCGTCCGCGATGTGATTCCCGGCTTCCCCCGACATGTCGAGTACCGTCTGACACCGCTCGGGGCGAGTCTGCTTCCCGTGGTGTACGGCATGAAGGAGTGGGCCGAGAACCACATGTCGGAGGTCCTCGCTCATCGCGAGTCTCTTGCCAGCCCTGTAGCTGCCAGCCCTGTAGCTGCCAGCCCTGTAGTTGCCAGCACTGTGTGATTACTCGCTCAGGTCGTACAGCGTCACTCCGTCGACGGTGGTGGAAGTGTAGTTCGCGGCAACCCATTCCGAGATCTGCGTCGAGGTGCCTGCCTCGCCACCGTCCATTCCGAAGCCCATGCCCCCGCCTGCGATGAAGTAGTGGATCTCGCCGTCTGCGACGTACTGCACAAACTCCTCGAGTGTCGGCGACGGGTCTGTGCCGTTGAAGCCGCCGATCGCCATGACGGGTTCCTCGGTGGCGAGCTGGTACCCGGAAGCACTGTTGGAGCCGATCGCGGCCGCAACCCAGGTGTAGGAGTCGGCGTCGGCTTCGAGCATCCCGGTGATGTCGGCTGACGGCGCGCTGCCGTTCAGCAGCCCACCGGCAGGCATCTGACCGGCTTCGAGCTGACCGAAGGGCATCTGACCGGCAGGCATCTGACCGGTAGGAGGTGCCTGCCCCGCGAAGCCGGCCCCGCCATCGGGCCCGTCCATCCCGCGTCCAGCGTCCATACCCGGCCGGCCCATACCCGTACCTGGTCCGCCCATACCCCCCGTTGCCGGACCGGCGCTGACGATCGACCCGGTGTGTGGGGTCCCGATCGTGTCCACTGCGTAGGCAGTGGGTCCGGCGAGTCCTGCGAACATGACCGCGAGAATCGTTGCGACAGAGATTCTGCCGCGTGTCGCCGCAGGAATCAGCAGTGCGATTGCCCCGATGATCCCTACCCCGAGCACCACCCACCGCAGCCATGGCAAGAATTCGGCACTGCGCCCCAACAGAACCCACGCGGTGGCGACGGCAGCGAGCGTGGAGGCGGAGAGTGCCAGACGCACCGGGTAGCGGTGACGGTGACGCCAGGCCAGCACGCTTCCCGCACCTATCAGAGCAGCGATCGCCGGTGCCAGCGCAACGGTGTAGTACGAGTGGAAGATTCCTGCCATGAAGCTGAATGTCAGACCGGTGACCAGCAACCACAGTCCCCACACGAGGAGCGCTGCGCGCTGCGGATCATCCCGGCGGACACGACCGCGCAATACGAGACCCGTCGCGAACAGGATCAGGGCCGAGGGAATCAGCCAGGCGATCTGGCCGCCCTGCGAGGCGTCGAACATGCGGGTGATACCGGTTTCACCCCACATTCCGCCGCCCGGTCCGCCACCTGGCATATCGCCACCACCGGGCATGTCCCCGCCACCGGGGGTGACGCTGCCGGTCTCGTCACCGTTGAGTCGCCCCAGACCGTTGTAGCCGAGGGTCAGCTCGAGAATGGAGTTGTTCTGCGATCCGCCGATCCACGGACGCGAGGATGCGGGCCACAGTTCGACTGCGAGCAGCCACCAGCCGGCCGATACGATCGCGGCTCCGAGCGCCGCGAAGAGTTGCAGCAGGCGCTTACCGAACTTCGGTGGGCCGGCGAGCAAGTACATCGCGGCGATGGGCGGAACCACGAGCATGACCTGGAGTTGCTTGGTGAGGAACCCGAATCCCACGAACACTCCGGTGAGCACGAGCCATCGGGTGCGCCCGTCCTCGACTGCGCGCATCGCCGCCCAGACTGCTGCGATCATGAGCAGCACGAGAAGAGCGTCCGGATTGTTGAACCGGAACATCAAGGCGGCCACCGGTGTGACGGCGAGTGTGAGTCCGGCGAGCAGGCCTGCCGCGGCACCGAATTGCCGGCGGATGGTTGCCCACAGCAACGCCACCGAACCGACACCGAGGAGCGCCTGCGGAACCAGCATCGCCCACGAGCTGAGTCCGAAAATGCGGACCGACAAAGACATCAGCCACAACGACATCGGCGGCTTGTCGACGGTGATCGCGTTGGCCGCGTCGGAAGAACCGAAGAAGAATGCCTTCCACGACACCGATCCTGCTTGGACGGCAGCGGAGTAGAAGGAGTTGGCCCAGCCCGATGCGCCGAGGCCCCAGATGTAGGCGACGGCCGTGCCGATCAGCAGCACTGCGAGCCCGATCCACTCCCATCGCCTATCCCTGACAGGCACCGGTGCAGGCACCTTCGGTGCGCTTTCGGTCAAGGTCGTCATTTCTGCACTCCTTTGTTGTTACGGAAAACCCAGCGGAGGGCAACGAAACGGCACACCGTCGCAACGAGATTCGCGACGACGAGTACGGAAAGCTCGACGAGCCGGGACGCCCCGGGCGCCCATGCGTGCAGCATCGCGAGTGACCCGCTGGTGATGAGCAGCGCGAACCCGAAAACGAGCAGACCTTGCACCTGGTGCTTGCCCGCGTCTGCGAGTCCACGGACGCCGAAGGTGAAGGCCCGGTTCGCGGCGGTGTTCAGGACGGCCGTGATCAGTAGGCCGAGGAAGTTCGCGGCCTGCGCCCCGACGATCGGGTGCAGTACCAGGTAGAGCAGTGCGTATGCGATGGTGCTCGCGACGCCGACGATGCCGAACCGCACCATCTGCCCGACCATTCCGTGCGGCACGCCGGCCACCAGCGGTTCACGTCCCAGACTGCGTCGTAGTTCTGCAACGGGCAACGCCCCCGAGGCGAGCGCCCGGCCGACGCGCCAGCACCCCTTCAGATCCTTCACGGCGGTGTCGATCACGTCGACGCTGCTGTCGGGGTCGTCGACCCAGTCGACGGGGACCTCGTGGATACGCAGGCCCGCCCTCTCGGCGATCACGAGCAGTTCGGTGTCGAAGAACCAGCCGGTGTCCTGTACGAGCGGAAGCAGCTCGCGCGCCACCTCTGTACGCATCGCTTTGAAGCCGCACTGGGCGTCGGAGAAGCGCGCGCGCAGCGAGGCCCGCAGAATGAGGTTGTAGCTACGCGAGATGAATTCGCGCTTCGCACCGCGCACCACCCGCGAGGACCGGTTCAGTCTCGAACCGATCGCGAGATCGGAGTGGCCCGACAGCAGCGGTGCGATCAGCGGCATCAACGCGTTGAGGTCGGTGGAGAGGTCGACGTCCATGTAGGCGACGACGTCGGCGGTGGATTCGATCCACACGGCCTTCAGCGCTCGCCCCCGTCCTTTTTCGTCGAGGTGGTGGACCCGGACCCCGGCGATCTCCCTCGCCAACTTGTCGGCGACGGCAAGAGTGCCGTCGGTGCTCGCGTTGTCGGCGATGGTGATCTGCGAGGAGAACGGGATGGTGTCCTCGAGGTGGGCGTGGAGTCGGCGGATGCACTGTTCGAGGTCGGCTTCCTCGTTGTAGACGGGAATGACCACCTCGAGCGTGGCTGTGGAAACCGAGCTCGTCACCAGCAGGTTCGATGTCATGATGTCGAGGTTCGCTCCCGCAGCTGCCACCACCCTGGGTTCGAGCTGGCAATGCGCTGTGTGCGGCTTCGCGTGCACAGCCGCATACCATGGGTGCATGGCATCGGTGTTCAGCAAGATAATCAGCGGCGACATTCCGGGACGGTTCGTATGGGAGGACGACAACGTCGTCGCGTTCCTGACGATTGCCCCGGTGACGCAGGGGCACACGTTGATCGTGCCGCGCGAGGAGATCGATCAGTGGCAGGACGTCGACGGGGCCGTTTTCGCCGAGTTGACGGGCGTTGCGCAGAAGGTCGGCCAGGCCGTCCGGAAGGGCTTCGACGCACCGCGCGCCGGGTTCCTGATCGCCGGTCTCGAGGTTCCGCACTTGCACCTGCACGTATTCCCGGCCTACGACATGGGCAATTTCGATATCTCGGGCGCCGACCCGAACCCGTCGCCGCAATCGCTCGACGAGGCAGCGGCGAAGATCAAGGCGGCGCTGCGCGAGCTCGGTCATGCCGCGAACGTTCCCGCCTGATCGGGCACTGGGAGCGTTCGTAGGATCTTGATGCACAGCACAGATCCGGCCGTCGTGGCGCGTCGGTCGCTGACCGTCGCCGCGATCGGCACCCTGTTGACGTTGGTCGCCTTCACCGCTCCACTGGCGACGATCAATCCGACAGCGCTGACGCTCGGCAGCGACCCCGCGGGGCGGACCTGGATTCTCAGCTCCATGAGCATCGGGTTGGGCGCAGCGCTGCTCACGACCGGAACGATTGCCGACGATGTGGGACGTCGACGCACGTTCGTCATCGGCAACGTCGTGCTCGCCGCTGGATCGGTGATCTGTGCGGTCGCGCCCGGCACGCTTGTGTTCGTCCTGGCCCGGATCCTGCAGGGGCTCGGAGGTGCCGCGGTGATGGCGTCGAGCCTCGGGATCATCGCGCACACGCACGCGCCCGGACCGGTGCGCGCCCGAGCGAGTGGGATCTGGGGTGCGAGCGTCGGTGCCGGCATCGCCCTCGGCCCGCTCGTGGTTGCAGGTCTCGACCGCCTCGCGTCGTGGCGCTTCGCCTACTGGCTGATGGCGGTGGGTGCCGTCGCCCTCGCGTTCGTGGCGCAACGGCTGCTGGTCGAATCACGCACGGACGCGCCCCGAGGTCTGGACCCGCTCGGCGCACTCCTGCTCGGTCTCGGTATGAGCGCGCTCCTCGCAGCTCTGGTCGAGGGCCGACAGGGATGGTCGCAGCCACTTCCCATCGTGTTGTTCGCGGCGTCCGCCCTCGTGCTGACGGTGTTCGTCTACGTGGAGTACCGCAACCGGAATTCGATGTTGGACCTGTCGCTGTTCACGCAACCGGCATTCGTCGCGGCCACGGTGGCGGCGTTGATGACCGGGGCCGGAATCATCGCGCTCATGTCGTTCTTGTCGGGTTTCCTCGGCAACGCGTACGGCATCGACGCTCTCGGGGCGGCGTTCCTGCTGTTCGCGTGGTCGGCCACCTCCGTAGCTACGGCGCTCCTCGCGCGCCGTATCCCCGCCCGCGTCTCGGGTACCACTCAGCTGGCCATCGGCCTGACGGGCGTGGCAATCGGCCAGGTTCTGCTCCTGGGTCTGTCGGAATCGTCGACGTGGGTCAGATTGCTACCCGGTCTGTTGGTTGCGGGTGTGTCGAGTGGAGTACTCAACGCCGCGCTCGGCCGCGAGGCGGTGTCCAGCGTGCCCGCGGGACGTGCAGCAATGGGCAGCGGGGCGAACAACACTGCGCGCTACGTCGGCTCTGCCCTCGGCGTGACCGTCGTCGCCGTCCTGGCCGTGCCGGTCGGAACTCCCACTGCGGCAGGCCTCGTCGAGGGGTGGAACAGTGCGGTGCTGTTCACAGCTGCGGCGTCGGTCGTCGGCGCCCTCGTGGTGGTGGTGTGCAGCACCCGAATAGTCACACCACCCGCGGCAACTCCACCCGGAAGGTAGCGCCTACCCCTGGCGCGCTGTCGACGGTGACGGTGCCGCCGTGCGCGGCGACGAGGGCCGCGACGATGGACAGTCCCAGTCCGCTGCCGCCACTTTCGCGGGTGCGCGAGGAGTCCGCCCGGTAGAACCGTTCGAACACGTGCTGGGCTTCTTCCTCGGACAGGCCGGGGCCGGTATCGCGCACCTCGAGCAGCACCGAGGTGTCGGTGGTACCGACACAGATCTCGATGCTCGCGTCCTGAGGGGTGTGCCGGATCGCGTTGCCCACCAGATTCCCCAGTACCTGCCGAAGCCGGGCATCGTCGCCGACTACCTCCGGTATCCCAGGACCGGGAAGCAACCTCAGCGTGATATCACGCTCCGGTGCAACGGCTTCGGCGTCGTGAACGGCATCGGCCGCGACGGAGAGCACGTCCACCGGTTTCGTCTCCAGCGGGCGCTGGGCGTCGAGACGCGCGAGCATCAGCAGATCCTCCACGAGCAGACCCATGCGAGCGGATTCGCCCTCGATGCGGTTCATCAACAGGGTGATGTCACTCATCGCGCCCTGCCGGTAGAGCTCGGCGAATCCGCGGATGGTTGTCAGCGGGGTGCGAAGCTCGTGGCTGGCGTCGGCGACGAACCTTCGCATCTTCTCCTCCGAAGCGCGAGCCGCTTCCTCCGATGCTTCGCTGGCCGCGAAGGCGCGCTGAATCTGAGACAGCATGCCGTTGAGCGCAATCGACAGTTTGCCGACCTCGGTGCGCTCGTCGCGCTCGGGGACACGCTCGTGTAGATCACCGGCCGCGATGGCGGCGGCGGTTTCCTCGACTTCGACGAGTGGCCGCAGACTGCGACGGACGATGAAGTAGGTCAGCACCGCGAGGATCGCGAGAACCACTGCACCGATGATCGATTGGAGGCCGACGAGCTGCTCGACCGTGAGTTCGACGGGCGTCAGGCTCTGCGCCACCGTCGTCGTGCCCTGCGAGTTCGACACGGTCAGCACGCGCCACCGAGTGTCTGCGCCGTCGATCGATCCGATTGTGACGGGGCTCGGCGCGTCGAGACCGTCGATATCGGGAATGTCGGATCCGGCGGTCTCCTCGAAAATCACCCCACCGTCGGGGTCGACGGACTTGACGTAGAAGTCGGTGGGCGGGCGTCGCACATCCGGCGGCGGCGGGAGATAGCGGTTCCTCGGCTCGGCCCAGCCGCGCGAGGCGTCGAGCAGGCTCTTGTCCACGCGGTCGACCAGTGATCGTTCGAGCGAGGACGTCACCGCGATTCCCGACGCCACCAGACCGGCGGCGACGAGCAGAACCAGGGCCACGACCAGCGACAGACGCAACGGCACATTGCGGGGCCGAATGCTCTTCGAGGACAGGGTCTTCACCGGGGCTGCCGCATGACGTATCCGACGCCGCGCAGGGTGTGAATGAGCCGCGTGTCTCCGGTGTCGATCTTGCGTCGCAGGTAGGACACGTAGGACTCCACCACGCCGACCTCGCCGCCGAAATCGTAGTGCCAGACGTGATCGAGGATGCGGGGCTTGCTGAGCACGGTCCCGGCGTTGACCATGAAGTAGCGGAGCAGCGTGAACTCCGTCGGCGAGAGTGACACCGCCTCGCCTGCCTTCCACACCTCATGTGTGTCGTCGTCGAGCTCTATGTCGGCGAAGGAAATGCGCGACGGGGCGGTCTCCTCGGTCCTGCCGGATCTGCGCAGGATGACGCGGAGTCGGGCGACCACTTCCTCGAGGCTGAACGGTTTGGTGACGTAGTCGTCAGCACCGAGCGTGAGTCCGGTGACCTTGTCCTCCACCGAGTCGCGGGCGGTGAGGAACAGCGCCGGTGCGTCGACGCCGTCCGCGCGCAGTCGTCGAAGCAGACCGAAACCGTCCATGCCGGGCATCATCACGTCCAGGATCACCGCTTCGGGACGGAAGGTTCTGGCTTTGTCGAGAGCCTCGGGTCCGGAGGCCGCGGTTCGCACGTCGAATCCTTGGAATCGGAGGCTGACCGACAGCAATTCCAGGATGGTCGGTTCGTCGTCGACTATCAGCACGCGCGCCTGAGGTGTTTCGCTCACTCCCACATCATGGACCGATCTTCTGCGCACTCGCTGCACTCTCGCTGTGAGGTTCCTGTGAACGGTGGACAACGTGCATGATGGTCGATGATGTTGGAGACCGAGCGGCCCGAGCGCAGCCGCGTGTCCATCAACTCCATGCACGTATTCGCATTTCTTCTCGTATCGGCGATCGTGTTCCGCGAGCAGATCGTCGGAGCAGTCGGCGCGATTCCCGAACTGCAGGCAGGCGCCACCATCTTCCTGGGCGTATTCGTCCAGGCCACGCCGTTCCTGGTGCTGGGTGTGCTGGTCAGCGGCGGCATTGCCGCGTTCGTGTCGCCGGCGATGCTGAAACGGCTGCTGCCGAACAACGAAAAAGCCGCGGTGGGAGTGTCCGGGCTGGCGGGGATGGCGCTCCCCGGATGCGAGTGCGGCGCCGTCCCCGTGTCCCGACGGTTGATGGACCAGGGTGTGCCGACGTCCGCGGCGCTGGCATTTCTGCTGTCGGCCCCCGCCATCAACCCGGTCGTGCTGGTGTCGACGGCCGTGGCCTTCCCCGGTGAGCCGCGGATGGTTCTCGCGAGGTTTCTCGGATCGTTGGCGACGGCACTCATCATGGGTTGGCTGTGGGCACGGATCGGCAAGACCGAATGGATCACGGCGAGGGTGAGTGCCCGCCATCAGGACACCGGTCGCTCCAAGTGGGAGTTGTTCTCCGAGGCGGCCCGGCACGATCTGATGCAGGCAGGAGCATTCCTGGTGTTCGGCGCCGGGCTGGCGGCCGTGCTGCACATCATCGTGCCGGACTGGGTGCTCGAACACCTGGCAGGTCAGATGCTGCTGGCGATCGGTGTGATGGCAATCCTCGCCGTCGTTCTCGCACTGTGCTCGGAGGCCGACGCATTCGTCGCGGCCAGCATGTCGATGCTTCCGTTGCTGCCCCGGTTGGTCTTCCTCGTCGTCGGTCCGGCCGTGGATGTGAAGTTGATGGCGATGCAGGCCGGTAGCTTCGGTCGCGGTTTCGTCCTTCGATTCGCGCCGGTCACCTTCGTCGTGGCCGTCGTGTGCGCGAGCATCATCGGGTACGTCGTCCTGGGCGGCGCCCGGTGAAACGCGAGACGCAGAACGTACTGCTCATGCTGGTCGGTGGCGCGGTGGTGAAGATTGCGCTCGACGGCAGTTTCGTTCGCTACGTCAAGCCGAGCATGCATCCGTATCTGCTGGTGAGCGGGGTCTTCATGATTGTGCTTGCTGTCGCCGCGATGGTCCGCGACATCCAGCGCGGCGGCCCCGAAGACCACGAGGAGCACGGCCACAGCAGCCGCCCGTACTGGATGTTGTTGATTCCCGCGGCGCTCATTCTGTTCGTGGCACCCCCGGCCCTGGGAGTGTCCTCGGTATCGGAGCGGGTCGTCACCGCGGGCCCGCTCGAACGCACGGCCTTCCCGCCGCTTCCGGGCGGCGCCAGCCCCGAGGTTCCGATGCTCGACGTAGTTCAGCGCGCGGCCCGGGACAACACCGGCAGCCTGAAGGATCGGGAGATCACCGTGACCGGTTTCGTGGTGGAGAACTCCGACGGCAGCGTCGATCTGGCGCGCATCCTCATCGTCTGTTGCGCGGCGGATGCACGGTCGATCCGGATTCATCTCGACACCGGTTCGAGTGCATGGGCCGAGGGTGATTGGTTGCGAGTTCGCGGGACCGTCGGGCAGTCGTCTCCGGAGACCGGGAACGTGCCGACGATGTCCGTGACCGGGGTCGAGCAGATTCCGGCGCCGGAGAACACGTACGCCTACTGATCGAAAAAAACTGGTACCGTCGTACTGGTCTCGATGACATCCGGACGAGCGCACCGTACCCGGCCAGCGACAAGACGGTGCAGGAGAGTGTTTGTCGTGGCGTGGATCATCCTGGTGGTCTCGGGTGTATTCGAAGCGATCTGGGCGACAGCCCTCGGCAAGTCCGACGGCTTCACGCGAACAGGTCCCTCGGTCGTCTTCGGTGTCGCTCTGGTGATCAGCATGGCCGGCCTGGCCTACGCGATGCGGACGCTACCGACCGGCACCGCCTACGCGGTCTGGGTCGGAATCGGCGCCTCGCTCACCGTCGCATACGCCATGGTGACCGGAGACGAGCCCGCTTCCTGGATCAGAATCGCGCTGCTCCTCGGACTGGTCGGCTGCATCGTCGGGCTCAAACTCCTGCACTGAAGCCCTGCACCGATGCGACACCGGAGAATGTGTGCGAGCGGTTACAGTAAAACCATGAACTGGGTGTCCGCGATCACACTGCCTGTACGCGCCGGGATCGCCGTCGCAGAAACGGCCCTGGAGGTTTCGAGCGCAATTCTCTCGACCACCCGTTTCGCAATGGAGGCGGGTGTCGCGACGCCGATGAATCTCGCGAACGCCACCAACCCCAAGGGTGGGACGATGCAGCTGATCACAGCACTGGGGCAGCTCACCTCCGATGACCGCGCACTCGGCAACGCCCTGCGCGAGGGCGGACCACTCGACCGCCTGCTCGCTCACGGCGGCGTCGTCGACCGACTCACCTCCGAGGAGGGAACGCTCGAAAGGCTCCTCGCGCAGGGCGGTCCAGTGGACCGCATCACCGCCACCGGAGGCCCACTGGATCGCTTGCTCGCCGAGGACGGGCCGCTGGAGCGACTCCTCGCCGAGGGCGGGTTGCTGGATCGAATAACAGCGGTCGACGGCCCGCTGGAGCGTCTCACCGCCGAGAACGGGCCGCTGGAGTTGTTGACGCGCGAGGGCGGCATCATCGAACGCGCCATCGAAGAGGACGGGATACTCGAGCAGTTGCTGGCCGAGGAAGGAGCCATCGAGCGTCTCACCGCCAAGGGTGGCACTCTCGATCAGCTGGTGACGCTCACGGATACCCTCGCCTCACTTGCCCCCAACATCGAGCGCATGGGGGTCAGCATCACCATCCTGCAGGACTCCGTCGAGATTCTCTCGCAGGCTGTCAATCCGCTCGGCGAACTGGTCGGTCGACTGCCGAACCGCTGGCTCAAGGGCAAACAGACGGTCCAGGAACTGCAGTAGCTATTTCAGGTGCGTGCCGAAGAAGTCGAACACTCGGCCGAACGCATCCTCCGCCTGTTCACCCCGCCAGCCCATGCCGGTGACTCGCGCGACTGCGGCCATCGGGCCCTTCGGTAGCGCGTTCGCAAAGCTGTGCGAGGCACCGGGATAGGTCTTGACGTCGTGGTCGATACCCTTGGCCGCCAGGATCTTCTCCACCTTCTTCCCCGCGCCGATGAGCGAAGGATCGTTCTTTCCATACGAGGCGACGATGGGGCATGCACCGTCGAGAACCTCCTCGAGATGCCTGGGGGTGACCCCGTAGAACGGGGCACTGGCGCCGAACCCCTTGGGCGAGAGCAGCAATGCGAAGCCGCCGCCCATGCAGAAGCCGACGATGCCGACCTTGCCGGTGACGTCCTCGCGTGCCTGCAGGAAGTCTCGGGCCGCGAGCAGGTCGTCGATCGCAACTCCGCTCTGTCCGAGCAGTGCCCGGAACACTCCGGTCACGCATTTTCTGACGCCGCCGCGGCTGTACAGGTCGGGTGCCAACGCCACGTAACCCTGGTCTGCGAAACGTCGGGCGATGTTTCTGGTGTCCTCGGTAAGCCCGAAGGCATCGTGCACGATGACGACTCCCGGACCACCACCCGCAGGGGCCTCGAGTACTGCGCTGATCGGTCCGGCTGGCGTCTCTACGGAGATCTCGGTCACGTACGCAGGCTACGCGCAATCACCAGACGTTGGATCTGGTTGGTGCCCTCGAATATCTGGGTGATCTTCGCGTCGCGCATGTATCGCTCGACGCGGAAGTCGCGGGTGTAGCCGTAGCCGCCGAACACCTGGACGGCGTCGGTGGTCACCTTCATCGCCGCGTCGGTGGCGACGAGCTTCGCGACGGATGCACCTCTCGAGTAGTCGAGTCCGGCGTCGCGACGCCGGGCCGCATCGAGATACGTCGCGCGCGCGGAGTCGACGGCGGCGGCCATATCAGCGAGAAGAAAGCCCAGACCCTGATGGTCGACGATTCTCTTGCCGAACGTGGTGCGTTCGTTGGCGTAGGCGACGGCGTCGTCGAGGGCGGCCTGCGCGATGCCGACTGCCACGGCAGCGATTCCGAGTCGGCCCGAATCGAGTGCGCTGAACGCGATCTGCAGTCCCTGCCCCTCTGTTCCGAGCCGGCGCTCGGCCGGGAGGACGGCATTGTCGTAGTGGGCCGACGTGGTGGGGACGGCGTGCAGGCCCATCTTCTCCTCGGGCTTGCCGAACGAGAGTCCCTGCTGATCCTTGGGGACCAGGAAGCAGGAGATGCCCTTGGATCCCTCGCCGGTGCGGGCGAACAGGTTGTAGAAATCGGCGATGCCGCCGTGGGTGATCCACGCCTTGGCTCCGTTGACTACGTATCCGTCCTCGGTCGGGGTCGCCTTGCAGGTCAGTGCGGCGGCATCGGATCCGGCCTGTGGTTCGGACAGGCTGTAGGCGCCGATTTGGTTGCCGCCGAGCATGTCCGGTAGCCATCGCTTCTTCTGCTCCTCGCTGCCGAATGCGAGCAGCGGCGAGCAGGCGAGGCTGTGCACGCTCACCGCGACGGCGACGGCCGCCCAGCGCGCCGCCAGTTCCTCGAGCACCTGCAGGTACACCTCGTAGGGTTGGCCACCGCCGCCCCACTCCTCGGGGAACGGCAAGCTCAGCAGTCCTGCCTCGCCGAGGGTGCCGAACACGCCCTCGGGGTAGGTCTCGTTCTTCTCGTGCTCGTCGACGAGGGGCCCTAAGACCTTGTCTGCGACGTCGCGGGTGAGCGCGATGAGATCGCGCGCTTCTGGGGTGGGCAGCAGACGGTCGACGGCCATGAGAAGACTCCTTGCAGTACTGTAGGTCCCCCGACAGTACTGCACGAGTATCGTCTACGACTATGACCGCTGCACACGCGACAGCTCGCCGCGCCGAACTCTTCGATCAGCTGGTCGCGCTCCTGCTGTCCGAGGGCTTCGCACACCTCACACTCGACGAGATCGCTGCGCGCCTGCGCTGCAGCAAGTCCACGCTCTACACTCTCGCCGGCAGCAAGGAACAGCTCGTACGCGCGGCAACCGTGCACTTCTTCCGTGGCGCCACCGAGCGAGTCGAGGCGTCGCTGACGTCCGTACGTGGCACCACCGAGCGGCTCACCGCGTACCTGTCGGCGGTCGGCGTAGCACTCGAGCCTGCATCGAGGCAGTTCATGGAGGACCTCGCGGCCTTCCCACCCGCCCGTGAGGTCTACGAACAGAACACCGCGTTCGCTGCGAAGCGAGTTCAGGAACTCATCGACGACGGCGCCTCGGCCGGTGACGTGCGCAGCGTCCATGCCGCTTTCGTCGCAGATGTCGCAGCGTCGACGATGGCTCGGATCCAGACACGCGAGGTCTCCGAACGTACCGGCCTCGACGACTCACAGGCCTACGCCGAACTCGCGGCCCTGCTCACCACGGGCATCACTGGAACCACGGGAGTTACGGGGCCGCCACGCGCAGCTGCAGCTCGATCAGCACCCGCTCGTCCGCGTTCCTGAGATCCGCACCGAGTATCTCTTCGACCCGTTTGATTCTGTACCGCAACGTGTTCGGGTGCACCCGCAGTTGCTCGGCGGCACTCCTGACGTCGCCGAAATGCGCCAGATAGACCCGAAGACTCTCCGTCATGGTCGAACCGTTCCGCACGTCGTACTCGGCGAGTTTCCCGATTCGAGGATCGAGCAGATGCTCGTGATTGGCGACGAGCTCGACGATTTCCCCCAGCAACACCGAAGTGCGGGACTCCTCGAGTGTCGTGACGCGATCGTTCCCCGTCGTCCGATCGAGCACCCGGTCCACCTCCACGCGCGCCGCTGCCACATCGGACAGCGTCGCGACCGAGGTCACGAGTGCCGCCCGGGTTGCCGTACCCGTTCGCATCTCGATGCGAGCGATGGTCTCGCGCGTCCAGGATTCGAGCGAGCGGGCCGCGACCTCCCCTGGGAACAGCACGTAGATGCGCTCGCCCATCGCGGTGGCCAGTGAGGACCGGTGAAACGCGCTGGCGTGCAACCGTAATGCACCGGATAGGTGCACGGTCGCTTGATCACCCACACCGGCGAAGCCCACCACCGCGGCCGGCATCGTCGGTGAGATCGACAGCGAGGCAGCAAGAGAGGGCACATCGACTCCGCCGCCGCGCGCTCCGAGCAGACGTTGGATCTGCACGGCCTCGTTGGTCGGCGCGTCGACGATGCGTTTGATCAATCGGGCCGCGACCGCCGCGGCCCCGCGCAGCACTGCGTCGGCGTCGGGCGCGACCGGGCGCCCACCCTCCTGTACCCAGATCGCGCCGAGGGTGGTGACAGCGCCCGAGGCGTCGGGAATGGACCGGATGCCCACAACGAGGCGGCGCCGGATACCGAGGTGCTCGTCGGCGGGAACCTCCACCACCTCGTCGCTGGCTCGGATGCGGTCGAAGACGCCCCATTCGCGCAACTTCCGCAGATAGTCCGCGGGCCCCTCGCGGCCGAGGATGGACAGGGTCCGCAGTTCGTCGGCCGCGTCGTCGGCGGCCGAGTAGGCGAGCACGTGCGAACGCTCGTCCTCGATACTCACCATGCCTTTGGTCAGTGCGGCCACCGTGTGCGCGAGTCCGTAGAGATCGGTATCCTCGCCGATCGGATCGGATTCGACGCGGTGCACGGAATGATCGAGCACGCCGCGGACCATCGAAAGCAGTCTCTCCCAACGCGTTTGCGCATGAACCGAGATCAGGGCAGTGCCAGCCTGACGGGCGGCATGTGCCATCGCGATCGAAGCGCCCTTGACCATCACTGCATGCGGCCGTAGGGGTGCGGTACGCAGCGCGAGCTCGTCGAGCCAGGCCACCACGAGGGGCTCGGGTACCCCGACGAGGAGGCACAGGTCGGCCCCTGCAGCTGGGTCTGCGACATCATCGGCATCGAGCAACGTGACCGAGCCGATCGCCACCTCGGTGCCCATGGGAGCCACCACCAACTCGGCGAATGCGCCGTGTATCGCTCGCAGCAGTGCCTTCAGGCTCACCCCGCTCAGTGCCGAATCTTCGTCCACCTGGACAAGTCAACCACAGAATTCTTGGCCGATCGGAAGAATACTTGCGCTCGGAAGCCGACTTCAATGACAGGCACACCCGCACAAGAAGGAGGCCACCGTGGACGCCGTCACTTCGGTACCGACCCCGACCAACGAGCCTGTGGGCTCGTACGCCCCCGGCAGCGCAGAACGTAGCCGCCTGCGTATCCAACTGGACGCACTGCAAGCGAATCCGGTCGATATTCACCAGGTCATCGGTGGGGTCCACCGCACAGCAACCGGGACACGCGAGAATGTGGTGCAGCCGCACCGGCACTCGTCCGTCATCGGAAGTTTCACCAATGCAACGCACGAGGACGTGCGCGAGGCCATCGATGCTGCCGCGGCCGCTGCACCCGGGTGGCGCGAGCTCTCGTTCGACGATCGCGCCGCGGTGTTCCTCCGCGCCGCCGATCTGCTCGCCGGGCCCTGGCGCGAGAAGATCGCTGCCGCCACCATGCTCGGGCAGTCCAAGTCCGCGTACCAGGCCGAGATCGACGCCCCCTGCGAGCTCATCGACTTCTGGCGCTTCAACGTCGCGTTCGCCCGTCAGATCCTCGCCGACCAGCCGGTGTCCTCACCCGGCGTCTGGAATCGCGTCGAGTACCGGCCGCTGGAAGGGTTCGTCTACGCGATCACCCCCTTCAACTTCACCGCCATCGCCGGGAACCTACCGACAGCGCCCGCCCTGATGGGCAACACCGTGCTGTGGAAGCCGTCACCGACACAGTCCGTCGCCGCGTACCTGACGCTGCAGCTTCTCGAGGCAGCAGGCCTCCCGCCCGGCGTCATCAACCTGGTCCTCGGCGACGGCCCGCTCGTCTCCGAGGTAGCTCTGAACGATCCACGCCTGGCCGGAATCCACTTCACCGGATCCACCGCGACCTTCCAGCGTCTGTGGCGCGAGGTGGGCAACAACATCTCGAACTACAACTCGTATCCCCGGCTCGTCGGTGAAACCGGCGGCAAGGACTTCGTTCTCGCCCATTCCTCGGCTGATCCCGAGGTCCTGACGACCGCTCTCGTTCGCGGCGCTTTCGATTACCAGGGCCAGAAATGCTCGGCCGCGTCGAGGGCCTTCGTACCGAAGTCGGTGTGGGCAGCAATGGGCGAGAGGTTCATCGATCAGGTATCCGAACTGAAGTACGGAGACGTCACCGATCTGTCCAACTACGGCGGAGCTGTCATCGATCGACGCGCCTTCGACCGAAACGCCGCCGCACTCGAACGCGCCAAGTCCGCGCCGGGCCTGACCGTTGCGGCCGGCGGCACCTGCGACGATTCCGAGGGTTACTTCGTCTCGCCGACAGTGCTTCTCGGTGACGACCCGACAGACGAGGCCTTCTCCACGGAATACTTCGGGCCTATCCTCGCGGTGCACGTGTACGAGGACGCCAAGTACTCCGAGATTCTGAAGCTCGTCGACACCGGTTCGAAGTACGCACTCACCGGTGCGGTCATCGCAAACGACCGCATGGCCGTCGACGACGCACACAAGGCGCTGCGGTTCGCAGCCGGCAACTTCTATATCAACGACAAGCCGACGGGCGCCGTGGTCGGCCAGCAACCGTTCGGCGGCGCACGTGCATCGGGCACCAACGACAAGGCCGGATCACCACAGAATCTGCTTCGCTGGGCGTCGGCACGCACTGTCAAGGAGACCTTCGTACCCGCGACCACCCACCGATACCCACATCAGGACGGCGAGGGAACGACATGACGACCGTGCTGAACAACCCGCTTCGGCCGGCGCTGCTCGCGGCTGCGCGGTCACCGAAGCTCGAATCGGCGATGAGCAAGATGCGCATCACTCGGCAGCTGGTGGACCGATTCGTGGCCGGCGAGTCCGAGCCGGAGGTGGTCGCGGCGGTCGCATCGCTGCTCGAATCAGGCAGGACCGTCTCCGTCGACTACCTCGGGGAGGACACCACCGATGCCGCACGGGCCAGCGCGACGGTCGAGGCCTATCTGTCTCTGTTGCAGGCATATTCGACGATCGATGCGAGCCCACGTTCGTTGGAGGTGTCACTGAAACTGTCGGCATTGGGACAGGGCATCGACAGATCTCTCGCCCTCAGGGGCGCTCGAACCATCTGCGCGGCAGCGGAAGCTGCAGGCGTGTGGGTGACGGTCGATGCCGAGGACCACACGACAACCGACTCGACGTTGTCGATCGTGCGCGAGCTGAGGCAGGACTACCCCGATCTGGGCACCGTGCTGCAGGCGTACCTCGAACGCACGGAGGACGATTGCCGGGAGCTCTCGGGCCCGCGCTCGCGAATCCGGTTGTGCAAGGGCGCCTACAACGAACCGGCTTCGGTCGCATTTCAGAAGCCGGCGGACGTATCAGCGTCGTATCTGCGATGTTTGCGGGTGCTCATGAACGGCGACGGGTACCCGATGGTGGCATCGCACGATCCCGAAATGATCGACGCGGCAGATCGTTTCGCGCGTGAGTCCTCGCGGGGAACCGAAAGCTACGAGTACCAGATGCTGTACGGAATCCGGGAACTCGAACAGCAACGGCTCGTAGCCGAGGGTAATCGCGTTCGTGTGTACGTCCCCTACGGCGACCAGTGGTACGGGTACTTCATGCGTCGTCTCGCGGAGCGTCCCGCGAACCTGATGTTCTTCTTCCGGTCGTTGGTGTCGAAGAACTGAACGGTACCGGTCAACACCACGTAAACAATTGTGTCGATCGTTCGTCAACCGGGGCCATCGCGGCGCCAATAGCACTAACTCAGCCACTTCCGAGCCTTGACCGCGGCAGTGTCAGGAACCGTCGGCCTCGGCAACATCGCAGGCGTCGCGGTCGCAGTCACGCTCGGTGGCCCAGGAGCCACCCTGTGGATGATCCTTGCCGGCTTCCTCGGTATGGCGTCGAAATTCGTCGAATGCACCCTCGGCGTCAAGTACCGCGATATCAACGAGGACGGCACCGTCTCCGGTGGGCCGATGAAGTACCTCACCAAGGGCCTCGCCGAACGCGGGCTGGTGAAGCTCGGCAAAGTCATGGCCGTCTTCTACGCCATCGTCATCACGTTCTTCGCCATCAGCGGCGGCAACATGTTTCAGGCCAACCAGACGTTCGCACAGGTGCGTGCGGTCACCGGCGGCGAGGAGGGCATCCTCGGTTCCGACGGCGCCAAGACCATCTTCGGGATCGGTATCGCCCTGATCATCGGCTTCGTCATCATCGGCGGCATGAAGTCGATCTCCGCGGTGACCTCGAAACTGGTGCCGTCGATGGCGATCGTCTACATCCTCGCCTGCGCCGTGGTCATCGGCGTCAACATCACTTCGGTCCCGTCGGCGTTCGTGGCGATCTTCGAAGGCGCGTTCTCCCCCGAGGGCGTCGCCGGCGGCATCCTCGGTGTGATGATCATCGGCTTCCAGCGCGCCGCCTTCTCGAACGAGGCCGGCCTCGGATCCGCCGCGATCGCGCACTCTGCAGTCAAGACACGGCATCCCGTCACCGAGGGATTCGTCGCCATGCTCGAGCCGTTCATCGACACCGTCATCATCTGTACCGCCACGGCACTGACGATCGTCATCGCCAACACTCAAACCTGGCAGGACCAGCGGGAAGTAGTCGCCGAGACCGGGGAGCTCCCCGCCGGCGGCGTCACGCTCACCTCCGACGCATTCGAGACGGTGCTGCCTTGGTTCCCGTACGTGCTCACCGTGGCTGTCGCGTTGTTCGCGTTGTCCACTGCCATCACCTGGGCGTACTACGGCCTGCAGGCATGGACCTCACTGTTCGGGCGCAGCCGCCTCTCGCGGAACTTCTTCAACACCATGTTCTGCGTGTTCACCGTCATCGGCACCGTGCTCTCCCTCGGCTCGGTCCTCGACTTCGCCGACGCCACGCTGTTCCTGCTGGCACTGGTGAACATCACGGGGCTCTACTTTCTCCTCCCCGTCGTCAAGCGCGAGCTCGCCGGATACCTGGCCATGCGACGCGGGGAGCGCGACGAGGAATCGGTCGACGCATAGCCCGCCCGCTGACATGACCAGCTCGGAACGGTGAAGTTCTGCTTGTTGCGTGGTTCGACCGTGGAGCGATCCCGCAGGCTGTGTTTTCAACCCACGGGATCTGATGCTGAATCTCGTCCGGACGAGACACTGCACCGGAACTGGGCATGCCCTGCGGATGCAACACCGAAACCAGGGGTTTCCGCACACCGCCGTCAGGGCATGCACGAGGAAGCACGAACAGTGCGGGGAGCAAAAGCAATTCGGAGGCCACGATGTCGACCACAACGGAGACGACCGCCACAACCGATCAGGTCTGGAGCGTCCTGGCGGACGGCTGGTCCTACGCGACCTGGGTGGTGGGGGCGTCGCGCATCAGAGCTGTCGACTCGAACTGGCCGGCCGTCGGCAGCCGTATCCACCACTCGGTCGGCCTGTGGCCTTTGGTCCTGAACGATCACACCGAATCGACGAGCATGCACGAAGGACGTGAGCTCGTGATGTCGGCGCGTGCTCTGCCGTTCGGTGCGGCGAGTATCACCCTGCGTTTGCATCCGCTGCCGACCGGATGTCGTATAGAGATGATCGAGCACGCGCAGACTGCGCCGTTCACCGCCATCCCGAAGTCCGTCCAACATGCGCTCGCTCATCCTCGCAACCACGAGGCGGTTCGACGCCTGGCTCTTCTCGCGGAAAGGTCGACCACTCCGTCATGACCGTCACTACCGCCGACGCCGTAGTCATCGGGGCCGGGCCCAACGGCCTCGCCGCTGCAGCGACTCTCACTGATGCAGGGTGGGATGTCGTGATACTCGAGGCGGGACACGAGCCCGGTGGCGCTGTGCGCAGCGCCGAACTGGTGCCCGGATACACCAGCGATCTGTTCAGCGCGTTCTATCCTCTCGGTGCCTCGTCACCTGCGATGACCGCCCTCGAACTCGAGCGTCACGGCCTCGAGTGGCGCCGCTCTCCCGCGGTCTACGGCCACGCCAGGTCGGCGGATGACGAGAACGCCCCGGTGGTCCACAACGACGTCGCCGACACCGCTGCCGCGCTCGCTGAACACGATCGACGTGACGGCGACGCCTGGCTGTCGCTGTACGAGGAGTTCACCCGGATCAAGAAGCCGCTTCTCGACGCGTTCTTCACCCCCTTCCCACCCGTCGGAGCGGCGGCATCGCTGGTGCGCACGCTGGGTCCGGCCGGAATGCTTCGATTCACGCGTTTCATGGCTCTGCCCGCGCGGGCCATGGCACACGAGACGTTCCGCGATTCCGCGGCGCGATGCCTGCTGCTGGGCAACGCGATGCACGGCGACGCGCCCGTCGACGCCCCGGTGAGCGGAGCGATGGGTTATCTGTTGACGATGCTGGCTCAGGACGTGGGTTTTCCCGTCCCGAAGGGCGGGGCGAGCGCGTTGACCGCGGCGATGGTCCGGCGCACCGGGGCGGCGGAACTGCGATGCAACAGCGTGGTCACTCGGATCGGTGTCGAGAACGGTCGTGCACGGTCGGTGCACACGGCCTCGGGTGAGACGGTGCGGGTGCGCCGTGCCGTCATCGCCGACGTTTCTGCGCCTGCGCTGTATCAGGATCTGCTACCCGCCGAGGCGATCCCGCGCCGTATGCGTGAGGACCTCGAGAAGTTCGAGTGGGATACACCTGTGGTGAAGATCAACTACGCGCTCGATCAGCCGATTCCATGGCGGTCGAAGAGTTTGTCCGACGCTGGGACCGTGCATCTCGGGGCCGACGACGACGGACTGCTGCGTTGGACCACCGACATGTCCACCGGCGTCCTGCCGAAGCGCCCGTTCATGTTGTTCGGTCAGATGACGACGGCCGATTCGACGCGATCACCCGCCGGGACCGAGAGCGCGTGGGCGTACACGCACCTGCCGCGGGGGATCATCGACGACGCCTCGGCCGACACGATCGCCGATCGCGTCCTGGCGGTGCTCGAGGACCACGCGCCGGGATTCGAATCGGCGCTCGTCGGACAGGTGGTGCAGCGTCCCTCCGACCTGTTCGCCTCGAACGCAAATCTGCACGGCGGCGCTGTCAACGGCGGTACCGCGCAGATTCAGCAGCAGTTGATCTTCCGGCCGACGCCGGGTCTCGGACGAGCGGAGACCCCCGTCGAAGGGTTGTTCCTTGGGAGTTCGTCGGCGCATCCCGGTGGCGGTGTTCACGGCGCGGCAGGTACCAACGCTGCACGGGCCGCTCTGGGGCAGCACGGGCTTCTCGGACCCCTACGCAAAAAGGTGACCAGCTCCCTATTGGAGCTGGTCACCCGGTGATCGCGTGATCGAGGCGCAAGGCTGGATCAGCGGCCGGCGAGACCCTCGTCGACCGACTTGAACCGCTGGACGGTCGGCACAACAGACGCCGCCTCGAGTAGGCGGTAAACCGGATGCCCCTCGACGAGGCACCAGCTCGACCCTGCCGCCTGGACAGCCTCGTCCAGGGCCGTGAATACGTTCAACCCGGCGATCCCGAAGAACCCGACAACGGACAGATCGAGCACCAGACGCACATCGCTTCCGACGCGTGCGCACACGTAGTCGGACAGGATCGGTGCGCTGCGCGTGTCGATGTCACCGTGAACCTTGACGACCAGCTGGCCGTAGCCGGCCGGTGTCGCGCTGAAGATAACTCCGGTCGACGCAACCGACACCGATGTTTCGCAGGCGAGTCGAACGCTTCCCGCGCTCGTGTCTTTCAAGCTGTTCTTGTCGTTCAAGCCGTGTGGAGTAACAGTCATGGCCATTCCCATCGTCGAAGTGGGAGGAAAGCGCATACAGGTGCTCGGCAGTCCGTCAACCGGATGAGCTGCTCACGTTGCGTCTTCCCCAACAACGGCTGTTATCTCAACCGTCTTCGACTCTACGGCACCGATCGCGTCCCGTACACCCTCCCAC
>NZ_JABFAO010000011.1:764974-814695 GCF_017168235.1 Rhodococcus sp. KRD197
CCCACCGGCCTGGGTGGTCGGTCGAGTATTCACGGTGCGCGGCCGCGAAACCCACCAGCGCATCCTTCTTCGAGCGACCGGCTATGGCGTCGCCGATATTCGCTGCGAGTTCACCGAGGGCCAGGGCGGTAATGCCATCCCGTAGGTCAGCGAGGTCCTTGACGTGCGAGTAGAGGCTGGGGGTTTGGACGCCGAACGATCGAGCAAGGGCGGCGAGGCTCAACGAATCGAAACCGGTCGCGTCGGCGAGTTGCGCACCGCGCTCGGTCACCACGGATCGATTGAGAGGAACCCTGTCCATGGCAAGAGCCTATCACCATTAGGTATCTACCTATGGCCATTAAGTGAGACCATGCGCGATCCGCACTCGACCGCAATTGTCTTAACATTCAGACATGCGGTGCTGTAGCCTTCAAGTACATAGTGACACAGCACACACGACGGCCCGCACACCGGACGTCCCGAACGTGGAAGGACACACCCATGTCCGCGTCCAACACACCCGAACTCACACCGGCGCTCGCACAACGAGTTCACCGGCACCGCGTCGTCATTGTCGGCTCCGGGTTCGGCGGACTGTTCGCAGCCAAGCAACTTCGCAAGGCCAATGTCGACGTCACCTTGATAGCCAAGACCACCCACCACCTGTTCCAACCCCTGCTCTACCAGGTGGCGACGGGCATCCTGTCCGAGGGCGAGATCGCGCCGTCGACCCGCCTCATCCTCAAAGATCAGCACAACGCCTCCGTCATCCTCGGCGAGGTGGGTGCCATCGACCTCGAGTCGAAAACCGTCACCTCTCAGTTCCTCGAACGCGTCACCGAAACCCCTTACGACAGCCTCATCGTCGCCGCAGGCGCGGGCCAGTCCTACTTCGGCAACGACCACTTCGCCGAGTTCGCGCCCGGCATGAAGACCATCGACGACGCCCTCGAGCTACGCGGTCGCATCATCGGCGCCTTCGACCAGGCGGAACTCGCCACAGATGAGGACGAGATCGCTCGGCTGCTCACCTTCGTCGTCGTTGGCGCCGGACCCACGGGTGTCGAAATGGCCGGCCAGATCGCCGAACTCGCGAACAAGACACTCGACGGTGCCTACCGCCATATCGATAGTCGCAGCGCACGCGTCGTACTGCTCGATGCGGCACCGAAGGTGCTTCCGCCGTTCGCCGACTCCCTCGGCGAGGCGGCCGCCCGACGCTTGAGAAAGATGGGCGTCGACATCCAACTCGGCGCGATGGTCACCGACGTCGACCTCGGTGGCCTGTCGGTCAAGGATGCCGACGGCACCATCCGGCGCATCGATGCCCGGACCAAGGTGTGGTCCGCGGGCGTCGCCGCCAGCCCTCTCGGAAGAACGCTCGCCGAGCAGTCCGGTGCCGAGATCGACCGCGCTGGTCGCGTCCTCGTTGGACCGGACCTCTCGCTCCCCGGCCATCCCGAGGTATTCGTCGTCGGCGACATGATGGCACTGGACAATCTGCCCGGCGTCGCGCAGGTCGCCATCCAGGGTGGACGCTACGCAGCCCGTGTTATCGAAGACGGTGTCGAAGCCGTGCGGTCCGGTAGATCCGCACCCGAACGTAAACCCTTCCGGTACTTCGACAAGGGATCCATGGCGACTGTCTCGCGGTTCAGCGCGGTTGCGCAGATCGGGCCGATCAAGATCACCGGTTTCATCGCCTGGATCATGTGGCTGCTCGTCCACCTGCTCTACATCGTCGGCTTCCGTAGCCGCCTGACCACGGTGATCTCCTGGCTCACGGCATTCTTCAGCCGTGGTCGCGGTCAGCTGGCCATCACCGAGCAACAGGTCGACGCCCGGAGAGCCATGTTCTACTTCACTGCCCCCGAGGCCAGTGTCGATGTCACTGCACCGGAGCCAGAATCCGCCACGCGCCCAGTGCAAGACATCCGAGCGTGACCAGCAGGAACAGGCCCACCCAGACGATTCCCGGTAGAAACGTCAACCGGGCCAGCTGATCGGCGTCGGAGTCGCGTGCCCGTCCCGCGCTGCGCGAGCGTTGCAGTTCGAGGACGGGACGCGGGCCCGCAATCAGCAGAAAAAGGGTGATGAAGTACGCCGCAGCAACTTGTTGCTCACCGGTGCCCCACCACGACACGACGAACAGCACGGCGCCGACCACCACCAGCGACAACAATCCGTAGAGGTTGCGAATCATCAACAGCATCAGCGCAATCGAGACGATACCGATCCACAGCACCGCCGACGCACGTTGCGTGCCGAGCACGAAGGCCGCCCCGAGTCCCAGGAGCGACGGGCCGACGTAGCCCGCAAAGGTCATGACGATGACGCCGAGGCCCGTCGGCTTGCCCTTGGAAATCGCCACACCCGAGGTGTCCGAGTGCAGGCGCAGTCCCATCAGCTGCCTACCCGTGATCAGCGCGACGAACAGGTGCGCACCCTCGTGCGCGATGGTCACCACGTTGCGCGCGATACGCCACGTCTGCGGGATCAGCACTATCGCCAGCGCGGCCAGCGCTGCTACTTGGACGATCCACACCGGTGGATCAGGACTCACCGCGGATATGCGGTCCCAGAATTCGCTCACACCCGAAGTATGGCGGCTTCGCCGCATGTGAGTGAAACTACATAGAGGGCTATGTATTTCCACTCACATGCGGCGGAGGCGCCTACACCGGTCGTAGCAGCGAGCGCCGGCGTGGCGGCAGCGGTTCCGGGGTCTTGTCTGCCAGCAGTTTGAGCGCACGACGGATCTCCAGCCGCGTCTGCGAAGGCTCGATCACCGCGTCGATGTAACCCCGCTCAGCAGCGGTGTACGGCGTCGCGACATGCTCGTTGTAGAAGTCGATGAACTGCTGCCGCACGCGCGGACCATCGGCCCCCGCCGCCTCGATCTCGCGACGCCGCAGCAATCCGACGGCCCCCTCCGCTCCCATGACCGCAATTCTCGCGGTAGGCCACGCGAAGTTCAGGTCGGCACCGAGATTCTTCGAACCCATCACCGCGTAGCCGCCCCCGTACGCCTTCCGAATAACAACGGTCACCTTGGGTACGGTCGATTCGATCACGGCCGCCAACAGTTTCGCGCCGCGGTAGATGACGCCGGCGCGTTCCTGCTCGAGACCTGGAAGGTATCCGGGGATGTCGACGAGAAACACGACCGGGATGGCGAACGCGTCACAGATGTAGATGAAGCGAGCTGCCTTCTCCGAGCTTGCGATGTCCAACGCCCCACTCAGATACGTGGGCTGGTTTGCGACAACGCCCACTGTCCGGCCGTCCACACGCGTGAACGCCGTGATGACGTTGGGCGCGTACAGCTCACCTATCTCGTGGAAGTCTCCGTCGTCGAACACCCTCATGATGATGTCGTGCATGTCGTATGCGGTGTTGTCCGAGTCCGGCAGGAACGTGTCGAGACCGAGATCGGACTCGGTGATCGCCGGCTCGAGCCCGGGATTGACGAGCGGGGCTTGCTCATGGCAGTTGCTCGGCAAGTATCCGAGCAACGTTTTCACCCACTCGAACGCGTCGGACTCGGACTTCGAGACGTGATGCACGGTTCCGTAGCTTGCCTGCTTCGTCGCTCCACCGAGATCCTCCGCCGAAATGGCCTCTCCGGTAACCGCTTTGAGCACGTCCGGCCCGGTGACGAACATGAAGGACTGATCCTGGACGGCGACGACGAAATCGGTGCACGCAGGTGAATATGCCGCTCCTCCAGCGCATTTACCCAGCATGATGGAGATCTGGGGAACGAGGCCGGAGAGCAACCGCTGCCGTCGGCCGATCTCGGAGTAGAAAGCCAGCGAGGTCACGGCGTCCTGAATACGGGCACCACCGGAGTCATTGATCCCGATGAGCGGGCACGCCGTCCTGGCCGCAAGTTCCATCATCGAGACCACTTTGCGCCCGAACATCTCACCGAGCGACCCCCCGAAGACGGTGTTGTCGTGCGAGTAGACGATCACCGGCCGCCCACCGACCGTCCCTCTGCCCGTCACGATACCGTCGCCGAGCGGATTATCCGGGCTGCCAGGCGCTTTCATCAATGCGCCGTACTCGATGAAGCTACCCGGATCGAGAAGTGCGTCGATCCGGTCTCGTGGGCCCGGCAACCCGGCAGCAGCGCGCTTGGCTATCGCGCGGTCACTGCCCGGACTGCGGGCCGCCTCCAATTTGTCGGTCAGTTCGGCGAGCTTGGTGGCCGTGGTAGTCAGTTCGAACTCCAGTTTTCAGACGAGGCACCCGAGCAACTGCTCTAGGACGCCTGGCGTTCCAGCTTCTTGGCTTCGCGGGCGAGAGAGCGGTCGCGCATCTCCTCGAACTTGGTTGCTTGGCGCTCGAGGTCTTCGAGGAATGCAGCGAGCTCCTCGCGCGTGTTCTCACCGCGAGCGGTGAAGTCCTCACGCTCGAAGATGCGCCACTTGCGCAGGACCGGCCAGACGACGTCCTCGAGGTGCTGACGCAGATCGTAGATGCCGTGCTTGGCCATGAGTACACCGTTGCGACGGAAGTTCGGCATACCGGCACCGGGCATCTGGAAGTTCGTCACGATGTGACTGACCGCCTCGAGCGTCTGGTCCGGTGCGATATCGAGCGCCGCGCCGCAGATATTGCGGTAGAACATCATGTGCAGGTTCTCGTCGGCAGCGATGCGCTGAAGCATCCGGTCCGCGATCGGGTCGTCGCACACCTTGCCGGTGTTGCGGTGTGAGACGCGCGTCGCCAATTCCTGGAACGTCACGTACGACACCGAATGCAGCAACCCACTGTGCGAACCGATGGGCGAGGCGAACCCGTTGGTCATATGGATCATGCGGGCCTGCTCGAGCGCGACGGGGTCGACGCCGCGGGTGACGACGAGGTAGTCGCGCATCACGATGCCGTGGCGGTTCTCCTCCGCTGTCCACCGTCCCACCCAGGTGCCCCACGCACCGTCCCGCGAGAAGTTCTCCGCGATCTCACGGTGGTAGGAGGGCAGATTGTCCTCGGTGAGCAGGTTGGTGATCATCGCGGCCTTGGCGACATCGGAGAGCTTGCTCTGCTCCGGGTCGTAGTCCACCCCACCCAGCGCGGCGAAGTTGCGGCCCTCGTCCCACGGCACGTAGTCGTGGGGGTGCCACTCCTTCGCGGCGGCGATGTGCCGGTTCACGTTGTCCTCCGCAACCGGTACGAGCTCCGTTAGCAGCTCCAGCTGTGTCAGATCCCTGACCATGGACATGCCTCCTCGAATCGAATACCTACGTCAGCGTAGGTCCGCTCGACCGGCTCACAGCGAGATCTGTCGATCTCTGTTAGATGTAGCAAGACCGCCGCGGGAGCTATTGGGGGCGTTCACATGACCGCGGTGTCGCCAACCTGCGCAACGGAGTGAGCCCAGTCCGCGAGCAGCGTGAGCAGCCCGGATACGAGCGGCAACGGCTGATCCAGCATCACATGATGGCCCGCGAGCGGTAGTTCGATCACCGGAGCTGATCTGCCGAACAACTCGTACATGTCCGAAGCCACATCCGTGGTCACCAAGCCCCGCTCGGCGCGGAACACCGCAGCCCGGCAACGCACGGAGCGCAGCAGATCCGGCGTCGGACGGGCACTACCGAAGATCCTCGGGTCGAACTTCCACGACCAGCCGCCGTCGACCTCGCGCAGCGACCCGCGCGCCACATGGTCCATCACGTACGGCAAGGAACCGGATTGATCAGGAACGGTCCGAAAATGCGACACGGCCTCGTCCTGCGTGGCATAGACCTTCAGCGGGCCGAACGCGCGTTTGTCGCGTGCGGCAACCTGCTCCGGCGACAACGATCGCAGCGGCGTGTCGATGGCCGCCACACCGGCGACCCGCGCGGCGTCCGTCGCCGACGCCATCGCGACCCACCCGCCCATGCTGTGACCGATCAACACCGGCGGACGGGCGAAGTTCGCGTGTTCCACCGTCGCGAGCACCTCCGCCGACCACACCTCGAAGCCGTACTCCTCGCGTCGCCCCGAGTCACCGTGACCAGTCAGATCGAGCGCCGCGACGCGATAGTGCCGCGCAAGAAACGGCGCGATGTGATCCCACCACCCCGAATGCGCAGCACCGCCGTGCACCAACACGACGCCAGGCGCATCCTCGGCTCCCGGCGCCGCGCGATCCCAGATACGCACCCGCACCGATGCACCGAGAACGTCGATGTCCGACTCGACCGGTCTCGAACCGACCGCGTCGCAGAACCACTGGGGCGCAGCCGCCGATACAGAATCCGAAGTCACACCGATCAGTCTCACACAGCCACCACACAACCGAAGCAAGTCATTCCGCAGGCTCCACTCCCAGCTTCAATACGGTCATTCCGCAGGCTCCACTCCCAGCCTGAATACGGTCATTCCGCAGGCTCCACTCCCAGCACAAGGGGGTGGGTTCGGCCGGAGGAACCCTGCTCCGAACCGAGCCCCTGCGGATCGGCGGCGCCGGCGAGCGCAATGTCGAGTTCGCCCTCCCATTCCCGCTGGACCTGGGCGTCGAGCGCGTCGAGTCGGGTTGTCAGCGGAGGGTGCTGATCGGGCGGGCACGCGTTGAGCAACGTGAGCAGCAACGATCGCAATCGTCGTTGGACCTGGGTGGAACCCGAGCTGTAGTGCCGAATTTCGTCGGTGGCCACGGTGACATAGTCAGCCCAGGTCCGGCGGGTGCCCCTGATACGAGTCGTTGCCGATCGGTCCGACTCGTGCTGAATCCGAGGGGCGATGATCATCAGTAGGTCTTCGATGTGATCGATGGCCTGCACCGCACGTCCCGGGTCGTTGATGGACGGCGAGAGCGCCTTGAGTGCGATATCGACCAGTGCCTGCAGGGCAGCCGCTGGGCTCACCGTCGGGCTGTGCGTGTCGCCGAAGATCAGGCATGTCATCAACTGATGCGGTCGCACGCGAAGGTGCGGGCCATGCACCTCGAAAAGGACGGCATCCTGTGCGACGAACTCTCCGATGGTCGGTTTCATTTCCACCGTCACACCCCACTTGGTGGTCAGACGTTGGATGCGATCCAGATCCACGGCCAGCAATATCCGCCCGTCCGGAGAAAGGCGTGTCAGCCGCACCGTCGACGATGTCTCCAGTGGACCGGGCTCGCGCGGATCAGCCGCCGGTTCGGAGCTGCCCTCGATTCTCCGCACCACCTGCGGATACATGCGGATGATCGAGGTTCGGCCCTGGGCGGCGATCCACCGGAGCAGACGTGAGGAGTCGAGCACCATCCCCACGCGCGCCACGAGCCCCACGAACAGGAACGCGCTGACGAACGAGAGCAGAATTGCAATCGAGGTGGACAGCACCGGCGCCGTCCATTCACCGGACAGTGCGAGATCCGAGGTGACTATCACCGCGAAGACGAAGGTGGACAGAAACATTCCGATCGACCACCGCATGATCGCATCCTGCTGCAGCATCGGCACCACACGCACGGAAATCTGCGAGGCACCGAATTGCATGGCGAGGGTGATAGCAGTGAACACCAAACCGGTCAGGGTGATCATGCCGCCGGCAATCACTGCGAGCAGCGTCGCTGTCGCACCGATATCGAGGTCGGACTCGAGCGTGACCGATCCGTCTCCCTCTGCGAATTCGGCGTCGAGGATCACCACTGTGATCGCCGATACGATCGACAACGAGACCAGGAGCATCGGCAACCGCCACAACGGGGTTCGCCGCAACCGCCGCCGCGTGCGGTTCCACCGCAGCCGGGAGAGCAACCGGTTGGGCAGTTTCGGCGACGACGCCGCTGTGTGCGCCACGGGTTCGACTGCCGCGGGTATCTCGACGGGAACTCCGAACCGTCCGGACAGCGCCTCCTGCAAGACGATCTTGGCGCGAACGACCGGTTCACGGAGCCGCACTTCGCGTCCCCAGGCTTTGGCCTGCTTCGCAGGCTTGTCGGCGTACCTCCACCGTGCCCACGGGGAGTTGGGGCGTCCCAGCCTGATTGCCCCGACGATCAGCAGCGGGACGACGAACAACCCCACCAGCCCGGTCCACAGTTTTCCTTTGAGCAGGGTGATCGCCGCGAGCGCGAGTTGGACCGCCAGACCGCCGAGTACCAGCGCCAATGTTCCCAGTGAACCGTCCTGCTGGTAGGCGTCGAAATCACCGGTGAAGCCGATGGGGTGCACGCCGAGCAGGTACAGCCCGGTGATCGCGATCGCGGCGAAGACCGCGTCGATCGACGCACGCCCTTCCTCGGCCCAGTAGACGTCGCGCAGATGCAGGATCAGAGCGAACTCGTCGAGCATCAGTGCACTTCCGATGCCGAAGATGCTCGCCAGAATGCAATTGGCCACCGGTGTGTCGTAGTCGGCGATCGCCACGAGCGCCAGACCCGAGATGAGCACCATCACCAAGCCGAACATGACGTGATGAATGTGCATGCCGCCGGGCGTGACATTGCCCGGCCACCACGACACTTCGGCACGAATCATGCGGACGCTGAACCTGATGAACAAGAACGCAAGCAGGAAGGACACGAGCAGAAAGAACAGTGGCAGACGTCCGTTGTCGACGACGGTCTCGGTGAACCACCTACCCATCACAGGCCTCCTCGCTGCTCACGAGCGAGGCCAGCCTATCGCCGCATCGGCACGGGCGGGCGGAGATGCGTTGGGCGAAGACGGGTGGGGTCAGAACACCCAACCGCGTAGGGCGAGGAATCTCATCGCACCGGTGACTGCGCTGACCGCGACGACAGCGAATATCTGCATCAGCGACGACGCTTCTGGCAGGGCGATGTTGACCACCGCGAGGGCGGTGGTGCCGAGCACGAGGGCCGCGAGTGCGAGGCCGCCGGCTTCCCACTGCGTCTGGAGGAAACCGACACGCTCGACGGCGTGGAATGTGACGCGCCGGTGCAGTTCGTTGGCCAGGACGGTGCTGGCAGCGATACCGACGATGTTGGCGACGAAGGAGCCGAGACCGGCGAGGGTGAGGAAGAGGCCGCCGTAGAGGACGTTGCTCGATCCACCTACGAGTACGAAGCGGATGAACTGTGCGGGGAGCGATTCACCTCGCAGGCGTGCCTTGATGGGTTCACGGCCCGCGCAGCGGGGAGGCCGCGTATCAACCGAACCGCTCACGATGTCTCCAGTTGCCCGTCGCCGACGAAGTCGTCCGCGAGGTCCGTGTTACTGCGGAATCGGGACTGATCGTCCCGAACTAAATCCTGTCGCTCTGAGTCGACGAGTCGTTCTCGACCTTCTTGCGAGAGCGACGAGTGAGGTCGAAGTTCATCAAGTCGGGCTTGATCGACGCCAGGAACAGCATCGTGCACCCGATGACAACCACGACGATGGTCAGAACCACCACGACGATTCCGATGAACGCGCCGATACTTTCCATAACTGCAAACCTCCCGTGTCGTCCCTTACCGTACTGGGCTGCCGAAGATCCGGTCGAATCCACCCCGAAACGGACGTTGACGACGGTGTCGCGACGGTAGCGTCCATCCTATGACGTCACGTTTCGAGGGCAAAGTCGCGTTCATCACAGGTGCAGCTCGCGGCCAGGGCCGCGCCGAGGCGGTCAGGCTGGCTTCGGAGGGAGCCGACATCATCGCCGTCGACGTGTGCGAAGAATTCGAATCCACGTCCTACGCCGGTGCGACCGCAGCCGACCTGGCCGAGACCGTCGCGGCTGTCGAAGGACTCGACCGTCGCATAGTCGCCTCGAAGACCGACATCCGCGATTTCGACGCTCTGTCGTCCGCGCTCGAAGCTGGGGTGGCCGAGTTGGGCCGGTTGGATGTGGTGATCGCCAACGCCGGCATCTGCTCGGCGGCGATGTCCTGGAAGATCACGCCCGAGCAGTGGCGGGAGACGCTCGATGTCAATCTGACGGGAACATTCTTCACGGTCAAGGCCGCAGTTCCGATTCTGCTCGAACAGGGCACCGGTGGCTCAATTGTGATGACCAGTTCGGTGGCAGGTTTGCGTGGACTGCCGTTCCTCGCGCACTACGCAGCCAGCAAGCACGGGATCGTCGGACTGTGCAGGTCGATGGCGAACGAGCTCGGCCAGTTCGGCATACGCGTCAATTCGATTCATCCGCACGGCGTCGAGACAGGGATGCAGCCGAACGACATGATGGCTCTCCTCGGCGAATACGGCGCGACGCTGGGGCCGATCTTCATGGGTACGTTGCCCGACCCGATGAGCCAGCCGGAGGACATCGCAGCCGCGGTGGCATGGCTCGCATCCGACGAGGCCCGGCACGTCACGGGGATTCAGTTGCCGGTGGACCTCGGGACGCTGACCCGGTAGCACCGAGAGCCGATAGCGCTGGGCCGGGCAGCGATGCGAGCAGGGCTGTCGCTGGGAATACCTGATCGGGCGCGCTGTTGTATCGAAGGTAGTTGATCAGTCAATCAACTTGAGACTTCGAGGAGATCGATATGCCCGCTGTAACGGTCGAAAACATCCTTGCCCTTCCCCGCCTACCCCTTCCCGACGCCACCGCGGTGGCCCGGCCGGTCCGGTCGGTCACCACGGCCCCCGCAGGGTTCGAGGGTGAGGGTTTCCCGGTTCGGCGAGCATTCGCCGGTATAGACCTCACCTTGCTCGACCCGTTCATTCACATGGATCAAATGGGCGAGGTCGAATACGCACCCGGTGAGCCGAAGGGAACGTCGTGGCATCCGCACCGCGGATTCGAGACGGTGACCTACATGATCGACGGGATCATGGAGCACAAGGATTCGGGCGGCGGCGGTGGCACCATCAGCGGCGGAGACACGCAGTGGATGACCGCGGGCGCCGGGATCTTGCACATCGAGGCTCCGCCGGAGCACCTCGTCCAGTCGGGTGGACTGTTCCACGGTGTGCAACTGTGGGTGAACCTGCCGCGTGAGAACAAGCTGGCGCATCCGCGCTACCAGGACATCACCGGCAGCAAGGTCGCGCTGCTCTCGAGCAACGACGGTGGCGCGCTGGTGCGCGTCATCGCAGGTGAGGTCGCGGGACACCAGGGGCCGGGCTCGACGTACACCCCGATCGCACTGTCCCATACGACGGTCGCGCCGGGGGCTGCGCTGTCGCTGCCGTGGAACCCGAGCTTCAATGCCATCGTGTACGTCCTCGCTGGTTCCGGCACCGTCGGCCCCGAACGTCGACCCGTCGAGAAGGGCCAGACCGTTGTGCTCGGTCGCGGCGACACAATCGAGCTCGCAGCGTCGGAACGGCGGACCGAACCACTGGAGGTGTTCGTGCTCGGCGGCCAGCCGATCCGCGAGCCCATCGCCATGGCCGGACCGTTCGTGATGAACACCAGGTCCGAGGTGATGCAGGCTTTCGAGGACTTCCAGGCCGGCCGACTCGGATCCATTCCCCCCGAATACGCCTGAGATGTGCGGCTAGGCCAGCCTCCTGATGGCGCGCATCGGGATCTCCAGCCAGGTCGGACGGTTTCGGGCCTCGTAGACGGCCTCGTACACAGCCTTGTCCAGCTCGTAGGCGGCGAGCAGGTCCGCCGCAGACCGCGGGTCCCCTCCCGCCACCGAGGCGTAGCCGTCGCAGAACGCGTCCGAGTTGCGCTGTACCCAGCGTGCAGCGCGCTCGTACGTCTGCGTCGAGGCGTCGGCGCTGCCGAGGAGCAGGTGATGGGCGGCGTAGTCGAAGGACCGAAGCATCCCGGCGACGTCCCGCAGAGCGCTGTCCGGCTGCCTGCGTTCCTCCAGAGTCTTTGCCGGTTCGCCTTCGAAATCGATGAGCAACCACTTCGACGGTGTGCGGAGCACCTGGCCCAGATGCAGGTCTCCGTGGATGCGCTGCACTGTGGTGGTGCCCGCAGCCTCCGCACGGGCGATCAGCTCACGGGCGGCGGGAAGGTGATCGGCAAGGGCGGGCACCACGTCGACGGCTGCCTCCACGCGAGCGAGGATCTCGTCCACGGACTTCGCCGAGGGTCGTTCGGACGTGCCGAGCTGCCGCGCGAGGTCGGCGTGGACCTGCGCAACCGCAGCGCCGAGCGCGTGTGCCTCGCTCGCGAAATCCGCCGCCGCGTCCTGCGGTTCGCGATCGCCGGCAAGCAGGTCACGCACCGAGGCCAATGCGGTGGTCCAGCCTTCCGCCGAGTCGGCGACGAAGTCCTGCGCCATACCCAGCATCGTCAGCTCACCGTCCTGCTCCGTCTCCAGCCACCCGCGCAGCGGAGCGACGTTCTCGCAGCCTGTCTCGGCCAGCGCTCGATGCAGCTCGATATCAGGATTGACCCCCGGTGAGACCTGGCGAAAGAGCTTGAGCAGCAGCACTTCGCCCAGAATCACCGAGGTGTTCGACTGTTCCGCGCCGAGGACCCGTCCGAGCATCCCGTGATCGATGGAGTGTGCGACGACGTTCCGAAAGTCGATCGATTCGACGGACTCGGCAGCGGCGAGCGCCTCGCCGTACAGAGCTATGATCTCCGGGTCGCGCAGGCCATCGAAAACAACCGAGACTTCCGAGTCGACCGATGCCAGCGGAAGTTGCCAGCGCACGAGATCGTCGACGGCGTTCGTGCGAAAGCCCAGCGGCACCTGGTATCGCTGCATCCGAACTCCGTTGCCGCCGGGCGAGTCCAATCCGATGTCTACCAGCAGATGTTCCGCCGACACCCCGGGCCGCGAGCCCAGGGGCACTCGGGCAACTACTGCCAGAGAAACAACCCGCGAGCCCTTTGCTGCAAACCATCGTTGCTGCGGAACCCACGCCAGCAGGGCCGCTTCCAGATCGGTCGTTCTCACGCGCGTGGAATCGGTCATAAGAAAGTATCTCGCCTCCGCTTGTTGCTCGGTCTGCTCACACTATCGATCCGGCGCCTGGTCCCGCGCCGGCGAAGCCGAACCGTGTGGCGGTTACCCGAGCAACGACCCCCACACACATTTTCTTTCGTCGCGCGAAAGTTATCCGACCGGGCACCAGCCCCGACCGCCGACTCGTACAGTGGACACATGCCCGCTCCAACTCCCCTCCCACACGACCCGTCGGGGTACACGCCGATGCCCCACATCGACATCCACCGCGCTGGCGATCGCCTCAAAACCCGTGTGGCATGGTTGGACTCGAAGCATTCGTTCTCTTTCGGCCAGCATTACGATCCGGACAACACCCACCACGGCGTCCTCCTCGTCAACAACGACGACATCGTCTCGCCCGGTCAAGGTTTCGACACGCACGGGCACCGGGACATGGAGATCGTCACGTGGGTGACGAAGGGGTCACTGGTCCACCAGGATTCGATCGGAAACTCGGGTGTGATCTATCCGGGACTCGCGCAGCGCATGAGCGCCGGTAAGGGCATCATGCATTCGGAGAAGAACGATTCCTGGCGACTGAACGGGCAAAGCCACCAGGAGCCGGTCAGATTCGTCCAGATGTGGGTCGTGCCCGACTCGCCCGGGCTGGACCCCGGTTACGAGCAACTCGAGATCGACGACGAGTTGATCCGCGGGGGACTCGTTCCCGTCGCCTCGGGCATGAAGAAACATCACGGCCAGTCCGCTATTCGCATCTCCCAGAAATCCGCGGCCCTGCACGTTGCCCGCCTACAACCCGGCGTCGCGGTCACCCTTCCGGAAGCACCGTTCGTGCACGTGTTCGTCGCCCAGGGCACGGTGCAGATGGAGGGAGCGGGCGAACTGTACGAGGGCGATGCAGTTCGGTTGACTTCGTCGGGCGGGCAACGCATTCACTCGGACAGTCCCGCCGAGATCCTGGTGTGGGAAATGCATACCAAGCTCGGACCGTAGATCGCAGCGCTAAACTCGCACGCACTTCGTTCACGCAGAATACGGGGGTAACAGCAGTGTCCGATCAGAATCCGCCGCAAAATCCGCCGCAGAATCCGTCCGGCGACTACCCACCACCCAGCGGCGGCAATCCGCCTCCCGGCGGCGACTACCCACCTCCGGGTAACTATCCCCCACCGGGCGGTTACCAACAGGGCGGTTACCAACAGGGCGGCTACCAACAAGGTGGCCAGCCGGGCGGTTATCCCCAGGGCGGACAGTATCCGCAGGGGCAGCCGGGCGGTTACCAACAGGGCGGCTACCCGCAGGGTGGGCAGTATCCGCCGGCGAGCCCGAACAACACGATGGGCATCGTCGCGCTCGTACTGGGAATTGCGGGCATCCTGTCGAGTTGGACGGTGGTCGGTGGCATCGTCCTCGGCCTGGCCGCGATCATCCTCGGAATCCTCGCGCGATCGAAGTACAAGAAGGGCACGGCCACGAACGGCACGATGGCGATCGTGTCGATCGTTCTGGGTGCGATCGCCGTCGTAATATCCGCCGTCGTCATAGTTATCGGCGTCGGCGTGTTCAACCAGGTCGGTGGCAGCGACTTCATCGACTGCATGAACAACGCCGGCAACAACCAAACACTGCAGCAGCAGTGCGCCGACCAGTTCGAACGCAACGTCGACGACCAATTCGGCGTCACCCCAGGCGGCTACTGACACAGGGGCAACCAGGTCGGTCACCAGTCGGCTGCGATCACCACCTGGTTGCCCCCGCGCCGCTTCGCCTCGTACATCGCCACGTCCGCTCGACGGAGCAGCCCGGTCAGCGCCGTGCCGGTGTCATTGTCGACACCGTGGGTGTGGGCCAGGCCGATGCTGACAGTCAGCGGACACATGTCCTGCGCTGAGTACAACCGCGTGCGCAGCCACTCGGCGACGGACTCTGCCCGCTCGACCCCCACCTTGGCCACCACGGCGAATTCCTCCCCGCCTGTCCTGGCCACGAGCAGATCGTCGACGATCAGGCGTCGCGCCATCAGCTGCAGGGCGACGTCGCCGCACTGATGGCCGAAGCGGTCGTTGATGGACTTGAACCGGTCCACGTCGAGGACCATCACCGACACGTCGGTGGCGCCCCTCAGAAAGCGCGAAAGCTCCTCGTCGAGACCCCGGCGATTATGCAGGCCCGTCAGCGGGTCGATTTTTGCGCCATCGGCATCGACACGCAGGCTGAGCAGCAACGACTGCAGCAGCACCGGGAAAGAGAACATCACCGGGAGCAGCACCGCGAGCTGCGAGACCGCGAGTCCGCGGTCGGACTCTGCGGAGAAGATGATCAATCCGAACATCAGAGCAACCGTGCCCGCCGACCACGCGAGGTGCGCCAGGAGCACCCTGGGGCCGTGGAGGATCTGGACGTACACCCCGACCACCGCAAGGAGTGCGCACCCGGGAAACGACATCTGGGTCGATCCGTAGGCCAGCAGGGACATGGTGGTGCCGACCTCTGCGTACACGATGAACAGCAGAGACGTCCGTTCACTCGGCCACGGGCCGCGGAGCCACCGGGCACCGACGACGAAGGCCGACACCGTGCCCGCTGCGATGAAAACATCGGCGAGTATCGACGTGGGCGGAACTGCGGTGATGTAGGTGGTGACGGCGGCCATTCCGAAGCAGATGCAGCAAACGCCGATACAGACGCGAAGCGCGGACAGCACACCGTGGGTACGGAGATACTGAACCATCCAGTCGTAGCTGAACGACTGATTCCACCAGCTGCGCAGAAATGTCACCGACTGCGCCTTTCCTACGCGTGAATTGCCACGGCAACCCGAAGCGCGACCAAACCTCACGGTCGGGTTGTCGTGGCCATGCTAACCGACAGCGGTCAGCTTCGAAGGTCTCGCCGTCGAAACCCGGCAACGCCCACCACGCACCCCAGCGCCGCGATGGCCACCAGAACCACCAACGGCGTCGGCGCAACCGATCCGCCCGGCAAGTGCGGTAGGTGCGTGAACGGCGACAGGTCGAGCCAGATCTGAGGCAGACCCATGACCGCGCCGACCTGACCCAGCATCACACACGCGGCGAGCACGCCCCACACCATCGGCGCATACTGCGGGAGCAGCCCGAACAAGAGAACTCCCGTCGCGGTGAACACCCACACTGCAGGAATCTGAACCAGCGCGCCACCGAGTACACCCGGCAGAACCGAGCCGATGTCTCCGACGGCCAAGCCGTACGGGATACCGGCCGCAAGACCCACCACCAGCATCGCCGACGCCGGGCCGGCGGTGGCCCAGAGCAGATGGCTCCCCAGCCACCGGGAGCGGCTCACGCCCGTGGCCAACACGGGCTCGGCGAGCGACGCCTCCTCCTCGGCGTGAGCTCGCAGGATGGCCGAGATCGAGTACGCTGCAGCCCCGATGCCGAGCAGGCTGATCGAGCTCGCCAGGTAGGACTCGACCAGCGTCGTTCCACCGAATGTGCTCAATATGTCCGACACGGCTTCGCTACCCCCGAGTTGCCCGCCGACGCTGTCGGCCGCCGCCCCGAGAACCAGCGCAGTCACGCCGAGGCCGATGGTCCAGGCCAGGAACGAACCGCGGTGGGTACGCCAGGCGAGACCGAACACTCCACCGAGCGACACCGAGGCGTACGCGGGTCCGAGGCGTTCCGCGACGAGTCCGGACCCGAGGTCGCGTCGAGCAGCCAGAGCGAACGCCAGTGAGATGAACATCGCCGACGCGGCGGCCGAGAGCACGAGAACCCACCATCGCTCGTCGGCGAACGGCCTCAGCTGCGCCGACCACCCGATGGGCGAGAACCAGGACAGCATCGAGTACCCGGTGGAGGACACGGCGTCGCCGATTGCCCTGAGCACGAAGGCACCCGCCAAAACAGCCAACGCGTATCCGCGCGCGCTGCGTGCTCCCGACCCCAGCTGGGCAGTGACGGCGGCGATACCGGCGAACACCGTCCCAGCGGCAAGGATCGACAGCCCGAATGCGATGCTCCCCGCCGCCGCCAGCCCGAAGGCCATGAGAGTGACCGCACCGAGGACCGAGGTGATCACCGTCCCGCCGACGGCGACGACGAGCGCGGCAGCGAGGCCGGCGCTGCGCCCGACTGCGGTCGAGCCCACCAGCTCGGTCCGCCCTGCGTCTTCCTCGACTCGCGTGTGACGGATGACGGTCAGGATCACGGCGAGGGGAACGATCGTCAGCAAGACGCCCGAACGCCAGGTGACGAGTGCGCCGAGGTCGCTGCCGAAGATGGGCCCGACCATGGCCAGTTGGGCCGGGATCTGGCTCGTCGCCGCGTAGAAGCTCTCACGTTGCTGGTCGGTGGCGTAGAGACCGTCGAAACTCACTGCGTACAGCAGCGGAAGCAGGCCGATCACCACAACCCACAGGGGAAGGACTACGCGATCCTTGCGGAGGTAAAGGCGTACCAGTCCGAGTGTGCCGGTCATGTCGGGCTCGCGTAATACTTCAGGAACAGATCCTCGAGCGTCGGCGGCGCGCTGACGAGACTGTTGATGCCGGCGGCGGCGAGCATGTTCATCAGTCGCGGCAGCTCGGCCCGCTCGACGCGGCAGGTGATGGTGTTTCCGACGACGGTGGTCTCCCCAGGCAGCGTGGACACATCCACCGGAACACGCTCGACCTCGGCGGTGACTGTGGTGTACGTCAGATGTCGCATCTGCGAGATCGCGCCGGACTCGACGGCCCGGCCCTCACGCACCACCGTGACCCGCTCGCAGAGCCTCTCGACCTCCGACAGGATGTGCGAGGACAGCAACACGGTTGTTCCGCGCGCCGCGGCGTCGGTGACGCAGGCCGAGAAGACGTGCTCCTTCAGAGGGTCGAGTCCCGAGGTCGGCTCGTCGAGCAGAAGCAGTTCGGCGTTGGACGACAGCGCGGAGATCAACGCGACTTTCTGACGATTGCCCTTCGAGTAGGTGCGGGCTTTCTTGCGCGGGTCGAGCGAGAACCGCTCGATCAACTCGTCGCGTCTGCCGGTGTCGATCCCCCCGCGCATGCGTCCGAGGAGATCGATGACCTCGCCACCGGTCAACGACGGCCACAGGGTGACATCGCCTGGTACGTAGGCCAGCCGCCGATGCAGTGCGACGGCATCGTTCCACGGGTCTGCGCCGAGCATTTCGATCCGGCCGGACGTGGCTTTGATGAGCCCGAGCAGAATGCGAAGCGTCGTCGACTTTCCTGCGCCGTTCGGACCGAGGAAGCCGTGTATCTCACCTGCTTCGACGGTCAGGTCCAGTCTGTCGAGGGCGGTGACCTGGCCGAACTTTTTCGTCAGTCCCCGGATCTCTATGGCGCTCATGTCGTCTCCCGGTGGTGAAGGTAGGCGGTGAGGGTGGCGTCGTCGGTGAACAGTCCTTCGGTGTAGAGCTCGAGGGCGGGGAGGGTGATGCTCTCGGCCAGGTCACGCAGCGCGCTCTTGAAGTCGGTGCCCCCCGGAGCCATGCGCATGTGCAGAAGCATTCCGCCGACGTTCTGCTGCGTCAGGAATTTTGCGCGCGCCCGAGGGTCACGGCTGGGCTTCAGGCGTCCGTTGGCGACGCCTTCTTCCAGGTAGGCGGCGGTGTCGTCGACCATGTTCTCGAACATTTGTTTCGCGAACGTGCCTCCTGTGGTGAAGCTTTGAGCGATATAGGCGACGTACGGCGCGTACTCGTCGATCTCGGCCAGTTGCGCGATGGTCCCGGCGGGAGAGGCGGACATGGCGCCTGATTTGCTCTCGCGCACCACATCGAGGACGTATCCGTCGCACACCTGCCGTAGGCCGTTCTTGGAACCGAAGTGATGGTTGACCAGCCCTGGCGATACACCTGCTGCGGTGGCGATGGCGCGCACTCCGGTGGCGAAGCCGTCCCGGCCGAACACTTCGATCGCGGCGTCGCGTATACGAGCCCGTGTTGTTTGATCGTCCACCCTGATCGAACGCATGAACAAGATACTAAACAGTTGTTCAGTGCCTGACAAGAACCCCGATGTCGCACCGGGGTGTAAAGATGGAATGCATGACAGCATTGGACTCGGAACGGGCGAAATCAGGCATCGACCTCAGCCACCGCGACGAGGGCACGCGCGCACAGGACGACCTGTTCGTCCACGTCAACGGCAAGTGGTTGGACGAGTACGCCATCCCCGCCGACCGCGCCGTGGACGGCGCTTTCCGCACGTTGTACGACAAGGCCGAGGAAGATGTCCGGGAGATAATCCAGGAGGCTGCGGCGTCGAAACCGCCGGTCGGCACCGATGCGCAGAAGATCGGTGACCTCTACTCGAGCTTCCTCGACACCGACGCCGTCGAGGAAGCCGCCTTGACGCCCATCGCCGGCGAGTTGGCTGCCGTCGCCGACGCGGCCGACCTGGCCACCCTCGCCGAGGTCCTCGGCTCGCTGCAGCGCACCGGCGTCAGTGGCGCCATCGCGCACTACGTCGACACCGACGCCAAGGATTCCTCCCGCTATCTGGTGCATTTCTCCCAGTCGGGCATCGGTCTGCCGGACGAGTCCTACTACCGCGAGGAGGGATACGCGGAGATACGCGAGGCCTACATCGCCCACATCGCCGCGATGTTCTCGCTCGCCGAACTACCGTACGACGCGCAGCGCGTGTTCGACCTCGAGCGCAAGCTCGCCGCCGGCCATTGGGACGTGGTCGCTCGCCGGGACGCCGAGAAGAGCTACAACCTCACCGAGTTCGACACGCTCGCATCCGGTTTCGATTGGCAACCATGGATTTCCGGGTTGGCCGGCACCACCGAGCAATTCGCGGAGATCGTGGTTCGTCAACCTCCGTTCATCAGTACTTTCACGGACCTGTGGATCTCGGAGGACATCGCCGACTGGAAGGCCTGGCTCGCCTGGCGCGTGCTGCACAGCCGCGCCCCCTATCTGTCGGCGGCTTTCGTGGACGAGAACTTCGCGTTCTACGGCGCCAAGCTCACCGGTACCGAGGAGAACCGCGAGCGGTGGAAGCGCGGGGTCTCCCTGGTGCAGGACGTGTTGGGTGAAGTGGTCGGCAAGCTCTACGTCGAGCGCCACTTCCCCGCCGACTCCAAAGCACGGATGCAGGTCCTCGTCGCCAATCTGCAAGAGGCATACCGGCGCAACATCTCCTCCCTCGAATGGATGAGCCCGCAAACACGCCAGAAGGCGCTGGACAAGCTCGACAAGTTCACCCCCAAGATCGGCTACCCGGACCGCTGGCGTGACTACTCCGCCGTCGAGATCGACGCAGGCGACCTCGTCGGCAACTATCGACGCGGATACGCCGCCGACTATCAGCGCGATCTCGACAAGCTCGGTGGTCCCGTCGACCGCGACGAATGGTTCATGACGCCGCAGACGGTCAACGCCTACTACAACCCAGGCATGAACGAAATCGTCTTCCCCGCAGCCATTCTGCAGCCACCGTTCTTCGACGCCGAGGCCGACGACGCCGCGAACTACGGCGGTATCGGTGCCGTCATCGGCCACGAGATCGGCCACGGGTTCGACGATCAGGGCGCCAAGTACGACGGCGACGGCAACATGGTGGATTGGTGGACCGACTCCGACCGCGCCGAGTTCGGCACGCGCACCGCCGCGCTGATCGATCAGTACAACAAGTTCGAACCGATGGCTCTGCCCGGACATCACGTCAACGGTGAGTTCACCATCGGAGAGAACATCGGCGACCTCGGCGGACTGTCCATCGCCGTCACCGCGTACGAGATCGCACTCGGCGGAGAGCCTGCCCCGGTGCTGGACGGCCTCACCGGGCTGCAGCGGGTGTTCTTCGGCTGGTCGCAGGTATGGCGCACCAAGGCTCGCGACGAGGAGGCAATCCGCCGCCTCGCAGTGGACCCGCACTCGCCGCCAGAATTCCGCTGCAACGGGGTAGTGCGCAATCTGGACAGTTTTCACGAAGCGTTCGATGTCCGACCCGGAGATGGGTTGTACTTGGAACCGGACCAGCGCGTCAAGATCTGGTAGCTCGACAAAACAAGGGGTGGGGAAATGAAGGCACGGATCAGGTGGATCGCAGCACATGCGGTGGTGCGGTACGGAGCGAAGAAGGCCGCCCAGGCCGGTGACCCGCAGGCAATGTTGATCGCGGACCCGGCGACGCGCGCCAACCCGCGCCAGGTCTACGAACGGATACGGGCAACCGGGCCGCTGGTGAAGACACGCATCTCCAACATCACCGTCGACCACCAGCTGGTGCACGATCTACTGCGATCCGACGACTTCCGCGTCACCCAATTCGGTGGTGCCCTCCCCGGCCCGCTGCGCTACATCGAGAGCAAGACCAGATCCAAGGCGCTGCACCCGCTCAAGCCGCCGTCGCTGCTGTCGGTGGAACCACCCGAACACACTCGCTACCGCAAGCTCGTGTCCTCCGTCTTCACCCCCCGGGCGGTGGCCCGGATGCGCGAGATGGTCCAGGAGAAGGCCGACAGCCTGCTCGACGAGCTCACCGTGGGGGGCCGTGAGGTGGACATCGTCGACACGTACTGCGCCCAACTGCCCGTCGCCGTCATCAGCACCATCCTCGGGGTCCCGGACAGCGAGCGCCAACGGGTGCTGGAATTCGGCGAGATGGCCGCGCCGAGCCTGGACATCGGACTGACCTGGGAACAGTTCAATCTCGTCGAAAAGGGCCTCGAACAGTTCGACGCCTGGCTCGCCGGTCACCTCGCCGAGCTTCGACGCAATCCCGGCGACGACCTGATGAGCCAACTCATCCGGGCGAAGGAGGATGGCGTCGGGCTGAACGACGAGGAACTGCGCGCCACCGCCGGCCTCGTCCTGGCTGCGGGGTTCGAGACCACCGTCAACCTCCTCGGTAGCGGTATCCGCCTGCTACTCGACCATCCCGATCAGCTGGAGGTTCTGCGCAACGAGCCCGAACACTGGCCGACTGCCGTCGAGGAGATGCTCCGCCTGGAGTCGCCGGTTCAGCTGACGGCGCGGGTGGCCAAACATGCCATGACGGTCGAGGGTGTGCCGCTGAAGGAAGGCGAGCTCGTACTCCTCGTCCTCGCCGGCGCCAACCGCGATCCCGACGTATTCGAGGATCCGTACCGATTCGACGTCACCCGCCAGAACGCGAACAAGCACCTTTCGTTCTCCGGCGGACGCCACTACTGCCTCGGCGCGGCACTGGCGAAAGCCGAAACCGAAGTGGGACTGAAGACTTTGTTCGACCGATTCCCCCACCTGCAATCCGCAGGTGAGGGAATCCGCCGCGACACCCGAGTCCTGCACGGCTGGGCGTCGCTGCCCGTCGACCTCGGGCAACCGGCGGCTACAGGCGCGCCCCGGTAGTACTCGAAAAGAAGAACACCTCGTCGAGGGTGGGGACCAGCCGAAGGGTCTGGGCGAGACCGAGTGCACGTTTGCGGTCCACCCGGACCGCAAGGCGACCCGATCCGGTCGTCCAATCGGCGCCCGGGGCGGGTGTGCCGTACACGAAGGACTCGGCACCGAGTTCCTCGATCAGCTCCACCGTGACGGCAACCGAGCCGACTGAATCGTCGGCCGGTTCCCGCAAGGTCCACGACTCGGGCCGTATACCGACGGTGACCCGCGCATCCGACGTGGGGGCCGGGATGCGAACGTCGCCGATGACAGCTGCACCGTCGATGACCGGGGCGTCGATCAAGTTCATCCCCGGCGACCCGATGAACCCTGCCACGAACGTGTTGACCGGGTTGTCGTACAACTCGCGCGGCGACGCGATCTGCTGCAGCTTGCCGGACTCGAGTACGGCGACACGATCTCCCATGGTCATGGCCTCGACCTGGTCGTGGGTTACATACACCGTCGTCGTGCCGAGCCGCTTCTGCAGTCCGGCGATCTGCGCTCTCGTCGAGACGCGGAGCTTCGCGTCGAGATTGGACAGCGGCTCGTCCATGCAGAACACCTTGGGTTGGCGCACGATCGCCCGCCCCATCGCAACACGCTGCCGCTGTCCACCGGACAGCTTGCCCGGCTTGCGATCGAGCAGCGGTTCGAGCTCGAGCATCTTCGCTGCATCCAACACCCGAGCTGCAGTGTCGGACTTGCTCATTCCGGCGTTCCGCAATGCAAAACCCATGTTGTCCCCAACGGTCATGTTGGGGTACAGCGCATAGCTCTGGAACACCATTGCCACGTCACGTTCTCGCGGCGCGAGTTCGGTGACATCGACGCCGCCGATATCGATGCGTCCGCTCTCCACGGCTTCGAGGCCCGCGAGCATCCGCAGCGACGTCGACTTCCCGCACCCCGACGGCCCGACCAGCACGATGAACTCGCCGTCGGCGATGTCGAGATCGAGCGTGTCGACGGCGAGCGCATCGGACCCCGGGTAGCGGTGCGAGACACCCGAATAGTGAACGGCCGCCATTACGAGGGGAGGTTCGGGGTGATCTGGCGGTCGATGATCTGCTGGAGCTGATCTGCAACTCCGGCGAATGTGGTTGCCACGTCTGCGTTCTGCAGCGCGATCTGCTCGAGGCCGGTGCCGATGATCTTGTCCCCACCGGGAACGAACACACGGGCGTAGTCCTGCGAGCGTGTCACCGCCAGCTGATCGACGGCGGTCTTCGCGTTCGGGTTGGCCTCGAGGAAGGCGATCTCGCTCGGATCCTCCTGTGCCGACTTGCGGACCGGCATGTAGCCGGTGTTCTGCGAGAAGTACGCGGTATTGCTGCCGTTGGTGATGAAGTCGATGAACTTGAGTGCGTTGACTTTTCGCTCCTCGGAGATCTTCGCGGGGATGGCGAGACCGGCGCCGCCCGTCGGGCATCCGGGCTTTCCTTCGGTTGCAGGCAGGAACGCGGTGCCGAACTCGAACGACGCGTTCTGCGTGATGGTCGACAGGTCGCCGGTGGAGGCGATGGTCGAGGCCAGAATTCCCGCACCGAAATCGTTGGCGATGTCCTGGGAGACGCCAGCGTACTTCTTGGTGTGAATCATGTTCTTGAGAAACTCGCCCGCGGCGATCGTGTTGGGGTCGTCGAACTTCAGCGTGAACTCGTCGGAGTAAGCGCCGCCGAATGTCCAGATCGGGCCCTCGAACGTCCACCCGAGATAGTCGACGGCATTGCCCCAGCCGTGCGCCAGCTTTCCGTTGCCGACGACGGCCTGGATGCGCGGGCCCCACTCGTCGAATTCCTGCCAGGTCGCCGGTCCGCGATCGGGCAGTCCCGCCTGCGCCCACACCTCTTTGTTGTAGTAGAACAGCGGAGTCGAGCGAGCGTACGGCAGTGCCCAGTGGTTGCCGTTCCAGTTGTAGTCGGCCAGAAGCGAATCGACGTAGTCACCCGAGTCGACACCAGCGGCCTCGAAGTGTCCGTCGAGCGGCTCGATGGCACCGGTGAGGGCGTAGTTGAACCACCACACGTCCGAAAGCACCACGACGTCGGGCACATCGTTGCCCGAGAGTGCCGCATTGAACTTCTGCGAGACCTCCTCGTAGTTCTTACCACCGTCGATCAGATTGACCGTGAGACCGGGGTTCTCGGCCTGGAACCGGGCGATGAGCTCCTCCTCGAACGCCTGAGACTTGCCCGGGTGGTTCGACCAGAAGTTGATCGTGCTCGCGTCGCCCGATGCCTCGGATCCCGATGCCGACGAGCTCGAACCCGGACCGCTGCATGCGGCCAGCGCCGCACCGGCAGCGACTGTGCCGGTCAGCGTGAGGAAGCCGCGACGAGTGAGGTGTGCCATGAGTGTTCTCCTAGAAGAAATCGAGTCAGCCTTTGACCGCACCGGAGGTGAGGCCCTTGATCATGTGACGTTGCAGGGCAAGAAATACGACGAGAATCGGCAGAATGGTCAGTACGGTCGCCGCCATGACGGCGCCCCAGTTGGTGTAGCCCTCGCTGTTCTGGAGCAGCGTCAAACCGACGGGGAGCGGTGCGACGGAGGAGTCGTCGGACATCAGGAACGGCCAGAGGTATTCGTTCCACTCGTTGACGATGGTGATGATCGCGAACGCCACCATCGTCGGCCCCGACAAAGGCAGCACCACGCGGAACAGCAACCGGAAGGGGCCCGCGCCGTCCATACGTGCGGCTTCGATGATCTCCGCAGGTATCGACAGGAAGTGGTTGCGCATCAGGAACGTGCCGAACGCGACGCCGGCGAGCGGAAGAATGATCCCCTGGAACGAATTTCGCCAGCCCAGGTCGGAGATGAGCGAGTAGTTGGAGATGACGGTGATCTGGTTGGGCACCATCAACGCCGCGATGATGACCAGAAAGACGATGTTCTTACCGGGGAACCGCAGGAACACCAGGCCGTAGGCGCTGAACACACCGAGAGCGAACTTGATGACAGCCAGCACGCCCGTGATGATGATCGAGTTGCGCATGTAGGTGAAGAACGGCACCTCCGTCGTCGCCTCGGAGTAGTTCTGAGGATGGAAAACCCCCGGCCACCACGTGACCGGCTGGACATAGATGTCGCCGCGCTCCTTGAAGGACGTAATGAGAATCCAGAACAGCGGCAGACCGATCATGATCAGCACCAACACCATCGCGATGTAGCCGAACACGGTGGCCAGGCTGCGCTGACGCCCGGGATCCTTCGGACGAGTGCGCGACGGCTCGGCAGTGTCCTGTTTGCGAGCTTCGGTCAGTGTCATCGCGCATCGTCTCGATCCATCATGCGAACCTGCACCAGAGTGACGATCAGCAGGACCACGAAGAGAATCGTCGCCACCGTCGCCCCGTAGCCGGCCCGGAAGTTGCGGAACGTCTCCTCGTAGACCTGATAGACCATCGTCGTGGTGCCGTAGCCGAGCGGGCCGCCGCGCGTCATCACGTTGATGATGTCGAACACCTGCAACGAGTTGAGCAGCACGGTGATGGACAGGAAGAACGTGGTCGGACGCAGTTGCGGCAGCAGCACTTTACGGAAGGTGGTCCACTTGCCTGCGCGGTCGATCTCGGCTGCTTCCATCAACTCCTTGCGCACACCCTGCAGTGCGGCCAGGTAGATGACGAAGGTGTACCCGAGGTTCTTCCACAGGTAAGTCACCGTGATCATCAGCAGCGCCCAGTCGGGATCCTGGTAGAAGTCCGGTGAAGTCAGCCCGACGCGCTGCAGCAGATCCTGGACCAGCCCGAAGTTCGGGTCGAACACGAACTGGAACGCGATACCGATCGCGGCACCGGAGATGACGAAGGGTGCAAACACCGCAGACCGGACGAAGTTGCGGCCCCGTAGCTTTCGGTCGAGAAGCATGGCCAGGATGAGCCCCAACACAAGGCTGCCGACGACGGCGGCGATGGTGAAGATGACCGTGTTGGATACGACGACCCACGTGTCGTCGCGAGAGAGCCATTCGCGATAGTTCCCGAACCCGATGAAAGTTGCTGTAGGCGAAGAGAGATTCCAGTCGTAGAACGAGAACTGGACATTCTCCACGAGAGGCCGGTAAGTGAACACCGCCAGCAGAGCCAGGTTCGGCCCGAGGAGGATCAGGAAGAGCGCGTAGTCACTCCACGGCCTGCCGAAGAATCTCCTCCGGCCCGCTGTGGGCAGCACTCGTTCCGTCGATGTCGTCACCGCGGGGACTGTGCTCACCCGCGGCGAACGTGCGGTGAACTAGACCCCAACCCCTAAGAAAATTGAAACCAAAACCTTGCTATGTGAGCGGAAATACGTGCCCCACTATGCATTTCCGCGCACATGCGGCGAAGCCGCCTAACGGTTCCAGTCACCCAATCCGTCGGCGCCACTGAGGGTTCCGCCTGCGGTATTGACCACCACGACAGGATCGCCCTTGCGTGCGTTCTCGTAGAACCACTTGCCGTCCTCGGTACTGACGTTGAGGCAACCGTGGCTGACGTTCGCATAGCCCTGCGAGCCGACGGACCACGGCGCGGCGTGCAGGAAGATGCCGCTGTAGGACATCCGTGTCGCGTACTCGACGTATGTGCGGTAGCCCTCGGGCGCATCGACAGGAACGCCGTACGTGGACGAATCCATGTACATTTCCCGGACCCGCTCGCCGACGATGTACGTGCCGTTGGGGGTTTCGTACCCCGGCTTGCCGAACGAGGTCGGCATGGTGCGCACCACCTCGCCGTTGCGGGTGACGGTGATGGTCTTGGTCGCGTCGTCGGCGGTGGTGATCAAGGAGTCGCCGGTGGAGAAATCGGCGCGCGCACCGCCTGCGGCGACGGTGACCTGGGTGTGCGCCGGGTAGAACTCGTTCGGCAGCCAACGCACCTGGGTGTCGTTGATCCAGTAGAAGTGACCGTCCACCTTCGGCGTCGTGGTGATCTCGATCGCTGCTTCGGCAGCCGCACGATCACCGATGGTGTCGGAGAAGGAAATCTTGATGGGCTGCGCGACGCCGACGATCTCGCCCCCGTTCGGTGTGATCGACGGATCGGCGAACGGCGCGGGCATCAGGCGCTGCATCTGCGGCTCCGGTGCCGGAACGGGCAGGGCAGGGATCGCTGGAACCGCGGGGGCGGAGGAACCGAGACCCGGCACATCGGGACCGCCTGGCCACAGCGGCGCGGCCTGAGCCGGAGCAATGACGACAGCGGCGCCGAAAGCGGCGATCATCGTCGCTGCGGTCAGTCGCCCTACCAGTCGACGCGGTGAACGAGGTGCCATGACCATCGGATCCATCCTTCTTCTGCAATAGTTCATCTGCTTAGTCCTGCTGCACGGTCCTCAACCTCGGACGAGGTTGAGGACCCTGTGATCAGTGCAGCCGAAACCAGCTGTCATTAACACACACCACTGCTGAACATAGCGAATCGATCAGAAGTCGCGGTCAGAGCACGCCTGCCTTTTTCGCCTCCGAACGTACGGTGAACGCGGACACGACGAGCACCAGTCCGAACAGCAACGCGAACACGCCGATGAGCCAGACGATGCTCAGAATTCCGCTGACCGGGAAGAACACGAGCACGAGCCCGAACACGAGCTCGAGCAGGCCCGCGACGAGGAGCATCACCCAGTGCGAGGCGCCGCCGACGGAGCGCAGGCGCAGCGCACCGACGATTTCGAGCAGGCCGCCCAACACGGCCCAGATTCCGATGACGAAGACGGCCGCAAGAGCGGTGATCTCGGGCCAGACGAAGGCGACGATGCCAGCGCCGAGAGAGACGATTCCGCCGAGTAGCCACCACACCCAACTGGAGTCGACCTTGCGCGCCTGGATCGATCGAACGATCGCAGAGATACCGTCGACGACGGCATAGGCACCGAAGACGAGGACGAGCGCCCAGACGGTGACCGAGGGCCACGCCAAAGCGACGATGCCGAACACAATGGCGAAGACGCCGCGCAACAGCACCGCCCACCAGAGGTCTTTGCCGATGCGCAGCAGCGCATCCTCGCTGCTGGAGAATTGTGAGGTCATCGCCTGTACCTACTTTTCTTCGATGTGTGATCAGGGCAGAGCTATGCGTGTGCTCCAGCTGTTGATTCCATCGGACAGACATACCTGCCCAGTAGTGAGATTGACGGCCATTCCCATACCGGCATCGCAGCGGACGCCCTCGTCGACGGTGCCGACGAACGTCTGTCCACGAGTCATCGACATCGCCACCGCGATCGCGCCCGGATCGGCCGAGATGATCGACACCGAGTCCGCGCCCAGCGATACTGCTCCGACCCCGCCGGATTCGGTCTCGGCTGCCGCGACCCCACCTGCCTGAGCGAGGCTCACAGCCGTTCCACCGAGGACCGCCCGCGAGAACGCAACACCGTCCAGCGCGCGAGAGATGGCCCGGGAGGCTTCGTCGGCGCGGACGCCGCACGCACCGGAACCGTCCACCGCGATGGATTCGGCTCCTGCGGGCGCCGCACAGTTCAGCTCTGCCGCACTCGCCGTCCCCGGCGACATCGCCGCCGTACACAGACCGACCGCAGCCGCGGCCATCGCCAGCGGGGTCTTGCGCCTGATGCCGCGCGTACCGAATGTGCTCACGCCGTGCCCTCCCGAGTCGAGCAGTGCAGTCGCAGGCCACCTCGACGATGGCGATGTTTGGATTGTGCCATTGTGGGGCATCACATGCCGGGTTCATCAACCACTTGTTCACCCCCTGTATATCCCGTCGAGCCACCGGCGGCCGGAACATTCGCCGATTCGGTTGCGAAAACGATGCACTCCTGACGCCGACACACCACGGTCTGGAGTTTTGCAGCCAGCTGATCAGGCCCCGCGGAAGTTGGACGTGCAGTGAACGAATCGCAGTCGGGTATCGAACGCGCAGTCGTCGTGGTACCTGTTCACAACGAGGAGCCGCTGCTCAGCAGCTGTCTGTCGGCAATCGCGAACGCGATGACGCAGGCTCCTGTGCCCACCGAACTGATCATTGCGCTCGACGCGTGTACCGATGCCTCCGCCGATATCGCCTCTCGATGGGCGCGGGAGATCGGTGCTTCGATCATCGAACTGAATCGCCGCAATGTCGGCGCCGCGCGGGCTGCGGGGTTCCGTTCCGCGGCACACGCGCCCAGAACATGGTTCGCGACGACCGATGCCGACAGTGTGGTTCGTCCCAATTGGCTCGTATCGCAGCTCGCGCACGCGCACCGCGGCGCACACGTCGTCGCCGGGACGGTCGTGGCCGAGTTCGATCCCGGCAACCAGGCGCTGAAAGTGGCGTACGAGGCCGACTATCGCAGCGTTGCCGGCCACGGTCACGTACACGGCGCCAATCTCGGGATGCGCGCCGACGCGTACTGGTGCGTGGGCGGCTTCGGTGCCGTGGCGAGCGACGAGGACGTCGACCTCGTCCGGCGTTTCGCCGACGCCACGATTCCGGTGCTGTACGCCGCGGATGCCCCGGTGACCACGTCGACGCGTTTGTTCGGTCGCGCGCCGAGCGGTTTCGCCGGGCATCTTCGTTCCCTCCACCTGGCGGCTGCCCAGTGACTCAGGCACCGAGGATTTCAGGATCGGGCATTCAGGCCGAGAGTCTCACCGCTCGGCTGCTGAGCTGGATCAACGATGACGCGGCAGATCTCCCCTTGCCCGGCGCCGGGCGTACCGAGTCGCGCTGGAGGTCGTTGGCGGCGCTCGGCCGCGAGGACACGGTGCTCGGCCGACTCGCCGAGGCGCACGCCGATGCGGTGGCGATCCTCGCCGAGCTGGGCGGCCCCGTCCCCACGGCCGGAAGGATCTGGGGCGTGTGGGCCGCGGAACCACCGTCACCGGTTCTCGAAGCCGAGTGCGGCGACGACGGCTGGGCGCTGACCGGCGTCAAACCTTGGTGTTCCGGGGCGAGCCTGTGCACCGATGCATTGGTCACCGCACGGGTGGGAGATCAGTGGCAAATGTTCGCGGTGGATCTGACCCAGCACTCCTGTACTCCAATCCCCGACACCTGGCACGCCGTCGGCATGGCCAGAAGCGACTCGGGGACGGTTCGTTTCGACGGCGCCCGTGCCGTGCCCGTCGGCGACGCCGGTTCGTACGTTGCTCGCCCGGGTTTCTGGCACGGGGCGATAGGCGTGGCCGCGGTGTGGTTCGGGAGCGCCTGCGCCGTCGCGGATACGTTGCACACGGCTGCCAGGTCGGGTCGCGACGCCCATGCCATGGCGCATCTGGGTGCAGTTGCGGCAGCGCTGAGCGCCGCGTCGAGCGCACTGTCCACAGCTGCCGCCGAGATCGACGCCGACCCGACCGATTCTTGCGGATACGGACGCATCCGGGCGCGTACCGTGCGGGCAACCGTCGAACACGCTGCGACCGAGATCGTCGATCGTGTCGGACGCGCGCTCGGAGCGGCCCCGCTCTGCGCCAACGGCGAACACGCCCGTCGTGTCGCAGACTTGACCGTGTACCTGCGTCAGAGTCACGCCGAGCGTGATCTGGCAGCACTCGGTGAGGACATCTCGAAGGAGGACCACCCGTGGTAGCAAACAGCACAGATACAGGCACGATCGACACCGGCAAGATCGACACCGAAGAGCTGGGAACGCCGGAGTCCGAATGGGCTTGCTGGGACCATGTCTATCCCGCGCTGGACCTCAGCCGGTGCCGCGAGATGATCGTGGTGGCGCCGCACCCCGACGACGAGGTTCTCGGTGTCGGCGGCCTGATGGCCATAGCGGCAGCGACCGGCATCACCGTCACCGTCCTCGCTGTCACCGACGGTGGCGCATCGCATCCGGGTTCTCCCACCGTCACACCGGACCAACTCGTAGCCGAGCGTTCACGAGAGACGCGCCGCGCACTGAGCCAACTCGGACTCGATCTCGATCCCATCCGCCTCGGATTCGGCGACGGCGAGGTCCCCGCGCACGAGGAGGAGCTCACGCATGCCCTGACCGAATTCCTCTCCAACGAACCTGGGACGTGGTGCCTGTTGCCGTGGCGCGGTGACGGTCACCCCGATCACGAGGCCACCGCTCGCGCGTGCCTGACTGCGTCGGAGCGGCTCGGCATCACGGCCGTCGAGTACCCGCTGTGGATGTGGCACTGGGCTCGCCCCGGTGATTCTTCGGTGCCGTGGGACCGCGCGTTCGCCGTCGAACTCGGCTCCGACCTAACCGAGGCGAAACGACGCGCCGCCGCGCAGTTCGTCACCCAGACCACGGCGCTGTCCTCCGATCCGGCCGATCGTCCTGTTCTGCCCCCACACGTACTCGAGCGGCTGCTGCGGCCGTACGAGGTGGTGTTCGCGTGACGGTCTTCGGATGACACTTGGCAGGGAGTATTTCGCGAGCGTGTACGGCGAGAGCCCCGACCCGTTCCGTCTCGACGACAACTGGTACGAGGAGCGAAAGTACGCGCTCACCCTGGCCTCGTTACCGAAGCAGACGTATCGGCGAGCACTCGAACCCGGTTGCTCGATCGGCATCCTGACCGACAAGCTCGCGGCGCGCTGCCAATCGCTCGTCTCGACCGATATCGCCCCGGCGGCGCTCGCCGCTGCGCGCGCCCGCGTCGAGTCACCCCACGTGAGCTTCCTCGAATGGTCGCTGACCGACGAATGGACTGCGGTGTCGGCCGGCGGTGATTTCGATCTGATAGTCCTCAGCGAGGTCGGGTACTACCTGGACGAGGCCGACCTGCGCGCGGCATCGACCGGGATCGTCGAGCATCTCGAGGATGGTGGCACGCTGATCGCTGTGCACTGGCGACATCCAGTGGCGGACTACCCGCAGACGGGCGACCGAGTCCACGCGGTGATCGGCGAAACCGATGGGCTCGTCCGAATTGCCGGGTACTCCGATGATGATGTGATACTCGAAGTGTTCGTGGCTTCGACTGGGGCAGTGGACTCGGTAGCGGGAATCGAGGGGTTGGTATGACTGGCGAGTCATCGACGCGCGCTCAGGGCAGCGGTGCGGGCGACGGTGCGGTCGGCGGCGGACTGGAATCGATCCTCGGCCCGAACAGCCTGCACACCGATTTTGCACCGATAGTCGACCTGCTGACCAACGAGGTCATCGGCTACGAGGCCAACGTCAGTGGTCCGGAGAACTCGGCATTTCGTGATCCGTCCGCGTTGGCATCTGCTGCCCGGGCCATGGACATGACGGTCGATCTCGATCTCGTCCGCTGGGCAGGCGCCGTCGACGGTGCAGCCAAGATGGAGTCGGTGCAGGATCTCCCCCTGTTCATCGCCATCGACCCGGACACACTGCCGCATCTGCCCGACCGAGGCGCTCAGGGCAGCGGCAACGGAACCGGCACAGCCGTCCTGCAGCTCGACGAGACAGCGTTGATCCGCCGCCCCGCTCAGCTGCTGCGCGCCGTCGCCGACGTTCGCCGACTCGGCTGGGCGATCGCCGTCGACCATGTCGGTGTGCGCCCGGAGTCGCTCGCACTGCTCCCGCTGCTGGAACCGGACGTGGTCAAACTCGACCGTAGTCTCATCACCAGATCACCCGGCCGGTTCACCGCACGGGTGGTCAACGCCGTCGCCGCCTACACCGAGCGCACCGGGGCCATCGTCATGGCCGAGGGAATCGACACCGAGGAGGGTGTGAGCGTCGCGCTCGCACTCGGCGCCAGAGTCGGCCAGGGACGGTACTTCACCGAGCAGAACCCGACGCCGGTGAACTCCGCGGAACGCACGTCTCCGCTGAACTTTCGGACGTCACCCGATCGTGGTTCGATGCTGCGCACGTCGCCGTATCAGCTGGCGGTTGCCGGCCGGGACTCCAAGCCGTCGACGAAGCGCCTGCTGGTCGAGGTGAGCAAGGGCCTCGAATCGACGGCCGCGCAGAGCTTGCAGACTGCAGTGATCCTCGGTTCGTTCGAGCAGAGCAAACACTTCACCCCGCTCACCGCGCACCGCTGGGAGGTCATGGCGACACGGGCAGCGCTCGTCGGAGCTTTGGCCGTGGGCATGGATGCCGAGCCCGCGCCCCGGGTGCGGGGAGCGAACCTGGAGCCGAACGACCCGGTGCGCGACGAGTGGGTGGTTGTGGTGCTGTCTCCGCACTTTTCCGCGGTTCTGGCAGCGAAGGACCTGGGGGACACCGGGCCGGAGATGCAGCGACGCTTCTCGTACGTGCTCAGTCACGACCCCCAGTTGACGGTCGACTGCGCGCGCAGCCTGATGCTCAGGTTGCCCGTGGAAAGGACCGGGCTCTAGCGGCTCGCCTCACGTTCGGCGTCGGCGACGACCTGGTGGGCGATGTCCGCGAGCTTGATGTTCGACTCCTGTGACAGCTTCGCCAGCATCGCGAAGGCCGCCTGCGCGCCCAGCTTGTAGCGCTCCATCAGCATGCCCTTGGCCTGCCCGATGACATCGCGCGTGGTGAGCGCGGCACGTATCTGCTGCTCCTCTCGCGCCGAGGAGAACGCGATGGCTGCGTGCGCCGCGAACAGCGCCCCAATGGACTCGGCGTCCTCGCCGAACGCACGAACACCGGTGGAGTGCAGGTTGAGGGCGCCGAAGTTGAAGCCCTCGACGTAGAGCTGGAAGCAGATCATGCTCTTGACGCCTAGGCCCGAGGCCTCGGTCGCGAAGCGCGGCCACCGCAGGTCAGCGTCCATGTCGTCGATGCGAATGGTTCGCTGCTCGATCGCCGATTCCAGGCACGGACCCTCACCGAGCTGCCCCTGGATGGCGTCGCACTTGGCACCGAGGTCACCGGCTGCGGCCGCGCTGTGCACGTACTTGCCCTGCAGCACCGTGGTGATGCTGGCGTCCTCGGCTGCGGCCACATTCAATACGGCGGACTCGGTGATGGCGGCGAGGGTGGCATCGAGATCGCTGTGTGCGCGGCGCAGTTCGCGGGCAACCGCAGCCATCCGCTGACTCAGGTCGGCATCGGGTTGCCTGGCCTGCGAGATTACGGGCGGCGGAGCCTCGGCCCTGATTCTCCGTTCAGCGAGTGCCTGATCACGCGTTCGATCGTCGACTGTTCGGTCACTGATGGGAACCACCTCCGCACGCTGTGCCGAAAGGACAGCTCGAACCACGACAATACCTCCATTGTGAGCGTGTCCAGAACGGACCGACGACTCGAGGATCAGAGCGTGCTGGGTGCGATCAGTCGATGAACGAATCGCATCTTGTCCATCACTGTCGGAGGAAGCACGAACGGGTACAGATCCTGATGGCCCATCGATCGATTGATCTGATTGAGCGCCCAGGACAGAGGCAACCACCATTCGATGATCTGGTCGAACCCGACATCGCCCGGAAGCGGACTGTCCAGCGTCGACCCGGCCTGTGCCATGCCGAACGCGGCAGCGGTGTCGAGTGTGTCGCGAATGTGCAGGTAGTGCGCGAAGGTCTCGGCCCAGTCCTCCGCAGGATGCATCGTCGCGTACGAGGAGACGTAGTCGTCTTCCCAGTTCTCCGGTGCGCCCTCCTTGTAGTGCCGGTCGAGCGCGCCCTGGTAGTCGGTGTCCGGGTCGCCGAAGAGTTCCTCGAACCGTGCGCGATGTTCACCGGCACCGACCAGCACCATCTGGTAGTAGTGGCCGATCTCGTGACGGAAATGCCCGACGAGAGTGCGGTACGGCTCGGACATCGACACGCGAAGCTGTTCGCGGTGGACGTCGTCACCCTCGGCCAGGTCGAGCGTGATGAGCCCGTCGGCGTGCCCTGTCAACACCTGCTCATCGGCGCTCGAGAGCAGGTCGAATGCCAGACCGGTTTGCGGGTCCTGGTCACGGCCGACGATCGGCAGGCCGAGCTCGGTCAGTTCGAGGACCACGCGCCGCTTGTTGGTTTCGGCTTCGGCGTAGGCCGCCATCGCGTCGAGGTCGTCGTCGGCGGGCCGGATGCGCGTGAGCTTGCACGAGGAGCAGAGCTCTTCGGCATCGGTCGTGTTCACCAACCAATTGCACCGGGCGATGTGCAGGTTGGCGCACGTCCTCCATGTCGTGCCGTCGATGTCGACCTCGGCTGCTCCGTGATCGGCGCGGTCGGGCAATACCAGCAGCGACCGCGACGGCAGGTGAAAGCCCAAGGCGCTGTGACAATTGAGGCACAGCGAATTCTCGAACGACAACTTCTGACCGCACTTGCGGCAGATCAAGTCACGCATGATCCCGACTTTCGTTTTTCCGACGATGGCACGTCGGCTCGGAGGCTGACCTCCGTGCATCAATGCCCTGTTGCGAATATGACGGTAGCTCTGTACCCATAGCAGCGAATAACTAACAGAAACGAATGATCGACACCACGACCACGATCGAGGGGATCTTCACACCGATGAGCACGCAGCTGTCCCCAGGAGCTCGATCGTTCCCAGGAACCACGTGATGGCCCCCTCGACATCGACGCCGGCGATGACACCCGCGGCGTCACCGATGCAGCGTTTCTCGGCATCTTCCGCTCGACGACTACCACCCGCATGCGCGTCACGCTGCGCAGGCCAGCGAGGCTGCAGCTGCTCAGGGCAAGTTCTGGGAGATGGCCGACATACTGTTCGCGCACAGTGACGCCCTGGAACCGGACGATATCGACAGGTACGCAGTCGAATTGGATCTCGACATCGACAAGTTCGACGATGACCTCCGCACCGGCGACTACGTCATCCGAGTGGAGGACGACGAGTTGGACGCAAACAGCAGTGACGTCGAGGGAACCCCTACCTTCTACCTCGGCCGCGGCGACACCAACTTGGTTCGGCACACCGGCCCGTACGACGCCGCCTCGCTGATTCGGGCGTTGGAGCAGGCCTGAGCTACTCGATTCGGTTGCCCTGGGCGTCCCAGTGTTCGGCCACCTTCTTCGACGGTTGCACACGGGGCGGCTCGCCGGGCATCTTGGGATAGTCGGGCGGAAAGTTGAGTTCGCCACCAGGCAATGATTCCCACAGCTCGAGGAGTGGGTCGAGCGAGTACGCCTGCGCGTCCATGTCCTCCCAGGGATCACCGTCGCCGAGTCGGTCGAGGACGGTGACGAGGTTGAACTCCCGCGGGTCGGTCACCTCGGCGAGCTGCGCCCATGTCATCGGCGTACTCACCGGTGCGCCCGGCCGCGCGCGCAGGCTCCAGGCACTGGCAATGGTTCGGTCTCGGTTGTTCTGGTTGTAGTCGATGAAGATTCGCTCGCCGCGCTCCTCTTTCCACCAGTTGGTGGTCACGCCCTCGTCGCGACGTTCGAGTTCGCGGCCGAGTCCGATGGCCGCGTGTCGTACCTGCTCGAAGGTGTACTCGGGGCGGATGCGGACATAGATGTGAATGCCCCGGTTGCCGCTCGTCTTGGGGTAACCCCGCAGCCCCAGTTCCTCGAGCAGCTCACGTGTCACGTCCGCCACCCGTTGCGTATCGGCGAACGTGGTGCCGGGTTGCGGATCGAGGTCGAGTCGAAGCTCGTCGGGGTGGTCGACATCCGGTCGCCGCACGGGCCACGGATGGAATGTCAACGTGCCCATCTGAGCTGCCCACACCAGCGCGGCGGCTTCGCTCGGGCACAGTTCGTCGGCTCCGCGGCCGGACGGGAACGCGATCTTCACCGTTTCGATCCAGTCGGGGGCACCCTTGGGGAGCCTCTTCTGATAGAAGCCGTCGCCCTCACGATCCTGCGGTCCGGTGGCAAGCCGCATCCCTTCGCGGTAGCCGTCCGGCCAGCGCTCCATGGCGGTCGGACGCTCTCCGATGGCACGCACGAGTGGCTCGCCGACCGCGGCGAAGTACTCGCACACCTGCAGCTTCGTGATGGGCGGAGTGCGCTCGGTGGCCTCGTAGATGACGCGGTCCGGGCTCGATACCCGCACTTCACGGCCACCTGCTTCGACGAATGCGGGCGGAGTCTTCGTTGCCATCAGGACTCCCCGGCGGGGCTGTCGGGGCCCCCGGCGAGCACGTCGGCGACGTCGTAGTCGACCGGGACCTCCAGCTGATCGTAGGTACAACTCTTCGGGTCGCGATCGGGGCGCCAACGCAGGAACCGCGCGGCGTGCCGAAGCCGTTGCCCTTCCATCTGGTCGTACGCGACCTCGACGACGCGTTCGACGCGCAGCGGCACCCAGCTGCGATCTTTGTTCGAGGTCCATCGGTTGGCCTCGGCGTCGGAGACGACATCCTCGCCGATACGAAGGGGTTGCAGTTCCTCGAGGATCTCTACGCGTCGCTTGTCCGTGAACGCCGAGGCGCCACCGATCATTCGGAGCTGATCTCCGTCGTACAGTCCGAGGAGGAGCGAACCGATTCCGTTGCCGGACTTGTGCACTCGATAGCCGATGAGCGCGCAGTCGGCCGTGCGGGCGTGTTTGATCTTGACCATTTCACGCTTGTTCGGCAGGTACACGCTGTCCAGCTTCTTGGCGATCACGCCGTCGAGGCCGGCGCCTTCGAAGCGCTGAAACCAATCCTGGGCGGTGGCGGTGTCGTCGGTAGTACTGGTGATCTGGCACCGATCACCGCCGACCATCACCTCGAGCAGCTTCGCTCTGCGAGCAGCGAACGGCTCGTTCATGAAATCGGTGCCCGAATGCATGAGCAGATCGAAACCGACGAACATCGACGGAGTCTTCTCCGCCAGCATCTGCACACGTGAATCGGCGGGATGGATGCGCTCGGACAGCGCATCCCAGTCGAGCCGAGTGCGTCCGTCGATCTCGCGCGGAACGACGATCTCGCCGTCGACGACGACGCGCTCCGGTAACTCGCGACGTATGGCCTCGACCAACTCGGGAAAGTACCGCGCGAGGTCCTTCCCGCCACGCGACCCCAGCCGCACCTCGTCGCCGTCGCGGAAGACGATGGCACGGAAACCGTCCCACTTCGGCTCGTACGACCACACCGGCGGGCCGTCGCCCGGCTGCTCGGGCACGGTTTTGGCCGCCTTGGCGAGCATCGGCGCGACTGGCCACTCGATGGGTAGGTCCACAGCACCCATAGTGCCTCATCTGCTCTGTGTTTCATCGCTGGTCGGATGGAAAACTGTCTTGCTCGTGCACCCGTCGATCGCACCGGGTATTTTCGAATCTCTTCCGATCCGAGACCAGACATCGAAGGAACAACCGTGATGGCTCCCAATTTCGCAAGGCCGCGCTCGGCAGCGCTGGCCGTCATCGCCTGCGCTGCAATGATCGTTGCGGGGTGCGGAACAGACATCACCCCGACCGCGATTCCGGAGCAGGATCCCGTCGCCTCGTCGCAGCAGAGTACGAGCGAGCCGAGCACCCCCAGCCAGGACCCCGCCCGCGAAGGTGAGGATCTCGGCGGCGACGTCGATATCGATGTCGAGATCGGCGACTGTGTTCGGTTGGGCGGCACCCAGGCGAACGCGACCATCGACAATGCCGAATGCGGCAGCGCGGAGTCGAACTTCGTAGTGATCGCGAAGGCACCCTCACAGGAAGAATGCCCCACCGATATCGACCAGTCGTACTACGAAACGTTCGGTGGGATCGAGCAGGGCGCGCTCTGCCTCGACGTCGACTGGGTGGTAGGAGGGTGTATCGATCTGGGATCGGAGGATCCACAGCGCATCGAATGCCGCGACGCCTCAGCCGCCGAGCCGTCGACCGATTCGTATCTGATAACCGACATCCTGGCCGATACCATCGACGTCGAGCGATGCCCCGATCCAGCGACCGGCGGGTTCCGCTACCCCGAGCGCAACTTCATCGTCTGCTTCGAGGAGCTGTAGTCCGCACGTCGATACATCGTCCCCGGCGCGGACGCCGCACGGTGGCGATTAGGCTGACCGAAGGATACAGCCCATATCCGTGCACAGGTCAGGAGTGTCATGTCGACCGAGAACGAATCGCCGGACGTCAAGCCGAGGAGCCGCGACGTCACCGACGGCTTGGAGAAGACCGCCGCCCGCGGCATGCTGCGTGCGGTCGGGATGGGTGATGACGATTGGGGCAAGTCCCAGATCGGCGTCGCATCGTCGTGGAACGAGATCACCCCGTGCAACCTCTCCCTGGAGCGGCTTGCCAAAGCCGTGAAAGTGGGCGTGCACGCCGCAGGTGGCTTCCCCCTCGAATTCGGCACCATCTCTGTCTCCGACGGCATTTCGATGGGTCACGAGGGCATGCACTTCTCGCTGGTCTCCCGTGAGGTCATTGCCGACAGCGTCGAAACCGTGGTCAGTGCCGAGCGCCTCGACGGATCCGTGCTGCTGGCCGGCTGCGACAAATCGTTGCCCGGAATGCTCATGGCCGCGGCAAGACTGAACCTCGCGAGCGTCTTTCTCTACGCGGGCTCCACGCTGCCGGGATTCGCGACCCTGTCCGACGGTTCCGAACACCAGGTCACCATCATCGACGCCTTCGAGGCCGTCGGCGCGTGTTCGCGCGGATTGATGTCGCGTGCCGACGTCGACACCATCGAACGCGCCATCTGCCCCGGCGAAGGCGCCTGCGGCGGGATGTACACCGCCAATACGATGGCCAGCGCTGCAGAGGCATTGGGAATGTCGTTGCCCGGCAGCGCTTCTCCACCAGCTCCCGACCGGCGGCGTGATCAGTTCGCTCACGCCAGCGGTGAAGCGGTCGTCGAGATGCTGCGCCGCGGCATCACCGCCCGCGACATCATGACGAAGGAGGCGTTCGAGAACGCCATCGCGGTCGTCATGGCATTCGGCGGGTCGACCAACGCGGTGCTGCACCTGCTGGCCATTGCCCACGAGGCCGAGGTGGAACTGACTCTCGACGACTTCACCCGGGTCGGTTCCAAGGTCCCACACCTCGCGGACGTCAAGCCGTTCGGCAAGCACGTCATGACCGACGTCGACGCGATCGGCGGAGTCCCCGTCGTGATGAAGGCGCTGCTCGACGCCGGCCTCATGCACGGCGACTGCCTCACCGTCACCGGCAAGACAGTCGCGGAGAATCTCGCGCACATCGCACCGCCCGATCCCGACGGCAAGGTGCTTCGTGCGATGAACGAGCCCATCCACCCCACCGGCGGCATCACGATCCTGAAAGGTTCGCTGGCCCCGGGCGGTGCGGTGGTCAAGTCCGCCGGTTTCGATTCCGACGTCTTCGTCGGTACGGCAAGGGTTTTCGAGCGCGAGCGCGCCGCAATGGATGCGCTCGAGGACGGCACCATCACCGAAGGCGACGTCGTCGTCATCCGCTACGAGGGCCCCAAGGGCGGTCCGGGTATGCGCGAGATGTTGGCCATCACGGGTGCGATCAAGGGCGCCGGTCTCGGCAAGGACGTCCTGCTTCTCACCGATGGGCGCTTCTCCGGCGGCACCACCGGCCTGTGTGTCGGTCACGTCGCCCCCGAGGCCGTCGACGGTGGTCCCATCGCTTTCGTTCGGGACGGTGACCAGATTCGCTTGGACGTCGGAAAGGGCACCCTCGACCTGCTGGTCGACGAATCCGAACTCGAATCCCGCCGCGAAGGCTGGGCGCCCCTACCGCCCCGCTACACCCGCGGCGTTCTCGCGAAGTACGCCAAGCTCGTCGGCTCGGCGTCGAGCGGCGCTGTGCTCGCTTAGCGGGAATCGCTACAGGTGCATCACTACAGGGGCATCGCCCACGCCGGGCTCGACCGCTCCTCGAGTTCGGTGTGTAGGCGAGCGTGTATGGGATGGCCGGAATCGGCGAACTGATAGATGTTCAGCCTGTCCTGCGACGAGGTCGAAGTGCTCGATTGAGCTGCCGCCGGTCGTTCCATCAGACGTTCGAGCTCTTCGACCTCACGCGCTGCAGCTGAATCGAACACAGCACGATCGAACGCCGGCGGCAACATGAGCGCGACGATCACCGCACCCACGCCGAATACGACGGCTGCAATCAGCGATGTCTCCACGACGGCGCCGACGAAGGAGCTGATCGCGTTGAGCTGCAGGTTGTCTGCGTAGCCGGTGAGAAAGGGGTTCTCGCGCAGGATGTCCGCGACGATGACGGCTCCCGCCACCGAATCCCCGGATGCTTCGATGGCCTGTGCCGCTTGCTCGGTCGGCTCGCCTCCTGGCCCTCTGCCGGGGAAGCCGGTGAGGAACTCGGCGATTCCGTTGCGGTAAGAGGTTGCGAGAACCGAGCCGAGTATGGCGATTCCGAGTGATCCACCCAGTTCGAGTGCGGTGTCGTTGAGTCCGCCGGCGACGCCGAGTTTGTTGTCGGGAAACTCGGCCATGATCGCGTCGGTGCACGGGGACACGCTGAGACCGATGCCCAGACCAAGGAGGATCAACACCGGAAGGAAGTCCGAATAGCCTGCACCGGTTTCGATTCCGAGCATAGAGACCATCGCGAGGGTGCCCACCACCATGCCGGCAGTGACGGTGTACCTCATGCCCAGTTTCGGCGTCAGCCACTGGGTGATGCCGGATCCCACGAACACCGCGACGGCGAGGGGCAGCAGATGCACGCCGGTGGATACGGGCCCGAAGCTCAGCACGAACTGAAGGTATTGCGCGACATAATAAATGGCGCCGAAGGTGACGAGGAAGAACAGCAGCACCGCCAACACGGCTCCACTGAGCGCGCGGGAGCGGAAGGATCGAACGTCCAGCAGCGGGTTGGGGTGGCGGAGTTCCCAGGCAACGAAAGCTGCACCGCTCAGCAGTCCCACGACGGCGAAGTACGTCGGCGCGATCCCCCAGCCGGAGTGCATTCCCTCGATGATCGCGTATACGGCTGACGAGACGGTCAGCACCGACAGCAGGCCACCGAGCCAATCGATAGGTCCGGGATCGACGGCCCGCGACGGCGGTACCAGCGCGATGGCGGCGCCGATGGCGAAGAGCGTGATGGGCACGTTGATGAGGAAACTCGAACCCCACCAGTAGCTTTCGAGCAGCCATCCCGCGAGCAACGGGCCCATCGCGATCGCCAGACCCGAGGTGGCAACCCAGATGGTGACTGCGGTGGCGCGCTCACGCTTGGGGAAGGTCGCGACCAGGAGCGACAGTGTCGCCGGCATGACGATCGCGGCGGCGACGCCCATCACGATGCGCGCCAGAATCACCCCGAGAGTGACGTCGGTGAGGGCGCCGGCGATCGAACCGGCTGTGAAGATCAGCAAGCCGATGATCAGTGCTCCACGGCGACTGTACCGATCGCCGATCACGCCGAACAGCAGCATCAATGCCGCGTACGGAACGGTGTATCCGTCTATCACCCACTGTAAGTCACTGCTGGAGAGCGCCAGATCCATCGTCATGGCCGGCGCAGCAACGAGTAGTGACGTGTTGGCCATGACGACGACCAGCAGGCTCAGGCACAGCACCCCCAGTGCGGCCCAACGTTTCTTGTACGGCCTCTCCATCTCTTGGACAGGCGTCATCGCGAGCAATGTCATGTGTGTTCCCCCCTATGGCACAGTGCAACACCGCAAGCGAAGCGAGCAGTGCAACACACCGAGCACAATGCTGTGCAGCCTAGGAACGTTGAACTAAGGTGCGCAAACCGATGTGGCGGCAGTTACATCTTGGGCCGGTGCGCTCGAGGCCCGTCACGAATGATTGTCGATAACACTGTGATCGAGGGGAGTCAGGGCGTCTATGCAGAGAAAAATGCCACCGTGCCGGTTATCCGACACGGTGGCATTTTTCTCGCCTTGCTAAGCGATCAAGCTGGGGCGATCAAGCTATCGGGGTGAAACCTGCTCCGACGGCATTGCCGTTATCGATATGGCGCAGGATGGCATCGATATTGGTGCCCACCTGGGGGCCGAAGCATGCGACACCGAGGTACGCGTTGACCATGCCGACGAGTGTGGTGCCGACGACGACCGGGCTGCCAGAGTCACCCTCGACGACGCACAGTTGCGACCAGGTCTCCTGCGACTGCAGAACATCGCCGTACGCGACGCCGCACGTGTTTCCGGTGGTGCGGCCTTCCTTGCAGACGATGTTCGGGAACAGGGCCGGGGGGCCGAGCTGGGTGATCGAGACGTTGCCGATCCGGTTGACCGGGATGACCTTGGCGCGGTCGAACTCGATGACCGCGTAGTCGTATTCCGGGTTCGAGAACGCGATGCGTCCGACGACACCGGCCGAGGGGTCGTACTCGGGCACGATCGTCGCGCCCGCGCCACCGCAGTGGCCTGCGGTAATCCCAATGAGGCGCCCCGCGCGATCGTTGCCGATCGTGGTCAGCGTGCACTCCGAGGCGTTGCCGACGATGATGCCGGAGCCACCCCCCAGTACCGCCGGAGCCGCAGCGGATGCGGTGCCGACGCCGAAGCTTGCAGCAACAGCGGCTGCCGCGACGACGACGGTCATGAACTTCTTCAACATTTAATCCCTCTCCAGCGGTGTCCGCAGAACCCTAGCAACAAGTTGCACCAATGGACGAGTACCTAGGCTAAGTGCTTCACTCAGGGATTCTCGCCGTCGAGCGCAGCGAGCATGGACTGCGCCTCTTCGAGTTGACGCCTCAACTCCGCAACGCGCTGCGACGCTTCCTCCCGCGCGTGCGTGATGACTGCCTCGACCGCCTGAACAGCGGAATCGTCGCCGAGTTCTTTCACCGCACGCGAGACCGACTCCGGAGACACGGGCTGGGCCTTTCCAGGGCGCCGAGCGCCGTGTGTGACCGTCACGGACCAGTCGTTGTCCACTCCGGCGTGAATGGTGACGCTGACACTGTCCGGGCCTTTCCGCGCCTTCCTCGCCGCAGGCTTCGGGGCGGGCGAGGGCGTGACAACGGCAGGGGCGGCAGGCGCAGGTGCGGTAGGCGAAGGCGTAGGCGTAGGTGATGCAACCCTCGGGGCCACCTTGGCGGCAGGCCTGGAGGCCGGCTTAGATGCGGCAGGCTTGGCTGCAGATGGCTTGGCCGGGCTGGCCGGCGGGTTCCGGGTGATCCGGAGTTCGTCGGCTTCGAAAGGTAGTTCGTCGTCGACGCCCTTGGGCCTGATGGTGACGGTGTTTCCGTCGATCGAGACCACCTTCGCCGACGTGCCCTCGGGCAGCGCGAGGCTCGGCGTCGGCTCGATGAGATAGACCGTGGCGCGTTTGCCCTCGGCAAGGGCGTGGGCCAGTGACTCGAGATTCTCGGGCGTGAGAGAGCCTGTTGGCGTCGAACGTCTACGCGGTGGCATCGTGGCAGCCTTCTGGTCGAAAGTATTTGCGAATACTGTCCCACATCGGTCTCTCGCGCAACCCGATCGGTGTGGGATAACGGATGTGAAACTCGTATATCGGTCGTGCTGCACAAGTAGCCTGACTCCCGTGCCTGTCGGACGGGTACGTGAACGGGAGGGCTCGATGTATCACGTCGATTCGAATGCGCAGACCACGGACAACGGACAGCAGGTGTATTTGCTCGACGCTGCGTCGACCCTCGAAGTGCAGGCACTGAACCAATGGATCGATGCGACGACGCCCGACGGTGAGCTACGACCACCGTCCGTTGTGCTCTCCGGTGAAGCCTCGCTTCAACTCGCCGATCATGTCCGCGGTCTCGCCGAGGATCCGCTGCTGATTCCGCTGCGGGTGACGCTCACTCAGCGCAAGCGCGGCGGCATCGTGCGGCGCTTGCTCGCGCCGCGCGGCAACTCGATGCCGACGAAAGCGTGGCAACGGTGGGTCCAGAACGACGATCCCGAGCACTCGGCGGTGCTCGTCGGCGAACCGGCCACACTCCGCGACCTCGAGAGTCGGTTCGATCGCGCCGGCGCCAACTCCCTTTCCTCGTTCATTCACCGGCAGGCGAGCTTGGCGCTCGATCGCGCAGAACGCGACGTGATCGGGTCCGAGTACAAGATTCCTCGCTTCGTCGTCGAGGACATGACGGATCAGAAGAAGTTTCGCGACGGTATGGCGGAACTCGCCGAGCAGGTCGGCGAGGACGTACCCGAGGTCGAGCGTCGCGTGCACGGGATCCTGCACGAGATGGTCGCCACCGAGACGCGCCGCGCCGTCGAGATGTGGGGCACGCTCGGCGCCTACTTCTCTCGCGCCTACCACGTCGACGTCGATCGAACCCAGCTGCAGAAGGTTCGCGAACTCAACAAGAACTATCCGCTGGTGTTCCTGCCCAATCACCGTTCCTATCTGGACCCGCTGGTGCTGCGGCCTGCGCTGTTGACCGAGGGCCTCCCCCTCAACCATGTGATGGGCGGAATCAACGTCGGCTTCTGGCCGCTCGGCCCCATCGCCAAACGCAGCGGCGTGGTGCTGATCCAACGCAAGTTCTCGGACGAGATCTACAAGTGGACGCTGCGGCAGTACATGAGCTTCCTGCTCAGCAAGCGCTTCAACCTGGAGTGGTACATCGAGGGCGGCCGCAGTCGCACCGGCAAGCTGCGCCCCCCGCGTTTCGGACTGCTGTCGTACCTCGTCGACGCGTTGGAGAACAGCGACGCCGAGGACGTATATCTCGTCCCGACGTCCATCACCTACGACCGCCTGCACGAGGTCGGCGCCATGGCCGCGGAGTCACACGGCGCGCAGAAACAGGCCGAGGGCATTCGGATGCTCATCGGCTACATTCGCGCGCAGGGCAAGCTTCGCGGAAATGTCTTCCTCACATTCGGTGAACCGATCTCCGTCAAGTCGGTCGTCGAGGACAATCCCGACAAGCGGGTTGCAGTGCAGAAGATCGCGATCACCGTCGCGCACGCCATCAACAACACCACCCCGGTCACCCCCGCCGCCCTCGTCACGATGGCGCTGCTCGGTATCGAGGACCGCGCCCTGAACGTGCACGAGATGTGGGCGATCATCTCCCCACTGGCGCGCTACATCAACAAGCGTGGGTTGCCTACGGCGGGCGGTTGCGACATCAGCGAGGTCGACGTCGTGCGTTCCGCGGTGATCGCCCAGGTCAATGCAGGCGTCGTCAAGCGTTTCGACGAGGGACCCGAACCGGTCTTCTACCTCGCCCAGGACAAGCATCTGGTGGCGGCGTTCTTCCGCAACAGCGCCATCCACTACTTCGTCATGCGTGCGATCGGCGAACTCGTCGTACTGCCCGATCGCGACCAGAGCGCGGAGTCCACCCCTGAGTCCATGTGGCAGGCCGCGCTCCAGCTCCGAGACCTGCTCAAATTCGAGTTCTTCTTCGGTGACAAGAACGACTTCGGTAGCCGGCTCGAGGACGAGGTTGCCCTGATCGATCCCGATTGGCGTACCAATCTCGCCGATCCCGAATACGCCGCCCGGCAGCTACAGTCACAGGACCTGCATCTCGCGCACCGCGTTCTGCAACCGATTCTGGAGGCGTATCAGGTGGTGGCCGACCAGCTGATGATGCAGCCGGTGGACTCACCTTTCGACAAACCTGCGTTCGTCGCGCAGTGCCTCGGCGCCGCGCAAGCCAGACGCCTCCGTCAGCAACTGGACCACAGCGAGTCCATCTCAGGCGAATTGTTCGACACTGCACTGCAATTGGCCGAGAATCGAAACCTCGTCGATCCGAGTAGTGACAATCTCGCGCAGCGCCGCCGCGACTTCGCCCAGGAGATCAACGAGTGGGCGAGGAAGGCAAGACTGATTCGCGACATGGCACACCGCATGCTCGACGAGGTGGACCCGCTGACCGTGCCCAGCAAGGCAACCAGCACCGACGATCACGAGGACGACGCCTGATGATCGACCTGCAACACCAACTGGATGCGATCGCAGCCGCACCCACCGGACCGGACATCACTGCATTCTTCGACTTCGACGGCACACTCATCGATGGGTTCTCCGCCAAAGCCGTCTTTCTCGAACGGCTCAAGACGCTCGACGTGACAGTCCGAGAGCTGTGGGAGATCTCCAGCGCCGTGGTCGAGATGCGCATGCGAAATTCACCCGTCGACAACTTGATGGGTAAAGCCGTCAGGGGGTTGGAGGGGCGCCTCGAATCCGATCTGATGGATCAGGCCTACACCCTCTTCCGCAACGAGATCGCGTCGATGATCTACCCGCAGGCACGCATCCTCGTCGAAGCCCACCGCCGCGCCGGTCACCGACTCGTGATTGCGACCTCGGCCACCCCGTACCAGGCGATCCCGGCGCAGGAAGACCTGATGTTCGACGACTTGCTCTGCACCACACCGGTGGTCGTCGAAGGTGTGCTCACCGGTGAACTCGTCGGCAGCTCACTGTGGGGCCCGCGCAAGGCCCAGGCCGTCATCGACTACGCCGACCGTGAGGGTCTCGACCTGGCCGTCTGCTTCGGCTATTCCAACGGATTCGAGGACGTGCCCCTCCTCGAATCCGTCGGGCACCCGCTTGCGGTCAATCCCGACGATGCACTCGCCCGCCACGCCGCCAAGGTGGGCTGGCAGACACTGCAGCTCGAGCGGCCCAAGCGCGGCACCGACATCACCTCGGTGGTGCGCAGCACGGCTGCGCTCGGCTCCGTCCTCGCCAGCGCCGGATTCGGCCTCGGGCTCGGGCTGCTGACCCGCAGCCGCCGAACGGGCGCCAACATCACCTCCTCCATCGCCCCGGACATCGCCCTGACGATCGCCGGCATCGATCTGGACGTGACAGGGACCGAGAACGCGTGGTCCGCGCGGCCTGCCGTCTTCATGTTCAACCACCAGAGCAGCGCGGATTCCGTCATCGTCGCCTCGATCCTGCGACGTGACATCACCGCCGTCGCCAAGCGCGAACTCGAACACGACCCTCGGTTCGCCCTCCTCGGGAAGATCTTCGACGTCGCCTATATCGACCGTGGTGATCCCGCCCAGGCTCGAGAAGCGCTGCGCCCCGCTATCGAGAAGCTGCACTCGGGCGTCTCGGTCGCGATCGCCCCCGAGGGCACGCGGATGCCGACCTCGCGACTCGGCCGGTTCAAGAAGGGCGGGTTCCACCTGGCGATGCAGGCGGGGGTACCGATCGTGCCCATCGTCATTCACAACGCCGGCGACGTAATGTGGAAAAGAGACTTCATCGCGCATTCCGGTACCGTCAAGGTCACCGTCGGTGAACCCATCTCCACTGCGGACTGGGTGCCAGAGAAGATCGACAACTACATCGACGACGTCAGATCATTCTTCGACAGAACGTTGGGACATGCCTGAGCACGACATCAGCTCTGTCGTACAAGCCGAGATCGAGAGCAACCTCCTCGGTGGACGGCCCAAGTACACCCGTGCGGAAATCGTGGCCAAATCAGGGTTGGCACGCGAACGAGTGCAGCAACTTTGGATCGCCATGGGCTTCCCGATCAATACCGACCCCGATGCGCTCGCCTACACAGACGCCGATCTCGATGCCCTGAGGATGATCACCGGCCTCACCGAGCAGAACGTGATCAGACCGGAGATGGAGGTCGCGATCGCCCGAACTCTCGGGCAGACGATGTCGCGGCTGACCGAGTGGCAGGTCGGGGTCGTCAACACTCACATTCACGACCGAGTGAGCGAGGGCGCCGAGGGCGCCGAGGGCGCAGACCTCGAATCCATTCGACGTGATGCCAGAGCCATTGCCGCACAAACCGTCCCGACGCTCGAAGCGCTGCAGTCGTACACTTGGCGCAGGCACCTCGCCGCAACGGCAGGCCGTTCCATTGCCGACCCGAACGAGGAAACCACCAGTCCCACGCTGGCCGTGGGTTTCGCGGACATGGTCGGTTATACGAGCCTCACGCGAAGAATGGCGATCGAGGAACTCACCGCCCTCCTCGAAGAATTCGAGTCGGGGGCATCGGACATCATCGCTCGTGGCCGTGGATCGATCATCAAGAACGTGGGCGACGAGGTGATGTTCAGCGCCCAGACCCCCGAGGATGCCGCCCACATCGCCTTGGACCTGCAGGACGCGTTCGCCGCCAAGGAGGACATGCCCGAGCTCCGCGTGGGTCTCGCCTGGGGTCCAGTCCTCGCTCGATACGGCGACCTGTACGGATCGGTGGTCAATATGGCTGCGAGGCTGACCAGTTCGGCGTATCCGGGAACAATACTGATGGACAGCACCATGGCCGAGGCGCTGGAGGACGACTCCGAGTTCTACCTCAAAGCGCTACGTTCGATGCGAGTTAGAGGGTTCCACAAACTCAGACCGCATGCCCTGCGCCGCAACAAGGACCATCGCCAGCGGGATCAGCCCACGGAACGGTAGAACTCCAAGTGGCGCTGTGCGGCTGCGTCCCAGGTGAGACTCCGCGCCAGCGCACGGCCGGCGGCGCCGTCGTGTCGCCGATCCAGGGCGGCCGCCAAGCTCCGCGACATGCCTACATGGTCGGCTGCATAGGCGACCGTCTCGCCGAAGACCTCACGGAGCACCGGCAGATCGCGCGCGACCACGGGCGTCCCGGCAGCGAGCGCCTCCATCGCCGCGAGCCCGAAGCCTTCCTTGGTCGAGAAGAACGGCAGCACCGACGCCTGCGCCAGCAGGAACGGTAGATCGTCATTGTCGACCGTTCCGAGCACGATCGGTTCGATGCCGAGTTCTGCTGCGCGCCTGTCGAACTGACACCGATAGTCACGGTAGTCGAACAGAGTCTCTCCACCGGCGAAGACCAACGCCAGCTCCGGCCTGTTCAGCAACGCGAACGCCTCGAGCAGATCGATCGAACCTTTGCGTGGCTCGATACCGCCGACAGCCAGCACGTACTGTCCGAACTTCCGGCGCCATCGGTCACCACCGCCCACGGAAGCAGCCTCGAAACGCGCCGACTCGACGCCGTTGGGGATGACGGTCGGATTCAGACCCCACCCTCGACGAACCTCCCC
>NZ_JABFAO010000011.1:814795-884285 GCF_017168235.1 Rhodococcus sp. KRD197
GGGGTCAGCGGGAATACCCGGCGATGATCGACCCCAACGCATCGAGTTGCGGGGTGTTCACGAGCCCGAGGTGATAGAGGTGCAGCTCGTCGGCGCCCGCTCCGACGGCGGCGGCGACGTGATCGCCGATCTCGTCGAGCTTCTTGGGCGGCAGTACCGAAACGTAGGCACCCACCGCGACCCCGCCGCCGACCTTCGCACGTGTGCGCTCGATGACGGACACGGTTTCGGCGGTACTGGGCCACGCCGAGACGAGAACCGCGTCGACCTGGTCCGCAGCACTGTCCGTGAGCGCCGGGGACGGGCCTGTCTTCCACGGGTCCGGGTGTCCGTGCAGGGTGACGCGGGCCGAGGGCGCCTCGAGCCGCACTGCCGTCAGGACCTCCCGACGCAGGTGGTCGGCATCGCGGTGGCGCGTGGCGAGCACCGCGCTGGCCTCCTCGGAACTGAGCACGTCCTCGATCGTCGACCCTGGGTCCATACTGCCCCCGGTCAACGCGTCGACACCGTCGCGCAGCTTGGATACGACCTTCTCCGCGTCGACCCCACGTTCGGACCAGGCAGCGAGCTGCCGGGGCGCACAGTCGATCGACATCAGAGTGTCGCCGATTCCCGGGTAGGCGCCGTCGGTCTTTTCGTGGGGGCCGACATGGGCGATCCCGAGTTGACCGCAGGCTTCGATGGACACACCGCGCACCTCGACGCCGCGGACGGCCTCGGCTGCGAGCGTGCGGGCGTAGGCGATGATGTCGGGATGGCCGGGCGCCAACGCATACGGGTAGCGATCTCCGAAACAGTTGACGACGGTGGCACCTGGATGCGCGTGTCCGAGGATCGTGCTGTGCGAGAGCACGATCCACGCATGAACATCGATTCCCGCCGCCACGAGCACACGAGCTGCGTCCCCGAAGGCGTCCTCGGACCCAGCCCAGGTCGCGGTTCGGGCAGTGATCGGGAGTCCGGTCCACGCCTCGTCGCGGAGGGGCCGATACAGCGCCGCATGGTGAGCATCGACAACCTTGTGCCGTGGGTGCAGCGGCGTTGCAGCTCGGGTGGAGTGGTAGCTGGCGGCGAGCGCGATTTCGCGAACCCCCAGCTCACGCGCTCGCTCGACGAACTGCGGATCACCGAGCACGTCCCACGGATAGGCGTGCGCGACGATGCGCTGAACGGGATTCTCGGACATGGGCGCCCTCTCGGAGTAAATTCAACCGGCAGAATGGAGTTCACACATGGGAACACATGAGCTGTCGAACTGTCCACGGTCGACCCTTCGCGACCGTGCGAGCCGGGCCCTCGGCGTGCGCCCCGAGATCGGCATCCAACCCCCCGGTGTCACGCACGGACGTACGTGGAACCGCGGCGCAGTGGACGGCGTCGAGCTCTCCTGGGGGACTCCAAGAACGCAGGCCTGGCTGCTCCGCCCCGCCGGGCACACCGGACCCGATCTGCCCGCCGTCCTCCTGCTCCACGGGCACGACGGGGTGAAGTTCTACGGCAAGGAGAAGGTGGCCGACGGCCCGGACGGCATCGCATCAGGGACAGCCGCGTTGCGCAGACGTGGCTACGACGGACGATCCGTCGCCGAGGGGCTGGTCGAGGCAGGCTTTGCCGTCCTGGTCCACGACGTGTTTCCGTGGGGTAGTCGCCGAGTCGACTGGCAGGATTTCCCTGCCCGGGCCCAGCGAGCAGGCCTTGCCTTCGAGAACGAGAGCGAGCGCTACGAAGCCGCCGCCCGGGAGCACGAGCACGGCCTGGCCAAGGCTGCGATTCTTCGAAACATGCCGCTGGCAGGGACGATTCTGCGTGAGGATCTTCTCGCCCTCGCGGTGCTGCGCGCCACCGCCGGCATCGACCCGAACCGCATCGCCATCTCGGGCTTCTCGGGCGGAGGCGCGCGCGTGGTGCATCTGCTCACCTGTGCCGATGTCCAGGCCGCAGTGATCACCGCGATGATGAGTACGTTCGAAGACATCGCGGACGGTCACGCCGACGACACCACCTGGGCGATGATCACCCCAGGACTACCGGCCGTGGGCGACTGGCCGGACATCGCCGCTACTGCAGCTCCGATGCCGATGCTCGTTCAATTCGCCGAGTACGACTCGCATTTCGGTATCGACGGTATGCGCGAGGCCGAGCGCGCCCTCGAGCGCGCGTACACGGGTTCGGATTCGTTGAGCACCGAGTGGTACGCCGATCGCCACAGATTTTCGGCGGCAATGCAGTCAGCGGCGGCTCGCTGGCTCGTCGACAATGTTTGACAGCACACGCTTGACACCGCGTGTGACTGCGGTCATAGTAAAGCCAGAAATTCACATAGTAGGCATGCGTTCATATACGTGAACCCGCTTACGCGGACCGCGAAAGAAGGCGACCACGACACGAACCCAGCGCACGCAGCCTGGTTCGTGACGCAAGAGCAACCGACCTTTCCGCCACGCTGAATCTTCCTCCACCGCAGAGCTTTCACCCGCTCGAACCGCTAAGACCCAGACCCGCCGGCCACACCCGGCCCGAAGCCTCGGAGCGTCCCCCATGGTCACCACAACTCCGCCCAGATCGGGAGGCAAGCAGGCGCCCGACGCCGCGGCCTCCGGTCGCACCCGTCGCAGGCGCCGCAGATCCGCGCCCTATATTTTGATCGCGCCGGTCGTCATCCTGCTGGCCGTCTTCATCTTCTACCCGGTCGGCAGCGTCTTCTACTACAGCCTGCAGTACTACAACCCCACGACGCCGTGGGACAACGGCTTCGCCGGCCTGGACAACTTCCGACTCATGTTCGCCGACGACATGTTCTGGAACAGCCTGGTCGTCACTGCCAAGTGGGTCGGCGTCCAGGTCGTCTTCCAACTCATCCTCGGCCTCGGTCTCGCATTGCTGGTCAACGAAGTGTTCCGCGGACGCGGCCTGGCCCGCGCCCTGGTGTTCTCCCCCTGGGCCGTCTCGGGCGTACTCACCACCGGAATCTGGCTACTCATCTACAACCCGTCGACCGGATTGTTCAAACTTCTCGGCGAGATCGGCATCGGCGACGGAACTGCCGCCCCCATCGCCGATCCCGACACCGCCTTCTGGGCCACCAGCGTTGCCGAACTCTGGCGCGGTGTCCCCTTCTTCGCCATCCTCATCCTCGCCGAACTCCAGAGCGCCCCCAAGGACCTGTACGAGGCCGCGAACGTCGACGGCGCCAACCGCTGGCAGCGATTCCGGTTCGTCACCCTCCCGCACCTCAAGGCCGTGATCATCCTCTCGACCCTGCTGCGAGGTGTGTGGGAGTTCAACAACGTCGACCTGCTCTACACCCTCACTGCCGGTGGCCCCGCCGACGTCACAACGACACTGCCGCTGTATGTCTCACAACTCGCCACCACCGCCCAGGACTTCGGATACGGCTCGGCACTGACCACCGTGGCATTCGTGATCCTGCTGTTCTGCTCCATCCTCTACTTGCGCCTGAGCAAGTTCAACAGCGACAAGGCCTGAGAACATGACTACTACGACAGAACGTCCGCCGACGCCCATTGCGTCCCCGAAGGCCCCGGGCGAACCTCGTTTCCACCGGAAGAGACCCCGTGTCTTCAGCGTGGGTCTTCCACTCGCGCTCTATCTTCTGTTCACCCTCGTGCCCTTCTACTGGATGATCGTCTTCGCCTTCCGGCCCGCCGACTCGACTTCGATGCTTCCGTGGCCCATCACATTCGATCACTTCGACACCGTCTGGAACACGCTCGGTTTCAGCTTCTTCTTCAAGAACAGCCTGATCGTCGCCGCACTGTCGCTGGTGTTGACCACATTCGTCGCACTTGCCACCGGATACGCATTGGCACGCTTCAAGTTTCGAGCAAAGATCCCACTCGTGATGGCGCTGCTGTGCAGCCAGTTCGTTCCCGGTGCAATGCTGCTCATCCCACTTTTTCAGGTCTTTCGAGAAATGGGACTGGTAGACAACCTGTTCGGTCTCATCGTCGCCGATACCGTCTTCCAACTACCGCTTGCTGCCATGTTGATGGCCGGATTCATCTCGCAGATCCCCGTCGAGCTCGAAGAAGCCGCGAGGGTCGACGGATGCTCCCGTATGCGGGCCTTCCGCATCATCATGTTGCCCCTGCTGCGTCCCGGGCTGATCGCAGTCGGCTCGTTTGCCTTCATCGGCAGCTGGAACAACTTCCTGTTCGGACTCATGTTCATCAGTAGCCAGGACAAGTTCACTCTCCCAGTCGGATTGAGCTACACCATCGGCTCCTACAACGTCGACTTCGGTGTCCTCGCCGCCGGTGGGCTCATCGCAGCCGTCCCCGTCGTCGCGGTCTTCGCGATCATCCAGAAGTACCTTGTTCAGGGCCTCAGCGCCGGAGCGGTGAAGGGCTGATCATGAACCATGGAAAGAGCACACGCATGAATCGAAGAATGCTGTTGCGCACAACTCTCATCGGAGCCGTGACAACTCTCGTGTTGACCTCGTGCGGTTCCGAAACAGCATTGCCCGACGGCGCCCTCGGGGACCCGAACAGCGGCACTCTCACCTTCTGGGACAACAACGCCGGACCGGACCGGACCCCGCTGTACGAGGAGTTGATCCGGCGCTTCGAGACTGCCAATCCCGGTATCGCCATCCAATACGTCGGATTGCCCTCGGACAGCGCTCAGCAGAAGTATCAAACTGCACTCGCCGGCGGGTCGGCACCCGACCTCGGGATCGTGTCCACCGCGTACCTGGCCCCGCTCGTCGCGCAGGATGCCGTGATACCGCTCGAGGACTTCGTGGCAGCGTCGCCGCAGCGTGACGACTACGACCCCAAGATCCTCGAGTCCGCCATCGAATCCGGTGGTGGTGACCACCTGTACGGCCTGCCCTACACGAGCAACAACGCGACGCTCTGGTATCGCGCCGACTGGTTCGACGAGGCTGGAATCGAACCACCCGAAACCTGGGACGAGTTCTACGACAGCGCAGCGGAACTCACCGACCGATCCGAGGGCCGATACGGGTTCACCATTCGCGGCGGCGGTGGTTCGATCTACCCACTGCTGCAGCATATGTTCGCGACCACCGGCATCGACGAGTTCTTCGACGGCAGCGAATCCACCCTGAACCGACCCGAGATGGTCGCCGCGATCGAACGTTTCGCGGCACTGTACGACGTCGAAACTCCCACCGCAGACGTCAACAACGGGTTCCCGCAGATGGTCGCAAGCTTCGGCGGCGGTTCCGTTGCGATGATGCAGCACAACCTCGGTTCGCTGAGCAACCACCGCAAAGCCCTCGGTGATGCCGTCGGCGCCGTCGCACTTCCTGTTGCCGACAACGGCGTACGCACGGTGATGACAGACCCGTTTCCGTCGTACACGGTGTTCAAGAGCAGCAAGCATCAGGCTGCCGCATGGAAGTTTCTCGAGTTCATGACCTCGGCGGAGTCGCAGACCTACTGGAACGAGAACGTCGGACAGATCCCGGTCAGCGTATCCGCGCGGTCGGCGCCGTCCTTCGCCGCGATGCCCTCCGTCCAGGCGGCACAGGATGTTCTCGACGACCCGTCGTCGGTGTTGGTCACTCCCCCGGACTATCTGCCGGATTTCGGCAAGATCGTTCAGGTGCAGATGCTCGGTCAGTGGCAGAAGGTACTGATCGGCCAGCTCAGCGCCCAGGATTTCGCCGACGACTTTGCCGAGAAGCTCAACCGTTCCAAGGCCAAATACGATGCCCGTCAGGGCAAATAGGGGATCGCCGACTATGTCCAGCGTGATCGAGAACGTATCCGTACAGGTGTTCAAGACGGAGGCGCGCACCGCAGTCGACTCGTACGGGCACCGTCACCCCGGGCCTTCCGTGCAGTCGACCCAGGCTCTACTGGAGATCACCGACTCCGACGGGGTGCGCGGCTACGCACTCGGAAAGCCCAACTACCTGCGCCAGGACCAGGTCGAGAACTACTTCCGGACGACATTGATCGGACGGGACCCTCTGGCCCGAGAGGCCATCGACAGGGAGTTCGCGATCCGGCAACGGACGAGGGCCGTCGAACTGCCGGAGCACACGCTGAGCTACGTCGACCAAGCGTTGTGGGATCTGGCGGGCAACAAGTTCGACACACCCGTGTGGAAGCTGCTCGGCGGGGCGCGATCGCAGGTCAAGGCGTATGCCAGCACGATGTGCGGTGACAACATCGAGGGCGGTCTGTCCTCACCGGAGGACTACGCCGCGTTCGCCGTCGCGCTCAAAGCCAAGGGCTACCAGGGCATCAAGCTGCACACCTGGATGCCGCCACTACCCGGAGCGCCGAATCTTCGACGCGATATCGACGCCTGCGCGGCGGTCCGCGATGCCGTCGGGCCGGGTTTCTCGCTGATGCTCGACGGCTACCACTGGTACTCGCGTACCGAGGCGCTGACGTTGGGGCGCGAACTCGACCGGCTGCGGTTCGATTGGTTCGAGGAGCCGATGGACGAGTTCTCGCTGCGGTCCTACAAATGGCTCGCCGATCAGATCGATACGCCGGTGATCGGACCGGAAACCACGCCCGGCCGTCACCGGTCGAGGTCCGAGTGGATCGTGAACGAGGCCTGCGACATCCTGCGCGTCGGGGCGATGAACGGCGGGGGGATCACCCCGGCGCTCAAGACGGTGCACATGGCCGACGGATTCGGTCTCGAATGCGAGATACACGGCAACGGTGCCCCCAACCTGGCGCTGGTCGGCGGTGCGCCGAACATTCAATGGTACGAGCGCGGACTGTTGCACCCACACACCGACTACGACTGGGTGCCCCCGCACCTCGAGGCCATCGTCGATCCGATCGACAGCAACGGCATGGTCGTCATGCCCGAACGTCCGGGCCTGGGGGAAGCGATCTCGCATGAGTACATCGAAGCCAATCTCGTCGAGAAGTACTGACGCGTGAAGGCAGTGGGTGGTACGAAGTTCGACATGAGGGACAATGTCGTCATGGTGAACGATGTCATTCCCGGCGCCGTACCGGAATCCCAACCGGTGAAGTCGGCCGAGCGCACCATTCACATCCTCGAGACTCTCGCAGCCTCGCCGACGCGAATGAGCCTCGCCGAACTCCAGGCGGTGTGCAAATACCCACGATCGAGCCTGCACGCGCTCCTGCGCACCCTCAAGGACCTGCGCTGGATCGAGGCCGACGAGTCGGGTTCGAGGTACGGCATCGGTACGCACGCGCTGCTGGCGGGCACGTCGTACCTCGACAAGGACTCCGTCGTCGAGCGCGCGGACGAAGTCCTGGAATCACTTCGGTCCGATGTTCGGCACACCGTCCACTTCGCGCGACGCGACGAAAGCAGCGTCATCTACCTCGCGAGCCGCGGCTCCACCCTGGCAACTCGGCGGACACACCGAGTCGGCCGCAAACTGCCGAGCCACGTCACCGCGCTGGGACAGGCGTTGCTCGCGGAACTGACCACCGACGAGGTGGTGCAGCTTCTCCCCGCCCAGCTCGAGCGGTACACACCCAACAGCATCGTCGACCGCGACGCCCTGATCGCCGAGCTGGCCGAGGTACGCAAACGCGGGTGGTCCCTCGAACAGGAGCAGGGCACCGTCGGTGTCGTGTGCATCGCCACGGTGGTGCCCTACCGAATTCCCGCCACCGACGCGCTGAGCGTGTCCATGCCGGCCGAGGTGACCTCGTACCCCGGCGAAATCGAGCGCATCGCCGGAGTGCTGACCCGGCACGCCGAATCCTGGGCGCGCGAGCTCCGCGCCGAGGGAGTGCGTTAGAGGCCTTCCGTCAGATCCCGCACCTCGGCGTAGCGCTCGCGGATGGCCGGGGTGGGGTCGGCCTCGTAGGTGCGAGCGGGCGCCGACGCCCACTGCGGTGGTTCCGCCGACTGAGCCAGTGCCCACGCAGCCTGACGGGCAGCGCCGTCGGCGACGTACTCGCCGGGTTCGGGAACGACGACGGGTGTGCCGAGTATCGCCGGTGCGAGCTCGCGCAGCGCCGCCGACTTCGCGCCGCCGCCGATCAGCAACACCCGACGCGTCTCGATCCCCTGCCGCCGAAGCGCGTCGATGCCGTCGGCCAGACCGCACAGCAAACCCTCCACGGCTGCACGCGCCAGATGGCCGGGCGTCGAATTACCAAGCCGTAGACCATGAATCGCACCGGAGGCATCGGGCCGATTGGGCGTACGCTCGCCCTCGAGATACGGAACCAGCACCAATCCGTCGCTCGTCGTCGACAGCGCCAACCGCGACAGCTCGTCGTGGTCGACGCCCAACATCGACGCCGTCGCGTCGAGTACCCGCGCGGCGTTGAGGGTGCAGACCAGTGGTAGTTGCCGCCCCGTCGCGTCGGCGAAACCGGCGATGATCCCCGACGCGTCCGTCGCCGCGACGTCGGTGACCGCGGAGACCACACCCGAGGTGCCCACGGATACGACGACATCACCTACCTGCGCGGCAAGCCCGAGCGCCGCGGCCGCGTTGTCGCCTGTACCCGGTCCGATGATTGCTCCCGACGCCGTCTGGCCGATTCGCTCGGACGGTCCGGCCACTCTGGGCAAGCGCGGCCGACGCCCACGCAGAGCCAGCTCGAGCAGATCCTCGCGATAACTGTTTGTCGCCGCGGAGAAGTAGCCGGTGCCGCTGGCGTCACCACGGTCCGTCGCCAGAGTGTCCAGGTTCGCGGCACCGCCGAGGTGCCAACTCAACCAGTCGTGTGGGAGACAGACCGCTGCGGTGCGGTCCGCGTTGCCGGGTTCGTTGTCGGCGAGCCACCTCAACTTGCTCACGGTGATGGCGGCCAACGGGACGACGCCGACGGCGTCCGCCCAGGCCTGCCCACCGCCCTGTTCGGCGACGAGATCTTCCGCGGACTTCGCCGACCGGGTGTCGTTCCACAGCAACGCAGGCCGAACCACGTCCCCCGATTCGTCCAGGCACACCATCCCGTGCTGTTGTGCCCCGACGGCTACCGCGTCCACGTCGTCGAGACCGCCGGCGTCGGCGATAGCGGTGTCGAGCGCAGATCTCCACGCGGCCGGATCCACCTCGGTCCCGTCGGGATGCGAGGCTCGGCCACTGCGGACCAGCGCACCCGAATCGGCATCTCGGACAAACACTTTGCACGATTGCGTGGAGGAGTCGATTCCTGCGACGAGAGCCAAAGACTTGCATCCCTTCCGGTGGATAAGTTGTCCGCTCGACCCTACCGTTTCTATGCCTTCGAGCCCGGCGTACTCAGCGGTAGCAACCGAGCAACCGCAAACTGGACTACGTTCGTGCACTATGCGCGACTCCGAGGATTCCGATGCGTTTCGCTTGTCCGTGGCGAAGGCTGCCCTCGACCTCTTCGCCGCCAACGGATACGAGGCCACCTCCGTGGACGACATCGCCGAGGCCTCCGGGATCTCCCGCCGAACGTTCTTTCGCCAGTTTCGCGGCAAGGACGATGTCATCTTCGCCGACCACGAAATTCTGCTCGCGCGCGCCGCGGAGTTCCTCGAACAGACCCACCCCGACCCGTGGGTGGCAGTCTGCGATGCAGCCCAACTGGTGTTCGACCGCTTCTCGGGCTGGCGCGAGCACGCCGAGCTCCGATACAAGGTGGTGCACGAGAATCCGGCGCTACGCGACCGCGAAATCGTCACGGTGTTCCGGTACGACCGCCTGTTCGTCAACTACCTTCGCCGAGCGATGCCGGCGCACTCACACCTGCACATTCTGCAGTTCACCGCGTCGGTGACGGCGACGCACAACTACATTCTGCGGCGCATGATCCGCGACGGGGTCCCCACCAGCCGCGAAGACCTCCAGAGCGCCCTGCAGAAACTGCGCGCCGACTTCCACATCGGTACCGACCAGGTCGTCGTCGCCGTCTTCCCCCGCGGAACCTCGCTTGCGACCGTCGCCGACGCGCTGTCCGAGCACCTGGACTGACGGTTCCGCACCGCCCCCTTCCCGCACCGCCCCCTTCCCGCATGAATGGCACATTGCAAACGTCTAACCGTTGCGGTGGTCCATTCATGCCGAAGTAGACGGCCACCCGCTGGCACTCAGTGCCACTGGACCCTTGTCATCGCACTACCACCCGAGTATCATCGACCCAGGCGTGGCACCGAGTGCCGCGCACCGACACCGAGCCCCTAGGAGAGTGGCATCATGGCCGGAAATCCTGACTTCGATCTCTTTCAGCTACCCGACGAGCACAACGAGCTGCGTTCGGCCATCCGCGCGCTCTCGGAGAAAGAGATTGCGCCGTACGCCAAGGACGTGGACGAGAACTCGCGCTTCCCGGAGGAGGCGCTGACGGCTCTGAACAACTCCGGCTTCAACGCCATCCACGTGCCCGAGGAGTACGACGGTCAGGGTGCAGACTCGGTCGCCACGTGCATCGTCATCGAAGAGGTTGCCCGCGTGTGCGGCTCGTCCTCGCTGATCCCCGCCGTCAACAAGCTCGGCACGATGGGCCTGATCCTCGCGGGGTCCGACGAGCTCAAGAAGCAGGTCCTTCCTACCCTCGCCGGTGGCGCCATGGCGTCGTACGCACTTTCCGAACGTGAGGCCGGATCCGACGCCGCGAGCATGCGCACCCGCGCCGCGGCCGACGGTGACGACTGGGTTCTCAACGGCTCGAAGTGCTGGATCACCAACGGCGGCAAGTCCGATTGGTACACCGTCATGGCAGTGACCGATCCGGACAAGGGCGCCAACGGAATCTCCTCGTTCATCGTGCACAAGGACGACGAGGGATTCATCGTCGGCCCGAAGGAGAAGAAGCTCGGCATCAAGGGCTCCCCGACGGCCGAGCTGTACTTCGAGAACTGCAAGATCCCCGGTGACCGCATCATCGGCGCGCCCGGCACGGGCTTCAAGACCGCTCTGCAGACCCTCGATCACACTCGTCCCACCATCGGCGCCCAGGCAGTGGGCTTGGCCCAGGGTGCACTCGACGCCGCGATCGAATACACCAAGGACCGCAAGCAGTTCGGTCAGTCGATCAGCAGCTTCCAGGGAGTACAGTTCATGCTCGCCGATATGGCCATGAAGGTCGAGGCAGCGCGCCTGATGGTCTACCACTCCGCAGCACGCGCCGAGCGCGGCGAGAAGAACCTCGGCTTCATCTCCGCAGCATCGAAGTGCTTCGCATCCGATGTCGCCATGGAGGTCACCACCGACGCCGTGCAGCTCTTCGGCGGCGCCGGCTACACCACCGATTTCCCGGTGGAGCGAATGATGCGCGACGCCAAGATCACGCAGATCTACGAGGGCACCAACCAGATTCAGCGTGTCGTCATGTCCCGGGCGCTGCTCAAATGAGCGACATCAACCGCGTAGGCGTCATTGGCGGCGGCACCATGGGAGCCGGGATCGCCGAGATGTGCGCTCGCTCCGGTAGTTCCGTGCTGATTCTCGAAACCAGCCAGGCCACGGCCGACGCTGCCGAGGCGCGGCTGGACAAGTCTTTCGCTCGGGCCGTCAAGTCCGGTCGGATCGAGGCGGATGCAGCCGAAAAGGCACGCGCAGCAATCACATTGACGCTCGACATGAACGATTTCGCCGATCGCGATCTCGTCGTCGAAGCAGCTCCCGAGATCGAGTCGCTCAAGCTCGACCTGTTCGGCAAGCTCGATTCCATCGTCAAGCCCGAGGGAATTCTGGCGACCAACACGTCGTCGATTCCGGTCATCAAGATGGCCAACGCCACGAAGCGTCCCGACAAGGTAGTCGGGGTTCACTTCTTCAACCCGGTGCCGGTGCTTCCGCTGGTGGAAATCGTCGTCAGCCTCGTGACCAGCGAGGAAACCGTCGCCGCAGTCACCGACTACGCGTCGAACACACTGGGCAAGAAGACGATTCGGGCCGGAGATCGCGCCGGTTTCATCGTCAACGCACTGCTGATCCCGTACATGGTGTCGGCAATCCGGATGCTCGAATCCGGCTTCGCCAGTGCGGAGGACATCGACGACGGGATGGTCAACGGGTGCGCACACCCGATGGGCCCGTTGCGTCTGACCGATACGGTCGGACTCGACGTCACCCTGGCCGTCGCCGAATCCCTGTACGCCGAGTTCCGGGAGCCGCACTACGCGCCGCCCCCTCTGCTCCAGCGCATGGTCGACGCCGGGATGCTCGGACGCAAGTCCGGCAAGGGGTTCTACTCGTACTCGTAAACCCTCCCCCTGTTCGGCATGAATGGGCCATTGCAACGCCTAGACAGTTGCAATGGCCCATTCATGCCGTCGGGGAGGGGTAGTGCGCAATCAGTCCTTCGGGCCGCCTGCGGCGTAGACGACCTGGCCGGAGATGAAGCCCGCGCCCTCGCTGACGAAGAACGATGCGAGGTGCGCGATATCGTCGGGATGTCCGACACGGTTGACCGGAATCTGTGCGGCGGCAGCGGCTTTGAAGTCCTCGAATGGAACTCCCACGCGTTCGGCCGTGGCCGCGGTCATCTCGGTCTCGATGAATCCGGGTGCAATGGCGTTGGCGGTGACGCCGAACTTGCCGAGCTCGATCGCCAGGGTCTTGGTGAAGCCCTGCATACCGGCCTTGGCGGCGGAGTAGTTGGCCTGGCCGCGATTGCCGAGTGCCGAGGTACTCGACAGGTTGACGATGCGTCCCCACTTCGCGTCGATCATGTGCTTCTGGATCGCGCGGGTCATGAGGAACGATCCGCGCAGGTGAACACCCAACACGGAGTCCCAGTCGCCGACGGTCATCTTGAACAGCAGGTTGTCACGAGTGATTCCCGCGTTGTTGACGAGAACGGTCGGGGCGCCGAACTCGGACGCGATGCGGTCCACTGCGGCCTTGACCGAATCCTCGTCGGCGACGTCGGCGCCGATGGCGATGGCTTGACCGCCTGCGGACTTGATGGCCTGGACCGTGTCTGCGCAGGCCGCTTCGTCCAGATCGACGACGGCGACGCCGAAACCGTCCTGTGCGAGACGTCGGGCGACTGCGGCGCCGATGCCACGTGCGCTTCCGGTCACTACGGCGGTTTTGATTGCATCACTCATGGGCTGCTCCTGGTAGTTGCGATCGATGAGAACGTCCGAGAATTGTTTCTACCAATACCTGCGGCACGGTTCAGTAGGCGGCCACCGCGCCGTCCAGCGCCTTCTGCATTGCGTCTGTGACGACGCGGGTGATGGCGATCGGCTTGGCTGGAAGCTCGGTGATCGGGTTGTCGATGTAAACGCTGGCCGACTTGAGCCTTTCACTGCCGGGTCCGTAGCTCAGACCCACGCACACCAGCACCGGTTCGACGCCGCGTTCTCGAGCGCGTGCCACGATGTGGCCGAGTCCGCTGCCGACGTGCTGAACCTTGGTCGGGTCCTCGAGGTTGCACGTGCCCTCCGGGAAGACAGCGAGATCGTCGCCCCGCTGGAGGCGTTGGGCACTGACATCCATCATCGCCTTGCCTGCAGCGTTCACTGCGCGCATTCCGTGGTTCTTTCCGCGGAAGACCGGGATACCGCCCATCATGTCGATTCGCCTGCGCTGCTTGGGTTCTTGGAAGAGTTCATCCTTCGCCAACACCCGGGTCCTGCCGATCACAGCGCGCAACGGACTCGCCCACGCTGTCGCTGCAACCGTGTACGGATCGGTCTCGCTCAGGTGATTGACCGCGATGATGATCCTGGTGTCGTCGTAGATGAGCCGGCGCAGATCTTCTCGTGCACCGTCGGGATAACTCACCCGCGGTTTGAAGCGCTGGGCAAGTGCTGCGTAGGCGACCCGCGCCACCTGACGGTTCTGCTGATGGCGCAGGTAGAAGTCGTAGACGGCTTCCTCGTTCTCCAGTACTACCGCAGGTCGATCCATGAGGTGAGCTTAGCGCTACCGCTACTACCCGAAGAGCGGGAACTTGCGCTTGGCTGCGAGTGCATCCATGCCGTCCTGGATCCGCTCACGCACCTCGTTGTATTTCGCCTCGACGTACTCCTCGTTTTCGCACAGTTCGGTGTCGTGCTCGACGATGACCGGCGGCATGAAACGGGTACGGATCTTGGCGGGTAGCGGGATTTGCGGAAGTGCAGCCGGCGCGATGATCCAGGGCAGCGACAGTGCGATCGGAAAGACCTTCAAGCGAGCGAATCGGTCCAGCTTCAGCGTGCGCGCGAGCTTGTCGCCCCGAATGAGAACGGGCATCGCGTCGGCCCCACCGACGGTCGCGACGGGCACGATCGGCACCCCCATGCGGATGGCGAGACGGATGAATCCGGTGCGCCCACCGAGAGTAGCGACGTCGCGTTCGCTCCACGGCCGCAGCGAGTCCACCTCTCCGCCCGGCCAGACGATGACATCGCGTCCCTCGGCCAGGGCCGTCGCCATCGAGTCAGGCGCTGCAGGCAGCACACCCATGGATCGGAACACCCGTCCGATCACCGGAAACGCCATCAAAGCGTCGTGCGCCGTTCCGTGCAGGGTCCGTTTCTCACCGAATCGGCGCCACCATTGCGCACCGACAGTCCATGCGTCCCATACGAACGGCGCACCCGAGTGCACTCCGACGACCAGGACAGGCGGCTCGGGGATGTTCTCCCACCCGTCGATCTCCATCCGGAACCACTTGTCGGTAATGATCCGCCAGAACCTCACCTGACGGTCCATCGCCGCGGTGTTCTGATCCTCGAGACTCCAGTCGCCTGCATGCTCGGCGACATATCCCCCCAGTCCCCCACGTTGCTGCTCGCGCCGGTGTTTCATCTTCATCCTGGCCGCCGCGGCATGTCGTTGGGCCTGTTCACGCACACCGTCTGTCCGGTGATCTGCATCACTCATGACAGGCACGTACCCCTCCCTGGCCTCGATAAACCCGTACGGATGTACCGGCTTTTCTGGTCGGGCGCACAGTTCCACGGGTGGATTTCAAACCCCCCGCGACACCGTGCATGTTCGATAGGGTCGAATTTCGAGCCGAACGAACGAGGTAGTCATGGATCCGATCGAACCGGCATACGGTACGACCACTTTGCTGTTGATAGCTGCCGCCGCTGTGGCGGTCCTACTTTTCCTGATCATGAAGGTCAAGCTGCACGCCTTCGTCTCCCTCGTCCTGGTCAGCGCAGTCACCGCTGTCGTGGCCGGGATTCCCCTAGCCGACGTTCCGGACGCCTTGATGTCAGGCTTCAGCTCCACCCTCGGTTCGGTCGCGCTACTGGTCGCCCTCGGCGTCATGATTGGGCGACTACTCGAAATAACTGGTGGCGCACAAGTTTTGGCGGACACGCTGATCAACCGCTTCGGCGCGAAAAGAGCGCCACTGGCACTCGGTGTCGCAGCCCTCATCTTCGGCTTCCCGATCTTCTTCGACGCCGGGCTCGTGGTCTTTCTACCGATCATCTACACCGTCGCCCGACGCTTCGGCGGTTCCGTGCTGCTGTACGCGCTGCCGACAGCAGGCGCCTTCGCTGCCATGCATGCCATCGTTCCGCCGCATCCCGGTCCCGTCGCAGCGACGGAACTGCTCGGCGGCGACATCGGCACTGCGCTCGTCGTCGGTGTTCCGGTCGCCGTGGTGTCGTGGTTCGTCGGCTCCTACCTCGTCGGCACCGCGTTGGGACGACGCTTCCAGGTCACTACGGTCGATCTGTTCGCCGGCCCCATGACAGGTGGCGGCGGCGACAGTGACAGTGACGGTGACGGTGACGGAAGCAAGAACCCGAACGCACCGGTGCGATTCGAGCCGTCGCCGAAATTCGGCACCGTCCTGCTCATTCTCCTGACGCCACTTGTACTCATCTCGTTGAACACCGGCGTCAACACCCTGGCAGCGGCCGGCGTGGTGGACGGCGATTCGACATGGGCGGCCGCGCTCACACTCATCGGTCAGACTCCGATCGCCCTGCTCATTACCGTGCTGCTGTCGCTGTTCCTGCTGGCACCGGGCCGCTTCCCCGTGGCCGATGCAGCGAAGTACATGGATCAGGCTCTGGGACCGGTCTGCTCGATCATTCTCATCACCGGCGCCGGCGGCATGTTCGGCGGAGTCTTGCGAGCCAGCGGTATCGGCCAGTCGCTCACGTCCTCGCTCTCGGATCTCGGACTGCCGCTCATGCTGCAGGCGTTCCTCATCGCCACCGCACTGCGCGTGGCCCAGGGTTCGGCGACCGTCGCGTTGACCACCACTGCAGGTCTCATCGCAGTCCAGGTGGGCGAGCAGGATCTCAGCAATTTCAAGGTCGCGTTGCTGGTATTCGCACTCGCCGCGGGCGCCACCGTGCTCTCCCACGTCAACGATTCCGGCTTCTGGCTCGTCAGCCGGTTCTTCGGCATGGACGAGAAGACGACGCTCAAAACGTGGACGGTCATGGAGACGACGCTCGGACTGGCGGTGTTCGCTCTGGCTTCGCTGCTGTGGGTGGTGTTCTAGCGACTGTTCACACACCCAGCATTCGTTCACAACGCCACCGTCGGTTGAAAACACACGGTGGCGTTGTGAACGTTTCCGAATCAATCAGCGCCGCATCGCACGAACCCCGACGCCCAGGCCCACCGCGGCAACCGTCACCGCCGCGACGCCGCCGTGAAGTACCGTCGGACTCGCGAAGTCGCCTGCGAACAGCGCCCGTTCGGCGTCGACGACGTAGCCCAGCGGGTTGATGTCGACGAGAAACTGCATCCATCCGGGGGCATTGTCGAGGGGCAGCATGGTGCCGGACAGGATCAGCAGCGGAAACATCAGGGTCTGCTGTACTGCCCAGAAAACCCAATCCTGCGCCTGCACTGCGAGTGCAAGAGCATAGGACAGCGCACCGAGCCCGATGCCGAACACGCCCAGTATCAGGATGCCGATCGCCGCGCCGATCGGGTTGACCGACAGACCGAGCGGCAGCGCGACGAGAATGATCAGAACCGCCTGTGCAGCAAGCGGAACCAGTTCCTTGACGGCCCGGCCGATCAGCAGTGACGACCTCGGCAGCGGCGTGACGAGCATTCTCTCGTGCGATCCGTCGTGCAGCTCCGTCAGTAGGTTCGAACCCGTCATCGAGGTGCCGAAGATTGCGATCATCGCCAGCACCCCAGGGACGAACCAGTCCCAGACGTTTCCGTCACCGAGGCCGGGCACGTCGGTAAGCAGCGGCCCGAAGAGGGCCAGCAGTATCAATGGTTGGGTCAGACTGAATACGACGGTGAAGGGATCGCGCACTGTGGGGCGCAGTTCCCGGGTCATCACGATGGCACTTCCACTCAATACGTTCATGTTCTTCACCCCTACGCTGCTGCGGTTTCGCGGAGACTGCGGCCGGTGAGGCCGAGGAAGACGTCGTCGAGGGTCGGCCGAGACATGTCGGCAGCCTCGATACCGATCCCGTGGCGTTCGCTCAGCCGGATCAGCTCCGGTAATGCCTTCTCGGCCCGAGCCACGCGAATATTGAGCCGACTCCCCGACACCGTCACATCGCGCACGAGGTCGAGACGTCCCACGATCGACGCGAGGGACTCCGCGGCGTCTCTGCTCTCGGCGGTGAGTGTGACGAGATCTCCAGCGAGCTCGGCTTTGAGGGCATCGGCGGTGTCGTCGGCGATGACCGATCCCTTGTCGATGACGATGACCCGCTCGGCCATCGAGTCGGCCTCGTCCAGGTAGTGCGTCGTCAGCACGATGGTGGTGCCCATCTCCCGGCGAAGTCGAAGGATGTGCTCCCACAGGTTTGCTCGGCTTTGCGGGTCCATGCCGGTCGACGGCTCGTCGAGGAACAACAGGGGCGGTCGGTGCACCAGTCCGATAGCGATGTCCAGCCGACGACGCTGCCCTCCTGACAACGTCGATACTGTCCTTCTGCCCAGGTCGGACAGTTCCAGCGCAGCCAACAATTCGTCCGCTCGCGTGCCGGACTGTTGCTTCGAGAGCCCGTAGCACAGACCCTGCGTTATCAACTCGTCGCGGACTCGCTGATTGTGCCCACCGCCGTTGCCTTGTCCGACGTATCCCAGATTGCGCCGCACGGCGTCGCGCTCGGTGGTGACGCTGTGGCCTGCGACCGTCGCCGATCCCGATGTCGGTGCCAGCAGTGTCGTGAGCATGCGAAGCGTCGTCGACTTCCCTGCGCCGTTCGGCCCCAGCAGTGCAACCAATTCGCCCTTCTTCACGTGCAGATCGATATCGCGAACGGCCTCCACCGTCGCTTTTCCTCTGCTGAATGTCTTGGTCAACCCTGTCGTGTGGATCATCGTGCGCCTCGCCCCTCGTGCGTCGTGTTCTTCGGTACGACGGTGACGCTATGGACAATCGAGGTCAGGTTCGGTCCGCAATTGTCGACCCGATTCCTGTGCGAGGGCGGCGACCAATCGGTCTCCTCGCTCTCCAGAGAATCCGTCGCGGGCGCTCGGCGTGGTCGACGAGGCTCGACGATTTCTCCTTCAAGGCCGTCAGAAAGTTTCCCTTTCCAAAGATACGGGGAGGGGGTATGGTCCGACATGCGACGTAGATACCCCTAGGGGGTATGGCACCCTATGAAGGAGCAAGCATGACGAACACGAACTACCGAGTCAGCGGCATGACCTGCGGTCACTGCGAGGCATCGGTCCGCGAAGAAGTCAGTGCAGTGATTGGAGTGGAGTCAGCGACCGTATCGGCGTCGGCGGGAACGCTGACGGTGACAGGTGTCGCCGATCTAGATCAGGCGGAGGTCATCGCCGCCGTTCGTGAAGCCGGATACTCCGCCGAACCGGCCCCCGCAGATCCGCGCATCCCATAGCCATCGAACTAGTTGGACGGTTAGGACTCGTACGATGAACAACCACACAAATCCGGACGTCGATTCCGGACAGGCAGACCAGCCGAATACGCTGCAACACAGCGGGCATGAGGCAAGTCACGAAACACATAGCGCAGCCCACTCCGAACATGGCGAGCACACCGGCCACAGCGGTCATGATGGGCACGGTGATCACGTCGGCATGTTCCGACGGCTTTTCTGGTTCATGCTCGTCCTCGCCGTCCCGGTGGTCCTCGCCTCCAACATGTTCGCGATGCTGGTCGGCTACTCGCTGCCCGACGCGTCGTGGATCAACTGGATTTCCCCAGTCCTGGGCACAGTGATGTTCGCCTGGGGCGGATCGCCGTTCCTCACCGGCGCAGTCAGCGAGATACGCTCGCGTACACCAGGAATGATGCTTCTTGTCGGATTGGCGATCACGGTCGCATTCGTCGCGTCGATGGGAGCAAGCCTCGGCGTCCTGGACCATCAGCTCGACTTCTGGTGGGAATTGGCCCTGCTGATCGTGATCATGCTGCTCGGGCATTGGATCGAAATGCGGTCGCTCGCTCAGACCACCTCTGCTCTGGACTCACTGGCAGCGCTGCTACCCGACACCGCCGAACGGGTCGAAGGTGACGACGTGGTGTCGGTATCTCCAGACCAGCTGCAGCTCGGCGATGTCATGATCGTCCGCCCCGGCGGACGAGTGCCCGCCGATGGCACCATCGTTTCCGGAACGGCGAGCATGGACGAATCCATGATCACCGGTGAATCGCGCCCCGTCCGCCGCGGCGAGGGCGAGGCGGTCGTAGCTGGGACGGTGGCCACCGATTCCGGACTTCGTGTCCAGGTCACCGCAGTAGGGGAGGACACCACCCTCGCCGGGATCGGCCGCTTGGTCGCCGACGCCCAGAACTCGACCTCACGCGCCCAACGCATCGCGGACACCGCAGCGGGGTGGTTGTTCTGGTTCGCACTCGGCGCAGCAGTCGTTACCGCCACCGTGTGGACGCTGTTCGGAATGCCCGACTATGCGATCATCCGGACGATCACCGTGTTGGTCATCGCCTGCCCGCACGCCCTCGGCCTGGCCATTCCCTTGGTGGTCTCCATCGCCACCGAAAGAGCCGCCCGAGGCGGCATTCTGGTCAAGGACCGGCTGGCCCTCGAGACCATGCGGACGGTAGATACCGTGCTGTTCGACAAGACAGGAACACTGACCAAAGGCGAACCCACCGTCACCGCGATCGAGGTGACCGACGGCCGCACCGCCGATCAGGTCCTCGCGTGGGCCGCGGCAGCTGAGGCCGATTCCGAGCATCCTCTGGCACGCGCCATCGTCGACGCCGCACGGCAACGGCACTTGACCGTCCCGGACGCCTCCGACTTCCAGTCGTCGCCAGCTGTCGGGGTATCCGCTGACGTCGACGGAACCCGGATCCAGGTCGGCGGGCCGGCGGTTCTCGAGCAGGAGCATGCGGCCGAACTTGCGGTCGCTGATCGGTGGCGCGGCGACGGGGCGATCATCCTCCACGTTCTCGCAGACGGCGCCGTGATCGGCGCGCTCGCGTTGGCCGATGAGATCCGGCCGGAATCACCCGCGGCGATCGACGCGCTCCACGCCCGCGGGATCGAGGTGGTCATGATCACCGGCGATGCCGATGCAGTCGCGAAATCCGTCGCCAGCCAACTCGGTGCTGATCGCTACTTCGCGGGAGTCAAACCGGAAGACAAATCCCAGAAAGTCGCTGATCTTCAACGAGAAGGCCGGACCGTGGCAATGGTCGGCGACGGAGTCAACGATGCACCCGCGCTCGCGCAAGCCGACGTCGGCATCGCGATCGGCGCGGGTACTGATGTTGCGATCGCGTCGGCGGGAGTGATCCTAGCCAGCGACGACCCACGATCAGTGCTGTCGGTGATAGAACTCTCTCAAGCCTCCTACCGGAAGATGAAGCAGAACCTTTGGTGGGCTGCGGGATACAACCTCATCTCCGTTCCGCTCGCGGCAGGAGTGCTGGCACCGGTCGGATTCGTGCTGCCGATGTCGATCGGAGCGATCCTGATGTCGCTGTCGACGGTCATCGTCGCGGCCAACGCGCAGTTGCTGCGACGGCTCGACTTGACCCCAGGGTCCTTCGCTGAGCGTGCCGGCGCCGCCGACAAGCCTGCGTCCGGTGTGAGGATTCGGCGAAACAAGGCTGGCAACCGGCGCTAGTGGGTGGCAGCCGCTCGGGGACGAGCTTTCCCGAACGCCCCTCCCGGACCAAATACTCTGTCCGCGAAGCGCTTTCCCATGAGGGCGTGCGTGTCTGTGTCCGGGTGCAGGCCATCGGGGAGCGGATAGCACTGTGCGTCGCTTTCGCCGTAAAGTGCGCGACCGTCGAGGTAGTGCAGGTTCGGATCGTCGGACCTGCTGTCGACAATCTCCATCAAGGCGTCCCGAATGACCCGAAGTGTCAAGCGCCCCAGGGCGGTATCACCTTTCGATCCGGTCGCAACGAACTGCACCGAGTCGGTGCCCAGCGTGTTCGGATCGATCGCGCCGGGGCCTGGCGTGTCCTCGTGGATCGCGCACTGGATGGGTGAAATCAGCAGCAGCGGCGCGGTGGGGTGGCCGTCACGGATGGTGTCCAGGAACCCGTGAACGGCGGGAACGAAGCTGCGGAGCCTCATGGAGTCGCGGTTCACCACATTGAGTCCGAGTTTGGCGGTGATCATGGGGTGGGGAATCGCGATGCTGGCGGGCGCGAACAAGCGCGGCGTAGACAGCCGACCGGCTCAACCCGTAGAGATCCATGAGCGCAGCAGCACCGTATTTACCGGACTCGTAGTCTTCGAGGATGCGTTCATGTTGCAGCGCAGTAAGTTTGGGCTTGCGGCCGGTCATTCGGCCTTCCGCCTTGGCGATCGCGACTCCCTCGCGGGTGCGAGCACGGGTCAGATCGGCCTCGAACTCGGCCATAGCGCCGAGGACGGTGAAGAACATCCTGCTGATTGGATCGCCGGGGTTGTAGACCTGCCCACCGTAGATCAGACGCGCGCCTTTGGCGTCGAGTTCACCGACGATTGCATGCAAGTCGGCCACCGAGCGGCCTAGACGATCCAGTTTGGTGACTACCAGCGTGTCCCCCTCCTCCACTGCTGCGAGCGCGTCGGTCAGGCCGGGCCGTTTGCGGTTGCGTCCGGTGTAGCCGCGATCGGTGTAGATGCTGCCGGTGTCAACGCCGAGCTTGCGGAGGGCTGTGCGCTGCGCTCGCAGGTCCTGTCCTTGCGTGGAGCATCGGGCGTACCCGATCAGGTTTTCGTCCACCTGAAGCCCTCCGTCTCGAAATATGCGATCAAATCGGAATTACTTGCAACACTATCTATCAGGACACCGACAGGCTGGTCGGAGCGTCGACCGATTGTCAGTTTCAGAACACGAGTGCACGAGTTCAGAAGTGGACTGCACTGGACTCCCCTAGAGAATCTAGCTGTAAAACTAGATTTTGCTACTGAATGCTTCTCGGCGCGCCCGATCGGACATCCAAAGTCCACCCACTCCGACTATGCGTCTTAAACGTTCGTTTTAGACACGTCCTGGATTTGACACGGCAAGGACGATGAGCGTGTGTGTCAGAACTCATGTTCAAAACCGACACGCCGAAATGTGTCCCTACGACGAGTTGTGACACACTCGACCCTGTGGGAGAACTTCTGGGCTACGCGAGGGTGTCGACGACCGATCAGAGCGCCGACGCGCAGAGCGAAGCCTTGAGCGCTGCCGGGTGTTCGAGAGTGTGGACGGAAACTGCGTCGGGTGCGACGACGTCTCGGCCGCAGCTGTCGGATCTGTTCTCGCATCTGCGGCGCGGCGACACACTAGTGGTGTGGCGACTCGACCGTCTCGGGCGTTCACTCCCCCATCTCCTCGAAACGGTCGAGCAGCTCGACGTCGATGGCGTCGGATTCCGCTCGCTGACCGAAGCGATCGACACCACCACCTCCGGCGGAAAGCTGATCTACTCCATCTTCGGAGCATTGGCGGAATTCGAACGCAACCTCATCCGCGAACGCACCAACCTCGGACTGGCAGTGGCACGCGCCCAAGGGCGACTCGGTGGACGACCACCGGCGATGTCCGGGACGCAAATCAAACAAGCGAAGCGAATGCGCACCGGCGGAATGTCACTCACCGACATCCGAGAAGTGCTCGGAGTGTCGCGATCGACGCTGTACCGGCACTTGAAATAGCCCACCGCCAATCGCCGTTTCTCGCACATGGCCCGCCGGGCCGATGCGAGTCAACTTCCGAAGCTGCCACCGTGGGGGTCTCGGGCACATCGACGACTTTGAAAATCGATGGACGCATGATCAGCCACGAGAATTCGTCTGCTTCAATTCCGTCATGACCGAACCGGTAGAGATCACAACGACACCACCCACCATTGGTGGCTCTCCGCATTTGAGCGGGGCGTGTGCTGATTTCATGCTGCTGGTCTCTGCCCTCGGGTGAGGGCGATGTGGACCATGATGCGCCTTCGGTAGTTGTCCATGTTGGTGAAGCCGCATCCGACACGCTTGGTTTGCTTGATGATCCGGTTGAAGCCCTCGGTGCGGGCGTTGGTCACGTCCTCGGTGAGCGCGACGAGCACCGCTGGCCACCAGGTGTCGATCGTGGTCGCCAGGCGGCTGGTTTCCTCCATGTCGGCGCGGGCGGCGGCGTCGTAGAAGTCGTACAGCCTGCGCCGGATCTGGTGCGGCTGGTGTTCGGCCAGCAGCAGGCGCAGGCGTTCCTTGACGGCATGCGCGGCGGCGATCTCGTTGGTCGGATCCTCGGCGGCGAGGGCGGCGTTGAACCGGGCCTTTTGCTTCACGGTGAGGTGCTCGTAGCCGGTGAGCAGCAGTTGCCGGCTGGCCCAGACTTTGTCGGTGGCGGTGCCGCGGCGGCCGTGCAGTTGCCGGGTGATCCGTTGACGGACCTGGGTGACCATGAGGTTGGCGAGGGCGACGAGATGCCACTTGTCGACTGCGATCCGCGCGTCCGGCAGGGCGGTGCGGATCCCGGATCGACAGGTACAACAGCGCCCGCCCGCACACCCGCCTCGGCAACGCCCCACCCGCCGAGTACGAGGCAGCGCACTGCGCTGAGCCCACCAAGTCATCGCGACCGGCAATGACACCTGCATAGACGTGGCATCAACGCGTAGATGTTTCAGTTTCTTCTGTGCTGGGGCTGTGTCAGGTGCTGGACCGGGTGTAGGCAGCGGCGCGCACCACATCGTCGTCCTCCAGTCCAGCTCCTAGTGCTCCGCCCACGGTGGCCAGGCTGGCGGTGAGCCAGCTGATCTTCGCGTAGTCCAAAGCGTTCACTGGGTGACCGGCGACACCGGCCAGTACCTGCTCGTCGATGAGCAGCAGCGCGCCGACCCAGGACAGGATGAATAAGCCGAGGTAGAACACCACAACCCCGATGGCCACGGTCGCGGTGGTGGCCAAATTGAACAGGATCACCTGCTCACGTTGGGCTCGCCGCCGTGGGCGCTCCCACAAGTCGGCTCCCAGGATCAGGGTGGCACTCACCGCCCCGATCGCCATCACCGCCAGCAGGACCAGGCGCACCGGCCCGTAGGCCATGGCCAGTACCCATAGGTCCGAGGCCACCAATGTCAGCATGCCGGTGGCCGCTGCCACGACCATCGCCCGGGAGAGCCGGGCCACGAAGGCCCAAGGCTGGTTGGCGCGGATCATGCCCAGCAGCAACCGCACGTTGCCGCTCAGCACTCGGGCCGTGAACTGCACGACGTTGTCGTCCGGGCGTTCGTCGAGATCGGTGGACAGCTGGTGGGCTCTTCGAGCAAGATCCCGCTGGGCGTTGAGGTCTTCGGCGTCGTAGCCCAGGAGCTGCCCGACCACGTGCACGGTGGTCTCTTGCACCTTCTGCCGCACGTGCACGGCTCCCAGGGTTGGGACGGAGACCAGTCCTACCCCGTGCACGGGGTAGGACTGGGTGAGCACCGGACGTCGGCCGGTCTTCAGGGGGATCTCGGTGAGCACCACGGCCAAATCCCAGTTCTCCTCCAGCACGCGGTTTCGGGCCGCCTCCAGCAGGTCCAAGGTCTCGGTGGGTGGATCGACCAGCCGGTCTTCGGCCATCTTCAGTTGCCAGCGCACTCCCGGATACCGCTGCACCAAAATCTTGCGCACCGAGGTGGTGACCTCGGGGCCGAGCATCGCACTCAGGGATGGTGAGACCACCAGGCCGATGAGCAGCTCGGCATCGGAAAGGGGTTCGGCAGGATCGGCGGTGGATCGGCAACGCTTAGCAGTCACCGCTCCATGGTGAGGCAACCACGGGCCGATTGCCACTGGCTCGATGGAGCCCCAAGGTTTCGTGCAGCACCGCGGGCCGGATTCGGTGGTCGCCTCGATCCCGGAGAGAGCGGTGCTGCTCACTGCGAAATCCTCTCCCCGCCGACGCCGCCAGCGCGAAGACATCACAGCCAGCGGGCCCGGGACCTGCCGGTGTCGAGGACGGCTTCTCGATGATGCTGCAGTGACGGATCGGTTGAAGTGCTTCGGCGGTGTGGGAGCAGTGATCAGCGTGGGGGCGGTCGATTCCGTTCGGACAGGTGATGCATCGACTGCCCAGCGGCAGGTGCGGTACTGATGCGGGGGTACCCGGTGCAGGGGTGTCAAGGCCCAGCTCCGAAGACGGCAAGCCGGGCACGTGAAAGGCGAATTATGGCCCGCCGCAACCCGAGCGGGAAGGCATGTGTGGCACGAGGCGTGGCGATCGCCTCCGGCACCGAGACGATCACCCCGGAGTTGATCGCCGCGACCACCATCGACAATGCCGGCGAATCCGCCGCCCGCACGGCCTGACCCCACACCTTCCACCGCGCCCCCGGCGGCGCGGCTGAGGCCGATTCCCGGCGGTTACGACATCGACCGCTGGCCGATCACCGTCCCGATCCGCCCCGGCGAGGCCATCCCCGGATGGCTGCTGCATTTCGCCTCCCGGTACCAGCTGTCTCCGGCGCAGTTGTTGCGGGAGTTCGGCTTCACTTCCCGGCCCGCCACCGTCGACCGTGTACTGGACCAGGTCGCCGAGTGCTCGCGGGAGATCACCTGGTGCCTCGGCCTCGCGCCGCGGGCCTTGTCGCCGGCATTGTGTGGTTGGCCGGCCGAGGCCTCGCTCGGCCGCTACCTCGCGCACCGCCGCGGGATCCGGCACCACTTCAGCGGGTCCCGGTTTTGTCCACGGTGTCTCGCCGAGCCGGACTGCATCTGGCAGAGGCAATGGGCGCACCCGTTGCTTCCGATCTGCCTGCGGCACCGACTGCGGTTGCAGACCCGGTGTCCCGGTTGCGGGCAGGTGCCATTCTCCGACACCACCTGGCTCGGCAGCCACGGCCCGCCATGGCACTGCCCCCAACGGTGTCCGCGCGAGAGCGCCGATCGGAAGGTGCGTCCGTTCTGCCGGCACGACTTGCGCGACGCCACCGTAATCGAGGCCAACGACGACCTGTGCACGGCCCAGCGGTATCTGACCGCGCTGGCCGAGGCCACCGACATCGACGATCCCACCTCCCGATACGACAGGACGGCCGCGACGACCCGATTCGAGGCCCTCGCCACCCTCGGCGCCCATCAGGAGCGTCAGCAAATCCGATGAGCACAGGACAGTCCACCCAGTTCGTGGCTGACCCGAAGTTGAAGTTGGTATTCCCAATTTTGTGTCCCAAGGACACGCGGACGGTAATGCTGCTCAACGCCTGCGATACCCGCAACGCTGCGGGCCGGACCGCCCGCAACACAGATCCCGCCCGCCCCGTTTTGGTCGTTCTTGGAATAGTCGTTCAGCTGGCGGGGCGGTCTGTCACTGTGACCGAGATCTGCAGGGTCTCGCCACCGCGGAGCACGGTCAAATCGACTCGATCGCCCGGGTCGAGGGCACGGAGCGCCGCGATGAAGTCCTCCGCCGACTCGATGTCGTGGCCGTTGACCGCGGTGATGACATCGCCCGGCCGGATACCCGCCGTCGCAGCCGGACCGAGCGGGACGACCTCGAGGACGACGGCACCGCTGGTGCGGTCGACTGCCAGTTGTTCGGCGATCTGCGGGCTCAGCGCGCCGGGCTGAATGCCGACGTACGCATGCTGGGCAGTTCCCGAGGCCAGCAGTTGGTCTGCGACGTCGACGACATTCGCCGCGGGGATGGCGAAGCCCAGAGCCACCGCACCCGCCGACGGGGGAATGTAGGCCTGGCTCATCCCCACGACCCGCCCTTGTCCGTCGATCAGGGCACCCCCGGAGTTACCCGGCGAGATCGCGGCGTCGGTCTGGATCAGGTCGACCAGCGGCGCCCCGGTGGAAGCCGACCCGGGGATCTGACGGTGCAATCCTGAGATGATGCCCGAGGTGACCGTGGCCTCGAACCCCAGCGGACTGCCCACGACTACGGCGAGCGCGCCGACCTCTGGCAACGCTGTCTCGAACGTCGCCGCAGTCAGATCCGTGCGGTCCGCTTGAAGGACCGCGACGTCGGTCACACGATCGACGGCCCGCACGTTCGCGGACACCTGTTGCCCGTCCGCGAAGGCCACACTCACCTGCCGGGCACCCTCGACCACGTGGGCGTTGGTGACGACAGTGCCGTCGGTCTTGTAGACGATGCCGCTGCCCACGCCGGACCCGGTAAGCACGGTGACGACCGAGGCCTCCACCTGCCGGACCAGTGCCGGCAGGTCTACGGCAGGTCCCGCTGAGGGCGTCGAGGTGGTGGGAGCCGAGGCGCCGCATCCCGCGAGGAGGAGGACCACGATCGCGACCAGCGGCACCCAGATCGAGGAACGTACGGTCGACGGTACGCGCATCAGCCACCACCTCCGTGAGGAATCGGTCTCCTACTTGCACCTGCCGCGAGCGGGCCCACCCGATCAACATACCCCCGGCGGCGCCCGAGACCGGTCACCGAACCGCTTCGATGCACCCAGGCAACCGGCATCGACGAACGGCAGCGCGCATGCTCCACCACTGAGAGCCAAGATGCTTCGTATCTTGTTGCGCTGCCAACGTTTTCATACAATTCTAATCTGGAGCGTCTCCGATTCGGTTGCCGCCCAGTGGAATCCGGTGGGCATGGCTCCAGTGGATGGATAAACCGACCGTTTGGAAAATGGATTTCTCCCGCCGGTTTCTCTCGGCGCCAGGAACTTGTCGTTCCGCCATCGAGCACCTGCTCCTGTACGTGAGCATGAAGGAACGGCTATTGCCAGCGTGTCAGCGACTGTACTGTCATTGCGGAATTCGCTTCCCGCTTTCGACTTGTGCGGGCCTTGCCACTCACCGCGTCGGCTGCGAAGATGACTGCATCGGGAGTTCTACTCGTGGACGCACCGCAGTAGTGGCCGGTACCCGGAGTTGCGTGTACCGGTCGCCTCGATCGAGCGGGTTCCGGCGGACATCTATGCCCAGGGCAGGTATGGACGCCATTGCGCCTCTATTGTCGACGCCCGATAGGCGATTGCGTCGACCCCCGACAAGGGTTAGCGTCATCTCAGTGATTGCAAGCCAGGACTGTCGATAGGCGAATTGTGTTGACCGCCCGAAGGCGGATGAAGAACTCGCATTGCGGTTGGGCCGTTCGTGAGCCCAACCGGTTGACCGAGGGCCGGGCCGTACCGGTACGCACAGGCTCGGCGAAACCCCACAACATCGACGCCGAGGGGGCGTAATGTCAGAGTCCAGTGGCGGAACCTCCGCCGTAAGTCCACACCCACCTGCTCGCCAGGTGATTGCGACATTCGACACCTATGCCGACGCCGAGAGCGCCGTCGACTACCTCTCCGACCAGCATTTCACGGTAGACAAACTGGCCATCGTCGGTCGCGACATCGAGCTGGTCGAGCAGATCGTCGGCCGATTGAACTACGGCTGGGCCGCTCTGCGCGGCGCCGCCGCGGGCGCGCTGACGGGTGCGCTGTTCGGCTGGATCTTCGGGTTACTCGATTGGGTTCAGCCGCTGCTCACGGGCCTCGCGCTCGCCTTCTACGGGTTGGTATTCGGTGCCGTTGTGGGCGCTCTGCTCGGCCTGCTCATGTATGCGCTGCAGGGCGGCCGGCGCGACTTCACCTCAATCCAGTCATTACAACCACGTCACTACGAAGTCCTCGCCGATGTCGAGGTCGCGGACGAAGCCGTCCGCTTGCTCACCGGCCGGACCGATCGAAAGGAATGAGTCATGGCGACTGCTGTGGGTATAGACCTGGGCACAACCAACTCGGTCATCGCAAGCTGGCAAGGCGGCGAGCCGGTGGTGATCTCCAATGTCGAGGGAGCACGGACGACGCCTTCGGTGGTGGCGTTCACCGAGAGCGGCGAGCGCCTGGTGGGTCAGCTTGCCCGACGGCAGGCGATCTTGAATCCGAAGGGCACGATCTACTCGGCGAAACGCTTCATCGGACGTCATTACGACGAGATCTCCGAGGAGGCCAAAGCGGTCAGCTTCGACGTCGTGCCGGGTGACAATGGTGAGGCCCGATTCGACGTGCGGGGAAAGAAGTACGCGCCGGAGGAGATCAGTGCCCTCGTGCTGCGCAAGCTCGTCGACGACGCGAGCAAGTTCCTCGGTGAGAAGGTCAAGGAAGCGGTCATCACCGTTCCGGCCTACTTCAACGACGCGCAACGAAACGCCACCAAAGACGCCGGCCGTATCGCAGGCCTCGAGGTTTTGCGGATCATCAACGAACCGACCGCTGCGGCACTCGCGTACGGCATGGACAAACAGACCCACGAAACCGTACTGGTCTTCGACCTCGGCGGCGGAACCTTCGATGTGAGTCTGCTCGATGTCGGCGAGGGAGTGGTCGAGGTTCGTTCCACGGCCGGCGACTCCCACCTCGGCGGCGACGACTTCGACCGACGCCTGGTGGACTACCTCGCCGACGAATTCCAGCGCGCGGAGAACATCGATCTGCGCAAGGATGCGCAGGCATTGCAGCGCCTCTTCGAGGCCGCGGAGAAAGCCAAGGTCGAGTTGTCCTCGGTGACCCAGGCCCAGGTAAACCTGCCCTTCGTCACCGCTGACGCGAACGGTCCCAAGCACCTCACCACCACGATCATGCGATCGAAGTTCGATGATTTGACTGCCGATCTGGTGGAACGCTGCCTCGACCCCGTGAAGCAGGCCATGAGTGACGCCAAGGTCACCGCCAACGACATCGACGAAGTGATACTGGTCGGCGGTTCGACACGTATCCCGGCTGTACAGGCGCTGGTTCGCCGGCTGACCGGCGGCAAGGACCCCCACATGGGCGTCAACCCGGACGAGGTCGTTGCCCTCGGAGCCGCAGTCCAGGCAGGCGTGCTCAAGGGCGAGGTTTCCGATGTGTTGTTACTCGATGTCACCCCACTGTCCCTCGGCGTCGAGACGCAGGGCGGGGTGATGACGAAGATCATCGAGCGGAACACGACGATCCCGGCACGGCGCAGCGAAGTGTTCTCCACGGCGGAAGACAATCAGTCCGCCGTGGACGTCGTGGTGTTGCAGGGCGAACGCGAACGTGCGGCCGACAACCGGGTGCTGGGCCGGTTCCGGCTGGAAGACATCCGCCCCGCGCCACGTGGCGAGGCCCAGGTGGAAGTCATTTTCGATATCGACGCCAACGGCATCCTGAACGTCACCGCTCGCGACAAGGATACCGGCAAGGAACAGAGCATCACGATCAGTGAACAGGGCAACCTGGATCAGGGTGAGGTCGAGCGCATGTTGGCGGAGGCCGAACGGAACCGGGGTGAGGACGAGGCGCTGCGCAAGGCGGTCGACGCGCGCAACGGGCTCGATTCGGTTGCGTATCAAGTGGAGCGGCGACTCGCCGAACTCGGTGACAGTGCCCCGCCGCATGAGAAGGCGCGGGCCGAGATGCTGGTTGCCGACGCCCGAAAGGCCGTGCAGGACGGCGCTTCACCCGAAGAGGTTCAGCCACTCACCTCGGAGCTGCAACAGCTGCTCTACGGGCTCGCGCCGGACCAGTCGGACGACGGCCAAGCAGGCGGCGCTGATGCTGCGTCGTCGGATGACGACGACGTGATCGACGCCGAATTCGATCGAAGCTGAGGCACACGATGGAAAGGTCTGCAGATCATTCGACGACTGAGCCGACTACCAACAGCGCCGACACGGATCAAAGCAAGACCGAGTCCGATCGCGCCGAGACGGCAGACGAGCGGGCTCAACTCGAGGACCGTTGGCGCAGGGCCGTCGCAGATCTGGACAACCTGCGCAAGCGGTATGCCAAGGATCTGGATCGTGAACGCGCCGCGGAGGTGGCGAAGGTTTCGGCGGCGTGGCTGCCGGTACTGGACAATTTGGAGCTTGCGCTGGCCCATGCGGGCAGCGATCCGCAGGCCGTCGTCGAGGGTGTGAAGGCGATCCGGGATCAGGCGGTGCAGGTGCTCTCACGGTTCGGCTTCGAGCGCCACGACGAGGTCGGTGTGCCGTTCTCCCCGGAACTCCACGAGGTGGTCAGTGTGGTAACCCGACCCGACCTTCCGTCCGGGACCGTGGTCGAGGTCTTGCGCCCGGGTTATGGAGAGGACGGGCGACAGTTGCGGCCCGCCGCGGTGGTCGTCAGCCGCCCCGAGGGGTGAGCACCGATGGCGCGTGACTACTACGAAGTGCTCGGGGTCCCGCGGGGCGCCGGCACCGACGAAATCCAGCAGGCGTACCGCAAGCTGGCCCGCAAGTACCACCCCGACGTGAACAAGGATCCCACTGCGGAGGACAGGTTCAAGGAGGCCAACGAGGCCTATCAGGTGTTGTCCGACCCGGACACCCGGAAACGCTATGACCGATTCGGTGACGACTTCCGGCGTGTGCCCGAGGATTACGACGAACGGGTGCGGGCAAGCGCCGGTGGGTACGGCGGCGGGTTCGGCGGCGGCGGGTACGGCGGTGGGGGCGGGGGCAGAAGGGTGCACTTCGGTCACGGTGTCGGTGGCGAGGGCGGCGTCGACTTCGAGGACCTCTTCGGGCAGATGTTCGGCGGCGGTGGCGGGTTCGGGCCGATTCCCGGCGCCGATCAGGAAGCGGAACTGGAACTGGCTCTGGAAGAGGCGTATCGGGGCGGAAAACGCACTCTCAGACTGGACGGACGGCAGTATGACGTCGACATTCCGGCCGGTGTCCTGGACGGCCAGCGAATCCGGTTGGCCGGGCAAGGAGGCCGGGGCAACGGTGACGCGCCGCCTGGGGATCTGTACCTCGTGGTGCGGATCAAGCCGCATTCACGGTTCCGCGTGCAGGGTCGGGACATCTACGTCGATCTGCCCGTATCGCCATGGGAGGCGGTTCTCGGGTCGATAGTCGTCGTTCCCACCCCGGGTGGCGAGGCGAAAGTCAAAGTGGTGCCTGGCTCTTCGACTGGTAGGAAGCTGCGCTTGCGCGGAGAGGGAATGCCCAATCCGCGGGGCGCCAACGGCAACCTCTACGCCGAAATCAAGGTGATGGTTCCGTCGAAACCGACAGCACGTGAACGCGAGCTGTTCGAGCAGTTGGGCGCCGAATCGAACTTCGATCCGAGGAAAGAGACATGAGCACCCCGACCCCGGTCACCCAGTACGTATTGGTTCGCCGTGCCGGTTTGTCGCCAGATGCCTTCGCCGAACGTACCGGGCTGCACCCCGACCTGGCACGAAAGCTTGTGGCTCTCGGACTGCTCGACGCCCACCGCTACGCCGGCGGAGAGATGTCGTTCGACCCATCCGAAGTGACCCACGCCGCCCGCATCCAACGGCTGCGGACCGGCCTGGGCCTGAACTACTCGGCAATCGGGCTCGTGCTCGATCTGCTGGATCGAATCGAGAAACTCGAAACAGCGGCCCGCAGAAGGAGGACACCCCCATGGACACCGGCAGCCTGACCGAAAAGTCACGAGAAGCCTTGCAGGAAGCCCAGAACGTCGCGACCAGAATGGGCCACACCGAAGTCGACGGAGAGCACCTGCTGCTCGCGTTGGTCGATCAGCAGGAAGGGTTGGTGCCCCGACTGCTCGAGCAGGCCGGCGCGAACGTCGATGCCCTGCGATCCGATCTGGAACGTGAACTGTCGCGTAGGCCGAAGGTCAGCGGCCCCGGCGCGACACCCGGTCAGGTGATGTTCACCCAGCGTCTGGCCAAGCTGCTCGATGCCGCAGAGCGGGAGGCGAAGCGACTCAAGGATTCCTACGTGTCGGTGGAGCATCTTGTGATGGCCCTCTCCGAGGAGGGGTCGGCCAGCGCGGCCGGTCGGGTCCTCGCCAGTCACGGGGTCACACGGGACGCCTTCCTCACGGCGCTGACGAGGGTGCGCGGCAATCAGCGTGTCACGTCGGCAACCCCGGAGGGGGCGTACGAGGCATTGGAGAAGTACGGGCGCGACCTCGTCTCCGAGGGGCGGGCAGGCAAACTCGATCCGGTCATCGGCCGGGATGCCGAGATACGCAGGGTAACTCAGATCTTGAGCCGGAAAACGAAGAACAATCCGGTGCTGATCGGCGACCCCGGTGTAGGTAAGACTGCGATTGTCGAGGGTCTCGCCCAGCGGATCGTCCGCGGCGACGTGCCCGAGGGCCTACGCGACAAGACGATCTTCTCGCTCGACATGGGTTCTCTGGTGGCCGGTGCGAAGTACCGCGGCGAGTTCGAGGAGCGACTGCAGGCCGTGCTGTCCGAGGTGAAGGCTGCCGAGGGGCGCATCCTGTTGTTCGTCGACGAGTTGCATACCGTGGTCGGAGCGGGCTCGGTCGGCGGCGAGGGGTCTCTCGATGCCGGCAACATGCTCAAACCGATGCTCGCACGCGGCGAACTGCACATGATCGGTGCCACCACTCTCGACGAGTATCGCAAGCACATCGAATCCGATGCGGCACTGGAGCGTCGATTCCAGACCGTTCTCGTCGACGAGCCCAGTGCCGAGGATGCGATCTCGATTCTGCGCGGACTTCGAGAACGCCTCGAGGTGTTCCATGGCGTGAAAATTCAAGACGGTGCATTGGTGGCCGCCGTGACCCTCTCGCACCGGTACATCACCGACCGCTTCCTTCCGGACAAGGCGATCGATCTCGTAGACGAGGCATGCGCTCGGCTCCGCACCGAAATCGATTCGATGCCTGCCGAACTCGACGAGCTCACCCGGAAGGTGACCCGTCTGGAGATCGAAGAGGCCGCACTGTCCAAGGAAACGGACGCGGCCAGCAAAGCGCGCCTCGAAGAATTGCGCAAGGAGCTGGCCGACCTGCGGGCCGAGGCAGACGCCCGGCACGCTCAATGGGAGGCGGAGCGGCAGGCGATCCGGCGGGTGCAAGAACTGCGAGGAGATTTGGAACGGTTGCGCGTCGAGGCCGAGGCCGCCGAACGCAACTACGACCTCAATCGGGCAGCCGAGTTGCGATACGGCGAGATCACCGAGCTCGAACGCCGGCTCGAGGCGGCGGAGGAGCAACTGGCCACCAGACAAGGCCGAAATCCGTTGCTGCGTGAAGTGGTCACCGAAGACGAGATCGCAGAGATCGTGGCCGCATGGACGGGTATCCCGGTCGCCCGGCTGCAAGAAGGTGAGCGGGAGAAGTTGTTGAAGCTCGACGAGATCCTGCACGAGCGGGTCGTCGGTCAGGACGAGGCGGTGCAACTGGTCGCGGACGCTGTGATCCGGGCGAGGTCCGGTATCCGTGATCCTCGTCGACCGATCGGTTCGTTCATTTTCCTGGGCCCGACGGGCGTCGGAAAGACCGAGCTTGCAAAGACATTGGCCAGCGCCCTATTCGACAGTGAAGACAACATGGTGCGCCTCGATATGAGCGAGTACCAGGAACGGCACACGGTGAGTCGGCTCATCGGTGCACCTCCCGGATACGTCGGGTACGACGAAGGTGGCCAGCTCACCGAGGCGGTGCGGCGTAAGCCGTACTCCGTGGTGCTCTTCGACGAGATCGAGAAGGCCCACGCCGACGTCTTCAATACCCTGCTGCAGGTGCTCGACGACGGCCGGATCACCGATTCTCAAGGGAGGCAAGTCGATTTCCGGAACACGGTGATCATCATGACCTCCAACATCGGATCCCAGCATCTCCTCGACGGGGTCACAGCCGACGGCGAGATCAAGCCGGACGCCAGGGAACGGGTGATGGCAGAACTGCGCGGGCATTTCCGCCCCGAATTCCTCAACCGGGTCGACGACATCGTGCTGTTCTCCCCACTCACCCTGCCCCAGATCGAGTACATAGTGGAACTGCAACTCACCGACCTTCGAAACAGGTTGTCGGAGAGACAGATACACCTGGAAATCACGCCGGAAGCACGCCGGCTCATCGCCGAACACGGTTTCGACCCGGTCTACGGTGCGCGGCCGCTGCGGCGGTACATCGCCCACGAGGTCGAAACCAAGATCGGTCGTGCGCTGTTGCGCGGCGAGATCAAACCGGACGGCACCATCAGCGTCACGGTGGACGGCGGCGAGCTTGCCGTCGCGTATGCCGAACCCGCCGTCGCGGCGGCCTGAGAAGAGGTAACTGGTCATGGGATCCGACAAGGTGAAGTGCCCGCACTGCGGCAAGATCAACAAGGTGCCGCCTCGGACGGGTTGAACACGGTGACACTGGAGTCGATCGCCGCCGGCGGCCAAGCCAGTACCTCCTCCCGGATCGAGAACTACCTGGGCTTCCCGGCAGGGGTCTCCGGCGCCGAATTGGCCGAGCGCGCCATAATCCAGGCCGGGAAATTCGGCGCCCGCCTCCTGGTGTCGGCGGACGTCGCCGGCCTCGGCTCCGAGGCCGGGAACCATGTGCTCCGACTGGCGGACGGCGGGTCGGTGCACGCCCGGGCCGTCGTGCTCGCCACCGGGGCGCGATATCGCAAGTTGGCCGTTCCGGGGATCGAGGCACTGGAAGGAACAAGCGTGTACTACGCCGCGACGCATCAGGAAGCACGGATATGCGGCACCGACCCGGTGGCCATCGTCGGCGGCGGAAACTCCGCCGGACAGGCCACCGTCTTCCTCGCCGACCATGTCCCCCACGTTCACCTGTTCATCCGCGGCGGTGACCTCGGAAAGAGCATGTCCCGATACCTGGTCGACCAGATCGAGCGGCATCCGCGGGTCACCGTGCACCGGAACACCGAGATTCGTCAGGTCCACGGCGAGAAATACCTCGAAGCAATTGTGGTCGAGGACAATCGCACGGGCGACCAGGACACGATCCGGGTGCACGCCCTGTTCGTCTTCATCGGGGCGACGCCGCACACCGGGTGGCTGGCCGACACGATCGCACTCGACGACCACGGCTTCGTCCTCACCGGCATGGACGCGGTCCACGCCCGAGGAGACGGCAACCGGCCGATCAGCGCCGGGCTGTCCAGGACGCTCGAAACCAGCCTGCCCGGCCTGTTCGCGGCGGGCGACATCCGCCGCGGTTCGGTGAAACGAGTCGCATCCGCCGTCGGTGAAGGAGCGATGGCCGTACGCCAAATCCATGAATACTTCGAAAGGAGCTGACGACATGCCAGTGATGGGCACCGTGAAATTCCAGCGGTTCTTCAGGGCAGCGGCCGGACTACAGGTCGACCGGAACGACCTCAAGCGCTATACCGATTTCATCGACGACAAGATCTACGACCTGATCCTGATCGGGAAAGCCTCCGCGAAAGCAAACTTGCGCGACGTGATCGAACCGTGGGACCTGCCGATCACCAAGGGGCTGCAGGAAAGCATCCACCGGTTCGAAAAACTCGACGAGGAGATCGAACTTCAACCGCTGCTCGATCAGCTCACGGCCCGGCCACCCTTGGACGTGGCTCTCTCCGAGGAGACCGAGCAACGACTGCCGCTGATCGCCGGAGGCCTGAGCGTGGCGCTGGCGCATACCTTCGTCACGGTCGAGCCGGACCGCAAGAACCCCGGGACCGCCGAATGGAGCGTCGCCTTCGACATCTTCCACCTACTGCTCTGACCCCGGGCGGCTGCCGGGGGCGACAGAGATCGATTTCCCACCCCACTGCGACGTCGGCGACTACACCGTCACCCAAATCGCAAACGTGCAGGACGTGTGCGGGTCCATCTCGGCCTTGGCCGTAGCGGGAAGTCCAGCTAGAGCGCACGCCTGAGAAGCGAGCGGGAGTGAGACGCCGTGCCTGGTGCGAGAGAAATTGGGGCGGATTCAGAGCAGGTGTTCGGTGGGGAGCCGCAGCGGGTCGGCAGCTTCCGATTCTTCCTCGACGGTCAGCGGTGGGAATGGTCCGACGCCGTCGCCCAGATGCACGGCTACCGGCCCGGGGACGTCACGCCGACCACCGAACTGCTGCTGTCCCACAAGCATCCCGAGGATCACCGGCGCGTCGCCCGCGTCCTCGAACGGATGATCAGTGACGCCGAACCGTTCAGCAGCAAACACCGCATCATCGACACCGCCGGCAAAGTTCACCTCGTCGTGGTCGTCGGCGACCTCTTGCACGACGACACAGACGCCGTGATCGGGACCACCGGCTTCTACATGACATCACCCAGTCCTACCGCAGCGATGTCAAGGAGTCGGTCGACGCGGCGGTCGCCGAACTCGCCGAGTCACGGGCGGTAATCGAACAGGCCGCGGGCGCACTGATGCTGGTCTACGGGATACCCGCCGACCGCGCCTTCGACGTTCTCACCTGGTGTTCCCAACAGACCAACACCCGACTTCGCACGATCGCCGAACAACTCGTCACCGGATTCGTCGAGTGCGAACCCGCTGCGGACCTACGGACCCGGTTCGACCACCTTCTGCTCACCGCCCACCAGCGAACCCGGCAACAGGGCTGAGTGAGTGACAGTCCCGCGGGGTGTAGGGAGTCAAACGAAACCTGGACCGGGCTGCCGACCGGTCGAGCACCTGATCTGGCACCCGCGCATCCGGGGACGGCTGGGTCGCGCGCGCTGCGCCGGCAATGATCATCCCGCCTCGTTCGACGGTTGTCGCGTCTGCTCGATGCGTTGCCGCTGCCGGACCCCGTACGCCGCCTCCCTGACGGCGGCGTCGTCCTCGAGACCCGACCCGAGCGCCCCACCGATGGTCGCGATGGACGCCAGTAGCCAGGCGAGGGTGAGGTAGTCGGAAAAATTCACCCCGTGCCCGAGAATGCGGGACAGCAGTTCCGGGGGAAGAGTCAGACACGCGGTGAACAGCAGCAGGCCGAACAAAGCCACGTGGAGGACGATCACGCCGATGACCAGGGTGACGACGGTGGCGGTGTTGTACAGCACCGAACGATCGCGCTCCTCCGGCGACTTCGGTCGTTCCCACAGTTCGTGTTCGACGAGCAGCCAGAGAATCATCGCCACGATCGACAGGACCGTCGCCGCACTCATCCGTCATGGGCCCATCGTGTCGGCGAACAACCAGATCGTGTTGGTGGCCAGTGCGATCGCACCCGTGGCGAAGGCGCCGACGAGCACCTTCGACAGTCCGGTGACCAGTCGCCACGGCCGGTTGGCCCGCACCATCCCCGACAGCAGTCGCAGTCGCCGCAGTCCCGAGGGCGCCAAGTATCGGATGCCGTCCTTGATCTGCACACACGGGTACCGTCGCGCCGCGCCGGGAGGCATGAGTTCGGGTTCACCGAGAACGCGGGCGAGCGCGAGTTCGGTGACGGTGCGGATGCGGCGCTCGATCCGGACGCCGCCCACACCGGCGACCGAGATGGGTGCGAATCTGTGGTCGACGCTGACGTCGGCCACCACCGGCAGGGTGTCCTCCCGGCGCGGCAGATCGGTGAGATACACGACGATGTCTTCCTGTTCGGAGGACGGATCGACCGTGTCGATGACATCGGTGAAATCGGCTTGCTCGTCCGGCAGGTACGGTTTGCGGCCACACAGGTCGTCCACCGGCGCTCGGGCCGGTCAGGGCTTTGCAGGCGTTCCGGCAGGTAGTCGGCGATGCGTTCGGCAAGAGCCGCTGGTTCGCCCGGATCCGCGATCAGCAGCACCGAAACCTGCTCACCCGCGGCACCGGAGTGCCCCGCCTGCAGATGCTCGTTCGCCGTCACCGCCTTCGCGTACCCGCCCGGTGTGTCCCCAAACTCCAGGCTGTGGGTGCGAGTCGATCACAGCGCCCGCCACGGATATCGGCTGCCAGTCCGTGTCCGGTAGACACCCCGCAGCGTCTGAGGATGCACCGCGGACACGACCACAACCCGCGGGATCTGGTCCGCTCGGTGCACCCCGCTGATCGATCCATTAGGGGCAAACGGGCCAATGACTGGGCATCGATCTCCTTACGGGATAGCGACCGGGCTGAGGATTCTGACAAGTTCGTGGGAATAAGGCACTGACACGACGGCGAGAACCTGCAGGTCGGAGATCCGCGAAGTGACACCGATCCGCGGAACCTACAGTCGCCGCGCGTGCATCGCAGACGACCCCGCTCCATCGGGCGAGAGCTATGTCGGCGGATGGTGCAACGGGATCCCGTGGTCGAGGAACAGTTGCACCGTCTCATCCAGCTCCGCCGCGGTGCGGCACCCCATGCGCAGGAAGTTGTACAACGAACTGGCGGATGCGGGATCGACGCGCGCTGCCGCGATGGCGGCCTCGGCCGCAGCGTGCGCGTCAGCCCATAAATCGCGCTCGGGTGCGGGGTAAGACGAGCGCGTCGGAGCTGTCCCGGGATCGACCGGCTCATGCGGTCGTGGGCTCAGCAGAGATGCGTGCGCACCGCCGGCATCGATCTCACCGCTCTCGACCATCGCAATGGCGATCGCCGCGGCCTTGAGGACTTTCGCCTGCTCGTCCCAGTGCAGGTCCTCGAACGGAACCCACGCGGTCCGCAACGGGCGAGAACGACCGGCGGCCTTCCAGATCGCAACGAGCCTCGTCGCCCACCGTCCGGTGCGAACCAGTGGCGTGGACACTTCGTCGACGACGGTGCGCAGAAGCCGGAACCACACTGCGGCATGTACCCGGCCTGGGCCGAGTTCCACCCATCCCGTTGTCAGAGCCTCGGTGCTGCGCCGATCGAGGTCCGTGACCGCTGAGGGAACCGGAACGGGCGAGACCCGTTCGTCCGAACCGAACCGGACCTGATCCCAGAAAATTGCATGACCAGGGAAAGCAGAGCAGGGTTCGAGTCGACAACGGTGGTCGAGGCAGCTGCTCAGCACCGGATATTGATGCAGCAGAGTCATGTTGATATCAGCAGTGGATTCGAGGCTGTCGATACATTCCGGGCATGCCCGACTGCGCGGAGTGCTCGCCCACGGCAACCATGCTTCGCTCGTGGGTGTGCGGCGTCGTCGATCCTCCCTCGCGAGGTCGGCCGGTAGCAGGATCGAGAATTGGTGGACGTAGGTGTCGAAGTCGCAGTCGGCGGGGTCGGTGCTGTCGAGCAGCCACGGTGTCCACCCCGCCAACGTCATCATCCGCACCCTCTCTACCGGGACTGCGCCGCGACCGGCCAGCTCGGCAAGTATCGGCTCCGGTGTGTAGCGGTCGAGATCTTCGACAGAACAATCGATTTCGAGTTCTGCAAGAAGGTCAGAGGGCCTGATGTGCGGATACAGCTCGCATATCCGGGCCAACCATGACGAGAGGACCTCACCTGGCAGTGGCTGCGGGTGCAGCGGCCACGGGCGAACGTACGCATCACCGGGCATCGGTGCGAGCCGCGCGTTCATGCGAGGTGGCGTTCGAACTGGCGGCGTCGCTCCGTGGGGCCGAGGTACGGAGTGCGCGTGAGCACCGATGAGGTCATCGCTTCCTCTCCGCTGTCGACGGCGGTCACTGCTGCGGCTGTGAGCAGCGTTGCCAGTTCACCGATGGTGCCCTCGGAGCGAGTGAGGAGGTAGTCGGTCATCTCCAGTGATGTCACGTGCGAGGGTTTGCGGAGGGGGAAGCTCGTGCTGAAACTGGCCAGCAGTGATCTGGTGTCGGCAGTGTTGGTCCAGACCGGCAAAGTGATGGGGTGGAATCGATTCTCCAGCTGCGGATCGGTCCGGATGGCGAGGTAAGCGTCGCGGGTTCCGACAGCGACGAGAGGAATGCGTAGTTCGTTGCCCAGGAACCGCAGCACGTTCAAGAATTCGCGGCGGACGTTGTCGCGGCCGGCGAGAACATTGTGGAGCTCGTCGATGATCAACATCCGTACGCCGGTGGCGCGGAGCAGCATCAATGCTTGCTGTTCGAGTTCGTGGACCCGATTGCGGGGCCTGGTCGGTGTTCCCAACGCTGTGAGCAGTGCGAGGTAGAACCGGCCGGGTGACGGGTCCGGGGCCTCGACGCGAAAGACCCAGTGGAACAACCCGGCACGAGAGGTCGGACGATCACCCACGCCCGCACTCCACTCGAAGCCGCACAACCAAACTCACAGCGACGCCATCAGTTGATCGGTGCATTCGGGTTAAGCGGTCGTGCCGACGCCGGTCGGTGACGACCTGTCCTTGGTATCGGATATTCGACTCGAGCTCGCTCAGACGTCGGCGGGCTTCGTCGGCGGCGGGTCCAACGAGATCGGTGTGTTCGTGGGCATCGATCATTGCCATCAGACCCTCCCCTCGGGCAAGGGCCTCCTCTGACTCGACTTCGGCGCGGAAACCGCTATCCGATGTGCCGGCGTAGCCCTCGAACATCTGGACAGCTTGGTGGCGATATTGAATTGCCCCGGCAATGGATCCGCCGGGTTGGCGTGCGATGAACCAGGCGAGTGTTCGTCTGAACTGGCGGGTTGTCAGCCGCCACGTTTGGGCATTCACAGCCGGAATGTCCTCTGCGAGATCATGTGCGCGACAATAGCCATCGATCCAGGACACCAGATTGTTGATGTGGTCGTTCGTGGTCTTGGTCAAATTGACGTGGGCGGCGGTTTTGCCGATCCGCACAGCGGTGCCATGAGTTGAGGGTGCGAACAGCCGGGTTTCGTTACGGGGTTGGAGGAGTTCGAGGACCGCCACGGCGCGGGCGGCCGGAGCGCCGACAACCCAGGTCGCTTGCACTCCGGTGGGGTCGCGTTCACCTTTGAACGCCAGGCTGGTGATCATCCACCGGTAGGGCCTGCCGTGAGGGTCACGTTTGACGCTGATGCAGCCCCGCTGCAGATGCTTGATCTCGCTGTCACGCATGCCGGACAGGAACGCGATGATCACGTAGCAGGCTGCGCTCAGCGCCGACAGCAGGTGCAAGATCCCGGCCTGCCGATCACGCCGATTGAACAGGATGCGGTCAATCCAGGGGGACCCGTTGATCCGTCCGTTGATCACCACGTCACACGAGACATCGTTGTCGACCCCGACCAGTCGAGCTGTGTCCTCGATGAGGTCATGGTAAGTCCGCAAGGTCGAGCGATCGCATCCAAGCAGGCGGGACAGGTGGCGAAAGCTCGGTTGGCCGTTGTGTCCCGGTAGTGGGCGTTCTGCGTCACGGTATTCAGCTAACAGATGGACCAGATCCTTCTCTACCCAACGCCTTGCCTCGGGCGGAACTACCCCTTCTTGCAATCGAACTCGTCGCCACTCGCGGTCTGCCGCGAGAATGTCCGATGCAAACTCATCGACGAACCGCAGACTCCAGGTGAGTAGGGGTCCGAGCACCGCCTCCGGAATTCTGGCGGTCGCGTTGTCTGGCCCGCTCCTGTCGCCGGACTCGCTCCAACCATCGATGTGGTACGGGTCGAAAGTCAGCTGATCGGTAACCATGAGTCCGCGGTAGCGATAGAGCGACCGAACCGAACTGCGATAGCGATCACGAACCGTGAGAGTGGGTTGCGTCGCGAGCAAATGCAGTTGGTACGCAATCAAATCGGAAGGTTGCAACTCCGATAGCAGCGGCTGGCGCAGGTTGGGTCGCGAAGCGAGCCAGGAGAAGAAGTGGCGGAGCGTGGGCAACATCGAGGCAATCGTCGCTACCTTCGGTAAGCCGCGTCCTCTGGCGGGTGCAGGCCCGCCCAGCAGCCCGATGAAAAGTTCTTTGGCCACGGTGCGATAGACAGACGGCACGGATGTGAAGTCGAGGATCAGAGCAACATGATGTTGCTGAAAGAAAGCTGGACTGAGATCCCAGACGTCCTCTACGAATCGGGAAGCTCGGCTGAGTTCTGTCTCCGGGCGCACCGGCCGCCCGTTCAGTACGCATCGTTCGTCGAACGGGTGCGACGTCGACGGTTGAGGGTGGGCGTTGGTCATGTTTGCTCCCATGGTGATTCGACGAGATCGAGAAGTGCATCGGTGGGTTTGATCTCCGTTGCCGCCAGGATCTCGGACCGATTGAACTTCGAGAGAACGTCATGGCGGATGGCCGCCCACGTCGGTCCGTATCGGACCCACCAATCGGCCTCCGACAGCTGATCGCGGCGGGCCGCCAGCGCATCGAGCAATCCGAGCAGTCCAGGAAGGTGATCAGGCGTGATCACGCAGTTTCCGCAGTGAAAGCAGTCGAGAAACGATGCGCGACAGCTTCTCCCGGTGGCGGGATGGTGGTCGTGATCCCGGCACGCTGACCAGGCGGTATCGGCTGCGTCTGTGTGCGTCGGCGGGGTATCCCCGTGAGGATTGGTGGCGGAGCGTTCCGGCTGCACGTTCAGTGTGCCTCCTGCAACGTGCAGCGCCCGTCTGTGTGCTGCCAGAGCGCTCGATTCGGCGTCGCTGACGGCAGCCGCAACAACGGTGTGTGCCCATTCCTGTGTTGTCGGGTCTCCGCGTAGATAGTTCCGGAACAGAACCGGGATGGTGTTGCTCCGGGCAGCGGACGGGAGGTGACCGCCGATCTGTTTGGTACGGCGCACGTCTGCCGTGGTCTTGATCCGGTTGCCGGTGACCGCAAGCGGAGCCGGGGGCGTTCCGTCGACGACGTCAGCGTGGAGGCAATGCCGGGTGCGCCATCCGGCAAGGTTGATTGCTGTCGCGGTCAGTTCGCGAGCGAATGGGTCGAAATGTTCTTCGATACCGCGAAGGCCGGTGTTGTGGCCGCTACGCCAGATCGACCAAACGGATGCGCTGCCAGAAGTGTTCCTGCTGCGAGTGGTCAGTTCGTGTAGCAGTAGGTAAAGACCGCCGGGATAGTGCAGTTCGCGACCCGGTGGCCCGATCTCCCACGTCGCGGTCTCGAACCATCGGTGATTGCCGCGGCGGCGTTTGATGACACGAACTTCGACGGCGCGTGTCTCCAGGATTCGGTGTTCCCAGGGGAGCTCTTTGATGGTTTCGATATTGCGGCCGGTCAGCGCCACCATCAACACGAGCATTGGCGCGAGGTCCCGGATCGTCATATAGAGCCGGCTCGCAAGCTCCAGTCTGACGACGTGCGCGCTGAAGCTCCGGCTCGGGGGTACGACTCCTGATTCCGCAATCGCGACGAGCTCTTTGTCGCCCTCCAAGCCTTCCTGTTCACCCGTTTGTCCTATTGCAGCTTCCGAGAGTCGAATTCGATCGCGCAATGCGGTGATGTCTGACCGAGCGGCTGAGAGAATACGATCGAACTCTCCGTCCGAGTAGCCAGGTTGGCCAATCCGGGTCTGCCCGATTTGGCGGCAGGTGTAGTCGATCACTGATGAATTCACCGTATCGACCAGCGGTGGCAACGTCAGGAACTGTCCGAAAAGTGCGATGCCTCGCCAGGCGTAGACGTCCTTCTGCGTGATTCTGCGCTGGTTGTAGACAGATTGGAGGTGGGCGGTCTCCAGCAACGGTGGTCCGGTCGGTGGATCCGGCAGTTCCGAGAGGGATCGCAGCATGGATCGCACCCTCGTAACCAGTCCCTTCGCTGAGCTGAGCGTCCTGCTGCGTCCCGTCGCCCCGAGGGCAAGGGCCAGAGCCTCTGCAACTGCCGTGTGCCAACCGGGCAGCGCCATCTTCGCGACGTCCACCAGCAGAGTCCGGCCGTCTTCACCATCGAATCGGACCGTGAGGCCGGAGGCGATGGCGTGTTCGCCTTCGGTCGGTGTGTACGGGCCAGATGGGAGCATCGCGCGGCGCCCGGTGCCGGTACTGCCGCGACCGTTCACTGTGTTTTGTTCTCAGTGGCGACGTCGAAGACGTCGAGTGGAGTGTCGCGGGGATCTTCCCATGTGTTGGGCACCAACATCATTCGCGTTTCCATTTCCAATTCCGACAGCGCGTGTAAGTAGATCTGTGTTGTCACCACGGAGCGGTGTCCGAGGCGACGTCGCACCCAGTCCAGAGGGTCACCGAAGATCTGTGTCCATTGCCCTCGCTGTTCGGCAGTCATTTCGGTCATCGCGCTGATATGTCCGCGCTGTAGCTGTTCCAGAGTCACCACCGCGAACGTGTGCCGCAGGAGGTGAGCATGTGCAGTCAGAGGAACTCCTGCTCGACGACACCGTGTGTTGGCGACTGCGAACATGTCTTTCCAGGTCGAGACCGCGATGGGGGTGCCGAACTCCGACAGCCAGAACGCGGCCGGCGTCAAGCCATCGGGCCCGTCGATGAGCAAGCGGCGTCGTTCGTCGGCATCGAGGTTGGAAACTTTCACGGTCGATCGCAGACCGGACCGAGTCTGTACGACGACCGGCGAATGCGGATCAGGGATCACGAGCGGGCGGCGAACCTGTTCGTACCGTCCGCAGGCGCGTGCGCGGGCGATGACCTCCGCGCGATCGAGTGTCGCGTACCCGATCAGGTCGGCGATCACGGATTCAGGAACGTAGACTCGGCGGGCCGAACGACCTTTGGCGATGGCCGTCGGCAGCCAAAAACGTTGATAGCCCCCGAGACCGCGAGCTGTTGGCACATCGAATACCGTCAGCGCCGCTTGCTCGGACAACCGCATGCCGGTGCGCACCATCAAGTCGCAGAATGATGCATTGCGCGCCGCCCAGCGACCGCGAAACCCGGTGTCGTGGACACCGTCGGCGCGATATCCGCGAATCCCGACATCGCGCCATAAACGGTAGGACTGGGGTGGGAGCCACTCGATACGATCCGTCGCGGCATCGTGCGAGTAGGTTGCCGGTGTTGTGGTCGAAGAGTCATGACGGACGAGGCCCGCGCCGAACGGCATTGGTCGTCGAACTCTCTGCGGCACAGGGTTGTTCAATATATGGCCCGCGCGGACCTGCCATCGATAGAACTTGTCGACTGCGGCAACCTCTCGGTCCCATGTCGCACCTTGTATGTGCGGCCCTTGAGAGTCGATCCTGCGCCAGCGCCAGTACGCCAGATGGTCAGCCTCGTTGACGTCGCACCAACGAGCTCTGTCTCGTGAGACAGCAACGAAGTTCAAGAACGCGGCTAGATCGCGGGCGTAGCCCACCTGGGTGTGGCGCGCCTTCGCCTGCATATCGACTGATCTGAAGAAGGCATTCAACTCGATGTCATACTCAAATGATGGGTCAATGAGGAACGGCGTGCCGGCCACCAACTCTGGCCGCGCGAACCCAGGCCACTCCAAATTTGTGTCCGGCACCGCTGGCCGCGGCACCAACTCGTGTGGAGTGATACAAACACGCCAACCAGGTCTCGGCATGGTGGGCAACAGTACGTGGACATCTGTCCATCCGTGCACAAAACGTGGTGCCACCACAACGCGAGCCCACGTGAGTACGCTTTCACTGTGTTGGGGCTGAACGCGCACGCGACCCGAAGCCACTCCAGCCATTCCTCGACAGGGCCTACTACTGCGTGGTCGCGGTCGAGGACAGACCAGGTCACCCCGCCGTCCGGCAGTACCACCTTCTGCGTCCGAGCCATGACACCCACCTCCCGTACGGGTGTAGGCAACCATCAGCTCACGTGCAAACAAAGCCGACACGCCGACGCTCACATGACGTCGAAGACGCCTGGAGGTGGGGTGAGGATAAGCCGACCTGTTCGACTACATGGTCGAACTCGGCACCACGCAACGCGCAGCGTTCAACCGACTCAACGCTTTTCGGCAACCCTCCACATCCTGACCATCGGGCGGGGTGGTCCGTGTACGCGGACGACGGGCGGATGGCACTACGGTGCTCTGCGGGCCACAACCGAAAGACGAGGACAGTGACAACGACAGGTGAAAACGCCGAACAGACGCCACACGTAGCGTCAGACGGCATGAACGAGCCCACCACGCCCGCCGCCACTCTCGGCGCAGGCCTGCCCGCGCACGTTCGAGACCAGATCGCTGCAGTCGTCGACGCCTCCGGCGGCCTCGAGCACGTCCCGACCGGCAGCGGTGCGCTGACCGTGCAGGTGTGCTCGGCATCGGAAACCTCGTACGACGCCGCGACGTGGAGCACCCTGGGCACCTACCGCGCCGCTGACGCCGCAACTCTGGCCGAACGACTGCTCGACGCTCTCGGGGACAGTGCGAACATCGGAACCGACCTCGGCGTCCTCATCGTCACCCACACCCACACCGACAGCCTGGAGGCACCGGCCATGACCGCACCCACCGCACACGGAGCCGACGGAACCCCTGCGCCGGCCGCGCCGCTGCTCACCCTCGACATCGCCAAAGCCGACGTCCTCGACGACGACTTCGAGTGGCCCGAACCCGGTACCCCGCAAGCACTGTGGACGCCGCACTGGTTGCTGCAGGCCGCGATCAACTCCGGTGCCGTCACCTACGACCGGCGACTGTGGGGCGAGCTTGCCCTGTCGGCCGAGTTCACCGCCCCGAACCGGCACGAGCTCCACTTCGTGATCACCTACGAGATCGACGGCGCACCGAACATCGTCGACGGCGACACCACCGACTACCCGAGCGACTTCAACGAACTCTCCGACGACGAACAGAACGCCGTCCCGTCGACGCTGGTTCCGAATCCGGAGACCGCAGCGTCGTGGCTGACGTACCTCGTCGCCGCGTTCAACGCCGTGCACGCGAGCACCGACAAGCTCGTTCGCGGCTGGCCCCAGCACTAGAACCCGCTGTTTCTCGCGATCGGAGTGGTGTGGCTGTCAGTCCTCGCGGATCCTCCGCAAGACCTGTGCGAGAGCGAGCGCGGTGATCGGATCGTCGACGGTGGGGGCGGCCGCGACGACCACCTCGAGGTCACCCGAATCTTGCACCGCGTCGAGCAGATCGAGTGATGCGTCGACGGCGAAGTTCGGGCCCGAGAGCTCGTTGATGATCGCCAGCAGCTCGACGAACCGCGGCCCGGCCTCTGGGCGGACGGTGCTGTGCAGCATTTCGAACGTGGCTACCGCTTCCGGTGAGCGCAGTTCGGCGAGGATGTCGAGCTCCACGGCGTCGAGGTCGGACAGGGCGGGGGAGTCGGGTGTGCTCATGGTGTGGGTCCTTCGGTCGGTGCGTCGCCGGTGGCCGGAGACGTGGGAGGGACGAGAAACATTCGGGACACCGCGGCTTCGGTGGTCCCGAGATGGCCGGCGATGGTGGCCACGGAGTCGGTGGCCACCATCTCGGTGACCAGATCCCGATGGATCAGCGCGGCGAGGCGGTGCTGATGGGAAAGGTAGGCGAGCAGCTCGGAGGTGAGCAGTGCGGCACCGATCGGCCCGCCGTAGTCCTGCGCCCAGTCCTCGCCGTCGCGTTCGGGTGCGTACAGCAGCGATTCCGGCGCGCAGAGAACCTTGTCGAGGATCTCCGCAGTGATCCCGCACGCCTGGAGGCGCTCGATAACCCCGGGGATCTCGGTGGCCGTGCGGTGCCCGACGAGGCTGAGATACCACCCGACGTCGATCACGCCACTGCGTCCGATTCGTCGTCGAACGACCGGCGGGTATGGCTTTCCAGTATGTGGAGCTCGGCAGTGAGGCCGACCGCGCATTCGGCGTCGGCCACCGGATCGAGGGCAGCGATGTTCGCCCGCAGTTGCGTGATCCGGGTGTAGCGGGCGACAGCCGCGGCGTCGGCGTCGTCGACCTCCACCGGGTGTTCGACGACGAGCCGCCGTTGCCCTGGCACCGTCTTCACGGTCGCCTCGCTGTGGCCGCCGCTGCGCATCGTGATCTCGCGGGCGAGAGCGGCGGCGAAGATGTGCGCCGCGTGGGCAGGGAAGTCGCCGGCCACCGTGGTCGAGTCCGGCAACGGATCGGGCCGAGTCGAGCGCACCGTGACGTCGATCAGGTCGGCCGGGTCGACGCCGGGAAGCGGCTCGATCGGTGTGGCGGTCCAGACCCCGATCGAGGTGGTGACATAGCCCGGTGGCGGTAGTTCCGCCGAGCGGACACCCGGCGCGTAGACCGGGATCGAGGCGAGAGCGCACGCTATCTCGCCGGGTGTCCCGATGAGGCAGAGCGAGTCGTCGACGGTGTGGATGAACGTCGCGGCGACGGTATCGACCTGTCGGAGGTCCGCGACGGTTTCCGCTTGGCTCACCGCGAACCGGGCCGCGGTGGAAGGGGAGTGGAAGTGCCCGCGGGTGTGTACGAACCCAGGGTCGCCGTGTTGGTCGAGGGTGGAGATCTCGACCTCGATCAACGTACGAGTCGAGGGCGCGGCCAAGTGCGGATCTGTGGCCGGCGGGAGCGAGCGGGGATCTGTGGTGTCCATGAAGGTCTGCCTTCGGTAGGTCCGGGCAAGGAATCGGTTACGTGACGCGACGAGCGCGGGTGCAGCGAGGACGCACACCGCAGCGGCCGCAGACAAGTCGGTGGTGGTTCGGTTCATCGGTTCGCAGCCATCAGCTATAGCCAGGCGTAGCCCGGCTGCTCCTGCAGCGACGACATGACGAACACCGGTACCCAGGTCGAGCCGAGCGGGTATGTCATCGGTCAGCTCGCGTTCGCGTAGCTCTCACCCGGCGACTTCTGCTCAGCCTCAGTGCCGGTCGACTCGGCTGCGTCGGGCTCGGTTTTCGCCGCCGTCGACGATGGTTGAAGGCGAGGGGGCCGGGGCGTTGTCTTGGTGGCGGTCTTCTTGCCGGAGACGGCGGAGGTGGGGACTTTCAGTCCGGCCTTGCGGAGCTCGGGTGCGGACCAGCCGCCGTCGAGTGCGGCTTTGATCGCGGCCAGCTCGGCGGCGGCCGCCGCGCGTTCGGCGGCTTGCGCTTCGGCGACTTTCGTCGCGGCGGTAGCGCGTTCGTTCTGCGCGGCGACGATGGCATCGATCAGACCGAGACGGGTTTCGAGGGCGGCCTGTGCGGCGGCGCGAACGGTGTCGGGGTTGAGAGGGGCGAGCGACATGTGTGGAACCTTCCGGAGACGGCGTGCAGCGCGCGCCCATAGACTGCGCGGCGCTGATTGACAACGCGGTCTCGGGCGGCCCACACGCCGTCCGATATCCGAGGGCTACGCTATCGAATCGCTCCGACAGATGCACCCCAATGCACCTTTGACAAAGGTGGTGAATGTGAGGGGTCAGTTCTGGCGCACCTAGGTTGCCAGTGACGCGCGTAGGTCCTCCGAGCCTGCCCACCATTCTTCGGCGCGCTGCCTGAAATACGCACCGTGTTCGTCAGGTAGTGGGAGGACGACCGTCGTTGCGGCTCCTCCGACCCCATTCATGCTCGCCCCGAGCATTCGCACAGACAGCGGGTCGACGATGCATCGGTCGTGCAACATCCCTCGAGGTGCTTGGCGGATTGAAAAGACCTTCATTTCCGGGTGTGGCAAGTAGGACCTTCAGCTCAGCCAATGCGCCCTTGCTCATGTTGGGGCCGGTAGAAATGTCCGACGACAAGAGCACAGTCACCATCACCGACGCGTCGTTCGCCGACGACGTGCTGACGAGCGAGAAGCCCGTCCTCGTCGATTTCTGGGCCACCTGGTGCGGCCCGTGCAAGATGGTCGCTCCGGTTCTGGAAGAGATCGCCGCCGAGCACAAGGACAAGCTCACGATCGCCAAGCTCGACATCGACGCCAACCCTCAGGCCGCCCGCGACTTCAAGGTCATGTCGATTCCGACGCTCATCCTGTTCCAGGGTGGCAAGCCGGTCAAGCAGATCGTCGGTGCCAAGGGCAAGGCCGCGCTGCTCAAAGACCTCGAAGGCGTTATCTGATTCACCTCCGAATCGTGTGGATTGCAGCGGAAGGCAGTCTTTCTGCGACAATCATCTGATGTGCCGGCGCTGAGCGTCGGCACATCGTCCACGTCCAGTGGTAGGTGTTGTCAGAACGATCTGGAGGCTTTCGAGGATGCAGGAACTCAGTCACGGCGATTCCGGACCCGCCGTCGCCGAGGTCCGCGGCACTCTCTCGGCTCTGGGTTTTCTCCATGAGGCCGTAGTTCCTCCCGGTCCGATGGACGACGGACACTGGACTGCTCCGGGCTCGGTCTTCGATGCAGCTCTCGGCGGTGCGGTGCGCGCCTTTCAACAGCATCGCGGTCTGTTGGTGGACGGTGTCGTCGGGCCGGCCACGTATCGCGCTCTCAAGGAGGCGTCGTACCACCTCGGTGCCCGCACCTTGATCTACCAGCTGTCCGCCCCGCTCTACGGAGACGACGTCGCCACTCTGCAGACACGTCTGCAGGACCTGGGGTTTTACAGCGAACGCGTCGATGGCTTCTTCGGTCCTCGAACCCACGAAGGCCTGTCTTCGTTCCAGCGTGAGATCGGTCTTTCGCCGGACGGTATCTGCGGCCCGGCCACGTTGCGTTCGCTCGACCTCCTCGGCACCCGTGTCACCGGCGGATCACCTCATGCCATGAGCGAAGAAGAGCTCGTCCGTAAGTCCGGACCGCAGTTGACCGGCAAGCGCATCGTCATCGATCCCGATCTGGGTGGTGCCGACACCGGGCGCATCGTCGACGGCCCACTGGGTCGAGTCTCCGAATCGGAGATTCTGTGGGACTTGGCCAGCCGCCTCGAGGGCCGCATGGCCGCGACGGGAATGGATACGTTCCTCTCCCGCGCCCGTGGTACCAATCCCTCCGTGGCCGACCGCGCAGAGACCGCCAATGCCTGGGGCGCCGATCTGATGATCTCCCTGCGATGCGCGTCGAGCACCAGTCCGGTCGCCAATGGCGTCGCCAGTTTCCACTTCGGTAACTCGCACGGTTCCACGTCCATGATCGGTCAGGTTCTCACCAGCTATGTGCAGCGCGAAATTGTCGCTCGCACACCGCTTCTGGACTGCCGCAGCCACGGTCGAACCTGGGATCTGTTGCGCCTGACCAACATGCCGACCATTCAGATCGACGTCGGCTACCTCACCAACGAGTCCGACGTCGAGGTACTGTCCGACCCCCGATACCGCGACATCATCGCCGAAGCAATTCTGATCTCCGTCAAGCGCCTATACCTACTGGGTCAGGACGATCAGCCGACGGGAACCTTCACGTTCGCCGAACTGCTCGCCGAGGAACTGGCCGCCGCCGATCGTCCCTGACCGCATCGCGTGTCAGCGGGCACCGACCGTCGACTTCTGCTCGATGTCGACCACCGAGATGCTGGCCGCGATGAGCAATTGCTCCAGGGCGGATTCCACGTCCTGCTTCCAGCCGTGGTCTCGATCGAGTTCGAGTCGCAGCCTCGGAAACCTGTGGTGGGGTGCAACCACCTCGAAGCCGACCTTCTCGAGGAAGTCGGCTTCGATCATGCACGTCGATGCCGAGCACGTCACATGTGCGGTTGCGTTCGGAACCACAGGCGTGAGAACCCGATTCACGTCCGCGTGCTCGACGAGCTGCGCCAGGTGCTCGGCATGCAAATAGGGATCGACGATGTAGACCTCTTCGAGCTCGGCGATACTGCCAACCAGCTTTCCCCACGCAATTGGGTTGCGACCTTCCAGCAGAAGGCCGCCAGACTCGTCGACGTCGGCCTCCTCACTCTCATCGGAGTTGACAGCGCCCGACCGAGAGGTGTGACGGTAAGTCCCTTGTTGCTGCCCTTTTGCATCCAACCGAATCGCAGCAACTGTTTGGCGACATGCTCTGGTGGGCCGTCAGGGGCGTACTTGGCTGGGATCGCCGGTGTGGGTGCACTTCCTCCGGACATCGAGGCAATGCCTGTGGCCGCTCGAAAATCGCGGCCGAAGTCGAAGCCAAGAACGACGTAGTTTCTCTGGGTCTCTTTCAGGAAACTCATTATTGGAGTCTCGAAGGATGCGGAGAGAGACTGCATGAGGGGGGACGGGACTCCCGGCTTCGCCGGTATAGCGGGCCTGATCATTTTTCCAGGCTTGCCGGGGCGAGGGTCTGGCCGGTCGATCCACTCTCGAACTTCTTTGGCCGTCGGTTGACATCCGCCACGATTTGCGGCGATTACGAACCGCAGTGTGCGGCGCTGCAGTTCCGTGGTGATCGACATAGGCATTGCTTACCAGAAGGTTCGACCCGCATCAGACGCTCCGAATAGTCAGACGTTCAGGTCGGTAACGAGATCTCACTTGCCCGCTTCTACTCAGCGTGCCGGAAGTATGACGACGACCAAGGCAACATCTATGTGTTTCGCGTCGTCGTCGGCTGCGCTGAGGACGAAGTCGCGCCGTGTTCCGTTGGTGTGCGGGGCTTCATCAACGAATGTCCGATGTTTGCGCAGCTCGCCCGCGGCCTTGTCGATGATGTCTGTTGGTTTCCCGGCCTTGACGAACAGAATGAGCGCAGCTTTGGTGTCTCGCCACGTGACATACCCGTGTAGCTGATCGATCGCTCTACGAAAGCGCGCCGGGCCTTCCCAGAACTTGCATTCACCTATGAATGCGTTCTGGTCGTTCCAGCGTAGGAGGATGTCGGTCTTGCCGTTTCCATTGAAGACTTCACCAGCTGCTGCGCCACGATAGTTGGCGTTGAGGACGAACAAGATCAGGTCTCGGATCTCTTCTTCGCCGAGCCGAGCCGCTGTAGGGGTGCGTTCCATCGCGCGCGTCATCTGTTCGATGGTCTGCACGATGTCTTCGTAGATCTCGGTAGCTAGCGTCGCTTCGGTGGCCGATGCTTCGGGACGTAGTTTGCGGCGGACGATGCCGGGTTGTAGCGGCACCTGTTCCGCCTCGTCCACACGGAAGACCGGGACATCGGAACTGGCAGCAAAGCGCTTGGCCTCGTCGGCGACCATCGCGCGCTCCTTCAGAGTGCGGCGTATCTGAATCGAGAGTGAATCGTTCCATGTGTTGGTTTGATTTCCGCTCCAATTCACCATCTTTTGCAGCTGTTCGATGTGGGCGTCTCGGGTGTCCTGGACACTCTTCTGCTGTTCTGCCTGCAGGGCGAGAAGTCGTTCCTTGTCGTCGTAGATGTCGGTGGCGAGATTGAGGGCAGGGAGCTGCATTGTGATGATCAGATGGTCGTCGCCGCCCATCTTCGTGGTGAACAGGAAATCCGGGTTCAGATAGCTGTTAGAGGGTTCCTTGCTCCAGAGTTCCGGTGTTCCGGTGCAGGGCAGGCGGTAGCGAACAGGGAAGGCTCGCCGACCCATCACTACGGTGTCGTTGGAAGCGGCAAGTTGCGTCAATTTGTCTCGGTGCACCTCCAACGGTTCCACCCGGTACTGCTCGATGATGTTTTCGGCGAGGGCTTCAACCGTCGCTGTCGACATGTCCGCAGAGTGCGCCTCTTGCAGCGCTGCCTTGAGTCGATTTTCCAGAAACGTAGACAACTTCTGTGCCGGCGAAAACAGGGTCATGTCTACATCTTGCGGGACAGCTGACAGCGGTAGCGGCGGTTGCCCCCAACTGTGGATCGGACGTGGTCCTCATGTGGATGTCCGAGAGTTCCCAGGCCGCTCCGCTCGATCTCGGGCACCCACAATCGGGTCCGAAATCCACAACCGGGGACAACCGCCGGCCGCGCACCTGTGGCGCGCGGATTCCGAACTCGCGGCGCTCGTCCTGAGCGTCTTTTCTGGTGACCCACTACGCAGGCTCCGCGAGCCACCAACGTGCCCCGGCGGAGCAAGCTATAACTTAGGTGCCCTAAGTGTGGATTTCCTGACGGAAATCTGACACGCTGATCGCGTGGTCCCCAGGTCTGGGGTCGCTGCGCTGGGCCGAAGTGAGGTGCAAATGGGAGGAGCGGGTGATGGCAGAACGCAAAGCGGGGTGGCTGCGCACCCGTCAGTCGAACGTCGTCGGCGGCCGTGAGTACCGGCACGTGGTGAAGCTGACCGCCGAACAGGAGCTGGCGGTCCAAGCCGCTGCCCGCGTCCAGGGCGTGACGGTGGCCCGGCTGTTGATCGACTCCGCTCTCAAGGCCCCACGCTCGACGGTCTCGCGTGAGGATCTGACGGAGTTGTTCGCGGCGACGAAGCTCATCGCAGCTCTCGGACGGAACCTAAACCAGCTCGCGAAAGTGGCGAACGCGACGGGCGAGGTGCCACCGGAAACCATGGCAGCGATCGCGGCGGTGCGGCAGGTCTTCGATCGGGTGAACCGGTTGCCGCGCGATCTGGTGGGACGTTGATACCGAACATCACTCGGGGCGCGAAGATGACCGGGCTGGTGGTGTATCTCGCCGGTCCGGGTAAGTCGAACGAGCACGAGAACCCGCACGTCGTCGCCGGACACGAAAGCATCGTGTTCGCGGCCCCGGCGGGCGAGATGTCGCACGAGGACGCCATCGCCTTAGCGGGAGAACTGGACACTGCGCGTGTGGTGTTCGGTACCGAGGTGTCGGTGACCAGTCGACGCAAGATGAACGCTGCCATCGACGACGGTGTCCCGCGATCGGTGGCGTTGGCCGACGCCACATCGGATCAGAACGTGTGGCACTGCTCGCTCTCGCTCAAGCCAGAGGAGGGTGAGCTGTCGGACGAGAAGTGGGCGACGATCGCGGCCGACTTCATGAAGGAAATGGACTTCGACGACGCGGACTCACCACGGGCCCCGGCTCGCTGGGTGGCGATCCGGCACGGCAAGACCAAGGCCGGCGGCGACCACATTCACATCGCGGCATCCGCTGTCCGCGAGGACGGTACGAAGGTCAACACGTTCAACGACCGGAAGCGGGCGCAGGCCGCGTGCAACACCCTCGAACACCGGTACGGTCTCGATGTTCTGCAGTCCCGCGAACAGCAACTCGGCGGCCGCGGATCCAAGCCCGCCGAGCAGGGCCGTGCTGACCGAGCGCACCTGCCGGAGACCGGTCGAGATGTGTTGGAGCGCCGAGTGCGAGCCGCAGCTACCGCCTCGAAGACCGAAGCAGAATTCGTGCGTCGACTACGGGGCAGTGGGGTGCTGGTGCGGCCACGATTCACCAAGGGAACCACCGACACTGTCGAGGGCTACTCGGTGGCGTTGCGACCCAATCAAGGCGAGGGCCCGGTCGCCGCTGTTTGGTATGGCGGAGGAAAGCTGTCGAAAGACCTGACGCTGCCGCGCCTGCGCAGCGAATGGGACACCACCACCGAAGAATCGGCGAACGCCGTCGACGAATGGACTGCAGCCAAAGCAGGGAAGCCCGCCAAGCGGAGCGGACCGGAAGCTGTCGTGGCCGATCCGAAACTGCTCGCGCGAGCAGCGGAAGACCTCGAACGGTGGAACGAGTACCTCACGAGCATTCCGGTCACCGATCGAGCGCAATGGGCACGTGCGGCAGGCCGGACCTCTGGGGTGTTCGCAGCATGGTCGGCGAAGGTCGAGAATCGTCCCGGACCACTCGCACATGCATCCAAGCAGCTCGCACGCGCGGCGCAATTGCCCGCACACCAACGCGCCGCAAAGCCGGCCGGGGTGGTGTCGGCCGGCGGAGCGGCTTTGATCGTCATGGCGTGCAAACCAGGTCTCGACGCCACCACCGGATACATCCTGCTGCTGCGGCAATTGATGAAAGCAACCGAGGCCATCGCGGCCGCGTCACGCGCGGCCGGTAACGCCGAGTACGCACACGACCTCGAGATCGTCACCCGGGAAAGACTCAGTGAGGTACACACCCGACTCGAAGGCATCGAGCTCCCTTCGGCTGCGGATGTCTACCGCGAAGGCACGGCGGCCGAAGTAGATGCAACACGGGCGGCGTACACCGTTGACGAGCTCACGGACGCAGAATCCGCCCAGCGCGTGGCGCAAGTGATGGCCCCACCACCGTCGGCAAATACGCCAAGCAAACCGCGTACCAGCGAACAACCTCGCCGGGTTCAGCCCAAGAAACCTAAGAGGGAACGAGACTCAAGGGACGGACGGTAAGACCGCCCGCAGGACAGCGGCCGGTACGAGACGGAGGACCCGCGTTGAGCTTCAAATCGGACCTAGAGACCCAAGTCGACAGCCTCATCAATACGCCATTCAAGATTCGTGATGGCCGTGTGATCCCTACAAGCAGCTCGATAGGGCCGCACGACTACGTTGCGCTTTCCGATGTCGCGTACCTGTACACCGACATGGCGGACTCTTCCAGCATTCCGAGCCGCTTCGAGTACGACGAAGGTGCTCGCATACTGCGTGTATTTCTTACAACCGTATGCCGAGTGATCAGAGACCGAGGTGGTGAAATTCGGAGTTTCGACGGGGACCGAGTGATGGCAATGTTCAAGGGTGACGATGCCGCCAACGACGCGGTGGACGCGGGTCTGAGAATCAACTGGGCAATTTCGGTGCTCGCCCATGATGCGCTCACCCTGTACGAGCCGTACTGGAACGAGTTCTTGGAGAACGACTGGAAGTTGCGTCACCGAACCGGTATCGATATTGGGTTCGCGCACGTAGTGAGGGGCGGAGTGCGCGATCACAACGACCTGGTGAGTATCGGCCACGCGCCCAACACCGCCGCAAAGCTGAGCGACTACAAAGATGGTGGCGCAACCATCATCACCGATGATGTCTATGAGCTGCTCAGTGAGAAAAATCTTCGTAGCGAAAATTCTGAAAAGAAGGACGGCGTTGTCCGCGATATGTGGCAACACAAGGGCTATACCAAGATCGGTTCACGTATCGAGAACGTCTACACGTCCACGTGGTGGCGATCCTATTCATGAGCGCTGATCCGATCGAAACAGCTTGGAAGATCCATGCCGCACTGGTCGATTGGACCGGCAAGGTGGATACCAAAGCTTCGTTCGCGCTGACAATCGAGTCGGCGCTACTCGGAGGGGTAGTGGCGTTATCCGGCGATGGCCGCGTCTTCCATGATCTTGCTGGGGCCTCGGTCGTCTGGTACGTCCTGGGCGTCTTCACGCTTGCGTTGAGCGTGCTGTGCGTTGTCCTGGTTGTTCGACCTCGATTACGCAGGGGAGGACTCCAGTCCGAAGCGCGTGGAAATTTCGTCTACTTCGGTCATCTAAGGCACCTAGACGCCGCTGCGGTACAAAATCACCTGGAGACGTCGGACCTACTACCGGTGCTCTCTAAGCAGCTGGTCGAGATGAGCAAAATTGCGTGGACGAAGCATCGCCTGGTGCAGGTCTCCATGAGTCTCGCACCTGTTGGTGTGCTCTTTCTCGTGATCTCGTCCCTGTGTGCGTAGGTGACTCAACAATCAGATTGCGAAACGCAAGATAGCGGTCGAAGCGACGTCGTGGCTTGGGTTGCACCAGAACTGTCGTGATCGAGTTGTTTTGGCTAGATTGCCGAGCCTGTCGAAGGGGGTGGAGGCACTATGTTTACCCGTCGTCGCACGATGAGCGGTGCGCCGTCGGGACCCTTGATGTGGGCCTCCACCCAGCGGCGTCGACGTTCATGTCGGTCCGGTCCGTAGCGGTAGGTGTGCCAGTGACCGCGGACGATGTGTCGATTCTTGAGTCGCCCTTCCTGTCCAATCGTTTCGGCAGGAGTGGCAGATCCCCGGTAGCTCAGATGGTGTACGACGGTTTCCACCCTGCGCCCTCGGCTGTGGGTGCGTTTGGACAGAACAGTTTCGTCGCTGGTCGTCAGGTTGGATCGTTCCATCCGTAGTAGGTCCGTGAACGCCATCAGGACGCGGATGAACAGGGCTGGATCGTCCCAGCAGAAGATATTTCGGAAGCCTTCGGGGGCTTGGGGAACATGCGGTGGCTGGGTGAGGAACCCCCAGCCTGCGCTCAGACCGGGCGGAGCATCGTCGGCAGGCTCACCGATGTCCATGGTCATGGATTGAAGGGGCATGTGGAGAGCGCGATCGGTGCCCCACCCTGCTTCACCGTTCTGGAGCAGGAATGCTTCGAGGCCAGCTGCCGTCGCCATCTGGATGCCGACGCTGTTGGAGGACGTGGGATCGCTGTCTGTGTGCCAGAGCAGGTAGAACGATTCCTCGGGTACGGCCGCACCGAAATACGCGAACCCGCTGGGGGACGGTAGATCGGCCACTGTCGCGGGGACGAGGTCGGCAGGCTGTGCCGATGCCTCCTGCACGAGGGCCGACGCTTCAGGCGATGCGTAAAAGGTCTCGCCACTGACTGCGCCGGAGGTAACCGAAAGCGCCAGCCGTACAGCGAAGTTGCTGTACCGCTCGAATCGTTCTGCCTCGCTCAACTGTGGTTGCGGGTGGTCCCATCTGGGTGCCATCTGCTGGTGGTAGCGCAGCACATCGTCCAGCCGCGGGCGTACAACCGCGTCGAGGCCGTCGAGTAGTGCCGGTACATGCTTGGGCAGCAGCGATCGCACCGCCCGCACGGCAGCTTGGGGCGGGGACGGGAACACATCATCGTTCGGACGACCGATGAAGTAGCCGGTCATGGGATACCTCCGCTGGTGAGCAGTCGAACAGAGTGGGTGGGTGCCTTGTGACGGCAGATTGTCGCAAAGCGCTCCGACACGACTGCCCACCTCGAAGCTCGAAGTGGACAGTCGTGTTCGTTCCGAGTTCGCGACTACGGAGCGATCCATATGTAGTTCGATACGGCAAATGCTCGCTGGGGGAGTACGGAGACGGTCACCCAGCTTGCGCCGAGTCCGGCGTCGACGGTGATGGTGGCGGGGCCTCCGTCGAGGGGGAGTTGTGCGGAGTGGGTGAACGGTGCGATGCCGTTCACCCAGTCGACCTGAATAGTTGTTCCGCAGCCCGGACGCGCGCCTAGGTCTCCGCGGGGTGTGGCGGTGATGGTCAGCTGGCCGGGGTGGGCTCGGTCGGTGGTGCGGTCGATGTGGATGGGTCCGTTGCAGCCGCCGTTGTCTCCGACGGTGACGATGTCGTCGCCGGTCAGGCTCGGAGTTGCAGGAGGCACGTCCGCTGCTGCGAGACCGGTCCCGCCGATCAATGCTGCGGCGGCGATGGCTGCGGTGGCGACAGTGCGGGTGATGGTGTTCATGGGATCTCCTGTGTTGGATGGGTGTTAGGCGTGAAAGAAGGTCAGCGGCCGGAACGTTCGCGGTCGGTGTGCTTTCCGTTGCCGGGCCGTCCTTTGCGCGCTCGAGGTGATTTCGTCGAAGGCACTGTAATGGCACCGGCGGGTGCGCCCTGGCAGATGTCTGCAGAGATCCGCGCGGCGATCGCCTCGTCGTCGACACCGGCCGCGCGCATGTCCGAGGCAAACTGCTCGCGGCGTGCGGCGCTGTCGTAGCTGCGATCGGCCTCAGCACGTCCGTTTGCTTCCTGCGACCGCTCAGCATGCTCCGAGTTCTGGTCCCGGGCCTCACGTTCGTTCATCGGCTGGGCCTCCGCGTCTTCTATGCCAGGGCCGGATCCGTAGCCGTCCTGTGAGAGCCGCTGCGTTTCGGCGTCCTGGCGCTCGGCGTCCGCGATGAGTGCAGCGGCCTGGGCGCGATCGAGTCCTGCCGCTCTGTCGGAGTTCTGGGCGAGGGCATCTTTACGCTGGCTGTCGTCGATGAACGCTCGGGCCCCGCGGTCATCGGTGATGTCGACGCCGTATCGACGACGAACTTCGCTGCGGACCGTTGCTGCGGCTTGCGTGGCGATCTCCGACTCGCTTTCCCATGCCTTGGCCTGCTCGTAGACGGTCGTGATGTCGTGAGGTGTCGCCCGGTCCCACCACTGAGGGGCGAAAGGCCTGCGGAGCTGGGTTTCGGCGGCGATCCGTTCGGTGCGGAGCCGTTCGCTGTATTCACGTGTGGCTTGGTTGCTGTGCTGCTCGGCCTCGCGTGACTGCTGTTCACGTCGGCGGGCGCTCTGTTCGGCGAAACGGGATGCGAGCTGCATCCCGACGCGGAACACCATCCCCACTTCTCTACTGGCGGAGCCGAGCTCGTCATCGGACATGTGGTGTCACCTTTCAATCGGCGGTCCGGCTCGTTACCGGATCGGTGGGGGGTCAGCGCTGTCGCTGGTCGGGGAACATCGCCGGCGGCGCGGGGTCCACGGGCAGCGCATGCAGCCGGTCGGAGTGTCCGGTGCGGGTATCGCAGTTCTGGAAGGGGCCGTCGGAGGCGAAGAGCTTTTCCATGTGGTGGTCGGCGTGATCGCGCAGCCACACGCTCATGCCGGTGTGTGGGTCCTTGCGCAGGTGCTCGAACGATCGCCACAGCGCTTCGAGGCGGGCGACGGCTTCGGCGTGCCGCCACCACTGCGGGCACCAGCACCGGTACGGTACGTCTTCGACCTCGCGGCGGTAGAGGACGGCGAGGTGGTCGCGCACGAACTCCTCGACCGACCCGAACTTGAGCGGTTCGGGCTCGTTGCTGGCCGCGTCTATCGCGGCGTCGAGCTCGGCTTCCATCCGAGCCCGTGTCGCCTCGGCCAGCTGGTGGTGCAGCTCGGGGGTCAGGAGCTCCTCGAACTGTGCGGCGGCGATCGCGTCGACTTCGGCGCTCAGGCGTCGATCGACGCCCGCCTGGACCCGGGCCTGCATCGGCTCGCTCAACGATCCGGTGGCAGCTTCGGTGGCGGTGTCGTCGAGGCCGTCGAAGCTGAAATCCTCGCTCACGCTGCACCCTCTCTGGTCAGGTCGACGTTCCCGACGAGGGTGACTGCGCCGGCGAGGGTGCGATCGGCTTCGGGGTCGTGGACTCTGATGGACGCGACGACGGCGGCCTGGTTCGGTCCTTCCCACCACGGCACGGTCCGCACGAGAACCGGTGTGTTGCCCGATGATCGGACGATGGCGCGTCCGCGGGGGAGGGCTTCGAGTTCGGCTTCGGTGAAGGTGCGTTGTTTGGTGCGCGAGCGTGAGACGCTGCGGCCGTGATCGCTCGTGGAGACCGATCCGCTGATTTCCCAGTGATCACCGATCGCGGTGGACATGTTGCGGAGGAATTCGCCGTCGTCGATCGCGACGCCGCCGCCGTAGACGCGGACGTTGGCGGCGGACCAGAGTTTGCGCATTCCTTCTGTGCCCCAGACGTTTACGCCTTGGGACCAGGACTGGAGGACGGCCATGATGATGATGCCGCGGGAGCCGTAGTGGCTGTAGAGGCCGGGTAGTTTCGCCCAGCGCACGACGTTGGCGACCTCGTCGAGCGGTGCGAGGAGGGGGACGGGGAGACGGCCTTTGGGGGAAGTGGTGGCGAGCTGTTCGGCGGCGTCGATGATGGCCACGGTCAGGGCGGTGACCAGGGGACCGGCGGAGCCGTTTCCTTCGCGGGAGAGGCTGTACATCGTGCCGCCCTCGGCGACGAACGCCCGTGGGTCGAAGTGCGGGCGAGTATCGCCGGGTCCGCTCGCACGGATCCACGGGTGCACTGCGGAGAGCTTGAGCGATCGGATCATCTTCTTGGCGGTGGTGAAGACGCCGGATCGCTGCTTCTCGGTCTGGTTGTACTGTGCGGCAAGGCCGTCCGCTTGCAGGCGGTATCGGCCGTCGGCGGTGCCTCGGAGGATTTCGACGGGCTCCTTGTTCTTCTCCTGCGTTGCCCAGGTGTAGACGTCGGTGATCGGGCGTCCGGCCACTGCAGCGGCGAGGATCAGCCCGGCGAGCAGGTCCTGGCCCTCGGGGTCGAAGAACGGGTCCTTCTTGGCTTCGACCCCGTCGTCGCCGGAGGCGAAGTGTTCGGCGAGGTCGGCGGCTTTGACTTCGTCGGTGACCCAGGTCAGCGGGTTCCACCACCAGCTGGGCTGTTCGTCGGCGACCTGCTGCGGGTCGAACACCCACACCGGGCGCCGCTCGAGGGACTCGACGGACACCATGCCCTTGGCCGGGACGGCCTTACTGTCGCCGTAGGTGCTCCAGTCCACCGCCGCGGCCTTGACCGGTTCCCCGGTGACGCGGTCGAGAAGACGGACGCTGCGCCAGAGCCGCGTCGCGTCGACGACGTCGCGTTTGTTGGAGGTGGTGATCACCCCGCCCGGGGCGTCGAGAATCGCCGGGATGACCCGCGAGGAGGACTTACCGGTCCGCGGCCCCCAGATGTCGCAGTGCAGGTCCTCGTAACTGCCGCGCAGCATCTGTTTGGAGAGCAGGTGACGGCCGACCTGGACGCCGGGTACCTGTGTGGGTGTCAGCTCGATCGCCAGGTCCGCTGCTTTGCGTCTGCATCCTTTCTCGCTGAGCGATTCGATGTCGCGGCCACGGCCGAGGTGGCGGGCCTTGTCGTCGACGCGGGTTTTCTTGCTCCGGTAGCGACCGAGCAGCACCAGCGCTCCGACCGCCGCCGCGAGCAGCACCAGTGCGGAGAGGACGACGACGATCGTCGAGCCGGTCTGCCATACGAGATCGCCGCGGAACAGGCGTTTGGCGATGGCGATGGGATTGTCCGGGGCGGGTTGGTCGGTGCCCAGGTGAATGCCGGCCCACAGTCCGCCTCCGGCGAGGGCGGCGACGGCGGCACCGAAGCCGAGCAGGACCAGGGAGCCGTCGGTGGTGGCGGGGTCTTTGACGCTGCGAGTGCGCATGTGTGGAGTCCTTCTCGTTGGTGGGCGGGTGTGTCAGGAGACTTCGACGATGGCGGTGATGGTGACGGTGAAGCCGGGGGCGGTGCGCGATCCCGGTGGATCGGCTACCTGGAGCGGTGTCACGGCGTGCGAATGGCCCTGTACGGCAACGAATGTGTGGCCTCGTTCGAGCTCGTCGATGTAGCCGACCATGCTGTCGGCTGCGATCTGCAGGGCGGGGGCGGGAGAAGGCCCGGCGGCGGTGCCGTGGCCGTAGAGGACCAGGAAGCTCATCGCACAGCCACCGCGTTGATGCGCCACACGCCGAGTTTGGTGGCGGTGAAGTAGGCCGCGAAGGTGTTGGTTCCCAGTGTCTTTCCGTCGGGGGTCGTGGCGGTTTGGGTGACGGTGACCACGCGTGAGACTCGGCCGCTCTGATCGGCGGGATGGTCGTCGCCGCCGATCGCGGCGACCGCGATGACGCGGGCACCTGCCTGTGCCCAGTCCTGCCACTGGTTGCCGGTGATCGGGGCGAGGGCGATGAACGAAGCGGCGTTGTCGGCGTAGTAGCGCTCGTCGAACAGCGGCTGCGCCCGCTTCGCTGCGGCGAGCTGGTTGGGCTCGTCTGCCGGGGTGTAGGAGAACAGAGTGGTCGCGGCGGCCAGCATGACCTGCTCGGGATCGGTCTGGTCGACCCCGGCGAAGGCCTGTGGCAGGTCCGGGGTCGAGGGCGCGGGTAGCGAGGTCGTCGGTCCGCCGGCATCGAGAGGCTGGTCACCGGTGTCCTGACCGGAGTCGTCGCTGCCGCAGCCACCGATGACCAAGGTGAGGGCCGCCAGCAAGGCCAAAGCGGCGCGTCGGTGGGTGCGTGGTGTGGTGGTCATCCGAATCTCCTGACGTACATGTCTTCTCCGGCCCAGCCGGAGAGCGGCATGATCGAGACGGTTTGGCCGGACTGGGGGGCGTTGAGGAGCATGTCCTGGCCGCCTTCGGTGCCGGTGTAGATACCGACGTGGTGGGTGTTGCCTCCGGAGCCGAAGTAGATGAGGTCTCCGGGTTGCTTGTCCTCGAACGGGATCTGTTGTCCCCGTGGGTCGCCCAGCTGTCCGGGGTTGGAGGTGTCGCCGGTGTAGTGCGGGAGCGTGATCTTTCCGCCCGATGCTTGGAAGACCGCGTAGAGGGTCAATCCGGAGCAGTCGAACCCGGTTTTGGCGGTGTCGCCGTTCGCGTCGGCTGCGCCTCCACCGTCGCTGATTCCTCGGGTCGGACCGCTCGAATCTCCGCCTCCCCATGCGTAGGGTGTGCCGATCCATCTCGACGCTGCGGCAATGACATTGGCTCCGAACGGGCCGCCGGGGACGAAGGTCGGTCCTCCGCTCGCTCCGCCGGCAGGCGGGGTGCAGGCACCGGGGGCGGTGCCGCCGTCGACGACGGCGGTGGCCACAGCGCCGGTGCCGTTGTTGGCGATCGCTGCGAGGTCGTCGGCGGTCAGGTCGGCGCGGGCACCTTTGAACTGTGCGTAGAGCTGGCGGGCGAGTGGTTCGTCGTCGGCGTAGGCCCCGGGGTGGCCAGACCCTTGCACTGCTTGGGCGGCGTCGGTGACAGCCATCGACTGCCAGCCGGGGATCTTCAGCAGGGCGGTGTAGAACTTGATGTTCGCGGTCACTGGATTCATCAGCTCTTCCGTCGTGCCCCAGATCGTGACTTGTTGCTGAAATTGGTTGACCGACAGGTGATCCGATCCAATGCCGTCGTGGGGGTAGTTCGTGGAGTCCGGGACGTTCGAGCTGGCGAGCATCCGATAGGTCGACTCCTGGCCTTCGGTGGCGAGCGCGACGACGATTCCCTGTTCGGGTACCCCCATCGCCTCGCCGATGGCTACGGTCTGTTTCGCCAGTGCGAGCTGTGCGGCATTGAGGCCGCCCGTTCCTGCACCGGGGGAGCTCGAGGTCTGTGGCTGGGCGGCGGTGCCGGGCTCGGCGGCCTTGGCGACCCACGGCGCGGGGTCGACTGCGGTTCCAGCACCGTCGGGGAGCCGCGCGCCCTCCCACACCTCGAAATGCAGGTGTGCGCCCGTCGATTCGCCGTCGTTGCCGATCTTTCCGATCTCCTGGCCGGCCGAGACGTGCTGGCCGGCAGAGACGAGGACACCGTCGGCGAACATGTGACCGTAGACGGTGGAGTAGGTCCGGCCGTCGATCTCGTGGTCGAGGATGATCCAGTGCCCGAATCCGGCGGCCTCCCCGGCTTCGGCCACACGTCCGTCTGTGAAGGCGTAGATCGGGGTGCCGACCGGGCCGGCGCGGTCGATGCCCTGGTGGACGGTGCCCCACCGGGGGCCGAAACCGGAGCTGTCGGTGGTGGTGTCGCTGGCGGTGGGCTTGACCAGCGTCCCGGCCGGCGCGATCGCGCCGGCCGCGGCACCGGACGGGGGAGCGCAGGCGATGGTCGTCGACGCCGGAGCGAGGATGACCACCACGATCAGGACCAGCCCGAGAAGTGTCGCGGCGGTGGCGACGAGGAGTTTCTTGGCGTCCACGTCGCTATGCGCGCCGACCGGTGTGCGGACCCATTCCTGCGGTCAGGGTGGCGATCAGCTCCGTCGCGGCCGCGAGCTGGACTTTGTGTTCGCGGGCGCGGCGCTCAGCTTCTTCGGTGGTGACGGGGGCGGCGTCGCGGCCGGCGGCCACGACCCAGTTGCGCAGGGTGTTCGGGTGGACCTCGAGGGTTTCGGCGACGAGCTCGATCGCTCTCCACCGGGAGGACACCTCGGTGGCGACCTTGGCGACGGTCTGTACTGCTGCTGCCCGCAGTTCGGGGGTGAGGCGCTTGTACTTGCGTTCGGCGATCATGCGAGCGCTCCTGCTTGCTCAGGGGCGGCGATGTCGGCTTCGATGACCTCGCGGACGAGGTTCGCGTCGGCGAACTCACTGAACCGGGAGTTGGTGTCGTGGATGCCGGCGTCGATCTCGGCGGCGGAGAAGATCAGCTGTACCGGGATGCCGGGGCTCAGTTCGCTCTCGCCGATCTTGATCAAGAACTTGCCGAGTCCGGATGGGGGCTCGATCGGCTCGTCGTGTTTGCGGCGATCTCCGGTCATGGGCGGCGGCGCGGACCATCCGCTGACCATGTCGGATTCGGTGGCCGTGAACTTGACGATGCCGGCCAGGCGTTCGACTTCTTTTTCCGGGATCGGGCCGATGACCTTGACGCGGGCGCGTTCGAGGAAGCCCAGGGCTTTGTTCGCCGATCCGGTCGTCGACTGCGATTCGAGGTCGGTGATGGTGTGGGTGATCATCCACAGCGCGGTGGCGATGGCTCGGTTCAAGCGGGTGAGGGCGTTGACGCGGTCGACCATGAAGTCGCCCAGTCCCAGGACCTGCCAGAGCTCGTCCATGATGGCCTGGAAGTAGCGCTGCGGTCCCAGGCCCGCGTCGGCGAGGGCGTGTGCGGCTTCGATGGCGGCGAAGCCGTCGGACCAGCACACGAGCATCACGGCCGCTTTGAGTTTGGTGTCGCCTTCGGCGATGTGCGAGACATCGATGCAGATGGCGACGGCGTCGATGTCGATTTCGGTGGTGGTGTGTCCGTTGAACACTTCACCGAACCGTCCTTTGATCAGCCCGCGCAGTGATTGCCGGAGGCGTTTGGTCGAGCGTCGGTACTCCTCGACGGTGTCTTCGCCGGCGTCGGCGATCAGTTCGGGGTGTCCGTCGATGACGAGGGCGAGCAGGTCACCGAGTAGGGGCGGGCGATCGGGGGTGTAGCCCATCTCGCCGTAGAGCAGGTTCAGCGAGGTCGCGAGGATGGTTTCCTCGAAGTCCTGCACCTGGCCGCCGCGGGAGAGTTCGATCAGTCCCGAGACGACCTGGACCTGGCGGCCGCGGAGCTCGGCGAGCATGCGGCGCTGCAGGTCGGGGAACGCCGAGAGGGTGGGGATCACCGATCCCAGGACCCCACCGGCGAGCGGGTTGATGCGTCCGTATCCGTAGCCGAGATCGATCACCTGGCCTCCGACGGCTTCGATTTCCTTGCGGTAGTCGGGCTTGACGTCGGCCAGGACGAGGGTGGTGACGTTCTGTGCGATACCGCCCAGGACCACGCGTCGTACGAACGAGGACTTGCCGTAACCGTTGAGTCCGAGCACGAAGCCCACCGGTGCGGTGATCAGACCTTCGATGAACCAGTTGAGCAGGTCGAAGCAGACCGCGGCGCGGGTGAGCAGGTGTTGCCCGATCGGGGTCCCGATCAGTGGTGCTCCGGCACCGACCGACCACGGCCACAGGCCGGCAGCTTGGACGGAGGTGGCGCGGTATTCGATCTGTCGGCCGACGGTGTTGGTGCGCCCGCCCCCTGGGCCGGCGAATCCGCGGTCGGTCAGGCGCAGGGTGGAGCGGGCGAAGCCGTCGGCCGAGGACGAGTAGTCCGCGGCGTCGCGGTTGCGGCGGCGGCGGTCGTCGGTGGCGAGCCTGTGTTTGGCCCACATGCTGCGCACGCCGGGACGGTTCGCGGCGACGACCAGGGCCGCGCGGGCGGTGTCGTCGAGGATCTTGACCATGGACGGGTCCTCTTCTCGTCTCGGGTGCGTATCCGGCGAGTGCGCCGGGGAGGGTGGCGTGTTCGGGCAGCACTGCACCGATGCCGAGGGAGCCGTAGAACCCGGCGGCCTGCCAGCGGTAGGCGCGGCGGATCTTGAGACGGCACTGCACCGACAGATCGCGGACGATGGCTTCGATGGCCGGGATGTCGCCGGTGAGGGGCTCGGTGACGGTGATCAGCACCCCGAAGCGCACGAGTCCGTGGCCACGGGCCTGCTCTTCGCGGGCGCGGGAGGTCGATTCGACCTTGATCGAGGCGGTCACCGATCCGATGCCGCGCCCGCCTTGCTCGGCGATGAGTGCGTTCTTGTAGTCGGTGTCGACGATCTTGACCGCATCCGCCGCGGTGTGGGGTCGGTAGATGATCGCGACACGTTTGCGAGGCACGTCGGGATTGGGAGCGAGGATGCGCCGAAGGACGCCCTCGTCGACGGCGCTGGCGGGAGCGGAATCCATTTCCCAGGTCACCGACCGGCCACCGTCGTGGACGTACTGGTCGAACTTCTCCTCGTGCGAAACCGGTCCGGCGTCGTCCCAGTGAAGTCCGTGTCCCGCCGAGCTCGACGACGCGCGTTCGAGATCTGCCTGTGAAGCGGGATCGGTGGAGCGCCGGACGAAGGCGACGATGTCGGCCGCAGGCATGGGCCGGACCATCACCGACGCCGATTTGAGGGCCGCGCACAGCCCTGGTAGTCGACGGCTGATCTCGACGGCCTGCTCGGACGGGTCCTTCTTGCGGGCATCAGTGGTGGCGCGGAATGTCACTGCGATCCGGGCCTCGAGCTGGACCTGTTCGGTGGGCAGCGACTCGGCGAGGTCGTACATCGAATGCTGAGCCAGGGCAGGTGCATTCGGCGCGGTGTTGCGGTCGACTTCGGCGAGCAACCGGTTACCGGTTTCGGGGACTGTGTCGATGACCGGGACGACGGCCACGATGTCGGAAGTCTGGCCCATCGCGGCGAGTACGACTCCCCATTCGCCGACCCAGTTGTTGATCAGGGACTGATCGACTGCTTCGTCGCCCTGCGGCCAGGCGCGCAGCACCACGGTGTAGCAGTGCTTGGCGGGCATGTGGATCATCCCGAACCGGAACCCGGCGGCGTCTTCGCCTTCGTAGAGTTTGGTCGGGGCCATGATGCCCGGGAGGAACGCTTTGCCTCCGGGTAGTTCGGAGAACAGCCCGCCTCGGTAGATGTTCTCTTTCCTGCGTCGTGCTCGTATCCACTGCATTCTCAGCACCGTCATTTCGTATCCGGATCGACCATCTCTGCTCCACACCAGCGGTGCGGCAACAACTGTCGCGATTGTTGCGACGACCACGCCTGTGCCGAAACCGGCGAACATCATGGTCACCATCACCGAGATCACCAGGACGAACCCGATGATCGTCGCTGCCCATGTCGCACCGAACAATCCGGTGTTTCGGGGCTTGGTCCACCCGTGGTAGAGCAGACCTGCTTCGGTTCTCGTCGCCATCTACTCACTCCTCGGATAGGAAAGAACACGTTGCGCCACAACCGGTGTGGCCGATGTCGGGGTGGTCATCGCGGTATCGCGTGTCGGTTACCGCTGCTGCTGTTGTTGTTCGAGGTTCGGCCACCGGCGAGGTCGTCGGCCGAACGTCCTGCGCCCGCAGCTCCGGACCCCACCGCCTTGGCTGCCTTCGATCCCGATCCGCCGCCCGATCCTCCGCGAGATCCGTTGGCGCTCTGACTCTGTCGGCCTGATGCCGAGGACGGCGAACCGCCTGGCGAGGGTGGGGTCAGGTTCGGTCGTGGGC
>NZ_JABFAO010000012.1 GCF_017168235.1 Rhodococcus sp. KRD197
AGGTAGGCGGGTGGGGTGACGTTGGTCGCTGGCGTCGGCATTGGCCGGCCATCCTGCCTACGCTTGTCGGGTGATCCGCCGAAACCTACTTCTGGTGCTGGCCATCGTGCTGCCGGTGCTGCTGGTTTCGGCTGTCGGTGTCGGGGGCTACGTTGCGTTCACGAAGGCGCCGGTCGATCCCATCACTCCCGCGGACGCGATCATCGTCCTCGGCGGCGAACACGACGGCCGAGAGGCCTACGGGATATCCCTCGCCGAGCGAGGCGTCGCCGACACCGTCGTGCTGTCCAACCCGTACGGCGCTGCCGACCCGACCATGAAGAAGTACTGCGGCGTCGAAACCGACACCTACAGCGTCCTGTGCGAAGAACCCGAACCGAGTACGACGCGCGGGGAGGCAATCTTCACCCAGCAGCTCGCCGAGGAGCGGGGATGGGATCACGTCGTCGTCGTCAGCTGGCGGTATCACCTACCGCGTGCCCGCTACATCTTCGATCAGTGCTTCGCCGGCGAGGTCACCATGCAGGCCGTTCCGCGTACCTACGACTTCTCGCTGGTCCACTGGGAGTACACCTACCTCTACCAGCTGGCCGGCTTCACCAAAGCGGCGATCCAAGGTGACTGTCAGAACTTGCGGTAGAGCGTCAACCCCGAGCTGTAGAGCAGAAACCCCAGCATCGTGCACGCGATGCCGCCGACCACCGTCGCCAGGAGAAACACCGCGGCCTTGCGGTACCGGCCGCGGCGCACCTGCGTCACAGTCAGCAACGCCACGGACGTCATCGGCGCGAGCGCGCCCAGAAACCCGAAGCACACCAACGTCAGAAACCACTGCGGCGGCGAAGCCGCGGTGACGAACCCCAGCACCGCGCACGCAAGAACCGTAGTCAGTGCAGCCCGCCGCGGATCGGTGACGGCATGCGTGAGCCGGTAGTGCACGAGCGCGCCGGCGGCACCACCGAACGCGACGAGAAGGACAGGCGTCACCGGAGCGCTTCGACCGGGCGTGTGTGCGGGCGCGTGATGAGGGCCCCGGCCGCCAACGCGGTGACCGCCACCACGGGCGTGACGAGGATGTACACCACCGAATTCCAGGCTCCGTCGTAGGTGACCCCCTGCAGCGCGTAGAAACTGAAACTCGTGAAACCGCAGGCCAGCCCGATTGCGGCGGCACGGAGCACCGGCGTCCGTGTCCCCGACAGATAGCCGAGCGCCGCACCGAGTACGAGACAGCCGAACGCGTTGATGCCGAACGTGTTGACCAGCAGCCACTTCGGCGAATCGCGCCACTGCCAGATCTCGAACCGGACTACCGCGCCGACCGCGCCGCCGACGCCGACCGTGATGCTCTCGGCAAGGCGGGATGATGTCACCCAATGAAGCCTAACGGCCCGCACGCTGGGTGGCAGTGCGGCGGAGCTGCTGGGTACTGGCACGGCCGCCGACCGGCCCTCGGGTATGTTGGCACGCGTGACGCCAGACGAATCGGGCCTCGGCCCTCAGCATTTCGACGTGACAGTTCATTGGCGCGACGATGTGGTCGTGGTGACGGTATCGGGCGAGCTGGACCTGGTCACCGCCCCTCAACTATCGGAGTCCGTCGAGCTCGTGCTGGGCAAGTCCCCCGCAGCAGTGGTGGTAGATCTGACGAACGTGAGTTTCCTGGCCTCGGCTGGGATGTCGCTGCTTGCATCGACGCATCAGCAGTTGAACGGATCGGCCGGATTCGCTGTGGTCGCAGATGGTCCGTCGACGGGTCGTCCGCTGGCCATGGTGGGCTTGAACGAGGTATTCGGGATCTTCGCCACCGTCGAGGAAGCGTTGAGTTCGTTGACGACGGGTAATTCCTGAACTACTGGGTATGACGGGATGATGATGGCAACTGCATTCGGTGGTGACGACGCACTGGCTGCCGGAACTACCCGTGAAGGAACACAGCAACCTGTCGAGGTAACAATGCACATCGAATTCGCTGGCGAATCTGCCATCGCCGAGCGTGCATCGGCACTGAGGGTAGCGCTCAGCAAGTGGCTGACAGATCTCGACATAAGCCCGGACAGGGCGTACGACGTGGTGCTGGCTGCGTACGAGGCAATGGCCAACGCCGTCGAACACGCCTACGAATCCGACAGTGAACCCGGCACCCTCGACCTGCACGCGCAGTGTGTTCCGACGACAGGATGGGTCGAGGTGACCGTCGCCGACCGGGGCGAGTGGGCCGTGCACCCTCCCGACTCCACTCGCGGCAAAGGTGTTCCCCTCATGCATGCCCTCGCCGACAGCACCGCGGTGACGACCGATTCCCGCGGCACAACCGTCCGAATGGTGTGGAACGCACTCACTGCGGAGTGAGCCACGTCGAAGGATTCACCCGCTCACAGCTTCCGAAGTTCCTTCCTGAGTGAGGACTCGGTGTGGCGAATAGCTTGGCCCACCACCGGCTCGACGAGTGCGCCGAGAGCGCGCCCGGCCAGACCGCCCGGAAAACTGTACGAGAACTCGACGTCGAGCCGTGTGCCTCCGTCGTCCGTATCCGTAAAAGACCAGGTGGACGTCGTCGCCAAGCCCTCGACCGAGGACAACGTCAGCGACTGATTCTCGATCCAATCGGTGACCTCCAGAGTCGATCGCAGCACCTTGGGCCCGATCTGCATCTCGGCGTCGTACACCGCGCCGAGACCCTGCACCACATCGCTGACGGGGACGAACGAGCGAACCCCGAACATCCAGCTGGGCACGGTTCGATAGTCGTCCAGATACGCGAAGGCCCGCTCGCGCGGGGCTTCGGTCACGGCTGAGTGTTCGATGACGGGCATGCGGGCGCCAATTCTGTCGTAGTGAAGTGCGGTGTTTAACGGGATGTGGTCGTCGTCGAGTCCTCGTCATCGGAGTCATCCGAGTTCGATTCTGTTGTGGTGCGCTCGGCGGAGGTCGTGGACCGGCGCGAGGACCGAGTGGTCGATTCCGTGGAATCCCTGGTCGTCGATTCGGCAACAGTCGTCGTCGCGCGTGGCGTGGTGGGCACGGCCACCTCCCATGTCGGCGACGGCGGCACCGTGATCATCGAAGAACTCGTCGCGCTGACCGCAGTACTGAGATTGTTGTGCAACGCCGGCGGCCGCACCTTCTCGCTCGAGTCGTCGAACGCCCCGCCCAGGGCTCCGATCGTCAACCCCGTCGCGACGGCAAGCCCGGCTATTGCCACCGCCGAACCAGCGATGACCCTGTCTCGCATGTAGTTCAGCCCTCATCTCACGGATGCCGCATCGGCATCGACGGCAATGATGCGAGAACGTTACCTCAGACCCGTCGAGGCCGCCCAGCCGAGAAATCTGCTCGACGACGCCGTGTCGGTGCCGTCAGAGCACCCGAAGAACGATCGGCAACGCGTCCGCGATCTGCTGCCCGATCTCCTCGTACCTGCCGTGATCCTGCCGATACGGATCCTCGATATCGAGAACATCGACGACGTGGCGCGGGCGGGCATCGGCCATCTCCTCGACCGTCCTCGCACCGGCGGCGTCGACCAAAGCGGCAGCTTCCAGCAGCGTGAACGTGGTCCTCAGCTTTCGGGGCGCGATCGCGAGAACCTCGTCTCGGTGCCGAGCAGTCATCGTCAACACGATGTCCGCGTCCTCCGCGATACGAGCCGAGATGCGCCGCGCAACGAAACCGTCGGACTCACCGCCGAGCTGCTGTAGCACCGTCGCAGCCGTCGGATCCATCGGATGCCCGACCAGTCCGTGCGTGCCCGCGCTCGATGCCGTCACCTCGTGGCCGCCCTCCGCCGCGTAGGCCCGCAACAACCTCTCGGCCGTCGGAGATCGGCAAATGTTCCCGGTACAGATGAAGAGGACATGCACAGCAGTCACAGTAACGGTCACCGTTGATCGCATTCGGGCGGCGCTCGCGCTACAGTGTTGCCGAGCGGGGGCTTCGAGATTCGATCGTTATCTCTTTCACGGCGAGTCCCTTCGCGCGTCCAAGTTAGGCAGGTCATGACTGAGGTTCTCGGTGTGTCGGTGGGGGCGAGCGCTGTTCGTATGGCGCGGCCCGATCTTCGCCTGCACACTTCCGGCGAATCCCGGTTGGATTTCCGCAACGACACCGTCGACGCGCACTGGGATCGGGCCGAGGAGGTGGCGGCCGAGTCGATCGGCGTCGTGCTGGCTCAGGGCAGCGGTGAAGGCCATGTCGAGGCGACCGGTGTCGCCTACCGTGACCAGCAGCAGTTCGGCGATCTGCAGCAGGCGATGCACGAGCAGAGCCTGCACAACTACAGACTGGTTCCCGAGGCGCGCGCAGCCTTGGCGTACCTCGAAGCGACCGGCGAGATCGGCGACTTCTCGACCATCGCCCTCTACGATCTGGGTAGTTCGGGTCTGACCATCAGCGTGGTCGACCGCGCGAGCGGAAACGTCATCCTCGCCGAACGCACCACCGACATCAGCGGATCCGACTTCGACCGCCTCATCTGCGACAACCAACTGGCCAAGCAGGGCCTCGACCCGAACAATGCCTACGGCCTCGACGAGTTCACCACCCGCTGCCGCATCGCCAAGGAACAACTCTCGACGTCCGGGGCCGTGTGCCTGCCGGGAGAGAGTGGCGTCATCCTCATCTCCCGTGAGTCGTTCGAAGCGTTGGTGACCGTGCCCATCGAGTACTCGGCGCGGCTGGTTCGCGACGTCATCACCCGCTCGCCCCAGCATGTCGACGCGCTGTTCCTCATCGGCGGCGGCGCGCGTATCCCGCTGGTGGAATCGATATTGCGGTCCTGGACGGGGCTTCCCGTCGTGACGCCGGCGGACCCCGAATCGGTGGCGGCCAAAGGCGCCGCACTGCTCGCCACCCCGGTCGAGGGCGAAGCCGGCCGCGGCACGGGCGGTCGACCGGCGGAGCGCCGCGTTGCAGCGCCTGTACCGGTCGGCCCTGTCGGCCCTGTCGGCCCTGTGGGCGGTGCCGCGACGGGTGCCGCTCTGAGCGGCGCGCCCGACTGGCTCAGCCCCGAACCCACGGAGAAACCGGCCACCTCGAAGCGCAAGATCCGCGGAGCCGCCCTCGTTGCCGGTGGCCTCGCCGCGATCGCAGCGCTGGGACTGACACTGGGCTACGGCGGATCGGAGGGCGCCACCGGCGCGCCCGCCGATGCCGAGGAGTCCGCGACCGTGACGCCGTCGACCTCGCGTCCGGCGCCCGTCACCACGACCGAACTGCCGCCCCCGCCACCGCCTGTGGAACCCGCCGCTGATCCCCGGGCTGCCTCAGATCGAGCTCCCGCAGATCCAGCTGCCGCCGCCTCCTGTGTTCGAGCTGCCCCGGTTCTAGAGAGGTCAGGCCGCCGGCAGTTGCAGCCGCGCGGTGACAGCGAGGTGATCGGAATCCGGAATCGCCACCGGGCCTACCTCCGTGGCATCGACGGTATCGCTGGTGACGACGTGGTCGAGGCGGGCGAGCGGTCGCTGCGACGGGAACGTGCGATACAGCCCGGAGCCCGCTACGTCGGCCGAGTCGACGAAGCCGTCGCTCGCGAGGTCACGAAACTGACGGTGGTCGGAGGTGGCGTTGAAATCTCCCGCGACGATGACCGTTCCCGGGTATGAATCCATCAGCCCGCGCATGCGAGCGAGATCCTCGGCCCACTGGATGGTGTGGCGGGGGGTGGCCGGCGACATCGCGTGGAACGAGACGACGGTGAGGTCCACCCCGTCGACGGTGGTGTTCGCCTGCACCTGGGCGAACTCGAAACCCGACAGTGTGGTGGCGTCGGTCAGCGGTGTTCGGCTCCACAGTCCTGAGCCGTCGGCGACGGGTCGTGGCTCGGTGGAGTTGTAGGGCAGCAGTTCGTCGATGCCCGCGCTGGTGAGCGCCTCTACCTGGGCATCGGTCAGCTCCTGAACGGCGAGGATATCTGCGCCGCTGGTTCTGACCTGGTCGACGATCGCGTGGGCGTCGGCCTCGCCGTGGGCGGCGTTGATGGTCATGACGGTGATCTCGGGCCCGTTCGCGGTGCGTCCCTCGGCCACGAACTGCGGTACCTGGATGCCGGCGAGGATCAGGGTGAGTGCGAGAGCGGTGACGAAGCCGACGCGCGAACGTGCGCCGGCGAAGAGTGCGGTGGCGAGCGCGGTGGGTAGCGCGGCGAACGGGATGCCCACCAGAAACGCCACCAGCGTGATCTGCGTCACACCGAACTGGCGGGCCGTGAGCAGACCTGCCGCCAGAATCACGATCGTCCAGCCGAGCGCGATGGCGCAGAGGCGAATCAGCCGTCGCACATTTTCTCCGATTCTGTTCGAGTCGTTCTCGGCGTTCAGGTGGATATGGAGTGACTAGACTCGGCATATGCCCAGCTCAGACGCAGTTTGTAAATGCGACCACCCGCGAACCGCGCATCAGCATTACCGCCGGGGAACCGAATGTTCGCTGTGTGAATGCGCTCGTTTCCGCCGCTCGATACTGAAGTTGCTCGTAAAGCGGGTCAGTCGACAGTCGAACGGTTCAAATTGATCGTACCGTCGGAAATTGAGCATCAAACAAACCAATTGGTTAGAATGAGTGGTTGAATCAGGCAATACGGGCAAATCGGCGTGGGGACCGTGAGTTCGAAGAGTGACGAAAGGCGCAGTCATGGCGAATAGCGCGACCCTGGCCACCGGACGAACCACTGACGAAGAATCGGCAACCACCGCTCGGCGTGTGCTCGACATCGCACCCGACGGGTACTCCACGCACGCGATCCACGCCCACGATCGTGTGTGGACCGAAACCAACTGCTACGTCGATCTGTGGATCGAGCTTCTGCATTCGCTGGGAGCCGATCCGATTCCGGCGCTCGCGTTCGTGCTCAGTGCGGACTGCGATGGTCGCCAATGGGACTTCGTGAAGATGCAGTCGGAGGATCTACGTATTCTCTACGGCCTCGAGGTCGGCGAAATGAACGTCTGGCGTCCCGTCCTGCCCCACGTCCTCGAAGCCATCGGCGATGGCGTACTGCTCACCGTCGAGGTGGACGGCTTCTGGCTCCCGGACACTGCGGGCACAAGCTACCGAAACCAGCACACCAAGACCACCATCGTCCCGAACTTCGTCGACGACGGTGAGAAGGTGCTCGGGTACTTCCACAATCGTGGCTACTTCGAACTGTCCGGTGCCGACTTCGACGGCGTGTTCAACCTCGCACCTGCGCCGCACGCGGAAGTGCTGCTCCCGTACGTCGAGCAGATCCGCCTGAGCCGCAGCACGATCGCCGACGGTATCGGAGACCGCGACCTCGCCGTCGCCCGCGCTCACGCGGCTCGACGCCCCTCCGGTAACCCGGTGGAGACGCTCGCGCGCCGCGTCGTCGCCGACATCCCGCTCGTGCAGACCTCGGGTCCCGACGCCTTCCACCTCTGGTCCTTCGGGCTGCTGCGTCAGTGCGGCGCCACAGCCGAATTGGCCGCCGATCTCGTCGGCTACCTGCACGGCCGGGGTGTGGATGGAATCGAGGCCGCAATCCCGCACTTCATGCAGGTGGCGCAGGGCGCCAAAGCGGTCCAGTTCCGGATGGCGAGAGCAGCCCGCGGACGCACCGTCTCCGTCGATGAACCGCTCGCCGAGATGGCGTCGAGCTGGGCGGCTGCCATGGACATCGTGTCGACAGCTCTGTGACCGACCTGACCTCGTGGCGGCTGTCCTCGACGGCCCCCGGGACCTGCGCGCACCCGCGCGATCTGCCCGAGGATGCGCAGTGGCTACCGGCGACGGTTCCGGGCACGGTGGCCTCGGCGCTACCTGTGGCCGATCGTCTGGGTATCGACGAGCTGGACTGGTGGTTCGTCACCACCGTCGTCCTCCCCGCAGGGCCTGCCCACACCCTCACCTTCGACGGTGTGGCGACCCGGGCGACGGTGTGGATCAACGACACCGAGGTGGCGCGCATCCGCTCGATGTTCTGCCCGGAGGTGATCGAACTCGCCGAGGGCATCGCACTTCCCGAGGGTAGCGGCGAGGTGACCATCGCGGTGCGCGTCGAATCGATGAGCGCTCAGCTGCGGGGCAGACGACCACGAGGGCGGTGGCGTTCGTCGTTGATCGCCCAGCAGGGGCTCCGGCACGAACGCGCCTCCCTGCTCGGCCGCGCCCCCGTCTACGGTGACCTTCCGGTGCCGGTGGGACTGTGGCGGCCGGTGATACTGCGACCGCATGCCGCAGTGCGTGACGTGCGCGCACACACGACCGTCGAGGACGGCCACGGATTGTTTTGCCTGACAGGCGAACTCGACGGCCCAGCCACGGTCACTGTGAGCATCGGCGACGAGAGCGTGTCGGTCGCCGCCGACGCCGGACCGATCGAGGTGACCGTGCAGGTTCCGAACGCGGAGCTCTGGTGGCCGCACACCCACGGTGACCCGATGCTGCACACGTGGACACTCGCGGTGGACGGGCGGCAGCAGTGCACAGGGCAGGTCGGCTTCCGCTCCGTGGCGCTGGACCGGACCGGTTCCTCGGTGACGTTCGAGGTCAACGGTGTTCGCGTCTTCGCCCGTGGCGGGTGTTGGGTGCCGCCGGATCCGATCCGGCTGTGGATCGACGCCGAGCAGATGCGGTCCGAGCTCGAACGTGTCCGCGGCGCCGGGCTGAACATGATCCGCGTCGTCGGCACCCTGGTGTACGAGCAGCCCGAATTCTGGTCACTGTGCGCCGAACTGGGCATCCTGGTATGGCAGGACATCATGTTCGCGACCACCGATCCGCCGGAGGACGAAGGCTTCGTCCACGCAGTCGAACGCGAACTGGCTGCACTGACGCGGCTGGTCGGGGGCAATCCAGCGCTGGCTGTCATCAGCGGGGGAAGTGAGACGCAGCAGCAGCCGACGATGCTCGGTATATCCGCCGAGGGTCAGCGAATGCCGCTGCTGGAGAGCCGCATTCCCGGCTATCTCGCGGAGGAGATTCCCGGTACCCCGTACGTCACATCCAGCCCCTCGTCCTCGACTGGTGAACTGCACACCCATGTCGGCGACGGTATCGCCCACTACTTCGGCGTCGGCGGCTATCTGCGGCCGCTGTCCGATGTGCGCTCGGCGCGCGTACGTTTCGCAGCCGAATGCCTCGCCTTCGCCATCCCGCCGGAGCGCCGAGCAGTCGACGCGATGTTCGGCACGGCGAACGTTGCCGGTCATCACCCGGACTGGAAAGCTGCCGTGCCGCGCGACCGCGGCTCGTCCTGGGATTTCGAGGACGTCCGCGACCACTACGTGAAGGAGATCTTCGCCGTCGACCCGCACCAGGTGCGCCGCGACGACGCCGAACTGTATCTCGACTACGGCCGGGCAGCAGTGTGCGAGGCCGTCACGTCCTCGTACATGCACTGGCGCAGAGTCGGATCCGAATGCGCCGGCGCGCTCGTACTGACCCTGCGGGACCTCGTACCCGGGGCGGGCTGGGGGCTGCTGGACTCAGCAGGGCTGCCCAAGGCGCCGTGGTACAGCCTCGCGCGTCTGAGCCGTCCGGTGACGGTCTTTCTCGTCGACGACGGTCTCGACGGGCTACGCGTGGAACTCGTCGACGACACCGCCGAGGCGTTTCGCGGAACACTCCGCGTGAGCCTGTACGGCGTGGCCGATGCCGTAGCCGAGGTGCACTTCCATCCCGTCGCGATGGAACCGCACAGCGCAGTCAGTGTCTCGCTCGATCGGATCATCGGTTCGTTCACCGACGTCAACCACTCTTACCGATTCGGGTCACAGACCTATGCGGCGGTGGTGGCCGAACTGATCGACGCGCAGGGGCAGACAGCGGCCGAGGCCACACACCTCATCGGCGAGCAGCACCCACGGCAGCACGATGTGGGGTTGGCGGCGGAGGCCGAGCAGCTGGATCCGTGCACGTGGACGCTGACCGTGTCGACGCAGTGGTCGGCGCACTACGTCTGCGTGGATGTGGCCGGCTTCGAGATCAGCGACTCGTGGTTCCACCTCGCGCCAGGAGCGAGTCGAACGCTCACCCTCACCGGCTCGGCGAAGCCGTCAGGTCATGTGCGAGCACTCAACTCGACCAAGCGGGCCCAGATTCGCTAGTACGAGATACAGATTCGCTAGTTCGAGATACGGCTGAGCCGACCGCGTGCGTAGCCCATTCCGGCTGCACCCACACTGGCGACGACGGCGACGGCACCCCACATGCGCACCGGGTTTCCCCGGGCAGCGGCGGAGGTTTCACGTCCCACTGCGCGGGGCAGCACCTTGGCCGTGTACGCACGCTCCGACGAAAGTGCATCCTCGGCCCCGATGAGCCGTGAAATAGCGGCCTTCGACACACCCTCCGCATAGCTGCGTGTGAGGAGGTAGCGGGGCCGCGTTCGATCTGCACTGACGGTGTGGTCCACGACGATCGACGGGTCGAACACGATCTCGGCATCAGGGTGATTCTGGCGTAGACGGATGCACAGCTCCGTTTCCTCGCACCCGAGCGGAATGCGTCCGATTCGGCCGATACCGGAGACGAACCCACCGAGGGCGACAACCGGCTCGCGGCGGAAGGACATGTTGGCGCCCATCAGGTTGCGTACCGCTGAAGTGGTCGTGGGCTGCCCCCTGTATGTACAGCCCACGATCCAATCCAGTTCGCCCGGTTCTCCCGTCACCGCAGTGGGAAGAAAAGCTGGACGCGCATGAGGCCACACCGGGTAGGCCGACCCGCCCACCGCGTACACGGCGGGATCGGTGTAGTGGTGGAGAATCGACGAAAGCCACTGCGTCGAACGCGGTCTGGCGTCGTCGTCCAGGAATACGACGATGTCGCCGGTGGCCATATCGAGCGAGGTATTACGTGCCCCGGACAACCCACGGGGATGGCGGTTCTCGACGACAGTGACGGAAGAACTTCGAGGCGAGAACTCGGCGCGTGCGCGCTCGGCCAGCTCGTCGTTGTGATCGATGACGAGGATCAACTCCGAGGCTGCGATCGACTGATCGAGCACAGCATCCACCGCGGCGCTCAGATCATCCCAACGATCGAGGGTGTAGGCACACACCACCACCGTGGACGACAGAGCGCTCGAACTGCTGCCGGCGAGCGAGTCCTGCTGTGTCACGCCGTTTTTTCTTGCCAGTGCATGTTGTCGAGAACCTCGAAGGTCTCGAACTCGAGGTCCATGTCGGTGCGTGCGGTGTTGGTGCGGCGATCGGGGCGCGGGATCGAGTTCTTGGCTAACCGGCGTGCACGCAACCGCTCGGTGAAGAGGGTACGCAGCACGCGGAACCCATCGGAGAAGGTACGCAGGTTGCTCTGGCCGTAGATGCGGGCGAGCTCGACGCTCGGCACTTCCTGGATGCGTACATTCGCCTCGGCGAAGCGGCAGTTGATGATTGTTTCGATCTCGAAGCCGTCGCCCCAGAGCATCTCGCCCTCGGCGCCGGCCTGATCCACTGCAGGCAGGTCGAGCACCGGCACCAGATCGCGCCAGAATGCGTTGTAGCCGTAGCAGAGATCGGAGAACTTGGTGCCGAAGAGTGTGTTGGCGACGAGGTGCAGACCGCCGTTGCCCGCACGCCGCAGCGGCGTGATGTCGTGGCTGCCGCCACCCTCGGTGAAGCGGCTGCCCTTGGCGAAGTCCGCGCCAGCGAGCAGGGCGTCGACGAAACGCGGGATCTCGTCCGCTTCGGCCGATCCGTCGGCGTCGAACATGACGATGATGTCACCGGTGGCGGCCTCGAAGCCGCAGGCCAGTGCATTGCCCTTGCCCTTGCGGGTTTGCTTGATGATGCGGATGTCACCGCGGATCTCACGAGCGGCATCGATGGTGCCGTCGATGGATCCGCCGTCGACCAGAACGAGTTCGTAGTCGTGTGACAGTAGTGGGAGAACGTGGCGAAGGTTGGCGGCCTCGTTCAAGGTCGGGATGACAATGCTGATGCGCGGGTTTTGGGAGTTCAACATATCCATTCCAGACGGTAAGAGTGCAGTGAGTCCGACTGATCTCAGAACATCCATGGCGTGACCCCCGCCAATACCATGGATGGCAGTATCTGTAACCGGCTTTAGCGGCTAGATCCTGTTTCATCGACTGAGTACAACCTTAAAAGAAGCTACAAGTTTGTCAAGCTGCTTTGAAACAAACTCCAAGGATGTTTGGAGATCTTGGTCATACCCAACGAGGTTTCATGCAAGCGGACGCTCGTAGACGATGGTGTCGGCGTCCTGATAGAGCAGTGACCACGTCGGATTGGCAATCAACCACCGCTCGAACGTCTCGGCCGCGCCGTCCCGCATGAAGCCGTAGTAGTTCATGGCCTCGAGCGACTGACGGGTCAGAATCACGTAGGACGGCGTATCCCGCTGGGAGGCCTCCCACTCGAACGCCTCGAGTTGCACGGGAGTGGGGAACTCGAGCATGTATTCGGGCCCGTAGTAGTTCAACGGGGCGTCGAAGAGCTCGTTCGCCTCGGCCTGCTCAACGTACTTCGCCGTCGACCTGATGGGAAAGCCGGCCGGATAGAGCATGGTGAAGGCGGACCCGGCCGGTGCATCGGCGACCAGTTCGTGCGTCAACTCGATCTGAGCTTCTCTTTCGATGATCAACGGCCACAGGCCGTAGTAACCCTGCAGCCCGAACGTCGCTGCCCCGATGGTGCCCAGGGCTGCGCACGCGACCGCGATTCGTGCGCCCACCCGGCGCAACGCGGAGCTCGCCGCACCCGGCTCGGCGTCCAGCGCTGCCAGGAGCATCGGCGCGATCAACAGCACGCATCCTGGGATGGCGTAGAGGTAGACACGGAAGATTGCCTCGCCGCCGTAACTCTGTCCGGCGAGCAGACCGATCGAACCGAACGCCATGACCATCGGAGCCCAGAACGTCTTCTTGGTGCGCCAGGCGTACACGACAGAGATCAGCGCCAACCCGAACACACCGGCCGAGAGCGACCGACAGATCAACGAAGTCACCTGCTTACCCAGAATGCCTTCCGTCTGGACGTTGCTCGCGGCATTCTCGACCGGATCGAACCCGGACAGCAGACCGTAGGGCGCCACGATGCTCAATCGCGGATAGAGATAGCCGAAGAGGACCAGTGCCAGAGGAAACATCAGCCACCACGGCTTGGCGCGCCCGGTGACAAGAAGGACACCGGTGACAGCGAAGAGCCAGTACGGCGTCAGCTGATGGCTGGGGACCAAGGCCGCGAAGGGGAGGATGGCGAGGAAACCGGCCGAGCGCAGCTGCGTCGACGCAAGCAGCAGCACGAGGAATCCGGCCGCGAGCACGAAGCCGAACCCCTGCGGGGCGTAGTAGTCCTGGCCCACCCAGTTGACGAGTTCGGCGAGCATCGCGGCAGTGATCGCAACACGGGGACGCAGCTTCAACACCCGCGCGAGGCTGTAGACGAACACTGCCGTCAGGATGTGCGTCATGGGCGCGAAAACGTGCGCCATTGGCAGGATTCCTAGACCGGTGACCTCGCTGAACCACGCGGTCACGACGAAGAATCCCGGCCACTGCGCGTAGATGTCGATCCCGTTGGGGGGCAATGCACCGAACGAGAGGATGTACTCGGTGACCGCGACATGCTTGTACGTCCACTCGTACACCGGCGCTTCGGTGACGAGGGGGATCGTGAGCCGTTGTACGACAATGGCAGCGCCGATGGCGGCGACGGCGGTGCGGAGCTGCCCGCGTCGGATGGCCGTCAGGAACGCCCCGACGATCAACGCCATGCAGATGACGAGAACCGGTCCGGTGCCGGCCGAAAGCAATCCGAACTGCGAGTAACCGGCCCGCTCCAGCCCCGGGAGCGAGGGGAGCCACAGCACGAGCGCCAGCGCCAGCAGCAGTGCGGCCACGTGGCGGCGGAGAAACTCGCGGTCCCAGACCGTGGTGGCCGAGGACGTCAATCGTTGTGTGATGCGCGCGCGGGAGAACGCGTACTGCGCCCAGCTGAGCCAGCGGCCCAGAGCCGGCCACTCGTCGTGTCGGCGGAACCACAGCACCGAGGAACCCAACTGGGCGAGCACGACGACGACGGTGATCGACCGCGGTGCCCACTGATAACCCCACATCGCGGCCAGCGTCACGAGGGTGAGCGAGGACAGACCGAGGATCGGCACCGCAGCCAACCGCGCCCGCGGCGGCACATAGACCCAGGTCATGATCGCCGAGCCCGGACCGGTGAACACGGTGAACGCCAACAGAACCGCCCGTAGCGGTGCGGGCAGCGGCAGCATCGCCGCCAACGCCGTGATCGACGCCAGCACCGCGAGATCTGCGAAACGTACACGCGGACGAATCGGCGCCGGTATCGCCTCACGCACGGTCGGCTGCTGTGGTTGTGGCTGTGGCTGTGGCTGTGGCTGTGGTTGTGGGTGCGGGGCGGGCTGCTGCTCGGTGGGAGCGCTGCGGAAGTCAGTCGAGGACAGGCTCACGGCTCACCTCCGACAGGGGACTGCGTCGTCGACCTTCGCGCCGGCTACGGCGCAGGGCAGCAGGACCTTTGGCGATGGACAGCAGTTCCATACGGCCGATTCCGTCGGGAAGGTCGGCGGCCAGGTCGTCGGGAGGCGAGGCCACCCGGCTCATCTTCACGGACAACCGGACAGCACTGCCGAGCCGGCGCACCGCCACCCGCGCGGCGAGCGTCGCGGACCGCCGATTCGTGGCCACCGTCGTCAGCCACGCACCCAGCCCCAGCCCGTACCCACGCGCCTGCACCGCAAGCGCGTCGGAATCTGCACGGTGGCGGTGCCAGACGATGGCCGCGGGCTCGTAGACCAGTTCGTCGCCGGCCATGAGCACGCGGAAGAACATGTCCAGGTCCTCGCCGCCGTTGGTGGGTGACCCGACGCCCAGTGCCTCGTCGAAACCACCCAGATCGAACATGCGCTCCCGGTCGACAGCGAAATTCGCACCGGTGCCGTAGATGCCCACCTGGAACGGAAACAGCGGAACGTCTGCGGGCGGGTGGGCGAGATCGTAGATGCGCGGCGTCACCGAACTCGCCCAGCCGACACGCCGATCGAAATATGCCTGTGCGTGCGTGCGGATCTCACCGCTGGGCACGATGCCCGATACACAGGTGACGCGTTCACCTCGGCCGAAACCGCGCGCGATGGACGTCAACCACCTCGGGTCCACGCAGACGTCGTCGTCGGTGAACGCCACGATCGAGTGACGAGCAGCCCGCAGTCCGGTGTTGCGTGCACGCGAGAGTCCCGCGATCGGCTCCGACACCACCCGCACGCGCGGATCGCTCAGGCCGGCAACGTAGGAGCGCGTCGCGTCGGTCGGTGACGCATTGTCGACGACGACCACCTCGAAGTCCGGGTAGTCCACCGCCAGCACCGACGCCAACGCGCTGCGGAGGTGATCGATCCGGTCCCGTGTGCAGATCACCACCGAGATCGGCGGCTGCGCTACAGGGTTCGCAGAGTCCGTGCCTGCATGCTGCTGGGGTATCTCGAGCGTTCCGACGGCAGCGAGGAGCTCGTCGATGTCGACGCCGTGGGACACGATCGGCAACTCGACGAAACCGAGCGGATCCAATCCACGCCGCACCAGAAGGCGCGCTCGTGAATACCCGTCGGCGTCGGCCAGGGTGAGCGAGCCCGTGCCTGCCGCGGCGCCCGACTCACTGATGTCGATGTGGCCGATCCAGACGGCGCCGTCCCAGTCGGGCAGCTGCGGGCTGGTCAGTGCGGGCTTCAACACGTCGGTGGGTCCTTTCGGTACTGCCAGGTAGTGCTTCGGGTGCTGGTTCTTGGGCTCTGTCAGTCGGTTCGGTAGCGAACCCAGTCGATCGACATCGTGGCGGGGAACTCGGTGTCCTCGGTGGTCGGGCCGGGCCACTCGCCCGCAACGGCCACGTTGAACAGGAGGTAGGCGGGCTTGTCGAACACCCAGTATTCGGGGCCGCCGGTCAGGTCGGCAGGTGTGATGGTCGCCAGCGTCGTATCGTCCATGCCGGTGACGATCCGGCCAGGGCTGCGCTCCACCCAGTAGACGTGATAGCCCTCGGACAGTGGGGTGCCGAGGTATCCGGAGGCTCCGGCTTTCTGACTGGTCAGACTGCCTGCCTGCGGGGCGTGGACTCCGGTGTGGAAGTTGTCCGTCTGGTTGAGCGTCTCGATGACGTCGATTTCGCCCGAGATGGGCCACCCGACCTCGTCCATATCGGTTCCGAGCAGCCAGAACGCCGGATGCAGACCCTGACCGGCCGGCATCTTGATCCGTGCCTCGACGCGGCCGTACAAGAACTCGAACTTGTCCTCGGTGGTCACGCGCGCGGAGGTGTAGCCCTCCGGCGAGCGCAGCGCCGAGATCGAGAGATTGCCCGACCCGTCGTGATACGAGTTCTCGATCGAATCGGTGTAGTCCTGCTGTTCTTCGTTGCCCCACCCGGTCTTGCCGGTGTCGTAACTCCACCTGGCCGGATCGAGCGCGGTGCCCTCGGCGCGATCGAACTGGTCGTACACGGTGAACCCGTCCACCGTCTCGACCGGCTCGGGATCAGGCTCCGGCCACAGCTCCTGATACGCGACGAGCCCCGACACCGCGAAGGTGGCCGCGACGACGGCGATGCTCAGCAGTTGCGGCCAGATCTTCCGCGGCTTCGGCTGGGGCTTCGGCTCTGGCTGGGGCTCGGGCTCTGGCTGGGGGAGCCGTCCCGATGAAGGCAACCGTGAGATCTCCACGGTGTGGAGGCGCTCATTCATTTCTGGCGCCGGCCAGTATCTTCAGGCGACGAGCCGTCGCACGGTGAGCAACGGCCAGTAGTACCGTCGCGACGAGGATGGAGTAGACGACGACTCGCTCGATGGTGCCGATTCCGAGGCCGAACTCATGCCCGCTGAGATAGAAGAGCCCAGCGGCAAGACCGAGCCCGCCGAGTGTTGTCACCGCGATGCGGATGGTTCGCGGGAGTGTCCTGTGCCCCCCGGCCACCATCATTCCCAGCGATCCGACGACGAACATCACGGTCGCGCCGAACGAGTGAATCTCGTAGTTCGCGGACTGGCTGACCACACCCGCCACAACCCCGCCGATGCCCGCGACGATGAGCAGAACTCCACCGCGCGCATCCAGGCAACCCGTGACGAGCCAGCACAGCGCCGCCACGATCAACGCGAGACCGAACAACGCGATCGAGACGTTCATGGCCGGGTAGAGAGCACTGCACGGCCAGTTGCCGGTAGGGCCGCAGAACTGCACACCGAGCTCGCTGACGAAATTTCTCCGGTAGCTGTAGAGGCCGCGCCACGTCGCCGAGACGACATACTCCACCACCAGCAACTGCACGACGGAAATGCCGGCCCAGTAGCCGATACGGGCCCACAGCGAGGCGTCGGGACCCGTCGTCGGTTTGCCCCGCAACGCCGACTTGACCTGCTGGACCTGCGTACTCATCGCGACATCTCCTGGGGGTTGAGCAACGTGAACGGGTCGGTGAGTGCGAGCTCGAGCGCCGAAGAGATCGTCTCGGCGTCGAAGACGTTGTCGTGAAAGGAAACCGACACCTGGAAGGTGCCGCGGATCTGCATGGAGGTGACCACGATGGAATCAGGTCTGGTCGGTTCACTGATCGTGAAGAACCCGCACTGGGAGGGATTGTCGCTGCGCCAGGCAATGTCTTCGAGCTGGGGTATGCGCCCGATATCCGAGAATGTCAGTTGAGCACCAGGATTGGGGCTCATCGTCGTTGCCGCACTCGAAGGCAGGGCCGAACGAGTCCGCAGATACTTCAAAGTGCTCAGCGTGCCGGCAGCGAGGGGGCGACCCATCTCGACCGCGTTGTTGACGGCACGGTGTACCGCCTCGGGTGACGTCGGATCGACTCCGACGAAATCGACTCCGACGGCGAAATTGCCCAGCACCGGCGTGCCCGCCTTCAGATAGCGCCGGCAATCGAACAGGAACCCCGTGGTGTCGGTGGTGGCGACGCCGCGTTCGTTGAGGGCGCGCGCTATCGCACCACATTGGAGTGCGCTGATCGATATGCCCGGAGCATGTCGATCTCGCCATCGGCGCAGAGCTGTTGTCGCGCCGTTCGCGGACGTGGCGACGGCCAAGGCAGGCGACCGCGTCCAGGCCATCGTCTCCGGTGTCGCGGCGGATGTTTCGGCCGGTGCAGCGCGATGGAATTTGCCGAGCAGGATTTCTGCGACCTTGCGGGGGTTGCGGACCAACCAGCCTGCAAGAGCCCCTGGTAGCGGGTCTCGAATCGAGCGCACGGTAGCCCACTCGGGTAGCTCGGTGTCGGCGGACGGGTCGGCGAGCGCGGCGACGATCGCCACGGGCAGTACAGCGTCGCTGAGTCCATGGGAGAGATCGATGATCAGGTAGTTGCCGCCCAGCCGAGCGCGGAACGGGGCATCCGTAGGGTTGGTGGCCAAGTCGATCATCACGGTGGCGAGATCGGACTGACAGAGCGGGTCGATCGCGGTGACGTCTGCGCAGATGTCCTCAGGTCGATAATCCCAATGCTGCGAAGTGGACGTGGCATGCAAGCCGAGACGTGCCGCCGGACCGGCCGAAGCCAGTTGCAGCAGGCGGGCCCGCACTCGGTCGAGGCCGCCGAAATCTGCGGGCCCCAGGGCGCAGATTATGCGCGCGTTCGAGCGCAACATGTCGATGGCGCTTGCCTTGTAGGTGCCCCGGCTCGCGACAACCTCGGATGACGGGCTCATGGCGTGTTCCTTCCGGGAGCGGGTGCGGGTCCGCGGTGGAGCGGATGCACGCCCCATGGCCCGGCATCGGGTGGTGTGTTGCGAATATGGTTGGCGCCGGCATACTCCCGGGCGGGTGGGCGTGCCGCGGCGTCGGGAACCGGATAGCGGCTCGGATCTTCCAACGGTGACGGGGGATTCGGCGGCCCCGGTGGAGTGGGGCCGTCCGTGGGCGGGGCCTGCCCGCGTCGCGAAAGCTCCCTGATCCACCGAATCAACGGGATGATGAGTACCACCGCGCCGAAGGCCTCGGCAGCGAGGTACGCCCATGCGACGGCGGCGATACCGAGCGAATCGGACAGTGCCAACGATCCGGCGATGATGATCGTGGTGGCGATGACCTGCACTATCACCGCCAGACGCATGCGCCGCTGAACCCGCGCGAGACCGTCGTACAGCGAGCCGATGACCGACAGTGGAATGGTGAGCGCGGCGAGATGGACGATGATCGTGCCGTTCTCGCGGTACCCCTCGCCGATGAGACCCAGTCCGAACGGTGCGAGGAATGCGAGGAAGAACGACCCGCCCAACGCGACGATGCACACCATCGTCATGAAGCGTTTGGTCAGGCGGCTGAACTGCTCCGGATTGCCGGCGACCTCCGCCACGAATGGGCCGACGAGGACGCTGATGAGAATGTACAGGGCACTCACGATCGACCAGGTGAGCGCGAAGTACGCGTTGGCTTCGGCGCCGAGGGTCGCGACCACGATCATCGGAACCAACAGGGGCGCGAGCGATCCGAGCGCCGTGATGCCGTACGCCGAACCGAAGTACGACCACAGTTCCCGCCGCGGCGGCAGATCGGGGGCGAGCTTGTAGCGGGCCTCGGTGCGCAGCGCGCGCAGGATCGATCGCAGCACGACGACCGAGGCGAGGACGGCGGGTATCGCCCATGCAGCGATGATGGCAGTACTCTGCGCGGTCGCGAAAAGCGCAAGGAGAAGAACGAATTTCACCACGGCATGGAAGACGTTCTTGGCCGCTGCCCATCGGGCGACGCCGAGGCCGGATGAGGTTTGATCCTGTAGCGCAAACACTGCGAGGACTGCGACGAAGAACGGAAAGGACACGATCTCGGTGGTGCTGGTGAACATCTCGCTGACCGGCGCGACCAGCAGGAAACCGGAACCGAGAACGAGCGCGAAGACGGTGATGGTCAGATAGCCCCGGATGACGAACGATCGGGCCATCCACCCCGACACCGGGAGGAAACGTTCGTACATCGAGCCGAGGCTCAGATTCGACAGCGTCGAGAGCATCACCGCGGAGGTGATGACCGCTGAAGCGCTGCCGACCTCGGCGACCGGGTACAGCCTGCCCGCCGCGGCCCAGAACAGTAGTCCGAGGCCGCCGGTGACGACCGTGGAGAGCATCAATGCCAGCGAGTTCAACGCCAGGTTTCGGTCGGAGCTCTTCGTGTCGGCGTCGGCGTCAGGATCGGCATCATCGTCGGGACCGGTCGGGGTGATACGTGATGCGATATAAGGGTTCTCGGCCTGGATCCCCTTGATCGGCTCCGTCAGACCCATGTCCCAGCGAACCGGCTCGAGTGGATACCGCTCGAGCCGTTCGAGGCTGCGATGCCGCGGAGGGGCGATCCTGGGGGCGCGGTGCTTCACAAAGTAGTCCAGGTGATCGGCACCGGTGGCGCCGGTGCGCTGATCTCGACGTCGAAGGCCTCCGAGACGGCCAGCAGCAATTCGTGTCGAACGGTCTCGCGCAGATCGCGGCCGTACAGGGAGTGGTCGCCTCCGGCGAAAGACTTGACCACCGGGCCTGCTCCGGTGTTGCCGCGGCTCCGCTTGCGGAGTCGCCGCATTCCCTCGGGCCCGCGATTCTCGACGAACCACTCGGTGTCCTTCGGTGACAGCAGCACCGTCGTCCGTACGTTCTTGGCCGCCAGTGCGCGGAGCGAGATCTCGGGGACCTGAATGAGACCGCGGGTACCGAGCCAGAACCACAGCGGGTACGGCATCGAGGACTGCAGGCGGTTCTTGACCTTCACGCCTGCGTGGTGCAGGTGGTCCAGAGCCGCTGACGCCATCCCCGCATCCTCGTCCTGATGCATCGACGAACGCTTGACGAACTCGAGGCGGCGGGTGGTCCAGTCGATGGTGTTGAGCAGGACGGCCGAGTTCACACCGAGCTCGCGGGCGGCGAAGCTCGCGTACCAGGAGCCCGAGCACAACCCGGCGACCAGCACGTTCCGTGTGGATGTGCCCGCCGCGTGAACCGCAGCCAGCGAATCCTGATTGCCTTCCTCGCTGTAGAGCTTGGCGATTTCTCCGTCGGCGACCGCGCCGCTTTCACCGGTGCCGCGTCGATCGAAGCGCACTACCGATATGCCCTGGGCCGCAAGGGTTCGAGCCATTTCGACCCAGCTTCGTACCGGACCGACGTGGTGTTCGTTGGCGGTGGAATAGAACACCACGGTCGGTCCGCCTGGAATGCAGGCGTGCGAGGTGGTGCGAATCGCGAACAGCTGTTCCGGACCGAGGGGCTCGAGGCTCTCGTGCACCGCGTTTTCGTCACCGAACGAGGCGATGGTGCGCACGGGTACGTGAACGCGGGCGATGTGATCGCCGAATTGCGCGGCCGTCCATGATGCGAGGTGCGCGATGTCCGCAGTCGGCAGTACCACCTCGAAGTCGGTGGGCTCGAGGAACAGTTCGTGATCGGAAAGGGTGTGCACCGCCGCGTTCTGGTTCTTCACCACGGTGCGAACAGGTTTGGCGTCACCGCGTTCGGGTCGGGTTGCCACCAGCACCGGGCAGTCGAACGGGGCCAACTTGGTGGTGTCGAGTGCACCGATATCGGTGTGGACATCGGCATGCAGGACGGCGCCGATGATGGACACCCGCGGGTCGTCCTCGGCATCGCGGGTGACGCTGACCGAGTACAACGCCCGCTGCTCGTGCAGGAACGATCTGCCCCGAACGACGGGATCCCACAGCGTGAGTGCCGTCAGCGGTCCGCATCGCTCGGCAACCGACGCGCCCAGCAGAGCGCCCGCTCGCAAACCGACGAGGGCGACCTCCGGCAGCACGTCTTGCTGCGGCTGCAAGCACTCGCGCGCGAAGCCGACCGCGGTCTCGATACTGCGCTGCCAGCGCGCGACGATACCCGGATCGTCCTGCATGCCGTGTGAGTCACCGGTGCCGAGGTAGTCGAACCGCAGGACGAGAAGCTCTTGGCTGCAGAGTTTCTGAGCGAGCAGGGTCATCCCGCGGTAGGAATCGACCTGCTCCTTGCCCAGCGGCGGACACAGCACGACGGCGCCGCGAGCGAGGCCACCGGCAGGGACGTGGACCGTGCCGAACAGTGGCTCGGACTCGGACCCGAACCACGTGGAGAACTTCCCGCCGACGGTGGCGGCGCTGATCGGATTGTCGCTCCGCAGAGCGGTAACTCGACTGTTCACTGCAACGTCCTGTTCGTGGCTGTCATGTCCATGCGTGAAGCACGCTGAGCCGTGCGGGTTCGTCAGGAGGGGTCAGCGAAACCGCAGTGCTGCCGGCCAGCCACTGCGGTCGAGGCCGTGAGTGCGCAGCATCGCCAACGCAATTCGCTCCATGCCGAACCCGACGCACGCGCTGTGCGCGGGCTCGCCGTCGGCGGTCTCGATGCCGAAGGTGTGGCCGAAATGGTCGCGGTGACAGTTGCACGAGACCACCGCTGTGCCGTCGTCGAGGTCGCCGTAGAGCTTGACCACGAGCTCGGTCTTGAGGTTCTCGTTGCGCTGGTTCGCGGCGAGCATGCGCCCGGCGCGGCCGAAGAACGGATCGTTGGCGATGACGGCCTCGGCCTCGAGGCCGAGGTCTGCCAGTACCTGCAGCCCGCGCGAGACCCACCGCTCCCGATGTGCGACTGCCTCGTCCGGTGTGCCGACCCGCACGTACTCGTGCATGCGGAAGGCCTGCATGCGAGCAGGATCCACGGCCGGTTCGTGGCGGAAGCAGTAGCCGTAGATATCGAGCAGGCGCCCCTCCTCGGGGAGGCGACCGGTCATCATCGAATACGAGGGATGGCACGCGGCCGAGACCAGCATGGTGCCGGCGGACTCGAGGTGGTGGTCCCAGTCCCGGCCTTCGGAACGGTCGGCGAGTAGGGCGGCATGCGCCTTGTTGTCGCCGTCGAAGGTGTTGATGGCGCCGGTTAGGTTGGGGAACGACGCGATGTAGTCGGTGCGCTCGAAGGCTTCCCGCGGGAAGACCGGTGGGAAACGAAAGCGCGGCGCCGAGTATCCGTGCTCGGCGCCGCCGGCGGCCTTGACGGCGTCGTCGATGGTGTCGATGATGTCCTCGAACTCACCGGAGCGGCCGTAGAGCCCTTCCACCGAACTGGGGACGAGTAGTTCGGCCTCGATCAGTTCGTCACGAAAGCGGGCACGCGCCGAATCGAGTTCGCTGATCTCGGTGACGCCGATGTCTTGGGTCGCGGTCATTACTTCCCCTTGTAGACGAGGGCGAGCTGGGAATTGTGGCCGAGGATGCGCTCGTTGCTGACCATGATTGCCGAGCCGTGCGCGTCCCGGAGATGACGGCCGATGCTCAGGTCTCCGTCCTGCCGGTAGCCCGAAATCCCACAGATCTGCAGCGCCTTGCCGACGATGTCGATGACAAGCGTCGAGGCAGTCACCTTGACGTTGTTGATCTTCACCGCGAACCCGATCGCGCCGAGCTCCTCTGGTGAATCGGCGATGGCCTCGTACTTTGCGGCTGCCCCGAAAATGGTGTCGACGAGCTGCTCGTGCACCACGTAGAGCTCCGCGAGACGCAGCGCACTCGGCGGGGTGAGGCCCGGTGTGCGGCTGGCGGCCTTGCGCACCGACTTGCGGGCCTTCGCAACCGCGGCGTCGGCGATGCCGAGCCAGGCCGAACCCCACAGGATGTGTGCGGCCGGGAGCATCGTCTGCGAGGAGATGTCACCGTAGTTGTCGCCGAGGATGTTCGACGTCGTTGCGGTGGCTTCGAGCTGGAAGCCCGGGCTACATGTGCCGCGGAAGCCGAGGGTGTCCCACTCGCCGGTGCGGGTGAGAACCACGTTCGGCTTCTCGCACACGACGAGGACCTGATCGCTCGGCGGGCTGTCCTGTGAGCGACGCGCCGTCGCGAGAACGAACTCGGCGTAGTCGCCGTACGAGATCACCGGCGCTGTCTTCGACAGGCTGATGTGCTCACCGTCGTATTCCACGGCGCAGCTGCTGGTGCGGACGTCGCCGCCGATGTTGATCTCGGTGGTCGCCGACGCGACGAGCGGTTGTTCCGCAGCGAGGCGCCTCAGCAGGGCGGCCATGGCGTCGGACTTGCCGTGACGCACGATGCTGAGCACCTGCGATTGATGCATGACGAAGATCATCGCGGAGGAGGCGCACTCGGCGCCGAGGGCGCGAGCGGTGCGCGCAAGCTCGCTCAACGAGTGTCCGCCGCCGCCGAACTCCGTGGGAATTCCGGCGGCGAGCATGCCGGCCGAGCGCATGGCCTCGACCGATTCGGCCGGGAAGCGGGCGTCGCGATCGACGGAGTCCGCGTGCTCACGCAATACTGCGAGAACATCGGACACGGTGAGCGCGTCGGCGCTGTTGTCTGTGTCGTACACGGTGGTCATGGGCGATCAGTCCGTCAGCCGTGCGATGGCGGAGGTGATGGCGTCGATGCTTCCGAAGGTCGACTTCTGCAGCATGGCGTCGGGGAACTCGACGTCGAACTCGTCTTCGAGCGCGATCATCACGTTGACGCTGGCGTGCGAGGTGAGACCGCTGTCGTAGAGGTCGGCGGAGGCGTCGATCTCGGCGACGGGCACCGGCAGCTTGCCAAACTTCTCCAGTACGTCCCGTACCCGTGCGCTGTCTTCGGAGTTGAGCGTCTCCATGCGAACCTCCACCAGATCTCGTGTGCTTGACGAGACCGGCCGGCCTCGCATTGACCGTGGGTCGAAGGACGTGAACCGTTCCGACCCAGCAGTCTCCCCAGACCCACCCAAACAATATCCTAGATTGTTTTAAAGCGTTACGCTGCAGTTCGAGTTTGTTGAAAGGATCTTTTTCGGCTCCGCGTTCACCAGCGGTGATGTGCACCGCGCTGTGGCGCACGACGCACTTTCACCGCTCTCGTCGAAGTCGGAGGCGATGAGCATCGCTGCACGCCAAGTACTGTTGAGCGGACGTCGGGATCGTCCAAGTCAGAAGGAAATTCTTGCCGATGGGTGCAGTCTGCGGCGTGGCCGTGGAGTCGGACGCTGTCCGAATCTCGTACTTCCGAGATGGGGAGCGGGTCGAGGACTCGATAGACGCCGAGGGGGCCGCAGGGCTCCTCAACGGCAAACTCGTCGACTGCGGACCTTTCGATGACGTCGTCCTCACCGGCCGCGACACCGTCGTAGTCGAATCGCTCCTCGACTCTCTCCGCGCCGGCCCCATCTCCAGAGCCCGCGTCGTGGACGAGGGCGGTGCGCTGCTCGCCTACGCGCGCTCGGTCGAAGAATTGGCGCACGCTCGTGCCCTGCTGGTGTTGGACCTCGGGAGAGACGGAACATCGGCCTTCACCCTCGATGTAGCTGCGGGAGAAGTGACGCGGTCGGACCGCCGCACCCTCCTGTCCGGGGAAGCGCTCGACGACGTCGTCGAACAACTCGTGATGACCAAGGGCATTCTGCCGCCCGCCTACGGTGCCGAGGCCGAGCGTGAGTATCGCGACTTCTTCCGTGAGCTGAAAGAACTGATCACCACCTCTGCCGGCGTTCGTGCCCCAGGTGGGGGCCCCATGCTCCTCACGCGTGAGGAATTCGAGAACGCGATCGACTCGACGGTACGACGCACTCTCGCCTGGGCCGCTCCCACCGAGCCCGACGCCGTCATGCTCATCGGCGGCGGGGCGCGCATTCCGCTGATCCGCACGCTCGTCGAGCAGCAGTGGACCGTGCCCCTCGTTCTGCCCGAGTCGCCCAGTTCGGTCATCCTGCACGGAGCCGCACTCGAAGCGGTGCCGCGGCTCGAAGTCGACGAGGGCGTTGCCGTCGAGGCACCCGAGAACGCGGTGTCACCGGACGCCCCGATCGAGGCTTTGCGCGCGGACCCGGATCTCGAAGAACATACAGACCCGGTCACGGCCCCCATCCGCGTCGTCGCACCCACGCGCGAGGAATCCGGCGCCGTGGGCCGCTCCACCGCTCTCGATACGTCCACTGCTTTCGAGCCCCTTGGTGCCGCACCGGCCGAGGCGGACGGAACTCGCGCGCGCCGCCGAATTCGGTGGTCGGTGCGCGACGCAGCCGGGTTGGCAGGCCTGGCAGCGATCGTGACGGTCGTGTGGGGCGTGATCTTCCTACGCGGGGACACCCCGCCGCCCCCCGGAATAGGCGTCGACCCTGTGCCCGCGGGCACGACGGCAGTGGTCGAACGCGTGCCGGCCCCGGTGGAACCTGCGCCGCCGGCTGTCGTCGAGCAATTCCCCGAGGCACCGCCGGAGGATTTCGACCAGTTCGACGAGTCGCAAACGGGTAGTTTCGATTCGTTCGATACCGGCGACTCGGGGCTGGGTGCCGAGACGTTCGGGGAGGGCTTCGTCGAGCAGGAATCCGGGTTCGGCGTCGAGAATTGACCCCGCAGCGGGCCAGGGCCACCGCACAGTGCGTCCCCGCACCCGGTAGCGTGGCCTTTTTGGGCGCTACAGTCCAGTGTTCAACGAAGTGAGGCCGAGACGATGACTGTGTTGCTGGGGGTGTCCATGGGCGCCCACGCCGTACGCATGGCTCTGCCGCGCAACGCTGCCGCAATCGCGGCGAAGACGCCGTCGGCTCCTCGCCAACTGTTCTTCAAGAACCAGGTGATCGACACCGTCGACGAAAACGTCGAGTACCTCGCCGCCGAGTCCATCAGCGCACTGGCAGCGGAGTCCGAGCCGTCGATGGCCACCGGCGTCGCCTACCGCGACGCCAACCAGGCAGATGCCCTGCACCGGGCACTCGGCAATCAGCACCTGCACAACTATCACCTGGTGCACGAGGTCGAAGCGGTGGTGGAGTACCTCGTCGCGAGCGGTGAAGCCGCCGGGTACGGCACCGTCGCGCTGTACGACCTGGGCAGTTCCGGCCTGAACGTCAGTGTGGTGGACCTGCTCACCCGGCGCGTGTTCGTCACCCGGCGCAGCGCCGAGTTCAGCGGAGATCATTTCGACTCGATCCTGCGCGACAACCAACTGGAACGTCTCGGCAAACGCCGCGATGCGCCCGATATCGAGCTGTTCACCCGCCGCTGCCGCGTGGCCAAGGAACGACTCTCGGGTAGCGACGCGGTGTGCCTGCCGGACGCGAGCGGCATGATTCTGCTCTCCCGTGACAGCTACGAGGATCTGATCACCGACGAGGTGGATCGATCGATCGAGTTCGCGCGCGAAGTGATGATCGGGGCGCAGGTACCCATCGACGCCGTCGTGCTCATCGGCGGCGGGTCGCGGATCCCGCTGGTCCGCAAAAGAGTGGGACCGGCGCTCGAGCTGCCGGCGCTGACCCCCAACGAGCCGGAGTCCGTCGCGGCCCGCGGAGCAGCGCTTTCGGCCCGCCCGGTCGAGGAGCCGGTCCGCACCCGTCCGCGCCCCGCCTTCGCTGCTGCAGGTGGCGTATCTCCCGAACGGGGTTCCTCGGGTGGGGGACCGGTAGACACCCTGACGCGCGAGGAGTACCCGCTGACGATGCCGCCGCTCGTCACGACGCCGGCGCCTCCCGCTGTCCCGGCGCCTCCCGCTGTCCCGCCGCCTGCTGCTGTCCCGCCGCCTGCTGCTGTCCCGACGCCTGCTGCTGTCCCGACGCCTGCTGCAGCCTCACCGCCGGTGGCACCGGCGTCGTCGACGAAATTCGCGTTGCAGAACGTCTATTGGCTGGCCTCGGACTACGAGGACGACGATGGCGAGGACGATGCAGAGCGTCGGAGTCGGCTGGTGCGGTCGTGGTCGGTGGCCGCAGTGGCAGCGGCTGCAGTGGTTGCGGTATCCGGCTTTCTCCTGACCAGGCCGAGTGACGCGCCGCCCGTCGTCGACACTGCGGTGACCGATGCACCCAGTGCCCCCGATGCGGTGACGCCGGATGCGCCCGCCGCGCCGGTGGCCCCGCCGCCGGAAGTAGTTCCTCCGCCGGCGCCCGAAGTGCCCCCAGTAGGCGAAGTTGCCGAGAACCCGGCGCCCGCACAGCCGGCACCGGCGCCTCAGAGTCCGGAACCGCAGGAGACCGAACAGGCTCCCGTGCCGCAGCCGCCTGCTCAGGTGCCGCCGCCGGCGCCGGAGCCGCCGCCGTTGATCCCGGCGTTCCCCGATTTCACGTTGCCGACCATCCCGCCGCTGTTCCCACCCGCGCCGTAGGGCGCCTTCGGCGCATGTGCGCGGAAATACATAGAGGGCTATGTATTTCCGCTCACATGCGCGGAGCGCCGTTCTTGCGGGGTCGGACGTGCTCGAAGATGAGGATCGTTTCCGTCGCGTACACAGCGGGGTGTGCGCTGAGGTTGTCGACGACGAAGTTTCGCAGAGCAGCGGTATCGACCGTCGCCACTTGAATGAGGAAGTCGTCCGCTCCGGCGATGAAGTAGATGTTCAACACTTCTTCCAGTGAGGCGATCTGTTCGCCGAACTCCCCGATGTGTTTGCGGGCTTCGGCTTGCAGTCGAACCGAGATCATCGCCTGAATGCCCTGCCCGAGTGCCTCCGGGTCCACTTCGGCGTGAAAGCCCCGGATGACGCCCCGTTCCACGAGCGATCGAACACGACCGAGCGCGGTCGAGGGGGCAATTCCGGCGGCCGCGGCCAGCGCGTTGTTGGGAATGCGGGCGTCACGGCGAAGCTCGTCGAGCAGGATGTGGTCGATATCGTCGAGTTGCACGTGCCGAACATCATTCGGCCGGCGAGCTCCACGACCTCCTCGGGGTGAACTATCAGAAGCCATATCGAGACTCTACAGAATTATGTTCACATCTGTTGTGAGTCTTTCGCTGATAATTCATAGTTTGCTTCATAACCCGAACCTGTTCAGCTCTGGGAGGCTGCCATGAAAATCGGAATTCCACGCGAGATCAAGAACCACGAATACCGGGTGGCCATCACCCCGGCGGGCGTGCATGAACTGGTCTCGCACGGACACGAAGTGATCATCGAAACCGAGGCGGGCGCAGGCTCGTCTTTCTCCGACACCGACTTCAAAGCAGCAGGGGCACAGATCTTCACCTCGGCGAGCGAGGTCTGGGATGCAGCCGACCTGCTGCTCAAAGTCAAGGAGCCCATCGCCGAGGAGTACGCGCGGCTCCGCAAGGACCAGGTGCTTTTCACTTTTCTGCACCTCGCCGCATCGAAGGCGTGCACCGACGCGCTGCTGGCATCGGGCACCACCGCAATAGCCTACGAAACCGTCACCGCCCCCGACGGTTCACTTCCGCTGCTCGCCCCGATGAGCGAGGTCGCGGGGCGGCTCGCGCCCCAGGCCGGGTCGTACCACATGATGGCGAGCGGCGGCGGCCGCGGAGTTCTCATGGGCGGCGTCCCGGGCGTACGCCCCGCGAACGTCGTCGTCATCGGCGCCGGAGTATCCGGCCGCAACGCCGTCGCGATCGCGCACGGCATGCATGCCGACGTCACCGTGCTCGACCTCAACGTCAAAGCGCTCCGAGCCATCGACGATCAGTACCGCGGCAGCGTCAAGACCCTCGTGTCGAACGCCCTGGAACTCGAGCAGGCGGTCCTCGACGCCGACATGGTCATCGGTGCCGTCCTCGTCCCCGGTGCGAGAGCGCCGAAACTAGTGTCCAACAGCCTCGTTCAACGCATGAAGCCGGGTTCGGTGCTCGTCGACATCGCAATCGACCAAGGTGGATGCTTCGAGGACTCGGTGCCCACCACTCATGCCGAGCCCACCTATCGGGTCCACGAATCGGTGTTCTACTGCGTCGCGAACATGCCCGGAGCCGTTCCGCGTACGTCCACGTACGCCCTGACGAACGCGACGCTGCCCTACGTGGTCGCCCTGGCCGACAAGGGTTGGGAAGCTGCCTGCGAGGCCGACGCCGGACTGAAGAACGGCCTCACCATCCACGACGGCGCGTTGCTGTCGGAATCGGTGGCCGCAGCCTTCGCGTGAGCCGCGCTACCTCGAGTGCCGCCCCGATTTTCTCGCCGGCGGCTTGGGTGCGGCCGGGGTACCGGATTCAGCGACGCCACCCGGCCGGGCCAGTAGCGCCGCAATCGCCGTCGTCAACGGTACCGACAGCGAGAGCGCGATACCGCCGACGGCCGAGCGGACTATTTCGATCGCCACGGCGTCACCGGTCAGTACATCTTGGATGGACCGACCGGCGACGCTGAAGAGCAGCAGCAGCGGGAGCGCGCCACCGGCGTAGGCGAGGACGAGCGTGTAGACGGTGCTGGCGATGTGGTCTCGGCCGACGCGCATCGCAGAGGTGAAGATCGACCGTCGCGTCGCAGTGGCGTCGGCGGCGGCGATCTCGAATGCCGATGACGCCTGCGTGATGGTGACGTCGTTGAGAACGCCGAGCGAGCCGATGATGAATCCCGCGAGCAGCAGACCGGTGATGCTGACGTTCTGGATGTAGGCCTGGACGTCGGTGTTCTGTTCCTCGGACAGGCCGGTCAGGTGAGTCATGCGAATGGCGACGTAGGACAACACCGCTGCCAAGGCCATCGAGGTCAACGTGCCGAGCAGGGCCGAGCTGGTCCGCAGGTTGACGCCGTGCGCCAGATAGAGCACGGCATAGAGAATGATCGACCCGGCAACCAGCGCGGCGGGGATGGCGGGCGCGCCGTCCAGCAGGGCGGGTAAGAGGAAAATCACGAGCACCCCGAACGCGATGATCAGACCGATCAGCGCACGAAAACCGCGCCACCGGGCGACGATGCAGACCACCACGGCGAAGACGCCGACGATGATGCTCAGCGGCAGGCCTCGGGAGAAATCGTTGAACGAGTACTGCGTCGTACCGCTCGGGTCGGTCTGGCGTACGAGGCGGACACTTTCACCCGTTCGAATATCGGGCTGACCCGGCCCTGGCACGATCTCGAGCAGCGTGCGGGTGCCGGCATTGGGCCCCGACTCGATGGTCACGATGCTGCGCTGACAGTCGTATCCAGCCCCGACGGGTGGCGTCGGATTGCCGGTGAAGACGCGACCTGCCGATGCGCTTCCGCACGCGCCGATGTCCTGCGAGATGACGGTGCCGGCTTCGGTGTTGACGGTGCCGCCGCCGGATGTCTGGAACGGTAGCGGGATCTCGACGCTCTGCTCGCCGGGCCACAGCGCGACCGCGCCCGCGATCACGGCGATTCCGATCGCTACGAGTAGGCCGACGACTATGCGTGCCGCAACCGGGCCGACCGGTGCGGGTGAGTTGCTATGACCGTGTCCATGACCGTGTGACTCCACGCTGCAAGTATCCATGGGTCCGATACAGCGGGGTCCCGCAGCGCGGTCCGAAGGTGTTGGAGCTCGGTGGCGGGGAGCAGGGGGGGCGTCCCCCGCCACCTTCCTGATCGCCCCGGGGG
>NZ_JABFAO010000013.1 GCF_017168235.1 Rhodococcus sp. KRD197
ACCGCCACCGCATCCGGCGACACCGCCACCTGCGCAGCAAACAACGACACCAACGTCGCCGAACCATCAACCTCGAAACCAGTATCATTGACCCCCGCCACCAACGCCCGCTCCCCCGGACCCGACACATCGATATCACCAACCACCACAAACGAATCCGACGTCACCGCACCCAACACAGCAACCAACCCACCACCCAACCGCGCCACCGTCTCCGCATCGAACAGATCGGTGGCATAAGTGATATCGATAGCCATTCCGCCGGGATCGTTGTCCTCTGTACGCGCTTCGGACACTGCGAGGTCGAGGTCGATCTTTGCCGTCGCAAAGCCGGTGTCGATGGGTTCGACGGCGAGGTCACCGAGCTCTAGATTCGCGCTGCCGACGTCCCGGAAGGTCAGCATCACCTGATACAGCGGATGCCGACCCTGCACGCGGGGTGGATTCACCACTTCCACGACGCGTTCGAACGGCACATCGGCATGCGCAAACGCCGACAGATCCACCTCACGCACACCAGACAACACATCGACGAAACGCGCCGACCCCACCACCGACGTCCGCAACACCAACGTATTGACGAACATCCCGATCACATCATCGAGAACAGCCTCACCACGACCCGCCACCGGCGTACCCACCGCAACATCCGCACTACCCGACACCCGCGACAACAACACCGCCAACGCCGCATGCACCACCATGAAGGTCGTGCTTCCCTGAGCGCGCGCCAGATCGGTGATGCGTGCGTGCAACTCGCCATCGAGCGAAAGAGAGTGCCGGGCTCCACGGCCGGACCACAGGGGCGGACGTGCTCGATCCAGCGGCAACTCCAGGTGGTCCGGCAAGCCCGCCAGCGCTTCCCGCCAGTACTGTTCCTGCACGCTGATCAGCGAGTTCGGGTCCTCGGGCACACCGAGCACTTCCCGCTGCCACAACGTGTAGTCGGCGTACTGCACCCGCAGCGGCGGCCATTTCGGCGACTCCCCTGCAGCTCGCACGGAGTACGCAAGCATGATGTCCCTCGTCAACGGCACCATCGAGAAGCCGTCGGCGGCAATGTGGTGGACCACGATGACGAGCACATGCTCGTTGGCCTCGAGTTCGAACAGGCGGACACGGAAGGGCGGGGCAACTGCAACGTCGAAGGGAGCCGCCACGACAGCCCAGATATGCTCGATCAGCTCGCTTTCGCCAGTTGCGGTTGCGAGCCAGTCGATTTCGGTTTCGTCGACCGGCGATATCTGTTGCGATCCGACGCCGTCGACCTCCGGGTAGCAGGTACGTAGCGAGGCATGACGCGCAACGAGATCACCGACCGCCGAACGCAGAGCGGTGGCGTCGAGTGCACCGGAAAGCCGCACCGCGACGGTGATGTTGTCGACCGAGGACGTCGGTTCGAGTCGATTGAGAAACCACATACGCTGCTGCGCCAACGACAGCGGGATTCGTTCGGGCCATTGTCGGGCGGCGAGCGCAGGCCTCGGCGATGCCTTTCCGTGCGGAGCGCCGTCCAGGGCCACGGCCCATCGCGCCACGGTCGAGGCGTCGAAGAAGTCACGGACAGCTGTCTCGACACCGAAACGCGCGTTCAGACGCGTAACCAGTCGCGTCGCATTGAGAGAATTGCCGCCGAGTTCGAAGAAGTCGTCGGCACGGCCGACTCGGTCGAGACCGAGCACGTCGGCGAACTCTGCAGCCACAGCGATTTCGGTAGCCGACCGAGGCGGGGTGAACTCGGTCCGAGCCTCCGGTGGATCGGGTAGGCCGCCGCGATCCAGCTTCCCCGAGTGACCCAACGGCATCTTCTCCAGCACAAGCAGCGCCGACGGCACCATGTAGGTCGGTAGCGTGCGTCGAAGCTCCGACGTCAGAGTTTCGGTGTCGAGATGCGCGCCGTGCACGGGGACGACATAGCCGAGCAATCTGTCATCGCGGAGGATGACAGCACTCTGCGATACCGAGTCCTGTTGACGCAGCAGTGTTTCGATCTCGCCCAGCTCGATGCGCAGTCCGCGCAGCTTGACCTGGAAATCGGAACGCCCGAGATAGGTCAGGTCGCCGTTGTCGGATCGTCTGACCAAGTCTCCGGTGCGATACATGCGTGTTCCGACCGCGTAGGGATCGGCAACGAACCGCTCGGCCGTCCTGGCCGGTGAGCGTACGTACTCGCGGGCCAACTGGATTCCGGCGATGTACAGCTCGCCGACCGTATTCGGCGGGACCGGTTCGAGAGCGTGACCGAGCACGTAGAGTTCGGTCCCGTCGACTGCGGTTCCGATGGGAATCGACGAGCCCAGCTCTGCCCCATCGAGTTCGGCGCGGTGATGGGTCACATCGATCGCGGCTTCGGTCGGTCCGTAGAGGTTGTGCAGCTGTGCGTCGGAGCCGGCGGCGAACCGAGCCGTCGTGGCTGCTGTCAGTTCCTCACCGGACGCGAAGACGTACCGCAGTGACGGCAGGCCCCGAGTGTCGGGAGCATCGACGAAGACAGCAAGCATCGAGGGAACGAAATGCACGACGGTGACGCCGGCAGTTCTGATCGACCAGGCGAGGTAACCGGGATCGTGATGGCCGTCCGGTCGCGCGATGAGTAGCCTCGCGCCGACTTGGAGCGGCCAGAAGAACTCCCACACCGACACGTCGAAGGTGAACGGTGTCTTCTGAAGCACGAGATCTGAGTCGCCGAGGCTGTATTGGCGTTGCCGCCATGCGAGATTGGCCTGGACCGCGGAGTGACTCACCGCGACGCCCTTCGGCTTGCCCGTCGATCCCGAGGTGAAGATGACGTAGGCCGTGTTTCCTGGGCGGAGTCGTGTTGCCCGCTCGGTCGGACGGAGTCGGGCGTCGTCGATCTCGTCGTCGATGGCACCGATATCGCGGACGGCAACAGTGCCGGGCAGAACGTCTGCCACACCGGTCTCGGCGTCGGTGAGGACGAGTACGGGATCGGCGACCCCGATGATGTACGCCAACCGCTCACGCGGGTGATCAGGATCCAAGGGGACGTAGGCACCGCCGGCCTTGATGATGCCGTACATCCCCACCACGAGATTCATCGACCGTCGGAGCGCAAGTGCGACTGTGCGGTCGGGTCCGACGCCCGCGGCGACGAGGTACCGGGCGACACGGTTGGCACGTCGGTCAAGTTCCGCGTACGTCAGCGTCTGATCGTCGAAGACGAGAGCGACGGCGTCGGGGTTGCGGTCGACACTGGCTTCGAAAGCGTCCACCAGCGTCTCTGGCGACCCGGCTGGTGTGGTCTCGGCCGTGTCGGCACCGAAAGTGTCTGCCCTGGGAGTGTCTGCCCTGGGAGTGTCTGCCCCGAGGGTGTCGGTGGCGTCGGACAGGACGTCCGCCACGATCCGGTCGAGGGCACCGTCCGCCCCGAGCATCTCGGGAACCAGATCTGCGAGCACGAGCGGGACCAGTGATTCCGGTCCGAGGGCCCCGCCCATGGCCGCATCGAGTTGCTGCAGCAGGGCGTCGAGTTGCCCGTAGGTGACCAGCTGATCGCCGGTTCGAAACGCCACCCGTTCGGGTTCGGATCTGGACACGTCCGCAACAATCCGCGGTAGGTCGTCAACTGTCAGCGCGCGTTCTGTGCCGTCACCGAAAACCATGTGAAACCATCCTCCCCACTGCGCAGGCTACTGCGAGAAATGCTCCCCTCCAGAGGTGGAGGGGAGCATTTGTGAAAACTCTCGTCTACCGCAGCGGCTGGAGACGGTCAGATGCCCATCGAACGTGCCAGCACAGGCCACGAGTCCTTCAGGTCATCGTCCCAGTAACCCCACGAGTGCGTTCCGGTTGGCCGAAAGTTGTATGTCGCGGGGATGCCCAGCTCGTTGAGCCGATTCTGCATGTTGTGCGCGCAGTAGTTCGTCGCCGCTTCGATGACGCCACCGACGATGACCTGGTTGGCCAGAGTGGGGACGCGGTCGTTGATATCGGGCCCATTCAGATTGTCGTACGGTCCCGGCAGGCCCGTTCCATTGGAGATGTACAGGTCCACCCCGCGTAGGCCTTCGGCGTTGACGTACGGATCCTTTTCGACCCACATCGGATCGTCGTCGGGACCGTACATGTTGAGAGTGCTACCGCCGCCGTATAGCTCGACGACCTGCTTGACGAATGTCTGCCCGATGGGATCGCTCGTCTGCGCGCAGCCACTGTAAGCGGCGACGCCGCTGTACAGGCCGGGCTTGGAGATGGCCAGCTGGAGAACCGAGGTCCCGGACGAGGACAAACCGGCGAGCGCGTTGACGCCGTTGGTGCCGAGGGCCGCATCGACGAGCGGTGGGATTTCTTCCGTCAGGAAGGTTTCCCACTTGTTCACACCGAGCACCGGGTCTTCCTGACGCCAGTCGGTGTAGTAGGCCCACTTGCCGCCGATCGGCGAGACGACGTTGATGTTCTTGTCGTCGAAGAACTCGTAGGCATCGGTGCGTGCTCGCCACGTGGCGGAGTCCTCGCCGCCACCTGCACCGTTGAGCATGTACAGGGTGGGCCGCGGGACGCTGGTGTCACCCGGGCGAAGCACGTCGAGCGGGATCTCCTCGTCCATGGACGCCGAGTAGACGTACATGGTGAGCTCGCGGTCGTTCTTGACCTCGATCCGGGTGATATTCGAACCGTTCGACGACGTTGCGCCTGCAAGGGGAGCGGCCATGTCCACTACGGGATCGGCGGCAGCGGTCACCGTGACACCTGTGAACGGCACGACGACTGCGACAGACGCGATCGCCAACCCCCTGACGACGGTGGACAACGTGCGTGGCTTCGTTCGACGCATAAGTTCTACTCTCACCATTCTCTGCGGTACCCCATGGTTTGCCGGGACGGCTGGACTCCAGTCACCCGGAGTTACCGTACCTGCCAGTAAGTAATCGACGCAGCCCTACTGCTCGTTACTTGCACCGAACAACGCCGAGCCGCGGCCGGTACCCAGATCGATTTCGCCGACCACGACCTCAGGATCGCGAACAACGGCCGTCAGCACTCGTTGCAGCCCATCGCGGAGGACTAGCACCGTCTCCTCGTCGAACAATTCGGTCGCGTAGGCGAGACGAACCGACATCCCGGCGCAGGATCCATCCAGGTCCGTGGACTCGACGAACGTGAAATGCAGATCCACCTTGGCCTTCTCGATGGAGGTGTCGATGAAAGAAATCTGCATGTCGCCGAGGTCGACGTCCACTTCTCGATCGTAGTTCTGGAACGCGAGCAAGACTTGGAAGAAGGGAACCTGGGACACCGGGCGCGGAGGCAATAGTTCGCTCACGAGCCATTCGAAAGGTACGCCCGTGTTCTCGAATGCGTCGATATCTCGACGCCGCACCTCTGCGAGAAGTTCGGCGAAGGAGCTGCGGGGGTCGACGACGGTCCTCAGAACCACGCTGCTGACGAACATTCCGATCACGTCCTCGAGCATCTCGTTGCCGCGACCCTCCGTGGGTGTACCGATGGCCACATCGTTGTTGCCGTCTGCGCGTGCCAACAGCACCGCCAGAGCGGCGTGCACAACCATGAACCGCGTCACGCCGGCAGCGCGCGCGCAGTCGTCGATTCCCAGATGCACGCTGCGGTCGATCTCGAAGGAGATCGAACCACCTGCCATCGTGCGGAGCTGAGGTCGCGGGCGGTCGAGCGGGACGTTCAACCTGTCGGGTTGCCCTGCCAGTGTGGATCGCCAGAATTCGATCTGCCGATGGGCCAACGATTGCGGGTCCGACAGCTCACCGAGCGTTTCCCGCTGCCACAGCGCGAAATCTGCGTACTGCACCGCGAGTGGGCCCCATCCGGGCACCTCACCTGCAGCACGCGCTGAGTACGCGCGCGCAAGGTCACGCGCGAACGGCGCCATCGACGCCCCGTCGGACGCTATGTGATGCAGCACCATGACGATCACATGTTCGTCCGGACCGACACGCAGCAGGCGCACTCGTAGAGGAATATCGACCGAGATATCGATCCCGACTGCGAGGAACTCGGAAATATGTTGCATCAGAGCCGACTCCGAGATGTCGACCGGTTCGAGGTCCAGCCGGTATCGACCCGGCTGCAAGATCTGCTGCACCGGGGCATCGTCGACAGTCGGGTAGGTGGTGCGCAGTGACTCGTGCCTCAGGACGACATCGTGGACGGCCGCGGCGAGTGCTTCGATATCTATCGGACCGCTCGAGCGCACCACCACGGGCATGTTGTAGTACGGCGAATTCGGAATCCACTGCGAAAGCGACCATGTCTGCTGCTGCTGGACCGACAGTGGAATCCGGTCCGGACGCTCGCGTCCGATCAGCAGGATGCGGTCACCGTCAGCGGTGCGATCCTCCACCACCGCAGCGAACGCCTCGACGGTGGAGGCGTCGAACAACGCTCTCAGCGGCACCGTGACCTCCAGCGCGTCGCCGAGGCGCGAGATGACCTTGGTCGCTACGAGCGAGTTTCCCCCCAGCTCGAAGAAGTCGTCGTCGCGACCCACCACAGGCGCGTCCAGTACATCGGCGAACACCCTCGCGACCGCTTCCTCGACCGGCCCGACCGGCGCACGGTATACCTGCTGCGTCGGTTCCGGGATCGGTAGCGACCGGCGGTCCACCTTTCCGGTGGGTGTCGTCGGAAGCGATGGCAGAACAACGAACACCGAAGGAATCATGTACGACGGCAGGCTCGAACGGAGAATCTCTTTCACGCCCTCCGGCACGTCCGAGTTCGAGCCGGCGCGGGTCCGATCGGCAGGAGCCAGATAGGCAACAAGCCGATCCTCGAACACGTCGACCACCGCATTCCCGACGGCATCGTGCTGGAGTAGAACGGCTTCGATCTCACCGAGTTCGACGCGCTGCCCACGCAGTTTGACTTGATTGTCCGCCCGCCGTACGAACACCAACTCTCCTGCGCCATTGCGCCGAACGAGGTCTCCAGTGCGATAGAACCGTCCACCCGCTGGTCCGAATGGGTTTGCCACGAACCTCTCGGCTGTCAGCTCCGGGCGAGCGCAATAGCCGCGGGCCAGCTGCACGCCGGCCAGGTACAGCTCGCCCACAACATCGCGAGGAACCGGGTTCAGTCGCGAATCGAGCACGTAGGCAGAACAATTCGGGACCGGGAAACCGATCGGGACGCTCAGTTCGTCTTCGGAACCGTCGGCCGGAGTGTGTGCCGTCGCATGCACGGTGAACTCGGTCGGCCCATAGAGATTGTGAACGGATCTCGATGGCAGAACTTTCGCTGCCCGCCGAGCCACCGAAGTGGACAGGGCCTCACCCGCTACGAACACGTGACGAAGCGAGACCAGCGACGCGATTTCGGCCTGCCCGGTGAACATCGACAGCATCGAGGGGACGAAGGACACTGCGGTCACCCGGTGCCGAGCGATCATCGACTGGAGGTATCGCGGATCGTGATGTCCGTACTCGTCGGCCATAACCATCCGCCCACCGACGGCGAGCGGAGCGAACAGTTCCCACACGGAGACGTCGAAGACGAACGGCGTCTTGAGCAACACCACCTCGTTCTCGTCGAGGCCGTAGTTACCGATCATCCACTCGATCTGATCGACAACGCATTCGTGTGAAACGGCCACCCCTTTGGGACGTCCGGTCGATCCGGATGTGAACATCACGTAGGCGAGATTCGCGGGATGCATCGTCGCCGACAATCGGGTGGTGGTCGTCGCGGCGAGCTGTGTCAAGGTCTCGTAGGACACGGCGTCCAGGACTCCGCTGTCCTCTCGTGCGACGACGACCTCGGGGCGCGCGGTGTCGAGGACGTGGCGGGTGCGAACATCGGGCTGCTCGGGATCGACGGGGACGTATGCGGCGCCGGCGCGCAGTGTTGCGTAGACCGTGACCACCATTTCCGGCGAGCGCGGCAACGCTATCGCCACGAGCCTGTCGGGGCCCGCCCCACAAGCGACGAGTGCATGCGCAATCGAGGTTACTCGGGCATCGAACTCGGCGTAGGTCCACACCGTGTCGTCGAACACCAGCGCTGTCGCCTCGGGGTGCGTGCGAACTCGATGTTCGAATGCGTCGAGACAATGCCGGTCCGAGGTGCGAGATCGGAGCTCACCCGGTGCGGAGCGGGACGATGCCGCCAGTGCCCGACGCTCCTCCGCGTCGAGAATATCGATGTCCCCGATCGTCACCGAGGAGTCCGAGGTGCCGGACTCGAGAACACGGAGGAAGCGAGCTGCGAACGCATCCATGCCATGCCGATCGAACAGGTCGGTAGCGTAGGTGAGCTTGCAGCGGTATCCCCCCGAATCCGACTCGTCGTCGATCACAGTGAGCTGAAGGTCGAACTTCGCAACGCCTGCGTCCATATCGAGCACGGAAACCGCCAGTCCGGGGAGCACGAACGTCGCGGTTCCCCGGTTCTGGAACGAGAGCATGACCTGTACGAGTGGATGCCACGCCTGCGACCGTTCGGGGTCCACTATCTCGACGACACGATCGAACGGAACGGCCGAGTGGTCGAACGCCTCGAGGTCGGCGTCACGAACGAAGCGAAGGGTATCGGCGAACGAGGCACCGGCATCGAGGTCCGTGCGGAGCACGACTGTACTGACGAACATGCCGACCAGCCCGTCCAGTGCCTCGTCGCCACGACCGGCGACCGGTGTACCGACTGCGACGTCCAGCACGCCTGTCGTCCGCGCCAGAGTCACGGCCAACGCGGCATGCAGAACCATGAATGGCGTCGCACGGTGAGCTCCAGCGAGGGCTTCAACGGCTCGATGCAGATCGGCGTCCACGAAGAACGACGTGCTCGCACCGGATCCGGACGCGACGGTAGGGCGCGCATACGCGGTCGGCAAGTGGACCCTTCCGGAGTACCCAGCCAGCGCCTGCGTCCAATAGCGTTGGTGCCCTGCGATTGTCGACTCCGGGTTTGCGGAGTCACCGAGGATCTCGCGTTGCCACAGTGTGTAGTCGGCATACTGCACGCTCAGTGGGGACCACTCCGGTTCCCTCCCACGCATTCGCGCCGTATAGGCCTCGACGAGGTCGCGGGTCAACGGAGCAACCGACGCGCCGTCCGCGGAGATGTGATGGACCACCAGAAGCAGAACGTGCTCGGTCTCGGACAGTTCGAGGACGGCCAGGCGAAGTGGCAGATCCTTCGTGACATCGAACCCTCGAGAGAAGTAGCGCAGCGCCTCCTCCTCGACTGCAGCGTCCGTCACGGCCCGCACGTCGATTTCTGGTTCCGCCTGGTCGACCTCGAGAATCAGCTGGGAGCCCACGCCGCCGACGTCCGGATAGATCGTGCGCAATGACTCGTGCCTGCGCGAGACGTCGCGGACCGCCGCTCGCAGGGCACCGACGTTCAGAGGTCCCGAGAGCTTCAGTGCTACCGGGATATTGTTCACCGCGGAGTTCGGGTCGAGGCGATTGAGGAACCACATCCGTTGCTGCGCAGGGGCAAGCGGAATTGGATCAGGGCGACTGCGCGCAGTCAGCGAGGGTCCGATGTCGGCGGCGCCGGACATCTCGATCCAGTCGGCCAAACCGGCGACGCTCGATCTGTCGAACAAGGATCTGACCGGTATCTGCTTACCCGTTGCTGCGCCGATTCGCGCGACTGCTCGAGCGGCGATGAGGGAGTTGCCGCCCAACTCGAAGAAATCATCATCGACACCCACACCGTCGACCCCCAACAACTCACCGAACACACCCGCCACCACCACCTCGACAGCAGAACCCGGGGCACGAAACTCCCGCGCCACCACCACCGGATCCGGCAACGCACCCCGATCCACCTTCCCCGAGGACGTCAACGGCAACGCATCCAACACCACAAACACCGACGGCACCATGTACGACGCAAGCACCTCACCTGCCGCAACCCTCAACCCATCCACATCCACACCACCGCCCCCAACAGCAACCACATACGCCACCAAACGACCACCCCGAACCTCCACCACCACCCGAGACACCGACCCCAACCCACCCAGCACCGACTCCACCTCACCCAACTCCACACGCACACCCCGCAACTTCACCTGCCGATCCACACGAGAAACGAAATGCAACTCCCCCGCACGATCCCACCGCACCAAATCCCCAGTCCGATACATCCGCACACCCACCCCGAACGGACACGCCACAAACCGCTCCGCCGTCAACCCCCCCCCACCCGCATACCCCCGCGCAACCTGAACACCCGACACATACAACTCCCCCACCACACCGACACCCACCAACGACAAACGCCCATCCAAAACGAACACCTCGCTGTTCCACACCGGCCGCCCGATCGAAACCCCGCCCGCACCCGCCACATCCCCCACACCCAAGGACCGAGCAGTCACGTGCACCGTGCACTCCGTCGGACCATAAAGATTATGCAACCGCACCCCCGACAACACCCTCGCTGCAGCCGATGCAACCGACCGATCCAACACCTCACCCGCCGCCAACACATCCCGCAACGACGACACATCCCCACCCGAACGGTCCACCTCCTCCACGAACACCGACAGCATCGACGGCACGAACGACATCGCCGTCACGCCCTCCGACCCCACCACCGACGCCAAGTACCGCGCATCCCGCTCACCACCAACCTCCGCCACCACCAGGCGAGCGCCACACCCCAACGCCCCGAACAACTCCCACACCGACACATCGAAAGTGAACGGAGTCTTCAACAACACCACATCACCCACACCCAACCCGTACTCCGACACCAACCACAACACCTGATTGATCACCGCACCATGCGACACCGCCACACCCTTCGGCCGACCCGTCGACCCCGAGGTGAACATCACATACGCAGTATTCTCCGGCCGCACCCGGCCCAGCCGATCGACATCCCTCACCGGCTCCCCCGAAAAACCCCCCACCACAACATCATCGAACCCCGACAACACCAACACCGGATCGACGACACCGACAACATGGTTCCGACGCGCCTCCGGCTGATCCGGATCCACCGGCACCACCACCCCACCCGCAGCCACCACCGCATGCACCAACACCACCATCTCCACCGAACGACGCATCGACACCACAACACACCGCTCCGGCCCCACACCACACGAAATCAACCACCGCGCAACACGAGCAACCCGAACACCGAACTCCCCAAACGACAACACCACCCCACCCGAAGACACCGCCACCGCCCCGGACCGCAACTCCACCTGTGCATCCAACAACTCCGACACAGTCCCGATCCCCACACCAACCCGACGAGCAGCGCCCCATCGCAGCAACCGTCGATGCTCCACATCACCGACCAACACCACATCACCCACCACAACACCCGGGTCGGCCGCTACGGCGCGGAGCAGCCGAAGAAGGCGATCACCGATGGCGAACACGGTGGGTTCGTCGAACAGCTCGGTCGCGTAGGTGATCGACAGAATCAGGCCGGCGGCCCCGGACTCGTCGGTGAAGTCCTCGCACGTGAAGTGCAGTTCGTATTTCGCCACTCCAAGCTCGAAATCCACGGGATCCACACGCACACCGGAGAGTTCGAGTGAACTCCACCCCAGATTCTGGAAGCTCAGAGCCACCTGTAGATGTGGCCGCTCGAGCCAGGATCGCCGTGGGTCCAGGGCTTCGGTCACGCGCTCGAACGGCACATCAGCGTGGGTGAACGCCGACAGGTCGGTTTCGCGTGTCTCCTCGAGTAGCTCTACGAACGTCGCAGTCGGGTCGACATTGCTACGAAGCATCAGGGAGTTGACGAACATCCCGATCAGGTCGTCCAGGGCAGGTTCTCCGCGACCCGCCGTGGGTGCGCCGATGACGACATCCGGCGACCCCGACAACCTGGAGATCAAGACCGCCACTGCTGCGTGCACGACCATGAACAACGTCGAACCGTGTGCGCGCGCGAGTGCGTCGAGGTCCCGTCGCAGTTCCGACGGCAACAGCATCTGTACCGAGCGTCCGCTGTAGTGCTCCTCGGCCGGTCGTGGGCGATCGATGGGCAGCTCGATTCGCTCTGGCATGTCGGCCAGTTGCTCACGCCAGTAGTCGAGCTGTCGGGCGGCCAGTGACGCGGGGTCGTCCTCGGACCCGACGACCGACCTGTGCCACAGCGTGTAGTCGGCGTACTGCACCGCCAACGGAGGCAGACTCGGAGCACGGCCCGCACACCTGGCCTCGTACGAGATCATCAGGTCGGTTGTCAACGGTCGCATCGAGAAGCCGTCGACCGACACGTGATGGGCGACGAAGACCAGCACGTGTTCTTCTGCTGCGAGCGTCAGCAGCAATGCCCGTACAGGTACTTCTGCGGTGATATCGAAGCCCCGCGTAACGAAGTTCTCGATGGTGGACTCGAGCTCCGGTTCCGTCGTCGGTACCGGAGTCATATCGAGATCCACCTCTGCCACCGGGCGGATGTCCTGATAGCCGACACCGTCCACCTCTGGGTAGACGGTACGCAGCGGCTCGTGTCGTTGCAGGAGGTCTGCAACTGCGGCGCGCAGCGCAACCGGGTTCAGCGGTCCCGTCAGGCGGACTGCCAAGGGGACGTTGCGTGCGCTCGACTCGGGCTGCAGGTGCCCGGCCAACCATGTTCGCTGCTGAGCGAGTGAGAGCGGAATGCGTGCCGGTCGCGCGCCCGCCACGAGCGGTGGCCGATCGTCGCCGGTGAGGGAGGTGATCCGGTCGGCGAATTCCCCTACCGTCGGCGCCTCGAACAGCAGGCGCAGCGGGACTCGGCGTCTCGCCGCCTCCGCTATTCGGGCTACAGCCTGGGTTGCCACCAGCGAGTTGCCGCCGAGGGCGAAGAAGTCGTCGTCGAGTCCGATCGAGTCGACTCCGAGGATGTCACCGAAGATCTCCGCGACGGTCCGCTGCATGGGTGTCGACGGTGAACGGAACTCGGCGGCGGTGAACTTCGGCTCGGGGAGAGCCCGGCGATCCAGTTTTCCTGTAGGGCCGGTTGGCAGGGTCGCGAGAATCGTGACTTCCGAGGGCACCATGTAGGACGGAAGCTTGGACGCCGCATAACTTTTCAGCTCGGCGGGAGCAATCGCCAAGGCCGATCCGATATAGGCCACGAGACGATCACCCAGGACATCGTCGTGATGCAGCACAACTGCAGCTGCCTGAACGTCGGGGTGGCCACCGAGCACCGATTCGATCTCACCGGGTTCGACGCGCTGCCCACGCAGTTTGATCTGGAAGTCGCTTCGCCCTCGATAGAGCAACTCACCGCCGGTCGTCCAATTGACCACATCGCCCGTCCGGTACATCCGCGCACCCGGGACGAATGGGTCAGCGACGTAGCGCTCGGCCGTCGGTACAGCGCGATTGTGATAGCCCCGAGAAAGCTGCGCACCCGAAATGTAGAGCTCACCGAGAACACCGACCGGCACCTGCTTCAAACGGCCGTCGAGAACTCTCGCGACGGTATTCCAGACGGGCTTCCCGAGCGAGATGACACCGGAGCCCGGCGGCACGGCAGTTGCCGTCACCACCTCGACCTCGGCAGGACCGTACCAATTGTGTAGCTCTGCGGTGTTTCGGTGGTGAAAACGTTCCGCGACAGCAGGAGTGAGCGCCTCACCGGCGACGAACACCCGGCGTACGGTCTCGCCCAACCCGCCCGAGGCGAGAGCATGCGCGTTCAACATCGACGGAACGAAATGAACAGTGGTGATCCCGAAACGGTCGATGGCCGCCGAGAGATAGTGCGGGTCTCGATGTCCACCCGGTTCCGCGACAACCAACCGCGCACCCGTCTGCAGAGTCCAGAACAATTCCCACACCGAAATGTCGAATGTGATGGGCGTCTTGTGCAGGACGGCGTCGTCTTCGTGCAGCGGATAGCGCATCTGAGCCCAGACCAATTGGTTGGCCGTCGCAGAGTGGGTCAGAGCTATTGCCTTCGGCGTGCCCGTCGATCCCGATGTGAAGACAAGGTACGCCACATTGCCCGCTCTCAGCGGTGCGCTCCGGTCTGCGTCGGTGACCGGCTGGTCGGACCACATCCGCAGGTCGATGTCCTCGAGACGTACCGTTTTGCACGGAGATGCCGACAGTGCGAACTCGTCCGTTCCGCGCGTCAACACGATCACGGGGTCGGCCACCTCGAGGAGGCGACGGATTCGGTCTTCCGGTTGCTCCGGATCCACCGGCACGTATGCCGCACCGGTCTTGACCACGGCGTAGATCGCGACCACCATGTCGATGGATCGGTTCATCGCTACCGCCGCTGTAGTTTCCGGCCGCAGTCCCATCGACACGAGTGCTCGTGCCGTGCAATTGACCAGGGCATCGAATTCTCGATAGGTCAACGATCGAGCCTCGTCGACGACCGCGATCGCGTCCGGTGTACGCGCGACCTGTCGATCGAACATCGACACGAGGTTGGCTGCCGAATCCACCGGGTGTGCGGTCGCGTTCCATGCCTCGAGCCGGGCCGCCTCGTCAGGTCCCAGGAGGTCGATCTCACCGATCTCGATATCGGGACAGTGTGCGACGGTCTGCAGTACTTTGCTCAGCCGACGGCCGGCCGCCTCGGCTGTGCTCTCGTCGAACAACGATGTGGCGTAAGTGATCGACACGGTTATCCCGTCGAGCGCTCCCGTCTCGTCGAACTTCTCGACGAACCCGAACTGCAGGTCGTACTTGGCCGTTTCGGTGTCGGCAGGGACATTCGTCGCAGTGAGACCGTCGAGCCGGAAATCCTCGCGAGCGAAGTTCTGGAACACGAGCAAGACCTGGAAGAGCGGCGAATGCGACGTCGAACGAACCGGAGCCAGTTCCTCTACCAGCCATTCGAACGGCAGATCGGTATGACCGAACGCATCGACATCACGCGAACGCACCGTACCCAGCAGCTCCCTGAACGTCGCGCCGGAGTCGACGGGCGTGCGGAGAACCACTGTGTTGACGAACATTCCGATCACATCGTCGAGTTGCCTGTCGCCGCGTCCCGCTACGGGCGTTCCGACGGCGATGTCCGAGGTCGCCGACCAACGGGCCAGCATTGTCGCCACTGCGGCGTGCACAACCATGAACCTGGTTGCGCCGCTCTCCCGTGCGAGCCGATCCAGTTCGATGTGCTCTGCAGCATCGACCTCGAAGGTCGTAGTCGCACCGGCGGACGCGGCTACAGCGGGGCGGGGCCGATCGAACGGCAGAACGAGCTGCTCTGGGAGAGCGTCGAGTACGCGCTCCCAGTATGCGAACTGTGTGCGCGCGAGGGAACCGGGGTCATCGAGACTGCCCAGGTACTCGCGTTGCCACAGCGTGAAGTCCGCGTAGTGGACCGGGAGCGCTGCCCAGCCGGGTTCTTCGCCGCGAGATCGCGCGGCGTACGCACTCATGACGTCGCGAGCCATCGGTGCGATCGAGGATCCGTCACCAGAGATGTGATGGACTACCACGACGAGAACATGTTCGTCGGCGGCAACCGCGAACAGGGCACCGCGCACTGGGACTTCCTCCTGCACGTCGAACCCGCCGCAGATCACTCCCGAGATCTGGCCCATCAGATCGGATTCCAGCACGCTCTGGGGTGAGAGATCCAGCCTGACGCTGCCGACCGGCAGGATCTCCTGAACCGGGTTTCCTGCAACGACGGGGTATCTCGTCCGTAGCGATTCGTGTCGAGAGATCACGTCGTGTACTGCCTTGTCGAGCGCGGCGATGTCGAGTTCGCCGGTCAACCGCACTGCCATCGGAACGTTGTACACCGCGGAATTCGGGTCGAGGCGGTTGAGGAACCACATCCGTTGCTGCGCGAACGACAACGGGATCGGGTCGGGCCGCTCCCATCGCGAAAGGGCAACATGCGAACCACCCTGCGATACAAGGGTAGCGACCTGCGCGGCAAAGCCTTCCACGGTGGGGAAATCGAACAGTAGGCGCACCGGTACCCGCATGTTCTGGGCCGCGCCCACCCTTGACACCACCTGTGTGGCGATGAGGGAGTTGCCGCCCAACTCGAAGAAATCATCATCGACACCCACACCGTCGACCCCCAACAACTCACCGAACACACCCGCCACCACCACCTCGACAGCAGAACCCGGGGCACGAAACTCCACCGCCACCGCATCCGGCGACACCGCCACCTGCGCAGCAAACAACGACACCAACGTCGCCGAACCATCAACCTCGAAACCAGTATCATTGACCCCCGCCACCAACGCCCGCTCCCCCGGACCCGACACATCAATATCACCAACCACCACAAACGAATCCGACGTCACCGCACCCAACACAGCAACCAACCCACCACCCAAACGCGCCACCGTCTCCGCATCGAACAGATCGGTGGCATAGACGATCTCGACTGTTCTAGCGCGAGTGCCGTCAGGCTGCTCGTGCGGTTCGGTGACAGTGACCTGGAGATCCATCTTCGCCACCGCAGAGTCGAAGTCCACGGAAGAGGCAGTCAATCCTGGCAAGTCGAACGAGGTGGCCGCGAAGTTCTGGAAAGTGAGCAGAACCTGCACGAGGGGATGGACCCCCTGCGTGCGTGGCGGGTCGATGACTTCCACGACGCGTTCGAACGGCACATCGGCATGCGCGAACGCCGACAGATCCACCTCACGCACACCAGACAACACATCGACGAAACGCGCCGACCCCACCACCGACGTCCGCAACACCAACGTATTGACGAACATCCCGATCACATCATCGAGAACAGCCTCACCACGACCCGCCACCGGCGTACCCACCGCAACATCCGCACTACCCGACACCCGCGACAACAACACCGCCAACGCCGCATGCACCACCATGAACGCGGTGGTGCCCGTGTCGGTAGCAAGTGAATCGATTCCGGAGGTGATGGTTTCGTCGAGCACGAAGGTGTGTGACGCACCGCGACCCGATGCAGTCGCCGGGCGAGGCCTGTCGGTAGGCAGCGCGAGCTGATCCGGCAGGTCGACGAGCGCTCCGCGCCAGTATCTCTCCTGCACACTCACCAGAGACTTCGGGTCCTCGGGTGACCCGAGTACCTGTCGCTGCCACAACGTGTAGTCGGCGTACTGCACATCGAGTGGCGCCCAACCGGGAGCTTCGCCCACCGCGCGTGCGATGTATGCGGTGATGAGGTCGCGCATCAACGGGATCATCGAGAAACCGTCCGCGGCGATATGGAAGGCGACGACGACCAGCACGTGCTCGGTAGCACTGAGGCGTAGCAGCCGAATTCGCACCGGCGTCGACCTGGTGACGTCGAATCCTTCGGTCACCAGCGATACCACCCGATCGAACACCTCGGCCTCGTCGATGTTCTCGACGGCGAAGTCCGTTCGGCTCGCGGACGCCGGCAGGATGACCTGGATACCGGTTCCCGCCGATTCGGGATACACGGTCCGCAGAATTTCGTGGCGCGCCACGACGTCCTCGATCGCTGCTGTCAGTGCCGCTTCATCGAGCGACCCGGTCAGTCGCACAGCGGCGGGAATGTTGTTGACCGCAGACTCGGGCTCGAGCCGGTTGAGGAACCACATACGCTGCTGCGCCAGCGACAGAGGGATACGTTCTGGTCGGGGCATCGCGGTGAGCTCGACGCGTCCGCCGGTGTTGGATTCGACCCGTGCGGCCAGTCCTTCGACGGTGGACGCCTCGAACAATTCACGCACCGCGACCCGCGAGTTGAGGGCAGCGCCGAGCCGCGACACCAATTGGGTTGCGACGAGGGAGTTTCCACCGAGCGCAAAGAAGTCGTCGTCCAGGCCCACTCGCGGGGTGCCGAGCACCTCGGCGAAGACTGCGGCGACGATCTCTTCGATCGGGGTCGACGGTGCCCTGAATTCGGTAGTGGCGAACTCGGGGGCGGGAAGCGCCTTGCGGTCGAGCTTGCCGGATGTGTTGAGCGGGAACTCCGACAGCGTGACTATGGCAGCGGGAATCATATAGCGCGGCAATGTTTTACCGAGCGCAGCCCGCAGCTCGTCGACATCGATCACCGAGGAACCATCGATCACAGAGGAGGCAGACGGTACGACGTAACCGACGAGCTGATCCCCGGCATCGGTTGTCACGATCGACACTGCGGACAATCCGACGGTGGGCTGCGCGGCCAAGGCCGCTTCGATCTCGCCGAGCTCGATCCGCTGACCGCGGAACTTGACCTGGAAGTCGGTTCGTCCGATGTAGTCCAGTCGGCCGTCGGGACGCATCGTGACGAGGTCGCCTGTGCGATACATACGGCTGCTCACCGATGTTCCTGTGGCGGAGGATGTTCCTGTGGCGGAGGATATTCCGACGAAGAACGGATTTGCGACGAAGCGATCGGCCGTCAGGTCCACCCGTCCGTGGTAGCCACGAGCGAGTTGGACACCCGCCAGATACAGCTCGCCGGGAACGCCGGCCGGTACCGGTGCGAGACGGGAGTCCAGAACGTAGACCGCGGAGTTCCATTCCGGTCGTCCGATGGTGACAGCGGAGCCCACCGCGGTGTCGGTGACGTCGGCGTAGGTGATCGACACGGCGGCTTCGGTCGGGCCGTACAGGTTGTGCACTCGCGCGTCGGACACTCGCGCGAACTCGCGGACAGCTTCCCCCGGAAGGGCTTCGCCGATGACGAAGATCTGACGGAGCGTCGCGATGGACGCGGCTGTGACGGCACCGGCGAACACCGAGAGCATCGTCGGGACGAAATCGGTGACGGTGACCGATTGCTTCGCGATGACCTCGGCGAGATATCCAGGATCTCGGTGTCCGTCCGGGGTGGCCAGGACGAGCGTGGCACCGACGCGCAGCGGCAGGAAGAATCCCCACAGCGACACGTCGAACGTGGTTGCGGTCTTCTGCAGGTAGACATCATCTGGTCGGAGGTCGTACTCGGACTGCATCCATTCCATCTGGTTGACGATCGCTCGGTGGCTGACCGCGACCCCCTTGGGCTTACCTGTCGAACCCGAGGTGAAGATGACGTACGCGATCGAATCCGGTGACGGACCGGTGCCTGACTCTGCCCGAACCGACCCCGCCGAATCGGAATCGGCGCCTGCTCGAGGCACGTCGTGTACATCGATCACTGCGGTCGCGCGCGGCGGCGTGAAATCGTCCTCGGACCTGGTGAGGACGCAGATGGGATCGGCGGCGTCGAGTATGTATCCGATGCGCTCGATCGGGTGGTCCGGGTCGATGGGAACGAATCCTGCACCCGATCGGAGCACCGCGTACATCCCGACGAGCAGATCGACGGAGCGCCTGATCGCCAGCGCCACCAGTGTGTCGGGGCCTGCACCTGCACCGACGAGCACCCGAGCCAGCTCGTCGACACGGTGCGCGAACTCGCCGTAGGTCAGCGAACGGTCGCCGTAGACGACGGCGGTCTCACTGGGGCCCTCGTCCACCATCGTGTCGAATCGGTCGAGTAGAAGCGCCGGTGCCAGTTCGTGATCGGTCTCGTTCCAACGCCGGACGAGGTGCTCGTGTTCCTCCTCGGTCAGCAGATCGATGTCGCCGACAGTCGCCGACGGATCCTGCGTGACGGCCGCGAGCACGCGCAGCAGCCTGTCCTCGATCCGTTCGATACCGGATGCATCGAACAGGTCTGTTGCATAAGTGAATTCGACGGACCACCCATTGCCGTCCTGGGTTTCCGACACGGCGATCTGCAGGTCGAACTTCGCGATGCCTGCGTCGAAATCCACTGCGGAGACGGACAGGTTCGGTAGCTCGAGTTGCGAGGTCCCCAGGTTCTGAAAGAACAACGCGACCTGGAACAGCGGATGGCGTGCAGTCGACCGGGCCGGGTCCAGAATCTCGACAACGCGCTCGAAAGGGATATCCGCATTCGCGAACGCTGCCAGATCGTTTTCGCGGACCCGGTCGAGGAGTTCGTCGAAGCGCGCAGGGGCATCGACGCGTGTCCGCAGGACCAGCGTGTTGACGAACATGCCGATGAGATCGTCCAGGGCAGCTTCGCCGCGGCCCGCGATCGGCGCGCCGACCGCGATGTCGTCGGTTCCGGACAGCCGCGCCAGGAGGACCGCAACCGCAGCGTGGACCACCATGAAGGGCGTCGAACGATGTTCTGCCGCGACCTGTTCCACGGCCGATCGCAGTTCGGCCTCGATCGTGAACCGATGAGTCCGACCTCGATTGCTCGCCACCGCCGGTCGCGCGCGGTCGAACGGAAGATCGAGCTGATCCGGCAGGCCGTCCAGTGTGCGCTGCCAATACGACTTCTGAGCACTGATGATCGAGTTCGGATCGTCCTCCGAGCCGAGGATCTCGCGCTGCCACAGCGTGTAGTCCGCGTAGTGCACGGGCAGGGGTTCCCAGGTGAGGTCGAGACCGGCGGCGCGAGCGGTGTAGGCACGCACCACATCGCGCGTCAGCGGCCCGAGCGAGAAACCGTCGGCTGCGATGTGGTGGATCACGAACACCAGGACGTGCTCGGTCGAGGACACCTCGTACAGGCTGGCGCGGAACGGAACTCGCTCGGTGACGTCGAACCCGGTGAGCACCATCTCTTCTATCGACGCGGCGAGTCGATGCTCCTCGACGGGAATCGGTGCCAGGTCGGGGATGACCGCTCTGGTGGGAACTATTTCCTGGTATCCCACTCCGTTGGCTTCCGGGTACACCGTGCGCAGTGATTCGTGCCGGGACAACAGGTCCGCGACCGCGACGTGCAGGGCATGGCGATCCAGCAATCCGGACAACCGAATTGCGACGGGAATGTTGTTGACCGCGGACTCCGGCTCGAGCCTGTTCAGAAACCACATCCGTTGCTGAGCCATCGACAGAGGGATGCGGTCTGGGCGGGTTCGCGCCGCCAACGGTACGCGGGCACCCTTCCCGACCTCGGATTCGATCCGCACGGCCAACGCGGCCACGGTGGAGACCTCGAACAACAGGCGAACGGGCACGGTGGTGTCGAGAGCTGCTCCCAGCCGCGAACTGACCTGGGTCGCGATCAGCGAGTTGCCGCCGAGCGCGAAGAAGTCGTCATCGGCACCGACACGTTCGACGCCCAACACTTCACCGAACACGCCGGCGACGATCTCCTCCACCGGTGTCGACGGAGCCCGGAATGCGCGCGCCTGCACTTCGGGTTCGGGTAGCGCCGTACGGTCCAGTTTGCCTGCCGCATTGGTCGGCAACGCATCGAGCACCACGAATGCCGTGGGCACCATGTAGGACGGCAGCTCGCCTGCCATTGCCCGGCGCAGCACGTCGATGTCGACCTGCGAGGTCGACGCTGCCGAATCGGTCTGCTTCGGGACCACATAGAGAACGAGCCGCTCGTCCTTCACTGCGGCCACAGCGTCTGCGACGGAAGCATCGGCGCGGGCGACCGACTCGATTTCGCCGAGTTCGATGCGCAGTCCGCGCAGTTTGACCTGGAAGTCGGTGCGTCCGATGTACTCGAGCTCGCCGGAAGCATTCCAGCGCACGAGGTCTCCGGTGCGGTAGAGGCGTCCGTCACCGAACGGATTGGCGACGAAGCGTTCGGCAGTCAGCGCTGCGCGGCCGTGATATCCGCGGGCGATTTGCACCCCGGACAGGTACAACTCACCTGCGACCTCGACGGGGACCGGACCGAGACGGTCGTCGAGCACGTAGGCAGCGGTATTCCACACGGGCGCACCCATCGGGGCCGTCGTATCGGAAAGCTCGATACCGCTCATGCCTGCGACGGTCCGACTGGTGGCGTGCACGGTGAACTCGGTCGGTCCGTAGAGGTTGTCTATGCGCGCCTCGGTCGCCCGGGCCAGCGCGGCAACAGTGGATGTCGGCAAGGCCTCGCCCGCCAATTGGATCAACCGCAGCGTCGAGGAGTCGCGTGCGGAGATCTCCGAGGAGAACACCGGAACCATGGACGGTACGAACGATGTGGCGCTCACCCGTTCGGCTTCGACCACTTCGGCGAGGTACGACGCGTCGCGGTGCCCGTCCGGGCGGGCGATCACCATACGAGCACCTGCCGCCGGCGCCCCGAAGATCTCCCAGACCGAAACGTCGAACGTGAAAGGTGTCTTCTGAAGTACGACATCCTCGGGGTTGAGCCCGTACTCGGAGACGATCCAGGAAACCTGGTTGACGACCGCACTGTGCGGCACGGCCACACCTTTGGGCCGACCGGTCGAGCCGGAGGTGAACACCACGTAAGCGAGATGCTCCGGCCGCAGTGGGACGCGGCGTTCGGCATCGACCACCGGGGAGTCCGAGTACGCGGACAGATCGAGCTCGTCGACGGCGACTACCTCGCCCAGCGCTGCGTCGATGCGATCCTTCGAGGTGGTCAGCACCACCGCGGCTGCGGCGGTGTCGAGGATGTATCGGTTTCGCTCGGACGGCTGGTCGGGGTCCATCGGCACGTACCCGCCGCCTGCCTCGACAACCGCATACAGCGCGAGCACCATGTCGATCGATCGACGCATCGCCACTGCGACGAGCACGTCCGGGCCGACACCGCGATCGACCAGGAACCGAGCGAGTCGAGCTGTGCGCGAGGCGAATTCACGGTAGGAAAGATGCTCGCCTTCGAAGGACAGCGCCACTGCGTCCGGGGTGGCCGAGGCCGTGCGATGGAACGCGTCGAGCAGTGTCCGATCGGTGACGTCGTGGCCTGTCGCGTTCCACGTCTCGACCACGAGGGCACGTTCGCTCGCGTCGATGAGCTCGATGTCACCGACTGCGATCGACGGATCCGCGCTCACGGCGTCCAGAACCGATATCAGGCGCGCCGCCAAGGTGTCGACCGTGGCCTTGTCGAACAGGTCGGTGGCGTAGGTGAAGTCCAGCGCCCATCCCGGTCCGGACTCGCTGCCCTCTTGGTCGTGGTCGCGCTCGGAGACAGTGACCTGCAAATCCATCTTGGCCACGGCCGTGTCGAACTCGACACCGGAGACGGTGAGTCCGGGAAGCTCGAGCGAGGTGTCGCCGAGGTTCTGGAATACGAGCAACACCTGGAAGAGCGGGTGGCGAGCCTGGGACCGGGCGGGGTCGAGCACTTCCACGAGCCGTTCGAAGGGCACATCGGCATTACCGAACGCGTCGAGATCGATCTTTCGCACAGAGTCGAGGAGTCCGGAGAACGGTTCGGCCGCAGTCACTCTCGTGCGCAGCACGAGAGTGTTGACGAACATGCCGACGAGTTCGTCGAGCACCTGCTCACCGCGGCCGGCGACGGGGGTGCCGATGGGGATGTCGTTGGTGCCGGACACACGTGCAAGCAGTGCCGACAGAGCCGCGTGAACCACCATGAACGGGGTCGCGCGGTGACGTGCCGCGACGTCCTCCACGCGTCGGCGAATCGAGGGCGCGACGACGGCCCTGGTGGTCGCTCCGCGCCCGGACGCGACGGCCGGTCGACGACGGTCCGACGGAATGTCGAGTTGGTCCGGCAGCTCGGACAGAGTTAGTTTCCAGAATCGCTCCTGAGCGGAGATCAACGAATCCGGATCGTCCTCTGCCCCGAGTACGGCACGCTGCCACAGCGAGAAGTCCGCGTACTGCACTTCGAGCGGTGCCCAGCCCGGAGCGGTACCTTCGCTGCGCGCGGCGTAGGCGGTCATGACGTCCCGCGTGAGCGGAACCATCGAGTATCCATCGGCCGCGATGTGGTGCGCCACGACGACGAGCACGTGCTCCGTTCCCGACAATTCGAGCAGCCGAAGCCGCACTGGAACCTCTTCGGTGACGTCGAATCCCTGGGTCACGATGTCGAAGACGCGCGAGTACAGATCGTTCTCGTCGACCGACTCGGTCACCAGAGCAGGCGCAGTCTCGTCGACCTCGAGGATGACCTGGTGGCCGACTCCATCGGACTGTGGGTAGAGCGTCCGCAACACCTCGTGACGCTCGACGACATCGTCGACGGCGGCGCGCAGCGCATCGATGTCGAGCAGGCCCGAGAGCCGGATCGCTACGGGAATGTTGTTCACCGCGGACTCCGGGTCGAGCCTGTTGAGGAACCACATCCGCTGCTGCGACATGGACAGCGGGACGACGTCGGGTCGTTTCTGGCGGGTGAGCGGCTCGCGAACCGATGCCCCGGACGATCGAGCTTCTTCGACGAGGCCGGCCAGACCCGCTGCCGTCGAGGCGTCGAAGAATCCCCGCACCTCGACCTTGACTTTCAGGTCGGCGTTGACGCGTGCGATGGCGCGGGTTGCGCTCAGCGAGTTGCCACCGAGAACGAAGAAGTCGTCGTCCACTCCGATTCGGTCGGCACCGAGAATGTCCTCGAACACCGCCACCACGGCCCGCTCGACGTCCGTCTCGGGTGCGCGGTACTCGGCTGTGAGGTCAGCAGCGGCCGGTTTCGGCAGCGCCTTGCGGTCCAGCTTGCCGCTCGCGTTCAACGGGAATTCATCCAGTGGGACGAATACTGCGGGAACCATGTAGTCGGGCAGACGATCTCGAATTCCCGCGGCAAGCACTTCGGAGTCGGCATCACCGGTGGTGACGACGTACGCCACGAGCCGGTCGTCCACGCCTGTTCCGGATTCATCCGAGAGCACGAGAACGACGGCCTGCTGCACCGTCTCCTGCGCCAGAAGTGCAGCCTCGATCTCGCCCAGCTCTATACGAAGGCCTCGGAGTTTGACCTGAAAATCGGTGCGGCCCAGATATTCCAACGCTCCCGCACTGTTCCACCGAACCAGGTCGCCGGTGCGGTACATCCGCTCCCCCGGCGCCCCGTCGACGTCTGCGACGAACCGGTCCGCGGTGAGATCGGGGCGAGCGATGTACCCCCGAGCCAGTTGGATGCCGGAGAGATACAGCTCCCCGGCGACGCCGGGCGGTGTGCGGTGCAGGCCCTCGTCGAGCACGTGCAACCCGGTGCGGGGTACCGCGACACCGATCGGAACGGAGACCGTATCCGAGCCGTCGGTGCGGTGGTAGGTGACGTCCACTGCGGCTTCTGTCGGACCGTAGAGATTATGCAACTCGGCGTCGAAGAGGGCGTGAAAGCGCGTGGTGGTCGAGGCCGGAAGCGCCTCGCCGGACGCGAACACCTGCCGCAGACTCGACATGGACGGTACTTCGTCAGCCGTGTCGAACTGCCCGAGGAACACCGACAGCATCGACGGGACGAAGTGCGCGGTCGTCACCGAATACGAGGCCATGATCTCGGCGATGTACGCGGGGTCCCGGTGGCCGTCGGGTGCAGCGATCACCAGGCTCGCGCCGCTCTGCAGCGGCCAGAAGAACTCCCACACCGACACGTCGAACGTGAACGGCGTCTTCTGCAGAACGACGTCCGGGGCGGTCAGCGGGTAGTCGCGCTGGCGCCAGTCGAGGTTCGCGACGATCGCTTCGTGCGAGACAGCGACGCCTTTGGGACGTCCGGTGGAGCCGGAGGTGAAGATGACGTACGCGGTGTTCTCGGGCCGCAACTGCGCTCGTTCGTCCCCCGCCATCGGCGCGGACGAAAGGTGGCTCACGTCCTCGGTGTCGACGAAGAGCGTCCTGATGCCCGACGGCACGGCGGTGTTCTCCGTCGATGTCGTGAGCACGAGGAGTGGCTCGGCGAGATCGAGAACGTACGCGATGCGGTCGGCCGGGTGAGCCGGGTCGACGGGTACGTAGGCGCCGCCTGCTTCGAGCACCGCGTACATCGCCACGAGCAGCTCGATCGACCGTGAGATGGACAGACCCACGCGGGCATCCGGGCCCACTCCGAGTTCGACGAGCTTGCGCGCGAGCTGGTTGACGCGCGCATCGAACTCGGCGTAGGTGAGAGTGGTGTCCTCGAATACGAGAGCGGTGGCGTCGGGGGTGCGTTCGACCTGTGCACGGAACCGGGCAGGCAGTACGTTGGCCACAGGTGCTGCGGCCTTTTTGGCCGACTCGCCCAGCACGTCGCGCGCGTCGGCGAGGACACGTTCGACGATGGAGTCGAGTCCACCGGCGGTCGACTCGACCGCTCCGGGCACAAGGGAGGAGAGGGCGAGCGGCACCAGCGCGCCGGCGCCCAGGACACCGCCCATCGCGGTGTCGAGATCGGTCAACTCTCGATGAAGATCCCCGTACGAGACGGTGGTACCGGCCAGATCGAGTGCGGTTCGATCCGCATCGGCCCGAGCAACGCGGGCCACCAGTCCCGGTAGATCGTCGATCGCCGTCGAATGCGAACCGGATCCACCAGACACCATCAACTCTTCCTCCCGCTCACCCTGCATTGCCCACGCACGTCGATTATCCCTGCCCACACCGACACCGACCCACGTCCCCCAGCGGGAACCCGACACGATGTCTCGGCAGCTGAGGTCAGCGTCCGATCACCGCTTCGGCTGCGCCGATCATCGACGCCACCGCCGCTGCATAGCCTTCGGCACCGAGCGCCGGCAGGATGCCCGGCACCAGTTGCGAGAGCGCGACCGTCACGAGCGCCTCGGGCTTGAGAGTGGCACCCATCGCCTTCGATACCGCGGCAAGCTTGGCGTGCAACTGCTCGAAGGTGATCTCGGCTGCGTCGTGCGTGAGGACCACGGCGGCCGGGTCGACTGCTGCTGCCTCGGACACCAGGGCCGGAAGGTCGTCCACCGTCCGCGCGACCCGCTTGGGTGCGAACGCGGCGCGCTCGGCCTCGGACAGGATATCGATCGAGCGAAGCGTGACCGATGGATCCTGCGTCACCGCGTCGAGTATGCGTAGGAACCTGTCCGCGAACTTCTCCACTGTCGACCTGGTGAAGATGGACGTCGCATAGTTGAACAGGGCACGTACGTCCTGCAGAGTGCCCGACTCGTCGAACTGCTCGATCGCAGTCAGCTGCAGGTCGAACTTCGCCTGGTCCTCGTCGGCGGCGAGCGTCGACACCTCGAGACCCGGCAGCGCAAAGGTTCCACTGACAGCGTTCTGGAAGGTGAGCATCACCTGGAACAGCGGCGAGTAGGCGCTCGAACGCGTACGCCCCATCGCCTCGACGAGACGCTCGAACGGTACGTCCGCATGACCGAATGCGGCCAGGTCGGTCTCCCGTGTCCGTGCCAGCAGTTCGGCGAACGTCAGACCGCCCTCGACGCGAGTGCGCAGTACCAGGGTGTTGACGAACATCCCGACCAGATCGTCGAGCGCTTCCTCGCCACGACCCGCCGTCGGAGTCCCGATCGCGATGTCGTCGGTACCGCTGAGCCTGGCGAGCAGCACCGCGAGAGCACTGTGAACGACCATGAAGACCGTTGCGTTGTGTTCGCGTGCAGTCTTGTCCAACCTCTGCGAGATCTCCGGCCCCAGCGCGAACTCGTATGCCTCACCGATGGTCGACTGCCGCGCCGGACGCGGTCGGTCGGTCGGCAGCGGCAACAGGTCCGGAAGCCCGGAGAGCTCCTGCGTCCAGAACTCCAGCTGCGAGGACAGTGCGCTGTCCGGATCGTCCTCGCTGCCGAGGACCTCGCGCTGCCACAGACTGAAGTCTGCGTACTGCACCGGCAGCGGTGCCCACTGGGGAGCATCGCCGGCGGCCCGCGAGGTGTACGCCAGCATCACATCGCGGATCAGCGGGCGCATCGAGAACCCGTCGGCAGTGATGTGGTGCGCGACGAGAGCGAACACGTGGTCGGTCTCGTCCAGTTGGAACAGACCCGCTCGGACGGGCACCTCCGAGGTGACGTCGAACCCACCACGAAGCACCTCGCCGACCCGCTGGTAGACCTCCGCTTCGGTGACGGGCACCGGCCTCAGATCCGGCAGGGCATCGGCGACAGTTCCGATGAGCTGAATCGGGCCGTCAGCGCTGTCCGGGTATCTGGTGCGCAGCACCTCGTGCCGCTCGATCACATCTGCCATCGCCGCGGCGAATGCACTCACATCGAGCGCACCGGTGAACCGAACAGCTGCCGGAATGTTGTACGCCCCGGACTCGGTATCCACCTGGTTGATCGTCCACATGCGTTGCTGCGCGAGCGAAAGCGGCACCGTGGCGGGGCGCTCCCGCGCGAGGAGAGGCACCTGGGCGCCCCCACCCACGAGCGGTTGGATACGCGCTGCGAGCGCAGCAACCGTCGAGGCCTCGAAGATCGTGCGAACCGGCACCTTGGTGTCCAGCGCGGCCCCGAGCCTCGACACGACCTGCGTGGCGATCAGCGAGTTGCCGCCCAGAGCGAAGAAATCGTCGTCCAGCCCGACTCGATCGACACCGAGAACATCCGCGAGGGTACTTGCCACCACTTCCTCGACTGGATTGGTCGGAGCACGGAACTCACCGACCGCGAAGTCCGGGGCCGGCAGTGCCCTGCGGTCCAGCTTGCCGTTGGTGTTGAGCGGCAACGCATCGAGGACAACGAATGCCGACGGCACCATGTACGACGGCAGACTCGCGGTCAGTGACGTCCGAATGGCCGCCGTATCGAGATCGTCTGCCGCATCGGAAGGCGTGGCGGACGGAACGACGTACGCGACCAACTGGTCACCGGTGCGTCCGTCGTTGTGCACGGTCACCGCGGCCTCGCGCACGGAATCCTGGGCACGCAGCGCAGCTTCGATCTCACCGAGCTCGATTCGGTAGCCGCGCACCTTGACCTGGAAATCCGCGCGTTCGACGTACTCGAGCTCGCCCGCGCGGTTCCACTTGACGATGTCACCGGTCCGGTACATGCGAGCACCTGCAGATACCTGGTCACTCCGCAGGCTCCGCTCCCCCAACACCTGGTCACTCCGCAGGCTCCGCTCCTGCTCGCCGAACGGGTTGGCGACGAAGCGGTCCGCCGTCAGATCGGCCCGTCCGTGGTAGCCACGCGCCAACTGCGCGCCCGCGAGGTAGAGCTCACCGCTGACGCCCACCGGCACGGGGTGCAGGCGCGAATCGAGAACCAGCACTTCGGAGTTCCACTCCGGCCGGCCGATCGGCACCGTCTGGGTGTCCTCTTCGCCGACACGGTGCGAGGTGATCGACACAGCCGCCTCGGTCGGACCGTAGAGGTTGAACAGCTCCGCAGAGTTGCTCTCGCGGAAGGCACGCGCTGTCTCGGCCGGTAGCGCCTCGCCGATGGCGAGTACGCGGCGCAGCGTGGACGGCATCGAGCCTGCGGCAACCGTGCTCAGCATCGAGAGCATCGACGGAACCACGTGCAAGGTGGTGATCCGCTGCTCGCGCAGCAACGCCAACAGGTAGTCCGGATCGCGATGCCCGTCTGCCGTGGCGATCACGACGGACGCGCCGACGGTCAGAGCCGACCAGAATTCCCAGACGGACAGGTCGAAGGTGGCTACGGTTTTGAGCAGCACCGAATCGGTTGCGTCCATACCGAATTCGGCGTGCTTCCACAGCAGCTGATTGACGATTGCAGCGTGAGCGACCGCCACGCCCTTCGGCTTGCCGGTGGACCCGGAGGTGAAGATCACGTAGGCGGTGTTGCCGCTGCGCAGTGGTGACAATCGCTCGCTCGGAGTGATCGGCGCGCTGTCGGTCCCCGCGTGCTCGAGATCGGCGAGATCGATTGCACCGTCGATGTCCACTGCGTCCGCCGACGTGGTGATCACGCAGACAGGCTGTGCGACATCGAGGATGTACCGGGTTCGCTCGGCCGGTTGATCCGGGTCGATGGGCACGTAGGCACCGCCGGCCTTGACGATGGCGTACATGCCCACCATGAGCTCGACCGATCGGCGAATCGCGAGACCCACCAGGGACTCCGGTCCGACGCCCCGATCGATGAGCGACCGAGCGACACGATTGACCCGTGCGTCGAACTCCGCGTAGGTCAGACTCTGGCCCTCGTACACGAGTGCGGTGGCGTCGGGATTGCGTTGCACCTGATCGTCGAACAGATCGACCAGCGTTGCGGCGGCGTCGATCTCGTGGGCGGTGTCGTTCCAACCGGAGACCAGCTCCCGCTGCTCCGAGGAGTCGAGGATCGGCAGATCGCCGACAGCCGCGTCGGGATCGGCAACCACGGCCTCGAGCACCCGAACGAATCGGTCCACGATCGACCGGACGGTCGACTCCTCGAACAGATCGGTCGCGTATGTCATGAGAGCTTCGAATCCGGCGGGCGTTCCGTCGTCCTCGTAGCGGTCCGCGAGGATCAGGTGCAGATCGAACTGCGATGTCCCGGAATCGGCGTCCACCGCCGACACCGTCAGCTCGCCCAGTTCGAGGGCGGTCTGCGCCACGTTCTGGAACGAGAAACCGACCTGGAACAGCGGATGCCGCGCAGTCGAGCGTGCCGGGTTGAGCACCTCGACGAGACGCTCGAACGGTACGTCGGCGTTTGCGAACGCCTGCAGATCCGTCTCCCGAGTCGCAGCGAGCAGCTCGGTGAAACTTCGTCCACCGTCGACGTCGAGCCGGAACACCAGCGTGTTGACGAACATGCCGACGAGATTGTCGAGCACTGCCTCGCCGCGACCGGCGATCGGCGTACCGACGGCGATGTCGTTCATGCCCGACAACTTCGACAGCAGCACGGACAACGCCGCGTGTACAGCCATGAAGACAGTTGCGTTGTGCGTGCGGGCCAGTTCCTGAAGTGCCGCATGAGTATGCGCCGAGACAGTGAACTCGACGCGGTCACCGCGGAAGCTCTGATCGGCCGGCCGGGGCTTGTCGATGGGCAACGTCAACTGATCCGGCAGATCCGCGAGGGCGGACCTCCAGTAGCCGAGCTGCTCGGCGCCCACGGAGTCCGGGTCGTCCTCGTGGCCGAGGACCTCGCGCTGCCAGAGCGCGTAATCGGCGTACTGCACCGGCAGCGGAGCCCAGTCCGGTGTCCGGCCGCTGGTGCGGGCCGCATACGCCGTCATCAGGTCGGTCGTCAACGGCACCATCGACGAACCGTCGGCGGAGATGTGATGGACGACCATCGCCACGACGTACTCGTCCTGCGTAATGCGGAACAGCGTCACACGGACCGGCACCTCGGAGGTGACATCGAACGCGGTGGCGGCCAGGGCCATCACCCGACCCGTCACGGAATCGGCATCGGTGTCCTCCACGGCCAAAGCGATATCGGCTCGCTCCGCCGAGAGGATCTGCTGAACCGGACCCGATTCGGTGTCGGGGTAGATCGTCCGCAGAGTTTCGTGGCGTTCGACGAGATCACCGATGGCCGCTGCGAACGCGTCGGTGTCCAGATGCCCGGACAACCGCAGTGCCATCGGGATGTTGTAGGCAGTCGATGCACTGTCGAACCTGTTGAGGAACCACATGCGTCGCTGCGCCAGCGACAGCGGAATCTGCTGTGGCCTCTCACGAGCGACCAACTCCACGCGTCCGCGTCCGACAGCAGACTCGACGCGACCCGCAAGGTCACCGACCGAGGACGCTTCGAAGAGCAGACGCACCGGTACGGAGGTGTCGAGGGCGCTGCCGAGCCGTGAGACCACCTGGGTTGCCATCAGCGAGTTGCCGCCGAGGGTGAAGAAGTCGTCGTCTACGCCGACACGAGCGAGGCCGAGGACGTCGGCGAACACGCCGGCGACGATCTCCTCGACCGGAGTCGAGGGCGCCCGGAATCCGGCAGTTGTCTGCGCCGGCTCCGGCAGCGCCTTGCGATCGAGTTTGCCGTTGACCGTCAACGGGATCTCGTCCATCGACACGAACGCCGACGGAACCATGTACTCGGGAACCATCTCGGCGACACCAGCCCGAACCGACTCGGTGTCCACTGTGCCGACGACATACGCGACGAGTCGCTGCGCGCCCGGCGAGTCCTCGCGGACGATCACCGCCGCCGCAGTGACGGAGTCCTGCGCCGACACTGCTGCTTCGATCTCGCCGAGTTCGATGCGGAAGCCACGGATCTTGACCTGGTCGTCGGCGCGCCCGAGATACACCAACTCCCCTGTGGCAGGAGTGGATGAACCTGTCTCTGAGCCAGTCTCGACCCAGCGGGCCAGGTCGCCGGTGCGGTAGAGGCGACCGCCGCCGAAGGGGTTCGCCACGAAGCGCACCGCCGACAGGTCGGCACGCCCGAGGTATCCGCGTGCCAACTGTCCACCGGAGACGTACAACTCGCCTGCCACGCCCACCGGAACCGGCTGCAGCCGGCTGTCCAGCACGTAGACCCCGAGGCCCGAGATCGGTGCACCGATGACCGAGGCCGATCCGATCGAATCCGAGGACAGCGCGCGGAACGAGACGTGCACGGTCGTCTCGGTGATGCCGTACATGTTGACCAGCAGCGGCCCGTTCGAGCTGCCATCACCGTGTCGGTCGAACCATCCCGAAAGACGACGCGGTTCGAGCGCCTCGCCGCCGAAGACGACGTAGCGCAACGACAGCTCACCCGCATCGGCGCTGCGCGCACGGTCGAGTTCGGCAAGCTGGTAGAACGCCGACGGTGTCTGATTGAGCACCGTCACGCGCTCGGTCACCAGCAGCTCACGGAATGCTTCGGGTGAGCGGGAGGTGAAGTAGTCGACCATCACCAGAGTGCCGCCGTAGAGCAACGGGCCCCACAGCTCCCACACCGAGAAGTCGAACGCGTACGAGTGGAACATCGTCCACACGTCCTCGGAGGTGAACCCGAAGGACGAATCGGTGTTGTCCATCAACCGAACGACTGTCCGGTGCGGAACCAGAACGCCCTTCGGGCGCCCGGTGGAACCGGAGGTGTAGATCACGTACGCCAGGTTGTCTGCCCGGAGCGGTGCGAGTCGATCGGCGTCGGTAACCGGCGCCGAATCTTCCTCCACACCATCCGATTGCGCAGCAAAGGGATCTACGACGGCAATGCCGGCCTCGCCGATGCTCGCCATCGACTCCTGCGCTGCCACCTCCGCCGTGGTGACCACAGCCACCGGAGCTGCGTCGGCGATCATGAACTCGATGCGCTCACGCGGGTACGACGGATCCACCGGCAGGTATCCCGCACCGGCCTTGACGACAGCGACGAGCGCTACGACCAATTCGGCCGAACGTGGTAGAGCCACGGCGACCAATGAATCCGGGCCTGCACCGACACCGATGAGCGTGCGCGCGAGGCGATTCGCGCGGCTGTCGAGCTCGGAAAAGGTGAGCGAGACTCCCTCGAATCGAACCGCGACCCCGGCCGGGTGCGCCGCCACCGCGGCGTCGAACCGTTCGACCAACGTCGCCGCTTTCACCGACACATCGGCGCCCGAGGAACTCCACTGCGTCAGCACGCGATCGCGGGTCGAGTCGTCGACGATCGCGATATCGCCCACCGCAGTGGTGGGATCGGAGGCGATGGCGTCCAGTACTGCGAGGAACTGCTCACCCATCGCCTCGATGGTCGAGGCGTCGAACAGGTCCTTCGCGTAGCTGACGTAACACGTCAGGCCACCCTGCTGCGCGACTTCCTCGAAGGTGAACTGCACATCGAACTTGGCGATCTCGGCGTCGAACTGCAGCGCCTCGGCGGACAGTCCTGGTAGCTCCAGCGCCGTGTGCCCGAGGTTCTGGAACGCCAACACCACCTGCACCAGCGGGTGCCGCGCCTGCGAACGCTGCGGATCGAGCACCTCGACGAGACGCTCGAACGGAACGTCGGCGTGGGCGAACGCCTGTAGGTCGACCTCCCGTGCGTGCGCAAGGAGTTCGTCGAAGGCGGTTCCCGGGGACACTTCGGTCCGCAGCACCAACGTGTTGACGAACATGCCGATCAGATTGTCGAGCTTCGCGTCGCCGCGCCCTGCGATCGGAGTTCCGATCGCCACGTCCTCCGAGGCCGACAGCCTGGACATGAGAATCGCGAGCGCTGCGTGAACCACCATGAACAGCGACGCATTGTGGCGTCGAGCAAGACTGTCCAGACTGCGGTGCAGCTCGGCCGAGACCGAGAACTGGGCAGTACGGCCACGATTGGTTGCCACAGCAGGTCGGGGGTGATCGAACGGGAGCTCGATCTGATCGGCGAGCCCCGACAACTGACTCGTCCAGTACGACACCTGCGCCGACGCCTCCGAGGACGGGTCGTCCTCACTGCCGAGGACAGCGCGCTGCCACAACGTGTAGTCCGCGTACTGCACCTCGAGCGGGCGCCAGTCCGGGGTCTCGCCGAGTGCACGCGCAGCGTAGGCCAGCATCACGTCGGTGGTCAGCGGCCGCATCGAGAAACCGTCCGCAGCAATGTGATGTACCACGAACACCAGCACGTGATCGCACTCGTCGACGGCGAGCAGACGCACCCGCAGCGGTACCTCGCTGGTGACGTCGAACCCCTCGGACACGGTCTCGAGCACGGCGCCGAGCACGTCCTGCTCGGCCACCGAGATCGGTGACAAGTCGACGGCAACGTCGCCGGGTGCGAGCACCACCTGATGTCCGACCCCGTCGATCTCCGGGTACACGGTCCGCATCGTCTCGTGCCTGGCCACCACATCGGCGACCGCGGCGCGCAGCGCGTCGATATCGAGCGCACCGGTCAGTCGAATAGCGACCGGGATGTTGTTGACGGCAGACGCGGTGTCGAACCGGTTGAGGAACCACATCCGTTGCTGCGCCGAGGACAGCGGGATCCGCTTCGGCCGCCCGTCCTCAGTTCGGCGCGGCGCGGAAACGAGCGCTGCCCGTCCACCGGAACCGGCATGGTCCTCCACGCGACGAGCAAGCGCGGCGACCGTCGAGGCATCGAACAGGGCCCGCACAGGCACCTGTGCGTCCAAAGCTGCGCTCAGCCGGGCCGCAACCTGCGTCGCGACGAGCGAGTTGCCGCCGAGCGCGAAGAAGTCGTCGTCCAGACCGACCCTCTCGACCCCGAGGACACTGGTGAAGACCTCCGCGACGATCTGTTCGATCGGCGTGGTCGGCGCCCGGAATTCCGCCGATTCGATGGACGGTTCGGGCAACGCCTTGCGATCGAGCTTGCCCGAACTCGTCAGAGGCAGGGCGTGGAGTACCACGAAGGCCGACGGGACCATATAAGCCGGAAGCCGTTCTCCCACTGCCGCCGTCAGGTCGGGGACAGCGGTATCAGCAACATCAGTGGCGAGTACGACCCACGCGACCAATCGATCACCACGGACCGCGACCACGGCCTGTGCGATGTCATCGTCGGCGAGCAGAGCGCTCTCGATCTCGCCCAGCTCGATCCGCTGCCCGCGGAGCTTGACCTGGAAATCGGAGCGGCCGATGTAGTCGAGTTCGCCGGCGGGGTTCCACCGGACAACGTCTCCGGTGCGGTAGAGCCTGCCCACCCCGAACGGGTTGGCGACGAATCGGTCCGCCGTCAGATCGGGCCGCGAGCTGTAGCCGCGCGCGAGCTGCACGCCGCCGAGATAGAGCTCACCCTCGGCGCCGTCCGGCGCAGGCCGCAGCGCACTGTCGAGCACGTAGACCGCAGTGTTGAACACCGGTCGCCCGATGGGTACGCCGGAGCGGTCCTGCGCGGTGTACTCGTGGTAGGTCACGTCGACTGCGGCTTCGGTGGGGCCGTAGAGGTTGACGAGACGGGTGCCCGGTAGCAGCTCGGCCAGGCGTGCGGCAGTCGCCACCGGTAGAGCTTCACCGGAGGCGAACACCCAACGCAGCGCCGACGCGGCCGCAGCGGACGGTTCGGCGGTGAACACCGCCAGCATCGACGGGACGAAGTGCGCGACCGAAATAGCTTCGGCGGCCAAAAGGTCGGCGAGATACGCCGGGTCGCGGTGGCCGTCCGGCTTTGCGATCACCATGCGCGCGCCGATGCGCAACGGCCAGAACAGCTCCCACACCGACACGTCGAAGGTGACAGGCGTCTTCTGCGCGACGGCATCGGACTCGGTCAACCGGTACTCGTCCTGCATCCACTCGAGGCGGTTGACGATCGCACGATGGCTGATCGTCACGCCCTTCGGCCTACCGGTCGATCCGGAGGTGAACAACACGTACGCAGCGTTGTCGGGCCTGGTCCTGCCACGCTCCGCCTCGGGCAGCGGATCGCCCGAAATGCGCTCCAGCGCTGCATCGTCGACGAACACGACGTCTGTCGAAGCGCCCGTGGCGAACTCGTCACGCACCGTCGTGAGCACGAGAACCGCGTTCGAGGTCTCCAGGATGTAGTCGACGCGATCGGCCGGCTGCTCGGGATCGAGTGGCACGTACGCACCGCCCGCCCGCAGCACGGCGTAGATTCCGACCATCATCTCCAAAGACCGGCGCATGCCGATGGCAACTGCCGTGTCGGGGCCTACGCCCTTGCCGATCAGATGTCGCGCCAACCTATTTGTGCGCGCGGAGAATTCACGGTAGGTGATCGACTGCCCCTCGAAGGTCAACGCCGTCGCCTCGGGGGTGCGTTCGACCTGCCTGTCGAACTCGTCGAGAAGCAATGCATCCTCGACGTCGTGATCTGTCGCGTTCCGCTCGGCCAGCAGTTCACGCCGCTCGGCCTCGTCGAGCAGGTCGAGATCGCCGACCGCCTGAGACGGATCCTCGGCCACCGCGGTGAGGATGCGCTCGACCCGGGCAGCCATCGCTGCAACCTGATCGCGGTCGAAAAGGTCCTCGAAGTATTTCAGTGTCAATCGAATTCGATCGTCGGAGACGATCAACAGGGTCAGCGGGTAGTGCGTGCTGTCGTTGGATTCGATGCCGGTGACGGCCATCCCGTCGATGTCCGACGCCTGCGCGGCCAACCCGGCTTCGTCCACCGGGTAGGACTCGAAGACTGTGAGCGTGTCGAAGAGATTTCCCACGCCCGCAGCCCGCTGTACCTCGGTCAACCCGAGGTAATGGTGGTCGAGCAGATCTGCTTGCTCACCCTGGAGTCGGACGAGGGCAGACTCCAGCGTCTCCGCCGGATCGAGGCGAACACGAACGGGCAGGGTGTTGATGAACAACCCGACCATCGACTCCACGCCAGGAAGCCCGGCCGGTCGGCCGGACACCGTTGCGCCGAACACGACGTCGTCGCGGCCCGTGGAGGCGGCGAGCAACATGCCCCAGGCGGCCTGAACGAGAGTGTTGACGGTGACTCCCAGCCGCGCACCGAGGGCAGCGAGCGACCGCGAGAGTCCGGCGGACAGCGATATCTCGATCGCACCGGAACGCGAGGTGATCTCGCGATCGATCGAGGCCGGCGCCAGGATCGTCGGCTCCGGTGCATCCTCGAGTGCACGTGCCCACGCCCGAGCAGATTCGGCGTGATCCTGCCGCGCGATCCAGGACAGGAACATCCGATACGACGCCACACGCGGTAGCGCGGAACCGTCGCCACCGGCCGCGTAGAGGAAGAGCAGGTCCTTCATCAGCAGCGGCATCGACCAGCCATCGATGAGGATGTGGTGGTTGGCGAAGAGCAGCCGATACTCACCCGTCGACAGCTTCACCAGCGTGAAGCGAACGAGCGGCGCTGCGGCGAGGTCGAATTGCGTCGACTGTTCATTGGCTCGAAGCGCTTCGTATGCCTGCTCGCGAGCGCTGCCGGACAGGTCGGAGAGGTCATGCTCGGACCATGGCACGTCGACGTCGTTCACGACGACCTGAATCGAGGATCCGTCTGCTGCTGTCACGAACGCCGTTCGCAGGTTCTCGTAGCGGTCGAGCAATGCCTGAGCGGAGCGGCGAAGACGTGCTGCGTCGACGGTCCCTTCGAGAGTGAGCACCATCTGCATCGTGTACACGTCGAGCGAGGATCCAGCCAACAATGCGTGGAATTGCAGGCCCGACTGCAGCGGTGCCAACGACCAGATGTCGGTGGTCTTCGGGTACAGCGTCTCGACCGCGTCGATGTCGCGCTGCGTCAGCGAGAGAAGTGGGACGTCGGACGGAGTCAGGCCACCGGCAGCTGGGTCAGTGACGTGATCTGCGAGTTCGGTCAGCGCCGCGACCCACAGATCGGCCAAGTCCTGCACGTCCGTCGGTGCAATGGCTCCGGTCGGGAACGCAAACGCCGCAACCAGTTCGGACGTCTCACCCGAGCCCTTCACGATGGCATTGATGTCGACCGTCTTGTTGGCGGGCATATCGGGATCGCCGAAGACTGCCAGGTCGTCGAAATCGGAGGCCGGTAGCCAGCCCGCGATCCCTTCCGGTAGGTCACCGGTTTCCTGGCGGCCGAGGTAGTTGAAGCTGATCTGCCCGGACGAGAGCTGCGACAACTCTGCTGCTGTCTCGGCATTGAGGTAGCGCAGCAAGCCGTAACCCATCCCCTTGTCGGGAATGGCGAGCATCTGCTCTTTGACGGTCTTCACTGCCGCGCCGATGGCGTTTTCACCGTCGAGGTCGATTCCCTCGAGGTCGAGCCGGACGGGAAAGACGCTGGTGAACCAGCCGACCGTACGTGAGAGGTCGGCGCCGGGAACGAGCTCGTCTTCCCTACCGTGGCCTTCGAGTTGCACCAGTGTGGCCGGGGCTTCGACGCCCCGTTGGGCGCGCCAACGGCGTACGGCGACGGCGAGGGCCGCGAGCAGACCGTCGTTGACCCCGCCGCGGAAGGCGTCGGGCACCGCGGTGAGCAAGGAGCGGGTCACCGAGGCTGGCACTGTGACGGAGATTCGTTCGACGGTGGACTGCACGTCGGTGGCCGAATCGAACGGCCGCTCGCCCAGTAGCGGGTCCTCGGTGGCCGAGATGCGGCGCCACAGATCCAGTTCGAGCAAGCGTTTCTCGGATCGGGCCTCTTCTTCGAGCGCGTGCGCCCAGCGACGCTCGGACGTACCCACGTCCGGGAGCTCGGGTGTGGTGCCGAGCGCGATCTGAGCCCAGGCGGAGACGAAGTCCGGCACCAGGATGCGCCACGAGACACCGTCGACCACGAGGTGGTGTGCGATCACGACGAGGCGGCCCGGCACGTCGCGGCCGAAGTCGACCCAGACGAAACGCAACATGTGGCCGGCGCGCGGATCGAGGTGGCGCATCGACAGATCGACGGCCTCCGATGCCGCGGCCATGATGTCCTCGGACTTGGCCTCCGCGTCGATCACGATGTGGTCGATCGAGGAGTCGAGGTCCACGGAGCCGGGCTCGGAAATCTCGAGACCCCACCCCTGGTCGTCATGCACGAGTCGTGCGCGCAGGCCGTCGTGACGGTCGACGACTTCGGTGACCGTGCGGAGTATGCCGCGGCGGTCGATGCCGACGGGCAGGTCGAGGGTCACCGATTGCACGAAGCGGTCGAAGGATCCGCCGCGCTCGATCATCGACTGCGCGAACGGTGTCAACGGCATACGCCCGACGCCGCCGCCGGGGAGCTCCTCGAGCACGACCCTGTCGGCGGTGTCGCCCTCGGTTGTCGATACCGAAGCGAGGAGCGCAACTGTCTTCTGCTCGAACACATCTCGTGGTGTGATGATCACGCCACGAGCACGCGCACGGGCAACCAACTGGATGGAGACGATGCTGTCGCCGCCGAGAGCGAAGAACGAGTCGTCGACGCCTACTCGATCGACGCCGAGCACCTCGGTGAAGACCTCGCTGAGAATCTGCTCGACGTCGCTGTCCGCGCCGCGGAAGTCGGCAGAGCTTTCGAAGACGGGTTCGGGCAGTGCTTTTCTATCCAGCTTGCCCGAGGGTCCGAGTGGAAGTGCGTCGAGTACCAGAACCATTGCAGGCACCATGTATTCGGGCACGAGCGCGGCCACGTTCCGCAATAGCGCGTCGATATCTACCGTGGAGCCGGCGGACGGCACAACATACGCAACCAACTGATCGTGACGAACCAGCACCACCGCCTGCGCAACCACACTCTCAGCCAACAACGCCGACTCGATCTCACCCAACTCGATCCGCAACCCACGCAACTTCACCTGAAAATCCGAACGACCCACGTACTCCAACTCACCCTCAGCCGACCACCGAACCACATCACCCGTCCGATACAACCGACCACCACCAGCAGAATCGAACGGATCCGCCACAAAACGATCCGCCGTCAACTCCGCACGACCGTGATACC
>NZ_JABFAO010000014.1:0-56524 GCF_017168235.1 Rhodococcus sp. KRD197
TCCCCACGGTCCAGCGGAAGGTCATCGCACCGATCGACGCACCCGACGGCTACGTGCTCGTTGGCGGCGAGCTCGTGCCGTACGACCCGAACCTGCTCGACCCAAACCTGGTCGAGCAGTTCAACAACACCGGAGCCGCTGTTCAGGCCGACGGCGGAAACTGGCTCGTCGACAATGGATTCGCCGACGCACCCCAAGCCGACCGCATCGCCGCAGGCACGGCCACCGGCATCATCGCCGGCGGCGCCACCGGCTTCGCCGCGTCGATGGTTCCTGCCGCAGTGATCACCGGCACCGGAGCCGCGATCGGCGGCGCACTCGGAGTCGCGGCCACCACCGGCACCGGTGCCATCGTCTGGGGCGGCCCAGTGGGCTGGGTGTTCATTCCCGGCGCAGCAGCACTCGCTGGCGCGGGCGTGGGCGCTGCCCTCTCGGCACCGATCGTACTGGGTCTGACCGGGGCAGGGGCTGCCATCGGCGGCGTCCTCGGTGCCACCGTCCTCGGCGGCGAGCAGCAGATCATTGAAGAGCCCGCACCGCTCCCGGCGCCCGAGAGCGTCCCGGCGCCCCCTGCCGCGCCACTGACCGTCGACGCCCCCGGCACCCAGAACGCCATCGACACCACCATCGGCCAGGCGGTCAGTGATGCCCAGGTCTGGACCGAACCCGCCTACGAGCCGGTCAAGGGGTTCACCACGACGGTCCTTGAGCAGCCTGCTGTGGCGGACACCGTAGCCGCGGTGAACACCGCCGTCGCTCCTGTACTCGAGCAGGCGAATGCCGCACTGGCAGGTCTGAACCTCGCGATCTGACCTCCGGGTGCAGCCCGACCACCACCACTGTGGCCGGGCTGCACCCGAAGGTTCGACCCGTTCCTCACCTCAACCCCCGGAAAGGCCTGCTGTGGCACCCCCCGACCGCACCACCGACACCGACGACGGAACCGACGACTGGTTCCCCAAGCCTGTCGTCGACGAGACCGTCACCGCCGCAGCAGCTTCCGGGTATCCAACCGAGCGCAAGCTGACGGTCCTGGCCGAGCATCAGTCCGCCGATGTCGATTCGGACGACGACTGGTACGACGTCGCCGTGGACCAGCCTCACCTCGGCCACTCAGCCGCGCCGGCGGACGCATACGGCTCCTTCGATGCTCGTACCGCCGTGCTCCGTAACCAACGCCCCTACAGCGCACCGCAGCCGCCCGCACCGTCGTCGTGGTGGCGCAGGCATCGCGCGGGTGTCGCGGTCACCGCAGCGATCGCCGTCCTCGGCGGCAGCATCACGGGCGCGGCAGTCCTGGCCACCGGTCTCGGCGGCGAACCGGAACCGGCTGCGCCGATGGCTCGGGGCGACATCGTCACCACCACAGCCGTTCCGACCTCGGCGGCTCCCGCGGCGGCCGGTGCGGCCGCAGCCGATGTCACCTGGTGCAAGGGACAAGCAGACGGCGACCCGGTCACCGAAGACAGCGACGACCCGGGTGCAGTGGCGATCTGGCGTTTCGAGAAGGCCTTCTACTTCGACCGCGACGGAGCCGTTGCACGCGCGGCCGGTGCACCGGATGCGGTGATGGCCTCCGCTGGGCGCCTGCAAGAGGGCATCGACCAGCTCGAACCGGCCATTGAGTTCTGTGTCCTGGCAGACCCTGTTGACGCCGGCGTCTATGACGTGACCGTCGTCGAACGCGGACCGGGGATCGATGGCCGTATCAGCGGTCAACGGATTACCACCACCGCGGCGCAGGACGGCACGGCGCTTATCGCTGCCATCGTCCCGCGGCCCCTATGACCAGGCACATCCGCCAGGCCCCACCGAAGAAGAGAGAAGCCGTGCACACAACCATCGACCAGGTTCGCCGCCTCACCCCTCGCCTGCTCGCCGCCACCGCAGCGGTGACCATCGTGGTCTCCGCCAGCGGTGTCGCGGCCGCGCAGCCGTCCGCGACACCGTCCCCGTCGAGCGGAAGCGAGGACTGCCCGGTACTGCATCTCGTGGTCGTCCCCGGCACCACCGAGATAGACGAGAACTCATCACCGGACACCGATTCCGGCTTCTTCTCCCGCCTGACCGTCCCGGCGATGCGCGACGCGAACTCCGGCGAGGGACCGGCTCTGGAGCGCAGCTACGTCCCGTACCCGGCGAGCTTCGGCGGTAAGCCGGGGGACCGCTCCGCCGTTCCGTACGCCCAGTCCGTCGATATCGGCGTCGAGAACACCACCAACATGATCGCCGACATCGCCGCACGCTGCCCTGGCACCAAAGTCTTCCTCTCCGGTTACTCCCAGGGCGGCGAGGTCGCTTCCCAGGTGACCCGTGAAATCGGCGCAGGTACCGGTCCGATCGACCCCGACCAGTTCGCCGGTGCGGCGCTGTTTTCCGACCCGACCCGTGCCGAAGGTGAAGACGTGCTCGCCAGCGGCAACGCAGCACCGGCACCGGCACCGGGAACCGACGGTGCAGCCGTGGACACCGTCCAGCTCGCCCCCGCTGTGGCCGCAGCGCGGCCTGTCGGTGGCGGTATCGCGCCGACACCGAAGATCGCCGGGTTCGGAGCCGTATCGGACCGTGTCGCCTCCTACTGCACGGCAGGCGATCTGGCGTGCGACACCCCCGTCGACGCCCCGGCCGCGAAGCTCGTCGCTTCCATCGCCGGTCAGTCCTCGATGGACACCCGCGACCCCGTCCGCATTCTCACCGACGTCTCTACCGCTGTCGGACGTACTGCCCTGATGACCGGTGCCTCGGTGATCAACGACAACATCGACTTCGACTCGAAGGCCGGACGATTCGAGGTCAATTCGTCCTCGGAGACGGTGCTGTCGAAGATGGCGAAGTACTCCGACCCGTCCGCGACGTCGCCCGACGAGATGATCGACGAAGGCCTCAGTGCGGTCACCAAGATCGCTGGAATGGCCATCGGCGCAGCGATCACCGTCGCCAAGGACGTCATCACCCCCGAAACCATCGGCCAGCTCGCCACCGTCGGCCTGACGAACCCACCCGCAGCCTTGGGCATCCTCGCGACGAAGGTCCTCTCGTCGGCGGTCAAGCTCGTGCCCCCGGCAACGATCGACTCCGCCGTCGACGTCGCGTTCAAGGAAGTGTCGAACACCATCGACGAAAACGCCGGCCTCGCGCAACTTGTCACCGACACCTCGTACTGGAACACCGCGACCAAACACGGCTCCTACGACAGTGTTCCGGTCGGATCGAAAGGTGAAACCCCCGTCGAGCTGACTGTCCGGTGGATCGTCGCACTCGCTGCCGACCTGACCGGCGATCAGTCTCTCGCCGACAAGGTCGGGGCAGTGATCAACCAAGGCGCGGCATTGTTCGCCACCACCGACACCGTCCGCAGCGCCGGGAGCATCCTCGCCGCCCACGCCACTGTCGGGGCCACCGGTCCCGCCAGGACCGCAGCGGCTACCACCACCTCTGACGTGCCTGCCGCAGCACCCACGACCGTCTCACCGACCACCACTCGGTGACCGAGAACGCCGGAGAAGGAGGTGCGCCCGAGATGGCCGCACAACCAGCAGAGCACCGTGACTACTACCGAGACGGCGATTCGTCGGTCACCCCGGCCGGGCTGCGGATACCGCCGTCGACGCGCCGGGCACCGATCCACGAGAACCCGGTCTCGGTCCACGGTCGCCCGCCCGTGATGTGGCTCCTTGCCGCTCACGGACGCTCCGGCGCAGGCACACTCGCTCAGATCTGGGCCCCGGCGGGCGACGCCCGCCGGGGCTGGCCCGCCGCCGACCGCCACCGAGGCGTCGTGGTCGTCTCACGCACTGACCGCGACGGACTCGCCGCCGCGCACGATCTGCTCCTGCAATCGGCCGCAGGACTGACCGGCGGATGCACCCTCCTCGGGTTGGTGCTGGTTCCCGACGCACCCGGCCCGCTCCCGAAAACACTGCGTAGACGTGCCGACGTCGTCGCCTCCGCAGCACCGGCAGTCTGGCGAATTCCGTATGTCGAGGATCTGCGCACCCACAGCCAGAACGAGCTGGCGATCTGGACTCCTACCGCACCCGACCCACCCCCACCTGGACGAATGACGGCACCGTCGTCCGGTTCGACGGTGCCAAGGAATTCGCGAACCTCCAGGTCGGATACGACCCCGCGCAGCGGTGGGTGCTCGTGTTCGCGGTCACGATGATGACCGGACTACTGGTGTCCCTGGTCATCACACGTCGCCGTGTCTGGTTCCGGGTCCACCCCGGCGAGCGCGGTCTCTCGCCAGTGGACATGGGTGGCCTGGCTCGCACCGATCACGCCGGCTGGGGACCGGAATTCCAGACCCTTCGGTTGAAGATCTGGCCGCACACGCAGAGCCCGTCCGAGAACCACGACAGAGAAACGGTGTAGCACCATGCCGATCGACGACACCCTCGCCCGGTGGAGCGACATCAGCTTCGAGACCGCCTTCGTGGTCTATCTCCTCGCCGCGATCGCATTCCTCGCACAGCTCGCAACGACCCGTAGCGCGGAACTGCACAATACGGAGCGACTTCGTGCTCGGATCATTGCTGCCACGTCGACGACGCCCGGACGCATTCCCGACGCACCCCGGCGAGTTCCATCCGAACGTTTCGGGCGTAGCGGACTCGGGCTGGTGATGGTGGCACTGACCCTGCATATCGGGTCGATCATCCTTCGCGGGATCGCCACCGGCAGGCCGCCGTGGGGCAACATGTACGAATTCGTCTCGGTCACCTGCGCAGCAGGTGTAGTCGCTGCACTGGTGGTGCTGCGCTCGACGCAGCTACGCACCCTGTGGTTGTTCGTTCTGGTGCCGACGTTGATCCTGCTGTTCGTCGCCGGCACCGTGCTGTACGCCGACGCAGCACCGGTGGTACCGGCACTGCAGTCGTACTGGCTGCCGGTGCACGTCTCCATCGTCTCGCTCGGCAGCGGGGTGTTCCTGATCTCCGGGGTTGCGAGCGCGCTGTTCCTGATCCGCATGAAGCATCCCGAGGACTCGGGCAGCCGCGTGAGCCGGATCGCAGCCCGCCTGCCCTCCGCGCAGACACTGGACATCGTGGCCTACAAGACCACGATCTTCGCCTTCCCGCTCTTCGGCGTCGGCGTCATCCTCGGCGCTATCTGGGCCGAAGCCGCGTGGGGCCGGTTCTGGGGCTGGGATCCGAAAGAAACGGTCTCCTTCATCACCTGGATCGTCTACGCCTCCTACCTGCACGCCCGCGCCACCAGCGGGTGGCGCAACACCCGCGCAGCATGGATCAACATCGCCGGATTCGTGGCGATGCTGTTCAATCTGTTCATCATCAACATGGTCGTCTCCGGCCTGCACTCCTACGCAGGCCTGAACTGATGACCGCTATCTGCCTCTCAGCGCGTCCGTACGGTCCTGCGGAATGGGCATCGGCGACATCGGTCCCGCCTCGACCCGGCCGGTGTTACCGGCCGGGTATCGCCCCGACCACGATCCTGGAGCAGCGATCACGATCCGGATCACCTGACCCCAGGATTCGCGCCGATCATGTTCTACCGCCGCAGCTTTCACCATCGCGGCGTGGTTGAGAGCATGCAATCACGGATAGTGCTGCGAGAGGATGTGTGTTCGTTCGAGGTGGTGCCAGCGCACCTCTGTTGTCGATGCCGCTGCTGCTGGGGTCATGTCGATCCCGTAGAGCCTGCATGCAGTCCGATCACCGCCCGCAGGTCTCTACCTTCCCTGACCGAGTTCGCTTCGCGCGGGAGTCGATGTGCAGCAGGTACATCCATCCGAGCACCCGGAGCTGCCATCGTCTGCTCCGATCGCCGATGGTGACGTTGTGGTGGTGGAGGCCAGTGGGTTCCCAGATGCGAGAGGTGCGGTGTTCCTCGGCGTCGGAGCCGGAGCGCAGCAGGCATCCTCGAAGGCCGCTGCGGGTGCGATCGTGACGTTGAGGGCACCGGACGCCGCGGGCGGGGGCACGAAACCGTCCAAGGGGGTGGTGCGGGCGGCGCGAATCGCATTGGCTATGACCAGGACTTCGGCGAGTTCGTGGACGAGCACCACGGTGGCCAAGCCCAGGACACCGGTAGCAGCCAGTGGGACGAGCACGCCGATGATGGCAATCGACAAGGCGATGTTCTCGATCATGATGCGCCGGGCGCGTCGAGCGTGGGCCAGCACCTGCGGTAGATGCCGGAGGTCCTCACCCATGAGGGCAACATCGGCGGTCTCGATGGCAACGTCGGTTCCCATCGCGCCCATGGCGATCCCGACATCTGCGGTCGCCAAGGCAGGAGCGTCGTTGATGCCGTCGCCGACCATGGCAATCTTGCGTCCGGCCGCGATGTCGGTCAGCAGGGCCGCTTTGTCCTCGGGCAGTAGTTCGGCGTGGACGGCGGTGATGCCCGCCTGGGTCGCCAGGGCCTGCGCAGTGAGCGCGTTGTCGCCGGTGAGCATCGCAGTGTCGATACCGAGCGCGGTGAGTTGGCGGACAGCCTCGGCGGCCTCGGGCCGCAGTTCGTCGCGGACGGCGATCGCAGCGATCAGAACTCCGGCGCGTTCGACGAGAACGACTGTGGCACCGCTGCTTTGGAGACGAGCGACGTCGGCGTGGAACTCCTCGGAGCTGGGGTGTGTGTCGAACCAGCTCGGTTTCCCGAGCCTGATCGGGGCTCCGTCGAGGGTGCCGGTCAGGCCGTGCCCGGCGATGGCAGTGACATCATCGGCTGCCGCGACGGTTGATACGGAGGCCAGTACGGCGCGGGCGAGTGGATGCTCGCTGCGCGCTTCGAGCGCAGCAGCAACGGCCAGCGCGTCGTCGCGGCTGATTCCCGCAGCGGTGACGACGTCGACGACCTCCGGTCGTCCTGCGGTGAGGGTGCCGGTCTTGTCCAAGGCGACGACGCGAATGCGGCCCAGCTCTTCCACTGCTGCACCGCCTTTGATCAATGCCCCGTTGCGGCTCGCAGCCCCGATCGCCGCCACCACCGACAGCGGCACCGAGATGGCCAACGCGCACGGTGATGCCGCGACCAGGACCACCAGTGCGCGTTCGAGCCACAACATGGGGTCACCGAGCACCGCACCGACGCCAGCGACGAGTACGGCGAGAATCATGATCGAGGGCACGAGCGGACGTGCGATACGGTCCGCCAGCCGTTGGCCGGCCCCTTTGCGGTCCTGGGCCTGTTCGACGATGCGGACGATGCGAGCAAGCGAACTCTCCGATGCCGGCGCGGTGACGGTGACCTCGATGGCCCCGCCGCCGTTGATGGCACCGGCATGCACCTCGTCACCGACACCGGCTTCGATGGGCACGGACTCGCCGGTGATCGCAGACACGTCCAGATTCGTCGAACCGCGAGCGATGGTGCCGTCCGTGGCAGCTCGCTCACCCGGCCGCAGCACCATGATGTCCCCGATCACGACCTCGTCGGGGGACAGGGCCTGCTCGGTTCCACCGCGCAGGACAGATACCGTCGGCGGCACCAACGACAGGAGTGCGCGCAGTCCGCGGCGGGTCTTGGTGACCGCGTATTCCTCGAGTCCCTCGGCGACGGAGAACAAGATACCGAGCATCGCGGCCTCGGGGATCTGGCCCAATGCGATGGCACCGAGGAGCGCGATCGTCATCAGCGTGCCGACACCGATGCGTCCGTGTCGCAGATTTCTCACCGTCGCGGGAACGAAGGTGACGGCGGCGATCGCGGCAGCGATCAGAGCGCCGACGGTCGCAACCGCATCGGCACCCGTTCGACCGAGCAACCACGATGCGCCCAGGATGATCGCGGCGGCCGACGCGAGTTGCAGCTCGCGGACCTGCCACAACCTCGGGAGTGCATCGGTCGGAGCCGGACCTCCCGTGCCCGCACCGTCAGCAGTGGATTCGGTGGTCGGCGCTGCCGGGGTAGGTCCGCAGCACGCGTCAACCATGATCTACCCCGGTGAGATCAGTGGCGGTCGAGGCGGTGGGCAGTACCTCGGTCAGTGTCGCGAGCAGTCGGGTGCCGCGGTCGGTGAGCGCATACATGACCAACTTTCCCTCTCTGTTCGATGTGACGGCGTCCGCGGCTTTGAGTTTGCGGAGATGGTGGGAGACCAGCTTCTGGCTCTGTCCCACGATCCACGCGATGTCGCAGCCGCACATCTGCCCGCCGGCGTTCAACGCGAGCGCGATGGTCAGTCGGGTGGGGTCGCCGAATGCTCGGGCAGCGTCGGCGACGGGTTCGATATCGCCGAGCGCGGGCAGAGTAGCGCGAACCCTCTCGGCGTGAGGGAGGTCCATACACAACAGATCGCACGAGTCCAGAGGTTCCAAGGCCATGGTCACAATCTAACAATCATGCGATCGTTAGGGAAGGGCTTTGGTCAACGTTCGTACGATTGTTAGTGTCATAACGAGTCGAAACGCCCATATCGGGCCCATTGATCAGTCCGAACGAATCGAGAAGGTAGTTGTATGAGCCGAGCGTTGAAGATTTCCTTGTCCCTGGTGATCGTGTTCGCCGCCGCGTTGGCTGTATTTCTGATGGTGGATCGATCGGGGTCCCCCGATGCTGCCGCCGCCGAGCAGGCCGCGACCGACCCTGCCTCGATTGCGGTGCGCGAGAACAGTCATCGGTTGAACTCGGTGCCCGACGGCCGGGTCACGTTCGTGGAGTTCCTCGACTTCGAGTGCGAGGCCTGCCGATCGGCCTACCCGGCGATCGAGCAATTGCGTGAAGAGTACGGCGACCGGGTGAGCTTCGTGGCCCGCTACTTTCCCATCGCCTCCCACTTCAATGCCGAACGAGCCGCACGCGCAGTCGAAGCCGCGGCCCAGCAGGGCGGATTCGAGGCCATGTATCAACGCATGTACGAAACGCAGGCGCAGTGGGGCGAACAGCAGGTTCCGCAGGACGAGTTGTTCCGCAGCTTCGCCGTCGAGCAAGGGCTCGACATGAGCGCCTTCGATGCCGCCTACACCGACCCTGCGACGCTCGAACGCATCGAGGCCGACGTCGCCGACGGGATCGCGCTCGGCGTCCAGGGCACCCCGACGTTCTTCCTCAACGGCACCAAGATCGAACCCACCACCTACGGAGACCTCACCGATGCCCTCGACGCTGCACTCGGCTGACCGCGCAGCCGCTCTCACCCGACGCAGCGGACCGTTCGCCCGAAGCCTGCCCTGGCTGCTGCTGGTAGGAGGCGTGATCGGACTGGCCGCCGCGTTCGTACTCACGGTAGAGAAGTTCGCCCTTGCGCTCGATCCCGCCTACGCCCCGACCTGCAGTATCAATCCGGTACTCAACTGCGGATCGGTGATGGACACCCCGCAGGCGTCTGCGTTCGGATTTCCCAATTCCCTTCTCGGGATCGCGGGCTTCGCCGTCGTGGCGGCAGTGGGTGCCGCCCTGCTCGCCGGAGCCGTGTTCGCGCAGTGGTTCTGGAGTGCACTGCAGGTCGGTGTCACTGCTGCTGCGGTCTTCGTGCACTGGCTGATCGTGCAGAGCCTCTACGACATCGGCGCGCTGTGCCCGTACTGCATGGCGGTGTGGGCGGTCACCGTACCGATCTTCTGGTACGTCACGCTGCGCAACCTCGACCGCGGGGCTCCGAGTGCGGGCCGGCGGCAGTGGGCGGGAGTGTTGATGCGCAATCACTCGATTGCGCTGACCGTGTGGTTTCTCGTCCTCATCGCCCTGATCGCGCAGCGTTTCTGGTCGTACTGGTCCACGCTCCTATGATCCGCGACGTACCGTTCGCCCCTCTGCCGATCTCTCGAGAAAGAAGGTCACGGCGATGACGCGCGGCTGGTCGATCGTCATGCTCGTCGTTGTCGTTGCATCGATCGTCGCACTGTGGCCCCGCTCCGGTGGCGTCGAGGGCGGCCCATCCGACGTCATCGCCAACAATGTCGCGCCGGTCGGACCCGAACCCACACTGTCCCGCCCGCCGGATGACGCGGCACGAGCAACAGCGCTACCGCTGTGTCCGCAGCCGGTGCCACACGAAGGTGGGCCGCTGGCGGGAGTGATGGCGCGCTGCATCGGCAGTGCCGACGATGTCGATCTCGTCGACGTTCTCGGCAGCGAGGTGACGCTGATCAACCTGTGGGCATCCTGGTGCGGCCCGTGCCGCACCGAGATGCCCGTAGTCGATGCCTACGCCGCAGAACCCGACGCGATCCCAGTCATCGGAATCAACGTCGAGGACCGACCCGCGGACGCGGCCGCGCTGCTCACGCAACTGGGCATCCGCTATCCGAACTACATCGACGGCGGCAGCGTCCAGGACGCGCTCTCGGCACCGCCGGTCCTTCCCCTGAGTTTTCTCGTCCGCCCGGACGGAACGATCGAGCGCATCACCGACCCGACAGTGTTCGAGACGACAGACCAGATCCGCACTGCAATAAAGGACTTCACCTCATGACACGTTTCCTACCCGTGTGGGTCGGTACTCGACGACAAGGCGGCACGCCCACCGCGGCAATCGGATCGATTCTTGCCGTCGTACTACTGATCTCCGGATGCTCCGCTGGTGCCGACGCTGCACCGTCCGGCGGGAGCTTCGACTTCGTCGCGCCCGGTGGCCGAACCGACATCGTCTACGACCCTCCCGAAACACGCGGAACCATAGGCGAGCTCGCCGGCCCCGATCTGATGGAGGAGGGCAAGACGACCGCTCTGGCGGACTACGACGGAAAGGTCGTCGTGATCAATCTCTGGGGTCAATGGTGTGGCCCCTGCCGCGGCGAAGCCGACGACCTCGAAGAGGTCTACGAGGCCACCCGTGAGCGCGGTGTGCAGTTCCTCGGTATCAATGTCCGAGATCCGCAGAAGGACAAAGCGCAGGACTTCGTGGTCGACAACAACGTCACTTACCCTTCGATCTACGACCCCTCGATGCGGACGCTGATCGCCCTCGGCGGGAACTATCCGACCAGCGTCATTCCCTCGACGCTGGTACTCGATCGCCAGCACCGGGTGGCCGCGGTCTTCATGCGAGCCCTGCTCACCGAAGACCTGCTTCCCGTCGTCGAACGGATAGCCGCGGAATGACGACTCTTCTCGCCCAAGACATCGGGTCGACGTTCCAGAACGCGGCATCGAGTGGGCCCCTACTGCTGGCGATCGCGGCATGCATGCTCGCCGGGTTGGTCTCGTTCGCCTCACCGTGCGTGGTGCCGCTGGTGCCGGGATACCTGTCCTACCTGGCAGGCATCGCCGGCGCCGACGCCCAATCAGCCCGCGACGCCCAATCAGCCCGCGGCACCCAATCGGCCTGCGAGGCTCAGTCAGCCGATGCCCGGACACCCAGCACCGCGACCGCCGGTACGTCGTCGACGGGTCTCGTGAATCGCTGGCGTGTGGCCGGTGCAGCGTCGTTGTTCGTCGCCGGGTTCACCATCGTCTTCGTCCTCGCCACAGCCTCGGTCTTCGGAGTCATCGGCACCTTGCGCATCAACGAGCAAGTACTCCAACGCGTGGGCGGGGTCATCACGATCATCATGGGTGCGGCGTTCATCGGGTTGATACCCGCACTGCAACGCGACACCCGATTCGCACCCCGGCAGATCTCGTCCCTTGCAGGAGCGCCGCTGCTCGGTGGGGTGTTCGCGCTCGGCTGGACGCCGTGCCTGGGTCCGACCCTTGCCGGCGTGCTGTCCGTGGCGGCAGGCACCGAAGGTGCAACCGCAGCCCGCGGGGTCACTCTCATCGTCGCGTACTGCCTGGGACTCGGCCTACCGTTCGTCGTTCTTGCGTTCGGTTCGAGTTCGGCGATGCGCGGTGTGGGGTGGCTTCGGAGGAACTCTCAGAGGATCAAGGTGGCGGGCGGTGTCATCATGATCGCCGTCGGCATCGCACTGCTGACCGGGGTGTGGGGGTTGTTCATCGCCTGGATCCGCAACGAATTCGTCAGTGCAGTGATCCTGCCCATCTGATCGTGATGTCGCCGAACCGCCACGCCGCATTGCATTGTTCGGGAGGCCGAACTATATTTTCAGGGTTCTGACATATTGTTGGTGCCGGAGGGTGTGGTCATGTCTGTGCTGCAGCGCCGATCGTCTCGGCCGCCCTCGAGGTTTCGGTCTGGCCTCGTTCTGCTCGGTCCTGCTTTCGTCGCCGCGATCGCCTACGTCGACCCCGGCAATGTCGCCTCCAACGTCAGCGCCGGCGCGCAGTTCGGGTACCTGCTGGTCTGGGTGATCGTCGCCGCGAACGTGATGGCCGGCCTCGTGCAGTTCCTCTCCGCCAAACTCGGCATCGTCACCGGAATGACACTGCCCGAAGTGGTCCGCGAGAAGTCGAGCAAGAGTGTGCGACTGGCATATTGGGGGCAAGCAGAAGTGGTCGCCATGGCGACCGACCTCGCAGAGATCGTCGGCGGTGCGATCGCTCTTTACTTGCTCTTCGACCTGCCGCTCCTGATCGGCGGCCTCATCACCGGAGCCGTATCGATGATCTTGTTGCTGGTCCAGGATCGCCGGGGCCAGCGCCCGTTCGAGTTCGTGATTCTCGGTCTACTCGGTGTCATCGCCGTCGGATTTCTTGCCAGCGTCGTCGTGGAACCGCCATCGTTCACCGCCGCTGCCGCCGGGTTGATTCCGCGGTTCGACGGCGCGGAAAGCGTATTGATAGCCGCCGCTATGCTCGGTGCGACGATCATGCCGCACGCGGTCTATCTGCACTCCGGCCTTGCACGTGACCGGCACGGACACCCCGAGGCAGGGCCTGTCCGGCAGCGGTTGTTGCGGATCACCCGGATCGATGTCGGGTTGGCGATGCTGCTGGCCGGTGCAGTGAACATGTCGATGCTGCTGTTGGCGGCCTCGACGCTGGGAGGCCGAGAGGGCGTCGATTCCATCGAAGGAGCTCACACAGCAGTAGGAGACACTCTGGGGCCGGTGGTAGCGCTGCTGTTCGCGGTGGGCCTGCTGGCCTCGGGCCTGGCATCGACATCGGTCGGGGCATACGCCGGCGCGATGATCATGGACGGCCTACTACGTCAGCGCATTCCGATTCTGGTGCGACGACTGGTGACACTTGTTCCCGCACTGGCAATTCTGGCCGCGGGGGTCGACCCCAGTCGGGCACTGGTCGTCTCACAAGTCGTCCTGTCCTTCGGTATTCCGTTCGCGCTCATTCCCTTGGTGCGGTTCACCTCGGACCGCATCCTGATGGGCGGCGATGTCAATCACCGGATCACGGCATACGCGGCATGGCTCATCGCGGGAATCGTCGTCGCACTCAATGTCGCGTTGATCTATCTGACCGTCGCCTGACTGCGCGCGGGTGGACAAGTCCAGCATGCGCTTATTTCAGGACGATGACCACGCGTAGCGCGTCGACGGACGTCCGGGTCATCGAGTTTCTGCTCGAGGGTGCGGTCAGGGTGCGCCGTTGCCTGCCGTGGTGGGCTCGTGTTGGCTTTTTTCATCGGTATGGAAAGTGATCAGATTGCCGTCGGTGTCGACAGCTGCGAACTCCGTCGTTCCCCAGTCCGTCGAGACGGGACGACCCGCGTCTGCGGGATGGAGCACTCCCGCGCGGGACATCTCGGCGTAAAGGTCGTTGATCTCGTCCACGGCGATGCGGCAGCTGGCTGTGCCGGCAAGGAACGTCTCGGCTCCGCTGCATACCGGCCATGCCGCAGGGTCTGAACGGGTATTCCAGCTGTCGTCGTCGGCGGCCCACAAGTGGATCTCGACGTCGTCGCGGGTAAGTCTCGCGAAAGTCGGGTCGGTGTACCGGGTCGTGAAGCCGAACGCGCGGACGTATATCTCTACAGCGGTGTCGATGTCTCGTACCGGCAGCGCAGGTACCACTTTCGACATGCCCATAGGCAACACTAACGCCGACGAGCCGGAGTAGGAGCCGAACCCACATCAATTGCTGGCGCTCAGTGCATTCGACTTCTGACACAGTGAACGCGACTCCTGAAACTGACAGGATCGATATCGAGACTCAATCGTGATGTGTCTCAGAAACCTGTCTCAAGCTCTGACGCGCCGCCTGTGCCTTGTCGGCCGTTTCTGAGACAGTCATCCTCGTGAGCGCCGTTTTGGGATACATGAGGGTCTCGACCACCGATCAGTCGCTGGATCTACAGAGAGACGCACTGACAGCCGCCGGCTGCTTCCGCATCTGGGAAGAGGTCGCATCCGGAGCAGACAAAGACCGACCTCAGTTGCAGCTGCTCCTCGAGAGCGTGCGCGCCGGCGACGTCGTCGCAGTATGGCGACTCGATCGACTCGGCCGCTCACTGAGCCACCTCATCGAAACCGTCAACCTCATCGAAACCAAAGGTGCAACACTGCGCAGCATCACCGAAGGCATCGACACCTCGACAGTCGGAGGACGCCTGACCTACAACATCTTCGGCTCCCTCGCCGAATTCGAACGAGACCTCGTCAAAGAACGCACCATGGCCGGCCTCGCAGCCGCACGAGCCCGCGGCCGCATCGGTGGCCAACCAGCCAAGATCGACGCCGACAAAGCTCGTCACATCCGCAGAATGCTCGACGACGGCACACCCAAAACCGAAATCGCATCAGTACTCGGAATCGGCCGCGCCACCCTCTACCGGCACCTCAGTTCGCCTGCGGGTTAAGCGATTAGCTCCCATCACGGTGTACGTCCGGCCCCGGGTTCCTTTGGCGAGACACTTCCACCGGGTACACCAAAACGGCGACAGGAGGGGTCGCACGTCCTCTGTCTCTGCCAAGGAAAATTGGCGGCTCGCAAGGTCAGGACCGGAACAAATTTCCGTACAGCTGTGCAATGGATTCGAAGACTTCTACGGGATCCACATAATTGTTCTTGTCTCGTAACGCGTCTTCGAGGGCATCTTCGTTCACGATGTTGTCGGGGACCAGCACGTGCCACTTGTAACCCCGCGGTTGTGGACGAACTCCTGCCGAGGCCAAGTATGCATTGATGTCCTCGTTCTGTGCACGCAAATCTTCTTCAGTGAAGGCCTCGAACCAAACTTCCTGCGGGTCACCGGTTGCCTGGTGACCGCGTGACACTTTCACGGGCGGATGCAGCGCCGCTGGATACGACGTCCGAAAGCATCGGCCCGGACCCGCAGCCCAGGCAGTCAACGCCCCATGACCGTTGGCGACGAGCGGTACGTATCGACCCGTGGGCAGACCTTCAGGTATTTCACCCTCGTCATCCGCGACCGGGTAATCGCCCCAGTATTGAGCCATACCGTCTCCTTTAGGCTGAAACGAACTCTGGCCTCGGCCGCCGAAGCGCCGAGGCCAGAGGCGACGATCAAGATGCTAACCGATCTGGAACGACCCGATGGGGTCCCCGGTCTGTGACAGCAGGGGAATCGTCCGGGGAGCTGGCGTCGCGGCAGCGTCGACTACCGAACCAACCAAATCGTCCGACCTGACGTACCCCAGCTCACCATCGGTACCGATGGCGCTGACCAGGTCAGGGAGTTCAGCATCTGCCTGCGCGGCCTCGCCGGTTCCGTAGCTCTCACCGTCCGGATTTGTTCCTTGTGCGCGCGCAGCGTCGCCGTCTGCGCGAGGTGCAGCCAGGGCAGCGGGGGCAGGGTACTGGAGGGGGTCGGACGGGAAGGTGACGTACTCCGACATGTTTCCACCGGACGGCCACACCGCCACGAATCCATGACTGTTGTAGAAGCCGGGTCCGCAGTCTCGAGTGGACGTAGCGGTCTGAGAACTCGTGTTGAACAGGTTGAACTGGTAGTCCGTCGCCGAGCACAACGCACCCTCCCGGAAGAGGCGGGCTTTGGAGCCGATAACACCCTGCGGCACAGTGCTTCCGAAGGCCGTGTAAACACGCGTCGACGCTTTGGGAACTCCGGCGTTGTTCCTGACTTGTCATTGGTCGACATATTCGAGCGCGAACGGAATCAATGCAGAATGCACCGAATGCGTTCTCTACCAACAGGTCTGCAGCAATCCGCCTCGGTTGCAGACCGGCCGGTTTTACCTACCCTAGCGGCAAAGTTGCCGATTACGCTAGCGCAAGTAATGAAACGGTCAAAAGTATTGAATCGAGTCGAATCATAGACGGTATGGAGGTCTTGGCTGGGGCCCCTCCGCATGTAAGCGTGGGTTGCCGACAGGAGTGGGTCCTGGCCGGTAGAGCCACAGATGTGGGAGGCCCCAGTGAAGAATCATCGTACGAGTGTTGGTTTGGATGTGCACGCACGATCGGTGGTGGCGTGCGGTTTGGATGGCGAGACGGGCGAGTTGTTCGAGCGTCGCATGTCGCCTGATCACAAAGAAATCCTGGAGTGGATTCGTTCGCTGCCAGGACTGGTGCATGTCGTCTACGAGGCGGGCCCGACCGGTTTCGGTCTGGCCCGTTTTCTGTTGGCCGCCGGTGTCGATTGTGTGGTGGCGGCACCGTCGAAAATTCAGCGTCCCCCTGGTGACCGCATCAAGACCGATGCCCGTGATGCCCGGCATTTGGCTCGGTTGCTTCATTTGAGTTCTATTGTGCCGGTTCTGATTCCGAGTACCGAGCAGGAGTCCGCTCGTGATCTGGTGCGAGCAAGGGAGGACTGCCGCGGCGATCTGGTGTCCGCACAGCATCGCCTGACACATGTGCTGCTGCGTCAAGGGATCATCTACAGCGGCGGCAAACCCTGGACCGCAGCCCACGATCTGTGGTTACGTCGCCAGCGGTTCGATTCACGTGCACTGCAGATCACCTACGACACCGCCTACGAGACCGTCATCGCCACCACCGAACGCCGGAATCGTCTCGATACCGCCATCGCGGACATGGCTGCGCATTCGTCGTTCACTCCGGTGGTGACCCGGCTGGGGTGCCTTCGTGGGGTGGCGACGTTGACAGCGTTCGGTTTGGCGACGGAGATCGGTGAGTGGGACCGGTTGACCGGCCGCTCGATCGGTGCGTTCGTCGGGTTGATCCCGACCGAGCATTCTTCCGGTGAATCCCGGTCGCAGGGCGGTGTCAGCAAAACCGGCAATGCTCACGTACGCCGACTGCTGGTCGAGGCTGCCTGGCATCATCGCAAGCCGTATCGGCCGGGGCGTGAACTGGTGGCACGGTGGAAGGCGTCGACTCCCAAAGCCAAAGCGCGAGGACATCAAGCGAACCGGCGGCTGCACGCACGGTGGGAACATTTCGACGAACGCGGTAAACGTGCGGTGGTCGCCAATGCCGGGATCGCACGAGAGCTGGCCGGCTGGTGCTGGTCGTTGGCCACGCTCGAGGAATGACTGAAGCTCCGACGCCGAAGTAGCGATCTGCGTCGGGATAGATGTCCGGAATGAACGGTCGACGACGATGTGGGATGTGGCCGAGCGTCTGGGAGTGACCCGCTAGCCGCCTATGAGCAATCCTCAACTGCGCGTTGGGATCACGCTCGACTCATAGACTTGCGATCCACTCCAGCCGAAACAGTCCGTCCTGCGGTAACCAACCCGCGTATATGAGAGTTGACGACGCGTCGAACACTACGACACGCTCACCTCCCACTCGCATCGATCACCATCCCGGCAACAGGAAGCGGTGGCACACACGACGGTGCGTGCCACCGCTTCACCATGCCGTCGTTGACAGGCCGACCTCCATATGAGGCGACTACCGCACACAACTGCACACGGCCCATCAACTACTATGTTGCATAGTAATTGAGATGCAATCGTCGAAAGGGTGTGGCGGTGTGACAGCTGATCAAACCCCGGCGCTCACATCGCAGGGACGGTTACGCAGAGCAATCGCTGCGGTGCGCAACAGGTGGCGGCAACTGACCTCGATGCGAACGGCACTGGTGCTGCTGTTTTTGCTCGCTATCGCAGCAATCCCAGGCGCCCTGCTGCCACAGCGCAATCTCAACACCCAGGCGGTTGATTCCTACATCGCAGCGCGCCCGGCTCTCGGGGCCGTCATGGACACGCTGGAATTGTTCGACGTATTCGGAAGCTTCTGGTTCACCGCCATCTACGTCCTACTGTTTGTGTCGTTGATCGGCTGCCTGACTCCCCGAATGATCGAACACGGTAAAGCCCTTCGCGCACAGCCAGTTCGCGTACCCCGAAACCTTTCGCGACTACCGCTTCATCATTCGGGCGCTCTCGCCGGTAGCCCGAAAACCGTCATCGACGACATCGCGCCCCACTTGAGAGGGTGGCGTACTGCCGTTAGGCCCGAGCCCGATGGGGCGCTCACCCTCTCCGCCGAGAAGGGCTATACCCGCGAAGCGGGAAACCTACTTTTTCATTTCTCGCTGATCGGTCTGCTCGCGGCCATCGCCATCGGCAAGCTCTTCGGTTACGAAGGATCGGTCATCGTCATCGCCGACAACGGGCCCGGTTTCTGCAACACCTCGCCCGCCATCTACGACTCCTTCCGGGCCGGCAACAGCACCGACGGAACCGGGCTGGAGCCGTTCTGCATCAGAGTCAAGGACTTCAACGCCGACTACCTTGAGAACGGCCAGGCAGAGATGTTCACCTCGAACATCTCCTACCAGTCCGCCGACGACATCGCCGCAGACACCTGGCGCGACTATCAACTCAAAGTCAACGAACCCCTCCGGCTCGGAGATGAACGCATCTACCTCACCGGCCACGGATACGCCCCGGAATTCACCGTGACCTTCCCCGACGGTCAGAGTCGAACCGAGGCCCTGCAGTTCCGGCCCGACGACGCCACCACGTTCCTGAGTAGCGGGGCGTTGCGTTTCGATCCACCCGGCGGGACCTATGCCACCGCCGATGAGCGACGCCGCGGCCAGATCGCCATCGAAGGCCTCTTCGCTCCCACTGCGCAATTCAACGGAACCCTGCTCTCCTCCCGCTTCCCGGACTTGGTCGATCCTGCTGTGGCAGTGGATATCTACAAAGGAGATACCGGCCTCGACACCGGCATACCCCAGTCGATCTTCTCCCTGGACCAGGAGATGATCAACCAGGGCCGACTTGTCAAGCAGGATCGGGTGAACCTGCGTCCCGGTGAATCGACGACCCTCACCGACGGCACCAACATTCGATTCAACGGCGCCAAGGAGTTCGCCAACCTGCAGGTCGGATACGACCCCGCACAGTTGTGGGTGCTCGTGTTCGCGATCACGATGATGACCGGACTGTTGGTCTCGCTGGTGATCAAGCGACGTCGAGTCTGGTTCCGTGTACTCCCGGCCGAAACAGGCCGATCGAGCGTGGAGATGGGCGGGCTCGCCCGTACCGATCACGCCGGATGGGGACCCGAATTCGAGACCCTCCGCACCGAAATCTGGACGCCGCGGACAAAGAACCACTCCGAGACCCTCGATACAGAAACGGTGTAGCGCCATGCCGATCGACGACAACCTCGCCCGCTGGAGCGACATCAGTTTCGAGACCGCCTTCGTGGTCTACCTTCTCGCCGCGATCCTGTTCATCGCACAACTCGCAACGACACGAACAGCGACTCTGAGCCGGGCCTCGAGTCTGCATCCGCAACTGATCGCAGCGACATCATCGACACCGGGATACGTGCCGGTCCCCGAGCGAAGAGCCCCGTCCGAACGCCTGGGCCGCACGGGACTCGCCCTGGTAATGCTCGCACTCACTTTGCATATCGGGTCGATCGTCCTGCGCGGGATCGCCACTGGCCGCCCGCCGTGGGGAAACATGTACGAATTCGTCTCCGTCACATGCGCGGCCGGCATACTTGCCGGACTGATCGTGCTGCGCTCGGAGCAACTGCGCACACTATGGTTGTTCGTCCTCGTGCCGACCTTGATCCTGCTCTTCATTGCCGGAACTGTGCTCTATGCCAACGCGGCGCCCGTCGTACCAGCCTTGCAGTCGTATTGGCTCCCCGTGCACGTCTCCGTCGTCTCGCTCGGCAGCGGGGTGTTCCTGATCTCCGGTGCAGCCAGCACATTGTTCCTGATCCGGATCCGATATCCCAACAACAACGCCGTCCCCGACAGCAGAGTGGGCCGGATCGTCGCTCGTCTCCCCTCGGCGCACTCGCTCGACGTGCTGGCGTACAAGACCACCATCTTCGCGTTTCCCCTGTTCGGAATCGGTGTCATCCTCGGCGCGATCTGGGCCGAGGCCGCGTGGGGTCGGTTCTGGGGCTGGGACCCGAAAGAGACGGTCTCATTCATCGCGTGGATCATCTACGCCGCGTACCTGCACGCCCGGGCCACCAGCGGGTGGCGTGACACCCGGGCCGCGTGGATCAACATCGCCGGATTCGTGGCCATGCTGTTCAACCTGTTCATCATCAACATGGTGGTCTCCGGACTGCATTCGTACGCGGGTTTGAACTGATGTCGCCTGCTAGCCGCCGCCCTGTGCTTCGGCGAGGTCATGCGGCACCGGTCGCGTCAATCCCGCGTCGACCCGGCCGGTGTTGCCGACCGGGTATCGACCGGACCAGGATCCAGGAGCCACGACCACGATCCGAATCAACTGACTGCCTCGTGTCCGTAGTGCATTCCGGAGAGGGAAGTCACAGTGCCCCGAGCTTCGTCACCGGCCAAGACTGGGGCATCGACCGCGTCACCGATCCCACGATGTTCGAGACATCGGCGCAGATCCGTACTGCAGCAAAGGCGTCGACTTCATGAGACTCGGCCGCCCTACGGGGGCTCGCACACGCGAACAGAGCAGTCTGCCCGCCACGGCAACGGCATCCATCCTTGCCGTTGTACTCCTGGTCTCCGGATGTTCCGCAGGCGCCGACGCCGTGCCCTCCGGAGGTAGCTTCGATTTCGTTGCACCCGGTGGTCAAACCGACATCGTCTACGATCCCCCCGAAACGCGCGGAACCATCGGTGAACTCGCCGGACCCGATCTGATGGAGGAAGGTAAGAACACCGCTCTGTCGGACTATGACGGCGAGGTGGTCGTGATCAATCTCTGGGGTCAGTGGTGCGGCCCCTGCCGCGGCGAAGCCGACGACCTCGAAGAGGTCTACGAAGCAACCCGCGAGCGCGGTGTGCAGTTCCTCGGTATCAATGTTCGAGATCCGCAGAAGGACAAAGCGCAGGACTTCGTTGTCGACAACAATGTCTCCTACGCCTCGATCTACGACCCCTCGATGCGGACGCTGATCGCCCTCGGCGGGAACTACCCGACCAGCGTGATTCCCTCGACGCTGGTACTCGATCGAGAGCACCGGGTGGCGGCAGTGTTCATGCGTGCCCTCCTCGCCGAAGACCTGCTCCCTGTCGTCGAACGGATAGCAGACGAATGACTGTTCTTCTTGCCCAAGGCGGCGTTGGCTCGACGTTCCAAAATCTGGCATCGAGCGGACCTCTGGTACTGGCGATCGCCGCATGTATGCTCGCCGGGCTGGTCTCGTTCGCGTCACCGTGCGTGGTGCCCCTGGTGCCGGGCTACCTGTCGTACCTGGCGGGCATCGCAGGTGCCGACGTGCCGTCGCTCGCCGCCGCCTCGACTGGTGAAGCACCGCCGAAGCTGGCAAGCCGCTGGCGCGTGGCAGGTGCAGCGGGGTTGTTCGTCGCCGGCTTCACCATCGTCTTCGTCCTCGCCACCGCCTCGATTTTCGGGGTCATCGGCACCCTGCGCATCAACGAACAGGTGCTTCAGCAGGTCGGCGGTGCCATCACGATCATCATGGGCTTGACGTTCATCGGGTTCATTCCCGCATTCCAACGCGACACTCGATTCGCGCCGCAAACCATCTCGTCTCTTGCTGGAGCGCCGCTGCTCGGTGGCGTGTTCGCGCTCGGCTGGACGCCGTGCCTTGGCCCCACGCTCGCCGGGGTGTTGTCCGTTGCCGCTGGCACTGAAGGCGCAACCGCAGCGCGCGGCGTCACTCTCATCGTCGCCTACTGTCTGGGACTCGGTCTACCGTTCGTGGTCCTCGCGTTCGGCTCGAGTTCGGCGATGCGCGGTGTCGGCTGGCTACGGCGGAACTCGCAGAGAATCAAAGTGGCAGGCGGAGTGATCATGATCGCCGTCGGTGTCGCCCTGCTGACGGGGGTGTGGGGTCTGTTCATTGCCTGGATACGCAATGAATTCGTCAGTTCGGTTGTATTACCCATCTGAGAAGGAAACCGAGCAGCCGCACGTGCAAGACCACGCCTCCCCAACTGCCAGTGCCGGTGGTATCGAACCCACTCTCTGTCGACGGCGCGCCCCCGCCGGGCCGCGACGACCCGATCCGAGAGCCGCCCCCTGTCCCTACCGCGGATCTGCGTGTCCCAAGGACCCCGCAGGCGGGTGCATCAGCAGGGGAGGGCATGTTTCCGGGGCCGTGTTGATCGGTGTGGCAGCTAAAAGGGCCAGGTCCTTCGAAACCGAAGGGCGGGGCTCGGTATTAGCCGAGCCCCGCCCTACGGTTGATAGTTCCCAGAATTGAGAGTTACTGGGCGAGCAAACTTTCCATTGTGGAGATTTCGCTCTGCTGCGCATCGATGATTGTGGAGGCAAGCTCCTTGGCATCAGCATTGGAGCCGTCGGCCAACTCGATCTGAGCCATCTCGATTGCCCCCTTGTGGTGCTCGATCATCATGGTGAGCCACATGGAGTCGAACTCCGCTCCGTTAGCGGCCGACAACATGTCCATGTCTTCCTGGCTCATCATGCCGGTCATGCCACCGCTCCCCATGTCCATACCGCCCATGTCCATTCCGCCCATGTCCATTCCGCCCATGTCGGCGGACGCTGCGGGCTGTCCCCATGCGGTGAGCAGGGCATTCATCTGCTCCATCTCCGGTGCTTGAGCTGCTTCGATGGCCTGGGCCAGCTCGATGACCTGAGCATTCTCGGTTCGGCCGTCGACAAGTGAAGCCATCTCCACCGCTTGTGCATGGTGGGGGTACATCCCTTCGACGAACGTGACATCGGCATCGTTGAATTCGGCCGATGCTTCGGCGGAATTCTCGGAGGACGACGAGGCCGGTGTATCGCTGCTCGACATGCCGGGCATGTTCATTTCGCCGTCGTTACTGCTGCAGCCAGCGAGAACTGCGGCGGCGACAGCGGAAGCCGCCGTTATCGCGATCGTGAAACGGGTAGATCGATTCGAACGCATAACAAACTCCTGAAATTATGGTGGGGTGGTTCGGATCGACAGGCACACTGACCCGTCGACATCTGTGTCTCACACAACGGTGAGTCACCTGTCAGATCCGAAGCACAGACAATTCGGAGAGAGTGAAAATGGTCCAGGGCGGCGGGTGCCCGGTTCGACGACGAACTGCCGACAGCCGCGCAGCGTGGACGAGAGAACCGGCGAAGCCCACAACGATTGCCCGTAAGACGGCCAACGCCGCGACAGCACCGATGATAGCCAGACACAGATGCATGACCGAGCTGTGATCGCCACAGCCGTTCCCGCAGTGTGCTGCGGAACCACTCTCCGATGCTGTCGCAGATGATGCTCCCGAATGCTCGTCGACGGCAGGTGGAGCGCTCACCGTCGAGGTCATCGAGTGTTCGCCGATACTCGTCGCCGTTGCGAACGACATCGGCGCAGAATGCATGAGAAGGACTCCGAACAGCACTATCGAAGCGCAAACAGCACCTAGGAGCCACTTCTGGTTCATAGGTTCCGTGGCTGAAGTCCTCACCGGTTCGATCTTACCGGTCTGCCACACGGGCATCCGGTCTCCTCGCAGTCGCGGCGTCCGGACCGTGGACATCGAATCAGGTGGCGATGGGCCGGTTGATTGCGGTCACTTCATCCCAGGGAACGGGCGCGACTTTGACGACGTCGCCGCCGGTGGGGGCGTTGACGTATTTCCCGTCGCCGATGTAGATCCCGATGTGTCCGATCGGTGAGTAGAGAGAGATGAAGTCACCCGGTTGCACTGATTCGCGGGAGACAGGTGTGCCCGCTCGTGCTTGGTCTGCGGCCACGCGTGGAACGGTCAGTCCCAGTTGTTTGTAGGCGAAGTAGATCAGTCCGGAGCAATCGAAGGACCCCGGCCCGGTAGCTCCCCAGGAATAGGGTTTGCCGAGTTGGTCGAGGGCGATGCGCATCGCCTCCGCTGATGTTCCACTCGCAGCCGAGACGGCGGCGGGTAGCTCGGAAGGATTCGTGGTGCCGGGGCTGACGATGGCAGCTCGATCCGCATCGGTGAGGGCGGCGAATTGGTCGGTGATTTTGGCGATCTGATCGGCCAGGTCGGTCTGGCGTTGCTCGAGGTCGCGTTGTGTACGTGCGGCGTCCGCCTCGGCTACCGCAGCGGACGCCTGTGCTTGCCGGGCTTGTTCGAGCTGGTCTCGCGCTTCGTCGTCGATCTGTGTCGAGTCGGCGAGTGCAGCGGCTCGATCGGCGAGGATCCGGTCCAACAACACCATCTGATCGAGTAGTTGCTGTGGGCTGTCCGCGACCAGAACGGCCCCGAGAGGGGATTGCGGTACACCTTTGTACGCGGCGTCGACAGCTGTGGCCAGTGCTCGACGGTTGGCAGATGCGGCCACTTCGGCTTCCCGAGCCGCCGCCGAGGTCTCGTGGGCGAATTGAACTGCGGTACTCAGTTCGCCGCGGCGACGATCGAGGGTGTCCTGCGCGGCGTACATGCTCTCGGTGAGAGTGAAGGCGGTCGCATTGAGTTCAGCGAGTTGTCGTACGGCTTCGGATGCGTTCACCGGGGGTGCAGCAGGGTCCGCCGAAGCTGGAGCATTTACCGAAAATGCCGCGGCAACAACGATGATCGAGGCGATCAGGGTAGCGCGGACACGCCGCGTCGGGCCTGAAAAAGAATGCACAGAAGAAATCCTCTGGGGTCGGTGTGGGTTCCCTGCGTCACCAGCGAAGGAAACGGAGCGCGGCGAGAGCCGCATGGGACTGTGTCCGGCCTCGCCGGTCACCATTGTCGGGTATCGGCAGTCGTAGACGGTTCCTCACGGTCGGCTGAGGCTCGCGTCGACGCTCGACGCCTGTGCCGTATGGGCGGCGAGTCGGCGTCGATTGACGCCGACTCACCGCACCTGCAAACTACTATCATTCATAGTAGATGGTGGGGTGGTATCCGCTGACCGGGAGAGGGATGACGACTGTGACGATGCGTGACTGGCCGGCGCGGCGTTGGGTGGCCGCGTTACTGGGCGCGACGGTGGCCGCGCTGGTCGTGGCGATCCCCACCGGGATCATCCACACTGCGTTCTACGTTCGAATGACCCCGGTGTTGTGGTGGAACTATCCGGTGTGGATTGCCACCGCAGTTCTCAGTGGCCTCATTCTTGCGACATACGTGAGCACTGGGCTGGCGTCGTCGGTTTCTTCCCGTGTAGGGGTCAGTGCGAATGCGTTGTCGTTGTTGGCAGTCGGATGTCCGATATGCAACAAACTGGTAGTGGTGGCGGTCGGGGTGAGCGGTGCTCTGGATCTATGGGCACCCGTGCAGCCCGTGATCGGAGTGATGTCGGTGGGGGTGATGGTGTGGGCTCTTCGACTGCGAATCCGCGGGGAACGCGCGTGCCCTACTTCTCGCGTAGGTCAGGAGTTCGGCAACTCCGCTGGCTTTGGCGGTGCAGGCGCAGCAAAATTGTAGGATTTCTCGCCACGTCCTATCCGCGGTCCGGCAGCAACAGACGACGAAGGCGACCGCTTCTCGATGCGCCATCTGCGGTGTTGGGCTGTGCCTGCGACACCGGCAGGCGGGCGTCGGCCAGCAATCCTGCCACCCCGGCGGCCACGCAGGCCGACGTCACCACTATCAATGCCGGATTCGTTCGCCCGGTCAAAGCGTCCCCGAACAGCACCGCGGCGATCGTACCGGGCAGAATCCCCACGACAGTGGCCGTCGTGTAGGGCAGCAGGCGCACCGCGGAGAGTCCGGAGCAGTAGTTGACCAGGGCGAACGGTGCCGGGGCAATGAGCCGCAAGGACCCGACGGCCAGCCACCCCCGCCGAGCCAACCGGGCATCGATGGACTTGACCGCAGGATTCGTCAGCCGCTCCTGCACCGCGGTGCGCCCGAGCGCGCGCACCAGCAGCAACGCCAGCACAGCGCTGACAGTTGTGGCGGCGATCGTGACGGCGACCCCGGTGGCGGGACCGAACAACAGTCCGGCGCTGAGGGTGAACACCGTGCGCGGTACCGGGGCAATCGTCAACACCGCCTGGGTCAGAAAGAACACCACCACGAACGACGGGCCCATCGACTCCGCCCACTCGCGCACCACAATGATCGACGGGCGGGGTACGAGGGCGGCAGCCACTGCCAGTATTGCCAGCGCTGCCACGGTGGCGAGGACTCGGCGATCGCGCAGAATCGCCGATACGGTTTCGGTCATGACGGTCTCTGCCTGCGCCGCCTCGCCGAGGTTTCCGACAAGCACGCGGGAGTGGACGGCGAGGAATGGCTTCGCACTGCCGGTGCTCAGGAGCGGACGAGCCGTGAGATCGCGTCGGTGGCCTCTTTGATCTTCGCGTCGGCTTGGGGACCGCCGGCGATGGCGGCGTCGACCACGCAGTGGCTGATGTGAGCTTCGAGCAGGCCCATGGCCACCGCCTGCAAGGCTTTGGTCATCGCCGAGACCTGGGTGAGGATGTCGATGCAGTACTTGTCTTCCTCGACCATGCGCTGCAGTCCTCGGGCCTGGCCTTCGATGCGCTTGAGGCGTTTGAGGTAGGCGTCCTTTTCGGTGATGTAGCCGTGCGCGGCGTGATCATGGCCGTCGGTCTCGGCGGGTGCCTGCGCGGCCGCGGGAGTGGCCATGGTGTCCTCCTGGAATCCGAGTGTCATGCCGAGCATCCTCGATTATGCCCGCCCGGGGTATGGCGCGAGAGGGTCGGTCCGTCGAGTCGTCGCTGGGCCGCCGCCGCAGCGCACATCACCGCGCAGCGGGCCACCGCTCGGGTCGCCGGGTGCCGGGTGATCTGCACCAAGGTCGTTGTCACGAAGGACATGGCCCTCTCCTTTCGTAGGCTGCATCGGGGTTGTAGCGGTGGGGTGGGGTGGCGCGCCTGCATGCCACGCCCACCCCAGCCTTTTGGGTGCTTGTTCTACCCGCGCGGTTATCCGGTGAGGGACTTGAACCGGCGCAACCGCAAGCTGTTGCTGACCACGAACACCGACGAGAACGCCATCGCTGCACCGGCCAGCATCGGATTGAGCAGCCCGGCCGCAGCCAAGGGGAGGGCGGCCACGTTGTAGGCGAACGCCCAGAACAAGTTGCCCTTGATGGTGCCCAACGTTCGGCGGGACAGGCGGATAGCATCCGCTGCTGCGCGCAGATCACCGCGCACCAACGTCAGATCGCTGGCTTCGATCGCAACGTCGGTACCGGTGCCCATCGCCAGACCGAGGTCGGCCTGCGCCAACGCGGCGGCGTCGTTCACGCCGTCGCCGACCATCGCCACTACCTTGCCCTGCTCCTGCAGCCTTTTGACGACGTCCACCTTGTCTGCGGGCAGCACCTCCGCGATCACTTCGTGGATGCCGACCTGGTCGGCGATGGCACGCGCGGCGGCTGCGTTGTCGCCGGTGAGCATGATCGGCGTCAAACCCAGGCCCCGCAGCTGCTCGATCGCCTCGGCGGAGGTGGGTTTGACCGCGTCGGCGACGACCAGTACTCCGCGAGCCCGACCGTCCCAACCGACTGCGACGGCGGTCTTGCCCTCGGATTCGGCTGCACGCATCGCACTTTCGAGTTCGTCCGGCAGCTGCTGCGCCCGGTCGGCGAGGAGGCGGGCCCGTCCGACGATCATTGCGTGGTCGTCGACTATGCCCTGCACCCCGAGGCCTTCGATATTTATAAACTGCTCCACCGGTGGCAGGGCTCCGACCTTCTCGCGGGCACCTTTGGCGATGGCCTGGGCGATGGGGTGCTCGGACGAATCTTCGAGTGCACCGGCCAGGCGCAGCACCTGCGCGGTGTCCTCGCCGTCGGCGGTGATCACGTCGAGCAGAGTCATCTTGCCGGTGGTGACGGTGCCGGTCTTGTCGAGTACCACGGTGTCGACACGGCGGGTCGATTCGAGCACTTCGGGACCCTTGATCAGGATGCCGAGCTGAGCGCCGCGGCCGGTGCCGACCATCAGCGCGGTCGGGGTGGCCAGGCCGAGGGCACACGGGCAGGCGATGATCAGGACGGCGACGGCTGCGGTGAACGCGGCCGCGATCCCACCGCCGGTGCCGATCCAGAAGCCGAGTGTCGCCGCGGCAAGGGCGATCACGATCGGGACGAAGACTCCGGAGATCTTGTCGGCCAGACGCTGAGCTTGGGCTTTACCGGTCTGAGCGTCTTCGACGAGTTTCGCCATCTGTGCGAGCTGGGTGTCCGAGCCGATGCGGGTCGCCCGGACCACGATTCGGCCACCGACGTTGACCGTCGCGCCGACGACCAGATCATCGGGTCCTACCTCGACGGGCACGGATTCGCCGGTCAACATCGAATTGTCGACCGCGGAAGAGCCGTCGGCGACCACGCCGTCGGTGGCGATCTTCTCCCCGGGGCGGACGACGAACTCGTCACCGACGATGAGTTGATCGGTGGGGATGCGCTGTTCGACACCCTCGCGCAGGACGGAGACTTCCTTGGCACCGAGCTCGAGCAGGGCACGCAGGGCGGCACCGGCGCGTCGCTTGGAGCGTGCTTCGAAGTAGCGGCCGGCGAGGATGAAGGTGGTGACTCCGGCTGCGGCCTCGAGGTAGATGTTGCCGGCCCCGTCGGAGCGGGAGATGGTCAGCTCGAACGGGTGTGTCATGCCGGCCGTTCCGGCGGTGCCCCAGAACAGGGCATACAACGACCACCCCAGTGCTGCGATGGTGCCCATCGAGATCAGGGTGTCCATCGTTGAGGTGGCGTGCCGCAGATTGGTGAAGGCGGCCTTGTGGAACGGCCATGCCCCCCACACCACCACGGGTGCGGCGAGGGTCAGGGAAAGCCACTGCCAGTTGGTGAACTGCAGTACCGGAACCATGGCCATCGCGATCACCGGCACGCTGAGCACCAGCGATATGAGCAGGCGTTGGCGCAGCGAGGCGGTGGGGTCGATCTCGGCTGGCCCGGCCGCGTCGGGGTCGGTGGAGGAGGCGGCGGGCGCGGGGACCGTGGCGGTGTAGCCGGCCTGCTCGACGGTGCCCACGAGATCCTCGGTCGAGACATCACCGACGTAGTCGACGCGTGCTTTTTCGGTGGCGTAGTTCACCGTCGCGGTGACACCGTCGAGCTTGTTGAGCTTTTTCTCGATCCGGTTCGCGCAGGAGGCGCAGGTCATACCACTGATGTCGAGTTCGACCCGGCCGTCGGCGGTGGGGTGGTGCGTGACGGGATTCATCGTCGCTCCTCTCGGGGTGTGGTGGTGTGTCAGTGTCCGTGCCCGGCGGGCATCGGCTCCGAGGCGGCGGGCACCGCGGCGTATCTGCTGTCGGTGACCATCAATCCTCCAGGTCTCTGATTGGCGACGGGCCCGCCCGCAGTGGACACCGCGGCGGCGTCGTGAGTCGAGGTGTCGTGTGTGTCGGGTGGTGCGGCACCTTCGGGGCCGAAGGCGTCCCCGGCTCCGAAGGCGAGCCCGAAGACCGCGGCTAGGGCGATGGTGAATCCGACGAACTTCGATGATGCGTTCATCGTGCGAATCTCCTGTCCGGGTCTGGTGTCGATCAGGAGGCGAGCTGGTAGCCGGCCTCGTCGACTGCGTGGGCGATGGCCGTCTGCTCGATCGGGGTGTCCGAGTCGATATCGACTCGGCCGCTCGCGAGGTCGACATTCACGGCGGTCACACCGGGGATGCCGCTGATCTCCTCTCGGACCGAGGAGACGCAGTGCCCGCAGGTCATTCCGGTGACGGTGACGGTGGTGTTCATCGATGCCCTTCTTTCTTCGATTCGGAATGTGATCGAGGTCGTCGCGACCCACTTACAGATTTACCATACCCCCCTACGGTATGCAACGAGATGTGCCGCACCGGTGCTACGGCATGACCCTGGGCACTGACCGGAACACCGCCCTCGGATGCGGGAGCGGCACCCAGAATCGAACGTCGCACCAGAGCCTGCATCGGCGGGCGTCCTCGACTCCGGCTACTACGAACGCGGATTACGCGCGCGCAGAGATGCCCACAATCTTCTCGATGATGTCGCTTCCGTCCTTGCCGACGTCGAATCTCGTGCGGACAGAGTGTTCTTTGGGTGATGATCATCGTCATCGCCATACTGGCCACGATCATGCTCTTCGTATACGAGCGTTCGGCCATCACACCGGTAGTCGGTGCGCAGGCAATCCATTCGGCGTTCTGTCCTGGCTGCGGTCGGCGTCGCTGCGTTGACCGTACTGGCGTTCGACCTCGGGATGGGTGGTTGGATGCTGCTGCTGTACTACACCGAGACCATGCCACCGGCCACCGATGCTGCGTTCTGGATGCTCATGCAAATCGGTATCGTCCTCGGGGTGGTCACGGGTTACCCCGTCGTCCGTCGCCTCCAACGTCACCGCAGTACCCCCGCCTGAGGTGTGGGTGGCCCGCATTCGTGTGAATGCGGGCCACCGGTCGGTGGATAGTCGTGAACGGTGCCGCGTCGATACCCTCGTGTTCGGCAATCATCGTCGAGGTCTCGGGTGTGGGCAATGCAGGCCACTTCTCGGCGTGCACTGCCGCTAGCCGGTGGCCGGTACCTCGCCGCTTTCGGTCACCGTGGTCTCGGTGGGGGGTGGGGTGAGCCGGTCGGATCGATCGAGCGCATAGAGAGCGGCCACAGATGCCGCCCCGACCAGGGTCAGTATCGCCCAGATCAGTGCACCCAGATGCGCGTCGCTGAGAAGCCCGAAGACGGCTCCTGTACCCAGGTTGCCGAGCAGGATGCCGACCCCGACGATGGTGTTGTAGAACCCGTAATGGGTGGCCACCAGCTTCCCGCCCGACAGGGTCACCACCGTGTCCATCTCGAACGGAAACACCGCGGCGGTGCCGACCGCCAACAGTGCAGCGGTGAACACCAGGGCACCGGCGGCGGCCCACCCGCCCAGCGCGGCCGGGCTCGGCAGCACGATCAGCGGGAGGAACGCCAGCGCCATGATTGCCATACCGACCACCACGCTTCGCCCCGAACCCCACCTGCGGGACAACCAGGACGTGATCCGGAACTGCCCGGCGATCGCGACCACGCCGGAGACCACGAACAACGAGGTCACCAGAGCGGTGTCGGACCTGCCGTTACCGACTACCACCGCAGCCTGCAGCGGCAGCGCAAGATAGATCTGGAACGAAAGCACGTAGGATCCGATCATCGCCAGCGCGAACAGCACGAAGGGTCGGTTGGCCATCACCACCCGCCAGTCCTCGAGTACCGATGTCGTGGCCCCGGTCGTCTCGGCCCGGTGCGCGGGGAGCGTCCAAATCTGCACGATCGTCAGAACAGCAAAAATCGCGGCCGCTGCCAGTGAGGTGACTCGGAAGTCGAGGGTGGTCAGAGCGAGACCGATCAACGGGCCCAGCAGAATCCCGGCCTGATAGAACACGTTGAACACCGCGAACGCCTCGACCCGCCGTGGCCCTGCGTCGGCGGCCAGATACGCCCGCACGGCCGGGTTGAACAGCGCACCGGCGAACCCGGTCGCGGCCGAGGCGAGCAGGATCGCCGGCAGCGATTCCACGGCCGCGAGCAGTACGAAACCGGCAACTCGCAGCAGGCAGCCGGCGACGATCAGGGGTTTGTATCCGAGGCGGTCGGCGAGGGTGCCGCCGAGCAGGAACATCCCTTGCTGGGAGAAGTTCCGCATCCCCAGCACCAGCCCGACCGCCCACGCCGCCAGGCCCAGGGAACCGGCCAGATACCCGGCCAGGTACGGCATCAGCATGTAGAAACCGACGTTGATGGAGAACTGGTTGACCATCAACACCTGGCTGGGCCGGTCGAAGCTACGGAACTTGGTCAGAAAAGTTTTCATCGAACGCTCTCGGTGGGATCGACGACGGTGGGATCGACGACGGTGGCGCACCGCGTCCACGACGTCACAGTCTCATCGGTGGGGTGGGCGATGGTCGTCGGCTCGGTCGGCGGGTCAACGTCGAGCAGGCCGTGCTCGGTGCAGTAGTCGTCGTTGTAGATGGTGTCGAAGTAGCGCTGCGGTCCGTCGGGGAAGACGGCCGCGACCCGGGTCTCCGGCGGGCTGGTGCGAGCGATCCAGCCGGCCGCGAGGGCGACGGCCCCGACGCTCCAGCCGCCGCTGGCGTGGTGCGTCGCCGCCAGGGTGCGGCACGACCACACCGCTTCGTGCGGGGCCACCCAGTGCACCTCGTCGAAGGCGGGATAGTCGATGTTGTCGGGATAGATGCTCGAACCCAACCCGCGCATGAGCCGAGTGCTGGCGGGTTGCCCGAAGATCGTCGATCCGATGGTGTCGACACCGACCAGTTTCAGGTCGGGGCAGAACTGCCGGAGCACCCGGGCCACCCCGGCGGAGTGCCCTCCGGTGCCCACCGAGCAAACCAAGGTGTCGACGCGTCCGAGCTGGGCGATGAGTTCGTGAGCGAGCGACTCGTACGCCTCGACATTGTCCGGGTTGGTGTACTGATCCGGGCACCACGACCCTGGATGTGTATCGAGGAGCTCACGGACCTTCTCACGCCGGGCCTGCTGCCAGCCGCCGTCGGGGTGCGGTGTGGTGACCAGTTCGACGCGGGCACCGTACGCGGCGAGCATCCGGTGCACGATCGGTTCCAGTCCCGGGTCGGCGACGAGGGTGACGGGGTGGTGATGGGTGATCCCGGCCAGGGCCAGACCCAGGCCGAGGGTTCCGCTGGTGGATTCGATGATCATCGCGCCGGGAGCGAGGTCGCCGCGGGCCTTGGCTTTTTCGACCATGTGCAGCGCGGGGCGGTCTTTCATCCCACCGGGATTGCTGCCTTCGAGTTTCGCCCAGAAGCCGCGGCCGGAGTCCGCGAACGGTTCACCGATCCACAGAACGGGCGTGTTGCCGACCATTGTGCTCGGTTCCGGGCAGTTCTTGGCGGTCGCCAACATGTGGCCGGCGGAGGACGGTGGCACGAGTGTGGAGCGAACAGCACTGTTCATGATGAGTAGTCCCTGTATGTGATCTGCGAGGAGCGCAGTAAGTGAGTGATGGGCAGCACGAACTGGGCCATGAGAGGAGAAGTCCTCGGATGGCCCGCGGGCTGCTGATCAGCACCTGTTGATACAGAGTTCGTTCAAGACGGTTCGGCCGTGCCGGATCGGAATGGGTAGATCCGGTGGGGCTCGCGAAATGCGCGGGGCAGACATCGCCACCAACACCACAGCGAAGGCCATCGCTGCGACCGCGGCGATGGTCGATGGGCGGGGCGGGTTGTCGGATCGGGGCATTGCGATGACGGTGTTCGTATCGTGCGCCATGTGGGGCGATCCGTCGTCGATGTGCGCGTGGTTGGGGGAGAGTTCCGCGGCGGCCTGAGACGAGGACGAAACGATGTGTACGCCGTCGCTGTGATGGTCCTGTTCCCAGGCGATGCCGCATTGAGCGATGGTGTGAGCCAACAAATACAGGACAGCGGCGACTGCGATAACCGTCCGCAGGCGCGGCGGGCCCAGCGCAGAGATTCTCACAACGCCTCGACGGTAGCAGCCGGAAACTGGGTTGGCCCAAACCCATTCAGGGTGCCCCTGATGTGCCGCCGCCGAATCGGGCGGTCACACCGCCCGCCCGCAGGCACCACATGTTTCTGGTCACGTCGAACACGGCCAGGACGATCGGGGCGGTGATCATGATGGCCGCCAGAGCAGATGCACCCGCATATGTCGGCGTGCTGCGGCGCGGTAGAAGCCAGTCTCCATCCCGGGGTCCAGCACGCATCTTGTGCGAGCCGAGGGTGGTCCGTGCACCGGTCGATGCCCGGCCACGAAGGGCACCGCGAAGGACAAAGGGCACAGCGAAGGTGCGCGGTCGATATCCCGGGGTATGCATCGACGTCGCAGAGGCGCGGTGTCGGCGGGGGAGCCGGTCCGGGCTCACCGCTGTTACTACTATCGTGCATAGTAGTAACCGAGGGTGGTCAGGTGGCGCTATGCCGTACATGAGAAAAGAGCCATGCAGGCATGCTCGATATCGAGTCCAGCGCAACAACAGTGAACCGTCACCGACGAACCCGACGTCGCCGTGTGTTCACCGCGATAGCAGGCAGGTCATCGTGTGCGGTATCTGCTGGTGTGCTGTTGTACGCGGGCTTTCCACCTCGGTCGCTGTGGTTCCTCGCGCCGTTGGGTGTCGGGGTTCTTGTTCTCGTCATCCGCGGCCGTTCCATCCGGGCGGCGTTCTTCTACGGGTATCTGTCGGGATTGGCGTTCTTTCTGCCTCTGCTGCCCTGGGTGGGTGTCTACGTCGGTGCCCCGCCGTGGCTGGCGCTCGCGGCGATCCAAGCGATAGCAGTGGCACTGTTCTGCGCTGCAGCGGCCGCAGTGTCCGGGTTGCGCTTCGAACCGCTGTGGATCGCCGCGATCTGGACCGCCACCGAAGGTCTGCGCGCACGGATTCCGTTCGGGGGATTTCCGTGGGGGAAACTAGCTTTCGCCCAAGCAGACGGCCCTCTGCTCTCGCTTGCCGCGTTCGCCGGTGCGCCCGGTGTATCTTTTGCAGTCGCAGTGATCGGCGCGGCACTGGCCAGTGTGGTCCGCCAGGTACGCCCGCCGACGCCGCGATTCGCAGTCGGGTCGGTGGCCACTGTGGTGATCGTGCCGGCTCTGGCTTTCGCGCTCACTCCCGCTGACGATGCAGGCGCAGCGCGTGCGACGGTCGCCGTTGTTCAAGGCAACGTTCCGCGGTCGGGTCTGGACTTCAACTCGCAACGTCGAGCAGTTCTCGACAATCACATCGAGCGAACAATGCAGCTCGGGGACGACATCACCGCCGGCAGGGTGCCCGCTCCCGACCTGGTGATCTGGCCGGAGAATGCATCCGATATCGACCCACTGCGCAACGCCGACGCCACTGCCGGGATCGACGCTGCAGCGCGGTCGGTCGGGGTGCCGATTCTGGTCGGAGCTGTGCTCGGTAACGACGACGGCACCTCGATGAATACCTCGATCGTGTGGGATCCGGTACTCGGACCGGGGGAGCGACACGACAAACGCAAACTTGTTCCTTTCGGAGAGTATCTCCCGATGCGATCTGTGATGACGAGGTTGTCCTCCTACGCCTCGCAGGCCGGTAACTTCGTTCCCGGGTCGGGCGACGGTGTCGTCGATATCGCCGGAATTCCGACGGCCGTCGCCACCTGTTACGAGGTCGCGTTCGACGAGCTGGTCACCGACTCCGTGCGTGCGGGGGCGCAGCTGATCACGGTCCCCACCAACAATGCGACGTTCGGGCGCACCGATATGACCTACCAGCAGTTGGCGATGTCGCGGCTGCGGGCGGTCGAGCACAACAGGACTGTTCTCGTTGCGGCGACCAGTGGGGTCAGTGCCGTCATCGACCCACAGGGGAAGGTCGCAGATCGTTCGGGCTTGTTCGCTGCGCAGACGTTGGTCGCTGATGTTGCCCTGGAAACGAGATCGACGTGGGCGACAAAGCTGGGACCGCTTCCGGAGTACGCCGCGGTCGTTCTTGCTGTCGTGGGGTGTGCTCTCGCATGGAGAAGGCAGCGTTCGCCGGCCGATGGTCTCCGACCGTCGACGTCCGGTGCTACCGCGCTGTGAGGCACGAAACCACTGCGGGGGACATCGAACTACTAACCATGATAGTAATTACCCCACTCGTCGTGTATCTTTTCGTTATCGCGTCGTGATCCGTTCGATACATCAGTGAGGTGCGCACGTCGATGATTACGCCTCGCTCCATTCGATTACCGAGGACTCTGCTGTGGCACAACACCGTATGACCCGCATGACCGACCGACGTCGACAGTTGTCGGACTGTGACGTGCCGGGAGTGGCGGTGACGCCGAGAGGGCGGCATCGCGCTCGGGCGCGCGCCACCGAGCGCCGCGGCAGTGTCGCTGTCGGTATTGCGGTGGCAGCGGGCGCTCTGGTCACGGCGGGTGCCCAATATGCGAGTCCCGCCCAGGCGCAGGCAGTCCCCGTGCACGAAGCGACACCGATGCAGGACCCGGTGGCCGAATACTTGCCTCAGATCCTCGCCATACCGGAGATCTCCAATATCAACGATGCGATCGAGCAGTTGGCGAAGGGGCAACGAAGGGCAGAGGAGAGCGCTGCGCGTGATGCAGCGGCGCTGCGACCACTGTTCGTTCGTCCGGTCGCCGGGACCCTGACCTCGGATTTCGGTCCACGATGGGGGACTACGCACACCGGGCTCGACATCGCCAACGCTATCGGAACTCCCGTCTACGCGGCAGCCGACGCTACCGTGCTCGACTCCGGTCCTGCAGACGGTTTCGGCCTCTGGGTACGTCTTCAGCATGACGATGGAACGACAACGGTCTACGGGCACATCGATCAAACCTTGGTGACCGTGGGGCAACGAGTGCAAGCCGGTGAGCAGATCGCCACTGTCGGCAATCGTGGCCAATCGACCGGGCCTCACCTGCATTTCGAGGTCGTCGACGCGGCGGGGAGCAAGGTCGATCCTCAGGAGTGGCTCGCCTCTCGGGGTGTCGCGCTGTCCGACGCGGCTGTTCGGTCGTAGGCCCCCGTTTCACCTCTCGGGCTCGCAGTAGGTACGGCGAACTTACCGGAATGCGGGCGATCGTACTGCGCGCCCGCTGAACATGTCGAGGCACCGAGGGTTCAGGTCTGATGGTGAAAACGAGACCGCAGAGACGCATCCGAAGTCAGTGCAACAGTGCGGAATTCGTTCCCATCGGCGGGCCGTGCGGTCGAGGCTCGACTACGAGTCACGGTCCGAACCGGTGATGGTGGCTCCGCGTTCCGCGAGCCAAAGTCTGGGGTCGACCTTGTTGCCGGCGGGTGTGTCGACCTCGAAGTGCAGATGTGGACCGGTGGAGATACCCCGGTTTCCTACCGTCGCAATTTCTTCACCAGCAGTGACGCGTTGACCTACGGTCACGAGGTTGTCGTTGTTGTGCCCGTAGGTCGTTACGGTGCCGTCATCGTGGCGTATGCGCACCCAGAGTCCGAAGCCCTGGGCCGGTCCTGCGCTGATCACGTCGCCGTCCGCAACGGCGACGATCGGTGTACCGGTGGAGTTGGCGATGTCGATTCCTTGATGGGCGCGGCCGTCGCCGAAGGTCGAGGTCAACGTTCCTGTTGTCGGCGCACGATACTTTCCGTTGCTCGACCCTGTTGTGCCGGTAGGGGATTGCGGGGCGGCCGACGGATGATCGCCCGCCTCGGGTGTCGTGGTTTCGGGTGTCGTTGTTTCAGATGACGTGCCGGGTGCCGACGTTTCAGGCACAGTGGCGTCGGGTTCGAGCGCGGGCAGTTCGGGCGTCGACGGGTCGGCGGCCGACTCGGGGTCCTGAGTGTCCTGAGTGTCCTGAGTGTCCTGGGTGCCTTGGGCGGTCGGTTGTTCGGTCGAGGGCTCGGCGTTCGACCTGCCGGGTGGGACCGCCGCATGTCCGCGCGACGAGGTGTGCGGGGTGGCCGGATCGTGGGGAGTCTCGGCGGCCGCGAGTGTGGATGCAAGTGTGGCGACGTCCATCGACGACACCAGTCGGGGGAGAACTGTGGGGTCGATGTCGTCGATCGGCGCGAGACAGGGGATCAGTCGCGAAAGGGCTCCCGTTGGTCCGTCAGCTGTATCGGTGGCTCCGATCGTGCCCACGAGGCAGGAGACGATGCGGCTCTGTGGGCCGGCCAGGTCGTCGAGAGCGCCGTTGGCGCGAATCTCGCGTAGTGCGCCGACGACGAGATCGAGGACCTCCTGTTGGACGTGCGGGTCCGATTGGGCCTGCGCGGGGAAGGCAGGCGGCGGCGCAGCCGGATCGGCGTCCGGGGCTGCAGACGCCGTGGGTGCCAGCGCGAGGATGCCTCCCACGAACGCGGTACCGACGAGGATGCGAGTACCCCACCGAGTTCGGTGCGCCATGTACGAGGACGAGGGCAGAGGTCTCATGTCGGTGGTCCTCCTGGACGGCAACTGCATACCTGGCAGTAATTCAGGTCGCCTTCGAGTCAAGGCGACACGCCGCATCACTATTACACCCTTTCCGCACAAGCACCATCAGTCACAGTGAATTACATCGGTAACATTCGCACCCTGCGACCCATTTCGATCGTCGGGTTGTTTCTCGGGAGCCGAAGTTCATGTACGTAATATCTTCTGCGCCAGAAGGACTCGGCGTCGCTGGACGGCCTTCATCGTGCGCCTCGATGGGGACGGTCGTCTTCGGCGAACGGCCGGAGAGCTGTGTGCTGGCACTGTGAGGCCCGAGGGTGAAGGGGCCGCGAAAGCGTTGACGGCGTGCAGGATCCACGTTGCTACTATCGAAGATAGTAGATCGTGTAGTATGACGCTGACAGACCGGAAGACATCGTCGAGGTGAACGAGACAGAGGTGCAGGGTGCAGCGGGTGACGACACGCTGGTCCCTACTTGCGATCATCGTCATCGTGACAGTTGTTGGAGCGCTGGCATTGTGGTCTCGAGATCCCTCGACCCAGTCGGTGGGGTCCGCAGGATCGGCACCTCACGTCGAGGACGAGGATCTCCCGTCGGCAGTGATCGCTACCCGTGCTGCCCTCGAGCCGTGCCCGACCTCGTCGCCGGTTCCGTCCCCCGTAACTGGCGAGCTCGTCGGTACGTCCGCACGATGCTTGGGAACGTCGGACTTATCCGATCTGGGGACCTCCCTGGCTGGGCAACCCACATTGCTCAATGTCTGGGCGTCGTGGTGCGGTCCGTGTAGACAGGAGATTCCGGTTCTGGCCCAGTACGCCGCAGAACCGGATGCGGTTCGGGTCGTCGGTCTCAACGTCCAAGACGATGCCGATGCGGCATTGAGCCTGCTCACCGAGCTGGGAGTGCACTATCCCTCGTTCGATCAGGCCGACGCGGCGTTGCAGACACTTGACGCGCCCCCTGTCCTGCCCCTGAGTTTCTTGGTCCAGAGCGATGGAACGATCGAGCGCATCACCTCGACGCCGGTGTTCTACGACCCGAGTCAGGTGCGGGAGGCGGTAACAGCGCTTGTGCGCTGATCTCAGCACGAGCACGAGCACGAGCACCAGCACCAGCAACGCGGCGAGGATCGAACGCCCGCCGGCGGACGGACTTCTACAGAATTGGGAGATGTGTATGACCAGGCAGCGGGCAGGTGCGTTCTCGCTCACGCGCCGCAACTTTCTCGCGCTGAGCGCGGCCGGAACGAGTGCCGTCGTGTTGGCGGCATGCGGCAATGGCTCGTCCGCAGCGACAGTTGTCGGACCGGACTCCGATGTGGTGGGACAGGCCGAGGACGCGCGGCGCTCGGCCGTCGGCAGACAAGTCGATATTTCCTTGAGAGCTCAGTCGAGCACGATCGACCTCGGCGGAGTGCAGGTACAGACCTGGACTTTCGGCGACAGACTCCCCGGTGCCGAGATTCGCCTGAGCCGAGGTGATGTGTTGCGCGCACAGCTCGACAACCGCCTCGAGCAGGAGACGACGATCCATTGGCACGGAATCGCCTTGCGCAACGACATGGACGGAGTGCCGGGCCTGACTCAGCCGGCTGTGGCTTCCGGTGACTCGTTCGGCTACGACTTCACCGTGCCCGACGCGGGCACGTACTTCTTTCACCCTCACGTCGGTACCCAACTCGACAGAGGACTGTATGCACCGCTGATCGTCGAGGACCCCGCCGACGGCTCGGACTACGACCTCGAAGCCGTCCTGGTCCTGGACGACTGGCTCGACGGGGTAGCCGGCGACCCCGATCGAGAACTCGAACGGCTGCGCAGCGAGGGCATGTCGATGGGCGGCATGTCGATGAGCGCGCCCACCGCCCAGTCGCCTCTCGGTGGCGACACCGGCGACGTGAGCTACCCGTACTACCTGATCAACGGCAAGATCGCCGCCGACCCCATCGTGCTCGGCGGACGGCCGGGCCAGCGGCTGCGCCTGCGCATCATCAACGCAGCTGCCGACACGGCCTTCCGTTTCGCAGTGGGGGGGCATCCTCTCACTGTTACTCACAGCGACGGATTTCCGGTTCAGCCCGAGCAGGCGCAATGCTTGTTGATAGGGATGGGAGAGCGTTACGACGCAATCATCACCTTGCAGGACGGGGCGTTTCCGATTGTCGCCGCCGCGGAAGGTAAGGACGGGAGCGGGTTCGCTGTGTTGCGTACCGGGCCAGGCGCCGCGCCGCAGTCCTCAGTCCGGCCTGCCGAACTCTCTGCAGCCCCGGTGATGGCTGATCAACTGATGTCGCTCGATACGGTCCGCTTGTCCGCACGCGAGCCGGATCGCACGTACGACATCGCTCTCGGGATGGAGATGGGCGGGTACACCTGGACGCTCAACGGTGAGACGTACGAGCAGCACACCCCCCTCGACGTTCGCGAAGGCGAAAGAGTACGACTTCGCTTCGTCAACGCCACCACGATGTTTCATCCCATGCATCTGCACGGACACACCTTCGAGGTTGTCAACGGTGCCGGATCAGGCCCCCGGAAGGACACCTCGCTGGTCTTGCCGAACCAAACTGTCGAAGTCGACTTCGACACCGACAATCCCGGCCAGTGGCTTCTGCACTGCCACAACCTCTATCACGGGGAAGCGGGAATGATGACATCGGTGTCCTACCTGGCGTGAGCCTACGGCCGCATTCGTATTCGAGGCATGCAAACCTCTCGGACCAGGGTGCTCGCTACCGAAGGATCACGTGGCTGGCTCGTTCGACGGGATAGAGTGAACACGCGCCTAGGAGGCACTCATGCAGGGTTTGGGAGAGCTCGAAGCTCTGGTGATGGACGTGGTGTGGAATACCAGCGCCGCAGTCCGGGTTCGTGATGTCATCGATCAACTCGAGGACGGTCGAGAACCGGCGTACACCACGATTCAGACGGTGCTCGACAATTTGCACCGTAAAGGCTGGGTACACCGACAACGCAACGGACGGGCATATTGGTACGAAGCCACCCGAAGCAGGGAAGAAGCCGCCTCCGACGCCTTGCGAATACTTCTCGAATCGACCGGCGACCCGACGAGCGTGCTGCTGCACTTCGCCCGCGGCGCTTCCGATGACGAATCGAAGGTGCTCACCCGCGGTCTGAAAGAGCGTCAGAGGTGACTGCCGTACTCCTGTGGGCCCTCGGTGGGCTGTTGGTTGCGGCTGCCGCGCCATTGCTGATGAGGTCGATGATCGACAGAGGTATCGATGCGCACGTCACGCTCTTGACGTGGTCGGCGCTCGTTGTGGGCACCTTGGTCAGCATTGCGGTACCGGTCGTGCTCAGTGCGATCCCCAGTCATGGGGGCGTGACGACCCTGGTCGACATCGCACACCAATGCTGGCTCGCCCTTCAGGGCGACATACCTGCCCGCGTCGAGGCCATCGTCGGGGTTGTCGGGATTGCGATGTTGGGCTGCGGCGCAGTCCGCTGGATCGTCCACCTGAGGCGCGCAGTGTGTGAGCGACGGCGAGTGTACGAGCGGCACATCGATCTGCTGCGCATCATCGCTGGAGGCGTCGGGTTTTCCGGTTCGAATCAACCCGCGTCGACCTTGTGGCTTCCGTTGGACAGTCCTCTCGCGTACAGCGTCGCGGGACGACCGGCGATGGTCGTGGCCAGCGAGGGGCTGCGTACGCAGTTGACGCCTGCTGAAGTCGAGGCGGTCCTCGCACACGAACGTGCACACATCGATGGCCGGCATCATCTGCTCGTAGGCATTGCCGAGTCGGTGGCCTATGCGTTTCCGTGGCTACCGATCATGCGAGCGTCACCTTCGCTCGTGCGCGCTCTGGTCGAACTCGACGCGGACGCCCGCGCAGCCCGCTCGCACGGACGAGACCCCGTGCGGCGCGCTCTGACTTCGCTGCGCCCGCACCCTGTTCCTCTGCCCGCCCTCGGTATGGTTTCCGATGCCACCGTTGTGCGGCTCGATCGTCTCGCCGTGGACCGAGTGATCCCGCATGCTCCCCTCCGGTGGGCGCGGGCGTTCGTAGCGTGCACCGCCGTTGCCCTGCCTGCGTTACCAGTAGTGGCCCTGCTGGGGGCCATGACGTTGGCATCCTGCGCGGTGGGATGAAATGCCCCGCGCGGCACTACAGATCACGGGAGCGAGTCCGCAATACTCGCCCCTCGGCTTTCGGGTGCGGGAAGCGATCATCATGAGACCGACGAGCGCGAGGACCATCGCCATCGGATAGCCGACCGCGAGATCCTGCCATCCGGCGCTCGGAAGAAACCGAAGCTGCCCGAGATGAATTACGACGTGGGTCGCACCGATCACGACACCCGCCATCAGGGACCACCCAACCCCGACCTTGACGGCGGCGCTCACGCTTGTACGCCTCGGTGTAGGGGCCGCCCGCGTCTTCCGACGACCGGCCGTCTCGTTCTTCGCCTGACATCGCGCGCTGCCAGCACGTCCATACGTTGTCGATCGTGAGCGAGTCGGCCGACGGAGCCGAACCACCGCCGAGGAGAAGGCAACCTGGGGCGAGGGCACGCCTGCGCTGGTAGCACTGAGGGTGACAGCGGGCGAGGTTCTGATTCGCCGGTACAGGCCGGGGCCCGTTCGACGTCGTTTGCGCCCGCTGGCAAACCGATAGGTTCACTTCCCGGCAGTAGCGGGACCATCGGCGAAGTGTCCGGTCCCGACCTGGTAAACCCTGACCAAGACGATCTCGGCATTCGATTTCACCGGATCGGTTCTGGTGCTCGACCTTCGGGGGCGGTGGTGCGGAACGTGCGTGATCATTCTCCGATGGTTCGTCCGGTGTTTCGCCACGCGAGCATGCCGCCTTGTAGTTCGACGACATCGGTGTAGCCGAGAGAGGCCAGTTCTTTCGCAGCGGTGGCGCTCATTGTCCCGGTACGGCAGTAGATCGCCAGCGGCGTGGTCCGGTCGGGCGGCAACGTCGCGGCCTGTTGTCGGATCTGGTCGAAGGGAAGGCTCGAGTCGGTTCCCGGGAGCTGGCCCTCGTCGGGGGTATGGACGTTGATCGTGACTCGGGCGGGATCGGCGATTGCGGCGGCGAAGTCAGCGGGATCGAGCAGTTCCGCCCGTGTAGCAACGGGCATCGACGCGGTGGGCTCAGAGACCTCGCCGCCGGTACATCCAGCGAGTGCAAGGACGAGGACAGTCAGTATCGATGCCGGACTACGGAGCGTCGATCGGGACACCGAATGCGGTGCCATCGCATCGAGGTGATCACCGAAAGGCACACGCATAAAAATACGTTCGGTGATCACGAGAGCACCTGCGACGCTGCGAGGACGCCGATGAGGACCGCGCAGCAGATGAGCGAGACAGTGAGTCGGCCTCGACGAGTGTGCGCGTCCACTCGAAACAGAAACAGGCCTTGCCGGACCAATGTGTATGCGGCAATACTCCCCAGGAAGACCAGCCCTCCGACGGGAAGGTCGACCTGAAGTACCGCGGCGAGCGCAACTCCCGCGATCAACAGGGCTGCAGCGGCCTCGTAGAGCTGAACCGGAATCCTCCTCGTCGCCAGGGTGCGATCGGACGAAAACAGGCCCCACCGAGATCGAGTCGGACGCCCCGAACAGCAGCCCGCCAAGAAGCATCCCGGACGACCGATCGCCATGCCGAGAAACAATCCCGGGGTGGTTGCATCCAGGACTGCGCCGACGTCCATACCCCCGAGTGCTCCGCCGATGACCAAGGTGCCGAGCGAAACGAGGAGGAAGCCTTGTATGCACGCTCCTGCGCGGATGAAAGTAGATATCGGTCGACGGTGCAAGATCAAGTACCAAACCTTGGCACCGATATATCCCAAAACGCAACTCAGAGCTGAAATTGCAACAGCAGCAGCAACATTGGCATCCATGCGTGAGAGCAGGAATCCCTGAACAATCAATGCAACCACCGCTCCCGCGGCTACCAACGCCGGCCAACTCCACACCCGCACAGCGGGACCGTATGTCAGTAGCGCAGTGCGCGCGGTGAGCACAGAGTTCTGCTGCCGTTCGCTACTGTCTGCGCCCCCGTCGATGCGTCGCGCACTCACCTCCCACTCCCCGCTGGCAATGCCCTGAATACGGGTGGTCGCGGCGAACCGGCCTCCAGCGGCAGGACGTGATTTCACGACCAGAGTCCGATCGAAACCGACCTTCTCGGTCGATGCATGGCCCTCGACTTCCACCCGCGATCCAGTGAAGCGAATCGCCACGTCGTGGCTGGGCTCGGCATCGGCCCCGCCGACACCCCAGTACGTCACCGCAAGCCCCAGCGGCTCGACCTGGGAAATCTCATCGGTACAACTGGTGGCTGGTGAGCGCTTGGGTGCGTAACTCTGCGGTGCGGGCGCAACAGCTTCAGGCGTGCGGGCACGTGGGCGCTCCGGCGGCGCTGCAGTATCGATCGTCGGTTCTGCGGCCTGGGCCGACGCTCGCGGTGGGGTAGTGGAGTCCGGCGCGAAAGCCCGGGCGACAGTGGGATGGAGTGCACCGCTGCCGGGCGAGTGGCCCCTGCTTCGAAGATAATCGGCGGCGGCGACGCTGACCGCAGAATGTGGGGCCACCGCTGAGAGGGGATGCCTTGGCTGGGGCTCAGTACGTATGGCACCGGGGTGGGGAGCCGGTGGGCCGCCCCCGAATCGTGTCGCCGTGGTTCGTCGTTTGTGCGCTTTCGATCGCGACTTGCTGGATTTCTTTCCCACAGGTTGCCTCCATCATCGCCTGTCCGGGCGACGGCGTCTCGACAGCAGTCAACTACTATGCTCGATAGTAGCTGAACTACTAAGCGTTATAGTAGGAGCTGCGGGATGACCACACTCCGCAGGTCAGCAGGTGGCTGGTGCGAGAGTGAGGAGCAGCAATGATGAATATGGGCACCATGAGTGGCGGATGGACGATGATGGCAGGAATGGCCGCGTTCTGGCTGGTCGTGATCGCTCTGTTGATCTGGGGTGCGGTTCGGCTGATGTCCGCTCGCCCGCAATCGGGGGAGGACGCGCAGGAAATCCTCGATCGTAGATTCGCGGCCGGGGAGATAGATCGAGATTTCTATCGCGCAGCGGTCGCAGAATTGGCGACCGCTGCGCTGCGCAAGCGTGCCGACACTCGGTAAAGAGCAACTGCGGTGTGACGGGCAGGCATTTTCACCGCATGTGACCGAGTTTGCGGACTGGATATGTCGGTGCGCGCCGGCTGGCCGGTAGGGCAGGGCTCGCCCGGGGCCGGTGAGCGGCAACTGTCGGCGCGTTCGAAGGCGCACCGAAACGATCAGATCGAAAGTGGAACCGAACGTGAGTGATACACCCATCTACGACTTACTCAACGCTACATCGGCGGCGCCGCAGCCCCATGGTGAACGAGACAGTATCGCTCCACCGTCCGATCTGCGGCGTCAGCGATCGACCGAACGAGCAGTTCCGCGATCTTCGAGAGTCGACACGCGGGCTCGCCATGCGCGCCGTGACACGGCGTAATTCGCCCTGCCCTGCCTCCAGTCGGTGAGAAGACTCGTAACGGAAATCGCAGCGAACGCCGATGATCCACGCGCGTGTGCAGGTACGCCCGTCGCTGTAAGGCTCAGCTGTGCCGCGGATGCATGCGCCCCTTGACCGAATCGGTATCGACATCCATGCCCGTCCGTGAGCATGACAGCGACCGCGGGTGCACCTGGTGGCCAGCCGACTGGCGCTCACGCGTTGACAACACCCTGACGGTTCTTCCCAATGGGATCAGGAAGGGGTATGGTTCGACTTGATCAACATATACCCCTATGGGGTATATGTTGTCCGAGATGTCGAAAGCTACGCATGATCATCACGCACTGTCAGTTACGCCGGTATTGATGTACGGCCACTGTGAGCCGTCGGTCCGCAACGACGTCAACGCCGTGATCGGAATGGACACTGTCGCGTTATCGGCGGCGGCAGGGACATTCACGGTCACCAGTGCAGCCGCGCTCGTCCAGGCGCAGATCATTGTCGCCCTCGACGCCGAATGCACAGCCGAACCAGAACCCACGAGTTCATGGGATGAATGGATATCGAACTCGATGGATGAGAGGACTGCACGATGAACGATCACACACACTCCGACGTCGACTCCGCGCGGACGGATCCGCCGAACAGACTGCAGCACAGCGGGCATGAAGAAGGACCCGAAATGCACACGGACGGGGCAGAGAAGGCGACTCCGCAGTCGGACCACGACACCGGCGGGCACAACGCAGAGCACGGCGGGCACACCGGTCACGGTGATCACGTCGGTATGTTTCGTCGCCTGTTCTGGGTCATGCTGGTCCTTGCCGTTCCGGTGATCGTTGCCTCGAACATGTTCGCGATGCTCCTCGGCTACTCATTGCCCGACGCAGCGTGGATTGCCTGGGTCTCTCCGGTGTTCGGAACGGTGATGTACGCCTGGGGCGGGTCTCCGTTCCTCTCCGGAGCAGTCAGCGAAATCCGTTCCCGTGCACCGGGAATGATGCTGCTCATCGCCCTGGCGATTACCGTCGCATTCATTGCGTCGATGGGAGCGAGCCTCGGCCTGCTCGATCATCAGCTCGACTTCTGGTGGGAACTGGCCCTGCTGATCGTGATCATGCTGCTCGGGCACTGGATCGAGATGAGATCACTCGCCCAGACCACCTCCGCTCTGGACTCGTTGGCGGCGTTGCTCCCGGATGTCGCCGAACGCGTCGAGGGCGACGATGTGGTGCCGGTGCCCCCGTCCGAGCTGCAGCTCGGTGATGTCGTTGTCGTCCGCCCCGGCGGCCGCGTACCGGCGGACGGCACCATCGTCTCCGGATCGGCGAGCATGGACGAATCGATGATCACCGGGGAATCACGCACCGTCCGCCGCAGCGACGGCGATCAAGTCGTCGCCGGCACTGTCGCCACCGACTCAGGTCTGCGCGTCCAGGTCACTGCAGTAGGGGAGGACACCGCCCTCGCCGGCATCGGCCGCTTGGTCGCCGACGCCCAGAACTCGACCTCGCGCGCTCAGCGCATCGCGGACACCGCCGCTGGCTGGCTGTTCTGGTTCGCTCTCGGTGCCGCGATCATCACCGCTGCGGTGTGGACTCTGGTCGGGATGCCCGACGACGCCGTCATCCGCACCATCACCGTGCTGGTCATCGCCTGCCCGCACGCACTCGGACTGGCGATTCCGCTGGTGGTCTCCATCGCCACCGAACGCGCCGCCCGCGGCGGTGTTCTGGTCAAGGACCGGCTCGCACTCGAAACCATGCGCACGGTGGACACCGTGCTGTTCGACAAGACCGGGACCCTCACCAAGGGTGAACCCACCGTCACCGCAGTCGAGGTGACCGGCGGGCGCACCGCCGACAACGTTCTCGCGCTGGCCGCTGCCGCAGAAGCAGATTCCGAACATCCACTCGCCCGTGCCATCGTCGAGGCCGCACGCGCGCGGAACCTGACGGTCCCGGCTGCAGCCGGCTTTCAGTCGTCCCCCGCCGTCGGGGTCGCAGCCGACGTCGACGGCGTCCGGATCCAGGTCGGCGGGCCGGCACTGCTCGAGCAGGAACACGGATCCGAACTCGCTGTCGCCGACCGGTGGCGCGGGGACGGGGCGATCATCCTGCACGTCCTCGCCGACGGGGCCGTGATCGGTGCCCTCGCGCTCGCCGATGAGATCCGGTCCGAGTCACGCACTGCGGTAGACGCGCTGCACGCGCGAGGAATCGCGGTCGTGATGATCACCGGTGATGCCGACGCCGTCGCGAAGTCCGTCGCCACCGAGCTCGGTGTGGACCGCTACTTCGCCGGGGTGAAACCGGAAGACAAGTCGCACAACGTCGCTGAACTCCAGAGCGAAGGCCGTACGGTGGCGATGGTCGGCGACGGAGTCAACGACGCCCCGGCTCTGGCGCAGGCCGATGTCGGTATCGCGATCGGGGCCGGCACCGACGTCGCAATCGCATCGGCCGGAGTGATCCTCGCCAGCGACGACCCGAGGTCGGTGTTGTCGGTGATCGAACTCTCGCGCGCCTCGTACCGAAAGATGAAGCAAAACCTCTGGTGGGCAGCGGGATACAACCTCATCTCGGTTCCGCTCGCGGCAGGAGTGCTCGCGCCGGTCGGGTTCGTGCTGCCGATGTCGATCGGCGCGATCCTGATGTCGCTGTCGACGATCATCGTCGCTGCGAACGCACAATTACTGCGTCGACTCGACCTCACACCCGACACCATCACCGGAGCGGTGAACGAGGGGAGTTCCAACCCTCCGTCGCAGCGCACACCGTCACTGTGAGAGCTGATCTCGTACCGGGAACGCAGCCCTGACAATTGTGGAACGTTGATGGCCGCACCTTCTCCGCCGGAGAGGATGCGGCCATCGTTGTCTATAGCGGGCCGGGTCAGCCGAGCAGCCGCTGCATGGTGTCGATTTCCTGCTGCTGGGTGGCGACGATGGTGCGGGCCATCTCCAGGGCGTCAGGATTGGAACCGTCTGCGATTTCGGTGTTGGCCATCTCGATGGCGCCGGTGTGGTGGGCGATCATCATCGTCAACCACTGGCGGTCGAATTCCGGTCCCGACGCTGCCATCAACGCGTCCATGTCCTGAGCGGTCATCATGCCGCTGCCGGAGCTGTGGTCCATCCCGCCCATGTCACCCATGTCACCCATGTCACCCCTGTCCATGTCGGGCATGGGCTGGCCCCACTCGGTGAGCCAGGTGGTCATCTGGTCCATCTCGGGCTGTTGCGCGGCGGCGATCGCCGATGCCAGCGACAGCACCTCCGGGTTGTCGGTGCGGCCGTTCGCCATGTCGGCCATCTCGACTGCTTGGGCGTGATGCGGGTACATCATCTGCGCGAACATCACGTCGGCATCGTTGAACTCTGCGGACGCGCTTGCTTGGGCCGAGGACATCGGTGCCGAGGACATCGATCCCATCGCATGGCCGTCCATCGACGAATCGGCCGCGTTGTCGCTACAGCCGACGACGAGGAACGCGCTCGCGGCGGCAGCAGCGATCGAGGCAATGACTTTGGTACGCATGAGGAAACTCCTTGCAAGAGTGGGTAGTGCAGAGAATTGGATGTCGTTCGATCCGCCGACAGACACGCGTCTGCCGGGCTCCCTGTCACACTGGCAAGGTCACCGATCTGTCCAACTCCCATAACGTCCACGGCGGCGCACGCTCAAGCGTGGAGTCGGCCCGTCCAATGATCCGGTTCACCGATGTCGGCGCCAGGTCGAGGGCTGCGCTCATCGCCGGGACCGTCAGCGCGGGCCACGACACCGTCGTGCCGACGCAGGGATGCATCATCTGGTGCCCCGACGGGCAGTCATGTTCCCCGGTCATCACCGGAACCGTGGCGTCCGTGTGGGACGGTGCTGCGAACGAGGCATGGCCGCCGCTCATCGATGTGGACATCGAGCCGGTCACGGGCATCGACATCGGTGTCACCGAATGCATCAACAGGACACCGAACACCGTCAGTGCAATCAGTAAAGCTGCCGTCGGAGCTGTGCCCCGTCGACCGTGCCGATTCACTGAGTGCATGCGGCCGATGATACCAACATATACCCCCTGGGGGTACGCCTGTCTCGTCGCGTTCGGTCGTCGAAGCATTTCGTCATGTCTTCGAGGTGTCGAGTCCGAGATCTGTTGCGCGGTTGTAGTCGTCGTCGATGAGCACCACGCTGCGATGTTCCCGGTCGAGTAGTGAGGCCGCGATCGAGGCGCGATAGCCGGAGGCGCAGTGCACCCACACTTTGCCGTCGGGAACTTCTGCGAGTCGGTGCGGCAGTTCGTGGAGGGGAATGTTGATCGCACCGGGGATGTGGCCGTCCGCGTATTCGGACTGTTGACGGGTGTCGAGCACTGCAATGTCCGAGTCCTCTGCGGCGAGTCCGGCGAAGTCGGACACTTCGTAGGACCGTACGCGCCCGTCGCTGGCGAGCGAATGAATCTCTCCGACAGCGGAGCCGGAGGGGTGGTCGATGCCGATACGTGCCAACTCCCTTGTGGCCTCGTCGATTTGATCGGATGTGTCGCCGATCAAGGTCAGCGGCGCACCCCACTGGTAGAGCCAGCCGAGGTAGGTGACGAATGTCGTCGACAGCTCGAAGCCGAGGGAACCGTCGAGATGTCCGGCAGCGAAGGCGGTGCGTGCGCGGAGGTCGACGACCCATTGTCCGTCGTCGATGCGGCGGCGTAGTTCGTCGGGGTCGACGGGTTCTGGGGTGGACAGGTCGATCGGTGCGGGGCCTTCGGTGTTGATGACGCCCATGTGGGCGTAGTACGCGGGGTAGGCCGACAGTCCTGCGATCAACTCGTCGACGTAGGTTTGTTCGTCCTGGGTCAGCGCGGGATTGGACTGTTGCTGTTCACCGATGGTCGACGAGTCGCCGCTGGTGGGGGTCGCGGAGCAGAAGCTACCGAATCCGTGGGTGGGGTAGACCTCGACGTCGGCGGGGAGTTCGGCGGCGATTCGACGGACCGAGTGGAACTGGGCATGGGTGAGCTCGTCGGTGTGTTCGGAGCCGAGTAGGTCGGTGCGGCCGGTGGATCCGTAGAGCATCGAGCCGCCGGTGAAGATCGCGATCGGTTCGTCTCCGAGTTGCAGTACGTAGCTGACGTGATGATGTGTATGGCCCGGGGTGTGCATGACCTGAAACGTCGCCGATCCCGCGTCGACGACATCGCCGTCCCCCACTGCCCGTCGCTCGAATTCGACCGGGTCACCCTCGGGCACAACGTATTCGGCTCCGGTGGCGCGTGCGAGTTCGAGGCCGCCGGTGACGTAGTCGTTGTGGATGTGGGTTTCGAGTACGTGGGTGATGGTGGCGTTCTTCTCCGCTGCCAATGCCAGGACGCGGTCGATGTCACGTTGGGGATCGATCACAACGGCGATGCCGTCGTGGCTGACCAGGTAACTGCGGTCGCCCAGGCTCGAGGTTTCGATGATGGCGATATCTGGATCGGTCGTGCTCATGGGGTACTCCTACGGTGTTGTCGGGTCGGCCTCGTTTCTGACGTGAAATGTGTCGTTCAGGCCAGTGCGAGGAAGAGTTTTTCCAGTTCCGCTTCGGTCATGGGTTCTTTGTTGTCGGCGGTCTCGCCGGTCATGCATTCGCGGAGGCCGGTGGCGACGATCTTGAAGCCGGCTTTGTCGAGGGCGCGGGACACTGCGGCGAGTTAGGTGACGACGTCTTTGCAGTCGCGTCCGTTCTCGATCATGCCGATCACTCCGGCGAGCTGGCCGTGTGCGCGGCGCAGACGGTTGAGTACCAATGCGATGCTGTCTTCGTCGCCGACCATTGCGATCTCCTGATGGTGTGAGGGTGGTAGTCGTTCCAGATTACCCCTGGGGGCATCGGGTCGGTGTGTGCGTCCGGTCATGAAAGAAAGAGTGTGTCGACAAGTACGTAGCCTGCGACGGCGAACACCAGGTAGGCGAACCACGTGCGCAGCTTGTCGGTGTCGATGCGTGTGCTCGGTCGCCCGGCGACCAGCGAGCCTGCGATCGCCGCACCGGCGAACGCGGCTGTCAGCGGCCAGTTCCCGCCGAGCCCGTCGGCCTGAGCGATCAGTCCGGCGGCGGAGTTGGCGACGATGACCACCAGCGATGTTCCGACGGCGACACTCATCTCGATTCCCAACAGCAGCACGAGTGCGGGGATGATCAGGAATCCTCCGCCGACGCCGAACAGTCCGGTGAGGACTCCGACGCCGAACCCGGTCGGGATGGACCGTGGTGCGCACCGCCGCCAGTCGATCCCGGAATTCCCTGTTTTGCAGGCAGTTCCGACATCGTCGGTGCTTCCCAGCATCCGCGCCCCGGCGATGATCATGACGATCGCGAAGCCGATCATCACGGCGGCCTCGGGCAGATGTCTTCCCAGGGCGCTGCCGACCAGGGTGCCGACGATACCGGTGGCCGCGAAGATCGCCGCCAGTCGCCACTCGACGAGCTTCGCCCGCACCTTGGGGATGGCCCCGGTCGCCGAGGCGACACCGATCACCAGCAACGAGGTCGGTATCGCCTCCGCCAGGGGCAGGTCGAGGGCGTAGACCAGAACCGGGACGGCGACGATCGACCCACCGCCGCCGAGGAGACCGAGCAGGATGCCGACGGCGACGCCGAGAACCAGGGCCAGCGTCAGGGTCATCAGCTGTGTGCTGTGTCCTGGCCACCGAGTGCGTCGATAGCGGCCTGGAGCTTGGTGGTGGCCTCGGCGGCGACGTCGGAGAGTGCTGGTTCGCCTGTCGCTTGTACCATGATGTCGGGGTTCATGGCTTCGACGATGATCGATCCGGGTGCGCTCGTGTCGGCGCGGACGACGACATTGCACGGCAGCAGCAACCCGATCTGGCGCATGACTCCGACGGCGCGGTGCGCGAGGGTGGGATTGCAGGCACCGAGGATCAGATACTGCTCCATGTCCTCGTCGAGTTTGGCCTTCAACGTGGCCTGCATGTCGATTTCGGTGAGAACACCGAATCTCTGATCGGACAGGGCTGCTTTGACGGAGTCGACTGCGGTGGCGAAGTCGGTGTCGGTCAGGGTGGTCGAGAGTGCGATGTTCATGAGGGAAATTCCTTTCGATTATCAAACTGCGGTGATGTAGGTCTACCCGTTCAGGGGCCGACGAATACTCGGCACGCCGACCCGGCTGAGGAGTGCGCTCGCCGGACACCAGCCGACCGCTGCGTAGAGGGCGAGGTTCGCGGCAGCGAACGCGCTCAGTAGTCGCCACTGCGGTGCGTGTAATTCGCCGAGTGCCAGACCGGTGGCGGTGACACCGGCAGCAAGGGCGGGGACGATACGTTCGATCGGCCATCCTGTGAATGCCGCCGAGTGGGTTGTGTTCGGATCGATCATCAGTGCTCCGTTCGGTGTGGTGAGGGTGTCAGTGAGAGAAGCTGATCGACGGCAGCACCTTGCGCAGCCAAGCCGGTGACCACCATGCGGCGTGACCGGTCAGACGCAGCAAGACCGGCAGCAGGATCAGCCTGATCAGGAAGGCATCGAGCAGTACCGCGACACCGAGAATGATGCCCATCTCTTTCGGTGGGAGCGGATCGGACAGTGCGAAGGTGAAGAACACGGCGACCATCACCGCGGCGGCGGCGAAGATGACCCGGCCGGAGTGCGCGAGCCCGTCGACCTGAGCTGCCTTCGGGTCCCCGGTCTTCTCGTAGTGCTCTTTCGCGGTGGCGAGCAAAAACACGGTGTAGTCCATGGCGATGGCGAAGATCATCGCGAAGAAGAACACCGGACCCCAGCCGTCGAGGAAGCCTTGCGGGGTGAAGCCGAGCAGTGACGCACCGTGCCCGTCCTGGAAGATCAGCTTCGCGACCCCGAACGCTGCCGCGGTCGAGAGCAGACTGACGGCGGTGCCGAGGATCGCGATCAGCGGTGCTTGGAGCGCAACGAGCAGCAGGATGAAACCGAGCGCCAAAATGATGCCGATCACCAGCGGTAGGTAGTCGTTCAGTGCTTGCTGCAGATCGAGGTTCTCCGCCGGCGCACCGCCGACCAACGCCGACTCCGGCAGCTGTGCGCGCAGGTCACCGAGGATGGCGCCCATTCTCTCGTCCGAAGGGTCCACGGTGGGAAGTGCTTGCAGCAGTGAATAGTTCGAGCCATCGGACGCAGGTTGAGGCGGGGTGACCATCGAGATTCCGTCGACGGTAGTGGCTGCGGTGGCGGTCGCGGCCGCATCCGACGCTGGCACGACGATCTGCAGTGCGCCGGGCGCGCCGTCACCGAACTGGGCCTGGACGAGCTCGTAGCCCTGGCGAACCGGTGCGTCCTCGGGCACTACAGAGATCGAGGGCATTGCCACTTTCAGTCCGAGGACCGGAAGAGCCAGCGCGATGAGGATGCCCACGGACACCAGAGCGAACGGCCAGGGGTGCTTGTGCAGCAGTTCACCCCAGGCTGCGAATTTCGGGGAGCGGTGCTGCTGACGCTTGGCGTAGGGCAAGGATGCGGCGTTGACCTTGGAGCCGAGTGCACCCAGGGTTGCGGGGAGCAGGGTCATGGTGGCAATCAGCACGAACGTGACAGCGAGCATGATGCCCACGGCCATGGTGCGCACCGCCGGTGCGGGAACGAGCAGGACGGCCGAGAGGCTCACCAGGACCGTCAGACCGGACAGGACCACGGCCTTGCCTGCGGTGTCCATGGTTTCGGCGACCGCAGCCCGTGGATCGGCGTTGCGCAGTGCGTCGCGGAACCTGGCGACGATGAACAGGGCGTAGTCGATTCCGAGGGCGAGGGCGAACATCATCGCGAAGTTCATCGCCCACACCGAGATCGGCGTGACGCCGTTGAGCAGAACAAGTCCGCCTGCGGATGCGACCAGGCCGGCGACGGTGAGTAGCAGCGGCAGACCCGCGGCGACGAGAGAGCCGAACGCGAGCACCATGATCGCCAAAGTGACCGGCCAGGAGAACAATTCGGCCTGGATCATCGCGTCGTGGTTGGCTTTGTTGAAGTCCGACCACAGTGCTGACGACCCGGTGGGGTAGACCTCGATGCCGTCACCGGACAGTGCGGTCAGCTCGCCTTTGACCTCGTCGACGGCTTTGACCATGTCGTCGGTACTCGCGTCTGCGCCGGCGATGAGGATGCCGGTGTGACGGTCGGGGCTGATGGTCATGCCCGGCTGGGGGGCGACGATCTCGCCGAAGCGGGTGTCGCTGTCGAACACAGCCGCGACGTCGGTGAGTGTCTGCTGCATCGCCGGGTCGTCGATCGAGGCGGTGTCGGAGTGAACGACGACCTGCACTGCTGCAGAGGAGTTGCCGCCGAAATGCTGCTGGGCGAGTTCGCGTACCTGGACGGATTCGGATCCGTTGGCCTGCCAGCCGGCCCCGGCCAACGACGAAAACACCGTTGGTGCAGCTGATCCAAGGGCGATTAGGGTGATCAGCCAGATACCGAACACCCAGCGGCGACGCGTGACCATCGCGCTCCCCAGGCGGCCGAGTGCGCCAGGTGCAGGTGGCCGGTCACGGTCGTGTCGGTCGGTAGCCGCCGCGGTAGCGGGAACGGACATAGCATTCTCCTAAATACGGGTGGGGGTATATGACAAGGCCACGAAGGCCCAAAAGCTTCCTCGAAGACTTAAAGGTGAGGTGTCAGCGATGAAACAGGGAGTGAAAAAAGCCGGTGCGCCTAGCTGGATCGGGTGCCTCGCTCGACGAGCAGGTGCACTGCTGCGGCCGTGGGACATTCTTCATGACGCTGTCGATGTGGCGCCCGCAGCCGGCCCAGGTGGTCTTACCGCATGTCGGGCATGCGACGGGGTAGCACATGGCAATCCTTCCTGGCGGGGTGTACCTACTGTTGCATATACCTAGGGGGGTATGCAAGTACCCCTAGGGGTATAAATCATCGATGCGAGGGTGATGAATGGGAAGGTTCACCGCCGCGGGCGAAAGGGGAACGTTCGCATTTCGTGTAGGAAGACCGCGACTGCTCGAGACGGACTACAGGTCTACCTTTAACAGTGGCTGTATGACACCCACTTCTGAACAAGTGCAGCTGACTTCTGAAACTGACAGATCGTGTCAGTTTCAGAAGTAGGCTGCACGATTTGCTGGGGTTTTACCCGTGATTGCAGTCGTCTTCTGACATTCTGAGTGCAGAAGTGAACTGCACAATCGGCACCACAGGTCGGGGTGTTCAAGGCTGTGGTGGGGGTGGGCGGCCGATGTGCGGACGGGTCGATACGTCGACCAGAATCATCGGTATGACGGAAGAGCGGTCGGCAGAGACTTTTGTGGGGTTCGCGGTGCGCTGGGAACCCTATGGAGGTGCCGATGACGAAGACATCTTCGTGGCGTTCGGGATTTCGGGTGCGGAGTATCGGCGCCGGTTGTGGTGGGCCTTGAATCTGCCCAGTGGCCCAGACCTGGACGACGATGTCCGTGATCGACTCCGTGAGTACGCCATGCGTACCACGCGCCTACGCCGTCGTCGGGGCGGTAGCGAAGTTCGCGATGCACTCAGTGGCGTGTGGAAATGGGGTGATTCCTACGGTGATCGCGACGTGAATCGACTTCCCACCAGCGAGGGCGATCAACGCGAGGATCAGTAGTGTCGATGACGTTTGTCAGTGTCAGAAGTTGGCTGCACTTCGTGCTGACGCCGGGTGTTGGCCTGGGGAACCTTTGGTGCGGTTTCGCAGCGCCCGCGTGATGTCGATGATCGTCATGGCCAGCAGGACTGGTATGGCAATGCTTAGTACGGCCGCGGACCCGATGACCGAGGCAACCAGAATTGAGTAGATGTCCACCGGTCAGGTCTTGTCGCTGATGTCGTTCGGTGTTGTCGGTGCTGTCGTCGACGGTTCGGATTTGTGGTGCTCGATGATGTCGGCGTCGTCGGCGAAGATCAGCGTTCCGTCTTCCGACGCGATGGCCCATCGATGGGGCATGGCCCAGTCTCGGCCGGCGGCGGGGACGGTCAGCAAGTAGTCGGCGAAGTCCTCGACTACGGTCCCGGTAGCGGTGCCGCCCTCTAGGCGTCGCACTTGGAGTGTGTCACCAATGGTGGGTGGTGTCGTTGTGATCTCTACCGGTTCGGTCATGACGGAATTGAAGCAGACGAATTCTCGTGGCTGATCATGCGTCCATCGATTTTCAAAGTCGTCGATGTGCCCGAGACCCCC
>NZ_JABFAO010000014.1:56624-143416 GCF_017168235.1 Rhodococcus sp. KRD197
CCCGAATCGGAGGCGGTCGTGCAGTCCGCCCCCGGTTTGGTCCTGTGCTCGCCCTGTCGGCTCGCTGCGCCACCGACGGTGAGCAGACCCCAGACCGAGCAGGACCCCGGGCGACACTCCTGATCCGCCGCCGTATACGGGCAGCAGCCCGCCGAAGGCGGTTCGGGGCTGAGCGACGAGCAACTGACCGATATCGCTGTCGCAGCGGGAGTTCCCGACACCGCCGGCGACTGCATCACCGGCGGCCACTACACCGACTGGGTGGCCGACTCCACCCAGTCGGTGCTCAAGACCATCAACGCCACTCCCACAGTCCTGCTCAACGGCGAACCGATCGCCCTGAGCACACCCGGTGCTCTCGACGCCGCGGTACGTGCCATCCCGTGAACGGCATGACCGACATCTCCTACACAACGGTATAGACCAGCATCTTTCGGGGCGGGATGGGGGAATGCGCATTGCAGGAAGCATAGGGCTGCGCGCATCACTGATCCTGGTGATCGAACGTTACGAGTTGCTCGTGGATCCCAGCTGCGTTCCTTCGTGCGGCCTGAACCCGGTGCAGTCCGGGGTCGATGCCGATGATGACCCAGTAGTAGAGGTACCCGGTGACGATGAAGTGGATATTCATCACCTCGTGTCCCCAGTGGTAGCGGACCAGCTCGTCGAACAGCGGGCTGAAATACACTGCATAGATGGAGAGGACGAACAACCCGACCGCGACGGCGGGGTTCGACAGCACTCGCATCAGTGGTGAATGGACCACCCACACGATCCATTCCCGCGGTCCCGGCATCCTGTCCTCCCGAGCTGGGGGCAGCGCCCGCAACGCGAGCGTGACCGGCCCGCCGAGCACGAGCAGGACCGGAACGAACATGTTGAGCGTCATGTGCGCACCCATATTGACGCTGAACATCGCCGAACCGTATGCAGCGAGACCTGAACTCGTCGCCACCAGCAACGCCAGGCACCCGGTCATCCAGGCGATGGTACGCCCGAGGGGCCACTGATCTCCGCGCCGTCGCAACCGCAGAACTGCCCACCCGTACAGCGCGATCAGGACGACTGCCGCGCCGCCGGTGACGAAGTCAAACCGCCAGAAGGTCGCGAACTGCTCGAGCGAGGGAGCGTCAGACGGTTCTCAGGCTCGATCGGCCAGCAGTGAGCAGGGTCGCGTATCCGTCGGGACCGACCCGGCCCACACGGCAGAAACGGGTACAGACTATCCCGTATACCAATGAGCCCATCGTGATCGCGGCGGCGAGTGAGACGGTGAAACGGAGCAGGACGTACAGAAGCGATGTGAAGGTGCCAGGGAACGAGTCACCGCTGGCTGCGTGTCGGGTGTCCCCCGAGCGGACGGTGACGACAACGACCAACGCGGCCGCGCATACGAGCGCGATCGCAAGGACGTAACGCACACACAGCGACTGGCGTGTGCGCGAAATATGGTGCGGTGAATCGGTTGTCACATAGCCTCGTTCGATGTCGCTGTACTGCAGTGGCGTCGGTCGATCATCGGTGTTACACGACGCCCATCATGATCGCCATTCCGGCTGCCATCGCCACCTCGCACGCCGCAGCGACACTCTGCGGCCGCGACGCCGGTAGCGCATCGACGGCGATATTACCTGCCTGCGATCCAGGCGAAGGATGTACAGGTGCGAGAGCAGTGCTCTGTTCGGCGACGAACAGACGGTAGAGCCACACGATCGCTGCGACAGCGAAGACGACTGTGAGCGTGAGTGATACCGCGGAGATCCATCCCGGTCCGCTCATCGCGGCCGTATGGTCAGGACTGCTCATGTCCATGTCGGGGGTGTGTGCGTGCGCGCCCATTCCGGACATGTCACCGTCGGCGGCGTCGGCGGTGTGATCGTGCGCGGCGGTGCCGGGAAGCCACCCGGCCATCACCGCGACCATCCACACCATCGCAGCCATCATGAACACGTGATAGCTGCCCATCGCAGGTCCGTGGGGGTGCTCGTCGACACCGGTCGTGCCCGGTGCCGTGCGTGCTGCGGAGATCGCGAACCACACCGTCGCCGCGGCAAAGAACACTCCCTGCGGTAACAGCGGGACGCCGAGCCCCCACGGCCACGCCATCGCAATCATGGCCGCGCACATCACGAGGTGGAACCCGTGGTCGATCCGTACGTTCCACTGCGCGGCGCGGATGATGCGGTACACGCAGTATCCGGCCGCGAACACGAACAGTGCTGTGGTGATCCACCGCAGCGAACTATCAGCGATCACGACGCGTCCTGCCGATTGTGTGCATCGATACCCGGTGCTCGATCCGCGTCGGCTCGTTCTTCCCGCGACGGCAGCGACGCGGATTCGAGTGTGGTTCCGCGCGATCGACGGTGGTGACGTAGTCCCAGAGCGACGTCGACGGCGACGAACACTGCCAGTGTTATTCCGAACAACGGCATGTACCAGCCCAGGATCACTGCGATCACTACCGCGGTTACCGCGGCCCACGGCGGCATCCGGCGCAGCGCCCCGCGTTTGGCAGGTGGTCCGAACCTGATTCCTCGTGCCCGGGTCGGGCACCGCAGCCACCACATCCGGTAGCCGCGAAGGATGACGGCGATCAGACCGATAGCGGTGAGCGCCAACAGGATCTGGTTGACGAGTCCGAACAGGATGCCCATGTGGGCGTCGATGGTCCAGTTGGTCATCTTGGCCATGAGCGGCCAGTTCGCGAACTCGACCTTGTCGATCACCTGGCCCGACGCGGCATCGACGGCTACCGAATCGTAGCGTGTGGGCCAATCACGTTTGGCCTCTTGCACTTTCCATGCCTGTCCCTCTTCGGCGGGAGGAACGAGCTTCATCGGTGCCTGCAGGCCCGCGCCCTGGGCGGCGGCCTCGACACCGTCGATTCCGCGCCTTCACCGATCACGGTGTCGGTGACCGGCGCACCGTCTCCCCCGTGGTGATCACCGCCTGCATTCTCGCCCGTTCCGGCAGGATGAGTCTCGACCGACGGTGTCGTTCACGACAGCGCCGTACGTACGTCCCCGATGGTCTCTCCGGCATACCGTGACCACGTCAAACCGGTGACCGAGAGAAGCAGGAGAGCGGCGATGATCCACACCCCGACCGTGCCGTGCCACGACAACGCGCGGGCGCGGCCCCTCTTCCTCGGCTCCGGCACCAGAGCAGCTCTGGCGGCTTCGGAGGCACTGGACGAGCGTTGGCGGACCCGGGCGTCCACAACACGAGCCCGCCGAGTGCGACCACCCACAGCCAACTGGCGGCCAACTCACTGTAGTTACGGCCCAGATCGCCGAGGTGGAGGTTGCGGTGCAGTTCGTCGATCCACGCGCGCACCGGGAGCCACTCACCGAACGTGGTCAGTTCTCCGCGGACCTGCGCGGTGTAAGGGTCGACGAACACGGTCCGCCCGTACCCCTCGGGAACGTCGTCGACCGCCAGCACGACACGGGTGGGTGCTCTCGGCGTCGATGGGGGGCCGGACCTCGGTGATCGAGCCTTCTGGGTGGGCGGCCCGGGCCGCGGCGACCTGCTCACTGAGCGGCAGCTGCTGATCGCCGACCTGATCGACTGTCAGTTCGTGGCGATGAACGTAGTCCGACAACTGCGGGCTGATGGTGTACAGCAGGCCGGTCACGGCCGCGATCAGCAGAAACGGTCCGACCAGGATGCCGGCATAAAAGTGCAACCGCAGCACGAACGGCCTGATCTGTGGCCACAACGGGATCTTCGTCACCGAAGGCGGGGTGTCACCGGGCGCAGGCGGTCGATCGATTTCACTGGTGGACATCTGCGTGTTTCGGTTCCTTCTCCTCGGGCTGCACTGGGCGCTCAGCCGGTCCTACTCGTGCAGTAGTCGGGCCAGCGGTCCCGGAAGTTCCCGATAATTCCGAGCCGCGTACTCGAGAACTATTCGGGTGTCACGCCCCGACTAGGTCCTCGTAGGGCTGCGACCCCGCCACGAGCTGCCGGTGTAGGTGTCAAAGTGAAGGAGATTCGACGGGTTTCCCGTCCAAAGAGCTACTGCTCAGTGGAACGACCTGATCTCGTGGCCGGACAAGTCCTCGACGGCTACGCTTGCGACCCGTCCCAGGGATACTCAACTGTCGAGCAATTCGAACAGACCGGTGCGGCCGTGTACGGAGCAAACTTCTGCTCCTCAACCGACGCTCAGAGCACCGAGAAGTGGTACTGCAGGCCGTCGTACGCCCATTTTCCCGCACCATCCCCGGCGAAACACCAGGTGAGCGTGTTTTGAAATCAAAAAGCCTGTCGGAGGTGCGCACTACAGTTCTTGCCATGGCAGAACGGCAGCTCGGTGAGGTCCTGGACGCAGATTCAGTTGCCCTGGTGAGTGGTGCGGTGGTGTTTCCGGACCTGTCGGCCGAGGTGGCTGCGCGTATCGAACGGTCGATGGCGTCGGCGCGGTCTGCCGCAACCCGCCGCGCCTACGATTCGGCGTGGCGGCGATTCGAGACCTGGTGCACTGCCGCCGGGCACATCTCGTTGCCGGCGCACCCTGCGACCGTGGCTGCGTATCTCGTTGACGCGGCGGACTCGCTGACCGTCGACGGAGTCCGGGCGTATGCACCGTCGACCTTCGGCAAATGGGTCGCTGCGATCACCGACCGTCACCGCGGGCTCGGCCACGACACCCCGTGTGGCCACGAGATGGTGCGCGCCACCCTCGCCGGTATCCGCCGAGACTACGCCGCCGCGGGGGAGCGCCCCCGCAATCCCCGCGCCCCACTCCTGACGTCCGATATCACTGCCATCGTTGACGTAGCACGTGCCGGTGTCACCGGCTGGGCCAGTGAAGTGCTCGAACGCCGCGACACCGCACTACTGCTGATGGGGTACTCCGGGGCATTTCGGCGCAGCGAACTCGTGGACCTCGAATGTCGTGATGTGCGCCGCGATCGCCTCGACGGTGCGCATGTCCGCCTGCGGCACTCGAAGACCGACCAGGACGGAACCGGAACGGTGAAGGCGCTGCCGTTCACCGACCGGCACGAATCATGCCCGGTCTGCGCGTGGGTTCGCTGGCTGCAGATCGTTGCTGCATTCGATACCGGTGGCAGAACCGCGATCATTCGTTTGCTTTCCCGCGCAGCGAAGTTCGACTCCCATCTCTGCCACAGCACCCTGCCCACCGCTGACACGCGGTCGGCGCTGTTCCGGTCGATCCGCAAGAACGGCAACCTATCCCAGACCGCACTGTCGGGTGCGGCAGTGCACGCCGCGATCCGCCGCCGCGCCGGCCGCGCCGGCTACGACGCAGACCTTCTCGCCCAGCTGGGCGGACATTCACTGCGTGCCGGATTCGTCACTCAAGCGTTCCGTAACGGTGCCGACGCACACGCGATCATGCGACAGACCGGACACAGAAGCCCGGGAATGGTCGAAATCTATGCCCGCGAGAACGCGCCTCTGGTCGGCAACGCCGTGAACGATCTCGGCTTGTGACCCTCATGCACGGCACCGACACCTCGACGAGCGGCGACAACACCGACCTTGTCCGAACAACTCCAGTATCGAACGACACTGTCCCGGAACGGGGTCGACACACGTGGTCGCTGTTCGCGGACTGGTGCACCGCTCATGATCAGTCGGCGTTGCCGGTCTCACCGGAGTTGTTCGTTCGGTTCCTCCGAGCCAACCCTGCCGCGCCGGCAACGCAACGTCGTCGCATCGCCGTCATCGACGCTGTTCATCGAGACCGCGCCCTGCCCCCGCCGGGTCGCGGTCAGAGCGTGCGAGCGGCTCTGGACGCGCTGCGTGCAGCGCGTTTGCGCGACACCGCAACTCGGATCGGCGGCATCGTCACGCGCCTCCCCGGAACAGGGTGGCCGGCGGCGTTGTTCGCTCGCCGAGATGCACTGGTCCTCACTCTTGCCGCGGCCGGGCTGCCATACACCGAGATCGCGGCACTGCGAATAAGAGATGTCGCCGTCGAACCCGAATTCGATGCCCTCACAATCGAAACGGGCACCGGTGTACATGCCGTCACTTCGTTGGAGCTCGTGAGGGCGGGCGCATCACCGAGAAAGGTGTACAGGCGCTGGTACGAGGTCCTGGCCCACGGCGAGCGGCACCCCAGCACACGCATGCTCGCCGACGCCATCGAGCACGTCGACGGAACCGAACTCGCCGACTCCGTTACTCATCTCGACCCAGGCAGCGAACGGCCGTTGTTGACCACGATCGACCGGTGGGGCCATACCCCGCTGGTCGCAACCCCTCTCACCTCCCGGGGAATAGCCGATATCGTTCGAGCACACCTCGGGGGACGCGCTCCCACGCACATACCGCCCCCCGTCCGAGAGACGAACCCAAAGCGTGTCTTTACGCTCGAGCCTGCATCGGCGGTCTCGCTCGACCCTGGTTACTACGAACGCGGCACACTCGCACGAAGGCACTCCCACGCGCTCCTCGACGACGTCGATTCGGTTCTTGCCGATGTCGAAAACCGCGCAGACCGACTGCTCAGGGAACTTCTCGAGTTCTTAGATGCGGAAATGCCGGAGTGCGAGCAATAGTCTTCAGCGCGCGACGATCCCAGGTGTCACCCCGCAGGAGCGACCCCTGTTGTGAGTGAGTCAGCGAACATTGCACCGAACGACGACCGGGTCTGTGTCGAAAGTTCGCACGCGGGCTTCACGGTCTCTTGGTACGGGGTGGTCGTGTCGCTGGACCTCGTCTCGCGGTGCGCTTCCGATCCACTGCATCGATGTCTGCGTTGATGGTTCGGCGACGTTTCCTGAGGGTCAGTGCCGACAGCGGCAAGCGCGGTGAGAAGTACCAACACGAAGGGGATGTCGAGACTGGTCAGTGCGTCGATGGTCACGATCGCTCCTGCAGCGACACACACGAAAAGCAGGCGTGCACCGTCCACGCAAGCGCATCCCGATCGTGTGCGGCGGCTGGTTCCGGCACTGGCGATCCTCGCCGCTGGGGTTGACCCCAGTCGCGCTCTCGTCGTCTCGCAGGTCGTGTTGTCCTTCGGTATTCCGATCGCGCTGATTCCGTTGGTGCGGTTCACCTCTGACCGCATGTTGATGGGCAGCGATGTCAAATTACCGGATCACTCGATATGCAGCCCGGTTCATCGCGGGAATCGTCGTCGCACTCAGCATTGCACTGATCCATCTAACCGTCGTCTGATTGTGCGCGGGTGAACGTCTCCTGCTTGCCTCTGTGTTCCAGGACCGATTACCGCTCGCGATGGTGGTGGTGTGCGTGGGAAATCGGAATCAGTGGGTTCTTCCGCCGCTCAGGGGGAGTCCGTCCTCGAAAGAAAGAAGACTTAGTGCGGGCCACCAGATTTGCAAGCAACGCAATCGATGCCCCCAGTTTGGATGACGACGAAGCCGCCCACCACCTTCAAGACATCAACCCGCGTGCGGATCGTAGACGGCGGTGACAGTCGATGCCGGCCGGCCCGTTCCATGCTTGGGGTCGAGACGTGATTGCCTCCGGGGCGTTGCCTCAGTCTGGATGGTGCAAGTCTGCCCACTAACTACGCACATTGTTCGGCATCGATCGCATGATCGAGCAGGACGCGAGAGGCTGCCTCACACTGAGTAGCTCTCTCACAGGTCGTACACTACGGCGTCGCCGATGACGCGGATGGCGACCCTGTCGCCGGGCGTCAGAGCCGTGGCGCCGAAGCGGCGCACGGTGACCCGCTGGGCCATAGCGGTGTCCGCGGTGTCGAGGCGGATCCCGAGCAGCATCTCCGACCCGAAGTACTCCACGTCGACGACGGCCCCCGATGCACCCGCGCCGTCGGTGGTCACCTCGATTTGCTCCGGCCGCAACATGATTCGGGCTGCACCTTCGATGGCGTTCGGGGAAGGGGCGACGGCGACGTCGCCGAGGGCGCAGCGGGCACGGCCGTTCTCGATGTGGGCCGTCAAGATCACGGCGTCACCGATGAATTCCGCGGTGGTGACGTCCACAGGGCGGGAATAGATTTCACGAGGTGTACCGATCTGTGCGAGCCTGCCCGAGCTCATCACCGCAACCCGGTCGGCGAACGACAGGGCCTCGGGTTGATCGTGGGTGACGAGGATGGTGGTGATCCCAGCCTTGGCGAGGACGTCGGCGACGATCCGTCGAGTGTTCGCCCGCAAGCCGGCATCGAGTGCCGAGAACGGTTCGTCGAGCAGCATCAATTCAGGTTCACGCGCCAGCGCCCGCGCGAGCGCGACCCGTTGCTGCTGGCCGCCGGAGAGCTGGTCGGGTCGACGTGAGGCGTAGGACGAATCCAGCGACACCATCTCGAGCAGTTCGGTGATCTTCGAGACGGTGCGGGCACGGCGTGGCAGGCCGAACCCGATGTTCGCGCCGACCGTGGCGTGTGGGAACAGTGCCCCGTCCTGGGCGACGTACCCCACCGACCTTCGGTGCGCAGGCGTCCAGCCGGATCCCGCGACGACCTTCCCGGTCAGTGCGACAGTGCCTGCGTCGGGTTTGTCGAAACCCGCGATCAGACGCAGCAGCGTCGTCTTACCGCAACCGGACGGTCCGACGATGGCTGTGGTCGACCCGGCATCGACAGCGAACTCAACACGACGTAGCACCGTCACAGGACCGAACGACTTGTCCAGCCCATCCACCTCCACCGCGTATGTCATAGTCCTGCCGCCTTTTTCGACTGGGAGAAGAGAACGTAGGTCATGGGCAGAGACAGCACGATCATGATCAACGCGTACGGAGCAGCCCCCGAGTAGTCGATCTCGCTGCTCAGCGACCAGAACTGCATCGACAGAGTGCGGGTTCCGGTCGGTGCCAGCAGCAATGTCGCGGTCAACTCGTTCACGATCCCCAAGAACACCAACGCACCGCCCGCTGCGGTGGCCGGCGCAGCCAATCTGAGAGTCACCCGAAAGAAACTCGACAGCGGTGACAGACCCAGCGACCGAGCCGCCTCGTCCAACCCGACGGGCGCCTGCGCGAGCCCCGCCCGCAGGTTGACCAATGCGCGTGGCAGGAAGAGCAATGCGTAGGCCGCGATCACGACGACAACTGTTTGATACAGCGGATTTGCGTACCGAATGGCGACGGTGACGAACGCCAACGCAACCACGATGCCGGGCAACGAACTCGAGATGTAGGTACCGCCCTCGAGGACACGGCTGAACCGTCCGCGGTGGCGAATCGAGATCCACGCGACCGGGAACGCGAGTGCACACGTCATGACCGCACCGGCAATTCCGAACCCGAGCGTCTGCAGCAGCGCGGACGAGATTTCGTCCCACTCCCACACCGCGCTGCCGCCGACGACAAGCCACCGCAGAACACTGGCGATCGGGACTCCGAGAGACAGTGCGATCAACATCCCCAGGAAGACGAGCGCGATCGGCGAATACTGCCAACCGAGTTCTGCAGGCACGGCCGGGCGGGCTGCACCCGAGCCGATGCGGGCATACCTGGCACTGCCACGCACAACCGCTTCGATCACCAACAATGTGAGGCACAGCAATACCAGCACCCCGGCGAGCATGGTCGCCGCCGCTCCGTTGAACGTCGATTGATACTGCTCGAAAATCGCTGTAGTGAATGTGTCGAAGCGGATGAAGACGAAGGCACCGTATTCGGCGAGTAGGTGCAACGCGACCAGAAGCGCGCCGCCGGCGATTGCCAGCCGCAGCTGCGGCACCACGACGCGAAAGAACACTGCCCACGGTCCGATTCCGAGTCCTCGCGCCGATTCCTCGACCGCGGGGTCGAGCCTGCGTAGCGTCGCGGCCACGGGAATGTAGACGAGAGGAAAATACGAGAGCGTTGCGATCAGAACGCCGCCGCGCAGCCCGCCGAGGGAAGGGATCGCCGTCACCCACGAGTAGCCGTTCACGAACGCCGGGACAGCCAGCGGCGCGGCAAGCAATACCGCCCACACCTTCGCTCCGAATACTCGTGTGCGCTCGACCAACCAAGCAGCCGCGACGCCGATTGCGACACAGATGGGCACCGTGATCACTACCAACATCACGGTGTTGGCCAACAATTCGCGGACCCGCGATCGGAACAGCAGCGCCGACGCGGTGGCCCAGCCGGTGTCCACGCTCTCCACGATCACGTACCCGAGCGGGATGAGCGAGATCGCCACGACAATCACTGCGGTGACAGCCAGAGGCAAGGGCATACGCGACCGGCCTGCTGGGCACCGCAGCGTGTGGGCCGGCCCCCGTTGTTCTCGACCGTTCGTCGTTGGAATCAGAGCAAACCGGCTTCGGTCATGAGCTCGGTGACCTTCGGGCTGTTGAGCTTCGCCGGGTCCACCTGCGGGGCCTGCAGTTCGGTCAAGGGGACCAGATCCGCGTTGGCCGCCACTTCGCTGCCCACCGAGTACTCGAACGACATCCCGTCCCGCAGAACTTCCTGACCCTTCGGTCCGGTGACGAACGCCAGGAACTGCTGCGCTGCATCCTGTTTCGCGCTGGACTGCAGGACGCCGCCGCCGGAGACGCTGACAAATGCGCCGGGGTCTTCGTTCTTGAAGTAGTGCAGGGCGACGTTACTGCTGTTCTCTCCGGTCTTGGCCTGATCGCCGAACCAGTAGTAGTGGTAGATCACGCCGCCCGGGATTTCTCCGGCGTTGACGGCTTTCATCACCGTGCCGTTACCGTTGTAGGCGCGGACGTTGTTCTTCATCCCCTCCAACCAGGTGCGTGTAGCGTCCTCGCCTTTCAACTCGAGCAGCGCACTGACGATGGCTTGGAAATCGGCTCCCGACGGCGATGCTGCCCAGCGGTCCTTCCAGGCGGGGTCCTGCAGGTCCAGGAGTGAGGCCGGGAGCTGATCGGGGGTCAGCATGTCCGTGTTGTAGGCGAACACGGTCGAGCGGGCGGCGATACCCGTCCACTTGCCGTTCGACGGGCGGTATTGGCTCGGAACCTGGGCCAGCACGGCCTGGTCGACGTCGGTGAACAGACCCGCGTTCTCGACGAGCGTCATCGCCGGAGAGTTCTCCGTGAGGAACACATCCGCTGGCGATCGGTCACCCTCCGCTACGAGTTGGTTGCCGAGTTCGGTATCGCTCCCTTGGCGCAGGTCGACCTCGATGCCGGTCTCCGAGGTGAACGCGTCGGCCCATTCTTTCGTCAGCGACTCGTGTTGGGCGTTGTAGACGGTGATCCGGTTGTCCCCGCCCGGGTCGGACTCAGCGCTCGAACACCCCGACACCGTCAACAGTGCCGCGGTCGCCAGTACGAGGCCCGCCATCAGTTCGATCCGCTTGCTCATCGTCCGTCCTTCGCATTTACCGGACCACCTCCGGTCGTCCCCGCCGCCATGGTACTTAGAGGATTGGCAAACCTAATGCCCGGCCCTGTCCCGCTCCACGGTAGACGGGCGAGCACGAAGGTCGCGGCCTGCCAGTAGACAACCCCCACGACGATCGACAGGGCGAATGCTGTCCAGGGATGGTCGTCGCGCAGCGGTAGATAGACCTGAAAATGGGTCAGGTAGATGTAGAGTGACGCGCTTGCCAACACCCCCGCAACCCGGCCCACAACTGCGGGACATGGGACGGATGTGAGCCACACCAGCAGGCAAAGTCCGACAATCACGATGACTTCTCGCTGGATGTCGCCGAAGAAGAACCCGGGAATCGATAGCACGATTGCCGCGGTGACCCCCACTCGATGCCACACGGTCTGCGCCCGGGCGGCGGCCCAGCCGAGGGCGAACAACCAGAAGACAACCGCCGCGGTCAGAATGCGATTGCGGCTGTCGTCGATCTCGATCAATCCGTAACGGGTAACCAGGCCCAATGCCACCAACCCCATAGGAAACCAGAACGGGTGACTGCGTTCGAGACGTGCGACCGCCGGAACATAGAGCACAGCGGCGGCTACGAGGACGATGTACACAATCGCCTCGACGAACCAGTATCGCCATTCGACAGACCAACCGTCCGGGCCGAAGATTCCGTTGAGCAGCAATGCACTGGTGATGCGGTAGTCCCCGGTCAGAGCGATGATGGCCCCGATCCACACCATGCTGGGGATGGCGATCCGAGCGACGCTGCGCACAGCATTGCGTGCGCGGGCGGTGCGATCGACCGCGCCGAGGTGGAAGCGGGCGAAGTTGTAGCCGGCGATTCCGAGAAGCACGTGCGCCCCGCCGAGCACCGAAAACAGGTGTATGTGCGAGCCGGTGATCAGCACGATCGCAAGGGCGCGCAGCACAACGTTGGTCTCCACCCGTCGCCAGCCGCGGCGCAGGTGCGGTGCCTGAACGAAGTCCACGACTCGGGTGTTGTGCCAGTCCGCCGGGAGGTGACCGAGCAGCTCCTCCAGCCGAATGGACATCCGCACATACGACAAAGAGTCACCGCCCAAGCTCACGAACGTGCTGTCGTCGTCGACCCTTGCGTGATGCAGGACCTCGGCATACATCGCTTTGACATCGGTGGTCTCGGGCTTTGTCGTCGTCGAGGTGGGCTGAACAGGGCCGGGCTTGCCTGCGAATTCCGCGACCGCTCGCGCATCGGGTTTGCCGGTGGAGGTGCGCGGCAGCTCATCGACGACACACACCCGAACTGCTGTTGCGGGAAGGCCGCTGAACTGTGCTGTCAAGCGTCGCACGTCGGCGACGTCAGCGTTCTCCGCGACGACGACGAGTTCGTCCGTGCCGTCGGTGCAGCACACGGTCAATCCCAGGTGTGCGAGCGCGGACTCGACGCGGTGCAGATCGATACGTAGACCGAACACTTTCGCGAAACGGCTGCGTCGGCCGACCACTTCGTACAGTCCATCGGCCGTTCGCCGGGCCAGGTCGCCTGTTCGCAGCTCGCCGGCGAGCGTGTCACCCAGGCGCAAGTCGCCGGGGTCGTGTGCGTAGCCGAGCATGACGTTCGGCCCCGAATAGACGAGCTCACCCGTCCCGTCCGGGGCATCCGCGACCGGATCGAGCCGAAAGGACCCGTCGGGAATCGGCCGTCCGATGGAATGCGGATGAGCGGCGGCAAGATCCGGTGGCAGATACGCCATTCGGGCGGTCGCCTCCGTTTGCCCGTACATGACGAACAAGTCCCATCCCTGGCGTCGGCCCAGCTCGGCATACGTGCGGACGCGATCGGGCGACAGCTTTCCGCCGGCCTGCGTGACGTACCGCAGGTCGTGAAGATTCAGCTGTTCGAACCCGATACGGTCGAGCAGATCGAAGGTGTACGGCACACCCGCGAAGGTGGAGGCGCGGTGGGTGCGCGCAAGGTCCCACAGTCGAGTATCTGTGACCGAAGAGTTGGTCAGAATCAAGGCGGCACCGCGCAGGAGGTGGCTGTGGACGACCGAAAGCCCATAGCAGTAGTGCATGGGTAGCGTGGTCACGGCACGGTCGGTGGGGCGGATGCCCAGGTATTCGGCAATCGACTCGGCGTTGGCCTGCACGTTGTCGTGCGAGAGACGGACGAGTTTGGGTGATCCGGTCGAACCCGAGGTGCTCAGCAGCAACGCGAGATCAGGGTGCAGCTCATGTCTGGATTGTCGATCGAGTTCTTCGACGACTGTGTTGCCGTCGAGGGTGCGCACCACCACATCGGGCCGATATGTGTCGATGAGCCCGTCGAGATGGTCGGGATTGTCGTCCGAGGCCAGCAGTACGGGGTGTCCTGCACGCAGCGCCGCGAGGTAGGTGACGACGACCTCGACCTTGTTGGTGCCGGCGATCAGTACCAGACGACGGCCACGTCCAAGTCTGGCCGCCTGCCGGTCGATGCGCTCGTCCAGGTCGCGGTAGGTGATCGTCTCGTTCACCGATATCAGACCCGGTGCGTCACCGAATCTGCCCAAATCGTGCGCTAAGCGCACACTGGGGCGTTTCGGGCGGTTGAAGTCTCTGGGCACCGAGCGAGTCTATAAGGGCTGCCGAACCTAACCTTCCGGCGACGAATACGACTCCGCGCCCGCGCGGACGAGCGTGGCTCGTCTGTCCACACACCGCTCGGACACAGATGATCGGGGTCAGCGACGCCTACTCGGCGGTCGATTCGGCAAGTCCGGTCCGATTGTCGCACCGTGGTCGATCTGATGATCGCCGACGGATCGACCGAGTATCGATGCGCCGCCCTTTGCTCACCCTCACGCTTCGATCGATGGCATGGAGGTGACGCCACCGGGCGGTGGCGGGAACCGATCTGAGTCGGGCCGTAGCGGTTCCGCAGGCTGCGCGCGAGCGGGTGTCGGTCATGACGCGGCGGCGATCAGCCGGGCGAGAACTCCGGATTCGAGGAGGATGAAGAGACCCAAGCCGATGAACACCGCTGGGACGAGCCAGTGCTCGACCCGTTCGAGAGTGTCGACGACCTTCCTGCGAGTGCCCAGCAGCCTGCCGGCGTAGCACCAGATCCCGACGCAGATCAGGAACACGGCGATGGTGACTGCGGTCTGTGGTGGACCGAGCGTCCGAAAGACCGGGGTGTAGACGGCGATGTTGTCGGCACCGTTGGCGATGGTGATGGCAGCAACGCCTGCCATTCCGGTGGCAGCGACCGGGGGTTCGTCCTCGTCGTCGCTGCGCAGCCAGCGGATCAGCGTCCAGAGCCCCAGCGACAGGGGCAGCACACCGAGTAGCCCGACCCATTCTTGCGGCACGATCACCAGTCCCAGAGCGGCGACGACGCTGGTCGCGACGAGGGTGATCAGGCCGAGGTACTGGCCGGTGACGATCTGCCACGCCCGCGGCCTACCCTGGCTGGCGGAGGCGACGAACAGCACCGTCAGCACGACGATGTCGTCGATGTTGGTGCCGGCGAACATCGCCACTGCCGCGGCGATGGTGGTGATCACTGCCGCACCGGGCGTCGGTGAGGATGTAACCGGACGCCCCCGGTGCCGCACGCGACCGTCATGGAGGTCGATCGGATTCGAGGTCGGGGAGCAGTCATACGGATCGTTGCTCCGTGCCCGTGGGATCGACGCGGGTTCGGCCCTCCCGGAGCGACGCGAGGACGACCAGGACTACGCCGCATGTGAGGTAGGTGTCGGCGAGGTTGAAGGTGGGCCACCATCCGGTGTGGAAGTAGTCCGTCACGCGGCCGTCGGCAGCGCGGTCGATGACGTTGGCGGCCGCTCCGGCGACGACCGCCGACAGCCCCACCGTCCCGGTCAGTGAGCCGACGGGGACGGTGCGCCACGCGTACACGGCGATGGCGAGAGTGATGATGGCGGTGACCGCGATGATGACCCCTGGCGGCAGCCCGTTCCCGACGCTGAAGGCGACACCGCTGTTGTAGGCAAGCCTGAGTTGCAGCAACCCCAGTTCGATGACGCGGCCGTCGGAGAGTGCGCGGCGGGCGACGGGGTCGGCCGCGAGTGCCGCCGCGACGAGGACGGCGACGACGATCGCCAGGGTCCACCGGGATCGAGTCGCCGAGCGTCCCCCGGTCGAGACACCCGGCATCGGGCCCGAAGTGGGGTCTGGGCTCATGTCCAGGCCTCGGCTGCTGCCGGGGCAGGTGCGGGCACCGCTGCGGCGGACAGGGGGTGGGTGCGGCCGGCGCGGACTCCGTTGGCGATGACCACGATCTCGGCGAGTTCGTGCACCAGCACCACCGCGGCCAGGCCGAGGATTCCGAACAGGGCGAGCGGCATCAGCACGGTGATGATCGCCAGCGACAGCCCGACGTTCTGCAGCATGATGCGTCGGGATCGGCGCGCGTGGGCCAGGGCGTGCGGCAGGTGCCGCAGGTCCTCACCCATCAGGGCGACGTCGGCGGTCTCGATGGCCACGTCGGTGCCCATGGCGCCCATGGCGATACCGAGGTCGGCGGTGGCCAGTGCGGGGGCGTCGTTGACGCCGTCGCCGACCATCGCGGTCGACCGGCGGCCCTTCAGGTCGCCGATGATGCGTGCTTTGTCCTCCGGTCGCAGATCCGCGTGGACCTCCTCGATGCCGACGTCGGCGGCCAGTGCGCGGGCGGTGCGTTCGTTGTCCCCGGTGAGCATCGCGACGTGGTACCCGTCGCGGCGGAGACCGGCGACGACTTCCGCGGCTTCGGGTCGCAGTTCGTCGCGGACCGCTATCGCGCCGAGGGTGCGGCCGTCCTGTTCGACGAGGACGGCGGTGGCTCCGGCGTGCTGCATCCGTTCCACGTCCGCGGCCAGCGGGCCGGGGTCGATCCACCCTGGTCGGCCGAGGCGGACGTCGTCGCCGCAGAGGCGGCCGGTGAGGCCGGCTCCGGTGACTGCGACGACGTCGTCGGCGGGTGTGTGGTCGTCGACGGCGGCGAGGATCGCCGCGGCCAGGGGGTGCTCGCTGCGCACTTCCAGCGCTGCGGCCACGGCGAGGACCTGTTCGCGGGTCGCACCGTCCGCGGTGGCGACGTCGATGACGACCGGCTTGTTGCGGGTCAGGGTGCCGGTCTTGTCGAGCGCGATCACGCGGATGCGGCCCAGCGCCTCAAGAGCTGAGCCTCCCTTGACCAGGACGCCGAGTTTGCTGGCGGCGCCGATCGCCGCGACGACGGTGACCGGGACGGCGATGGCCAGTGCGCACGGTGAGGCGGCGACGAGGACGACCAGTGCGCGTTCGATCCATACCCGTGGTTCGCCGAGCAGGCTGCCCACGGCGGCGATGAGGGCGGCGGCGACCATGATTGCCGGCACCAGGGGCCTGGCGATCGTGTCGGCCAACCGCTGAGCCTCACCCTTGCGGGACTGCTCGGCCTCGACGATCCGGACGATCTTGGCCAGCGAGTTGTCCTCGGCACGTGCGGAGACCTCCACCTCGAGAACGCCGGTTCCGTTGATCGCCCCGGCATACACGTCGTCGCCGGGCCCGGCCTCGACGGGCACCGATTCGCCGGTGATCGCCGAGGTGTCGAGCGCGGTGGTGCCGCGGCGGATGGTGCCGTCGGTGGCGATGCGCTCGCCGGGCTTGACGATCATCATCTCCCCGAGCATCAACTCGGTCGGCGACACCGCCTGCTCGAGGCCGTCTCGTCGGACTGTGGCGGTGTCGGGAACCAGGGACAACAGTGCCCGTAGACCTCGCCGTGTGCGGGCGACCGCGTACTCCTCGAGGCCCTCGCTGATCGCGAACAAGAACGCGAGCATCGCGGCCTCGCCGACCTCACCAAGGATCACGGCACCGACCGCCGCGATGGTCATCAGGGTGCCGACACCGATCTTGCCGCGCGCGAGCCGCCGAAGGGTCGACGGGACGAAGGTGTAGCCGGCGACGATCAACGCGAGTGATTCGAGCACCAGGGTCAGCCGATCAGGGCCGCCGATCCAGTCAATGATCAGCCCTGCCGCCAGCAGTGCACCGGCCACCGCGGCAGCTCGGATCTCGGTGATCTGCCACAGCTTGTCGGGTTCGTGCTCCTCGTCGCCGTCCAGGCGGGGTTCGTCGTGGCCGCAGCCGCATGCGTCGCTCATCCGGTCACCGCCGACCCGGCGGGCGCGGTGCCGTAAACCGGGCAGAGTGCCACCGCGTTCCCCGTGACGGCGAGGAGGGTCTCGGCCGAAGCGAGCAGGTCCAACAGTTCCGGCCGGACGAGGGAGTAGAACACCTGCCGGCCCTGGGGGCGACCGACGACCAATCCGCAGTCCCGCAGGCACGCCATGTGCGCCGATACCGTCGACTGTGCCAGCCCCAGCTCGCTCACCAGGTCCGCTACACGCACCTCCCTGCTGGCGAGACGGCGAACGATAGCCAACCGTGTCGCATCGGAAAGGCTGTGGAACAACGACACTGCCGCATCGAAAGTCGACGTGGAACCGCCGGGCAGGCGGCCATCCTTATTGATCGTCATGCAACGATGATAGCATCTAAGCCCGGTATGATCGCTATGCGTGAATGCTCGGCCCCGGTCTCGTCGGCACGAGTCCGATCCTCGTCGTGCCGTACTGAGACAGGACGACGGCACGACGAAGAACACCTCCGTGGTGTGGGACCCGGTCACCGGACCTGCGGACGCACGCGACAAACCGCAGTTGCTCCGTACGGCGCGGTCGAGATCGCCGACTTCCCGATCGCGGTGGCACCTGCTACGAAGGCGCTTTCGATTCCCTACTCGCCGAATCCGTCCGAGACGGCGAGGAGGCCGAGGTCAACCAGCTGCATTGCGGGTCGAACGGCGCGCCGACGCGTCGGGAGTGTCGTCGAGACGATCGAACGCACCGGTCATTGCGGCATGCAGCTCGGTGAGCTGCGCGATCGACTCCTCCTCCCGGGTGATGTGCTCGCGCAGTGTTGGCCGCAGCCCGGTCTTCACAGCGGCGCAGGAGTCGTTCTCCCATGCGCGCAGCATCGTCTTGATCTGTGGCAGCGTCAGTTTCGAGCTTTTCGCGGCGGTGATGAACGCCAACCGTTGCTGTGCTCGTTTGTCGTAGACGCGGTACCCGTTCGGGGCTCGGTCCGCCGGCAGCAGCCCCTCGCTTTCGTGGAAGCGCAGCGTCGTCGCCGGCACCCCGTCGCCGAGGAGAGTTACGAGATCAGATCAGCAGGGCTTCGGCAAGCCTGGTCTTCGTCCGTACGCAATCGTCAAAGACTGCGCTCGCCCTGTCGATTCGTTCTGTACGACGCCGCGCGAGAGGCTCGCCCGGCAAGCTTCCCCCGACTTTCGGGAAGTCGGGGGAAGTATCCTATCGCAGGTCGTCAGCCGGTCAGCAACACATCATTGCGGCGCACATGTCCCCACACATGCCGGTGGCCATCATGATCTGGCAATCCCACCACGTCTGCAGGTTGGTCATCAGTTCGGTCATCGGAATCTCCCTCAATTCTGGTCCCGAGGAGACGGGACATCACGACCATATACTGAGTACGTACATAGATAGTAGATGTCGTGTTACCGACGACCCTAGGATCAGGAGACGACAGGGCAGGAGGCGATAGGTGCGGGTGAACGGATTCGGTGAACTCGAGGCGGTAGTGATGGATCGCCTGTGGGCCCGCGGTGCGCGAAGCACCGTGCGGGAGTTGTTCGACGAATTGGCCGAGCAGCGGGTGATTGCCTACACCACGGTGATGTCGACGATGGACAACCTGCACCGTAAGGGCTGGTTGGAGCGCACCCGTAGGGGCAAGGCGTTCGACTACTGGCCGACGTTGTCTCGCGAGGAGCACAGTGCCCGGCTGATGCGTCACGCGTTCGCTGCGGGCGGCAAGTCGGACCTGGTGCTCACCCATTTCGTCGAGCAGATGAGCGACGAAGAGTCGGAGCGTGTGCGAAGAGCGTTGCGCAGACTGACCGACCCCGGCCAGTCGCGATGACTCTGACTCTGTGCCTGCTGCTCTACGGGCTCGTGGTCTCGGTAGCCGGTCCGCCTGTGCTCGCGCGACTGACCCGCCGGGGCATCGCTCCGCAGCTCGGGATAGCTGCCTGGAGTGCAGCAATGGCGGTGGTGATCCTGACCTGGACCGGCGCGGCGATCATGCTCGTCACCGAAGCGGTGCATTGGAACAGAGACGCTCACTGGGTGTCAGCGTGCGTCGTCGAGGTGCTCCGGTCGATCGACGGCCGTGCCGCAGCACTGCTTCAGGGAACACTGATAGCAGTCTCCGCGGTCGCTGCGGCGGCGCTTCCGTTGGTGGTGTGGAGGGCTGGGCGGGGCATGCTGCGGATGCGAACGCACACGCTTCGCCACGCCCGGACGGCGAGGGTGATCGGCCAACGCCTGCCCGGTACCGACGCGGTGGTCGTCGACACCGCGGATCGGCTCGCCTACTGCGTTGCTGGCCGTCCGAAGACCATCGTGATCACTACTGGTGCCCTGGATGCACTCGTCCCGGATCAGTTAGGCGCCGTCTTGGCGCACGAACGTGCTCACCTAATCGGTCGCCATCACCTGCTGCTCGCCTCTGTTCGCGGACTCGCCGCGGCAGCTCCATGGATGCGGTTGTTCCGCGACGGGGCGACCGAGATCGCCCTGCTGCTCGAGATGTGCGCGGACGACAGCGCTGCCCGCTCCCATGGTCGGCGGGCGCTACTCGGTGGTCTGCTCGCCCTCACTGGTTCGTCCGTCGCTCCCGCGGGTGCCCTCGGCGCGAGCGGAGGCGACGTGCTCGCTCGTGCTCATCGCCTCACCGTCGCTGTGTCCACCCCCGTGCACGCGCGGGCCCGCACCCAACTGTCCTTGATCGTCCTCTCGATCACCGCGAGTCCGATCGTGTTCGGTGCCCTCGCCGCTGCGGGTGTGATCATGTGTGGTCCGATGGGCTCTTGAGTGGTCCTGCCAAGAGCGGGTCGATCGGTCAGTGGTGACGGCAGTCGCCGCGCCGAGCCAATTTCAATCGTGCGCCCTCGTCCGTCGAGCGACGGGTAGAACTGTCCCTCGGGTGCGGGGGCGTCGTTATGCAAGGCGATCAGGTTGCCGTCGGTGTCGACGGTTGCGAACTGCGTCGATCCCTGGTCCGTCGAGACGGGACGGCCCGCATCTGCGGGATGAAGAACGCCCGCACGGGACATCTCGTCGGATCGACGACCGCCGGATTCAGCGACGTCCGCGACTCCGCACTCAAAAAGGGATGCGGGCCCCCGAGCACGGCTGTATCACCTTCATTGTTCGGTGTCACCGAAGGCATTAACAGCACGCCGAACACCGTCAGTGCTTTCAGCAAACCGGCCTCCGGAGCTGTGCCCCGTCGACCATGCCGATCAGCTGACTGTATGTCACCGACGATACCAATGAGTACCCCCTGGGGTATCCCGATTCGGGTGTCAGCCGAGGATGGCTTCCCGGAGCTGAGCCATGCTCGGCGCACCCGCCGGCCCGTCACCTGTCATGTACACACGGCAGGCCAGACCGACTGCGGCGGATGTGTCGCCCATGACGTCGACGCCGTCGACGAGAACGGTCGGAGAGCCACGAAAACGCACCTGTTCGGCCATGTCCACCGTGTCCACGCGTTGATAGACGAGCACGGCGTCCGAGTGTTCCGCGGCGAGGAGCTGCAACCGTTCAGCAGTGACCGTCCAGTTCGGGCAACCGTCGAAATACTGCAGGGTGATCTCCATCCACCCACGGTATATCCGTGCTGAAGTTGGCAGCGCACAGGTCGTAGAATTCGATTACGCGGAAGGAGACGGAGTGCCGAACTTCTCCCGTCACTCTCGACGGAAAGGGCTTGCTCATGAATCTGTCCAGTGAGAGTGACGGCACCTCGGCCTGTTCCTGCTGTGGTCGCGATTTCCCGACCGTGAAGTTGCACTCCCTGGCAGGGGGAGCTGCCTATATCTGCCGACGTTGCGGACTGTGGGTTGCGATCCGTCGACGCTAGAGAGAACAGCGTGGGTGTACCGCTCTTCAGTAGGCTGCCTGCACCGATACGTCGTCTCGGCCATGGCGTACCGCCGTACGCAACCGGCGCGCGTCGCCCGTGCGGCTCGATCCGGCCCGTACCAAAGCCCGGGTCGGCGGCGTCCACCGCCGCGACCTTTCGCGGCCATGTCGCGCAGATTCTGCGATTGGTTCCCGTCGACCACGTGAAGAGGCTGTTGCTGCGCCTCGTCCAGCGTCACTCGTACACAGATCGGGTTGTCGGACATGTGCAATGCGTTCACCGACTCGTCGATCGACCCACCGAGCGCGATGGCCAACGCGTAGCGATGCGGGCGAACCACCCGCGGTTGTCCACAGCGGGAGACCCAGAATCTGCCGTATCCGTCGTCGGCAATGGCTCCGATCCGGATCGCACACGGGGACCGATGCGGCCGTGCACGACGTAGCTGCGAAACCGAGCTCGCTCGTCGGCGTCGCCGACTATTGACGGTTTCGGCACCGACCTCCCAACCCACCTAGCAACTACCGGCATCGCTGACGCCTTGGCGAAGAGATCAGGGCCAAGCGAGAGATGGTGTGTATCGAACATCCTCTCCACACGCTCAAACCGATTGATTCACGTTGCGACAGTGTTTCTGTTGGTCGAGTCCGCCGGTGGAGCAGAACGATCTCGGGAGCGCGGACCCGTAGGTTTTCGCTGGCCGGGAATAGACCTATCCCCATAGGGATCGTCGCTCGGTGTGAGTGAAGGTGAAGATGCTTGCAAGCAGGCTGATGGCTGCGGTAACCAGGAGTACTTGAGGTCCGGTGATCGCGGCACCGATCAGAGCCCCGGCTGCGCCTCCGGCTGCGAAGGACCCGAGAAGCATTGCATAGCAAAGCCAGTCGAGGTAAGTACCGCCGCCCAGTAGGTGTCTTTCGATCCCTTGGCCCAGTTTGACGACGGTGCCGGTGACGTAGCTCAGGGGGATGTAGGTTTCTTCTCGTTTCGTGAATGCTGTGTTGAGCGCGCCGAGAGCGAACGCAACCAACAGAATGGGATAGAAATTTACGTCGTCGGACGCCCAGCCGGATATCCCGATATCGATGAGCCCTGCCGCGGCGAGGGCGATGGTCGTGACAACTGTTGCTCCGTGTGGGTGATTGGACCAGTATCGGCGGCGGCAGATCGACGCGATCACCACTCCCGCCAGAAAGGCACCCATCAAAGCCAGCGCCGCCCACGGCGATGCGCCGGGTGCAACGGGCTTACCTTCCGGACTGCCGAAATGCCCGATGACGGCGCGTTCGGTGTTGCCGGTCATGAACGTCACGAAATACCCCGCCGAATGCAGAAATGCGACAGCACCCACCATTCCGGCCAGCGCGGACAGTATCCACGACAGTCGCGCCTCCGCGCCGACGGCTGTTTCGCGGCTGAGTGCCACAGAAGATGTCATGCAACCAAGTCTCCCGGCCGTGTACGGAGCCGCAAGTCGATGAGGTGCAGCTCACTCGGCGGTTCTTCGGTGTTCGTATTCCCTTCGGAAGCAATCGAACTCCCACCTGCACCTCGTCTGCCGACCTCGGTGACAAGCCCACCCAGCGGTGTAATTTGCGTGCTCAAGTAGCACGAACTCGCGGCCCATCCGCGCGTGGTCAGTTCCATCCCTGTGGATCGGTGGGCGGCACAGTGTCCGGATATCAGCCGATGAGTCGGAAGGCTTCCGTCCCGCCGAGATGTGGGAACGCTGGCGTACTGTCCTGCGGTTCTATCGCTACCCCTCGACGCTACTACTCACCGAGCACGTACCGGGGGAGACTTTTCCCGGTATGTGCAGGTGGCCGGTGCGTCCAGGCCCCGTCGCCGTTCCGATCGACCGGTGGGGTCGTGCCGTTTCCCGCCGACCCGATGCCCCAGGTAGCGGTCGGGGCGGTCATCGCTGCTCACCGCTCCGGGCGACTGCCCCGGCGCGATCCACGCCCGCCCCTGTCGTGGCGACGCGGTCGTGGCGAGCGGGAAACTGACGTCACCGGCACACCACCGCACCCGGTGTCAGCTGCACCAGGCTCGGACTACTAGCTAATCGGTGTCGATGCCCGCCGCCGTGCCCACGCCGCTCTGGCCGATGTGCCTGACCTCGTCGATGATCTCGAGTATCGGATCGAGACTCTGATGCACCGCACCCTGGAACTACTAGACATCGAGCCGGACGCCGAAGCGTCCGTCGAATGGGTCGGCGAACAGTGACCGACACGGACGATCCGCCAACGCCAACGCCAACGCCAACGCCGAAGTCCGTGCGCCGACGTCACGGTTTGTCGGTGCCGGGTCGTCCCGCCGCGGGGCCTCGCTTCTTGATCGAGCGCGTGCGATCGACTGCTTCGATGTCCGCATTGATGGTTCGGCGGAGCTTCCTCAGGGTCAGTGCCGACAGCGGCAGGCTTGCTGCAAGTGCGCCAAGCAGTACCAACACGAAGGAAATGTCAAGGCTCGTCAGTGCGTCGACGGCCAAAAGCACTCCTGCGGCGACACACACGAAGAGCAGGCGTGCACCGTTGTAGGCCAGCACATGAAGGGCAAGCTGCCCGCGAGCAGTTGAGGGTGCGCGGAACACCGGCATCGGCCGTCCTGTCGTGCGTAGGGGCTTCCTGGGACCTTGATTCAAATACTATGGTGCATAGTATTTGATGGAGGAGCAATATGAACAGCAGCAGAAACCCCGCCCGAGGCCGACGGAGCTCGACTCGGCGATCACGCCCAGCCGGAGTGCCCGGGGGCGTGCGCGCTCCCTGGGCGGTGATAGGCGCGGGTGTCGTCATCGTCGTGCTCGTCGGTGCGATCGGATACAACCTGGCCCCCCGCGTCCTCGAACGCAATCAGGCCGAGCGGTTCGCGCCGACCGCCGACGACCCGGACCCCTCCCGCGGCATCGACGGCGTCGTCGAGGTCGAGTATCCGGCCGCGCGGCACGTCGAACCAGCTCAGAGAGTTGCCTACGATCAGAGTCCGCCGTTCGGCGGCCCTCACGACCAGACCTGGGCGACGTGTACCGGAGTGGTGTACCCCGTCCCGCTACGCAGCGAGAACGCGGTTCATTCGCTCGAACACGGGGCGGTGTGGGTGACGTACGACCCGAACCGGGTCTCCTCCGACGAGGTCGGTTCACTCGCCGGGCGGGTCGAGGGCGAGCCCTACACGATGATGTCGCCCTACCCGGGCCTGACGGCACCGATCACGCTGCAGTCGTGGGGCCATCGACTCGAGCTCGACAATGCCTCCGACCGGCGCATCACTCAGTTCGTCGCTGCTCTGCGACAGAACCCCTCGACCCACCCCGAGAGCGGAGCCAGTTGCTCGACCATTCCCGGCGCGTTCGATCCCGACAACCCGCCGCCGTTCGACGCCAGCGAGCCAGGACCGGACGCGGTGCCCCTCGAGGAAGACCCGGCCCTCGACAGTGCGCCAGCGCCGATGGGGGAGGGGAGTCGATGACCGTGCACGGCCAGGCCGACGATGCCCAGATCGACGATGCACAGAACGACAGTGCACAGAATGACGCCGCGGAAACGGGACCCAGATCCAGGCCCAGGGCACTGCTCATCGGCTTGGCGGTGACAGCTCTCGTCCTGTCCGGCGTCCTCATCGGCGTACTGCTCACACCGGACAGCGCACGAGTGGCCGTACCGGCATCGAATTCGGTGGATGTGGGTTTCGCGCAGGACATGTCGGTCCATCACAACCAGGCGATCGAGATGTCGGCGATGGCGTTGGGACGCTCGACGGATCCGGTCATCCGGACCCTCGCCTTCGACGTGTTGACCTCGCAGCAGAGCCAAGTCGGCACGATGCAAGGCTGGTTGACACTGTGGGACAGGCCATATCTGCCCGACGGCCCGACGATGACGTGGATGACCGGGGCCAGCTCGACAGGGGGTCACCCGATGGACATGAGCGCGTCCGCGAACGACAGCGGACAGGACGCGACGTCGATGCCCGGCATGGCCAGTACCGCCGAGCTGACGGCACTTCGCCGGATGAACGCCGAAGAATTCGACGGCCGGTATCTACAACTGCTCCGCCGCCACCATCGTGGGGGAATCCCGATGGCAGAGCAGGGAGCAGCGAACGCGACAGTTCCCGCTGTCGCCGCGCTCGCGGGCTCGATCGCCTCCGCGCAAACCGCCGAGGTCGGTCAGATCGATGTCCTGCTGAGCGCACACGGGGTCTCACCGTTGCCGGAGAGCTGACGCCGATATCTAAATACTATGTTGCATAGTAATAACGATTGGGATGACCCCCATGACCGGCATCGGCACGCATGAAAAGGCGTCGAATCGTCGAGTTACTGTGCAAAGCACTCACTTTCGACGCCGAATCGATAGGCGAAACAGCGACGAATGCAGTCGAGAGTGTGACAGAAGGGGCTTGTGGTGTCGATGGGATCACGCAACACTGACCCACGGCCGACACGGCATCCACTGCGATCGTGACCGGCATTCAACGAGAAGGGTGGGGTGACCACGTGAACAACGCGGGAAAGACGACGCCGAGCGGCGGGCGACGTCGCGCATGCCGAGGTGCGCGGACATACGTGATCGTCGGTGCCGCACTCGGTGCGGTGTTCCTGCACGCCCCGGTAGCCGAAGCGAATCCGGGTCAACCGGCCGTGGAGTCCGGGGACGAGGTCGAAGGTCAGCAGACCGCCGACGCCGTCAGCCGGTTGATCCGCCTGGCCGATCGGGCCGCGACAATCGGTACCGATCCGATCGCGGTGGCAGACCTCGCAGCCTTCGCATCCTCGACGTGGGCCGCCGCCCAGGCCGGCGGCGTCATCGCGGACACCGCCGGCCCGGTGTCCGCGTCGGCAGGATGCATCGTCGACGCCATCGCCCGTGGAGTCTCGAATGCCCCGGCGCAGTCCCTGTCCTGCCTGGCCCCGTTGGCGACTCTCGACCCACTCCTGGCCCTTCGTATCGCCGCATCGCTCCAGGTCGACGCCCTCGACCCCGCAGTCCCGCATGACGGCGACCGAGGTGGGGAACAGGATCCGGTGACGGGCAACACCGGCCGCGATTCGCCCGTGCCCGGCACCACCGACACCCCTCCCGCATCCGAGACGACCGCGCCCGAAGATTCTGTTCCTGATGCAGCACAGCAGCGCGGTTCCACGTCCGGTGGCTCGGCCACCTCCCGAGGTACTGCGTCTGCTGTCGCACCCAGCAGCGGACTGGTCACCTCGAATTTCGGCACCCGAAGCGGGACACAACACGGCGGTGTCGACATCGCCGACTCACTGGGCTCACCGATCGTCGCCGCGGCCGATGGAACGGTCATCAGCGCCGGGCCCGCACAGGGCTTCGGGCTGTGGGTTCGGATCAGACACGACGATGGATCGATCACCACCTACGGGCACAACAACGGAAATTCGGTCACGGTGGGTCAGCGCGTCCGTAAGGGCGATCGGATTGCAGAGGTCGGGAACCGCGGTAACTCGACGGGTCCGCATCTGCATTTCGAGGCGACTTCTCCCGCGGGACAGAAGGTCGATCCGCAAGCCTGGCTCGGTGAGCGTGGAGCCAGAATCGGGGTGGGCACACGTGCGCGATGAATGCGCCCGATCAGGCCCTTGCCAGTAAGCGCGATCAGGCGATGAGCTCGCGGCAGTCCCCGAGCGCGGGACGGCCGCGACAGCTCAGGTCCGTTGACTGGTCTCGCTACCGATCTTTTTCAGAAAGTCGTTGTAGGCGTTGAGTTCGCTGTACCCGTCTTCTTCGGCGTGCCGGTCCGCGGCAGCCGATTCCTCCTTTTCGTCCCGGTTCCACCGAATGCAGAAGATGAGCACCACCAGCAGGGCCACCGGCTCACCGTAGGACCACGCAAGCGCCCCGGCGAGCTTCTGATCGGATACCGGATCGACACCCCACTGCGGGGGAGGGGAGGCGAACGTGGCGAGCATGGGGGTGCTCGACATCATCAGGATGACACCGAAGAACACATGCAACGGCATCTCGACGAACAGGTCGAACAACCGGCCCAGATTGCTCTGCCGAACGGGGAGGGGGCCGACGGCGAGCACAGGGATGATGAACAGCAGCCCGCTGGCGAAGAAGAAGATCTCCATCGATACGTGCCCGATGACTGTGATGGCGAGAACATCGAAGATCGACGACAGATACAGCCCGTAATAGCTGAAGAGGAACAACGGGATCGTCAGACCTGGATGTAGTGCGATGCGCCCGGCGCGGCTACGCAACCCCGTCAGCGCCGCGATCAGTACCCACCGCCCGGCTCCGTGATGAGCGGTGGCACGCAACAGAAGTCGTCCGGGCGAACCCACCACCAACAACGGTGGGATGGTCATCGACAACGTCAGATGCTGGAACATGAAGACGCTGAACAGGCTGTATCCGTAGCGTTCGACCTGCAGTCCGGTCACCAGGACCAGCGCCGCGCAGCCGAGCAGAAAACTCGCACTCCGCCACCGTGACCATGCGATACCCCGGCCGCGGATCCGGTAGAGCCCCCAGCAGTACAGTCCGGCCATGACGATGCCGGCGATCGGCAGGATCGGGAGCGGCGGAAGATCGAAGCTCAGCAACGCTGCCAGGGTCGGCGGGCCTTCCGGGGGAGTTACGGCGGCGATGTTCATCGGGCCCCTGTCATTGCTTGTCCTTGCCTCGGATCACCAACGTCAGGGCGATGGCAGCGAGACCGAGGACAGTCAGGCCCACGATGGAGAGCAGCATCATGGTGTTCTGTTTCGGTGGCCGGTCCTCGCTGGCGGACGGGTTGTTCGGATCGTAGGCCTGCGTCGGCGTGGTCGAGGGAGCCGGCGAGGTCGCACCGCCCTGCGATTGCTGTGCAGCAGCGTCCGGGCGGGTGGCGGTCTCCGCGACGTCGACCGAAAAGCCGTACGACCCGGTGATCGGGTGCCCGTCCGCGGAGGTGACGCGGTAGCCGACGGTGTACTGCCCGTTGGGTAGGCCGTCCTCGAGCAGGACCGATACGTCGGGGCCCTCGACCGTGGCCGTACCCTGCGTCCACTGAGTATCGCCAGGACCTACCACGCTGATGGTCGCGAACGATTCGTTGATGTCCTGATTGAACTTGAGGCCGACGCCGATCGGTGCGAACTCGAGCGTCACATCGGCCGGGGGGTCGGAGCTGACGAGTTCACTGTGCGCCGATGCCGGGGCCGCGGAGAACAGTGCTGTGCCGCACATGAGCACGGCGACCAGCATCCATCGTTTCACGTTCGGTTCTCCTCTGGTCGTACTGATTCTCCTTACTACTATGCGCACTAGTAGTAAGGGGGTGTGAGCCTACGGGGGTCGGTCGACCGTGTTACTTGTCGACGTCCGGCCGTTTCGATACGTCCGGTCCGGCAATCGCTTCGGTGATCACTTCCGAGGGCGCGATCGAATCCGAGTGCGGGCCACCGACGTGCTGCTCGGCGCGGATGCGTTCGACCATGTGCGGATAGTGCAGCTCGAACGCCGGCCGCTCGGAGCGGATCCGGGGCATCTCGATGAAATTGTGCCGCGGGGGTGGGCAACTGGTCGCCCACTCGAGGGAGTTACCGAAGCCCCAGGGGTCGTCGACGGTGACCACTTCGCCGTAGCGGTAGCTCTTGAACACGTTCCAGATGAACGGCAGCGTCGAGGCCCCGAGGACGAACGATCCCACGGTCGAGATCTGGTTGAGGGTGGTGAATCCGTCGGACGGGAGGTAGTCGGCGTAGCGGCGCGGCATTCCTTGGGCGCCGAGCCAGTGCTGGACGAGGAAGGTGGCGTGGAAGCCGAGGAACGTCAGCCAGAAGTGCCACTTGCCCAGTCGTTCGTCGAGCATGCGGCCGGTCATCTTGGGGAACCAGAAGTAGATGCCGGCGTAGGTCGCGAACACGACCGTTCCGAACACGACGTAGTGGAAGTGCGCGACGACGAAGTAGGTGTCGGTGACGTTGAAGTCGATGGGCGGGCTCGCCAGGAGCACTCCGGACAGTCCACCGAAGACGAACGTGATCAGGAATCCGATGGAGAAGAGCATGGGGGATTCGAGGGTGACCTGGCCGCGCCACATGGTGCCGATCCAGTTGAAGATCTTCACCCCGGTCGGCACGGCGATGAGGAAGGTCATGAACGAGAAGAACGGCAGCAGCACGGCACCGGTGGCGTACATGTGGTGCGCCCACACCGCGATGGACAGGGCGGCGATGCCGACGGTGGCGTAGATCAACCCCTTGTACCCGAAGATGGGTTTGCGGGAGAAGACCGGGAAGATCTCCGAGACGATTCCGAAGAACGGTAGCGCGATGATGTAGACCTCGGGGTGTCCGAAGAACCAGAACAGGTGCTGCCAGAGCAACGCTCCGCCGTTGGCGGGATCGAAGATGTGGGTGCCGAGTTTACGGTCGGCGAGCAGGCCCATCAGTGCTGCGGTCAGCAGTGGGAACGCCAGCAGGATCAAGATCGAGGTCACCAGGATGTTCCAGGTGAAGATCGGTAGCCGGAACATCGTCATTCCCGGTGCGCGCAGGCACACCACGGTGGTGACCATGTTGACCCCGCCCAGGATGGTGCCCAGGCCGGCGACGAGCAGGCCCACGATCCACAGGTCGGATCCGATACCGGGGGAGTAGACGGCGCTGCTCAACGGGGTGTACGCGGTCCAGCCGAAGTCTGCGGCACCGCCGGGGCTGATGAAACCTGCGGTGGTGACCAGTGCGCCGAACAGGTACAGCCAGTAGGAGAAGGCATTGAGCCGGGGGAAGGCGACATCGGGTGCGCCGATCTGCAGCGGCAGGATGTAGTTGCCGAAGCCGAAGACGATCGGGGTGGCGTAGAGCAGCAGCATGATCGTGCCGTGCATGGTGAAGAGCTGGTTGTACTGCTCGTTGGAGAGGAACTGCATTCCCGGGACCGCGAGCTCGGAGCGCATGATCAACGCCATCAGGCCACCGACGAGAAAGAACCCGAACGAGGTCACCAAGTACATCAGTCCGATGACCTTCGGATCGGTGGTGGTGACCATCGTGTGCAGGAACGACCCCTTGCGGGCCCCGCGGGGTGGATAGGGGCGAACCGCCGGCGCAGCCGGAGGAGATGTCAGCGCCGTCATGGAACCACCTTCGTGTCGCACGCGAATTACAGGACGCGTCCGCCAGTGTAACCCAAATACTATGCAGCATAGTATTTGGGGTTGTTCAGATCAGCAGGACCGCGCACGCTGCGGCGGAGACCGCGCTGAGCGAGACGACGGCCAACACGGCCGGCACGACGAGGGGCAGCACGGCGGCGGCAGCATAAGCGCCCGCTCGGGTTCGGCTCGGTGTTTGCGCGCTCGTGTCGAGGTGATGCAACCGCTCGGTGGTCGAGTCCCCGATCAGGCCCAGTGCCCACAGTGGCCGCGCAGAATGCGCCTGCGAGACCGTCGACAATGCCGAACGTACAGTGTCGGCGCTGGTGACTGCGGCCGCGGACCGGTCGGCTGCGACCTCGACCAGGACCCGTACCGCCGCGGGTGCCGCGGCGAAGAGGGGAACGCGAGGAAGCGCTTTGGCCAGGATCTCGCAGATGTTGACGATGCGGTGATGGCGCCCGCGCAGGTGGGCACGTTCGTGTGCGATCACTGCTCGCTGTTGTTCGGGATCGAGATGGGCGAGCAGGCCTTCGGTGGCCACGACGTAGCCGGGGCGACCGTCGATGCTGTAGGCCAGCGGGAGTGGGTGGTCGAGCCACATGATCGGTTCGGGTCCGGGGTCCGTGCGCGCCACGACGGCGATGACATCGCGGTGATAGTCGCGGACTTTGGACCGCGCTCGAAGCTGACGGCGAGTCGAGCGCAGGACGCGCGCCGATGCCGACGCCGCGAGGACGACCGATGCCCCGGCGACCGCTTCCCCGATCCACGGCTGGGCCGCGTGTTGCAGCGAGCCCAGGCAGCGGACGGCGAGTTCGACCATGCCCTCGGCCGGCGCATGGCCGGGCCAGAGCAACACCGCCACCGCGGATCCCACGAGAAACAGCACCCCGGCGATGCTGCCGATCCAAGCGGTCAAGGCGAGAGAGGGGCCGACGGTGCGGGTGAGTGAGGTCAGCAGCGGCGGCATGGCAACGGCCACCAGGGTCGCGGCGAGGAGTAATGCCAGTGCGACGATCACCGGTTCGCGTCCGGCAGGTTCCCCCGCAGGGCGTCCAGTTCGTCGTCGGTGACGGTTTTCGCGAAATGCATCAGCACGGCGGCCGAGTCGGTGCTGGTGTCGAGGATTTCGCGCAGCGCTTGCGAGGTGGCCTCGGCCCGAGATTGCACGGGCGAGTAGAGATAGGCGCGTGACTGCTTGGTCCGCTCGACCCACCCCTTCTCGTGGAGATGGGTCACGACGGTCAGGATCGTGGTGTAGGCGGGGTTTCTGTCGGCCATGCGTTCACGCAGGTCGTGGACCGACTGCGGTCGATCACATTGCCAGAGCACGTTCATCACCTCCGCTTCGAGATCACCGAGCCTTTTCATCGCCAGTTCTTCTTTCCTCGTCGTGTCAGGTGATATCGACTCCGCGTGCCGACAGCCACGCCGTCGGGTCGGACTTGGCACCGTCGGGTTGCCACACTTCGTAATGCAGGTGGGGTCCGGTGGATTGGCCTCGGTTGCCTACCGTAGCAATGAGCTCGCCGGCTTTCACGCGTTGACCGGCGGTGACGAGCGCCTGGTCTATGTGGCCGTACACCCCGATCGTGCCGTCGTCCTGACGAATACGCACCCACAGGCCGAACCCTTGCGCCGGCCCTGCTTCGATGACCTCACCGTCGGTCACCGATACGATCGGCGTCCCGATCGTATTGGCGATGTCGAGTCCGTAATGCGTTGTCCCCCAACGCGGCCCAGAACTGGAGGTCAATGTGCCCGACACCGGCACCACCGAGAGCGGGCGCCGCGCCTCGGCATCGCGTGCGGCGCGCTCCGCCGCCCGAACTCCCCCCTCGGCGAGTTGCTCGGTCATGCGCTGCGCGAGCCGGCCGACATCGAGATCGGGCATTTGCAACACCTGCGGGGGTGAGGCGACGACCGGGCTCGGCGGCAGGACGCCGGCGGGAGGGCTATCGATACTCGCAGCGCTGAGCGCCACACTGTCCTGCGACCCGGTGTTCGGAGACGTCGCTGCCGCGGACAGAAAGGCACCGACCGCGACCGACGCAGCGATGGCGCGGCCACCCGGCTTCGGCACCCGGCGGCGATGAAGTCCGCGGCGAGCACGTCGCGACACGGCCTGCACTACATCGCGGCCACCGTCGCCGTGTGTCGTCTCGTCCGGACCGGCCACGTGCACCCACATCGACGCGGCAGTGTCCGCGGCCGCGGTGTCCCAGGCGGCGCTGACCGCGTGAGCGGGTACATCCGGTGCGGGCGTCTGCGCCGAAGGCGTGTGCTCGTCCTGCGACCGATTGTCGGAGTACACGGTCTCGGCGGGCGACTCGGTCACGAAACGCGAGGGTGCGAACCCGGCGTGTCGATGACGGGGGTGATCGATGAGCGCCGTCGGCCTGTTGCCGACGGGCATCGAGACCGCGACGCCGGGTGCCGGCGCTGCGTAGTCGTCGTCGATCGGATCGGGTGTGCGGTGTCGGGCCAAGATCACAATCCTTGGTGGCTACGAGGCCGTGGCCTCGCTCGAGATAACGAAATGGTGACGGTCAGGCCACAGGTTACTACTATCGAGCATAGTTTTTCCATCCCACTCGACCCGGATTCGTCCGTACCGCTGGTCACGGTCCTCGGAGGACATCCCGCCGGGCTACGACATCCCGCCGGGCTACGACATCCCGCCGGGCTACGACATCCGCACCGGAACAGGGCTGGGCGTTTCGGGTATCAGGGGTGATCGCGCCGAGAGGACAGGCCACCGAGCATGGTGTTGTACGCCTCGAGTTCGGTATCACCTTGATCGTCGACTCGGCGGTCTCGTTGCCGTGCCGCGCTCTCGTCGGCCGCCGACCACCGGACCGCGGCGAGAACCGCGGCAGCGAGCAACGGCAACTCCCCGATGCCCCACGCCAGAGTGCCGCCGCGCCGCTGGTCGGCCAGCAGGTCTGCGTTCCAGTCCAGACGCAGTCCGCTGTAGAAGCTCGCTCCGAGCGCGGTCTCGAGATCGATCGTCACGACGAGGAAGAATGCGAACCCGGCCAATGCGGTGATACTCGCGAGCAACTTCGTCAGTCCCGCGATCGGTCTCGGTACCGGGTCTTCGCCGACCGTGCCCCAGAACATCACCATCCCGACGGTCAGGAACCAGCCCTTCATCACCATGTGTGCCACATGCGAGTCGGCGACGGTGTCGAACAGTCCGCCGGGGTAGAGCAGGTAGAAGCTGCTCAGGAACACCGTGGTGCTGACCCACGGGTGTATCGCGATCCGGGCTGCTCGGCTCTGCCATGCAGCCCGGAGCCATTCGCGCGAGCCCGGTGCTTCGGCGGCCGACGCGGTCGGCAGGACCGAGGCGAACAAGGTTGCCGGTCGGCCGAGGACCAACAGCAACGGCACGGCGACGGCGACCGCGGTCAGTCCCGCCATGTGCACGCTGAACATCGCCGGGCTGTAGAACCCGACCCCGGACGAGGTCGCCACGAGCAGCACCGCAGTACCCGCCAACCAGCTCGCTGTCCACCGCCGCCGCCATGACAGGCCTGCCCGCCGACGGCGCCGCACGGCCACCAGATACAGGACGGCCGCGATCACCGCCGCGGAGCCGAACACCAGGTCGAAACGCCACTCGAACGCCAACCGCGCAGCGGTGGGCGGGCCGTCCAACACGTAGCCCAAGGCCTCTTCGTGCGCCTGGGGCAGCGAGGTGTCCTGCGGCGGGGGCGGGGGAGTGCGGCCCAGTGCGACCGCCAGGCCCACGGTGGTGACGAGAACGAGGGTCTCGATCATCGACAACGTGATCAGGGATCTGCGCCTCGCGGGGTCGTGAGCCAGAGCGCGGACCGTTCGTCGTCGCTGTATCCACCCGAGGGTCCCCACGATCGCCAGAGCTGCGATCTTCGCCAGTATCAGAGCGCCGTACGTCGAATCCCACAGCGACGTCACGGGCACTCGCACGGCAGCGTTGACCACTCCGGAGACCGCCATGATCACGAACGCGACCAGAGCGAGCGTCGAGTAGCGGCGGGTCGCGACGGCAAGGTGCCCACCTCCGCGCAGCGCATGAGCGAGAAGTGCGAGGAGTCCGCCCACCCACAGCGCGGCAGCGAGGATGTGCAGGATCAACGAGTTCGTCGCGATGTCGTGATTGCCGCCGGTCGAGGAGTGGCCGGTGACCGCGCGCGGGATCAACGCGAGCATCGACAGGGCGAACAAGGCGGGGGTCCATCGATGCCGCAACACCGCCGCGCATGCTGCGGCGGTGATCGCCGCGACCGCAGAGGTGATGGCCCATGCAGTGGAGGCCTCGACATCGCCGATCGCACCGAGGAACTGCACCGGTTGCGCTGCAACGGATCCGACAGGTTGACCCGAGGCGTCCGAGAGTGTCAGCGGCACCAACGCCGCCGCGCACACCGCCCACACTGCGGAGGCCTTCGCCGCGGTGCGGACGGCTACGTACCCGTCGATGTCGAGCACACCCGACCTCTGAGGCGGAACGAGAAATGCCGCGAGGAGCAGCGACCCCGCCGCCACGACGGCAGCCACCTCGCCGATCGCGGTCAGTGCCGGGATCCCGTACGTGGTGATCGGGCCCGGATCGGGCAGACCCAACAGCACGAGCGCTTGCGACGTCGACATCGCTGCGAGCAGTGCAGCGACCACCGCGGCAATCGCTGCGCACAGCACCATCACCTGCGATCCGGAGCGTCGATCCACTGCGCCGCGGGTCGAATGGGCCGCTTCGGTGGCCATGGTGTGCGCCTCTTCCCGGTGGATCGTGTTTCCGGCATGGGCGCGAGGCAGTCCGACCTGCGCCGACAATGAACTACTACGAATGATAGTTGTACGAGTCCGGGCAGCCACCGCCGGATGATCCTTCAACACTTGCATGTATGCGCATATCGCAATATGTTGTCGTTCTGCGGATCTGACACGACGAAGGAGCAACGATGGGGCACGGACATGGCCACGGGATAGAGCCGGGTTCACCGGCCAGCGCGTCCGGTAAGCACCTCGGGCGACTGTGGATCGCTGTCGGTCTGGGGGCGGTCACCCTGGTGACGCAGGTCGTCGTCGGCCTGTCCACCTCGTCGCTGGCGTTGCTCTCCGATTCCGCACACGTGTTCACCGACGTGTTCGGGGTGCTGATGGCGATCGTGGCGATCACACTCGCACAGCGACGATCGACCAAGGCTGCCCGCACGTTCGGGCTCTACCGAGCCGAGGTGTTCGCCGCATTGTTCAATGCACTTCTGCTGTTCGGTGTGGCCGGTTGGATTCTCTACGAAGCCGCGCAACGCATCACGAATCCGCCCGAGGTCCCCGGCGTCCCGGTGATGGCGGTGGCCACCCTCGGGCTCGTGATGAACCTCATCGCGTTCGTCCTGCTGCGCAGCGGCGCCAAGGACAGCCTCAATGTTCGGGGTGCGTATCTCGAGGTGATGGCGGACATGCTCGGCTCGATCGGCGTACTGGTCAGCGGACTGGTCACCGTCCTGTTCGGGTGGCGGTACGCCGACCCGGTCATCGCGGTCGCCATCGGCGTGTTCGTCCTGCCACGCGCGTTCAACCTGGGCCGTCACGCCGTACGAATTCTGCTGCAACATGCTCCGGCGGGCATTGATGTCGCCGCCGTGGAAAGGGCCCTGACCGATGTCGACGATGTCGAAGAGGTGCACGATCTGCACATATGGACACTGACGTCGGGGATGGAGGTCGCGTCGGCGCATCTGACGGTCGCCCCGGAGGCCGAGACACCGCGGGTGCTCGCTGCAGCGCAGCAGGTTCTCCGCAACGAGTTCGGTCTCGAACACGCCACTGTGCAGGTCGAACCCCGGGAAGGCGAAGGCCGGTGCCGAGAGGTCAATTGGTAGGCAGGTCTCGACCCGGTGCGCGATCGGCACGCTGTGCTGTCGTCGACACGGCAGCGATGTACCGAACCGGCACCCGTCGGGTGGGGGCACAGAGTGGGTCCTCGAGTGCCGCACATCGGCCCGGTCGAGACCGTTCACCCCGAACCCGTCCACCTCGCATGTTCGCGCCCGGTGATGGATCAGTCGACGGTGAGGGTATCGACGGTTCTGGTCACGGCACGGTTCGGCAGTGGCTCGGTGGCGGGGCTGCGCATGACCGCCCCGTCGGTGATCGAGAACGCACTGTTGTGGCAGGGGCACTCGATCGTGCCGTTGCGAACTCGGTTCACTGTGCACCCTCGGTGAGAACAGATAGCCGAGAAGGCCCGGAAGATACCGGGTTCCGGTTGGGTGACGACGACCTGCCGGTCGGCGAGCACGATTCCACCGCCGACAGGAACATCGTTCACCGACAAGGTGACGGGACCGTCGGAAGCGGTGTCCTCACCGGACGGGGCTTCGCCGACGCTGCATCCGGCGGCAGTCAGGCACGCTGTAGCGCAGCTCGTAGCGAGAAAAATACGGCGCGGTAGCGCCGGGATGTCCTCGCTCATACAGCAGGCTCCCCTCGGTACGCCTCGGTGAGCGAGAGGCGACGATCGCGTGTCGGTGGTTGTAGTCGACTATGTTTCGAGCAGTTCCGGTGTCGATCACCCTCACTGTTCGAGCGGATCAGCATGATTGTCCTGTCGCGAATGTATGTGCACTGCAGGGCATTCGATTCGAACGCCGAGATATCTCATGCACGTTCACGATCCGGCGCTGTCGGGCACTGCGGGCAGAGGGGCAACCCTTGTGCCCTCTCGCGTGCCAGTGCCGCCCCGATCATCAGCACCACCCCGCAGGTGATGTAGATGTCGGCGAGGTTGAATGTCGGCCACCAACCGGTGTGAAAGTAGTCCGTGACCGCACCGTCGACAAGCCGGTCCAGAACGTTGGACAGCGCGCCGGCGAGGATCAACGCCAGCGCCACCGTGGTCCACTGCTCCCCGTGCCGAGCGCTGTGCCATCCGTAGGCCGCGACCCCGGCGGTGATCGTCGCCGTGACCGACACGATCACCCATAGGGGCAGCGAATTGCCCAGACTGAAGGCCATTCCGCGGTTGAAGGCGAGCCGCAATTCGAGGATCGGTAGTGGGATCGGAGAGCCGACCAATGCTTCTTGCGCCCAGTAGTCGACGGTCAGCGCGGTAGCGACCAATGTCAGCACGAGAGTCACTGCGTAAGCACGCAGCCGCGTGGGAGACGTGGTGGGCGAGCGGTTCACGGATCCTCGTTCTCGGGTGTGTATCTCGGACAGGTGCTGGGTGTCGACGGAAGGGGATCGGTCACCGCCGCAGAGTTGCCATCACATAAAATACTATGCACCATAGTAGTTGATGAACGGCAGAGGCTCCTCCGGTACCGGCTGCACGCGCGTGCCGTCATGAGATCGGCTCCCGGCATCGAGCCCGGGCCTCGACCTCTCGTCTACGACCCGAGCCGGGCGCGGTGGGTGACCGGCAGCAACGGAGTCCGCGCGTGGATCCGGCTCCTCGCCGCCGCCTCATCCGGGCTGATGTTGTATGCCACATTCCCGCCCATCGATCTGTGGTTTCTCGCTCCGGTAGCACTTGCAATGCTGCTGTTGGCTGTGCGCGGGCGAGGGGCGCGTGCGGGGGCCGGCTACGGCTTCGTCGCCGGCTCGGCGTTCTTCGTGCCTCTGCTGCCGTGGGTGGGGGAGTACGTCGGATCGGTGCCGTGGCTGGCGCTGTCCGTCGTTCAAGCACTCTTCGTGGCACTGTTCGGTGCGGTAGCGGATCGGATGTCCCGACTGCCGTGGGCGCCGGTCTGGGTGGCGAGCGCCTGGGTGGCGATGGAAGCGGCACGATCTCGGGTCCCGTTCGGCGGCTTCCCTTGGGGCCGCATCGCATTCGGTCAATCCGACGGGCCGCTGCTGCCTCTGGCTGCGGTGATCGGCGCGCCGGGGTTGTCGTTCGTCGTGGTGCTGATCGGGTCCGCTCTGCGGCGGAGTGGCCTGGAATGCGGGCGGTGCCTCGGTCGGAGCGGCCTGCGGCGCGGGCGTCTGCGGTGCGGGGGTCTCCTCGTAGTAGGTGGTTTGGTACGAGGACTGCTGGTTGCCGGACCGGTAGTCGTCGTAGCTGCGCCACTCGGTCTCCTGCACGCGAGGCGAGGCCTGGTAGCCGGGCAAGAACTGGCGTTCCTGGGTCGGTGCGGGCGGCGGTGCGACGGGGGTGGTGTCGGTGGTTCCGGACTGTGCTGTGTCGGGGGCGGTCACGAAGTCCTGCGGGGCGGCCTGCGCTGTTGCCGAGCCCCACGCCATGGCGAGGACGATCGGGACTGCGGTGACGACGGCGGCGCGTTCCCTACGCCTGCGGTGTCGCCCGCCGATTCCTTGCTGAGGAGACATCTGGGGTGTGCCTTTCGTAAGCCACTGTCATGCAGCGGTTTTGGGCGGGTGTGAAGAGGAGTGGTTGATGGTGGAACCACCACCGGCCGCGCTGGGAAACCGACCGAAAACGAGGGTCAGCCTTCGGGTGATCCCTCAGCGCAGACGACGGACGTTGCCTTGGAACGTGGGGCCAATGCGCGTCCGTTGCGCACCGGCCCCACGAACTGTCAGCCCAGGAGGCTGAGCCAGAACCAGAGCTGGTTGAAGATCCAAGGCATCGGTCGTATTCCTTTCTGTCAAAGGCGGTGTGTGAATTGCGACAGATATCCCGGCGGGGGTCGCGCGGCTCGGAACACGATGAGGAAGCGTCACCGTGCGACCCTCACGCCGGTCCATCCAGCTGAGCTACAGGGCCCTGGAGGACCTCTGCAACTCGCGACCGAAGGTCATGGGGGTGGCCTTCGGTCGAGCTTCGGGAGGGACGAGCGGGTCAGGCTACGTCGCTGAATTGACCACTTTGGCAGAGCAAGTGACTGGGCTCGCGGAACGTTGGGTCTGCGTCTGTCCACTCACCGAGCACTTCACCGGTGTCCTCGCACAACAGTTGATGCGTGCTGTGCGGAGCAGACGGAAGAGAGCACGCGGCCATGCCGGATACTCGGTCGTTGATTGCGGAACATTCCGCGCTGTGAACTGCGTCGGGAGCGATCTGTAACGCTCGCGGGGCGATTGAAGATTTCATGAACGTCCTCCGTGCCGTGCCGCACTTTCTGTAGGACGCGGTTAGGCTCGAAAGAGCCCTCACGTCCACAGGAAGCTACGGCTTGCTGCTGTGGGGGTTGCAGAAGAAGGACCCTGGGTGCGCTGTGATTGGCGTCGTGGTCGCACCTGGGGTTCTTATGTTTCGACAGGGCCAGCCCTGATACCTCCGGCGCTTAACGCCGTCAACGTCGAAGTGCTCTCTGGCACGAGCAGATTCGTGGTCCGGACATGCTTGTAGCCCGCGTCAGTAGCACTCGTGGGAGCGAGCGTCGCGTGCAGCATTCGGTCGGAACCGCGCTTCGGTACGTGGTCTGCAGAACCATTCGTCAGGCTCCGCGCAACATCCAGGGGCGAGTACGCAACCCGTGGGCCCGCCCGGAAGCGGGTGCTCGCAAAAGGTAGCAGACCTTCTTTCATCTGTCGCCTCCCTTCCCCTCGGTTTACGGGTATAACTTGCACGCTCCGGGCGTAAGTATGGCACGTAACCTATGGTCGGTCAACGGGTCGGACGCGATTCTGGGGGGTGGAAGATGGTTGATGAACAGTCGGATCAACCAGGAGGAATGCAGATGCCGCCGAGTGGGGTGCGAGGTTTCAGCCCGTCGGCTCTGAACGCGGCCCTGTCGAGAAAACGCGCAGGCAACCAGGACCTCGCGGACGCCGTCGGGGTTAGCCGGCAGTCGGTAGTGGCCTGGCAGGCAGGTAAGTCGATCCCGACTGCCGTAATGCTCCATAGAGTTGCTAGATGGCTCGATGTGGCGGTGGCAGATTTGGTCCCAATCGCCGACGACAGGCTGCGAATATCGGATCTGCGGATCCGTATAGGAATGAATCAGCGGTCGGCGGCCGCCGAGTTGCAGATAGGCCACACTGCACTAGCTGAGATCGAGCGCGGTCGCAGGCAGGTCTCCGACGAGGTGGTTGACCGTATGGTCACGGTGTATGGCGTCGAGGAGGGTGAAATTCGTGACGCATGGGAGCGGGCGAACGCGGCGCGCAAGGCGCACATCGACTCGTTCTAGTTTTGTGCGTAAGTATTGCTACGACTCCTGGGTAGCGGCTATCGCGACATGCGCCCCAAATCTACGATTCTGGCGCAGCTTCGGCGCGTCGCACGGGCAGAGGTTTCTGGGTGAGGCAAACTCGGACGCGTTAGCTTGACCCCACCGCCAACGAGTAGGAGAGACACGTGCCCATGCCTAGCAAGGGTGACAGGGACTCGATCCACTCTCGTGTTCCAGTCGAAGTGAAAGAGGCAATCCGCAAACGCTGTGCTGCGCGCGGAATGAAGGAAAGCCAGTATGTCGCAGACCTTCTCGCCATGGCGGTCGGGCGCCACGATCTTGTGCGTGAGCTGAATCAGGAGGTGCTGCAACAGACTGCATAGCTGTGGAACTTGTTCCGGTACCGCGTCATCCCACTGGATGACAGGTAGCCGCTAACTGCATATCTGGCACAGCAGAGACGAAGAAAAGAAGAAGACCCCCGATCCTGGCAGACCGAGGGTGTTCAGTTTCTTCTGACGTCGAGTGGGAGTTCGACGAACTGCGTGCCCCTCCGAAAGGGACTTTGTCGTGGAAGACAAGTCTCAGGGTACATCGCGCCCTGACGAAGATTCAAGATTTGACACCCGTGTCGCTCAGCCAACCAACTCGGCCGACCACGTGTGGCGGCGATTGTCACCGCTCATGGCCGCCCGGCGCTCCATGCGGCTGTACGACCCGGCCGTCGGCCGGTTCGACTCGTGCAGAGCGCTGACCACGAAACGGCCGAAGGTTCCGGCCGCGGTCCCGCTGTTTCTGCGTGGCCGCACGCGTCTTCTAGCGCTCGATTTCGACGCCAAGCATCTCGGTCCGCACGCTGTGAAGTCAGACGTAGCCCGTGTTCTCAACTGGCTGCACGAGTGCGGCGGCCGCGCCGTGGTCGATGTGTCGACCAGCGGCGGCCAGCACGTCCTAGTACCCCTCTCACCAGGCGCTACAGCGACCGTCAGGGAAATTCGCCCAGTGTTGGATCTGTTGGCCGCGCGACTGCCGACCCTCGACATCGTCCCCATGACCAACGAGCGGACCGGGTGCATCACCGTCCCCGGATCGGAGTGCCGTGAGGGTGGCCACCGGCGCCTCACCGACGACCTCGCGGTCGCCATCGACAACCTGGTCGTCGGATCGGACCCAGGCTTGCTTGCTCGGCTCACTGCCCTTCTCGGCTGCACGACACCGCACCGAACGAGTCCTGTCTCCGCAGTCGTCCAAGCATTGACCGTCTCGGAGCGGATCGTCGGGGCCGGCGCCGCAGCATGCCTCCACCCGTCTTACCGCCGGTCGCTGACACCCTCTAGTGCCGTTGTCGCGTTCGCCAGTCACGGCCGGGTCGACACAGACCGCTGGCGGTCGCGCTCGGAGGCCAGACAATCGGTGCTCGCTCACGCAGTCATGGGCGGTTTGTCCATCGCGGAGCTCGTGGAGCGAGCGGGCACCCCTGAGTGGGCGGGATTGCGAGAGGCGTACAGCGACTACCGGGACCCCGCCAAGGCCTTGATGCGCGATGCGGAGAACGCACTCAACTGGATCGCTTCGACACTCCCCGATCCAGTCCGGCACATCGGGCACAAGTTTAAGTACACAGGGGGGCTACAGGATCCGGTCTTCGCTAACTGGCTCCAAGCCGCGAACACCTGGACCACGGCCGCCTACCAAGGCCGACGTGACCGATGGACTACCCACGCCGTGCTCCAGGCACTGGCATGGTCAGCAGCGGTTGCTGGCGAGGTCGTCGAGGGCGTGCCGGTGGTCGCGGTGGGAGGAAGATCTTTATCGATTGCTGCGGGGATGCTCCCGGAAACCACGGTGTGGTCTGTGCTCGAGCGTTTGCGAGAAACGGTGGGCTCACCGGTCCTGCTCGTTTCGCGCGGAGTAGGACAGAACGCGGATCGGTACGCGCTGGTGCCGATCAGGGATTCCAGCGCTTCTGTGGGCCGCTCAGCGCCTGGGAACGATGCACATCAGCGGTTGGAGAGCATTCACCCAGCGTGGGCTGAGATAGGTCTGCGGCAGAAGGCGGTCTACGAAGTTGTTGCGTCGACGGACGAGCCGATGACGGTGGATGCTGTGATCGAGGCTGTCAGGATGAGTCGGTCGAGCGGGTACGACGCTGTGTTGGATCTACGAGTCGCAGGCCTGCTCACCATCGAAAACCGGAAGGTAAGAGTGGGATTGGTGACTTTGGACGACATCGCGCAGCGTTGCGGAATGGAAGCCGAGGTGCGTCGTCGAGTGGTGAGGCACCGTGCTGAGCGCATCGTGTGGCGCCAGTGGTTGGTGGAGCGTGAGACAGCTCGCCTGAGCTTCGGCGATGACTCTCGAGGTCTTCTGCTCGACGAGGCGTACCTGTCGACGGTGGTGTCGGCCGGCCCGCCTGCTGTGGACGTCAGTGACTGGTAGTGCCAGGCGTCCATGGTTGAGCTCCCGACCCTTAAGCCTGAATGCACCGATTCAGCGACGGTCGGCCGCACGCTCTAAACACGAAATGCCCTGCCGTAGTGAGAGAATTGTTCTTGTCTAGGGAACATTTCAACCACGACGAAGGGCATCTCGCAGATGCAACTATCCCACACCCGACCCGTCGCTGCCGCATCCTTCGACGACCCCAACCTGGTATCCGCGGCCGGGTTGGTGCCGGTGATGGCGTTGGCGCAGCGATCAGGCCTGCTCACGCTCTCCGATGACCATCTGTCGGTTCCGGGCGACACGGGATCCAACGCCGGCCGCAAGATCGGATCTCTGGTCGCGGGCATGGTCGCGGGTGCGGACAGTATCTCCGACATGGCGATCCTGCAGCACGGCGCGATGCACATTCTGTTCGAGCGGCCCTACGCACCCTCGACCTTGGGATCGTTTCTGCGGCAGTTCCGGTTCGGTCACGTCCGCCAGCTCGACGCCGTCGCCTCCCGGCTACTGCTGGCACTGACAGAACGCACACCGCTGCTGGCAGGAATCGATACCGAACCGGTGATGATCGACATCGACGACTCCATCATCGAAGTCCACGGCCACAGCAAACAAGGATCCGGCTACGGTTACTCCGGCGTCCGAGGCCTGAACTCGGTGATCACCACCGTCACCACCAGCACGACCGCGCCGGTCATCACCGCCCAACGCCTCCGCAAAGGCGCCTGCGGGTCCTCCCGTGGTGCCGCACGCATGATCGCCGACACCCTCACCACCGTCGACCGACTCCGCGACGCAGTCACGAAAACCAACACAGACACCGACACCGTGGGCGCATCGCCGAAGCCGTTGTTGCGGGCGGACTCGGCGTATTTCGGCTACCCCAGCATCGGTGCCGCGCTGCGCGGCGGCGCGGATGTCTCGATCACCACCGGATTGAACTCGGTGATCAAGACCGCGATCAGCTCGATCGCAGATGACGCGTGGACACCGATCCGATACACCAACTCGATTTACGACACCGACACCCAGCAATGGATTTCGGTCGCCGAGGTAGCGGAGATTCCGTTCACCGCGTTCGCGTCGCAGAAGAAAGCCCACCACACCCCCGGCCGGCTGATCGTGCGCCGCATCCCGGACCTGCGCCCGCGCACAGACCAAGGCCAGGGCGAGTTGTTCGACGTGTGGCGCTTCCACGCGTTCTTCACCACCACCGACCGCGCCGACCTCGACACCGTCGCCGCCGACCGAACCCATCGCCGCCACGCGATCATCGAACAGGTCCATGCCGACCTGAAGAACTCCGCCCTCGCCCACATGCCGTCGGGGAAGTTCTGCGCGAACGCGGCCTGGCTGGTCTGCGCGGTGATGGCGTTCAACCTCACTCGCGCCGCCGCCACCTTGACCGGCGAACCGACACTCGCGAAGGCCACGACCGGGACCATCCGGCGCACATTGATTTCGGTGCCCGCCCGGATCGCCTACTCCGCGCGCAGACTCACCCTGCACCTACCGGAGAAGTGGGCCTGGGAAACGAGCTGGAAGGCATTGTTCGACAGCATGTTCGGGCGAAACGCCCACATTCTCCCCTAACCGAGCAGTCCGTACCCGCCCGCAACGCGAAAGACCCAGTGGAACAACCCGACCCCCGAGATCGGGCACCCGAACATGTCCACACCCGAGCCGATCCCGCACAACAATATTCACGGTCACACACTCAGCCCATCGGTGAATTCAGGTTAAGACGGGCCGTCAGTGTGCGGTGGTTTGCTGCGGGCGCTTCGGTTGACGTCGGGGTCGGTGAGGCAGTCGTCGGTACACGGCGATGACGGTGGCGACGCGCAGTTCGGCGGCGATTCTGGCGAGGCCTCTGCGTCGGGTGCGAAACGTCACGTGACAAGGCGAGCTCTATCTAATGATGGAGTTCGCTAAGACGTGCCAGACCGGAAACGAACTCGGGTGGGAATCAGCGTTAGGCTGCGTTCGACAGTAGCGAGATCGCCCTGCGCAGGTGCCGCCGTGCCGAGCGAACGTGAACGAGCGCACCTTCAGGAAAGAGCGCGTCCAAAGAACTGGGGACGTTGACGGCCGCGAACCCGAAATTGCTGTGTCGGAGGACGAGACGGTGGAGATGTCGATCGACGTTCTGCAGGACGTCGACCTCGGGAGAGACGTCGGCTGAGGGTGTGGCATCTTGTAGGTGCGCGGCGTGGCGATGTTCTGCCACTGCTACAGCGTCGCTGTGACGGGCCAGCGAGCGGTTCCACGCGTCGAGGGAGGCGTTCAATCTGGTTGTCGCCTGCGTGATTTCGTCTGACGGCTGCTCGGGTGAGCGCGCAGCGAGTTCGTCGAGGGCCGTGATGAACGAGGACAAATCTTCGGCCCCGATCGTGTTCTGGTCCATCCGCAGCACGTCGTCCAGCACCATGAGTTGTGTTCCCGGCTCTCTACTTCGGTCGAACCCGCCTGTCGGTGGGTTTGGTCAGTTCTCTCGGACAGTCATCAGGCCTTGGTTCTCGCCGTAATGCTCGAAGCCGATACGTGCGTCGATCCAGTCGCCGGTTCCGGTGAAGCGAATCGGAGTCGTGAACTCTGCATACACGGAGCGGGCCAGCACGCGCTTACGAAGGTTGGTAGCCGCTTCTCTACCCTGCTCGGTGAAGTCGGGGAGGCCGGTCAGCCATGGCGTCAGTGCGCCGATCGGCGGATTGAGCCACTGCAAGGCGATGCCTGTCGTGACGTCGATGATGGCGCGACCCATGGCGGGATGATCCTGTGCGGCGAGCTTCTTCGTCATCGCTAATGCGTAGTCGACGCGGTGGGGAACATGGTCGGTGACGTCGTGCAGGATTCCCTTTGCTTCTGGACGTCCATGCGCGTCGGGCGCGTAACCCATGCTGACGTGGATGGTGCGACCGATTCCTCGACCATCGGTCAAACAGATGTCCGCGTCGAAGAACCGACTGTCGCCACTAGGGGGTATGTCCGTCACGAGTGTTTCGACGTATTCCCCGACGTCGCTCTGCTTCGAAAAGTCGTCGTAGAACTCGAAGATCTGGTGATGGCTGGGCCGTTTCGCCTCGATCGGATTGATGGAGAGGATATTGCGGTCCACGCCCGGGCCGTGGTGGGTCAGGCAGGTTACGGGGTCGAAGGAATACGCCTCTACCGTGCGGGGCTCGCCTACTGGCTGCCCGTATTCGCCCAGCCAAACCTGTGAGCCGTAGACCCCATCAGGGCCGAGAACGGGTAGGGCCCGGATCAGTACATCCGTTCCATCAGGAAGCGCGGCACGTGCATCCTCAGCGTGTGCGCCGTTTTGGACTGAACGGACGGTCTTGAGAATCTTCTCTGTCACGGCCGAGCTGTTAAAGTTGCGGCGTCGCGTCAGTGGCTTGAACACGCGCGGCGTCCCCTCGAACACCACAGAGGGGTGGTCGTCCGAAAACGTTTCCAGCACTATCCATCCAGGCGTTCGTTCAGTCCCCCGACTCATCGATTCGTTCCCTTCCGTCTTGAGGCCAAGGTATGTGTATACCCCCTTCACAGCTTTGGCGCTATCGTGTCCTGTTCTTGGCGCAGGTCGTTGAATTGTTGAGCGTCATGCGAGCAGAAAAGGCGAATGGCGCTCCCTCTCAGGTTCATTAGAGCTCGATGATTCGCACGGACCTGCGTTCGGTCGGTCGCCATGAGCATCTCGACGGCGCGAATCGCTCTGCCTGACAGTGATGGTGACGATTCGGACGGCGGTGTCACCGCGTCGCGGTGCATGAATGCATCCCCTGCATGAACCAGCCAGTCGCGGCCGGGAACTCGCAGTGCAACTGCGGCGTGGCCGCGCGTATGGCCAGGAATCGGCAGTAGATACATTCCGTCCAGGTTGTTCAGGCTGTGACCCGATAGGCCCAAAATCTCAGCGTCACAACGGGTGTAGGTACGGGACCTTGTGATGGCGTCGATGTGGGCGCGGCGGTATCGCCCATTGCCGCCGGTGGTTCGCTGAGGCGTACGAGCCTCAGCCAGTTCCGCGCCCGTCGTGTGCAGAGTGGCGTTCGGGAAGTCGGCGAAGCCGCCGATGTGGTCATAGTCGAGGTGCGTGGCCACCACATCGGTCACATCTGTTCGCGCGAAACCGAGCTGCTCGATCTGCACGGCGGCTGTGTCTGCGGTCCGGAGCTGGGCGCCGGACAACCGGGCGCTGCGGCCGAGCCGTGGTGTGGGACTAGCAATGTCCGCACTCCCGATGCCGACGTCGACCAACACCAGGCCGTGCTCCATCTCACAGGCAAGCACATGCGTGACCAGGGTCATAGACGGCCACGGCCGAAAGGTCCCGCAGTTCAAGTGGTAAACCCGTTTGAGGGCACCGACATTCACCGAACATGCTCCGAAAAGAGAGCCCTACTGACGGTAAGCCGGGGTCGGCTTCCATCGCAACACCGAGGTCGAGTACACAAACCGCGGGAACGTGCAGGTGCACGCGCGCAGGGTCAACTTAGCAGTTGATCTTGTCCGGCGGGTAGGGCACTCTCTGTGTCGCAGATACGGTCGGGTGTCTGTCAAGCGCACTATGGGGCGGGGGCTCGTGTTCGAACAACTGCGCATCCTGATCAGTGTTGGACTGGTGGCGGCATTCGTGCTGACAGCCGGTGGGTGTGCAGTCATCGCCTACCAAATGTTGAGGGACGGGGATCCGTCGGACGCCCATTACCTCGACGACCCACAACAGGCCCCGCGTCCTTACTGGGATGGCGATAGAACCAGGTACGAGGCACGCAAGCGCCGCCGGGCGCGAGGTACGCAGAGACTGTCGACTCTGGTAGCTTCCCTGGTCGCGAAGTGGTTGCGCAGTGACAAGTAACGCCATCTCTATGCCACAGCCGGTAGCGTAGCTCGGTCGTTGCGCGATCTGCGCGACGACCGAGCTTAGGTCGTTTGATTGTAAAGCGTCTTGGATCGGTACATCTCGAGATCAGCGTCGTTGAGGACGTCCTGGGCACTGCGGGTATCTCCCGGTTCGACCACGACCAGACCGATGCTCGCGGCTACGGTGAGCGTCCGGTCGTCGACGCTGACAGGGCTGGCCAGCCGGGCGCGCAGGGCCCCGGCTTCGACGCCGGTGCCGTTGGGGACGACGGCGACGAACTCGTCCCCGCCGATCCGTCCGACGACGGAGCCTGGTGGCAGGGCATCTGCCATGCGCCGGGCGACAGAGCCGAGTACGGCGTCTCCGACGGCATGACCGTGTGAATCGTTGATGGTTTTGAAGTGATCTAGGTCGATGAACAGGACCGCCACAGCACCCGATCGGGGCCGAGACAGTTCCTCTTCGAGTCGGGCGAGGACGAATGTTCGATTGGGCAGTCCGGTCAGATGGTCATGCGTGGCGGCGTGAGCGAGCTCCCTGCCTTCTTCGTGTTGTGCCGTGATGTCGCTGAACGCGGCGACCACCGACGAGGCCTGCTCACCCGGGTCGAGCAGCGTCGCGGTCAGCGAGAGCCAGAATCGGGTCCCGTCGCGGCGGCGCTGGATACCGACCACTGCGGTAGAGGGCCTGCCCGTGCGGCGGGCGCGCACGACTGGGTGATTGTCGGGGTGCAACGGCTGATAATCGGTGCCGTAGACCCGGAACGGGAGCTGGTAAGCACGTCCGGAGACGTCGAGGCCGGCCTGTATATCAAGGATCGTTTTCGCGGCCAGGTTGGCCGACGCAATCCGCCCGGTGTGGCCGAGAACCACCACCCCTTCGTCAAGGGATTCGACAACGGCAGTGAAATGCTCTTCGGCGTGACGTAGCGCAGTTTGATCCGTGCACACCAGAACGTGGCCGCCGTCGTCCATACGGGCAGCGGACACGGTGACCGCCAGTGCAGCGCCGTCGGCGCACACGTGGGTGTCGCGGATGCGGCCACCGGCAGCGATGATCGCAGCGGGGTGACACACGACGCCGACGGCGGACGAGAGGTCTCCGCCGACCACTTCGGCAGCGGTGCGCCCGTACACCGTTTCCGCGGCGGGGTTCCAGCTCGTGATCAACCCTGCTGGAGAGACCCCGATGATGGCGTCGCTGACGTGGGTCACGAGCGCGGCCTGGTAGCGCAACGCCTCCTGCGCAGCCCTGTGCTCGGTGAGATCGCGCAGGATGACCTGAAATGCCGGACGGTCGTCCCACGATGTACGCACCGACACCGCCTCCATCGGCAGGGTGCTGCCGTCCACTGCGACCACTGTCGCTTCGGACGGCTCGCTCGCGACACCGTGACCATCATCGAGTGCGCCGATCCGGGCAAGCATCGGACCGATCGACTCGGCATGGATGAACTCGGTAATCGGATGACCGATTACTTGCTCGGCCCCTTGCGCGCGGAGATAGCGCAAGCCGGAGGGGTTGATGTAGACGATCACCCCGTGCTGGTGCACGCAGATGGCGTCCGGCGTGTACTCGACGAGCATGCGGTAGCGGTCAGCGAGGTCGGGGAACGCCACGCCTTCCTCACCGGACAAGCCCGTGCCGGCATCTGGAGTCGGGGTCGACGAGGACGCCCGCGGTGCGGGCCGGTCGTCATCCCCTGCATGCATCGTTCGAAGTCCTCGTGGTTCGCGGCTCGATTCAGTGATTGAACCACCTTCCGATCCGCTGACCTCGATGCACGTCTGGATTGCGGCTTATGCGCTGTATCAAATGGATTCATGCCCCGTTTAGGGCGTTAATTCAAGGTGTGGGTCTATTCGACGACCCTTCCCCCACCATAGATAGGACACTCGTGAACACCTCACACATCAACATCATCGGCATCGGTGCCATCTCCGGGTACGGCTGGGGAACAGCCCCACTCTGGGACGGTCTGAAGTCGGGCAAAGCCGCCGCCACCCTCCAGCACGATGTAGCGGCACCAAACCAGAATCCGGTGTGGTTGGCGAAGGTTCCCGTCGGCGGAGATTCCGCCGACGGAACCAGTAGATTCGGCCGCGCGCTGCGCGGCGCAGCACGCGAGGCCATCGAGGACGCGCTCTCCCGCGGCTGGAAACCTGGCAAGAGGGTCGGACTCGTGCACGCGGTCGTGTTGGGCGAAGTCGACGAATGGCGGAACTTCTACCTCCACGACGAAGGGCAACGGAGAGTTCGGGACTACCTCACCCTGATGCCCTCGACCCCGGTGTATTTGCTGATGCAGGAGCACGGCTTCCACGGCCCGGCGATGAACGTCGGGGCGATGTGCGCCTCGGGCAACGCCGGCCTGATCACCGCCAAGATGTGGCTCAACACCGGATTCGTCGACGACGTGGTGTTCGTGGCCACCGACCTATCCCTGACGCCCGAGAACATCGAACACTTCGTCAAGCTCGGCGTCGGGGTCGTCGACGTCGAACCTCAGGACGGATGCCGGCCGTTCCAGCAGGGCAGCCGCGGATTCGGAATGGGCGAAGCAGCAACTGCATTCGTGCTGACAGGGAACGATCGCGGCGCGTACGCAAGGGTGCTCGGAGGGTCGATGTCGCATGACGCGTTCCATGCAACATCGATCAACCCGAACCTGACGCAGGTCCGAGCGTGCTTCGACGATGCGCTGCACAATGCGGGCGTGTCGGCGAAACAGGTGCGCTACCTCAATGCCCACGGGCCAGGCACCGCTCAATGCGACGCCGCCGAAACAGCCATGCTCGAGACCGTTCTCGGCTCCCAGGCCCAGGTGTACTCGGTAAAGCCCCTGACCGGTCACTGCCAGGGCGCCGCGTCCGCGATCGAAACGGCGGCTGCGGTGCTCGGCCTCGAGCGCAACATCGTCCCGGCATCCCCGCAAGTCGCCGACGGGCATCCTCAACTGCTGGACGGCTTTACCGCCGCTGAGCACGGTCTGACCGTCAAGTCTTCCCTCGGGATGGGCGGACACAACTCAGTCGTGGTCCTCGCTCCGGTTTAGCCCTCTCTGCGGGCGTTCAGCCTGGTCTGGAGCCGTGAGTTCGACTGTATATGTGGCGACCTCGGTACAGGCCCAGGTGGCTCGCGAACCACGAGTAGCGGTGAAATGGCTGCGACAGCGGAAGCTCGATCGACCGGGCCATGTGTGGTCCGGTCGATCGACCGACTTACAACCGTGTAATTTTCTCGGGTACTTCTCGGCGTGTCACGGCCTGATGAATGTGATGCTGCATCAGGATGGATACCGGTTGGGACCGATGATGCAGATGAAGGAGGCCACGCCATGCCGATGCCCAGTAAGGGAGAGCGGAAGCCGTTGACTGTCCGAATCCCGCTAGAGCTGATCAAGACGCTCCAAGAACAGCAGAGTTCGGCAGGTGTGACGTCTCTAGGTCAGTACCTAGCCGATTTCATCGCGATCGCGAACGACCGCGAAGATCTGGCGCGTGAGCTCAATAGACGGCAAGACCAAGGGGTGTTGCCCCTGACTGCGTAGCCGTCTTGTCCCGAACTGACATTCGGGACATGTCAACTGAATCTACGCAGCACACGAAGACGACAAAAACCCCCGGCGTGCGGGCCGAGGGTTTTCGAAGTCAGAGAAGCGAGTGACTAGCTCGCAACTCGTGTTGTGTTGCACTTCCCCGAAGGGACTGTCTTGGCGGACAAGTCTCAGGGTACATCGTGCCCTGAAGTAGGTACAAGATTTAGCGCTCGTGTCGCGCACCCGGACGCGGTAGCTGACAGGCTTTGGCATCGTTTTGCGCCGGTTCTGGCGGCTCGCCGGTCGATGCGGCTCTATGATCCGACCGCGCGAAAGTACGGCTCGGCAGGGCCACTGACGACGAAGAGACCGGTGCTGCCCTCGGCGGTACCGCTGTTCTCCCGCGGCCGCGCACGCGTCGTCGCCCTCGACTTCGACAGCAAAACCCATGGTCACGAGGCCGTCATCGCCGACGTCGAGCGTGTACTGGCGTGGTTGACCGAATGCGGAGGCCGCGCCGTCGTCGACCGCTCCACCAGCGGCGGCCAGCACGTACTCATACCGCTGGCCCCGGGCAAGACCGTCACCGTCGACGACATCCGACCACTGCTGCGTCAACTCGCTGTGCGCCTGCCCACGTTGGACATCACACCGATGACCAACGACGCCACCGGCTGCATCACCATCCCCGGCTCGCCCTGCAAAGAAGGCGGGTACCGACAACTCGTCGACACCGACCCCGCCACCGCCTACGACATCCTGACCGTCGGCTCCGACGCCGGCGCCCTTTCCCGGCTCGAAGCCCTGCTCGGCGGCACCGCACGCCCGATCAGCCGGCCGGTCGACGCGCAGATCCACGCCGATGCCGTATCCGAACGCGTCATCGGAACAGCACACGACGCCCGCCTGCACCCACGGCTGTGCCGCAACACCCCGCCGCCGCGCAGCGTCACCGACTTCGCCCGCACCGGGCGCCTGGACACCACCCGCTGGCCATCACGCTCGGAAGCCCGCCAATCCGTACTCACACACGCCGTCCTCGCCGGCGCCACACCCGCCGAGATCTGCGCGCGCGCCGCCGAACCCGAATGGACCGGCCTCCGCGCCGCCTACGCCCACTACGCCGACCCCGCCCACGCGATCCGCCGCGACGCCCACCGCGCCCTCGACTGGGCCGCATCCACCCTCCCCGATCCAGTTCGGGATACCGGGCACAAGCAAAAGCACACAGGGGGCACCACCGACCCGATCTTTCGAAACTGGCTTACCCACGCACACACCTGGGTCACTGCCGAATACGCCCACCGCCGCGACCGCTGGACCACCCACACCGTCATCCAAGCTCTGGCGTGGGCAGCAGCAGTCTCAGGACAGATCATCGAAGGAGTACCCACAGTGGGCGTCGGAGGCCGCTCACTGTCGATCGCTGCCGGGATGCTCCCCGAATCGACGGTGTGGTCGGTCCTGGAACGGCTACGCGAGACCGAAGGATCACCACTGCTGCTGATCGAACGCGGCGTCGGCCAAAACCCCGACCGCTACGCACTCGTCTCCACCCCGGCAGCACGCGAAACCGCCACAGTTCCAGGGGCAATAGCGGGGGAGAAGGCGGACCATCCCGGCGAGATCGAGTCGGTACACCCGGCATGGAGCGTCATCGGGTGGCGCCACCGCATGCTCTACGACGCCGTCGATACCGCGTCTGATGCGATGACCGCCGACGAGCTGTTCGCCGCGGTCGGTATCGGACGCACCAGCGGCTACGAAGCGCTGCTCGATCTGCGGGTCGCCGGCCTGATCATCGTCGACAAGAACCATCTCATCATCGGGCCGGTCGACCTCGACGACATCGGACACCGGCACGGACTGACCACCGCGGTACGCGCCCGCATCGTGCGGCACCGCGCCGAACGCATCGTCTGGCGCGAATGGCTCGCCGCCCGCGACGACGCCCGCACACCAGCAGAACCCGACCCGGCACTGTTCACCATCGCCCACGATGACCCCGTGAGCTCGGTGGAACCGGAGTACATCGCGGCAGTACTGGACACCGGACCGCCAGACCCCGACTAAGGCGCCCACACAGGCCCCGCCCGAGGAATGGCCCAGGCGGCGGCTGAGGTTTCACTCGGGTGCTCACACTGCTCCGTCCCGGTACCGGCTATCGGCGCGCGAGCCTGGAGTCCGGGCTGCAGGAACGCCGCCGCAGAGCAAACGGCGCGCGTTCGGACGTCACTGGGCGGGCGACTCGTGGCGAGACCCAGCGGTCTTGTTCGCGCTACGGGTCGGTGCGCTTAAACGTACGACGCGGTTCCGGGCCAGTCGTTAGTTGCCGACTCAACGGCAGGGGAGCGGTCTGCGCGCCGTTTAAGGCAGCGGACGGTGTCGGTGGCCTCACGCATACTCGACAAGTATGAGGATACGAACCGTACTCGGCCCGCCGCTGCCCCACGAAATCGTTCGCGACACCGCGACCGCCCTTGTCCTGTCGAATGGGGCTTCCAGTCAACGCGATTCGACGTGCGGCAACTATACGGCCGACTGCAGCCCTGGTTCCTACGCGCGCAAGCCATGAACCCCTAGAACGCAATTCGGACGCTCGGCGTCGGCCGCGTTGCCGCGGTCGTGTCGGGGGAGTGCTCTAGTGTGCGCGTATGCGCGAGAGCAGGTCGGCACACGCGGACGGGGTATCCGAGCACGTCCTCGACGAGCTCGTCCAGAACTTGGCGGAGAAGATAGACATCCTGCTCGACCGACTCACCGACCGCGCGCTCGCCGCCCCCACCGCGGGCACAACGGCCTGGCGCAGCCAATGGCTCGACCGCGACAGCGCCACCGGCCACCAGCAGCAAGCCCACCGCCAATCCATCCGCGACGCCCTCGCCCGCCGAGCCGCGCTCACCCTCCACTCGGCGACTCCATCGTTGGCGCCGTCCGTATCCGCCGACCGTCCTTCATCGCCGCGAGCGCGTCCGCGGCGCACCGCGCGCCGCATCGAGACCGACCAGCTGTCCATCTTCTGACAAATCGGTCCAGCACGTTCACGTTGTCTCGCAGCAACGTTGGGGCGCACTGCGATGGTCGGACCTGGCCAGCACTGTATGTCGCGCAGTGAGCGGTGAGGCACCCAGATGCGGCGCGTCGTTTCGCGTACGACGCGCGAATAAGGTTGTACACCAGTAAAATAAAACAGCTATGGTTCGAATCGGAGCGATGGCATCATCTCGATGAGTCGTTCGAGGAGCAGAGACATGCGTTGCGCGGCAACCACATCGGCGCAGCAGAGTTGAGGGGAGCGTACGTGGACGAAGTCTTGCTGCGCGCCGGCATATTTCACGGAGTCGAACCGTCCGCGGTGGCCGCATTGGCAGAGCAGCTGCAGCCGGAGGCCTTTCCGAGCCGCCACCGGGTGTTCGATGAGGGAGAACCGGGCGACCGGCTGTACATCGTCACCGCCGGCAAGATCAAGCTTGGGCGCCGATCTCCGGACGGCCGCGAGAATCTACTGGCCATCGTTGGCCCGTCGGACATGTTCGGTGAGCTCGCCATCTTCGATCCGGGACCCCGCACGGCGTCGGCCACCACGATCACCGAAGTTCGCGCCGTCAGCATGGGCCGCGACGCGCTGATGACGTGGATCGAGAAGCGTCCCGAGATCGCCGAGCAGTTGCTGCGCGTCCTCGCCCGACGGTTGCGCCGCACCAACGATAACCTCGCTGGCCTCATCTTCACAGACGTCCCGGGACGTGTCGCCAAGGCCCTGTTGCAGCTCGCGCAGCGTTTCGGCACGCAGGAAGCCGGCGCGCTGCGCGTCACGCATGACCTGTCACAGGAAGAGATCGCCCAGCTGGTCGGGGCATCGCGGGAAACCGTGAACAAGGCACTCGCCGACTTCGCTCATCGCGGATGGCTCCGAGTAGAAGGCAAAACCGTGCTGATCGCAGACCCCGAACGTCTCGCCCGTCGGGCTCGTTGAGCGATCCGGGCGGTGCGCCGCCGTTGTCTAGATGAGATGGACGTGAGCCGCCGGGGATGATCGACGAGGCGCCTTGCCCACGAGCAGTTCGTCTCCGCGCTCAGCGGTGCGTGTGCGCTGCACGGAACCGGCCACTCGGGGTCCCTAGCGGCGAGTATGGGAGAAAGCCCATAGTCGCCCCTAACGGGCGATACATCGGGACTTGCCGCGTAGTAGCAGAAGGTAACCGGCGGCATGTGGATACTTGTGTCAGGTGTGGAACCCGGCGAGTCGCGCGAACTTACGCCGACAACAGGTTGACGAATACCGGAAAAGCGCCCAACCAGAAAGTTGGGTATACTCGAGCCATGGCTAGAGCATCGAAGGCGGTCGGTCATTCCGCTACCAGCAGCGCCGTGACGGGGGCGGAGGTCCCCATGCGACGTGGGCTCCGCAAGGCGGCCGCAGAACCTGGTGTTCGGCGGCACAAGCAGGGGGCTGGATCATCGACATCGCCTGCCGGACGGAAGCCTCGATCAACCGCTGCCGACGATCCGCTATCCGGCAGTCGGGTTCGCTATCTTGTGGATGCGTTCGGTGGGCGGGCACTTGCCGCCTTCGTGGGCGTTAGTGCGTCACAACCCACCCGGTGGGCGACTGGGGAGGAACGCCCGGGGCCGTTGGCGGCGCCTCTTCTGATCGACCTCGAGCATGTACTGGCCAAGGCGCGGCTCGTGTGGGGAGAAGATGCAGCTCAGCGTTGGTTCGTCAGCTCGAACGCATATCTGGGGGGAGCGCGTCCGATGGATGCGCTTCGTATGCAGGGCCCGGCGGTCGTCTTGAATGCCCTTGATGGTGAAACATGGGGCGGGGCAGCCTGAGTGCTGGTCTACCGCGTGTTTCCCTACCTGGCCGCGGCGCGAGAGGGGCAACCAGGGCATCCGCTGTACGAGCACACACCGCAGCGCGGTGGGCGTGTCGACCACCCCGATTACTACGTCTGGTACGTCTCGCGCAACGCTGAGGCTGCATGTGGCGAAGTGTTCGGCAACCTCGGTGAATGGGATGAGAGCATGTTCGACTTCCCGTTGGTACCGGGCGCTCGGCGTGCGTTGGGTACGTACTCGTTGCCGGATGATCTCCGTGTCCTGGACCTCGACGACCCACGACAGTTGATGAGACTGAGCCTTCGGCCGACCCAGATCGTGGCCAGGAACCTGCCGGTCACCCAAGCGTGGGGCCATCGAATTTGGGACGAACGGCAAGTCGACGACCCGAACGAACGTGTGTGGGATGCCGTTCAGTGGTGGTCGTATCACCGTCCGACGTGGAACGTGATAGCGAGTTGGCGTCGACCGTCCTTGGTTGACGTTGCTGCATTGTCGGTCGAGCACCCAGCTGTAAAGGAAGCAGGAGCGGCTCTGATCAGACCCATGATCCGTACGGCTCGTACATGAACCGTGAGGGCTCGCAGTCATGCACGCCCTGGTTGCGTGTTCAAAAAGGCTCTCGCAGAATGCCTTTGGGTGCAAAGATTCTGCGGTGCCGCGGCATAGTCACGGGTAACGACTCGTCGGCGCCAGCCAACTGTGTGGTCATGCACGCGGATGCGATCCGTCAGCCTGCTGGCGCGCCTGTTTCAGGACGGCGTTCACTCGACACGTACCGGCCAGCCAACAAAGCCTCCCGGCGGGTAGTCCTGATTTCCCCTGAATCCTTATCGCCCCGACTGTTTCGTCACACGTGACGAAACAGCCGGGGGCTCAATACAACTGATTCTGTGGGATCCCGTTCAAAACGGTCGCCTCTGATTACCGCCGGCGGATAGAGGCGCACGCGGATCCCCGGCAGTCGGATCACTGGCGGGCTACACCGGCGTAGGTATACGCCAGTCGGATACGAATCCCAGGCGACCCGCCGTAACTCGGAGTGGAACCACATCGGCGCTCACCAGGACGTACCGCCCAGGCGTAAGGCGCCGTCGAATGACCGCCGAGGCACGGCGGCTGTTGTCTGGTTCCGGCTGCGTTTCGTCACCCGTGACGAAACTGATTTTAACTGGTAACGAGACGTGTTGAAGTGAGACGAGTAGATCCCACGCAGCCATTGGTTGCTGATGGCGGCCAGTGGCTAGGTTTCGTGTGTGGACGGCCGACGCCGAGACCGTTTGTTCTACACTCGGGGGCATGGGGGAGTTGCCGTTGCAGGTGAGTGCGATCGTCTTCGATTGCGATGGGCTCCTGCTCGATACGGAGACATGCTGGTCGCGCGCAGAAGCGTCATTGTTCGCCGATTATGGGTATGGGTTTGGGCCTGCGGAGAAGGATCTCCTGATCGGGCGAACGCTAGAGGTTGCGTGTGCGAACATGGCCGACTACATAGGGCGCCCAGGTTCTGGCCCCGAGCTGCAGGCAGCCCTTTTGCCACGGGTAGAGCAGGAGCTTGCTGCCGGAGTCGAACCTATGCCCGGCGCCGTCGAGCTTTTGAAACTTCTGGCCGGCCGGGTGCCGCTCGGTGTGGCGACCAACAGTCAGCGGGGCATGCTCGATGCGGCGCTCGCCGCAGCATCGATTGCCAACTTTTTCGCGGTCTCTGTGGCCGCCGACGAGGTCGCCCACCCTAAGCCGAACCCGGAACTCTACCTCCGTGCGTTCGAGCAGCTGTCGGCCTCACCGCGCACCGGTGTCGCACTCGAGGACTCGTCGACGGGCGTCGCAGCAGCGCGAAACGCCGGCGCTTACTTGATTACCGTTCCATCTCAGCAAGGAAAGAACCTCGACGGGGACCTCGTTGCTTCCACACTCGATGACCCTCGGATCGTCGAGTGGGCGCTGACCGTCCACGTAATCTGACCGCGCAGTTTATTTCTCCCTGCGTAGAGCCGGTCGCCGTTTATCGTTACCCTGCATCCGAAGTCGTCAACGCGGACGTTTCGTATGATCGGCGACGCGAACGTCCTCCAGAGTTCCTATTTGGTTGACGTTCGGATCATCAGGGCACAGCTGGTCACTCATTTGCGCTCCCTAGTCTTTCGATCCGTCTTTTCTCGCAGCGATGTACTGGGCGTAGCTGGCCGATGACGCCATAGCGTGGCGTTCGATGGTTGCGGTGGAGTAGCCCAGGGTCTCGGCGATGATGGCCACGGGTGCGAGTTTGGTGAGTTCGTGCAGGGTGCCCAGGCGGGCGGCGCGGGTGCTGAAGAGGTCGCGGAGCTGGTTTCTGAGGCTGGCGGCGTGGATGTGGCGGCCGGGGGTGTTGCCGCGAAAGACCCAGTTGCTGTTGGGGTGTGCTGCGGTGAGGTCGTGGGTGGGGGAGGTATGGAGTTGTCGGAAAGGTTCGTCGAGGGGTTCCGGTAGCGCGATCGCTGTGTCGCCGAGTTGGATGGTGACGAGTTCGTCGGTGACTGTCACCTGGTTCCAGGTCAGTGTGACGACGCGTTCGATCTGTTGGCCGAAGACGATGACCAGTATCGCGGCGGCACGATCACGAGGGTTGAGATTGCCGGTCCTTGTCACGCGTTGAACAACGTCTGTTTGCCCGTCAGCGTCCATTGTGGGGCTGGTTCCGCGGCGGTGCGGGGTCATGGTGAGGGTGGGATCGACGAGCTTGGTCGTGATGGCCCACCGGAGGAATCGACTGGCGATCTCGTTGGTGGTGGTCCCAGAGGCTTGCCAGGTGTCGAGATGGTGCTGCTGTAGATCGGCGAGTTCGACGTCGCGTTCAGTCAGGTAGTTGACGAATTCGATTGCCACGGTGAGTGTTTGCTTGGCACGGAGAAATGTGCCGGGCGACACCGAGTCCATGCTGTGCATCCTGCGCAGGTGGTACCAGCGGATGTATCTGCGGATGATCTCTCGATGCTGTGGTGTTGCGACTCTGGTGAGCGCGTCGTTGGACCATTGTTGGTAGCGGATGAGCGCTTCATCTCGGCGTGGGAGCGCTGAGTGTTCGACGAGTAGGCCGCGTACGTATTCGAGTGTGCGTGACGGTGGGAGCTGATCCAGAGTCTCATGGGTGATGGTCGGCGCGGTCGCTAGATCGGTCAGGAACGTCGTGACGTGCTTCTGCTGAATCCAGGTCAGGCCGCTGTTGGCGCGCTTCATGGACTTCAAAGCTGTTGCTATAGCTTCGAGTTCGGTTGCCATGACGCCTGATTCAGGGTTAGTCAGGAGTCGGTCGACAGTTGCGCCGAGTGTGCAACCAAAGCATCGGCCGCCGCTGTAGAGCTCGTCTTCGTTCCCGCAGACTCTGCAGTCAACGTTGAGCTGCACGCCGGAGCAGCGCCGGCACGCTGGTTGGTCGTCAATGCGCCCGGGTAGGACGCCGTCGTGGCCGCAGGCGCATACGCCGCGGGTTCGTTTGGCCTTTTGGTAGCAGTAGCCGCAGATCCCGCCGTCGGGCCACGTGGCGGCGATCTGGTGATGTTCGCCGCAGCGTTGGCATGGGTGGGGCCATTTCGTGGGGTCGCCGAGTTTGCGGGGTCTAGCCATCGTCGCCGGGTGGGATCAGGCGTATGCGGCGAGCGATGGGGTTGCCGGGTGTGACTCCGATGTCTCCGGGTTGGCGCGGTGCATCTGCGGTGGCCGCGGCGCGCATTTCAACGAAAGGTTCAAACAGGTCGTTGGGACTGCAGTCCAAGATGTCGCAGAGTGCGGCGAAGGTGCGCGCTGGTATCCGCTCGGGTGTTCCGGTGACCAATCGGTGGACTTGGGCGTTCGAGAGATTGATGCCGCGGGACTTCAATAATGGGACGAGTTCAGTTGTCTTCCAGAGGTTTCGCTGGGCCATCTGCTGGCGCAGGTTCCACTTGTAGCCGATCCGGCGTTGTTCACTCATGTGCAGTCACCCTATTGGTTTTCGTCACCCGTGACGATTCGCCGTGCAATCATCTGTTGCACCGTCTTTTGTTTGAAGTCCGCTGAGACCGATGTGTAGAGAGCGGTCGTTGAGGAGTAGCTGTGGCCGACTTGTTGTTGGACGAACAGTGGGTCGTAGCCGGCCTCGATGAGGTGGGTGACGTAGGAATGCCGCAGGGCATGCATCGACAGCTCTGGCGGCAGACCTGCCGATTGCCGAACACGTTGAAACGAACGGTCAAAGTTTCGGATGCCGGCCGCGTCGGCACGTTCAGATGGCCAGAGCAACCTCGATCGATCAGCCGTGCTGAAGCGTTCCCGGCCTTCGGGCGAGATCCAGAACTTGAGCAGGTCGACGACCCAGTCGAACTCGGGAACCGTTAGGACGGTCCGCCGGCGTGGGCCGGATCCTTTGGTGCCCTTGGCCCAGCGGACTTGGCAGGCTCCGTACGGGCCGTAGGTCGGCACGTGCGGGTTCGGTCCGAAGTCAACGTATTCGAGCATGGCAAGCTCGCGTCGGCGCAGTCCGTAGGCGTAGCAGACCTTGAAGGCGATGGAATCTCGCAGGGCCGGCAGCCAGCTCTTGGAGGCCTTGGAGAACTCATAGTCGACCAAGTCGTCGGCAGCGTCGAAGAAGGTCTGCAGCTCGGGCTTGGTGTAGCTGCGTCGATGTGGTGGTACCGCATCATCGGTGGTGTGCCGGGGCGAGTTCCACTCGAACACCACCTGGCTGGGAACGTTCTGAAACACTCTCTCGCTGAACGTAACCCAGCCGTACCGCGGATCGGTCAGATAGCTACAAAACGCACGGATGGCATTCGAATTCGCCCTCAGCGTCGACAGCGCAAGCTGCTTCTCGCCACTGCGGCGATCGGCAAAATACTCATCGACATGGTGCGCCGACCAGGTCCACGGGTACTCGTTGCTGTGTTCCTGGAACCGTGTCACGACGCTGCACGACGACTTGATAAATGCGATGGTCAAACCCCGGGCAAGTAGTTGCGAGCGCCAGCCATCGAGCATCGCTTCGAACACGCGGTCCTCGGCGCGAAGTAGACCGACATCACCATCAGCGAGGAACGCTGGAACACCGCCTGGAACGATCTCCATAGCCGTACTGTACGCGAAAAACTCGCATTAGATGAGAGAAACCGATGCCGACCTGCGAGGGTCTGCCGGTAGTGACACAGACGCCGCGGTCGGTGCCCGGATAACATCGTGCGCTCAACGTGCGGAGATACGCGAAAGACACAGTGAGACGAGTACTTTCATCTGTTTGAACTCGTCCTACTTTATTGCCGATAAGCTAGATTATGTCAGTAGTTTGGTTATTCGCTCTGCGCGATCCCGGTCCTCACAGAGATGACCAGGTGGGGCACTCGCTACCGGTCACGTCGAGCACTGTTGATGCTCACGCCGAGCCGAACAAGTCCGTCACCACTTCTCGGTCGTGGCCAGGGGCTCGAACAGTCATCGTCGTTGCCGTCGCAGCCGTGGTGAGATCGAACGAGAAGAACGAGCAGCACGCGAGCTCGGAGGCTATGGCGCCGTTGAGTAGCTCGACGAACGCGGGTCCGGGAGGAAATGCGAACTCGATACCGTCGTCGATCGGGTGACTAGCGGTGGCGTGATCGAGGATCGAGGCCCATACCTCGATCCTGTGCGGTTGATCCGCCGCGGCGAGAGTGCAGGCCGGCGGCGCCCGCATCACGCGCCCCGGCGCGGCGATCGGGCTGACAGCGTGACCAGTCGATGTCGACGTCTCAGGAAGCATGGACACCACGCTAGGGCCTGCACCTGGGTGGAAGGTCAAGCATTTGACCTTCCACTCGACTCGAAGGTTTATCCTCAACGCATGTCCGATCTGCGCATTTCACAGCTGTCGTCGGTGACTGGAGTGCCGGCGACCACGCTCCGGTTCTACGAAAGCGAGGGCTTACTCCCAGCCGAGCGGACGCCCAACGGATATCGCGTCTACGACGACCGCGCACAGCAACGACTATCGTTCATCACCGCCGCCAAAAGCCTGAATCTGTCGCTGCCGGAGATCAAGCTGCTTCTGCGGGTCTGGGAGAAGGACTCGTGCGCCGCGGTCAAGGCCGAACTCGCCCCTGCGATCGAGTCTCATATCGCGCATGCGAACGAGTCGATCTCACAGTTGACCGCTCTACGAGACAGTTTGACCGACGCACTGACCCGTCTCGGGGACACACCCGATGCGTCGACACCGTGCAACCCGGACTGCACCTGGCTGATCTCGACGAACCCTGCAGCAGGCACCGCGTGAACGATTCGAGCGCTACCGCGGTGGTGGCATGGCTGGAGAAGCACCAGATTCCGCTCTACCTGCTCGCGCTGCTGGTCGGTGCCGTCACCGGGTTGAGTGCACCGTCGTCGGCGCACACGTTCGAGACTGCCATCAACCCGGTGCTGATCGTGTTGCTCTACGCGACATTTCTCGCAGTTCCGTTCTCCGCCATCGGTGCATCGCTGCGCGACGGACGCTTCCTCGTCACCGTGGTGGTACTCAACTTCGTTCTCGTGCCGATCGTCGTGTTCGCGCTCACTCGGTTCGTAACCGGCAATCAGGCGGTCCTGGTTGGGGTGCTGCTGGTGCTGTTGGCGCCGTGCATCGATTACGTCATCGTCTTCAGCGGGCTGGCCGGGGCCGCATCGGAAAGACTCCTCGCAAGCGCGCCGCTGTTGATGCTGCTGCAGATCCTGTTTCTTCCGCTCTACCTCTGGTTGTTCGTCGGATCCGAGCTGGTGGAGATCATCGACATCGCACCCTTCGTCGAAGCGTTCGTACTACTGATCGTCGCTCCGTTGATGCTGGCAGCGCTGACCCAAGCGCTCGCTCGCCGACACCGAATCGGGACCCAGGCAATGGATCTCATGGCTTCGGTGATGGTTCCAGTCATGATGGCCACCCTCGCCGTTGTCGTTGCGTCGCAGATCGACGCGGTCCGCACCGAAGGAGCCAAGCTGGTCGGGGTGGTGCCGATCTTCGCTGCGTTCCTGATCATCATGGCAGTCGTCGGACTGGCGACCGCCCGGGTGACTCGTCAAGATGTTCCAGCCACGCGGGCGTTGATCTTTTTCGGTGCCACCCGCAATTCGTTGGTCGTCCTGCCTCTCGCACTCGCGCTCCCACCGGCCCTGTCTCTCGCAGCGGTCGTCGTGGTGACACAGACATTGGTGGAACTGATCGGGATGGTCGCCTACGTCCGGCTCGTTCCCCGCCTCGCCCCGAGCAGTGCACGCTACGGCAACGCTCACAGCGGCCACCGCACGATCACCGACCCATGATTAGATCGCGCAGGTTCGGGGTCGTTTCAATTGCGACAAACGCAATTGCAGTGAGTGTTCACTATGCAGTGCAGCGGATCGAAACGCTCTAGGCTGAATCCAAAAGACCCTCCGCACGAAACACAAGATACGCATGCTGAACGAGGGAACCCGTCACCAACCGGGGCACCCGCTGTGTCAGGAGTTCGAACAATGACCGAATCACCGCGCGATGGCGCGACCGACCAGCTGGCAACTGCGTTGACTGTTGCTTTGGCTGCACGTACACGCGATGCCTTCACCGCCCTGCTGACCGACGATGTGAGGTGGGGCGGAGAACTTCGCGGCGCGGGACACGAATGCACCGACCGGACACAAGTAGGTGACCACTACGCCGGACTGCTCGACAGTGGGCTCACCCTTCGTGTCAGCAACATCGAACCAATTGACACCGCCCTGGACAACGTCCTCACAGTCCGTGTAGAGGTTTCCCGGCTCGATCACGACGACGCGCCGCCGGAGATGACAGTCCGAGTCACGCTACGGGACGGGTTGATCGCCGACATCTGCATTCTCGACGGGCCACCGGTCATCGAGGTGCTCTACGTCAAGGGATGCCCACACCACGAACAACTGCTGCCACACCTGCGCAATCTGCTCGAGCGAGACCACATCACCGCGACCGTGGCGCTCAACGAGATCACCACCGACGAACAAGCTCGAACCAACAGGTTCCTCGGCTCACCAACGGTGCGAGTCAACGGAAGCGACGTCGCGGCTACGCCTCTATCGCAACCGGGTTCGGTGGACACGGCCGATCGATTCGGCGTGCAATGCCGCCTCTATCAGACATCGACCGGTACCAGAGGTGTCCCCGACGACCAGTGGATCCTCGACGCGTTGATCGACAATCCCATGCATGAGGCCGCCATCGCCGCGATTCGAGTAGGCGATGTCACGACACTCCGACGGCTGCTGGCAGCAACGCCCGAACTCGCCGCTCTCCGTTTGCCTCGGCACGAGGGGCGCACCCTCATGCACGTGGCCACCGACTGGCCGGGCCATTTTCCGAACGTCGCTGAAACCATCACCGTCCTTGCCTCGGCCGGAGCAGATCCCAACTCCCCCAGTCTGGGCGAGCACTCGGAAACGCCGCTGCACTGGGCGGCAAGTAGCAACGATGTCGAAGCTATAGATGCGTTGCTGAACGTAGGCGCAGATATCGAGGCAAAGGGCGCGGTCATTGCAGGCGGGACACCTCTGGCAGATGCGACAGCGTTCGGGCAATGGGATGCCGCGCGTCGACTCGTCGCGCACGGAGCTTCAGTCAATTTGTTCGAAGCAGCTGCTCTCGGCCTCGAGAGTGAAGTCGAACGACTCCTGGAATCGGAGTTGACCACCCACGAGAGCGTCACCAGTAGTTTCTGGGGCGCATGCCATGGAGGTCATGTCTCCACCGCCACAGTCCTACTGGACCATGGCGCCGACATCAACTGGATCGGATACGACGGACTGACACCCTTCGCTGCCGCCGAACGATCAGAGTGCCACGAGGTTACGCGATGGCTCGAACAGCGTGTCGCTGATTCGACACCCACCAATCTCCACTCAGGGGCCACCCACGAAGAATCAGACCGGGAGTGAACTACAGCGCAGGTCAACCTCGCCAACACCGATACTGAGGCATCCTGGATCTGATGGAGACCCCTAGTTCCCAGCCACTTCGCGGTTGGAGGTGGCGGTCGAGCATTTGCCGTCGGTACTCGTTGTCGTAGTCGACGGGTTGAGGTAGGCGATCGAGGAGTGCAGGCGGCTGGTGTTGAACCAATGCATGCACCCACGATGCGGTTCCCGTTCGACTTCGGAGCGAAAAGTAGCGACCAACAGCGTCCCCCTGTAGTCGTCAAGGCTACGAGTGCGGTACGCGTTTCACCTGTTACAGCGCGGGTGGCCGCGCATCTTGGATCTTTTCTTTCACTGTCCCCGATGGTCGCCGGGTGGCGGGCACCGACGACCATCGGATGAGTTTCGGGTTGGGGCCGGGGCTCGCCCATTTCAGCGCCGATCGGAATTGCGCCGCGCCGCCAGCGGTAGCTACGTCAGAATACGGTGAGGTAGATCAGCGCAATGTTGAGCGCGACAACGATTCCCGCGATGAGCCATGCCGCGTACGCCGTGATTCGGTGATTGGCATCGCTGCCCATCAACATGCGGTCGGAGGTGAACCGCACCAATGGAATGAGGGCGAACGGAATACCGAAGGACAGCACGACTTGTGAGACGACGAGTGCGCGACTGGGGTCGACCCCAGCGGCGAGGATCGCCAGTGCCGGAATCAGGGTCACGAGCCGTCGCACCATGATCGGGATGCGCTTGCGCAGTAGGCCATCCATGATCATCGCACCGGCGTACGCCCCGACCGATGTCGACGCCAAACCGGAGGCAAGCAGTCCCACCGCGAACAACAGTGCTACGACCGGCCCTAGAGTGTCCCCTACTGCGGCGTGGGCTCCTTCGATGGAATCGACGCCCTCGCGGCCCCCCAGCGTCGACGCTGCCAACAGCAGCATCGACATGTTCACCGCACCGGCGAGCAGCATCGCCAACCCGACATCGACGCGGGTGATCCGCAGCAACCGCCGACGGACAGGCCCTGCTTCGGGGTGACCGTGACGATCACGTGCGAGGCCGGAGTGCAGGTACACCGCGTGCGGCATGATCGTCGCACCGAGCATCGCGGCTGCGATCAATACGCTTTCGGCGCCGTCGAATCGGGGAACCAACCCGGCTGCCGCTTCGGTGAACGATGGCGGTTCGACGACAACGCTGGCCAAGAACCCCACGGCGATGACACCGAGCAGCCCCAGGATCACGAACTCGAACGGACGCTGACCCCGGCGGTCCTGTACCAGCAACAGCAACATCGATACCGCTCCGGTGATGAGACCCCCGAGCAGAAGCGGTAGGTCGAAAAGTAAGTACAGGGCGATAGCACCACCGACCACCTCGGCGAGATCGGTTGCCATGGCTACGACTTCGGCCTGCCCCCAGTACGCCAGCCGCACAGGCTTGCTCGACTTCTCCCGGACAACCTCCGGGAGGGTCATGCCGGTGACGATGCCGAGTTTGGCGGACAGGAACTGCACGAGGCCGGCCATGACGTTCGCCGCGACGATCACCCAGACCAGTAGATATCCGAATTGTGCGCCTGCACTGACGTTGGAGGCGACATTGCCGGGATCGACATAGGCGATCGCGGCGACGAACGCCGGACCGAGCAGGACGAATCCCGCTCGGAACCTCGACGGCGCCCGGGGAGATCGGCGTTGAAGCACAGCCATGACATCACACCCAACGCAGACGGGATTACAGGACCCTGAAAATATAGTTCGGCAACCCGAACTTCGCAACGCGTGTGCAGATCAGGGCGGTGCCCACCTCAGATGGGCAATACAACCGCAGTCACGAATTCGTTGCGTATCCAGGCGATGAACAACCCCCATACGCCTGTCAGCAGCGCTACCCCGACTGCGATCATGACGACACCGCCCGCAACCTTGATCCGCTGGGAGTTCCTCCGAAGCCACCCCACACCACGCATCGCCGAACTCGAGCCGAACGCAAGGATGACGAACGGCAGACCGAGTCCCAGGCAGTACGCGACGATGAGAGTGACCCCGCGGGCTGCGGTAGCACCCTCGGTTCCTGCCGCCACGGACAGCACCCCAGCGAGGGTAGGCCCCAGGCACGGCGTCCAGCCGAGCGCGAACACCCCACCGAGCAGCGGGGCTCCTGCGAGGGAGGAGATGCGTTGGGGTGCGAACCGGATGTCGCGTTGCAGGGCGGGTATCAATCCGATGAATGCCGCACCCATGATGATCGTGATGACACCGCCGATGCGTTGTAGTACTTGCTCGTTGATTCGCAGCGTGCCGATGACCCCGAAGACCGAGGCTGTGGCGAGGACGAAGACGATGGTGAACCCGGCGACGAACAACGACGCGGCGCCGGCCACGCGCCAGCGACTCGCCAGGCTCGTCGACGACCCTCTGGTGTTCGAGGTGCCGGGTGAGTGGGCATCGGCTGATCGAGCATCGGCGCCTGCGATGCCCGCGAGGTAGGACAGGTATCCCGGCACCAAAGGCACAACGCACGGTGAGGCGAACGAGACCAGCCCTGCGAGCATGCAGGCAGCGAGTGCGAATACCAGGGGGCCGCTCGACGCCGCATTCTGGAACGCCGACCCGATGTCTTGGGCGAAGAGGGTCGTCATTCGGCAGCTATCCGCTCGACGACCGGGAGCAGGTCTTCTGTGAGAAGTGCGCGCATGAAGACTGCCGCTACCCGGTGTGTGCGATCGAGTACCAGCGTCGAGGGAATCACGCTGGTCGGATAGTTCCCGCCGAGGGCGATGAGCGTCCGCATCGAGGGGTCGTAGATCGAGGGGTAGGAGACGTTGTTGTCGATCACGAAGTCCTGCGCTTTGTCCTTCTGCGGATCTCGAACGTTGATTCCGAGGAACTGCACACCACGCTCGCGGGTGGATTCGTAGACCTCTTCGAGGTCGTCGGCTTCGCCGCGGCAGGGCCCGCACCATTGGCCCCAGAGGTTGATCACCACTACGTCACCGACGTAGTCCGACAGTGCGGTGGTCTTGCCTTCCTCCATCAGATCGGGTCCTGCGAGTACGCCTATGGTTCCTCGTGTTTCGGGTGGATCGTAGAAGATGTCCGTTTGGCCGCCGGGTGCTACGAAGTCGAAGCTACCTCCCGATGACACTGCGCCGGCGCCGGCCGAGCATCCGGAGATCAGTAGCACGACGGCAAGAATCGATGCCGTTGCTGCAGCGGGCTTGCTGCCCTTCTGGCGTGCATCAACCCGCATACGTAGACAGCGTCTCATGAGGTGTAATCCTTTATTGCAGTGCGGATCTGATCTGGAGTCTCGAACACCGTCGGGTCGGTGACGCGCTCGATCGTTCCGTCCGGACGGACGAGGAAGCTCAGGGGAAGGACCGGCGGAGCCGGAAGTGCGTTCTGGACGGCGCCGTCGTCGATGTAGTTGGGGTAGCGAATGCCGAGTTGTGTCAGCAGCGCGGCAGCGTCTGCGGGCCGGTCCTCGACATTGATTCCGACGACTCGGATCGCGTCGGGTTCTGCGGCGTAGGTGTCGAGGACGGGCATCTCGGTGCGGCACGGAGCGCACCAGGATGCCCAGAGATTGAGCAGCGTCACCTCGCTGCCCAGAGCTTCGCCGAGGTCGACTTCGGCCGCGTCGGCGATGCAGCGCGCCGTTACCCCGGCAAGCGGACCGCCTCGTCCCGGTCCAGGAACCGGAACCGGAACCGGGCACGATGACACTGCGGGGTCCACGGTGGCGGTGCCGGAGTGGGGCGGGCTGGACGGTGTGGGTCCGACCGGCACGCTGGAGTTCGCGGTAGATGCTCGCTCGTCGGCGCTGGACCGGGGCCACAGTGCGGCGATCGATGCAACGACAAGTACGAGCATGACAATCGACCAGCCGCGCGTCACCTGCCCGACCTTCTCTCTTGAGGGCGCGGCGGAGGGGCCGACGGTACGTGGCGGGTCATAGGAGCGTGGACCAGTACGACCAGAAGCGCTGCGCGATCAGAGCGATCACGGCGAGAAACCACACGGTCAGCGGAATGGAGTGATTGCGTACCACCGAGTCAGGCCATTGTCGGAACCATTGTCGGAGCCATTGCCGGGGAACGGGTTTCGACCTGGCACTGTCGAGGTTCCGCAGAGTGACGTACCAGAATATCGTTACGGTGACCCCCCACACCGCCATGCAGTACGGGCACAAGGCGCCGATCTGGTACAGGCTCTGCGCTATCAGCCAGTGCACGAAGACTGCAGCAGCAGTGACGCCGAGCTGCATGGCACCCCAGAACCACGGTGCGAACACCGCGCCGGCGAGAAGGGCGGCGCCCACTGCTGCCACGACTGCGAAGCCTGCGATCCCGAGGAGCGAATTGGGGAATCCGAATGCGGATGCCTGCGGGGTGTCCATCACCGATCCGCAGTTGAGTACCGGGTTGATGCTGCATGTCGGGGCATAGTCGGGATCGAGCGCAAGAGCGAATTTTTCCACTGTGAGCACGAACGCGGCGACCAGTCCGGTCAGGCCGCCCACCAGCAGCAGCCAGGGCAAGCTCCGGCCGAACGGTCCGCTGTGCCGGGTTGGGGCGGTTGCGAGGTCAGCCGAGTGCAGCGTCGAGGGCATCGGCGAGGTCTCCGTAGGTGGTGGGTTCGATCTTGGTGCCGTTGAGGAAGAACGTCGGTGTGCCCTGCACGCCGAGCGCCATTCCGTCCGCGACATCGGCTTCGATGCGCTCGAGCGTCGCAGGGTCGGTGTAGGCGGCATCGAACTTTTCCATGTCGAGTCCCTGTTCGACTGCGAAACTGCGGAACAGCTCGTCCTGTGGAACCTTCTGTTCGCCCCACTGCGCCTGCGTCTCGTACATCCGCTGATACATCGCCTCGAAGCCGCCCTGCTGGGCTGCAGCTTCGACTGCGCGTGCAGCACGTTCGGCATTGAAGTGGGAGGCGATGGGAAAGTAGCGAGCCACGAAGCTCACCCGATCGCCGTACTCTTCACGCAGTTGTTCGATCGCCGGGTAGGCGGCCCGGCATGCCTCGCATTCGAAGTCGAGGAACTCCACGAATGTGACCCGGCCGTCGGGTACCGAGTTCAACCGATGACTGTTCTCGCGCACCGCAATCGAGGCGGGGTCGGCCGCAGCCTGTTCAGTGGCCGCGGCATCCGGAGACCCTGATCGGTCCACCACCAGAAATACTGCCAACGCGGCGGCGAACACGATCACCAGGGACAACGAAATCTTCAACGCTCGGCTCATGCAACTACCTTCTTCTCGATTCGTTCCGACTGACGTGGCCCGATATGGGCGGTTCTAACCGACATACACTAACAATCGCACGAATGTTTGCTCGAACATCTTCCCTAACGATCGCATGATTGTTAGATTGTGGTCATGCCCTTGGAACCTCTGGATTCGTGCGATCTGCTGTGTATGGACCTCCCGTACGCCGAGAGCGTTCGCGCTACCTTGCCCGCGCTCGGCGATATCGAACCGCTTGCCGATGCTGCTCGAGCCTTCGGTGACCCCACCCGACTGACCATCGCACTGGCCTTGAATGCCGGCGGGCGGATGTGCGGCTGCGACATTGCGTGGATCGTGGGACAGAGCCAGAAGCTGGTCTCCCATCACCTTCGCAAACTCAAGGCCGCGGACGCCGTCACATCGAACAGAGAGGGCAAGTTGGTCATGTATTCGCTCACCGATCGCGGCACGCGACTGCTCGCGATATTGGCCGAGCCACTGGCCACTGCCTCGACCGCCGCTGATCTCACCGGGGTCGATCATGGCTGACGCGTGTTGCGGACCGACCCCCGCTGCGCCGAACACCGAATCCGCCGCCGACAGTGCGAGCACGGGTAGTTCGGCTCTCATCGACGCACCCCAGAGGCTGTGGCAGGTCCGCGAACTGCAGATCGCATCGGCAGCCGCGATCGTCCTCGCCGCATCGTGGTTGCTCGGTCGAACAGGTGCCGACACGGTAGCGACCGTCGGCGGTCTGATCGCTGCCGCGATCGCCGCCGTCACTTTCGTTCCCGCGGCAGTGAGGAATCTGCGACACGGCCGAATCGGTGTCGGCACACTGATGACGATCGCACTCCTCGGCGCCATCGCATTGGGCCAGATTCCCGAAGCCGCGATGCTCGGCATCCTGTTCTCCATCGCCGAGGGGCTCGAGGAATATGCGGTCACCAAGACCCGCCGCGGACTACGCGCACTTCTGTCCTTGGTGCCGCCGACAGTGTCGATCATTCGCGGCGGGATCGAGTCGACCCTGTCCCCCGACGACGTCGTCGTCGGGGACACCATGGTGCTGCGGCCGGGCGAACGAGCTGCCACGGACGGCACCATCGCACGCGGTTCGACGAATCTGAACGTGTCCGCTATCACTGGCGAGTCCGTACCCATCGAAGCCGGTGTCGGTGACGACGTGCACTCCGGTGCCATCAACGGAGGCGGGGCCATCGAGATCACCGTCACCGCGCCGGCATCGGAGAGTTCACTTGCTCGCATCGTCCGCATCGTCGAACAGGCCCAGGACCGCAAAGGGTCCGGCCAGCGGCTGGCGGACCGTATCGCACGCCCTCTCGTGCCCTCGATCATGATTCTCGCCGCACTCGTCGCCGCCATCGGTGCGGTGATCGGTGACCCCATGCTATGGATCGAACGAGCGCTGGTGGTCCTGGTTGCGGCATCACCGTGCGCGTTGGCCATCTCGGTGCCGCTGTCGGTGGTCGCGGCCATCGGTGCCGCGAGCCGCAACGGAGCGTTGATCAAAGGCGGCGCAGCAGTGGAAGAGCTGGGCCGCATCCGCGTCGTCGCGCTGGACAAGACCGGCACCCTGACCGCAGGAACACCCGAGGTCGTCGACGTCGTCACCGCTGCGGGAATCAGCCGCAACGACGCGCTGGCTGTTGCAGCTGCGCTCGAAGCTCGCAGCGAGCATCCTCTCGCCCGCGCCATCCTGGCCTCCGTATCGACCGTCGCGGCAGCCGATGATGTCATTGCCATCGCCGGACACGGCCTGACCGGAACCCTCGACGGCGCCGACGTCAGGCTCGGAAAGCCGAGCTGGTTCGACACCCACCCCAGCGCGGACACGTTTCGCTCCGATGTTGCTCGTCTGCAAAGCGGCGGTGCCACCGTGGTACTCGTCGAACGCGCCGACGTTCTGATCGCTGCGATCGCCGTCCGCGACGAACTCCGGCCCGAGGCTGCCGAGGCCGTCCGGCAACTCACCGCGCTCGGCATCGAGACCGCGATGCTCACCGGCGACAACGCGCTCACCGCGCGGGCTCTGGCAGGGCAAGCGGGTATCACCACCGTCCACGCGGAGCTTCTCCCCGAGGACAAAGCGGCACTGCTGGCCGACATCGCGGCCGGACGAAAGATTGCCATGGTCGGTGACGGCGTCAACGATGCTCCCGCCTTGGCGACCGCAGATGTCGGTATCGCCATGGGCGCGATGGGAACCGATGTCGCCATCGAGACCGCCGATGTAGCCCTCATGGGTGAAGACCTGCGGCACCTACCCCAGGTACTGGCCCATGCTCGGCGCGCCCGGCGCATCATGATCCAGAACATCGCTTTGTCGATTGCGATCATCGGCGTGCTCGTCCCATTGGCTGCTGCCGGTGTCCTCGGCTTGGCCACTGTGGTGCTCGTCCACGAACTCGCCGAAGTCTTGGTCATCGCCAATGCGATTCGCGCCGCCCGCACCACGCCCTTGGATGGATTCGTCCCACCGCCCGCGGCGTCCGGTGCCCTCAATGTCACGATTGCACCCGCGGCGGCCTTCGAAGATGCCTGCTGCACCCCGGCGCCGAAGCCAAGCAAGACCGCATCGGTCGCGCCTGGAAACCTACTAATCTCTCACGCGGCGACATCACCGACGCCGATCGGAGCAGACGATGACAGGTCCGGGTGCTCGGATGGATGTACCTGCTGCACGTCGACGCCCGCGCACAGCGAACCCGGCCACGGAAAGAGATAGAGTCCTGTGAGAGGTAATCGGACTGCACGCAAGCTCTATGCGATCGAAATGACCGCGGCAGCAGGGGCATCGACAACCGAGGTGCGGTGGCATCACCTCGAACGAGCACATATCCTCTCGCAGCCCTATCCGTGGTTGCATACTCGCAACCACGTCGAGATGTTGAAAGCTGCTGCAAAAGAGCATGATCGGCGCGAATCCTGGGGACAGTTGATCCGGATCGTTGTCGCTGCTCCAGGATCGTGGTCCGGGCGATACCCGGTCGGTAATACCGGCCGGGTGGAGGCGGGGCTGACGACGCCGATGCCGATTCCGCAGGACCTCGCGGACGCGCTCGGAGACACGTAGCGGGAGTCATCAGTTCAATCCTGCGTAGGAATGCAGTCCGGAGACGACCATATTGATGATGAACAGGTTGAACAGCATCGCCACGAATCCGGCGATGTTGATCCATGCTGCCCGGGTGTCGCGCCATCCGCTGGTGGCGCGGGCGTGCAAGTAGGAGGCGTAGACGATCCAGGTGATGAAGGAGACCGTTTCTTTCGGGTCCCAGCCCCAGAACCGGCCCCATGCGGCTTCGGCCCAGATTGCACCGAGGATGACGCCGACACCGAAGAGTGGAAATGCGAAGATGGTGGTCTTGTAGGCCAGCGTATCCAGTGTCTGCGCGGAGGGCAGACGGGCGACGATTCGGCCCACTCGGCTGCTGGTGTTCGCGGAATACCGCATTCGAAGCAGAAACAACGTACTCGCCACACCGGAGATCAGGAACACTCCGCTTCCGAGCGAGATGATGGAAACGTGCACCGGGAGCCAATACGACTGCAGCGCAGGCACCACCGGCGCCGCATTGGCGTACAGCACGGTTCCGGCGACGAACAGTAGGATCAACGTCGGCACCAGGACGAACAACCACAGGGTGCGCAGCGGCTTCGAGCGCAGAACCCACAGTGCAGCCAGAACACCGGCAGCGCAGGTGACCGAGACGAATTCGTACATGTTGCCCCACGGCGGCCGGCTGGTGGCGATCCCACGAAGCACGATCGACCCGATGTGCAGAGTCAGTGCCACCATCACCAGCCCGAGTCCGGTGCGGGCCAAGCGTTCGGAGGGAACCCGACGGGGTGTGTCGGGAATGCGTCCTGGCGTCGTCGATGTCGCTGCGATCACGCGCGTTCGCAGTCGCTCCATATTGTGCAGTGCCGCGGTACGGGTCGTTGCCAGTTGCCCGAGGAATGCGATCGCTGCGAGGAGATAGACCACGAAGGCGGTCTCGAAGCTGATGTCGCTCCAACGGGCGAGGGTGTCGTCGATCGGCATTGTGCTACACCGTTTCTCTGTCGTGGGTCTCGGAGTCGCTCGAGGTTGTCGGCGGCCAGATCTGTGAGCGGAGGGTCTGGAATTCAGGTCCCCATCCCGCGTGATCGGTGCGAGCCAACCCGCCCATGTGCACTCTCGAGGCGCCGTGCTCGCCGGGGTGGACCCGGAACCAGACACGGCGGCGTGTGATCACCAGGGAGATCAGGAGTCCGGTCATCATCGTGATGGCGAACACGAGAACCCACCGCTGTGCAGGGTCGTACCCGACCTGCAGGTTCGCGAACTCCTTGGCGCCGTCGAACCGGACGACAGTGCCGTCGGAGAGGGTTGTGGACTCCCCGGGCCGCAGGTTGACCCGGTCCTGTTTCACCAGCCGGCCCTGATTGATCATCTCCTTGTTCAGCGAGAAGATCGACTGCGGGATGCCGGTGTCGAGGCCGGTATCGCCTTTGTAGATGTCCACTGCCACAGCTGGATCGACCAATTCCGGGAAGCGGGAGGACAGCAGGGTTCCGTTGAATTGTGCCGTGGGCGCGAAGAGACCTTCGATGGCGATCTGGCCTCGGCGTCGCTCGTCGGCGGTGGCGTATGTTCCACCGGGCGGGTCGAACCGCAGCGCCCCGCTGCTGAGGAACGTGGTGGCGTCGTCCGGGCGGAACTGTAGGGCCTCGGTGCGGCTCTGGCCGTCGGGGAAGGTGACGGTGAATTCGGGGGCATAACCGTGTCCGGTGAGATAAACACGCTCGTCCCCGAGCCGTAAGGGTTCGTTGACCTGGAGTTGGAAGTCTCGCCAGGTGCCGGCGGTGATGTCGTCGGCGGTTTGGTAGGAGATGTTCGAGGTGAACATCTTGGCCTGACCATTGTCGAGGTAGTCGGCGGTGAAGTCCTTGACCCGGATGCAGAAGGGCTCGAGTCCGGTTCCGTCGGTGCTGTTGCCGGTGCGGAAGGAGTCGTAGATCGCAGGCGAGGTGTTGCAGAAACCAGGTCCGTTGTCGGCGATGACGATGACCGAGCCCTCGTAGCCGAAGAGCTTGCCGATGGCGATGGCAACGAGCAGACCGATCAGCGAGAAATGAAAGAGCAGGTTTCCTGCCTCGCGGGTATAGCCCTTCTCGGCGGAGAGAGTGAGCACCCCGTTCGGTTCGGGGCGGAGGGCCGTTCGCCATCCTTTCAAATGCTGCGTGATCTCGCCCATGATCTTTTCCGGGCTGCCGGGGAGTTCGCCGCGGTGATGCAGCGGCAGTCGCATGAGGTTTCGAGGTACTCGAACAGGCTGTGCACGCAAGGATTTGGCGTGTTCGACCAGTCGGGGGGTCAGGCACCCGATCAGCGAGAGGAACAGCAGGACGTACACGGCGGTGAACCAGAAACTTCCGAAGACGTCGAACAATTCCAGCGTGTCCATCACCGGTCCGAGAACCGGGCGCGCGGCGATGTAGGCATCGACGGCCTGTGTGTTGAGGTTGCGCTGAGGGAGCAGGGCGCCGGGGACTGCTGCGAGGGCGAGCAGGAACAACAACACCAACGCGGTACGCATCGAGGTCAATTGCCGCCACCTGTTGCGGAGCACGGCACGCGCGTTGATCGACCGTCGCTGCGATACCGATGGTGGGCGTTCGTCCACTGTCACCGCCACGCACCCTTCCCTGGTTGCATATCAAATACTACGCAGCATAGTAGTTGGTGGGGTGGGTGCGATTACTCGTGGTCGTCGTCGTAGCGAAAAAGTCAGTGCTACAACGGCCCCCGCTGCGAGTGTCCATTCCGGAACGGCACCGACGACGGTCGCCGGAGTGAGGCCGGTACTCAATGGGATCTCTGCCACCACAGCTGCAGGGGTGAACAGGTCCGTTCGGTTGGTGACCGTGCCGCGTGCATCGATGACGGCGCTGACTCCGCTGGTGGCGGAGACCACGACGCTTCGTCCGTGTTCGACGGCACGCACCCGGGACATGGCCAGTTGTTGGTAGGTCATGTTGGTGCGGCCGAAAGTGGCGTTGTTGGTAGGCACCGCGATCAGCTCGGCACCGGCGCGAACGGAATCTGTGAGCAACGAGTCGAAGGCGACCTCGTAGCAGGTGGCCACCGCCACGGGCACTCCTGCGAGATCGACGACACCGTTACCCTCGCCGGGGACGAAGTTTCCTGCCTGGGCAGCATAGGGGGACAGCGCAGTGACGATCGTGCGCAGCGGCAGGTATTCGCCGAAAGGCACCAGTTGCCGCTTGTCGTGTGTCTGTCCGGGCCCGGTGACGGGATCCCACACGATCGAGGTGTTCGTCGTGGTGTCATCGTCTCGGCGCAGTACCGCGCCGACGAGAATCGGGACTCCGACTGCTCGGGCTGCGGCGTCGATACGTGCGGCGGCATCGGGGTTGCGCAGAGGATCGATGTCGGAGGAGTTCTCCGGCCAGATGACCAGATCGGGCGTACGCACTCGCCCGGACTCGATGTCGGCGGCAAGATCGATCGTACGGGCGACGTGGTTGTCCAGTACTGCTCGCCGTTGGGCGTTGAAGTCGAGACCGAGCCGCGGCACGTTGCCCTGCACCAAGGCAACGGTGACCGTGTCCTGCTGCGGCGGAGCGAACAGTGGAGCTGCCACCGTGAGCGCCCCCAGTGCAGCTGCGGCGCCCAGGTACGACGCCGCTACCCCTATTCGGCGGAGGCGACCGGACACGATGGCACTGGCGACAGCGGCCCCGATCAACACCACGACGAACGACAACCCTGGTGCGCCGATCAAAGCGGCCAAGGGCAGAAACGGACCGTCGGACTGACCGAATGCGATTCGGCCCCAGGGGAAACCGCCGAACGGGATCCGCGAGCGCGCCGCCTCCATCGCCACCCAGGCGCATGCCACCCAGACCGGCCCGCACGGTAGTCGGGACATCCGGTCCGCCACGGCGCCGAAACCTGCGACGAAGAGTGCCTGAACGGCGGCCAGCGCCAGCCACGGCGTCGATCCGACATACTCCCCCACCCACGGCAGAAGGGGTACGAAGAACGCCGACCCGGCGACGAAGCCGTAGCCGGCTCCCGCCAGCGCTGTGCGCCCGCGGACCGCCAGTAGTAACACGGCAATCGCCACCGGAGCGAGAACCCACAGATCGACGGGCGGAAATGTGGCGTACAACAGCAGCCCGGACGAGGCGGCGGCGAAGAGGCGGATCCAAGCTCGTACCCCGCTACCACCCATCGACCACCGCGGCGAGCTCCGTATGTCCCGGGGTGATCGACGTCCGGGTTCGATGCCGGGTGCCGCAGTCACGACGGCATGCGCGTACATCGGGTGCTGGGAGAGCCTCTACCGTTCATCAATTACTATGGTGCATAGTATTTAGAGTGTTGGCAACTCTGCAGTGCTCACCGATCCTCTTTCCGTCGGCGCGCAGCATCAGCATCAGTCCGGCACACCCCCGAGAACGAGGACGACGTGACCCGCTCCCCCACCACTGCCGCGCGAGTACGCGCACGCGCAGCGACACTCGTTCTGGCTCTGACCGCGACTGCACTCGCGGCCGGCTACTGGGCGCAAGAAGCGTTGCCGGGTTCTCCGATCCCACTGTCATTACTCGAATTGCGCCTCACCTTCAACCGCGGGGTGGCATTCAGCCTGGGCGATTCGCTGCCCTGGTGGACGGTCGTCGCGGTCACGACGACGATCACCGCCGGGCTCGCAGTTTACGGATGGCGCACCGCCCGACCCGGAGATCGGGTCACCACGGCAGCTCTGGCGTTGATCCTCGCCGGCGCCCTGTCCAACGTCCTCGACCGGATCGCCGACGGCGCGGTCACGGACTACTTTCACACCGGATGGTGGCCGACGTTCAATCTCCCCGATGTCTACATCACCATTGGCGTCGTAGTGCTGATCGGAGCCTCGTTCTTCGCCAGGAACTCAGCAGAGTTGCACTGCGGTTCCGATCCGACGCCCGAGCGCACCGGATCATGAACCTCGCGTACGGGAACCCTCGGTACACCGCCGTTGCGGATCACTGTGCGCTGATCCTGCTGCGCGAGCGGCACTCCCGCGAATCGTGACCGAGTGCGATGTGCTCTTACCGGTCCGAACGCCCTGGGCTCGATCGCTCTCGTGCCACCCCGGACGTTCGCGCCGCTCGACACTCACCCGGCAGTACACCGCTCGAAGCCGTTCGTCGATGGTGCAGACCGGCCAGCAGTCAGAGCGGCTTCTCCTCGCCGACACGGCAATCACCGGGATCGGAACTCGACCATGACGACGCACGAGATGCCGCTACTGACCGTCCCGGCCACCGACGAGGCTGCAGCAACTCTGGCCGACTGGCTGATACGCAGCGTGGTCCCGACCGTCCTCGACGGCGCAGGAATGGCGTTGGACGCCGACACTCTGTGCGCGTTGGCGCCGATCACTGCCCGCCGCATCGGGGGTCGCCGTCGGTTGCGGGCTCACGAGCGCCAGCTCGATCTGGTGATCACCGCGATCGAGGAGAGGCTCCAACGGCGCTCGGCGTCACCGTCTGCCGGCGAAGCGGCAGTCGTCGCAGGTCTCTCGATCCGGTCGCTACCCGACGAAGTCCTCGATGCCGCGGCCCACATGGCGGGTACGATCGCCGATTGCGGAAGCCCCGCCGCGGCATTGGCGAATCGGGCGCTACAGCTCGGCGCAATCATCGTCGACACCGGACTCGGCGCCGTTGCAGCCGAGGACCTGCGCCTCCGAGTCGTCGAGTCGTACTGTTCGCTGCTTACCTACCTGTGGACCACCGACCCAGCTACGCAGATCCATCTCACGACACCGCGATGACCGCCCCCGGGCCAGTCCGCCTCGAACCGGCCTCGCCCGCGCCACAGACTTCGACTCGGCCTGTCACCACGTCACCTCTCGGCACCGGCCCTCGCCTTGAGGGGGCTCGACTTGCAGCGTGGCGTGCTCGAGACCATAGCGCTCGAGAAGGACTTGTTGAGCTGCAGCGAGCACTCGGGGCGATTCGACACCCGGGGCGACAGTCAGGTGCGCCGAGGCGACCTCCATTCCAGACGTGAGGGTCCAGATGTGCAGGTCATGCACCTCCTCGACATCCTCGACGTCGGTCAACGACTTCGCCACTGCCGTCACATCGATGCCAGACGGGGCGTGCTGCAGCAGTATGTGAACGGCATGACGGCCCAGGCTGAATGCGCGCGGCAGGACGAACACGCCGATAGCGACCGCGATGACCGGGTCGGCGTACCGCCATTCGAACAGCACGGTGACCAGCCCGCTGACGAGCACGCCGATCGAGCCGAGCATGTCGGCCATCACCTCGAGGTACGCGCCCCGAACATTCAGACTTTCCTTCGCGCCGCTACGCAGCAGAACGAACGCGACGAGGTTCATCACGAGCCCGAGAGTGGCCACCAGCATCACCGGAACACCGGGGACCTCGGGCGGATTCGACATACGTTGGGCTGCTTCGTAGAGAATCCATCCGGCAACCCCGAACAGCAACAGTGCGTTGAACAATGCGGCGAACACCTCGGCTCGGTAGAGCCCGAACGTGCGCGCAGCCTTGCTCGATTGCCGCTGCGCGAGAGTGATCGCCACGATCGCCATCAGCACCCCGAACACGTCGGTGAACACGTGCGCGGAATCGGAGAGCAACGCCAGCGACGAAGTGGACAGGCCGACCACCACCTGCGTCACGAGGGTGACCGCCCCCAGGCCGACAGCGATCCACAATCGGCCCAGGTGTTTACCGGACGCGCTGGCCGGTGATCCCGGCTCTATCCCATGGCCGTGCCCATGCCCCATCGATACTCCTTCATAGCTTTCCGACTGCCGAACAAAACATATTGCGATATGCGCATATATGCAAGTGTTGCGATTCGTCCGACCGTGGTTGCCCGCAGTCGTACAACTATCATTCGTAGTAATTCATTGTCGGCGCAGGTCGGTCCGACCTCGTGCCAATATCACCGACACGATCTACCGGGAAGAGGCGCACACCATGGCCACCGAAGCCGCCCACTCGACCCGCGGTGCAGTGGATCGACGCTCCGGATCACAGGTGATGGTGCTGTGCGCGGCGATTGCCGCCGTGGTCGCTGCACTGCTCGCCGCGGTGTCGACATCGCAGGCGTTGGTTCTACTGGGGCTCCCCGATCCTGGCCCGGTCACCACCTATGGCATCCCGGCACTGACCGCTATCGGCGAGGTGGCCGCCGTCGTCGCGGCCGGATCCTTGCTCCTTGCAGCATTCCTCGTTCCACCCCAGAGGTCGGGCGTACTCGATATCGACGGATACGTAGCCGTCCGCACGGCTGCGACGGCATCGGCAGTATGGGCGATCTGCGCGGCGGCGTTGGTACCGCTGACGCTCTCGGACGCCTCGGGCCAACCCGTCGGATCCGTTGCGGCGCAACCGATGCAATTCCTCGGCGCGATCGGTGACGTCGAGGCCGCCGCTGCATGGGCAATCACGTCCGCGATCGCAGCGATCACCGCCGCAGCATGCGCATCGGTGTTACGACACCAGTGGACCCCCGCGTTGTTCGCCCTGTCGATGCTCGCGCTGATACCGCGGGCAGTGACCGGTCATTCCTCGACCGGCGGCAATCACGACATCGCAACGAACTCGCTGATCCTGCACATTCTTGCTGCTGCAGTGTGGGTCGGCGGACTCCTCGCGCTGGTGGCTCATGCACTGCGCGGCGGTGGGCACCTTGCCGTAGCAACCCGACGCTACTCGGTGATCGCTCTGATCGCGTTCGTGACCATGGCCGTCTCCGGCATAGTCAACGCCGCCGTGCGAGTGCCCGTGACGTCGCTGTGGGATTCGACCTACGGCATTCTGATCCTGGCGAAGATCGCCGCCCTCGCGATCGTGGGAACCCTCGGGTGGATACAACGACGACGAACGGTCGGCGCCCTGGCTCTCGACCCCGCGAACCGCAGAACCCTGATCACTCTGTCGATGATCGAGACCCTCGTTCTCGTCACCACCGTGGGCCTGGCAGTCGCACTCGGTCGCACCCCCCCGCCCCCGCCGCAGGACGCCTCGCTGCCCCAGGCGCACGAAGAAGCCCTGGGCTACGTGTTGGGCGGGCCACCCACCGCTGCACGATTGACATTCGAATGGCGTTTCGATCTGGTGTTCGGGTCTGCGGCTGTGATCGCTGCTGTCCTGTACATGGTTGCACTGCGACGTCGGCGGCGGGCGGGCCTGCCATGGCGGCGGCGGTGGACCGCGAGCTGGTTGGCAGGTACCGCGGTGCTACTCGTGGCGACGTCGTCCGGAGTCGGTCTCTACAGCCCGGCGGTGTTCAGTGTGCACATGGCGGGACTGACCGCGGTAGCCATCGTCGTGCCGTTGCTCCTGGTCCTCGGCCGACCGGCCACCTTGTTCGCCTCGGTCCTGCCGACCGCATCGGCAGCCGAGGAACCGGGTTTGCGCGAATGGCTCCGGGCTGCATGGCACAGCCGAGCAGTCCGGATCGCGGTCAACCCCTGGGTCAGCACCGCGGTGTTCCTGAGCAGCTTCTACCTGCTCTACCCCGGCGGAGTATTCGACACCGTCGCCGACTCGCATGTCGCACACATGGTGATGAAGGGCTGGTTCCTGATCGTCGGGATGGTGATGTTCTGGGGCACGGTCGGTCTCGACCCAGTTCCGAGACCGATCCCGGGGCTGACGAAGTTGCTCGCGAGTATCACCGCGTTGGCCGGGTTCGCATTCTTTCTCGTCGTGACGATCGATCTCGAGACTGCGCTCGGAGCGAGCTTCTACAGCGGTCTGCGTCTGGACTGGAATGCAGACCTGCTGGCCGATCAGCGCCGCGGCGGCACTCTGGCGTGGGGAATCGGTGAATTACCGTTGCTCGCTGCCGCCGTTCTCGCTGCGGTCCGGTGGTCGGCGGCCGATGAGAGCGCTGCACGCCACCGTGATCGAACAGTCGACGATCAGGGTGACACCGAACTCGAGGCGTACAACTCGATGCTCGGCAGCCTGTCGTCTCGGCGAGATGACAGCTGACACCTCACGAGCACCGGTCGAGATCGCTCCGCGCTACCGGATGTAGGGACATACGGCAACTGTGACCTGCAGCGCGGGGGACAACGGGAACCGAGATGGAAAAACTATGCTCAATAGTAGTAACCTGTGGCCTGACCGTCACCATTTCGTTATCTCGAACGAGACTTTTGCCTCGTAGCCACCCAAGGATTGTGATCTTGGCCCGACACCGCATGCCCGACCCAACAGCCGACGAATGCGCAGTGCCAAGACACAGCGGCGTGGTCCCGACGCCCCACGGCAACGGACACTCGGCGCTCACCGAACGCCCCCGTCATCGACGGGCCGAGTTCACACCCTCGCGCTTCGTGACCGAATCGACCACGGTCGCCCGGTACGCCGAGAGCCGGTCGACACTCGGCCATCTGGCATCGACGAAGACTCCCGCGCACGAGACTCCCGCACACAGCGCACCCGCGCAGGAGGCACTCGGTGACGCGGACAGCGCAGCCGTGAACACCGCTGCGCCGAGGTGGGATGCGCGCGTAGCCGGTTCGGAGCACAGACCGCACGGCAACCCTGACCATGCCGATCTCGGGAACGCATCACAGCACATCGGACGCGGACTTCATCGTCGCCGGATACCCAAGCCCGGTGGCCGCGCCATCGCCGCGTCGGTCGCAGTCGGCGCCTTCCTCTCTGCAGCAGCCACATCACCGAACGCGGGATCGGAGGAGAGTGTCGCCCTGAGCGCCGCCAGTACCGATCAACCTCCCGCCGGCGCCTTACCTCCGAGCCCCATCGCGTCCATCCCGCAGGTGTTACAAGTGCCCGATCTCGACGTGGGCCGGCTCGCACAGCAATGGACCGAGCAACTGGCCGAGGGCGGAGCCCGGGCGGCCGAGCGCGCCGCGCGTGAGGCCGAGGCGCGGCGCCCACTGTCGGTGATGCCGGTATCGGGAACGCTGACCTCCAACTACGGCGCACGGTGGGGGACAACGCACTACGGACTCGACATAGCCAATACGATCGGGACGCCGATCGTGTCGGTAACCGACGGTGAGGTCATCGAAGCAGGGCCGGCGCAAGGGTTCGGACTATGGGTGCGTATCCGTCAGGACGACGGCACGATCGGGGTGTACGGGCACATCGACCAGGCACTCGTCACCGCCGGTCAACGCGTGAAAGCCGGCGAGCTCATTGCTACGGTAGGCAACCGAGGCCAATCGACCGGGCCTCACCTGCATTACGAAGTGTGGCAATCCGATGGGGCCAAGTCCGACCCGACGGCCTGGCTGTCGGCGCGCGGAGTCGATATCACCTGACACGATGAGGAAAGTAGAACTGGCGATGAAAAGGCTCGGTGATCTCGAAGCGGAGGTGATGAACGTGCTCTGGAATTGCGATCGACCACAGTCGGTCCACGATCTGCGCGAGCTCATGGCCGACCGGAATCCCGCCTACACCACGATTCTGACTGTCGTGACCCATCTTCACGAGAAGGGGTGGGTCGAGCGAACCAAACAGTCCCGCGCGTATCTGTACTCCCCGGTGCAGTCGCGAGCGGAGGCAACTTCTCAAGCGCTGCGTGAGCTACTCGACACCAGCGCCGACTCGGCCGCCGTGCTCATGCACTTCGCGAAGACCGTCACCGACGAGGAACTGGACGCCCTGCGGGGAAACCTGCCGGACGTGAACCGATGATCGTTGCACTGACGCTGCTCTTGGCCGCGATCATCGTGGCCGTCGCGGCGCCGACGCTGCTCACCCCGATGAGTGGGCACGTGAGTCCCTCCCTTGCGCTCACTGCATGGATCGGCAGCATCGCAGGAGTACTTTTTCTCGTCGGATCCGCAGTGACCGTATTGCTGTGGCCCGGCCATGCGCCGGCCGAGGGGCTGATCGAACTTGCCATCCGTTGTCTGGGGTCGCTGCAACACGCGGCGCAACCCTGGATAGGAGAAGCGGTCGCCGGCGCATCGGTCGTTCTTGCCGTGTCGGCGTCAGCCCGAGTGCTGCGGTTGACCCGCCGTCAACTTCGGGCACGGTCCAAGGTGCGCGACTATCACCGTGATGTCATCGCCGTCGTCGCGCGCACGGACTCCGGACCCGAACCCATCATGTGGCTGGACCACCCGCTCCCGCTGGCCTACAGCATCGACGGTCGCCCGGGCTACGTCGTGGCCACCGAAGGCTTGCTCGCGCATCTCGATCCCGATCAGCAGCGGGCAGTGATCGCACACGAACGCGCCCACTTGCGTGGGCGCCACCACCGCATCGTCAACATCTGCGAGATCCTGGCCACAGCATTTCCTCGCGTTCCTCTGTTCGCCGCAGCACCGGTGGCGGTGCGGGTTCTGGTCGAGGTCGCAGCTGACCGGGCCGCGGCCGCAGTCACCAGCGCGGAGACCGTGCGGTCGGCGCTGTCGACGGTCTCGCAGGCACATTCGGCGCGTCCGCTGTGGGCGCTGGGCCTGATCGGCGATTCGACCTCCGAACGGTTGTATCACCTGAATACGAGCGCGCCGGTGCTGCGCCGAACCGGGGCAAGCGCCTACGCTGCCGCCGCGGTGCTGCCACTGGTGGTGCCGGCAGTGTTGGCCATCGTTTCGCTCAGTGCGGTCTCTGCAGCAGCGTGCGCGGTCCTGCTGACCTGACCCACCCAAATACTATGCTGCATAGTATTTGAGCTAGGCTATCGGACGCGTCCTGCAATTCGCGTGCGATACGAAGGTGGTTCCATGACGGCGCTGACATCTCCTCCCGCTTCGTCGGCGGTTCGCCCCTATCCACCCCGTAGGGCTCGCAAGGGTGCGTTTCTGCACACGATGGTCACCACCACCGATCCCAAGGTCATCGGACTGATGTACCTGGTGACCTCGTTCGGGTTCTTCCTCGTCGGCGGCCTCATGGCGTTGATCATGCGCTCCGAACTCGCCGTCCCCGGAATGCAATTTCTCTCCAACGAGCAGTACAACCAACTTTTCACCATGCACGGCACGATCATGCTGCTGCTCTACGCCACCCCGATCGTCTTCGGCTTCGGCAACTACATTCTGCCGCTGCAGATCGGCGCACCTGATGTCGCATTCCCGCGGCTCAACGCCTTCTCTTACTGGCTGTATCTCTTCGGCGCCCTCGTCACCACCGCCGGGTTCATCAGCCCCGGCGGCGCCGCCGACTTCGGCTGGACCGCGTACACACCGTTGAGCAGTGCCGTCTACTCCCCGGGAATCGGATCCGACCTGTGGATCGTGGGTCTGCTCATCGCAGGTCTGGGCACCATCCTGGGCGGAGTCAACATGGTCACCACGATCGTGTGTCTGCGCGCGCCGGGAATGACGATGTTCCGCATGCCGATCTTCACCTGGAACATCCTGGTGACCTCGATCCTGATCCTGCTGGCGTTTCCCTTGCTGACCGCGGCACTGATGGGCCTGCTCGCCGACCGCAAACTCGGCACCCACATCTTCGATCCCGCCAACGGCGGAGCGTTGCTCTGGCAGCACCTGTTCTGGTTCTTCGGTCACCCCGAGGTCTACATCATCGCGCTACCGTTCTTCGGCATCGTCTCGGAGATCTTTCCGGTCTTCTCCCGCAAACCCATCTTCGGGTACAAGGGCCTGATCTACGCCACCGTCGGCATCGCGGCGCTCTCCATTGCCGTGTGGGCGCACCACATGTACGCCACCGGCGCCGTACTTCTGCCCTTCTTCTCCTTCATGACCTTCCTGATCGCCGTCCCGACCGGCGTGAAGATCTTCAACTGGATCGGAACCATGTGGCGCGGGCAGGTCACCCTCGAATCCCCCATGCTCTTCTCTATCGGATTCCTCATCACGTTCGTCTTCGGCGGGCTGTCCGGAGTGCTCCTGGCGAGCCCGCCCATCGACTTCAACGTCACCGACACCTACTTCGTCGTCGCGCACTTCCACTATGTCGTCTTCGGGACCGTTGTCTTCGCCACCTACGCCGGCATCTACTTCTGGTTCCCCAAGATGACCGGCCGCATGCTCGACGAACGACTGGGCAAGTGGCACTTCTGGATGACATTCCTCGGATTCCACGCCACCTTCCTCGTCCAGCACTGGCTCGGAGCGCAAGGAATGCCGCGCCGCTATGCCGACTACCTTCCCTCGGACGGGTTCACCACCCTCAACCAGATCTCGACCGTGGGGTCGTTCGTCCTCGGAGCGTCGACGCTGCCGTTCATCTGGAACGTCTTCAAAAGCTACCGCTACGGCGAAGTCGTCACCGTCGACGACCCCTGGGGCTTCGGCAACTCCCTCGAGTGGGCGACCAGTTGCCCACCCCCGCGGCACAACTTCACCGAGATACCCCGAATCCGCTCCGAACGACCAGCATTCGAACTGCACTATCCGCACATGGTCGAACGCATCCGCGCCGAGCAGCACGTCGGTGGCCCGCACTCGGATTCGATCGCGCCCTCGGAAGTGATCACCGAAGCCATCGCCGGCCATGAACGATCCGATCCTCCGG
>NZ_JABFAO010000015.1:0-152722 GCF_017168235.1 Rhodococcus sp. KRD197
AGTCGTCGTCACCGCCTTGTGCACGAACGAACCCTTCGGTCCCATCCGCGGCGGAAAAGGCCTCGCCGCCGTCACAGCGGGAGTGGGCCTAGGAGCTAGGGCAGTCACTGATCCTCCTGAAGATGCGTTCCACCGCGACATAGAGACGGAACGGCTGGTGTCGTGCGCTGACACGAATCCTAGACGGTGTCGCTCCCGTCCGCCGAACCGGTCCTACCGTGTGTCGTATTGCCTCGTCGGCGCTGCACAGGGCACGTGCCCACCTGGTGGCGCACCGGAATCGGCGCTCACGCACTCGTCCGAGGCGAGTGGGCGCACACCGCCGAGTCGAGCGATAGGGTGTGACGGCATTCCCACTCTTCGATAGGAACGTACGAGTTGCCCACACAATTCTCGGTGCGAGCCCGTGCCATCGCGCTCGCGGCCGGTGCGGCCCTGGCTCTGGCGGGCTGCTCGTCCGCAGCGGAGTCCAGCGACAACGCGTCGGACATTGTTCGGAGCACCACCAACGTGGCCGGTGCCGGCGTTGTCGGGAACGACAGAGACACCGTCGGGCTGTGTCCCACCCCGGCGCCCGTGGATCCGGTAGGCATCGAAGGCGCGGTCCGTCCCGTCGGACACAGCGAAGGCATCAGCGAAGTCCCAGCCGACCCCGTCCGCATCGTCTCGCTCGATCCCGCATCGCTCGATGCGACGTGCGCCGTCGGCGTGTGGGAGCGAGTAGTCGGGGCATCGACCCTCGATCCCGAGTTCCGTGGGGACGGCGACCAGGAGCTGTACCTGGGCCCGGGGATCGCCGCGATTCCCAGCGTCGGACCGGTCGGCGCGCCCGACATCGATGCCATCGCAGGTCTGACCCCCGACCTCATCATCGGTAGCGATGCACTGGGCACGGAAACGTACGACGCCCTGAGCGCGATCGCACCGACGGTCTTCACCTCCTCCGAGGGTGGATGGAAGGACACGTTCCTGCAGTCCGCCGCCGCTCTCGGCCGCGGACAGACCGCCTTCGACGAACTCGCACGCTTCAGTGCCGACGCGCGAGAGGTCGGCGTCGAGCTGAACGCGAGCCAGACGCAGGCTTCGGTGGTCCGATTTCTGGCCGATTCGGCGGTCACCGACGGTGCCGACTCGTTCGCGAGCCAGGTACTCGACGAGGTCGGCGTGCGGCGACCGCCTGCCCAGCGCGAGGAATCGGTGACGGTGACACCAGAGGACCTCTCGGTCGCCGAGGGCGACATCGTCTACGTCCGATTCGCCGGGGACGATGGTGAGAGTTTCGGCACCTCGTTCATGGAGTCCGACGCCTGGGCCGATCTCGGCTCGGCAGAGGACGGGCGAATCTTTGCGGTGAACGACACGGTGTGGTCCGGTAGCGGCGTCATCGCTGCTCGCACGATCCTGACGGACGTGACCGATTCGCTCAACGCATACGTGTCCTGATGCCCATCCCAGAGTTCGTGTTGCAGTTGCGCAGCCACGTCGGCACGGCGCCACTGTGGCTGTCGGGAGTCAGTGCAGTCATCGTCGACGACGACCGTGTGCTGCTCACCCGGCGCCGTGACAACGGATTGTGGGCCGTGGTGTCCGGCATCCTGGAACCCGGCGAGGAACCAGGTCCAGCTGCGCTACGGGAGATCAGCGAGGAGACGGGCATCGAGGCCGAACTCGTCCGACTCAGCAGCGTGGACGTCACCGAGCGGATCACCTACCCGAACGGGGACGTGGCCCAGTACCTCGACATCACATTTCTGGCCCGACACATCTCCGGTGTTGCCCGGGTCGCGGACGACGAGAACCTGGCAGTCGACTGGTTCGACGTCACTTCGCTCCCCCGCGATCTCGCCGACACATCTCGACTGCGGATCGACAAGGCCCTCAACGGGTCTCACGAGGCCTGGTTCCGGCGCTGAGGCGCGCCCGAGTGCTCCCGAGGTGACCGAATGTCACCCTCGCACACTCTGAGTGACCGAATGTCACCCTCGCACACTCTGAGTGACCGAATGTCACCCTCGCTGCGGAAGCGGCGCACTTCGCCTTCCCCGGCACCGTTAAATGTGATATCACTTTAGTATCAAAAACCACATGGAGGTCGACATGCCCGAATCTGCACCCGTTTCCGTTTCGGAAAAACCGACGGGCACACCCACACTCACAATTGCCGAACGACCCGGCTGGGATCTCCCGGGATGGTCGATGCTGGGCATCGGGCTCGTCCTGCTCCTGGGCGGTGGCGGCGCATTCGCCCTCGGCCTGGTGAACGACACCATCGCGTTGACAGTGTCCGGAGTGGTGCTGTTCCTCTTGTCGTTTCCGCTTCTCGCTGGCCTCACGCTCGTTCAACCCAATCAGGCTCGCGTGCTGCAACTTCTCGGCAGCTCCTACAGCGGAACCCTGCGGACGCCGGGGCTGCGCTGGACCAATCCGCTGACGCTGCGCCGCGCGATTTCCACTCGCATCCGTAACCACGAAACCGGTCAGTCCAAAGTCAACGATGCCGACGGCAATCCCATCGAGATCTCCGCGATCATCGTCTGGCAGGTGGCCGATACCGCGCTCGCCTCGTTCCAGGTGGACGACTACGAGGAGTTCGTCGCCGTCCAGTCGGAGTCTGCGGTCCGGCACATCGCCGGCAGCTACCCATACGATGCTGCAGATCGGATGTCGTTGCGGGAGAACGCCGACGAGATCACCAGAGCGATGAGCGAGGAGGTGCACGCCCGCGTACGTTCGGCAGGCGTCGAGGTTATCGAAACGCGCATCAACCGCCTCGCCTACTCCCCCGAGATCGCCCAAGCCATGCTCCGGCGTCAGCAGGCCGGCGCGGTGATCGCAGCTCGAGAGCAAATAGTCGAAGGGGCCGTCGGAATGGTCGAGATGGCCCTGTCGAAGCTGGAGGAAAACCACGTCGTCGAACTCGACGAGGAGCGCAAAGCCACGATGGTATCCAACCTGCTCGTCGTGCTGTGCAGCGACAATGACACCCAACCCGTGATCAACACTGGCTCGCTGTACCAGTGACCGATGGCCATCGAAGGTAGGAAGCCAGAACGCAAGAAGCTGCTGCTTCGGCTGGACCCAGCGGTGCACGACGCACTTGCCCGCTGGGCGGCCGACGACCTACGCAGCACCAACGCCCAGATCGAGTTCCTGCTGCGACGAGCGCTCGTGGACAACGGGCGGATGCCGAAGGGCGCCGGCGAGATCCGTAAACAGGGACGACCCCCTGGCAACTGACGACGTCGTCGGGGGGTCGTATCAGGTCAGAAGTCCCAGTCGTCGTCCTCGGTATTGACGGCCTTGCCGATGACATACGAGGAACCGGAGCCTGAGAAGAAGTCGTGGTTCTCGTCTGCGTTCGGCGAGAGTGCCGACAGAATCGCCGGGTTGACGTCGGTCTCGTCCTTCGGGAACAGACCCTCGTAGCCGAGGTTGTTCAACGCTTTGTTGGCGTTGTAGCGCAGGAACTTCTTGACGTCCTCGGTGAGCCCGACCTCGTCGTAGAGGTCCTGGGTGTACTCGACCTCGTTGTCGTACAACTCGAACAGCAACTCGAAGGTGTAGTTCTTGAGCTCCTCGCGCTGAGCCTCGGAGACCTTCTCCAGGCCCTTCTGGTACTTGTAGCCGATGTAATACCCGTGCACGGCCTCGTCGCGAATGATCAGACGGATCAGGTCGGCAGTGTTGGTCAGCTTGGCCCGGGACGACCAGTACATCGGCAAGTAGAACCCCGAATAGAACAGGAACGACTCCAGCAGAGTCGACGCCACCTTGCGCTTGAGCGGGTCATCTCCGTGGTAGTAGTTCAGGACGATTTCGGCCTTGCGCTGCAGATTGACGTTCTCCTCGGACCAGCGGAACGCGTCGTCGATGTCACGCGTAGAGCTCAAAGTAGAGAAGATCGAGCTGTAGCTCTTCGCGTGCACCGATTCCATGAAGGCGATGTTGGTGTACACCGCCTCCTCGTGGGGAGTGATGGCGTCGGGAATCAGGCTGACCGCGCCGACCGTGCCCTGAATGGTGTCGAGCAACGTCAGGCCGGTGAACACCCGCATCGTGAGCTGCTTCTCGACGGCGTTGAGCGTTCCCCAGGACGGGATGTCGTTGGAGACCGGCACCTTCTCGGGCAGCCAGAAGTTGCTGGTGAGCCGCTCCCAGACCTCCGAATCCTTGTCATCCTGGACGCGGTTCCAGTTGATGGCCGACACCCGGTCGATGAGCTTCGGGCGTGCGGTACCCGCGGGAGTCTGCGCGGTGTTGCTCGTGACTGTCATGTACATCCCCAGGATCGATCGAATTCGGTTCGGCGCTTCACATCAAGTATGTCCTCGGGTCCCGACACCCTTCGTTGCGGACGCTCTACAGCATGCAGGACACGCAGCCCTCGACCTCGGTGCCTTCCAAAGCCATCTGACGAAGACGGATGTAGTACAGCGTCTTGATGCCCTTTCGCCACGCATAGATCTGCGCCTTGTTGATATCGCGCGTGGTCGCGGTGTCCTTGAAGAACAGCGTCAGCGACAGCCCCTGATCGACGTGCTGCGTCGCGGCCGCGTAGGTGTCGATGATCTTCTCGTACCCGATCTCGTACGCATCCTGGTAGAAATCAAGGTTGTCATTGTCCAGGTAAGGCGCCGGGTAATAGACGCGCCCGATCTTGCCTTCCTTGCGGATCTCGATCTTCGACGCGACCGGGTGGATCGACGAGGTCGAGTTGTTGATGTACGAGATCGAACCGGTCGGCGGCACAGCCTGCAGGTTCTGGTTGTAGATGCCGTATTGCTGCACCGACTCCTTCAAGACGACCCAGTCGGCCTGCGTCGGAATGTGCACATCGGCTTCGGAGAACAACGAGGCGACACGAGGGGTGCTCGGCTCCCACACCTGGTCGGTGTACTTGTCGAAGAACTCACCCGAGGCGTACTTGGACTCCGGGAAGCCCTTGAACCAGGTCCCCCGGTCCTTCGCCAACTGATTGGACGCCTGAAGCGCATGGAACAGCACGGTGTAGAAGTAGATGTTGGTGAAGTCGATGCCCTCGACGCTGCCGTAGTGGATGCGTTCGCGCGCGAGGTAACCGTGCAGGTTCATCTGGCCGAGACCGATAGCGTGAGAGTCGTTGTTGCCCTGCTCGATCGACGGCACCGAATAGATATGCGTTTGGTCCGACACCGCCGTCAACCCGCGGATGGCGACAGCGATGGTCTTGCCGAAATCAGGTGAGTCCATGGTCTTCGCGATGTTCAGCGAACCGAGATTGCAGGAGATGTCCTTGCCCACGTGGCTGTAGGACAGGTCGTCGTTGAACGTCGACGGCGTCGAGACCTGCAGAATCTCCGAGCACAGGTTCGAGTGGGTGATCTTGCCTTTCACCGGGTTTGCGCGGTTCACGGTGTCCTCGAACATGATGTACGGGTAGCCGGACTCGAACTGCAATTCCGCCAGAGTCTGAAAGAACTCACGCGCCTTGATCTTCGTCTTGCGGATTCTCTTGTCGTCGACCATCTCGTAGTACTTCTCGGAGACATCGATGTCGGCGAACGGAACTCCGTAGATGCGCTCGACGTCGTACGGCGAGAACAGGTACATATCTTCGTTCTTCTTGGCCAGTTCGAACGTGATGTCCGGGATGACGATCCCGAGTGAGAGAGTCTTGATACGGATCTTCTCGTCCGCATTCTCGCGCTTGGTGTCGAGGAAGCGGTAGACATCGGGGTGGTGCGCGTGCAGGTACACCGCGCCGGCGCCCTGACGCGCACCGAGCTGATTGGCGTACGAGAAGGAATCCTCGAGCAACTTCATGATGGGAATGACACCCGAGGACTGGTTCTCGATGCGCTTGATCGGCGCTCCGTGCTCACGAATGTTGCTCAGCAACAACGCCACACCGCCGCCGCGCTTGGACAGCTGCAAGGCGGAGTTGATGGACCGTCCGATGGACTCCATGTTGTCCTCGATGCGCAGCAGGAAGCAGGAGACGGGCTCTCCTCGCTGCTTCTTGCCGGAATTGAGGAATGTCGGTGTCGCCGGCTGGAACCGTCCGGCGATGATCTCGTCGACAAGATCCGTGGCGAGCGCCTCGTCGCCGGCCGCCAGCGTCAGCGCGACCATGCACACACGATCCTCGAATCGCTCGAGGTACCGCTTGCCGTCGAACGTCTTCAGCGTGTACGAGGTGTAGTACTTGAACGCACCCAGGAACGTCGGAAAACGAAACTTCTTGGAGTAGGCGTGGTTGATGAGAAATTTGACGAACTCGCGAGTGTACTGGTCCAGAACCTCGGGCTCGTAGTAGTTCTCCTCGACGAGGTAGTCCAACTTCTCGTCCAGATCATGAAAGAACACCGTGTTTTGGTTGACGTGCTGCAGGAAGTACTGGTTGGCCGCTTCGCGATCCTTGTCGAACTGAATCTCGCCGTTGGGTCCGTACAGGTTCAGCATCGCGTTCAACGCGTGATAGTCGAGGTCACCGTCGGATCGAACAGCGTTGACGGGTGCTACCTCGGTAATTGTCGGTGCCACGGCGATCGCTCCAGTTTCTGTACGCGTTGTGTAACTAATGTGTGTGCGCCGCCCGACGCGACTCCCGCTCCCAGAACTCCTCGAGGCCGTCTCGGACTCGTTCGACGTCCTCGGGAGTGCCCATCAATTCGAATCGATAGAGGTACGGAACTGCACACTTCTGTGAAATGACATCGCCCGCGAAGCAGAACGAGTCACCGAAGTTGGTGTTGCCAGCGGCAATGACTGCTCTGATCAGGGACCGGTTGTTCTTCTGGTTGAGAAACTTGACCACTTGCTTCGGGACGTAGTTGGTATCACGCCCGGAGTACGTAGTGCCGCCGCCGTAAGTGGGAACAATCAGCACGAACGGCTGATCGACCAGGAACGTTTCGGGATCGTGCAGCGGAATCCGACTTGCTGGAATCCCGAGTTTGACTACGAATCTATGAGTGTTCTCGGACGCACTGGAGAAGTAGACCAATCGATGCGTCAACTGCGGAACGGGCGCGGAAGTCACACCTGCTCATCTCCGTCCAATGCACCGGCGGTGCCGTCTGTTCAAGCAACAGCAGCAGTGAGGGCCTTGATGCGATCGGGACGAAAACCCGACCAGTGATCTTCACCGGCGACGACGACCGGGGCCTGCAGGTAGCCGAGAGCCATGACAAAGTCACGCGCTTCCGGATCCTGCGAGATGTCGATGATCTCGTAGTCGATGCCCTCTTTGTCGAGAGCACGGTAGGTGGCATTGCACTGGACGCAGGCGGGTTTGGTGTAAACGGTGACGCTCATGTGGGGTTCCCTTCTCCCTGTACGACATCGAAATCTTCATCGCGATGCCGGTGTGCTCTGCCTGTGAAACGAGTTGCATGGTGATGTGAAGTTGTGACGTCGTAGAACGCGCGAGGGCCCTTGAATACTCACGTTCGGGCCGTTTCGAGCGGTTGATATCGCGGCTTCGAGCCGGATTTCCGGGCCCGTCGCGTTGTGTCTTCTCGACTGCTCAGACACTACACCTTGTGTCCGACATATGCCTACAACACGAGATGTTGCGAACAACATCCGTGGTATTCGCTGGTCAGCCTCTTGCCGACCGCGCGATTTGCGGCCGACACGGCGTGTCGCGCGTCACATCGACGCAATGTTCGGAAATCGAGGCAGAGAGCCCACGACAGCGCAGGGCCCCCACACCCAGTGGATGCGAGGGCCCTGCGCTCGAAGAGACGATACTCAACGCTGGCGCGCTTTGAACCGAGGCTCCTTCTTGTTGATGACGAACACCTTGCCGTGGCGGCGCACGACCTGCGCTCCAGGCTTGTTCTTCAGTGACTTCAGTGAGTTTCGTACTTTCATGAAGCAGAAGCTTACATGAAAACGATTCCCATTATACAGAGGTCAGGCAGCAAGGAGCTCGTTCGACGCTCTGACGAGTTCCGCGACGACCTCGGAGATCTCGGCCGACACCGCGGCGTTCTCGCGCGGATGCGCAGCCCCGAACTTGTCGCTGGTTCCGCCGATCGTCAGCTCGACATGCTCGAGCACCCTGCCACCGGCGATGCCGACGGCCTTGCGGGCGTGCTCGTGCGCCCACTTGGCGCCGTATCCGCTCGGCGATGCACTGATCACCGCGACCGGCTTGCCCTGCACCGCAGAGGCGCCGTAGGGGCGCGAGAGCCAATCGATCGCATTCTTGAGCACCGCCGGGACGGTGCCGTTGTACTCGGGAGTGACGAGCAGCAGCGCAGTCGCCTCTTCTGCGGCAGCACGCAGATCCAGCGCTCCTGCGGGCACCTGTCCGTCGACATCGATATCCTCGTTGTAGAACGGAATCTCGGCGAGAGCGCCGTAGACCACTGCCGAGGAGCCCGTAGGGAACATCTCCACCGCGGTCTGTGCGATCTGCTTGTTGACGGAGTCTGCACGGAGACTTCCGACGAGGATCAATACGTGCGGTTCTGTCATTTCGATCTTCCTTCGAGTTCGGAGTGCGCCGGTGGTCTACTACTTTCATACCAGCCAACCGGACCGCGGTCCACTTTGTTCCCCCAGCAGGTACAGTGACGGATGTGACCGAGTTCATGCTCCCTATTGCAGGCGAGGAGACCGAGCGCTGCGATGCGGCGCGCAATCGCCGTCGCCTGCTCGATGCCGCAGCGGAGATGGTCGCGACGATCGGCGTAGACGCGGTCACCATGGACGGCTTGGCAGCGAGGGCCGGGGTCGGCAAAGGCACCGTCTTCAGACGATTCGGCAGCCGGACGGGGTTGATGCAAGCACTTCTGGACCACACGGAGAAAGAACTGCAACACGCTTTCCTCTTCGGGCCTCCGCCGTTGGGCCCCGGCGCAGACCCGATCGACAGGCTCGTCGCGTTCGGCCGGGCTCGCCTCGACCTCGTCGAAGTGCAGGGTGAGGTCATGCGCGCAGCGGAGAATTCTCCCGAGTTCAGATACTCCGCTCCGGCTCACATGGTCAACTACACCCACGTGCTCACCCTGCTTCGGTCGGCGCACGTCGATGCAGACCTGGAGTTGTTGGCATACAACCTGCTCACCCCGCTCGAAGCGACGCTCGTCCTCCATCAGTTCCGCGACCTCGGAATGTCGATGGAGCGTCTGGCCGACGGCTGGGAAGACCTGGTGCGCAGGGCCACTCGGTGACAAGCGCCACGCTGTGACAAGCGCTACGCTGTGACAAGCGCTACAGGTCAGAGCAGACGCCCCACCGCGGCCGCCGCCCGATGCAACTGATGCCCGTAGGACGGGCCGTGCCCGGCAGCGTGAACAGCGAGCGGATGCAGCTGGTGAAGTGGAACCCGCTGCTGCCAGCCCGAGCGAAGCTCGTGCACCGACAAATACCCATCGATGATGTCCGCGAGCATCGGACAGCCGAACAACTGCAGCATTGCCAAATCGGTTTCGCGATGTCCGCCGTGCGCCGCCGGATCGATCATCACTGCACCCGCACGGGTCCATACGACGTTGCCGGTCCAGAGATCACCGTGGACTCGGCTGGGAGCATCGCCGAAGTCGAACGTGCCTTCGGCGACCGCCGCGCAGACACGTTCGACGTCGGCCGCGGCCGGCTCCGAGATATTTCCGACATCGACTGCCACCCGCAGATACGGAATGACTCGCTCGGCGACGTAGAACGAACCCCACGTGGAGTATTCGACGCTCGACATGGGCCGCGAACCGATGAACATCTGACCTTCGAAGCCATCCGGTGGGCACCCGAACGCCCGAGCACCCGCATCGTGCACGCCGGCGAGCTCTGCCCCGAACCGGCGCGCGCCCTCCACCGTCGGGGGCGCGGACTCGAGTCTGTTGAGCTCGATGTGTCCGGACCCGACGCTGCGAACATCGACGACGCTGCCGCCTCCGTCACGAAGCCACGCGAGACCGGCCGCCTCAGCGGCGAAGAAGTCCGGGTGTGCCCCGGCATCGGTCTTGGTGTAGGTATCGGGAGACACCGCCCCGACTGTACGGAGCGCACCTAGGATGACCGAATGTCATTGATACGTTCGGAACTGCGCACCCGTATCGTGCGCGAACTCGCCGTCCAGTCGACGATCGACCCCGATCACGAAGTCACCCGGCGGGTCGACTTCCTCAAGGCGTACCTCCGATCCACACCGGCGAAAGGCTTTGTTCTCGGCATCAGCGGCGGCCAGGACAGCACGTTGACCGGGAAGTTGTGCCAGCGGGCAGCGGAGGAACTCCGCAAGGAAGGCGCCCAGGCGGAGTTCGTCGCCGTTCGGCTGCCCTACGGAGTGCAGGCCGACGAAGCGGACGCGCAGACGGCGCTCGATTTCATCGATCCCGACCGGACCGTAACAATCGACATCAAGACTGCTGCCGATGCGTGTGCGGCCACCGTAGCGAAGGCTCTCGAAGTCGATGAGCTCCGAGACTTCGTGCGCGGCAATATCAAATCCCGTCAACGGATGGTCGCGCAGTACGCGTTGGCCGGCGAGCTCGGATATATCGTCGTCGGTACCGATCACGCTGCGGAAGCGGTCACCGGCTTCTTCACCAAGTACGGCGACGGCGGCGTCGACATCACACCGCTGACCGGACTGTCCAAGCGCCAGGGTGCGGCGCTGCTGCGCGAGCTCGGCGCTCCCGAGAGCACGTGGAAAAAGGTGCCGACCGCGGACCTCGAGGACGACAGGCCTGCGCTTCCCGACGAGGAAGCGCTCGGCGTCACCTACGAGGAAATCGACAACTATCTGGAAGGCAAGGAAGTCGCCGAGGACGTCTCGGACAAACTCGAGCGCATGTACCTCAATACCCGCCACAAGCGCGCGGTACCGGCGACTCCGTTCGATGACTGGTGGACCACCGAGAATGCCGTCGATACTGAGCACGGGCGCCCCACCCCGGATTGAGGTACACGCGTCGGGCAGTTCTATCCGCCGGCGAACGGCGGCAGCACATCGACCCTGTCACCGAACGTTGCGCTCGGGTCTCGGGTGAGATCGTCGCCCACCAGGAATGCCGACACTCGGAGCACGGCCGCCACGTCGGCGCCGTGGCGCTCGAGCACCGCAGCTTTCAATGCACCGAGATCGCTACCGGCCGGCAGGTCGAAAAACTCCTGGGCACACCCGAACGCCTCTGCCGCACCGGCGAAATAGCGGACCTCAACCACCTATGGCTCCCATGCTCTTGGTCGGCGGGACGAAGTCTGCGGCGTCCATACCGTGCCTTGCCCACTTGTTCCACATGGCACCTCGCCACAGCTGGGCCAACTCCTCGTCGTCGGCGCCACCACGAAGTGCGGCACGCAGGTCGGTCTCCTCGTCGCTGAACAGACACGACCGCACAGAGCCCTCGGCGGTCAGGCGGGTTCGGTCGCAATCGGCGCAGAAAGACCTCGTGACCGAGGCGATGATGCCGACGGTACCGCCGGTTCCTTCGACCGCCCACTCCTCGGCGGGCGCCGACGGGTCCTCCCGCCCCACCGCGCGCAGATCGAAGCGTGCAGAGAGGACATCGAGCAGGTGCTCGGCGTCGAGCATGTTCGCGCGTGCCCACTCCCGGTCCGCGTCGAGAGGCATCTGCTCGATGAATCGCAGTGCCACATCCTCGTCGAGGCACCACTGCAACAGATCGGCCGCTCCATGCAGCGTTTCCGGCATCAGGACTGCATTGACTTTCACCGGGGTCAGGCCCGCTGCCTTGGCGGCCCGAATACCTGCCAGTACCGCCGGCAGCCGATCACGTCTGGTCAGTTCCGCGAAATGTGCACGATCGATCGAGTCCAACGAGACATTGACCCGAGTCAACCCGGCCGTGGCCAGGGTCTCCGCGCGGCGCTCGAGACCGATCGCATTGGTTGTCATCGCCAAAGGGATCTCCGGTACTCGCTCCGAACAGCGCTGGAAGATCTCGGCGAGATCGGCGCGCATCAGCGGTTCTCCGCCGGTGAACCGAACTTCCCGCACACCGAGTCGGTGCACTGCAATGTCGACGACACGCGCGATCTCCGAGGGCGTGAGCACATTCTCGGCAGCAATGGCGGGCAGGCCCTCTTCCGGCATGCAGTAAGTGCACCGAAGAGAACACTTTTCGGTTATCGACACCCGTAGATCACGCGCCACACGTCCGAAACGGTCGATCAGGGCGGGACGATCCGGTCGGTCGTCGACGGTCTGCTCGGTCCCGCTGCGCGACCGACCGAGCGAAGGGATACCGAGGCCGACGGCCCTACTGCCAGTCACGTGCCCTCCCTTCGGGGTCGTTCCTTCGCGCCATACATCCTCACTCCTCAAGTATGCCGCCCTCGAACAACTCGGTGCGATCCGCCGAACGATCCGGGTGCGGCCCCCACATAGGATCGTTGCATGACGAGCCGTACATCCGTGCCGAGCCGAGCGAGCAACGCGTGAGTGCGTCCACGGTCGAGGAGCACCTGGCGCACGTCGAATCGATGTTGGCATCACTGTCGGACCGGCAGGCCGAGTCGGTGAGCATTGCCGATGCGTTGGGACGCGTCGCGCACAGTGACGTCGAGTCCCCTGTGGATCTTCCGCTGTTCCGCAACTCGCAGATGGACGGCTATGCAGTTCTGGCCGCCGACATCGTAGCGGTTCCGACCACGCTGCAGGTGACCGGAACCATCGCAGCAGGCCCGTCCGGGGACGCTTCGGTCACGCCCGGTACCGCGATGAAGATCATGACCGGCGCACCGCTTCCCGACGGCGCCGACACCGTCGTGCCCGTCGAGCACACCTCGTCCGACGGCGACCGTGTCACCGTGTCCACCCCCCACAAGCTGGGTGAGTACATCCGCGAGCAGGGCAGCGACATCACCGCGGGCACTGTTCTCGTGCGCGCAGGACAACTCCTGCAACCGCGCCACATCGCCGTACTCGCCGCAGTCGGTCTCTCGCACACCGACGTTCGGTCCAAACCGAAGGTCGCCGTCATCACCACCGGCGCCGAACTCGTCGATGCAGGCACCGAGCTACGGCCGGGACAGATCTACGACTCCAACGGCGTCACACTCGCCGCACATCTGCGCGCCAACGGTGCCGACGTCGTCGGAGTCCATCGAAGCTCCGATAGTCCCGACGAGTTCCATCGCATCGTGCACGAGGCAGCTGCGGCCGCTGAGCTCGTGATCACCTCGGGAGGGGTGTCGATGGGCGACTTCGAGGTGGTCAAAGATGTTCTGACGCCCCTGGGTGGTCGATTCGGTGCCGTCCGCATGCAACCGGGCGGACCACAGGGAACCGCCACGATCGACGGTGTTCCGGTGCTCGACTTCCCCGGAAACCCCGTCAGCACGGTCGTCTCCTTTCTCGTCTTCGCCCGCAATGCAATCCGAGAAGCTGCCGGACTCGCGGCCGTGCGGCCGACTCGACTGCCACTGACACATCGCATCGCATCGATCGCCGGCAAGCGACAGTTTCTGCGCGGTACCGTCGAGGACGGTGCGGTGTCCCTGATAGCAGGGCCCGGTTCGCACCTGGTGGCAGCGATGGCCTGGGCCGACGTCCTCGTCGACATCCCAGCAGAAACCACGGCGCTCGAAGCCGGCGACGAGGTGGAGGTGCTTGCACTGTGAACGCACAATCCGGAGCCGATCACGCCCTCTCGCACCTCGATTCGGAGGGTCGGGCACGAATGGTCGATGTCTCGCACAAATCCGACACCGCCCGAACAGCGGTTGCCGCAGGCGAATTGGAGACCACCGCAGAGGTCGTCGCCCTGGTGCGCGCCGACGGAATGCCCAAGGCCGATGTGCTGGCCACCGCTCGGATCGCCGGTATCGCGGGCGCGAAGAAGACATCCGAACTCATCCCGTTGTGTCACCAATTGGCGCTGTCGAAGGTGGATGTGACCTTCGGCTTCACCGACACCACGATCACTGTCGAGGCAACGGCGAAAACCACCGGTCCCACCGGCGTCGAAATGGAGGCATTGACCGCGGTCGCCGTCGCCGGGCTCACCCTGCACGACATGGTCAAAGCAGTGGATCCGTCGGCTTCGATGAACCATGTGCGGCTGCTGACCAAGGACGGCGGAAAACACGGGCACTGGTCACGCCGCGGTAGCGAACCGACTCCTGCGGACACCGAGGCAACTGCCGGGGAATCACCCGGCATCAGGTCCGCCGTCGTCCTCGTCGCCTCCACCGGTGGCGCAAACGGAACCCGCACGGACACCACCGGCCCGGCCATCGCCACCTGGCTCACCGACCGTGACTTCACCGTTCGCGGACCCCTGGTCTATCCCGATGCCCGCATCGCCGACGGCCTCACCGACGCACTCACCGGCTCGCCGGCCCTGCTCGTCACCACCGGCGGTACCGGCGTCTCACCGACCGATGCGACGCCGGAAGCCACGCGCCTCGTCCTCGACCGCGAACTACCGGGCGTCGCAGACGCCATCCGAGCCAAGGGCACCGAAGTGACCCCTCACGCGGTGCTGAGTCGAGGCCTGGCGGGTGTCGCAGGCCGTACGGTCGTGATCAACTTGCCTGGGTCTCCCGGAGGTGTGAAGGACGGCCTGTCGGTGCTCGAGCCGATCCTCGATCACCTGCTTGCCCAGGTTGCGGGGCACGGTTTGCACGACGGAACGGAAGGGACACCGTAGAGCCATGGTCGACGTACTCGCCGAGATATCGAGCACACCTATCGACTCATCAGCCGTCGAGAACGCCGTGGCTGGTCCACAGCACGGTGCCGTCGTACTGTTCAGCGGTGTCGTGCGCGACCACGACGGCGGCCAGACAGTATCGGCCCTGGAATACCAGGCACACCCCGAGGCCGAGCGGTTCATGCGCGCGTGCTGCACAGCTGTGGCGGAGCAGTCGGGGCTACCGGTGGCTGCAGTTCACCGCGTCGGGAATCTCGTTGTCGGAGATGTCGCTCTGGTCGCAGCTGTGGCAGCCCCGCATCGAGCCGAAGCCTTCGCCGCGTGCGCCCTGCTCGTCGAACGCATCAAAGCGGAAGTGCCGATCTGGAAGCGCCAGCATTTCGCGAGCGGTGTCTCGGAATGGGTGGGACTGTAAGAGATGCACCGTCAGCTTGCGATACCCGGAACATATCGGTGCACCGGCATCATCGCCGACTCGTCGGTGGCGTCTCCCGGGCGCCGGACACAGTCGAGCAATCGGACCTCGATGAGTTCATCGTCGATCTTCGTACCGATGACGACTAGTTGAGTTCCAACCGCGTCCGCGAATTCGACTTCGGTACGTTTCATTCTGATGTGTGTACCGACGGTGCTGACTTCGTATCGCCCCGGATATCCGTCGATACCGAACAGAACAAAACCTTTCAATCGATAGACCTCACCCGTTGGGTTCTCGAGCACCTCGACGAATCGCCGGGGATCCATCGGCTCACAGGTTTCGAAAGTTGTCGTCGAATAGCCGACGTGGAGATGTGCATGGTGATCGTCGGCAGCGTAGAGAATTTCATCGAAAGACAACTGGCGGGCAACGCTCGGGTCGTCGAGGTATTCCGGTACGTCGAACAACAACTCCGCATCGACACGGCCATGATCGGTAGCCTGCACCGGGATGTCCGGTGCGCAACGGCGTAGTTCGGCCGTCACGGCGTCGATATCGTGCTGGGCGAGTCGGTCGGTCTTGTTCAGTACCAACAGATCCGCAAGGCGCAGATGCTGCTCGATCTCGGGGTGAGCACTGCGCGTCGAAAAGAACTCGACAGCATCGACCACCGTGACAAGTCCGCCATAGGTGATCGCAGGGTTGTTGCTGGCCAACACCATCCGGATCAAGTTCCGTGGCTCGGCGAGACCGCTCGCCTCGACGACGATGACGTCCAACCGAGACGGGGCACCCGCCAGAGTGTCGAGCATCGCATCCATCTCGTCAGCGTCCACAGCGCAGCACAAGCAGCCGTTGCCGAGAGTCACCATCGAATCGACCTGCCCTGCGACCATCATCGAATCAATGTTGATGGAACCGAAGTCGTTGACAACGACTCCGATCTTGATCCCTCGATTGTTGCGTAGGAGGTGGTTGAGCAGAGTCGTCTTGCCTGCGCCGAGAAATCCTCCGACGAGAACTACGGGGATTGCGTCGTTTCCGCGAGCGTGTACCACGCAGCGAGGCTACTGCAACCTCCGTCACGAGGTTTCCGACGACTCCTGAGAAGCACCTTCAGGTCCCAGTAGAAAGTCGATGATGCCGGTGGTGATCGCGATGGCGTGTTCGAGCTGACCTTCGGAGGTTTCGAGAACCGCGGCGTCCTCGGGGTTCGATCCGTTGCCCATCTCGACGAAGACGAGCGGTACGCCGGTGAGAGCGGGACCAGCGACATCCGAGCGTTCCGCGACGCCGTCGACGGCGCCCGCATAGTTGGCGGGTGCAAATCCTGCACGTTCGTAGGCGTCACGCATCAGTGTGGACGCCGCGCGGCCGCCGACGGACTGCGCGCTGTTCGCAGCCTGATCCGGAATCGGGAGTGAGGGCACGATGAGGTGGAATCCGCGTCGGTTGTCGTCTGTGGCGCCAGTGGAGTCCGCGTGGATGCTGACGGCCACGTCGGCGCCCGATCGGCTTGCCATCGCCGCGCGTTCGTCCACGCATCCACCCCAACCCGAATCGTCTTCCCGCGAGGTGACGACGGTGGCCCCGAGGCTTTCCAGGCTCGCTTCGATCAACTGGGCTACGTTCCAGTTGATGGTGTGCTCGGGGATGCCGTTCAGACTCGTCATTCCGGTCGTCTGGCAGTCTTTGGTGCTTCCTCTGCCATCATCGACCTGCCGGGTCAGGTTCTCGCTGTGTCCGGTGCCCTGGTGTCCAGGATCTAGAAACACCGTCGTGCCGGCCAGCGCGTCGTTCCGGCCGTCCTCGTTCGGCGCTGCGGCGCTGACCGAGGGCACGGCAACCGACAACAGAAGAGTGCCTGCAGACAGCGCTCCGAATACAGCGGTTCTGTTCATCACGGCTTGGGCCCAGCTCAGCGGAAAGAGCCGACCACTCCCCTTCCATCGATGCTCGTCCACCAAGGCACACTGGCACCGGCAGACACTTCCGTACCAACTTCCGCATCAAGTGAAGCAGACCGCCGCGGATGCTTCCGAGCACGGTGAAATCGGAAGCCAATCGTGAGCATGCTGTTATTCGGCTGTTGCCTGACTCGATCGGACGAGCATCCGGATTTCACACATGCAATTGGCGCAACGCCTATTGTTTGGACTCTCCCCGAACGCATATCGACAAAACTTCCACGCAGATGGATAATTCAGAAGCGCGGTCGTATAGTTCGCCTGGAGTTCCTTTTCGGACGCACCCCTGATGATCATTGGAGAAGTTCACAATGGCGAAAAAAGTCTATGTTCAACTCGTCGACGATATCGACGACAAGCCAATCGAGTCCGGCGGAGAGCACATAATATACGCCGTCAACGGCGTCAGCTATGAAATCGACCTGAGCGACAAGAACGCCAAAGAGTTTCACCGCAAGTTGGACTACTACATCGAGCACTCGACTCGCTTGGGCGGAAAGCGTTCCAAGAAGTCTGTTGCAGCAGCCAACGGTGGCAGCAAACGCGACGCGAATCAGACGAAGGCCGTCAGAGAATGGGCCAAGTCGAACGGGTACACCATCTCCGCACGGGGTCGCATTCCAGCTGATGTCGAGAAGGCTTTCGACGCAGCTCACTGATATCGAGAAGCTGTCATGATGTCGGCGAGCCCGGCATATGAACAAAAAAGGGAGCCACCGTTAGGTGGCTCCCTTTTCGGTGGAGCTAAGGGGACTCGAACCCCTGACCCCCACACTGCCAGTGTGGTGCGCTACCAGCTGCGCCATAGCCCCGTACTTCACAATCACATCAGCGACGCATTTCTCCGGCGCCTTGAGGTTGCTCGAACGAAGTTACACCATGGCCGATGACGCCCACAAATCTCGTGGTCAGGGTGGGCAGTGGCAGGAGTGGGACGACTCAACTTGTGGGTGTGATCGCTTCGACCCACCCGGAGTCGCCCAGTGCGTCGACGAGTTCGCCGTCGACGAGCACGCCCGGGGTTCCTGCGGCTCCGGAAGCGGAGAGGGCGGCCCGTGCGGTGTCGGCGTCGGCTGCTGCGGTTGCCGTCATTGCGCCGGAGGTGATGCAGTCCGCGGTGGTGTCGCCGGCGCCGCTGGCACGTGCCATGTCGGCGAGTTCGGCGTCGGTTCGGTCGGTGTCACCATTTTCGGCGGGCTGGAATTCTTCGGAGAACAGGGTGGCGTGGAATGCCGAGTAGACGATGGCGTTCTCCGAGTCGGCGACGCAGTGTGATGCCGCGACCGCTCGGCTCGAGTAGTTGCCACTGGCGGAGGCTGCATCGAGTCCCGGTAGTGCCAGGAGGTGGTAACGCACGGTGAGTTCATCGTCGTCGATTTTCTGGGCGAGTTCCTGTCCGTGCAGCACTTCGAGTTCGCTGCAGAACGGGCACATGGGGTCTTCGAAGATGTCGACGACGGATCCGCTGGCGGGGTCTCCGAGTTGGACGACTCCGTCGTCGAGGACGGTCAGCTCCACCGCCGGATTGTTCACCGATCCGTACCCGTCGTTGCGTGGTTCGGCGCCGCCTCGCTGCCACATGATTGCCACGACCACCACGATGATCACTGCTACGAGGGCTATTGCGGCCAGAACGTAGGTGAAGGCATTCGATGTCGGTTGTGGCGTGTACTTGGTGGAGGAGGTTCTCTTCTGACTCACGGTCCTCATGATACGGAGGACTTGGCCTCGGTCAGGAGGCCTCGTGCAGCTTTCGTGTGTCGGGCACGAGGGCCCACCACAGCGCGGCGGCGAGCATTATGGCGCCCGAGAGCACGAACGCCGTTCCGTACGTGTACACCTCGACGATTGCACCGGCAACCAGGGGACCCAGAATCGCGCCGACGTCGGCGGACATCTGGAAGGTGGACAGAACCGGACCGCCGCGCGCCTTCGAGCCGATGATGTCGGCGATGGACGCCTGCTGAGCGGGAGTCATCAACCCGGATCCGACGCCGGCGACGAACGAGGCGATCATGAACAGTGTGACGGTGTCGGTCAGGCCCAACGCGGCCATGCCGATACCGGAGACAACCAAACCGATGATGACGAAGGGTTTTCGGCCGCGCGCATCGGACAGCCGACCCGAGGTGATGAGAACCAGAGCATTTCCGACGGCAAAGATTGCCAGTGATACTGCGGCAACTGCCGCCGAGCGATCCAGCACCGCGATGACGAACAGAGGGATCAACGCGACACGTACGCCCATCACAACCCACCCCGTCGCGAAGTTCGATGCCAGCGCAGCTCGGTACGCGGGTACGCAAAGTGCCGATCGTAGCGTCAACACGGGCATCGACGAATCGCCACCGGCCTCGTGGTCTTCTATCGCGTCCAAACTGAAGTACACGACAGCCGCCGCGATCACCAGTGCGATTGCGTAGATGACGAACGGGGCGCGCAGTCCCAGTCCGACGACAGCGCCACCGAGCAGCGGCCCACCGATCGATCCGAGCAGAAAGCTCGTTGCGTACAGACCCGATACGCGACCGCGACTGTGGGCTGGACTCATTCGAATAAGTAGGCCCAGTGCCGAGACCGTGAACATCGTCGATCCGATTCCGCCGAGACCGCGGAACACCAGAAGCTGCCAGTAGGACTGAGCCAGCGCACACGCGCCGGTGGACAGCGCAACGATCAGAAGTCCGGAGAGGTACACCGGCCGCTCGCCGAGCTTCTGCACGAGCATCCCGCTCGCCGGCGCGAAGGCCAGTCGCATGCCCGCGAACACGCTGATCACTGCCGACGCGGCGAACTCCCCCACACCGAACTCGGTCGCGAACTGCGGCAGCGCGGGCGCGACGATTCCGAACCCGAGCGCAATGACGAAGCTTGCCGAAATCAGGACCCATATCTGGGACGGAAGGGAGTCGTCCTTGCGCTCGTCGGGTGAGTCCGTTCTCGTCACGACTTGTTCAAGGCCTGTGACACCACGTCTTTCGCAGCCGCCTGTACCTGGGCGAGATGTGTTGCCCCGAGGTAGGACTCGGCGTAGATCTTGTACACGTCCTCGGTTCCGGACGGGCGAGCAGCGAACCATGCATTCTCGGTGGTGACTTTGAGGCCACCGATCGGGGCACCGTTGCCGGGCGCGGAAGTCAGGGTATCGACGATCTTCTCGCCGGCCAGCTCAGTGGCGGTCACCTGTTCAGGGGACAGCTTTGCCAGGACGGCCTTTTCTTCTCGCGACGCCGGCGCATCGATCCGCGCGTAGCTGGGGCTGCCGTACTTCGCCTCGAATTCGGCGTAGCGCTGCGAAGGGGTCACCCCCGTGACAGCGGCGATCTCGGAGGCCAGGAGGGCCATGATGATGCCGTCCTTGTCCGTGGTCCACACCCGTCCATCGGTTCGTAGGAACGATGCGCCCGCACTCTCCTCACCGCCGAAGCCGAGATCACCGTTCGACAACCCTGGTACGAACCATTTGAATCCGACGGGCACTTCGAGGAGTTGACGACCCAGACCGGCGACCACGCGGTCGATCATCGACGACGACACCAGGGTCTTGCCGACGCGGGTGGCGGGCGACCAACTCGGACGGTGGCCGAACAAATAATCGATCGCGACCGCCAGATAGTGGTTGGGGTTCATCAGTGCACCGTCTGGGGTGACGATGCCGTGTCGATCGGCGTCTGCGTCGTTGCCGGTGGCGATGTCGTACGCAGTCCGCGAGTCGATCAGCGAGGCCATCGCGTTGGGTGACGAGCAGTCCATCCGAATCTTGCCGTCGGTGTCGAGCGTCATGAACCGGAACGTGGCATCGACGAGCGGATTGACCACTGTCAGATCGAGATTGTGCCGTTCGGCGATCGCATCCCAGTAGTCGACACTTGCGCCGCCGAGCGGGTCGGCACCGATTCGTATACCGGCTGCGCGGATGGCATCGAGATCGACAATGTTGGGCAGATCGTCGACGTAGGTGCCAAGGAAGTCGTACTTGTCCACCGACGAGTTCAGCGCGGCCGCCAGCGAGACCCTCTTGACGCCCGCGAGCCCGCCTTCGAGAAGCTCATTCGCGCGGTTGGCGATGATGGTGGTGACGTCGCTGTCGGCGGGGCCACCGTGCGGTGGATTGTATTTGAATCCGCCGTCGCGCGGCGGATTGTGCGACGGCGTCACGACGATCCCGTCGGCCTTGGCCGACGAACCGGAGGTGTTGTAGCGCAGGATCGCATGACTGACGGCCGGCGTCGGGGTGTATCTATCACCCGAGTCCACCAGCACCGTCACATCGTTCGCTGCGAGAACCTCGAGGGCAGTGGTCCACGCCGGTTCGGAGAGCGCATGCGTGTCGCGGCCGATGAACAACGGCCCGGTGATGCCCTGCGACGCGCGGTACTCGACGATGGCTTGCGTCGTGGCCAGAATGTGGCCCTCGTTGAATGCTGTGTCGAGGCTCGATCCACGATGCCCGGAGGTTCCGAAGGCCACGCGCTGATTCGGGTCGGACACATCAGGGGTACGTGTGTAGTACGCAGTGATCAGCTGCGCAACATCGACGAGATCCTCGGGTAGAGCAACCGTTCCTGCTCTCTCGTGCGCCACGACAGTCTCCTTCGTACTTGCCCGATACCAGCCGGGTTCAACACTAGTAGCCCGCTCGGACAACCGTCGGCGGGGCCGTTGGCGTTCGGCTCAGGAAAAGAAAAAGCCGGGCCGGCGAGCGTGTGCTCGTCGACCCGGCTTTCGGTGGAGCTGCCGGGAATCGAACCCGGGTCCTCCGCTGCATTGCCAGGGCTTCTCCGTGTGCAGTCTGCTATGCCTCTACTTGGATCTCCTGATCTCGCAAACAAGCCAGGATGACGATCCCAGCCACTGTTGGATGTTCCTCATCACTCCGTGGCCAAGTGAATCGGTAAGCCCTCTAGCTGATGCCAGTACCCGGACCGAGGGCAAGTCCGGACTGACAGACACGCAGTCGCTACTTAGGCAGCGAGGGCGTAGTCGCGCTGATTGGAATCGGCGCTTATATGTTTGCGATGACGCTTACGGTGGTCTCTCGCCTGCACCGACACGCTTCCCCTGACTCAACATACAAAGTCGAAACCGTTCAGCCCCGTATGTCCCCGACACTTTGCCGGGGTCCATCAGTGTAACGCGTGAACCCACGAGAATCATCCCGGTATTCGCCCGACGTACCTATGACCGGTCCACTTCAGCCACGACCGCCTGCAATGTTCGGCCGGCCAGCACCTTTCGCACCGGAAGAGATCCGTACCAGGCCGCGTGTCCGGCCAGGCCTCGCGGAAAGAAATATGTGCGTTGCTCGAGCCGCGTACCACCGCCAGCCGAGGTCGCGGAGTACAGCAACCAGGCGTTGCCGGGCAGAACACCAGTCGACCTCAGACGGATGTCGCTCGAGTCCTGCTCACTATCGGAATCATCGATCTTCCACCCCTTTGTTGCACCCGATTCGACGGCGGCGCGCAGGCGCGGACGTATCACCTCCGGGCCGCTACCGAGGTAGACGCTTCGCACGTCCGTGTAGACCACCTCGCCCGCCCAGTCCGGATCAGAAGGGAGCGGGTCCGATGGCGCGGACACCACCACGGACCACGTCGTCTTCGGCTCACCGTCGTCGACCGCGCGCAGCGCAAGGCGCACCGACTCACGGTACGACGTCAAGTCACCCTCCGGGCGCGCAATCACGTCGTCGATACCGGTTTCGTGTGCGACGGCGTCGTACTGCAGCGATTCGATGAGCGGCATGGCCAAGCCGCGAGGTATCGGCGTCACGAGACCGATCCAGTGCCCGGCCAAGCGCGGTGTGAGTACTGGGAGCACCACCATCCGGCGTGGCCGCAAGCCTGCCACGCCTGCGTAGATGTTCATCATCTCGCCGTACTCCATGACGTCCGGTCCGCCCACGTCGTACGTCCGACTTTCGGGCAGGTCCGCGGTGGCGGCCTCGATCAGATAGTGCAGGATGTCTCGAACTGCGATCGGCTGGATCTTGTTGTGCACCCACTTCGGCGTCGTCATCACCGGTAGGCGGTTCGTCAGATGGCGAATCATCTCGAACGACGCCGAACCCGCGCCGATCACCACACCAGCCTGCAGCACGAACGTCGGTACATCGGATTCGATGAGAATCCGTCCTACCTCGGCGCGAGATTCGAGATGCTCGGACAGCTCTCCGGTTTCGGGGTGCAGTCCGCCCAGGTAGACAATCCGCGACACTCCCGCCTCGGCGGCGACGGCCGCGACGTTCTCTGCGCTGATCCGCTCGACCTCGGCGAAATCGTTCTTTCCAGGCGAACCCATCGAATGCACCAGGTAGTACACGACATCGACGTCGGCGAATGCCTTTTTCAGAGAGTCACGATCACCGAGGTCACCCTGAGCGATTTCGACGTTCTCCGCCCAGGGAACGCCATCGAGTTTGCTCGGCGTGCGCGCCAGCACTCGCACGGTGAAGCCCGCGTCGACCAGTCGGGGCGCGAGGCGGCCACCCAGATATCCCGTCGCTCCGGTAACGAGCACGCGAGACGGGACGGCGGTCTTGTCGGCGTTCGCGGTGTTGTCGGCGTTCATGACGCTGCATTACCCCGTCGGTCGCCGATTCAACCTGCGGTCAGCGCATCCCCTTGATTCGACGGCCGAGCTCGCGAGTCACCTCGCGCTCGGCGGTGCGCCGAGCAAGATCCTGACGCTTGTCGAAATCCTGTTTGCCCTTGGCCAGTGCGAGTTCGACCTTGACCTTGCCGTCCGAGAAATACATCGACAGAGGGACGAGTGTGAGCGACCCTTCCTTGGTCTTGCCGACCAGTCGTTCGATTTCTCGCTTGTGCAGCAACAGCTTTCGATTGCGCCGCGGGGCGTGGTTGGTCCAGCTGCCTTGTGTGTACTCGGGAATATGCAACCCGCGCAGCCAGATTTCACCGTTATCGACGGTAGCGAAGGCGTCGGCGAGAGATGCTTTTCCGTCTCGCAGACTCTTCACTTCGGTGCCGACAAGTGCGATTCCTGCCTCGTAGACATCGAGGATCGAGTAGTTGTGTCGCGCCTTTCGATTGGTCGCGATTGCCTTCCGGCCCTTTTCTTTCACTTCAGGGCCCTTTCTCGAGCGCTGGTTATCGGGTGCACGCGTGTTCTCGTGCACAACCGTTCCAGCATAGAACCGCCGCGCAACCGAGTTTGTTCCGGAGTGACGCTCGCGTTCGTCTTACTCGCGCACATACAGTCGCAGAGTTATGTACGCCGTGATCGCGGCCATACCGATTCCGACCAGCGCGAGGAACGGCGATACGAGCAGGACGTCACTGTTGGATATTCGCGCCAGAATGTTCGCCTCGTACACATCGGACAGCACGTCGTCGATGAACAGGTTCTTGGCGGTGAACAGTCCGGCGATAGCCAGTGCTGATCCGACGATGGCGGCGACCACCGCCTCCAACAGGAACGGTAGCTGGGTGTACCACCTGGTGGCCCCGACCAGCCGCATGATTCCTACCTCGGTACGTCTTGTGAACGCAGCTATCTGCACCATGTTGGCAATGAGCAGTACCGCAGCGACTGCCTGCACGATCGCGATGGCGAATGCGGCATTGCGCACCCCGTTGAGGACACTGAACAGTCGTTCGACAAGATCGCGCTGGTTGAGCACACTCTGCACTCCCGGACGAGCGCCGAAGTTGTCGTTGATGACGCCGAAGCGCTCGGGGTCGCTGAGTCTGACCTTGAACGAAGCAGGGAAGCTGTCCGCGCTGACCAGCTCGGCGAGCTCGGGTTGATCGCGGAAGACGCGCTCGGTGGCGTCGCGCACTGCGTCATCGCGATTGAGATACTGCACCGATACGACCGCGGGGGTCTGTTCGAGGTCGGTACGCAGCGTCCGGCAGGTGTCCTCGGCGCACTGCGGGTCGTTCGCCGAGATGTCGTCGGTGAGAAAGATTTGCACCTCGACGCGGTCGAGGAAGATCTGCTGGGTCTTGCCGGCCATCTGAACCACGAGCAGGCCGCCGCCGAACAGACCGAGCGAAATGGCGGTGGTGAGAATCATCGCGATGGTCATGGTGATGTTGCGACGAAGCCCGGTGAGGACTTCGCTGGAGATGAAACTTGCGCGCATCGGAGTATCCGGGCCCTTCGGTGTCTACGGTCGAGCAGGTGGCGGTCGATCGTGGCGGGCAAGTGAGGAGCCCGCAGCGACGACCCGGAGGTTCTACCGGCCGACGCCGTACACCCCGCGGGCCTCGTCGCGGACGACTCGGCCGTTGTCGAGTTCGATCACCCGTCGGCGCATCGAGTCGACGATGTGGTTGTCGTGGGTGGCCATGAGTACCGTCGTTCCCGTCCTGTTGATGCGCTCGAGCAGCATCATGATGTCCTGGCTGGTGTCGGGGTCGAGATTCCCGGTCGGTTCGTCGGCGAGCAGTACCAGGGGTCGGTTGACGAAGGCGCGTGCGATGGCCACGCGCTGCTGTTCGCCGCCCGACAACTCGGTGGGCAGGCGATCGGACTTTCCACCGAGTCCCACGAGGTCGAGCACCTCCGGAACCGTCCGCTTGATCATCGATCGAGGCTTGCCGATCACTTCGAGGGCAAAGGCGACGTTCTCGACGACTGTCTTCTGCTGCAGGAGCCGAAAGTCCTGGAAGACACATCCCATGCTCTGCCGGAGTTTCGGTACCCGCCTCGACGGCAGGCGGTTGACATGGAAGTCCGCGATGTGGATATCGCCGGACGTGGGCGTCTCTTCCTTGAGCAGCAGACGCATGAACGTCGACTTGCCGGAACCGGACGGACCGATGAGAAAGACGAACTCCCCCTTGTCCACCGAGATCGTCACATCGTCCAGAGCGGGCCTGGTCGACGTCTTGTACGACTTGGAGACATTCGAGGTGCTGATCACGGGTCGCCAGTGTAGCCCTTGCCGACCGATGGCCGGCCTGCATGCGGGTGTGTCGCAGAATCGTTCTACGAAGTCGCGGCGGCGCTGGGTGGGGTCGGTATCACCGAGCGCAGCTGCGGGGGAATCGGTACGCCGGGCAGCAGTGTCGGTTCTTCCGAGGGGACGGTGCCACTCTCGGTCGGCGAGAACCCGGACTCACCGGACTCGGTACCTGCGTCCGGACTCTCCTCTACCGACGGGGTCACCGACAGTGGCGTCTGTGTAATCACGGATTCCGGCGTTCGAACATCTTCGGGAGCGGTCGTCTCCGGGGTCGGGCTCACTGTCCCCGGCGGATCAGGTCGCACCTGGCCGTAGAGGAGGGCTGTGAGGACAAAGCAGATTCCGAGCGCGACGGTGGAGGTTCGGATCCTGCCGCGAATGCGGGCGGGGATCATCCACCTGCGTTCAGGCCGATCGGGGTCGGATTCGTGTTCGACCGATTCGCGTTCGCTCACAGCGGTGTCCGCCCTTCACCCGATGCGGAATCAGGGGTGGGCGGTGCTGTGGACACGCCGGGGCTGACGGAGATGCCCTCGGGCTGCAGCGCAGCGGCTATCCGGACACGCAAACTGCTGCCGACCTCGAACTGCTTGCCCGGGAGCGTTCGCGCGACTATGCGCACGTTGACCTGGTCGACCTCGATACTTTCGACACCCATGACTGTCGGCTCGTCGAGCAGTAGCGGACGTAGCTTGGCGTCGTTGAACGCGTCGTGGCCGATGCCCTTGAGAATCTCGTTGACCCGATTCAGGTCGGTCGTCGCCAGGACCGGCACGTCGACGACGGCGCGCGCCCAATCCTTGGACAGGTTGATGGACTTGACGATCTGACCGTTGGGGACGGTGATGACTTCGCCGTTGGCACTTCGAACCCGGGTGACACGCAGCGTGACGTCCTCGACGGTGCCCTCCGCGTCCTCGGCCGATCCGAGCACTGCGATGTGAACGACGTCTCCGAATCCGTACTGGCGTTCGGTGATGATGAAGAATCCGGCGAGGATGTCCTGCACCACTCGTTGCGCGCCGAAGCCCAGAGCGGCGCCGAGCACGGCTGCGGGGGCTACGAGGCCGCTCGCAGAGAAACCGAATCTGCGCAGCACTTCGATTGTGACGAGGACGTAGATGATGGTGACGGCAACCCAGGTGATCACCTGGGCCAGCGCATGGCGGTGTTTGGCTGCTTCGGTCCGCACGAGCGCGTCACTGTGCTGGTAGTTGTTGTCGATTCGGGTGGTGATCTTCTCACCGATATAGCTGATGAAACGCGCGATGAGCATGCCGCCGAGGATGTACAGCACGATCTCGAGGCCACTGCCGCGGAGCCAGTTCCCGAGGTCTCCGGAGAAACCCAAGTTCAGTGCCATCGTCATGGGCGGGCTACTCGTCCCCGCGCATGCGCCAGCGAATTCCGGCTTCGAGGAAACCGTCGATGTCGCCATCGAGCACGGTCGAGGGATTGTTGACCTCGAACTCCGTCCGCAGATCTTTGACCATCTGATACGGATGCAGCACGTACGAGCGCATCTGATTGCCCCACGAGCTGCCACCGTCGCCCTTGAGCGCATCCATCTCGGCGCGCTCTTCCTTGCGCTTGACCTCGAGCAGTTTCGCCTGCAGAACGCGCATTGCGGAAACCTTGTTCTGCAGCTGCGACTTCTCGTTCTGACACGTCACGACGATGCCTGTCGGAATATGGGTGAGCCGGACGGCGGAGTCGGTGGTGTTGACCGACTGGCCACCTGGGCCGCTCGAACGGTAGACGTCGACGCGGATGTCACCTTCGGGAATGTCGATGTGGTCGGTCGTCTCGACCACCGGTAGCACCTCGACCTCGGCGAACGAGGTTTGGCGACGCCCCTGATTGTCGAACGGGCTGATTCGCACCAGCCTGTGGGTGCCCTGTTCTACCGACAATGTGCCGTACGTATAGGGAGCCTTGACGGCGAAGGTGGCGCTCTTGATGCCGGCTTCCTCAGCGTAGGAGGTGTCGTAGACCTCGACGCTGTAGCCGTGCTTCTCAGCCCAGCGGATGTACATACGCATGAGCATCTCGGCCCAGTCCGCGGCGTCGATGCCCCCGGCACCGGAACGTATGTTCACCAGGGCGTCGCGCTGGTCGTACTCACCGGACAACAATGTCCGCACCTCCGCCGCAGCGATGTCCACGCGCAGGGACGCCCGCTCTGCATCGGCGTCGGCCAGAGCAGAGTCAGCGGCGTCACCCTCCTCCCCCTCGGCGAGTTCGTAGAGCACCGGCATGTCCTCGAGACGCTGCCGAAGTTCTTCGACACGCCGCAGTTCGGCCTGCGAGTGCGAGAGCTGACTGGTGACCTGCTGCGCATGTTCCTGGTCGTTCCACAGATCCGGCGACGCCGCCTGATGTTCGAGCTCGTCGATTCGACGACGCAGCTCTTCGACGTCGAGCACCGACTCGATGGTGGTGAGGGTGATGTCGAGTTCGTTCAGGTCTGCGGATACGTCAGGATGCACAAGAGACAAGGTTACCGGCATCGGCGTCGTCGGATTCACCGCAGTCGATCACCTGGTCCTGCGGGCGCCTGGTCATTTGCCGGCGCCTAGTCTTGCGGGCGTGACCGACCGTACTGCCGACCTGCAGCTCGCACTCGCCATTGCCGACCACGCCGACGCGATCACGCGGAGTCGATTTCTCGCGCTGGATCTGAAAGTCGACGACAAACCCGACCTGACGCCCGTGTCCGACGCCGATCTCGCGGTCGAGGAGAAGATTCGGTCAGTTCTCGCCGCAGAAAGACCCTCGGACGCAGTTCTCGGTGAAGAATTCGGCGGCGACGTCGTGCTCAGCGGTCGCCAATGGGTGCTCGACCCCATCGACGGCACCAAGAACTTCGTCCGCGGCGTCCCGATCTGGGCAACTCTCGTCGCGCTGCTCGACGACGGTATTCCAGTGGTCGGCGTCATCAGCGCGCCTGCCCTCGACCGGCGCTGGTGGGCCGCGGAGTCGACAGGTGCATGGACCTCCCACGGGGGCGGCGCTCCCCGATCGATCTCGACATCGTCGGTCCGCGAACTCTCGGCATCGAGCCTGAGTTTCGCGAGCCTCTCGGGTTGGAAGGAGCGCGGTATCCGGGATCGATTCGTGGACCTGACCGACGAGGTCTGGCGAGTGCGAGGCTACGGCGACTTCTTCTCGTACTGCTTACTCGCGGAGGGCACCCTCGACATCGCCGCCGAACCCGAGGTGTCTCTGTGGGATCTGGCACCGCTGGACGTGCTGGTCCGAGAAGCCGGCGGCGCGTTCACCTCACTCGAGGGCGAAGCGGGACCGCACGGCGGGAGCGCGGTGGCGACCAACGGCTTGCTGCACGAGCAGGTCTTGGAGCGGCTTCGCCGCTTGTGAGCGGAAATACGTGCCCCGCTATGCATTTCCGCGCACATGCGGCGGAGCCGCGTACGGACCTTACTCGGGAGTAGACAGCTAACTTACTCCGGAGTAAGATCGATCGGGTCCGAGACCGACACCGAGAAACAGCTGGTGATCATGAGCAAGCAAGACAATGTGATCGACACGAAGCGCACTGCGCCTCGCGACACATCCGCGGTTGGCCTCAATCCGTTCAAGCGCGATGCCATGGGCACCGCCATGCGCGTTCTCACGGCCATCACCGGATCCGAACTAGCCGAGAAGTACAACTTCCGGCAGACAGTCGACCGGGTGACCTACGAGAGCACCAAGACAGGGTTCAAGACCCTGGGCGCAGCAACGCGCACGTTCTCGAAGGTGACCGGGGGCGGCAAGCCGAAGCGGCTCGACGATGCAGCGGTCAAGCATCTCGATTACTTCGACCTGACACCGGACGACGAACAGCGCATGATCGTCGAAACCGTCAAGGAATTCGCCGAGGAGATCATCCGCCCGGCAGCCCACGACGCCGATGCCGCAGCATCCACGCCGGAAGACCTGGTTCGCCGGTCGGCCGAACTCGGAATCACGTTCATCAACGTGCCCGAGGAACTCGACGGTGCTGCCAGCGAACGCGGAGCCGTCACCAACGCCCTCGTGGCCGAGGCACTCGCCCACGGCGACATGGGACTGGCACTGCCGATCCTCGCGCCGAGCGGGGTTGCCGTCGCCCTGACGCAATGGGGTTCCGACGCGCAGCAGAAGACTTACCTTCCGGCATTCGTCGGCGAGAAGGTCCCAGGCGCTGCGGTCGTCGTCAACGAGCCTCGCGCACTGTTCGACCCGTTCGCGCTGCAGACGAAGGCAGTCCGATCACCCAGCGGCTTCAAGCTCAACGGCGTCAAGAGCGTCGTGCCGGCAGCGAGTAGCTCCGAGCTGTTCATCGTCGCGGCCGAACTCGAGGGTCGTCCGGCGTTCTTCATCGTCGAGTCCGACACCAAGGGTCTCGTCGTCGAGGCCGACCCGAGCATGGGTCTGCGCGCGGCAGGACTCGGCCGTCTCGTCCTCACCGATGTCGCCGTTCCCGAATCGGCACTTCTCGGCGACGGCGACGCCGACCAGCGCGCCCTGGACTACACGGACGCCATCAGCCTTGCTCGCCTCGGCTGGTCGGCCCTTGCAGTCGGCACCAGCCAAGCTGTGCTCGACTACGTGATTCCGTACGTCAACGACCGCGAGGCATTCGGCGAGCCGATCAGCAACCGTCAGGCAGTGGCGTTCATGGTCGCGAACATTGCAATCGAACTCGACGGTCTGCGCCTGGTGACCCTCCGTGGCGCCTCGCGGGCGGAGCAAGGTCTGTCCTTTACCCGTGAGGCCGCGCTCGCGCGACGTCTCGCGTCGGAGAAGGGCATGCAGATCGGATCGGATGGTGTCCAGTTACTCGGAGGACACGGCTTCACCAAGGAACATCCCGTAGAGCGCTGGTACCGCGACCTCCGTGCCGTCGGTGTCGCCGAGGGCATCGTCCTCATCTGATTCGCGCCCACATCACAGTCGAGAAGTCGAACCAAGGACACAAACGATGATCAATCTCGAATTACCCAAGAAGCTCAGGGCGCAGGCGAATCAGGCTCACCAGGTAGCGGCCGAAATTTTTCGCCCAATCTCGCGTAAGTACGACCTCGCCGAGCATGAGTACCCGGTCGAGCTCGACACCATGGCCTCGATGGTCGAGGGAATGTCCGATGCCGGCGGTGAGATCGGTGGCGCAGCCGGTGGCCGCGAAAAGGACAGTGAAAGCGCCAAACCTAGCAAAACCGCCAATGCCAACGGCGGCAACATGTCCGCTCTGGTCAACGTCATCGAGACGTGCTGGGGCGATGTCGGTCTGACCCTGTCGATTCCGTACCAGGGTCTCGGCAACTCTGCCATCGCGGCAGTGTCCACCGACGAGCAGCTCGATCGTTTCGGCAAGGTGTGGGCATCCATGGCCATCACGGAGCCGAGCTTCGGCTCCGACTCCGCGGCTGTCACCACCACAGCCGTTCTCGACGGCGACGAGTGGGTCCTCAACGGCGAGAAGATCTTTGTTACCGCCGGTGAACGTTCGACCCACGTCGTGGTTTGGGCCAGCGTGGACAAGTCCCTTGGTCGCGCCGCAATCAAGTCTTTCGTGGTTCCGCGCGATGCCCCTGGACTGTCGGTGGCGCGCCTGGAACACAAACTCGGCATCAAGGCCTCCGACACCGCTACGCTCCTGCTCGAAGACTGCCGAATCCCGAAGGACAACCTGCTGGGCAGCGCGGAGGTGAACGCCGAAAAGGGGTTCGCCGGCGTCATGCAGACGTTCGACAACACCCGTCCGCTGGTGGCCGGTATGGCAATCGGTGTAGCGCGTGCTGCACTGGAAGAGTTGCGGTCGATCCTCGACGAGGCCGGTGTGCAAATCTCTTACACGGCGCCCGCATACAACCAGCACGCCGCCGCCGCCGAGTTCCTGCGTCTGGAAGCAGACTGGGAAGCAGCACACCTGTTGGCGCTTCGTGCGGCGTGGATGGCCGACAACAAGGAACCCAACTCGCTGCAGGCGTCCATGGCCAAGGCCAAGGCCGGCCGATCGGCCACCGACATAACACTCAAGGCCGTCGAGCTCGCCGGCAGCTACGGGTACTCCGAACGCCTTCTGCTCGAAAAGTGGAGCCGTGACTCCAAGATCCTCGACATCTTCGAAGGTACTCAGCAGATCCAGCAGCTCATCGTTGCTCGTCGCGTCCTGGGTAAGACCTCGGCCGAACTGAAATAGTATTCGGCTCGATCTGAACGAGCATCAGCGTGAACCCGTGGTCGTAACATCCGACCACGGGTTTTCGTGCTCCTCGAACTATTTCTGCCAGTCTGTCGAAAACGTCGGTTCCCGTTCGTCGTCATCATGTAAGACAACCCATGAGCGAGACGAGGAGCCAACATGAAATACATGCTGCTGATCAATGCACCGAGTGCCGACTTCGACAACGGGTGCGTGGTCGAGGACTGGGTGCGGTTCGGTGCGGAAATGAAGGATGCCGGTGTCTGGGTGAGCGGGCACGCGCTCGCCGACCTCACCACGGCCACCAGCGTTGCGGTCGATGCCGACGGGCAGCGAAGCATCACCGACGGTCCGTTGGCCGAGACACGCGAGGTACTCGGAGGTTTCGAGGTCATCGACGTTCCCGATCTCGACGCCGCGCTCGACTGGGCCGCGCGATGCCCCGGCTCTCGCGGGGGTGGGTCAGTGGTGGTCCGGCCCATCGCCGAGTTCTGACGACGCCGACTTCTGACCACGCCGACTTCTGATGGAACGGGCCATCCCGAATGACACCGACCTCACTGGAACAGGTGTTCCGAGAGGAACATGGTCTCCTGCTGGCGACTCTGGTTCGGCGCTACGGTGATCTCGACTTCGCCGAGGAGGTGACCTCCGAGGCCATCGAGGCGGCGCTGAAGCACTGGCCTACCGAGGGTGTCCCGACCAAACCCGGCGCCTGGCTGCTCACCACAGCCCGGCGGCGGGCCGTCGATCGACTCCGCCGTGACCAGGCTTACGCTGCGAAACTCGCAGTGCTGCAAGTCGAGCAGGATCGAGCCGATCCTGCGGCATCCAGCGATGCCACAGGATCGCAGTTCCCGGACGAACGCCTGCACCTGTTCTTCACGTGTGCCCATCCTGCACTGGACGCCGACGACCGAGTCGCCATCACGCTGCGTTGTCTGGCACAGCTGACGACGCCGGAGGTCGCACGCGCGTTCGTGATATCGCCGGCGACTGCAGGACAGCGAATCTCGCGTGCCAAAAGGAAGATCCGGGAGGCGAGAATCCCCTTCCGGGCACCGGATCCCGACGAGCTTCCGCAGCGACTGCCGGGCGTACTCCAGGTCGTGTATTCGATCTTCACCGAGGGATATGCGGCATCGTCCGGCAGCGACCTGGTCCGCCGAGATCTCGCAGAAGAGGCGATCCGACTGGGACGGGTGCTGCGCGCTCTGCTTCCGACTCATCGGGAGACGTCGGGGCTGCTGGCACTGATGCTGCTGACGCACGCACGTCACGCGGCACGAGTCGGCGTCGACGGGGATCTCCGGTTGCTGGCCGACCAGGATCGCGCACTGTGGGATCACGAGATGATCGCAGAGGGCAATGCGCTCGTTGTCGAATCGTTGACCGGTGGCGCGCAAGGCCCCTACGGAGTACACGCCGCCATTGCAGCACTGCACGACGAGGCCGACACGCCCGAGGAAACGGACTGGCCCCAGATCGTCGCACTCTACGGCGTGCTGGAAGCGCTGTCGCCATCGCCGATCGTCTCCCTCGGCCGATCGGTCGCCATCGCTATGCGTGACGGACCTGAAGCCGGGCTGTCGCTGCTTGCGTCCATGGCGGACGACCCAATGCTGCGGGGATATCACCCGTACTTCGTCGCTCGCGGCGATCTGCTCCGACGAATGGGACGCAGCGCGGAGGCAGCGCAGGACTTTCGGACAGCCGCCGGTCTCGCCGGATCGGATCCGGAGCGAGATTACTACCGGCGACGTGCCGCCGACGCAGAGGCTGATGCCGAGAGGTCCTGACCTTGATGGAAGCAGCCCGCCCGATCGGTCCGCGCATTAGGATCGAAATCGGCCCGGCGATGCGGCACGCGTCGGCACAGTTTTCTAATCGATCCCGAGGGGGACGATCTTGTCGGTGAAGCAGAACCTCGCACGCCACCGCACCTTGGCTCACATCGTCGACGGTGTCGGCGCCGTTCGCGTGATGAATCGCGCAGGGCTGGTGCCGTTTCCGCGGCTGGATCGCGGCGTCGCATCGATACGCGCCGTCGGGAAGTACGGCCCGTTCGCAGGTCCAGTCCACGCTCATGCCCGTGCGGGAGTCCAATCGATCGCGCTGATAGACGAACGAGGGCCGCTGTCGTATGTGGAACTCGAGGAGCAGTCCAACGCTCTGGTGCGAGGGTGGAAGCAGGCGGGCATCGGTGCCGACTCGGTCATGGGAATCATGGCGCGCAATCACCGCGGCACAGTGCTCACAATGCTCGCGGCAGCGAAGGCCGGCATCCGGCTGGTGATGATGAACACCGGATTCGCTCCCCCGCAACTAGCCGATGTCGCCAGCCGAGAACAGGTCCGGTCGTTCGTCTACGACGAGGAGTTCAGCGAGGTGGCGGCGGCGCTGGCGCCCGAGGTAGCCCGCTACATCGCATGGTCGGAAGTGCCGAGCGATGTGCCCACTCTGGACAGCGTCGTAGCGGGCAATTCGATCGGTCCGGTTCCCGCTCCACAGCACCACGGCGGATTCGTGTTGCTCACCAGCGGCACCACTGGAACCCCGAAAGGCGCTCCGCGGGACCGTACGTCACCGCTGGCGTCGGCCCAGTTCCTCGATAGAGTGCCACTGCGTCGAGAGCAGACCATGGTGATGGCCGCACCGATTTTCCACGGCACGGGGGTATCGCAGTTCGCACTGGCGCTGGCCCTGCAAAACACCGTTGTAATGCACCGAAAGTTCGATCCGCAGAACACCATTCGTCTCGTCGCGAGTCATCGAGCCGACTCACTTGTACTGGTGCCGACAATGTTGCAGCGAATCGTCGACCTGGACCCTGCATTCTTGGCATCGCAGGACACCTCGTGTCTGCACATCATCTTCGCCGCGGGTTCATCGATCAGTCCCGACCTGAGTCGACGAACGGCAGACACATTCGGTCCGGTTCTGCACAATCTGTACGGATCGACGGAGGTGGCCGTCGCGACGGTGGCCACTCCGGAAGATCTGGCGCGCGCACCGGGCACCGCGGGGAGACCCCCGGTGACGTGCCATGTCGAATTGTTCGACAACGACGGAAATCCGGTGACCACCGCCGGAAGCGTCGGCAGAATTTTCGTCTCCAGCGGACTCAGTTTCTCCGGTTACACCGACGGGCGCGACAAGGAACGAATCGCAGGCTTGGTCTCCACCGGGGACGTCGGGCATTTCGACGACGACGGCCTGCTCTTCGTCGATGGCCGCGACGACGACATGATCGTCTCGGGTGGCGAGAACGTGTATCCGCTCGAGGTGGAGAACCTGCTCGCCGACCATCCATCCGTCGCCGAGGCGGCAGTCGTCGGTGTCCCGGACGTGGAGTTCGGGCACCGCTTGAGGGCCTTCGTGGTGCCGATGAAAGGTTCTCCGCACGACGCCGATTCGCTCAAGGCGTACGTCAGGTCTCATCTCGCCAGGTACAAGGTTCCGAGGGAGGTCGTCTTCCTCGACGAGCTCCCCCGCAATGCCACCGGCAAGCTGTTGCGGCAAGTTCTCGCCGAATACGACGAGACCAGCGCCGCCGACCCGCGCCCCGAGACGACCTGGTAGAGAAGTGAGGTACACGTCGAAGCGGAGGAGAACACCACAATGTTGGATTGGGCGAAAAAGCTGAAGGACAGAGTACGAGGGGTGTTCGCCGAGGCCGAGCAAGAACTGACGGCGCTCGAAGGCGTCGACACCGTCGACCTCACCGCCCACGAAACCGATGACGGCGAAACCACCGACGGTGACGCGACCGACGACGACGCTACCGATACGGGCACCGAACCGGCGGTGTGACTAGGTGAGCAGTCGACGCAGTCGCCGGTAGGCGATGACAGCTATACATAGGTAGACCACCATCGCGACCGCCGCGTTGGCGGCAATCGATGTGGTGGCACCTGCGGCGGCGCCGAAGGCACGAAAGACCCAGTACGTGGGCAGGACCGCCCACGCAGCATTCCAACCGTGCAGCTCGCCGAGCGCACCGGTGATCCCCAGAGCGGAGAGCACGAACAGTACCTTGAAGACTGTCAGACATTCGATCTTGTTGCCCGACAGTGACACCGCGACGAACATCGCCGCGGGTCCCCCGGCCGCGCACACAGCAGCCAGCACTGCAGTGCCGAAGACCGAGTACTCCCCGATTCCCGCACCGACCAACAGCACAAGCGAACCGACCACGCCCAGCACGGTTACGGCGGCAAGCCGGTAGCGAACGAGCGCGCCGAAGCCGACTGGGAGTATCCGAAACACGGGGTACAAGCCCTGATCTCGCTCGTCGAGCATGATGAACGAGGCCATGAACGCTGGGAACAGGCCGACCACGATGCAGAACAGGCCCAGCACCAGCTGGTCGTGACCGTCGAGCGCAGTCCATCGCTGCTCGAGCAGCGGCAGACCGAAACGCAGAACTGCCACAAGAATGAAGGGGACGAGCAGGAGCACGCCGACCGTCCGATCGCGAACGATGTTGCGGAGGTCGTTGGCCCACACCGTCAGCGCGACGGTCATGACCTCCTTCCTCGAACGTGCGATTCGTACGAGCGGGTTGCGGCATAGCAGGAGGCGATCAGCCAGAGGCCCAGAATGGTCACTCCGTACAGCGCTTCCCATGCCGGGCGGGACTCCAGTGCACGCGCAATCAGCAGCAACGACCCCTGTGTCGGCAACAGGTAATACAGCGGTGACTGCGCGAAGCCCGCCGATCCCAGCAATGGTAGATACATCGGAACGAGGAACACGGGCACGATCAACAGGTAGCCGTTGACCGACCGAACCCTGACCACCGCGACGATTCCGATGAATACGAACATCAGCGAAGTGAGCACCACCCCGCCCAACAGTGGCACCATCCGAAAGTTCATGCCATGTCCCGCGACAGTCAGCGCCACGGCGCAGACCACCGAAACAGTCGTCAAGGAAACCGCTTTCGACCACACGTAGAGCGCGGGCGAAGACGGCGAGACAGCCACGGCCGCAGTGATACCGGCATCGCGCTCGAACAACACCAGGGCACCGACGAACAAGAACCCGATCATGGTCGGGTCCGCCAGTACCAGCAGGATCGTCGCGTCGCGCAGCCATGAATCCGGGAGCAGTCGCAGCACAAGACCGTAGGCGGCCGTCACCACCAAGGACACCGTGACGATCTGGTATCTCGACTGCAGCCGCAGGTCCCAGCCCACGGATCGATATAGGACCCGCAGACTGTCGCCGACACGGGGCAGCGAAGCGGGTAGGGCTGTGCTCATGTCAGCTTCCGCCCGGTGGCTTCGATGAACACGTCCTCGAGGCTCTGCTCAGTCGAATGCATCGACAGCACGTCGTGGTCGCGCAGCACAGTGTGGAAGTCGAGGTTCTCGGCGAGGCCATCCAGGTCGAACTCCGCTACCTCGACCTCCGGTGAAGCCGGGTCGCTCCGACGGTATTCCAGGACCACCCTGCGTCTGCCGTGATCGGCACGTAGCTGTGCCGGAGACCCGATCCGCTCGATCTGACCGTCGACGAAGAACGCCACTCTGTCGCAGAGTTCGTCGGCGTCGTGCATGTTGTGCGTGGTGAGGAAGACCGTCTTACCTCGGCGCTGTTGTTCCTGCACCATGTCCTTGATCAGCCTGGCGTTGACCGGATCAAGTCCACTGGTCGGTTCGTCGAGGAAGAGCACCGGAGGATCGTGCAGTAGGGCGCGGACGAAGCACAGCCGCATCTTCATACCCTTGGAGTAGTCCGCAACTCGCCGCTCCGCATGGTCGGTCAGTCCGACCTGCGCAAGCAACGACGCCGGGTCGGCAGATCTGCGATAGAACGACGCGAAGAACCTCAGGTTCTCCTGGGCGGTGAGCTTCGTGAACAGGTTCGGCAGCTCGAATCCCACACCGATGTCCTCGTAGTATTCGCGCCCGGGTTTGACAAGTGGTCGACCGAATACTTCAGCGGAACCCTCGAACGGCGCCAATTGCCCGGTGAGAATCTTCTGCACAGTGCTCTTCCCCGCGCCGCTCGGCCCGAGGAATCCGAATATCTCGCCGGGTTCGACCGTGAAAGACAGTTCGCGCACCGTGGGCTCCGCTGCTCCGGGGTAGGTGTACGTCAGTCCCTCGGCCTTGATCACATCGCTCCCGTTTCTGCGGCACACGCCACTGACGGAACGCATCCTGCCGCCTGAACGGTGATCACGCAACAACTCCTCCGCGTACACGGCCCGGCACACACACAAGAAAACGGCCCGGAACTTGGAGTTCCGGGCCGTTTCGTTAGTAGCGGGGACAGGATTTGAACCTGCGACCTCTGGGTTATGAGCCCAGCGAGCTACCGAGCTGCTCCACCCCGCGCTGTGAACACAAAGTTACCCGACGGTGTCCAGCAATAGCAAATCGCGTTCCATCGAAGGATCACCGCCACCGACGCGACGGAAATTTCGCAGGACGAGCCATCGAGCACCACGAGATACAAGTGTGCTGCACCACAGTTTCGACGTGATTCGCGGCACATAACAACCGCGTAACGAACGGGACACGAATGCGTCCCGATGGTATTTGACCAGCAATAACACCTTTCAGCGTCCCAGCATCCGGACTCGGGCAGTCCCACGGATTGGTGTGACATGGCAAAAAACCTCGACTAGGTTCGCGGTCGGCCCTACAACGCAGGGTCAGTACCGCCCCCGCCGCTGCATTGCTCTGCCCCGCGGGGGATGGTTCCCCGATACGCACGGGGGCAGAGCCGCAACACGTACGAGCACAGTCTCGTGCACGACGCCGGGAAGCATGCACTCGAGGTGCCTCCAACGGTGGGTTGCGTTAGCCGGCGCGGAGAGGATTCACCCCGAATGACCACAGGAACTAATTTCGGCAAGCGCGCACTCGGATGGGCCGCCGTCACCGGCGCCGTCGTAGCAATCCCCCTCGGCCTGTCGGCTGGCACCGCCAACGCAGCTACCCACAACTGGGACGGCGTCGCCCAGTGCGAGAGCGGTGGCAACTGGGGCATCAACACCGGCAACGGTTACTACGGTGGCCTGCAGTTCTCGCAGAGCACCTGGACCGCAAACGGTGGAAGCGGTTCGCCGGCAAGCGCGTCCAAGGCCGAGCAGATTCGCGTTGCCGAGAACACCCTGCAGAGCCAAGGCGTCGGCGCCTGGCCCACGTGCGGTCAGTACCTGACAACCGGTGCAACGACCCCAGAGCCGACACCGGCACCGGCCCCCGCACCCGAGCCTGCAGCCCCCGTTGAGCAGGCACCCGCCGCGGTTGTGCCAGTGACACCCGAGTACCAGGAGCCCGCTCAAGAAGTCGTCGAGCAGGCCACCACCGTCGCGCAGCAGCACTTCGACGCCGCGTCACAGGTCGCCGCACAGTACGGCCTGAGCGCACAGTTCGACCAGTTCGTTGCTGCGAACTCGCCCATTCTCGCGTCCATCGGACGCTAGAGATCGGCAGGTCCGAACCTGCAACAACAAAACGCCCCGATCACTTCGCGAAGAAGTGATCGGGGCGTACTTGCGTACTGGGGGAATCAGTTCGCGTTGTAAGCGTCGATAGCATCCTGCAACGCATCGAACGCGTCACCCAATCGACCGAGATCGCCGCTCTGCTGCGCCGTCCGTACCTCCGCCAATGCGTCGTTCAGCTCCTGCACCTCGGCCGCCGTCGCGAGCGGCGCCTGCGGCGTCGGTGCGGTGTTCGGAGTACCCACGGAAGCTTCGCCGGTGTTGCCTTCCGCCTCGACAGCTTCACCGGAGTCGGTGCTCGGCTGCGGATCTGCAGCATCGCCACCCGGTGCGGTCGCGGCTGTACCGGTGCCCGAACCGAACACCTGATCGAGCGCTTCCGACAATCGCGCCGCGTAACCGACACGAACACCGCCGTCCGACCCGGGTTCCCGGTAACTCACGAGAACACGTGTGAGCTGCGGGAAGGTCGATGTAGATGTTGTGTTTCGCTCCGTGTAGAGCGGCTCGACGTACAGAATCCCGCCGTCTGCGATGGGTAGCGTCAGGAGGTTGCCGTACTGAATGTTGTTCGACTGCTGCAACAGCGTCCTGTCCGAGGCAACTCGCGCGTCCGAGGTCATCGAGTTCTGAGCCTGCTGCGGGCCCTGCGTCTGCGTGTCGGTCGGCAACTGCAGAATCGTGAACTTTCCATAGTTTTCCGGATCCGAACGGACCGAGATGTACGAGGCCAGCAGTTCACGGTTGAACCCGACCATTGCGCTGGTGAGTCGGAACGACGGTTCACCCGTTTCCGGATCACCGATCAGCACGTAGTAAGGAGGCTGGTTCAGCTCGGTACCACCGTCGACTGTCGGGTCGCTCGGAACCGACCAGAACGCATTGTTGGTGAAGAACTCGTTCGGGTCGTCGACGTGGTACTTGGCCAGCATCTCGCGCTGAACCTTGAACAGATCCTCCGGGTAACGGAAGTGCGAACGAAGCTCGTCGGAGATCTCGGACTCGGGCTGAACCGAATCCGGGAATACACCCATCCAGGCCTTCAAGACCGGATCGGTCTCGTCCACCTGGTAGAGCTTCACCGAGCCGTCGTACGCATCGACGGTCGCCTTGACCGAGTTACGAATGTAAGAAACCTCGTCGCGGGGAAGTGGACGCCCCGTCGTCGGCTCGATGCTGTCGACGGTGAGTCCATCGAGCGATGCACGCTGGGCGTACGGGTAGTTCTCGAGCGTGGTGTAGCCGTCGACGATCCACACGATCTTGCCGTCGACCACGGCCGGGTAGGAGTCGGTGTCGGTGGTCAACCACGGCGCCACCTTCTGCACACGTTCGCGCGGATCACGGTCGAACAGGATCTTCGACTCGCTGCCGATTGCACCCGAGAACAAGATGTTCCGCTCCCCGTACTTGGCAGCGAAAGCGAGTCGGTTGATCCAGTTACCGACGGACACACCACCGGATCCGGTGTAGGTGTACCTGGACGCGTCGGTGTCGTACTCGCGATCACCGGCGCCGGAAGCACCGACGATGGCGTAGTCCGGGTCGGCCTGCGCGATGACCTCTCCGTAGTAGATACGAGGCTGATCGACCGGGATGACCTGTTCCGACCCCTGCGACGATATGTCGCTGACGGTGTAGATCGGGTAGCCGCTGTTGCTGCTGGCCCCTTCGGCGGTCGGATCCTCCACCGCGGCGTTGACCCGGTTGGCGGGTGCGGCCACGAACCCATTGCCGTGGGTGTACACGGTATGGCGGTTGATCCAGTCGGTCTGGTTGCCGGTCAAGCTTTCGGGCGAGAGCTCGCGGGCTGCGACGATGTAGTCCTGCAGCTGGCCGTCGATCTCGTACCGATCGATGTCGAGGGTGGCCGGGAACCCGAAGAAGTTCTTCAACTGTTGTTGCTGAGTGAACGTGCGCGAGAGGACATTGGGGTCCAGCAGCCGGGTGTTGGCGATGGTCGTGATGTCAGCTTGGCTCTCGCGAGGGTTCTGCGAACCCTCACCGGAATACGCCTCGTATTCGACGACATCGTCGCCGATACCGTACGCATCCCTGGTGGCGTCGATGTTGCGCTCGATGTACGCGCGCTCCTTCTCCGCAGCGTTCGGCCGAACCGAAAACTGCTCCATGAGCAGCGGGAAGACCGCACCGACCAGGATCGAGGACAGCACGAGCAGTGCGGTAGCGAGCGCGGGAACCCGGAGATCGCGCAGGAAGATCGCCGCGAAAAACGCTGCGGCACAGATCACAGCGATGGCCAACAGGATCAGCTTGGCGGGAAGCACTGCGTTGATGTCGGTGAAGCCGGCGCCGCTGAATGTCGGTTCCTTGCGCGTGCTGGAGAGCAGCGTGTACCGATCGAACCAGTAGGCAACGGCCTTGAACAGCACGAACGTCCCGGCTATGACCGCCAGCTGGATACGCGCGGCGCGCGTGAACGCGCCCTCGCGTCCGGCGAGTCGAATCCCACCGAATACGTAGTGCGTCACCAGGTTGGCGAAGAAAGCGAACAACAACGCCACGAACAGCCAGTTCAGAACGAACCGATAGAACGGCAAGTCGAACGAGTAGAAGCCTATGTCGAGGCCGAATTGCGGGTCGGTGATGCCGAAGTCACCACCGTTGAGGAAAAGCTGCACCGTAACCCAGTTCGCTTGCGCGATCAGCCCGGACAGTACGCCGAGGGCTACCGGAATTCCGATTCCGAACAGGCGCAACCTGCTCATCACTGTCGTGCGATACCGAGCGATCGGATCGTTCGGCCCTGCAACGGGTACGAACACGGGACGGTTGCGGTAGGCCAGCAGAAGCGCCAGGAAGACGATGCCTCCGACAATCGATCCGACGAGGAGGAAGAGTGCGACTCGGGTCAGCACGGTGGTCGTGTACACCTGACGGAAGTCGACTTCGCCGAACCAAAGCCAATTCGTATAAGTGTCGATGAGGCGGGGACCGACGAGCAAGAGCGCTGCGAAGATCAAGGCCAGTACAAGTAAAATCCGTCCACGCCGCGATAGCGACGGTAGACCGGTGGGGGCCCTCATGCCCACGTGCCACACTCCAACTTCGGGCGATACCCAAGGGCATCGCTGATGGTTTCGCGGTACACCGTGCGCACCGCGTGTCCGATTTTGACCCCACTGTACGGAACGGGTCGACAGCCTGCCGACCCCCGTCGACTCAGGACCTACCGGGCGCGATCGAACCGGTGAACGGTGGGAAGATGTCAGGGTGAACGATTTCAACGACGACCTGTTCGGCGACGGTGCCGACTCGATTGACGACGACGTGAGCACCGGAGGATTCGGTGAAGCACTGGCGCGATGCGCGCGGGAAGTCGCCGACTTCGTCGACGGCGAGGGGTGGGGCCAGCGGCCTCAGCTCTTCGCCCTCGTACCCACGTCCGTGTTGGCTGCGGCCGAACCGGCGTTGCTCGAGGAGCTGACGGATGGATCGGCGCTGACGCCGATCCAGCAGCACAACCTGCCCGAGGACATCACCGGCGGATCACGCGCACTCGACGAATTCCTGGCGACGACCAGTTGGCCCGAGGGGGTTGTCGGCTGCGCTCTCGTTCAGGAGATCGTCATCCTGCCGCCCGCGGCCGAAACCGATCTCGACGACGCACTCATCCCACTTCTCGCGGACAGGGACGCCGCCGACGACGCAGCTCGACACGCTGCACACTCGCATCCCGACCGCAAGGACGGAAGACTGATCGCCGCCGTGGTCAAGGACGGGCCTTCGCTGACCCTTCTGCAGATGCAACCCGAGGGCGACGAGGATCCTTTCGCCCCCATCGAATTGCTGCTCTACGACAATCTTGCACCGGGAATCGTGCACGCCTTGTACACGACTTTCGATGTCGTGGACGACGACTGAGCTGGTCAACAGGTAGGGGGGCTCTGGCCTGCGCCGATCGCCTCGAGCGAATCGATGGCACTGTCGAGCGAATCCACCCTTACCAAGCGCAGCCCGTCCTGAGCGTTCTGCACAGCTTCGCTGCAGTTCTGCGAAGGAACCAGAAAGGTCGTGGCACCTGCCTCGCGTGCCGCGATCAGTTTGTACGGTATCCCGCCGATGGGTCCGACCGTGCCGGCCGAATCGATCGTTCCCGTACCCGCAACGAAGTCGCCGTTGCTCAGCTCACCAGGGCTGAGTTTGTCCACCACAGCCAAGCTGAACATCAACCCCGCCGACGGTCCCCCGACGTCCGCAAGGTTGAAGGTGACCGTGAACGGCACATCGGGCTCCTCCGCTGGTGTGACACCGAGGTAGCCGCTCTCGGCGTCATCGGGTCGCGCTCCCAGGACGACCGACTCCGTTCTGACGACGCCGTCCGCGTCGACAACGATCTCGACGGTGTCACCCGGTGAGCGGGCGCTGATCGTCTCGCGAACACCGGTGACCGTGTCCACCGACTCACCCGCCACCGAGACCAGGCGCTCACCCTCGTTCAGCAATCCAGCCGCAGGTCCGTCGGGCGCCACAGCTCCGATCACGAGCGCGATCGGCAGGCCCAGATGGTGAAGCGCGGCCAGCTCGGCGCTGCTCTCGGACTGCTCGAAGTCGGCTTGGTTGCTCTCCTGGACCTCCTCCTTCGTCTGGTTCGGTGGATACACCTCCTCGCGCGGAACGAGACCCTGCCGACCGGTGGCCCAGAAGCCGAAGGCCTCGAAGATGTTCAACTGGTCGCGGACTGCCACGGTGGTCATGTTCAGATGACCCGTCGTCGGGTCCACATCGACGCCGTCGATCTGCACGACAGGCTCGCCGTCGGCGTCACCGAGCGTGTTGTACGTCGGCCCGGGACCCAAGGCCGCGAAAGGCACAGTGATCACAGTGCCGACCACGCCGAGTACGACTACGGGCGCGAGGGCGGCAACCAATGTGGCAATCCTACGATTCACCCGACAAACATTAGAACCGTCGTCTGTGCGGTACATGTGAGACCCCTCCCGAAGGCATCGTCACGGTCACCGACTGTTCGCCATCAGCGTGATCACCAGCGTGCTCTTTCGTGCTGAAGCCTTGTACCGTTGACGTATGAGCAATTTTGGGTTCAACAGCTCCGACGAGGATCCGGACAAGAAAAAGGATCAGGGCGGAGACGGCACGCCCGGCGGGTTCGGATTCGGTGGCGAGGGCTTCGACCCTGCCGCTCTGGGTCAGATGCTCACCCAATTCGGCCAGATGCTCAGTGGAATGGGCGCACCCGGGGCGGGCGGCGCGTCTGCGGGTCCGGTCAACTACGACTTGGCCAAACAATTGGCGAGACAGCAAATCGGCAGTGTGTCCCCCATCGGGGCGGGCAAGGCCGAGGCCGTGTCCGAGGCCGCGCATCTCGCCGAGCTGTGGCTCGACGGCGCGACCACCCTCCCAGCCGGTGCGTCGAAGACAGCAGCGTGGACGCCGGTCGATTGGCTCGACAACACGATCGACACCTGGAAGCGCCTGTGTGATCCGGTAGCGGAACAGATTTCCGGTATGTGGACCGCGGGGCTCCCCGCAGAAGCGCAGCAAATGGCCGGACCCATGATGGGAATGCTGACGCAGATGGGCGGGATGGCATTCGGCTCACAACTGGGCCAGGCTCTCGGGCAACTGTCGAAGGAAGTTCTGACCTCCACCGACATCGGGATCCCTTTGGGGCCGAGCGGTGTATCGGCGTTGCTTCCCGAATCGATCGCGGCGTTCACCGAGGGTCTCGAGCAGCCCGAACGCGAGGTTCTGGTGTTCTTGGCCGCACGCGAAGCTGCGCATCAGCGCCTGTACAGCCATGTGCCGTGGCTTCGCCAGCGCGTCCTCGCGACAGTCGAAGAGTATGCGCGCGGGATTCGTATGGACTTCTCGGCCATCGAGGAGGCAGCCGCCGGCCTCGATCCGGCATCGCTGACCGATCCGTCGAAGATCGAGGAAATCCTGCAGCAAGGCGCTTTCGAACCACAGACCACGCCCGAGCAGAAGCAGGCGCTCGAGCGTTTGGAGACGCTGCTCGCACTCGTCGAGGGCTGGGTCGAGACAGTCGTCGCCGAAGCTCTCGGAGACCGCCTGCCCGGAGCGGGCGCGCTCGGCGAGACCATTCGACGACGACGCGCGTCCGGTGGGCCCGCAGAACAGACCTTCGCCACCCTGGTGGGGTTGGAGCTTCGTCCTCGCAAGGTTCGCGAGGCGGGTGAACTGTGGCGGCGTTTGAGTGCCGCAGCCGGCGTCGACGGGCGCGACGGAGTCTGGGAACACCCCGATCTCCTCCCTGTCTCGGCCGACCTGGACGACCCAGCCGGATTCATCGACGGCATCGTCGGCGGCGGAACGAGCAGCTTCGACGACCCGATCGCTCAGCTGGAGGCGACCGAAGCGCAGGAACGCTCGGAGCGCGAAGCCGGCGAGAACGAGGACGGCGAGAACGACGGCGGTACCAAGGACAGTGGTTCCGCGGGGTAGTCGGTCCCACCGAAGGGGGCGTTGCGAAGTTTTTCGGATCACCCCGATTTCTGCACCGAAAGCCCTGCTCGACGCCGGTGTGAGCCTGTGGATAACCCCACCCGATCTGTCGGTGGTTTCCTGACCGAGGTGGCACCCTCGCGACATGTCCACATTGCCCCTGCGTAGACCCAGGCTCCACGCCCCGATTTTCGTCCAACGCGACGGAACCGCGCGGCTCGGCTGGCATCCCGAACGGTCCTTCGTCGTCACACCGCCACCCGGCATCGAACCCGAAGCCCTACTGGACCTCCTCCGACGCCTCGACGGCGTGCATTCCCGCGCGCACATGATCTGGTACGCGGGCACCATCGGGCTGTCCGCGAACGCGATGTCGACGATGTTGGCGGAACTCGGAGAATCGGGCCTGTTGAGCGAGGGCACTGCGCGCGCATCGACCGAAAGGGCCGACGAGACCGCTGTGGTCACCACGGTGCACGTGCTGGGGCGAGGACCGATCGCCGACGCGGTTGTGGCCGGCCTGGCCGCGTCCCCTCTGACAGTGATCGAGCGCCCCGGGGCCGCGGCGTCACGGACAACGGGACCCGACGATGATCGAAGCAGGTGCGATATCGCACTGCTCACCGACGATATGGCTCCTGATCCCGCCGTGGTCACCCGACTGGTTCGCACCCGCACGCCGCATCTGCAGGTTCGACTTCGCGATGGTCGCGGCATTGTCGGACCGTTTGTGCTCCCCGGCGTCAGCAGCTGCCTGCGGTGCGCGGACCTCTTCCGTTGCAGTGCCGACCCGCAATGGCCGCACGTGTCGGCTCAGCTCCTCGGACGTGTCGGCGAGGCAGACAGACCCACGGTTCTCGCCGCTGCAGCAATCGCGCTGGCCCAGATCGAGGCCTTCGCGGACGGCCGTCGCGCTCCGTTGCAGGACACGACAGTCGAGATCGATTTGAACGACAGTTCCGTCTCCCGTCGAACATGGTCGCGGCACCCACGATGCGACTGCTCGCTGTTGTGACGCGCCGAGCAGGGCTCTCACCAGCGCTGTAGGCAAGATAGCGCTCCGTCCGACATGATGGAGCCGTGCCAGATATTCCTCGCCGGGGCTCCGCCCGTACTGCCAAGCTCGCTCGCATCCCGATCGGCATCGCCGGCCGTGCAGCCGTCGGCTTCGGAAAGAAGCTGGCGGGCGGAAACCGCGGCGAGATCGACTCCGACCTCGCCGCCAAGGCTGCCGAGCAACTGTTCTCTGTTCTCGGCGAACTCAAGGGCGGGGCAATGAAGTTCGGACAGGCCCTGTCCGTCATGGAAGCGGCCGTGCCCGAGGAATTCGCCGAGCCTTACCGGGAGGCACTGACCAAACTCCAGGCCGATGCGCCGCCCCTGCCCGCAGCCAAAGTTCATCGCGTGCTCGACCATCAACTCGGCACCGAGTGGCGGTCTCGTTTCGCCTCGTTCGAGGATGTACCTGTTGCGTCGGCAAGTATCGGCCAGGTACACCGCGCTGTGTGGGCAGACGGCCGGGAGGTGGCTGTCAAGGTGCAGTACCCAGGCGCCGACGACGCTTTGCGTGCGGACCTGAAGACGATGTCTCGCTTCGCGAGCACGTTCAGCGCAATTTTCACCGGCGCGGATGTCAAACCGGTGCTCGACGAGTTGATCGCACGCACCGAGGACGAGTTGGACTACCGCATCGAGGCGGGCAATCAACGTGCCTTCGCTGCGGCCTTCGACGGTGACCCGCAGTTCGCTGTGCCACGTGTCGTCGCGAGCGCACCCAAAGTGCTGGTCACCGAGTGGATGACGGGTGCGCCGCTGTCGTCGATCATCGCCGATGGCACCCCGGAGCAGCGGAACGCAGCAGGCGAACTACTGGTGTTGTTCGCGTTCGCTTCGCCGGCGCGGGCACGGTTGCTGCACGCCGATCCACATCCGGGAAACTTCATGTTGTTGGCCGATGGACGCCTCGGCGTCATCGATTTCGGTGCGACAGCCCCGATGCCGAACGGTCTGCCGCCGGTGCTCGGCCGCATGGTTCGTCTGGCACGGGACGAGCGTTTCGACGAACTCGTCGAACTGTGCACCGATAGTGGGTTCGTCATTCCCGGCCGGAAAGTCAGTGCGCAGGAAATCTCGGACTACCTGCGCCCGTTCACCGATCCCATCAGAACCGATTCTTTCCATTTCACTCGATCATGGCTCCAGAAGGCTGCCGGAACCGCGACCGAGTTCGACAGTGCACAGTTCCGCACTGCCCGAGCTTTGAACATGCCCGCGGAGTACATCATGATCTTCCGTGTCCTCGGCGGGTTGGTCGGCATCTGCGCTCAGTTGGATGCGTATGCGCCGTACATGGCGATCCTCACAGAATGGATGCCCGGCTTCGACAGCGAAGTCTGATCAACTTCGGCTGGGAAGCCGGGCATCGGCGATCGGTTCACGCGACCTGTGGTTGCTTGCGGGGACGACCGCGCGGTCGCTTCCGTGCGACGACGACTCCCTGATCGAATATTTCGCCGCCCCACACTCCCCACGGTTCGGCACGATCGAGTGCTGTGCTCAAACATGCGCGACGAATCGGGCACTCGGTACACAGCGCCTTCGCGCGTTCGAGTTCGCCAGGACTGTCGGCGAACCAGAGGTCGGGATCGGCGACGCGGCAGGGCACGCGAAGTCCCGAGATACGCGAGAAACGGGAGCGTTCGTTCACGATGTGATCGTCGATCGGGTGGCTAGCAGCGTCGATGCGTTCGGATTCGCCTTCGGGTCGGCATGTCGTCCGGATCGTGACGGGTGACACGTCGGTCTCCTCTACTTTTCGTGCGGCTTGTTTACAGTTGGCTGGAAATTCTGCGAACCAAGTGAGCCGAACGTTCGAGCGGAGGGGACTCCTCGAACGAAAATGGCCACGGTCCGCGTATGCGGGTCCGTGGCCTTGTTGGCGAATCGAGTCTCTCTATCGAGACTTCTCTCGATATCGAATTTCGATCACGGACTTCATTCGTGGGCGGCGGTGACGCGCTGACAAGCCGAGAGCACCGGCGGGCGCCTGGGCGGCTGGTGCCTGAGTAGCGAGGGCAGCAATTGCCTTGTGCGCGCAGGGCTTAACGGCCACTGCTGCTGCGGTGCCGGGGAGCCAGGTGGAGGCGTCGACGACCTTCGCGGTGTGCGCATCGTTCTGCGTTCCAGCTTCGAAAATGTAGTTCGTCATCGTTCTCCACCTCCTGTTCTGATCTCGATCTCGGACAATATGGACCACAGCGGATCACAGCGTAGGAACACGCGGCTTCACTCGAGCGGTGAAAACAGACTAAACCTCTGCGCCGAAACAGCACAAGTTATTTTCTACCTGCGGTTTCTTGCTCGGCATCGAGTGTCGGTCAGGTAGCCGACGATTCCCGGACGACCGTCAACACGTCTGCGCCGAAACGCTCTAGCTTCTTTGCGCCGATACCAGGAATAGCGACCAGACCGCGGTCGTCCTGGGGTTGCTGTTCGGCAATCGCGGTCAGCGTCGTGTCACTGAAGACCACGTATGCCGGAACTTTCAGCTCGCGTGATTTCTCCAACCGCCACGACTTCAACGCATCGAGCAGTGCTTCGTCCACATCGCTCGGATGAGATTCACACCGCCCCAGCATGGTTGCGCCGGTGCCGATCAACGGCTTTGCGCACAATCTGCACTTCGGCCCGGACTTCTTCGTCGGCGTCGCGGCAATACGTGACGCCGGCGAATCCTCGGGTATCAACCCGTTGAGGAATCGGGACCTGCGCCGCGACTTGCGCCCACCCGCGTTCCGAGCCAGCGCCCATGACAGATGCAGGTGTTCGCGGGCTCGGGTGACCCCGACGTACAGCAGTCGACGCTCCTCCTCTATCGCGGCGTCGTTGTTCGCGCTCGGATCGTTGCCCAGGGCATGCGAGATCGGGAGAGTCCCGTCGGCCAAGCCGACGAGAAAGACTGCATCCCATTCCAATCCCTTGGCTGCGTGCAGTGAAGCCAAGGTGACGCCCTGGACCACCGGTGGGTGGCGAGCCTCGGCCCGTGCGGCGAGCTCGCCGAGCAGCCGGTCGAGGTCGAGATCGGAGTCCTGTACGAGCAACTCTTCGGTGACTTGAACCAGTCCGCCTAGGGAGGCCCACTTTTCACGTGCTTGCGCGCCGGCCGGTTCGGTTGCGGTCAATCCCAATGGGGCCAGCACCGCTCGAACCAGAGAGGGCAACCCCTCCCCCTGCTTCGATTCTTCAGGGAGATCGTCCCGGCCCGAGGCCGTTCGCAAGGCCGAGATACCCTGTCGCACTTCGGATCTGTTGAAGAATCCCTCCCCGCCGCGAACCTGGTACGGGATCTGCATCTCTGTCATCGCCTGCTCGTGTACCTCGGACTGCGCGTTGATGCGATACAGCACGGCAATTTCCGAGGGGGCGGTCCCTTTGGCGATCAACCGCTTGATCGCCCGAGCGACACCGTCGGCCTCGGCCGGCTCGTCGTCGTACTCGAAGAACTCCGGCTCCGGACCGGGGGCCCGTTGCCCGATGAGCTGCAGGCGCGTCCCAGCGATGCGGCCACGTGCCGCGCCGATCACCCTGTTCGCGAGCGAGACGACCTCGGGTGTGGATCGATAGTCTCGCTCGAGCCGCACCACGGTTGCGTCGGGAAACCGTCTGGAGAAGTCGAGCAAGTAACGAGGGGTCGCGCCGGTGAAGGAGTAGATGGTCTGATTGGCATCTCCCACGACCGTCAGATCGTCACGTTCACCCAACCAGGCATCGAGCACCCGCTGCTGCAACGGTGTGACGTCCTGGTATTCGTCGACGACGAAGCAGCGGTACCGCTCCCGGAACTCGTCGGCGACCGCGGAGTGCTCCTCGAGCGCGGCCGCTGTGTGCAGAAGCAGATCGTCGAAGTCGAGGAGGATTCCCTCGCCACCACGGTTCTTGAGATCCTCGTATCCCGCGTACACGGACGCTACTTTGGCCGCATCCATCGGCACCTCGCGGCGCAGCCGCGCGGTCACCGTCGGGTAATCCTCGGGCGCGACGAGCGAACCCTTGGCCCATTCGATCTCACCGGCCAGGTCGCGGACCGAATCGGTGGACGTCGACACACCGGCTCGGTGCGCGGCTTGGCTGACGAGGGCAAACTTGCGATCCAGCAGCTGCCAGCTCGTATCGCCGACGACCTGGGGCCAGAAATACTTGAGCTGTCTCAGGGCTGCGGCGTGAAATGTTCGGGCCTGCACGGGTGGACCGTCGCTACCTACGCCGAGTTCACGAAGTCGCCCACGCATCTCACCGGCAGCTCGCGCCGTGAAGGTCACGGCCAAGACCTGCCCCGAGGAAACATGGCCGGCGGAGACGAGGTGCGCAATACGCCTGGTGATCGTGCGCGTCTTTCCCGTTCCGGCGCCCGCCAACACACACACCGGTCCGCGTGGCGCCGCGACCGCGGCAGATTGTTCGGGATCCAAACCGTCGATCATCGAATCCACAGACATGGCGTCCATCATGTCAGGAGCCTCCGACAGTCCTCGATTGCGTCCGCAGGAGGCTCGATAGCGGTCGCGACCTCCGACCGGAACAATGGACCGACACACAGTGTTGAATCGAGCCATGACGTCCACAGAAAACAACACCGCCGCGGAGAGCCCAACGGCCCTCACGATCTACTCGACAACGTGGTGTGGTTACTGCCGTCGGCTCAAGACGCAGCTCGACGAAGCCGGGATCGGCTATTCGGAAATCGATATCGAACAGGACCCGAAATCGGCCGACTTCGTCGGCAGCGTCAACGGCGGCAACCACGTGGTCCCCACGGTCCTCTACGCCGACGGATCGACAGCGACGAATCCCACCCTCGCGGCGGTCCAGCGAGCGCTCGGCGTCTAGCTCGGGCTCGATCAGCCGGTGTTCGCGGCCCACGCCTCGAGCATGCCGCGCGCGATCGAGATCGATCCGGGTAGTAACAGCCTCGCCGGAGAATCGGACGCCCAGTCCCCCAGTTCCAGGGCGCCTCGCACCTCGGCGCGGTCGAACCAGTGCGCTTCGGCGATCTCACCGTCGAGGAACTGCAGCGGCACCTCTGGATCGGCGACGGCTGCGAAGCCGATCATCACCGATCGAGGGAACGGCCACGGCTGACTGCCGAGATAGGTGATGTCGGACACAGTAACTCCGACTTCTTCCTTAATCTCGCGACGAACGGACGACTCCAGCGACTCACCTGCCTCCACGAACCCGGCGAGTACGGAGAAGCGACGCTCCGGCCACGAGGGCGCGCGAGCGAGCAAGACACGGTCGGCGCCATCATGGACGAGGCAGATCACTGCCGGGTCGGTCCGCGGGAACTCTTCGTGTCCGTTGGATGTGCTCGTCCTGGACCACCCCGCGGCCGACGGAGTAGTCGCTGCACCGTCGAGTGCGCTGAAGCTCGCCGACGCATGCCAGTTGAGGATCGCGAGTGCACTGGTCAGAACTGACAGCTCGTTCTCGCCGAGCTGATCACCCGCCATCCGCAGATCGACGATCTCTCCGGCCAACGCGCCAACGCGCTGCGCCCACAGGTGCCGGTCGCCGTCGATTCCGAGGAACACTGCATCGAGGGCTGGTTCGGCCGAGACGTCCGTCGCCGGGACATACACGAGTCCGGATTCGTCGATACGCATCCGGCCGCGATGATCGACCTGCAGAATTTTGGCGGTGGACCAGCCGGCCCTGAGGGCCTCTGTGTTCTTGCGCAGCTCCTCGGCCCGATCGAGCGGAGAACGCGAAAGCAGGGGTGCTCGTTCGAGCTGAAAGCGTGGCACGACCCGACCCTACTGCCATGACCCGGCCGCGCTCAGGTCACTCCCCGACGCGGCGGATGTAGAGAAGTCGGTCGTCGGCCTCGACGGCATCGACCTCGGGAGCACCGATTCGGAAGAGCTTTCCGCCACGGACGACGCCCAACACGATATCGGTGAGGTGCCGCGGCGATCCGCCGACCTCGTCGCGTTCGACTTCCCGCTCGGCGATGGCGAATCCCGCCTCGGGGGTGAGCAAGTCCTCGATCATCTCCACGACGGACGGAGTGGAGGTGGCGATACCCAGGAGGCGGCCTGCTGTCTCCGAGGAGACTACGACGGAATCGGCTCCCGATTGTCGGAGCAGGTGCGTGTTCTCTGCCTCGCGGATCGCTGCGACGATCTTCGCTTTCGGAGCGATCTCCCGCGCGGTCAGGGTGACGAGCACGGCGGTGTCGTCTCGATTGGTGGCAACGATGATGGCCGCCGCGTGCTGAGCACCGGTCAACCTCAGCACATCGGACTTGGTGGCGGACCCGTGCACCGTCACCAACCCCATGCTCGATGCCGTGTCGAGCACAGCCTGATCGGTGTCGACCACGACGATCTCCGACGCTGGCACGCCGTCGCCGATCATCGCATCGACTGCGGTACGGCCTTTGGTTCCGAAGCCGATGACCACGGTGTGATTGCGCACGCGGCGCCTCCATCGCTGAATTTTGAATGCCTGCCGGGACCGCTCGGTGAGAACAGCGAGCGTGGTACCGACCAGCAAGATGAGGAAAAAGATTCGAAGTGGCGTGATGACCAGGATGTTGACCAACCTGGCAGAAGGCGTGACCGGGGCTATGTCTCCGTAGCCGGTCGTCGACAACGACACGGTTGCGTAGTACAGAGCATCGAGCATCGACACCCCGTCGCCCTGGGAATCCGAGTAGCCGTCCCTGTCGATGTAAACGACGGCCGCAGCCAGAAACAGTGCGCCCAGCGCAATGAGCACGCGACGATAAATTGCACGCCAGGGGCTGCTCTGGAGCTCGGGGACGCGAAGGACGCCGACGAGCGCGAAGTCGGGCCTGTCCGTCAACGTGTCACCGTTGTTCAGACGAGTCCGCAATCTACCGGCCACCTCGTCTACTCCCCTTTTCCATCGTCCACGGCTGGCAGCGTATCCCGGTTCGCTGCAATCGTGACGCCGTGGCCCGAATGTCGCGGCTGAACGTGTGGCACGGTGGATCCATGACAGGACGAAATAATCAGGCTGCGTTTCGATTGTCCGCATTGTTGGCCGGTGCAGGAGTACTTCATTTCGTTGCGCCCAAGTTCTTCGACATGCAGGTTCCGAAGGCGCTGCCGGGTACAGCACGCACGTACACCACCGTTTCGGGTGTCGCCGAGGTCGCAGTTGCGGCGGCGTTGGCCGTGCCGTCGACGCGGCGCCTCGGCGGCGGGCTCGCAGCCGCGCTGTTCGTTGCGGTGTTCCCGGCGAACATCGACATGGCGCGCCGTATCGTGGCCGATCCGAAGTCCTCCACAGCGATGAAGGCGGCTGTGCTGGCCCGGCTGCCGTTGCAGATTCCACTCGTGACCGAGGCCATGAAGGTGCGCAAGAACGCTGCTCAGAGGTAGTCCTCGGTGGTGCCTTCGATGAGTGCGGTCAGAGCGAGGCCGTCCGGTAGGTCGTCCGGGGAGATCGTTCGGCCGCTGCGAACGTAGTGGAATGCCGCGCGCACCATGTGGAGCGGCACCTGCTCTCCGTCCGGTCGAGAGGCCGACATCAGCTCCGCCCAGGCGAGCCGATACGCAGCGAGCTGCATGCCGACCGATTTCTCCTCGTTGGCCGTCGGTTCCTTGCCGGTCTTCCAGTCGACGACCGTCCAACCCCCGTCCGGATCGGCGAACACTGCGTCGATGCGCCCACGCAGAACTGTTCCGGCAACCGAGGTTTCGAACGGCACCTCCACCTCGACCGGACTGCGCAGGGACCATTCCGAGGCCAGGAATGCGTTCTGCAGAGTTTCCAGATCGACGTCGGCCGCCGCCCCGGTGTCCGCGGACCCGGGAAGTTCGTCCAGATCGAGCAGCCGGGTAGCGCCGAATCGACGTTCGACCCAGGCGTGAAACGCAGTACCCCGGCGGGCGAGCGGATTCGGCGGGAACGGCAGCGGTCGACGCAATCTCGACGCCAACGCATCGGGATCCGCTGCGAGATCGACCAACTGACTGACCGAAAGATTGCGAGGCAAAGGGACAGTTGTGGTGGAGCGGGTGCGCTCGTGGCGCTCGGCGAGCAACGTCTCGACCTCTGCGGCCCAATTCTCCGGGTCCTCGCTCACATCCGGCTCGGTCGCCGCTTCGGACTCGGCGAGCGCGAGCAGCACAGCTCGGGCCCCATGTTCGACGGCGCTGCGACGCTGCCCCAGGGGGTCTGCAGGCCATGTCGCAGAATGCGGCTCGGCCGTCAACGGGTTCGCGATTCCGGGCTCGGGCGCGGGTGCCCATTCATCGATGACGGCAACCGGTTCGGGTTGCGTTCGAGATGGGTCGTCGACGAGCGATTTGAGCTCCTTCAAGAACTCCGATGGCCCACGCGGTTTGCTGCCGGTTTCACCCCAGTGGTGCCCGGAGACGAAGAGCGCGCGTTCGGTTCGGGTGAGCGCTACGTAGAAGAGTCGGCGGTCCTCGGCGAGTCTCCGACGAGCGAGAGCATCCTTGTGTCGATCGATGGCCTCCTGCAGGTCTTTTCGGTTGTGCACATCGAGCAGATCCAACGTAGGTACACCCTCCGACATGTGGCCGTTCTCGTCGACCTCCGCACGGTCACCGCGCAGAATCGGAGGCAGCTCGGCCATCGCACCCAGCCAGGTCGATGATGCCGTCGAGGACGGGAAGACCCCGGCGGAAACGTGCGGCACGGCAACCACCTCCCATTCGAGGCCTTTGGCCGAATGGACGGTGAGTACCTGGACGCGGTGCGGCGCCACCTCCACCTCCCCTGGCGCGAGTCCGTCCTCCACCGTGTCCGCTGCGGCGAGGAACGACAGGAACCCGGTGACCGTGGCGGTCGGGTTGTCGGCGTAGTCGGCCACCACGACAGCGAACTCGTCGAGGTGTTCGCGACCGACTCCCCCTGCGGTCGACGGTGATGTTCTCGCCTGCGCCTCGATTCCGATGCCCATCGCACGCTCGATATCGGCCACCAGTTCGGTGAGCGGTTGCCCTATCCGCTCACGGAGCGAATGCAGTTCCTGCGCGAGCGCGGTGATCCTCTGGTACCCGCGCGCCGAGTAGCGATCGGCCGGGCCGGGATCGGCGATGGCGTCGGCAAGTCCTGCTTCCTCTGCATGCTCGCCCGGTAGAGAGCTGCCGAGGGCAGCGTCGAGGGCAGCGATGTCGTCCACTCGGCCCGGTGTGCCGTAGCCGCCACCGATACCTAGCTCGCGAGTTCGACGTGCCAATGCCCGGAGGTCGGCTGCCCCGATCTGCCAGCGTGAACCCGTAAGCACTCGCATCGCGGCGCTCCCGGCCAGAGGGTCGGCGACGAGCCGGAGCATGGCGATGACGTCGGCAACCTCTGGGACGTGCAGTAGCCCACCGAGGCCGACCACCTCGACGGGCAGCCCGCGCGCCCGAAGCACCTCGGCGAGCGGCTCCGCGTCGGCGTTGCGCCGCACCAGAACTGCAGCCGTCGGCGGTGGGCGCTCCTCGTCGAGCGCGACGCGAAACTCGTTCTCGATACGATCGGCAATCCACTCCCGCTCGTCACGGACTGTCGCGGACACCGCCAACCGAACATCTCCCGCCGTGGCTCCGGGCCTGGCGCGCAACGTGGGGACCGGTACTCCGCTTCGACGCAGCGGCGCGGTGATGTGGTTGGCAAGCTCGAGTGCTTCTGGCGGATTCCGCCAGCTCGTCAACAATTCGAGCCTCGGCGCAGGACCGGCCGTCGTCGCGAAATCGGTGGCGAAACGCGGCAGGTTGGCTGCCGACGCGCCGCGCCACCCGTAGATGGACTGCATAGGATCACCGACCGCGGTCAGCGCCAGCGCCGGATCGGCGCCGGCGCCGAAGAGAGATGACAGCAGCACTCGCTGGGCGTGCCCGGTGTCCTGGTACTCGTCGAGCAGTACGAGCCTGAACCGGTCACGCTCCGAGCGACCCACCTCCTGGTGATCCGCGGCAACTCTCGCGGCCAGCGACATCTGACTGCCGAAATCCAGTGCGCCCTCCCGACGAAGTGTCTGCGCGAGTCTCTCCACCAGGGGCAGCAGAGCAACACGGTTGTGCTGAGCGTCGAGGATATCGAGCAGGGTCTTGGTCGGACCGCCCTTCTGCCCCGGCCCGGGCCCGAGGGTGTGCACGAGTGTGTCGAGGTGAGTGTGCGCGCCACGAAGATCATCCGGGTCGACGAGGTGCTCCGCGAGTTGGCCGGAGAGCGCCAGAACCGCCTCGGTGATGGAGGTGGGGTTGCGGTCGGTATCGAGATCACCGTCCCAGGTGCTGACCACGCGATGCGCGAGCTGCCACAGTTCGGTCTCGGACAGCAGGGTCGCCGACGGCTCGATCGGAAGCAGGAGTCCGTGTTCGGCGAGCAACCGGCCCGCATAGGAGTGATAGGTGCTCACCTCCGGCTCGCCGCTCATGATGCGTTCACGCAGGGCCAGGCTCGGATCCAGTGCCCGCACCACGTCCGATCCGGCCAGTCGGGCGAGCCGCGCTCTGATGCGTGAGGTGAGCTGTTGGGCAGCTTTTCTGGTGAACGTGAGCCCCAGAACGCTGTCGGGGTCGACGAATTCGTTCGCGACCATCCACACCACGCGTGCAGCCATCGTCTCGGTCTTGCCTGCACCGGCACCGGCCACGACGAGTGTCGGCCCGGGCGGCGCGGCGATCACAGCGGCCTGCTCAGCCGTCGGCGGATGCTTCTGGCCGAGGGCGCGGGAGAGTTCGATCGGATCGATGCGGGCGGCCCTGTCGGGGGCCGCCGACGTGCGGCCGGGGCTACGACGTGATGTCAATTCTCGGTCACCTGTCTACCGGTCTCGTGTGCTGGGCAACTCGACTTGACCGGACAATGTCGACAACCGTCGTTGACGTGGGCGTCGAACGTCGGTCCCTGCGTCGCGGACGCAGCCCGGTGCACAGTGTCTCGCCACTGCTCGAGTTGCTCCGGAGTAGGGGCCTGCTGAATCCGTTGCGTCGCACCTTCTTTGTTGTGCGGTTTGGCCACGAAGACCAGACGGGCTCCGCCCGGCGGCCCGGCGGGCTCGCCTTCGATGGCACCCGCTGCGGCAGCGACCTGATACGTGGCGAGTTGGCTGTGGTCACGTGCGTCGTCCTTGGAGACGACTGTTTTCGCTGTCTTGACATCGACGATCACCGGTCGTCCGTCGAGGTCGTGTTCGAGCCTGTCGATGCGCCCGCGCAGTGCCACCGACGGTTCACCCTCCGACCTCGATTCGAGTACGCCGGCCACCTCGACCTCGATTCCCGCTTCGGTGAGCTCACCGCGGGTCCCGCGCAGCCACTTCTCGAACGTCTCGAGCATTGCTCCTGTTCGGTTCAGTTCCCGGCGCGAATACCACTGCGATCCTAGATCCACTGCATCCCATGCTGTTTCGAGTGCACGGCGCACCTGATCGGGCGCCATCTCTCCGGCAACTGCCTGCACCAGCGTGTGCACGAGCGTCCCGGTGATCGCATGGGTGTTGGCGCCGTCGTTCCCACCGTGCCGATCCAACATCCACCGAAGGGGGCACGTGGTGAGCTGTTCGACTGTCGACGGTGACAACGGGACAGGGCCGTCCTCGGCGGTCCACAGCGGGGCGTCGGTACTGATGCCGCCGACACCGAACCACCCGTCGGGATGAGCGCCCTTGACGCCCGCGCGAGCCAATCGAGCCAGTTGACGGGCCGCGCGCGCATGCTTGGCCGGGTCACGCTCAGCGATCACTGGATCGCAGACCACACCGCGGAGTTCGGCAACGAGCATCGGCAAGGCGAGTACGCGAGTGTCGGGTTGCTTCTCGGACACGCTGGGTACGTCGGCAGCATCCTCTGCCCCACCGCGGTCCTCTCCCCCGCCGCGCAACTCGTCCACGAACCGTGACCGAACGAGGTCAGCGTCTCCCGTGCTGGAATCGACTGCGGTGACGTGCAATACCGACCGGGCACGCGAGCACGCGACGAAGAACAGCTTTCGCTCCTCCGCAAGCAGCGGCGCTGTCTTCGACAGGGTGGCGTCGATGGACCTGCCTCCCTCCCCGATACCTCCGGCCAGGTCGACCAAGGCTTCGGTGCCCAACAGGCTTCCGCGAGCACGCAATCCGGGCCACAACCCTTCCTGGACACCGGCAACTGCAACGAACTCCCACTCGCGTCCCGCTGACGAATGCGCGCTGAGCAAAGTGACCGCATTCCGTACGACTGGCGACCTGCCTGCATTCGAGGTGGGAATCTGCTGTCCGCTGATGTAGTCGACGAATCCTGCCAGACGTGCCTGCGGAAGACGGTCGACGTAGGACGCTGCGGATTCGAACAACGCAACGACGGCGTCGAGATCACGATCTGCCTGCGCACCGACCGAGCCACCCCAGGCCGACGCAGCCGACCAGCGTCGCTCGAGCCCCGTCGCCTGCCAGGCTGCCCAGAGGACGTCTTCGACTCCGCGCCCGCGCAGAGCTACCGCGTTCGCCTTCCGCAATACGGACAGAACTCTGCGGAGCGGCGCCGATTCGACTTCGGAGAGCTCACGGACCCACGCAGCGCTGCCTCGAGTGACACCGGATTCGGGTGGCGTGCCCGCCTGCACGATCACCTCTCGCAACAATTCCGCGGAATCCCGCTCACCACCGTTCGAGAGTTCGACGCGCCGTACCCCACGTCGGAGTCTTCGCAGACTCACCGGGTCGGCGCCGCCTATCGGTCCGGACAGCAGCGCGAGTGCATCTTCACCGTCGAAAGTGTCGTCCACCAGCGCACGCAGAACCAGCAGCAGACCGACTGCGCCGTGCTGACGGTGGAGCGGCAGTTCGGAAGCCGGCGTCACGAGCGGAACTCCCGCAGCCGACAGCGCGCGACGCAGCGGAGCGATCGACCGCGGAACCGAACGCACGACGATGGCCATCTCCGACCAGGGCATCGCGTCGGAAAGATGCGCTCGTCGCATCGCGTCGGCAATGAAGGATGCTTCTTTCGCTGCCGAAGGCAGCACGTGGACCGACGAACGACTCACGCCGAACCGAGGCTCGGCGACCGCCACCGCCCCGCGATGCCGACCGATTCCCGGCAATCGTCCTGCGATGGTTCCGGTCAGTTTCGTGACCTCCTCGACGCTGCGGAAATTACAGTCGAGGACGATTCGTCTTTTCGCCCCAGGTTCGGCCAGATCAGCGACGAAGGAGGCATCGGCGCCCCGGAAGGCGAACACGGACTGATCCGGGTCACCGGCGATCACTGTCGATTCGGTGTTCGTACCGATCAGTCGGACCAGCTCCGCCGCCTGAGGATCCAGATGCTGTGCGTCGTCGACGATCAGGTGCCTGATGCGTGCACGCTCGGCACGAAGCAGTTCCGGGTCGGTGGCGAATGCCATCAGGGCGCTGCCGATCAACTCCGCAGCATCGAGCCCGGGAGCAGAGGCCCCCGCCGCCTCGACGCCGACCGAACCGCGAAGCAGCATCGCCTGCTCGTACCTTCTGGCGAATCTGCCGACTGCGATCCACTCGGGACGCGAGTGTTGTCGTCCCAGCTTGATCAGATCCTCCGGCCCGATCCCGCGCTCGGCCGACCGCAGCATCATCTCGCGCACCGCAGTAGCGAAGCCCGTCATCGCGAGAGCCGGCCGCAACCTGTCCGGCCAGTCGCGCGCCTCGTCCTCGAGATCGCCGCGAAGCATCTCGCGAACCACGGCGTCCTGCTCGGCTCCGGTGAGCAGCCGGGGAGGCGGGTTGCCGTGAATTGCGGCCTGCAGTCGCAGGACGGCGAACGCATAGGAATGGACGGTCCGTACCAGCGGTTCTCGGGTCGCGCGAACCGAGTGCGCACCCGCAAAGACACCGCCGGTGATTTCGTGCCGCATCGCCACCGCAGCGCGTTTCGATTGTGTCAGCACCAGGACCGATTCCGGGTCGGTGGAGACGACGCGCGATACGGCGTAATCGGCCAGCAGCGCCGACTTGCCGGTGCCCGGCCCACCCAGGACCTGCCAGGGACGCCAGGAAGGCTCTCCGACCGACACTGCGGAAATGGCGTCGAGATCGCCGGCGAGCAACGCCTGCGCGGGCCCGGACCAGGAACGAGGACTCGCGACGGCCACTGGTTCCCGCACCAGGGTCGTGGCATTGCCCTGCCTGCCGTCATCACGCACGCCCACCGGCGAAGTGCGTGCTGCGATGTCGGTGTCCATGGGAGAAATTGCATCACGCACCACCGACAGACTCGGCATCGACGGCAAGACGGTCTGGACGGCAGCGCGACGCGTCCACCCGGGTACGGCATAGTGAACGTCGTGCCAGATCTGAATTTTCACACGTACGGACCTGCCGACGGCCCCGAGATTCTCGCGGTTCACGGAATGACCGGTCACGGAGCTCGCTGGGCCGACCTGGCGGACAACCATCTACCCGAGGCGCGCATATACGCGCCCGATCTGATCGGTCACGGCCGTTCGCCGTGGACACCTCCGTGGGACATCACTGCTCAGGTCGATGGCCTGGCCGCACTGCTCGACGCCCATGCCCGCGGCCCGGTGCTCGTCGTCGGACATTCCTACGGGGGCGCCATCGCAGTGCATCTCGCCCAGCGAAGACCTGAACTCGTGCGCGCACTCGTACTGCTCGACCCCGCAATCGGACTCGATCCGGCCGATCTGCTCGAGGTCGCGGAACTGACTGCGAAGTACCCGGATTACACCGATGCCGCCGAAGCGAAATCCGAGAAGATCAACGGGGCCTGGGCCGATGTCCCGCCGGAACTGCTCGACCGCGAAGTCGACGCCCATCTCGTCGCCGCGGACAACGGCCGCGTCCGGTGGCGTATGTCCACGGCCGCGATCGTCGCATCATGGGGTGAGCTGGCGCGTCCGATCGTGGTACCTCCGGCCGACACGCCCACCGTCGTCGTGCAGGCCGAGCGGGTTCAGCCGCCGTACGTGAGCGAGAAGTTCAAGACCGCGCTGCGAGAGCAACTCGGTTCGAGTCTCACTGTCGTCGAGCTGGACTGCGATCACATGGTCCCGCAAGCCAAGCCCGCCGATGTCGCAGCGCTGGTGCGTGAGCTTCTGTAGATGGCGGCGATCACCGAAGTCCAGATCGAGAGGGTGCGGTCGCTGGTCGCGTCGGTACCTGCCGGCAATGTCACCACCTACGGTGACATCGCCGACGCCGCCGAGCTGTCCAGCCCCCGAACGGTCGGCGCGATCATGCGCATGGACTCCGCGGATCTTCCCTGGCATCGGGTGCTCTCCGCGAGCGGGAAGCCCGCTCCGCACCTCGCGGAACGGCAGCTCGCCAAGCTTCGAGAGGAGGGCGTGACCGTCCGCGACGGTCGCGTCGATCTGAGCCTCGTTCGGTTCACCTTTTCGTGACCTGGCCGTACCCGCCCACGGCCACCTACTAGGGTTTCCGGGTATGGACCTGGGACAGTTCGATCCGCGTGCGACGGCACCGTATGCCCTGTCGAAAGCGAGCCCGTTCGTCGCCTCTGCCGGTCTCGTCGTCGACGACGTTTCCGGTGTCCGCGTCGTCGGTCACATCGAGTTGGGCCCCGACCACTTCACCCCGTGGGGCGTCGTGCACGGCGGTGTCTACACGACGGCGGTCGAGACCGCGGCGAGCATCGGCGCCAGCGAAGCAGTCAAAGACCGAGGGGAATTCGCGGTCGGCGTGCACAACGGAACCGATTTTCTTCGAGCGAGCAAAGGTGGACGAGTCGACGTCGTTGCCGAGCCACTGCAACAGGGCCGCGTCCAGCAATTGTGGCTGGTGACGATCACGGCCTCCGACAGCGGCAAGACCATCGCGCGTGGTCAGGTGCGGTTGCAGAACGTACCACTGCCGCCGCAGTGATGTCCGACGACGTTGCAACCGTCGACGCTGTGATCCTTGCCGGCGGAACCGCGCGCAGAATGGGTGGAGTGGACAAGCCCGGCCTCACGGTCGGTGGAGTGAGCCTGGTTCAGCGCGCGATCGATGCCGCGGCGAGCTGTCGACGCATCGTGGTGGTCGGGCCGCACCGGGGCGATCTCGAGGCGCACGTGAAACAGGTGCGCGAGGACCCAGCGGGCGGAGGTCCGGTCGCTGCCATAGCCGCCGGTCTGGCTGCTCTCGGTCCGGATGTCGGGGACGTCGTTCTCGTGCTCGCTGCCGATGTCCCCTTCGTCGGGACCTCCACTGTTGCAAAGCTTGTACGTGCCGCAGCACAGCAGTCCGCCGCGTTCGTCGTCGACGAGGCCGGCCGGACACAGTATCTGCTCGGCGCGTGGCAACGCCGAACCCTTGTCGAGGCCGTCACTGGACTCGATACCGTCCACAACGCCTCCCTGCGGGTGTTGGTCCCCACCGATCACGGTGAAATCAGGGTCGACGGCGTCGGCGACTGCGACACCGTCGAGGATCTCCGGCGGGCGCGGCTGCGAGCGGCTGCGGAGAACCCGCGATCTGCCGCAATCGACTTCGATCGAGTCCGCGCCGTCGTCGACAGCGGCCTCGCCCCGCTGCCACCCCGTCCCATAGCGGTCAACGCTGCAGGGGGTTGCGTTCTTGCGCAACCTCTTTCCGCTGCCGCAGCGCTCCCACAAGTGGACATTTCGGCGATGGACGGTTACGCCGTGTCCGGCGAAGCGCCGTGGACGCTGCGCGCGGATGTGGCCTATGCCGGCACATCCGATCTTCCCGCTCTGCTCGCGGGTGAAGCCGTCCGGATCGCCACCGGCGCCGCGGTACCCGCCGGGGCGACGGCTGTGGTGCGTGATGAGTTCGTCGAGCATTTCGACGGCGAACTGACATTACGGAAGGGCGCACCCGCACGGGACGATCGCCGACAAGTGGGGGAAGACTGGCACGTGGGAGCGCTGCTCGTTCCGGCGGGCACAGTGGTCTCCGAGGCAGTGATGTCCGTCGCACTGAGCGCGGAGGTAACCGAGTTGACGGTTCGTGGGCCCGTTCGTGCGCGAATTCTGTCGAGTGGCAGTGAGATTCGTGTCAACGGCCCCCTTCACCCTGGGCAGACCCGGGACACGATCGGTCCCGTCATTCCCGGTTACCTCCGCGCCTGCGGCATCGACGTAGTCGGGTCCGCACACCTCGAGGATTCACCGAGCGCTTTCGACGACGCACTGATCGACCCGGGTGATGCGGACATGCTGATCGTCATCGGGGCGACGGGCGGCGGCGCCGCTGACCGACTGCGGACCGCGCTGATCTCAGCGGATGCGCATGTCCTGATCGATCGAGTTGCTGTCCGTCCCGGTGGGTCGCAAATCGCCGCGGTGCTTCCGTCCGGGGTCGTCGTTCTGGGACTGCCGGGCAACCCCCTGGCCGCCATCATCACCACGATGACGACGGGTGCCGCGATCGCCGACGCCCTGACCGTCCGCCACCGGGCGCCGGGCCATCTCGGCCACGTGTCCAATGCGGAAGCCGTGCGTTCATCGGTCACACGGATCGTTCCGGTCACCAGTCAGGGCATGGCGTGGCTGGCCGAATCGCACCTGCGGACCGCGCATCTGCTGCAGATCGCATTCCACGAAGCGTTGGCCGTGGTGCCTCCGGACGTCACATCCGATACGCCGGTTGAACTGATCTTCCTACCGTAGCCAACTGCCGGCTGCCCTCCAGGTAGCGATCAGCGACGAGGTCGATGATCGCCGGATGAACACCGAGCGGATCGGCAACGCCGTCGGCTCCGGCATCGGCGAGGCGATTGTGAAAAAGCCCGCGCGCCAGCAGATACGACGCCACGAATACCCTCGTGTGGCCGCTGGCCCGCAGCGTCGAAACCGCCTCGGCGACCGTCGGTGTGGCAGTGGCGACGTAACCGATGCGCACTGGCGCCTGCGTGCGGTCGGCGAGCATGGACGCAGCTCGGCGGTGTTCCAGAAGCGCCCTGCGATCGGACGAGCCGGCAGCGGCGAGCACTACTGCCTCACCCGGTTGCCACCCCGCGTCGCGAAGCCGGGCAAACATCACCTCGGCGAGCACGGGATCCGGCCCCAGCGCCCTCGTCACCACCACGTTTCCATGGTTGCTCTCGGCGATTTCACGCGGGACGTCGGTGTGAACGTGGTACCCGGACGCGAGAAACGCGGGTACGACAACAGCAGGTTCGGACAGTTCCCGAAGCACCTCCGACGGCGACGGGCCCAGGACATCCACGAAGGCAACACGGGTGGTGCCCACTTGCCGAGCCAGTACCTCGGCCATGTCGGCCACCATCTGAACACCACGGGGATTGCGCGTGCCGTGCGCAACGAGGACAAGGACTGGATCTGTGGTCGCGCTATCGACGGACATTTCAGTACTTCCCTTCCGAGACAACGGTAGGCACCTTCGAGCCGGCCTCCGCACCGAACGGATCCGCAACCCCGGTCGGTTCCGAAATCGGCGCATCGGGCTCCATGGCGAGCCGATACCCACGCTTGACGACCGTCTGAACGATCTTGGGCGCGCCGAGCGAGGATCGAAGTCGAGTCATAGCGGTCTCCACTGCGTGCGTGTCATCACCGCCACCGGGCAGCGCGGCGAGGAGCTCATCCCTCGACACCACACGTCCCGGCCTGTAGGCCAGAGTCTTGATCAAGGCCATCCCTGCTGGCGATACCGGCCGTACCTCACCATCGACGACGACGCATCGGCTGCGGACACTGAGTGCATGCCCCCCGGCGTCCACCGGCATCGATCGCCGCGGCAGCTCCTCGGCGATGTGGCGCGCAAGAGCACCGAGCCGGGCCCGATCCGGTTGCGTGGTACACACTTTCATCTGTTCCAACGGCGCCGCTGTGACGGGACCGACGCACACGGGCAGCACACGGGTACGCATCGAATGAAGGAGCGGCTCGAGCACACCGTTCTCGTCGGCCCGCATGAGCAGCGAAGCCACGGCAGGCGCGCTGGTGAAACTGACAGCGTCGAGATCCCCGAGAACCACCGCCTCGATCATGCGGTCCATCGGACTACCGTCGTCCGGCGCCGTCCACCGGTACACGGGAACCGGAACGACGTCAGCTCCGGCGTCGCGCAGCGCCTCACAGAAGTCGGGCATCGGCTCCCACTCCGTTGTCGCCCCGTGCAATTGCACAGCGATACGGGTTCCCTTCACTCCCTCGCGCAGCAGGTGTTCGAGGACCTCCGCAGAGGACTCCGACACCGGACTCCACTCCTCGCGCAGATCGGCGGCACGAATGGCACCCTTCGCCTTGGGCCCACGCGCAAGCAAACGGGACGTGGCCAACGCGCGGCCGAGGCTCTCGGCGCGACCCCACCCCTCAGCAGCCTCCATCCAACCGCGGAAGCCGATTCCCGTTGTTGCAACCGTGATCTCAGGAGGATTGTCGATGATGCTCGACGTCACGCGCTCCAACTCGGCATCGTCGGCGAGCGGAATGATTCGAATCGCAGGGGCGTGCATCACCGACGCGCCGCGCCGAACCAGTAGCGTCGCCAACTCCTCAGCCCTGCGCGACGCCGTGATCCCGACAGCGAACCCAGCGAGCGGCTCCGCTCCGGCTTCCAAGATCATGTCGATTGGCCGCGCACGAAGATCACGCCATCGACGACGGACGTTTCGAACGAGCCGAGCCCTACTGTGTCATCGTCCAGGCATCGACCGTCGACCAGCGAGAACACCTGCTTGAGCAGCGGCGACGCTACCGTAGGCTCGCCAGCACGGTCTCCGACCAAACCACGCGACATGACCGCGGCGCGTCCGAACGGATCGATGTTGCCGACCGCACGCAGCCCACCATCGGCCAGTAGAAACAGCGCAACCTGTGTGCCGCCACGAAGCAGAACAGCGACACCTCTACCCGGAACCAGGGCATCCAGGGCACATGCAGCGGTCCACCCCTCAGCGGTTCGAGGAACCGTGTTGGTTCGAGAATCGGTGTTGGTTCCAGAATCGATGACAGTCATCACGTACCTCCTTGTGCTATTGCACGTTGCCGATGTTTCTTCGTCGTTAAGTAGCGATTACCCGGGTGTGCACATGTCTCGATAGTCGCGATAGTCGTGATCGGCTCAGCTCGACTAACCGCCGAACGTCGGCATTCCCATGAGGACGGGCACCTTGCGGGCCCCGCTTTCGTCGAACGCAACCGTCGGGTCCGGTTCATCCGGTGCGTTGACGAACGAGACGAACCGCCCCAGCTTCTCCTCGTCCTCGAGCACGCCCGCCCACTCGTCCCGATACCCCGCGACGTGGCGGGCCATGTCCGCTTCCAGCTCCGCACCGATACCCAGGCTGTCTTCACAGACCACCGCCTTGAGATGCTCGAGACCGCCGTCGAGAGAGTCGAGCCACGGCGCGGTGCGCTGCAATCGGTCGGCGGTGCGGACGTAGAACATCAGGTACCTGTCTATGTAGCTGACCAGGGTCGCATCATCGAGGTTCGAAGCCAGCAGCTGCGCGTGCTTGGGCGATTGGCCGCCATTGCCTGCCACGTACAGATTCCAGCCGCCCTCGGTGGCGATGACCCCGACATCCTTGCCGCGAGCCTCGGCACATTCGCGAGCGCACCCGGAGACACCGAATTTGATCTTGTGCGGCGAACGCAATCCCCGGTATCGGTTCTCGAGATCGACGGCCATGCCTACCGAGTCCTGAACGCCGTACCGGCACCAACTCGATCCCACACAGCTTTTCACCGTCCGCAGGGATTTTCCGTAGGCCTGACCCGACTCCATACCGGCATCGACCAAGCGCTTCCAGATCGCCGGCAGCTGCTCGACGCGTGCGCCGAACATGTCGATCCGTTGGCCTCCCGTCACCTTGGTGTACAGACCGAAGTCGCGGGCAACCTCACCGATCACGATGAGCTGCTCGGGTGTGCATTCGCCGCCAGGCATACGCGGCACCACCGAATACGTGCCGTTCTTCTGGATGTTCGCCAAGAAGTGGTCGTTGGTGTCCTGCAGCGAGGCCTGCTCACCGTCGAGAATGTGGTCCGAGGAGGTCGACGCCAGGATCGAGGCCACCACCGGCTTGCAGATGTCGCAACCGGTTCCCTTGCCGTACTTGGCAATGAGCGAGGAAAACGTGCGTGTATTCGTGGCCCGCACGATCTCGTACAGCTCGGCGCGCGACTGACCGAAGTGCTCACACAGAGCCTTCGACATCACGACACCGGACGCTGCGAGAAGTTGCTTGATCGACGGTAGGCAACCACCACAGGTCGTGCCCGCCGACGTGCAACTCTTCACCGCAGCAACATCGCAGGCACCGTCGGCGATCGCGCCACAGATCGCACCCTTGGTGACCCCGTTGCACGAACAGATCTCTGCCTCGTCGGGCAAAGCTCCCATGCCGACCTGTTCGGCCGCCGGCGAGATCAACGAACCCGGATCCCCCGGCAGCTCACGCCCGACCAGTGGCCGCAGCAGCGAGTAGGCACTCGCGTCGCCCACGAGAATTCCGCCGAGGAGCGTCTTTGCATCGTCGGATACGACCAGTTTGGAGTAAGTGCCCTTGGGCGCGTCGCTGAAGACCACCTCGAGCGCACCCGGTGTCGCGGCCATGGCGTCGCCGAAGCTGGCGACGTCGACTCCCATGAGCTTGAGCTTGGTGGACATATCCGCCCCGGGGAACTCCGCCGCGCCGCCCAGCAGGCGATCCGCGACGACCTCGGCCGTGGAGTAGCCGGGAGCAACCAGACCGTAGCAGCGCCCCTCCACGGCAGCACATTCACCGATGGCGTAGACGGCGGGATCAGCTGTACGACAACCGGTATCGACCATGATTCCACCGCGCTCGCCGACCTCGAGACCACAATCTCGGGCCAGCTGATCCTGCGGACGAACACCGGCGGAGAACACCAGCAACGCGGCATCGATGACGCTGCCGTCCGACAGTTCGACGGTCAGTCCGGCGCCGTCGGGCTTCTCGGTGATCGACGAGGTGCCCACTCCGACGTGGACGTCGAGACCGAGTTCGGTGACCAGGCGGGCCAGCAGAGCTCCGCCGCCCTCGTCGACCTGCAACGGCATGAGCCGGGGCGCGAATTCGACGACATGCGGTGTCATGCCCAGCTTCTTCAGCGCGTTCGCCGCTTCGAGACCGAGTAGCCCGCCCCCTACTACGACTCCGACTGCACCCGGTCCCGCGGCCTCGGCACGCGCCCTGATCCGGTCGAGGTCATCGAGCGTCCGGTAGACGAAACACCCGTCGAGATCGTGACCGGTGATCGGCGGTACGAATGGGTAGGAACCGGTGGCGAACACCAGAGCGTCGTAATCGACGATCTCGCCGGTGGAGGTCGTCACCGTCCTCGCGGTGCGATCGACACTGTCCGCGCGAACTCCGAGGCGCATGTCGACCACCGTGTCACCGGGGTAGTCGTTGCCTGCGAGCGCGAGTTCCTTATGATCCCAGGCGCCCACGTATGAGGACAACCCCACGCGGTCGTACGCCGGTAGTGCTTCCTCGCAGAGCACCGTGACTTTCCAGTCACCAGAGTCGTCACGTGCGCGCAACGCCTCGACGAACCGGTGTCCGACCATGCCGTGTCCTATTACCACCGCGTTCTTCACGTGGGGTCCTTTCCGAAGTACTTTGGTCGAGATGTTTCGCGAGCGGTCGTATCAGACCGAGCGGCCGGCCGGAGCGGCGTTCGAATCTGCGCCGCTTTGCTTGCGGAGGTAGACCGCCCAGGTGAGGAAGCAGCACACCACGTAGAAGATCAGGAAGACCCAGAATGCAGTCGTGGCCGACTTCGCTTCACCCGAATACGAAGCGCGGAGAACGAGATTGATCCCTACTCCACCCAGTGCACCGACGGCACCAGCGATTCCGATGAGTGCGCCCGACATCCGACGAGACCAGTGCTGCTGTTCGTCGACCGTCATGCCCTTCAACTCGACCGACTTCGCTGCGAAGATCGCCGGGATCATCTTGTAGACCGAACCGTTACCGATTCCCGAGAGCAGGAAAAGCAGGATGAAGCCCACGACGAAGAGAACCATCATCGTTCCGGTTGCCGCGCCTGCCGTGTTGTCGTGCCAAGTACCGGCCACGACGAGCAGCCCCGTGGAGAACACCATCGCCACGAACGTGTAGAGCGTGATCTTGCCGCCGCCGATCTTGTCGGCGAGCTTGCCGCCGTAGGGACGAGAGATGGAGCCGAGCAGTGGTCCGATGAAGGCGATTTGAGCGGCGCTCAGCGATGCCTGCGCCTGCTGAGCTGGGGTTGCAGGTGCACCGTCGGTCAATCCGGCCAGGAAGTTGATCTGCAGTACCTGCCCGAATGCAAAGCTGAAGCCGATGAACGATCCGAATGTGCCGATGTAGAGGAATGCGATCCACCACGAGTCCGCGAACTTCATGACGTCGATCATCGAGCGCCCGTTGGTCTTCTGGTTGTCGAGATTGTCCATGTACAACGCAGCACCGACAGCGGCGGCGGCGATGAGGACGAGGTATATGGCGCAGACGATTTCGGGTGCAGTGTTGCCGACAGTAGCGATGACGAGCAGACCGATGAGCTGGATGACCGGCACACCGATGTTTCCGCCACCTGCGTTGAGCCCCAGAGCCCAACCCTTCTCACGCTGGGGGTAGAAGGCGTTGATGTTGGTCATCGACGAGGCGAAGTTTCCGCCACCGAGCCCGGCAAAGGCGGCGATGATGATGTAGGTCGTGTACGAAGCGGGATTGAGCATGAAGTACATGGTCAGCACCGTGGGAACGAGCAGAACCAATGCGCTGAAGATCGTCCAGTTGCGACCGCCGAACTTGGCGGTGGCGAACGTGTACGGGATTCGCAGTATCGCGCCTACCAGGGTCGGTACCGCGACGAGGAAGAACTTGCCCGCTGCATCGATGCCGTACACGGAGAGGGGCATGAACAGCACCATCACCGACCAAATGGACCAGATGGAGAATCCGACATGCTCCGCGATGACGGACCAGATCAGGTTGCGCTTGGCGATGTGCTTGCCGCCGGCTTCCCAGGCCTCGATGTCCTCGGAATCCCAATGGCGGATGTGGTGGTTGACCGAAACGGGGACGGTTCCCGGCTTCGGGCGTTGAGTCGAGGACGTATCGGTTGATGGAGCCTCGGGGCTACTTGTCACGTTGGGCCTCCTGATCACGTGGGAGACCCAAAGATAGAAAAGCCATGTTGCGCAGGCGCTGCCTGCGATGACCTGCTGATTAACTTGGTCTCACCTCACCCGAACGCAGCGAGTGAGGCAATTCTCGAGATCGCTGCGCGGGATGTGAGGTCCTCACCAGGTGTCTTCGAGCATCCTCGGCTTGCAGCAGAAGTACCCCGCGACGAGCAACACGGCAACACATCCGGTCAGCATCAGCATGGGAACGGCCCAGCCTCCCGACAACGAGTGCACCAGACCGAACGACAGCGGTCCGGTGGCCGAGACCACGTAGCCGAGTCCCTGGGTGAAGCCCGACAACCTCGAGGATCCGACGGGTGTGCGAGTACGCAGGTTGATCAGTGTCAATGACATCGGGAAGGTCAAGGTACCGAGACCGATGAGGCACACCCAGAAGGCGGTGCCCTCGGTCGGCGAAAAGTGAAGGCCGGAGAAGCCGCCGAGGTAGAACACTGCAGCACCGAGGACGAGGCCGTAAGGATTGTTCAGACGCGCACACAGGCTGGGTGCGACCAGGGAAGAGATCAGGCCCATCGCACCGAATGCTGCGACGGAGGCACCGGCGCGAGCCTCACCGATCCCAGCATCGGTGAGGATGGTCGGCAGCCATGTCAGCATCGCGTACGTAATGAATGACGTCATCGCGAACATCCCGGCCATTCCCCAGGCGAGCGACGAGCGGAAGATTTGCCCTTCGGGTGCGGCAGCGGCAACCGCAGTGTCACCGGCCCGGTCTGCGCTGTCGATGTCGAGGCCGGTCACGGCGAGAGCCCTCGTCCGCTTCGTTTCGCGCCGGTGCACCAGCACCACGCCGAGCCACGGCACTGCTGCGGCCAGCGCGACCAGGGCCCACACACCGATCGACACACGCCATCCGTACACATCGGCGACGGGTACCGCGAGCAGAGGCGGCACCATCGTGCTGATCTGCATCGCGCAGATATATATCGTGCTGACCACTGCGAGTCGTTCCGAGAAGTATCGCTTCACCAAGGGTGGGATGACGACGTTGCCGATACCCATCCCGACCAGCGCCACCGCGGACAGCAGGAGCAAACTCGCCGTGTCGGGTGCGAAGGCGCGCGACGCCATGCCCACCGCCGTCAGTGACATGGCGATCAACGCCGCGAGTTCGAGCCCGGTCCGCTTCGCGAGTATCGGCGTCAACAGACCGGACACGGCGAACATTGCCGGTGGCAGCATCCCGACCAAACCAACCACAGTGGACCCGAACTGCAGGTCGGCGCCGATTCGACCGAACAACGGGCTGATCGAGGTCACCGCAGCCCGCAGCGTCAACGCCGAAAGGACTATTGCAGCGAATACGAGCGCGCGCCCCCGCAGCAAGCGGCGCGAATCGGCGCGCTCCTCGGTCTCCGTTGCGGCAATGGCACTCACCGGCAAATCATAGGATGACCGGATCACCTGACGCAAAGCAGTAAAGTGGACGCGACACGCCACACGGACACCCGGGGAGATTCACACGTGCAGCAGGTTCAACGCTCCAGCCTCATCGCGCAGGTCACGGCACAGTTACGCGAGCAGATCGTCACGAAGCAATGGCCGGTGGGTGCTCGCATCCCAACCGAAGCCGAACTCTGCGAACTGACCGGAACCGGTCGAAACACCGTCCGCGAAGCGGTGCAAGCGCTCGTGCACGCTGGAATGGTCGAACGCAGGCAGGGTTCGGGAACATTCGTGATGGCCGCCTCGGACCTGGGTGGCACGCTCGGCAAGTACTTCGCCGACGCGCAGGATCGCGATGTGACCGAGCTTCGCCGCACCCTCGAGGTCACCGCCGCCACATTGGCTGCCGAACGGCGCGATGCCGAAGACATTCGCGCGCTCACCGAGGCCCTGGGCGACCGCAACAAGTCCTGGGCGAGCGACAGCGTAGACACTGCGGTGTCCGTCGACGCGCGATTTCACCGAGCCATCGTCGCGGCGAGCCACAACGCCATCTATTTGGAGTTCTACGATTCACTGCTGCCGATAATCGAGCAGACCATGCACCATCACGTGACCCTGCACGGACACGATTACGTCGACGAGCACGTGGCCCTCGTCGACGCCATCGTCAGCGGCGATGCCGACAAGGCCCGCGCCGCCGCGCTGACGTTCTTCGACGAACTCGGACATGACATCTGCTCCGGCGGACCGACGCAGACACCTTCAGAGCAATAGCCGCACGAGGTCGGCGGTGCGCGCCAATCCCGGAAACGCCTCCGGCGTCGATCGAGGATGCAACGCGTGTACGGCGAAGCGGAAAACCAGCGCACGAAGCAACATCTGCGGCCATTCGGGGAGATCCTCCCACCGCCCGATGAGTGCGTCGTCGGCACCGCCCCACGAGATCGCGTCGACGACACTCACTGCCGCAGCCCACGAAGCCGGACGCCAATACGGCGCGATATCGGTGATCCCAGGCGCTGCATTACCGTCGAACAAGACGGTGCCGAATAGGTCACCATGCACGAGCTGGTCGGGCGACCGAACCGGCTTACGCAGGCTGGACAACTGCTTGATCAGTTCGAGGCTCTGCTTCCCGTCACTCGAACTCACCTCAGGCGCCCCGGCCGCCCGAGCCGCGCGCAGCGGCGTCGCCTCCCACGCCGACCGATCCGCAGCGACGAAGACGTCTGCGTCCGTCCAGGGAGCGACGGGCGGCCCCACCAAGAATCTTGGCTTGTCCAACTGCGCGGTGGCGGTATGCAGCCGGACGGACAGCGAGACCACCTCGTCGTGACGGGGTTCCGGTGAACCGACGATGAAGGTATCCGCCCGCCAACTGCTGACCACGTAGCGCCCGTCGGTCGAGCGCACCGGCCGTGCCAACCGCACACCATCTACGGCCAGATTCTCGCGCACCTTGGCCGACCACGCCGCCCGCGCATGGTCGGCGACGGGCGAGAGGACGACGTCGCCGAGCCGCCACCCACCGTCCCAATCCGCGCCGAGCGGAATCGGGGGTACGTCGCGCAGCCCGAACGTGGAAATCACGTGTTGAGGGGGTTCCACTGAGCTCACTCTCTGCACGCTACCGCCGCACAGACGGTGCGGACGGCAGGCGCGCTAGTAAACCGGTAACGACGGATCCACCTGACTCGCCCATGCGGCTATCCCGCCCCGTAGATGTACGGCATCGGCAAAACCGGCACGCTTCACCGCCGCGAGCGCTTCCGCCGAACGAATGCCGGTTTTGCAGTACAGCACGATACGACCGCTCTGCGGCAGCGAAGACAAGGCCTCACCCGACAGGATTCTCCCCTTCGGAACCAGCCTTGCACCCTCTATGTGGACGATGTCCCATTCGACAGGTTCACGCACGTCGATCAGGGCGAGTTCGTCCGACCCTTTCATCAAGTCCGCGAGCTCAGCCGGCGTGATGGCGGAATCGGCGGCAGCAGCTGCGGCATCCTCGCTGACGACGCCGCAGAACTCGTCGTAGTCGATCAGCTCGGTGACGGGTACACGAGCGGGGTCACGTTGGACCCGAATGGTCCGGTACGACATGGCCAACGCGTCGTAGATCATGAGCCGGCCGAGCAAGGTTTCTCCGATGCCGGTAATCAACTTGATCGCCTCGGTCACCATGACCGAACCGACGGAAGCACACAGCACACCGAGTACGCCGCCTTCGGCGCAGGAGGGCACCATTCCCGGGGGTGGTGGCTCCGGGTACAGATCACGGTAGTTCAGACCACGCCCACCCGGTGCGTTCTCCCAGAAGACCGACACCTGACCCTCGAACCGATAGATCGAGCCCCACACGTAGGGCTTGCCGGCCAGAATCGCGGCGTCGTTGACGAGGTAGCGAGTGGCGAAGTTGTCGGTGCCGTCCAGAATCAGGTCGTATTGCTCGAACAACTGCACTGCATTGGCCGAGTCCAGCCGGTACTCGTGGAGCCTGACCTCGACGCCATCGTTGATCTCTCTGATCGAATCCCGCGCACTCGCAGCCTTCGATCGGCCCACATCCGATTGTCCGTGGATGACCTGCCGCTGCAGATTCGACAGCTCCACCTCGTCGAACTCGACGATCCCCAGCGTGCCGACGCCCGCCGCAGCCAGGTAGAGCAGCGCCGGGGATCCGAGACCGCCCGCGCCGATCACGAGCACCCGAGCCGAACGCAACCGGCGTTGTCCGATGGTTCCGACATCGGGAATGATCAGGTGCCGGCTATAGCGCGCGACATCGTCGAAGGTCAGTTCGACCGACGGTTCGACCAAGGGGGGCAACCACGTCATCTACTCCTACACTCCTCAGCCCCGCGGGTGCGGCCACGGATTGAATCGGCACGTCTTCCCGTCCATCGGCACCACACCCTCCGGGTCGAGTCGCGCGATGTCGTCGTTGGCGGTGCCGAATGTCTGCTGCATCATCACCGGCGCGAGTCCGCCCTCGGTTTCGCACGGCTGGTGTTGCTGGTAGCCGATGGCATGACCCACCTCGTGATTGATCTGATACTGCCGGTACGAGCCGATGTCACCCTGGAACGCGATCGCTCCGCGGACCCATCGTGGCTCGTTCAGTACAACTCTGCCGATTCCGGGGTTGTAACACGACACCTCGAGCTGAATGTCGTATCCGCACGCAGGGCGAATGCTCAACTGGGACGTCAGCGATATCCGAAAATCCGGCTCACCCTGATCGATCCGCCGAAACGCGAAGCGCGGGTCGTTGGTCCAGCTCTTCGGATTGCTCAGCGTCTGATCGACCAACCGCGCGAACGACTCGTCGCCGCCGAATCCGGCAGTGTCGACGCCGTCCTCCACTTCGACCGTGTACGAGAAGACTCGCTCGGTACCCTGACCTACTTGCTCGGTGAAGCCGGGAACGATGTGCCACGTCCCTGCACCTTCGACGGCGAACGGACCCCCGTCCGGCAGTTGGCCCGACGGTATGGACTCAGCGAAGTTCCCGTCGGCTGCAGGCGGGACACCGATGACGCCCGTGGTATCGGTGGTGTCGGAGCTGAGGGCACCGAATCCTGGATCGGCGGGCTGGCCGTTTCCGGAGGTCGCGGTGGTCATCGGATCGCCGGTCTTGACCGCATCGAACACCACGAGAGTGGTCACCACGAGCAGAACTGGAATCGCGTACGCGCGCCACCCGTACACCGAAGCGAACTTCCCCAGTTTCGACTGCTTCTTGGCCCGTCGATCCGGCCGAGGATTGCGAGGCCGGTGCGGCTCGTTGCGAGCCGTCGGATCCCACTGCGCTCGCAGGGGCTGGTGCGAGCCTCGGCCCCCGTGCCGAGCGTCGTCGACGTCGGCATCTGCCCACGCCCGTCCGCCGCGCTGCGGCCCGCCTCGGTCAGTCACCCCGCCAGAATCTCACAGACGAACACATACGCCGATCGCCGCGCCGATGTTTGTCTGTTCCAACAACGTCCCGTCGATGACAACGGGAAAAACCGACAGGTCGGTCGGCGTGCCGGCCCTGCTCACCGCGACTGAGCCCACCGCCATCCCAACCGCTCGGGCCATGGCGGGTATCGTTGCGTTTCGATCTGCGCTACGGACATCGCCCACCTGACAAGAGGTGGGGGCGTCCAACACGGGTGCAGTGACGATGCGGATGGGAACAACCACAATGACAGAACTCGCGGATCGGATGTCTTCGGATCGTCCGACCTCCCCTGCAGGCCGTCGAAGTGCGCGGCTGCCCCGCGATGCCAGGCGGGCGCAACTGCTCGCTGCGGCCAGCGAGGTCTTCGTGACCCGCGGCTATCACGCGTCGGGGATGGACGAGATAGCCGAATGCGCCGGCGTCAGCAAGCCGGTTCTGTACCAGCACTTCCCCGGGAAGCTCGAGCTCTACCTCGCGGTTCTGCAGAGTTATGTCGACACCTTGATCGCCGGCGTACGGCAAGCACTCCGGTCCACGACCGACAACCGCAAGCGCGTCCGAGCGGCGGTGCTCGCGTTCTACGACTTCGTCGACACCGACACTCAGGGATTCCGTCTCGTATTCGAGTCGGACCTCATGGGCGATCCCCAGGTGAACGCGCGCGTCGAGCAGGCCACCGAAGCGTGCGTGGACGCCGTGTTCGACCTCGTCGCTCACGATTCCGGCCTGGATCCCTACCGGGCGCGAGTGCTGGCAGTCGGTCTGGTCGGCGCCAGCCAGTTCACCGCACGGTATTGGCTCGAGGCGGACCGGCCCATCTCGAAGGAAGACGCCGTCGACACGACCGTGTCGTTGGCCTGGGGCGGCCTGTCTCACGTCCCCCTCCAGGCGCCCTGACAGGCGCACCACGTGTCACGAAAAAGTCCGCGTATCGAATGCGATACGCGGACTTTTTTCGTGTCGGTGGCCAGCAGCACCTGACCGCCGGCCTCGCCTCTAGCTGGGTGCGAAACCGACCTTGCGAGCGTCAGCGGGGCCGATCTCGACGTATGCCACCTTCGCCGACTGCACGAGGTATTTGCGTCCCTTGTCGTCGACGAGTGCGAGCACATCCTTCTTGCCAGCGAGAGCGTCGGCGACGAGCGCCTCGACCTCGGACGGCGACTGGTCGCTGTTCACCACGAGCTCGCGCGAGCTTTCCGACACACCGATCTTGACCTCCACGGCCAACCTCCGAACTCATAGACAACTTCAGCTGCTCCGCCCAGGCTAGTGCAGTCCGGGGTCGGGAGGCTCATCCCGCCGCTGTGCTGTCAGCGAACACTCTCGCCGGGCGCAGACCACCCAGCCCGCGATTCAGACGAGACCGAGTACACGCATGCGCTCGGCGTGCTGCTCCTGCATCCGGTCGAACAGTGCGGCTACCCCGTTCAGATCGCCGGACGCAGTGATGACCAGGTCGGTCAGGCTCTCCCTCTGGGCCAGAACGTACTGCGCCTGCGTGATCGCCTCACCGAGCAGCCGCCGACCCCACAGCATCAACCGCGCCTTGTCCTGGGAGCTCGCCTGCACACGGGTGAGCACCTCGTGGACGACGAACTCGGAATGCCCGGTTTCGGCCAGCACCTCGCGAACGGTCGACGCGACCGCTGGGTCCAACGTGTGCGCGATCTCGCGGTAGAAGTCGGCAGCGAGTCCGTCGCCCACGTGAGCCTTGACAAGGACCTCGAGCCAGGTCGAGGGGTTCGTCGACGCGTGATAGTCGTCGAGCGCGCGCACGAACGGATCCATCGCCGCGTACACCTCGACACCGCGGTCGGACAGCGCCTCCACCAGGGATTCGAAATGGCTCATCTCGGCTGCAGCCATACTCGCCAAAGCGACGCGGCCCCGCATGGACGGAGCCATCCGAGCGTCCTCTGCGAGTCGGTAGAAAGCCGAGATCTCTCCGTAGGCGAGCACGGCGTACAGCTCCGAGACCCCCGGGTGATCGAACGCTATCCGCACCTCCGCAGCGGTGTCGGCCGGAGATGCTTCGTCGGTGATCGATTCAGGCGAGTGGGCTCCCATGTGGTCGATCGTAGTCGTGCGCCACCGCTCCCCGCGCGGCCCGCGTACACACGCGTCTTCGACCTCCGACCCGGCCCACTCGACCAGCACGTCCCGCCTCGATGGGTGGTTTGAGTGCTCCGCGAGCTATCATGGTGGCGGATCGTCGCCCCGTGCCGATAACATGCACGATTTCCACGCGAAGGTCCCGCAATGTGTGCGCACCTGATTCGGGTCGCTACGACTGCTTCGCCCGTCGAGTTCTGCACAAGTTCCTCCGACACGGCTGAGGCTCGACGCGACATCACATCGGATCGAGGGCATCGACTTCGGCCGGCAATAGGCCTGTGCCCTTCCTTGTGCGTGCGTGTGACCACGAGGAAGGCCAGAACACTGAGCAAAATCGTTATAGACCAAGAATCCGAGACCGGCGACACCACGTTGTCCGCCCAACTCGACGACACCCACGTTCCTCCGACATTCGCCGAGCTCGGCGTCCGCGAGGACATCGTCCGTTCGCTGACCGATATCGGCATCGAGCGGACGTTCGCGATCCAGGAGCTGACCCTTCCGCTGGCGATCGCCGGCGACGATCTCATCGGTCAGGCACGTACCGGCATGGGAAAGACCTTCGGCTTCGGTGTCCCGCTCCTTCATCGCATCACCACCCCGGACTCCGGCACCACCCCGCTGGACGGCACGCCGCGCGCACTGATCATTGTTCCTACTCGGGAACTGTGTGTTCAGGTCAGCTCCGATCTGTCGAACGCGGCGAAGCACTTGAAGTCGAAGAACGGCCCCGTCGAGATTCTCTCGATCTATGGTGGGCGGCCGTACGAAAGCCAGATCAGCGCGTTGCAGAAGGGCGTCGACGTCGTAGTGGGCACTCCAGGTCGCCTGCTGGACCTGGCAAAGCAGGGTCATCTCATCCTGGGCAAGGTCGGCGTGCTCGTCCTCGACGAGGCCGACGAAATGCTCGACCTGGGGTTCCTGCCCGATATCGAGCGAATTCTCGGCATGGTGCCCGACAGGCGGCAGACCATGCTCTTCTCGGCGACGATGCCTGGCCCCATCATCACTCTGGCCCGCACGTTCCTCACGCAGCCCACGCACATTCGAGCCGAAGAGGCCGAGTCCTCGGCTGTACACGACCGCACCGCGCAGCACATCTATCGTGCGCACGCCCTCGACAAAGTCGAAATGGTCTCGAAGGTGCTCCAGGCCAACGGTCGCGGCGCAACGATGATCTTCACTCGGACCAAACGCACCGCCCAGAAAGTCGCGGACGAGCTCCTCGAACGGGGTTTCGCCGTCGGCGCAGTGCACGGTGACCTCGGACAGATTCAGCGCGAGAAGGCGCTCAAGAAGTTCCGCACCGGCGGGATCGATGTTCTCGTCGCAACCGACGTCGCTGCCCGCGGTATCGACATCGACGACGTCACTCACGTCATCAACTACCAGTGCCCGGAGGACGAGAAGACCTTCGTGCACCGCATCGGGCGGACCGGTCGCGCCGGTCGAACCGGAATCGCAGTGACGCTCGTCGACTGGGACGACATCCCTCGCTGGCAGCTCATCGACAAGGCTCTCAACCTGGGCATCCCGGACCCGGTGGAGACGTACTCGAGCTCGCCGCACCTGTTCGAGGAACTCGACATACCGACCGATGTAGCCGGTTCGGTGAAAAAGGCTCCGGCACCGCGGTCGGCGGATTCGCGCGCCGAGGCAGCGGAGTCCGCACCGACCGATATGACGGCCGGCGCGCCGTCTGCCGATGCGGAGACCGCGGGCGAGCGCCCATCGAAGCCTCGCCGGGCACGTTCTCGTCGGCGTACCCGCGCGGGACAGTCGGCGACTGCCGAATCGACCGGTGGGTCCTCGGACGTTGCAGCCGATCGCTCCGATATCGAGCCCAGGTCGGCCGGGTCTTCCGAGGCCGACGCCAGCGAGGACCGTTCCGAGGACGGTGCACCGCGGCGCCGACGTAGACGTCGGCGCTCCTCGGCATCGGCGTCGTCCAGCACGAGCGCAGCCGAGTAGTCTTCGTTCGTGCTGGTACCCGAACGTCGTCGACGATCCGACTTGGTCGTCGCGGCGATCATCGTGACGGTCGCGTCACTCGTCCTCGGATTGATCTGGCTCGGAAGCGATGCGCGCGGCACGACGTCGGTGACAGCTCAGTCTCCTCTACCTCCGACACAGGCGGCTTCGACTGTGCCTGCGTCTTTGTCGGAGCTGTGGCGGGCTCACAGTCCGGCCACATCGACGCCCGTGGTGGCCGGCGGCGCTGTGGTCGCGGCCGACGGCGGCAGCGTGGCCGGTTTCGATCCGGCGACCGGTTCGCGGGCCTGGGAGTACAGCCGAGACAGATCGCTGTGCGACATCGTCGGCGCCTGGGACTCCGCCGTCGCGGTGTACCGAGACGAGCGGGGATGTTCTCAGGTCACCGAACTGAATGGATCAACCGGTGCCCGCGAGAAGCAGCGCACCTCCGACGCGGACGCCGCGATCGAGCTCAGCGAAGATGGGACCTACGTCACCTCGAGAGGTGACACGAGGCTGGAGGTGTGGCGCTCCGATCTGGTCCGCACCCTCGAATACGGCAGAGTCGATGCACCGGTCAATCCGGATGGCCAACCCAGATCCGGATGCACCCTGCTTTCCTCGGCATCGAACAGCTCTCGCCTTGCCGTTCTCGAAAGTTGTCCCGGGGACGCTGCGGCCAGGCTGACCACGCTCCATCCCGCACCCGAGGATCCGCGGGAACCGGAGGAGTTCGGCTCGACTGTCGTGACCGCGTTGACCGGCGCAGACGGACCGATAGCCGGTGCGGCTGTCCTGGCCACAGTGGGTGACCGCGTGGCTGTCGCCATACCCGAACATGATGGCGCTCCGGCAGCAGTGGCTCTGTTCGATGGTGTTTCCGCGCCCGTGATGGAATTCGACCTACCCGAGGAGCTGACGGACGGCTCCGAGTTCGACCAGTCCCCTGCCGTGATCGACGCGGCGAGTGTCTTCAGTTGGTGGACCGGAGCGGGAACGGTTGCGCTGGCGCTGGGCGATCTGTCCCCTCGGTGGATGATGCCGGGGGCACTCGGACCGGGGGCACTCATGGCTGGACGATTGTTGATTCCGGTACCGGGTGGCATTGCCGTCGTCGAGGCCGAGACAGGTTCGATCGAGCAGACCATTGCATTCGATCGTGGCGATTACTCCGGGCCGGTCTCCACGGCCGTGATCGGCGATGTCGTCGTCGAGCAACGCGGCGACGAACTGGTCGCGCTCACCGCCGACCGCTGAGCCGTCTGGCGATCGAGCGCAGCGTCAGTCGGCGGGCGAGTAGGTCGCGAGCGGCGAACCCTTCTGCCAGTGGGCCAACAAGTTCTCGGCAAGTTCGCGATATGCGATCGCGCCCTTGTTCTTTCGTCCGGTCAGGACGGTGGACCCGGATGCCGATGCTTCCGCGAAGCGCACGGTCCGCGGGATCGGCGGCGCCAGAACCGGAAGATCGTAGCGATCGGATACGTCACCGAGCACGTCGCGACTATGCGTGGTCCGTGCGTCGAACAACGTCGGCAATGCCCCTAGCAGTGTGAGGTCCGGGTTGGTGATCTGCTGGACCTCGGACACGGTCCGCAGCAGCTGACCGACCCCCCGATGAGCCAACGTCTCGCACTGAAGCGGAACCAACACCGATTGCGCCGCGGTCAGGCCGTTCAGCGTCAGAACACCGAGGGACGGCGGGCAGTCGATGATGACCACGTCGAAGTCGTCGACGATCGGGGCCAACGCTCTCTTGAGGGCGTACTCGCGCCCGGCACGCATCAGTAGCAGCGCTTCCGCCCCGGCGAGATCGATGGTGGCGGGCAGCAGCATGATGCCCTCGGCCGTCTCGATGAGAACGTCGGCAGCGTCGGCGTCCCCGGTGAGTACCTCGTGCACCGAGGAGTCGAGTTTGTCCGGGTTGTGCCCCAGAGAGAAGGTCAGACACCCTTGCGGGTCGAGGTCCACCACGAGGACTCGTTGTCCGAGCGCATGCAACGCGGCCGCAAGAGACGCCACCGTGGTGGTCTTTGCGACGCCGCCCTTCTGGTTGGCAACCGCTAGTACTGTCGTCACAGGCTAGATCCTTGCCTACATCTGCTCGCAGAGCCAGGGACCGACAGTTGTGGGCGAGTCGGACTATGAGACTCGACACGGCATCATGTCCAGCATGACCGCAATCGACATTCCCTCCGGACGCATCGTGCTACTGCGCCACGGCCAGACCGACTGGGCGAGAACCGGCCGCCACACAGGGAAGACGGATGTACCGCTTACGAACATCGGCGAGGAGCAGGCGGTGGCTGCGGGAGAATTGATCGGCGAGTTGGATCTTCGGACGCCGCTCGTTGTCAGCAGCCCTCGTGCGCGTGCGAGGAGAACGGCTGAGCTGGCCGGCTTGACGGTCGATCGTGAGTGGGATGCGCTCTCGGAGTGGGACTACGGCGACTACGAAGGTCTGACGACTCCTGAGATTCGCCGAACGGTGCCGCAGTGGACGGTGTGGACGTACCCGTGCCCGGGCGGCGAGACTGCGCACGAGACATCCGCTCGAGCCGACCTGGTTCTCGAGGTAGCCCTCGCGGCGCTCGCGGACAGGGACGTGGTGCTCGTCGGACACGGACATTTCTCGAGAGTGTTGTTGACGCGCTGGCTGGAGCTCCCGATCACCGAGGGGAAGCGTTTCGCCATGTCACCCGCGGCGTATTCGGTACTGGGCTTCGAGCATTCGTTTCGGCAGTTGATCGTTCACAACATCCACCCGTCGGTTCGAACCGGCAGGGATCACCGGACCGAGGACGTACGCACCTAGGCCGCGTCGTCGCCGTGGTCGTGGGCGTATTCGGCGGCCATCCACTGCGAGGACGGTGGACTGAACAGCAGCACGAGGATGGCGAGCACACCGATTCCGAGCAGAGCGCCGTAGAGGGGTTGATGCGAGTCGGTGAGCAGTGCCCACACCACCGGCAGCAGAAGCAGTTGCACGACGAGGGCGACGGCGCGTGCCCACCGCTTGCCCAGGACGAGCGCTATGCCTGCCGCTCCGACGATGATTCCGATCATCGCGAACCATCCTGCTGTGCCGTAGCCGTTTGCCACGGCGTCCTGCACTCCGTTTACCGCTCGCACCACTAGGACGACGGCCGCGACGAGGGCGATGAAGCCTTCGAGTGCGACGAGGACACCAGCGGCCCTGAACGTCGAGGGTGGCACCTGGGGCAAGGATGGCGTCGACACCGGGCCAGCCTAGAACACGTTTCCGACCAGATAGGCAGGAGTGGAGCCAGCGGAACGACCCAACGGGCAGGAGTGGAGCCAGCGGAACGACCAGATAGGCAGGAGTGGAGCCAGCGGAACGACCCAACGGGCAGGAGTGGAGCCAGCGGAACGACCCGTTAGGCTGATCTCCCGTGCGCGCGCTGCTGATTGTCAACCCGAATGCGACGTCGACGACCCCGGCTGCGCGGGATCTTCTGGCGCACGCTCTGTCGAGCCGTGTTCGTGTCACTGTCGCCCATACGACGCACCGGGACCACGCTGCGGAGCTTGCCCGTGAGGCTCGTGAGGATGGCGTCGGGTTGGTCATCGTGCACGGCGGTGACGGCACCGTCAACGAGGTGATCAATGGTCTGCTCGGTGTGCCGTTGCCGAAGTCGATGCGTTCGGTGACCATCGGCGCAATTCCTCCGTTGGCTGTGGTGCCCGGAGGAAGCGCCAATGTGTTCGCGCGGTCGCTGGGGATCGAATCGGATCCGGTGGCGGCGACCAATCAGTTGATCGATCTTCTGACAGCGCGGTCGCGTCGGACGATCGGGCTCGGTCACTGCGACAACCGGTGGTTCACCTTCAACGCGGGTCTCGGACTGGACGCTGAGGTGTGCCAGGCGATCGACGCGAGCCGCAAGGAGGGAAAGCCGGTGTCGGCGACTCGGTATGTGCGGGCAGCGGTCGGCGCATTCTTCCGTAACAAACGTCACGATCCGAGGTTGACGGTCGAGATTCCGGACCATGATCCGGTGACGGGTGTTCATTACGCTTTTGTTTCGAACTCGAGTCCGTGGACGTACCTCGACGAGCGGCCGGTCGAGACGAATCCCGGTACGTCGTTCGACACCGGCCTCGGCCTGTTTGCGATGACGACAACGAAGGTACTACCGACTCTGATGTTGTCACGGAAACTGTTGTCGCCCGGATCGAATCTGAAGTCTCGCAATCTTTTTCGGGTGGACGACGTCCCAAGGATTCGTATCACCGCCAGCGAACCCATCGGTTTGCAGATGGATGGTGACTTCATCGGGATGCGCACGGAAGCGGAGTTCTTCGCGACACCAGCAGCGCTGGAAGTGGTGGCGCCGACACCGCTTCCACGGTGAGATTCGCTCGATAATCGGCCGCCGACGAGGCGATACGTGAGAGTTTCGGTGGAAAACTTCTGCGCGAACGCCGCCAGGCGAGTACAAAGGTGCAGAGGAAGCTGAATGCAGCCTAACAGAGTGAGCTTGACCACGGTCACGCGGCTATCTATTGACTTCCCCTAAGTTCGTGAAAGCATTCACAAGCAACAGTGCGGAAACATTGCATACGCACAAGTGAACGACAGCGGAATCTAGAACGAACAACGAAGATGAAATCGAAACGGCGCTTCGGCGCCCGGTAAGGAGCAGAGGATGGACTGGCGCCACAAGGCTATTTGTCGCGATGAAGATCCGGAGCTATTTTTCCCTGTGGGAAACAGTGGTCCGGCGCTCGCGCAGATCGCCGATGCCAAGGTCGTCTGCACGCGGTGTCCTGTCACTGCCGAGTGCCTGTCCTGGGCTCTCGAGTCCGGCCAGGATGCCGGCGTATGGGGCGGCATGAGCGAGGACGAGCGTCGCGCTCTCAAGCGTCGCAACGCACGGACGCGGGCTCGTAGCTCCGTCTGATGCCTGTCGGTGTGCACGCAAGTGCACTCCACTGACGACACCCGCATTACAGAGAACGATCTCGGTGCAGAAAACAAGGAACCCGGCTCACTCGAAAGAGAAGCCGGGTTTTTTGCATCCGATCTCGCGATCACAGGCGCGGGGCACGCCGTCCCAATGGGACCCTCAGCGATGCATCGGTCCCGCCGCCCGGCGCGGGTCGCAGGCCCAGCGACCCACCCAACTCGACCGAGACGAGCGTGCGCACGATCTGAAGTCCCAGTCCCTCTGACTTCTCCAGCGAGAATCCGGTAGGCAACCCGCGCCCGTCGTCGCCGATGACCACATCCAGCCACCGGGCCGAGCGAACAGCGGAAATGCGGACGATCCCCGCTGTCCCCACGTCGAACCCATGTTCCATTGCGTTCTGCACCAGTTCGGTCAGAACCATCACCAAGGGGGTGGCGCGTTCCGCGGAGAACACGCCGAGCTTTCCCTCTCGAACAACTTGTACGCGCGGGTTCACGGTGGCGACGTCGAGCATGATCGGAACCAGTCGTGCCACGATCTCGTCGAGATCGATCTCCTCGTCCACGGACATCGAGAGCATCTCGTGGACGAGAGCGATCGACGTCACCCGCCGAACGGATTCCGACAAAGCCGTTCGAGCTTCTGCGTTGTCCAAACGGCGAGATTGAAGTCGAAGCAACGCTGCGACAGTCTGCAGATTGTTCTTGACCCGGTGATGGATCTCGCGAATGGTTGCGTCCTTGCTCAGCAACGCGCGGTCTCGACGCTTGACCTCGGTTACATCACGCACAAGCACAACGGCCCCTACGGACCGGCCGTGGGGCCGCAGCGAAAGAGTCCGGATCAGAACTGTCGCTCCTCGCGCATCCGCCTCCATCCGGTGGCCTTCGCTACCGGTGAGCGACGCGCGGATGTGGTCGGCGATCTCTTGTGAGTCGAACGGATCGGTGATCAGGGAACGTGTCACCGCAGCAAGGTCGCGCCCCGACAGTTCGGTCGTCAAGCCCATCCGATGGTAAGCAGAGAGCGCGTTCGGGCTCGCGTACACAACTCGACCCTCGGTATCGAGGCGAATGAACCCGTCACCGGCGCGGGGGGACGAATTGACGTCGGTTCGCTCGACCGGCGACGGGAACGTTCCTTCACTGATCATTCGGCACAGATCATCCGCGCATTCCCGGTACGCGATCTCCAGCGCACTGGGCGGCCTCAGCTGAGTCGGGTTGGTGTCTCGGGTCAGCACCGCGATAACGTGCTCGCTGCACCTGACCGGGACACTCTCCGATGTAGCGCCCTCCCCACGCACGATTTCACGGGTGAGGAGCGAATCGATGACGCTCGGATGCTCGAATTCGGACACGATCGTCCCCACCATGTCCTCGGTGAAAGCGGTGGGTGCCGTGGTGGGCCGACACTGCGCCACGCACAGGACTTTCGCGTCAGGGCTGCTGCCGACATCATCGGTGCCAACCCATAACAGGACGTCGGCGAACGACAGATCCGCCAGCAGTTGCCACTCCCCGACCACCCGCTGCAGGTGGTCCACCGCGTCGCCCGGTAGATCGGTGTGCTCGGCGAGCAGATCACTGAGCGTGGACACGACGCGGCCCGAGACTCAGGACACGACGGCGATGAGATCGCCCTTTTGGATGACGTCACCGACTTCGACGTCGATCTTGCTGACCGTGCCGGCGGCCTCCGCCAACACCGGGATTTCCATCTTCATGGACTCGAGGATGACCAGGGTGTCACCGACCGTGACCGTGTCACCTTCGTCGACGACGATCTGGAACACAGTGGACACCATCTCTGCGCGTACGTCCTCGGCCATGGCAGTTCCTCTCGATCGGGGCTGATTCGCAGCTGGTATCGACCACCCCTGGAAGTACAGCCAATCACACGTGAAAGACTGTAGTGAATCCGCAGAGAGGAACTCATCATGGGTAAGCGTGGGCGCAAGAAGCGCAGTCGTAAGAACAACAAGGCAAACCACGGCAAACGTCCGAACGCCTGACGAGTTGCCGCAAGCACGAAAGAGGCCGGGAAGCGTGAGCTTCCCGGCCTCTTTCGTGTGCAAGCGCCCGCCCGTGAGCGAGACCCTCACCTAGCGGTCGCCCTCAGCCTGCCTGATGAGTACGGTCCGACGAATTTCGACACTGAGTCTCTCGCGAAGTCCTTCGGGGGCCTGATCGCCTCCGCACTTGCGGCTGATCAGACTCTTGACCTTCTCCTCGATGCCGTACACCGCGAAACACGATCCACACTCGTCGATGTGACGTTGCAGTCGCTCACGACTGGCGATGTCGCATTCATTGTCGAGCATCAGCCATACGTCGGCGATGACGGCGGAACAATCGAGTTGCTCGAACTCGCTGCTGCCGTCGTCCGGCGCGCCACCGATGCGCGATGCCTTCTCTGCCTCCGAACTCACTGCGAAACCTCCTGGTCGTGCCTGTCGACCGCGCCGTTGCGATTGAACCCGCGCTCGCGCGCCACACCTGAGAGCAGCCCTCTGAGCTGCTTGCGACCGCGATGCAGCCGCGACATCACAGTTCCGATCGGAGTGCCCATGATTTCGGCGATTTCCTTGTACGGGAAGCCCTCGACGTCGGCGTAGTACACCGCCATTCGGAACTCCTCGGGCAGCGACTGCAATGCGGCTTTGATGTCGTTGTCCGGTAGCGCGTCGAGCGCTTCCACCTCAGCCGAACGAAGACCTGTCGATGTGTGCTCGGCGGTCGCTGCCAGCTGCCAGTCCGTGATCTCGTCCGTCGGATACTGGGCAGGCTGCCTTTGCTTCTTCCGGTACGAGTTGATGTAGGTGTTGGTGAGAATCCGATACAGCCACGCCTTCAGATTGGTTCCTTCGCGGAACGATCTGAAAGCGGAGTACGCCTTGATGTAGGTCTCTTGAACGAGGTCCTCGGCGTCTGCCGGATTACGCGTCATCCGCAGAGCTGCGCCGTAGAGCTGATCCAGCATCGGCAGCGCGTCGCGCTCGAAACGCTCGGTCAGCTGCCTTTCGGACTCGATTTCCGGTTGAGTCGCCTGAGCTGGGCTCTCGACATCCTCCACGCTGATCCCTTCGGTAGCCATGTTCGACCAGGTTACCGCGGGCGTGGACAGATCCTTCACGTAGATCGTGCCGACTTCCGAGCCGGCGCGCGTTGGGCGCCCGATGGTCGTCACCGCCACAGTGGATCCTTCCTCTCAACCTCGTGTGCACACTTGCCGGTGAACACGCTCTTCGACGAAGAACACCGTCAGCTGCCTCGCTGTTCCCGCTCGCTCAGCTCCCTGGTCGCTACAGTGACCACCGTGTCCGCTGCGCCCACCCCTGCCATCGCAGCATTGATCCGCGCAGCAGTCCCCCATCACGTACACACCTACGAGCACGATCCGCGGGCCCAGTCCTACGGAACAGAGGCGTCCGAGCTGCTCTCGGATCGGTTGAAGCTCTCCCCCGACCAAATCTTCAAAACGCTCGTGGTGCGGCGGTCCGACGGCACCCTGGCGGTCGCTGTGCTCCCGGTCACGCGGTCGCTTTCGCTCAAGCGGGCGGCGACAGCGCTCGCGACACGCAAGCTCGTCATGGCCGAACGAGTCGAAGCCGAGCGGTCGACGGGGTACGTCTTCGGCGGGATCTCACCGCTCGGTCAGAAGCGGGCGTTGCCCACCGTCGTCGACGACTCCGCCCTTCGGTGGAGCCGCGTGCTGTGCAGCGGTGGCCGACGTGGGCTCGAGGTGGAACTCGATCCCCGCGAACTGGTACGTCTGACTCGCGCGGTGACTGCTCCCGTGGCGGCGCACTGAGCACGATGCGCAAAGATGGACGGGTGACTACCTGGACCGCGCCGTCGACCTCCGCACCCGTCCACGCGACGGTCGCCCTCCCCGGGTCGAAATCCATCACCAATCGCGCTCTGATCATTTCGGCTCTGGCGAGTGGCGAATCGACCATCTCCGGCGCACTTCGCAGCCGCGACACCGACCTGATGATTTCGGCTCTTCGGCAGATCGGTGTGCGCATCGATATCGACTCGGTCGATCCGACGATGCTGAAGGTGACCAGCGCCCCATTGCACGGCGGCTCCATCGACTGCGGGCTGGCCGGAACGGTCATGAGATTCGTTCCCCCGTTGGCCACCCTGGCGGCGGGCACGGTCTCTTTCGACGGGGACGAACAGGCCCGAACCCGCCCCCTGGACACGATCCTCGGTGCACTGCGATCACTCGGTGCACAGGTCTCCGGAGACGCCCTCCCGTTCACGGTTACCGGCGCAGGCCGGCTCAGAGGTGGGGAAGTCGACATCGACGCCTCGGGATCCTCGCAGTTCGTATCGGGTCTGATGTTGTCGGCGGCCGCCTTCGACGACGGCATCACCGTCCACCACATCGGCAAACCGGTCCCGTCGATGCCGCACATAGAGATGACCGTCGAGATGTTGCGACGCGCCGGTGTTCGGGTCGAGACTCCAGGAGACAGCGGTGACGCAGATACCTGGCGCGTCCGGCCCGGCCAGGTGAATGCCGTGAACTGGGCCATCGAACCGGACCTGTCCAACGCCACACCGTTTCTCGCAGCAGCTGCTGTGACGCGCGGCGAGGTCCGTGTTCCCAACTGGCCTTCTTCGACGACCCAGCCGGGCGACGCGATCCGCGACATCCTCGGGTCGATGGGCGCCGATGTCACCGTGCGCGACGGCACCCTCCTCGTCCGAGGTCCCGGCTCTCTGCACGGCATCGACATCGATCTTCACGAGGTCGGCGAATTGACCCCGACAGTTACCGCGCTCGCCGCGCTGGCCGATGGGCCGTCCCATCTCCGAGGCATCGCACACCTTCGCGGACACGAGACCGACCGACTCGCCGCGCTCGCAACCGAGATCAACAGACTGGGCGGGTCGGCGACGGAGACGGAGGACGGCTTGCGCATCGAGCCGGCACCGCTGCACGGTGGGCTGTGGCACGCTTACGCCGATCATCGGATGGCGACGGCCGGCGCCATCCTCGGACTGGTCGTTCCCGGCGTGGAGGTCGACGACATCGGCACGACGTCGAAGACGCTGCCCGGATTCGAGTCGATGTGGGCGGACATGCTCGCGGGTACGCCTGCGCGGGAAGGGATGTCGTCCTGATCAATCGCCGCTACGACGAATCGGACGTGCGGGTACGTCCGGGGAAAAGCACGCGTCCGCGCACGAAGACGCGGCCGGAACACGCCGACGCGGAATCGGCAATGGTGGTTTCGGTCGATCGGGGACGCTGGGGTTGCGTCCTCGGTGGTGACCCGAGCCGCGGTATCGTCGCGATGCGGGCTCGGGAACTGGGGCGCACTCCCATCGTCGTCGGGGACGACGTCGACATCGTTGGCGATTTGTCCGGCAAAGTCGACACCCTCGCGCGCATCGTAAGGGTGGCAGAGCGCCGCACCGTACTGCGGCGCACGGCCGACGACACCGATCCCTACGAACGGGTCGTCGTTGCCAACGCCGAGCAGTTGTTGGTGGTCGCCGCGCTGGCAGACCCACCGCCGCGCACCGGGTTCGTCGAACGCGCCCTGGTCGCCGCGTACGTAGGCGGGCTCGAGCCCATCCTGTGCCTGACGAAGAGCGACCTGGCCGACCCTGCCGAGTTCACCGCCGCCTTCGCCGATCTCGATGTGCCCGTGATCCTCGCCGGGCAGAGCGAGGATCTGACCGAACTGACAGCCACTCTGAACAACAAGCTCACCGCGCTGATCGGCCACTCGGGCGTCGGAAAGTCGACGTTGGTAAACAGGCTGGTCCCCGACGCTCACAGGGCGACAGGGGTCGTCTCAGGCGTCGGCAAAGGTCGACACACCTCGACGCAGTCGGTGGCGTTGCCGCTGCCGGGCGGCGGATGGGTGGTCGATACACCGGGGATCCGCTCGTTCGGGCTTGCCCACATCTCGCCGGAAAACGTTGTCGCTGCGTTCTCGGACCTCGCCGAGGCGATCTCGAACTGTCCGCGTGGTTGCACGCATCTCGGACCACCTGCAGATCCGGAATGCGCTCTCGACGGGCTGACGGGAGACGCAGCTCGCCGCGTCAGCGCAGTACGACTGCTGCTCGAAGCCGTACGCACGAACGACGCCTGGTAGTCGTCGCTACCAGGCGTCGTTCATCTTGCTGTACGGCTCTATTGCTATGCGGCTCTCTTTGCGATGAGTCCGCGTAGGCCCTTCTTCTTCTTCGATTCCGCGATGGCAGTACGAAGGCCGCGGCGTTTTCCGGTCTCGGGATCGACGGTCAGGAATCCGGCTGTGCCGCCCGCGAACTTACGTTCGGACGCCGTTTCAGGGGCGTCGTCGGCCGTGGCTCGTAGGTACTTGTTGGGCAGCGAAAGCTTGGCTATGGTCCGCCACGACAGTAGGTACTGCTTTCCGATCGACCCGGTCGTGTACGGCAGGTCGTACTTCTCGGCAAGTTCGAGCACACGCACCTTGATCTCCCGCAAGCGATTGCTGGGAAGATCGGGGAAGAGATGATGTTCGATCTGGTAGCAGAGATTGCCGCTCATGAACTCCATGACCGGCCCAGCCTCGAAATTCGCACTGCCGAGCATCTGTCGCAGATACCACTGGCCCTGAGTCTCGCCCTCCATGTCGGCCTTGGTGAACTTCTCTGCGCCGTCCGGGAAGTGGCCGCAGAAGATCACGGTGTTCGTCCAGACGTTGCGGATCATGTTGGCCACGATGTTGGCGGTGAGGGTGCTCTTCCACGCGGGTCCGGTCAGCGCCGGGTACATCACGTAGTCCTTGGCGATCTGCTTGCCGATCTTCTCGAGCACCTCGCGACGCTTGCGTTCGAATTCCTCGCGCGGGATCCGCCCCTTGGCTACCTTGCCGAGTTCCAAATGCTGTGCAGCGACGCCGTATTCGAAGAACAGCTGCAACAGCAGGTTGTACACGGGGTTGCCCAGATTGAACGGCTTCCAGCGCTGATCGCGGGTGACGCGCAGCAGTCCGTAGCCCACATCGTCGTCCATCCCGAGCACGTTGGTGTACTTGTGGTGGATGTAGTTGTGGGTCTGCTTCCAGTGTGCCGACGGGCCCGTGTTGTCCCACTCCCACGACGTGGAATGCACCTCGGGGTCGTTCATCCAGTCCCACTGCCCGTGCATCACGTTGTGCCCGAGTTCCATGTTCTCGATGATTTTCGCCGCACCGAGCATGCCGGTGCCGAGCAGCCAAGCCGGGCGTCTACGGCTGGCGAAGAGAACGGCGCGACCGCCGATCTCGAGCGAGCGCTGCAGACGGATGGTGTTGCGGATGTACCTGGCATCGCGCTCGCCGCGCGAGGACTCGATGTCGCGGCGGATGGCATCGAGCTCGACGCCGAGCGCTTCGACGTCGGCGTCGGTGAGATGCGCGTATTCTTTGATGTCCGAAATCGCCATGGGTTGAAGCCCTCCCGGCAGTCGTCGGTGATGCACTTGGTGCACGTTCGTCCACCACCGTACCGCAACCTACGGTTGCGTAGGTTACGACTGCGTAGGTGTGACTGACCTCACCCTATTGCGCTGAGCTTGCCGCATCAACTTGGCCTGCCGCTTGGCTTCCTTCTTCGCATTCCGAAGCGAGACCCGCGCCTCTGCGATCGCCGACCGCAATCCCCGTCGCTTACCCGTCAACGGGTCGATCCGTAGCGCATGCACGGTGGAGGCTTCACCCGAGCGGAAACGGCGTTCCGAACTGGTCTCGGGAGCGTTGTCCGATGTCGCGCGCAGCCATTGATCGGGTAGCGAGAGTTTGTGAATGGTGCGCAGCGCCAGCAGGTACTGCTTGCCTAGCGACCCCGTCGTGTAGGGGAGGTCGTACTTCTCACACAACGCATGCACGCGCTCCGATATCTCCTGATAGCGGTTGCTGGGCAGGTCCGGGAACATGTGGTGCTCGATCTGATAGCACAGGTTTCCACTCATGAAGGCCATGACCTTGCCGGCATCGAAGTTCGCGCTACCGAGCATTTGCCGCAGGTACCACTCGGCCCGCGTCTCCTTCTCGAACTGGCCCATCGTGAACTTCTCGGCGCCATCCGGGAAGTGGCCACAGAAGATCACGGCGTACGCCCACAGATTCCGGACGAGGTTCGCAGTAGCGTTCGCCGTCATCGTGCTCTTCCACGCCGGCCCGCTCAAAGCCGGGAACAACACGAAGTCCTTGCCCACCTGCCGCGCAATCTTTCGCCCAAAAGCGAGGTGCGCCGGGGACTTCCAGATCCGCTTCTTGTCTCCACCGTCGAGTCGCTTCTGCGCATCGAGATCGTGTAGCGCGATGCCCCACTCGAATGTCGTAGCGAGCACCACGTTGGCGAGCGGCTGCAGCAGGTTGATCGGTTTCCACGGCTCGTCGCGGGTCATCCTCAGGATGCCGAAGCCGATGTCGTGGTCCATACCGACGATGTTGGTGTACGTGTGATGCGAGTAGTTGTGCGCGCGCTTCCACTGCTCGGACGGACCGGTCTGGTCCCATTCCCAAGACACGGAGTGGATCTCGGGATCGTTCATCCAGTCCCACTGACCGTGCATGACGTTGTGCCCGAGTTCCATGTTCTCGATGATCTTGGACACACTCAACATTGCCGTGCCGATCAACCACGCCGGGCGATACTTGCTGCCCAGCAACACCGCTCGTCCCCCGAGCTCCAAGCTCCGCTGGAGCCGGATGGTACGGCGAATATATGCGGCATCCTTCTCGCCGCGTGAATCCTCTATGTCGCGGCGTACCGCGTCGAGTTCGCGTCCGAAGGATTCCAGGTCTTCTTCGGTGAGGTGTGCGAACTCCTTGATGTCCGTGATGGCCATCGTGGTCCTCCAGAATTAAGGGGCGTTTCTCGAACGATACGTTCGCGTTATGACGCCGTTATCAGCGTAACCGAGTTTGCTGTGAAAGCCGTGTGTGCTCGTTCACCGACGACACCGGACCTACTCCGTCAGAGCTCGAGGGTGCAATCACCGGCAGCGGCGGAGATGCAGGTCTGAACGCGCTCGCCTTCACCGTGTTCCTTGCCGGATCGAAGATCGATCACGTGGCCCGCTGTCAGCGGAACCACACACGTCTGGCAGATTCCCATGCGGCATCCGAACGGCATTTGGACACCGAGGTTTTCACCGGCTTCGAGCAAAGTGGTGGCACCGTCCACGTTTGCGGAACGATCGGATTTCGAGAAAGTCACCGTGCCACCTTTGCCGGAAGTGTCGGCGCGGGCGATCTCGAACCGTTCGAGGTGAAGCTTGTCCTCGATGCCCTCGTGCTTCCACGTCCGCTCGATGTCCTCGAGAAGCGCGGCCGGCCCGCACGCCCAGGTCTGACGAGTCCTCCAGTCCGGATACATCTCGTCGAGAGAGGCCAGCGCGAATTTGCCATCGGATCTGGTCAGCTGAATGTGCGAGGTGAACTGGGGATGACTCGACGCAAGAGCGCTGAGTTCGTCGCCGAACATCACTTCGTCCTCTGTCGGAGCGGAATGAATGTGCACCGTGTCCGGCATGTCACCGTGACGGTCCAGGGTACGCAGCATCGACATGATGGGCGTGATTCCGCTACCGGCAGTGACGAACAAAATCTTGTTCGGTGGGGGCGTCGGCAGGGCGAAGTTTCCCTTGGGCGCAGCGAGGCGCACGATGGTTCCGTGCGGAACGCCGCCGACGAGGTGGCTGGAAAGAAAACCCTCTGGCATTGCCTTGACCGTGATCGAGATCAACTTCTCGTCCCAGTTGGGCGGCGAGGTCAACGAGTACGAACGCCAATGCCAGCGGCCGCCGATGTGAAGGCCGATGCCGATGTACTGGCCGGGCTGGTAATCGAAGTTGAATCCCCATCCGGGCTGGATGACCAGCGTCACCGCTGTCGCAGTCTCCTTCTTGACTCCCACGACTCGGCCTCGCAGTTCACGGGCCGACCAGAGCGGATTGGCAAGATGGAGGTAGTCATCGGGAAGCAGCGGAGTGGTGATGCGAGTGAAGGCACCACGAAGCAGGTTGAGCTTGGGCCGCTTCGGCGCGGAAACACCCGCGGCCGGGGCCTCCAACCACTTCTTGAGATCCATCCGGTATTTCATCCCCTCGCTCGATACACTTGTCCGAACTCCTCGCAGGACGCCTCATGTCGAACGCCCCCTGCCAGGTTACGCTACCGTAGGTTACCGGGAAGTTGGCTGCAGTCAGAGAAATTCCAGCAGAAACTGTAGTTCCTGCGTCGCATACCAGGCGAGAGTGTGATCTTCAGCGTCTCCCAGCACGAACTCGGCGTCCGCGTCACCCATGTCCGCCGCATCGATGATCGATACCGCCTTCTCGACCGCGGGCTCGGCCGCCTCGAGGTCGACGTGCACGGACGCAACCTGATCCATTCGCAAGGGTTCCTTCAGCCGCACCACGGAGTCGTCCAGGTCCGGCCGCAACGTCGGATCGTCGACATCCGCAGCGATCACGGCCCGACGGAACACAGCATCGCCGCGATCCTCGCCATCCTCATGATCGTCGAGGGCCGCAGCAACGAGACGCAGCGACGCCCTCGCCGCCTCGTTCATCGCCACCTCAGCCAGTTCTTCATCGTCGCCGGACGAATAAGCCTCACGGAGCGTCGGCGTCACCGAGAAGGCAGTGCGACTGACCGGATGGAACTCTCCGTCGGCAACCAAGGTGCGCAGCATGGCAACCGTTGCCGGGACATAGACCCTCACGCGGACCTCACACTCTCGATTCGTTGCTGGCGTCGATCAGTTCCTCCAGCGCTTCGAACAGCAATGCCGTGATCACGTCGACGTCCGGCATCGCACCGCGATCGGCATTGAGACCGAAACACACGAAGCCGTCGTACGAGGTCAGTCCGATACTCAAGGCCTGATTCTCGAACAACGGCGAAACCGGAAACATCTCCAACATACGGGCACCGCCGACGTACAGCGGAAACTGAGGACCCGGCGCGTTGGTGATGATCAAGTTGAACAGACGCTGCGAGAGCCGGCTGCCGGCGCGGGCCCCCATCGCGTGCAGACTCGCCGGAGCAAAACCAGAGATCGTCATCAGCGTCTGCGCGGTGACGCCCGGAGACTGCTTTGCGTGAGCCTCGGTCGCGTGAGCGATGTGCGACAGTCGCACCACGGCGTTGGGCTCGCCGACCGGCAGGTCCACCAGGAAGGATGAGACCTCGCTGCGCAGCTGCGCATCCGTTGGCTCCCCCTCGTGGTCGCCACTCAGCCGATCTGCGTACTGGTCGTAGCCTGCACCCTCGTCCGAGACGTACACGGACATCGGAACCATCGCTCGCACCGTCGATGATGCCGTCACCGGTTCGCCTCGGGAGAGCAGCCAGTTCCGCAGCGCTCCAGTGACCACGGCGAGAACGACGTCGTTGATCGAGCACCCGAACCGGGTGTGGATCCGCCGATAGTCCGACAATTCTGTCTTCGCAACCGCGAAGCGTCGGTTGCGGGAGATCGGTGCGTTCAACGGACTCGAGGGCGCAACCTGCGCTGCGGTGCGAACCAGCGAGAACACCTTGCCCGACGCCGCCAGCACGCCACCTGCCACGCCCGCGAGACCGGCTGCGGCACCGCGGAGGACCTCGACGCTCTCGTTCGGCGACGCAATCAACTCGGTGATCGCGTCGAGGACCAGCGCGGATTCCTTCGGCTCCCGAGCCGGCATCCACAACTCCTCCGCCATGGCGACCGGGCTCTTGCTCGCGTCGAGAATCACCTGGCCGATTTCGAGAGCCTTCTCCCCGTCCACCAGCGCGGAATGCGACTTGGTGAAGATCGCAAACCGGTTCTTCGTCAAACCCTCGACCAGATACATCTCCCACAGGGGCCGCGACCGATCGAGGGGCCTCGACGTCAGCCTGGCGACCAGGTCGTGCAGCTGCTCGTCCGTACCCGGCTTCGGAAGGGCAGATCGACGGATGTGGTAGGTGATATCGAAATCGCTGTCGTCCACCCACACTGGGCGAGCCAGGCCGAATGCCACTTCGCGGACTTTCTGCCGGTAGCGCGGCACCAGGACCAACCGCTGCTCGACAAGCGAAAGCAACTTCTCGTAGCTGAAGCCGCTGCGTGGAGTCCGGAACACAGCGAGCGAACCGAGGTGCATGGGTGTACTGCTCGCCTCGAGATAGTAGAACGACGCGTCCTGCGTTGTCAGCCTGTTCGCCATCGTGTGTACCGGTCCCCCGCTCTGGCTAGTCCGCACCGGACATCATTGTTCCCGGGATTCCGGAAAGCGTCCTGCGCTTGTCGAACCTAGACGAACCACGAGGCTACAGCCATCCGGCCCGAAAGCAGTGGAACCGATGGGCACGCCGATCCGTCTGAATTGAAGACAGGGCCCGATACACGCCAAGAGGTCCTCCGACAACAAAGGAGCGCCGTGGAGACGACGAACGGTTTCACTTCCTATTCTTTCGTCAGGCCTGCCCCGGTCTTCGAACCTCCAGCCGACGGCCACTGCCTCTGCAGTACCCGAAACACCGCCCGGTGCAGTCGATCTTCGGAGAACACCGTTCGCTCCGGCAGCGACCGTAGAAGACCGTTTGCGCGAAGTCTTGGGACGCATCACGGGCCGGCCCGACACGACGCCGCCCGACGCGACGTGGATGTGCCGGAGGATGCGCGCCGAGGCGCGGAGCAGGCGCTGAGACTGCTACTGGAGGTGCTCGACCACCGACGGCCCGCCGAGAAGATGGGCAAGCTCTTCGCCCCCAATGTGGTCGAAGCGATCAAGACGATCGCCTCGACCCACCCGCCGGGACGCCGTCTGGGGCCGGCGTCGCTGCGCCGGGTTCACATCGCACGCTCGGCCCCCGACGCCGCTGAAGTGTTCGGTACTTACGCGCGGGGTCCGCGGGTGTTCGCGGTGGCGGCTCGCCTGGAGTATCGGGCGACCACTCGCAGAACAGGATGGACGATCACATCACTGCGGGTCTGCTGACCGCACAGCGACAGACCGGCCGCCCTAGCGCTTCTTCTTCCCCCTCGACGACTTTGGTGACTTGGCCTGCGCTCGAGCGGCCTCGCGTCGTTCACGGCGCGTCCCCTGCGCGGCCGCATTCCCACCCGTCGCCGCACCGGCTGCGCCACCCGTTCGGCGGACGGCCGTCCCGCCATCCTCGGCCGGACCCGAGAACGTCAGACGCTCTTCAGGCCGCTCGTCGAGCCCCTTTGCGCGGAGCGCAGTGGGCACCGGCGCTGCGGCAGTCTTCGCGGGTTCTTCTTCGCTCGGCGCCGGCGCAGGCTTGCTCGCACCGAGCGATACGGCCGCGGGCGCCTTCGGCGGCGCGGAACTCTTGGTTCCGCCCGCCCCCACAGGCGAGGCAAGTCCGGGCGACACAGTCAGACCGGCACCGCGAGCCGGTCCCGCCGGCGCTGGTGTTGCTTCGACCTGAAGGTTGAACAGAAAGCCGACAGATTCTTCTTTCAACCCCTCGAGCATGCCCTGGAACATGTCGTAGCCTTCGCGCTGATACTCCACCAGCGGATCGCGCTGGGCCATCGCGCGCAGACCGATCCCTTCCTTCAGGTAGTCCATCTCGTAGAGGTGCTCGCGCCACTTGCGGTCCAGAACCGACAGCAGCACGCGCCGTTCGAGCTGACGCATGCCGTCCGGTCCCGCGATCTCCTCCACCTCGCGTTCACGTCTGGCGTAGGCCGCGCGTGCGTCCGCCAGCAGAGCCTCGAGAAGCTCGTCGCGGCTGAGATCGCTCTTCTCGCCGAGATCGTCTTCGTGCGAGAGCTCCTTGTGGTCGAGTCCCACCGGGTAGAGAGTCCCCAGAGCGGTCCACAGCTGCTCGAGATCCCAATCCTCGACGTATCCCTCGGCTGTCGCGCCATTGACGTAAGCGGTGATCACGTCGGTGATCATGCCTTCGACCTGGCCCTCCATATCAGCGCCTTCGAGGATTCTCCGACGCTCCGCGTAGATGACGGTGCGCTGCTGGTTCATGACCTCGTCGTACTTCAGAACGTTCTTGCGGATTTCGAAGTTCTGTTGCTCGACCTGCGTCTGTGCGCTCTTGATGGCCTTGGAGACCATCTTGGCTTCGATGGGGACGTCGTCCGGCAGGTTCAGCCTCGTCATGATCGACTCGAGCGCACCGCCGTTGAACCGACGCATCAACTCGTCGCCGAGCGAAAGGTAGAAGCGGGATTCACCCGGATCGCCCTGACGACCCGATCGGCCGCGGAGCTGATTGTCGATGCGGCGCGAATCGTGCCTCTCGGTGCCGAGAACGTAGAGTCCGCCGGCGTCGCGGACAGTCTCGGCGTCAGCTTTCACCTGCTCCTTGACCGCCTCGAGACTGGTGTCCCACTCCGCCTGATACTCCTCCGGCGTCTCGACCGGATCCAGGCCCTTCTTGCGAAGCGCGAGGTCGGTGAGGATGTCCGGGTTGCCACCGAGCACGACGTCGGTACCGCGACCCGCCATGTTGGTGGCGACGGTGACGGCGCCGAGTCGTCCGGCCTCGGCGACGATCGTTGCTTCCTGTTCGTGGAACTTGGCATTGAGAACGCTGTGCACGACACCGCGTTTGGTGAACTGCTTGGACAGATACTCCGAGCGTTCCACGCTGGTGGTGCCGATCAGAACCGGCTGGCCCTTACCATGCCGCTCGACGACGTCGTTGACCACAGCATCGAACTTGGCCTCTTCTGTCTTGTAGATCAAGTCTCCGTTGTCCACCCGAACCATCGGACGGTTCGTCGGAATCGGGATGACACCCAGACCGTAGATCTGGTGGAGTTCGGCGGCCTCGGTCTGGGCGGTGCCCGTCATCCCGGACAGCTTGTCGTAGAGGCGGAAGTAGTTCTGCAGGGTGATCGTGGCCAGAGTTTGGTTCTCGGCTTTGATCTCCACCTTCTCCTTGGCCTCGATGGCCTGGTGCATGCCCTCGTTGTAACGGCGGCCCACGAGAATGCGACCGGTGAACTCGTCGACGATGATGACCTCGCCGTCGCGAACGATGTAGTCCTTGTCCTTGGCGTACAGCTCTTTGGCCTTGATGGCGTTGTTGAGGTAGTTCACCAGAGGCGAGTTCGCTGCCTCGTACAGGTTGTCGATACCGAGCTGGTCCTCGACGAGCTCGACTCCCGCTTCGTGCACACCGATGGTGCGCTTGCGAATGTCCACCTCGTAGTGGACATCGCTTTTCATCATCGGCACGATTCGGGCGAACTCGCCGTACCACTTCGAGGAGGCGTCGGCCGGACCCGAGATGATCAAGGGTGTACGCGCCTCGTCGATGAGGATCGAGTCGACCTCGTCGACCACCGCAAAATTGTGACCGCGCTGGACCAGGTCGTCCAGCGAGTGGGTCATGTTGTCACGCAGATAGTCGAAGCCGAACTCGTTGTTCGTCCCGTACGTGATGTCGGCGGCATACGCAGCCCGGCGTTCCGCGGGTGTCATGCCCGCGAGAATCACGTCGACCTCGAGGCCCAGGAAGCGGTGGACGCGGCCCATCCATTCCGAGTCGCGCTTGGCCAGGTAGTCGTTGACGGTGACCACGTGGACACCTTCGTCGGAGATCGCATTGAGATACGCAGGCAGAACGCAGGTCAGCGTCTTGCCCTCGCCTGTCTTCATCTCGGCGATGTTGCCGAAGTGCAGCGCTGCACCACCCATGACCTGGACGTCGAAATGTCGCTGCGAGAGCACCCTCCACGACGCTTCCCGCGCAACGGAGAAGGCCTCGGGCAGGAGTTCGTCGAGGGATTCGCCGCCGGAGTAGCGCTTCTTGAACTCGGCGGTCTTCGCTCTCAGTTCCTCGTCGGACAAGCCCTCGACATCCGGGGACAGAGTGGACACGTGGTCAGCGATGTTCTTGAGTCGCTTGACCATGCGACCTTCACCAACACGGAGCAGCTTGGAAAACGACAGCGAAGGCACGGGCTTTCTCGTCCTCGATCCTCGGTTACTGATACTGGGCAAAAACTGATACTGGCAAAAACTGTTGCGGCGCGCCGCTCTGCGACACACACGGGGACTACACGAGCACTCGCGATCTGCATGCAGACGCGGTCCCGCGCGTCCATGGTAGGCGTTCTCGCGCGACCCACAGTAGACCCACCGCAGTCGAACAGGCCCGACCTGGGGTTTGCTTCCCAAGTCGGGCCTGTCTGTGTCAGCGAATCGGTGCGCTCAGGTCAGCCTGATGAGCCCGTAGTCGAATGCGTGCCGCCGGTAGACCACCGAGGGTCGATCGGTGGCGCTGTCATGGAACAGGTAGAAGTCGTGCCCGACGAGTTCCATTTCGTAGAGTGCGTCGTCGACACTCATCGGGGCTGCAGAGTGAACCTTGGTGCGAACGATCTGGCCGGGTCCGGTGGGCTCGTCTTCGAACGTGTCCAGGCGAGTCTCGGGGTCGAGCGCCAGACTGTCGTCCTCGGCCAATTCGGCGGTGGCTTCGGCTACCGAGACCGGGGTCTTCTCGCCGTAGTGGACCTTGCGGCGGTCCTTGGTCCGTCGCAGCCGGTTTTCCAGTTTCGACGTCACCGATTCGAGGGCCGCGTAGAAGCTGTCGGCGCTCGCCTCGGCACGGACGACAGGTCCTTTGCCCTTGGCCGTGATTTCGACGCGCTGGCACGCCTTGGCCTGTCGGCGGTTGCGTTCGTGCTGAAGTTCGACGTCGAACAAATAGATGGAGGGGTCGAATCGCTCGAGCCTGGAGAGCTTGTCGGACACGTATATCCGGAAGTGATCCGGGATTTCGACGTTGCGGCCTTTGACCACAACGTCCGCCTGGGTCTTGCTGGATTCGTCCGTTGGCTTCTCGTCGAAGAAGACCGATTCTTGTGAAGGGGTCGTCACGCGTACCTCCCGATATCGGCCGCGCCGCCGGTGCGACGCGGTGAATGCTCATTGCCGAGTGGGGAACCATCCGGCATCATTTTCGGCCGCATCACCTCCGCTGACGAGAAGTCGCAAACGCCCCGTCCGCACTACTAGGGCGTGTTCGCGACGTTAGTCCGTCATGGGCCGGTCTGCCACTGTTCACCCGAAATTCGGGCGTGGCGGTCGAATACGTGTAGTGCTCACACCGCCGCGACGACGAGGACGCCGTCGGTTCGGATGCCGAAGGAGGAGAGGACGCGCACGGATTCGCATGCGGTCGCACCGGTGGTCAGAACATCGTCGACGAGCAGGATCGTCCGGTCCCGAGGCTGAACCGTGGCGGGCGGTTCATCCCACCGCGCAGGCAAGAAGTCGATCCTTCCAGCCACGTTTGCAGCTCTCGCCGCAGCCCCCAGACCGACGGAATCGCGCACCCCCCTGCGCATTCGCAGCACCTGCGGCACCGAAACATGCTCCGGCGCCAGCACCCCGGCGGCCGCCCGAGCGAGGCGTTCGACGGGATCGCCACCGCGGCCGCGGGCAGCACGTGCACGCGTCGGTGCCGGGACGAGAACGAGGTCGGCGAGTTGGGGCGGGTCTACGTGACCGAGGGTGCGTAGCCGCGCCACAGTGCGGCTCACGGCACGTCCTAGAGGTGCCGCCAGGTCGCGCCTGCCACGTTCCTTCAGCGCCAGCACGGCGCCGCGACGCGGGCCCGTGTACGTTCCCAGCGCCCAACACGGCACGCCGGGATCAACTCGCGGGTGCACTTCGAGTGGGGAGGTCGTCAACTCGTCTTCGCACCGAGCACACCACAGCGTGCCCACTGCTTCACACCCTCCGCATTCACGCGGCAACACCAGATCTAGCATCGACGACAGTACAGAGGTCATGTCGCGCAGTATTTCTCACAGGTACGACATCTCACACAGGTGCGACATCTCACACAGTTACGACACTCGGGTTCGCACTCACCCCGGCAGGATCGGTATGGCTTTCACACCGGCGAGCCCGGCGACTTCGCGCCAGTATCGGTCACCGGCGGGGTCGTTGTTGTTCAGTTGAAATACCGCTCGCGAATCCGCCACGTACGCGGTGCTGGTGGACGCGTCCACAGCAAGCACCGGAGGTGTCAGGTTCCGGCTCGGCAGCGCATCGAGCCGCGAGCCGTCCGTGTTCACCTGGACAACGGGCACGTCGGTGGCGATACGCACCACGACCACAGCATCGCCGGTGCTCCAGTCGAGCGCGAGAGCGTCGCTCCCGAGACCGTTCGCCACGGCGCGCGGCGACACCAGTGAATAGGTTCCGTTCGCTTGGCGCACCACGGTGGCGACGTAGACCAGACCGTCGACGATCATTGCCGCGCGTACGCCGTCGCGGGAAAGCCGTAGATCGGTGATCCGCGCGCCGAGCGCTAGGACGGCCCCCGCATCGACCGGTTGGACCGAAACCTGGCCGTTGGTGGGGTCGCGCGCGGCTCGGATGACGTTGGTGCCGTCGATGACCGCCCAGGCGGCGTTGTCGTCGACTCCCCACGTCGGGCGGGTGATCGACTGGCCCTCGGCGACGGGGAACGCACCGCCGTCGTATCCGCCGATCATCAGCGTCGACGCCGGTTGCGGTGCCGGGCGTCCGGTGTCGGCCACGCCCGCGACGAGGGTGCCGTCGGTGGAGAGCGCCGCATACTGCAGATTCTCGACGGTGCCGAAATAGCCCGGCACCGGTGTGGTGTCGTTCTCGCCCACAGACACCAGTTTTCCACTCACCAATGCGTGCAAACCCACATCAGCGGCGGGTTCGGCGTTCGGGTCGAACGACGCGACGTCGGCCGTCGTCCAGCCGTTCGGCATGTCATCGGCCAGCGGCTGGCCGTCGGCGAGCAACACGTACGGCCCCGCCACGCTCGCTGAGGCGAGGGTCCACACCACCTGCGCCGCCAGCAGTTCACGATTCTGCGTGCCCATCGACTGCAGACCGTCGAAGTCGATACGCACTCCCCCGCCACCGACACCGACCTGATTGGTCCCACCTTCGGTGTCCGTGATCGGCCCGCGAATCCCTACATCGGAACCCAGTTCGTTCGATACCGCCGGCGCAAGCGTCGGCCTGGGTCCGTCGATCAACAACTGGACGAGTTGGTTGGCCATCTGGTTCGTTCCGCCGCTGACCCATCGAACATCCGGCACAAGCGCGGCACCGAGCGGGTCGACGAAGAACAGTGATTGACGCGCAAAGGCATTGAAGAACTGCGACCGATCCATGACCACGCCCGGCGGTAACTCGTTGATGCGCCATTCGCCGTCGACACGGACCATGGTGATCGCCGAGTCGACCGTGCCCGCGCCCGGCTGATAGACGCCGCCGGGTGCCAACAGTCCCACGATGTTCGACCGCAGGGTGAACTGGGCCTCGTCGTCCGTGCGCGGCCCGGTGAGCAGATCGACTCGGTCCGCAATGACCGTCTTGGCGCCGTCGTCCCAGGAGTTCGATGCAGATTCGGTGAGAAACTGCCTGGCGGCCTGATGTCTGTTGGCGCTGCTGGCACTCGCCGTGACGAAATCCCGCACCAACAGGTCCGGCTCACGTCCAGGCGCCGGTGGCGGTGGCGTCGTCGACTCGGCGCCGCCGCTGAACGAGCCGATAGCCTGTGGGCTAGAGGACTCGGGAAGGCTCGCACAACCGGATACCACCAGCATCACGACCGCGGCGATCAGGAGCAACGATGTTCGCGCGGGTGTCCGGTTCATGTCCATCCCTCCGGATCATCGGCAGTCCCCGCCGACACACCGAGCGCGCCGTTCGTACTCGGGGTGTCGAATTCGATCTGGGTGGATGCGGCGGGCAGCGGTTGCCCCTGCGCGTACCGTCGCGTGCTGGGTTTGAGCGGCAGCGGGCTACCGATCACTTTGTGCCCTCTGACCAGCGGTAGAGTCAGACGGAAGCACGCACCCTCGCCCATTGCACCCCACGCCTCGAGCTTACCGTCGTGAAGTCTCGCGTCCTCGACGCTGATTGCCAGTCCCAGGCCGGTCCCGCCCGATCTGCGCACACGCGACGGGTCGGAACGCCAGAAACGATTGAAGACGAGTTTTTCTTCTCCGGGACGCAGCCCTATGCCCTGGTCTCGAACCACGAACGCCGCCGCATCACTGTTCGCCCGAAGACGGATCAGCACGGGTTTGCCTTCGCCGTGGTCCAGCGCGTTGGCCAGCAGATTGCGCAGTATTCGCTCCACCCGGCGAGGGTCCACCTCGGCGATGACCGGGTCGTCGGGAAGATCGACGATCACTTCGGTTCCGGTCTCGCGGGCGAGATGGCGAACGGTGGACACCGCGGCGCGGGCGCACATTCTCAGATCGAGCTGTTCTGCGGCCAATTCTGCGACGCCGGCGTCGTGTCGGCTGATCTCGAGGAGGTCGCCAAGCAGGGTCTCGAACCGGTCCAGTTCGTTCACCAACAACTCGGAGGAACGTCGCAGAGCTGGGTCGAGGTCCGCGCTCCCGTCGTGGATCAGGTCGGCGGCCATGCGAACGGTCGTCAACGGCGTCCGCAGTTCATGGCTGACGTCGGAGGTGAAGCGACGCTGCAGACTGCCGAACTCTTCGAGTTGCGTGATCTGTTTCGACAGGCTCTCGGCCATCTCGTTGAATGACATCGCCAACCTGGCCATATCGTCCTCACCGCGCACCGGCATGCGTTCCTTCAGCCGTCCGTCCGCAAATCGGACGGCGATACGCGAGGCCGAGCGGATCGGGAGCACGACCTGCCTCGCCACGAGCATCGAAATGGCGGCAAGCAAGACGAGAAGAACCGCTGCGCCGATGAACAGAGTCCCGCGGACGAGCGAGAGAGTTCGCTCTTCGCTCCCGAGCGGAAATACAAGGTACAGCTCCAGGTCCGCGATGTCGGAGGCCGTCGGTGTGCCGAATATGATGGCCGGTCCGGAGTAGCCACCCTGCTCGGAGTCGAAGACCGTCGCGTACTGCCAGCTGATCAGGTTACTTTGCACGAAGTTGCGAAGGCTCTGCGGTATCTGTGCGGCCGGGCCGACGGACGAGTCCGCGCGCACGCTGTCGCCTTCGACGATGAGTACTGGCTCGAAGGTGCCGGCCGAGCCCGCTGTCGGGCCGGCGTCGCTGTCCCGGTTGGACAGTTGGGCGCGCGCCCGTTCCAACCTCGCGTTGAGCCCGTCGGAATCCTCCGCGCCTGCCAGTGCACCCTCGACCGTGGTGCGTGAGCGCTCGAGTTCTTCGGTCGCGGCACTGATCTTGGCCTCGAGCAGACGGTCGGTGATCTGACCGGTGAGAACAGCGCCGAGAATGACGATGACGACCAGGGACAACGTCAGCGTCGAGACCACCACGCGAAGCTGAAGCGACCGTCTCCACGCGTGACCTGCCGACGTTCCGATCGATCGAAACCACCGCAAGAGCGGCGTGAACGTACCGTTGATCTTTCGCCGCGAACGAGTGAACCAGATCACGGCGGTCCGGCCTTGTAACCGACCCCCCTCACCGTCAGCACCACCTCGGGATTCTCCGGATCCTTCTCGACCTTGGCGCGCAGCCGCTGGACGTGCACGTTCACGAGCCGGGTGTCGGCGGCGTGGCGGTATCCCCAGACTTGTTCGAGCAGGACCTCACGTGTGAACACCTGCCTGGGCTTACGAGCAAGGGCGACCAACAGGTCGAACTCCAGCGGGGTGAGCGAGACCAGCTCGTCGCCACGACTGACCTTGTGGGCTGGAACGTCGATGACGATATCGGCGATGGACAGCAGCTCGGCCGGCTCGTCCTCCGTGCGGCGCAGGCGTGCGCGGACCCGCGCCACCAACTCCTTCGGCTTGAACGGCTTCATGATGTAGTCGTCGGCGCCGGACTCGAGACCGAGCACCACATCGACGGTGTCGGTCTTGGCCGTCAGCATCACGATCGGCACCCCGGAATCGGCGCGCAGCACGCGGCACACGTCGATTCCGTTCATACCGGGAAGCATCAGATCCAGCAGGACCAGGTCAGGCCTGTTCTCACGGACCGCGGCAAGTGCTTGGGTGCCGTCGCCGACCACAAAGGGCTCGAACCCCTCCCCGCGCAAGACGATGGTGAGCATTTCGGCGAGAGCCGAATCGTCGTCGACAACAAGAATCCGAGGCTTCATGGTCTTATGTTGTCACTTTCTCGCTGAGGGGTGGCTGATTGGACACGTCGGCGGCGAGTCGATCGGGATCGACGTCAGGACCCACCACGCGCCAGGGCGAGACCCAGCTCGCCGCAGCCAGTCGCCCGTAGACCTCGGCGGTGCGATTCTGCAGCGAACCATCACGCTCGTAGGCGTCGCGCGCACGTGTGGAATCTTCGATCTCACGCATCGCAGCACGTTCGGCCGCAAGCTCGATCGGTACGTCGAGCAGTATCTGCACGTCCGGCACAGGAACGCCGAACCGCTCGAATTCGAGCGTCTCGACCCACCCGACGGCCTCGCCGTCCTCGCTCTGGTGCAGCCGCGCTGCGGTGTAGGCCGCATTCGAAGCGACGTAGCGGTCCAGCAGAACAATGTCGTTGTCAGACAACAGTTTTCGAAGTTCGGACGCGGCATCGCGGCGATCCAAGGCGAACATCATCGCCATCGCGTGCACGCTCTGTGCCAAATCACCATGCTCACCGCGAAGTGCTTCGGCCGCGAGATCTGCGTGAATCGAGCGTTCGTACCGCGGAAACCCGATGCGGACGACATCGAGGCCGTCGCGTTCCCACGCCGAAACGAGTCGACGGGCGAGCGTGTTCTTGCCCGCGCCGTCGACTCCTTCGATCACGATCAACTTGCCCATGTGGTGTGCGCGTCGATCAGTAACGGTAGTGCTCGGGCTTGTACGGGCCCTCCACGTCCACACCGATGTACTCGGCCTGTTCCTTGGTGAGCTTGGTGATGGTGCCGCCCAACGCTTCGACGTGGATACGCGCCACCTTCTCGTCCAGATGCTTGGGCAGGCGGTAGACCTCGTTGTCGTACTCGTCCGGCTTGGTCCACAGCTCGATCTGCGCGATGACCTGGTTGGAGAAGCTGTTGCTCATCACGAACGACGGGTGCCCGGTCGCGTTGCCGAGGTTGAGCAGACGGCCCTCCGACAACACGATGATCGAGTGCCCGTCGGGGAACTGGAATTCGTCGACCTGCGGCTTGATGTTGATTCGGACGACGTCCTTGGCCTTCTCCAGGCCGGCCATGTCGATCTCGTTGTCGAAGTGACCGATGTTGCCGAGGATTGCCTGATGCTTCATCCGCTTCATGTGCTCGAACGTGATGATGCCGAGGTTGCCGGTCGAGGTGATCACGATGTCGGCCTTTTCGATGAACTCCTCGACGGTGCGAACGTCGTACCCGTCCATGAGCGCCTGCAGCGCGTTGATCGGGTCGGCCTCGGTGACCGTCACGCGAGCACCCTGCCCCTTGAGCGCTTCGGCACTGCCCTTGCCGACGTCCCCGTATCCACAGACGAGCACGGCCTTGCCGCCGATGAGCACGTCGGTGCCGCGATTGATGCCGTCGATCAGCGAGTGGCGGGTGCCGTACTTGTTATCGAACTTGCTCTTGGTGACCGAGTCGTTGACATTGATCGCCGGGAAGGTGAGTTCACCCGCCGCAGCGAATTGGTACAGACGCAGAACACCGGTGGTGGTCTCCTCCGTCACACCCTTGACCGAGGCAGCGATGTCCGTCCACTTGGTCTTCGAAGCCTCGAGCGAGCGCCGCAGGAGTCCAAGAAAGACCTTGTACTCGTCGGAGTCCTGGTCGTCGTCGGTGGGCGGCACGACGCCGGCCTTCTCGAACTGCGCACCACGCAACACCAGCATCGTGGCATCGCCACCGTCATCGAGAATCATGTTGGCAGCCTGCGGAGTTCCATCAACTGCGGCCGGCCAGGTGAGCATCTGCTCGGCGGCCCACCAGTACTCTTCGAGCGATTCGCCCTTCCACGCGAATACCGGCACACCCTTGGGCTCATCCGGTGTGCCGTGTGGACCGACGACCACAGCCGCCGCGGCGTGATCCTGCGTGGAGAAAATGTTGCACGATGCCCACCGCACCTCGGCGCCGAGCGCAACGAGGGTTTCGATGAGCACTGCAGTCTGAACGGTCATGTGCAGCGACCCCGATACGCGTGCGCCCTTCAGTGGCAGCACCTCCGCGTATTCGCGACGAAGCGCGATCAGTCCGGGCATCTCGTGCTCGGCGAGGCGAATCTCCTTGCGGCCGAATTCGGCGAGCGACAGATCTGCGACCTTGAAGTCGATTCCACCGCGACGCTCCGCAGCGAGTGCCGATCCTGTGGCCGAACGATCGTCCGGCGTTACTGAGGTCGTCATCTTCCCTCTCCTGTATTTACATCGAAAATCCTGCACAAGGCTATCGGGTCGACGCAGGCAAAGCTCGCACTACCTGTCCGCGCCCTGCATACGCCGACGCGTACTTGTCCTCGATCGCGGCCCGCTTGCGCGGCAAGATGTTGGCACGAGTGACATCTCCGCCGTAGTGCGCAACGACCTTGGAGTCCATGAGGCGTCGCCACAACGGCGGAACGGCGGCGAGAAGAACCATCGTGGCGTACCCGGCAGGCAGTTGCGGAGCTTCGTCGCAACTACGCAGCGTTTGGTAGCGCTTACCTGGATTCGCGTGATGATCGCTGTGCCGCTGCAAGTGATAGAGGAATATGTTGGTGCACAATCGGTCGCTGTTCCAGCTGTGTCGTGGTGAGCACCGCACATAGCGGCCGCGGTTGTTCTTCTCCCGCAGCAACCCATAGTGCTCCACGTAGTTGACCGCCTCGAGCAGCAGAAACCCCACCACGGCCTGCACCGCGAGGTACGGAAGGATCGCCGGACCGAAGACGAGCGCGAGCGCTGCAAAGAGCGCGGAACTCATCAGCCAGGAATGCAGCAGATTGTTGCGGATGCTCCACCGATGGACCCCGCGCCGATCGAGGCGCTCGTGCTCGAGCTGCCACGCCGAACGTAGCCCGCCGACGACGCTGCGCGGAAGAAAGGACCAGAGGCTCTCCCCCAGCCGAGCGCTGGCGGGATCCGCGGGGGTGGCCACCCGCGCATGGTGTCCGCGATTGTGCTCGACGAAGAAGTGTCCGTAGAACGTCGGCGCCAGCGCCACTTTGGCCAACCAGCGTTCGTGCTCCTCGATCCGGTGGCCGAGCTCGTGTGCGGCGTTGATACCGGTACCCGCCACCAGACCGACCGTGACCGCCAGGCCAACCTTGTCGACGACGGTGAGCGTTCCGAACGCCCACATCCAGCAGGCGACCAGTAGGGCGATGAACTGAACCGGTAGGAAGAGGTAAGTACACCATCGATAGAAGCGGTCGTCCTGCATCTGTTCGAGGTCCGAGTCCGCCGGATTGTCTCCGTCTTCGCCGGCGAGGTAGTCGACCAGTGGAATGATCACGAAGAAGACCATGACACCGCTCCACCAGAAAATCGGCATGCCCGTCCAGAGCACCAGTTGCGAGGGCAACAGAGCCGACGCGGGAGCGAGTAATCCCAACAGCCAGAGTGGACGCTTTCCGGACCGTCTCTTAGCGGCGTGTTCGATACATGCCTCCTGCTCCTCGGCAGTGACTGCGTCCCCCGACACGCCGCCACCGGGATGTGCACCCCCGAAGTGGGGGCGACCGGCGCGCTACTTCCGCGAACGACTGGACAGAACGCAGAGTTTGTTACTACGACTTTATATCAACTTCTCGATAGTTGGCACCAGCACCCCCGACGACGTACTAGGAGTGTGGTCGCGTCGATCCAACGGTCGCGTCGAACACTTCTGCCTCACCCCAGCGGGCATGCACGGTGACAGCGGGATCGGAAGCCGACACCCACATCGCCGCCCCCTGCTCGAGAATCGACACGCTTGCACCGCTGGAAAGTTCGACCCTGCCGCTGGTACAAAGCACTATTCGAGGCCCCCTACGCACCAACTCGACCGATGAACCGTCCTTCAGAACGGACCGCGAGAGCGCGAATTCGGGTGCCGGTGTCTCGTAGAGCGGCGGGGCTTCGCCGAAATCGACAACCGGCTCGAGAACGTCGACATCGGCAGGCCGAAAGTCCAGGACTCGAAGCAACTCCGGCACGTCCACGTGCTTCGGCGTCAGTCCGCCGCGCAGGACGTTGTCGGAGTTGGCCATGATTTCCACACCGGTACCCGAGAGGTACGCATGGAGGTTTCCTGCGTTCAGATACAAACCCTGCCCAGGAGTCAGCGTGACTCGATTGAGCAGCAGCGCCGCCAACACCCCGGCGTCGCCCGGATACGACTCACCCAGTTCCAGCAATGTACGCGCCTCTGCGACGAATCGACCGCCGTCCTCGTGGGCGGTCGTAGACAGATAGCGAATACATCCCTCTGCCACCAGTGGCAACAGCGTGTCCAGCGCAGGCCCAGGCAGCGTGATCCAGGAGGTGAACACGGTCCGCAAGCCTGCGTCGTCGGGTTGGTCGGCGAGCAGCGATCGATAACCGGACAGTGCCTCGACGCCGAGCGAGTCGATGAAGTCGACAGTCGGCCCGGGTGACCGAAAGCCCGCCAGTGCATGGAACTCGGTCAGGGCAACTATCAGTTCCGGTTTGTGCGAGCGGTCGCGGTAGTTACGCACAGGTGAATCGATCGGAACGCGGGCGGCATCCTCACGCGCGAAGCCCTCTTGGGCTTGCGCCGAGCTCGGATGAGCCTGCAGTGACAGCGGCTCGCCGGCAGCAAGGAGCTTGAGCAGGAACGGCAGGCGGGAGCCGTACTGCTTCGCGATATCCGGGCCGAGCTCTCCGTCTGGATCGGCGTCGATCGCCCTGAGCAACGAACGTGTCCCCTCGTCCGATACGAGGTGCGCGGGATCGGCTGGGTGGGCGCCGAGCCAGATTTCTGCCTCGGGATGCTCCGACGGCACGGACCGACCCTGAAGCTGTGCGAGCGAAGTTCGAGATCCCCATGCGTACGACCTGACCGCACCGCGCAGCAGTTGCACTATTGACCGCCCATCAGATGAAGGTATGCGGCAGATAGTTCCAGCCGCGTCGCCAGAATCGCCATGGACTCGACGTCGTCGAGTCCGCTTGCCGCGGAGTCTCCCGGGTCGTGGGTGGGGCTCGTGACGTGGCCTGCATCCGACGTCGCTCGAGTCTGCGGGGGACTCGCAATCAACAAATCGACCTCGGGGAGCGCGGCAGTACGACGTTCGGCTTCGAAGGTACGCGCCGACGGGGCGAGTACGAGAACACGCACGCCTGCCTCCGGCCGAGGTCCATCGACCTGATCGTCGTGGAAGAACGGGTCGTAATCGGCCGGGCTTGCCGATCCCGTGTCCCTTACCGCAATCGCAGCCGCGACGACCTCGGATATCTCACCGGCCGCGGTCACTGCCCCGGCGGCACGGAGCATGATCTCACTGCTGTGTCGCGCGGTGTCGGTGGCAGCCGCACCGATACCGGTGAAAACGATACGTTTGCCCGCCATGCGGGTCGCGACCGATTTCGCCGGATTGCGAAACACCTCGCGCAGTGGGTGATTCTGCGCGGCTTCGTCGTCGAGCCGATCGGCCAAACGACCCAGATCGGGAAGCGCCGAACCGTACACGCCGTCGGCAACAGCGCCCAGCACACAGATCCCGGCCGCTACGTAGCGCATCAACATGTTGTGCTCGCGCACTGCGATTCGGGGGGGAAGAAAAAACGCGCGACCGGCGGCCGCCGACCTCAACGGCCCCTCATCGGGAGTGACGAGAATCGTCTCGGCGCCTCGCCGGACCGCTGCAGCTGTCGACTCGGCCAGTCTCGGATCCCCCGCGTCGTCACCGGCGACGACGACCACGTCCAACGGTCCGACCCAGGGAGGTGTGACCGAAGCGCGAACAAGGGGAACGCCGATCCGCGGCGCCACCGCAGCGACCAGGAACGATGACGCCCGGCTCGAACGACCGGCCCCCGAGACGAACACCACGCTGCGCGGCCGGAGGTCACGAAGCCGATCTCCGACGACGTCATCGAACGATGCCGCGCTCGCGCGGACTTGCGCGCCGGCAAGCGCAGCGCTGCGCAACGCACCATCGGAATCGGCGACGATGAGAGCATCGGCGTCGTCGAGATCGAGAACTGGCGACACAGTGGTCATGTCAGCGAGCCACCGTCCTTCCGTGCCGAGATCCTCCAGGTACGTAACATCCATCACGTGAGCCGTATACCCATCCTGGCGTCCACTATTCCAGGCGTGCTCGAACCACGCCCAATATCTCGGCGGTGAGGGCCTCGACCTCGCCCGCCGTGCGTGCCTCCACGTTGAGCCGAAGCAGGGGTTCGGTGTTGGACGCCCGTAGATTGAACCAGGCGCCGTCCCCCAGATCGACCGTCACTCCGTCGAGCCTGTCGATCGACACGGTGCGATCGGAGAACGCGTCGACCACCGATGCGGTGCGCGCAGCCGCGTCGTCGACGGTGGAGTTGATCTCACCCGACGCCGAGTACGTTTCGTAGGATTTCATCAGCTCGGACAACGGCCGATCCTGGGATCCCAACGCGGCGAGTACGTGCAGCGCGGCCAACATCCCCGAATCCGCGCCCCAGAAATCTCGGAAATAGTAGTGCGCTGAATGCTCACCACCGAAGATCGCGCCGGTATCGGCCATTTGCTGCTTGATGAACGAGTGGCCGACTCTCGTGCGCACCGGTGTTCCTCCCAGCCTTGCCACCAACTCCGGCACGGCACGCGAGGTGATCAGATTGTGAATCACCGTTGCACCGGGCTCTTTGGCAAGTTCACGTTCGGCGACGAGACCCGTCACTGCCGACGGCGATACAGGGTCACCGTTCTCGTCCACCACGAAGCAACGATCGGCATCACCATCGAAGGCAAGTCCGATGTCCGCGCCGGTCTCCCGCACGAACCGCTGCAGGTCCTTCAGATTCTCCGGGTCGAGCGGATTGGCCTCGTGATTGGGGAAAGTACCGTCGAGCTCGAAGTACAGCGGTTCCACCGTGACCGGCAGACCCTCGAAAACTGCGGGAACCGTGTGTCCACCCATTCCGTTGCCGGCGTCGACAGCAATCTTCACGCCGGACACCTGCGACAGGTCCACGAGGCTGCGAACGAACTCGGCGTATTCACCGAGCACGTCCCGCTCCGAGACCGAGCCCTTCGCGCCGTCGTGAACCGGCACTCCTGCCACGAGCTCAGCCTTGATGGTGGCCAAACCGGTGTCCTGGCCGACCGGCTTGGCCCCGGCACGACACAACTTGATGCCGTTGTATTTCGCCGGATTGTGGCTGGCCGTGAACATCGCACCCGGGCAATCGAGCAGGCCGGAGGCGAAGTAGAGCTGATCGGTGGACGCGAGCCCGATGTGTACGACATCGAGGCCCTGCGAGGTCACTCCGTCGGCGAAAGCACGCGAGAGGTCGGGCGAGGACGCTCTCATGTCGTGGCCAACCACGACCTGTGACGCAGCAGTACCGGAATCGCGTACCAAACGCGCGAAGGACGCTCCGACGTCACGGACGAACTCTGCATCGATCTGCTCACCCACCACCCCTCGTACGTCGTAGGCCTTGATGACGGCGTTGACGGATTCGGCAGTGCGTGCCACGAACGACTCCTCGGTTGGATGTGAATGAGACCTGACGCGGACGAACGGTTTTCGATGCAAAGACCGGTTGTGACATTCATCGTCCCCCGATAAGAATCTGTCACAGATAGTTGTGGTGGGCGCGACGACGATCACCTGATGTGACTGAAACGACGCCGGAACCGCTCAGGAAGGAGCGAAAGTACTGGACAAAGCTCCAATACGCCCCGATTGCGCTCTCAGGCAGCATGGCGATCTCAGGAAGTGGGGTCGGGCAGTACTCGCAAGTGACCACGACGGCCGGTTCGTGCCGACGATGCTGGTCGGCGGTCACCATCTCGCGCCGAAGGCTGGCGGTGCTCGCGCGGCACCACGGAAACCGAGTGATCTTCTCGTACTCGATCACCCCTGCCGGCTTCTCGAACCGCCTCGGCCAGAGCGGTCAGATCATCCTCGTCCGGCGAAGTCGTCGAGAACCCGCCTTCGTAGCGAACCAGTTCCCACCCTTTGGGCGCGGTGGTCGTGGATGCGTGCACTTCGCACAGATCCCACGAGTGCGGCTCGTCGACCGTGGCCAGCGGCCCCACGACGGCCGTCGAATCGGAGTAGACATACGTGAGCGTGGCGACGGCCGATCGGTTGCAGCCGGGCCTGCAGCATCCACGCAGTGATCTCACGCCCCAGAGACTATCCCCCCGGTCCGACAGCGAGCCGCTCGACACACCGCGAGCGGTCGGCGATAACCTCACGCCATGGCTCCGAGTGGTTCCCGACGCAGCACTACCTCCCGATCGGCCGCGCGGCGCGGACGCGATATCCGCGGTCCCGTACTTCCGAGCAGTGTGCCCGGTCACCGCTCGCGCGCGGACCGATTCGATCGCGCGGTCCTCGAAGCATTCGCACGAATCGACCATCGATGGCACGAGCGGCTCGAAAAACTGGACATAGCGGTCGACGAAGTTCCGAAGATCCGAGCCATCGACCCCGAGTCGGTGAACTGGCCACCTGAGGTCGTCGCGGAAGGACCTGTTCCCCTGTCACGACTCGTTCCGGCCGGGATCGACAAACGCGGTGAGACGACACGCGCTCGGATCGTGCTGTTCAGGCGACCACTACAACTGAGGGCGAAACACCGCGACGATCTGGAAGACCTTCTCTTCGAGGTTCTGGTGGAGCAGGTGGCGACATATCTGGGCGTCGACCCGGACGTGGTGGATCCTGCTATCGACGACGAGATGTAGGCGACACGCTCGGCAAAGACGAGGGGATCAGACGATTCCGCGCTTGAGGCGGCGCCTCTCGCGTTCGGACAATCCGCCCCAGATACCGAACCGCTCGTCGTTGGCCAACGCGTATTCGAGGCACTCGTCCTTCACATCACATCCGAGGCAGATTCGCTTGGCCTCGCGGGTCGAGCCACCCTTCTCGGGAAAAAAGGCTTCAGGGTCGGTCTGCGCGCACAGGGCGCGCTCCTGCCACTGATCCTCGATTTCCTCGAACATCTGATCGAAGCCGGGAATGGCCATCAGCGTGGGCCTTTCGGCTTCGCGCAGTACGACAGCCAAGTGCTCCCCGTCGTCGATATCACCGTCGACATCATCACTCACCTGGCCGACGCTCTCGTCGGGAACGAGGTCGAGTCCTCGACCTCCGACATATGCGGCCCCAGCATCGACCGGAACCGATGCATTCACGGGAGCCTCTTCGCCGACGCGCTGTGCTGCGCCTGCGTCGAAATCGGTCTGCGGCGCGTCGCTGACCGCGCTGAGGTGAGCAGGGGTTTCGCCCTGTCGTTCACGTATCACGTGCTGGTCGTACATCGCTTCCGCCTCCTCACCATTCGATAGCGCAGTAATCTTCGGTCGGTTCCGAATTCCGTGCCCCGCGCCGGAATTCAATGTCATACCCATATCCTCGATCTTCACTCCACGCTCCCGTGTTACGAAGATGCATGGGAACGCGTGTTCGAATCAAGGTTCACAGCAAGCGATCTCGCTCGGTGACCACGGAATGACATACATGTGATTAGACACGCCCCGGTACGTCGCGGTCAAGCCGATGGACATTTTTCCAATACCATCTCTTGCCCCGAAAACAGCGCTCACCCCGGATTGGCGCCCGTCTCGTGCGTGTCGTGTCGAAAAAACTGCCCGAACAGCCGCCGCGTTCGGTCTTCGCCGGGCGGCCGTCCACCGAACAGAGGAACGACATAGGCTTCGAACCTGTGAAAGTGACTGTATTGGTCGGTGGCGTCGGAGGCGCGCGATTCCTCCAAGGCCTGCAAGCCCTACTAGGAACCGACGGTGATATCACTGCTGTCGTCAACGTCGGTGACGACGTGTGGATGCACGGTCTGCGCATCTGCCCAGATCTCGATACCTGCATGTACACCCTCGGCGGCGGAATAGACACCGAGCGTGGGTGGGGTCGAATCGCAGAAACCTGGCATGCTCGAGACGAACTCGCGGCGTACGGAGCCGACCCGGACTGGTTCGGTCTCGGCGATCGCGACATCGCCACCCACCTGATCCGGAGTCGAATGCTGCGTACCGGCTATCCGCTCTCTGCGGTCACCGAGGCGCTGTGCAACCGATGGAAACCCGGAGTGCGCTTGATTCCGGTGACCGACGACCGCAGCGAGACCCACGTCGTGGTGACCGATCCGGCCGATCCCAGCGGGGACAGCAAGCGAGCAATTCACTTCCAGGAGTGGTGGGTTCGGTACCGCGCCCAGCTCCCCACGCACAGCTTCGCCAATATCGGTGCCGAGCAGGCCAGCCCGGCACCCGGAGTGCTCGACGCCATCGCCGATTCCGACGCCGTCGTGCTCGCTCCCTCGAATCCGGTCGTGAGCATCGGAGCCATTCTCGCTGTGCCCGGTATCCGAAGCGCTCTACGAACCACCGCCGCGAGAGTTGTCGGCCTCTCCCCCGTCATCGACGGCAGGCCTCTACGCGGAATGGCCGACGAATGCCTGTCGGTCATCGGCGTCGAGACCTCGGCGGAAGCCATCGGACGCCACTACGGCGCGCGTTCGGATACCGGCATTCTCGACGGCTGGATGATTCATTCGACCGACGAGGCCACCATTCCCGGCGTCGAGGTCGTCAGCGCACCGTTGTTGATGACCGACACGGACGCAACCGCCGAAATGGCTGCTGCCGCTTTGCGGTCCGTCGGTCTGAACCTGTGAGCGCGCCGGTGCCGTCCGATCACGCACCGGGCACGAGCATCGAACTGCTCCCCATTGTGGGGCTCCCCGAGTTCCGACCCGGGGACGATCTCGCCGCCGCCATCGCCGCATGCGCCCCGTGGATTCGCACCGACGACATCCTGGTGGTGACGAGCAAGGTCGTCTCCAAGGTGGAGGGCCGCCTCGTCGATGCACCGATCGATCCCGAAGCGAGGGACGCTGCTCGTCGTCTGCTCGTAGACCGCGAGGCCGTCCGTGTCGTCGCCCGAAAGGGCCGGACCCTCATCACCGAGAATCGACTCGGCATCGTGCAGGCCGCCTCGGGGATCGACGGATCGAACGTCGATCGCGCCGAACTCGCGCTGCTGCCGGAAGATCCCGATGCGAGCGCGCGTGAACTGCGAGCTGCCCTGGCCCGCTCGCTCGGCGTCGAGGTCGGTGTGGTGATCACCGACACCATGGGAAGGGCTTGGCGTATCGGTCAGACCGACGCTGCGATCGGCAGCGCCGGACTCGCCGTGGTGCACGCATACTCCGGGACCGAGGACAGTCAGGGCAACGAACTCGTCGTCACCGAGGTTGCCATCGCCGATGAGATCGCGGCGGCAGGCGACCTCGTGAAGGGAAAGCTCGGTTCCGTGCCGGTCGCCGTCGTCCGCGGCCTGAAGCCCGTCGACGACGGTTCGCGGGCACGCGATCTCGTGCGCCCCGGCGAGGAGGACCTGTTCTGGTTGGGCACCGAGGAATCGATTACCCGTGGCCGACGCGAAGCGGTATTGCTCCGCCGATCGGTACGAGCCTTCACCGACGATCCCGTCGACCCTGACGCCATCCGCAGCTCAGTCGCCGACGCCCTGACCGCCCCGGCCCCGCATCACACTCACCCGGTCCGCTTCGTGTGGGTTCGCACACAAGCAGTGCGGGCGCGGTTGCTGACGGCGATGCGGACGCAGTGGCGGGAGGATTTGCGGAGCGACGGGTGGTCCGAGGAACGCATCGAACGCCGGGTCGGCCGCGGAGACATTCTGTTCGACGCCCCCGAGGTGGTCATTCCGTTCTGCGTGCCCGACGGTGCGCACTCGTACGCCGACGAGCGCCGAACCAAGGCCGAGGAGACGATGTTCACGGTGGCCGCGGGAGCGGCCGTGCAGGGTCTGTTGGTCTCGCTCGCCGTCCGCGGACTCGGCAGTTGCTGGATCGGATCCACCATTTTCGTCTCGGACCTCGTCGGTGCCGAGCTGGGATTGCGTGCGAACTGGAAGGCGATGGGCGCCATAGCCATCGGACACCCCACTGGCGTTCTCGAACCGAGAACGCCCGGAGAAGCCGGCACCGGACTCGTGGAGATCTGAGCCTGTGACCGCGCGCTCCCTGCACGAATCCGCCATGTCCGTTCTGACGAACTGGAACACCGAGAGCTGGCATGCCGATTCGTTGCGTCACACCATGCTGGCGTTTCTGGACAGCAACCCCGAGGGCTGCCTGCGCGCTAACGAGGCCGGTCACATCACCGCGTCCTCGCTCGTTCTGGACGAGTCCGGTCACCGCGTGTTGCTGACGCTTCACCCGCGGGTGGGGCGATGGATTCAGCTGGGCGGCCACTGCGAGGAATCCGACGAGACCGTTGTCGACGCGGCACTGCGCGAGGCGCGGGAAGAGTCGGGAATCGACGATCTGGAGATCGACAATCAGCTGTTGTCAGCCCACACGCATCCCATCACGTGCTCGCTGGGCAAACCGACACGGCATCTCGACCTGAGGTTCCTCGTGCGAGCACGAGCGGGTGCGCAGGCCGTCCGGAGCGAGGAGTCCACCGACCTGAAATGGTGGCCCGTGGACTCCCTGCCCGCCGCTGCCGAGGTGGACACCATCAACCACCTGGTCGAGTTGGCGAACCAGCGCTAGACGTCGGTGGAGAAGCGCACCCCACCATCGGGGAGCTTGACTCCGGGCCAGACGCGGGCCCCGCGTAGTAACTCGCAGCGAGCACCGATATCTGCCCCGTCGCCGATCACCGCGTCACGAACCAACGCGCGCGGTCCGATACGCGAACCGAAGCCGAGGATGGACCGCTCCACCACCGCGCCTGCTTCCACGACCGCGCCGTCGAAGACGACAGCGCCATCGAGTCGTGCGCCCGCACCGATCTCGGCGCCGCGCCCGATCACGGTGCCCCCGATCAGCAGAGCACCGGGCGCGACTCCCGCGCTCGGGTGTACGAGCGATTCACCACGCGTGCCGTTCAGTGCAGGGGACGGTGCAATACCGCGCACCAGGTCGGCAGAACCCTTCACGAAGTCTTCCGGAGTCCCCATGTCGCGCCAGTACGCGCTGTCGACGTGGGCGTAGATTCGTTTGTCCTCGGCGAGCAGCGCCGGGAAGACCTCACGTTCCACCGAGACCGGGCGGTCGTGCGGAATCGTCTCGATGATCTCGCGTTTGAACACGTAGCAGCCGGCGTTGATCTGGTCGGTCGGCGGATCCTGCGTCTTCTCGAGAAAGGCAGTGACGCGACCGTTCTCGTCGGTCGGCACGCACCCGAAGGCCCGCGGATCACCGACACGAACCAGATGGAGCGTGACGTCGGCCTGCGTTCGGTGGTGGGTATCGAGCACTGCGGTCAGGTCGGTTCCGCCGAGAACGTCCCCGTTGAAGACGACGATATTGTCCGCGCGGAGCCGAGGCAGGACGTTGCGGATACCGCCACCGGTACCCATGGGTTCGGTCTCGGTGACGTATTCGAGTTCTATTCCGAGAGAGGAACCGTCACCGAAGTGCTGTTCGAACACCTCGGCCTTGAACGAAGTCCCGAGCACGACGTGATCGATGCCAGCAGCCTTGATCCGCGCGAGCAGGTGATGCAAGAACGGAAGACCGGCGGTCGGCAACATAGGTTTGGGTGCCGAGAGCGTGAGCGGGCGCAAGCGAGTGCCTTTGCCGCCCACGAGAATTACGGCATCAGTGGTCTTGCTCATGTCAGCTGACATGGTCGGCCTCTCTGTTGTCTCGCTTGTCCGGATTATCGATCTGTCGCTGCCGAAGCGCCGAAGCCACAACCACCTTCGAACGCGCCGCCAAGCCCGCGCGCAGCGCCCATCTCAGGGGAGCTTGCCATACGTGTGGGTGTCGATCAGCTTGAAACCTGTACGCGCTCGCATGGTGGGCGGGAAGCATCAACTCCGGATGCCGTCCTGCCGCATGACCTTTGGAGTGAGTGACCTCGACGCCAGGGACGTACACGTTGTGCCACCCGGCGCCAGCGAGGCGGTCACCCAGATCCACATCCTCCATGTACATGAAGTATCTGGAATCGAACCCGTTCACTGAGTCGAACGCCGAACGCCGCAGGAGCAGACACGAACCCGAAAGCCAACCGACGGCGCGTTCGGTTGCGGCTTCGTTGTCCTGTCGATACCGCTGAGTCCATCGATTGCGAGGCCACAGCTTCCCCAGTAGCGCGTGACCGGCGCCCGAGGTGAGGTCCGGCACCGATCGAGCCGACGGGTACCGACTGCCATCGGGCTCACGAATCAGCGGTCCCAGCGCACCTGCGCGCGGCCACCGTTCGGCGGCAGCGAGAAGGCCGTCCAGTGAGCCGCGATGCCACCGGACATCGGGGTTCGCGACGACAATGAACTCGATGTCTTCGTCGATCTCGGCGACAGCACGATTGACTGCTGCTCCGTATCCGAGGTTGGCACCGGTCCGGAACAGGCGAGCATTCGGGTAGGCCGCGGCGGCAGCTTCCGGCGCTCCGTCGGTCGACCCGTTGTCGGCCATGACGACCTGAGGTTTCTCGTCCGTGGCGGACGCGAGCGAACTCAGGAATTGATCCAGGTACTCCCCGGGCGAATAGGTCACCGTAACGACGGCCAGCTTGGAACTCACGCGGGCAAGACTAACGGTCCCAGGTTTCGGCGTGTCACGTCGTGGCCGGTCGGGCCGACTGCAGCGCGTCGCCGAGTGCGTCGCGCCACCCCCTGAACGGTGTCAGGCCGGCGCGCTCCCAAGCGGCACCGGACAGCACCGAGAACGACGGTCGGGGTGCAGGACGAACGTATTCTGCGCTCGAGCACGGCCTTACCCGTTCCGGATCGGCCCCGACCCCGGCGAACACAGCGCGCGCCAGATCGAACCAGCTCGCAGTCCCAGCGTTCGTCGAATGCAGAATCGAGCCGGTCACCGGTGACGCGGCCAGTTCCAGCAGCCCCGCAGCGAGATCGCGGGAGTACGTCGGCGAACCGATCTGGTCGTCCACGACGGTGATCACGTCTCGTTCGCGCTCGAGCCTCAGCATCGTCGCGACGAAATCCGTCCCGGTTCCCGTGTAGACCCATGCCGTCCGCACCACGTTGGCAGTGGGAAGCTCCGCTAGCACGGCACGCTCACCAGCCAGTTTGGTGCGGCCGTAAACACTCTGCGGCGCGGGCGCGTCGTCCGGTTCGTAGGGTGTCGTTGCTGTTCCGTCGAAGACGTAGTCGGTGGAGACGTGTACGAGCCTCGCACCCGAGGCGGCGCAGGCTCGGGCGAGGTTGCGTGGGCCATCGGTGTTGACTGCCGTTGCCCGATCGATATCGGTCTCAGCGGCGTCCACCGCGGTGTAGGCCGCGCAGTTGATCACGATCATCGACGGCTCGATGGCGTCGGCGACCGCGGATGTGTCGGTGATGTCGAGCTCGGCACTGCCGACCCCGACCGTGCGACCGGTCCGGTCACCACCGCTCGCGAGGTCGAGGATCTGCCGGCCGAGTTGTCCGCCGGCTCCGGTCACAAGGATGTTGGCCACAGTCGCAAAGTGTGGCACGCCGCCGCTGCTTGAGCGAGGCAGTGACGTTTCACAAGTAGCCTGGAGGATCGGGGGGAGTCGAAACCAAGAGAACGCATCGAGAGGACCACAGGTGACACGAGAGTCGGACGGGCCGCGAGGCGAGCCCCGCAGCCGCTCCCGTCACAGTCGGCCTCGTCGACATTCCGATCCCGCGTATTCCGAGCGTGAGTCTTCCGAGCGCGGGTACTCCGAGCGTGCACAGCGACCCGCACGGCAGGCTCCCCGGCGTCGGACCGATCCGGCCCGAGAAAGGCCTGCTCCGGCGCGACAACGGCCCACCCAGGACCTCAGGCGTATGCGGGCCCCTCGGATAGCAATCGCTGCCGCGTCCGTTCTGATCCTGCTGGTGACAGGCCTGGCGTGGCAGAGCGTCGACTCACTGCGCTCGAACATCGCCACCGCCGGCGGTCTGGGACTCGGCAACGGCGCCGACGGCGCCGTCGACATTCTGATCGTCGGCACCGACAGCCGTACCGATGCGCACGGCAACGCGCTGACCCAGGCCGAGCTGGATTCGCTGCGGGCCGGTGACGAGGTCGCGTCGAACACCGACACCATCATCCTGATTCGAGTTCCCAACGACGGGTCGTCGGCCACCGCGATCTCGATTCCCCGCGACTCCTACGTCGAGGTCCCCGGTATCGGCATGTCGAAGATCAACGCCGCCTACGGCGCCACCAAGGAGACCCGGCGGCTCGAGTTGGTCCAGCAGGGCGTCACCGACGCCGAGGCCGACTCCACGTCGACGGAGGCGGGCCGCGAGGCTCTGATCGAGTCGGTCGCGGACCTGACCGGAATCACCGTCGACCACTACGCCGAGGTCGGGTTGTTCGGTTTCGTTCTGCTCACCGACGCGGTGGGTGGGGTCGAGGTGTGCCTCAACGCGCCGGTCGACGAGCCACTGTCCGGCGCCGATTTCCCGGCCGGGGTACAGACACTGTCCGGTTCGAATGCGCTCAGTTTCGTGCGACAGCGCCACGATCTACCCCGCGGAGATCTCGACCGAATCGTGCGGCAGCAGGTGTTCATGGCATCGCTGGTGCGCAGTGTGCTCAGTGCGCAAACGCTGAGCAATCCGGGCAAACTGAACCAGTTGAGCGCTGCGGTGCAGCGTTCGGTGGTTCTGGACGACGATTGGGACATACTGCAATTCGCAACCAGGTTGCAGGACCTCGCCGGCGGACAGGTGAAGTTCGAAACCATTCCCGTCGTGGACATCAACGGCGTGACCGACTACGGCGAATCGATCGTCGAAGTCGACCCGCTCTCGGTTCGGACCTACGTCGAAGGACTGCTGGACGGCACCGCTGACGAGCAGGATTCGCCGGAATCGACCGACGCCCCGGAAATCGACCCATCGTCGGTGACCGTCGACGTCGCCAACGACAGCGGTATCGACGGTCTCGCGAGCGGCGTGGCAACCTCCCTCGGGGCCCTGGGCTACACGGACGGCACTGTCGGCAACTACGAGGGGACCTCGGTTACGCGCAGCACAGTTCAGGCCGGCGATCCGGACAGTGATGCCGCGCGCTCGGTCGCGGCGGCGCTCGGCGGTCTCGAGGTCAGCTCCGATGACACGCTGTCAGAGGGCACGATTCGAGTCGTTCTCACCGCCGACTACTCAGGACCAGGCGCCGACGGTGCGGTGGTTCCGGCGGACGACGTGACGGGCACGCCCGACCTCGCGGCGTCCGGCAGCGAACCTTCCGCACCTGCAATCGACGCAGGTTCGGTCGGGCCGGCCTGCGTCAACTGAACCGCCAGTCCACTGATTCGCTCTGGGCGCTCGGATAGGGTTCGTCATGTGGCTACGACCCTGACGCAGGAACTGCTCGATCCAATTCTCGCGACCGATCCGGCGGGCCCGCGGGTGACGTACTACGACGACAGCACCGGCGAGCGGGTCGAGGTGTCTGGGGTGACACTGACCAACTGGGCCGCGAAGACCGCGAATCTTCTGCGCGACGAGTTCGGACTCGAACCCGGCGCGCGAGTATCGGTACTGCTACCCGCGCACTGGCAGACTGCGGCGGCGCTTCTCGGCGCATGGTGGGCAGGTGCGGACGTCACCCTCGCCGCCGACCCCGACGCCGAGCTGGCCCTCGTTCACGGTGATCGGATCGACGAGGCCGGGGATGTGCCCGAGATTCTGGCGTTCTCGCTCGATGCGTTCGGAAAGCCTGTCCCGGACTTGCCAGTGGGGGTCACCGATTACGCCAGCTCGGTCAGAGTGCACGGTGATCGATTCACTCCGTCCGGGCAGCAGGGCGCTCTCGAAGGCCGGTCCGTCGAGGAAGTCCTCGCTGCTGCACGCGCCCGCGCCGAGGCACACTCACTCGCTGCAGGCGATCGCGTCCTGTCCACGCTGGCCTGGGGGAACGCCGATGAATTGATCGACGGACTGTTGTCCGTTCTGGTCTCAGGTTCGTCATTGGTGCAGGTGAACCGCCCCGACGCGAGCAAGATGGATCGCCGCCGCGAAACCGAAAAGGTGAGCAAGACCCTCAGCTAGCTGTAATGACCACCTAGCCCGCATATCCCCCGTCTGCGAGTCCCGCTTCGATCTCGTAGCGATTGGCGGCGCCGGGATTTCGGAGTTCCTCGACCAGGTAGCGCACCGCGAACGACAGTCCGTACCGAGCCCACTGGTCCGCATGGACGGCCTCGTGCCGAAGAACCGCCACCGAGGTGTTGCGCCGCGTGAGATATACACCACCGATCGTGGTGCCACCGCGGCCGAATCCGCCCCGCATACCAGCGGCGACGAAAAGGCGAGCAGCTTCGTCGTAGCCGATCTCAGCGCGCCAGCACCTGGCGTAGCCCAACGCGATGTACGTCACCACCCGCGACTGACAACGTCCCCGAGCGGCATCGCGTATCTGTGCGCGCGTGGACATGGTGCTATCCGAGAAGCTTCGCCCGCAGGGCTGCGTCCTTCTCGGCCACCATGGCCTCCAACCCTGCCTGGTAGGTGGCCATCGCCTCCCTCAGCACCGGATCAGCAGCGCCGAGAATGCGGACAGCGAGCAGTCCGGCATTGCGGGCTCCACCGATGGACACGGTCGCAACCGGGACACCGGCCGGCATTTGGACGATCGAGAGCAACGAGTCCATTCCATCGAGATACTTCAGCGGGACGGGGACGCCGATCACCGGCAGCGGTGTCGCCGACGCCACCATGCCGGGCAGGTGGGCTGCCCCACCGGCGCCGGCGATGATCGCGCTCAGTCCCCGCTCGGCGGCGCTGCGCGCGTAGTCGAGCATGCGCTGCGGTGTGCGGTGCGCGGAGACGACACCTACTTCGAAGCGCACGCCGAATTCCGCGAGCGCTTCGGCGGCGGCCTCCATCGTCGGCCAGTCGGAGTCGCTGCCCATGATGAGCCCGACCTGAGGTCCCTGCAATTCGGTCATGCGTGTGGGTCCCATCCATCGGTCCATTCGGCGTGCGACATGAAGTGAGCCGCACGTTGGGCACGTTCTGTGATCCCGCTCACATAGGTCGCATCACCATGGTGCCCACCCGCTGCGCCCACCACGTTGACGTGACCGATCTTGCGGTCCTTGCGCTCGCCCTTGCCGTACAGGTGCACTTTCACATCGGGCATTCTCGCGAACAGGTGGTGCAGGCGCTCGTCCATGCTCATGGCGGGCGCCTCGGGGGCACCGAGGATATTGGCCATCACGGTCATCGGGGCCAGTGGCGACGTGTCACCGAGTGGATAGTCGAGCACCGCGCGCAGGTGCTGCTCGAACTGCGACGTCCGGCACCCGTCCATGGTCCAGTGGCCCGAGTTGTGCGGGCGCATCGCCAGTTCGTTGACGACGATCGCGCCGTCGACGGTCTCGAACAGCTCCACCGCCATCGCTCCCACGACACCCAACTCCGCCGCCAGTCCGAGCGCCATGCGCTCGGCCTCGATCGCGGTGTCCTCACCGAGAGCGGGAGCGGGGGCGAGAACGACGGCGCATTGACCGTTGCGCTGCACCGTCTCCACGATCGGCCAGGCCGCACCCTGGCCGAAGGGTGAGCGGGCGACCATCGCCGACAACTCCCGTCGGAGCGCCACCTTTTCCTCGACCATCAGCCGAACCCCGAGGTCGAGTTGCCGCGTGACGATGGCTTCCGCTTCGTCGGCGTCGGCAGGCATCCAGACGCCACGGCCGTCGTAGCCGCCGCGGATGGCTTTGACCACGACCGGCCAACCGTGCTCCTCCCCGAACGAGGTGACGTCGCCCACCCAGGTCACCTCGGCGAATGCCGGGATGGCAACCCCGAGTTCCTGGAGCTTGCGGCGCATACGCAGCTTGTCCTGGGCGTAGATCAGCGCGGTGGGCGGCGGCTGGACATTGACACCTTCTGCTACCAGGGCGTCGAGGTGTTCGGTCGGCACGTGTTCGTGGTCGAAGGTCAACGCGTTCGAGCCTGTTGCCACCGTGCGAAGTGCGTCCAGATCGTCGTGGTGCCCCAGAACGACGTCTGCACTGACCTGCGCAGCAGGCTCGTCGGCGCCGGCCGCGAGAACCCGCAGCGTCTGTCCCAGAGCAACCGCTGCCTGGTGTGTCATTCGCGCGAGTTGGCCCCCGCCGATCATCGCTACGACGGGCATCCCGGCATCGGACGCGCGGGGGGTACTGGGGCGCGGCGAATTGGCGGCGCCGGAGGCAGAACGTGGAGCAGTCACGGCTTCATATCGTGTCATGTGAGGACCGTTCGACGTCCGCCAGTCCCCTCCCTACTCTGAGAAGACTCTGATGATCCGCGCGCCGGTTCGTGAAATCACACCAACGTTTCGTAGACTCCTCCGTTGTGCCCACGATCGACAGAGTGCTTCATCGCCTCCCCGGCCCTGTTCGGGAACTGGCGATTCGCCATAGCGAGTTGATCAAGTTCGCGATCGTCGGTGGCACCACCATGATCTTCGATCTTGCGATCTTCTACTCCCTCAGCTTGACCGTGCTCGAGCCGAAGCCCACGATCGCAAAAATCATCTCGGGTGTGATGGCGACGATTCTGAGCTACATCCTCAATCGGGAGTGGGCCTTCAAGAATCGCGGCGGACGCGAGCGGCACCATGAGGCTTTGCTGTTCTTCACCATCAGCGGGGTGGGCGTGCTCATCGCTGCGGCACCCCTGTTCATCGCCAACAACGTCTTCGACATTCGTGAAGGTCACGCCAGCCTGACGATGCTGGTGATCGTGGACTTCGTGCTCAACTACATCATCGGCAATCTGATGCAGATGGCTTTCCGCTTCTGGGCGCTGCGCAAGTTCGCGTTTCCCGACGAGAACGGTCGCGGCGTCGTCGCCGGGTCGATCGACTACGAGCCGACCGCCGAGGAAGCCGCCGAGGAACAGCTCGGCCACAGCTAGCGCGGTTCGCGCACCGGCGGGGCAGGCGTGCTGGTCGTTCGAGACGCAGGCAGAAACACCGAGAACCGGGCGGGGCGACGGCGCTGAAGTTCCAGCCGTCCGCCGTCGGCCTCGACGAGCGCACGCGCGAGGGCGAGACCGACGCCGGTCGATCCCGCTCCGGAGAATCCGCGATCGAAGATGTGCGGTGCCAGCTCGTCGCTGACTCCGGCACCCTCGTCGGTGACCTCGATACACGCCAAGGGCTCGCGCCGTCGTTCTGAAGGGTCGAGGGCCGTGGTGTCCATGGCCGGGACCAGACGAACCGAGACCGTGCACGTGCCGCCGCCGTGCGAGAGCGCATTGTCGACCAGAACCGCCACCGCCTCGCGCAAGCGAGATCCGGTCACTGCGGCTGTCACCGTGGCGTCGCCGACGAGTTCGAGCCTGCGTGAGGCTTCCTCGAAGTTACGTTTCCACTCGGCGATCACCCCCGACAGTTCGTCCAGCACGCCGATCTCCTCGGTGCCTGCTGTGCCCTCGCTGCGAGAAGCGCGGACGAGTTCGTCGATCGCGACGGTCAATCGATCTACCTGGGCCATCGCCTCGTTCGCTTCACCGACGACATCCGGGTCGGGGTGGGTGGACAATTCGTCGAGTCGGAGCCGCACAGCGGTCAACCGGCTACGCAGTTGATGGGAGACGTCCGCAACCAGCGCGTGCTCGTGCTGCAGTCGACCGGCAATTTCCACCGTCGCCGAATCGAGAACTTCCGATACCCGGTCGAGTTCGGCGATTCCGTGGCGCCGGGGATCGGGACGGAAATCCCCCTCGGCAAGTCGCGCAGCGCGACGGGCGACGTCCTGCAGCGGGTCGGCCAGACGCTTCGCCGTGAGGACGGCGACGGCGGTGCCGGCCAGAATCGATCCCAACACCACCAGCCCCACGGCTCCGACGGCTTGTTGCTGCAGGGTTCGCATGTCCTCGGACGGGACCTCCAGGCGCAGCGAACCCGACGCCCCCAACGACAACGATTCGACGAGCGGAGCGGGCACGAACGCCTCTCCGATGTCGACCTGCGAAGCGGCGTCCCCAGGGGTCGGGTACACGACGACGAGGCGCCCCGCCTGCGGAATCGCGAGCCGCAGCGATCTCGTGTCGAGTGCGCCCACGACCATGCCCGAATCCCCCTCCTGAGACAGGATCTCCGAGGCCATTCGGTCGAGTCTGCGTTGCAGATCGTCGCGAGTGAAGTCCTCGACCCACAGCCACGCGGTGTACATCAGAGGTAGGCCGAGCAGCAGGGCGGTGAGGATGACCACAGCCAGGATCGATTGGAGTATGCGTCGGCGCATCGCCCGGCCCTAGTCGCTGTTGATGCGGAACCCGACGCCACGCACCGTGGCGATCCGGCGCTCCGAGACCGAGCCCTCGTCCCCGATCTTTCGACGCAGCCAGGACATGTGCATGTCGAGGGTCTTCGATCCCCGGAGCTCGGCGTCACCCCATACTTCACGCAGGATCGTCTCTCGGGACACGACCTGACCGGCGTGATCGAGCAGCACCTTGAGCAGTTCGTACTCCTTGTTGGCCAACGAGATCTCGGCGCCGTTGACCAGGACTCTGCGCGCCGCCGGTTCGAGTCTGATACCGCCGACCTCGACCGGAGTGTCCTCACCGGGTCCGCGCCTGCGCAGCAGGGCCCTGACCCTGGCCATCAGCTCGGCCAACCGGAAGGGCTTGCCCACATAGTCGTCGGCGCCGGCATCGAGGCCGACGACGAAGTCGACCTCGTCGGTTCTCGCGGTGAGCATCAGGACCGCGAGCTCGGAGCTGTTGGCGCGCACCTGTCGGCAGACTTCCAGTCCGTCCATGCCGGGGAGGCCGAGGTCGAGTATCAGGAGGTCGAAATGGCCCTCCAGCGCCTGCTGCAGCGCGGCCGGGCCGGTCTGCTCCACGGTCACCGTGTACCCCTCGCGCCCGAGGGCCCGCGAGAGTGGTGCGGCAATCGCTTCGTCGTCTTCGGCCAGGAGCACGTCGGTCACGACGGTCAGCCTACGTTCGCAACCTGTGAGAATGCTGCATCATCTGCGTCTGCCGCCGCGCCAACCGGGCCGGGCGGAATCGGCGACGTCCTGCGCCGACACCTCCCCGCTGTCATCGTCGTACCGGTCACGCCTTACATCGAGTGAGTCGAACACCTGCTGGTAGAGCAACGAGTGCACGCGCTGGACATGTGGAATGTCGTCGAATTCCAGTGGGTCGTCCGATGCGGAGGCGATGATGAGGGTTCCGGTTCTGAGTATGCGATCGAGCAGACCGTGGCGAAACTGCACGTTGCTGATGCGTCCCATGGGGATATCGATGCCGGAGTGCGTGATGACACCCTGGCGCACCAGAACTCGGCGGTCGGTCACGATGAAGTGGGTGCACTTCCAGCTGATCAGCGGCGCGAGAGACCGCCACCCGACGATTGCCGCCCAGATCACGGCGGTGGCGACCAGGGCGATGGTGGCGCTGGTGCCGTCGAGTCGAGCCGAGATCACGCCCACGGCGAATCCGGCGACTGCCGTGCCGAGGATGAACGTCACGGCGGGCAGGACCAGCATCTTCCAGTGCGGATGGTGATGGAGCAGCAGGTCTTCGGTGTCTGCGAGCGCGTCCTGTGGGTAGCCCATGTCTCTCACTCCTGATCGACGGCGCGCAGATGGGTGACATCACCCGCGGCCACCGCCACCGTTTCGTCGGTCTCGTCCATGCGGACGACGATTCTGCCGTGTGTGTCGACGTCGGTGGCTTTGCCGAAGAACTGCCGATCACCGGGCAGTTCGACACGCACGCGACGGCCGACCGTGTCGCAGCGCTCTCGGTAGCGGTGCGCGAGGCTGTCGGTGCTCCACTGCGAGTTCCTCCACGAATCCACCTCTGCCCCGATACCGCGGAGGATGGCACGCAGGAGGGTGTCGCGATCGGACACGGCGGCATTTTCGAGTATCAGCGAGGTAGCTGTCGGGACGGGCAACTCCTCGGTGGTCATCGAGACGTTCAACCCGATGCCCACCACCACCGACGGTGTGCCGCCGTGTGCGGCGACCTCGGCGAGAATTCCGGCGACCTTCCGACCCTCGATGAGAACGTCGTTGGGCCACTTGAGCGCAGCGTCGACGGCCGCGACCGTGCGCAGGGCATCGACGACGACAACCCCGGTCAACAGCGGTATCCACCCCAGTACGGCTGGGTCGATGCCGGGGAACTTCACCAGCGCTGACACCAGCACTTGCGACCGGGGCGGCCCCGAGAACGGCCGCGCATGCCTGCCGCGGCCGGTGTCCTGGTGCTCGGCCACGAGTGCGGTCCGGTCGGCCAAGGTGTCTGCTCGGGACAAGAGGTCAGCGTTTGTAGAACCGGTTCGGTCCACCACGTCGAGTCTCGACCAGGACGCCTGGGGGCCCTCGACGAGTGCGCGGCGCAGCGCCGCGATGTCGAGCGGAGGGCGTTCGAGATTGGTCCACATGGCCCCGAGCATATTGCCACCGCGCGTCTGGCGTGATCTCGCTACCGATCGGTAGCATTGCTCGGCTTCTCCGGTTGATGGACCTGGGTAGGGATCCGCATCACAGCCGTGGTTAAAGTGATTGCCCATGACCAGTGTTCAGGACTCGACTGCTGCCGAGGCGCCCGACATTCACACCACCGCGGGCAAGCTCGCCAATCTGCGGAGTCGCCGCGAAGCAGCCATGGCGCCTTCCGGTGAGGCCGCGATCGAAAAGGTGCACGCCAAGGGCAAGCTCACAGCCCGCGAGCGCATCACCGCCCTGCTCGACGAGGGCTCGTTCGTGGAGATGGATGCGCTCGCCCGGCATCGCAGCCAGAACTTCGGCATGGCCGAGAACCGGCCCTTCGGCGACGGCGTCGTCACCGGGTACGGCACCGTCGACGGCCGCGACGTCTGTGTGTTCTCCCAGGACGCCACCGTCTTCGGCGGCTCCCTCGGTGAAATCTACGGCGAGAAGATCGTCAAGGTCATGGACCTTGCCATCAAGACCGGCAGACCACTCATCGGCATCAACGAGGGCGCCGGCGCCCGCATCCAGGAAGGTGTCGTCTCCCTCGGCTTGTACGGGGAGATCTTCCACCGAAACGTTCAGGCCTCCGGCGTCATCCCCCAGATCTCGCTGATCATGGGACCCGCAGCCGGCGGACACGTCTACTCCCCCGCCCTGACCGACTTCGTCGTCATGGTCGACGGCACCAGCCAGATGTTCGTCACCGGCCCCGACGTGATCAAGACCGTCACCGGCGAGAACGTCACCATGGAAGAGCTCGGCGGCGCGCACACCCACATGGAGAAGTCCGGCGTCGCGCACTACGTCGCCTCGGGCGAACAGGACGCGCTCGATTACGTTCGTGACCTGCTCGGCTACCTGCCGAGCAACAACCGCGCCGAAGCGCCCCGCATGCTCCCCTCGGATCCCATCAGCGGCGCCATCGAGGACAACCTCACCGACGAGGACCTCGAGCTCGATACCCTGATCCCGGATTCGCCGAACACCCCGTACGACATGCACGAGGTCATCCGCCGCATCCTCGACGACGACGAATTCCTCGAGGTCCAGGAAGGCCGCGCCCGCAACATCATCGTCGGCTTCGGACGCATCGACGGCCGCAGTGTCGGCATCGTCGCCAACCAGCCCACGCAGTTCGCGGGAACACTGGACATCGACGCCTCCGAGAAGGCCGCCCGTTTCGTGCGGACCTGCGATTGCTTCAACGTCCCGATCATCACCCTCGTCGACGTCCCCGGATTCCTGCCCGGTACCGGCCAGGAGTTCAACGGCATCATCCGCCGCGGGGCGAAGCTGCTCTACGCCTATGGCGAGGCCACCGTGGGCAAGATCACCATCATCACCCGCAAGGCGTACGGCGGCGCCTACGACGTCATGGGCTCCAAGCACATGGGCGCCGACGTCAACCTGGCCTGGCCGACCGCGCAGATCGCCGTCATGGGCGCCTCCGGCGCCGTGGGCTTCGTCTATCGCAAGAAGCTCCTCGAAGCCGCGAAGAACGGTGAGGACGTCGACGCGCTGCGCTTGACCCTGCAGCAGGAGTACGAGGACACCCTCGTCAACCCGTACGTCGCCGCGGAACGCGGTTACCTCGACGCAGTCATCCCACCGAGCCACACTCGCGGACAGATCGTCTCCGCCCTGCGACTGCTCGAACGCAAACAGGTCACTCTGCCCCCGAAGAAGCACGGAAACATCCCGCTATGAGTGCCGACGCCATGCCTCGGGAAGTGGTGATCGACGATGCAGCCGAGATCCTCGAAGCAGTCGGCACCGACACTGCAGGCCTCGACGCTGCGGCGAGCGCGGACGTGCAGGGTGCGATTCGCATCCTCGCGGGCAATCCCACCGACCAGGACATCGCGGCGCTGGTGACGGTCCTGACATCGGCGGCGTCCGCGCCTACACCGGTGGATTCTCGGCCACCGGAACTGTGGGGAGCGCCGGCGTCGATGCACCGTACGTATGTCCCGTTCTCGCCGTATTCGTTCGCCGCGTCTCAGCGCTACTGAATCCGTCGGTGCTCAGCTTCGTTCTCGCGTCGGCATCGCCCGCTCGTCTTGGTGTGTTGCGCAACGCGGGGATAAGTCCTCTCGTGCGGGTGTCCGGCGTGGACGAGGATGCGTTGACGGCCGAGCTCGGGTCCGCAGCAGATTCCGAGCTGGTGGTCACTACGCTCGCGCGCGCGAAGGCGCTGGCCGTTGCCGGTGAATTCGACGACGCCGTGGTGGTGGGTTGTGATTCGATGCTCGCCATTGCCGGCGAGCTCCAGGGCAAACCTCACACCGTGGATGTCGCACGCCGACGCTGGGAGACGATGGCCGGCCGCAGGGGCGAGCTACTGACCGGTCATGCCGTCGTGCGCGTGCACGGGGGCTCGGTGGTCGCGGCCGTGACGGCATGCAGCACGACGACGGTCCATTTCGGCGAACCCGGACGCGCAGATCTCGAGGCCTACCTGGCCTCGGGTGAGCCACTCGAGGTTGCCGGGGCGTTCACACTGGACGGCCTCGGCGGCTGGTTCGTCGACCGCATCGAGGGTGATCCGTCCAGTGTCATCGGGATCGGGCTACCGCTTGTTCGCCGCCTGCTCGCCGAGGTGGGCGTCACCATGGCCGAGCTGTGGTCCTCAGCCGGCGAGTAGTCCGGTCAACTCCTGGGCCCACTCCTCGGCCTGTGCCTTGGGCTTGATGTTGGACGACCCATCGTGGCGTGCATGTTCGTGCACCTGCTGCGCGCCGAGCTCGATCAGCTTCTGCGCCATGATCTCCCCGCCGCGATTGAATGTCTCTTCGTAGATGCGATCGCCCAGCCCGAACAGCGCGAACCGAAGGCCTGTGAGATCCGGGGCGTCCTCGACGAGCGCTTCGTAGAACGGTTCGGCACCTGTGGGTAGTTCGCCCTCGCCGTAGGTGGAGCAAATGATGACGTGGAAGTCGTCGGTGTCGATGTCCGATACCTCGTACTCGAGCATGTCGCGTACTTCGGCGTCGTGGTCCACCAGTACCTCGGCGATCTTGTCCGCGACCTCCTCGGCCGTACCGGTCTCCGAACCGAACAACACGACTACTGACATGTCCTCTTCCCCCTTCTGCGGCCCTGCTGAACTTCGCTGCTCAATCGGTGGACAAGCATATCCTCACCAGTACGTGGGAGTCAGCTCCCACTTGTCGTACTCGTCGGAGATCAACGCACGTAGGTGCTCCACAGTCGGGAAGTGATCGGGGTCCAGACCGGTGACACACAGTGTTGCCGTCTCGCCCGATGTGTTCCACCACACGCTCACACCGCCTTTGGTCCGCCGGAGCAGTTCGGCGGTGGTGTTCTGGGTGATCGAACGCATGGCCACGGACCGCGCAGGCACGCCGCCGATCGATCGAGCGCGAGCGCCGCGGTCTCCGAGGTTGGAACACAGGCACAACGGTGCTGTGGCCGATTTGGACGCCTGCGCGACGATGACGTCCGGCAGCATCTGCATCAGAGGCTTGGCCAACTCGAACGAGGTGGGTTCGGATACGTCGGCGAGCGCCGTGAATGCGGCTTTGCTCTTCGACCGGATCTGCGACAGATCGGAGCGATACCCCTGGTGACCTTCGACCTGAATGGACACTCCCGATGTCGCGTTGGCGCGAATGTCCCCGCGCACTCGTGTGCTCACCGGCAGGGACACCTTTATCGGAGCCGCGCCCTCGACCCGCCCGCTTCCGGCGAGAATGCCGAGCGCGACTGCGACCAGAAGACTGTTCGCGCTGCCTCCGGCGGCAGCTGCGGCAGCGGTCCATTCCTCGGTCGGACAGTCCACGACAACGGTGCTGGGCGTGAAATCTCCGACCGCCAACGGGCCGACTACCGCGGCGCTGGCGGACGGCTCGGCGCTCACCGGGGCGGAGCCAGGCGAGCCGGACAGGGCGCCGCGGACACTCCGCGCGAGTACTCGCGCGGCTCCCCGTGCCGCTGCCCCGAACTGACCGGCCGCATCCCGCACGTCCGCCTCGATCGGTCGATCCCAAGCCGAGCAGAAATCCTCGGGATCACCCGGACCCTCGATCGCAGCGATCGCTGCCGATGTGAGTGCGCCGCCGTCGCCAACGACGTGGGATGCGACCAGCGACATCGCGGAGCCACCCTCCTCGATCGTGGTGTATGCCAGTTGCCACACCGGCCCATCGATCGGGTTCAGCGCAGTCGCGGCGCGCTCGCGCATCCACTGACCCAACTGCGACGCCGGGATGCCCGCATCGGTCACGTCGAGCGGCAGCGTGTGGGATGCACGGGTCCATCGGTCGCGCGCCCCTGGCACACGGACACGCTCGACTGTTCTACCGAGGGGCCCTTCTGACAGGTTGCGCCACATGGCGTTCGCGGCCTCGCGGGGAACTGCGTGGTCGAATCGCCAGACGATCTGGTTGACGACCGGGACGTTCAGCACACACTCCATACGGAGAAACAGGTCGTCGTCGTACGTCAGTCGGCTCACTCGACAAGCGTATCGGCGTCGGGTGCAACGCACCACAGACATGTGACGCAACGCAAAGTGCGTTGCGGCTGTTCGTCTTACGCGCCCGAAACCACCATGGGGTACGTTGCAGACCGGCGACGCGGCAAAGGAGTGCTCGAGTGAAGATCGTTCTGCCGTTCACCGGCAGCCGCGGTGATGTCCAACCCGGGCTGGCCCTCGCTGTCGAACTCGCTGGTCGTGGCCACTCCATCGAATTCGGCGCACCACCGAATCTGGTGCCGTTCGCCGCCGCGGCCACGGCATCGACCGACGGCATCACCGTGGTCCCCTTCGGCCCCGACACCAAGGCGTTGCTCGAGTCGGAGCTCGTCCGCACGCGCATCAAGGCACGAAACCCCCGAACGCGCCTCGCTGCGCTGGCCGAGTTGGCCAACTTCGGGTGGGACGAGATGACGCAGCAATTGTCGCAGATGGCAGTCGGCGCCGACGCTGTGATCACCGGCACTCTGGGCCAGGAAATGGCATTCAACACAGCCGAGGCGATGGGAGTTCCGTTCATTGCGTTGCACTACTGCCCGATTCGGCTCAACGGGTCGATGTCGGTGATACCGGGTCGGCAGCTCCCGGCGGCCGTGAACCGCGCGACGTGGCGCTTGCTGGAAACAACTCGGTGGCGGTCGATGAAGAAGCGGGAGAACCAGCAGAGACACGATCTGGGTCTGCGCGCCGCCACGGCCCCCCTTCCGAAAAGAATTTCCGCGTACGGCGGCGTCGAGATCCAGGCGTACGACGGTGCACTGTTCCCCGGCCTCGAGCGCGAATGGGCGAATGAGCGTCCGTTCGTCGGTTTTCTCGAACTCGTCTCCACCGCAACCACTCCGGGTACCGACATCGGCGTGGGCTCGCCACTGCGCACGTGGATCGACGACGGGACCGCGCCACTGTACTTCGGGTTCGGAAGCATGCCTGTTCGCGACCCGCAGTCACTGGTGGACACGATCGAGAATGTCTGTCGCAGAAACGGATACCGCGCGGTGGTGAGTTCGGGATGGAGCGCACTCTCGGAACGAATCGTGCCCGGATCGGTTCTCGCAATCACCGGCCCGGTGGACCACGCGGCGGTGTTTCCGCTGTGCCGAGCGGCAGTTCATCATGGCGGAGCCGGGACGACGGCGGCGAGCATACGCGCCGGGCTGCCCACGATGGTCTGCTGGTTCAGCGCGGACCAACCGTTCTGGGGTGCGGCGCTCGTTCGAACCGGCGCCGGAGTCTCGATGAAGTTCTCGGCCTTGAACACGGACAGTCTGACCGAGCGCCTGGCGACTCTGCTCGCTGATCGAACTGCCTCTCGGGCACAGGAACTGGCCGCGTCGATGACGCCACCGGCAGACGCAGTTCGCGCGTCCGCCGACATCGTCGAACGCGCGTTCACCACAAGCGATATGTGAGGTCCCACCGGCGAAGGACAGCAGCGACCGCCTCGCGCATCTGTTGGTCCGTCCTGATGCGGTCCGGATCCATGCCGTGCACCGTGATCGTTACCGTGTCCGCAGTTTCACACGCCCAGGCCGTCGATCCACCTCCGAGCGAACGCGCGAACGCCGGGTCGGCTCCGGCGAAAATCGCCCGTGCCGAGATACTTGCAGCCGCGAAACCACCGATCATGGCGAAGTCGTCGGGGACTCGACCGAGATTCGAGCACAGGCCCTCGGCGCCGTCGGACGGCATCGGCATTCGCGCGACGAGCGAATCAGGCAGCATCTGCACGAGTTGGAGCGGCACGGCAGCAGCGGCGTTGCCGGTCTGCAAACGAGCAGTGAACTCGGTGAGAGCGGTCTTGACGGCCTTCCGGATTCGAGTCAGGTCCCGGTCCACCGTCTCGGACACCGGCACCCGAACCGGGACGATCTTCGTCGAGTTGGCATCGAGATCGCCGATATCGCGGTCGCTGTACGGCAGTGACCACCGTAGTTCGTCCCCGGGGCGCGCCCGGCCGAGCCGTTCGGCCAGCGCGGTCATCACTCCGATGAACAGAGACGTCGACGTTCCGCCCCATTCCGCGGCAGTTGCCTTCCATTCGTCGGCCGGGCATTCGATCACCACGTATGGGGGACTCCACAGATCACTGTTGCCTGCCACGACACTGCGGTGCGGCTGCTCGGGCTTGGGAGCGGCGCCGGGCGACGGCGCGCGACCGATCCCCGCGATACCGTCGGCCACCGTCCTGGCGGCCCACTCCACGATCGGTTTCAGCTCTCCGATCGTATCGTCGAAGTCGTCGACGAGCCCCCTGATCAGGGACGGCCGGGAGCCCAGGTCGGCGGCACGCACGCTCGGTTGTCCCTGATTGGCCTGGCGTACTGCAGCGATCATGGCCGCACCGTCTGCGATCATGTGCGAACACACCAGCGACAGCACCATCCCCCCGCCGTCGATGCGGGCAGCGGCGAGTTGCCAGCCCGTACCTTGCTCGGGATCGAGCCCGTCGACAACCCGTTGCTCCGCCCAGCAGCGTACGGCGTCCTGAGCAATGGTGGTGGACGCGAGGTCCAGCGGCATCGACTCCTCCGATTGCACCCATCGGTGGCGCGCCGTCGGGAGCGTCGGCGCAAGGACCGCCCGCGCCAACAATCCCCGCGAGAGATTCGTGTGCATCTTCTTCAGCTCTGCGTCGGGCAGTACGTTGTCGAACCGCCACACAAACTGATTGAACACTGGATTACCGATTCCGTGGTGCATTCGCAGGAACAAATGATCCGCAAATCCAATTCGTGCCATTAGCAGAACGTACTACATGGACAAAACGACGGGCGAGATGAATTCCCGGTAACGCCTCGACGAAACTGCGCCGTAACAAATGAACAATGTTCATACAGATCGGTAGGTTTATTCGAAAGCTCCGCTTGCCCGGGGTCGACAGGGTTCGACAACACATCGCACCCGATACACACAGCGATACATCCCGCAAGTCGGAGCCCCAGACTACTTCGAACACGCTGAAGCGCAGCACTATTCGAGCGCGCTTTCGTCGCCGATCCTTCACCGGATGCCGCTTCCATCATCGGTCTCCCCGTCCGTCAACCTCGCCGTCGGTGATCAACAACACTTTTTTGCATAGCGAATTACATTGGCATTCGACCTACTCTGAATTGAGGACGTTCGACCCCTGCATTGCCGCCGGGGCGGACACACGGGCGTTACATACGGTCGGTTCGTGTCAATTCGATTCACCGAGAACGAATGCGCGAACACTTATGAATTCGGCCGTACGAGGTCCGCTCCACCCGAAACTCGACGCACGAAAGCTCACCCCCCTCACCTAAGCCAGCCTCGGCTGGCCGAGCTCGGAATTGGATAAGCGATGGAATACACGGAACTGGCTGACTATCCCCTACCTGCCGGCACGCTGACCGAATGGTTGCCCGTGGTCACCGACGCCTCGGCATGGACCGCGGACGACCGACCGGTGTCCTTCACCCACGAGGATCACTGCAGTCGAGGCAACGACGGATCGTGGATCGGCACCGTCTTCGAGATTCACCGCCGCTTCGACGTCGAGGTGATGCGGCGCACGATGGCAAGCTACATCGCGCGTCACGAGGCGTTCCGCACCCGCGTCGAGCGTGACGATTCGACCGGCACCTGGCGCCGGCACACGGTGCAGGCGGACGCCGTTCGAATCGAAGACCGCCCCGTACACGGAACGAGAACCGAATCGCAGGTTTTCGGTCACCTGCAGGCATGGTTCGCCGATGCTGTCTCGCCTACGCTGTGGCCGCATTTGGTGATGGCCACAGTCGTGCCGGAACCGCGCGTCGCCGCGAGCGTGCCGCAGACCGAGAAGTTCCTGATCGTCTTCGCCGCCGACCACTCCGTCATGGACGCCTACAGCCAGATCTACGCGATCAACGAGATCGATCGGCTGTACGCACAAGCGTTGGACGGCACCGACCCCGGCCTTCCTGCGGTCGGTAGCTATGTGGACTTCTCAGCCCACGAGCGCAGACTGGGTGAAGCACTGACGCCGCAGGACGAGGCAGTTTCGTCCTGGAGCAGCTTCCTCGCACACGAGGACGGTCGATTCCCTGCTTTCCCCTTGCCCCTGACTGCAATTCCAGAGCAGAGCGACGCGGAATCGGCTGCGCCGGCGAGCCCGGCGCTCCGTCAGAGCAGTGTGTCCTCGTGGTTGCTCACCGCTGCCCAGGTGGAGAAGTTCAACGCGGTCTGCCGTGCGTCCGGCCAGAACATGCAGTCGGGCATTCTGGCAGCACTCGCACTCGTCAATGCGCGGTTGTCCGGCGACGGCACCTTTCGCACCGTCATGCCGATGCACACGCGCCACACGCCGGAGTTGGCGGCCAGCGTGGGTTGGTATGTCGGAATTGCGCCGATCGAAATCCGGCTCGACGAGGCCCGGACGTTCGCCGATGCGATCCACTGCGCAGCGGCCGGGTCGAACGAGAACAAGGCGTTGGCGGCGGTCCCGTATTCTCGTGTAGCGGCACTGTTGGGTTCGACGGAGATACCTCGCTTCGTCGTGTCGTACATCGATCTGCGATTCCTGCCCGACGGGCACGAATGGCAGACTCGCAAGGGACGTGCGCTGCGCAGTGAATGCCACGCCGAGAACGAGGTCTACTTCTGGATCAACCGGACGCTGGACGGACTCAACATCTCCGCTCGTTTCCCGAGTTCGGATGTCTCGACCACCAACGTTCATCGCTTCGTCACCGAGTTCGTCACGGTCATGACCGAAGTCATCGACGAGCCGACCGAGGCTCTGGACTCCGTGGTCGACGCCGTCGGAGCCGGCAGAGAATAGGAGCACGGGTAGCCAAGATGATCATCACCGCACTGGGTAATTGGAAGCCGAAGCCCGGCCGTCTGCTCGAATGGCATCCGACGGTGGACGCCGTCCGCGTCGCTCGGGCAGCGCCGGTGCACCCTGCACCGCCGTCCTTCTTGCAGGAGGACCACCTTCGGGCTGCAGCAGCGGCAGCCGAACGCGGTGATGCACATCATGCCTACACCGGAGTCGCCACGGAGATCGACGGTGTGCTCGATCGCGATGCACTCTCGCGCGCGATCGCGGCTTACGTGCTCAGGCACGAGGGCCTGCGGTGTTGGTTCGACGTGGACCACACGGTGGTGCACCGCAGATTGGCCGAACCTGCGGTTGCCTCCTTCGAACCGCGCGAGGCCGGTGCCTTCGACTCGGACGAGCAGTTTCAGCAGTATGTTCGCTCACGATTCTCCGCTGAGGCAACGGCGTTCGAGTGGCCAGGTTTCGTAGTCGGTGCGATCGAGCGCGAGGACGGCTTCACGCTGTACTACGGGGCCGATCACGCATTCACCGATGGCGGCTCACAGGCGCTGGTCATCAGCGAACTCGCGGATCTGTATGCGCTCGAAACCGGAGCCGAGGCACCGGTACCTGCTCCGGCCGGTAGCCATCTCGACTACGCGGTGCAGGAGCGCGACCGTGCAGCGCAGTACGACGCGGACTCACCCGAAATCTCCGCGTGGAGAGACGCATTCGCAAAAAACCACGGGAAGATGCCCCGTTTCCCTCTCGACCTCGGACTGGCCGAGGGTGAACGCGGACAGGTTCGAGTCGCCGAACGGCATCTGCTGGACGCCGAGGAAACTGCTGCTTTCGAGCGCGCATGCAAGGCCGCGGGTGCTCGTATCAGCAGCGGAATCTTCGCCGCCGTCGCCGTGACCGACCACGAACTCGCCGGGCGCGAAAGCTACTTCGGCATCACGATGCTGAGCACCCGGCACCTCGGTGACTACGGCCAGTCCCAGGGATGGTTCGTCAACTTCGCTCCCGTCGCGTTCGACGTCGCGGACGCCCGGACGTTCTCCGAGGTCGCGGCGCGAGCGCACGATGGGTTCGACAGGGCCAAACAGATCGGAGAGGCGCCCGTTCACGCAGTCCTCGGTGCCCTGGCCGCCGATGGAACCCTGGGCAGCGAGCTTGCGGTCAGTCCGAACATGCTCTCGTACATCGACTTCCGCTGGTTTCCCGGCGTCGGTCGTCCCGCCGATGCCCGCGCTCGACACTTCACGGGCGAGGGCAGCACCTCCAACGCATCGATGTGGGTCAACCGCGATCACGAGAACCTGTACCTGTGTGCGCAAATTCCCGACAACCCCACGGCAGCGGAATCGGTCGAGCGCTACCACGATCATCTGCAGAACGTTCTCAGCACGGTTGCCCGAGAGGGCGAGTATGCGGTGCGTACGGTCGACAAGGTGGGCAGCTGAGGGATGCGTGTCACCTCGATCGCGCAGTTTCGTATCGAACCCGGCACATATCTCGAGTGGCCGGTAGCGCTGGGCGAGGGTGAGGAATCAGCGATTCCGCCGTCGTTCAACCAGACATTTCACCTCTCGCCCGCCCTCGGTGCTGGCCCCTCGGTGCTGGCCCGCCCTCCCCGACCGTGTGGATCGCGGCGGCGTTCGAGGTGCCCGGGCGTCTCGACGTCGATGCCGCGACCTGGGCGATCTCGCAGTTCATCGAACGTCATGCCGCCCTGCGGACCACGTTCACCGCGAGCACGTCCCACGGGGACGGCCCCGGCATCGGCAGGCGCGTGCACAACGCAGCCGATGTTCGGGTGGGGCACCCCACCGAACGCGAGTTCGACGACGGCGATGGTCTTGCCTCGCATCTGCGCGCCCGTCTCGACGCAGCGTGTCACCCCTCGCGCCATCCCTCGTATTGTTTTGCGGCAGTGGATCGCTGCGAGAGTTCGACGATCGTGTGCGGATTCGATCACGCGCATGTGGACGCGGTGTCGATCACCGTAGCGGTCGAGGAGTTGTCTGCCCTCTATCAGGCCTACTCCTCCGGCGGTACGGCCGAACTCGACCCGGCCGGGAGCTTCGTCGAGTACTGCGCGTTGGAAGCCGATACGCCGGCCGTCCCACTGTCCGACCGACGTATCGCTGCCTGGTCTCGTTTCGTCTCCGATTGTGGTGGCGGGGCACCGTCGTTTCCGTTCGATCTCGGCGTTGCGCCGGGCGAGAAGGCGCCGCAAGAGACGACCGTGCATGCGCTCGCTTCGGCCGTGGCGACGCAATCCTTCGAGCAGCATTGCCGCACTCTCGGCGCCGGCATGTTCGCTGCGGTCGCGGCCGCAATGGCGCAGGCGTGTGTGAAGATCGGCGGGCCCCGCCGGCTTCCCCTGCTGTTTCCGCTGCACACCCGGCACGAGAAGCGATTCGCGCACGCGGTCGGGTGGTTCACCACCAATGCCCCGATGACGGTGACCGTCGGCAACAGCTTCGCCGATACGCTGGAATCGGCCCGATCCGAGTTCCGCGCGGCGCTGCCGCTTGCCACCGTTCCTATCTCGCGGATTCTCGGTGCGCTGGGCGACGAGTTCGTGCGGACTCGCGAGGACGTGTTCATGATCTCGTACGTCGACTACCGTTCGCTGCCGGGCGCCGGTGCGAGCGCGCGGCGCGCACACCACATCAGCAACGTCACCACCGCCGACGACGCTCAGTTCTGGATCTCGCGCACCGACGAAGGACTGTCGTTGCGGGCCCGCTTTCCCGATACGCCGCGGGCACACCGCGTTGTGCAACAGTTCGCAACGGCCCTGACAGAGGCGATACGGGCGGTGGCGGTCGAGTCCGAGCAATCGCGGGAACTCTCGCTCGCCGCAACAACCGCCTAGGATCGACAGTGTCAGCTCGAATCGATCCCCCGTAGGAGCGAAGAAGAAGTGCCCATAGCAGCAGACCCCACCCCCACGTTCGCCGACTATGCGCACCCGGACCGCCTGGTGTCCACACAGTGGCTCTCCGCCCATATCGGAACTCCCGGCCTCAAGGTGGTCGAATCCGACGAGGACGTGCTGCTGTACGACGTCGGCCACATCCCCGGCGCCGTCAAGGTCGATTGGCATCTCGACCTCAACGATCCCGTCGAGCGCGACTACATCGACGGTGAGCAGTTCGCAGCACTCATGAGCCGTAAGGGCATCTCGCGCGATGACACCGTCGTCATCTACGGCGACAAGAGCAACTGGTGGGCCGCATACGCACTGTGGGTCTTCACGCTCTTCGGCCACGAGGATGTACGCCTGCTCGACGGTGGCCGCGACGCGTGGTTGGCCGAGAACCGGGAGACGACGCTCGACGTACCGGACTCCCCTGTTACCGAATACCCCGTCGTCGAGCGTGACGATGCACCGATTCGGGCATACGCGTCGGATGTCCTGAGCAGCCTCGGCACCATCCCACTGATCGATGTGCGCTCGCCTGCCGAGTACACCGGCGAACGTACCCACATGCCCGATTACCCCGAGGAAGGCGCGCTGCGGGGCGGTCACATCCCGACCGCGGTGAGTATCCCCTGGGCCAAGGCTGCGGCAGCCGACGGACGTTTCCGCACGCGCGCCGAACTGGACGAGATCTACGGCGAGATCGTCGCCCAGGAAAAAGTCATTGCCTACTGCCGGATCGGCGAGCGATCGAGCCACACGTGGTTCGTTCTCACGCATCTCCTCGGCCACGGCTCGGTGCGCAACTACGACGGATCGTGGACGGAGTGGGGTAACGCCGTGCGTGTGCCCATCGCTCGCGGCGACGAGCCCGGCGACGCACCTTCCAAGCAGTAGAGATGGCGGAGATGCCTGAGTCCTTGGCCGAGATAGTCGAAGACTTCGCGGCCGTCGACGGGCAGAACAAGCTGCAGCTTCTTCTCGAGTTCAGTCGCGAGCTGCCCGAGTTGCCTGCCCACCTGGAACAGGCGGCGATGGAACCGGTCCCGGAATGCCAGTCCCCGCTGTTTCTGTCCGTCGATTCCGCCGACACCGACCATGTGCAGCTCTACTTCAGCGCTCCCCCGGAGGCGCCGACCACGCGTGGGTTCGCATCGATTCTGCACCAGGGACTGCACGGGCACAGCGCCCGCGCGATTCTGGACGTGCCGGACGACTTCTATCTCGCGCTCGGCCTCGGCGATGCGGTCAGCCCGCTGAGACTGCGCGGAATGTCGGCGATGCTCACGCGCATCAAGCGGCACCTGAGGTAGTCACCGCATGTCGATCGAGACGACCCCGTGGACGCCCACGTGGGTCGTCTTGATCGATTCACCTGCACTCGGTAGACTCGCGACCGGACGAGCGAGCCCTCACGCCGTTTCGTCCGATCTTCCGTCATCGATCGAGAAATGGTAGTGCCGCATGGAGTTCACCGAACTGGCGGATTACGCCATCCCAGCGGGCACCATCACCGAGTGGATTCCCAGCGTCGGCCCCCACGCCGCCACCCCCGCCCTGGCCGGGTGGCAGCCCGATGACCGCCCGACGTCGTACGTCCACGAGGCGCACCTTCGACACAGCCACGCCAGCCCCCGCCGAGGCAGTGAGAGCTGGCTTGGGGCCGCTTTCGAGATCGACGGTCCGCTCGACAAGCCCGCGTTCAGACGGGCGGTGCTGGCATGGATCGACCGACACGAGTCGATGCGTTCGCACGCCTCGATCGACGAGCCATCCGGTCAGCTTTCGCGCGTCACGGCCGCCAAAGGCGCCATCGACATCTGGCAGGTCGAACAGGAACCGTGCGCGCAGTCCGACGAAGTGTTCGACCATCTGCAATATCTGTTCGACGAATACACCTCACCACTGGCCTGGCCCGCGTACGCCTTCGTGACACTCGAGCCTCTCGAACCGACCCGGCCGTCGGGAGAGCACAACAGGATCACCGTCTTCTTCGCCGCCGACCACTCCATCATCGACGGCTTCTCCACCGCGCTCGTCGCTCACGAGATTTCCGTTCTGTACGCCGAGGCCAAAGACGGGCGACCTGCGGACCTGTTCGAGGCGGGCAGCTACCTCGACTTCGGCGTCTCGGAACGGCGAATCCACGCCGAACTCGAGCACACGCACGATGCAGTGGTGGCGTGGAAGGAATTCCTCGACGACGGAGACGGCGAATTCCCAGCGTTCCCCCTCGATATCGGCCAGCCCAATTCACCCACCACTCCCCAGGGCGGGTTGTCGGCGTGGATTCTCGACGCCGAGCGCGCCGACGCTCTGTCTGTTGCATGCCGGAAGACGGGCAACAGCCTCTTCGCGGGGCTCCTCGCGACACTGGCGGTTGCCGGCGCGGAACTGTCCGGCACCACGAAGTTCAGAACGATCAGTCCCGTCCACACGCGCGACCAACCACAGTGGGTCTCTTCTCTCGGGTGGTTCGTCGGCCTGTGTCCGCTCGCGTTCGACATCGCCGATGCAGACTCGTTCGCGTCGATCGTCGCGAAGGCTTCGGATCAGGTCAACAGGACCAAGCCTCTCGCGCGAGTACCCCTCGACCGGGTGTTCAAGGCCCTCGGTACCAGCGCGACGCCGCGCTTCGTCGTCTCCTTCATGGACGTGCGATTCGCACCGATGGCCGATCACTGGCCCGAGTGGAACGCGCGCGCACTACGCAGCAAGCACTACGACCACGACGTGTATCTCTGGATCAACAGAACTCCGCGGGGACTCAACATCGCCGCGAGATATCCGAACACCGAAACCGCGACCGCCAACGTGCATCAGTACGTCGGCGCGCTGCGTCGAATTCTCGACGAGGTGGTCGACACAGGTACCGCCACCCTGCCCGAGCACGGCCTTCGCGGCCACCCTATTGGCACGGCGCCAATCGGACCGATTCCTACCGATCAGTAGGTGAGGCTCGCATTTTCGGGGAGTTCGTCGAAATCAGCATCCAGTTGGGATGACGATCCGGGCTGTGCTTAAACTCCGGAGAGATGAAGTAACGTGCGGCACACACGGCCAGCACAGAACACTCGACACCTCAGGAGGCTCAGTGCCCAGCCATGCCAGTGCGCGTATCACCAAGGTTCTCGTCGCGAACCGCGGCGAGATTGCAGTTCGGGTGATTCGAGCGGCAGCGGACGCCGGCCTCACCAGTGTCGCGGTTTACGCAGAACCGGACGCCGATGCACCTTTCGTTCGCCTCGCCGACGAAGCTTTCGCCCTCGGCGGTCAGACGTCGGCCGAGTCCTACCTCGCCATCGACAAGGTTCTCGACGCCGCGAAGAAGTCCGGCGCCGACGCCATCCACCCGGGCTACGGCTTTCTCTCCGAGAACGCCGAGTTCGCCCAGGCCGTCATCGACGCCGGACTGATCTGGATCGGGCCGTCCCCGCAGTCCATTCGCGACCTCGGTGACAAGGTCACCGCCCGCCACATCGCCGCCCGCGCGAAGGCCCCGTCGGTGCCCGGCACTGCAGAGCCGGTCAAGGATGCCGACGAGATCCTCGCCTTCGCCGACGAGCACGGCCTGCCCATCGCCATCAAGGCTGCCTTCGGCGGCGGCGGACGCGGCATGAAGGTCGCCCGCACCCGCGAAGAAATCCCCGAGCTGTTCGACTCCGCCACCCGCGAAGCCGTCTCCGCATTCGGCCGCGGGGAATGCTTCGTCGAGCGCTACCTCGACAAGCCTCGCCACGTCGAAGCACAGGTCATCGCTGACCAGCACGGCAACGTCGTCGTCGCCGGCACCCGCGACTGCTCCTTGCAGCGCCGCTTCCAGAAGCTCGTCGAAGAAGCCCCGGCACCGTTCCTCACCGCAGAGCAGCGCGCCGAGATCCACTCCTCCGCCAAGGCCATCTGCAAGGAAGCCGGTTACTACGGCGCCGGCACCGTGGAATACCTCGTCGGCCAGGACGGCCTCGTGTCCTTCCTGGAGGTCAACACCCGCCTGCAGGTCGAGCACCCCGTCACCGAAGAGACCTCCGGCATCGACCTCGTGCTCCAGCAGTTCCGCATCGCCAACGGCGAAGAGCTCTCCATCACCGAGGACCCCGAACCCCGCGGACACTCCTTCGAGTTCCGCATCAACGGCGAAGACGCCGGCCGCGGCTTCCTGCCCGCACCCGGTCCGGTCACCACGTTCGTCGCCCCCTCGGGCCCGGGTGTGCGCGTCGACTCCGGTGTCGAATCCGGCAGCGTGATCGGTGGCCAGTTCGACTCCATGCTCGCCAAGCTGATCGTCACCGGCGCCACCCGCGAGGAAGCGCTGGCCCGTTCGCGTCGCGCACTGGCCGAGTTCAAGGTCGAAGGCCTAGCCACGGTCATCCCGTTCCACGCAGCCGTGGTCTCCGATCCCGCGTTCATCGGCGACGGCGAATCCTTCGATGTCCACACTCGTTGGATCGAGACCGAGTGGGACAACCAGGTTCCCCCGTTCACTGCGGGCGAGCCCCTCGAAGAGGACGAGGTCCTTCCGCGTCAGTCCGTGGTCGTCGAGGTCGGCGGCAGGCGCGTCGAGGTGTCGCTTCCGGGACAGTTCTCCCTCGGTAACGGTGGGGGTGCAGCTGGTGGTGGAAATGCCGGCGGCGCGATCCGCCGTAAGCCCAAGCCACGCAAGCGCGGCGGCGCCGGGGCGGGAGCTGCGTCCGGTGACGCCGTCACCGCACCCATGCAGGGCACCGTGGTCAAGGTCGCCGTCGAAGAAGGCCAGGAAGTCGCCGAGGGCGATCTCATCGCCGTCCTCGAAGCAATGAAGATGGAGAACCCGGTCAACGCTCACAAAGCGGGCATCGTTACCGGCCTGACCGTCTCCCCAGGATCGGCCATCACGCAGGGCACGGTCCTCGCCGAACTGAAGTAGCTGCGCACAGGTTCACGAGATCGAGCGACGTCCGGGTTAGTCTGTTTTCATGACAGAGAACCCGGACGTTCGCATCGGTACGGCCGAACGCGAGCAGGCATTGTCCAATCTCAGCGAGCACCTGAGTGCGGGGCGAATCACGCTGCCGGAGTTCGATGAACGCAGTGCCGTCATCGCAGGGGCGCTCACACGCGGTCAGCTCGATTCCGTCTTCACCGACCTGCCATCGCCCTCGCTTGCCCCGACCGCGTCGCGGCCGCTGGACATCTCGAAGTCGAACGCGCCGGCCGGACGGGCGGGCCAGGACACGGCGGATAGCGGTTGGGATTGGCGCAAGACCGTCATGTCCATAACCCCAGTCGTCGCGCTCATTCTGTTCTTCGTGGTGCCGGTCTCGAACAGTTGGCTCTTCTTCTTGCTCGTCCCACTAGTCGGCGCCGTTGTCTATGGCGGTGAGCGATCGAAAGACAAACGGAAAGGTCGCGAGTGAAAACCGAAGCCCTCCTGTTCGACGTGTTCGGCACAGTGGTCGATTGGCGCACCAGCGTCGCGGAGCAGTGCGCAGCCGTGTTGCCCGGTTCGGTCGACTCCTTCGCTTTCGCAGACCGGTGGCGCAGCCTGTATCAGCCGTCGATGGAACAGGTCCGTTGCGGCGCACGCGAATTCACCCGGCTCGACGTGCTGCACCTCGAAAGTTTGCGCGTCGTTCTTTCGGAATTCGGTGTAGACCTGCCAGAGAGCACGATCGTCGAACTCAACCGTGTGTGGCACCGGCTGACACCGTGGCCTGATTCGATCGACGGACTCACTCGATTGAAGTCCCGATTCATCGTCGCGCCTCTGTCCAACGGCAACGTGTCTTTGCTTCTCGACATGGCGAAGAACGCGGGGCTGCCCTGGGATGCCATCCTCGGCGCAGAACCGGTGCGTGCATACAAGCCGACACCCGAGTCATATCTCCGCACCGCTGACATTCTCGGCCTGCAACCCCACCAGTGCATGCTGGTCGCCGCACACAACGACGACCTCGCCGCAGCCCGCGACTGCGGCTTCGACACCGCGTTCGTGTGCCGCCCCACCGAACACGGTGCGCATCAGAGCAGCAACCTCGGCCCGACCTCCGACTGGACGTACAGCACCGGTTCGATATCGGAGTTGGCGGATCGACTGAACTGCTGACCTCAGGCAGGCCTACCGTCTACGAGGTACGAATGGGTCAGCATTTCGAGGAAGTGCCCGGTCGGATCACGGAAGTACACTCCCCGGCCTCCGTGCCCGTGATTGATGACGCCCGGCTGAGTCATTCGTGGATCAGCCCAGTGCTCGATTCCATCCTCGACGAGCCGCGCATATGCGGAGTCGAACAATTTTTCGTCGACGCGGAACGCGTAGTGCTGGAACTGGATATCGTCGAATGGCGGTTCGGCGAACTGAACAAGCGTGCCGTCGGTGAGTTGGACGTTGAGGAAGAACCCCCACGACGGGGCTTCTGGTAAGTCGAAGATTCGGCGAAAGAACGACGCCGATTCGGTTCGATCTTTCGAGACGATAATGGTGTGGTCGAACGAGATGGACAACGCTGCCTCCGGGCAGTACGACGCCTCCATGCCTGACGCAGTCCGCCATCGACACGCGACGATGGGGAACATCGTGCCCGCAGCTTGCGAGGCGTGTCAATACCCGCCCCAACGTTCTCGGACATCGACGAGCGAGCCGCTGGCCCATTGATTCACTTCGGAACGGGACCGAAGGCGAACGACGTTCAGCTCCGGACGCCGCTCGATGAGCCGGTCGATACGCACGGCAGTCTGGTGATGCGTCTTCCAAGCCCACCGAACGATGTGGTCTTTGTCGAGGACGATTCGATGAATGGGTGGCTCGATGTTGCCGTTCCACAACACTTCTCGTTGACAGCGTCGTCGCAGCGTCCGCTCGATGACCTGGCGCATCACCATATGCCGCGGTAGGTCGAGCCAGATCACGAGGTCAGCGCGGTCGGCGACCCGGTCGCGGACGAGACCGTAGGTCCACTCGGTCACCCATGAAGGGCGTTCGATGAACGTTGCCACGTCCAATTCGAACGCCTCGCGCGGCGTCCAGTCCGGTCCATGGAAAAGTGCGTCGATTTCGACGTGCTCAAGATCTAGGACGGCAGCGATCGCTGCCGACAGCGTCGTTTTCCCGGATCCTGATGTACCGGCGACGACAATCCGCGATGGCCGCTGCGGCAGCCGATCGCCAGGGCCCAGAATCACGGAAACTAGACTACCTCCGCCCCCTAGAACGGTGGGGGTTGGTGTTGTTCGCGGATTCTGAGTATTGCTGTGTGTTCTCGGAATCTGCGGCGGATCTTCCGGATGCGGCTTCGGGCTTCGTTGGTGGTTGCAGCGCGTTGCTCGGTAATGGTCGGTGGGTCCTGGCCTTCGGGGATGTTCTTCTCCCACCAGGTTTGTGCGGTGTGATCGATCGCGGGCACCCGTTTCCTCCGTCGTACGGGATGCACCGCGGCGGGCAACGCGAACTCCGGCAGGGTGATCCGCACGATCCCGGCGCGTGAGGTCCACACGATCGCACCATGGGCATGCATCACCGCAGTCCACATCCGCGCGGTCTTCGCTTGATGATGGCAGGTGCACAGTGGCTGCAGGTTCGAGGCGATCGTCCAGCCACCTGCCTCGGGACTGCCGTGATCGAACGGGACGATGTGGTCGAGTTCGCACCGTTCGTCAGGTACCTCGCAGCCCGGAAATGCGCAGCACCGGTACGCCATCCGCACCAACGCTGAAGTCACAGTGTTCGGTCGATACACCAACCCCGCCGTCGGCGGCACCAGCAGACCCCCATGGCCATCCGGAAACACCCCAGGATGCGAAGGGTTCTGCTCCACCATCGCCGACAACACCGCAGCGTACCGACTCAGCGCAGTCTCGTCGGGCAGCATCGCCGGTGGCGTACCGATCGGCGCCACACACGAGAAATCCGGTAGCACGGCCGCGGGACCGGACCGTCCGCGCCCGAGCACCCGCATCAACGCCAGCGGCACCCCGCCGGGGGTAGTAGGAGTCTCTGATTCACCGTGCGTCGGCTTTGGTTCGGCCGTGTTCCCGGGGTTGCCAGGTGTTTCGGGGTCACGTGTTGCGTCGAGGACAGTGACGAGTTCTGTGAGGATCGCCTGCCACCGAGCATCGCCGGCCAGGGTGCGCACCACCTCCGGGTTCAACGCTGTCCCGTCGGGCAACGACGCCGGTTCCGAGGTCAACCCGAGCAAGGTCTCCACCCCGATCATGATCTGAAGCAGGTGCCCGCGTCTGGGAGGTTGCCCGTCCGCGAGTCCCGCGGCGGGGCAGTCGGCACCGGTACTGCAGGTGCATTCGAGGGCATGCTCACCATGCAGCAGCGCGATCAGTCCATCGACCCGCAGTTGCGGGCGCGAGCGTGGGTCGTTCTTGCAGACCATGTCGGCGATCTCGGAGATCAACTGCTCGGCCTCGGCGCCCTGCAGGTCCGTCATGTGGGCGGTCAGCTGCGCCATGCCGTGGTCTTTCGGATCGACGGTCACTCTCGCGTCGAGTTTGGTCGACTCGTGCTGTGCTCGGGTTGCCTCGTCCTCGTCGAACCGCATCCACAGATGCCAGATCCGTTTACGTAGCGATCGCGGGTTCAGCCGTTCCGCCGCGGCAACGCATTGGTGTTCGATGGCTCTGA
>NZ_JABFAO010000015.1:152822-222029 GCF_017168235.1 Rhodococcus sp. KRD197
AAGCGTCGCGCGCGAGCACGCCGAGTATCCCCGCGACACACACGTCGGTGTCCATGGCAACACCCTCGAAATCCCCCGATTCGAACATACTTGCGAGTGTAAGCGATGGGTCCGACACGTTTCCCGATCCCGAACGAGAGGCGGAATACCCACTGCGCCTTGCACCAACCGCCAAAGGCCATCAGCCCGAAGCACTCACAAGCGCGCGAGCAGGTAGGCCTGCTGTTGACGTTCACCACCGGAGGGTTCGCGAATCACCTGAACCTCCACCGCGAAGCCTGCATCGTTCAGCTTCTCGGCGATCCTTGATGGCCGCAATCTGTAGGCGTCGTAACTGACCCTGTGCCCGTACACATCCCGGAGCCGCACCCGCTCGTCGCCGATCTGAAAGGCAAGCAACAGCGATCCGCCTGGCCGCAACAGGCGAGCGAATTCCTCGAACACGATCGGCAATTGTTCGGGCGGCGTGTGGATGATCGAATACCAGGCAACGATTCCATCGAATCGTCCCGCAGAAATGGGAATGTCGAGAAGAGAGCCGACCACGAACTGCGATTGCGGACACGCAGTCGATGCGAGGCGGATCATCTCGGGCGATAGATCGATTCCTGTCACCGCCAACCCGAGACCATCAAGATGCTCGGCGACGCGCCCCGATCCGCAGCCGGCGTCGAGCACGGCTCCGTCCCCGCCCGAGGTGACCAGTTCCGTGAATATCGCCAGCATCCCACGGTCGAGCGGCTTGTCCCCGAGGTCCGAGGCAACGAGTTCGGTGTAGCTTTTCGCCACGGTGTCGTACGCCGCCCTCGTCATTGCCTGGTGATTGCGCGTCGAGGCGTCCCTGGAGGGACGCCGATCAGCGGAAGTCACGGTCGACCCCGGTTGCCCACCGGGAACATTCGACGAGTGCGACGTCGGATCTCGCAGCCAGGAACGCGCGCGCACCCGAATCTCCCGTCGAGGTGGCGAGAATCTCCGCCCAGTGTTCGCGTCCGAACACCACCGGATGCCCCGGCTCGGCGGCGAACACCGCCCGGGCCAGGTGCGAGGGCTCCGAGCGCGCGGCGCCGAGCACCGCGCGTACCACCTGCGGTCCCACGTCGGGGGTATCGACAACGTGGACGACGGCGAACTCGGCCTCGCCCGCTGCGGACAACCCCGCCTTCAGCGATGCGCTCAGTCCCGAAGCCCAATCCGGTGCGTGGACGGCGCGGGCGCCTTCGGGCATCGGTGCGTCGGCGGCACCGAGAACCACCAGGACACTGGAGCAACCGCCACCGAGGAGAGCACTGACGGCCGTGTCGAGCCAGCCACCGTCCGCGGCGAGCACCTTGGGCGAGCCGAATCGACGACCCTCCCCTGCTGCGAGAACAATTCCAACCGCGACTTCTGACACCCAGCAACCTTCCATTTGGATCTTCGTACAACACGCGGCTCGTGACTGCCTCGAATATTGTGCGCGCTCGACTCGCGGCAACCGCCCCGATACCGGATTCTGATAGCACTTCTCCTGCAGCGTGGCAGGAATTCATGCCCTGCTTGCTACCGCGAGGTGTCCACATGTCCGTTCTACCCACCAAGCGTCGCCGTGTTCACCCCGTCGACGAGGTCCTGCCTGTTCCCAAGCTGGCCGCGTACGGCTTCCAACACGTCGTCGCATTCTACGCCGGTGCCGTGTTGGTGCCCATCATCATCGGCAGCGCGATCGGACTGACCAACGAGCAGCTCATCCATCTGATCAACGCCGACCTGTTCACCTGCGGTATCGCCTCGATCATTCAGTCGGTCGGCTTCTGGAAGGTGGGTGTGCGCCTACCGCTGCTTCAAGGTGTGACCTTCGCGGGCGTTTCGCCGGTGATCGCAATCGCGATGGCCAACGGCGGCGGCACAGAGGGACTGCTGTACGTCTACGGTGCAGTCATCGTGGCCGGCCTCTTCACGTTCTTCATGGCACCGTACTTCAGCAAGCTGCTGAGATTCTTCCCACCGGTCGTCACCGGAACCGTCATCACCATCATCGGCGTCGCACTGCTTCCCGTAGCCGTCAACGACGCAGTGACCAATCCGGCTACCCACGAACAGGATCCGACGAACGGACGGTGGATGGCGTATGCCATCGGCACGTTGCTGATCATCGTGCTTATTCAACGGTTCTTCAAGGGATTCATGGCGACGATCGCGGTGCTGCTCGGCCTGGTGATCGGCAGTGCCGTCGCGTTCTTGCTGGGAGACATGAACTTCGACGGCACCAGCGAGGCATCGTGGGTGGGCTTCACCCAGCCGTTCCTGTTCGGCGTCCCTCAATTCAGCCTGGTGGCCATCATTTCGATGATTGTCGTCATGCTCATCATCGCCGTCGAAACCACCGGCAGCGTCTATGCCACCGGCGAAATCGTCGGCAAGCGCATCAAGAAGGAGGACATCGCGGCGACGCTGCGGGCCGACGGCATCGCGACCACGATCGGTGGCACGTTCAACTCGTTCCCGTACACGGCGTTCTCGGAGAACGTCGGGCTCGTACGTCTGACCGGGGTTCGAAGCCGATGGGTCGTCGCCACGGCCGGGCTGTTCATGATTCTCCTCGGCCTGCTACCCAAGACCGCGGCTGTGGTGGCTTCCATTCCGCCGCCGGTGCTCGGCGGCGCCGCTCTCGCGCTGTTCGCAACGGTCGCAGTGGTCGGCATCCAAACTTTGTCCAAAGTGGATTTCACGGACCACCGCAATCTCATCATCGTCGCGACGAGCCTGGGTCTGGCCATGTTGGTCACGATTCAGCCGACGGTCTCGCAAGGCGTGCCTGCGTGGTTGGAGATGCTCTTCGGTAGTGGCATCGTGCTGGGGGCAGTCAGCGCGATCGTCCTCAACGTGCTGTTCTTCCATGTCGGAGGTCGCGGCAGGACCGTCGCCGGCGGGCCGGGTAAGGGCATCACTCTCGAACAGGTCAATGCGATGTCCCCGGAGGAGTTCGCGTCGACCTTCGGTGGCCTCGTGCAGGGCACACCCTGGGTTGTCGAGCGTGCCTACGAGCAGCGTCCTTTCGCCGACGCGCACGGCCTTCGGGAAGCTTTCCAGGCAGCACTGTTGGCCGGCACCACGGAGGAACAGCTGGAACTGATCAACAACTATCCCGACCTCGGCAGCGAGGACGCGACGGGCACACTGAATGCGGCGGACCACACCGGCCTGTCCAATCTAGAGGAGGACGAGCACGAGAACATCGTCGAGTTGGCCAGCGAGTATCGCGAGCACTTCGGTTTCCCGCTGGTCATCTGCGCGCGCGAGACAGAGCGCTACGATCGCGTTCTCGCGAACGGCTGGTCGCGGATCGAGAACGCGACAGCTACCGAGCGTTCCTTTGCGATGATCGAGATCGCCAAGATCGCCAACTACCGTTTCGACGATCTCGTCGCCGACGCCAACCCGATCGCGTCCGCCCGTTTCGGTCGGCTCGCCGAGCACAGATAGAGAGACTGCCGTGCTACACGAATGGATCGGCCTCGAGGGGTTCAACAGACTCTCGGACAGGCAGGCGATGCATGCGCTTTTCGAGTGCTGCTCGTCGTCGATCTGGGCGCGCCGCGTCGCTGGATCGCGTCCGTTCACCACTCGGGATCAGCTCCTCGACCGGGCCGAACGGGTGCTCGCCGAGCTGCCGGAGGCCGAGATAGATCGGGCACTCGACGGTCATCCACGGATCGGCGGCACAGCAGACAATGCCTCCTCCCAACGCGAGCAGGCAGCCGTGCAGCGCGCCGGATCGGACCTACTGACCGAGCTCGCCGCGGCGAACCGGAAATACGAGGATCAATTCGGCCACGTATATCTGGTGTGCGCCACGGGCAGATCAGCCGAAGAGTTGCTCGCTATCCTCGAAGAAAGGTTGGGCAACGATCCGGAAACCGAGCGACGGGTGCTGCGTGTGGAATTGGCGAAGATCAACAGAATTCGGCTGAATCGACTGTTGGGGCCGGAGGAATGAGCGGGCTCAGCACCCACGTGCTCGATGCAATGAACGGCACACCTGCCGCCGGGATCGCGGTGTCCTTGTTCGGCACCGGCGCGGAAGCCTTGACCACGACGACAACCGATGTGGACGGAAGGGTGCCCGAGCTGGCGCCGGGTCCACTCGAACCCGGGGTATACCGGCTCTCCTTCGACACCGGCAGCTACTTCGCACAACTCGACGTGCCCACGTTCTATCCGGAAGTGTCCATATCGTTCACCGTGACCAGTACCGACGCCCACTACCACGTCCCATTGCTGTTGTCGCCGTACGCCTATTCGACCTATCGCGGGAGTTGACATGACTGATCTGACCGGAAAGATCGTCCTCGGGGCGAACCAGTACGGGAAAGCGGAGAACCGGGTGGTGCGAATCTACCGGGACACGCCACGGCACGAGATTCACGACATCAACGTATCGAGCGCGCTCCGCGGCGACTTCTCCCCCGCCCACCTCGTCGGCGATCAGTCGAACGTGCTACCCACCGACACTCAGAAGCAGACCGCGTACACGTATGCGAAGTCCAAGGGCCTGCTGCACATCGAGAGCTACGGTCTCGACCTCGCCCGGCACTACGTCGACGATGTCGACCCGGTCGAAGCAGCACGCATCGAGCTGGAGGAGTACGCCTGGCAGCGGGTGGTCATCGACGGCGCAGAGCACGATCACACCTGGACGCGCAAGGGCGAAGAGATCAGAACGTCGGCCGTCACCGTCGAGGGCTCGGGCGAGGACCGAAAGACTTCGGTGATCAGCGGCTTCAAGGAATTGATCATCCTCAAGTCGACCGGTTCCGAGTTTTCCGGCTTCCTCGAGGACGAGCTGACCGTGTTGGAGCCGACGCACGACCGCGTCATGGCGACATCACTGACCGCGCAGTGGCGCTACACCCACACCGATATCGATTGGGACGCTGTGTATGCCGGAGTGAAGGCCGCGATGATCGAACGCTTCGCCAATCTTCAGTCGCTCGCACTACAACAGACGCTGTATGCGATGGGTGCGGCTGTGCTCGAGAAGTACCCGTACATCGCCGAGATCCGGATGTCGGCGCCGAACAAACACCATTTCCTCTACGACACCGGTCGCTTCGGCGTCGAGAATCGAAACGAGGTGTTCAACGCCGACGACCGTCCGTACGGTCTCATCCAGGCAACCGTCGAGCGCGAGGACGCTCCTGAAGCGGGCAGCGCCTGGCGGACCTTCCAGAGCATGTGAGCGGAAATACGTGCCCCACTATGCATTTTCGCGCACATGCGGCGGAGCCGCCTAACGCAGGATCTGCTCCGCCCATTCCACCAACGGTGTCATCTTTCGCCACGAATCCCTGACCTGCACAGCCGCTTTCGGAGTCTCGAGCCATCCGGGTGAACCGAAGTGCTTGCTGACGGTCAGCGTCTTGTGGCGCAGCAGGGTGATGCGCGGATGGTCGGCGTCGTAGCCGCGCGGTTTGGTCTTGAGCTGGTCGCCTCCCAGCGCGAACCCAGCCTTTTCCATCACCGCGACGATGCCTTCCAGTTCGGTTCCGCGAACCTGGTTGTCGACGGCCTCGCGAAATCGAGCGACACCCTCGGCACTGGCGCCGTAGAAACCCCCGGCGACGAACAGCCCGGCCGGGTCGATCTGCACGTAGTAGCCGAGACTGGGGCCTCGTGCGATGAACGCGCCCTGGTGGGCCTTGTAGGGGGTCTTGTCCTTGGAGAAACGCACATCGCGATACGGCCGGAACAGCTTGGCTTCACCGAACTCCGGCTCGAGCTCGGCGACCAATGCCTTCATCGGCGCCTTGACCTCCTGCTCGTACACCTCCTTGTGGGCGTTCCACCACACCTTGCTGTTGTCCGCTTCGAGGTCCTCGTAGAAATCGAGTGCAGCGAACGGTATTCCCGTGAAAGCCATGCTGCAATTCTAAGTCGCCTGGTCTCTAGGCTCCCTGGTCGACGCCCCCACCGACCTCAGCGCGAGGTACACATCGAGTCGGTCGGTAGTGGACCCGAGATCGCGACCCAGGAGCTCCTCGACCCGCTTGATGCGATAGCGAACGGTGTTGAGGTGCACGTGCAGCACCTCGGCGGTCTTGTTCCACGACCCGCCCTGAGCGAGGAACTCCTCCAACGTAGACAACAGAACCGAATCGACGTCGTATTCGAGAACCGGACCCAGGACACGTTCTGCATACTGGCGCCGAACTCTGTCGGGGAGAATCGAGACCAGTGACACCGCCGAGTCCAGGTCGCCGGCCGTCACGATCGCCACCTGCCGATCGCTGGCTCTGGCCACGTCGAATGCGTGCCGCGCAGCATCGACGGCACCTTCGAGAGCAGCACCGGTGACCTCGGAGCTGACCCCGACCACCAACCGGCTACGCCCGATACCCGGAGCCAGGCGTCGCAACCGCGTACGAAGAACCGGCACGATGTCGACGTCCCTCGTGCCCACGATCCCAACGATGTCTCCCCTGCTCCCACCGCCAACGCAACCGCCACCGAACGAGGTGAGCGTATCCAGCAGGAGCGTCCTGAGCAGCTCGTTCGCATCGCTGCGCCCCACGAAGGCCGCACTGATCACAACCAGCGGACTATCCGGATCCACCCCGGCCTGACGAAGACGAACGAACGTTTCCCTACCAAACCCCTGCAGCCCGTTTCGCTCGCTGCCACCCTCGAGGAGGCGCACGGCCTGATCGGCGATCTCGCGGCGGACCAGCCTGCCCTCTTCCCTGCGCGCTCGGTCCAGCGCGGCAATCGCGGCGAGCTGACCGAAGGCGTCGGTGATCGCCGGGGCGAACGTGGCGAAGTCGCCCGCCACCGCCAGGAACCACCGCGTGGCGCGCATGGACAACGATGCCCCGACGCCGAAGATGCTGAATGTGCGCGCCCGGCCCCCGGCCCGCTCGTCGCGCAAGGTCACGGTAGCGGGCAGGCTTTCGGCCGAGAGCGCGCGATGAGTCAGCGCGTCGACATCCGAATCGGACAGCGGTGTCGCCTCGATCACCAGTCGGCGCCCCGTGGCGGTGAAAATCAAACACTGCATGCCGGTTTCGCGCGTGGTGTGCAGCGCGAGCTCGTCGAGGGCACGTCCCTCGGCCACTGCTGCGAGCAGTTGCCGCTGACGCATCAAGGATGCGTTCAACGTCGCGATCCGGTCGCCCGCCACCCTGCCGACCAGAAACTCCGTGACGTCGCCGAAGGAGACTGAATCCGGGACCGCCAGCAGCGGCAGCCCGTATCGCTCGCACGCCTCGACGAGATCGTCGGGAATATGGCCGAGCAATCCCTCACCCGCCGCCAGGGCCGCAGCCCCGGAGTCGAACACGGCGCGAGCGAACCTCTCGGAATCGGCGGCCGAACGACGCCACACCAGCCCTGTGATGACGAGTTCACCGCCCGCGATGTATCGCGACGGGTCGGGAAGATCGGTCGTGAACGTCCATCGCACAGTACGTTCGAGGGCTTCGGTATCGGTGGTGAGCATCCGGATACCGAAGTGAGCTACCTCGAGCAAGTCCTTGACCTGCACATTTCCCCCTGAACCGGACGGTTTTGTATGAACGGACAATAACCGCGCGGTGTTTCGGTCGGGTTTCCGTCGTATCGCGTCACAACACCTCCGGCGTAACAGATGTTCACTAGAGTTTCGATACAGCGAAGGAGGTGCGAGATGGACCTCGGAACGATAGAAGACGTGGTTGTCCCAGGCGACAGATCCGGGCTGCCCGAGGGGCGATCGGACACGGCCGTCCTCGCCGGCGGAACGTGGTTGTTCTCGCAGAAGCAGGATCATCTGCGGACTCTGGTCGACATCACGGCGCTGGGCTGGGAACCGCTCGTCGAGGACGAGACGGGACTCGACATCGCAGCCACCTGCACCATCGAGCACCTTGCGCTGGCCCGGTTCGACCGATGGCCGGCGACGGTGCTGTTTCACCAATGCGCCACAGCCCTGCTCGCCTCGTTCAAGATATGGAAGATCGCCACCGTCGGTGGCAACATCTGCACAGCCCTGCCCGCGGGCGCGATGATTTCGCTGACGACGGCCATGGACGGCGTCGCGCTGGTGTGGTCTCCCGACGGCGGCGACTATCGCGTCCCGGTAGCGGATCTGGTGACCGGGCCACACGCGCACTCGCTGCGCGAAGGCGATATCGTTCGAAGCATCCATCTGCCGGAACGAGCTCTGCAGGCGCGGACTGCTTTTCGGAAACTCGCACTCTCCCCGCTCGGACGATCGGCAGCGGTGATCATCGGGCGGGTCGACCTCGATGGATCGTTCGTGCTGTCGGTCACCGCGTCGACGGTGCGGCCCTACGTCCTGCGCTTTCCGACGCTTCCCACGGATGCGGCCCTGGGCCGCGAGCTCGCCATGCAGATTCCGGACTCGGCGTGGTACGACGACCCGCACGGCGCCCCCGACTGGCGACGGCACATCAGTGAGAGCTCGGCCCGCGAGATCGTCGAGGAGTTGAGATGAAGGTCGAGATCAACGGTAAGTCCACGCAGTGTTCACCGCGACCGGGGCAGTGCCTGCGAACGCTGCTGCGGGAGCACTCTCACTTCGAGGTCAAGAAGGGCTGCGACGCCGGCGACTGCGGGGCTTGCTCGGTGCTGGTGGATGGGCAGCCGGTGCACTCGTGCATTTACCCAGCATTTCGTGCTGCGGGGCGCGAGGTGGTCACGGTCGCCGGGTTGGGCACGCCGGAGGATCTGCACCCGGTACAGCGGCGCTTCGTCGAGGCCGGCGGATTCCAATGCGGTTTCTGCACAGCTGGAATGGTGGTCACCACATCGGCGCTCACCGAGGGCGACATCGACGAACTGCCCCAGCGTCTCAAGGGCAATCTGTGTCGCTGCACCGGCTACCGATCTATCGAGGACGCGGTCCGCGGGGTATCGAACATCGAACAACCCACCGACGGTGCAGCATCCGGCAGGTCGTTGTCCGCCCCGGCCGCAGCGCGAATTGTCACCGGCACCGAGCCGTACACCATGGATTACGCACCGACCGGACTGTTGCATGCCAGCGTGCTGGCGAGCCCGCATCCCCACGCGCGCGTGCTTTCCATCGACACGTCCGTGGCCGAGTCCCTCGCTGGTGTTCGGCTGGTCCTCACTGCCGCAGACAGTCCCGATCGAGCATTTTCCACGGCGCGGCACGACCAGCGAGCCGATGACCCGGACGACACCCGAGTGATCGACACGGTGATGCGGTTCAAGGGCCAACGCGTCGCGGTGGTCGTCGGTGAGACACTCGCCGCCGCAGAGGCGGGTTGCCGTGCTCTCGTCGTCGAATACGAGGAACTTCCGGCTGTCTTCGACACCGAGGCCGCGTCGCGGCCTGGGGCTCCGCTCCTGCACGGAGACAAGGGGCCGGAGTCTCGCATCGCGGACCCGTCGCGCAATCTGGTGGCCGAACTGCACGGCGCCACAGGCGATGTCGACGCCGCGATAGCCGAGGCTGATGTCGTGGTGTCCGGACGCTGGCGAACGCAGCGGGTGCAACACGTACACCTCGAGACGCACGGCACCATCGGGTGGATCGACGATTCCGGCAGGCTGACACTGCGTACCAGTACCCAGGTCCCCTTCCTCGTACGCGATGAGATCTGTGAGATCTTCGGTCTGGAACGTGATCGGGTTCGTGTGTTCACTGCGCGCGTCGGGGGCGGATTCGGCGGGAAGCAGGAGTTGCTCACCGAGGACATCGTGGCTCTCGCTGTACTCCGCACCGGCGCTCCGGTCCAGTTCGAGTTCTCGCGGACCGACGAGTTCACCGTCGCTCCCTGCCGGCATCCGTTCGAGGTCGACGTCCGGGTATCGGCCCGATCGGACGGCACCCTCACCGCGCTTTCCGTGGACGTGGTCACCGATGCCGGCGCCTATGGCAATCACAGCCCGGGGGTGATGTTCCATGGCTGCGGTGAATCCGTGGCGGTGTATCGGTGCGCCAACAAACGGGTCGACGCGAAGTCCGTGTACACCAACAACATCCCCTCGGGCGCGTTCCGCGGATACGGCCTCGGCCAGGTCATTTTCGCCGTCGAGTCCGCGCTCGACGATCTCGCCCGAGAACTCGGCATGGACCCGTTCGAGTTTCGCCGACGCAACGTGGTGGTCCCGGGTGATCCGCTGGTCGCCGCCCATGTCGAAGGCGAGGATCTGATGTTCGGGAGCTATGGACTCGATCAGTGTCTGGACCTTGCGCAGCAGGCGCTGAGGTCGGGCAACGGCGATCCGGCGCCCCCAGGATGGAAGGTCGGCGAGGGCATGGCCGTGGCCATGATCGCGACGATTCCGCCGCGCGGCCACCATGCCGAGGCCTCGATCACGCTACGCAGTGACGGGTGCTACGAAATCGGTGTCGGCACCGCCGAATTCGGCAACGGCACGACCACCGTCCATACTCAGATCGTCGCAACCGAGCTCGGGACCTCACCCGACCGCATCGTCGTGCGTCAGTCCGATACCGATGCCACCACCTACGACACCGGCGCATTCGGATCGGCGGGCACAGTGGTAGCCGGCAAAGCCGTCTACGCCGCTGCGAGGGCTATGTCCGACCGAGTGCGGGCGCTCGGTGCCGATATCACGGGCTACCGAGATCGGCTGGGGCAACTCGGGCGGGAGGGCGTAGCGTACGACGACCGAATCGTTTCGCTGAAGGACATCCTTGTTGCTGCGGGCGGAGCGCTTCGCACGCGCGGTGACAGCGGCGGCGTTCCCCGATCTCTCGCCTTCAATGTGCAGGCGTTCCGAGTCGCGGTGGAACCGTCCACCGGGACGGTGCGAATTCTGCAGTCCATCCAGAGCGCGGACGCGGGAACCGTCATGAATCCTCAGCAATGCCGCGGTCAGGTCGAAGGGGGCGTAGCGCAGGGCATCGGCTCCGCACTCTACGAGGAGATGCGCACCGATGGCGCAGGCACAGTGATCACCGATTCCATTCGTAGTTACCATGTGCCGCAGTTCAGTGACATTCCTCGAACCGAGGTGTACTTCGCGGACACCTACGATCAGCTCGGCCCGTTCGGTGCGAAGTCGATGAGCGAGTCGCCCTACAACCCGGTCGCTCCCGCGTTGGCGAACGCGATACGCGATGCGGTCGGTACCCGTCTCTACGAGCTGCCGTTGTCCTCGGACCGTATCTGGCGTTCGTTGGGCAGCTGATCGACCGGCACCCGCCAGTTATGGGTCAGTCGCCAGTACAGGTACGCGATGAGACCCAACGGGATGGGAAGCAGCCAGGTCGCAAACCGGAAAAGAAGAACCGCGGCCACGAGTTCCGCCTGTGCGTCGGTGGCCAACCCCACCCCGAGTACAGCCACGAGCGCGGCTTCTGCAACTCCGAGCCCGCCTGGGGTCGGCGCGATGAAGGCGGCGAGCCACATCGCACCGAACGCGACGACGATGCGGTCCACCCCGATCTCGTGCGGCCCCAGCCCCGACATTCTCACGGCCACACCGAGGACAAGTGCTCCGAGCAGTTGCGAGAGCACCATCGTTGCGGTCAACGACCGCCAACAAGACTGCACTCGGCCGAGTAGGTGCAGACGAAAGTCGGTGACAACCCGGTCCATGTCCCGGGGACTGATGCGGGTGATTCGACCGGCCAGCCAGCTGCGAACTCTGGTCAGGCCAAGCCCTGTCCGTCGAGCGAAGCCGTCGTTGGCAATCACCAGAGCGACGGCGAGACACACCACCGTCACGATCACGCAGACGCCCACCGCGATCGCCACCGCCGAACCTGTGATCGAGCCGAAGAGGATCATCACGACCAACGCCACCGCCATCAGCAAATAGCGCGACAGGTTTGTCCAGATTGCGATGGCGACGATTGAGGTGGAGCTGTCGGTCGGTCCGAAGCCCCATGATCGATACATCGCGAAGGTCAAACCGGTTGCGACGGTGCCCCCTTCGGGCACGGTGTTGGCCAGTGCCAGCGACGCCGTCCGGGCGACCCCGGCCTGGCCCATGGTCAATCCGGGCAGCGTGTAGACCATCGGAGGGAACATGGAGGCCAGGTACAGCAGGCCCAATCCCGAGACCACCAAGAGCTGAGTTGCGGTGATGGAGCCGACCGCCCGGGAAACGGAACCGGAGTTCCCGACTGTTCGGTAGAGGAGCCACATCACCAGTCCGACCACGCCGTACGACAGCGCAGCGGAAGCGATTCTGCGGACTGCCGGCCGAGTCATCGATCGTAGAAAGTTTGCAGAATGATGGTGCTGCGTGTCCGCACGTTTGCCGTTGCACGGATTTCCTGGAGGAGGTGTTCGAGGCTGCGGGGGGATTCGACGCGCACCAGAAGAACATAGCTCTCTTCGCCCGCCACCGAGTGGCAAGACTCGATAGCGCTGATATGACGGAGTCGTGCAGGGGCGTCATCGGGTTGCGCAGGATCGATGGGGGTGATGGCGACGAAGGCAGACAGTGCCCGACCTATCGCTTCCGGATCGACCTGGGCGGTGTATCCGCGTATGACGCGTTTCGACTCGAGCCGGCGAACACGCGATTGCACAGCGGAAACGGACAGGCTGGCTTTCTCCGCCAGGCTCGCGAGGGTGGCTCGGCCGTCTGCGACGAGTTCGTCGATGATCAACCGATCTATCCGGTCGAGGTTTTCACTCACCTGCGCAATGTAGCTCAGAGTGGACAGATTCGGCCATCGGACTCGTATGGATGAGATATCCGGAGCTGAGGTATGTTGCCGTCGACTCAGGACATGAACTGGCTCAGGACACGAACAGCGGTGGCAGTGCCAACACCATCACCGTCGACCACACCACGTGTGTGAGCATGGGCGCGAGAATGCCGCCGGAGGCCCGCCGCTGCAAGCCGAGCACGAAACCGAGTGTGATCGCCGCAAATGCCAGCATCGGATTGCCACTTGCGAGTGTGACGACGGTGTACACCAGGGTCGAAATCAGCACGGGATTGCGCCTGCCGATGGCAGCGAAGAGCGCGCCCCGGAAGAACACTTCCTCGGCAATGCCGTTGATCAGTGTGATGAACACGATAAGAGCGAGCGGTCCGAACCGGGCGTGAGCGAGGACGTTTTCGGTGAAGTCCGCGAGCGGTGGGATCTGTCGCACGATCAGCGCACCCACCACGAATACGCCGCCGGCGGCGAGTCCGATGAGGATCGGCGTGATCACCGGTCGTCTCATCGAATTGTTGAACGCTATTCGGCCCAGATGAAGCGGTCCCGAGGCGAATCCGCCGATGAACCACGTCGCTGCCAGTCCGAGCGTCAACGGGTAGAACGCAGTGTCACCCGGGTCGACGGACAACGACAAGCCCAACAGCGTTGCACCGAGGACAAGTGTGACGACCACCACGATTCGACGCCTAAGGAACGCTTTGTCGGATTCGTCGTGGTCGCGATCGACTCGTTCGACGAGTGCCGACTTGACGACATCTCTGACGCTTGTCTGCCAGGTCGCCATCACACCTCCGTTGCTGAATTCTCGACTCTACCTACCCGGTAGCACTCGGCGTATCACCGATTTGGCGCGGTCCGAAACACCATCGACTACGTCGAGGTTGGTACGAACCACCGCCGCTACCGGCCACGAGTACAGAATCTTTCGCGCTCCCAGCGATTCGAGAAGTCCCCATGTCTGCCCGGACGAAGCGGCAACGCCGTAGCGGCGGATGCCGAGTGCATCCCCACCGCACCATGCCGCGTCGGTGGCGGCCAATCGAAGGGGGTCCTTCAGCGCCCGCACGCCGGGCGGTGTTCCGACGGTTCCCTGCACACTGCGTCGCATCGCCTCCTCGATCGTGGTGCGGCCACCGTCGGGTTCGCCGACGATGTCGACGATCGCCTGCTCGGATGTTGTCATCGTGTTGTGCAACGACCCGACCAGATCCTCGGCGAGGGCATCGGGAACGGGAATGATCTTGCCGATGACGAGGCCGGCCAGCGCGGTGGGCACTCCCGGAGCGGAAACCCCGATACGCGTGAGCCCAGCAGCTTCGACGTAGGCGAACACCAGATCGCGGTAAGGAACCACGTCGGGGCCGCCGATGTCGTACGCCCCAGCGGGCACTCGTGACCTCGACTCGAGTAGATAGAACAGCACGTCGTCGACGGCGATGGGTTGCACAGGATGACCGAGCCACCCCGGCAGTGGCAGCACCGGCAGCCTGTCGGCCAGATACCTCAGCATCTCGAACGACGTGGACCCGGCGCCCAGGACGATCGCCGCTCGCAGCCACACCACCTCGACACCCTCGACGTCGAGGGCCTCGCCCACATCCGCGCGGCTCGCGAGGTGCTCCGAAAGCTCCTCGTCGGGTACGAAACCGCCCAAGTACACGATCCGATGAACACCCGCGGCAGCAGCAGCTTCGGCGAACAGCCTGGCCGCCTTTCGATCCTGCGCGCGATAATCGTCCTCGCCGATCGCGTGGACGAGGTAGTACGCAACCTCGATGGGTCCTGCGGCGACGAATGCTTCGTTCAACGACTCCGCTTGACTCGCATCGAGTTTCGTCGCCTCCACATCGTTGTACCAGTCGAAGACCTCCAGCGACTCGGGACTCCTGGACGCTGCGAAAACCTCGTCTCCCGCGTCCAACAATGCTGCGACCAGCCGTGAACCGATGTACCCGCTGGCGCCGGTGACGAGAACTCTCATGTTCTCGAGGCTAACCGCATTCGGACAGTACTGCCGAAGCCGCCGTCGACGTTGTGGCAAGGTCAGGTCATGGCACTGGTGCTCGCGGGCGTGCGACTTCCTGATCCCTACGGGGGTCTCGCAGCCGCGAGGAACGGGCTCGACCTCGCCCGGACGGGCGTGCGATGGGCACACGAGACCGCTGTGTTCGCCGTTGGCCTGCCCGGCCGCATCAACGCGTTGCTCGACGACGCCGACGCGTTGCTCGACGACGTCAGCGCGTTGATGGATCGCATCAACTCCGTCGTCGATTCCACTGAACTCGTCGTGGCCGGGGCGGAAGCGACCAACCGAGCTGCGGAGGGCGTCGTACTTTCGGCCTCGCTGACGTCCAAAACTGCGCTCGAGCTGGTGGAGTTGCTCGAACCCATCACCAGGCAATCGATGCCGTTCGCGCGCAAGTTCGTCGAGAGCCTTCAGGACAGCGAGGTCGACGCCGCAATCGACATGGTCGACCATCTGCCTGCGCTGGTCAAGCACATGGAAGCGACCATGCCCATCCTGGCGACGCTGGGCACCGTTGCCCCGGAGGTGCATGAACTGCTCGGCGTCACCAAAGATGTGCGGCGCGCAGTCATCGGTATTCCCGGCTTCAAATTTTTCCGTAACCGCGGACAGGACAAGCTGGACGAGGAGGGCCTCGACTGACCGATCCTCGCCACCGTCTTTCTCAGCCGTACTCTTCGACCAGCCGGTCGAACTCCTTGCGGTCGATCAATTGCGGCTCCCCGATCGCGAGGGCCTGGGCGTACTTGCTGGCGAGGTGGTAGTCGTGGCCGAGCGGCCCACGTTCACCGTCGTCCTTCTGCACGCTTGCGCCCGGTGGCACCTCGTTCTGCAATCCGTTGGTCTGCTCACCCAACCGGGCGTCGAGTTCGGCGGAGATCTTCTGCATAATTTCTCGGTCGTCGGTCATGAATCCAGACGTACCCGCCTACCACCGGTTCCACACCCCGGCCCGCTCACCGACCCACCGATGATTGTGTGTCGGTGCCTGGGGGCATCATGAGCGCATGGCCAGGAAACCATCTGCACAGCGCGAGAACGCGGTGGTCTCGGCGCTGTCGAGGTTCTCCGCGGCTACTCGAGAATGGTTCGACGGCGCGTTCGTCAGCCCCACGTCCGCGCAAGCAGGTGCGTGGGAGGCAATCGCGAGTGGGCGTCACACCCTGGTCGTCGCCCCGACAGGATCGGGAAAGACCCTGTCTGCGTTCTTGTGGTCGATAGATCAGCTGGCCAGCGCCCCGGTATCGGCGGAGTCGGAGACCAAGCGAGACCGCAAGACCAAAGTGCTCTACATCTCGCCACTCAAAGCGTTGGCCGTCGACGTCGAACGCAACCTCCGCGCGCCGCTGGTCGGCATCACACAGACTGCAAAACGCCTGGGGCTCGAGCCACCGGACATCTCCGTCGGAGTGCGGTCCGGGGACACCAGCCAGGCGGATCGCCGCACGATGATCAAGACACCTCCAGATATCTTGATCACCACACCCGAGTCGCTGTTCCTGATGTTGACCTCCGCGGCGCGCGAGTCCCTCGAGCTCGTCGACACGGTAATCGTCGATGAGGTGCACGCGGTGGCCGGAACCAAACGCGGCTCGCACCTGGCGCTGTCGTTGGAGCGGCTGGACCTGATGCTGCCGAAGCCTGCTCAGCGCATCGGTCTGTCCGCGACGGTGCGTCCACACGAGGAGGTCGGCCGGTTTCTCACCGGCGCCGCGCCCATCGAGATAGTGGCGCCACCGGCGCCCAAGACATTCGATCTGTCGGTTCGGGTACCGGTCGAGGACATGACCGAACTGGGCGTCATCGAACCGTCCGACGGTGACGCCTCCGCAGCTCCACGCCACGGGTCGATCTGGCCGCACGTCGAGGAGAACATAGTCGATCTGATCCTCGAGCATTCCTCGTGCATCGTGTTCGCCAATTCTCGTCGGCTCGCCGAGCGATTGACAGCACGGCTCAACGAGGTCTACGCCGAGCGCCTCGGCGAAGGAGACAAGACTGTCCACGGCCCGCCGTCACAACTCGGCAGCACGAGCGAGGTGAACCACGGAGCCGATCCACTCCTGGCCCGCGCCCACCACGGCAGCGTCAGCAAGGACCAGCGCGCCCTCATCGAGGACGATCTGAAGACCGGCCGGTTGCGGTGCGTCGTCGCCACCAGCAGCCTGGAACTCGGTATCGACATGGGCGCAGTCGATCTGGTGGTACAGGTGGAGGCTCCACCCTCGGTCGCCAGCGGACTGCAGCGCGTCGGGCGCGCCGGCCACCAGGTCGGCGAAATATCGAAAGGCGTGCTCTTTCCGAAACACCGGACCGATCTCATCCATTGCGCCGTCACGGTCGAACGCATGACCACCGGCAAGATCGAGGCACTCTTCGTGCCCGCGAATCCATTGGACATTCTGGCCCAGCAGACGGTGGCTGCCTGCGCACTCGAGCCCATCGACGCCCACGACTGGTTCGACGCAGTCCGCCGCACCGGGAGCTTTGCCACGTTGCCGCGATCCGCCTACGAATCGACTCTCGATCTGTTGTCCGGACGGTACCCCTCCGACGAGTTCGCCGATCTGCGCCCCCGGCTCGTGTGGGACAGAGACGCCAACACCCTCACCGGCCGCCCCGGTTCACAGCGCCTGGCCGTCACATCCGGCGGAGCGATTCCGGACCGCGGACTGTTCACGGTGTACATGGTCGGCGAAAAGGCCTCTCGCGTCGGTGAACTCGACGAGGAGATGGTCTACGAGTCACGCATCGGAGATGTCTTCGCTCTGGGAGCGACCAGCTGGCGGATCGAAGAGATCACTCACGACCGGGTGTTGGTCAGCCCAGCGTTCGGCCAGCCCGGCCGGTTACCGTTCTGGCACGGAGACGGATTGGGTCGGCCCGCCGAACTCGGCCGGGCGCTCGGTGAGTTCCTGCGCAGCACAACCGAGCGAGAGGCGCTGGCCCAACGACTGTCCGGCGATGGTCTCGACCCCAACGCCGTCAACAATCTGATCGCGCTGCTCGATGAGCAGATCGAGGCCACTGGGCAGCTTCCGACGGATCGGACGATGATCGTCGAACGGTTTCGCGACGAACTCGGGGATTGGCGCCTGGTGCTGCATTCCACCTATGGCCAGCCGGTACACGCGCCGTGGGCGCTCGCCATCGGTGCCCGCCTGATCGAGCGCTACGGCATCGATGCCGCGCCGACGGCGTCGGACGACGGGATAATTGTTCGACTACCCGATACCGAGGACAGCCCACCCGGCGCGGATCTGTTCGTGTTCGAGCAGGACGAGATCGCCGACATCGTCACCGAGCAGGTCGGCGGTTCGGCCCTGTTCGCCTCGCGCTTTCGGGAATGCGCGGCACGCGCACTGCTCCTCCCCCGGCGCAATCCGGGAAAGCGCGCGCCGCTGTGGCAGCAGCGTCAACGTTCGGCCCAGCTGCTGGACGTCGCCCGCAAGTACCCGTCGTTCCCCATCCTCCTCGAGACTGTCCGTGAATGCCTGCAGGACGTATACGACCTGCCTGCGCTCGAAGAGATTCTGGGCCAGGTCGGCCGACGGCAGATCCGCATCGTGGAGGTCGAGACGCCGTCGCCGTCGCCCTTTGCGAACTCGCTGCTGTTCAACTACGTCGGTGCGTTCATGTATGAGGGGGACAGTCCTCTCGCCGAGCGTCGGGCACAGGCACTTTCTCTGGACTCCGCCTTGCTTGCCGAGTTGCTCGGTCGCGTCGAACTCCGAGAACTGCTCGACCACAATGTCATCGAGACAACCGAACTGGAGCTTCAGCGGCTCGCCCCCGACCGCCGGGCCAAGGACATCGAAGGCGTCGCAGATCTGCTCCGCATGCTCGGCCCTCTCACTGCCGACGAGGTCGCACTACGCACCAACGGCGACGAGTCGCAGGTGTGGTTGACCGAACTTGCTGCCGCGCGGCGCGCGATGGAGGTGAGCTTCGCCGGCCGCACGTGGTGGACAGCGATCGAGGACGCCAGCCGCCTCCGTGACGCACTGGGTGTGCCACTTCCCATCGGCACTCCGGCTGCCTTCATCGAGCCGGTCGAGGATCCGCTGTCGGATCTGGTGAGCCGGTACGCCAGAACACACGGCCCGTTCTCGGTGACGAACCTGGCCGAGAGATTCGGTATCGGTTCTGCGGTGGCACGTTCGGCGCTCATGGCTCTGAGCATGGACAAGCGAGTCGTCGAAGGTGAGTTCAGACCGGGCGAGACGGGCAGCGAGTGGTGCGAGGCCGAGGTACTGCGACGCCTTCGGCGGCGATCGCTGGCGGCCGCGAGAGAAGAAGTCGAGCCTGTGGCCACCGCGACGCTCGGCCGGTTCCTACCTGCATGGCAGCACGTCGGCAGCAGACAACTGAGCGGGATCGACGGCGTCGCTACCGTTGTCGAGCAATTGGCCGGTGTACCGATACCCGCCTCGGCGTGGGAGCCCCTCGTGCTCGCATCCAGGGTGCGGGACTACTCCCCTGCCATGCTCGACGAGCTCACCTCTACCGGCGAGGTGGTGTGGTCCGGTCACGGATCCATCAGCTCCAAGGACGGCTGGGTGTGCCTGCACATGGCCGATACCGCGCCCTTGACGCTTGCGCCGGCGGCCGAAGCGGACCTCTCGGAACTACAAGTTCGAGTGCTGGACGCGGTCGCGGCGGGTGGGGCCTACTTTTTCCGGCAATTGTCGGACGCGGTGGGCAGTACCGACGACGACAGTTTGATCGCCGCGTTGTGGGAGTTGGTCTGGGCCGGACAACTGAGCAACGACACCTTCGCGCCGCTGCGCGCCCTGCTCAATGCCACCACCCGCGCCGCGCCCAGCCATCGCTCACCGCGGCGAACTCCTCGGTTGAGGTCGTATCGCAGAATGGAGCGGCCCAGTCTGCCGACACGGACCGGCCCGCCTACAGCAGCGGGTCGCTGGTCGAGGCTGCCAGATCTCGAGCCCGATGCCACCATCAGAGCCCACGCGACCGCTGATGTGCTGCTCGAACGCTACGGCATCGTCACACGCGGTTCCGTCATGGCTGAGGGCGTACCCGGTGGATTCGCGACGATGTACAAGGTGTTGACGACATTCGAGGACTCCGGACGTAGTCGACGCGGCTATTTCGTCGACTCACTGGGCGGAGCGCAATTCTCCACCTCGGACGTCGTCGACCGGCTGCGTACCTACGAGGAACGGGAGAAGACGGGAGCCGTCGTCCTCGCGGCGTGCGATCCCGCCAACCCGTACGGCGCCGCGCTGAGCTGGCCCAGGCGCGGTGAGAGCGAGGATTCTCCGAAACATCGGCCGGGCCGGAAAGCGGGTGCACTGGTCGTTCTGCACGAGGGAGCTCTCGCGTTGTATGTCGAGCGTGGAGGCAAGACCGTGCTGACATTCTCCGAAAACGACGAGGTGACCGCGATCGCGGCGCAGGCGCTGGCGGCGACCGTCGAACGCGGCGGCGTGGACAAACTGCTCGTGGAGCGTGTGGACGGCAACGACATTCACGGGACGCCCTTCTCCCGGCTGCTCACCGATGCAGGTTTCTCCGCGACCCCGCGGGGCTACCGAATGAGGCGATAGCGTGCCCGAAGGCGATACCGTTTACCGCGCCGCGAACAGGCTTCGCGACGCACTCGAGGGCCGAGTGCTCACTGGTTGCGACATCCGAGTTCCACGTTATGCGACAGTCGATTTCACCGGTCGAACCGTCGGCTCGGTAGCTTCACGCGGCAAACACCTTCTCATTCGCGTGGGTGAATTCTCCATCCACAGCCACCTGAAGATGGAAGGCACCTGGCAGGTCTACGCTCCCGGCGCCCGATGGCGTCGGCCCGCTTTTCAGGCCCGAGCCATTCTCTCGACGGAACGCGCCATCGCGGTGGGCTTCGAATTGGGTGTGCTCGACATCGTCGAGAACGAGGACGAGGTGGTCGGCTATCTCGGTCCGGATCTGCTCGGCTCGGATTGGACTGCCGCAGGCGCCGTCGCCAATCTGCAATCGGACCCCGCGAGACCGATCGGGCTGGCGCTGCTCGATCAACGCAACCTCGCTGGGCTCGGCAACGTCTACCGAAACGAAATCTGCTTTCTCCGCGGCATCGATCCGAGGACACCGGTGGAGGATTGCGGCGATATCGGCAAGGTGGTCGACCTGGCGTTTCGCACCATCACGGCGAACAAGGATCGCAGTCAGCGGGTGACCACCGGCGACAGGCGGGCAGGTCGCCACTTCTGGGTGTACGGGCGCGAGAACAAGCCGTGTCGCCGCTGCGGGACCACGATCGAATTCGGGATGTTGGGCGACAATCCGCTCGAGGAACGGCAGATCTACTACTGCCCGTATTGCCAGCGGCAACCCAGCTGATTCACAGGGTCGGCACCGATCATCGAAAGCATGATCTTCTTGGCGATACTCACTCTGGCCGTGATGGCAGCGTCGGGGTCGGTGGCGGCCACAGCGCCTCGGACTCTGGTGCGAACCCGAGAACAACAGGACGAGCTGCATCGTAGAACCACACCGGCCCGACGCGAAGCGGTATCTCTGTCGGCCGTTCGGTAAATCTCGAGGCCAGGCAATCTATGCTCTGTTCGCATGGCACTGAATATTCGGCAGCTACTGCATCGTCCGCTGCGGTCTCGTAGCCATCCACTCGAACCGGACAACGCCGCGAGCCGAATCAGCGCGTATGTCTACGGAAACATCCTGGTCCTTGCCGCGCTCATTCCGTTGACATTCAGTGAGGAGCACACGTTCCAGGGCGTTGCAATCGTGCTCGGGACCGCGGTCTCGACCTTCATCGCGCACGCCTTCGCCGAAGGAGTCGGGCAGACAGTACGGACGGGCGTCAACCTTTCGCGCTCCGAACGGTTGAGCGAGCTACGCAACTCGGTACCCGTTCTCAGCGCCGCAGTGCTTCCGGCTGGTTTGTTGGCGATCGGCTGGTGGGGTCTCTTGGATCCACAGCTCGGTCAGATCCTCGCCGAGATCACCGTGATCGCCAGAATCGCGTCGACGAACTATGTGGTCGGTCGCCTCCGCGGCGAGAAACCCACCCGCGGAACATTTTTCGGATCACTAGTGCTCGCTGCCGCGGCCACCGTCATCGTTGCCGTCAAGATCGTTCTGACGCACTGACGTCGGCCACCGGCGTTGACGCCCCGCGGTCATAACTCGCGCACGGGCGGTGTCGCCACGCTCACCGGCTCGAGGATTTCCTGCCGCGCCTCCGGCGCGACCACCCGCAACGCGTCGGCCGATTCGTCGTCGGGCTGCATCTGCGACTTGATCTCTGCCTCCACGCGGGCATTGTAGGTTTCGACCTCGCGATCGACGGTCGCGGGATCCCAGCCGAGCACGGGTGCCACGAGCGCTGCGACCTGGCCTGCACAGTTGACGCCACGGTGGGTGTACTCGATGGAGATGCGGGTGCGCCGCGACAGAATGTCCTCCAGGTGCAGTGCGCCTTCTGCCGCAGCACCGTAGACGACCTCGACCTGTAGGTAACTCGGTGCGTCGGTGATCGGCTGGAGCAGTTCGGGTTTGTCTGCGGCAAGCTGGAGCACTTCGTCGATGAGTGAGCCGTAGCGGTCCAGAAGGTGCTTGACCCGGTACGGGTGCAGGCCGTATTTCGTGGCGAGGTGATGGGTCTGATTGACGAGAGCGAAGTAACCGTCAGCGCCGACAAGCGGCACCTTCTCTGTGATCGACGACGCGACGCGCGCCGGTATGTCCTCGGCCGCCAGGTCGACAGCGTCCTCGGCCATCACACGGTACGTGGTGTATTTGCCACCCGCGATAGCCACGAGTCCCGGCGCGACCCTGGCGACGGCGTGCTCGCGGGAAAGCTTCGAGGTCTCGTCGCTCTCTCCGGCGAGCAGTGGCCGCAGGCCTGCGTAGACACCGTCGATGTCCGCGTGTGTCAGAGGCGTGACCAGCACGGCGTTGACCTCGCCGAGGATGTAATCGATGTCGGCTTTCGTTGCAGCGGGGTGCGCAAGGTCCAGCTTCCAGTCCGTGTCGGTGGTGCCGATGATCCAGTGCGCACCCCACGGAATGATGAACAACACCGACTTCTCGGTACGCAGAATTATGGCCGCCTCGCTGACGATGCGGTCACGGGGTACGACGATGTGCACGCCCTTCGAGGCCCGCACGCGGAATCGTCCTCGCTGCGAGGACAGGGCCTGAACCTCGTCGGTCCACACACCGGTGGCGTTGATCACGACGTGGCCGCGCACCTCCGTCGTCGCGCCGTTCTCCGAATCACGAACACGCACACCGGAAACACGATCGGCCTCGCGAAGGAATCCCACCACCTGGGTGGAGGTACGAACTACAGCGCCGTAGTGGGCGGCGGTTCGCGCCACACTCATGGTGTGACGGGCATCGTCGACGATGGTGTCGTAGTAGCGGATTCCACCGATCAGGGACTTTCGCTTGATGCCCGGCGCCATGCGTAGCGCACCCGAGCGGGTCAAGTGCTTTTGAGCAGGAACGGATTTGGCGCCGCCCATGGAGTCGTAGAGGAAGATGCCCGCAGCGATGTACGGGCGCTCCCACACTCGATGCGTCAACGGAAAGAGGAACTTCAGCGGTTTGACCAGATGTGGCGCGAGTGTGGAGAGCGAGAGCTCGCGCTCGTGCAACGCTTCGCGAACCAAGCCGAACTCGAGCTGTTCGAGGTAGCGCAGTCCACCGTGGAACATCTTCGACGACCGGCTGGAGGTTCCCGAGGCGAAATCCCGGGCTTCGACGAGAGCCACCTTGAGACCACGCGTCGCCGCGTCGAGAGCTACGCCCGCACCGACGACACCGCCGCCGACCACGACCACGTCGAATTGCTCGGCCGAAAGCCTCTCCCACGCTGCCACGCGCGCCTGCGGACCCAGGAATGTGGTGTTCGATCGGTTGCTCAAGAGCTCACTCCCCATTCGGATCATTCGAAAGATCGTTCCTCGACGCTCGGTCAAGGCTACCGTTCGAGCGCGTGAGCCGCTCTCAACCGGCGAACCGCCTCCGCCAGAGCCGGGGTGGGCGAGCTTGCGAAGCACAGTCGCGCCGAGCTCGCGTGCAGTGCGTTGTCGGCAAACGCCCGTCCGGGGACGAAGGCGACACCGTGATCGAGCGCACGTGGGAGCAAGGCGGTGGTGTCCGTTCCGTCCCCGAACGCCATCCACACGAACATGCCACCGTCTGCGGACGACAGCTGTGCACGATCACCGAAGGCGTCGACGAGCTCGTGGCGAAGGGCGCGAGCACGGTTGCCGTATTCGGCTCGCACAGTGTTCAGATGCGCGTCGAGCCACACGGAATCGGCCAGCATCTGCGTCGCCATCTGTTGTGTCAGGGTCGATCCACAGAGGTCTGCGCCCTGCTTGAGCAGTTCGACGGCCTTGCACACCGGCTCGGGAGCGACCAGCCACCCCACCCGAAGTGCAGGCGCGAGAATCTTCGAAGCACTCGACAACCGGACGACGCGATCGGAGTACGAGGCGATCGGCGGGGGTGGCGGAGTGTCGAACCAGATCTCCCCGTACGGATCGTCTTCCAGGATCCAGAACCCGTACTGCTCGGCGAGCGATGCCAGATGGCGCCGTCGCGAAGTCGACATCGTCACCCCGCGGGGATTGTGGAAGTTGCTCACGGTGTGCACGAGGGTGGGCCGCAGTCCGGCGCTGAGGCGTCGGGCGAGTTCGTCGGTATCCATGCCGTCGGCGGTGATGGGGATTGGGCGGATGTCGGCGTCGGCGATCGAGAACACCTGCAGGGCTCCGGTATACGCGGGCTCGTCGACGACGACGATCGCACCCGGGTCCAGCAGCGCTTGCGCAACCAGTGTCAGCGCCTGTTGTGATCCGTGGGTGATCACCACTTCTGTTGCGGCGATCGTCCTTTGCAGCATTCGCGACTCACGCTGGGCGACGACAGCTCGCAGCGCGCGCCAGCCCGATGTCTCCCCGTACTGAACCGAGGACGATTGGGCGAGAACGTCCTCTGCTGCCCGTCGGATTCGTTGCACGGGAATGAGATCGGTATCCGGCAGACCACCGGCGAGGCTGATGACATCGTCACGAGCGGTGAGAGCGAGCAGGTCGCGGATGGCCGAGCTGCGGACCGAATCGAGGCGTCGCGCCAACGAAGGAACCGAGGTGTTCACAGCAATCTCCCAGTGCGTCGGGTTACGGATGAAGTGCAAACCCGAGGATCGACTGGGGCGGAAGCGGGCCGGATGGTGTTCGGCTCGTTCCACTATCGCATGAGCGTCCGAGATCTGGAACTACATTCTCACATCTCGAGAAACGGGCCGCGGTGCGCGGACCCGCGGTCAGTCGAGGTCGTCGTGACGCATGAGCTGACGCGCGGCCTCGGTGATGGACCCGGTGAGCGACGGGTACACCGAGAACGTGGCAGCGAGATCGTTGACCGAGAGATTGTTCTGCACTGCCATTGCAATCGGCAGGATCAACTCCGATGCCGTGGGCGCGACGACGACGCCGCCGATCACCACGCCGGTGGCGGGGCGGCAGAATATCTTGACGAATCCGCGCTTGAGCCCCGACATCTTGGCACGGGGGTTGGTGCTCAGCGGGAGCATCACGGTACGGGCCGGAACCTCGCCGCTGTCGATCGCCGACTGACTCACCCCGACCGACGCAATCTCCGGGCGCGTGAACACGGCCGAGGCGACAGTCTTGAGCTTGATCGGCGTCACCGCCTGGCCGAGCGCGTGGTACATCGCGATGCGTCCCTGCATCGCGGCCACCGATGCGAGCGGGAGCAGCCCGGTGATGTCACCGGCAGCATAGATTCCCTGAATCGGGGTGCGCGAGACCCGGTCGACCCGCAGGAAGCCGCCGCGGTCGAGTTCGATTCCGACGTTCTCCAACCCGAGTCCGGAGGTGTTGGGAACGGAACCGACGGTCATCAGTGCATGGCTGCCCTCGACGGTGCGGCCGTCGGACAGCTTGACGATCACACCGGTCTCGGTGCGCTCGACCGAGTCGGCACGAGCATGTTTGGCGAGAGTGACGCCGCGTTCGTTGAATGCGTCCTCGAGCACGAGCGCTGCATCCTCGTCCTCGTGCGGAAGGACACGATCGCGACTCGACACCGCAGTCACCTTCACGCCCATCTCGGTGTAGGCCGAGACGAACTCGGCGCCTGTCACACCGGACCCGACGACGATCAAGTGCTCCGGTAGCGCGTCCAGGTCGTAGAGCTGCCGCCAGTTCAGGATCCGCTCACCGTCCGGCTCCGCACCCTTGATGACGCGCGGGCTCGCGCCAGTGGCGATCAACACCACATCGGCGTCGAGAATGCGCTCGGAACCGTTGGCGAGTGTGGCGCGAATCCGATGGGCGGCCATGCCGAGCTGAGTATCGATCATCTCGCCTCGACCCGCGATGAGCTCGACGCCGACCGAACGCACCCGCGCGGCGATATCAGCGGACTGATCCTGCGCGAGACTCTTGACCCGCGCGTGAATCTGAGGGAGCGCAACGGCGGCCTGTGATGGATCGATTGCGATACCGAGGTCGTTGGCACGTCGCATCTCGGTTCGGATGCCGGTGGAGGCGATGAACGTCTTCGACGGCACGCAGTCCCACAGAACACAGGCACCGCCGATCCCATCCGAATCGACCAGAGTCACCGTTCCCCCGTGCTGCGCCGCCACCAGTGCCGCCTCGTATCCTGCGGGTCCGCCACCGATGATCACGATCCGGGTCATTGATCCTCTTTCGAATTCGAAGGGCATATCTGGGGCCTGCGAGCCCAACGCTATTCCAGTGACACGCGTCATGCACCGGTTAGGTTTGCTTCACCTGCTCTCGACCAGGGCGAACACCGCCGGTGCGGGTCGCACCGCGACCGCGAGCGGGTCGACGGTTTAGGCTGGCCGACGTGCCAATCTATGCCGCCTACGGATCGAACATGCATCCGGAGCAGATGTTGCAGCGTTGCCCGCACTCTCCCCTGTCCGGAACGGGATGGCTGCACGGGTGGCGCCTGACCTTCGGAGGCGGCGATATCGGATGGGAAGGCGCACTGGCAACGGTCGCTCCCGACCCGGACGGAAAAGTGTTCGTGGTCCTCTACGACGTATCCGTCGAGGACGAGCAGAGCCTGGATCGCTGGGAAGGCTCCGAGCTCGGAATTCACCGCAAGGTACGGCTGCGCGTCGAGACCGCGGACGGCCCGGTCCTCGCCTGGTTGTACGTGCTCGACGCCTACGAGGGCGGTCTGCCGTCCGCCCGCTACCTCGGTGTGATGGCAGAGGCCGCGGAGATCGCCGGCGCACCGGCCGAATACGTTCGTGGGCTGCGCACCCGCAACAGCCGCAACGTAGGCCCCGGCACCAGCTAGGTCCCGGCACTGCCCGGTAGGGGTGGTCAGTGCGGGTCGAGCGCGATGCTCGTCATCACTTTGACGCCGACAGCGAGCGCGCGTTCGTCGAGATCGAACGTCGACTGGTGAATGTCCAGTTGGGGGCCGGTCCCCGACCAGACGCCCAGCCGAGCCATCGCTCCGGGGATGTTCTCGAGGTACCACGAGAAGTCCTCGCCACCGCCGGACTGCGCGGTATCGGCCAGCGCGGCGGGCCCGACGCGTCGGATGGCGTTCTCGAACGTACGGGTCACCGCCTCGTCGTTGACCACCGGCGGCACACCGCGACGGTAGTGCAGCTCGAATCGCACGCCTGTGGGGGCGAGCAGGCCGGTGACGATCTCCCCCACCATCGGCTCGAGCAGCGCCCAAGTTTCGTGGTCACCGGTTCGGACGGTGCCCGTGAGCATTCCTGTCTGCGGTATCGCATTGGGCGCTTGCCCTGCAACCACCGCGCCCCACACCATCACGGTGCTGGTGCGTGGATCGATCCGGCGACTGAGCATGCCCGGTAGCCCGGTGATGACGGTGCCGAGCGCATAGACAAGATCCGTCGTCAGATGCGGACGCGAGGTGTGCCCGCCGGGCGAGTCGAGACGCAGTTCGACGGTGTCCGCTGCCGAGGTGATGGGTCCGACACGAACGCCGACCTTGCCCACCTCGAGTCGAGGATCGCAGTGCAGCGCGAAGATTTTCGTCACACCGTCGAGGGCGCCGGAGGCGACCACGTCCAGAGCGCCTCCAGGCATCACCTCTTCCGCGGGCTGGAAGATCAGCCGCACTCCGAAGGGCAGATGAGGCAACGATGCCAGTGCGAGCGCCGTGCCCAGCAGGACCGTGGTGTGGGCGTCGTGCCCACACGCGTGCGAGACGCCGGGCACTGTCGAACTGTAGGCCGCGCCGGTGAATTCCTGCAGTGGAAGAGCATCCATATCGGCACGCAGGGCCACACGGGGGCCGCTCGGGCCGATATCGCAGATCAGTCCCGTTCCGCCCGGAAGCAACTTCGGCACCAAGCCTGCGGCTTCGAGCTGCTCGACGACGAACGCAGTGGTCGCGAATTCCTGACGAGCAAGCTCGGGGTGAGCATGGATGTGTCGACGCCACTGCGAGAGCAGATCGGTGTGAGCCACGATCCACCTGTCGACGAGGGCGAAACTGTCGGTCACCTCGCGGCCCGCGTTATCGGTCATCGTGCGGCCCGCGCTTCGACACCACTGAGGAGGCGTTGCCTGACCTCGACGTCCACGGCAGCAGCTACCGTAGTTCGCGCCAGCAGTATTGCGCCGTCGACGAGGGCGCGATCAGCTGATTCGGTGATGCACGCGGCCGCGAACTCGGGCTGATGCGTGACGGATCCGGCCGAGTCGAGGCCGATGACCGGGTGTATCCCCGGCAGTACGTTGGTCACGTTTCCCATGTCTGTGCTGCCCAGCGGGCGAAATCCTTCCAACTCGGGTGGCATCGGTGTGCGTCCGATCTTCTCGGCCTGGCGGCGGAATTCGGAGACGAGCCACCCGTCTGGCGTCAGTTCGGTGTATGTCGGCGAGACGGTGCGAATCTCGTGTGTACATCCGGTGGCGACGGCGCCGGCCTCGAAGCAGGCGTAGGCCTTGGCCGTCAGGGCTGCAAGCGATTCCGAGGACTGCGCGCGGAGGTAGTAGAGAAGTTCGGAGCGGCCGGGCACGATGTTGGGGGCCAGGCCCCCTTCGCTGACGATGCCGTGCAGTTGCTGACCGGGTGCCAGATGTTGGCGGAGCAGTCCGATCGCCACCTGACTGACGGTCACGGCATCGGCTGCGTTGATGCCCCATTCGGGTGCCGCCGAGGCATGCGCCGCTCGACCGGTGAACGCCACCGCGATATCCGAGAGCGCCAACGAGGTAGCGCCGATGATGTCGAACGGTCCGGGATGGACCATCATTGCCGCGGCGACGCCGTCGAACACACCGCGTTCGAGCATCAGCACCTTGCCCCCACCGCTCTCCTCGGCCGGGGTTCCGATAACTCGAACGGTGATGCCCAGCCGGTCGGCAAGCGGCGCGAGTGCAATCGCGGCGCCCGCAGCCGACGCGGCGATGATGTTGTGGCCACAGGCGTGGCCGATCTCGGGCAGAGCGTCGTACTCGGCACAGATACCGACCGTCAGCTCACCGCTGCCGTAGGTCGCGGTGAAGGCGGTAGGGATGTCCGCGACACCGGATTCGACCTCGAAGCCGTGTGCGGTGAGCAGATCGCGCACCTTGGCGGCACTTCGATGCTCTTCGAATGCCAACTCGGGCTCGGAATGAATCGAATGCGAGAGCTCGATCAGCTCTGGTGCGGCACTGCGCACTCCTGCTTCGCTCTCATCGATCACCGGCCCAGTCTGTCACTACTCGCTTCCGAAGCTGAAGTTGCTCTCGCCGGTAGGAGTGTCGAGCGCATCGAGTACATCGGCGTGAATGCCGCGCTTGATTCCCGCCAGGTTCTTCCCGCGGGTGCTCGTCAACGCCGCGGCACGCTCGATAGCCGATGGGAGGAGCTGATCAGCCTCGACGGCGGTGTCGGCGATTCCGGCCGCAACCGCGTCGGAACCTCCGAAGCGCCGACCGGTCGTCATTGCCTCGACCGCGGTCTGCCTGGGCAATCTACTGGTGACCAGGGCCGACATGCCCACGGTGAAAGGCATGTTCAGATTGACCTCGGGAAGGCAGTAGAAACCCCGGTCGACTCGGACGGTACGGAAGTCGTGTGCTGTGGCGAGCATTGCGCCTGCGCCGAAAGCGTGACCTTGAACGGCTGCGATCGTGGCCATGGGGAACGCGAGCAACCGGGTGTACACCGTGTGGACCCGGTCGAGATAGCCGGTGATCTTGTCGAGATTGGCGAAGAGCCAGTCGGTGTCCAAACCGTTGCTGTAGAACTTGCCGGTCGCAGTGGTGACCAGGGCAGCCGGGCCTTCGACTGCTTCGACCTCGTCGAGAAGTGCGTGTACTGCGTCGATCCAGTCCGGATGAAACCGGTTCTCGTTGTTCTCGGGACCGTCCTTGTCGCCGAGGTAGAGAACGTGGACATCACCGCTGCGTTCGAGATATGGCATGAGCGGATACTACCCGGCGGTAACTTGCCGGGTCTCGTGGTTACCCTCGAGGACGTTGAGCCTGAACCTGCACGCCGGCTGAGCCCAACGCGGTGGCCAGGTCGTCCAGGGTCGCGACGCCATGCAGCCAGGACGGTCGGACCAGTTCGAGTCGACGACGCAGTATCGCCCCGACGGACCAGGCCGCAACCACTGCTGTCGCGTAGGACTGCGTGCGTCCCGTCGCCCAGACAGAGCGATCGTCGTCGGCACGAGCAACGATCGCCCAACGATCGCCGCCGCGCATCGACGTGGGTGATAGCTTCGCAGCCCACGGCGCGTAGGTAAGCGCCGCGAGTCCCACCGTCATCATCCGCGAATCCAGCCTCAGATATGTTCTGACGGGAATCCCGAGTTCGTCGGTCAATCGATGCTGGTCAGCGAAATCCGCTCGTAGACATGCCCATCGACGGTATCCGGACTCCGGCGGGAACGGTATCGACTTGCTCGCAGTGAAGTTCTTGACCGAACTGCCGTCGGGGTCGACGAACCGGCGCCCGAGCAGGCCGTACGTCCACTCGGTTGCCGCCGCGCCGTGCTTTTCGCCGGCACCGAGCCCGACGGCCATGTCGATGGAGTTGGTCGTGGGGGTGAAGATTTCGCGGGCCAGAATGCCCGAGAGACCGGGCGCAATGCCGACGCCGAGGAGAATCGCACCGTCGAGCGCTTCGAGAGCTCGCGCGTAGGCGCTGGTGGCCGAGATTTCGACGAATGGAACCGAGGCCGATGCGGCGATCTCGGCCAATCTCGGGTCCTCGGCCCCCGAGGCGTTGACGACGCAGCTTGCCCCTGCCAAAGCCTGCGTGAACGCATCGTGGTTCGCGAGGTCGAGCCGCACATCGGCGCGCGCGGGGTCGCGGCCCACTGCAGCAGCCTCCCATCCGTCCGAACGCAGCAGATCGACGATGCGCCCGCCGACAGCACCGTAACCACCGAGAACCAGAACAGACATGACACGCCTCCCGTTGAAGTAGAACACTAGAGTCTCACTCTAGAGCTAAACTAGACAACGTGGTGAACCGAAACGAAACGAGCGCGCGAAACAAGATCCTGACCGCAGCGCACAACCTATTCGTCACATCCGGATACGGATCGACAACGATCAAGCACATCGCCGGCGAAGCCGGGGTCGCAGTGCAAACCGTCTACTTCGTCTTCGGGAACAAGCGCGCCATGCTCGAAGCTTTGCTCGATGTGACCATCGCGGGCGATGAGCTCGCCATCCCCACCCTCGAGCGCACCTGGGTCGCCGATGCCAGGGCCGCCGAGGATCCGATGGAGCATCTGAGAATTCACGTTCATGCGGCACGGCTGATCTCCGAACGCGTCGCGAGAATTCTGTTGGTCGTGCGCGCGGGCGCCGACGCCGATCCTGAAGTGGCCGAGTTGTGGCGAACCAATGTCGAGCAGCGCGTGACGGTGCTTCGATCCCTGATGAGTTCACTCGCGGAAAAGGTAGCCGGAATGGATGTCGATACCTGCGTCGACGTCGGGCTCGCTTTGCTCAGCCCGGAGTTGTACACGCTTTTGGTTCACGATCGAGACTGGAGTCCGGAAAAGTACGAGGCATGGGTAGTCGAAGGTCTCGCGGCGTCAGCCCGGTGTAGTTGAACCACGTTCGGTCGGCAACCGACGCATACGTCGGAGGCATCTCCTACTGTTGCGTGCGTGGGAACAACAGACGCCGCGCAACCGACCGACCCGACCACCGACCCAGCCGGGGCCGCCGCAGCTGCTGCTGCCGCCATCGCCGAGGCGACAGGAGTCGCCCAGCATTCCGTCGCAATCGTCCTCGGCTCGGGTTGGCAAGCGGCCGCAGACCGATTCGGTGAACCCACCGCAACGATCCGCATGGCCGACCTCCCCGGTTTCGCGCCACCATCGGCCTCGGGACACTCGGGAACGATCACCTCGGTGAACGTCGACGGCACCCACACACTGCTACTGCAGGGCCGCACTCACGCATACGAGGGGCACGAACTGCGAAGAGTCGTGCACCCCGTTCGCACGGCCATCGCGGCGGGCGCGGGCACGATCGTCCTCACCAACGCCGCCGGCGGAATCCGCGACGGCATGGCCGTCGGCCAGCCCGTTCTCATCGCGGACCATCTCAACCTGACCGCGAGGTCGCCGCTGATCGGTGCCGAGTTCGTCGATCTGGTCGACGCGTACTCCACGGAACTGCGTGATCTGGCCCGCAGCATCGACCCGTCGCTCGAAGAAGGCGTGTACGCCGGGCTGCCCGGGCCCCACTACGAAACACCCGCCGAGATTCGTATGCTCCGCATCATCGGCGCGGATCTGGTCGGAATGTCGACCGTGCACGAAACCATCGCCGCCCGAGCCCTGGGGGCACGCGTACTGGGAGTGTCACTGGTGACCAACCTCGCCGCCGGAATGACCGGGGAACACCTCGACCACAAAGAGGTACTCGAAGCAGGAAAGGCGTCGGCTGCCCGGATGGGTGAACTGCTGCACCAGCTGGTATCGAAGCTGTGACGCGCACGCTCGCCCAGCAGGTTGCCGATTGGATCGAGGGCGATCCGGACCCTGCCACCCGCGAGGAACTCGCCGAGTTGCCCGAAGCGGAAGTGGCGGAGCGCTTTCGAGCACCGCTGAGTTTCGGCACGGCAGGACTGCGCGGAGAGGTGCGGGCTGGACCGAACGGTATGAACGTCGCCGTCGTCGTACGAACCTCGGCCGGAATCGGCACGTGGCTGCAGAAGGGCGGACTGGGCGGGTCCACGGTCGTGGTCGGCAGAGATGCACGACACGGATCCGACACGTTCGCCACCGCAGCTGCCGAAGTTCTGGCCGCGCAAGGATTCACAGTTGTCCTGCTCCCCCGACCGTTGCCGACGCCCGTTCTCGCCTTCGCCGTCCGCGCATTGGATGCCGAGCTGGGTGTCCAGATCACTGCCTCGCACAACCCTGCCGCGGACAACGGATACAAGGTGTATCTCCGGGGCGGCGCGCAGTTGATTCCGCCCGCGGATACCGAAATCGAAGCCGACATTGCACAGGTTGGGCCGGCATCCGCGCTCGCTCGGGCGCTGGTGACACCGAGCGGTTCCGACATCACCGCCCGCTACCTCGACACACTTCCGCGCCTCGCCCGCTCGCCCCACCGCGGCATCCGTATTGCACTGACACCACTGCACGGTGTCGGCGGCGAACTTGCGCTCACCGCTCTACGCGGGGTCGGTTTCAAAGATGTGCACTGCGTGGCAAGCCAATTCGAACCGGACCCCGAGTTTCCCACCGTCGCGTTCCCCAATCCCGAGGAACCCGGCGCGGCAGACGCCCTGCTGACGTTGGCCGATGAGGTCGACGCCGACCTGGCGATCGCGCTCGATCCCGATGCCGACCGGTGCGCCATCGGTGTACCCACCTCTACCGGTTGGACGATGCTCAGCGGAGACGACACCGGCGCACTCCTCGCGAACCACCTTCTGCAGTCGGCGCCGCCGGACTCCCTGGTGGCCAACACCATCGTCTCCTCGCAGCTGCTCTCGGCATTGGCTCCTGCCCGAGGCGCGCGTTACGCCCGAACGCTCACCGGTTTCAAGTGGCTCGTCCGCGCCGGTACAGGCTTGGTGTACGCCTACGAGGAGGCAATCGGCCACTGCGTCGACCCGACGTCGGTGAACGACAAGGACGGCATCTCGGCCGCCGTTGTCCTGGCCGACCTGGTCGCCTCGTTGAAGCACGAGAACCGAACGCTACTGGACGTCCTCGACGACCTGCACGTCGAATTCGGGGTGCATGCAGGAGCCCAGGTCTCGGCCAGGGTCGACGACCTGTCCGATATCGCGTCGATGATGAAGCGCCTGCGCAGCGCGCCTCCTACGGAACTCGCGGGTCGTGCGGTGACCGTGAACGATCTGCTCGCCGAACACGGGCCGTTGCGCACCGATGCCGTCGAAATCTCCGGGGACGGTGTCCGCGTCATCGTGCGACCGTCCGGCACCGAGCCGAAAGTGAAGGCCTACCTCGAGGCTGTGGTTCCCGTCGAGAACAGGGAAGCGCTGGCTGCAGCTCGGACGAGTGCGGCTGCACTCCTCGACGACCTGAGGCAGTTCGCGCAGCGTCTGACCCGGCCGCGCTAGAACAGAGCCGACTGCACTGCGGGCAACTGCGAGGTGTAGTCACCGAACCGCACCCGCCGGCCCTTCAGCTCGTGCAGATCGACGACATACGACTCGTTCGCGACCTCGACCACCGCTGCCTGCCCGATGCACGCGTCGACGGTGAAGCCGTGGCGGCCGGTGTGGATGTCGCTCGGGTACTTCAGCCGGTTTCCCGATGCGAGGTCGCGAAAGCCTGCCACCTGCCATGATTCGTCGACGGTCCGGTAGGTGGTTTCGTCGGCGGATGGCGCAATCATCTCTCGCACGCGGTCGGCCAGCGATGCGGTGGCGTCATCGAGTCGGGCTGTGTCGATGGGGAGTGCGAGCGCGGCGGCCTTCGCGGACGAGCGCACGGCTTGGCGCACCTGCAGGTGCTCGGTCACCCTGTCTTCCAACACGCGCACGACCTTGCCGTCGACGGCGCGCGCTACGTATTGCGCGCAGATCGCGCCCTGTTCGGCGAGCCTGCCCCACTTGCGGGTCTCGGCTGCGGTGCCGACCTTGTGCACTCCGCTGGCGAAGGTCGCAATGTAGAGCCAGTGCGGCTGCATGACGTGCGAATGGAGATCACGGGAGACGAAACCCCCGCGGTGGATGGTGTGCACGAACCGAAAAGGGTCCTTGGACTCGCACGCCTCGCACTGCGATCCGGCCTCGACCGGCAGCTGACCGGGACACGGGACGTATTCGGAGCCGTGGTCGTCCCGAAACGCGACGCGGCCGGTGCACCATCGCTGCGGCCCCAACGCTTCGAAGCCCAGCCGTGCCCCGCGGAGCGAGGTTTGATCGACCTGCCGAGTATCGACATCGAGCACACGCAGCCGGGGATCGCCCTCGGTGGCCGGCCACGTGACCCCGAGGACGAGTGAGATGCTCAGCGCGGACCGAACTGTCGGTCACCGGCGTCGCCGAGGCCGGGCACGATGAACGCATCGTCGTTGAGTCCGTCGTCGATGCTCGCTGTCACCAGACGTACCGGCAGCCCCGAGGCTTCGAGAGCTGCAACACCCTCGGGTGCGGCCACGACGCAGATGGCGGTGACATCGGCTGCGCCGCGTTCGACCAACAACTCGATGGTGTGCACCATCGACCCACCGGTCGCGAGCATCGGATCCAACACGTAGACCGGCGTGCCGGACAGATCGTCGGGCAACGACTCCATGTACGGAACCGGCTGGTGCGTGTCCTCGTCGCGGGCCATGCCGACGAATCCGACGCGAGACTGGGGAATGAGCCCACTCGCCTTCTCGACCATGCCGAGGCCGGCTCGCAACACGGGCACCAGTAGTGGCGGACGGGCAAGCCGGGTGCCCTGCGTGACGGCCACCGGCGTGGTGACGTCGAAGACGTCGACCGGGGCGTCCCGAGTGGCTTCGTAGACCAGCATGTGGGTGAGTTGGCGCAGTGCGGACCGAAATGTTGCGTTGTCGCTGCGCTCGTCGCGCATCGTCGTCAACAGGGCTGCGGCCAGTGGGTGTTCGACCACGTGAGTTTCCATGCGAGAAGGATAATTGCCGGGAACCGATCGGCCGTCACGTGCGTCAGATGTTTGTGTAGGACCTTTCGTGCTTGTTGATCGATCGTGGAGGACATCGATGGCAGAGGTAGCGGCAGCATCGGCCGGACTGCAGGCGTACTCGTCGACCGCGGCGGCGATGGCGGCGGAGATGGGCGCGGCGGCCGCAGCCACGACCGCGTGCGGACCGGCGGTACTGGCGCCCGTGTTCGGTGTCATCGGCACCGAGTTTCTGGCCGCCTTCACCGGAGCACACGTCACGCATGCGGCGGCCATCGGCCGGCTATCGGAGGTGGTGGCCAGCATCGGGGTCGCGGTGGCGTCCTCGGCGCACGAGTACGAGGCCACCGATGCTCAGACCGCAGCGAGCCTCACGTGATCGATCTGCTGGCCAAACCCATCACCGACCTGCTCGGCGCGTTCGGTTCGGGAGTCGTACCCGTTGGCGGTCCCGCCGATGTCCTTCGCACCACGTCCATCGCTCTGGAATCACTGCAGCGTGTCGGCGGCGCTGCCGTCTCGGAACTCGCTGCCACGTGGAGCGGACGCGCTGCGGAGCAGGCGATCGGCCACGCCGAGCAAGCTCACACGAGCGCAATCGGTTTGGCCGATCACGGCAGCGACATGGCCGCTGTCGTCGACCGTGCCTGCGAAAAAGTGTATGCGGGTCTGGTGGAGCTGCAGGCGATCGCGCAGTCCTTCATCTCCATCGCCACCGCGGCAGCACCGATGATCTTCACTCCGCCCGGTCAGTCGATGCTCATCGCGGCTGCCATCGAACATCTGCAACGAGCGCTCGCAGTCGTGGCTCGCGTGCGTGCCGAGCTTGCCGGGCACACGGGCGAGATCGGCGCGCTCAGCGCTGCGCCTCCGATTCCGGAGCCCGCCGGCACGGCACCGTCGACAGTCCCCGCTTCTGCAGTACCGACGGCGGCGCCGGGGAGCGACCCGGGTAGCCAGTTCGGGCAGAACTTTCTTCGCACGGTGTCCTCGTCCGCATCCTCGGTGCTTCCGGACACGTCGTCTCTCCCGACCGGTCAGAGTGCGGCGTCCGGTGGCGGCAACGGAGTACTGCAGAACGGTGCGTCGATGTTCGCCGGCGCCCCGCAACGTTCGTCGGCCGAAGTCGCGCCCTCCGGCCGCGGCGTACAGGTCGCCCTACCCGACGGCACTGTCGCGATCGCGCCCAACGAACAGGCCGCGGGCGCGGTCCGTAGTGCACTCACCCAGCAGGGCACCCCGTACGTGTGGGGCGGCAATGCGCCCGGCCGAGGCTTGGACTGCAGCGGACTGACGCAGTGGGCGTACGGCGAGCAGGGCGTCGACCTTCCACGTTTGGCGCAGGAGCAGAACGTGGGCACATCGGTCGGCCCCGAGGATCTGATGCCGGGCGACCTTGCGGTGTGGGACGGTCACGTGGCCATGGTCATCGGGAACGGCCAGCTCGTCGAGGCCGGAGACCCCGTGCAGGTGGGCGAGATCCGCACCACGAACAGCGGAATGGCCTTCAAGGGCTTCTACAGGCCCACCGCATGACCGAGATTCAAGCGTGGGCGGCCTCACGCACCGACTCCGTTCGCGTGCACGCCGGCGAATCGGGATTGCCGGTCTCGATCCAGATCGATCCCGGTGAACTGCGTTACAGCGGAGAGGAATTGGCGCGTACCATCCTGGATCTGTGCGGGCGCGCAACCTCGGCGGCCCGAGCCGAACGACGCACCCGACTCGAACAAGACGGGATGGATCCGGATGTCCTCGACAGACTGGGTCTGCCCACCGCAGCAGCCGTCGCCGAGGCCGAGAACGAACGGCTCGACAACGAGACCGGACGCACAGGCTGGATGAACTCCCTATGAACAGTGTCCTGAAATGAACAACGCCCTCGACGACCTAGTGACCCGCGCCGACCGTGCGCTCGGCGCCATGCACGACGCATCAGAGAAGCTCACGGACCTCCGACTCACCCGGCGATCGAGCAACGGACTCGTGGTGGTGACGGTCGACGGTGCCGGCGCTCTGATCGGGCTCGAGCTAGCGTCCGACCTGTCTCGAACCTCGGCTGCAGAGCTCGGCGCAACCATCGTCACCACCGCATCGGAGGCGGCGCAGGAGGCTCTCGAACAACGAGCGTCCGTCCTGATGCGGATGCAGAGTTCACTCTCGGAGACCTGAGATAGGCTTCCGGCCATGGCTGGCGACATCATCCCTATCGAACTCGGTCTCACTCGCGGCGACTTCGTCACCCTGTGGGCTCCGGAATGGCGCGAAGGCGATGACGAATGGGAGGCGTTCCTCGGTCACGAGGAAGATCTTTACGCCTTCGAAGCAGTCGCCCAGCTCGCCGCGTTCATCAGAACCGACGACGACAACGATCTCGTGGATCATCCGTCGTGGCCGGTCGTATCTGCCCTCGCAGCCAACGAATTGGAGCCGGACGACCTTCACCGCTTCGACCTGGTCGGCGTGCCGGAGCTCGTCGCCGAGGACCCCGACTCGGATACCCTCGCCGAGCTGGCCGCAACATTCGAGATGGTGCAGACCCTCGGTGATGTCTGCGAACTCGACAAGGTCACCGCCTTCTTCGCCAACAATCCTCACCTCGGCTCGGTCGGAATGGGCGTCGAGGCCTATGTCGGCAAGGACGGTCAGAATCTCTGGGACCGTGTCGGCGCGTCGATCGCCAAGAGCTGGGACACCGTCATCGATGCGCTGGATTCGATCGTCACATCGCCCGATGTCGACCCCTCCGCCGTCGACATCGCCGAAGCCGAACTGATCGCCGCGGCCGAGAACATCGTCGACATCGACGATGTCTCCGACGAGGACCCGGACGTCGAGACCGACGACGATGCAGACGACACCGACGATGCAGACGACATCGAGACCCCCGATCCGATCGCCGACGCGGCCGCCGAGGACACGTTCTGGGCCACCGTAGGCATCGATCCGATCAGAATCATCACCTCCGAGAACACGTACTACACACTTCGGTGCTACATCGATGACGATCCGATCTTCCTCGGTCGGGCCGGAAGCATCACGGTGTTCGGATCCGAACGCGCACTCGCTCGTTACCTTGCCGACGATCACGATCACGAACTCGCCAAAGTCAGCACCTACGCCGATGTGCAGACCGCAGCCGTGGACGGCTCGCTTCGCATCGAGGTCACCGAGGACAACGTGTACGTGCTGCCCGGACTGGCCGACGATCTCGCCGACGGACCCACCACCGTCGATCCTGAGCAACTGGACCTCGCGGTCGAATTGTTCACCGATGCGGCGGACTTCGCGGACGACGACTCGGTCGAGACCGCTCTGGCCAGTTCCACGCCGCTCGGCTGGTATGTCTCCTACACCCTCGAACCCGATCCGAACAGGATGGCTCCGAGCGCTCCGTTCGACGCCGAAGCCGAGGCGTGGCGGGCTCTCGAGCGCGAGTTCGAGAGCCGCCTGCGCAAGGAGTGACCCGGCAAGGAGCGATCCGGCTCAGCCGACCAACACCGCGTAGCCCGGTTTGACCACGTTGTCGATGAGGTCGAGCCGTTCGTCGAACGGGATGAAGGCGGATTTCATCGCGTTGATGGTGAACCGCTCGAGGTCGGTCCAGGCGTAGCCGAACGTCTCCGCCAGCTTGTGCATCTCACGGGTCATCGATGTGTCACTCATCAGCCGATTGTCGGTGTTGACGGTGACGCGGAACCTCGCCCGCGCGAGGAGGTCGAACGGGTGCTTCTCGATACTGTCGACGGCCCCGGTCTGCACGTTGGAGCTCGGGCACAGCTCGAGCGGCATTCGTTTGTCACGAACGTACCCCGCGAGCAGACCCAGCGTCGGCGTACCGTCCGCTGCGACGGTGATGTCGTCGATTATCCGCACGCCGTGGCCGAGACGATCGGTGCCGCAGAACGCGACCGCCTCCTGAATGGACGGTAGCCCGAAGGCTTCGCCGGCATGAATAGTGAAGTGTGCGTTGGATGCTCGCATGTACTCGAATGCGTCCAGGTGGCGAGTGGGAGGGAACCCTGCTTCTGCACCGGCGATGTCGAAGCCACCGACGCCGCGGTCACGGAACCGCACCGCGAGTTCCGCGATTTCACGCGAACGCGCGGCGTGACGCATGGCGGTGAGCAAGCAGACGACGCGAATCTTCTTGCCGTTGACCCTCGCTGCGGATTCGCCGGCGCGAAATCCTTCGAGAACGTGTTCGACTACCTCGTCCAGGCTCAGGCCTCGGTCGAGGTGTTGCTCGGGAGCGAACCGAACCTCTGCGTAGACCACTCCGTCCTCGGCGAGGTCCTCGGCGCATTCACGGGCGACCCGTGCTAGCCCCTCCGGTGTCTGCATCACCGCAACGGTATGTGCGAACGTCTCCAGGTAGCGCTCCAGCGAACCACTGTCGGCGGCGTTACGGAACCACTCCGCCAAGGACGCCACGTCCGATGCGGGCAACTCATCGTAACCGCAGTCGTCCGCGAGCTCGAGAACGGACTGCGGACGCAGTCCGCCGTCGAGATGGTCGTGCAGAAGGGCTTTCGGGGCAGTCTTGATGGATCGCAGATCGAGCGGCGTCGAACCGCTCGCTTTCGATGGGCTCTCGGCGGTGCTCATGAATTGACGGTAGCGTGATCGGGACAGCCGCGCGGGTCTACAGCCGTCAACCGCCGATCCGTTCGATGACGATCGGTGACACATCTGGGGTTGCGGCTCCGATTGTCCACGCGCCGTCGATCGCCGCACGTGCGTAGTCGAACTTCTCCGGCGTATCGGTATGCAGGGTGGCCAGCGTCTGACCCGTCACCACTCGGTCACCCGGTTTCGCGTGCAACCGAACACCCGCGGCCGCCTGTACCGGCTCGCCCTGGCGCTCCCGCCCGGCGCCGAGCCGCCACGCGGCTACCCCGACCTGCATCGCATCCAGGGCACCGACCACCCCGTCTGCAGGTGCGGTGACCGTCTGGGTTTCGCGTGCCCTCGGCAGTGGAGCGTCGGGGTCGCCGCCCTGCGCTACGACCATGGCACGCCATCGGTCCATGGCCGTGCCGTCAGCGAGTTTGTCGGCGGGGTCGACGCCTTCGATCCCGGCCGCAGCGAGCATCGTGCGCGCGAGTGTGATGGTGAGTTCGACGATATCGGCCGGTCCCCCGCCGGCGAGCACCTCGAGCGATTCCTCGACCTCTAGGGCATTGCCCGCGGTGAGTCCGAGCGGGCAGTCCATGGCCGTGAGGAGGGCGACGGTTCGCACGCCCGCATCGTTGCCGAGATCGACCATCGCTCGCGCCAATTCTCTTGCGTCGTCGAGGTTCTTCATGAATGCGCCGGCGCCCACCTTCACGTCCAGCACCAACGCCCCCGTCCCTTCGGCGATCTTCTTGCTCATGATGGAGCTGGCGATCAACGGAATTGACTCGACGGTGCCGGTGACATCGCGCAACGCGTAGAGCTTCTTGTCGGCCGGGGCGAGGTCTGCGCCGGCAGCGCAGATCACGGCGCCGACGGCGGGGTCCGCCAGGATGGAGTACATCTCGTCGCCGCTGAGGTCGGCTCGCCAACCGGGGATCGATTCGAGCTTGTCGAGGGTGCCGCCGGTGTGTCCGAGACCGCGCCCGGACAGTTGTGGCACCGCGGCCCCGCACGCCGCCACGAGAGGTGCGAGTGGAAGCGTGATCTTGTCTCCCACTCCACCCGTCGAGTGTTTGTCCACGGTCGGCCGCGGCAAAGACGAGAAGTCCATTCTTCGTCCCGATCCGATCATCGCGGCGGTCCATCGGCTCAGTTCACCTCGTGTCATCCCGCGCCAGAAAACTGCCATGGCGAGCGCGGACATCTGCTCGTCGGCAACGAGCCCTCGAGTGAACGCATCGATGACCCAGTCGATCTGCCCGGAGGTCAGCTCGTGGCCGTCGCGTTTGGCGGTGATGATGGAAACAGCGTCAGACATGGTTGCCCAGTCTGCCCGACTCGAGGTCGTCCGGCCCGAAGGCCGAAGGCAACAACGCTCCGAGCGGCGTAGGCCCGGCATCGGTGTCCACGAGGAGATCTGCGCCGCCGAACTCGAACAGCAACTGACGACACCGTCCACACGGCATCAGTTTCGCCCCCCTGCTATCGCAACAGGCGAAGGCGATCAACCGACCACCCCCGGTGGAATGGAGGTTCGAGACCAACCCGCACTCTGCACACAGGCCCAATCCGTATGAGACATTTTCCACATTGCATCCGACGACAATTCTTCCGTCGTCCACCAACGCGGCTGCACCCACCGGAAAGTTGGAATACGGGGCATAGGCTTGCCTCATTGATCGATGAGCATTGTCTCGCAACGAGTTCCAGTCGATTTCGGGCATAGAAACAATCAAAGCACGGCCTCGACCGTCGCGCATCGTGATCCACTTGACCGATCACGAAGAATTGGGCAGGCAAACCTAAGATGCAAACACGGCCCGGTACGAACCAGTAGTCGAATTAGTTCCGGGTTTGCAATGGGTTTACAGTCGAGCTTGGCGGCTCTTCATAACCGACTGAGCCGGAGTTCGACAAATCGAGCCAGGTTCTTCTCCTCGTTACCGGGCTCGACGCGTCCACCATTGACGTTGGAGGCTTTGCACTCGATGAGTAGTACGACGGAAGTCGCTCCGGCGAAGGAGCGTAAGCGGTCTCTGTACCGCGGGGACCCGGGCATGTGGTCCTGGGTTCTGCATCGAATCACCGGTGTGTTGGTGTTCTTCTTCCTTTTCGTCCACGTTCTGGATACCGCGATGGTCCGGGTCAATCCCGAGACGTACGACGCCATCATCGACACCTACAAGACGCCGCTCGTCGGCCTCATGGAGATCGGTCTCGTCGCCGCAGTGCTCTACCACGCACTCAACGGCATTCGCGTCATGTTGATCGACTTCTGGTCACAGGGACCGAAGTACCAGAAACTGATGCTGTGGGTCATCGCCGCGGTGTGGATCGTGGTCATGATTCCCGGAGCGGGCCGAATCTTCTACAACATGTTCACAGCGGGCGGGCACTGATGGCAACCACTCACGGATCCGAGGCCAAGACCCTCGGCACGAATCACGACCGTCCAGCCAGCCTGGACAATCCGCGCTCGCCGAGACGCAAGTCGCGGAGCAACTTCGAGATGTACGCATGGCTGTTCATGCGTTTCTCCGGCCTGGCACTCGTCGTTCTCGTCCTCGGCCACATGTTCATCATGTTGATGCTCGACGAGGGTGTGCACCGGATCAACTTCGCATTCGTCGCAGGCCGCTGGTCGAGCCCGTTCTGGCAGTTCTGGGACCTGACGATGCTGTGGCTGGCACAGCTGCACGGCGGCAACGGTCTGCGCACGATCATCGCGGACTACTCACGCAAGGACTCGACGCGGTTCTGGCTGACGACGCTGCTCGTCCTGTCGATGATTCTCATCATGGGCCTGGGCACCTACGTCATCTTCACCTTCGATCCCAACATTTCGGCGAGCTAAGGGAACTGAAGCATCCATGCAGGAACATCGTTATGACGTGCTCATCGTCGGCGCCGGCGGCGCAGGTATGCGAGCGGCCATCGAGGCAGGGCCCGAGGCCCGCACGGCAGTACTGACCAAGCTCTACCCCACTCGCTCACACACCGGCGCAGCGCAGGGCGGCATGTGCGCGGCGCTGGCCAATGTCGAGGAAGACAACTGGGAGTGGCACACCTTCGACACCGTCAAGGGCGGCGACTACCTCGCCGATCAGGACGCGGTCGAGGTCATGGCCAAGGAAGCCATCGACGCTGTTCTCGACCTCGAGAAGATGGGGCTTCCGTTCAACCGGACGCCAGAGGGAAAGATCGACCAGCGCCGTTTCGGTGGCCACACACGCGATCACGGCAAGGCGCCCGTCCGACGGGCGTGCTACGCCGCCGACCGCACGGGTCACATGATCCTGCAGACGCTCTACCAGAACTGCGTCAAGCACAACGTCGAGTTCTACAACGAGTTCTACGCGCTCGATCTCTGCCTCACCGAGACCGAGAACGGCCCCGTCGCCACCGGCATCATCGCCTACGAGCTTGCGACCGGTGAACTGCACATCTTCCACGCCAAGTCGATCGTCTTCGCGACCGGCGGCTCGGGACGCATCTACAAGACGACGTCCAATGCCCACACCCTCACCGGTGACGGCATGAGCATCGTCTTCCGCAAGGGATTGCCCCTCGAGGACATGGAATTCCACCAGTTCCACCCGACAGGCCTCGCCGGACTGGGCATTCTCATCTCCGAGGCTGTCCGAGGCGAAGGTGGCATCCTTCGCAACGAGGACGGCGAGCGCTTCATGGAGCGGTACGCACCGACCATCAAGGACCTCGCGCCCCGCGACATCGTCGCGCGGTCGATGGTCCTCGAGGTCCTCGAAGGACGCGGTGGCGGGCCGAACAAGGATTACGTGTACATCGACGTCACGCACATCCCCGAGGAGGTCCTCGACGAGAAGCTCCCCGACATCATGGAGTTCTCGCGCACCTATCTCGGTGTCGACCCGGTCAAGGAACCAGTGCCCGTGTACCCGACGTGTCACTACGTCATGGGCGGTATTCCCACCAAGATCAACGGCGAGGTCCTGCGCAACAACGACGACATCGTCCCCGGCCTCTACGCCGCCGGCGAATGCGCGTGTGTTTCGGTGCACGGAGCGAACCGTCTGGGAACCAACTCCCTGCTCGATATCAACGTCTTCGGCCGCCGCGCGGGTATAGCCGCAGCGAAGTACGCCAACTCGGTGGACTTCACTCCGCTTCCCGAAGAGCCGGCCAAGATGGTCCAGGACTGGCTCGAGCTGATTCTCTCCGACCACGGTCATGAGCGCGTCGCCGATATCCGGTCCGAAATGCAGCAGTCGATGGACAACAACGCCTCGGTGTTCCGCACCCAGGAACGTCTCGAGACCGCGTTGAAAGACGTCCGCACCCTCAAGGAGCGGTACAGCCACATCACGGTGCAGGACAAGGGCAAGCGCTACAACAGCGACCTGCTCGAAGCCATCGAGCTCGGCTTCCTGCTCGAGATGGCAGAGGTGACCGTCGTCGGTGCCCTCAATCGCAAGGAATCGCGCGGCGGGCACGCTCGTGAGGACTATCCGGATCGCAACGACGCGGAGTACATGAAGCACACCATGGCCTACAAAGAAGGGCTTGGCCTGCTCACCGACATCCGTCTGGACTACAAGCCTGTGATCCAGACCCGTTACGAGCCGATGGAGCGGAAGTACTGACATGAGCGCACCCACCCTCGACAAGCCAGATCAGTCATCGGAGCCGCCCGTGCCGAACGGCGCGGTCATGGTGACGCTCAAGATCGCTCGCTTCAACCCGGAGAGCGGTGACGGTCAGCGCTGGGACAGCTTCCAGGTACCGACGCTGCCGACCGACCGACTCCTGAACCTGCTGCACTACGTCAAGGGTTACCTCGACGGCACGCTGACGTTCCGGCGGTCCTGCGCTCACGGTGTGTGCGGTAGCGACGCGATGCGGATCAACGGCGTCAACCGTCTTGCCTGCAAGGTGCTCATGCGCGACATGCTGCCGAAGGACTCGTCGAAGACGCTGACCATCACGATCGAGCCAATCCGCGGGTTGCCGGTCGAGAAGGATCTCATCGTCGACATGGAGCCCTTCTTCGAGGCATTCCGCGCCGTCAAGCCCTTCCTCATCACCAGCGGCAACGAGCCGACGCGTGAGCGAATCCAGAGCCAGGCCGACCGGGCACGGTTCGACGACACGACCAAGTGCATTCTGTGTGCGTGCTGTACCACCTCGTGCCCCGTCTACTGGAGCGACGGAAGCTACTTCGGGCCCGCAGCAATCGTCAACGCACACCGTTTCATCTTCGACAGTCGCGATGAAGGTGCTTCCGAGCGACTGGACATCCTCAACGACGTCGAAGGAGTCTGGCGTTGCCGGACCACCTTCAACTGCACCGACGCATGCCCCCGCGGCATCCAGGTGACCAAGGCTATCCAGGAAGTCAAGCGCGCGTTGTTGTTCGCTCGCTAGACTCCTCCCCCTTCGGCATGAATGGGCCATTGCAACGGTTAGACAGTTGCAATGGCCCATTCATGCGTCCAGGGGATGCGTCCAGGGGACGGTCAGGATGCGTCCAGGGGACAGTCAGGCCACGCCCAACCGGACGTCCGGGGCGCCGAGCCGGGCTGCATCGGCGGTGTCGTCATCGAGTTGCTGCTGTGAATCCCGTTCTGCCAGCACCCGTAGCCGATAGTGCTCGATCTCCTCGGCCACGTGCCGCTCGTCCCAGCCCAGGACCGGTGCCACGAGGCGCGCGACCTCAGCAGCTGCCGCGTCGCCGCGGTCCGGCACCTCGATGGAAATGCGGGTACGACGAGTCAGAATGTCGTCGAGATGCTGCGCCCCTTCGTGACTCGCCGCATAGACCACCTCGACGCGCAAGTACTCGGGCGCACTGTCCAGAGGCTTGCCCAGCTCCGGATCTGCCTCGATCAACTCCAGCAGTTCGTTGATCAGCGTGCCGTACCGACCGAGCAGGTGCTCGATGCGTGAGACCCGCATGCCGGCGCGCTCGGCCGTCAGATTGCGCGAGTTGTAGGCACCGAGGTAGCCCTCGGCACCGACGAGTGGGATGTTCTCGGTGACGCACTTGGGCACGTTCCGCTCGAGCCCGTGCACCGCGGCGTCGACTGCGTCCTTGGCCATCACGCGGTAGGTGGTGTACTTGCCACCGGCGATGACAGTCAGGCCACGTACGGGACTCGACACCGCATGTTCACGGGAAAGCTTACTGGTGGAATCGGATTCACCGAACAGCAATGGTCGAAGACCCGCGTACACGCCGACGACGTCCTCGTGATCGAGTGGGTCGGCCAACAACTTGTTGACGTGCCCGAGGATGTAGTCGATGTCGCTGCGGCTCGCAGCAGGATGCGCCAGGTCGAGCTTCCAATCGGTATCGGTGGTGCCGATGATCCAGTGACTACCCCACGGAATGACGAACAGCAGGGACTTCTCGGTCCGGGTGATGATGCCGGTGGCACTGTTGATTCGATTGCGCGGCACCACCAGGTGGACGCCCTTCGATGCGCGGACCTGAAACTGTCCTCGGCCACCGACCATCTGCTGAACCTCGTCGGTCCACACTCCAGCCGCATTGATGACCTGCTTCGCCCGCACTTCGAAGGAGCGACCGGTTTCGAGATCGCACGCGAGGACGCCGACCACCTTGTCGTCCTCCCGCAGGAAACCGGTGACACGAGTGCTGTTGGCGCACAACGCTCCATATGCCGCTGCAGTGCGGGCGAGCATCATGGTGTGACGTGCGTCGTCGACCTGTCCTTCGTAGAACTTCACCGCACCGCGGATGGCCGAGCTCTTGCCGGACGGAAACGATTCGAGGGTCTTCTTCTTGCCGAGGTGCTTGTGGTGACCCGGTACGCCACGTCCGGCACCCATGACGTCGTACACACCGATACCGAGCCCGACGTACCCGCGGTCGATGATCTTTTCGAGCGGGTAGATGAAGGGAACCGGACGAGCCAGGTGCGGACACAACGTGTTCAGCACCAAAGAACGCTCCTTCAGTGCCTCGAACACCAGTGAGAAATTGAACTGCTCGAGGTACCGCAGACCGCCGTGGAAGAGCTTGCTCGAGCGGCTGGAGGTGCCGGCTGCGTAGTCACGAGCCTCGAGCAAACCGACCTTCAACCCACGTGTCACAGCATCCAGTGCTGTGCCCGCGCCGACGACCCCGCCGCCGATGACCAGAATGTCGAGCTCCTCGGATTCCATTCGGGCGAGGGACTCGGTACGTGCCGCCGGCGACAGCACCGTCGTGGTAGAACTCATTCTTCATCAACCCAATCCAAAGTTCGCGTTACTGCTTTCTTCCATCCGGCGTAGAGCTTTGCCCGTTGGTCCTCGTCCATCGACGGTGTCCAGGTCTTGTCCTCGGCCCAGTTCTCGCGAATGTCCTCTTCGCTCGCCCAGTAGCCGACGGCCAGTCCGGCAGCGTATGCCGCTCCGAGAGCCGTGGTTTCGGCAACCACGGGCCGCACCACGTCGACACCCAGAATGTCCGCCTGAAACTGCATCGACAGCTCGTTGACGACCATGCCACCGTCGACCTTGAGTACTTCGAGATCGACACCGGAGTCGGCATTCATGGCTTCGATGACCTCACGCGTCTGATACGCGGTGGCCTCGAGAACCGCCCGTGCGAGATGGCCTTTGTTGACGAAGCGAGTCAAACCCACGATGGCACCGCGCGCGTCGGCCCGCCAGTGCGGTGCGAACAGGCCCGAGAACGCGGGCACGAAGTAGGCACCGCCGTTGTCCTCCACCGAGCGGGCATCGGTCTCGATGTCTGCAGCGTCGGAGATCATGCCCAGGTTGTCGCGAAGCCATTGCACCAATGAGCCGGTGACGGCGATGGACCCTTCGAGTGCGTACACCGTCGGTTGGTCACCGATTTTGTAGCAGACCGTCGTCAGCAGTCCGTTCTTGCTCATCACCTTTTCGGTACCGGTGTTGAGGAGCACGAAATTGCCTGTGCCGTACGTATTCTTGGCCTCACCCGGGGACAGGCACGCCTGGCCGAATGTTGCTGCCTGCTGATCGCCCAGGATGCCTGCGATGGGTACATCACGGAAGGGTCCACGTTCGCGGCCGGTGCCGTACACCTCGGAACTGGACTTGATCTCGGGCAGCATGGAGAGCGGGATACCCATGTCGGCGCAGATGCCCTCGTCCCACTGCAGGGTGTCGAGGTCCATCAGGAGGGTGCGAGAGGCGTTGGTCGGATCGGTGTAGTGCAGGCCCCCGTCCGTGCCGCCCGTCATGTTCCACAGGACCCAGGTGTCCATGTTGCCGAAACAGAGCTCGCCCGCTTCTGCCTTGTCGCGGGCGCCGTCGACGTTGTCGAGGATCCACTTCACCTTCGGTCCGGAAAAGTAGGTGGCCAAGGGGAGTCCGGTCGTGGCGGTGTACTTGTTGGCGTCACCGCCCCCGAGGGCCGTCGCGATTCGGTCGGTACGGGTGTCCTGCCAGACGATGGCGTTGTAGATCGGCTTGCCGCTCTTGCGGTCCCACACCAGCGCCGTTTCGCGCTGGTTGGTGATACCCACGGCGGCAATGTCCTTGCCCGTCAGGTCGGCTGCAGCCATGGCACCTGCCGCAACGGCTCGTACGTTGTCCCAGATCTCCGCAGCGTCGTGCTCGACCCACCCTGCCTGCGGAAAGATCTGTCGATGCTCTTTCTGATCGGAGGCGATGACGGTGCCCGCGTGATCGAAGATCATGCAACGTGAGGACGTCGTCCCCTGATCGATCGCGGCGATGTACTGCCCTGTCGTGTCGGTCATAGCTTCTCTCCTGATGTCTGAGCGACTGCGGGTTCCGGGAGTCGAGACGGCGCCTCGGGCGTCGCACCTAGTTCTTTGCGCAGGTTCTTTCCGATGAGCAGGTCGTACAGGAACACTCCTATCGGCCCGCCCACGAGTGGCCCGAGGATCGGGACCCAGAAGTACAGGCTTCCGTATTGATCACGCCACGCCCCACCGTATCCGGTGAAATACGACGCGAGGCGGGGTCCGAAATCTCGGGCTGGATTGATCGCGTAGCCAGCATTGGTGGCCCAGGCGAATCCGATGGCGACGACGATGAGTCCGACGATGAAGGGCGCCAGGTTCGCCCTCGGTGCGGTGCCGAGCGAATCCGTCACCGCCACAATCAGGAACAGCAGTATTGCAGTGCCGATGATCTGGTCGATCAGCGCCGAGCTCACGCTGACCGGCAGCGTGCCGTTACCGGGAAGCGTCGAGAAGATCGTCTGCGTGGCGGTGGTGTGACCGGGGTCGATCGCATTGATCATGTCGTTGTAGTTCCAGCGGACGAGTAGGGCTGCGACGAACGCACCCGCTGTCTGCGCCAGAACGTAAGGTGCCACCCGCCACCACTCGAAACCGCGGAAGAGCGCGAAGGCGAACGTCACGGCGGGGTTCAGGTGTGCGCCCGTGATTCGACCCGCGACGTAGATGCCGAACATCACTCCCAGGCCCCATCCCCACGCGATGGAATCGTGTCCGCCGAGGCTGCCGTCGGCGCCGCCCGAGACAACCTGTGCGACGACACCCGCGCCGAAAAGAATCAGAATCATCGTGCCGGCGAACTCGGCGGCCATCTGCGCCGGCAGTCCCCACTCCGCGTCCTTACCCGTCATCTTCGAGCCTCCAAGAATTGGTGATGCACGCCACATTGGGTGCAAATGCCACGGTAGATCGCTTGCACTATCTTTCAAAGCTGGTGCACATATGTGCAAAACGGACCTACACTGATCCTTGTGTCCGAGCCAGGCCCTCTACCGGAAACCGATCTGCGGATCGGCCATGCCACGCAGGCCGCTCGGCTGTACTACTTCCAGGACATGACGATGGCGGCAATCGGTCGCGAGCTGGGCGTATCTCGTTCGACGGTGTCGCGGCTCATCACGTTCGCACGAGCGTCGGGACTCGTGGAAATCAAGGTCTCCACACCTCTCGGGCAGGCGCCCCGCATCGAGCAAGCATTCGCCGATCGGTACGACATTCGTGCACACGTCGTGCCTGTCTCGGAAACCGTCGACGACTTGCAGCGGCTCGACCGCGTTGCCACGTTCGCCGGTCGATTGCTGACGTCGTACGTCGAGTCGGACATGGTCATGGGAGTCGCCTGGGGAACCACCGTCAGCGCGGTCAGCCGCAAGCTCGCTCCCAAACGCACCCACAACTCGCACGTCGTTCAACTCAACGGTGCGGCCAACACCCGCACCACAGGGGTGTCCTACGCAACCGACATCATCAGGACTTTTGCAGACGCGTACGGCGCTGCGGCGCAGGGATTTCCCGTACCGGCGTTCTTCGACTACCCCGAGACACGCGCGCACCTGTGGCGCGAAAGAAGCATCAAACGCGTCCTCGAGCTACAGGACCGCATGGATCTGGCGGTGTTCTCCATCGGTGTCGTCGGCGGCGCGGTACCCAGTCACGTCTACAGCGCCGGCTACCTCGAACGCGGCGATCGCGCCGAACTCGAGCGCGACGGCGTCGTCGGCGACATCGCGACGGTATTCCTGCGGTCCGATGGCAGCTACGACCGCATTGCCCTCAACGCCCGATCGAGCGGCCCCAGTCTCGACCGACTCAAAGCAGTCCCCCGCCGTCTCTGCATCATCGCCGGCGAGTCCAAGATCGATGCGCTGAACGCGGCGCTGAAAGGCGGCTTGATCACCGACCTGGTGATCGACGACATCAGTGCCGCGGCGTTGGTGATGCGCTCACTGTGAGTTCCCGACGCACAATCAGGTGGTGCGGCGAAGGCCCGCGCTGAGCCATCCCGATATGCGTGGAACGACGGCGACCAGATCCGGCGCGACTTCGGTGTCGAGAAGGTCCGAGGCCAGCTGGCGCGCAGCGTAAACGGATGCGACGAAGACTTCCGCTGGCAGGTCTGGATCCAACGTGGCGTCGGTGTCGCACTGGCGTCGATGTTCCGCATGCAGAACTGCAGCGAGCCCATGGAGAGCGGCGCGGCGACGGTCACGAGCGATTCTTCCGGCGGCATCCATCTCGACCTGGAAGGCCCGCGCAACCACCAGGTCACTCTGCAGCGTCGTCAAATAGGCGATGAGGATTCGAGTGACGTCGGCTTCGATATCGCCGTATGCCAGATGGGCAATCATTTTCTGGGTGAGCACGGTGATGAACCGCTCGTAGGCCGCGTCCGCGCACTGCTCCTTGTCCTCGAAGCATTCATAGAATGACGAGCGAGAGACCTTCGATCGGGCGACCACTTCCTTCACGCCGGTAGCTGCGTACCCGTGCGCGGCCACGAGCTCGGTGAACGCGATCATCAAACGCTCGCGATTGATATCGAGTACGGCCTCGCGGTCGAGTCCGTGCGGTCCACGGGGCAGCTTCGGTGGAACGGTGAAGAAGATTCCGTCGGTGATGGAGGGAATGTGCTCGGAGTTGTGCAATTGCTGGCGGATCGGACCATCTCCTAGTAGCGTACGTTCGCGTACTTAACTCACTGTCACACCGAATCGAGGAGAAGCTGTGCAGCTTCGTCGTTCGATAATGCCCGCCACAGCCATAGCGCTCACGGTTGCGGTCACGTCCCTGCTTGCACCCGTCACCGCGGCCGGGGACCCAACCTGGCCACTGAGCACCGATTCGATCATGAGCACCGTCACCGACCTTACCGAAATGGCGCCGCGCGCAACCGGTTCACCGGGTGGAGCCCGCGCCGCTGACTATGTTCAGGAACGTTTCACCGCCGCCGGCCTGCAGGTACACGTCGAGGAAAACTCTTCATACGATTGGATTGCCTCCGATCATGCCTTGCACGTGGGCGCGTCCCGCATCGACGCCAATCCCGTCTCGCACTCGTTCATCGGTGCCGACGCTCGCGCGAGCTACCGCACCACCGGGCCGGACGGGCTCGAGGCAGAGGTCGTCGACATCGGCCGCGGAGACGGATCCGGCGTCGACATGAGCGGCAAGATCGTTCTTTTCGACCTGTCCTTCTATCTTCCCCTGGTCGGTCTACTACCGCTCGCCGAACACATCAACGACCCGGACGGGATGCGCTTCGACCCCGACACCCTGCTGTCCGCCAACCCCTACCTCACCTCGCTCGAATCGACGGTACGCACCGCCATGGCGGGAGGCGCTGTCGGTTTCATCGGCGTACTTGCGGACTACTTCGATTCCAACCGCTACCACAACGAGTACTACCGCAGACTGGCGGTCACCCTGCCCGGAATGTGGGTGACGGCGAAAGACGGTGCGGCATTGCGTACCTCGCTGCCCGGCAACGGCAATCGAGCGCGGATCGATCTCACCGTCGATCGCCGTGAGGTGACGGCACGAACGGTGGTCGGCATGCTCCCGGGCCGCACGAACGACACCGTCATGGTTCAGTCCCACCACGATTCGGTAGGACCCGGTGCCGTAGAGGATGCCACCGGAACAGCTGAGGTGATCGCCTTGGCCGAACACTACGGTGCCCTTGCCACACAACCCGGCTACGAGCCACGCGAGAAGTCGCTGATGTTCGTCACGTTCGACACCCACTTCACCGGCTATCAAGCGCATATGGCGTTCGTGGACAAGTACATCACGTCGCCGAGTACCCCCTGGCGCATCGTCGCGAACGCAACGATCGAACACGTGGGCAAACATGCCCGTAAGAACGTCGACGGCACCCTCGTCACCCTCGACGTCCCCGAGCCGAAGGGAGTCTTCGAAACCGTCAACCTGGGCCTGAAACTCGACATGGCCGACGCGCTTGCACGCAATGACGTGAGGGCGACGACGATGCTCAACGGCGCTCCCTTCGACTATTTCCGCCTGGGTGTTCCCACTGACGCCTCGTTCGTCCTCGCCGCAGGTATTCCCACCATCAGCTTCATCGCCGGCCCGCTCTACATGTACGACGACGCCGACACCATCGACAAGGTCGATCGCAGCCAACTGACTCCCGTCGCACTGTTCTTCCGCGACATGCTCGACCGGATCGACCGCGAGCCGAGCGACTCCATCGGACTCATACCTGCGGGGATACGGTGAGACACACGGGGCGCGCCCTCTCAGTCGTGATGTGTCTGGCGGTGGCGGCCGCGGCACCCGTCGCCGCCTCGGCGGAAGGCTTCGACTCGACAGTGGCGCCCCGCATCGTCCGAGCGCAGGAAGTACACGAGGGTCCGGTCGCTCTCCCCGGCGCAGCGAAGACACTCGTGGTCACGTACGAGTCGACCTCGGTCGCAGGCCACCCCACCCCGATGACGGGATCGCTGCTACTGCCGTCGACGCCACCACCTCCCGGGGGATGGCCGCTCGTCGTGTGGAGTCACATGACCACCGGTGCCGCCGATCGGTGCGCCCCGTCCACCGCGTCGTACGGTGACCCCGAGCTGGCCCGAATGACGAGCGGTGACGCCGTCGTCACGGGTCTGCTCGACTCCGGGTTCGCCGTCGCCAGGCCCGACTACGAAGGCATGGGCGGACCCGGGACCCATCCGTACCTCATCGGGTCATCGCTCGCGCGCTCCGTGGTCGACATAGCGCGCGCCGCGCAGACCTACTATCCCGACATCGGCACCGATGTCATCCTCGCGGGCCACTCCGAGGGCGCGGTCGCATCCCTGTGGGCCGCCGCGCTCCCGGTCGAAGAATGGGGCGGATTGTCCCTGCGCGGTGTCGCCGCGCTCGCCCCACCGACACAGATGGGGACGATCGTCACCCAGGCGAGCCGTATCCCTTGGGCGGGACCCGGTATTGGTGACCTGGTGGGCCTGGCTGCACTGATGATCAACGGTGCATCGGCCGTCGACGAGGATTTCCACACGCTGACCACCGAGGGTGGACTGAGCGCTCGAGCATCCGAGGCAATGGCCGAGGTAGACACGTTGTGTTACGGCGAGCTGGCATCGGCGCAGTCGATCGGAGCGCTCGCCCCCAGCGAGTTACTCGGCCCCCGCGGCGAGGAGGCCCTGGGGCGTCTTGCCGCGATCACCGATGCGAACGACGTCGCTCACCTGTCCATCGATACCCACATCCCCGTGCGAATCGATGCCGCACAGTCCGACGCCGTCGCACCCCTCCCTGTCGTGGTCGGTCTCGCGGAGAGCTACAGACGAGCGGGGAACGAGGTGACCTTCGCGCACCATCCCGGTGGTCATACGGACGTCGCCACCCGTCCTGGCGTCGCGGCACAGATCGTCGACTGGACCAGACTGGCGTTCGACCGACATCGACCGCTTCCGTCGCCCGCTCCAACCACTGCGAAAGAATCTCAGAATTCCTCGTACGTGTCCGGGTCCTGATCCCAGATTCGGCCACGCTCGAGCCCGGAGATAGCAGCGACCTCGTCGTCGGTCAGTTCGAATCCGAAGACGTCGAGGTTCTGGCGCTGACGGTCGGGATTCGACGATTTGGGGAGCGGGATCGCACCGAGTTGGACGTGCCAGCGCAGCACGACCTGTCCCGGCGTGACGCCGTGCGCCGCGGCGGCGTCGGCGATCGGCGCAGCCGCGAGCAGTTCGGAGCCGCGGCCGAGTGGGCTCCAGCTTTCGGTGACGATGCCGTGTTCGGCGTGGTAAGCGCGCAACTCGGCCTGCGGAAAGTACGGATGCATTTCGATCTGGTTGACGGCGGGCACCACCGCGGTCTCCGACGCGAGCCGGTCCAAATGCTCGACCGTGAAGTTGGAGACGCCGATCGACCTGACCTTTCCTTCCTGTTGCAGATCGATCATCGCGCGCCACGTGTCGACGTACTTGCCGACCCTGGGTAGCGGCCAGTGAATGAGCAGCAGGTCGATGTAGTCGACCGCCAGGTCGTTCATCGACGTCCGTGCCGACCCTTTCGCTTCGTCGTAGCCATGAAAGCGACCCGGAATCTTGGTCGAAATCGAGATGTCCTCACGCGCGACCAGCGAGCTGGCCACAGCCCGACCCACTCCGCTTTCACTGCCGTAACTCAGGGCGGTGTCGATCAGGCGGTATCCGGCGTCGAGTGCCGACGTGACCGTCGACGCCATGTCCTCACCTTCGGACTGCACGGTCCCGAGGCCGAGGAGCGGCAGGACGTGTCCGTCGTTGAGTGTGATCGTGGGCGTCATAGGGGTCCTTTCAGAACTTCAGCCAAAGAATGAAAGCAGTCAGTGCGAACTGTGGGGTGCATTGAATCGTGTCAGGATCTGGATCGGAGATCGCTCGCCCTCCACACCGCCGACTCCCCCACCCTCCTGCATCAGGATTCTGCATGCCAGCCTGGCGTCGGCTCGCAGATCGTGATGGAGGATGGCCGAGACCGACCCGGACCGCAACAACCGACGGTTGTCACTGTCGAGATCGTGGCCGACGAAGACCCGGCAGCGTCGACCCAAGCGCTCGAAAGCTCGCACGGCGCCGGTGTTTCCGCCGCCGATCGAGTACACCGCTTCCAGACGATCGTGCTCGGCGAGGGCGCGCTCGACGAGTAGTTCCACTGTTTCGTCCAGACCCTCGCTGTCGGTGATCTCCACGACGCGCCTACCCGCCGTGCCCCGTTCACTGCCCAGCGCGCGCAGCGTGCTGCGAAAGCCCATCTCGCGCTCGCCTTCGTTGCGAAAGATGTTGCTGGTCGAGACGATGAGAACGGCGGCGTCGCCGTCAGCGAGCCAGCTGTCCACCAGGTAGGCCGCAGTTGCTCCAGCCGCTCTGTTGTCGATTCCGACGTAGCTGGATCTCTTGCTGTCCGGCACATCGGTCACGTACGTGACGACCGGGATGCCGACCTCGACGAGATGATCGATCGTGGCAACCACGTCCGGATCGTCGGGTGCCTTGACGATCACCCCGTGCGACCCTTTGGCGGCAATCCTCGTCAGGTCCTCGACCATCCTCGGCACCGATTCGGTCTCCCGGAGGTGAAATCGACACCTGACCACGGCCGGCGACAGCATCGGCAGCTCGGCTTCCAATGCCGACCTGAATTCCGTCGAGAACCGCGCCGGTGTTTGCATCACGACGTCGAACAAGAACTTGCGGCCGTTCAGCTTGAGCTGCGTCCGCTGCTTGTCGAGGTCTGTGATCGCCTGTTGGACTTCAGCTCTCGTATTCGCCCGGACGCCTGGCCGATCGTGCAGCACTCGATCTACCGTCGCTTCGCTCAGGCCCGCCTGCTGGGCGATCTCGCGAACCTTGTAGCGATGCGTCACGCCCGGACTCCTGAGGTATTTTTGACGGCTTTTCGACCTTGATAGTACGGCAGCGCGAGTACAGACTCGTGACTGTCACCTCAGCTTCATCATTCGTTAGGACACTCGCAATGGGCGTTATCCTCGGCGTAGTCGGCCTCGGCCGAATCGGCGCTTTCCACACAGCCACACTGAGCACCCTGCCCGGTGTCGACGGCCTGGTCGTCACCGACGAACGTCCGGCGGTCACCGCGGCCGTTGCCGCCGAGTTCGGCGCGAAAGCCGTCGACAGCGCGGCTGAACTGATCGCGTCGGGCGTCGACGGGGTTGTCGTCGCCGCAGCGACACCCGCACACGCCTCGCTGGTCCTGGCCTGCGTCGATGCCGGAATTCCGGTGTTCTGCGAGAAGCCACTCGCCGCGACGCCAGGTGAGAGCGTCGCCGTCGTCACCGGCATCGAATCCTCCGGCGTGCCGGTTCAGATCGGTTACAACCGCCGCTTCGCCCCGGCCTTCGCTGCCGCCAAGAACGCGGTGACCTCCGGCGAGCTCGGGTGGCTGCACACCGTCCGCTCGACGACTCTCGATCCCGCGCCCCCTCCGATGGACTACGTCGCCGTCTCCGGTGGCATCTTCCGCGACTGCAGCGTGCACGACTTCGACATCGTTCGCTGGATCGTCGGCCGCGAGGTCGTCGAGGTCTACGCGGCGGGTTCCAACCAGGGCGATCCGGCTTTCGCCGCCGCAGGCGACGTCGACACCGCTACCACCACACTCACTTTCGACAACGGCACCATCGGCGTGGTGTCCAACACCCGCTACAACGCGCGCGGCTACGACTGCCGACTCGAAGTACACGGCAGCGAGGATGCCGTCGTGGCCGGATGGGACGAGCAAGTTCCCGTCCGCAATCTGGAAACGGGCGCCACCTTCCCCACCGGGACTCCACACAGTTTCTTCATGGATCGCTTCGCTTCCGCCTACCAGCTCGAATTGGGTGCGTTCGTCGACGTCGTCGAGGGCCGTCTCGAATCTCCCTGCACGCCGCGAGATGCACTCGAAGTCGCCTTCATCGCAGAGGCCGCGACACTGTCCCTACAACAGCACCGCCCGGTGCGAATCGACGAGGTACGACTGTGACCACTACGAAGAACCAGACCGACATCCGTATCGCCGGAGCACCGATCTCCTGGGGCGTCTGCGAGGTACCCGGGTGGGGTCACCAGATCGCGCCCGCCCGCGTGCTCACCGAAATGCGCGACGCCGGGCTGACCGCCACGGAAGTCGGACCGGAGGGATTTCTGCCCGCCGATCCGAACGAGCTCGCCGCCACCCTCGACGAGGTCGGGCTCACATCCGTCGGCGGCTTCGCCCCCGTGCTTCTGCACGACGCCGATCACGATCCGGTCCCCGGCATCGCACCGCTCCTCGACGCTTTCGTCGCCTCGCGAGCCGAGGTCATCGTGCTTGCCGCCGTCACCGGGACCGACGGCTACGATTCTCGCCCCGAGCTCGATGAGAATCAGTGGAACACATTGCTGCGCAACTTGGATCGCCTCGAACAGGCGGCTGCCGATCGTGGCATCCGAGCGGTGCTGCATCCCCACGTCGGCACCATGGTCGAGCAGCGGGACGAGGTGTACCGGGTACTCGACGGTTCCGCCATCGGACTGTGCCTCGACACAGGTCATCTCCTCATCGGCGGAACCGATCCGCTGGACCTCGTCACCTCGCACGCCTCTCGGATCACCCACGCGCACCTCAAGGATGTCGATGCCGCGCTCGCGGCGCGGGTGCAATCGGGCGAACTGACGTACACCGAGGCCGTCGCCAGCGGCATGTACACCCCGCTGGGCACAGGTGACGTCGACATCGAACGGGTTGTTCTGGGATTGCTCGACGCCGGATTCGACGGTTGGTTCGTGTTGGAACAGGACACGATTCTCACGGCCGAACCGACCGACGCCGGACCCGTGATCGACGTCATCGCCAGTGTCGCCTACCTTCGTGAAGTGGTGAAAGCCCGCGTACCGTCCACGGTATGAGCGGGCTGCGAATCGGCGTTCTCGGTGCGTCGCGAATCGCCGAGAACGCAATCGTCGAGCCGGCCCGCATGCTCGGTCACCGCCTCGTTGCCTGTGCCGCACGGGACCACGGTCGGGCCGAAGCGTTTGCCTCGAAACATGGTGTGGAACGCGCCCTTCCGTCGTATCAGGACCTCATCGACGACCCGGATGTGGACGTCGTCTACAACCCGTTGGCCAACTCTCTGCACGCACCCTGGAATCTTGCGGCAGTCAGAGCAGGAAAGCCCGTGCTGACCGAGAAGCCCTTCGCTCGCAACCGCACCGAGGCCGCGCACGTCGCGGATCTCGCTTCAGCACAGGGCGTCACCGTGATGGAGGGGTTTCACTACCTCTTTCACCCGGTCACGCGACGGCTGCAGCAGTTGCTGAGCGAGGGCACCCTCGGTGAGCTCCGGCATGTCGAGGTGGCGATGCGCATGCCGACTCCCGCGCCGACCGATCCGCGTTGGTCGCTCGAACTTGCCGGTGGAGCACTGATGGATCTGGGCTGCTACGGACTGCACTCCCACCGGCTCCTCGGAAGTTGGGCAGGAGGATCTCCTAGGATCGTCGAGGCACGCGCTGTCGAGCGGTCCCCAGGAATCGACGAAACCTTCGACGTCGACCTCGAATTCCCGAACGGGGCGACCGGTGCGTCCCTGAATTCGATGATCCATCCAGCCCACCAGTTCACGCTGACATTGTTCGGATCGAAGGGCCGAGCATGTGCCCACAACTTCATCGAACCGCATCAGGACGATCGAATCACCGTCACGATCGGTTCGGACACCACGGTCGAGAACCTCGGCACGCGGTCGTCGTACACCTATCAGTTGGAGACCTTCGCCGAACATCTGACCGAGGGAACGCCACTGCCGATCGACGCTGACGACGCAGTTGCGAACATGACCATGGTCGACGAGGCTTATCGCGCCGCCGGAATGTCACCTCGCTGAGTTCTGCGTCGAGCGTTCTGCTTCACGCGCCGGGCGCGACCCACCTTCCGGAGTCGACGGACTCGGTCATGGCGTCCAGAACCTTGGCACTGCGCACGGCGTCCCACACCGTGGCGCCGATCGGCTTGCCCTCGGCGATGGACCGCAGGAAGCGTTCGGCTTCGATGACCTTGAGGTCGTCGTAACCCATCGAGGACGCCGAGCCCGGTTGAAAGGCCCCGTATTCGCCCTGCTTCGGTCCCACGTAGATGGTCGAGACCGGCTGATCCTGGTACCTGTCTCCGAGGCTGACCGCGAGTTCGCCGAGGCGCCGGAAATCCCAGAAGACCGCGCCTTTGGTGCCGTGGATCTCGAATCCGTAGGCGTTCTGTTCGCCGACCGACACGCGGCTCGCTTCGAGCGTTGCCCGTGCGCCCGAGGCCAACCGAATCTGACTGCTCACGAAGTCTTCGTTCTCGACCGGACCGAGTTCACCTCCGGTGGCGAGTGCGTGTCCACTGGTCGCCCCGAGCGGCGTGGCCCGCTGTGGCACGAAAACCGCGGTGTCCGCGACCAGAGAATCGATGTCCCCCAGGAGGTACCACAGCAGATCCGCGCCGTGCGAGGCGAGATCACCCAGCACTCCGTTACCTCCGCGAGCCCTCTCGAACCGCCAACTGAGGGCGCCGTCCGGGTGCGCTGCGTAGTCACTGAAGAATCGAAAACGAGCGTGGGTGACGGTACCGAGCTCGCCGGAGTCGATGAGTGCCTTGGCTTCCTCGACGGCGGGTGCATTGCGGTAGTTGAATCCGACGGACGTCTGCACTCCCGCCTTGTCCGCGGACAGGGCCACAGCACGCGCATCGTCGGCGGACAAGCCGACTGGCTTTTCGATCCAGATGTGTTTGCCCGCCTCGGCCATCGCAGTTCCGATGCTGCGGTGCAGGAAGTTCGGGGCCGTGATGGACACAGCGCCGATTGCCCGATCCGCCTCGATGTCGTGCCAGTCGGTGGTGGACCCTTCGAAACCGAATTGCGCGGCCGCTTCCTCGGCCCGTCCCGGGACCTCGTCGGCGACAGTCGCGAGCGTCGGGGCCAGAGCGAGGTGCGGGTAGTGATGCCGGATGCGGGCGTAGGCCTGCGTGTGCACGCGGCCCATCCAACCGAAACCGGCGACGGCGACCCTGATTCCCTGCGGTGAACTCGTGCCGTGCGGTGAACTCACTGGTGTGTCTCCTCGAAAGCTGGAAGAAGGTGCGAACCGACCGGCGCCCACGAACCTTTTGGACCGGTCCAATCCGTGGTCAGTCTTGCCGATCCAACGCAGGCGTGTCAACACCCCTGCGCCTGCTAGCGTCGTCGAGACACCGCCCCTCTCGCACGAAAGGACCCCACGTGGCGCAGCCGACCATTCGTACCGTCGCCGCCCACGCCGGGGTATCCAAATCGCTTGTTTCACTGGTACTTCGCGGATCGAGCTCAGTCAGCGACGAGAAACGCGAGGCGGTCGAGAAGGCCATTCGCGAGTTGGGTTACCGCCCCAACCTCAGCGCACGTAGCCTCAGCCAGCGCCGAACGAACATCGTGGGAGTGCTTCTCAACGACCTGCGCAACCCATGGTTCGTCGACTGCCTCGAAGGGATGAACTCGGTTCTGCAGCAACATGATCTGAAAATGTTCCTCGCCGATGGCCGACTGGACCGCAGCTCCGACGAGTCCTTCGTGGAAAGCTTCATGGATCTGCGGCTCGACGGCCTGGCTCTCGTGGGCACTCGAAACCCCACGCCGGCGATCGCTGAGGCAGCCGCATCCATGCCTACCGTGGTCGTCGCGAGCCGCGATCTCGACTTTCCGGGCGTCGACATCGTTGCCAGCGACGACGAGCTCGGAACCCAGCTGGCGGTAGGCCACCTCGTCGACTTGGGACACAGCGCAATCGCGCACGTCGCGGGCCTGGGCGCGGTGGCCGACATCCGCGCCGAGAGCTATCGAGCGGCGATGACGGCGCACGGACTCACCCGTCACATCCGTGTGGAGGAGAGCGACATGACCGAGGACGACGGGCACCGCGCAGGGACCCGGCTGCTGCAGACAGGTCGACCCACCGCAATCTACGCCGTCAACGACCTCGTCGCGATCGGCGTCATGACCGCCTGCCAGGACATGGGACTGGCGGTCCCGGCCGAGGTGTCGGTGGTGGGATACGACAACACATCCATCGCACAACTACGACATGTGCGGCTGACGAGCGTGGAAAACGCGACCGTCGAGCTCGGACGGCGGGCGGCTACCGCGCTGGTGGAGCGTATTGCGGACCCGTCGGCTGCAGGCTCACTGCAGCTCGTCCCGCCCGCCATCCAGGTGCGTGGGTCCACCGCCGCGACTGGCGCCTGACGGCCGGCTCAGCGGTCGACGACGGTGGTGTCGAAGTAGTAGCGCGAGGCGCGGTAGGCGTGCGAGCCGAACTCCACGACGCTCCCCGAGTCGTCGAATGCCGTTCGATGCATCGTCAGCAGCGGTGCCTTGAACTTCTCATCGAGCAGTTGCGCCTCTTCACGATCGGCGGCTTTCGCACCGATCCGCTGCCGGGCGAGCCGGATGTGCACACCCCTGGTTCGCAGCGATTGATACAACCCGTGCGATTCGAGCTCTTCCGGGTCGGGAGCGATTGCCGACGGCAGGTGATTGGTCATCAATGCCAATGGCTCGCCGTTCGTGCTCCTGAGTCGGCGAATGGTGACCACTTCGACGTCGTCGGCGAGATTGAGCTCACGTGCGACCTCGGCCGTCGGGATGCCGACGTGGTAGTCGAGCAACTTGGTGGACGGACTCTGCCCCGCCCGAGCGAGGTCGTCGAACAAGCTGGTGAGTTCTACGGGGCGATGGACCGGACTCTGCACCACCTGGGTACCGACGCCTCGCTTCCGAACCAGCAGCCCCTTGTCCACCAGCTCCTGGATGGCACGCCGTGTCGTGGGACGCGAAAGGTTGAGGCGCTTGGCCAAGGCCAGTTCGTTCTCGAATCGATCGCCGGGGGCCAACAGCCCGCCGAGAATCGCCGACTCGATCGCTTGGGCGAGTTGGAAGTACAGAGGAACCGGGCTACCGCGGTCCAGCTCGACGGACAATGGCGTCGCCACCGATGATCGCACCGTGGACTTGGCGTCGCCCGTGGACGTGTTCGAGGCAGTCACAGTCCGGCTCCGTATCTACTTCAGGGGCAGTCGTTTCGATGCCCGGTTTGATCGAAGTGTAGGTGAACACTAACATCGCCTTGACTTGAAGTAAGAATGTCAGGACAAAGTATTGACATGAACCTGTGAACTAGCGCACAGTAGAACTCGACAAGCCGTGTGCACGTGTCACCTCTCCGTCGTACATTCCCGAAACCCTCTGGAGTCGATCTTGACCACCTCAGCCGATGCGAACACCACGGCCTTCGACGTCCTCGCCATCGGGCGCAGCGGCGTCGACATCTACCCGCTGCAAACCGGCGTCGGCCTCGAGCTCGTCGAGTCCTTCGGCAAGTTCCTCGGCGGAAGCGCAGCGAACGTCGCCGTTGCCGCAGCACGCCTCGGGTGCACATCGGCCCTGATCTCCGGCGTCGGCGACGATCCCTTCGGCCGGTATGTCTCCGGTGAGCTCGTTCGCCTCGGTGTCGACAATCGATTCATCGTCGTCGACGAGACGTACGCAACGCCCGTCACCTTCTGCGAGATCTTTCCGCCGGACGACTTCCCGTTGTACTTCTACCGCAAGCCCTCCGCGCCGGATCTGCAGGTCCGACCCGAGAACATCGATTCGGCCGCCGTCCGCAGCGCCCGCCTGTACTGGTCGACGGTGACCGGCCTGTCCGAGGAGCCGAGCCGCAGCGCCCACTTCACCGCCTGGGAAGCACGCGAACGCGCGCCGCTGACCGTGCTCGACCTCGACTACCGACCGATGTTCTGGCACTCCCCCGCCGCCGCGACCGAGCAGGTTCAGCGCGCACTCCGGCACGTCACCGTTGCCGTCGGGAACAAAGAGGAATGCGAGATCGCCGTCGGCGAGACCGATCCACACGCTGCTGCCGACGCGCTCCTCGACCTCGGCGTAGAGCTGGCCATCGTCAAGATGGGGCCGAAAGGGGTCATGGGCAAGACCCGCTCGGAGACCGTCACCGTCCCACCGAATTTCGTCGACGTCGTCAATGGCCTCGGTGCGGGCGACAGTTTCGGCGGTTCACTGTGCCACGGCCTCCTGGCCGGCTGGCCACTCGAGAAGATCCTCCGCTACGGCAACGCTGCCGGCGCCATCGTCGCCTCTCGCCTCGAATGCTCGACCGCGATGCCGACCGCAGCCGAGGTCGCCGCCCTTGCGGAAAAGTCCGCCACCGAAAAATCCGACAACGAGGCCGTCAATGTCTGAGACCACCCTGACCCCTGCTGCCGCGTCGACGTACGCCGAGGTGACCGCGCTGCGCGCGACCAACCCGCAGGCGATCGACCGAGCCTGGGCCACTCGGGTCACCCGCGACACCGTCCGCGGCAACGGTCGATTGATGATCGTCGCTGCCGATCACCCAGCCCGCGGCGCACTCTCGGTCGGGGCCGATGCCACCGCGATGAACAGCCGCACCGAACTGCTCGATCGGCTCCGCACGGCACTGGCCAACCCCGGCGTCGACGGCGTTCTTGCCTCGGCAGAGATCCTCGACGATCTCGTGCTGCTCGGAGCGCTCGAGGACAAGGTCGTCTTCTCGTCGATGAATCGCGGGGGGTTGGCCGGCGCGTCGTTCGAACTCGACGACCGAATGACGGGAGCCACCGCTGCGTCGACCGCCAAAGCGCGCATGAACGGAGCGAAAATGCTCACTCGGATCGCGCTCGAGGACCCCGGGACACTCGAGACCATGACCGCCTGCGCTCGGGCCATCGACGAACTCGCCGCCGAAAACCTCATCGCGATGGTCGAACCGTTCCTGTCCAGCCGTGTCGACGGCCGCGTCGTCAACGACCTCAGCGCCGACGCCGTCATCAAATCGATCCACATCACCCAGGGCCTCGGATCCACCTCCGCCTACACCTGGATGAAGCTGCCTGTCGTCGACGAGATGGAGCGCGTCATGGATGCGACCACCCTACCTACGCTGCTACTCGGGGGCGACCCTCAGACTGCACCGGACGAGACCTACGCCAGCTGGGCGAAGGCGCTCGAGATTCCCGCAGTGCGCGGCCTGATCGTCGGACGCACGCTGCTCTACCCGCAGGACGGCGACGTCGCGAAAGCAGTCGGCACCGCCGTGGACATGGTGAGGTGAAAGATGAACTCCGAGTACTACATCAAAGCAGGAACAGGCGGCCAGGACCACTTCGACGTCGTCGTGACGCCCGAGACGGCCGGCAGGAGTGGAGCCGGCGGAACGACCCGATTAGGCAGGAGTGGAGCCGGCGGAACGACCCGATCAGGCTGGACGGAATCGAGCCTGTGGACGCTGAGCCTTGCTGCCGGGAAGTCCGTGGACCTCGAGTCCGGCGCCGACGAGATCATGATCGTCCCATTGTCCGGTTCTGCGACAGTCACCAGTGACGGTACGAAGTTCGAATTACAGGGCCGCACATCGGTGTTCGACGGACCGTCGGACTTCGTCTACGTCGGCAAGGATTCCTCGTACACGGTCGCCAGCACCGACGGCGGGCGCTTCGCGCTGTGCGGAGCTCGGGCCCAGAACAAGCTTCCCCTCCGGTACGTGGCAGCAGCCGATGTCTCGGTCGAGCTGCGCGGTGCGGGGAACTGCAGTCGGCAGGTACACAATTTCGGTACCGCCGACAGATTCGAAGCCGACTCGCTCATCGCTTGCGAGGTCATCACCCCCGGCGGCAACTGGTCGTCCTACCCGGGCCACAAGCACGACGAGAACACCGCGAGCGAGACTGCGCTGGAAGAGATCTACTACTTCGAGATCGCGCCCGGCCCGGGCGAGCGCGCCGGCTTCGGCTACCACCGCGTATACGGGACGCCGCAGCGGCCGATCGAGGTGCTCGAAGAGGTCCGCACGGGCGATGTCGTCCTGGTGCCGCACGGCTACCACGGCCCGTCCGTCGCTGCCCCCGGCTACCACATGTACTACCTCAACGTCATGGCCGGACCGGGTAAGGAACGAGCCTGGAACATCGTCGACGACCCCGAGCACACCTGGATCCGCGGCACCTGGGAAGAGCAGGCCGTCGACCCTCGTCTTCCCTTGAACGGCCTTACCCTCGACCCCGCTTCCGAAGGAGCATGACCGTGGTGTCCACTGCGCCGATCTCGGCGAACAAGACCGAGAATACCGAGGACACAGTTCACCTCACCGTGAGCCAGGCCGTCGTGAAATTCTTGGCAAACCAGTACGTCGAGCGCGACGGCACACGCACCAAGTTCTTCGCCGGCGCATTCGGCATCTTCGGCCACGGCAACGTCGCCGGCCTCGGGCAGGCGCTCCTGCAGGCCGAGATCGACGCCGTCGAAGGCGGCAACGAACCGGAATTGCCGTACGTCCTCGGGCGCAACGAGCAGGCCATGGTGCACAGTGCCGTCGCCTACACACGTCAGAAGGATCGAATGCAGACCTGGGCTGTCACGGCCAGCGTCGGTCCCGGCTCGACGAACATGCTGACAGGTGCTGCCCTGGCGACGATCAATCGCCTGCCTGTCCTGTTGCTGCCAGCGGACACGTTCGCCACCCGCGTGAGCGCCCCGGTGCTTCAGGAGCTGGAACTCCCCTCGAGCGGTGACGTCACGGTCAACGACGCGTTCAAGCCGCTCTCGCGGTACTTCGACCGGGTGTGGCGTCCCGAACAGCTGCCCGGGGCTTTGCTCGGCGCAATGCGCGTGCTGACCGATCCGGTCGAGACCGGCGCTGCCACCGTCGCCATCCCGCAGGACGTGCAGGCAGAGGCGTTCGATTGGCCGGAGTCGCTGTTCGCACCGCGTACGTGGCACATCGCCCGCCCGCTGCCGGAAAAGTCGGTCATCGCACGCGCAGCCGAGGTCATCCGCAGCGCGCAGAAGCCGATGATCGTCGCCGGCGGCGGGGTCATCTACTCCGGCGCCACCGCCGCACTCGCATCGTTCGTCTCGAAGACCGGAATACCCGTCGGCCAGAGCCAGGCCGGCAAAGGGGCTGTGCCCTACGACCATCCACAGTCGGTGGGCGCGGTCGGTTCTACCGGCACCACTGCCGCGAACGCCCTCGCCACCGAAGCTGATGTCATCATCGGAATCGGCACTCGCTACAGCGACTTCACCTCCGCCTCGCGTACCGCCTTCAACAACCCGGACGTGCGATTCGTCAACATCAACGTCGCGTCCATCGACTCGGTCAAGCAAGGCGGCATCTCCGTCGTCTCCGACGCCCGCGAGGCGCTCGAAGCCCTCGAGGCCGAGCTGGCCGACTACGAGGTACCGGCCGACTACCGCACCCTTGTTTCAAACCTGGCGACCCAGTGGGACGCGACGGTTTCCTCGGTGTACAAGATCGAGGATCCGACTGCGCCGTTGAACCAGAATCAGGTGATCGGCCTCGCGAACACGCTGTCCGATCCGGATGATGTCGTGGTCTGTGCCGCCGGATCGATGCCAGGCGACCTGCACAAGCTCTGGCGCACACGAGATTCCAAGGGATACCACGTCGAGTACGGATTCTCGTGCATGGGCTACGAGATCGCCGGCGGGATCGGTGCGAAGATGGCCGAGCCCGACCGCGACGTGTTCGTCATGGTCGGCGACGGCTCGTACCTGATGATGGCCACCGAGCTCGTCACCGCCGTCCAGGAAGGCGTCAAGATCATCGTGATCCTGGTGCAGAATCACGGCTTCGCCTCCATCGGATCGCTCTCGGAGTCGCTGGGTTCGCAGCGATTCGGAACCGACTATCGCTACCGCGGCGAACAGGGCCGTTTGGACGGTGAGATTCTGCCCGTCGATCTCGCAGCCAACGCCGCCAGCCTGGGAGTGGAGGTCGTGCGGGTCGAGAACGGTGCCGAGTTCACCGACGCGGTCAAGATCGCCAAGGCGAGCCAGACGAGCACGGTCATCCATGTCGAGACGGACCCACTCGTCGGGGCGCCGGATTCCGAGTCCTGGTGGGATGTTCCGGTCAGCGCGACGTCGACGCTCGAGTCCACCCGGTCCGCGTATGCCACTTACGAGAAGTGGAAGAAGATCCAGCGCCCCTTCCTCCGGCCGTCCGGTAACTGACCCTCCCCCATGTGCGTGGAAATACATAGCAGGCTATGTATTTCCACGCACATGCGCGAAGCGCCTAAGGTGGTTCGCGATGAGAACGATTCGTGGGTTCGTGGTGGCGTCGGCGTCTGTTGTACTGGTGCTCATGGGCTCGGCGCCGGTCGGCGCTCAGCCACCCGAGCCACCGCCGACCACCACACCTTTCGCGACACCGGACACCGACAACTGCCCGTTCGCGACGTCGCCGCCACCTGCGATCGACCTGTCGGAGGTGCCTGAGCCAGGACAAACCGCCCCTCCTGCCCTTCCCGTGCCTGCTGAAGCTATCGGCGGTGACGCTCTCGCCGAGTGCGGCACCGTGACACCCGACGGGGCTCCCCCGTTGCCTGCGGACATCTCGGCAACCGGTTGGGTGCTCGCCGATCTCGATAGCGGCGACGTTCTCGCGGCAAAGGATCCGCACGGGCGCTACCGACCCGCCAGCATCATCAAGATTCTTCTCGCCCTCGTCGTGCTCGATGAGCTCGATCTGAACAAGACCACCGTCGCCACAGCTGAGGATGCCGGTATCGAAGGCAGCTCCGTCGGACTAGGAAAGGGCGGCGTCTACACGAACATGCAGTTGATGCAGGGTCTGGTGATGGCATCCGGGAACGACGCCGCGCACGCGCTGGCCGCGCAGCTCGGTGGCAACGAGGCCGCGGTCGAGAAAATGAACGCGAAGGCAACTTCGTTGGGTGCGCTCGACACGAGGACGGCGAGTCCGTCCGGTCTCGACGGGCCCGGGATGTCGAGCTCGGCCTACGACATGGCGTTGATCTTTCGTTCCGCGATGGCGGACCCGACGTTCGCGCGACTGATTTCCACCGAGATGGTCGATTTCCCGGGCTACCCCCGAGATCCCGCCATCACCGAGGACGTGGACCGGCCAGGATTCGCGCTGTCGAACGACAACCAGTTGCTGTACAACTACGATGGCGCGCTCGGGGGCAAGACAGGATTCACCGACTCTGCCCGACAGACCTTCGTCGGCGCCGCCGCCCGCGACGGCCGACGACTCGCCGTCACGTTGATGCTGGGTGACGTCCTGCCTATTCGTCCGTGGGAGCAGGCAGCGCGGCTGCTGGACTACGGCTTCGCGCTACCCGTTGGCTCGACAGTCGGTGTACTCGTGGACCAGGATTCCGCCGCACCGGTCACGAGCACCCGCCCCGCGGTGCCCACGCTGGCATCGCCGCCGACCGATCCTGCCGGACAGACCGATCCCGCTGCCAGTGCGCGAGCGTCGGCCCTGCAGGCGGGCGGCGACACCGTGATTCGAATCGGTTTCGCGGTCATCGGCGCACTGATCGTGCTGGGTCTGCTGCTCTGGGCACGTCAACTGAATCGACGGCGTTGATTCGCGCGGACCCATGCTGGGCCGGTCAGCGGCGCCCCCACCGCCCCAGCACC
>NZ_JABFAO010000015.1:222129-240399 GCF_017168235.1 Rhodococcus sp. KRD197
CCACCGCCCCAGCACCGCTCCCGCGATCGCCCCCGCTCCAACCAGTGCGATGCCGCTCTTCACCGTCGGCCCCTCGTTGATCTCGACGCGAGGAGTGATGACTGCCGGTTCCGGTGGTGGCACGAACGCCAGCGCCATACTTTCCTCGGTGGTGGCAGCAAAAGCCGTTGACAGCAACAGGAATCGCGACGTGGTGAACACGAAGACCAGAAGACCGATGATCGGGCCGAACACCACCCCGGCGGGGCCGTTGGTGACCGACGCGAGGTAGATCGCCGCGATCTGCTTGAAAACCTCGAACCCGATCGCGGCGATCAGAGCGCCTTTCAAGGCGCTGTGAATCGGAACGGGTTCCCGAGGAAGCCGCGAAATAACCCAGACGAACACAGCCCAGGTAGCGACGACTGCCAGCACCACCGACAGGACGCGGAGCGCGATATCGACTCCAGGGACGCCGTCCAGGTTGACCAGTTCGAGCAGACTGCGCATCACCGAGGCACCGTTGAGCGCCGACAATCCCAGCGACACTGCAAGAGCGGCACCGAGCCCGAACAGTGCCAGGAGATCCTTGAACTTGGTGGCGAGGAAGCTGCCGTCCTCGTGCACGGACTCCCACATGGCCGTCAGAGCCTCGCGCAGTTTCGCCATCCACCCCAATCCTGCGTAGAGCGCGCCGAGGATACCGAGGATGCCGACGCTCGTCCTCGACTCGATCGCAGTGTCGACGAGAGTGTTGATCGTTTCGCCCAAACTTCCCGGAACGTTCTGCGTGATCTGGTCGCTGATCTCGTCGAGCAATTGAGGTTGGCCCGCCAGCACGAATCCGGCTGCCGCGAACGCCACCATCAGGAGCGGAAAAAGCGCCAGCACACTGAAGTAGGTCATCGCGGCGGCGTAATAGTCGCCATTCTGCGATTTGTACCGCTGCGCCGCGCGGACCGTGTGATCGAACCACGGCCATTGCTCGCGGCGCCGCTGCAAGATTGCTTTGAAGTCGGGAACGACGATCACCCTCTCGATGTCTGCCCCTCGAAGCTCGGGACCCGGTGTGAGTTCCCTGCTGTCAGGAAAGCGGTGCCAGGAACCCCACCCGTTCGTACACCTGCGTCAACGTTCGTGACGCTACCTCCCTCGCCCGGTCTGCGCCGTCTGCGAGGATGCGATCCAGCTCGGCGATGTCGGCCATATAGCCATCGACGGCGGCTTTCAGCGGGGTCACGAACTCGATCAGGACATCTGCCGTGTCCGACTTGAGATCGCCGTAGCCCTTGCCTGCGTATCCCTCGACGAGGTCGTCGATCGCGCTGCCGGACAATGCCGACTGAATGTTGAGCAGATTGCTGACGCCCGGCTTGTTCACCGGGTCGAAGGCTATGTCCCGGTCGTTGTCGGTCACCGCCGAGCGAAGCTTCTTCGCCGTCACCTTCGGATCGTCGAGAAGGTTGACGATGCCGGCCGGGTTCGACCCCGACTTGCTCATTTTCGCCGTTGGCTCCTGCAGATCGAAGATCTTGGCGGTGCCCTTCACGATGTGTGCGTCCGGAACGACGAAGGTCTTCTTGAAGCGGGTGTTGAAGCGCTGCGCGAGATCGCGCGTCAGTTCGAGGTGCTGACGCTGATCTTCGCCGACCGGAACGAGATTGGGGCGATAGAGCAGAATGTCGGCGGCCTGCAATACCGGGTAGGTGAACAGCCCCACCGTGGTCTGATCGCGACCCTGCTTGGCCGACTTGTCCTTGAACTGCGTCATCCGCCCCGCTTCGCCGAACCCGGTAATGCAGTTGAGCACCCACGCCAGCTGCGCATGCTCCGGGACCTGACTCTGCACGAACAGAGTCGAGCGCTTCGGGTCGATGCCGACGGCCAGGAGCTGCGCTGCCGCGATTCTGGTGCGATGCCGTAGCGCTTTGGGATCCTGCGGCACCGTGATGGCGTGTAGATCTGGAATGAAATAGAACGCGTCGTAGTCGTCCTGCAATGCCACCCACTGACGCACGGCACCCAGGTAGTTGCCGAGGTGGAACGAGTCCGCCGTCGGCTGGATGCCGGACAGGACGCGCTGGCGCGGCCCCTGAGGTGTGTCGGATGATGCAGGAGAAGACATGCTCATGATCTTTTCACGACGCGAGAAGGTCTTTTCTTCCAGGCTCTAGCGATACCTGACCGTCACTGGCGAGTGATCGGACCATCGCTGGTCGTAGGCCACCGCACGCTCGGTGACCGCGTCTTTTGCGCGTTCGGCGAGAGCGTCGGTGACCAGGTGGTAGTCGATCCGCCATCCGGCGTCGTTGTCGAATGCCTTTCCGCGATAGGACCACCAGCTGTACGGGCCGTCCACGTCGGGATGAAGATCGCGCACGACGTCCCGCCAGGGTGCGCCGTCGGTCAGAAGCGCCGAGATCCACTCACGTTCCTCGGGGAGGAACCCCGAGTTCTTGCGGTTGGTCTTCCACGCCTTGATATCGCGCTCGGTGTGCGCGATGTTCCAGTCACCGCACACCACGGCATCGCGGTCCGCGGCCTGCGCTGTCGAGGCCAGCGCCGTCAGGTACGGGGCGAATGCGGCCATGAACCGCTCCTTCTCCTCCTGTCGCTCGGTACCGACCTCACCGGACGGCAGGTACAAACTCGCGACGGTGACGTCACCGAAATCGGCCTCGATATAGCGTCCGGCCTCCGCGAACTCGTCGGCACCGATTCCCACCCGCATGGCGTCGGGAGCCGTGCGGGAGAGAACAGCGACGCCGTTGCGTCCTTTCACCGACGGCGCGGCGGAGGCGAGGTGCCAGCCTGCGTCGAGTGCGGGGGCCAGGGCCTTGGTCAGCTCACCGTCGTCGGCGCGCGTTTCCTGAAGGCAGACCACATCGGCATCGGTCGCTTCCAACCACGGCAGCATTCCCTTGCGTGCGGCAGCACGGATTCCGTTGACGTTGACTGTGGAGACGGTGATAGGCACGGAAGGCACGGTAGCGGACGCGACCGACACACACGGAACGGTCCTTCACCGTCGGCGCTGAGGTTTGGCGCCTGGTTTGGGCGCAGTGACGGCGGATTGCGGCACGGGCAACGCTGCCTGCTCCCGGTCTATTCGCCGATACACAAGATGTTGTTGGACGTACGTCCACACGTTGTTGCTCACCCAGTACAGCAGCACAGCTACCGGTAGCACCGGTCCACCGATCAGGACGCCGGCCGGCAGGATCCAGAGCATCATCCTGTTTGTCATTGCGGTCTGCGGGTTGCTGCGTGCCGCGTCGTCCTGGCGCGCTATCGAGGCACGAGCGTTGAAGTGCGTAGCCACACCAGCGATCACCATGAGCGGAACTGCCACCGCGGCGATGGCCCACGCCGACGGTATCCCGCCGAACTGGGCGAAGGACGCGAGAGTGTCGGCCGGATTGGTGATCGCCGCCGAGATCGGCGCTCCGAACAGGCGGGCGCCGAGAAACGACTGCACGTCGGTGGCGCTGAAGAAGTAGTTGGCCGTGCTCGCGTTGTCCTGAGCGGACATGCCGAGGTGACCGAAACCGGTGCCGGTGCGGTTGAACGACCTCAGCACGTGCAGCAGTCCGATGAACACCGGTGCCTGCACGAGCATCGGCAGACAACCGAGCAGCGGGTTCACCCCGTGTTCTTTCTGCAACTTCCGCAGTTCTGCCCCTTGGCGAGCGCGATCGCCGGCATGCATCTTCTGCAACGCCTTCATCTGCGGTTGCAGCGACTTCAGGGCAAGTTGACGACGGATTTGGCCGACGAACGGTTTGTAGAGCAGAACACGGACGGTGAACACGAGAAACACCACGGCCAGTGCCCAGCTGATCCCGTTGTCGGGACCGAGCACCGAACCGAAAGCCGTGTGCCAGAACCAGAGGATTCCGGACACCGGGTAGTAGACGAAGTCGAGCATGGGAGCACCCCTTGGTGTGTTGTCGGTCGTGGAAATCTCGACCGGCAGCGCACTCCCCGAAGCGAGGGAAGGCGGACCGGTCAGGTGACCGGTCCGGGTGCTCTGGGCATAGGACGTCCCGGTGTGTCGGGACGGTGTTGGCGACGAAAGCTACCTCGTAATCGGGTGTCCTCGGCAGGAGCGCGCGAAGCCCTGGGTCCGACGCACGAGACCGACGCCGAATGCAGTACCGCGAGCGCGACCAGAGCTGCGAGCGCGAGAGCGACGAGCGACGTTTGGCCACCGGGCTCGTGGTCGACGACGAGAAGAAACATCAGCGCGACGGTCGCCACTATGGACAGGACCGTGCTGATCGAACGCCGGGCACAGGCGAACGCAGGCAATGAGCTCATGAAGTACATGAAGGCGACTTCCGACGAAGGGCGGGTGATGTACCGCTGACGGTGTGTCGGGAAGCCCTGGTGCGGTGCTCTAGAGGGCCCCCACCAACGCGCCGGGAGCGCGGGGCATCGGCCTGCCTGCTTCGTTCGGACGGTCCTGACGGCGAAATGCCCCGCGCCGACGTTGATCTGCCGCAGGGCCGTGCGTGACGCCGAACAGCATCGCTGTCAGCGAATCACGGCCTGTGGTGGCCACGACGGTGACCACCACTGCCGTCAAGACGAGGCCGAACGCGACCGCACCGGCCGTCGAACCAGGGACGGTGGCGAGCAGCAAAAGCAGAACGAGATACGTCGAAATCGAGCTCATGTATCTCATCGCTGCTCCTTCCTGCTCATGCCCGCTCACTTTAGCGCCCAGGGAGGCACGACGCATTCGTCGACGGCCCGGTGTCGACACAGCTCCGGTACGGCTCGGGCAGTCGGTCCAGTTCGGGCGCGGCGTCGCTCGAAAGCCGGGAGAGATAGCCGACGTCGATCTTCCCTGTTTGCTCGAATCGTTCGACGCTGTGGCGAGCGATGTAGGCATCGGGGTTCAGCGCCGCGAGGCCGAGCACCGTCAACACCGCCCCCACACCCACCGCGCGCGGCAGCCATCGACCAGACATCCGGAGACCCGTGATCATGATCAGCACGAACACCGAACCCAGCCACAGCTCCACCGCGGTGACGAACAAGCGTAGCGTCGTGTATCCGTATTGCTGCTCGTACAACGACATCCGGTGCAGCGCCGAGGCGACCACTACCAAGGACAGCAGACACAGAGCGCCCACCAATATGCGCAGGGCCAGTCGATCCGCCGTCGAGATGCGCGGCGCCTTTCCGACCGTGACTGCAATGACCAGCAGAGTCAGTGCCGTCACCGCCAACAGCTGCCAGAATCCTTGCCTCGCGTATTCGGCGTTGGTGAGGCCGTCGGTAACCATCACGTGTTCTTGACCTCCGAACAGGGTCCGTAGCTGCACGAAGACGAAGGCGCAGAACACAGCGACCAGCGATCCCAGCGGAATCGTCCACTCCCACAGCCGAAGCGTGCGACGTGGCCGAGGCGCTACCAGGTCGAAACGCGGCGTATTGAAGGCAACATATGCCGCAGCCAGCGCACCGCCAGCGACGAGCGTGAAGACAACGAGTCGCCCGAATGCAGCGCCCAGATCCCATTCCGGAGTCAGCGAATCGACGAGCCGCCCGAACTGTGGGTCGGCACCGGCGAAGAGCGCCGCGAAGACAAGTACGAGCAACGATGTCACCGCAGCGACCAACACCAGTCGCCCCGGCTTCACGCTGCCGGTATCCAACCTGCGGGTGCCTCGCCTCGTCCATCGCAGAACCCGAACCGGAACGAACACCGGCGTCATTGCACCGAGAACGGTCCCCGTCCAAGTCCACGACGTCGACAGGACGGCCCCGGCGACGAATACGGCCAGCCAGGTCGCGAGGGTCACCAACCACTCCGCGGCCCGAAACACCGAGACCGAGGTGAGAGCGAGAACAGCTACCGCGCCGAACGCATGCCACCACGTGAGCCGACCGGGACGCGCAGATGCCGCTACGACGAGCACCGCTGCGGCGACGATCGGGTACCCGATGCCGGGAGAACCAAGGACAGCCGCGCCGAGCAGGCCCGTGACGACGGCGCCGACCAGGGTGAATCGAGAGACAGCGGCATAGCGTCGCACGGGCCAAACCCTGCGCGGCCAGAGTGAGAGTCCGATGGGGGCTATCGGTGTTCCGGATGTCCGGTCTTGCGAGTGCTCAACGGTGGTCAAGACAGTCTTCTTTCCTCGTTCGGGCAGGACTGAAACCGACGTCACGACATGAAGACGTGCGTCGCGGGGATCGAGCGGACTCAGGAGTGTGGAATGGAGACTCTGATGTGACAACCGGTCGAACGATCGAGCACTTCGATCGTTCCGCCGTGCAGCTCTGTAGCCCAACGGGCAATAGCGAGGCCGAGGCCGGTTCCGCCGCCCGTCGCACCGCCCCGGGTGAACCGATCGAACACCGTATTGCGCTCGGCCGGTGCTATTCCCGGCCCGTCGTCTACGACGTCGAGGTTTATGCCATCGCGCGTCTCGACCGCCGACACCGTGATGTCGGTGCCAGAGGGCGCGTGCCGGACCGCGTTCTCGACGAGATTGGTGACCACCTGCGTCAACCTCGAGCGATCAGCACGGACGGCGAGGTCGACCGGGTGGACTTCGAGCGCGATGCGGGGTTGCCCCGCAGTGACCTCGGCGAGGAAATCGTGCACCCCGAACTGCTCGGGTTTCAGCTGCAGAACGCCACCCTCCAACCGGGAGAGGTCCAACAGTTCCGAGACGAGATCGCCCAGCTTCTCGGTTTGCCGCAGCGCCACCGCCAGTGTTCGGGGGTCGGGCTCGGTGACACCGTCGGCGATGTTCTCGAGGACGGCGCGCAACGCTGCGATGGGCGTCTTCAACTCGTGCGAGACGTTGCCGATCAGTTCGCGTCGGTAGGTGTCCGCCGCTTCGAGGTCGGTCGACATCGTGTTGAACGCCTCCGCGAGTTGGCCGACCTCGTCGCGTGAGGTCGCGCGGACACGCGTCGAATAGTCGCCCCTGGCCATGGCTTTGGCTGCCGCGGTCATCTCGCGCAACGGCGAGGTCATCCCGTGGGCGAGAACTTGCGTCGCGGCCAGCGACATCACCAAGGCGGCCAAGAGCGCGTACCGGAACTGCCAGCCGGCGCCGAACCAGAACGTGATGCTGGCGACTACCAACACGATGCCGACGATCAGAGACACCTTGAGTTTGAACGAGCTCAACGGATCGAGGGGTCGGGGCAACCTCCGGCCGAGGGCGGTCGGTGTCATCTCGGCACTTCCAGCGCGTAGCCGAACCCGTGCACCGTACGGATGAGGTCGCCACCGAGCTTGCGTCGCAGAGCTTTGACATGACTGTCGACGGTCCGGCTACCGGCCGAGTCCTCCCAGCCCCACAGGTGCGCGAGCAGTGTCTCGCGCGCCACGGCTTTGCGTGGGCGGTGCAAGAGGAACACCAGGATATCGAATTCCGTGCGCGTCAGATGTACTACACCGTCCGAGTTCGACACCGTGCGGGCGTCGTGGTCGATCCGTATCGGGCCGACGCTCGTTGCCGGTGTCGACATCGGCAGGTCGGCAGATAAGGCATTTCTGTCCGCGCGCCGAATGAGCGCATGTACGCGTGCAACGAGCTCACGCATGCTGAACGGCTTGGCCAGATAGTCATCGGCGCCGACCCCGAGGCCGACCAGCATGTCGGTCTCCTCGGATTTAGCGGTCAGCATCAGCACCGAGACAGGCCGGTCCGCCTGAATTCGGCGGCACACTTCCAATCCGTCGAAACCTGGCAGCATCACATCGAGCACGACCAGGTCGGGCGTGGTCCGCGCGCACTCTGCAACAGCCGAAGGTCCGTCTGCTGCGATGATCACATCGAAACCCTCGCCGCGGAGCCGTGCCGCGAGAGCATCCGAGATGGTCGGTTCGTCATCGACGACGAGCACGGTGCGGTTCATGCCTCCGACACTAGAGGGCTGCTGCGGAGGGATCCGGCAGGAAATGTGGAGGTTCGGTGGAGATCCCCCGCCTCCTGCCCCTCCTGCCCCTCCTGCCGAGATCGAGGTTGAGTATCGAAATCCGGCGAATTTGCGGCACAACCTCGATCTCGGCAGAGAGACTCAGAGCGCGTCGGCCCGCCGCTGCATCCGCATCGCGGTCGCCAGGACCACAAGGCCGGCGACGGCGAGCACGGAGCCGACTGCGGCAGGCGCGGTGTAACCGAAACCGGCAGCGATCACTGCGCCGCCGATGGCAGCTCCTAGAGCGTTGGCCAGGTTGAAGGCTGCGTGGTTGAGCGAGGCCGCCAAGGTCTGCGCATCGTCGGCGACATCCATCAGACGGGTCTGCAGACCCGGAATGACCGACGAACCCGAGGCGCCGATCAGGAAGATCAGAATCAACGCGGTGACGCCGTTGTGGGCTGCGGCCACGAACACGGCCAGGAACACCGCCATCGCGGACAGCCCGAAAAAGACGCCGCGGAGCATGAATCGGTCCGCGAGCCAGCCGCCGGCGTAGTTGCCGGCGACCATGCCGACGCCGTAGATCATCAGGGCGACCGGCACGAACGCCCTGGCGAGACCAGCGACATCGGTCAGTGTCGACGCGATGTAGGTGTACACGGCGAACATTCCACCGAAACCGACGACCCCGACGAGGAGAGTCATCCAGACCTGGCTGCGTCGCAATGCGCCCAGTTCGGTGATCGGGTTCGTGGTGGGCATGCCGTCCAGTCGCGGCATCCACAGGATCAGCGCCGTCACCGTGAGCGCACCGATTACAGCAACGAGGGTGAACGCACTACGCCACCCGAATGCCTGTCCGAGCCACGTCGCGACCGGCACGCCGACGACGTTGGCGACGGAGAGGCCCATCATCACCATCGCGACTGCTTTGGCTCGCTTGCCCGGCTCGGCCAGATGAGCGGCGACGAGAGCAGCGATACCGAAGTAGGCACCGTGCGGCAGACCTGCAACGAAGCGCGATGCCACCAGTTCGCCGAAGCTCGGCGCGAACACGGTTCCGAGGTTGCCCAGCATGAACGCCACCATGAGGACGATCAGCAGCACCCGCCTCGGCACTCGCGCCGCGAGTGTCGCAATCAGAGGTGCACCGACTACCACTCCGAGCGCGTAGGCCGAGATCATCTGCCCAGCAACCGGTTCGGTGATGTTCATGGTCGCGGCCACATCGGGTAGCAACCCCATCGACGCGAATTCGGTGGTACCGATACCGAAACCGCCGATCGAGAGGGCAAGCATCGCCAAGCGTCGACGCGTCGACGGTGATCTGTCCCCGGCGGCCATGGGGTTCGACATTCTGTCGCGCGCAGCGCTGACATTCTTGGCGAAAGCCGAATCGGTGACAGTCACAGCAGAACAACCTTCGTATCGAATGAATCGCCTCGAACGAGGCAGGAAGTGGAACGAACCACCGTAGGGAACGCCCGTGGCTCCCATTTTCATCCCCGCGGCGACGAAACCTGCACCTACGAAGCGGTGATTGTCCTCACTCGAGCAGGTGATCAGGTCCCCGGACACCGGAAGGGCAATGTCGCTGTTTGCTGCCGCGGAAGCTCCCGCTAGGATTCCCACCAGGTCATGAGTGTCAGCGTTCAAGCCCCGGCTTGCTGGCCGGCAACCCTCCAACCGCGGTGGGGTGCCCCGGGTGAAAAGACCTGGTTAATCGGTCACGCACCACCGCGTGGCCGGAGAACAAGCGCGGGTCCGCTCCGAGGATGGCAACCAGCCTCGACGGGCCCACTGACCGGGCACGACTTGGCAGAAGGCCCATGAGGAGGTTGACGATGTGTTGTTGTCTCGATAGACCCCGCCCGGCTCTCATGCGGGAGCCGATTCGAATCGACCAACATTCCTCGAAGACGGAGTTATCAGCACATGACCGACAACACCCCTGACGTAGTCGACGCAGCAGGCGCGCCCATCGAAGACCCCACCGCATCGTGGAGTTTCGAGACCAAGCAGATCCACGTCGGCCAGAACGCCGACGGTGTCACGCGGGCGCGCGCGCTACCGATCTACCAGACCACGTCCTACACGTTCGAGAGCACCGACCACGCCGCTGCACTGTTCGGGCTCGCCGAACCGGGCAACATCTACACCCGCATCATGAATCCGACGCAGGACGCCGTCGAGCAGCGCATCGCTGCCCTCGAAGGAGGCGTGGCAGCGCTGTTGCTCGCCTCCGGCCAGGCCGCCGAAACGCTCGCGATCCTCAACATCGCGGAGGCCGGTGACCGCATCGTGTCGAGCCCGCGCCTGTACGGCGGCACCTACAACCTGTTCCACTACACGCTCCCGAAGCTGGGAATCACGGTCGATTTCGTCGAGGATCCCGACGACCTCGAGCAGTGGCGTGCCGCGATCACCCCGGAAACGAAGGCGTTCTACGGTGAGACGATCTCGAACCCCAAGAACGACATCCTCGACATTCCGGGCATCTCGGCTGTTGCGCACGAAAACGGGATTCCCCTGATCGTCGACAACACCGTGGCCACGCCCTACCTGATTCAGCCACTCACACACGGAGCCGACATCGTGGTGCATTCGGCCACGAAGTACTTGGGCGGGCACGGCACCGCTATCGCCGGCGTCATCGTCGACGGTGGCACATTCGACTGGACACAGGGACGCCACGCGAATTTCACGACCCCCGACCCGAGCTATCACGGTGTCGTCTTCGCCGAACTCGGAGCACCCGCGTTCGCTTTGAAGGCGCGCGTGCAATTGCTCCGCGATATCGGCGCCGCTGTGTCACCGTTCAACGCGTTCCTCATCAGCCAGGGCCTGGAGACACTGAGTCTGCGTATCGAGCGGCACGTCGAGAACGCGCAGAAGGTTGCCGCGTTCCTCGAAGCCCGCAGCGAGGTCGAGGCCATCAACTACGCAGGCCTCGAGTCCTCGCCGTGGTACGAGCGTGGCCAGCAGCTTGCCCCGAAGGGACAGGGCGCGATCATCGCGTTCGAACTGAAGGGCGGGGTCGACGCGGGCAAGAGGTTCGTCGACGCGCTGAGCCTGCACAGTCATGTCGCTAACATCGGAGACGTGCGTTCACTCGTCATTCATCCAGCCTCGACCACACACTCGCAGTTGACGCCGGAGGAGCAGTTGGCCTCGGGTGTCACCCCGGGCCTGGTCAGGTTGGCTGTGGGCATCGAGGGGGTCGACGACATCATCGCCGACCTCGAACGCGGATTCGCAGCGGCGGCGTCTTGACCATCGGCTCTGTGCACGACGCCCGTCCGGACGCGGACTTTCCCGCGCCGGACGGGCGGCTCGGCAGTATCGACATCGGCCGCCTGGATCTCGAGAGCGGCGCGTCCCTCCCGCAGGTCACGATCGCGGTGCAGCGGTGGGGTGAACTGTCCCCGAACCGCGACAACGTCGTGTTGGTCGAACATGCGTTGACCGGTGATTCACACGTGAGCGGGCCGGCCGACGCCGACCATGCGCTGCCGGGATGGTGGAACGGCATGGTCGGACCGGGCGCACCGATCGACACCGACGAATGGTGTGTGATCGCACCCAACGTTCTCGGCGGTTGCGGTGGCACCACCGGACCGAGTTCCATCGGAGCCGACGGGCGGGCATGGGGCAGCGCGTTCCCCTACATCTCGATCCGGGACCAGGTAGCTGCCGAGGCCGCACTTGCCGACGTTCTGGGCATCGAACGTTTCGCGGCCGTGGTCGGAGGTTCCATGGGCGGCATGCGGACGTTGGAGTGGATCGTGGGCAACCCGGAGCGGGTGGGCGCGGCACTCGTGCTCGCGGTCGGCGCCAGGGCAACTGCCGATCAGATCGGGACGCAGACCACGCAGATCGAGGCCATTGTGTCCGATCCCAACTGGCAGGGTGGGGACTACCACGGCACCGGCCGATCCCCGCGGGCCGGGCTGAGCATCGCTCGGCGCATCGCGCACCTGACGTACCGAACGGAAAGCGAGCTGGATCTGCGGTTCGCCAATTCCGCGCAGGGTGACGAGAATCCGTGGACCGGTGGCCGCTACGCCATCGAGAGCTACCTCCAGCACCAGGCAGCCAAACTCGCCAACCGTTTCGACGCCGGCACATACGTGTTGCTGAGCGAGGCGATGAACAGGCACGACATCGGACGCGGGCGCGGGGGTATCGACGCTGCCCTAGCGCGCGCCACGGTGCCCACGATCGTGGGCGGGGTGGATTCCGATCGCCTCTATCCGCTTCGGCAGCAGAAGGAGATCGCGCGCGGGTTGCCCGATTGCCGCGCCCTCGAGGTCATCCAATCGCGCGATGGCCACGACGGCTTCCTCACCGAGGCCGCAGCGGTGGCGAAACTCCTGGGCACAACGATGGAGCACGCCCGGGCCATCTGAACCGACTGGCGCCGACTGGACCTGGCGACAGGGTCAGTCGGTGCCGAGCGGGTCGATGGAAGCGGACAGAAACACGATCGCGCCGCCGACGAGGGCGAGTGCCGACACGTCGAAAGCGCGACTCCGCACTGCGAGCAACCCGATCCGGTTCTCGGGCACGAACAACCGAAAGCCGGCGGCGAGCACGGTCGCGACACCCAGGATGAAGGACCCGCGTCGCCACCGATCCGCAAGAACGAGCACCAGCGCCGCGACGATCACGATCAACACCACGAGCAGCGGTAGGTTCTTGCGGATCTGGTTGCGCATCCGGGTCAGACCGTCGCCCGAGAGCGAAGCGACTGCTCGGCCCGCTCGACGACGTTGGCCAGTAGAAACGCGCGGGTCAGTGGCCCGACGCCACCCGGATTGGGTGATAGGAACCCCGCGACCTCTGCGACGTCGGGTGCCACGTCGCCGCGCAAGCCGTCATCTGTTCTGGTCACGCCGACGTCGAGCACTGCGGCACCCGGCTTGACCATGTCGGCGGTGATGATTCCGGGTACACCGGCCGCGGCGATGACGATGTCGGCTCGCGATACCTCGGCTGCGAGATCCTTGGTGCCGGTATGGCACAGAGTAACCGTGGCGTTCTCCGACTTGCGCGTGAGCAGCAATCCGATCGGGCGCCCCACCGTCACACCCCGGCCGACGACGACGGCGTGCGCGCCGTTGATAGGGACGTCGTACCTGCGTAGCAGGTGCACGATTCCGCGCGGAGTGCATGGCAGCGGTGCCTCCTTGCCCAGCACCAGACGGCCGAGGTTCACTGGATGCAGCCCGTCGGCATCCTTCGACGGATCGACGCGCTCGAGCGCCGCGTTCTCGTCGAGGTGACGCGGCAGTGGAAGCTGCACGATGTAGCCGGTGCACGCAGGATCGGCATTGAGCTCATCGATGGTGGCATCGAGCTCGGCCGCAGTAACGTCCGCCGGGAGGTCGCGACGAATCGAGGTGATTCCCACTTTGGCGCAGTCGTTGTGCTTTCCGCGGACGTACGCCGCAGAACCGGGGTCGTCGCCGACCAATATCGTGCCGAGCCCGGGGACCACGCCCTGCTCACGCAGCGCTTCCACCCGCCTGATCAGATCGACGAAAATCTCGTCGCGCGTTGCCTTGCCGTCAAGAACCGTTGCAGTCACAGCCGCCATTGTTCCAGGTGGGTCCGCGCCGGATCGATCAACCCTCGACGGAGAGTCCGCGAGCCCGCGCGTAAGCGACAGCCTGCACGAACTCGATCTTGGCGCCCACGAGCGAGACAGTCACCCAGAAGTCGGCGTCGGTGCGAGCCCCACGGAGGTTCGCACCGTCGAGCTTGGCACCGGAGGTACGAGCACCGGTCAGGTCCACAGAAGTGAGCGTCGCTTTCCGGAGATCGGTTTCGACGATGTTCGCCTCCACCATTCGACATCCGGACAGGTCCATGCCCCGCATGTCTGCCCCGCCCAGACCGGCGAGAGTGAAGTCCACCTCGTCGAACGTCGCCGGACGAAGCCTGCAGTCGACGAATGTCGACCCGATCAGGGTCGAATGCCGAAACACACTGTGTTGGAGGTTGGTCCGGGTGAACGTACACGAGCGAAATGCCGAGTCGACGTGGACTGACTCGGTCAGGTCGGCACCGGTGAAATCGCAGTTCGTGAATACCACCGACGTGGTCTTCAGCCCGCTCAGATCGGCGTCGCGAAAGGTGCAGGATTGGTATGCGCGCCCCGTCCAGTGCTCTCTACCGAGGTCGCTGTCGGCGTAATCCTCGCCGACAAACTGTTCGTGATCCACCTGCGCCATCCTTCCCCGGAAGGTGGTGGCAGAGTGAACCGGGTGTTCAGACTCCTGTTCTTCGAACCCCGCATTCCACAGAACACCGGCAACGCGATACGCCTCGTCGCCGGCACCGGGTGTGAACTCCACTTGGTCGGCCCCCTCGGCTTCGACATGTCGGAACCGAAACTGAAACGGGCGGGGCTGGACTATCACGACCTTGCTTCCGTCACCGTGCACGAGAATCTCGCCGACGCGTGGACGGCACTCGCGCCGGTGCGGGCCTTCGCGTACACCGCACACTCGACGAGGTTTCACACCGAAATCGAGTACGTTCCCGGCGACGTCATGGTCTTCGGGCCGGAACCCACTGGACTCCCTGACGCAGTACTGGACGACCAGCACATCACCGACAAACTACGCATTCCGATGCTTCCTGGACGGCGATCGCTCAACCTGGCCAACGCCGCCGCGGTGGTCATGTACGAGGCGTGGCGGCAGCACGGCTTCGAGGGAAGCGTCTAGGACGAGTCGCGTTCGGCTTCGGTCTTCGCGTCCGGCTCCGTACTGTCGGCTGTATCGGTGTCGTCGGCTGTATCGGTGTCGTTCGCACTGCCCGGCTTTCGCCGGATGATGCGAACGAGACCGTAGACGATCCCGGCACCGATGGTGAGCGCACCCAGCCACGGGATCGCGCGGCCGAGGTTGACCACGCCGTCCTGGACCGCGTCGATCAAGGAGTTCCAGCCCGCGACGACTCCATCGAAGAAGTTGTCGGGACCGCGGACCGGCGTCGCCTCGTCGGTGTCGAATTGCACTGTGATCGTGGACAACTCCACCTGGTCGGCGAGGTAGTTCCGTTGTGAAACGAGACTGTCCAACTCCCCCTGCCGACTGGACAGTGCGGACTCCGCCTCGATCAGATCTGCAGTGTTGGTCGCTTCGGCTATCAGCGCCCTCAATCGATCGACCGAAGACTGCAGAGCAGCCGTCCTGGCGTCGAGATCTCGGTACTGCATCGTGACGTCATCACGCGTGAGGTTGATGCTGGTGACCTCGCCGAGGGCCGAGATGCGGTCCACGGTCCCGGTGAGATCCTCGGCCGGGATGCGTGCGGTGAGGGAACTGCTGGCAGCCGAATAGTCGGTCTCGGCGTTCTCGGTTCGATTGTCGACGCGCCCGCCGGCCTGCTCCACCAGCGCGGCGGCGTCTCGAGAGGCCTGGATCGGGTCCGGCGTGGTGACGAAGATCTGCCCGGTGACAACCTCTTTGCGCTCGGCTGCCGGCTGAGCCTGATCTCTGAGCGGATCGCCTCCCTCCGGGCTGGGGGCCACCGCGGGTGAGGCCATCGAAGAATCGACGGGCGACATGCTGCGCCCGATCTCGGACCCACCGTCGAATCCACTCGAACCATCGTTGCCACTGCAACCGGCGAGCACAAGGAACGATCCGGCCAGGGCAGCAAACAAGCAGCGCTTCATCCTCGCAGATGGTAGTGCACGGCGGCCCGGTCGGGCGAGGGTCGAGGTGAATGCCCAATTGTTACACGCATAGGGAAGATTCACTGATGACCCGGCACCGGAACCGCGGTACGGTGTGCCGCACCGATCCATTCTCAGTTTCCGTTGAAGGAGCCCCCCGTTGTTCTCCGCCTCGTTGCCTTTCTCTACTCTTCGCCGCTCACCCCAGGATGGCTCCTCACCCCGCTTTGTTAGCCGAATCTCCCGCGCTGCAGCACTTCTCGCAGTCGGTGGCGGCGTAACCTCTGCCGCATTTCTCGGCACCGGCGTCGCCGGGGCCGCACCGGTGACCTGTGTTTCGCCGCCGTCAGTCAACGACATTCAGGTCGACGGTTTCGCAAGCTGCGGCGCGAAAGCGACAGACGCGGCCCGTGCCAGCGCGACGGCAACCGACAGCGGCACCGCTGTCAGCGTCGCCGAATCGGGCGGAAACACTTCGACGCTTGCCACGGGGTACGGCACGGCGCTCGGTGCCTCGCGCGCCGGGGGAACGTCCTACGCGGGGGCACTCGGAGGCGGCATCGCACATTCCTGGGCCGACAACGGCGCAACCACCATTGCCATCGCGGGCTGGGGTTCGGGTGCCACCGCCGAGCAGGCCGGTGTCGACTGCGCCGGAACGTGGTCCCTGGCGGTCAACCTCGCATCGGGACAGTTCTGCGCGCTGGGTAGCTGACCGAAGGGGACGCCGACCGGGGATGCTTGCCTGGGATTCGCCGCCACGGCGGAGGGGCCCTACGACAAAAGGTAGTACCTGCGCCATCCCCGGTCTACGATGTCACCACTCGCATCTTCAGGAGGATCAGTGACTGCCCTAGCTCCTAGGCCCACTCCCGCTGTGACGGCGGCGAGGCCTTTTCCGCCGCGGATGGGACCGAAGGGTTCGTTCGTGCACAAGGCGGTGACGACGACTCGCATCTTCAGGAGGATCAGTGACTGCCCTAGCTCCTAGGCCCACTCCCGCTGTGACGGCGGCGAGGCCTTTTCCGCCGCGGATGGGACCGAAGGGTTCGTTCGTGCACAAGGCGGTGACGACGACTGATCCCAAGGTGTTGGGGGTCATGTACATCGTTACCTCGTTCGTGTTTTTCCTTATCGGTGGGTTGATGGCGCTGTTGATGCGCTCGGAGTTGGCTGTTCCGGGGCTGCAGTTTCTGTCGAATGAGCAGTACAACCAGTTGTTCACGATGCATGGCACGGTCATGTTGTTGCTGTATGCGACGCCGATCGTGTTCGGGTTCGCCAATTACATTCTGCCGTTGCAGATCGGTGCTCCGGATGTGGCGTTTCCGCGGTTGAATTCGTTTTCGTATTGGTTGTATTTGTTCGGGGCGTTGATCGCGTCGGCGGGGTTCATCACTCCTGGTGGTGCTGCTGACTTCGGGTGGACGGCGTATACGCCGTTGACGTCGGCGTTGCATTCGCCGGGTGTGGGTGCGGATCTGTGGATCATGGGTCTGGCGTTGGCGGGGTTGGGCACCATTTTGGGTGGGGTGAACATGATCACCACGGTGATCTGTTTGCGTGCTCCGGGTATGACGATGTTCCGGATGCCGATTTTCACGTGGAATATTTTGGTGACGTCGATTTTGATTTTGTTGGCGTTTCCGTTGTTGACGGCGGCGTTGTTGGGGTTGGCGGCGGATCGTCATCTGGGGGCGCATCTGTTCGATCCGGCTACTGGTGGTGTGTTGTTGTGGCAGCACTTGTTCTGGTTCTTCGGTCATCCCGAGGTGTACATCATCGCGTTGCCGTTCTTCGGGATCGTGTCGGAGATTTTTCCGGTGTTTTCGCGTAAGCCGATTTTCGGGTACACGGGGTTGATCTACGCGACGATCGCGATCGCGGCGTTGTCGATTGCGGTGTGGGCGCATCATATGTATGCCACGGGTGCGGTGTTGTTGCCGTTCTTCTCGTTCATGACGTTCTTGATCGCGGTGCCGACCGGGGTGAAGTTCTTCAACTGGATTTTCACGATGTGGCGGGGTCAGGTGACGCTCGAGACGCCGATGTTGTTCTCGATCGGGTTCTTGGTGACGTTCTTGTTCGGTGGGCTTTCGGGTGTGTTGTTGGCGTCGCCGCCGATCGATTTCCATGTCACCGATAGTTACTTCGTGGTGGCGCATTTCCATTACGTGGTGTTCGGGACGGTGGTGTTCGCGACGTATGCGGGTATCTATTTCTGGTTCCCGAAGATGACGGGCCGGTTGATGGACGAGCGGTTGGGGCGGTGGCATTTCTGGTTGACGTTCATCGGTTTTCACGCGACGTTCCTGGTGCAGCATTGGCTCGGTAACGAGGGGATGCCGCGTCGGTACGCTGATTACCTGGCCTCGGATGGGTTCACGAATTTGAACATCATTTCCACGGTCGGTGCGTTCGTGCTCGGTGCGTCGACGTTGCCGTTCGTGTGGAATGTGTTCAAGTCCTATCGGTACGGTGAGGTGGTCACCGTCGATGATCCGTGGGGGTACGGCAACTCTTTGGAGTGGGCGACCTCGTGCCCGCCGCCGCGGCACAATTTCACCGAGCTGCCTCGTATCCGTTCCGAGCGTCCGGCGTTCGAGTTGCATTACCCGCACATGGTCGACCGGATGCGCGCCGAAGCCCACGTCGGTCCCGGCACACATGGCGGCGAGAGCACCGAAGTCCTCGAACAGGCACGC
>NZ_JABFAO010000016.1:0-128821 GCF_017168235.1 Rhodococcus sp. KRD197
GCAGTGGATACCGTCGGCGGCAGATATCGACGTTGCCCGGATCACCGACTTCGCTCAGCGTGTGCAGGAGCGGCATCACGTCACGTTCGAGGACTACACGGGGTTGTGGGAGTGGTCCGTGGCGAACCTCGAGCAGTTCTGGCAGATGGTGTGGGACTACTTCGGCATCACCTCGGAGACCGCACCGACTGCGGTTCTGAGCGAGTCCGGTATGCCCGGAGCGCAGTGGTTCCCGGGCGCAACGCTCAACTACGTCGATCAGATCGCCCGACACGCCAGCCGAGACACCGCAGCCATTCGCTATGTCCGTGAGGACGGGACGCGATCCCAGCTCACCTGGAGTGAGCTGTCCAGGCAGGTGGGTGCGTTGGCGCACACGCTGCGCGGCAGTGGGGTGAGCAGCGGTGACCGTGTCGTCGGCTACCTCCCCAACATTCCCGAGGCCGTGGTGGCTTTCCTGGCGACGGCGAGCATCGGTGCGATCTGGTCTGCCTGTGGACAGGACTATTCTGCCTCCGCTGCGCTCGACCGGTTGGGTCAGCTGAACCCGAAGGTGCTGATCACGGCCGACGGTTACCTCTACGGGGGCAAGTTCCGCGACAAGTCCGAGGACGTGCGGATGCTGCGCGACGGCTTGGCCACCGCGTCGACGATCCTGGTGGGCGAGCGGGTCGCCGAGGGATCGACCGATTGGGCGACGGCGACTGCGGGGGATCACGAGTGGGCCCCGGCTGCCGTACCGTTCGACCATCCGCTGTGGGTGGTGTTCTCGTCGGGCACGACAGGCTTGCCCAAGGGAATCGTGCACAGCCATGGTGGGGTGCTGCTCGAACACCTCAAAGCTGTTGCGCTGCAGTCGGACATCGGCCCAGATGACACGTTCTTCTGGTATACGAGCCCGAGCTGGATGATGTGGAACTTCCAGGTGTCGGGGTTGTTGGTGGGTTCGACGATCGTCTGCGCCGACGGCAACCCCGGTTACCCGGCGCCGGACGCTCTGTGGTCGATCGCCGCGGAGGAGGGTGTGACCTTCCTGGGTACCAGCCCTGGATACGTACTCTCGTGCATCAAGGCGGGTTCGCACCCCGCGCGCGAGCATGACCTGAGTGCCCTGCGGGCGGTCGGGATCACCGGCTCCAGCCTCCCGGCGTCCTCGTCGATGTGGTTGTCGGACCACGTGGGAGCAGACATTCCGGTGTTTTCGATCTCCGGCGGCACCGACGTCGTATCCGCATTCGCAGGGGGTGTGCGCACCATGCCGGTGTGGCCCGGTGAGCTCTCTGTGCCGTACCTCGGAGTGGCGCTCGATTCCTACGACGAGAACGGACGGCCCGTCCTCGGTGACGTCGGAGAACTCGTCGTCACGAAGCCGATGCCGTCGATGCCCGTGCGATTCTGGAACGACCCGGACGGGATTCGCTACCGCGACGCCTACTTCGACACGTTCCCGGGGATCTGGCGTCACGGCGATTGGATCACGCGCACGGAGCGGGGCAGCATCGTGGTGCACGGCAGATCCGATTCCACGCTCAACCGCAACGGTATTCGTATGGGTAGTGCCGATATCTATCAGGCGGTCGAACTGCTACCGGAGATCGTCGAATCTCTGGTACTCGGAGTCGAGTCCGAGGACGGCGGCTACTGGATGCCGCTGTTCGTCGTCCTCACCGAGGGCACCGAACTCGACGATGCCCTACGGCAGAGGATCAACGGTGTCATCCGCGAGCACGCTTCACCGCGTCACGTTCCCGACGAGATCATCGCCGCGCCGGGGATCCCGCACACCCGGACCGGAAAGAAGCTCGAAGTCCCCATCAAGCGCATCTTTCAGGGCGGGGAGAGCGCCAAGAGCCTGGACCGCAGTGCCGTCGATGTACCTGAATTGGTGGACTGGTACATCGAACGAGGACGCGATCACGACGAGGGGCGAGTCCACCGGGCCAGGTAGGCCTTCTCCTCCGCGGTGATTCTGCGCAGGGTTTCCGAGCCGACGTCGACCATCGCCATCTGCGTCGTCGCGACCACCGCGGGCGCGGAGTCGGTGGGTGCGTCTGCTGCGCGCACCTCGTATCCGATGGTGAAATCGACCGATCGGACCCGGTCGAACCACAGGGTGATGTTCAAGGGGCTGTCGCTGTGCCGAAGTGGCTTCTTGTAGGCGATGTTGACGTTCGCGATCAACGCGCTCTTGATCAGTGATTCGTTTGCATCTTCCTCGCTCAGCAGCCAGTCGATCCGAGCTTCCTCGAGGAGGGTGACCATGCGGGCGTGGTTGATATGGGCGAAGGCGTCCATGTCCGACCAACGGACCGAGACGCGGGCGGTGTAGCCGATCTGGGGGCGTGTCACCGCACCACCGTCTCACGCCGCCGGTCCCGATACGTCCTCGTGTTCTAGAGTCCGGGTGTGCTGATCAGAAATGTGATCCTGACTCCCGGCGACTGCGCGCTCGACGTGCAGACCGTCGGTGGTGCAATTGCCGAGATTTCTCCGGTGCAGCCGAACTCCCGCGCCATCGAGGGTGATGTGCTCGACGGTCGAGGCGCCGCGCTGCTCCCGTCCTTCGTCGACAGTCATCTTCACCTGACACAGTGGGCCGCGTCGCTCTCACGTATCGATGTCTCCGGGGCGGATTCCGCAGTCGATCTGGTCGACATTCTCGCGCGATCGAACGAGCGGCACGGGCACGGGATTCTCCGTGCGCAGGGTTTCCGAGACGCCCTGTGGTCGGATGCGCCGCACAAGGATCTGCTGCAGAACGCATTGCCGGGACGTCGAGCTGCCGTGACGAGCATGGATCTGCACACACTGTGGCTCAGTCCGTCCCTTCTTGCCGAGCTCGGCATCGATCACCCGACCGGGGTGTTGCGTGACCACGACTGCATGGAGGGGCTGAACGCACTCGACAAGCTGGCCGACACCGACGAGACCGACCGGGCCACGCTGGCGGCGACGGCAGAATTGGCCAGACGCGGCATCACAGCGGTGACCGATTTCGAGTACGCCGACAATCGAGCGGTGTGGAGTCGGCGATCGGAGATCGCCGCCCCGGCGGTCGACATCGACTGTGCGGTGTGGCCGGAATGGCTCGAACACGAGCTCGTCCTCGGCGCCGCCACCGGGGACATATTCGCCGAGCACGTCGCGCTCGGCCCGCTGAAAGTGATGTTCGACGGTTCGCTCAACACCCGAACAGCGTGCTGCCACGACCCCTATCCGGGCGGCGCGTCGACGGGACTGCTGCTCGAGACTCCCGAGGATCTGCACGCGATGATGGCACGGGCTCGCGGCGGGGGTATCCGTTCGGCGATCCATGCCATCGGTGACCGCGCGAACTCGCTCGCCCTCGATGCGTTCGAGTCGGTCGGAGGGGGTGGCCGCATCGAGCATGCGCAGCAGCTGCTGCCTGCAGATGTGGCTCGTTTCGCGAGGGCCGGGGTGACAGCCTCGGTGCAGCCCCAGCACGCCATGTCCGATCGGGACGTGGCCGACGAACTGTGGGGTGATCGTCGCTCGATTGCGTATCCGTACCGTTCGTTGCACCGCGCGGGTGCGCGCCTGCTCTTCGGTTCCGATGCGCCGGTGAGTCCGCCGGCGCCGTTGGCTGCCATCGCCGACGCGGTATGGCGCACCGACGACGAGCGCGCGGCGTGGCGCGCGGACGAGGCACTTGCGCTCGACGTCGCACTGACGGCCGCCTGTGGGGGCCGAGCAGCGGTCGAGGTGGGTGCGGCCGCCGACTTGGTCCTTCTGGCCGAGCACCCGGCTCTGCTGGTCAACAACGACCTCCGCGCAGTCGAAGTCCGCGGCACGATACGAGCGGGCAGGCTCACGTTCGACGGTGAAGCGCAATGACGGCGGCCGGCTCCGAGCCGGGGGACTGGCGCATCTACGACGGCACGGCTCTCCCGGCTCCGTTGGCTGCCGCGCTGGCTGCATTCGTCGAGCAGGGGTATCACGGCACATCCGTCCGAGACATTGCCGCCCGCGCAGGACTGTCGGTCCCCGGTCTCTACCACCACTACCCGTCCAAGCAGGCGCTGCTCGTCGGGCTCATGAACGCCGCCATGGACGAGTTGCTGCGGCGCTCGGAGGACGCGCAGGCGCAGGCGGGATCGTCACCTCGCTCGCGGTTCGACGCCGTCGTCGAGTCCTTGCTTCTGTTCCACATGCACAGGCGTGATCAGGCCTTCCTCGGCTCGACCGAGATACGCAGCCTCGAGCCCGAGAATCGAGAGCGCTACGTCGGCCGTCGCGACGAGCAGCAGCGCATGCTCGACGCCATCGTCCGGGCCGGGATCGACAGCGGAGACTTCGAGTTGGACGATGCCGAGGATGCCTCGCGTGCGGTGACCACCATGTGCGTCGGGGTGGCCGGCTGGTACCGACCGGACGGAGCGTTGGAACCCGATGAGCTCGTCCGCATCTATCTCGGAATCGCGCGGCGAATCGTGGGGGTCGGTGTCGGGCCCGCCGGGTAACGTTTGCGTTCATGGGATCCTTCGCTGACACCGACGTCCGGAACTTCCTCGGCCAGGGCACGCGGACCGGCAAACTCGGCTGGGTTGCCGCTGATGGACGCCCACTCGTCGCACCGGTGTGGTTCATCCTCGAGGACGAGACGATCGTGTTCAACACCGGTGCCGATACGGCCAAGGGGCGCGCGATCGCGCGCGACCCGCGCCTGGTGTTGACCGTCGATCTCGAAACACCTCCGTATGCGTTCGTCCAGGTTCAGGGGGTGGCCGAGACGTCCGAGGATCCGCAGGAGCTGGTGCGTACCGCGACGGCGATCGGCGGTCGATACATGGGTGCCGATCGCGCCGAGGAGTTCGGCAAGCGCAACGGTGTCCCCGGCGAACTGGTTGTTCGGATCCGACCGACGAAGGTGATCGCGTCACTCGACATGACCGCCTGAGGCGGCTGGCGTTTTGGTCAACCAGAAGCGGTGCCCTGTAGATTGGACCAGTGATTGCTCGGGACGATAAGGGAAGGACCGCTCCAGTGTTCGCACGCGTGCGGCGGACGTCTCGAACCAGAATCTCCGGTTCTGCAGCGCAGCCGGACCAGCCGCTATGGCGAATTCGTTGCCACCTGTAACGATCGACCTGCTCATCGAAGATATACCGAAGAGTAACTTCAATCGTCCCGGAGTGGCAGTTCGTTCCAATTGTGACAAAGACTTAGGTTTGTGTGTTCGGTGCTCGAACGGTGTCAGTGACACCGAGCGAGGGCGTGTGATTGTGGGAAAGAGAGGATTCGATTGGACCCGCTAGGTAGGGATGAATCAGCCAACGGCGGAGCTTCGGGTCACCGAGCACCGGAGTCGTCGTTTCCGCTCTCTCCCGCACAGCTGGGCATGTGGTTCGCCCAGCACGTCGATCCGTCCGTACCTGCCAACATCGCTCAGTACGTCGAGCTTCGCGGTGACCTGGACCGGGACCTTCTGCAACGGGTCTCGTCCGAGGCTGCAATGGAGATGCAGTCCGGATTCGTCCGTATCGTCGAGGTCGATTCCGAGCCGCACCAGTTCGTCGACCCCACGCTGGAAGACCCGCTGGGATACGTCGATCTGCGGAACGAGTCCGACCCCGATCGGGCAGCGCAGGAATGGATGCGCGCCGACTACAGCGCACCGATCGACATCCTCCGGGATCGGCTGATCGCTGCCACCGTTCTGCACCTCGAGGACGACCGCTACTTCTGGTTCAACCGTGTCCACCACGTGGTTCTCGACGGATTCGGTGCCGTCACGTTCATGAATCGCACGGCCGAGCTCTACACGGCCGCGGTTCAGGGGACCGAGCCCAGCGCAAACAAGTCCTCCGACCTGCGCAAGGTGTACGAGATCGACCTCGCATACCGGGATTCCACCCGCTTCGAGAGCGACCGCAAGTACTGGGCCGAGCGCATCGCCGGCATCGAGGAGGCGACCAGCCTCACCGGACGGAGCGCCGCGCCGGCGCCCGTCAGCCAGATCGACACCGTCGCCCTGGGCGAGAACACGGTCGCGCAGCTCGACGGCCTGATCTCGTCGACCGAGAGCACCTTGGCCACCGTCGTGGTGGCCGCGTTCGCGAGCTACATGGCGCAGATGACGGGCAAGGAAGACGTCGTACTGAGCCTGCCGGTGACGGCTCGAACCACCGCCGTGCTCCGGCGCTCGGGTGGCATGGTGTCCAACGTCGTTCCATTGCGACTGGCGATTGCCTCCGATACGACGGTCCAGCAGCTTCTCACCGAGGTGACCACGGCGGTATCCGGGGCTCTTCGGCACCAGCGCTACCGACACGAGGACATCCGACGCGACGCGGGCGGTGCCAGCGGGCAGGCGTCGTTCTTCGGTCCGTGGGTCAACATCATGTTGTTCTTCGGCGAGGTTCGGCTCGGCGACATGGTCGGCGGGATCAACATTCTCTCCACGGGCCTGATCGAGGATTTCGGTCTCAACCTGTATCAGAGCGTGGCCGGCAGTACGACGCACATCGATTTCGAATCGAACCCCAACCTGTACTCCTCGGAGGAGTCGGCGCGCAATCACGCGAGGTTCGTCGAGTTTCTCGACAGGTTCGTTGCGGCGCCTCCGAGCGCGCGAGTATGGGACCTCGAACTCGTCACCGCAGCCGAGCAGAAATCGGTCCTGACGCTGTGGAACGAGACCGACCACGAGATCGCTCCGCGCACGCTGCTGTCGGACTTTCACGCCCGGGTCGACGCAGATCCGGACGCGACGGCGCTGATCTACGAGAGAACCACGCTGAGCTACGGCGAACTCGGTGCCCGGGTGAGCGCGGTGGCTCGATTGCTGATCGAGCAGGGTGTCGGGCCGGAAACGCTCGTCGGGCTCTCCATCCGTCGTTCGCTCGACCTCGTCGTCGCGATGTACGGCATCGTCGAAGCGGGTGGTGCGTGGGTACCCATCGACCCCGATCACCCGGCCGAGCGCACGGGGTACATCCTCGAATCCGCGCAACCCCTCTGTGTTCTCACGGTCGCTCGGGACGGCATCGAATTGCCGGCCGGCACCGAGGTCATCGAGATCGATCGCCTGGACTACGAGTCGATGGACTCCGCCCGCGTCGAGGACTCGGACCGGGCCGGCCCGCTGCGGCTCGACAACACCGCCTACGTCATCTACACCTCGGGTTCGACCGGTCGTCCGAAAGGCGTGGCGGTCTCGCACGCTGCGATCGACAACCAGTTGCAGTGGATGCGCACCGAGTACGCCCTCGACGCGTCGGACGTGTATCTGCAGAAGACAGCCACGACGTTCGACGTGTCGCTGTGGGGCTTCTTCCTGCCGCTCCAGGTCGGTGCCAGCATGGTGCTGGCCACCCCGGACGGCCACCGCGATTCGATCTACGTGGCCGACAAGATCGCCGAACACGCAGTCACCGTCACCGACTTCGTCCCGTCGATGCTCACCGTGTTCGTCTCCAACGCTCCCGTCGGCACCTGCAGCAGTCTGCGCCACGTCTTCGTCATCGGGGAGGCGCTGCCCGCCGAAACCGCCGCTGCCTTCCGTGAGCTCACCGACGCCGGATTGCACAACCTCTACGGTCCCACCGAGGCCGCGGTCTCGGTCACCTATTACCGAAGCGGGCCTCAGGACACCCGCACCGTTCCCATCGGTGTTCCGGAATGGAACACCAAGACTTACGTCCTCGACAGTCGACTACGTCCCAGTCCCATCGGCGAGGCCGGGGAGCTCTACCTCTCGGGTGTGCAGCTCGCGCGCGGGTACGTGGGCCGCCCCGACCTCAGTGCGGACCGCTTCGTTGCCGACCCGTTCTCCAGCGTCGGCGATCGGATGTACCGAACGGGCGACCTCGTCCGGTGGCGCGCCGACGGCACCATCGACTACATCGGTCGTACCGACTTCCAGGTCAAGTTCCGCGGCCAGCGAATCGAACTGGGCGAGATCGAGACAGTTCTGCTCGCCCACGAGGCCATCTCGCAGGCGGTGGCGCTGGTGGTTCCCACCGCAACCGGTGAGCAGCTCGTCGCCTATGTCGTGCCCGGCCCCGGGGCCACGGCCACGGCCGCCGAGGCCATCGAGTTCGCCGGACGGTCGTTGCCGTCCTATATGGTTCCCGCCTCGGTGATGGTGCTGGAGGCGCTTCCGCTCAACACCAGCGGCAAGTTGGATCGAAAAGCGTTGCCGGAACCGGTGTTCACGAGCGCGAAGACCTATCGTGCCCCGCACAGTCACGCCGAGTACGTCGTGGCCGGTGTGTTCGAGGACGTCCTCGGCGCCGACCGCGTCGGACTCGATGAAGACTTCTTCGAGCTCGGTGGCAACTCGCTGATCGCCACCCAACTCGTCACCCGGGTGGGTACCGCGCTGGGCATCAGACTCGGTGTGCGCGAGTTGTTCGAGGCCCCTACGGTGGGGGCACTCGCGGCGCGTGCCGAAACTGCGCTCGAGCAGGGCTCGTCGAGCCCTGAGCTCGTGGCGGGCAAGCGTCCGGACGTGCTACCCCTGTCGCTGGCGCAGCAGCGGATGTGGTTCCTCAACCGCTTCGACCCCGAGACCGCCGCATACAACCTGCCGTTCATGGTCCGATTGACCGGCAAGGTCGACGCACGCGCGCTGTCGCAGGCGTTCGGCGACGTAGTCGCGCGGCACGAAACTCTGCGCACCATCTACCCACAGGTCGACGAGTCGCCGCAGCAGATCATTCTGCGCACCGAGGACGTGTTCTCCGAGCTGCAGGCCACGAGCGTCGACGAGGCTGCGTTGATGCCCGCTCTGGTCGAGTTGGCCCAGGGTGGGTTCGACGTGTCGAGCGAGGCGCCCTTCCGGATCGAGCTGTTCCGACTCACCGAAACAGATCACGTCCTGGCGATGGTGCTGCACCACATCGCCGCCGACGGCTCCTCGTTCGGTCCCCTCGCACGCGACATCATGGTGGCCTACGCCGCCCGCGCGAACGGTGACGCGCCCGGCTGGGAGCCGCTGGACATCCAGTACGCCGATTACGCGCTGTGGCAGCGCCGGGTGCTGGGACAGGAAAGCGACGAGGCGTCGCTGTCCGCGCAGCAGATCGGGTACTGGTTGCGGACGCTCGACGAGTTGCCCGACCAGCTCGACCTCCCGTCCGACCGGCCTCGTCCGGCTGTCGCCACGAACGGTGGAGCCAAGAGCCGTTTCGTCATCGACGCACGAATTCACAAGGGCCTGAGCGAGGTTGCTCGGTCGCATCAGGCATCGCTGTTCATGGTCGTTCAGGCCGCCTATGCCGCATTGCTCTCGCGGCTGAGTGGTACCACCGATATCGCGATGGGTGCTCCCATCGCCGGTCGAGCGCACGAGCAGCTCGACGACATCATCGGCATGTTCGTCAACACCCTCGTCTTGCGTGCTCGCGTCGAGCCGCAACATTCGTTCGACGAGTTGCTCGATCAGGTTCGCAACACCAACCTGTCGGCATTCGCGCACGCAGACATCCCCTTCGAACGCCTCGTCGAGGTACTCAACCCGGCGCGCTCGTCAGCCCGTCACCCCCTGTTCCAGGTTGCTCTGTCGTTGGAGCGGGCCCGCGAACGCGAACTGAACTTCGCCGGCCTGCGGGCCTCCGCGGAGGAGCTGGACGTACCGATAGCCAAGTTCGATCTGCAACTGTGGCTCACCGAGAACCACGACGAGTCGGGGCGGCCAGCCCAGATCGACGCAACCTTCGAATACGCGACGGATCTGTTCGACGCCGCCACGATCGAGGGCTTCGCCGACCGATTCCTGCGCATCCTCGATGCCATCGTGACGGATTCCTCGGTGCCCCTCGGTGCCATCGACATTCTTGCGCCCGACGAGGCCGACAGGTTGACTTCCGTGCACGGCGGAGTAGTGCAATCGCAACGTTTGCTGCCGGAGTTCCTTGCCGCAGGTGTGAGCACCAATCCTGGCGGAGTGGCGGTCCGAACCGCGGACGGCGAGTTGAGCTACCGCGAGCTCGACGCGATCACCGATCGACTCGCCCGCTATCTCGTCGACCGCGGTATCGGCCCAGAGAAGGTCGTTGCGCTCGCATTTCCACGTTCGATGGAAATGGTCGTCTCGATCTGGGCCGTCGCGAAGTCCGGGGCCGCATGGGTTCCGGTCGATCCGGAGTACCCCGTCGACCGGGTGCGTCACATCCTCTCCGACTCGGGAGCGGTCGTCGGCATCACCTCCTCGGCGCGCATCGAGGAACTGCCGGGCACCTGCGACTGGTGGGCCATCGACGATGCCGCTCTCGGCAAAGCGGTGGAGAGTTACCCGGCCGAGACGGTCTCCGATGCCGATCGAACCACGCCGCTCCGGTTCGATCATCTCGCCTACGTCATCTACACCTCCGGGTCCACGGGCCTACCCAAGGGTGTCAGTGTCACCCATCGCGGGCTTTCCGGTCTGGTGGATCAGTCCCGCGAGCTCTACCGGGTGACGCCGCAATCGCGCTTCCTGCACGTCATTTCACCCAGCTTCGACCCGTCTGTGCTCGAATGGGCACTGACCGCCTCGGCCGGCGCAACACTCGTCGTAGCGCCGCCGTCGATCATCGGTGGCCCCGAGCTACGCACGTTGTTCGCCGATGCCGGTGTCACCCACGCCATCATCACCCCGGCGGTGCTCGGGTCGATGGACCCCGCCGGCCTCGACGACCTGGAACTGCTCTCGGTCGGTGGCGAGGCCTCGGCGCCCGATCTGGTCTCACGCTGGGCCCGTGGTCGACGCTTCTTCAACGCGTACGGGCCGACCGAGACAACGATCGTCTCCACCCGAGCCGAGCTGTTCGTGGGCGAGCCGATCACGGTCGGCTCGCCCGTTCCCGGCGTCGGTGCCCTCATTCTGGATTCGCGCCTGCAGCCCGTCCCCACAGGTGTCGCAGGTGAGCTCTATCTGTCGGGCGAAGCCGTCGCTCGCGGCTACTACCAGCGCGAGAAGCTGACAGCGGAGCGCTTCGTCGCGGATCCGTACGGGCCCGCCGGTAGTCGCATGTATCGCACCGGAGACGTCGTCCGGTGGACGAAGGATTTCGCGATCGAGTACGTCGGTCGCTCCGATTTCCAGGTCAAGGTCCGCGGGTTCCGCATCGAGCTCGGTGAGATCGACGCGGCCCTGGAAACATTCCCCGCAGTCACGTTCGCGGCGACGCTCGGTCACACGATGGCCTCGGGGCAGACGGCCCTGGTGTCCTATGTCCACGGATCAGTCGGCATCGACAGTGACGAGCTGACGAAGTACGTCGCGCGGATTCTGCCGAGCTACATGGTTCCGTCGTCGGTCATCGTTCTCGACGAGGTGCCGCTGACGCCGATCGGCAAGCTCGATCGGCGGGCGCTGCCGGAACCGGAACTGGGCATCAGCTTCCGCCAGTTCCGGGCTCCGACCACGCCCATCGAGGAGACGGTCGCGAACGTGTTCGGCGACGTCCTCGGTGCACCCGTCGTCGGCCTCGACGACGACTTCTTCGAACTCGGCGGTAACTCTCTGATCGCCACGCAGGTGGTCGCTCGACTGGGGGCCGCTCTCGACGCCCAGGTGCCGGTGCGCGCGATCTTCGAATCGCCCACGGTGGCTCAGCTGGCGATCCGGGTCGAGCAGGAAGCCGGCCGGGGCGCGCGCATCGCGCTGTCCAGGAGCGTTCGCCCCGAACGTATTCCGCTGTCGCTCGCGCAGCAGCGCATGTGGTTCCTCAACCGGTTCGACACCGAGTCGGCGACGTACAACCTGCCGATCGCGCTGAGGCTGTCGGGTGTATTGGACGTGCCTGCACTGCAGGTCGCGATCATGGACGTCATCGATCGGCACGAATCGCTGCGCACGGTGTTCCCCGACTCGGCGGAAGGCCCGCATCAGGTCATTCAGGACGCGGCGCAGATCGTACCGAATCTGATGCCGGTGGAGACGACGGCGCGAGACCTGCAACGTGCCATAGCGCAGATCGCCTCGGGCGGATTCGACGTCACCGCCGATGTTCCCGTGCGAGCTCAGCTGTTCGAGATCGCCCCCACTGAGCATGTGTTGACGATTGTCGTGCACCACATCTCTGCGGACGGCTGGTCGTTGGGGCCGCTGGCACGCGATGTGATGGTCGCCTATGCCGCCCGTACGGAATGGGAATCTCCGGGCTGGGTGCCGCTTGCGGTGCAGTACGCGGATTACACCCTGTGGCAGCGCGCGACGCTCGGATCCGAGGACGACGCGCACTCGTTGATCTCGCAGCAGGTCGAGTACTGGAAGAATGCTCTGCGCGGTGTTCCGGACCAACTGGATCTGCCGACCGATCGGCAGCGGCCCGCGCGTCAGTCGTTCGTCGGTGGCACAGTCGGTTTCGAGATCGAGCCGCGCATTCACCGTGGTTTGTTGGACCTGGGGCGCGAGCGAAATGCGTCACTGTTCATGGTGGTCCATGCGGCACTGGCAGTTCTGCTGGCCCGCTTGTCGGGCACCGATGACATCGTCATCGGTACGCCGGTCGCAGGCCGAGGCGAGCAAGCGCTCGACGATGTCGTCGGCATGTTCGTCAACACGCTCGTGCTGCGGACCGAGGTGGACGGGCACGAATCGTTCAACGAGCAGTTGGCGCTCGCCCGTGAGGCCGCGCTCGGTGCCTTTGCGCACTCGGACATTCCGTTCGAGCGACTCGTCGAGGTGCTCAACCCGGCGCGGTCGACGGCCCGTCACCCGTTGTTCCAGGTGATGCTCTCGTTCGAGAATCTCGGTCCGACTCATCTCGACCTGCCTGCGCTGAGCATCGACAGCGTCGATCTCGATGTCGCCGTGGCGAAGTTCGATCTTCAGTTGACGTTGACCGAGCAGCTGACCGGCAGCGGTCACGCCGACGGTCTGGCTGCCGAATTCACCTACGCCACAGATCTGTTCGACGAATCGACGGTTCGAGCCTTTGCTGATCGATTCCTGCAGATACTCGATGCGGTCATCGAGGACTCGTCGGTGCCGGTCGGAGACATCGAGCTCTACGATGCGGTCGAGCGTGGCCTGATTCTCAAGTCCTGGAACAACACGGCCCACGATCTCGATTCCAGCGCAACAGTTCTCGATGCATTCGATGCGCAGGTGGCCGCGCAACCCGACGCCGTAGCCGTGGTGTTCGACGGCGTGTCGATCACCTACGCCGAGCTCGACGCACGAGTCAACCGTCTCGGGCGATACCTGGTGACGCTGGGTGCTGGACCCGAGGTTTCGGTTGCGGTAGCAATGCGCCGTTCGCTCGACATGATCGTGGCGCTCTACGCGGTTCTGCGTTCAGGTGCCGCGTACGTCCCGGTCGATCCCGACCAGCCACTCGAGCGCAACGACTACATTCTCTCCGTCGCGGTCCCCGTGGCCGTACTCACCACCGCCCACGAGAATTTCGCTGCGCCGAGCGGGGCGGATGTCGTCGCGGTGGACCGAATCGAGCTCGGCGGGTTCTCTGCCGAGGCCTTCACCGCGAGCGACCGTCGTGCGCCGCTTCGCGGAGACAATCTTGCCTACGTCATCTTCACCTCCGGCTCGACAGGCCGACCCAAGGGTGTCGCAGTCTCACACGCCGCCGTGGTGAACCAGGTGTCCTGGCTGGTGGCCGAGTACGGCCTCGACTCGAGCGATGTCGTCCTGCAGAAGACACCGTTCACCTTCGACGTCTCGGTCTGGGAGCTCTTCGGCGCTCTCGCCTGCGGCGCGCGACTGGTGGTCGCCGAGCCCGACGGTCACCGAGATCCGGGCTACCTCGTCTCGGTCATCGAGTCCCAGGGTGTAACCGCGACATCGTTCGTTCCGTCGATGCTCTCTGCTTTCGTCTCCTCGGTCGGTGCCGGTGGGTGCGCTTGCCTGCGGTCGGTGCTGGTGGCGGGTGAGGCTCTGCCGGTATCAGTGGTGGAGTCCGCCGCTGCGGCGCTACCCGGTGCCGTCATTCACAACCTCTACGGGCCGACGGAGTTCGCGGTGCACGCCACCGCCCGCCCGGTCGCCGGTGTGGACGGATGGTCCGTCACAGGTGTTTCCGTGCCGATGGGTACGCCGGTCTGGAATGCGCGTGTGCTGGTGCTGGATTCGCGGCTGCGGCCCGTGCCCATCGGTGTCGCAGGTGAGCTGTACCTGAGCGGTGCGCAGGTGGCGCGCGGCTACTTCGGTCGGGCAGACCTGTCGGCTGATCGATTCGTGGCCTCGTTGTTCGACGATGGTGCGCGGATGTATCGCACCGGTGACCTCGTTCGATGGACCGCGGCAGGGGAGCTGGAGTACCTGGGCCGGACCGATTTCCAGGTCAAGCTGCGCGGTCTGCGGATCGAGCTCGGCGAGATCGAATCGGCGCTGAACGGGCACGATTCGATCGCTCAGGCGGTGGTGCTGGTTCGCTCGGAGCAGTTGGTCGCGTACGTCGTTCCTGCCACTGGCACGGCAATCGACACAGGCGCCTTGCAGAGCGCGGTGGGCCGCGGCCTGCCGTCCTACATGATCCCGTCTGCGTTCGTGGTGCTGGGTGCTTTGCCGGTGGGCGCTTCCGGCAAGCTCGACCGGGCTGCTCTGCCCGACCCGGTCTTCGAATCCAAAGAGTTCCGTGCTCCGCGCACACCGGTCGAGGAGATCGTCGCAGGCGTCTTCGCGCAGGTCCTCGATGTGCCGCGCGTGGGACTCGACGACGACTTCTTCGAACTCGGTGGCAACTCACTGGTCGCTACGCAGGTTGTCTCCCGCGTCGGCGCAGCCCTCGGCGCACGCGTGCCGGTTCGAGTTCTGTTCGAGGCCTCGACTGTCGAGGCGCTGGCCTCGCGCGCGGAATCGCACATCGGCGGCGGTCGAGTTCCGCTCGTTGCCGGTACTCGTCCGGACCGCATTCCGCTCTCGCTCGCTCAGCAGCGCATGTGGTTCCTCAATCGCTTCGACACCGAATCGGCGGCCAACAATCTCCCGGTCGCCATCCGGCTGTACGGGGCCCTGGACGTGTCGGCTCTGCAGGCCGCCATCGCGGACCTGCTCGAACGGCACGAGTCTCTGCGTACCGTCTACCCGGAATCGGATGGTGTTGCCGCGCAGGTGATTCTGCCGACCAACGCGGCAGTGCCTGTCCTGACGCCGGTGTCGGTGACCGAGAGCGAACTACCCGCTCGCATCGTCTCCGTCATGTCGCGAGGATTCGACGTGACAACCGAAGTGCCGCTGCACGCCGAATTGTTCGCGATCTCCGACCAGGATTTCGTGCTGGTGTTCGTTGCGCACCACATCAGCGCCGACGGTTGGTCCATGGGTCCGCTCACCCGGGATGTGATGCTGGCGTACGCGTCCCGCACTGTGGGCGAGGCACCGGGCTGGCCACCGCTGCCCGTGCAGTACGCCGACTACACCCTTTGGCAACGCGAGGTTCTCGGCGATGAGAACGACTCGGCTTCGCTGATTTCGACGCAGGCTGCGTTCTGGAAGAAGGAACTCGCCGGCCTCCCCGAGGAACTCGTGTTGCCCTTCGATCGGCCGCGCCCCGCCGTCCAATCGTTCGAAGGTGGGACGAGTCGGTTCCGCATCGACGCTGAGCTCCATCGCGATCTCGTCGCCATGGCACGCCGAACCGGAACCACACTGTTCATGGTGGTTCACTCAGCCCTCGCGGTACTGCTCGCGCGGTTGTCCGGCACCTCGGACATCGCCATCGGCACACCGATCGCGGGCCGCGGCGAGGCCGAACTCGACGATGTCATCGGCATGTTCGTCAACACGCTCGTGTTGCGGTCGGATGTGGAGAGCAGCCGAAGCTTCGTCGAGCTGCTCGACGCCAACCGCGAGAGCGACCTCAAGGCGTTCGGCCACGCAGACATCCCGTTCGAGCGACTGGTCGAGATTCTCAACCCGGAGCGGTCCACGGCCAGACACCCGCTGTTCCAGGTCGCACTCTCGTTCCAGAATCTGCCCGAGACCAGTTTCGAGCTACCGGGTTTGAAGATCAGTGCTGTCGATTTCGACGTCGACGTGGCCAAGTTCGACCTCTCGCTGCTGTTGTCCGAACACACCGACGACACCGGTGCGCAAACGGGCATCTCGGCCGAGTTCACATATGCGAGCGCTCTGTTCGACGAGGACACGGTCGAGGTCTTCGCTCGACGGTTCGTACGCATCCTGCGCGCCGCGGTCTCGACGCCACAGCGCCCGGTCGGAGATCTGCCGATTCTCGGCGACGAGGAATACGACTGGTTGACGCATGTGCACGGTGACGCGGTCACCCACGGTGGAACGCTGCCCGAGATCTTCGGTCGCGGCGTCGCGATCAATCCGGACGGCGTGGCGGTGCGCGCTGACGGCCGCTCGATCACCTACCGCGAACTCGACACGGCGTCGACTCGTCTGGCACGAGCATTGATCGCGCGTGGGGCCGGCCCGGACAGTATCGTCGCGCTCGCTTTCCCTCGGTCGTACGAGATGGTGCTCTCGGTCTGGGCCGTTGCCAAGTCCGGTGCTGCGCATCTGCCCGTCGACCCGTCCTATCCCGTCGGTCGCGTCGAGCACATGCTCGCCGATTCCGGCGCGATCCTCGGAATCACCTCCACCGAATATGTCCACGCTCTCCCGGCGACAACCGACTGGATGTCGATCGACACGACCGAATTCGCGGCAATGGTGGGCGCGCAATCCGAGGCGCCCGTCACGGACTCGGACAGGACCTCGCCGCTGGCCATCGATCATGCCGCCTACATGATCTACACCTCCGGTTCGACCGGGCTGCCGAAGGGCGTCGTGGTGACGCACAGTGGACTCGGCGGTGTTCTCGATGCAGCCACCGATCTCTACCACCTCGATGCGACCTCGCGTTTTCTGCACATCTGTTCACCGAGCTTCGACCCGTCGGTGCTCGAATGGATGGCGGCCTTCTCCGAGGGTGCAACCCTTGTGGTGGTGCCCTCGAGGATCATCGGCGGCGACGATCTCGCCGACCTGCTCAAAGCGGAGCAGGTCAGTCACACGATCATCACTCCGGCCGTTCTCGGAACGATGGATCCGTCCGGTATCGACAGCCTGAAGGTGGCCTCCGTCGGTGGCGACGTCACCACCCCCGATCTGCTTGCCCGCTGGTCGGCGGGGCGCAAGTACTTCAACGGTTACGGCCCCACCGAGACGACCATCATCTCGACATTCGCCGAGTTACGACCAGGTATGCCGATCACGGTCGGACGCCCGATCCACGGAATGTCCGCGCTCGTTCTCGACAACCGTCTCAATCCGGTGCCGGTCGGTGCCGCGGGTGAGCTCTATCTCGCCGGTGGAGCGTTGGCGCGTGGCTATCACGCACGCGAGGATCTGACTTCTTCTCGCTTCGTGGCCAATCCATACGGTGCTCCGGGAGCCCGGATGTACCGGACCGGTGACATCGTGCGGTGGACGTTCGGATCCGACGCCGTGCTCACCGACCCGAGCACAGTGAACATCGAATTCGTCGGCCGATCCGACTTCCAGATCAAGGTGCGCGGATTCCGCGTCGAGCTCGGTGAGATCGACGCGGCACTGGTGCAGCACCCGGACGTTTCCTTCGCGGCTACCCTGGGCCGCGAGCTACCCAACGGCACAACAGGACTCGTCTCGTACGTGTTGCCTGCCCGCAACTCCACTGTCGACACAGCCGAGCTCGCGTCCTTCGTTGCGCGCATGCTCCCGAGTCACATGGTGCCGTCCTCGATCATCGTTCTCGATTCGGTACCGCTGACACCGGTCGGCAAGCTCGACCGGGCCGCGCTGCCGGAGCCGGTATTCGAGCAGCAGGAATTCCGCGGCGCGAGCAACGAGATCGAGTCGATCATCGCCGAGGTGTTCGCCGATGTTCTGAACATCGAACGGGTCAGCGTCGACGAGTCGTTCTTCGCGCTCGGCGGTGACAGCATCGTTTCCATTCAGCTGGTGTCGCGGGCTCGGGCTCGGGGCATTTCGTTCACCCCGCGCGATGTCTTCGAACGTAAGTCGGTCGTCGGTCTCGCCGAGGTAGCGACCGTGCTCGGTGAGACGCTCGAACGCCCGACGGTGGAGGAATTGCCGGGCGGGGGAGTCGGCCCGCTGGCTCTGACTCCGATCATGAGGTCGATCGTGGAGGGCCCGGGAGGCTTCGGACGCTTCGCGCAGTCCGTGGCCGTCGTACTTCCCACCGGCATCGAACACGGACTGCTCACCCGAACGCTCGCAGCCGTGGTCGATCACCACGACGTGCTGCGTTCGGTGGTCGAGCGAGCAGCGGGCGGTGAGTGGACGTTCCGTGTCCGCGAGTCCGGCACCGTCGATATCGACGCCCTGCTGGTCCGTGTGACCTCGGATCCGTCGATCGACGACGCCGCACTTCGCGCACGCGCCGAGGAAGCGCTCGACTCGGCGAAGGGTCGCCTGGATCCGGAATCGGGACGGATGCTCGAAGTTGTTTGGTTCGACTTCGACGACAATGGCGGGGCGCCGCGGCCGGGAATTCTGCTCGTCGTCGCGCACCACTTCGTCGTCGACGGCGTGTCGTGGCGAATTCTCCTGCCCGATCTGGCGATCGCGTGGGGACAGGGAGCCGCCGAACAGGCCATTGCACTGGCTCCGGTCGGCACCTCCATGCGTCGATGGGCGCACGGGCTCGTCGACGCGGCGCACGAGCGCACACGCGAGGCCGAGGTCACGCTGTGGACCGAGATTCTCGCGGGCGCCGACCCACTGCTGGGTGCGCGTGCGTTCGACCCACGCGTCGATACGTTGTCGACCACCGACCGTGTCGATGTCGAACTGTCGGAATCGGTCACCGAGGCCGTTCTGACGCGTGTCCCCGGCTCGTTCAACGGTGGCGTGAACGACGGTCTGCTCGCAGCTCTTGCGCTGGCACTGACGAAGTGGCGTGCGCGCAGAGGCACCGAATTCGCCGAGGTGCTCATCAAACTCGAGGGGCACGGCCGCGAGGAGGACATGGTGCCCGGCGCCGATCTCTCCCGCACGGTCGGGTGGTTCACCAGCGCTTTCCCCGTCCGCCTCGACCTGAACGGAATCGACGTTCGCGATGCGTTCGCCGGCGGCCCGGCAATGGGCTCGGCCGTCAAGGCGGTCAAGGAACAGTTGCTCGCCATCCCCGACAAGGGCATGGGCTTCGGACTGCTTCGGTATCTCAATGGTGAGACCGGGAAGATTCTCGAATCAGCGGCGAGCCAGCCTCAGGTCAGCTTCAACTACCTGGGACGTGTTTCCACCGAGGGCATCTCGGAGGAACTCACCGGGGGTGCGTGGCTGCCGTCCAAGATTCTCGCCGACGTCGGCGCGCCGGGTGATCCCGATATGCCGGCCAACGCCGGTGTCGATATCAACTCGGCAGTGGTGGATACGGTGGACGGGCCACGGCTGACCGCGAGTCTCACCTTCCCGCAGGGCTTTCTGTCCCGTGAAGACGTCGCCGAACTCGCCGACCTGTGGAGCGAGGCTCTCACGGCACTGACCGAACACGTCGTCGGCGGTGATGCCGGAGGTCTCACGCCCTCGGACGTGCCGTTGGTTTCGGTGTCGCAGAACGACATCGACACGTGGGAAGCGAATTTCGAGCGTGTCGCGCAGTCGCGTCTCTCCGACATCTGGTCGCTCGCCCCGCTGCAATCGGGTCTGCTGTTCCACGCACTGATCTCGGCCGACTCGGTGGACGTCTACACCATGCGGGTGTTGCTGAAACTCAGTGGCATCGTCGACCATGACCGGTTGCGTGCAGCCGCGCAGGCGTTGCTCGACCGGTACGAGAATCTGCGGACCGCGTTCGTACAGAATGCCGACGGCACGTCGGTGCAAATCGTCCTCGAACGCGTCGACGTTCCCTGGCGCGAGGTGGATCTGAGCGATCGGACTGTCGACGAGCGGGAAGCGGCTTTCGACGAGCTTCGTATCCGCGACAAGGCCGAGCACTTCGATCTGACCGCTGCGCCGCTGATGCGGTTCACGCTGGTGAAGATGTCCGAGTCCGAACACCGGTTCCTCGTGTCGAGCCACCACCTCCTGCTCGACGGCTGGTCGACCCCGCTGCTGATGCGGGACCTGTTGGCGCTCTACGCCCTTCGTGGAGACGCCGCAGCGCTGCCGCGGGTGCGGTCGTACCGCGCTTTCCTGGCCTGGGTTGCCGAGCAGGACGCCGAGGCGTCCAAGCAGAAGTGGATCGACACCCTCGCTGGTGTCGAAGAACCGACAATGTTGTCCTCGGTCGATCAGAACCGCGCCGTCTCCGCCGTTGCCGCGAAGATCGAGCTCGATCTGAGCACGCAGCTGACAGCGTCACTGCAGTCGGTGGGTGCACGCCTCGGCGTCACCCTCAACACGATGGTGCAGGCAGCGTGGGGTCTGCTGCTGGGACGCTCGGTCGGCAGCGAAGACGTCGTGTTCGGCGCAACCGTCTCCGGTCGCCCTGCCGGTCTCGCCGGTGTCGAGTCGATGGTCGGGCTCTTCATCAACACCCTGCCCGTGCGGGTTCGCTACGACGGTCACGAGTCGATCGAATCGATGCTGCTGCGCTTGCAGGGTGAGCAGGCAGATCTGCTCGAGCACCATCACGTGGGTCTCAACGAGATCCAGCGAGCAGCCAACCTCGGAGCACTCTTCGACACGTTGACCGTGTTCGAGTCCTACCCGGTCGATCAGGCTGGTCTCGCCGAACAAGCGAAGAACATCGACGGCATGTCCGTCGCCGACGTGGCCCTCGAAGACGCAACGCACTACCCGCTCACGCTGCTCATCGCCGCGGATACCCGCGTGCATCTGCAGCTGAAGTACCTGACCGACGTGTTCGCTGCCACGGACGTTGCCGCCATGATGGACCGGTTGGGGCGCATCCTCGAGGCCTTTGCCTCCGATCAGAGTGTCCCCGTTGGCGACATCGATCTGTCGGGTCCGGGGGAGCGGGCGTTGGTGGCGGGGGTCAATGATACTGGTTTCGAGGTTGATGGTTCGGCGACGTTGGTGTCGTTGTTTGCTGCGCAGGTGGCGGTGTCGCCGGATGCGGTGGCGGTTGTCGGGTCCGGGGGAGCGGGCGTTGGTGGCGGGGGTCAATGATACTGGTTTCGAGGTTGATGGTTCGGCGACGTTGGTGTCGTTGTTTGCTGCGCAGGTGGCGGTGTCGCCGGATGCGGTGGCGGTGACTTTCGAGGGTGTGTCGTTGACGTATGCGGAGTTCGATTCTCGGTCGAATGTGGTGGCGCGTGCGTTGATTGCGCGGGGTGTGGGTGTGGAGTCGTTGGTGGGGTTGGCGGTTCGGCGGTCGTTGGATTTGATGGTGGGGTTGTATGGGGTGGTGAAGGCTGGTGCGGGGTATGTGCCGGTGGATGTGGATCAGCCTGCGGATCGGGTGCAGTACATTCTCGAGACTTCGGGTGTTGGGTTGGTGTTGACGACCTCTCGTGATGGTTTCGGTGTTGATGGCGGTGCCGATGATGTGTCGGTGTTGTGTGTGGATGAGATTTCGGGGGGTTCGTTTTCCGATGCTGCTGTTTCCGATGGTGATCGGATCGGTGTGTTGCGGCCGGGGAATGTGGCGTATGTGTTGTTCACGTCGGGGTCGACGGGTCGGCCGAAGGGGGTGTCGGTCAGTCATGGGGCGATTGTGAATCGGTTGGTGTGGATGCAGGAGCGGTATGGGCTGGATGCGCGGGATGTGGTGGTGCAGAAGACGCCGGTGACGTTCGATGTGTCGGTGTGGGAGTTGTTTTGGCCGTTGCAGGTGGGTGCGCGGTTGGTGGTGGCGAGGCCTGATGGTCATCGTGATCCGGTGTATTTGGCTGAGTTGATGGGTGTGGAGGGTGTGTCGGTGGCGCATTTTGTGCCGTCGATGTTGGCGGTGTTCGCGGCGGAGGAGGCTGCGGTTGGGGTGGGGTCGTTGCGGTGGGTGTTTGCTTCGGGTGAGGCGTTGCCGGTGTCGACGGCGCGGGCGATCCAGGTTGCGTTGCCGGGGGTTCGGTTGGTGAATTTGTATGGTCCGACTGAGGCTGCGGTGGATGTGACGTTCCATGAGTTCGATGGTGCGGTGGATGTTTCGTCTGTGCCGATTGGTCGGCCGGTGTTCAATACGCGGGTGTTGGTGTTGGATTCTCGGTTGCGTGTGGTGCCGGTGGGGATGGTGGGGGAGTTGTATTTGGCGGGTGTGCAGTTGGCGCGGGGGTATCACGGTCGTGCGGAGTTGACGGCGGATCGTTTTGTGGCGGATCCGTTCGATTCTGCTGGTGGTGGTCGGTTGTATCGGACGGGTGATGTGGTTCGGTGGTCGGCTGAGGGTGAGTTGGAGTAGGCGTCAACCATCGCATGGGGCTGGGCGACGCCGCCCTGATCAAGGACAACCATGTCGTCGCGGCCGGATCGGTGGTGGCAGCGCTGAAGGCGGTGCGCGCAGCTGCGCCCGATATCGAGTGCGAGGTGGAGGTCGACAGCCTCGAGCAGCTCGACGCTGTGCTCGCGGAGGACGTCGAGCTGGTTCTGCTGGACAACTTCGCTCTCTGGCAGACGCAGATGGCCGTACAACGCCGCGACAAGCTGTCTCCGATGACGCGCCTGGAATCCTCCGGCGGACTCACGCTCGATGTGGCACACGACTACGCGAGGACCGGAGTGGACTTCCTGGCGGTCGGTGGCCTCACACATTCGGTGCGGGCGCTCGATCTCGGGCTGGACATGTGAAGACCGGGTTCGCGCGCAGTTCGGCGTGATCTTGTAGGTTGGACGGTCGATGTCCGAAATGCAGAGTGTCCGCCTCGACAGCTGGATCTGGGCGGTCCGATTGTTCAAGACCCGCTCCGCTGCTGCCGCGGCCTGCCGAGCGGGACACGTTCGGGTCAACGGGACACCTGCAAAGGCCGGCCAGCGGATCGGACCCGACGACGAGATCAGGATGCGCGTCGGCGGACTCGAGAAGATCGTCGTGGTGACGCGGATAGTCGGCAAGCGCGTCGGAGCCGGCGTTGCAGCCGAGTGCATGATCGACCGGAGCCCACCACCCCCACCGAAGGAGATCCTCGCCTCTGTGCCGCGCCGCGATCGGGGAGCCGGGCGGCCGACGAAGCGGGAGCGGCGCGAACTCGACAAGCTGCGTGGCCTGGGTACCTGACCTCCGTCAGCGATTCGGGCGTTTTCCGCGGGTAGTCGTGCGGGCCTGTTTTCCCCCGCCTGTCGTCTTTTTCGCGCCGGTGGTCTTCTTCGCGGGCGCGCCCGATTTCGGCTTCTTGGTCGGCGGTGTGCTCGACGCGGTCGGGGAGGTGCCACGCGAACTGCGCACCGATCTACCGCGGACGATTCCGAAGAACTCCTCGACGTGTGCGCTGGCGCGCCCGGTCGGCCACGCGATGGCGATCGGCGAACCAGCTACACCGTCGACCGGCCGGTAGAGGAGATCCTTGCGTGCATGCAGACGCGCGATCGACTGCGGGACGATGGCGATGCCGAGACCTGCAGCGACGTACTCGATCAGCTCCTCGTTCGAACCGGTCGGCGGCAGGGGCGCAGCCGAACCGTCGGCGACCTCGGTGGCGATCGATGCCCACTCCGGCACGATCTCCGGGGCCTGCAGCAGGTGCTCGTCGGCCAGATCGACGACACCGATGCGATCGAAGGCAGCTACCGGATGCTCCTTCGGGACCACCACCACCGGAACCTCCTCGTAGAGACCGACCACGTCGAGCCCGTCGCGTTCGATCGGCAACCGCACGAAGCCGATGTCGACGGATCCGTCGTGAATCAGCTTCAGTTGGGTCCCGACCGTGGTCGGAACGAGGTCGAGAGCGACGTCCGGGAATCGTTCGTTCCAGATTCGTGCCCACTTCGTGGGAGTGACGCCCTCGGTGAAGCCGACGGTCAGAGTGTGGGTCTGCGTCGACGCTTCTGCGGCCTGGATGCGTGCACGTTCGTCGTCTTCCGCTACGAGGATCCGCGCGGAGGAGAGCAACTCGGCGCCGCGCTCGGTCAGTTGCGTCGGCGACGCTCCGGGAACGAACAGCGAGTAGCCGAGCTGCGCCTCCATGTCGATGATGGCGCCACTGAGCTTGGTGCGCGCGATGTTCAGCGACTTGGCAGCGCGTGCGAAGTGCAGTTCCTCGGCGACAGCGACGTACCAGCGGAGGGTCTGCACGTCGAAGTTCACATGGCTCACAGTAGGCGAGGAGATGGCCGTGGCGTACTTCGGCGTCGGAGCCGGATAGGCTGTCGGGGTGAGCCCGGAGAAGAAGCAACAGCACCTCAAACCCCTGACCGCGGCGAACAAGCTCGGCATCTACCTCCCTGCAGCACCGGAGGAGTTCCAGTCCACCCCGATCACCCGTGCCGAACTGGACGCCCTACGTAGTGATCCGCCGCAATGGCTGTCCGATCTGCAGCGCAGCGGGCCGTTCCCCAAGGACGCCATCGCCCGCAAGCTCGGAGTGTCCATCGCCGGTCTCGCTCGCGGCGGCGTCACCGAGGCCCTCACCACGGAGCAGATCGACGCTCTGCTGGCGGACATGCCCGAGTGGTTGGTCAAGGAGCGCCGCACCCAACAGCAGGTGCGTGAGGAAGCAGAGCGAGTCAAGGCAAAGGTCGAAGCCAGGCGAACGGCGACGAACCGGCCGCAGAAGCTGCGGTAGTACCGACTCCAATCCTCACGAGCTGCCGGCGACCGTCCCGTCGAGGTACAGCCAGCGGCCGTTCTCGCGAACGAAGCGAGATGCCTCGCGGAGAACTCCGTTGCCCTCGGGGTGTCGGTAGTACGCGCTGAACTCGACGCCACCGGTGCGATCCACCAGGCCACCGGCCTGCACACGGTGGATGTCGAGGCGATACCACCTCTGCTCGGGGTCCAGGTCGATCCCCTCCGGCGAGGTGTCGGGATGCCAGGACGCCAGCAAGTACGCCTCGTCGGCAACTGCGAATGCACTGAATCGGGACCGCATCAGCTGTTCGGCTGTGGCGGGATTCACCTCGCCGTGCAAGATCCGCCGACAGCAGTCGTCGAATTGTTCGCCGCTCGAGCACGGGCACCGGGAGCTCATGCGCCGCCCCGCGGATTCTTCCTCACGATGAAACCTCTCGTTCAGGCTGGGCTTGCCCGTCGAACCGTGGCCAGGAACGTCGCGGCGACGAAGAACATACCCGCGAACGCTCTGTTGGTCGCCACCTGTTGACGATGTGAACGCATCAGTGTGAGGACCCGCGCCGCGAGCGATGTGTAGCCGGTCATCACCAGCAAGTCCACCGCCACCATCGTCGCAGCTATGGCCAGATACTGGGGCAGAAGTGCGTCGGCCGGGGTGAGGAACTGCGGCAGCACCGCAAGCATGAAGACGACGGCTTTGGGATTGCTGGCGTTGATGAGAAAGCCCCGCCCCAGCATCGCGATTCCGCGATCGGCAACGGGCAGTCCGTCGGCGAAATCGGTGGGCGCCGCGCGCCACTGCCGAATGCCGAGGTAGGCCAGGTACGCGACGCCGAACCACTTGATCGCGGTGAACGCCAGCGCAGAGTTGGCGAGCACCGCACCCAGGCCGACCGCAACGATGGCGATCTGCAGCAACAGGCCGAGCTGCAGCCCGAAGATGTTCCAGTAGCCGCGGCGCAGACCGTAGCGCAGGCCGGTCGACATCGACGCGATCGCGCCGGCGCCGGGGGACAGGCTGATCACGACGCTCGCTCCGAGAAATGCCAGCCAAACATGCCAGTTCATGGATTCATTGAACAACGAGGGGTTGCTGTATGCCCAATGGTTTTCGCTGAATGGATCTGTCCCGATCGGGTACAAAGCAGGCATGGGTTCAATACGCAAAGTAGACATGGGCAGCCGAGTGGTTGCTCGCCAGACCGACGTCAACGCAAGCGCGGATGCACTGTTCGCCATCGTCTCCGATCCGCGCCGACATGGCGAACTCGATGGCTCCGGGACGGTCAAGGACACGGTCAAGGGCCCCGAGCGACTTGAACAGGGCGCGAAGTTCTCGGTGGGCATGAAGCAGTACGGCGTCCCATACCGCATCACGAGCACGGTCACCGATTTCCGCGACGACGACGGCTCGAAAGTCATCGAGTGGCAGCATCCACTGGGACACAGCTGGCGCTGGGAGTTCGAGGAGACGCAGCCAGGTGTGACAACAGTCACCGAAGCCTTCCGCTACGACACCGCGAAGTCGCCGAAGGCGCTCGAGCTCTTCAAAGTGCCGCAACAGAACGCGAAGGGAATCAGCAGCACTCTCGAACAGCTCGCCCTGAAGTACGCCTGAGTCGCCGCGCACGCAACCTCATCCGTCGTCTCTGGGACGTGCGGCGCTAGTCCCTGCCTCGGGCCACTATCCTGAAGGTTCGGCAGAACACCGTTGTCGAGAAGATTTCAGCTCACCGCTTTGTCGAAGGGAAAACTATGCCTGCCCGCATCGAGCTCGCCCGCGTTGATTTGCGTGGTCGAACTCCATCCACCGCCGAACTACGCGGCGCTCTCCCTCGAGGTGGAGTGGATGTCGATGCGGTGCTGCATCAGGTACGTCCGGTGGTCGACGCGGTGCGCGATCGGGGAGTGGACGCTGCCCTCGAATTCTGCGAGCAGTTCGACGGCGTACGGCCCGATCGTGTCCGCGTTCCCGCAGCCGCCCTCGTCGAGGCGCTCGACAATCTCGATCCCGCTGTGCGTACGGCGCTCGAGGTGGCGATCGAACGAACCAGAAAGGTGCACGCGGATCAGCGTCGCACCGACTCCACCACGCAGGTCGTCCCCGGCGGGACCGTCACCGAGCGCTGGGTCCCCGTCGAGCGAGTCGGGCTTTACGTTCCCGGCGGAAATGCGGTCTATCCCTCGTCGGTGGTGATGAACGTGGTGCCCGCACAGACGGCACGTGTGGGTTCGCTCGTCGTCGCATCGCCGCCGCAGGCAGCTTTCGGGGGACTGCCGCACCCCACCATTCTGGCCGCAGCGCAATTGCTCGGTGTCGAGGAAGTATGGGCGGTCGGCGGGGGCCAGGGGATCGCCCTGCTGACCTACGGCGGCACCGACACCGATGGAACCGAGCTCGAGCCGGTCGATCTCATCACCGGACCGGGGAACATCTACGTCACCGCGGCCAAACGACTGTGCCGTTCGCTCATCGGCATCGACTCCGAGGCCGGACCCACCGAGATCGCGATTCTCGCCGATTCCACGGCCGATCCGATTCACGTCGCCGCCGACATGATCAGCCAGGCCGAGCACGATGTCATGGCCGCAAGTGTGCTGGTCACCACCAGCGAGGAACTCGCCGATGCGGTCGACCGCGCCCTCGAGGCTCAGCTGGAGTTCACCAAACACGCCGAGCGTGTGCGCACGGCCTTGTCGGGGGCGCAGTCCGGCACAGTCCTCGTCGACGACGTCGATCAGGGTCTGGCGGTGGTGGACGCCTACGCGGCCGAGCACCTGGAAATCCAAACCGAGAACGCGTCCGAGGTGGCGGCACGTGTGCGCAGTGCGGGCGCGATCTTCGTGGGGGCCTACTCTCCGGTCAGTCTGGGCGACTACTGCGCCGGTTCCAACCATGTGCTGCCGACCGCGGGGTGCGCGCGGCACTCGTCCGGGCTGAGCGTGCAGACCTTCCTGCGCGGCATCCACGTCGTGGACTACTCGGAGGCAGCGTTGAAGGACGTCGCTCCGCACGTCATCGCGCTCGCCGATGCCGAGGATCTCCCCGCCCACGGCGAAGCTGTCCGGTTGCGTTTCGAGAGGCTGTCCTCATGAGCGCCGTCAGTGTTGTCGGGGGTGACACCACGCTCGCCGATCTCCCACTGCGCGAGAGCCTGCGGGGCAAGACTGCCTACGGCGCTCCGCAGCTCACGGTGCCGGTTCAGCTGAACACCAACGAGAACCCGCATCCCCCCACGCAGGCCCTCGTCGACGATGTCGCCGAGTCGGTACGCCAGGCGGCGACACAGCTGCACCGGTATCCCGACCGCGACGCCGTCGAACTGCGCACTGCGTTGGCGAAGTACCTGACCGGCCAAACCGGATTCGACGTCGATGTGTCGAACGTCTGGGCGGCCAATGGATCCAACGAAATTCTGCAGCAGCTGATGCAGGCGTTCGGTGGACCGGGGCGGACATCGCTGGGCTTCGTGCCCTCGTACTCGATGCACCCCATCATCGCCTCCGGCACGCAGACCGACTGGATCGAGGCGAACCGTCGGGCCGACTTCTCCCTGGATGTCGACGTTGCTGTCGCTGCCATCTCCGAACGCAACCCCGACGTCGTGTTCGTCACCAGCCCCAACAACCCGACCGGACACAGCATCGCGACGGGCGACCTGCGACGCATCCTCGACGTAGCACCGGGGATCGTCGTGCTGGACGAGGCGTACGCCGAGTTCTCTGCGCTACCCAGCGCGATCGGACTGATCGGGGAGTACCCGAACAAGCTCGTGGTCAGCAGGACGATGAGCAAGGCCTTCGCTTTCGCCGGTGGACGGCTCGGCTATCTCGTCGCCGCGCCCGCGGTCGTCGACGCGATGTTCCTGGTGCGTCTGCCGTACCACCTGTCCGTCGTCACCCAGGCCGCTGCCCTCGCGGCGCTGCGCCACGCATCCGACACGCTCGGTAGCGTGGCCCACCTGTCCGCGGAGCGCGATCGAGTGTCGGCGCGCCTGACCGAACTCGGATTCGACGTCGTTCCCAGCGACGCCAACTTCGTCCTCTTCGGCAGGTTCGTGGACGCGCCGGCCACGTGGAAGCGCTACCTCGACGAGGGGGTGCTGATCCGCGACGTCGGTATCGACGGCTACCTGCGAACGACCATCGGCCTCGACTCCGAGAACGACAGGTTCCTCGACGTCAGCGCGCTCCTCGTGCGAAGCGAACTCGACACCACCAGTGCAGCGGAGACAATCTCATGACAACAGCGAACACACCGAGGATCGCGCGGATCGAACGTGCGACCAAGGAATCGGACATCACCGTCGAGTTGAATCTGGACGGCACCGGCGTCGTCGACATCTCCACCGGGGTGCCGTTCTACGACCACATGCTCACCGCGCTCGGAACACACGCTCGGTTCGACCTGACCGTGCACGCGAAGGGCGACATCGAGATCGACGCCCACCACACCGTCGAGGACACCGCGATCGTTCTCGGCCAGGCGCTCGGTCAGGCGCTTGGCGACAAGTCCGGCATCACGCGCTTCGGTGATGCGTTCATTCCGATGGACGAGACGCAGGTGCACGCATCGGTGGACGTGTCGGGTCGGCCATACTGCGTGCACACCGGAGAACCCGACTACATGGTGCATTCCATCATCGGCGGATACCCGGGTGTCCCGTATGCCACCGTCATCAACCGACATGTCTTCGAATCGTTGGCGATGAACGCGCGGATCGCGTTGCACGTGCGTGTTCTGTACGGCCGCGATCAGCATCACATCACCGAGGCGGAGTTCAAGGCCGTGGCCCGCGCGCTGCGGCAGGCAGTCGAATTCGACCCCCGCGTCACCGGAGTTCCGTCGACCAAGGGAAGCCTGTGAGCCAGGCTTGACCCCGCTGCTGTCCATCAGGGGACTGCCGGCAGCAATGATGATGGGCGCTGCCGCCTTCGGTGGGTGGGGGCTGCTTCTGCCTGTGGTGCCCCTTGCGATCTCGGTCGGCGGGGGTTCGGACGCGGTCGCGGGCGCGAGCACTGCGATCTTCATGGCGACGACAGTTCTGACGCAGTTGTGGGTGCCGCGATTGCTGGTGCGGCTCGGACATCGCAAGGTGTTAGCCCTCGGCTGCGCGTTTCTGGGGCTCCCGGCCGCGTTGTTCGTGCTGTCGGTGGCGGTCGTGCCTGCGCTGACGGTATCGGCGGTTCGCGGAATCGGTTTCGGCATGCTGACCGTCGCCGGTTCGGCTTTGGTGGCAGAGCTGGCACCAACCGGACAACTCGGTCGGGCCACTGGAGCGCAGGGCATTTCCATCGCGTTGTCCCAGACGGTCACCCTGCCGCTGGGTCTCGCATTGTTCGCCGTATCGCCGGCTTCGGTGTTCGTGCTCGGTGCGATCGTGCCGATGCTCGGTCTGATCGCCATCGCCTTCCTGCCCCCGATTCACCCGACCGCACCCCCGGCACGTGCGTCCGGTGAGAACTCGGCGGCAAAGCAGCTGCTGATTCCATGTCTTGCGATCGCTGCCGCGTCGGCCTCGTTCGGTGGGCTGTCGAGCCTGCTGCCCATCGCCGAAATCGGACGAGAGACGATGATCGGCATCGCGTTGGCTGTGATCAGCGGCGCGATGCTGGTGGGCCGATACGGGGCAGGTGCGATCGCGGACCGCGTCGGAGTGGGCAGGGCGCTCGCCCCAGCCCTGATTCTCGTCTCCGGGGGTGTTGCGCTGTTCGCGTTCGCGGTTGCTGGATCCAATCCCGGCTACGTGTTCTTCGGTGCAGCTGCGGTCTTCGGGCTCGGCTACGGAGCGACGCAGAACGACAGCTTGGTCATGGCTTTCCGAGCGGCGGGACCGCGGCGCTACAGTCAGGCCAGCGCGTCCTGGAACATCGGCTTCGACGCCGGAACCGGGGCAGGTGCGATGGCACTGGGCCTCGTGGTCGGCACGGTCGGTTACTCGGCGGGGTTCGTCATGGCGTCTGCGCTCGCGGTGATGATGGCGGTGGCGGTGGCGATCGCGGCCCGTACCCGGCCCGATAGACTCCGGTCATGAAATCTGTGGCGTTGCTCGATTACGGCTCGGGCAATCTGCACTCGGCGAAACGAGCGCTCGATCGCGTCGGCGCCGACGTGACACTCACCTCCGATGCCAAGGTTGCACTGGCTGCGGACGGTCTCGTTGTGCCGGGCGTCGGTGCGTTTGCCGCCTGCATGGAGGGTCTGCTGGGAGTCAAAGGCGATCGCATCATCGGCCAACGCCTCGCCGGGGGGCGTCCTGTGCTCGGCATCTGCGTCGGAATGCAGATCATGTTCGAACGCGGCGTCGAGTTCGGTGTGGAGGCTGCCGGCTGCGGCGAGTGGCCGGGCACCGTCGAGCGACTGCAGGCGGACGTGTTGCCGCACATGGGGTGGAACACGGTGCGCGCGCCGAAGGAGAGCGTGCTCTTCGACGGGTTGGATGCCGACACGCGTTTCTACTTCGTGCATACCTACGCAACCCAGAGGTGGGAGATGGAGCCGTCCGACGTGCTCCCACCTCCGCTGCTGACGTGGGCCGATCACGGTGGTGACTTCCTTGCCGCCGTCGAGAACGGCCCGCTCTCGGCCACCCAGTTCCACCCGGAGAAGTCCGGTGACGCCGGAGCTGCTCTGTTGAAGAACTGGGTCGACTCCCTGTGACCGCAACGCTGTGACCGCCGCGCTGTGACCGCAACGCGGTGACCGATCGCGAGTTCTCGTTCGGCCGTCTGGCGGTCTTCGCACTGGGATCTGCGACGACGGTGCTGCTGCTGACGACCGTGATCGTCGCAGTGCTGGCGCCCCCGCCGGGATGGGGGCTTCTCATCGTGGCGGTCGGGATCGCCAGCGCGATCACCGCGATGGGTGTGGTGTCGACTCGAATGACGCGCCGTCTGGGCGAGACAGAGTCGGACGACACATGAGTTCGGCGCCCGCGGGCGCCGAAACACCCTGGCGGTTTCCGCATTCGTCGGTGGCAGTAGCATAAGCGCACGTGAGCCTGGTCCTATTGCCTGCTGTCGATGTCGCAGGCGGCGAAGCTGTACGTCTCGTTCAGGGAGAGGCGGGGAGTGAAACCAAATACGGATCTCCCCGTGATGCTGCACTGACTTGGCAGAACGACGGTGCCGAATGGGTGCACCTGGTCGATCTCGACGCCGCGTTCGGTCGTGGATCCAACCGCGAACTTCTTGCCGAGGTGGTCGGTGAGCTCGATGTGAAAGTCGAACTGTCCGGCGGTATCCGCGACGACGAGTCACTCCGCGCGGCGTTGGCAACCGGCTGCGCCAGGGTGAACCTCGGCACCGCTGCGCTGGAGAATCCGCAGTGGTGCTCGCAGGCCATCGGCGAGTTCGGCGATCGGGTGGCCGTCGGTCTGGACGTGCTCATCGTCGACGGGCAACCCCGCCTACGGGGACGCGGTTGGGTCAGCGACGGCGGCGATCTGTGGGAGGTGCTCGAGCGTCTCGAGCGCGATGGCTGCTCGCGGTACGTCGTCACCGACGTGACCAAGGACGGGACGCTGACCGGTCCGAACCTCGAACTGCTTGCCCAGGTGTGCGAAAAGACGGACCGGCCGGTCATCGCGTCCGGCGGTGTGTCGACCATCGACGATCTGCGGGCGATCGCCGGACTGGTGGATGTGGGAGTGGAAGGGTCGATCGTGGGCAAGGCGCTGTACGCGGGACGGTTCACGCTGCCCGACGCGCTCGCGGCAGTGTCCGGGTAGCACGCCGAAGATGAGCCTGCCCGAGGATCCACAACGGTTGCTGGAGATCGCCGGTCGTTTGCTCGACGGTATCCACGGCCGTTTCGTCACCGGAGTCGGCGCCCCCAGTGCCGTGCAGAAGGGGCCCGACGATTTCGCGACAGCGGTTGACTTGGAACTCGAGAAGCGGCTCACTGCAGAGTTGTTCGACGAGACCGGTATCGCCGTGCACGGCGAGGAGTTCGGCGGGCCGGATTTGCACGAGGGCCCGGTGTGGGTGCTCGATCCCATCGACGGGACGTTCAACTACTCGGCCGGGTTGCCCTCGGCGGGGACACTGCTGGCACTGCTCGACGACGGGGTGCCGGTGCTGGGTTTGACGTGGCTTCCACTGGTGGGACAGCGATTCACTGCAGCACGCGGTGGGCCCGTGCGACTCAACGGTGAGGCCCTGCCGAAACTGACAGAGCGGCCTCTGTCCGACTCGATGATCGGTTTCGGAGCGTTCAACATCGCAAGCCGAGGACGGATTCCGGGGCTCTTTCGGGTGCGCATCCTCGAAGAGCTCTCGCGCGTCTCCTCCCGCCTGCGCATGCACGGCGCCACCGGTGTCGACCTCGCCTACACCGCCAACGGTGTTCTCGGCGGATGTGTTGTGTTCGGCCACCGAGCCTGGGACAACGCCGCGGGTGCACTCGCCGTGCAAGCTGCGGGCGGAGTCGTCACCGATCTGTTCGGTAATCCGTGGACCATCGACTCCGGGTCGGTTCTTGCGGGTTCACCCGGCGCGCACGAAGAACTCCTTGCGGTGATCGCCGAACTCGGCGATCCCGCCGATTTTCTGGAAGGACGTGTCCGATGACGGTGGCTGTACGTGTGATCCCGTGTCTCGACGTCGATGCCGGGCGTGTGGTCAAGGGCGTGAACTTCGAGAATCTGCGCGACGCCGGTGACCCGGTGGAGCTGGCCGCGGCCTATGACGCGCAGGGCGCCGACGAGCTGACGTTCCTCGACGTCACCGCCTCGACTTCCGACCGCGGCACGATGCTCGATGTGGTGAGCAGGACAGCCGAGCAGGTCTTCATCCCACTCACCGTCGGCGGCGGCATCCGGACTGTTGCCGATGTCGATACGTTGCTTCGCGCGGGTGCCGACAAGGTCAGCGTCAACACGGCCGCCATCGCCCGGCCCGAGTTGCTGCGTGAGCTGTCCGAGCGCTTCGGCTCGCAGTGCATCGTGTTGTCGGTCGACGCCAGAACCGTTCCCGATGGTCAGCAGGACACGCCATCAGGGTGGGAGGTCACCACGCACGGAGGTAGGCGCGGAACGGGCATCGACGCGATCGAGTGGGCGCGCCGCGGAGCTGAACTCGGTGTCGGTGAGATCCTGCTGAACTCCATGGATGCGGACGGGACCAAAGCCGGCTTCGACCTGCCCATGATCGCTGCGGTGCGTGCCGCGGTGCACGTTCCAGTGATCGCCAGCGGGGGAGCGGGAGCAGTCGAGCATTTCGCGCCGGCCGTGGGCGCGGGCGCCGACGCCGTGCTCGCTGCCAGTGTCTTCCACTTCGGAGATTTCACCATCGCCGATGTGAAGGATGCGATGCGCGCCGACGGCATCGTCGTCCGCTGAATTTCTAGGAGTAGAACGGTCTTATGAGTCTCGACCCGACGATCGCCGCACGCCTCAAACGCAACGAGGCGGGCCTGTTCAGCGCGGTCGCCCAGGAGCGCAGCTCCGGCGACGTGCTGATGGTGGCGTGGATGGACGACGAAGCGCTCGCGCGCACCCTCGAGACCCGCAAGGGAACGTACTATTCGCGGTCGCGTCAGGCGTATTGGGTGAAGGGCGAGACGTCGGGCCACACGCAGTACGTGCACGAGGTCCGGTTGGATTGCGACGGCGATACCGTCCTCCTCGTCGTCGACCAGGAGGGCGCGGCCTGTCATACAGGTCGCCACACGTGCTTCGATGCGGACGTGCTGCTGAGCTGACGTTCGGTGTCAGGCTCTGCCGGTGCCGTCCGCGATGCCCCGGTCGAGTTGCGTCAGCATGACCGAGCTGAGCTCGCTCAGGTGTGTCACCTGATCCTCGTTCAGCCCTTCGAAGAGCAGTGCCTGGACAGTGGCCACGTGCCCGGGCGCTGCGTCGATGACCTTGTCCATCCCGGCGTCGGTGAGAACGGCGAATGACCCGCGGCCACCGGCGATGGATTCCCGGCGAACCCACCCGGCCTTCTCGAGTTTGGTGACCACGTGCGACAGCCGAGACAGCGAGGCGTTGGCGTACGTCGCCAGGTCCCTGAGCTGAATCCGCCGATCCGGATTCTCCGACAGTCCCGAGAGCACGAAGTACTCGAAGTGTGTCAGTCCCGAGTCCCGTTGCAGCTGCGTGTCGAGCGCTGCAGGCAGGCGCGTGACGATGGCAACGACCGAGCGCCACGCGGCCTGCTGGCTGTCGGTCAACCAGAGTGGTTCGGAGCTTTCCGTCGATTCGTCCACGGGGATTAGGCCGTGGAGCGGTTGCGGAGAAATTCGAGCGCGTGATCCGCATGCGCTTCGAAACGGAACTCGCTGGTGAACACTTCCAATACCGTCCGATCCACGTCGATGACGAACGTCGCCCGCTTCACCGGCGACAGCTTGCCCAGCAGTCCACGCTTGACGCCGAACTGCGTTGCCACAGCGCCACTCTCGTCGGAGAGCAATGGGTAGTCGAAGGCTTTCACATCGGCGAACTCTGCTTGCTTGTCGACGGTGTCGGTGCTGATGCCTGCGCGAGATGCGCCGGCTTCGGCGAATTCCGACGCGAGGTCACGGAAGTGGCAGGCTTCGACGGTGCATCCCGGGGTCAGCGCGCCCGGGTAGAAGAACAGCACCAGCGGCCCGTCCTGCAGGAGGCTGTCCAACGAACGGGGATTGCCGTTCTGGTCGGGCAGCGTGAAGTTCTCGACGCGGTCACCTGGTTTCATTCTCGTGAGGCTACCGCGCGCACTCGAGTGCGCACAGCACCTGGGAGGATGGGCGCATGCATGGCGAGACCACCACCAGTCCGGGTGTACCGATCGACGTCGGCGCCGAGTCGACGACCAGTCGCGAAACGTTCACCTCGTTGGCCGCAGAGCACCGAGTCGTTCCGGTCATCCGCAAGGTCCTCGCGGACTCGGAGACACCGTTGTCCGCGTACCGGAAGCTGGGCGGTGATCGGCCCGGCACGTTCTTGCTCGAGTCGGCGGAGAACGGACGGTCATGGTCTCGGTGGTCGTTCATCGGCGCTGGAACCCCTGCGGCGTTGACCACCTCGGACGGTGAGGCGGTGTGGCGCGGAAACGTCCCCGCAGGTGTCCCGTCGGGTGGCGATCCCCTCGAGGTACTTGGCCGGACGCTCGAGTTGCTGCATTCCGAGCGGCTCCCCGGGCTGCCACCGCTGACCGGTGGCATGGTCGGTTACCTCGGCTACGACGCGGTCCGAAGAATCGAGAAGCTCCCCGAGCACGCCCAGGACGACCTGCACGTCCCCGAGATGGTCATGCTCCTCGCCACCGATCTCGCCGCCGTCGATCACCACGAGGGAGCGATCACGCTCATCGCCAATGCGGTCAACTGGGACGGCACCGACGACCGGGTCGACGAGGCCTACGACGACGCTGTCCGCCGGCTCGACCGGATGTGCGCCGATCTGGCAGCTCCTGCCCACTCCACCGTCTCGACCATGGCACGGCCCAAGCCGGAGTATCGACGACAGCGCACGTCCGAGGGATTCGGCCGAGATGTCGAACGCCTCGTCGGAGAGATCGAGGCCGGTGAGGCGTTCCAGGTGGTGCTGTCACAGCGTTTCGAGATGGACACCGAGGCAACCCCGTTGGATGTGTATCGGATGCTGCGGGCATCGAATCCGAGTCCGTACATGTACCTGATGCACGTTCCGGGTGACGACGGTGAGACCGCGTTCTCGATCGTGGGCTCGAGCCCCGAGGCGTTGGTGACGGTGGTCGACGGCGTAGCGACGACACACCCGATCGCGGGAACACGTTGGCGGGGAACGTCCGAGGAAGAGGACGTACTGCTCGAGAAGGATCTGCTGGCCGACGAGAAAGAGAACGCCGAGCACCTGATGCTGGTCGATCTCGGCCGCAACGATCTCGGCCGCGTCTGCGCTCCCGGAACCGTCCGTGTCGGGGACTATCGGCACATCGAACGCTACAGCCACGTGATGCATCTGGTGTCCACGGTGTCCGGTCGTCTCGCCGACGGCAAACAGGCGCTGGATGCGGTCAAAGCGTGCTTCCCGGCGGGCACGCTGTCGGGCGCTCCGAAGGTGCGGGCTATGGAACTGATCGACGAGCTCGAACCCACGCGGCGTGGAATCTACGGCGGCATCGTCGGGTATCTCGACTTCTCGGGCGACGCCGACACCGCGATCGCCATCCGGACGGCGTTGATGAAGGACGGAACCGCCTACGTTCAGGCGGGCGCCGGCGTCGTCGCCGATTCGGTCGCCGAATACGAGGACGCCGAGGCGCGGAACAAGGCGATGGCCGTCCTGGGAGCGGTCGCGGCAGCGGAATCGCTACGCGCCGTGGACAGTCTGTGACAGCAGAGGGACAGGCGGTGACGGAGGAGGCGCAACCGCCACGTCGGTCGAGGGTTGCCGCGATTCCGGTTGCCCTGTTGCTTGTGGCGGCGGCGTGCCTGTGGGGTAGTTCGCGGATGACGTGGATCCGGGTCGTGTCCTTCGACGGCTTGGGGGAGGCGCGATCGACGGATCTCGACGGTGGTACGTGGGCTGCGGCGACCACTCCGCTGGCGTTGGCTCTGGTGGCTGCAGTCGCGGCGTCGTTCGCAGTTCGGGGATGGGCGTCGCGCATTCTCGCGGCGCTGGTCGGCCTGGTTGCCGTTGCCGCCGCGATTCCCGCCGTCGATGCGCTCTTCGGCGAGGTATCAGCGGGCAAGGCAGCCACTCTCGCCGAGCTCCCCGGCCGGGCGGAAGTGGTTTCCACCAGTGTCTCTGCGACGCCGGCGATCCTCGCTGTGGTCGGTGCGGTGTGCGCGTTCGGTGCGGCGGTGACGTTGGCTCGGAAACCGACCACACGGAAGGTACTGTCTTCCAAGTACGACGCCCCGGCCTCGCGACGGGATGAGGTTGCCAAGCGCGCGAAGACCGCGTCGGAGCGTGCGGCCGAAAATGGAGAGGGGGAAGACTTGACCGAGCGGATGTTGTGGGATGCCCTGGATGCGGGCGAAGACCCCACCGATCGGTCCGGCCCCCGGAGTTCGGAAGACTGAAAGCGCCCACTACGCTAGGGATGGCCTCGATGAGTTTCCTCACATCAGGTCACCGATGGAAAGGACTCGGGTCACCATGACTGTTCTCGATTCGATTCTGGACGGTGTGCGCGCCGACGTTGCTGCACGCGAATCGGTGATCGATTTCACGGCCGTCAAGGCCGCGGCCGCCAAGGCGCCCGCCCCGCTCAATGCGACGGCGGCGCTGCACGAAGACGGCATCGGCGTGATCGCCGAAGTCAAACGCGCGAGCCCGTCGAAGGGTGCGCTTGCCGATATCGGCGACCCGGCAAAGTTGGCTCAGGCCTACGAGCAGGGTGGGGCGCGAATCATCAGCGTTCTCACCGAGGAGCGGCGTTTTCACGGTTCGCTCGCTGACCTCGACGCTGTTCGCAAAGCGGTGAACATACCTGTATTGCGCAAGGACTTCATTGTCGGGCCGTACCAGATCCACGAAGCTCGTGCGCACGGTGCCGACGTCATCCTGCTGATCGTGGCGGCGCTGGAGCAGGATGCGCTCGCGTCGCTGCTGGACCGAACCGAGTCGCTCGGCATGACCGCGCTGGTGGAAGTACACACCGAGGCCGAAGCCGATCGCGCGCTCGAAGCGGGCGCCAGCGTCATCGGTATCAACGCGCGCAATCTCAAGACTCTCGAAATCGACCGTGACAGTTTCGGCCGAATCGCTCCCGGGTTGCCCAGTGAGGTCATCCGAGTCGCCGAGTCGGGTGTGCGCGGTACAGCGGACCTGCTTGCGTATGCGGGCGCCGGAGCCGACGCTGTTCTCGTCGGTGAAGGCCTGGTCACCAGTGGTGATCCGCGTACGGCGGTATCGGACTTGGTGACGGCGGGCACCCATCCGTCCTGCCCCAAACCTGCTCGCTGACATAGTTCCCCAGCCGGGGTCGCCGGTTGCTGCCCCGAACGCCGATGCTGGGGGCTGTTGGGGCAGACTGGATGGGTGAGCAGCGACCTATCGACACCTCTTTCCAAAGGCGGCGATCTTCCTCGGGCGAGCCTGGGGCTGACCGACCGTAGCCCGCACGATCCCGACGTCGGCGGCCATTTCGGAGTCTACGGCGGACGTTTCGTACCGGAGGCGCTGATGGGCGTCATCGAAGAGGTCACCGCCGAGTACGACAAGGTTCGAAGCGACAGCGAGTTTCTCGCCGAGCTCGACCGGTTGCAGCGCGACTACACCGGTCGGCCGTCGCCGGTGTTCGAAGCTACGCGTCTGTCGGAGCACGCGGGTGGAGCCCGCATCCTGCTCAAGCGGGAAGATCTCAATCACACGGGTTCGCACAAGATCAACAATGTTCTCGGGCAGGTGCTGCTCGCGAAGCGAATGGGTAAAACGCGGGTCATCGCCGAAACAGGTGCCGGTCAACACGGTGTTGCCACCGCAACTGCGTGCGCATTGCTCGGACTCGAATGTGTCGTTTACATGGGCGAGGTCGACACCGAGCGTCAGGCGCTCAATGTCGCCCGCATGAGACTGCTCGGATCGTCCGTCGTCGCGGTCAAATCCGGCTCGCGCACCTTGAAGGACGCAATCAACGAAGCGCTCCGCGACTGGGTTGCACACGCCGACGACACCTACTACTGCTTCGGCACAGTGGCAGGTCCGCATCCCTTCCCGGCAATGGTCCGCGACTTTCAGCGCATCATCGGCCTGGAGGCGCGAGCGCAGGTCTTGGCCTCGACCGGTCGTCTACCTGACGCGATCGCGGCGTGCGTCGGCGGCGGATCGAATGCGATCGGAATCTTCCACGCATTCATCGACGATCCGTCCGTACGCCTCGTGGGATTCGAAGCTGCCGGCGACGGCGTCGAAACCGGTCGGCACGCGGCCACCATCAGTGGGGGCTCGCCCGGCACGCTGCACGGAACGTATTCCTACCTGTTGCAGGACGAGGACGGGCAAACCGTGGAAAGTCACTCCATCTCTGCCGGTCTCGACTATCCAGGGGTCGGTCCCGAGCACTCTCACCTGCACGACATCGGTCGGGCCGAATACCGGGGTATCACCGATACCGAGGCAATGGAGGCATTCCGGCTGCTGAGCCGGACCGAGGGAATCATTCCTGCGATCGAATCCGCCCACGCCGTGGCCGGAGCATTGAAGCTGGGACAGGAGATGGGTCCGGACGCGATCATCCTCGTGAACCTCTCCGGACGTGGTGACAAAGACGTGGACACCGCCGCCGAGTGGTTCGGGCTGGTGGACGCCCGCGGCGAAGCCAAGGTCGACGACGAAAAGGGTGAGCCAGCATGACCGAACGGCGTTCCAGGCTCGCGGATACATTCGACAAGTGCCGTGCCGAAAACCGCGCTGCACTGGTCGGATATCTCCCTGCGGGGTTCCCGACCGTCCCCAAGTCCATCGAGGTGTTCGAGACGATGGTCGCGAACGGATGCGACATCGTCGAGGTCGGAATTCCCTACTCGGACCCCGTGATGGACGGCCCGACGATCCAAGCCGCAGCCGACACAGCCTTACGTGCAGGGGCGCGGGTGCGCGATGTGTTCACCGTCGTCGAGAAGGTGTCGGCCGCAGGTGGCAAGGCCGTCGTGATGACGTACTGGAATCTGGTGATGCACTACGGGGTCGATGCGTTCGCGCGCGATCTGGCTGCAGCAGGTGGGCTGGGGATCATCACGCCCGACCTCATTCCGGACGAGGCCGGCGCGTGGATCGAGGCGTCGGATGCTCACGATCTCGACCGCATCTTTCTCCTCGCCCCGTCCTCGACGGAGGAGCGAATCGCGAGCACTGTCGCGGCGAGCCGCGGCTTCGTCTACGCCGCATCGACCATGGGTGTCACCGGTGCGCGTGACGCGGTGTCCTCCGCGGCACCGGAATTGACCGAGCGGATACGCCGTCACTCGGACATTCCGGTCGGTGTCGGTCTCGGTGTCCGGTCCGGTGCACAGGCAGCCGAGATAGCGCAGTACGCCGACGCGGTCATTGTCGGATCCGCGCTGGTCACCGCCGTGGACAACGGTCTGGGCGCGGTCGCCGAACTCACGAGCGAACTCGCCGAGGGTGTTCGTTCGGCTAGCCTGGCTTCGTGATCACCGGCATGTCGCCTTCGACGGCAATTCTCGCGTACATTCCAAGCCCGCCACAGGGCGTCTGGTACATAGGGCCGATCGCATTGCGGGCCTACGCACTGTTCATCATCGCCGGTATCGTCGTCGCCGTCGTCTGGGGTGATCGACGATGGGTCGCCCGTGGGGGAACAAAGGGCACAGTTCTCGACGTCGCGGTGTGGGCAGTGCCGTTCGGTCTGCTCGGTGGCCGTCTTTACCATGTCGCAACAGACTGGAGCACCTACTTCGGTCCGGGCGGTGATCCGGTGCAAGCTCTGGCGATCTGGAACGGCGGTCTCGGGATCTGGGGTGCGGTCGCGCTCGGTGGCGTCGGAGCCTGGATTGCATGTCGCCGACGAGGAATCCCGCTACCGGCCTTCGGTGATGCCGTAGCGCCGCCGATCTTGCTTGCGCAAGCCATCGGTCGCCTCGGCAATTACTTCAACCAGGAACTGTACGGCCGCGAGACCACCAGGCCGTGGGGTCTCGAGATCTACCAGCGCGTCGACGACTCCGGTCGAGTCGACTCCCTGGCCGGGGTATCGACCGGTTTCGTGGACAAAGTCGTGCACCCGACGTTCCTGTACGAGATGCTGTGGAGCCTCGCTGTCGTTGTGCTGCTGGTGATCGTGGACCGCCGCTACGCCATCGGGCACGGCCGGTTGTTCGCGCTGTACGTGGCGGGCTACTGCGCCGGCCGATTCTGGGTCGAGCTGCTCCGCGACGACTACGCGACCGAGATCGCCGGCATCCGCATCAACACCTTCACTGCGGGCATCGTGTTCGTCCTCGCTGTCGTGTACATCGTGCTGGCGAAGAAGGGACGAGAGGACCCGGAAACTCTGCGGTCGAACGACGACGTCCGCGAAACCGAAGACAGTGTGGACACCGATTCGGTAGAAGGCGATTCCGTGGACACCGGTTCCGTGGACACCGAGGCCGTGGACACCGATTCCGTGGACACCGAGGCCGTCGGGAGCAACGTAGTCAACGGCACTCCGGGAGCAGCCGACCCGGATGAAAAGTCGAAACGCAACGAGGAGCACACATGACCGAGTCAGGTGACAAGTCAGGATCCGACGATACGTCGCGGTTCGAGGACAGCTCTGGTTCCGCCAACCCGTCGGAATCCGACCCACAAACGCGGCCCGAGTTCGGTTCCGCATTCGACTACGACGCGACCGCAGAGGCGTCGTTGTCGGCGCCACCCGCGACCTCCGACGTCGGACCCGTCACCGGCGCTACAGGTTCCGGTTCCGGATCCGGCCCGGGTTGGGACGTGCACTCCGGAGTAGGTAACGGTCCCGGATGGGGCGAAACTCCGAGCTATCCGCCGCCCAGCGCATCCGAGACGGCGCCGATCTCCGACAAGGGGCAGGGCGCGGACGACACCGATCAGACGGGACCGCAGCAGGCATCGTCGATCAGCTTCGACAAGCCCGGCCGCGATGACAGCAACCGTGACGACACCCCCGGCGGCTACGGGGGAGGGTGGACCGGTTCGGCCCAGGGCCCGGTGTACGGGCCGCCGGATCCGAATTACTCGCAGAGCGAGCAGCAGCAGGGATACCCGCCTCCGGGAGCTGGCTACAGCGGTCAACAGGGTTACAGCGGCCAGCAGGGTTACAGCGGCCAGCAGGGCTATGGCGGTCAGCAGGGTTACAGCGGTCAGCAGGGCTATGGCCCACCACCCGGGTATCCGGTGCCCGGCGGCTACCCGGGTGGGCCATACGCAGTGGATCCGGCAGCGCCCTACGGCCGTCACCCCATGACCGGCGAACCCTACTCCGACAAGTCCAAATTGACCGGCGGACTTCTCGGGATTCTGCTGGGTCCCTTCGGTGCAGGACGCTTCTACCTCAATCAGCCCGGAATCGCGGTCGCTCAAATCGCGGTTACCTGGCTCACGTGTGGCATCGGCGGTATCTGGCCGATCATCGACGGAATCATGATGCTCACCGGGAACATTCGCGACGAGCATGGTCGTCCCCTGCGTGACTGATCGCCCGCAACGAGGCTGTTGATTTACTGCTGCATCGGACGCTGCGGTACGCTGCAAATATTCGGCCACGTCGGCCGGATTCCTTCGCGGGCCAGAGCTGTCCCGGTAAGACCCGTTCGTTTCGAAAGTTCACTTGCGACCGTCGATTTTCGCAGGTGAACGTCAGCGGAGTCGCCGAGGACGCGTGGTGGCCCCGAACTGGTGCCGGACGATCCGTGAGCGCCTTCCTGGCCAAGAGGGAGGTGGCTGACTTGCTGTTCTCACAACTGCCTGCGAAGCAAGGCCTGTACGACCCTGCCCAGGAAAAGGACTCCTGTGGCGTCGCCATGATCGCCGACATCGCGGGGCGCCGGTCGCACGGGATCGTCGCCGACGGAGTGCTCGCGCTGGAGAATCTGGAACACCGAGGCGCAGCAGGAGCCGAGCCGAACAGCGGAGACGGCGCCGGGATTCTCATCCAGTTGCCCGTCGAGTTGCTGGCCTCACTGGTCGATTTCGCGCTGCCGAGCCCAACCGACGACGGTGAGAATACTTACGCTGCGGGCATCTGTTTCCTTCCGCAGGGAGTCCGTGAGAGGTCTGCCGCCGTCGAGCGAGTCGAGTCCATCGCCGTCGAGGAGGGTCTGGAGCTACTCGGCTGGCGCACTGTGGACGTCGACCCGGACGCCGCCGATGTGGGTGTCACCGCGCTCGGTTGCATGCCGCACATGTCGTATCTCTTCGTCGCTGCTCCCGAACGCGATGGACAGCGCCCCGGCGGTCTCGAACTGGATCGTCTGGTGTTCGGTCTACGCAAGCGCGCCGAACGGGTGACGCCCGAGATCGAGGCTGCCGGAACGGGCCTGTTCTTCCCGTCGCTGTCTGCTCGCACCATCGTCTACAAGGGCATGCTCACCACGATGCAGCTGCCCCTGTACTTTCCGGACCTACGAAACCCGTTGTGCAGTAGCGCGATCGCAATCGTGCACAGCCGCTTCTCGACCAATACCTTTCCATCCTGGCCGCTTGCGCATCCGCACCGCTACCTCGCCCACAACGGCGAGATCAACACCGTCAAGGGCAATCGAAATCGGATGCGAGCACGGGAGGCGATGCTGGCCAGCGACCTCATCCCGGGTGATCTGCGGCGTCTGTTCCCGATCTGCAATCCCGAGGGCTCCGACTCGGTCTCGCTCGACGAGGTTCTCGAGCTTCTGCATCTCGGTGGCCGCAGCGTGCCGCACGTGGTGATGATGATGGTGCCCGAGCCCTGGGAGAACCACCGAAGCATGGATCCGCAGGTGCAGGCGTTCTACCAGTTCCATGCCTCGATCATGGAGGCGTGGGACGGTCCTGCGTGTGTGACGTTCACCGACGGCGCCTATGTTGGTGCGGTCCTCGACCGCAACGGGCTTCGGCCGGGGCGTTGGTGGAAGACCGTCGACGGTCGAGTCATTCTCGCCAGCGAAGCGGGCGTGCTCGACGTCCCACAGGCCGAGATCGTCGCCAAGGGGCGGTTGGAGCCGGGCAAGATGTTCCTCATCGACACCGCGGCGGGCCGGATGGTTCCCGACGAAGAAATCAAGATGCAACTCGCGCTCGAACACCCGTACCAGGAGTGGCTGCATGCGGGTCTGCTCGATGTCGCGAGCCTGCCCGAGCGTGCACACGTTCAGTACAACCACGATTCGGTGGTCCGCCGGCAGGTTGCGTTCGGATACACCGAGGAAGATCTGCGTGTCGTACTGACCCCGATGGCCGCATCGGGCGGCGAACCGCTCGGTTCGATGGGAAGCGACACACCCACGGCTGTGCTCTCGCAGCGCTCGCGTCAGCTCTACGACTACTTCGTCGAGCTGTTCGCGCAGGTGACCAATCCGCCGCTCGATTCTATTCGCGAGGAAGTCGTCACCTCACTTGCTCGCGTGATGGGCCCGGAGCAGAACCTGCTCGAGCCCACCGCCGCTTCGTGCCGCCAGATCGTGCTGTCGCGGCCGGTGCTCGACAACGACGAGCTCAACAAGATCATCCACATCGACGAGGACGGCGAGCACCCAGGACTGTCGGCGACAGTGCTGCGCGGCCTCTACGAGGTCGAGCGCGGCGGTGAGGGTCTGGCCGAGGCCATCGAGGAACTGCGGCGCAGTGCCAGCGACGCGATCGCCTCGGGCTATCGCACCCTTGTCATCTCCGACCGAGACTCCGACCACACCTACGCACCGATTCCGTCGCTGTTGGCGACCGCCGCGGTACACCACCATCTGGTGCGCACCAAGGAACGCACCAAGGTGGCGCTGGTGGTGGAATCGGGCGACGCTCGCGAGGTTCACCATCTCGCGCTTCTCATCGGCTACGGCGCTGCGGCAGTCAACCCCTATCTCGCCATGGAATCGATCGAGGACCTCGTGGCAGAGGGAGAGCTCACCGGCGTCGAATCGACTGTTGCGGTGCGCAATTACCTGTATGGGTTGGGCAAAGGCGTGCTGAAGGTGATGTCGAAGATGGGCATCTCGACGGTGGGTTCGTACACCGGAGCGCAGGTGTTCGAAGCCATCGGTCTCGACAAGGAAGTCGTACGGGAGTACTTCAAGGGCACGGTGAGCACGCTCGGCGGTGTCGGGCTGGACGTGCTGGCCGAAGAGGTCAAGGTTCGGCACCGTCGTGCCTACCCGGAGAACCCGACCGATCGCGTGCATCGTCGACTCGACATCGGGGGCGAATACCAGTTCCGCCGTGAGGGCGAGCTGCATCTGTTCACACCGGAAACGGTGTTCCTCTTGCAGCACGCGACGCGGACCGGCCGCTACGACGTGTTCCAGAAGTACAGCAGCGAGGTCGATCGACTCACCCGCGAAGGCGGAGCGCTGCGTGGACTGTTCGGATTCAAGGACGGTGTGCGTGAGCCCGTGCCGCTGGACGAGGTCGAATCGGCGGAGGCGATCGTCACCCGGTTCAACACGGGTGCGATGAGCTACGGTTCGATCTCGGCCGAAGCCCACGAGACCATGGCTGTGGCGATGAACAGGCTCGGTGGACGCTCGAATTCGGGCGAGGGCGGTGAGGACACGGATCGGCTGTACGACGACGAGCGTCGAAGCGCGGTCAAGCAGGTCGCGAGCGGTCGTTTCGGTGTCACCAGCGACTACCTCGTCAATGCGACCGATATTCAGATCAAGATGGCGCAGGGAGCCAAACCCGGTGAGGGCGGCCAATTGCCGGGCTTCAAGGTCTACCCCTGGGTTGCGAAGACACGCCATTCCACGCCCGGAGTCGGCTTGATCTCGCCGCCACCGCATCACGACATCTATTCGATCGAGGACCTCGCGCAGCTCATTCACGATCTGAAGAACGCCAACGACAAGGCCCGGGTTCACGTCAAGCTCGTCAGCTCGGTCGGTGTCGGAACCGTCGCCACCGGCGTCAGCAAGGCTCACGCCGACGTGGTACTCATCTCCGGTTACGACGGTGGCACCGGCGCAGCGCCACTGACCTCGCTCAAACATGCCGGCGCGCCATGGGAGATCGGTCTCGCCGATGCGCAGCAGACCCTGGTGCTCAACGGTTTGCGCGACAGGATCACCGTCCAGTGCGACGGCGGGCTGCGAACGGGCCGCGACGTCATCATCGCTGCCCTCCTCGGCGCCGAGGAGTTCGGCTTCTCCACAGCACCGCTCATCGTGTCCGGCTGCATCATGATGCGCGTCTGCCACCTCGACACCTGCCCGGTGGGGGTGGCTACCCAGAATCCCGAACTGCGAAAACGATTCACCGGCAAGCCCGAGTTCGTGGAGGACTTCTTCCGATTCGTGGCCGAGGATGTGCGTCGCTATCTGGCTCAGCTGGGCTTTCGCAGTATCGACGAGGCGGTCGGCCACGCGGATGCCCTCGAGACCGCCGAAGGGGTCGCGCACTGGAAGAGCAAGGGACTGGACCTGTCTCCGATCTTCGCGATGCCCAAGGATCCACACGGCGCGCCGATGACTCAGCGTCGTCGTCTACGCGGACAGGACCATGGACTCGACCTGGCGCTGGACCGGACGCTGATTCAGCTCGCCGAGGGCGCGCTCGAAGACGCGCACCCGGTCAAGCTCGAACTGCCGGTGCGCAACGTCAACCGCACCGTCGGAACGTTGTTGGGCTCCGAGGTGACTCGCCGGTACGGGGGAGCGGGATTGCCGGATGACACGGTCCGCATCGAACTCACCGGTTCCGCGGGGCAGTCGCTCGGAGCTTTCCTACCTCCGGGCATCACCATCGATCTTGTCGGCGACGCCAACGACTATGTGGGCAAGGGTCTTTCCGGCGGTCGACTGATCGTGCGGCCGTCTCCCGATGCGACGTTCGTCGCCGAGGACAACGTCATCGCCGGCAACACCATCCTCTATGGTGCGACCGCAGGAGAGGTGTTCCTTCGTGGACGTGTGGGAGAGCGCTTCGCGGTGCGCAACTCGGGCGCGACAGCGGTCAACGAAGGCGTCGGTGACCATGCGTTCGAGTACATGACGGGTGGCCGTGTGGTGGTGCTCGGGCCCACCGGGCGAAACATGGCGGCAGGGATGTCGGGCGGCATCGCCTACGTCCTCGGTTTGGACGAGAGCCAGGTCAACATGGCCATGGTGTCGCTGCAGAAGCCGAATCCCGACGACCTAGCGTGGCTCAAGGACACCGTCGGCGATCACCTTGCCTGGACGGGTTCGGCAGTGGCTGCGTCGCTGCTCGCCGACTGGCCGCGGCGGTCGGCATCGTTCACCAAAATCATGCCCGTCGATTACCAGCGGGTGCTGGAGGCGACATCGATGGCGCGCGCCGAAGGGCGCGACGTCGATTCTGCGATCATGGAGGCAGCACGTGGCTGATCCGCGAGGTTTTCTCGAAGTTGCACGGCAGGAGGCCGCGAAGCGGCCGGTCGCCGAGCGTGTCAAGGACTGGAACGAGGTCTACTCCCAGCAGCCCGCTTCCGAGCGTGCCGAGGATGTATCGGTTCAGGCGCGTCGGTGCATGGACTGCGGAATCCCGTTCTGTCACTCCGGAACTGCAGGTTGCCCGCTGGGCAATCTGATTCCCGAGTGGAACGATCTCGTTCGGCGTGGCCGGTGGGATGCGGCCAGCGATCGCCTGCACGCGACCAACAACTTTCCCGAATTCACCGGCCGGGTCTGTCCTGCGCCGTGCGAGTCTGCGTGCGTGCTCTCGATTTCCGAGAGTGAGACCGGTGGCAGCGTGACGATCAAGCGCATCGAGCAGACCATCGCCGATCTGGCGTGGGATTCGGGCTCGGTCGTGCCGCAGGCGCCGACGATCAACACGGGCAAGCGCGTGGCCGTCGTCGGTTCCGGGCCGGCCGGCCTGGCTGCCGCGCAACAGCTTACCCGCGCGGGCCACGATGTGACCGTCTACGAGCGCGACGATCGGCTCGGTGGTCTGCTCCGGTACGGGATTCCTCAGTTCAAGCTCGAAAAGTCCGTGCTGGATCAGCGGTTGATGCAGATGCGGGCCGAGGGAACCCATTTCGTCACCGACTGTGAGGTGGGCGTCGATTTCACCGTCGAGCAGCTGCAGCAGACATACGACGCGGTCATCTTGGCGGTAGGGGCTCTGCGGGCGCGGGACAACACCGAGGTCGAGGGACGCGAACTCGACGGTATTCACTTGGCGATGGAGCACCTGGTGCCCTCGAACAAGGAGTGTGAGGGCGACGGTCCGACGTCCATCACAGCTAAGGACAAGCACGTCGTCATCATCGGTGGCGGTGACACCGGGGCCGATTGCCTCGGAACGGCGCATCGACAAGGTGCGGCGTCGGTGACTCAGCTCGACTACAACCAACCGCTGCCGGACATGCGCGACGATTCGACATCGCCGTGGCCTGCGTGGCCACTGGTGCTGCGAACCTCGCCCGCGCACGCCGAGGGTGGCGTGGTCCGTCATCAGGTTGCGGTGCAACGGTTCTTGGGTGACGGCAACGGCCACGTTCGCGCGATGGTGCTGGCGGAGGTGGAGGTGCAGCGCGACGAGGACGGTCGGCGGATCATCACCCCGATCGGGGAGGAGATCGAACTTCCCTGTGACCTGGCACTGTTCGCGATCGGTTTCGAGGGTGTCGAACACGGACAGCTGCTCGATGATTACGGGCTGACGCTGACACGTCGGGGCTCGCTCTCGTGCGGGACCGACTGGCAGACGAGCGCGCCCGGCGTGTTCGTCTGCGGTGACGCGCACCGAGGTGCCTCGCTCGTGGTGTGGGCTATCGCGGAGGGGCGGTCCGCCGCGCACGGCGTCGACGCCTTCCTCACCGGACGGTCGGATCTGCCGTCTCCGGTGCACCCGACGGCACTGCCGCTCGCGGTGGTCTGACTGTTCTCCGGAAGCGCCGGAGTCTGAACCGATCCAGGATCGTTGAGCAGTGGCTTCTCGAGGCTACTGATCGGTAGTGTGTCGTCGGACCCCTCTGCCATAGAGAAGCAGCGGGGTACCGGCTACGCTCGTGTCCGTGAGCCGACGTACTAAGATCGTTTGCACCCTTGGACCTGCGACCGCCACCAGTGAGCGCATCCGCGAACTCGTCGAGAGTGGCATGGATGTCGCCAGATTGAACTTCAGCCATGGTGACCACCCGGATCACCAGGCGAACTACGAAAGAGTCCGCGAAGCATCGAATGCCACCGGCAAAGCCGTTGGCATTCTTGCCGACCTTCAGGGACCGAAGATTCGCCTCGGACGATTCGCCGAGGGCAAGACCATCTGGGCCACCGGCGAGTCGGTGCGCATCACCGTCGACGAATGCGAGGGCACTCACGACCGCGTCTCCACCACGTACAAGGAGCTTGCTCAGGACGCCAGCGAAGGCGACCGTCTCCTCGTAGACGACGGCAAGGTCGGCCTCGTCGTCACCGGCGTCGAAGGAAACGACGTGGTGTGCCGTGTCACCGAGGGTGGTCCGGTCAGCAACAACAAGGGTCTGTCCCTGCCCGGGATGAACGTCTCCGTCCCGGCGATGTCCGGAAAGGACATCGCCGACCTCGAGTTCGCACTCGCGCTCGGAGTCGACTTCATCGCACTGTCCTTCGTTCGCTCACCCGCCGACATCGAGCTCGTGCACGCCATCATGGACCGTGTCGGGCGCCGGGTTCCGGTCATCGCCAAGCTCGAGAAGCCGGAAGCCGTCGACAACCTCGAGGCGATCGTGCTGGCCTTCGACGCGGTCATGGTTGCCCGCGGTGATCTCGGCGTGGAGCTGCCGCTCGAACAGGTGCCCCTGGTGCAGAAGCGTGCCATTCAGATTGCGCGCGCCAACGCCAAGCCGGTCATCGTCGCGACCCAGATGCTCGAATCGATGATCGAGAACTCCCGTCCCACCAGAGCCGAAGCATCCGACGTCGCGAACGCTGTGCTCGACGGCACCGACGCGGTCATGTTGTCCGGCGAGACCTCCGTGGGCAAGTACGTCATGGAAACGGTTCGAACGATGGCCCGCATCGTCGAGACCGTCGAGACCGAGGGCGACAGGGTCCCTCCTCTCCCTCATGTCCCGCGCACCAAGCGAGGCGTCATCTCCTACGCCGCGCGCGATATCGGCGAGCGTTTGAATGCGAAGGCTCTCGTGGCCTTCACGTCGTCCGGTGACACCGTACGAAGGCTCGCCCGACTGCACACATCGCTGCCACTTCTCGCCTTCACCTCCATACCCGAGGTGCGTTCGCAGCTCGCGTTGAGCTGGGGGACCGAGACCTTCCTCGTGCCCGAGGTGGCCACCACCGATGCGATGGTGCTCGAGGTGGACAAGGCGCTGTTGCAGCTCGGTCGATACAGCAAGGGCGATCAGGTCGTGATCGTGGCCGGTGCGCCTCCCGGCACAGTAGGCTCGACCAACTTGATCCACGTGCACCGAATAGGAGAAGAGGACCGGTAAGTGAGCGATGCGGGGGGAACAGGGGCTGCCACAGTCCCGAGCGAGACGCCACGGTTGGGCGGTGCTGAGGTGAAGACGGATCTGCAGACACTTCTCGGATTGCTCGAACTCGAGGAGACCGGCGAGGACACGTTCCTGGGGGTACATCCTCGTCAGGTCGGCAGTCGCACCTTCGGCGGTCAGTTGGTGGCGCAGGCGCTCATCGCCGCTGGCCGTACCGTCGCCGGGACGACCCGCGACGTGCACGCGATCAACGCTCACTTCATCAGAGGTGGCGATGTCAAGAAGCCCATCGAGTATCACGTCGCCAGGCATCGCGACGGTCGTGCGTTCGCGAACCGTCAGGTCACCGCGTACCAGGACGGTCACGAGGTGTTCGTGATGCTGGCCGCGTTCCAGGATTTCGGTAAGGGGCTCGAGCACAGCGTCGAGGTTCCGGACGTGCCGTATCCCGACGCCCTCCCGCCGCTCGGGGATCACTTCGTGGGGTACGAGGATCGGCTGCAGATGTTCGTCGATGCGCTCAAGCCGATCGACATGCGCTACGCCAACGATCCCGCCTGGATCTTGCAGGGAACAGGGGAGAGGCTCAATCACAACCGGGTGTGGATGAAGGCCGACGGTGCTCTTCCCGACGACCCCATCTTTCACGCCGCCACGATGGGCTACGCCTCGGATACGACGGTGCTCGATTCCATCATCACCACCCACGGTCTGTCGTGGGGATTCGACCGCATCGTCGCGGCCACGGTCAATCACTCCATCTGGTTCCACCGACCGTTTCGGTTCGACGATTGGGCGCTGTACGCAACCGAGTCCCCGGTCGCGGCCGGTTCACGCGGGCTGGCGACCGGGCGTTTCTTCTCCATGGACGGCCTGTTGCTGGCGACCGTCGTTCAGGAGGGTCTCATCCGCCATTTCCCGAGGAAAACGGCCGGCAAGCCGGTGGAGCAGTAGCTCAGAACACCTGAGCGGCGAGCCCCTAACGATCAGGTCTCGAAACGGAACGACTGGTTCGTGTCGGCCGGTGATTTCCGCAGCATCGTCGTAGCGTGTCGAAACATGACGAGCGTCATTGCGCCAGCTCCTGTTGGTGGGGCTAGGAGGCACGGCCGTGGCGCGGCAGCAGCAGCTGTCGCTGCCGCCGCGCTCGCGCTTGTCGCTCATCTGTACTTTCTCGGTTTTCTCACGCACTTCGGGTTGTTCGGCAATGGCGTCGATGCCGTGGTCTACCGGCACGGCGGTAGCACGGTGCTCAGCGGTGAGGACCTCTATACGTTCTCGCTGTTCGATACGAACCTTCCGTTCACGTATCCGCCGTTTGCGGCGCTTGCGTTCGTCGGGTTGGCGCTGCTGCCTGTAGCGGCGACGATCGTCGTGGTCGACGTCGTGAACGTCGTGCTCCTGTACGTCGCGGTCTTGCTCAGCTGGCGGTTGCTCGGCTACCGAGGCGGCAACACCCACGTCGTCAGTATCTGCTTGGCGATTGCGGCGTCCTGGCTCGAACCGGTGCGCATGACTCTGTGGCTCGGTCAGATCAATCTGCTGCTTCTCGTGCTGGTGCTGTGGGATCTCGGTCGTCCAGAGGGAAGCCGATTGAGGGGCGTGGGCGTAGGGCTCGCTGCGGGGTTCAAGCTCACCCCGGCGTTCTTCATCGTGTACGCAGTGGCCCTGCGGCAGTGGCGCACCGCCGTCGTCGCTGCCGCGACGTTCGCGGGCACCGTGCTCCTGGGGTTCGTGGTGCTGTTCGAGCAGGCATGGTCGTACTGGACCTCTGCGCTGTTCAACTCCGACCGGATCGGTCTGCTGCAATCACCGGCGAACCAGTCTGTGCGCGGCATGCTTGCGCGCGCGTGGCCCGACGGGTCCCCGCCGCTGCTGGTGTGGGTGATCGGCTCGCTGGCGGTCGCTTGCCTCGGCATGTGGGCCGCTGTTCTTGCGCACCGCCGTGGCGCGCGCCTGATGTCGCTGACACTGTGCGGGTTGACAACCCCGATGGTCTCGCCCTTCTCCTGGGGGCATCACTGGGTGTGGTGTGTTCCTCTGACCGTTCTTGCTCTCGATCAGGCATGCCGTGCGTCGTGGCGGTGGCGCTGGGTGCTGCCCGTCGTGGTGATCGCCCCGTTCATTGCCTGGTACTGGACCGCCCCTGAGGGCTTCGCGGTGATCGGTACGTTCATGCTCGCGAAACCGGGAGTGATCGGGCTGCTGTGCAGCAATGCCTACCCCCTGGCATTCGTCATGGTGCTGGCCGGTGTTGTCGCAGCCGCTATTCGTGCGCGATCACTGCGCGGCGACGGCCTGCCACGCCTGCAGCTTCTGTTCGAACGTCATCGACGCGTGCGCCGGGCTCGTCGACGGCAGACGCACGAGAGCGAGGGAAGTCTGTCGAAGCGGCGCCACGTACCTAGAGAAACTGCTCTCGGCCTTGGCGCCGTTGAAGAAGATGCGGTCGATGGCCGGGTGCGCGTCGAGGAACTCAGGAAAGTCGTTGGGCTCGATGGACGATTCGACGATCGCAGAATCCAGACTCCCGTCCCGGGTGCACAGCTTCAGCACGTCCCACACGGCGATCCCGTGGTGTAGAAGCGTCTCCGTCCGCTTCGCGTAGGGCACGGAGAGGCCGGCGCCGAACAGGGCACCCATGATCGGCCAGAATGCGTTGCGCGGATGGGCGTAGTACTCGTCCGCCTGCAGTGAAACTACTCCCGGCATCGAACCGAGGACGAGGGTGTGCGCCGAGTCGTCGGCGATCGGAGGGAAGCTGTGCACCGTGGTCATCGGTCGAGACTCTCACTGATTTCGTACATGTTGTGCGAGGCGGGGCGGGACAATGAACCCATGTTGAATCCACGCGTACTCGACAATCATGAACTCGAAGCGGAACTCGCGGCGCTACGCCGGGGTAGAGATGCGTCGATGGACGAGGGTGCGAGCGAGGCATCCGTCGCCGAGACCGACCTTCTCATCGAGCGTTTCGAGGCGGAGATTCGTGCCCGACACCAGGAGCCGACGGCAGAGGACTGACATCAGGACGCAATGGTGAACAGCACGCACGCCGCGAAGGCCGCGCCCGTTCTGGCGTGGTTCCAGCGTGTCCAGCGGACAAGATAGTTCGACCAAACGTCTGCGTCCGCTTGGTTGCTCGGGTCGACGGCGGCGAGCGCATCGTTGAGCGGAACGTTGATCGCGACAGTGACCAACACACACCCGATCACGTACAACAGTGCGCCTGCCACGATCAGTACTGGTGATCTACTTGCCGAGATCAGTGCGCCGACCGCCGCAGTCGACGCGGCGACCGCAGCGCCGAGGAACAGCGTCAGGAATACAGGCGAAACTATCGCGACGTTGATTCTCTGCATCGTCGCGATTGCGTCCGGCGCGGAGCGAGAACTCAGCGCAGGCATCACGCTGATCGAGAACGCGAGCAGAACGCCTGCGATCGATCCGCAACCTACCGCCGCGACGGTCGTGGCGACGGTGGCGGCCCTGTCGATCACGACGGTGGGCCGACCGGAAGGAGCAGCGAGGACGCGAACTGTTCGAAGCTGGTCGAGGTGGTGTTGACGGCGGTTCGAGGGACGGGGTCGGTCAGTTCCACCGAGAATCCGATCTCGGTGAGCAGCTCGATCATGTTCTCGTACGGCAACTGGACGTAGCTCGCAGTCGCGATCGCCAGGTGCTTAGGTGTAGCGCGTCGGTCACTCCCGCCGCATCGGGGCGGTCCGCACCCAGACTGCTCAACGCTACGACGGAGCGTACTTCACTGTTCTTCAGTGCAGCACAGATGGATTCACCGAGCCGGTCCTGTTCGTCCGAGTACTGCCCGGTGAACGGGTTGCTCGGGACCATCGCGAAAACGGCGTCGCTTCCTTCGAGTGCAGCGGTGAGCCACGTGGTGTCTGCGATGTCGCCGATGCGCACATCTGCGCCGTGTTCGACGAGATGGTCCAGCGCCCCGGCGCCACGCCCGAGGACCCGCACGCGGTGACCCGACTCGACGAGCTCCTGTGCAACCTTGCCATTTACGTGCCCAGAGGCACCGATGATGGTGATCACGATGATGTCCTTTCCTTGTCCTGCGTCCAGCATTTCAACCATGATCAGGACTATCTATGACTATCGGTCGCAGTTTCATGCTTGTTCGTCCAGATTGTCGTACGCTCGGACCATGCGCGGACAGGACCCGTGGGCGTCCGAGGACCCACTCGGTGAAGCTCTGCATTTTCTCCGAATGACGGGTGCCTTCTACTGCCGCTCGGAGTTGTCGGAGCCTTGGGGGCTGGCGATGCCGGAGATGCAGGATTGTCTCTGGTTTCATGTCGTGACCAGCGGACGATGTCGCATCGAGGTGGAGGGCACGGCGACGAGATATCTCGTCCCTGGTGAATTCGCGCTGGTGCCACACGGATTGGGCCATACAGTGTCGAGCGACACCCTGTTGAGCGACAATGAGGCGGGACGCTCGGCGCCGATGGTCCACGACCTACCCCATCACTACATTTCCGATCGTTATGCGGTGCTCGAACACGGCGGCGACGGGCCATCGACGACGCTGATGTGCGGAGCAGTGCGGCTCGATCACCCGTCGGCGACGCAACTCATCTCCTCACTGCCGTCGCTGATCGTCGTCGAATCCGCCCCCGCGCCGCATCTGTCTTGGATGCACAGCACCCTTGGCCTCGTCGCCGAGGAGGCCAAGTATCTGCGCCCCGGAGGCGAAGCAGTCATCACGCGGCTGTCGGACATTCTCGTCATTCAAGCGCTCCGGTCGTGGATCGAGCATGATCCCGCAGCAAAGGTCGGATGGTTGGGCGCTCTACAGGATCCGGCCATCGGCCCCGCCTTGGCTCGGATCCACCGCCAGCCGGACAACCCGTGGACCGTGGCCTCGCTGGCCGCGGAGGTAGCGATGTCGCGTTCGGCATTCTCGGCGCGGTTCACCGCGATGGTCGGGGAGACGCCGATGCGGTATCTGGCCCAGTGGCGGATGCGAACTGCCCAGGAACTCCTCAGATCAGGTGACATGACCGTCGCGGACATCGCAAAGCGGAGTGGCTACCTGTCCGAGGCCGCATTCGCGCGCGCGTTCAAGCGACTACTCGGTGTTTCACCTGGCAGTGTGCGCACGCGCGTCGATGCCTCGGCGATGTCGTGACACTCGGTCGCGGGAGTCAATCGAGCAGGTGGCGCAGATACGATCCGGGATCGTCGAGATAGCGGCGCCAGTGCGCGACGATCTCGAGTCGATCCCACGTGGTTCTGCGTAGTCCGTGGTCGCCGACCTCGATGATGTCTGCGCCGGGGAGCGAGGCGAGGATGGGGGAGTGCGTCGCACACACGACCTGTGAACCGGACTCGGCGAGTTCGTCCATCAGCGCCACCAGGTGCAGGCAGGCGGTGAACGACAATGCGGACTCCGGTTCGTCCAGTACATAGAAGCCGGGGTCTTGGAACATGGCTCGAAAGACCGCGAGGAAGCCTTCGCCGTGGCTCATCGACGCGGTGTCCTCTTCCCAATAACCCGGTACACCTCCGAGATTTTCGGTCATCTCGAACGCCGTCTCGGCGCGCAGGAAGAATCCCTTCTTCTGCAGCCTCGGCCCACGAAGCATTCGAGCCCCACGCGGGGTGGTCTCCAACTCGATCGCCTCGCCTAGCAGTGTCGATATCGTCTCCGAGCGCGGCGGGCGTGACGCTCTGCCGCCACGGGAGTCGAGCTGAAAACCCTCGGCGACCGCCTCGACGATCGTCGACTTACCCGAGCCGTTGTCACCGACGAGAATGGTCACCGGGGTGTCGAACTCCATACCCTCGAGGGCGAGTTGCCGTACCGCCGGCACGGTGAAAGGCCAGTCCGCGGTGAGGTTTTCGGGTCGGACGTAGGCGCGTTCGACGAACACGAATCAATCGGTCACTGGGCGATCGACATATCCCGTCACGTGCTGAGCATCGGCGCTGCACTCATAGAACACCCAGGTGGAGTCCGGGAGATCCGTAGCATCTCCGAACCGGTGGTTGACACGTTGCGCGCACAAAGTGCCTGCGCCCGTGTCGTGGCATCGAAGACTGCTGGGTATGTACATGCCTCCACTGTAGGCGCCCGAGGGGAGTCGGGGTTTTGTGCTGTCTCGCCTTGCGGAGGTTGATTGTAATGGAGAGCTGTATTGATTAATTGCCAAAATACGCAACTGCTAACATAGCAACATACGCCTGGTGTGCACATCCGGGCTGGGAGGTGCACACCAAGCGTTCCTGCCTTGCACTGTCGGTACCCCATGACGAAAGAGTGATGTTGAGTTCCTCTGAGATGGCGTAGTCGAGCAAAGGGAGGCGAGGATTGACGGCGTCCTACCGAGGTGCCTCGCTCACCAAAGGCTCCATGTGCATGGTTTCTTCCAGCATTTCGGCCTGACCAGCGACGACTGTGGTCAAGATCGATCGTGCTATCGCCAGGAGTTCCGCGATGTGCGGAGAAGTGAGGGCATACGACACGGACAGGCCCTCGCGGCGAGCGGTGACCAGACCGGCTCGTTTGAGGATCGACAACTGCTGGGAAAGATTGGCCGGCTCGATCCCGACTTCGGGCAGCATCTCCGAGACCGCGTATTCGCGCGCGCTCAGTAGTTCGAGTACACGGATTCGTGCGGGATGACCCAGAGTCTTGAAGAAGTCGGCCTTCATCTGATAAAGCGGTTGACGCGAGTTGAGAGCCACATCGTTCTCCTGCACTTTGTGATCGGTGATGCTGCCGATTCCCTCAACGCTGTATATATTTGCTGCCTTCCCAACTTCGGACGGTGCAGCGATCGGAAAGCAGATACTTTCTTATCTTAGCAAGAATCTGACTCGGCAGAAGTTCATGACGACGGTGTCCCGCGTCGGGTCGGCAGGCGGACCGAGCTCGCCCGTCGCCGACTGGAAGCGTTCGCCGTGACTGCGGGTCAATACCGGGCGAACGCCAGAGCAACGTTGTGGCCTCCGAAACCGAAGGAGTTGTTGACGGCGTAGTCGATCGTGCCGTATCGGGGTTCACCGGAGACGATGTCGAGTCCGACCGCTGGATCCTGGTCGGTCAGGTTGAGGGTGGGAGGGATGACGCCCTCGCGTACGGACAGGACGGTCAGCGCTGCTTCGATCGCGCCTGCTGCACCGACCGAGTGACCCAGCGCCGACTTGGGTGCGTAGACGGCCGCGTGATCGCCGAGTGCACTGTCGATTGCGCATGCTTCGGACAGGTCGCCGATGCCGGTCGATGTCGCGTGGGCATTGACGTGCTGCACATCCTGGGGGCTCAACCCTGCGACCTCGATAGCTCGTGTGATGGCCCGTGCCGCTCCGCGTCCTTCCGGGTCGGGTGCCACCAGATGATACCCATCGGAGGTGATACCGGCTCCGAGTAGTCGTGCGTGAATGGTCGCTCCGCGTGCGCGTGCGTGATCCTCTGTCTCGAGGACCATCAGTGCTCCTGCCTCGCCGAAGACGAAGCCGTCGCGCTGGACGTCGAATGGCCGGGACGCGCCTTCGGGATCCTCGTTGCGTGTGCTCAGCGCGCGCATCATGGCAAAACTCGCGATGGGGACGGCATCGATATGCCCCTCCACCCCGCCGGCGACCATGATGTCTGCGTCCCCGAACGCCAGCATGCGCCACGCTTGTGCAATGGCTTCGGCCCCCGAAGCGCATGCCGACACAGGGGTCATGACGCCGGCTCCGGCGCCCAATGCCAATCCGACGATCGCCGCGGGGCCGTTGGGCATGACCATCTGCACCGCGAAGGGAGACACTTTGCGGTATCCGCCGGCGCGCATCTTGTCGACGGCGTCGACCAATGCTTCACCCCCTCCCAACCCTGTTCCGATGGAAACCGCCAGCCGGTTCGGATCGACAGAGGGCGAACCGGCATCGGACCACACCCGGCGGCCCAGGGTGGCTGCGAGTTGTTCACCGAACGACATTCGTCGACGTTCCACCCGTTCGAGAAGTGTTCCGGGGTCTACTTTCAGTCGGCCGCCGATTCGGACGGGGAGGTCGTGCTGTGCGAGGAACTCTGCATCGAGATGGCCGATTCCGCTCTTGCCTGCGAGCAGAGACGTCCATGTGTCGTCGAGAGTGCCGGCAAGAGACGTCGTGGCGGCCATCGCGGTGACCACGACCTCTCTGGCCTCGAGAACTCGACCTGTTCGGGGCATTGGTCGTCGCTGGCCGGGCGGGGTGTTGGCATTCATGTTCGAGGTTGTTCCTTATCGCTGGTGCACTGGCGGGGTGGGTCGTTGTACCGTTCGCGGCCTCGGCCCAACAATGTTGCCGGCGTATCCGAGTCGATTCGGTGGCAATCAATTCCTCATTGCGTCACCGCCGGTCGCGAGAATCGTGAGGGCAATTACGCCTGCTGCCGCAACCCATGTCATGTCGGTGCCGATGCAGACGAAGCTCGCTACCGCCACTGTGAACCCCGTTGCGTAGAACGCCAGAGCGGCAGCACCGTTTCCGGTATCGGCGGGCGTTCGTTCGGCCAGATTCATGACCGTTCGTACAGCGACTTCGAATACATCGAGTGCGGCACAGCCGGCGCCGACAGCAATTGCAGCTGCAAACGCAGTGGCCGACGGCGCCATTGTGAAGGTGGCGAGGCATGCCGCGACGAACAGTGCACCGGATGAGAGGGCGAGCGGCCTCGCAGTGTCCTGCTGGTGGCGTCGGGATCGAGCCTGCAGCAGCGCTGCGACGACGACCCCGCATGCGAAACCGGACGCACAAATCGATGCGAACAGCACGAAGTTCAACGCCGAGTCGTACGGTGCTTCAGTGTTCGACGGCGTCGCCCCTCTGTCTCGGCTGTACTGCTCGAGGAGCAGTAAGATCCCGACAGCCTGAACCAGCCCGACTTGCACGGCCGCTGCAGCCGATTGCGTCGATGTCTGTCCGGCTCTCATTCGAGCGATCTCGCCCCTTCCTTGTTGCTCCGGGAAATGCCTGTCGGCGAGCACTCACGGTGACGAGCCCAGCTACATCGACCAACCTACTTGCAAAATTGCGTAAGTACGTACATTATCGATGTAATGGTCCATTCAGTGACGTCAGCCGGTCGGAGGCAAAGAGCTGTGAACAGTCGCACCGATCGCGGCGACATCCCCACATCGAGTACGTCTCGTCGAGTTGCGGTGGTAGGTGTCACCCACAGCTCACGGCGATCCCCGCGAGGTCGGGTAGCCGGTGAGGTCTGGAATGCCATGGAGGACTACGCCCGGTGTCTGCAGGAGCGCACATCGCTCCGTGTGTCGCGTCTTCCGTTGATCGATTGCACCGAACCCGCGGTGGTCGACCGAATATGCAGTCTCGGCAACGACATCGGGATCGTGTTGGTGGTGGGAATGAGCCCGCAGAACTGTGCCGCGCTGGTTCGTCGTGTAGCAGACCGCGGAGGTCCGGTCGTCGTGACCGAGATCGATCTCACGACGATAGCTTTGGCTGCATCGGTGATGTCGGCCCTGGCCCGGCAGGGTGTCATCGGTCGCCGGGGGCGAGTGGTCATCGCTCACCCGGAACGGGCACCGTCGTTGGGCCCACTATTGGCCGAATGCGGAGTCGGCAGTATCACTAGCTGGAATCAGCATGATGCGCAAGACTTTTCGCTGCAACGACTGATCGCACACAACGACCTGCTCGTCGATCTGTCGTCGTTGGCACTCGTGGACGGGGAGTCCGAGCGCACCGTGGGGATCGGTTCCGACCCCGTTGTGGACGCGTCCCTGGCCTTGCCAGGTCTGCTCGAGTCCCTCTCTCGGCACGCGAAACATCGCTTCGGTGTGCCGATTATGGCGTCGAGTGTGCAGGCGCTGGTGCTGTTGACTCCCGCCGGCCGCCTCTTGCCCGATTCGGCCGAGTCGCTCCTGACCGCCGCAGTGAGCCGTTACGTCGACAGGGCGCTCGATTCCCACACGCCCTCGTTCGCCGGATGAGGCACCACAGCGTGCGGGAAGAGGCGACCGAGCTGGAACCAACGATCACCACCGTCCATTCGAAGGAGCACCACACCATGCCCGCATCGATCAGCGTCGATCTCGGTGTCGCCCCGACCGCCCACTCCGAGTTGCTGCACTGGGTCGGTGAGATCGCCGAGCTCACCACTCCAGACCGAATCGTGTGGTGCGACGGCTCGACCGGCGAGTGGGAGCACCTGACATCGATCCTGGTGAACAAGGGGACATTCGTCGAATTGAGTGAACCGAAAAACTCGTTCCGATGCATCTCCGATCCCGAGGACGTGGCCCGCGTCGAAGACCGCACCTTCATCTGTTCGGAACTCGAATCCGACGCGGGGCCGACGAACAATTGGATGGATCCCGTCGACATGACGACGGTGTTGACCGAGGAGTTTCGCGGCGCGATGTCGGGCCGGACGATGTACATCGTCGGGTACTGCATGGGTCCTCTCGCATCCACCGATCCGAAGTTCGGCGTCGAGATCACCGATTCCGAATACGTTGCGGTGTCGATGTCAGTGATGACCCGCACCGGTGCACCCGTGTGGGAACGCATGGGTGACGATGCGTCGTTCGTCAAAGGACTACATTCCGTCGGTGCACCGCTTGCTCCGGGTCAGCAGGATGTGCCGTGGCCGTGCGACCACACCAAGTACATCAGCCATTTCCCGCAGACCCGGACCATCTGGAGTTACGGATCCGGATACGGCGGCAACGCACTGCTGGGCAAGAAATCGTTTTCGCTCCGCATCGCCTCCACGATGGCCCGAGACGAAGGCTGGCTGGCCGAGCACATGCTCATCCTCAAACTCACCTCACCGGACAATGACGTCCGATACATCGCCGCAGCGTTCCCCTCGTCGTGCGGCAAGACCAACCTCGCGATGCTCGAACCGACGCTCGACGGCTGGACCGCGGAAACGATCGGCGACGACATCGCTTGGATGCGCTTCGGCGACGACGGACGGCTCTACGCCACCAACCCCGAAGCAGGCTTTTTCGGTGTTGCACCAGGTACAGGGTGGCACACGAACCCCAACGCCATGCGCACCATCGAACGCGGAAACACCATCTTCACTAACGTCGCACTCACCGACGACGACGGAGTGTGGTGGGAAGGGATGACCGACACCCCACCGGAACACGTGATCGACTGGCGCGGAAACGATTGGACACCGCGCTCGGAAACTTCGGCGGCGCACCCCAACTCGCGCTATTGCACCCCGATCGCGCAATGCCCCACCGCCGCCGCGGAATGGGACGACCCGCGTGGTGTCCCGATCTCGGCCATCTTCTTCGGTGGCCGTCGAGCGTCGACCATCCCGTTGGTCACCGAGGCGTTCGATTGGCAACACGGTGTCTTTCTCGCCTCGGTACTGTCCTCGGAAACCACTGCAGCATCGACAGGAACGGTGGGGGTGGCCCGGCGTGACCCCATGGCAATGTTGCCGTTCATCGGCTACCACGTCGGAGACTATTTTCAGCACTGGCTCGACATCGGAGCGAACGCACCTTCACCGGGGGCTCTGCCGAAGATCTTCTACGTCAACTGGTTTCGACGCGGGGATGACGGAGCCTTTCTGTGGCCGGGGTTCGGTGAGAACCTACGAGTCATCGACTGGGCGTTACGTCGTATCGACGGAGAAGCCGATGCGACAGTGTCGCCACTGGGATACGTTGCCACCCCCGACTCGCTGAACCTGACGGGGCTCGAATTGGACCGGGCGCACCTCGATACCGCGCTGGATGTACGGACAGAAGAATTGCTCGCCGAAGTAGCCCTCATCGACCATTGGTTCGCGAGGATCGGTGGCAACAAACTCCCCGACGCCCTCCGGAAGGAACTCAACTGGCTCAAGACTCGACTGTCCGGCTACCCTCATGGTCTCGTAAACGCGCCGGAACGATCCAGCCACCAGCGACGCGGCGATTCGATATGAAGCCCGGTCCGGTGAGAACTGCGCCGCAGCCCACCGCCCGAGAGATTGCTGGATACGTTTTCTTCGGCCAGCTTCCTGCGCAGTACGCAGACTGGGTGATTCATGACATCACCGGTCCCGGTGCGACACGCCGTTATGCCACACGGTTCATCGTGCCGCTTCTGCCGTTGTTGGTCGGATGCATCTTCGTGCCCGGACCGCTGGTGATTCGAGTGGGCATGGTGCTGATTCTGCTTCTGCCGTTCATCTATTTCATGATTGCTCTGAAGCCGATCTACCAACGACATCGGCTCGTCAGCCACGGGCTCGACCCTGCACTGCTGACCGCCGACAAGCAACACAAGATCGACGACGAAGCCCGCTACACCGCCCGCTACCGAGCCCCCCGCTAGCGCCGATCTGGCATTCAGGCGTATCGGGGAGATAACGCGTCAGACGGCCGATCGAGCCCCGGCAGCCGAGCACAGGTGCATCCGGTTGGTCGGAGACGATCTGCCCGGTCGAACATCCCCGAATCGAACCGATCGACGCAGAGCGCAGTGTGCCCACAGGACGGGGTGGCGCTGAGATCCGGCTCGATGAACGCTTCCTTCACGACCTCGGTTACAGATCGTTTCCTGCGTAGGAGAGATCGAAGCTCTTGTTGGTCAACGGAAAATCGGGCACGATCGTCGCCGCGAGAGCCACCGGCAGAGCGGGCCAGGTCATGAACGAGGGATCGACGATTTTCAGGCGCGTCACGATGCCATTGCTGATTTCGACCCGATGGGCGATGGTGCCGCGCCAGCCCTCCACCAGCCCGACACCCGATACGGGATCGCGGGCAGGTGAGTGGGGACCGAAGAACAGGCCGGGTGATGCCTGCGGAATCAGCCGATTCAGCAGGTCGATCGAGTGGCTGATCTCCTCGGTCCGCACCATGAATCGAGCCATCACGTCGCCGGCGGTCTCGGTTGCGGCCGCGACACCGGCTGTATCGAGTAGAAACGGGTGGCTGCGGCGGGCGTCGACGTCGATCCCGGATGCCCGCGCAACAGGACCCAGTGCGCCGAGGTCATGCGCTGACTGACCGGGCAGGATCGCGGTTCCGATGAATCTGTCACGGACGATACTGTTCCGCAGGGCCATGTCGGTGAACGCGATCACATCTGCTGCGATCGCTGACAGGTGTGCGAGATCAGGAAGTGTGCGTACCTGCGCGCCGCCGGGGAATATGGCACCGCGCATCAGCCGGTGGCCGGTCATGTCGGCGTTCAGCCGGAGAAGCTGTTCCCGCACTCGCATTGCGTGAGAATGCGCGATCGCAAATCCGACATCGTTGCAGAGGCCGCCGAGAGTGCCGACATGGTTGTAGATACGTTCGACCTCGAGCAGAATCGCACGCAGGATCGCTGCAGGTAGCGGAACCTGGTATTGCATCGCATCCTCGACTGCGAGGCAGTACGCGAGGCTGTGCCCGACTGCAGTGTCACCGGAGATGCGCTCCGCGAGGGGGAGCCCCTCGTCGAGAGTTCTGCCCTCGGCGAGCTTCTCGATCCCCTTGTGCGTGAACCACAAACGCACCTTGAGTTTGAGGATGGTTTCACCCACCACGGAGAACCGGAAGTGGCCGGGTTCGATGAGCCCGGCGTGTACGGGGCCCACGGGGATCTCGTACACGCCCGGCCCCGCCACGGTGACGAAAGGATAGGGCTCGCCCACCGAAGCGAAAGCCGGTGGTGGACCGGCATCGCTACGCATCGGGTACCAGCCTTGCGGCCAGTGCTGATGCCGAACGAGCCGGCGGGGGAGCGGATGATGCTCCGGCGTGATGCCGTACAGGTCTCGCATTTCGCGTTCGAATCGGCCAGCAGGAAACGATGATGCGGCGAGGGTGGGAATGGCGGGGGATCTCGTACCGGTCCGCAGCACCAGCTCGAATCGCCGGTCCGGGGGTCCTGCGGTGAACAGGTACACGATCCGGAACTCGTCCGCTTCTTCGTGTGCTGCTATGAGGGCAAGCCGGAAACCTTGCTGCAACAGCGTATTCGACACCGGCACTAGTTCCTCGTGAGTGACCGCGCGGGAGTCTCGATCAGTGAGCATGTCCGTTTCGACCTCCGGTGTGTAGTCGGTCATCGCTCGACCACCAGCTCTCCCGCAGTCATCAGCAGATCGTGCAGGGGAAACGAGAAAATCCCGAGTAGGGCCATTCCCGTCAGACCCAGCAGCAACGGCGCGTTCTGCGCCCGACCGAGCATGGCTGGTGGCTGGTCACCCGGTTGGCCGGCGGCACCGAAGAACATCGGGATCAGCTTCGCGGCGACGGAGATGAACAAGATCACCACTGTGGTGGCGACAACCACCGTGATCACTGCGAGTCCGGAACTGATGCCGGCGTCGAGCAGTGCGTGGAGACTGGCGAAGGGGCTGAAGGGAGGGAAGCCGAGCAGAGCGGCAAGAGCGAGCGCCGATATTCCGGCAGCGGCGGGGTTCCTGCGAAGAACTCCATGCAGATCCTCGAAGGAGGTACTGCCGCCGGGAGCAGCGAGCTGGCCGGCCCCACAGAACAGAACAGCTTTAGCGAGTCCATGACCGAAAAGATGCAGCAGTACCGCGGCCACTGCGAGCGGGGTACCGATGGCGAGCCCGAACACCGCCAACGCCAAGTACTGCATGCTCGTATAGGCCAACAGCCGCAGATAGTCTCGCTGCGCGATCACCATCGACACCGCGAACACCAGCGATCCCACCGCGACCACGAGGAGTAGAACACGCAGGAACCCGGTAGTCGAATCCGTTGCGACGACACGGTTCCAGCGGAGCAGCGCGTACATCGCCACCGGCAAGTAGCACCCCGATATCAATGCCGCGACCGGCCCCGGTGCTCGACTCTGAGCATCGGGCAGCCAGCTGTGCAAGGGAACCAGCCCAGCCGCCGCTCCGAAGCCGATCAGCAACAACGGCGTCGCCATTCGCACCACCCCCGGGTCCAACTGGGCGGTATGCGAGGCGAGAAAAACCCACTCCAACGATCGATGCGCTCCCGTCGGCACCGCCGCAGCGGCGAGGTAGACCATGACTGTCCCCAGCCCGGCCAAGGCGAGGCCGATGGAGACGAGAACCAAGTATTTCCATTGCGCTTCCCATGCTGTGCGGGTGCCAGCCGAACCGATCAGAAATGTGGTGGCCACGGTCATCGCGAGCAGTGCCATCCAGAGCAACCCGAGATTTCCGGCAAGTACTGCTGCGGATGCCGACGCCAACAGCAGCGGTACCCCCGCACGGCACATATGCACATGCCGTTGGCGACCCTGGTTCGACGCCTGGTGCGCGGCAGGGTTGTCGATCATCCCCGACCAGGTGGCCACGATGGCCGCGGCACCGATGATGAGAAGCATCACTGCGGTGAGAGCGTCCGCGCGTAGTGGTCCGGTGGTCAGCGTAGACCCGTCGGAGGTGACCACTGCGGCAACCACACCGGTCAGCGTGATCATCACGCTCGCCCCGACTGTCGACCAACCGAGGCCTCGATGCCTACCGACCAGGATGACGCATGCCGCGAGCATCGGAACGAGAATCGGCAGCCACAGCAGTGACGACGCTGTGATTGGGTCCAGCGGCACCCGCTCGTGGGCCGCGAGGCCGTACTCAGCCAGTACTGCCACCTCCTCACTCATCATGTTGGACGGGTCTCCATCAGTCATGTAGCTGCCGCAGCGTGTCCGGATCGGCGTCGCCGTCGAATTCGGCCCGACGATCGATGGTGCGCAGCCAGACCCACACCAGCAGGTCCAGGCTCAGCGTCATCGTCGCGATACCGGCGCTGGCGGTGACCAGCAGAGCCGTGGCAACGGTCCCGTGGACGAGGGCGAGAAACCCCAGGGTTTGAGAAATGGCCGGTCGGCGGGTGATCACAGCGAAAAATCCAATGAACACCACGGCCAGGGCGAGGGGAATCACCGTCGCTGTCTCCGCCGGGGCCGTTCTGATCATCGGACGACTGACCGCATAGGACAAGAGAGTCAACAGCACCACGACGAGCATCGAGGCGGCAACGTTGAACAGCGGCGACACCGCCGATCGTACGAGCACCCGACGCCGCAGCGCCGCGGGAAGCAGGATGGCGTTGATCGCCACGATGACTGCGGCCAACCCGTACAGGGCACCGTTCATGTCGGGTGTCGCGACCAGTATCGCAACTGCGGCCAGCGCGATCGCCTGCGCCGCCGTGAGCCGCACAATTGCCACCAGGTTGTGGCGCCATAACGTCGCAGCTGCGGTGAGCAACAACGCTCCGCATGCCAGGTCGAGCAGTTCGTTGAACATCGGCGAATTCATGGCCGCCGTCACCGAGCCAGAAAAAAGGCGGTCGACACGGCCAGAGCGCCGAACAGGAACGACACGGCAAGTAGTTCGGGAACGCGGAACAGTCGCCATTTCGCGAGGAATACCTCTACGACGGCGATCGTGCCACCGAGTAGCGCTACTTTGACCACGAATGCGGCCACGGCGACGAGCAGTGCACCCGGCGTCGACGTCGTAGCGATACCCCACGGGATGAACAGGCTCACCCACAATCCGATCAGGGTGGTCAAACGAAGAGCGGACGCGTACTCCACCACAGCGAGCCGAGGGCCGGAGTACTCGAGCACCATCGCCTCGTGGAGCATCGTCAACTCCAGATGGCTCGATGGGTTGTCCACCGGTAATCGACCGGATTCGGCGAGGACGACGATGCCGATCGCCACAGCGGCAAACAGATTTGCCGGTGTCGCGGCGTCTGCGGGGGCAAGCGCTACCCCCTCGACCATGTCGGCCAGGTTGGAGGAATTCACCCGAGTGGACAAGGCGAATCCGGCGACGAGGATGGCAGGCTCCGCGAGTGCGGCGACCATCACTTCGCGGCTGGCACCCATTCCGCCGAATGCCGTTCCGGTATCCAAGGCCCCGAGCGCGAGCGCTACCGTGCCCAACAACAGCAGGCCCACAATCGCAAACAGATCGGCCACGCCGTCCGTGCGGGACCGGGTGGTGAGGAACGGTGAGACGGCAGCGATCACGAACACGGCCGAGAACGCGACCAGCGGAGCAATGCTGAAGACAGCGCTGCTCCCGTCGGGAGTGATCGACTCCTTACCCATCTGTTTGCGCAGATCACGCCAGGGTTGGAGCACCCCGGCACCGGCCCGGCCCTGTAGCCGGGCGGTGACCTGACGCATGAATCCGACCAGAACGGGCGCGCCGATGAGCACTACCCCGATCTGGAGTGCGATCGCAGTGAGATCGACCATCAACTCTCTGCTCACAGTGTCGCCACCACTGCGGCGAGGGCGAATATCGTCACCAGGAAGCCCACGGCCAGGTACCGGTGCAAGTCACCGTTCGAAGCCTGCCGTGCCCACCGACCCCAACGCTGGACTGCAGAGATCACCGGCGGATACAGGCGAGCCTCGATTCGGTCGGGAACTCTCTGCCGGAAACTGACGCTCTCGATCAAGTATTGCGACTCGACATACGGTGTCACATCCACATCGTGTTCAGGGCTGAGCACATCATCGAAGACACGGGTCAACGGTTCCGCGAACGCTGTCGCGGTGTACTCCATGCGGGGGCTCAGACTGCGACGCCCCGACCCCCACGGCATTGCAGGCCGGGCCGGCATGCGTGTGCCGGTCCATCGGACGGCGCCCGCTACCGCAATCGTCCCAGCTACAAGTGCCACTGCCACCAGCAGAGGTGACATCGAACCGGAGATGCCGGCCAACCGGAGGGTCACCGCGTCTCGGTCGACCGGACTGCCATCTTCGATGCTGGGCAGCACCGACATCGCCCGGACCAGCGCCTCACCGAGGAGCGCAGGAAACCACGCCAAACCGATGCACATCAGCGCCGCGGCACCCATCGCCCACCGCATACTCTCCGGACTTTCGCTCGCCTCCGCCGCGCCAGCCGTCCGGGGGCGAGCAAGGAACCCGATCCCCACCACTTTGACGAAGGTGACGACCGCAAGTCCGGTTGTCAATGCGAGTGCCGCAACCGCGAGCGGCATCGCGAGGGTGGTCACCGTATCGGTCACCTCGCCCACGCCGAGACTGTGAGTAAACCCTTGCAGCAAGAGCCATTCGGAGACAAATCCATTTCCCAGTGGCAAGGTAGCGGCCCCGAGCGCGCCCACGGCGACCATGGCGGTGGTCACCGGCATCCGGGAAGCCAGCCCTCCTAGTTGGTCGAGGTCACGTGTCCCCGTCGCTCGCATCACCGATCCCGCACCGAGAAACAGCAGCGCCTTGAACGCGCCATGATTGAGCGCGTGCAGCAGCGCCGCTACCAGAAACAGACTCGCCAGCATGCGGTTGCCGTCTGCGGCGAAGACGGCGCCGGCACCAAGACCCATCAGCATGATGCCGAGATTCTCTGTCGTCGAATAGCCCAGCAGTCGTTTGAAATCGGTCGCGACACTCGCCTGCAGGACTCCGTACACTGCTGAGAGTGTGCCCACTGCGAGCATGAGCCATCCCCACCACCGAGGACCACCGCCGAGGAGGTCGAAACCGACCCGGATGATGCCGTAGAAGCCGAGGTTGACCATCGCTGCAGACATCAGGGCCGAGACATGACTCGGAGCTTCGGCGTGTGCGCGAGGAAGCCACACATGTAACGGGACCAAACCCGCTTTCGATCCGAATCCGATGAATACCAACACGAATGCGGTCGAGCGCACGAGCGGAGACAACGCCTCCGTGCCTTCGCGTATCGCGTCGAACGACTCACCTCCAACACCACCGGCGAGCAACCCGAAACCCACGACGATGACCACGACCCCAGCTTGCGTCATCGCTGCGTACCACAGCGCGGCCTCGCCGACTTGCTTCCCGGCACGGTAGTTGGCCAGCACCAGCATCAGCGATGCCAGCGCCATCAACTCCCACGCAGCCAAGAACGTCGTGACGTTGGCAGCTGCCGGGACCAGCAGCATCGACGCGACAAACACCGGGAGCATGGTCTGAGCGGTGCGTGACTGCGCCCCGCATCCCGGCGGAAAGACCTCCTGGTGTTCGTGATGGCCACCGGGGCCGGTGTATCCGATGCTGTACACCCCGACTGCGGCAGCGACCGCGCCGATCAGCAGCATGAACAAACCCGAGAGAGGATCGACCTGCAGCTCGATCCCGTCGAACGGGAGCACTTGATGGACGGTCAGCGAAAAGCGCTGACTCACAGCGAGAGCGGCGCAACCCGCCAGCACACCACCGATACCGGAAACTGTGGTCAACAGGCCGACCAGAATGCGACGCACACGAGCAGGCAAGATCACAGCTGCTCCGACCGCCAAGGACGCTGAGATGTAAATCATCGACATGCCGACCGCCACCGAGCTCATCGGCCGGACACTCGCCGGAGCGCTGCCACTATGGCATCGGGAGACGGTGGGCATCCTGGAATGTCGAAATCGACGGGGATGACATCTCGAACCGCCCCTAACACACCGAACCCACCCTTGAACACCCCACAGTTCAACGCGCATTCACCCAGAGCAACAACGCGTTTGGGATGAGGCATGGCATCGTACGTAACACGCAATGGGTCAGCCATATTGCGTGTGACCGGTCCTGTCACGAGGAGAATGTCCGCGTGACGCGGGGACGCCACCAATCGAATGCCATAGCGTTCGATGTCGTACACCGGTCCGAATGCGGAGGCAATCTCGATCTCGCACCCGTTGCACGAGCCGGCGTCGACGTGGCGAACCTGAATCGACCCGGTAGTCGACAAGAACGGTGTCATGGTGCCGTGCTCACTCGAGTCCCGGTGGATGGTCGCATCCGGCTCGGGCTCTGCGATCCGGCCGATTCTGCGGATCTGGCGAACGATGCTCTGTCTGCGCTTTGGCGAAGCGCCGCCCAAGGCACTCATGATGCGGGCACCCAACATTCCCCGGCCTGACTCTGGGGCTTGCACGCCGATCCGCCCATCCTCAGTGCGTAGATCGACAAGGGTTTGCCTGGGTCGGGTGGCCCTGATGCGGCGATGTCGCCATGGATCGCTCCTCCACGCTGCAGGGGTGGATTGCGCACCCCTGACCCGTGCGCAATCCATCGCTATATTAGCAGTTGCGTAAGTTGTTAACTATTCTGCGGGTATGGCATCGAGCGCGGGGAGGGGCGAGTCCTGAATCATCTGCGCAAGACTCCGACCTGTGCGCCGGCAGGCGAGTGAGTTGCGGACCTGTCCGCGATCGACTGAATGACCAACCTGCGTCCGAACCCTCGTCGTTGGCTCCAGCGCCTCGAACTCCGGATGCTGCGCGTAGGGGACGTTAGGCCCTAGACCGCGAAATCCGCACAGCGGAGTCTTGGCCTATGACCGAAACGACTCCGGAAAAGACGCCGGACATCACGTCCACCCAACTCCAGGAACTATCGACCGCCGTACTTCGCGAAACCGTTCCCATGAACGAGCTGACGGAGTTCTTCGGCCGCGCCTTCGGTGCGGTGATGAGCGCGGCTGAGCAACAGCACGTCCCGCTGGCCGGGCCACCGTTTGCGTTGTACCGGGGAATGCCTACCGACGTCATCGATGTCGAAGCTGGTTTTCCGGTGGCAGAACCCTTTTCCGGCGGTGTCGAAGGCGGGGTGACCGGAGGATCGCTTCCGGCCGGCCATGCCTTCGAGGCCATGCACGTCGGTCCCTACGAGACTCTCGCCGAGACCTACGAGGCGATCATGGGGAAGATGCAGGCCGAGGGTGTGACGCCGGGGAGCTCGATGTGGGAGTACTACCTCAGCGACCCTGCCACCGAGCCTGACCCGGCGATGTGGAAGACGCTCGTCGTTTGGCCGGTCGGCTGAGCGGACGGCCGCCCGCATCGGCTGCTCCGCACCGAAGCGACGCGGTAGGTGGCCGATTGCGCTGGCCTGCGGTTGTGGTGCCCTCGGTGAGACTCGAACTCACACTGGACGGGTTTTGAATCCGTTTCCTCTGCCAATTGGGATACGAGGGCTGGCTGTGTCGTGCGGTTCACTACTTTAGAAGATGCGCTGAACGCCCTGTGCACCGGTACCCTTCAATTGCTTGACGGCCCGGTGGGCGCCTGCGTGAGCCCGATGGGCCTGCGCTTGACGCTCCAGCCGGTCGATGACTTCGTCAAAGGAGACTGGTACTTATGGATGCTCCTGTTGCGCAGGAGGGCGGCAAACCCGCTCTTCGTGTCGTGGTGGCCGAGGACGAATCGCTGATCCGCCTGGATCTGGTGGAGATGCTGCGAGAAGAGGGCTACGAGGTAGTGGGGGAGGCCGCGGACGGACAGCGGGCGGTGGACCTCGCCGTCGAACTTCGCCCCGATCTGGTCATCATGGACGTGAAGATGCCCATACGCGACGGGATCGACGCGGCCTCGGAGATAGCGGAGAAGCGCATCGCTCCGGTGGTCATTCTCACGGCCTTCAGTCAGCGAGAGCTCGTGGAGAGGGCACGAGACGCCGGAGCAATGGCATATCTGGTCAAGCCGTTCTCCAAAGCCGATTTGATGCCTGCCGTCGAACTCGCAGCAAGCCGGTACACGGAGATCTCGGCGCTCGAACACGAGATCGCCGATCTGCAGGAGCGCCTCGAAACCCGCAAACTCATCGAACGCGCCAAGGGCCGGTTGATGGAGTCGCAGTCCCTCTCGGAGCCGCAGGCGTTCAAATGGATTCAGCGCGCCGCGATGGATCGCCGCACAACGATGAAAGCTGTCGCCGAGGTGATCATGGAGACGCTCGGAAATCCTGCCGAGACGTGATTTTTTCGGCTGCTCGGCGCGGTCACGCTACGGGCGCGTAAATCTTCGGCCCGTCAGGTCACAGTCAGGTCACGAGCCGTCTTCTCAGCAATCGCAAATCGGTTCGGGGAGCTAGCGTCTGATCCACGCGTGGGGCGCACTGTTCATGTGCGTGTCATAGAAGAGCGATCAAGGAGACACTAGATGGCAAAACGGACCTATGTCCGCACGGCTGCGGTGCTCAGTGCCGCATCCCTGGCACTGTTCGGCTGTTCCTCGGGCGACGATTCGGACACCGATGACACGGCTGCCGGTGGGAGTAGCGAAACGTCGGCGGCGGAGGAGGCTGTCTCCACCGACTGCGAGCCCGAGCAGGCCACAGCAGGTGACACACCCGACACCAGTCCGCTCGTGGTCGGCACGTTGTTGCCGAACACCGGCAGCCTTGCGTTCCTCGGCCCGCCCGAGGTCGCCGGCGTGCAGCTTGCCATCAACGACATCAACGAGGCCGGTGGCGTACTCGGTCAGCCCGTGACGTTGATCCCCGGAGACTCGGGCGACACCACCACCGACACCGCCAACACCACCGTCGATCGCCTCCTCGCGGGCGGTGCCGACGTGATCGTCGGGGCGGCGTCCTCGGCTGTGTCACTGCAGGTCATCGACAAGATCACCAGCGCGGGCGTCGTGCAGATCTCGCCGGCCAACACCTCGGACCAATTCGTCTGCTACGCAGACCGTGGACAGTACTTCCGCACCGCACCCACCGACGTACTGCAGGCGCAGGCGCTGGCTCAGCTGATCGCCGAGGACGGCGCGCAGCGTGTGTCGATCCTGGCTCTCAACGATCCGTACGGCACCGGCTTGGCGAGCAACACGGTCGAGAACCTCGAAGCAGCCGGAATCCCGTCGGATCAGCTGCAGACCATCATCTACGACCCCAACGCGCAGTCGTACAACGCCGAAATCGACGATGTGAACAACTTCGCGCCGGATGCCGTAGCCATCATCGGTTTCGATGAATCGGCTCGCATCATCACTCGTATGCACGAGCTCGGAATCGGTCCGTCCGACGGCATGCTCGTCTACGGCGTGGACGGCAACATGGGCAATGCCCTCGGCGAGTCGGTCGCAGCCGGATTGCTCGACACAATGCGTGGCACAACACCGTTGACCGACGTGGGAACGGAGTTCCAGGACCGACTCAAGACCGTCGATCCCGCTCTCTTGGACTTCAACTACGCGGGTGAGTCGTACGACGCAGTGGTGATCCCGGCTCTTGCGGCCGTCCAGGCCGGATCGACAGCAGGCGTGGACATCGCGGCCAACATCAACAGCGTCACCAAGGACGGGGAGAAGTGCACGACGTTCGCAGAGTGCCTACCGCTCCTCGAAGCCGGCACCGACATCGACTACGACGGTGTCACCGGCGAGCTCAACTTCAGTGACGCAGGCGAACCGGCGACAGGTTCGTACGGCAACCTGGTCTTCGGACCGGACAACACACTGACGACGGAAGATTACATCGTCGTCGGCGAGTGAGTCGCCGTCAGCTGAACTGAGTTGACGCCGAACAGGCAAGACCAGAGCCCCGGTCCGAAAGGACCGGGGCTCTGTCGTTGTGTTGGAACAGGTTGCGGCAGGTGGCCAACCGTTACTTCTTTTCTTTGCTTCCTGCAAGTGTTCCGAGGTAGAGCTCGATGACCTTCGGGTCGTTCATCAGGTTCGGTCCCGTATCGGTGTAGGCGTTGCGGCCCTGATCCAGAACGTATCCGCGATCGCAGATCTGCAGGCAGCGACGCGCATTCTGTTCCACCATGATGATGGAGACGCCTGCCGCGTTGATCTTCTTGCAGCGGATGAACACTTCGTCCTGGAACATCGGCGACAGTCCAGCAGACGGCTCGTCGAGGAGCAGTACCGACGGCTCCATCATCAGAGCGCGACCCATAGCGACCATCTGGCGCTCACCGCCGGAGAGCGCTCCTGCCTTGACCTTTCGGCGTTCGCTCAGGAGTGGAAACAGCTCGCTGACGAACTCGAACCTTTCGGTGAATTTCTTCGGGCGGAGATAGATGCCCATTTCGAGGTTTTCCTCGATCGTCAGCGAGGGAAACACGTTTTGCGTCTGGGGAACATAACCCACACCCTTGGTGACGAGGACGTGCGCCTCGGCCGAGGTGATGTTGTCGCCGCGCAGCTTCACAGTTCCTTCTCTGACCGGGATGAGACCGAACAGAGTCTTGAGCAGAGTCGACTTGCCTGCACCGTTGGGGCCGATGATGCCAACGATCTCGCCGTCACGCAGAAAGAAATTGCACGATTCGAGGATGTTCACCCCGGGTATGTATCCCGCGACGATATTGTCCGCCCGTAACAGTGCGCCCTCGGCGAGACGTGCGTGTTCGGCGGGGGTGGCGGCGAACTCGGCTGGTGTCAGCTTTTCGGTACTCGGTTCGCTCATTGTTCGTTCTCTTCCTTGGCGTGCTTGCCCGTAGCCGGTGCGTCGACGTTGGGACTGACGAACTCGGGTTCGGAGAGACTGCCCCCGGCCTTGATCTGCTCGACTTCGGCTTGTTCGATCGCTTCGGCGAGTTCGGCGGTGGCACCCACCGGATTTCCGTCGGCGTCGAACTCGAGTGCCTGGTCGTGGTGGCTGCCCAGATAGGCATCCACAACCGCGCCGTTGTTGGACAGTTCTTCCGGTGTCGACTCGGCGATCACGCTGCCCTGCGCCATGACGACCACCCAGTCGCTGATGTCCCGGATGACATCCATGTCATGTTCGACGAACACCACTGTCATGCCGTCGTCGCGCAAGGACTTGATGTGTCCGAGAAGGCTCTGGGTGAGTGCTGGGTTGACGCCGGCCATCGGCTCGTCGAGCATCACGACCGAGGGGTCCGTCATCAAGGCGCGGGCCATTTCCAACAGCTTGCGTTGACCACCTGACAACGAGCCTGCGAGATCGTCGGCCTTGGCGTCGAGTTTGAATCGTGCGAGGAGTTCGTTGGCTCGTTCGGTGATTTGCCTTTCCTGCGCCTTCCAGGTCCACGGCATGAAGGTGTTGAGGATGCGTTCGCCGCGCTGTCCGGTCGCACCGAGCCTGACGTTGTCGAGCACGCTCAGTTTCGACAGTGCCTTGGTCAGCTGAAACGTACGAACGACGCCCTTGCGTGCGACCTGATGCGGATGCATCTTGCCCAATGACTGGCCGTCCATCGACCAGGTGCCGGTGTCGGGTCGATCGAATCCGGTGAGCAGGTTGAACAACGTTGTCTTTCCTGCGCCGTTGGGTCCGATCAGTCCGGTGATGCAGCCGCGTTGGATCTCGAGGTGCGCGACGTCCACCGCTTTGAGTCCGCCGAACGTCCGTGAGATGCCATCCACGACGAGCGTGGGGTCGGGCTTGGCGGAACCGGGCTCGTTGGCAACGCCAGCGAACAGGGCTGCGCGCTGATCTGCTGAAAGCGCCTGCGCAGCTCGGGATTCGAGCGTGCTGGGGTTCCTGCTCGGCGATGAGTTCCCGTTAGGCATTGAGTTGAACCTCTCGTTTGTTCCCGAGAATGCCCTGAGGTCTGAACACCATCAGTACAGCGATCAGGATGCCCAGGAGGACGAAACGACTTGCGCCCACCTGCTGCTCGGTCAGATCGAGGAGTGGGTCGGGTCCGGAAATCGCCTGCCGCATGATCGCGTCGGGAATGGAGAGCAGGAACCAGAACAGCATGGCGCCCACCACCGGACCGAAAACGGTTGCGGCGCCGCCGAGAATCAGGGCGCCGAAGGCGAAGAACGTCTGCGCTGTCGAGTAGAAGTCCGGGTTGATGGACTTGGTCTGCAGTGCGTTGAACACCCCGCCCATGCCGCCGATGACACCACCGAGCACCAGGGCCTGCATCTTGTAGACGAAGACGTTCTTTCCGAGCGAACGGGCAGCGTCCTCGTCCTCACGAACCGCCTTGAGGACGCGCCCCCATGGGCTGTGCGTCAACAGGTAGACGACACCACACAGCAGCAGTACCAGCGACCAACCGACGACCATCGCCCAGAGGTCGTCGCCATAGAACTTGACCCCGACGAAGTCGTACTGCTTGCTCGAGTCGAAGGGGCTCAACGAGGTGAACGGGTCCGCGAAACCGAACAGGCCGTTGGTCGAGGCGGTCACGGAGTCACTCGCGGTCGATCGGAAGACCAGGCGCAGTATTTCCGACGCCGCGATAGTGACGATGGCGAGATAGTCCGCACGCAGGCGCAGAGTGGGTATGCCGAGGACGAGTGCCAACAGCCCGGCGGCCCCGAGGCCGACCAGGATGCCCAGCCACAGTGGCTGCTGATAGGTGACCGTCATGATGCCGACGCCATAGCCGCCGAGCAACGCAAATCCGATCTGGCCGAAGTTCAGCAGACCGGCGTAGCCGAAGTGCAGGTTCAACCCGATGGCGAGGAGAGCGTAGAAGATCGCGGACGGGCCCACGAGCTGAGCGAGAGATACTTGGAGCGCTCCGAGAATATCCATGAGGTCACCCGATCCTTTGCCGCGAGCCGAGTATGCCCTGCGGTCTGACGACGAGGATGAGAATCAAGACGAGCAGTCCTCCGATGTATTTGAGGTCGGGGTTGATGATCATCGTCGACCACTGCACGAGAAGTCCGACGATGACGCAGCCGAGGAAGGCCCCGTAGGCGGTTCCCAGACCACCCAGCGTGATGCCCGCGAACATGAGCAACAGCAACTTGAAGCCCATTTCCCACTGGACGCGGCCAGACAGCTCGGACAGACCGAACAGCACGCCGCCGAGGGCCGCGAGTCCGCCGCCGAGGCACCAGACGAAGGTCACGACGCGCTCGACGTTGATACCAGAGGAGGCGGCGAGGTCTCGGTTGTCGGCGACTGCCCGCATCGCTTTGCCGATTCGTGTCTTCTGCAGCATCAGCGCGACGGCGACGAGGACGACGACGCTGATGATGATGCACGCGAGGTTGACGTTGGTGATCGCGAAAGGCCCCCACTCGTTCTGCGTCTGCGCCTGGTAGTCGGCGAACGGTTCGGCGCGGTCGGAGAAGAAGATGAGGATGAGATATCGCAGCGCGATGGCGAGGCCGATGGAGACTACGAGCTGCGCTATGAGCCCGGTCCTGCGTTTTCGGAGTGGTCTCCAGATGGCTGCGTTGTTGAGCCATCCGATGGCGACGCCGACGATGATCGCGAGAATTGTTGCCGGGATGAGCTGGATTCCCATGCTCACGTTGAACACCCAGGCGGCAACTGCGCCGAGTGTGACGAGCTCACCGTGGGCGAAGTTGGTCAACCCCGTCGTGCCGAAGATCAGGCTGAGACCGACCGCAGCGAGAGCGATGACGAGACCGAATCTGATGCCGTCCACCGTGGTTCGAAGGAACTTCTCGTAGAACGGTAGTTCCGTGGCGCTGCGCGCCTCACCGAAGGAGAAGATGACGACGGTATTGGCGCGGCCCTCGACGACGTCGCGTTGCACCGCATCCTGGACGCTGACACCGTCGGGAAGTGTTTCGGGGTCGACCTCGAATGTGTAGGACCCCGGGGAGAGCTCGAGAGTCCAACGGCCACCTGCCTCCGAGGTTGTCCGGGCGACCTCTTCGCCGGACTCGTCGAGGGCGAGAACATCGACGCCCGCCAGCCGTTCACCGCCGTTGTTGAGGCTGCCGCTGACGGATTCGGCGTCGGCAGGCGGAGCCTCCGACGTGGTTGCAGACGGGGGAGTAGGGGTCGGTTCCTGCGCGAGGGCGGTCCCGCCGAACGCGACCGCTGCGATGGAACCGAGGATCGTGATGAGGAGGATCTGTCTGAGAAAGCGAAGTGGTATTCGGCTGCTGGACCGAATTCGATCTTTTCTTCGGGTCCATCCAACTATTGGAGCCACGCACGTCCTCCGGACGGTTGTCGGGCCGACCCCACGGCGGGTCCGGCTGCTAGCAATTGTCGGACTCTAACCTCTGTAAGCGCACGAAATCGGCGTCTCGAATTTCCGGTGAGTTTCATTTGTGTTTCGAACCGCTCGCGCGGCAGTCGGCCGGGGCCACCGCATCCGCCCACAGCTTGTCGGACCCGCTACATAGACTGGGTAACCGTGAGCCCAGTAATCGACGCCAGCGCTGCACCCGCACCCTCGACCGACACATCCGCCGGCAGTCAGCAGCCGACACTGCTGCTGATCGACGGCCACTCGATTGCCTTCCGTGCGTTCTTCGCGCTCCCGGTGGACAACTTCAAGACCACCAGTGGGCAGTCGACCAACGCGGTCTACGGGTTCACATCGATGCTGATCAACTTGCTGCGGGATGAGAAGCCGACGCATATCGCGGCCGCCTTCGACGTCTCGCGCCAGACCTTTCGGGCAGAAAGATTCCCCGACTACAAGGCGAATCGAAGCAAGACGCCGGACGAGTTCGCTGGGCAGGTGGACATCACCAAGGATGTGCTCGGGGCCATGGGTATTCCGGTCATGGCCGAACCCGGATTCGAGGCGGACGACATCATCGCCACGCTCACCACGCAGGCCGAGGCGCTCGGCTATCGCGTACTGGTCGTCACCGGGGACCGGGACTCGCTGCAATTGGTGACCGAGAACGTCACGGTTCTGTACCCGAAGAAGGGCGTGTCCGAGCTGACCCGGTTCACCCCGGGTGAGGTCGAAGCAAAGTACGGCCTGTCGCCGTCGCAGTATCCGGATTTCGCCGCTCTTCGTGGCGACCCCAGCGACAATCTGCCCGGCGTCCCCGGTGTGGGTGAGAAGACGGCTACCAAGTGGATCGTGCAGTACGGGTCGCTCGAGGAGCTCGTCACCAACGTGGACAAGGTGAAGGGCAAAGTTGGCGACGCTCTGCGTGCCAACCTGTCCAGCGTGGTGCTCAACCGTGAGCTCACCGAGATGGTTCGCGATGTCCCGCTTCCCTATACGCCCGATCAGCTCGAGTTGGCACCGTGGGACCGGGAGAAAATTCACGGTCTGTTCGACGACCTCGAGTTTCGCGTCCTTCGCGATCGGCTGTTCGACACGCTGTCATCGGTGGAACCCGAAGCCGAAGGCGGTTTCGAGGTCAAGGGTGGAGCGATCCCAGTCGGTGAATTGGCGGACTGGTTGTCCGTGCATGCTGCGAGCGGTCTGCGTCACGGATTGTCGGTCGTCGGTCCGCGGCGGCCGTTCGACAGTGACGCCGTGTCCATCGCGATCGCTGCTGCCGACGGCGACGGCGGTTTTGTCACCACCAGCGAGCTCGACGAATCGGACGAACGGGCGTTGACCGCATGGCTGGCCGACGCCTCGCAGCCGAAGGCGCTCCACGAAGCCAAGTGGGCAATCCACGCGTTGCGGGGGCGGGGGTGGACGCTGGGCGGTCTGACGAGCGACACAGCCCTGGCCGCGTATCTGGTCCGTCCGGGCCAGCGCAGCTTCAATCTCGACGATCTGTCTCTGCGGTACCTCAAACGTGAGTTGCGGGCAGAGGACTCCGCCGAGGGGCAGATGTCGCTGCTCGATACCGAGGACGTGGCGGGCGCGGCGGTAGCCGAAGGCGAAATCCTGCGTGCCCAGGCCGTGCTCGACCTCGCTACTGCTCTGGACGAGGAACTCGAGAGCATCGAGTCGACATCGCTGCTGGCCGACATGGAGCTGCCGCTGCTCTCGGTGCTCGCCGATCTGGAAGCGACCGGCATCGCGATCGACCTCGACCACCTCGGCGAACTGCAGAGTACGTTTGCCGGGCAGGTGAGCGAGGCCGCGAATGCTGCGTACGAGGTCATCGGCAAGCAGATCAATCTCGGATCACCGAAGCAGCTGCAGGCGGTGCTGTTCGACGAGCTGGAGATGCCGAAGACCAAGAAGACCAAGACCGGATACACCACTGACGCCGACGCGTTGCAGGGGCTGTTCGAAAAGACACAACACCCTTTCCTGAAGTTCCTTCTCGATCATCGTGACGCGACACGCATGAAGGTGACTGTCGACGGCTTGCTCAAATCGGTTTCCGACGACGGCCGCATCCATACGACGTTCAATCAGACCGTCGCGGCCACCGGACGGCTGTCTTCGACCGATCCCAACCTGCAGAACATCCCGGTCCGAAACGAAGCCGGCCGCCACATTCGTGACGGCTTCGTCGTGGGCGAGGGCTATGACATGCTGCTCACCGCCGACTACAGCCAGATCGAGATGCGCATCATGGCTCACCTGTCGGGCGACGAAGGGCTGATCGAAGCGTTCAACACCGGCGAGGACCTGCACAGTTTCGTCGGCGCACGCGCTTTCGGAGTACCGATCGACGAGGTCACTCCCGAGCTGCGTCGGCGCGTCAAGGCAATGTCCTATGGCCTCGCCTATGGTCTCAGCGCATTCGGACTGGCAGCGCAGCTGAAGATCTCAACCGACGAGGCCAAAGAGCAGATGGAAGCGTACTTTTCCCGGTTCGGTGGAGTGCGCGATTACCTTCGCAAAGCCGTCGAGGAGTCCAGAAAGGTCGGCTACACCTCCACCCTGTACGGCCGGCGGAGGTATCTGCCCGATCTCAACAGCGACAACCGTCAGCGACGCGAGGTTGCCGAGCGGGCGGCGCTGAACGCACCGATCCAAGGAACTGCCGCCGACATCATCAAGGTCGCGATGATCGACGTGCACAAGTCACTGCGGGAATCCGGTTTGACCTCGCGCATGCTGCTGCAAGTTCACGACGAGCTGGTTCTCGAAGTTGTCGAGTCCGAACGCGAGGAGGTCGAGGCCCTGGTGCGCGAGAAGATGTCGTCGGCGATCGACCTGTCGGTTCCCCTCGAGGTGTCCGTCGGAACGGGTGCGAGCTGGGATCGGGCCGCTCACTGACCAGCCAGAGGCGACAGTCCTGATTCGACTCTGCTGCAAGGAGAAGGGGCCGACCGCATAAATGTGGTCGGCCCCTTCTGTTCGTACTGGTAGCGGTGTTACTCGGAGCTGTTGTCGGGGGTCTGCTCGGCGAGCTGCTTGCGGACCTCGTCCATATCGAGCGCCTTGATCTGTCCGACCAGGTCTTCCAGAGCCGCAGCGGGAAGTGCGCCTGGCTGAGCGAATACCAGCACGCCTTCGCGGAAGGCCATGATCGTGGGAATCGACTTGATGTTGGCAGCTGCGGCGAGTCCCTGCTCGGCTTCGGTGTCCACCTTGGCGTGCACCACATCGGGATGCGACTCGGAAGACTTCTCGAAGGTGGGCGCGAATTGCTTGCACGGCCCGCACCAGGACGCCCAGAAGTCGACGAGTACTACGTCGTTGCCGCCGACGATCTCGTCGAAGTTCTGCTGAGTCAATGTCTGTGTTGCCACGCCTGCCCTTTCGTCGATTCTTCTCTTGCTCTCGTGTTACTTCAACACACCACCGTGCCGGAATCATCCCGATCAAGCAGGCTGTGGAACCGAGCGGAAGGTGCGGCGGTAGGAGTTCGGGGTTGTGCAACGAACCCGAACGAAGTGTTGACGCATCACGGCTGCGTTGCCGAAACCGACGCGTTCGGCGATGACGTCCATCGACAGGTCCGAGTTCTCGAGCAGCTGTTGGGCAGCGAGAACGCGCTGGTCGTTGAGCCATCGCGCAGGCGTCGTTCCGGTCTCTGCCGCGAACCTTCGGGCGAATGTGCGTGCAGACATGTTCACTCGAGCCGATAGCACTCGAACCGACAGATCGGCGTCGAGGTGTTCGGTCATCCAGTCGAGCAGAGGGGCCAGCGTTTCCACTTCGGTCGCCGGCAGAGGCGCCGTCACGAACTGGGCCTGGCCGCCGTCGCGGTGGGGCGGAACTACCATCCGGCGGGCTATCCCGTTGGCGACGGTACTGCCCTGCTCCTTGCGCACGATGTGCAGGCACAAGTCGATTCCTGCGGCAGTCCCCGCACTGGTCAACACATTTCCGTCGTCGACATAGAGCACGTTCCGATCGACTTCGGCGAGCGGATACTCCGCGGCGAGGCGCGCGGAGTGGCGCCAGTGAGTGGTGCAGCGGCGTCCGTCGAGCAGGCCTGCTTTGCCCAGGAGAAACGCGCCGTTGCACAAGCTCGCCACTCGGGCTCCTCGTGTCACAGCTGCGCGCAGCTTGTCCAACAATGGCTCGATCGATGCGTCGTAGTCGTTGCTGCACACGTAGCTTCCGTCGACCGAGGCGTGGGTGCCACCGGCCGGGATGATGATGAGATCGGCCTCGTCGAGCTGGGCCAGGTCGTACGGCACATCGATGGTGAAACCGAACCGCGATCTGATGGGTTCGGCGACGCCGGCGATCAGCGAGAAATCGTAGGTGGGCAGGCCCTCGTCGGATCGGTCGAAGCCGAAGACCTCGCATGCGACTCCGAGTTCGAACTGCTCGGTCAGTGGCAGGAGTGGCACGACTACTCGTTTCAGCACGAAAACAATTATGGCAGAAAAACGAGGAACTGTGTCATATCTGCCACTGGTAGCGCGTAGCTGCTGGTTAGAAGCTTTCCCTATGACAATCGCACTTCTGATCCTGGCCTTTCTCGCGCCCATGTACTTGGCAATCGCTCTCGGATACGCACCCGACACGCACGCGGAGGTGACCCAGTTCGGCGACTACCGATTCTGATGCCTGCCCTCGCCTACGAGCCACTCGATTTTCCGTTCGCCGTCCCATCTCCGAAGTCCCGAGGTAGTTCCGTCGAGATCGACAGGCGTGGAGTCGAGGCATCGGATGGCGTCGAACAACTCGGTGTGAGTGAGCCTGCGCGCGATCGTGACGTGTGGGGTCCATCGCCCAGGTCTCGTGTGTGAGCGATAACCGTGGGCATCTTGCGCGAGTTCCGACACCCTCGAGTGCAGCTCGAGCAGACTTGCCGACACGACTACCGATCGAGCCAGCGTCACGGACCGGCCGCGGAACACGATCAATGCACCCAGGCGGACCGGGAATGCGCTCTCGATCGTTTCACTCTCGAGACGAGCATCGAGTCGGTCGAACTCGTCGGCCACGGACAGTGTGATGTGCGGCCGGTTCGACGAACCGGTGTGCCGACCCTGACTCGGAAGATCGGCATCGAGCAGCATCTGCCACTCCCGCCTGACGGACTCGTCGAGCGCGTCGTCGAGTATCAATTCCAGCGACTGGACCATAGTGAGTCATGATGGCTGATGTGGCTGACGGGAAAGCAAAGACGGTACGGATCGGCTCGATGGTCGGCGACGGCATCGGACACGAGATCGTTCCCGCGACGATGCGGGTGGTGGACGCTGCCGTCCAGGCGACGCACGGGCCGCATGTCGACTGGGTGAAGCTGCCGCTCGGTAGGGATGCCATCGAATCGCACGGCTCGCCGATTCCTGCCTCGACGCTGGCGGAGTTGGACACGCTGAACGGATGGGTGCTGGGACCCCACGACAGTGCGTCGTACCCGGAGGAGTTCCGTCAGCAGCTGACTCCGGGTGGGACGGTGCGTAAGACCTTCGGGCTGTTCGCGAACATCCGCCCGGCGGCGGCGCTTCCCGGCGTGCGCGCGGTGTCTCCGAACATGGATCTCGTCGTCGTGCGCGAGAACACCGAGGGCTTCTATGCCGATCGGAACATGTTCGTCGGGAGTGGGGAGTTCATGCCGACGCCCGACGTAGCACTCGCGGTAGGTGTGTTCACTCGGGACGCATGCGAGCGGATCGCCCGCCGAGCGTTTGCACTCGCGCAGGGCAGGCGTAAGCACGTCACCATCGTGCACAAGACCAATGTGCTCGCCCTGACGACGGGGTTGTTCCGGGACGCATGCCGCTCGGTCGCCGAGGACTTTCCCGATGTCCATGTCGACGAGGAGCACATCGACGCATTGACGGCGCACCTCGTGCGCCGCGGCAGCGACTTCGACGTGATCGTTGCCGAGAACATGTTCGGGGACATCCTGTCCGACCTCGCCGGGGAACTGTCCGGATCCCTCGGGATGGCTCCATCGCTCAACGCCTCGGAGACAAAGGCGATGGCGCAGGCCGCCCACGGTTCCGCTCCGGACATCGCCGGACGCAACAGAGCCAATCCCACAGCCTTGATCTTGTCCTCGGCGATGCTGCTGGACTGGCTGGCCGAACACGACGGAGATGTACGGCTGACGGCCGCGGCCACCCGAATCAGATCGGCCGTGCGGGGGACGCTGGAGTCGGGGGTAGCCACGGCGGACGTGGGAGGTCTGGCATCGACGGCCGAGTTCACCGAAGCGGTGATCGCGCGAACCCTGCGTCGATGACCGCTAGGTGAGTGGCTTGACGCAGCAGAAGATGGCAGTGCCAGGGAACAACTGTCCGCGCAGCGGACTCCACTGACCCCATTCGCGATCGAGCCACTCCGGCCAATCGGGCTCGACGATGTCTCGAAGCTCGAGTCCCGCCGCCACGATCTCGCGAACGCGGTCTCCGATCGTTCGATGATGTTCGACATAGATCGGTGTGCCCTCGGGATCGAACTCGACGTACGGGGTGCGGTCGAAGTACGGAATGGCCGCCGTCAATCCAACCGGTCCCGGATCGTCCGGAAATATCCACCGCATCGGGTGGTTTACGGCGAATACCCATTTGCCTCCGGGGCGCAGCACGCGCGCTACCTCGGCCATCACGTTTGCCGAGTCCGCGACGAACGGGACCGCGCCGAAGGCCGAGCAGGCGATGTCGAAGCTCGCGTCGGCGAAGGGCAGCGACTCCGCGCTGGCCTGGATCAATGGAGTTCTGCGAGGGTCGGAACGCATGGCGTCACGACCCTTCCCGAGCATGCCTGCCGAGATGTCGAGCCCCACCGCTCGCGCGCCCCGCGATGTCAGCCAGCGAGCGCACGGCGCGGAACCGCACCCGACCTCGAGGACATCGGCGTCCCGAGTGTCGCCGAGCAGGCCGACGTCTCCTTCGTGCAGCCCCTCGGGGCACCAGATGAACTCACCGTCGGTGCTGCCGACGCCGAGAAACTCGCCGTGCGTGCGGTGATACTCGTCCGCATCGGCATCCCACCACGTCCGACTGGCTCGATCGCTGGCTCGCGAATCGACCTTCTTGCGGCCTGGTATTACGGAAGGGGAAGGTGCCTCGGGCGAGGGCGAGCTGTCGGTCACCTGGATCACGGTAGTCGGCCGCATCGACCACCCCACCGCGTTTGCCCAGCTGTGACGCGATCGCGTACCCTGTTGAACGCGAGTGTGTTCATGCTGCGCGCAACCGCCGTGGCGGGAACACGTTTGTTCTTCATCCGTTCTGCAGTTTCGAACCGTTCACGGTCCGAAACCTGTCGAGAACACCGTTCTACAGTCCGACCGAACATCCATCAACCGATACCCAACCCGTCCGGAGCAACTCAACACATGCCCTCAACCACAACCTCACCGCAGGTGGCCGTAAACGATATCGGCTCCGCAGAGGATTTTCTCGCAGCCATCGACGCAACGATCAAGTACTTCAACGATGGTGACATCGTCGAAGGCACCATCGTCAAGGTCGATCGTGACGAGGTTCTACTCGACATCGGTTACAAGACCGAAGGCGTCATCCCTTCCCGCGAGCTCTCCATCAAGCACGACGTCGACCCCAATGAGGTCGTCTCCGTGGGAGATGAGATCGAAGCACTCGTCCTCACCAAGGAGGACAAGGAAGGCCGCCTGATCCTGTCCAAGAAGCGCGCTCAGTACGAGCGCGCCTGGGGCACGATCGAGGAGCTCAAGGAGAAGGACGAGGCCGTCAAGGGCACCGTCATCGAGGTCGTCAAGGGTGGACTCATCCTGGACATCGGTCTCCGTGGCTTCCTCCCCGCTTCGCTCGTCGAGATGCGTCGCGTCCGCGATCTCCAGCCGTACGTCGGCAAGGAGATCGAGGCGAAGATCATCGAGCTCGACAAGAACCGCAACAACGTGGTCCTTTCGCGTCGCGCGTGGCTCGAGCAGACTCAGTCCGAGGTTCGCAGCGAGTTCCTGCACCAGCTCCAGAAGGGCCAGGTCCGCAAGGGCGTCGTGTCCTCCATCGTCAACTTCGGTGCCTTCGTGGACCTCGGTGGCGTCGACGGACTCGTGCACGTCTCCGAGCTGTCCTGGAAGCACATCGATCACCCGTCCGAGGTTGTCGAGGTCGGCACCGAGGTCACCGTCGAGGTTCTCGACGTCGACCTGGACCGCGAGCGCGTTTCTCTCTCGCTCAAGGCGACGCAGGAAGATCCGTGGCGTCAGTTCGCACGGACTCACGCGATCGGCCAGATCGTGCCCGGCAAGGTCACCAAGCTCGTTCCGTTCGGCGCCTTCGTGCGCGTCGAAGAGGGCATCGAGGGCCTCGTGCACATCTCCGAGTTGGCCGAGCGCCACGTGGAGGTTCCGGACCAGGTCGTGGGTGTCGGCGACGACGCACTCGTCAAGGTCATCGACATCGATCTCGAGCGTCGTCGGATCTCGCTGAGCCTCAAGCAGGCCAACGAGGACTACGCAGAAGAGTTCGATCCGTCCAAGTACGGAATGGCCGACTCGTACGACGAGGGTGGCAACTACATCTTCCCCGAGGGCTTCGACTCCGAGACCAACGAATGGCTCGAAGGCTACGAGAAGCAGCGTGAAGAGTGGGAAGGACGCTACGCCGAGGCAGAGCGTCGCCACAAGATGCACACCGCTCAGATGGAGAAGACAGCCAAGGACGAAGCTGCCGAGGCTGCCAACACCAACTACTCCTCGGAGTCGGGTCAGGCATCCCCCGAAGCAGAAGAGGGCGACGCTCCCGCAGCGTCGGCTCCCGCGTCGACCGGCGGATCACTGGCCAGCGATGCTCAGCTCGCTGCGCTGCGTGAGAAGCTGTCGGGCAACGCCTGATAGAAGCAACGCCTGATAGAAGATGTCCACCCGTAAGGGTGTGATCTCGAGGCCCCGGCTCCCTACGTGGAGTCGGGGCCTTCTTCCTTTCACGAGAAGCCCTGCGGGAGAGTTACCTCGACCGGAGACTCGGCAGATACAAGAATGGACCCGATCCGTGAGGATTCGGGTCCATTGTCGCAAAACGACGTGTCGGTTCAACCTGCGACGGCGGGACTCCATTGAGCAACGGCACCGGTCCGCTTACGCATGGACGCGAAGCTGTGACGAGCCGGGCTGAGCAGATTCGTGAACCAGTTACGCCGATGATCGGCCAACGCCAAGGCAACCTCGGGTATCAAAACGACATGAATTCCCGATTCCATGCCGAGACGGTGCCGACCCGGTTGGATCCGATTGCTTCGCATGGGTGTCCTTTTCGCTGGCAGTGGGTCGGCAATACTTATCTCGCACGATGAAGATAACGGACGAATCCCCGAACCTGATGCATTTGGGGCTGGTGTGCTTCGGCGTGTTCGATGACAGACTGGGTTCATGTTGAGACTCGGCCTCACCGGAGGCATAGGAGCAGGCAAGTCCACGGTATCGAAAACGCTCGTCGAGCTCGGCGGTGTTCTCGTCGACGCGGACGTGATCGCCCGCGAAGTAGTCGAGCCGGGCACGGCCGGTCTAGCGCAATTGGTCGACGCATTCGGTGATGACGTCCTCGACTCCAGCGGGGCTCTCGATCGACCGGCGCTCGCGGCCAAGGCATTCGGTGACGACGACTCACGTGCCAAGCTGAATTCGATCGTTCACCCGCTCATCGGTGCGAGAACAGCTGAGCTCATCGACGGAGCTCCCGACGACGCCGTCGTGATTCAGGACATCCCGCTGTTGGTCGAGGGAAACATGGGTGCGCTGTTCCAACTGGTCGCCGTGGTTCATGCGGATGCGGAGCAACGACTGGATCGGTTGGTGAATCAGCGCAAGATGCCCGAGCACGACGCACGGGCACGCATTGCAGCACAGGCCACCGACGATGCGAGACGAGCCGCAGCCGACATCTGGATCGACAACAGCGGCGCGCCCGAGGATCTCGACGAAGTCGTTCGGTCGTTGTGGTTCGAGCGTCTTGTGCCGTTCGAGAAGAACATTCGTCACGCGCACGCCGTCGACACACCCGCTGCGTTGGTACCGGCCGATGCTGCGTGGCCGGCCCAAGCGCAACGCATCATTGCGCGGTTGGCGGTGGCGTGCGGAAATGCCGCTGTGCGAATCGATCACATCGGATCGACCGCTGTACCCGGCCTGCCGGCCAAAGACGTCATCGACATCCAGATCACCGTGGCCGGTATGGAAGCGGCGGATGCGTTGGCAGAATCGTTGCGACGTATCGGCTTTCCTCGGTTGGAGAACGTCGTCTCGGATGATCCGAAGCCTGCCTACGGCATTGGCGGCGAAGCGGATCCGGCTATGTGGGCCAAGAGGCTTCATGGTGCAGCGGATCCAGGACGGACCGCGAACATTCACATCAGAGTCGACGGTTGGCCGGGGCAACGATTTGCGCTCCTCTTTCGCGACTGGCTCCGTGCCGACGCCGACGCCGCAGCGCAGTACCTCCAGATCAAGGAGTCGGCGGCTGCTGCTGCCGAACGCGAAAACGGTTACGACGACAGTGTCGTGGCGTACGCCGATGTGAAGGCACCGTGGTTCGATCAGGCCTACGTGCGGGCCTGGAAGTGGGCGGGGGAGTTCGGCTGGTCGACTTGATCTTCGCCGGCCCGGTTGCACCGAGTAGGTCGAGCTCGTCTCAGCGAACTGTCTGCGGTCGCCAGGTGGTCGTCATTCCGAGCGAGGCAAGCCAGGCGTCGAGGTCGTAGTCGTGAGCGGCGAGACCCGCTACCGTGTACACGGATCGGTTCATCGCCGTTGTGGCGGTTTCGGTATCGAGGTGGTTCTCCACGCGGGCCTCGACGAGTTCGTCGGCATCGAGGAAGTCGTAGCCTCGACCGGTGCGGACCACGATGTCGAGGTAGTGATCCACCGATGTCCACACCGCCGGTCCGGCTCGGAATTCGCCGACGTCGAGGTAGTAGTTCTGATCGCGCACGTGCCCCGGCAAGTAGTGGAAGATCGAGGCCCGTAGCCCGAGACTGGGAAGCAGCCACGACTGCAGGTAGTCGAACTGGGGATGATCGGACGGGCGAGCCATGTACAGGCCCCAGGGTTCGACCCGGTATTCGTCGACGGGCCGCACGTAGCCCTTCGGGTCGGTATTGGTGAGCCCTGGTACGTCGAAATACTCGACCTTCGGCGGGTGGACGTGAACGGGCGTTACGGCGGATTCGTCCATGAACGAAAAAGCTACCGGGTGTGCGCCGGCACCGCGTCGAAACACTGCAGCGATCGAATGTGTCGGTGGCCGCGTCTACCCTGGTTGTATGGCGTTTGCATCCGAACATCCCGTGGTGGCTCACTCGGAGTTCCGTCCCGTCGGAGAGATCGAGCGGACGGGGCCCGCATTCGAGGTCGTCAGTGAGCACAAACCGGCCGGCGATCAGCCCTCGGCCATTGCCGAGCTCGAACGCAGAATTCGTGCAGACGAGAAGGACGTCGTCCTGCTCGGTGCAACCGGTACCGGCAAGTCCGCGACCACCGCGTGGCTCATCGAGAAGCTCCAGCGTCCGACGCTGGTCATGGCACCGAACAAGACACTGGCCGCGCAGCTGGCCAACGAGCTGCGAGACATGCTGCCGAACAATGCGGTCGAGTACTTCGTCTCGTACTACGACTACTACCAACCCGAGGCCTACATCGCGCAGACCGACACCTACATCGAAAAGGACTCGTCGGTCAACGACGACGTCGAGAGACTGCGGCATTCGGCCACAGCAAACCTGCTCTCGCGGCGAGACGTGGTCGTGGTCGCCTCGGTGTCGTGCATCTATGGTCTCGGAACGCCGCAGTCGTATGTCGACCGGTCCATCGACCTTCAGGTCGGCGTCGAGGTGCCTCGCGATGCCTTGCTACGCCTGCTGGTCGATGTGCAGTACACGCGCAACGACATGGCATTCACACGTGGTTCGTTCCGCGTTCGCGGGGACACCGTCGAGATCATCCCGTCGTACGAGGAGCTCGCGGTGCGCATCGAGTTCTTCGGTGACGAGATCGAGGCTCTGTACTACCTGCATCCGTTGACGGGCGATATCGTCCGCAAGGTCGACTCGGTGCGCATCTTCCCGGCGACGCACTACGTGGCGGGTCCGGAGCGCATGGAGAAGGCCGTCAAGAACATCGAAGCCGAGCTCGAAGATCGCCTTGCCGAGCTCGAGAACAAAGGGAAGCTGCTCGAGGCCCAGAGGTTGCGGATGCGGACGCAGTACGACCTGGAGATGATCAAGCAGGTGGGCTTCTGTTCGGGCATCGAGAACTACTCGCGGCATATAGACGGTCGCGGTCCCGGTACGGCTCCGGCTACGTTGATCGACTACTTCCCCGACGACTTCCTCCTCGTGATCGACGAATCTCACGTGACGGTTCCGCAGATCGGTGCCATGTACGAGGGCGATATGTCGCGCAAACGGAATCTGGTGGAATTCGGATTCCGGTTGCCGTCCGCCACTGACAACCGGCCGCTGACGTGGGAGGAATTCACTCAGCGCATCGGCCAGACGGTGTACCTGTCGGCCACGCCCGGCAAGTACGAGCTGGGTCAGACGGGCGGCGAGTTCGTCGAGCAGGTCATTCGTCCCACTGGATTGGTCGACCCGAAGGTCGTCGTCAAGCCGACCAAGGGGCAGATCGACGATCTGGTGCACGAGATCCGTGGTCGCGCCGAGAAGAACGAACGCATCCTGGTCACCACCCTGACCAAGAAGATGTCCGAGGATCTCACCGACTATCTGTTGGAACTGGGGATCCGGGTCCGATACCTGCACTCGGATATCGATACGTTGCGGCGGGTGGAGCTTCTGCGTCAACTTCGACTCGGCGAGTACGACGTCCTCATCGGAATCAACCTGCTCCGTGAGGGCCTGGACCTCCCTGAGGTTTCGTTGGTGGCAATTCTCGATGCCGACAAGGAAGGTTTTCTCCGCAGCGGTACCAGCTTGATTCAGACCATCGGGCGTGCAGCTCGAAATGTGTCCGGCGAGGTGCACATGTATGCGGACAAGATCACGGCCTCGATGGCCTATGCCATCGAGGAGACCGAACGCAGACGTGAGAAGCAGATTGCGTACAACAAGGAGAAGGGCGTCGACCCGCAGCCGCTGCGAAAGAAGATCGCCGACATTCTCGATCAGGTCTACGAGGAGGCCGAGGACACCGAATCGTCGATCGAGGTCGGAGGCTCGGGGCGAAATGCCAGTCGTGGTCGTCGTGCACAGGGGGAGAAGGGTCGCGCGGTCAGCTCTGGTGTCTACGAGCAACAAGACGTCTCGTCCATGCCACGCGCAGAGCTCGCCGCGCTGGTGCAGAACCTCACCGATCAGATGATGAACGCTGCGCGTGAACTTCAGTTCGAACTGGCAGGGCGGTTGCGCGATGAGATCCATGACCTGAAGAAGGAGCTGCGCGGCATGGATGCGGCAGGCTTGAAGTAGCGCTCATCCGGGTCCGCCCGACGGTGGGGCTCGGTGTTTCGATACGGTTCGACCATGGATGCCTCCACTGCCGGTCGGAGTGCTCGCGCACTCGAACTACTGCACTCGATGACCTACTTCGTTCCCGAGACGCAGGACGCGTTGATTGGGGCCGGGCTGGAAGGTCGGGCCTGCTACTTCGCCGGGCGGGCAGCGCCGTTGGGAGCGGTAGGAGCCGGCGTCGTCACGGCGACGTTCTACAACTTCAATATCGAGCTGATCGAACCACTCATTCCAGCGGCATGGTCGATCGTATCGCCGGAAAAGGTGACCGAAATCCGCTACCGCGCGATGGGTGACGCCTACGTTCGTCTACTCGGCGACGAGGTGGTGAACTCGCCCGAGATGTCGGAGGCAGCTGAGCTCGCATCGATCGCGGCGCGTGGAATTCCCGTCGTCGACGGTCGGCCCCTGTACGCGGCCTACGCGGATCTACCTTGGCCGACCGACCCGCATCTGGCGTTCTGGCACGCACTGACATTGCTGCGCGAACACCGCGGCGACGGTCACATCTCCGCACTGCAGACCGCCGAGCTGAGCGGTATCGACGCCCTGATCACACACACGGCAACCGGATACGGTTTCGAGAAGGAATTCGCCCGCAAGCGTCGCGGATGGTCGAACGAACAATGGGACTCGGCAGTGCAGCGTCTGCAGGACCGAGAGATCCTCGATTCAGCGGGTGCACTGACCGATCACGGTAAGGACCTCCGCGCCTTGGTCGAGGACATCACCAACGACCTTGCGCTCGCCCCGTGGGCCGCGTTGGGCGAGGACGGTGCAGCACGGCTGGTGGAGCTGGCGTTGCCGTGGCGGCAAGAGTTGCTCGCCCAGAAGGTCTTTCCCGACGGGATCTTCGGTCCGGCGATCAAGCGCTAGCTGGTGATGTCCTTCGAGCCGAATCGAAGCCACGCAGTGACGCCGAAGACCGTGGCGTAGGCGAGCGCGGAGAATGTGCCCACCACCATGTCGTTCCACTCGATGGTGGGCGAGAGGGCGTCGATCCACGAGTTCGCGTAGTGGCCGGGCAAGTAATTGCGTAGGGATCCCAGCGCGGTGATCTGGTCGAGAATCTGCATCAGAATCGAGGTCATCACGGCGCCACCGACGGCTCCCAGCGGGGCATCGGTCAGCACCGACAGCAACATCGCAAGACCTGCGACCCACAACAGATTGACGGCGATGTAGCCGACCGCGATGAGCAGCCTCGCGACGGCGTCCCCGTAGGCCAGCCCGTCGCCGAAGGGCGTCACCAGCGGGTCCGCGCCGTACAGGGCGGTGCCCAGCGCCAGCGAGACGCCCACGAGTACACCGATCGCAGCAAGTGAGAGCGTTGCCGATACCAGCGCCTTCTGCAACAACAGCCGGGTTCTCGGTACAGGTATCGCCAGCAGGTACCGCAGCGAGGACCACGAGGCTTCGCTCGCGACGGAATCGCCGAAGAACAACGCGACCACGACGATCAGCAGGAAGCCCACGGACATGAACAGAGCGAACACGGTGAAGTTCACTCCGCCCCGTGTTCCGAGCTCGATGAGTCCGCCGGCGTCGGAGTCCGACTCGGACGAGCTTCCGACGGTGAAGGCGATGGCGAGGATCACCGGCAGCAGGGCGAGGAACCCGATGGCGAGTTGCGTTCGGCGGCGCCCGAACTGCCGGCGTAGTTCCGTTACGTAGGGGAGAGTGTGGCTGCCGACGTAGCCGGGCGCCCGGCCATCCGAATGTGTGGTGCTCATCGATCACCCTTCGTCGAGACGAGTTCGTCCGGTGCCTCCGGCAGGGCATCGTTGTGGACGAGCTCGAGGAAAACATCTTCGAGTCGAGTCGACTGCGACAACCCGCGCAGGCGGAACCCGGCATCGAACAGTGCGCGTGAGACCTCTGCCGGATCCATCCCGCCGAGATCGACCCGCACCGTGGATTCGTCGACGACCGTTGGTGAACAACCCATCTCCGTGAGAACGGATGCGGCCCTGTTCGCGTCGTCCACTCGGACCTCGGTTTGACCGCCGGCTTCCGTCAGCTCGCGAACCGTGCCGGAACTGATCACCGAGCCCCTGTTCATGACGACCACATGGGTACAGGTCTGCTCGACCTCAGCCAGCAGGTGGCTCGACACCAGCACGGTGCGCCCGGTCTTCGCGTAGTTGATCAGCACCTCACGCATCGTCCTGATCTGAGGTGGATCGAGACCGTTGGTCGGCTCGTCGAGAACCATCAGATCGGGGAGCCCGAGCATTGCCTGGGCGATCGCGAGTCGCTGCCGCATGCCCTGGCTGTACGACTTGACCTTGCGTTCGATAGCCGCACCCAAGTCTGCGATCTCGAGGGCTTCCTCCAGGTGAGCGTCCTCGGTGGGCCGTCCCGTGGCCTGCCAGTACAGGCGCAGATTCTCTCGACCACTCAGGTGCGGCAGGAAGCCGGAGCCCTCGACGAAAGAGCCGAGTCGTGACAGCACCGGTGCTCCCGGCGTCACCTTGTGACCGAATACGCGGATATCGCCGCTCGTCGGTGTGATGAGCCCCATCAGCATTCGCAGAGTTGTGGTCTTGCCTGCGCCGTTCGGTCCCAGTAGCCCGAGGACCTGCCCCTTCTGTACCTCGAAGCCGACGCCGTCCACCGCCTTGAATCCGTTCGAGTACGTCTTCGCGAGGTCGGTGATGACGAGGGGCGTGTCGATCAGGGTCTCGTCGACTTCGGCGACGAGACGTCGGCGGGACCGAATCACGTTGACGGTGATCAAGACGCCGATTGCGAAAACGATGACTCCGATGCCGACGAGCGGGGCGATCGGGACCGAGCTCGCCGAACTCGATTCGCCCTCCACCGAGGGAACCGTCAGAATCGAATCGTCCAGCGCGACAACGAACTGAGCGGGCTCGAGCGGAACCGCGTATGCCTGATCGGTGGTGGAAACCGAGATCTCGATGCTGTGGCCCTCGGGGACCGGGTAGCTGACGGCAGGCAACGTCACGGTCACCGGTAGGGGACCGTCGTTGACGGAATCGGGCAATCGGACGGCCGACACCGCGCCACCTGGCAGGGTGCGAGTGCCGTCCGGTGCCACGTCGTACAGCTTGACGAACAGCACTGCTTCACCGGGCGAACTGAACGCGCCCACCCGAAGGTTCACTCGCGATGAACCCGTTATGGACATTGGTTCGGTCAGGGGGTTGCTGACGAACGACGCGGCCTGGCCGGGAAGGTCTGCCGAGAGCTGGGCGCCTGCCGAAGTCGCAGTCAATGTCGACAGGACCGAACCCAGACCTGGCACCGACGAGATCGCCGACGGTGACGCTCCAGGGGGCCGAATGATGGTTTGCTGCGCCGGCGCGGGCGGTTGCCCCGGGACGTCCGCGGGACGAAGTTCGATGGGAACGGTTCGCGTGGAGGCAGACTCGGCCGGATCAGTTGCCAACCCCGGATAGCGTGGGGCTGTCATCACTTCGTTCCGCTCACGTTCGCGCTCCACCGCCGAACCTTGGACGGCGAACGAGAACGGGAGCTGCTGGGATTGCGTCTCGTCGGCCGAGTCGGGCTTCAGTTCGGCATCGAGAAAGGCAGCCGCAGCAGCGTCACCTGCACCTCCGGTACCGCCGCCGTCGTGTCCGCCGGCGATCCAGGTCACCTCGACGTCACCGCCGCCGGCGGTGATCTGACGGGCTGTGGCATCGGCCTGATCGAGGCCGAACAGGGTGTCCTGCAGACCTTGAACGAGCAGAGTCGGGGCTGTGATGTTTGCGGCTACAGCTGCGGGTGAGTGGGCGGTGAGCAACTGCAGTAGTTCCGAGGTGGGTTCGCCGGAGACGGCCGACTGCGCATACGCAGCGCAGAACTCGGGGGCGAACCGCCCACATCCGTCGGTGCCGGCTGTCGAATCGGCCTCGGCGGGGGAGTTGCCGGATGTGTTGCCCGCGCCACCGGCCTGCGCACTGCCTGCACCGAAGAAGACACCGGCCCAGCCACGTTTCAACACACCCGGTCCGCCGTAGACCGAACCAGCGGGCGTTTCGACGCCGGCCAGTTGCTCGAGATCGGCATCGGTGGTGACCCCGTAGTTGGGGAAGAGAGCCTGACCGAGGTCGTTCCAGGTGATCGAGGCCGCGACGGCGTCGATACGGGGGTCGGTTCCTGCGACGCTCAGCGCCAGCGCGCCGCCATACGATCCGCCGGCGACGCCTACCCGCGGGTCGCTGGGGGCATCGAGCAGTACCTCGGGTCGTTCGGACAGCCAGTCGACCATGGCACGGCCGTCGGCCACTTCTCGGTCGGGGTCGTTGATCGAGATCGTCCCCGTGCTCGCGCCGAAGCCTCGGGCGCTGTAGGTCAGCACGGCGTAGCCGGTTTCGGCGAGCGCGCGGGCCCTGTCCTCGACCGAGAACTTGTCTCCGCCGAATCCGTGTGCGAGCAGCACCGCGGGGGCGGGGTTCGTCTCGGGCAGAAACAGTCGGGCATCGAGGTCGACCACCTCGGCACTGCCGGGGCTTTCCGGTACCGTGATCGTGGTATCTAGCACGGACACGTCCTCGTCGACGTCGGTGGAACGCACGACGAGGAGGATCGATGCTGTTGCCACGATCAAGATCGAAAGGGCCGCGAGCAGTACGGTCGGAAGGGACCGACGCGGCCGGGGGATGCGCATGTGAACCACAGTATGTGAGACCACGAACTCGTGTTGTCACCGAACTACCCATCGCATCGGGTGGTTACGGATAGGGTCATCGAAATGGTCTCTGGGGACCGCATATCGGGTCTGTGACACACCACAGGTTCGTTGCCGTGGGATCCACTCGAAGTGTGACAGAACACCTACAACTGGAGGAATGAATGAGTGCCTACCGCACTGTCGTCGTCGGAACCGATGGCTCCGAATCGTCTTTGCGGGCTGTGGAGAAGGCCGGTGCACTGGCCGGCGATGCCGACGCCCAGCTCGTGATCGCTTGCGCCTACTACCCGGCCGACCCCAAGGACACCAGCAAAGCTGCTGACGCGCTGCGCGAGGACGCCTACCAGATCACCGGATCTGCGCCGACCCACGAAATCCTCCGCACCGCGCGGGAACACGCGACCAAGGTCGGCGCGAAGAACATCGAAGAGCGAGCGATCGTCGGTGCCCCGGTGGAGTCACTGCTGCAGCTGGTCGACGACGTCAAGGCCGACCTTCTGGTCGTGGGCAACCGCGGACTCAACTCGCTCACGGGCCGTTTGCTCGGTTCGGTTCCGTCGGATGCAGCCCGCAAGTCGACCTGTGACGTATTGATCGTGCACACGGTGCGCTGACGCGCACACCCACACATGGCAGTGGCCCGGCAGACCCGCAAGGGATTGCCGGGCCACTTCTGTATGTCAGGGCACGTGTATATCAGGGCACGAGTGCGTCGAACGGAGTGAGTGCCGAGAGCACCGAAGGGAGTTCTCCCGCATGCACTACGCCCAGTCTCTGCGTCGCACGGGTGAGTGCCACGTAGAGATCGCCCATCCCGCGGGGGGATTCGTCGACGATGTCGGCAGGCTCGATCAGGAGCACCGAGTCGAACTCGAGCCCCTTGGCGTCCTTCACCGTCGACACCGTCACCACTTCGGACCGTAGGTGGGTCAGTTCGGGAAGTAGCGCCCGTGGGGCCAGCACCGCACTGATGCCGGGTCTCGGGTGTTCCGAGAGGCGTTGCTCCACGGCGGAGACGAGACTGTTCTCGTCGACGCGCTGAGCCCACGGAGAATGCCCGGCGTCTCGGACCGATCGAGGTGTCGACTGAACCGGATCGATTGCCGCGAGAACGTCACGCGCGACAGTCATTATCTCGGACGGTGTCCGATAGTTGACCGTCAATTCGGTTCTCTTCCACCGTTGCGCAACATACGGTTCGAGCACATCGCCCCAGGACGTCGTACCTGCCGGGTCACCGGTTTGCGCGGTATCGCCGACCAATGTCATCCATCGGTTCGGAATGCGACGCATCACCATGCGCCATGCCATCTCGGACAACTCTTGGGCCTCGTCGACGATGACGTGGCCGTAGGTCCAGGTGCGGTCACCGGCCGCACGCTCGGCGGTGGTCAACCTCGCGCCGGAATTCTGTCTGCTTGCAAGCTGATTCGCATCGATGAGGTCGTAGGCCATGAGAATTTCGGGATCCAGTTCGTCTTCGAGATCCTGTGGCGCCGAACCGGTCAAGATATCGAGAGCGCCCTGTGCATCCGCAATCTGGTTGCGCCACCTGCGATTCTCCTGTTCGCGTTCGGCAGCGTCGTCGATCCCGAGCAGTTCGGCGAGCTCGTCCAGCAGTGGTGCGTCGGCGGAGCTGAAGCCCGCGCCCGTGCGAACCAGGGCCTTGCGCTCGTCTTCCGCTAGATCTGGCGCGGCAGACGCGATTCGCTCGGGGGAGGCAAACAGGTCGCGGAGAACCTGCTGCGGCGTCAGGTCGGGCCACAATTGGTCTATGGCGTGCATCACATCCGCGTCCTGGGTCATCTCCTCGCGCATGTCCGATACGTCGTCGCGGCTGAGCAAGCTCCCCCCGTCGACCAGGTTTTCACCCAGTCTCGACGCGAGCTGCTGGGTGAGTCCGTCGACCACGGCCGCCACGAACAGCGGCCGCGCCAGATTGTGTGGACGTCGTGACGACCGCGCACGGCCGCGAGCTCGCGTGACGATCTTCTTGTCGAGCACGATGGCGTAGGTGTCGAAGCGCAGCCGGGTGGGTTCGGAAGGGACCTGCTGGCGGTCGCGAACCGCTTTCGTCAGCACCTCGACCATCGAGGCCGAACCTTTCACCCGTGCGGCCGCAACAGAGTCCTCGACCGTGGACCGCACGCCGGGGTAGAGATTGCCGATAGTCGAGAGCAGCACACCGGTTTCACCGAGGGACGGAAGAACCTGGCCGATGTAGTCCAGGAACGTCGCGTTCGGTCCGATGATCAAGACGCCGCTCTTCGCGAGTTGCTGACGATACGTGTACAGCAGGTATGCGGCTCGGTGCAGTGCGACGGCGGTCTTTCCGGTGCCGGGTCCGCCCTGGACGACGAGCACGCTTCGGTGCTCCGAGCGAATGATGGCGTCCTGTTCGCTCTGGATGGTTTCGACGATGTCGTTCATCTGGCCGGTGCGCGCGGTATCGAGAGCCGACAGGAGCGCACTCTCGCCGGCGACGCCGGTTGCGTCCGAGTCGAGTCCGGCTTCGATGGCGGCATCGAGATCGAGGTACTCGTCGGCGAGCGAGGTGACGCGTCGGCTGCGCGTGCGAATATGGCGCCGGCGCAGCACGTTCTCCGGGGCTGCCGGGGTGGCCAAGTAGAACGGCCGGGCCATCGGCGCGCGCCAATCCAGCAGCAACGTCTCGTAGTCGCGTGCCTCGTCGAGGATGCCGACGCGCCCGACGTATCGAATCGGCGCATCATCCTCGGACGAGCGGAGGTCGATGCGGCCGAAGCACAGGCCGTTCTCCGCTGCGTCGTACTTCGCGATGTCGTCGGTGTAGAGGTGCGTGAAGGATTCTCGCTCGCTTCGAGCCTGCGGTGTGCCACCGGTCTCGAGCAGCACGGTGCTCAGTCGCTGTTGCGCGTAACGCCGCAAGGCGTCGAGTTGGTCGTAGAGCATCGTCACGTATGACTGTTCGCGTTCGACATCCGAACGCGCGTCAGTGGCGACAGTGGGGCCGTCGTCCGGCAAAGGTTCTCCTCGGGGAGTTCGGCAGAGAGATTTCGGCGGCATTTCCCTGGGCATCGTTTCCGACGTCCGGGGCCCGGTCTGTGAGGGACCGGAGTGTGAAATGGAGGTCGGTTGGAAAACGCCCGAATAGTCTATGACGAAAACGAACCCCGCCGCAGAACCGCAGTTCAGGGCGGGGCTCGTCGATCAACCCGGGTCGGCAGGTGCTACTTGGAGTACTTCTGCACCCGCTTGTCCAGATCCTTGCGTGCCTTCTCGACCTTCTTCTCGAGCTTCTGTCGGGCCTTCTCGGTCGCCTTGTCGAATTCGCGGCTCTGCTTGTCTGCTTGCGCGAGCGCGCGCTTGCTCAGGCCTTGACCGCGCTCGACCGCCACCTCGGCCAACCGGCTGCCTCGCTGCTGCGCGAGTTCGGCCAGCTCGGCGGTGCGGTCACCGGCCCTGTCGGCGAGGACGGCACTGCGCTTCTGCGCGATGTCGCTCAGTTCGCTGCTGCGGTCGACGGCCTTCTCGGCCCACTTCGAACCGCGCTTCTGTGCGACCTCGGCGAGGTCGGATCCGCGGTCGGCAGCTTGTTCGGCCAGCTTCGTCCCCCGCTTCTGTGCGACCTCGGCCAAGTCGGCTCCGCGGTCGGCAGCGATGTGCGCCCATCGTGACAACACTGGCTGGGCGACCTCCGCGAATTCCGACGACTTCTCGGTCGCGACATCGGCCCACTTGGCCACGACCGGCTGTGCGGCATCGGCAAGATGTGCTCCACGAGAGGCAGCGACCGTCGCAAGTTCCTTCACACGCTCCGATGCCACGCCCACCTGATCGGAGGCATCATGCGATCCGGGCAGTGCGCCCGCGATCGTGCCCTGGGCCTTGCGGGCGGCCCGGCGTCCACGCCACGCCAGCGAGGGCTTGCCCTCTGTGTCGACGGCGGCGATGAGCAGGCCGCCGAGCAGGCTGACGTTCTTCAGGAACTGGATCTTCTGCGCTGCCTTTGCCTCCGGGTCTGTCTCGTTCCAGAAAGCGTGCCCGGCGAGAGTCGTGGGGACGAGGCTGCCTGCCAGCGCGATCGAAGCGATGCGCGGAGCCTTGCCCGTTGCAAGCAGGATTCCGCCGCCGACCTGGATCGCGCCGTTGATGCGGACGAGCGTCTCCGGATCCTCCGGAACGCTGGAGGTGACGCTGTTCGGCAGGGTCTCTTTGCCCTGCTCGATCAGAGGTGTCGCTGCCTTGGCTCGGGGTGCGGGGTTGCGGAGCGCGTCGATACCCCCCGCGATGAAGATGGTCGACATCAGCGGACGGGCGATACGGCGGACCAGCATTGACTGCCTCCTGGTGGTTCGTGGATGAACAACTTCGTGGATGAAAAGCGTTGTTCGACGCGAGCCGCCCCGATTCTCGGGCAGCGCGCGCCAGTTCAACCGTAGCCATACCCGGGGGTTCACCGTTTCAAGCGTGCAGGCGTTTCACCAACCCCGTTCCCGCCATTCCGCCAGGTGGGGGCGCTCGTTGCCCAGTGTCGTGTCCTTTCCGTGTCCCGGGTAGACGATTGTCTCGTCGCCGTAGACGTCGAAGATCTTGGCACTGACGTCATCGAGCAAGCTGGTGAACTCCTCCGGGCTAGAGGTCTTGCCGACACCGCCGGGGAACAGGGAGTCACCGGTGAACAGGTGCGTGATGCCGGACTCGCTGTCGGTGAGCGCGAGTGCGATGGACCCGGGAGTGTGGCCACGGAGGTGGATGACCTTCAGTGTCAGCTCGCCCACATCGACGCTCTCGCCGTCATCGAGCAGTCGATCGGGGGCGACCGGCAGTGGTTCGGCGTCGAGGCTGTGGGCCGCGGTGGGCGAGGCCGTTCCGCCGACGATGTCCTCGAGGGCTTGCCAGTGGTCTGCGTGCTGGTGGGTGGTCACAATGAGAGTCAGAACAGGGGCGTTCTCGTCGATCAGCTGCGACAGGCGTTCTGCTTCGTTGGCTGCGTCGACGAGGAGCGACTGCCCGGTGGTGGAACAAACGATCAGATAAGAGTTGTTGTCCATCGGACCGACCGACATCTTCGTGATGGTTCCGCCGGCGATGGCACGACGCTGCGGCGCCGATCCCTGGGAAACCGATCCGGTGTACTGGTCCTCGATGACCATGAGGTGCTCGTCCATCCCCAGGACGCTACCGTCGGCGGGGGTGAGTTGCGCCGTCGGGGAACGTGTCGGTGGGTCGGCCTAGCATTGCTACTGCGTGAGGTCCTCCCTCGCGTGGGCATCGACGGAGCCTCGATACGACAGGTTCGATCGCCGGTATGCACTGCTGTGCGCCGGCCCCCGATCTGCTCTATCAACAGCCTGACCTGCTCGATCAATAGAAGGGAACACTGTGGCGGATCGCCTGATCGTGCGAGGTGCTCGTGAGCACAATTTGCGGGGAGTCGACATCGACCTACCTCGCAACAGCCTCGTGGTCTTCACCGGACTGTCGGGCTCGGGTAAGTCCTCGCTCGCGTTCGACACCATCTTCGCCGAGGGTCAGCGCCGCTATGTGGAGTCACTGTCCGCTTACGCGCGCCAGTTCCTCGGGCAGATGGACAAGCCCGATGTCGACTTCATCGAGGGACTCTCGCCTGCGGTGTCGATCGACCAGAAGTCGACCAACCGCAATCCACGGTCGACGGTGGGCACCATCACCGAGGTCTACGACTACCTTCGTTTGCTCTTCGCGCGCGCCGGAACCGCACACTGCCCGGTGTGCGGCGAGAGAATCGCCAGGCAGACTCCGCAGCAGATCGTCGACCAGGTTCTCGCGATGGAGGAGGGCACTCGGTTCCAGGTTCTGGCGCCCGTCGTCCGTACTCGAAAGGGCGAGTTCGTCGATCTTTTCGAGTCGCTCAACACACAGGGCTACTCGCGCATTCGCGTCGACGGCGTCGTTCACCAACTGACCGATCCTCCCAAGCTGAAGAAGCAGGAGAAGCACGACATCGAGGTTGTCGTGGACAGGCTCACCGTCAAGGCCAGTTCGAAGCAGCGATTGACGGACTCCGTCGAGACGGCGTTGCGCCTGGCCGACGGAATCGTCGTACTGGACTTCGTGGACCGCGAGGAAGATGCCGCCGACCGTGAGCGCCGGTTCTCCGAGAAATTGGCGTGCCCCAACGCGCACCCGCTCTCGATCGACGATCTCGAACCGCGGTCGTTTTCGTTCAACTCGCCCTACGGTGCGTGCTCGGAGTGCCTCGGCCTCGGAGTCCGCAAGGAGGTCGATCCGGAACTCGTCGTGCCCGACCCCGATCTGTCTCTCGCCGACGGAGCTATTGCGCCATGGTCGATGGGACAGACCTCCGAGTACTTCGGCCGGCTGCTGTCCGGCCTGTCCGACGCCATGGGCTTCGATCTCGACGCGCCATGGAGCAAGCTCCCCGCGAAGGTCAAGCGCGCGGTGCTCGAGGGCAGTGATCACCAAGTGCACGTCCGCTACAAGAACCGCTACGGCCGCACCCGCTCGTACTATGCCGAGTTCGAGGGGGTCATGCCGTTCCTGCACCGCAGGCTCGAGCAGACCGAATCCGAACAGATGAAAGAACGCTACGACGGTTACATGCGGGACGTGCCGTGTCCGGCATGCGGTGGTGATCGCCTGCGGCCCGAGATTCTGTCCGTCACCATCGAGTCCGGCGATTTCGGGGCCAAGTCGATCGCCGACGTGTGTGCACTGTCGATCTCCGAGACTGCGGACTTCTTGAACAGTCTGACGTTGGGTGCCAAAGAGGAGGCAATCGCCGGCCAGGTGCTCCGGGAGGTGCAAGCGCGCCTCGGGTTCCTGCTCGACGTCGGCCTCGAGTACCTGTCCCTCTCACGCGCGGCCGGTTCGTTGTCGGGCGGCGAGGCTCAGCGAATCCGCCTTGCGACTCAGATCGGGTCGGGTCTGGTCGGCGTTCTCTACGTGCTCGACGAGCCGTCCATCGGCCTGCATCAACGCGACAACCGGCGACTCATCGACACGCTCACGCGATTGCGCGATCTGGGTAACACTTTGATCGTCGTCGAGCACGACGAGGACACCATCCGCACCGCGGACTGGGTGGTCGACATCGGGCCGTTGGCAGGTGAACACGGCGGGCGAGTGGTCCACAGTGGTTCCTACGAGGATCTGCTGAAATCGAAGGAATCCCTCACCGGCGCTTATCTTTCCGGACGCCTGCAAATACCGCTGCCGGACACCAGACGAGTCGTCGACAAGAAGCGGCAGGTCACGGTGGTCGGTGCACGCGAGCACAACCTCCGTGGCATCGACGTCAGCTTCCCACTGGGTGTGCTCACCGCAGTCACGGGTGTATCGGGTTCGGGCAAGTCCACCCTGGTCAACGACATTCTCGCGACGGTCATGGCGAACAAGCTCAACGGTGCACGGCAGGTGCCCGGTCGGCACACGCGCATCAACGGTCTCGATCAGCTGGACAAGCTGGTCCGGGTCGATCAGTCGCCGATCGGTCGGACCCCTCGATCCAACGCGGCCACGTATACGGGCGTGTTCGACAAGATTCGCACCCTGTTCGCCGCGACCACCGAGGCAAAGGTGCGCGGCTATCAGCCGGGTCGATTCTCGTTCAACGTCAAGGGCGGGCGCTGCGAGGCATGCTCAGGTGACGGCACGCTGAAGATCGAGATGAACTTTCTGCCCGATGTGTACGTGCCGTGTGAGGTCTGCAACGGCGCGCGGTACAACCGCGAAACTCTCGAGGTGCACTACAAAGGCAAGACTGTTGCAGAGGTCCTCGACATGCCCATCGAGGAGGCGGCAGACTTCTTCGAACCCATCACCTCGATCCACCGCTATCTGAAGACCCTCGTGGAGGTCGGCCTCGGCTATGTTCGGCTCGGGCAGCCGGCGACGACGCTGTCCGGAGGCGAGGCGCAGCGCGTGAAGCTCGCATCCGAGTTGCAGAAGCGCTCCACCGGTCGCACCGTCTACATCCTCGACGAACCCACCACCGGTCTGCACTTCGAGGACATCCGCAAATTGCTCGGTGTCGTCAACGGGCTCGTGGACAAGGGGAACACCGTCATCGTCATCGAGCACAATCTCGATGTGATCAAGGTGTCGGATTGGGTCATCGACATGGGGCCGGAGGGCGGATCGGGCGGCGGAATGGTCGTGGCACAGGGAGATCCCGAGGACGTCGCAGCGGTGGCGGAAAGCTACACGGGCAAGTTCCTGCAGGAGGCGCTCACGCGTAAGCCTGCTCCCGAAGCGAAGACGGCGCCGGTGAAGAAGCGTCGTCCACGCAAGGCTGCGACCAAGGTCTGATCCCCGGGCCTGGTGGCCCGGGGTCGAACGGCAGATCGGGTCAGTAGACGGGGCCGGTGTACTTTTCGCCTGGGCCCGCGCCCGGCTCGTCCGGGTGGGCGGAGGCTTCGCGGAACGCCTTCTGCAGTGCCTGGAGTCCATCGCGGATGGGACCGGCGTGCGGCCCGAGGTACTCGACCGAGGCTGTGACGAGACCAGCGAGAGCGGTGATCACTCGTCGCGCTTCGTCGAGATCGAGGTGCGGACTTTCCGATGGGTCCGCCTCGGACAGGCCGAGTTTTTCCGCCGCCGAGCTCATCAGCATCACCGCGGCGCGACTGATGACCTCGACTGCCGGCACCTCGGCCAGCTCACGTACGTCGCCCGCGGCACCTGAGCCGTCTGCGTCCGAACGGTCTGCAGTCGTACTGTGGACAGGGATTTCACCGGGTATTTCGCTACCTGACTCGGGAGTGCTCGTCATGACGTCGAGGATGTCATGTGGGCTCTGCTCGCTGTGCAGTGCGGCACCGATTCGCTGTGAGGCCGACCCGGTGGTAGTCTTCTCCCGCGACCGTCTTCGGCGCGCTCTTTCTCGATCTCGAGCGTGTGCGGAGGCAGCAAGTGGAGCCCGACTCCCACCGGACACAGTTTTCGACTGGTTCCGGTCCGGTCGCACACGGGTCAGGTGTAGATGCCTGTATGTGTCCCGTGTGCTTCCTCGTACGAGGAGATTGCGCAGTCAGAACGCTGCGAATCGATCGGTCGGCATCGGGCCCTGCACCAGCGGAATGCTGGAGCAGGGTTTTTTCGTTGTAGGGAGTGTTCCCGGCAGCGAATGTGCCGAAGGACCGGGCGGGCGGGCTGTGCCACCAGGCAGGCGGTCGGCTCGACCCCACACCGCACTACCTAGGAGGCCCCATCAGCACTGAGACTCGCATCAACGATCGCATCCGTGTTCCCGAGGTTCGTTTAGTTGGACCGGGCGGTGAACAGGTGGGCATCGTGCGTGTTGAAGATGCACTCCGTCTGGCTCTCGAAGCCGATCTCGATCTCGTGGAAGTAGCTCCCGACGCTCGTCCACCGGTCTGCAAGATCATGGACTACGGGAAGTTCAAGTACGAGGCAGCGCAGAAGGCGCGCGAGTCGCGTAAGAACCAGACACTCACTGTGATCAAGGAGCAGAAGCTCCGGCCGAAGATCGACGCCCACGACTACGAAACGAAGAAGCGGAACGTCATTCGCTTCCTCGAAGCAGGGTCCAAGGTGAAGGTCACCATCATGTTCCGCGGTCGCGAGCAGTCGCGTCCCGAACTCGGTTTTCGTCTGCTCCAGCGTTTGGGCGCGGACGTTGCGGACCTCGGCTTTGTGGAGACATCCGCGAAACAGGACGGCCGCAACATGACCATGGTGTTGGCTCCGCACAAGGGTGCCAAGACACGCGTCAAGGCCCAGGAAAGCGCTGCAGCTCCGCCTGCTCAGCGTGCTGTGGCTCCGACCGCGCAGCCCGACCCGGCGCCAGCAGCGCCTGCAGCACCCACAGCTCAGCCTGCTGCCGAGGGCACGCCGGCAGCGGCAACGCCCCCGAGCAACTGACTCGCATCAGGCCCGAAAGACGATCCTGCCGATCAGCGTCGGCGGGATCGTGCCGTGTACGACTAGAAGCAATACAGAACTGAGGACTCCATGCCCAAGCAGAAGACCCACAGCGGCGCCAAGAAGCGATTCAAGGTGTCCGGCACCGGCAAGATCATGCGCCAGAAGGCCGGCCGTCGCCACCTGCTGGAGCACAAGGCCAGCAAGGTGACCCGTCGTCTCGACGGTGTCGCAGTTGTCGCGAAGGCCGACACGCCGCGGATCAAGCGCCTGCTGGGCATCTGATCTCGGCTTCGTAGTCGGCCGAGAAGGTCGGCACCACCCCATGACCAACCGGGGCTCTTCGAGCCCCCAGATCGACAGGATTCACCAGTGGCACGCGTAAAAAGGGCGGTCAACGCCCAAAAGAAGCGCCGTTCGATTCTCGAAGCGTCCAAGGGCTACCGCGGACAGCGCTCACGTCTGTACACCAAGGCCAAGGAGCAGCAGCTCCACTCGCTCACGTACGCGTACCGCGACCGCAAGGCTCGCAAGGGTGATTTCCGCAAGCTGTGGATCACGCGCATCAACGCTGCAGCGCGGGCCAACGACATCACCTACAACCGCTTCGTCCAGGGCCTCAAGGCCGCGGGCGTCGAGGTGGACCGCAAGATCCTCGCGGAGCTCGCTGTGTCCGATGCCGCGGCATTCACCGGTCTGGTTGCCATCGCAAAGGCTGCACTGCCTGCCGATGTCAACGCTCCCGCCGGAGAAGCAGCCTGAGCAAGCTCACGCACGACAGTGAACTTCCGGAACGACCCGTGGACACGCTCACCGAGCGCACGCCACGGGTCGTTTCGGCTGTCAAGCTCCTGCGTACGGCCGAGCGAAGAAAAACTGGACGCTTTCTGGCCGAGGGAACCAATTCGGTTGCCGAGGCGCTTGCGGCCGGTGCCGTGGAGGAGATGTTCTTTCGTGAGGACTCCGCGGAGCGCAACCGCGGCGTCATCGACTCGGCTCGCACGCACGGTGTTCGCGTGTCCGCCATCACTGAACGAGCGGCGAAAGGCTTGTCGGATACCGTGACGCCTCCGGGTGTCGTTGCTGTCTGCCGAACCATCGATGTATCGCTCGCCGAAGCACTGTCCGGCAAGGTGGCGCCGGGCGGATCGGGATCAGGTCCGCAGCTGGTGTCGGTACCCGTAGAGGTGTCGGAACCAGGCAACGCGGGCACCGTCATCCGGGTTTCGGACGCAGTCGGCGCCGACTCGGTGATTCTGCTCGGCGACAGCGTCGACCCGCACAACGGCAAATGTGTCCGCGCGACGGCCGGGAGCCTGTTCCACCTACCGATCGCACGTGAGCGCTCGATCGAGGCCGGGATCGAGGCGCTCCGAGGTGCAGGGTTGACGATCCTCGCGACCGCGGCCGATGGCGAGGTCGATCTCGACGATGCCGATGAACTCCTCAGCGGACCGACGGCCTGGTTGTTCGGAAACGAAGCGCACGGCCTCGCGCCCTCGGTCGCCGCAGCAGCCGACCACCGGGTGGCCATTCCCATCCACGGCCGGGCAGAGAGCCTCAACCTGGCCACCGCCGCGGCCATCTGCCTGTACGCGAGCGCGCGAGCGCAGCGCAGGTCCCGTCGAGGAGGACCCGGCGTGCTCGCCTAGGATTGCCGTGGTTCATCCCCGCATCATCACCAATACCAACCGAGTCGAGGAGTTGCACCTCTCGTGGCCAAGAAAGACGGCGACAACGCCCAGCCGGTCGATCCGAGTGTGCTCGAGCCGGCCGCGCTCGACGCTGCCGTCGATCATGCCGAGAAGGCCTTTCTCGCTGCCGGCGATCTGGACGAGCTGACGAGAGTCAAGATCGAGCACATCGGAAACCGTGCCCCCCTCGCGCTCGCGCAGCGCGCCCTCGGTTCGATTCCCGGTGACCAGAAAGCCGATGCAGGAAAGCGCGTGAAGTCGGCCCGCGATCGCGTGCAGAACGCTTTCGATGCTCGACGCGAAATACTCCTCGCGGAGCGCGACGCTGCCATTCTGGTCGCCGAGACCATCGACGTCACGCTGCCGTCCACGCGGCGACCGATCGGTGCCCGGCACCCCATCACGATCATCGCCGACCAGGTCGCCGACGTGTTCGTCGCTATGGGGTGGGAGGTCGAGGAAGGTCCCGAGGTCGAGACCGAGCATTTCAACTTCGACGCGCTGAACTTCCTGCCGGACCATCCGGCCCGCACCATGCAGGACACGTTCCACATCGCGCCCGAGGGCTCCCGCCAGGTTCTGCGGACGCACACCTCGCCGGTGCAGGTTCGGTCGATGCTCTCCCGAGATTTGCCCATCTATATCGTTTGTCCCGGTCGCACGTTCCGTACCGACGAGCTCGACGCGACCCATACCCCGGTGTTCCACCAGGTAGAGGGACTCGCCGTCGACAAGGGTCTCACCATGGCGAACCTGCGGGGAACGTTGGATGCGTTCGCCCGTGCGCTGTTCGGCGAGGAGACGCGCACGCGTATGCGTCCCAACTATTTCCCGTTCACCGAACCGTCCGCGGAAGTCGATGTGTGGTTCCCCAAGAAAAAGGGCGGCGCAGGCTGGGTCGAATGGGGTGGCTGCGGCATGGTGAACCCGAAAGTGTTGCGGGCCAGCGGTATCGACCCGGACGTCTACTCCGGTTTCGCTTTCGGAATGGGGCTCGAGCGAACCTTGCAGTTCCGCAACGACATTCCTGACATGCGGGACATCGTCGAGGGTGACATTCGCTTCAGTTTGCCCTTCGGCGTAGGCGCCTGACGTCTTTTCGTCCCTCAATCACGTTCGACACCCAGAAAGAGCTGAGCAGACGTGCGCGTTCCACAATCCTGGCTGACCGAGGTTCTGCAGCGCACGGCGCCGCAGTGGAAGGTGACCCCCGAGGAGCTCGACGAGGGTTTCGTGCGGGTGGGTTTCGAAGTCGAGGAACTCGATTCGCTCGACCAGGTGACCGGTCCCCTCGTCGTCGGCCGTGTCGCGAGCATCACCGAACTCACCGAGTTCAAGAAGCCCATCAGGTTCTGCCTCGTGGATGTCGGCAACGAGGAAGCCCAGGAAATCGTCTGCGGTGCAACGAATTTTGCAGAGGGCGACCTGATCGTGGCGGCCCTGCCGGGCAGTGTGCTGCCTGGCGGATTCGCGATCGCCGAGCGCAAGACATACGGCAAGAACAGCAACGGCATGATCTGTTCGACGCTGGAACTGGGGCTCGGTAGAGATCAATCCGGAATTCTCGTGCTGCCGAAGGGGACAGCAGCACCCGGGGATGATGCCAAAGTGGTTCTAGGGCTCGATGATTCCGTCATCGAGCTGAACGTCACCCCGGACCGAGGTTATGCATTCTCCGTTCGTGGTTTGGCGCGTGAACTTGCGAGCAGCTTCGACCTCGAATACGCGGACCCGGCGCTCGGCCCGGCCTCGCACTCCGAGGGACAGGCGTGGCAGGCAACGGTCGAGCCGGATGCGGGTGTCGGCAGATTCGCGCTGCGCAAGGTCAGCGGCATCGATCCAGCAGCCGTGACGCCGTGGTGGATGCAACGCCGACTGCTTCTCGCCGGCATCCGGCCGATTTCCGCCGCTGTGGACGTCACCAATTACGTGCTGCACGAACTGGGGCAGCCCTTGCATGCGTTCGACGCGAACGCACTCACCGGCGCCATTGTGGTGCGCCGTGCGAAGGCGGGGGAGAAGCTCGTAACTCTCGACGGCGTGGAGCGCACCCTCGACGCCGAGGACGTCGTCATCGCCGATGATTCGGGTGCCATCTCGCTCGCCGGCGTCATGGGCGGTGCATCGACCGAGGTCGGAGCCGGCACTGTCGATGTGATCCTCGAAGCGGCGAACTTCGATCCGCTGGCGGTCTTCCGGACAGGACGCCGTCACAAGCTCAGCAGCGAAGCCAGCAAACGCTTCGAACGAACAGTCGATTCTGCCTTGCCTGTCGCAGCACTGGATCGAGCTGCGCAGCTCCTCGTGGACATCGCCGGCGGACGCATCGAGCCCATCCTGACCGATATCGGCGAAGTTCGGGCGTTCCCGTCGGTGCGGATGGATCTGGATCTGCCGGATCGAGTAGCCGGAGTCGAATACCCCGATGGAGTGGCGGCGCGCAGGCTGACGCAGATCGGTTGCGAGGTCGAGGTCGGCGTCAACTCGGCCGGCCACGGCGAGCTGGTCGTGTCGCCGCCGACCTGGCGTCCTGATCTGCAGCAACCCGCGGACCTCGTGGAGGAGGTACTGCGGCTCGAAGGACTCGAGCAGATTCCGTCCGTACTCCCTGCCGCCCCTGCCGGGCGAGGGCTGACTGCCCCTCAGAAGCGCAAGCGCGCCGTCGGGAAGTCGTTGGCGTTCGCTGGATACGTCGAGGTGCTCCCCACTGTTTTCCTGCCAGCCGGGGTGTTCGACACATGGGGACTCCCGGCCGAGGACGACAGGCGACGCACCACCTCCGTGCTCAATCCGCTGGAAGCGGACCGGCCCGAGTTGGCGACGACGATCCTGCCGGGTCTGTTCGAGATTCTTGCCCGCAACGTTGCACGAGGGCAGCGCGATGCGTCGCTGTTTGCAATCGCTCAGGTGGTTCGGCCCGGCGATCACACGGTTTCGGTCGACGCGATCGCCGTGCACGAGCGGCCGACCGAGGCGGAGATCGCTAGCCTGCGCGGTTCGTTGCCGGACCAGCCCGTGTACGTCGGTGTCGTTACGAGCGGCAAGCGTGAGCCCTCCGGGCCGTGGGGTCAGGGCCGCAGCGCGGACGCATCCGATGCGTTCGATGCGGCACGGACAATCGCCGCGGCCGCCGGTGTCGAGATCGAATTTCGCGCCGCGCAGTATCTGCCGTGGCATCCAGGTCGATGCGCCGAACTGGTCGTGGACGGCGCTGTCGTCGGCCATGCGGGGGAGTTGCATCCGGCGGTGCTCGAGCGGGCAGGGCTGCCCCCGCGCACCTGCGCAATGGAATTGAACCTCGACGCCCTTCCGGTGGTGGAGTCACTGCCCGCGCCTGTTGTATCTCCCTTCCCGGCCGTATTGCAGGACGTCGCCGTCGTGGTCGCGAGCTCGGTCCCCGCGGGCGAGGTCGAACGCGCGTTGAAAGCCGGCGCAGGCGAACTGCTGGAAAGCATCCGGCTGTTCGACGTGTTCGAGGGTGAGCAGGTCGGTGCGAACCGGAAGTCGCTGGCATTCGCTCTCGTCTTCCGAAGCTCCGACGGCACCTTGACCGAAGCGCAGGCAACCGAGGCACGGGATGCGGCGGTGGCCGCGGCCACCGACGCGGTGGGTGCGGAACTTCGCGGTTAGCGCCCCTGAAGCCCGGGCGAGAATTGCGTAGCGTGGAGAGCATGAGTACACACAGCGCAGGAGATCGCACGGATGCCGCCGTCTTGCGCGAGGTGCTCGCTGCCGTCGCAGGGCGGCCGGCTCTTGCCCCCGTGCACGCGGCTGCCGCGGCGTTGCTCGCCGAGATCGATACCTCGGGTGGCGATGGCGGCACTACCCCTTCCGTCGCGCCCCCGGGCGAGGTGCCGGATGTCGATGTTCCCCACACGACGCGTCCCAGCATCGATCAACCGCTCGGGGACCCGCCTCCGGCAATGCTGCCCCAGGACCCGTCGTTGGGGATTCTCGATGCCGAGCTGGTGGACGACAGTGGGCTCGACCGATCCATCGGTGGCGGAGTCGGCGCCGGGTTCACCGAGAAGGGTGTGCCGACCTGGGACGCGGTCCGCGACAAGGTCGACAATCGGACGACCACCGCGTTGGGGCGTGAAGAGCTCGATCACAGCACTGCGGCCGGTCGCACGTTGGACGAACAGTGGAACGAGCGCGAGGCCGCAGGGAAGAGCAAACTCGATGAGATCAGGCGTTCGATGAAGGAGAACAACCCCGGTTCATGAATGAGCTTGCATGGTGATGCATAATCAATCCATGAACGCTGTGAATGATGACGTGCACTCGGCACCGGTGCGGATAGCAGTCGCAGGAGCGAGTGGGTACGCCGGTGGCGAAATCCTCCGTCTGCTGCTCGGTCACCCAGGTGTCAGCTCGGGCCGCATCGTCATCGGCTCACTCACTGCCGGCGGCAACGCGGGCGCGACATTGGGCGAGTTCCACCCGCACCTGCTGCCTCTCGCCGACCGTGTCCTCGCCGAGACCACTCTCGACGAACTCGCCGGTCACGACGTCGTCTTTCTCGGACTGCCGCATGGGAAGTCCGCTGAGATCGCGCAACAACTGCCCGAGTCCGTCGTCATCATCGATTGCGGCGCCGATTTCCGGTTGTCCGACGGCTCCGCCTGGGAAAAGTACTACGGTTCGCCACACGCGGGCACCTGGCCGTACGGCCTACCCGAGCTGCCTGGCCTGCGGGAGAAGCTGGTGGGCGCCACGCGGATCGCGGTGCCCGGGTGCTATCCCACGGTGTCGTCTCTGGCTCTCGCGCCCGCAGTGGCAGCAGGGATCATCGAGCCCCGGGTGAGTGTGGTGGCGGTCAGCGGCGCCTCCGGAGCCGGGCGTTCGCCGCGCGCCGATCTGCTCGGAGCAGAAGTGATGGGCTCGGTGCGTGCGTACGGTGTCGCGGGCGCTCATCGGCACACGCCGGAGATCATTCAGAATCTGTCGGCGCTCTCACCGGTCCCGATCACGGTTTCCTTCACGCCAGTTTTGGCGCCGATGCCACGTGGAATTCTCGCCACCTGCACCGCTCTCACGACGGCGACGCAGGAGCAGGCGATCGAGGTGTACGAGAAAGCCTATGCGGCTGAACCTTTTGTGCACGTCCTCGGCGGGGGCCGACTGCCGCAGACGGGTGCCGTGATCGGATCCAATGCGGTGCAGATCAGCGTCTCCGTCGACGCCGACGCCGGGCAGCTCGTGGTGATCGCCGCGATGGACAACCTCACCAAAGGCACCGCAGGTGGTGCTGTGCAGTCGATGAACATTGCCCTCGGCATCCCCGAGACCGATGGTCTCACTACAGTAGGAGTCGCACCGTGAGCAGCCCCACCGTGAGCAGCCCCACCGTGAGCAGCGCAGTCGAGTCGCAGACAGTGACCGGAAAGCTGGTTCGCACACAGGGCGTCACCGCCCCCGCGGGCTTTCGTGGAGCCGGTATCGCAGCGGGTATCAAAGCCAACGGCAAGGCCGATCTCGCCCTTGTGTTCAACGAGGGACCGGATACCACGGCCGCTGGCGTCTTCACCCGAAACAAAGTCAAGGCTGCTCCCGTGCTGTGGTCGCAACAGGTGCTCGGCACCGGGAAGCTGCGCGCTGTGGTCCTCAACTCCGGCGGCGCCAACGCATGCACGGGGGCGGGTGGATTCCAGGACACGCACCGCACCGCCGAGGAGGTGGCGACGGCACTGAGCAACTGGGGTACCGAGACGGGAGCGATCGAGGTCGCCGTCTGCTCCACCGGTCTCATCGGTGATCGGCTACCGATGGACAAGCTGATTCCGGGCGTCACCGAAGTCGTCCACGAACTCGCGGGCGGAATCTCCGGTGGGACCGACGCCGCCTACGCGATCATGACGACCGATACCGTGCCGAAGCAGGCCGCGTTTCATCATGTGAACAAGTGGAACGTCGGCGGAATGGCAAAGGGGGCAGGCATGCTCGCGCCGTCGCTGGCGACGATGCTCAGTGTGCTCACCACCGATGCGGTCGCCACCGCCGAACAACTCGACACCGCGCTACGCAACGCCACTCGGCTGTCCTACGACCGACTCGATGTCGACGGTGCGACCTCGACCAACGACACCGTGCTGCTCCTTGCATCCGGCGCCAGTGGAATAGCCCCGAGCCAGGACGAACTCGATGCCGCGGTCCTGGCGGTGTGCGACGATCTCGCAGATCAGATGATGGCCGACGCAGAGGGCGTCACCAAGCGGGTGCGGGTCACGGTCTCGGGTGCCGCGTCGGAGGATGACGCGCTTGTCGGTGCACGGACGGTCGCTCGGGACAGTCTCGTCAAGACCGCACTGTTCGGCTCCGACCCCAACTGGGGCCGCGTGCTCGCTGCAATCGGTATCGCGCCGATCGAACTCGATCCCGACCGCATCGCTGTCGCGTTCAACGGGTCACCGGTGTGCGTCGACGGTGTGGGTGCGCCGGGCGCCCGCGAGGTGGACCTGTCGGGCGAGGATATCGAGGTCACCATCGACCTCGGCCTCGGAGATGCGTCGGTCACGATCCGGACGACGGACCTTTCGCACGCGTACGTCGAAGAGAATTCGGCGTACTCGTCGTGACCGATTCCCAGCTCTCTGCGTCGGAGCAGGCGCACACACTCGCCGGGGCATTGCCGTGGCTGCAGAAATTCCACGACAAGGTCGTCGTCGTCAAGTATGGCGGCAACGCCATGATCGACGAAAACCTCAAACGCGCTTTCGCCGCCGACATGGTCTTCCTGCGCACTGTCGGACTACACCCGGTCGTGGTCCACGGCGGCGGACCGCAGATCACGGCGATGCTGTCCAGGCTCGGCATGGAGGGCGTGTTCCGCGGAGGATTCCGAGTGACCACCCCCGAGGTCATGGACGTGGTGCGAATGGTCCTGTTCGGTCAGGTCGGGCGCGAGCTCGTCGGTCTGATCAACAGTCACGGCCCGTACGCCGTCGGAATCTCGGGCGAGGATGCGCATCTGTTCACGGCTTCGAAGCGCTCGGTGACGGTCGACGGTATCGAGACCGACATCGGCCTGGTCGGAGACGTGACATCGGTCAACCCCGACGCGGTGCACGATCTCATCGACGCGGGTCGGATCCCGGTGGTCTCCACCATCGCTCCCGACGCGGATGGCGTCGTGCACAACATCAACGCCGATACCGCGGCAGCCGCGCTGGCGCAGGCAATCGGCGCCGAAAAGCTGGTGATCCTCACCGACGTCGAAGGCCTGTACACGAACTGGCCGGACAGGTCGTCGCTGACGTCGGAGATCGACGTCGACACACTCGCCGCACTGTTGCCCTCGCTGGATTCCGGGATGGTCCCGAAGATGGAGGCATGCCTTCGCGCAGTACAGGGCGGTGTGCCCTCGGCCCATGTCATCGACGGTCGTGTGTCGCACTCGGTGCTCGTCGAGCTCTTCACCGGGGAAGGAATCGGAACGATGGTACGGCCGAACACGAAAGCAGGTTTCGATTCATGAGCGAGCACACCTCGACCCTCGATCTCCAGTCCCGGTGGTCGAATTCGTTGATGGACAACTACGGTGTGCCACGCGTCGCACTGGTTCGCGGTGCGGGCGCTGTCGTGACCGACGCCGATGGGAAGGACTACCTCGACCTCCTCGCCGGCATCGCCGTGAACATTCTGGGGCACGCGCACCCGGCGGTGATCGAGGCGGTCACCACTCAGCTCGGCACGCTCGGGCACACGTCCAATCTGTATGCCACCGAGCCGGGAATCGAACTGGCCGAGCAGCTGCTGGCGCATCTCGGTGCGAGCGTGCACGGTCGAGTATTCCTGTGCAACTCCGGTACCGAGGCGAACGAGGCGGCGTTCAAGATCGCCCGACTCACCGGCCGTCCGAAGATCATCGCGGCCGAGAAGGCCTTCCACGGCCGAACGATGGGTGCGTTGGCGCTCACCGGCCAGCCGGACAAGCGGGCGCCGTTCGAGCCGATGCCCGCCGGCGTGCATCACGTTCCGTACGGCGATGTCGAAGCCCTCGAAGCAGCTGTCGATACCGACACGGCCGCTGTATTTCTCGAACCGATCATGGGGGAGAGCGGTGTCGTCGTTCCGCCGGATGGTTATCTGCTCGCAGCCCGGGAGATCACCGCACGCCACGGCGCGCTGCTGATTCTCGACGAGGTGCAGACCGGAATCGGTCGCACCGGATGGTTCTACGCCCATCAGGCCGTCGGTATCGTCCCGGACGTCATCACCCTCGCGAAGGGGCTCGGCGGCGGCCTACCGATCGGCGCGTGCATCGGCATCGGAGAGGCAGCGTCTCTGTTGCATCCGGGCAAGCACGGCACCACATTCGGAGGAAATCCCGTGTGCGCATCCGCCGCACTGGCGGTCCTGAGGACCCTGGCCGAGGACGATCTCATCTCGCACGCCGATCGTCTCGGCAAGATCATTGCGCACTCGATCGAGGGACTGGATCACGCGCTGATCGATCATGTCCGCGGATCGGGGCTACTTCTGGGTGTCGTGTTGACAAAGGCGGTGGCAGCCAAAGCTGAAGCAGCTGCGCGTGAAGCAGGGTTTCTCATCAATGCGGCACAACCGGACGTTCTTCGCCTCGCACCGCCCCTGGTCCTCACCGAGGAGCAGGCCGAGGCGTTCGTCTCGGCACTGCCCGCAATACTCGACAAAGCTGACGAAACGGATTGACGATGGCACTGATGAACTTTCTCCGGGACGACGACGTCACTCCGCAGCAGCAGGGCGAAATCCTCGCACTCGCAGCCGAACTGAAGAGGGCACCATTCTCCAAGCGCCCGCTCGAAGGTCCACGCGGTGTCGGGGTGATCTTCGAGAAGAACTCGACCCGCACCCGCTTCTCCTTCGAGATCGGTATCGCCCAGCTCGGCGGCCACGCCGTCGTCGTCGACGGGCAGAGCACCCAGCTCGGTCGCGAGGAAACGTTGCAGGACACCGGCCGAGTGCTCTCTCGGTACGTCGACGCGATCGTCTGGCGCACCTTCGGACAGAAGCGGTTGGAGCAGATGGCTACGGGCGCAACGGTGCCCATCGTCAATGCGCTCTCCAACGAGTTTCATCCGTGTCAGGTGCTCGCCGATCTGCAGACGCTCGTCGAGCGCAAGGGTCAGCTGAAAGGGCTTGAACTCGCCTACTTCGGTGACGGGGCGAACAACATGGCCCATTCGTTGCTCCTGGGCGGAGTGACGGCCGGCATCAATGTCACCGTAGCGGCGCCGAAAGAGTTTGCACCGCTCGCCGAGGTGCTCGACGCAGCGAGGGCCCGAGCCGAGGAGACCGGCGCGAAAATCACTGTCACCGAGGACCCGTACGAGGCCGCGTCGGGAGCCGACGCTCTGGTGACCGATACCTGGACCTCGATGGGGCAGGAACACGACGGCCTCGATCGTGTCGCGCCGTTCCGTCCGTACCGCATCGACACGGAGTTGCTCTCCAAAGCAAAGTCCGATGCCGTTGTACTGCACTGCCTTCCCGCGCACCGTGGTGAAGAGATCACCGACGAGGTACTCGACGGGCCGCACAGTGTCGTCTGGGACGAGGCCGAGAATCGACTGCATGCACAGAAGGCGCTGCTGGTGTGGCTACTCGAGCAGGCTCGACGACCGTGAGCGAGGATGCGCCCTCGGTCCCGCTCACAGCGTCGACCAGAGCGGGTAGGCAGGCGCGCATCGTCTCTCTGTTGGCCAACCATCAGGTGCGCAGTCAACCGGAGCTCGCGGCGTTGCTGGCCGCGGAGGGCATCGATGTGACCCAGGCGACGCTGTCCCGTGATCTCGATGAACTGGGCGCAGTGAAATTGCGGGCACCCGACGGCGGCGCCGGGGTCTACATCGTTCCCGAGGACGGCAGTCCGGTGCGCGGCGTCTCGGGCGGGACGGATCGACTGACCAGGATGCTGGGGGAGTTGTTGGTATCGACCGATTCCAGTGGAAATCAGGCGATTCTGCGCACCCCGCCGGGCGCCGCGCACTACCTGGCGAGCGCACTCGATCGAGCCTCGCTCAAGGAGATAGTCGGCACCATTGCCGGAGACGACACGATCCTGGTCGTCGCCCGGGAACCGCTGACCGGCAGCGATATCGCAGACAAGTTGGAGAAGCTGGCCCGACGCGCGCAGTAGCTTCGACGCACACACCACGCACGAGCAACAATCAAGGAGTACACACCATGGCCGAACGCGTCGTCCTCGCCTACTCGGGCGGATTGGACACCTCCGTCGCCATCAGCTGGATCGGCAAGGAGACCGGTAAGGAGGTCGTTGCCGTTGCCATCGATCTCGGCCAGGGCGGTGAGGACATGGAGGTCGTGCGGCAACGCGCCATCGATTGCGGAGCCGTCGAGTCCGTCGTCGTCGATGCCCGTGACGAATTCGCCGAAGAATACTGCCTACCGACCATTGCGAACAACGCGCTCTACATGGACCGCTACCCGCTGGTGTCGGCCATCAGCCGTCCGCTGATCGTCAAGCACCTGGTCGACGCCGCCCGAGCGTACGGCGGAACCGTGGTTGCGCACGGCTGCACGGGCAAGGGAAACGACCAGGTGCGCTTCGAGGTCGGTTTCAACACTCTCGCGCCCGAACTGGACGTGTTGGCTCCCGTCCGTGATTACGCCTGGACGCGGGAAAAGGCGATCGCGTTCGCCGAGGAGAACGCGATCCCCATCAACGTCAGCAAGAAGTCGCCGTTCTCGATCGATCAGAACGTCTGGGGACGCGCTGTCGAGACCGGGTTCCTCGAAGACCTGTGGAACGCGCCGACGAAAGACGTCTACGACTACACGCAGGATCCCAGTGCGAACTGGACCGCGCCGGACGAGCTCATCATCGGTTTCGACAAGGGCCGCCCGGTCAGTATCGACGGCCGCCCGGTGTCGGTGCTCGAGGCGATCCAGGAGCTCAACACCAGGGCGGGCGCGCAGGGCGTCGGCCGTTTGGACGTAGTCGAGGACAGGCTCGTCGGTATCAAGAGTCGGGAGATCTACGAGGCTCCGGGCGCCATGGTGCTGATTCGCGCCCACGAGGAGCTCGAACACGTCACCCTCGAACGCGAACTCGGACGCTACAAGCGTCACACCGACCAGAAGTGGGCCGAGCTCGTCTACGACGGGCTCTGGTACTCCTCGCTCAAGGGTGCTCTGGACACCTTCACCGCCCACACTCAGGAGCACGTGACGGGCGAGATTCGCCTCGAATTGCACGCTGGGTCGATCAACGTCAACGGACGGCGCAGTGAGGAATCGCTGTACGACTTCAATCTTGCGACCTACGACGAGGGTGACACGTTCGATCAGTCCTCGGCCAAGGGATTCGTACAGCTTCACGGTTTGTCGTCGAAGATTGCGAAGAAGAGGGACATGGGCTTGTGAGCGAACAACACGGAACCAACGAAGGATCGCTCTGGGGTGGGCGGTTCGCGTCCGGCCCGGCCGAGGCCATGGCCGCGCTGAGCAAGTCGACCCATTTCGACTGGGTGCTCGCGCCGTACGACATTCGCGCATCGATGGCGCACGCCCGCGTGCTGAACGGCGCCGGGCTGCTCACCGCGGCCGATCTCGAGATCATGCTCGACGGCTTGCAGCGGCTAGCCGACGATGTCGCCTCGGGTGAATTCGTGGCTGCGGAGTCCGACGAGGATGTGCACGGCGCACTCGAACGCGGACTGATCGACCGCATCGGCCCCGAGGTGGGCGGACGCCTGCGAGCAGGACGCTCGCGCAACGACCAGGTAGCGACTCTGTTCCGGATGTGGCTGCGTGACGCCGTCCGGCGCGTGTCCGCCGGCGTCCTCGACGTCGTCGACGCTTTGGCCACGCAGGCTGCCGCGCACCCGGCGGCAGTCATGCCCGGAAAGACGCATTCGCAGGCGGCGCAACCGGTTCTGCTTGCGCATCATCTCCTGGCGCATACCCATCCTCTGCTACGAGATGTGCAGCGTTTTCAGGATTTCGACGTCCGAGCGGCGGTCTCACCGTACGGTTCCGGTGCGCTGGCGGGCTCGTCACTGGGTCTGAGCCCGGAGAAGATCGCGGCCGAACTCGGGTTCGATTCGTCGGCGGAGAATTCGATCGATGCCACGTCCTCGCGCGATTTCGCGGCCGAGGCGGCGTTCGTACTAGCGATGACGGCGGTGGATCTGTCTCGACTGGCCGAGGAGATCGTGTCCTGGAGCACTCCCGAATACGGGTATGTGACATTGGCAGATGCATGGTCGACCGGGAGTTCGATCATGCCGCAGAAGAAGAATCCGGATGTCGCCGAACTCACCCGTGGCAAGTCCGGTCGACTGATCGGCAACCTCACCGGTCTGCTCGCGACTCTGAAAGCGCAGCCGCTGGCCTACAACCGTGATCTCCAGGAAGACAAGGAACCGGTTTTCGATTCGGTTGCGCAGTTGGAACTGTTGTTGCCAGCAATCGCGGGCTTGGTCGGTACGCTCGAATTCCACGTGGACCGGATGGCCGAGCTCGCGCCTGCAGGCTTCACGCTGGCGACGGACATCGCAGAATGGATGGTTCGCCAGGGCACGCCGTTCCGGGTGGCGCACGAGGCTGCAGGTGCGTGCGTGCGTGTCGCGGAGGCTCGGGGAGTCGGCCTGAACGAGCTGACCGACGAGGAACTGGCAACGGTCGATCCTTCTCTGACACCGGAGGTTCGCAAGGTCCTGACCGTGGAAGGTTCCATCTCCTCGCGTGATTCCCGAGGCGGCACTGCAGCGATCCAGGTGGCGAGTCAGCTGGGCGGCGTGCGCGCGAGCGCGGAGAAAGCGCGTGGCTGGCTCGCAACCGGAATTTCGGGAGGCCGAAACGTCAATCAATCAGGCGCGCCGGGTTCGAATTCGGCGGTGTGAGAAGCTTCTCGGCAACGCATTGAGTGAGCGGTCGGACACAGAAGATCGAACGCAGGAGTTGTCGTGGTTGGACTGAATGCAGACGCCGTCCGTGGGCCGTTGCGCCGCGCTGTAGCAACTGCTCAGAACGGTCTCGAGGTCATCCGTTTGGGTGGCCTCGAGACCGAGGTCGATGCCTCGCCGTTCAGGGTTGTCGACCGTGAGCCGATGTACCGGCTGCGGCGGTACTTCCCGGACGACGTCGACGAGTCGCTTCCACCTGTCGTACTGGTGCCACCGATGATGGTGTCGGCGGATGTGTACGACGTGACCACCGACAACGGTGCGGCCGGGATTCTGCGCGGGATGGGTTTGGATCCTTGGGTCGTCGATTTCGGTTCGCCCGACACCGAGGAGGGCGGCTGGAGTCGCACTCTCGCCGATCATGTCGTGGCCATCAGCGAGGTCGTGGACAAGGTTTACAGCCATACCGGGCGTGATGTTCACTTGGCCGGATACTCCCAGGGCGGTATGTTCTGCTACCAGGCTGCGGCCTATCGTGGCGGCCGGAACCTGGCCAGTCTCATCACGTTCGGCGCTCCCGTGGATACGCTCGCGGCGCTTCCGCTGGGCATCCCGGCGGGTGTCGCGACCCGCGGCGCCGAGTTCCTCGCCGATCACGTCTTCACCAGGCTGGCAGTTTCCGGTTGGATGGCTCGAACCGGATTTCAGCTGCTGGACCCTGCCAAGACGGTGCGCTCACGGCTGGATTTCTTGCGTCAACTCCACGACCGCGAGGCCCTGTTGCCACGAGAGCCGCAGCGGCGGTTTCTTGCGCTCGACGGCTGGGTTGCCTGGTCCGGGCCCGCTGTCGCCGAACTGTTGAAACAGTTCGTGGTGCACAACCGGATGATGACGGGCGGGTTCGTCATCAAGGACCGCCTGCTCACCCTTTCGGATCTGTCCGTTCCGATGCTGGCGTTCGTCGGCGAGGTCGACGATATCGGCCAACCGCTCGCTGTGCGCGGCATTCGCCGCGCTGCGCCTCGTGCCGAGATCTACGAAAGCACGCTGCGTGCAGGTCACTTCGGCTTGGTTGTCGGTAGTTTGGCCGCCGCCCACACGTGGCCGACCACCGGTGAGTGGATTCTGTGGCGCGAGGGCCTGGGAGACGAGCCCGCCGCCGTCCACGAGATGACCTACGACGAGCACCTCGATACCGAAAGCGGTGTGTCGGTGAGCAACAGACTCATTCACACTGCGGCGTCGATCGCCGAGGTGGGAGTCGGGGTCGGACGCGGTCTTGCGTCAGCGGCCAGCGGCGCAGTTCGAGGCACCCGTGAGATGTCCAGCGAGGCAGTCCGCACGTTGCCACGCCTTGCGCGCCTGGGGCAGATGCAACCGCACTCGACGGTATCGCTCGGCCGGTTGATCGCCGAACAGGGTCGCAAGTCACCGGTTGGGGAGTGCTTCCTCTTCGACGATCGTGTGCACACCAACCAGGCCGTCAATGTTCGCATCGACAACGTGGTCAAGGGTCTGATCTCGTGTGGCGTCCGACCGTCGGCGCGCATCGGTGTGCTGATGGAGACCCGACCCAGTGCCCTGGCGGCCATCGCCGCATTATCTCGAATCGGCGCGGTGGCCGTTCTGCTGCCACCGGGCGGAGATCTCAGCAGCGCCGTTCGCGCCGTCGACGTCGACACCGTCATTGCAGACCCCGAGAACCTGGCCTCGGCAACGGCACTGGTGGCCAACGTTCTGGTATTGGGCGGCGGCGATGCCCGCCATCTCGAGGTCCCCAATGGCGAGGACGTCATCGATCTCGAAGCGATCGACCCGGATTCGGTGACGCTGCCTGCGTGGTACGCACCCAACCCCGGCCGAGCGCGGGAATTGGCGATGGTCCTGTTCACCGCTACCGACCGCGGACTCGAACCGAGATTCGTCACCAATCATCGTTGGGCGCTGTCGGCGTTCGGTACGGCGACGGCAGCAGCTCTCGGTCCAGGCGACACCGTGTATTGCCTGGCGCCGCTTCATCATTCGGCTGGGTTGCTGGTGAGCGTGGGCGGTGCGCTCGCGGGCGGATCACGAATCGCACTCTCGCGAGGGTTGGACCCGGAACGATTCGCCGGCGAGGTGTTCCGCTACGGCGTCACGGTTATCAGCTACACCTGGGCGATGATGCAGAGCATTCTGGACCATGAGTGCCTCGATATCGACCGTAGTCACCCGGTGCGACTGTTCATCGGATCCGGAATGCCGGTCGGCTTGTGGAAGAGAACGCTCCGGAAGTTCGAGCCCGCACGTGTGCTGGAGTTCTACGCTTCCACGGAGAACGACGTGATCCTGGCCAACGTCGCCGGCACCAAGATCGGTTCCAAGGGACGCCCCCTCCCCGGTAGTGCAAAGGTCGCGTTGGCGGCGTACGACCCGATCTCGGGCCGGTTGGAGGAGGACGACAACGGTTTCGTCCGGATGTGCCGTGACGACGAGATCGGCTTGCTGTTGGGCCGTCCGAGCAACGACGGTGAGGTCACGAGTCCGCTGATGCGTGGGGTGTTCGAACCCGGTGATTCGTGGATCCCGACGGAGAACCTGTTCAGACGCGATTCCGACGGCGACTACTGGCTGGTCGATCGCAAGGACACCGTCGTCAAGACAGCTCGCGGCCCGGTGTTCACCCAGCCCATCATCGATGCGTTCGGTGAGGTGCCCGAGGTGGTATCTGTTGTGGTGTACGGCGTCGTCGCCGGCCAGGGGCGAACCGTCAACGGGGTCGACTATCGCGACGAGGTCGCGGTCTGCGGGATCTCGCTTCGCGAGGACAAGTCGTTGCCAGCCAGAACGGTCTCCGACGCGATGGCAGTGTTGCTGCCTGTGCAGCGTCCTGACATCGTGCACGTGGTGGATCACATTCCGCTGGGGCGGGCGTATCGACCGGGCGCGTGCGACTTGCAGAAGGAGGGTGTGCCCGCACCGAGCACCCGCACGTGGTTCTTCGACAAGGAGTCGGGTGACTATCGTCGGCTCACCAAGGCGATCGCCGCCGAACGGTTCGGCAGCGCCGACGAGTCCGGTCGACGGTAGGTCGAGCGATCTCGGTTCGGTAGGTTGAGCGGGCCAGGCAGTACACCGACAGACAGTAAGGAATTTCGTGGCGATCGATCGAACACTTCTCGGCATCCTCGCGTGCCCGGAGGACAAGGGCCCACTGCTGCTGGTGGAGGACGAGTTGCTCTACAACCCGCGTCTGCGCCGCGCATACCCAATCGAGGGCGGTATTCCGGTGCTCCTGGTCGACGACGCCCGCGATGTGGACGACGCCGAACACGAGTCGATTCTCAGCCGGGCGACGTCCGGGTCGTAGGTAGGTCGCCGGTCATATAGCGCTGCAGAGTGGGTGCGATCAAGGCCACCAACTCGTCGGCGGGCATCGATGCGATCGGTTCGAGCTCGAGAACATGTCTGGTCAGCAGTACACCTGCCATCTGTGACGCAACCAGGTTCACTCGCAGTGGCGCGGAACCTACCGGGTGATTCACGCGCTGAGCGACGTCCTTCAGTGCGATCTGCAGCAGAAATGTGCTGATCAGGTCGGTGTCGCCGTCGGCGATGATCGATCGGAATGCGGCGACCACGGACTCGCCGTTTTCGGAATCCCAGACCTGAAGCACTGCGGTGGCCAGAGTGGCTCCGAGGTTGTCGAGCTGGGCCGAGCGAATCGGTTCCAAGACTTCTGCGGGATCGATGGGTAGGGCTATCGCGGCAACGAAGAGGTCTCGCTTGGTTCCGAAGTAGTGATGCACGAGTGCCGCATCCACGCCCGAATCGGCAGCTATTGCACGAATCGATGTCTTGTCGAAACCTGCGTCGGCAAATCGTGTTCGGGCCACGGTGAGGATTGTGTCCTTTGTTGTGGATTCGCCTGGTCTTCGACCGGTCCGGGTGTTGGGCCGACGGCCGCCAGTCTCGTGTGCGTTCACGATGCCCACTGTGCCGGATCAGATGTCGCGGTCACGGGGTACGCCTCCGAAGTGTTGCGGCTGCCGCGCACAGGGCGACTATCACGAACCCGAGGACGACAGCCAGATCGAGAAGCATGGTGGTGGTGACGGTGGCGTTGTTCGCGATTTCGTCGAGTGCGTCGACGGAGTAGCTCAGGGGCATTGCGTTGCTTGCGATCTGCAGCCAGTCGGGCATCTGTTCACGTGGGACCAACAGGCCGCAGAGAAACAGCTGCGGAATCACCACGACGGGCATGAACTGCACTGCTTGGAACTCGGTCCGCGCGAACGCGCTGCACAACAGTCCGATGGCGACGCCGAGTACGGCACCGAGCATCGCCACCAGCACCACCCATGTGACCGAGCCGGCCGTCGTCAGTCCGAGAAGTCCGAATGCGACGGCGCACGCCAGTGCCGCCTGGGCCACTGCTGCTATCGAGAACGCAGAGGCGTAGCCGGCGAGGAGATCGAGTTTTGTCATGGGCGTGGTCAGCAGACGTTCGAGTGTCCCCGAGCTCCGTTCGCGCTGCATGGCGATCGAGGTGATCAGAAACATCATGACGAAGGGCAGAATCCCGAGCATTGCGATTGCGATCCGGTCGAATACCGGCGGTTTCCCTGGAGTGAGCGGTACCTCCTGGTAGAGGAAGTAGAGCAGCGTCATGAGCAGCGAGGGAACCATCAGGATCATCGCGACGGTGCGATGGTCGGCGCGTAGTTGCCGGAGTATGCGTGTGCTGGTGGCGGTGTAGATATGCGGGTTCACGACGCCCTCTTTTCATTGTCGGACGAGCGAATGAGCGTCAGAAACGCGTGCTCGAGGTTCGTTTCACGTGTTCGGGCCAGAAGTTCCGCGGGCGTGGATCGAGCAAGGACTGTGCCACCTCGCATCAGAATCAGGTCCCCGCACTGCTCGGCCTCGTCCATGACGTGACTCGACACGACGAGTGTGGTGCCGGCTTCAGCCATCTCGCGCAGGCGTGTCCATAGCTCGGCTCTGAGTACGGGGTCGAGTCCGACGGTCGGTTCGTCGAGCACGAGCAGTTCGGGATTCCCGACGAGGGCACTGGCCAGTGACACGCGACTGAGCTGACCACCCGAGAGTTGCCCGGCAGCCGTCGTGGCGTGATTGCTGAGCCCGACGGTCTCGATTGCGGCGACGATATCGGCGGGCGGTCGACCGTACAGGGATGCAAAGTAGGCGACATTGTCTCGAACCGTGAGATCGAGATAGATGCTCGGTGCCTGCGTGACATACCCGACTCTGCGCCGCAGAGCCTTCGAACCGGCGGGTAGTCCGAGAACGGTGACGGTGCCGGACTCGACGATCTGTGTGCCGACGATGGACCGCATCAGGGTGGTCTTTCCGCAGCCGGATGGCCCCAGGAGCCCCGTGATACTCCCGCGGCGAATTGTGAGATCGATGTTGTCGAGAACCGTCCGTCCGCCGCGCCTGACGACGAGCGACTCGGCGACGACGGCGTCTCCGGGTGGTTGGCTCATGCCGGTCTCCTTAATTCATCGCATGTTGAATTCACTGCATGATGAATTAAAGCGCGTGGTCGGCGTCGAGTCAACGGGCGGCACAATTCGAGGTATGAAGATTGCAGGGTTGACCGGACACCCGGTCGAGGTCGCCCGGTCACTACTCGGTGCAGAACTACGCGCCTTCGACGTCCGAGTCAGAATTGTCGAGGTCGAGGCATACGGGGGACCCGAGGACGGGCCTTGGCCGGATCCGGCCGCGCATTCGTATCGTGGGCTCACGGTCCGCAACTCGGTGATGTTCGGCCCGGCCGGCCGACTGTACGTCTACCTCAGCTACGGAATGCACATGTGCATCAATGTCTCCTGTGGTCCGGAAGGCGAGGCAGCTGCGGTCCTACTTCGAGCGGCAGAAGTCATCGACGGCGACGACGTGGTGCGCGCAAGACGAGGTCCCCGAGCGATCGCCACCCGCGTGGCCACGGGACCGGGGAACCTCGGCCAGGCGCTGGGCATCACCCTGGGGGACAACGGAACAAACCTGCTCGACGCGGTTTCGCCCGTCACGCTGAACGCAGGCGCGCTCGCCCCGGGATCGGGCGAAATCGAATCCGGTCCACGGGTAGGGGTCAGTGCTGCGGCGGACAGGCCGTGGAGATTCTGGGTGACAGATTCGCCATCGGTGTCGGCGTATCGACGTAGTCCGCGAGCAACCGAGCGGGGCCCGACGCGGGGCTGAGGGGAGCCGGCGGCGCTGGATGAGAAGATTGTGCTCGTGAGTGAGAACATCATCGACGAACTGACCTGGCGCGGACTGATCGCGCAGTCCACCGACGTGGACGAGCTGAAGAAGGCGACGTCCGACGGGCCCATCACTCTGTACGGCGGCTTCGACCCGACCGGCCCGAGTCTGCACGCCGGTCACCTCGTTCCGCTGTTGGCGCTCAAGCGTTTTCAGCGCGCCGGTCACCGGCCCATCGTGATGGCCGGCGGCGCCACCGGGCTCATCGGTGATCCCCGCGATGTGGGGGAGCGCACGATGAACTCCGCGGACACCGTTCGCGAGTGGGCGGATCGCATCCGCGGACAGCTCGAGCGTTTCGTGGATTTCGACGACAGTCCAACAGGCGCGATCGTCGAGAACAACCTGAACTGGACCGCTCAGCTGACGGCCATCGACTTCTTGCGCGAGATCGGCAAGCACTTTTCGGTCAACGTGATGCTGGCGCGCGACACCGTGAAGACCCGTCTCGAAGGGGACGGAATGTCGTACACCGAATTCAGCTACATGTTGCTGCAGGCAAACGACTACGTACAGCTACGGCGTTCCTACGGCTGCACACTGCAGATCGGTGGGTCCGATCAGTGGGGGAACATCGTCGCGGGTGTCGAGCTCAACAGGCGCAAGGATGCCGAATCGGTCCACGGGATGACCGTTCCCCTGGTGACTTCTGCCGATGGCAAGAAGTTCGGCAAGTCGACGGGCGGCGGTAGCCTGTGGCTCGACCCCGACATGACGAGCCCATATGCCTGGTACCAGTACTTCGTGAACACGGGCGATGCGGATGTCGTCAAATACCTCCGGTGGTTCACCTTCCTCGATCGCGAGGAACTCGATGCGCTCGACGAGGCCACTCGGGAACGCCCGCACGCCCGTGAGGCTCAGAAGCGCCTCGCGGCCGAGATGACGACACTGGTGCACGGGGAGTCGAACACCCGCGCAGTCGAGCTGGCGAGTCAGGCGTTGTTCGGTCGCGCGGAACTGGCGGAACTGGACGAGCCGACGTTGGCAGCGGCGTTGCGTGAAACGTCCGTCGCTGAAGTCGGAGCAGGCGATGCGGCCACCATTGTCGATCTCCTCGTCGCCACCGGCCTGTGCGAGAGCAAAGGTGCTGCTCGACGTGCGGTGAAGGAGGGTGGCGCATCGGTGAACAACCAGAAGATCGCCGACGAGACCTGGACGCCGTCGCCTGACGATCTCCTTCACGGCAAGTGGTTGGTGGTTCGGCGCGGCAAACGTAATTTCGCGGGCGTTCTGGTCGGGTGAGCTGACATCGAGCCGGCAGTGGTGCGAGTCACACAGGTGTGATTTCGCCCCGCTGCGGGTATCAGGTTCAGCAGCGGCTCTGTCACCAGCGGTTTCACTGTGAGCGCCTCGTGCAACGTGCGGATTTGACGCACAGTTTCCAGTCGCGTAACTTTTGTCGAGTCAGAGCGACACGGACACCGACCAGGTCTTCACGGACATGGCAACGAGGTTGTACGGGGTTCCTGATGAGCGTGTAGGACAGTCTTTCCCCCAAGCGTCGGGCCTTGTGTCCGAGACCAAGTTGGGTTAGGCTGGAACGGTTGCCCCAGACTCCCGGAGATAGTGTTTTTCGGGTTGTGTGGTGTGTGCGTGTTCTTTGAGAACTCAACAGTGTGTCGATGAATGTCAGTGCCGAATGTTTTTGGTGCTCATGCCTTTTGGGGTGTGGGTGTGACATCTTCTTGCTTCATGCCTTTGTGGTGTGGGGTGGGAGGGTTTTGTTTTAATGCTAGTTGAGTTTTTTTGCTAGTGATTTGGCTCTTTTGTCTATGACTGATTTGTGGTTTCGACCATTGATCGAGAGTCTTTTACGGAGA
>NZ_JABFAO010000016.1:128921-278337 GCF_017168235.1 Rhodococcus sp. KRD197
CAGAGTTACGGCGGCCATAGCGGAGGGGAAACGCCCGGTCCCATTCCGAACCCGGAAGCTAAGCCCTCCAGCGCCGATGGTACTGCACTCGACAGGGTGTGGGAGAGTAGGACACCGCCGAACACAACCTCACAAAAAGGGGACCCACCAAGGTGGGTCCCCTTTTTGCGTTTCTACAGACGGCGTGCGTTTCGATGCCACTGCCTGTAGGACGGACTCTTTCTGATTTCATTGGAACACCACGCACGACCGAAAGGAACCCCTGTGTCGGAAGACAGCAACGACCGCCGACCCTTCCGCGGCGACGGATCAGGTCGACCGGACGGTCCACGAGGGCGCACTGGCGGTCGGCCGGACGGTGCCGGACGCTCCGGAAACCCACGTCGCCCCGAGGGGGGATCCGGTGGACGTGACGATCGGCGATCGGACGGCCCCCCACGTCGGCGCGGTGGTGAAGGTGGATTCTCGGGTGATCGCCGGGCCGAAGGTGGATCCGCCGAACGGCGTCCGCCACGTCCCGATGAGCCCGATCTGCCCGACGAAATCGAAGCCGGCCAACTCGACCAAGCTGTTCGACGCGACCTGCTCAGCCTCGACAAGAACAACGCCACGGCAGTCGCCCGCCACATGGTGATGGCAGGAAAACTCGTCGACGACGATCCAGAGCTCGCGCTGCAGCACGCGCGCGCCGCACGTCAACGTGCAGGCCGCATCGCCGTTGTTCGCGAGACTGCGGGATTGACCGCATACCACGCAGGCGAATGGGCCGAAGCGCTCTCCGAGCTGCGCGCTGCGCGGCGGATGGCCGGTGGACCAGGCCACCTCGCGGTGATGGCCGACTGCGAACGTGGACTCGGCCGCCCAGAACGCGCCATCGAACTCGGACGCAGCGACGAAGCACGCCAGCTCACCGGAGACGAAGCGTCAGAACTTCGCATCGTTGTTGCTGGGGCCCGGATGGACCTCATGCAGTTCGACCAGGCCGTCGTCACGCTGCAAACTCCGGATCTGGATGCGTCGCGATCCGGAACTCCGGCTGCGCGTCTGTTCTACGTCTACGCTGACGCCCTTGTCGCGGCCGGGCGAGTGGACGAGGGCATCAAGTGGTTCCTCAACGCCGCCGCCGCGGACATCGAGGGTGAGACCGACGCCGAGGAGCGTGTCGAGGAGCTGTCCGGGAACAACCAGTGAGCGCAGCGAACGAGCCGATCGCCTCGCCTGCAGCGACCCTGCGCGAGTTGTTCGATGTGCTGCTACTCGACCTCGACGGCACCGTATATCAAGGCAAGAACCCCATCGAGGGGGCTGTGGACGCGCTGCGGCTCGGCAGCGAGAAGCAGTACTTCGTCACCAATAACGCGAGCCGTTCACCGTCGGATGTCGCCGAGCATCTCGTCGATCTCGGATTCGACACCTCGGAGAAATTCGTGGTCACGAGTGCCCAGGTCGCCGCGCGGATGTTGGCCGAGCGTATTCCGGCTGGGTCCGCCGTCGTCGTCGTGGGAACCGATGCGCTTGCGCAGGAGGTTGCACTCGTCGGGTTGAAACCGGTGCGTAGCGCCGACGAGGGCGCCGTTGCCGTCGTTCAGGGGCACAGTGCCGAGACAGGGTGGTCGATACTCGCAGAGGCCACTCTCGCGATACGCGGCGGAGCGCTCTGGGTCGCCGCGAATACCGACGCGACACTGCCCACCGAGCGCGGTCTGGCCCCGGGCAACGGCGCAATGGTGTCGGCAGTGCGGGCAGCGACCGGCCAGGAACCGCTGGTTGCAGGCAAGCCGGCTGCGCCGATCATGGACGATGCCATCCGCTCGAGCGGGGCGAGGCGGCCCCTCGTGGTCGGTGACCGCCTCGATACCGACATCGCCGGCGCCAATGCGACGGCAATCGCATCCTTGCTCGTCCTCACCGGTGTCAGCAGCGCTGTGGATGTACTTCGCGCGGACCACAGTGAACGCCCACATCACATCGGATTCGACCTCGACATCCTCAACCAGAGCGCCGACACGTCCGCAATCGGGCCGAAACCTGGGTGGTCTGCCGAGATCGAGGGCGACGTTCTGGTCATCGTTCACGACGGCACTGCGCCAATCGACACGCTCGGCGGGCTACTGACGGCTACGGCCTCGGCCTGGGAGAACACAGGTTCGTGGAACAGCATCCGCGTGCTCGGCGCCGGGACGGACGAGCTGCGTCGTCTCCTCGAACTCTGACGATCGAACGCGGGCGGGCGTCCATCGGACCGATCCGATAGCGTTGGCGGCAATGAGCGCGCCGATTCCACTTCCAGGACAACATCGCCCGCACGGTCCAGAGACCGTTGCGGTGGATCCGGACGTGGTCCAGGCCGAGGTCGACCGTCTCCTCGACCGGCTGCCGACAGACGGTGACGCGCCGATGGACCTGACGGTCCAAGCGCAGATTCTCGAACGAGCCCACGACGTCCTCGTCGAGGCACTGTCCTCCGTGGACAAGAGCTGATATGGCGCGACGCGCACGCGTCGACGCCGAACTCGTACGTCGGGGTCTGGCGCGCTCACGTGAGCACGCCGTCGAGCTGATCGATGCGCGTCGAGTCAAGATCGCCGGCACGTTGGCCACCAAAGCGGCCACTGCCGTCGAAGCGGGTACACCGCTGGTGGTTCTCGTCGAGGACAACGAGGTGCACTGGGCCTCGCGTGGCGCTCACAAGCTCCTCGGCGCCCTCGAGGTGTTCGAGCGAGGCGGACTGTCGGTCGCCGGCAAACGCTGCCTCGACGCGGGCGCGTCGACAGGCGGTTTCACCGACGTTCTGCTCAGCAAGGGTGCCCGCGAGGTGGTCGCCGTCGACGTCGGTTACGGCCAGCTGGTGTGGCGCCTGCAATCGGACGACCGAGTTCACGTCATCGACCGCACCAACGTGCGTTCGATCGACGCGGAGACGATCGGTGGAGCGGTGGATATGATCGTCGCCGACCTGTCGTTCATCTCGCTCGAGCTGGTCCTTCCGGCGTTCGTGGCATGTTCTGGACCCGGGGCGGACATGGCGTTGATGGTCAAACCACAGTTCGAGGTGGGCAAGGACCGCGTGGGCTCGGGCGGGGTGGTCAGGGATCCGGAGTTGCGGATGTCCGCGGTGGTGAAGGTCGCGTCGGCGGCCGCCGGACTCGGTCTGGCGTTGCAGGATGTGACGGCAAGTCCGCTGCCAGGGCCCTCGGGCAACGTGGAGTACTTCCTGTGGCTACGATCGCTGGCCGATGGCCCCGACGCCAGCACCAACGATGGCCCCAAGGGCGAGGTCGAACGCGATATTCCAACTGCTGTACGCCGCGCAGTCGAGGAAGGACCACAGTGATGCCGGAGTCGGAATCCGCGCGCGAAGTTCTGCTCGTTGCCCATCCGGGACGGCGTGATATCGCCGACACCGCACGAAGAGTAGGAAAGGTCTTCGAGGAGGCCGGAATTTCACTTCGTGTCCTCGTGGACGAGGTCGACACCTCCCGCATCGAGGCGCAGGGCGTCACCCAGGGCGTCGGATCCGACCTACAACTCAACGTCGTCGAATTCGGACCGGAAGCGGCCCTGGGGTGCGAACTGGTTCTCGTCCTCGGCGGCGACGGGACGTTCCTGCGCGCCGCCGAAGTTGCGCAAGCTGCCGACATACCGGTCCTGGGAATCAATCTCGGCCGCATCGGATTTCTGGCCGAGGCCGAGGCGGATCATCTCGAGGACGCCTTGGCGCGTGTGGTCCGTCGCGACTACCGCATCGAGCATCGCATGACCCTCGATGTGAGCGTCCGGGTCGGAGACAGGGTGATCGAGCACGGCTGGGCGCTGAACGAGGCGAGTATCGAAAACGGTTCGCGGCTGGGCGTGCTCGAGGTCGTACTGGAAGTCGACGACCGTCCGGTGTCGGCTTTCGGGTGCGACGGTGTGCTGATCTCGACGCCGACGGGTTCCACGGCCTACGCATTCTCTGCAGGTGGCCCCGTGGTGTGGCCGGAGCTCGAGGCCATCCTGGTGATTCCGAGCAACGCGCACGCTCTTTTCGCGCGACCGCTGGTGACCAGTCCGGAATCGGTGATCGCCGTCGAAACCGATGGCGGGGGCCACGACGCCCTGGTGTTCTGTGATGGCAGAAGAACGATGAAGCTACCCGCGGGCGGACGTGTCGAGGTCATCCGAGGCGCCACACCGATCAAGTGGGTTCGGCTGGACTCGGCACCGTTTGCCGATCGTATGGTGACCAAGTTTGCATTGCCCACCTCTGGGTGGCGGGGGAGAGCGAGGTAAGCATGCTCGAAGAAATTCGAATCGACAGCCTCGGTGTCATCTCGGCGGCGAGTGCGCAGTTCCACGAAGGTCTGACGGTGCTGACGGGTGAGACCGGTGCCGGCAAGACCATGGTCGTCACCAGCCTGCATCTGCTCTCGGGCGCGCGGGCGGACGCCGGGCGGGTGCGGTTGGGTGCCGATCGGGCGGTGGTCGAAGGACGATTCAGTACCGAGACTGCGTCGGCGCAGGTGGTAGACGAGGTCGAGAGAGTCCTCGAATCTGCTGGTGCGCAACGTGACGAGGACGAGTCCATAATTGCGCTGCGTACCGTGGGCGCAGACGGACGCTCGCGCGCCCACTTGGGTGGCCGAAGTGTTCCCGCAGCTGTGTTGTCGGGGTTCACCGATTCGCTGCTCACCGTGCATGGCCAGAACGACCAGCTCCGGCTGCTGCGATCGGATCGCCAACTCGAAGCACTCGACCGCTTCGCCGGGGAGTCCGTCGCCGGTCCGCTGAAGAAGTATCGCGCCGCCCGGTCCCAATGGCTGGCTGCGAGAACCGAACTGATCGATCGCACCGAACGCAGTCGAGAACTCGCACAGGAAGCCGATCGACTGCAATTCGGGCTCCAGGAAATCGATGCTGTCGCCCCGCAGCCGCAGGAAGATGTCACCATCTCCGCCGACGTGCGTCGACTGGGTGACCTCGATTCGCTGCGGGAGTCGGCAGAGGGCGCCGGGGCCGCACTCGTCGGTGCATCCGACGATCTCGGCGAGAGCGTCTCGGCGCTGCATCTGCTCGGCGCCGCACGCACTCGGCTCGAAAGTGTCGACGACGCGGTTCTGACGGACCTGCTTCCTCGGCTGAACGAGGCCATGGCTGTGGTGACCGATGTCGGAGCCGACATCACCTCCTACCTTTCCGACCTGCCCTCGGACCCGAGTGCCCTGGAGACGCTGCTGACCAGGCAGGCCGAGCTCAAAGGCCTGACCCGCAAGTACGCCGCAGACGTCGACGGCGTGATCGCGTGGGCGGAGGACGCACGTGAGCGGCTGTCGAGGATCGACGTCTCGGCCGACGCGCTGGCCGAGTTGTCCACACGAGTGAAGGAGACATCGGAGCAGGTCGCCGCCGCTGCGAGCAAGCTCTCGGCCGCACGGAGCAAGGCCGCGGTCAAGCTCGCGAAAGCGGTCAGCGGCGAGCTCGCCGGTTTGGCGATGGGCAAGGCCAAGATCGAGCTCGATCTCCGAACCATCCCCGCGGGACCGCAGGATTCCGCGCCCTTGACCGTCGACGGAGTCGACCTCCATGCAGGCAGCAGCGGCGTCGACGAGGTGGAGTTCAAGCTGTCCGCGCATGACGGCGCGCAGGCGCTCCCGATCAGCAAGAGTGCCTCCGGCGGTGAGCTCTCCCGGGTAATGCTGGCACTGGAAGTGGTGCTCGCTGGTTCGGACAAGGGCGCGACGATGGTGTTCGACGAGGTCGACGCCGGAGTGGGTGGTCGCGCGGCCGTCGAGGTCGGCCGTCGTCTGGCGCGATTGGCCCGCACGCACCAGGTCATCGTCGTCACCCACCTTCCTCAGGTGGCGGCATTCGCCGACACGCATCTCGTCGTCGACAAGTCCGATGCCAAGAGGGGCGCCGCGAACAGCGGTGTGAAGACGCTCTCTGCAACCGAACGTGTCGTAGAGCTCGCCCGTATGTTGGCCGGTCTGGACGATACGGAGACAGGCCGAGCCCACGCCGAGGAGCTACTGGCGACAGCACGGGCAGACCGCGAACGCTGACCCCGGCACTTGTTGCAGATGTGAACAGTGTGGTAGTTGTTTCGGCGCGCCTCCAACGTCGGGTGTGTCGCCGGAGTCATCATGAAGAACATGAAGATGCCGGCACTGTTATCACGTAGTCAGGATTCGTTGCCCGGGATCAGCGGTATCGCCCGGGTCGATCGCAACACAGCCAAGCTGCTCAAGCGTGTCGGTCCGGGAGATGTCGTCGTTCTCGACGAACTCGACCTGGATCGCCTGACGGCAGACGCGCTCGTCGAGGCGGGGGTGCTGGCCGTCGTCAACGCCTCCCCGTCGATATCGGGCAGATACCCGAACCTCGGCCCCGAGGCCATCGTCGCCAACGGCATCATGTTGATCGACTCCGCGGGCTCCGAGGTCTTCAAGAAGATCAAGGACGGATCCAAGATCCGCCTCAACGAGGGCGGTATCTACACCGGGGATCGGCGACTCGCCAAGGGCGAGGAGCAGAGCGAAGCCGAGATCTCGGACAAGATGATCGAGGCCAAGACCGGTCTGGTGGATCACCTCGAGGCGTTCTCGGGCAACACCATCGAGTTCATCCGCAGCGAGAGCCCGTTGCTCATCGACGGCGTCGGCGTACCGGATGTGGACATCGTGCTGCAGGACCGCCACGTCGTCGTGGTCGCGGACGGCCCCGGTCATGCCGAGGACCTGAAGAACCTCAAGCCGTTCATCAAGGAGTACGCACCGATCATCATCGGTGTCGGCGCAGGCGCGGACACCGCGATGAAGGCGGGCTACCGTCCCGACCTCATCGTCGGTGATCCCGAGGACATCACGGCCCAGACGCTCAAATGCGGCGCGGAGGTGGTTCTTCCGGCCGACTCCGACGGGCACGCCAACGGACTGGAACGAATCCAGGACCTCGGTATCGGCGCCATGACGTTCCCGGCGACGGGTGCACCCGCAGATCTGGCGTTGCTCCTCGCCGATCATCACGGTGCCTCGCTCATCGTCACTGTCGGCTCTCCTGCGAGTCTCGACGAGTTCTTCGATCGGGGACGCCGGAACACCAACCCCGCAGCCTTCATGACCCGGTTGAAGGTCGGCGCCAAGCTTGTCGACGCCAAGGCCGTGGCAACGCTGTATCGCAGTCGTGTGTCGGGCGGAGCCATCGCGCTGCTCGTTCTCGCGGCGCTGGTTGCGATCATCGTCGCTCTCGTCGTGTCCAACATGGGCGGCGAAGTTCTCGACTGGGCTGTCCAACTGTGGAATTCGTTCGCAACGTGGGTTCAGGGGCTGCTCGAGTGATTTCCATGCGTCAACACGCCATCTCGATCGCGGCGATCTTCATTGCACTTGCCATCGGAGTGGTGCTCGGGTCGGGACTGCTCTCGAGCGGACTGGTCTCGGGATTGCGCGATGACAAGTCCGATCTCGAGAACGAGATCGGTGCGTTGCAGGAAACGAACAACCGGCTCGGCGAGCAACTCAATGCCGCCGACAGCTTCGACGACGCGGTGTCCGGCCGCGTAGTACGTGACGCGCTGGCCGATCGCAGCGTCGTGGTGATCACCACCCCCGACGCCGATCCCGGTGATGTCGACGGCATCGAGAACGCGATCGGAGCGTCCGGCGCCGCCGTGACCGGACGCGTCTCGCTCACCGACTCGTTCGTTTCCGCTGCCAGCGGCGACGATCTGCGAACCAGACTGACCAACGTGGTACCCGCCGGCATTCAGTTGCGTACGGGAGCGGTCGATCAGGGCAGCATGGCGGGCGACTTGCTCGGCTCGGTGCTCCTGCTCAACCCGGAAACGGCTCAGCCGCAGTCCTCGCCGGAAGAGCTGGCGCTGGCGCTGGAAACGTTGCGCAGCGGCGGGTTCATCGCCTACGACAACGGTGCAGTCGCCCCCGCTCAGCTCGCGGTGCTCGTCACCGGTGGCAGCAGCAGTGAGGACGGCAATCGCGGTGCAATCGTTGCGAGGTTCGCCGGTGGCCTCGACGGCAGAGGTGCCGGCACGGTCCTGGCCGGTCGAACCGCGGCTGCCGAGGGCAACGGCCCCATCGCGGTCGTGCGCGCCGACGCTGCATTGTCGGCCGGGGTGAGCACGGTGGACAACGTCGATCGTGTGGCGGGCCGCGTCACCACCGCGTTGGCTCTCCAGGAACAGCTGGACGGCGCTGCCGGTCGGTACGGAACGGGACCGAACGCCACAGCCGTCACCGTCGGAGCCCCGGCTCTGTAATTTCCGCGCTCACGCGTGCCGTTCGCGATGGATCCGCGCAAAGGTGTTACCGTGAAGTCCCGTGGGTAGCAGGCCCATTTTTCACGCATTACCTCTCTTGCCAGCTCTCTGGCAGGAGCAAGCCCTGCAGAGTGGTCACGGGAGCATCATTGTCACGCCTTCAGTCGCGATCTGACACAAAGCACATCTTCGTCAGTGGGGGCGTCGCGTCCTCGCTAGGCAAGGGCCTGACGGCGTCAAGCCTCGGCCAGCTGCTGACAGCACGTGGTCTACGCGTCACCATGCAAAAGCTCGATCCCTATCTCAACGTCGATCCCGGAACGATGAACCCGTTCCAGCACGGTGAGGTGTTCGTCACCGAGGATGGGGCCGAAACCGACCTCGACGTCGGCCACTACGAACGTTTCCTCGATCGTGATCTCTCCGGTTTCGCCAACGTCACCACCGGACAGGTGTACTCGACGGTCATCGCGAAGGAACGTCGCGGGGAGTACCTCGGCGACACCGTTCAGGTCATCCCGCACATCACCGACGAGATCAAGCGTCGCATCCTGGCGATGAACGGCCCGGATCTACAGGGGCATCTACCCGACGTCGTCATCACCGAGATCGGCGGCACCGTCGGCGACATCGAGTCGCAGCCGTTCCTCGAGGCCGCCCGCCAGGTCCGCCACGATGTGGGCCGGGAGAACGTCTTCTTCTTGCACGTCTCCCTCGTTCCGTTCCTCGCTCCGTCCGGTGAGCTCAAGACCAAGCCGACGCAGCATTCCGTGGCCGCGCTTCGAAGCATCGGTATTCAGCCCGATGCGCTCATCCTGCGCTGCGACCGTGAGGTCACCCCCGGGCTGAAGAACAAGATCGCGCTGATGTGCGATGTCGACGTCGACGGATGCATCTCCACCCCGGACGCGCCGTCGATCTACGACATCCCCAAGGTCCTCCACAAGGAGGGACTCGACGCCTACGTCGTTCGCAAGCTCGGATTGCCGTTCCGTGACGTCGACTGGACGGTGTGGGGCGGTCTCCTCGAGCGCGTCCACGAGCCCCGCGAGACGGTGCGGGTCGGACTCGTCGGCAAGTACGTCGATCTGCCCGACGCCTACCTGTCGGTCACCGAGGCGTTGCGCGCCGGCGGTTTCGCGCACCGCGCCAAGGTGGAGATCAAGTGGGTGCCCTCCGACGAGTGCGCAACACCTGCTGGTGCCCAGGCAGCGCTCGGTGACGTCGACGCCGTGCTCGTTCCCGGCGGGTTCGGTATCCGCGGTATCGAAGGCAAGCTCGGCGCCATCGAATACGCCCGTGTCCGCAAGGTTCCGCTGCTGGGTCTGTGTTTGGGTCTGCAGTGCATGGTCATCGAAGCTGCGCGGTCGGTCGGACTCACCGACGCCAACTCGGCCGAGTTCGAACCGGAGACCGATTACGCCGTCATCTCGACGATGGCGGACCAGGAAGATGCCGTCGCCGGTGAAGCCGACCTCGGTGGCACGATGCGACTCGGGGCGTATCCAGCGACGCTGCTCAAGGGATCGGTAGTTGCCGGTGCCTACGGCACCACGGAGGTCTCCGAGCGCCATCGTCACCGCTACGAGGTCAACAACACCTACCGCGATCGGATCTCCAAGAGCGGACTGGTCTTCAGCGGAACCTCGCCGGATGGTCATCTCGTCGAGTTCGTCGAATTGCCTGCCTCGACGCACCCGTTCTTCGTCGGCACGCAGGCTCATCCTGAGCTCAAGAGCCGTCCGACCCGTCCGCACCCGCTGTTTGCGGCGTTGGTCAATGCAGCGCTGAAATACAAGGCGGCCGAACGGCTTCCCGTCGACATTCATGGTGACGGTGGCAGCGACGAGCAGGCCGGCACGGACTCGGAGTTCCCGGTGTCGGGAGCCACCGCCGAGAGCATCGGATGACCGAATCGCCCGAGGGGACGCGTTTCGAATTCGCCACCGTCGGAACGAGGACCGTCTACGAGGGCGCAATCCTGGCGCTGCGACTCGACCAGGTCGAGATGCCCGGGGGACGCGTCGCCGAGCGTGAAGTGGTCGAGCACCACGGCGCGGTCGGTGTCGCTGCCGTAGACGATCAAGGCCGGATCGCGATGATCGAGCAGTACCGTCACCCCATGGGCCGTCGCTTGTGGGAGTTGCCTGCGGGATTGTTGGACGAGATCGGCGAGCCTCCGGTGGAGGCAGCCAAGCGTGAGCTGGCCGAGGAAACCGGTCTCGCCGCGGAGCGGTGGTCGGTGCTCGTCGATGTCGCAGCGTCACCGGGATTCACCGACGAGATCGTTCGGATCTTTCTCGCCGAGGGATTGAGCGAGGTCGATCGTCCCGAGGCCGAGCACGAGGAAGCCGATATCGTGCTCGAGTTCGTCCCGCTCACCGAGGCGGTCGAGCGCATATTGTCCGGGGATATCGTCAACGCCTCGGCCGTCTCTGGGATACTCGCTCTTGCCGCACATCGGGCCGGTTCGACGGCCCTTCGCCCCGCCGACGCTCCGTGGCCGGATCTCCCGACTACCTTCGAGCGTCGGAAGAATCCGCGCGGGTAGTCGCCCGTGCTGGCAGACCAGATATCGACCTACCTCGACCACCTCGAGGTCGAGCGCGGTGCTGCCAAGAACACACTGTCCTCGTACCGCCGGGACCTTCGGCGGTACGAGACCTTTCTGTCCGGGCACCGGATCGACGATCTGGACCGGGTGAGCGAAGGCGATGTGTCGGCGTTCGTCGTCGACCTGCGCCGGGGGAGCGAGGAGTTCCCGCCGCTCGCCGCGAGCTCGGCCGCTCGAACACTCATCGCCGTGCGCGGACTGCACAAGTTCGCGGCGGCCGAGGGGATGACTCGGCTCGACGTGGCCAGCGCCGTCAAGCCGCCCACGCCGAGCCGTCGGCTGCCCAAGTCCCTTCCGCTCGACGACGTGATCGCCATACTCGACTCGGCAGGCGTCGAAGGCGAGGATGCACCGCGCGGGCTGCGGGACAAGGCCCTGCTCGAGCTGCTGTACTCGACCGGAGCGCGGATCTCCGAGGCGGTGGGACTCGACGTCGACGACATCGATACCGACAATCGGTCGGTTGTGCTGCACGGTAAGGGAGACAAGCAGCGCCTCGTGCCCGTCGGCCGCCCCGCGATCGAAGCGATCGACGCCTATCTCGTCCGAGGCAGGCCCGCGCTGGCGAAGAAGGCGACGCCGGCACTGTTCCTCAACGCGCGCAGCGGTCGACTCTCGCGTCAGAGCGCATGGCAGGTTCTGCATTCCGCCGCGGAAAAAGCGGGGATCGCGACGCCGGTGTCGCCGCACACGCTGCGCCACTCCTTCGCCACCCACTTGCTCGACGGCGGCGCCGATGTGCGAGTGGTGCAGGAACTCCTGGGCCACGCATCGGTGACCACGACGCAGATCTACACGCTCGTGACCGTCAACACGCTGCGAGAAGTGTGGGCTGGGGCGCACCCGCGCGCCCGCTGATGGTTTTGCGCGTGTCCGGCGAAGGTGCCGCACGTGTACGCGGTAGCGTTAACCGTTGGCAGTACACACGCCAACCGAAGAATGGACAGGGGGCGCTGAGGAAGTGTCGACACCGCAGCCGCCAGCGGCGGAGTCAGGCCCAGGGCAGATGGCGCCGCGCGTTGCCGATACGTCGTACCGGTCCTACGAGGCGGTTCCCGACGGCCTGTCGACCGAGCATTCCCACAGTGACGGCGCCCTGTTCCACACGCGCCAACCCGAAACCAGCCGTGAGACACGAGACGTCGTTCCGGCGGCCAACGAGCTGGGTCCGACCGGGCGCAAGACCCGCGAGGTACCCCAGCCGACGCCACTCTCGAGCCATGGCCCGGCCAAGGTCATCGCGATGTGCAATCAGAAGGGCGGCGTCGGTAAGACCACGTCGACCATCAATCTCGGTGCCTCGCTCGCCGCTTACGGGCGCCGGGTCCTCCTCGTCGACCTCGACCCGCAGGGCGCGCTGTCCGCGGGCCTGGGCGTCGCGCACCACGAACTGGACCTGACTGTCTACAACCTGCTGGTGGAGCCGAAGATCTCCGCGGACGACGTGCTCATGCGTACCCGCGTCGAGAATCTCGATCTGCTGCCCAGCAACATCGATCTCTCGGCCGCTGAGATTCAGCTCGTCACGGAGGTCGGCCGCGAGCAGACCCTCGGCCGGGTGCTGCACCCGGTGCTCGATCGGTACGACTACGTACTGATCGATTGCCAGCCTTCTCTCGGCCTGTTGACGGTCAATGCCCTGACGTGCGCCGACGAGGTGCTCATTCCGATGGAGTGCGAGTACTTCAGTTTGCGCGGACTCGCCTTGCTCAACGACACCGTCGAGAAGGTGCGCGACCGGCTCAATCCGCGACTCAAGCTCGCGGGAATCGTCGTCACGATGTTCGATGCGCGCACGCTGCATTCACGTGAGGTGATGACGCGGGTGGTCGAGGTGTTCGGTGATGTCGTCTACGACACGGTGATCACCAGGACCGTGCGTTTCCCGGAAACCAGTGTAGCGGGGGAGCCGATCACCACGTGGGCGCCCAAATCTTCTGGCGCACAGGCCTATCGGGCGTTGGCCCGAGAGGTGATCTACCGGTCCGGCCCGTAGTCGATGACGCAGTCCGTTGCCGAGAACGTCGCCGTCGAGGTCCCTGAAAACGAGGATCCGTCGCGGTTTCGCGTTCGCTTGCTCAACTTCGAAGGCCCGTTCGATCTGCTGTTGACGCTTATCAGTCAACATCGCCTCGATGTCACCGAGGTGGCGCTGCACACCGTCACCGACGATTTCATCGCGTTCACCAAGAGCCTCGGCCGCGAGATGGGGCTCGATCAGACCACCGAGTTCCTCGTCGTCGCAGCCACGTTGCTCGACCTCAAGGCCGCCAGGTTGCTGCCGTCCGGTGATGTCGAGGACGCCGAGGACCTGGCGTTGCTGGAGGTACGCGACCTACTGTTCGCGCGGCTGCTGCAATACCGCGCGTACAAGCAGGTGGCGCAGTTGTTCGGAGAGCTCGAAGCTGCTGCTCTGCGGCGTTATCCGCGGTCGGTCTCGGTGGAGGATCGCTACACCGACCTCATCCCCGAGGTGCTGCTCGGCGTCGACCCGGCTCGTTTCGCCGATATCGCGGCTGCCGCGTTCCGGCCCAAACCGATACCCAAGGTCGGTCTGGACCACATTCATCAGCATTCGGTCTCGGTCCCCGAGCAGGCGCGGTGGGTGCTCGAACGACTCGAAGCCAAGGGCGAGAACATGTGGACGCCGTTCGGCGAGCTCACCGAGGGATGTGAGAGCACCGTCGAGATCGTGGCCAGATTCTTGGCGTTGCTGGAGTTGTTCCGTGAGCAGGTGCTCGCATTCGATCAACCGGAGCCGTTGGGGGAGCTGATGGTGAGCTGGACGGGGAAGGCGAAGTCCGACGAGGTTGTCGTGGCGGCGGTGGACTATGGATGAACTGACGAACGAAGTCGCCGAGGACGAGCACGAGCTCGACGACGCCACGCTGGAGTCCGCGCTCGAGGCCGTGTTGCTCGTCGTCGATTCGCCCGCGTCGAACGAGCTGTTGGCGTCGGCGGTCGGCAGCGATGTCGCCCGGATCAAGCCGATGCTCGAGCGGATGGCCGCGAGATTCACCGAGCGTGGCAGCGGAATCGACCTTCGCTACGCCGGCGACGGGTGGCGTTTCTACACCCGCACGGTCTACGCGCCGTACGTCGAAAGGCTCCTTCTCGATGGTGCTCGGTCGAAGCTCACACGTGCGGCACTGGAGACTCTCGCCGTTATCGCATATCGTCAACCGTTGACCCGCGCGCGAGTCAGCGCCGTGCGAGGAGTCAACGTAGACGGAGTGATGCGCACGTTGCTCGCTCGCGGTCTGATTTCGGAAGCTGGAGTCGACCCGGAATCGAATGCCACGATGTACTCCACCACCGAGCTGTTCCTGGAACGGCTCGGCCTGGCTTCACTGACGGATCTGCCTGAACTGGCGCCGTTGCTGCCGGGAGTGGACCTGATCGACGAGATCAGCGACAGCATGGATACCGACCCGAGAGTGACCCGCTCCACCAAGAACCGCGGATCGAAACCCGATCCGGTAGCCGAGCTCGACTCGGACGACTGATAGGTAAAGAAGTGAACAAGCCCGCTCGCCGTGATGGCACACCGGACAGAAACAAACGACAGGATCCGCGCAGGAAGCCGACCACAGGTAGGTCGGAGGAGCCGCGCGAGGGACGCCGCACAGGGGACTCGCCCCGCGCCGGAGGAAAGCCCACCGGGCCCCGGCCTCCCCGTTCCGCAGCCCCACGCAAGGGCGCTGAGCAGCGCAAACCTTTCGAGGACCAGTCTGCGGACAGTGGTGTGAACGACCGCAGCAACGACGCCGTGCCGCGCAAGAAGCCGTCTCGGCCCAAGCCGCCGAAGCCGCAGAAGAAGCAGGCACCGTCGACCATCATCAACAACGCCAAGCCGGCGAAGCATCAGTACATCGAGTCCGACACCAAGCGTCGCCACGTGCCGCGCGGTGAAGGTGTTCGGCTACAGAAGGTGCTCGCGCAGGCCGGTGTCGCCTCGCGTCGCGCAGCCGAGGAGCTCATCGCGGACGGCCGCGTGGAGGTCGACGGACGCATAGTCACCGAGCAGGGCAACCGCATCGATCCCGATGTGGCCATCGTCCGCGTCGACGGCACCCGCATCGTCGTCAAGGAAGAGCTCGTCCACCTCGCGATGAACAAGCCACGCGGGTGGCAGTGCACGATGTCCGACGATCTGGGCCGCCCCTGCGTCGGCGATATCGTCTCCGAGCGCGTGCAGGCAGGGCAGCGTCTCTTCCACGTCGGACGGCTCGATGCCGACACCGAGGGGCTGTTGCTGTTCACCAACGACGGTGATCTTGCTCACCGGCTGATGCACCCGTCGTTCGAGGTGTCCAAGACCTACCTCGCGACATTGTTCGGCACCATCCCGCGCGAGGTCGGCAAACAACTGCGCTCGGGCGTCGTGCTCGACGACGGCCCCGTCAAGGTCGACGGCTACTCGCTGCTCGATGTCAGCGAGGGCAAGTCCCTCGTGCGCATCACCCTGCACGAAGGCCGTAAGCACATCGTGCGGCGTCTGTTCGAGAAGGTCGGCTACCCCGTCGGTCGTCTCGTGCGGACCGACGTCGGCAACATCGCGCTCGGCGATCAGCGTCCCGGAACTCTTCGCGTTCTGGGTCGCGGCGAGATCGGCAAGCTCTACGAGTCGGTCGGTCTGTGATGGCGGGTCTCGTCATCGCCATGGACGGGCCGTCGGGAACCGGTAAGTCGACGGTCTCACGCAGGCTGGCCACCGCACTCGATGCCCGCTACCTCGACACCGGTGCGATGTACCGTGTGGCGACGGTGTGGGTGCTGCGCGCCGGCGTCGATCCGACCGATGCAGGCAAGGTCGCCGACGTCGTGGCTACTCTGCCGCTGGACATCGGCACCGATCCCGCCGCCGAAGCCGTCACGATGGGCGGTGAGGACGTCTCTTCCGAGATCCGCGGCGCAGCCGTCACCAAGGCCGTCTCCGCCGTGTCGGCAGTGCCGAGCGTGCGTGAGCAGCTGGTGCAGATGCAGCGCGATATCGCGGCGTCCGCGCCGCGAATCGTCGTCGAGGGTCGCGATATCGGCACCGTCGTGCTGCAGAACGCCGACGTCAAGGTATTCCTGACGGCAACGCCGGAAGCGCGCGCAGACCGTCGCAACAAACAGAACGTCGAGGAAGGGCGCGGCGACGATTACGAAGCCGTGCTCGCCGACGTTCAACGCCGCGATCATGCGGACTCCACTCGCGCCGTATCTCCGTTGCGGCCTGCCGAGGACTCCGTCATCGTGGACACCAGCGACCTGGGCATGGACGGCGTCATCGCCGCGTTGCTGCAGGTTGTGCAAGACAGAACTGGAGTGAAGCAGTGACCGACGAATTGTATTCGGCCGAAGCCGCGAACGACGGAACGTGGAACGACGAGGGGGAGTGGGAACTCGTCGATCTCACCGAGGACGAGAACGGTGAAGCCGCCGTAGCGGTTCCGACTCTCGCTGTGGTGGGTCGTCCCAACGTCGGCAAGTCCACACTCGTCAACCGCATCATCGGCCGCCGCGAGGCAGTGGTCGAGGATGTGCCCGGTGTGACGCGTGACCGTGTGTCGTACGAGGCCAACTGGTCCGGACGACGATTCATGGTGCAGGACACCGGCGGCTGGGAACCCGACGCCAAGGGGCTGCAGCAGTCTGTGGCTCGCCAGGCCGAGTTGGCGATGAACACAGCCGACGCGATCCTGCTCGTCGTCGATGCTCGGGTGGGTTCGACCACCACGGACGAGGCTGTCGCGCGGGTACTTCGGCGATCGAAGACTCCAGTGCTGTTGGTGGCCAACAAGGTCGACGACTCCCGCACCGAATCCGAGGTCGCGTCACTGTGGTCTTTGGGTCTCGGTCAGCCGCATTCGGTATCTGCGACCCACGGCCGCGGTACCGGTGACTTGCTCGACAACGTGCTCGAAGCACTTCCGGAGACGCCCCGTGAGGGCATTCCCGGCGGCGGTCCGCGGCGAGTTGCGTTGGTGGGCAAGCCCAATGTGGGCAAGTCCTCGCTGATCAACAAGCTGTCCGGTGACGAGCGTTCCGTGGTGCACGATGTCGCGGGCACCACAGTCGACCCGGTCGACTCGCTCGTCGAGTTGGGCGGCAAGACATGGCGATTCGTCGATACCGCAGGCCTGCGAAAGCGGGTCAGCCATGCCAGTGGCGCCGAGTTCTACGCGTCACTGCGCACGAAGTCCGCTATCGAGGCAGCCGAGGTCGCGATCTTGCTGATCGACTCCTCCGAGGTGATCTCTGAGCAGGACCTGCGGGTGCTGAGCATGGTGGCCGACGCCGGCCGTGCGCTGGTGCTGGCCTTCAACAAGTGGGACCTCGTCGACGAGGACCGCCGGATGCAGCTCGAGAAAGAGATCGACCGCGACCTCGCTCGGGTTCCGTGGGCGCAGCGCGTCAACATCTCCGCCCACACCGGTAGGGCCGTCCAGAAGCTCGTTCCCGCACTCGAGACGGCACTCGAGTCCTGGGACAAGCGCATCCCGACGGGCAGGCTCAACACCTGGCTCAAGGAAGTTGTCGCGGCCACGCCGCCCCCGATGCGTGGCGGACGACTACCGCGGATCATGTTCGCAACGCAGGCGACGACGCGTCCGCCGACGTTCGTGCTCTTCACCACGGGCTTCCTCGAGGCCGGCTACCGCCGGTTCATCGAGCGGCGTCTGCGCGAGGAGTTCAACTTCGACGGCAGCCCCGTGCGTATCTCGGTCCGTATCCGCGAGAAGCGCGAACGGCCAGGCAAGGGACACCGCTGACAATTGCTCCGACCCGCCCCTGAGCAGGCGATTTCCTCTCAGGGGTGGGGCTGGGGTAATCTCATCGAGCGCCTTACGGGGCGCGGCGGGCTGTGGCGCAGCTTGGTAGCGCACTTGACTGGGGGTCAAGTGGTCGCAGGTTCAAATCCTGTCAGCCCGACACAGAGTTATTGCAGGTCAGGGGCATTATCCGAGCAATCGGGTGATGCCCCTTTCTTTGTCTTGGACCGCAGACAGACCGCACAAATTTTCGTCAGACCGCACCAGACCGCACCAGACCGGATTATTACCCTCACTCGATCGCAGTCAGATCGTCGGGGAACTCGTGCGAGTACACGTCGAGAGTTATCGACGGCTTCGAGTGGCCGAGCAGCCGCGAAACTTGCACCGGAGTCTTGCCCTGGCGGATCGCAGCGGATGCCGCGCTATGCCGAAGTCCGTGGACCGTGATGTCAACGCCCGCCAATTCTGCCGCTGGCGTGAACACTCTCCGGGACCAGTTCCGAAGCCTGAGCGGGTGGCCGTCCCGCTGAGCGAAGACGAACGCAGCGTCGTCGTCCGCGATCCCCTGAGCCCTTAGATGCGAGTCCAGCGACGCGACGAGGGCCTTACGGAACGGAACACGCCGGACCGACTCCTGTGTCTTCGGCGCACCGACATACATCACGCCGTCGACCTCGACGGCAGCCTCTGTGATGAACACCGTGGGTCGCGGAGAGTCGATGTCGAGTCGACCGACCCGAAGAGCGGCCATTTCGCCGAATCGGCACCCGGTGGCACCGAGAAGGCGGATCAGAAGTCCGTCCGGCGAGACCGGCACTTCGACGGTGCTCCAGTCGTCGGCGGGCTCAGCGTCCGTGAGCAAGTCGTTTCGTCGTCCCGGCGTCTTCGGTTGCGCGGCTCGATAGTCGGCCGCAGTCGCGATGCGTTCGACGTCGATGAGAGACGCGAACTTGCGGTCGACCAACTCTGCTGATGTGGAGGAAGCGACCTTGACGCCCCGTGTGGGGTCGAGGGTCACGATCGGGTCCGTGGGGTCCATCGCAATGGCGAAAATCTGCCGAAGGAGCTTGAGGGTCTGGCGCGCCGTCGCAGTGCTGACCGGGGTGCCCTTTTTCGTCGTCAGCCCGCGCACCCACATTTTGACGTCCTGGTGTTTGATCGAGCGGATCGGCGTGTTCTCCCACTTCGGCAAGATGTGCCCTTTCACGAGCATCTTGTACGTGCTCAGTGTCGAGGCCCGTCCGGTCAGTCCGTCCCGCCACCGCTGTTCGACCTGACCAAGAGTGATGCTCTCCTTCGAAGGCGCGACGTACCCGCCCGTTCCCATCGCCGTAACCTTGTCGCGAAGCCACCCGGCAGCAGCCTTCTTGGTGGCGAACGACTGGCTGACTGGTTTGCCGTTGGGGTCGACGTAGGTTGCCTGATACCGGAGACCGGAACCGTGGCGCGTAGTGGGCTCGCCTGTCTTGCTACTGATCCACCTGTCGTTGACGGGGAAGGTATGTCCAGGTGTGCGCTGCGAACTCATTCAATAGAACCTGCCATAAACGGCAGCAATTGACCACTTAACCTCTGCGGTCTAGATGTGATCTACATCACATGCATATACCCGACTTGACCAGCTGTTTAAAGCTTCGATCGCCAAAGCTGACATAGCCCCTGACCTGGCGATGTCCGATTCTTTCGTCAAAGTTGACATGTGGCACAACGGTTTTCGGCGTGATCTTATGTGGACAGCAAGACGCCGATAACCACAGGAGAACGCAATGAGAACTACGACGATCACAGCTCTTGTCGAGAACCGTCTGACAATCGACGCCGCAGCAATGGCGATCGGACAGGCCAAGCAAACGATGTACCAGTGGCGGAACCGTGGAATCGGCCCCCGCTCATACAAGTTGGGTAATCGGGTTTTCTATGACCGCGAAGACGTCGAGCGCTGGATAGCCGAACAGAAAGAGCTGACCGGCGTCGGCGCGTAACCGGGGACCTGAAACTCGTCACCCATCCCACCAGGCGCTGCTCACGCCGCACAACGCCTACGAAAGATGGTCCCCAGCAATGCTTTACACAAAACAAGAAAGCCCCGGCATCTCTGCCGGGGCCTCCCACCGAAACCGTCACCTACCGCTAAGTCACCGGATTTCGTCTCCCGAGGCGATTCTAGCGCGTACGACCGACATTTTCTCATCTCCCGTTTTCTGGGGTTGCGTCGCGTTGCTCTCCAACGTCGTCGCGCTGGTCTCGATCTTCGGCGGTGCACGATGATCGCCGTCTCGCCCACGTACGCCGAACTCGCTGACTCCGGCATGACACGAGACGAATATCGCGAGTACTGGACCAAGGCGCAGGCCACCAGCCGACTCTCGCGCTCGGCTCAGCGGGTGCACGAGCGGTCGATGCTCGACGCGTTCCTTACGGACCGACGAGCAGTGTTCGCGCCCGACATTCGCACACTGCTCACTTTTCTGTCCGCCCTGCCGATCGACGTCTACGACTACTTGGACAACGCCGGCGACGTCGGTCGGCTCTGGACGAATGACCGGCTATGGGACTGGGATCAACTCGACGTGTCGGACCAGCGCGCAGTGCTGTTTCTTCGCGTGGACGATGACACCCGCCGACTGTTCGCGCCGGAGCACTTGGCCGAGCACCCTGGCGTGCGAGTGTTCGCGTCCGACCCTGGACTACGGCTGGACCACCAGTTCGACCAATTCGAGTCGGCGGGTTTGGATCTGGACGACTTCACCCCGCTTGTCGAAGTCGAAGCCGCCGAGACCGTAGCCGCCGAGCGGTTCTATGCCGCACCGGAAGCCTACGCAACCGTCGACATGTCGGTTCTCATGTGGAATTGGTCCCGTCTGAGCGCCAACGACATTCGCGCCGATGAAGCCCGCCTGGAGAAGTTCGACACGATCGCCGAAGGCTTCGGAGAACTGACCCGTCAGTTTCACGCTGCCAAAGCCCACGAGCTTGCCCGCGAACGCGAAAACCCACCCAAAGACACCGAGACAGCCGAGGACCCCGAGGACACGATGACTGACACCGACACCGAGTCGTTCGAGTACGACCCGGAAGATAAGCAAACGCTGGGTCTGCTCGATTGGTCCCAACTGCTCAGCGGTGAGCCCGAGCCGTTCGAATGGCTCGTGCCGGGGGTTTTCGGGCGCGGTTTGTTGTATCAGCTTGTCAGCGCGCCGAAGGTCGGGAAGTCGCTCATGGTGCAAGAAATCGCATACCGTCTCGCCGCCGGCAAGCCGACTTTCGGCACCGATCTATCCGAGGGTCATACCCGCTCCGAGGAGCCGATCACGGTGCTCTACCTTGATCGCGAGAACTCGCGCGAGCTGGTGCGTGATCGTTTTCTCGAGATGGGAGCGAGTCCCGAAGACCTTGCCCGCCTGCACTATGCGAGCTTCCCCGCAATCGAGCAGCTCGACGCCGGCGGTGCGCGCGACATCGTGGCCCTGGCAAAAGCTATCGACGCGCAACTAATCGTGCTGGACACAGTGTCCCGATTCGTCAGCGGAGCTGAGAACGACGCCGACACGTACCTAAGGCTGTATCGGGAGCTGTTGGTCCCGCTCAAGCGTGAGGGCCGAACGATCATCCGTATCGACCACACAGGTAAAGATGCGGCTCTCGGTGCGCGAGGCAGCTCAGCGAAGACCGGCGACGTCGACTGCTCTTGGATCATGCAAAAAGGCGCTAGCCCGTCGCGGTTCAAACTCGTGCGCGAAGTAGACCGAACAGCGCACCACCCCGACGTGGTTCACCTGTTGCGACGACAGAGCCCGCTACGGCACGAAGTGGTCACAGGGAAGGTGACGCTTTCGGACCTCGCCGCCGACGAGATCGAGGACGCGATTGAGCGTCTGCCGGAAGAAGTGCTCGCACTGATCGCGGACATGGACGCCCGCAACGTTCCATCGACAGCGGGTCGGGCCAAAGCTCAGGAGCAATACCTCGCGAGCGGCGGAGACCTGCGCGTCGGTACAGACGGATGGTCCGAAGCGGTGCGTTTCCGAAAGGCCAGAAATGCCCAGTAGTTCCACATTCCGCACCCCCTCTGACCAGGGCCGGGACAGTTTTCAGGTCAGGTCGGGACAGCCTGACCAGCGGAAATGCATTTTTGGGCCGATTTTTCGGAAACTGTCCCGGTCAGGTTTTCTGCCCCGGACAGGTCAGGTCAGAAACGCATTTCCGCTGGTCAAACTGTCCCGGACAGGTCAGGACAGTTTTTCACCGGTCGCCCCAGGACAGGTCGGGGTGTGTACGAAGTACACCCCCGGCTGGACGACTGACAGCGGGACAACCAAATAACAGGAAGTGAGCACATCATGCCGACCCTGACGTTCCCCACCGAACCGTGGGAGCAACACCGACAGCGGGCCTTGGAGAAGTTCGCGAACGTGCTCGACCAGATCGCTAGTTGCGCCGATTGGGTTCACGTCGACGTGGCCCCGTTCGAGGCAAGCGACGGCAAGACGTCCTGGGACGTGGTGGTCCGAATCGATGGGCACTACGCCAACCGACACGACGCCGAAGCCGTCGCAGAGTTTCTGCGCACACCAAGTACCACCAACGAAAGCGAGACCGCATCATGACCACCTTCAACCCCAACAAGCCGCCGACGAACGCCGACACCCTCGCCGAGGAAGTCGGCGACGACTACGAAACCGACGACAACCTGCTCAGTTCCGAGGCAGTGCAGCGGGGCAACCGAGCGGCCATGAGTGACGCCGCGCAGCGAGAGGCCAATCTCATCATCGGGACGACGCATGTGGGTGCGGCACAGCGCGACCTACGACTCTCCGAAGACCGAGCAACAGCCGAACGCACGAGGGCTCAGATCGACGCACAGCGCGGTGGACCGACGATCACCACCTCGTTGCGCGGAGAGGTCGGCGAGGCCGTGAGCGAGCTTCTGGACCTTCGCAAGATCGACGCCGCGTTCTCCAAGGTCACCGAACGGGTTCGCGGCGAGGTCGCGACCATCGAGGAGGAGAAGCGGGCCGAGGCGCGAATGCTCAATGGTCTGCTGGACGCTGCCCTGGACGCCGCACGAGCAAAGCAACGGACCCCTGACGTCCTGGCACCGTTCATTGGATGGATCGAGCACCAGCGACCGGATGGACGCCCGGAAGGGTACGCCGTGACCGTCTTCGCGAGCCTGAACGAACGACAAGCCCAGGAGCGGGCCGAGCGGGTACGGGACAGCGCGCTGGAGATTGAGAAGCTGCTCAATTCGGCGACGTTGCAGATTCTCGGCACGGCAGGCCGTGCAGCGGACGTATTGACCGAAGCCGGGTTGTCCGTGGACGCTACGGCCGACGAAGTGGTCGACTCGAACGACCCGGCCGTAAGCACTGCCTGGCGAGCATGGCGGGAAGCCGTGGTCCGGTGGACCGAGGTCCAGTCGACGCGTCGGTGGCTATCGGTCGTGTTGGCGTCGGGGTTCGATCCGAAGCGGCCCACCGAGTTGCTGAGCGACACAGACGCCGAGCGAGTTTCGTGGAGTGGCCAATACCAGGGGTCCGAACTGGTAGGGGTCCACGGAGCGCATGGTGCGCTGGCATGGTGGCTCAGCAATGGCAGGCCAGCAGCCGCAGGGGTCGCACACATCGAGAGCGAGGCGTGATGAGCGGCAAGAAGGGCTTCGGTCGTTACTTGTCAGACGATCATCGAGTGGCGTCCGTGCTTCGCGCGAAGAAGGCGAAGATCGAGCGCGACGAGCGCCGACGCGAACACGAGAACGAGATGGCGTTGAAGCGCTCGAAGCTCGAAGCTGATCGGCAGGCTGAGCAGTCCAACGCGCAGGCTCAGCTCGACGCAGGTCGGCAGGTCGGTGGAGGATCACCGCTCAAGAGCGCTCAGAGGCGCGAGAACGCCGGTAGAGGGTTAGGCCGGTACTTGGACAACTGACAGCAGCCGACGCCTCAGCGTGGCGCACAGCCCCGGCACTGCACTGGTGTGTGGTGACCGGGGCATCGTCGTGAAGGGGTAGGGGGTGGGACCCCGGTACCCCCTGTCTCGAGGAAGGCATCCGCGTCCTGCCAATCCTCACGCGAGAGGTTCTAAGAGTATGCCCTCCCAGGCCAGATATAGGCTCTGGCCAGGCGTTTTGACCCACCTAGAGGCCCTCCACATCGACCGTGGAGCGATGTCCCACCCACCAGCGGGGCGAACTCCACTGGCGCTTAACGCTTTTCGCTAGATCAAGCGGGTCGGACATCAGCGGGAAGCACCAGCGGGTTGGACTTTTGACAGCGTTCGTAAGCTGATCACATACCCCAACCGGGTACCCCTACAACGCGAAAGCGACGGCCGAACATGGCGATACCGCAACCCTCGGCGACCACCAGAGCCGAGCACATCACAGCAGCCGAGTACGCACTCGCGCGTGCCTACAAACTCGCCGACGCGAACGAGAACGTCGACCCCGAGTTCTGGCTGTCGCTCTCGGCGCAGCACTCGATCCTCGCGCAACTGAAGGCGTAACCGGACATGACCGAAACGACTATGAGCGGGACCCTGAAGAGCTTCTACTCAGGTAAGGCCACCGAGCTAGGTCTTGCCCTCGAAGACGACGACCTTGCGATTCTGGAGCAGATCACAGGCACGGCCGACGTGATCGCCGAGCTTCAGCTCGACATCGAGACGAACGGCGCTGTCCAGAAGACCCAAGCGGGCTCGACCAAAGTCAACCCGGCAGCCGCCGAACTGCGGCAACAACGTCTCGCCCTCACCCGCCTACAAGCAACCCTCGACCACCGAATAGACAAGGCAGCCGGACAACTACGCGCCGGCGGTTCCGGTGGTCTCCGGCCGGTGCGAGGAACCTACGGCACCAACGCCCCCGGCGAAACGTCGGAGAACAAGACCCGCAACGAAACTCGACAGCGGGGATCACGAGGACGGCGACATGGTTAAGGCCCTCACTGCACCGCAGACGGCCGAGCAACGATCCGCCGGCGTCGGCCCCTTCAGCATGTCCGATCTTCCCCAGGAGCTACGCCCCGACGCCTGGCGCGAGTGGCTCGCCGAGGTCAACCGCGAGCCTACGACGGAGTGGGAACGAGAGGCCGCATGGCCGGACGGTGACACACCGAACCCGTTCGCGAGTGTCGGTGAACAACGCGCATTCGCCCTTCCGACGCCGGCGAGCGGCTGGCGGGAGACTGTCGCCGACCGACTCCGAGACGACGCAGTGGCCGAGTGGTGTGAGAACAACGGCGTGAGCCGGTGGCAGCGGAGCGCGCGATGACTACGGCCGACGTCTCTCTGATCGTGCCGGCGACGTGTCCACGCGGTCACGTCCTGGAGCCGCGCACAGTGACGCTCGATGTTCGGGTCGTCCAGCACACGAAGACGAGTCGACGTCTCGACGCGACGTCTTGGACGTGCGTGCCCTGCCTGCGCGCCGAGTGCTACACCGCGCACACGGGTGAACCCGCACCCGCCGAGATACTTCGCGCCGACAACTTTTGTAGGCAGCACGGCTGGTCATCTTCGAGCGGCTGGTCCAAGCGGGTGCAATTCGGCAGCGGCCACCAGTTCACCGACCGCGACAACACCCCCGACAAGACCGACAAGAAACGGAGCAAGAGCATGTCTCACCGCGACCCGACCGCCGTTGCGGCACTCAGCGCAACCGTGGGAGCGACACAGAACCGACCCGAGCCCACCTGGCGCGACTTTCTCGACCTCACCGAATTGCCGACCGAGAGCGACCGAAAAGACGTCGAGCAGATCGGCTTGGACGCGTGGCGCGAAGCGCGCGCTTATGCCCGGTACCGGCGACACCGCCACGGACGCGCGGCGGGTACCTCCGGCGCCAACGGCAGCGACCGCCGATCGTCGCCGTTTCCAGACCGCACTCAGACCGCACTCAGACCGCAGTAATTCAGCCAAGCGGGTTTCAGGCCAAGCAAACGGAGATAGAACGAGATAGCATCGGTGCAGGTCAGAGGCTAAATGCGGAGAAACTGCGATAAAACGAGAAAGCCCTGGTCAAGCAATTACACATAACTGGGGGTCAAGTGGTCGCAGGTTCAAATCCTGTCAGCCCGACAGATATTGCAGGTCAGAGGCGGTTTCGGAGAAATCCGGGGCCGTCTTTTCTGTGTGCGTGCCGCGAGGATGTCACTACTCGTTTCTTGCCGCCCGAGATGGTGCTGTTTTCGGGGTTCAGGTGGATCTACCACGGTCCTGGCATTTTTGGCTTGGTCGGGTGTGGACGGTGGCACTTGATTCGGCCAGTTGGTGGTCAGGTGGCCAGGCGACGGACGGCGGGTCCGGTGGCGGGCCGGTCCGTTCGGGATGTAACGCGCCGCTGGGAATGGTTACCCGTCGTGGGTGGCATTACGGGCATAACGTCCTTATCGACGGGACGCGCGTTCCGTCGAGAGCGAGTGGCAGTGTTCTTGCGGCGCGCTCGGTGACCAGGTCGAAGTCGATGACACCGAGCGCCGTTCTGCGGCTGGCGAGGTGACCAATCACGAGGTCAGTGTCGTCCGACGGGAGGGGGATGGCGGGGTGTGAGCATCGAGATCGTCGATCGGTGGCTCGATGACATTCCGTCGATCGCGGGTATATCTTCGGCTGTGGCCGCAGTCGTCGTCTCGAAAGGTGCTGGTGCAGCTATGACCGACAGGGGACGAGTTCGTCGGTATTCGGTCGATGAGGGGTGGGGGATCATCGAATCGGACGCAACCCCCTGGTGGATGCCTCGTCCAGGTCCTCAGCATCCACACTGCGTCCGGAACACTGACTGCGGGAGAGGAAGTCGACCTCGGGTCCGAACCTCTGCCGGCGGGAGTCGAGGAAGAGTCGTTCCGCTTCGCCGCTCTTTCCGTGCGTCCAGCGGGGTCCGATGTCGAGCCGCCTGCGGTCGCCGCTGATCGACCGCGGTTCACCGGCAGATCGTGGACATCGAAGTCCTAGGTGCCGGTCGCTGGCTTGTTTCGATGATCGCCAGCACCGGTGGGATTGTCGACCAGGGGTACGGGGTGTGTGCGGGATTGTCGTAGATGTCCGTTAGGTGACTCTGGGCGTTGGCCAACATTTCAGAAGCCGGCTTTGAATGCGGTTACCGGTCGTGGCGAGCGTGCTCAGCCGTGAATGTAGAACATGAATCCGGCGGTCGGCAAGATCGCCTCGCTGAGACCCAGTGCCGCTGTTGAACAGCCAGCGTGGTGTTAGCGTGCTGGCGTCGCTCGGAGCGTTCGGCGTCTGCAAGCACAGCAGGGGCGTCACGGACGAGGCGCACGTCGATATTTCGGTCGCGCTCCCGTGAACCGAACTGTCTACCGCGAGGCGTCGACCGGGTCCGCCGGATCGGGCTCCGGATCGAACAGTGGCTTGAACGTGCGAGGAAACAACTCCTCGAGGGGGGTCAATGCAGGTTTGGTGATCTGAAGGCTTTCGCTTTGCAGGTGCCGCGCGCAGCAAGCGTTGTGGTACTGAGCAGCCCATACGTACTTCTCTCGGATCCGCGACGGTTCGGTGTACGTGGTCAGGGCTCCGACGACAGTGTCTTTGTGTTCTTGTAAGAAGTCTTCTGCCAACCTGACATCGTCCTGTTCGGCCGTCAACGCCGTATCGAGATAGTTCACGAACGCACGCCCGTCTGCATCGACGATGTACGTTCTGTTCCATTCCGACTGGTAAGCCTCGCTTCCATATCTCGAATAGCCGGTGTACAGGGCATATTGGAGAGCCTCGGTACTCAACAGCACTCGGGGCACGACTGCTGTGTTTTCTTCGAGAAGGACGGCCTCTACAAGGGCGGGGCCGGTGATGTGCGCGTAGTCCGCGTAGACATCACCGGTGGAGATACCCCCGCGCAGGAAACGTCCGCTGAGGGCGAGCTGAAACTGGTAGGTACTGATGGAGTCGGAGAGGATGCCGAGCTCACTGCCGGTTTCCGTAGCAACGATAGGAACAGCGACAGCGATGCTGTCGCTGAACGTCAGCATTCGTTGGTAGCGTGATTCCCAACTCGGATCGTGCAGTGTGCTGTTCAGTTCATCGAGCAGCCCTATCTGCCGTTGCAGGCCTGCGTTGTCGTGGTTTGGACGGCTTCTTTGGTCCCCAAGGCGTCGAGGTACGCGGCAACTGACCGGCGCAGACGCGGCTTGCCGGTGTCATCGCTGTACAGCTCTCGCCCCTCCAACAGTCGTTCTTGTTCTCGTTCGCGGATTTCATCGCTGTCCATGAATCGACGCTACAGTCGCTTGCGCTGAGATCCGCTAGGTAGACTCGCCGCGGGCAGGCGGCCGGATGAGCAACAGGTTCGCGATGCCGCCCTGATTCACGCAGTCCTGAGCGACGTCGTGAACGTGCCAGTGGAAGTCTGACTCCGGCTCTGTTGGGTCTACAGTGGTCTCGACCGGTGTGTAGCGGTGCAGAGAGGGATCGAAACGCCGTCGTAGGTCTACCCCATGCTGTCTTTGGTCAGGATTGTCAACGGATGCTCGCCGGTCTACTCGATCCCCAGGCGTAGGTCGTATTCGTCGTTGTCGGTCGCCTTCGCGCGCCTTCTCACCAGCGCCATGAGATCGAAAATTGCGCACTCGACGGCGGGCTATGGTCTATGGACGCCGCAGGATTGGAGTCGGCGCCTGTCAGTGGCCAGAAGTGAGGTGTTCGGTGAACGAAATCGTCGCGGGCTTGTTGGCGAACCCGACCGGTGCTCTCGGTGCTCTCGGTTTGGGAGTGATATTCGGAGCCGTGTACACCGCACGCGCCACAGACCGTCGTGAACGGCGAGCATGGCAGCGTGAAAAACAGGTCGAGGCCTATAGAATTTTCCAAGAAGCATTATGGTCGTCCTACTTTCGAATTACCGGAGGTGACGCGCGGAAGGTCACTCAGGAGACACGCGAGGACGGTCTCGAGGCACTCAACGACGCGAATGCAGATGACGTCGACGCTGTATTGCGGGCAGTCGTCGACGTGGCGGCCTACGGAGACAAGAACGTGTCGAGATATGCTTCCGGGCTCGCGGCGGCCTGGGAGCAATGGCTCTACGAGGCTACTCCTTTGAGTGGTACGCAATGCTGGCCCTCGACGTTGCAACGAAAGAGAGCATTGTGGCGTGTCCCCGGTGAACGGGGCCATCTTGTTTTAGAGTCTTGTTGCCCGTGAACTGGGCGGATAGGACGATGGAGACTATGGCTGGACGGAAGCGGAACTCTGCTGAGGACATCGTGCGCAAATTGCGCCGTGCCGACGAGCTCGCTGCTGCAGGTAAGACGCAGGAGGAGATCGCTGCGGAGCTCGAGGTGTCGGCGGCGACGTTGTACAACTGGCGACGACAGTACGGCGGGATGGACACCGACGCCGCGAAAGAACTCAAAGAGCTCCGGGAGCAGAACAGCAAGCTCAAACGCCTGCTCGCCGACGCCGAGCTGGAGAAGGACGCGCTGCGGGAGGTAGCGAAGGGAAAATTCTGAGCCCAGCCGCCAAACGCCGCGCCGTCGACATGCTCGTGGACACGATGAGCATGTCGAAGCGATTGGCGTGCAAAGCTGTTGGGCTTGCCCGCTCCACCTACGCACGAACCCCGATTGCTCAGACCCCAGCGGATCCTGACGCGGCCCTGAGGGCGACTCTGCGGGAATATGCACGCGATCATCCGTTGCACGGTTTCCGTCGCGCCTGGGCGCATCTGAAGCACGACCAGGGCTTGTCGGTGAACAGTAAGAAGGTCCACCGGCTATGGAAAGAGGAAGGTCTGCAGGTTCGGATCTATCATCCCCGCAAACGCGCCGGCGTCAGCTCCTGCCCACAGATCGAAGCCGACGCGCCGAAAGTGGTGTGGGCTATGGACTTCCAGTTCGATTCGACTGTCGATGGGAAGGCGATCAAGATCGCGTCGATGATCGACGAGCACACCCGGCAGTCCCTGTTGAACATTGTGGAGCGGTCGATCACCGCGCAACGACTGACCGACGAGCTCGACAAGACGTTCGCGCTGTGGGACGGGCCGCCGATGGTGTTGCGGATGGACAACGGTCCGGAGTTCATTTCGCATGTGCTGCAGGAGTTTTGCCGCGACCGTGTCGGTATCTCCTACATCCCGCCGGGGACGCCGTGGAACAACGGGCACATCGAATCGTTCAACAACCGACTACGGAAGGAGTGCCTGAACCGCAATCACTGGACGAGCCTGCTCGAAGCGAGGGTGGTGATCGAGGACTTCAAAGACGACCACAACCATCGACACCGTCACTCATCACTGGGCTACCTCACGCCCGCTGAGTACGCTGCACAATGCACCCACAACCACCAACCGGTCGAGGGTTGCGAGATCGACTGAAATCAATCACACCGTGGCTCTAGAACACGGTGGCCCGAATATCGGGGACCTGCCACCAACTCGGTTCCCTACCTGGCATTCAAGAGAAGACTCCACGTCGCAGACACGGCATTCTGCTGGTGTCGATGAGCTGCCTACCGGTGCTCGGCGCGGTACTTCTCGCTCCGATTCAACCTCAGATGCTCGACGCCTTCGCCGACACTCCGGGCGTGAACGCGCTGGTCCCACTCACCATCACGGCACCGGCCTTGATGATCGGCCTCCTTGCGTTCGGAGCGGGACGAGTAATCGACGCGGTGGGCCGCATCCGGTTGCTGACCGTCGCTCTGGTCGTGTACTCGCTGTTCGGAGTCGCGCCGTTCTTTCTCGACTCGCTGCCCCTGATCGTCGCTTCCCGCCTCGGCGTCGGCATCGCTGAGGCCGCCATCATGACGTGCTGCACAACCTTGATCGCCGACTACTACTCCGGCAGACAACGCGCCCAATACTTCGGTCTGCAAGTGGTGTTCACCAGCGTGTCGGCGGTGGTCTTCATCGGCCTCGGTGGCGCGTTGGCGCAGGACAATTGGCGAACGCCGTTCTGGCTCTACACCGTCGGCATCGTGTTCGCCGTAATCGCGCCAATCATGTTGTGGCAGCCACATTCAGTGACCAAGATCAAGGACCACGCTGTCTCGATCCACTGGCGGCCGCTCCTGCTGCCCTTGGCAGTCACCCTGTTCGGCGGAGCTGTCTTCTACGCGCCGATCGTCCAAATCCCGATCAAGCTGGACGCCGTCGGAGTGGACAATCCGGGCGCGATCGGCGCAGTCAGTGCAATCGTCGCCATTGCCACCGCAATTGCCGCGCTGACGTTCGGCCGGGTGGCGGAGGTCGGGCCGAAGCGATTGCTGCCCATCGCCTTCAGCACGGCAGGCCTCGGACTGGCATTCTTCGGTCTGGCCTCGACTCCACTGACGGTTGCGGTGGGCGGGGTAATCGCGTCCGCCGGATGCGGGCTGTTGCTCCCCACCCTGCTCCTGTGGGTTGTCAGCGACCTCGAATTTGCCCAACGCGCCCGCGGAACTGGGGCTTGGACCGCAGCTACGTTCTCCGGTCAATTCCTCAGCCCACTACTCGTTCTCGCACTCGGAGGTTTGCCGATTGCGCTAGTCGCGATAGGAGCGGCGTCGGTGGTTCTCGCGGTCGCGCTTCCCCGGCTCGGCGCCTTCACCGCTCAGCCTGTGCCCGCATAGTCGGCACAGATCGGTCTGTCTACAGAACGACCGACTGCCGCGAGATTCTCGTGCCGTTCTCGAGCGGACAGGATCTCGGCGGTGGTCGGGTGCGGTGCGAGATTGGTTGCCACATTTCGGTTCGCGGTCCAGTCCACACCGTGCCCTCGGGGCAAGGTCAAGCCCATTCTCGGTGCGGCAGTCGATTCCCCGGGAGCCCGATATCGGAAGTTGCCCGACAGGTATCGTCTGAATCACTACATCGAGGAGCGAGCGCTGTTGCGCCGCCAACGATGTCGCAACTGCGAGACGATCAGCTACCGCGGGACGGAACGGTTCGGCTTCGCATCGACACTCAAGGTGTTCGCGGTGGCAGAGTTTCTGCGCCGAACATCGGCCGACGGACGAGACGAGCTCGTTCGCTGGACCGAGTTCGATATCGATCGAGCCGGATACTCGCCGGTGACCACCGAGGCACTCGACACCGGGCTTACAGCAGCCGAGCTCGCCGAAGCGGCCGTCTGAGACAGCGACAACACAGCGACGAATCTCATTCTCGACCGTATAGGCGGCCCCTCAGGTCTCGACGCCGCCCTGGAAGAGCTCGGTGACGACATCACGGAGGTGGTCGATATCGAACCAGATCTCAACACTGTCGCACCTGGCTCCACCGCCAACACGACGACCGCGGGCGCGTTCACCGCAAGCCTGGCCGCTATTCGACGAGACGACTTTTCGACCGAGAGCGACCGTGCGATTTTGCTCGACTGGATGAGCGGGAACGCCACGGGTGATCTTCTCTTGCGCGCGGTGGCGCCCGACGGCTGGGTCGTCGCCGACAAATCCGGTGGCGCCGGCCCGATTCGCAACGACATCGCCATCGTCACACCACCGGGGCGCTCACCGATCCTCGTCACAGTTCTGACGGAGAAGAACGATCCTTCAGCACCTTTCGACGATGCCGTCGTCAGTGATACCGCCGCGGTCGTGCTGGGGGCGCTCGAGTAGGCGGATCGCACAGCGGCCTCGCTGACCTCCGGGATGGCATTACTGCCCTGGCCCTCGGTGAACTCGCAGCGAATATCGGCGACGCCATAGCCGGTCGCTCGAAGAAGGATGCGCTGGTGGGTTTCGCGGCCGCGCACCGTGAATACTCGACCGACCACCCAGGCCGGTGGGCGTCCTTGCAGCGGCGTGCAGGGCAGGCCGCCGTCGACACAGACGCCGCACGCCGCATCGTTCAGGTGACCGACGCCGTCCTGATCGGCTACGACATCGCCGGCCCCGATCGGACTCACGCCACGCGCATCATCGGTAGTGCATTGAGCGGGTTTCTGAACCTCGAACGCAGCGGAAGCTTCGCGCACAGCCTGCCACCGGCCGAGCAGTCGTGGCCGGAACTGATCGACGCCCTCGACTTCCTCCTGACTCATTGGCACAACCGCGGCACCGCCCGCCAGAAGGCAACTAGATGATCACCACACGCCTCACTCACGAATTTGTCCGCGGTGCAATCGAACTCGAATCGACCGACCGCGGCGTGCGTCCCCACAGACTCCCCCGGTTGATCCGAGAACGGTTCGCCGATCCGCAGCTCGCCCTCATGGAAGCGCAGCCTTCCGGGGTACGGATCGCCGTGCGTACAACGGCCATCGACATCTCCTTGGAGGTGCACGCCACCCGCATCACTTACCGCGGCGCGAGGCGCGCCCGCGGCGCAATCGACGTGATGGTCGACGACGTCTTCCACCATTCTCACGTCCTCACCGGCGGCGACGCCATCGAGATGGATGTGCAGACCGGCACCCGAACCTTCGAGCCGGGGGCACCCGAACTCGTCACCGTCACCGACCTTCCAGCCGGGCAGAAAACGGTCGAGATCTGGCTTCCCCACAACGAACAGGTAGATCTGATCGCACTGCACTCGGACGCTCCATTGCAGCCCGCACCGACGAGCGGGCCGGTGTGGTTACACCACGGCAGCTCGGTCAGCCACGGCTCCAACGCCACGAGCCCCACTCGCATCTGGCCCGTCGTCGCGGCGCGGCGCGCCGGCGTTCAGGTACGCAACCTGGGGTTCGGCGGCAGCGCGCTCGTGGATCCGTTCATGGCTCGCCTCATGCGTGACACTCCAGCGGACATGATCACCGCCAAACTCGGACTCAATGTGGTGAACCGCGACTCCATGAGGCTCCGCAGCTTCGTTCCCGCCGTTCACGGGTTCCTGGACACCATCCGTGACGGCCACCCCACCGCGCCGCTGCTGATGATTTCGCCCATCCAGTGCGCGATCCACGAGGACACGCCAGGCCCCGGCGCGATCGATCCGAACACGCTGGGCACCGACTCGGTGCAGTTTGTTGCGACCGGATCGAAAGGTGATACCGCCCTGGGGCGCTTGACACTTCGGGTCATTCGGGACGCCTTGATGGAAATTGTCGACAGCAGGTCCGACGATCCGAACCTGCACTACCTCGACGGTCGCGCACTTTACGGCGAAAGCGACGCACAGTGCTATCCGCTCCCCGATGGCCTGCACCCGGACACAGACACTCACGCCCTCATGGGAAAGCGCTTCGCGGACAGAGCATTTGGGCCAGGAGGGGCATTCGAGAAATCTCGAGGCCGAAAGGCTGCAACCAACTAGCTCCACCAGCATGCAGATATCCGACGGGGACCGTTCTGTTGATCGTCTTCATCCTCGTCGCAGCACGCACCGCACATCCTTTAGTGCCGCTCAGAGTCGTGACCGACCGCAGTCGCGGCGCCACGTACCTGGCCGCCTTCCTTCTCGGTGCCGACATGTTCGGAATGTTGCCGTTGATCAACTAACCACCTGCAAGTGAACATTGGCTACGAGCCGTTCATGGCCGGTCCTGCACTACTGTCGTTCAGCGTGGGGATCATGGCTACCGCGGCTCTCACATCCTGACTCTTGCTGCGCGTCTGTCCCCTGCCACTTATGGCCGCCGCAATGGCAACCGCAACGATAGGAGTAGCCTCGTCGATCACTGTCGACAGTTCATCGACGTACTTCAAACGGTCGATCACCAACATTGAACTCGGTGCGAACCGCCCCCGAGCAAGTCCACAACGGCGGCAACTTCTCCGACACCGTCTGCGGGAGTCACAGTCCACCATCGGACGATCGACTACACACGTTCGAGGCATGCTTACACGTTTCTGTCCGCCCTGCAGCATCAGACTGCAACCGATATCCGAGTCCACAATCGAAATCTGGCTAGATATGCCACGGCGTTTTGCAAACCTTCTACGCTTTGAATGTGGTAGTACCAATAGGTGACGAACCCGGGATCCGCAGAATACATCGAGAAACAATTCAGCTTTGGAACCGTGCGTCGGGTGTGTACTCATTCGGAATCTTCCGACCTAGATTTTGACGAACACGACGTCGTACTTCAAAGCTGGATGCCTGGAATTAACTTCCACCCTGCAGGGCCCAGTCCAGAGGCCAAAGGACTACGACGCGCTCAGCTCGGCGCAGTGCATGCAGTGCTTGCCTATTGGTCGACAGGAAATCACGAACCCGCGACAGTTGTGCTGCCAACTGGGACTGGGAAAACCGAAACAATGCTCGCGCTGCTCGTAGAAGCCCAGGTGCAACGACTGCTGGTCATCGTTCCGAGCGACGCTCTACGCACGCAGTTGGCGCGCAAGTTCGAGACGTTAGGCCTGCTAGGAGGACTAGGCGTGCTTCCTGACGGCGCCCAGTGTCCATCCGTGGGCGTGATCACGGGTCGACCCAAGGACCTTGGGGAGCTACAAACTTTTGTAGAAGCCTGTCAAATCATCATCTCGACGCCAAACGCTCTGGCGGCGGCGGCCGTCGAGTTGAAGTCGATACTGTTCGATGCTTGCGAGGCACTCTTCTTCGACGAGGCACATCACGTCCGGGCGTCTACTTGGTCTCAGATTCGCGATTCATTCAGCGCCAAAAAGGTCGTCCAGTTTACTGCTACACCGTTCCGAGAAGATGGTCAACACTTGCAGGGGCGATTTGTGTATGTCTTTCCCCTGCGCGAAGCTCAAACCGATGGCGTCTACGGACGGATAAACTACGAGTCAGTGTATGACCTTATCGACCCAGACGCCGCCATCGCGGCTCGCGCCACTGAAGTTCTAAATGGCGATCTGAATAGCGGCCTAGACCATCTACTCATGGCCAGATGCAGGTCCCGCGCCGATAGCGAACGTGTACACAAGAAATACCGGCAAATCTCGCCAGAACACCATCCGGTCCTTCTACATTCCGGCATAGGAAAAGATGGCCAGCGCACGGCGATGAGCGAGGTTGATGCCCGTCGTTCCCGCATTATCGTGTGCGTGGACATGCTGGGAGAAGGATTCGATCTGGCACAACTCAAGATCGCAGCTCTCCATGACCCAAAGAGGTCCCTCGCGCCGACCCTACAATTCATTGGCCGATTTGCGCGGGTCGCAGACGGTACAGGAGATGCCACAGTAATTACAGCTCGATCGGAGCGGATATTTGACCGACGCCTATCACGTCTGTACGGCGAGGACTCGGACTGGAACCTCATCGTTGCGGAACTCTCTGACCGCGCGATCGTGGACCAAGAAAAAGTCTCACAGTTCGAGCAGTCATTCGGATCTCAAGCCACGCGGGTAGCAACCAGAGCTATCTCGCCCAAAATGAGCACCGTCGTCTACCAGACTGCATGTACCGATTGGACACCGGACGGTGTTCTTTCACTCTTCAACGACGAAGACATCTTGTCTCTCCCACTCCCCATAAACCATGCTGATCGCGTCATGTGGTTCGTAACTCGTAGTCGACAGATCGTCCCGTGGATAGAGGGGCCCGGGGTTGAAAACGTAGCCCACACGCTCTTCGTGCTGCATTGGGACTGCGACCAGCATCTTCTGTTCATCAACCACTCATCGAATGAGGGTGCGAATGCCGAAATCGCCAAAGCGGTCGTCGGGGACTCTGCGCAACTAATCAGCGGCGAGCAGATATTTCGTGCCATGGGCGGTGTCACGCGACCAATTCCGACGAACGTCGGCGTACTCGACATATACAGCAGGGCACGCCGTTTCTCGATGTACGCCGGAGCCAACGTTACAGACGGATTTCCCGCAGCGGAAGAAGCTACCAAGGTCCAGACCAACCTATTCACTGCAGGATTCCGCGATGGCGAGCGCGTCACAGTTGGCGTAAGCCTTAAGGGCCGAGTTTGGAGCTATCTGATCGCCAGAACTCTGCTCGACTGGGTTGAGTGGTGCCGCGATACTGGCAGCCGCCTGATCGACGATTCTATCGACGTAGCGGCAGTCAAACGCAACTTCATTCGACCAGAAGTTCTCGAAGCGTGGCCCGATGAAGTAGTCCTAGGTGCCGAATGGCCGACCGAGCTGTTGATGTCCCCACCGATATCGTTGGCAGTTCGTCTCGAAAACCATAGCGTCCCGCTCACCGAAATTGACTTATCCGCGCAATCTGAGCTTTCCAGCAGTGGCGATGTGCGCATCACCCTGGCTTCCGACGTGGCATCAGTCCAGTACGACATTATCCTGAACAAGGATGGGATGCGCGCCCAGGCAGTGGATGAGGAAGCAACTTTTACGACCAGTCGAAATGTACACCTGGGTTCGGATTTTCTGACCAGGCACTGCCCAATCGTTCTCCTAGGCGGAGATGGAATCGTGTCGCCACCGGGAATTCTGTATCGCCCGAACCGCGACATCCCAGCCCTTGCTAGGGAAGAGATTACACCGATTGAATGGAACGGAATTCCCCTAAACAGGGAGTCCCGCGGGGAAGATAGGAATCCCGCAACGGTTCAAGGTCGATCGCTTGACGAATTACAAAATGATGATTGGGACTTTCTGATTGATGACGATGGAAAGGGCGAAATTGCGGATCTAGTCGCCCTTCGCGTTCAAGATGGAACCCTTCAGATTGTGCTGGTCCACTGCAAATTCGCGCACGGTGGGACAGTAGGTGCGCGGTTAATTGACCTATATGAGTTGTGCGGGCAGGCTCAGAAGAGTTCGGTTTGGCGCAGACACCCTGAGAATATGATTCGCAAGTTGTTAGCACGGGAGCGACATCGCATTAGCAAGGGGCGAGCGACAGGATTCGAAGTGGGAAATTCGTCGGACCTGCTGCGTTTTCTTGGCGAAGTACCAGCGCTTCATATCGACATGACGCTAATCCTAGCCCAACCCGGGCTAAGCCAGACTCGCGCCAGTGCAGCGCAACTCGAGCTTCTGGCGGCGACAAAAACCTACGTTCGCGAAACCAGCTCCTCGCGCTTGAGAATCTGGTCCAGCCTATAAACTGCGCGGTAGCCCTGGTGCGCTTCACTCGTCCCAGTCGGCCAAACCCGATCGGGCGAGCGGTCGTCAGATACTCGTCGAAGTTTATCTGGCGATGCTGCGAGACCGTCACCTCAAGCGCAATCCGTGCTCAGTGCATCGGATTTAGAGTGGCAGGTCCCCCATAGTCGGACCACATCGTTCTGGAGCCGGTTCTGATTGATGTCAGTCGATCTCGCAGCCGTCCACCGGTTGGTGGGTGTGGCAGCATCTCGCAGCGTACGCCCCCGCAAGCGGGAGGGACCCCAGGACGGGGTGAGGTAGCCCAGCGACGAGTGGCGGTGCCGATGATTGTGGTCGTCCTTGAAGTCCTCGATCACCACCCTCGCCTCGAGCAGGCTTGTCCAGTAGTTCCGGTTCAGGCACTCCTTCCGTATCCGGTTGTTGAAGGATTCGATGTGGCCGTTGTTCCATGGTGCCCCGGCGGGATATAGCATTTCCCGACCTGGTCACGGCACAACTCTTGCAGCACTTGCGATATGAATTCCGGACCGTTGCCCACCCGCAACACCAACGGTGGTCCGTCCCACAATGCGAACGCCATCTCCAACTCCTCCGTCAGCCGCTGAGCGGTGATCGACCGCTCGACGATGTACAGCACCGACAACCGGGTGCGCTCGTCGATCATCGACGCGATCTCGATGGCCTTCCCGTCGACGGTCGCGTCGAACTGAAAGTTAAGTGCCCATACGACTTTCGGTGCATCGGCTTCGATCTGCGGACTGGAACCGATACCGGCGCGTTTGCGAGGGTGATAGATCCTCACCTGCAACCCTTCCTCTTTCCAGAGTCGGTGCGCCTTCTTCTTGTTCACCGACATGCCCGCATCGTGCGTCAGATACGCCCAGGCGCGCCGGAACCCGTGGAGCGGGTGCTTCCCGGCGTAGGTGGATCAGGGAAGCCCAACTACTTTGCAGGACAACCGCTTCGGCAGCTTCATCCTCCTGACGAGCATGTCCACGGCTCGGCGCTTGGCAGCCGGGGCTAAGACTTTCCAGTGACAATAAAAATCAACCCGCTGACGGAACGGCCTGACCCAGAATTTTCCTGGCCGCGAAGTGCCTTTCGAAAGACCCGTCGACCCAACCGTCAGCGGGCCGCCACAACACCACAGTGGAACACGCGACGTAGGTGACCTCATAGGAGCCTGCCGCCCGGGCCCGTCACTGGCCTGTCCGAACCTCGCGCCACGCACACCCGAGGAAAGCCACCACGTGACACCAAGCCCCGCTCCGCAGCGTATCAACTGCGTCATCGACACGCACGAAAACACCCATCACGCAGCAATCATCACCGACACTGGACTACTTCTCGAACACCGCCAATTCGACACGACCGCAATTGGATAGGGTGAAATTGTGAACTGGATCTGTAGTCACGGCGACCCGATCTCCGTCGGCATCGAAGGGACCTCCTCCTACGGCGCCGGCATCAGCCGCCACCTTCGTCGTCACAAAATCAAAGTCGTCGAGGTGCCTAGACCGAACCGCAAACTACGCCGCAGCGTCGGCAAGTGCGACCCTATCGACGCCGAAGCCGCAGCGCGCGCAGTCCTCGCTCGTCACCAACTCGCCGAACCCAAACACGGCGACGGTCCAATCGAAGCGTTCCGTGCGCTGCGCGTCGCGCGATCCAGCGCCGTCAATCTGCCACTGCATCGATGAACGCCGTACAATCCATGCTCGTCACCGCCCCGGATACGTCGCGTGCTCAGTTGCGCAGCTACAGCGCCACCGCGTTGCTCGATGCCCGCCTCGCGCTCGAAGTCGATCCCGCACGACTGACCGATCCCACCAACGCCACCAAAAACCGCGTTGCGCTCCCTGGCGCGACGAACTCGTCAACTGCGTTCGGAAGAAAACGAACTCAAGAAATACTTGACGAAGCTTGTTGAGGAAACAGCACCCCGCACCTCGGATGTCTTCGGGCTTGGCCCTGACACCGCAGCCGCGCTGCTCGTCACCGTCGGAGACAACCCCGAACGTCTTCGATCCGAATCATCCTTCGCACACTTGTGCCCCTCCTTACCTTTGTGTGGGTAGCTTGACCTCGATTCCGCCGAGGTTGAGATAGATCATTGCTTTCAGCGATGCGGCAGAATGGTGGCCGTAGCCTCGGGCGTTGATCAGCCTGATCTTCGGTGGCAACGACTTTGTTGCTGCCCTCGGTACTGGACGCTGTCGACATCCCGGTCGTCGCTGCCGGTGGCTTCTTCGATGGGCGAGGACTGGCGGCGGCATTATCGTATGGCGCTGCCGGAGTTGCGATGGGAACACGGTTTCTCTTGACGCAGGAATCGACGGTGCCCGACGCGGTCAAGCAACGGTATCTGTCCGCGGGTCTCGACGGAACGGTGGTGTCCACTCGGGTGGACGGAATGCCGCACCGGGTGCTTCGAACCGAACTGGTGGACACACTGGAAAAGTCCTCGCGCGCCCTCGGTTTCGTGCATGCCGCGCGCAACGCTGCCCGATTCAAGTCGATGACGGGAATGTCCTGGTCGACGATGGTTCGTGACGGTCTGGCCATGCGCCGCGGTAAGGATCTTTCCTGGGGTCAGGTACTGATGGCCGCGAACACCCCCATGCTGCTCAAATCGGGACTCGTCGACGGTAACGCGCAAGCAGGTGTGCTCGCGTCCGGTCAGGTCGTTGGCATGCTCGCCGACCTACCGACCTGCGCCGACCTGATCGAATCGGTCGTCTCCGAGGCTGTTTCGGCGATCGACGCGGCGTCCCGAACGATCACCGAGCGTTAGCGACTCAGCTGAGCCGAGCGTTAGCGACTCAGCTGAGCCGAGCGGTGGCGGCTCAGCTGAGTCGGATAGTAGCGACTAGCTGAGCCGCTCGATGATCGTCACATTGGCTGTTCCGCCGCCCTCGCAGATGGTCAGCAGCCCGTAGCGTCCTTGGATACGCTCGAGTTCGCAGAGCAGTGTGGCCAACAGCTTCGTGCCGGTAGCGCCGAGCGGGTGTCCGAGAGCGATGGCGCCGCCGTTGACGTTCACCTTCTCCGGATCGGCCCCGATCTCCTTCATCCAGGCCAGTACGACGGGTGCGAACGCCTCGTTGATCTCGACGGCATCGATATCGTCGATCGTCAGACCGGCGCGTTCGAGCGCGTACTTGGTTGCCGGTATCGGAGCGCTCAGCATGAAGACCGGGTCGCTGCCGCGGGCGCTGAGGTGATGAATCCGTGCGCGGGGACGCAGCCCGTATTCGCGCACGGCGGCTTCGGATGCGAGGAGGGTCGCGCTGGCGCCATCGGAGATCTGACTGGCCAGAGCGGCGGTCAGACGTCCACCGTCGACGAGAGTCGGCAACGCCTGCATCTTCTCCAGCGTGGTGGAGCGTGGACCTTCGTCGACGGTGTGGCCGTCGACTGCGATGATCTCCCGATCGAAACGGCCGGTTGCGATCGCCGCGCGTGCACGGGTGTGACTCGTCAGCGCGAACATTTCCATGTCCTGCCTGCTGACATCCCACTTGTCCGCGATCAGCTCTGCGCCACGGAATTGCGAGATCTCCTGTTTGCCATAGCGGTGTTCCCATCCCGTCGAGCCGACGAACGGGGTGTCGAAGCCGTACTGTTGCCCCGCCGTCATTGCCGATGCGATGGGAATCTTCGACATGTTCTGGACGCCACCGGCGACGATCATGTCTGCTGTGCCGCTCATGATCGCCTGCGCGGCGAAGTGAACGGCCTGCTGGCTCGACCCGCATTGGCGGTCCACGGTCACTCCGGGCACCTCTTCCGGGTATCCGGCCGCCAACCATGCGGTTCTGGCGATGTTCCCCGCCTGCGGTCCGATCGCGTCGACGCACCCGAACACGACGTCGTCGATGTTCACGGGATCGATCGGGGAGCGGTCCAACAGAGAGCGGATTGCGCCGGCTCCCAGGTCCGCCGGGTGGATCTCCGACAGCGCACCGCCTCGTTTCCCTACGGGAGTTCGGACGGCGTCGATGACGTAGGCCTCGGGCATGGCTCTCCTCGCGATCGGTCGCGATCGGGTGTCGACGCGACTGGTGACACCGCGATGATAACAACCAAGCAGTTGTTTAACTACAGAACCCGGTGGGTGATCCTCGACCGTCCCGACGGTCAGCTCCGCCGATCGCGATGCCCTGGCGCGGGTGCCGTGGTTCCGCGCACGACCAAGTGCGGTTCGATCACGGTGTTGGCGGGTTCGGCGTTTTCGTCCTCGAGGCTGGTCACGGTGAACTCCACAGCTTTTCGGGCAAGTTCCGCGCTGTCCTGACGCACCGTCGTCAGGTCGATTCGAGACAGGCTCGACAGGGGTGAATCGTCGTATCCCACGATCGAGACGTCGTACGGTACGGCGATCCCGGCCTTGACCAGCTCGTCCATGACACCGAGAGCGCTCCGGTCGTTGCCCGCGAGGATGGCTGTGGGAAGGGCCGATTCCTGCAGCAGCGCAACGGCTGCCGCAGCACCGGCGGCCTCGTCGTGTGCGCCGGGGACTATCCGGACATGTCGGCCCAGGCCGTGTCGACGCATGCACGCCATGTAGGCGCTGCGCCTGTCCTTCGATGCCGCTTGCTCTCCACCGTCGATATGCACGATGTCGCGGTGGCCCAGCGCTACGAGATGATCGACCGATTGCGCAATCCCTGTGCTGTCGGCGGAGCGTACAGAATTGATGGGGTCGACACGGCGCCCGACCATCGTCAGGACGGCGCGTTCGTTCACCGATCTCAGATATTCGGAATCGGAGAATGGATCGAACAGCACGAGTCCCTCGCACCGATGACTGAGCAGAGCCTCCATGGCCTTGTGTTCATCACGGTTGGGTCCGCCGACCGACAAGAGCACGTCGTAACCCGCTGCTTCCGCGGCGTCGTAGACGGTGCCGACCATCTCGGCTTGGAAGGTCTGTTTGACATCGGTGAGCAGGCCGATGGTCCGACTGCGTCCGCGTGCCAGCAGTTGGGCGGCGCGGTCGGGCTGATAGCGCAGTTCGTCGGCAGCGCGCAGAACCCGTTCGCGTGTCGCCTCGGAGGCGCCCGGCTTGTCGCTGAAGACGAGCGAAACGAGGGTGCGGGAGACAGCTGCGCGTTCGGCCACGTCGGCCATGGTCGGGCGGCGACGAGAGGCTTTCGGGTCCGTCGAGCCGCTGGGTGTCTGCACGCATCCTCCTGGTCGGTGTGGCTACCACAACTGCGATGTTCAAATGTCTTGACAATCACACAACGCATCACGATAGTTGCTTCCTGAAGCGCGTTAGTGACGCGCGTCAGTACCCACTCACAGTAGCCAGGCAACCGCGTCTTGGCTCGCGTGCAACCGAGACCGTCGAAAGGACAACCATGAGCGTGATCCACGTGGGATCTGCACCGGATTCGTGGGGCGTATGGTTCGCCGAGGACCCTCGGCAGACCCCGTACACCCGTTTTCTCGACGAGGTAGCGGCCTCCGGTTACGAGTGGATCGAGCTGGGGCCGTACGGATACCTGCCAACGGACCCGGAGAAGCTCTCCGACGAGCTCGCATCGCGCAGCCTGAAGCTGTCGGCCGGAACAGTGTTCGAACATCTGCACCAGGACGACGCCTGGGATGCGGTGTGGACTCAGATCGAGGACGTCGCCAAGCTGACTGCGGCAGTCGGCGGCAAGCACGTCGTCGTCATCCCCGAGATGTGGCGTGACCCCGGTACCGGCGAGGTGCTCGAGGACCGCAATCTGACGGCCGACCAGTGGCGCAAGAAGACCGACGGCATGAACGAACTCGGCAAGCGCATGTTCGAGCAGTACGGAGTCAAGGCTCAGTATCATCCGCACGCCGATTCTCATGTCGACACCGAGGAGAACGTCTACCGGTTCCTCGACGGTACGTCCCCTGAATTCGTGAATCTGTGCCTCGACACCGGACACATCAGCTACTGCGGCGGCGACAACATCGCGATCATCGAGCGAGCACCCGAACGTATCGGGTACCTCCACCTCAAGCAGGTGAACGAGGTGGTTCGGGCCAAGGTCGAAGCCGAGGACTTGCCGTTCGGTGAGGCCGTCAAGCTGGGTGCGATGACGGAGCCTCCACTCGGAATTCCGGCAATGCCGCCGTTGCTGGCCGCCATCGACAAGCTCGACATCGAAGTTTTCGCCATCGTCGAGCAGGACATGTACCCGTGCTCTCCCGACGCCCCGCTGCCGATCGCGCAGCGCACCCGCAAATACCTGGGTTCCTGCGGGGTTTCCTCCGTCACCTTCGAGTGACGCCCATCTATCGAAAGAGAATCGATGTCGAACGAACTGAGAATCGCCGTACTCGGCGTAGGCATGATGGGCGCCGATCATGTTGCCCGAATTCAGTCCCGGATCGCCGGAGCACGGGTAACTGTCATCAACGACTATGTGACCGAAAGGGCCGAGGAACTCGCCGCGACGATCGACGGATGCCGCGTGGTGATCGACCCGATCGACGCCATTGCCGACCCCGAGGTCGATGCAGTGCTGTTGGCGACGCCGGGGCCCACGCACGAGAAACAGTTGCTCGCATGCCTCGAGCACGCAAAGCCTGTGCTGTGCGAAAAGCCGTTGACCACGGACGCCGCAACATCCCTCGAGGTTGTCAAGGCAGAGGCCGCGCTGGGAAAGACTCTGATTCAAGTCGGCTTCATGCGGCGCTTCGACGCCGAGTATGTGGAGTTGAAGGGGCTCATCGACTCCGGTGATCTGGGCCGCCCCCTCGTCGTGCACTGTGTGCACCGCAACCCATCGGTGCCCTCGCACTTCGACAGCGCGATGGTGGTCAAGGACTCCTTGGTACACGAAGTCGACGTCACTCGTTTCCTCCTAAACGAAGAAATCACCTCGGTGCAGATAATCAAGCCGTTTCCCAGCTCGAAAGCGCCCGAGGGGCTGCAGGATCCGCAGATCGCAGTGTTCTCGACGGAGTCGGGACGTCACGTCGACACCGAGGTGTTCGTCACCACCGGCGTTGCCTACGAGGTTCGTACCGAGGTTGTCGCCGAACTCGGCAGCGCCATTATCGGTCTCGACGTGGGCCTGGTACGAAAGAGCAAGCCCGGGACGTGGGGTGGCGCCATCACGCCGTCGTTCAAGGAGCGTTTCGGGCAGGCGTACGACGTGCAGATTCAGCGTTGGGTCGATGCCGTCGTGCGGGGCGCAGAATCGGGCAACTACGTCGACGGCCCGGGCGCTTGGGACGGATATGCTGCGGCGGCCGTGTGTGAGGCCGGAGTGAGTTCGCTCGAAACCGGTGAGCGGGTGCAGGTCGCCATGGTCGACCGTTCGTCCGTCTGAGCCGCCGGTATTCGAATGAGCTTCAGCGGCGCTCGGTCATGTGTGCGCGCATCGTTTCGCAGATCTGGGCCAGGGTTTCGAGAGACTCAGGCGTGAGTAGGTCGAACATGTTCGCGCGAACGGCGTCGACATGTCCGGGGCTTGCGGCGGCAAGTTTTCGCTCGCCATCGGCGGTGAGTTCGGCGAGTGTTCCGCGCCTGTCGTTCTCGCATTCGACCCGGCGTACCCAGCCGGCGGCAACCAACCGGGAAATCGCGCGGGTGACACCGCTTCGGCTGGTGGTCACCGCTTCGGCCAGTGCGCTCATGCGCATTCGGTGCTCGGTGGCTTCGGAAAGCAGCACGAGCAACTCGAAGTCGGTGAACGATATGTCCGAGTCGCGTTCGAGTTGGCGGTCGAGGGTAAGCAGTAGAAGTCGTGTCGCATCCAGGTAGGAGCGCCACATCCGCTGCTCTTCGCGGTCGAGCCAATGTGTCGATTTCACCTGCCCAGAGTACCGAGAGTGGTTGATTGGGCAACTACTTTTAGGTGCACAGGCTCGAGTGATACCGCGATCGTAGAACCGCCCAATGCGCCGTTGCCGTGATAGACAGATCCCTGTCCGATGAGACCTCGAGGGGCGAAGCCTCGACAGGGCGAGAATCTGCAGAGAGTGGGAGACGGCGGTGGCGGACGCGCGATCGATGGACCCGGGTGTCGATTCGCCCCGCGGGGTCAGTCGATGGCTGACGGGCCTGCTCGTTCTCGGTCTTGTGTCCGCGTGGCTAGTTCTGTACTCGGTGAGCATTCTCGGCTCGATATGGCGCTTCCGGGAGCCGGGCGCCCCGCCACCTGTGCTCACCACGCACGATCAGGTCATCGATCTCGTCGTGCTCGCGGTGCAGCTGGTGGTCGGTGCAGCCGCACTGTGGGTGGTGATCGCGGTCCGCGGGCGGTCCCTGACGGCTGTGCTACCCGAGCGATCGGGCAGCGCGATGGACGCGGCCGTCGCATGGTGTGCGGCCATCGCGGTGGCGTCAGCTGTGGTTCTGGTGCTCGATCGCACCGGTGTCATGCGCTTCGAGTTTTCAACTCCCGCCACGGTCGAATCGCCGTGGCTTGCTGTGCTGGCCGCTCTGTCCGCGGGCCTTCGTGAAGAGCCGCTGCTTGCTGCGCTACCGCTGGTACTCCTGGTCGGCCGCATTCCGATCGGGTGGATCATGGTTCTCGCCGGGGCGATGCGAGGACTCATCTACCTGTATTTCGGTATGGGGGGATTTCTCTGGGCCTTCGTGTGGGGTGCCGCTGCAGTGTGGGTGTACTACCGTTTCAGGCGGTTGTGGGTGCTGATCCTCGTGCACGGCATGGTGATGAACATTCAAGCGCTGGACAGAGTGCTCGTGCACGACAGCATGGCGACCCTGTTGCAGTGGGTCAATATCCTCGTCCTGTTCGGTGCGCTGATGTGGTGGCTCGTGCCGCGCGCGCTCGATAGTATGATTCCCGGTGCCAGTAGAAGCGGGACCGCGATCCCAGTGCTCGAGACGGATGTAAGCCGTCTCACACCTGTGGATAATGATCGTTACTAACCGTTACATTAATGTCTGGGGAATGATCGTTCCTCCCTCGTTCGCTGTTTCCGCCGTGTCCGACTGCCTCGGTTCTGTTCCGGGACGCAGCGCCTCGTGATCGTCTCAGCGTCTCCGCTTCGACGCCGTATGTTGGGCGCGCTTCTCATCGTCGCAGTAATTCTGTTCGTCGGTTGGTCGGTCACCAGTTACAACAAGACGTTCAAAGAGGTGGTCAGTGTGGATCTGATCACCGATTCGGTGGGTAATGCGTTGCCGCTGAACGCCGATGTGAAGGTTCGCGGTCTGATCGTGGGCGAGGTTCGCTCGACCTCGGCGGTCGACGGTGTGGTGACCGCGCGGATGGCGATCGATCCGGACAAGGCGGAGATGATTCCCTCCAACACCACCGCCCGGTTGCTGCCGAAGACGTTGTTCGGTGAGCGGTACGTGGCATTGATGGTGCCGGAGAAGAACTCTGCGTCGCCGGTCGTCGACGGCACGGTGCTGCGGCAGGATGTCAGTGGCAACGCGATCGAGGTCGGTCAGTTGCTGGACAACCTGTTGCCGTTGCTCGAAGCGATTCCGCCGCAGGATCTGGCGAACACGCTCGGCGCGCTCTCTCAGGGTCTCGACGGTCGCGGCGCGGAGTTGGGGTTGACGATCGATCGGCTCGAGAACATTTTCGCCGGCTTGAACACCGAGTTGCCGAACATTCAGCAGGGGTTGCGCGGTCTCGCGGACTTCTCGCAGACGTACGCCGATGCGGGGCCGCAGTTGATCGATGCTCTGGACAATCTGTCGGTCACGGGCAACACCTTCGTGGAGCAGCGTCCGGCGGTCGATACGTTGATCGGGTCGCTGACGGCGACGAGTGCGTCGACGGCGGATTTCTTGGAGGTCAACGCGGACAACCTGATTCGTATCTCGGCCGATTCCCGTGAGGCGCTCGAGCTGCTGGCTCAGTATTCGCCGGCGTTCGGGTGCACGTTCTCGCAGTTCGTCCCCATCGTCGAACGAGCTCAGACGGTCATCGGTGTCGGTGAGGAATACCAAGGCATCAACGTTCACATGCCAGTGGTCAACCCCAAGGGCCGTTACCTGCCCAATCAGGACGAGCCGAGGCTCTTCGACGATCGTGGACCGCGCTGCTACACACCGGCCGACACCGAGGCGGGGGAGTTCTTCCCGCAGTACCCGGGAGGCTCGCCCAACGACGGCTCCTACCAGGTTCCCTCGCGCAACCCCGGTCCGCAGGACATCCCGGAGCTTCCGGCGCCGCAGTACTCGGCAATTCCCGGGTCGCTGGTGGGTGCGCCCGGTGGCGCGGCACCAGCGAGCTACCAGGGTTCGGACTTCGAACGTGACACGCTGGCCGTGATCTACGGCCAGGCAACTGGAACATCTCCGACAGAGGTTCCGTCGTGGGTGACATCGGCGGGGGCGCCGGCGCTCAGAGGGGCACAAGTGAGTTTCACGAGTACCTCCTCGTAGCTGAAGCGGCAGCGGCACCGGAGTCCGAACCGACGACCCGGCACCGAGCGTGGCCGCACTCGATCAGGGCTCTGACACACCGGCCCGTAGCACCGGGTCTACGGTCAGCGACGAGCGGAGGTCTCGGACAATGCTGTCTTCGAGCGCCGGTATCACCCGCGATGTGATCGATCCGTTGTAGGCACCGGGTGCTTGGCGCGGATTGGCATGCCCGGTGCCGTGCATGCGCACAACTCGCAGAGTGCCGTCGGTGCCGCCGGACCGTTCGAACAGGATTCGCTGGGAGTAGTCGACATCGACCACGTTGTCCGACGCCGCCCGTGCCGGACGCAGGAACACGATTGCGGGCCTGGGTTTGTCGGCGACGGTTTCGGCTAGAGCATCCAGATTGTCCAACGCACCGGATGCCACGATCGTCCTGAACTGAGATTCGATGAAGCCGTTGCTGGCAACCGTTGGATTGAGAATCTTGTCCATCATGACCTGTTCGAATGCTTCGCCCGCCGCAGCGAAATCGATTCTTGGATACCACGTCGAGTGCATGTCGACGTACCTGTCCTTACGGGCAGCCATCTCGACCATGGAACGGAGCGAACGACTTTCTCGTGCTCCCGGCAGCCAACCGATCCAGCGCAGGAGATCTTGTCCGGCGTCGCGAGCGTCGCCGCGTACTGCATGCAGGTCCAGCGGTGTGCAGTCCAGAACCACCCCAGTCAATACACGGTCGGTGTCCTCGTAGATGTGCTGTGCCACTTCGAGAGCGATCACGCCACCCATGCTGTGGCCGACCAATACGATGTTGCGGACACCCTCGGTGCGGGCACGCAGAGCAACGAGATCGCTTATGACTCGAGTGTCTATGCCACGGTTGTCGAACGTCACCGACCACACCCGCCCGATCTCGGTGAAGCTCGTCAGTGCTCGGGCGGTCGGCGCGCCGTCTACGTTGCCGAGCCCGACCAAGTCGACGACGGCAGTCGTACTGTCGGCTGGGTCCGCTGCGTCGTATATCTGGTCGATGCTCGGTTCGGTCTGGGCTAGACGGCGTTGCTCGGGTGCGACGTCCCACCGCCAGTACATGCCGGCCAGGACGAGGATTGGCACGAGTCCGAGAGCGAGATACAGCGCGGCACGGCGTGTGCGCCCGAGGAAAATCCAATTGTGCCCCAACCGCGTCGAGGCCAGCCGCTCCCTGCGTCGGCCGCCGTCCCACTCCACCGAACACTCCGATCCCGTCGTTCCTACCGTTAACGGTCACTTCAGCGGACGAATTCCACGCTACGCCCGCCACGGTTGGCCCGCCGCCGGTGATGGTCGACATCGCATCGTGCGCATGTGTGCACCTGAAACTGCAAGGCATCCGGCCCTCACACCCTGGTGTCGGACGCCATATGATGTCGAAATGGCCTTTCAGATAATGCTCGCGAAAGCTGTGTCCACCGTCGTCACTGGAGCGGTGGGCGTGGCAGCCTATAACGGCGCCAAGACGCTGATCGCGAAAGCTCCGCTTCGCGAAGCGGCCGTCACGGCGACCGAATGGAGTCTGCGCGGCGTCCGAAAGGCAGAGGAGGGTGCCGAATCTGCTCGGCTTTCCGTATCCGACGTGGTCGCCGAGGCCAAAGAGCGGTTGGGTGAAGAGGTTGCGCCACCGGTAGCCGGTGAAACCGGACACGGTCACAGTCACTGATCGTGTCTTCGACGGTTGTTTCGTTTCGAAGGCCGGACATGCCCGTCGGTGAGTCGGCCACCAGTATCCGGATCGTCTCCGACGCCGCAGGACGCATCAGATTCGAGGTACCCTGGCTCCGCGCGAGCCCCGGCCGAGCCGTCGCGATCGAGGATGCAGTCGACAGGGTTCTCGGGGTTCGCGCCGCACACGCCTACCCGCGAACGGCCTCAGTTGTTGTATGGATCTCACCGACACGCATCGACCGCGCCGAGCTGATCGCGGCGATCGAGACCGGTTGCGAAGTCGAGTGGTCGGATGTTCCCGAACGCACCCCGCGATCGGCCGATGTCGGCAGCGCCGAGGTCCTGCGAATGGCTGTCGGTGGAGCGGCGCTGGTTCTACTGGGTTTTCGCCGCTACGGCTTGAACCGTCCGCCAGTTCTCGGACCGACCAGTCGCCTGGTCGCCACCGGCGCAACCGTCTTCACCGGTTACCCATTTCTCAGAGGCGCGTTGCGCTCACTGTCGGGCAACCGAGGCGCAGGCACTGATGCACTCGTCTCCGCTGCCACCGTCGCTAGTCTCGTGCTACGGGAGAACGTGGTCGCACTCACTGTGCTGTGGCTTCTCAACATAGGTGAGTACCTGCAAGAACTGACTCTGCGACGAACGAGACGCGCGATTGCCGATCTCCTCAACGGCACCCAGGACACCGCATGGGTCAGGCTCGCGGACGGCAGCGAAGTCTCGGTCGATACCGAATCGCTGTGCGTCGGCGACGACGTAGTGGTGCACGATCACGTCGCGGCTCCTGTCGACGGGATCGTCGTCGAGGGGGAGTCCATCGTCGATCAGTCGGCGATCACGGGTGAGACACTGCCGGTATCGGTAGCCGCGGGCGCACGCATCCACGCCGGATCGGTCGTCGTTCGAGGTCGGCTCGTGGTTCGTGCAACCGCCGTCGGAAACGACACGACCATCGGACGCATCATCTCTCGCGTGGAAGAGGCGCAGGAGGATCGCGCGCCGATCCAGACGGTGGGCGAGAACTTCTCACGACGATTCGTGCCGACGTCGTTCCTACTGTCCGCACTCACGCTCGTGGTGACCCGAGATGTGCGTCGCGCGATGACGATGTTGCTGGTGGCGTGTCCGTGCGCCGTCGGGCTGTCCACCCCCACTGCGATCAGCGCTGCGATCGGAAACGGTGCCCGACGCGGGATCCTCATCAAGGGTGGCTCACACCTGGAACTCGCCGGCCGCGTGGACACCATTGTCTTCGACAAGACCGGAACCCTGACCATGGGACGGCCGGTGGTGACGAACGTCGTGGCCTTCGCCGACGACTGGGAACCCGAGCAGGTTCTGGCCTACGCGGCCAGTTCGGAGATTCACTCACGACACCCACTGGCAGAGGCAGTGATTCGCTCCACCGAGGAGCGGTACATCGCCATCCCGCCGCATGAGGAATGCGAAGTCCTGGTTGGGCTCGGGATGAGGACCTGGGCTGACGGACGCACGATGCTGCTCGGCAGCCCGTCACTGTTGCAGGGGGAGAATGTCGCAGTATCGGAGAAGGCCGCGGAGTGGGTCCGCAGGCTGCAGCAGCAGGCCGAGACCCCGCTGCTGCTCGCGGTCGACGGTGATTTGGTCGGTCTGATCAGTCTGCGTGACGAAGTTCGGCCCGAGGCAGTCGACGTCCTGTCACGCCTGCGATCCGACGGAGTGCAACGCGTGCTCATGTTGACCGGAGACCACGCCGAAACCGCGGCAGCGGTGGCGGCGGAACTCGGTATCACGGAATGGCGCGCAGAGGTGATGCCCGAGGACAAGTTGGCCGTGGTGCAGGAACTGCAGCGACAGGGACATGTCGTTGCCATGGTCGGCGACGGCACCAACGACGCTCCGGCGCTGGCGGCCGCCGATATCGGCATAGCGATGGGATTGGCTGGAACAGACGTTGCGGTGGAGACCGCCGACGTTGCTCTGGCAAGTGACGATCTGTACAGGCTTCTCGACGTCCGCGACCTCGGAGGGCATGCAGTGGAGGTCATCCGTCAGAACTATGGAATGTCGATTGCGGTCAACGCGATCGGGCTACTAGTGAGTGCAGCGGGGGCATTGTCACCAGTCCTCGCCGCCATTCTGCACAACGCGTCATCGGTCGCCGTAGTTGCCAACAGTTCACGGTTGATCACGTATCGGCTCGAACCCAAGCGGGCTCAGTACTAGCCCCTGGTCCTGTAAGACGATCAGACTCTGCGGCCCTCACGCAGCGCGCGTTGCGCCAGGTCGCGGAGCGGTCCGGTCATCGACGCATCGTCGATCTGACAGGTGCTCTCGTCGACGGAGACCGTCCACACGAAACCGTCACGCACGCGCGTGGGCGCGACAGCCGCAGGCTGCGAAAGGATCAGAGGCCGGGCTTGCTCGACGAGGCCACGCCACTCGCGGGCCGACGCCTCGTCGACTATCGCATCCAGGTCCACCCGGGCCCGTCGGATGGAACCAGCGATACCACCCGACCGAACCACCTCGATGAACATGTCATGTCCTTCGCGTCGCAGACTCGTCAGAAGTCGGGGTCGTGCACTGACACTCCCACCGTAGCCCAGGCTCGTTCGACGACCCGTCGAACGTCGGACTCGTTGCCGTAGCGCGACCGCGCAGCCGCAACGGTGGCCGAAGCAAATCCCTCGAAGTCGACCGTGGGCGGCAGGGCAGAATTCGTGGTGACGTCGAACCACACCTGCCCGGCCCTTTCCCAGGCTGCGCCGCCGAGCCCGATAGCGGTCAGCGCGAAGGCGCGGTTCGGTATTCCCGAATTGATGTGCACGCCACCGTAGTCGGCTGTGGTGACCACATAGCTGTCCATATCGGCCGGTTGTGGATCGCGACCGAGTACATCGTCGTCGTATGCGGTTCCCGGTTCGATCATCGACCGGAGTGCTCTGCCCTGCACAGCGGGCAGGAACAATCCCTTCCCCACCAACCACGAAGCCTCGTCAGCACTCTGGCCCAGCGAATACTGCTCGACGAGGACGCCGAACACATCGGACAACGACTCGTTCAGGGCACCTGCCTGGCCGGAATACTCGAGTTGCGAGGAGTACTGCGTGAACCCGTGGGCAAGCTCATGCGCGATGACGCTGAGCGAGGCCGTGAAGCGTCCGAACACCTCACCGTCACCGTCGCCGAACACCATTCGCTCGCCGTCCCAGAAAGCGTTGTCGTAGTCCTGGTCGTAGTGCACCGTCGCGACCAGGGGCAGCCCTCGACCGTCGAGACTGTTGCGCCCGTACACCTGTCGAAAGAACTCGTAAGTCACACCGAGACCCGCGTATGCCTCGTCCACCGATCGGTCACCCGTCGGCGGCTGCCCTTCTCGGCGAACCAGCGTGCCCGGCAATTCTCGGGTGTTCTGCGCGTCGTGGATGGAGCGCATCAATGCTCGGGTGGTATCCGGTGCGCTGTCGTTGTCGATACTCTGCGCATGTGCGCGGCGGTCGAGAAACTCGCGGTCGACCTCCAGCGTGTGGGCTGCGCTCGACGAGGCATGAGGGACCCTGACGCCCTGCCTGTTCTCCGCGGAATGCTCTGCTATCCGCTCCAGCAGGAACGGCGGGACCACGGGACGGATTCGGTCACGCGCAGCGGAAGGTACGGGCATCTGAACACCTCTCGGTCGACGTCGCTAGGACCATAGACGACGGGGCCGACAGATGCGGGGCGGTTTCAGCTTCGCTCTGCGTCCAGCCGTGGCCACTCCTGCGCGGACCACTCGTAGAGAAAGCGCGGGACATCCTCGGCGTTCATCGCGGTGGAGAAGAGATGCCCCTGGCCATGGGTGAACCCCAGCGTCCGTGCCCTGCCGAGGCGGTCCATGTTCTCGACCCCCTCCAAGACCACACAGTGGTCCAACTCCCCGGCGAACTGCAGCATCGCGTGGGCGACCGCCTCACCGATCTTGGTGTGCAACGACGCCGCCAGCGCCCGATCGAGTTTGAAGCCATCGACGGTTACGTGTGTGATCCGAGGTATCGGCGACCACCCGGAGCCCAAATCGTCGAGAAGCACGGTGAATCCGCTCGATCGGAGCGCCGCGACTATTCTGGCCTCGTCGTCGACTCCCGCGCCGCGAGCCGTCTCCGTCACTTCCAGTACAACCGACTTCGGGGACACACCGGACGCGTGTACGGCGCTGACGATGCGGTCCACGCAGTCCAGGCGTTCGAGGTGGTGTCCGGAAATGTTGACGGACAACTTGAGTCCTGGGCGATCGAGGTGCCACTTCACGAAATCGGACAACGCTCGAGACAGTATTCTCAGGTCCAGGTCGACGATGAGGTCGGTGTTTTCCACCTGCTCGATGAACTCCCCGGGAGTGAGCAAACCTCGGGTTGGATGCTCCCATCTCGCCAGTGCCTCGAGCGCGAACACGCCGCCGGTATGCAAATCGACGATCGGCTCGTACCACGGGGTGATCTGTCCGTTGTCCACAGCCGCGGTGAGCTCACTCGAGGTAGCGGGATTCGCGGCGACCCGTGCGCGATCCCTTTGGGTATCGAGGTGTTCTTCCACCATGACCGCGAGTTGTTCGAGAAGGCGAAACTTCTCCGGCGACAGGGTCCGCGGCAGCACGTCGAGGATGCACAGAGTGCCGATCGGTACTGATTCGCGGCCGAACAGCGGGATGGAGGCGTAGGCGCGTAGCCCTGACTCCCGCAGCACTTTCAGGAGTGAATCGGTGGGGTTCCCGAACGCCCGTGCTGTGCTCCAACGAGCGCCGTTGGGCGAATCGACATCCTGAACGACAATGGGTCTGCCTTGTTCGACCACCGCATCGCATGCCGCGCTCGACCGGGGAATGACCTGTCCGCGAACCGCATCGGAGCCGTGGGCTACCAGCGTGTATTGGTTGCAGTCGTCGAGGATGTTGACCAGAGCTACAGGGAAATCCAGAGCCCGTGCCGTAACTTCTGCCGCGTTCTCCAGCGCGGGCGATACCGCTGCGAAGTCCAGATACTTGTGGGCGGACTCGCTCTGCCTTTGGTCGCGAGATCGGAACAAAGCGCCTCCATCATTGCGCGGCGCATCGCCGAGCAGAACGAATCATCCCGACTCCGGAGAAAGTATCTCAGATGGTTCAGCGAGCGCTGCAAAGCGGTCGTTTCGGGCATTTGTGCTGCACAACCAAAGCTGCGTCGGACGCCGGGCTCGACGTGACGCAGGCTACAGTCGAACTCGTAACCAGTGCGAACGAGAAGCACGAACCGGGGGAGTGGTGACCGTGAAGGGCACAGCACATGTCGACGGCGCAGCAGACGTCATCGTCGTCGGAGCCGGCCTGGCCGGACTGGTGGCCACCGCCGAACTGATATCGAGGGGTAAACGCGTCATCCTCCTCGACCAGGAGAACGAGGCCAACCTGGGTGGGCAGGCTTTCTGGTCGTTCGGTGGCCTGTTCTTCGTCGACAGTCCCGAGCAACGAAGGCTCGGTATCAAGGACTCCTACGATCTGGCCCTGCAGGATTGGATGGGCACCGCGGGCTTCGACCGTGACGAGGACGCCTGGCCTCGACGCTGGGCGCAGGCGTACGTGGAGTTCGCGGCCGGGGAGAAACGAAGTTGGCTGCGTGAGCGCGGACTGAAGATCTTTCCGCTCGTCGGGTGGGCCGAGCGCGGTGGGTACGGTGCAACGGGTCACGGCAACTCTGTGCCGAGATTTCACATCACCTGGGGCACAGGCCCCGCTCTCGTCGAGATCTTCGCTCGTACTGTCCGTCAGGGGATCGAACAGGGATTGGTGACGATGGCGCACCGACACCGCGTCGACGACATCGTCGTCACCGACGGTCGAGCCACCGGTGTTCGCGGCGTCGTACTCGAACCGTCCTCGGCCGCCCGCGGCGTCGCGTCCTCGCGCGAGACGCGTGGCGAGTTCGAGATGGAGGCAGGGGCGGTGATCGTCACCTCCGGCGGTATCGGCGCCAATTGGGAACTCGTGAAGCAGAACTGGCCCGCACGTCTCGGATCTCCGCCGAAGCACATGCTGACGGGCGTGCCGGCGCACGTGGACGGTCGCATGCTCGAAATCAGCCGCAATGCCGGCGCCAGCGTGATCAATCCGGACCGAATGTGGCACTACACAGAGGGAATCACCAACTACGAGTCGATCTGGCCGAACCACGGCATCCGGATTCTGCCCGGGCCATCCAGCCTCTGGCTGGACGCGACGGGCAAGCAACTGCCCGCACCACTGTTTCCGGGTTTCGACACACTCGGCACGCTCGAGCACATCGTCCGCACCGGGTACGACTACTCGTGGTTCGTACTCGATCAGAAGATCATCGAGAAGGAGTTCGGGCTGTCCGGTCAAGAGCAGAACCCGGACCTCACCGGCCGCAGCGTGCGAAAGCTGCTCGAACGAGTTCGATCCGGAGCCCCGGGTCCGGTGGAGGCGTTCAAACGTCGGGGTGAAGATTTCGTCGTCGCGGACTCGGTCGACGAGCTCGTGGCAGGGATGAACAAGATCGGCGAAGTCCAGCTGGAAACCTCGGCGATCGAAACCCTGTTGACGGCCAGGGATCGGGAGATGGACAACGACTTCAGCAAGGACCTGTCCGTGTCGGTGATCCACGCCGCCCGGAAATACAAGGGTGACAGGGCGGCGCGGATCGCGGCGCCCCACCGCATGTTGGATCCGAAGTCCGGTCCGCTGATCGCCGTCAAGCTGCACCTGCTCACCCGCAAATCGCTCGGCGGCTTGCAGACCGACCTCGACTCTCGTGTTCTTCGGCCCGATGGAACACCGTTCGAGGGATTGTTCGCCGCTGGTGAGGTAGCGGGATTCGGCGGCGGAGGGGTGCACGGATACCGTTCGCTCGAAGGGACCTTCCTCGGCGGTTGCATCTTTTCCGGCCGGGCCGCCGGTCGCGCGGCAGCCCGCTGAGGACCTCGTGGTCGGCGTTGTCGGACCGGGCGCACGACTTCGATGCCGATGGTCGCCGGTCGGCCTCTAGGCTCGTTGTCATGAACGGTGATCCTGATGGTCGGCTCGAGCGGCAGTCGATCGACTCGGCCCTCGCCGAGTTCGTCCCTCGGCGCGTCGCCATCGAGGACCGTCGTGCGGCCGCCGTCGCGGTGACCATCGGCGGCCCCGTGGGGCAGCGCCGGATGCTTCTCACAATGAGGCCGGTACAGCTTCGCGCGCATCCCGGGCAGTTCGCTCTGCCGGGTGGTCGTATCGACCCAGGAGAGACGGCGGAAGAGGCTTGCCTACGTGAGCTCGAGGAAGAACTCGGTGTCGCGGCCGAACCGTCGAGCATCCTCGGTCGACTCGACGACTTCCTCACCCGCTCGGGCTACGTGATCACTCCGTTCGTGGTGTGGATCGGTGACTCGCTGGGCGATGTCGTGCCCAGTCCCGACGAGGTGGCGACCGTCTACGAGGTGCACGCGCACGAGCTCGACACCGACCCTCGATTCGTCTCCATCGCGCAATCCGACAGGCCGGTCGTGCAGTGGCCGTTCCGTGGCTCCCTGGTACATGCTCCGACCGGTGCGATAGTGCACCAGTTCAGGGAAGTCGTGCTACACCGTCGGCATACTCGCGTGGCACACTTCGAGCAGCCGGTGTTCGCGTGGCAATGACGTGCGGCGACGTGGTCGGATTTCGACGGCGGGCGCGCAGCAACTTGGGATCGAGGTGGGCACGGTGAGCATTCCGCACACAGGGCTCAGCGACCGCATCGTCACCGTGCCCAACGTGCTCAGCGTGGTCCGACTGCTGTTCATCCCGTTGTTCCTGTATCTGTTCCTCGTACTCCGCGCGGACGGGTGGGCTCTGGCGATACTGCTCACGAGCGGCGCAACCGACTGGCTGGACGGCAAACTCGCTCGCGTGCTCGACCAGTCCTCGCGGATCGGCGCACTGCTGGACCCGCTCGTGGACCGTTTGTCCGTGGTAACGACGCTCGTCGCATTCGTTGTCCGAGGGATAATCCCGTGGTGGGTGGCGGCAATTCTCATCGGCCGGGACCTGATCCTGGCCGCAACGCTACTGATCTATCGACGACGAGGTCTCCCACCGCCGGAGGTCATATACCTCGGCAAAGCAGCGACGTTCGTCATCATGATCGCGCTCCCCGTGCTACTGGGGTCCACCGGCGATTCGACGATCGCGCAAATACTGGCACCGATCGGGTATGCCCTGATCATCTGGGGAACCGGACTCTACATATGGACCGGCGCCCTCTACACCTACAAAGCCATGGGCATTGCCCGAGCCGTGCCCAGGACATCGGATCGGTCAGCCCGCGATGCGTGACCCCGTCCGCCGCAATCCCGTTCCCTCGCTTCTACGCTCCCTGATGTCGGAGCATCTCGATCCCGGTTACGCGGCAGCAGCGTCGAAAAAGCCCCGCGGCGGCAGGCCCAACAAGGCGGACATCGCGGTGGCGGTTCTCGGGGCCTTGCTCGTCGGCTGCGTTTTCGGGATTGCGATGTCTCAGCTGGCCTCGAACAACGTCGATGGCTCCGGTGAGCGAGGTGACATTCTCGCGAGCGTCCGCGCCGCGCAGGACCGAGCTGCCGCCCTCGACGACAATCGTCGGGAGCTGGCCGAGGATCTCGAAGCGATTCGAGCGGCAGCGCTGACCGACGACGCAGCGGGTGAAAGCGTGCTGACCGAGCTCTCCGCGCTGGAGATCGCTGCCGGCGCGGCGACGGCCTCAGGTCCGGGCATCGTGGTGACGGTGGCCGAACCTCCGACACCGGTGAACCTGTCGGACGTGTCGAGCCCCGTGCGGGGATCGTCCGAGGCCGCGGTTCTCGATCGAGATCTGCAGGTTCTCGTCAACTCTCTGTGGGTCAGTGGCGCCGAGGCCGTTACCGTCGACGATGTACGCATCGGGCCGGGCGTCACCATCAGGCAGGCAGGAGGTTCGATGTTGGTCGACAACCGACCTGTCTTCGCTCCCTACACGGTGGCCGCGATCGGATCACCCAGCCAGCTGCAGGCGCGTTTCGCTGTCAGTGACGCCTACCTGCGCCTGTCCGCATTGGCGCAGCTCTATCAGGTCGGCTTCGATGTCCGCGTCGCCGACGAACTCGACATGCCGGCCTCGGTGGTGCGCACGATTCGGTCGGCGACCCCAGGAGGACAGCCGTGAGCAACGGGAGAACGTGAGCGACGAGAGAATGGGCGAGGAGAACATGCGCAAGGAGGATCAGATCGAACAGGGCGACGAACTCGGCACGCATGCGGCGGTGGGGCGGTCCGGTCGCGGCGGTGTTCTCGTGGCAATGGCGGTCCTGGCTCTGTGCATCGGTGTCGCGGTCGGAACGGTATCCGGACCGCAGGTGCCGGCCAGCTTGGCTCCATATCTTCCCATCGCGGTCGTGGCTGCGCTCGATGCGCTGTTCGGGGGAATCCGCGCGTTTCTCGACGGCATCTTCGACTCCAAGGTGTTCGTGGTGTCCTTCGTCTTCAACGTGCTCGTTGCAGCTCTGATCGTGTGGCTCGGCGATCAACTCGGTGTCGGCACTCAGCTCTCGACTGCGATCGTGGTGGTCCTCGGCATCCGAATCTTCGGCAACGCCGCGGCTCTGCGTCGTCGACTGCTCGGTGCGTGAGGGCGTCGTGACCGAGGACGGCAGGCACAAGCTCCGCAGACAGCATTTCCGCAGCGATCGCATACGTGCGCTCGTCGGCACGCGGCCCAGGTCGATTCTGTTCGGCTCCCTGACGATTGTGTTGATGGTCTTGCTGGGCTTCGGGCTGGTGGTTCAGGTTCGGGAGAACGACAGCAGCGACTCCCTCGACGCGGCAAGACCGGCCGACCTGCTGGTTGTACTCGACAACGTCGGACGCCGAGAGGCGGCTCTGCGGGAGGAGATCGCCGATCTCGAGGCGACGTTGGCCGCCCTGGATCGCTCCGATTCAGGTGGTGCGGCGCTGGCCGATGCCCGTGCACGGCTCGAGTCACTGTCTATCCAGGTGGGCATGACCGCTGCGACGGGCCCGGGTGTGGTGGTCACGGTATCCGATCCTCATACCGGAATCGGCTCGGACGTCTTGCTCGACGCTCTGCAGGAACTACGAGCGGCAGGCGCGGAGGCGGTCCAGATAGCGGGTGCAGATGCAGAACCGGTCCGTATCGGGGTCGAGTCGTGGATTGCCGGAAAGGCGGGGGGAGTGATCGTAGACGGCGTCGAGATGTCCGCACCGTTCGTGTTCACCGCGATCGGCGAACCCGCGACTCTCGCTGCTGCCCTCGACATACCGGGTGGCGTCATCGACACGGTTGCTCGCAACGGCGGACGCTGCGATGTGGTTCGATCGGACCTGGTCGAGGTGTCCGCCTTGCGGGATCCTCGTCTGCCTCAATACTCTCAGCCCGGAAACTAGCTCTGCTCCGACAGGACGAGCTCCAACCGCCCGAAAGGAATGCAGACGTGAGTGAGATCTCCCCGCCGGCCGACCTGCTGTACACACCGGAACACGAGTGGGTTCAGCGAACCGCGCCGACCACCGTGCGCGTCGGGATCACCGACTACGCGCAGGGGCAGCTCGGTGACGTGGTGTTCGTGCAACTGCCCGCCATCGGTGACGAGGTGACCGCGGGATCGTCGATGGGAGAGGTCGAATCGACCAAGAGCGTGTCGGACGTTTTCGCGCCGTTGACAGCCAAAGTCATTGCCGTGAACGAGGATCTGGACACGAGCCCGGAAAAGGTCAACTCGGGTCCCTACACCGAGGGCTGGTTGGTCGAGCTCGAGGTCGAATCGGCGCAAGCGTTGGACGAGTCGGTGGCGCAGATGCTCGACGCCGACGGATATGCTGGAATTACGGCCGGGTAACTTCGCCCGCTCGGACACCGTCGACCGCTTACACACGTGCCCGTCCGCAAGGTACGGTCGTCAGGTGTAGTTGCCGTGGCCGAGTAGCTGTGTGATCTGGCACAGGTCCGCATGATTTGTTGAACGAGCAGGTTGATTACTGCGTAACCCTGGTGGTTCCAAGCCCGGGCGATCGGACTGAGAAGGAGAAACGGTGAGCGAGAACGACAACGACGGCATCTACGGAGAGTCGCCGGCGGAGACCACTTCGGTATTCCGCGCGGATTTTCTCCAGGAGCTCGATAAGTCGGCAACGAGCCAGACTGCCGAGGCTCCGGTGTCGGGCGTGGAGGGCTTGCCGGTCGGGTCGGCGCTGCTCGTGGTCAAGCGCGGCCCCAACGCTGGGTCTCGTTTTCTGCTCGACCAGCCGACCACCTCGGCTGGTCGCCATCCCGACAGCGACATCTTCCTCGACGACGTGACTGTCAGTCGTCGTCATGCCGAGTTCCGTCAGGACGAAAACGAGTTCCAGGTTGTCGACGTCGGCAGCCTCAACGGAACCTATGTCAATCGCGAACCGGTCGACTCGGCAGTGCTCGCCAATGGTGACGAGGTTCAGATCGGCAAGTTCCGCCTGGTCTTCCTCACGGGCCCCCGCGGCAGCGCTGGTTCGCAGGTCGGCGATTCGTCTGCGGGTGCAGGCAGCCAGTGACCGCCGTCGGGCAACAGTCTCCCGGGGGGATGTCGATAGGCTCCGTCCTGGATCGGCTTCGGCCCGACTTTCCCGATGTGACGATTTCCAAGATCAGATTTCTCGAAGCCGAGGGATTGATCTCGCCTGAGCGAACACCGTCCGGTTACCGCCGGTTCTCCATCGCGGACTGCGAGAGGCTGCGGTACGTGTTGACGGCTCAGCGAGATCAATACCTTCCGCTGAAGGTGATCAAGGAGCAACTGGAAGCGATCGACAGTGGGGTTGCGCGGGTGGAAAGTGCCGACCCTGCTCCGCGGAAACCCCGGACTCTCAGTGTGGCGCCGGGTGAAGTGTCGCCGGAAGAATTTCTCCCGGATCGAGAGGTTCGAGTGAGCAAGTCCGACCTGTTGGAACGCGCCGGTATCGAGGACTCGTTCATGACCGAATTGCTCCGGGCGGGGTTGATCACGCCGGGGCAAGCCGGGTTCTACGACGAGGATGCGGTGACCCTGGCTCGTACCGCCCACGCGATGTCGCAGTTCGGACTCGAAGTGAGACATCTCCGGGCATTCAAGCTCGCCGCCGATCGCGAAGCCGGCCTTGTCGCGCAGATCGCCGGCCCTGTCGCCAAGGGTCGTGATGCCGGAGCCCGCGATCGTGCCGAGGAGATGATTCGCGAACTCGCGGCACTGTCTCTCACACTGCACACGTGTCTCGTCAAAGCTGCGGTGCGTGGCTCGCTCGATCGGTGATCACGGTGCTCGCAGAATGCCAACACCGCTCGGCCGCCGGTTTCCCATAGACTCGAGGGCAGTCGGGTCGCCCTCGGACCACCGGCCAGATTCTCAACGCATGTGGGAGGCAGTCACCATGAGTGAAATGCGTGTAGTAGGCATTCGCGTCGAGCAGCCCCAGAATCAACCGGTGTTGCTACTCCGCGAATCCGATGGCGATCGCTATCTGCCGATTTGGATCGGGCAGACCGAGGCCGCCGCGATCGCGCTCGAGCAGCAGGGTGTCCAACCGGCACGGCCATTGACTCATGACCTGATCAAGGAACTGATCATCGCTCTCGGTCACACGCTCAAGGAAGTTCGAATCGTCGATCTGCAAGAGGGCACGTTCTACGCAGATCTCGTCTTCGACAAGGACGTCAGGGTGTCGGCTCGGCCGTCCGATTCCATCGCCATCGCATTGCGGGCGGGTGTGCCGATCATCGCCGAAGAGCCGGTGTTGGCGGAAGCGGGACTGTTGATGCCCGACGAGCGCGAGGACGAGGTCGAGAAGTTCAAGGAGTTTCTCGAATCCGTATCGCCGGACGATTTCAAGGCCACGGACGGTTGAAGGGTCATTCCGGTAACGGATGAGTCTCAACCTCAACTTTAGGTTCAGCCTTACGGCGCGTTGCGTTGACCCTCTCCCTGCTGACCCATAGCGTCTCTTTTGTGAGTTCGCAGTCGGTGATCGTATGTCGCCGATCCGTCCCGGGGAGTAGTCTGGCCTGGTACGCGGAATGGAACTTCACGTTGCAGTAGGCCGGAATTCGCATCCGGCCGGGGCGAGATCACTCGCCTCGCGCAGTGTCGAGACATTCGAGAGGGAGCAGTCAGTGGGAGATACGCCGCAGGAGCACCAGAGTTCAGCGAGCGCTGCGCCGGGGGCCGATGCTTCTGCGCCGAGGGCCGCGAGTTCCGGTGACATCCAGCCCGGATTGTTCCCAGATGATTCGGTGCCTGATGATCTGGTGGGTTACCGAGTCCCGAGCGCATGCCAAATCGCTGGTATCACCTATCGCCAGCTCGACTACTGGGCACGAACCGGTCTCGTGGTTCCGTCCATACGCGGTGCAGCCGGCTCGGGGAGTCAGCGGTTGTACTCGTTCAAGGACATGCTGGTCCTGAAGATCGTCAAGCGCCTGCTCGACACCGGTATCTCCCTACAGAACATCCGTGTCGCAGTCGACCACCTCCGTCAGCGTGGTGTCGGTGATCTTGCGAACATCACCCTGTTCTCGGATGGCACGACCGTGTACGAGTGCACGTCCGCTGAGGAGGTCGTCGACCTGCTACAGGGTGGTCAAGGTGTGTTCGGTATCGCCGTCAACGGTGCCATGCGTGAGCTGACCGGCCTCATCGCCGACTTCCCTGCCGAGCGAGCCGACGGTGGCGAGTCGGAGACCAGCCCGGAGGACGAGCTGGCATCGCGTCGCAAGAATCGCGCAAGCCGCAAAACAGGCTAAACTCATCGCTACGTCGCGCAGGCACGGGAGAGTTCCGGGATCGCCAGTTCCGGACGCCGAAGGAGCAATACCTCCCCGTCAATCTCTCAGGCACCCGGACCGTATCTGCTTCGGCGACTCTGGAAAGTGGTGGAAGAACCACCCGCCCAAGGGGAAAGACGCTTAGGCTGCACGGCCGACGGTGATCGAATCTCTCAGGCGCTCGTTGAGACGAGCATGCGACAGAGGGGGAGGACTGATCGCGCAACCGCGCGAAAAGAGCCCACCTTCTGCACGCACACCTTGGAGCCTCTCGTGACCGAACAGATTCCCCGCTCGTCCTTCGCCGATCGGCACATCGGTCCCGATCGACTCGAACTTGCGCGCATCCTCGATGTCGTCGGAGTGGAATCGCTCGAGCAACTGGCCGCACGAGCCGTTCCGGAATCGATCCTCGATCATTCGGTCGACGGGGTGGCCGACGGCCTCGACACACTGCCGACTGCCGTGGGTGAACACGCTGCGTTGGCCGAACTCGCCGAGATTGCCTCGAAGAACGTCGTCGCGACGTCGATGATCGGACTCGGCTACTACGACACCCTGACCCCGCCGGTTCTCACTCGGGGCATCCTCGAGAACCCCGCGTGGTACACCGCGTACACGCCGTACCAGCCGGAGATCAGCCAGGGCCGTCTCGAAGCCCTGCTGAATTTCCAGACGATGGTGTCGGATCTGACGGCGATGGATGTGGCGAACGCGTCGATGCTCGACGAGTCCACGGCAGCAGCCGAAGCGATGACGTTGCTCCGGCGGGCCAATCGAAAGTCGGCCTCCCATCGCTTCGTCGTCGACAACGATGTCTTCCCGCAGACACATGCTGTCCTCGCCACCCGTGCAGAACCGCTGGGAATCGAACTCGTTCGTGCCGACCTCTCGCACGGCCTTCCCGATGGTGAGTTCTTCGGAGTTCTCGCGCAGATACCGGGTGCGTCCGGAGCGCTCGTCGATCATCGCGACCTCGTCGCCGCAGCCCATGAGCGTGGCGCTTTGGTGGCTCTCGGCGCGGATCTGCTAGCGCTGACGCTCGTCACCCCACCCGGGGAGTTGGGTGCAGATGCGTGTTTCGGCACCACCCAGAGATTCGGTGTTCCCATGGGATTCGGCGGACCCCACGCCGGCTATCTCGCGGTCGGCTCGTCACTCGCTCGGCAGCTGCCCGGCCGTCTGGTGGGAGTTTCGGTGGATGCCGACGGCAATCTTGCCTACCGCCTTGCGCTCCAAACTCGGGAGCAGCACATCCGCCGTGAGAAGGCGACCTCCAATATTTGCACCGCACAGGTGCTTCTGGCCATCGTTGCAGCGATGTATGCGAGTTACCACGGCAGTGAGGGATTGCGGTCGATAGCTCGACAGGTCAATCTGCATGCACTCACGCTTGCCGACGGGTTACGCACAGCTGGTCTGACGTTGGCGAGCGATAACTTCTTCGACACGGTCACCGTCGACGTTCCCGGGCGCGCTCGGACGGTCGTGGAGGAAGCGAAAGCGGCCGGTATCAACCTGCTGTTCGTCGACGCGGACACCGTCGGTGTCTCCTGCGACGAGGCGACCACTACGGACCACGTCGATATTGTCCTGGCAGCATTCGGGGCCGTCCGGTCAGACGGCGACCACGCCCCGTCCATCCCAATGCCACTGACGCGGACGTCGGAGTTTCTCGCCCATCCCGCCTTCACCCGCCACCGCACCGAGACGGCGATGCTGCGCTACCTTCGCACCCTGTCCGACAAGGACATTGCGCTCGACCGCAGCATGATCCCCCTGGGCTCGTGCACCATGAAGCTCAACGCCACCGCCGAAATGGAGTCGATCACCTGGCCGCAGTTCGCGCGCCTGCATCCTTTTGCGCCGGACGAGGACACCGAGGGCATCCGCTCCGTGATCACCGACGTCGAGAAGTGGCTGGTCGACATCACCGGATACGACGCGGTCAGCATTCAGCCCAACGCCGGTAGTCAAGGCGAATATGCCGGTCTCCTCGCCATCCGCAGGTACCACCTCAGTCGCGGGGACGACAGCCGCGACGTCTGTCTGATCCCATCGAGCGCGCACGGGACCAATGCTGCGTCCGCTGTGATGGCGGGTATGAAGGTCGTCGTGGTCGGCTGCCGATCCAACGGCGACGTCGACGTCGATGACCTGCGCGCCAAGATCGCGGCCCACGCGAACAGCCTCGCGGGCATCATGATCACCTATCCGTCGACCCACGGCGTCTACGAGCACGAGATCGACGACATCTGCGCGGCGGTGCACGACGCGGGTGGCCAGGTCTACGTCGACGGCGCCAACCTGAATGCGCTTGTCGGACTTGCCCGACCGGGGCGTTTCGGCGGAGACGTGAGCCACCTCAACCTGCACAAGACGTTCTGCATTCCGCACGGCGGCGGCGGACCGGGCGTCGGTCCGATCGGCGTTCGGTCGCATCTGGCGCCCTACCTACCCGGCCACCCGCTGCGTGCCGAGCTCGGTGACGGGCCCACGGTGTCCGCTGCACCGTTCGGCAGTGCGTCCATTCTGTCGATCACCTGGGCCTACGTGAGGATGATGGGTGCACAGGGCCTTCGCCGCGCAACCCTGACAGCAATCGCGTCGGCCAACTACATAGCCCGGCGACTCGACGAGCACTTTCCCGTGCTCTACACCGGTGACAATGCGATGGTGGCGCACGAGTGCATCCTCGATCTGCGCGGTCTGACCAAGGCCACCGGCGTCACCGTCGACGATGTCGCGAAACGGCTCGCCGACTACGGTTTCCACGCACCGACCATGAGCTTTCCGGTGGCGGGCACACTCATGGTCGAGCCGACCGAAAGCGAGAATCTCGATGAGATCGACGCGTTCTGCGACGCCATGATCGCGATACGCGGAGAAATCGATCGTGTGGGTAGTGGGGAATGGCCGGTCGAGGACAATCCGTTGCGGGGGGCACCGCACACCGCGCGCTGCCTCGTGGGGGAGTGGACACATCCGTATTCCCGCGAGGAAGCGGTCTACCCGGCAGCAGTCTCCGGTCGCGCCAAGGTATGGCCGTCTGTACGCCGGATCGACGGAGCCCACGGCGATCGAAATCTCGTGTGCGCATGCCCCCCGATAGAGGCATTCGCCTGACCTCCCGAGTCGTGGGCTAGGGCCGGGTCAGCGATCTTCGGACGTTGTCGCGTGATCTGTCGAGGTGGCCTGTGCCTCGACCTTGCGCACTAGTGCGTGGATGTCATCGTCTCGGGCCATTCGGTGGTCGATGATCACGTTCGCGATGCCGCGCAGCAACGAGTAGGGCTTCCATGTCGTGGGGGCGATGGTGCTGGCGGCGCGTGCTGTGATTCCGTCGGCAATCGATTTCGCGGCCTGCGCGGCGGTGATCCGTTGGTTCAGCGGCCACGGGAGCATGGCAAGGGCGTCGCTGGCCAAGTCATTCTGATCGACGGAGTCGTGAGTCATCGAGGTTTCTACGATGCCGAAGTAGGCCACTCCGGCGGTGGCGCCGACCGCGGCGAGTTCGATGCGCAGTGCGCGCCCGAGTTGTTCGACTGCTGCTTTGCTGATCATGTACGGGGATGCGGCTGCGCCGGGGGTGAACGCGGCGGCCGAGGATACGACGACGACGTGACCGTGGTGTTGGATGACCTGCTCCAACGCTGGGCGGACGGTGTTGAACACTCCGGTCAGGTTGATGGCGATGACACGATCGAAGTCGTCCTCGTCGATGGTCCGCAGCGTCGCAGGTGGCGGTGCGACCCCGGCATTGGCGACCACGACGTCGAGACGGCCGAAGCGATCCACGGTGTGTGCCACCGCTGTTGTCATCCTCGGTCGATCTCGCACATCCGCGGTCAGGGGCAGGGCTCGTTTTCCCAGTGTCCGGGCAGCGGATTTCACCGCTGTCGTATCCACGTCGACTAGCGCGACGGATGCGCCACGCGTATGCAGGATCCGGGCCAAGGCCAGTCCGATGCCTTGCCCACCGCCGGTGATCAAGACGACCTTGCCGTTGACGTCGTAGGCAGGGGAGCGGCTGTCGAAGGGGAACATCAATGTGTCCTAACCGATGCGTGTGCGGGGGAGGGGTCTGTGGCGCCGAGTTCGTATGCGTCACGGTCGAATCGACGGGTTCGGTTGGCGTACTCGAAGCTCCAGTTCGGATACAGGCCGGCGTTCTTGCCCTCGGCGGTGCGGTAGTAGGTGGTGGCGCAGCCGCCGGTGAGCCACACCGTCCTCGCGCTCCGTTCGTTGACTTCGTAGAGAAAAGCTTCCTGTGCGTCTTTGCGGACTTCGACGCGGTCGAGTCCTTCGGTTCGCATGGTCGCCAATGCGTCCACGATGTAACGGATTTGGCATTCGATCATGTAGATCGCGGATTGGTTGCCGACGGCTCCGAACGCACCGAGGGTGGTGAAGAAGTTCGGGAACCCTGCTAACGTCGCGCCGAGATAGCTTTGCGGCCGGGTGGTGTACAGGTCGGCGAGGGTCTGGCCATCGCGGCCGCGAATGCGGGCCTGTACCGCTGGTGGTACCTCGAATCCGGTGCCGTAGATGATGGTGTCGACTCGATGCTCGACACCATCACGGGTGAGGATCGAGTGTTCGCGGATCTCGGCGATGGCATCGTCGATGACCTCGACGTTGTTTTTGGTGAGCGAGGGTAGATACGAGTCGGAGAAGATCGCACGTTTGCATCCGATCATGTAGTCCGGGGTCAACCGCTTGCGCAGTGTCGAGTCGCGGACCTGACGGAGCAGCTGCATCTTTCCCATCGCCTCGTAGGGGTGGCGGAATCGTTTGTCGATGAACCCGACCAGGCCGAACGCTTCGATCGCGGCGTAGTAGCTGCCCCGCAGACCTTTTCCGATGATCGGGAGTCGGGCAATCAGTGCCCGCTCGGCGCGGGAGGTTGCGCGGTCGAGTCGCGGGATGATCCAGGGTGCGGAGCGCTGGAAGACGAGCAAGCGCGCGACGCGGGGTTGGATCTCGGGCACGAACTGGACCGCGGATGCCCCGGTGCCGAGCACGGCGACCCGTTCGCCGGTGAGATCGTGGTCGTGGTTCCAGTGCAACGAGTGGAAGCTCGTACCGGTGAATCTCTCCATACCGGGGATATCGGGGAACTTGGCTCCGCCGTAGACCCCGGTCGCAGAGATCAGGATCCGGGCGGCGAAGTCGCCGCTGTCGGTGTGTACTCGCCAGCGGCGCGACACCTCATCCCATGCGGCGTCGAGAACTTCGGTATCGAACCGGATATGCCGGACGACATCGTGGTCCTGTGCGACAGAGTGCAAGTAGGCCAGAATTTCCGGTTGCTTACCGTAGGTGCGTGACCAGTCCGGATTCTGCGCGAAGGAGTAGCTGTAGAGGTGTGAGGGAACATCGCAGGCACAGCCGGGGTAGGTGTTGTCCCGCCAAGTGCCGCCCAGGTCACTCGAGCGTTCGAGGATGACGAACTCGCCGAACCCCGCATCGCGCAACTTGACCGCAAGACCGATACCGCCGACGCCCGCGCCGATGATGGCGATATCGACCTGCTCAGGCACCGCACCGTTGCGTTGCTGGTTCATAGTGATTCCTTCCGTACCGCAGCCGCTTTGCGCGCTGCAGCAATGAGTCTTCGGCTCGTTCGATGTTCTGGCGAGCGTGAGAAGAGTGGTGAGGTTCAGAGGTCGAGAACCAGGGGCCCGCCCTGGGAGCGGGACACGCAGATCAACATCGAAGCTTTTCGTTCGGATTCGAGCAGTCTGTTGTCGCGGTGTTCGACCCGACCGGCGAGTACGCCGATCTTGCAGCTGCCGCAGTAGCCCTGCTGGCACGAGTAGACAACACCGGCCACCTGTTCTCGGATCGCGTCGAGCATGGACTGGTCGGCAGCGACCGATACAGTCACACCGCTCCGCGCAAGCTTCACATCGAACGGTTTGCCACCTACCACGGGCGGAGCCGAAAACCGTTCGGTGTGCATCGATCCCGTGGGATCGATGGCCGAGATCAGTCTCCGCGCGGCGTCGGAGACCGGAGGCGGCCCGCAGACATAGGTTGCGCCTCCCGGATGCAATCGGGTCAGTAGTCGACCGACATCGGGCAGGCCGAACTCGTCGTCCGGTCGAACGTCGACGTCACCGCCGGTGCACGCCTCGAGCTCGTCGAGAAACGGCATGTTCTCCCGGGTCCGCCCGAGGTACACCATTCGCCAGGGTATTCCGCGTGCGTTCGCCTTTTTCACCATCGGCAGGATCGGTGTGATACCGATACCACCGGCGATGAACAGGTACGAGTCGGCGGCTACCATTCTGAAGGCATTGCGAGGCCCGCGTACATGCAGCAGGTCACCTGTGCGCAAGGTTTCGTGCACCTCACGGGATCCGCCGCCACCGTCACCGATCAAGCGGACCGCGATCCGGTACCGGTGGCGATCGGCCGGATCACCGCACAGTGAATACTGACGCTGGCGGCCCGAGGGCAAGAACACATCAAGGTGTGAACCCGGATTCCACACCGGCAAGACTCCGCCGCCCGGCGCCGCCAGCGTCAGGCTCACCACATCCTCGGCTTCGGTCTCGATTCCTTTCACAACAAGATCCATATCGAAGTCGTCGTAGCGCAACGGATTCGGACGAGACAGTAGGGGCGCCAACCCACCTTCGACGAACAACCGCTGATAGGCGGCGAAACCCTTGGTAACCACCCGCAGACTGGTCTCGATCCCGTCGTCCGACGCGGGAGCCGGCGCGCCCCAGCGAGAGGTGAACCCGGCCATCGTCATCACTGCTGTTGCTCGGCTGCGCGGGCCGCCGGAGAGGTCGCCAAGTACTCGAGTGCCTTGTCCAGGCTGCCCATCTGTGAGGGGTGAAACCCCGGCCTGAGATAAACCGGGATCTCGGCCAGATAATGCCAGCCAGTGGGGATGACACCGCGGACGGCTGCGCTGAAGAACTGCCACGGCCATGGCTTGCCCCTGACAGGAGATGGATCGTTGTTGGCCAGGTAGATGGCGGTGCTGAACCACAGGATCGCGATGGCGCTACTGGCCAGAAATGCCGTTCGTGCGCGGCGGGCGTAGCTGCCGTCGACGTACTGGTAAACGTCGAAAACCACCGCGCGGTGTTCGACTTCCTCTGCGCCATGCCATTTGACAAGATCCAGCATCATCGGGTGCATCCCCATCTCCTCGAGATGGTCGGCATCGAGCAACCATTGGCCCAGGACGGCGGTGAAGTGTTCCATTGCCGCAAACAACGCCAGCCGCTCACACAACCACGCATGCTTGGCCCGGCCGGTCAAACCGTGATCGCCCAAGATGCTGTTGACAACGAAATTGAAGCGCTTCAGAACCGGTTCGACCTTGATCCCCTGCGTGATCAGATGCTCGCGAACCCCCTGATGTGACTGCGCGTGCATCGCTTCCTGCCCGATGAAACCGACGGCTTCCTCGTGCAAACGAGCGTCGTCGATCAGCGGCAACGCCTCGGCGATCGCTTCGGCCATTGCACGTTCGCCCTCGGGCAGGACAATATGCGCCACGTTGAAGAACTGCGTCGCGAACGGTTCTCCCGGCAAGTACTGCACCGGGATGCCGTCCCAGTCGAACTGCACGTTGCGCGCGTTGATGGCGTGCGCTTCGTCGCGGGGACGCGCCTTGTCGACCAATTTCTCGAGTCTGCGTGTCATATCAGCTTCCTGTCCACTTCGAGGGTCCTGTATTTCGTTCGACCACGATCAACTCGCCTGCTCAGGTCACAGGTTCGCGCCGTCATCGAGAACCGCACAGACGAAGGCCTGCGCGCCGGGTGCAGCAAGGTGTCGGTTTCCGAACCATACCGGAATTACGTAATTCCGTACAGACCTAATTCCGGATATGAACTGTGGGACAATCTCGAGATGGCGCGGGCAACCACAGGCATGTACAACGGGGTCACAGCCGGGCAGCGGCGCAACGAGCGCCGGAAAAAATTGATGGATGCGGCTTTGGAGATTCTGGGTACGCGGGGTTGGTCCGCGATGACTGTCGCCACCGTGTGCGAGGAGGCGAAGGTCGGCCCCCGCTTCCTCTACGAAAGCTTCGAAAACCTCGACGCTTTGGCGCTGGCCGTCCTCGATGACATCGTCGCGACCGCGTCCGCCAACACCGTCACCAATCTCGCTGCAGCACCCGACGACACCACCGCGAAAGTGCATGCCGCAGTGAGCACAATGGTGCACGAGTTTGCCGACGACCCGCGCCGAGCCCGCATCATCTTTGTCGAGTCCTACGGCAACGCGGCGATGATGAAACGCCGATCCCACGCACTACACGATGTCGCCGCGTTGATGGCAACGCTGGCGACCACCTTCGTCGACCTACCGAAAGGCGCCGACGACTTCATCGAATCAGGCACGCTGTTTCTTACCGGTGGCGTGGCTGAACTGGTAATCGCCTGGGTCGCAGGCGATCTCACCCTCAGCCGCGAAGAGCTCATAGATACCTGCACCGAGATGATGATGACCATCGGGGAAAATGCGCACGCCATCGCGGAGCGCTTGGCAATCGCACGCCAACATCGGCTTTGAGTGCACCACTTACCTAATTCAGTACAACAGCCTTCGCAGGAGGTCAGCGAGCTCGGGACCGGCCGACGAGCCGACCGTGGTCAGCGAACCGCCGGTGATATCGGCCATGGACTGCAACGTCTCGATGTCCGGATTGTCTCCGATCGAGACGACGTCGATCGACACGGGACGGTTCTGATCCGTCGATGCAGTCAACGCCTCGATGAACCGATCGGACGTTGCGAGGGCGTTGTCGTCGGGACCATCGGTGACCAGTAGAACGCTGTTCGGTCTGCCGGCAACGAACCCATCGACCGCGGAGGCGTAGGCGGCCAACATCGACTCGTACGTCGACGTCGCGGCCTCCGGCTGCAACGTGGACGCCGCAGCGATCAACTGCTCGCGCCGCATGCCTGTGGGCAGAGTTTCGTCGACAGGTCCGGCGGGAACCACAGTTCGGAAGGCTCGGCCGGCGTCGAGGTCACTGCTGTACACCCACAGGCCGAGTTGGGACGAATCGACCACGCTGCCGAATTGCTGGACGAGCGCATCGGTGGTGTTCTGCAGCCTCGTTCGCTCGCCCTCGGCGGTGTCCATCGACCCCGATACGTCGAGCACGATGGTGACCCGACGCGGCGTCGCTGGATTCTGCACCAGGTCCACCATGGCGCGGCGGGCGTCCGGCGAGGCAACTGGGGCGTTCCCCGGGGGCGCCCCCACCTCGAATCCCAAATCGACGAAGACCGGTGTGTTCTCGGTCTGTCGCATGAAGTCGACGAACTGTGCAGCTGCACGGCGGCGGGTCTCGTCCGTCCACTGCCCAGCCAGGACGGCAGCCGGGTGATCTGCCATCGGTGTAGGCCCGGCGGGGGCATAGGCCGTCAGATCGCTCGCGGCGGCATTGCTCAGTTGCTGAGCTGTCACCGGAACGGCATGCGCCTGCGCGGTTGCCGACATGTCCGCGGTCAGACGGCCGAGTGCTTCGTCCGTCGATTCTGGTGTGACCGCCTCGATGCCGAGATCGGTGGTGGCGAGCGCAGACAATGCCGAGACGGCGAGGCCGGAACGTATGCCTTCCACTGCCACCGGTCGATCCGGCTCACCCAGGGACGAGGCAACCACGGCGGCCAAGGCAGAAGTGGTGGAATCGGAGGCGGGACCGACTGGCAACTGCAGGCGTAGCCCACCCCGGCCGAGAACGTCCAGAGCATCCGGCGTGCTTTGCAGATCAGGCAGATCGGCCCACCCGATATCCGCACGTGCGAGCGCATCGGTCACTGGAGCCGGGCCGGCCAGGACGACGGGGGAGGTGGCGACAGATCTGGGAGTGCCGTCGATGGACTCGACGGGAACCGCCGCCACCGAGTCCGAGGATCGAGGTATCCACAGTGCAGGTACGGGTCCCAGTGCCGCCTCGTCCCATACCGACGCCCCGGCGCTGATCGCCGCTGCGACTGTGTCGGAGTCCGCGGAGGTCACTCGAACGGAGATGCACTGGTCCCGTACGACGGGTCTGCCGTCCGTGAAGCGCTGCGCCAGCGCAGACACCGGGCCGGAGAGATCCGGCTCGACGACAACAGCTACGACGGCGTCGCCCTCGACACACGTATCGGCAGCCTGAACTCCCTGATCGACAATGCGCTCACGCAACTGGAACCACCCGGCCACGGCGAGCACCATCACGATGATGGTGCCCACCGCGATCAACGGGCCCTTGCTGATACCTCTGCTGATACCTCGGGATTCTCCCGAGGTTCGATGTTGGCCCACGAAGGAAAGGCTACAAGTCCACTCAGCGTGCAGCGGCCTTGTACTCGCGACGGCGGCGGTGCAGGATCGGCTCCGTGTACCCGTTCGGCTGGCTGGTGCCCTGGAAGATCAAGTCACTGGCAGCCTGGAACGCAATGTTGTCGTCGAAATTCGGCGCGAGGGGTGTGTACGTCGGATCCTGGGCGTTCTGGCGGTCCACCACCGGTGCCATGCGCTCGAGCGACTCGCGGACCTGCTCCTCGGTGACCACACCGTGGCGCAGCCAGTTCGCGATGAACTGACTCGAGATCCGCAGCGTGGCGCGGTCTTCCATCAGCGCAACGTCGGCGATGTCGGGCACCTTCGAGCACCCCACGCCATCGTCGATCCACCGCACCACGTAGCCGAGGATCGACTGCGAACTGTTGTCGAGCTCCCGGCGCTTACGCTCCTCCGACCAGTCGGTGGACGGTGCGAGAGGGATTTCGAGAATGTCGTCGATGGTTGCTCGCTTGGCCTTCGCGATCTCCTCCTGGCGGGCGAAGACATCGATCTTGTGGTAGTGCAGTGCGTGCAATGTCGCGGCCGTCGGCGACGGCACCCACGCGGTATTTGCTCCGGCCTTCGGGTGGCCGATCTTCTGCTCGAGCATGTCCGCCATGAGATCCGGCATCGCCCACATGCCCTTCCCGATCTGTGCTTTGCCTTTCAACCCGGTGGCCAGACCCGTGTCGACATTGAAATCCTCGTAGGCGGAAATCCATTTCTGGGCCTTCATCTCGCCCTTGGGGACCACAGGCCCGGCTTCCATCGAGGTGTGGATTTCGTCGCCCGTGCGATCGAGGAACCCGGTGTTGATGAACACCACTCTCTCTTTCGCGGCGTCGATGGCTGCCTTGAGGTTGACTGTGGTGCGGCGTTCCTCGTCCATGATGCCGACCTTGAGGGTGTTCTCCGGAAGTCCGAGAACATTTTCCACGCGCCCGAACAATTCGACGGTGAACGCGACCTCGTCGGGGCCGTGCATCTTCGGCTTCACGATGTACAGCGAACCGGTGCGACTGTTGGTGAGCTCGTTGTCACCGGTCAGCGAGTGCATACCGGTCAGCGAGGTGAACAGGGCGTCGAGTATGCCCTCGGGCACCTCGTTGCCGTCGGCGTCCAGGATCGCATCCGAGGTCATCAGGTGACCCACGTTGCGGACGAACAAGAGCGACCGGCCGTGCAAGGTGAGTTCCGTACCCTCGCCTGGAGTGCCACCGATCGGGGTGTAGCTGCGGTCCTTGTTCAGGGTGCGGGTGAATGTCTTGCCGCCCTTGCTGACCTCCTCGGTGAGATCGCCGCGCATGAGGCCGAGCCAATTGCGGTAGCCGAGAACCTTGTCGTCGGCGTCGACGGCTGCGACGGAGTCCTCGAAGTCCATGATCGTGGTGACGGCGGATTCGAGCAGTACGTCCTTGACACCGGCGGCGTCAGTGGAACCGACGGGGCTCTCCGGATCGATCTGGATCTCGAAGTGCAATCCGTTGTTCTTCAGCAGGATTGCAGTGGGCGCGTCGGGTTGGCCCTGAAAGCCGATCAGCTGCGACGGGTCAGCCAATCCGACGATGTTGCCGTCGGCGAGGGTGACTGTCAGCGACGCTGCGTCGACGACGTACTTCGTGGTTCCGACATGGCTGCCCGAAGACAGCGGGGCGGCCTCGTCGAGGAAGTCACGGGCGAACGCAATGACCTTGTCGCCGCGAACCTTGTTGTACGAGCTGCCCTTTTCGGCACCGTCCGTCTCCGGGATGGCGTCGGTGCCGTACAGCGCGTCGTACAGCGATCCCCACCGAGCGTTCGAGGCGTTGATCGCGAAACGTGCGTTGAGCACCGGAACCACCAGCTGCGGTCCCGCAGTGGACGTGATCTCGGTATCGACGCCGGAGGTGGTGATCTGGAAGTCGGCGGGCTCGTCCAGCAGGTAGCCGATTTCCTTCAGGAAGTTCTTGTAGGCTGCGCGATCGTAATCGGGGCCGGCGTGTTCACCGTGCCAGGCGTCGAGCTTGCCCTGGATCTCGTCACGGACAGCCAGGAGTGCCTTGTTCTTCGGGGCCAGGTCGGTGATTACCGATTCCGCGCCCGCCCAGAATGCCTCGGCTTCGACACCGGTACCCGGAAGGGCCTCGTTCTGGACGAAGTCGTACAGCACCTTGGCAACCTGAAGACCGCCAACACGTATCCGTTCGGTCATGAATCCCTCGCTCTTTCCGGTCTCGGGCACTCGAGAGTGCCCCAACGACATCGACATCGATGTTACTCGGCAGTAAGTCCAGCGATTGCATCGACGCTCACCAGTAGATTCTGGCACCGAGCGATCAGTTCCGATCGGAGAGGGGCAGCCCTGGCCATCAGGTCGGTCTGCGCGCGCACGTACTCGGCACGGCCGGCGGGCGTCTCGATGGCTATCGGATCGAGTCCGTACTCCGACAGGTCGTACGGACTCGCCCGCATGTCGATGCCTCTCGCGGACAGCGCGAGTTCGAAACAGTCTGCGACCAGTCGAGATTCGATAAGGGGGGCGAGTTTGTAGCTCCACTTGTACAAATCCATCGTGGCGTGCACGCAGCCTGGCTGTTCGCTTTGTGTTCGGCCCGTCGGCTCGAGGGGGAGCGCGTTGCGTGGGACAGCGTCGCGGGTGAAGAACCTGAAGGCGTCGTAGTGCGTGCACCGCAAGTTCATCGACTCCACCACCTGGTCGGTGCCCTCGTGTCCGAGGCGGAGCGGAACCGAGCCGTGGCGTAGTGCATCGTCACCGCCGCGGTACACCATTGCCCACTCGTGCAGCCCGAAGCAGCCCAGATTCGGTTGCCGCTCCGTCGTCGCGGTGAGCAACCCCAGTGTGAATTCGATGGCGGAACGCCGCTGTTCGAGCAACGACCCCCGCACCCGGTATCCGGCGGGACCGAAACCGAGATCGATCGGTTCGTACGAGGCAAATCCGGCATAGTCCGCAGACTGCTCACCTCCCAGTACGACCCCGTACCCCGGTCCCCATCGCTTGAGGTGACCTGGCTTGAAGCTGTAGTAGGTGAAAAGGAAGTCGAGCACGGGATGATAGGTCCCGCGGCCACGATCTGCCAGGTAGTCGCCGACGAGATGCTCGATGCGGTCGATGTGCGCCGCTCGCGCCACCGTCCACTCCGACTCCGCTACAACGGTGATCATGGTCGTCGATACGTAATCGATGAGGCGTCTCACCAACCGCTTGGTAGCGGACGGCCCTCGGCGAAACCGGCTGCGGACTGAACGCCGATGACCGCGCGCTGATGAAGCTCCGCAAGGGAGCGGGCACCGGTGTAGGTGCAGGTGCTGCGAACACCTGCGCAGATGTGATCGAGTAGATCCTCCACACCAGGGCGGTCGGGATCGAGTCGCATACGTGAACTGGAAATGCCTTCTTCGAACAGTCCCTTGCGTGCTCGGTCGAATGCGCTGTCTGTAGCCGTGCGGGCCGCGACAGCGCGCTTCGACGCCATGCCGAAACTCTCCTTGTAGGCGTTGCCGGCAGTGTCGAAGCGCAGGTCACCCGGCGATTCGTAGGTGCCGGCGAACCATGATCCGATCATCACGTTGCCGGCACCCGCTGCCAATGCCAGCGCGACGTCGCGAGGATGCCGGACACCGCCATCGGCCCACACCGATGCGCCCAGCTCGGCGGCCGCTGCGGAGCATTCGGCGACAGCCGAGAACTGCGGGCGACCCACGCCGGTCATCATCCGCGTCGTACACATCGCGCCCGGACCTACACCGACTTTGACGATGTCCGCTCCCGCTGCCACGAGGTCGCGGGTGCCGGCGGCGGACACGACGTTTCCGGCGACCAACGGCACCCCGAGATCGAGCGACTTGATTGCCGTCAGCGCGTCCAGCATCTTCGCCTGATGCCCGTGGGCGGTGTCGACGACGAGCAGGTCGGCGCCGGCTTCTTTCAGCGCCCGTGCCTTTGCCGCGACGTCACCGTTGATGCCGACCGCGGCGGCTATCCGCAGTCGGCCCTGGGCGTCCAGCGCAGGTGAGTAGATTCCGGCGCGCACGGCACCGGTTCTGGTGAGTACTCCGGCGAGTGACCCGTCGGGCCCGACCAGCACCGCGAGGCCCTCGTGGACTCCGTCGAGCTTGTCGAATACCGAACGGGGAGTTGCATCCGCTGGCGCCGTGACGAAGTCGGTCGCGGCAACGGTCTGCAAGCGGGCGAACCGATCGACGTCGGCGCACGCGGCCTCGGTGACCACACCCACCGGGCGTCCTGCCTCGACCACGACGACTGCACCGTGTGCGCGCTTGTGCATCAGCGCCAGCGCATCCGATACCGACGCGTCCGGTCCCAGGACCACCGGTGTATCGGCCACCAGATCGCGGCTCTTGACGAACGCGATGGTCTCGACGACCGCGTCGATCGGAAGATCCTGCGGAAGAACCGAGATGCCACCGCGTCGGGCCACTGTCTCTGCCATACGACGACCGGACACGGCGGTCATGTTCGAGACAACGATGGGAATCGTCGTACCGGAACCGTCCGAGGTGGACAGATCGACATCGAATCGCGACGTCACATCGGTTCGGTTGGGAACGAAGAAGACGTCGTCGTAGGTCAGGTCGTAAGCGGGCCGGTGGCCATCGAGGAACTGCACGTTGTGCCAGCGTACCGGTCAGTGTGTATCGACGCGCTCGGCGACCTGCGCTTGCGACCGTGACAACGCGATAGTGGCATACACCATGACCGCCACGCAGGCTGCGATGACGACGAGCGCGAACGCGTCGTCTCTGACGCGTTCGTCCAGAACAGTGATTCCGAGGAACGCGGCGCCGAAGGGTTCACCGATGGTGACAGCCGGCAGTGACGCCGACAGGGGACCGGATTGGAAGGCGCGCTGCTGCAGGTAGAAACCGAAGGCGCCGCAGCCGACGAGCGCGTACGTCTGCCACGCAGCCAGCGCTCCGAGGCGCTCCTTTTCCACCACGTCCGTCACGAACTTGGTGAAGGCGACGGCCATCCCGAAGAGCAGTCCGCCGGCCGCTCCCAGCAACAGGGCCCGCATTCCGGGGTCGCGCAGTGTCAACCCAGCGATCGTGCAGGCCGACACGAGACCGAGTGCGATGGCGAGCGGGCCGATCCACTCCGCGAACGACGCGTTCGAATGCCCCTCCGTCGGGTCGCCCACCACGATGAACACAGCGAGTGCCAGCGCCAGAGCAAACGCGAGAAACCACGTCGAACGCGTCATCGCGTATCCGGAGAACTTGGCCGACAGGGGGAGCGCGAACAGGAGCATCGACACCAGCAGCGGCTGCACGATCAGCACCGAACCGACCCACAGGGCCACAACCTGAACGGCGTAGCCACCGACGTCACCGATGACCCCGGCCCACCAACGGGGGCTTCGCAGCAGCGATGCCATCAACGATGCACCCTCGGGGACAGCCGCGGCGGCGCTCTGCTGGGCGACCGAGGCGCCGGCGAACAGGAAGGCCGCGAGGAGCGCAAGTACGATCGGCAGCCAGTTCATCGGCGACCGGTTCGGCGCGACCGATGCGTCGGCGACTTCACTCCGGACTTGGACCGAGCAGAACCGGATCGAGCAGAACCGGGCCGCGCAGCACTGCGTGTGCCGGCCGTGGGCCCCTCGTTCGTGGGTGGCGGCGGACCCGGCGGTTGTCGGGCACCGGTGGTGGCGCGGAGCAGCGGACTCGTCGGGCCGACGTCCACGACATCGATCCCGATCCGCGACTGTCCGGCCACGGCGAGGAAGCGCTCGACCTGGCTTTCGGTCACCAGAGTCACCACGGTTCCACCGCGCCCTGCGCGCGCGGTTCTCCCGGCACGGTGGGTGTAGTCCTTTGCATCCTCGGGCGGGTCGACGTGGACGACCAGCGAAACGTGGTCGACGTCGATCCCCCTGGCCGCGACGTCTGTGGCGACCAGCACCGGCACCGACCCGTCGGCGAATTGGGCGAGCGTACGTGTGCGATTCGCCTGTGTCTTGTCTCCATGCAGGGCGGCCGCCGACACCCCGACTGCGAGGAGTGATTCGGTGAAGCGGTCCACAGCGTGTTTGGTACGCAGAAACATAATTGTCTTGCCCTCACGCGCCGCGATAGCCGCCGCAACGGAAGTTTTGTCCTGCTGCGTGACCCGGAAGAAGTGATGATCCGCGGCTTCGACGACCGGGGGCTCCGCGCTGTGCAGTACTGGATTGTCGAGATGCCCGCGGATCAGTTCGTCGACATCGCCGTCGAGGGTGGCCGAGAACAACATGGTCTGTCCGCCAGCAGGAATTCGCTTCAACAGGGCGGTGACCTGGGGGAGAAATCCCAGATCTGACATACGGTCGGCCTCGTCGACCACCGTCGTGGTGATTTGTGCGAGCGAGAGGTGACCCGCGCTGACGAGGTCCTCGAGACGACCCGGTGTTGCGACGACGACATCCACCCCGCGTCCCAGTCTGTCGATCTGGCGCTTGAGGGGCACACCACCGACGAGGCTCGAGATTCGCAATCCTGATGCGAGTGCGGGTTCTTCGAGCGCACTGTCGATCTGTAGCGCCAGCTCCCTGGTGGGTACCAGGATCAGGCCACGAGGGTGCTGGGGACGGCTTGCGCTACCCGAAAGCCGGTGCAGCAGTGGGAGTCCGAAGGCGAGAGTCTTGCCTGATCCCGTGGGTGCCCGCCCGAGAACGTCTCGACCGGCGATAGCATCGGTGATGGTCGCGGCCTGGATCGGGAACGGGGACTCGACACCCATTTTTCGCAGAGCGTGAATCACGACGGGGCGGAGCCCGAGATCTGCGAACGAGGGCGAGGGGCCGAGCATGAGAAAACACTACCGCCGGTCGACCGCGGCCGGGACCACACTTGGGTCGCCGGCCGCGGATCGAGCGTGCGTCAGGCTTGGACTTCGCTCCGGTCGCCGCTCCACAGGGTGTGGAACTTGCCTTCGGAGTCCACTCGCTCGTAGGTGTGTGCACCGAAGAAGTCGCGCTGGCCCTGCGTCAGCGCTGCAGGCAACCGTTCGGCGCGAAGTGCGTCGTAGTACGCCAGCGACGAGGCGAAGGCAGGTACCGGAATGCCGAGTGAAGCGGCGGTCACGACGACTCGTCGCCAGCTGTCGATCGCATCCTCGATCGCATCTCGGAAGTACGGCGCGAGAATCAAACTCGGTAGGTCGGCATTGTCGTCGTAGGCATCCTTGATGCGGTTGAGGAACCGGGCGCGAATGATGCAGCCGCCGCGCCAAATGGTGGCGAGATCGCCGGGGTGCAGGTTCCAGTCGTACTCGACACTGCCGGCGGCGATCTGGTCGAAGCCCTGGGCGTAGGCAACGATCTTGGAGGCGTACAGAGCTCGGCTGATGTCGTGGGTGAACTGCTCGGCGTCGGACGGCTTTGCCGCCAGAGTTCCTGAGGCGAGACCGACGGCGGCCTTTCGCTGACCGCGCGAGCCCGACAGCGCTCGAGCGAACACGGCCTCCGCGATGCCAGTGACCGGCACTCCCAGATCCAAGGCCGCCTTAACGGTCCAACGGCCGGTGCCCTTCTGCTCTGCGGCGTCGACGATGACGTCGACGAGCGGCTGACCGGTCTTCGCGTCGACCTGGTTCAGTACCTCGGCTGTGATCTCGACGAGGTAGCTCTCCAGATCGCCCTTGTTCCATTCGGAGAAGACGTCCGCAACCTGTGCGGGGGTGTAGTCGAGAGCGTCGCGAAAGAGGTGGTAGGCCTCGCCGATGAGCTGCATGTCGGCGTATTCGATTCCGTTGTGCACCATCTTCACGAAATGACCGGATCCGTCGGGTCCGATATGCGTGCAGCACGGTGTGCCATCGACCTGCGCGGCGATGGATTCCAGCAGCGGTCCCAGCGCCTTGTACGAGTCGGCTGGTCCGCCGGGCATGATCGATGGTCCGTTGAGCGCGCCTTCTTCACCGCCGGAGATCCCAGCGCCCACGAACAGCAGTCCGCGCTCCTTCATCGAAGCCTCGCGTCGAATGGTGTCGGTGTAGAGAGCGTTTCCACCATCGATGATGATGTCGCCCTCTTCCATGGCGCTCGCCAACTCTTCGATCACTGCATCCGTCGGGTCGCCGGCCTTCACCATGATCAGGACCCGTCGCGGCTTCTGGAGCGCACCGACGAATTCCTCGATGGTTTCGGTGCGGACGAAGTTGCCTTCACTCCCGTGCTCGGCGAGAAGTGCATCGGTCTTCTCGATGCTGCGATTGTGCAGCGCGACCGTATGTCCGTTCCGCGCGAAGTTCCTGGCGATGTTCGAACCCATCACGGCGAGTCCGGTGACGCCGATCTGGGCAAGGTCCGTCTTTTCCACTGCTGAGGTCATGGGTACAGCTTTCCTTGCCGAGCCGTCGGAGGAAAGTCGGGGGCTCCTGCGGCTGCGTCACCTTCTCGTCCACCGAGCCTGTTCGGGCGCAAACGAAACCGGGCGCCGCCTCGAATTCTCATTCGAGGCGGCGCCCGGTGTGCCGTGCTGTGGTTCAGCGGTCACGCATCAGCTATTGCGTGCGGGACCGTCGAAACCGTCGTACGAACGCTGGTCGGTGCGGCTACGGAATCCGCCCGATCGAGTGTCGTCGCCCTGGTAGCCGCTGGTGCGGGGACGGTCACCTTGGTAGCCGCCGGTGCGGGGACGGTCACCTTGGTAGCCGCCGGTGCGGGGACGGTCACCTTGGTAGCCGCTGGTGCGGGGACGGTCACCTTGGTAGCCGCCGGTGCGGGGACGGTCGCCCTGGTAGCCGCCGGTGCGGGGACGGTCACCTTGGTAGCCGCCGGTGCGGGGACGGTCACCTTGGTAGCCGCCGGTGCGGGGACGGTCGCCCTGGTAGCCGCCGGTGCGGGGACGGTCGCCCTGGTAGCCGCCGGTGCGGGGACGGCTGTCGCGGCGGTCACGCGGGCTGGAGTTCTCTGCACGCAGTGCCTCGCCGGTCGGCTTCTTCGCGCCCGTGATGGAAGACAGTTCGGTCGAACCTGGCGAGACATTCACCGAGGTCGCTTTGACTCCGGCCATTCCCGTCAACTTCTGAACCTGTCGACGCTGATTCGGCAGGACGATCGCAACGACAGTGCCCTTTTCGCCGGCGCGTGCCGTACGGCCGGCACGGTGGAGGTAGTCCTTGTGGTCTGCAGGCGGGTCCACGTGCACGACGAGATCGATCCCGTCGACGTGGATTCCGCGTGCGGCCACATCGGTAGCCACCAGAACCGGGGTTCGGCCATTCTTGAATCGATCGAGCACGCGGGTGCGCTGGTTCTGGGCCTTGCCGCCGTGGAGCGACTCAGCGGCGATGCCGAGTGCGCGAAGACGGTCGGTGATGCCGTCGCAGCCGAGCTTGGTGCGCGCGAACATGATCGTGCGACCCTCGCGTGCCCCGATCTCGGACAGCACGATGTCCTTCTGGCCCCGGTCGACCATGAGCATGTAGTGGTCCATGGTCCGGACACTGGCCTTGCCGTCCTGCGTCGAGTGTTCGACATGGTCGGGCAGGAACTGGCGAACGATGGACTGTACTTCGCGATCGAGAGTGGCGGAGAACAGCATTCGCTGTCCATCTGCCGGAGTGTCGGAGAGTACGGCGCGGACCTCGGGGAGGAATCCCATGTCGGCCATCTGGTCGGCTTCGTCCAGCGCTGTGATCTCGATGGAATCGAGCACGCAAGTACCTTGCCGCAGATGGTCGGCGAGGCGACCCGGAGTTGCGACCAGAACGTCGACGCCGCGACGCAGTTGCTCGACCTGCTTGTTGAATGGGGTGCCGCCGACTGCGGCGCGCACCGTCAAGCCCTGGGCACCGGCGTACGGTGCCATCGACTCGACAACCTGGAAGGCCAGTTCACGGGTAGGGACGAGCACGAGTGCGCGCGGCCGCTTCGCGGATGGGCGGTCGGTATGCAGTGCGAGACGGGCAAGGATGGGCAGACCGAAGGCCAGCGTCTTGCCCGAGCCGGTTTGCGCGCGGCCGAGCACGTTCTTGCCGGCGATCGCGTCCGGTAGAGCCTTCGCCTGGATGGGCGAGGGGATGGTGATGGAGTTTCGTGCGAGCGCCGCGACTACGGGCTCGGGAAGTCCGAGTTGGGCGAAGGTGATGACGTCGGCCGCGACAGACGAATCAGCGCCTGGAACCTCGGGTGTAGCAGAAACGTCGGGTGTACTAGTCAAGACAGCGTGAGTCACGCAGTTGAACCTCTCCGGATTGCGGGCACGCCACAGAGCAACAGCTGTACAGAAACACCCGCGAGAGGGGCACAAAAACAGCTACAACACATTCATGACGAGCCAGGGCACTGTCACCTGGCCATCCATGCGCTTTCTCATATGCGCAAAGTGGGGCTGTTTGTGCCTTCGATTTACTAGGCCGCAATGGCGACCGTGTTCGAGTGTACGCGACCGGTGTTCGATTCACCGACTCGAACGGATGTGAGGTAGCCGACTCTTTTCGACACTCAGTGATGCCGGATGAGTCGGCTGAGTTCGACCAACCAGGGCATCGCAACGAAAATCGTGGGAACGATCAGGATGATGGCGGCCGCGACGTAGGCAGCGGTACCTCTTCGTGCATCGTTTCCTGGCCCAGCGAGGCGTTGTACTCGGATCAGGGTGCTCGGTCCACCTGCGGCGAGTGCTCCTCGCGGTGCAGTGGAGCCCGCGCAGGTGACGAGCGCCCGCGCGAGGGGAGTGGGGCCTGTGGCTTTGACAGCCGAATCGTCGGCTAGGAGCTCTACGAGCAATTGGACACTGCCCAATGCCGACTTGCTTCGAACGATTCGGGGAAACGCTTCGTTGACAGCCGTGAACGCCTCGAGAACGAGGTCGTGACGCGAACGTAGATGCGACCGCTCGTGGCTCAGAATTGCGAGCACCTCGGACGGATCGAGACTGGCTAGAACACCCTCGCTGAGAACTACGCGCTGACGGAGCCCCGGCAGGCAGTACGCGATCGGTTCGACCGCGTCTAGAACACGAACGTCGGCATCGCGGATGCAGGGGAAAGGGCGACCGTTGTCGGTGCTGCGGTCGAGCAGGTCGACAAGCACTCGGTGGCGTGCTCGTCGCCGCCGAGTGCGGACCGCAACTCGAACGACGGAGTACATCAGCTTTGCGCCGATCCCCAGGGTGATGGCGAGCACGACGATGTAAAGGAGCCACAGGGGAAATCCCAGTGCTTCGATCTCGTCCGTAGGCGCTGTCGTAGGTCGACCGTCGGGACCCGGAACGAGCAGTAGACCGCCGATGGCCAGGCCCGAGCTGAACGCCGAGAGGACCGCGGCGATGGCGATTGCCTGCCACAGGACGAGGGCGGCCCGGGGCGCCAAGTGAGTCCACTTCGCACGGCTCAGAAACGCAGGAACCGGCCCCGCGAGCAGCAGGGCGAGTACCGCGAAAACCAGTGCGGTGGTGGAGTTCATTTCCTCACTAACCGAGGGGAGGGGTCAATCGGACTTTCCGTCTGCGACGAGAGCGTGGGAGGGCTCGTCCGATTGTGCCACTTCCAAGGCAGCGAGTGCTTCGCGGAGGGCGGCTGCTTCATCGGCGCCGACTCTGCCGACGAAGTGCACCAGGGCAGCGGCGCGTCCACCGGACTCGGGGGCCTGCGCCAGGGCGTCGACCATGAGGCTGGCAACCAGCTCGTCTCGACCGTGCAGGGGGACGTAGCGATGAGCTCTGTCGTCCCGCTGCTGCACGACAAGTTGTTTCTTGGCCAGACGCTGTAGCACCGTCATCACTGTCGTATACGCGAGCTCACGGTGGGCGGAGAGCGCCTCGTGCACCTGCCGCACGGTCTGGGGCTCCGAAGAATCCCAGAGATGATCCATCACTGCGCGCTCGAGTTCCCCTAGACCAGCCATTCCTCTGAGTCTACGGGTAGTCCGACGCAAATGCGTACTACTCGGGGTAGTACATGAAATGCAACCGTTGTGTGATCCGTCATAGGCGACTCGCCGCCAGTTGTGCGACACCACGCCGATCAGCTGAGAAGAGTGCTTATTCTGCATTCATGTCATGGCCACGACGTCTCGACCGAGTCCGGTGAACTCGCTCGCGTCGCTCTCGCTGGTGAGCGATACGACCTTCGCCGTCGCATCGGTGGCGGGAGTCCTCGGTGCAATCTGGCTCCTTGCGTGCCGAAAGCGCTGGTATCTGCAGCGAGCGCTCCCCGCTTGCCTCCTCGGCGCGGCAGCGGTGACGCTCGCGATCTACCTCGTCGTGGAGAAGCTGTGGCGGCCGTTTCCCGATCCGATCGAAATCCCCATCTACGTATGGATAGGCGTCGCACTCGCGGCCCTGCTACTGATGGTTCCGCGGACGCTCGCCGCTCGGAGGGTTCTCACCCGCGTCGTATCGGTCTTGGCGGCTCTGCTGGTGGTGGTCGCGGCCGCAGCTCAGATCAACATGGTGTTCGCGGCATATCCCACAGTGGGTTCACTGTTCGGCCTCGCCGACGCCAACAGTGTGAGCCTCGATCAGGTGCCCGGACCGGAGGCTGATGTGGTCACCGGCAGCCCCCTCGACACGGTGTGGTCGCCCCCGCCCTCACTGCAGACCGAAGGAGAGCTGACCTCGGCGACGATCGAGGCCACCGCGTCGAATTTCTCGGCTCGCCCTGCCCAGATCTACCTGCCGCCCGCCTACTTCGCCGACCCACGTCCGCTTCTTCCCGTGCTGGTGCTGCTCGCTGGGCAGCCTGGGCAGCCCGAGGACTGGTTGAACGGGGGAAAGCTGGCCGAGACGATGAACGACTTCGCCCGAGATCATGCCGGTCTGGCACCCGTCGTCGTGGTTGCCGACGCGACGGGTTCCACCTTGGCCAACCCGCTGTGCGTGGATTCACCGCTCGGCAACGTCGACACGTACCTCTCGCGCGACGTGCCGACCTGGATCGAGTCGACGTTTCAGGTCGACCCGAACCCTCGAAGCTGGGCCATCGGGGGCCTGTCCTACGGCGGTACCTGTGCAATCCAGATGGCGACCAATCACCCTGACATCTACCCGACCTTCCTCGACCTTTCGGGGCAGATCGAACCGACTCTCGGTGATCGCAGCCGCACCGTGAACGAGGCGTTCGGCGGGGACGAGTCCGCGTTCGAAGCCGTCAACCCGATGGATCTGCTCGAAACGAAGCGGTTCCCCGACTCGGGTGGCGCGTTCGTGGTCGGCGCCGACGACGACGAGTACCGGGCCGGCCAACAGGCGATGTACAAGGCAGCCGAAGCGGCAGGCATGGACGTTCGATACTCGGAAATACCCGGCGGCCACAGTTTCGCAGTCTGGTCCGAAGGTTTGAAGCAACAGTTGCCGTGGTTGATGCAGAGAGTAGGTCTGATCTCATGACCGGTCCCGTCGACAGTGCCCCCGAGATGGCGTCCGACCGTGTCCCCGAGGACGCGGCTTCCACGCCATCGTGGTTCGCCCGCCGCAGCGCTCGATTCGGAGGTGCCTGGCGAGCTACGTCGCGGCAATTCGTGCGACTGCGCGCACTCGTGGTCTTCGGCGCAAAGGGTGCACCGATCAGCATCGCTTTGTTCTTCGTCGTGTCCGCTCTGGGCGTGCTTGCACTGCTGATCGGCGGGGACACGGTCCGCAGACAGCTCGCCCTGGGCATCGTGGCGTTCGAACACCTTCGAATCTGGACCGTTGTGACCTCCGGTCTGCTGGCGCCCGGGGTGATCGGGTACGTCGTGTTCGTCGTCGGCGTCTTCGTCGCCGCCGCCCCTATCGAACGCCGGATCGGTTCACGCAAATTTGCCGTGGCAGCGGTGGCGACCCAGGTTCTCGGTGCCATAGCAGGTCTCGGTCTCGCGGCTCTTGCTCGTTTGTTCGACGCGAATTGGGGCTTTCGCCTGCATGTCGGTACGGCTGTGGGTCCGACCACCTGGATTGTCGGGGTGGTGATGGTGGCCAGCTCGCGGATGGACACTCTGTGGCGTCGGCGCATCCGGGTCGGCCTCCTTGCGCTGTTGATCACCTTGGCACTGTTCAGTGGCCATCTCCAGGATGTCGTTCGGCTCGCAGCTGCCGTGGTGGGTCTGTTGCTCGGCCCCGTCCTTGTCGGCAGGTCCGCGCGGGGTCCGCGCTTGGCCGGCACCCAGCGCGAAGGCCGTGTCCTGGTGGCGCTCGTGGTTGCCGCAAGCGCGCTCGGGCCGCTGCTCGCGGCGCTCAGCCCGAACGCTGTGGGCCCGTTCGCGGTATTGCGTGAGGTGATTCGTGGCGTGCCCTACACACCGGGTGAGGTGCGCGAGATCTGCGCGGATTCCCCGGGCGACGCGGAGTGCCGTACCGGGTTGTTGGAGCTGCGTCTCGGCGGAGTGGGGCCGACGATCCTGTCGCTGATGCCCTCGATCTTTCTGCTGTGCCTCGCCGACGGTCTACGCCGCGGGCGGGCTGCGGCCTGGTTCGCGACGGTGGTCGCCCAGTGCGTGCTGCTGGTCGTCTCGATAGCGAACTACGCGATACGTTTCGTCGAGGCCGGCGACAACGACTCGGTCTTCTACGGTCTCGACTCGCCCACGGCCTACCGCACGATCGTGCCCTTTCTGCTGCCGCTCGCGGTGCTGGTGGTACTCCTGTTGACACGCAAATACTTCGACGTGACCGCGCCACGCGGTACTTACCGAAAGTTCACCGTGATCGGAGCCGCGACGGCCGCGATTCTGGCCGCGCTCTACGTTCTCGGAGGGCTTCTCGCCCGGGGTGGATTCGACAACGAACCCACAGCTGCGGCCCTGATCGGCGACTTCCCGCAGCGACTTCTCCCACCTGTCTATCTCCAGTGGCTCGATCCACGATTCCTCCCGGAAAGCACTCTCGCGACGGTGTTGTTCGAGTGGACCGGTGTGTTGTTCTGGGCCGTGCTGTGTATCGCGATCCTGAGCACCTTCTCGACCTCGGCGGCCGATTCCGACAAGGGTGCAACCAATCGCGCACGGGCGATTCTGACCTCGAGCACTGGTAGTGCGCTGTCGTGGATGACTCTGTGGAAGGGCAACACGTATTGGTTCTCACCGGATGGAACCAGCTTCGTCGCGTACCGGGTGATCGCCGGTGTCGCTCTGACGACGGGCGATCCGGTCGGGCCGCGAGAGCGGCTGCGCGAGAACGTCGTCGACTTCGCCGAGTTCGCATCGACCAACGGCTGGATACCGTGCTTCTACTCGGTCACACCGCAGGTACGCCAGATCACCGATGCTCTCGGATGGGGCGGTATCCAGGTAGGCGAGGAAACGGTCCTCGATCTCGAGAATCTGGCATTCACGGGCAAACGTTTCCAGGATGTTCGCACCGCGCTGAACCGTGCGAAGAAGGCGGGGATAAGCGCGGAATGGGTCAGCTTCCACGATGCACCGCTCGCGATCACGGACCAGATCACGGCGATCTCGGAGGAGTGGGTCGCGGACAAGGGAATGCCGGAGATGGGGTTCACGCTCGGCGGTCTGGACGAAGTCGACGATCCGCACGTGAGGTGTTTGATCGCGGTCGACGAACACAGAACGGTGCACGGCATCACATCGTGGATGCCGGTATACGAGAACGGCAGGATCGTCGGCTGGACCTTGGACTTCATGCGTCGACGGTCGGAGGGGTTCCGGCCGACGATGGAGTTCCTGATCGCCTCGGCTGCGGTGTCGCTGAAGGAGGAGGGCGTGCGCATTCTGAGTTTGTCGGGGGCCCCTCTCGCGAAGGTCGTTGCAGATCGTGGAGCACAGTCGGGGCCCGAGGCGTCAGCGGAGACCACCGACGAGCTGACGTTCTCCCGGGTCCTCGATCGGCTGCTCGACCTGCTGGGCAGGACGCTCGAGCCCGTGTACGGATTTCGGTCGCTGCTTGCATTCAAGGCGAAATTTCAGCCGCGGTACGAACCCATGCACATGACGTTCGCCGACCCCGCCGCGCTGCCGAGCATCGGGAACGCGATCGGTCGGGCCTATCTCCCCGACGTGTCGCTGGGAGATGGCATGCGACTGCTCAGAACCATGATCAAACGTTAATTGCCGGTCGCCATCGACTCCGACGCCTCGACGGGACCACCGACCGATCCGTAGACGTGACGGGTGCCGATCGGCACGATGAGCGGGCGATCCGAGACAGGATCTTCGATCACGCGTGCCTCTAGTCCGAACACGTCGAGCAGGAGCTTTTCGGAGATCACGTCCTGCGGCCTTCCGGCCTCGACGATCTTGCCCTGGGACATCACGATCAGTTGATCGCTGTAGCGTACGGCGAGGTTGAGGTCGTGCAGCACCATCACCACGGTCCGCCCCAACTCCTCGTGTAGACGATCGACCAGGTCGAGGACCTCGATGGAGTGAGCGAGATCGAGGTACGTCGTCGGTTCGTCGAGGAGAAGGATGTCGGTGCCCTGCGCCAACGCCATCGAGATCCACGCCCGTTGACGTTGTCCGCCGGACAACTCGTCCACCGGTCGGTCCGCGAGATCGCCGACGCCGGTCAGCTCGAGTGCGTTCGCGACCTGGGATTCGTCGTCGGAGCTCCACTGACGTATCCAGGACTGGTGGGGGTGGCGACCTCTCGACACGAGGTCGCCAACGGTCAGACCCTCTGGCGCGGTCGGCGCCTGGGGCAGCATGCCGAGGACACGCGCGACATCTTTGGTGCGCATCGAAGTGATGGCTTTGCCGTCGAGGATCACTCTTCCGGACTTGGGTTTGAGCAGTCTTCCGAGAGACCTGAGCAGGGTGCTCTTGCCGCATCCGTTGGGGCCGATCACCGTCGTGATGACTCCCGAGTGTATTTGCACGTTCAGCTTCTCGATGATGACGCGGTCGCCGTATCCGAGGGTGAGATCTTCCGCGACGAGTCGCGACGATTCGAAGGTGGTCATGCGGAAACCTTTCGGTTACTACGGACGAGCAGATAGAGGAGAAAGGGTCCGCCGAGCGCGGACGTGACGATGCCGACCGGCAATTCGACGGGCAGCACTGTCCGCGCGATCAGGTCGCTGCCCACGACAAGCAGCCCGCCCATGAGTGCGGACGCGAATATCGGGGGTCCCGGAGTTCGAAGGATGCGAAGGGCAATCTGAGGTGCAGCGAGCGCGACGAAGCCGATGGGGCCGGCGGCCGCGGTCGCGATCGCCGCGAGCGCGACCGCGGCCAACAGCAGCGATGCTTGTCCATGTTGTAGGCGCACACCGAGTGATCGCGCGTTGTCATCGCCCAACCGAAGCGCGCCGAGGGTGAACGTGGACACGAGCGCGAAGCCACCGACGGTGACGATCGCGACCAGCACGGGCCACACCGTCGACCAGTCTGCGCCGTTCAGTGATCCGTTGAGCCACAGTTGCGCGCGCGAGACGTCGTTGATCTCCGCACTGATGAGCAGCCATCCGATCGCCGCGGTGAGCATCGCGTTGATGGCGATACCGACGAGAATCAGTCGAAATCCCTCGACCCCGCGTTTCCAGGCGAGCGCGTAGATGATCATTGCGGTGGCTACACCGCCGATGAGAGCGGCGAGGGGGAGTCCGAGAGTGGCGAGCAGACCGACGAAGGTACCGCCGCCGCCGAGCACGATCAGCGCGACTGCCGCTGCGCTGGCACCTGCCGTGATGCCGAGGATGTCGGGACTCGCGAGTGAGTTGCGTGCGATGGACTGCGTCACCGCCCCGGACATACCGAGTGCCACTCCGACGAGAATTCCGGTCAACGACCGGGGTAGACGAAGGTCGATGACGATGAATCGATCGATACGCGAACCTCCACCCAGTAGGACATCGATCACTTGCGGAATGGACAGCGGGAAGTCGCCGCGGCCGATGTTGATGCAGAACACCAGGAAGAGCGCGGTGAGCATGGCGAGGGTCAGCAACACCATGATCGGTCGCCTGACCAACGAGACCGGACCTACGCGGAACGCCGGTCGCGAAGGCACACGGCGACTCGGAGCGTCGACGGGTGCTGAAACAGGTTCTGCTTCGGTGGTCACAGGCTTGCCAGCTTTCGACGACGAACCAAAGCAATGAAGAACGGAGCACCGAACAGTGCAAGGACGATGCCGACCTGCAACTCGCCTGGCCGGACCACGACGCGGCCGATGACATCAGCGACCAGGAGCATCACCCCGCCCATCAGGCCCGCGTACGGAACCAGCCAGCGATAGTCGGGTCCGGTCACCACACGGGCGATGTGCGGCACGACGAGGCCGATGAACGCGATGGGGCCGCAGGCGGCGGTGGCTGCGCCGGTGAGCAATGTGATGGCGACGATGCCGACCGTGCGCGTGAGTGCGATGTTGGTGCCGAGGGAGCGGGCGACGTCGTCACCGAGACTCATGACGTTCAGGCCCGGGGTGCTCGCCAACGCAATGAGGACGCCGATCACGAGAAACGGCAGCACCTGCCACAGCACGTCGAGGCCGCGGCCCGCGACCGACCCGACGGACCAGAATCGGTACCCGTCGAGGCTCGTCTGATCGAGAATGACGATGGCGTTGGTCATCGCCGCGAGAAAGAAGGCGACGCCAGCCCCGGCCAGCGCCAGATTCAACGGGCTCGCGCGGCCGTTTCCGATCGACGAGAGCCCGAAGACGACGACGCTGGCGAGCGCGGACCCGGCGACAGCGAACCAGAGGTACTGGCTCGGGGAGTTGAATCCGAACAGGTAGATCGAGAGAACCACGAAGAATGCTGCGCCGGCGTTGAGTCCGAGCAGCCCCGCGTCGGCGAGTGGATTGCGGGTGTGTCCTTGAATCAACGCGCCGGCAATGCCGAGTGCGATGCCCACTACGAGAGCGAGCAGCGTCCGTGGAACGCGGAGGGTCCGCACGATGATGTCGGTGTCGGTGCCCGTGCTGGACAACAGCGCGTGACCGATTTCGTCGAAGGTCAGAGGTCGGGCGCCTATTGCGATACTGGCCAGGATCGCTGCCGCCAGTGCGACGGCCAGCACGATGAGACCGAGTATGCGGCGTCTGCGGATGCCCGCCACCGACGTGTCCTGGGGAACCTGTTCGAACAGTTCGTCGATGGCAGTTTTCTCGTGGACTACTTCGCTGGTTCCCCGGCCGATTCCCATTCTGCGGAGCGCAGCGCGCTTCGCTCCGATCGCGTCGCCGGTCACGCTGTCCCGGACGATGAGCGAGGCCCATCGTTTGCCGGTGCTCTGTCCTTCCCGGCCCTCACGGAAGCCCACGTTCCAGATGGCCACACCTGCAGTCACCGCCAGCGCGATACTGCCGAACACGAAGCGATCGGCTTGGCCGCCACCGTTGGCCTCGCGCAGGGAGTCGACCACGGACCACCCGATGGCGAGAGGTATCAGAACGATCGCAAGGTCGACGATCGCTGCCCATGCTCGAGGTGTCCACCGCGCCGGACCACGAGGGATGTCCTCGGTGGCGAACGCGTCGTCGGAATCGAGGCGCGGGCCCACCGACAGCGCGGTGAGATCCGGAACCGACGAGGTGACCGGGTCGGCAGATGGTGTCGTCGTCACTGCGTGATGACTCCTCGCTGCGATAGATGGCGCGTCTTAGGTTACGGAACCCTTGTTCGTAGTGTGCGCTCAGGTAAGGGAAGGCATGCCGTATAGCGGCTACCCGAGTCCCACACCCCCGCCTACTAATGGTTAGGCTAACCTACATCGAACGAACCGAAGGTTCATGATGTCGACTCGAGGGAGTGTTCCGGTGTCCGTAGCAACCACGACTCACGATGCTGTGTCCACGACACGCGATGCTTGGGCCGATGTACGTCGTGCAACCGAACGAGGCGGCCAGGGCGGCCCATTGATGCGCGCAAGCGCGCGACTGCGCTCACTCAATCCCGACTATCCGCGGATGTACGCGGTGGCGACGATGGCGAACGAGAGCAAGCGGCGGTGGTGGCAGCTCGCGGCCGGGCTGGACGACGGCCGCGTGGAGCAGATGGTTGCTCGGTCGATGGAGGATCTCGAAGAACCCGAGTCTGCGGCGATCCAGGTTGCGACAGCCCTGGTGCACGCCGTGGTCGGTCGCGTGTCCGCCATGCTGGTGCTGGAGGGCCGCGCCTGGGACCCCGGCATCGACAACCTGTGGATTCATATGGACAGCGATGGGTGCATCGACTGGGCCGGCGTCACTTCGCCCGTACTGAGGGTGCTACCAGGCGACGCCCTGGCGGATGAGCCGGGTGCGGTGACGCTACCGTGCGAGCAGGCACTCCTGGTGTGGACGGCTCATCGGTGCATCACCTCCCTCGAGGCGGTGCTGCGCTCGTTCGCGAGCCGGTCACCCATCGATGCTCGCGTCTTCTGGAGCCTGGTGGGGGATTCGGTGCTGGGCGCCTCCACTCTCGTTCCAGTACTGGCCGGGACCTATGCGTCGGAGAGTGCGCGGAGGGGTCAGGCGCTACTGGACGCATTCGTCGCGGCGGGCGCCCCCGTCCGAAACCGCCCCGTGCGAAATCGAACCGTGCCGATCGGCCGAATACGAGCGCGTGCATCGTAGGGATTGCTTAATGAGGTAAGCCTTGCCTATAGTTGAGTCGTTACACACGAACGGACCGTGCCGGAGTCCTGAGGGCTGCAGAGACTCCCGGTCCTTGCGCGGCGGGCCTCACATTCACCGAATGTGAGGCCCGCCGATTTTCCTGCATCCACGGTCGTGTAGTTCTGATTCGGCGGCGGTGATCGATCGTCGTTGCCGGAATGCACACTGGTGCGAGCGAGGAGAACCTGTGAGCGGGACTGAACACGAAACAGCGAATGGTGCGCCGAACCTCGGCGATATAGACCCAGCGCAGATGACCGAGCTGTGCGGTCGAGGCTTCGACGGGGCAGTCGGCCTCGAGTACACCGACATCTCCGCCGACCATGTTCGCGCCACATGGGAGGTCACCCCAGCATTGCATCAACCGGCCGGCATCATGCACGGCGGAGTGCTGTGCTCGGTGGTGGAGTCGCTCGCAAGTATCGGTGCGAGCGTCTGGCTGGGTGAGCGCGGGCACGTGGTCGGCGTGAACAACAACACGGACTTCCTCCGCGCATCTCGTCAGGGACGCCTCGTTGCCGAAGCGCGGCCGATACATCGAGGTCGAACACAGCAGATCTGGCAGGTCGACATCACCAACGAAGCCGGCAAGCACGTCGCACAGGGCAAGGTACGTCTGGCGAACATCGTCGATACCGAAAGTCTGGGACAGTAGGTCCGGTGACGAACGAAGCCCCCGGGCCCGAGCCGGCCTCCACTGGCGCTCGCCTCACCGAACGTGCGTACGACCGAATCGACACGATTCTCGGGCCGGTCGATGCTGTACTCGCACGCGACTATCCGGGTGATCGACTCGGTGGACAGCCGATCCACACCGTGTACGTGTCGGCCTCCGATGCCTCGGTGGATCTTCCGCACCAGTGGGGAAGCGATGCACTGGCTCTGCTCGAGGCAAACCGTGAGGTCTTCGACTCGCTGGACTCGGCGGGCATCGTTCCCAGAGTTCGCGAGATCCTCGAACGCAGCCCTGTGCAGGATCTGCGGATCGACTTCGAGGACGGCTACGGCTGGCGCGCTGATTCCGTTGAGGACGATCATGCTCGCCGGGCCGGCCGGGTCCTCGCGAGACTTGCAGCGGATCCGTCGGGGCCGAGCTGGCTGGGTATTCGCCCCAAAGGGCTTGCGCCCCATGAACGCGGTCGCGCCATCAGGACACTCGAGCTGGTGCTGGACGGTGCGGGGGGCGTGCCCGACGGATTCGTCTTCACGGTGCCGAAACTGCGTGCAGTGGAACAGGTCGACGCCGTGGTGGCACTGTGTGAAGAACTCGAGCGCGCTCACGGGCTTGCCGAACGCTCGCTACGGTTCGAGCTGCAGATCGAGAGCCCACAGGCTGTCGTCGGACGTGACGGCACTGCCACGGTTGCACGCGCATTGGGACACGCAGACGGCCGTTGCACGTCACTCCATTACGGCACTTACGATTACAGCGCAGCGTGCGGAATCGCCTCGGCGCAGCAGTCTCTCGCACATCCGGTTGCCGATCACGCGAAGAATGTCATGTTGGCTGCAGCCGCACAGAGCGGAGTCTGGGTGTGTGACGGCTCCACCCAGGTCGTTCCCGTCGGCACACCCGACGAGATAGAATCGGCGATCGTTCGCCACGCCGCACTGGTCACACGCTCGCTCGAACGCGGCTTCTATCAGGGCTGGGACATGCACCCAGCGCACCTCGCGACCCGGTGGACTGCCACGCTGTCGTTCTTCCGGTCGGCGATGCCCGCAGCGGCAACACGGGTGGCGGCATATCTCGACCGCGCTTCGGGGGGAATGATGGACGAGCCGGCAACTGCGCAGGCGCTCGCCGGGGTTCTCGTGCGCGGACTCGACTCGGGCGCGGTGAGCGAACAGGATCTGAAGTCCGTCTCGTCGTCGATCACGCGAGAAGTCCTCGACGCTCTGCTGACTCGGACAGTCGGCGGGGCTTCGTCCCCCGATCCGAAGGCCTGACATCACCGCCGATGTCGGCGTTCGCTGCCGCTCCACGTGAATCGTGTCAGTATTGGCGTCACCGAAAAAGGGCCGATCGACGTCGGCCGAGACCGATGAGGATGGAGACCAATGCGGCTGACTCCACACGAGCAGGACCGTCTGCTGATCAGCTACGCCGCCGACCTGGCTCGGCGGCGCAGTGAGCGCGGGCTGTTGCTCAACCACCCCGAGGCGGTGGCCCTCATCACCGACCATCTGCTCGAGGGCGCCCGCGACGGCAAATCGGTGGCGGAACTGATGGCGACCGGCCGTGAAGTGCTGGGCGCCGACGACGTCATGTCCGGGGTTCCCGAGCTCCTTCCCGAGGTGCAGGTCGAGGCCACATTCCCGGACGGAACCAAACTCATCACCGTGCACGATCCGATTTCTCCGAAACGCGATGACGGGCATCTTGTTCCGGGTGAGGTGATCACCGTCGAGGGCACGATCGAACTCAACGACGGCGCCGATGTCGTGACGATCGACGTGGTCAACACCGGCGACCGCCCGGTTCAGGTCGGCAGCCACGTGCACTTTCCTCAGGCCAACGCGGCCCTCGAATACGATCGGGATCTCGCTCACGGTCGACGCCTCGACATCCCGGCCGGGACGGCCGTCCGATTCGAACCGGGCATCTCGATGACGGTCGATCTCGTCCCGATCGGCGGTACCCGCGAAGTGCACGGTCTGAGCCTCACCCCTCCTGGAAAGCTGGATGCTTGATGGTGCACATGAGCCGGTCCCGCTACGCACAGCTGTTCGGCCCGACCACCGGTGATCGGATTCGCTTGGCCGACACCGATCTGCTGATAGAGGTCACCGAGGACCGCTGCGGTGGACCTGGGCTCGCCGGCGAGGAGGCCGTATTCGGCGGTGGCAAAGTCATTCGTGAATCGATGGGACAGTCACGTGCCACCCGAGCCGACGGAGCCCCCGATACCGTCATCACCGGAGCTGTGATCGTCGACCACTGGGGGATCATCAAGGCAGACATCGGCATTCGAGACGGCCGAATAGTTGCACTCGGCAAGGCCGGGAACCCGGACACGATGTCCGGTGTGCACCCCGATCTCGTGATCGGCCCGTCGACCGAGATCATCGCCGGCAACGGAAAGATCGTCACCGCCGGTGCAATCGACTGCCACGTTCACTTCATCTGCCCCCAAATCATGGACGAGGCCCTCGCCGGCGGCATCACGACGGTGGTCGGCGGTGGGACCGGGCCGGCGGAAGGCAGCAAGGCAACCACGGTCACACCCGGCGCGTGGCACCTGTCTCGAATGCTCGAAGCTCTCGACCACTGGCCGATGAACATCGTGCTGTTGGGCAAGGGAAACACCGTCAGTAGCGAGGCGATGTGGGAGCAACTACGCGCAGGCGCCTCCGGGTTGAAGCTGCATGAGGACTGGGGGTCGACCCCGGCCGCCATCGATGCATGCCTGCGGGTGTGCGAGGACGCCGGAGTTCAGGCCGCGCTGCACTCGGACACTCTCAACGAAGCAGGCTTCGTCGAAAGCACCCTCGGTGCGATCGCCGGACGCGGCATTCACGCTTACCACACCGAAGGTGCCGGAGGAGGTCACGCTCCGGACATCATCACCGTCGCCTCGCAAGGACACATCTTGCCGAGTTCGACCAATCCCACACGGCCCCACACGATCAACACTCTCGACGAGCACCTCGACATGCTCATGGTCTGTCATCATCTGGATCCGTCGATACCCGAGGACCTCGCATTCGCGGAGAGCCGCATCCGGCCGTCGACCATCGCCGCAGAGGATCTACTGCACGACCTCGGGGCGATCTCGATGATCGGCAGCGATGCGCAGGCAATGGGCAGGATCGGCGAAGTGGTGCTGCGGACTTGGCAGACCGCGCATGTGATGAAGAAGCGGCGTGGCCTGCTCTCCGGCGATGTCGGTGCCGACAACAACCGCGTCAGGCGATACATCGCGAAATACACCATCTGCCCGGCAGTCGCCCACGGGCTCGATCACGAGATCGGTTCGGTGGAACCGGGCAAGCTGGCGGATCTGGTCCTGTGGGATCCGGCATTCTTCGGCGTCCGGCCGCACCTGGTCGTCAAGGGCGGGATGATCGCCTGGGCTCAGATGGGTGACGCCAACGCCTCGATTCCGACTCCACAACCAGAACTGCCCAGGCCCATGTTCGGTGCCTCCGCGAAAGCCGCCGCAGCGACCTCCGTGCATTTCGTCGCACCGCAGGCAATCGAGGACGGTCTGGCGGACCGATTGAACTGCGACCGCCGACTCGTCGCTGTGGGCAATGTTCGGGCCGTAGGCAAGTCCGATATGCCGCTCAATGACGCGCAGCCACGAATCGAGGTCGACCCGGACACGTTCACGGTGAAGATCGACGGTGAAGTATGGACGGCAGACCCGGCAACGGAACTCCCCATGGCACAGAGATACTTCCTGTTTTGAGCAGGCACACCGTGCGGGATGCCGGAGCCTGCCAGGCGATCTCGTGAGTGCGGCGATCACACGGGTAGCCACCGTCATGTCGCTGGCCGATTCGAGGTTGCCGATCGGCGGTCACGTGCATTCGGGCGGCGTGGAGGAGGCCATCGAGCAAGGACTCGTGCGAGATCTCGTGACGGTCGAGGCGTTCCTGAACAGGCGCCTACGGACCACCGGGGCGGTGTCTGCGTCGATCGCGGCGGCGGTGTGCGAATCGATCGTCGCCACCGATGTCGCCGACGCCGAGTGTGACGCACGAACACCGTCCCCTGCGGCGAGGGCCGCGTCACGCGCACAGGGACGAGGATTGCTCAGGTTGGCGAAAGTCAGCTGGCCCGAACACGATTGGACGGCATTGCCGCCGCGACCCCACCTCGCCGTCGTGCTCGGAGTTGTCGGTCGCGTGGCCGGTATCTCTGGGCAGGATGTGGCCTCGATCCAGGTCTACACCACCATGACAGGATCCGCGGTGGCGGCGCAGCGTCTGCTGGCGCTGGACCCGTCCGAGGTGGCGGCGTGCACCCTCCGTCTGGCGATCACGTGCGACGAGGTCACCGACTCGGTGTGCGCGCATCTGCCCGAGCTCGTCGATCTGTCCGATCCGCTGCTCGATGTGCTGGCCGAGTCGCATGCGCATCGTGACCGGCCCCTTTTCGTATCCTGACCTCCGATCCACCTCAGCTCCAGAAAGGCCATGACATGCCTCCGCATTTCATCGACGGACAACCGCACGACCACGGACTCGGTCGGCCCAAGCGAGTCCGTGTCCCCGGCGAGCCACTGCGGATCGGAATCGGGGGCCCGGTCGGCTCCGGCAAGACGGCGTTGGTCGCGGCCCTGTGCCGAGAACTGCGCGACGAGTTGGCCCTCGGCGTGCTGACCAACGACATCTACACCACCGAGGACGCCGACTTTCTGCGGCGCCATGCCGTACTGCCCGACGAACGGATCACCGCCGTCCAGACCGGTGGTTGCCCGCATACCGCGATCCGCGACGACATCACTGCCAACCTCGATGCCATCGACGATCTCGTCGAGGGCAACCCGCCACTCGACCTCATTCTCGTCGAGTCCGGCGGGGACAACCTCACAGCCACGTTCTCGTCAGGACTCATCGATGTTCAGATCTTCGTCGTGGACGTCGCAGGTGGCGACAAGGTGCCACGCAAGGGTGGTCCGGGCGTGACGTTCTCCGATCTGTTGGTGATCAACAAGACCGATCTCGCCCCATACGTCGGAGCAGACCTCACCGTGATGGAGAGCGACGCGGTGCGAGTACGCGAGGGGCGGCCCACCGCCATGATCTCGCTGACCGAGGATCCAGCCGCCACCCTCGTCCTCGAATGGGTCAGGACTCAGTTGAAGGAGACGGCCGACGCCGATGCGCACTGAGCTCGTCATCGAGGCCAGCGCTGATCGCAGTCCGCGCATCATCTCCTCGGGAGGATTGTCGGGCCGTCTGACCGGACCGGATACCGTGCACATGATCGGCACGGCTGCAACACCTCTCGGCGGCGACGAGATGCACATTCGAGTCGTCGTGGCAGCTCGTGCTCGGCTCGTCGTCCACAGCGTTGCGGCCTCGGTTGCTCTACCCAGCGCCTCGAACAGGGAATCGTTCGCGCACTGGTCGTTCGAGGTGGACGAGGGGGGCGACCTCGTCTTCGATCCCGAACCGATGATCGTCGCTGCGGACGCGGTTCACCACACCGACACGACCATCCGTTTCACCTCGTCGTCTTCGGTGGAGTTTCGCGAGCGCGTTCAGATCGGCCGCAGCGGTGAGTCCGCTGGGCAGTGGCGTGCGTCGATGCGCAGCGATGTCGATACTCGTCCGCATTTGCGCCACCGTGTGGAGTTGGGCGTCGGGACGACCGGGCACGACGCACTCAACGCCCCGATGGCGTTGTCGAGCACGCTGAGGTACCCGGACGAGCGAGCCCCCGACAGTTCCGGACACAGCCTTGTCCGGATGCCGCTGGCCGCGGGAGGATCGCTGACGACCTGCACCGGTTCCAGGCTGGACGCACTACCGTTGACGTCATGACCGATTCGGACACCGCCGGCGTGCTTCGCCCGTTCGATCCTGAGCATGTGGCACAAGCGCGTGCGGCCCTCGACGCGGTGGACGATCTCGGTGAGTGGGTGCAGCGATTCGACCTGCTGGGTGACCCGACCAGACTCCGGATCCTGTTGTGCATGCACCGCGCGCCAGGTATCTGTGTCACTGACCTGTCCGCGGCACTCGGAATGACGGCGACGTCGGTTTCGCATGCGCTGCGGCTGTTACGCAACGAGGGCTGGGTTGCCGTGGCGCGGGACGGTAAGAAAATGACCTATCGGCTCGACGACGAGATCGTCCATCGCATGCTGCACGAACTCGGCGCCACCCATGCACATCCAGTGCGGGAGTGACGCCGAGTTCTGTGTGAATGAGCCTGGGTGATCAGCCTGCGGCTCTGGCTTCCTGGTCGGCTCGACCGCTATCGCCCGGACTCTCTGTCGCTTCTATCGAGTTGAGTTGCTCGATGGCCAATCGGGCGAAGACCTGCTGTTCGGTCGACGCCATCTGAGCGCGTCCGCGTCCGAGGAAGGTGACGAACCACGAGATGACGGTGGTGATTCGGCTGCGGTATCCGACAAGGTAATACAGGTGCAGAGCGAGCCACATCATCCACGCGATGAAGCCGCTGAATTCGAGTTTGCCGACCTTCGCAACCGCATTGAATCGAGAGACGGTCGCCATCGACCCCTTGTCGAAGTACTTGAACGGCTGGCGCTGTGCTGGATCGGCACCGTTGAGTGAGGCCTTGATCTGCTTGGCTGCGTAGGTTGCGCCCTGAATGGCGCCCTGCGCCATGCCGGGGACATCCTTCACCAGCATGAGGTCGCCGACTACGAACACGTTCGGGTGGCCCTTGATGGTGAGATCGGGTTCGACGACAACGCGGCCGGCGCGGTCGGTTTCCGACTCCGATTGATCGGTGAGAATCTTGCCCAGCGGGCTGCCCTGAACTCCGGCAGACCAGACCTTGCACTGCGCTTCGATACGTCGGGTGCTTCCGTCCTTTTCCTTGACGGTCAAACCGTCATTGTCGACGTCGGTCACCATGGCGTTGAGCTGGATCTCGACCCCGAGCTTCTTCAGCCGGTCGGCCGCCCTCTTCCCCAACTTCTCGCCCATCGGCGGCAGCACCGAGGGTGCCGCGTCGAGGAGAATCACGCGCGCGTCACGTGGATCGATATTGCGGAACGCCCCGTCGAGTGTCCGGTCTGCGAGTTCTGCGATCTGGCCGGCAAGCTCGACGCCCGTCGGTCCGGCGCCGACGACGACGAACGTCATCAGCCGATCGCGCTCTTCTTGGTCGTGGGACAATTCGGCTTGTTCGAAGGCGCCGAGGATGCGGCCGCGAAGCTCGAGCGCGTCGTCGATCGTCTTCATTCCCGGCGCGAACTCGGCGAAGTGATCGTTGCCGAAGTAGGACTGCTGAGCACCCGCCGCGACGAGGAGGCTGTCGAACGGTGTGACTGTGGTGCGCTCGAGGAGTCTGGACGTCACGGTCTTGGCGGTGAGGTCGATGTCGATGACCTCGCCCATCAAGACCTCGGCGTTCTTCTGCTTGCGCAGGATGACACGGGTGGTAGGAGCTATCTCGCCGACGGAGAGGATCCCGGTTGCCACCTGGTAGAGGAGCGGCTGAAAGAGATGGTGCGTGGTCTTCGCTACCAGAGTGACGTCGACGTCGGCCTTCTTGAGCGCCTTCACGCCGAACAGACCGCCGAAACCGGAACCGATGACTACAACGCGATGACGTTTCGATTCGACCGGTTGGATGCTCATTACCTGCTCCCTAAAGATTGAGATGTGGTCACAACGGTAGTCGCCATCGTTTCTTCCGTCTCGGCAAGGGGCATGACGTGCGTCGAACATGCGCAAACCGCGGCCTGCGAACAGCAACCTGTGGAAAGTTTTTAATGTCAGGACAAAGTCTTGACTTTGCTTGTGATGTGGATTACATATTGAGTGCCACATCGAGTGATTCACCACCGACCCATCGGGGATCGGCGTCGAGAAAGAGAATTGATGACACTTCAGACGAGTCACGGCTCGGGACGTACAGGTTCGCTCCGCGTACTGCGCTCAGGCGCTGTCCTCGGACTGGCGCTGTGCGCCACCGTGGCCGCGGGTTGCTCGAGCACCGGCGGAGCGCCGGAGAGCACCGGCGGCGGTTCCAATGCAGGTACCGCGGACACGCCACGAGCAACGATCGCGATGATCACACACGAAGTTCCCGGAGATTCGTTCTGGGATCTCATCCGCAAGGGTGCCGAGGCGGCCGCAGCGAAAGACAACATCGAGCTGCGATACTCTGCCGACCCGGAGGCACCCAACCAGGCGAACCTGGTGCAGAGTGCGATCGACTCGAACGTCGACGGCATCGCGATCACGCTTGCGAAGCCGGACGCCATGGCACCTGCGGTCGAGGCTGCCACAGCCAAGGGAATCCCTGTGGTCGCCTTCAATTCCGGCTACGACGTCTGGGAAGAACAGGGCGTCAGCCAGTACTTCGGACAGGACGAGACGATAGCCGGACGTACCGCAGGCGAGCGCCTCACCGCCGACGGCGCAACCAAAGTGCTCTGCATCATCCAGGAACAGGGCCAGGTCGCCCTCGAATCGCGATGCGCAGGCGTGACCGAGGGATTCACAGGCGGTAGTACAGAAATCCTCAACGTCAACAGCGAGGACATGCCGTCGGTGGAAGCCACCATCACGGCCAAGCTTCAGCAGGACCCGACCATCGACCACATCGTCGCACTCGGCGCGCCGATCGCGCTGACGGCCGTGCAGTCCAAGGCCAATGCCGGTAGCGATGCCACCGTGGTCACGTTCGACACCAACGCCGCACTCGTCGACGCTATTCAGTCCGGCGACGTCGAATGGGCGATCGACCAGCAGCCTTACCTCCAGGGATACCTTGCAGTGGACTCGCTGTGGCTGTACCTGAACAACGGAAACACCATCGGTGGCGGACAGCCGGTTCTGACCGGTCCCGCATTCATCGACGCATCCAACATCGACTCCATCGCCGAGTACGCCCGGAACGGAACCCGCTAGTTAGACATCCCAGGGCCGTAATTTGTCAAGCGGCGGTGGGTTGTTGTTCCGTTCGGTGTGCCCAGGCGATGTGTTCGTCGTATTTGGTGCGGTGTCGTAGGCAGCCGTGCAGTAGTCCGACGAGTCGGTCCCTCGGGTTGGGCGTCGAGGACGGGGTCTGGGCCCTTGGATAGGCGGTGGGTGAGCCCCGCACCCGGCCGGGGTGCTTCCGCAGTACTCGTGGCCCCGGATTTCCTGCCTTCGACGGGAAATCCGGATCTTCGCACACACTTTGGGGATCCTGTTACTCATGGACCGGGACAGCCGCCCGCGAGCCCAGTTCCCCATATCCCGCATATTTCAGCAGTCTCCTAGGCGAGCGGTCGGCCTGGACCGAACACGAACCTGGCCGACCGCCACCAGCACGGAAGGATAGTCATGAGTACGCAGGCCGACTTGGATCTGTCGAAACACAACGTCATCACGGATGAGCGGGTGAAGAAGCGGAAACCGTTGCAGCGAGCCTTACTTCGCCCGGAGATCGGCGCTCTGTTCGGAGCGATCGTCATCTTCGTCTTCTTCTTCATCGTCGCACCTCCCTTCCGGTCTCCGGAAGCGCTCGCCACCGTGTTGTATGCATCGTCGACCATCGGCATCATGGCAATCGGTGTGTCACTGCTGATGATCGGTGGAGAGTTCGACCTCTCCACCGGTGTAGCAGTGACTTTCTCATCGCTGATGGCGTCGATGATCGCCTACAACCTTCACCTCAATGTCTGGCTCGGTTCCGCACTGGCCCTGGTACTCGCGCTGGGTGTGGGTTTCTTCAACGGCTACATGGTGATGAAGACGAAGATTCCATCCTTCCTCATCACTTTGGCCAGCTTCTTGATGCTCACCGGCATCAACCTTGCCGTCACAAAGTTGGTCACCGGTCAGGTAGCCACCCCGTCGATCTCCGATATGGCCGGCTTCGACTCCGCGCAAAGGGCATTCGCCTCCTCGATCAACATCTTCGGGATCTCGCTCCGCATCACCGTGATCTGGTGGCTGCTGTTCACAGCGATCTCCACCTATGTGTTGATGAAGACCCGAATCGGCAACTGGATCTTCGCGGTCGGTGGCAACCAGGACTCGGCTCGTGCCATCGGCGTGCCGGTCACCAGGGTCAAGATCGGTCTGTTCATGTTCGTCGGCTTCTGCGCCTGGTTCGTGGGAATGCACCTGTTGTTCGCGTTCAACACCGTGCAGTCCGGCCAAGGTGTCGGCAACGAGTTCCTCTACATCATCGCTGCCGTCATCGGTGGCTGCTTGCTCACCGGTGGCTACGGCACCACCGTCGGCGCCATGATCGGTGCGTTCATCTTCGGTATGGCCAACCAGGGCATCGTCTACGCCGGCTGGAATCCTGACTGGTTCAAGTTCTTCCTCGGAGCGATGCTGCTGTTCGCCGTCATCGCCAACACCAGCTTCCGCAACTACGCAGCAAAAGGGTGACCCATGTCCACTACAGCCGAAGCCCCCACCGAACCCTCGTCGAACGGCGGGAAGACCCCGCTGATCGAACTGAAGAATGTCGGTAAGTCCTACGGCAACATCATCGCCCTTTCCGGAATCAACCTGCGAGTCGGTGCCGGTGAAGTGACCGGTGTTCTCGGCGACAACGGAGCAGGAAAATCGACGCTGATCAAGATCATGGCCGGTCTGCATCAGCAGACCGAGGGCGAGCTCCTCGTCGACGGGGTCGAGACGAAGTTCAGCTCACCGAAGGACGCTCTCCGCAAGGGAATCGCCACGGTCTACCAGGATCTCGCCGTCGTCTCACTGATGCCGGTGTGGCGAAACTTCTTCCTCGGCCAAGAATTACGCAAGAAGGGACTGTTCCGGTCCTTGGATGTCTCCGCCATGCGTGCGACGACCATCGAAGAACTCCACAAGATGGGCATCGATCTCCCCGACGTCGATGCCCCCATCGGATCGCTTTCCGGCGGACAGCGTCAGTGTGTCGCCATCGCCCGCGCAATTCTCTTCGGCGCGCGCGTCCTCATCCTGGACGAGCCGACTGCGGCACTGGGCGTCAAACAGTCGGGGATGGTGCTGCGCTACATCACCGCGGCCAAGGAGCAGGGATTCGGCGTGGTGTTCATCACGCACAACCCGCACCACGCTTACATGGTCGGCGACCATTTCGTGCTGCTGAACCGCGGTCGACAGAAACTCGATTGCACCTACGAGGACATCACCCTCGACGAATTGACGAAGGAGATGGCAGGCGGCGACGAACTGGAAACGCTCTCCCACGAACTACGCCGCTGAAGGAGCCCGGTACTCCTCGGGTCAGTGATTTCTGGCTCGCCGTGCCAATTCCACCGTGGCCGCACGCAGTTCGGCAATGTCTCCGATCGGCTGCGCGTACCCGACGCGGGTCGCGGCGTTGTCGCGAGGAGTGGAAACGCTGAGGTCGAGCCCGTGGCGGTCTGCGGATGTGCAGGTAGCGGAAGTCGCGTCCGGAAAGCCGCCGAGATGCCTGGCCATCTCGAGGAGTGAGGAGGCGTGATCGTCGTTCAGATGCTCAATCGCTCCGGCAGCATTGGGGGAGATGGGATCCGGCTTCGCGCGGAGGTAGTCCGCAGAGGTCGCCGAGTCCATTCGTCCGTAGCCGCCCACCCAGCGAGCACGGTGAACGCGCAAGATCCACAGCGTGAAATCGCTGTAGTCGATGTAGTACTTGGCCGCGGGCACGGCATCGAGATGAGCCGCGCGAGCAGCCTCCATCTCCCCGGCCCGCGGTTCCTCGACAACACCAGCGAGCGTGACGCGCGCAACTGCGAGCGGATCTGCGGCAGATTCGGGGGCCACGATCGACAGGCTGGCGCGGTGTTCTCGATGTAGGTTCCGACCGTGCTCGGCCATGCGAGAGACGCACAGAACCGGCGAACCGTTCACCATTCCGTAGGTGACATAGGACGCCCACGGCGCGCCGTCTTCGCTCAGGCTCGCCAATGTCGCGATATTCGTCGATGCCGCGACGGTCCGGGCTTCCTCGGCCGCTGTCGGCCGCTCCACGGGGTGGATCTCGTTCAGTGGGGGAGGAGTCGAAGGGGCGTCGCCTGGGTCGCCATGATCGAGTGCCATGGTCCGCAGTCTACGGAGTCGACACTGTTGCCGTATCGACACTGTGGCCGGATCGTTGCAGGTGGTCGGTTTCGTGCTGCCGATGCCGGGGCATAGTGGTGGAGTGCTCAGAGTGATTCGCCACAACCTGACTGTGCGTGCGGTCCTAGCCGCCATGGGTCTGTTCGTCTTCGTTGCTCTCATCTGGGGTGCCGTCGGTTACGTCTACGCCGATCACGACAAAGCGGCTGCTGGAGCCACGGTGGGCCTGGGAATTCTCGCAGTCGGTTGGCTGGCAGTGTGGAGCGCGGCAGCGGTCAAGTTCGTGCGTTTGCGGGCCCGCCGGCGCAAGAGCGACGACGGGCCAGGGCGCCGAGCAGCTGGATGACGGGTCGATCGCCGTTCACGGATTCGTCAGTACCACCAGCTGCCGGGTTGCGCGGGTCATCGCTACATACTGGTCCACCGCGCCGTCGACCCCGGGGCCGAACCTCGCAGGATCCACCAGTACCACCAGATCGAACTCGAGGCCCTTCGTCAGTTCCGGAGTCAACGACCGCATCCGGGCTGTCGGTTGAAATGCGCTCTCACCCACCACACAACCGGTACCGTCGGGGTTCTCCGCGAGCCAAGTGTCGACGATCGGGAGCAGATCGGCCACGCATCCGTATCTGACCGGTATGCCGCTGCTTCGTATCGAAGTCGGTACGTTCGCGTCCGGGATCGCTGCGCGGATGACCGGCTCGGCCACGGCCATGACTTCCTCGGGTGTCCGGTAGTTGACGGTCAACGAAGAAATCTCGATGCGATCGAAACCGACACGGTGGAGGCGCTCCCTCCAGTTCTCCGTGAAACCGTGTCGTGCCTGCGCTCGATCTCCGACGATCGTGAAGCTGCGAGAGGGACAGCGTCGCAGCAACATCAACCACTCGGCGTCCGTCAGTTCCTGCGCTTCGTCGACGACGATATGCGCGAACGGGTCGGCGAGCGCATCCTTCATATCGGCAGGCAAGGCGGATATATCGACGAGAGCATCGCGAATGCCTTCCTGCCGCAGTTGGGCGATCATGCCGTCCTCGTCCGGTCCCTGCAGGAGTTCGTCGACCACACGATCCATTCGTGCTCGTTCTGCGGTGACAGCAGCCTCGCGTAGGCTCATGCGCCGGGACCATCCGGGATCACCGAGTCGCTGTCGGGCCGCGTCGAGCAGCGGCAGGTCCGAGTCGGTCCACCGGATCGGGTTCGTACGTTGTAGGCGTCGAACCTGCTCGGTGGTCAGCCAGGAGGCGCACTTGCGCAGGTACGCGGGCACGGACCACAAGTCTCCGACGAGGTCGGCAGCCTCGATGAGAGTCCACGCGCCGTCGAGAGCTTCTGTGAGTTCGTAGAGGCGCATCAGCGATTCTCGTAGCACGGTCTGCGAGACATCCCCGTCGTACTTCTCCAGTAGTATCGTCACGAGCATGCGCCTGATGTCCTCGCGTGCCTCGTTGTGCGGTGTACCGGGCTCCGGCGCGTCGAACGCCTCGGTCCAGTCCTCGGGGCCGAGCCAGAGATCCGCCCACTCGGTTTCGACGACCATCCCTTTCGTGGGCGGTTGCTCGTAGAACTGAACTGCAGCGTCGATCGCCTCCACCATATGAGTCGAGGACTTCAGTGCTGCCACGACAGGATCGCTCTCTTGCACTGCACCTGCACCCTCCACGACGAGGTCGCGGAGGGTGCAGGTGTGGACACCCTCCTCGCCGAGGCTGGGCAGGACATCGGCGACGTACCCGAGGTAGGGCTCGTGCGGACCGACGAACAGGACTCCACCGCGACGCTGGTGCAGACGCGGATCCGAATACAGCAGGTAGGCAGTACGATGCAGTGCCACAATGGTTTTGCCTGTTCCTGGGCCACCGTCGACGATCAGGGTGCCGCGTGATCCAGCACGGATGATGGCATCTTGATCAGCTTGAATCGTACCCAGGACATCGCGCATTCGCGGTGACCGGACGCTGCCCAGGCTTGCGATGAAGGCAGACTGATCGTCCAACGCTGCCCGGCGGAAAGCATCACCGACCTCGGTGGCTGCGAGCTGATCGACGTCGAACACCTCGTCCCAGTAGTCGCTGATCCGGCCGTTGGTCCAGAGGTACCGGCGACGCCGAGAGATTCCCATCGGGCGTGCGTGGGTTGCACCGAAGAACGGTTCGGCTGCAGGTGAGCGCCAGTCGATCAACAGTTCATTGCCGGCCTCGTCCAACAGTCCAGTGCGTCCGATGTACCGGTATGTCCGCCCGTCCGCGCTGAGAGTGTGGCCGAGGCACAAGTCCAGACCGTAGCGACGAAGCGAACGCAAGCGGCCAGCCAGTCGGTGTACCTCGAAATCGCGTTCCATCACCTCCTGTCCCATGTCGGCCTCCGCCTTGCGGGCAGCATCGAGCCGCGCGGAGACGTCGGCAATCGAACGCGCGAGGCTCGCGCTGATTGCGGCGAAATGTCGGTCGTCATCAGCGATCAGTGCCGCCGCAGACTTGGGGCCGAGCGAATCGGCCGAAGCAAAAGCGATCGAATCGTACATGCGCGCCTTCCGTTTCAGCTGGTCAGAAGCATCGAAACGCAAGTGTGCAACGCACCCCGGGTCTTGTGGCAAGACCCGGGGTGCGCTATAGATTGAAGGTGGAAGAGGCGGGTGGATCGCTCTCAGTTCAGTTTTCGCGTGGCTTTGTGCCGTTTCTCTATGTGAATCACGGTCCGAGTGGCCAATGAACTGTCCCCGATCATGGTGACGGCGTCCCGGGCAACCTGATCGGCCGCGCTTGCAGCCTCGCCGAGAAGCTCGGGAGATTCAGCGGTCGCATGGATGACGATGGTTCTTTGGCGTCGATCGATGACAGCCTTCGCCGACGCCTTCTTGATAGCGGCGTATGTTTCGAGAGCTCGCGCGGATGCGCTTGCCAATGCCGTGATATCGGCAGTCGCTCGGCCGGATATCGTCCGCTCGACCTCGGTATTCGATTTCTCGCCGGCGACCGAGGCGCGGTCGATCTTCGACGCCGGTCGGTGTGCCACGAGCCAGCGCAGCGCCACGAGAACGAGAATGACGCCGACGCCTGCACTCGCCCATGGCCACCAACTCGACTCGGATGCACTGACGGGACCGGGGGCAGTGATGTATTCGGGAATGTCGTCGATGAGCGCTGTGTCCCACAGCAGTACCGCGACGCCACCGGCAACGAGAAGGAGTCCGATGATGGCCGTCGCGAGGCGGTCCACCGCCACCGTGGAACGGGTCATGACCTACCTCCGGTCCGAGTGCGCACCTTGGTCTTGGGCGCGGCGGTCAAGGGCTCGAGCGCGACGCCGACTTGGTCCGCGATGGCTTTTTCGAGCCCGGAGCGTTCGTCACCGGTGATGTCGGCGCGCACCGTCACCGACCGTCGAGTCGCCGAGGCGCGCGCGTCGAGTACGCCGTCGACCGATCTGGCGGCCTCGGCCGCTATGCGCGCCACCCCCGACGGTTCGATGTAGACACTGGTCTGCGCTGCCACCTCGAGCGCAGTTCTGCGCCGTGGCTTGAGCGCGGCGACGAGGAGGAGCAACCCGATGACTATGGAGGCGACTGCGATGGGAATCATCCATCCTGCAAAGGCCAATCCGTCGACCCACTGCGCCGCTGTCTCCGTCCACAGCGTGCCGTCGATCCAGCCCGCACCGACTACGCCGTCGCGGATACCCACAGCTCCAGCCGCGAGCAGAAGCAGCGCCACGAGAGGCCCGGTGAATCCGGCTGCGGGCAGAGCAAGCGGCTCCTTCGCGCGGGCGGGGGTCAGACTCGTGTTGTGCACGGATTCGGTATATCCGGACGGCTTGTCGGTGTTCACGTCATGGTTCACGTAGTGGCACTCCCACCTGATGTGACACCCGCGGGCGCCGGGTCGACGATGATCGCAGGCACCGTCACGTCGACGCCGTCGACGTGCAGGCCGGCCAATGAACTCAGCGCGCGGGCGACGTTGTCTCGCACCGACGCCGTGAGCGCGGGGAGCGGCGTCGGCCAGAGCGCCGCAATGTCGACGCCCGCGCGCACACGACCACCGGAAATCAAGACCCGGACGCGTGGGAGGTCACGTCCGGTCAACTTGCCGAACCCTTCCGAGCGCGCCAACACACCGTCCGTATCGAGCGCAGCCTTGACAGCCAGACGTTCGACCACCTTGTCCTTGATCGTCAAGGTGCCTCGCTCGGCCGGCTCTGTACGACTGCCTGCCGGGGCGGCGGCAGGTTCGTCAGCCACGACCGCGTCCACCGCCACGCAGGAGCGCGCTGAGATCGAAATCGCCGTCGCGTGCGCCGCCGAGAACATACCCGACCGCGCCGAGGACGAGGGCAACGAGGAAACCGGTGAATCCGCCTGCTGCGGCGGCGACGCCGAGCAGGAGACCGGCAATCAAGCCGAGCGATGCAGTGTTCATCAGTGCAATCCTTCGATGGTTCGTGGTGTCGAATGGGCGTGGTCGGGTTGGTCGCTGTCAGCGGCCGGGGGAGGGCGGAGATGCTGCCGTGACGTCCTCTACGCACACGTTGACATCTCGGGTACCCGTCAGGATCGATACCCGTGAGCGAATGGCGGCGGCCAAAGCGGAGAGATCCGATCCGTAGACGGCGGTGACGTGTATTTCGACCGAGTTCTCATCGACACGAATACCTGGTACTCGTCTGCCCGGTAGGTATGTTCCGATTTCACCGAACATTCCGGGGTGGAGGCCCGCGACACCCGACACGGAGGTCGTTGCTTGGCCCACGACCTCCGCAATTTCGGGTGGCACCGACTGCTCGACGCCTGATGGGGCAGGGTCGTTCACTGGACTCGCGATGGTTTTGGCTCCTCGCCGGTGTCGTTATTGCTCTCTTCGTCGTCGAGGTGCACATCATGGACAGTGATGTTCACTTCGGTGACCTCGAGGCCGGTCATGCGCTCGATTGCCGCGATGACGTTACGCCGAATACCCGACGCGAGATCTGTGATCGAGACCCCGTATTCGGCGACGATGTCGAGGTCTACTGCTGCCTGCTTTTCGCCGACCTCGACGGACACTCCCTGGGAGTGGTTGATGCTGGCGCCTGGGATGCGTTCGCGCAGGGCTCCGACGACTCGCGAAGCTCCTCCACCGACTGCATAGACACCGGTTACTTCTCGGGTGGCGATTCCGGCGATCTTGGAGACCACCGTGTCGGCAACCACGGTCCGGCCTTGACTGGACACCAAGGTCGAACCCGAACTAGAGCCTGCGTCGATTTCGGTCGATGGGGTCGCGGTCGTGCTCGTTGTCTTTGGTGCGGTCATCGCGTTTTCTCCTCCGGTAGCGGTAGACGCCGGGTACGTCTACGCCCTACATACCCGGCTTCGATCAGGTAAACCCCGCCGGGGCGTCGAACTCGGCGACATAATTGTCCGACCGATGACTTTTCGGTATCCACGCGGTCCATCTCCATGACCGTTCGTGGAGCCAATGCAGGAGGACCCAAATGCGCAGATTGATAGTCACCGCTTTCGTCTCGGTCGACGGTGTCATGGAAGCACCGGGGGGCGAGCCCGGCTATCGCAACGCGGGCTGGACCTTCGAGAACATCGAGTTCGACGTGGCGGCGTACGAGATCAAAGACCGCGAGCAGCAGGAAACGACGGCACTGCTGTTGGGACGAAAATCGTATGAAGCGTTCGCGCCCGTCTGGCCGACGATGGAGGAGTTCGCGGAGTACAACGCGATGCCTCGCTACGTAGTATCGAGCACTCTTGCGCAGGAGGATTCGCGGTGGCCGGCGACTATCCTGCGCACCGTCGACGAGGTGGCAGCTCTCAAACGTACAGAGGGTGGGCCCATCGCGGTGCACGGAAGCGCCGAACTCGGGCAATCGCTGGCCGACGCCGGACTGGTGGATCGCTACCACCTGTTGGTGTTCCCGGTTCTCCTCGGCGCGGGCAAGAGACTGTTCAGCGACAGTGACAAGGACAGCACCCGCCTCCAGCTCGTGGAATCGGAGTCCTACAGCAACGGAATTCAGAAGCAGATTTTCGACGTCGTGGGTGAACCCGCGCGTTCCTGACCCCCGCTGTCCCTGACGCCCGATGTCGTCGGCGACGTGCGTAAGCTCTCGCTTCGTGCACATCGTCGACACGCGCGCTCTCGGCAGGCGCGGTACCGGGTCAGGATTCGCGAGCCCACGATGAACCGGCCGGTTCAGAAGTCCATCTCGGCGCTGAAGATGCCGTCCATTCCGCGGCCGCGGAATCCAGCGTCGATGGTCCTGGTCGGGTTCGCAGCTGCCATTTTTCTGGGTACCGGTTTGCTGATGCTTCCGGTCTCTTCGGAAACCGGAGATGCGACATCGTTGGTGACCGCGTTGTTCACCGCCACCTCGGCCATTTGTGTCACCGGACTCGTCGTGGTCGACACCGGATCGTACTGGTCCGGCTTCGGCGAGGTCGTGCTGATGACACTCATCCAAATCGGCGGGCTGGGCATCATGACCTTGGCTTCGCTGCTCGGTCTGCTGGTCGCGCGTCGCATGGGTCTTCGGATGCAGTTGGTGGCTCAGGCGGAGACGAAGACTCTGAAGCTGGGGGAGAGCAAGAGAGTTGTTCTCGGCGTTCTTCGAATGAGCCTGGCGATCGAAGCCGTGACGTCTCTTGCGCTGGCTGCTCGTTTCCACTGGGGGTATGACGAGTCCGTCGGCGACGCACTGTATTCGGGTGTCTTTCACGGCATCTCCGCGTACAACAATGCGGGTTTCGCCTTGTACCCCGACAGCCTCAGTCGATACGTCAGCGACCCCTGGGTCATTGTCCCCATCACCATCGCGTTCGTTCTCGGGGGACTCGGGTTTCCGGTTCTCATCGAAGTTGCGCGTTCCATCAGGCGAACGAAGACGTTCGACCACCGCCGCAACTCGTGGACGCTGCATACGAAGATCACCCTCATCACCTACGCGGCACTAGCGGCTTTCGGCGTCGTCGCGATCACCGCCGTGGAATGGACCAACCCGGACACGCTGGGAGCACTGAGCACGCCGGGCCGACTGCTCGCCGGCATCTTTCAAGGCCTGAGCCCCCGTACGGCTGGCTTCAACAGTATCGACACGGGCGCTATGCACCCGTCGGCGCTGCTGATCACCGATGGGTTGATGTTCATCGGCGGCGGCAGCGCTGGTACCGCCGGTGGAATCAAAGTCACCACGTTCGCATTGTTGGCTTTCGTCATCGCAGCCGAGGTGCGGGGTGAGCCCAGCGTGCATGTGATGGGCCGCAAGATCGGGGCGCAGGTTCAGCGCCAGGCGGTGACTGTCGTACTTCTGTCCGTCGCGGCAGTCATCGGCGGCACGGTCGCAATCATGCTCATGACCCCGTTCGATCTCGACGACGTTCTGTTCGAAACCGTATCGGCGTTCGGTACGGTGGGTTTGTCTACCGGCATCACCGCTGATCTGCCTGATGTTGGACAGATCGCGTTGGTTCTGTTGATGTTCATCGGTCGGCTCGGCCCGATTACGCTCGCGTCGGCCTTGGCCTTGCGCGAACGTGGCCGACGCTACGAACTACCTGAGGAGCGACCCATCGTTGGCTAGGAACAAGAGATCCGGCACACGTGTCGTGGTTATCGGACTCGGACGGTTCGGTGCATCGCTCGGGCGCGAGCTGTGTGGGCACGGCTCCGAGGTACTCGGCTTGGATACGGACGCACATCGAGTCCAACGGTATGCCGACGAGCTGACGCACACCGCCATCGTGGATTCGACCGACGTGGATGCGTTGGCTCAGCTCGGCGTGCCGGATTTCGGCCATGCAGTGGTGGCCATCGGAAGCGATCTCGAATCGAGCATTCTCACGACATCGCTCTTGTCCGATTTCGGCATCGAGAACATCTGGGCGAAAGCAACGAGTCGCCAGCACGGGAAGATCCTCGAACGGGTCGGCGCCCACCATGTGGTTCTCCCCGAACACGACATGGGGGAGCGGGTCGCTCATCTGGTCACTGGACGAATGCTCGACTACATCGAGTTCGAGGAAGACTACGCGATGGTGAAAACTCTTGCGCCGCAGTCTATGGTGGGCCGAACGCTCCGCGACAGCGACGTCAGGCAGACCTGCGGCATCACGGTGGTGGGAATCAAGCATCGAGGCGCGGACTTCACTCACGCAGCACCCGAATCCGTAATCGAAGAGGGTGACCTGCTGATATGCGCGGGACGAACCGCACAGGTGGAGTTCTTCGCCGACCTACGGTGATCCCGCGGATACGTCGCCTATTGCTGCAACCGAAGGGTCATGAAGATGCTGTTCGGATCGTCGGTCGGATAGTCTCCGAAAGCGGCACACACAGCGAACCCTGCGCGTTGGTATAGAGCGCGGGCAGTGTGAAAGAACTTCATACTGCCTGTCTCCAAGGATAATTGGTGAACTCCACGGCTAGTGGCATCACAGATGGCGTGATCGAGCAGGAGCTTGCCGATTCCGCGCCCTCGGTAGTCCGGCGCCGTCCGCATGCTCTTTATCTCTTCGTGCTCGGAGCTGAGGCAACCCAAGCCGATCGTCCCGACGAGTTCGCCGTCGATACGCGCTACCCAGAGCCGGAAGTCTCGCGTCGACTTCATGGTCTCGTAGTCCAACGCGTGCTGGCTTTCACTGCGGGCGGTAGGGGCGATGTCTGCAAGATGCTCCCCGAGGAAGAGTTCGAGAGCCGGATCGCCATAGTCGGCTCGCTGGATCACCACTGTCATACCCGAATTCTGCCTTGGGGGAGGATCCGTCCACTGAGAAAATCGCGGGTTGCCGGGATACTGGTGCGAATCGGGCACCATGTAGGCATCGACGACACCGGTGAACACGGCCCAATCTCGAACAGCAAGGACGCGCATGTCAGTAGTTGCCATCTATCTCGTCATCACTTTCGGCCTCGGTGGCCTCGCCATGGCCGTGCGTCTGCCTCCGTTGGTCGGATTTCTGACGGCAGGGTTCGTCATCAACGCCTTGAACCTCGAGGAACTGCCCCAACTCGATTTGATTGCGGATCTCGGTGTCACGCTCTTGCTGTTCGCGATCGGCCTCAAACTCGACGTTCGGATACTGCTGCGCCGCGAGGTCTGGCTCACCACGTCGGCACACATGGTGATCAACGTCGTCTTCGGCGCCATCGCGTTGTGGCTGTTTGCCTTGGTCGGGGTTTCGATGCTGGCAGGACAGAGCCTCGAAACGATCGCGCTTCTCGCCTTTGCGCTGTCATTCTCCAGCACGGTGTTCGTCGTCAAGGTCCTCGAAGAGCGGGGTGAATCGAACGCACTCTACGGGCGCATCGCCATCGGTATCTTGGTGATGCAGGACATCATCGCGGTGGTCTTCCTGACCGTCACCAGCGGAACGCTGCCGAGCCTGTGGGCACTCACGTTGGTGGGGCTGTGGCCTCTCACTCGCGTTCTCCGAAGGATCTGGAGCGGACTCGGGCACGGCGAAATGCAGTCCCTGTTCGGCATCGTGATGGCTTTTGTGCCGGGCTATGCGTTGTTCTCTGCACTAGGCCTCAAAGGCGACCTGGGTGCACTGGTGATCGGAGTGCTGCTGGCGTCGCACTCAGCGTCGTCGGAACTCTCACGTTCGTTGTTCCACATCAAAGAACTCCTGCTCGTGGGCTTTTTTGTGTCGATCGGCCTGACCGGGCTGCCGGATTTGCCCACCATCGGCGTCGCCCTGCTGATGCTGCTGTTCCTGCCGTTCAAGGCAGGCTGGTTCTTCATCTTGTTCACGATCATGAAGCTGCGACACCGTACAGCGTTGCTCGCCGGGTTGAGCCTGATGAACTACTCCGAGTTCGGCTTGATCGTGGTGTCGGTCGGGGTGACGTCCGGATTGCTGGCACCAGCGTGGTTGGTGGAGATGTCGATTGCTGTGGCTCTGAGCTTCGTTGTATCTGCACTGGTGAATGGACGTGGCCACCTGATGGAGGAGAAGATCGCTGCGCGGCTACCGGCTCAGGACGAACGAACCCTGCATCCCGATGAGCGCCCCGGCGATGCCAGTAATGCCGAAGTTGTCGTGCTCGGCATGGGTCGCGTCGGCTTCGCCGCCTACCAGCGACTGACAGATCACTATGGTCTCCGAGTGGTCGGTGTCGATTACGACGGGCCCCGAATCGAACGACTCGCGGAGGAGGGACTGCGGGTCATCGAAGGTGACGCCACCGACCTGGACTTCTGGAACCAGTTGCGGCGCTCAGGATGCGTGCGCATCGCCGTGTTGGCCATGCCCCGCCACGGCGCCAATGTCACCGCGCTCGCGTGCCTCCGCGAGTCTGGTTTCAGCGGAAGGGTTGCCTCTGTGGCCCGCTACGACGACGAGGTGGAGTGGGCCAAGGACCACGGGGTGGATATCGCTTTCAATGTCTATTCGGGCGCAGGGTTGGAATTGGCGGATCAGGCGGCTCTAGGTGGAGCGCTGGACTTCGACGAATCCGAGTCCGACAACAACTCACCGGAGGAGAACGAGCCGCCGATCACCGGAAAGGGAGCCACGGACAAGGCCTAGCGCATGCCGGCAACAGGAACGAACGCCGATGACCTTGGGCCCTAGTGAGTGAGTATCCGCGGTGGTGCGCTGGCACACATGATGGAACGCCTGATGAGCAACCCGGTTGATCGTTTGAGTTCAGCCGATTGCATGTACCTCGCGATGCAGCGTGCATCTGTGCCCAACCAGTTCGGGGCGATCCTTCTCCTCGAACCCGCGGACGGTTTCAACTTGCCTGCGCTCATGAGGACGCTCGGGGAACGAATCTCTGCCATTCCGCGAATGCGTCAGCGCGCCATGAAAGCACCTTGGGGCTGTGGCCGACCCGTTTGGATCGACGACGCCACCTACGCCGTGGAGCGGCACCTCCGCCTCCTCGAGTGTCCGTCACCGGGTGACGAATCCGCGTTGCTCTCCGTTGCCGCAGGACTGCTCACCCGTCGGCTACCGGTTGACCGTCCGCTGTGGTCAGCGACCGTGGTGACAGGGCTGACAAAGGGTCGGGTTGCACTTGTTCTCGTAGCCCAACACGCACTCGCCGACGGAATTGGAGGTCTCGCAGTTCTGTACGCATTGGCCGATGGAGCTGCACCGGGGACCTGCCGTACTTTCCCTCTTGCGCCACCATCCACCAGCCGACTGGCTGCCGATGCCATGCTCAGTCGCGTCCGACTGTTGACGCGGGCAATGAGCCCAATTCGGTCGGCTCTCGAATCAACTGGCAGCCGGAGCCATTCGCGGATCGGTCAAGCAGCATCGTGCTCTTTGTCGAAACCGACCGGGGGAAAACGTCGTTTGGCTCTCACCCGGTCGCACACCGCTGACATCCTGGCTGCTGCGCATCGCCACGACGCCACCGTCAACGATGTTCTTCTCTCAGCGATCGGGGGCGCTCTGGGTAGATACCTGGGGGAGTGCGGCGAACATGCCGACACTGTCGTGGTCGGCATCCCCGTCGGAATGCGTCAGGCAGCGACAGTGGGGGACATCGGAAACCGCACCATGCAAATCCGAGTTGCCATACCGACTGCAGGCGAGCCAGTTTTGCGCCTCAGACGGGTGAAGCATGCCATGCGAGTCGGCAAGCGCTCGGCGCCCGGACCTATTACGGCCGCCATTGCGAGTGTCGTGGTTCGGGCGATGCTGGTTGTGGGGATCTACCAGTGGTACATGCGACGTCAGCGTTACCTGCACTGCGTGGTGACCAATGTCCACGGGCCCGATCGCCGGTTGACGTTGTGCGGGGCACCTGTCACCGACATCGTTCCGCTTGCAGTCGGTGGTGGTGGCAATGTGGTGGTGACGTTCGCTGCGCTTTCGTACGCTGGCACGCTCGTTGTCACCGTGATCGCTGATCCCGACACATTGCCGGACCTCTCAGAAATCACCGTTCCGTTGGCGGGGGAGCTGCGCACTCTGTTCACGACATAGTGGGGGCAGGCAACCGTAGGGCGCGGGACCACAAAGCTTGGGGTTCGGGGCGTACTCGGGAAGGTGGCGTTCACATGGCAAAGGTCGATCTCGCGGCACTCGGTGATGATGAACTCGACAGCTATCTGCGGCGTGAGTCAGGGTTGCCCGGGCCGCGAGCGAATCTGGAATTGGTCGATCAGGCGGCGGCGTTGTTGCCGCGGCGAACCCTTTCACGGCTCGCCGATGCGCAGGATGAGTTTCTTGCGATGTGCGGAGCGGCGGGGATGGCCCGAGCCTGTCTATCGGGAGTGGGACCGACCGATTCGGAGCTCGATCGGTTGGCTGGATATGTCCGTGATCCAAGGTGGCGTCTGCGTGAAGGGGTCGTGCGTGGACTCCAGCTCGCTGCGGTGAACTATCCGGTGGCTGTTGCCGAGCTGGTACACCGATGGGTGCGCAGCTCCGATCTCGCGGTTGTGCGTGCGGCGGTCGAGGCCATCTGTGAACCTCGATTGCTGAAGTCCCAAGAGATGTGTGCCGGGGCGCTGGATGCATGCGATGTAGCGACCACTACCGTTTCTCGCACGGAGGGACATCCCCGTACTGATCAAGAGCGCGGTCTCGAACGGACGTTGAGTTACGCGTGGAGTGTCGCAGTCGCCGCTGAACCTGTCCGCGGGTTGCCGATGTTCGGAGCACTCGAGGTCAGCCCTTCGGCACTGGTCGGCAGGATCGCGGCCCACAATCGCACCAAGAAGCGGCTCGCGCGGCTGCTGTGAAGACTGATTGGTCGCGCTGCCCTGTCTCCGATGGATCGGCAGCGGCAGTTCTCGGCCCCGGCAAGGAGTTCCGGTTCGGTCGCGGCCCGGACCGGTAGGTCCTATCGTGGAGACATGGCTACGGGCGAGCGCACTAGCGGGGGTACCGGAGCCGGGGAGACTGGCCCGCCGACGGAGGTAGCTCCGCTCCCGGACCTGCTTCATGGGCACAGCCGGGCCGGGCCGGTGCGCGAGCGGAGACCCGTGTACGTCGACTTGCTGCCGCCGTGCAATGCGGGCTGTCCTGCCGGGGAGAACATCCAGGCGTGGCTTGCACACGCCACCGTGGGCCGCCACGAGCAGGCCTGGCGCCAGCTCGTGGCCGACAATCCCTTCGCCGCAATCCACGGCCGGGTCTGCTATCACCCGTGCGAATCGGTCTGCAACCGCGCTAATCTCGACAGTGCGGTGTCGATCCACGCGGTGGAGCGGTTCCTCGGCGACCTCGCGCGGGAGCGGGGTTGGACATTCGAGCCGCCGCCCGCCCGCAGCGGCAAAAGGGTGCTCGTGGTCGGTGCAGGTCCGAGCGGACTGTCCGCCGCATATCACCTGGCTCGTCTCGGCCACGACGTCGAGATCCGCGACGCCGGCACCGAACCCGGCGGGATGATGCGCTACGGCATCCCGAACTACCGACTGCCCCGCGACGTGCTCGAGGCCGAGGTGATCCGAGTCGCGGCATTGGGTGTGCACATAGTCCGCAACCACCGGGTCGAGGACCTCGCCGCGGAACGGGAGGAGGGCGGTTTCGACGCGGTGTTCGTTGCAGTCGGCGCCCATTTGGCCAAACGGGTCGATATCCCGGTCCGCGACGCCGGCACGATGGTCGATGCGGTGTCGTTCCTGCGCAACGTCGCCTCCGGCGACAAGCCTGCGGTCGGACGCCATGTGGCTGTGTACGGCGGCGGCAACACCGCAATGGACGCGGCCCGCGTTGCCCGCCGCCTCGGCGCGGAGGACACGGCAATCGTCTATCGCCGCACCCGCGCACAGATGCCTGCCCACGAGGAGGAAGCCGAAGACGCCGAACGCGAAGGTGTCCGCATCAACTGGCTTCGCACGATCACCGCCTTCGACGGCCCCGAGGTGCAGGTCGAGATCATGGAACTCGACGAAGCGGGCCGCCCCCGGGCGACTGGACGGTTCGAGACCCTGGCCGCGGACACCCTGATCATGGCATTGGGTCAGGAGACCGATTCAGCGTTCATGCGGACACTGCCCGGAGTGGAATTCGCGAGCGACGGCAGCGTGCGGGTCAGCGAATCGATGATGACAGGCTGCCCCGGCGTGTTCGCCGGCGGCGACATGGTGCCGAGTGAGCGCACCGTCACCGTCGGGGTAGGGCACGGGAAGAAGGCAGCTCATCACATCGATGCCTGGCTGCGTGGAGCCTCAGGCGAGCGACATCCCAAGCACCCGATGGCTACCTTCGACCAGCTACACCTGTGGTACTTCGCCGACGCCGACCGGCGCCGGCAACCTGAACTCGCCCCCACGCAGCGCATCGCCGGATTCGGCGAGGTGGTCGGGGGTCTGACGGCTCCGGAGGCGACCTTCGAGGCGGGCCGGTGCCTGTCGTGCGGTAACTGCTTCGAATGCGACGGTTGCCTCGGAGCCTGCCCGGAGGACGCGATAGTCAAACTGGGAGTCGGCCACGGTTACCAGTACGACTACAACAAGTGCACCGGCTGTGCGGAGTGCTTCGAGCAGTGCCCCGTACACGCCATCGACATGTTCCCCGAGCCGACATGACCCGCGCGACAGTGGACGGCAACGAGGCCGCCGTCTCGGTTGCCTACCGGCTCAACGAGGTTTGTTGCATCTACCCGATCACGCCGTCCTCGCCGATGGCCGAGCTGGCCGACAAATGGTCCAGTGAGCAACGGCCCAATTTGTGGGGCACAGTGCCGACGGTGGTGGAGATGCAGAGCGAGGGCGGCGCAGCCGGCGCCCTGCACGGGGCCTTGCAGAGTGGCGCGCTGGCCACCACCTTCACGGCGTCGCAGGGCCTGTTGTTGATGATCCCGAACATGTACAAGATCGCCGGCGAGCTGACCTCCGCCGTTATCCATGTCGCGGCCCGATCCCTGGCCACTCAGGGGTTGTCGATCTTCGGCGACCACTCGGATGTGATGGCCGTACGCCAGACCGGGTTCGCGATGCTCTCGTCGGCATCGGTTCAGGAGGCGCAGGATCTGGCGCTCATCGCACAGGCGGCCACCCTTCGGACTCGGGTTCCGTTCTTGCACTTCTTCGATGGGTTCCGGACCTCCCACGAACTGAACACGATCGAGACACTCTCCGACGACGACTTACGCGCGCTGGTCCCCGAGGAGCTGGTCCGCGCCCATCGCGGACGGGGGCTGTCCCCGGAACGCCCATTCATCCGCGGCACCGCGCAGAACCCGGACGTCTACTTCCAAGCGCGGGAGACCGTCAACCCCTTCTACGCCCGTATCCCCGAGGTAGTGGAAGAGGTCATGGCCCAACTCGGTGAGCGCACCGGCCGGGCGATGCACATCGTGGAGTATGCCGGCCACCCGGAGGCGGAACGGGTACTGGTGTTGATGGGCTCCGGCGCGCAGACCGCGGCCGAAACCGTGGCCGCTCTCACTGAGCTGGGGGAGCGGGTCGGTGTGGTGCACGTGCGGCTGTACCGGCCGTTTCCTACGAGAGCGTTCCTCGACGCACTGCCTGTGACGGTGTGCACCGTCGGGGTGCTGGACCGCACCAAGGAACCCGGTTCGATCGGCGAGCCTCTGTATCTGGACGTTGTCGCCGCCCTCGCCGAAGCCCACACCGACCACGAACGCGCCACGATGCCGAGGGTGTCGGGCGGGCGTTACGGGTTGTCCTCGAAAGAGTTCACACCAGCGATGGTGGCCGGGGTGTTCGACGAACTCGCCCGCGATACACCGCGGCGGCGCTTCACCATCGGCATCGACGACGACGTCTCCGGCACCAGCCTCACGTACGACCTGTCGTTCGACATCGAGTCTCCCGACACGGTTCGGGCGATCTTCTTCGGCCTGGGGTCGGACGGGACCGTGAGCGCCAACAAGAACACGATAAAGATCCTCGGCGCCGAGGAGGGCCGGCACGCCCAGGGCTACTTCGTGTACGACTCGAAGAAGTCGGGATCGCAGACCGTCTCACACCTGAGGTTCGGGCCGCGCCCCATTCGGGCCCCATACTTGGTAACCCGCGCCGACTTCGTGGGCTGCCATCAGTTTCAGTTCCTCGACAAGGTCGACGTGCTCGGTCCGGCCGCCGCGGACGCAACTCTGTTGCTGAACTGCAGATATCAGCCGGACCAGGTCTGGGATGCGCTCCCTCGCCGGGTCCAGGGACAAATCCTCGACAAGCGGATCACGTTGTATGCCGTCAACGCCGGCCGGATCGCCAAAGAGGTGGGGCTCGCGGGCCGGATCAACATCATCCTCCAGGTGTGCTTCTTCGCAATCTCGGGCGTGCTGCCCCGCACGCAGGCGATCGCCCGGATCAAGGAATCTGTGGAAAAGACGTACGGTAGCCGCGGAGCCGATGTGCTGCGCCGCGAACTGGATGCCGTCGATCTCTCCCTGGAGGGGCTGCACCGCATCGAGGTGCCTGAGTTCGTCACCTCCGTAGCAGAGCCGGCGCCTGTCGTGCCCGACACTGCGCCCGAGTTCGTCCGCACGGTCACCGCGGAGATGATCGCCGGGCGGGGTGACGCGTTGCCTGTGAGCGCACTTCCGGTGGACGGTACCTACCCGAGCGGCACCGCCTCCTACGAGAAACGCAACGTCTCCGAGCTCGTCGCCGTCTGGGACCCCGACACCTGCATTCAGTGCGGCAACTGCAGTTTCGTCTGCCCGCACAGCGTGATCCGGTCGAAGTTCTACGACGAGTCCCGGCTGGAGGGCGCCCCGAATCTGTTCGATTCGGCGCCGTTGGACGCCGTCGGTCTCCCGGGCGCCCTGTTTTCCCTGCAGGTGTATACCGAGGACTGCACCGGCTGCGGTCTCTGCGTCGAGGCCTGCCCGGTGGTGGTCCCCGGTGGTGAAATCACCAAGGCGATCAATCTCGGCCCCCGCGAACCGCTGGTGGCCACCGCGCGGGAGAACATCGCGTTCTTCGAGACTCTCCCGACGAACGACCGGGCCCGCGTCGACTTCGGTACCGTGCGGGGCACCCAGTTCCTCGAGCCGTTGTTCGAGTTCCCCGGAGCCTGCGCGGGATGCGGGGAGACGCCCTATCTCAAGCTGCTCTCCCAGTTGTTCGGTGACCGTTCGATGGTCGCCAACGCCACGGGCTGCTCGTCTATCTACGGCGGCAACCTGCCAACCACCCCCTGGACGGTGAACGCCGACGGGCGCGGTCCCGCATGGTCGAATTCCTTGTTCGAGGACAACGCAGAATTCGGTCTAGGGTTCCGGATTGCCGCCGACGGACACACCCAGCTGGCCCGGCAGCGGCTCACCGAATTGCGGGACATGGTGGGCAGCGACCTCGTGGATGCCCTTCTCGCGGCGCCGCAGCTGCGGGAGTCCGAACTACAGCAACAGCGGCAGCGGGTGGCCGAGCTCGAGCGTCGCCTCGCCGAGCTTGATCCCGCCACTACCAGCGACCTGGTCAGCGTGGTCGACTACCTGGTCCGGCGCAGCGTGTGGATCGTCGGCGGTGATGGCTGGGCCTACGACATCGGGTCCGGGGGACTCGATCACGTCCTGGCCAGTGGCCGCAACGTCAACGTGCTGGTGCTCGACACCGAGGTCTACTCCAACACCGGCGGGCAGATGTCGAAGGCGACCCCGCTCGGTGCTGTCGCGAAGTTCGCCGCCGCCGGCAAGACGGTGCCGATGAAGGATCTTGCGCTGCAAGCGATCGCGTACGGAAGTGTCTACGTTGCCAGGGTCGCCATGGGTGCCGACCCTCAACAGACGCTGCAGGCGTTCCGTGAGGCAGAGGCCTACGATGGACCTTCGATCGTGATCGCCTACAGTCAGTGCATCGCGCACGGAATCGACATGCGTCACGGAATGGACCAGCAGTATCGCGCGGTTGCCAGCGGGCACTGGCCGCTGATCCGCTACAACCCGGTGTTGCGTGCTGCCGGCGAGAACCCGTTCCTGCTCGATTCTCACCGGCCGAGGATTCCACTCGCCGAATACCGCAATCGGGAGCTACGGTACCGCTCGTTGGCCAACACCGACCCCGTCGAATACGACCGGCTCCTCGGGCTCGCCGAGGAGGTCATCGCTCAGCGCTGGGACCGATACGAAGACATGGCATCTCGGGGTCCGCAACACTTCACCGCCGACGCCCGCAAGGATCGCTGATGGAGCTGTCGACGCGCTATCTGGGACTGGCGCTACCTAATCCGCTGGTGGCGGCAGCATCGCCGCTCTCGCAGACCGTCGACGGCGTCCGCCGGCTGGCCGCTGCGGGCGTCGGCGCGGTGGTGCTCTATTCACTGTTCGAAGAGGAGCTGATCCGCGAAGCGGAGCGAAACACGAGACTCGCCGACCACGGTTCCCTGAGCTATGCCGAGTCCCTGTCCTACTTTCCGGACGCCGCAGGCGAGGACCATGGACCGCGCCGCTACTTGAGCCTGCTCGAACGCGCCGCCAGCTCGGTTGAGGTGCCGGTGATCGGCAGCCTCAACGGCGTTACCCCGGGCAGTTGGGCGGGCTACGCCCGGTCCATGGAGGACGCCGGGGCGGCCGCGATCGAGCTCAACATCTACTTTCTGCCCGGGGATCCGCACATCAGCGGTAGAGACGTCGAACAGCGCCATCTCGACATTCTCGCGCGGGTCAAGGACGCCGTGACCGTGCCGGTTGCGGTCAAACTGAGCCCGTACTTCAGTTCGACGGGGGAAATCGCGTCGCGCTTGGACGAAGCCGGCGCGGACGGCCTGGTGTTGTTCAACCGTTTCCTGCAACCCGAAATAGACCCCGAGACGCTCACCGTGGTGCCCGCCGTCACGTTGTCCACCGCCGAAGAGTCATTGCTGCCGCGGACATGGATCGCCCTGCTACGCGGCCGGTTGCGCGCTTCGCTCGCCGCGAACACCGGCGTCGAGAGCGCAACAGACCTGGTCAAGTACCTACTGGCCGGCGCGGACGTCGTCATGACCGCGTCCGCCCTGCTGCGGCACGGGCCAGACCACGCAGGTGTACTGCTCGACGGACTAAGTGAATGGATGGGACGCAAGGGCTTCACGAGCGTCGACGACGTGCGTGGTTTGCTCGCCGTAGCCGGCGGTGCCGACGAAACAGCCCGCCAACGCGGCGGCTATGTCAGCGCACTGCATGAAGCCAACACCACTGCCTACGGTTCCTGGTGACAGGAATCGGCTCAGTCGGTGAAGTTCCGGTCGATCCAGTCGATGGTCTGCATGCCGAACAGGTCGGTGCCCCAGCCGTACAGGTCGGTGAACATCCGCATCAGGCTGCAATCGCTCGGTGCGTAGGTGACGGCAGTGCCGCCGCTGCGGTACCTGTCGGCAAGATCTCGCGAATCCTGGGCAGGCACAAGCGACATCGGTGAGTCGTCCTTCGCGCAGGAGGCGATGAGCACCTTCGCCTTCGGGGCCTGTTCACCGAGCCGGTTGTCGTCGTAGACATGCTGGAACTCGGGGATGTCGGCCGGGCTCTGCCCATCCGCGAACAGCAAATGAAGCGGAACGAACGGCGCGGTGAAATAGGCGGGCATCTGACATTGCGTCCGATACACATCGGCAAGAGCCTTGCCTTCCGCGTTGAGTTTCTCGTCGATCCGCATCTCGGGGTACTTGGGCTCGAGTCCGAGGAGCGTTGCGAACGCGAACCCGGAGCCGATGGAGCCGTCGGCGGTGCGGATGAAGTTGCGCTGATCGACCACCATGCCCTCGAGGACCGCGGACTTGACGTCCAGCTCGGGTGCATAGGTCGCCTGTTGCTCGGCGGCGAACGCCGCACCGACTCCGCCGCCTGCGATACCGAACAGCGAGACTGGTGCGTCCTCGCTCAGGCCGGCGTCGTCGAAGGAGAGAACCGCGCGGACGGCGTCGAGCTGCGCATGGCCCGCGAACTTGCCTGCGAAGACGCTGTGCGGGTTCGGGTCCCCGTCGTTGCCGACGTCGGACATGACGACCGCGTATCCTTTTCCGAACATCAAAGCGAGGGGTCCGAGCGCCGACCACGACGCACCGTCGAGCGGGTCGCCACCGGTCCACTGGGTGCTGGGGTGGCAGTAGGCCCCGATGCTGTCGTTGGCCTCCTGGTAGCTGATGAGTTTCTTCTCGGACGCCGGTATGCCGTCGAGGGGGATCATCACGATGCCGGTGCTGATCTCGGGTGTGATGCCGTCGATCCCGGTGGTGACGTACATCAGTTTGTGCGCCTCGAGGTTCCCCGGCTTGTAACCGGTGAACAGCACGTCGACTCGCTTGGTCTTGAGGAGCGTTCCCGGCTTCTCGGCACCGGTGAGCTCGGGCTCGTCGTAGAACGGATCCGTCGCGGTGAGCGCGGTAAACGCTTCGTCCGGCGATGCGAATTCCCCCGAGCCGAGGGCACCGACGACAAAGCCGTTGAAGACCTCGTCGAGCGCGGGCGTGCGGGTCGGATTCTCGGCGACGGGTGACGGTGCCGGGGTGAGTTCTGTCGGGATTTCGGCGTTCGCGGAGACGGGGATGGTCAGAGCCGCCACCGTGGCCACGCACACTATCCACTTGGTCCGGAGGAGGGTGCGGCCGAGATGTGTCGTGGTGCTCATTCGGTCACCGTGACCCTGGTGTTTTGCATGGCGGACTCCAGAAGCTGGGGGATGCTCATCAATGGCCGATGGGTCTCGATCTGGATCTCGTAGGGAACGCGGAGTTCGCTTTCGAGTTGTGGCCAGTTGTTTTCGACCATGGCTTTGTATTTGGGCAACAACTGCGTGGTGATGTAGTCCCAGCGCTCCTCGTAGACGGACCAGTTCCACGCCGGCAACGGCGTCGTCAGTGTCGCGGTGCGCCCATCGGGCAGGGTGCTCGAGACCTCGACAGGGCGGAATGATCGGGGCGGTAGGACCCCGGCAACTGAGGGCGATCCGGCAACGGTGGCCGCATAGGTGATGGCCTCGCCTACATCGCCCTTGTAGGCGCGCACGGTGTTCCACTGATCCCTGATGACCACGCCCTGTTCACGCTGGAGCAGTACGGCATTGCCTGCGGCGATCCGATCCGGGGTCTTCGAGGCGACATCACGCCATGCATCCATGATGGTGTCCCCGAACAGGCCTGCGCGCTGCATTTCCTCGAGCGCAGGCAGGCCTTCGGTGACGTAGGCGCGGTGCATCGGCATGAGGTCGGAGAAGATGTTCTTCTGCATCACCAGGATCATGCCCAGGATGTAGTGAAGGTCCTCGCCGGTGATGGAGCTGCCGGAATTCGCCAACGCCCGCAGTCCTTTCGGAAGCTGATCCACGAGCTGCGGGCCGGCCGCATCGGTCGCCGCGCCGACGATCGCACGGGAGGTCTGCTGGAGCTGCGGGAAGTCGTAGACGTTGGTGAGGAGTTCGAAGTCGATCAGCCCGCCGCCGAAGTCGGCGCCGACCAGCCCTCCCATGCCTGCCCACTGGAGTTCACGGTTGCCGAGCTGAAGGTCTTCGTAGTAGCGGTACGACTTGATCAGGTTCTCGCGGTTCGCCTCAACCCCGGCGCGGGGATCCCAGCTGGCCAAGTCGATCCCGGCGGCCTGTGTGGCCTCGACCAACCGGTACTGAAAGAGCACCGCTGCGTAGGACGTCGGCGCTGAGCCGCTGCGTCGAGCGTCGTCGAGCAGGCGCTTCAGCGTCGCCGGATCCGTCGGCAGTTCAGGGTTCACGCCACCCGGACCGTGTGCGGCATCCCGGTTGACCAGCGGAAGGTCGAGGTAGCGGTCGACCTCGTCGGCGGATGCGATCGAGGTGGTCGACAGCAGCGCCAGCGCCATCACAACCAGGGCGGTCGACGCCCGCCGCAGGTACCGGGACGGCGCCCGCAGATTCGTATTCGCTGTTCTCATCATCGCTTCCGGGTGTGGCTGATCAACGTCCCCGACGCAGTCGACCCGCACTCAGACCTTACCGAGCAGTAAGGTTAACAATTGCTTAACTTTAAGCGGACCCTATCCCATTTGCTCTCGCCACATGTCGCTTAGGTGACGGGGGACCGGGGTTGGTCGCAGCACGACGTGCGTTTCGAACTGGGCTACGGCGCAGCGGTGTCGGAGTTGTTCATGTGCGGCGGGGCCACCGCGAATTCGTCGCCACTGATCCGCGCTGGGAACGTCGTTCCGTGACCGCAGGTGGGAGTATCGAGTCGGCAACCTCCTTGATGCGGTCGTCGCCCGCGGCGTGGCCGAGAGTGTCGTTGACTGTTTTGAGATCGTCGACGTCGATGAAGATCACTCCGAAGGCGGTGCCGTGCGCCTGAGCGTGTGCCAGGACGCGTTGGCCGTGCTCAGTGAGGGCCCGTCGGTTGGCGAGGCCGGTCAACTCGTCGACCATGGCGAGTCTGCGCACGGTCTCGTTCGCCTGGTTCAACCGAGCGCGGGTTCTGGACCATGTGAGGGCCACGACCAGCGCGACCGCGTCGGCTTTGGCGATCTGCAGTGCGGCGGTGACCGTGGAAACGTCGGGCGGGTACACGATCACCAGAAAGATCCACGCCGCGTTCAGTGCCGCGATCAGCAGTGCTGCGGCGCGGCCATTGGGGACCAGTGCGGCTATGGCAACGACGACGAGCATCACACCGATCGCCGGGTACGAAATGCCGGTGGCCACGATGTACACCAGGGGGTTCGCGCCGATCAGCACCGCCAGAACGACTGCCCATCGGTCACCCGCTGTGGTGAACGATGCAGACCACCGACTTCGTAGCGCCGCGACCCCGCCAACCAACACGCCCGCGGTGCCGAGCGCCACCACGGATGGCACCCAGATATTGGGAGCTTCGTCGAAGACCCATTGTGTGACACCGGTGATCGCGAACATGATCGCGCCCGCCCACAAGGTGATGGCCAGGCGATCGACCGCCAGATGGTTCGGTGTGAGATGCGCCAGTCGATCCGCAGAATGAGTGCGCTGCACATCGGAACCATACGGCACCAAGTAATCCCGATCTCTTCACAACGGACGGCGAGGTATACGTCGTCGCCGAATCATGATGTGCTGGTTTCCGATGCACTATCTGGAACCGAACTGACATAATGTAGATTATCGGCAATCAATCCCAATGCAAGTTGCATTGGATGCAAGGACTCGCACCTCTGAGCGATGGCTACGTCGGCGCAGCTGGCGCTTGGTCGCCCCGTTTCATCCATCGGCGGCTGTGTGGTCATTGACTCTGTGTGGTCATTGGCTGTCGCAGCAGCTTGACGTAAGTTTCAATCACATAATGGATGATCCCGTTGTAGGTGACGAGATGCTGATGCTGGCTTGCTTGGGCCTGCCTGCGAATTCCGCGCCGGCCTGCCCTCCGCCTGGCCGACCCGCCTAAAACGTCACAGTGACGAATTGGCAGCCAGCAAGTTCATCCGTTGGTCCATGTCTCTGGGTGTGTCGGCGCGCACCCTGCAGACGATGTCGACGACAGCGACCACGCCGAAGGCGGTCGCGACCGCTGCGAGCGGGTGGGTACGTCGCCATAGCAGCAGCGGCGCCAGTCCGACCGTCAGCACCACCGACAGCCCCGGTAGCGGCATGTCCTCACGCAGGACAACCTCCAGCACCCCGGGGACCGTCACTAACGCCAGCAGCGCCCAGTCCCGCCATACCCGAACCGGTGGGGCCGAGGGCCGGGGTTCCTCCAGCAGGGACCGCAGTGGATTGCTCACCCCCTCAGCGTAGGCATTGAGTGCCGCCAGCGGACCGGCCGAAAGTCTGACCCCCAGCCGAAGGCGCGATCGGCTCCGAGCCTCACGGCCTCACCCGGCATAGCCGCCGCAAACTCGACTGCAATTCGTCACAGTGACGAAAGACGGTCGGGTTTATCGAATGTACAGCGTCAAGAACCAGTAAGTTGGTCGAGTATTCGCCGATGCAAACGTCGTGCGGCCCGTTACGCTCCGAGTCAGCCAGTGCTTGTGGCCCAACTTTCCATCCAGAGGTTTTCGATGTTCGCCGTGCGTTCCCGATTCTCCACATTGGGATCTTCCATGCCTCGGTATCGGGGCGGTTCGGTCCCTGCCTCCGGGCTCTTGGACCTCAATGTGCGTCGTACCCGTGTCACACAGTTCTTTGTGGGTCTGGGTGTGCTGGCGATCGGCGCAATCGGACTGCTCAGCGCGCCCTCGTTGGCTGATTGCGTTCATCGTCTACTCGGACGTGTCGATCACTGTGTGTCTCCTTCTGAAAGATACCGAAATAACGGCGATCGGCGGAACGGTGCTGTTCGCGGTGGTTACCACTCTGGCCGTGGTGGCGGTGCCGCTCCTCCCCTGCCTCCTTCACATGCTGTACAGCGCCGTCGTTCTCGGCGTCGTGGCGTTGATGACTGTCCACTCCGACGCCGCCAGCGGATGGGTCGTCGCCGCTCACAGTCTGACCATGCTGTTGATGTTCTCGGCACCGCTCATCTTGATGGTCTACGTGAGGGAACTCCGATCACGTGCGCGCGAATCCCTGGTGGATTCTCTGACCGGTTTGCACAACCGACGCGGGTTGTTTGCTGCGGTCACTGCGATCACCGTGACGATGCAGAGAATCGAACCGACCGTCCTGTGCGCCGTCGCCATCGACGTAGATGGGATGAAAGGCGTCAACGACACCTACGGACATCACACTGGCGACGCAGTGCTCGTCGACCTGGCCCAACACCTGCGTGCGCTCGCCGTCAACCGGTGGGTTGTCGCTCGCCTCGGAGGCGACGAGTTTGCGTGCGTCTCGATCGGCCAACCCGCGGATATCGCCGTTCGCAGTGATGAGCTCGTGTCGAACGTCGCGAGTGCTCGGATGATCTCTGGACTCACCGTCAGTGTCGGTGCGGCCACTGTAGACATCTCGGCCGGAGACGATGAACAGCAGTCGGTGCGCGACGCGCTCAGATTGGCCGACGCCGAGATGTATCGCGTGAAAAGCAGCCGCAAGCGAATTCGGGGTCACAACGACACGGCATACCGCTGAATAGTGCCTGCACCGCGAATCTGACGCCTTCGACCAGGCTTCAGCTGATGGGATCGTCTCCATGGAGCTGGACTGTCGGATCGGCTTGGAACAATCCCATCAGGTTGCCCTCGCTGTCGCGAAAATGCGCGGACCAGCCGGTATTGGGTATCGGCACCTTTGCAGTCACCGGCGTTCCGCCCGCCTTCTTGATGTTATCGAGAGCAACGTCTATCTCCTCAACCGAGATGTAGACAACTACGCCTTCCGGGTTGTCCGCCCGCGGTGCCAGCGCGCCCTCGGCGCCGGGGCCACCCTCCTGGCCCGTCGTCATCAACCAGTAAGCGCTCGGCCCCCATTGTTCGACATTCCAGTCGAATACGTCGCGGTAGAAGGCGCCCGCCCGTCCAGGGTCATCGATGGGGACATCGAAATGCACTACCCGGCTCACCATGGTTCCAACAGTTGCAGGTCGATCGGTGCCGACGCAAGGGTGAAGTCGACACAGCAGCCATCCAAATTCTTGCGCTGTGCATCCTTGCCGCTGTGGTTGCGGTGATCGTCGGGGCCGAGTCGGGCATCTCGTGGCGGCGACCTGCTCAGGCTCAACCTGTTGCTCGGTGACCTTCGGGTACAACTCGTCGCGATCGTTATTGGTAGATCGAAATACCTAGCACAGAACGGATTTCGCGTGTTTCGTCGAAACACGGGCCCGGTTCTGCAGGAGGAGCATGCGGTAGACATTGGTCCTCCCGGCGACTCCCCCGAGACCTTCGAGCGCGCTTCGAAAAGAAGGGGAAACGGTCTGTTGAGACCAACAAGATGGACTACAGTTCGAACTTGACATCCACTCGCGTGCGACGTCACGCGTCACCAGATTAGGGGTCTTCCGACGATGTGCACTCGCGTGATGTGGCCCGATGCCAACGGTTCCGTGCTGGTCGGCCGGAATATGGACTTCCACAAGGATTTGGCGACCAACATGTGGACGCAGCCTCGGGGGATTTCTCGAGACGACGGAGTCAAGGGCACGCTGACTTGGACCTCGAAATATGGCAGCTTGATAGTCGCGTCGTTCGACCTCATCTCGGTCGACGGCTTGAACGAGGCCGGGCTCAGTGGGCACGTGTTGTGGTTGGCGGAATCCACCTACGGCGAGTACGACGAGAGCCGTACCGCGCTGAGTCAGGCTGTCTGGCTGCAGTATTTCCTCGACAACTTTGCGACCGTCGCCGAGGCCGTCGACTGGATCAATGACACCAACGTCCAGGTCGTGCAGATGCCAGATCCGACCGGTGGCAACCCTCCGACCATTCACCTCGCGCTCGATGACGCTACCGGTGATTCGGCGATCATCGAGTACTTCGACGGCCAGCCACATGTTCACCACAGCGCCGACGACCGCGTGATGACCAACTCACCGCCTTACAGCGAGCAGCTCGAACTACTCGAGCGCTGGGAGGGTCTCGGTGGCGACCAGCCGCTGCCCGGAAGCACACTGGCCGAGGCCCGCTTCGCGCGCGCCGCCTACTACGCGCAGCGACTTCCCAAACCGAAAAGCAAGGTCGAAGCAATCGCGAGCATGTTCAGCGTCATGCGCAACACTGCACAGCCCTTCCGTATCCCAGACCCGGGCAAGCCCGATGCCTCGCAGACGATTTGGCAAGTGGTGGTGGATTTGACCAACAAGCGATACGTCTACGAGTCGACCACTCAACCCAACATCGTGTGGGTGGATCTGGCCGACCTCGACTTCAGCGAGGGCAGCCCGCAGCTCAAGCTCGACCTGCAGAGCAAGCTGACGCTGGAGGGTGGTATCGCCGGCGACGTGAGCGACAAGTTCGAAGACTCCGGGCCGATGAACTTTCTGTCGCTCGTGCTTGTCGAACAGATGGACACCGCAGACACGTCCACAAGCTCGTGACGGATGAGTCCCAGGCGAATCGTCTTGCTCGTGGTGACTGGTACCTCGATGACGACGAGCTGCGTCAGCTGCGTCTCGAATGTCGGCGGAAGCTAGATTCGTTCAATGCTGCCGCCGCCGACGACGAAAAGGTTCGGACGCAGGTTCTCACGGAACTTCTTGGCGTGGTTGGCGAAGGGGCCCTGGTTGTGCCGCGATTCCGATGCAGCTACGGCTGCAACATTCGTCTCGGAGACGATACGTTCATCAATGCCGATGGGTTTCTCATGGACGATGCGCCCATCACGATCGGTGCGCACGTCAGGATCGGCCCAGGTGTGCAGCTGATGACGGCGCTGCACCCGGTCGACGATCATCGTCGACGCCGCGAAGGATGGGAACGTGCTGCCCCGATCCACATCGGTGAAAATGTTTGGCTCGGAGCCTCTGTGACAGTCGGCGCCGGCGTCTCGATCGGGCGCAACACGGTCATCGGTGCCGGGAGTGTGGTGTTGCACGATATTCCCGACCACGTAGTCGCTGCTGGATCCCCGGCGAGGGTCATTCGCCACACCCCTGTCGAACCGGATGTGAGCACTCCCCCGTGACGTCACCCCCGAGCATGCGTCGGCAACTCAGCGCAGTCGTTCGGCATCTCTCGCACGGGTCACCATGTCGTGGCACAGACGCTCCAGCTCGGCTGTGTCCGCGCCCTCGGACACGGCTGTGGCTACGTCTTCCGCTGCGCACCTGACCTCGAACGCGCGGTCCATGAGTGCTGAGGCCTCGTCCGCGGAGAGTACGACGGCGTTCTCCGGAATCGAAGTCCCCTTCACCGCTGTCCTGTGCTCGTAGGCCCGTTGACGGCACGATTGCCTGCAGTAACGGCGCCGACGACCCATTCCGGCCTCCGGTACCTCCCGCCCGCACCATGCACATGCGTGAACCCGACGCGACATCACCGACATGGTCTCGAGACTACGGGTGCATGGCGTTAGAATGAACGCACGTGTGCGCGGAACCATCCGTGTCGCCGAGATGCGTCGGGAACGAATCATGTCGGCGAAGCGTTGGACAGTCGTGTAGGAAGTGCAGTTCGCGCGGTTAGTCGGCGCGCTGCACACCAGCGGAACCGAGGAGCGATCCACGGGTCTGACGGCGGACATGCATTATCGAGGGAGAGGACTTCACAATGGCAGATCGCGTTCTACGGGGTAGCCGGCTCGGTGCCGTCAGCTACGAAACCGACCGCGACCACGACCTCGCGCCGCGGCGCGCCGCGCGCTACCGCTGCGACAACGGCGAAGAGTTCGATGTTCCTTTCGCAGACGAGGCGGAGATCCCCGGCACCTGGCAGTGCCGCAACGGCCTCGAGGGCTCACTGATCGAGGGCACCGCGCCGGAAGCGAAGAAAGTCAAGCCTCCGCGTACCCACTGGGACATGCTGCTCGAACGCCGTTCGGTCGAGGAGCTCGAAGAACTGCTCAAGGAAAGAATGGACCTGCTGAAGGTCAAGCGGCGCGGAGCCTGAACCCCGCCGACTTCACGACTGCGCCGGACGATTGAAACAATCGTCCGGCGCAGTTTTTTATTCCTTTTCGAACTTCCGGTTCCTTTTTCAATGCGGCAGACGGTGCCGTAAAAAAAATTGTGCAAAGCCCTTCGCCGAGATGACGAAGGTGGGGTCTCAATGCAACTATTGTGGATCATGTTCGGTGGGCACGTTTGGTAACAATTCACCGTGAACATGCGATGAATTCGTCAGCACCTTTGAGCACGACAAGCACTATGTGGATTGCACAACGAGGGGGCCACTGCACGTGAGCGAACAGTCCGAGAATCAGTTGTCCTCCCTGCGTCGAGAGCTAGACGCCATCGATCGTCGTTTGCTCGAGAGCGTCCGCGAGAGAATCGACGTCTGCACGCGTGTGGCGTCGGTCAAGCGTGAGTTCGACATTCCCATGATGCAGCCCGGACGGGTTGGGGTGGTACAGGAGCGTGCGCGCGAATTCGCCCGCGCTCACAACATGTCCGAAGACTTCCTCGCTGCGCTCTACGACCTCCTCATCGGCGAAGCATGCCGCGTCGAGGACCTCATTATCGACGCTGAATCGACCGCGGGCGATCGCAGGTAGGTGACCGTAATGGCTGTACGCACGCTGCTCATCGACAATTACGACTCATTCACCTACAACCTCTACAGCCTGCTGTGCGAGGTCAACGGGGTCGAACCCACTGTGGTTGCGAACGACGTCGACTGGGCTTCGCTCGATATCGACAGTTTCGACAACATCGTCGTCTCGCCGGGGCCTGGCAGTCCTCGCACAGCCCGCGACCTGGGGATCAGCGCCCGCGCGATCATGGAAACAGATATTCCGATTCTGGGTGTGTGCCTCGGGCACCAGGCCATGTGCCATCTGCTCGGGGGCAACGTGGATCTGGCCCCCGTGCCGATGCACGGCCGCCTCTCCGAAATCTCCCACACCGGTGAACACCTTTTCGCGGGAATTCCTTCGCCGCATACGGTTGTGCGCTACCACTCGCTCACCGCAGTCTCCTTGCCCGACGAGCTCGAGCCCTGCGCGTGGACCGAGGACGGCATCGTCATGGCCGTCCGGCACCGCAGCCGACCCATGTGGGGCGTGCAATTCCATCCCGAGTCGATCAGCACCGAGTACGGTCGAGAGCTGCTGTCGAACTTTCGTGACCTGACCAGAGTGACCTCGACGGCCGGCCCCGCACCGTCGCAATCGCCGTATTTCATCGAGACACGCTCTGTGGTCGGTGAGTTCGATACAGAGCAGGTGTTCGGGACACTGTTCGCTGCCGGTCCGAACAGTTTCTGGCTCGACGGGAGCGCGGCGGTGGAACCGAACTCTCGTTTCACCATCATGGGTGATTGCTCGGGTCCGCTCGCGGAATACGTCACCTATCGGGTCGCCGAGAGGCGTGTGGATATCCATCGCGCCGACGGCTCCCTCGTATCGGAGGAATCGACGTTCTTCGACTACCTGGATCGTCAGCTGAAGGAGCGTGCCACTCCCCCGCGCCATGATCTGCCCTTCGCGTTCTCGCTGGGCTACGTGGGATACCTCGGCTACGAGCTGAAAGCGGACGTCGGTGGGCAATTGGTACACACGGCAGCGACGCCGGATGCCTCGATGGTGTTCGCCGACCGCGCGCTCGTGTTCGACCACGAATCCGGAACGTGTTATGTCATGGCACTGGTCGTCGATCATGCGGATCCGGTGACAGCAGCGTGGTTCGATACCGTCGTCGACTCGCTCGAGGCGTTGCGCGATGGCGTTCAGGCGCCTCCTCCTCAGGAAAGGCCGCTTCTCGCACCGTATTTCGAGGCGGACTTGCCGCTGCGACACGAGCGTGAGAAGTACCTTGGGCTGATCGAGCAATGCCTTGCCGAGATCCGATCGGGTGAAACCTACGAGGTGTGCTTGACCAACACCGCCACCTTCCCCGGATCCATCGACGCGTTCTCGACGTATTCGACGCTACGCGAGATCAATCCGACACCGTACAGCGCCTACCTGGGCTTCACCGACCTGTCCATCTGCAGTGCATCACCGGAGCGGTTCTTGCGCATCGACGCCGACCGCGTCGTCGAATCCAAGCCGATCAAGGGCACTCGTCCCCGCGGCGCCACAGCTGAAGAGGATGCGAAACTTCGCGCTGACCTGGTCGGCAACGAAAAAGACAAAGCCGAAAATCTTATGATCGTCGACCTGGTGCGCAACGACCTTGCGCGAGTATGCGTGCCGGGATCGGTGCACGTGCCGAAATTGTTCGACGTCGAGACCTACGCGCCCGTTCACCAGCTGGTATCCACGGTCCGCGGACGGCTTCGAGACGACGCGTCCGCAGTGGGCTGCATCAGCGCCGCATTTCCCGGCGGATCGATGACCGGTGCACCCAAACTTCGTACGATGGCCATCATCGACAAACTCGAAGACGGCCCTCGCGGAGTGTATTCGGGGGCGATCGGCTACTTCTCGCTCACCGGAACAGCCGACTTCTCCATCGTCATCCGCACCATCGTTGCCACCGAGCACGAGGTGACCTTCGGAGTCGGCGGTGCCATCGTCGCAATGTCGGATCCCGAAGAAGAATTCGAGGAGACGATGGTCAAGGCCGTGTCGATGCGACGAGCCCTCGCCGCACCGACACGTGCGCGCAACCGCGACAACTAGCGATCGCGAGAACCAGCAACAGAACGGCGAGAGCCGGAAGGACACCGAGGTGTCCTTCCGGCTCACACGCCGACAGGATCGGTCAGGGCGTGGTGAAGTACTCGAACACTGCGGGCTGAACCTCGGGGTTGGCATTCGCAGTACCGATGATCGTGCCTGCAACCGCGCCGATAGCCGTTCCAATGATGCAGCCGGAGATGAAGTTCGGGAAGATCGACACACATCCGATCGCGAAGCCCAAGCCAGCGCCGACCGCTGTGCCGATGGCACCGCCGTTGGTGTAGCCGATCGCGAGCTGGTTGATCATGTTGTCGAATGCGGCCTGCTTGCTGACAGGTTCGGCGACCTCGGTGAGTAGCGCCGCGGGCTGAGGTGTCAGAAGCAATTCCCGATCGCCCTCGAGCAGCGGCGCGATGGAGTAAGTGGCGCCGTTCAGTGAGTAGGTCAGCGGCAGTGTTGCCAACACGGCCCCGGAATCACCGACGACGGAGACCGTGTCGGCTGTGGTGTCGATGCGGAACGCACCTGCATCGAGCACGGTCTTCGTCGAACCGTCCAGTTCGACGGTGGTCTGGTAGCCGATCGACTCTGCCGGCTCGGCAGCTGCGGTTCCCCCACCCACTGCGACGGTCACCGAGGCAGCCGCCAGCACCGTGGCTGCCATCGTTGTCACTGACTTCATTTTTCTCACAGGCATCCCCAGACCGTAGGCGAACGAACAGGTGCATTTTCAGGCCAATGATATCCCTGGCTGACGGTTTCACATTGCAGAAACATCATGTCGAAAGATAGTTCTCGAGTGCGGTTCCGATTTCGGCGAGAACCTCGGGTTCGATCATTTGATTGTGCGCACAATCGATCGAACGAATCGCAAGCTTTCCGGTCACGAATTCATTCCATTTTTCCGGATCACGCCTAATTCCGTCGCCGGACCCCTTTGCTGCCGCGAAGAACAGAATATCGCCGTCGAATACGTCGGGCTCGAAACTGCTCATGATGGCCGTCGAATTCGCAAAGCCGTCGTTGATGCGTTCGAGATGCCCCGGCGTCAGACCCGTCTGCTGCCCGAACGAGGTGTCCAGCAACTCGACGGCGCCCTCGTACGTCAGCGGCGCTCCCCCGGTCGCACCGGTGACGTCGAGGCCCAGCCCTGCCAGTAGCTCCTCGACACTGAGCTTGCCCTGCGGCATTGCATCGGAACTATCGACATAACTGTCCATGATGGTCAGCGAATCGACCTTCTCACCCGCCCGACGTAGCTCCACCGCCACCGCGTGTGCAATGGCCCCACCCAGCGACCAGCCGAGCACGTTGTACGGACCATTCGGCTGCACACGGCGGATCTCTGCTGCATACCGGCTCGCCAGAGCCTGGATCGAGTCGAATGTTCCACCCTCGGAAATGCTCGGCAATTGTATGCCGTACACCGGCCGGTCCTCGGCCACGTGGCGAACGATGCCGGCATAACCCCAGGACAAGCCGATTCCGGGATGAATGCAGAACAGCGGACTTGCCGTACCCTCCGCGCGAAGCGGAATCACCACCCCGAAGGTGCTGGTCAGACCTGCCGCAGCGTCCGCGTCGCCACCGTCGATACGCGCCGCCAAGCCTGCGGCCGTCGGATCGAGGAACAGCGACTGCAACGGCACCCGCACCCCGGTGGCCGTCTCGAGCGCGGGCACCACCCGTGTCGCGACGAGTGAGGTACCGCCCAGGTCGAAGAAGTTGTCGTCGACGCCGACCAGTTCCACTCCGAGTATGTCGGCGAAGACCTCGACGACCGCGTGCTCGGTCGCGGTGGACGGTGCGCGGTACGCCGCGGTGCTGGTGGCGAGTTCCGGCACCGGCAATGCACGGCGATCGAGCTTGCCGACGGGTGTCAGCGGAATCTCGTCGAGCATCACGATCGCCGTCGGCACCATATGACGCGGCAACACCGCGGCCACATGCTCGGTCAGCTCCGAGGAGTCGACCGAACAACCTTCGGCAACTCGCACGTAAGACACGAGCACGGTGTCCCCGGACGGCGCGGTGTGCCCGACTGTCGCAGCGAAGCTCAGCGCGTCGTGGTCGGTGAGCACGGAGTCGATCTCGCCGAGTTCGATTCGGAAACCGCGAACCTTGACTTGGAAGTCACTGCGCCCGACGAACTCGATGGTGTGATCGGCGGTCCACCGCACCACGTCGCCGGTCCGGTACATGCGTTCGCCCGGCTCGCCGTACGGGTCGGCGACGAAACGCTCCGAGGTCAACGCGAACCGGTCCAGGTAGCCGCGTGCGGTGCCCGGTCCGGCGATGTACAGCTCGCCCGGCACTCCCACCGGTACCGGACGCAGCCGGGCGTCGAGAACGAGGAAGCGGAACCCGATGGCTGGACGTCCGACGTCGACGACCTTGCCCGGAGCCAGCGGGTCACTGACGCTCGCCTGGATGGTTGTCTCTGTCGGTCCGTACCCGTTGAACATCATCCGGCCCGGTGCCCATCGGCCGACCAACTCAGGCGTGCATGCCTCGCCGCCCAACGCGAGAACTCCCACGTCGGGGAGCCGATGACCGTCGATGGACGCGAGAGCTGCCGGCGTCATGAACGCATGCGTGACATGAGACCGCTCGAGGAGCTCGGCCAACTCATCGCCGCCGAAGACGCCCGGTGGTACGACCACCACGGTGGCGCCGACACCGAATGCCATCGTCAGTTCGTAGATCGACGCGTCGAAGCTCGGTGATGCGAGGTGCGAGATCCTCGACTCGCGCGTCGGGTGGAACCGAGCCGTCACTTCGTCCTCGAGATAGGCGAGTCCGCGATGTCGGACTGCGACCCCCTTCGGGCGTCCCGTGGACCCCGAGGTGTAGATCAGGTATGCGGGATGGTCGAGGTGCAACGTCGCCGTGCGGTCGGCGTCGGTGATCGTGTCGGTCGGGTAGCGCTTGACGTCCCTGGTGAAATCCTCGTCGTCGAGTACCAGCCAGGTGATTGTGTCGGGCAGCGAATCCCGGTGATCGAGCACGGTCAGTCCGATGGGTGCCTGTGAGTCGTCGAGCATGTGGGCGATGCGATCCGACGGGTAGTTCGGATCCACAGGAAGGAATGCTGCACCGGTTTTCGCCACCGACCAGATCGACAGAATCGACTCGATCGACCGCGGGAGCGCGAGCGCGACGAACGTCTCGGGCCCGACCCCGAAATCGATCAACATGCGTGCGATCCGTGTCGACCACGCGTCGAGGTCTCGATACGTCAGACCGACGTCGCCGAACTCGACGGCAATGCCGTCGGGGTTGGCGGCAGCGGCGATCGCCAGGATGTGCGGCCACGTCTGCGGCGCATTCCCCTCCTCGCCGCGAGCCGGTGCCAGAACCGGGAGCTCGTCGGCGCCGAGCACGTCGACGTCGCCCACGGGGGATGTCGGATCGAGAACGACAGTACTGAGGATTCGAACGAATCGGTCGGCGAACGACTGCACCGTCGATGGATCGAACAGCGCCGTTGCATAGTCCAAGGCACCTTCGATACCTGCCGGCTCGCCGGCCTCGTCGAAGTTCTCCGACAGCAACAGCTGCAGGTCCTGTTTGGCGACCGGGACGTCGAAGTCGAATCCCTCGACAGTCAGATCCGGCAACTCGAGACGAGCCTTCGTGTTGTTCTGGAACGACAGCGCCACCTGTGAGAGCGGTGCGTACGACGTCGACCGCGGCGGATTGACCACCTCGACAACCCGTTCGAAGGGAATGTCGGTGTTGTCGAACGCTTCGAGATCGGCGTCGACCACACGAGCGAGCAACGACTCGAAGCTCTCGGCCCCGTCCACGACGGTGCGCAACACCAGGGTATTGACGAACATGCCGATCAGATCGTCGAGCGCGGCCTCTCCGCGACCCGCCACCGGTGTCGTGATGGCGATGTCATCGGTCCCGCTCAGTCTCGCCAGCGTCGCGGCGAAAGCGCTGTGCACGAGCATGAACATCGTCGCGCTGCGAGTGCGTGTGAACTCGACGAGTCGGCGATGAAGATCCGCATTCATCTCGAACTTCACCCGAGCGCCGCTGAAATCCTGCGTAGTCGGTCGCTGTCGGTCCGTCGGCAATGGCAACAGGTCGGGCACGCCGCGCAGCGAGGTCTGCCAGTAGTGCAGCTGACGTCCGGCCAGGCTCTCGTGATCGTCCTCGCGGCCGAGGAGCGATCGCTGCCACAGCGTGTAGTCGGCGTACTGCACGGCAAGTGGCTGCCACGCGGGCGCAGTGTCCGCGATGCGAGCGGAGTAGGCGATCATCACATCACGTGCCAGCGGAGCCATCGAGGCGCCGTCCGCGGCGATGTGATGAACCACCACAGCGAGCACGTGCCTGGTCTCGTCCGCGTCACCCACCCGGTACAACGCGAGTCGAATCGGGATCTCGTTCGTCACGTCGAATCCACGGCCGGCGAAACGTCCGATGGAGCCGAGTAGATCGGCGTCGTCGATCGTCACGACCTCGACGTCGGGGATGACCTCCGATGCCTCGTGAATGTGCTGCTCTGGAACGTCGCCGTTGGATGGGAACGTCGTGCGCAGAGACTCGTGGCGATCGAGCAGATCGGCCACCGCCGACCGCAGCGCAGACACATCGAGAGTTCCGGTCAGCGACACCACGAGCGGCACGTTGTACGCGGGCGACGCGGGATCGAACCGGTTGATGAACCACATACGCTGCTGCGCGAGCGAGAGCGGAATGCGCTCCGGCCTTGCTTCGGCGCGTAGCGCCGGTCGGGCGGAACCGGTTGTCGCCCCAGCGGCCGTCGAACTGCCGACGAGAGCCGCCAGCCCCGCAACGGTAGGTGCCTCGAAGATGGCGCGAACACCGAGACCGGTGCCGAGCACAGAGTTGACCCGCGCGATGACGCGCGTGGCGGACAGTGAATCGCCGCCGCGGTCGAAGAAGTGATCGAGTGCGCCCACCTGCTCGACGCCGAGTGTCTCGGCGAAGACCTCGGCGACAGCGGACTCGGCAGCAGTGCGCGGAGCAACGTATTCTCCTGCGCTCGAACCGAATTCCGGTGCTGGGAGTGCGCGACGATCGAGTTTGCCGACGGGAGTCAGCGGGATCTCGTCGAGTTGGACGATTTCGGAGGGCACCATATGGCCCGGCAGGCTGGCTGCGGCATGCGCAGTCAGCTCGCCCAGGTCGATGCTCGCGCCAGCGTTGGCGGCGCGTACATATGAAACGAGAACAGTTGCGCCGCTCGGCGATTGGGCACCGACTGTAGCGACGAAGTCGACCGAGTGATGCACTGCCAGCACCGCGTCGATCTCCCCGAGCTCGATGCGGAATCCACGGACCTTGACCTGGAAGTCGCTGCGGCCGATGTACTCGACGGTGTGGTCCTCGGTCCATCGAACTACGTCACCCGTGCGATACATCCGTCCGCCCGGCGCTCCGAACGGATCTGCGACGAACCGCTCCGACGTGAGCGAAGGCCGAGCGTGATATCCCCGGGCCAATCCGGCACCGGCGAGGTAGAGCTCGCCCTGCACACCCACGGGAACCGGTTGCATCCGAGCGTCCAGAACCACTTCGTGGACACCTCTGACCGGCCCACCGATGGTCAACGACGACCCGGCGACGAGCGGATCGGAGATGTTCGACATGATCGTCGCCTCCGTCGGACCGTAACCGTTGTACAGATACCGCCCCGGCGCCCACCGGGACACCAACTCTGCCGGTACCGCCTCGCCGCCGACGACGACGTGTTGGAAGGCGTCCAGTCCCGACGGATCGACCGAAGCCAGCGCGGATGGCGTAATGAATGCGTGCGTGACCTCCTCCTCGAGCAGGATCTCGCGGAGTTCGTCGCCGCCGTACACGGTGGGCGGAACGATGACCATCGTTGCGCCCACGCCGAATGCGAGCAGGTATTCGAGCACCGAAGCGTCGAAGCTCGGCGAGGACACATGCAGCGTTCGGGAATCGGGCGTGATCCGGTAACGCTCGGCCTGTTCGTTCGCGAAGTTCTCGAGGCCGGTGTGCGTGACGACGACGCCCTTGGGCAAACCAGTCGATCCCGATGTGTAGATCGCGTACGCCGCACTGTGCAGACCGACACCGGCTACTCGTTCGTCCTCGGAGAGTGGCTGTGCCGAGACCTCGGAGAGTTCGTGCGCGGTGGCCGGGTCGTCGAGCACGATCCAGGCTTCACCGGCCGACAGTGTCCGTGGCAGCGCATCGACATGATTGCTGACCGTGATGCCGAACTGTGCGCCGGAGTCGTCGACCATGTGCTCGATGCGGTCCCGCGGGTATCCCGGGTCGATCGGCACGAACGCTGCTCCGGTCTTGGCGACCGCCCACACCGACACGACTGATTCGATCGAGCGAGCGAGCCCGAGTGCGACGAAGGATTCTGCCGACACACCGCGCGCCAACAGCACACGCGCCAGTCGGCTCGAGCGACGATCGAGTTCGTCGTAGCTGATCGACTCCTCGCCCAAGCGCAGAGCGATTCGACCCGCGGATGCGAGCGCTGCGCTCTCGAAGACGTGGGCCAGGAGCCGGGTCGATCCACCTTCCCGTCCGCGCACCGGCGCAAGATCAGCGCGTTCTGTTTCGCCGAGCAGGTCGACCTGCGCCAACGGTGTGCGGTCGTCGGCAACCACGGCATCGAGGACGCGTACCACTCGCCCAATGATGCGCTCGATCTCGTTCTGCGAGAACAGATCCGGCAAGTACTTCGCCTTGAGGTGCAGCTGATCGTCCACCGACGCCACCAGAGTCAACGGGTAGTGCGCCGCGTCGGTGCCCAGAACGTCGGCGACCTTGAGGCCGGCGATATCCGTCTCCTCGGACAGTCCGGCCCGATCGACCGGGTACGACTCGAACACGGTCAGGGTGTCGAACGAGACGCCGTTGCCCGCGGCGCGTTGGATGTCCGTCAGACCGAGGTAGTGGTGATCGAGTAGCGACGCCTGCTCTGCCTGCACCCGATCGACGAGATCACCGATGGGCTCGGCTGGATCCAGACTGATCCGAACCGGCAGCGTGTTGATGAACAAACCGATCATCGACTCGATACCCGGAACCTCCGGCGGGCGGCCCGAGACGGTCGCACCGAACACGACGTCAGTGCGTCCGGTCAGAGCCGAAAGCACAACGCCCCAGGCGCTCTGCACAACCGTGTTGAGAGTCGACCCGCGCTGCGCCGCCAGATCACGCAGCGATGCGGTCACCTCTCGAGAAAGCGAGTACGTCGTCTCGACCGAGCTGGTCGACAGTTGGCGTCCACGATCACCGTCCGACAGCAGGGTCGGCTCTTCGACTCCGGACAGTGCTCTGACCCATTCGGCGCGGGAGAGTTCGGCGTCGCGCCGATGCATCCACGCAAGATAATCGCGGTATGCGGGAACGCGCGGCAACATCGAATCATCGCCCGCCGTCGCGTACAGCGTCAGCAGTTCCTTGATGAGCAGCGGTGTGGACCAACCGTCGAGCAGGATGTGGTGGTTGGTCATCAACAGGCGCCACTCGCCGTCGGCCTTGGTAATGAGCGTGAATCGCAGCAGCGGAGCGCGGTCCAATACGAACCGTGTCGCCCGATCGGCCTCGAGAACAGCCTCGAGGGCAGCCTCTACGTCGGGTTCTCCGCGAAGGTCCACATCCGACCAGGGAACCTCGACGCCTGTCTGGACGACCTGCAGCGATTCACCGTTGGCGCCCGAGACGAACGCGGCCCGGAGATTGGGATGGCGATCGAGCAGCGTCTGAGCGGCAGCCCGCAACCGCTGCGCGTCCACGACACCGCGCAGCTCCAGCCCGAGTTGCACCATGTACGCATCGACGCCGTCTTCCCGTGCCGCCAGATCGATCTGCTCGTCCACCTCGCCTGCCAAGCGCGCGTGGAACAGCAGGCCGGCCTGCAGCGGCGACATCGACCACACGTCGTCGAGGCGCGGGAACTGCTCCTCGAGGGAGGAGATGGTCTGTTGGTCGATGGCCACGAGGTCGAGGTCGGAAGGCGTGTAGCCACCCGCCTCCGGCGCGTCCGTGTGCACGGTCAGGGCAGTCATTGCCGAGACCCACAGTTCGACCAGGCGATCGACCTCGGACACGGTGAGCACACCTGTCGGGAAGGCGAACGTGGCGTCGAGAACCGGGCCCGCCGAGGTCGTGTTGGTGACGGCATTGATATCGAGCAACGCCGGAACCGGCATGTCCGGGTTCTGGGCGTCGCCGAGTGTGGAGTCCGATACCGGGATCCAACCGACATCGTCCATACCCTCGGAGGATCCGGTGGCGAAGCGACCCAGGTAGTTGAAGCTCACCTGTGGGCGCGCAAAGCCGCCGAGTACCGAGCGGCCCTCCTCGGTCAGGTACCGCGAAAGTCCGTACCCGATCCCGTGATCGGGGATGGCCAGCAACTGTTCCTTGACGGCCTTGACGGTCTCGCCGGCTGCTCGCCCGCCGCGCAGCGCGTCGTCGATATCGATGCCGGAGATGTCCAGGCGTACCGGGAAGATGGTGGTGAACCAGCCGACTGTTCGCGAGAGGTCCGCACCGGGCACGACGGCGTCCTCGCGTCCGTGACCTTCGAGGCTGACCAGCGCGGAGTCGACGTCGCTTCCACGCTCACGGCGCCAGGCGGTCAACGCCACAGCAAGTCCGGCCAGCAATCCGTCGTTGACGCTGCCGTGGAACTTCTCGGGGACAGTCGTGAGGAGTCGCTCGGTCACCTCGACCGGCAACGACGTCCTGATTCGCTCCACCGTGGCATCGACGTCGATTGTGGGATCGAGAGCGCGCGAGCCGATGACCGGGTCCACTCCCGAGAGCATGTCGGTCCACAGGGCCAGCTCGTCGCTGCGATCGGCCGCGACCTCCACCAGGCCGGTTGCCCAGCGGCGCATGGATGTTCCGGTTTCGGCCAGTGTCGGTTGCGCACCGGCGACGATCTGCGACCACGCCGTGGCGAGATCCGGCACGAGAATTCGCCAGGAGACGCCGTCGATGACGAGGTGGTGGGCGACGATCAGCAATCGACCGGATCCCGACGGCGCCTCGAACCAGACCATCTCGATCATGCGGCCGGTCGAGGGGTCGAGACGGTCGGCCGCCGCGTCGAGTTCCGCGGCGGCGCGCGCCGAGAACTCGTCACCGGCGACGTTTTCGACGCTGACGTGATGCAGCACCGAGGCTGCGGACACCGTTCCCGTCGGAGCAACGGTCTCGACCCACTGACCGTGCTCGTCCAGATGGAGCTGTGCCCTGAACATGTCGTGCGCGTCGAGAACGGCCTGGATCGTCTGTTCGAGGACATGCGATTCGATGCCGGTCGGCAACTGGAGAAGCGCGGTTTGGGTGTAGCGGCCGAAGGATTCGCTGCGCTCGAGCATCCACTGGACGATGGGGGTCAACGGCAGTTCGCCGACTCCCCCGCCTGGCAACTCTTCGAGGACCACTGCCACGGTGTCCTCGGCCATGGCGACGACCTCGGCGAGGCCTGCCACGGTCTTGCGTTCGAAGACATCACGTGGCGCGATGGCGAGGCCCGCAGCTTTCGCCCTCGACACCAGCTGAATCGACATGATGCTGTCGCCGCCGAGCGCGAAGAACGAATCGTCCACGCCGACCTTGTCGAGGCCGAGCACCTCGGCGAACAGTGCGGCAAGGGCTTCCTCGACGGCACTGGCAGGTTGACGGCTCTGCGTCACCCGAGCCGAGAAGTCCGGTGCGGGCAGAGCTTTGCGGTCGAGTTTGCCGTTGGCGGTCAGCGGTAGCTCGGCGAGTACCACCAGCGCTGCCGGCACCATGTAGGCCGTCAACGACGCACTGACTTCGTCGAGGACCGCGGTGGTATCGAGAGTTCGGCCCGCCTCGGGAACGAGGTAACCGACGAGCCTCTCACCGGCACCGTCGTCTCGCACCGACACGACAGACTGCGCGACACCGTCGCATCCGAGCAGCGCCGACTCGACCTCGCCCAGCTCGATGCGGAATCCGTGTAGCTGGACCTGCATATCGCTGCGACCGAGGTATTCGAGTTGTCCGTCGCGGTTCCAGCGTGCGGTGTCACCGGTTCGATACATCCGTGTGCCGTTCGCATCCGGATCGGCGACGAAGCGCGTCGAGGTCAGTCCGGTGCGGCCGAGGTATCCGCGCGAGAGTTGGCCACCCGAGACGTACATCTCGCCGATGACGCCGGGAGGAACCAGCCGCAGCCGGTTGTCGCGGACGGAGACGGTCAGCCCCGGAATTGCCTGCCCGATGACGGACGCCGACGCCGACGCCGCGAACTCAGCGGTGAGCGGCAGATAGCTGACATGCACCGTGGTTTCGGTGATGCCGTACATGTTCACCAGCGTCGGAGCGTCCTCGGCGTGACGGGTGTACCAGCGTCCGAGCTGGCCTAGATCGAGCGCTTCACCGCCGAAGATCACGTAGCGCAGGGCGAGACGATCGGCCTCGGCCGGGGCGTGTCGGTCGGCCTCGGCGAACTGGTAGAACGCGGTCGGCGTCTGATTGAGCACGGTGACCTGCTCGGCCACGAGAAGCTCACGGAACAACTCCGGCGAGCGTGCCGTGTAGTAATCGACGACGACGAGCTTGCCGCCGTAGAGCAGTGGTCCCCACAGCTCCCACACCGAGAAGTCGAATGCGTAGGAGTGGAACATCGTCCACACGTCGGACTCGTCGAATCCGAATTTGTCGACGGTGTTCTCGAACAGCGTGGCGACCGTTGCGTGGCTGACCTGAACGCCCTTGGGGCGACCGGTGCTTCCCGAGGTGTAGATGACGTAGGCGATGGATTCGGCGCCGGCGTCACCGTGTCGGTCCGCCGGAGTCAGGTCGGTCGAGGCGAGTCCGTCCACAGCCTCGGCCGTGTGGGGCTCGTCGAGGAGGATCTGCACGAGATCTCCGGCCGGCACCGAGGCTGCGTCCGCCACCGTGGACACGACACAGACCGGTTGCGCGTCCTCGAGCATGAACGCCAGGCGGTCTGTCGGATAGGTGACGTCGACAGGGAGGTAGCCGCCACCGGCCTTGAGTACGGCGAGAAGAGCGACGACGAGCTGTGCGTTGCGCGGCATCGCCACGGCAACGAGGCTTTCCGGTCCGACGCCTACCGAGACGAGCATGCGTGCAAGCTGATTGGCACGCGCATTGAGTTCGGCGTAGGTGAGAGACTCGTCGCCGTACGTAACCGCGGTGGATTCCGAGAACCGCGCTGCAGCTGACTCGAACCGGGCGACCAAGGTATCCGCCGCCGGTGTCGTACCCGGGTGGTTCCACTGCGACTGCATTGCTTCGAGCTCGGCTGCGAACAGTACATCGATGTCCCCGACGGCTGCGTCGGGATTCGATGTCACTGCGTCTACGAGTGCGATGGAGCGATCAGCGAATTCGCGGACCGTCGACTCCTCGAACAGGTCTGTGGCGTAGGTGATGGCAACGGACATTCCTGCGGGAGTGCCGTTGTCGGCTTGATTCTCGGCGACGGTCAGCTGCAGATCGAACTTCGCGATGCCTGCGTCGAACTCGAGACCTCGGACGTCGAGTCCGGGGAGTTCGAGGTGTGCGGTGGTGTTGTTCTGGAATTCGAGGAGGACTTGGAACAGGGGTGAGTGGTCGGTCGAGCGTGTGGGTGCGAAGGCGTCGACGAGTCGCTCGAAGGGG
>NZ_JABFAO010000017.1 GCF_017168235.1 Rhodococcus sp. KRD197
TGTAGTCGTTCGCCGGCGAGGTCGAAGTTGCCGGTGACGAAGTGTTTGTTTTCGCGGTCGAAGGCTTTGACGTCTTCGAGGGTGCGGATTTCGTAGTATTGGCGGGTGATGACTTCCAGGAGTGCGCCGGGGTCGGTGATTCGTGCTGCGAGGAGGTCGATCAGGGGTTCGGGGGTGGAGACGAGGGCGTCGATGCGGGCGGCGTAGTCGGGTGCGTCGGGGTTTTCGGTGAGGTATTGCAGGCTTCCTCGGACTCCGTCGTAGACCTGTTCGCGTGCGCGGCGGATTTGGGGGGCGTCGAACAACCGGAAGCGGAGGTTGCGTGCGACGTCGCCGATGACGGGGTATCGGGCTTGGGTGGCGACGATGAGACGTTCGAGGACCTCTCCGATGGCGGTGTCGGAGGTTTTGTCGGCGGAGTCGTCGAGCCAGTGGTCGAGGAGGGCGGCGATGACCGGTACTTGGTTTTCGATGCGTTGCAGGGCGAGGAAGACTCGGTAGACTGCTTCTTCGAGTTCGGGACTGCGGGCGAGGTCGTCGATGTCGTAGTGGCGGAGGGCGCGGGAGAGTTTGCTGCGGAACGCTTCCGGGAGACCTTGGATGTCGACATCGAGTGAGTGCAGGAACGAGTGGAAATGTTCGCGGGGGGAATGGACCCGTTCGTCGGTGTTTTCCTCGTCCATGGTGGGGCGGTTGCGGGCGAGTTCGCAGATGTCGGCGAAGGTGTTGAGCAGGACCAGTTCTGCTTCGACTACGGCGGTGTCGTCGCCGGTGACCGCGGTGCGGAGTTGTTCGTATCCGGAGAGCAATGCTCGGGCGCGGGAGGCGCTGACATCGAATCCGGTGATCAGTGCGGACAATTCTTCCAACCGTGCCAACGCTCGGCAGCTGGCCGATTCGTTGCCCGGGCCCGCTACGGTGCGGAACTGCACGCGTTCGGTCTGGGTGGAGGTTTTCTGCTCCCCGGCTTGATCGACCCGTAGCAGGGCGGCACCGGAATCGACTTGACCGTTCACCGAGGCGAGGACTTCACGGACCCGGCCCGCGTAGGGCGAGCGGACCGCGGTTTCCATTTTCATCGATTCGAGCACCACCAGTGTCTGTCCGGCTTCGACCTCGTCACCGACAGCGACGGGGACCGCGACGACGACGGCGGGGGCGGGGGCACGCACCAGCCCGGCCTCGTCCTGGCTGATCTGATGGGTGATGCCGTCGACCTCGACGAGGAAATGCGCCGCACCGGCGACGGTGACCACCTGGTAGCGGCGATCGCCGAGGATGAGTCGGCTTTCGTACTTCCCGAGCCGTTCGATGTCGACCTGCAACTCACCACCGCCACTGACACCGCTGCCACTGTCGAGAATGTCGCCGTCGATGCGGTAGCGGTGTGGTCCGAGTTGTCCGACGCCGAGGGTGTAGCCCTGTCCTTGGTAGTTCAGTTCGACGGTGCGGCCGATGGTGTGTGCGGCGCGGGGGCGGCCACCGCGGGCGGAGGCGAGGAACGCGGCCCGCTCGTGGGCTTCGGCGCTGTCGTAGGCATCGATGGCGGCGGCGAGGATCGCGATGTCGGCGACGGTCGTCGGTCCGGTGGGGGTGCCGGCGTCGGTGCGGTCGAGCCACCCGGTATCAGCGGATCCGGAGATCACCTCGCTGGTGTCGAGCAGGCCGAGGAGGAACGATTTGGTGGTGGTGCCGCCGTCGATGACCACCGTCGTCTCACGCAGTGCGGTGCGCAACCGGGCGAATGCTTCGTCGCGGTCGCGGCCCCAGGCGATGATCTTGGCGACCATGGAATCGTAGTC
>NZ_JABFAO010000018.1 GCF_017168235.1 Rhodococcus sp. KRD197
GCCCTGACACCTGCAGACCGGACAGCAAGGGCGCTAGGTTAGCGGGATCCGTAGTGAATGTGTTTTTTGCACGGTTCCACGAAATCATGCCGCCGGTGAATTTCTGTGAGACAACATCGCCGTCGACGGTCTGGTCGCCGACCGGGGCGCCGAGCTTGCCGTTGGGGCCGCGCAGCTTGTCCCACGCGGCCACCATGGCTCCGCGCACGACGAACGCGCCGTGGTCCGGAGGCCAGAAAATCACCGGCTTGTCGGCCGCGGAGAACCTGACGATCCGGCTGGAGGGCCCAAAACCACCATCAGTTTCGTTGGCGATGGGGAAACCCAAGTCGCTGCTGACCGGTCCGCCCAGCGACTCGTACTTCGCCAGGATTTCACCCTCGACGGCGTTTGCACCGGTTGCCGGGCTGAAGAAGAC
>NZ_JABFAO010000019.1 GCF_017168235.1 Rhodococcus sp. KRD197
TCGAGTTGTTGTCGGAGGCCGAGCGTGCGGTGTTGGTGCCGGTGCGTGGTGGTGTGTCGGTGGCGGGTCGGTTGTTGTCGGAGGTGTTTGCTTCGGCGGTTGCTGTTGCTGGTGTCGATGCTGTGGCGTTGGTGGCGGGTGATGTGTCGGTTTCGTATGGCGAGTTGGATGCTCGTTCGTCGGAGTTGGCTGGGTTGTTGGCCTCGCGTGGTGTGGGTGTGGGTTCGTTCGTGGCGTTGGGGTTGCGTCGTTCGGTGGAGTCGGTTGTTGCGGTGTGGGCGGTGGCGAAGTCCGGTGCTGCGTTCTTGCCGGTGGATCCGTCGTATCCGATCGATCGTGTGGCGCATATGCTTTCCGATTCCGGTGTTGTGGTGGGTGTGACCGTCTCGGAGTACGTCTCGGTGCTTTCCGAGGCTGGTGCGGGTGTGCAGTGGCTGTTGTTGGACGGCGAATCGGATTCTGCTGCAGCTGATCTGGATTCTGTTGTGTTGCCTGTTCCGTCGCTCGATGATGCGGCGTACTTGATTTACACGTCCGGTTCGACGGGTGTGCCGAAGGGTGTTGTGGTCACCCACCGCGGGCT
>NZ_JABFAO010000002.1:0-412728 GCF_017168235.1 Rhodococcus sp. KRD197
GATCCGAGCATAGGGCTCGGTGACGGCGCGCTCGTGGCAGACCGCGAGCTCCGGCGTCGTGAACTCGTCGAGGTGGTGAATCGTTCGGATGCACCTGCCGACCGCATTCGCCGAGATGCAATCCTGGGCGTGGACGATGTCGAAACGACCAGCTCGCGAGAATGCCTCGCCCAGAACATCTATGGATCGAAGGATCCGCTCGCCCACGCTCTCGTCCACCCGCGACTCGAACGGCACCATCTCCACCGTCACCGCGTCATCCACCGGACGGAAGAACGCATCGTCCCCACCCCGACCGAGCGAGAACACCGTGACCTCGGCACCAGCGCGTGCCAGCGCCTCCGCCAGATGCAGGGTATGCACCACCCCACCACGCGGCTTCGACGAATACGTCAGCAGGGCAACGTGCAGCGACTCCACGGTCATTGCAGTTCCTTCTCCAGCAGGTTCGGGTAGCTGTCCACCCGACGCTCCTGCAAGTGGTACAGGACCCGTCTGGCGCGGTCGACCTCGGCGTCGATGTCGATGTCGCACACGGCCAGACCGCCTTTGGACCATGTCTTCGCCAGCACATCTCCACCCGGACCGACGATCTTCGCCTGGCCCAGGAATCGAAGTGAACCCATGGTGCCGGTCTGGTTGGACGAGACGAGGACCACCTGATTCTCCGCGGCACGAGCTGCGTCGTACAGGTCGAACAGTCTCGACTGACGATCGTTCGGCAGGCTGGACGCGCGATCGGTGACACTCGCGGGCCACGCCGACAACGCGGCGATGACACGCGCGCCGTCCAGCGCCAACGTGCGTGCGGATTCGGGGAAGGTCTTGTCGTAGTCGATCAACATCCCCATGCGGCCCACCGGAGTGTCGAAGGCATCGAACCGGTCACCGGCGGCGTAGGCCAGAGATTCCCCCAGCGGCTGGTGGACCTTCCGGTGACTACCCAACACACCGTCACCGGTGACGCAGGCAGCCGCGTTGTAGCGCAGCCCGTTCGACAGTTCGGTGTATCCGATGCATACGGTCATCGCACCTGCGGCGAGCCGAATCGCAGTGATCTCCGGGCCATCCACGTCGAGAGTCGGAGGCAGCTCCGAAACATCGGGGTTCCGCAAACTGTCGATGTACCCGCCCAGCGACGCGTCGGGCAGCACGAGCAGGTCGATACCGTCCCGCTTCGCACCCTCGATGATCGTCGTGATCTTGAGTACCGCGCGGTCGACGTCTCGACCGAAATGCGCGGCGAGCGCACCTATCCGAACCACAGCCACAGTCCTATACCGTAGACCTTTCCGGCTGCGCCGCACTGATCTCGAGCCCGATGGCATCGGCCAAGAACTCCGCGTCCCGGGAAACGGACGCGAAACGCCCCGAACCCCAGGTGTGTTGCCAGGGCAAGCCCAGGAAGTACAGGCCGGGCACCGCTGTCACACCACGATTGTGCGTCGGGTGTCCCTGGCCGTCGAAGGCGCCGACCTCGAGCCACGAGTAGTCGGTCCGGAAGCCGACCGACCACACCACCGCGGTGATTCCGGCGTCGGCGAGATCGAGTTCGGTGGTTTCCGTCTCGGGCCGCCACACCGGAACGTAGCGCGTTTCGGTAGGTGCCGAGATACCTTCGCGTTCGATGTAGGCGTCGATGCTGTCCTTGATCGACTCCGCGACGGCATCGGCCGAGTCGAGGGAAGCTTCGAGAGTCGGCGCGAACCGCAACACACCGTCGTCGACGCCCATCAGGCGCCCGTACAGGCGCATCCCCTCGGTGGCGAACGCGCGCAGGTCGATGTCTCGGCCACCGTCGCGACCGGTCACGTAGTGGTTGGTGTTCTCGCGTTTGCCGACGCCACCGGGTTGGTTTTCGATGGGAACATCATAGGTCCCCATGTCGTGCAACCAGGCGACACAGTCACGGCCGCGGTAGAACCGCGCCACGCGCGGCGCAGTTCCCGCAACCAGGTGCACTCGTCGACCATCCACGTGCAAGTCCTCGGCGATCTGTGCGCCGGATTGGCCGGTGCCGACCACCAGCACGTCACCATCCGGAAACTGGTGCGAACCGCGGTATTGCGAGGAGTGGATCTGCGTGATGCTCGGCGGTAGTTTCTCCGCGAAGCGAGGAATGGTCGGAATGTGATAGCCCCCGATCGCCACCACGATGTGTTCGGCGTGCATCGGCCCGGCGGTCGTGTCGAGATCGAATCCAGCTGCCTCGTCGGGATCGCCGAATCGGGGTTGCCCGCGGCGAGCAGCGAGCACCGAAACATGCTCCCGCACGGGCGCATCGAAGCTCTGCGCATACCGCAACACGAACTCGTAGACCTCGTCGCGTTTCATGAACCCGTCCGGGTCGTCGCCGTCGTAGGAGAAGCCCGGAAGCGAGCACTGCCAGTTCGGGGTGACCAGGGTGAAGTTGTCCCAGCGAGAGTCCTTCCACTCGTGTGCAATCGTGTCACGTTCCAACACAACGTGTTCGACTCCGCGCTGAGTGAGGTGCCAACTGATCGACAGGCCCGCTTGCCCGCCCCCGATCACGATGACGGTGTGATTGGCGGTCATAACAGTTCAGCTCCCGACATGCTCACTACCCGGACTGCGCCGGTGCGGAAGGCGGCGCCGGTAGCGGCGATCTCTTCCATTTGTTGCGCTGCTGACGTGCAACGCATTCCGAACTTCTCCAGCACTCGGTCACTGGCCACGGTCAGCGCTGTGGAGGCGCGTGCGAGAAAGTCTGCCACGGTGTACTCGGCTCCCGGTTCGAGATAGTCGTGCATCACCAGCGACGGGGAATAGCAGGACTGCTCGCGACCATCGGGCCACTGAACGACGAACTTCATCTCAGGCATGGGCCGGCTCCTTCGTGATGGTGCGGTACACCGATGGCCGACGGTCGCGCAGGTTGTACATACCGCCGCCGCGAGCGGCACCGATGAGTTCGGCCACGTCTACGGTCGCCGTGGCGAGCCCGGGTTCGACTCCGGTTCCCGCGAGAATCTCGCCACCCGGTCCGACGATCTTCGCGCTGCACACGAACCGCAACGAGCCGAAGGTGCCGGCCTGGTTCGCGGCCACCCAGATCACCTGGTTCTCCAGCGCGCGGGCTCGGTCGTAGATGTCGAACCGTTGCTTCCAACGGTCGTCCTCCATATTGGACACCGTGGCCGTGCGGGCGGTCGGCCACGCCGAGATGGAGGTGATGATCTCTGCACCGTCGAGGGCGAGTTCTCGTGCAGCCTCGGGGAATCCCTTGTCGTAGCAGATCTGCATACCCATTCGCCCGACCGGAGTGTCGAATGCTGCGTAGCTGTCACCGGCGTCGTAGCAGAGGTTTTCTCCGAGCGGCTGGTGCACCTTCCGGTACGAGCCGAGGATGCCGTCGCCGTGGAGCGTTACGGCAGCGTTGTACCGCGTATCACCGTCCTTCTCACAGAACCCGAGCGTCACAACCATGTCACCGGCCATGTCGGCGACGCGCTTCAGTTCGGGGCCGTCGAGTTCGAGTGCAGGCGGCAGGCTTTCGAGCCGGCGCCGACGCGCGGGTTCGGATTCGTCTCCGCCGCCGAGGCTGGGGAGGTATCCGCCGAGGCAGGCCTCCGGGAGCACGAGCAGTTGGCTTCCTCGATTGCGTGATTCCTCGAGCAGTGCGGCTATGGTGCGGTAGCCCTGTTCCATGTCGCGGCCGAACTCGGCCGCGGCCACGGAGATGGTCACGTCGTTCATGCTTCTCCCAATCCGGTCACGGTGGACGTGACCGCGCGAGTGGTGATTCCGTCGGGCCATCGCAGTGCGACGCCCGGATGGTCGGTGAGTTCTCCGCATGCTGCGGATACTGCTGGTCCCGACGCGGCGAGTGGGGCGCCGGGACGGTCCGCGGTGATCATCGCGAACCCGGGAAAGCATGTGACCCATTCACCCATGGATGCGGAGTCGGGCTTCGGTATGGATGCCACGTCGAGAACGGCCCCGGTTCCGCAGGCCTCGGCCAACATTCCTACCGTCCCGGCCAAACCTGCCATGCTGACATCCTTCGCCGCTCGAGGTGCAGTGCGAGCAACGAACGATGCCATCGTGGTGAGTTCTGTGGAGTTGCGCCGCGAGGACGAGTCCCATTGCTGACCGTGATAGCCGCGGCGCCAACGACCTTCGATGTCGACGGTGAGAGTCAGTCGGTCACCACTGGATGCACCGCCGGCTCGAATGGGTGCGACACTGCGGCCCAGCGCCGTGACCGACAGCGCGGACGGCACGCCCACCTGGGTGTGTCCACCCAGCACCGGTACCTGCCATGCGGTGGACGCTGCTGCCAGCCCCCTGATGATGCGAGTCAGCCTGGATCGGGTGGGCGCACCCACCGAGTCGAGCATGCCGACGGCGTGGGCGCCCATGGCGGAGAGGTCGTTCAGATTCACCAGTGCGGCACACCATCCGGCCCATTCGGGGTCGCGGTCGACCATCGAGGGGATGATGGCGTCGCACGCGGCGATGACATCGCTGCCGGGGACCGGAACACCGTCGTCGCCGCGAAAACCTTTCGGACCGAGTCCGAGTGGTGCAGCCTTCAACGGCGCCAGCACGCTAGCCAGCATCGCTTTGGTCGATGAGACCAGCCGGTCGATCCGGTCGATCGGCCACCACATGGACACGTGTGGTGCCCCTGCCACCTGAACGTCCTCGCGCCGGACCCACCCCAATGCGGCGAACAGCGATTCGTGCTGCTTCTGCACCACGGCATCGAAACGCAAGACGCCCTGGCTTTCTGCATACGCACATGCCGCGCGGACCAGGGCGGGTCCGACCCCGGACGTTCGCGCCGCACCGGAGACCACGAGGCGGCTTCCCGCCCACCAGCCGAGATCGACGTCGGTACGGGGAGCGAGTCGAACGCCGCCGAGCAGGGTACCGTCGGGCGCGTTGGCCGTCAGCACGATGCAGCGCGGGTCGTCGTCGACATCATCGTGGTCGGTGCCTGCGAACAGACCCTGTTCGGCGACGAAGACATCGCGCCGCAGAGCCCGGTAGTGGTTCAATTGCTCGGCATCCGAACAGGGTTGAACGAGAAACTGCGGCTGCACCGTCGTGACTGTGCCCGAGAGTCCTGCCAGGTCCGTGGCGTACATGAAATCAACCTCCTGCATTCTGCAGAACACTGCAGGCTCCGCAGGCCGCGCATCCCGCGTTCTGGTCGGAGCCGAGCATCGACGCCGCCTGCAGTTCCTTCGCGACGCGGCGCGTGACATCCTCGAGGATGCTCGACGGCGGTGCGATTGCCCGGTCGACCTCGACGGCGAGAGTTCCGCCGAGCGGGCGGAAGGGCACGATGAAGGGATAGACGCCCATTTCGATCAGTTCCACTGCACCCGATACCAATTCGTCGGGGTCCTCACCGAGCCCGACCAGCAGATAGGTGGAAACCTGGTTGCGTCCGAACACCCGCACCGCTTCCGCCCACGCTGCGCGGTACTCGGTCAGCGGCACGGACGCCTTACCCGGCATCCAGGCCCGCCGAACATCGTCGTCGAGCGATTCGACGTGAATCCCGATCGACTCGGCCCCCGCGTCGAACAGCTCGGTGATCGTCTCCAGGTCACCGGGAGGTTCGCACTGAACCTGGATCGGTAGATTCGGGACCACCGCTTTGATCGCGCGGACGCACCGGGCGAGGTGCCGGGCGCCTCGGTCCTTCGCCGCGGATGTCCCCGTCGTCATCACCATCTGGGTGACACCGTCGAGCCGGACCGCGGCCTCGGCGACCTCGGCCAGCTGCGCCGGCGTCTTGACCGCGATGGTGTCCCCTGCCTCCAGCGATGCCTCGATCGAGCAGAACCTGCACCGCTGATCTGCGTCGTATCTGATGCACGTCTGCACCACAGTCGTGGCCAGGACGCTCGATCCGTGCAGCTTGGCGATCTTCTCGTAGGCGATACCGTCAGCGGTTTCGAGGTCGTAGAACCGCGGCCGTTCCACGGGCTCGACATCGAGGCCGATGTCGTTGCCGTCGAGGAGAACTCGGCCGCCTTCGAGGACGTACGGACTCGACGGATTGCGCGGGATGGCTGCGCCCAGACCGTCGATTCGCATATGCCCGTCGTCGCTGGGCCCTGCGCCGGCCGTTCTGTTGACCGGTGGCGTTCCGCGGACTCCGAGCAACGCCAGGTCTACACGCGTACTGACCGACATGGCTCTTCTCCTAGACCATGTAGGTCGAGTTGATGATGGCGCCCTTGCGGGCGTAGTGAATCAGCGCATCCTGCACGTCGAGCGGGTGCGCCGGAATCACACCCTCGATCAGGTCCTCTTCGCGTCCGCCGTGCAGTGCGAGACCGAACCGGCAGCAGAAGACGGTGCCACCTTCGGAGATGAACGTCGCAAGCGAGTCGTTGATGTTCTGCTCGCCGGGGAAACCCGAGTCACCTGTGGTCGGAAAGCCCCGAGTGGCAAGACAATTGATTGCGCCGGGGCCGTAGAAGTACATCGCGGACTCGAAACCCTTGCGTAGCGCGCGCGTCGCCTGGAGCACTGCGACGAAGCTCACCGAGGACTCGTGGGCGATGCCGTGCACCAACGTGAAGTAGCTTTCGCCGTTCTCGGCCTTGTAGTCGGGAAAGATCTTGGTGGAACCGTAGATGTTGCTGCCCTTGGGGAGCGACGGGTGCGGGATCTCTCCGAGGGACTTCGCGATGTTCTCGGCGATGGTCTTGTCGATGTCTGACACTGGTGGATGCTCCTGTGTTGTGAAAACGATGGAGGAGTCGGCGGACTGACGTTGGCCACCGGCGAAAGAGTGTGATCAGGCCTCCTCGGCCATGGAACAAGTACAGGCCTCGTCGATTTCCGATTGGTCACGGTCGGAATAACGCCCTGTTTCGAAGGCCTCACGGCTGTGGGGGCCGTCACCCCGATACTCTTGGGTGGTGTCCCACCGTCCGCACGCTCAGTAAGAGGGATCGATGATCGGCGCCGTCACCGGCTTGTTGTATGCGCTCTCGCTTGTCGTCGGCCTGTGGGTTCTGCTCAAGCTCGCCAGAAACAGTCCGGTTCTGCTGAAGAACAGATCGGACCGAGCCCTGTTCTGGACGATCTCGGCGACCGAGGCAGTCGTGCTCGCACAGGCCATCATCGGGTTCGTCATGATGTTCACCAGCGATCGCGATATCCACCGGATCACATTCGGTTCATATCTGATCGGGTTGCTGTTACTGCTGCCCATCGGCACCTGGTGGTCGCTGGGCGATCGCTCCCGCGGCGGCACCGCCGTCCTGCTCGTCGCCGTCGCCACCCTCGCGGCCATGGTGCTGCGCCTCAGCCAGATATGGGCCGGATATGCCTGACACTCTGCAACAAGCGACGCGCACCGGTTTCGGTCGCTTTCTCATCGCTGTCTACGCAGTGTTCGCCGTCGCCGCGACGTCGCGGTCGATCGTGCAGCTGACAACCCGATTCGAGGTTGCGCCGCTCGCGTACATCCTGTCCGCGGTGGCAGCGGTGGTGTACATCATCGCCACCATCGGGCTCGCCCGTGCCACCGAGGCCTCGCGACGCGTCGTGACGGTCTCCTGCATCATCGAACTCGTCGGGGTGCTCGCCATCGGGGCGCTCAGCTACATCGCACCCCAGGATTTCCCGGACGCCACCGTGTGGTCGCACTTCGGCCAGGGGTACCTGTTCATCCCTGTCATCCTGCCCATCGCCGGACTCTGGTGGCTGCGGCGTACCCGGGAAGCCGGGGAAGGTTGATTCAGTCCGGCCCTATGCAGGAAGCGCCGCGAGATTCGCGACCGACTGCTTGACGTCGCTGTCCAGTGTGCGCGCGACGACGCTGCCGACGGGTCCGAAGAGAACGCCGCCGCCGAAGTACGCGTCGAGGGTGAGCTCGGAGCCCTCGGAGTGCTCGCGGACGTTGATGGTCAGCGAAATCTTGACGCCGCCTTTGCCCCGCCCGGCCATCTCGATGAGCTGCGGCTCCTGGTACTCGGTGAACGTCCAGGAGATGGTGTTCTTGAATCCCTTGACCCTCACCAACGACTGCACCTCGGTGCCCTTTTCGAGGGTCTTCGGCGGCGGACTGCACCACCCTCCGTGAATGGTCATCCACTCGTGAAAGCGATCGAGCGCCGACGCTTTGTCCCACGCACCTTGTGGATTTTCGGGCATCTGCACGGTGACGCTGATCGTTGCCATACCTTCGAGCTTGACACAACCGGAGCACGGTGCGCCCCGGCGGCAACTAACCTGGGCTGATGGCGACGCTCGACATCGCAGGCCGAAAGGTCTCGGTGACCAATCTGGACAAGGTGTTGTTTCCGGAAACGGGCACCACCAAACGCCAGGTGATCGAGTACTACGTCGCCATTGCCCCCGCTATGCTTCCGCACCTGGCCGGCCGGGCTGTGACACGCAAGAGGTGGCCGAACGGCGTCGAGCAACCGTCGTTCTTCGAGAAGAACCTCGCGGCTTCGGCACCCGATTGGCTGGATCGACGGCGAATGCAGCACTCCGATCGCGTGGTGACGTATCCCCTCTTCTCGACGGCGGCAGACCTGGCCTGGCTGGCCCAACAGGCATCCATCGAGGCACACGTCCCGCAGTGGCGGTTCGACGGCGACTCACCGGGCCCGGCGACGAGAATGGTTTTCGACTTGGACCCGGGTGACGATGTCGATCTGGCGCAATGCGCGGAGGTCGCCTGCGAGATCAGGGACATGATCGCCGAGATCGGATTCACGGCCTTCCCCGTCACCAGCGGTAGCAAGGGTATTCACCTGTATGTCCCGCTGGAGAAGCCCCCGCTGGAGAAACCGTTGACACCGGCCGGGGCGTCCACCGTCGCCAAGCGTGTTGCGACGCTGCTCGAAGAACGCGATCCGAGCCGGGTGACCGCGACGATGGCCAAGGCCAAACGCACCGGCCGGGTCTTCGTGGACTGGTCGCAGAACAACGGAAAGAAGACGACGGTTGCGCCGTATTCGATGCGCGGTCGGGCTACGCCGACCGTCGCTGCACCGAGATCGTGGGAGGAGCTCGAGGCGCCGGGGCTGACGCAGCTGCGCTTCGAGGATGTGCTCGAGCGCTTCGAGGAACACGGCGACCTGCTGGCCGACCTGGACCCGCCTCTGCCCATGGAAAACCGACCCGACAAGCTCTCGACGTACCGCAGTATGCGCAGCGCCTCCAGGACTCCGGAGCCGATCCCGGTGGCCACCGAACCCCGGGGTGAGGACGATACGTTCGTCATCCAGGAACACCATGCGCGGCGTTTGCACTACGACTTCCGGCTCGAACACGACGGAGTGTTGGTCTCGTGGGCAGTCCCGAAGAACATTCCGGACGACCCCGGCCAGAACCGGCTCGCGGTGCGCACCGAGGACCATCCGTTGGAATACGCCACGTTCGAGGGCAGCATCCCCAAGGGTGAGTACGGCGGCGGCGAGGTCAGCATCTGGGACTCGGGTAGCTACGAGCTCGAGAAGTGGCGCGAGGACGAGGTGATCGTGGTGCTGAGCGGCGAGAAAGCCCAGGGCAGGTTCGCACTCGTCCGGACCAAGGGTGATCAGTGGTTGATGCATCGAATGAAGGATCAGGGAGCATCCGGCGAGCTACCCAAGAGCGAGCTACCGAAGAGCGTTGCGCCGATGCTGGCCACGGCCGGCGACATACGAGACCTTCCCGACGGAGACTGGGCGTTCGAGGGCAAGTGGGACGGCTTTCGGGTGGTCGCGCGATTGTCCTATGGCGAGTTCGCATTGGCGTCACGTTCGGGCAAGGACCTGACCGAGCGCTTTCACGGTCTCTCCGCTCTCGCCGATGATCTCGCCGAACACGAGGCGGTGATCGACGGCGAGGCCGTCGTCTACGGCGCCGATGGAAACACGAGTTTCGAACTCTTACAGGGCAGTTCAGGCAAAGACGTGCGATTCATCGCGTTCGACCTGCTGCACTTGGACGGGACGTCACTGCTGAAGAAGAAGTACTCCGACAGGCGCCGACTGCTCGAACTCCTCACCACAGGACTCGATTCGGTCATCGTCCCGGACGCACTCACCGGCTCGGCGGAGGAGGCGCTCGCCGCCAGCGTCGAACGTGGCTGGGAGGGCGTGGTGGCCAAGCGCGTCGATTCCATTTATCAGCCCGGCCGAAGAGCACGCACCTGGATCAAGACCAAGAACTGGCTCACTCAGGAGATCGTCATCGGGGGCTGGCGACGCGGTCGGGGCCGCCGTACCGGTGGGCTCGGATCCCTGCTCGTCGGCGTCCCCGGACCGGGCGGCCTTCGCTATCTGGGGCGCGTGGGCACAGGCTTCTCCGACCGCGGTTTGGACGCCCTGGCAGAGATGCTCGAGCCGCTCGAGACCGAGGACTCTCCGTTCGTCGAAGAACTCCCCGCTGCCGACCGCAACGACGCCGTGTGGGTCTCGCCGACGCTCGTCGGAGAGGTGAGATTCTTCGAATGGACGGATTCGATGCATCTGAGGCATCCGAGTTGGCGCGGGCTACGTGAGGACAAACAACCGGCCGATGTGGTGCTCGAGATTGATCCCAAAGCTTAGCGTTGCGCATCAACTGCCACTGGTCAGCAGGGCGGTGTTGCCATAGGGTCGGGCTTGCGTAGCGATTCGGACATTTTTCGAAACGGACGTAACGGGAGGGGTTCGATCTCGGATATCGTCACATGGCGGGGTATCCGAAGTGTCGGTTTTTTTCCTGAATTCGACGATTTGTGCGGGAGGGGTTCGACGCAATGCGCTTAACCAAGTTGGCCGGGGCGGCATGTCTGACGGCGGTAGCGGTCGCATGTTCGGCGCTGGTCGCCGCACCCGCGACGGCGTTTCCGCTGGAGCCGACGCCTATCTCGGACGCGTTCTACGCGCCTGTTCCAGACCTCGAGGCCACGAACCCGGGCGACATCATCTCCAGTCGCATGATGCCACCGCCCCCGGGCTTCTTCGATTCCGATGTGTGGCAGCTTCGATTCCGCTCGACCAACTCCGCGGGCGAGCCCATCGCCGCCGTCAACACGGTGCTGGTCCCGAGAGACAAAGCCCCCAACGGCCCGCTGCTGTCCTACCAGCACATCATCAACGCCCTGGGTCTGGAGTGCGCACCGTCGCAGGCACTGTGGTCGCAGGACCCAAATCTGGTGATCCGTGAGGCTCCGGCGCTCAACGTTGCACTGCAGCGTGGGTGGACCATCGCCATCGCCGATCATCTCGGACCGAACAGCGCGTACGGTGCCGCCAAGCTGGGCGGCCAGATCGTCCTGGACAGCATTCGAGCGACGCAGCGCTTCGAGCAGCTGCAGCTGCAGGAGAGTCCGGTCGCGCTCGCCGGTTACTCCGGTGGCGGTATGGCCACGGCATGGGCCGCGGCACTACACAACGACTACGCGCCCGAACTGAACATCGTAGGCAGCGCCACCGGCGGTGCCCCGATGAACCTCGAGCGCATGGCTCGTGACCTCGGTTTCAGTCCACATCCGGCGTTCGGGCTCGCCTTCGCGGCCGCGATGGGCCTCGAGCGTGAGTACCCGACCCGTATCCCGATCAGTCAGCAGCTCAACCCGCTGGGCCAGCAGATGGCGACAGAGCTTCAGGACGCCTGCACCAACGACATCCTCGCCGTTGGCGCCGGGAAGAGTGCGATGCAGGTAGCCGGATCGTTGTCTCTGATCGAGAGCCCGGAGATGATCGCCGCCGTCAACGAGAACAGCGTCGAGCTCTATTCCGGCGTGCCGAAGGCACCGTACTTCGAGTGGCACAGCCCCACGGACGCGCTCATTCCCGTGTCCTCTATCGACAACACGATCGCACGGTACTGCGCGGCGGGCGTCCCGGTCACCCGACTGATCGTGCCGAGCAACGACCACCTCACCGCCGCCCTGCTCGGACTCCCACAGGCGCTCGACTGGATCGACGCGCGCTTCAAGGGAGTCCCCGCACCGAGCAACTGCTGAGTTCACTCCGCAGGCTCGACAGTCCCCGACGCGAACTGCGTCCGATGGAGCTCCTCGTAGCGGCCTCCCGCCGCGAGGAGCTCCTCGTGCGTTCCGCGTTCGATGATGGTTCCGCCTTCCACGACGAGGATGATGTCAGCGGCCCGGATCGTCGACAGACGGTGCGCGATCACCACCGACGTCTTCCCAGCGAGCGCCTCGGCCAAAGCCGCCTGCACCGCCGCCTCCGACGTAGAGTCCAGCGAGGCAGTGGCCTCGTCGAGAATGACCACTCGAGGTCGAGCTATCAGCAACCTAGCGATGGTGAGCCGCTGCCGTTCGCCACCGGAAAGCCGGTAACCGCGCTCTCCGACGACGGTGCCCAGACCGTCGGGTAGCGACTCCACCAGATCCTGCAGCCGCGCGCGTCGAAGTGCATCCCACACTTCATCGTCTCGTGCGTCGGGCCGGGGTAGGACAATGTTGGCCCGCACTGTGTCGTGGAACAGATGCCCGTCCTGGGTCACCATCCCTACGGCGGAGCGTATGGACTCGGCCCGGAGGTCCCGAACGTCCGTTCCACCCAGCCGAACAGCGCCGCTGTCGACGTCGTACAACCGCGCGATCAGCTGAGCGATCGTCGATTTGCCTGCACCCGAGGTTCCGACGAGCGCGACCATGCGGCCGGGCTCGGCCTTGAACGACACCCCGTGCAGCACTTCCTCACCGCCGCGCGTGTCCAGAGTCGTGACTTCTTCGAGCGATGCGAGCGAAACCCTGTCCGCCGACGGGTAAGCGAAGCGGACGTCTCTCAACTCGACCGAAACCGGGCCGTCGGGTACGTCCACGGCGCCTGGCTTGTCCTGGATCAGCGGGACCAGATCGAGGACCTCGAAGACCCGCTCGAAACTGACGAGTGCGCTCATCACTTCGACGCGTGCACTGGCGAGTTGGGTCAGCGGTGAGTACAACCGGGCGAGCAACAAGGACAGGGAGACAACCGAACCGGCGTCGAGTTGCCCTCGGAGAGCATAGAATCCGCCGAGCCCGTACACCACTGCGAGAGCCAGAGCCGACACCAGCGTCAGCGCTGTCACGAATACGGTCTGCACCATGGCCGCCCGCACCCCGATGTCGCGGACACGGCTGGCGCGGACCGCGAACTCCCTCGATTCGTTATCCGGTTGCCCGAACAGTTTGACCAAGGTCGCGCCCGGAGCCGAGAACCGTTCGGTCATCTGCGTACTCATGGCCGAATTATGTTCGGCCGCTTCGCGTTGCAGACGTGCCAGCCGGTGACCCATACGGCGAGCCGGGATTACGAAAATGGGAAGCAGCAGCAACGCGAGCAGCGTGACCTGCCACGAGATACCGAGCATGACGACAAGCGTCAACCCGAGCATGACCAGATTGCTCACCACTCCGGAGAGCGTGTCGCTGAATGCTCGTTGGGCGCCGAGCACGTCGTTGTTGAGCCTGCTGACCAACGCACCGGTGCGGGTACGGGTGAAGAACGCGATCGGCATCTTTTGCACGTGATCGAACACCGCGGTGCGCAGGTCGAGAATCAATGCCTCACCGATGTTCGACGACAGCCACCGGTTCAGCAGTCCGAATGCCGCATCGACGACTGCGATCGCTGCGATGGCGGCGGCCAGCCTCAGAACCACATCGAACGGATCACCGTCGACGATGGCATTGACCACCCGCCCCGCCAGCACCGGCGTCGCCACCGCCAACGCAGCCAGCACGACGCTGAGAATCAGGAATCCGACCAGTTTGCGCCGATGGGGTCGCGCGAATGTCAGAATTCGCTGCGCGGTCTCCTTGGAGAACTGCGTCTGCTGCGTCGACGCGTTCATGGTCCGATACAGCTGGGACCGGGCGGTGACTTCCATACTCATGCCCGCAACGCTAGAACCTCGAGGTAGGTCGAGGTCAATCGGCCGGGGCGGCTGATGCTTCTACGGATCCGATCGTGCCGACACGACCGTGGCGTCGAACTCGTCCGAATGCACGACGGTCGGCTCGAAACCAAGTGCGGCGACGATAGCTGCGGTGTCATCTGCCTGGCGGACGCTCGTCTCGATCAGCAGGGTTCCACCAGGTGCAATCCACTCGGCCGCCTCCGCGGCGATGCGGCGGTGCAGGGCAAGTCCATCCGGCCCACCATCGAGAGCCACCCTGGGCTCATGGTCCCTCGCCTCCGGAGGCATCGAGCTGATCGCGGCGGTCGGCACGTACGGCGCGTTGGCGACGATCACATCGGCGTGGCCACGAATCGATTGCGGCAGCGGAGAATAGAGATCACCCTCGTACACGTGGCCGCCGATGGGTGCCAGGTTGCGACGCGCACATCGCGCTGCAGCAGCGTCGATGTCGGCGGCATGCACCTCGATGTCGGCGACGCTGTGTGCGAGCGCGAGACCGACTGCACCCGATCCGCAACAGATATCGATCACCACGTGCGGATCACATTCGACGGCCTTCGCAACGAGCAGGGACGTCCGGCGACGGGGGACGAACACACCAGGTTCGACGAGAACGCGGAGGCCACAGAACTCGGCCCACCCGAGAAGTTGCTCGAGTGGCGTACCTGCGACGCGCTGCGCTACGGCCTGCTCGAGTTCTTCACCGGCGAAGGCGTCGAGAAGAAGACCGGCTTCGATCTCGGCGTACACGCAGCCTGCAGCGCGCAGCCTCTCGGTGATGCGAGAGGTGGTGCTGGGCTCTTCTGGCATTTCTGCCTTTCACGACGCCGGCAACTGCGACTCACGGCAGAAATATCCGGCCGCTGATCGATCCTCGCACGGTGTGTGCGGCAACCACGACCCAAGCAGAAAGCAACGCCGCATACAACACCACCGCTAGCGCAGAAACTGCGCCGAGGCCGAGTGCCGCGCCCAGTGCGGTCGCGCCCGTGACACACGTGCCAACCGGGAAGGTGAAGCTCCACCAGGTGAGCGAAAACCTCAGCCCGTTGCGCATCGCCTTGGCTGTCACCGTGCAGGCGACCGTGACAGCGCCGATAGCGAGCACCCCGACGAACAGTCCATATCCGATTCCGAACGCGTGCAGATCACGCGCGAGGCTCGCATGGGCGCTGCCCAGCACGAGGCCGGCGTCGGCGCCGAGCAGGTTGGCCGCGGTGATGGATTGCCCTACCAGCCCGAGCGTGATCCAGACCGTCGGTGCCGCTTGCAATGCCGGTCCGCCCCCGCGCAGCAGATCGCGGTAGATCAGCGTCATCGCTGCAGCTCCCAGCGCGAGGCTGAGCGCGAACAGTGCGTAACACAGCGCGAGCAGCCAGACTCGAAGGCCGTCGTCTCCGATGTAGGGCAGCAACAGAGCACCACCCGTGGCGGACACCATCGGCGGAACCACCGGCATCAGCCACGCCGGCAATGCGTTCGAGCGTCCCAGCCGCAGCATTCTGTACGGCATCCACACCGAGGTCGCCACCCCGGTGATCGTGCCCAGCACCCACAGGGTCGCCGCGATGTGCAGGGCCGCGGTGTCGCCGATGACGTCCTTGCCGAGCAACAACGTGCCGGCTCCCACCGTCAGCATGGCCATCGGTGGTGCGCCGTAGAAGAGGGACACGACAGGGTGCTCGGCGTATAAACGGGCGTTCGCAGGGTGAAGTATCCAATGCGCTGCGAACGCCACCGTCAGCGCGAGGAGTGCGAAGGACGCGAGTGCCCAGACGACCGTTGCGAAGGCACGCAATTCGGCCGAGTGCACCGGCAGGGTTGCCGCGGCGTTGGCGACGATGCCGGTGCCCATCACGGACGCGAACCAGTTCGGCGTGATGTGTTCGATCAGCTGCCCGGGACGTTCGAGCTCGCTAAGCAGGCGAGTTCGCTTGTGCTCGAAGGCTGCGCCGACAGTTCCTGCGGTCATGCACTCAGCGTCGTCCGCGCAGACTGTCGCCGGAAGTGGTGTCACACTTGTGCGGCCACAAGCAATTTTTGTAGCAACGAACTGTTGTGTTCGAACATCTGTTCGAGTATCGTTGGTGGCATGACGCAGCCGGGGGGCTCTACGTACATCAGACGCGAGGCGGACATCGCCGCTTCGGAGTCGCTGGCGCGCCTCGCCGATGGTCGACGGGCCGACAACGTTGCGGCTGCGGCCGTGGTTCACGAACTGCATCGCCTGTCCGAAATACGGCTGGGCGAGGAGATGGACATCCATCTGCTCGGATCATCTCGTGACGACGAGCAGCCGGATACTGCCCGCGCGAGGCACATCACCGAATGCGAAGCAGCTGTAGCACTTTCCCTCTCACGTACCGCTACTCGCGAGATGATCACGGTGGCGGGCCATCTGGCCTGGCGGCTCCCCGCCGTAGATGCCGCATTCACGGTGGGCGATATCGACTACCCGCGCGTTCGAGCCATCGCGAATACGCTGTCCCGCGCTTCCGATTCGACCGTTTCTGCCATCGAACAGGATGTCCTCGCTGCAGCCCTGCGATGCAACGTCCGCGCATTGACCAGCAGCATTTGGCGAGAGTGGATGGCCCACGATCCAGCTGAAGCCACTGCCGCGCAGAAGGCGGCAGTGACAGAGGAACGCTGCGCAGACATCCGACGGGGTGACGACGGCATCGCAACCCTGGTCGCAAAAATGTCGATGCTCGAGGGAGCCGAATGCGATGCACTTCTCGAAGAGATGGCCGGCACTGTCTGCTCGCGTGATCCTCGAACGAAGAAGCAACTCCGCGGTCATGCGCTGCTCGCTCTGTTTCATCGAGAAGAGTCCCTGACGTGCACGTGCGGATCGGATATTTGCCCGATGGCTGCAGCGGGCGCGTTGAACCCGCCGCGCCGCAAAGCCCTGCTGGAAGTGCACATCGACATCGAGACCCTTCTCGGGCTCGGTAGCAATCCAGCCACTCTCGCAGACGGGACTGTGCTGGATCCAGAGACCGCCCGCCTACTTGCTACCGACGCACGATGGCAGGGTCTGCTCACCGAGATGCTGGACGCGATGAACGAGTACCGAGCTCAGGTGCCGAACAGCCCCGAAAACAACAACAGCGAGGCCGGCAGCACTGGGCCTAGAAACACTGGATCCGACAACACTGGATCCGACAACACTGGATCCGACGACACTGAGCACGAGCCCAGCGCCGGACATGGCGCTATTCGGCCGTGGGTCGCGAAGCGGGGCCGCGCGAGGCGCCTTCTCAGTCGTGGTCGCCGTCGTTCCGCTGCACCTCTACCCACGCGTTCAGCGGCTTCTTGTCGACCCGAACACAAGAGAGGGGCATCGACGCTCGGTGCGGAAGCTGCGCTCTCGAGAAGTATCGCGAAATTCCTGGCGGCGGCCGCGTCGGATCCGACACTGACCCGAGGCCGATATCCCGACGGGCACGGCGGCTTCGCCGAACCTCCACCCGGGGCGCTGACTTATCGGCCGAGCGCCGAGCTCGTGGCGTTGACCCGAGCCACATACTGCACCTGCACATTCCCGGGGTGCAGCGTGCCCGCAGCTCGGTGCGACATCGACCACATCGTTCCGTTCGATCACGAGGATCCGCAGTCGGGTGGGTGGACCGTCCTCGACAATCTCCAACCGTTGTGCGGTTACCACCACCACGCGAAGACGCTTCGCCTATGGGCGTGCGCGAAACTCGAAGGTAGTGCGATCTACTGGCGTTCGAGCTCGGGTCTGCACCGGATCACCCCGCCGATGTTCGGAACGGTTGCGTTACCCGACGAGTTCGTCCATAACGGCCGGTACAACCCCGCTGTGCCGATGCATGTGTCGCCAGCGAAATCCCAGTCCGGCGGAGGACCCCACTTCGACAGTGCAGTTCACGAACACGTCCATACCGACGCCAAGACAGCCGAGCCCTCGGACGAACTCTACGAACCCACCTGGTGGGAAACGCACATGAGCGACCGCGACACAGACTGGCATCGACTGCTGCGCAACGACACTGTCGGTGGGGCGCCCTCGCTCGGCGATATCGCAGGGCGTGTGGGTCCGGAGGACGCTCGCGCCCTTGCCGATGCCGCCTACCTACGCGAGAGATTTCTCGAGCACCGTGCGATCGTGGCCCAGCGCGAGAAGTTCCGACCCCCGCCGTTCTGAGTGCACGCCGTTCTGAGAGCACACAGGTCAGCTCGTCCGAAGATCAAGGCGCCAGTTCGAGCCCTCGCTCGGCGAGGGCAGCTTTCACGATGCCGATCGCCCGCGGCCCGACACCGTGCAGCTGGGCCAACTGTGCCTCGGACTCGCCGGCGAGGTCCTCCAGCGAGTGATAGCCGGCTGCGACAAACGCGCCAGAAGCCGGTCGACCCGTGCCCTTGGGAAAGTGGTCCACGGGCTCGCCGGGGCGCTGATTGTCGGACACCTCGTCAGGCATGGGCAGATTCTAACCGCGCAGGTACCCTCGGACCCGTGTCTGACAACAAGCAGCGCCGTGTACTTGTCACCGGCGGAAACACCGGAATCGGTTACTTCACTGCGCTCGAGTTGGTGAAGCAGGGTGACCACGTGACCTTGGCTTGCCGCAACCTCGACAAGGCGAATGCGGCCGCGGACAAGATCCGGGACACCATCGCCGATGCGGCAGCTTCCGGTGGTGCCGACTCGGACCGGACGGGCACCGTCGACACCGCGCATCTCGACCTGGCCGACCTCGGATCCGTTCGAGACTTCGCCGAATCCGCGCCCGAGAAGGTCGATGCGCTCATCAACAACGCCGGCGTGATGATGCCCGCCAAGCGAACTGAGACCAAGGACGGCTTCGAGCTACAGTTCGGCACCAACCATCTCGGTCACTTCGCGCTCACCGGTCACCTTCTACCCAAGCTGCGCGCAGCCGACAACGCCACTGTCGTCACGGTCTCCTCCGTCGCCCACAAGCAAGCTCCCAAGCTCGACTTCGACGATCTACAGGCGACGAAGGGATACCAACCCCAGCGCATGTACGCCAACTCCAAACTTGCCAATCTGCTGTTCGCCCTGGAACTGCAGCGCCGACTCGACAGCGCGGGCATCCCGATCACCAGCAATGCCGCGCACCCCGGCATCTCCGAGACCGCGCTGTACACGAGCCCGGACGGGTTGGGCAGCTCCAAGATCGCATCCATCGGCGCCTCCATCGGTCTCAAGTTCATCTCGCAGTCCGCCCGCGCGGGCGCGCTCCCCACGCTGTATGCGCTCGAGAACGGCGGCCCCGGTTCCTACACAGGACCGAAGGCGTTGTTCGAGTCACGTGGTGCGCCGGGACCAGCCAAGATCTCCGCCAAGGCCAAGGATCCCGCGCTGGCCGAACAGTTGTGGGTTGCCAGCGAGAAGCTCACCGGCGTCGTCTACGACATGAGCTGATTGCCCGAATCGCAATTCAGGACTTCCGGGCGCCCCTCAGATAGGTGACGATCGGAACTCGCAAGGCCTCTGACGTTGTCCCTGCTTCCAGACCCGTCACCACCAGTCCCTCACACAGAGCCACGAACCCTGCAGCGAGCAGACGGTCACCGAAGAGTTCGGTGGCGCGGTCGAGGGAGAACAGGCACTGTCCGAGCTTCACACGCTCTTCGAGTCCGATGCCGGCGTCGATCAGCAGCGAGTGCCGAGCACGAAGTTGCTTCGGGCGCTCGGACAGTAGGTGTGCAAGGTACTGGACGGAGACCTCTACAACTGACTCATCAAATACTGACTCATCGGAACGGCTGGTGACGCGCTCGAACGCTGCTCTCGACGACTCCGTGACGCGGTCGACGATCGCCGTCAGGAGCTCGCTTCTAGTCCTGAAGTAGTACGACGTCGAACCGGCAGGGAGGCCGGCCGCCGCATCGATGCCGCGGTGCGTCAGTGCGCGCAATCCCTCGTCGGCCACGACAGCTATGGCTGCGTCGGCAATCACAGCTCTACGGTCCATTCCACAGACTCTACATCTGTAGAGTCTGAGAGCATGAGGCCAGCTGCCACTCCCCACGCCTTCGAGGCTTCCTTCGAACTGGACGCCGCCCAAACAGCCGCCGTCGACCTGCTCACGCAGCCGGACGCGTTGGGTGTCTACCTGTGGGGACCAGTGGGACGCGGAAAGACGTGGCTCTTGGATCGCTATTTCGCCGGGGTAGACATCGACGCGAAGAAGCGCGTGCACTTCCACAGCTTCTTCGCGGACCTGCACTCCGCCTACTTCCGGCAGAGATTCTCGATAGATCGCGCGATCGACGAGGTGCTCGGCGAGTGTCGACTGCTCTGCTTCGACGAGTTTCACGTCCACGACATCGGCGACGGCACACTCATCGCCCGCATGCTCGACACCCTCTTCGCCCGCGGGACAGCGCTGGTTGTGACGTCGAACTATCCACCCGACGGCCTTCTCCCCAACCCGCTGTTCCACGAGAAGTTCGAGCCGACAATCGAGGTACTGAAGGCGCACCTCCGCGAAATACGCGTCGACGGCCCGATCGACTACAGGAGCGCGCATGCCGTGCGGCGTGGTTTCGCTGCCGGCACGTGGACAGTGGAAACCGAACTCGAGAACACCGACACCGAAGCAATTTCGTTCGCGGAACTGTGCACGGCACCTCGGTCGAGCAGCGACTACCTGGCGCTCACGGAGGGCCTCACCATTCGCGGCATACCGAAACTGCATGACACCGATGCCGAGTCGGTGCAACGGTTCAGCAATCTGGTCGACATCTTGTACGACGGTGGCGTGGCGACGCACTTTCGCGCGAGCGTCGATCTCGTCCGCTTCGGCGAGGGATGCACCGGGATCGATATCGACCGCATGCTCAGCCGACTGAGCACTCTGAGCACGCTGAGCTCCGGCTGACCGCGAGGAGATAGGGAGACGCCCACAGCTGACGGCGGTCGGGGGCGACAGCAGCGGCGGGCGTCTCATCTTGCATTCGCCACAGGCGATGGGGTGGATGGGTGAAACTTCGAGAATATTCTTGGACGCCGGATTCGGTGAATACAGCGCCGAGGAATACCGGCGAGACGGCCCCTGTTGAGCCAAAAGTCGATGCAAACGCATGAACATGTCGAGAACGAGCTCAGGAGCGGACCATGCAGTTCGGAGTATTCACCGTCGGAGATGTAACGGTCGATCCGACCACAGGTCGTGCTCCCAGCGAACACGAGCGCATCAAAGCGATGGTCACCATCGCACAGCACGCCGAGGATGTCGGCCTCGACGTCTTTGCCACCGGAGAGCACCACAACCCACCGTTCGTCCCGTCGTCACCGACAACGATGCTGGGATTTATCGCTGCCCGGACCGAGAAACTGATCCTCTCGACATCCACGACGCTCATCACCACCAACGACCCGGTGAAGATCGCCGAGGACTACGCGATGCTTCAGCACCTGTCGGATGGTCGCGTCGACCTCATCATGGGCCGCGGCAACACCGCACCGGTCTACCCGTGGTTCGGCCAGGACATTCGTCAGGGCATCCCGCTGGCACTGGAGAACTACCAACTCCTCCGGCGCCTGTGGACCGAGGACGTGGTGACATGGAAGGGCGACTTCCGCACCCCACTCGACAACTTCACCTCTACACCCCGCCCACTCGACGACATACCGCCGTTCGTGTGGCACGGCTCGATCCGCAGCCCGCAGATCGCGGAAATCGCCGCGTACCACGGCGACGGATTCTTCGCGAACAACATCTTCTGGCCGAAGGAGCACTACGCGGCACTGATCAACCTGTACCGAGAACGTTACGAACACTACGGACACGGCCGCGCCGACCAGGCGATCGTCGGCCTCGGCGGTCAGGTGTTCATGCGCAAGAACAGCCAGGACGCGGTCGCTGAATTCCGCCCGTACTTCGACAACGCCCCTGTCTATGGTCACGGACCGACGATGGAGGAGTTCACGGATCAAACGCCGCTGACAGTCGGTTCCCCACAGCAGGTCATCGAGAAGACGCTCGCCTTCGCCGACTTCTTCGGCGACTACCAGCGTCAGCTGTTTCTCATGGACCACGCCGGGCTGCCGTTGAAGACGGTGCTCGAGCAGCTCGACCTGCTCGGCGAAGAGGTGGTGCCGGTGCTGCGCGCCGAGTTCGCTGCTCGCCGTCCGGACGGTGTGCCGGAGAACCCACCCACACACGCGAGCCTGCTCGCCGAGAAGAACGCAGCCCTTGCTATCTGAGCAGGTGGCATCCGACCAGGTGCGCTCGCGCACCGAACTCGCCGTCGACGCCTGGGAGTCTTTGTTCCGCTCCCAGGTCACGCTCATGCGACGCTTCGCCTCGGACGACATCTGGGACCCGATCAGCGTCCGCGAATACGATGTGCTGTTCACCCTGAGCAGATGCCCGAAAAACAAGCTGCGCCTGCACGACCTCAACGACGAGATCCTGCTCAGCCAATCCTCGTTGAGCAGACTGTGCGACAGGCTCGTCGAACTCGGTTTTCTTGTCCGGCAGCCGGACCCGACGGACAAGCGCGGCACCCTGGTTGCGCTCACCGATGCCGGCCTCGCCGTTCAGCGAACGATCGGACGCAAGCATGCTGAGCGAATCCGGCGATACGTCGGCGATGCACTGACCGAGGACGAGATGACAACACTGACCGCGCTGTGCCGCAAGCTACGCCTCGCGCAACCGAATATCGACTGAAGCCCCCAGTCCTACTCGGTCTTTTCGCGACCCTCGCTCGCCTCCGAAGGCGGCAGTACTCGCTTGATCACATCGGTGAGGGTAACCAGTCCGAGGAACGATCCCTCCGACTCCACGATCGCCAGCTGCACGCTCTTCGCCTGCATCTCACGCAGCACCTCGTATACCGGGGTGCTTCCCTCGATGGTGAAAGCCGGTCTCGCAAAATTCATGACCGGTTCGTCGAGATCGGCGAGCAGCGTGTCGCGGACGTGCACCACGGAGTGCATCCGACCATCAGGATCGACCAGCAGGACCCGCAAGTGGCCCGACCGCAGGGCCGCGGCCTGCACTTCGGACACTGCCGCAGCCGCCGCGACAGACGTAGGTTTGCGCCCGCGCACCGTGATCTGATCGACAGTCAGAGTCTGGAGCTCGATTACGCCAGTGATCTGCGTGCGCAGCTCGGGTTCTAGAACACCCACCTGAGTGGAGTACTCGACCAAATGCCGAATGGTGTCGGCGTCTCGCCCGCCGACGGCCGCACTCTCGACCGGCTCCACCCCTGTCTTGGCGACGAGAACGTTGGCGATGTGATTGACCCAGGATAAGAATGGGCGGAACGGCAGGACAAATGCACGTGAAGGCAGGCCGATGATCTTCGCGGCGAGTTCCGGATGCGATATCGCCCACGACTTCGGCGCCATCTCCCCAATCACCAGGTGCAAGAAGGTGACCACCAGCAACGACAATGCGAACGCCGCGCCTCCGGCAAGCCACGTCGGTGCGCCCAGGGACGCGAACACCGGGGAGAGCCAACTGTCGACCGCGGGCTTGGTGACGGCACCGAGAGCAAACGTGCAGGCAGTGATGCCCAACTGTGCTCCAGCGAGCATGACTGTCAGTTCGTTCATTCCGCGCAGCGCCGCCCGCGCGGATCGGCTCTCGGTAGCCTCGGTCTCCAACCGGTGACGACGCGCACCGAGCAGCGCGAACTCGATGACCACGAAGAATGCACTCAGAAAGATGAGCGCTATCGTCGCGAACACCACGATCAGGGCGCTCATCGTTCGTTCCTACCTTCGCTCGTGGACGGCTCCGAACCGACCTCAGAGACCTCACTCTCCGAAACCTCACCATCGCCGTCTGCCTCCTGCACGTGCACCCGCAGTTCGCTGGGCACGTGCCGGTCGAGCTGCAGTACTTCGACCACCAGAAACCTGCGCGGAGGCGTGTCTTCGATCAGCTCCGCGCTGTCCACCGCGAGATCGATCCGCAACACGTCACCCACATCGGGAAGTTCGCGTTCCTCGGCAATGAGCAGGCCTGCCAGCGTCTCGTAGTCACCGCGGGGAAGAAGCAGATTGCGTCCGATCGTGCGCTCCACCTCATCGACGTGGATGTCACCGTCCATGATCCATCCGCCGTCGGCTTCGTGCTCCATCCCGGTGAGTACGTCGGGATCGTGCTCGTCGGTGATTTCTCCTACGAGCTCCTCGGCCAGGTCCTCGATCGTCAAGACACCGGTGAATCCACCGTATTCGTCTATCACACAGGCCATTTCGTTGCGCGTGCGCGAGAGATGATCGAGCGCGTCCTGCATCGGCATGAGCTCCGGCAGCACGAGTGGCTCACGCATGATCTCGGTAACCGACCGCTGATCGTGCCGCTCGGCTGCCAACACCTCGGCGAGATGCACGACGCCAATAGGTTCGCCTCGCGCACCGAGCACCGGGTAACGCGTGTGTGCATTTCTCATGAGCACGCGCACATCTTCGATCGTCGACTGCTCGGAGACGACGTCGACCTGGACACGCGGGATCATCGCGTGCTCGACATCTCGATCCGGAAAATCCAGAATCCGATCCAACAGCAACGACAGCTCCTCGGTGAGATCGCCGCTGGCACGTGAATCACCGATGATGCGTTCGAGATCCTCGGCATTCGCGCTGCTGTCGACATCGTGAACAGGCTCCACATGCAGCAGCCGAAGCACCGCGTTCGAGGACTTGTCGAAGAACGTGATCAGCCACCCGAAGATCGCCATGTACACCAGGGTCGAACGCGCGAGTCCCTGCGCCAGCGGGCCCGGGTTGGCGATCGCCAGATTCTTGGGATACAGCTCACCGAAAATCATCTGCACGACGGTCGCGAGTACCAGTGCCAACACCGTTCCGACAGCGATGCCCGTTGCAGTGGGTACGCCGGCGCCACCCATCAGCTCGCCCAACGGCACACCGATGAACGGCTCGGCAACATAACCGACCAGCAGACCGGTCACCGTAATCCCGAGCTGCGCCCCCGACAGCATGAACGAGGTGCGCTTGGTGACCTTCAACGCGCGCTCGGCAGAGGCGTCGCCCTTCTCGGCCCGCGATCTCAAAGTTGCACGATCGACCGACATGTACGCGAATTCCTGCGCGACGAAGTATCCGTTCGCAACAATGATGACGGCCGTGAGCAAGAGACCTGCCAGCAACAGCAGTAGCGCGGAGACGATCACACGATCACCGCACGGCCGCGGACAACGCGCTCGGACTGCTCGACAAAACTATCGGATGATTCATTAGTGACGTTGGTGTGCACTGGGTTCTCGACGCCTCCGGGTGTGAATGCGACAAGTGTATCCACACTGGGCAGTATCCACACCGAGCAGGCGAACCGTCAGAAGAGCGTCGCCACCCCGTCGTCGGCGGTGGCATCTGCAGTGGGTGTGGGTGCGGCAGTGGGCACAGCAGCAGCCGCGGGAGAGGTCGAGGCACCCGCTGCGACGGCACGGGCAGCTTCACCGGCGAGGGCGTCGGCTGCTTCGTTGAAGTGGTTTCCCACGTGCCCACGTACCCAGCGGAATCGGACGGGACCGGTGCGCTCGGTGATCGCGCGATCGATGCCCTGAACCAGATCGAGGTTGCGTACAGGCGTGCCGCCCGCCGTCTTCCACCCCTTGCGCTTCCATCCGGCCAGCCATTCGGACGCGCATTTGATGGCGTACTGCGAATCGGACTCGATGAGCAACGGCTCGTCCCCGGGATGCGCGAGCACTGCCTCGAGGAGGGCGCGAAGCTCCGCTATCTGGTTGGTGCCGGACTCTTCACCGCCGGACTTGCTCGGGCCTGTGTGATTGACCCAGGCCCACCCGATTGCGCCGCCCGGGTTGCGCAGACACGAGCCGTCGGTACTCACGATGATCACAGCGAGACCATACTTCGACGGACCGACAAACAACAGACGCCACGCCAAGCATGGGTACTGTTCGGACGAACCCCTCGAGTTCGAAAGGACACTCCTCGTGCCCCAGCCTGCGCCATCGTCGTTCGCGGCTCTCGTCGCCCGTGGAAGCGAGCAGATCACGCTCTCGCAAGAGACCGTCGACCACTCGTTTCTGCCGGCGATCGACGGTCCGGCAGTGACCATCGCCGTCGAGTACTCGTCCGTCAATTTCAAGGACGCCCTTGCCATCACCCCGAAGGGTGGGGTGGTGCGCGAGTACCCGATCGTTCCCGGAATCGACATCGCCGGCACGGTCGTCGAATCGACCAGCGAGAACGTCGCTGTGGGGCAACGGGTCCTCGCGCACGGCTATGACATCGGCACAGCGCAACACGGCGGCTATGCCGAATACGCTCGCGTGCCCGCCGACTGGGTCGTGCCGCTGACGACACTGACCACGCGCGAGGCGGCCGCAATCGGCACTGCGGGATTCACGGCCGCGATGAGCGTCGAAGCACTGCTCGGCGCAGGAGTCACACCGGCCGACGGTCCGGTCCTTGTCACCGGAGCCAGCGGCGGCGTGGGGACGGTCAGCGTCGACCTCCTGTCGGCCGCCGGTTTCGAGGTGCACGCGTCCAGCGGAAAGCCCGAAGCCGCAGAGCTTTTGACCAGCTTGGGCGCGTCCAGCGTGATCGGCCGGTTGCCCGAGGACCCGGACGCCAAGCCGCGCCCCCTCGGCCGTGCCGAGTGGTCCGCGGCAGTGGACTGTGTCGGTGGCAAGACGCTGGCGCACGTACTGAGCACCATCCGATACGGCGGCGCTGTCGCGGCCAGCGGTCTGACGGGCGGAGCCCAGTTGCACACCACGGTGCTCCCGTTCATCCTGCGCGGTGTGTCACTACTGGGAATCGACTCGGTGCAGCTGCCCATCGACCGACGACGAGCTGTTTGGCACCAACTCGAATCCGAGCGGCGCCCGCAGCGCCTGGACACTCTCACCTCCGAAGTCGCCGTCGGCGATGTTCAAGCAAAGCTCGACGAAATTGCCGGCGGCAAGGTCATCGGCCGGACCGTCGTCGCCGTGGCCGGTGGTTTTCGCTGAGCGGCAGGCCACCGAGACAAACTCACCGACATAAACTGAACGGCAATGCTCACGTCAGTTCCTGCATCTGCCGGTGAATCGGTCTCGACTGTGTTCGAGTCCGATTCGCCGCTGGACGTTGCGATGACCCTGTCGGAGCATCGGCGCGGCAAGGGCGATCCGACGTACGAGCGTGACGCGGCAGGCAGTGTGTGGCGAACATCACGCATGAACTCGGGGCCGGTCACCTATCGGCTGACTCAGATTTCGCGGACGGCCGTTCGATGTATCGCGTGGGGCAGCGGAGGCGTCGAGTTCGCCGACACACTCCCGGCGCTCCTCGGCAGCGAGGACGACGCCTCCGGGTTCGAGCCCGAGCACCCGACCCTGCAGGAAGCGCACCGGCAGTTCCCACATCTACGTCTGGGACGAACCGGACTCGTCATGGAGGCATTGGTCCCCGCGATTCTCGAGCAGCGGGTGCACGGGGTAGCCGCTTTCGCGTCCTGGCGCCTGCTCGTCACCAAGTTCGGTGAGCGCGCGCCGGGCCCGACGCCGCGGCCGATGTACATCACACCTGAGCCTGCGGTGTGGCGGCGCATTCCGTCGTGGGAGTACCACCGGGCCAACGTCGACCCGGCTCGATCGAAGACCATCGTGCGATGCGCACAGGTGGCCGGCCGACTCGAGGAAGCCGCAGCCATGCCGCCCGCCGAGGCGATCACGCGGCTGCGGGCGGTTCCCGGTGTGGGCATCTGGACCGCCGCCGAGGTCGCGCAACGGGCCTTCGGCGATCCCGACGCCCTGTCGGTCGGTGACTATCATCTGGCGGCCGTCGTGGGCTGGTCGCTTCTGGGTCGACCTCTCGATGACGACGGAATGGTCGACTACATGAGACCTCTGGCGCCGCACCGGTTTCGAGCCGTCCGGCTCCTGCAGGTCAGCGGCAAAGCAATCAAACCCAAGTTCGGGCCCCGGACACCCCTCGTCGACCACACCTGGCACTGACGCGGCTGACACTGGCCGAGCATGGCACATGGGTGTACTCTAGGTTGAAGGTTCAACTTAACCCCCTGATTCGAGGTCACCATGCCAATCCAACGTCTCAACCACGCTGTCCTGTATGTACGGAACGTCGAGAAATCCGTCGCCTTCTACACCGAGGTCCTCGGGTTCCGAACCAAGATGCGCATGGGCAACTCGGCAGCGTTCCTCCAGGCGAGTGCCAGCAGCAACGATCACGACCTCGGACTGATGCAACTCGGAGACGGAGCCGGCGCCTCGGAAGCCGGACGCAGGACGGTCGGCCTCTATCACCTCGCGTGGGAGGTAGAGAGCCTGACCGACCTGGCCGACGCCGGACGAAAACTATCGATCGCAGGGGCACTCGTCGGCGCATCCGATCACGGCACCACCAAGAGCTTGTACGCAAAGGACCCCGACGGCCTGGAGTTCGAGATCGTCTGGCTCGTCCCACTGCACCTTCTCGACGACGCAGCGATCGAAGCGAGCAAGACCATCGCACCGCTCGACCTGGAAGCAGAGATCGAGCGCTACGGCGCCGACACCCTCAGCGGCATCGGCGTATCGAGCTCAGTGAGCCCCTGACCGGAACTACCGCTTCAACTGCAAGCGCAGCTTGGCGCGGATGTCGTGGATGGTTCCGTCCGGAACGAAGAAGTGCTCCTCGACTCGGACGGTCAGCAACGGCCTGCCCCGCACGCCCGCATCGATGAGAAAACGCGCAATGACGGTATCGCCCATCTCGGTCAACTCGATGTCTCGGATAGCCAGGATGGCGCGGTAGTAGAAGGCGTTCTCGAGCGCCTTCGACATCCCTGGGCCGGAGCGACCAGTGGTGATGCCGTTCTCGACGCGGCGCGCACCCGGTGCGAATTGCACAGCGCTCGCATCGTGTGAAGCCAGCGCATCGATGTATTGACGTACGACTACCTGACGGGGACTGTAGACCGAATCATGCATGGGTCGGAACTCTAACTCGAATACATCACACCGGGAACATATCCATCCGTCCGATTGCTGTCCTGTTGGTGCCTCATGCCGCCGAACAGACAGTCACACCGACCGCTCGTGCGCTCGACCAGCCGACCCCCGAGCCCACCCCTGAACCCACCTCGGCCGAACGGCTGAGGGTCATCCTGGTCCTCGGGGCACTGATCGCTCTCGGTCCGCTGACCATCGACATGTATCTGCCGGCGCTGCCGTCGATCGTCGACGATCTGAACACATCCTCGGCGGCTGTGCAGCTCACGCTCACCGGAACTCTCATCGGCCTGGCAATAGGCCAGCTCATCATCGGCCCCCTCTCCGACATCGTCGGCCGACGCCTGCCACTCATCGCCGGTACCGCCGTTCACATCGCGGCCTCCCTGCTGTGCGTTGTGGCACCCAGCGTGGCGATGCTCGGCGTCTTCCGCGGCCTGCAGGGCCTCGGGGCCGCAGCCGCCGCCGTCGTCGCGATGGCCGTGGTGCGCGATCTCTTCACCGGACGGGCCGCCGCCACCGTCCTGTCGCGTCTGATGCTCGTCATGGGCGTCGCTCCCGTGCTCGCACCGTCCATCGGCGGCGGCATCCTGCTGGTCGGATCGTGGCGCTGGGTGTTCGGGGCACTGGCTCTGCTCGGCGTCGGCCTGCTCGTACTGGCCATCTTCTCGCTGCGCGAGAGCCTGCCGCCGGAACGCCGCCGGGGCCGGGGCGTCATGCCGATCGTTCGCACTTACGGCAGCCTGCTTCGCGACGGCCAGTTCCTCGTCCTCGTCTTCGTCGCTGCTCTCGCGATGTCGGCCCTGTTCGCCTATATCGCCGGCTCGTCGTTCGTGCTGCAGGAGGAGTTCGGGCTCAACGAGCAGCAGTTCGCCATCGTCTTCTCGCTCGGGGCCATCGCGCTGATCGGCGCTTCGCAGTTCAACGTGGTCCTGCTCGGACACTTCACACCCGTGCGAATCGTGATCGCCGCGCTGGCCGCCGCACTCGCCTCGGCGGTGGTCATGGTGGTACTCGCCCTGGCCGGCCTGGGCGGAATTCTGGGGTTCCTGATCCCGCTGTGGTTCGTCCTCGGCGCGGTCGGTTTCGTCATGCCGAACGCTCCGGCACTCGCGCTGACGCGTCACGGCGAGGCGGCAGGCACTGCCGCGGCGCTGCTCGGCGCCGCCCAGTTCGGATTCGGTGCGATCATCGCGCCCGTCGTCGGGGTGCTCGGCAACGACGCCGTGGCAGTATCGGTGACGATGGTGGGTGTCTCCGCGACCGCCCTGGTCGCTTTGACTGCAGTGACCCTGAGAACTCGACGAGCAACGAACGAGGTGTGATCCACACGTGCCGGAACGCGAACGCGATGCCACCGGCAAACCGCTGAACGCACGGCCCCGCGACGGCCTGGGCAGACCGATGCCCAGAGGCGCCGACGGTGTGACCCGCATCCCCGACGACCTCCGGCTTCCGCCGGTGGAATCGATTGCCAGAGCACAGGAACTCCTCGACACCGGCATGCCGTTTCACGCCCACGAGATCCTCGAGGGCACGTGGAAGCAGGCGCCGGAGGCCGAGCGGATGCTGTGGCAGGGGCTCGCACAACTTGCAGTCGGGCTCACCCACCTGCTGCGGGGAAACCACGTCGGCGCCGTATCGCTGCTGCGGCAAGGGCACGATCGTATCCGCGGTTACGAGCTCGAACCGCCGTACGGCCTCGATGTGGCGGGCTTACTCGCCTGGTCGGAGGGACTGCTCGACCGTCTGGACGCAGGCGAGACACCACAGGCTCCCTCCGTGCCGCGCTTGCTCGTCTGAAACCGACACTCGCCAATTCGTCCGTTCACCGCTACCCTTGCGTAGGTTAGGTAAGGCTTGCGACACAAGGTGGTGTGTAGACGGTGATTGCTTCGGCACAGACCGACCCTGCGGCCGTGGTCACACAGGTCCCGTACTGGATCGCGGTATTGACCCCCGAAGAGTGGCCGTTCGGCATGCGCCGCACCGATCCGCGGATCGACACCATCGACTCCTCCGTCGTCACCACCGCGCGCACCCAATGGACCGGCCCGGCGCATCCGTCGAGGACGACATTGCTGGCGGTATTGGCCGCGACCGTCGGAGCGTGGCAGGCCGACCGTTGCCGCAACAACACTTCCGGTGTCCTGATCGACATCGAAACACCAGCCGGGGACTACTTCCCAGTTCGGCTTCCGTCCATCGGTGATGCAGCCCTGCTCACCGAGGAGGTGCGGCGACGCGTCGCCGCGGCGCCCCACGGGGGCGTCGACTATCTCGCTGCCAGGAGCGTTCCCGCCCTCGCCCGCAAGGCGGGCGCCCAGATCGCATTCCACGACGGCTCCGATCGCAGCACCGCCGGCGCCACGGTCTCCGACGACGTGACCGCCTCCGACGACGTCCCGCTGCCCCACAACCTGACCGTGACGTGCACGGTGACCGAAATCGACTCGGTCACCTTCGTCGAAGCCGAGTTCCGCTGGAACTACCGCGTTTTCACCCGTGCCGACGTCGACGATTTCGAGCGGTTCTGGGACAAGACCATCTCGAAGTTCGTCTGAGGCGACGCCCGAGAATATCTGCCGCAGAACGATCTACAGACTTTTCAGGAACCGGACGTCCTCGGCGAGCCCCTCGGCGGGCGTTTCCAGGATCACCGGGGCGCCCGAGGCCTGCGCCACCGCCGTCAAGACCTCGGCATCGATGGTCCCGTCCTCGAGATTGGCATGACGGTCCCGAGCCGAATCGAACTCGTCACGTGAATTGTTCAGGTGCACAAGGTCGATTCGACCGGTGATCGCCTTGATGCGATCGACCACACCGACCAACTCCTCGCCACCGGCCCAGGCATGGCAGGTGTCGAGGCAGAACCCGGCACCGAACTCACCGACTGCGTCCCACAGGCGCGCGATGTCGTCGAAGTGGCGCGCCATGGCGAAGTCACCGCCCGCGGTGTTCTCGATGAAAATCGGAACCCCGAATCCACCCTCGCCCACCTGGCGTTCGAACAGCTTGCGCCAGTTCTCGAAGCCCTTCGCGGTGTCCTCTCCGTCACGGACGTGGCCCCCGTGCACCACCAAACCGATGGCGCCGATCTCGGCGGCCGCGGCCGCCTGCTCGATGACAGCCTTGCGCGAGGGGATACGGATGCGGTTGTTCAGGCTCGCCACGTTCAGCACGTACGAGCTGTGCACCACGACGTCGATGTCGCTGGCCTTCAGCTCTTCCCCCTGCGGGTGCGGCTGCAGCTTGTTCCATTTCTGCGGGTCGGTGAGAAACATCTGCACGAAATCGACCCCGAGGCTTTCGGCCGAACCGATGGGGTCGGCACTGTCACGAACGTGTGCTCCGATGCGCATGATCCAATAGTAGGGGCGCACTCGGGGTCTTCCCCGATAGTGGCACCGCGAAAACACTGGAACACTGAAGCGCATGACTGATACCGCCGCCCGCGCTACGGCGCTCACCAAGACGTATGGCTCCGGGGACACCCAGGTTCACGCATTGCGGGAGGTGAGCGTGACGTTCGACCGCGGCGAGTTCACCGCCATCATGGGCCCATCCGGGTCCGGCAAGTCCACGCTGATGCACTGCCTGGCCGGCCTGGACACCGCGACCTCGGGCACGGTCACGATCGGCGACACCGATCTGACCGACCTCGACGACAAGCAGATGACCGCGCTGCGCCGAGATCGGATCGGTTTCGTCTTTCAGTCTTTCAACCTGGTCCCGACGCTGACCGCGCTCGAGAACATCACCCTGCCGCTCGACATCGCGGGTCGAGCGGCCGATCAGGAGTGGCTCGATACCGTCGTCGACCGTCTGGGGTTGCGTGACCGCCTCGATCACCGTCCGAGCGAACTGTCCGGCGGGCAGCAGCAACGCGTCGCATGCGCGCGGGCTCTGGCCGGGCGGCCGGACATCGTGTTCGGCGACGAGCCCACCGGCAACCTGGACTCGCGGTCCTCGGGCGAGGTGCTGAGCATCCTCCGGGCGGCCGCAGACGAGTTCGGGCAGACGGTGGTCATCGTCACGCACGATCCGCGCGCCGCGGCCTACGCCGACCGGGTGGTCTTTCTCGCCGACGGAGCTGCCATCGACGAGCTCGCCAACCCGACCGCCGAGGGCGTCCTCGACCGGATGAAGCAACTCGAGACGGTCTGATCATGCCGGCTCACGCAGCAACCACCACCGCCCGCCGGAAATCGACCCACCAGAACCCCATGCGCACCGTATCGCTGCGCAATCTCGCGGCCCACAAGGTTCGACTCGCGCTGACTGTCCTGTCGGTGGTGCTCGGAACTGCCTTCGTCGCAGGCTCTTTCGTGTTCACCGACACCCTGCAGCGCACCTTCTCGTCCATCTTCTCCGACACCGCGCAGGGCGCCGACGTCCGCGTCAGCGCCGAGGACGTCCGTTCGAGCGGAGTCCCCGTGGAGAACGCCGAGATCATCGCGGCACTCCCGAACGTCGATCGAGTGGTTCCATACGTCAGCGGGCAAATCGTCGTGATCGACGAGTCCGGTTCGGCGGTGCAGACTGGCGGCGCCCCCACGATCGGTGAGGTGTACACCCCGGAGGACCAACGTCTCGGCGTTCCCACGGTCTTCGCACAGGGCACTGCACCGACTGCACCCGGAGAAGTCGCCATCAACGAGGGCGGCGCCGAACGTGCCGGGCTCGGTGTCGGCGATTCGACCCAGGTGCTGGTGCCCTCGAAGGGCACGGTGGACGTCACCGTGACAGGAATCTACGAGACGGCTGTCGAATCCGGTGGCTTCATCGGCGTCCAGTTCGTCGAAAGCCAAGCAGCCGAACTGTTCTCGGACGGCGCACACGTCGAGTACTACGACGTCGCCGGCAACGACCTCGCCACACGTGGCCTGACTCCCGACGACCTGCGCGAGGAGATTGCTCTCGCGCTACCGGATCTGAAGGTTCAGACCGCCGACGAGGTTCGCGACGAGGCACAGTCCGAGATCGAGTCCGCGCTCTCCTTCGTCAACTACTTCCTCCTCGCGTTCGGCGGCATCGCGCTGCTCGTGGGGACGTTCATCATCTACAACACCTTCTCGATGATCGTCGCGCAGCGTGTACGCGAACTCGCTCTGCTGCGCGCCATCGGAGCGAGCCGCGGCCAGGTCAGCAGATCCGTCGTGCTCGAAGCGCTGGTAGTCGGGGTGATCGGCAGCGTGCTCGGCTTCGCCGGCGGTGTCGGTCTCGCGTACGGACTGCGGGCTCTGCTCAACGCGTTCGACCTCGGATTGCCCTCCGGCTCGTTGGCACTCGAACCACGAACCGTCATCGTTGCCTTCGCAGTGGGCATCTTCGTCACCGTGCTGAGCGCTTACGCCCCGGCCAGACGCGCCGCGAAGATCCCACCGGTCGCGGCGATGCGCGAGGAATTCGCCTCGGCCGGTGACAGTCTGCGTGTGCGCACACTCGCCGGGCTCGTCCTCGGCGCACTCGGCGCGGTAGCCGTCGTCGTCGGCGCCCAATCGACGGGTGGTTCAGCGGCAGCGACCGTCGGCGTCGGTGCCGTCGCGGTGATCATCGCTGTCGCACTGGCGGCGCCGTCGCTCTCGCGCCCCATCGTCGGGGCCCTGGGTGCGGTGCTGACCCGTCCGTTCGGAGCGATCGGGCGGCTGGCCCGCACCAACTCCGTTCGCAATCCGCGGCGCACCGCGGCCACGGCTTTCGCGTTGATGCTGGGCTTGATGCTCGTATCGGTGATCGCCGTACTCGGCTCGACCGCCAAAGCCAGCGTCGACGCGCTCGTGGACACCGGAGTCGAAGCCGACTACATACTCAGCGGCCCGCAGTCCATCGGCGTTCCGACCGGAGCAGGCCAGGCTGCGCGCGACGTCCCCGGCGTGGACAGCGTCGCCATCCTGCATCCGGTCTCGGTGGACATCGACGGCGAAGAGGCTTTCGGGGTTGCGCTCGATGGCAGCCCGGAAGGACTGTTCGACAACGCCGTGGTGGCGGGAAGCCGAGAACTGACCGGGGACAGCATGGCGGTTTCGGAGTCCGCGTCGCGCAACGAGGACTGGACTCTGGGCTCGGTCGTCGAGCTCGAATCCGTCGACGGCCGGACGGTGCCGGTCACGGTGACGAGCATCTACGAGGACAGCCCACTGGTCGGCGACTGGATGGTGTCCGAGGAGGTCTACCAGCAGGTCACACCGAGCTTCGTGCGCTCGGACATCGTCGTTCTCGTCGGGGCCGAACCCGGCACCGACCTCGACACCCTCCGCACCGATCTCGAAGCTGCCACGGCGACCTTCGTAGTCGTGCAGGTGCAGGACCGCGAAGAGTTCAAAGGCGCGCAGAGCCAACAGATCGACACCCTCCTCGCCGTTCTCTACGGCCTACTCGCACTCGCGGTGGTCATCGCGATCCTGGGAATCGTCAACACGCTGGCACTCTCCGTCGTCGAACGACGCCGCGAGATCGGGATGCTGCGAGCCGTCGGGATGCAACGGGCGCAGGTGCGACGGACGATCTATCTGGAGTCGATGTTGATCGCCCTCTTCGGCGCCATCGTCGGCCTCGCGCTGGGAGTCGCGTTCGGGTGGGGGTTCGTGCGAACGCTGCGCGACGAAGGGCTGGACACGTTGACCATCCCGTGGGGGCAGTTGCTCGCGATGCTCGTGGGTTCGGCCGTGGTGGGGGTGCTGGCCGCGCTGTGGCCCGCGATTCGCGCCGCCCGCACCCCTCCGTTGGAGGTTGTCACAGAGGCGTGAAACCCATCGGTTGCGGACAAAAGGGTCACGGAGTTACCTTGTAGCGTGTAAAACAGACCCAACGACGGTTTTCACCCGAAAATCTGAATGGTCTGCAGGCACCTGCACGGGAGGGTCATGTCGATCCACGGCCTCGATACGCGCCCCTACCCCGCACTGGCTCCACTCTGTCGACCGGACACCCGGGACACGCTGCTCGCTCGGCTGCGCGAGGTCGCGCACGCTACGCCGAGCGCCACGGCGGTCGTTGCCGACGACGGAGCCGTCACCTTCGACGAGTTTCTGCACCGGGTGTACGCCGTAGCTCGCACGATCGCCGCCATCACGCCCGACGAGACCCGTCCGGTCGCCGTCGAGACTGCCTGCACCACCGGGGCCATCACTCTGATGCTCGCAGTGATGGCCTCGGGCCGGGCCCTGGTCCCGCTGGACCCGAACCTGCCCGAGGGTCGACAGGAGAACATCGTCGGCCAAGCCGGTGCGCGGCGCATAGACGTCGCCGATATCGAGCGCGCCCAGGAGTCGTCCGAGCCACTGCCCAGGGTCACCGGCAGCCGGATCGCCTTGATTGCGTTCACCTCCGGTTCCACCGGCACCGCCAAAGGCGTTCTCCTGAGCCACCGCATGTGTCTGACCAAGGCGTACGAGGTCAGTTCCTCACTCGGCCTTTCGCCGTCGAGCCGGGTCGGGAACGCCCTGCCGATCAGTTTCGGCGCTGGCATCAACACCGTCTTCGCCGGAATCCTCAGCGGCGCAACCGTATACTGCCGAGACCCGCGTAACTCCCACTCCGACAATGTTATTGAGTGGATTTCGCAGCACGAGCTGACCACCCTGCACTGCTCGCCTTCGCTGGTACGCAGCATGGCGCCGAACTCGCGGAGCTCGCCGGTCCACGTGGTCCCCGACAATGCGGTGCCGTCCCTCAAACACGTCGTCACCTACGGCGAACCGCTGCACGCCAGGGACGTGCTCGCCATCCGCTCTGCCTCGGGCTCGGGCGCGATCATCGTGAACTGGTACGCCACCACCGAAGCGGGCGCGGTTGCACGCCAAGAGTACCGAGCAAGCGATGCGCTCCCGGCCGGATTCTTGGCCGCCGGTACGCCCCCACTCGGCAAGACACTCGATATCGTTCTCCCCGACGGCCAGCTCGCTCGGAGCGGTGAGGTCGGGCAGATCCGCGTCACCGCAGACTGTTTCGCCGACGGGTACCTGCATCTCACCGAGCAGACCGATGCCCGGTTCACCACCGACTCGGGATTGCGCCGCTATTGGACGGGCGATCTCGGCCGTATCGATGACCACGGGGTGCTCCACCTCGTGGGCCGGGTCGACGACGCAGTGAAGATCCGCGGCTACCAGGTCGAACCCGCCGAGGTCGAAGGCGCCTTGCGTTCGATTCCCGGCATCACCGATGCATTCGTGACCTCCCGCTCCGACGATTCGGGGACCGAACTCGTGGCCTATTTCGCCGGCACGAAGGACGCCGAAGCCGGAGTTCGGCGAGCACTGCGCGAGGCGCTGCCCGAATGGATGATCCCTCAGCACATCAGCGCGTTGGCAGCGATTCCCCGGACCGACCGCGGCAAGGTCGATCGCGCTGCGCTGCCCGACGCCGTGCGCCTGCCCGAGGAAGCTTCGGAATCGGTGCTGGTGGGGGCCACGGAGAACTGGCTCGCCAACATCGTGGCCCGCGAACTCGGCCGCACTGCCCTGCATCGCGATGCCGATTTCTCCGAGCTCGGTGCCACCTCACTGGCGATCACTCGAATTCTCGTCGAGATTCAGCAGGCATTCCATGTACAACTCTCACCGGCCGACGTGGTCGACGCGATGACCGTGCATGCCCTGGCGGCCGTGATCGACGAGCGACATGCGTCGGTCGACCGCGCCAAGTCCGGGAGCAAGAACTCTATTCTGGTGCCGCTGCGAACCGAGGGTTCCAAGGCACCTCTGTTCGTCGTCGCGGGTGCAGGCGTGCCGGCGGTGGGACTGGCCACCCTGGCCAAACGTCTCGAGGATCGGCCCGTGTACGCGCTACAGGCGCGGGGTCTCGACACCAGGGCGCTGCCGCATCGCACACTGAGGGGCGCCGCGCGGGCGTTCGTCCGCGAGATCCAACGTGTACAGCCGCACGGCCCCTACAACCTGGCCGGTCACTCGCTGGGAGCCTGGATCGCGCTGGCCATGGCCGAGATTCTTCGGTCACGAGGCGAGGTGGTCGAGCAGGTCGTCCTGCTCGACCCGCGGTTGTACCGGTGGCTGCTCGACAAACTGCCCGGTGGAGAACGGCTCGAAGCCGCGCCGCCCGACGTCGGCAATCCGCTCTATCAGAGGAATGCACGGGTGGTGCTGCGTCAGGCATGGCGGGTGGCCGCTGCAGGTTTGGTTCGATTCACCACCACCGAACGGTGGCTTGCATTCGCGATCATCGGCTCGATGGCCCTGCAACGCCACAAACCCACCCCCTACGACGGGCAGACCACCGTGATCGTCAGCGACAACAACACCCACGACCTCGCATCCTGGCAGGCCATAGCACCCGGCAGCGAGGACATTACGGCCGTTCCCGGCCCCCACCTCGGGTTGGTTCGCGAGCCCGTTGTCGCAACGGTCGCCCAGGTGATCGACCGCGCGCTCGATACGCATTCCCGAGACACCCACACGCGAGCATCGGACAAGCAAGCATTGGACAAGCAACTGTGACCTCAGCGCACGCACTGGGCATGCCACTGATGGCCTCCATCGCAGCTCACAGGTCGACAGACTGTCCTCAATCGGGGCTACCGCGTAGGTTGGGCATCGATGCTGTTGTCGGCAACATGCAGCGAGGAGGCTCGACTTCGATGAAAACCTATGAGCTCGACTCCGTCGAGCTGCACAAGGACACACTCCGCTACGTGGACATCGGCGACGGCCCGCCCGTCATCCTGGTCCACGGGCTGCTCGGTTCCCATATGTCCTGGGCGGGGCAGATCGAACGGCTATCCGAACGCTACCGCGTGATCGCACCCGATCTGTTCGGTCACGGCAGCTCGGACAAGCCCTCCGGGGACTATTCACTGAGCTCGCATGCAGCGACTATCCGCGACCTGCTCGATCACCTGGGAATCGATTCGGCACCCATGGTGGGGCACTCCTTGGGTGGGGGCATCGTCATGCAGACGGTGTATCTGTTCCCCGAGCGAGTCGAGTGTCTCGCTCTGGTGAGCAGCGGCGGCCTCGGACCGGAGGTCAGCCTGCTCCTCAAGGCCGCAACACTTCCCGGCAGCGAACTCGTCCTTCCGATTCTCGCCTCGGACTGGGTGCGCAAGAACGCCGAAAACGTCATCGGTCAGCTCGATAGATGGGGTCTGCCGGTCAAGCCCGGTGCGAGCATGGCCGAAACGTGGAGGTCGTTCCAAACCGTCGCGGATAAGGGCTCTCGCGGGGCTTTCTTGGCTTCCACTCGCGCCGTGGTCGGGCCGCGTGGTCAAACCGTCAGCGCAAAGCAGCATTTCGCGAAGTTCGAAACGATGCCTTCGCTCCTCATCTGGGGCAGCAAGGATCGGATGATCCCGGCTTCGCACGCGGACAACATTCGCCGCGAAGTACCCAACTCCAGGGTCGAGATCTTTCCCAGCGCCGGCCATTTCCCGCAGCTCGACGAGCCGGACCTCTTCTTCCGCATCCTCGACGAGTTCCTGTCATCGAATCGGCCGGCCGACGCGCACTGACATGGCGATCACCCCGATGTTTCCGCTCGGCAGCGTTCTCCTACCGGGCGAAAAACTACCGCTGCACATCTTCGAACCGCGCTATCAGCAGATGCTGGCCGAATGCATGGCGATGGAGGACCCGAACTTCGGCGTCGTACTCATCGCGAGAGGACACGAGGCCGGCGGCGGGGATGTGCGTCACGATATCGCCGTGCGAGCTCATGTCGTCGCGCATCGCGAAATCGGCGATGGTCGGCACCTCGTCGAATGTGTTGCCGGTGAGCGGATTCGCGTCGACGCCTGGCTCGAGGACGAGCCGTATCCGCGCGCGGACGCCCGAGCCTGGCCCGACGAGGACGACGGAACACTGACGGAGTCCGAGTTCGACGAGCTTCGAGCCAAGATCACCGACCTGTACCGACTGGTGGGTTCACTCGCCGAGGCGGAGGGCAGTCAGCCGCCCAGCGATCCGGAGTTCTCCGACCTGCCCGCGGACCCCGGTGAACGACTGTTCATGATGGCCGCGCAGATTCCGATGGGGCAGTCGGACCGCCAGGACGTTCTGGAAGCTCCAGGCGCGGCAGCCAGGATGCAGGCGATATCGGAGGCCATCGAGAACGTCGCAGACATCGTCCGGTTCAGGCTGTTGCAGTAGCAGAAACAAGACTGTTGCAGTAGCAGAAACAAGAAAACCCCGAAGGCCGAAGCCTTCGGGGTTTTCTTCTTTTGTAGCGGGGACAGGATTTGAACCTGCGACCTCTGGGTTATGAGCCCAGCGAGCTACCGAGCTGCTCCACCCCGCGTCGGTGTTCCTCAAAGGTACATGCGTTGCGCCGCAAACCCCAATCGCCTGGTCAGCCCGTAACTTTGCTGCGAGCGGACCGCAGCAGTGCCACTGCGGTCATCAGCTCCCACGCGACGAAGGTGTAGATCGGCGCCCGTTCGACCGCTCCGATCGGCCCGATGCCGGCAACGAGCAGCGCCGACACCGCGAGTCCGGCCACACCCAGCGCGGTACTGGCCGTCCGGTACCACCGCGGACAGGAGGGCACTCCCGTTCCCACCGTCACCGCGATGACGTTGCCTGCCGCGATCGACAACACTGCGCCGACCACGTGGACAGCGCCGTCACCAGCAGGTACCACCGCGATCAGCACGCAGCCGGTGGAGTAGGCCGCCACCGATCCCAGGTACACCCGCTTGCGGCGTCCACGCAGCAGGCTCGCTGACAACGCGCCGGCAGCGGCCACGGACACCGCAGACAGGCAGAACGATGTGTTGACGACGTCGTGCCACGGCGATTGGCCGGAAACCCCGAGCTCGCTGACCGTCTGGCGTAGGTAGCTGTAGCCGTCGTACTTCGACGCGGTCAGAGCCTCGCCCACGAGGTACTGCACGGCAGCGAAGCCGAACAGCCCTGCTGCTGCGCGTGCACGAACGTTCGACAAGCTCGACTCCTCGGGTGCGAAGATGCGGGCGTTGTACCGATAGGTACAGTCGGAATCGTTCCGCGCAGTGTGGCGCGAAACATCCCCGAGGAGCAACTGTGACACGCGAAGCTCGAGCCCGCACAACTGGAACTCGAACGACAGGAACTCGAACGACAGGCGACCGGCGGGACGTGGTCCCACTGCTGGCCGGCGTCTTCGGCGATCACGGCTGGAACGGCTCGTCCCTGTCTCTCATCAGCAGCAAGACAGGCCTCGGCAAAGGCAGCCTCTACCATTTCTTTCCCCGCGGAAAGACGGAGATGGCGGAGGCGGTACTCGACGACGTGGACATGTGGTTCCAGGTCAACGTGTTCGCCCCGCTGCAGAGCGCCACCGACGCCAGGGCGCGCTCGCACGAGATGTTCGCGCAGACACTGAAGTACTTCCAGTCGGGTAGGCGCGTGTGCTTGTTCGGCGCGTTCGCGCTCGGCATGGAGCGTGGCCTGTTCGGGGGCCGCGTCGCCAAGTACTTCAGCGACTGGATCGACGCACTCACCCCGGTGCTGCGGCAACTCGGCCACGGCGAGGATGCGCGCGGACTGGCCGAGGAGATCGTCGCGGGAATCCAGGGCGCACTGGTACTCGCACGGGCATCCGAGGACGGAACCCGCTTCGAGCGCCTGCTGGCTCGTCTCGAAGCCGCAGCACTCGATACCACCGGGATGGAGGCGGCACGATGAGCGCAACCCCCGCACCGCCGCTGCGCAAGTTCGGCCTCCGCGAATTCACGCGAATGCTGGTGATCGGCACTGTTCTAGTCGTCTACCAGATCGTCGCCATCGGTAAATGGATCCGCCGTCCAGGACGGGGATGGGCACAACACGCCTCCGAAGGTGTGGTCGACGCGTTCTTCTCGCTCGGCCCGACGTTCGTCAAGGTCGGGCAACTGATGGGGTCGTCCCCGGGCATGTTCCCGAAAGTCCTCGCCGATACCTGCCTGCGCTGCCTCGACGAGGTTCCCCCGTTCCCGGGAGCGCAGGCCCGCGCGATCATCGAAGCCGACCTGGGCCGCAGCACGGACGAGTTGTTTCAACGGTTCGACGACGAGCCGCTCTCCTCGGCTTCCGTTGCGCAAGTGCACCTCTGCATCCTCGCCGACGGACGTGAAGCCGTCATGAAAGTGCAGCGCCGAGGCATCTATCACCGGATGAAGGTCGACCTGCGTATCGCCTACGTGTTCGCACGCGCTCTGGAGAAGTACATCGGTTTCTTCCAGACAGCCAACGCGTCCGCCATCATCGTCGACCTGCATGCGGCAACATTCGCCGAACTCGACAGTGTCGTCGAAGCGCGTCGACAAGCGGCGTTCCGAGAGGCGATCTCGGCGTTCGGCGACAACGAGTACGTCACCGCGCCCGAGGTGATCGGCGAATACTGCGGCAACCGCGTCATCTGTATGGAACGGATGCACGGCTCACCACTCGACCAGTGCACACCCGGGGACACATCCGAGCTGGTCGTCCGGCGTGCGGCCAAGGTATGGATGGAGGCGCTCGTTCTGCACGGACTGTTCCACGGCGACGTTCACGCGGGCAACGTGTGGGTACTCGACGACGGACGAGTGTCGTTCCTGGACTTCGGCGTCATGGGCGAGCTCGACGAGCAATGGCGTTCGCTTCTGCAGGACTTGTTCCACGCCACCGTCATCGACGGAGACTTCACCCGGCTCGCCACCAGCGTCAAGCGTCTGGGCATCATTTCCGAGGAGGTAGGCACCGACGCCGAGGTAGGCGCAATCCTGCAGACGGTATTTGCCCCGATGCTCTCCGATACCCTGGCGCACTTCAGCTTGACCGATTTCATCAAGGCACTCGTCGGCATGGGCCAGCAGTACCGGACGTCGAGTCCTGAGGAGTTGATCCTCGTCGGCAAGCAACTCGGCTACTTCGAGCGCTACGCGATCGAGCTGGCCCCGAACTGGGCACTCGGAACAGACCCGTTCGTGTTCAAGAACGTCTTCCCGGCAGAGGTCGCAGCCCTGTCCCAGGCCCGCGGGACGGAACTACCGGACTAGCTCGACCGCACACCGACAAGAAGGAGCACCCATGACAACACCCGCATATGTCGACGGAATCGAGGTCATGTGGAGACCGGGCTGCCCATTCTGCATGAAGCTGCGCGGTGCGCTCAAGCTTCGCGGAGTAACCACCACCGAGGTCGACATCTGGTCCACGCCAGAAGCCGCCGCGCGGGTCCGCGATGTCGCCGACGGCAACGAGACTGTCCCGACGGTGTTCATCGGCTCCCGCGCACTCGTCAACCCGAGCGTGCAGCAGGTGATCGCCACTGTCGAGCAGGAGTTGCCGGATCGCGCCGGTGACCTGCTGGGGTCGAAGGGCGGCCTGTGGAGCAGGCTGTTCGGTTCAGCGCGGAAGAACTGAACCGACGCACACCTCAGTTGCCCAGTTGTAGCACCACTTTGCCGGCGGCAGTACGGTTCTCGAGCGATGCGATGGCCTCACCGGCCTTCTCCAGCGGGAACACCGACGGTTCGGGGGCGGTGAGCGTGCCGGTGGCCAGCAGCGGTTCGAGCTCGGCCCATTGCGTCGCGAGGTAGCCGGGACGCGTCATCCACCATGCACCCCAGCCCACTCCGACGATGTCGACATTGTTGAGCAGCAACCGGTTGACCTTGACCGTGGGGATCTCACCGCCCGTGAAGCCGAGCACGAGAATGCGTCCCGACGGCGCCAAGCTTCGGATGCTGTCGGTGAAACGATCGCCGCCGACCGGGTCCACCACAACATCGACGCCCTTGCCGCCGGTGAGCTCCTTGACCGCGTCCTTCCACCCGTCCACCAGCACTACGTCCGTGGCCCCGGCAGCCTTCGCGATCTCACCCTTCGCCTCTGTGCTGACGACGGCGATGACGCGAGAAGCTCCGAGTACCGGTGCCATCCGCAGCGCGGAGGTTCCGATGCCGCCGGCGGCGCCGTGCACCAGCACCGTCTCACCCTCGGCGAGTCGGCCACGTTCCCGCAGCGCGAAGTGAACCGTCAGGTCGTTGAACAGAAGCCCAGCGCCGGCCGTCAACGACACCGCGTCGGGCAGCGCGAAGACGGTGTCGGGGGAAACCACGACCACCTCCGCCATGCCGTCGGACAGCCCGGTGAGTGCAGCGACCCGGTCACCGGCGGTCAAGCCCGAGCCCTCGGGCGCCGACCGCACGATTCCGGCGACCTCGCTACCCGGGACGAAAGGAAGCTCCGGCTTGTACTGGTACAACCCCCGCGTCAGCAGGGCATCAGGGAAGGCGACACCCGCGGCGTGGACGTCGATGACCACGGCGTCGTCCCGCGTGGCCGGTTCGTCGACGTCGACGATCTGCACCGACTCGGGTCCGTCGAGGCTCGTGATGTGTACCGCGCGCATGTACTGTCCTCTCGCTGGCGTCCCTCGGTGCGTCAGACACGCGGGGGTGGGGCGTTGAACGTGTTGTGACCCACGGTACAAACCCGCCGAACCGTCGTTGTACCCGGCTGTGCTGGAATCGACGGATGAGCATCAGGGGCAACAGCCGTGTCGAGCACTGAAGCGTCGCAGATCCGGGCGTTCTGGGAGAACCTGGAGCTCCCCGGCATCTTCGACGTGCACACCCACTTCATGCCCAACAGCGTCATGGACAAAGTTTGGGCCTACTTCGACTCGGCCGGCGAACAGTCCGATCCGGCCACTCCGCAGGCTCCGCTCCTGCCCACCGGGAAGCGATGGCCGATCACCTACCGGCACGATGAGGACGTGCGACTGAAAACGTTGCGCGAGTTCGGTGTACGAGGGTTCACCTCGATGATCTATCCACACAAGCCGGACATGGCGGCGTGGCTGAATTCTTGGGGTGCGGAGTTCGCGGAGCGGACACCGGACTGCGTTCGAACGGCCACGTTCTATCCGGAGGAATCGGCGGGCCGATACGTCTCGGACGCCATTTCCAGTGGGGCGCGGATCTTCAAGTCGCACATACAGGTCGGCAACTATGCTCCGAACGACCCGCTTCTCGATCCGGTGTGGGGCGCCATCGAGGACGCGGCAGTACCCGTCGTCATCCACTGCGGTTCCGGACCTGCCCCCGGTGCATACACCGGGCCGGACCCCATCGCGGAACTCCTGCGCAGATTTCCTCGGCTGCCCCTGATCATCGCGCACATGGGCATGCCGGAGTACCTGGATTTTCTCGCCCTGGCCGAGCGCTATTCGGAGGTGCGCCTCGACACCACCATGGCGTTCACCGACTTCTCCGAGGCCTCGGCTCCGTTCCCTCCAGCGGAGCTACCGAGACTCCGAGAGCTGCAGGGGCGCATCCTGTTCGGGAGCGACTTCCCCAACATTCCGTACCCGTACCTGCATGCTCTCGAGGGGGTGGCTCGACTCGGTCTCGGCGACGACTGGGTCCGCTCCGTCGTGCACGACAACGGAGCGGCGCTGTTCAGTCGCGAATGAAGTCGCGCACGGTGCCCGCGATGGTGCCGCCCTGGCGAAAACCGGCCTCTGCGCAGCGCGCCCGGACCGCCGGGTCGGTCGGATCCGGTCCGATCGCGGCCAGCGCATCGTCGTCGGGACGAATGACCTCCACAGCCGACCCGCGAGAAATCAGATAGTCACGCTCACCCTCGAAGGGGTCTTCCTCCGGGGACGCGGCACCTACCTGCAGCACCAGTACGCGCTCGAAACCCACTGCGAGGTCGGCATTCTCGCTCGACCGCACGCCACCGTCGATGTACCGGTGAACGCCGATGGTCACCGGAGGCCACATTCCCGGGATCGCGCAACTCGCGGCTACGGCGTCGACCAGTCGCACGCCCGAGTTTCGGTCCAGGACGCGGTGGCGACCGGACTCGGCGTCGACCGCGACCACCCGGAGGTCGCGGGAGGGCCAGTCGTGCGAGGGCAACCGTCTCGCGATGACGGCCCGGCGCTCGGCCTCGGTCACCGTCGATGCCGCCAGCGCGGCCTTGCCGACCAGGCGTGCCAGCTCCAATCGATCGCCGCCCGCGTTCTCTGCGGCACGATCGAGCATCTCGTTCAGTTCCTCGATGGACACCTCCGGCCGCGGCTCGTCCACCTGTAGGTGCGGGTCCACCTGACGGTCGTACAGTTCGCCGAGCCTGACACCGCTGCTGACCTGCGCGACGACGGTCGATCCTGCCGATGTGCCGAGGAGCATGTGCGAGCAGTCGGGTGAAACGACGTCGACACCCGCTTGCGCCAGCCCGTGCAATACACCCGTCTGCCACGCGATACCGGCGACTCCGCCGCCGCCCAGAACCAACGCTGTTCGCGTCATCTCCCACCCCTCCCGGTAAGCCCCAGAAATGAGAACCTACTAGGAAGGCCGCCCGGACGGCGGTGGACTGTTCAGGCCGACTCGACGCGCGGTGCCAGCCACGCGATCAGGTCGTCGAGGACCTTCGACTGCTCGGGTTCGTTGAATATCTCGTGATACAGCCCGGGGTACACCTCGAGCGTGAGATCTGTGGACCCGGCCTTCTCGGCGATCATCCGGCTGCCCGCGACGTCGGCGAGCTTGTCCTGGCTGCCGTGTTGCAGCAGGACCGGCAGAGTCAGCAACGGCAACCGCGCCGGGAAGCTCTCCATCGCGCCGACGAGGGCTGCAGCCAACCCGGCCGGGACCTTGCCGTGATGAACCAGAGGGTCGGCGTTGTAGGCGGCGACGACCGCCGGATCGCGCGAAACTGCATTGGAGTCGAGCGTCTGCACCGGCGCTCCCGGAGCGATCCGTCCCAGAATTTTGCCGATGGGGATGAGAATTTTCGGTGTCGAATCACCGAGAACCACCGCCGGGCCGGAGAGCATGAGCGCGTCGAGTTCGTCCTGATGGTCGAGTGCATACGACAACGCGATCGCCCCGCCCATGCTGTGACCGAGCAGGAAGACCTTTGCTCCCGGGTGCGCGGTCTTCGCGATGCCGAGCAGCGAGTGCAGGTCGTCGGTGTAGTCGGACCAGTTCTTCAGCTCGAGCCGCTTCCCGCCGGACCGTCCGTGGCCGCGGTGGTCGGGGGCGAACACCGCCAGCCCGAGCTCACCGAGCCGCTCGACGACATGGTCGTAGCGACGTGCATGTTCACCCAGCCCGTGGCAGAGCACCACGATGCCTCTCACCTCGGCTTCGGGTTCCCACACGTCGTGGACTATCCGTGTACCGCGAACGCCGGTGAACGCCGATTCGGTGTGTTTCACGTGCTGTGCTCCTTCACATGCGGCTCCGCCGCATGTGCGCGGTAATACATAGCGGGCTATGTATTACCGCGCACATGGGCCGGAGGCCCCTAATCGTCCGTCTGAGCCCGGAGGTACCGCCCGAAGTGCGGAACCGTGAACGCGATCGTCCCACGCTCAGCCGAATAGATGAGGCCTTTCTTGATCAGCCCGTCTCGCGCCGGCGACAGCGAGGCCGGCTTGCGCCCCAGCTCGGTGGCCACCGCGGATGTCGGTACGGAGGCGTCGTCGGTCGACAAGTCGGCCATCGCCCGCATGTACTCACGTTCCGACGGTGTTGCGCGCTCGTAGCGTGAGCCGAAGAATCCGACAGCCAGTTCCTCCTCGGCCGTCGGCGCCGCGACGCGCACGTCCTCGACCGTGATCGGTGACTCGGCGGCGAGATCCCACGTCGCTTTGCCATAGGCCTGCACGAAGTAGGGGTAGCCATCGGCGGCTTCGTAGAGCGCGTCGAGGGCCTCGATCGTGAACTCGACGTCCTCTCGGTCCGCCGGTGCGATGAGGGCGAGGTCGGCAGCGGTGCGTTCGAGACGACCGATGCGGTGATAGCTGAAGAGCCGCTCCGAGTAGCTCTTGGAGGCCGAGAGCACTGCAGGTAGGTGCGGTAGCCCGGCTCCGACGATGATGAGCGGCGCGGCATCCTGGCTGAGCTCGTGGCATGCCGCGCACAGAGCGGAGATGTCGGCGGGTCCGAGGTCCTGCATCTCGTCGATGAAGATGGCAATTCCGACGCCGACATCGGCGGCAAGGGACGAGGCGTCGAGCAGCAGTTCGACGAGGTCGATCTCGATGTCGCCGGAGTCGGCGCGGCCCGTTCTGGCCGGTACGTCGATGCCTGGCTGCCACCGCTCCCGCATGCCCTTGTCGGCAGTCGCGCGCAGCGCGAATGCCTTGAGTACCCCCAGGAACTCGTCGACTCGCTCCGGGTCTCGGTGCGCGGTCGCGATACCGCGGACCGCCATGTGCAACGCCGACGACAGTGGCCGGCGGAGCTCTTGATCGGGCCTCGCCTCGATCTTCCCGGTACCCCATCCTCGGGCGACTGCGGCCGAACGCAGCTGGTTCAGCAGAACCGTCTTCCCGACGCCCCGCAACCCCGTCAGTACGACGCTGCGTTCGGGTCGGCCGCGGGTGATCCGTTCGAGGACGACGTCGAAGGCGTCGAGCTGCTTCTTTCGGCCGGCGAGTTCTGGTGGGCGCTGGCCTGCGCCGGGAGCGTAAGGGTTACGCACGGGGTCCATGGGGCCAAAGTAACAACTGCGATAGCAAACTATGCGTACATCTAGCGCGTGTCCTAGAGAGCCTTATCGACACCAATCGACTCGCTATCGAGTTCTAGGGGTTGCTACCGGTTTTGCTAGATACCGATAGACGCCAGAATAGTTGCCTCGACGGACGCGCTGGGGCTACATTGGTGTACGTGAAGCGCCTTCTCGTAGTACACCGCCGTAGCGGGGTCTAACTCGGACCGACCCCTCGCTGCGGGTCGTCGTGCTATCTCGGTCCTTCCTTCACATTCGGAAAGACCCCACCATGAACGCTCTCACCACCTCAACTTCTCCCGACTGCTTCGCAGCACGTTTCGGCACCCCGCTTCCGCGCGCACTACGCGCCGACGCCGACACTATGAGCTGGACAACATTCACGCACCGGTACAGCGCCGGATCGAGTCCGATCCGGCTGGGCACGTGGACCACCAGCGCCGCCCCCGGCGGCCGAACCACTTTCGACGCCACCTTCGGTATCGGCGACACCATTCACACCGCATCGGCGACGACGCACGGGCCGATCGACGCGTTGACCTCGATGCTCTACGACGCCGGCTTCCACCTCGAGATCATCTCGTTCCACCAGCAGCATCTTGCTACGGGAACGCAGACCGCGACCTTCGTCCTGTGCGAGTTCGACGGCCGCCGCCGCTGGGCAATGGCCATCGACAGTGATGCCACACAGTCGTCCATCCGCGCACTCATCGGCGCCGCCAACATGCTCCACTAGCACCTTCTACGGCACTCTTGCGTAAGAGATAGAGTGCCGTAGAAAGCGCTATGGCATTTCCCGCTATGGCATCTCCATCGTCTGCGCCCGCTGAATCTCGGCGACAGCGCGCCTTAGATACACCTCGGCGGAGGCCTTCCTCCTGGCCAGCAGGTCCGCGATGATCAACACCGCATGTTGCGGCAGCGGTGGTCTCCGCACCTCCTCGGTATCGGCGACTCCCAGCGCACCGGTGAGGACCTCGACGAACCCGGGTACGTTCAGGTCGGGATGCCATTCGGCTGCCGAACGGACTGCCCGAGTGAGTGCGTCCTGCACATCCTCGCCGGTGAGCCCGTCGGGATGCAGTTCTTCGAGAAGCGAGCGGACCATCTCTGAATGAATCGCAGCCACCTGCGCCGAGTCCTGCGCGTGCAGCTCGGTGACGGCCTCGGCGAACTCCGCGGTGGATTGCGATCGTGCGGCGTTCACGGCATCGTCGGTAGCTGTAGCTATCGCGCGCACTGCCGGTGGCCATTCGGGATCGATCATCACGTGCCAATCCTCGCAGTTCCTACCGACAGAATGCATACATGTAACCGTCGTTCATACTAATATTGACCAGTATGAGCGTCACCGAGCAGCGAACAACCGTGGTCAACGAGGGAATGCGGCTCGCCGTGTTCGAAACCGGCAACCCCGAGGGCGAACCGATCGTCCTCGTTCACGGTTGGCCTGACACGCACGAACTGTGGAGCCACATTGTTCCGCTGCTGGCCGAGAAGTTCCGCGTCATCAGCTACGACTCCCGCGGCGCCGGCGCCAGTACCGTCCCACAGGAACGCGCCGCGTACCGCCTGAGCAGCCTGGCCTCGGACTTCTACGCCGTGATCGACGCCGTCAGCCCCGACCGACCGGTCCACGTACTCGCCCACGATTGGGGCGCTGTGGAGGTGTGGGAGGCAGCCGGCGAGCCCCGCGCAGTGGATCGCATTCGCTCGTACACCTCCATCTCCGGACCAAATCTCGACCACCTCGGCAAATGGTCGAGGTCGCGCCTGAAGAAGCCGACGTGGACATCGATCAAGCAGGTCCTCGCGCAGACGCGTGCGTCCTGGTACACCGTGACGTTCCACATCCCCGGGCTGTCGACGCTGCGCATCAAACGTCAGTTCGCCAAGGGATGGCCGGCGTTTCTGGAGGAATTCTCCGACGTAGACCCCGCTCTCGTCACCCAGAACCCCACCCTGTGGTCCGACGCCACCAACGGCACCAACCTGTACCGGGCCAACATCATCCCGCGGCTGATGAAGCCACGCGAGCGCTACATCGACATTCCGGTGCAGCTGATCGTCAACACCGAGGACGTCGCGGTACGCCCGTTCCACTACGAGGACACCGGCAAGTGGGTGAAGAATCTGACGCGCAACGACATCCCCGCCGGCCACTGGTCACCGATCTCGCATGCAGCCGAGATCGCCGAGCTCACCGAGAAATACATCGACAGTACGACCACGTGAGATCAGAGCACGGAAGCGCAAATTTCAGCTTCGTCGACTAAGATTTCCCGTAGGTTTGGAAAGAAGCCCGCCGTGCGTCGACTCGACACACGACAATCCGGGACAGCCCATTGTGGGAGACCCGTTGTGACCACCCTTGACCTTGTCAACACTGACCTCGTCGCTACCGGTTTCGCCGAATGACGGAGTCATTCGAAGTTCAGCGCCTGGTGGGATCCGTGCACGCAGTTTCGGACGACACCGAGTCGGAGATGCACCGTCTGGACTACCTCGTCGACCGACTTGTTGCCTCGGCCGCGCCTGCGGTGACGTTCACTTCTCTTGCCGAGGCATGTGTGCCGCTGCTCGGACCGCGGTGCATCGTCGATCTCGTCGAAGATTCAGGGGTCGCGTACAGCATCGAGCGCCCGCGCGGCTCGATGAGTAAATTGCCCGGTGAGCGCGGCGGGGCGGACCGGTGCACGGTGAGCGCCGCGGCGACGATCCCTTCTTCGACCCTCGCAGCCGCAGGTGGCTCCGGCTACTACGCGCAGGTGAGCAGTTTCTGCCCGGTGGATCGAACTCCGACGGAGGAGCGAGAGTACCTCCTGCAACACCTCGTCGATTCCGCCGTCGAGTTGGTACGCCGTGAACGCATCCAAGCAGCTCTCGACGCCGAGCACGCAGTGTCCGCGCAATTGCGTCAGGCCCTCCAGGGCAGCCGCGACATCGGGATGGCCATCGGGATCACGATGAATGCGTCACACCTCACCAGCGATCAGGCCTTCGAGGTGTTGTCGAGGGCCAGCCAGGACACCAATCGCAAACTCCGCGACATCGCGACCGAACTCGTGCGCACCGGGGTGCTGCCCCACGTGGCCTCGGCCCCCGGCCTTGCCGTTCACGCGGCAGGCAGCGATTACCGATGAGCCGACCACCGATGACCCGACCACCGATGACCGGACCACCGATGACCCGTAATGTCGACCCCGTGGGGGATGAGTTCGACGAAGTGGCGATTCGTGGGCTGGCCGACGAACAGGACGTCGATCTCCGCGAAAGCCTGGCCGCGCTCTCGCAGTTGTCCATGGGCCACGACGGTCTCGCGTCGATGCTCGTGCATGTTGCAGAGTTCGCAGTTCGGGCGATACCCGGCGCCGATGGTGTCGGGGTCATGGTGGTGCACGACGACCGCCCCGACACTGTGGTTGCCAGCGCCGAGTTCGTGCGTTCGGTCGATGCGATCCAGTACGGCCTCGGCGAGGGTCCCTGCATCGAGGCCGCGGCGGACGCGAAGACGGTAGTCTCTGGTTCCTTGGGGGATGACCGGAGATGGCCTCGGTTCGGTGTGTCCGCAAGCAAGCTCGGTGTCCACAGCGTCCTGTCGCTACCGCTCCTGACTTCGAACGGTGTGATCGGAGCGCTCAACGTCTATGCCTACCAGGCAGAAACCTTCGATGAGCGCGCTGTGACGTTGGGTGAGTGGTACGCGCTCCCGGCCGCGATCTCGGTACAGAACGCCCAGAAACTCGATCATGCGCGACGCGTGACCGGGCAATTGGAAGCCGCGCTGACAAGCCGGGCGGTCATCGACCGCGCCGTCGGGATCGTGATGAGCCGCAGCGGATGCACCCCGGAAGAAGGCTTCGACGCGCTGCGCGCGATAAGCCAGAAGGAGAACCGGAAGTTGTCCGTGGTCGCGGTCCGCGTCATCGACGAGGCTGTGCGCCGCGCTCGTGCCCGGCGCACCGAGCACTGAGGAACAACGCCACCGACGACCGAGATCCAGTCACACCTGGTTCTCACCCAGAACTCCGGCGACGCTCGCGAGAACGGTTCGAGCATCCAACTCCCGCTGTACGAGGTCATCCGTCACCTTGGACAGCGCCATCTCGTGATCGCGGGCGTATCGCCGCAACACCGCAAACGCTTGATCCATGTCCAGGTTGCCGACCTGAGCGAGGAGGCCCTTGGCCTGTTCGAGGCTGGCGCGGTTACGTAATGTCGAGCTGAGCTGACTACCGATCGCTCTCGCGTCGGGCATCGTCGGTCCATTGACGAGTGCGATGCTGGCGACGTGGGCGAGGGCCTGCGCGAGTTCGAGGTCTTCGTCATTGAGTGCACCGGACTGCGATCCGAACAATCCGAGAGTGCCCAGTGCCGTCTTCCGCAACCGCATGGGTACTGCATGCACGGAGGCGAACCCGGCTGACGTGGCGACCTCGACGAATTGCGGCCACCTCGTCCGATGCTCCTCGAGATCGGCGACGCTGATCGGCTGCCCGGTGTGGAAGCAGTCCAGGCAGGGGCCTTGCTCGCGCTGAAGTTGAAAGACCTCGAGCAATCGCGTTGTCTCCGAGGAGGCTGCGACGACATGCAGAACCTCGCGTTCGTCGGCCAACAGTAGACCTGCCGAGGCGATGTCGAGTAGCTGTGCACATTCGCTGGTCAACCCGCTCAGCAGTTCGATGACATCGAACTCACCGACCAGACTGTTGGCCAAGCGCACAAAGGCTTCGGTAACGCCGTGTTCGCGGTTGTTGTTCATCCGATACTTCCCAAATTGTTCCCGGCGGCGGGGTGGTCGTCGGGGGTCAGTACGAGCCGACGTTCGACGATGTCCCATGCGACCTCGCTGGCGGTCTGCCCGGCAAGATATGCGTGCGCGCGCAGACGGGCGAGTGCCTCGACCGGACCGATATCGAGCTGTCCGATGATCATTCCCGTCGCTTGATACACCTCGACTCGTTCGAGGGAGGCAAGCTGCTCCCAACCGTCTCCGCCTTCGCTCGCGGCATTCCAGTCGAGATCCGAGGTCATCAGGTCCAGCAATGGCAGCGCAGCGAGTTCGGCTGCCCACATGCCCGCGTTCAATACAGTCTCCGACAGCGGCCCAGGGCTGGCGCGATAGAGATCGAGGACCCCGACGTGCACGGCCGCGATCGCGGTCGGAAGCGCGAAGACCGCCTGCACTCCCTCGTCGAGCACGGCAGGAGTGAATGCCGGCCACCGTCGCTCACCGGGATCGGCCAGGTCCGGCACCAGAACAGGCGCACCGGTGGCGACCGCATCCAGGCATGGACCTTCACCGAACGTGAACTGAAACTCGTCCAAGCGCCTGCTGAATTCACCACTCGATCCGAACGTCCCGCGGGTTTCTCCATCGTGAATCACCGAGATCGCCGCACCATCGACGGGCAGCAGATCCACGCACGCCACACACAAGCGGTCGGCGGCGGATAGTCCTTGTCCGCCGCTCGCCATGGCCGACGCCAGATCCTCGCGCAACCGCGACTCCGCGGTCACTGCGGTGCCGCCGCGAAAGACAGGCATACGCTCATACCGATCAACCCTAGCCGCCCGGATGCTTCGTTGGTGGGCAGCTACTGATCAGCGCAGCATCTCCCGCAGGGTCGTCGAGGTGTATTCGCGTCGGAACGCCCCGCGCTGCTGCAGGATCGGCACGATGTGGTCGACGAACTCGGTGAGGCTCTCCGGATACAACGGAGGCATCAGATTGAATCCGTCGGCCGCGCTGCGGCGCACCCATTCCTCGATCTCGTCGGCGATCGACTCCGGGGTCCCGATCATCGTCGCGTGCCCGCCACCGGCGGCGAGGGTACCCAGCAGTTCGCGCACGGTCGGGGAGTCCTTGTCGATGATCCGCAGGATCGTCTCGTATCGACCGTGCGGACCGGTGAACTCCTCCAGCGGTGGCAACGGTGGCACCGGTGCGTCGAGTTCCCACTCGCTGCAGTCCTGTTCGACGAACATCCCGAGCTGACGTAGCGACTGTGCCACCGGGAGCAGCGCATCCAACTCGGCCTTCTTGGCTCGGGCCTCGGCCATAGTCGACCCGACGTAGGTCACCAGACCGGGCATGATGCCCACCGTCGCCGATTCCCGTCCGGCTCTGTCTATCCGTGCTTTGACATCCCTGTAGTAGCTCGCGCCGGACTCGATGTCGTACGCCACCGCGTAGATCGCCTCGGCGTATCGCGCTGCCAGATCTCGTCCCGGTCCCGACGCGCCTGCCTGAAACAGCACCGGCCGCCCCTGCGGTGACCGCGGCACCGTCAATGGGCCGTCGACCCGAAAGTGCTTGCCCACGTGATCGATCGAGTGAACCGCATTGGGATCGGCGTACATGCCTTCTCGGTCGAGCACGAGCGCGCCCGCATCCCAGCTGTCCCACAGCGCGAGCGCGACGTCGACGAACTCCTCGGCCCGCGCGTATCGCTCCTCGCGAGAGGGGATCTCGTCGAATCCGTGATTGCGGGCCTCGGCGTCGAACATCGAGGTGACGACGTTCCATCCGGCTCGTCCGCCACTGATGTGATCGAGCGAGGCGAGCAACCGGGCGGCGTGAAACGGCGTGTAGAACGTGGTGGACACCGTGGTGACCAACCCGATGTGGGAGGTCGCTCGTGCCATGGCCGTCAGCGCCGTGATCGGTTCGAGGAACCAGGTTCCGGCACCGGCCGGATCGCGCACCGAGTGCCCGTCCGCGAAGAACACCGCATCGAACTTGCCTCGCTCGGCGGTACGCGCGAGCTCGGAGTAGTAGCCGATGTCGCCGAGGTCCTCGACGCGGGAGCGCGGGTGGCGCCAGGCGGCACTGTGGTGTCCGCAGCCGAACAGAAAAGCGTTGAGATGCAGCATGATCTAGTCCTTGACCAAGCCGCCGTCGACGACGAGGTTCTGTCCGGTCACCGATCGCGACCAGGGTGAGGCGAAGAAGAGCAGGGCGTCGGCGAACTCCTCCGGCGTCACCACGCGTTGCAGCGGGGTCGACGCTGCGATGAGGTCGAATACAGCTTTCGGTGTCGCGGAGCTGGCGTCGGTGGTGCGCAGGAGGCCACCGGAAACCATGTTGACGGTGATGCCGTCGGCCCCGAGGTCGGCGGCGAGCGTACGAGTCAGCGACAGCAGCGCCGCCTTCGAGGCCGTGTAGTCGTGGTAGGGAACGACGGGGTTCTGGAAGAGGTTCGTGCCGACGTTGACGATGCGGCCGAATCCGATGGAGCGCATTCCGCCGAGGGCGCGCTGGGTGGTGGTGAGTGCGCCGCGGACCGCTCCCTGGAACTGGGCGTCGAACTCCTCCCAGGTGATGGTGTCAGCGGTGCTACGAGCGTCACCGTTGAAGGAGAAATCGGCGAGAGCGTTGTTGACGACCGTGGTGACGGGCTTTCCGAAGTGCTGCTGCGCTGCGGTGAACATCGTCTCGACCTGGTCGGCCTGCGTCACGTCCGCCGCCACGGCGAGGCCGCCGATCTCTGCAGCGAGCCGTTCGGCGGACTGAACACTGCGACGGTAGTTGACCACGACATCGGCACCCTGGGCGGCGAATGCCCGTGCAATCGCGGACCCGAGTCCCCGCCCAGCGCCGGTAACCAGAACAGTCTGCTCGCTCAGTTTCATACACATGCCTCTCGCTCGTTGGCCGTCCAACGCGAAAGACAATGCACCCCATGGGTGCAGACATCCCTACGCTGGTGTTGACCAGATCAGGTTCGACGGGTGTGTTCTCAGCCGCTTCATGAAAAGCGGCACCCCGTGTCAACGACGAGTGTACCTATCGGGCTCTGTACCTCTATCTAGCGCTAGCAGTAGAGATGGATATAGGCTCCTACGATGCGCGAGCGAGAGTACGTCGAATACTGGTTGGACGAGAACGTCGTGCTCGTCCTCGACAACCGCATCGTCGAAATCTTCGACGCGACACAGCAGACCGTCTCGGGCCGACCCCGCTGGCACGTCGCGCACATCGGAGTCGACGCGAAGCCCCGTGGCGGCGGACTACGCGTCAAGATCGGTGCACGGTTGTCCGACGGCTCGATCTCGTACCTCGGAGGTCAAGCGGTGTTCGACGTGCCGCAGGACAAGGTCCCGCACGTGCTGGCGTTCTTCGACCGCGCGAAGCAAGCCAGAGGCTGACCCTCGATCCGGTTGCCGGGCAGCTACTTCCTACCGAAGACAGCCCAGCCGTGCGGCGGCACGGTGACGCGGCCACCCTCGACGGTCGCTTGACCAGCCAGTACGTCGCCGCCGAGCGAGTAATCGATGGGGTCGTCACCGAGATCGAGCACGACGTGGACATGATCGTCACCGGCGTAGGCGCGGTACACCAACGCGGTATTGGTCAGCTCGAGAGTCTCGGTGCGTGCGTAGTGCAGCCAGGGATTGCGCCTGCGTAGACCGATCAACTCCTGATGCAGGTGATACGTCGGCCACCCCTCCGGTGCGAGTTCCTCCTTGGTCATGGGGAACTCGGGACGAACGTCGTCGTCGCCACCGACGCGCTCCTCCTTGACACCACGGAAGCCCTGCTCGTCGCCGTAGTAGATCATCGGGGTGCCCCCGGTGGTGAAGAGAACGACCAGTGCGTGCGCGTGGTGCCGTTCGTCGGCGATGGTGCTCGCGATGCGGTTGACGTCGTGATTGCCGACGAATGTGGCGGGCACGAACGTCTCCAGCCAGTCGTTGTGCCGACCCAGTGCGTGGGAGAGTTCGAAGAAGTTCGCCTCCGAGATAGCGCTCCATGTCGCTTTCCACAGCTCGTACTGCGTCACCGAGTCCACCGTGCTGTGCTGAACGAACTGCGCGTAGTCGCCATGGATGACTTCACCGAGAAAATATGCCTCGGGATGCTGCTGCCGCACACGGGGGATCACCGAGGCCCAGAACTCCGTCGGCACAGCGTATGCCGCGTCCAGACGCCACCCGTCGGCACCGCGGCCCAGCCAATGCGACATGACGTCGGCGACGTACTGCTGGACATCGGCATTGCCGTGGTTCAGCGTCACGAGGTGCTCGTGTCCCTCGAAGCTTCGATGCGTGGGGCGCTCGCCCGAGAAGTCCAGATGGAACCACTGTGCCGCGTCCGAACCGGGGCCTGATTCCAGCGCCTGTCGGTACTTCGAGAATCCTTGCGCCACATGGTTGAAGACACCGTCGAGCATGATCTTCAGTCCGCGGCCGTGAGCGGCCTCGACGAGGGTATCGAAGTCTGCGTCGGTACCGAGCCGCGTATCGATATGAAGGTAGTCGACGGTTTCGTATCCATGCCCCTCCGAGGCGAAGATCGGCCCCAGCGCGATCCCCGAGGCTCCGAGTTCGACTGCGTAGTCCAGCCATTCGACGACCTTGAGCAGTCGATGCTCCTCCGCCAGTGATGTTCCGTCCCAATCATGGACAGGTGCCCCGGCGAAACCGAGCGGGTAGACATGCCACCAGATCGAGTGGGCGACCCAGGATGGAGTTGCGCTCATGCGGAGATCACCGACTCGCGTCCCAGTTCTGCAGCGCCGGTGTGACCGGACAGGCTGGTGACGAGATCGAATTCGGCAAGGATGCAGCGCAAGACGTGCTCCACGCCCGACTGGCCGCCGAGCGCGAGACCGTAGAGGAAAGGTCGGCCCAGCAGCACTGCATCGGCGCCGAGTGCGAGCGCTTTCGCCATGTCCGCACCTGTTCTGACGCCGGAGTCGAACAGCACGGTCAACCGATCGCCGACGGCATCGACGATACCGGGCAGGGCATCCAATGATGCTCGTGCGCCGTCGATCTGGCGGCCACCATGATTGGACACCACGATACCGTCGACTCCATGCTCTGCCGCGGCACGTGCGTCCACCTCGGTGCAGATTCCCTTCAGCACGATCGGACCGTCCCAGTGCTCGCGCAGAAAGCCGAGCTGCGACCAGTTCAATCCGGGATTGGGGAACATCTTCGCCCAATGCATCGCGGCAGCAACGGGGTTGGCCTCGACCGACTGCTCGAGCCCGGCCAGGAACGCCGGGTCGGTGAGGTAGTTCTCGATTCCGAGATTCGCCAGGAAGGGCAGGTAACCGCGATCGAGATCGGCGGGTCGCCAGCCGAGCATCGTGGTGTCCAGGGTCAGGACCAGCGTGGTGAAGCCGGATTTCTTCGCGCGGTCCAGAAAGCTGAGCAGCACCGATTCATCGGTGGGCCAATACAACTGGTACCACCGCGGGGCATCGCCACCGGCCTCGGCGATCTGCTCGAACGAGTGCGAGGCCTGGGTGGAGTGAATGTACGGCACCCCCAGTGACGCCGCTGCGCGTGCGGAGGCGAGCTCGCCCTCCGGGTGCGCCAAAGTCTGAACTCCCACCGGTGCGATCAGCAACGGCGCGGGCATCTCGGTGCCGAGAACTGTGGTGGAGTGATCACGTTCGGCGGCGCTGCGAAGCATCCGAGGAGCAATGCGCCAGCGGTCGAAAGCATCCCGATTGGCGCGAGCGGTGGACCCGCTGCCCGCGCTCGCCACGATGTACCCCAGCGCCTCCGGCGTCAGCGTGGCAGCCGCCTGCTCCTCGAGCTTCGCAAGATTCGTCGTGATCTGCGGCCGCTGATCGGTGAACATGCCCTGCGCGTAGATGCCGATCTGGTGGTCACTGAAGTTCATGACCTCCACCGTAATAGCAGAGCCGGTCCGATCAGCGCGATTGACGCCCGATCCACGCGTCGAGCAGGGCGCTGCAGCGGGCACGCGCGTCCCGTTCGCCTGCCTCGAGGTCTTCCCGAATCGCCGCGACCAGCTGACGATCGTGTTCGACACCGTCGCGTGCCCACGCGTGCGCCCAGGAGTCGAAGGTATCGACGTCGATCTCGGGGTGGAACTGCACTCCCAGGTGGGGACCTGCCGTGAAGGCCTGCTGGCCGGCATCGTTGCGAGCGATCACCGTTGCGCTGTCGGGGGCTACGAAGGTGTCGCCGTGGAACTGCATCCACGGACCGCTGCCGACCAACTCGGGGCAGTCGGACTCGATGTCTGTCATTCCGTGTTCCGGCCAGTCGGACTTGGTGACGGTTCCGCCGAGGATCTGCGCGAGCAGTTGGCCGCCGAAGCAGACGCCGAGAATGGGTACGTCGAGGCCGATGGCGCGTTCGAGGTAGGCGGTTTCGGGGCCGACCCATGGATTGAGGTCGTAGGCCGCATCGGGGGAGCCCATGACCACGACCATCGCGGCGTCGCCGAGTGGTGGTGGCGTCGATGCGGATGCGTAGTCGAAGGAGTGCACCTGCAACTGAAATCCGCGTTGCTGAAGTTCGGGTATGAACGTGCCGATGTTGCGGTAGCCCAGGGCCGGATCTCGGTCGTGGACCAGTACGACGGCTCTGCTGTTCGTCTCGGACACGGCACTCCCTCCGGTTCTGCTGCGCACGGTAACCGCAGACTACGGTGTGTCCGTGCCACCTCGTCGACGCAAGCCCACCACTAGGAAACCGGCACGCAAGAAACCTGTCCGCAAGACTGCCTCACCCGATCTGCGGCCACCGGATCCCGGTGAGCGCGTCTGGGTACTCGACGTCCCATTCGAGGACCGCAGTCTCGCCTCGGCGTCGGGCGCGCGGTGGTACCCCGGGCCGCGAGTGTTCGCCTACTACGGAACCGAGCTGCCCGACGGTCTTGTCTCGTTCGAGTCGATGCCCTACAGCCTGCAGCGCTGGATCGAGGACGACTGCAACGAAAGCTGGCGGCCCGAGACAGTTCATGAACGGTCGATGACTCCTCGCGAGACGCAGCTGGAATCGGTGCGCCGTCAGCTGGGTGCCATGGCCGCCGGCTTCCCGTATTTTGCGCAGATGGACTCGACGGGGCTCGGGAAGACACTGGCCGTCTGCGAGGCCGTCCGCCAGATGGATGACGACACGACGAACACAGTCCTCGTCGTCGCTCCCAAGGGCGCACTTCCTGGCTGGAGGCGCACCATTGCCGACTCAGAGGCCGATCTCGATCCGGCCGACCGCAGGCGCTGGTTGCTGGTGACGTATCAGTCGACGAAGAAGCTGCTGACGGTTCCGGAGGACATCGACCTGGGCAAGCGCAAGAAGACCCAGAACAAGCGGACCATCGCGCTCGGTGAACTCCGCTTCGACATCGACGTCGTCATCGCCGACGAGTCGCACGCGCTGATGAACATCGAATCGCAGCAGTCACAGATCGTATGGCGATATCAGGAGGCTGCGCGGGCGGTGGTGTGGATGTCGGCGACGCCGGGGTACCAGCCGATGCACTTCGCTTACATGGCACGGGCCATCGAACAGAGCCGCGGCACCACGATCATCGGCGACGAGGACACCCTCGGTTACGCCGTCACGACCAAGTGGGCGACGTTTCTGCAAGCGGAGGAGTTCGCGCTGAAGGAAGGCAAGGCTGCCGGCCTGAAGACCTGGAGGTGGGAGCCCGAGGACGCCGCCCGACGCGAACGCGACATCGGTGCCATCCACGGTTGGCTGGCGGGCGGGTCCGTGCCGTGGTCGATCTCCCGGCCATCACCGCCGACGCCCCGGGAGCCTCTCGGCCAGGAGCTGACCGCGGCTCAGAAGCGTCTGTACAACTCGGCGTGGGTGGACTATCGGCGAGAATTGGGCCTGCCGCTGTGGAAATCCGTCGGCGGTAGGCGCGTACTGCAGAAGAATCCCAGTACGCGCGCCGCTGCCCTTCGTTTCCGGCAGAAGTGCTCGTATCTTCGGATCCCGGCGACTGCCGACCAGGTTCGAGCCTGGATCCGCGAGGGCAATCAGGTGTTCGTCTCGATGTTCTACCGCGAGTCCGTCGCTGCGCTGGCCGAGACGTTGCGCGAGGAGGGTCTCGTCGTCGCTGTCGTCGACGGCAGCATGAGCAGTAGTGATCAGGAACTGGAAATTCGACGGTTCCAGACCGGCGCGGCCCCGGTGATCGTCTCCACCACGACGAGTGCGATCAACCTCCACACCAACGAGCTGCTACTGCCGGACAAGCATCATCAGGTCACTCCGCAGGCTCCGCTCCAGTCCGTGTCGACCGCGGCCCCGCGCGTGACGCTCATTCATGATCCGCGGTGGACTCCCATCGACATCCGCCAGATCGAGGGCCGCGCGAACAGGATCGACAACGACCACAACCACACCACTTCGACCTGCTACTACGGCTACGCCGAGGGCACCGTCGAGGAGGAGATGGTGTTGACGGGTATCGAGCGGATCGCCGATCTGGGCTCCATCGTCGGACAGTCGGACCTCATCGATCCGGAAGCCTTCCTCGCTGCACGAGCGGACGACCGGAATGGGAACATACGTTCGATATCGTGATAGTCTCGCAAAGCCGTCCGAGAGCGACCACTCGCGGACGGTCCAAACAAGATGCGGACGGTCCAAACAAGATTCAGGGCGGTAGCGACCATGGCGGGTGCCGAGGATGTCGACGCCAGATGCCGCCGGTGACTTCTCGTCGACCCTGCATCGATCGGGCGATCGATGGATCGAGAGCGCGCCCTCGCGGTGCGCCCGCGGTCATGCCCTCGGCCCGCGAACCGTGCTGGTCGGTTCGAGGGCATGCTCCTGCGGCCGCGGACATCACCGCACCCACGTGTGCCGCAGGTGCGAGGACGTCACGTTCACTCCGCCCCTCGGCCCCGCCTGCTCCGACGCGAGTTTCGACTCCCGAGCGAGCGACCGGCCGACGTGAGGTCCGCGTAACGGTAGCGTCGAGGTCGTGCACACCCCTGAGGAGTTGCTTGCAGCCGCCCAAGGCTCACCCGCCGCTGTCGCGGTGCACGATCGTCGGGCGTGGGTAGACCTGTATGCGGACGCCGGCGAGGTCAATGATCCCGTCGGATCACGGCCACACCGCGGCCGCGAAGCCATCGAACGTTTCTACGACACCTTCATCGCGCCGAACACCATCGAATTCCACATCGAGAGCGAGGCCGTTTCCGGCATGTCCGTGGTACGCGACCTCAACCTCGTAACCGTCATGTCCACCGGCGCGAGGCTCGAGGTGCCGATGCATCTTCGCTACGACTTCGTCGAGGAGAACGGAACGCTGAAAATTGCCCGACTCGCTGCGCATTGGGAACTCGCGACGATGATCGGGCAGCTGCTGCGCGCAGGCATTCCTGGGCTCGTCGCGTCCGCGAAGCTCACTCCGCAGCTGATCGGAAATCAGGGTCTGAGCGGCGCGATGGGATTTCTGGGCGGATTCCGTGGCGTCGGGAGAAAGGGCAAGACCGTCGCCGAGCATGAGCTGCGCGCATTGCACCGGCCCGCCGATGGAGCGGATGTTTCCGCCGAGGAGCTGCGCCGCGCACGCTTCAAGAAGTGGATCGCAGCAGGCAGAACAGTGAGTGTTTCCGCCGAATTCGACTCCGGCCCGGGCATCGTGTTCGTCGAATTCACCCAACGCGCCCTGCAGGTCGAGACCATCACGGTATTCAGAACGCACCCGGTGTGAATCGGTGACGGCATAATCGACTGACATGCAGGCAGTCGGTCGGTACGCATTCGTTCTTGCGCTGACTTTCGCTGCGTCCGCGCTGGCCGCACCCCTGGGTCCAGGAGTCCTGGACGCGCCCGAACAAACCCCGCCGGCAACTGCCCCACCCGTCGCTCTGCCGCCACCGCCACCGCCGGCACCACTGACCCTCGAACAACTCTCCGCCCAAATCGATCCGACTATTGTCACCCTCTCCGCCGAGTTCGGGCTCTACGGCGTCGCGGGCACCGGCTTCGTCGTCGACCCCGACGGGTTGGTGCTCACCAACTTCCACGTTGTCGAGGAGGCGACCGACATCACGGCCGTACATCAGGGCAACGGACTCATCTACGACGCGTCGGTGCTGGGCTACGACAGAACGCGCGATCTCGCCGTGCTGCAGTTGGCCAACGCCTCGAACCTCCAGGTCGCGGCGATCGGCACCTCGGCGAACGTGGCGGTGGGCGATCCGGTGACCGCCGTCGGGAACGCCGATGGCGCGGGCGCCCTGGTGCCTGCACCGGGCAAGATCGTTGCTCTCGATCGGTCGGTGCTGGCGCAGAGCTCGGTGAACGGCTCGCGCAACGAACTGACCGGGATGATCCAGATCGATGCCGATGTGCGGTCCGGTGATTCAGGTGGCCCACTCGTCGATGCGTGGGGGAGCGTCATCGGCGTCGACGCTGCCGGTCTGTCCGAAGAGGCCCGCCAGACCCAGGCGCCCGAGGCGTACGCCATCCCCATCGACGACGCCATGGCTGTTTTCGAGCAGGTACGCACGGGCCGCTCGGGAGGCACCGTCCACGTCGGTCCGACGCCCTATCTCGGTATCGGAGTGCGCGACGTTTCGGCCTTCCGCGCAAGCGGGCCGACCCAGGGCGCAGTGATCGCGTCCGTCGCATCCGACTCACCGGCAGAACGCTCAGGTCTCCTGAGGGGCGATGTGATCGTCTCGTTCGACGGTCGCGCTGTCCGCAACTCGGACGAGCTGACCGGAGAGATGATCGGACGTCGCCCCGGCGACCGCATCGATCTCGAATGGGTCAGTGAGCAGGGCGTACTTCAGCAGCGCACGGTCACTCTCGAACAAGGCTCGCCCACCGCCTGAGGGTGCACCTTCACGCTTGCAGCACGGACAGCACGTTGCCCGCCGGATCGGTGAACCAGGCGATCAGCGGACCACCCTTGCGGAAGATGCCCCGCTCGTCGGTACCCATCTCCGGATACTGCTGACAATGCACCCCTTTCGCATTCAATGCATCCACCGCCGCGTCGATGTCCGCGACGGGAAAATTGAGAACAGTGTGCTGGGCCGGCTTGTGGTGCTCACGCGGGTAGATCAACACCTCACACCCTTCGCCGAGTTGCAGATGCAGCAGTCCCATCTCGCCGTCGACGACGGTGAGTCCAAGGGTGTCCGCGTAGAAGGCTCGGGCGGCGTCGATGTCATCGACCCCGAAGCCCGAGAACGGCGGTCGAGTGAGCTCGAGTGTCGGCATGACTGTGATTGTTCACCCGCCGATCGGCGGCTGCAACGGAATCCGGATGTTCGAGATGGCAGACTTCGCGGACGGGAGTAGCGTTTGAACGGTGACTATTCGTCTCGGTTACCAGATGCCCAATTTCAGCTACTCAGGCCCTGTCGCAGAGCTGTTTCCCAAGGTCATCGCGCAAGCGCGCGAGGCCGAAGCAGCCGGATTCGACACTGCATTCGTCATGGACCACTTCTACCAACTACCCGGGATCGGCAAGCCCGACGAACCGATGCTTGAGGCGTACTCGGCACTGTCCGCGTTGGCCACCGCCACCGACACCATCCAGCTGTCGGCACTCGTCACCGGGAACACCTACCGAAACCCGGCGATCCTCGCCAAGACAGTCACCACCCTCGACGTCGTCAGCGGCGGACGCGCGATCCTCGGCATCGGCGCAGGATGGTTCGAGCTCGAGCACACCAGTTTCGGCCTCGAATTCGGTACGTTCACCGATCGTTTCGAACGCCTCGACGAGGCGCTGCAGATCATCGAACCGATGCTGCGCGGGCAGCGTCCCACCTTCGACGGCCTGTGGTACCAGGTCGAGGAGGCCATCAACGAGCCGCGCCTGCGTGACGACCTCCCGATCATGCTCGGCGGCGGTGGTGAAAAGAAGACCTTCGGTCTCGCTGCGCAGTTCGCCGATCACCTCAACATCATTTGCAACGCAAGCGAACTGCCTCGCAAGGTCGAGGCCGTGCAAGCGCGCTGCGAGGAAGTCGACCGCGACCCGAAGGATCTCGAAACCAGCTTCCTCGCGTTCGTCATCATCGACGAGGACGGCGACAAAGCACGCACGCTCCAGAACGACTACCTGCTCTCGAACGGTATCGACTTGTCGAATCTGTCCGAGGACGAGAAGACCGCCGCTACCGACCGGGCTTTCTGCGGAACGCCGGACGACGTCGCCGAACAGGTGCAGACGCGTGTGCTCGACCACGGCATCGACGGAGTCATCATCAACCTGGTCACCAACGGCCACGAGCCCGGCATCGTCGAACTCGCAGGAAAGGCACTGCGCCCACTGATCCAGTAGGACCGGAGGTCCAGTTGCACTGCAGGTCCAGTTGCACTGACACGGGGGGACTGTGCGTGGCATAGTCTTCCCGTGGCTCAGCTGACAACCAACGGGCACCGCGTGCTCGTCGCGAATCTCACTGGCGATTCGCTGCGCGCGATCTCCGGATCGATGGTCGCGTACGAGGGCGACGTCGCCTTCAAGAACGCCGGCATGGGCGGGGGTGGGGGCCTGCGTGCCGCGCTCAAACAAAAGGTCACCGGCGAATCCCTCTCCCTCATGGAGGTTTCCGGGAAAGGCATCGTTTACTTCGCCGTCGATGCGCAGGACATCACCATCGTCGAATTGGCGAACGACTCGATGCACGTCGAGGCTTCGCAGTTGCTCGCCCTCACCGGTCAGATCAAGACCGAAGTCAAGTTCTCGGGGCTTCGCGGAGCATCCTCGGGTCAGGGATTGTTCACCACCATCGTCAGCGGAACGGGTTCGGTGGCACTGCTCTCTGCGGGTGGTCCGCTCATCGCCCTGGCGGTGGACCCGCAATATCCCCTCGTCGTCGATCCCGATGCATTCGTCGCGCATCGCGGATCACTGAATCAGAGCTTCGTCACCGACGTCACCTGGCGATCGGCTATCGGCGGCGGAAGCGGCGAGGCGTTCTCGCTACGGTTCGACGGCCAAGGCGTCGTCTACATCCAACCCGAGGAGCGTTGACGTGCCACTCGAAGCGGTGAACGGCAAGGTCGTGAAATCGACGCTCGCACCCGGACAGAACGTGTTGGCGCGCAAGGGCGCAATGTTGTACTACACCGGCGACGTCCACTTCATCCCGCATTCGATGGGCGGGTCCGCTGCCGGAATGCCCAGTTTTGGTGGCGTCGCCGGGATGGCGGGTCGGATGATGTCCGGCGAACACGTAGCGATGATGGCGGCCGAGGGTCAGGGTGAGGTGTTCTACGGTCACGCTGGGCTCTACGTCGAGGTGATTCATCTCGACGGCTCATCCATGCTCACCGTCGAAGCCGATCGACTCCTGGTGCACGACGGCTACTTGCAGAGCTCGATCGTCGCACTCACCTCCCAGGGTGGAGTACGCGGCGCCGTCCGCGGCGCTATGACGGGGCAGGGGTTGTTCACGACGCAGTTGACCGGGCAGGGAAGCGTCGCAGTCCTCTCGCACGGCGGCGCAATCCCACTTCAGGTCGGGCCGCAGCACCCCCAGGTCGTCGTCGATCCGCAGGCGTACGTCTGCCACATCGGCAATATCAGCGTCGACATCTCGGCGAACGTCGGTTGGCGTGACGCCGTAGGGCGTGGCAGCGGCGAAGCGATCCAGCTGAAGATGACGGGTACGGGCACCGTGTGGGTCCAGGCCTCCGAGCAGAAGTTCTGACAGGAGCATCACATGGGCCTCGAAATCCACACCCCGTATACCCTGCCGGTCGACGACAACGTCCCCGGCAACGACTACGCATTCTGCGTCGAACTCGCCGGTCAGCCATGGTTCACATCCAAGGGCGCGATGATCGCCTACTACGGCAATGTACGGTTCGAGCCACTCGGTCAGACATCGATGCCGGCCATCGTCGCCGCGCGCTTCTCGTCGCCGCTGTACTCGAACGACTGGGTCCTCGCGCAGGGCCAGGGCAAGCTGATCCTCGGTGATCGCGGATTCAACATCAACTCGTACGACCTGGACGACGGCAACCTGACCATCCGGGCATCGAACCTGCTCGCATTCCAGCCGACCCTGGATCTGAAGCAGTCCATCGTCCCCGGATTTCTGACGCTGCTGGGCACCGGCAAGTTTCTGGCCTCATCCAACGGGCCCGTGATGTTCGCCGAACCACCACTGCGCATCGACCCGGAGGCTCTCGTAGGGTGGGCCGACTGCCCGTCCCCGTCACACCACTTCGACGCCGGCTGGATGCAGAATTTCCTCGGCGCGGCCCGCGGGTTCCTCGGCGCCAACAGCGGGGAGGAACGCCAGTTCGACTTCACCGGCGCCGGGACCGTCCTGATCCAGTCGAGTGAGAAGGTACTCGACGACGGTCACCTGCTCCGGCACATCGAGTCGCAAACCGTCACCCTCGGGCAGAACAGCCTCAGGGCGCTCCACAACAGCATCGGGTCGCAGTTGCAGCAGTGACCCCAGTGCTTCCGGGAGCGAACAGGCGCACACTGGAGAGATGACCAACAATGGACCGTTCAATATCGACCCCGAGGACTTCGATCGCTTCGCCAAGGAAGCGAGCGACGGACTGCGGGACGTAGTCGATCAGGTAGGCAAGATCATCGGTGGGTCCGGAGCCGTCGGCCCGTGGGGCGCGTTCTTCGGGGAAGCGGCCACACCGCGCGCCAAGCCGGCGCCCGAACCGGAGACCACCGGCGAGAAGGGTGACGGCGTGTGGGCCATCTACACCGTCGACGAGGACGGATCTGCCCACATCGACCAGGTCTACAGTTCCGAGCTCGATGCCCTGCGCGCCCACAAGGACAACGTCGACCCCACGCGTCGGCTGCGTTTCCTGCCCTACGGCGTCAGCGTCAGCGCGCTCGAAGGCTAGCCTCGACCTGGTCTGCTGCTTTGTCGACGCCGCCGTGTTCGCGTACCTCGGCGCCGACTGTGGCCAGGCGCGCCGCAATCTCGGCCGACCCGGCCACGTGCTCCACCGCGTTGCGCAGACTCTCCGACGTGACGTCCTCGGATGCGAGCTGAACCCCGACCCCGAGTTCCTCGAGCGCGTTGGCATTACCGAATTGATCGACCGCCTGGGGGATTGCGACGGTCGGCACACCGAACCACAGTGCCTCGGTACACCCGCCCATCCCGGCATGCGTGACGAAGGCCGCTGCCGCCTCGAGTACGGCAAGTTGCGGCACCCTGGTGTGGATCTCGATATTGGCCGGGACGTTGCCCAGCGCCGGTATGTCGACGCGGTCGCCGACGGATATCACCACATGCCACGCCGAGCCGTCGAAGGCGTCGATGCAGGTGCGGTAAAAATCGGGGCGATCGTTGAAGCCGGTTCCGAACGAGACGTACAGGACGCGGGCATCGGTGCGCGGGGGCGTCCAACTGCGGTCTGTCAGACGCGCCGGATCGATGCAAGGGCCCACGAAGGCGACCGTGCGGGGCACCGCGTCGGCGTTCGGCTGCAGCACGCGCGGGATCAACGAGATGACGCTCTCGGGGTAGGTGATCCATTGCCACGGGTCGGCGTCAATGCCGTTTTCCCGTAGCCACTCCGAGTAGGCGGCGTGATAATTCCTACCGGCCTCGGATTCACGCAACGGAACGATCACCTCGGCGAGATCGCTCTCGTATCCCTCCCAGGCGACCATGGCGGGAGAGAGCTGCACGGCGTTCACTGCATATCGCCGGCCGAGAACGGGTGCTGCGAGGCCGCCGATATCGTAGAGCAGCAGGTCCGGGCGGTCGGTGTCGTAGAAGTCGGTGAGCACATCGAAGCAGGCGCGTGCCTCGTCGAGGAACACCCGCATCGCATCCGCCGGATCGTCCGGCCAGTCCTGCTCGCCCTGCGGGAGGATCGAGTGAAACCGCACGGCCTCGGCGCCCGTGGGTTCGACGAGATGGGCCAGCGAGTCTCCCACTGCGTACGTGACGCGATGGCCTCGTCGCACCAGCTCCGCGATCAGCGCCAGCGATGGATAGATGTGACTCGGCGCTGTCGTCCCGATCATCGCGATGTGCATTTCCCGACGCTAACCCGACGCCGAATTCCGATCCAGCGAATTACCGTCGCTCGTTCGCAAGGAGGTCCGGCAGGCCAGGGAAGCGTTCGTTTTCGCGGTCCACCTGAAATATCGGCCCCGACTCGTGCAGGACTCGAAAGTGATGCGTCAGAGTCGATTTTGATACGCAAAGGTCGAACCCGGCATGTTGCATACCGATGGGTTTGTTAGGGGTTGTAACTTTTGAAGTTGTCACCGCAGCATCGAATCCGCTCTGCAGCAGGGTGGTTGTTCACCGAGCATTCCTGCCCACTGCGGAATCCAAGCCAGTTCAGCCGATTTGAAACCGGTAACATTTGCTGGTCCCCCAACACCGTTGCACACGGTGCGATCCTTTTTCGATGGGTCGCTGCAACCAATTTCATCGTCACCGCATGAAGGCGTCACCCGTCTTGCGTGTGAGCCAGGCGACCCTCGCGCTATCGGCAATCGCGCTGGCAGTGTTCTACCTGTGGGATCTGCTTTCCTTGAGACTTCAACATCAACCGACGTGGTGCATCGATCACTATGGAACCCCTACCCGCTTCGACTATCTACTTCCCGGCAACGCGGAGAGGCTAGGGGCCGGTGTTACGGACTTCTGGGGGTGGCTACCCCCAGGCGTGAGCTGTACGTTCACCGACGTAGTGACCAAAGAGAGCGAACAGTGGCACCGGCCGCCGAGCGATCATACGTCGTCGTATTCCTTGTGGTGTTGATTCTGGTCTCATCTGCCGGCGTCTTGTTCGCCGGTCGGAAGCGCGTCTGAACATCACCTAAGTTTTGTTCAGCGACTTCGAGTGACTGCGTGGGCGGAGCCCACCGATGTCCTGATAGCACCCGCTGATCCCGACACCACCACGTTGCGAACACGATTTCACGAAGTCGCGTCGAGGAAGCGAGCGGTTCTTGCACCCTCTCAGCTCGGAAGACTCAGCCCGCACTACATGCACAACCTCGCGGTCTGATCCTGGTCCGAAGATCCACTTCCAAGGAGGTGAGATCCACTTCCCGTATCGTCCCTGATGTGACCTTTCTGCACCCGGTAACGCTCAGGGACGACTTCGTGACGCTCGAGCCGCTGAGCCACGAGCATCTCGAGGGCCTGTGCGACGCCGCTCGCGACGGTGACTTGTGGAATCTTTGGTACACCGCTGTTCCGAGGCCCGAGGAGATGGCGGCCGAGATCGACCGACGCCTCGGGTTGCTCGAGGCACAATCGATGCTTCCGTTCACTCTGCGCCGCAACGACACCGGACAGATCATCGGCATGACTACGTTCATGAACGCCGATGCAGCCAACCGTCGCGTGGAGATCGGTTCCACCTGGAATGCGGCGTCGGCGCACCGCAGTGGCACCAACACTGCCAGCAAGTTGCTTCTTCTCGGCTACGCCTTCGAGGAATTGAACTGCATTGCAGTGGAATTCCGAACGCACTGGATGAACATGCAATCCCGAACCGCCATCGCGAACCTGGGCGCGAAGCAGGACGGCGTATTGCGCAACCACCAGCGCATGCCCGACGGCTCCCTGCGTGACACGGTCGTGTACTCGATCGTCGACTCGGAGTGGCCGGCGGTACGAAACGAGCTTCGCCGGCGTCTGGCGCGCTAGGTTGACTCCCAGCGTTGGCCGACGCATCTCGAGGCCGCACCGAAAGATCCGTCAAACGATACGAGTCGACGGGCGGGAAATCCCGGTGACGGGCCGGCTGCTGCAACCGCCCATCCGCCGCACGAGCGACATTCTGCGAGTAGTCCTGTCGGCCCTGTTGGTGGCGGCAGTCATCGCAGGGTCCCTCATCACCCGCAATCAATGGGCTGCGCTGGAAAGCTCCGTATCGGGCATCGTCGGGGTGCTCAGCCCGGATCAATCCGACCTGGTCTACCTTCTCTACGGCGTGGCGATTCTGGCCCTTCCGTTCGCCATTCTGATCGGATTGATCGCCGGCCGTAAGTGGAAGCTGCTCGCTGGTTACGCGGCGGCGGGCCTGCTCGCTGTGCTCGCGTTGTCGATCACCGGCACCGGTATCTCCACCCCCGAGTGGAATCTGGACGTGCCGGAGCGACTGGATACCTTCCTCGCACAGTTCCTCGACGATTCGCGCTGGATCGCGATGCTCGCCGCGATTCTCACGGTGTCGGGCCCCTGGCTTCCCGCTCGCTGGCGTCGTGCCTGGTGGTTCCTGCTTCTCGCATTCGTGCCGATGCACCTTTTCGTCAGCACCGTCGTTCCGGCACGGTCGCTGCTGGGATTGGCGGTCGGCTGGTTCATCGGCGCGTTGATCGTGCTCGTCGTCGGCACACCGGCTCTGGAAGTCCCATTGGACGGCGCTGTCCGGCTACTGGCAAAGCGTGGTCATCCCGTCACCTCCTTCACCGTTCTCAAACCGGCCGGACCGGGACCGCTGGTGCTCTCCGCTACCGCCGAGGGCCCGGAACCGGAGATCGTCGTCGAAATGTACGGGCAGAACCAACGCAGCGGCGGGGTGATCAAGCAGGGTTGGCGATGGCTGACATTTCGTGGCAGCGAAAGCGTGCCGATTCACGCCTCGATGCGGCGAGCCGTCGAGCACAGGGCTCTGATGGGCATCGCGATCGGTGAGCTGGGTATCGCAAGCAGTACACCCCTCGCGGTCTCCGTCCTGGACCGCGGCTGGGCACTGTTCGCACACAGTGCACCGCGCGGAAAGGCCGTCGACGAGTCCTCCGAGGATTCGCTGGCGGTGACCATCTGGCACGGCTTGCAGACACTGCACGAGAGACAGATTTCGCACGGCGATCTGCGGAGCGCCGAGATCTGGGACGACAACGGCACCGCATTGTTCGGGGGTTTCGCTTTCGCCGAGCTCGGGGCCTCGGACGCGCAGATGCAGTCCGATGTTGCGCAGCTACTCATCTCCACCTCGACGCTGTTCGGGGTCGAACGCGCCGTGCGCATCGCTATCGAGACCCTCGGTGAGGACACCGTCGTCACCGCCGCCGGACGGTTGACCAAAGCCGCCATCCCGACGCGGGTCCTCAAATCCGTTCCCGACGGCACCGCCACCATGAAGGCCGTGCGCGAGGAGGTCCTGAACCAGACCGACACCCTGAAGATCGAGCTGGAACAGGTCACGCGATTCTCCCGCTATCAGATCATCCAGCTCGTCCTGCTGATTGCGCTCGTCTACGTCGCATATCCGTTCATCAGTGCGGTACCGACATTCTTGACCGAGCTCCGCACCGCCAACTGGTGGTGGGCACTGCTGGGCCTTGCAGTGTCTGCGCTGACTTATATCGGTGCCGCGGCAGCACTGTGGGCCTGCGCGTTCGGCAAGGTCAGCTTTTTCAATCTGGTGATCATGCAGGTGGCCAACACTTTTGCCGCGACGACGACCCCGGCGGGCGTGGGTGGCCTGGCGCTGAGTGTGCGCTTCCTGCAGAAGAGTGGCCTCGGAGCCGTCCGGGCCACTGCGGCGGTGGCGCTGGAGCAGTCGGTGCAGGTGATCACCCACGTCAGCCTGCTGATCATGTTCTCCATCGTCGCGGGCACATCCTCGGGGCTCGAGCGCTACGTGCCAGACCCGACGGTGCTGTATCTGATCGCTGGCGTTGCGCTGGGAGCCGTCGGGGCGGCGCTGTTCCTGCCGATCCTGCGTCGGTGGCTACGCGACGCGATACGACCGCAGCTCAAGGAGGTGCTCGGTGAACTCGCTCAGCTCGCGATGGACCCGAAGCGCTTCTCGATCATCATTCTCGGCTGTGCGGCAACAACTCTCGGAGCCGCGCTAGCACTGTGGGCCAGTGTCCAAGCGTTCGGCGGCGGGACGACGTTCATCACCGTGACCGTCGTGACCATGATCGGTGGCACCCTCGCCGCGGCAGCCCCGACCCCGGGAGGCGTCGGTGCCGTCGAGGCGGCCCTGATCGGCGGACTCGCCGCGTTCGGTCTTCCCGCGAGTGTCGCGGTACCGTCGGTGCTTCTCTACCGTGTCCTGACGTGCTGGCTTCCGGTGTTCTTGGGCTGGCCGATTCTGAGATGGATGACCAAGAAGGACATGGTCTGATGCCGACTGCAGACGAGCTGCTCGGCGCGAATGTCGTCCACAATCTGGTCGACTGCCTCGGCGGCGACTTGCCGGCGACCTCCGCTACGGCAGGCGAGTTCGACGGCCTGAGCCTGAGTGATCGCGCCCGCATCGTCCGCGACGCCTTACTCGCCGAACTACCGGCGGACTACCCGCAGTTCGAGGCCGCTATCGAAGCCGCACTGACGAACGACGAGTTCACCGGTTGGATGATCTGGCCGATCAGCGAGGCACTCGCGGTACGTGCGACTTCGGAGGGTGTAGCCGAATTCGACTCCGGGCTAGCCCTTCTCGCCCGGCTGACCTCTCGCCTGACGGGTGAGTTCGCGATCCGGACGTTCATGGACGCCGATCTCGATCGAACCCTCGATACGGCCCTGGAGTGGACTCACCACCCGGATCCGCACGTTCGCCGACTGGCGTCCGAGGGAACCCGCCCATTTCTGCCATGGGCCAGGCGGGTCGAAGCGCTCACTGCCCGACCGGACGCCACGACCGCGATTCTCGACGCGCTCTACCGCGACGATTCCGAGTTCGTACGCCGCTCGGTTGCAAATCACCTCAACGATCTGAGTCGGACCGATCCCACACTGGTCGTGGATCGGGCTGCGGCGTGGATGGCCGATCCGGACGCACACACCACACAACTCGTCCGACGCGCACTGCGCTCGTTGATCAAGAAGGGCGATCCGGGCGCCCTGTCGCTTCTCGGTTTCGCACCGACCGAGGGTGTCGAGGCCCGAGATCTGACGGTGACGCCGAACGAGGTACCGACGGGTGGGTCCGTCACGATCCGCTTCGATCTCGCCAACACTGCGGACTCCGAGCAGTCCGTGGCCGTCGACTACGTCATCCATCACGTCCGTGCCAACGGCAAGCGAAGTCCGAAGGTGTTCAAGCTGACCACCCGCGCGCTCGCGCCCGGATCGACCACGACGATCACGCGGACGCACTCGTTCCGTCCCATCACCACGCGTCGCTACTACCCGGGCGAGCATGTGCTCGAAATTCAGGTCAACGGGTCGATCCTCGCCGATGCCGTTTTCGAGCTGACCGAGTAGACCGATACCATGCTGGCGTGACCAAGGTACTGCACGAACTTCCCGTCGGTGAGCGCATCGGCATCGCATTCTCCGGCGGCTTGGACACCTCCGTCGCGGTGGCGTGGATGCGCGAACACGGCGCTGTCCCCTATGCCTACACCGCTGACATCGGCCAGTACGACGAACCCGATCTGTCCGACGTGCCCGAGCGCGGTCTCGCGTACGGAGCCGAGCAGGCCCGCCTCGTGGACTGCCGCGAAGCACTCGTCGAGGAGGGTCTCGCCGCGCTGACGTGCGGCGCCTTCCACATCAGATCGGCCAACCAGGTTTATTTCAACACCACCCCACTCGGCCGCGCGGTCACCGGCACCCTGTTGGTGACGGCCATGCGCGAGGACGACGTCTCCATCTGGGGCGACGGATCCACCTACAAGGGCAACGACATCGAGCGGTTCTACCGTTACGGTCTGCTCGCCAACCCCAATCTGCGGATCTACAAGCCCTGGCTGGACAAGGCGTTCGTCACCGAGCTCGGTGGCCGCCACGAGATGTCCGAGTGGCTCACCCACCGCGACCTGCCCTACCGGGATTCCGCGGAAAAGGCGTACTCCACCGACGCCAACATCTGGGGCGCCACGCACGAGGCCAAGAGCCTGGAATACCTCGACACCTCGCTCGAGATCGTCTCGCCCATCATGGGTGTCCGCTTCTGGGACCCCGAGGTCGAAATCGAGACCGAGGACGTCACCGTCGAATTCGACAAGGGCCGTCCGGTCCGAGTCAACGGCAAGACCTTCGCGAGCCCCGTCGACCTGGTGATGGAAGCCAACGCCATCGGGGGTCGCCACGGCCTGGGCATGAGCGATCAGATCGAGAACCGCATCATCGAGGCCAAGAGTCGCGGCATCTACGAGGCTCCAGGCATGGCGCTGCTGCACATCACGTACGAGCGCCTCGTCAACGCCATCCACAACGAGGACACCGTCGCCTCGTACCACAACGAGGGCCGTCGACTCGGACGCCTGCTGTACGAGGGACGCTGGTTCGATCCGCAGGCGCTGATGCTGCGTGAGGGCCTGCAGCGGTGGGTCGGCAACGTGGTGAGCGGCAGCGTGACGGTGCGTCTGCGCCGTGGCCAGGACTTCACCATCGTCGACACCCAGGGCACCAATTTCAGCTACCACCCCGAGAAGCTGTCGATGGAACGCAGCCAGGGCCAGGCCTTCTTCCCCGGCGACCGAATCGGTCAGCTGACGATGCGCAACCTCGACATCGCCGATTCGCGCAGCAAGCTGGAGCAGTACGCGGCTCAGGAGCAGCACACCGCGTGGGCAGACCTCATCGGTGACGTCACCCAGGGCGGCGCGGAAGCGATCTCGGCCTCCACGAGCGACGGCGCCGGAGTCAATTCCGAGGCACTCGATCACGCGGCCATCGAGTCCGGCACCGACTGACGCAAGGGAACGTCAGACGCTGGAGATCGTGTACTTGGTCAGCGCGGGTGCGCCTGCGAGGAGTGGGCCGAGGTCGGTGATCTTGCCTTCGCCGGCCCGGAACTCGCGGTACTTCGCGTCGGCTTCGGCGGAATCCCAGCGCTCGTAGGCGATCCAGTGAGCCTCGTTGTCGGCGTCGACGAGCACGTCGACACCTTGGCAGCCGTCGAACGCACGAGTCTCGGTGAGGACCCGAGCGAGGACGACCTTCGCGTCGTCGAGCTTGGCGGGATCGAAGGTCAGATCGAGCATTGCGATGATCGCCATGTGTATCTCCAGATCGGTTGAGGGTTACCCGGCCCACCCTAATCGCGCGCATATGCCAATTTCGATCTCCAGGCTTGTGTCGGTTGAGGCTCAGTTCCGGAGCGCGGCGTCGCGCATCATGCCGGTGGCGGGGTGGCAGTTGATGTATTCGAAGAGCTGGTTCGCTTGATCGGAGACCGACACCTCATGGTAGAGCCGCAGTTTCTCGAGTTCGGCGACGACTTTGAAGAACGTGGTGAAGATGCGCAGGTGAGTGGGATGCGATTCCGCCCAGCGTTCGAGCTTCTCCAACGAGTGCCAGTGGCCGATGTTGTAGGTCTCGTCGAGAGGCGTCCCGTCGAGTTCGATGTTTCGGACCAGGCGGTTGCTGTAGCAGCCGACCTCGCTGCCATTGTCGCGTAGGAAGTCCATTCCGGCGTGCAGGGTCGGTTGTATCTCGCCCAAGTACAGGTCGCGCTCGGCCGGTCCCGCTTCTCTCCAGTCCTGACCGGAGCGGATGAGGGCGATGTTGTCGTGGCCGGCGACGACGACCCGGCCCCCTGCCTCCGGGTCACCGGAGATAATCTGCAGGGTGTCCGCACTGCCGGGTTGCATCCACTCGGTCTGGGCGAGAGGGAATCGTTCGCGCATCGAACCCCAGTAACCGTGCTCATTGATGTCGCCGCTGGTGCTGTCCATCAAAGCACCGACACCGGGGAGTTGGTCCTTGAAGGCGTAAAGAGTCTCGAACTGATCCACTCGAGGTGCCACGACTTCGCGGAAGTACCCGATACTCTCACTCAACCGCTCTTCCGAGTCCCACCAATTCTCTACGTCGGGGGATCGGAGCCAGTTCGTGAATGTCGAGGAATCGCGCCAGTATCCGACGACGATGTAGTTGTCGTAACCCTCGTTGTCGACATGGTGGGTCAGATCGTGGTGTTCGGGGCCGTCCAGGGCATCGAGGCTGGCAACGATATGCCCGACAGCGGTGAGTGCATGCGCACGCTGCCCGTCGCCCTTCGACTGGACTCCGAGGTACCCCATGGTGATCTGCTCTATCTCCTTGTCGGCTCGGCCGACGAACATCGGGAACGGCGGTTGGTACGAGTCCGGGACCCGCCGGGAGATATGGCGCGGGCACTGCAGATGTGTGTCGATTGCTGATTCCACAGGGGTTTCCTTCTATCTCGATTGCGGGTGGGCGAATCCAACTGAGTTCTGCGGGACCGTCACACGGTCTGCGCGATGTTGGTTTGCCCCACATGGCTGGCGACGTCGTCACTGTGACCGGGCCCGAGTGGGTCGGACCAGCTCGTCCAGATGTCGGGTCCGAGCTCTATCTCCTCGGTTGTGAGCAGGCATGCGTCGAGCTGCTCGCGCAAGAGGTCCGGATTGATTCCTTGGCCGATGAAGACCAGTTCTTGTCGGCAGTCGCCGACTGGGTTCTCCCACTTGTCCAATATCCCCTGGCGTCGATAATCATCGGTGGGCCAATAGCTTTCAGGTAGAAATTTCCACCAGCGGCCAATGTAGCCGTGCCGTATGCGATGGCCGGCTTGAGAAATGCTGCCGGTTTCGGTGAACCGAGCCGCGTTCCAGTAGTAACCTTTGGCGCGCAATAGATTTCCGTTCGTCCACTCGGTGGCGAGGAAATCGTGTATCCGTTCTGGATGAAAGGGAGCGCGTTCCCGGTAGACGACGGAACTGATTCCGTATTCTTCGGTTTCGGGCGTGTGCTGGCCTTGCAGTTCCTGCAGCCATCCAGGAGCAGTTGCAGCTTTTTCCAGTGAGAACAGTTTCGTGTCCATGATGGAGTCGAGATCGACATTCCCGAAAGACATAGGGATGATGTGTGCGGATGCGTTCAGTGAACGCAGAACCCCGTTCAGTTCGGTGAGTTCGCGTTTGTCGACGAGGTCGACTTTGCCGATGAGGATGACGTCTGCGAATTCGACTTGATCTACGAGCAGGTCGGAGATGTCTCGTTGGTCTTCCGGTGCGTCGGCGGCGACCGTGCCGCCGGTGCGGTAGTCACGTAGAAAGCTGGCGGCGTCGACGACGGTGACCATCGTGTCCAGTCGGGCGACATCGTCGAGGGCCTTGCCTGTCGGATCGATGAAGGTGAATGTTTCTGCGACCGGGAGGGGTTCGGAGATTCCGGATGATTCGATGAGCAGGTAGTCGAATCGACCGTCAGCCGCGAGGATCCCGATTTCTGCCAGGAGATCCTCTCGAAGTGTGCAGCAGATGCAGCCGTTGGTCATCTCGACCAGCTTCTCCTGCGAGCGGCTCAGGCTGATCTCGCGTTCGACTTCGGCGCTGTCGATGTTGATCTCGCTCATGTCGTTGACGATGACTGCGACGCGGCGGCCCTCTCTGTTTCGGAGGACCTCGTTGAGAAGTGTTGTTTTGCCGGCACCGAGAAATCCGGAAAGCACCGTGACGGGGAGTCGTGTGTCGTTCATGACAGGTTCACGTTCCTTCTCGTTGTAGAAGCCTCGACGAAGCGGGTGAAGTGAAGCCGGTGGCGGCCACGTGCCCCTGGAGGGTCCGGGTGGCCGCCACCGGAGTCGGTGTGCGTGGCTCAGGCTGCTGGTTCGAGGTAACCCTCGAACAGGTCGACCATCACGGCGTCGGCGTCGGTGTCGGTGCCGAAAAGTTCTTCTGCGGTGAATTCGACGTGGTAGGTGGGTTCGGCTCCTCCGTCGGTGCGACCGTGTCCGATGGCGTCGGGGAACGGCCACTTGTCGGTGGTGCGATGACGGACGACTCCGGTTCGTCCGCGGCAGATCGCCGGCATACGGATGTGACCGGCGAAGTGGTCGTCACGAACGCGGACGGTGTCACCGACGGAGAAGACGTGGTTGTCGGTGCGTGCAGGTCGTCCTTGCGATGTAGCCGGTAGCGACAAGGGGAATGGTCCACCGGCGAAGGCTTCGAGTTCGTCCTTGGTCAGTACACCGGTTTCGACCATCAAGGTGGCCACGCCGATGGCGTATCGCTCGTAGTACGGGGTGACGAGATAGTGCACCGGTGCGATGCGTTCGACGACGTGGCGTACTTCGTCGACACTGAACTTGCCCAGTTCGGCGACGCCGAGGAAGAACAGGCTGTACGGCAGGTGTTCCCAGTCGGCATGGAAGGTCTCCGGGTGGGGCAGGCCGTGTTCGTATTCGTTGATCGTGTGGTCGACGGCACCGAATCCTTGTTTGCCGGCGAGATCGTGTACTCCGTCCATGGGAGTCGATTCCTTTCTACGAGTCCAGTTTTGGAGATGAGCGCGAAGTGTCAGGGGACCTGGGGGAGAGCGACGCCGATGAGGCAGTCCTTGGTGACGATCTCCTGCAGTTGCTCGACGGTCCATCCCTCGGTGCCGGCAGGACGGACGGGGATGACGAGGTACCGGGTTTCGGCGGAGGTGTCGACGACGCGGATCTTGACGTCGTCGGGCAGCGTGGTGCCGAGCTCGGCCAGGACCTTTCTGGGTTCGCGTACCACGCGGGCCCGGTACTCGAAGCTCTTGTACCAAGTCGGAGGTAGCCCGAGGATCGGCCAGGCGGTGCACGAGCACAGCGAGCACACGATGACGTTCTTGAGGGTGGGTGTGTCCTCGAGTGCGACGATGTACTCGCCCTGCGGACCGAGCCATCCGTACTGTCCGACAGCCGCTGTGCCGTCGGTCAAGAGCAATTCACGGAACTCCGGGTCCGTCCACGCACGAGCAACCAGTTCGGCGCCCCTGCGTGGGGTGAAGTCCTCCTCGAACGTCTTCTTCCACCCTTCGACGTAGCCCTCGGGCACAAGGCCTTTGGAGTCGAGAGCCCGGTAGAGCGCCCAGGCGCGGTCGCCTGCCGGTGCCTGATCCGGAACGCCGGGGGCGTGGGTGGTGCGCTTCTCGTGAACGGTGGTGATGGACATGGTGAATCCTTTCCTGTCGGGGCTGCGAACGTTGGGATGAAGTCGGTGGTTACCGAGAGGCAAGTACGGCGTGGCCTCGCGCAGCATCGGGCGTGGGGAATCCGCCCTGGAGTTGCTCGAAGGTGTGGCCTACGCGCAGCACGGTGGCGTCGTCGAAGTGCTTGCCGATTATCATCATTCCGACGGGTAGACCATCGACAAGACCTGCCGGCACCGACAGTGCCGGATGCCCGGTCACATCCATCGGTGCAGTGTTGGCGATCATGCCGAGCGCTTTGGTCAGGTAGGTGGCCCGGTCGATACCGGGTTCGGGCAGTTGGGTTGCGGTGTACGGCAGGGTGGGCATCACCAGCACGTCGAAGGAATCGAGAGCAGTGTCGTAGGCGGCGCGGGCTGTCGGTACGAGGTTGCGCGCTTTGCCGTAGCTCGACGCCCCCAGCGTCGTCACTCCGTGATGACCACAGAGCGCAACGAGTTTGACCGTATCGGCCAGCGCGTCCGCGTGCTCGATTCGTCGGCCGGCGAAGTATGCCATCTGTTCCGGGTCGTACAGCCCGTCTGCGTTGAGGCCGTATCCGTTGCCGTCGAGCATCTGGTACGCGGCACCGTCGGTGGCGATGACGTTCCAGACGTGGAATGCATGTCGATGCCACGGGATACTCACCTCGTCGACTACCGCCCCTGCTTCGGTCAGGCGGTACGCTGCCGCTCGGACCGCGGCATCGACTTGTGGTTGCGAGGCGTCATGGCCGAAACCCTCTGTGACGATACCGATTCGCAGACCCTCGACACCGGCATCGAGACCATGGGTGTAGTCATGGGCGGTCACATCTGCGGGTTGCCGTGGGTCGTTGCCGTCGGTGCCGGCGATCACGGACAACATCAACGCTGCGTCCGCGACGGTGCGGGTGATCGGGCCGACGTGGTCGATGGTGCGCTCGATCGGAAATGCGCCGGTGTAGGGGACGAGGCCGAACGTCGGCTTGTGCCCGACCACCCCGCAAAAGGCCGCCGGGATGCGGATGGACCCGCCCTGATCACCACCGATAGCGATATCGACATCCCCGTTGGCGACCAGAGCTCCACTGCCGCCGGACGATCCGCCGGCCTCACGGGTTGGGTCCCAGGGGTTGCGCACCGTCCCGGAGGCGGAGGTGAAACTCGACCCGGAGAAACACAGGTCCTCGCACACAGATTTTCCTGCTATCTCGGCTCCGGAGTCGAGCAGTCGAGTGACGACAGTGGCATCGAGGGAGGGGATGAACCCTTCCAGGGTGCGGGAGCCGTTCATCATCGGCACACCGGCTACTGCGACATTGTCTTTGATGGCGACTCGCATTCCGGCGAGGCGATCATCGACGGGCTCGGACGAGGTGATATTCGTCGTCACGTACCAGCCACCGAACTGATTGTCGGATTCGGCCGGAGTGCGGTGCTCGCGATCAGGTGCGGTGGGTGTGATGGCGGCGTACAGCTCGTCCACTTCGTCGTAGGACCCGAGCGCGCCGTCGACCAAGCCGGCGAACTCCTCACGGTCCGACGCGGTCAGATTGATTCCGAAATGCTTTGCCGCCGAGCCGATGGCGTCCGAATCCGGGCGTAAAACTGTCATGTGATCTCCTGGTTGAAGCAGCAGGGTAGGTGCGGGAACTCCGATGCAACTGACGGTAGAACAGGGTGCGACAATGCGTCAATAGGTGTCGACATATCGACTGGTTAACAATATGTTTCCGGCGCATCACACGAGGCCGAATCGGCGCAGATCCTCGTAAAACGTTGCAGCAGAACGGCAAACGTAGCGCCGAGCACACTCGGACCCGGGCCACGCCGCCGCTCCGCGCCTGGCGTCGATCCGGCACTTCTGTGCTCGTCGTCACACCCGACGATATGCGCGCCTGCGCAACGTGTCAATAAGTAGCGACACATCAACCTCTGGAAGGTGGCGCAGCTACCGTGGCCGAAAGATGCCCCGATGCGATTCCGCCAGGACGATGGCCGGCCCAGTTGCTTGCCCGTCGACGCGAGCCGCATTCGACTCCGTCATCAGACGCCGACGCAACGTCTCTTTGTCTGGTTCGCTGCCACTCGCGGCGAGTATTCGCCCGTACGCAGCAATGGCCTCGTACGTGGTCTCGGACAACGAACTCATCGGCGGCATAGGGCCGGCATGCAGGGTGTTGTATCGGTCTTCGAGGTCACGGTGAGTGTCGGTCGTGCCCTGGAAATAAGCGAATGCCGCCCATACTCCGTCAGCGGCGGACACGCCGATCAACTGCTGGGTTGCTTCGTCGAGCACCAGAGCCAACGTGCGTGTTTTCGATCGCAATCCTGCTTCGAAGCACTGTTGCTCGAACATGACCTCGTCATGGCCGACCAGGGACGACAAGATCAACTCCGCGCCGGAGTCTTCGATGGCACCGATAGTGGACGAAAAGTCTCGGGTGCCCAGCGGCAGATATGTATCGCCGAGTACCGAACCGTTGTTCTCCGCTGCAACCCGGCGCGCTGCCCAGTGCGCCCCGTAGGACCAGGAGTATCGGTGGCCAACGAAAAACCAAGTCCGGCTCCCGGTCTCGGACATCAGAGTCGGCATCCCGACACGCGCTTGAGCGAGCGGGCGTTCACCCAACCGCACGATTCCTGGACTCGGTCGCCCGCCTTCGTTGAGTACCGTGTGCACCAACAGCACGTCGGTGCTCTGCAAGGCGGAGGCGGCAGCGTTGAACGTGGCCGAGGTGACGCACGCGAAAATGATGCGGCACCCACTGCGGAGCAACCTGCGGGTAGCGGCAGCACCCGCCAGCGAGTCGGAGGCATCATCGCCGATCAACAACTCCATCGGAACACCGTTGACGCCGCCGTCGGCATTTATTTCATCGACGGCCAACTGCGCCAACGTCTCCGTGGCTTGCGCGAACACCGCAGCGGATCCGGACTTGCTCACCAACAGACCGATACGGTGGCGGTCCGGCCGCAGCGGTTCGGGCGGACCGTAACCACGCTTGTGCGCGAGCCACGCCACCCCGTCTTGATCCAAACTGGACTGCAGCACCAACCGCGTGCCGGTGCCGTCGGCGTGAAATCGTAGCGTCAAGCGGCCGCGCCACGGTTGGTGATGAACTATTGCCACCGATTTGCCGATGCGCACCGCGGCTACATGACCCAACAACGCGATCGGCGCACCGGAGGTACTATCTCCGCCCACTGGCAACGACACCGACACTGCAGCACCGACCACCAGCCGGGTGCACTCGAGGTCGAGAAGATCACCATCGAGAAACTTCTGAAAGGCAACCGCGGGCGGATGGGCGACGAAGATCTGCGCTGTCACTGACAAGTCGGACATCACGCCACCGCCATCATGACGGTTGGGGACGAACTTCCGATCTCACGCGCGTCGGCGAGCCCCGGCTTCCGACTCGGCACCGTCGGCCTGGCCAGTGCCGGGTGAATCGTTCGATGTTTGCGCCGCCACCAGCGAACGCTCGAGAACATCACGTAGAAACTGTAGAGCGTCGTTGGCAGGGCCCGCCGGGTCGATCGAGAAAAACCTGTTACGCCCTGCGCGCCGCTCGACCAATACCCCCGACGTCTTGAGCGCCTTCAAATGCGCCGACACGGTCGTGCGTCCCACCGAGGAGATATGTTCGCTGATGAATCCTGCGCTGCACTCTCCGTGAGAGGCCAAGGTATCCAGGATTTCGCGGCGGACCTGGTCGGCGAGGGCAGCGAACACCAGCTCCCGACTCTGCTGATCACCAACGTCCATCGCATATCCTTGCCTCATTGTGGACCGCACCCAAATAGGTCGATTGGCATCAACATATCGCATACCGTGAGTTCTCGAAACCCACATCCAAGATCAGGGCAAGTCGACAAGCACCTTCGCATCGCGGGCGAACTCACGCACCCGTTCGTCCGTCCAGACCTGGGCGGGCACTGCGCCGCCGAGCAGTTCGCGTGTCAGCGCCGGATCCCCACCGAGGGGCACATCACTTCCTGCGATGACCACGTTGCCGTACCGGCGACCTTTGAGCATTGCCGGGTCGGCGATCATCACCGTGTGCGGAAAGATGCTGCCGATCGTGGCGGCTTCGCGTTTGGTCGTGACGAGGTCGCGGGTGTCGCCACAGTTGACGACGTACATACCGCCGGGGGCGAGGACGCGTCGGACGTGCTCGGTGAACTCGACGGTCAGCAGCGGCGGCGGTGTCACGGCGCCGGCGAAGACGTCCCGGACGATCAGGTCTCGGCTGTCCTCGGTCAACGTTTCGGTGACCTCACGGGCGTCGCCGACGCGGATGCGCAGCAGCGGCGCGCGCGGTAGATCGAACCACTCCCGGACGAGTTCGGCCAGCCTGCCGTCGAGTTCGACGACCACCTGCCGTGCGTCGGGGTACTCGGCTGCGAAGCAGCGGGCGAGAGTGCATGCGCCGCCGCCGAGGTGCAGCGCGCGGAGTTTGTCGCTCGCGAACGGGTGATGACGAACGAGCCCGGCCATCCACCGCATGTACTCGAAGTCCAGTTGGGTGGGGTCGTCGATGTCGATGTGCGAGCTCGGTACGCCGTTGACGAGGATCGTCCAGCCGTCGGCGGTCAGGGTGTCGCGAACCAGTTCACATGTGCCGGTATCGGTGTCGTAGACCCCGGCGACGGGCCCCGATGACTGCTGCTTCTTCTTAGCCATCGGGTAGCTCGCTCACCGGTCCAGTATGGCGGTTCCGCGTTCGAGAAGGATTTCGGCTCCCGCGCGCACGGCGGCGATCGGTCCGGTGAACCCGAGAACCCGCACGGCGGCCTCGGCGATGACACTCGCGTAGTCGGCTCCTTCGGCATCACGGCCGTACTCGGTATCTGCTCGCGTGTTCACCACGCTCTCGACGAGCCGGAAGGGGAGATCCAAGACTCCCGGCACGGTTGATGCGGGTTCGGCGACGACTTCTGTGGCGATGGACCGGTACAGGTCCATCAACGCATACCGGTGGGCTCGGAATGTCGAGAAACGGTCCTCGCGCAGTTCCGGCAGGAGGTACAACGCACCGAGGTTCCATTTCGAGCGGCAGAGCTGGTCGGCGTCACACCACGCGAGGGCGTACATCTTCTCTACGGCCGGGGCATCGGAGTCGCGTACGGCGCGGCCCACCGCCAGGGGTTCGTCGACGGTTCCGCTCAGCAGCGAGTCCAGGAGCTCGTCCTTGTTGGCGAAGTGGTGATAGAGCGATGCCTGCCGCATGCCGACTGCGTCGGCGATCATCCGGGTGGAGGTGTTGGTGTAGCCGCGGGTGGTGAACAGTTCTGCGGCGGCGTCCCGTATCTCGTCTCGGGCGGTCTCACCCGGCCGCTTCTTCGTGCTCAACCTCGGTCGGCCTGCAGTGGTCATGCTGTACATCCTGGCATCGAATCGACTCGTGTGAAATTTCTGTCACTTGATTGAAATACAGGAAACACGGTTGTTTCACGAGTGCCGTCGTTCGATACATGCACGACACCCGAAAGGCATCACGGACGGGAAAACTATCGAGTGACAGAAACCCCGCACCGGCAGCGCAGACGGGCGGTCACTCTTCCTCTCATCAGGAGCCAGACATGAGCTCGACTACCCTGCCCGCACCCGAGGGCCCCACCAGCCCAACAATTTCAAGCCGCGATCACTCCGACCTTGCCGAGCTCGGCTACGAACAGCAGCTGCACCGCAAACTCGGCAAGTTCGCCTCGTTCGCCGCCGGATTCTCGTTCGTATCGATCCTGACCACCATCTTCCAGCTCTTCGCCCTCGGTTTCAGCTTCGGCGGACCCGCCTTCTTCTTCACCTGGCCCCTGGTGTTCCTCGGCCAGTTCATGGTTGCCCTCAACTTCGCGGAACTCGCAGCGCGATACCCGATTTCGGGCGCGATCTACCAGTGGTCGCGTCGCATGGGCGGGGAGATCGTCGGCTGGTTCGCAGGGTGGTTCATGATCATCGCGCAGATCGTGACCGCATCCGCTGCCGCCATCGCATTGCAGGTGGTCCTGCCCAGCATCTGGAGCGGCTTCCAACTCGTCGGCGACGACCCCGCCCTCACCTCACCCAGTGGAGCCACCAACGCCGTCATCCTCGGATCGGTGCTGCTGGTCATGACGACCAGCATCAACTCGATCGGCGTCAACTGGATGGCGCGCATCAACAGCATCGGCGTCACCTGCGAAATCGTCGGCGTCATCGCACTGGTGCTCGTGTTCTTCACCCACGCCCAGCGCGGTCCGCAGGTGGTACTCGACACCGGCGCTCCCGGTGCGGAATCCGGCTACATCTGGGCCTGGATCGTCTCGGGACTGATGGCCGCGTACGTCATGGTCGGATTCGGTTCGGCCGGTGAGCTCGCCGAGGAAACTCACAACCCGCGACGCGTCGCACCGCGCACCATCCGCCTCGCATTGTCCGCTTCCGCTCTGGGCGGCGGGTTGATGATCGTCGGCGCACTCATGGCGGCACCCTCACTGACCGACGGTAATCTCGCGACGCTGGGCCTGCCGTACGTCATCGACTCCATCCTGACCTCGCCGTGGGGAACTGTTCTGCTGGTCGATGTGGCAATCGCAGTCTTCATCTGCACCTTGGCAATTCAGACGGCGGCAACCCGCCTGATGTTCTCGATGGCCCGCGACGGACGGTTGCCGGGGTCGAAGCTGCTGTGCACGGTCAACCCCAGAACCGGAACGCCCATCGCGCCCGCCGTTCTCATCGGACTCGCCTGCATCGCAGTTCTGGCCGTCAACGTCGGCAACGCCGCCCTGTTCACCACACTCACCAGCGTGTGCATCGTGCTGATCTATCTCGCATACCTCATGGTCACCGTGCCGCTGCTGGTGCAGCGACTCAAAGGCTGGCCGAACGGCGGCATTGCGTTCGACGCCGAAGGAAACAAACTCTTCACCCTCGGACGTCTCGGAGTTCCCGTCAACCTCGTCGCAGTCCTCTACGGCGGGCTGATGGTGATCAACCTGTCCTGGCCGCGCGCCGAGATCTTCAACCCCACCGGAGAATTCCCGCTGCTTCAGTGGGCAGCGCCGCTCACCGTCCTCGCTGTTGTCATCGCCGGCATCGCCTGCTTTCCTCGCGGCAAGACCCATCCGCGTCCAGTCAACCTAGGAGCGTAAAGCATGAGTACCGCAACCACTCTCGCCGCGAAGGAACACGCACGCGCACAGGCCGCAGCAGTCGATGCGCCCGTCGCCCCTGATGGAATCGATGAACTCACCTGGGCCGAAACGGTCCCCGGCGGCCGCTACACCTCCAATGTGCTCGCCCGCGGAACTCGTCTACGACTACGCGACGTCGACGGCTCTGCTTGCGCCAACATCCTGCTCTACCGCGCCGATGCACCGTGGGAACGACTCAACGCCGCCGACACCGTAAAGGTTCCGTGGCAGGCGTACCTCGCTACCGGCCACCCCCTGCTCTCCGACCAGGGCCGCGTACTCGCCACCATCGTCGCCGACAGCTCCGGCCACCACGACGCCTTCTGCGGAACCACCTCGCAGGCCGCCAACGAGAACAAGTACGGCAGCGGCGCTCTGCATTCCGGATCCCCGGCCGGACGTGAACTGTTCACCGTGGCCGCGGCGAAACACGGCCTGTCGCAGCGTGACCTGCCCTCGCCGATCTCCTTATTCCAGGGAGTACACGTCGAATCCGACGGGGCCCTGGTCAGCACCGGATCCGCCGGCGCAGGTGCCGAGATCGATCTACTGATCCATCTGCCTGTCATCGTGCTACTCGCGAACACCGCGCACCCGCTCGATCCCTCACCGGAGTTCGCCACCACTGCAGTAGAGATTCTCGCCTGGGACGCAACCGAGGAACTACGGACGCTGCCCAACACCGAACCCGAATATCAGCGCGCAGTGCAAAACACCGAAAGCGCCTGGAAAGCTGCTGATCCGAAAGGCATTCGATGAGCACCACACTCGAACACACCATCATCCGAGACGAACTCGCCGACGCCCGGGCCCCGTGGTCTGCCGTCGTGCGAGCCGGCGACGTGCTGACGATGATCGACCTGCACGGCAATCAGGCAGTCGACACCTTGCTCTACGCCGCCCACGATCACAGCATCCGATACAGCGCGTCGGCCACCGTCACCGCTCAGCGCAATCTGTTTCTCACCACCGGGACCGTGCTGCGCAGCGACGACTCGACACCGCTGATGACGATCGTCGCCGACGAGGTGGGCAATCACGACACCGTCGGCGGGGCCTGCTCACAGGAGTCGAACACGTTGCGCTACGGCCACCACACCAAACATCAACACGCCTGTGTGGAGAACTTCCTCATCGAGGGCGCGAAGTGGGGGCTCGGCAAACGCGATCTCGTCTCCAACATCAACTTCTTCATGAACGTGCCCGTGGACCCCGACGGCACCCTCGGCATCGTCGACGGTTTGTCCGCACCGGGCAAGTCTCTGTCGCTGCGAGCCGAGACGGACACCCTCGTGCTCGTTTCGAACTGCCCGCAGATCAACAACCCCTGCAACGGTTTCGACCCCACGGCAGTGCGGATGGTCGTGACGCGGTCATGAGCACCACCAAGATGGCCGTGGTTCGGCCAGGGATACTGACCACCGTGCAGGACTGGCCGGGACGTATCGGCTACTGGAAAGTGGGTGTGCCGCCATCCGGGCCGATGGACGACCTGTCCTTCAGGCTGGGCAATGTCGCACTCGGAAACCCGGAAGGCGCAGCAGGACTCGAATCGGCGATGTCCGGTCCGGCCCTGACCTTCGACGCCGACACCTACGTGTGCGTCACCGGGGCCGACGTACCGGTGACGATCGACGGGCACAGCGCCGAGCAGTGGCGTCCACTCCTCGTCCCCGCCGGAGCAACCCTCGACGTCGGCACGAGCAACGGAGCCGGGTTGCGCGTCTACGTCACCATCCAGGGATCGATGGAGATCGACGACTACCTGGGTAGCGCAGCGACATTCACCCTCGGTAAGTTCGGCGGACTCCGCGGCGGAACCCTCACAGAGGGAGACATCATCGAGATCGTCGGTGCCGCCGACCCGTCGAATCTCCGCTCTGTCCCGATGGAGCACCGGCCCGTGCTGACGTCGAAGTGGGAGGTCGCCGTCACCGAGGGTCCGCACGGCGCACCGGACTTCTTCACCCGCGCCGATATGGAAACCCTGTTCGCCACCGACTACGAGGTTCACTTCAACTCCGACCGCACCGGTGTGCGACTGATCGGTCCCAAGCCCGAGTGGGCGCGCCAGGACGGCGGCGAAGCCGGTCTGCACCCGTCGAACATTCACGACAACGCGTACTCCGTCGGCGCACTCGATTTCACCGGTGACACTCCGATTCTGCTGGGCCCGGACGGCCCGAGTCTCGGCGGCTTCGTCTGTCCTGTCACCGTCGTCGCCGCCGAGCGCTGGAAGCTCGGACAACTCAAAGCCGGTGACACCATCCGCTTCGTCCCCATCAGAGCGGCGAACGCCGCTGCACTGGGCGCACTCGGCGTCGAGCGTCGGGCGTCGTTTCCTGTTGTGTTCTCGAGCGGAGGCGACGGTGACGACGGTGTCATCGCGCGCCGCGAAGCCGAGACAGCGGTGACCTACCGCAGATCCGGTGACGACAACGTCCTGGTGGAGTACGGCGATATGACGCTGGATCTGGCGTTGCGCGCACGAGCGCACGCGCTGCACGAACGAATCGAGGCAATTGCGCCGACCGGCCTGCTGGATCTGACCCCGGGCATCAGGTCACTGCAGGTCAAGGTCGATCCGGACGTGCTGCCGATTTCGACGCTGATGGGACTGCTCGCCGAGGTCGAGGACGATCTACCCGCGGCCTCGGAACTGGTGGTGACGTCACGAACCGTGCGGATGCCGCTGTCCTGGGACGACCCGTCCACTCGCGAGGCGATCCAGCGATACATGCACGGCGTGCGCGCGGACGCCCCGTGGTGCCCGTGGAACATCGAGTTCATCCGCCGTATGAACGGACTCGACACTGTCGCAGACGTATTCGACACCGTGTTCGCTGCCGACTACATGGTTCTGGGGTTGGGCGATGTCTATCTCGGCGCACCCGTCGCGACTCCACTCGACCCACGCCACCGGCTGGTGACCACCAAATACAACCCGGCACGCACCTGGACGCCGGAGAACGCCGTCGGGATCGGCGGCGCATACCTGTGCATCTACGGCATGGAAGGCCCCGGCGGATATCAGTTCGTGGGCCGCACCACGCAGGTGTGGAACCATCGTTACCCCGAGCGAAGCGGTTCGTTCGAGGCCGAAAGTCCCTGGCTGTTGCGGTTCTTCGACCGCATCTCCTGGTATCCGGTGGAACCGGAGGAACTGATGGACCTGCGCGCCGATACCGCAGCCGGCCGCGATGGGGGTGTGGAGATCACCGACGGCGAGTTCTCCCTCGCCGAGCACGACAACTTCCTCGCCGACAATCACGACTCGATCGAAGAGTTCCGCGCGATGCAGGCTATAGCGTTCGACGCCGAACGCACAGCATGGTCCGCGGCCGGCGAATTCACCACGAAGGGCGATACCGATGCAGCAGTATGACGTGATGGAGCGGGTTCGGCAGGCTTACAAAGAGATTGTCGAGGTCGATCGGCCCGAGGTGTGGATCACGCTGCGCGAGGAGGCCGATGTACTCGCCGAGGCCGAGGCACTGGATCCGTCGCTTCCGTTAGCGGGGTTACTTGTCGCCGTCAAGGACAATGTCGATGTCGCCGGTCTTCCGACAACGGCTGCATGCCCCGACTTCGCCTACACGCCTGACGCATCCGCGACTGCGGTTGCACGCCTCGTCGAGCAAGGCGCCCTGATACTCGGCAAGACCAACCTGGACCAGTTTGCGACCGGTCTGGTCGGAACCCGCAGTCCGTACGGCGCGGTTCGCTGCGCCTGGGACCCGGAGCTCGTTTCCGGTGGTTCGAGTTCCGGTTCCGCTGTTGCCGTCTCACTAGGCATAGTGGACATCGGAATCGGCACCGACACAGCGGGCTCCGGACGGGTACCTGCCGCGTTTCACAATCTCGTCGGGATCAAGACGACTCTCGGTGTGGTTCCCACGACGGGAGTGGTGCCCGCCTGCGCCGACTACGATTGCGTCACCGTGCTCGCCCGCGATCTCGATACCGCAGCGGCAGCGACTCGCGTGATGATCGGGTACGACGAACTCGACGTTCGCAGCCGCACATGGCCGGCCGATGTCACACTCGCCCCGGCACGAGCGCCGCGACTCGCCGTGCCCAGGCCAGAGGACCTCACCGCACTGAGCCCGGAGTACCGCGATGCGTTCGACAGGACCGTCGCTGCACTCGTATCCAAGGGCATCGATCATGCCGAGGTGGACATTTCGGTTCTTCTCGACGCCGCGACGCTGCTCTACGACGGAGCAATCGTGGCGGGGCGGTATTCGGCTGTCGGGGAGTTCCTCGCCACCGAGCCCGCGTCCGCCGACCCGACGGTGGCGCGGATCGTCGGCGGGGCGGCCGAGCCGTCGGCGCATCGGTATGTCGACGACCTCGCCACCATTGCGGCCGGAAAGCGTTGCACTGCACAGCTTCTGGAAGGTTTCGACGGGTTACTTCTGCCTACCACCACCGAACACCCGTCCATCGCTGCTGTACAGGCAGATCCGCTGGGCATCAACCGGCGCCTCGGTACGTTCACCAACTTCTGCAACCTGCTGGACATGGCGGCCGTCGCCGTCCCGGGGGCGCCTACAGCTGCGGGCGATCCATTCGGGGTCATGGTGGTGGTACCGGCATTCGCCGATCAGGTGGCCGTCGATATCTGCGCACGTATCGTCGACGCGGATGCACCGGTGCTGGTGGACGAGGGCACCGAAGTACTGGTCGTCGGCGCGCATCTATCCGGCTTCCCGGTACACCATCAACTCGACGGTGCGCGTTTCACCGGGCACGTGCACACCTCCGACGCCTATCGAATGGTGGATCTGGGCACCACGCCGCCGAAACCGGGCCTCGTCCGACACGGCGATGGACTCGGTGCGCCCATTGCCGGTGAGCTGTACCGGATGTCCGCCGCCGCACTGGGAACGTTTCTCGCCGGGCTGCCCGTACCGATGGGCCTGACCAAGATCGAACTCGCCGACGGGCGCTGGGTCACCGGGTTCTGCTGCGCTCTCGACGCCGCGCAGAACAGCGAGGACATCACCGAGTTCGGTGGGTGGCGTGCGTATACGGCCGCCAGGCGACCGAACCCCGCACCCCTTTTGCAGACCTAGGTGCCGAGCTCGGACGTGAACGGGGCTTGCAGGTCGGCAAGAACGGTGCGAGGTTCAGCGTGGGGCGGGTCATACATCAGTTCAGCGACGCCGCGATCTCCTGGGCGAACGCGGCCATCCCGGCTGCTGTCGGGTGCAGAGGCGCTGCGGGGTTCGCCGGTATGACCCCTTCGAGGTAACGCTCGGCGGGCTCGGCGCAGCCATCGTGGCCGATGCTGATCTCGCGAACATCGACGAACCTCGCGCCGTGTTCCTCCGCTTCCCGCGCGAGCGCATCGTTCATCTTGTCTACGCTCGCCTGCAGGTAGTCGGCATCGCGGGCCCAGACGGGCTGGGTTCCGTAGCAGCCGCCGGGCTGCACGTAGGTGCCGTACCCGACGACGAGGACCTCCGCGTTCGGTGCGCGCTCACCGATCGCGGCGAACACCTCACCCCACCTCGGCGCCGCTGCCTCGATCGCTTCGGCGACGATGTCGGTGCCGCCGGCGGTAAGCGTGTCCGCGCAGGAGACACCTACTGGTTCGGCTGAGAAGTTGATGCAGTTGCGCGCCGTCGAAACCAGTTGGACGTCGTTACCGCCGATGGTGATGGTCACCAGATCCGTCTCGGGGGAGAGGGCGTCGATCTGTAATGGAACCGGTCCGCTGCCGGTCGGCTGCTCGACGGAGGTGACATGCTCCGAACGTGCACTCGAGCACGAAACGTCGACGAACGACGCCGTCTCGATCAACCCGGACAGCACGTGCGGATAGTTCGAGTTCGATCGCAGGCATCCGGGTGTTCCGGCCGAATCGGGGATCAGCGGACCCGCTGCTGCGGAATCACCCAGGGCGACGTAGTCGATGGGTGTGGGTTGTTCCAGAGGTTGCTCCAGAGGCTGCGCCTCGGTTGCCGCCGAGCAGCTCATCGAAGCCGCTAGTGCCAGTACACCCACACCTATGAATCGACGCATGAAACTCACGCTACGCGAGCACAAGAGTCTTCGGAGCTGCCCTTGCGACCCGATTCGCCGGTACCCTCGAACAGGTTCACCACGTACACATACGAAGGGCGCACGTTTCATGATCACCAATTTCGTCAATCTCATTCTCGGCAGCATCGGATCCATCTCGGCTGGCAGCAGCGGCTTCGAACTCGCACCGGGAGTACTTCCCTTCGGTCTCTAGATCGACCAGTTCAGGGCGGCTGAATTCATGGGCGACGATCTACCCATCTGCGTCACCTGCGGCGTTCAGTACGCACTCGACGCCGCAGGTGAGCGCCCGATCCACTGCATGATCTGCGAGGAAGAGCGCCAGTACGTCGGTTACGACGGGCAACAGTGGACATCACTGTCGTTGCTCCGGGAGCAGGGTCGCCGCGTGGACGTTCGGGAGGAAGTGCCCGGGCTGTGGGGGCTTGCCACGGCACCTGCCCTCGGTATCGGCCAACGTGCGCTCCTCGTCCCCGGAGAGGGCGGCACGGTCATGTGGGATTCGATCTCCTACATCGACGACGACGCAATCGCACGGGTCACCGAACTCGGCGGCATCTCCGCCATCGCGCTCTCGCATCCCCACTTCTTCAGTTCGATGGTCGAATGGTCGCGCGCATTCGGCGACGTACCCATCTACGTTCACGAGCGTGACGCATCGTGGGTCACCAGGAACGAGAACGTCGTGCTGTGGTCGGGTCCGCGACACGAGATCGTTCCTGGACGGACCCTGATCAACGCGGGCGTTCATTTCGCCGGCGGCACCGTCATGCACTGGGATTCGGGGTTGGACGGTCGCGGCGCCCTCTGCGCGAGCGACATCTTCACCGTCGTCGCCGACCGACGCTGGGTCGGGTTCATGTACAGCTACCCGAATCTGATCCCCGAACACCCCGACACCATCACCAAGGCCCTCGAACTGATCGCGCCCTACCGCTTCGAAGCGCTGTACGGAGGTTGGTGGGACCGAGTCATCACCGAGGACGCCCACGCTCGTGTGATCGCCTCGGCACAGCGGTATCTCGATCACATCGGTGCAGATCAGCGCTCTACTATGTGACGATGCACAAGCTGCGGCAGTTCGTTTCACGGCTCGAGCCAGTCGGATTGTTCGTCGGCATCATCTTCTTCGCGTTCTCGATGACACCATCCCTGCTGCCCCGCGCCTGGTATCTGCAGGGCGTCGCGACCGGCATCAGCATGGCCACCGGATACGGCGTCGGATGCCTGCTGGTGTGGGTGGCGCACTGGTTCGGCATTCGCCCGAACTTCTCGCCGAAGACCAGGCGATACGGCCGGTGGGGTGTCGCGGCGACCGCAGCTGTCGTCGTTCCTCTGTTCTTGATTCTCGGCTCGTGGTGGCAGCGCATCGTTCGACAACTCGTGGACGTGGAGGATCCCGGCCGTGTGCTCTACCTGGGCGTTCTTGCCGTTGCGATTCTCATCGCCCTATTGCTGTTGGCCATGGCACGTGGTTTGCGCTGGTGCGCCCGGTATCTCACCACCAAGTTCACCCGGATCGTCCCACTACCCGTTGCGAAGGCAGTCGCAGTCGGCCTCGTTGCTCTGTTGACGCTGTTCGTGATCAACGGCGCCGTCAACAATGTTCTCATCGCGGCTGTCTCGAGCTCCTCCGAAATCGCCGACAAGGGCAACCATCCCGGAGTCGAACAACCCATGTCTCCGGAGAACTCAGGTTCGCCGGAGTCCAACGAGGCCTGGGACACACTGGGTATGGAGGGCAGGCGCTTCGTCTCCTCGGGTCCCACTGCCGAACAGATCGAGCAGTTCACCGGTGAACCCGCACCCACACCCATTCGCGTCTATGCCGGAGCGGAGGGTGAGGACTCGATCGAGGCCACCGCCGATCGGGTGGTCGAGGAGCTCGAACGCACAGGCGCTTTCGACCGCGCAGTTCTCGCCGTCGCCACCACCACCGGGCGCGGGTGGGTCAACGAATCCGTCGCCGGTTCGCTCGAGTACATGTACGGCGGTGACACCGCGATCGCCTCGATGCAGTACTCGTTCCTGCCCAGTCCGATAGCGTTCCTCGCCGACCGGGAGTCACCTCGCAGGGCTGGTCGGGCACTGTTCGACCGCGTCTACGACGCCGTGCAGGACCGCCCGGAAGAGGCGCGCCCCAAGCTGGTGTCCTTCGGGGAGAGCCTCGGCGCCTACGGCGGACAGGACGCCTTCGGTGGTGCGCGAGACATGGTCGCGCGAACGGACGGCGCTCTGTGGGTGGGCAATCCGAACTTCACGAGGCAGTGGGCCGAGATCACCGCTGATCGTGACGCGGGCTCGCGCGAGATTCTCCCGATCATCGACGACGGCATGTATGTGCGCTTCGCCGGCCGCCCGAGCGATCTCGATCTCGGCACCCCGTGGGAGCAGCCCAGGGTGATCTACTGGCAACACGCGTCCGATCCGATCACGTGGTGGTCGTCGAGTCTGATCCTGCATCGACCGGACTGGCTGCGTGAGCCGCGCGGCGTCGATGTCGATCCCGGAGTGCGATGGTTCCCGTTCGTCACGTTCTGGCAGACCACGTTCGACATGGTGTTCTCCACAGATGTACCGCAGGGCTACGGCCACAACTACGGCGAGGATGCCGTCGAGCTGTGGGCCGCGATACTGCAGCCCGACGGTTGGACCGAGCAGGACACCGAGCGGCTGCGCGAGATCGTCGCGGGTTGAGTCTCGCCCGTCCGGGGTATCGGGAGGTCATGACAGATGACAAGCACACCGACCCGAAAACCACCGATGTCGGCACCGCACCCGAGGGCGCCGACGCCGATGTCCAGTCCGACCCGGCCTCGGGTGGAAATACGAGCGAATGGACCGACGAGGGCGGCGCGACCGCCGAGGGTCCCGCTACCGACACCGAATAGCACCACACCTCGCTCGGGTTTGCTATTTCGGCAAATAACATTGCCATAGGGCATTGCGGGCACCACAGTTGTCTCATGACAACGACACCCGAATACGACGTGATCATCATCGGCGGCGGCGCTGCCGGCCTGGCCTCGGCTGTGACACTCGCCCGGGCCCGCCGACGCGTCCTCGTCGTCGATGCAGGCGCGCCGCGCAACGCACCCGCCGAGCACGCACACAACTACCTCGGACTCGAGGGTGTGCCACCGCTGGAACTGCTGCAGAAAGGACGCGAGGAAGCTGCGTCGTACGGCGCCGAACTCCGCGAAGGTTTCGCGGCGAAGGTATCGGGTTCGATCGACAGCTTCGCCGTCACGCTCGCTGACGACGCCGAGATAACTGCGCGTCGACTTCTGATCACCACCGGATTGACCGACGAGCTACCCGACATCCCCGGCCTGGCCGAGCGGTGGGGCCGCGACGTGCTGCACTGCCCCTTCTGTCACGGATGGGAAGTCCGCAACGACACCGTCGGCATCATCGGAAGTCCCTTCGGCGTGCATCAGGCGCTGATGTGGCGGCAGTGGACCGACAGCGTCGTGCTCTTCGCCGGAGACTTCGAACCCACCGAGGAGGAGTACGAGAAACTGGCGGCGCGAGATATCGGCGTCGTGACAGACAAGATCGCGGGACTTGCTGTCCACGAGGACGCGCTGACCGGAGTGCAATTGGTCTCGGGCACAACAGTTCCGCTGCAGGCCGTGGTCACCAAGCCGACATTTCGGGCCAATGCGAGCATTCTGTCCGACCTGGGTCTCGACGTCACCGAGGCGATGATGGGCGAGGTACCCATGGGCGCGACATTCGTCGCGACGGACGAAAAGGGGGCCACTTCGGTTGCCGGTGTCCACGCCGCCGGGAACGTTGCCGCCCCCATGGAGAACCTCATCGGCTCCGCAGCGGCAGGTGTGCGCGTGGCCGGCGGCATCATCGCGGACCTCATCGATGCGGACGTGAAGCTGGCAGTGCAGGAGCGAGCACGCGCCTAGGGCTTCAAGGTCAGGGCTCGAGGAAGGGCGCGAGAGCCTCGATGAGCTCGCGCTCCACGGTTGCCTTCTCGACCCCGAGTTCGGCGAGCACACCGGCACCGTTCTCGTGTTCGAGCAGAGCAAGCAGCAGGTGTTCGGTCCCGATGTAGTTGTGGCCCAACCGAAGAGCCTCCCGAAAAGTGAGCTCCAAGACCTTCTTGGCATCGGCGTCGTAGGGTACGAGCCCCGGTACTTCGGCGGCCTTCTCGGGCAATCTCGGCGCGATCGCCTCGCGGACCACGCTCTCGGTTCGCCCCGAGGAGAGCAGGAATCTCGTACCCAGCGAATCCTTCTCGCTCAGCAATCCGAGGACGAGGTGCTCGGGAGCGATCGCGTCGTTGCCCGCCGCCTGGGCCTCGACCTGCGACGCCACCACCACGTTCTTCGCGCGCGTGGTGAATCGCCGGAATCCCTGGCTCGGATCGAGGTCCGACTCCGCCCCTTTCGGCACGAAACGCTTCTGCGCTGCCTGCTTGCTGACGCCCATACTTCGGCCGATCTCGGTCCACGACGCGCCGGAGCGACGGGCCTGGTCCACGAAGTGGCCGATCAGGTGATCGGCAAGATCACCGAGCGAATCGGCCGCGAGGACGGCGTCGGACAGTTGCTCGAGTTCGTCGTCGTGCACCTTCTTGATGGCGTCGATCAGATCGTCGAGACGGACGGGGAGGGCGGCTTTCGCTGGCTCGGTCATTCGTCAACCATAAGTTGACGAAGAACTAGCGTCAACCCTGAGTTGACGATCGAGGTCAGGGCGTCGGCGAGCCCACCGTGCCGGCCATCATGATCTGCTCCACGTAGTGCATGAAGTTCTCGGGCGTCGACACCTCGGCGGACGCAGCGAGAGTGGTCATCGCGGTAAGAATCGGCTGATCTCGCTGATCGAATATGTCGTTCTCCACCACGATCAGATCCGCGCCCACCGCTCTGCGCGCCGACACCACCGACACCTCACAGCTGAGCCGATCGCCCGCATGCAGCGGCCGGTGAAAGGTGAACTTCTGATCGACCTGCAGTATCTGCGGCATCGAATAGCAGCTCAACGTCTCCTCGAACAGGCGACGCTGGGCGACGAACGCGATGAGAGACATGAAGGTGGGCGGAGCGATGATCGAGTCGTAACCGAGATCCCGCGCAGCCTCGGTGTCGTAGTGAGCCGGGTGAAAATTGTGTACGGCCTTGGCGAACTCTTCCACCTTCGCCTTGCCGACCTCGTACACATCGTCGATGCGATAACTGCGTCCGACCATGGCGCGTACCTGCCCTGGCACATCGTCCGTTTCACTCATGTGTCGGATTTTACGCGCCCGGCGACACCCCACAGCGCAGGCAATATCGCGGGTGCCGAACAGCAGCGCTACACGCGTTCGGCAGCAGTTCTACAGTAATCTGAACGTTCTACAGTAATCTGCACGGGGGCGAGCTTGACGAGCGGTTCGTGAACAACTGTGAGCAGGCGAGGAGGGCCTTCGATGGACGCGAAGGCCCCGCTGTTGGGCAGAATGCCCTACGGAGTTCTGCGTACCGTCGGGCTCGCGGCCGTGGTCATTGCCGCCGGTATCCTCTTCTACCTCGGCAGCGCACCGATACGCACCGTGGTCCTCGGGGGGTTCGCCGTCGGTTCGATCCTCGCGATCGGCGTCGGCATACGGCGATACACCCCCACCGATGCCACCTCCTGGTGGTGCCTGTTCGCTGCCGCCATATTCTTTCTTGTGGGAGTCGGCCTACGCAGCGATCCGACCATCTACCCCACCGACATCTCCGCGGTCTCCAATGTCTTCACCCTCGCCGGCTACGCGGCGATCGGAACCGCACTCGCCCGCTGGATCCTCGAACGGCGCTCACGCGACGACATCACCCCGCTCATCGATGCGGCCTTGATCGCGCTCGGAACCTTCTTCCTGTCCTGGATCCTGTTCATCTCGCCGCTCCTCGACAGCGACGTGGGAATGCTGGCAGCGGTGACGAACGGTACCTATCCGGCCGTCGACGCCGGCATGATCACCTTGATCACCTACTTGCTCGTCTCCGCCGAACGTCGCAATCGGTCGCTGAGCCTGCTTCTGGTGGCGCTTCTGTTCGTCTTCGCCGGTGACGTCGCGTACGCATACTTCCTTTCCAGCGAACAATCGCCGACTGCGGGACTGCTCGACGGCATCTACCTCCTCGCGTACGCATCGCTCGCGCTCGCAGCGCTCGATCCACACATGGCCGCCATGTCGCAGCCGAGACACCTCGCTCCGCGCAGCCGCAGCCGCATCGCGTTCCTCGTCGTTCTGCTGGCGGTGTGCGCGGCGATACCGTTGCTCGGTACGGCCGTGTCCACCAGCGATATGGCCGTCCGGTCGACATTGCTCTCGGTCATCCTCATCGGCATCTTCCTACGCGGGGAGCGAGCGATGAGTCTGATGGAACACAGCGAGGACGACGCCCGCTATCGGGCCGCTCACGACGTGTTGACCGGACTACCGAATCGCACGATGCTGCGCGAGCAGTTTCATCGCTTGGACTCCGAGGACACGCCAGGGCGGATCTTCGTCCTGTTCGTCGACCTCGACAACTTCAAGATGGTCAACGACTCCTACGGACACCGCGTCGGCGACGAGATGCTCGCCGCCGCCGCACACCGCATCCGCGCGACCGTGCGTCCGTCGGACACCGTCGTTCGGTATGCAGGAGACGAGTTCGTCGTCATCGGTCGCTGCACCCGACCGGACGTGGAGGAACTGGCGCGGTCCCTGGTCACGCGATTGTCGGAACCTTTCGTGCTCAGCGCCGCCAGTGCCTACATCACGGCCTCGATCGGTATCGCTGCGGCGGGAAACAGAGCGGGCGCCCTCGACGACCTCATACGCGAGGCAGACACCGCGATGTACCACGCGAAATCGCAGGGCGCGGCCCGGTCCGCCTTCTTCGACGAGTCGCTGCGAGCGTCGTCGACGGCGGCGATACAGACCGCAACTGCTCTCCGCGGAGCAGCCAAACGCGGCGAGCTGGTGGTGCACTACCAGCCGATCGTCATGACCTCGACACGTGAGACCGTGGTCTACGAGGCCCTTGTCCGCTGGCAGCACGGCGGCAGACTGCGCGGCCCCGGCGAGTTCGTCGCCATCGCAGAATCGACGAACCTCATCGGCGAGATCGGTGAAGAAGTACTGCGCACTGCACTCGACGACCTGACGGCGTTACGCGCAGCCGGTCAGGAAGTAACCATGTCCGTCAACGTCTCACCGGTGCAACTGCGCGACGACTCGCTACCGGACCTCGTCGCCCACCTCCTCGCGGAGCGGGGTCTGCGAGGCGAGGATCTCGCCCTCGAAGTCACCGAAACAGCCCTGATCGACGACATGTTCACGGCCAAGACCATCTTGGACCGGCTCGCCGCGATGAACGTGCTCATCGTGCTCGACGACTTCGGCGTCGGATACTCCTCGCTCAGCCGGTTACGTGAACTACCGATCGGGCTGCTGAAGATCGACCGATCCTTCGTCGCCGAGATCGGCACATCGCCGACGGCCGATTCGCTCGTCACCGCCATCGCGTCCATGGCCCGTGCACTGCCGGTGTCCATCGTCGCCGAGGGTGTCGAAACCGAAGAGCAGGCATGCGCGATCGAAACGCTGCGCTGCCGATTCGCCCAGGGCTATCTGTACGGCAAGCCCGCGCCGCTGCGGCATTGGCTGAAGTAGGGCGAATACTTCTCACACGAGCCGATATCCCATGCCCGTCTCGGTGAGCAGGTGACGCGGATGCGACGGGTCGTCCTCGAGCTTCTGCCTGAGCTGACCCATGTAGATACGCAGGTAGTGCGTTTCGCGTTCGTGCTGCGGGCCCCACACCCCCTTGAGCAACTCACGCTGCGAAACGAGCTTTCCCCGATTGCGCGCCAGGAGCTCGAGCACACCCCACTCGATCCGAGTCAGATGCACGCTCTGCCCATTCCTCGTCACACTCTTCGCCGACAGATCGACAGTGAACGAATCTGTCACCACCACGGCCTCGTCGACCGCACCGGGTGCGCGCCGCAGCGCGGCACGAAGCCGAGCAAGCAACTCGTCCATCCCGAATGGCTTGGTAACGAAATCGTCCGCTCCAGCGTCGAGCGCGTCGACGGTGTCCGCAGAGTCGGTTCGCGCCGAAAGCACAACGACGGGAACGTCCGTCCATCCACGCAAGCCGCCGATGACATCGAGACCGTCCATATCGGGTAGACCGAGATCGAGCAGGACCAGCTCGGGATGGAAGTTCGCGGCGACGCGGAGAGCTTCGGCACCGGTGGCTGCGGTGGCCACGTCGTACCCGCGGACGTTCAGATTGATCCGCAGTGCGCGCACGATCTGCGGCTCGTCGTCGACGACGAGGATTCTCACCTTGCTCACGACTCGGCCACCGGCCCCGCAGTCTGTTCACGCGGGGCGGCCAGGTCGATCGTGACCGTCAATCCGCCACCCGGGGTCTCGGACGCGTCGACACTTCCGCCCATCGCCTCGACGAATCCGCGGACGACAGAGAGGCCGAGTCCGACACCGACGGTGGCGTTTCGGTCGCCGAGACGTTGAAACGCGTCGAACATGGACTGCTCGGCGTCTCTGTCGACACCGGGACCGCGGTCGGCGACGGTGATCGAAGCACGGTCGCCGCGGCTGAGCGCCCCGATGCGGATATCGCTACCGAGACCGTGCCGCACGCTGTTGTCCACGAGATTGGCCAGCACACGCTCGAGCAATCCGAAGTCGGCGAGCACCTGGACGTCACCGACGTCGACGGAAACCTGGGCAACCGAACTACTGGTCTGGGTCGAACTGCTCGACAGTGCTCGCTGCACGGCATCCTCCACGTAGATCGGTGTCAGCGTCGGACGGACGACACCAGCCTGGAGACGGGACGAATCGAGCAGATTCCCGACCAATGCTGTGAGCTGATCCGCTGACTCGTCGATCGTTGCCAACAGCTCTGCGGTGTCCTCGGCCGAGAACTCGACGTCGGTGCTGCGCAGCGAGGACGACGCCGCCTTCACTGCGGCGAGGGGAGTGCGAAGATCGTGGCTGACGGCGGAGAGCAACGCACGGCGAAGCTCGTCCGCCTCGGCGAGCGCGTTCGCTCTACTGGCCTCGAGGATCAGGCGAGACTGACGCACCAGCCCGGCCGCTTGATTGGCGACCGCGGTCAGCACCCGCCGATCGCGGGCGCGCGACCGCGGCCCGGCCAGCAGCATCGTGAATTGCCCGTCCGGGACATCGATTCGCGTGTCCGCATCGTCCTCGGTGCGCGGAGGATCGACTCCGACTGTGCAGACAGGCAGACCGGTGGCCTCCTCCACGAGCGAGACTGCGCGCTGGTTGTACGTTTCGCGGACTCGACCCAGCAACGATTCGAGATCCGCGCCGCGCAACACGGACCCGGCGAAGAGCGTCAACAGCTCGGCCTCTCGCGACGCCGATTTGGCTTCGCGGGCACGCCGCGCTGCGTTGTCCACCAGCACCGCGACCGCGACAGCCACCGCGAGCAGCACCACTGCTACGCCGTAGTTCTCCGGCTCCGCGACGGTAAGGCTGTAGCGGGGTTCGGTGAAGAAGAAGTTGAGCGCGAACCCGGAGATGAGCGCGGACAACGCCGCCGGCGCCACACCCCCGAGCAGGGCAACGCACAACACGACCATGAAGAACAGCGCACTTTCGCCACCCGAGTTCAGCCGCGGTCCGACCAGGGCAAGCAGTGCTGCGGCCGCACCGGGAACCGCCACCGCAGCGACCCACGCCGCGATGCGCCGGCTGCCGTGCCCGACCTGCCAGTTCCATCGCCGCGCCCGCTCACTGTGGGTGACCATGTGTACATCGATACTGCCCGAGTCGGCTACCACGGCGGCGCCGATACCCTCGTCGAAGATTCGGGCCGCTCGCGAACGCCTCGACGTCCCGATCACCAGCTGCGTTGCGTTGACGCCGCGGGCGAAGTCGAGAAGTGTTGTGGGAACGTCGTCGCCGACGACGCTGTGCAGGGTGGCGCCGAGAGCGGCCGCGACGGTGCGCACGGAGCCCATCTGCGGCGCGGATACGCCCGCGAGTCCGTCGCCGCGTACGACGTGCAACACCATCAGCTCGGCGCTGGACCGCGACGCGATGCGGCTGGCTCGCCGAACCAGGGTTTCGGACTCCGGTCCGCCGGTCACCGCAACGACGACTCGTTCGCGGGCCTCCCAAGTCTCGGTGATTCGATTGTCGTTGCGGTACTGCACCAGAGCCGCATCGACCTGGTCCGCGATCCACAACAGCGACAACTCACGTAGGGCGGTGAGATTGCCGCGCCGAAAGAAGTTGTTCGAAGCCGCATCGATCTTCTCGAACGCATAGATGTTGCCGTGAGCAAGCCTGCGCCGCAGCGCTTCCGGAGTGATGTCCACCAGTTCCACCTGGGCGGCGCCACGCACCACCCGATCCGGAACCGTTTCGCGTTGCACTACGCCGGTGATCTGATGGACGACGTCACCGAGTGACTCCAGATGCTGAACGTTGACAGTGGAGATGACGTCGATGCCTGCTCCGAGCAGCTCTTCGACGTCCTGCCAACGCTTCTCGTGCGTGGAGCCAGGGGTGTTGGTGTGCGCCAACTCGTCGACGAGAACCACCTGCGGTGCCCGGGCGATCACCGCGGCCACGTCGAGTTCGAAGTTGACAGTGCCTCGATACTCCATTCGAGCGGGTGGAATCAGCTCGAGACCCTCCAGTGCCGCTGCCGTCCGTGCACGCCCGTGCGTTTCCACCAACGCGGCCACCACATCGCACCCACGTTCCTTGCGGCGGTGCGCCTCACCGAGCATCGCCAGAGTCTTCCCGACGCCCGGAGCCGCGCCGAGGTAGATGCGCAGCTCACCTCGTTCCACTGGGGAGCCTCTCCTATTCGGTCGTGCAAGCCGGCGGCGTCAGCCCGAGGGCAACGTTCAACTCGGGAACACCTACCCGCGGCGCCCCGAGTACACCGTACTGCGGGCCCTCGGTGTGCTCACGAACCAGCGCTTGGACGGACTCGACAGTCATACCGTTGACCCGGGCGACCCGGTCCACCTGCACGGCCGCGTAGGCGGGACTGATGTGCGGGTCGACACCGGAACCGGAACCCGTCACCGCATCGACCGGCACATCGGCCGGGTCGATCGACTCTCGTTCCGCCACGAACGCCCGCCGCTGCTGCACGAACGCAGCGAGCACCTCACTACTCGGGCCCAGATTGGTGGGCAGCGCAGCAGACGGGTCGCCCGGGGCGAACGCATCGAGGTCGGCCGCGGAGCCCGTCACTCGGGGATGGAAGTACGGATCAGGGTCACCGACCGGCACCTGGGGATCGACGCCGATCAAAGCACTGCCGACGACGCACCCGTCGGCGGTGCGCAGTGCCGACCCTTCGGCGGTGTGGGTGTCGAGCCGCGAGATCGCCCAGACGGCCGCGGGGTACCCGATGCCGAGGAGGACGGTGAAGACGGCCAATACGGTGATGCCCGCAAGCATCTGTCTGGCGAAGCTCTGCACGAAACGCATGTCAGCCTATCCCTGGTACGAGTCGGACAATTTGGTCGATTGCTCTGATGCCGAGGAACGGGGTCACTACTCCGCCGATCCCGTAGACAAGCAGGTTGCGCCGCAACAGCGCTGCGGCGGACGCGGCACGGTAGCGGACTCCTCGCAACGCGAGCGGTATCAGACCGACGATCACGACCGCGTTGAAGATGACCGCGGACAGAATCGCCGATTCCGGCGTCGCCAGTCCCATGATGTTGAGCGCATCGAGCTGCGGATAGAGCGGGGTGAACATGGCGGGGAGAATCGCGAAGTACTTGGCGAGGTCGTTTGCCAACGAGAAAGTGGTCAGCGCGCCGCGTGTGATGAGCAATTGCTTGCCGATCTCGACGATCTCGATGAGTTTCGTGGGGTCCGAGTCGAGATCGACCATGTTGCCCGCTTCCTTCGCTGCGGACGTTCCGGTGTTCATCGCGACACCGACATCTGCCTGCGCCAGCGCGGGTGCATCGTTGGTGCCGTCACCGGTCATCGCAACCAGCCGACCACCCTCCTGCTCGCGACGAATCAGCGCGATCTTGTCCTCGGGGGTGGCCTCGGCAAGAACGTCGTCGACGCCGGCCTCGGCCGCGATGGCTTTCGCGGTCAGCGGGTTGTCGCCGGTCACCATCACGGTTCTGATACCCATGGCCCGCAACTGCGCGAAACGTTCCGCGATGTGTGGTTTGACCACATCGGAGAGCTCGACGACTCCGAGCACCCGGGCCGGGGCTCCATCGACCGATTCGGCGACGACCAGTGGTGTACCGCCGGCCTGGGCGATATCGCGCACCGTGTCGTTCACGGCGGACAGCTCCGAGTTGCTCCCGCCCTCGCGGATCCAGGCGGCGACGGCGTCGGCGGCTCCCTTGCGAATTCTTCGATCGGCGACGTCGATACCGCTCATGCGGGTCTGCGCGGTGAAGGGGACGAAATCGCCGGGCTCGTCAGTCTCGCCGGGTGTGTTGACACCGTCCACCAGTTCCACGATGCTGCGGCCTTCGGGCGTGGTGTCGGCCAAGGACGCCAGACGCGCTGCGGCCGCCAACTCTGCGGCGCCGATCCCAGGCGCGGGATGCATTGCCGTCGCACGTCGGTTTCCGAAGGTGATGGTGCCGGTCTTGTCCATCAGCAAGGTGTCGATGTCTCCGGCGGCCTCGACGGCGCGTCCCGACTTTGCCAGTACATTGCGCTGCACCAACCGATCCATGCCGGCGATACCGATCGCGGACAGCAATGCCCCGATAGTGGTGGGAATCAGGCACACCAGCAGCGCAATGAGCCTGATCGGGTTCTGCTCCTGCCCGGCGTAGGCGCTCATGGGTCCGATTGCGACGACGGCGAGGAGAAAGACGATCGTCAACGACGCCAGAAGAATGTTCAGTGCGATCTCGTTGGGAGTCTTCTGCCGCGACGCCCCCTCGACGAGACCGATCATCCGGTCGACGAAGGTTTCGCCTTGCGCCGAGGTGATGCGAACCACGATCTCGTCGGACAACACTGTCGTCCCACCGGTCACGGCAGATCTGTCGCCGCCGGATTCTCTTACCACGGGTGCGGATTCACCGGTTATCGCGGACTCGTCGACGCTTGCTATTCCCTCCACCACGTCGCCGTCGCCCGGAATGATCTCCCCGGCGCGAACAACCACCTCGTCGCCGACCTTCAAATCGGACCCGCTGACCTCGGAGATGGATCCGTCTTCGTTGCGGCGTCGGGCACGACTGTCCTGTTTGACCTTTCGCAGGCTGGCGGCCTGGGCCTTGCCGCGCCCCTCCGCAACCGATTCGGCAAGATTGGCGAACAGCACGGTGAACCACAACCACCCGGCGATCGACCAGGAGAACATCGACGGTTCCAACGCCGCGAGGATCGTGGTGAGGAGTGAGCCCAGGAAGACCACGAACATGACGGGGTTGCGCACCAGGTGGCGTGGGTCGAGTTTTCGGAATGCGTCGATGATCGACGTGGCGTTCATTGCAAGCCCTCTGCTATCGGTCCCAGCGCGAGCGCCGGGAAGAATGTGAGCGCCGCGACGAGTACCGCTGTCCCCAGCAGTAATCCGCCGAACAGCGGGCCGGCGGTGGGTAGTGTCCCAGCGTCGGTGGCCGTGCGCCTGGACCTGACGAGCGACCCGGCTAGGGCGAGTACGAAGATGATGGGCAGGAAGCGGCCGAACAGCATTGCCAGTCCCAGCGAGGTCTGGAACCAATCGCTCGTAGCAGTCAGACCGCCGAAGGCGCTGCCGTTGTTGTTCCCAGCGGAGGCGTAGGCGTAGAGCACCTCGGTGAACCCGTGAGCAGAACTCGGTGTGCCAGGATCTCCGGAATTGCCTTGGTAGTCGACGGTCGAGTTCAGCAGGACGGTGACAGAGGTTCCGATCAGCACGAGTGCGGGCATCACCAGGACCGACAGTGCCGCCATGGTGATTTCGCGACGGCCCAGCTTCTTGCCGAGCAACTCCGGAGTCCGGCCGACGAGGAGTCCACCGACGAACACCGCGATGATCGCCAGCACCAGCAGGCCGTACAACCCGCTTCCCACTCCGCCCGGAGCGATCTCGCCGAACAGAATGTTCAGCACTACAGCGCCGCCCCCGATGGGGGACAGGCTGTCGTGCGCGGCATTGACTGCACCGGTCGACGTTCCGGTCGTCGAGACCGCGAACAGCGCGGACGCGGGAATGCCGAAGCGAACTTCCTTGCCCTCCATCATCGCGCCTGCCGCACGAGCCGCGATACCGGTGGTTGCCGACTCGGCCGCCAGGGTGATCGCGAGGGAACCGCTCCACAGCACCGCCATCACCCCGAGCAGGGTCAGACCCTGCTTGCGGTTGCCGGTCATGGTCCCGAACGTGCGCGTCAGGCACACCGGGATCAGCAGCAGGGCAGAGATCTGCACGATGTTCGATAGCGGTGTCGGGTTCTCGAACGGGTGCGCCGAGTTGGCGGCGAGAATGCCGCCGCCATTGGTTCCGAGCACCTTGATTGCTTCCTGAGATGCCACCGGTGCCAACGCGTTCGCGGTTGCGGAACCGTCGAGACCCGTGGATTGGAAATTCGTCGCGAAGGATTGCACCACGCCCTGGGTCAGCAGGACCAGGGCGATGACGAACGACAGGGGCAGCAGGATGCGCAAGGTTCCACGGGTCAGGTCGACCCAGAAGTTGCCGATCTCGCCACCGGCACGCACCCGCGCGAATCCGCGAACGAGCGCGATCGCCACCGACATTCCGACGGCGGCCGACAGGAAGTTCTGCACGGCCAGCCCAGCCGACTGAGTCAGATTCGACATGGTCGTCTCGGGTACGTAGGACTGCCAGTTGGTGTTGGTCACGAACGAAACGGCGGTGTTGAACGCAGTCGAAGGATTCACCCCGTCCCGACCGCCGTCGAGTGGCAGCGCACCTTGAACACGTTGCAGCGTATAGAGAAACAGAACACTGACGACAGAGAAGGCGAGGACGCTGGAAGCGTAACCGACCCACGTCTGTTCGGTCCTCGCGTCGATGCGACACGTGCGGTAGAGCAGTGATTCCAGGCGACTGTGATGGGAGGTGTCATAAACCCGGGCCATGTAGTCACCGAGTGGAACGTAGGCGGCGGCGAGCACTGCGATCACAACACAGATCTGCATGCCCGCGACAAGTGCAGGAGTCATCGCGCTCAGAACCTCTCGGGGTCGAGCAGTGCGACGAGCAGGTACAGCACCACGAGTGCGGCAACGACCACCAGCACGACGTTCACCGCGCCCGTCACGAGTGCACCAGCTTCACCACCAGGGCGCATGCCCCGAACCCGACGATCGTGATGGTGAGATAGGCAAGATCAGCCATGCGAGTCTCGGTCTCCCTCGAATTCGACAGAGGGCCGCCCGGCGGGCGGTCCGAGATACGAGCATCGGCCTCGACGCCGCCCCGCGGAGGATTCCTTACGGGTTCATTACGCTCCGGCCGGTCATTCTTGACGGAAGGCTTATGCCCCGGACATCGCCACCGTTCAAACCTCGATGTCGTCCACTCGTACATCGATATCGGCGCGAACGAGATCGACCCCGAGAAGCTCGTGCACGACGGATATCGCTATCGCTGCCAGTTCGTTCCCGACTGCCTGCAGATCTTTGCCGTAGGCGCCGACGACTGCCACGGACAGTCCCGTGCACACGTGTTCGTCGAGGTACAGCGCGATGTCCGTCGGCTGGGAGTCGTGGACGCCGGAGAGCGCGCGCAGAATCGCCGTGCGGACGACATGATCGCTGACCCGGAGCGAATCGGACGCTCGGTTCGGCGGCGCAGTAGGGTAGGCGGCGTCGACCGGCCAGGTGCGTCGCGTGGTGGCGCGGACCCTGGAGATGATGGTGTTGCTGATGTCGACCCAACGAGGCTCCAGTGGTGCCTCGCGCAACTCGCGAGCGGCCCGCTCGAGGATCCGATCCGGTTCCGGCGTCATCGCCACATCACTGCCATGCCGCCAACCTCTCACTCAGAGTTGCTCGTGCTCGCAGCAGTTGTCCACGAACGGCACCTGCCGACATTCCCATGATCTGCCCGATCTCCGGATGTGTCATCCCTTCCACCTCGCGTAGCAACCAGCACGCACGTTGACGGTAGGGCAGTTCGGCGAGCACCCGACCCAGGGCGTCGAGAAAATCGTCATTGGTTGCACGCTTCTCGGGGTCGAGGTGGGCGTCGGTGCTGCGTTGCTCGAAGATCCAGTCCTCGGCGGGCGGAACAGCCCGGCGCCGACGGTGATCGACCACCTTGTGCGAGACCATCGAGAACAACCACGTCCGCAATTTCGCGTCGCCGCGAAAGGTGTCGAGTCCCTTCCACGCTGCGACGAACGCGTCCTGAACCACCTCTTCTGCAGCGCCGTGATCGGAGAGCATGTTGCGGGCGTAGCGAAACATCTCTGGGCCGTACCGAGCAACTATCTGCTCGAAGGCGTCCGCGTCGCCGAGGGCAGCGTTGTGCACGAGTACGTGATCGGATAGCCGATCGACCATCGATTCTCCGCTCTCGACTCGCACTTGTTTTCCGGACGATTCCCGTTCGACACCGTTCTACCAGCGATGTAAGTTTGTGGTGCGGATCACCACATCGTTCGCGTGCGCTTTCGTCGATGCGATACGACCTACTTGCGACACATTCGAAGACGAAAGGTCGAACATGAGCAACCAGACGTTGGACAAGTCCAAGGAAACCGCAGCCGTCTCCGACAAGACCGATGTCGCCAAGACCGAGTCCGCCCTCGTCGGCAGCACGGGCCGGACCACCATCGCCGATACCGTCGTCTCCAAAATCGCCGGCATCGCCACCCGCGAGGTTCAGGGCGTGCACGACGTCGGCGGCGGCACCTCCCGCGCCATCGGTGCACTGCGCGAGCGTATTCCGGGTGCACGGGTCAACCAGTCTCAGGGCGTGTCGGTCGAGGTCGGCGAGCGCCAGGCCGCAATCGATATCGACATAGTCGCGGAGTACGGCGTGTCCATCGCTGATCTCGCAGCCGGCATTCGCCGCAATGTCATCACCGCTGTCGAGCGCATGACAGGTCTCGAAGTGACCGAGGTCAACATCGTCGTCCACGACGTCTACCTCGACGAGGGCGACGACGACAGCCAGGAAGTCGCCGGAACGCGAGTCCAGTGACCGAGCACGCCGACACTCCCGAGCCCGGCGTCCCGGAGAGCATCGACATCTCCGAGAGCATCGCCGAGGCTGTGCTGGCGACCGACGGTGTCGCCGGTCTGCACGGCGGAATGTTCGGCGAGGCAGCCACATACCTACCCGGTCGACGCGTGGCCGGCATTCGTATCGATGAGAACGGAACCGAGGTGCACGTCACGCTGATCGCGGGTCACCCGGTTCGCGAGACTGCCGACGCGATACGCACCGCTGTCTCACCGCTCTCGCCGGGTCCGGTGCACGTCACCGTGGAGGACGTAGTCAGAGCATGACGCGTTCTCCTGAGCACACGGCCGCTCGACGCGCGGTAGCAAGGCGGCATCATCCCGACGTCGGGGGCGACCCCGAGGTCTATGTTGCCGCGCTCGCCGCCGTCGAGCGCCGGTTCGCCGGATCCCCCTCCGCCATCGAGCAGAGCAGGTGGACGCGACTGTCCCGAACCATCATTCGGTCCGTTCCGAAGTTGCGGCGTAAGCGCTACTTCGACATCTAGCCAGGAGCACTCGAACTCATGACCACCTCGACCATCGGATTGTTCGTCGGTCTGCTGTTGGCCATCGCCGCTGCAGTCGGCGGCTTCACCGGATTCTTGTTTGCCGTGGTGCTCGCCGCAGTCGGCTTCGCCGTCGGCCGCTACATCGACGGCGAACTGGATATCTCTGCATTCTCCCGCGGACGCGGACATGACCGATAGCGACCGCGGGACCCTCGACATTCGCGATCACGCCGTCGTGCGCATCGCCGAGATCGCAGCCTCGCGTGTCACCGGCGTCGAACGGATTGCAGGCGGACTGACATCGCGCACTCTGCCTCGCGCCGAAGCGTCCGTCCGCAACGGCCGTGTCCGAGCCACCATCGATGTCGCCACACTTTGGCCGACGCCGATAGCCGATGTGGCACATCGTGTTCGCCGTGCCGTCGTGGACGATATCGCGCACAGCAGCGGCCTCGATATCGAGTCCGTCGATGTTCGTATGCACTACACCCCACCCGAACGCACCCCAGAACCCAGGAGAGTCGAGTGAACCGGAAAACAGCGCCGGTCCCGAAGGCAGCGCCGAAAGCCAGTGGCGTCGCACTCGTGCTGGCGTTGCTTCTGTGCGGCGTGGCCGTCATCCTCGGTCGCGACGCTCTGATCGATCTCGGCGCCGTCAACGGCGCGAGTTGGATCGGCCCGGCGATCGATTCCGTCCTGAGCGTGACCGTGCAGTCGTGGATGTTGCCCGCCGGCGCAGCGGTCGGGGTTCTCGGCATCGTCCTGCTGCTCCTAGCGCTCGTGCCGCGCCTGCGCACGCACCGCCCGTCGGGCACCGAGGGTGTGTGGATCAAGCGTGGGGCACGTCGGCGGGTGTCCTCCCTCGGCACTGCCGCCGCTGCCGCGGATCGCGTGGTCACGGCTCTGACCGGCCTGGTCCTCATCGCGCTGGGTGCAGCGGCCGCAGCGTGGCAGCAGGATCGCCTTCCAACGTGGGCGTCCGAAGCGCGTGCAACGGTGGAGGCATGGCAACCGGGCGACTGGGATAGCGCCGGGTGGTGGCCCTGGGCATTGCTGGCTGTCGCAGTCGTGCTGTCGGTGCTCGGTCTGCGATGGCTGTACGCGCACCGACCGCGCCGTCAGCCTTCGCGGACAGCAACTTTGGACGACGAGCATGCCAGCGTCGATCTCACCTCGGCTGCGCGCAACGCTGCAGCGGAATTCGAGTCCATGCCGGGAATCGGCTCTGCCACAGCACGTGTGATGGGCAATCCATCGACTCCGGTCGTTCGTATCTCCGGCATCACGGACGACCCCGCCCCATCGACGGACGCCGTCGTGGAGAAAGCCGAACGCCTGCGCATCAGGTGCGCGTCCGCTCTCGACGGCCTTCCGGTCGAGGTCCAGGTGCTCGTGGACGTCAGGTCCGCCAAGTGATCAGCTGCCAGCCAAACGCGGAACGACGGAATCGATGGCATACGGGATGGACAGCACGGAGTTATAGCTGATTGCTCCGCGCTCGTCGAGGGACGTGGTGACGATGGCGTCCTTGCGACCGGCTTCGAGGGTTCCGAAGAGCGGGTTCTCGGCCACCACATCCACGTCTTCGTCGTCACTCAGATACAGGATCGCGTCTGCGTCGAGCATCGCCACATTCTCCGCGGACACCGGCACGTAAAAGGAATCGCCGGTGTCGTGTTCGGTGATCGCCTCGGGAACCGAAAAGCCCAGCGAGGTAAGGAATTGCCCACGCGCGTCACCGGGGAGGAACGCACTGTACTGAACGTCGCTGGCAAGCACTACCACTCCGGTGCGTTCGGCAAACTCGGGATGATTCGCGCGCGTGCTCTCCAGCAGTTCCTGGGTCTGCCGATTCAGTTCCATGCCGCGCTCCGCCTCACCCAGCGCGGTCGCGATCGTCTCGGTGGCGACTGCGCGATCGACCGTGTACGCCGCGGTTCCGGCGGGTCGTGCGACCGTGGGGGCGATCGCGTCGAGCTTGTCGTAGACGGCCTCGTCGAATCCTGCGCTGATGCCGAGGATCAGGTCCGGTGCCAACTCCGCGATCTGTTCGAGGTTGGGTTGGGAGTCCGATGCGATACGCGTCAGATCTGCATCATCCACCTCGTCCTCGGTCCACGGTCCGAGCCCGTTCTCGTAGAACACGAACCCGGTGTTGCCGACGGGAATCGTGCCCAGTGCGATGACGGCATCGGCGTCGGTGACACCGAGGGTCACCACACGTTCCGGCTTCTCGGTGATCGTCGTTGCGCCGAACTCGTGTTCGATGGTGATCGGGAACGAGCCGCTCGCCGAGGCGAGTGCATCGCCGGGGCTCTCGTCGCTGCCGCACGACACCGACGCCAGCACAAGCAATCCCGCGGCCGCGGCCGCGGCGAATCGAACTGCCTTCGGCAAGAACAACACTCTGAGACCCACTGATTCCACCTTTGCTCCACGTTCGAGTTAGGGGAACCTTAGCAGCTAGCGTAGGCGGGTCTGCACGTCCGTCCCCGACGCTGCGGCACCGAACAACCAGCCCTGCCCCAACGTCGCACCCAATTTGAGGGCGCGATCGTGATCGCGTTCGGACTCGATACCTTCGGCGAGGAGCACAGCGCCGGTCGATGCGACATACCTGCGTACCGCGAACATCACGCGCGCGGTGTGGAGTGATTTCGGGCGGCGAACAATGGACGCGTCGAGCTTGACGATGTCCGGTTCGACCACCGAAAGCGCCTCGAGCGTAGCCGAGTTCGATCCCACGTCGTCGAGCGCAATCGCAAATCCTCGACGCCGTGCCGATCGCACCATGGCCCGCAACCGGTCCGGGTGCACATCGAGTCCTCGCTCGGTGATCTCGAGAACCACGTTCGCCTCGCACACGAGTGAGTCGAGATGCATCTCGGTGCAGGCATCGTCGACTATTCCCGACGGTTCGAAGTTCAGGTACAGCGCCAGGCTGTCGGTGAGTCCTGCTGATTGAGCTGCCTTCACTGCCGCACTGCGACAGGCGAAGTCGATATCCGAGACAACCCCACGTGATCGGGCCAGAGCGAAGACCTCGGCCGGGTCGGCGCCCTTCACGGTAGGCCACCGTGCCAACGCCTCGACGCCGACGACCTCGCTCGTGTGCAAGGCCACCACGGTCTGGAAGCACGGCACCATGGAGTCGATTCTTCCGAGGGCCGCGCGAGCAGCGAACGACGTCACCGCGGCAACCGGCAGGGCTGTCATGTTCACTGCTTCGAGTCGAGTGAGTCGGCGATCAGGGCAGCGTGCAGTGCACGCAGGCCCGAGGACTTCATGGGATCGACACCCGTGATCTGTTCGATGCGCTTGAGGCGATAGTCGACGGTGTTGGGATGGCAAACCAGTTGCTTCGCGGCCTTCTTGCGATTCGCCTCGGTCGCGACGAACGCCTCCAGAGTCGGCAACAGGTCAGGCGTCTGGCGCAACGGGTCGAGCAACCGCGTCAGATGCCGACGACCGATACCCGGCCGAGCGATCTGAAACTCCAGCGCCAAGTCAGAGATGCGATAGACGGCAGGAGGATAGTTCAGTCGTTGGACGAGCCGCAGTAGTTCGTAGACATTGTCGGCGGCGTCGGACACCCGTTCCGGCTTCGCGAACGCAGTGGCGGCCGACACTGGAACTCCGGCAGCCTCGCTCAGACTCGCGACGAGTTCCTCGGCCGCGGCCGGGGTGGCGTCGGGCACCAGAATCGTTCCTCCCGAGGCGCTCAGCAGCGCCAACGGCGGCATGGGCGAGCTGTATCGCGAAAGGGCCGATGTGATGCGTGCGAGCTTGTAGCCGGCGGCAGCGTCGTTCCCCCCTGGGGTTTCGGTCTCGTCCTCGTGCGGCGGGAAATGCACCGCGAGAACCTCGTAGCCACTGGCGAGTTCGATTCCGACACGTTCGGCGATGCGCGCGGCTTCGGGGTCGCCAGCGAGCAACGCCGTGACAATCGCGTGTGTCTGTTCATGGTCCTGCGCCGCGGCCGTCTTGTACTCATCGAGGTATGCGGAGGCGACAGCCTCGGACACTACGTCGAGCAATCCGAACATCAATACGGTGCCGTCGACGAGCGCGGGGTAGTCACTGTCGACAGCGCAGCCGGCGACCATTCGTAGACCCACCGAGAATCCCTCGTGGAACGCATGTTGGATGGGTGCCAGCGGAACACCGGCACGGGCCCACGTGCCTGCGGATTGGCTGAGGCGAGACAACTCCGCCGACGTGGGCTGGACTCCGCTGTCGAGAACGTCTGCTGCCAGCGCCACGCACACCTCGGCGATGTCGGCGACGGCACTCCGTCCGATTTCTCCGGTCAGATCCTGGCACCGAGCGGTCGTCAGCACATGCTCGACCAGGCGCGCTGTGGTCTCTCTTGCGACGCGCAGCTGATGGGAGGCGGGCCGACCGCCCAGATTCACACTCTCGGCCGGACCCGCGGGCGACATGGTCGCTGCCATCTGACATCACCTTCCCAACAGACGTTCCAACGCTGTACGTCAAGAAGGTACTCCACAAAACCGACCGTCGCTGGTATTTGAGTGTTTCAAACATACCGGCAGTTTGTTTTAGGGTGTCACGCGAACTATGCCGCTCGCTGCTTTTCACTCGACGGATTTTCGACCGACAGCTTCTCGGCGGCGACTGCTTGCCTGTCCGTGTACTGGAAGTGCGGACGCCTGTCCCCGATGTAGGAGTTCATCCACGACAGGACGGCGATGTAGCGGTTTCGGAACCCGACCAGATACATCAGGTGCACCGCCAGCCACATCACCCAAGCCAGCGGACCGGCCATGTCCACCTTGCCGAACAGTCTCGCGACCGCACTGAAGCGGCCGACGATCGACATGCTGCCTTTGTCGAAGTACTCGAACGGTGTGCCGGTATCGAGTTTGCCCGTGATCATCTGGGCAACGTGGCGTCCCTGCTGCATCGCGACGGGCGACTGGCCGGGCAGCCCGTTCAGCGATGTCACGTCACCGATGGCGTAGACGTCCTTCGCGGTCCCGACAGTAAGGTCGTCGTGGACGAGGAGACGGCCCGCGCGGTCAGTCTCGCACCCCGTCCGCTGCGCCACTACCGAAGCAAGGTCGCTGGCCTGCACGCCGGCCGACCAGATGACCGTCTTGGCGCTGATGCGCAAGATGGCGTCGGTATCGACGTCCTTGACGGTGACCACATCGTCGGCGATGTCGGTGACCATGGCGCCCGTCAGGATGTCGACGCCCGAGCTTTCCAGCTTCTTCCGGGCATAGGCGCTCAACTTGCCGCCGAACGCCGGCAACACGTCCTTGACTCCGTCGACGAGCGTCACCGTCACCTCGTCTGGGGCGATGTCCGGGAACGATGCGGCGAAGTATCGGTGTGCCAGGTCTCTGATCTGACCCGCCAGCTCGACTCCGGTCGCGCCGGCACCGACGACGACGAAGCTCAGCAGATCCCTCTTGATCGCCGGGTCCGATGTCTGGTGAGCGGCCTCGTAGCAGCTCAGGATCTGCTCGCGCAGCGCCACGGCGTCGTCGACGGTCTTGAGCGCGAACGTGCGGTCCTTGAACTCGTCGCGACCGAAGTAGGCCTGAGTGGCACCTGTAGCGACGATCAGTTGTCCGTATTCGATGGTGTGGTTCACACCGGCACCGGTGTAGGTGACCTGGTGCCGATCTGGATCCACGTCGACAACGCGACCGAGGCGGACATCGGCGGATTCGTACTCCGCCAGAATGCGCCGGATGGGGGGCGCGATCTCGCCGGTCGAGAGCATTCCGGTCGCCGCCTGGTACAGCAGCGGCTGAAAGAGGTGCTCGGTGCTGCTGGAGATCAGCGAGAAGTCGACTCCGGCCTTGCCGAGGGACTTGGCGGCGGCGAGGGCCCCGAATCCCGATCCGACAATGACAACGTCGTACTTCTCCACAGCGAGTCTCCCTTCGATCGAACGTGTGGCTCCATGAAACGCTGGATTCGGGTGATCATCAACGCGAAAGTTGACATAGCATCTATGAGCAGGACTCATAGATGGAGGCAGGATGGAACTACGACAGCTGAGATACTTCCTTGCCGTCGCCGAGGAGCTCAACTTCTCGCGGGCAGCGGAGCGGTGCTACGTCTCGCAGTCCGCCATCAGCCTGCAGATTGCAAAGCTCGAACGAGAGATGCGAGCGCCTCTGTTCGAACGGTCGTCTCGTTCGGTCCAATTGACCACGGTGGGAACTCGATTGGTGTCCATCGCCCGGCACATGATGGACCTCGAGCAGGCAGCGCTGGCCTTGACGGCGCGAAGCCGGAACCAGCTACGCCTGACGGCGAACATGACATTTGCGGCAAATGCCATCGCCGCGATCGTTCAGGTGAGAGAACGCCACCCAGAAGCGGAGATCGATTTCGTCCTGAAACGATTTGCTGAGCAGATCGAAGCTGTCACCTCCGGCGACTGTCAGGTGGCGTTGATTCGCGGCAGCGTCGAGCGATCCGGTCTCGATGCGATCGAGCTGTGGACCGAGGACCTCGTGGTGGTCCTGGCCGAGGGACATCCACTGGCATCCGAGACCAATCCAAGCCTGGAGCAGCTGGCCGACTATCCGCTGCTCCTGCCGAAACGTAGCGAACAGATTCTCCTGCACAGGGTCGTCGAACGCGCCATGAAACGCAGCGGACTACGGCTGAGCTTCGGCCCACCCGTCGCCCTCGACCACACCGCAAGCGCAGAACTACTGAACCACCCCGAATGCTGGTCCATCCTGTACGCGAGCACCGCGGACAACACACCGAAGACGGGGCTCGTCTTCCGATCCGAGGCTCAGCAACGACTGCGGCTGCCGGTCTCGGCTGTGATCGACACCTCCGCGCCCGAGACCGCGATACAGCGAGACCTCATCGCAGCTCTAGCGGAGACAGCGCCGTCGTCGGCATCGACATCGGTCACAGCACTCCCGCCTCCCGCATCTGCTGGATGACGAACTCTCCCGAATAGTTGCTCACCTGCGACCGTGGGCCGCGCATCGGCGCGAACGCGATCCCGAATTTCGCCATGCTCGAATCAGACTGCGCTACAGCAATATCAAACGAATAGCGATCACCATCTACCGTCATCTCGCCAGCGCGATAGGCATAGTCTTGGACGCCGATGCGCACCTGCCGTTTCGCAGCCACCCCACGGACGGCCACGAGTTCGATCACCGTGTCATTTTTCAGACCCGTGCAGGCGTACACGGCCTCGAGAACGTCACCGGCCTTCGGGACATCGACGGTGCCACCGCCCATGGCACCACCCGCTTGCGAAACCCAGCTGGTGGCCCATTGCGGCGGATCGTCACCCGCAACCGTGACACCCGACGGTTCGTCTCCGGTGCAACTTGCCTCCTTGGTCGAATCGTCCGAACACGCCGACAGCCCGACAACGGCGCCGACGCACACTGCGCAGATCACTGTCCACCGTCGCCTTGCACCCAACCAACCCATAGCCTCGCCCATCACCGACTCCACCGCCGGACAGCCCCGACGGCCCCCGGAGGAACCATACCTCTCGGACCGTTTGTGGTGGCGGTCAGTGACGATTAAGACGCGTGAAGGTGCCGCCCTGGTCGCCGAGCGATTGCGAGTCCTGCAAACACGATGACCGACACCGAGACGAGCACACCGATGTTCAGCGGGGATAACGCGGCGACAACCGGGCCCTCGTAACCGGTCTCGGTCCCGTCGGTCCAGTAGTAGACCGATGGGACGTTCGGGGCGGACACCGAGAACAAAGTCAGCGTCATCGGAATAGCCGGGGCCATAGCCGAGGCCGGCAGGTTCACCGGGAGCGCGGACCCGAGGCTGAAGCCGACGGCAGCCGGGAACAGCAAGGTGTACGCCACTGTCGGTACTACATTCAAACCCGCCGTGTGGGTGAGCAATCCGGTCGCCGCGACGCACGCCAGCACTGACAATCCCACCACTACATGGGGACGGTGAGAGCCGAGGACTGCGGCAAGAGCCAGGACGGCGACGCCACCCAATGCAATCCACCACGACCGAGAAGACCACGCCAAGCCAGTCACTGTGGTCGCAGCTACTGCCAAGCCGACCATGAGGATGACACCGTCACGGGCATCGACGAACCGCGAGGCTGCGAGCGTAGAAGCGCACGAAACAACAACTGCCAGCGTCCATCCCCACGTTGCCGAGGTGATCGAACCGAGAAAGATGTAGGCCAACAGGTATACCAACACAAGCGCAATCAAAGCGAGGACAACGCGGGTGGTCGCCTCATCTCTCGCCAGCGGACCCAACCGAAGCGCGACCACGGACACCAGAACGGCGACGGCCAACAGCACGAGCGGGTGGGCGGAGGGCTCGACGTAGCTGGACCCCACGGATACGAGCCACCGTCCCTCCTCGGAGGGGAGAAGAGCTCTGACGGCGCCCCAGAACAGCACCCCAACCGACACCCCGACGATCAGCGCGACCTGCGCGGCGCGTCGTGTCACCGAAATGACGGCGGAGGCGCCCAACAGGAGTCCAGCACCCACAGCACTGACAGACACAGCCTGATTACCGGCAACTGGCACCAAGGCAGGCAACGCAATGACGGCGGGACCGGTGACGCCAGCGAGGGCGACGAGCCGAGCCGATCGACGCACCTGCACCGCCAGGATCGTCAGAAGCGCCACGCTCACGGTCACGAACCCGGACCACTGGGGCGTAACGAACTGTCCGAACCACACACCGGACTCTTCCGCGAACCGCGAGTCGTTCCCCAGCGACAATCGCGCAGCGAGTACCGCCGTCAAACTTCCACACAGCGCCGCAAACGTCGGCCCATGGCGCTCGGTCCACTTCATCCGTCGAACTTAGCGAACCGTAAAACTCAGGAGCTCTTTCTCACCAGTACGGAGCGAGGGAAGTCCCCGGTAGCAACTCCTGCAAACGCGGCGCCCACGTTCCTCTGTCTTCAGCGAAGCATCGCTCCAAGACTTCGATCATCGCCGACGGCGCCACGGACGCGCCTGGGGAGGCGCCGAGGAGTCCTGCGATGGTTCCGTCTGCACCGGTGACGATCTCGGTCCCGAACATCAACTCGCCGGAGATCCGTGACATCGGCTTGATCAGCTGCGCGCGTTGCCCCGCAGAGATCGGGTACCAATCGGCTGGCTTCGCATCCGGATAGAACTTCTGCAGCTCCGCAAACTTCTTTCTGCGCGTTGCCAGCAGTTGTCCGACGAGATACCGCACCAGAGAGAGGTTCTGCGCACCAACGGACAGCAGAATCGCCAGGTTCGATGGGCGAATCGTGGTGAACAGGTCACGCAACCGACCGTGTTTGAGCAGCCGCGTACTGAAGGTCGCGTACGGCCCGAACATCAGTGACGCTGTGCCATCGACGATGCGCGTGTCCAGGTGCGGTAGCGACATTGGCGGTGCGCCGAGCGACGGCTTGCCGTAGACCTTTGCCCGGTGTCGGTCGACGACGGCGGGATCGTCCGTTCGGAGAAACTCGGCCCCGAACGGGAACACGCTGTACCCGCGGATCTCGGGAATGTGGGCCTTCTGCAACAATCGCAGTGCATATCCACCGGCGCCGACGAACACGAACCGTGACCGAACCCGAAACTTCCTGCCTCCGTGCATCGAACGGCCCGACACAGTCCAGATTCCGTCGCGTCCCCGTTCGAGGTGCGTCACCTCGCAACCGGTGTCTATCCGGCACCCGTTGGTGGACATCGATTGCGTCAGTGAGTGTGTGAGTGCACCGAAGTCGACGTCTGTCCCGGCCGGAGCACGGGTTGCGGCCATGCGTTCCGCCGACGCCCTGCCCTCTATGAGCAAGGGTGCCCAGCGGTGTACGACCTGCGGGTCCTCGGTGTACTCCATCGCCGCGAATGCAGGGTGCGATCGGAGCGTGGTCCATCGCCGACGGAGATACTCGACGTCCTCGTCCCCGAAAACCACGTTCATGTGCGGGACCGAGCTGAGGAAAGACGCCGCGACGTCGCCGCTCTCGATCAGTGAGGCCCAGAAGTCTCGGGTGAGCGCGAACTGGTTCGCGATGACCTCGGGTTTCGACGAGTCATCTGCATCGGGCATGTAGTTCAGTTCACATAGTCCTGCGTGCCCGGTGCCGGCGTTGTTCCACGACCCAGAGCTCTCCCCAGCCAGGTCGTCGAGGCGTTCGAGAAGCGCAATGGACTTGTCCGGCATTGTCTTTGCGATGAGCGTCCCCAAGGTGGCAGACATGATTCCGCCACCGATGAGCAGCACGTCCAGTGGTTCCGATTGCTTGTCCATAGTCAGTTTCCGATCTGCTCGCCGATACACCTGCCATGCTTCCGAGCAGATATTCATCCGTCCAATGATCTTTCAATGGATTTATGATCCGAATATGGATGATGAAGTGTTCTTCGGGCCTGAGTCGATCGCGCCACTGCTCACCGCCTTCGACGCGGTGGCCGCCGAAGGGCACGTCACCCGTGCCGCCGAACTGCTGGGAGTCCCGCAGTCCTCGGTGAGCCGACGACTGCGATCGCTCGAGAGGATCCTCGGGCTCGCCCTGTTCCAGCCCGTCGGCCGCGGGGTGGCACTGACGGCCTCGGGGCATGAGTTCTTTCAACGCACCCACAATGCGATTCGCGAGTTGGACGATGCGGTCTCGGCAGTTCGAGCCGACGCCGATCCGGACAGCGGACTGGTGCGCTTCGGGTTCCCGTTGACTCTCGGCCCCCGCTCGCTGTCGACACTGCTCGTTCAGTTTCACGAATCCGCGTCGCGCATTCGGGTTCACCTGGTTCAAGCTCACGGTCAGGCCCTGGCGACGATGTTGCGTGAGGGCCGTCTCGACGTGGCGGTGATGATCCCGCCACCGGGCGACCTCCCCGCCGTGATTCTCGGTAGTCAGCAGATCTGTCTACACGTAAGCCGGACACACCCCTTTGCCCAGAGGCAGACCGTCGGCATCGAGGAGCTGGCAAACGAGTCTTTCGTAGCCAGCCCGCCGAGCTTTCACTTGCGTACACTCCTCGACAACTGGTGTGCCGAGGCGGGTTTCCGGCCACGAGTTCCGTTCGAGATCAACGAGATCGACACTGTCCGAGCACTGGTCGCCAGCGGACTCGGAGTCGCACTCCTGCCGGTAGCGGAGTCCACCGACCCGAGTGTCGTCACCGTCCCGTTGACGGGCCACCGCGGGCGAGAGGTCGCACTCGTGACCGGCCGATACCGCCCCACCGCGGCCGTGGCCCGTTTTCACGCGCACGTCGTCTCCAGCGAGTTCCTGGCTCGATAGGCTCGGACTTCCGGGGTTCCGACGGCGATATTCGCTGGACACGTTCTTGCGAACGAGCAATGCTGAGAGCCACGCAACTTCGGAGAAGGGACCCCGTTTTGCACGAGCCGAGTGGCCCGCACCTGATACTTCCCGTCGATCCCGTGGCACCCATTCGCGATGGTGTGCTGGACGTCTATGTGCCGGATGGCCCACCACCGTCGGCGTGTGTGCTGCTGGTTCATGGCTTGTACCCAGCGAAACCCGAAGTGATGCCGCGTGATTCGAACTTCTACCACGACTATGCCAGCCATCTTGCCCGACGCGGAGTCGTGGCGGGCGTCGTAGACCACGAACTCACCGATGGATTTCTCTATCCGGAGGCTCTGCGCACGGTGTCCGCGGCTGTGGAGCAACTGCGGTCACGTCCCGAGGTCGACGGTAGCGCCATCGGTCTGTGGTTCTTTTCGGGCGGCGGTCCGCTCGCATACCCGTTCCTGGCCGATACCCAGCCCTGGCTGCGCTGCGTCGAGTTGACCTATCCGGTACTCCCTGGCCCCGGTACCCCCGGTTGGCCCGACCCGGAGCACGCGATACGTGGGGTAGCGACCGTTCCGACGCGCATCACGTTGGTCGAAAACGAGATTCCCGACTTCGTCGGCGGACAGAGAGACTTCCTCGCCCATGCATCCACGGTCGGAGCGCCGCTCGACGTCATGACCGTGGCAGGCGCCGGCCACGGCTTCGACGCCATGCTCGATACACCCGATGCGCAAGCGGCGGTGGAAGCGGGCCTCGACTGGATGGTCGCGCAGCTCACGCACATTGTGCAATCGCGGCGATGTGAAGTAGTCCAATCGACGGATATCCGCCAGGCAGGTGTCGATGCAACCATTGCTCACGACACGAACCTCATCCTGTGCGGAGCAAATATGTTGAACAATAATCGAATACGCCAGTCTCTGGTAGTCGCGGCTGCCGCGGGCGCCGTCGCCCTACTCGCCCCCGGCACGTCCGCGGCGCAACCGAGCACCGGTAGCGTCGAGGCCGCAATCGACAGTGGCAGCGCCATTCTGGATAGTGGAAGCGCCATCCTCGACGGCGGGAGCATCGTCGACGGTGCGAGAAGCATTCTCAACAGCGGGAGCTCGATCATCAACAGCCTGCCGGGAACAGGCTCGATCGCACCGCGGCAGCTGTGCAATCAGGACACCATCGCCGGTGGTGCCGGAGTCACGCAAACCGTGCATGACCTGGGCCGGAGCGGCCCAACCTCGTTCATGCTCCGTTACGAGACCTACAACATTCCGGACATCATCGATGTGTATTACCAGGGTGGCCTCGTCTACAGCACCGGCCAGGTCGGGGACAACATCAACGAGGGCACCGGTTCGGCTGTAGTGAACCTGCCCGCGGGCGGAGACACGACCGTCCTCGTCAAGGTGATCGGGCCGGCCGGAACCGACTGGAACTACACCGTCGGATGCCCAGTCGCGTAGTCGTGATCCATCGCAGCACTTGTGTGTCAGGATGCTGCGATGGGCCCGCACGAGTTCTGGACTGCCATCCGAACGAACTCCGTCGTGACGGAGATTCTCGAGCGCGCACCGAGGCTGGACCTGCCGGATTGGTATCTCACCGCCGGTGGGCTGTTCCAAACCGTCTGGAACTACCGATCGGGCTACGACCCGCAGACCGGCATCCGTGACTACGACTTCTTCTATTTCGACGACTCGGATCTGTCGTACGAGGCGGAGGACCGCGTCATCCAGCAGGCCGAGGAGTTGTTCGGCGATCTCGCCGTCGATGTGGAAGTGCGCAATCAAGCGCGAGTTCACCTCTGGTACGCCGACCATTTCGGTGCTGAACTGAGTCCGTACCGAAGCTCCGAGGACGCCATCGACCACTTCGTCTCGACCACCTGCTGTTTCAGAGTCCGCACCGACCCCGACGGGACACCTCGGGTCTACGCCCCACACGGCTACGAGGACGTGTTCGACGGCATCATTCGACCCAACCCTCGTCTTCCGATGCGTCACGTCTACGAAGCCAAAGCCGAACGGTGGAAGTCGATCTGGCCGAATCTCACCGTACTGCCGTGGGAGGCATGAGGGAGTCATGTAGGTCGCAGCGCTCATACCTTTACCGATGCGCTACGCCTACTGACAAAGAGAAGAAACACTGCAGCCGTTGCAAGCACAGCTCCGATTGCGGGGAGGACGCCCACGGCGGTGCCGCTGGAAAGAGCGACAGATCCAATCCATGCGCCTGCGGCGTTGGCGAGCTGAAAGCCCGCGATGTTCACTGTCGCGGCGAGTTGCGGTGCGTCGCTGGCGGCGCCGATTAGCTTCGATGCGAGCGGCGGGATGATCGAGAACCCGGTGGCGCCGAGGACGAACATCCAGGCGAACGCGAACCACGGCATATTACCGAAGACGAAGAGCACCACCAACGCGAAGGCCAGTGCGCTCAATGCGACGTACAACGTGCGATCGAGCGCCTTGTCCGCGAAGTAGCCCCCGAGTTGATTGCCTACCACCGAGCCCATGCCGAAGACGAACAGCGCCACGGTGACCGTCGACGCTGAGATAGCGGCGTGCTCGGTGAGGTACGGCGCGATGTAGGTGAACACCACGAACAGCGCCGCTTGGCTGAGCGCGGTGAGCCCGATGGCCCACAGGACCGGTCCCCGCGTGAATACGCGTAGTTCCGCTGTCGCACCGCCGGTTTGATGAGATGGAGCCGCGTTGCGGGTGGAGGCGATGAGCCCAGCGGTGACCACCAGCTGGAACACGGCGATGATCGCGAAGGACCAGCGCCAGCCGAGTTGGGTGCCAATCAGGGTGCCAAGCGGGACGCCCAGGACGGTGGCGAGATTGAGGCCCAGCGTCACGCGGGCGATCACCCGTCCCTGGAACTCCGGTGCCACCAGCGAGGTCGCCAACACCAGGCAGAGCGCGAAGAAGGTTGCGTGCGGTAGCGCGGTGATCACCCGGAAGACCACCATGACCGCGAAGTTCGGTGCCAGCGCTGTTCCCACATTCCCGATGACGAACAGCCCCATCAGCGCCACGATCAGCGGCGTCCGCGGCACCCGCGTGGTGGCGATCGTCAGCAGCGGGCCACCGATGACCACTGTGAGTGCGTAGATCGTGATGAGGAGCCCAGCGCTGGAGGTACCGACTCCGAGGTCGGTGGAGATATCCGAAAGTACCCCTACCACCATGTATTCGACGGTTCCCACTCCAAACACTGCGAGCATCATCCAGATGATGGCGACCTTCGCATGTGTACTCCGGCGGGTAGGCCGGGCTGGGGCCGTGGTGTCGTGTCGCGTCTCGGTCACCGTTTGTACATCCCTTCGATCGGGTCGGGCCGTGTTGTATTCGAACCGTAAGCCATTCTCTTAGCGATCGCTACAGGAGTAGACTGGATCACAGCAGACATCTCGTGCGAAGCGAAATCAGGAGGGTGCATGGCGGGCGTACCGGGACAGGGACGAAAGTTCGACGTCGACACAGCGCTCGACCAGGCGATGCTCGCGTTCTGGGAGCACGGATACGAAGGGACGTCGGTGGCAACGTTGACGTCCGCGATGCGCATCAACCCGCCGTCTCTATACAGCGCATTCGGCGGTAAGGAGGGCGTGTTCTTTGCGGCGATCGATCGCTACAAAGCCACTCGCGGCGACTTCATCGATCGCGCCTTCGCCGAGGAGGCCCATGCGAGCGGACTGATTCGCCGCCTGCTCCACGAGGCCGCCACGCACTACACGGACAAGTCCTGTCCGGGTGGATGTTTGATCATCAGCTCGGCCGTCGGCGTGACCCCCGCCAACGACCACATCGCAGACCGGTTGCGGGACATGCGAAATGCGAACGTAGCGTTGCTGTCCGAACGAATCGCCTCGAACATTGCCGACGGTGCACTACCAGCGGACTGCGATCCCGAGGACATGGCCGAGTTCACCGGCGTGGTCATCCAGGGGATGTCCCAACGCGCCCGCGACGGCGCCACCGCGCAGCAACTCGAACGCGTCGCCGTCAGGGCCCTGGACATGCTGAACTTGTAGAAGCTGGGGCGACCACCAGCCCCGGCCTGACCCGTTGTTTGGCGTTCTCCGGGACGGCGCGCGCGTCGGCGCAGGTCAGCACTGCTGGCGAGGCGACCTTCAGTGGCGCAATGCTCCAGCCATCGGAGGGTTGCACGGCCGACATCCGGACGGTGTTGAGTAGTTCTCACCCCACTGCAAGGAGGATCACGCATGAAAGTCACGGTGGTTGCGGGCAACCCCAAGCCGGCCTCTCGAACCCTCGATGCCGCGACGAGCGTGGCAGAGAAGCTGACAGGTGAGACCCCCGACGCGACGGTCGACGTGATCATGCTCGGCAGCGGACTGTTGGGTTGGGGAGACGCCGCGGTGGCGGAGGCAGTGGAGACGGTCTCGTCCTCCGATCTCGTGGTGTGCGCAAGTCCGACCTTCAAAGCCACCTACACCGGAGTTCTCAAGCTGTTTCTCGACCAGTTCGCAGGCGATACCGGCCTGCGCGGTGTGACGGTGCTGCCGCTCATGCTCGGTGCAGGCCCGGCGCACGCGATGGCTCCCGACCTCTTCCTCAAACATGTTCTGGTAGAGCTCGGGGCCACAGCCCCCGCACCGGGTCTCTATCTGATCGACTCCAGCTACACCACCGACTCCAAGATCGGCGACTACGTTTCCCGATGGGGATCGACTCTGCTCGCCGCCGCGTCCACCCGATCGGATCTGTCATGACCTTGGCCACCACCCAGCTCGACCATTCCGTCCTTCGGTCGGCGTTCGCGCAGTTCCCCTCAGGTGTCGTCGCGTTGTGCGCGGAGATCGACGGCAAACCGATGGGGATGGCCGCGTCGAGTTTCGTTGCGGTGTCGATGGATCCACCACTGGTCGCGTTCTGCGTCCAACACACCTCCACGACATGGCCCAAGCTCACCACCTCGGCTCGAATCGGCATTTCGGTCCTGGGCGAGTTGCACGACGGCGCGGCCCGCACGCTGGCCGCCAAGACCGGCAACCGATTCGAAGGTCTCGACACAACCACCACCGAGGACGGTGCCGTCTTCATCGAGGGGGCGAGCATGTGGCTCGACGCCACCGTCACCGAGCAGGTCCCGGCTGGAGATCACGCCATAGTGCTCATGGCGATCAACGAGCTCGAGGTCAAAGCGGATGTGCCTCCGATCGTGTTTCACGGCAGCAAGTTCCGACGCCTTGCCGTGGATCTTTGATGCGGGCGGTCGAGGCGGCGCTCGATTCACTACGTGCTGGCAAACCTGTGTTCGTGACCGATTCCGCGGATCGAGAGAACGAGGGCGACGTTATCCTCGCGGCAGATCGGGTCAATTCGGACTGGGTGGCGTGGACCGTCCGAAACACTTCCGGCTTGCTATGTGCACCGATGACCGGTGCGCGCGCGGACGCGCTGGAACTTCCCCAGATGGTGTCGAACAATCAAGATCCCAAGCAGACCGCCTACACGGTGACCGTCGATGCGGCATTGGGGGTCACGACGGGAATCTCCGCTTCGGATCGTGCACGCACACTACGGGTGCTGGCCGGCGCGGACACGGTTGCGGCGGACTTGATCCGGCCTGGCCACGTTCTGCCGCTGCGGGCTCGGCCCGGAGGCGTTATCGAGCGACCCGGACATACCGAAGCGGCCGTGGATCTCTGTGCATCGGCGGGGTTGCCTGCCGTCGGTGTCATCGCTGAGTTGGTGGCCGACGACGGTTCGATGATGCGCTATCCCGCCGTCGAGGCGCTGGGGCGGCAGATGAGTTTGCCGGTTCTGACCATCGACGAACTCGTCGCCTATCGACGAATGACGAAATCTGCGCCAGCACCGGAGCGGCCCCGAGTGGAACGTATCGTCGAGACGGTTCTACCCACCCAGCACGGTGAATTCCGGATCATCGGCTACCTCGATCACGAGACAGGTGCGGAACATGTCGCGCTCGTGCGCGGCACGCTCGGGTTACGTTCTCTCGCGCGAGTGCACTCGGAATGCTTGACAGGCGAGTCCCTTGCCTCCCAGCGCTGCGAATGCGGCCCCCAGCTAAGCGCTGCGATGGAGCGAATCGGTCGCGAGGGTGGTGTGGTCGTGTATCTACGCGGGCACGAAGGGCGTGGCATCGGTTTGGTCAAGAAACTCGCTGCATATCGTCTGCAGGATCAAGGATTCGACACTGTCGCGGCGAACTTGGAGCTCGGCGAATCAGCGGATGGCCGCGAATACGGCGGCGGCGCTGCGATTCTGCGGGACCTCGGACTCTCGTCCGTACAATTGCTGACGAACAATCCCGCCAAGGTATCGGGCCTGGAGGCTCACGGAATCGAGGTGTCCGCGCGGCTACCCTTGTTGGCGGGTGTTGCACCGGGCAACATTCGATACCTCCAGACGAAGCGAAATCGCATGGGGCACCTGCTTCCTGCGCAATCCGAACGTAGCTCGTAGCGGCGGGGTCCGCCAGCAGCTACCCCCGTGCCATGTCCACGAAGCGCGACAGGTGCAGCTGGTGCGCGACGGTGATGGTCGCGGTCGGACCGTTGCGGTGCTTGCCGAGAATGAGGTCGGCTTCGCCGCCGCGCGGGTCGTCGCGCTCGATGGCGTCGGGGCGGTGCAGCAGGATGACCATGTCGGCGTCCTGCTCCAGCGAACCCGACTCACGGAGGTCGGAGACCATCGGCTTCTTGTCGGTTCGCTGCTCGGGACCACGGTTGAGCTGGCAAACCGCGACGACCGGGCATTCGAGTTCCTTCGCGAGAAGCTTGAGCTGACGCGAGAAGTCGGAGACTTCCTGCTGCCTCGATTCGACCTTCTTGCCCGAGGACATCAGCTGAAGGTAGTCCACCACAATCAGTTTCAGGCCGTTGCGCTGTTTAAGACGACGCGCCTTCGCGCGGATCTCCATCATCGTCAGGTTGGGGGAGTCGTCGACGAACAACGGCGCTTCGCTGATCTCACTCATCCGACGCGCCAGGCGGGTCCAGTCGTCGTCGGTCATCTTTCCCGAACGCATATCGCCGAGTTTGATTTTCGCTTCGGCGGACAGCAGACGCATGACGATCTCGGTGCGGCTCATTTCCAGAGAGAAGATGACACTGGGCATGCCGTGCTTGATCGAGCACGACCGCATGAAGTCCATCGACAAGGTGGAGTTGTGCGTCGGAATCATCGACTCACTGGCGAGGTAGAGGTGCTCGGCGTTGTCCACTTCCACACAACGCACCGGAACGGACTCGACCTTACGGACGTCGACGATGAAGCGGGAACCGGACCGGACTGTTGAGTTTGCCGCCCGACGCTCCTTGTGCAACATCTGCTTTCGATGCAGGCCAAAAACTACTTCGTCGGTGGCGAAGGTCAAAGTGTATGCGGTCGACGACGCCTCGGTGCGTCCCTGGACTCGCTTGGTCGACAAGTGCACGCGATAGCCGAGACTGACTACGAGTTCGCGAACGTCGGTGACCAAACGCTCGCTAGTGACACTGAATTGCGCAGATCCGCCCGCCGTGACCGTTCCGTCGGTGTCGAGCAAACCCGCGAGAAGCGCTCGGCGCTGTGCCACTGAGCTGCGCAGGTACTGATTGGGAATATGTTTGTCGCCGAGGACGCCGATCGTACGAAGCCGAGCCTGAACCGTACCGACCGTATTTCGGCATTCCTGGCATCGGTGCAGCCCTGTTGTACGGGCGCCGCAATCGATACAGGTAGGAGGCTCAACGGGCTCGGAAATGAAGCGCGCTTTACCCCCACAGGATTGACCGCAGGTACGGACAGTCAACGGGAAAGGTACGAATTCCTTGCCGCACACGATGCACGCCTTCGCATCTACGACTTCGGACTGCAATTGAAGTCTGTACCGCAGGGCGGCAGACGGCGACGCCGTCACCCGGAGTCCTTCCCCCTCGATGCGCGTGATGATCTCGGGATCAGCGGTCGTGAGCTGTGCGCAAGCAGACGAACCGTCGCCCAGCCATGCCCCCAGGGTGTACGGAGGGACCAACAAGTCGCGCTCGGGCAGTTGCACTGCCTGCGAGTTGCCGACCGAATGATTGAGTCGCTCATCCTTGGTGTTGCATCGGACCGTCTTCGCGATCTCCTCGGTGGTGCGCACCTCAGCGAACGTCTTCTGATTGCGCATGCGGTGGTAACTGGCTGCCGCGGTCTGCGCCGACTTCCTCGATGCCCTGGTATCTGTCAGCCACTGATGCTCCGCATCGGCGACGATGACTGTGCCATCGGAGAATTCGACCTCGTAGCACGGACGGTCGAGCATCACGTCGGTGGCTGCGACCACGCGTGTGGGAATTCCGTGAGCGTCGATGAGGTGATCGCCCACCGCGACCTCACCCATGGTGGTCCATCCATCGGGTGTGGGTAGCGGTGTGTCCAGCGCGAGCGCCTTGCCCACACCAGGCCTGGCCGCCACGATGATCATCTGACCGGGGTGCAGGCCGTTGGTGATCTCGTCGAGTTCGGCGAAGCCGGTCGGTACGCCGAGCGAGATGCCGCCGCGGCTGGCGATGGAGTCGATCTCGTCCATCGTCGGCTGCAACAGCTCTTCGAGGGGCAGGAAGTCCTCCGAGGTGCGCCGCTCGGTGACGTCGTACACCTCGGCCTGTGCTCGGTCGACCACCTCGGCAACGTCCTGGCCGTCGGAGCCGGCATACCCGAACTGCACGATGCGCGTGCCCGCCTGAACCAGGCGACGCAGAATCGACTTCTCAGCGACGATCTCGGCGTAGTAGCCGGCGTTGGCAGCCGTCGGGACGGTCTGCGTGAGCGTGATCAGGTAGGGCGGACCGCCGATGCGCTTGAGCTCACCGCGACGATCCAGCTCGGCGGATACCGTCACCGGGTCGGCGGGCTCACCGCGGCTGTAGAGGTCCAGGATCGCGTCGTAGACGTTCTGATGCGCCGGACGGTAGAAGTCGCCGGGGCGGAGCACCTCGAGGACGTCCGCGATGGCGTCCTTGCTCAGCAGCATGCCCCCGAGAACCGATTGCTCCGCGGCCATGTCCTGTGGAGGTTGACGGCCGAAGTCTTCACCCGGTGCCTCACTGGGAGGTGATTCGGAGGAATAGCCCGACTGTCCTCGATCGTCCACAACTGCCACGAGAACCGACCGTCCTTTCCCCTCGAAACCCTCACCGCCTGACACGGCCACGCCCTGACACCAGTTGTACAGCCAGCCTCCGACAGTCCTCGGATGTGCTGGATGCAGCTGGCGCCGTGGGCGCCGTCGCCGCGTCACGAAGAGACGCTGCACGGACGTTAGGTGGTCTCGTCTCCAGTCACAACACGGCCTGTGGATGAACCTGTGTAGCAATTGTGGACAGTGCTGAACAACTGTGTTGACCACCTGGGGATAACCTGGGTATAACTTTCCGAGGTTCGGCCATATCTGCCGCTCAGAGCATGTACATAAAGTTTTTTGCCTGTGCATCAACTTGGGAGCGGCGTGTCGAGCCAAGTTGACAGCTCGGGCGTGTTGAGTAAATGCCAGGTGAACAAAGGAGTGAACTGGGTCACAACGTATGGGATTTCACACAATTTCGGGGTGCACGAATGTTTAAACCGAAAAACCCGCATTCGATTCCGAAAATTCGCCCCGACTTCCATGGGCTTGACTCGACACCGGCCCTACTGTTCGGCTAGCGATCCTCGTCGAGGACCGTGATTTCCTTGGTGCCGATCTGCAGGACACGCGCCGAGGGGATGTCGAAGAAGAGTCCAGTGATGCGGACCCTGCCCTCCGCCGCGGCGCGACCCACCACGTGGTGCCGGGCGAGCGTCTGCAACTGCACAGCGACGTTGACCATGCCCAGTTGATCGCCCTCGCCGAAACCGAGTTCGGCGGCCGCTCGGCCGACAGGATGCCCGCTGCGATACGCGTCGAGGCTCGCCAGCCCGTGCTGCAGCCACTCCACCACCCGCTCGTTGGCGGCGTTCTCGGGTCCAGCCATCACGGCCTTCATGGCGCCGCATCCCGAGTGACCGCAGACGACGACCGAACTCGTCCCTACGACGTCAACGCCGTAGGCGAGTGCCGCCTCGACCGAGGTGTCCTGCCCCTGCGCGGGCACAAAGTTGCCCATGTTGCGGACAGTGAAGAGATCGCCCGGCCCACTGCTGGTGATCGTGTTGGGCATGACACGGGAGTCGACACAGCACAGGAAGAACGTGTCGGGTTCCTGGAACTCTCGGAGCCCCTCCAGATGCGGTCTGATGGCGGCCGCGTGAGTGCGGTGGTACTCGGCGACACCAGCGATGACGGGACGCAGCGCCGGCGGCTGATCCTCCATCTCTACGTCACTTCGGAGCTGCCATGCGGACCACGGTGCCAGCGATCGACGTGACTCGGTCAGTCCGCGCTTGGGTGGGCCTTCTGCCGCCGCGGCGAGCGATGCGGATCCGTTCTCTTCGATCTTTACTGTGCCGCCGCCCAGTTCGTGCTGACGTACCCACTCGTGAAGGTGCTCGTGCACAGCATGATCGAGGAAGTCCACTGCCAGTTCCATGCGAACAGTCGCGCCGGCGGGCACCGATGCCAGCACACGCGTCAGTCGCGGCAACGACAGGAAGCTCAGCGAGCCCTGCATGCGCACGCGCCAGCCACCATCGACCGTTTCGTCGGCATGGACATGCGCCCACACCACTCGGCGCAACACGAGGAATATCGCGAGGGCGAGCCCGATGAGCACACCCTCGAGTAGGTTGAGAGCGACGACACCGACGACTGTCACGCCGTAAACGGCGATGTCTCCGGTCTTGCGCGCAATCTTGATGTCCGCCAGCTTGATCAGCTGTACACCTATCATGACCAACAAGCCGGCCAGCGCAGCGAACGGCACCAACTCGACCACCGAGATGAAGAGAACCGAGAAGACCAGGATCCACACGCCGTGCAGAATCGCCGATGCGCGAGACTTCGCCCCGGCCTTGACATTGCTGGCGCTGCGCACGATCACACCGGTCACCGGAAGTCCGCCGGCCGCACCGGAAACCATGTTGGCGGCGCCTTGCCCGAGTAGTTCGCGATCGAAGTTGGTACGCGGACCGGTGTGCATCTTGTCGATGGCTACGGCCGATAGCAGACTCTCCACGCTGGCGATCAACGCGATCGTCAGCACACCCGTGGCAATTCCCGCCCATTGCCCATCCGGAAGCGCGGGGAGACTGAGCGCCTCGATCAGGTTGCCGGGCAGTTCGATTCGTTCCACGTCGAGGTCCATCAGAACCGAGATTGCTGTTGCAACCACCACGGCGACGAGAGCGGCCGGGACCTTCGTTGCCATTCCCGGCATACGCGGCCATGCGAGCATCAGAGCGATCACGATGCCGCCGATGAGAATCGACGGCCACTGGCCGTCGGCGATCGACGTCGGGATGGCAAGGAGGTTCTCCACCGCCGAGCTCTCGGATTCACCCCCGAGGAGGACGTGAATCTGTTGCAGCGCAATGGTGACACCGATTCCGGCCAGCATCGCATGCACCACCACCGGGGAGATGGCCAGTGCGTGGCGCGCAATCTTGCTGAGCCCCAACAGTATCTGCACTGCTCCCGCACCCACGGTAATGAGGCATGTCAGAGCCCAACCGAACTGGTTGACCAACTCCGCGACCACGACGGTGAGGCCGGCCGCTGGGCCACTCACCTGCAGCGCCGACCCACCCAGGGCGCCCGCGAGAATGCCTCCGATAACGGCGGCGATGAGGCCCGCCATGATCGGCGCGCCCGAGGCGACGGCAATACCGATCGACAGCGGGACGGCGACGAGAAAGACGACCAGCGAGGCCGGAACGTCGTATCTGAGAATGCTTGTCACACGGGACCGAGGTCCAGTGCGCTCGGGTGATGTTTCGGAAGAATCCTGTTCGGCTGTCGTTGTCACGTCGAAGTCCTCCGGGCGTCTCGGCGTCAGGTCGGTCGATCGCTTGTCGTACTACTTGTTTCCCCGTGTCGCCCCTTCGACCCAAGCTACGCACATGAACTTGAAATCGCTTATCAAGAGACGATCTTCACATTCGAAAACCGTTGTGAGAAGCAACCTTTGTGAGTAGACACGAAAAAGCCCCACGAACGTTGTGTTCGTGGGGCTTTTGCGGCTGTATCGGCCGGAAGCGTGGAATCAGCTTCCGACGACCTCCAGCTTGAACTTGGCAGCCACATCGGGGTGCAGGTTCACGACGACGTCGTGCTTGCCCGTTGCCTTGATGTGTGCCTTCGGCAGTTCGACGCTGCGCTTGTCGACGACCGGTCCACCGGCTGCCTTGATCGCCGAAGCGACGTCGGACGCGGTGACCGAACCGAACAGCTTGCCCGAGTCGCCGGCGGTCTTGACCGACAGCGTCACGGACTCGAGTCCTTCGATGGCCTGCTTGAGCTCGTTGGCGTGCTCGAGGCCGCGGACGGCACGAGCTTCCTGAGCGCGGCGGATGCCTTCGACCTGCTTCTGTGCGCCGCGGGTGGCCGCGATGGCCAGTCCACGAGGCAGCAGGAAGTTACGGCCGTAGCCGTCTTTGACCTCTACGGTGTCGCCAGGCGCACCGAGGTTGTCCACATCAGCGGTGAGGATCAGCTTCATAGTTGATCGCCCCTTTCTATCGTGCCGTCGCGGCGTAAGGGAGCAGAGCTACCTCACGCGAGTTCTTCACGGCAACGGCCACGTCACGCTGATGCTGGACGCAGTTGCCGGTGACTCGACGCGCGCGGATCTTCCCGCGGTCGCTGACGTACTTACGCAGCAGCGTCGTGTCCTTGTAATCGATTTGCGCGTTCTTTTCCTTGCAGAAGGAACACGCTTTCTTCTTGAGCACCTTGTCGCGCAATGGCGGTTTGGGCATGGTCTTTCTCCGTTACATCTGGTTGTTCTCGATCGCGAAGGATCTAGAACGGAGGCTCGTCGTCCCCGCCGCGAGATCCGCCGAAGGAGCCGGACGCCGCGGGAGCACTGCCCCACGGATCGTCTCCACCGGAATTGGATCCCGCGTTCGAGGCCGGGCGCGCTCCGCCCGATCCACCCGAGGAACCACTGAAGCCGCCTCCGCCGCCACCCCCACCGCGACTGGCCTTGTTGACCTTCGCAGTGGCGTAGCGCAGAGATGGACCGATCTCGTCGACTTCGAGCTCGACGACAGTTCGCTTTTCGCCTTCACGCGTTTCATAGGAACGCTGCCTGAGCCGGCCGGTCACGACTACTCGTGCCCCACGGGTCAAGCTCTCGGCCACGTTCTCCGCAGCTTCACGCCAGATGTTGCAGCGCATGAAGAGGGCGTCTCCGTCTTTCCATTCATTGGTCTGACGGTCGAACGTGCGCGGAGTGGACGCAACAGTGAAGTTGGCCACGGCCGCACCGGCCGGGGTGAAGCGAAGTTCTGGATCTGCCGTCAAGTTTCCGACGACGGTGATGACGGTCTCGCCTGCCATGGTTCCTCTTTCAGTAGAGAAGTCTTTGTTGATGCCAGCCTAGAGGCGAGCAACGACAATTACTTGCCCTGTCGCAGGACCTTTGTGCGCAGAACGGACTCGTTGAGACCGAGCTGGCGGTCGAGCTCGCTCACGGTGGCAGGCTCGGCGTTGATGTTCACAACGGCGTAGATGCCCTCGGCGTGCTTGGCGATCTCGTAGGCCAGACGACGCTTGCCCCAGACATCGACCTTGTCGACGCTGCCGCCGTCCTTGCGAACGACGTTGAGGAACGTGTCGAGTGACGGAGCGACAGTGCGCTCGTCCAGATTGGGGTCGAGAATGACCATCAATTCGTAATGACGCATAAGACCTCATCACCTCCTGTGGACTAGTGAAAACGGCCACGGACGATCCGTGGCAGGAGGGTCGTTGCGTCAGCAACCCTTGGAGGGTACACGGCCATGGCCTGACCTGGGAAATCACTCGACGGTTCCGAACTCGTTACCCAGGCGCCCTAGGCTGGCGGCATGAAGAGGGAAGGGTGGTTGCCGCGAACGCGTCACTCCGCAACCGCCACAGCGATCATCGTGTCCCTGTGTGCGGTGACCCTGTTTCTCGGTTACCTGAACAAGGCGCGTTGCGCGATCGCGCCGTTCTACGACAACGGTCGCAGCACCGCGTTCGACCTGATCAAGGACACTCGCGTCTGCTATTCCGACATCCAGTTCCTGTGGCTGGGTCGCGACATCGACAATCACGTTTTCCCGTATCTGGATGGTGCCATCAACTCCGATGGAATCCTGACGGGGGGAACCGTCGAATACCCGGTGCTGAGCGGGCTGCTGATGTGGCTGGGCGCGATCCCCGCGCACACCGATGCCGAGTTCCTGCTCTACTCGGCGCTGCTGCTCGCGCCCTTCGGTCTCCTGACCGCCTGGATGCTCGGACGGCTGGCGGGCAATGCCGCTCTTCTGTGGTCCGTCGGGCCGCCACTGGTGATGTACGCATTCCACAACTGGGAGCTGCCGGTGGTCGCCTCCGCGGTCGGCGCCGTGTTCGTCATGAACACACGGTGGTCGCTGCGCACCCGCTCCATCATCGCGGCGGTTCTGCTCGGCATCGGGTTCTGCCTCAAGTTGTATCCCGGGGCGTTCGTGCTTCCGCTCGCCGCCTACGTCGCCTACGAGGGAGCTCGCGGCCGAGGCCGCTTCGACATCCGCGGCGGACTGTCGGTCATCGCGGCGGCCACGGCAACCGTGATAGCGATCAATCTTCCGTTCGCCGTGCTCGGTTACGAGGGCTGGCGGGCGTCGTTCGCGTTCCAGACGCTGCGGCAGGCCGACATCACGACCAATTCCATCTGGTACTGGGGCATGCGGCCGCTCTACTTCGTCGACGGCGTGCCCGAGGATGGATCCGAGCAGGCCGAAGCAGCGTTCCAGAACGCCGTCGACGTGCTGTCGCCACTCTTGGTGTTCGCGGCATTCGGGCTCGCGCTGTGGCTCGGCGCCCGGCGCGCCAGGGTCGATAACCTCTACCCGTGGGTCGCGGTGAGCGGATCGATGCTCTGCGGCTTCCTTCTCCTGCACAAAGTGCACTCACCGCAGTACACCCTGTGGCTCGTGCCGTTCTTCGTGTTGCTCCGCGTGCCATGGCCCCTCGTCGCCGCATACCTGGTGGCTGATTTGTCGATGGGCATCGGCATCTTCAAGTACTTCGCCGCGCTCTCCCAGGAAACAGACGAAACCACCGAGGAGTTCTTCGTCGAGGTCGGCGTCTGGGGCCGAGCAGTACTACTGGTCGTGTTCTTCTTTCTGTTCCTCCGAGCGCAGACCAGGTTCGAGCAGGAACCGTCCGCGAGGCTGCCCGTCACCGCCGACGTCCCCGTAGGGTCGGTTCGCCAGTAACGAACCGACCCCGCTGTTCGACAATTGCTCAGAGGGCAGGCAAGCTGAGTACACGAGCCGGGGGGCGACGGCATGGCACACAGCGCGGGGGAGCCGATGACGGTCGATGAACCGATTTCAAGACACGGTCGGTTGCGCCGTATAGGACTCGTGGAGGACCACGAATCGGTCGCGGTGGGGCTGGGAGCGATTCTCGCCGACGAGGCCGACCTGGAGCTCGTTGCCGTTGCCGCAACCGTCGACGAACTGGTCGAACTCGGCGAGAAGCTCGATCTCGTCGTACTCGATCTTCGCCTCGGTGACGGCTCGTCACCCCGCTCGAACGTCGAGAAGCTGCACGCCCTCGGCGTCCAGGTGTTGGTCTACACCGGTGCCGAGAACCCATTCCTCGTCCGCTCGGCGGCGCGTGCCGGAGTGCTCGGTGTCGTCCGAAAATCCGAACCGGCCGCGGCCATCGTCGCCGCCATCCGTAGTGCCGCCGCCGGCGACCAGGTGGTGACGACGGATTGGGCGGCGGCGATCGATGGGGACCCACAACTACCCGACGTCGGCCTGAGCCCGCGTCAGCGAGAGGTGCTCGCGTTGTACGCATCTGGCGAGAAGGCCGGGCGCGTTGCGCGTCTGGCCGGCCTGTCGGAGCAGACGGTCAACGATTACCTGGTGCGGATCAGGAACAAGTACGCCGAAGCAGGGCGGCCTGCGCCGACCAAGACCGATCTCTACAAGCGAGCGGTCGAGGACGGGTGGCTACCGATGCCGGAAGTGCCGCCACAGACCTGATCGAAATCGTCATCACGCGGCTACACATGCGGAGGTTGTGGTTTCAATGCCCCTAGTTTTCAGGGCAGACAACCTGGCAGTCAGCTGAGAAAATTCTGCAAGGAACGGTAGCGCCGCGGCGCAACCGTCATCGGGTTCGGGGGAGGAACATCATGTCTGTCGAGTTCAGCACGGGGGAGGAATCAACGGTCGGCCGGATCACGGAGATCCCTCCCGGCCGACCGATGTCCCTCGTTCCGGCAATGCAGTCTCCGCCGATTCGGATTCCACGGGCCGCGGCTTCGGCAGGACCGTTCAAGCCACGGCCGATGCTGACCAAACGTGAGATTCAAGTCCTCACCGGATGGATCAGGTGCGATTCCAAGCTTGCCGTCGCGAATTCTCTCTTCATCTCGCTGGGCACCGTGAACACGCACCTGACCCGCATCCGTGCCAAGTACGCCGCTGTCGGCCGGCCGGCATCGACCAAGGCTTCCCTCGTCGCCCGCGCCCTGCAGGACGGGCTGATCGACATCGCGGACCTGTAAGGCGCATCGACTCACACGTGCGTGGGGGTGGCGCTGTCTTGTGCTTCGACCTTCCGGTTGCGCATCACCGAGCCGATGAACGCTGCGCCGATGAAGAAGACGCCGACGAGTCCGGTGATGATTTCGTTGATGTGTACCCCGATGGACACCATCAAGATGAGCGCGAGCGCGCCGATGGCCCAGTGCGCGCCGTGCTCGAGATACACGTAATCCGACAGCGTGCCCTTGCGGACGAGGAAGACGGTGATGGACCGCACGAACATCGCGCCGATGAAGCCAAGGCCGAGGGCGATGATGATGGGGTCTGCGGTGATCGCGAACGCGCCGATGACGCCGTCGAACGAGAATGAGGCGTCGAGCACTTCGAGATAGAGGAACAGAAAGAAGCCGGCCTTGCCGGTCGCCTTGGCCAGGGCTGTCGGTCCGCCGGCGGCGTCTTCTGAGTCGTTCTCGACGTGGAACAGTTCTCCCAGCCCGTTGACTGCGATGTAGGTAACCATCCCCAGGACACCTGCGACCATGACTGTCGAGATCTTGTCGTCCTCGGCGAGGAACTCGGCGGTGAGGACCAGGATGATGCTGGCGACCACGACGGCGAGCTGGTTGAGACGCCCGATCCGCGCGAGAGGCCTTTCCAGCCAGCTGAGCCAGGTGATCTCGCGGTGCTCGAAGATGAACCCGAGGAACAACATCAACAGGAACATTCCGCCGAAGGCCGCGATCTGCGGGTGCGCGTCGGTCAACAGGGTCTCGTAACTGGGACTGCCATCCGGGAAGGTTGCGGCTCCGTCGGCGGGCGGGTTCAGCGCCAGATCGATGGCTGCCACCGGACCGAGACCCGAGGCTGCCCAGACGATGATGAGGGGGAACAGCAATCGCATGCCGAACACGGCGATGATGATGCCGATCGTCAGGAAGATCCTCTGCCAGAACTCACTCATCCGCCGCAGAACGGTGGCGTTGATGACGGCGTTGTCGAAGGAAAGTGACACCTCGAGGACGCCGAGGATCGTCACCAGAAACAATGCCTGCCAGCCGCCGTAGAGAAAGGCGACGATCATCGACACGATCGTGACGCCGATGGACCATCCGAAGATGCGCACAACCACGGTGAGTGGCCTTTCTGTAGCAGGCAGAGGGAGGGAAGACGAGAAAACCCCGCCTCATCATGAACGATGAAGCGGGGCAAACCCCAATCATTGACCAGCCTTTACTACACGTTTACCCCGAAATCGCGGGCAATTCCGGCGAGGCCCGACGCGTAGCCCTGGCCGACCGCACGGAACTTCCACTCGGCGCCATTGCGGTAGAGCTCACCGAACACCATTGCCGTCTCCGTGGACGCGTCCTCGGTGAGGTCGTAGCGCGCGAGCTCGTTGTTGTCCGCCTGGTTCACGACACGGATGAACGCATTGCGAACCTGACCGAACGACTGCGAACGAGCGTCGGCATCGTAGATCGAAACGGGGAAGGTGATGGTGTCGACATTCGGCGGAACAGCCGAGAGGTCGACCTTGATCGCCTCGTCGTCACCCTCACCTTCGCCGGTGAGGTTGTCACCGGTGTGCTCGATGGCGCCGTCCGGGCTCTTCAGATTGTTGAAGAAGACGAAGTGCTGATCGCTCAGCGCTTTCTTGTCGGCGCCCAGAGCGATTGCGCTGGCGTCGAGATCGAAGTCCGTGCCGGTCGTCGAACGCACATCCCAACCGAGACCGACCGTAACGGCGGTCATGTTCGGAGCTGCCTTGGTGAGTGAAACGTTGCCGCCCTTGCTGAGGCTGACGCCCATGAGAAGTCCTTTCGCAATGAGTTCCTGTCCGGAATTCACCGTAGTGGTCTCGTGTCCGCTAGGTCACTGTTCGTCCTGCTTCTCTACGCCAACGCGCATCCGACCCGGAGAAGTTCCCGTCAGTAGTATCGACAAGGTGACAAGCCGCCGACCTGGACTCTTTCGCCGACTCGGTGGGTCCGCTCCCGGAGCACCCGGAGCCGGAGACAGTTCCGCGCAGGGCACGGCGGTCGCAGCGTTTCTGGACATGGACAAACGGCAGTCCATCGCATCGTCCGGTGTCGACGCCGTACGCAGCCTCGAAACCGAGCACGAGCTTTCGTCGCGGCGCGAGATGCTGGATCGCTGGGCGGCCACCGAGAAGACCTGTTTCGACGCCGGTGCCGCATACCTGGCCGCAGTGGATCAATTCGACGGCATGACCAACACCGCGGCCAAGACCGCGTTCGAGAATGCCGCCCACGGTCTGGGTGTCGCAGCACAAGCCGTCGACCGTTTCTATGCGGCGCACCGCAGCTCTCTCGAAGAGGCCCGGGCGGCGCTCGCCGCAACGCCCCGCATTGCCCGGGATGCGAAGGCCCAGGCGGAACAGGCGCAGCTCGAGCTCGCGTCGGCGGATCCGTCGTTCGTCGACTATCCCTCGATTCGTTCGGCATTCCTCTCCGTCGACACCGCCGTTGCCGCCGTCGATGCGTCTCTGGCGTCCAACGATGCTCGGGGTGCGCGCGCCGCCGCCGCGGACGTTCGAGAAGCCGCCGTGGCGTTGAAGGCAGCGCTCGCCGCGGCACCCGCGCGGGCACGGGAGGCGCAGTCCGCTCTGGCGTCGGTGCGGACCCGAGTCGAAGCGGTTCGCACCCGGTTCGACCGACTTGCACCGGCGTTTTCCACCCTTCTCCGCGAGTTCAACGTCGCAAGCTCCGCCGACCTCTCCGACAACGAACGTGCCAGCGCACGCCACATCGAGCAGGCCGAGGAGGACTTGGCGGCGGCGCGGGCTGCTGCCGGCGCAGGCAACCCCGAGCAGGCTCTGGAATACGTTGCGCAGGCACGTGCACATCTGAGCGATGCCGAAGAACTCGTCGACGCCGTCACCGACCGTGTCGATTTGCTGCGCAAGGTGAAGGCTGATCCGGTTGCAAGAGAACAGTCGGTGCGTTTCCGGTTACGAGATGCCCAACAACTCGCCGTCAATCGCGGCCTGGTTGCCGAATGGGGATCTGTGTTGGATGCTCAGCTGGCTCGTATCGACCGCGCCAGCGCCGCCCTGACGGGCACGCACCCCGACTATTGGTCGTACCTGCAAGACCTGGACAGCATCTCGGCCTTCATCACCGGGGTGGTCGACCGGATGCGCGCTTCGGCTCGCTGATCTCTTTCCCACGGACACAAAGGATTTCGTTGCAACACTTTCGACATCTCGACGCCGCGGTGCTGGACCGGTTGTTCCTCCACCCGCCGCGGCGGATCGACACCTCCGGCGACATCACGACGCTCGCGACTGCGCTCGGCGCCACCCTCTACATGCCGGCCACTCGAAGTGACCTCCTCGAAGCACTCGTGCGACGCAGCGGCGAGGGTGTCTGCTCCCTCGTCATCGATCTCGAGGATGCCGTCGCCGATCACAACCTGGAAAGCGCGATCACCAACACCGTCGAGACGCTCGAGAAACTGAACCCCTCGGACGTGTTCGGATCATTGGTCTTCGTGCGTACACGCACCCCGGAGCAGATCCGACGGATCAGCGATGCGCTCATCCCCCGCGATGGTTCGACCACCCCCTCGGCACTGACCGGTTTCGTCATCCCGAAGTTCACGGCCGCGACCGGGCGAGCATTCCTCGACGAGATCTCCGGAGCGTCCGTGGCCCACGGCCGGAGATTGCTGGCGATGCCTGTCCTCGAATCCGCAGAAGTCGTCTTCCGCGAAACCCGCGACGCCGAGCTCGTGGCCATCCGCCAGCTCCTGCACGAGCACCGCGACCGAGTGCTCGCGGTCCGGATCGGCGCGACCGACATGTGCGGAATGTTCGGCATTCGCCGTGACCGTGACTTGACCATCTACGACGTGCGCGTCGTCGCGGATGTCATCAGCGCCATCGTCAACCATCTCGGACGCAGCAACGACGCAGGATTCATCATCACCGGGCCGGTCTGGGAATACTTCGCCGACCACGAACGCATGTTCCGCCCCCTGCTGCGCCAGACACCGTTCGCCGAGCAAGAGGCCGTTCGCTTCCGGCAACAACTGGTGAGCCACGATCTCGACGCTCTGCTGCGGGAGGTCACTCTCGACCGCGCCAACGGCATTGCGGGCAAGACCGTCATCCACCCATCGCACGTGGCCCCGGTGCACGCACTCTCGGCCGTGACGCACGAGGAGTATCTCGATGCCCTGGACATACTCGACTCCGACGCCGGAGGCGTGCGAGCTTCGGGATTCGGCAACAAGATGAACGAACTGGGCCCACACCGGAACTGGGCGAAACAGACAATTGTGCGAGCAGAGGCATTCGGCGTGACGAACGAGGGCATCACCTTCGTAGACCTGCTCACCGAACTGGCCGGCCGATGATCGATATCGGTTCATCGATCACGCTCACACCGACGGGTTCGTCGTCGAACTTCTCGCTCGATCAGCTGGTGCGGCCCGGTCTACGCCGAAATCCGCGACGCGCCCACCTGTTGGTGTCGGAAGTACTCGGCAAGCACATTCCCGTCGATCCCGTCCTCGTGGCCGACGCAGCAGGCCGGCTCGCCGACCTGGTACTGACGGCTGTGGGCGGTTCCGACGTCGACGTACTCGGGTTCGCCGAGACAGCGACGGGATTGGGCCACGGTGTCGCCGCTCACCTCGGTGCTCACTGCTACCTGCACTCGACACGGCGTGAGGTCCCCGGCACGGTTGTGTACGCCGAGTTCCAGGAGGGGCACTCGCACGCCACCGATCACCGACTCCTGCCCACATCCACCGATGTCATGACGGCAGCACTCCCACTCGTACTGGTCGACGACGAAATATCGACCGGCCGAACTGCTTTGGAGGCCCTGAGGTCACTGCACGCGCGTACCCCACGGGCTCGCTACGTGATCGCGTCACTGGTCGACATGCGCACCTCGGAGCATCAGGCGCAGACGCAGTCGGTGGCGCAGGAACTCGGCGTCGTCATCGACAGCGTGAGCCTCGCGCAGGGCAGCGTCGAGCTTGCATCTGACCTCGTCGAGACGGTCATCGCGCTGCCCGAGCCCAGGTACAACCCGATCGGGGCGGAGCCCGGCTCGATATCACGGGTCGATGTACCCTGGCCCGCAACCGTTCCCGACGGTGGCCGGCACGGCTTCCTCGCCTCCGACACCGTGGCCTTCGAGGCAGCAGTCGCCGACGCGGCAGCCGTCGTCGGCGCCTCGATCGATCCCGCACGTGCGGTCGTCGTCCTCGGGCACGAAGAGTTGATGTATCTGCCCCAGCGTCTGGCCGCTGCGCTGCAAGAGAACGGGCATCCGGCCCTCTACCAAACCACCACGCGTTCACCGGCGTATGTTCTGGACGAGCCCGGGTATCCGCTGCGGCGCGGCTTCCGCTTCCGCGCACCGGAGGCCGACGACACTGAGTTTCGGTACCTCTACAACGCAGCCGGTCCCGAGAACGCACTGATCGTCCTCGTCGTGGACGAACCCGCCGCGACCGATCGACTCGTCGCCGACGGTGGTGCGGCACACACGATTGCGGCATCCGCGTCGGATGTTCTCATCGTGGTCGTGAGCGGGGCCGACCCCCGAGCATTGGCGACGTCGCGGCGGGCACAACCACTCACCGGCCCTGAGTTCGGTTCGTATGCTCCGCACGAGGTGACGTGGCTTCTGAAGGATCTGTCCGCAGTCGCGCTCGAAGCTGAGGTGGAAGAACGCGAGAAGAACATTCAGGCCGGTACCGCCCACTACGCCGAGTCCCTTCCCGTCGAGTACCAACCGGACGCGGCCTACCGCGAGTTGTTCGAGAAAGTTCTGCAAGAGAGCGCATCTCGACTGGCCCTCGCGGTCGGGACCGTCACCGAGATCGTGCTCGCCGAGCGAGGGCACGACATCGTCCTGGCATCGCTGGCCCGCGCGGGAACACCCGTGGGAATTCTCATGCGGCGCTGGGCTCACCGCATGCACGGCCTCGAACTGCCGCACTACGCCGTCTCCATCGTCCGCGATCGCGGCATCGACACCGTCGCCCTCAGATACATTGCTGAACATCATGATTCGCGTTCGGTGGTCTTCGTCGACGGATGGACCGGCAAGGGCGCGATCGCCCGAGAACTGTCCGAGGCGCTGGCCGCGTTCGACGATGCCCAGTTCAACGACGATATTGCTGTGCTCGCCGATCCTGGGCACTGCGCGCGCACGTACGGCACCCGCGACGACTTCCTGATCGCGTCGGCCTGCCTCAACTCCACCGTGTCCGGTTTGGTGTCTCGGACTGTACTCAACCGCAACCTGATCCACGACGGTGAGTTCCACGGCGCAAAGTTCTACGCCGAGCTGGCGCCTGTCGACGTGTCCAATCACCTCCTCGACACCGTGTCCGCACGCTTCGACGACGTACGCACTGCGGCCTCGGACTCCGCAGCCGAGATACTCCGATCCGATCGGACGCCGAGCTGGAGCGGCTGGGCATCGGTGGAGAAGGTGCGGCAGGAGTTCGGGATCTCCGGGGTGAACTTTGTCAAACCCGGTGTCGGGGAAACGACCCGAGTGCTGCTGCGGCGGGTGCCCTGGCGGGTGCTGGTGCGCGACGCCGATGCGCCCGAGCACCAACACATTCGGATGTTGGCGGCCGCTCGGGGCGTGCCGATCGTCGAGGTTCCGGACCTCGCGTATTCCTGCATGGGCTTGATCAGGAACGTGACATGACCGGTGCCCTCGTGTCGGTCGATCTCGACCGCACGATGATCTACTCGCGCAACGCCCTCGGTGCCGCGTTCGAGGATGCGGTCACCTGTGTCGAGATCTATCAGGATGCGCCGCTGTCGTTCATGAGCATCGACGCGGCCGAATCGCTGCGGTCGTTGGCCGCGGCGGCCCTGGTGGTGCCGACCACCACCCGCACCATCGAACAGTTTCAGAGAATCGCTCTGCCGGGAGCCCCGTGGCGGTACGCGATCACCAGCAACGGCGGGAACATCCTGGTCGACGGCGTGCCCGACGGTAGCTGGCGGGCCGGCTTCACCGGTATCGAACTGCATCGGATACAACGCGAGCTGAGCACCCGCGCGGACGGTGACTGGGTGCTCAAGCGTCGCACCGCCGACGATCTGTTCTGCTACCTCGTGGTCGAGCCCACCGAGGTCCCCGCCGGCTTCCTCACCGAGTGGAGCTGTTGGTGCGCAGCGCGGGGATGGAACGTCTCGCAGCAGGGCCGCAAGATCTACACGATGCCCGATGTCGTCAGCAAGAGCCGGGCCGTGGCCGAGGTACGGGCTCGCGCCATCGAGGACGGCATGCTCGATGCCGGTGTGCGCACGTTCGCCGCCGGTGACGGAGCTCTCGACGCCGATATGCTCATCGCCGCGGACCGGGCCATTCGGCCGCGGCACGGCGAGCTCGAGAGCAAGAATTTTCGATTCCCGGGTCTCGAGGTCACTGCCGCATCCGGCGGACAGGCGGCAGAGGAGATTCTGCGGTGGTTGCAGGCGCAGGTCGGAAATCGAGTGGAACCGTAGCCACTGCCGGTGCGTCAAACAAGAGAAAGGGTCGACTCGCACACAGGGGGTAGTGGAATGGGCAGCAGGCTGCATGCAGATGTTGCGGATGCTGGGTGTCCATCGTGAGTCCGGAGCCCCTCGAGGCAATCGACGTGCCCGGTGAGATCGAGCGCACATTTCACTCGCTGGAGATGACACGAGGCATCCCGACTGCTCCCATGTACTTGATGTCGCAGATGGCCGTAAATGGTCTCGCCGAACGAATCGGCTATGAAGCGCAATACAGTTCGAAGTCGATTACCGACGACCCCTTCGATGCCATGTCACACGAGGAAATCTGGGACAAGGCATCGAGCTTGAAAGCGGACACAATCGACGTGACGGCCCACAACTGGCGCAACCTCGGTTACAACGCCGCTACTGATGCAGCGGAATTCGCGAGTGCGCTATCGGGCACGATAGGCGTCGACTGGCAGGGGATCGCGGCGGACGCAGCGGGGCAGGGCGTACTGCGATACTCGCATTCCGCGGTCGAGCTGGTTCTCGCGTCGGAAAACCTTGCCGCCAAGGTCATGCAATCTCACGACGCCGTTGTCAACACAGCACGGCTACTGGGTCCGCCGGTGCCGTACGGCATCGGCGAGAAGCTGCTCGACGCAAACTCCTGGGTCACACGCACCTTGAGCTTTGGGCTGATCAAGAGCAATCAGCACATGCACGAGGAGGCGGAGGAGGCCGCGCGGATGGTGATGAAGACGCACTACGCGCCGGTGATCCGTCAGGCCGCGATAGAGGTGCCGGTACTCCCTCCGGCAGTGAGCCCCTTCAGCGGCGCGGAGGCCTTCTCCTCGCCGAGTGGATACAGCGGCGGCGCCTCGCAGGGCGCTTCCGCCGGACCCTACGGCGCACCGACATCCGCGGGCGGGGCGTACTCCCAAGCGCAATCGTCAGACGCACGGGGGGCCGAGGGGCTGTCGGCGATGGCGCAGAACCCCACGGCCTCCCCGGAGAACACCTCGACGCAGGCAGCCGGATGGGCGCCCGAAACGGCCTCGCCCGGTCAGACCGGTACCTCACCGGCGTCGGCCGGCGGCCCGAACGGTGCCGGCGGTTCGGCTGCCGGCAATCCCGGCGCCGGTTCGGTTGTGGGGGGCGCCGGTTCGCCCGCGCGATCCGCCACTGGCAGAAGCGGATCCGGATTCGGTGGAGGCGGGGGTGGCTTGGGGAGCGGCAGTGGTAGCGGCGGGCTGGGTGGCAGATCCGGGTCGATGCCCGGCACGCCCGGCTACGCAGGCGGTGGTTCGGGCGCCGGAAGCGGTGCCGGGAGCCCCGGCGCAGGTGGAATCGGCCGCTCCGGTAGCCCCGGCATGGCAGGGATGGGCATGGCCCCGGCAGCTGGACGCGGTGGTCCCGGAGGCGATGACGATGTACACGCGACGCCGGGGTACCTGATCGACGCAGTCAACGGCGACAAACTCATCGGAACACTTCCGCTGGTTGCCCCACCGGTGCTCGGCGAGTGAACGGGCGCTCGTGGACGCTCGGCGGCCTCGAATTTCGCATGCTGATGGAACATGCAGGCCGCGACCGACTCCCGTTCCCCATTCAGTTTCAGCCCACCGCAGACTCGGCCGCGGACTACCATCGCCAGCGCCACGAGGCGGCCGAATCGGTCGCTCGGATGATGGACGACGACCTGCGCCTCGCCATACACACCCTCGTCACCCCGAATGTTCGAGTGGAAGTCGTCGGTCATCGATCATCGTCACCCATCTCCACCGAGAAGATTCGCGGCCATGCAGCCCGCGGACACGAGATCGCCGTCGTGGCAACCCAGCAACCCGCGGACACCGACCGATCCGGGGGCGCGGTGACACTGACACTGCTGGAGCCGTTTCGAGCCGTTGCGGCGGTGCTGAAGGTGCTCCCACCCGCCGACGGGGGAACTGCTCCGCGCATGGACGTCGACTATGCCGGCGCGTCCGTAGAAACACAGTCTCCGTTGGTTCGGCGGGCGGGCCGCAGAACCGACGAGGACCGCTACGAGGCACTCTTCAGCCGTGCGCCGACTTGCGCGGGTGAGATCCTGGTCTGCACCGGATCGGCCACCGACAACAGACTCGAGGAGTCCACCACCGGCGTCAACTGGGTGGACTTCGCCGACGACGGTCGATACCTGATCCGACACGGCGCAAAGCTGTGCGTGCTGCCGGCGTCGACACCCCAGCTGGTGACCGAGATCGCCGGGTTGGTCGGGGAGGCCCTTGCTGCGGTGTGACCCACCGTTGACACCGTATCGAATTTCGATAACATATCGATGATCGTTAATAACGACAATCGATATGGAGTGGCCATGAACCTCGGGCTCGGATCGGTGCGCGGAAACGCCTGGGCGTCCGCTCTACTGGCAGCGATGATCGCCGGCTGGGGCGTCGTGCAGGCGGTGACGTTTCATCGCTCGAACACCGTGGATGTCGTGCTCGAGGCGAGAGATACGCTGCCACCGATTCCACTGTTCGGTGGCCGCTTCTCCGACGGCAACATCGTCGAACTGACCGTCGACAGACAGGATCTCGGGCACCTACAAGGGTTCGTCACCTTCTGCGGGTACGCCGTCTCCGTCACCACGACGCTTGTGCTTCTGTTCGGCCTGTTCTTCCTGTACCGGTTCTGTGTCGACGTCATCGAGGAAAGGCCGTTCTCCCAGCGCGCGAACGTGAATCTCGTCATGGTCAGCGTCGCCGTCATCGCCTTCGCTGTCCTGCCCATGGTCTTCGATCGGCTCGGTACCAATTCGGTCATCGGAGCTCTCGACCTGGACGCCTTCGACGCGCACGGTTCGACGGCAGGCGTATGGGTCGCCCTCGGCATCGCGGTCTTCCTTCAGCTCGTGTTCGCCACACTCAAGCAGGGCGCACGGCTCGAGCAAGACAGTGACGGACTCGTGTGATGGCCGATGCCGTCGAGCACCTCGTGACGTGCAATCTCGGTGAACTTCTCGAAGACCGCGGCATGACCCTTGCCGAACTCTCGCGTCTGGCCGGAGTCAGCGTGGTCAACCTGTCCGTCCTCAAGAACGATCGCGCGAAGGCCATCCGGTTCAGCACCCTCACCGCGGTGTGCAGCGCCCTCGAGTGCACACCCGGCGAGCTTCTCACCATGCGAACGCCCCGCCGCACAAGCTGACGGTCGAGCTGACGAACCCAGTACATTGGTGGGCGGCACGAAGTCGGTTCCGCCCACGATACGAAGGACGTACATGTCTGCCCAGCAATTGGTGAAGGGTCAGAACGGTCCGATCACCGCAACCGACGTGGTCGTCTCGGTGCAGCTCACCGCCCCGGCCGACCTGTCCGCCCTCCTGGTCGGGGCCGACGGCAAGGTTCGCTCCGACGCCGATTTCGTCTTTTTCAACCAGCCCACCGGCCCTGGCGTTCGACTCGTTCCCGGTCGAACCGGCCAACCCGCACAGCTGGCGATCTCGCTGACGCAGATTCCGGCCGACATCGAGCAGATTCGCGCCGTCATCACCCTGGAGGACGCGTCGAGCAGCTTCGGACGCTCCGCGCCACCGACCGCGTATGTCTCCGATGCGCAGGGCAACTCGCTCTTCCAGTACTCCGTCGACGGCCTGACCGCCGAATCGATCGTCATCGCTGTCGAAATCTACCGGCGCTCCGGCGCCTGGAAAGTACGAGCCGTCGGGCAGGGTTACGCGGGTGGTTTCGCGGCACTCGTCACCGATCACGGAGTGTCCGTCGACGACGCCCCCGCCGCACAGCCCGTCTCCGCACCCGTACCACCCGCACCCGCGCCACCCGCTCCTGCACCGTCCGCACCTGCCGGCCCGCCGGAAGTGAGCCTGACGAAGGCTCGTCCAGTCAGCCTCACGAAGGGGCAGAAGGTCACCCTCCGCAAGGACGGTGGCGTCGCGCTGACCGTCATCCGCATGGGACTCGGTTGGGATCCGGTACCTGCACCGAAGAAGACGGGCTTCTTCGGTGGCGGCGGCAGCAAGAGCGGAAACATCGACCTCGACGCATCGGCCATCATGCTGGCCGGCAAGAACGTCGTCGACGTCGTCTACTACGGGCAGCTCAAAGCCAAAGACGGTTCCATCCTGCACGAGGGTGACAACCTCACAGGTGAAGGCGAAGGTGACGACGAGGTCGTGGGCGTCGACCTGACGCGGGTGTCGCCGCAGGTTACCTCGATCGTGTTCACGGTGACCTCCTATCGGGGACAGACTTTCGAGCAGATCGACAATGCGTTCTGCCGACTCGTCGACGACACCAACAACACCGAGCTCGCACGATTCACCCTGCAGGGCGGGATGCCGTTCACCGGCCTCGTCATGGCCAAGGTGTACCGCGAGGGTGCGAACTGGAAACTTCAAGCCATCGGCGAGGGCATCAACGCCAAGCACGCGGGCGAAGCGGTTCCGCAGCTCGGACGCTTCGTTCAGGCCTGACTCAGGCGCTATCCGAGACCGTCTTGCGCCGCACTGGTTTCGCACCTCTGCGGACGTCCGGCGCCCGATCGAGAACACCGCCGATCGGATCGTCGACACCTCCGCCGCGAACCAGATCCTCGCTCGGACGGTAGATCTGGCGCACCACCAGCGCGCACAGACCAATGACCGCGATGTCACGAACGACGACGGCTGCGGTGAACCACTGTTCGGGGACACCCTTGTTCCCAACACCGAGGTAGTAGTACATACGCGGAAACCACACGAGGGCATCGACCGCCATCCACGCCAACAGGATTCTCCGGTGCGGTAGCGCGAGCACAGCGAGCGGAACCAGCCACAGTGAATACTGCGGGCTCCATACCTTGTTGGTCAGCAGAAAGCCGGCCACGACAAGGAAGGCCAGCTGCGCGAGCCTCGGTCGGGTCGGCGCATTGAGGGCGATGTAGGCGATCGCGGCACAGACAAGCCCGAACAGCACGAACGTGACCGCATTGAGCACGATCGGAGTGTCACCCGCGTACTGCACACCGTCGAACCCGGCCCACCCCGTGAAGGAGGCCACCACGTTGTAGATCGAATCGGGATCGGCACCGCGAGTGGAGTTGAGCCGCATGAACTCGTACCACCCGCTCGGAAAGAGGATGGCTATCGGAAGATTCACGGCGAGCCAGGCCGCCACCGCGGCACACGCGGTGACACCCCACTCGCGCATCTTCCCGGCACGCCAGCACAGCACCAGTAGCGGCCCCAGCAACAGCAGCGGATACAGCTTGGCGGCGCCACCGAGTCCCAGCAGAACGCCGGCGAGAACCGGTTTCTTCCGACCCCACGCGAGCAGACCGCCGGCCGCGAATGCGGTCGCCAAAGCGTCGAAGTTGGTGAAGGCATGCACCACAACCAAGGGCGAGGCAGCGACGAGTGCGGCGTCGAAGATACGGCGCCCAGCCGAGAGCGCCGTAGCCCACACCGTCACCAACCATGCGATGGCCAACCCGAGTGTGACGACGTTGAAGTAGACGGCCACGTCGAGCGCCTGCGGCAACCACGACACCGATGTCCACGATCTCGCGACCACCATCGATCCGTACTGGTACAGCCCGGACAGCACCGGATACTCCATATACCGGATCTGCGAGGTGCCGTCCGCCGCGGTTTCCTCCCAGGACTTCTTGTACGGGAACGCGCCCTCGTCGAGTCGCTCCGCGCCGAACAGGGGAACGGTGTCGGAATAGCACATCGCGACGTACTGGCGGCTTCCGCTCCAGTCCAATCCGAGGGCACCGTCGGGCCCGTTCGGTGCCTGTTGGATACAGCCCGCTTTCGCGAACCACCCGAAGCACAGGAACACCACCGCGAGCAGCAACAGCACGCGCAGGGGGGTCATGAAGCGCTGCCGCCCGATCAACGCGTGTTTTCCTGCGGGTCCACCGATGACCGAGGCCAGCTCCGCCACCATCGGATCGGTGTTCGCGGGCCTGTCGCGCGTGGCGTCGGACGACAGATCCGGGGCCGGAGTGGCCGGGCTCGCGATGCGGCGGCCGACCGGTTGGGCGGATCTGTCGTTCACCCGGTCAGGCTACCCGGCCGGATCCGATCCCTGCGCGGGTTCCCCGGGCACCGCTGGCTCTTCCGGGGTCGCAGGCGCAGGTGCGAGGCCCGGCAGCGGAATCGTCACCCCGGGCAGAATCTCCACCTGTCGAGGAGTGATGACCACGGGCGGGGAGATCTCGGTGGGTATGGGCAGCGTGATCGGCGGCTGCTCCGTCGGCGTCTCCTGCGGCGTCGTGGCAGGAGGGGCTGGAGCCGAATACTGCGGTACCCCAGCCTGTCCGGCAATGGGCTCCGGCGTCGGGAACGACTCGTTGGTGGTGCCTTCCAACGCCCCGTCCATCGTGTCCTTCCAGATGTCGGAAGGAAGTCCGGAACCGTAGATCGGTCCGCCCCAGCTGTTCTCGAGCGGTAAGCCCTGCTCGGTGCCGACCCATACCGCCGTCGACAGCGAGGGTGTGTACCCGACCATCCAGGCGTCCTTGTTGTCCCCGGTGTCGCCCAGCTGTGCGGTACCGGTCTTCGCGGCGGATTGCCGTCCACCTGCGAGATTGTGGCCGTTGGAGTATCCGGCGATGGGACGCATGGCGGAGGTGGCATTGTCCGCGACAGCGGCCGAGACCACCTGCTCGCCCGGTTCGGTGCCTCGATCGAGCAGCACCGTGCCGTCGGCGGTGACGACGCGTTGCACGAAGTGCGGTGCGTGATACACACCGGAGGCCGCGAGCGTCGCGTATGCCGAGGCCATGTCGATGACCCGGGACTGGTACTGCCCGAGCACGATTCCGTTGTTCGGTCCGGTCCCGTTCGGCTCGGTCAGCGTAGGACCGACACCCGGAAGCTCCTCGGCCACACCCAGTCGGTGCGCCATGTCCGCGATGGCCTGCGGGCCGTCGTCCATCGACAGCTGCATGCGGTAGAAGCTCGTGTTCAGCGAACGCTTGAGCGCCTCGGCGATGGTGCAGGTTCCGCAGGACGCGCCCTCGACGTTGCCGATCTCGATACCGTCGACGGTCAGCGGCGAGCTGTCGTACATCTTCGACAGTGGAATGCCCTGATCGAGTGCGGCGGCAAGCCCGAACACCTTGAACGACGAGCCGGTCTGTAGACCCGACTGGGCGAAGTCGAAGCCCGCGCCGTCCGCGCCGCCGTAATACGACCGGACGGCACCGGTACGGGGATCGATCGACACCGAGGCCGTACGGAGCTCTGGCGACTCGCCCTCCATGTTCGAGTTCACCGCCTCGATCGCAGCCGCCTGGGCCGCCGGATCGATCGTGGTGGTGATCTGCAGGCCTTCGGTGTTGAGGTCCTGCTCACTGACGCCCTCGGCGGACAGCTCACGCAACACCTGTGTCTTGATCAAACCGTTGGGTCCGCTGTCTGCACTACCGACGGCCGCGGATGCGCTCGGCACCCACTGCGGGAATGTCATCGCCGCGCGCTGAGCCTGCTCGAGATTGCCCTGCGAGACCATGCCGTCGAGCACGTAGTTCCAGCGCGACTCTGCGCCTTCGAGGTTGAACTCCGGATCCAGATTCGATGGCATCTGGATGACCGAGGCCAGTACTGCGCCCTCTTCGATGGACAGCGCTTCGACGGGCTTGCCGAAGTATGCCGTCGACGCTGCCGCGATGCCGTAGGCGCCGCGTCCGAAGTAGATGGTGTTGAGGTATGCGGCAAGGATGTCGTCCTTGGACCACTGACGCGCCATCTTCGAGGAGAGGACCAACTCGCGCATCTTTCGCGTCAGCGTCCGCTCGGAGCCGACGAGCGCGTTCTTCACGTACTGCTGCGTGATGGTCGATCCGCCACCTGCGCTGTCGCGGCCGAGCACATTGTCCCTCGCCGCGCGCGCGAAACCGGTGATCGAGAAACCCGGGTTCGAGTAGAAGTCGCGGTCCTCCGCGGAAAGCACCGCATTGCGAACGTGCAGCGGGATCTGGTCGATGTTCACATCGGTTCGGTTGCCCTCGGGTGGGACGACCCTGGCGATCTCACTGGTTCCGTCGGCGGCATAGATCTTCGCCACCTGATTGGTCTTGATGTCACCGGGACGCGGCACGTCCTCGACGACGTACGCGACCATGAACGCGAGAAGCGGGACGACCATGCCCAGCGCGAACAGTGCCAGCACGGTCCTCCGGACTGTGCGCCATCTGGACTTCTTCTTCGTTTTCGCGGCGGTACCTCTCTCGGGCGGTTCGGGCGGTTCACTGCCCGACGATCGTGGGGAATTCTCGTTCGGCGGACCCACAGGTGGGCGCGTCGGTGGGCCGGTCGGTGGACGGCCGGCTCCGCCCGCGCCCGCGTGCGGCGGACGACCCGGCAGAGGTGTCGGAGGAGGTCCGAGCGGGCGACCCTGCGCGTCGCGCGGCATCTGCGGAGGGATCGGGCGGCCCTGGGCATCTCGTCGAATGGGCGGCGGTGGGCCTGGCCGGGCACCCGGCGGTGGGCCTGACCGGGCACCCGGCGGTGGGCCTGGCCGGGCACCCGGCGGTGGGCCGAGCGGTCGGCCTTGCGCGTCGCGTCGCATGCCGGGAGGGGGGCCGACGGGTCGACGTCCCGGAGGCGGGCCCGGTGGGCGCCTCGACGGGTCGCGGTCGCCGGGATTGCCGCCCGGCTCGTGGTTGCCACCAGGGTTGGCGTTGTCGTATGGGGAACTCACGTACAGGTCTCCAGTGTTTGCGGCAGGCAAGTGCTCGTGCCGACCGGGTCGCTCAGCGAAGCGATTGTGTCACTCACTCGCTGTTCGACGGTTCGGTTGGCGTGAACTCGACCGCGACCGGCGCGGTTGCTTCGGGGGCGGTACGGCACCCAAGACGTAGGACTGAACGAGGTGATTCCAACTGCAGGAACGACACACCTCGACCACGTGTACCGAAAATTCTTCCTGCGTGGCCGCCAGGCGGACCAGCTCGTCGGCGGTGCGAGCGGAACCGGCGAGCGGGCCGAGCTTCTCGCCGAACACCCACGAGACGAGGGTGAGCTGTTCTTTTCTGCAGATCGGACAGACGACATCGCTGCCGCGGCCATGGAACTTGGCAGCCCGAAGTAGGTACGGGTCGGCGTCGCACACGGCAGTGACGCCCGTCCTACCCGAGTACACCTCGGCAAGCAGCGACCGTCGCTGAAGGGCGTAGTCCACCACCTGTCGCTGAAGTCGCACGTTGACCAGAGTACGTGCGGCCGACGACACACGGGGTGGGCACCGTCGGACCGGTGCAAGCGGAAGCCTGCGAAACTATGCTCCACCTGTGCCGACGCGACTTCCACCCTCTACCCGTGCGAGAGACACCGACCGCACAGACACGTGCGCGACGCTCGACGAGGCCCATGCAGACGGGCAGTTGTCCGAGGAAGAGCATGCCGCGCGACTCGACCTGGCGATGGAGGCCGAGACGCTCGCAGATCTGCATTCCCTGATCGAGGACCTGCAGAACGAGTCCGAACTCGCGCGGATGGCGGATCCGATCGAGCTGGCGCACCCGGTGCGAACGGCTCGGTCGTCGCGAATCGGTTTCTTCTCCGTCGCTGTGCCGGTCATCGTCGGTCTCATCGCTCTCACTTTCGGCGTCCGCGCCTGCGCGACGCCGGACGAGCCCGTCCAGCCCTACGGTGACATGGGTTACCAGAACCCGGCCATCGTGGCCGATATCGCAGCGGCCATGCAGGCCAAGACCGGAACCACCGTCGTCGACAGTCTTGGCTTGTTTCCCGAGTACGCAATCGTCCGGATGCCAGGGCCGGGAACCCCACAGAAACAGGTCACGTACGACTTCCGCGACGGAGTGTTGGAGGACTTCGACGACGATTGGTCGAGTCCCCGTACCGCGAATCAGGCGCAGGTCGATCTGACCTCGCTCGATCTGCAGAAGATCTCGGGCATAGTCGCAGGCGCTGCCGAGAGCTTGAACCTCTCGCGTGTGGACACCATCAACATCCAGATTCGAGGCGAGAAGGACGGGCCGGAAGTGTTGATCAGCGCCGCCAACACCGATCAGGAACGAGGGTCCATGTCCGTCGATCCGTCGGGCAATTTCTTGTACGTCACCCCCTTCCGGTTCGGCGAGTAGGACACCCATGGCATCGACATCGAAATACCGCGCGACCGCCCTGCGTGCCCGCGACATCGATCGCGCACTCACGGCCACTGCACTGGACACTGCATACGCCGACGGGCAGCTCACCTTCGGCGAGCACCGACTCAGAACCGAGCGCGCGCGAACGGCAGTGACTCTCGACGAGCTCCGACGGCTCGTCGCCGACCTCCAACTCGATGTCGATCTTCCCGAGCCGGAGGCCGGACGATCGGCTTCGAGGCCCCGGGTGCTCCTCGTGCTCGGGTCGGTGGTGATCGTGGCCGCCGGGTTGGTGCTGTTCTTCGCGACGAGGGAGGACAAGGTGGAGGTGGCAGCGGTGGCAGCCCCCGTGCCGTCTCCGGTGGAGACGGTGCTGATGCCATTGCCGGACGACGTCACGCCGATCGTCGCCCGACCTTTCGTGTTCGACACCGCCGCGGGTCTCGACGACTTCCGGGACCGTTTCATCGAGCGGTTCGGAAGCTCTCAGGTGGTATCGCTGAGCCTGCAGGTCGACGAGGGCTCGCGTGCCGACGTCTACCGCCTCGACGCCGAGGGTCGGGTCGAGCGGATCATGGTCAACGGTGGATTCGAACCACAGAAAGACACATCCCTACCGGAGGAAGGCCAGCTCGGCTTCGACTGGAATCTGCTCGACTCGGCCGTCGTGGCGGGCGTCATCGCCGGCGCGCCCGAGACCGTCGGGGCACCCCAGGGCGTAGTCGACTGGGTCAGCATCGACAACGACGAAGGCGAACAACGCATCTCGGTATCGGTGAGCGTTCCAGATCTATCCGGCGGGCGGGTCGAAACCGACTTCGCCGGCAATCCGACGTACGTGTCGCCTGCTCGGCGCTGATCGAGGTGACGAACACTAGCCGTACACAGGCACTCGTGCTCGTTGCACAGTATGTGCACGCGCGTCGACTCGACCACCCGGTGCGGGTAGCCGTTGACGGCGTAACCGCTTCCGGTAAAACAACTTTGGCCAACGAGCTGAGCGAGATGTTGTCGTAGCTGGGCCGGTCCGCACACCGACTCAGCATGGACGGCTTCCACCGTCCCAGGGCGCGCCGGTACAAGCAAGGCAGGCACTCAGCGCTAGGGTACTACGAAGACGCCTACGACTTCGCCTCGCTCGCACGGCGTGTCCTGATCCCACTCGGACCCGGCGGCGACTACCGCTACACGAGAGCCGTAATCGACTTGGCCTCAGACACTCCCGTCGACGAGCCTGCCGTCCAACTGCAGCAATCCGCGGTCCTCATCGTCGACGGTACGTTCCTCCAGAAGCCCGAGATCGCCGACCTGTGGGACACAACCATTTTCGTTCACACTTCGCTCGATGTCGCCAGACGACGCGGGGTAACTCGCGACGCGGAGGCGCTCGGCGGAACCGAGAAGGCAGACACCGCATTCACGGTTCGCTACCACGCGGCGTCGCAGATGTATCTCGACGAAGCGAGGCCGGCCAAGCACGCGAGCCTGGTGTTCGACAACGACGACCTCGATCACCCGTCCGTCCGAATGGCCAATCCCGAATCATCCTGAGCTGCAGGATGCTTGGTCGAAGCGGTGACGCACTCACTCAGCTTTCCGCTGAAAGCGCGAGACGTCCACAGTGATCCGGCCAACCACGTCCGCGTTGGCGGGGTCGGCGAACGCATCTGGCGTCGTACATCGAACGGTGCCCGTTGCAGTTCGCCCCGAGAGGTCGATCGTCGACGTCACGCCGTCGAGGCCGATGCGCCGTAGTGTGTGCGTGCCGTCGACGCACCACTGGGTGCCGTCGGCTCCCGTCGCTCGATCTGCGCGCGTTGCAGCGACATCTGCCGGGCCGTCCACGGGCACGATGCGTCGGTCCGCGTCGTTCAACATGCGCAATCGCTGCGCATCCGGGTATGTGCGCACGAGCCCATGCCTCCGGTCATCCATCATGTGCGACTGCGTCGAGCCCAGGAGGTACAGCCGTCCCTCGTGGACTGCGCTGGTTCCGCCGCCCTCGGTGGTGTATCTGTCGACACTCAGTTCACCGTCCGGAGCGAGAATGCAGCGGTGGATGTCGTGCTCGCAGGTGATCCAGCAACCGTCGTCGACGGCGTGTATGCGTCGTGCCCATCGGTCGATCGTGGGCTCGATGGTCAGTGGCAACAGGTATCGGGTGATCGTCGAGCTCGTTGTTTCCACCCGAAGGAGTACCGGGTCAGACGAGTGCATCACCCACAGGCAGTCTCCGGCGGCCGCAACGGCTCCGGCGACGAAAGGTGTTGGCCGCACAGGTACATCGTCGAGGTCGAGGTCGATCAGTATGCCCGATGCGACCAGATCGCCCTCCGTGGTGGTCTCGGACGGCCACCAGTCGTTCTCGATCGGCACAGTATCGATCTCGGTGAGCTGGTCGGTGCCGTCGACGCCCGCCCAACCATTCCCTGTCGGTCGGACTTGACTGTGTACGAGAAACATTCGGACGATCCGTCCGAGGACTTGAGGGGGCATATCGATCCCGAAGCCGCCGAGGCTTGCACTGAAGATGCCGGTGAGAGTGACCGGACCGTTGGTGGGTTCGTCCGTCCACCACTGGCTGCTCCAGCCGTCGCCGTAGACGAGATGCAACCACCGCAGCCGTCCGTCGCGGTACCTGCTGGGCGCCTTGCCATAGGCGGGTCTGGCTATCGCCATTCGGGTTTCGTCGCGGGCAGACGGAACGGGCGACGGGTAGTGCTCGAGTACGACGTCCGCGATGTCGCCTACCGATGCACGCGGAAACGAGCCGTCTTGAATTACCCATCCGGCGACGAAGACGCGGAGGGTGCGGGGCTGGGCAATGTTCATTCAATTCCCGACGCAGTAGGAAGAGTCCGCACGACGATGCGTTGCGGGCGTCGGGTCACCGTGCGTCGAAGAATACACGCCGTGGCGGGGGGGCCTCGCTTCGTCGGACACGGTTCCTATTTGTCCTTACAACCTCAACCGCCGCTATGTATGTACATATATCGGCGCGATACATTGTGGGTATATGCTCGGTTATCGCATCAGTTGTGCGGGACGTCCACCGGGGAAAGGAGTAGGCATGCTCGAGCTAGCAATCCTCGGTCTGCTTCTCGAATCTCCGATGCACGGGTACGAGCTCCGAAAGCGCCTGACCGGTCTGCTCGGAGCGTTCAGAGCGTTCTCCTACGGTTCGTTGTATCCAGCCCTGCGTCGCCTACAGGCGGACGGGCTGATTGCCGAGGACGCCGGTCCGGACACGCTCGTCAAGCGTCGAGCCAGGCGCGTGTACGAGCTCACTCCGGAAGGCAGGAAGCGCTTCGCCGAACTCGTAGCGGATACCGGACCGCAGAACTACACAGACGATGGATTCGGCGTCCATCTCGCCTTCTTCAGTCGCACCCCGGCAGAAGCCAGGATGCGCATCCTCGAAGGCAGGCGGCGTCAGGTCGAGGAGCGCCGGGAAGGGCTCCGCGAGGCAGTGGCCAAGGCCAACGGGACCCTCGACCGCTACACCCGTCAGTTGCACCAGCTCGGCCTCGAATCGAGCGAACGCGAAGTTCGCTGGCTCAACGAAGTCATCGCGGCAGAGCAGGCGGGCCCGTCCGCCACCCCCAACCCGACACGTATTTCGAAGACAGAAGGAGAACCCGACCATGGGTGAGAACAGCAGAGGCGCCAACAGCAACGCCATCCGGGTGGCCATTGTGGGTGTAGGCAACTGCGCCTCCTCCCTGGTCCAGGGCGTCGAGTACTACAAGGACGCAGACGAGAACGTCACCGTCCCCGGTCTCATGCACGTCAAGTTCGGCAAGTACCACGTCCGCGACGTCGAGTTCGTCGCTGCGTTCGACGTGGATGCCAAGAAGGTCGGCTTCGACCTGTCCGACGCGATCTTCGCCAGCGAGAACAACACCATCAAGATCGCTGACGTGCCGCCGAAGGACGTGCAGGTTCTGCGCGGACCGACCCTCGACGGACTCGGAAAGTACTACCGCGAGACCATCACCGAGGCCGACGGCGAATCGGTCGACGTCGCACAGGCGCTGCGTGACGCCAAGGTCGACGTCCTGGTGTCCTACCTGCCCGTCGGCTCCGAAGAGGCCGACAAGTTCTACGCGCAGGCCTCCATCGATGCAGGTGTCGCATTCGTCAACGCGCTGCCCGTGTTCATCGCCAGCGACCCCGTCTGGGCCAAGAAGTTCACCGACGCAGGCGTTCCCATCGTCGGCGACGACATCAAGAGCCAGGTCGGCGCGACCATCACGCACCGCGTCATGGCCAAGCTGTTCGAGGACCGCGGCGTACAGCTCGACCGCACCATGCAGCTCAACGTCGGCGGCAACATGGACTTCCTCAACATGCTCGAGCGCACCCGCCTCGAGTCGAAGAAGATCTCCAAGACCCAGGCCGTGACCTCGAACCTGCAGCGCGAGTTCAACACCAAGGACGTCCACATCGGACCGTCCGATCACGTCGGCTGGCTCGACGACCGCAAGTGGGCCTACGTTCGCCTCGAAGGCCGCGCCTTCGGTGACGTGCCTCTGAGCCTCGAGTACAAGCTCGAGGTTTGGGACTCGCCCAACTCGGCCGGCGTCATCATCGACGCGGTTCGTGCCGCGAAGATCGCCCTCGATCGCGGTATCGGTGGACCGGTCATCCCGGCTTCGGCATACCTGATGAAGAGCCCGCCGAAGCAGCTCGCCGACGACGTTGCCCGGACCCAGCTCGAAGCGTTCATCATCGACGCCTAGGCGACTCCGTCGCATGTGAGCGAAAATACGTGTCCTGTCCTGTACTTCCGCTCACATAGGTTGCTCCCAGTGGCACGGCCGAGTTTCCTTCGGGACGCTCGACCGTGCCACTCGCGTGTGTGGACCCCTGCTGTGTGGACCCCTGCGCTATCGTGTGCCAGTGGCCGTCGATCCCACCTCGAACCATCCGTGCCTGAGTCGTGTTCGAGCGATGGCACTCGCCTATCCGGACGCGACCGAGAAGATCTCCCACGGCAGGCCCACTTTCCGCACCGCCAATGTCTTCGTCTACTTCGGCGGTAGCGTCAAAGGGGGTGACGACTTCGACCTGTCGATCGTCGTCAAGTGTGAGAGCGCCGAGGAGCAACGTGCCTGCGAGTCCGAGCCGCGCTACTTCCACCCCGCCTACCTCGGACCCGCCGGGTGGGTCGGGTTCGACCTCTCCGATGCCGAAAACTCGAAAGCCGGAGAAGACATCTGGGCCGAGGCCGCCGAACTGATCGACTGCAGCTACCGAGTCACCGCTCCCAAGCGTGCCGTCGCCAGGTTGGACGCGGGTGAAGGCCCGACGCTGTGAGCCTTGACGCCGTGCGCCAGTGCACACAGGTCGATCGCCTGGAGCACATTCGGCCCTGCGGACCCGACTTGTGTGCACTGACGCACGGGTCCTCGCCAGCTAGATACCCCTGCCAGCTAGATGTCGAGTACTACCCGCTCGCCCTGCGTGCGTTCGGTGCACACGAGCATCCCGTCGGTGCCACCGACAACAGGCACGCGACATGTGCCACAAAAGCCCTGCCTGCACGAGTAGGCCACATCGGGCCGGACTGTTCGAATTGCATCGAGTGCCGAACGGTCCGCCGGCACAGTCACCGTCTCGCCCGTTCGGGCTAGCTCGACTTCGAATTGCACACCGTCGACGATGGGCGGCGCCGAGAACCGTTCGAAGTGAAACTCCGTTCCGCGCGCGACGCCTCGATCGAGCGTGCCGATCATCGGCATCGGCCCGCACGCGTAGATCGCCGATGTACTCCGAGCTCCCTCCAACAGCACTGCCGCCGAGGGGGTGCCGTCGACGTCGTCGGTCCGGATCGTCACATTGTCACCGAACTCGCGCAGCTCGCCGAGAAACGGTAGCGAATCTCTGCTGCGCCCGGTGTAGACCATCGTCCACTCGACGCCGAGACGATGCGCGAGGCGCACCATCGGCAGGATGGGTGTGATGCCGATGCCGCCCGCGACGAAGTGCAGGTGGTCTGCGGTTGATCCGTGCCCCGGAACCGCGAAGGCAAAGGCGTTGCGCGGACCACGAATGGTCAACCGCGTGCCGAGCACAACCTCGTCATGCATCTCCACTGACCCGATACCGTCCGGAATACGCCGCACCGCAATGCGATAGCGCCGACTGTCTGCGGGATCCCCGCACAGCGAGTACTGACGCAACAGTCCCGACGGTGTCTCTACATCGATGTGCGCGCCTGCTCGCCACAGCGGGAGCTCACCACCGTCGGGGGCGGCCAACGCGAAGCCCATGACGTTCTCGTCGTGGGCTTCGACGGCGCGGTCGACGACGACCACCGGAAAGCTGCGGTCGATGCTTTCGCCGGCGACGTCCTTTCGGTGCCGGTACCGCAGGGGGTGCATGTGGGCGTTCATCAGTCGTTCGAGAACCCGAAGCAGCGGATCGCGTTCGCGACGCCCGTACAGATCAGGAGGCACCTCGTCGGGGACGGGGAAAGCGATATTCATTGCAGCGGCGTCCTTGCCGCGGGCGAACCGGCGAGGTAGGCAACTGCTTGCGCGGTACTCCCTTCGCCGTCGGGTGTGTAGTTCGGTTTCAGATACCGTGCAACGCCTCTGGTCATCTGCGCCAACGACGGGAGCGAGCCTCTTCGCATGGCACGAAGCCACTGGAACCACAGCACGATGTAACCGCGGTCCTTCAAGCTCGGGTCGTGCCGCACGATGTACCGGGTCCCGCGCAGCATCAACACGAGGAAGCTGACGAACGCGAAGAGCATGGACAGATTACGACGGACATAGCCGACGCCGAAGTACATCGCGACATCGTGTGCGACGTTGCGGTGCTCGACTTCCTCGGCGCCGTGCCAGCGGTAGAGGTCGATCATGTTCGCATCGCCGTCGAACTCGTCCCAGCGTGAGTTGAGCGCGTAGTCGCCGAGGAATGCCGTCATGTGCTCGATGGCGCCGATCAGGGCGATGCGGTCGACGAGTTGATGCTTCTGCGCCCGGACCGACAGGCCCGGACGAGGTCCGAGAACCTTCCGCATCAGGTACTCGGCGTGCGCCGTGAAGGGCCGGGGATCGATGCCGTGTGCATCGAGGTACTCGTACAGGACGTCATTGTGGGTCTCGGCATGCATCGATTCCTGGCCGATGAAACCGAGCACATCCTCGCGGAGTTTCGCGTCGGCGATCAGCGGGAGCGCCTCGGTGTACGTCGCACAGAACCACCGCTCGCCCTCCGGGAGCAGGAGATTCAGCGCGCTCACGGTGTGCGAGGCGATTGGTTCGCTCGGCATCCAGTGCAGCGGCGTCCGTGTCCAATCGAAGCGCACGTTGCGGGGCTGCAGGGAAACCTCGCCGGGATCATGCTCGTACATGGTCGATCCTTTCGATGAACTGCGTGGTCGCAGCGGCGACGAGCGCAGGCTTTCGCATCGGCAGCCAGTGTCCGGATCGCACGTCGGTGCGACTGACGGATGACGCCCACCTGTCGATATCGGCAAACGAGGCCGGTCTGATGGCCGGGTCGCGCGTGGTGACGAGAAGCTGTATCGGGACGCGGGTGTAGCGCTCGGCGGGCCGAAACACCCGCTGCAGCACGTTGGCTCGATAGATGCGCAGACCGCGGGTCATGTCCCGTCGTAAGGTGTCGGCCAGGTGGGCTTCCGACCGCGGAATCCGCTCGACAATCCGCAGCGAAAGCAGCCAGATCCAGCGACGACCGAAGATGCGAAAGAACACCCGCGGCAGGATCCCCGCCATGAAGAACAGCGTGTAGGCACCCGAGGCGAGCTGGGTAGCAAGCGGCCACAGGCGTTTCGGCGTGAGCGCGGCGTTGCGCATCCACATGCCCATGTGATCGAGACTGGGTCCGGAGATCGAGGTGAACGATGCGATCCGCTCATGGGCACCGGGTTCGCAGACCGCCTCCCACACCTGAACCGAGCCCCAGTCGTGCCCGAGCACGTGCACCGGATTCGGTCCCGCCACGGCGTCGGCAACCGCCATGAAGTCGTCGGCAAGTTGCTCGAGCCGCATCTCGGCGACCGTTCCCTGGTCGGTGGAGGCACCGTGACCGCGCGTGTCGTACGCGACCACCCGAAAGCTGTCGGCAAGGAGCGGAACCACCGAATCCCAGAGACGGTGGGTGTCGGGCCATCCATGCACGAGCACGAGCGTGGGCGCGTCCGGGCCGGTGGGGTCCGGCTGGCCGTGGTCGTAGACCGCCAGTTCGGCGCCGTCGACGCGCACGGTGAACCGCGTGGCCGTGGCGGCTGTTCCTTCGATGGTCATCATCACTCCAGTCGTTGTTACCGACGGTACGCATAGCGTTACCGTCGGTACGTACTGGTTCAAGACTCATCGATTCGCGGCCCTCTGTCAACACACGCGGCCCGAAACCTTCGGTAGCGTGCGGACCCGCGAGGACCTCTACACTGCAGGGATGCCCACCGGCCGAGATCCTGCAGCGCGCAGAACCCACGCTCGCGAGGAATTCGTCGACGCGGCCTTCCGCGTCATCGACAGCAGTGGCCCGAACCCGAGCATGAACGACATCGCGCGCGAAGCAGGGGCCACGAAGCCGCGGCTGTACCGACAGTTCGCGGACAAGGCGGACCTGTACGGCGCAGTCGCGCAGCGCATGGCCGACGAGGTGTACCAACTCGCCGTATCGGACTTCAATTTTCTTCTCGACGCACCCGTGCCGGCGCTGCGCCACGCGATCACGGGTTACGCCGAGGTGGTCGCCCGCCATCCGAACGTCTTCAGATTTCTCGCACAGTCACGCTCGGCTCCCGAGGATCCGACGATCGCCCCGCCACTCGATATCGGCCGCGACATCGCCACGCGCTTCTCGGCCGTCGCGCGGTCGATCCTCGAGTCCGTCGACGCCGACACCACGGGTATCGAGTACGCCTGTAGAGCAGCGGTGGGGGCCGTTCTCGCCGCGACCGATCTGTGGCTCGACGACGACGAACTCGGCGCCGAGGATTTTGTCGACCAGCTCACCGACCTGGTCTGGGGATTGTTGGCGGCTTACCTACGCCGCAAGCAGCTCGAGCTCGACGGCGAGGAGCCGATCTTCGTTACCCTGGCTCGGCTCAAAGGCGCGTAGGGGCTGCGGCGCGTGACGACTCATCGGCGCACGTGCAACGATCCGAGGGAGCTACCGTGCGCATGACTGCGTCAGCGTGCTGGCCGCATCCATCCCACGTGGTCTTTCGGCAGCGAGGACATGGGGCTGGATAACACATTTCGGTCACCTTTCGATTGCGGACGTATGGATGGGCGATCAGACGTCGGCATGCAACGTTCCCATTCGGTATTCGACGCCTTCAGCATACCCCCGGGGGTATCAGATTCCAAGTGATTTCGAGCACCACAGGGTTCAGCACGAGAATCTCCCAGCCAACCCAGGGCCGTTGGGCTGAGTATCAGAGGACCTTGTACCCCAGCGCATATGAACTGGCGAGCCTACGGTCGAGGCCATGAACAAGCCCACGTTTCGTCAGCGCCTGCGCTACGACGCCGGCGGTGTGCTGCCGGAGGAATTTCAGGAATGGGTTCGTCGCGACCTCACCGGTCGCGGTTCGACCGCCCGCTATCTAGCGCGTTTCCTCGTACCTCTCGTCGCTCTGCTCTTTCTCTTTCTGTTGTTTCCCGGACCCAACTGGATTCCAGCTCTGATGATGCTGATGATCCTTGTCCCGACGGTGTACTTCGCGCTTGCTCTGCACTTCGTGTACCGAGTCTTTCGCCTCCAACAACACGGTATCGATCCGGCTTCGGTCACGCGGAAAATTCCCAGCGTCCAACACGACCGCTCGACCTACAAATACAACTACAGGCACCCATGAGATCGATACAGCAAGGCGAGGTTGACATGACGACCCCAGATTCGACAGCCCAGAGCGCGTTCGGAATGCCGCGAATCGGTGATCCTGCACCGGAATTCACCGCCGTGACCACTCAGGGTCCGATCGACTTTCCCGCCGACTATCGCGGCAAATGGGTCATCTTCTTCTCTCATCCAGCAGATTTCACCCCCGTATGCACCAGCGAGTTCATCACGTTCGCTTCGATGTCGGATCAGTTCAAGCAGTACAACACCGAACTGGTCGGGCTCTCGATCGATGGTCTCTACAGCCACATCGCATGGCTGCGCACCATCAAGGACAAGATCAGCTTCAACGGAATGTCCGAGGTCGAGGTCACATTCCCGCTGGTCGAGGACATCACCATGGAGATTGCCAGGCTGTACGGAATGATCATGCCGGGTGAAAGCTCCTCGAAGGCCGTCCGCGCGGTCTTCGTCATCGACCCCAGCGGTGTCGTTCGGGCGGTCATCTACTACCCGCTGAGCACAGGTCGCAATTTCGACGAACTCCTGCGTCTGGTGAAGGCCCTGCAAACCGCGGACGCCTTCGACGTGGCAACACCCGCAGATTGGCGGCCGGGAGATCCCGTGATCGTTCCCCCCGCGGGCTCGTGCGGCACCGCAGCCGACCGGATGCAAAACACAGACACCGACGTCGAATGCCAGGACTGGTTCTTCTGCACCCGATCCATCAGCGAGTCCGAGATCGAGGGCGCGATCCGAGCCGAGTGACGGCTTGCCCGATAAGCGGTGAGTCTGTTGTCGGTGCCGCGTTGTAGCGTCGTGGGCGTGACCTCGGACAAAATGCTCACCCGGATCGGCGGGCTGCTGCGCCAGGCCGAGTCCACCGATAACCCGCACGAGGCCGAAGCGTTCATGGAGGCGGCGCAGCGCCTGGCGACGGCCACCTCGATCGACCTGGCAGTGGCGCGCTCGCACAGTGCCTCCCGTGAGAAGCGGGCAACTCCGGTACAACGGGTCATCCGGATCGGTGAAGCGGGCAAGAGGGGCCTGAAGACCTTCGTGCAGTTGTTCGTCGCCATCGCCCACGCCAACGATGTTCAATGCGACGTCGCCAGGTCGTCGACGCAGGTATTCGCCTACGGCTTCGACTCCGACATCGACACCACCGAGGCGCTCTACTCGTCGTTGCTGATCCAAATGGTTCGGGCCTCGGACAGGTACATCAAGTCCGGGACGTACCGATCCGAGACAGCCGTGCGCACAGTGACCAAAGTGGTCGGGCGTCGCCGCTACCGATTCCGAGAAGAAGTGCCCGTGGCTGCCGTCACCGCGCGGCTCAATTTCCACAGCGCGTTCGCCTTCCGAATCGGCACCCGCTTGGGGGAGGTCAAGAAGGAGACCGAGACCAAAGCGATCTCCGAGAACCGGGAGAAGGGCACGGCATTGGTGCTGCCCGAAAAAGAGATCGAGCTGCGCGAGTTCTACCGCACAGAGTCGACGGCCCGCGGAACATGGCGCGGGCAGAGCGCGAACGCGGGTTACTCCGAGGGTGCGCGCAAGGCAGGTGATCGGGCGGGACGAGCGGCTCGCCTCGGGGTGGGCACGGCAAGCGACAGTCGAGGGCAGATCGGCTCGGCGAACAAGCAACTCGATTCGTGAAGCGTCCCTCTCACCGGAGCTTTCGCATCACGAACCCGAGCGCCGCCAGCAACCCGAGTAGCACGAGGGACGGCCACACCGGCGGATCTCCGCCGATGATTCCAGCTACGGCAGCGATGAACGCCATCACCGCGAAAACACCGAGTATCCCGGCCAGCATCTGAAGATGATCCTGCGCGGTCACGATTTGACACCGCCCGCGGTCAACCCGGAAATGATGCGACGCTGGAACAGCAGCACCATGATCACCAGCGGAATCGCGACGATCGTGCCTGCCGCCATGATCGCTGCGTACGGAACGACATGTGGATCGTTGCCCGAGAATCGCGCGATGGCCACCGTCACCGGTTCGGTTCTGTCACTGGAGAGCTGGCTCGCCAGGAGGTACTCGTTCACAGCCGCGATGAACGCCAGAATAGCGGTGGTGAACAACGCCGGTGCCGCAAGCGGCAGCATCACGAGCCGGAATGCCTGGAATCTTCCGGCGCCGTCGATACGCGCTGCCTCCTCGAGCTCCCACGGCAGTTCGGCGAAGAATGCCGTCAGTGTGTAGATGGTCAAGGGGAGCACGAACGAAATGTTCGGGATGATCATCGCCTGATAGCTACCGATCCAGCCGATGTTCGTGAAGAACTGGAACAGTGGCGTCACGAGCGCGACCACCGGAAACATCGACGCCCCGAGAACGATACCGACGACAACGTACTTGAACCGGAAGTCGATGCGGGACAATGCATAGGCACAGAAGATGCCGATGACCAATCCGATGAACGTGGTGACGCCACCGATGATCAAGCTGTTGAACACTGCTCGGACGAAGTTGTTGCCGTTGGACGTGGACAGCGCGTTCGCGAAGTTCTCCCACGTCACGTGCGTCGGCCACGGTGTCGTGTCGAAGGTGTATCGGGGATCGCGAAAAGCCGTCACCGTCATCCAGTAGAACGGCGCGAGACCCCAGATCAGGATGATCAGGACTCCGAGGTAGATCCGCGCAGTTTTCATCGGAGGGTTCCTTTGCGCTGATCCTCTTGCGTCGCCACCGCATTGGCACCGAGGAACTTCACCAGAATGAACGCGACGATGAAGATCATGATGAAGGAGATGGTGGACAGCGATGCTGCGCTGTTGAATCCTTGCCGAATCTGTTCGACCACCAGGATGGAGATGGTCCGCGTAGCCGGATTGCCCTCGGTGAGAATGGCCGGCAGATCGTACATCCGGAGCGCATCCATGGTGCGGAAGAGAATCGCTACCATCAGCGCGGGTTTGACCAGCGGCAGTGTGATTTTGGTGAAACGCTGCCAGGCCGATGCGCCGTCGACGCGCGCGGCCTCGTAGACGTCGGCGGGAATCATCTGCAGCCCAGCCAGTATCAACAAGGCCATGAACGGTGTCGTCTTCCAGACGTCGGCGATGATGACTGCGAAACGTGCGGGCCAGGCATCGCCCGTCCACAGGATGTTCGTTCCGAGCATCTTGTTGGCGATGCCGTCATAGGCGAAGATGAAATACCACAACTTGGCGGTGACCGCCGTCGGGATGGCCCAGGGAATGAGAATCGCGGCCCGCAACAACGCTCGGCCGGCGAAAGTCTTTCCCATGATGACGGCCATGGCGAAGCCGATGACCACCTCGATGGACACTGTGACGACCGTGAAGAACGCAGTATTGCCGACGGCTTCCCAGAACTGCGATCCGAGAGTGCCGGGAGGACAGGGAACCAACGTCCCCGACGCCGACGTGCACTGCTGCAGTATCCAGTGGGTGTAGTTGGAGAATCCCGCGCTGCCGCCTTGGACGAACATCCCCGTCGCCGGGTCGAGACCCGCGTCCTTCTGGAAGGACATGATGACGGCGCGGATGACCGGGTAAGCGATGACGACCGCCAGAATCACCAGCGTCGGCGCGATCAGCAACCACGCCCTGCCCGACGAGAGTCCGAAGCGTGGCTTCGATGCGGTGCGTGCATGCCGACCGCGGCCGGGGGAAGATCCCCCGGCCGCGGTCGTTGCTACAGCCCCACCGGTTTCACCAGTAGGTAGAGCCATGAATTCTCCTGATTGGCCCGAAAGCGAATCGCTAGTTGGCGCCGGCCGACTCGATACCGGCCTGGATGTCCACGATGGCCTGGTCCACGGGCTTCTCACCCTTGATTGCAGCGAAGGTGTTGTCCTGGATCGCCTTCGACACAGCCGGGTAGAACGGTGTGACGGGACGCGGGACCGCGTTCGCGATGGACTCCTTCAGGGCCGGCAGATAAGGCATCTCGGCGATGAGAGCGGGATCGTCGTAGAGCGACTCGAGCACGGGAGGCAGAGCGCCCTCGGCGATGATGCGCTGCGCCTGCTCGCCCTGCATGAAGCGCAGGAAGTCGGCGGCAGTCGCCTTGTTCTCCGAGAACGTACTGATGGCGGCGTTGTAACCACCGAGTGTCGAGGTGCCGACGCCGTCGACGCCGGGCAGTGGTGCGACGCCGTAGTTACCGGCGACAGCCGATCCCTCCTGCGAGGCGGTGCCGTAGACGTAGGGCCAGTTGCGCAGGTACAGGACGTTGCCGTCCTCGAACGCCTGCTGGCTCTCGGGCTCTTTGAAGGTGGTGTCCTGTTCCGGGATGACACCGGTCTCGAAGGCCGTCACCAGTGCCTGCAGACCGGCCCTGGCCTCGGGGCTGTCGACGGTCGGTGTGGTGCCGTCCTCGGCGACGAACGATCCGCCGTGCGCGTTGATGATCTCGGATACGTTCGCGGTCAGGCCCTCGTAGGCCGCGAACTGGCCTGCGTAGCAATCGATGTTGTTAGCTGTCGCGATCTCGCAACTGGCGGTGAGCTCGTCCCACGTGGTGGGTGCCTCGGGCACCAGATCGGTCCGGTAGAACAGCAGGCCGCCGTTGGTGTTCTTCGGCGCCGCATACTGGGTTCCGTTGTAGGTGGCGCTCTCGACCGTCGAGGGCAGGATGCCCGCGTTGTCCATCGCGAACTCACCCTCGAGCGGGACGAGCCAGCCCTTGGCTGCGAACTCGGCCGTCCAGATCACGTCGAGCGCCATGACGTCGTAGTCGGATTGCTCCGCCTGCAGGTGCTGAACCAGGTCGTCGTGCGCCTGATCGGCGTCGTTCGACTGCTCCTTGAAGGTGACTTCCTCGTCGGGGTTGGCAGCGTTCCACTCGTCGATGATCTGCCGAACCACCCCGGTCTCGGTGGTGTCCTTACCTTCCACGTACGTGATGGGCCCGCGGCCATCGGTGTTGGCCGAGGCCGAGTCGCTGGAACCGCTGTCGCTGGAACACGCGGTGAGCGTCAGCAACGATGCCGCTGTCGCGAGCACCGCCACCTTAGAGATCAAAGACGCCATTGTTTGTCTCTCCACTTGCTTGCTGCACGGGTGCGTGAGGAGATCACAGCACACGAAAACGAACGCGCTCCCCCGACGCACAATGTCGATAGGGACTGTGACACACATTCGGCGAATTGGGAGCGAATCGGCACGAGCTGAATCGGTCAACCTGCTGCCAGCCGAGGTTCAGTCCAATTTTCCGAGCACGATGCGCAGACCGAGAACGCTGGCGATGGGGAACGTCGCGGCCACGAGCCAGGGGATCGCCGAGCCAGGACCGTCGTCGGGTGCAGCATCGATCACTGCACCGAGCGCCACCGATCCGATCAGCACCCCGATGCCGCCGACGGAGGCCATGAAACCGTAGTAGGAGCCGAGCCTGCGTTCGCCGGCCAAGCGCGGCACCAACTCACGCGCCTGCGGCATGGCGAGCATCTGACCGAGAGCCAGCAGGAGAACGAACATCGCAGCCGGGACGAGGCCGACGAAACCCTCCAGCTGCAGTGGTGATGTCGCAGCGACAACGACGAATGACACCGCCATGACTGCGAATCCGACGGGGATAACGACACGTGGTGACCGGCGCGCCGTGACCCGGGTGATTGGCAGCTGTGCCGTCACCACGAATACCGCGGAGATGGCGAAGAACCAGCCCAGAACGGTTTGCGAACCCCAGGCCCGTTCCACCTCGAGTGGCAGCAGCAGATACAACTGGTTGTATGCCACCAGTTGCGCGCTCATCGCGACCGCGAAGAGCACGAACAGCTTGTTGCGCACAACGTCCGTCCAGCCCGAGAGCCACGGATCGTCGCGGTGCTCGCCCGGTTCGTTCGGCAACCACTTCACATGGGCAGCAACAATGACGAGAAAAATCGCCGCCGCGACGAGGCAGGCGAGGCGAAAGTCGACCAGCAGCAACAGCGAACCGACGAGCGGTCCGGTGAACGATCCGATCTGACTGCACACCGACAGCAACGCGAAGGTCTCGACCCGGCGGGGGCCACCGTCGGACTCGCTCTTACCTGCCTCGATGGCTACGGCCGATTCCACTGCAGGAGAGAACAATGCCGCCGCAAAGCCGACGAGGACCGTCGCCACCAGTACCCCGGTGAGCGAGTCGAAGAATGCCAGACCCACGAATCCAAGCACGCGCAACACACAGCCGACGAGGACGACGGGTTTGATGCCCCACCTGTCGGCCAGTGTGCCACCGATGAAGAACAGTCCCTGCTGCGAGAAGGTTCGCACTCCCAGCACGACTCCGACGAGAGCTGCCCCGAGTCCCAGGTCGGAGGTCAGGTGCACCGACAGGTACGGCAGCACCATGAAGAAGCCGACGTTGAACGTCAGCTGCGTCAGAACCAACAGCCTGATCGTCGCAGTCGCCCGCTGTAGCTCGTCGATGAACGACCACCGCCACCGCGCTTGCTTCACACCCGTACTCATGCCGCAGGGGAGCCTACCGCTGCCTCGCTGGCCGGATTGCTGTCGGTGCGACGGCTGCGCCCCGAGGTGGCACTGGACAGGGACACCGCCAGCACGGCCAGTGCGATCAGTGAGGCCAACGGTGCCAACACCACCCACGGCGCTCGTTCGACGTTGGCGACGCCGTCGGCCAGGATCAACCCCCAGTCCGGTGACGGCGGCTGGGGTCCGAGTCCGAGAAAGCCGAGTGCAGCCAGCGCGAGCGCGACACCGGGCAGGCGAAGCAGCGCATGGCGCAGGACCACCGGGACGACGCTGGGAACGATGGACCCGAACAGGATTCGCGGTTCACTGGCGCCGAGGGTCGGCAGAATCGCGATGTACGGACGCGCTCTGGTTTCCTCTACCAACGCGGCGGTGTGTGCGGCCAGCGGAGCCCACGTCACGATCAGAACGGCAACGGCGGCACCCCCGGCGCTGGGCCCCCAGATCGCGGCGATGATGATGCCCGCGACGATGGGGGGAGCGGCATTGGTGACCTCGATCAACCCGCGCGATGCGCGTGGAATCAACCCGAACAACACGCCGATGACGAACGCGGCCAACGTTACCGCCAGCGACAACCCGATCGTCGAGACGGCGCCGTCGGACACTCGCGCCAGCAGGTCCCGTCCGGACGCGTCGGTGCCGAACGGAAACTCGAGAGACGGCGCCGCGAACTTGTCCCGGCTGGTGACGAACGGGTCGCGAGTCACGCCTGCAAGAACGATGACGAGAAGTACCGTCGCCGAGACTATCGGTGCGATCCATCGACGCGGGGACGGCGCGAAGACCCCGGACGGGATCGGCATCGCCCGGTCACGTAACGCACCGCCGAGCATCAGACGCCGGAGCATCTCGGCGGTGATGCCGAGCAGCGCGCTGATCACGAGCAGCAAGAGCACGTCGATCTGCAACGCAGGAAGGTCCTGAGACTGCGCGTCGCCCAGCGTCTTTCGGCCCAAGCCTGGAATGGCGAACACCTTTTCCACAGCCACCGCGCCGCCGGTCAACGCGACCATGATGAGCCCGATCTGGGTGGCGAGACCGGGCAGTGCTCGACGCACGACGGCGACGGCGATGCGCCGTTTGGAGAAGCCGGCCACCGTCCACGTCGTCACCCAGCCCTCGGTGAACGTGACGGCGATGGCGTCGGCGAGGAGGCGACCCAGCAGGCCTCCGGCAGGCAGGCCCAGCGCGAGCGCCGGGAGCACCGCATACTCGAGCCCGTTCCACCCGTACGCCGGGAACGACAGCCACACGGCCCCGAAAACGACGAGTGCCGAGGCCAGCAGGAAGTCCGGGAGCGAGGTCAGCGCAGCCGCCGCGGCGCCGCTCGTTCGACGCGGCGTACCGCGCAGTCCCGCGCGCAGGGACGGCAGGACCACCAGGGTCGCGACGATGAGGGCGACGATCAGAACGAACCCCATCAGGGTCAGCGATACCCCCAGGGCGTCGAGCGCACCCGGCAGCACCGGCGTGCCCGAGTTCCACGACACCCCCGGATCGCCCTGCACGAGACCTGTGAACCAGTCCCAGAACATGCGGACCGGCCCGGCGTCGAGTCCCAACTCCCGACGGATCGAGGCGAGAGCTTCGTCGGTGGGCTCCTGCTCGGCCGACCGCGCTCGCAGAATGCTCAGTGCGGGATCACGATCGGAGAGCCACGGGAGCATCCCGAGCAGCGCCACCACACCTGCGACAGTGACGACGCGCGACGCCGTGACGATCGATGGTCCTCCTCGCACGGTCTACTCGAACGTGGTCTGGTTGGTGATGAGAATGCGCTCGCGAGGGTCGCGGGCCACATCGGTGATACCGGCGGACTCGCCTTGGATGACGCGCTCGTGCAGCATCGGGACCGCGGCGTCCTTCTCCAGAATCAGCCTCTCGGCCTCGAGGATTGCTGCGCGACGGGCGTCGCCGGGCTCGGTTGCCGATGCCGCCGCCAAAGCCGCGTCCACCTCGGCGTCGCAGAACTGGGAGATGTTGAACGATCCCTCGCAGGCGAAGTCGGAGTACATGTACGCCACCGGGTCACCGGAATCGAGGACCGTGGCGCGCGAGAGGATGAAGGCATCGAAACGTCCCTCCAGCGCGTCGGATTCGATGAACTGGTACTCGCGGACGACCTGCTCGACGATGAAGCCCTGGGCCTCGAGCTCCTGCTGCAGCAGCACCGCCACCTCGGGCAGTTCGGCGCGATCGGTGAAGGTGGCGAGGGTGATTCGTTTGCCGGTCGCGTCGCCGGCCGGGGTTTCGGTGCGCTCGGGGCGATCGGCGGCCCAGGGAAGTGCAGGTCCGAGGAGACCGTTCGCGGCGTCGGCGCGGCCCTCGTACACCTGCTCGACGAGTCGATCCTTGTCGACGGACTCGCGGGCCGCGGCGCGCATGGATGGGTCGCTGAAGACGCCGTTCGCGGTATTGAGATACAGGGTGTTGGTCCGCGGCATCGGTACCTCGTGCACCAACTCGGGGTCGACGAGCGATGCCTGCGAGACCGGAATGGCCTCTACGACATCGGCGGTGTCGTTGCGTAGCGACGCCCCGCGTGCGGTGCCGTCGGGCACGAAGTCGGCGTCGATGCCGGCGATCTTGGCGCTCTCGCCCCAGTAGTCGTCATTGCGGTCGAGCGAGGCGCTCGAGGTGCCGTCGACGCTGGTGAGCACGAACGGCCCGGTACCGGTGCCGATCGCATCGACCGGACCCTCACCCTCGTAGGCGACCGGGGCGAGGATGGCCAACTGTGGACTCGACAGTCGCTGGGGCACCAGTGGGTCGACCAATTCGGTTGTGACCGTGACGGTCTCCTCGTCCACTGCAGCGACGGTCATCTCGACGCCGTCGAGGATGCGCGGCTTGGGTGCGGCCTCGGTCGCCGCCGTCAGTGCCGTCACGACAGCATCGGCGTCGAGCGATGCCCCGTTGTGGAAGCGCACATCGGGACGGATGTCGAAGCTCCACGTGAACTCGTCGACGCGGTCCCACCCGGTCGCGAGCCCCGGTAGTGCGTCACCGAGGTCATCGAGGGTGACCAACGTTTCCGCCGTCGACCAGCGTGAGAGCTTGAAGGCGTCGTCGCTGAACTGGTCGAGGCCCGAGCGCGGCGGCTGGAGATGAGCGATCCGCACTCGATCCTCGCTGTCCTCGGACGCCGGTGTGGAGAAGCAACTGGTGAGCGCGAGAACACCCACTGCACCGACCGCTCCCAGTCGTGCTGCGCGAAACTTGCTGCTGGACATGCATTTTCTCCTGTGCTGGTTCGTGACCGGTCAAGCGGAATGAAGCCTGGGCACCGCGTCGAGCAATGCTCGGGTGTGCTGATGGACGGGAGCGGTGAGGACGGACGCGGTGGTCCCGGTCTCGACGATCCGGCCGTCGCACATCACCGAGATGTCGCTGCACAACCGAGCCACCACCGACAGATCGTGGGAGACCACCAGCAACGCGGTCGAGGTTCGTGTGGACAGGTTGTCGAGCACGGTGAGTACCTGGTCGCGCAGGTCGAGGTCCAGTCCGCTCACCGGCTCGTCGGCCAGCAGATAGTCCGGTTCACAAGCAACGGCGCGTGCGATGGCGACCCGCTGATTCTGGCCGCCGGACAGTTCCGAAGCCCTCCGCTGCAGATATCTCTCGTCCAATCCAACTGCAGCCAGAGCCCGCCGAGCGAGTGCCGCGTGGTCGCCCTCGGCGCCGAGAAGGCGCAACGGCGTCGCGACGAGATCGACGACGCTTCGCCGAGGGTCGAGTGAGGTGGCCGGGTCCTGCGGGATGTACTGCACCCGTCGGCGAAACCAACGCAACGAGCGTGCCGAGGCAGGCCCGACGAGTGTGCCGTCCAGCGTCACGGTTCCGGAGTCCGGATAGTTCAGCGCGAGAAGCATTTTCAGTAGCGTTGTCTTGCCTGATCCCGATTCGCCCACCAGCGCGACCCGCGCGCCGGGCGGGACCTCGAGGTCGACTCCGTCGAGCGCGGTGGTGGTCTTGCTGCCCTGGCGGAATCGACGCGTGAGTCCGGATGCGAGAAGGCTCATCGGGCGCGGCCTGCGGTCAGCGCGGATAGCGGGTCCATCGCCCGCGCCCGTGCGATGAGACTCTGTGTCAGGGGGCTCCGGGGATTGGCGATGATGTCGGTCGTCGCACCCTCTTCGACGATATGTCCGCGTTCCATGACGATCAGCCGGTCGCACAGCTGGGCCGCGACGGCCACGTCGTGCGTGATGAACATCTGCGCGGAGTCGACGGCCTTCAAGGCGTCGAGCACCCGTACCTGCGTGACCACGTCGAGGGCGGTGGTCGGCTCGTCGGCGACGAGCAGCGGGCTGCGGCAGGCGAGGGCCAACGCGATGCATACTCGCTGTCGTTGACCACCTGAGAGTTCCAGGGGGTAGGCGGCGAGGATCCGCTCGGGTTCACGGAAGCCGACCTGCTCGAGCAGTGCGGTGGCGTCGGATTTCGTTCTTCGGGCGGGCGCGCTGAGTTGCGCGCCGACGGTGACCATCGGGTTCAGCGCGGTTGCCGAGTTCTGGAAGACCATCGCCGGGCGTGCGCTGAGGGGACGCCGCGGCGTCGGCAGGCCCGCGACGTCGTGGCCATCGACCGTGATGCGACCACTCGAGGTGATGCCCGGGGGAAGGTGTCCGATGATCGCCGAGGCGGTGAGCGACTTGCCCGACCCGGACGCGCCGAGGAGGCCGACTCGCTGGCCGGCGGCGATTCGGAAGGAGATGTTCTCGACGATGCGGGTGCGGCCGGCGTCGATATTCAAGCCATCGACGACGAGCAAGGGGGTCTCCTACGCGAGAATACGGGCGCCTGTTGGCAGTGACTTCGACAATCGTTGTCGCTTTAACTGTAGAGGCGCCTCGGAGCAGACACAAATTCGGCATTAGTGTCGAGACGGTGAAGAACAGGGATTCGCAACGGTCGAAGGTGTACGCGGCCGAGACCTTGGTGCGGACCATCTTCGATCGAGCAGACGAGCGTGACCTGCGAACCGTCGACATCTACGGCTCCACACTGACGCTTCCGATCGAGCGGAAGTTCGCCTCACTCGATTCGGTTCAGCACTATGTCGACTCGATTCTCGCGCTCGACTGGGTCCGCGCGCGGTGGCCTGGCGCCGGGTCGGTGCGGGTGCGCGAGCGGTCCGGATCCGGGGCCTCGCACTACGAGAGAGACACCCGCACCATCGCCGTCCCGCTGCACCGCCGAAACAAGGCATGGGCACTACGGGAGCTCGTCGTACTCCACGAACTCGCCCACCACTTCGAACCGGAGGACTCCGAGGCTCCCGCACACGGCGGTGCATTCGTCGACCGCTTCGTAACCCTGGTCACCGAGATCGTCGGCAACGAGGCAGGGTTCCTACTGCGGGCCACATTGTTGGAGACGGGCGTCGAGATCGGATGATGCGCACAATAGAGGTATGACTGTGAAAATCGGCGTACAACTGCAGCCCCAGCATGCCCCCGACTACGGCCTCATCCGAGATGCGGTGTTGCGCTCGGAGGATGCGGGTGTCGACATCGTCTTCAACTGGGACCACTTCTATCCGCTCTACGGCGACCTCGACGGGGCGCACTTCGAGTGCTGGACGATGCTCGGCGCCTGGGCCGAACAGACGTCCGCCGTCGAGATCGGGGCCCTCGTCACCGGTGGTGGCTATCGTAATCCCGACCTGCTCGCGGATATGGCACGCACGGTCGACCACATGAGCGGTGGCCGACTGATCCTGGGCATCGGTGGTGGGTGGAACCAAAAGGACTACGACAACTTCGGTTACGAGTTCGGCACCGCGGGCTCGCGCCTGAAGCTGCTCGACGACAACCTCGCTCGGATCAGGCACCGCCTCGACGTCGCCAATCCCGCGCCGACACGCGAGATTCCGATCCTGATCGGCGGCGGTGGGGAGAAGAAGACACTGAAGATGGTCGCGAAGTACGCGCATATCTGGCACAGCTTCGCCGACCTGGAGACTTTCGAGCGCAAATCGGGCATCCTCGCCGAACACGGCGAAACCGTCGGACGTGACGTTTCGGGCATCACCCGTTCGGTGCCATGGCCGGGCGCGGACAAGGCCCAGGCCTTCTTCGACGCCGGAGTGAGACTGTTCACCGTGGGGACAGGCGGCCCCGACTACGACCTCACTGAACTCGAAGCTGCGCTGACGTGGCGCAACGACCACAGGTGAGGACTTTCGGGATCGAAGCGCCTCGGTGCGGGAATGTTTGAACACATTCGGTGGTTGACCGCTCGGGCGGCGTAGCGCTCGTGCTGCCTCCAGCGGCGCGATAGTTTCGTTCGTTCGTGACAACACCGAATCACCGATGCCAGCACCGAGGAGTCCAGAGTTGAACACACGTCGTTTACGAGGCCGCGCCACCGCAGCAATTGCAGCGACGCTCGCACTCACGCTCGGCGCAGTAGCGTGCTCGAGCGACGGCAGCTCGGGCGGTACCGGCGAGAACGCACTCGCCGGCTCGGATCAGGTATCCCTGGACAGGTACACCACCGATGACGTCACCCCGCTCGACGAGATCGACACCGCGAACATCGGATTGACCCAACCCGGCACCCTGTACGTGGGCACACTGTCCGACGCCCCGCCGAACATCTTCATCGACGAAGCCGGTAACTTCACCGGCTTCGACAACGAACTGCTCAGGGCGATCGGGGACAAACTCGGCCTCGAGGTCGAGTTCGCCGCGACCGAGTTCTCGGGCCTGCTCGCTTCGGTGAACAACACGGTCTACGACGTCGGATCCTCGTCCATCTCCACCACCGATGCGCGCCGCCAGACCGTCGGATTCACCAACGGCTACGACTTCGGGGAGATGGCGCTCGTGGCGAAGAACGACTACGCCATCCGGACCATCGCCGAGCTGGACGACCAGCAGCGCATCGGCGTCGTCCAGGGCACTGTGCAGGACGATTACGTCACCAACACCATCGGCATCGAGCCGGTCCGATTCCCGGACTACAACACCGCCTACGCCAACGTCAGGTCCGGCCAGATCGACGCGTGGGTCGCGCCGTCGCAGCAGGCCTCCGGCCAGGTCAAGGCAGAGGACGGCGGCGTCGCCATCCTGGAAACGACCGTCAACACCACCAACTTCACTGCCTACGCGGTGAACAAGGACAACCAGCCGTTGATCGACGCCTTGAACTCCGGACTCGACGCGGTCGTCAACGACGGCACATGGAACACCCTCGAGCAGGAGTGGTACCCGGAGCGCGAGGTGCCCTCGGACTGGAAGCCGGGTAGCAAGGCCTCCGTTCTCCCGGCGTCCTAGTCGATGGATACGCTCTCCAACCTGTACGACACGTTCTTCGACTGGCAGCTCATCTGGGACACCGTCCCCGCGCTGATCACCGTCGGACTGCCGAACACTCTGATCCTCGCCCTCTCGTCCGGGGTGATCGGCACGATCATCGGACTCGGGCTGGCGGTGGCGGGAATGTCCCGTTCCCGCTGGCTCCGGTGGCCGGCCCGGATGTACACCGACGTCTTTCGCGGGCTTCCCGCAGCCGTCGTCATTCTCCTCATCGGGCTCGGTTTCGGGCCGACGCTGACCCAATTGACCGGCAGCCGAAGCCCATTCCCCCTCGGTATCGCTGCGCTGTCGCTGATGGCGGCGGCATACTTCGGCGAGATCTTCCGCTCCGGCATCCAGAGCGTCGACTCCGGCCAGCTCGAGGCGTCCCGCGCGCTGGGGTTCAGCTATCGGCGGTCGATGGCGCTGGTGGTTGTGCCGCAGGGGATTCGACGCGTCCTGCCGGCCATCGTCAATCAGTTCATCTCGCTGATCAAGGACAGTTCGCTGATCTACTTCCTCGGGCTGCTGGCCTCGCAACGCGAGCTGTTCCGGGTGGGACAGGACACCGCCGCGCAGACCGGCAATCTCTCACCCCTGCTGGCCGCCGGGGTGTTCTACCTGTTCCTGACGATCCCCCTGACGCACCTGGTGAACTTCATCGACTCCCGTCTGCGATCGGGCAAAGCCGACACATCCGGCACGCTCGACCCGGTCGAGAAGATCATCGTGGTGGAGAGGTGAGCACATGGCTGTCTCATTGACCGGCACCGACATTCATCTCGCCTTCGGCAACAACAAGGTGCTGCGCGGGGTGAACATTCACGTCGACGCGGGTAGAACCACCACCGTCATCGGGCCGTCGGGTTCCGGCAAGTCGACGCTGCTGCGCGCACTGAACAGACTGCACGAACCCGACGAGGGCGACATCCTTCTCGGCGGAAAATCGGTGTTGCGCGACAACCCGGACGAACTTCGGCAGCGTATCGGCATGGTGTTCCAGCACTTCAATCTGTTCCCGCACAAGACAGTGGCCGACAACGTCGCGCTGGCCCCGCAGAAACTCAAGGGTTTGTCGAAGGAGGCAGCGCGAGCCGCGGCAATGGAACAGCTGGAATTGGTGGGCCTTTCCGCCAAGGCGGATTCACGTCCGGGCAATCTGTCCGGTGGACAGCAGCAGCGTGTCGCCATCGCTCGTGCACTCGCCATGAAGCCCGAGATCATGTTCTTCGACGAGGCGACATCCGCGCTGGATCCGGAGCTGGTCAAGGGTGTGCTGGCCCTGATGGCGGATCTGGCATCGGGCGGTATGACGATGGTGGTGGTCACTCACGAGATGGGCTTCGCTCGTTCGGTGTCCAACAAGGTGCTGTTCATGGACCACGGCAGCGCCGTCGAAACCGGCACTCCGGACCAACTTTTCGACGACCCGCACACCGACCGGCTCCAGCAGTTCCTGTCCCAGGTGTTGTAGGCGCCTTCGGCGCATGTGCGTGGAAATACATAGCCTGCTATGTATTTCCACGCACCTGTGGCGGAGCCGCCTTAGGGCACCCTCGTTATTCCCGACTTCACCTGAGCGACTCCTTCGTTTCGCTTTCCACTGGAACGCTGCCGTCTCATGAAGCTTCTCCCGATTCTGACGACCCACGACGGTAGCTCGGCGCGGTCGAACCTGACATGCAAGTACAAGTGCGGCGACGCGTGTTTCCACGACGCCCCCAATACATCCAAGGGCGAGTACTTCGGCGACATCGTCAAGACGGCGATGAGTCGGCGCGGGGTACTGCGCGGCGGCGCGATGGCTGTCGTCGCGGTCGGCGCCGGCGGCCTGCTCGCAGCATGCGGCACCGAGGACGACGCCGCCGCCACCGACGGGACGTCGTCGAACGGCTCGACACCATCCACCCCACCCGTCGACGGTGTCGATTTCACCGCTGTGGCGCCCAACACCGAGGATGCAGTCGTGATCCCGGAGGGCTACGAGCAGGGCGTCGTCATCCGCTGGGGCGACCCGGTGCTCGAGGGTGCACCCGAGTTCGACTTCGACAACCAGACCGCTGCCGCACAGGCCATGCAGTTCGGCTACAACAACGACTTCGCCGGCCTGCTCCCGATCGAGGGCACCCCGAACGCGTACCTGCTCGTCGTCAGCCACGAATACACCACCGAGCCGGCCCTGTTCAAGGGTTACGACGAGGAGAACCCGACGCGTGAGCAGTTCGACATCGCGCTCGCCGCACACGGCCTGTCCATTCTGCAGGTCAACGGCGAGAACGGCTCCGGCGCACTGACACCGGCGTTCAGCCAGTACAACCGTCGCCTCACCGCGACCTCGGAGTTCCTCGTCACCGGTCCCGCCGCGGGCAGTGATTTCCTCAAGACCGGTGCCGACCCCACCGGTACCAAGGTCCTCGGCACGCTCAACAACTGCGCGGGCGGACTGACACCCTGGGGCACAGTGCTCTCGGGTGAGGAGAACTTCAACCAGTACTTCGGCAACGCCGAGTCGGTCACCGAACCCGCTGCCGCCGAGCGGCTCGCGCGCTACGGCCTCGAAGGCGCAGCAAGCGACCGCAAGTGGGAGCAGTTCGACCCTCGATTCGATCTCGCTCAGGAACCCAACGAGGCCAACCGCTTCGGATACATCGTCGAGATCGATCCGTGGGATCCCAACTCCACCCCGGTCAAGCACTCGGCCATGGGTCGCTTCAAGCACGAGGCCGCGACCATCTATGTCACCGACGACGGCACGGTCGTCGCCTACAGCGGTGACGACGAGCGCTTCGACTACATGTACAAGTTCGTCTCCAGCCGAAAGATCATGCCCGGCAACGGCCAGGCTGCTATGCGTGAGAACATGACCATTCTCGACGCGGGCACCCTCTACGTCGCAGTCCTCACAGGCGACTCGCCCGATGCCATCGACGGCACCGGAACCCTGCCGCCGTCCGGCAAGTTCTCGGGCAAGGGTGAGTGGATTCCGTTGCTCCGCACCAACAATGACGGCAATGCAGAATCCCTCGTCGACGGCATGTCCGCCGAAGAGGTCGCTGTCTTCACCCGGCAGGCAGGCGACAAGGTCGGCGCCACGAAGATGGACCGGCCCGAGGACTTCGAGCCGAACCCGGTGACCGGCAAGGTGTACGTGGCACTGACCAACAACAAGAACCGCGGAGTCGACGACTACGCGTCCGTCGACGAGGCGAACCCGCGCGTGCAGAACAAGAACGGCCAGGTCCTCGAGCTCGAAGACGATCACGCCGGTACCGAGTTCGTGTGGAACCTGCTCATCGTCGCCGGTGACCCGGAAGCCGCTGACACCTACTTCGGCGGCTTCGACAAGACCCAGGTCAGCCCGATCTCGTGCCCGGACAACCTGGCTTTCGACTCCAAGGGCAACCTGTGGATTTCCACGGACGGCAACGCCCTCGACTCCAACGACGGCTTGTTCGCTGTCGTCCTGGACGGTGAGCGCCGCGGAGAGACGCGTCAGTTCCTGACCGTTCCGGCAGGCGCCGAGACGTGTGGCCCGATCATCCAGGATGAGCGCGTGATCGTTGCAGTTCAGCACCCGGGTGAGTCGGACGATGCGTCTGCTGACAATCCGGCTTCACACTGGCCCGACGGAGGCGACTCCCAGCCGCGCCCGTCGATGGTTGCGGTCTGGAAGGTCTGACGCCGACCGCGCGATAGCGCCGTTCCACCAGAGGGCGCACGTAACCGTAGTTCTGCGGTTGCGTGCGCCTTCGCCGTTGTTAGGTGTCATCGAAACTTGGCGATCACCTCTGTGACCTGTCTACACGCGCCCCGCTCGTGCGCTCGATCCGCTCGACCAGAGATAACGACTGTGTAACCTCGCCTGATACAGGCCTGGTGGCGGGGGCTTCCATCACAGGGCGGACGAGATCTCGGGGCAGCGTCCGCATCTCCCCGGTACGGGCTTCGGCTCGTCACCACAGCACTTCGGAGGCACAGACATGACCGACATCGGCATCACGGACAGCTACTTCGAGCCTGATGGTTCTGTGCTCACCGCACCGCGCAGTACGGACCCGCAGGTCGATTCTGGCTTCGGCTCCAGATCAGCGTTCGACATCGTCTTCCCCATCCGAACCGAAGGCGCCGACGCCCCGGTGTTCTGCATCCACCCGATTATCGGATTGTCCTGGTGCTACCTCGGTTTCGAGGAATTCACCGCCAACCCCCTGTACGGCATTCAAACTCCCTCACCGAACGAATTGCCCGACACTCTCGACGAATTGGCGCAGAGCTACATCGACGAGATCGAGGCACTCGTCCCCGACGGGCCGTATCACCTTCTCGGGTGGTCGCTCGGCGGTACCATCGCGCACGCCATGGCAGTGCGGCTACGCGCGCAGGGCAAACAGCTCGCGTCTCTCGTGATGTTGGACAGTCACGCCATCCAGCCCCAGATCGGTGACCAGCTAGCCACACTCATCACTGAGTCAGGCGTCGTCGACCCCCGGGAAGCCGAGCGACTGGTCTCGGCCGCCCGGCACACCCACGAACTCGCCAACCGTCACCACCCGGGTGTCTACGACGGCGATGTGCTCTTCGTGACGGCCGACCACGAGGAACGGCTCGGACTGTCGACGTGGCACCCGTATCTGTGCGGCGAGCTCTCGCACTACTCGGTCCCGTATGCCCACTGGGAGATGACGTCGGCGGCGGCGCTGCGGGCTGTCGGCCCGCTCACTGCCCGATACATCGGAGCGCACCGCAGCGAGTAGGCGTCAGCCCAACCAGTCGAGAACCGCAGCCGCCGTCCACGATTGCTGCATGCTGCCCAGCGGTTGACCGGTGAACGGTTCATAGTATTCCGCGAAACTCCCGTCGCTCGCTTGACGCAGTCCTTCCTCGCGCAGATTCAGGGACCGCTCGGCCCAGCCCCGTCGCGAGAACGCCCACGAGAACAGCCACGTTATGACGGGCCACACCGGGCCGCGCCAGTATTCGCGAGGCCGGAAGTCCCGTGAGACGGGCGACGTCGACGGCGGCACCGCGAAGCGCAGGTCGGGGTGGCCGCAGAACCTGGTGCCCTCGAAGGTGCGAATGAGGTTGCGTTCCTGCTCACGAGGGAGACCGCCGCACAACAGTGGCGCGAACATCGCGATGGTGTCGGTGGTGATCCATCGCTGAGCGCGCAGGTCGAAGTCGCGGGCACCGCCGGAGCGCTCGTCCGTCGTCGCGATGACACCCTGGCGAAACTTGTCTGCCCAGCCACGTAGTTCGCGGACGTCCGAGTTGGGCTTCGAATGCTCCTCGCCGATCGTCGCGAGCACGTCGCACGCCATTGCGAAAATCGCGCTGACGAACACGTCTTCGACGGCGAAACTCATCCTCTCCGCGAGGAGCACGTCGTCGTACCCGGACTGCTTCATCTCTTCGACGAGCCAGATGTAGCGGTCGTACTCGCTGTTGCTCGGGCGCTGGGACGGGTCGGTGATAACGGCGTCGTCCTTACGAACGTACGACGGCATCACCCCGGCCACGACAGCCTTGTATGCCGCGTCCCATCGTGGGGAGTTGTCCATGCCCGACTCCCAGCCGTGGAAGAGGGTGATGCGGCCGTTATCGCCGACGTCACGCGCCTCGGCAAGCCAGCGATGCCACCGGACGAGGTTCTCCCATCGGCGATCGAGAAACTCCTCGGCGACGGCTCTCGTCGTGCGGCCGTGTCGACGCGAATGGTCGAGGATCCGCTGGACCGCGATCGCATGTACCGGAGGCTGGGTGATGCCCGATGTCTGCGGACCGAGTGGCGCATGCGCCGCGAGTTCGCTCGTCTCCCATCGGGCCGGGCCGGGAAAGTACCCGTCCACTCCGTTGGCGAAAACGATGTGCGGAATCATCCCGTTCTTCCACTGTGCGGACAGCAGTGTGTCGAGCTCCACCACCGCGCGTTCGACGCTCAGCGGAGCGAGCCCGACGGAGACGAACGCTGCATCCCAGCTCCACATGTGCGGGTACAGACGCGGTGCGGCGCTGGTCATCGTCCCCAGATCGTTGCCGCGCAGGAGATAGGCAGCTCGCGCGGCCAGCTGTGTCGAAGTGAATCCCCGGTCTCCCATCTTCCTAGTTTGCGACCCCGGCGCCGATCTCGCCCGATGAGTGAGCATTCCTATCGAGGACCGAAGCTGTCCGCAAAGCCTTCTATCGTCATTTTCACCAACAACGAAGGAGTTTTCCATGACACTCACCGGTGAGAAGGCCGACATCGCGCGTATGTTCGCCGACCAACGGACCAACTACCTCTATACGGTCGACGGCATCACCGACGAGCAGGCGAGGCTGCGAACCACTGTCAGCGAACTCACCCTCGGCGGGCTGCTCAACCATGTGATCAACAATGAGCGTTCGTGGATGAAGGTCATCGCCGAAATGGACGAGACCGCCGAGTTCGACGTATCTCGGATGGGCACCGAGTACGTGATGGCCGCCGGCGATACCGTCGCGGGACTACGTGAGGAGTACTCCCGCGTCGCGCAGGCCACCGAGGCCGCTCTCGCCGACTTGGACCTCGACGCCCAGGTCCCACTCCCGACGGCACCGTGGGCACCTGTTCGCACGTACCAGTCGGTGCGGTTCACGCTGCTGCACATTCTCCGCGAGATGGCCCAGCATGCAGGTCACGCCGACATCATCCGGGAGTCCCTCGACGGCGGCAACACGACGATGCGCATGGCGGGAGCGGGAGTGGAGCCTGCGGAATGACCATTCGCTAAGTTGGCAGTATGACTTCAACGGCTCTGGTGACGGGTGCCAGCCGAGGTCTCGGCGCGGCGATCGCACGGAAACTCGCGTCCGATCACCACGTCTATCTCGGTGGACGCTCGGCGGAATCGCTCGGTTCCATTGCCGCCGAACTCCCGGAAGCGACGGCATGGCCGGTGGATCTGACGGACCATGCCGCCGTTGTGGGCGCGGCAGCGTCGTTCGACTCTTTGAACGTGCTCGTCCACAACGCGGGCGTCGCAGCCTTGGGCACCGTTCAAGAGTCCTCGATCGAGGACTGGCGGTCGCAGTTCGAGAGCAATGTTCTTGCTGTCGTTGCGTTGACGCAGGCTCTGCTTCCTGCGTTGCGGAAGGTCAATGGTCATGTCGTCCTGATCAATTCGGGTGCGGGGTTGCGTGTCAATCCGGGCTGGGGCGCGTATGCGGCGTCGAAATTCGCGCTGCGGGCGTTCGGTGACGCGCTGCGACAGGAGGAGCCGTCCTTGCGGGTGACCTCGGTGCACCCGGGTCGGATCGACACCGACATGCAGAGGGCGATCGTCGAGCACGAGGGTAAGGAGTACGACGGCGGACAGTTCCTTCGAGCCGACACCGTCGCGCTTGCGGTCCGCAATGCCATCGACACTCCGGCTGATGCGCACCCGACGGAGCTGGTGCTCAAGCCTGTTCGCCGGTAGCCCTCCCGCTGAAATCGAAGTTACGTCGCAGTTTGTGCCGGTTTTCGTACACAACCTCGATCTCGGCGCTGCGGCGCTGCAGCTCGCCGACGGTCCGGTGAACGGCAGCTTTCGATATGCGAAACCCTTCGACGAGCTGTAAAAGCGGACATATCCTCGGTACATGCCACTGTCGAAATCCGAGCGTGAAGAGTTTCTCTCCGAGCCGCACATCGCGGCACTGTCGGTGTTCGCTGGAGCCGAGCGCGGCCCGCTGACCGTCCCTATCTGGTACCAGTACACGCCCGGCGGCGAGGCGTGGGTGCTGACCGGAAAGACGTCCAAGAAGGCCGAGTTGATCCGCGCTGCAGGCACTTTCAGCCTCATGGTCGAACGCGTGGAGCCGACTGTTCGATACGTCTCTGTCGACGGGCCCGTCCTGCGCGAAGTACCCGGCACGGCGGATCAGTTGCGTGAGATGGCTGCCCGCTACCTCGAGCCCGAGAAGGTGGACGGCTACCTCGAGTTCGCGAACAGTCAGCTCGAAGAGAACGTCGTGTTCTACCTCGAACCGAAGTACTGGTTGTCCGCGGATTTGGGCGCAATCTAGCCGTCAGTTGTCTCCGAACATGTACAGCACCTTCGCCGAGATCGAAGTTGTGTACCGAAATCGAACCGAATCGATGCATAACTTCGATCTCGGCGCCGACGGGGTCCGTGTCAGGGGACAGGCGTCGGCGCCAGCGAGTTCCCGACGCCGATCACCCCGCAGTTGCTGCGCGTCGGCAGTCCCGCGAAGCGCTCGGTGAGGAACTGCAAGCCCTGGGCCTCGAAGGGCGCGAAGGCGTCGCCGTGAGTCAACCCGTTGTACTGCGAGTACTGCACATCGACGCCGCGGCCGCAGTATTCGTGGGCAAGTCCTTCCACGTCGGCGGTGATCATGACGGTGTCGCCGATCGGATCGGAATGCCCGACGGCCAGGAACATGGGGGTGCTCGGGGTTCCGGTGCTGCCCATGATGTTGTCGTTGATGGCCTCGACCACCTCGGGAACATCGAGCAGCGAGTTGTACGGGGCTCGCACCATGTCGGCATCGGTCAAGCCGGGGTAATCGGCTGCGAACTCGGCGATGCACTGGTTCGCAACCTCTTGGATCAACTCTGCCCCGTACTCGGACAGGAATGACGCAGTGTCGAGTCCGTAGGCCCGTTGGTAGGCGACGATGAGCGCAGGGATCACCCCGGACCAGTTGTCGCTTCCACTGATGTACGGGAGATTGTGCGCGAGGTCGACGGGAAGGCCACCGGCAGCTGCACCGACGATGTTGAGTTCCGGCGCGTAGTACGGCGCGACCTCGGCGCCCCACTGTGTCGGTACCGAGCCACCCGAGTAGCCGATCAAGCCGACGGGGGTGTTCGACGGCAACTGCAGAAACGCCTGAGTAGCGCGGACACCGTCGAGGGCGGCATAGCCAGACTGCCGCCCGATGGTCCATTCCATCTCCTCGCCCTCGTAATCCGGTGCGACGACGGTGTAGCCGGCCGCGAGATAACCGGCGATGACGGCTTGCTCTGCACCTGCGATTCTGTTGGTCGAACCGCCGCTGAGGGTGTACGACGGGTCGCACTGAGAACCGAGGGCGTCGTAGGCCATGTGGTAGGAGACGATCTTCGGCGGCCCCGGGATGAGCGGCCTGAGTACCGCGGCGGCGGTGACGGCTCCGTTGCCCTGCTGGTCGGTGGTGCGATACAGCACCTGCTCACCGGTGATGGGTGTAGTCAGCGTCGGCGTCGAGAACACCATCGGCCTACTTCGGAGGACCGTTCCCGGCGCGGCGTCGAGCGAACCGTCCCAGCTGTAGAACGGATCGTCGGCGGGGATCGGCGAACCGGGACCCTGGGCCTGCGCGATGGGCGCAACGAGGGTGACCGAGCCGAGAACGAGGGCAATCGCGGCGAGGACTCGAACGATCAGCGACATGGGAGATATCTAAGCGCAGCAGACCGACAGAAACGGCGACTTCAGTCCAGTCTCACCCTCTACGGGTGGTGCTCGACGTCGAGATCGAGGTTGCGTACGGAAACACGCTCGAATCCGTACACAACCTCGATCTCGGCGGGAGGGGCGGACTACTTCAGAACGATGTTGACCATCCGGCCCGGGATGACGATGACCTTGGTGGGTGCTTTGCCGTCGAGCAGGGCCGTGATCTTCTCGTCGGCGAGCGCAGTCTTCTCGACCTCACCTACCGAAGAATCGGCGGGCACCGTGATTCGGCTGCGAACCTTGCCGTTGACCTGGATGGGGTAGTCGACGGTGTCGGCGACGAGCCATTTGGCGTCCACTCGTGGGAACGGTCCGTGCGCGAGCGAACGGTCGTGGCCGAGCCGGCTCCACAGTTCCTCGCACAGGTGCGGCGCCATCGGGGCGAGCATCAGCACGAGCGGCTCGACGACGCCGCGTGGGGCACCGTCCGGGTATTCCTTGGTGAGGTGATTGGTCAGCTCGATGAGCTTGGCTCCGGCCGTATTGTCGCGCAGCGCAATGTAATCCGCTTCCACTCCGTCGATGACGCGGTTGAGTACGCGCAGCGTCTCCTCGGTGGGCTTGGCGTCGGTGACGCGGACTTCGCCGGTCTCCTCGTCGAGCACCAGACGCCATACGCGCTGCAGGAAACGCTGAGCGCCGACGACGTCCTTGGTGGCCCACGGCCGGGAAGTGTCCAGCGGCCCCATCGACATCTCGTACACACGCAGGGTGTCGGCGCCGTACTCGGCGAAGATCTCGTCGGGGGAGACGGAGTTCTTCAGGCTCTTGCCCATCTTCCCGTACTCGCGGTTGACGGGCTCGCCCTGGTAGAACCAGCTGCCGTCGCGTTCTTCGACTTCCTCGGCCGGGACGTAGACACCGCGCGCATCGGTGAATGCATACGCCTGGATGTAGCCCTGGTTGTACAACCGGCGGTACGGCTCACTCGAACTGACGTGGCCCAGATCGAAGAGAACCTTGTGCCAGAACCGCGCATACATCAGGTGCAGCACAGCGTGCTCCTGCCCGCCGACGTACAGGTCCACCCCACCCGGATCGTTCGGTCCGTGGATCTCCGGACGCGGTCCGACCCAGTACTTTTCGTTCTCCGGGTCGACAAAGGTCTCGGTGTTGGTCGGGTCGACGTAGCGCAGCTGATACCACGAACTGCCGGCCCACTGCGGCATCACATTGGTGTCGCGGCGGTAGGTCTGCAGGCCGTCACCGAGATCGAGTTCGACATTCACCCAGTCCGACGCCTTGGCCAGGGGCGGTGACGGCTCGGAGCTCGCGTCCTCGGGATCGAAGGAGACGGGCGCGAAGTCCTCGACCTCCGGAAGCTCAACGGGCAGAGCCGAATCCGGTAGTGCATGCGCGTTGCCGTCTGCGTCGTAGACGATGGGGAAGGGCTCGCCCCAGTATCGCTGCCGCGCGAACAACCAGTCGCGCAACTTGTACTGAATAGTCCCCTTGCCCTTGCCTTCTTCTTCGAGACGCGCGATGACCGCTGCCTTGGCCTCGTCGACGGGCATGCCGTCCAAGAAGCCCGAGTTCACCAACGCGCCGTCGCCGACGAAGGCGGCCTCGGTGATATCGCCACCGGAGATGACCTCGCGAATCGGCAGCTCGAACTTGCTCGCGAACTCCCAGTCACGCTGATCGTGTCCGGGGACAGCCATGATGGCGCCGGTGCCGTAGCCGGTGAGCACGTAGTCGGCGATGAACACCGGAACCTGCTCGCCGTTGACCGGGTTCTCGGCGTACGACCCGGTGAAGACGCCAGTCTTCTCCTTGTTCTCCTGACGCTCGAGATCGGACTTGGCGGCGATGGACGCCCGGTAGGCAGCAATGGCCTCACCCGGACTCGCGGCCCCACCGGTCCACGACGACGGCACGTCCGCCGGCCATGCGGCAGCGACCAGCCCGTCGACCAATTCGTGCTCGGGAGCGAGCACCACGTAGGTGGCACCGAACAGCGTGTCCGGCCGGGTGGTGAACACTTCGATTCCGGAGAAAGAGACCTGCGCGCCGCGCGAGCGCCCGATCCAGTTGCTCTGCATCGCCTTGATCTTGGCCGGCCAGTCCAGGTACTCGAGGTCGTCGATCAGGCGGTCCGAGTAGGCGGTGATACGCATCATCCACTGCCGCAGGTTCTTTCGGAACACCGGGAAGTTGCCGCGATCACTGCGGCCGTCCGCCGTCACTTCCTCGTTGGCGAGCACGGTACCCAGACCAGGGCACCAGTTGACCATCGAGTTGGACTCGTAGACCAGACGGTAGGAGTCCAACACGCCGGCCCGCTCGGACGCCGTCAAAGATGCCCAGTCACGTCCGTCCTCCAGCGCGCGCTCTCCCGAGGCGAACGCCGCTTCCAGCTCGGCGATCGGGCGCGCCTTCGCCTGATCGACGTCGTACCAGGAGTTGAAGATCTGCAGAAAGATCCACTGTGTCCAATGATAGAAATCCACATCCGTCGTCGCCAGTGATCGACGACGGTCGTGGCCGAGGCCGAGCCGACGCAGCTGGCGCCGCATGTTCGCGATGTTCGCCTCGGTGGTGCTGCGCGGATGCGTGCCGGTTTGGACGGCGTACTGCTCGGCCGGCAGGCCGAAGGCGTCGTAGCCGAGCGCATGCAAGACGTTGCGTCCGTGCATGCGGTGAAAACGCGCGAACACATCGGTGGCGATGTAGCCGAGGGGATGTCCCACGTGCAGGCCGCTGCCCGACGGATACGGGAACATGTCCTGGACGAAGAGCTTGTCCTTCGGGACCTCGCCCGCGAGGGGGCCGACCGGGTTGGGGGCGTCGAACGTGCCCTGCTCTTCCCAGAGATCTTGCCACCGCTGCTCGATTCGACCGGCAACGTCCGCGGTGTAGCGGTGCTCGGGGACGGACTCGGAGGGCGCTTTGGCTGGATCGGTCACGCGGACCAGCTTAAGGGGGTGAGCTGGGGCGCTTGGTACGAGGACCTCGGTGAGCCGTATCCTTACCTACCGTGATCGTCGTGTCGATACTGATGTTCGTCCTCGCACTCGTGGTGGGCGTCGTCGCTGCCCTGAGTCTGGTCGGCCGGTTGCCCCGCAACCGCTGGGCGGGCGTACGCACCGCCGACTCGATGCGCGACGATGCCACCTTCGTCACCGCCAACAAGGTCGCGGGCCCCACCACCGCCGCAGCTGCAGTGCTCCTGCTCGTCGGAGGCGCCGCCGGCGTCGCGCTGACGGGTGCCGCCGCAGTCGTGGCGGTTATCGCCTCCGCGATCGCCGCGTTGGTCACCGCAGGCGCTGGGGGATCGATCGGTGCCCGCGTCGCCGCTGCCACTCCGGCAGAGGACGTCGGCGGCTGCGGTCACTCCTGCATTTCCTGCAGTCTCAAGGACGCTTGTCAGCCGAGCTGAGTTCGGTCATGAAAACGAAGACCTTCGACCCGGCAGGCGTCATCTTCGGCGTCGTCGTTCCTGTTCTTGCTGCCGCCCTCGGTGTGATCGTGGCCAGGCTCTGGAGCGCACGACTGCCTGACCAGATCGCAACCCATTGGTCCGGAACGCAGCCAGACGGTTTCACCAGTCCCACCACCAGCGCCTGGACACTGGCCATCGTCACAGTGATCGTCGGCGGCGGTTGTAGTGCGGTCGCCGCTCTTGCGCATGCACTTCTGCTGATGCGCCGGACGATGCTGATGATCGGCCTGACGGTGGTCGGGCTGATCACCGTGCTGCAGTTGGCGATCCTCGCCCGACAACTCGATGCCACCGACGTCGGCAGTGTCGAAGTGCCCGGATGGGCTCTGGGCGTCGGAACCGCGGTCGGCTTCTCTGTCGGACTGCTCGGCGCCTCGCTGTTGCGTGACTACCGAGAACGCGTGCCCGCGGATGCGCCTCCGCCGGAGGCGCTGCCCCGCGCCGACGAGGAACTGCCGATCATCGAGTCGCTCGGCGCCGGACGCGTCGCACTGGTGGTGCTCTTCGCGATACTCGGCGCCGGGGCGGCGCTCACGTGTTGGCTCTCGCAGTCCTGGTGGCCGATCGCGATCTTCCTGCCCTTGGCCGTGCTTCCGGTGTCGCTGATGCGCTACGAGCTGGTCGTCGACCGCTCGGGCCTGCACATCACCAGTCTCGGCATGGCTGCGTTCGATTATTCACTCGACGAGATCACGGGCGCGTCGGTGCGCGAGGTCGATCCGTTCGGCGATTTCGGTGGGTGGGGACTGCGCGTGAGAGGACGAGGCAACTACGCGGTGGCCACGGCCAAGGGTCCTGCCGTCTTTGTTACCTTCGCCAATGGTGAGAGGCTGACGGTGACGACGCCGAATGCGGATCGAATCGCGGGAGCTTTGAACACGCTGGCATCACAGCGCTGACAAGCCGGGCGCCAGCTCGAGTGGTTAGGCTCTGCACTGGATCGGGTAGTGGCTGGAGGCAGCAACGAACGAAAAGCGACCGCCGATGAGTCGCGGTCCCGGGGCGCCCCGTGCGGCCAGCCATCGGCGGACCAACAGTTTCTCGACGAGCACGCTCCTCGAGGAGTGGTACCGCCAACCCTTCGACTACGAGTGGATCGTCGCGCATCGCTCGACGCGTGGGCTGCAGGCTCCGCTTCGACTCGTTTTCGGCGCAGCCACCCTGCTGTTCGCTGCAACGTCGATTCTGATGCTGTTCAGCTCACAGGGCCCCTCCAGCCTGATGGCGCAGGCATGGGTCGGGCTGGTGCTACTGGCGCAACTGGCTGTCGCCCTCCGGTGGTTCTTCGGACCGTTGCCGGTTCGGCGCGACTTCATCGCCTTTGCTCTCTTCGGGGATCTCGGCCTCACCTCGGTGCTTGTGCTCCACGACCCCGACGCGACCCTCTACGGGTGTGCGCTCTTCGTCGTCACAGGCGCGTTGTTCACCTACTTTCTGTCGCCGCGGTGGCTGCTGGCCCACCTCGTATGGTGTTCCGTGTTCATCACCATCGCGATTGCGCGGGCGGCCCGCTATGGCGACGACGACGTTCCGTCCACTCTCGCCGCAGGATTGGTCATTCTTGCTATCAACACCTCCGTTCCGCTTTTCGCACATATCGCTTGGACGGCGATCGGGCTGGATGCTCGCCGATCCCTCGTCGATCCGCTGACCGGTCTGCTCAATCGGCGGGGACTCGGGGACGCTGCGGAGGACCTGTGGCTGCGAAGCAGGCAGACGAGTGAGGTGTTCGTCGTCGTGGTGATCGACATCGATCGCTTCAAGGCCGTCAACGACTACTTCGGTCACGACAGCGGAGACCGGGTCATCGCAACAGTCGCAACTCGGCTGCAAACGCTGTTTGCGGACATCGGTGTGGTTGCGCGAACCGGCGGCGAGGAGTACGTCGTCGTTTTCTCCAGTCCCGCAGGGCAGGTTCACGACTTGATCGGCCGAATCGGCCACACTTTGCATCGTCGCGAAGACCACATCCCCATCACGGTCAGTGTGGGTGCGTCGATCGTCTCCAGTGCGGTCGATCGCTGGCAGTCGAGCTCGGATGTCCTCACCCGCGCCACCCGAGCAGCGGATTCGATGATGTACCGCGCCAAGTACGGCGGCGGCAACCGGACGGCAACCACCGATCTGTGACCGCGGGTTCGCCGTCCGAGGAATCAACAGCCCGTCCGGGGCGCGAGTTTCGCCTGCAAAGGGTGAGGCGTTCTCGGCTCACCCTCACTAGCGTCGGGACCGTATCTGCGATCCGTATGGAGGACACATGGCCCGAATCGAGCATCCCCACGGCGTGATCGCTGCGGCCTACACAGGCCGATTCGCGACGAATCCAGTGCCTGCTCTGCGTTTGCCGGAGGAACAACTCGATCCCGAGGCCGCATACCGATTCATCCACGACGAACTCATGCTCGACGGCTCATCCCGCCTCAACCTCGCGACGTTCGTCACCACGTGGATGGATCCACAGGCCGAAAAACTGATGGCCGAGACGTTCGACAAGAACATGATCGACAAGGACGAATACCCGGCGACGGCATCGATCGAGGAGCGATGCGTGAACATGGTCGCCGATCTCTTTCACGCGCCCGGTCTGGACGCCGAGCACCCGTCCAGCGCGACCGGTGTGTCGACGATCGGGTCGAGCGAGGCCGTCATGCTGGCCGGTTTGGCGTTGAAATGGCGCTGGCGTGCGCGGCGGGGTGATGCCGACACCACCCGGCCCAATCTGGTTCTCGGCAGCAATGTTCAGGTGGTATGGGAAAAGTTCTGCCGCTATTTCGATGTCGAACCCAAGTACCTTCCGATGGAAAAGGGTCGTTACGTCATCACCACCGAGCAGGTACGCGAGGCCGTCGACGAGAACACCATCGCGGTGGTGGCCATCCTCGGCACCACATTCACCGGGGAGCTCGAACCCGTCGCCGAGATCTGCGGCGTACTCGACGCCCTGGCTGCCGGGGGCGGGCCGGATGTACCGGTACACGTCGACGCGGCCAGCGGCGGTTTCGTCGTACCGTTCCTCCATCCGCAGCTCGAATGGGACTTTCGTCTGCCTCGCGTCAAATCCATCAATGCCAGCGGCCACAAGTACGGATTGACCTATCCGGGAATCGGTTTCGCGATCTGGCGCACCAAGGAAGACCTACCCGAGGAACTCGTCTTCCGCGTGAACTACCTCGGCGGGGACATGCCCACGTTCACCCTCAACTTCTCGCGGCCGGGCAACCAGGTCATCGGCCAGTACTACAACTTTCTGCGCCTCGGTCGTTCCGGTTACACCAACATCATGGAAGCCCTGCGAAACACAGCTGTTCGCGTAAGCGCGCACCTCGCCGAGCATCCCGCGTTCGAGGTGATCACCGACGGCAGCGCGATACCGGTGGTCTCGTTCACGCTGTCCGGGGAGCGCAGCTACACCGTCTTCGACATCTCGCACGAACTCCGCGCGCGCGGCTGGCAGGTGCCCGCGTACACGATGCCCGAGAATGCGACCGACGTCGCGGTTCTCCGCATCGTGGTGCGTGAGGGCTTCAGCGCCGATCTCGGGCGATTGCTCTGCATGTCCATCGGCGAGGTGGTCGAGCAACTCGACGCGGACGGGACCAGACACTCGACGGCGACCCACTTCGCGCACTGATCCCCTGTACGGAACCTAGTTCCGTTCGACGTCGATCGGGTGCGAGGCAAGCATGGCCAGGGGCATGGGTTGGCGCCTCAGCACGTGCGCCCACAGGTCGATTTTCGGCGGGCCGATGACGTCCGAGGCGAGCGCGGAGAGAACCATCCAGTCGTTGCGTTCGAGTTCACCTTCCAGCTGGCCGAAAGTCCAGCCCGAGTACCCGGCGAAAATGCGCACGCCTTCGACCAAGGGGGCAATATCGGCCGGGTTCGAGTCGAGATCGACCATCACAACGCGTCCGTCGACGCGGCGGACACCCGGGACGCCGTCGATGTCGATCCCGGTACGCACCGTGGCGAGGCACAGCGCCGAATCCCGTTTGACGGGGCCTCCGACGAAAAGGGCCCGGGGACGCGCGGCGAGGTCCGCCCACTGTGGCAGAACATTCTGGACCGCAGTCTCGCTCGCCCGGTTGATCACCACACCGAGGCTGCCGCCGTCGTTGTGCTCGATGATGTAGATGACGGTGCGTCGAAATGTCGGCTCGACGAGTTCCACCGACGAGACCAGCAGGCTTCCTGGACGCACCGCCTGCTCGACCCATGCCGTCTGGTCTTCCGGTTCCTCCGCATGCGCAGCCATCGTTTCATTGTGGCACCGAGCACGTGCAGTTGTGGCGCAAGGAATCGGACGAGTTTTTCGCGCTAGCGAAAACCGGCGATTTCGACCAGGCGTGCCAGCTGATACTCGAACAATTGGTCCCTGTCGCCGAAAGTGGTGCGCCCGTACTGATCGAAGACATCGAAGCTCACCGCGCCGAACAACGAGACCCACACCAGTACCCCGCGAGCGATGGTTTCGTCGGGAATGTCGGTGCCCAGGCCCCGGCGAACCTCGGCGAAGTCGGACTGCAACCCGGACAACGGGACATCTGCGGCACGTTCGATGAGGCTGCCCGCACGATATGCCGCGTCGAAGAGGGAGACGAGGGTGACGATCACCCGTGTGCCCGGTCCGGTCGTCTGCTCTGCCGGTGCGTGGTAGCCGGGGACCGGGCTACCGAACAACAGTGCGTACCGCGCAGGTTCCCGCAGACCCCAGGCGCGGACGGTCCGGCCGAGAGCACGGAACTTCTCGACGGTCCCGTCCGCGTCCTCGACTGCAGCGTCGACGGCATCACCCAGTTCGTTGTAAGCGTCGACCACGAGAAGGGTCAGCAGCTCGTCCCGACTCTTGACGTATCGGTAGACAGCCGAGGATACGACGCCGAGGTCGCGTGCTACGGCGCGCAGCGACAGCGCGGCGGCGCCGTCGGCAGCGAGATGATCCCGGCCGATACGGGTGATATCGGCCAGCGTCTGCGCCCGGGCACGTTCACGGGGTGTGGTCGCCATGAGTGCCACAGTAAACGTCGCCGATGATCTCAGGCCGTGGAGTCCTTGGACCCCAGTCGAGCGAAGGGGTCCGTGGAGAAGATCACTTCGACGGATACCTCGAAGTACGCGGCGATCCGCAGCGCGAGGTGCAGGCTGGGGCTGTACTCACCCCGCTCGAGGTAACCCACGGTTTGGTAATGCACCCCGAGCGCCTCTGCGAGTTCTCGCCTCGAGATCCCGCGCTCGGCGCGGAGCATCGCGATGCGGTTGTAGATCACTTCAGTAGGCACGCTGCAAAGCCTTGTCTCGTCGTTCGTCCATCTTGCTACCGGACTCGTTCCGGGCCATGCGTCGCAACACTATCGGTGCCAGCACCAGCCCGGCGACAGCCCACGCACCGAGGACGCCGAGGGTCTCCATGTGTCGCCAGGACTGGCCGATTTCGATGGCCACAGCGTCGGCGGGTAGCAGCGCGGAGCGCAGTCCCAGGCCGAGCCAGTAGCAGGGGAGCACTTGCGCGACGCCCTGCAACCAACCTGGTAGGGCGGTGATCGGGTAGAAGATTCCAGATATCGCGATGACCCCCATGAGCGGCATGGTGACGAAGAACAGGCCACGTGCGGTCCCGACGGTTGCACCCAGAACGGCCCCGATGGACAGCGCCGAGAGGAGACCGAGAACAAGTACCCAGAGCAGGGTCGACCATGCAGAGAAGCTGTCGAGGGCAACTCCTCCGACGATGAACCAGCCGGTGACGAGAATGGCCAGCACCTGAACGGCAACGGCTGCGGCGCTGGCACCGATCCTGCCGATGAAATAACCGATCATTCCGTTCGGAGTCGCTTTGGCCCGCAACAATGTTCCGTCCTCGCAGTCCAGGACGAGGCTTTCGCCGATGCCGTAGAGCCCGTTGAAGAAGATGATGGTGCCCAACACACCGGGCAGGGCCAAGGAGGCCAGCACGAAGCCACTGGACTCGAATGTGCCGTTACGCATGAAGAACAGCGCAACCATGATCAGGGTTGGAAACAGAAACAGGTTGAGAAGCCCCTGGATGTCGGTGAACTGTTGCCGCACTTCGATTCCGGTCCGGCGGATGCCGGCTCGTACCGCGACAGTTGTCGGGTTCATCGCCGAACCTCCTCGAGTGTGGTGATATCCGAATCCGTGGACCCGGCTTGATGAACGAGCCTCATGTAGGTGTCTTCGAGGGACGAGCGCCGAACCTCGAGCTCGGTGACCCGATTGCCGTACTGGACGTACAGATCGTGCACGAATTCAACGGACGCGGTGGTGCTGTGTACCGACCGCTGGCCGTCGACACTCCACCGGACCTCGGAGTCCGTAGGCATCATGCGCGCGAGTTGCTCCGGCGAGCCGTCGGCGATGATGCGTCCCCCGGCCAGGATGATCGTGCGGTCGGCCAGTTTCTCGGCCTCGTCCAGGTCGTGGGTGGTGACCATGATGGTGGTGCCTTCGAGATCGGCCAGTCGATGGACCAGATCGTGGAATTCGCGACGCGCATCGGGGTCGAATCCCGCGGTGGGTTCGTCCAGGAACAGCAGCTCGGGCCGGCCGACGATGCCGATGGCAACATCCATTCGGCGCCGCTGCCCGCCGGAGAGGGACTTGATTTTCGTGTCCGCTTGGTCGGTCAGGCCGACTACGTCGAGAAGGTCGGCTATCACCCAGGGGCGCGGACTCGCCTGGGTACCGTAGGGAGCGTAGAAGGAACCGAGGTAGTCCAGTAGCTCTCGGACTTTCCACTTCCCGTGGTCTCGCCACGACTGCAGCACGACGCCTATCCGCGCTCTCCAGGCCTCATCGCCGTCTGCTGGGTCGATGCCGAGGACGTGGACCTGTCCCGCGGATCGCATGCGGAATCCTTCGAGGATCTCGAGGGTGGTCGACTTTCCCGCACCGTTCGGGCCCAGCATGACCAGCACTTCGCCCTGGTGTGCGCGAAAGGTGACGCCCGTCAGAACGTCCGTGGTTCCGTATCGCATCCGTAATCCGTCGACGTCGATGACGACATCCCCTGCAGTTTTCATCGAGTTCCCTACTGTTGTGGGTGCCTGATGGTTTGTAGCATATGTACTACATAACGTATTGGCTATAGGTTCTGCCGACCAATTTCGAGAGCACCGCTCTTGTTTTCTTTCCCGCAACGGCGCACACTCGAACTACAGAGAGCAGTGCTCACACTTTCCGTCGAGGAGAAGCCATGAACCAGACACACGTAGTCATCGGAGCCGGACCGGTCGGCTGGTCGGTCGCCGAACAACTTGTTGCACGGGGGCATTCGGTGCGAATCCTGACCCGCTCGGGAACCGGACCCGACCACCCCGCAATCGAACGGCGACGCGTCGACATCTCTGCCGGCAGTCTCCATGCCGCATTCGACGACGCTGCGGCGATCTTCAACTGCACCCATGTTGCATACACCGACAAGGCATGGCGCGCAGAGCTTCCCACGATGGAACAGCACGTACTCGACGCCGCGAACGGCGCCGTCGTCGCGTTCCCCGAAAGCCTCTATTCCTACGGGCGCGTCCCCGGTCCCATCCGCGAGGACTCTCCTCGAACCGCGACCCACCGCAAACTCGGCGTGCGCACCGAACTGCTCGCCGCGCGTGACGCGCACGTCAATCCCACGGTGAGCGTGGCTGCTTCGGACTTCTACGGCCCCCGCGTGAAGACCTCGCACATGGGCGAGCGCGTAGTGGCGAACGTACTCGCTCGCAAGCCTATTCGAGTGATCGCGAATGCCGACATCCCACACTCGTTCACCTACGTTCCCGATCTCGCCGCCGCCATGATCACAGCTGCGGGCACACCAGCGCTCTGGAACACCCTCCTCCACGCACCCACAGCGCCGGCCGTCTCACAACGCGAGATGATCCAACTGTTCGCCAACGCTGCCGGCGTGGAAATGCCCAAGGTGGGAACGGTTCCCGCCTGGTTGATGCGAACGCTCGCACTCTTCCCCGGTCAACTCAAAGAACTCGGTGACACCCTGTACCAGTTCCAGTACCCGTTCGTCCTCGACAGCGCTCGCAGCCAAGAAATACTAGGATCGACGCCGACTCCCCACATCGAGGGCGCCGCAGCGACCATCGCGTGGTGGAAGGCCGCGGAGCTGACGCAGACGCCCTGACTGGCCGCGGCTACAGTGCCGTAAGTGAGCGACGAGACCTTCCGGACCCGGCTACGCAATTCCCCGGGGGCAGGCAGGCTCACCACCGTACGATTTGCCGGCCAGTTCGGGGACGGCCTATTTCAGGCCGCCCTGAGCGGCGCGATCCTGTTCAATCCAGAACGGGAGTCGAGCCCAGCCGCCATCGCAGCCGGATTCGCCGTGCTGCTCGTGCCGTACTCGGTGATCGGGCCGTTTGCAGGCGCCATGCTCGACCGGTGGGACCGACGCGCCGTGATTCTGTGGGCGAACGTGATCCGCCTGCTGCTGATCGGCGTCACCGCTGCGGTGCTTCTCTCGGGCGGGGGAGAAACGCCGCTGCTGCTGCTGGCACTGACCACCGTCGGATTGAGCAGATTCGTACTCGCAGGTGTATCGGCTTCACTGCCCCACGTCGTCCGAACCGCTTGGCTCGTTCCCATGAACTCGCTGCTCGCGACCATCGGCTCCGGATTTGCCGCCGCGGGGGCGGGGGCAGCCGTGGCAATCATCGGCTACGTCGGCGCCGGCGACCTCGGATCGGGAATCGCCGTCGCCGCGTCGGCGTCCGGCTCGATCGTCGGCGCCATCGCTGCAGCCGGTTTCCGCCGACACTCCCTCGGACCCGCCACCTTGGCCGAGGACCGACAGGCAACGAAAACACTCGTCGTCATCGCGACGGGACTGAGATCGGGCGCCGTAGCCGTATGGAACTCGCCCACCGTGACCGCCGCGATGACCGGCATCGGTGCCCACCGCATCGCATTCGGCATCGACACCCTCGTCATGGTGCTGATTCTGCGGGAGACCACTTCCAGTTCACTGTCCGGCGGGCTCGCAGGATTCGGCATCGCCGTCGGCGCGACCGCCGCAGGGATGCTCGTTGCTGCACTCCTGACGCCGTTCGTGCTGCCGAGACTGGGCCGCATACGCACCATCGTGGTGGGGTTGATCGGCGCCGCGATCGTGCAAGTGACCTTCGTCGCAACCCTGACACAGAACAGTCTGCTCATCGGTGCGTTTCTGCTGGGGATCGCCGGTCAAACCATCAAACTCACCGGCGACGCCTCGATGCAGACGGAGATCGACGACGACCACCGCGGCCGCGTGTTCGCCCTTCAGGACACCGTGTTCAACATCTTCTTCGTCGCCGCCCTCGCTGTGGCCGCCTTCGTGATCGGGCCGACGACAGCCAACCTGGCCGACGAAGCCTCCGCGCATGCCGTGGTCTATGCCGGTGGCTTCGTCTACGTCCTCGGCCTCCTGGGCGCTTCGCGCATGTGAGCGGAAATCCGTGTCGGGCTATGTATTTCCGCTCACGTGCGCGGAGCGCCCGACCACCACTCGAGGAGCGCCTTCTCCGCTTCCTCACGGGGGAGGGGACCGCGATCGAGGCGGAGCTCCTTGAGGAACTTCCACGCCTTCCCGACATCGGGACCGGCCTCGATCCCGAGCAACTCCATGATCGCGTTGCCGTCGAGATCGGGCCGCACCCGGGCGAGATCCTCCTGTTCGGCCAGCACGGCTATCCGCTGTTCGAGGTCGTCGTACGTGGCCTGCAGTGCGGCGGCGCGACGCTTGTTGCGCGTGGTGCTGTCGGCTCGAACGAGTTTGTGCAACTTGGGCAGCAGCTCGCCTGCATCGGTGACATAGCGGCGCACCGCCGAATCGGTCCACTGCCCCTTGCCGTATCCGTGGAAGCGCAGGTGCAAGAAAACCAGGTGCGAAATGTCGTCGACCATCCGCTTGGAGTACTTCAACGCACGCAAACGCTTGCGCACCATCTTCGCCCCGACGACCTCATGATGGTGGAAGCTGACGCCACCACCGGGCTCGTGCTTTCGGGTATCGGGTTTACCGATGTCGTGAAGCAGTGCAGCCCAACGTAATACGAGATCTGGATCGCCGTCCTCGAGATCGATCGCCTGCACGAGCACGGTCAGCGAATGCCAGTACACGTCCTTGTGCTGATGGTGCTCGTCGATCTCGAGCTTCATCGCCGGCACCTCGGGCAGCACGTAGCCGGCAAGACCGGTCTCGCACATGACGTCGATCCCCTCGACCGGGAAATCGCCGAGAATCAGCTTGTCGAGTTCCACCTGCACACGCTCGGCGGTGATCCGCTCGATCTGACCCGCCATCTCGGTGATCGCCGTGTAAACGCGCGGGATCAGCGAGAAACCTAGCTGGGAGACGAAGCGAGCGGCGCGCAACATCCTCAGCGGATCGTCTCCGAAGGATTTTTCCGGCGCCGACGGCGTGTCCAGCAGCCCCTCGAGGAGTGCATCCATGCCGCCGAGCGGGTCGACGAACTCCTGCGCCCCGTCTGCGCCGAGGCGAACAGCCATGGCGTTGACCGTGAAGTCACGGCGAATCAGATCTTCTTCGAGCGAGGTGCCGTACAGAACCTCGGGATTGCGCGAGACCTGGTCGTACGAGTCGGTACGAAAAGTGGTGATCTCGATGACCTGATCACCCTTGGCCGCGCTGATCGTGCCGAACGCGATTCCGGTGTCCCACTGATTGTCGGCCCAACCCGACAGCAGCTGCTGAACGATCTCGGGCCGCGCGTCGGTGGTGAAATCCAAGTCCGTCCCCAGTCGACCCAGCACGGCGTCGCGCACGCTGCCGCCGACGAGGTAGAGCTCGTGACCTGCGGCCGCGAACCGGCCGGCCAACGGCGTCAAGATGGGAGAGAGTTCGTTGAGGGTGACCGCAGCAGCCGCCAACAGTCTCGCCCGTCGTTCTTCCGACTTCTCGGACTGTCCAGCTGCTGAAATCTTGTCGGCCACGTCGATAGAGCCTAGTGGGAGGGCAAGATCGAACGCCGATGCCCGTCTCCGGAATGACCCACGATCTAGATGCGGGGAACGCACGGTCTTTCCATCTAGTATGGATCGGGTGTCTGCTGGCGAACGTGCAAACAGGAGCCGCCGCAATCCGCGGCGGCGGAATGCACGTGTCGACGGCGACAAGCCACGGCTGCGCACCGTCCGCGAGACCTCCGCTGGCGGCCTGGTCGTCGACGGTCTCGACGGCCCACCGGCGATGCGGTGCGCTGCACTGATCGGGCGCACGGACCGTCGCGGCCGACTCCTGTGGTCGCTACCGAAGGGTCACATCGAGCAGGGTGAAACGGCCGAGCAGACGGCGATGCGTGAGGTCGCCGAGGAAACGGGCATCCGCGGCACGGTGCTCGCGTCGTTGGGCAGCATCGACTACTGGTTCGTCACCGAGGGTCGGCGAGTACACAAGACCGTTCACCACTACCTTCTTCGTTTCCTCGGCGGCGAGCTGTCCGACGAGGACGTCGAGGTCACCGAGGTGGCCTGGGTTCCGCTCAGCGAACTCCCGTCGCGGTTGGCCTATGCCGACGAGCGCAAGCTCGCTGCCATCGCAGGTCAGTTGATCGAGGATATGAGCGAGGCTGGGAAGAACGACGGCGGCACGAGCGAATCGGATCCCGAATCGCCTGACGGCCGGGAGTGAGAGTGCGGCTCTCCACGATCACCGCAGTCGCATCGACCGCACTCCTGGTGGCGTTCGCCCCTGGTATGGCATCGGCCCAGGATCTCGGTTCGCAGGAAAGCACCGCGCAGGAGAACACCGCGGGCGAGACCGATTCGGAGTCCGCCGAGTCCGAGCTTCCGCAGACGTCTCAGGGTGATGAATTCCTGTCATTGGCGATCGACACCGTTGCGCCGAGCACGGTCACCACCACCAGTGAACCGTTCGTCACAGTCCGAGCCACCGTGACCAACACCGGTGATCGACGCGTCGACGAGGTGGCCGTGCGCATGCAGAGCGCCGAAGCGATCGACCGGTCCGAGGAGCTTCGTACGTCTCTCGTGCCCGGTCGGCAGCAATACGACAACGTGGGTGACTTCGAGACGGTCAGTGCCGGTCTCGAGCGCGGCGAGAGCGCGCAGTTCGTCATATCGATGCCGCTTCGAAGCACGCTGGGGCCGTCTCTGGGTATCGACGAGCCCGGGGTCTATCCCCTTCTGCTCAATGTCAACGGCACGCCCGAGTTCGGCGGCGCCGCACGTCTCGACGATGCGCGCTTCCTGCTACCCGTCACCGGTGTACCGCGCGACCCGACGGCTCTGGACCCATTGGGTCCCGAGGCAGGCCCACAGGCACCGAGCACCGCTGACCCGGTGGCTACGACGGTGCTGTGGCCCCTCACCGACAAACCGCGGCTGGCAGCGGGAGTCCCAGGATCGATCGAGGACAGAGTACGACTGGTCGACGACGAACTCGCCGACGAGCTGGCCCCCGGCGGCCGGCTCGACCGGTTGCTCGGCGCCGTCGAGTTCGCCACTACCGAGCAGCTCGATCCCGACGGCCGGCTCGCCGAGAGCATGTGTCTCGCCGTCGACCCGGACCTTCTCATCACGGTCTCCAACATGACCCGCGGTTACTTGATCGTCGACGACCCCGCCGATCCGACGGGCCCGGCCCGCGAGGGTACCGGCGCTCAGGCCGCGTCCGACTGGTTGACGCGACTCGAGACTGTCACCGATTCGATGTGTGTGACGGCTGTGCCGTTCGCTCAGGTCGATCTCGACACCCTGGGCAACGTGGGCGACGCCTCACTCGCCTCTGCCGCGCTGGAATCGCCGGCGGACATCGTCGACACCCTCCTGGGAGTGACGTCGACGCGCGGCATCATCTGGAGTTCCTCCGGGCAACTCGGTGAGGCCGGTGCGGCGACAGTCCGATCGATCGGCCCTCGCACCGCGCTGCTCGCGGACAACAGCATCGCCCCAGCGGCGGGCGGAGCCGTCGCTGGCGTCGTCGGTGGCAACGATGTCCTCGCCGACCTCGCCGTCACCGTTTTCGATGCACCGACGGCGACGGCGCTGGCTGCGGTGGGTGATCAACCCGCTACTCCCGAGTTCACCCCCGACGAGCAGCGATACAACCTGACCGGGGACTCTCGGACCGCTCGACTGCAGGATGCGTTGGGCGCCGTCACCTATCAGGCGCTGTCGAAGCCGCAGGATTTCGGTGGGGGTCCGCCGCGAACGCTGACAATTGCGCCACCTCAATACTGGACAGCCGACGGTGACGAACCCGCCGCGGTGCTGTCCACTGTTTCGTCGTTGCTACGTTCCGGGCTTGCCACCCCCCGCCCGTTCGCAGAACTCGCCGCCGAGGAACCGAGTGGCCTGCCCGTCGAAACGCGAACCGTCGGCCAGGCCGGTCGGGACGTAGCGCTCGAAGATCGCGTCCGCGCGCAGAGCAAACGCATCGAAGCGTTGCGGGGCTCGCTCGTCGAAGCTCCACAATCGGAACTGACCCCGCAGCGCTACACCGCGCCGCTGCGCGAGGACCTGCTCCGCACCATCGGTACCGCGGACAGAGCCGCGGCGAACGTCCGCATGGACGGTGCCGAGGCAGGGCTGGACTCCATCTACCGTTCGGTGACGGTGCTCGCTCCCGGCGGCGTCTACACGCTTGCTTCAGAGCAGAGCCCGCTGCTACTCGTCGCCCGCAACGACCTGCCCGTAGGTGTCAACGTGCGCCTCGAGGTCGACGCACCGCCGGAGATGACCGTCACCGACGTCGGGGTGACGGCGCTGCCCGCTCGCGGAAGCCGCACGATCACCGTTCCCGCCCAGGTCGACGACAGCCGCAATCTCGCCGTCGACTTCTCGCTCACCACCCTCGACGGCCAACAATTGGGCGAACCGTCCACCGTGAACGTACGGTCGAACGCGTACGGACAGGCTTTGGCGATCATCACCGCCTCCGCAGGCGTTCTTCTGCTGCTGCTGGCGGGGCGTCGACTGTGGCACCGGTTCAAGGGTCAACCCGACCCAGCCGACGAAGGGTACGAACGGCCATGACGGGTAGAGACGTGCCCTACCGGGGTGGAGTGCCCTACGAGGGTGACGCCGCGCGCCTACCTGCCACACAGGTCTTCCGGAGATCCGCGCCGCCGCGGCAAGCACCGTGGGAACGACGGGCGAACGAGCCGCCGCGCGAGATGCGCAGCTATCCGGCTCCGCCGGCTCCCGACGGCGGCCCCGCGCCCGACAACTCGGTCACCCAGCTGATCCCGCGTTTCCGCGACGAGGACTATCCGCCCGCCGCGACGCCACCGCAGCAGGCGTCCGCGCCGGAGGAGCCGCCGGGCAAGCCACCGGCGAGACCGCAGAAGAGTTTGCTGGCGTCGACGGGATCGATCGCGATCGCCACCCTGGTCAGCCGTATCACCGGCTTCTTCAAGCAGATCGTGATGCTCGCGATTCTGGGTGGCGCGATCGCCAGTTCGTTCACATCCGCGACGATCCTGCCCAACATGATCTCCGAGCTGGTGCTCGGCGCAGTTCTCACGGCCATCGTCGTTCCGGTTCTGGTGCGGGCCGAGATGGAGGACGCCGACGGCGGTGCGTCGTTCGTTCGCAGGCTGTTCACCATCGCGTTCACGATGCTCGCCGTCGTCGCGTTGGTCGCGACACTGTTCGCGCCCCTGCTCAGCCGCATGCTCATCGACGAGAACGCCAAGGTCAGCAGCGAGCTGACCACCGCCCTGTCGTACCTGTTGCTGCCGGCAATCCTGTTCTACGGACTGTCCGGGCTGCTCACCGCGGTGCTGAATACTCGGCAGAATTTCAAGCCCGGTGCCTGGGCTCCAGTGTGGAACAACCTCGTCGTCCTCGGGATCTTCTCGCTGTACTTCTTCGTGCCCGGGGAGATCACGCTCGACCCGGTGCGGATGAGCGATCCGCACGTGCTCATCCTCGGACTGGGCGTGACCGCCGGTGTCATCACCCAGGTGCTCGCCCTGATCCCGGCGCTGAAGCGAGAAAAGATCGATCTCCGGCCGATGTGGGGATTCGATGCTCGACTCAAAGCGTTCGGCGGAATGGCTGTCGCGATCGTTCTGTACGTCGTCATCAGTCAGGCCGGCCTCGTCTTCGCGACCAGAATTTCTGCCGACGCCGACTCAGCCGGCCCGGCCATCTACTCCCAGGCCTGGATTCTGCTGCAACTGCCGTACGGCATCCTCGGTGTCACGGTGCTCACGGCAATCATGCCGCGACTGAGCCGCAACGCCGCCGAGGGCAACGACCCGGCCGTCGTCGACGATCTGTCCGTTGCCACGAGGATGACCCTCGTCGCTCTCGTGCCCATCGTCGTGTTTCTGACGTTCGCCGGGCCCTGGGTCGGTGAAGCACTGTTCGGTTTCGGTAACTTCGCGAACGAGGCCAGCCGTCTCGGCGAGGCCGTCAGCTGGTCGGCATTCACGCTGATCCCGTATGCGCTGGTGCTGATCCATCTCCGCGTGTTCTATGCCCGCGAGCAGGCCTGGACACCCACCTGGATCATTCTCGGCATCACCGGCGTCAAGATCGCGCTGTCGGCCCTGGCCCCTTTCGTGGCCAGTAGCGACCAGCAGGTGGTGCTGTGGCTCGGTGTCGCGAACGGGCTCGGCTTCGTCGTCGGCGCATGCATCGGTGGCTTCTTACTGCACCGGAGTCTCGGCGACCTACGAATGATCAACGTCGGCAAGACGATCTGGATGGTGTTGCTCGCATCCGCAGCCGGCGGCACCGCGATGCTCGCCATCGATCGCATCGCCGATCTCGAAGGACTGACCGAACCCCTCGGATCCATCGGAGCCATGCTCAGAGTCGGTTTCTGCGGTGTAATCATGCTCGGCATCACGTTTTCGATTCTGTGGTTCGGCAGAATCCCCGAAGTACTCGCCGTTACCGTCGCACTGCGCCGACTCGTGAATCGAGCGCGGGGAGTGGCGGCCACACCGCCCGAGCCGGTTGCACCCTTCGCCGAGGACAAGACCGAGACGATACCGGTCGTTACAGGTGCCGCTACATGGGAGACTGCAGGTCGACAACTCCCGTACCCTGGATCACGGCGAACCGGGACGCCGTCACCAGCAGGTATTCCTGAGCCGGGTAGACGTATGGGACGACCCGGGGCACAGACGCAAGAAGGAGCAAGAGTGACCGACGACGAAGTGGCTGGGGGGCCGGCCGAGTCCGTAGCGAACGGCACCGACCGAGCAACCGGTGGAGTCGAGGTGGACGAACGCACGAAGAAGACACCGATGCAGTCCACGTCTTCCACATCCGCCGCATCCACTACATCGTCGAAGAGCTCGAAAACCGAAGACGCCGTCAACGACGACGCCCCGGCCGAAGACGCGTCAACAGAGTCTGCCGAGGCAGCATCCGATGCGGACGCCACAGCGCCTGTCAACACAACGCCTGTCAACACAACACCCGACGGCACAGCACCCGACGGCACGGCACCTGACGCCGATTCCTCGGCCGAAGACGACTCCTCGGCTGAAGACTCGACTGAAGACACAGTCGAGGAGAAGACCGACTCGCAGGACAGCAGTGACCAGCACAGCGGTGACCAGGACAGCAGTGAAGACAGCGGTGACGAGCCCGCTGCCGATGCCGGTGCACCCACCGATGCCTCCGGTACGCCTGCGCAGACCGTGCCGACTCCACCGGCCGATGCTCCGCGCGCACCTCGCGGGCCGAAGCTCATTCCCGGCGCCTCGGTTGCCGGTGGCCGTTACCGACTGCTGGCTCCGCACGGCGGCGCCCGCGGTCTCAAGTTCTGGCAGGCGCACGACGTCAAGCTGGACCGGGAGGTCGCTCTGACCTTCGTCGATGCCGACCAGCAGGCGGGGGCACGTGCCTCCGACCGGGCCGAGGGCCCACAGGCGGTTCTGTCACGCACACTTCGGCTGGGACGTATCAACTCACCGGGTCTCGCCCGCGTACTGGACGTGGTCCGGGGCAGTTCCGGCGGAATCGTCGTCGCCGAATGGACGCCCGGTCGTTCTCTGCGTGAGATGGCGGACACCGTGCCCTCGCCCACCGGCGCGGCCCGTGCGATCAAGGTGCTCGCGGCTGCGGCCGAGGCAGCACATCGCAGCGGCGGTGCCCTGTCGATCGATCATCCTGATCGAATTCGAATCAGCAGTGACGGAAACGCCGTACTCGCCTTCCCGGCGACACTCGCCGACGCCGATCCCGGCACAGATGTTCGCGGTCTCGGCGCCATGCTTTACGCGTTGATCACGGCCCGATGGCCACTCGCGGACTCCGCCGGGCGACCCGACGGCCCACCGCGCTCGGTCGGTGGCCTCAAGCCCGCCGATCGTGACAGCGCCGGCGCCCCCGTGGAGCCTCGCAAGATCCGGCCCGATGTTCCGTTCGAGATCTCCGCAGTGGCGGTCCGCGCGCTCGAGCAGAACAGCGGCATCCGTACCGCTGCGACGGTTCAGCATGTCCTCGATCAGGCCGCTGTCGTCAACGACAAGACGGATCTGATGCCCGCACTGCGCCTCGGTCAACGCGCCCCAGGTGCAAGCGGGCATTCGCTCGCCGATCCGGAAGAGCTGAGCGCTCAACAGGAGCGGTCACGACGGACCAACATTGCGCTCGCCGTACTGGGTGTGCTGACGGTGGTCGTTCTCGGCTTTGCCGGCTACTGGCTGCTCACGCTCATTGCAGGCGGTAGCTCCGACGAACCGCTGACCTCACAGGACTTCGGCCTGACGACGGAGGAAACCGTCCCCGCCGAGCCGTCGGCACCCGACGCCAGCGCACCGCAGGCCGCTCCGGTGGCGCTGAGCGCGGTGGAAGTGTTCTCTCCTGACGGCAGCGCCGACAACTCCGGAACCGCGGACAACGCGATCGACAACGATCCCACGACGGTGTGGAGCACCGATTCCTACTTCCAGCCGTTCCCGGCCCTCAAGGACGGCGTGGGCCTCCTGGCGACGCTTCCGGCCTCGGAGGTCTTGACCAACGCTTACGTCAATACACCGACTCCCGGAACCGTCGTGGAAATCAGGTCGGCTTCCAGTGCTTCTCCGGACCTCGATGACACCACTGTCATCGGCCAAGCGACGCTCCGGGGCGGTGTCACCGAGATCCCGCTCGAGATGTCGGAGCCCACAAGTCATGTGCTCCTGTGGATTACCGACCTGAGCAGCGATGGTGGGCGCAACCAATCCACCATCGCCGATTTCGGTGTCTTTTCGCAACAGTGACGTATTCACCAGTTCGCATGCTGAACCCGCACAAAACGTGAAAACTTGACGGTTCCATAGTTGTCGACCGCGCACGTTGCCGGGAGCCGCACGCGTTCAGCGCGATGTCGTCGATCCCGAGTTCCTCGAAGAATCGGATGTAACTCGTTATTTGTCGCTTCTTCTGTAATCGGAGCCGCTCAGCGTCCCTCGGGTCGAACCGCCTCCGGAAGCAGATCCGGCGAATTTCGTTACCCGACACAGACACTCAGCGGGGGTCCTCGTCGGCATGATTGGGTGAACACCGTGGTGATGCGGACGGTACAGGGTCCGAAATCACCCCGCGAGGAGAACGGATCCGACGACTGGATCTCGGTCAACCGTGGCCCCTTACCCGTTGGAGGCAGACCCGTTCGAACTCGTCACCGGCGGCTCGGTGTACAGCGCGGCGCCGGCGGTGACACTCGCTCCTGCGGCCACGACCAGGGTGCGGGTGCCCGCGGGCATGCGGTGGTGTCGCCCGCGATCGAGACCCGCGACGAGCGCGGCAGTATGCATCGATTCGTCGTCCCCCACCGTGATCCGGGTTTCGGCGATCCCCAGTCGTTCGGCTAGGGCGAGACGGAATGCGGGGCGCGCCGGTGCTGCCACGATCGAGTCGACGTCGGACAACCGGAGCGACTCTCGGCGCAGGCATTCGGTGAGCGCGGCCACCGCCGCATCCGCATACCGTTCGTCCAGCACGTCTGACTCGGTGATCCGCAGGACGTTGCCGGTATCGACCTGCCCGACCGTGGCCCGGAACGACTCACCGCCGTCGGGAGTGTTGACCCACGACACGTGCCCGAGTCCAGGCTCACCGTCGATCCACCTGCAGAGCACCGCTCCCCCTGCCGCGGTGAACGGAAATCCCTCGCTCAGGTTGCGGCCCGGATCGGCGTCGCTGGCGACCACCAAAGCGTGCTCGATCGTGCCCGAGCGCAGGAACCCGTCGACGATCTGCAATGCGGTCAAGACTCCGCAGGTGCCGTTGGCGACGTCGAACGAGAACGTACCGTGGGCGTCCGGGTGTGGATTCTCGGGGTGGGCCCCGACATCTTCTTGGATCAGTGCGGCCAGGGCGGGCTCACCGAGGTTGCGGTCGCGGTACAGACCGGCATTGATGAGGAGGTCGAGGTCGCCGGCTTCCCGGCCGGCACGTTCGAGACAGTTCTTCGCCGCAGTCACCGCGACCTGGAGAGCGCTGTGCCGGTGGAGCCAACCGGCACGCGTGACCACCATCCGCTCAATGACCGTGCCCATAGCAACCCACCAATTCTTCGTCTACGGTCAGCAGAACCACACCGATCTCGAGGCCGGACGCCAGCGATATCAACGCCACGGTCTCGCCGGGTTGTATGCGCCCGGCTTCGAGTTCCTCGATGAGGGCCACGGTGTGGGTCGTCGATGCCGTGTTCCCGTAGCGATCGACGGTGATGACCGCGTCGTGACGCGGGGATTCACCGAACGAGGTCTCGAGCTCGGCCATGCCTTTCCGGATCGCTCGCGTCGAAGTCTGGTGCGCGATCAGGTGATCGATGTCGTGCAACGAGATCCCGACCGAGTCGAGGACCTCGTGCAGCAGCAGGGGTGTAGCGGCGATGGCTGCCTTCTGCAGCGCACGCGACTTGGTGAACATGCGGGCGCCGGGATCCTCACCCATCGGATATGCCAGGCACAGACGGCTGTGGTCCGCCACCGTCGTGAAGCCGGCGACCCGTATACCGCCGGAGCCGGCGGAAGCACGTTCGAGGACCAGCGCGGCACCCGCATCGCCCAACGTCAACGACGCCAGCTCACGGCTCATGACGTTACGGATGTGCTGGGCGGCGTTCTGACCGAGCTGGGAGATGTACTCGCCACTCACGACGAGGGCGCGCTCGATGATCCCCTGGCGAATCCAGTTGTTCACCACAGTCACCCCGGTGAGCATGCCCGCGCAGGCATTCGAGAGGTCGAAGGTCATGGCCTTGTCGGCACCGAGTGCGTGTGCGACCGCACCGCTCATCGTCGGCTCGAGCCATTGGGTGAGGCCGTTTCGGAATTTCGTGATGCTGCAACTGATCACGACGTCGAGCGAGTCCGCTGCCCGGCCCGACTTGGTCAGGGCGTCGAGTCCCGCGGTGACGGCCAGCGAGTAGGAATCCTCGTCTCCGACCGACACACGCCGCTCCCGCACGCCCGTCAGCCGTTCGAGATCGATGTTCGTCGAGTGGCGGGTCGACGCCATCAAGTCCTCGGTGGTGAGATGCGTGGCCGGCAGATGCCGGCCCGCGCCGGCCACTCGGGTCCGGTACGGCGCCCGCGGATCCTCCTCCTCGGTCTCCATGACGAGCCAGTGCTTGACCATGGTGTCGTCCACCTCCATCACTCACATACTCCCTTCCACCGTACGGCGAAACCAGAGCATTTGGGCCCTTCTCGCAGCCACTGTCGATAACCGATCGGCAGGCCGCCGAGCCGCGCTGATCGGAACGGAAGGAATGGCTATGCGCGCGCGACACATCATGAGCAGCCCGGTCACCACGGTGACCGAATCACCGGACCTAGTTGTCGTCAGCGAATCCAGGAGGCGAGTACGGCTGTGTCGGCCGATTCATCGGTGCACAGCGCCAGGACCGTGCGGAAGCCCTCGGCGATCGAGGACGTCAGCAACGCCGGATCGGGGACCGCCGCAACGTCGGCGTTGATGCCGATGCAGCACACGGACGTGTAGGACATCAACGTCACATTGAACGCGGACCCCAAGGTGGGACTGAAGGCGTAGTACCGCTCGATTTCTGCACCTGCCATGAAGAGTGGCACAGGCGAGCCCACCACGTTCGACGCGACGAAATCCACGTGCTTGAGCATGTTCCCCAGCGATGTCGCCGGGAGCAGGTTCAAGGCACCGGCGATCGTGGACGACAGGGGCACCGCGGGTTCGGTGCGCCACGCCTCCACCGTCGTACGGACCCGTCCCATCAATTGGGCCGGATCATCGATATCGGTGGGTAATGCGAAGCGCGCCAGCGTAATCCGGTTCCCACCGATCGGATCCTCTTCGGTGCGAAGACTGATCGGCAGCGTGAGCCTCAACGCCGGCGGTATCTCGGCGCCGTGAGCGCGGTGATAGTGCCGCATCCCGAGAAGAATCGACGCCAGGAATGCGTCGTTGATCGATCCACCTCCCGCTGCCGCTGCCGCGGTGAGTCCGCTGATCGGTACGTCGAGTGCCGCGTAGTGCCTGCGCGTGCTTCGCTCCGTCATCACCGGCGACATGGTCGAGAACACCGGCCGCGCGAACCTGACCGTCGATCCCACGACCGCTGCCGCCTCACGGACCGCGGCTGCCGGGTCCGACCAGAGCTTCCCGGCTCCCCGCACGGCCGAGGACACCGTCCGCCGGGCCAGTGCACCACCGGTCGCGCGGTACCAGGACAGACTGTCCGCCACGGAGGAGTCGGCCTCGGCCCCTGCGACTGTCGACGGGCGCGGGGTGTCGCCACGTGGCGTGCCCTCACGCGTGAAATCCATTATCTCCCTGGCGATCTGCATTCCACCGACGCCATCGGTCAGGGAATGATGAACCTTGATCACGAGAGCAGCCCGCCCGTCCGCGAGCCCGTCGAGCACGGTGAACTCCCACAATGGGCGGGCCGTGTCGAAGGCCGACATACCAGTGGTCCGGGCGAAATCCAGGACGCCGTCCCACCCGTCGCGGTCGGGCAACGTGAATCTCCGCAGATGCCAGCCGAGGTCGAAGTCGGGGTCGTCCACCCAGTGCGGCGGAACCGCGCCGAGCCGATCGATGACCACCTTGCGCCGGAAGATCGGGACCACGTCGACGCCACGCCGCATCATCCGGACGAACCGGGACCAATCGGGGCTCCGGTCGAGCACTGCCACTGCGACGATCGTCGAGCGCAGGACCGGATCCGCCTCCATCCTCCAGGACATGAAATCCGTCTGCGCCATGTATCGCGGCTTCGCCTTCGTCATATCCGATCCATTTCCCGTGCCTGCAGGGCGGCCGTCGCTCGCGGCCGGGTGCCGCCGCAGTCGAACTGCAGCACCTGCATTTCTACATCGGCATCACGTGCATCGGTGGAAGAATTCCCATCTCCTGTAGCCACAGGATGAACAGGTGAAGTTCGCTCAGCGGGCCAAAGTGGCCAAAGGCCCGACACCTGGCGGCGTAGACGGCCGATGCTGGACGTACCGATGCCGGAGCTCGGTGTCCGGACGAAAGGTCTTTTCGCAAGAGTGACATATTTACCAGTTCGCATGCTGAACCCGCACAGAACTTGAAAATTTGACGGTTCCATACTCAGCGGTCTCTATGCTCTAGGCTCTCTCGCAATGCGGTAATACGGGGGGGAGCCGTTTGCGTATGGGGGCAGTCGCATGGGGACAGTAGGTACGGACGGCGGCGCTGGGGGCTTGCTCGGTGAGCGCTCCGACGTCGAGTTGTTGACCGCGCACGTCGCCGGGGAGCCGCATGCGTTCACCACGCTCGTTCATCGGCATCACGAGCATCTGTGGATGACCGCACGCCGCACCAGCTACACGGCCGAGGACGCGGCCGATGCGCTGCAGGAAGCACTGCTGTCGGCGCATCGCACAGCGGCATCCTTTCGCGCCGATGCTGCTGTCCGAAGTTGGATGCACAAGATCGTGGTGAACGCGTGCCTCGACCGCATCCGGCGCAACCGGTCCAGGCCCACCACACCCCTTCCGGACGGTGACTCCTTCGATCTCGCCGATGCGCGCGATTCGATGGCCGATGTCGAGACCTCCATCGAGGTCCACACCGCGTTGATGTCCCTGGCCCCCGACCAGCGAGCTGCCGTGGTGGCGGTCGACATGGAGGGCTACTCGGTGGCCGATGCAGCCCGATTGCTCGGCGTCCCGGCGGGCACCGTCAAGAGTCGTTGCGCGCGCGGACGGTTGAAACTGGCGATCCGATTGCAGTTTCTGCGCGAGGACGGGAACCGATAGGACACTCGCCGCGTCTTACCATGTGTAGGAGGGACTTCGCACGGAGAGGAGACCGGCATGGCTGTCCACCGCACCGAGCCTCTACCCGAAGCGCCGTACTCGCTGGACCTTCTCGCAGATCTGCACGCGGGCGTCCTCTCCGAATCCGTCAGTGAACGCCTCTGGCCACTGGTTCGCCAGGATGACGCGGCGATGACCGTCATCACAGCACTCGACGAGGTCTCTGCCCACCTTCGCGATTTCGGAACTGACCATACGGTCGGTGAACCTATACCTCCCCAGGTTGCCGAGAAGATCGATCGAGCACTCGAGGATGCCACTGGCGCACCGACCGCTCCAGCCGAGGCCCCCACCGCCGTCACCACCCTCTCCTCGCGGCGCCGACCACGCGCCGCGATCGTGGTCGGTCTCGCAGCAACAGTCGTCCTTGCCATCGCGGTCACCACCGCCATCCTGATGCCGTCCTCCGGTGAGAACTCTTCCGAGACAATCGCCGACGGGTTGGTAGTCGATCCCGATTCCACCCTGGTCGTCGACTCGAGCGATATCGACGCGTCCTTCGCCTACCGGATCATGGCCGACCGCGACACGGTTCCCCTGCTGGGGTCGGAGGCTCTCGCGGATTGTCTCGCAGCCAACGGGTTCGGCGCTTCGTCCACAGTGCTCGGTGCGGCCCCGGTGGAATTGGACGGTCGCCAAGCGGTGGTGTTGGTGCTGCCGCAGAACTCCGCGACCCCAGGTTTGACGCTGCTTGCCGTCGGCCCCGATTGCGGCGTCGACAATCCAGCGACCCTGCTGCGGCGCGACCTCGACTGAGCCCTCCGCGCGCGACCGGTCGGACCTGCCACAGCCCTCGCCGAACGGGAACAACAGCCCTTACCCTTGTGTTGTCATGGATGTCCTCGGCAGACTCTTCTCGCCGCCGCAGGCGCCACGGAAGAACATCAATCGGAAGGTCCGCATGACTACGCCCAAGGTTCACGATCTCATCATCGTCGGCTCGGGACCCGCAGGTTACACCGCAGGCGTCTACTCGGCTCGGGCAGAACTCGAACCCCTGTTGTTCGAGGGCACACAGTTCGGCGGTGCCCTGATGACCACCACCGAGGTAGAGAACTTCCCCGGCTTCCGTGAAGGCATCATGGGACCGGACCTCATGGAGCAGATGCGTGAGCAGGCCAAACGTTTCGGTGCCGACATTCGCACCGAGGATGTGGAAGAGCTGGACCTGCGCGGTGACATCAAGACCGTCTCCGCCAACGGTCAGACGTACCAGGCCAAAGCAGTCATCCTCGCTATGGGTGCAGCTGCGCGATACCTCGGCATTCCCGGTGAGGAAAAGTTGCTGGGACGAGGCGTCAGCGCCTGCGCGACATGCGATGGCTTCTTCTTCCGCGACCAGGACATCGCCGTCATCGGCGGCGGCGACTCGGCCATGGAAGAGGCGACCTTCCTGACACGGTTCGCCCGCAGCGTCACGGTCATTCACCGCCGCAACGAGTTCCGCGCGTCGCGCATCATGCTCGAGCGCGCGAAGAACAACGACAAGATCACCTTCCTGACCAACACCAAGGTCAACGAAGTGCTCGGCGACACCTCCGTCACCGGGTTGACGCTCGAAGACGCGATCACCGGAGAGACGAGAACTCTCGACGTAACCGGAATGTTCGTTGCCATCGGCCACGATCCGCGCAGCGAGTTGGTGAAGGGACAGGTCGATCTCGACGAGGACGGTTACGTCAAGGTTGCTTCCCCTTCGTCCGCAACGTCGATACCCGGCGTGTTCGCCGCCGGCGATCTCGTCGACCACGTCTACCAGCAGGCGATTACCGCAGCTGGTACCGGATGTACCGCGTCCATCGACGCTGAGCGCTGGCTGGCCGAGCAGGGCGACATCACCAGCAACACGCTCGAGCATGCCGATCAACCTGTCGACGCCGTCACGGCCTGACCGAATACCCCACCGAGTTCACACTTCGTTTCAGATCTAGAGGAGAACCCATGTCCGATGACAAGAAGACCGTCACCATCACCGATGCATCTTTCGCCGACGATGTCCTGACCAGCGAGAAGCCAGTCCTCGTCGACTTCTGGGCCACCTGGTGCGGCCCGTGCAAGATGGTCGCCCCTGTGCTCGAGGAGATCGCGGCCGAGCACGCCGACAAGCTGACCGTCGCCAAGCTCGATATCGACGCGAACCCTCAGTCTGCTCGAGATTTCAAGGTGATGTCCATTCCCACGATGATCCTCTTCCAGGGTGGCAAGCCTGTGAAGCAGATCGTCGGAGCCAAAGGCAAGGCCGCGCTGCTCAAGGACCTCGACTCCGTATTGTGACGTGATCGCGCCAGGACTGTGGCCCACCGCTCGAGCGCGTGGATTGCGGTCCTGACGGTATTTTCTGCGACAATGATCCGATGTGCCGACACAGGGTCGGCACATCGGATTTGTGATCGACGCTTGGTTTCCGGTGGTGAGCAGGACTGCCGCACCCGGTTGGCTAGAGTCGATTCAGATTTCGTTCATTCTTGCGAGAGGCTTCGAGGTATGCACCGACTCAGTCACGGCGATTCCGGTCCCGCCGTCGCGGAGGTTCGGAGCACTCTCCTCTCACTCGGCTTCCTTCCCGACGATGCTCAGGACCGTGACACCGCGGGCGATCCCCTTCACTGGAGCGCTCCGGCATCTGACTACGACTCCGCCCTCGACGGCGCTGTCCGAGCATTCCAACAGCACCGCGGGTTGCTCGTCGACGGAATTGTCGGGCCGGCGACCTATCGGTCACTGAACGAAGCGTCCTACCGACTCGGTGCCCGCACCCTGATCTACCAGCTTTCGGCGCCGCTCTACGGCGACGATGTCGCGACACTGCAAACCCGTCTGCAGGATCTCGGTTTCTACAGCGAGCGCGTCGACGGCTATTTCGGGCCGAAGACCCACGAAGGACTGTCGTCCTTCCAACGCGAGATCGGCCTGTCGCCGGACGGTATCTGTGGCCCGGCAACCTTGCGCTCACTCGATTTGCTCGGCGCGCGAGTGACCGGTGGATCACCGCACGCCATCAGCGAGGAAGAACTGGTCCGCCAGTCGGGTCCTCAGCTGACCGGCAAGCGTATCGTGATCGATCCCGACCTGGGCGGCGCTGACACAGGACGGATCGTCGACGGAATCTATGGGCGGATCGCCGAGGCCGAGATCCTGTGGGATGTCGCCAGCCGACTCGAGGGTCGGATGGCAGCCACCGGAATGGAAACCTTTCTCTCTCGAGCGCGCGGCACCAACCCAAGTGTCGCCGAACGCGCCGAGACCTCCAACGCATTCAATGCTGATCTGATGATCTCCCTGCGTTGCGCTTCGAGCACCAGCCCTGCAGCAAACGGTGTGGCCAGCTTCCACTTCGGTAACTCACACGGGTCGACGTCGCTGATCGGCCAGGTTCTGACGGGATATGTGCAGCGTGAGATCGTTGCCCGCACACCGCTACTCGACTGCCGAAGCCACGGTCGGACGTGGGATCTGTTGCGCCTGACCGACATGCCGACGGTTCAGATAGACCTCGGATACCTCACCAACGCCTCCGACGTCGAGGTCTTGAGCGACCCACGTTCACGTGACGTGATCGCCGAGGCCATACTCGTCTCGGTCAAGCGTCTGTATCTCCTCGGCCAGGATGATCAACCGACCGGCACCTTCACCTTCGCGGAGCTCCTCGCAGAGGAGTTGGCCGCCGCGGACCGCGGCTGAGTTCAACTCGCAGCACCGGCTATCGCGGGACTCGAGCTCCGTACGCCGTTGTGCTCGACGAGGACACGCTGACGGTGTCCTTCTGCTCGATGTCGAGCATCGACAGGCTCGCCGCGATCAGCAGCTGTTCGAGCGCTGATTCCACGTCCTCTTTCCACCCGTGATCGCGATCCAACTCGAGCCGCAGCCGTGGGTAGCGGTGATGGGGTGCCACTACTTCGAACCCGGCCTTCTCGAGGAAATCGGCGTCGATCATGCACGTGGCGTCCGAACACCTCATCGAGGCACTCGCACGCGGACCGTCTGTCTCGTCTTCCGCTGTACGCCGGATTCCGAATGCCTCGAGGGCGCGTACACCTCGATTCACAAGATCGCTGACGACCGCGGCGATCAGTGATGCCGAGTGCGCGTCGCGGTCGGTGTCGGTCTCGATGCGCAATGTCGTCAACAGCACTGCATCCGGACTGACGGGAGAGGTGGGGAACGTCGCTGCTCTCGGTACTGCACTCGGTGGGGCATACAGGGCGCACCCGATGCTCTCGCCGCCGTCCGTCAACAACTGTCCGCATGATCCCCATTCGAGCATGATCATCGACAACCATGCCTCGTTCTCGAACTCGAGATCCAACGGAGACCCGTCCGCTTTGTCGGTCGCCGGATCGAGTACCCAGAACCGGCATCGGCGAGTGTGGCTGGGTAACCGATCGAACGAGTCCAACGTGACTCCGGTGACAAGCGTCGACACTGGTTACCTCAGCCTCCATACCCCGACAATTTCGGCCTCCGTGAGTGCCGGAAACCCGACCGCACCGCCACAGACTAAGCCACGGATACGTTCCGCGGCATGCCGAACACCACGAGACTCGAAAGTGCTGGTGTTCAACATATTTCGGCCCCATTCTGATCTTTGATCCAATAGATCCTGAACATATGTCACAGTGACGTAAATGCCGCGTATGGCGGTGCCTGAAATTTCGCGGCTATTTTTTCTTCTGGTCTTCCATCATCTCGACGATCCTCTGGAGATCGTCCACCGACCCGAACTCGACAACAATCTTGCCCTTCTTCTTGCCCAGGCTCACCGTCACACGGGTGTCGAACGAATCGGACAGCCTGTCGGCGACATCCTGAAGCCCCGGCATCTGTATCGGCTTGCGGCGAGGGGCTGGCGGGTGCGTCGTATCGTCATTGCGGTTGGCCAACGTCACAGCTTCCTCGGTGGCACGCACCGACAAGCCCTCGGCCACGATCCGAGCCGCCAAATGCTCCTGAGCCTCCGACCCGGCGTCGAGGGACAGCAGTGCACGAGCGTGACCCGCCGACAGAACGCCGGCTGCCACACGACGCTGCACGGGAATCGGCAGCTTCAGCAAGCGAATCATATTGGTCACGACCGGACGTGACCGTCCGATCTTCAGCGCAAGTTCCTCATGGGTCACGTCGAACTCTTCGAGCAACTGTTGATACGCCGCTGCCTCTTCCAAAGGGTTGAGTTGCACCCGATGGATGTTCTCGAGAAGCGCGTCTCGCAACATGGCATCGTCAGCGGTTTCCCGGATGATGGCCGGGATCGACTCGAGGCCGGCTTCCTGACTGGCGCGCCAGCGGCGTTCGCCCATCACCAACTCGTACGTTCCGCCCTCGACGGAGCGGACGACGATCGGTTGCATCAAGCCGAACTCACGGATCGAGTGGACGAGTTCCGCCAAGGACTCTTCGTCGAAAACAGTTCGTGGTTGCTTGGGGTTGGGGTGAATCAGCGAGGGCGGGATCTCTCGATACACCGCGCCGGCAGGGGAGAGGTCTTCGTCGGAGCTTCGTACTGGGGGAGCGGGCGTGGGGGCCGAGGCGGTCTTGTCACCTGAGGAGCCGGCAGGCCGAGTCAGGTCTGGGGCTCTACCCGCGGACCCCGAAGTATCCCGGCCGATGACGACATCTGCTGCCGCATTGCCGAGCCTGGGACCTGCTTCCGGTCCCGTCGGAATGAGTGCGGCGAGCCCTCGGCCGAGGCCACCCTTGCGTGTCTGACTCATCTGTTCTTGCGCTCCTGCGTTGTCTGCGGTGCCATGTTTGCGGACCGCGCTGCCAGCTCTCGACCTGCATCCAGGTAGCTCATTGCGCCACGAGAACCGGGGTCGTAATCGATCACGGTCATTCCGTAGCCCGGCGCCTCGGATACTTTGACGCTGCGCGGAATCACCGCACGCAATACGGCATCACCGAAGTGTTTACGAACCTCCTCGGCAACCTGGTCGGCGAGCTTGGTACGTCCGTCGTACATCGTGAGTATCACTGTGGAGACATGCAGCGACGGATTCAGGTGCGACTGGACTAGCTCGATATTCCGCAGAAGCTGACCCACGCCCTCGAGGGCGTAGTACTCACACTGAATCGGGATCAATACCTCGGTCGCGGCAACCAGCGCGTTGACGGTGAGAAGCCCCAGGGACGGAGGACAGTCGATCAGGACGAAGTCCACGTCGATCTCCGCAAGATCGGCCAGCGCAGTCTTGAGCCGACCTTCACGTGCCACCATCGACACCAGTTCGATCTCTGCTCCGGCGAGGTCGATGGTTGCTGGGATGCAGAGCAAACGTTCACTGTGGGGACTCTGTTGTATCGCCTCGGTCGCGCTGACTTCGCCGATGAGGACCTCATAGCTCGACGGAACCCCTGAGTGATGCTCGACGCCCAATGCAGTGCTGGCGTTGCCCTGAGGGTCGAGGTCCACGACGAGGACGGTGAGTCCCTGTATCGCGAGTGCGGCAGCGAGATTGACCGCTGTGGTCGTCTTGCCGACTCCGCCCTTCTGGTTGGCGATGGTCAACATCCGACGCTGCGCGGGCTTGGGGAGTGTCACGCTCCCTGGGTGCAGAATTTGACTTGCGCGCTGTGCGGCTGCACCGATTGGAGTGTCATCGGAAGAGATGCTGCTGTATTCGCCGAAACCAGAGCCACCCGTCGTCTTCGCTTCGGGACCACGGGTAGCTCGGCGCGCACCCTCGGTCGATTGCTCTGTTTCACGTGAAACAGTTGGATCGGATCCACCCGACATACGTGCTCCTCAATACGGAACTGGGTTGTTGAACAAGAACTGGATTGAAACAGATGGGTCTATCTACGGGGATGGCGTCGGGGAATCCGCTCCGCCCTAACCACGATAGTCGGCGTCGGCAACAGGTCGACACCACACTTCACAACCTCTAGCTTGCCAGCACCGATGCGACTAAGGGAAGCCCGATCCCTCTCGATCTCCTCCTCGGCGCTGCTTCCCTTCAGCGCGAGCATTCTGCCGTGCTCGTGGATGAGCGGCATGGACCATTTGGCAAGCTTCTCGAGCGGCGCCACCGCGCGGGAAGTCACCACGTCGGCACCTCCCGCTTCCTTGATCACTCCCGGTTGCTCCGCACGACCACGTACGACCAGTACATCGAGATCGTGGGAATCGACGAACTCCGCGAGATACACCGTTCGTCGAAGCAGGGGTTCGACGAGCGTCACACGTAGATCGGGACGCGCTATAGCAAGCGGTATCCCGGGGAGTCCAGCGCCGCTTCCGACGTCGACAACGCGCTCCCCTTCGTCGATCAGTTCGCCTATGACAGCGCAGTTCAGAATGTGACGTTCCCACAAGCGAGGAACCTCGCGAGGCCCGATGAGTCCGCGTTCCACGCCCGCTGTGGCGAGAGACTCGTGATACTGCACGGCAAGTTCGAGGCGCGGACCGAACACGCGCTCAGCGATCGCCATCAATTGTTCTTCGTCCAACGCGTCAGGTTCCACGCCTATCATCTTCCCGCGTCCCGGGGTACTTCGCCAAACTCCGGAGTGAACTTCGGCGCCCATTGCCCGTGTTGTCCGATCTGGATGGAAGATTCTGGAGCTCTGCGACACATCGTGCTTGGCGGTGTTTCACGTGAAACAGGAATTGTGCGCCCAGCCGACCTCGGTGGTTCTTCAAACGAAACGAGTACGGGACGTTTCACGTGAAACAGCCAGGCTTTGCGAGCGTGAAGGGGCGTCCACCGCACGAGCATGTACAGGGTTCCTACAACGGGTGCGGGGTTCCAACTCCGTCGCCCCGGGTGGCAGCCAGCATCCGATCATGTTTCACGTGAAACGGTCGGTCCTGCTATCGCCATACAAGTTCGCCATATATCGGACCGCAGTGACCTAACCGCTTCTACAAGAGGCGACTGACACCGACAGGACGGTCCGAACTGAAGTCGAACTTCGGCGATACGACGTATCGATCTACCGCACGATGTGTTCGCGAGACTCTAGAGACACCGATGGAACTGAACACTCGAATTCGGCCGGACGCACGATCTCGTTGTGACGCCGTCCTCGAGAACCCACATCACCGACGCATTCATCTCTACGGTGTTTCACGTGAAACAACTAGCCCTGATAGTGCGGGGGACTGGCTCGTCGTATCGATCCTAGGTGCGCATCCATCGGTAGCGAAAAGGAAGCGGATCAGGTTTCACGTGAAACATCGTGCAGTTCACGTCCGTCACAGTGACGTTTCTAGCCGTCCCCAGTCTTCGTGGGCCCACAAGATCAAAATCGAACTACATCGTTGAAATTCACGAGATCGTCTCGGAGAAACAGAAGAGCCCCCAGCCGGTGGCTGGGGGCTCCTGCTCTGTATGTGCGATCAGGACTTCATGTGCGATCAGGACTTCACAACAACAACCCGTCGTGAAGGCTCGACGCCGGTGCTCTCACTGTCGACGCCATCGATTCCCGCGACCGCGTCGTGCACGATCTTGCGCTCGAACGGAGTCATAGGTACGAGCTCCTCGCGATCCCCAGTCTCCAGAACGCGACGCGCGGCCTCGATGCCGAGTGCGCTCAACTCGCTCCGGCGACCCGCTCGCCACCCGGCAACATCGAGCATCAGCTTGCTGCGCTCACCCGTCGACTGCTGGACCGCCAGGCGAGTGAGTTCCTGGAGAGCATCCAGAACCTCGCCTTTACGCCCCACGAGCTTCGTGAGATCGCTGCCACCATCGATACTCACTACAGCACGGTCGCCCTCGACGTCGAGATCGATATCTCCGTCGAAGTCCAAAACGTCGAGAAGCTGCTCCAAGTAGTCTCCGGCGATCTCGCCTTCCTCCACCAGATAGTCTTCTGAATCCTCGTCATCGTCCAGATCGGCAGATGCCACGTCCTCGGGTTCGCTCACCTTCGACTCGTCGCGGTCGTCCACACTGCTGTCGGACTGTTCTGTCTCCACTGCCACGACTTCACTCGCTCCATCCCCAGCGCTCACTGCGTTGTGCGTATTGGATACTTCAGTTTCTGCAGACATGTTCGGTCCTCGATCCTGTGGCGTCAGCGACGCTTCCGCTTGGACTTGCTGCGGTTGGTCTGGGGACGCGGCTTGGGCTTCGATCCCGAACTGTTCGTCGACGACGTCTTGCGGGGCGAAGACTTGGTCGACCCGCTATCGACTTCACCATCAGAGACCGCATCATCAGCGTCATTCTCGACCGCGGTCATCTTCGACAGCTTCGGTCGAGCTCCCGGCTTGGGCTTGGTAACGGGCTTGACCCCTGGCTTCGGCCCATTCTCCGCGCGCTTCTCGACAGCCACCTGCTTCTTCGCAGCCTCTTCTTTGTCGATCTTGCCGAACACCAGGTGTTGCTGCCCGTATGTCCAGGCGTTGTTGCTGACCCAGTACAGGAGGATGGCGATAGGCAGGAATGCACCGAAGGCAAGAACACCCAGCGGGAAGACATAGAGAGCCAGCTTGTTCATGATCGCCGACTGCGGATTGGCCGCTGCGGCCTCGCTCTGGCGCGCAACAGAGGCGCGAGAGTTCATGTGGGTGGCGATGGCGGCGATGATCATCAGCGGGATCGAGACCAAAGCGATGGTCAGCGTCGACGGCACACCCAGGCCCAGAGCGGGGTTGGCATACGCCTCCAGCTGGCTCTGCGGGCTGGTGATCATCGCGGAGATGGGTGCGCCGAACAGTCGCGCGTCGAGGAAGGAGTTGACGTCCTCGACGCTGAACGCGTAGTTGGACAATTCGCGGTTCTCGGCGGGCGTCAGACCCAGCTGGCCGAATCCGGTGCCGGTGCGGTTGAACGAGCGCAGCACGTGGAACAGGCCGATGAACACAGGTGCTTGTGCAAGCACCGGAAGGCAGCCCATGATCGGGTTGAAGCCGTGCTCTTTCTGCAGCTTCTGCATCTCGACAGCCATCCGCTGCTTGTCCTTGCCGTACTTCTTCTGCAGCGCTTTGATCTGAGGTTGCAGTTCCTGCATCTGCCGCGTCGTGCGAACCTGCTTGACGAACGGCTTGTACAGAAGGATTCGAAGCGTGAAGACGAGGAACACCACGGACAGCGCCCATGCGAATCCATTGTCGGGACCCAGCACGGCGCCGAAGACTCTGTGCCACACCCAGAGAATCCAGGAGACCGGATAGTAAATGAAATCGAGCACGGCTCTATGTACTCCTCTGTTCGTCCACTTTCACAACCAAGTGGATGTCTTGGGTCGAAGTCTGTTCGGCAACACCACGATCTCGGTATCTCCACGAACCGCGTTCGGGTACCGGATCCCACCCACCAGGGTGCCAGGGTGCACATTTGAGAAGCCGTACGACGGCCAGAAGGGAACCTTTGACGGCTCCATGAGTCTTCAACGACTCGACTGCGTACTCACTGCACGTGGGAGAGAAACGGCAGGTTGGCAGTCTGAGTGGAGACACATACGTGCGATACAACTCGATACAGAAGATCAGTGTCCGCGCCGGGAGCAAACGGATGAAACGCAGAAATCTCATGGACGCGCATCTTTCGCAACCGACGTCTCCGCCGGGACAAGGTAACCGAGCTTCTTCAGTCCGGACCGCAACTGTCGATGCAGATCAGCAGACGACGAATCTGCTGCACCTGGCAGAGCACGAACAACCACATCGACAGTCGGTGGCACATCCGAGAGTATCTGCGCACAGATATGCCGAAGCCGGCGCGCAACTCGATGACGAGTTACCGCCGGCCCGACAGCTTTGCTGACGATCAGTCCGAATCTTGGCTTGCCGACGCTGAAGACACAACTTGCATCGTCACGCGTGTATGCGTGGACAACCAAGTCTTGTCTTCCTATTCGTCGGCCTCGACGCACAGCTCGCGAGAAATCAATGCTGCTGTGCAGTCTGTGCGGCTCAGGTAACACCCCGAGCTCCGTAACTTCAGACGAACGATGAATCAGGCGGTAAGAGCCTTGCGGCCCTTGCCGCGTCGCGCAGCAACGATCGAACGACCTGCACGCGTACGCATACGAAGGCGGAAGCCGTGAACGCGCGCGCGGCGTCGGTTGTTCGGCTGGAACGTCCGCTTGCCCTTGGCCACGGTCAACACTCCTCGAAAATCATCGGCGCCACACTGGGCGCCTACTGGCGGTAGTAGCGAGTCCGGTCGGACCCGAGTTACACCCCGATAGCGAGTCATCCGAGTGAAGACAGACTGTAAGCAGCCAGCATGCATCGGCCACCTCGCCGTTGGGTGACTGTTCGACAGTACTGACCTCATCGACGGTGGTCAAACTCGTCGGCGTCAAAGGTTGAGACTACATCCGTGTAATTCATCCACAGGCTTGGGGACAACGGTGTGTGGACAACTCGTTCGCGCCGATTCAACGCCGGTATCCACAGGTCGTTGCCGTAGCTCGAGAATATGCAATTCCGCAAAACTGCAGGTCACAGCGTACAAGTTTCAAGATCGACGCGTGAACCGACCGGATGGGGTGACAGCGATGTCGTTCATCCACACCTGTGGATAATTGTGTGGAAACACCGGCCAGGTGGCATATTCGTACCAGGCACACATATTCCTGATCGATCATGACTCCCCGAAGCGTTCGTCGTCGGGGACGTTAGTCGAACGCAGCGGACCGCGGGGCCTTTTATGGCTCTTTTTGCCGCCGACTGCACATTTTTGATTCGAACGTCCGAAGGGGAGGCACCGTGAACGACGATCCGGGTGCGTTGGCGCGCGTCTGGCCGGAGGTTGTCACGGAGTTGACGTCCGACCGGCACAGCGGACAACCACTGACAAAAGGACAGAAGGCTTGGCTGGCGTTGGTCGAGCCATTGACCCTGACGCAGGGATTCGCCCTGCTCGCCGTGCCGTCCTCATTCGCTCAGGAGGCAATCGAACGCGATCTCCGTGAGCCGATTCTGCACGCCCTGGGTCGACACCTCGGCCAGGGTGTCGAAGGACTGGGTGTCCGCATCTCGGCGCCCGAGGAGGACAAATCCGACCAGGAGCGGACGCCCCACCCCGAAACACCGAGCTCGCCGACCTACCGTCGCCGATTCTTGAACAGCACGGACCTCGAACCCTCCGACTCGGAAACCGCGGACTACGAGGAAGTCGACGACGAAAGAGAAGCACTCGCCAGTGTGCAGAACTCGTGGCCGACGTACTTCACCAAGCCGCCCGAATCGTCCACGCCGACGCCCGGTGCCGGCAGCTTGAACTCCAAGTACACCTTCGACACCTTCGTCATCGGAGCATCCAACCGTTTCGCCCATGCAGCAGCAGTAGCGATCGCCGAAGCCCCCGCCCGTGCCTACAACCCCCTGTTCATATGGGGAGCATCCGGCCTCGGCAAGACACACCTACTGCACGCAGCCGGTCACTACGCCCAACGCCTCTTTCCCGGTATGCGAGTGAAGTACGTCTCCACGGAGGAGTTCACCAACGACTTCATCAACAGCCTCCGCGACGACCGAAAAGTTGCCTTCAAGCGTCGCTACCGGGAAACCGACGTGCTACTCGTCGACGACATCCAGTTCATCGAAGGCAAGGAAGGTATCCAGGAGGAGTTCTTCCACACCTTCAACACCCTTCACAATGCAAACAAGCAGATCGTCGTGTCGTCCGATAGACCCCCAAAGCAGCTGGCAACCCTCGAGGAACGCCTGCGTACGCGCTTCGAATGGGGCCTCATCACCGATGTTCAGCCGCCAGAGCTCGAAACCCGGATCGCCATTCTCAGCAAGAAGGCCCGGATGGATCGGCTCGACGTACCCCATGACGTGCTCGAACTGATTGCCAGTCGAATCGAACGCAACATTCGAGAACTCGAGGGCGCACTCATTCGCGTGACAGCATTCGCGTCGTTGAACGGGCAGGCACTCGATCTCACTCTCGCCGAGGTCGTCCTGCGCGACCTCATGCCGGACTCCAGCAGCCTCGAGATCAACGCAGCGACCATCATGGCCGTCACTGCGGAGTACTTCAACACCTCCATCGACGATCTCTGCGGGCCGGGTAAGGCGCGCGCTCTCGCCATGGCCAGGCAGATTGCCATGTATCTCTGCCGCGAACTCACCGATCTCTCGTTGCCCAAGATCGGCCAGACATTCGGCCGCGACCACACCACCGTCATGTATGCGGACAAGAAGATCCGCAAGGAGATGACCGAGCGCCGCAAGGTCTACGACCAAGTGCAAGAACTGACTGCACGCATCAAGCAACGATCCAAGCGGTAGCTCTCGAGCGAAATCGAACCGGGTCCGATTCCAATTGGACCCGGTTTCGGGCACCTCTCCAACCGATTTTTTGTTACTTGAATCGTTGATTCACACCTGTGGATAACCATGTGGATAAGCCGATACAACTGGGGATGAATTGTGCAGTGCTGTGTACGGCTGTGATCTGTCCACAGGCCGACGACCGGCAACCTGCGATTGGTCCCGAATTCATCCCCACGACACCACGCCGACTCACCAGCACCGGATGGTGCCCGTGCACAGATTCCACAGGACCTATTAATACGAAGAATTTCTCTTGAAGAGAATCTCTTTGAAAACAGGTGTTGGGGAGCGATCGGTTCACAGGCTCCCGATGCGGCCCGGCAGTGTCCTCCGAACCTCGATGTTCGGCTTTCAAGTTGGTCTCGAAGGGCATACGGTGTGCATCTGCCGGTTGTGTCAGACTCATCGATGCACCGGTATCGAGCGCACACTGCGCTCACCGAAGCCACCTTCGACCAGACCGCTGCCGAACGAGAGGAAAAACCGAGCGATGGAGCTTGGAAGTCTGAAGTTTCGCGTTGCTCGCGAAGATTTTTCCGATTCCGTTGCCTGGGTTGCTCGAAGCCTGCCGTCCAGGCCGCCCGTTCCCGTCCTCGGTGGAGTACTTCTCGCTGCCGACGAGCAGGGGCTGACCGTTTCCGGGTTCGACTACGAAGTCTCTGCACAAGTACGCGTCTCGGCCGAGGTCGCGACGTCGGGACGCGTACTCGTATCCGGCAAACTGCTCGCAGACATCACCAAGTCGCTCCCGAACAAGCCCGTCGATGTCGGTGTCGAAGGCACTCGAGTGCTCATCACCTGCGGTAGCGCGAAGTTCTCGCTTCCGACGATGCCGGTCGAGGACTACCCGCAGCTCCCCGAACTGCCGACGCAGACCGGTTCCATCGCAGTCGACGTGTTCTCCGAAGCGATCGCACAGGTAGCCGTTGCGGCCGGCAAGGACGACACGCTCCCGATGCTGACGGGTATTCGCGTCGAGATTCACGGCACCACGGTGGTGCTGGCAGCCACCGACAGGTTCAGGCTCGCGGTCCGTGAGCTCGAGTGGACCCCTGTCGGCGGTGAGACGAAAACCGAGGTTCTCATTCCGGCGCGAACCTTGTCCGAATCAGCCAAGACGTTGTCCAGCAGCGCCACTGCTCCGGTGGAACTGGCACTGGGATCGGGCTCCTCGGTGGGCGCCGACGGTCTTCTGGGCATCATCAGCGAGGGACGCCGGACGACGACGCGACTTCTGGACGCCGACTTCCCCAAGTTCCGTCAGCTGCTTCCCCCCGAGCACACCGCCGTGGCCGTCGTCGAGATCGCACCGCTCGTCGAGGCGATCAAGCGTGTTGCACTCGTAGCGGAGCGAGGAGCGCAAGTTCGGCTCGAGTTCTCGTCCGAGGGCGTGCTGTTGTCGGCGGGCGGTGACGATGCAGGTCGCGCGGAAGAAGCGCTGATGGCCGATTTCCAGGGCGAAGCCCTCACCATCGCCTTCAACCCCGGATATCTCATCGACGGCCTGTCCTCGCTGCACAGCGAAAAGGTCACGTTCGGATTCACCACACCCAGTCGACCTGCGGTTCTGCGCCCGACCAGCGATGATGAGTTGGTACCTGACTCGTCGGGCAAGTTCGCGGCACCGCAGAGTGCGTACACGTATCTGTTGATGCCGGTTCGACTTCCGGGCTGACCGGGTATGTAACGGTTGCGGCACTGTCGATTCGCTGGTGCCCGTACCATCACCCGCACACTAGAGAGGGACACTCCGCATGCAGCTGGGACTGGTCGGACTCGGAAAAATGGGCTTCAACATGCGTGAGCGCTTGCGCGCGCACGGTCACGAAGTCATCGGATACGACCCTCGACCCGAGGTGACGGATACACCGTCACTCGAGGGGCTGGCGCAGGCATTGACTGCGCCGCGCGTGGTGTGGGTGATGGTCCCATCCGGTGAGATCACTCGGGATACGATCATCGGCCTCTCGGAGTGTCTCGACGAGGGCGACCTGGTCATCGACGGGGGTAACTCCCGGTTCACCGACGATGCGCACAATGCCGAACTGCTCGCTTCCAAGGGTGTCGGTTACATCGACGCCGGAGTATCCGGCGGTGTCTGGGGCCTCGAGAACGGTTACGGTCTGATGGTCGGCGGTGCCGAAGCCGATGTCGCGAAGGCGATGCCGATCTTCGATGCGTTGCGGCCGGAGGGCGAGCGTGCCGACGGTTTCGTGCACGCCGGGCCGGTCGGTGCCGGCCACTACTCGAAGATGGTTCACAACGGTATCGAGTACGGGCTGATGCAGGCGTATGCCGAAGGCTACGAGCTCTTGGAAGCCGAGGATCTCGTGCAGGACACCCATGGTGTCCTTCGTGCGTGGAGCAAAGGCACAGTGGTTCGATCCTGGCTGCTCGATCTCTTGGTGCAGGCGCTCGCGCAGGACCCCGAGTTCAGCGAGATCTCCGGCTACACAGAGGATTCCGGCGAAGGTCGGTGGACCGTCGAAGAAGCTATTCGCCACGCGGTGCCGGCGCCGGTCATCTCGGCGGCACTGTTTGCGAGATTTGCGTCGAGACAGGATGATTCGCCGGCGATGAAGGCGGTTTCAGCGCTCCGCAACCAGTTCGGTGGCCATGCCGTCAAGCGTGTCACCTCGGCGGAAACGCTTCGCGCACCCGATCCCAAGAAATAGATCTTGTTCGTTCGTGCTTTCACCCTGCGTGATTTTCGCTCGTGGGACGACGTCACCATCGAACCGGGGCCCGGTTCGATGGTGTTCGTCGGTCCCAACGGCCACGGCAAGACCAACCTCCTCGAGTCGCTTGGATACTTGTCGACGCTTTCCTCCCATCGGGTTTCCTCCGATGCTCCGCTGATTCGGGCGGGTGCGGACCGTGCCTTCACCGGTGCATCCGTGGTCAACCAAGGCCGTGAACTGACGATCGATGTCGAGATACTCGACGGTAAGACCAACAAGGCGCGAATCAACAGATCTCCTGCACGCCGACCTCGCGAGATTCTCGGTGTTCTGCAGAGCGTGCTGTTCGCGCCGGAGGACCTCTCCTTGGTGCGCGGGGATCCAGGGGATCGTCGTCGCTATCTCGACGAGCTGCTCACCACTCGGAGACCTCGAATTGCCGGTGTGCGAGCAGATTACGAGAAGGTTCTGCGTCAACGATCGGCCTTGCTGAAGACGGCAGGTGGGGCTCTGCGGCGCGGAATGCAGTCGAGTGACGGAGCAAGTGCCCTGGCGACCTTGGACGTGTGGGACGGCCACCTCGCTGCGCACGGTGCCGCTCTGCTGGCATCGCGCATCGGGTTGGTACACGAACTGATGCCCTTCGTTGCGCAGTCCTACTCCTCGATTGCCCCCGAGTCGCGTCCTGCCACTATCCGATACCGCAGTAGCCTGGCCGAGGCATTGCCACCCGAGTTCGCCGATCCCGAGCGTGATCCGGAACTCGATGACGTGGAGGTGCTGGAAGCGGCCTTCCTGCATCAACTTTCGCGGATGCGGCAGCGTGAGATCGAACGAGGTGTCTGCTTGGTCGGTCCGCATCGTGACGATCTGGAGTTGAATCTCGGTGATCAACCGGCGAAAGGCTTTGCCAGTCATGGTGAGTCGTGGTCGTTTGCGTTGTCGCTGAGGTTGGCGTCGTTCTCCCTGCTTCGGACCGAGGGTACCGATCCCGTGCTGATGCTCGACGACGTGTTCGCGGAGTTGGACCGCAAGCGACGCAGTGCTCTGGCCCGCGTCGCGGCCGATGCAGAACAGGTACTCATCACCGCGGCCGTGGCAGAGGACGTGCCGCCCGAGCTGGACGCGGTGAAGATGGAAGTACAAGCGGTACAACGTGATACATCCCGAGTATCGACAATCTCCAGCGCGTCGACCTCGAGGGCGTCGGTTTCCGAGGCAGCGACCGGCGGGGAGTTGGATCGATGAACGACGAGGAGCAAGACGGAACGCCGCAACCACCGCCGGATGCGGAACTCAAAGGGGTCGATCTCGCGCGCCGTGCGCTCGAGGACGCACGTAACGCGGCCAAGGCGAGCGGAAAATCCGTCGGGCAGGGTCGTTCGTCGCCGACGGGTGGTGTCCGGGCTCTGCGTGGGCGCCGCAAACGGGGCTGGTCCGGGGCCGGTCCCGACGACCGTGACCCGCAGACACTGGGCTCCCTTGCGGGGTCGATTGCGAAGAAACGCGGCTGGTCCGACAAAGTGTCGGAGGGAACCGTCCTGGGCCGGTGGCCGACGGTGGTGGGTGAGGACATTGCCGCGCATGCGGTACCGACCAAACTCGAGGATGGTGTTCTCAGTGTCACGGCAGAGTCCACGGCCTGGGCCACACAGCTACGGCTGATGCAGGCACAGATTTTGGCGAGGATAGCTGCAGCAGTCGGGCACGGCGTCGTGAAGTCCCTCAAAATTCACGGACCCACGACCAAGAGTTGGCGCAAAGGTGACCGTCACGTGAAGGGTCGCGGACCGCGCGACACGTATGGATAGACATCGCCGGCTGCTTGTACAAGCAGTCTGAGCCGCTGTTTTGCGAAAGTTGACTGTTCTTGCAGTCCCCGATGTCCATGCGTAGCGTTCCCCGGATAGCCATGTGGTCGATAGCGGAGGGGCGCCGCGCGACCGAGTTTTGACGAGGGGACAGGTGTAATCAGTGAGTAGCTCGGAAGACACGGTCGACAGCACCGACGATCGGGTGTTGCTGCATGCGAGAAACGTCTCCTTCGATTGGAGATCGCTCCCACTTCACTACGTGGACGGCGATCCACTTGCTACGCACCTGATGAACGTCATGCACCTCCTTCTGCCCGAGGGCGAGGAGTGGTTCGTCCGAACCTTCAAGGAGGCGCTCCCGCTCATCGACGACGAATCCCTGCGCGAGGACGTCATCGGGTTCATCGGGCAGGAAGCGATGCACGCGCAGGCCCACACCGAGGTGCACGAGCAGCTCAGGGCGCATGGAATCGACGTCGATCCGTTCGTCGATCAGATGAAGTTCGTATTCGGTCGCGCACTGGGCAACAGGCCAGGTCACAGCCGCAACAGTCTCGTCGAACGTCTGTCGCTCATCGCTGCGGTGGAACATCTGACTGCCTTCCTCGGTGATTGGGTACTCAACGCCGAGGAGTTGGATCGGGCCGATTTCGATCCGACGATGCTGGATCTGCTGCGCTGGCACGGAGCGGAGGAAGTAGAACACCGGGCGGTGGCCTATGAGGTCATGCGCTATTTCGATGTCCGCCATGCCCGGCGTATACGCACCTACATCGCCATTGCTCCGACTCTGGTCTATTTCTGGACCAGAGGAGTTCGCTACCTGATGGATCAAGATCCGACCCTCACCCACCTTCCACCGAAAAAGCGTCAGGCCGGATTTCGGGATTTTCGCCGCGTCACCTCGTGCGGGCTGTTTCCGAGCAGTATGCAGATGCTCAAGGCATCCCTCCGGTACTTCAAACGTGACTATCACCCCTCCAAGGAAGGTTCGACGGCGCAGGCGGTCAGATACCTTGCGACTTCTCCGGCGGCGCGATCAGCAGCACGATGAGCGCTCGGAAAACCGGTAGCAAGCGAGCATCGCGACCTTCCCTGAAAAGCAGGATCGCGCGGATGAACGAGATGGTGGCACTGTTCCGTCGAGGGCGCTCGATACCAGGAGATCTGTACGGCAAACCGGAGCCTGACGAGGCCATTTCGTTGGTGACCGATGCGCTCGACAAGTGGTTCGCGCTGTTGGACGGCACCGCGTACAACGAGGAGTACGCTGCGCCACCGATCGTCCGAACGCGGACCCTCACCCTCACCGACCGTGAAGTCATGTGCGTCGACGAACATGTCGTGCAGTTGACATTCACGGCCGATGACGACGGTGAGCTGCCACCGTGGTCACCGGGAATGCACTTGGACTTTCATCTGCCCTCCGGTCGCAAACGTCAGTATTCGCTCTGTGGTGGAAACGTGTCGTCGCATGCTGTATCTCCGCCCGAACCGGCGTCGTATCGGGTTGCGGTGCGGTTGATTCCGGATGGGGGCGGTGGCTCGAAGGAGATGCACGCCCTCGAGCTCGGCACTCGCGTCACCGTGCGCGGGCCCCGCAACGGATTTCCGTTCGTGCCAGGCGGCGCCGCAGTGTTCGTTGCCGGCGGTATCGGGATCACCGCAATCCTGCCGATGGTGCGCATGGCGATTGCAACGGACATGGACTGGCATCTCGTGTACTGCGGACGCTCGCGGCAGTCCATGCCTTTCCTCGACGAGATCGAAGCCATGGACTCCGATCGAGTGACCGTTCGCACCGACGACGTCGATGGCCTCCCGAGCGCCGAGCAACTTCTCGAGCAGGTCAGGGGCGGCGCGGTCTACTGCTGCGGACCGCCGCCGATGATCGAGGCTGTCAAGGCAGGTATCGACGACGTGCCGGCGACACATTTGTACTACGAGCGGTTCTCAGCGCCCCCGGTGCGTGACGGGGCGGAGTTCGAGGTCCAGTTGGTCGACTCCGGAACTGTCATCGCTGTGCCTGCCGACAAGACCGCACTGCAGGTGATCCGGGAGGTGAAGCCGACCGTCGCGTACTCGTGCCAGCAGGGTTTCTGCGGAACCTGCCGTACCCGTGTTCTCAGTGGTACCCCTGAGCATCGTGAGACTCGACTGACCGAGGAAGAGCAGGAGTCGGAGATGTTGATCTGTGTCTCTCGCTCGGCCGGCGGCCGGATCGTGCTCGATCTCTAGCATCACCGAACCGCAGACGCCACCGCTGGAGATCTACCGTCCATATTTGCCACGAAGGCAGGAGAAAATGCCTCTGCGGGGCATTCAGGGGCCATTTCGGGGTGCCATCGTCCCCAAGCTGCCAACGGATGCCAGTAGTATGGACCGGTAACTGCGAAGCCTTCGAAGAAGCTCCACCGATCGTCCGGCCCCTATGGGGTCCGAGGAAACGGTGGAGAAGACTCGTGCGCGTCACCGAACGGTGGACGCGGCAGCACCCATGTGGTGCGAAGGGGGCTTCCGACGCGCAGAAGGAGAACAACCGAACCGTGGCTGCTCAGAAGTCAGGTAAGACCGAGAACAAGGACTACGGCGCTTCGTCGATCACCGTGCTCGAGGGGCTCGAAGCAGTCCGCAAGCGGCCCGGTATGTACATCGGCTCCACCGGTGAGCGAGGACTGCACCACCTGATCTGGGAGGTCGTCGACAACTCGGTCGACGAGGCCATGGCCGGTTACGCCACCACCGTCGATGTGGCGATTCACGAGGACGGCAGTGTCGAGGTCAAGGACGACGGCCGCGGTATTCCTGTCGGCATGCACTCCTCCGGTGTTCCCACCGTCGAGGTCGTCATGACGCAGCTGCACGCCGGCGGCAAGTTCGACTCGGACTCCTACGCCGTGTCCGGTGGTTTGCACGGTGTCGGCATTTCCGTCGTCAACGCCCTCTCGACCAAGGTCGAGTTGCAGATCGCGCGCGACGGCCACCGCTACACACAGACCTACGACTACGCCAAGCCCGGGCCGCTCGAAACCGTCGGCGAGACCAAGGAGACAGGTACGACGGTCCGCTTCTGGCCTGACGGCAAAATCTTCGAGACCCTCGATTTCAGTTTCGAGACCGTGCACCGCCGCCTGCAGGAGATGGCGTTCCTCAACAAGGGACTGACCATCAACTACATCGACGAACGCGTCGCCTCGACGGACGCCAGCGAGGAAGAGCTCGGCGAGACCGCGCTGGCACCGAAGTCGGCGGAGGAGGAACAAGCCGAGGTCGCTTCCGTCAAGCCCGCAAAGGCGAGGAAGCGCACCTACCACTACCCCGACGGCCTGGTCGACTTCGTCAAGCACATCAACGCCAAGAAGTCGCAGACCCCGATTCACAGCTCGGTCGTGGGCTTCACCGCCAAGGGCGAAGGTCACGAGGTCGAGATCGCGATGCAGTGGAACGCCGGCTACTCCGAATCGGTACACACCTTCGCCAACACCATCAACACCCACGAGGGCGGCACGCACGAGGAGGGTTTCCGGACGGCATTGACCTCGACGGTGAACAAGTACGCCCTCGAGAAGAAGCTCGTCAAGGAAAAAGACATCAAGCTGACCGGCGACGACATCCGTGAAGGTCTCGCGGCAGTCATCTCCGTACGTGTGGGCGAGCCGCAGTTCGAAGGCCAGACCAAGACCAAGCTCGGCAACACCGAGATCCGATCGTTCGTCCAGAAGGCCTGCAACGAGCACCTCGGTCACTGGTTCGAGTCCAACCCTGCCGACGCCAAGACCATCATCAACAAGGCGGTCTCGTCCGCCCAAGCGCGCATGGCGGCCCGCAAAGCGCGAGAGATGGTGCGCCGCAAGAGCGCAACCGACATCGGTGGTCTACCCGGAAAGCTCGCCGACTGCCGCTCCAACGATCCTTCGAAGTCGGAGATCTACATCGTGGAGGGCGACTCCGCAGGCGGTTCCGCCAAATCCGGTCGTGACTCGATGTTCCAGGCGATTCTTCCGCTGCGCGGAAAGATCATCAACGTCGAAAAGGCCCGTATCGATCGCGTCCTGAAGAACAACGAAGTCCAGGCCATCATCACCGCCTTCGGCACCGGCATTCACGACGAGTTCGACATCACCAAACTGCGGTACCACAAGATCGTGCTGATGGCCGACGCCGACGTCGACGGGCAACACATCTCCACGCTGCTGATGACGCTTCTGTTCCGCTTCATGCGTCCACTCATCGAGCAAGGCCACGTCTACCTGGCGATGCCACCGCTCTACAAGCTGAAGTGGAGCCGCGGCGAACCGGACTTCGCGTACTCCGACCGCGAGCGGGACGGATTGCTTGCCGCCGGTATCGAAGCAAAGCGCAAGATCAACGTCGAGGACGGCGTGCAGCGCTACAAGGGTCTCGGTGAGATGAACGCGAAAGAACTGTGGGAGACCACCATGGATCCGTCCGTGCGCGTTCTTCGACTGGTCACGCTCGATGATGCGGCCGCCGCCGACGAGTTGTTCAGCGTCCTGATGGGTGAAGACGTCAGTGCCAGGCGCAGTTTCATCGCGCGCAACGCCAAGGATGTCCGATTCCTCGACGTGTAGTGCCGGAATTCGCCATCTTGTGAAAAGTCTTTTAGCTGAGGAGATTTCATGTCCGATATCACCGAACCACCGGTAGGACCGCCGCCGGGCTCGACCACCAACGCCGAGGGTGGCGACCGGATCGATCCGGTCGACATCCAGCAGGAGATGCAGCGCAGCTACATCGACTACGCCATGAGCGTCATCGTCGGTCGCGCGCTCCCCGAGGTTCGCGACGGACTCAAGCCCGTGCACCGCCGCGTGTTGTATGCGATGTACGACTCGGGCTTCCGTCCCGACCGCAGTTACGTCAAATCCGCACGGCCCGTTGCCGAAACGATGGGTAACTACCATCCGCACGGCGACTCCTCGATCTACGACGCGCTGGTTCGCCTGGCCCAGCCGTGGTCGATGCGCTACCCGCTCGTCGACGGTCAGGGAAACTTCGGTTCCCGCGGCAACGACGGTGCCGCCGCGATGCGATACACCGAGGCCCGGTTGACGCCGCTCGCGATGGAGATGCTGCGCGACATCGACGAGGAAACCGTCGACTTCATCCCCAACTACGACGGTAAAACCCGCGAGCCGACGGTCCTTCCGTCGCGAGTGCCGAACCTGTTGATGAACGGCTCCAACGGCATCGCCGTCGGTATGGCCACCAATATTCCTCCGCACAACCTGCGCGAACTCGGCGAGGCGGTCTTCTGGGCGCTGGACAATCACGAGGCGGACGAGGAAGCCACCCTCGCGGCATGCATGGAACGCGTGAAGGGCCCGGACTTCCCCACGCACGGTCTGATCGTCGGCGGCCAGGGCATCCAGGATGCCTACTCGACGGGTCGTGGTTCGATCCGGATGCGCGGTGTCGTCGAGATCGAAGAGGACTCGAGCGGACGCACCACCATCGTCATCACGGAGTTGCCGTACCAGGTGAACCCGGACAACATGATCACCTCGATCGCCGAGCAGGTCCGTGACGGCAAACTCGGCGGCATCTCCAAGATCGACGACGAGTCCTCGGACCGTGTCGGCATGCGGATCGTCGTCACCATCAAGCGTGACGCCGTCGCCAAGGTCGTGCTCAACAACCTGTACAAGCACACGCAGTTGCAGACCAGCTTCGGCGCGAACATGCTCTCGATCGTCGACGGGGTTCCGCGCACGCTGCGTCTGGACCAGATGATCCGTTACTACGTGGCACACCAGCTCGAAGTGATCATTCGGCGGACGCGCTACCGGCTCCGCAAGGCCGAGGAGCGCGCCCACATCCTGCGCGGTCTCGTCAAGGCACTGGACGCGCTCGACGAGGTCATCGCCCTCATTCGCGCGTCGCAAACCGTCGATATCGCTCGCGCCGGTTTGATCGAGCTTCTCGATATCGACGACATTCAGGCCGATGCGATCCTCGCGATGCAGCTGCGTCGTCTGGCAGCCCTCGAGCGACAGAAGATCATCGACGAGTTGGCCGAGATCGAAATCGAGATCGCCGAGCTGCAGGACATCCTGGCCAAGCCGGAGCGTCAGCGTCAGATCGTGCGGGACGAACTGGGCGAGATCATCGAGAAGTTCGGCGACGATCGCCGCACCCGCATCATCGCGAGCGACGGAGACGTCAACGACGAGGATCTGATCGCCCGCGAGAACGTCGTGGTCACCATCACCGAAACCGGGTACGCCAAGCGCACCAGGACCGACCTCTACCGCTCCCAGAAGCGTGGCGGCAAGGGGGTGCAGGGCGCGGGCCTGAAACAGGACGACATCGTCAGCAAGTTTTTCGTGTGCTCCACGCACGACTGGATCCTGTTCTTCACCACCAAGGGTCGCGTCTACCGGGCCAAGGCCTACGAGTTGCCCGAGGCCAATCGAACTGCGCGCGGGCAACACGTCGCGAACCTGTTGGCGTTCCAGCCCGACGAGCGGATTGCCCAGGTAATCCAGATCAAGACCTATGAGGACGCGCCCTACCTGGTGTTGGCCACCAAGGGTGGTCTGGTGAAGAAGTCCAAGCTCACCGACTTCGACTCCAACCGCAGCGGCGGAATCGTCGCTGTCAACCTCCGCGGTGAGGACGAACTGGTCGGAGCTGTGCTGGCGTCCTCGGAGGACGATCTGCTGCTCGTGTCGGCCCAAGGCCAGTCGATCCGTTTCTCTGCCACCGACGAGGTGCTACGCCCGATGGGTCGAGCCACTTCGGGTGTGCAGGGGATGCGATTCAACGGTGAGGATCAGCTGCTGGCGCTCAACGTTGTCCGTGAGGACAAGTATCTGCTGGTCGCCACATCCGGTGGTTACTCCAAGCGCACTGCGATGGAGGATTATCCACAGCAGGGTCGTGGCGGAAAGGGCGTGCTGACGATTCAGTACGACCCGAAACGTGGCACCCTGGTGGGGGCTCTGATCGTCGACGACGATGATGAGCTCTACGCAATCACCTCCGGTGGCGGCGTGATCCGTACCGCAGCCAAGCAGGTCCGGAAGGCCGGCCGACAGACGAAGGGTGTTCGGTTGATGAACCTCGGTGAAGGCGACACGCTTCTCGCCATTGCGCGCAACGCCGACGAGCACGAGCCGGAGCCGGGCGCTGTCTCCGCCGAAGATGAAGCATCGAAGGAGTTGTAGTGAGCACTCCCAACAGGCCTGGCAGCAGGCCCGGTTCGCCGAACGACCAGGGCGATCGGACTGAGCAGCCACGCCAGTCGAACCGACCGCAACCGGCTGCCAAGCCCAACCCTGCCGGCAAGCCTGCCGGACCGCAGGCAGCCCGGCCTCCTGCTGCGCCGCAACCGCCATCGGGCGCTCGGCCGCCTGCACGGCCCTCACAGGGGCCACCCCCGCAGGGTCCGGTACAGCAGGGGCCGGTTCAACAGGGCCCACCCCCGCAGCGTCCGGTTCAGCAGGGTGGGCGGCCACCGGCGGGGCGCCCACCGGTGAAGCCCCCACAAGCACCGGTCGCAGGGCAGGCACCGCCCAACAAGAGCGGTGCGCAGCATCCAGCGCCGCCGCGTCCGATGGATCCATTGCGTGCCGGCGACGGCTCGCCCCCCACCGCGGCGTTCCAGAACGTGCACAGTGGCCCGACGCAGGGGAACGGCAACGCCCCGGCCGATGAGGTCACGCAGGAGTCGCCGCCGTGGCAGCGGACCCAACGCGCTCCACAGCAGGCAGGATCACCGGCACCGAAAACCCAGCAACAGCCACAGACCAACTTGCCCACCCGAGGTGGTTCGCTTCCACACACCGCGCCGGTCGACACAGGTGCGGCAGCGTCGGGAGGGGAAAGCCCCGAGGTAGTGGCGCAACGCCGGGAGGCTGCGAAGTCGCGGGCGGCCGGTATCGACGGGCCGACACGCAACATCGAGCGCAAGGACCTGGCCAAGGACATGCCGGACCTGTCCGAGGTGCGGCATTCGGAACCCACTGCCGAAACGCAACGGGTGGCTCAGCCAGTTGCCATCGCGGCTCGTGGAGAGGGCGAAGGGCTACGCGCAACGGTTCAATTGCGAAAGATCGACCCCTGGTCGACTCTGAAGATCTCGTTGGTCATCGCCGTGTCGCTGTTCTTCGTCTGGATGGTCGCCGTAGGGCTGCTCTACGCAGTGCTCGACGGAATGGGCGTCTGGGATCGGCTGAACAGTGCATTCACCGAGATCGTCTCGGAGTCCAGTGGCGGTGGTCTCATCAGTGCCGGCCAGGTGTTCGGTTACGCCGCGGTCATCGGCATCATCAACGTCGTGCTGTTCACGGCCTTGACCACCATCGGGTCGTTCATCTACAACCTGTCCTCGGACCTGGTCGGTGGCGTCGAAGTGACGCTCGCCGATCGTGACTGAGCCACAGATCGAGTCGGGAGGATCGGGCCGTTTTGGAGTACAGCGGTTCGATGCGGTAATCTCACTCCTCGGTTCGGGAAGAGAAATTTTCTACGAACCGAGGTATGAGGGCCTATAGCTCAGGCGGTTAGAGCGCTTCCCTGATAAGGAAGAGGTCGGAGGTTCAAGTCCTCCTAGGCCCACACCAGACGCAACGAGAGGTTCGTTCACGTGAAGATAGTTCTTCTCGTTGCAGCGGTGGTAGCGGTGATTGCAGCACTATCCAAGGCGCGTTCGCTTCGCGGCAAAGATGGTGTGTGGCACGAGCTTTCCCCGTCGTGAACGTCCGGTAGCGGTATGCAGAACGAATTGTGCGAGCGTGTAGAGTAGCGTTCGCTCGCACAGAACGACCCGGGGCCTTAGCTCAGTTGGTAGAGCGCTGCCTTTGCAAGGCAGATGTCAGGAGTTCGAATCTCCTAGGCTCCACAAGAAAATGGGCGCCCAGCACACGCTGGGCGCCCATTTTTGTCTTCCACCGGCGTGCATGCCGCTTGTGAACTCGGCCAATCATGTGTGAAGGCCGGTGTGACGTGCCCAGACTTCGCCGATCCTGACGAGAACGAGCGGCGGGCGGGCCTACCGTCGAACGGTCATCATGTCTCTCCGCCGACGGAGAAGTCGCAAAGGACCTGTCACACATGCGCCACCTCGATCACACCGAACTTCTGACCGAACTCGACGAGACGTTGGAGAGCAACCTCAACCGCCATCTGACGATGGCGAAAGAATGGCATCCACACGACTACATCCCGTGGGACGAGGGGCGCAACTTCGCCGCCATGGGCGGAGACGACTGGGACCTCTCGCAGTCCTCGCTGTCCGAACTGGCGCGCACCGCGATGATCACCAACCTGCTCACCGAGGACAACCTGCCGTCGTATCACCGGGGTCTGGCCGAGAATTTCTCGCTGGACGGCGCCTGGGGAACCTGGGTGGGCCGTTGGACGGCCGAGGAGAACCGGCACGGCATCGTCATGCGGGACTATCTCGTCGTGACGCGGGCGGTGGACCCCGTCGAGCTCGAGCGTGCACGTATGCAGCACATGACGGCCGGCGTGGATGCTCCGATGGACGGCGCGAATCTGTTGCACTCCGTCGCGTATGTGACCCTGCAGGAACTGGCGACGCGTGTCTCACACCGCAACACCGGACTTGCCTGCGGTGACGAGGTTGCCGACCGGATGCTTGCGCGGATCGCCGCCGACGAGAACCTTCACATGATCTTCTACCGAAACCTCGGTGCTGCGGCTCTGGATCTCACGCCTGATCAGATGATGAAGGCAATCGCTGATGTGGCGACGGAATTCGCGATGCCGGGGCTGAACATGCCCAATTTCCGGAAGAACGCGATGGCGCTCGCCAAGCACGGAATCTACGATCTCAGGCAACATCTGGACGAGGTTCTGATGCCCGTGCTGCGCAAGTGGCAGATCTTCGAGCGCAACGACTTCACCGGCGAAGGGGAGAGAGACCGCGACCGGCTGGCGGAGTACGTCGAGGATCTCGGGCGCAAAGCAACGAAGTTCGAGGAATCCCGTGATCGTTTGCTGGCACGAGAAGCTGCACGCGCAGAAATGGCTTCCTGACGCCGTTATCGCGCGAAAGTGTTAAAGTCCCGCACGACAGTCGGCGCGAGCGCGACGTCCTGGGGGAGGTGAGAATGCCGAATCGACTTGGTCGGGGGCTGGCCTCGTGATCGGCCGCGTTCTCACCGGGACGTCCAAGCTGGACGAATCCGGTTTGACCCTGCTCGTCTACGTGGTGGCGACGACGTTGCTGTACGCGGCCGCCGGAAGTGCCTACTACGGCACGGCAGGGGTGTGGGGGCAGGTGGCGTTCCTGTGCGCCATCGCGCTCGGTGTCGCCGCGACGGTGATGATGCTGCGTACCAGGGCGCCCAGCCCCAAGCGCACCATCGGCACGGTGACCTTGATGAGCATCGTTGCCGCAGGTTTGTCGTTCGCATCGAGCACCACGCTGCCGGCCTACCTCATCTGCGTCCAGGCATCGATGTTTCTCGCGATGCACATCGGTGCGTTCTGGTCCGAACGCATTGCGGGGATATGGGCGGGTCTGCTGGCTTTGTCTGCGATCACCGGAGCGGCGATCGGCACCTATCAGTCCTCGTTCATTTCGTGCGTGTTGATCGCACTCGGGGTAGTGGGATCAACGGAGGTGTTCGGTGCGTTCGCGCGGCGGCTGCGGTACTCCGCTACCCACGATGCTCTGACGGGCTTGCTGAACAGGTTCGGTTTCGAAGCCAAGGTCGAGAAGATGCTTCCAGCGTGCGCCGCTCGGGGCCTGTCGGTCAGCCTCGCCGTTCTCGACCTCGACAACTTCAAACAGATCAACGACGAATACGGCCACATCGCCGGTGACGTCCTTCTTGCGCGGGTGTCGAAGGCGTGGAAGGCGGAGCTGAGTCGTCGTGACGTACTCGGCCGGCTCGGCGGTGACGAGTTCGTGCTGTTCATGCCAGGGGTGCTCGAAGCCGAAGCGTGGCAGATCATCGATCGTCTTCGCCGGGCCCATCGAGCCGAGTGGAGCGTGGGCATCGTCTGCATGCCGTCCTCTCGTCGCTGGACGGAGATCTACCGTGCCGCCGACGCGGACCTGTACCGCGCCAAGCGAAGCCGACCGGCCGAGCAGAAACCCCCTCGAACACAGCCGTCGGCTCCCGACGAATCGGAGTGGAGAATAGCGCGGTGACGGATTCGCTGCAGGATTCATCCACAGCCTGTGGATAGATTCTGCGCCGCTGACGCTCTGTGGTGTTGACTTCGAGGTGTATCGACCGAACAGGTTGATTTCGGCGGAGCCCCGGGGGTCGAATGGTGTTGTCGTGGAATGATATTGCGCAGTGGAGCCCGTCCGAGGTGGGACGGCTCGCGCAGCGGGTGACCGAGGCTGCCCGCGCTTTCGATGCCGGTGCGGACGTACTGACCGCAGCGGCTGCCGACTTGGACTGGCAGGGCGCCGCGGCCGACGCGGCGCGCCATGCGATCAGCGTGCTTCATCGAGGTCAACTCGATCGGGCGCGAGAGCTCGGCGCGATCGGCAGGTGCATCGCCAGGCTCGCGGACTCGATGTACCCGTTGCTGTCGGTGGTTCGTGACTGCAACGACACAGCCGCCCGGCACGATCTGACAATTCATCCCAATGGTGCTGTTGCCGCGCAGTTTCCGGTGTACGCAGTGGCCGTGGCCGAAGGCTGGGAAACCGAACGAGATCGCCTGCGGTTGCGACGCGAGCTGGGCGCGCGCGTATCGGAAGCCATGCGCCGGGCGCTCGAGATCGATGACGCCACTACAGCCGCATTGAACCGCATCGACGGCGGCGGCGACAGCGACGACGACACCTGGGTCGCCGCCGAGTACACCAGCGTCCGGCCCGCGCGAGCGGTGGTTCCGTCCGGCGGGACAGCGGCGGCGAACTCGGCGTTCTGGAAGTCACTGACCCCGGCCGAGCGAACATCGCTGATGGTTCTCGATCCTGGATCGATCGGCAATCTCGACGGCATTCCGGCGCAGGTACGCGATGCCGCGAACCGCCGCATGCTCACCCTCGAGCGGACACGGCTCGAGGCCGTCGCGCAGGACCTGGGACGGCAACTCGAAAGAAACCGTTTCGGCGGCCTCTTCGACAATGCCGATGCGGGTCTGTCGCAGACTCGGAAGCGATTGGCGGCGCTGGACTCCATCGCATCCACCCTCGACCAGGGCGGTCGGCAATTGCTGGTGTTGGACAATTCCAGTTCCGAGGACACACTCGCCGCAATCGCTGTCGGAAACGTACACACTGCGACCCATGTGGCGGTGTTCGTGCCGGGGCTCGGCTCCGATGTCCGCGACGACCTGCACCGATACGACGGTGACGTAGCGGCACTGCAGCGTACGGCCGAGGATCTACTGCCCGATGGCGACAGCGTCGCCTGCGTTACGTGGATGAACTACCAGGCCCCGCACATGGGCTGGAGTCTGTTGGACCCGAGCCGCACGGTCATCTCACCGCTGGCGGCCTCCAGGGGAGCACCCCGTCTCACCGCCTTCCTCGACGGACTCGATGCCGCCCGGGGGCCGGATCCGCACCTGACGCTGCTGGGGCACTCGTACGGCTCGCTCGTCGCGTCCCTGTCGCTGCGAGGTGCCGACACCGCAGGCGTCGACGAGTTCGTCGCCGCCGGGTCGCCCGGTCTGGGATTCGACGACAGCGCCGGATTGTCTGTCCCACCGGGACACCTGTTCGTCGCAGAAGCGCGCGGCGACCTCGTGGCAGACCTCGGCGCGTTCGGGGCCGATCCCGGTGGCCTTGGCGGGATCGAAACGATATCGACCGAGGCGAACGCAGCGCAGGGCACCAGCGAGAACGTCGGACACAGCGACTATCTGACGCCCGGAACCACCGCACAGCGAGAGACGGCCCTCGTCGTTACCGGCCAGAGCCAGGAGGTGACGGGGTGAGCCGAAACCAGGGTCTACTGCTGAGCGGAGTGTGCCGAGGATCCGTTCACGGGCGAGGTGATGTGCGCGTAGTCGTCGAGGCTCGGCGGCACATCCGCTGGGGGATCGATCGTGCTCCGACGCTTGAAGAGAACGACAGCCACCGCGGCAGTCGCGCCGAGCAGAGCGCCCAGAAGGAGCAGCTTTCGGCTTCTGGTCTTCTCCACGGGGCTCGAGGGGGGTGGCGTCGTGCGACGAGCTTTGCGGCGTTGCTTCTCGCGGCGCGCCAGGCCGACCCCGTGCTGCGCGGCACGGAACCCGACCACGGCCGGCCCGGCAGAGTAGAGCTTGGCTGCCTTGATCGCGTTTCCCCCGGTGCTCACGGCGACGTCACGGAGATGCCCGGACTTCGATGCGGTCGTCATCACTCCACTGTTCCACATCCGGCGGAAGTATCGACGCAAGGAATGTCTCTGTCGAGGCGGCCGACATGCCGGTCGACGACCCGGCAATGGCACGATAGGGGTGTGACTTCACCAAACAAGACATCCACGGCCACGCTGCACACCAACCGCGGCGACATCGTCATCGAACTGTTCGGCAATCATGCGCCGAAGACGGTCGAGAACTTCACCGGTCTCGCCGACGGATCCAAGGAATACACCACGGCGAACGCCTCCGGTGGCACCTCGGGACCGTTCTACGACGGCGCGGTCTTCCACCGCGTCATCGACGGCTTCATGATCCAGGGCGGAGACCCTACGGGCACCGGCGCAGGCGGCCCGGGCTACAAGTTCGGGGACGAGTTCCATCCCGAGCTGTCCTTCGACCGCCCGTACCTGCTCGCCATGGCGAACGCGGGCCCGGGCACCAACGGTTCGCAGTTCTTCATCACCACGGGCAAGACCCCGCACCTCAATCGCAAGCACACCATCTTCGGTGAGGTGAAGGACGAGGCCTCGAAGAAGGTCGTCGACGCGATCTCAGGCACCCCCGTCGGACGCGGCGATCGGCCCGTCGACGAGGTCGTCATCAACAGCGTCACGCTTTCCTGACGTTTCGACAACTCTCCCCAGAAGAGGATTGACACGATGACGAACCCCGGCTGGGGTGGCGCGCACGGCGATCAGCCCACCCCACCCCAGTCGCGGTGCGCATCGCACCCCGATCGGCTCACCAGCCTGTCCTGCACACGGTGTGGTCGACCTGCGTGCCCCGAATGCCTGCGGCCCGCCGCGGTGGGCCAACACTGCACCTCGTGCGTGCGCGCCGGCAACGCCACCGTTCGGCGTGCCAGGACGATCGCCGGCGCACCTACCGGTGGCACGTACGGCCTCGTGACCTACATCCTGATGGGCCTGAACGTCGCGGCATTCATGGTGACGGCTGCGCAGTCGCGGAGCTTTCTCGACAATGCTGCCGACTCGCCGCTGTTCCGTGCGTGGGCACTGTTCCCGCCCTCGGTGGCCACTGGTGACTACGAGCGTTTGCTCGGGAGCGGCTTCCTGCACATCGGGCTGTTTCACCTACTGGTCAACATGTTCGCGCTCTACATCATCGGACGTGACGTCGAGGCGATCCTGGGCCGCGCGCGGTATGTCGCGGTCTATGCGGTATCACTGCTCGGGGGCAGTGCATCGGTGATGCTGCTCGAATCGCCAATCACCGTCACCGCAGGTGCGTCCGGTGCCATCTTCGGACTGTTGGGCGCCCAGGCGGTAATCCTGGTCAAACTGAGACGCAGCGCGACGCCGGTCCTCGTCATCATCGCGCTGAACATCGTCATCAGCATCTCGATCCCCGGGATCTCGCTCTGGGGACACACGGGCGGATTGGTCGCGGGCGCGCTCGCCACCGCAGGAATCCTGTTTCTGCCCGGCAGCACGCGGTCTCCGAGAATCGGGTGGGCCGCGGTCGCCGCGGTGGCGGCACTTGCGTTGGCGATCATCGGCGTGCGAGTGCTGGACCTGCGCGCGCAAATGGGCGTGTAGCAGCCGCTACGGCCTCACCGGCCCGAGGTCTCAGGGCACCAACCCAAGCCTGTCGAGAACGTCGTACACGTCCTGTGGGTTGGTACCGAGATCCCAGCGGCCGAAGATCATCAGCCGATCCTCGTCCTCGCCGGCCCGTCGCACATCGACCTCCAACATCGGCACACGCCGCCCGAGGCGGGGGTACTTCACTACTTCGAGCCGCGAGATCTCTTCGAGCCGGTAGGTCCGAACACCCGATAGACGCTTGACCGCCAGTCGCTGGGCAGGCGGCTCCCCGGGCGAGGCCGAGCCGTCGTCTATCCACAGGCGCGGTCGTTGGTAACCGGCCAGCGCGGCAATTATCCACAGACCAAGCGCGCCGAGCCCAACCAGGAATCGTCCCGCGGTATCAGTATTGGTTACCGCAGCGGCCACGAGCAGGGCAATTCCGGCGCCGACCAGCGCAATCACGGCGGGCATCGGCGTCGCCCAAGTGAGTTTATCCACAGGCTGGGGAAAGTCTTCAGAGTTATCCACAGGCTTTATCCACATTGGGGATGAATGACACGCGTGTAAGTCTTCCGGTCATCTCCACCGCATGGTCATGATCAGACCGACGACCATGAATCCGAAACCGACGAGGAAGTTCCACGCACCCAGGTTGTTCATCCACGAGATGTTCTCGGCAGCGAGGTAGTAGACGAGCAACCACAAGAGCCCAACCAGCATGAACCCGAGCATGACGGAGACGTATAGCTGACTGGACGGTCCTGCCGCTGCGGAACCAGGGGTGCGGGTCCCGGGTGCGACCACGAAATCCTTCTTCTTCCGGACTTTCGACTTCGGCATCTGTTCTCCATTCGTTGTATCGGCGCGCCACCTGCAATTTTTGGGGCGCCACCTGGGAGGCCACGCCACGAACTTCGCGTGAGCGGGTAGCGTTCGCGGTTGAAGTACACGCTAGCTCAGCATTGCCGCACGGAAGAGCACCGGACGAGAAGATGGACTCGCATAACGCGCCCACAACAGATCGTGTGTGGCAGATCCTGGTGCTGGTGGTGTGCCTCGTCGTCGGAGTCATGTTGGCCACTACCCGCCAGTTCTCGCACGGTGACGAAATCCGCCGCACCGACACCACCAGGTTGTCGAGTCTCGTCAGATCGGCACAGGAAAGCGCGGACGAAGCGAAAGCCATCCGCGACGACATGGCAGGCCGTGTGACCGAACGCCAGCAGGCGGCCGGATCCATCGACGCGGAAGTGCAGGATCTCCTCGACAGGGTCGACGAATTGGCGGGGCCCGCTGGGATGACCGCGGCGTCGGGCCCCGGAATCGTGGTGACGATGACCGATGCACCGCGCGGTGAGGACGGTCGCTACGCCTCGGACGCCGCGCCGGACGACCTCGTCGTGCATCAACAGGACGTGCAGAGCGTGCTCAACGCGGTGTGGAGGGGCGGGGCCACTGCCGTCGCCATGCAGGATCAGCGCATCGTCGAGCGGGTGGCGCCACTGTGTATCGGCAATACGCTTCTCCTCGGTGGCCGTACCTACAGCCCGCCCTACGTCGTGACGGCCCTCGGTGATCCGGATCGGCTGGCCGCGGCACTCGCTGACGAACCGGGCGTGCGCGTGTTCCAGCAATACGCTCAGCGATACGGTCTCGGCTACCGAACCAGCATCTCCGAGAACCTCGACGTGCCTGCCTACGAGGGCAGCGTCCGCATGCGGTACGCCCAGCCTGGATGACGGTTCGGCCGATGCGCTGCCCTATCCTGGGCCTCATGCGCATCCTGGTCGTCGACAACTACGACAGCTTCGTCTTCAACCTCGTCCAGTACCTGGGCCAGCTGGGCGTCGAGGCGACGGTGTGGCGCAACGACGACGCCAACCTCGCCGACCGCGATGCCGTCGCCGAAGAGTTCGACGGCATTCTGCTCAGCCCCGGGCCCGGAACTCCGCAGCGGGCAGGTGCCACGATGGAGCTGGTCACGGCAGCCGCGAAGTCGCGCACCCCTTTGCTGGGGGTTTGCTTGGGGCATCAGGCAATCGGCGCGGCCTTCGGGGCGACCGTCGATCGCGCACCCGAACTCTTGCACGGCAAGACGAGCGAAGTTCACCACACCGGCACGGGAGTGTTGGCAGGACTGGCCGATCCGTTCACAGCCACGCGCTACCACTCGTTGACCGTCGTGGACGGCACCATTCCGGACGAGCTCGAGGTGATCGGACGGACCGATTCGGGCCTGGTGATGGCGATGCGCCACCGCGAACTGCCCATTCACGGCGTCCAGTTCCACCCCGAGTCGATCCTGACCCAGGGTGGGCACCGGATGCTCGCCAACTGGTTGGCCGTGTGCGGGGTGGAATCCGAGGATGCTCTCATCGACGAACTCGAGGCGCAGGTAGCTAGCGCGGCGGGATCCCCAGCACCCCGAGGTCGACACTCACGCTCTGTGACTTCGTGATTTCCGAACCGGCAGGCTCGGCCTGATTGACCACCCGGCCCACAGAGGTGGGATCGAGAGTGTTCTGTGTGCCGGTGGTCAGTGACGATGACGAACCCGTCCACCCGGCAGCCTGGAGCGTGGCCAATGCCTGCGCCTCGGTCTGCCCGGTCAGATCCGGCATAGAAATTTTGTCGCCGTTGGACACTCGCAAGGTGACGACGTCGCCTTCGGTGACGCTCGATCCGCCGGCCGGGACGGTGGACACGACCTCGCCGCGGGGTTGGCTCGAATCGATGTTCTCGACCTCCACTCGGAAGCCTGCCCCCTCGATGTTGGGCTGAGCGACCTCGACCTGCTGGCCGACGACATCGGGGACCCGGACCTGCGCTGGTCCGGTTCCGAGAGTGATCCTGACCGTCGATCCGACGGAGAGCCCGACCCCGGAGGAAGGGTTCTGATCGACGACTCGGTCGAGCTCCTCCGGTAGCGAGGGCGCCCGAGCGATGTTCGTATCGAGCTCGAGCTCGAGGGCGGACAGGGCGCGTTCGGCTTCCTGTTCCGTCAGACCGCGCAACTGCGGTACCTGGGCCTGTTCGGGACCGGTGGAGACCTCGAGGCTCACCGTGCTCTCGGTTTCGACCTCGGTGCCGGCGCCTGGAGTCGTCGAGATGACGTTTCCGGACGGGACGGTCGCATCGGACCGTTCCTGAACGGAGACGCGTAGATCGGCCTGCTCGAGCCGTGCTTCTGCGTCCGCGGCCGACATGTTGCTCACGTCCGGAACAGCGACGCGAGCTGGGGTGGAACCGGGTCCGAGAGACCACAGGAACGCCCCGACGATGCCGAGGACGACAAGCCCGAGGAAGGTGAGCACCGCGATCTTCAGACCACGACGACTGGGCGGTTCGTCATCATCGGCATGCCGACCGCCGGGGGCCACGGGCTGTGGGTCCGATCCGTCCGGGGACCGCGCCGCCCGTGCATCCATGGATCCGAGGATGGTGGTGCGATCCTCGTCGTTCATGACGGTCGGGGCGCCAGGACGCTGGCCGCCGAGCACCCGAACGAGGTCAGTGCGCATCTCCGCTGCCGACTGATAGCGATTGGCCGGGTTCTTGGCCATGGCCTTGAGGATGATCGAGTCGAGTTCGCGGGGAACCGAGGCATTGACTCGCGAGGGTAGTTCGGGGTCCTCGCGCACGTGTTGATAGGCGACGGCGACCGGGCTGTCGCCCTTGAACGGCGGCTCACCCGTCAGAATCTCGAACAGGACGCAACCGAGGGAGTAGACATCGGACCGGGCGTCGACCTGCTCGCCTCGGGCCTGCTCGGGCGAGAGATACTGCGCAGTTCCGATCACGGCAGCCGTCTGCGTCATAGGACTGGAGCTGTCCGACAGCGCACGGGCGATACCGAAGTCCATCACCTTGACGGCCCCGGCGTTGTTGATCATCACGTTCGCAGGCTTCACATCGCGGTGGACGATGCCGTTGCGATGACTGAAATCGAGGGCCGCGCACACATCCGCGATCACTTCCATCGCACGGCGAGGAGCCATCGGGCCTTCGGCTCGGACGATGTCGCGCAGTGTGCTGCCCTCGACGTACTCCATGACGATGAACGGCAGTGGTCCGGCTTCGGTCTCGGCCTCACCGGTGTCGTACACAGCGACGATGGCGGGGTGATTCAACGCGGCCGCGTTCTGAGCTTCCCGACGAAACCGTAGGTAAAAGGTTGGGTCACGGGCCAGATCCGCCCTCAGAACCTTGATCGCCACGTCGCGATCGAGCCGGTTGTCGCGGGCCAGGTGGACCTCGGACATGCCGCCGAATCCGAGTATCTCGCCCAGCTCGTAGCGGGAGGAGAGCTTACGGGGAGTCGTCATTGCTGTCCTTGTCGATCAATGTCCGAAAGATCGTCGTCCGAAAGATCGTCGTCCGGAAGGGTGCTGGCGGGGCGGTCGGCGTTCGAGGATTCGTTGTCGGTGGAATCACGGTCTGCGAATGGGTTTCGAGCGGCTTGCGGATCCTCCTCGTCGCCTCCACCGAATCCCGGAATGGTTGGCAGCGTGAAGGACGGGGCCGTGGGAGGAGCGCTCGTGGTCGTCGTTTCTTCGGTGGTGGTGGTGGTTTCCTCGGTGGTCGTCGTTTCTTCGGTGGTGGTGGTGGTTTCCTCGGTGGTCGTCGTTTCTTCGGTGGTGGTGGTGGTTTCTTCGGTGGTGGTGCGCTCGGCCGTGGTGGGATCCACGGTCGTTGTCGTCACCACTGGCGGTGTCGTGGTGACGGGATTGAACGGCGCAGGTTCCTGTTCCTCGCCGTTCAACAGCATGAATCCACCGATGAGAAGTGCCAGTAGGAGCAAGCCCGCACCACCCCAGGCGAGGGCCTTCTGCGCTGAGGACATGCCGGTGGGCTGCACCGATGAGGGCGCCGCTCCAGTCTGGGGGCCGGTGTACTCGTTGTGCGCCGCCGGCATCATCTGGGTGCTCGATGGAGCCGAGCCCGGCACCACACCGGGCATCATGACGCGTCCGGTACCCGAACCGCGCCCGTTCCCGGGGGCGGGTGGCCTGCGCCCGGCCCGCACCGCTGCGACAGCGTCGGCGAACTCGCCGCCGTTCGCGTACCGGGCGACCGGATCCTTGGCCATCGTGATCTCGATCAGCTCGCGCACATTCGCAGGTAGATCGGCAGGTAGCGGCGCAGGCGTCTCACGTACGTGCTTCATTGCCACGGTCAACGCGCCGTCGCCGAGGAAGGGGCGGGTGCCGGACAGAGCCTCGTAGCCGACGACTCCCAGCGAGTAGACGTCGCTGGCGGACGTCGCTTCCGAACCCAATGCCTGTTCGGGGGCGATGTACTGCGCGGTACCCATCACCATTCCGGTCTTGGTCACCGGAGAGGCGTCGACGGCCTTCGCGATACCGAAATCGGTGATCTTCACCTGACCGGCCGGGGTGATGAGGATGTTGCCGGGCTTGACGTCACGGTGGACGACGCCGGCGCTGTGTGCAACCTGCAGCGACCTGCCGGTCTGCTCGAGCATGTCGAGGGCATGACCCAGCGGGAGCCGTCCGACACGGCCGAGCACCGCGTTGAGCGGCTCGCCGTTGACCAGTTCCATCACCAGGTATGCCAACGACTCGCCCGCGGCGTCGCGGGTCTCGCCGTAGTCGTAGACCCCGGCGATGCCGGGGTGGTTGAGCTGCGCGGTGGTGCGGGCCTCGAATCGGAAGCGTTGGAGAAATTCCGGATCCTCGGAGAACTCGGCCTTGAGGACCTTGACGGCTACCTTGCGGTCGAGGCGGTTGTCCATTGCCTCCCACACCTGGCCCATTCCGCCCGTCGCGATGAGCCGCAGCAGTCGGTAGCGCTCAGCAACGACTGCACCATTACTCAGTGGCATCTTCTGGTCACCTCCCCTGCAATCCAGCAGCGATGACGGCACGGCCGATCGGCGCCGCCACCGATCCACCCGTTGCCGCGAGTGCGCGGTCGCCGCCGTCCTCCACGATGACGGCGATCGCGATCTGCGGGTCCTCGGCGGGTGCAAATGCGATGTACCAGGCATGCGGCGGTGTGTTTCGCGGATCGGTCCCGTGCTCGGCCGTTCCGGTCTTCGACGCGATCTGCACGCCGGGGATCTGGCCCTGCCCACCGGTGTTGTTCTCCGAACCGATCATCAGGCTGGTGAGAGTCTTGGCCGTTTCGGGACTGATCGCCTGACCCTGCGACTGCGGCGTGGTGGTCGCAAGGTTCGACAGATCGGGTGCCTGAAGCTGGCTGACCAGATGCGGGGCCATCCGGACACCGTTGTTGGCCACTGTCGCGGCGATCATTGCGTCCTGCAGGGGGGTCAGGGCGACGTCCCGTTGTCCGATGCTGCTCTGGCCGAGCGCGGCATCGTCCGGGATCGACCCGATGGTGCTGTCGGCGACCGGTAGCGCCAGCGACGTCGTGTCCTCACCGATACCGAAGGCGCTCGCGGTATCGCGAAGCGCGTCGGCGCCGGTGTCGATACCGAGTTCGACGAAGGCTGTGTTGCAGGATCGCGCGAACGCTTCCCGCAATGTTGCCGTCGCCCCGCCGCCACAGGTGCTGCCGTTGTAGTTCTCGAGCGAGGTTTCCGTACCGGGCAGGGTGATGGTCGGGGCCGCGGTCAGCTGATCCTCCGGGGTGGCACCGTTCTCGAGAGCGGCGGCGGTGACCAGCACCTTGAACGTCGACCCGGGCGGGTACGTCGCTGCGATCGCGCGATTGAGCAGTGGCTTGGACGGGTCCGCATTCAAGCTTTCCCACGCTTCTGCGGTGCCGGCACCCTCGTGGCTCGCCAGCAGGTTGGGGTCGTAGCTCGGGGTGCTGACCATCGCGAGGACGTTGCCCGTCGACGGCTCGATAGCCACGACCGACCCGGTGTAGCCGCGCGAGGTGAGCTCCTCGTATGCGACCTGCTGCACGAGCGGATCGATGGTGGTGACGACATTGCCGCCACGGGGATCGCGACCGGAGACCAGGTCGAACAGCCGCCGTCCGAAGAGGCGGTCGTCGGAACCGTTGAGCACGTCGTCCTCGCTGCGCTCCAGGCCGGTGCTCGAGTAGAGCATCGAGTAGAAACCGGTGACGGGCGCATTTGCAAGAGGGCTGGACGCCGCTCCGGGATTGGGCGGATACGTGCGCAGATACTTGTACCGATCTTCGGTCGGAATCGAGGCAGCGAGTACCTGCCCGCCCGCTGAGATCTGACCCCGCTGGCGGGAGTACTCGTCGAGCAGGACGCGCGAGTTGCGGGGATCCGCACGCAGATCGTCGGCCTTGATCACCTGCAGGTAGGTGGCATTGGCGAGGAGGGCGACGACCATCACCATGACGGCGATGGAGACGCGGCGCAGGGGAGTGTTCATGCGCGCTTCACCATCTCGGTCTTCGCCTCGGCGATCGGTGCGGCCGGAGTCGGCCGCTTCTTCGGCGTCGCCGGTTCGCGGGCGGCGTCGGAGATCTTGATCAACAGGGCCAGAAGCAGATAGTTCGCGAGAAGCGAGGATCCTCCGTAGGACAGGTAGGGCGTGGTGAGGCCGGTGAGCGGGATGAGCTTGGTGACGCCGCCGACGACGACGAACAACTGAATCGCGACGGTGAAGGAGAGCCCGGCGGCGAGGAGTTTGCCGAAGCTGTCACGCACCGCCAGCGCCGTCCTCAGGCCGCGGATGATGAACACCAGGTACAAGATCAGCACGGCGGTGAGACCGATGAGGCCGAGTTCCTCGCCGATCGCGGCGATGATGAAGTCGGTTTTCGCGAACGGGACCTGCGATGGGCGGCCGCTACCGAGACCGGTCCCCGCCAATCCACCGGTGGCGAAGCTGAACATCGACTGCACGATCTGATAGCCGGTGTCGTTGTAGTCCTCGAACGGGCGCAGCCAGGTGTCGGTGCGGATCTTCACGTGCCCGAACACCTGGTATGCGAACAGGTATCCCACGAGGAGGAGTCCGAAGCCGATGATCAGCCAGCCGACGCGCTCGGTGGCGATGTAGATCATCACCAGGACGGTGCCGAAGATGAGCAGCGACGAACCCAGGTCCTTCTCGAACACGAGGACCCCCACCGACACGACCCACACGAGCAGAATTGGGCCCAGATCGCGGGCACGCGGGAAATCCATGCCCAGCACATGCTTGCCTGCGGAGGTGAACAGATCACGTTTGGCGACGAGCAGCGACGCGAAGAAGATCAGCAGGAGAATCTTGGCGAACTCGCCCGGTTGAATACTGAATCCGGGAAGTCGGATCCAGATCTTGGAACCGTTGACCTCGGAGTACGCCGAAGGCAGCAAAGCCGGAATGGCCAGAAAGACAAGTCCGCACAGACCCACCGTGTAGCTGTAGCGGGCCAGCGTGCGGTAGTCGCGCAGCAGCACCAGCACGGCGATGAAACCGGCGATCGCGAGGGTCGTCCACAGCACCTGCTGGGTCGCGTCCGGGGACGGGATCTCTTGTCCGAGGTAGGCAGCGGACTGCTGGTCTGCGAGATCGAGCCGATGGATCATGACGAGTCCAAGGCCGTTGAGCAGCGCCACGATGGGTAGCAGCAGTGGATCGGCATAGGGCGCGAACCGGCGAACGGCCAGATGCGCCACGGTCACCAGGGCCAGGTAGGCGGCGCCGTACTTCGCGAGATCCCACGTGATGGCGTGCTCCTGGCTGGCCTCGACCAGCAGCAGCGAAAGTGTGGTGATGGCAACCGCGATAGCGAGCAGCAGCAACTCCACGTTGCGGCGGTTCGACAGGACGGGAGCAGGAGCAAATCCTCCCGGTGGGCTCGGAAAGGATCCCCCGCCAGACGGATTGGAACTCATCAAGAACCGGCCCTGCAGTTCTGGCCAGGTATCTGCGGTACCGACGGCGCGGGTGTCGTGGTGGGGACCGGTTCGACAGCGGCCGGCGGTGCCTCCCCCGGTGCCGGTGCTGCGGGCGGTGCGGCGGGTTCCGGAGAAGGAGTGGTCTCCGGCGTCGGCTCGCACAGTGGCAACAGGTCACCGGACGCGAGGCGCTGCATCTGGCCACGGGCATCGTCGAGCGCTCCGGACGGAAGACCGGCACGCACCTGCTCACGGGCGGAGGGTACGAGATCCTCGATCTCGAACACGTCGCATCCGGTCGACGCTTGCTCGGGCGCGGTCAACGTGAGCACGTCGTCCTCGTCGAGGCAGCCGATGGTGTGCACCGATTGGAGCGAGTAGCTGAGTATCGACGCTGGAACGCCACGCATGATCGCGACGCGGCTCTCGTCCGCACCCACGTAGTAGTTGTTCTGGATTGCGGTGTTGGCGACGAACGCGCCACCGACCAGGAGTGCGATGACCGCCAATGCTGCGAGGGACCAACGCAGCTTGTGCGAGTTCTTCTCTTCCACGGGCGGCGGTGTGGTGACGCGCTTGGGCGTCGCGCGCGGTGGACGCATCGCCGCTGCCCGGCCGGCGGCAGTGTTCGGCGGTGGCGCATCCTCTTCGTCTTCGGTGCTCGCTGCACCGCCGAGGATCGGTGAACTCTGGCCGTAGTCGAGGTCGATGACATCGGCGACGACGACGGTGACATTGTCGGGCCCGCCGCTCCGCAGCGCCAACTCGATCAGGCGATCGGCCGATGCAGCGCAGTCGCCCTCGTTCAGGGTGTTCTCGATGGTTTCGTCGCTGACGACGTCGGAGAGGCCATCGGAACACAGCAGGTAACGATCGTCCGCTCGCGCCTCGCGAACAGTCAGGGTCGGCTCGATCTCGTTGCCGGTCAACGCCCGCATGATCAGCGATCGCTGCGGGTGGGTATGGGCTTGTTCGGCGGTGATGCGTCCCTCGTCGACGAGAGATTGAACGAACGTGTCGTCTCGGGTGATCTGCGTCAGCACGCTGTCACGAAGTAGATAGGCGCGTGAATCGCCGATATGCGCGAGCCCGATCTTCTTGCCCGCGAACAGAATCGCTGTCAGCGTGGTGCCCATGCCGTCGAGGTCGGGCTCCTCTTCAACCTGGTCGGCGATGGAGGCGTTGCCTTCGCGCGTCGCTGCTGCGAGCTTGCCGAGCAGATCGTCACCCGGCTCGTCGTCGTCGAGATGCGCCAGCGCAGCGATCATCAGCTGCGAGGCGACCTCGCCGGCGGCATGACCACCCATGCCATCGGCGAGCGCAAGCAGGCGGGCACCGGCGTACACCGAATCCTCGTTGTTCGAACGGACGAGACCGCGGTCACTTCGGGCCGCATAGCGCAGTACCAGGGTCACGGGCGCAACTCGATCACGGTCTTGCCGACTCGCACCGGGGTGCCGAGTGGGACGCGCACGGCGGTGGTCACCTTTGCTCGATCGAGGTAGGTGCCGTTGGTCGACCCGAGGTCCTCGACGTACCAGTCACTGCCACGAGGAGAAATCCGCGCGTGCCGGGTGGAGGCATAGTCGTCGGTCAGCACCAAGGTCGAGTCGTCGGCACGGCCGATGAGAACCGGTTGGGTGCCGAGAGAAATCCTGGTACCGGCGAGACCGCCGTGAGTCACCACCAGGTTCTTCGCAACCTTTTGTTTGTTGAAAGACGGAAGGACTTTCGATCCGCTCGAGTACCGGGCGGGCATCCGCATCCCGGATGCCGCGTAGATGTCACTGCGGAGAGTTCGCAGAACGGCCCAGACGAAGAACCAGAGCAACAGCAGGAAACCCGCTCGTGTCAACTGCAGAATCAGACCCTGCACGGCCGTCCACCTCCTTCGCCATCATCTTCAATCGATACAGCTCTGTCGATATTGCTCTGTCGACACAGCTCGGTCGGGTACGGCTGGTGTTCGGCACAGTGTCCACCGAACCGACACGACTTCTCACGCAGCATCCTAGAGTGAAGCTGCGTGTGCCGATCACCATACTGGTGGGGTCGAACTAAACGATGCGGACCAGTATTTCCGAATGGCCGGCCCGGATGACGTCCCCGTCGGCAAGCTGCCAGTCCTGCACAGGTGCGCCGTTGACCGTGGTTCCGTTGGTCGAGCCGAGGTCGGAGAGCATCGCCACTCGACCATCCCACCGGATTTCCACATGACGCCGCGAAACACCGGTGTCGGGTAGCCGGAACTGGGCGTCCTGGCCGCGTCCGATGATGTTCTGGCCCTCGCGCAACTGGAAGTAGCGTCCGCTGCCGTCCTCGAGCTGCAGGGTCGCGGACAAGCCCTGGCCGGCGCCGTAGCTCGCGTCGTCGTACCCGTAGGACGACTGTTGCGGGTAGCCGGCCGTGGGGTAGCCGCCGGACTGCTGGTATCCACTCTGCGGCGGGTAGTCGTAGGCCGGCGCCTGATTGCCGGCGGGCTCGGCGTACGGCTGCTGGCCGTATGCCTGTTGGTCGTAGCCCTGCTGCTCGTAGCCTGGCTGGCCGTATGCCGGCTGTTCGTAACCTGGCTGGCCGTATGCCTGTTGGTCGTAGCCCGGCTCGGAGTACGCCTGCTGGCCGTAGGCCTGCCGCTCGTCGTAACCCCGCTGCTCGTAACCGGGCTGCTCGTAACCGGGTTGTCCGTATGCCTGCTGGCCGTACGCCCGCTGCTCGTCGTAACCCTGTTGTTCGTAGCCCGGCTGGCCGTATGCGGGCTGCTCATACTGCTCTTCGTGTACAGGAGCGCCCGCCGCGGGTGCGCCGTAACCGGCGGCGCCGTAGGGAGCACCGTTGCGATTGCCCTGGTCCGGCCCGTACGCGCGCGGGTCGTTGCCGTTTCGGGCGCGCGGATCGGGGCGAGAGCCGTCGGCCGGGTCACGCTGGGGGTCGTAGCCTGGGTTCTGCGTCATGTGGCCGGCTCCTGATGTCGACATGGGGTTCGCTGACGGGCGCGGAGGTCGCTGACCGGGCGCTGAGCTTGTCACGGGTACGGGGCTTTTCACCGGCGGTGATTGCACCGGTTTTGGTTTCTCGACCGGTGCTGGTGCTTTACCCGCCGCAAGCGGTGATCGTCCCACATCGGGGTCGACCGAACCACTGGCCCGGAATTGGCCCGTGTGCAATGTGGGCGATGGTTCGAATCGGACCACGACGTCGCCGTAGGTTTGCCAACCTTGGTCTCGGATGTAGTCCTGAAGGTGGCGTGAGAATGCTTTGTCGGTCAGATCGCGTTCCGCAGCCAGCTCGGCATGGTCGGAACTGTTGATCGTGATCACGTAACTGTTCGGCACCAGCAGATGTCCACCGTCGAGTGGCTGCACGCGGTCGGCGGCCTCTTGTTGGAGGGCTGCTTCTACTTCTTGTGGAACCACTCCGCCGCCGAAGACCCGGGCGAAGACGTCACCGACTGCGCCCTGGAGCTTTCGCTCGAACCGCTGGACAATGCCCATGGTGGCCTCTCCTCCCGGTGTCCGTGCCACGAGCGCGTGTCGTCTCGAGGTAGTCGTCCTCAGCATGATATACGTTGCGATTGGGCCGCTGACGCCTCCGCGGGCCCAGGCCATACGATTTCTTGGCGGCCGGATGTGCATGTTAATGTTCACCGGTCACCCGGGCGGGTGGCGGAATGGCAGACGCGCTGGCTTCAGGTGCCAGTGTCCTTCGGGACGTGGGGGTTCAAGTCCCCCTCCGCCCACCACACTGACCGCAGCTGATTCATTCGCTGCGGTCAGTAGTCATTTGAAGGGTCTTTCGGCGTTGCCGTTACGGCCGTCGAGTGGCGAAAAGCACACGCGAGCAACGTTCTTCGGGCATCGCGCTCAACGCGGAAGAGTCGCCGGGGTCGTGGAAACTACACCGATGTCATTGAATTGCCTCAGTCGGAATCACTATTCGGGCATGAGAAAGGCCTCGACGGGGTAGTTTTCTACTTTCCGGGGCGCCGACGCTGTCGCGATCGGTTTCGAAAGAGGGCGAGAGGCCCGCGCAGAGCCGGCCGAAACACCAGGTCGGGAGCCTTAATAGGCTTACCTTATTTGCGGTGTGGGCTAGGTGCTGACTTATCGTTTGTGGTTGGACCGACGTACCCATTGTCGGATCCGCCCGCACGACGTCCGCGCACTACCGAGAACCTACCCGTTCGAGGCTGGTTGAAGACCGTCGATCGGTGGTGCTGCTTCAACGGCGAACGGCACCGATCAACCGTCCGCGACGGCCGGCCACTCGCCGTGCCATCCGAACGAATTTGAAGGCTGGACTTATCCGAAGGCTAGGTATGAAGCACACTCCGGGCCCGCAAGGCCTCTACGACCCCCGAAACGAGCACGACTCCTGTGGTGTCGCATTCGTTGTGGACATGCATGGTCGTCGTAGTCGAGACATTGTCGAGAAGGCCATCACCGCGCTGGTCAACCTCGAGCACCGGGGCGCCGCCGGCTCCGAGCCGAACACCGGTGACGGCGCCGGCATTCTCATCCAGGTACCGGATGCGTTCTTCCGTGCCGTGGTCGACTTCGAGCTGCCCGCTGCGGGCGCATACGCCACCGGAATTGCATTTCTCCCCCAGGGCAAAGCCGACGTTGCACGTGCTTGCGAAGGTGTGAACAAGATCGTCGAAGACGAGGGCATGACCGTCCTCGGTTGGCGTGAAGTTCCCACCGATGATGCCTCCCTCGGAGCACTCGCCCGCGATGCCATGCCGACGTTCCGTCAGCTGTTTTTCGCCGCTCCCGATCACTCTGTTACCGACATGGACCTCGAGCGTCGCGCGTTCGTGATCCGCAAGCGGATCGAACACGAGCTCGGCGAAGAAGGCGCAGGCCAGGATGGCCCGGGCCGCGAAACCGTGTACTTCCCGTCGCTGTCCTCACAGACCTTCGTCTACAAGGGCATGCTGACGACTCCGCAGCTCAAGGGGTTCTACCTCGACCTGCAGGACGAGCGTGTCGTGAGTGCGCTGGGTCTCGTGCACTCCCGGTTCTCCACCAACACCTTCCCGTCGTGGCCGCTGGCGCACCCGTTCCGGCGCGTCGCCCACAACGGTGAAATCAACACCGCTACCGGCAACGAGAACTGGATGCGTGCCCGCGAGGCGCTCATCGAGTCCGACGTCTTCGGTGGCCCCGAGGCGTTGCGGAAGATCTTCCCCGTGGTCACCCACGGAGCCAGCGATACCGCGCGATTCGACGAGGTACTCGAGCTGCTGCACCTCGGTGGCCGCAGCCTCCCGCACTCCGTTCTGATGATGATCCCGGAGGCGTGGGAACGCCACGAGAGCATGGATCCGGCTCGTCGGGCCTTCTACCGCTACCACTCCGCTCTGATGGAGCCGTGGGACGGACCCGCATCTGTGTGCTTCACCGACGGCACCGTCATCGGTGCGGTTCTCGACCGCAACGGCCTGCGACCGAGCCGTCTGTGGGTCACCGACGACGGACTCGTCGTCATGGCGTCCGAGGTCGGCGTTCTCGACATCGACCCGTCCAAGGTTGTCCGCAAGGTACGCCTGCAGCCGGGCCGTATGTTCCTGGTCGACACCGCACAGGGCCGCATCGTCTCCGACGACGAGATCAAGGACGAACTCGCCGCCGAGCACCCCTACCAGCAGTGGCTCGACGAGGGTCTCACCGAGATCGACGATCTGCCCGCGCGTCCACACGTACACATGTCGCACGACAGGGTGTTGATTCGGCAGCAGATCTTCGGTTACACCACCGAGGAGCTGGACATGCTGGTCTCGCCGATGGCGAAGACCGGCGCAGAAGCCATCGGCTCCATGGGTACCGATACTCCGATCGCCGTGCTGTCGACCCGTCCGCGAATGCTCTTCGACTACTTCTCGCAGCTGTTTGCACAGGTCACCAATCCGCCGCTCGACGCCATCCGCGAGGAGATCGTCACCAGCCTCGGTAGCACCCTCGGTCCCGAGGGCGACCTGCTCGGACCGGGGCCCGACGCGTGCAAGCAGATCGTGCTGCCCACGCCGATCCTGCACAACGACGACCTAGCCAAGCTCGTGCACATCAACGACGACGGCACCCAGGAAGACCTCCGCTCGGTCGTCGTGCGCGGGTTGTACCCGGTGGCCGAGGGCGGCGAAGGCCTCCGAAAGTCATTGGAAGCCATCAGGGCTCAGGTTTCGGCTGCAATCTCCGGCGGCGCGCGAGTCATCGTGCTCTCCGACCGCGAGTCCAGCGAGAAGCTCGCGCCGATTCCGTCGCTGCTGCTGACCTCGGCGGTGCACCACCACCTGGTGCGCGAGAAGACGCGCACGCAGGTCGGTCTGATCGTCGAAGCCGGTGATGCCCGCGAGGTCCACCACATGGCACTGCTCGTCGGATTCGGTGCGGCAGCAGTCAACCCGTACATGGCATTCGAATCCATCGAAGACATGATCGAGCGGGGCGCCCTCACCGATATCGCGTTCGACAAGGCCGTCAGCAACTACATCAAGGCCGCCGGCAAGGGTGTGCTCAAGGTGATGTCCAAGATGGGCATCTCCACCCTCGCCTCCTACACCGGCGCCCAGCTGTTCCAGGTCATCGGTCTGTCGCAGGAACTGGTCGACGAGTACTTCACCGGGATCAACAGCCACCTCGGCGGCATCGACCTCGACCAGGTCGCGCAGGATGTTGCCACGCGCCACTCCGTCGCGTACCTGGACAACCGCCAGGAGCGCGCGCACCGCGAGCTCGAGACCGGCGGCGAGTACCAGTGGCGGCGCGAGGGTGAATACCACCTCTTCAACCCCGACACGGTGTTCAAGCTTCAGCACGCGACGCGCACGGGCCAGTACGACGTCTTCAAGGAATACACGAAGCTGGTCGACGATCAGTCCGAGCGCCTCGCCTCGCTGCGCGGCCTGTTCCGGTTCAAGACCGAAGAGCGCGAAGCTATTTCGATCGACGAAGTCGAGCCGGCATCGGAAATCGTCAAGCGGTTCTCGACGGGCGCGATGAGCTACGGTTCCATCTCCGCCGAAGCGCACGAGACACTCGCGATCGCGATGAACCGACTCGGTGGCCGGTCCAACTCCGGTGAGGGCGGCGAGAACGTCGATCGGTTCGAGCCGGACGAGAACGGTGACTGGCGTCGCAGTGCCATCAAGCAGGTTGCGTCGGGCCGCTTCGGTGTCACCTCGCACTACCTGACCAACTGCACCGACATCCAGATCAAGATGGCGCAGGGAGCCAAGCCCGGTGAGGGCGGCCAGCTTCCGGCGCACAAGGTCTACCCGTGGGTCGCCGAGGTTCGTCACTCGACGCCTGGTGTCGGATTGATTTCCCCTCCGCCTCACCACGACATCTACTCCATCGAGGATCTCGCGCAGCTGATCCACGATCTGAAGAACGCCAACCCCGAAGCCCGCATCCACGTGAAGCTGGTCTCCGAGGTCGGCGTCGGAACGGTTGCCGCGGGTGTTTCGAAGGCACACGCCGACGTGGTGCTCATCTCCGGCCACGACGGCGGGACGGGCGCAACGCCTCTCACCTCCGTCAAGCACGCAGGTGGGCCATGGGAGCTCGGCCTGGCCGAGACGCAGCAGACGTTGCTGCTCAACGGGCTTCGCGACCGGATCGTCGTCCAGGTCGACGGTCAGCTCAAGACCGGCCGTGACGTCATGGTTGCCGCACTGCTCGGCGGTGAGGAGTTCGGTTTCGCGACCGCCCCCCTCGTCGTCTCGGGCTGCATCATGATGCGCGTCTGCCACCTCGACACCTGCCCCGTGGGTGTCGCGACGCAGAACCCGGTACTGCGCAAGCGGTTCGCCGGCAAGCCGGAGTTCGTGGAGAACTTCTTCATGTACATCGCCGAAGAGGTTCGCGAACTGCTCGCCGAGCTTGGCTTCCGCACTCTGAACGAGGCAGTCGGCCAGGTCGGCCTGCTCGACACGACCGCCGCGAAGCAAGCGTGGAAGGCATCGAAGCTGGATCTGTCGCCGATCCTCGACGAGGTCGAATCGGCCTTCATGAACCAGAACCTCTACAACACAGGCGTTCAGGATCACGGGCTGGACAAGGCGCTCGATCAGCAGCTCATCGTGCAGAGCCGCAACGCGCTGGACAAGGGTGAGAAGGTCTCCTTCGAAACCAAGATCACCAACGTCAACCGCACCGTCGGCACCATGCTCGGACACGAGCTGACCAAGGCGTACGGCGGAGTCGGCTTGCCCGACAACACCATCGACATCACGTTCACCGGTTCAGCGGGCAACAGCTTCGGCGCCTTCGTACCGTCGGGCATGACACTGCGTCTGCACGGCGACGCGAACGACTTCGTCGGCAAGGGCCTCTCCGGTGGCCGCATCGTCATGCGCCCGTCGTTGAATGCGCCGAAGGGTTTCACCGCCGAGGACAACATCATCGGCGGAAACGTCTTCCTGTTCGGTGCGACGCAGGGCGAGGCCCTCATCCGCGGCGTCGTCGGTGAGCGGTTCGCCGTGCGCAACTCGGGTGCGGTGGCCGTCGTCGAAGGTGTCGGCGACCACGGTTGCGAATACATGACCGGCGGCAAGGTCGTCATCATCGGCGAGACCGGACGCAACTTCGGTGCCGGCATGTCCGGTGGCGTCGCGTTCGTCTTCGATCCGAACAAGACGTTCGAAGCCAACCTCAACACCGAACTGGTCGACATCGAAGGTATCGAGGGCGACGAATTCACGTGGCTCAAGGAGATTGTCACCCGTCACCACGACGAAACGGGATCCGAAGTCGCCGAGCGCATCCTCGCGGACTGGTCACAGCAGGTGAACCACTTCGTGAAGGTCATGCCGCGCGACTACAAGAAGGTACTGCTGGCCATCTCCGAAGCCGAGAAGAACGGCGCGGACGTGGACGAAGCGATCATGGAGGCAGCTCGTGGGTGACCCACAAGGATTTCTGAAGAACACCGTGCGCGAGTTGCCCAAGCGGCGACCCGTCGACCTGCGCCTGATGGACTGGAAAGAGGTCTACGAGGACTTCTCGAAGGACACTCTCAAGACGCAGGCCAGCCGATGCATGGATTGTGGAATCCCGTTCTGCCACAATGGCTGCCCGCTGGGGAACCTCATCCCGGAGTGGAACGACCTGGTCTACAAGGACAGGTGGCGCGAAAGCATCGACCGCCTGCACGCGACCAACAACTTCCCGGAGTTCACCGGGCGGCTGTGCCCGGCGCCGTGCGAGGCGTCGTGTGTGCTTGGCATCAACCAGGATCCGGTGACCATCAAGCAGGTGGAAGTCGAGATCATCGACAATGCGTTCGAGGAAGGCTGGGTCACACCCGTCTACCCGACGCACCTGACCGGCAAGACCGTCGCGGTCGTCGGCTCCGGGCCGGCGGGACTCGCTGCGGCGCAGCAGCTCACGCGTGCCGGGCACACCGTCACCGTCTTCGAACGGGCCGATCGCGTCGGCGGCTTGCTCCGCTACGGCATCCCCGAGTTCAAGATGGAGAAGCGGCACATCGATCGCCGTCTGGCGCAGATGGAAGCCGAGGGCACGGTCTTCCGCACCGGAGTCAACGTCGGTGTCGACATTTCTGCCGAGGATCTTCGGGCACAGTTCGATGCCGTCGTGCTCTCCGGCGGAGCCACCATGTGGCGCGATCTCCCCATCGAGGGTCGCGAACTCGAAGGCATCTACCAGGCCATGGAGTTCCTGCCCCCGGCCAACCGCGTGCAGCAAGGTGACTACGCCGAGCCGCCCGTCAGTGCCAAGGGCAAAAAGGTCGTCATCATCGGCGGCGGCGACACCGGCGCGGACTGCCTCGGTACCTCGCACCGCCAGGGCGCGGCAAGTGTGCACCAGTTCGAGATCATGGCGCGGCCGCCGGAGGAGCGCGCGACCTCGACGCCGTGGCCGCTGTACCCACTGATGTACCGCGTCGCGTCCGCGCACGAGGAAGGCGGGGAGCGGGTCTTCTCCGTCAACACCGAGCGATTCGTCGGCCAGGACGGCAAGGTCACTGCACTCCAAGCACACGAGGTCGAGTTCAAGGGTGGCAAGTTCGAGAAGATCGAGGGCAGCGAGTTCACCCTCGAAGCGGATCTCGTGCTGCTGGCCATGGGCTTCGTCGGCCCCGAGAAGCCGGGTCTGCTGACCGATCTCGGTGTAGATCTCAACGAGCGCGGCAACGTCAAGCGCACCGACGAGTGGGTCACCAACGTGCCCGGCGTGTTCGTCGCCGGCGACATGGGACGCGGACAGTCGCTCATCGTGTGGGCCATCGCGGAGGGTCGCGCCTGCGCGGCCGCCGTCGACACGTTCCTCGAGGGCGAAACTGCGCTGCCTGCACCTATCGTCCCCACCCAGGCGCCGCAGCGGTAGTTCTTCGGCTAGCTTCTTTCGGCACGCTTCTTTCGGCACGCTTCTTTCGGCATGAATGGGCCATTGCAACGGTTAGACGGTTGCAATGGCCCATTCATGCGTTCAGGGAGCGTGATATCTCACAAATCCAGGTAACTTCCGTTTACCGGGTGGGCATCGTTTCGACATCGGCGGCTGGAATCGTCGCGCTGGTACGAAGTTGAAGTGTTGGTTACCAGTGAGGCCGCTACATGCGTGTGAACAAGCTATTCGCCACCGTCGGTGTCATCGGAGCGGTCGTAGCCGGAATTTCGGTCTCGGCGTCGCCGACGGCAGTGGCCGATCCGGGCGATTGCCCCAGTTTGTATGTGGTGGCGGTACCGGGCACCTGGGAGACCAGTTCGGGCGCAGCTCCGAAACCGGGCATGCTGACTCAGGTCACCGATCGGCTCGCGAGCTCCGATATCCGCACCGACTACGTCTCATATCCAGCCACCGCCTTCCCCTGGGAGGGCGGAATCTACGGTGAGTCCCGCGCAGTCGCGACGGCCAATGCGGGCTCGATGATCAAGGCTATGGCCGACCGCTGCGGCGCAACGCGATTCGGAATCATCGGATACAGCCAGGGAGCCGACGCAGCGGGTGACCTCGCGGCGTCCATCGGCAGCGGGCTGGGCGTCGTTCCTGCCGACCGGGTGGCGGCCGTCGGGTTGATCTCCGATCCGAAGCGGTCCGACTCGGATGCGCTCGTGGGCCCGGATGTCGTCGGAACCGGTGTCGGAGGACCGCGCGTCGGGGGCTTCGGGGCCGTCAGCCCGGTGGTCCGCACCTTCTGTGCCGTCGGTGATCTGTACTGCTCGACACCGAAGGACGACTATGTCGCACGGCTCGCCGGCTTCCTGGCGGTGTCGTCGAATCCCGATCCCGATGTGGTTGCCGAGACCCAGCAGGATGTTGGTGTACTGCTCGGAGACATCGCATCGGCGGGCGGACTGCCGGTGCTGCAGGGCCAGCTCAGCGACCAGGCGAACGAACAGCGGCGACGCGAAATCGAGGCCTTCTACCGTTCGGGTGTGCATCAGGAATACGGCTCGTACGCTGTCGATGCCAACGGCACCAGCGCGACGGCGTGGCTGGCGAACTACCTGGTCGGCGCCTCGCGCATGTGAGCGGAAATACGGGCTTGGCTATGTATTTTCACGCACATGCGGCGCCAGCCGCTGATTCCTGAGCAGCAGGAACACCACCAGCGCGGACAGGGTCATACCGCCCGCGCACCAGAGCGCCGCGAGTTCGAGTCCGTCGATGAAGCTCGTTGCCGCAAGCTCTCGGAGTGCGTCGTTCAGAGGTGGCGGTAGAAGGTCGGCGACGGCGATGCCGCCACCGATCGTCTCCGACGCCGGTCCGGCGATCTCCGGGGGAGTCCCCGGCGGGAGGGCCCCCTGGACCCCGTTGCGATAGACGGTGGTCCCGATGGTTCCGAGGATCGCGATGCCGACTGCGCCACCGAGTTCTGCTCCGGTCTCCGACAGTGCCGACGCAGCACCGGCCTTCTCAGGAGCTGCTGCGGTGAGCACGATATCGGAGTTGAGCGTCGATGCTGCGCCGATGCCCAAAGTCAGGAGCGACATTCCGATGATCAGCAGCCCCGTTCCGGAGTCCGTGCCGACATAGCTGAGGGTCAGTGATCCGATCGCGATGAGAAGCAGACCACCGACGATGATCGATCGCGTCGAGATCAGCCTGCTCAGTGGCGGTGCGAGGGTGGCGCCCACACCCGCGGCAACGGCTGGGATGAGCAGCCACAAACCGGCGGCCAGCGGGCCGAGCCCGACGATCAGCTGCAGGTACTGAGAGGCGAACAGGCTGAACCCGGTGAGCGAGAAAATCACGAGGAACTGAGAGAATACGGCTGCGCCGAAGGCTCGTTCGGCGAACAGGGTGATGTCGATCAGCGGATGCTTCGCGCGCTGCTGCCGGAGCACGAAGAGGTATCCAAGGATCAGACCCGCCGTGGAAGAGGCGATCGTCGCGGCGTCGAAGCCCTCCTGTGCGCCATGCTTGATCGCGTACACGATAGCGAGCATCGAGGCGATGGACAACGCGACGCCGAGCGGGTCGAACTTGCCCGGATTCGGGTCCTTGAACTCAGGGACCAGCAGTGGAGCCGAAATGAGCAGCACCACCATCACCGGAATGTTGATCAGGAACACCGATCCCCACCAGAAGTGCTCGAGCAGGAATCCACCGATCACGGGCCCCAATGCCCCGCCGCCGGCGAACCCGGCCGTCCACAGTCCGATCGCCTCCTTCCGCTGCTTCGCATCGTGAAACATGTTGCGGATCAGCGAAAGTGTGCTCGGAGCGATAGTCGCACCACCGACACCGAGGAGCGCGCGTGCGACCAGCAGCATCTCCGGTGTCGTCGAGAACGCTGCGATCAAGGACGCGGCACCGAAGATCGACGCGCCGATCATCAACAGCCGTCGGCGACCGATCCGGTCACCGACGGAACCCATGGTGATGAGGAGCCCGGCGAGAAAGAACCCGTACAGATCGAGGATCCACAGAGTCTGATTGCTACTCGGTTCGAGATCGGCTGCCACCGCGGGCAACGCCAAGTACAGCACCGAGATGTCCATCGACACGAGAAGAATCGGGATGACGAGCACGCTCAGCCCGAACCAGTCTCGCCGTGTCGCCTTCAGCGTTGTGCCGTCCACGCCGTCCCCTTTGCTCGGATGTACCGCTGAAGTATTTCATCCGAAAAAGTCGAACCGGTTGGGCGTCCCGCAGTCAGGCGTAGGGGGGCGCTGAAGGTTTCGTCGAATCCCAGGCTGTGTCGTGGTGGGAGGTTTCCCCGCGGGCGACCGTGCTCCGGAAGACGAGACCGGAAACGATCAGCAGCACGGCGGTCAGAGCTATCGCCAACCAGCCTGTCGATGTCATCGAGCCGTACCCGATTTCGCGTGCCCCCGCGGCCGTGTAGGCCATCGGCATGAACGATGCCAGCTGACCCCAGATCGCGGCGCTGCCAGCGTATGCGGCGCCGCATACGACGACCTGGATCATCAGAAGCGCCACGTTGACGGCTTGTCCGACGGTGGCGCCGAGCAGTCGTTGGATCGAACCGGCGGCAGCGAGATAGGCGGCAGCAGAGACGACGAGGAAGGCTCCAGCTGCGAGAATGGCACCGATTCCGGCCTCAGGTGCGGTGAACGCGAAGGCCACCGCAGCGCAGATACCAAGGGCGAGGACGGCCACAGCAGCGGCGACCCAGCGGAACCGGGATTCGAAGCTGAGTACCCGCACCAGGCTGACAGCGCCGACGGCTCCGACAGCGACGAGAGCAGCAATGAGGTACGGCGCGACCGGTGTCGAGGACCCGCCAACTCCTGAACTGACGCCCGCTGCAGCGACACCCGAGGAGGAGTCGGTCACCGAGCCCCGCGCCGCCATCTCCTTCGCAGTCGGCAGGGCAGTCGTGGCGTCCTGCACGCTGGACTGAATATTGCTGACGATCCCCGACACGGGACCGACAGCCGTCACCAGCTGGTCGGTTCCGGCGCGCAACTGAGCGCCACCGTCGTCGAGCTGGCCGAGACCGTCACGCAGCTGCACCGTGGCGTCGCCGAGCTGGCCGGTAGCGGTCAGGAACTGGCTGGATGGGTCGTTGAGCTCGCCGGACAGCTGACGGGCACCGTCCTTGAGCATCTGAAGCTGGTCGAGCGTCGACGGTCCGAAACCCTCGCTGTTCAACGTGTCGATGGCAGCCCGAATTTCACCGGAAATGGCGTCGGATCCGGGGTGGGGGTAGCGATCGACCTGCTGGGCTGCCGCTTCGAGCTTGCCGGTGAACTCGGCCTGCTGAGCCCCGAATCCGGCGAGGCGGTCGACCAGTTCATCTACTCCGCCGCTGACCAGTGACGCTCCGCCGCCCAGCTGGTCGATTCCGGCGCGATACTGACCGAAACCGTCGGCCAACTGGATTGTGCCGTCGTGAGCCTGCGTGATGCCGTCGGTGAGCTGAACGACACCGTCGTTGAGCTGCACGCCGCCGTCGGTCAGCTGAGTGACACCGCCGGAGAGGAAGCTGATGGGCAACCCGGCTTCCTGCAGACTCCGCCGCGAATCCGACAGCGGGTCTCCTGTTGCGCCCTGCGCCGCACCGGTCGTCTCACCCGTCGCACCGGCATCGCTCGAGGCGAGAGCAGGCTCGGTGGCCGGGGTCAGGTCGTAGCCTGCGCCCAAGGCGAATGCACCGGCAGCTACCAGCGGGAAGGCGATGGCGACGAGCGCAGCGGTGGGTTGGCGAAGGATGCCGAGTTTAGCCATAGTGAAATCGAGGCTAACGTGCCGTGAGGGTTGCCCCGACCACACAATCGTGCAGAACGGTCCAAAAACCGCCGCTGAAATGGGACTTTAAGGACTCTATGAGGATTCTGCGCCGACTCCATCGAAGGTTGGACCCTCCGTCGAGGTCACGGGCGGTTGCGCGGCAGTAGATCCCACACGTGCTGGGTTTCGTTGATCGACGCGACGGAGCGTTTCCCGTTGCGGGAGAACAACACCCGGGTGATCGAGCAGTAGTCGATGGGGAAGCCGAGAACGGTGGGCGTCTGCAAGATGTCCTGCAGCAGGACATTGACGACGCCGCCGTGTGCGAAGACGACCACGCTGTCGGTGTGTTCGATGCCGTCCACTGCAGCAGCGATCCCGTCGAGCACCCGCGCGCGGAAGGCACGTTCGTCGACCTGTTCGGGGAGGTGTCCCGCCTTGATGCGCTCGTAGGCCTCGGCGAATTCGGTTCGCGCGTCCTCGATGGGGATGTACGCGTCGAAGTCGCGGTCGTACTCGGTCAGGCGTTCGTCGGATTCGAGCGAGAGGCCGAGCCGAGATGCCAATGCGGTGCCGGTCTGCAGCGCCCGTAGTTGAGTGCTCGAGACCGTCCTGGCGATCGGGAACCTGGCCAGGGCTTCGTGCATGCGGGAGGCCTGCTCGTGACCGAGTTCGGCGAGTGGTGGGTCCGCGGAATCCTCGGAACGCTGGGGGAGCGCGTGGCGTACCAGAATCAGCTGCACGGCACACACTTAACCACGGGTCAGCGAGCGGGGTTACTCGCCTGCCAGAACCACGAGATAGCCGTCGGGATCGCGGAGCCACAGCTCGCGGTGCCCGGCGTTCGGGTTGAAATGCACAGCGGTCACGATGGTGTCGCTATCGCGGAGGCAGTGCGTTGCACGATCGATTTCGTCGACGAGGAACCAGAGCGCCACACCATTGCCGAGCGGTACGCCGACCTCGCCGATTGCTTCGTGGTGGTGCCCCTCGTCCAGAAGGTGAAGTTGTAGCACCATCTCGCCGTCGACCAGCAACTGCTCGTACTCGCTGCCGCCGTGCCCGCTCGTCGCGCCGAGTATTCGCTGATACCAGCGGCTGGCGCGCTCGACATCGGTGACTGCAATCATCGGCTGAGGCTTCATTGCTGGGACTCTATGTAGTCGGCGAATCCGGTGGCTTGGACAAATGGTTACTGCGATTGCATGGGCCTAGCGAACCACGAGCCCGCGGCCACTGCGGACGACCATCGTTCGGAACGCCTGGACCTGGCTCGGGGACTGGCGGTGCGACCAGACCATACCGATGCGGCGTCGTGCCGCCGGGCTGTCGATGCGGACTTCGACTGTGTCGGGTCCGTGGTCTCGAAGCCGCGGCAGGATGCTGATACCCAGACCAGCGCCGACGAGTCCGCGGAGCGTGTGAATGTCCTGGCCCTCGAATGCGATGTCGGGTGTGAATCCCGCCTGCGACCAGAGTTCATCGCAGATCGATCGCATCCCGAATCCGTGGCCCATCGCGATGTAGCTTTCGCTCGCGGTGTCGGTCAGATCGACCGAGCGCGCGCCGGCGAGCCGATGATCGGCCGGGACCACCAGGACCAGACGCTCGTCGTAGAGCTGGAAGGACGTCTCGGGGGTGTGCTCGCTGCTGAGTGCAACGAACGCGAGATCCGCTTGCCCTTCGTCGAGCCTGTTCAGGCAGCGCGCTCGAGCGCCTTGGTCGAGCTCGAACGTCACAGCGGGGTGATCGTTCTTGAACGACCTGATGAGGGCGGGCACGATGTCCTCGCCGAGGGTGTTCTGGAAGCTGATGGAGATCCGGCCGCGGGCACGCGCGTCGTGCTCGCTCATCGCGTCGAGGCCGGCCTCGAGGTCGACGACGACCCGTTGCAGATACGGCACGAGGGTTCGGCCGGTTGCCGTGAGGGCGATTCCGCGGCCACGCCGCTCGACGATGTCTACCCCGAGCAGTGCCGATGCGCGAGTCATCTGACGGCTGACGGTCGGCTGCGGGATACCGAGGAGGTGAGCTGCCTCGGTGATGTGTTCGGTCTCGGCGACGGCGAGCAGTGTCGGGATGAGCGGAAGAAGTTCACGTGCCTCGTCGCGAATCATATGACAAACGTATGGGATCGCGGGTCTTCATGCATTGGACTCATGTAGTTGCGCGTCCTAACGTCGTCCGGGTGAGTTCGACGACGGATACGACGACGTGGGAAGGGCACCCACGCGGCTCCCGTGAGTACAAGCGTCTGGTGGCGGCGCTCCTGTTCGCCGGCATCGCGACATTCGCGCAGCTCTACTCGGTCCAGGGCATTCTTCCACTCATCGCGTCGAACCTGCAGATCACGCCGTCGCAATCCTCGTTGACGGTTGGGCTGGCCACCGTCGGAGTCGCGGTGGCGGTTCTGCCGTGGTCGGTCGTCGCCGACCGCATCGGCCGAGTGAAGGCGATGACCATCTCGATCGTCACGGCAACGGTGCTGGGGTTGATCGTCCCGCTGTCGTCGTCACTGCCGATGCTGCTCTCGGTCAGGTTCCTCGAGGGGTTGGCTCTGGGTGGTCTCCCGGCCATCGCAATCGCATATCTGAGCGAGGAAGTGCACCCCAGATTCACCGCTCTGGCGGCAGCAACCTACGTGTCCGGTACGACGCTCGGTGGACTTCTCGGACGGGTCGTCGCCGGCCCCGTCGCCGAGTTCACCGATTGGCGAATCGGAACGATGACCGTCTCCCTCGTCGCTGCGGTGGCCGCGGTGCTGTTTCTCGTGTTGGCGCCGAAACCCCGGCGCTTTCGCGGGCATGTCGAGGACGGCCCGTCCGTGACCACGCGGCTGTGGGCAAACCTGAAGGATCCGGGAATGCTCGCGCTGTACGCGCAGGGCTTTCTGCTGATGGGCGGGTTCGTCGCGGTCTACAACTTCTTGGGTTTCCGCCTCAACGGTGAACCGTTCGGCCTGCCGCAGTCGGCCATCAGCCTGATCTTCGTCGCATATCTGAGCGGCACGGTGTCGTCACGGGTGGCAGGTCAGCTGGCGGTGAAGTTCGATCGTGGACCCGTGCTGGCCGGATCCACGGCCGTCATGATCGCCGGCGTCGCCCTGACCATCAGCGATAACCTTGTCGTCATCCTGACCGGTCTCGTCGTGTTCACCGTCGGCTTCTTCGCCGCCCACGCCATCGCGTCGGGCTGGACCGGGCAGCGCGCCGTGGTCGGTCGCGCGCAGGCGACATCGCTGTACAACCTGTTCTACTACGGCGGATCCAGCGTCGTCGGCTGGGGCGGCGGCGTGATCTTCCAGCAGTTCGGCTGGACAGCGATGGCAGTGACGGTCATGGGTCTGGCACTGCTCGCCGCTGCCGTGATGCGTTTCGCGCATCAGCCAAGCGTTCGTCAGCCAAGCGCTGATCAGCCCATGGCGCCCCAGCCGACGTAGGCGGCGATGTCCAGGTAGCCCGTCACACGCGCGTGGTCGCGTACCGGGTACGGACGGCCCGTGTAGTGGATGGAAATGCGGTCGATGTCGACCAGGCCGGGGTCGTCCTGCAACGTGACGGTGCCGTGCACCGTCAGGTGGGTGTACCAGCTGGCCTCGTCCAACACCGACAGCGAGACCTTCGGATTGGCTCGGATGTGCTCGAGGCGTTTGCGGTCCGCCTGGAAGTTCAGCACGATCTTGCCGTCCTCCCACAGGTACCAGGTGGGTGCTGTGATGGGAGTTCCGTCCGCTCGGACGACGGCCATGACGGCAGGGTTGGGCTTCTTCAGCATCTCGACGGCGTTGTCGGGCAATGGTGGTTTCGGCATACGCGTAAGCCTAGGGCGAAACCGATCACCGCTGCGATTTGTACGATATGGGTAATGACGACGAATACGCGTACGCCCTCTACGTCCAATGACGATGAGCGCGCGCGAACAAGACCGCCTGCTCCCGAGCTGGTTGCCAACGTGGTCCGCGGCGGCGCCATCGGCCTGGCGGAGACGATTCCCGGGGTCTCGGGCGGCACCGTGGCCCTCATCACGGGCATCTACCCCCGTGCCATCGCCTCGGCCAAGCACCTCACCGATGTACCCAAGGCATTGGCGCTGCGTTCGGACTGGCGTGGCGCGCTGCGCCAAGTGGATTGGTGGCTGATCGGCCCGGTCGCGCTGGGCATGGTGCTGATGGTGTTCTCGGTCGCGGGGATCATGGCAGATTTCGTCACCAACCAGCCCACTTATTCGAAAGCCCTGTTCATGGGCATGATTGCGATGTCGGTGGCGATCCCGTTCTTGGAGATCCGGCCAGGGGCCTTCCCTACCGTCCGATCACGAATGACCGCAGCGGGCCTGTTCGTCATCCTCGCCACCGGGGTCATCATTCTCACGTCGCTGCCCAGGGGCGAAAGCACCGACCCGTCGCTGATCCTGGTGTTCGCCGCCGCGACGGTCGCCATCTGCGCTCTCGTGCTGCCCGGGGTCTCAGGATCCTTCTTTCTTCTCGTCATCGGCCTCTATGCCCCGACGCTGGCAGCCGTCGACAATCGAGACGTGTCGTATCTGGCTGTCTTCGCGCTCGGAGCGGTGGTCGGACTCGTCACCTTCGTGCGCGTGCTGGAGTGGTTGCTGGCGAACTTCTACAACCTCGCGATGATCGCCTCGGCCGGGTTGCTCCTGGGGTCGCTGCGCGCACTCTGGCCATGGCAGGCCGAGGACGGCTCACTGCTCGCGATCGGCGACGACTGGCCCGGGGCCCTCGGACTGTTCATCGTCGGCGTTCTGGTGGTCTCCGTCGTCGCAATCATCCAGCGTCGCCTGGCCAGCAAACACGCGCGTACTGCCTGACCGGATCGGTAGGCAGTACGCGCGCGGGGAAGTGACCGGATCGAAGTCGACTACAGCGTCGGGAGCTTGACGACCTGCCCTGCATAGGAAAGTCCGGCGCCGAAAGCGAGCAGCAGAGCGGTGTCGCCTGGCTTCGCCTTACCGGTGCGCAGCAGCTCCTCCATGGCCAGTGGAATCGACGCGGCCGAGGTGTTGCCCGTCTCGGCGATGTCGTTGGCCACCGTGGTCTCGTCGTTCAGGTTCAGGCTCCTGGCCAACAACTCGGTGATGCGGCTGTTCGCCTGGTGCGGAACGAAAGCGTGCAGTTCGTCGGTCTTGATGCCCGCGACGTCGAGCACCTTCTGTGCTGCTTTGCCCATCTCGAACGCAGCCCAGCGGAACACGGAGATCCCGTTCATCTTGATCCAAGGGCGTTCGATGCCCTCTTTCATGATGTAGTCGTACCAGTCCACGGTCTGGTAGATGGCGTCCGCCTGCGAACCGTCGGAGCCCCAGACAGCGGGCCCGATCTCGGTTTCGTCGCTCTGGCCGACGACCACCGCGCCCGCGCCGTCGGCGAAGATGAACCGCGTCGTACGGTCGTACGGGTCGGTTGTCTCGCTCAACTGCTCCGCGCCGATGACGAGGACATGCCGGGATGTTCCGGCTTTGACCAGGTCGGATGCGACGGCCAGGGCGTAGCAGAATCCAGCGCAGCCGGCCCCGATGTCGAATGCGGCGGGGCCGTTGGTGCCGAGTGCGTGCGCAACCTTCGCGGCGGCCTGCGGGGTCTGCTCGAGGTGCGTCGAGGTCGCGACGATGACCGTGTCGATCTGCTCGGCTGCGACGCCACTGGCCTCGAGGGCTTTCCTGCCGGCCTCGATGGACATGTACACGACGTTCTGTTCGGGCTTGGTGAAGCGCCGGTTCTTGATGCCCGATCGCGTTTGAATCCACTCGTCGCTCGAGTCGATGAACTCGCAGATCTCGTCGTTGGTCACCACCCGCTCAGGGCGGTGGACACCCAAGCCGAGCATTTTCGACTGGCGACCCTGAGTAGTGCTGATCGATGCGCCCATCTTCTGTGTTCCTCTCGTGCTACCGCGCCATCGCCGAGCGTCGGCTCGGGTCTTGGGCTACGGACTCGGACACACGTTACGTGTTGGCGAATTGGTGTCATGACACCAGTTCGGAGATCAGGGCTGCGACCTGGGCGGGTTGATCGATCATCGCGTGGTGGTGGGCGGGCGAGATCACGGTGAAGTGTGCGCCCAGGTACTCGGCGAGCCGGAGCTGCTTCGCGAGCCAGGCATGCCCCCACGGCGTCGGGTGGCCGGTGTGTGCCGCCGCGACCGTCACCGGCGCGACCCCGGCTCGGCCGACCATCGGCATGTCGCACCGGAGAGCGTTCAGTTCCGCTGCCATATCGGCATAGACGACGTTCTCCACCAGTGCAGCCGCGAGATACGACGGCCTGCGGTAGATGCGGTCGACCCAGTCGACCGTCTCGATCGGGACACCGTCCGGCGGGATCGAGTGATTGAGCACTCGCCTGACGGTGGGCCCGAACAGCCGTTGCATTCCGCTACGACTGAGCCCGTCGGCGAGTCGAGGCGCGAGGCCGAGCCGCCATCGCCGTGGAATCAAAGGACGGGGAATCAAAGGACGGGGAATCGACCACCAGGGTTCTCGTTCGACACTCGAGTCGAGCAGCAGCAACCCCGCCGTGCGTTCCGGATGCAGCCGCGCAAACGCCTCGACATAGAACCCGGCAATCGAATGCCCGACGACGACGGCAGGTCCGGTGAGGCCTAGGGCGTCGAGAACTCCGAGGATGCGGTCGGCCTCCGCCCTCACGGTCGGCGTCTGTCCCTCCGCGAGCGGCTCACTCAGCCCGAAACCGGGTCGATCGAATACAACGACGGTATGGGAAGCGGACAGGATGTGGGCACAATCGTCCCAGTCGAACCAGTTGCTCCCCAAACCTCCGCAGAGCACTACCACCGGGCCGTTCTGACTGCTTCGATCGCGGCGCACCACATGAATGCGCTGGTCACCGACCGTGACCATCTCGCCCGGCGGTCGTTGTTTCATGTGAAACATTTCTGTTATCTGCGCGGTTTGGCCAACGGGAACGCCAACGTCTCGCGAATACTGCCACCGGTGATGAGCATGACGACTCGGTCGACACCCATCCCCAGGCCACCCGTGGGCGGCATGCCGTACTCGAGAGCCTGCAGGAAGTCCTCGTCGAGCGACATCGCTTCCTCGTCGCCACCGGCTGCCAGCAACGACTGCTCGGTCAGGCGCTGACGCTGATCCACCGGGTCGGTGAGCTCGCTGTACGCGGTGCCGAGTTCGACGCCCCACGCCACCAGATCCCACTTCTCGGCGACGCCTGGGATGGACCGATGCGGTCGCGTCAGCGGTGACATCGACGTCGGGAAGTCCTTGTAGAACGTCGGAAACTCGGTGTAGTCCTCGACGAGATGCTCGTACATACCTTGCGCGATCGCGCCTGCGTCCCAGTCCTTCTCGTAGGGAATCTCGTTCTCATCGCACAGTCGCTGGAGTTCACGCAGGGGAGTGTCCGGGGCCACGTCGACACCGAGCTTTTCGGCGACCGCGCCGTGCAGGGTCTTGACGGGCCACTCGCCCGAGATGTCGATCTCGATCATCTCGCCGTCCGGGCCGTCGGGCCGCAGGACGATCTCGCGGCCGTGCGCGGCAACGGCTGCTTTCTGGATGAGTTCGCGGCACAGCACCATCGCGCGCTCGTAGTCACTGTGCGCCTCGTAGGCCTCGAGGATGGTGAACTCGGGATTGTGCTTGAAATCGGCCCCCTCGTTGCGGAACACCCGACCGATCTCGAACACCTTGTCCATGCCGCCGACGCACAGCCGCTTCAGATACAGCTCCGGCGCGATCCGAAGGTAGAGGTCCAGGTTGTAGGCGTTGATGTGGGTGATGAACGGCGCAGCGTTCGCCCCGCCGTGCACCTGCTGCAGAATCGGCGTTTCCACCTCCATATAACCGCGCTCGGACAGCGAATCCCGCATCGATTTGACGACGTTGCTACGCGCGATCATCAAATCCCGCGTACTGCGGTTGATGGCGAGGTCCACATAGCGCTGACGCACGCGCGATTCGGGATCGGTCAGGCCCTTCCACTTGTCCGGCAGCGGATGCAGGCACTTGGCGTTCATGCGCCAATCCGACGCCAACAGCGAGAGTTCGCCCTTCTTGCTGCGACCGATCGTGCCACTGACCTCGATGAGATCACCGAGGTCGTAGTCGGAGTCGAAGCTGTCGAGCTTGTCGCCGACCCGCATCCGGTCGAACAGCACCTGGATGTCGTCGGTCCAGTCACGAATGACGGCGAACGCGACACCGCCGTAGTCGCGGATCCGCAGGATGCGGCCGGCGATGCGGACCGTGGTTCCCTGCGGGGCCGCCAACGCCTCCGCGACGGAGTGCGTCGGGGGGTGGGCGACGGGATAGCCGTCGATACCGTCCTCGCCTAGGCGTTGCAGCTTCGAGATCCGGACGCGGACCTGGTCTGGACGCCGGGGTCCCGTGCTCGGCGGCTCCTCCGGCGAGGTTTCCGGTCCGCTGCCGTCCGGGTGGATCTCGGTGGACTCGGCGAGCGCCCGAGGCACCGAATCGTGGCTGCCCGTGTGTGTTCGGGCGCGCCGGAAGCTCGGCAGTGTCAGAAAGCCGAGACTCGGCAGGGTCAGAAAACCCTCGGCGATGGCGGAGGCAATTCCGGCTTTCGGCAGTACGCGACTGTCGGCGAAGCAGAGATACCGCGGCTCCCACTCCGGTTGATACTTCACGTTGGAGCGGTAGAGGGCCTCGAGCTGCCACCACCGTGAGAAGAACACCAGCGTCGAACGCCAGATCCGCAGTATCGGGCCTGCTCCGATTCGGCTGCCCTCCTCGAACACCGATCGAAAGACAGCGAAATTCAGCGAGATCTTGCTGATGCCGAACTGGTCACCGTTGGTGGCGAGCTCGGTCACCAACAGCTCGATGACACCGTTGGGGGAGTGCGGATCGCGACGCATCAGGTCCAGCGAGACACCCGTGCGGCCCCAGGGAGCCAAGGACAGGACCGCGACGGTCTTGTCGTCCTGCAGTGCCTGGACCAGCAGACAGTCACCGTCCAGCGGATCGCCGAGGCGTCCCAGCGCCATGGAAAAGCCGCGCTCGGTCTCGGTGTCCCGCCAGGAGTCGGCGCATTTGATGATCTCGGCCATCTCCGGGCCTGGGATGTCGCGGTGGCGTCTGATCAGGACGGTGACGCCCGCCTTGCGCGCCCGATTGACTGCTTGACGGACCGGGCGCATCTCGCGTCCGGTCAAATTGAATTGTTTGGTTCTGATGATGGCCTCGTCGCCGAGTTCGAGGACGTTGAGCCCGGCGCGCTTGAACGCCGTCGCCCCGGTCTCGCTGGCACCCATCACTGCAGGAGACCAGCCGTACTTCTGCGCGAGCACCAACCAGGCGTCGATGGCGTGCGGCCAGGCCTCGGGATTTCCGATGGGGTCGCCGCTGGCGAGGCATACACCGACTTCGACGCGGTAGGTCACTGCCGCTTTGCCGCTGGGTGCGAAAACGACAGCCTTGTCGCGTCGGGTGGCGAAGTAGCCGAGTGAGTCGTCGGCGCCCCATTTGTCGAGCAGCCCGCGCAGTGCGGACTCGTCGCTGCCGGTCAGTGCATTGGTCGACCGTTGCGAACGGAACAGTGTGATGACAGCGGCGAGGAGTGCGAGTGCGCCGAACAGGCCGAGCAGAGTGTTGACGAATCCGTGGGGGCGACCGTCGAACTGCTCGTTGTCCACGGTGGCGAGCGCCGTCACGCGGTTGAACGCCCACAGGAACGTCTGGCTCTCCGGAAGTGTGCCCGGGAACAAGGCAACGAGGCCCCAACCGAGAAGCGTGCCAATGGCGGCGCCGAGGATCAGAACGCCGAGAGCCTTCAGTCCGGCGCCGCGACGCACGCGCGTGTAGAACTGCTTTCGCGCGGCGACGAGAACGCCGATGACGACGATGTGGACACCGAGAGCGACCCAGGCGTTGACGTCGTTGTCGTTCAACCCGTCGCTGAGGTTGGTCAACGCGACGAGAACGAGATAGACCGTCAGGAACCACCAGGCGATGCGTTTGCGGCTCGCCAGCGCGGCGGCTGTCAGGCCGACGACCAGGGCCCACGCGAGCGAGGTGTCCGGCGCATCGAAGTAGTAGTCGTCGACGTACTCGCGAGGAACCCGAATCACTGCGCGCAGAGCCGGGGAGATGCTCCACAGGAACACTAGGACCGCGAACACTCCGAGTATCAGGCCGGCGATGTGCGGGACCTGGGACAGACGACCCCGTTCGGGCGGCTTCGCCACCCGGGACGGAGGTGCCTCGGTGGCCGCTGTGCCACTTCCGTCGACACCTGTCGTCGTGCTGGATGACACCGATGTGCTCGTCACTGCCCACTCCTGCCGTCAGCGCTACCAAGCCCCCGGAGGCAACGGTAGCGCCGACGGCAGCTACATCAGTGGTCGTTCGGCAATTTGCTGGCGCTACGAACCGTGAACGGCCGTGTGCTTTCCTGCCATCGCCAGAGCTGTGCGAAGCCCGCGACGCTTACCTGTTGCCGGGTCGGTACCGAAAACTTCCTTCATCCCGCCGCGGATGCGGAACTTGAGTTCCGAGGATGTCTCGGGTGCATCATCGGAGGTGGCCGAGAGAAAACGGTTGGGCAGCGACAGTTTCATGATGGTCCGCAAGGTCTGCCCGTACTGGTGCGGCAGCGATCCCGTGGTGTACGGGAGGTCGTACTTATCGCACAGTTGCTGGATCTTGACGGCGATCTCGGCGTACCTGTTGCTCGGCAGATCTGGAAACAGGTGATGTTCGATTTGGTAGCAGAGGTTTCCGGTCATGAACGCCAGCGTCTTGCCCGCCCGGAAGTTGGCGCTGCCCAGCATCTGTCGTAGATACCACTCCGGCTGCGTCTCGGCTTCGTACTCCTCGACCGTGAACTTCTCGGCGCCGTCCGGGAAGTGCCCGCAGAAGATGACGGCGTACGTCCAGTAGTTGCGGATGATGTTGGCCGTGGCATTCGCCGTCAGCGTCGACTTCCACGCCGGTCCGGTAAGCAGCGGGAACAGGATGTAGTCCTTGCCCACCTGGCTGCCGACCTTGCGGACCACGTCGATGGCCATCTCTTTCTTGTCCGACCACTTCACCTCACCGGTGCGAAGCTTGTCTGTCTCGAGGTGGTGCAGAGCGACACCCCACTCGAAGAACGTCGCGAGAAGCGCGTTGAACAGCGGCTGCGCGAGATATTTCGGCTCCCACTTCTGGTCACGGGTGATGCGCAGGATGCCGTAGCCGACATCGTTGTCCAGCCCGACGATGTTGGTGAATTTGTGATGGGTGAAGTTGTGCGAGTGCTTCCATCCCGACGACGGACACGTGTTGTCCCACTCCCAGTTGGTCGAGTGAATCTCGGGATCGTTCATCCAGTCCCACTGACCGTGAATGACGTTGTGTCCCAACTCCATGTTCTCGATGATCTTTCCCACCCCGAGAAGCGCGGAACCGAGCAGCCACGCAGGCTTCTTCCTGCTCGCGAACAGCACCAACCTGCCCGCCACCATCAGCGAACGTTGGAACGCGATGGTGCGTTGGATGTACTTCGCATCCCGCTCCCCACGAGATTCCTCCACGTCACGCCGAATCGCGTCCAGTTCCTGACCCAAGGCCTCGATATCGGCCTCGGTCAGGTGCGCGTATTCCTTGATGTCCGATATCGCCACACTTCCCCCTCATACTTTCGGTCAAGAACGGCCTGCTCACACGGTCCGATTACGCACGATGTGGCCCCCGTCACTCACCAGGTTACGGGGTGGGACCGACAGCGTCGACATGTGCGGCCGACAGGGGCCCGGCCGGGGTGAGGCCCGGGCGTTCGGGAGCGAATGTCACCTTCGGTCACCTTCGGTCACCTTGGCTGCACCGAATGCCACATTCGGTCACTCAGAGTGTGTGAATGTCGCATTCGCTCACCTGAACTGGAGCGAATGTGACATCCGGTCACCAGGAGCAAGCAAACTCCGCTCGAAAAGTTGTCCACAGGCGCCGACTCATCCAACGCGAGCGGCCGAATATGTCGCACCCGTGGGGTTGCATGCGCCTCATGAAACGTGGGGGCTGGGCAACAGACGAGCATTTACTACGACAACACTCGAAGAACAGTGTCATTCGTACATCGGTATTGCGAAAGATGGGGGTCGGCGCGAAGACCATTGTCGACAGGACGGCGGGTGGTCCGTGGCAACGAATATTGCCCGGGCTGGTTCTGCTTCACAATGGTCCACCGACCTGGACACAGCGCGTGACGGCTGCAGTGATGTACGGCGGCGGCGAGGCAATGCTGACAGGACGCGCGGGGCTTGCGCTTCATGGATATTCGACATCGGCTCACCACAGCCAGACGATGTTGCTGATTCCGCACGGCAGCCACCGCAAAGACACCTCGTTCGTTTCCGTCGAGAGAACATGGCGCCTGCCGGGAGCCGTCCGTAAGTCGGGTCTGTCGGTCGCGCCGCTGGACAGGTGTTTGCTCGACGCCGCACGTCGGACCGTCGACGAAAAGGCCTGCACTGCGTTGATTGCCGAGGTTGTTCAACGTGGTGATGCCGACGTCGTCTCACTGCTCACCGAGCTGAACGAAGGTTGCGGCCGGGGAAGTGCGGTGCCGCGTCGCGTCCTGCGCGATCTCGGGGCAGGCGCGCACTCTGTTGCAGAGCTCGAAGCCCAGAAGCTATACGCGCGGAGCGGGCTCCCTCCGATGGTTCACAACTGGAATGTCTATGCCGACGACGGGAAACTCATCGGATGTTTCGACAACTGGCTGGATCCAGTCGGCTTCGTATGGGAAATCGACTCGTTCGAGCATCACAGTTCACCGGCGGCATACGAGAAGACGATGACACGTCGCGCCTCGGCACAGGGCTATGGCCTGGTCGTCGTGTCGCACACTCCGCGGGCCATCCGCACGCAACCAGAGGTCGTCATTGCGGACTTGCAGCGGGCATATCAGCTGGCGCTGCAGCGACCTCGCCCGAACGTTCGAGCGGTCGATCCGGGGCAGATGAGTCACTTGGCGTCGTAGATCCAGATCATCTGACGGCCGGTCTGACCCGGCGACGTGATTGGATGATCGATCACGTGGTCCAGGCGGTATCCCAGGCGCCGGGGTACGGCAAAGCTACGTGGATTAGCCGAGTCGCAATGGATTTCGACGCGTCCAATACCGTCCAGTGTCAGCGCGATATCGGTCAGCGCTGACACGGTTCGTGTTATGACACCGTGGCCTTCGGCTTCGGTGGTCAGCCAGTAGCCGATCTCGACTGCTCCCGAGCCAGTGCGGCGCAGGCCAGCTTTGCCCAGTACGCCGTCGCTGGTGTCGGTGAGTAAGTAGTCGTAGACCGATCCCGAGTTCCACTGGACCATGGCGTCTGCGATTCTGGCTCGCTGGGTTCCTGCAGTGCCGGCGTCCGGGACGGCCCACTCCATCCATTCGGACAAGCGTTCGAGGTTCTCCGCGATGGCTTTCGCCACGGCCTCGGCATCAAATTCGCTCTCGCGACGGATGACGACACCGTCCAACTCGATCCGTTCGGGTGGCATGCTCGGCATAGATGAAAGTGTGTACGCGGCGGTGTCCGTAAGCGAACCCATTTCGACGTCCGAGCGGTGTTCCAAGGTGACCGAATGTGACATTCGCTGGTACACATGGTGACCGAATGAGGCCCTCGCACACTCTGAGTGACCGAATGTGACATTCGGTCAGATACAGGTGACCGAAGGTGACATTCGGTCCAGGAACAGGGCAGCAGAGCCACACGCCCCTACGACGCTCGCCACGACCTCCAGGTCAGTTTGCCGACGATGATGACTGGGCCCGCGGGGCGCTCGGCTGAATACTGCTGGTACTTGGCAACGAGAGCGTCGATGGCAGCTTCGCCCTCGTCGGTGTCGGCGTCGATCACGCGGGCGGATCCGTCGGCGCGCACCCACCAGAGTTTGGTCCAGTCGTCGTCGTAGTTGTCGACGATGAGGCTCACGACGGGGTCGGCGCGAATGTTTTCGAGACGCTGCAGTTTCCGGGTCGACTTTGGCTTCCAGTCGATGGCACTGACGAGTTCGTCGCCGACGCGTGCGAAGACGATGGGCACCAGGTGTGGTGTGCCGTCGGGATTGATAGTGGAGAGCATGGCGCGGTGGGCGCTGGAGAAGCGGCCGATCTCGTCGTCGATCTTCACGTTGTCGGCGTTCTCGGGTGATGCAGATGGCATGGGTTACGCAGATGCACTGTGCGCGCCGTTCTGGAGGAGGATGTTCTCGAGCTGAGTGGTAGTCATCGGACGACCCAACAGGTGACCTTGCCCGAAGGTGACTCCGATGTCGACGCAGAAGTCGAGTTGTTCGGCCGTTTCGATGCCCTCGATGACGGTGTCCTTGCCGAGATCGTGTGTGACTTCCACGACGGCTTTGCACAGAGCCGTCATCGCTCGGCGTCGGTGCAGGTCGCGGCTATCGAGGTGCTGGGTGAGGGATTTGTCGATCTTGAGGATGTCGACCGGGAGGGTGGCGAGGCGTTCGAGCGAGGAGAATCCGGAGCCGAAGTCGTCGATGGCCACGAGGCATCCGCGTCGGCGAACGTCCATCAGTTGGTAGTGGACGGCGTCGATGTCGTGGAGAGATTTGGATTCGGCGAGTTCGAGCACGAGCCGCCCCGGTTCGATGCCCATCCCGTCGATGATGTCGATGACGTCGGTCGCGAGTGTTCCGGCTTTGAAGTGCAGGGGGCTGACGTTGACGCCGACCTGAACGTTCAGGCCATTGCGCTGCCACGCCGCGATGGTGCTGCCCACCTGACCGAGGATCCAGTTGCTCAGCGGAATGATCAGGTCCGCTTCTTCGGCGAGCGGGATGAAACTGTCCGGTAGGAGTAGACCCAGTTCGGGGTGATTCCACCTGATGAGTGCTTCTGCACCGACGACCGCTCCCGAGGCGAGTTCGACGATCGGTTGGTAGACCATCTCGAGTTCGTGCTCGGCCATCGCGACGCCGCGTAGGCGCTCGACCATCTCGAGCCGTTTGCGGTTGCTGTCTCGCAGGTCGGTGGAGAACACCTGGTGACTGTTGCGACCGAGCGATTTGGCGGCGTGCATCGCGGTGGTGGCGTCGTGCACCAGTTGGAGTGCTTCGGTGGTTTTGTCGTCGGAGGTGGCGACGCCGACGCTCGCGGTGACGGTGAGGCGCCGATCGTCGACTTCGAAGGCTGGTTCGAGAACGCTGGAGAAACCTGCGGCCAGAGCGCGGGCCGCGATGGATGTACAGCCGCGGGCAATGACGACGAACTCGTCGCCGGTGAGTCTGCCGAGTGTGTCGGTGGGGCGCGTGGAGGCGGCGATACGTTCGGCGATGAGCTGGAGCAACTGGTCGCCGTGCGTTGGGCCGAGGGCGTCGTTGAATTCCTTGAATCCGTCGATGTCGACGAGCAGGACGCTGACCTCGTCGTCCGGGTTTCGAGTTGCGAGTTCTCGCTCGAGGAGTGCCTCGATCTCGTCCTTGTTCGGCAAGCCTGTGAGCGGATCGTGACGAACGACCTCCTCGGGCACCGTTCGTGTCACGTTCGTGTGGGTCAGGTAGACGCCACCGCCTTCGGCGAGGCGACTCGCGCGCAACCTGATGCGCGTGGCGGCGACGTCGTAGTCGATCACGTACACCTGCTGCTCGCCTGCGGCGACGGCCTGCAGACCTGCGAGAACAGCTGCGGCAACGCGATCACCGTGCTCGGCGGTTCTGCGGCACCGATCGAAGTAGTTTTCGCCCGGCGCCCAGGGTTTGCTTTCCGGGTGGTGCGCCCAGTGCTCGGCCCAGGCGCGGTTGACCAACATGATTGTGCCGGAGTGATCGAGGACGACCGTTCCGGCGGGTACGGCATCAAGCATCGACTGGGCGAGTTCGTCCGTCCATTCGGTGACGGCGGAGTTCGCGGCGGCAGGGTTGGGCGCTGATGGCTCTCGGCTCATGCTCCCCCCCTGTGGCCGTTCGGCCGCGATGAAGAATAACGCGAAAGTATGGTTTTGCGCTATAAACAAGGTTTGCGCCCTGTTTTGCAGATGTTGGGGCCGTCAGGACAGTCGAGTGCTGGTGCGAACCTTCAACGACCATTCGGCAGGTGGAATCTCGCGCAGGGAGCCCAGCACCCATCGGGCGGCGTCGTGTCCCTGGTCGTACAGCGACTGGGCGACGGTGGTGAGCCCGGCCGCCTCGGCGACGTCGGAATCGTCCCAACCTGTGACGGCGACACCGCCGCCGATATCGAGTACACCCAGGGCAAGATCGTCGCTCGAGGCGAGCACGGTGTCCACTTCGTAGTCGCGCTGCAGTGCGGTTGCGGCACGGGCACCTTCTGTACGAGCGTTCGTCGGCACGAAGGCCACCGGTACGTCGGCCCAGTCGAAACCGGCGTCGACGACGGCGCGGCGGTAGCCGGCCAGCCGAGCAGATGTGACGGGGAAGGTGGCCGCGGCCGGATCCGGGCCGAGAACGATTTCGCCGACGCGATCGCGATCACGCGGGAAGCTGATCACCGCGGGCCGATGCGCGCCGCGAAGTCCGACGGCGCCGATGGCCTGCGCGGCCTCGAGGTCGTCTATCCCGACCAGCTGGGTGCCCGGGTAGCGCGGTCCACCTTGGATGCAGATCGGCTTGCCGGTGCCGACGGCGATCTCGAGCACCGGGTCGTCGACGGCGGTGGTCCACAGCACGAAGCCGTCGACGTGAGCGTCTCGTACGCGATCGAGGTCGACGCCCTTGCGCGAATTGGGCAGGAGAACGAGTCCGGTATCGGTGTCGAGGCAGGCTTCGGCGATGCCGGACAGAAATGCCCGGGCCTGCGCGTTCTCGAACGAGTAGGTGAGCTTTTCGGTCAGTACGACGCCGAGGTTGTTGGTTCTGCCGCTGCGTAGCGATTGTGCGGCCCGGTGCGGGCCGGTGTAGCCGAGGCGGGCGGCGGCGGCGCGCACCCGTTGCTTCGTGGCGTCCGAGACTCGCCCGGGTTGGTTGAAGGTGTACGACACGCTCATGGTGGACACGCCCGCGGCGGCTGCGACATCGGCCATCGTCGGGCGGGTGCTCATGGGGCAACCCTAGCGGCTCGGCGTGTGGTGTGTAACGATACACAACGTGCCTCGACTCAACACGATCCGACTTCTCGTACTCGCGGCCGCCGCATTCGTCTACGTCACCGCAGAGACGTTGCCGATCGGCCTGCTGCCGGAGATCTCGGCCGATATGGGCGTCAGCGAGTCGAGCGTCGGTCTGCTGCTGACCTTCTACGCGTACGGTGTCGCCGCGATGACGCTGCCACTGATCGCCTTCGTACGTCGATGGCCACGCCGGCGCGTCGTGGTGGTGACGGTGGCCGCGCTCGCCCTTTCGCAACTGGTGTCCGCAGTCGCCGTCGGATACCCGATGCTCGTGCTCGCACGAATGATCTGTGCCGCAACACACGGAGTCTTCTGGGCAGTGGTCGCGCCGGTGGCGGCATCCCTTGCCGCCCCGGGAAAGAAAGGTAGAGCCATCGCCATGGTGTACGCCGGTACGTCACTGGCGCTGGTGGCCGGAAACCCACTGTCCGCGGCGCTGGGGCAGTGGCTCGGATGGCGAACGGCCGCGGCGTCCATCGGCGTCGTTTCGGCTCTCATCGCGTTGACGCTTTACCTCGTCTTACCCGTCATGACGGCGCCGGCTCGGGCTCGAACCGGGGCCTCGGTGCGCGGAGGGACTCCGGTGCTCGACCGATCGCTCGTGATGATCTGTATCGCAACGTTTCTCGCTGTGCTCGGCCACTTCATCGCGTACACCTACTTCTCGCTGCTCGTCGATCGCGGCGTGGGTTCGATCGGCACGACACTGACCCTCATGCTGCTGATCTACGGGCTGTGCGGCGTGGCGGGTATCTGGATAGTGGGCAAGACATTCGACCGCTGGCCACGCCGATCCACCATCGGCGCACTGACCGCTGTGACAGTCGCACTCGCGGTGTTGTGGACGACACTGCAGTCGGCGCCGGGATCGCTGGCAGTGGTGGCGGTGCTGGCTATCGGCCTGTGGGGTCTGGCGTTCACCACCGTGCCAGTCTGCCTGCAGTCCTCGGTCCTGAACACCCCTCGCGCCGACCCCGACCGTGCGTCGGCGTTCTACGTGGTCGCCTTTCAGTTGGCCATCGCCACCGGCGCCTTGATCGGCGGGGTGATCATCGATCGCAGCAGCATCGCAGTCGTCACCGCGACCTCCGCCCTACTGGTCGCGGCGGCATTGCTGACGGTCGTGCTCGCGCGCACGTCGTTCCCGGTCCGTCGGCGAGTCGAGCTGGTCGGGGTGTCCGGGTGACGCCCGGGTGACCGAATGAGGCCCTCGCGCACTCAGAGTGACCCAAGGTGACATTCGCTCACCTCAGCGGCGAACAAGCGGTGCACAGCCGACGAGAGAATGCCGATACCGTCGGTGGACAACACGGACTCCGGGTGGAACTGTACCGACTCGAATCCGTTGCCGCGCAGCGCATTGATGTCGGGTCCGTCGGCCGAAACCAGCACTCCCGGCCTGGGCCCGCCTCGCGCGACGAAGGTGTTGTAGAAGCCCACCGTGCAGCGCTGACCGAACACCTCGGCCTCCTTCTGCACTCCCTGTTGCGGGCGGTCCAGTGCCACCACGTCGAACCCCAGAATGCCGGCGAGCACCTGATGACTCAGACACACCGCGAGCAGCGGCAACCCTGTCGAAAGCCGTTCGCGTACTGCTGTTTCTGCTCGACGGATACGCGGGTCGCTACTGCTCCGCGGATCGCCCGGACCCGGACCGCAAACCAGTAGATCCGCCTCGGTTCCAGTGAAGTGTTCCCAGCGCACTATGGACACCTCCATGCCGAGGTGCCGAAGTTGGTGCGCCAGCATCGCCGTCCACTGATCCTCGAAGTCGACGACCGTCGCAGTTCTCCCCAGAAGACCGGGAAACACCAGCAAGGGTTGCTCGTCCAACCAGAACGACGCCAGCTTCTCGTTGCGGCGTCGCAACGCCTCGGCCACACCGGGATAGCTGTCCAGCCGCACGGCGTCGACGGCCCGCGGACGGGGTGCTTCGATACCCAGCGCTGCGAGCACACCACCGAGTTTCGATCGTGTCTCCGCAACCTCGTGCTCCGGTACCGAGTTGCGCACCAACGTCGCCCCCGCCGAGATCTTCAGCTCGCCGGTCGGAGATATCTCGCAGGTGCGGATCAGAATGGGTGCATCGACCGTGCTGACGCCGTCGGACGTCTCGAAGAGCGCGAGAACTCCCGAGTAGTAACCGCGCCCGGACTTCTCGTACCGCTCGATGACGCGGGCAGCGTTCTCGATGGGTGATCCGGTGACGGTGGGAGCGAACATCGTCTCGCGCAGAATCTCGCGTGGGTCGAGGGCGGAGTCGCCGACGAGTTCGTACTCGGTGTGGGTGAGGTGCCCCATCTGCTTGAGCCTCGGCCCGATGACTCGTCCGCCTGCGGCGCAGATCCGGCTCATCATCTTGAGCTCCTCGTCGACCACCATGAACAGTTCGGCGCTTTCCTTCGCGTCGCCGAGGAAGTCGAGAACACCGGTGCCCGACGGGCCCTCGACGGGGTGGCGATAGGTGCCGCTGATGGGGTTCATCACAGCCGACGTGCCGTCGAAACTCACGTGACGCTCCGGCGTCGCACCGACGAGCGTGACCGATGGCGTGTGGACGAAGAACGTCCAGTAGGAGCCGGATTCACCGAGGAGCAGCCTGCGGAAGATCTCGAGACCGGCCCCGAGACCAGCCTCGAGGTTCGCGCGGAAATCTCGGCGGAGAACGAAGTTCGCACCGGCTCCGGTGCCGATCTCCTCGCGCAGCACCCGCGAGACAGCCGTCGCGTACTCGTCGTCCTCGGGAAAGAACCGGCCACCCGACAGCTCCAGGTCGGCCGCCGTCAACACCGCCAATACGTCGTCGATGCTCACTCGCGCGCGCTCCCGAACCTGTAGGCAGTGGAGCCGCGCATCGTCGTCGTGGCACACGAACCCGCGTTCCTGGATCTGCCGATACGGCACCAGCGCGAGAACATCGGGGCCCTCGGTGTCCAGGCGCAGGGGGATGTCGGCGAGCGTGTCGACGGTGACGACATCGCCGACGAGTACGTCGACCCCGCGCTCGCGGGAGACGATCGCGAAGGGCTCGGCCCCGGCGATGGCCCTGCTCAACAATTCGTGCATCGGAAAACCTCTCGGATCGAAAAAGCGCCGAGGTGGTCCGGACATGAAAAATGGCCACCTCGAAGGGGCGGCCACGGGTACTGCTACGCGAAAGTGTGGGCGCCTAGGAGCGCCACCACCATGATCCGGCTGTGGACGAGTTCGCGTACATGTCGAGTCACTCTACACACTGCCGGCGGCTTCGCCGCATGTGCGCGGAAATACGTGTCCCACTATGTATTTCCGCGCACGTGCGCGTTTACGCGTCTCTTGCCCGGCGGCGCTGCTCCTCGGCGCGCGCTCGGCACTGCCGGAGGAACTCCTCGTCGGCCGCGGGATCGGTCGCGACGGCTCGACCCGGCTTCGCGTCGTACTCGGGGAACGCGGACCTCTCCCGACGACCACCCCCGGCGCCACCCCAGATGCCACCGTCGACGGGCCGTCCCGCGAGCAGCCACGCGATCGACCCCGCGAGCGGAAGGAACACCACCAGCAACAACCACACCATCTTCGGTAGGTGACGGATCCCGCCCTCGTCCGCAGTGATGACGTCGATCAAGCAGAACACCCACAGCAACATGATGAGCAAGCCGAGATAAGGCACTCCGCGGTCCTCCCGTATGGACTGGCCCCCATTGAAGACCAGTCGGTCCTTTGCGTGGAGAACCATACAGTGAAGATCCGTACCGCGGGGGCCCGCGCGCGAGCTAACCCAAACGGACCAGGACGCGCTCGATCGCGTCTATCCCGTGCCCCAGCTCCGCCTCGCCGATCGTCAGGGCAGGCCTGAACCGGATGGACCGATTTCCGCAACCCAGCGCCAGCACGTGCTCGGTGACGCGGAGTTCATCGAGGACGCGGTCGCGCGTGGTGGCGTCGGGAAGGGTGAAAGCGCACATGAGCCCGCGCCCACGCACCTCCGTGATGATCTCGTGGCGGGAGGCGAGCTCGTGCAGCCGCGCGAGTAGTCCGCGGCCGAGCGTCGCGGCCCGTTCGACGAGCCCGTCGGACTCGATGACCTCGAGGATCCGACGCGAGCGCACCATGTCGGTGAGGTTGCCGCCCCAGGTGGAGTTCAGGCGCGAGGACACCGTGAACACGTTGTCGGCGACCTCGTCGACGCGCCCACCGGCCATGAGGCCGCAGACCTGGACTTTCTTGCCGAAGGCGACCACATCCGGTTCGATACCCAGCTGTTGGTAGGCCCAGGCGGTGCCGGTCATGCCGGCACCGGTCTGCACCTCGTCGACGACGAACAGGGCGTCGAACTCGTGGCACAGCGCCTGCAACTGCTGCAGAAACTGTGGACGGAAGTGGTTGTCTCCGCCTTCGCCCTGGATGGGTTCGATGATGGCGCAGGCGATGTCGTGCGGGTTGGCTTCGAACGCAAGGCGGGCCGCTGCCAGCGCGCCGGCCTCGAGGGCGTCCATATCGGCGCCGTCACGAATGTACGGCGACGGGATACGCGGCCATTCGAACTTGGGGAAGCGAGCGACCTTGACGGGATCGGTGTTGGTCAGCGACATCGTGTAGCCGGAGCGGCCATGGAAGGCGTGCTCGAAGTGCAGCACCTGGGTGCCGAGCGACTGGTCGATCCCGTGCGCTTCGTTCCAGCGACTCTTCCAGTCGAACGCGACCTTGAGGGCGTTCTCGACGGCCAGCGCCCCACCGTCGACGAAGAACAGGTGGGGGAGGCGGGTGTCGCCGAAAACGCGCGCGAACGTTTCGACGAACCGCGCCATCGCGACGGTGTAGATGTCGGAGTTGCTGGGTTTGTTCATCGCCGCTGCGAGCAGGTCAGCCCGGAACTGAGCATTCTCGGCCAGTGCGGGGTGATTCATGCCTAGTGCGTTCGAGGCGAAGAACGTGAACAGGTCGAGGTACTCGGTGCCGTCGCGGGCATCGACGAGGGTTGATCCGCGGGACGCCTCGAGGTCGAGCACCATCTCGAAACCGTCGGCGAGCATGTGACGGCCGATGGTGGTGTGTACCTGTCCAGCAGCATCAGCAGATGAAGACCGGTGCAATACTTGCGTCATGAAAGCCAATCTACGCGATAAAAGATTGCGAGAAGGCTTCCAGACAGTAAAAAATCCGGCACGACGAGGCGTGAGCTAGATTGATGCTGCCCGCGTCCTCACCGGAAAGGTGCATCACGACATGTCTTCTCCCGTCACACACGATGAACTGAGCGTCAGAACGCGAGCAATCCTGGGCCGCCTCGGTGTCACGGCCGATCTGGATGTGCCGCAGGCGCAGTTGCCGATCGTGGCGCGCTCACCTATCACCGGCGGAAATCTTGCGTCGCTGTCGGCGGCCGGTGTCTCCGACGTGGACTCGGTCATCGCCGACGCGGCTACGGCCTTCACTCAGTGGTCGGCCGTTCCAGCCCCGGTTCGCGGCGGATTGGTCCGCGAACTCGGCGAATTGCTGCGCGAGTACAAGGACGATCTCGGTGCACTCGTCTCCATCGAAGCAGGAAAAATCGTGTCCGAGGGCCTCGGTGAGGTCCAGGAGATGATCGACATCTGCGACTTCGGCGTCGGACTCTCACGTCAGCTCTACGGCAACACCATCGCCACCGAGCGAGTCGGCCACCGGATGATGGAGCAGTGGCATCCACTGGGCGTCGTAGGCGTCATCACGGCCTTCAACTTCCCGGTTGCCGTGTGGTCGTGGAACACGGTGCTCGCCCTTGTCGCCGGTGACACCGTCATCTGGAAGCCGTCGGAGAAGACTCCGTTGACAGCACTCGGCGTCCAGGCGCTCTTCGAACGCGCCGCCGAGAAAGCGGGAGTCGACCCGAAGGTAGCCCAGCTGGTCATCGGTGACCGCGTCGCAGGTGAAGCCCTCGTCGACGATCCGCGAGTGGCGCTGCTGTCCGCGACGGGATCCACCAGGATGGGGCGTGCCGTTGCCCCGCGGGTCGCGGCGAGGTTCGGTCGCGTGCTGCTCGAGCTCGGCGGCAACAACGCGGCCATCGTGACACCGTCCGCGGATCTGGATCTGACCACCCGGGGCATCGTGTTCTCCGCGGCGGGCACAGCTGGGCAGCGGTGCACCTCGCTGCGCCGGGTCATCGTGCACTCGTCGGTGGCCGAGGAGCTGGTGGACCGCGTCGCGCGGGCCTACGAATCGCTGTCCATCGGGTCCCCGTTGGATGCAGACACCCTCGTCGGGCCGCTGATCGACGCGCCCGCGTTCACGGGTTTCCAGAAGGCTCTCGACGCTGCCGCAGCCGACGGCGGCGTTGTGCGAGCCGGAGGTTCACGTGTCGACCTGTTCGGTGAGTACGCGTACTACGTGCAGCCGACCGTCGTGACGATGCCCGCGCAGACCGACATCGTGCGGCACGAGACGTTCGCACCGATCCTGTACGTGCTCACCTACGAGACCCTCGACGAGGCCATCGCCCTGCACAACGATGTGCCGCAAGGGCTTTCGTCGTCGATCTTCACCACCGACCTGCGCGAGGCCGAGCGCTTCCTGTCGGCAGCCGGTTCGGACTGCGGCATCGCCAACGTCAACATCGGACCGTCCGGCGCCGAGATCGGCGGCGCCTTCGGCGGTGAGAAGGAAACCGGTGGCGGACGCGAATCCGGATCGGACGCTTGGAAGTCCTACATGCGCCGGGCGACGAATACCGTCAACTACTCCAACGACCTCCCACTCGCGCAGGGGGTTCGCTTCACCTGAGTCGGATGCTCCGCTGCGCTAGGTCACTCGACCGGGACGGCGCGGGCGCGGAGTTGTTCCATGATGGTCGACGGTGGCCAGGTGCGCACCCGGAATCGAGCTGGATCGAGATCGCTGACGGGGGTGAGGCTCGTCAGCGCCTCGACGTCGGCGAATTGGACGTAGAACGGGTGTGCGCCCTCCTGGCAGAACGCGACCAGGTCGGTGAGCGGCATCGTGGCGTCGGTGTTGTCGGCCCAGATCGTGACGGTTCGCGGTCCGAAGGGTGTTGCTTTGACGGTCACCTTCCCCACCTCCGACCGGATTCCGTCGAGTTCGTACTGACGGGTCAGCCAACTTCCCTGCGCCGCATACTCTCCCGCGATGTGGATGCAGCGGGCTCGTGCCCCGCCGACGTCCTCCGGGTGAATCTGATCGAACGTGACGACGGTGTCGTGGTCGTCGACGGTGTATGCCTGTGGCGACAACGCGCGGGAGGTGTGCACGTAGCGTTCCTCGGCCCTTCGGAAGTGTTCACCGAGCAGGGCTGGGTCATCGCTCGGTACGACCACGATGGTGTCCACGTCGGGCGCGAACGCGACGGGCGGGCAGCCGAAGCGCCCGCGGTGAGATGCGAGCCAGCCCGGATCGAGAAGCCACGACGTGAAGTATCGCGTGTCGTGCGGACGGTCGTCGACGAGACGTTGGACGGCTCGACCCTTCGTCGGGTCGGCGTGCTGGGTGAGGGCGGCGAGGTTGGAGCGCGCCGCCGCGAACACGGTGGCGGGGTCGATGCCCCACTTCTCGGTGGTGGCCAAGGACACGACCGTGCGATGGGCGGGCATGTCGACCACCACGAGTTCGTCGATGAGCGGAAAGACTCTGCGTGAAAGCAGCAGCGCCGACGGTGAGCCGAGGGTGTAGGTGGACGGCTTCAGGACCGGCCGCAACCGCGGAAGGGCCTGGTTCCAGTCGACGGGCCACTCCATCGACGACATCGTCGTCGACACGAAGTGCGCGACGTGCGCCTCACGGGCGAGCTCGGAGGTACCCGGCGTGTCGTCGGCGAACGTGTCGCGGAACAGTGCATCGAGGTGCAGAACCGAATCGCCGTCGTATCGAACTGCGAATGCCTCGGTATCCAGGCGCGGCTCGGTACCGCCCTCGGCGCGCACGCGCTCGATGACCAGGCGCGCGAGGCGCTCCTTCGAATCTTCGTTTGCCCCCACCCCGAGGATGGTAAGGGATCAGGTGGGGTGTGCGTAGCCCTTACGGCGCCTCTGCGCTACTCAGGTTGGTTCGGGTCCGGGTCGTCCGGACTCGGATACAGGTATTCGTGTGGGTGGTGATGGTGGTTGATCAGGCCGCGACGGGTCGGGTCGACGGCCGCCGGTGGGTGCCATTGCGTCCGCCCCGGATGCCGATGTTCGGGCCCGGTCGTGGTGGTGACCCAGTCGTTGGGGCCGTCCCCGACGAGTGGGTGGTGCAAATCGCAGCCGAAGGTGAGCGAGTCGACGTCGGTCGGCCCGCCGAGCGCCCATTCGGTGATGTGATGGACCTGGCTCCACGTGGCCGGACGCGTGCACGCTGGGAATGTGCAGCCCCGGTCGCGGGCCATCAGGACGATCCGCTGATCAGCGGACGCAATTCGTTTGGAGCGCCCCAGGTAGAGCGCTCGGCCGTCGTCGTCGAAGATCGCGAGGTACTGATGAGCATGTGAGGCCATGCGGATGGCGTCGCGGATGCTGACCAGCGAACCGGTGCCGGTCACCGCGTGTCCGCACCCCTGCTGCAGCTCTCTGGCCGTCATGCTGATCACCGCAGTCACCGGCAGGCCACGATGAGTGCCCAGCGAACCGGAGGCGAGCATCTGACGTAGGACTGCCTTGACGGCATCGTGATTGCGCTGACCCTGCGAGCGCAGATCACGACCGGCGCGAGCCTGCTGCTGCCCTGCCTCTGCCGTGTCAGTGCCGCCACCCGCGCCGTTGCCGGTGCGCTCTGTCTCGTCGGGGGACTGGTTCTGGGGCGCGGGGAGGTTGTCGTCGACGACGGGCTTCGTCTCCTCGGGGTTGCAGTTCCCGGGTTTGGCGAGCTTGGCGAGGATGGGCTCGAGGTACGCCCGGAACTCCGCGTCGATGAGGAAGTTGCCCTTGCTCAACCCGTCGACACCTTGTTTGCCGAGCCTGAAGAAGCACTTGCTCGCCGGGTTCTTGTCGTTCTTCAGCTCGCCGTCCTCGTCGAGGAGCGCGTGCAGGCGCGCCGCAGCGACGCGGAGTTGCTCGGGCAGGACCTTTCTGGCGAGGTTGCCGAGCAGGTTCTCGGATTTGACCTTGGATTCGTGATCCACCTCCGCGGGCAGATGGCGGAAGAACTCATCGATCACATTCACATGCGCCGCGTCGATGGCGCCGGCAGTGTGGGCTGCGGCAGTGGTCGGATACTCCGGCTCCAACGTCTCACCGGTCATGGCCCGGCGGGGTGCCATGCGCTGAGCGATCTTGATGCGCTTGCCGGCAACGCCGGGGTCGACGAGCAGCAGCCCCGCCAGCCGTGAGGCATTGGTCCGCTCGGGCAGCACCGCCAAACCGTCGCTCTCGATCAATTCCGTCAACCATGTATGCGAGGTGCCGTGCATCGCACGCGTCAGTGTTTCCATTCGGACCATCAACGCTCGGTGATCGGCGTCGTCGAGGCTGCTCGTCTCGACAGTAGCTACTACCTCCCAAGCCTTTTCGAGTACCTCAACTGCCCCACGCAGGCTCGGGTTCGAGATGGCCAGCACACCACGTGTGCCAGACCCCGTCTGGTCGCTGCGCAGGCCCGTGTTACCGGCCAGACCCGCGACGCCCTCCCCGATAAGCATGAAGCCAAGATAAACCCACCCACCGACAAGTTTCGAACACCAGTTCGATCAGCCGATAGATGCGGCAATCGCGCCGATCACGCCGTCGAACTGGTGGCCTCCGGTCGGATATTCGCGCACGAGAGCCGATGGGAGCCGCGATGATCCGAGCGCCAGGTGGGCAAACGGCACCACGTCGTCATCTCGGCAGTGATGCAGCGTCAGTGCGGCGTCCGGTTCGGGCCCGTGGAAGGCGTATTCCGCCACGTCCCACCCGTCGGGACTCCAGTCCGGCATTGCCAACAGCACTGCTGCCGTCGGCTTTGCACCGCCCTCGGTCAGCACGTGCAGCAGGATCGATGCCCCGAAGGAGTGCCCGACTACCAGGTCTTGCGGCCCGAGTCCCGCAAGATGTGAACGCATCGGTGCGGCCCAGGCCTCGAGAGACGTGTCCTCGTCGGGGAAGTGCGGCATGTCGACCCTCGCGCCGAGTTTTGTACCGAGTCCGGCTGCCAGGGGGCGATCCTCCTCGTAACCTCCGGCGCCGTGAACGAACAACAGCATTCCCGCATCCTTTCTGTCTTGCCGAGATCGAAGTTACGTTACGAATTCGAGCTGAATCGGTGCATAACCTCGATCTCGGCGGAAGGATCAGCCCCCGACGTATGCGCCCAGGTGCGTCCCGGTCAGTGTGGAGCCGTCGGAGATGAGATCGGCGGGCGTGCCCTCGAATACGATGCGGCCGCCGTCGTGGCCGGCGCCCGGGCCGAGGTCGATGATCCAGTCGGCGTGCGCCATGACGGCCTGATGGTGCTCGATGACGATGATGGACTTGCCTTGCTCGACCAGCCGGTCGAGCAAGGCAAGAAGCTGTTCGACGTCCGCGAGGTGAAGCCCTGTCGTCGGCTCGTCGAGCACGTAGATGCCGCCCTTGTCGCCCATGTGCGTGGCCAGCTTCAGGCGCTGACGTTCGCCGCCGGACAGAGTTGTGAGCGGCTGACCGATCTTGATGTAGCCGAGACCGACGTCGGCGAGCCGTTCGAGGATCTTGTGCGCTGCGGGAAGTTTGACTCCTTCACCACCGAAGAACTCCTTTGCCTGCGCCACGGACATCGCGAGCACTTCGCTGATGTCCTTGCCGCCCAGGTGGTATTCGAGCACCGACGCCTGGAACCGTTTGCCCTCGCACAGCTCGCACGGAGTGGCGACGCCGGCCATCATCGCCAGGTCGCTGTAGATGACGCCGTTGCCATTGCACGTCGGGCAGGCGCCTTCCGAATTGGAGCTGAACAGGGCAGGTTTGACGCCGTTTTCCTTGGCGAACGCCTTGCGGATCGGTTCGAGCAGGCCGGTGTACGTCGCGGGATTGCTACGACGCGAACCACGGATGGCGGATTGGTCGACGGCCACGACATCGTCGAGCCCTGCCAGCGACCCATGGATAAGCGAGCTCTTGCCCGACCCGGCCACACCGGTCACCACCACCAGCACGCCGAGGGGCACGTCGACGTCGACGTTCTGGAGGTTGTGCGAATCGGCGCCGCGGATCTCGACCACCTCGGAGTACTCACGGACGGTCTCTTTCACTTTTGCTCGGTCGTCGAAGTGGCGACCGGTGATGGTCTCGCTCTGTCGCAGTCCGTCCACCGATCCCTCGAAGCAGACGTTGCCGCCGCCCGTGCCGGCTCCGGGCCCGAGGTCGATCACGTGGTCGGCGATGACGATGGTTTCCGGCTTGTGCTCGACGACCAGAACGGTGTTTCCCTTGTCCCGCAATCGAAGAAGCAGGTCGTTCATGTTCTCGATGTCGTGTGGATGCAGGCCGGTAGTCGGCTCGTCGAAGACGTAGGTGACATCGGTGAGCGAGGACCCGAGATGCCGGATCATCTTGGTCCGCTGCGCTTCACCACCGGAGAGTGTTCCGGCCGGTCGGTCGAGGCTCAGATATCCCAATCCGATCTCGACGAACGAGTTGAGCGTCTCCGACAGCGACTGGAGCAGCGGCGCAACCGACGGCTCCTTCAACCCGCCGACCCACGTGGCCAGGTCACTGATCTGCATGGCACAGGCGTCGGCGATGCTGATGCCCTTGATCTTCGAGGATCGGGCTCCTTCGTTCAGGCGGGTGCCCTCGCACTCGGGGCAGGTGGTGAAGGTGACGGCTTTCTCGACGAAGGCGCGCATGTGTGGCTGCATCGCGTCGACATCTTTGGACAGGAACGACTTCTGGAATTGCGGGACCAGCCCCAGGTAGGTCAGGTTGATGCCGTCGATTTTGATCTTCGTCGCCTCGCGGTAGAGGAGGTCGTTCATTTCCCGTTTGGTGAACTTGGCGATGGGCTTGTCGGGGTCGAAGTAGCCGCAGCCGCGGAAGATTCGGCCGTACCAGCCTTCCATGCTGTACCCGGGAACGGTGATGGCGCTCTCGTTGAGTGATTTCGACGAGTCGTACAGCGCGGTCAAGTCGATGTCGCTGACCGAACCCCGGCCCTCGCACCGCGGGCACATTCCGCCGGTGATGGAGAAGGCGCGCTTCTCCTTGGTTTCTCGGCCGCCCTTGTTCACCGTCACCGCGCCCGCACCCGAAATCGATGCGACGTTGAACGAAAAGGCTTGTGCCGAACCGATGTACGGTTTGCCGATGCGGCTGAAGAGGATTCGCAGCATGGCATTGGCGTCCGTGGCAGTCCCCACCGTCGAGTGGGGATTGGCCCCCATGCGCTGCTGGTCGACGATGATGGCCGTGGTCAGCCCGTCGAGCACATCGACGTCGGGCCGCGCCAGAGTGGGCATGAAACCCTGCACGAAGGCGCTGTAGGTCTCGTTGATCATGCGCTGCGATTCGGCCGCGATGGTGGAGAAGACTAGCGAGCTCTTCCCCGACCCGGACACGCCGGTGAATACCGTCAAGCGACGCTTCGGGATTTCGACGCTGATGTCCTGCAGGTTGTTCACGCGCGCACCCTGCACTCGGATCTTCTCGTGGGTGTCTGCAACGTGCGGTGTCGTGCTCATATGTCTATATCTCCATTTCGAGCGGGGACAGCGAAGATTCAACCAGCCACATGCTGAGTACGCAGAAGATTGCCTGTCGGATCGAGAACCGCACATTCCATGCACAAGACGCTAGTGGCGACGAGGAAGCCGTGCTTCTCGATTCTTGACCGAAACGGAGAACTCGGCTACGAAACGAACTCGGCGCCCACCCGTGGAGGGGTGGGCGCCGAGTATCGGTTTTGTCGGATCAGGGAGCGGGCGTCACCGTGGTGGTCGGGACGGCCGTGGTGGTCGGGGCCGGCGTGCCCGTAACTTCCGGGGTCGCGACGACGCTTCCGTCGATCGGAGCACCCTCGACTCCTACGACGGGCGCTTGGCCGTCGACAGGTGGTGCAACTGGAACGACCGGTGCGGGGACGCCGGGGACAGGCTCGCCCGCCACGAACGGCGCGACCGTGGTCGGCAAGACTGTCGTGGGTGTCGGAGACGCTGAGGCCGAGGACGGGGCGGCCATGGTGGTGGTCTCGGACAGCACTGCCAGACGAGCCTGGTGCTGCACCTCGGTGGACTCGATCGGCTTGCCGGCCTCGGCGTCCTTCGCGAGCTGCGTCAGCCACGCTGCGGCGTACTCGGCCGAGGTCATCGGCTTGCCGTTGGCCGGGTCGGAGTCACGCCAGTAGTCGAAGTGGTGCCCCGTATCCGGCCCGAGCGTCAGACCGTACGGGTCGTTCATCAGCACCGGGACGGTGTTGGTGTTGGATCCGATGAAGCCGATGATCTCCTTGGCGATCTTCGACGGCAGGTACGCGAGTCCGACGGCCTTCTCGGCGGGAAGAGGTTCGCCATCCTCGTCGTTCTTGGCTTCCGCGGCCACCTTGGTCGTCGGGTCGGCCGGGGTGTAGCCGGGCTCGGAGACCTTGATGAGTACGTCGAGGAACGTCTCGTCGCCCGCGAGCCAGTTGTCCTGACGGGCGATGTCGTTGAAGGCGGCCATCGCGATGCCGCCGATGACCATCGCCAGATCGGCTCCGGTGGCGGGTGTCAGTTGCTCGCGTTCGAGGGCGTCGACATTGAGCTGGCGGCCGACGTTGGCGGCGAGATGCAGCAACGAGGTGTTCTCGGGCATCGCGCAGGTCAGGTCGCCCTCGGAGCAGAACGACGCGACCCGCCCGTCGAGGCGTCCGAAGCCGCCTGCGGTGCCGGGGAGGGCACCGGCGCCGGCCGGGCCGGATGTGCTGTTCTGATACTTGGGGTCGAACCCGTCCGGGTTGGTTCCCGAGGCCGAGCCGGGGAACGGGTTGTCTCCGGCGCCGCGACCGGCGTCGGCGAGGATGACGACGCCGACGACGCTGTTGGGGTCGACGATTGCGTACTTGCCATCGGCCCCCGCGGTCTGATTGCCGATCTCCATCGCGGCGCGACGGGTGACGTCGGCGCCTTCGCTGTAGCCGACAATGGCGAAGCGGGTATCGGGGCACGCTGTGGAGATGGCGTTGATGACCGTGTTGGTGTTGGTGACGCCTGTGGTCACGGCGTTCTCGTACGAGGCCATGTCGGCCGGGTACTCGACGTAGACCGCCGCGTACGAGCCTTGCCCGACGGCGCCACCGGGAGCGTCGATGATGCGATCGACCCAGGGGCTGTCGAAGTCGTCCGCGAGCGCCGCGGGTAGGCGCGTGCCGTCGGGCAATGTGAGCATTTTGGTCTGGTCGGTGGGGGTGTCGTTGCGCCCGCCGACGGAGACGGTGACCATGTCGTAGCACGTCGATGTGGATGCGAGCTCCACGTCGGAGTCGGAAGTCGAGATGGTATTGGTGGTGAGCACCGCGGCACCGACAGCCAGCGCTCCCAGCGACACGAGGGCAACTGCACTCGTGGCGAGGCGCCGGCGACCTGAGAAGCCGCGATTCGAAGCGTGTGAAGACATCCAGTTACCCAATCAGTTGGCCCCGAACCGACCCTGCCCACGCGTGTCGCGTGAGCTACACCGGTTGTCGCGGTGACTGCCTTGTGCGTTACAGCTCTAGCGGGAGACCGTTGCGTAGATACCCTAGGGGGGTATGGTAGAAATGCGTGACAGGAAAGGGTGATGGACATGAACACGACGGTCAAGCTCGTCGGATTCGCCGCAGCAATAGCACTGGTGTTCTTTGCCGCGTATCTGATCGGCAGTGCGGTTGGGCCGATCGGCGACCAAGCGCCGGCCGACCACGCGCCGACATACCATGAGATGAGCGGGGCATGACCGAGACAGAACTGATTCTGGGCGGCATGACGTGCGCGTCCTGCGCCAATCGCATCGAACGCAAGCTCAACAAACTCGACGGCGTGACCGCGACGGTGAACTACGCGACGGAGAAGGCGCGTGTGCAGGCCGAGGGCGTCCCCACCGAGGATCTGATCAAGGCCGTCGAGGCAGCGGGATACACCGCGACGCTGCCTGCCGCCGAGCCTGAGCCCGACACCGAGGCCCCCGATCCGCTCCGGCAGCGCTTGATCGTCTCGGCTGTTCTGTCGGTTCCGGTCATTGCCATGGCGATGGTGCCGGCCCTGCAGTTCACCAACTGGCAGTGGCTGTCATTGACGCTCGCGGCCCCGGTCGTCGTCTGGGGCGCGTGGCCGTTCCACCGAGCGGCGTGGACCAACCTGCGGCACGGCACATCCACCATGGACACACTCGTGTCGATGGGCACCCTCGCAGCGCTGGGCTGGTCGCTCTATGCCCTGTTCTTCGGCACCGCGGGCACGCCGGGCATGAAGCATCCGTTCGAGCTGACCATCGCGCGCATGGACGGTTCGTCCAACATCTATCTCGAAGCGGCGGCAGGCGTCACCACGTTCATTCTCGCCGGCCGATACTTCGAGTCGCGGTCCAAGCGTCAGGCAGGCGCCGCGCTGCGCGCCCTCCTCGACCTCGGAGCCAAGGACGTGACCGTTCTACGCGACGGCGTCGAAACGCAGATTCCCGTCGGTGACCTGGCCGTCGGCGACGTGTTTCTCGTGCGTCCGGGCGAGAAGATCGCGACGGACGGCGTCGTCGAATCGGGCGCCTCGGCCGTCGATGCCTCGATGCTGACGGGTGAATCGGTACCCGTCGAGGTCGCCGCGGGTGACACGGTTGTCGGTGCCACCGTCAATGTCGGCGGACGCCTGGTGGTGAAGGCCACGCGCGTCGGGTCCGACACTCAGCTCGCGCAGATGGCCAAGCTCGTCGAGGACGCCCAGACCGGAAAGGCGCAAGTGCAGCGCCTCGCCGACAGGATCTCGGGCATCTTCGTCCCCGTCGTCATCGCTATCGCGGCGGCGACGCTCGGATTCTGGCTCGGCACCGGTGGCTCGGTCGCGGCAGCGTTCACCGCTGCCGTCGCCGTGCTCATCATCGCCTGCCCGTGCGCCCTCGGGCTCGCGACGCCGACGGCGCTGATGGTCGGTACCGGCCGCGCTGCGCAGCTCGGCATCATCATCAAGGGCCCGGAGATCCTGGAATCGACCAAGCGCATCGACACCGTCGTGCTCGACAAGACCGGCACCGTCACCACCGGCGAGATGACGCTGCTCAACGTTGTCGTCGCCGACGGTGAGAACGCCGACGACGTCCTGACGGTCGCCGGCGCACTCGAGGCCGGCTCCGAGCACCCCATCGCCGAGGCCATCACCGCGAGCGCGCGAGAAAAGGGCGTGCTCCCTGACGTCGAGGAGTTCGCGAATGCCGCGGGCCTGGGGGTCACCGGGACCGTCGACGGCCGCGGCGTGGTACTCGGCCGCGCATCGCTGCTGGCCGACTGGTCCCTGACGCTTCCGCCGAAACTCGAGCAGGCGATGTCCGAGGCCGAACACGATGGCCGCACCGCCGTCGCCGTCGGGTGGGACGGCCGGGCCCGAGGTGTCCTCGTCGTCGCCGATGCAGTGAAGCCGACGTCCAAGCAGGCCGTTGCTGAACTGCGCGCGCTGGGGCTGACGCCGGTGCTGCTGACGGGCGACAACGAGGCCGCTGCCAGGAAGATCGCCGCCGACGTCGGAATCGAGGAGGTCTATGCGGGCGTGCTGCCGCAGGGCAAAGTCGATGTCGTCGAACGGCTGCAGTCCGAGGGCCGAGTCGTCGCGATGGTCGGGGACGGCGTCAACGACGCAGCCGCACTGGCGACGGCCGATCTGGGGCTCTCGATGGGCACTGGCACCGACGTCGCGATCGAAGCCAGCGACCTGACGCTGGTACGCGGTGACCTCCGGGCCGTCGGCGACGCCATTCGGCTCTCGCGCAGGACTCTCGCCACGATCAAGGGCAATTTGTTCTGGGCGTTCGCATACAACGTCGCAGCGATCCCGCTCGCCGCAGCGGGCCTGCTCAACCCCATGCTGGCGGGTGCGGCGATGGCGTTCTCCTCGGTATTCGTGGTGACCAACAGCCTCCGATTGCGACGTTTTCGAGCCGCATAGCGGCGACTTGTCTGCCACATAGGTCAAGATGGAGGTATGGCTGACGCAGTGGACGTACCGATCCGAGACGAGTCGATACGACTCGGACAATTCCTCAAGCTCGCGAACCTCATCGAGTCCGGCGCCGAAGCCAAAGGTTTCATCGCCGACGGCCAGGTCAGCGTCAACGGCGAGGTCGATGTCCGGCGTGGCAGGCAACTGCATCAGGGCGACGTCGTGTCGATCCAGGACGGTCCCAGCGCACGGGTCGTCAACGAGGGGGAACTGTGAAGGGTAGTGCGGTGAGTGTCGGTAAGGGCGGTTTGCCGAGGGATCAGGTGCCGGGGGCGTTCGACCACGATGCCAAGTCCTACGACCGACTCGTCGGCGCCAACCCGGGCTACCACGAGCATCTGGCGAAATCGGCTGAGCGGCTGCGGATTCCCGGGCAAGGTAAGGGGCTGCGGCTGCTCGATATCGGTTGCGGGACCGGAGCATCCACCGCTGCATTGCTCGCCGCGGCGCCGCATGCCGAGATCATCGCCGCCGACGCGTCCTCCGAGATGCTCGAGATGGCCCGCGCCAAGCAGTGGCCCGCCAATGTGACATTCGTGCACAGCCGGGTCGAGGACCTGCGCGAGAACGGTGTCCACGGCCCGTTCGACGCCATCCTCGCCGCGTACTTGATCAGGAACGTAGACGATCCGGACACCGAGCTGAAGTCGTTGTTGTCGCTGCTGAAGCCCGGCTCGTCCATCGCGTTCCACGAGTACTCCGTAAAGGATTCGTTGCGCGCCAGGATGGTGTGGACGCTGGTCTGTTGGGCCATCATCATCCCGCTCGGCTATGCGGCCACCCGCGACCTCGTGCTCTACAAGCATCTGTGGCGCAGCGTGGCGAGCTTCGACGGGGTGAAGGCCTTCTCGAGGCGTATGCAACGAGCCGGCTTCACCAGCCTGGACACCGAGACGATGACGGGCTGGCAGAACGGCGTCGTACACACATTCCTGGGGGCACGGCCGGAGGAAAACGCATGAGCGACCGCCGACGCGTCATACATCCGGCGGGGGACGGCTACCCGGACGCCGGTTCGCTGGCGAAAGTTCCGCGTGTGGCCGTCGTCGGCGGCGGCATCGCTGGGCTGTCCGCGGCGACCGCCCTGGCCGAACGGGGTATCCAGGTCGTCGTCATCGAGCGCGAGGACTATCTCGGTGGGCGGGTCGGTGGATGGTCGACGACGCTCGACGACGGTTCCCCCGTCACCATGAGCCGCGGCTTCCACGCGTTCTTTCGGCAGTATTACAACCTGCGGAACCTGTTGGAGCGCACCGATCCTGGACTGAAACGTCTGCATGCCGTCGATGACTACCCGCTGATCGACCACACCGGCAGGATCGACGGATTCAAGGGGCTGCCATCGACGCCGCCGCTCAATGCGTTCGCCTTCGTCAAGCGCAGCCCGACCTTCGAGTTCAAGGATCTCACTGCGCTGAACGGATTGGCTGCGCTGCCACTGATGACGGTGAGCGTGCCCGAGACGTTCACCGAGCTCGACGACGTTCCGGCAGCAGAGTTCCTGCGTCGCATCAATTTCCCCGAGGCCGCCCGTCACCTCGCCTTCGGGGTTTTCTCGCGCAGCTTCTTCGCCGACCCCGAGAAGATGTCCGCCGCCGAGTTGGCGATGATGTTCCACATCTACTTCCTCGGCTCCTCGGAGGGATTGGTCTTCGACGTCCCGACCGGCCCGTACCCGCAGACACTGTGGAACCCGCTGGCCGAGTATCTCACCGGGCTCGGCGTCGAGATCCGTACAGGCACGTCCGTGGAGAAGATCGAACGCGGCTTCCGCGTCGACGGCGAGAACTTCGATTCCGTCGTGCTCGCCACCGATGTCGGCGGACTGCGGAACATCGTTGCGGGATCGCCCGGTCTCGGTACCGACGAGTGGCGCACCCGGGTTGCGTCGATGGAGAACACGCCGCCGTTCCTCGTCCACCGAGTGTGGTTGGACAAGCCCGTCAACGCCGACCGACCGGCGTTCATCGGTACCGGCGGCATGGATCCCATCGACAACATCAGCGTCCTCGAACTCTTCGAGGACGAGGCAGCCGAATGGGCCTCGCGCACCGGAGGATCGGTCGTCGAACTGCACGCGTACGCCGCCACCGATTCCGAGGACGAGACCCGCGAGCAGTTGATGGCGCGGATGCGCGAGATCTACCCGGAAACCGCTGCTGCAAAGGTGGTGGCTTCACGATCGGAATGGCGTGACGACTGCCCGATGTTCGGGCTCGGGCATTTCGCAACGCGACCGACCGTCCGCACCCCCGAACCGGGTCTGGTTCTCGCCGGCGACGGCATTCGCATCGACCTGCCCGTTGCACTCATGGAACGGGCAGCGACGACTGGACTACTGGCCGCCAACACACTGCTGGCCGGGTGGGCTGTGCAGGGGCACGATATTCACACCGTGCCGGTCCGGGGGCGGTTCAAGGTGTTCGACGCGATCGCGAGGCTGACCGCGAAGTTGTAGGGCGGCTCCGGTCAGCCGGCTGACCGACCTAGCACCCCTATTGCAGAGTTGGCACCCCCATTCGCGTCCGAACGGGGGTGCTTGGTCGGCAAAAAGGGTGCAGACTCAGCTCGCAATGCCCGTCGATATCAGCTCAGTCGCGTTGGTTGATTCGAATGAGGTTGCCGGCTGGGTCGCGGAAGGCGCAGTCGCGGACTCCGTAGTCCTGGTCGGTGGGTTCTTGGATCACGTCTGCTCCGGCGGCTTCGAGTCGCTCGTAGAGGCCGTCGAGATCGTCGGTTGCCAGCGTCACCGCCCCGTAGGAACCCTTGGCGATCAATTCCAGGATGGTGCGGCGTTCGTCGTCGGTGATGCCCGGGTCGACGGCCGGTGGGTGCAGCACGATGGATGTCTCGGGGCGTCCGACTGGGCCGACGGTGATCCAGCGCATGTCTTGGTAGCCGACGTCTTTGCGAACCTCGAAACCGAGGGTGTCACGGTAGAACTGCAGTGCGGCCTCGGGATCGGTTTGCGGGAGGAATGCGTAGTGAATGCTGATGTCCATGCACGAGACGCTAGCCCCGACTATCGGGGCCGCGCTTCTCGATTCTTGACCGGTTTGGTGACCTGCTTGGCCAGACACGGCGGGATGCCGAAGGCAGCTTGAGAATGATCGCGGCGATACAGGCTCGGCGACACCCCCACGAGTTCGGAGAATCGGGTGCTGAAAGTTCCGAGCGAGGAGAACCCCACCGTGAAGCACACCTCGGTGACCGAGAGATCTCCGCGACGCAGCAGTGTCATCGCGCGTTCGATACGCCGCGTCATCAGGTAGGAATACGGGGCCTCCCCGTACACACGTCGAAACTCCCGACACAGGTGTCCGACAGACAGATTGGCGTCGCGGGCGAGTGTCTCGAGGTTGAGCGGTGAAGCGTACTCGCGGTCGATTCGATCGTGGACCCGCCGGAGGATCGCGATGTTCCGTAGCCGTTGCGCTTCTGCGGAACCGAGGGCCATACCTGGAATCGTGCACCCGCGCAGCCGCAACTACAACCCCTTCGACCGGAGCGCGTACCGCCGCTCGGCGTAGTCGAGGTCGTCCTTCCATAGGCGCGCTGCAGTCCAGCCCATCGCGGGCCGGAGCAGCGGCGCGACCTTGCGGGCCATCTGGAAGCCAGGCCGGTCGGAACTGGCGACCGTTGCCTCGATGACCGCAGTGCGCGGCTTGCCGTCGGGGCCGGGGGCCATCGGCGTCGCATGGGTCTCGACGACGCTTCCCGCGCCCTCGCCTTCGAGAATTCGCATGACGATGGTTCGTGGTCCGGGGCAGACGAACTCGGCTCGCACCGGGACACCGACGCCGCGGCTGACGCGGAAGGTGACGTCGACGATGAAGCGGTCGTCCTCGTCGGGTACGTCGATGTCCGTCGGGGCTTCGATGACCTTCAACCGGGCGAACGAGTATGGATGGAACCAGGCGCCGTGCCACGGGTCGAGACGGTTGGCGACCACGTCGTCCGGCTCGCAGATACCCGTCAGCGTGACCACTGCGTCGACGCTGGTGTCTGCGGGTGGGCGGATCGGGACGATGGGAACCGGCGTCGGTTCCTCGCCGCCGAGGTCGTCCATCCGAACCCAGACGAGGATGCCGTCGTCGAAAGCGGGGAAGGGACGCCAACCGGGGCGGCCTTTCGGGCCGAGCGGCATGCCGTGCCACAAACAAATGAGGGTGTCGCACTCGATCTTCGCCTTGTCCAGGGGTGCGCCGAGGTGCGGGCAGGCGCCGGGGGCGATATGGATGCCGCGGTTCTCGTCGCGCCAGGCAACCAACTCGGTGCCGCCGATGTGACGGCCGAACGGCTTGTCGGTACCGATGTCGCGGCTGGCCGCGAACACGAACCAGTTGCCGCTGGGGCGAGTCTTCGCACGTTTGAGAGCGGATTCGATGACCTGGGGGTTGGCGCCCTTCCAGGTGGGTTCCTGCTTGGCCCATGCCTCCGACGGAAGCGGTTGCAGGGGCAGGTTCTTCGGCCAGCGCTTACGCAACCCTTCCAAGGCGACCATGAGGTTCCCGCTTCCATTCGAGGTACCGACGTTTCCATTGTGCCCGAACGCGGCAGTGCCGCCGGTGTAAGCGGCTGGTTCAATATAGAACATGAGTGCGCACGTGCGCACGCATATGTAGTGTTGGTGACATGCTGTACTCCGCGTCGGGCAGTGTTCTGGCACTTCCGGTGTTTCGCCGTCTGTTCACCGCGCAAGTGGTGGCCCTGGTGGGCACCGGGCTGCTCACGGTCGCGTTGGGATTGTTGGCGTACGAGATCGCGGGGAGCGCCGCGGGTGCTGTGTTGGGCACGGCACTCGCGATCAAAATGGCCGCCTACGTTTTTCTCGCGCCGATAATGTCGGCGCTGACGGATCGGCTTCCACGCAAGACTGTTCTCGTCGCGGCGGATGTAGTTCGAGCGGCGACGGCATTGGCACTGCCGTTCGTCGATCAGGTGTGGCAGGTCTACGGGCTGATCTTCGTTCTTCAGGCGGCGTCGGCGACGTTCACTCCCACCTTTCAAGCCGTCATCCCGTCGGTCGTTCGGGACGAGAACCAGTACACCCGGGCGCTGACGTTGTCTCGGCTCGCCTATGACCTCGAATCGCTGCTGAGCCCGCTCCTCGCCGCCGCCCTGCTCACGGTGATCGGCTTTCACACTCTCTTCCTCGGAACCTCACTGGGATTCGTGCTGTCCGCGGCCATGGTGATGTCGACAGTATTGCCCAAATATGCTGCGCCCGAACAAGTAGAGCCCTTCTTTCAGCGTGCGACCAATGGCACCAGGGCGTTCCTCGCCAACCCGGCCCTGCGCGGGTTGCTGGCATTGAACGTGGTGGTCGCGTCCGCGACGGCGCTGGTCGTGGTCAACTCGGTGGTCTATGTTCGCGACCTTCTCGGTGGTTCCAACACCGGAGTCGCTATCGCTCTGGGCTTCTTCGGCGCAGGTTCGATGGCCGCCGCGCTGTGCATCCCGCGCATCGTGGTGTTCGTTTCAGACCGGCGGCTGATGCTGGGCGGAGCCGGTGTGGCCTGCGGCGGCACTGCGGCAGCGACCCTCGTCGCGGCGACGGCAACCGGGGGAGGCGCGGCGTGGGTGGCGCTCGGGCTGGTGTGGTCGATGATGGGAGTGGGAACCTCGGTGATCGGTACTCTTGCCGGCCGAGTGCTGCGCCGCGAGTCCGACGAACACACACGTACCTCCATCTTCACCGCGCAATTCGCGTTATCGCACGCCGCATTTCTGTTCACGTACCCGGCCGCCGGGTGGATCGGGGCGCAGGGAGGCCAGGTCGCTGCCGCGATGGTGGTGGCGACCTTGGCTACACTTGCCACATTGTCCGCAGCACGACTGTGGAGTCCGGCCCAGATCTCCGTCGTCGCCTCCGCCTAGGGAGAACACAAGTCGATGCCAGCACCGGAGCACGAGCCGCAGGCCAGCCTGGACCACGGCGAACCAGACGCCGCTCGACTCGCGTTGGCCAGTGACACCTTTCGGATGCTGTCCGACCCCACCCGGCTGCACATCCTCTGGCTGCTCGACCGTGGCCCCGCGGACGTGAGCGCGCTGACGGCCGCCACCGGAACCTCTCGCACCGCCGTCAGCCAGCATCTGGCAAAACTTCGATTCACCGGGATGGTCGAAACGCGCAAGGACGGCCGCAACGTCATCTACAGCCTCGACGACGGACACCTCGCCCGCCTCGTCCGAGAGGGACTCAACTTCGCTGCCCACAAGGCCACCGGCGAGCCACCGCACGAATAGACGTTCAGCCCACGGGCCGAGTTTTCAGCTGGATCGAGCTCGTTTGTCGATGATTACCGCAGCGGCAGGAGATTTTGGCGGTTCGCGAACATGGGATTTCCACCAGAGGTGACAGTCAGCGCGTGTCAGTACTCGATGGTGGGTGGTTTCGGGTCTGTGAAGTTACAGTTGACGGCCTGGGTCTTCATCTCTTTCGTGTATCCATTGTTACGGGCGCGCTCCACGGTTTCGGAGTCGGCGTACGAGTTGGGGATGACCCCGAAGGCCACGCTTTCCGGTCCGTCGGGATCAGGAGGCACCGTCAGTGACGCTGACAGTGGGTCGAGAACACACGTAGCCAGGACAGTCAGTGATGCTGGATCGGCCGTCGGGTCTGTGGGATGTGTTTGGCCAGGGCCACGGAGCGCCACGATCTGGGGTACGTATTGGTCGAGGGGGAGTTCATCGGGGTACCCGATGGTCACCAACGCGATGTCGAGCGTCGTCCCGAGGGTCTGTTCCAGTTCGATTCTTTTGCTCCCTGCAGTACAGCTGATGGACGCGACCACGGTAGTGGCGATCAGCGCGAACACGGCAGAAGCGTTGCTATGGTGACGTTTTGCAGATCTAGTCATTGGGGAACCTTTGCGATAGCGATAAGGAACAAGTGGTCGAACTCGGCCCGGAGTTCCGGGGGCAGTTCGGCTCCCGACTGTTCGAGAATGACAAAGTACGGGCCGATCCAGGCATAACCGGTGCGGCTGTACAACATCTGCGGCGGAGACGTGTCCTGAGGAAACATCGAAGTAGTGGTGGCGGTTTGTTCGATGACCAAGACGTGGTCGGCTGAGATTCCGTCTGGCCCGGTGGTCTGGGTCAGTTCATAGGCGCTGCTTTCGGCGGGTTGGCCGTTGATCGTGCGAATAGCGACCGCTGACGAGCACGTTCCGAGATACATTTCCTCGATCAAGCTCGGGGCTATCGCACTCCTTTCCACCAGAATTGTCGCGTAGTAAGTACTTGCAGGAGTTTTCGCTTCAGCTATCGTAACGTCCGACTCGAGCATGAGTTGTGCCTCCTCCTGCCGCGGTGCTTTGCATTCCGGCGGTTGGAAAACCATTGTTTCGAGAGTCTCGACTAGTGACCGACCGAGGCCTCGAGCGTCGGGAAACAGCAAGTACTCGGTAGCCTCCGGGAAGTCTTTGGGCGCGAGGATCAAACCATTGGTGTCGTCACCGCTTCCACAGCCGACGAGAAGGCTCCCGCTCAGCACCGCAACACTCAGAATTGCCAGTGATCGTATTGCGTGCATTCGAGGAATCTCCTTGGAGGCGTGAGGGGTCCAGTGTCTTTAGTCGATCTTGGGGACGTATGCGCCCATGCTTGATCAAGGCGGGCGCGAAAGCACCCTACCCGCAGAGCTCAGAGATAGAGCCGATAGATGTTGAAAGCTCTACGATTTCACGTCTCTGTCTGCAGACGGTGCCCATCTCGCTGCGTGGTCGCGATAGAAATGAAGTCGTGCATGAGTGGCCTCCTGCGCAACTGTGCGGTAGTTAGCAGGGCAAATCTCTTGTGATATCCGCCATATCCAAACTTTGGCGCTCTCCCTGCTCACGGGCTTGTCGAGACGTAACTGTTACCTGTAGTCCCTTGTAATCGCGGGTTTTGGTGCTTCGTGGTCGCGAGATGGAACAGCGCGGTCAGTACTTTCCGGTAGCTTGATCGAACTAGTTTTCAGCTACCAGCAGGGTTGCTGATCTGAATGTAGGAGCGTCGCATGGCAACCGAAGCGAAAGCCCGATCATCTCGCCGCCGTTCGAAGGCCGCGGCGGGGCTTGCGGTGTGCGCGGTTGCTGCGTTGTCGTCCGCCTTGGTTTCTGCAACTACTGCCTCGGCGACGCCGACGGCGCTGCCCGACAAGATCGTCAACACGGTCACCGATGATGGTTGGTCTTTGGATCTGGCCGCTACGGAATTGTCGGCGAACCCGGTGCCGAATCTTGCCACGACGGCGTTCACTCGTGAGGGTTTCGTCTCGGCGAAGGTCACGGGCACGATCACCGGTAGCGGCGATTCAGCTATCAAGACCGGGTATGTCGAGCAGGGACTTCAGGTCGGTTGCCAGGTCGATGTGAGTTCGGGACTTGCTGTGGGTCTCGGGTTTTCATTGGGGCCCTCGGTGGGTGTGAGTATTTCCGGGGTCCCGTCGGTGAATCTCGGAGTGAACGCTTCGGTGAACCCGAGTATCCAAACCACGATCGCCCCGGGCACGATCACGACGATTCCGTTGGGCAAGAAAGACCTCGAAGCGGCAAAGGCGTCCATCACGGTGGAGAACGTGCACGTGAAGATCGATGCGTGCATGGGCCCGGTCACCATTCGTTCGTACGCCCAGCTGTCGGTATCGACGGCAACGGCGGACAACACGTTGTTCGTGTACTCCGACCCGACCTGGCTCTGACTCCTCGACTGCTAGGCATCTCGCCTGTTCACACCTTCATCGCTGACAGTTGCTCCGTAGCCCGACATGGGTGAACGGCGGAGCGCTGTCCAGGAATGCTGTTGTCCGCCTGCGCTATCGACCCTTTGGAGCTCGCAATGACCGTCCGCAACACCGAACAACTCGATGGCCGAAACCGCAGCGGTGAGTCGAGTGCGACGTCGAAGGCAGTGATTGCCACCAGTGCCGGGTTGGGACTTCTGATCGCGGCTTTCGCTGTGATCGACAAGCTCGGCACCTGGGCGTCCGACTACGGCACAATTGTGGTCTATCTGGCGTTCTTCCTGTGGATATCGATCGCGGGACGGGTGTTCTGGTGGGGGGCTGACACTCTCGTCGCCACCGTGCGGCGGAAGTCGGACGCCAGGGGTGATCACAGGTGACATCGGCTCTGACACTGCGGCGGTCGGTTGCCGGGGCTCTTGCCGCCGGTGCAGTGTTGACCGGAGTTGCCGGGGTGATCGGTGCCGGGGCCGCGTTGACTGCTGCTCCGGCGTACGCAACCCCAGAAGAAGATTGCGAGGCGGTACGGGCGCGTGATCATCAGATCTACTTGAACTTGATTGCCTCACTGCCGCCGGGCTCACCGATTCCACCCGAGTACATCAACCCGTGCCTGACAGCGCCATCGTCGACGGCGACAGTTGCGCCGACGACCACCATCGGAATGCCTGGTGCGCAAGCTCCGGGTGGTGGACCCAGTGTCGGGGCGAATGCTCCGACGAACTTTCCCACCTACAACGGCACGCCCATCGTCCCCGTGCCCGGAGACTCATACCCGGAACCTCCGGGCTCACCTCCTCGGTCCGACGTCGACAATCCTGCGGGTGTGCTGGTTCCGTCGACGCCCCCCGCCCTCACACCGGCACCGCCGCAACCGACTGCGCCGGAACCGGTGGCAACGACACAGGATCGAGACCCCGGACCGATATCGCCGGCGACAGCCAATGAAGCGCCCGCGCAATCGGACGCGACGCCTGCCGTCGCACCGGCGGGGCTCGCCGACAACGGACGCGATCGCTACCTCGAACTGCTCCTCATCGGCACCGCAGGGTTCACCGCTGCGGGGATGGGGGTCCGTGGACGCCGCTCACCGTTCGGTTCGCGGACACCGCGGAGCGGGCGCACACCGGAGTCGCTCCTGTCCCAGGCCGTGGCCACGATCGCTTCGCCGTTGATGCAATACGCACTGGGCGGGCAGTCGAAGATCACCGTTTCCGAGCCCGGCGGTGGACTCCGTACGTTCTTCCTCATCCACGACAACACGTCCTCCCACGAAGCGGAAATCCCGGTGGATGTACCACCCGGTGGACGCATTGCCGTCAATCCGAGTGGCTCGGTGACGGTATTCGATGCAGACGGCAACCCGGTGTCTATAGTCGACGCGCCGTGGGCGTACGACGCCGACGGAGCCCCCATCCCGACACACTACGAGGTGCGCGACGGCCGACTAATCCAGAAGGTTTATGCCGACGAAGCGTCAGCGTACCCAATCCTGGCAGACCCTCCGCAGAAGAGCATCGGGATGGTCGACACCACCGGACGGACCGATGGCGAAACATGGACCGAAATCCTCCCAGGAGGTCAAACAGCAACGCACACACTGATAAACGCGGAAGCTGTCGACACTCGCATCACCCGCGAGGACAACACCTGGACCGACACCAGAACCAACGACGACGGTCGCGGAAACGTCAACACCTGGTCCGACGACAGTTGGGGCACAGCCTCGTACAACAACACCGACGTCGATGCGGACGCGTCCTCGACCGACACCTGGATCAGTGGCAGTCCCACCACCGGTGCCGCACCTGATGCGGTATCCGAGGCAAACGCTGCGAACACCGCGGGCAGCACCGTGGTGGGGAACCAGGACGGAACCACCTCGACCGCCAATTGGACCGCCAACGAAGACGGTTCCTACGACTCGGCCATCACCAACCCAGACCAAACCAACTCGTACGTGCACTCCGGCGCGCTCGATGAGAACAACGACAACTACACCACCACACTCAACCCTGACAACACTCAGTCGGTGCTGACCCCCGAAGGACAACTCATCGAGTTGGACTCGGAAGGCAAACCCGTCGACCTGTTCGATGAGTACAGCGAAATGAACACCGCCTGGAATCCGCACACCGAACAGTGGGAACCTGTTCCGAACTCGATGATCCCACGCACGACATCGCATGCTGAGCCGTCCAGCGGAGACGACACGAACTGGACCACTCAATTCGGCGGACTCAACGTGGTCGGCGGAATCGTTGATGCCCAAGGACAGTTGGCGGAACAGTACATGTCACCAAGGCCGCAGAAGATGTCGATGGCTCAAGGAGCATGGACTGGCGTCAAGAGCCTTGCGAAACCCATCCCTGCCTTGGGTTGGTTCGTAACAGGGGCGGCAATTGCGTCCGATCTCAAATCCGAAAACCCGCCGAGCGTTGCCGAATCGGTGGCCACCAATGTGGGAGGAACTGTCGCCGCCGCAGCAGCAGGTGGTGTCCTGGCAGTAGCGGGTGCACCCGTATTCTTTGTAGTGGTCGGAGGTATGTTTGCGGGTTACGCTGCGGCGTGGGCAATTTCCAAGCTCTGGTGATGCCGGGGTGGAGTCGATCTGGGTAGAGGACAAATTTGTGAACTCCAATGCGGAGATCGTTAGCGCGCAACACGCTCAGTGGACCAGGAGGCGTCGTCAGCTTGGAGTCACCGGCGTCATTCTTGGCCTCGGTTTCTTCGCGGGCTGCTTAGTGGTAATGCACGAGGCAACATGGGATGTCGTACTCAGAGTGGGGCCCTTCGCGGCGCTTTGCACCCTCATCTTCGGTGGGTCGATGCTTGCCTTCGCGGCCCTTCCCCCGCGGCCGGCAGCGAGTGCGGACGAACTGGGCAGCGGCAGCACTTTCACCATGACCGCCCCCACCCAATGGGCGTCGGCATTGTGGCTATGGGCCGGTTTGGTCAGTACTGGTCTTGGGTGTATCGGTATCGGGCTGAACTACGCAAGCAGATCCGAGGTTATTTCCTTCAATGCCAAAGCGTGGATGGTGATGGGCGCTGCAGGAGTCAGTGCGAGTATTTTCTCCCCGCTGCGGTATATCGGTAGGTTTCGTATCGACATCGAAAGCGATGGTATTCGCATGGAACTCGGCCGTGCCTACAGCGGATATGTGCGGTGGGCAGATATCGAATCGGTCGAACCTGCAGCGCGTGGGCGCTACGCACTCGACCTTGTACTGAAACCCGGTGCTCGTGTCGAGAACACCTCGCAGTGGTCGCCGCTCTACCGTCTGTGGGCGGGAGTCGTCACCGAAGCATCGCCCTTTCACGATGGCTATGTGCGCCTCGAATGTGGCGGGTGGACGGGCGACAGGAGCGCACTCCTGGAAGAAATCGTGCACCACGTCCCGACACCTGACGTCCTCGACCCGGAAGCCGCGGATACGTGAATAGTCCAGACTTGATGTCGATTGCTGCCCTGGGCGTGATGGCAGTTCTTGCAGTGATCGCTATGGCCCTGTCCGAGGCAGCGTTCGTGTTGGGTGCGTCGTTCGCCGCGCTGGTGTTCATTGCCGCTCGTTCGCTGTATATTCTCGTTCGGCGACGACGTCGGCAACATCGGGCAACGCGAGCAGGGTAGAAGCTGCACATTCTCGACGTATACCTCAGCCGCACAGGTTCTTACAGGAACCATCGACCCGATGCCGAAGAGGCCGCATTCGAGCTCTACTGCCTGGTCGGCAACGAGCAACCTATCCAATTGGCAAAAGAGGGCGGATACAGCGTGGTGTCCTGGTTGTGGCCGCCGCGACTGTATTCGGTGTCGTGCTTGAAGGTATGGCCATGGGTTTCGGTGCAGCGTGGGCAATTTCCAAGCTCTGGTGATGCCGGGGTGGAGTCGATCGGGGTAAAGGACAAATTTTGTGAACTCCAATGCGGAGATCGTTAGAGCGCAACATGCACAGTGGACCAGGAGGCGTCGTCAGCTTGGAGCCACCGGCGTCATTCTTGGCCCCGGGCTCTTTGCGGTTTGCCTAGTGGTAATGCACGAGGCAACATGGGATGTCGTACTCAGAGTGGGGCCCTTCGCGGCGTTATGCAGTCTCGTCTTCGGTGCGTCGATGATTGCCTTCGCGGCCCTTCCCCCGCGGCCGGCAACGAGTGCGAACGACGTGGGCAGCGGCAACACTTTCACCATGACTGCACCCAGCCAATGGGCGTCGGGACTGTGGCTGTGGTCCGCGTTGGTCAGTACTGGTCTTGGGTGTATCGGTATCGGGCTGAACTACGCAAGCAGATCCGAGGTTATTTCCTTCAATGCCAAAGCGTGGATGGTGATGGGCGCTGCAGGAGTCAGTGCGAGTTTCTTCTCGCCGCTGCGGTATATCGGTAGGTTTCGTATCGACATCGAAAGCGATGGTATTCGCATGGAACTCGGCCGTGCCTACAGCGGATATGTGCGGTGGGCAGATATCGAATCGGTCGAACCTGCAGCGCGTGGGCGCTACGCACTCGACCTTGTACTGAAACCCGGTGCTCGTGTCGAGAACACCTCGCAGTGGTCGCCGCTCTACCGTCTGTGGGCGGGAGTCGTCACCGAAGCATCGCCCTTTCACGATGGCTATGTGCGCCTCGAATGTGGCGGGTGGACGGGCGACAGGAGTGCTCTCCTGGAAGAAATCGTGCACCACGTCCCGGAACGGCAGGCAATCCCCGGTGAGCACGCCTGAGGCGATACGCACCTCGCGGGAGTCGAAGGCGAAACCAGGGCGGCTGTATCCACCCACACCCGACTGCTCTCGGCGATTGTGGCACGTCACGGCGCATGCGCGTTTCGTTGACGTCTGATTTCGACTAACCATAGCCTCGGTTCATGTTTCGAGATTGGACGCCGACGCGTCGTCGAGTTATCGCTGCGGGTGCCGTGGCCGTCGGAATGGCGGTGGGGTTGGCGCCGCGAGGCAAGGCCGCACCGATATCCACACAGCCGCAGGATTGCGCCGTTCGCTATCAGGGATACCGGCCGCAGGATCAAACCCGCCCCTACGCGCAGTTCATGGCAGAGCACACCACTCCCGCCCCGCGGCACGTCTTCGATGCCTTCGAAGGGCCGCCGCTTGCCGAGGAGTCGATTCCGCCGTTCGCGGCGATGCATACCGATCTGGGACGGTCCAGTTACTCGGAAATCGAGACGGGCTACGGCCGTCAAGCAGGTGGAGTGCTGTTCGTCGCGGTCAGGACGGTCATGCCGCGGGTGACGCCGGCGATGTGGGATTGGTGGTTCGGCTGGCATTCCGTCGAGGCCGCCCGATACAAGCTGTGGCACCCCGACGCGCACCTCTACGCGTCGCTGAAGCACGACCTGACGGGCGCCGATATCGCCGACAAGCAGAAGTACGTCGGCAACACCACCTATGTCGACGAATATGTCGGCCCCAAACTGCAGCAACTGGGGATCGAGTTTCGTGATCCGATCGCGCACGGTTTCGACGTGCCGCCGGATCAGACGCTGATTCTCGGACGGGTCGGAAGCAGCATCGTGCCGGTCGATCTGGGCTGGCTCGCGCATCAGGTGCGCCCGATCGACGGTGGAAGCGAGATGCGAAGTCGGTTCTATCTGAACATCCGCGGATTGCACCTCCCCAACCTCGGGCAGGCCGCATGCGCTGTTCGACGGGGCGCATCGGTCGATCCGAGAGATCTGGTGCTCTCGCTGTCGGTGGCCAAAGACCTGCTCCTGCATTGCGGGGAAGAGATGAACCACCTCGCCGGGTTCCTACCGGAACTTCACGCGCAGTTCTCCTGATTGTCGCCCTCCTGGGTTAACATGACAGGACACTGTCAAATGGAGGACTTCGTGAAGACCATCGCTCTTTACGCTACCGACACCATGGCCGACTGGGAGTACAGCTACCTCGTCGCCGGCATTGCCATGGCACGCGAGCAGGCTCCGGACCGCTACCAGCTGAAAATTCTGTCCGACGGCGGCGGCGACGTCACCAGCCTCGGCGGCGTCCACATCGTTCCCGACGGTGACCTGGCTGATCTCGACACCTCGGAGCTCGCGGCCTTGATCCTGCCCGGTGGCAACACGTGGGGTGAAGGGCATGCGAACGTCCTGACGCTCGCTGTCGACCTGCTGGGTCGAGGAATCCCCGTCGGCGCCATCTGCGGCGCCACCCTGGGTCTCGCGCGATACAGCGCGCTGAACTCCCGGCCGCACACCAGCAATGCGCCCGAATTTCTCGCTGCAGCAACCGAATACACCGGGCAACAGCACTACCGAGATGAGCGAACCGTCTCCGACGGCACCCTCGTCACTGCTCCCGGCACAGCGCCTCTCGAGTTCGCGAAGGCGGTGTTCGAAGCGCTCGAACTCTTCCCACAGCCCGTCATCGACGCCTGGTACGGCCTCTACTCGACGGGGGAGAAGAAGTACTACGACCAACTCGTGGGGGCCGAGTGAGATCACCCGCTGGGGACGCACTCACAGACTTGGTTCTGCCGGCGTTCGAACTCAACGGTGAGCTGCTGGCCGCCGCGAAGAACATCGCCGAACCCGCAGGTCTGACGCCCGCCGGGTGGCAGGTGCTCGGCGCAACGCTCGAAGAGCCGCTGTCCGTCGCCGACATCGCCAGGCGGGTCGGGCTCGGACTAGCCCGTCAGAGTGTGCAGCGCACCGCCGACATCCTCGTCGACAAAGGGTGGGCCGAATACCTCGACAACCCGAAACATCGTCGGGCAAAGCTGTTGCGTCCCAGCGACAAAGGGCGCGAAGCGTTGGAGAAGCTACGAGCCGACCAGCACGCGTTCGCCAATGCCGTCGGGGAAGAAGTCGGCGAGAACGAGATTCGTCGCGTCCTGGCCGGGATGAAAAGCATCATCGAGGCGTCGCGACGATATCGAGGAGACTGCTATACCGGGATGAGCGAGGAGTAGTAGTTCTCCTGCGCCGGGTAGTAGCGGTCGAAACTCGGTAGCGGGCGGTGTTCACGGGAGGCGACCAGCATGTCGAGGTAGTACTCCCAGCCCGGTCCGATATCACCGATACTGGTAGTGCCGGTCAGATGGTGGACGAAACTCAGGGTCGTGGTGCCGTCGGATTCGGTGAGGGTGACCTCGAGCTTCCAGCCGCCCTCGGTCTCCGATGTCGATACGGCCAGATGCGTGGGTTCTTCGCACGCGTCGATTTTCAGCTCCGACCAGGGCTTGCCCTCCTCGAACACCATCTGCACTCGTACCATGTTCTTGGACAATCGTTCCCATGGCCCGTACCAGCCGGCAGTGCGGTCCGATTCGGTGAGGCTCGCCCACACGTCCTCGCGGGACGCTCGGAAGGTCCTGGTCAATTCGAGATCGACTCCGACGGCCGTGCGACGCAGAATTCCGGTGGGCTGCATCATCCCACTATGCAACACCTACGTAGCGAAGAACAGAGGTCGTCGCGGCCGCTGCTACGACCACCGCCACGAAGGGCGCCCGACGCCACGCCAGAATCGCGGCGACGGCAACTCCGGCGGGCAACGCGAACCCGGCGAACCCCCGATCGACGACGAGAGCAGATGTCGCGATCAGGGCCACGAAGATCACCGCCACCGACATCGAACTCAGGTGCTCGACGCGCGGGGAGAGGGTGACCCGGCTGCGCAGCGCAGGCCCGACCAGGCGCAACGCGAGCGTTCCGACGGCGAGGGCGATCATGGGCCAGATCATGGCTTCACCTTCGTGATCAGGGGACTGACGGCCACGCCGGCGAGGGCCAGCAGTACCGGAATGCCGGGTGGCAGGACGGTTGCCGCCGCGACCGCGATGGCGGAGCCGATGACCGCTGCGGTGCGCGTCGCGGCATCGCGGAGCGCGGGCATCACGAGGGCGATGAGGATGGCGGGAAAGGCGGCGTCGAGGCCGAGCGCCCCGGTATCGGTGATGATTCCGCCGAGCGCTGCGCCGCCGAGGACGCCGATGTTCCAGCTGACGAACAGCCCGATCCCGCACAGCCAGAATGCCGTTCGTCGAGCGGCTGGTTCGCTCTCGGCGACGGTGAACGCGACGGTTTCGTCGGTGACCAGATGGATGCCGAGGATCTTGCGCGGCCAGGGGGTGCCGGTGAAGGCGTCGGACACCGAGAAGCCAAGCGGGACGAGTCGCGTGTTGACCAGCAGGGCGCTTGCCACGGCGGCGATGGGATTGCCGCCCGCGGCCAGCACTCCGACGAGAATGAACTGCGCGGCACCGGCGAAGACGAATACCGACATCGCGATCGGAACCCAGATGGGGAGGCCTGCAGCCACTGAGATGGCACCGAAAGATGCCCCGACCAGGCCGTCGGCCAAACACACGAGGGCGATATCGCGAGTCGCGGGATGAGGTGTTCGCCATATCGAACGCATGGACATAATAGTGGACGATGCTAGTGTCGTTCGTCAAGGCGAACGACCGACTGATGGAGTGAACGATCATGACGCAGCCCAGCGCACCCATCGCTGCCATCGCCGCCTCCCTACAGCGGGAACGAAAGCGTGTCGGGTTGTCCCTCGCCGAGGTCGCGCGGCGGGCAGGCATCGCCAAGTCCACGCTGTCCCAACTCGAATCCGGCACGGGCAACCCCAGCGTCGAAACGCTGTGGGCGCTGAGCGTGACGCTCGATGTGCCGTTCGCGCAGCTCGTCGAACCCGCGCGGCCGAGCGTGCAGTTGATTCGCGCCGGCGAAGGCCCACGCTTCGCCTCCGATCGCGCCGACTACGTGGCGACGCTGCTGGCGTCGTGCCCGCCGAACGCGCGCCGCGACCTCTACCTGATCATGGCCCAGGTCGGTGAGCCGCGTCGATCGGACCCGCACTCACCGGGCGTCGTCGAGCACGTGGTGCTAGCGGCGGGCCGGGCGATGGTCGGACCGATCGACGAGCCCGTCGAACTGCATCCCGGCGACTACATCAGCTACCCGGGCGACCTACCCCACACCTTCGAAGCACTCGAACCGGATACCTCGGCGGTGCTGGTGTCCGAGCACGCCTGAACGGGTGCGAGATGCTCGGTTTTTTGGCAGGGTGAATCCAATGCAGCGGCGCTCGGGTGAGAGTTGGTCCGAAGGGCCGATCCCAGGGGCAACCCCTGGGCGAGAAAGAAGAACTGGGCACTGCGTCCGACGCCGCTCCGCACGCTCCGCGTGCACGCCGGCGCCGAGTACGAAAGATTCAGGTCACCCGGCGCCGCTGCAGCCAGGAACTGCATGAGCGAGCGGCAGTACATCCCGCCGATGGCCGCCGCACTTGCTCGACTCGCCGCCGACGCCCCGTGGACGCGGGAGCGACTCGAGGAAGCGTTCATGCCGTTGCTCGGGGCGAGGGCATCGCGGCTCGCGGACCGGCTCGTCGAGCTGCACCCGGCCCCACCGTTCGACGAGGCCTCGGTCCATCGGTTGATCGCGGACCTGCCGCTGCTCCCCGAGACCGCCTCCATCACTCCGGAACGACGCACCAGCAGTTTCGCGGAGTGGCGTTTCGAGGTGCCGCGCTACGTCACCACCGGTGACCTCGCCGAATCGCTGAACCTGACCATCCCGGAGATCGAATGGTTCGCCGACGCGCAGTCCCGGCTCCGCACGGCTCCCGAACCGCTGCGGCACTACCGCACCACACCGATCCCCAAGCGGGTGGGCGCGCGCCTACTCGAGATTCCGAAGCCGCGGCTGCGCGAGATCCAGCGAAAGATACTGCGCCGCATTCTGGATCGGGTCCCACCCCACAGCGCGGCGCACGGATTCGTCAAAGGCCGCAGCCCGCGCACCTTCGGAATTCCGCATGCCGGGCACGAGGTCCTCGTATCGGTGGATCTGAAGGACTTCTTCCCGTCGATCGGTATCGACAGGATCGTCGCGATCTTCGGCGCCCTGGGCTATCCGCGCACCGTCGCATGGAATCTCGCCTACCTGTGCACGACGAGCACTCCGGCTGAGCAGTTGAGTGGATTCGCCTACCCGAGCGCCTCATTGCTGCGGACGCGTCACCTTCCGCAGGGTGCGCCGACGTCTCCTGCCCTCGCCAACCTGGCGGCGCGAAAGCTCGACATCCGGCTCACCGGCCTCGCCGGATCGATGGGTCTGCGCTACACCAGGTACGCCGACGATCTCGCCTTCTCCGGCTCGTGCGACGCCGATGTGTTGTTGTGGACGATCCGGCAGATCGTTCGCGACGAAGGATTCGGTCTCAACCCCGGCAAGACCCGGGTGCGCCGCGCACACAAGCGCCAGCAACTGGCCGGTCTGGTGGTCAACGAGTGGCCGGCCGTGCCGCGTCGGGAGTACGACGGACTGCGCGCGATCCTGCACAACTGCATCCTCACCGGGCCGGCCGCGCAGAACCGAGCCGGTGTCCCCGACTTCCGCGCCCACCTCTACGGCCGCATCGCCCACATCGGCGAGACCAGCGCGGCGAGGCGTCGTAGATTGCTCGAAATGGCGGAGCAAGTGGACTGGTCTTGACCCTCACACTGTGTGAGACGGAAACCTTGGAGGGGTCATGTTCACCATTGGAGAGTTCGCATCGATCGGCCGGGTTTCCATCCGCATGCTCCGGCACTACGACCACATCGGACTGCTGACCCCGGCGCGAGTTGATCCGTACACCGGATACCGCTTCTACGACGGCCGGCAGTTCGAGACTTTGGGCCGAGTACTCGAGTTCAAGGACTTGGGTTTTCGGCTCGATGACGTCAAGCGGATCGTCGACGGCGATCTCGACGACGCTGCGTTGCGCGAGATGCTCGCAGCCAAGCGCGCTGAGGTGGCCTCGCGAATCGACCTCGATGCGGCCAGACTTCGCCGACTCGATGCTCGCCTCCAACACACCGAAGGAGCACACGCCATGATCACCGTGGAAACGAAATCCTTGCCAGCTGTGCGCATCGCGCAGATCAGTCGAACCGCAACCGGGTTCGGCAACGAGAACATCGGCCCGGTCATCGGGCCGATGTACGCGCAGTTGGCCGAGCAGCTCGCGGCGGCAGGGGTTGCATTCGGCCCCTCGTCCATCGCCACCTACGAGGCCCTCGACGACGATTTTGCCGACATCCGGGTCAACGCGGCGTTCCCAGTGCACGGGGATGTGCAGGCAGCAGGCGAGGTTGAAATTGTGGATCTGCCCGGCGTCGAATTGGCTGTGACGACGATCCACCACGGCTCGATGGCCACCATCGCGCAGACTTGGGAAGCGCTGATGGCATGGACAACTGAGAACGGCTACCAACTCGCCGGAATCTGCCGCGAAAACTACCTCGTCTCCGAACCCAAGCCCCAGGAAGAGTGGGTCACCGAACTGCAGCAGCCCGTCGTGAAGGCGTGAACTGGGAAGCTACGACGCCCGGCTGAGCGCGATCTCGCCGATGCACTGGCAACCGCCGGTTACCTCGGAGCAGTCGAGCACGAGGTAGTGGCGGATGTACTCGTAATCGAGGCATTCCGGTTCGGTGCATTCGGGCGAGCCGGATGAGTGGATCACCAGCGTGCCGTGGCAGTGATCGACAGCTGCGGTGCAGTCTCTGCAAGACATGACGGGCGCTCCTTTCGCGTGTGTCCTTCCTTGATATCACCGCACTCCGACAGGTCCGGGAGATGAAGGGTGTGTTCGGATGCGCGCGCTGTTATTGGGTGTCGCGGCGCCGCCCTCTCCGATTAGCATCGCGGGATGGCTACTCCTCACGACAAAGTGTTCTTCGGCGACCGCATCATCGATGCGCAGGACGCGACGCTGGGGGTAGCCACGTCCGCCGTCCTGTACGGCTTGAGTGTCTACACGGTCTTCCCGGTGCAGACCACCGATGGCGCGAGAACTGCGTTCCGGCTACGCGACCACCACCAACGGCTACTGGAATCCTGCAAGATCATCGGCATCGACACCTTCGGTCCGGCGTGGCCGTTCGAGCGCTTCGTCGAGGTGGTTCGCGAGGTCGTCGCCGCGAACGATCCGCAGCACGAGGTGTACGTCCGTGCCACCGTGCACGTGGACGAGTCGATCCCCGGCACCCGAGTGCGCGGTTTGAGCACCACGGTGTCGATCTTCCTGTACGACGCCGTGCCGATCGTCCCGCAGGACGGCATGCGCCTCAAGACGAGTGTGTGGCGCCGGATCCCCGACAACGCGATTCCCTCGCGCGCGAAGGTGAACGGCGCGTACGTCAATTCGGTGCTCGCGAAACAGGACGCGATCGACAGCGGCTTCGACGACTGCATCTTCCTCGACATCAACGGCCACGTGTGCGAGCTCAGTGCGGCGAACATTTTCCTCGTCCGAGGTGGGACGTTGATCACCCCCGACGTCACCAGCGACATCCTCGACGGCATCAACCGTCGCACCATCTTGACCCTCGCCCGGGAAGAGGGCTTGGAGGTCCAGGAACGCACCGTCGACCTCACCGAGCTGTACATCGCCGACGAGGTGTTCGTGTGCGGGACCTCAGCGGGTGTCGCGCCCGTGCACGAGATCGACGGCCGCGCGGTTGCCGAGCGCGCAACCGGTCCTGTCACCTTGATGCTGCGTAAGCGACACCTCGCAGCTCTGACGGGCGACGAGGTGCACGGCTGGGTCACCACCCTCTGACACCCGTTCCGCCGACCCCGTTCCGCCGAGATCGAGGTTATGCCGCGGTTCCGGCGCTTTTCAGTGCATGACCTCGATCTCGGCGATCAGGGACGAGCAGCCGCATCGAGAAGCACCGCTGCCGCGCGGCGTGCAGCGATCGCGGCCTCGGGGGATTCCGAGATCGCGGCGGTGGTCTGAGCCCCCTCAGCAAGCAGTGCGATCTGCAGGCCCAGCTCCGGTGAACAGCCTGCTTCGACGACCAAGTCTGTTACGTAGTCCACGAATTGCCGCTTGTGGGCGTGTGCGGCGTCGGCGACGGCGGGCATCGTGGCACCGAGCTCGCCGAACGAGTTGATGAAGGCGCAGCCCCGGAAATTGTCCTCGCGAAACCACTGATCGAGAAAGTCGAAGATCGACAGGATCTTCTCGCGCGGGGTGTCGTGGTGGGCTGCTTCGGCCAGGATGCGCTCGTTCCACAGGGCAGTACGACCGGCCAGCACCTGCGCGACGATGTCGGCTTTGGACGGGAACAGTGCGTACATGCGCTTGAGCGGGATGCCGGCCGCGGTGCGGACGGCGTCCATCCCGACGGCTTGCACGCCGCGCGCGTAGAACAACTCGTCCGCGGCTTCGAGTACTGCCGTGCGCGCATCGTCCGTTTCCATCGCTGCCCTCCTCTACCCCTTGCGCTGAGAACCTACGTTCTCTACGGTAGTGCATAGCGAGAGAACGTTCGTTCTCTCGCGAGAACTCACCGACGAGGAAAGGCTCAACCATGGCTTTCATCAACGTAGGTACCGAGAACAGCACACCCATCGACGTCTACTACGAGGATCACGGAACCGGACAGCCCGTGGTGCTGATTCACGGGTACCCGCTCGACGGCAACTCCTGGGAGCGTCAGGCTGCGGCTCTGCTCGACGCCGGCTACCGCGTCATCACCTACGACCGCCGCGGCTTCGGGCAGTCCAGCAAGCCCGCCACCGGGTACGACTACGACACCTTCGCCTCGGACCTGAACTCCGTGCTCACCGAGCTGGACCTCAGTGATGTCGTACTCGTCGGATTCTCGATGGGCACAGGCGAACTCGCCCGCTACGCCGCGAAGTACGGCACCGACCGCATCGCGAAGTTCGCGTTCCTCGCCTCGCTCGAACCGTTCCTGCTGCAGACCGAGGACAACCCGACCGGTGTTCCGCAGTCGGTCTTCGACGGCATCTCCGCCGCCGCGCGCGGGGACCGCTTCGCCTGGTTCGACAACTTCTACAAGGATTTCTACAACCTCGACGAAAACCTCGGCACCCGCATCAGCGAGGCTGCCGTGCGCAACAGCTGGAACGTCGCCGCCGGCAGCGCACCCGTCGCGGCATACGCCGTCGTACCGACATGGATCGAGGATTTCCGCGACGATGTCCAGAAGGTTCGCCAGTCAGGCAAGCCCACGCTGATCCTGCACGGCACCAAGGACAACATCCTGCCCATCGACTCCACCGGCCGCGAGTTCACCAAGGCCTTCCCCGAGGCCGAGTACGTCGAGATCGAGGGCGCACCTCACGGTCTGCTGTGGACGCACTTCCAGGAGGTCAACGACGTCCTGCTGCCGTTCGTACAGAAGTAGCTTTTCGTGCGAGCATGAATGCGTGGGTGACGCCGACCGACCGTCCGTGGTGACCTCGGAGTCCGTGCGGCTCGGGGTGCTGCTGGCGGTCGTGGGCGGGTTCCTCGACGCCTACACGTTCATGACTCGCGACGGGGTGTTCGCCAACGCGCAGACCGCCAACGTGGTGTTGTTCGGGATCGATCTGGTGCAAGGGGACTGGCGGTCCGCGCTGGGATACGTGCCACCTCTGGTGGCGTTCACGTTGGGCGTGTTCACCGCGGAAGCTGTATCCAGACCGGCCGTCGCACGTATCGTGCGACGGCCGGTTCGCGCTGTCCTCGTCATCGAGATCATGGTGCTCGCGATCGTGGGATTCGTCCCAACTTCGGTCCCGAATCCTGTTGTCACCATTGCGATTTCCTTCGTGGCCGCGCTTCAGGTCACCACGTTCAGGGTGCTCGTCGACCAAGCGTTCAGTACCACCATGACGACGGGCAACTTACGCAGCCTCTCCCAGGCCGCCTTTCACCGAATCGCCGACGGCGACAGAGCCGCTGGGGCCAGGGCGCTCAACTTCGGATTCGTCATCGCGGGCTTCCTGTGCGGAGCCATTCTGGGTTCGCAGATGGTCCGCGTCCTCGACACCGGTGCCGCATGGGTGGCGGCGGGCATGCTGGTAGTGGCGTTGGCACTGTTCATGTTCGACGAGTGGCGGGGCGTGCCGCGTGTGAGGCACCCGTCGCCGTAGCCTCCACCGCCGAGCTACTGGCCGACGACGACGACCCCGTCGGAATCGCTGTAGACGATTTCACCCGGGTTGAAGGTGATCCCGCCGAATTCGACGGGCACGTTCTTCTCGCCCGATCCGGTTTGGGTGCTCTTGCGGGGGTTGGAGCCGAGCGCTTTGACGCCGATCTCGAGGGTGCGCAGGATCGCGGCATCGCGGATGGCGCCGTTGACGATCACCCCGGCCCATCCGTTGGTGACGCCTCGGCCGGCGATGATGTCGCCGACGAGGGCGGTGTGCACGCTAGCGTCCCCGTCGACGACGAGTACGCCGCCGTTGCCGGGCTCGCTGAGGGTCTGCTTGACCAGCAGATTGTCCTGGAAGCACTTGATGGTGGTGATGGGTCCGGCGAACTCCGGGTTCTTGCCGAATTGGACGAACTGTGTGTCGCAGCTACGAATCTCGGGCCCGATCTCGTCGGCCAGATCTGCGGTTGCCTTGAATTCGACGGAAGTCATGGCCGAGAGCTTAGTCGAGTCGTCCGTGGCGTCTTTCGTAGTCCTCGCGCGTGCGGTCGACCCTGGCCTGCGCGTCCGCATTGAGAAGCGCCGGGTCCAGGCCGTGGACGAGCAGGCGGTGCCGACGGTAGACGTTCATCAGCGCGATGGTGAAGTACACCAGCGGAATGAACAGCAGCGCCATCATCGCCAACCCGATCCACAGCGGACCCGGGATGAGGAGAAACAGCGCGAGCAACGGAACCACCGGCAGCGTGAATCGGATCAGATACCGGGCCTGCGCGCCGGTACCGACGAGATCGTCACGAACCCAGTCCTGCATGGAAGGCGGCAGCACACGTCCGAACTGGTAACCCAGGTACTGCCCGAAGTCGGGCTTGTGTGTGCTCACAGTTGCAAACTCTACTCTTGTCGAACCAACCTCCTGATCAGCTGTTGCGCGCGGCGTTGGCGACGATCGCGTCGCGAATGTACCGGGCAAGACCCGGGGCCCTGTCGTCGTAGTGCTTGGTGAAGCGCTCGTCGGCGATGTACATCTCGCCGAGGCAGACGTGCATCTCGTAGCCGCAGTCGTAGTGCCGTTCGATGCTTGCTCGGTGCCGTTCGGCCAGTGCCGCGGCCTCCTCGGACTCCGCGGAAACCCCGGCCGTGAGCGCCTGGGCAAAATCCGCGTCCAAGGCGTCGGATTCGGCCTTGACGCGCTTCCAGTCCTCCTTGGTGAACCGCGCCGTCCGCTCCTGCGACTGCTTCCACGCCTCGGTGTCGCCCCAGCGCTCCTCGGCCTCGCCTGCATACTCGTCGCCGAGCCAGTCGTCGCCGAACACCTCGCGCTGCTCGTCCGGGGTGAGTTGAATTCCCATTTTTTTCGCCTCCATCATCTTGTCCACGGCCGCAGCCATTCGATGCAAGCGATCGATCCGCTCGTCGAGCAGATCGCGTTGGCGTTGTAGATGCGCCATCGCGTCGACGGTCGGATCGTCCAGGAGAGTGGCGATGTCGTCCAGCGCGAAACCGAGTTCGCGGTAGGTCAGCACTCGGTGCAGACGTTCGACGTCTGCCGCCGAGTAGCTGCGGTAGCCCTTGGGCGTGCGGTCCGACGGCACGACGAGACCGATGTCGTCGTAGTGGTGCAGAGTCCGCACGCTGATCCCGACGAGCCGGGCCACCTCGCCGACTTTCATCTCTCCTGAATCGCTCACAGAAGACAAGGGTGGTACCTCCCGCGACGTCAGGGTCAAGTCCTTTCTCAGCGAACCACTCTTTCGCAGCCACCGGTAGGTACGCCGGCGAGTCGCTCGTCGAGCCATGCGAACGCGCCAGGCCTGCCGTTGCCCTCTGCAGCTGCGTGGTCACCGGGAACCAGTTCCAGATGCACCGAGGCTCCCATGGCGCACCACTGATCCTGGACAGCCTCGGCTCCCGCCTTGGGGATGATGAAGTCCTGTAGGCCCTGGTAGATGTAGATCGGCGCCTCGGGCTGCATCTGGCCCATCCGGGTCTCCTCGACGATGGCGCGTGTCAGCGGTTCATCGAACACGTCGGGGGAGGTGGAGAAGTTCCGCTGGTCGAGCAGCAGGAGGCCGCTGTAGGACAGCACGTCCACGCACTGATCCTTCTGCAGGAGCGCGATGCGTCGCCCGGTGTCGTTGGTCGAGTCGAGCAGCTCGGGGTATTCGCGTGCGAGCCCCGTCGTGGCGGCAGCGAACAAGCCGGAGCCGATGCCTCCGTTGAGGGAGCGCTGCAGGATGTTGTAGTCGGTGGGTGGCCCGCCGAACGCGACGCCGACGATGTTCAGTTCCGGTGCGTACCCGGGTGCCAGCTGAGCCGCCCAACCCGAGGCGATGGCGCCGCCGGAGTAACCGGTGATGCCGATGGGTGCGTCGGGGGATACGCCGGCGGTCCGACTCGCGCGAAGTCCGTCGAGGACGGTGTGCCCCGACACGATCCCGGCCGAGTAGGCCTGACGCGGCCCCTGGTAGTCGGTGACGACGACGGCATATCCGCGGCCCAGCAGGTCGCCGACCCGGTCGATCTCCTTGTTGGTGCCGCGGGGGAGCGTGTACGACGGCGCGCATGCGTTGCCGAGCGAATCGGTCGCCTCGTTGTATGCGACGACCGGTCGAGGTCCGCCGCCCGTCCACGGAGCATCGGGAACGATGACGGTCGTCGCCGCAGCAATCGGGTTGTACTTCGAGTCGGTCGACCGGAACAGCAATTGAGTCGACGTCGTACCCGGTAGCACCGCAACGCTTCTGGAGTTCAGAACCGCACCGGGACTGCGTGTTTCGAACCCGGCAGGCGGGTCGAACCACGAATCGCCGAGAGGAGTGGGCAGATAGGCTGCCGGATCTCGAGGTGGTGCGAGGAGATCGCCCACTGGGTCTGCCCGTGCTGCCGGCGCGAGCGCGAACAGCATCGCTGCTGCCCCCGCGAGAACGAAAGTTCTACGCATCGTGTGTTTCCCACCCTGCATCGTCTTCGAGAGCGCCCCGACGCCTAGGAAAGACCGTCCGCCATGGTGCCACAGATCGCGCCCGGGGCGGCGGGTTCACTCCCTGGCCATAGTCATCTGAGTGAATGACAGTCATGACGACACCCGTGCCCTTCGACGAGGACTTCCTCGGGCCGACGACGCCGATGCCGAGCCGCCCAGGTCTGATCGAGTTGCCCTACATGCACTTCACCGTCTCGATGGACCCGAATCGGCGTCTCGCAGCAGTCACCGCAGTGAACATCGACGGCAGCCGATTGCGTGCTGTTGCCCGTGGCGACAACTGGCGACTCGATGACCGTCTGCCGGCCGATCAGCAGGCGGGGCCGGAGTTGTATTCCAACAACGATCTCGATCGCGGCCATTTGGTCCGACGCCGCGATCCGGTCTGGGGGCCGCAAGAGGTAGCCGAACGGGCGAACTCCGACACCTTCCACTACACGGTGTGCGCACCGCAGACCTCGACGCTGAACCAGTCGATGACGCTGTGGCTCGGGCTCGAGGACTACGTTCTCGAACACGCACGGCAGTACGGGCAACTGCTGTCGGTGTTCACGGGCTGCATCTTCGCAGGCGAGGACCCGATCTACCGCGACGTCGCCATCCCGCGGCAGTTCTACAAGATCGCTGCGTGGGCACAGGGCGAGGAACTGGCCGCCACCGGCTACGTGCTGGACCAGACGCCCTCGCTCGATCCGATAGTGGAACCGTCGATCTCGGTGACGGACGTTCCGCCGCTCGGGCCCTACCGCACATTCCAGGTGCCGATCGAGGACATCGCGTCGGCAACCGCTCTCGAGCTCGCCGAACTGGTCGCGGCCGACCGCTACGCACCCATTGCGTCGGCGGCCGGGGCCGAGGATCGTTGGACCGAGCTTGCCGAGTTCGACGCGATCGTCCTCTGACCGCGGACTGTGATGCGGCCCACCGACGGGGTAGGTTGTGTGTAACTCCAAGAACTACTCACCAGTAGGGGTACGAAATGCCAGCTCCGAGCGCTGCGACCTTCTCGCGGCTCGCCGATCTCATCGCCATTCCTGACGCCGCAGCCCGGCCGACGAAGTCCATCACGGAGGTGTTCACCGGCAAGGAGCTCGCAACCATCCCCGTCGGCACTGCCGAGGACGCCGAAGCGGCCATCGCCCGCGCACGCGTCGCACAGAAGGCGTGGGCCAAGCGTCCCGTCGCCGAGCGTGCCGAGATCTTCCACCGGTACCGCGACCTCGTCCTCGCGCACCGCGACGAGCTGATGGATATGGCCCAGGCCGAGACCGGCAAGTCCCGCGCCGCTGCCCTCGAGGAAGTACTCGACATCGCGATGACCTCGCGTCACTACGCACGCACCGCCGCGAAGCTACTCGCGCCGAAGCGAGTGACAGGCATGCTGCCGGTGTTGACCAAGACCCGCGTTCGCTACCAGCCCAAGGGCATCGTCGGGATCATCTCGCCGTGGAACTACCCGATGACTCTCGCGGTTTCCGACGCCATTCCGGCCCTGCTCGCGGGCAACGGCGCAGTGCTCAAGCCCGATTCCCAGACGCCCTACTGCGCTCTTGCCGTCGTCGAACTGCTCTACAAGGCGGGACTGCCGCGTGACCTCTTCCCGGTGGTGCCCGGGCCCGGGTCCGTAGTGGGAACGGCAATCGTCGAGAACACCGAGTACGTCATGTTCACCGGTTCCACCAAGACCGGCCAGCTGCTCGCCGAGCAGGCCGGGCGCCGTCTCATCGGATTCTCCGCCGAACTCGGTGGCAAGAACGCAATGATCGTCGCCCAGGGCGCCAACCTGCGGGAAGTGTCCGACGCGGCCGTTCGTGCCTGCTTCTCCAACTCGGGCCAGCTCTGCATCTCCATCGAACGCATCTACGTCGAGAAGTCCATCGCCGAGGAGTTCACCGCCAAGTTCGGCCAGCGGGTGCGCAACATGACTCTCGGCGCCGACTACGAGTTCGGCATCGAAATGGGCAGCCTCATCTCCGAGGACCAGATCAAGACGGTCTCGGCGCATGTCGACGACGCCAAGGTCAAGGGCGCGAAGGTCATCGCCGGAGGCAACGCCCGACCCGACGTCGGGCCTCTGTTCTACGAACCGACCGTGCTGACGAACGTCAGCGACGATATGGAATGCGCGGCCACCGAGACGTTCGGCCCGCTCGTATCCATCTACCCGGTGGCCGATGTCGAGGAAGCGATCGAGAAGGCCAACGACACCGAATACGGCCTCAATGCCAGCGTGTGGGCGAAGACCAAGGCGGAGGGCGAGAGCATCGCTGCCCGCCTGCGCTCGGGAACAGTCAACGTGGACGAGGGCTACGCCCCCGCATGGGGAACCACCGGCGCTCCGATGGGCGGCATGGGTGTCTCCGGCATGGGGCGCCGTCACGGACCCGACGGGCTGCTCAAGTACACCGAATCGCAGACCATTGCGACCACGCGCCTGCTCAATCTCGGCGGACCGCGCGGACTGCCGCCGAAACTGTGGGCGAAGATCATGCCCCCGTTCGTCAAGGCGCTGAAGTACCTGCCGGGTCGGTAGGCGCGCTAGCTTTCGGGGTGACCGAATGTCACCCTCGCTATCGCCCTGGTGACCGAATGTCACCCTCGCACACTCAGAGTGACCGGATGTGACATTCGGTGCGGCCCAGGTGACCGAATGTGACATTCGGTGCGGCCCAGGTGACCGAAGGTGACATTCGCTCCGGGCAACACCCCCGAAAGGCCCGCACACCACGTGGTGTGCGGGCCTTTTCGCGGGTTTCTTCACTATCTGACGCGGTGCCCGTCGAGCTCTGCGGGCACTGTGGTGGGCTGCTCGAAGGGGGCCGATGTGTCGTCGACCGGCTCCTCGACCAGGTCGATTGTCTTGCGTAGCGGTCGGTTAGGGATGAAGGCGACCGCGATCAGCGTGACGATGGCGACGAATCCGGCGATGAGGAAGATCCGTCCGGTCGCGTCACCGTAGGCGGTGCGAATGACCATTTCCACCGGCGCAGGCAGGGAGTCGAGGTCGAGTGATCCGCCGCCGCTCGAGGAGGCGTCGACACCCAGTTCGGCCAGACCTGCAACCGACTTGTCTGCCACTCGGGTTGCCAACAGCGACCCCAGCACCGAGACGCCGATCGCGCCGCCGAAGGTGCGGAAGAACGCGACGGTCGATGATGCCGCGCCGACGTTTTTCACGCTCACCGTGTTCTGCACGGCAAGGACGAGGTTCTGCATCAGCATGCCGGTCCCGAGACCGACGATGGTGATGAAGATGCCGACCGTCCACAGGCTGGTGGCGTGATCGATGGAGCCCAGAAGCAGGAATCCGATGACCAGCAGCACGGCACCGGTGACGATGTAGGGCTTCCAGCGTCCGAATCGGGTGATGAGTTGCCCGGACCCGACAGAGGCGACGAGCATGCCGAACACCAGTGGGATCGACAGCAGTCCGGCATCGGTCGGCGAGTAGCCCCGAGCGGTCTGGAAGTACTGGGTCAGGAAGGTGGTGGCCCCGAACAGTCCGACACCGACGGAGATCGAGGCGATGATCGCCAGGCCCGTGGTGCGTTCGGTGACGATGTGCAGCGGGATGATCGGCGAGGAGTGCCGCGACTCGACGAGGATCATCAGCGCCAACAGCAGGACTCCGGCGCCGACCAGCAGTGCGGTCTCGCGTGAAATCCAAGCGTAGTAGTCGGCCTTGCCTGCGAACGAAACCCACACCAGCAGAATGGAAACGCCCGCAGTGAGGAGAAGGGCGCCGAGCCAGTCGATCGAGACGTTCTCTTTGCGTTCGGTCTCGATGTGCAGTGTCTTCTGAAGCAGAACGAGTGCGACGACGGCCAACGGGACGCAGACGAAGAAGGTCCAGCGCCAGCCGAGGGGGCTGTCGACGATGAGGCCACCGAGAATCGGTCCGCCGGACATCGAGACGGCCATCACGGCACCGGTGTAGCCGGAGTATCGGCCGCGTTCACGTGGCGAGACGATGGTGCCGATGATCGCGATGACCAGGGCCGTCAGCCCGCCCATGCCGATACCCTGAATCACGCGGGCGCCCAGCAGAAGTGGAACGCTGTGCGCGAATCCTGCGATCAGCGAGCCGGCGACGAAGATGAGGATGGCGCTCTGGACCAGGACCTTCTTGTTGAACAGATCGGCCAGCTTGCCCCAGATGGGCGTCGAGGCCGCGTTGGCCAGGAGCGCGGTGGTGATGACCCAGGCGTAGGCAGTCTGCGAGCCCTGCAGATCAGCGATGATGGTGGGCAGTGCCGTCGAGACGATGGTGGTGCTCAGTAGCGCGGTGAACAGCGCAGCAAGGAGTCCGGTGAGCGCCTCGAGGATCTGACGGTGAGTCATCGCGCCGCTCTCGGACGCCTGTGGACCGGGTGGATTCTCGATCGATGTAGCCATTTTCTTATCTCGCAATCAATTTCAAATGGGATATGTACTGAGCGCCTTCGTCGAACGTGGTGTTGAGCCGACGGATCGACTCGAGCGCGTCCAGTGCGTCTTGTTCGTCCCAGTTCTCCAACATCGCGCGGAGTCGAGTGGCTCGGCGATCCCAGATATGGGTCAGTTTCTGTTGGCCTTGCGCCGATACGCAGACCAGCGACGCGCGTTTGTCGCAGGGGTCGGGGGTTCGGTCGATGAATCCGAGGTCGACGAGTTCTGCGATCTGCCGGCTGAGGGCGGACTGGCTGACGCAGAGCCTGTTGGCGAGGTCGGTCTGTCTGCATTCACCTTCGGTCGCGAGGGTGGCCAGCACTCCGGTCAGCGCCTGCGGCAGCGGTGAAGCCTCATCTCCGGTGGTCACGGCCCGCTTCAGCACGCGTCCGAAGAGGAATATCTCTTCGACGAGGGCCTCGGCTGTAGTGGTTCGCACTGCCATGGTGGCTCCAACGGTCTGGGTCAAATTACTTGCTGTCCGCAACCATATATATAAGTGGATGCAGCAATCAACTAATTTTCCTATCTCGTGGATCACAATAGAACTTTCGAGGTGCGGAACGCAGCATCGACGGGCAGGTCAGCCGGCTGCGGCGTCGAAAATCCCCCGTCGAACGTTCATGGTGACCCGGTCCCCGACGGCAGGTCGGGGACCGGGTACCGCGCATCGAAACGACATTCCGTGTGAGAGGACCACAACATCGCTGACGCCCCGACCGTAGAGGGAGGACGTCACCACACCCGCAGTGCAATCGTGCGGGGATCCGGCGGCCAAGGAGATGTCCGACGGCAGGATCGCCAACCGTCCGCGCCCCTCCTCGGCTGCTTCGATGACGTCGGCAGTCAGCTCGATGGGATGGCTGTCGGCGTGGAAGCGGCCGCTGTCGACGACACCGTCGATCACGTTGGCATCGGAGAGGAACTGCGCGACGAAAGCCGACGCGGGCCGTGCGACGACGTCCTCGGGCCTCCCGATCTGTGCGATGGCGCCGCCGTCGAGGATGGCGACGCGGTCGGCGAGCGCCAACGCCTCCGACCTGTCGTGGGTGACGTGAACGACCGTGAGCCCGGCAGCGCGCGTCAGGGACCGCAGTTCGAGTCGCAACCGATCACGTAGCGGCTCGTCCAACGCGGACAGCGCCTCGTCCAGCAGTAGTGCTCTTGGCGAGCGCACCAATGCTCGGGCGAGTGCCACGCGTTGCCGCTGACCACCGGACAGAGTTGCCGGATCCCGCGATTCGAGCCCCGGCAGACCGACAAGCTCGAGCACCTCCGCGACCCGTTTCTTTCTGTTCTCGCGTGAGACCCCCGAAAGTTCGAGTGGGTACGACACATTGCGGCCGACGGTGCGGTGGGGCCACAGCGCATGCTGCTGGAACACCATGCCGAGCCCACGTTTCTCCGGCGGCACTGTCCGACCCGCGCCGGCCACGACATCGCCTCCGATCGTCACCGTTCCGGCCGTGGGTTCGAGGAAACCTGCGACGGCACGCAGCAGCGTCGTCTTGCCCGAACCCGACGGCCCGACGAGGGCGAGGAACTCACCGTCGGCGATGTGGAGATCGATATCGCGAAGACCGGTGTTCCCGCCCGGATAGTCGAGGTGGAGGCCGTCGAGGGCAATAGCGGACATCAGCTGCGCTTCTTTCGATCCGTGACGCCCGCGACCAGGCCGAGACCTGCAATGCCGACGAGGGCGACGATGAGGGACAGTGCGGCGGCCGCGTTGTAGTCGCCCGCCTGCTGCAGATTGAAGATCGACACGCCGAGCGTCTGGGTGCCCGGTGCGACGAGCAGCACCGACATGGTCAGCTCCCGCACCGCCGTCAACGCCACCAGCACGCCGCCCGTGATCGCCGCCGGCACCGCCAACTTCCATGACACGTCGTACAGCGCCCGCACCGGTGACGCGCCGGACGACCGGGCGACCTCTTCCAGGGCACTGGGCGTCGCTTTGAGCGGCGCGCGGACTGCCTGCACCACGATCGCCAGAAATGCCATCACGTAAGCGCAGAGAATGACCCAGCGGGTATCGAACAGCCCTGTGTAGCGGCCGACGATGAGCCAGCCGACCGCGATGACCAGACCCGGAATGGCCTGGGGCAGCATGGCAACGACGTCGAGGCCGACGTTGTCGCGTGTACGCGTGCGGGTGGTGAGCACACCCAGCGCGAGGCCGACCACGCCGCAGATCACGGCCGCACCGACGGCCAACATCACCGAGTTCTGGATTCCGACGAGGGTTCCCGGGGCGGTCACGGCGGCGACGATGCTGTCGAGCGTCAGGTTCTCCCACGTGAACGCGATACCGGGTGCCGGAAGAAGAGCTTGCGAGGCGAGGGCGAGGATCGGCAACAGGGTTACCGCGAGTGCAAGCGTCCATACGAGAAATCCGACTGCGGCGCGGCTGCGTCCCAGCGGCAGCCGGGCCGACACCGTCGTCGCCGCGTCGATGTAGGTGTTGCGACGGCCGAGGACGCGATCGACGGCGACGGCGGCCACCGCGAGTACCAGCAGCACGATGCCGATGGTCGAGACCACTTCGAGAGGCTTTGCGACGGTGCCGGATTGAATGAATCGGTACACCATCGTCGAGAGCGTGACGTAACGGTCGGGGAGTCCGATGAGTGCGGGAATGCCGAAGTCGGCGAGGTTGGACACCGCCGTCAGCGTGAACGCGGCGATCGCAGCCGTGCGCAGCAGCGGCAACGTCGCATCCCGCAGGGCGCGCCACGGCGACGCCCCCGCCACGCGCGCGGCCTGTTCGAGGTCGCCGGGAATGCGTCGCAATGCCGCCGCGACGATCAAGTAGGCGAGGGGATACGAGTGCAGAGTCAGCAGGAAGATGACGCCGTCACCGCCGTAGATGTTCCACAGCGGCCCGCCGAACTGCTCAGCCCAGAACTTGTTGATCATCCCACTCGGCCCGAGCAGTCCGGTCCAGGCGATGGCTCCGACGAACGGCGGTATCAGCAACGGACTCAGCAGGATCAGCCGAACGATGTTGCGGCCGGGAAGATCCGTCCGATCGAGCACCAGCGCCATGGCGACCGCGATCACCACCGCCAGCGCGGCCGAGACACCCGCGGAGACGGCGCTGTTGACCGCGGCGTCGACGATCCCGGCGTCGAGCAGAACTCGAACGTGGTTGCCGCCGAGCCCGATCGACACCACCGCGCCGATCGGCACGACGATCACGGCCACCACGATGACCCACAGGGTCAGTCTGACTACAGAAAGGCCGTTCAGCCTATGTGAGTGGAAATCCATAGCAGGCTATGGATTTCCACTCACATGCGCGGAGCGCCTATTAACCGACAAGCTCGTTGAACCTCATCACGGCCTCGGGCTGGAACTCGGTGATCTCGGCGAGATCGGGATTGAGCAGGTTCAGATCGGCGAGAGCGGGTGCACCGTCTGGTGTTCCGACGTCGTCGCGGACCGGCAGGTACTGCTGCTCGACGGCGATCTCCTGGCCGCGCGCGCTGACGAGGAAGTCGATGTACTTCTTCGCTGCTTCCTGGTTCTGCGAATCCTTGAAGATTCCGGCGGGCTGAGAGATGTACGGGACACCGTCGGTGGGGTATTCGAGGGCGATCGGTGAACCCTTGGCGGCCAGCTCGCGCACCAGGTAGTCGACCACTATGCCGATGGGCTGCGTGCCAGCGGCGACGGCCTGTCCGACGGGCCCGTTGCTCTCGGCCACCACGGGTTCGTTGGCTGCCAATCCTTCGAGCCACTCCTGGCCGAGCGAGTCCTCGCTGAGCCAGACGGCGGTGTTGTAGGCCGCTGCTCCCGAGACGTCTGGGTTGGGAAGGGTGATCTGCCCGCGGTACTTCGGGTCTGCGAGAGCGGCCCAGGTAGTCGGCGGTTCGGTGACGGCGCCCGTGTTGTAGGCGATGACGGTGGGAATGATGCGGGTGCCGACGTAGTAGCCGTCGGGGTCGACGATGTCGGCGTTCAATGCCTCGACATCTGCCGGCGTGTACTGCACCAGCAGGTTCTCGTCCTTGTAGCCCTCGAAAGTGGGCGCGTCGGCGGCGAGGAGGACATCGGCGCCGATACTGCCGGTCTGACGCTCGGATGCAATGCGTGCGTTGAGATCTCCGGTGCCGGCGCGATACACCTGAACGTCGATGTCCGGGTTGGCTGCAGTGAACTCGGCATTGAGTGCGTCGATCTTGGCCTGCGGCTCGGAGGTATAGACCGTCAAGGTCCCCGCGCCGGACTGATCGTCGGGTGCAGCGGTGGGTTCGGCCGGTTCGGAGCACGCGCTGAGCGCCGCGATCACGGCAACAGCACCGATGAGTGGGCGACTTCGGCGGAAGATAGTCAACATTTTCTCCTGATAGAGCGACGGAGTCGTGATCCTCGCCGCCCGAAAAGACAGTCTTCGGACTCGTCGGGATACGTCGAGCATCCGGAGTGTGAACGTCCGCCTTCAGGCTGTGGTGGCCAGTGCCGCAGCGAGTCCGAAGGCGGCGGCGAGAAGGCATACGTGCAGTGCCGCGTGCACGGTCGATGCCTCTGCGCGGGTGCGGTGGGCGGTGGCAGCGACCAACCATCCCGCCCGCAACTTTCGTGCCAGCAGGACCAGGAGGATCAGTGCCACGGTTTTCGCCAGCACGATGCGCCCGTAGCCGGAGTCGATCAACGCACCGAACCCACCGACCTTGACGGCGGCGTTCACGGTGCCGCTTACCGCAAGAATCCACACCGACCACCAGGCCAGCCGCGAGTACACGGGCAGCGCCGACGCCCACGCCCCTCGGGCGCGCAGCGTCAGCGCCATCGCGGCCAGCACGCCCAGCCACACCGCGGCGGCGATCGTGTGGACGGCGATGAACAGCGACCCGAACAGTTGCTGCGACATGTGTCCGGTGATGGGCCGTGCCACGAGCGCAACGACGGCAGCGACCACGACGGGAACTGCCGCGAGGTCCGAGTCGGTGCGATACGCGTACAGGCAGTACAGGCACGCTGCCGTCGTGCACAGCACCGTCACCACACCTAGCTGGCCGACGGTGATGCCGGTGAGGTACGAACCGAAGGCGGACGCCGGCAGCGCGCCGATATCGCTCCCGAAGGTCTCGGTGGCCGCGGCCACGACGAGCGCCACCTCGGCAACCGTCCACGCGCCCGCGACGATCGCCGCCGTCCGGAAGATCGGGGGCCGGTTGCGGGCCGTGAACAGCTCGGTTCGAAGCAGCGCGAGACCGAGCGTCGTCGCGCCCAGGCAGTCGGCGAGGACACGCAGCACCGACGACGGATCAGGACCGTCGGGGTGGGCCAGCAGCCAGGCCGCTCCCACCCCGGCGACGCCCGAGGCGCCGGCGACCAGTATCCACCACCGGCGAAACACAGTCGGCTACGCGTCTTTCGGCTTGCGCAGGGTGAAAGCGAGGCCGCCGGCGAACACCACACCGCCTGCGACGAGGAACGGCCACAGCGGAATCCCGCCGTCACCGTCACCCGAATCCGCGTCCGAGGCTGCCACCGTATCGCCACTGGCCGTTGCGGCGGCCGCCTCACCGGGCATGCCCGCGCCCGCCTGGGTCAGCGTGAATCCGACAGTTCCGCTGATGGGATGCCCGTCCGCGGACGTCACCCGGTAAGCGATGGTGTAATCCCCGGCGGGGCCGAGTTCCCGAACGTCGACGACGACGGACTGCCCCTCGACCCGCGGATCGCCCTCGGACCACATGTTGCCGTCGGGACCGACGACGTTCAGAGTGGCGAACTGCGATTGCGGGACTTCGTTGAACGAGATGGACACCTGTTCCGGTCCCTGCGCGAGCTGGGACCCATCGGCCGGATCGGAGCCGGTGACGAACGAGTGCGCCGAGGCCGTCGGCGTCCCCAGTGCAAACGCCAACACGGCAAGCGAGGCGAGAATCAGCTTCTTCATGAGCGGCGTCCACGGACTGTCGCGCCGATACCCAGCGCGGCGCCGAGCGCGCCGAGGACGAGCGCAACGCCGGCGACCCAGATTGCGGCGTTGTCGGATCCTTCGTCGGTGGCCACGGCTATGACCTCGAGGTCTTCGGTGGAACGACCGTGAGGTGGGTCTGCGGCCGCGGCGAGCGTCAGAGTTGGTGCGGGCCGCTCGGGCTCGCTGCCGTCGGTGGCTTCCTGGTCCCACGCGACGACTTCACCGTCGGTGTAGGTCTGGATGGCGGGCAAGCTCACCGAGTCATCTTCCGGAAGCGGTCCGGCCGAGAGCAGAAACTGCTGGAACTGGCCGGGGAGCACCTCGGCACCGGGCTCGGCGGTCCAGGTCACCGCAGTGGCCAGCCCCTCACTGTCCCGGTCGACGGCGGAGGTCCATCCTGGGATGGGTTGTGTACGTGCCGCTTTGAGACCCGGGAGTTCTACCGTCACAGACGAGGTCGCGGCGGTCTCGGATTCGGTGGGCACGCGGAAGGTCATGACGGTGTAACCGCCTTGGGCGGCGTCAGGGGCAACGACGGTCACGTGCGCTGCGGCCGCGCCGGTGCCGACGGCGAGGGCCAGTGATGTGGTGCCTGCGAGGATCGAGGCACGACGGATCAAGTTGTTCATGGATGTTGGTTCTTTCTCGAAAGTGGTGTGTGCAAACGGCTCAGGCCGATGCAGGTGGGCCACGTCTCGAGATGGATGTCGTGAACGAAAGCGGCGCGAGGTAGGTGGGCCGGTCGATGGTGACGAGGCGGATCGGGGAGACCGGTAGCGTCAGCGGTGGATGCAGGACGGCGCGGATGATCGAGGTGATCGGGCCGTAGAGCTGTTCGGCGACGCAGATCAGTGCGGCCGCAGCGACCGACGCCGCGAGGTGCAGCACCAACATCGGCGTACTCGGCACCACCGAATGCGCGTGCACCGCCTCGTGTGGGACGGCCGATGTGCCGGAAACAGCGACGGCGAGCGCGAGGTGCCCGGCGAACTGTCCGAACACGAGCCCGCCGAGAACCGTCGTCAGCGCGGCACGTCCCGAACTCGGACTGGGCAGCATCGACACCGCGCCGACGCCGACTCCGACGATCATCAGAAATGTCAGTGCCGATCCCGACGGATACGCCCCACCCGCGGTGCCGTGGGCGGCCACGGCGAGCGCGACGGTCAGTGCGCCGACAGCTCCGCCGCGGAGCGAGGCGGCGGGCGAGGTCATGACGGCAGCGAGGAGCTAGCGGATGCCGAGCCGTGCGAGCAGGTCCGCTTCGATTCCGTCGAGTTCGGCCGAGATGGCATGGTGCGCAGCCTTGCGGCGGGCTGCCGGCATCAGCTCCGCGGTCTGCACAGCAGTGCTGAGATCGGACAGGCGCTGGGAGATGGCGTCGGCGAACTTGCCGGTCTCGGCATCGGAATTGGACGCGGTGACTCGGGCGAGGGACTTCTCGGCGGCGGCGATGCGCGCGCTGAGCTTCGCGCCGTGCCCGGTGAACTCACCGAGCTCGGCGGGGCTGACGCCGAGCTTGGCTGCCTTGCGTTCGTCGAGGTGTCCACGCAGAACCGTCGCGCCGCGATAGAAGATGGGCGTCAGAACTGGGATCAGGACGCGCGCAATACCGATGTACTTGCGAACCTGCGCCGCCGAGAAACCGCCCTGCGAGGCGGCCTTCTGCTGTGCCCGGAGCGTCGCTACCTGGGCCTTCTCGACATTTTTCTGCGATTTGGCTTCGACTGCATTGAGCTTGCGCTGGGACTTCGCGATGGCCGCGAGCTGCTTGCGCTCGTTCTTCGCACCGAGCCTGGCCTCGAGGCCGGCTTTGTGCTTGAGAGCTTTGGCCTCTGCCTTTCGAGTGGCACGACCTTTGCGCTTGCGGAACAACCCCATCGACAAGGCCCCTTACATCAGCTTCGGCGGTTCGGCGCGGCGTTCGCGCTGGCTCGGTCACAGCCTATCCGTTCGCGCGGGTGGGTCGCATCGGGCATGTCGGTGGGGGGACATAGGCTCGAGCTGTGAAGAGTCAGCCCATGCCGGCGAACGGGTCGGTGAGATCGGCACCGCCGGTGTTCATCGATTCCGGACCTCTGACGCGCTGCCGACACCGGCTGTACCTCGATACCGCGTACTCCTCGCTGCAGCGACTCGAACCGGAGAACCCGGGGGTACGGCAGCGTCGAGAAGCCGCGCAGGCGCACCGCGAGGCCATCCGCGCCGTGCTGGCCGCAGGTCTCGAGGGCTGGACCCAGATCGAGGCCTCCGATGCGCGCACGGCCGCCGAACGGACGATGGCGGCCTGCCGCCGCGGCGCGCAGTGGATCTGGAACGCGGTCCTCCCCGCCGAGCGAGATACCGGACGCCGCGGTCGCAGTGAGCTGCTGATGCGCGACCCCGCCGGAGTCGGCTACATCCCCATCATCGTGGTCAACCACAAGGTCACCGATCCAGGCCGCGGGGCCGTCACCACCTCGTTCGACCACTGGGCGCCCACCGTCGACGAGTCGCGCAAGGTTCGTAGCCAGCTTCGCGATCAACTGCGGCTCGCGCATCTGCACCGGATGCTCGAGTTCGAGGGCTTGGCGTCGCCGAGCGCGCTGGGCGGAGTCATCGGATTCCGCGCCGAGTGCATCCTCGTACACGACCTGAGCACCGTGTTCGCCGAGTACGACACTCGCTTCGAAGACCGCCTCGCTGTGGCCCGCGGCGAGAAATTCACCGTGCCATCACAGGTCAGCGAATGCCGATCGTGTTCGTGGTGGACCGACTGCCGCCCGCAACTGGCCGCCAACCGCGACGTCTCGCTGGTGGCGTCGGGAATGCGGGCGGAGGTACTGCGCGAGAACGGCGTCTACACCATCGACGAACTCGCCGAGTTCACTGGACCCGTGCCGGAGGACTGGCCGTTCGGCAGCTTCGACGACGCCGTGGCCGCTGCAATGGCGTGGCAGTCCGGTGTCCCCCTGCTGCGCCGCACCGAGAAGGTCACCGTCCGCCGCGCCGACATCGAGGTCGACGTGGACATGGAGTCGTACCAGGATCACGGCGCGTATCTGTGGGGCACGCTGCTGACCGAGGCTGGGGGACCGCCTCCGGTGTACCGCGGGTTCGTCACCTGGGACCCGCTGCCGACGGTGGACGAGGGTCGATCGTTCGCCGAGTTCTGGCGTTGGCTGATGGGAAAGCGAGCCGAGGCCGCCGCAACGGGCAGAACCTTTGCCGCGTACTGCTATTCACGCCAGGCAGAGGACAAATGGCTGCTCGACTCGGCGCGACGCTTCGCCGATATACCCGGAGTGCCGTCGGAGGCGGAGATCCGCGAGTTCATCGACAGCGAGCAGTGGGTGGACATCTACCAGGCCGTCAGCGATCAGTTCATCTGTCCCAACGGCAAAGGGCTCAAGAAGATCGCCCCCGTCGCCGGCTTCGAGTGGCGTGATGACGAAGCCGGCGGTGAGGCATCGATGGGCTGGTACCGCGACGCAGTCGGATACGACGCCGAGCCCGACCACTCCCAGCGTCAGCGACTGCTGATCTACAACGAGGACGACGTGCAGGCCACCAAGGTCCTGCGCGAATGGATGAGCGACCGCGCAGAATCCGAGATCCCCACCCTCGAGTCCTTGCGTGTGGGCCCGAGCGCCTGAGCGCCGGCCCCCGCCCTACCGCCGGCCCCCTACCGCATGAATGGTCCATTCATGCTGTCTAGGCGTATGAATGGTCCATTCAAGCGATTGGGGGAGGGGCGAAAAGCTACCGCGGTGCCATCCGGATCGCGCCGTCCATACGGATGGTTTCGCCGTTGAGGTAGTCGTGCTCGGCGATCATCTGCACCAGCTGGGCGTACTCGGTCGGCTGCGCGAGGCGCGAGGGGAACGGAACGCTCGCCTCGAGCCCCTTGCGGTACTCCTCGGTTACTCCGGCGAGCATGGGGGTGTCGACGATGCCGGGGGCGATGGTGTTGACGCGGATGCCCGCCTGCGCCAGGTCGCGTGCTGCGGTGATGGTCATCGCGTGCACGCCGCCCTTCGACGCGGTGTACGCGATCTGGCCGATCTGTCCCTCGAATGCCGCAACCGATGCGGTGTTGATGACGACGCCGCGCTGACCGGCGTCATCGACGGTTTCCAGCGACTGCATGCGGTTGGCCGCCAGGCGCATGACGTTGAACGTGCCGAGCAGGTTGATGGTGATGACCGTGCGGAAGAGTTCGAGGTCGTGCGGACCCCTTTTGGACAGGATTCGACCTGCCCAACCGACGCCTGCGCAGTTGACGACGATACGCAGCGGCACCCCGGCCTCGGCGATCTTGTCGAGCGCGGCCTCGACTTCTTCCTCGCTGGTGACGTCTGCGGCGATCAGCGTCACGCCCTCGGGGACGCTGTCACCCGCGCGTTCGATGGACTGTGCGAGGTCGAGTCCGAAGACGGTGGCTCCCGCGTCGGCGAGGCGCTTGGCCGTCGCTGCACCGAGGCCCGACGCCCCTCCTGTGACCAATGCTGCTGTTCCCGAAATCTCCACGGTTGTGCACTCCTTCATGGTCGGCGGCCGGTGTGGCCGAACTCGCCTTGCACCATAACTGTGCGGTGATTCGGGGGCGTACGGGGATGTGTCGGAGGCGACACCCACCTCACACAGGCCGACCGTCGTGGCCGTACTCGACCCGGTAGGTGTTCGCGGCGTCGACCAGCATGGTGGCCAGGAGGGGACGGCCCGGCGGGAGCAGACGCACCGTCGCCGACCCGGTGGAGATGGTGTCGAGTCGATCCGCAGCCGAGTCCGCCAGTGTCGTTCGTACGTGCGCGTCCAGTTCGACGTCACCGCGGTCATCCAGCATGACCACCTGCACCCCGCGGCTTCGAGCCGAGCGCGCGGCACGCGCGAGGCGGGCGGTCAACAGGCCTCGGGCGCGCAGGGAGTCGCGGAGGTCGGCTTCGAGGAGTTCGCAGACGAGCAGCTCACTCTGGTCGAGTTCGGGACCGTCGGCGATTCGCCCCAGCAGAGGCCGAGCTTGTTCGTCGAGGCGGCGCAGTTGAGCGTCGCGCTCGTCGAGAGCGGCCGACGCAGCTGCCGCGGCTGCGACGCGAAGAGTCGACTGCTCTCGGAGTTGAAAGATGGATCTGCCGAGCGGGCGGATGGTGAAGGCGAAGAATGTGGCCATCAGTAAGGGGGCGACGTTGATGGTGGACAACGACAGACCGTAGGCGAGATTCTGATTGGCGGCTGCCCACAGGATGGTTACCCCGAGCATGAGCGTCAAACCGAACCATGCAAACCAGGTGCGGCCGCGTACGCACATGAAGGTGTAGATCGCGACGGAAGCGCCGAGCGGCCATGTCTGCAATGTGCTCGTCACCGGTGTAGGGATAGCCGAATACACCAGTGCGCAGCTGATCGGCCCCACTGCGAGCAAAGCCAGCGTCGTCGTCATCGGCAGGGGATCACCCGGTGCCGCAATCAGGGTGAATGCACCGCTCACGCAGACGAGCACTGCGAGCAGGATCGGCCACGTGTTGCTCGTTCCCTCGAGAGTGGACAAGGCGCTCACCGTCAATGCGAACGCGTAGAACGCCACCACCGCATATGCAGCGCGAGAACGCATCCCGAGCAGATCGCGGACATCCTGAATGTGGTTCATCCGAATGCTGCTGTGCGGGGAACATCCGACGCGCACCAGGTGAGATGCACGGTGGTCCCCTGTCCCGGAATCGAATCGATCCGAGAGGCGCCCCCTGGCAGTTGCCGGAGTCGGCCCTCGATGCTGACCGCGACTCCGAGTCGGTGCGGCGGGACGGAGGCCCGGTCGAACCCGACTCCGTCATCGGTGACCGTGGCCTGCAGAATGCCCGGTTGCGTCCGGACGGTGACGGAGCGGTTCGACGGCCCAGCATGGCGGAGGCTGTTGCGCATCGCCTCTGCCAATGCCGCACCGATGGCACGGACAGCGTCGGCGGGATACGTCTGCGGCTCAACGTTGGAGGTCGACGTTTGCGATATCGACTCGATATGGACGATGACTGATTCGTCGACGTCGTTTGCTGTAGCGCGCAATTGGGCGATGGCCTCGTCGGCATCGACGAAAGTCGGCGCGGAATGCGTTCGGAGCGAGTCGAGTTGCCGCAGGGTGAGCCGAGCCTGGTTGACCACGCTCGGCGATCTTCCCTGCCGCGCCACCGACAGCAGTGAGGACATGACTCCGTCGTGAGTGAGTGCATCGAACCGCTCTCGCTCGACCGCTCGCGCGGCCGCCGCTGCGGACCGTGCCGCCTGTGCCTGCGTTCGAGTGATGGTGGCGTCGAGAATCCGTGCGGTTCGCAAGGCGGCAAGTGTCGCCGCGACGAAGATGGTGCAGAACATCATGCCGAAGACGATGTCGGCGAACAGCGGTGTGGTCACGAACGGTTCGCGTAGCACGTAGTTGATCGATTGCGCCGCGATCACGCCGACAGTCATGTGAACGAAGACCAGCACCGGTGGCCACACGCTGGCGGCGGCCAAGGACGCCAAGCCGGGGAAGGTGCTCAAATACACGCCCTGTACGTCGAACAGCGTTTGATCCCAGGCCAGCCACCAACCGAGCACACACAGCAGGTAGGTCACCGCCGCGATGCTTCCGGCCATGCGGATCGCACGGATGCTCCCCGAGAAGGAGGACAGGCCGAACAGCAGGCCCGTACCGAATACGGCGATCACGCAGAACCAGTTCCACCAGGTCGGCGTCAGAAATGCGGTGCGTCGGATCTCCGGCAGGAGGATCAGAAAGTACGCGACATAACCGGTGCCGACGAACCGAGCGAACATCTTCACCAGTCGTTCGAGCGACCTGCGTTCTTCGCCGTCTGCGGCCGTGTCGACGATCGGTGCAGCAGCCTTGGTTACCACGGACATGCCATTTCCTCCGCATCTATGCCGAGGAGTGTAGGTGGAACTTCAGCTGTCCTTCAAAGCCTTCAGTCGTTCGAATGACGCCTCGTGACGTGTCCGGCGACGGCGGAATGCGGTCGCGCCGGACCATGTCGCGATGGACAGCGCCAGAACAACTCCCGCAGCGATCAGCGGTGCGGGGGTGCCGGGGGCGATGCCCTCGAAGAACAGCATCGCGCCGAAGACGAAGAACAGCGCAGCCGCGGAGTACTGAATCGTCCGTTCCGGCAGATGTTTACCGAGGACGGCGCCCACGACGATAGCGAGGGCGTCGGCGGCAACCATGCCTACCGTCGACCCGATCCATACACCGACCCAGTCGTTGTCGGTGGCGAGGGTGACCGTCGCGAGCATGGTCTTGTCGCCGAGTTCGGCGAGGAAGAACGCCGACGCAATGGCCAGGAAGGCCGACCGGGTGATTTTCGACGCCTTGGCGCCCTCGTCCTCGGAGAGGGAGTCGCCGCGCAGGGTCCACAACCCGAATACGACGAACGCGATACCGCCGACGATCGAGATGGCCGCAGTCGGTATCGACAGACCGAGGAAGTGGCCGACGGCGACGGAGACGAGGTGCACGATGGTGGTGGCGACGGTGATGCCACCGATGACGACGTACCAGCGGTACCGGAGTGCGAACGTCATCGCCATGAGCTGCGACTTGTCACCGAGTTCGGCGACGAAGATGACAGCGAAGCTGAGCAACAGGGCAGAAAGCACGGGCGGGGACTCCTCGGTCGACTACATGACCGAAGGTCTCGCCCACCGCTTCGTCTGCTTCGTGAGCAAGACGGACGGTTCACCGTGCCGGGCTACACCTTTCGGCGTCGGCCAGTATGTCGACACAGCAATTGCGGGCTACTCCCCTTCGCTGGCGCCAACACTATGGTGCGGGGGCCGAATTGTCCATCGGGACAATAAGTTTGGCTTCCCGAAGTCTCGACTGCGGGAACGGTTCACGACGCGAGGAGCATTGCCAAAACTGCGGTGTCGGGATCGCTGATCGGATCGAGACCCACCCTGCTTCGCATGGCCGTGACGGTGCCGTCGGATTCGGCTTCGACCCAGGCGGCGCGGTGTTCGAGGCCCAGATGCGGCAAACCCGGAAGCAGCACGCAGCCCGAGGCCGCGCCTGCGCACTCGGGCAGCGACGGCGTGGTCTCCGAGGGCGGATGGAGCATCAACAGCGCCGACGGTTGGTGCTGGGCATACCGGCCGGGTGTGACGGCCGTCTCACCGACTACCGGTCCGTCGGCGAGGACGAGACCCACCACGCCGGGCTCCGGGTCGTCGGGAAGCTCCTCGCGTACGCCGAACACCGTGGAGGTGGCGAGCAAACCGGGCATCGACGCGACCTGCACGGCGAGCGCCAGGAACTGAGCCCACTCCTTGGTGGTATCCGGCCAGCGACCCGACACGACGAAGCCGCGCAGCAATCCTGCGGCATGGAAAGGGGAAATACCGATGAGTTTGCGCTCGTTCATCTCACAGCTCCCTTGGGTGATTCGGCCAGGGGTGATACCCGGTTACACCACGTTGGGTACGGCAAGCATGAATGAGGACGGGCTGGCACACAAGAGAGTGCGAGTGCCAGTTGACGCTCCCCCCCTAGACGCATGAATGGACCATTGCAACCGTCTAGCCGTTGCAATGGCCCATTCATGCCGAAAACCGGCGGAACCGCCGAAAACCGGCGGAAAACTACGGGAAAATCAGACCCGGGGTCTTCGACGTCGCTGCTTCGAAGCGTGCCTGGACATCGGCCCAGTTCACTACGTTCCAGAAAGCCTTGACGTAGTCGGCCTTGACGTTCTTGTACTGCAGGTAGAACGCGTGCTCCCACATGTCGACCTGGAGCAGCGGGATGATGCCGAGTGGCACGTTGGCCTGCTGATCGTAGAGCTGGAAGGTGAGCAGCTTCTTGCCCAGCGAGTCGTAGCCGAGCACTGCCCAGCCCGATCCCTGCAGGCCATTGGCGGCTGCGGTGAACTGCGCACGGAACTTGTCGAACGAGCCGAACTGGTCGTCGATTGCTGCGCTGAGTTCGCCTTCGGGCTTGTCGCCACCGTTGGGCGAGAGGTTCTTCCACCAGATGGAGTGGTTGACGTGTCCGCCGAGGTGGAACGCGAGGTTCTTCTCGAACAGGAAGATCGAACCGTGATCGTCGTTTTCGCGAGCCGCTGCGAGCTTCTCGAGTGCGGTGTTGGCGCCGGCGACGTACGCTGCGTGGTGCTTCGAGTGGTGCAATTCGTTGATCTCGCCCGAGATGTGAGGCTCGAGAGCGGAGTAATCGAAATCAAGGTCGGGCAGGGTGTACTCGGACACGTGGTTCCCTTCATCTTCTCGACGCCGCGCTCACCGTGAATTCGAAGGCGCGCACGTCCTACTGTGGATCTTTCGTAGGGCTCAACCCAATCCCATATCTACCCTCAGTGCAACAGTTGTAATCGAGATCCATTCCGTTCGATCGATTCCGGACAATTCCGACAACCTGCGTAGGTAACGGACAGGTCACGGCAAGGTCCCACAATTCGTCCAGCAGGTGAACGGGCAACTACCATGGCCCGGTGTCCCCTTTGCGCAGATCGGGCGAGCAAGCCGACTCACCTTCTGCGATGAGTGCTGTCTACGCACCGCGAGTCGAACTCGCGGGTGCAAATCTGTTGCGATTCATCGCGGTTCTGGCCGTGTTGTACTCCCACATCTCCTTTTATCTGATCGACGACCGAGGCGACGGCTGGTGGATGCTCGACTTTGGATACTGGCTCTTCGTCCAGGTCATCGGCGTGAACCATCATCTCTCGTTCGTCGGTGTCGCGGTATTCATGCTTCTCACCGGTCTGCTCGTCACCCGGTCTGCGATGCGCCAGTCACGACGAGATTTCACCGTCAGTCGGCTCTCGCGACTGATTCCTGCGCTGTGGGTGGCCATCGCGCTCGCGATTATTCTGGTGCGGCTGGGCATCAACGGAATGTTCGGCCCGCAGGACGGAGTTTCGAACTTCGAGGCCGTGCTCAGCTTCTTCCTCGGCGGATTCTTCCTGAAGCCCCAAGTCGCAGTCCTCGGCGTCACCTGGACCCTGGCTGTGCAGTTGATGTTCTACCTCTACTGCGTCGCCGCCCGTGACGTACTCCGCTCGCGGCCCATTCTGGTGCCGATCATAGGCGCGGCGCTGTGCAGCGTCGTGCTCCTCTACAACGCGCTCGTGCCCGACCCGTGGACGATCCCGATGCTGTCGAAGATCGCCGCGACGCTGCCGACGCTTTTTCTGGGACAGATCATCTACCTGAGCTGGAGCAAGATCGTCGGCTGGCGCTCGATCCTCGTGGCAGTGCTCGCCCAGGCCGTCGTGGTGCAGCTGGCCACCGAGGTCGGCGCCTACTGGGCGGGCGGCCGGTACTTGTGGACCATCATCGTCGTCGCCGCGATGGTTCTGCTCCTCGGACGGTACGACGGACGGGCCGCGCACTGGTCGATCATCCGCTGGACGGGCACCCGTAGCTACGCGATCTATCTCCTGCACACGCTGATCCTGTACCGCGTTTTCCAGTTCGTTGTTCCCTACACGGGACCGACCGGCGCCGTCATCGCGTTCGTTGCCGTCACCGCCGTGGCGTCGGAAATCCTCTACCGGTGGGTGGAGACGCCGGCCGCCCGGTGGCTCAATGGACGCTTCCGCAGCCGCACGCACGTAGCGCAGTCGAGCGCCCACTAGGAACACCCGACCGCACAGCTGCGGCCTCAGAGCTGCGGCATGACCTCGGACGCGACGAGCTCGAGATGATCGAGATCGGCCAGGTCGAGCGTCTGCAAGTACACGCGTGAGGCGCCCAGTTCGCCGAACCGGCCGATCTTGTCGACCAGCTCGGCCGGGCTCCCCGCCGCCCCGTTTTCACGCAACTCCGATACCTCACGTCCGATCTTCGATGCCCGTCGGGCAATCTCCTCTTCGCTTTTGCCGCAGCACAGCACGAGTGCGTTGCTGTAGAGCAGGGACTTCGGATCGCGGCCGGCCTCGGATGCGGCGTCGCGCACGCGGTCGAACTGAACCCTGGTCTCCTCGAGCGAGGAGAACGGGATGTTGAACTCGTCCGCGTACTTCGCGGCCAGGGCGGGCGTGCGCTTCTTGCCCTTCCCGCCGATCAGGATCGGCGGACGCGGCGACTGAACCGGTTTGGGCAGCGCCGGCGAATCGGTGATCGGATAGTGCTTGCCGTCGAACGAGAATGTCTCACCCGACGGGGTTTCCCACAGGCCGGTGATGATGGCCAACGATTCTTCGAGCCTGTCGAACCGCTCACCGAGTGGCGGGAAGGGAATGCCGTACGCCCTGTGCTCCTCCTCGAACCAGCCCGCACCGAGTCCGAGATCCACTCGGCCACCGCTCATCGCGTCGACCTGCGCCACGCTGATCGCGAGCGGGCCCGGGTAGCGAAAGGTCGCCGACGTGACGAGGGTGCCGAGGCGGATGGACGAGGTTTCCCGGGCGATGCCGGCGAGAGTGATCCACGCGTCGGTCGGTCCGGGAAGCCCGTCGGAGTTCATGGCGAGGTAATGATCCGAACGGTAGAACGCGCCGAACCCCAGCATTTCTGCAGACTGCGCCACCCGAAGAAGGTCGTCGTAGGTGGCGCCCTGCTGAGGTTCGGTGAAGACACGAAGCTCGATGCCGGCGGATTCCGCGCTGGAAGATATAACCATGATTCGAGTGTAGGAGCGCCGAAACCTGTGGATAAAACCGGCGATTGTCCGAATTCTGTGGATCGGCCTGTGGATACTGTGGATAACCCACCCGGGTTATCCACAACTCGCGAGGTTTGCGGGTGGCAGCCCGAGCAGGGTGCGTGACAAGATCGTGCACGTGTCTGCTCCGGATCTGCCCGCTGTGCCCGCTGTGCCCGCTGCCGAGCTTCCCGCCGATCTGAGCGGGTCGATACTGCTCGACGTTCGCGAGGATGAAGAATGGCGTCACGGCCACGCCCCGGGCGCCCTGCACATCCCGATGAGCGAAGTGCCTTCGCGAGTGGGTGAAATCGAGCCGGACGCGTCGACGTACGTCGTATGTGGGGTGGGCGCACGGTCGGCACGGGTCGTGCAATACCTGACCCAGATCGGCTACGAAGCCGTCAACGTCGATGGCGGAATGCACGCGTGGGTCGCCGCCGGTCGCCCGCTGGTGCGCGAGGACGGCACCGAGGCGAGAATCGTCTAGTGGCCGCTTTCCAGGTTTGTGCGCGATGCGCGACGCGGTGGCCCGTCGGGACACGCCCAGCGGTGTGGTGCCCGCGTTGTCACGGAGTGCTGCTCTCACCGGTTTCCGCGCAGGCCCCGGCCCGAGGTAGACGGAACTTCAAGTGGGTAGCGCGCAAGCCCAAGAGCAAGAACCCCCAACGCACACCTGTGCGGACTGCCCGGCAGGTCGCCACGCCCAAATACGATCAGATCCCGCGCTGGGGTCTGACAGACCGCCGGGTGGACACCGCCGACGAACCTGAAACTCGGGTCGAGCGCTGGTCCGACGCGGCCTCCGGGCTCCTCATGCTCACCGCCGCCCTGCTCGGTGTCGCGGTCGTGGCCGAGGGGCTGCGGTACGCGATTCTGCTGTACAACCGCACACGACTGGTGAGCCCGAGCACGCTCGTCATCTCCGATGCACTCGTTCTCTTCTCGCAGGTCGCCTCCATCGTCATCGGCGTCGCTGCCGCGGTGGCGTCGGGATGCTGGCTGGTGACGAGGCGTCGCGCCGTGTTCGAGCGGGCCGGGCAGCGCGATCCCCGCAGCGTGCGGTCGCTGCTGATCGGGTGCCTCGTCCCCGTCCTGTCGCTGGTCTTGCCCGGGGTGTACCTCACCGAGCTGGTCGAGCGGAAGAACGGCCCGGATCGAGATCGACTGCTGTTGCTCGTGCGGCTCTGGTGGGCGATGTGGGTCGTCGATTGGATTCTCATGTTGCTCGTATCGATCTGGCGGACGCGAGATTCCTTGCAGGCGCGTGCCGACGGTGTGTTGTTGGCGGCGTTGCTGTGCCTCGTGGCCGCCGGCGTTGCGTTGCTGACGATCTACCTCATGCGCAGCGTCGACGAACTTCGATGGCGCGGCGGCAGACGGCCGGATCCCACGCGCTGGGTCGTTGCCGTTCCCCGCAGCCGCAACACCGAGCGCCCCGATGCCGACATCGAGACCGACACCGAGTCCGGCGTCGAGCACGAGAAAGCGTCGACGTCGTGAGCGATCGTCGTCGCCCGTTCGTCGTCGCCCACCGCGGCGCCTCCGAGGAAAAGAAGGAACACACCCTCGTCGCGTTCGACCACGCACTCCAGCAGGGAGCCGACGCCCTCGAGTGTGACGTGCGGATCACCCGGGACGGGCACATCGTGTGCGTACACGACCGTCGAGTCGACAGAACTTCCACTGGAACCGGTCTGGTCAGCGGACTGTCCTACGAGACGCTCAAGACCTTCGATTACGGCGCCGAAGGCGAACCCGCCGAAGTCCTGCTCCTGTCCGACCTGATCAAGCTGGTCTTGGACTGGACGAGCAAACCGGTGAAACTGTTCATCGAGACCAAGCACCCGGTCCGCTACGGCTCTCTCGTCGAGAACAAGGTGCTGGCCGAGTTGCATCGCTACGGATTGGCGCAGCCCGCGTCCGCGGCCCACTCGCGTGCGGTGATCATGTCGTTCGCACCGACCGCGGTGTGGCGGGTCCGTCGGATGGCGCCGCTGCTCCCCACTGTGCTGCTCGGCGACGCCTCTCGCTACCTCGGCGGGGGCGCCGCGACGGCGGTCGGCGCGACCGCGGTGGGGCCGTCGATCAAGTCGCTACGCGAGCGCCCGTGGATCGTGGACAGGGCCGCGGCGTCGGGACGCGCGACGTACTGCTGGACCGTCGACGAGAAAGCCGACGTCGAGCTGTGTCTGGAGTTGGGCGTGGGATGGATCGCCACCAACAACCCCGGACGAACACGGGCCTGGCTCGACCAGGGGGCGGGAGCGTAACCCGCGGAGTGACCCAGGGAGCGGGTCAACGTGTAGGTTTCGGGCGTGGGTAAGAGCAAAAGAAACAGTGGTCCGAAGCAGGACAGCAACCGAGCAGCGAAGCTCGCGCAGCGAGAAGCGGAGCGTGAGAGCCTTCAGGCCGCGCCTGCTCGCCCGTTCCAGAATGTCGCCGCGGAATGCGACCTGGTCGCGATGCGTGAGTTCGTTCCGTCCGCGACCGCCCCGGTTGTGGTGGACGGTCGACCGGTCACGTTGGCGACGGTTCTCCCGGGCGCCGTCGCAGCGTTGGTGCGCGAGCAGGACGGTGCTGCCCGCGGCTTCGCGGGTCTACAGGTGCAGGTGCATTCGCCGAATGTCGCTGCCGATCTGTCCAGTGCGTTGGCCTGGGCGTCGATCGCTCAGCCCGGCGAATCGCTCGAGTCGGCAGTACCGGACGGCAACACCCCAGCGCTGCGCGACGTGCTGGATCCGACGGAGCAGCTGACGATCACGGTCCACCAGGACTTCAACTGGTGGCTGCCGAAGAACGCTGAACCGGCTCCTGATGTTGCTGCCACCGTCGAGCGCGCAAACCAGGCGATCATGCCGTCGGCGCGGCTCGAAGGCGAGGGACTGGTCGCGGCTTGGTGGGTCGATGCGGGCGACAAGGCGCACCTGCGTTGGGTTCGTCCCGAGAGCGAGGACGATCTGATGCTCGCACTGGCGCGGTTGCACGCTGCCGGCGATCTGACTCTGGGGGAGGGTTCGCGGTACGCGGGCTCGTTCCGGACTCACGGACTGCTCGTGCCGGTGTTCGACCTCGATTCCGAGATGCACCCGACCGAATGGGCTGCTCCGGCAACGAAGTTCGGGAAGAAGCTCGCTGAGGCTTTGGCTGTGGATGCGCCACTGACCTCGGAGCAGCGGCGTTCACGCGACGGCTTGCGCGGCCGTCAAGTCACCCTGCGGTAGACGGCTTCGCCGCATGTGCGTGGAAGTACATAGCGGGCTATGTATTTCCACGCACATGCGCGTAGCGCCTTTAGACCGAGCCGCCCGCAGCCTGGGGCGCGCCGGTGCCGACGACGGCGACGTCGTTCATCTCACGCGCGACGAACTCCTCGAGATCGAACAGGTTGTGGCCCGCACGGTCCGCGACGTTGAGTAGCGTCCGCATCTTGGCGACCTCTTCGACCTGTTCCTTGATGAACCACTGCATGAACTGCTCGCCCACGTAGTCGCCCTCTTCACGCGCGGTGCTCGCGAGATTGACGACCTGCTCGGTGACGGTCTCCTCCTGGGCCAGCGCCAGGGCAATCGGCTCGCGTGCATCGGTGAAGACGGTCTTCGCGCCGTCGACTCCGTTGAGCTCGACAGTGATGTCGCGGTCCAGGAAGTACTGGACGATCATCATCGCGTGGTTGCGCTCTTCGACGGCCTGAGCGTAGAAGTGTTTGGCGAGCTGCGGGAGATCGACATTGGCGAAATACACGGCGGTCGCGATGTACTGGTGCGACGCGTTGAACTCGTTGCGAATTTGATCGCGGAGAAGTGCATGGAATTTCGAGTGTGCGGTTTCTTTGATGTCAGAACTCATGTGGACGAGATTATGCTGGTCAGAGGCCATTGTCATCCAAGCCGATCCTTATTGAGGTCAACATTGCCTAAATAAGTCGCCTCTAACTATTGACTCGACCAGTCGAATTGGAATACTGCGCCGACTCACGGACCTGCAGTACGGAGTTCCTCCGGTATCTGCCGATCCTCGGCTACCGCGGCGAAGAACTGCGACGCGCGGTTCGAATCCCATACCACCACGTTGCCCACGTCGGTGTTCTCGAAGCCCGCAATCGGCACCGTCGTCGTCACCAGATCTCCGCGCATAGCCCAGGCCAAACCGCCGAGATTCCAGATGTGGTCGCCCTCGTCCACGCTGAGCGAACCGGCGGTGTCCTTGGCGAGCGGCCACAGCCGAAACGGGTTGAGGAACGTGCTCGGGCTGGTGGCCTTCGCGAGCAGGGCGGACATGAACTGCCGCTGATTGTTCATACGATCGAGATCGGCAAGTGCGGTCGCGCGAGTGCGCACGAATCCCAGCGACTCCGAGCCGGTCAGTTCCTGGCACCCGGCGGGAAGGTCGATCCCGGCGAGTGGATCGGAGATCGCATTGTCCAAGCAGACTTCGACGCCACCGATCGCGTCGACGATGCCGGCGAAGCCGCCGAACCCGATCTCCGCATAGTGATCGATCCGGACGCCTGTTGCCCCCTCGACGGTCTGCACCAGCAGCGGGGGTCCGCCGATGGCGAACGAGGCATTGAGTTTGTCCTGCCCGAAACCGGGAACGGAGACGTACGAGTCGCGCGGCAAGCTCACCATCGTCGTCGCCCCACCGTCCTCGGGGATGTGAATGAGGATGACAGTGTCGGTGCGGCTGGGACCGGTCTCGCCGCCGGTCGCCAATTCCGCTTCCTGCTCCGGCGTCATACCGGCGCGCGAATCCGATCCGACGAGCAGCCAGTTGGTTCCGGGCGTGTCCCCGATGCGGCCGTCGTAGTCGCTCAGTGCGTCGACGCGGGTCAATGAACTGTCGACGTAATAAACGAGTCCGCCGAAAACCAACAGCAGCGCCAGAAATATCAGGCCGAATCGTCGACCCCAACGGCGCTTCTTCGCCACGCGTGGCGGCCTGGCGGGTTCCGGGCGTCGGCGCTGACGCTCGGGAGTAGCAGGTGGCGGTGTTCGGCGCGGGGGAGGCCCGGGCTCGGTATAGGGCTGCGGAGTCTGACGCGGTGCGTACTGGCTGCGCGGGTCCTGCGCCCTCGGATCGGTGCCTCTCGGGACGTTGCCTCTCGGGACGTTGCCTCGGGAGACGGTGCCCGGCTCCGGTGCGCTGGACCAGGCCTGCCCGCCGGCAGCCGGGCCACCGGGGCGACCGTCGCGTCGAATGATCTGGGTGCCCTCTGGACGCTGGGGAGGTGGCCGATTGGCGGGCGGGGGCCGATACCCCGGAGGCGGCGCGGGACGGTTGCCCGGGTTCTGGCCACGAAAAGGGGGCTGGTCGTAAGGGACCGGGAGGCGGCCGGTAGCCGGGGGGCGGGCCCTGCGCGGGCCGTCCCCGATTCGGCTTGGCGTCGTCCGCCGGTCCGTCGTTCACGGGTCGACTGTACCCAAGCTCGCGTCTACGGCAGCCACGCAAGATGGTCGCGCAAGACGGTGTAACCCACGAAAGCGACGATGTCGATCAGTGCGTGCGCGATGAGTAGCGGCCACAGCCGGTTCGTTCGCTGCCAGAAACGGCCGAACACCAGCCCCATCAGCATATTGCCGATGCCCCCGCCCAGGCCCTGGTAGAGGTGGTACGAACCGCGCAGCAGCGCCGAGGCCACGAGCGAGGAATTCTCGCCGACGCCGAGGCGGCGCAGGCGCGAGATGAGGTACGCGACGACGAGTATTTCCTCCGCGGCCGAGTTCGCGAACGCGTAAGCGACCAGCGTCGGGATACGCCACCAGTTCTCGTCGATGGCACTGGGAACGACCGTCAGATTGAAGCCCAGGGCATTGCCGACGAGATACAGCGCCAGGCCCGGCAGGCCGATCAGTGCGGCGAGCCCGACGCCTTGCAGCAGATCCGTTCGAGCTCGCGGTCTGGCGAGCCCGATGAGACGAGGCCCGAGGCCTGACCGCCAGAGAAGGTAGAGCCCGAGCGCACCGAACGCGCACAGGCGGAGGATGCGAAGGACCTGGTAGAGCAGGTCGATGATGCCGAGACTCGAACTCGAGGTGTTGATCGCGACGGTTTGGTCGGACAAGCTCCCGGCGAGCAACGCGTCCTCGATGAGCGAGAGGATGCTGCTGGCTCCGCTGAAGCCGAATGTGAGGAGCAGGACGATCGCGATCTCGATCTTGATGGCACGGCGCTCACCCGGCTCGAGGGGAGGCCCGGCGTCGTGCTTCGGCGGGTTGAGCCAGCTCTTCACATCGATCACGAATACGAGTATGCATTCGCGCGGCGTGTGGCCTCTTTCAGTGCCGCGCGCGCAACCCGTTGAGGAACGGGCACCCGGCCAGTATCCGCAGTGCGCGGCTCAGAGCCATCGTGTCGTCCACCGGTTCCGCGAAGCCGAGGCGGACGTCGTTGTCGCCGTGATCGCTCTCGATGCGCAACCGAATGCCGTAGCGGTCGATGCCCAGCGGACGGATTCGTCCCTGACGCAGCGAGGGGGGAAGGCGTCGGGCGAGTTGGTTCACCAGGTCGCCGTGATCCTCGTCGAGGTGTTGGAGCCAGCTGGTTTCCATTTCCCAGAACGGGTCGGGTTGGGCGGCGAGCAGGTCGTCCACCGCTACCGGTTCGGCTCCGGTGCTGTCGGCGACGACGGCCGACGAGAGTAGGAGTCGGAGCAGAATCGTGCTGTGACCGACGTCCAGCAGTGCAGAATGCGGATGCTCCGACGCGACGGCTCCTGCCATCGGCCGCATCAGGGATTGAGGAACGGGACGCAGATCGCCGCGTAGCCATACCAGTGAGCGGACCGGCTCGCGCAGGCTCAGCGGTGCATGATCGGTCAGTTCGAGCACGGCCGGAACGCCGACGCGCGGCGACTGCCACGCAATGGCGCCCATCGCGGAGTCTTCCGGGACAGCAATGATGACCTCGCCGTTGGAGCGGAGGTGGTGCAGAGCGGTGACGACGGGTTCACTGCCCTCGATCGCCAACGCTGCACTCTCCGCTCGCGCGCAGGCGCTACGGACTCTTTCTGCGGTGGACGGTCCGGTCGTCGTGGCGCCGATCATGGGCTCCTCCGATGCGTTGGCAGGTAGGTGAGGCAAACCTAAGTTAAACGACATTTGGGTGCATCGCAAGTGGTCGGCGTGAATTCGTTCCGTCTACCGTGTGACGAGTGTCGATTCCCCTCACCCTGGGCGTGCCCCAGCGGCCCGATCCGCAGGCGCTGGTCGCAGGCCTCCTGATGCAGAGATGCCACTCTGCCGACGAGGTCAGCGCACGAGCGACCGGGCTCACGTCCGGCCCGCCGGTGGTCGCCGCCTCGGTGTTGAGGGATCTACCGTCGGGCATCGACCTGGGCCGCGTCGTTGTCGAACTCGACATCGATCCCGACGAGTTGCGAATCCATCACGGCGGAACGTACGAGAGCGTGCGCTATCACCTCGACGCAGACTCGGACACACTCGCCGAGGCCATCGCGCTACGTGTGCCGTCGCCGCTGGTGATCTTCGCCGAGTGGACAGAGGCCTCGGCGCTCGACACCGTCACCACGATCGTCGAGGCTCATCGCGCGCCCGGCTTCGCGGCGTCCGCGCCTGCCCGCCGGATCGCGGATGTCCTCGCCGTCGTCGCGCACGCCGAGGTCGGATTCACCGCGCGCGCCGAGTCCGGCCAGCAGGTGCTCGCGATCCTTGCCGCCACCGTCGCTGCCCTGCGCGGCGACGACATCGGGGCGGCGCTGGCCGCACCCGACCTGTCGGCACTGACGAGGCTGCGCCCCGAGGCCGCCGAAGCCGTGCGCAGCGTGCTCCTAGGGATAGAGATCGACGACGCGGCCGCCGCCCACCGCGATCTCGTCGACGCCGGTTTGGTTTCCGCAGACCCGGTGAAGCCGTAATCTGAAAATCGTGCCCAGAATTGCGTATTTCGGCCCATCGGGAACCTTCACCGAGATGGCGCTCGGCCAATTCGAGACCAGCGGCACCCTGGCCGAGCTGGGATTCACCGGCGACATCTCCAGAATTCCGTTCGGCAGCCCACCGGCGACCCTCGAAGCGGTACGCAGCGGAGACGTCGACGCCGCGGTGGTGCCCATCGAAAGCTCCGTAGAGGGCTCGGTTCCCCCGACTCTCGACGCGCTCGGCGTCGGAACGCGGTTGCAGATACTGGCCGAGACCGAAGTGGACGTCGCGTTCTCGGTTCTCGGCGCGCACGGCGTCACGCTGAAAGACGTCCGCACCATCCGCGCGTATCCCATCGCGGCAGCCCAGGTACGTCTGTGGTTGGAAAACAACCTGCCCGACGCCGAGGTTCAGTTCGCCTCGTCCAACGCGGCCGCCGCCGAGGACGTCGTAGCCGGTCTCGCCGATGCGGCAGTTTCGACCCCGCTGGCAGGTGAGTTGATGAAACTCCCGACGCTCGCAGGTGGCGTCGCCGATGTCGGAAACGCCCGAACACGATTCGTGCTCGTCGGTTCGCCGCGCCCCGCTCCACCGCGGACGGGTGCGGACCGCACGGCACTGATCTTGATGCCGGACCACCGCCCCGGCGCTCTGCAGGAGGCGCTCGCCGAATTCGGGCTGCGCGATATCGACCTCACCCGCATCGAATCGAGGCCCACGCGCACAGAATTCGGAACCTACTGGTTCCACGTGGACTGCATCGGACACATCGACGACGCCGCGGTCGCCGAGGCGCTCGGGGCGTTGCACCGCAAGATGGCACTACGGTTCCTCGGGTCGTGGCCCGTCGCCGCGGGAACAGGACGCCGCCCTCCGTCGTTGGACGAGCAGACCGAATGGCTCGCTCGACTCCGCGACGGAAAGGGGGACTGATGACGGGAAGGCTCGTACTCGTCCGCCACGGACAGACCTTTGCCAATGTGGACAAGATCCTCGACACGCAGCTCCCCGGTGCCGCGTTGACGGACAACGGCCACAACCAGGCGCGACGCTTCGGCGCTGCGATCCTCGAGACGCCACCGAGCATTCTCGTGACCTCGCCCGCACTGAGGGCCGTGCAGACGGCCGAGAACATCGCCGCGATCACCGGAATCGAGCCGCAACTACGCGAGGGAATCCACGAAGCCCAGGCAGGCGAATGGGAAGGCCGAAGCGACGACGACGCTCACAAGGCCTTCACCGAGATCTACGGGCGGTGGCACGGGGGCGATCTCGATGTCCGAGTGCCTGGGGGTGACAGCGGGCGCTCCATACTGGATCGCTATGTGCCCGTACTGGATTCGCTCCGCAGTTCGCACCTGACCGATCCCGACGGCCCCGATGTCGTAGTGGTCAGCCATGGCGCCGCTATCCGACTGGTCGCCGCGGTGCTGGGCGGGGTCGACGGCGCCTTTGCCGCCGACAATCACCTCGACAACACCCAGACCGTCGCGCTGGAGCCGACCGCCGGTGGAGGCTGGGTGTGCGTTCGATGGGGAACGTACCTGGCCCCGTTCGACGGCAAGGGCAGCCGGACCGCCGACAACCCGATCAGCTAACGACCGGCTCGGCTCACCAACTCCGTCAGCGCCCACGCAACCAAGGCATCGCTACCCGAGGACAACGACGACCACCGTCGCCCATCGGATGCGGTGCTCGACGTCGCCAGGAGCCGGCCACGCCGAGTATCGAAGAAGGCAACCGGATGTGCGCCGGCGATTCTCTTGCCGTCCTCGACGGTCACCGAGGTGATCTCCGCGTGCGCCGAGCAGGTGCTCATCGCTGACGCCACATCCTGCGCCGTGCGTTCGTCGATGCCGAGGTGCGTCAACCGTTGCGCGGTGGAGTGCACGTCGGCGGGGGATGCGTCGAGCGCCTCGGCGAGCAGGTCCGTCGGCGCGCTGATGCTGGGATGTGCGCACCCGTGACCTCTGCCGAGTGAGTTCAGCAGGGCCTGCGCCGGGTCGCCGACAGCGCCGCGCATCAGTAGGCCGGCGCCGCGACGAACAGCGAGGACTGTGCCCGCATCGGTGGTCGCCAGACAGATCCTGGTGATCGCGCTGTCCTCGTCGTACGGGCGAGGAACCAGCCTGCCCGAGATGTACCAGCGGGGTTGTTCGAGGATGCGCATCCATGCCTCGATGTCGGCATGAACCCGTCCGCCGTCCATCAAGCCGTCCGCCGTCAGTCCGGTTCGGCCACGCTCGAGTGCGGCGGCGCGCTGCTGCGGATCGTCGAATCGCGGGAAGACATCGAGAACCACCGGCATCTCGACGATGTTCAAGGAATCGACGAGGAAATCGATCCGGTCTGCGTCGAGCTCGGCAGAGGCGAGAGTGTGGCCGGGCGGCTGGGTCCCCAAGTCGATCAACGATCGTTCCAAGTCGGGTCCGCACCGATCACCGATGGTGCGACGGTGCGGCCATCGGCGAAGTGCTCGAACTGTTTGAGGTACCCGGGGGTCTCGTGTTCGTCCTCGTCCTGCCCCGCCTGTCCGGCCTGGCTGCCTCCGACGGGGACACCGCCGTGCGCGCCGCGGGCCGCGGCACCGCCGTCGCTGCCGACGACTGCGGCTGTCCCGCCGACACGCTCGCCGCCGGAGCCGAACGCGTAGCCGGAGGACCCTGCTCCCGGACCCCCCAGCTTGCCCGATCCGCCCGCCGTTCCTCCGAAGCCACCCGAACCCACCGCCGTACCCGCTGCCCCCGAAGCACCCGCGGACACCGCGCGAGTCGAGACTGCACCGGCCGAGGCCGGGTCCGCGCGGAAGGGCGTCGGGGAGGCATTCTGGCCGCCTCCACCCGAGTTCATCAACGTCGTCGCCGCAGCGGTGCCGATGTTGGTCGCTGCCGAGGCAACTGTGGTGACCGAGGAACCGGCCACCGATCCGGCGGTACCGGCGAACTGCCCTGCAGCAGTGGCGACTCCCGGATGTTGCAGCGCGGCTCCGACGGCCGCGGCAGCGGCCTGCGCCGGCGACGTACGCGTACCGAAGCCGAAAATGCTCGACTCCTCGTAGGAATCGGCGTCGGAAATCGTGCCGGCACTGCGGGAACCTCCGCTGCCGTCGTTCACGATCTCCGGCGGTCGATCGAACGAGATATCGATCGCCATCGGAGTGGTTGCCGCCTCGTACGCCTCCATCACCAGCGCCGCACGGACATCGAGCGCGCGATCGGCAACTTCGAGCGCCTCGGCACTGCCGTTGAGTGCGCCGCCCGACGAGTAGGCCGTCGCCTTCGCAGTCTTGACCGAGAGGATCTCCGCCGGATTCGGCATCACCAGCACGGCAGCGATGTACGCCGCCGACTCGCCTGCCGCGAGTGCGGAAATCTGTGCTGCCTTCGCCGAGGCGCTCTGGGTCCACCCGGAGAACCCGCCGAGGCGGGCCAGTGCCGCATTGGCGGCTTCACCCTCCCACCCGGCCGCAAGGACAGCCATCACACGGGCGATGGTGACCGAGGTATCGCTGTACGCGGCTGCGACCGAGGACCATGCCGCCGACGCGGTGGACAGGGGAGCAGCGCCCGCTCCCGCCAACAGCGACGTCGAGTTCACGGTTGCCATACGGGGCAGCCACACCACACCTGTGACTCCGAGTGTCATGTCGAAATACCTCTGCCGATCACGCTGCTGGCTCCTCGTTCGGGTTGTGGCGGTGTCAGTTGAATCAGTGGCCGATTGCGCGGCTGTGTTCGATGTCGACTTCTCGGTAGGCGGCAGCCTGCATCCGCAATGCCGCGGCCGTCTCGATCAACTCGTTGACGGCCTCGGAAGCAGCCGGTGTGAACGATCCCGCCGAGTGCCGCATGAACCGGTTGGCCAGCAGCGACACCTCCTCGCTGCCCGAGGGAACAGTGTGGATCGGAAGGGACACCGCCGTCAGATTCGCCTGCAGCCGAGCGGCTGCCGCGTCCAGTTCAGCTGCCGCAGCCTCGAGTGCCACAGGATCGACTCGCACCGTTCCTGGCATGTGCTCTCCTAGTCCGTCTCCGAGGAAAAATTTCGCTCTTCAATGGATTGGACGACGCCGCGGCCCGATCGGTTCCGCACAGTTCGGAAAAGCTCGAGTGATTGTTTCGTGCGCCCGTCCCTCCCCGCATGAATGGGCCATCGCAACGGCTAGACGGCTGCAATGGTCCATTCATGCCGAATGGGGGGCATGCCGAAGCCGGGCGTGCCGGAGGCGGGCGTGCCGGAGGCGGGCGTGCCGAACCGGCAAGCGAGACTCAGCCGAAGCCGAGTTCGTGCAGTCGCTCGTCGTCGATGCCGAAGTGGTGACCAACCTCGTGGGCGACGGTGATGGCGATTTCGCGTCGGGCGGTGTCGGCGTCGTCGACCATGTCGAGGATGGGTAGGCGGTAGATGGTGATGACGTCGGGTAGGTGCCCGCTGTATTCGAAGCGTTCGGTCAGAGCAACACCCTCGTAGAGGCCGAGGATGTCCTCGGTGGGGTGTTCGTCCTCGACGAGGATGACGACGTTGTCCATGCGGTCGGTGATGTCGGGCGGAAGGGTGTCGAGTGCGTCGCCGACGGCTTCCTCGAACTCGGCGCGACTCATGTCGGTGGGGATGGTTACCCTCCCGGGGTGATGGGGGCGGCGCCGGGCAGCGGCGTGGGCAGTGCTCGGCCGTCGGGTGCTGCTGGTGGTGGGACGGGGGGCTGGCCGTTGATGAGAATGTCGCCCGTCGCAGATCCGGTGATGGTGGCGAAGCCGCCCTCGTCGAGTTCCTTGCCGATCGAGCACGTCACCTGACGGCTCCCAGCGAGCCAGCTGGTGACGTCGATGGTGCTCCAGAAGAGCGTGAGGGTCTTGTCTCGCAGGGCGGTGTCCGAGCCGAGGTAGGCGTTGACGGCGTCGGTGCACGTGGGTTCGAGGTAGGCGTCCTGGTCTGCTTCGTTGGGGATGCCTACTTGGAATTGCTGCTGCAGATCGATGACGGACGCGACCTCGAAGGCGTGCGGCTGACTGCATTCGACGGGATCGGAGGGGACGTTCTGGTTGATGCCGATGCAGGTGCCCACATCCCACACGCTGGACTGGTCCTGATCGAGCACCGAACCGGTCATCTCCTGCGGAACCCCGGTGTTCGACGATTGTTGAACACCGCACCGTAGCGTCCGTTCGCCGGTGGCCCAGCCGGTCTGGCTGGGGAACATCAATCCGACACTGAATTTGCCGTTCGGGTCGAACTTGGTGCCGAGGTAGTCGACGACGGAGTCGATGCAGTGCTCGTCGCGCAACTGGCTGAACCGCATGGCTCCCGGGTATGCGGATCCGGGCGCGAACTCGATGCCGGGGTACGCCGACATATCGACGTCCTTGGCGACCTCGAAACGGTGCGGCTCGGCGCACGACACCTGGGCGAGATCCTGACGGTCGGTCTCGGGATCGTCCGTCGGCGTCCACTGCAGGCATGTGCCCGGATCGGCCGAGCCGAAGCTCGAGGCAGACACGGGGCCGGTGGTGGCGGGGCCTGCCACCGAGTGCGTCGTGATCTTCTCGGGCTGATCGAAGCCATCAGTGACGAGCAGGGTGACGGCGGCGGCGCCGACTGCGCCGACCGCGACCAGAGCGAGAGCTCGGCGCGCGACGGACGCACTGACGGTGCGCGCGGTGCGGGTTGTCGGCTTCTCCGGCTTGCTGGTGGACATCTCCTCCATCATGCCCGAGTATCTTCGGGTCTCATGAACGACCCGGATGAGACAGCAGCCGAGGTAGCCGAATTCGCCGGTCGGTTGTTCGGTATGGCACGCACCGGTGACACCGATGCACTCGTCGCCTATCTCGATGCGGGCGTCCCCGTGGATCTGAACAACGATTCCGGCGACACGCTGGTGATGTTGGCGGCCTATCACGGACACGCGACCACCGTCCGCGCCCTGGTCGCCAAGGGTGCCGATGTCAATCGTGCGAACGACAAGGGACAGACACCGCTCGCCGGGGCGGTGTTCAAGGGCGAGGACGATGTGGTGCAAGCCCTCGTCGACGGCGGTGCCGATCCGCGCGGTGGGCAGCCGTCGGCGATCGACGCCGCTCGCATGTTCGGACGCGAGGACTACCTGGGGTTGCTCGGCAAGTAAGGTTGCCATCCGTGATCGACCTCAAGTTCCTCCGCGAGAATCCTGACGTTGTCCGTGCCTCGCAGCGCACCCGGGGTGAGGACCCCGGCCTCGTCGACGTGCTGCTCGAGGCCGACTCCACGCGTCGTGCCGCCGTGCTGGCAGGCGATCAACTGCGCGCCGAGCAGAAGGCGCTCGGCAAGAGGGTCGGAAAGGCCTCGCCCGAGGATCGCCCGGCATTGCTGGCCGGAGCCTCCGAGTTGGCCGCCCAGGTCAAGGCCGCCGAGGCGAAGCAGCACGAGGCCGACGCCGCCCTCGATGCCGCTCAACGCGCGCTCTCCAACATCGTCGAGGACGGCGCGCCGGCCGGCGGAGAAGAAGATTTCGTCCTGCTCGAGACCGTCGGCGAGATCCCGACGTTCGAGTTCGAGCCGAAGGATCACCTCGAGCTCGGTGAATCGCTCAACCTGATCGACATGGAGCGCGGCGCGAAGGTGTCGGGTTCGCGGTTCTACTTCATGACCGGCTACGGCGCCCTCCTGCAGCAGGGGATGCTGCAGTTGGCCGCGCAGAAGGCCGTGAAGAACGGGTTCACGATGATGATCCCGCCGGTCCTGGTGCGTCCGGAGATCATGGCGGGCACCGGATTCCTCGGCGCGCATTCCGACGAGATCTACCGTCTCGAAGCCGACGACCTGTACCTCGTGGGAACCTCCGAGGTGGCGCTGGCCGGCTACCACTCGGGCGAGATCATCGACTTGTCCGACGGACCGAAGCGTTACGCGGGCTGGTCTTCGTGCTTCCGCCGCGAGGCAGGCAGCTACGGCAAGGACACCCGCGGCATCATCCGCGTGCACCAGTTCGACAAGATCGAGATGTTCTCCTACATCAAGCCGGAGGACGCGGCCGCCGAGCACTCGAAGCTGCTCGAGTTCGAGCGGGAGATGCTGGCGGCGGTCGAGTTGCCCTACCGCATCATCGACGTCGCGGGCGGCGATCTGGGATCCTCGGCGGCGCGCAAGTACGACTGCGAGGCCTGGGTCCCGACGCAGAACGCCTACCGCGAGTTGACGTCGACGTCGAACTGCACGACGTTCCAGGCGCGTCGCCTGAACGTTCGGTACCGCGACGAGAACGGCAAGCCGCAGATCGCGGCGACGCTCAACGGCACTCTCGCGACCACGAGGTGGATCGTCGCGATCCTGGAGAATCATCAGCAGGCCGACGGCACCGTCCGCGTCCCCGAGGCGCTGGTCCCGTTCGTCGGGACGGATGTGCTGCGCTGACGCCGGTCGCTACCCGTCCGTAGTGGGCGCAGCCGTGCACTCGACCATCGCCGAATGCTCGCGGTCGACGTAGTCCCAGGCCCACGAGAGAAATGCGTCAGCTTTGCTGTGGGCACCGCTGAGCAGGCTCGCGTGCACACCGAGCCACGCCGCGAATGCTAGGTGGCCCTCGAGGTGGTGGCGGTGCTCGCCGATCTCGGCGACGGCGGCGCCGCGGCCGATCATCGCCATGATGCCCTTGTCCTTGTAGGCGAAGGCCTTCTTGGGCTTCCCGGCGGCGGCGCGCTCGATGTTGTGGGCGGTCCACGTGCCCGCCTGCAGCGCTACCGAGCCGAGTTGGGGCAGCGTGCTTCCGTCGGCTCCGGGGATGTTCGCGACGTCGCCGATCGCATAGACATTTTCGAATGCCGGAACGGTCAGATCGGCCGAGACGTCGATCCGGCCGCCGCGTCCGGGCTTCACCTCGGCGGTCCCGGCGATCGGTGACGCGGATTCGCCGCCGGCCCAGATGACGGTGCAGGCATCGATGCGCGAGCCGTCGGAGAGCGTCACACCCTCGGTATCGACCGACGCCACCCCGACTCCGAGCAGGACCTTCGCCCCGTGCTCGACGAGTTTGTCGCGCGCGTAGACGTGCGATCGCTCGCTGAACGGCGCGAGCAGAGCGGGACCGTGGTTGACCAGCGAGGTCTGTCCTTTCCCGCCCGGATGGTTCATCGTGCGCAGAGCAGCGGTGAGTTCTGCAAACGCTCCTGCTGTCTCGACGCCGGTGGGTCCACCGCCGACGACAACCACGTCGAGTGGATCGCGTTCACCAGCGAGGAGGGCGCCTACGTGGTGACGCAGCGCGGTGGCGTCGGCGACGGAGTAGAGCGGAAACGAGTGCTCCTCGGCGCCCGGTGTGCCGAAGAAATTCGCGGTTGCGCCCGCGGCGACGACCAGGTGGGAGCCCTCGATTCGCTCACCGCCCGCGGTGAGGGAGCGTGTCGCGAAGTTCAGGTCGGTGATGTCGGCCTGGACGACGCGGACCGTGTCGAGACCGTGAAAAATCGAGGCCAGCGGGCGTGCGACATCGGCTGCGGGTAGCTGCGAGGTGGCAACCTGATAGAGCAGTGGCTGGAACTGGTGGTAGTCGTTGCGGTCGACGAGCGTGACGTCGATTCCTTTGCGTCCCAGCTCGTGCGCACATGCAAGTCCAGCGAGCCCGGCTCCGGCAATCACCACGTGAGTCACACGCCCACACTAGTGGGGATTGCTCAGAAGAACTGGCCGAAAACGAAACCGGTGAGCAGCACTGCGGTGCCCCCGATTTCACCGACGATGAGGGCCCACATGAACAGGTCCGTCCCCCGAACGGGATGTTCGAACTGATTGTCGGTGTCGCCGAGGAATCCGTGCACCACGTAGGTGGCGATGGCCGCGACGAAGAACAGTGTCACGATCGATCCGGCGAGGAGGTTCACCGCCGTCGGGAACGCGCTGAACTCAGCGAGTGCGGCAAGGACGAGTGTGGCGAAGGAATACATCAGCGCGGCGCGGTGCGCGATGTCGACGTAGGGATGCGCCAACGCGGTGGGCGAGGCCGACATCTGCCGGTACTTCCACACCCCGAGAACGAGGCCACCGAGCAGTAGCAGCCCCGCGATCAGCAGCAGGATCTTGGTGTCGAGGCCGATGGTCATGCCACGTCCCCTATGCAGAAGCCGCTTCCGTCGCGGGTGAGGGTGAAGATCTGGTTCTGCTGGAAGCCGGAGACGTTGGTGACATCGGCGTAGACGGTCGTGTAGGCGGCATTGGAGTAGGCCACGTAGACGCTGTCGGGGTTGTACGACGCCGACTCGGTGAGCCGGCCGGGGTTGTTCGCCAACGGAGGTGCGGTGGGGCTACCGGTGCCCTGTGCATCCCAGGCAATGTCGGTGCCGCACACCACGGGGTAGTCACCCTCGAGATCGGCGGGGTCGGCGGGTGCCCCGGTGAAACGCCCCACGTACCGCGCGACGGTGTGGACGGCGTCGAGGTCGGTGTAGACCTGTTCGGTTCCGGTGGGGTGTACGCGCGGGCAGGCGTAGCCGGAGGCGATCTCATCTCGCGCGATCGACAGCGTCGAGATCGACCCGGTCCAGGTCACGAGGTCTGCTTCGGCAGTGCCCGGCTGTGCCGCAGCGTCGAGAACGGCCGATACGTCCGCGTACTCCACCGGTATCAGGTTCGGCGGGACGGTGAAACACTTCTGCGCCACCGCGTCGACGCCACCGGTGTCGAGATCGGTCAGGAACGCGCTCAGCGCGGAGGTGGCCTGCGAATCGCCGGGAACGGCTCCCACAGTCGGGCCTGTCGGCGGCGCGGGCGTGGTGGTGGTCGGGATCGGTGCGGCGTTCTGGGACGTGGTGGTCGGGGGTTCCGGGGTCTCGGTGGGGATACCCTGCTGGCCGTCGCCCGCGCACGCGGTGAGCGCCGCTACTGTCCCCAGCAGTCCCACCCCGGCGATTGCAATCTTGCGAAGCGAACTCATGTTCAGCTGACCTTCCCCGTTACGTCTTCTCCCCGCCCTGGCTCTACGACTACGCTAGCGGACTGTGGAACCTGTCTATCGCTCTGTCATTGGCATCGCCCGTGTGGTCTTCGCCTTCGAAGGCCTCCGATTCCAGGTCGAAGGCGAGGAGAACATCCCTGCTACCGGAGGCGCGGTCATTGCCGTCAATCACACCGGTTACCTGGACTTCACCTACGCCGGATTGCCGCCGAGGTCGGTGAAGCGATACATCCGTTTCATGGCGAAGAAGGAAGTGTTCGACGACAAGATCTCCGGCCCCATCATGCGGGCGCTCAAACACATCCCCGTCGACCGTGGTGCCGGTGCCGAGTCCTACAAGGCTGCCGTGTCATCACTGCGCGGAGGTGAGTTGGTGGGCGTCTACCCCGAGGCCACCATCAGTCGCAGCTTCGAAATCAAGGAATTCAAGTCCGGCGCGGCCCGCATGGCCATCGAGGCGGGAGTCCCGATCATCCCGACGGTCATCTGGGGTGCGCAACGCGTGTGGACCAAGGGCTTCCCAAAGCGGCTCGGTCGCACCAAAACTCCCATCTCCATTGCCGTCGGCGAGCCCATCGAACCGATCGGACCGCCCAACGAGCTCACCGAGAAACTGCGCAAGACGATGCAGGAAATGCTGCTGAAACTGCAGGAGGGCTACGAGCACGAGCCGGGTGCCTACTGGGTGCCTGCCAGGCTCGGCGGCAGCGCGCCTACCCTCGCCGAGGCCGACAAGCTCGACGCCGCCGACGTGGCCGCGCGGGCCGCTGCCCGGCAGGCGCGCGAGAACGACTGAGACTCAGTTGGTCGAGACGTGCCAGACGAGCGCTGCGGCCAGCGCGCCGATTCCGTTGAGCGACCAGTGCAACGCGATCGGCGCGATGAGGCTGCCGCTGCGTTGCCGTAGCCACGTGAAAACCAGTCCCGCTGCCGCAGTGGCGACGACGGCGGCAGCGATGCCGATCACCGGACCCACCACACCGCCGCCCAGAAAGTTGCTCAGCCCAGCGTTGCCCGAGGTCAACCCCATCGACGACGCGATGTGCCACAGGCCGAACAGCAGTGAGCCTGCCGCGAAAACCCCGCGGGCGCCGTAGATCCGCCCCAACGTGCCCTGCAATACACCGCGAAAGGCGAGTTCCTCCGGGATGACGGTCTGCAACGGGATGACGATCATCGACGCCACCAGTGCCGCCGAGATGGTGGCATAGCGGTCGGCCATGAAGAACGGTCGCGTGATCGGTAGGAGCGCACCGATCGCCACCACGGTCAATACCAGACCGACGGCGCCGAGCGCATAGAGCGAGCCGGTCTTCCATTGCCGCGGTGACAGGCCGAGTTCGGCCCAGCCGAGCCCGCGCCGACGCGTCAGCGCAAGCAGGATGATGGCGGCTGCCGGCACCGTCGCGATGCTGAGCCACACCGTCGTGAAATGGGCGATCAGGTTGCTGACCACCAGTACGAGTACGACGATCGCAACATCGAGATAGGCGTGGAAGCGGCGTCGACGATGCGCCGTAACGGCGTCTTTCGTCATGAGCATTCCGCCCAGTGTACCGACGAAAGCCGGGTGGGCGGCTGTGACCGACGCCACGAGGGCCTGACCACGGGGCCGCTAGGGCAGAATGGGGCACGATGTCTGATACCAGCCGTACCCAGCCCAGTCTCGTCGCCAGCGATGTCGACGGCACCCTTCTCGACGAGCGCGAGAGGGTCACCGAACGTACCCGACGTGCGGTTTCCACGATGGTCGGCGAGGGCACTCCGTTCGTGCTCTCCACTGGTCGGCCCCCTCGGTGGATCTCGCCGGTGGTCGAGCAGCTCGGGTTCGCACCGATGTGTGTCTGCGCCAATGGGGCGGTCATCTACGACAGTGGTACAGATCGCATCCTCGACACGCACACGCTGTCGATCGAGACGCTCAACGCGCTGGCCGAGCTCGCATACAGAGTCCTGCCCGGTTGCGGGCTGGCTGCCGAGCGCGTCGGTGCCAGCGCTCACGATGCTGCGACGCCGCAGTTCGTGAGCTCACCCGGTTACGAGCACGCCTGGCTCAACCCCGACAACACCGAGGTCTCGCAGTCCGAGGTCCTCGACATTCCCGCGGTGAAGCTGTTGATCCGGCTCGCCGGGGCATCGAGTGGGGACATGGCTGCCGCGCTTGCTCCGCTGATCGGTGACTCCGCCGATCTGACGTACTCCACCGACAACGGGTTGATCGAACTGTCGGCGCCGGGTGTGACCAAGGCGTCGGGACTGCTGGTCGTGGCCGAGCGTTTGCAGGTGACTGCGGCCGGTATCGCGGCGTTCGGAGACATGCCCAACGATGTGCCGATGCTGCGGATGGCGGGATTGGGCGTCGCGATGGGGAACGCGCATCACGCCGCACTCGCGGCCGCGGACGAGGTCACCACCACCAACGCCGACGACGGAGTGGCGCGGGTCCTCGAACGCTGGTGGTGACACGCCGATGGCCCCCGCACGATCGAGAAGTGCGAGGGCCATCGGTTGTCACTGTCAGGGAGCGGGAGCGGGAGCGGGCTCCGGTGCCGGTCCGCTGAGCATGTGCTCTTCGTAGGTGTCGTTGTAGGTCCGGATGACCGTGGTGACGATGCCGGTGAGCTCGTTGAAGATCAGCGAGCCGTTCTCGAAATCGGTCCGCAGGCCGCCGGGTACCGGGTACTCGTCGGTCGTCGGGAGTCCGAGTTCGCCGTCCTCGCCGCCGAGGGCCATGAACTGCTCGAAAATCTTTCCGATCACTGCAACTGCCTGTCCGGCAAGTGAAGTGAAGATCGAGCCGTTCTGGAACTGGGCGGCCTCGCCGCCGCCGCTGACCTGGACGAGTCCGCTGATCGGGGTGCCGAGGATGCCGGTCTCTCCGCCCGTGTCGAGCCACTTCTTGGCGACAGGGTTGGAGCTGGCGAGGCGAACCAGTTCGTCGACCAATGCCGGAATGTTCTCTCCGAGAGCGCTACTGGCGTCGGTTCTGGGTGATGACGGCGTGTCCGGGGTGTCCTCGGTGTCCTCGGTTTCCTGCGTGGGAGTATCTGCGGACTCGTCCGACCCGCCGCCGCCGAGACTTGCCGCCGCGATGCTGCGGATCTCGTCCATCTTGGCGTAGGCGCCGTCACCTGGGCATGCGGTGTTTCCGACGTCACGGTGCGCGAAAATCACTGGGAGATCGACGCTTTGGCCGCGCCCGATGAAGGTGAAGTCGGTGCCCTCGGAGATCATGGTGGTCTCACCCTCGGGGTCGAGGCCTGCTTGGCCCAGACGCCATCCGAGGAATTCGCCCACCGAGTCGAGGGTTTCCTGCGACGGTGACTCCGAGCTGTAGTCACCCATCATCGCGATGCCCATGGTGTTCTCGTTGAATCCACCGGCGTGCGCGCCCTGAACGGCCTTGTCCAGTCCACCGGCGCGGCCCTCGAAGATCTGGCCGAACTTGTCGACGAGAACGTTGTAGCCGACGTCGCACCACCCGAGGGTCTGTGCGTGGTACGCGTAGATGGCCCGGACGATCTCCGCGGACTCGGTCCGCGAGTAGTCGTTGCTGCCCGCGGTGTGGTGAACCGTTGCGCCGCCGATGAAGTCGTCGTACGTGGGTGTCTTGCAGCGGATCGATTCGTCGGCGCCCCACTGTGCGCGGGAGATCACCTTGGGGCCGGCGTTCCCGGCGACCGGAGTCGCGATGTCGGCGAGCGCCGAGTCGGCGGGGGAGCTGCCGGGTTGGATCAGTACGGCGCTGATGTCCTCGACGGCAGCGGCGACTGCATTCTCCTGCTGCCGCAGCGGCTTGGTCACCGAGGCGGGTGTGTAGCCGAGCTCCTGCTCGGGTGCCGGTGCTACTTCGGGCGCCGGTGCTGCTTCGGGGGCCGGTGCTGCTTCGGGGGCCGGAGCCGGAACGGGTGCGGACACCGGGGTGGCCCGGGGCGTCATCAGGAGCTGAACGGCGTTGGTCGAGCCGACGAACACCGGTTCGGTGCCCTGCCGTCCGTCCGTCGGTGCGCCGTCACTGCTGTCGCTCTCGATGGGTTCGGTGGTGATCCACGGCCCCCACGACCCGTCCTCGAGCTGGCGGCGAACCTGCGCGACGGTGCCGTCGATGGCAGGTGAGGTGAGCGCGACCATGCTGAACGGGGTGTCCTGCGTCAGTTCTTTGACAACGGCACCCAGCGGTGTGCCCGGGTCGTCCGCGGCGTCCACTGCGGGCGGGGCGACCGGGAGCGGCGCGGAGACGTTGTTGCGGCCCAGTTCGGGTACCGGCGCCTGGGCGGACGGGTTCGTCGGGGCTGGCACCGTCAGGCCTGGGATCTCGGGGATCTCGGGGATCTCGGGGAGAGTGATGTTCTCCGGCAGCGGCAGGTACTGCAGATCGGACAGGCGCAGGTCGGGCAGCGGCAGGCCCGTCAACTCGCTCAGGGGTATGACGATGTCCGGTGCTGCACTCAGCGCTGTTTCGATGATCTGAGTAGGAACGGTCACAGGGGTGGTCTCGTTGGCCGCTCGAATATCGGTGGACGCGGCGTCGCCGGAGATGCTGTAGACCGCGAAGGGACTCGCGACAGCAAGCAAGGCGACGGCGCCGAGAACGATCGACGGCTTCGTTCGACGGTGCAAGGCGGTACTCCCTGGTGTGTAGGTGCGGGTTGTCGTGGTGCTCGACAGCCCACGAAGCATCCTGCGACGGTGCGACGCGAATTGCTTCCGATCAGAACTGGCTTGTGATGCCGTTGTTATGCATGTGGCGGGTGAGACTATGCTCGAGTCACATGCGCAACAGCATCATCATCAGACACAAGGCTAAACCTTAGCTTGAGAGTTAGCCAGCGCCAGTATTGACCGTCGGCGCGGCGCGTCGTACCCACCGCTTACTCTCACGGTTGTGACAGTTCACTTCATCGGCGCAGGACCGGGTGCTGCCGACCTGCTGACTCTTCGCGCTGTCGAGCACATCCGTCGCAGTCCGGTGTGTGTGTTCGCCGGTACCTACATCGACGAGAAGATCCTGGCGCACTGCCCGGACGACGTCCGTCTGGTAGACACCGCGAAACTCGACCTCGACACCATCACCGGTGAACTCGTCGCGGCACACGAGCGAGGCCAGGATGTGGCGCGGCTCTGCTCGGGCGACCCGTCGCTGTACTCGGCGCTGGCCGAGCAATCCGCGCGTCTGGACGCAGCGGGTGTGCCCTGGGATGTCACGCCGGGTGTGCCCGCCTATGCGGCGGCGGCAGCGACTCTCGGCGTCGAACTGACCGTTCCCGAAGTGACCCAATCGGTGGTTCTGACGCGCACCCAGGCGCGTTCGACGGTGATGCCGGACACCGAGACGCTCTCCCGCTTCGCGGCGACCAGGTCGACGCTGGTGCTGCACCTGGCGATCACGCGCATCCGGGTGCTTGTCGAGGAGATCGTCGGCGAGTACGGCCTTCATTGCCCGGCGGCTGTCGTCTTCCATGCGAGCAAACCGGATCAACTGGTCCTCACCGGCACTCTGGCCGATATCGCCGATCAGGTCGAGGCCGCCGACCTGCGTCAGGCAGCGGTGATTCTCGTCGGGCCAGCGGTGGGCCGCACGCCGGGAGCCGAGTCGCACCTCTACGACGCCTGCCGGGTCAGGCCGTGAGTGGAGCCTGCGGAATGAACTGGAAAGTGTGAGTGGAGCCTGCGGAATGAATCAGAGGAAAGTGTGAGAATCCATCTCATCGGAATCGGTAGTGGGCATCCCGATCACGTCACTGCCCAGGCGGTCGCGAGGTTGAACGAGGTCGACGTGTTCCTCGTCGCGGACAAGGGCGAGGCCGTCGGCGATCTCGCGCAGGTCCGCACCGAGATACTCCGTCGGCACGTCCCGGGCGAGTACCGCGTCATCTCTGTTCCCGATCCCGAGCGGGATCGGACGCCCCGCGATTACGGCGCCGCGGTCGCCGATTGGCACGACGCCCGGGCGCGCGCGTACGAGAAGGTGCTGTTCGGGCTCGACGCCGACGTGACGGTCGGATTTCTTGTCTGGGGGGACCCTGCCCTGTACGACAGCACCATCAGGGTGATCGAACGCGTTCGTGATTTCGGGACGCTCGACTTCGACTTCGATGTGACGCCTGGGATCAGCAGCGTGGCGATGCTCGCTGCGGCGCACCGGATAGTCCTCAATCGCGTCGGCGGCCCCATCGTGATCACGACCGGGCGCGCACTGCCGGGTGACGTCCTGGCCGGTGCCGACAACATCGTGGTGATGCTCGACGGTGGCCTTGCCTGCCGCGAGCTTGTTGGGACCGGTCGGTGGGGTATTCATTGGGGAGCGAACCTGGGAACGGACGATGAACAGTTGGTGGCCGGTCCGCTCGACGAGGTGATCGGTGAGATCGAGCGGGTGCGGGCGGCGCTCAAGGCCCAGCACGGCTGGGTGATGGACACTTACCTACTGAGGTCGAGTGCGGAGTGACCATGGTGTGCAGGAGCGTAGCCAGCGGAGTGACCATGGTGTCCGGCACGGAGCCGCTCGTCGGATACCCTGGTTGCCCGTGACTGCCGTATCTTCTTCCCCTGCCAGTTCCGACGCCTCTTCGACCGGTCGATACGACCTCATTGTCGTCGGGTCGGGGTTCTTCGGCCTCACCGTTGCGGAGCGTTCGGCCTCGCAGCTGGGCAAGCGAGTGCTCGTTCTCGATCGACGCCATCACCTGGGCGGGAACGCGTATTCGGAGGCTGAGCCGGAGACCGGTATCGAGGTCCACAAGTACGGCGCTCACCTGTTCCACACCTCGAACGAGCGGGTGTGGGAGTACGTCAACAAGTTCACCGCTTTCACCGGCTACCAGCATCGGGTCTATGCGATGTACAAGGGGCAGTCGTACCAGTTCCCGATGGGGCTGGGCCTGATCTCGCAGTTCTTCGGTAGGTACTACTCGCCGCAGGAGGCTCGGGCACTCATTGCCGAGCAGTCCAGCGAGATCGATTCGAAGGATGCGCAGAACCTCGAGGAGAAGGCGATCTCGCTGATCGGCCGTCCGCTGTACGAGGCGTTCGTACGTGACTACACGGCGAAGCAGTGGCAGACCGATCCGAAGGAGCTGCCCGCGGGCAACATCTCTCGCCTGCCGGTGCGCTACAACTTCGACAACCGCTACTTCAACGACACCTACGAGGGCCTGCCCGTGGACGGGTACACCGCGTGGCTCGAGAACATGGCGAGCAGCGACCTCATCGAGGTTCGTCTCAACACGGACTGGTTCGACGTGCGCTCCGAGCTCACCGCCGAAAGCCCGAACGCCCCCATCGTCTACACCGGCCCCCTCGATGCGTACTTCGACTACTCCGAGGGCGAACTCGGATGGCGCACCCTCGACTTCGAGACCGAGGTGCTGCCGACGGGTGATTTCCAGGGCACGCCGGTGATGAACTACAACGACGGCGACGTGCCGTACACCCGCATCCACGAGTTCCGGCACTTCCATCCGGAGCGCGAGTACCCGACCGACAAGACCGTGATCATGCGTGAATACAGCCGCGCGGCCCAGTCGGACGACGAACCGTACTACCCGATCAACACGCCCGACGATCGCCAGAAGCTCGAGGCATACCGGGAACGCGCCAAGGCAGAAACGGCGTCCAACAATGTCCTGTTCGGTGGCCGCCTCGGCACCTACCAGTATCTCGACATGCACATGGCCATCGCCAGCGCACTCAACCTGTACGACAACACCCTCGCTCCGCACTTCGAATCGGGCGCAGCCCTGACAGGGGACAAATGACGGCCAAGCATCTGCTGGAGGACGGCGTCGCCGATGTCGTCCCGGTCATGGGTAAATCGCTGCTGCAGCGCGTACTGCTGCCGCGCTCGGGCGAGCCGCTCGACGTGCGCACCCTGTATTTGGAGGAAGCGACGACCAACGCGCGACGGGCGCATTCGCTCTCGCGTACCTCGCTCGCCGTCGGCGCCGAGTCCGAGGTGTCGTTCTGCACGTACTTCAACGCCTTCCCGGCGAGCTACTGGCGGCGCTACAGCGTGCTGCAGTCCGTCGTACTGCGCATCGAGGTCTCCGGCCACTGCCGCATCGACATCTACCGCTCGAAGGCCGATGCCTCGCGCATCCACGTCGAGGGGCGCGAGGCCGTCGACGGTGATGCCGCGCAGGAGTTCATGATCGATCTCGGTCCGTTCGAGGACGGTGGCTGGATCTGGTTCGACATCACCTCCGATTCCGAGGTCGTGCTCGAGAGCGCAGGGTGGTTCGCGCCCGTCGAGGCACCGGGCGAGGCGAGCGTCGCCATCGGAATCCCTACCTTCAACCGGCCGACCGACGCCGTGAAGGCACTTGCCGCCATCTGCTCCGACCCGCTGGTTCTTGGTGTCGTCAAGGCCGTCATCATGCCTGATCAGGGCACCCGCAAAGCCAAGGACGAGCCCGGATTCGACGCGGCCGCCGCAGCCCTCGGAGGCCGCTTGGCGGTCCACGACCAGGCCAACCTCGGCGGTTCGGGCGGGTACAGCCGCATCATGTACGAGGCGCTGACCAACACCGATTGCCAGCACATCCTGTTCATGGACGACGACATCGAGATCGAGCCGGACTCCATTCTGCGAGCGCTCGCGATGTCGCGATTTGCGAAGGTCCCGACGCTCGTCGGTGGCCAGATGCTCAACCTGCAGGCACGCAGCCACCTGCACGTGATGGGTGAAGTGATCGATCGCAGCAACTTCATGTGGACTGCCGCCCAGAACGTCGAGTACGACCACGACTTCAGCGAGGAGCCACTGCGCTCGAGCAAGCTGCTGCACCGGCGCATCGACGTCGACTACAACGGCTGGTGGATGTGCATGATCCCGCGTGTCGTTGCCGAGGAGCTGGGTCAACCTCTGCCGCTGTTCATCAAGTGGGACGACGCCGAGTACGGCTTGCGTGCACGCGATGCCGGCTACCCGACGGTCACGCTGCCGGGCGCCGCGATCTGGCACATGGCCTGGAGCGACAAGGACGACGCCATCGATTGGCAGGCGTACTTCCACCTGCGCAACCGCCTCGTCGTCGCGGCGCTGCACATGCCGGGCAACGGCCGCGGCCTCGTCCTCGACACCGTCAAGGCCACCGTCAAGCACCTGCTGTGCCTGGAATACTCGACCGTCGCCATTCAGAACAAGGCGATCCGTGACTTCCTCGCGGGCCCCGAGCACATCCTGGATATCCTCCCTACCTCGCTCGGTGAGGTGCACGCACTGCGCAAGACCTACTCCGACGCTGTCGTGGTGGGTTCGTCTACGGAGCTCCCCCTCGCCTCGGGTGAAGAGGTGGGTTCGGTAGGCATGCCGAAGAATCCGCTGGCGAAGATCGGCCGCCTCGCGAAAGGCCTCGTGCACAGCGTCCGGCCCGCTCATACGCGTCACCACGAGCGACCGCAGCTCAACGTACCCACGCTGGATGCGCGGTGGTTCCTGCTCTCGCAGGTCGATGGCGTCACCGTCACTACCGCCGACGGCCGGGGCGTCGTCTACCGCAAGCGTGACCGCGACGAGGCCGCCGCCCTGTTCAAGGAAGCGATGGCGCTACGCAGCGAGCTCGCTCGCCGTTTCCCCGATCTGAAGGCTCGCTACCGCGACGCCGTACCTCACCTCACCAGTAAGGAAACCTGGGAACGTGTCTTTCGTTACGAGGCGTAAGAATCAGGACGAGGCCCCAGCCGAGGTGCGGATTCTGGCGAAGGTCCAGGCCACAGTCGGTGCGCAACCAGCGGCGATCTCGGTGGCACGAGGTATGTCACATTTCGGTGAGCATGCCCTCGGCTGGGTTGCGATCGCCGGCGTCGGTGCCGCACTCGATCCCACGCGTAGGCGTCAGTGGGCCGGTGTCGCCGTGGGCGCAGTCGGTTCGCACGCTGCGTCGATCGTGATCAAGCGGGTTGTACGCCGCCCTCGACCCAGCGACCCTTCGGTTCGAGTCAACGTCTCGACTCCGAGCAAACTGAGCTTCCCGTCCTCGCACGCAACGTCGACGACCGCCGCCGCCCTGCTGCTCGGCAGACTCACGGGTCTGCCGGTAGCTGCAGTTCTGGTACCACCGATGATGCTCTCGCGGCTGGTACTGGGCGTCCACTATCCCACCGACGTACTTGCCGGCTCAGCGCTCGGCGCTTTGTCCGCAGCCGCCGTGTGCAAGTTCGAAGGAGACAAATGAGCGAGGAAGCAGCTCCCCTGGGCGCACCACCGAAGAACCTTCTCGACGGGGTGATCAAGGCCCTCCGGCCGCGCCAATGGGTCAAGAACGTACTCGTGCTCGCCGCTCCGCTGGCGGCTGGCTCGGCGACCCAGATCGATGTGTTGCTGCCCGTCGCGCTGGCGTTCGTGGTGTTCTGCTTCGCCGCCTCGGGCGTGTACCTGGTCAACGACGCGCTGGACGTCGACGCCGACCGCGCGCACCCGACCAAGCGGTTCCGTCCGATCGCCGCAGGCGTGCTGCCGGTCAACCTGGCCTACGCCATGGCGATCGTCAGCTTCCTCGCCGCCATCGGTCTCTCGTTCCTCGCGAACTGGCAGCTCGCCCTCGTCATCGGCATCTACATCGTCATTCAACTGGCCTACTGCTTCGGACTCAAGCATCAGGCTGTGCTCGATATCTGCATCGTGTCCTCCGGCTTCCTGCTGCGCGCCATCGCCGGTGGTGCCGCGGCGTCGATTCCGCTCTCGCAGTGGTTCCTGCTGATCATGGCTTTCGGTTCACTGTTCATGGCAGCGGGTAAGCGCTACGCCGAGCTCCAACTGGCCGAACGCACCGGTGCGAAGATCCGCAAGTCGCTCGAGAACTACACCACGACGTATCTTCGATTCGTCTGGACACTGTCGGCGACCGCAGTCGTGCTTTGCTATGGATTGTGGGCCTTCGAACAAGACGCCGAAAACGCCACGAGTTGGTTCGCGATCTCGATGATTCCGTTCACGATCGCTATCCTGCGATACGCGGTGGACGTCGATGGTGGCGAAGCAGGCGAGCCCGAAGAGATCGCGCTCGGCGACAGGGTGTTGCAGGTGCTTGCCCTTGCGTGGATCGGAGTAGTGGGTGTCGCTGTCTACCTCGCCTGACGAGTTGAAGAGCGGGGGGCCGACGAGCGGGGGGCTGACGAGCCGATCCGGTCGTCGGCTGAACAGGGCTGTTTTCGGTGCGGGAGTCGCGGTTACGGCTCTGCTCTTCCTGCTCGGCGCCTGGCAGCGACGGTGGATCGCCGACGACGGCTTGATCGTCCTGCGCACCGTCCGCAATCTGTTGGCCGGAAACGGTCCGGTCTTCAATGCGGGCGAGCGGGTCGAGGCCAATACGAGCACCGTCTGGACCTACCTGGTGTATGCGGTCAGCTGGCTCAGCGAGGCGCGCCTCGAGTACGTCGTCCTCACCATTGCGCTGGTGCTCTCGACGGCCGCAGTAGTGGTGGCGATGCTGGGCACGTATGCGCTCCACACGGACAGCGTTACCGCACGTGCGACTCTCTATCTCCCCGCGGGCGTGCTCGTATACATTGCGCTGCCGCCGGCACGGGATTTCGCCACATCGGGTTTGGAAACCTGCCTGGTCATCTTCTGGATCGCGCTGCTGTGGCTGATGATGGTTCGATGGGCGACCCGGGATGTCGGCCCGCCTGCGGTGCTGTTTCTCGCCTTCTGGGCCGGTCTGGGTCCGTTGGTCCGGCCCGAACTGGTCATTCTGTCCGCCCTCGCGCTGGTGATGATCTTTCTGGCTCCGCAGACATGGGTGAGCCGGTTCTTCGTGTTTGCGATCGCGGGCGCGACGCCGATCCTCTATCAGATCTGGCGGATGGGTTACTACGGACTGCCGTACCCCAACACAGCGGTCTCGAAGGATGCGGGCGGCGCCAAATGGTCGCAGGGCATGAACTATCTCTGGAACCTCCTCGGCCCCTACATGCTGCTGTTGCCACTGGTACTGCTTCTCGTCGCAGGCATCGTCACCGCTTCGCGGGGACCGCGGTTCACCGTCCCCGCAAACGTCGGCGATGTGCAGCGGTCGTTGCGGACGCCGACGGCAGTAGTCGCGTTCGCGCTGCTCGGGGGCGTCCTTTCGCTGCTGTACGCCGTCCGAGTCGGCGGAGACTTCATGCACGGTCGCACGTTGCTGCCGGCGCTGTTCACGCTTCTACTGCCTGTGGCGATCCTGAAACTGACGGTTCCGGCGAGCAGATCCGATGCGCGGGCGACGGCGACCTTCGCGGTGGGCGGCCTCGTCTGGGTCACCACGGTCATCTGGGCGTTCTTCGCAGCGAACACCACGGGGATGCCGGAGGGTGCGATCGTCGGTCGCACAGGGATCGTCGACGAGCGCGCTTTCTACGCATTGAACACCGGCCACGCCCATCCGATTCTTGCTGCGGATTACCTGGACTATCCGCGGATGCGTCCCATGGTTGCGGCCATCGAGAACACTCCCGACGGTGGTCTGCTCCTGCCGAGTGCGCAATTCACCTACTGGGATGTGGTGCCGCCACCGCTGCCGATTCCCCCGGGCGGCGTCGGTCACACGGTCTACTTCTTGAACCTGGGTATGACCAGTATGAATGTCGGTCTCGATGTACGAGTGATCGATCAGATGGGCTTGGCATATCCCTTGGCCTCGCATACCGAACGTCTCGAGAATGGCCGTATCGGGCACGACAAGAGCCTCTTCCCGGACTGGGTGGTAGCCGATCTCGGTCTCGTCGACGAGCATCCGTTCTTGCCCTGGTACATGGACGAGGACTGGGTTGCCGATGCGAGTGTGGCGTTGACCTGCCCCGATACGCAAGAATTGTTGACCTCGTACCGCGCGCCATTGACCCGCGAATTGTTCGTCAGAAACTTCAAGCGGTCGTTTTTCTATGCGGGATATCGGTTCGACCGCATCCCGGAATACGAATTACAGAGATGTGGTTTGGAGCCACCGATTCCGAGGTCCGACAATTGACCCTTAGGATCGATCGAGTTGCGTCGTAACTACCCGGTAGCCAAAATGGGATATCTCGTTTTCGTAACGTACGGCGCCTCTGGGTCGATGTATGCGAAAGATATGTGTGACTGCTCTGGCCCCGATGGCCGGTTTCACGTCGCCGAAATGGGTGACCCGCAGGTTTCTGCGGGTCATCGTCACTGCTGAGAGGTCGAATGCATGCTGGGTAGAACGAACAAGGGAGCCGGGGGGCGCTTCCGCCGGATTGTCACCTCTCTGGTGATGGCTGTGGCATTGCCTCTCGGACTGGCAGTCGCCGGAACCGGCGCGACGGCCAACGCCGCATTCGACCCGCGCGCGTTCGACTTCGTGGTGGATTCCTCCATGGGTCCGATCAAGAGTCGAATCTGGCGTGCAGCCGACGGAAACACCGATCGAGTGGTGTACCTCCTCGACGGTCTGCGTGCCACCAACGACATCTCCGGCTGGGAGCACGAGACGGACGCGGGCGCACATCTCGCCGCATACAACATCAACGTCGTACAGCCGGTCGGTGGCATGTCGAGCTTCTACTCCGACTGGTACGCACCTTCCAACTTCAACGGCCAGCAGACGACCTACAAGTGGGAGACATTCCTGACGCAGAACCTGCGCAACGAGCTCGCAGGCCGTCTCGGCTTCAACCCCAACCGAAACGGTGTCGTCGGTATCTCGATGGGCGGCAGCGCGGCGTTGACAATGGCCGCGTACTACCCCGACCAGTTCTCGTATGCCGGTTCGCTCTCGGGATACCTGAACATCTCGGCACCAGGCATGCGTGAAGCAATGCGGTTGGCGCTGCTCGACTCGGGCCGCTTCAACATCGACGCCATGTGGGGACCACCCTGGGATCCGGCGTGGCTACGCAACGATCCGTTCGTCTTCGCGCCGCGCCTTCGCGACAACGGCACTCGCGTGTGGGTCTTCGCCGGTAGCGGCCTGCCCGGTGGGCTCGATCAGCCGCGAAGCTTCATCGACTACTACAACACCGCCAACGGCATGGGCCTCGAGGCAATTGCGTTGGCGAACAGCCGCGCATTCCAGATCCGCATGGCCAGCATCGGTGCGAACAACGTGACGTACGCCTTCCCTGGCGTCGGAACCCACCAGTGGGGTTACTGGCAGGAGCAGGTGCACATCATGGCGCCTGACCTGAGCGCGCACATCGGCTGATATTCCCCACTCGACCCCCGCTCATCATCTTGTTCTGTGACGATTCACTGTCCGACATGGGTGGTCAGCGGGGGTTCGTGCGGGTTAAGGTCACAGTCTGTTACCGGCCGTTTTTCCAACCTGAGATGAAGATCACAGTGTTGCTAATGGGCCGAAAGATGGCTTAGTGTCCACTTTGCTCGCCTTGAGTGACCACGACTGAATACCTTCACTGCGGCCCGACAGGGCCGAGAACCGCCCTGTTGGGAAGAGCGGGTACCGCATGACCGCGGAACCGCAGAAGACGAGAGAGAGAGCACGATCCATGCGATTTGCCGGCCTCAAGACCAGACCGAGACTGTCTCAGAGGTGGCGCCAGCGCCTCCTCGGAGTGAGCGCTGCTGCGCTGGTGGTTCCCATCGCAGCAGGAATGGTCGGCGGCGCAGTTGCAGTGGCAGCTCCGGGCGCGATCGCGCACACGGCGCCTGCCGGTGGTCGTGAGGATCTCTTCGTTCCCTCGGATATGGGCCCCATCAAGGTTCAGGTCCAGTGGGCTGCACGTGGCGGCAACGCGGCGTTGTACCTGCTCGACGGCCTGCGTGCTCGCGAGGATCGCAACGCATGGTCGTTCGAGACCAATGCGCAGGATCAGTTCGCGGGCGACGATGTCACGCTGGTCATGCCAGTCGGTGGCCAGGCGAGCTTCTACAGCGACTGGTACGCGGCGTCCAACTTGAACGGTCAGGAAGTGACCTACAAGTGGGAGACCTTCCTCACCGAGGATCTGCCCGCCTATCTCGAGGGCTACGGCGTCTCGCGCACCAACAACGCTGTGCTGGGTATCTCGATGGGCGGTTCCGCCGCCCTGACACTGGCCGCTTACCACCGCGACCAGTTCAAGTTCGCCGGCTCGTTGTCGGGCTACCTCAACATCTCGGCACCCGGTATGCGTGAGGCCATCCGCGCCGCGATGCTCTCGCAGTCCTGGTTCAACGTCGATTCCATGTGGGGACCGCCCTGGAGCCCGGCCTGGTTGCGCAACGATCCCTTCGTCTTCGCACCGCAGCTGCGCGGCCTGTCGATGTACATCTCGGCGGCGAGCGGCTTGCCCGGTGAGTACGACCGCCCGAGCGCGCCGATCGACTTCTACAACACAGCGAACGGCATGGCCCTCGAAGCCCTGGCCCTGGCCAACAGTCGAGCATTCCAGGTGCGCCTGGCCACGCTCGGTATTCCGGCCACGTTCAGCTTCCCGAGCAACGGAACCCATAGCTGGCCGTACTGGTCCTCGGAGCTGTTCAAGGCTCGCGGTCAGATCCTCGAAGCTCTGAACGCCTGATCAGCTGACGTCCCACGAATGCCGTCCTGCCTTGCAGGGCGGCATTCGTGCGTGCGAGGTAGTGCGCTCGTGGGGGGCTGCCACGGTACGTTGATTCACAATTGCACCATCCGTCACAGCGAGTCTCTCCGGTTCTGGCGTAGTTCGCGTGTAAAAAGACATCTACAGAGGTCTGCGACGAGGTAGTCACGCGACTTCGGCAAGCAGCAAGAGAAAGAGAGTCACCACCATGCGCACTGAGCTTGTTCGCTTCGGCCGGCGTCCCACGGCCGGAAACAAGGCTCGGCGGGCCGCCACTGCCGCAGTGCTCGCGGCAGCGTTGATGTCCCCCTTCGGCGCCGCAGGTATCGCCCAGGCGACGCCGGCGGCGGTTACGCTGCCCGCCCCCACGCAGGCTCCGTCCGCGGCCACCGTCACCGCTGTCGACTGGCTGTCGGACCGCCGCGTCGCGCTGTGGATCGATTCTCCGTCGATGGGCACTCCCATCCAGGTTCAGCTGCTGCTCGCCCGCGATTGGAACATCAACCCGCAGGCAGTCTTCCCGTCGGTCTGGATGCTCGACGGTCTGCGTGCGACCGACACCGAGAACGGCTGGACTGCCGAGACCGATGCCGAGTCGTACTTCGCGGACAAGAACGTCAACGTCGTACTCCCCGTCGGCGGACAGTCCAGCTTCTACTCCGACTGGGTCGACCAGGACAACGGCAAGAACTACCAGTGGGAGACGTTCCTGACCAAGGAGCTGCCGCCCATTCTCGAGAACGACTGGCGTACCAATCAGACTCGCGGCGTCGTCGGTCTGTCGATGGGCGGCACCTCGGCGATGTTCCTCGCAGCCCGCAACAAAGGCTTCTTTCAGTTCGCCGGTTCCTTGTCCGGAATCTTGACGACCACCTCGCTCGGTATGCCGCAGGCGATCCAGTACGCGATGGCCGACGCCGGAGGCTTCTCGTCCAAGGCGATGTGGGGCGCTCCCACCAACGACCTGTGGGCCCAGCACGACCCGTACCTGCTCGCCGAACAACTCGAGGGTGTGAGCCTCTACATCTCGAGCGGCAACGGCGTGGCGGGACCGTACGATCCACCGTCGGGAATCCCGGGTGTCAGCTCCAACTACGCAGGCATGGGTCTGGAGATACTTTCACGTCTGACCTCGCAGACGTTCGCGACCAAGCTCAACAAGCTCGGCATCCCGGCACAGGTCAACTACCGTCCCTCGGGTCTGCACACGTGGGAGTACTGGCAGTTCGAGCTCAAGCAGCTCTGGCCACAGCTGGCGAACACGCTCGGCGTCGAGGCGGACAAGCCTGCTTGCACCGTAGCGGGCGCCATCGGCAATACCACCGGTGCGAACGCCTGGCTCGGTGACTGCCTGACGGCCGAGTACAACGTCGACGGTGGCCGCGCACAGGACTTCCGATTCGGCCGGGTGTTCTTCACCCCGGACACCGGCGCGCATGTCGTCGCCGGCGCGATCGGCGGCACCTATCAGGGTTCGGGTGGGCCGAGTGGCCCACTCGGCTTCCCCACCACCGGTGAGTACGGGGTGCCCGACGGACGCGGACGGGTCAACGCTTTCCAGAACGGCATGATCTACTTCACCCCGCAGACCGGTGCGCATGCGGTGCGCGGCGCCATTCTCGACGAGTGGGCACGCCAGGGCTACGAGAACGGTCCGCTCGGTTACCCGGTTCTCAGCGAGGTCGCCACACCGTCGAAGCCCGGGGTAGTGCAGGGCTTCGAGATCGGCGCCATGTATTACAGCCCCGAACACGGTACGCACTCGGTGCAGGGGATGATCCTGGGCAAGTACGGCCAACTCGGCTGGGAGAACGGCCAACTCGGCTTCCCGAAAACAAACGAAATGGGACCGCTCCGGGACGGGGGCCGGTTCAACGAGTTCGAGGGCGGCAACATCTACTGGAGTCCGCTGACCGGCGCTTGGGCCATACGCAACGGTGAGATCTTCGACGCCTGGAAGAACGAGGGCTACGAGAACGGCCGCCTCGGGTACATCACGAGCGACCAGTTCGAGATGGACGGCGGCGGGATTCAGCAGAATTTCCAGTTCGGAATCATCACCGTCAAGGACGGAACGGTCACCATCGCCCCGTGACGTCACCGGCGCTGCCGGCGAGATGCCGACAGCGCCGAGGCGGCTGGTTCGTGTTCACTCAGAGAATTCTCAAGGACTCTCTGTACCGTCCCTGCATGAACCTGCCGCCGAACTCGGCCACTCGGATGCTCCTAGAAACGTGCTCCAGGACTGGATTGAATATGCGAAAGTCAACGACCGTGCGAACTTCTCTGACTCGAACCCTGTCCATGGGTGCCCTCGCCGTGGCCGCGGGCACGATGCTGGTCGCCTGCGGCAGCGACGACTCCACTGCCACGGGGACGCCCTCCGTGTCGCAGACCACCACGGCAGCGGCGACGACCTCGGCCGAAGCCACACCGCCTGAGTCGGAGGACTCGGACGCTCCAGGTGTGACGACAAGCCCGGGGGAAGCCGCCACCGCACCTCCCGAGCAGCCGCAGCCGGTTCCCGAAGGTTTCCCCGGGCCCACCGAGAGCCCCGTCGACGATCGTGGCCGGGCGTTCCTCGCCGAGCTCGAGAAAAACGGAATCACGCCCGCGGGCAACGGTGACATCGCGGTATCGACGGCGACCTACATTTGCTCGGCGCAGTCGCAGGGCGTACCCGCGGACGAGATCGCCACGTTCGTCACAGCCAACGTGGGAGTGGAGGCGAGCGCGGCCGGAACTCAGATAACAGCGGAGCAGGCAGGCGAGGACGCACAGATCTACATCGCCGCCGCTACGAACACGTTCTGCTGAGGCACCTATAGATGGCGAAACGTAAGAGGCGGTTGCTACCCAAGCTGATCGCGGCGGTGGTGATCCTCGGACTGATCATCCTCGCGTTGTGGTATCTCCTCGCGGGCCGGTTGCCAGAGCGGATTCCGTCGCCGTTGCCCCCGCCACAGGAACCCCAGTCGCAACCGGCGGACTGCTCGGACGTCGTGGTCGTCTCGATCCCGGGTACCTGGGAGTCCTCGGCGTTCGACGACCCGTACAACCCGACAGCCAACCCGTTGTCGCTGATGTTGAACGTCTCACGTCCGCTGCAGGAGCAGTTCGACCCGAGCCGGGCCAGCGTCTTCACCGTCCCGTACGTCGCGCAGTTCTCCAATCCGATCGCGTTCCCTCCGGACGGTCAGCAGTCGTACAACAACAGCCGTACCCAGGGCGCCGACGCGACGCTGGCCGAGCTCACTCGCGTCAGTGATCACTGCCCGTTGACCAACTACGTCCTGGTCGGATTCTCGCAGGGCGCGGTGATCGCCGGCGACATCGCCGCCGATATCGGAGCGGGCAACGGTCCCGTCGCCGCCGACAAAATTCTCGGCGTCACCCTCATCGCCGACGGCCGGCGAACCTCCGAAGTAGCCGTCGGCCCGGCGGTCGGTGGGGTCGGTGCCGAGGTCGCGCTCGGCGGCCTCGATCTTCCCGGCATCACGATGACGGGAGCCCGAGAAGGTGGCTTCGGCGAACTCGACGGCAAGGTCCAACAGATATGCGCACCCGGCGATCTCATCTGTGCCGCGCCGTCGGAGGGGATGTCGATCACCAACATTCCGCAGAGCATCAACATTCTGCTCGGGGCCGCCGGAAATCCGGTGCACGCCTCGTACAACAGCTTCGTCGTAGACGAGGCGGGAACCACCGCGACACAGTGGACGACCGGCTGGGCGCGGGGTCTCGTCGAGTCCGCTCCGGAGATTCCGCACTCCTGACTCAAGGGGGCGGAGTTCTCTCGAGGACGCGGTTCCCGCCCTGTTGGTGTGGCACAAAGCGGACGGGCCTGGACATGCCCGGTGTATTCCCACGTGGCGAACAGCTAGAGTGGCGCCTTGGACCAGCGTCGAAGTGGCGTTGACCATCGACCGAGCGCCCGCACCGAGGAGACCTATACATGAGTTCCGCCCAGGCCCCTGACCTGCCTTCCGAAGGGCACGTCACGGCGCTGCGCAAGTTCCGTTTCGCCGCAGGCGGAGAGGGCAACGCGGAGGAGGGGGGAGCGCGGAAGTTCGTGAAACTGGCGCAACAGGCCGAGGAGCTGGGCTACGACAGCTTCATGATCCCCGATCACCTGGGCAACCAGGTCGGTCCCATCGCTGCCCTCGGTGCACTCGCCATCGCCACCGACAAGATTCGGCTCGGCACCGCAGTGCTGGCGAACGGGTTTCGGCATCCGGCGATCCTGGCCAAGGACGCAGCCACCATCGATGTACTCTCCGGAGGCCGCCTCGAGCTGGGGCTCGGCGCGGGCTGGATGCGCGAGGAGTACGACAAAGCCGGCATCGTGTACGACCGCCCCGGCATTCGTATCGAGAAGCTCGAAGAAAGCCTCGTGATCCTCGATACTCTGCTGCGCGGCAAAGAATGCAACTTCGAGGGCAAGCACTTCACCATCACCGGTTTGAAGGGAAGCCCCCGGCCGAGGCAGGGCCCACGCCCCCCGATCTGTGTCGGCGGCGGCGGACCGCGAATGCTTGCCCTGGCCGCGAAGTACGCCGACATCATCTCCGTGGTGCCGAGTACGACGAAGGAAGGCAAGCTTCTACTGTCCGGCATGACGTTGGACAAGACCCTCGAACGTGTCGAACTCATCCGCAAGGCGGCGGGTGGTCGGTTCCACGAGATCGAACTGAACTGGGCCATCACCACCATCGTGGTCACCGATGATCGCGAGCAGATGGCAGAGATGGCGTTGGCCGCGCTGGACAACGGTTACCCACCCAACGTCGACGTGGACGTCAAGCTCAGTGTGGACAACATTCTGTCCTCGCCTTACCTGGCCTTCGGGACGTACGAGGAGATCGCAGATCAGATCCGTAACGTTCGCGAGAAAACGACGATGTCCTATGTTGGGGTTTTTCCCACTCAGATGGAAGCGTTCGCGCCTGTGATCGACCTGCTGAAGGGCGAGTGACACGGGTGCGTCGAAGAAACGCGCAGACCTGCGGGTTTGTTCGACGCGGACACGATGAATTGGTCATCGAAATAGCTACCAGCTAGTAATATTCACGCTGCTCGGGAATGCGTGAGCCGTAGATAAATCGGGGCGCGATCCGTTGTTCGAGAACGAAGCAGCAGCGGATTCGTCGGAGGAGATTGAACACAAATGAGCCACACATTCGATGACTACATCGATGAAAACGGCCACATCACCATCGCTGAGGGGCTGACGCTGGTTCGCCACGTCGAGGTGAACGTGGCCGAGAACGCCGATACGCTCGCCTACCGATTCATCGACTACTCCCGCGAGCGCGACGGCGAGGCACACGAGCTGACCTGGTCCCAGTTCGGGACTCGACTGCGCGCGGTGGCGGCGCGTCTGCAGCAGGTGACCAAGCCCGGTGACCGTGTCGCGATTCTCGCCCCGCAGGGCCTCGATTACGTCGTCGCATTCTTCGGCGCCATCTACGCCGGTACCATCGCTGTCCCGCTGTTCGACCCCGACGAGCCCGGGCACACCGACCGTCTGCACGCCGTCCTGGGCGACTGCAGCCCAACGGCCATTCTCACCGCAACGAACTCTGCAGCCGGCGTGCGCAACTTCTTCCGCTCGCTGCCCGCGGCCGAGCGTCCCCGTGTCATCGCAGTCGACGCCATCCCCGACAGCGTCGGCGAGACGTGGGTCGAGCCGCCGGCTCAGCTCGACGACATCGCGTATCTGCAGTACACCTCCGGTTCGACGCGTACCCCCGCAGGTGTGGAGATCACTCACCGCGCTGTGGGCGTCAACGCCCTCCAGATGGTCGACAGCATGGAGATCAACGAGGACTCGCGCGGCGTGACCTGGTTGCCGATGTTCCACGACATGGGCCTGCTGACGGTCATCCTGCCTGCACTGGGCGGCAAGTACATCACCATCATGAGCCCGCGCGCATTCGTGCAGCGGCCATGGCGCTGGATCAAGGAACTGGCGGCTGTCTCCGACGGCGCCGGCACGTTCGCCGCCGCCCCGAACTTCGCCTTCGAGCACGCCGCTCAGCGCGGTCTCCCGAAGAACGGTGAGGAACTCGATCTGTCCAACGTGATCGGGCTGATCAACGGCAGCGAGCCCGTCACCACGACCTCGATGAAGAAGTTCAACGACGCGTTCGGCCCGTACGGTCTGTCGAAGACGGCGATCAAACCGTCGTACGGCATGGCCGAGGCCACCCTGTTCGTCTCCACCAGCAAGCACGCCGACGAGCCGAAGGTCGTCTACGTCGATCGCACCGAACTCAACGCCGGCCGGTTCGTCGTGGTGGATCAGTACGCGCCGGGCGCCATCCCGCAGGTCTCGACCGGGTACGTCGCTCGCAGTCAGTGGGCCACCATCGTCGACTCCGACAATGCCACCGAGGTACCGGACGATCACGTCGGCGAGATCTGGCTGCACGGGGAGAACATCGGCAAGGGCTACTGGGGACGTGAACGCGAGACCAGCGAAACGTTCCACAACAAGCTAGTGAGCCGCATTGCCGAGGGTTCACACGCCGAAGGCGCCGCAGAGAGCGCCAACTGGATGCGCACCGGCGACTACGGCGTCTACCACGGCGGCGAGCTCTACATCACCGGCCGTGTGAAGGATCTCGTCATCGTCGACGGCCGCAATCACTACCCGCAGGACCTCGAGTTCTCGGCGCAGGAAGCGAGCAAGGCTCTGCGCCCGGGTTTCGTGGCCGCGTTCGCCGTTCCGCTCAACCAACTCCCCGACGTCGTGTTCGAGTTCAGGGGTGCCGCGCTGACGAAGGATCCGGACGACAGCTCGGAGCAGCTGGTCATCGTCGCCGAGCGTGCGCCCGGCTCCGGCAAGGCCGACCCGGAGCCCATCGCCGAGGAGGTGCGCACCGCGATCTCCGCCCGCCACGGTGTCACCGTCCGCGACGTTCTACTCGTCCCCGCCGGATCCATCCCGCGCACCTCCAGCGGCAAGATCGCCCGCCGTGCATGCAAGGCCGCCTACATCGAGGGCACCCTGCGCGGCGGATACCAGCAGAATGCGTTCCCAGACGCGGAGCTGCCGGACTGACGTCCGCGCTCCCGTACTCCTTCGACACGTAACTTGGTGAGTGATGGCTGAACAAGAAACTGACAACATCGAACGTGTCGAGGGCGCTGACATGACTGTCGCTCAGCTACGTCAGTGGCTGCGTAACTGGGTTGCCGACGCCACCGGTCAGCCGGCCGATCAAATCTCCGACGATCGGCCGATGGAAGAGTTCGGGCTGTCCTCCCGGGACGCCGTGGCGCTCAGCGGTGAGATCGAAGAGCTGGTCGGAGTGACGCTGACGGCAACGGTCGCCTACCAGCACCCGACCATTGCCTCGCTCGCCACCCGCATCATCGAAGGCGAACCGGACGAACCCGCGGACTCGGCCGACGATGCCTTCTACCTGCAGGGCAACGTGCATGCGGACTCGCACGACATCGCTATCGTCGGCGTCTCCACTCGATTCCCAGGTGCGGGCACGACGCCCGAGGAGATGTGGGCGCTGCTGAGCGAGGGGCGCGACGGGATCACCGACCTGCCCGAGGGCCGCTGGGAAGAATTCACCTCCGACCCCGCGATAAAGGCCGCCGTCGACGCATGTGTCACCAAGGGCGGCTACCTCGACGACGTCAAGACCTTCGACGCCGAGTTCTTCGCGATGTCGCCCAACGAGGTCGTCAACGTCGATCCGCAGCAGCGGTTGGCACTCGAGCTCACCTGGGAAGCCCTCGAACATGCCCGCATCCCGGCGAGCTCGGTCAAGGGCAAGCAGGTCGGCGTCTTCATCGGTAGCTCCTCCAACGACTACCAACTGCTCGCCGTCAGCGACCCGAACGCGCACCCGTACGCACTCACCGGCACCTCGACGGCCATCGTCGCCAACCGGGTGTCGTACTTCTACGACTTCCGCGGACCGTCCATCGCCGTCGACACCGCCTGCTCGTCCTCGCTGGTGGCTGTGCACCAGGCGGTGCGCAGCTTGCGGACCGGCGAATCGGACTTGGCCCTCGCGGGCGGGGTCAACATGTTGCTCGCACCGCCCATCACCGTCGGCTTCGGTCAGACCGGTGTGCTCGCACCCGACGGCAAGATCAAAGCATTCTCCTCCGACGCCAACGGCATGATCCGTTCCGAGGGCGGTGGCCTCGTCGTACTCAAGCGACTAGAGGACGCCAAGCGTGACGGCGACGACATCCTGGCGGTGGTCGCCGGTTCCGCCGTCAACCAGGACGGGCGTTCCAACGGTTTGCTCGCGCCCAGCCCGGATGCCCAAGCCGACGCGCTGCGGTTCGCATACCGCGATGCCGGCATCGCCCCATCCGGGGTGGACTACATCGAGGCGCACGGAACCGGAACGATTCTGGGCGATCCCATCGAGGCGGACGCGCTCGGACGCGTCGTCGGGCGGGGCCGCGACGCGGACAAGCCTGCGCTGCTCGGATCGGCCAAGACCAACTTCGGCCACCTCGAATCCGCTGCAGGCGCAGCAGGTTTGATCAAAGTCGTGCTCGCGATGCAGCAGAACCGTCTGCCGGCCTCGCTGAACTACGCCGGCCCCAACCCGTACATCGACTTCGACAAAGCACACCTGAAGGTCGTCGCCGAGGGTGCCGAATGGCCCCGCTACACCGGCAAAGCCGTCGCGGGTATCTCCGGATTCGGATTCGGCGGCACCAACGCGCACGTAGTGGTGAAGGAGTACGTCGCCGACGAGGTAGCAGGAGTGGAGCCCGCGGACCCGGATGCTGTTCTGGCGGAGGGTGTTTCTGGGGGCGGGTCCGAGATGGAGTCCACCGACCCGATCACCGAGGCAGAGCAGATCACGGAGGAAGCCGCCGCAGCGGAGACCGTCGTCCTCGCGGTGTCCGCGGCACTGCCCTCGCGCCGCAAGCGCGCCGCATCCGATCTCGCCGACTGGCTCGAAACCGAAGCGGGCAGCACGACGCCGCTCGCGGATGTGGGTCGTGCGTTGGCAAAGCGCAACCACGGCCGTTCACGCGCAGTGGTATTGGCATCGACGCGCGCCGAGGCCATCACCGGCCTGCGCGCCATTGCCGCAGGAAAGCCCGGACAGGGTGTCTTCTCGGCGGATTCCCCCGCGTCGAACGGCGCCGTGTGGGTGTTCTCGGGCTTCGGCTCGCAGCACCGCAAGATGGCATCGACGCTGTACCGCACCAACAAGGTTTTCGCATCGGCCGTGGACGAGGTCGACGAGCTGCTCATCGACGAGGCCGGCTACTCCATCAAGGAGATCATCCTCGACGACTCGCAGACCTACGAGTTCGAGAACTCCCAGGTAGCCATCTTCGTCATTCAGGTCGCCCTCGCCGCGACGCTGCGGGCGCACGGCGCCGAACCGGCAGCGGTCATCGGTCACTCGATGGGCGAGGTCGCCGCCGCCTACGTCGCAGGCGGACTGAACCTTGAAGATGCCGTCCGCATCATCTACGCGCGTTCACGCCTGCTGGCCGAGGGCCAGGAGGGACTCGGTGCGGCCTCGCAGGGCGCCATGGCGCTCGTCGAATACACCCCGGACGAGGTCACCGCGCTCACCGATCAGTTCCCCGACGTCGAACCGTGCGTGTACGCAGCACCGACGCACACCACCGTCGGTGGTCCGCGTGCGCAGATCGAGGCTCTCGTCGAGATGGCAGAGGCCGCCGAGAAGATGGCACGCATCCTCGATGTGAAGGGCGCGGGGCACACAGCAGCCGTCGACGTACTGCTCGGCGAGCTAGCGGCCGAGCTGGCGGGCATCGAACCCGGCATGCTTCGCGCGGGTGTCTACTCGTCGGTGGACAAGGAATCGGATTACCGTGCCGGCCACGAGCCGATCCACGGCGTCGACTACTGGACCAAGGGCATGCGCCACCCGGTCTGGTTCACACAGGCTGTCAACGTTGCCGTCGGAAATGGGCATACGACGTTCGTAGAACTGGCACCCAACCCGGTGGCGTTGATGTCGGTGGCTGCGACGGCATGGGCCGCCGGTGTCGCCGACGCGACCCTCATTCCCACGCTCAAGCGCAAGGAAGACGAATCCGAGACCTTCCTCGCGGCCCTCGCGCAGCTGTACGTGCACGGGCACGCGCTGGACCTGACCACTCTCTTCGGTGCGGGCGGCTACGCACCCATTCCGCGAACTGCCTACCTGCGCAAGGAATTCTGGCTCAGCACCCGAGTCAGCTCCTCCGGCAACTCACGTGTTCCCGGTGCCCGGGTCTCCCTGCCGGACGGTCGCCGTGTCTGGGAGGTCGACGCCTCGGCCGTCGACTCGCTGGATCTGCTCGTCGAAGCTGCTGCAGCGCAGGTGCTCTCGGGCGTAACGCTCGGCGCGTCGGTGACGCACGCGGTGGTGCCGCGCAGTGGCACCCTCGTCACCACCCTCACCACGCACCTCGGCGGAGCCTCCCTGCAGATCCACGCCAACCGCGGTGGTGGCTTCACCCTGCTGCACGAGGCAGTGGTCACCTCCGGTGACGCGCTACCCGAACCGACTGTCGCAGTTGCGTTGCCGTCGACATCGCCGATGGAAGAACTGCCCGAGGTGGTCGAGGACTTCGGCGATCGCTGGGACCCCAACGGAAATCAGAGGCTCGAAGATCGTCTGGCGATCATCGTCGCCGAGTCCATGGGTTACGCGCCCGAGGACCTGCCGCCGGAGATCCCGTTGATCGAACTGGGGTTGGATTCGCTGAGCGCGGTGCGCATCAAGAACCGTGTCGAGTACGAGTTCGATATCCCCACCGTGCAACTGCAGGCAGTACGCGATGCGAACCTCCTCGAGGTGGAGAAGTACCTCCGCTACGCCCTCGACAACCGCGAGGAAGTCCAGGCACTCGCCGAGAAGCAGCAGGCAGACAAGGCCGCCGAGGCCGCCGCCGACGAGGGCCAGCAGGCACGGGAAGAAGCCGTCGACTCCGCCGTGGGCTCGCCCGAGGCGACCGTGCCGAGCGCCGAGTACCAGCCGGTCCCTGCCGCCGAGCCGTCGGATGTGAGCAGTCGCGAATCGTTCGCCGAGGCTGCCGGATCCGATGTCCCGCCGCGTGACAACGCCGAGCGTCTGACCTTCGCAACCTGGGCGGTGGTGACGAAGGAATCCGCGAAGGGCATCTTCAACACCCTCCCGATCCTCGACGACGAGACCGCCGAGAAGTTGGCGGCACGGCTGACCGAGCGGGCAGGCGGCGAGGTCACCTTCGACGACGTGCTCGATTCGGAAACCATCGAGCAGTTGGCAGAGAAGGTCCGACCGCACCTCGAAGGCGGCGAGATCGACGGGGTTGTTCGCAACCTGCGCCCGCGTCCCGAAGGGTCGACCGCCACCCCCGTGTTCGCGTTCCATTCGGCTGGAAGTTCGACGGTGGCTTACGAGCCGCTGCTACGCAAGCTGCCCGCAGGCACACCCATGTACGGTCTCGAGCGCGTCGAAGGTCCCATCTCGGTGCGTGCAGCCGAGTACGTCCCGCTCATTCGCGAGATCCAGCCCGAAGGACCGTACGTGTTCGTCGGCTGGTCACTCGGCGGAATCCTGGCCTACGAGGTCGCCCGGCAGATGGAAGAGCAGGGCATCGAGGTCGCATACGTGGGGCTTCTCGACACGGTGATGCCGGGTAGGGAAATTCCCGACACGCGTGAAGAGGTCCGGCGTCGTTGGGAGCGGTACGCCAAGTTCGCGAAGAAGACCTACGGCGTCGACTACCCGATTCCGTACGACAAGCTCGTCGACGCGGACGACGAAGGGCAGATCCGGATCATCACCGACCTGGTCAAGCTCAGTGGCGCAAAGATCCCCGGCGGGATCATCGAGCATCAGCGCACGTCGTGGCTCGACAACCGAGCAATCCAGACCGCGGAGCTCAAGAAGTACGGCGGGCACGTCACGCTCTACATGGCCGACAAGTACCACGATGACGCCATCGCGCTCGAGCCCGCATACGCCACCAGAGAAGAGCACGGCGGCTGGGCTCCGGTGGTGCAGGATCTCGAGATCGTCTACATCGGAGGCGACCACCTCGCAGTGGTGGACGAGCCGTACATTGGACGGATCGCGGCACACATGACGAAAAAGCTCGACGAGATCGAGTCAGCGAGAACCGGAGCCTAGAACCTTGACTGGTACCACCGCCGAAAAGTTGGCCGATCTGCGGGCCAACCTCGAACTCGCCAGCGAACCGTCTGGTGAGATCGGTATCGCCAAGCGTGCGAAGAAGGGCATCCCCAGCGCCCGTCAACGTATCGACATGCTGCTGGATCCGGGTAGTTTCGTCGAAATCGGCGCCCTGGTAAGAGCGCCCAACGACCCGACCGCGCTCTACAGCGACGGCGTGGTCACCGGGCACGGCACTGTCGACGGCCGACCGGTGGCGGTGTTCTCGCACGACCAGACCGTCTTCGGTGGGACGGTCGGCGAAATGTTCGGCCGCAAGGTCGCCGGGATCATGGACTTCGCGATCAAGGTCGGATGCCCGGTGGTCGGCATCAACGACTCCGGCGGTGCCCGTGTTCAGGACGCCGTCACCTCGTTGGCCTGGTATGCCGAACTCGGGCGACGCCATGAACCGCTGTCCGGTATGTGCCCGCAGATCTCGGTGATCCTCGGCAAGTGTGCCGGCGGCGCCGTCTACGCACCCATCAACACAGATGTCGTGGTCGCCACCGAAGAGGCGTACATGTTCGTCACGGGACCGGACATCATCAAGTCCGTCACCGGCGAGGAAGTCAGTCTCGACGAACTCGGCAGCGCCCGCAAGCAGGCCGAGTACGGCAACGTGCATCACGTGGCGAAGGACGAGAAGGCTGCATTCGACTGGGTGCGAACCTATTTGGGCTACATGCCGTCGAGCTGCCAGGAAGACCCTCCCGTCGTCAACCCGGGACTCGAACCCGAGATCACCGAGTCCGACCTCTCGCTCGACAAGGTCATGCCCGACGCCGACAACGCCGGTTACGACATGCACGACATCATTCTGCGGATCTTCGACGACGGCGAGTTCCTCGAACTTTCGACGGGCATCGCACCGAATGTGATCACCGGCCTCACCCGCGTCGACGGCAAGTCCGTCGGTGTCGTCGCGAACCAGCCGATGTTCCTTTCCGGCGCGCTCGACGCCGACAGCGCCGACAAAGCCGCGCGCTTCGTACGCATCTGCGACGCCTACAACATCCCGCTCGTGTTCCTCGTCGATACGCCCGGGTTCCTGCCCGGGGTCGATCAGGAAAAGGTCGGCGTGATCAAACGCGGTGGGCGCTTCCTGTTCTCGTACATCGAGGCAACCGTTCCCAAGGTCACCGTGGTCGTCCGCAAGGCCTACGGTGGCGGCTACGCGGTGATGGGCTGCAAGCAGCTCGGCGCCGACATCAACTTCGCCTGGCCCACAGCCCGCATCGCCGTCATGGGCGCCGAAGGTGCCGTCAACATCATCGGCCGCAAGCAGCTCGCCGCAGCCGGCGACAACGCACCCGCCGTCCGCCAGCAGCTCATCAACTTCTACAACGAGCACGTGGCAACCCCGTGGGTGGCAGCCGAGCGTGGCTACATCGACGCCGTCATCGAGCCGTCGCGAACCCGACTCGAACTCCGCACGGCCCTCAAGCTGCTGACGGACAAGAAGGTGTTCAAGAATCCCCGGAAGCACCACCTGCTGCCGATCTAGCTGCCGCCGCTTTTCCCCCTCCCCCTTTCGGCATGAATGGGCCATTGCAACCGTCTAACCGTTGCGGTGGCCCATTCATGCCCGTGGTCGCTGTCAGTGACGCTGTGCAGGCCGGACGACGACTGGAGGCCGCGGCCGGTTCGATGCCTGCTGGTAGTGCGATCGCAAATCGGCCAGCACTCTGCCTGGATTGTCTCGAATGTCTCTGGGAAGGTGGGAGGCGACAATCAGGCCGTGTCCCTGCATCCTCATCCGTCGAGACATGGTTTCCGCGTGATCTTTCGGCGACAGATGGTGAGCGAGCGAGTCGATCTCCCACGAGAATCCGACGCAGTCGAGCCAGTTGTCGGTGTTGCAGATGAATTCCCCTGACGCGGTGTAGATGTTGCAGTTGTGCATCATCGGCGGCAGCCCACTGTCGGCATACAGCTTCTGCGCTTGTAGTTCCGCGACCGAGTGCGCATCGTCGCGAAGCTCGCGCACGACTCGCTTGCTGATCGCTCCGTATCTTCTTGGCCCTTCCGCAAGTTCGCGCGCGATGTCGTCGAGCGTCGCACCCCCTCGCTGCACAACTTCGGCGATCAGCTTGACGCAATGCTCGTCTGTTTTCGTGGACCGTGTCGCGTCTGCGAGACTCCGAACCAGTGGAGCCACGCGCAGGCTGCCCTTGACGACGGCCTCGGGCATGCGCCAGGACCGCTCGACCCGAACGAACGACTTCGACGCCCGCCGTGCATCACCGGGGATGAGCACGTGCACCTCGTTCGGCGACGAGTCGGTGCCATAGCCGTGCGCACCCAGCCCGACCAGGCCGGTGATGAGTCCGTCGGGCCCGCAGTATTCCAGCGCCGCGACCGAACGCTGAAGTTGCGACGGATAGCCGTTGTGCAGGAGATATATCCCGGGGAGTACACGCTGCCACGGCCCACCGGGTCCACAGCGCGCGGTGAGGGTGCTGTCGGAGACCTTCGCCTCTCGCAACTGTGCTCTGGTCACCACGCAATGCGTACTCAGGTCTTGAAGTTGGGAGGTTCGCGCCCATGTCGGTTTCTTCATGGCTGCACTGTCGGTGCTCGGACCGACATCTGAACCGCGATTCGGAGCACATCGGGGAGGTCTGTGGACGAGCGCCGCCGCTGTGGATAACCAGGGCTTGCGGGCGCCGAACTGATGCATTGTGTCGTAGCTGCATGCTAGGGCGCTGGTAGTGCGGCCCGCCCCTTTCCGCATGAATGGGCCATCACAACCGTCTAGCCGTTGCAATGGCCCATTCATGCCGAAACCCGGGGCCGAAACCCGGGCCCGAAACCCGGGGTGCCGAAGCCCGGGGGCCCGAAACCCGGGGTGCCGAAACGGGGGCGGCCGAAACCCGGCACGGCTCACCTACCGGTCGAACACGCGCAGGTTCCCGGGCGTCCAGAAGCCGGATCTGGTTATCTCGCTGGTGTCGATCTCGGCGGGCACGGCCTGGGGGTAGTAGGGGTCGTAGCGTTCGAGGGAGCCCCAGTCGCGTGCCCAGTCGTTGTCGAGGTAGGTGGGGACGGTGACTGGCTGGGCGAGCATTTCGCTCCATCCCAGGGGGCCGCCGTTGTCGGCGGACTGCCAGGTGTCGGTGGAGCTGACGGCCAGAGGTCGGTCGGGGAGGATGCGGTAGTTCGGCATCTCGGCGACGCCGTAACGGTGGTCGAACGGCCGCTGGCACGGGAATTGCAGTCCGACGGCCCAGTCGAGCAGCACGGGCTGGTCGCTGCCGATGAGCGAGTTCAGGCTTTCGAGCTGCGGGACGCGCGGCGGGGTGAAGGCGAACCACTGGTCGCCGGTGAGGTTGGGGTCGTTGGCCACGATGCGGACGGCGTCGGCGTCCTCGGGTAGGTCGGCGATGGGGATGCGCAGGTTTCGCCACGACGGTGCGGGGCCGATGTCGCGGGGCAGGTAGGTGCCCTTGACGTCGACGGTGCCGTTGGGCTGACGCGTGCCGTACTCGACGAGCAGCGACTGCCCGTAGGTCATTGCGCCCGTGTCGTCGTAGGACAGGATGCGCCCGGCTGCGGAGACGACGATGAGTGGGCTGGTGTCGGAGCGCTCGGGGAGCGAGTACCAACTCGATGTCGCCGACGCCGGTTCTTGGATGCCGGGCTGGTAGGAGCCGAGGACCGGGGTGGTGGCGGGGTCGAGACCGAAGGGGAGGGCTGCGGTGGAGCCGTTGACGCCGACGGCGCCGATGCCGCCGCCGGTGCCGGCGCTCTGGCCTTCCTCGAAGGCGGGGCCGACGCTTTGCTGGTCGGTGTTGCCTTGTCCCGGTTTGACTTCGACGGCATCTGCGCTGAGGTCGGTGGGGATACCGTTCGGGGTGAAGTTCCTCGGGTTCTCACCGCCGAGTGGCCCGGCTTCGGGGTTGAACTCTGCGGGGAGGGGGTTGAGGATGCCCGCGTTGGGGTTGGATTCGACCAGGACGTCGTTGGCGAGTCCGCACGAGTTCCCGGTCAGCGCTTGAACATTGGATCGGGCGAGCGAGTAGGCCGGGTACTGCGACACTGCTCCCTTGACGAGGGAGAGCACCTCGAACAGCACCATCAGGCCGGCGATGACGGTCAGCGGTGCTGCCGCGAATTTCTTTATGCGCCTGCCGCGTTCGGTTCCGGCGCGCGGTTGCGGTGGCGCGTAACCCTCACGCAGATACTGCCATCCGGCCAGGGCCAGTGCGGCGGCGAACAGGATGAGGAACAGGGTGTTGGATTCGTAGCCACTGAGCGAGACAGTCTTGTCGAACCACGGGACTCCGTAGCTCGAGACGTACCACCAACCGTTGATGCCCGAGAACGACAGTGCGAGAACGAACATGAGCCCGGCGAGGAATATGGTTCTGTTCCGCCGCGATCGAAGTGCGCTCGCGGAGATGGCAACTGCCGTCAGGGCAGCGAGACCGCCGGCGATGCCCGCGTACGAACCGAAGTGGTGCGTCCACTTGGTCGGGTTGAACATCATGAAGAAGATCGTTCCGAAAACGACACCGATCAGGCGCCAGGCCGGGCCGTTGGAGATGCCGGGGACTCGCTTGCGGCGCAGCAGGATGAACAGCGTCGAGAACAAGCACAGCAGCATCACGAGGAATGCGAACCGTCGGGCGACGGAACCGTCGACGGTTTGGACGAACAGGTAGTAGTAGCGCAGGAAGTCCTGGTACCACGCTTCGTTGGGGCCGATGGCTGTGCGTACGCGGGTCGATTCCATGACCGAGGCGTAGGTCTGGTCTGCGAAGACGACCACGAGTACGAGGAAGCCTGCGGCGGCGAGTGGTGCGAGCAGGGGCAGTGTGCCGACCTGGCGGTGACGACGCACGACGATGCGCGCCATGGGTCTGGCGCCGGCGAGCAGGGCGGCCACACACATCAACCCGGTAGGTGCGGAGGCGAGGGTGAAGGCGCCGATCAGGAAGGCGCCTGCGGCGGGAAGTAATCGTCCGGTTGCGATGGCCCGTTCGATCGAGCACCAGGTCAGAAGTGCGCCGAGGGCGACGATCGGTTCGGGACGCAGTCCATTGTTGTACGGCAGCCAGAAAGCGAGGAACACCAAGCCGCCGGTCCACAGGGCGACGTTCGATCTGCGGACGGCTCGGCCGAGGCGCGGAACGACCTCGCGGCTGATGACCATCCAGCACAGCACGCCGGCGATGAGCGCGGGCAAACGCATCCACGGGCTGGCGGTCGAGACCTTCGCGAACACGGCCAGCACGTCGTAGTACCAGCCGAACGGGGCTTCGGGGACGCCGAACCAACGGAAGTAGTTGGCCATGTAGCCGGAGTGCTCGGACGCGCGGGCCATGGTGAGGAGGTAGCCGTCGTCGGAGGTGTTGGCGCCGACGAAATGCCAGCCGACGAGGACGCCCACCACGGTGACGTCGACGCCGGTGAACTTCCACCAGTGCGCTGGCAGGAACCGTCGGTGACCGCGTCCGTCGGTGCCGTCGAGCTTTCCGAGTGCGCCCATCGCGATGATGGTGCAGACGACGGCGAGGATCATCGCGAGGAGTTTGAGGACGGTCGGGCTTGAGGAGAACCGCGAGTCGATGTCGATGGTGGCGGACATGCCGGCTGGGGCCGCGCCCTCGAGGTCCGTGAACAATCCGGCGATCTGAGGCCGAAGGTCGCCGTCGAGCCGACCGGAGCGTGGGTTGCCCTCCTCGTCGACGAGGCCGGTGAACTCGGCGGAGGTGTAATCGATATTGGAGACGATTTCGATCGATCCACAGGAGGCGTTCTGCACCTCCGCACGAGGAGCCGATGCGACGACGACGTTGCGGTCCAGCACATCGACGTTGGACTCGCCGACGCGAACGAAGAGGCTGTTCAGCGCTGCGCCCTGCCCCTGCGGTGGAGCGGTGGCCAGCAGCAGACCACCCTGCGGCGGGAGGCGGTCTATGGCGGAACAAGGGATCGTCGCGCTGAATGAGATGGGTGCCTGCGAGACGAGTGGTGCGTCGATGTCCTCGATGACTCCGGCGTCGGGCCAGGTAATGGACGAGTCGGTCTGCACGACGGGCAGGAACGGCGTCAGGATCGCCAGGATGGCGCCGAGGAGGCCGGTGACGATGGCGACGAGACGCGTATTGCGCACTTCGGAGCGCAGATCCATATTGGAACCCTTCGGCGGAGTAGCGAAGGGCACGGCGGAGTTCTCTGTCACGGCGTCGGGCACGGTTGTCGATGTTATGCGAGCGTGATCCGAAGAGCACACACGCCCGGTCCGGGACGACTCCCCGGAACCGGCGCGTGAACCGGGAGATCAGTCGTTTTTGATCGGTCCGGGGCTGAACAAACCGGACCGGGTCTCCTCTGTGACGGTCACCTCGGCGGGTGCGGCGCTCGGTTCGAGTGGGGAGTATCTCTCGATGGATCCCCAATCTCGGTCGTAGTCGTCCTGCAGGTACGAGGGCACGGTCCGTGCGGCGAGAAGCTGTTCGGTCCAGCCCAGCGGACCACCGCCGAACCAGTCCTGCCACGCGTTGGTCGATTCGGCACCGGGCCGATCGGGGATGATTCGGTACTCAGGCACCTCGGCGACGCCGTAGCGGTGATCGAACGGCCGCTGGCATGGGAACGCGAGCCCGACGGCCCAGTCGAGCAGCACCGGCGCCTCCGAGCCGACGAGGTCGTTCAGCGACTGCGTGATCGGCACGCGCGGGGGAGTGATGGCAGCCCACTGGTTGGCCGCGAGATCGGCATCATCGACGACGATGCGGACGGCGTCGGCCTCGGGAGGCAGGTCGGCCAGCGGCACTCTCAGGTTGCGCCACGATGGGTTCGGGCCGATGTCCAGTGGCGTGATGCGTCCCAGCGCCTGCACGTCGGCACCGTCGCGCACGCCGTATTCGAGTTCGACACTCGCGCCCGGGGTGACGATGCCGTCGGAATCCACCGAGCGGATGCGGCCGGCTGCGGCGATGGAGATCAGGTCCCCGCCTTCACCCGGTAGGCCGTACCAATCCGTCGTCAGCGATGCCGGTTCGTCGGTGCCGAAGCTGCCGAGAACCGGTGTGGTGGCCGCGTCGAGTCCGAACGGCAGTGCGACGGTGCTGCCGTTGATTCCGGCGTCGGCTTCGGTTCCGCCTTCGGTGCCGGAGCTGTTGGTGGAGACGGTGGTGCTGCCGTCGGTCGGGGTGATGGAGTTCGCGCCGCCCTGAGAGGATTCCTCGGCGTCGGCTCGTAGGTCCGACGCGACCCCGTTGGGGGTGAATCCGATGTTTCCGCCGGCGGCGAGTGGATCCGGATTGCTCGAGAGCGGTTGCAGCATCGAGGCATTGGGGTCGGTCTCGACTCGAACGTCGGTTGCGAGGCCACAGGTGTTGCCGACGAGCGAGTTGATGTTGGACCGCGCGATCGAATATGCGGGGTACTGGGCGGTCGCGCCCTTGAGGAGCGAGAGGATTTCGAACAGGACGACGCCACCGGCGACGACCGTCAGCGCGGACGGCGAGAAGCGGCGCCGTTTCGGCTTCGGTGACTTGGCGAACGGCGTTCGGATGTGCTGGTAGGCGGCGTACATCAGGGTCAGCAGGGTGAGGCCGAGCAGAAGGGTCGAGAATCCTTTGCCCGCAATGGACGGTGGCTTGTCGAACCAGGGGATGCCGTAGCTCGAGACGTACCACCAACCGTTCGACCCGGTGAACGCCAATGCCGTCAGGAACAGCACGGCCGCGGTGAAGAGCGTGCGGTTGCGCGGTGAGGTGATGGTTGCGGCCGTGACGCCCACTGCAGCGAGTGCTGCGACGGAGCCGGCCAGGCCGGCATAGACGCCGAAGTGGTGGGTCCATTTGGTGGGGGTGAACATCATCAGAGCCAGTGCGCCGATGATGATTCCGAGGATGCGGCGTGACGGACCGATTGCGGTGCCGGGGATGCGGCCGTTCTTGCGGAGCATGACGAAGATCGACACCGCGACGCACAGCAGCATGGCGAAGACACCGAACCGGCGAGCCAAGGAGCCGTCGGGAGTGATCATCATCAACGAGTCCCAGCGGATTCGCTCGTCGAACCAGGCGACATTGGGGCCTACCGCCGACCGCACTCGGGTCGCTTCGAGGACGGATGCGAGGGTCTGATCGGCAAAGATCGCCATCAGAACCGCGGTTCCCGACGCCAGCAGCGGGGCGATCAGTGCGGCGAATCCAACGAGTTTGGCCCGGCGGACGAGGATCTGCACGAGCGGTCTGGCGCCGGCCAGCAGGGCGGCGATGCAGATCAATCCCGTGGGTCCCGCGGCGAGTGCGAACGCCGCGATGAGCACGGCGACGGCGGCGGGCAGCAGTCGTCCGGTTGCGATGGCACGTTCGACGGAACACCAGGTCAGCAACGCTCCGAGAGCGATGATGGGCTCGGGGCGCAGGCCGTTGTCGTAGGGGAGCCAGAAGGCGAGAAACACGAGGCCGGCAGTCCATCTGGCGACGTTGCTGCGGACGACCGCGCGGCCCAGCCTGGGGATCACTTCGCGGCTGATGACCATCCAGCAGAGGATTCCGGCGATGAGCGCGGGCAGCCGCATCCACACGCTGGCGGTGGATACCTTGGCGAACGCGGCCAGCATGTCGTAGTAGGGCATACCGAACGGCGCTTCGGGGACGCCGAACCACCGGTAATAGTTCGCCATGTAGCCGGCGTTCTCCGACACCCGTGCCATGTTGAGCAGGTAGCCGTCGTCGGAGGTGTTGGCGCCGATGATGTGCCACAGCAGAAGAGTGCCGATGACGATGGCGTCGACGCCGGTGATCTTCCACCAGTTGGCAGGCAGGAAGCGGCGTGCGCGACGGCCGTCGACACCGTCGAGCCGGTGCAGGGCGAACAGCGAGGCGATCACCGCGATGACGCCGACGGCGATCGCCAGGAGCTTGAACAGAGACGGACTCGACGAGAACCGCGAGTCGATCTCGGCGGTGACACTCAGACCGGGGGCGCTCTGGTCGAGTTCGGTGAAGATCCCGACCATCTGCGGGCGGACGTCGCCCTCGATCGTGTTGGTTTCGCCACCTGCCGTCACCACCGTGCGTGCATGGTCACTGTCGACGGTCACTTCGCAGGCGCCGGTCGTGGACGCCTCGCCCAGCACCTGGTCGCGCAGGACTACCTCGACCGACTGCTCGTCGTCGGCCCGCACAACGAGGCCGCGGCCCGCGATGTCGGGTGCTCCGGGCGGGAGCGTCGAGACCAGGATGCCCGACGCGTCCGTGCAGGGAACCGTCGCCTCGAGCCGTAGCGGGGTGTACGAGATCAGCGGCGCATCGACGCTGCCGAAGTCTTGCTGAGGCCACTCGATGGTCGCGACGGCCTGCTTCACGGGCAGCAGCGGCGTCGCCACGGCGAGAATCACACCGATCAACCCGGCAAGAACGGCAATTATGCGGGCAGTCGTCAACTCGGGTTTGGAACGCACTCGATCATGTTAGGTGGCTGTGCTCATCGCACATCCCACACCCAGACCCCGTCGATGTACTCCGAATCTGTGCCCAGTAGTTCGTCGACGGTCTCGCGCAGTGCTGAGGTACTGCGATCCGGCTGCAGAACCACCACGTCGGCATCCCAGAATTGCAGGTCACTTCGGAATTCTGCTTGCCTTTGGCGCGTGATCTCGGGAACCGTGCCCGATTCGCGTACCGAGGCGAGGAGCAGCGACGTCGGACGGTCGACGGCTCCGTACTTGGCTTCACGTTCGTCCGTGCCGTCCGGTCCGACGAAGTAACCGCCGGCGAGCGGGAATCCCATGTCGGCCTCGACCTGCCAGTGCAGCGGCCGCGCGTCCATGGGCCGCGGCAGCGGAACGGTGACCACCGAGCCGTCGTCGACGTAGTTCTTCCACTCACCGCTCGCGAAGAACTGCGGGGTCGGCGATCGCTCGATGGTTGCCAGCGGCGTCGGCAGCAGCGGCAGCAGCGCGATTGCCAGCGCTGAACTCCACAGTGCCGGGATCGGCGTGATACCGCGGCGAAATACCCTGTCGGTGGTCAAAACCAGCAGCAGCGCGATCCCGGGGATCGCGGCCATGGCGAACCGCGTCTCGAGAATCGACTCGATCAGGGTGGTGTCGGAAAGCCATTCCCACGGCAGGCCGACTCCGGTGTTCACGCCGCCGATGATCAGTTCGGATCCGAGGGACAGCACGGTGACGACTACGGCGGTTGCCGCCGCAGCTCGCGCACATGCGACCCGCCACAGTGACACGGCTGCAACGAGCGTGAGCAGTATCAGCGGCCAACCGAAATACGAGTTGTCCTCGGTCGGGTTGATTCGGTAGCTCTCGCCGGGCGCCAGATCGCCGCCGATCGACTGAGCGGGGAACTGCAACAGAGCGTTGAAATCGTTGCCCATCGGTCCGTGCTCGAGAGACGCGTAGCTCTCCGGACCATAGAACTGCCAGTAGAGCGGGAATGCAATGAGGATCAACGTGAGTGCAGCCGCGGCAGGCAGCGATTTCGCGGCGTTCTTCAGCGCCGGCAGCAGGCGCGAGGGGCTACCCAGGTAGTAAGCGACGGCGAAGATGCCGAATGCGATGGCAAAGATGAGCAGCGGCTCCGCACCGAGCATGAACTGAAGTGCGGCGACGAGACCGAGGGCGACGGTCTTCCTGGCCGACGGCCCGCTGCGAGCGATCTCGATCACGAGTGCGGCGATCACCGGTAGGAGAAACAGTACGACGAAGTTGGGGTGGCCGTTGGCGTGCGAGATCATTCCGGGCGCAAAGCCGCAGAGCGCGCCGCCCAGCGCTGACGCTCCCCGTGATGCAGCGACGGTGCGCGAGAACAGCCAGTACCAGGCGTACGCGGTGCCGGCGAGACCGCCGGTGAGGGCGATGGCCCAGGTGAGCGTCGGGCCGAAGAGGAGGGTGATCGGGGCCAATGGAATCGACAGGCCGAACATGGCCGTGTTGGCCATCAGGTTCACACCGTTCGGGAAGTTCTGCAGATCGCTCCACAGCGGATTCTCGCCGTGGGCAACCGAGTGTGCGGCGACGGCGAAGAACCACTCCCACATGGCCTGGTCCTGAGCGCTGTTGGCGAGATAACCGTTGGCGAGGTTCTTCCACTGCCCCTGCATGACGAACAGGGCTGCCAGGGTGTACGCAACTGCAGCTGCAACATCGGCTGGATGCGGCCGGCGGATGCGGGAGGAGAGCGCCGCGAACCTGCTTGCCGGGGCCTGCGCTGGCTGCTCGAGGGCAGTCCGGTCGGTGGTGGTCATCGCCCACCAACGTTACGTGAACGTTATACGGGTTGCCTACGAGGTTCGGGTGATCAGCGCGAACGGCCCGATATCGGTGGTCTCGAAGCGCGGATCCTCGAACAGGGATTCGTCGAACGTCACCGTGTAGCGACGCACGTTCGGGTCGTTCGGATACACGTCCGCTGCCAGCCTCAGGGTGTAACCGTCGGCGCCGCGGCGGAAGAGGAACGCATCGGGCGCTTCCCATTCGCTGCTGTCCAGCGCGTCGATCAGCTCGTCGGGTGTCTCCAGCTGCGTCCACTCCTCGATCGCCGCAGCGCGCTGATCGAACTCGGCCAGAGGGTTCGCGTAATGCGAAGTCAGCCCCTGGAACCCGAAGTAGGGGTAGTACGCGAGGAACGTCGTGTCGGCCGTCAGCACTATCGTCTCGTCACGAGGCTTGCCCAGTTGCTCGCCGATTGCGGCGTCGACATCGCGGTAGTAAGAGACCGCGTTCGGTGGACGCATGTCAGCGCGCACCCCATCACCGTCGGTGTCCGTGTAGGCGACCGTGATCTCGGACTGCAGTACCTGCGGAATGTTCTGGGCAAACGCCATCGCGCCGACCGTGGCCACCACGACCGCCGCGATCTTGAACCGAGGTGGCTCGTTGATCGCCTGGTAGATGGCCTTGGATCCTTCGAGGAATCCGAATACGCCTGCTGCGCCGAGCAGCACTATCAGGACCGCTTCGAGCCGGAACGAGAGCAGCGTCGTACCGGCCACCGTGGCAGCCATCGACATCAACGTCCACAGGTACACCGCCACAACACCGATGCCCAGGGCCTGCGCGCGTCTCGACGTCGCTGCGCGCACTGCGAGCCACAGCATCCCGATCATGCACAGCGCACCCAACAGTGAGAACTCGAACATCGGCATCGGCAGCGTCGCCCCGGACTCGGGCAGATAGTGCAGGGCGGTACCGGACGTCGCGCGGGTGCCGGTCAGCGCCGCGATCAAATATGGCAGCCACACCGTCAGCGCGATGAGCCCGGAAATGGCAGCGATCGCCGCGAGTCGGAGAGCAATCGGAACCGCGGCCCGCCAGGTCCCCTGCGCCCGTACGGCGAGGACAGCGGAGACGACAGCCATCAACGTGACCGCGAACGCAGCCAACCCCAGGTAGAGGGTGTAGAACATCGCCGCGAGGCCCAGGAACAGCCCAGTGCCCACCACCGCTGCCTCTTATACACATCTCCGAGCCCACGAGACAGG
>NZ_JABFAO010000002.1:412828-516387 GCF_017168235.1 Rhodococcus sp. KRD197
AGCCCCAGTTGTTCGCCGCCTCCCTTTTTGCCGCCCCCCCTTTCGGCATCAATGGCTCATTGATGCCGTCTAGCCGTTGCGATGGCCCATTCATGCCGGGGCCGGGGAGGCCGGGGGCCGGCCGATTCAGCGCGCCCCAGGCCAGCAACAGGGCCGGCGCGATGAGCAGGGCGATGACGGCGCTGTATGCCTCGGGAGATGCGTAGGCGACGACGAGAGCGGTGGTCACTGCGCTGACGGCGACTGCCCAATCGATGCGGACGAGTTCTTTCCACAGCGTGAAGGCGAGCACTGCGGTGACGGCGAGAAGTCCGATCGCGAACGGCTTGAAGACTTCCCAGCCGTCCATCCCGAGAGCACTGCCGACGCGGCCGCCGAGCCAGAACCACCCGGCCGGGTAGAACGGCGGCATGTCGACGTACGTCATATCGCGCAGTGCCGCGGAATCGGTGAGTCGCGTCAGGTATTCGGTGCGGAACTCCTGGTCGACGGAGATGCCGAACAGGTACAGCTTGGTCGCTGCCAAGGGCATACCCAAGGTGACGGTCACGAACCCGGACAGGCCCGCCCAGGTCAGTACCTTCGCGAGCCAGGACAGAGTGCTACGACGGTAGAGAATGATCGCCGCAGCCAGAGCGGCAACACAGCCCACCTGCCCGAGCGTCGTCACCGCCCGAGTCACGTTGGACGAGTTGAAAGCGGGCCAGTCGACGAGCGAGAAGGCGTACAACCCGACCGCCGCGATCAGGGTCGCGACCAGAGCGGCCAGTACGCCGTCGACGGCCGTCCCGAGCGCTCGCCTCATCTAGATGGGGAGCTTGCGGAAGATCGGCCGGGGGACGTGGCGGAGCCCCATCATGACGAATCGGAACGGTGCCGGCGCCCAGACCAATTCCTTGCCCTTCTGCGACGCGGAGACCGCCAGCTTGGCGATGTCCTCCTTGTCGACCGTCATCGGGGCTTCCTTGACGTGGGAGCTGAACTTGGTGCGCACCATGCCCGGGCGGATGACGGTCACGCGTGGACCGAACTCGCGCAGTGCCTCACCCAAGCCCAGGTAGAAGCCGTCGAGGCCAGCTTTGGTGGATCCGTAGACGAAGTTGGAGCGGCGCACGCGTTCACCGGCGACCGAGGACATGACGATGATGCGGCCGTAGGCTTGCGCCTTCATCTTCTCGCCCAGCAGAACACCGACAGATACCGAGGCGGTGTAGTTGATGTTGGCCGTCAGGACGGCTTTGCGCTGGTCCTGCCACAGTTCTTCGGCGTCGAAATCAACGGCGAACGCGACGATGGCGACATCGACATCGCCCTTTGACCAGGCTTCGTCGATGACCTTCGGGTGGGATGCGGTGTCGAGGGCATCGAAGTCGATGACGTCGACGGACTTCGCGCCCTTGGCGGTCAGCTGGGCGACGGCGCTGTCACGGAGCGGATCATTCGGCAGTGCAGCGAGAACGACACGTGCCGGCGACTTCGACAGGTACTCCTCGGTGATCGCGAGACCGATCTCGCTGGTGCCTCCCAGGACGAGAATCGTCTGAGGATTACCGACGGCATCTATCGTCACAGTAGGTCCAATCTTCTGGCCATATCGGAGGCGAAAACGCCTGAGGGGTCGACGGATCGGCGGACCTTGATCCACTCGTCGATCCTGGGGTACATCGAGTGGAAGGTTTCGGCGTCGGTGCGCGAATCCTTCGCGGTGTAGAGGCGTCCGCCGAATTCGAGAACGCGCTTGTCGAGCTCGCGGACGAACTCGTTGAGACCCGGCTTGATCGGGAAGTCGACGCAGATGTTCCAGCCTGGAATCGGGAAGCTCAGTGGCGCCTTGTTTCCTGGCCCGAACAGTTTGAAGACATTGAGGAACGAGTAGTGACCGGACCGCTGGATGTCGACGATGATCTTCTTGAACTCGTCGACGGCCTCGGGCGGTACCACGAACTGGTACTGCAGAAATCCGTTCGATCCGTAGGCGCGATTCCACTCACCGAACATGTCGAGTGGGTGGTAGAACGCCGTGAGGTTCTGGACCTTGTTCCGGTAGTTGCCCGCCTTGAGGTACCACGCCTGGCCCACGGCAGAGAGCGTGAATTTGTTGGCCAACCCGTTCGGAAACACGTCCGGGAAAGTAACGAAAGGCTTGGCGTTGAAGCGCAACGGATCCTTCTGCAGTTTCTCCGGCAATTGATCCAATCGAGCCAGCGATCCCCGTGAGACAGCGGCGCGGCCGAGTTTCGGCGGCGCAGCGATGGCATCGAACCACGCGCTCGAGTAGTCGTAGTTGTTCTCGCTGCCGTCGCTGTGCAGCGCGATGGTCTCGTCGAGGTTGTGCGTCACGTCGCCGTCGGCAATGAAGTATGCCGTCTCGGTCGGCGTCATCTCGATCGTTGCGCGCAGGATGATGCCGGTCAGTCCGTTGCCGCCGACCGTCGCCCAGAAGAGCTTCGAATTTCTGCCCGACGGGGTGAGATGACGAACCTGGCCGTCCGCAGTGAGCAGTTCCATCGAGCGCACATGGTTGCCGAAGCTTCCGGCGCTGTGATGGTTCTTGCCGTGAATGTCCGTGCCGATGGCGCCACCGATGGTGACCTGTCGGGTGCCTGGCAGCACCGGTACCCACAGGCCGAACGGGAGCGCAGCGCGCATCAACTGATCGAGATTCACGCCGCCGTCGACGTCGACGATTCTGGTCGACGCGTCGATGCTGTGGATCCCGTTCAACGCCGTCATATCGATGACGAGGCCGCCGGAGTTCTGGGCATTGTCGCCGTAAGACCGGCCGAGGCCGCGGGCGATGACGCCGCGGCGAAGGTGCGCCGGCTTCGAGTCGTTCCGCTCGGCGACCTGCTTGACCGCGTTGGCGATGAGCTCGGGGTCAGAGGTCGAAAGCACTTCACCCGTGGACGGCGCAGTGCGCCCCCAGCCGGAGAGAGTGCGAGTCTGCGTGGGTAGCGACGCAGTGTTCCCGGCCTGTGGTTCCAGGGGGAAGAGTGCGTCGTCGGCTGTCGTGGACATCGTTCAAGAGGGTACCCGGTGTGTCCGACTCGTTCTGCAGGCTGCGGTCCTGGGCAGGAGAACGACTAGTCTCGGACCTCGTGTCCACCCCTGATCCCTCGCGAAACGACGACGAGCTCGAGCACCACATTCCGCTGCCCGTCGAGTTGCCGCTGACCGAGAACACCGCCGACGAGGCACTCGACTTCAAGACGCAGGTCGTCCGCTTCCTCGCGACGGGTGTGCTCTCGGCCATCTTCGACTTCTCGATCACCATCGCCCTGCAGTACGGGCTCGACCAGCAGCTGTCTCTCGCCAAAGCAGTGGGCTTCGTCGTCGGCACCACGGTGGCGTACCTCATCAACAGGCGGTGGACGTTCAACGCTGCACCGTCGCGTGCGCGCTTCATCGCCGTCGTGGTGCTCTACCTCGCCACTTTCGGGGTGCAGAACGCGCTGTATACCCTTTTCGGTCACATCTGGCCGGAGATGATTCTGTACAGCGCCGTGGCGTTCGTCATCGCCCAGGGCACCGCGACGGTCATCAACTTCGTCGTCCAGCGTGCGGTGATCTTCAAGATTCGCTAGCCGACGCTCATTCGCGCACGTTTCAGGCGTTCGCGCGGGTTGCAACGTGAGCGAACAGCTGGAAAGTGAGCGAATGCCGCCACCAGCCGCGCGCTCAGAGGTACTTGGGCAGATACCCGGCTTCGATGGCCTGGGCGAGTGTGGGCGCGGCCCGGTCTTTGTCGGAGAGGGTGTACTCCAGCGCTGTTCCGTCGCGGGCGAGGGTGGGCCAGTCGATCGCGAGGTCCGGATCCAATGGATTGATATCGCGGTCGAGCGTCGGGGTGTACTCGATCGAGCACAGATACATCACGGTCGAGCCGTCTTCGAGGGAGAGGATCGCGTGCCCGAGACCCTCGGGCAGATACACCGCCCGCCGATCGACATCGTCGATGAGCACACTGTCCCAGGTGCCGAACGTCGGCGACCCGACACGCAGGTCGACGATCACATCGAGAAACGCGCCACGGGTGCAGGTGACATATTTCGCCTGCCCGGGCGGGGTATCGGTGAAGTGAATCCCACGCAGCACCCCGGCAGCGGAGACCGAGCAGTTCGCTTGCTGCAACTCGAGCGGCCGACCGACAGCCTCCTCGAACGCGGAGGATTTGAACCATTCGAAGAACACACCGCGGTCGTCACCGAACTGGCGCGGGGTGAACTCGTACGCGCCGGGAATCTTCAGTTCACGAAAAGTCATTTCCTGCCTCGTTCGAGCAGGTCGAGCAGATACTGCCCGTACCCGGATTTGACGAGCTTCTCCGCGCGCTCGCGCAGTTCGTCATCGGAGATGAACCCGCGACGCCACGACACTTCCTCCGGCGCCCCGATCTTGAGACCCTGGCGTTGTTCGATGGTGCGCACATAGTTCGAGGCATCGAGCAGCGAATCGAAGGTGCCGGTGTCGAGCCAGGCCGTCCCACGCGGCAGTACCTCGACCGCCAACCGCCCGGCGTCCAAATAGTGGCGGTTGACGTCGGTGATCTCGTACTCGCCCCGCGCGGACGGTTGCAGGTCGCGGGCGATGGCAAGGACGTCGTTGTCGTAGAAGTACAGGCCGGGCACCGAGAAGTTGGACTTGGGGACCTTCGGCTTTTCCTCCAGCGAGATCGCTTTGCCTGCCGCGTCGAATTCGATGACGCCGTACGCGGAGGGGTCCTTGACCTCGTACGCGAAGACGGCCCCGCCATCGATGTTGCCGAAACGCGAAAGCTGCGAACCCAAACCGGGGCCGTAGAAGATGTTGTCACCCAACACCAGGGCGGCACTGTCGGTGCCGACGTGGTCGGCGCCGAGCACGAACGCCTGGGCCAGTCCGTTCGGGGTGTGCTGAACCTTGTAGGTCAGGTCGATGCCGAACTGCGATCCGTCACCGAGCAGACGTTGGAACTGTTCGCGGTCCTGCGGGGTGGTGATGATGAGAATCTCGCGGATGCCCGCCAGGATCAGCGTCGAGAGCGGGTAGTAGATCATCGGTTTGTCGTAGACCGGCACCAACTGCTTGCTGATCCCCATCGTGATCGGATGGAGCCGCGAACCCGTGCCGCCCGCCAGAATGATTCCCCGCATACCCGGCAGTCTCCCAGACAGGGGATGGCTTCGCGCACCCGCTGTCCGTGCCAGTGGATGCGAAACGGTTGTTCTGCGACCCTCCAGGCTCACCCCGACGGCCGGTCGCCGTGAGCATCGGAGCCAAGCCCGTGAACCTCGGGCAGAACGAGTTTCGCATCCACTTCCAGACCCGAACGAACACGCTCAGGCCGGTAGGGTCGTCACCATGAAACTGCTCGTGACAGGCGGCGCCGGGTTCATCGGCGCAAATTTCGTGCTCCAGACCGTCGCCGAGCGCCCCGATGCTCAGGTGACAGTCCTCGACGCACTGACCTATGCCGGAAACCGCTCGTCACTGGACTCCGTCGCTGACAAGATCGAGTTCGTCGAGGGTGACGTCGCCGATGCGGACGTGGTGAATCGGCTCGTCGCCGAGACCGACCTCGTCGTCCACTTCGCGGCCGAATCCCACAACGACAACAGCCTGAACAACCCATGGCCGTTCGTCCACACCAACGTCATCGGCACCACGACGCTGCTTCAAGCCGTCCGCGAGCACGACGTCCGCTACCACCACATTTCCACCGACGAGGTCTACGGCGACCTCGAACTCGACGATCCCGCCAGATTCACCGAATCGACCCCGTACAACCCGTCGAGCCCGTATTCCTCGACCAAAGCGTCGAGCGATCTGCTGGTGCGAGCGTGGGTGCGCTCGTTCGGGGTTCGTGCCACGATCTCCAACTGCTCCAACAACTACGGCCCGTACCAGCACGTGGAGAAGTTCATTCCGCGCCAGATCACCAATATTCTGGCCGGCACCCGCCCCAAGCTCTACGGCGCCGGCCAGAACGTCCGGGACTGGATCCACGTCGACGATCACAACCATGCAGTGTGGACGATCATCGACAAGGGCGAGATCGGCGAGACCTATCTGATCGGCGCGGACGGTGAGAAGAACAATCGAGCGGTCCTGGAAACGATCCTGGAAGAGACCGGACAGGCGGCCGACGCGTTCGATTTCGTTACCGACCGACCAGGCCACGATCTGCGTTACGCGATCGATTCGACCAAGCTTCGCACCGAATTGGGTTGGACACCGAAGTACGTGGACTTCCGCAGCGGCCTGAAGGCCACCGTGGATTGGTACCGCGACAACGAGCAGTGGTGGCGACCGCAGAAGGACGCCACCGAAAGCGGCTACGCCCAGAAGGAATCGGTGCTGCCCTAGCTTTTCGACATACGGTGGCGCAGCAGTAGATAGACAGCACGTCGCATGAACGAGGTGGCCAGTGCTTTTGCGTTGCCGATCCGAATGTCGTTCTTGGACAGCAGATCCGGCATCTGCGCGCCGAGGGATCGATGAAAGTCAGCGGCCTGGCGTGCCTGCTGGGTGGCTAGTTCCACGCTCCACTGACCGGCGCTGATTCGGAACGAGGCCAGCGGCTCGGGAATTGCCACGACATCGCCATGTAGCGCTACGCCGATGAAGGTGGCCTGGTCGATCAGGTAGGGGTGATCGTTGTCCCACAGTCCGATGTCCTGCAGCACATTCTGCTTCATCAATACGCATCCCGGTTCACCGAAGATGTTGGCGCCGGCGCGAACCGCGGTTCGCGCTGCCTCGCGTCCGGACACCAGACCGCTCAGTCCGCCGAGCCCTCTGGCTGCGATGACGGTCTTGCCGTTGGCATCGACAAGCGTGCGCTGCGACGCCACCAGCACAGCGGAGGGATGCGAATCGAACGCCGTGACCTGGGCTTCGAGCGACGTGGGGAATATAGTGTCGTCGCCGCAGACGAGTTTGACGAACTCGCCCGTGGCTTCCGCGGTGACACGATCCCAGTTTCGTTTCGCACCACCGCCGGCCTCGGTGGAGAGAACTCGGATGCGAGGATCGTCGTATTCCTCGATGATCGAGAGCGTCTCATCGGTGGACGAATGGTCGGCGATGATCAGCTCGAAGTCGGTGAACGTCTGCCGCAGAATCGATTCGATCGTCTCGGCGATGTACTCGGCGTTGTTGTACGCGGGAACGACGACAGATACACGTGGGCTCATGATGCTGGCTTTCTGCGAAACGAGAAGTCGCGGTAGCCGAAGAAGCTGACCACCGCCATTACTGCCGTGACGACCAATTGCGAAGGGATGGGCGGAAAATGAAGGAAGGACACTGCCACCGTCATCAACGATATGTTCGCGAGGAACGCACCGAAATTGACGACGAAGAACCGTAGTAGATCTCGGAAGAAGTGACCACGGACTCGGAACACGAGGTATCGGTACATGGCAAACGCGCACAACACGTTGCACAGGTAGCCCAGGACGATCGCGGCGTGATAGCCGTATCGTTCGCCGATGAGTAGTTGCCACACGATGAACCAGCCGGTACCGAGCGTGGTGTTGACGCCGCCGACGAGAAGAAACGCGAAAGGCTGGTTCTTGATGATGCGCATGAGCGGCCCGGGCGACCCGCTCATACCGGCGGGCGGTGCCGGCGTCTCCGGTTCGGTCATCGGCCCGCCCCGAGTGCCTGTCGGGTCGCTTGCAGGGTCGACGCGATACCGGCGGGTAGCGTGCGGTGACTGCGGCGGTCGATCTCGGGCCACACGGTCGAACGCAGGCGGAGGTCGCGACCTTGGAACGCAGCCAACGGTGACGCCGCGAGAACCACATTGGGCCGTCGGCGAAAGACTGTGCGGCAAGCACCCAGGATTGAACCGATAGTGACGGCCTGACCGGTTGCGAATATTTTGGTGGTGGGCGAGAAGGAGTTTCGAGCCGACAATGCAAGCGCGTCGGCCACCATCTCGGCAGCGTCCGAGACGAAGAGGTAATCGCGCAGGGTGTCCATCGGGACGTAGATCGACACGGGTGACGCCATCAGGTAACCGCGGCACAGATGCGAAATGAGTCCCTGCGGTTTACTGAGGTTCTGGCCGGGCCCGTACAGATTGGCGAAGCGGCCGACGACGACGTTGATTCCGGTGCGGATGCCGAAGGCTTCCGCGATCTTTTCGGAATCGAGCTTGGCACGGCCGTAATCGCCCAGCGGAACCGCACGGGTGCCTTCGTGATGCGGTGCTCCGACGGCTCCTGCGTAGACGCCTCCCGCCGAGGAGGCCAAGAAGACCGTTCCCGCCGATGTGTGCAGATCGCCGACCTGGTCGAGGACCTCCGCGATCAGCGCATTCTCCTGAGCGAATTCGGCTGCGCTGGTGCCGTTGACCCCGGCACCTGCTGCCCAGACGATGTTCCAGGCCCCGTCACCGACCAGCCCGAAGAATGCGGTGCAATCCTGTAACAGAGTATTTCTGGCCGATTCGTGGTCCGCCCACGGGACGCTGCTGGTGAAGACACAGTTGCCGCGTCGGCCGAGTTCACGGGTGACCGAAGAACCCAACAGACCGCCGCTCCCTACGATCCAGCTGTATGTCGTTGTCACGCTTGGGGGTCGGGCTCGGTTGGATCGGCCTTTCCCGTCCGACCCAGTGGGCCGTCGGCAGGATCGGCGACGATCAGGTACGGCGGCTTGCCCATCGCGGTCTTGACGTTGACACCGACGTATTCGGCGACGACGCCGAGCGAGAACAATGTCGCTCCGAAGCCGAACAGCAGAATAACCATGGTCGACGCCCAACCGCGGACCTCGGAGCCCAGGTCGAACAGTAGGTAAGAGGCCAAGACCCACAAGACGAGTGCCAGTCCGAGCACGGCGAACGCGACCCCGATGATGCTGACCATCCGAAGACCCTTGGTGCCGCTGGAGAGGACCATGCGCCAAAAGTGCGACAGCAGCGTCCGCAGGTTGTAGCCGGACCGACGGCCTTGCTCCTCGCGAAGTTCGACCGGGCTCGTGGTCACCTCACCGGCAATCCAACCGAGCGCTACGTCTAGGTATGCCTCCGATCCGGCGTACGCAGCGACCGAGCGTCCGACTTCTCCGAGGACGAGACGGTAGCTCTGGTAGCTGACAGTGTTGTCCGCGGCCATCGCCTTCGCGATGAGCCACTTCGACCCTCGTGAGGCGGCGTTGCGCAACAGACCGTGCGGTGCCGCATTGGTCGGTTTCGCGTACACCACCGAGGATTGCTGATCGAGTGCGGTATCGAGCAGGCCCCCGATGTCCGCTGGGTCGTGTTGGCCGTCCTCGTCCATCGTGACGATCCACTCACCACCGCTCGAGGCCATGCCGGCGAGGGTTGCGGGGTGCTGGCCGAAGTTGCGGCTGAGCCATACGCCACGGACGAACGTGTGTTCGGCGACGAGTCCGCGAATGACGTCGGCCGAGCCGTCGGGGCCGTGATCGAAGACGAGGAGTACTTCCTCCACGATCAGCGGGCGGCCACCAGGCGAGTGCGTGACCGAGGTCAACGGCAGTATTTCCTCGATGAGCGTGCGCAATGTGCGTTCACCCTGGTAGACCGGCACCACGATCGAGATGCGGTGCGGGTCGGTGGCCTTCTCGGACGGGGTGATCACGGGTTGTGAGCCTATCTGCTCAGCGCTGAACTACCACGTTCCGTGGCATCAGGATCGGTGATGTCCTCGATCGACAGTGTGGTGCTCGCGCGTTCCGATCGACGTCGGCGCACGTCGACGCCCACGAGCACGGCCAACATGAGCAGGCCGCCAGCAATTCCGACGAGTCCGAGTCGCTGCCCGGGCGGCCGGAACGAGATCTCGAGCTCGGCGTTGTCGGTGCCGGGCGGCAGGTCGACGTACAGGAAGATGTCGCCCAGGCCTTTCGTCTGCAGTGGCTCGCCGTTCAGGGTGGCGGAGTAGCCAGGCCAGGCCAACCGTGCGAACACGACGCTGCCGCCGGTTGGCGAGCTCACGGTGACCTTCTCCGAATCAGCGGTCGAGGATTGCGAGGCCGCCGTCGCGTCGACTGTGGCCACCACCCGGCCGATGTCGTCGGGAATGAGTCCGTCGACACGTTCGAGGACGTAGATCTGACGCGCGGAGTCGGCGGTCGGTGGGATCACCCATGTCCATCCGGGAGGCGCAGGCTGCGCGTTCGCCAGCGGGTACTGATTCTTCTGCAGAACGACCCGGTCGAGGCGCATCAGGTCTGCATAGGTCTTGCCGGTGAAGATCTCCGTCTGGAAGAGGCGGCGGAAGGCGTCGGGACAGCTCGATCCTTCGTGTTGGAGGCACAGCAAATTCGAGAAGTCGAGGTAGCCGACCGGGGTGTAGGCATTGACGTAGTCGAGCCCCAGAACCTTGGCCGAGTTGCCGTACACCTGCGAGTGCCACGGCAGCTGCGGGTCGTCGGCGCTGTCGGCGCTGACTTCGGTCAACGCACGGTTGCCAAGCTGGAGCGTCGCACCTTCCCATTCCGGGAACTGAGCCTTGGCCTCGGATTGGGTCGTCGGCAACCACCACTTGTCGAAGGGTGGGTCGTACGAGGCCACCTGATACATCGCGATGGGTGCGATGGTGACAAGCAGCAGAGCTGCCGTCGCACGGGTGGAGAAGCGGTGGGCGAGGAACAACGCGAGCGCCCCGAAGACTGCGATGAGGATGCCTGCTACCACGTGACGGCCGAAGAGTTCGGGACCGGAAGAGCCGGCTCGGAGCACGAGAATCACCGTCAGCAACGACGCGGCGAGTAGGCGTGGTCGAAAGCGCTCCAAGGTCCCGTATCGGCTGACGAGGGTGGTGACCAGGATCAACGCCGTGATCGCGACGAACGGGAGGATGCGTGCCGGCCATCGGATTGGTCCGATGTCGCTGGGACCAGCGGTGAAGACCAGCGCGAACACCAGCAGGATCAAGGGGGCCGTCAACTCACGCAAGGCCTCGGGCACCCGTCGCCATGCGATGAAGGCGAGTGCCGGGACGAGAAACCAGGCTATATAGGTGACGGGAGAGGCGGTCGTCTCACCGGACCAGGACTCGATACTGGTCACCGCCGTCGGGATGCTCGCAGTCAGTGTCTCCGACCAGGGAGCCGTCAGAAAGTTGTCGTTGAACGTGCCCTCCTCGCCACTGCGCCAGGTCACGGACGAGGTCAGGACGCCAGGGAGGAACGTGATCAATCCACAGGCGGCAGCGGCGATCCCGACGGCTGCGACGCGGAGGGCGGGTCTCCACTGGCGCTGGAATACGCGCTCACCGATGGCGACCGATCCAATCATCACACCGGCCATGACGGCTGCGTGGACGTAACCGACACTGATAGCCAGGTAGAGAAAAGCGAACGGCAGCAGTGGGCCGGACCGTCCTCGCGCGTAGGACACAGAGCTGGCCCATGCGTTCATGATCCAGGCGGTTCCGATGAGAGCCGTGATCCACGACGTGTTCTCGAAGAACATGGTGAATCCGACGAACGGCGCGCTGGCACCGGCTACCGCCGCCCAGGACGGCCGCGAGCCGTACGCCAGCGCGACACGGTAGACGCCCCATGCCAGGACGATCGAGAACCCGAGTTTGACTGCGGTGGCCAGCAACGTCAGGTTGTCGATCGACGGGGAGATGTAGTTGATTGCCATCTGCACGGGGTTCCATAGCCCGCCTTGGCCTTCGACGGGATAGTTGCCGGACATCCACTGATCGAGAACGAGCGAGGGGAACTGGCCCTCGCGCATGATTCGTCCGAGTTGCAGCCAGTTGGGTACCGCGCCGGATTCTGTGTCGTCGATGTAGAAGAAACGTGGGTCCACGGTGAGAACCAGGAGGTAACCGACGACCACCACGACAGCGGCCGCGGCTCCCCACGCGAGGCGCTCTTTGCGACTGCCGAGCGCAGAGCTGTGCGTGTGCTCGGTTCGGCTGAGAATCACTGTTCACTCCGTGGGCAGATAGAGACACACGACTGTATCCCGCCACCACTCTCACATCCGAAACGGCGTGATACACCCGTGCGTCGAGCCGCCCGAGGCCGAGGTTGTGCAACCATAGACAGTGATTCTTCGACAAGATGGGGTTCCTCTCGGTATGGATGGCACTGCTCTCAATCGTCTCGATGCGCGGTCGAACGAGCCAGTAGGCGCCGACGCCGCTGGCTCCTACGGACTGACGGCGCAGCGTCTCCTGTTCGACGGGCCTTCACCGCTCGTGAGCGCCGACATGTACACCAGCGTTTCGAAAGGCAACGCCGAACGCTCGCGATACGTTGCTACGCTCGCCAAGCGATCCGTCGTCGAGACCAACAGCTACTTCGGGCGCTTTCCGGCGAGCTACTGGCAGCGATGGACGGACGTCACCGAGGCACGGTTCACGGCAACGGTCACCGGTCGGGGACGCATCGACGTCGTCGCCACCGATTCCAAAGGCCGCAAACGAACGGTCGCGAGTACCACCGTCGATACCGACGGGCAGTCGAGCCGACTTGGCATCGCGGCGAAGGTCCAACAGTTTCTCGACGGCGGCGCTCTGTTCGTTCGGTTCACCACGACCTCGCACGAGCTGACGGTCGAGGATGCCGAATGGACAGTCGACGCGCCGGCCGCGTTGCGTCCCACGTCCGTCGTCATCTGCACGTTCAACCGCGCCGACGATTGCGCCAACACCGTTGCCGCGATGGCAGAGGATCCCATTGCGTTGCACGGCGTCGACAACGTCTACGTCATCGACCAGGGCACCGATCGGGTCGAGACTCGTCCACTGTTCCAGCGCGTCGCCGCCGAACTGGGCGAGAAGTTGGTCTACATCACTCAGCCCAACCTCGGCGGAGCAGGCGGGTTCACCCGCGGCTTGTACGAGGTGCAGGGCAAGGGCGGCGACCCTGCCAACGTCATCTTCATGGACGACGACGTGCTGTGCGAGCCCGAGGCGATTGTCCGCATGAACGCCTTCGCCAACAAGACAGTCGAACCGGCGATCGTCGGTGCGCAGATGCTCTACCTCCTGCATCCAGACCGTGTGCACGTCGGTGCCGAGGTCGCGAATCTGCAGAAGCTCGAGGCTGGTCTGTACGTCAAGAACGCGATTTCGGACAAGAGCGCGTTCAAGAAGAAGCAGGACATTCGGGTCGACGCCGGATACAACGGCTGGTGGTCCTGTTTGATCCCATCGGAAATCGTCTCGCAGATCGGGTATCCGCTACCGCTGTTCTTCCAGTGGGACGACATCGAGTACGGCTATCGCGCCCGCGCCAACGGATTCGCGACGGTCACCCTGCCCGGTGCAGCGGTGTGGCACGCAGACTTCGCGTGGAAGGACTGGGACGAGTGGCACCGATACTTCAACCTGCGCAACGGCATGATTACCGCCGCACTGCATGCAGACCTGGACGGTCGTAAGCTCGCCCGTCAACTCGGCACCGATCTGTTCCGCTATCTGGTCTCGATGCAGTACGGCATGGCGTACACGTTGATCAAGGCCATCGAGGACTTCCTCGCCGGGCCGGGCAAGCTGGTCGACGGCGGTATGGACGCTGCCGGTTCTATTCGACGCGAGCGCGCTGAGTACGGAGAGACCAAGCGTCACAACGCCAATGCGGTCCCCGGTATTCGGCCCGCAGACATGGTCATCACGCCGGCGGGCCCGACTCCGAACAAGAGTCTCGAGTGGGCGGTGCTGGCCAAGCGGGTGCTCAACCAATGGCGCGGGCGAGTGCATCCGGGTCCGGTTGCCATCTCGGCCGACGACGCGCATTGGTGGCACGTCTCGCTGTTCGCGCACGCTGTCGTCACCGATCGCTCGCAAGAGGGCGTGCGAGTCCGTGTGCGCGACCAGGGCACCGCTCTCGTTCTGCTCGGGCGGGGACTCCAAGCGTTGCGCCGACTGAGAACAGAGACCGAGGACGTGTCGCAGGAATACCGAGTTGCGATGCCGGAACTCACCAGCCGGGAGAACTGGGCACGGTTGTACTCGATCGAGGTGTGAACGCCGGGTGCGCGGCGCGAGTGGGGCAGCTGGGCAGGCCCTGGCGGTCGGCGTTTTCGCTTTCGTCCTGGGCGTGGCCGGCAGCTGGATTCCCTCGTTCTGGTACGACGAGGTGGCTTCGGTGTACGCGAGCCGGCGGTCGCTGCCAGATCTGATCGATCTGCTGCGCAGTACCGACATCGTCCACGGTGCGTACTACATGGGTTTGCACCTGTGGGGCGAGATGTTCGGTTTCTCGGAGTTCTCGGTGCGATTGCCGAGTGCGATTGCGGTGGGCGGCGCTGCTGCCGGAGTGGTCGTGCTCGCCTCGCGTGTCTCCAGCGGTCCCGTCGCACTTTTTTCCGGGATCTTGTTCGCCCTGCTTCCGAGGGTGACGTGGGCAGCAGTAGAGGCTCGCAGCTACGCACTCACCGCCGCAGCAGTGGTCTGGCTGACGGTTCTGTTGTTGGTGTCCTTGCAGTCCCGAGCGCGTTGGTGGTGGGTTCTCTACTCCCTCGTGCTTGCCATGTCGATTGTGTTGTTCGTCTACCTCGCGACGATCGTTGCGGTCCATTTCCTGATCCTGTTGTTGCACAAGAAATTCAGGAGCGCAATGCTGTGGTGGTCAGGGGCCGTCGCCGCGTCGCTCCTGGCGATATTTCCGTTCCTGCTGGCGGTGCTCAGGCAAGCGGGGCAGGTGAGCTGGATTCCGCCGCTCGACGGCAACCTTCCTCGGATTGTCGTGGAATACCAGTGGTTCCTGGGCGCGCCCGCATTCGGAATCGTGTTCCTCGTGATCGTTGCTGCGGCACTGTTCGTCCGATCCGGCACCGGCACCGGCAGGCCGTGGCGCGACGGGATCGTGCCGATGTCGTTGGCATGGATCATCGTGCCGATGGTCTTCATGGCGTCGTACTCGCTCGTCCGGGCGCCCATCTACCTGGATCGGTACCTGACCTTCACCGCGCCGGCGGTCGCGTTGCTCGGCGGCGTCGCGCTGGGCAGGTTAGCCGCCCTACGGTGGTGGCTGCCTTACCTCGCATTGGGCATTCTGGCGGCCGCTCTGGTGCCCGCCTACGCCGAGCAGCGCTCCCAATGGGCAAAGCCGCTGCAGATGGACTTCAGCGCTGCGAACGACTTCGCGGCCTCGAATGTCGAACCCGGTGACTGCGTCCTGTTCGGAAAGGCGGCGTGGAATCCGTCCTCGCAACGGCTCGTCGAAGACGTCGATCCTGCTGCATTTGCCGGTACCCGTCGCATCGGGCTCGCGAAGGATGCGGCCGCCACGGGTCAACTGTGGGACGAAGAGCTTCCGCTGGGGGATCTGGCGCAACAACTGTCGACGTGTGACGTCGTCTGGTATTTCACTGATCGCGAACGCGACGAGGTCGAAAACCTACGTTTGTCGTCGAATGACGAATGGGCCCTGCAACCGTACGACTTCGAGAAGTCCAACGACTACGCACTGCTCAGTGCCAGTGGTTTCCGGATCGACGAGCGTGTGACGTTCCATGTCACCCAGGCAGTGCGGCTGGTTCGGTGAGTCAGCGCCGCGCCGGACGCTGTGTCGGAGCCTTGCGGATCCGCACGACCACCTGCTCGTTGTCGACGGTGTAGCCGAGGTAGTCGAACTCGGTACCGGTGCGGCCGACGAACTCGATCCACGCCCGATACTCGTGGTTGCGCCAGCCCGGGAAGTTGAAGTACTCGTCGAACACGATGACCGTCCCGACCACCAACCGATCGGCAACCAGGTCGAGAACGGTAACCGTCGAGGAGTACAGGTCCGCGTCGAGATGCAGGAAGGAAATCTTGTCCGTACGAGTCTTCAGGAACTTCGGCAGCGAGTCCTCGAACAAACCTGGCACGATCTCCGCGCCGGGCACCGTCGGAACGTTCTCCTGCTCGAAGATGCCCCTCGGAAACCCGGTACGCCAGGCGTCGGGCAGCCCCGAGAAGACATCGAAACCGGCGACGACGGAAATGTCGTCCCTCGGCGCCAGCTCCTCGGCGATGATCTCGAGGGTGGTCCCGCTGGCGACGCCGAACTCGAGCGCCATGCCTGGAACCGACACTTCGCCGAGCGCGAAGCGCAGCGTCGCATGCGGCAGCGGGAAGGTCGGCGCCTTCGGCATCATCTCCTCGGCGAATTCCGCGGACTGTGCCGCCGCCTCCACCTCGGAGGCGAAGAAGAGGTCGCGTCGCATCCGCAGTTCCAGTCCGCGAACGAATGCATGCAGGTCGTCGATCTCGCGGCGTTGGCGTTCGAGCAGCTCCACGAGCTTGGCATGTCGATCTTCGGTCTGCTCGGCCAACTGCGCCGTCTGCTTGTCCAGAACCTCACCGAATGCTCGCTGAAACTTCTCTCGTGCCGAATGCCGAATCCGATCCGTCAGCTTGCGAGGTTCCGTCATGCGCACACGGTAACCGAGGAGGGTGCAGTGCGTCTTTTCGGTCACTGCCGAGGGCGCTCGGAGGCCCGGTCAGCGCTGGAAATGCTCGCGACGCCCGAGCCGGCGCAGCCGCATCCACTCCGCCAAACCCTTGGGGTTGCGGGTGGTCACCAGGAAGAACCAGCCGAATCGGATCCACTCCTGCGGTAGCAGCTTTCGCATCCCGGGCTGAGACATCAGGTACCCGCGGTTGCGGTAGGTGAAATACCGCTTCGTCGCGTCGTCGGGATACTGGGTGTGCATCCGTCCACCGAGGATCGGCTTGAACTCGGCGGCGCCGTTCGGGTGCACGTACGCCGTCGTCAGACACGTGCCGAACTTCAGGCCCGAGCGCTGCAACCGTCGGTGCACCTCGACCTCGTCGCCGCGGACGAACAGGCGCAGATCGGGAACGCCCACGGCGTCGATGGTCGACGCCTTGAACAGTGCCCCGTTGAACAGCGATGCGATGCCCTCGAGCAGATCGTCCTCGGGGTTCTTCGGATCGATCAGCTCCGAACGCAACCGCCGCCACTCCACACCCCGTCGCAACGGGAACGCGAGCCGGTCCGGGGCGTCGATGTCGCACACGACGGGGGAGACCTCGTCGAGTCCATGCTTGATCGCGCAGTCGTACAACGTGCGCAGAACGTCGGTGCCCTCCGGCCGGCCGTCGTCGTCCGCCAGAAAGACCCAGTCGGCGCCCAGCGAGAGTGCGTAGAGGATGCCGAGCGCGAACCCGCCCGCGCCGCCCAGATTGTGGTGAGAGCCGAGATACGTCGTCGGGATGCCCGCGGACTCCACCAGCTCGCGCACTGCGTCCTCGTGGGCGTTGTCGACCACCACGAGGTGGTCCAGCGGGCGGCTCTGGTGCGTGATGACCTCGAGGGACTGGGAAAGAAGTTCACGACGCTTGTGCGTGACGATGACTCCGACGATCTTGTCAGCCATGCTCTTCATCTCTAGGTCGTTCCGCAGGCTCCACTCCCGCGTCCCTGGCGAGTTCTTTGAGAACCGTCGCCACGTGATCGCCCGCGTCGTCGCCCTCGTAGGCGCGCACGATCTCCTCGATACCGCCCTGCTGACGGATCTGACCGTGGTCGATCCACATCGCGGTATCGCACAGTTGGGCGAGGAACTCGTTCGAGTGGCTGGCGAAGACGAGAATGCCGGAACGCTTCACCAGTTCCTGCAGGCGCACGCGGGCTTTCTTCATGAACTCGGCGTCCACGGCTCCGATGCCTTCGTCGAGTAGCAGAATCTCCGGGTCGATGCTGGTGACGACGCCCATCGCGACGCGCACTCGCATACCTGTCGAATAGGTGCGTAGCGGCATGTCCAGGTAATCGCCCAGTTCGGTGAACTCGGCGATCTCGTCCATCTTCGCGAGCATCGACTTGCGCGTCTGACCGAGGAACAGGCCGCGAATGATGATGTTCTCGTAGCCCGAGATTTCCGGGTCCATGCCGACGCCGAGATCGAACACGGGCGCGACGCGGCCGCGGACCTCGGCGCTGCCCCGAGTCGGCTCGTAGATGCCCGAGAGCAAACGCAGCAGCGTCGACTTACCGGCACCGTTGTGTCCGACGAGGCCGACGCGGTCGCCGTCCTTCAGATCGATGGTGATGTCGCGTAGCGCCTCGACGACGACGACGTCGGAGGAGTTGCGGTCGATCGCGCCGCCGGCCTTGCCGAGGAACGCCTTCTTCAACGAGCGGGTCTTGGCGTCGAAGATCGGGAAGTCGACGCAAGCGTTGTGCGTGGTGATGCCGATTGCCATATGTACTTTCAGCCCCTAAACCCAGTAGGGCACGCGGGCCCGGTACTTCTTGAGCGCGAGAATCGTCAGTGCCCAACCGACGAGGGTGCAGGCGATGACGATGTACCAGTGATACGCCTGCTGTTCCTCGCCGATCATCGGTGCACGCAGGATGTCCAGGTAGTGGAAGAGCGGATTGATCTCCACCAGCCGGGCCCGGTTCGCGGCCTCGCCGCCCTGATTGATCAACCCCTGCGTGGTCCACACGATGGGCGTCATGAAGAACAGCAGCGTCACCATCGACGCGAGGATCGGGGCGATGTCGCGGTAGCGCGTGGCGACGATGCCGAATAGCAAACCGACCCACACCGCATTGAAGGCGATCAGCACGAACGCTGGAAGCGCCGTCAACGACGCCCAGCTCAGCGAGGGTTGGAAGATCACCAGGATGACGACGTAGACGATCAGGTTGTGCGCGAAAAGCAGAATCTGGCGCCACACCAGCCGATACACGTGCACCGACAGCGCCGACGGGAGTTGCTTGATCAACCCCTCGTTGGCCACGAACACGTCGCCGCCCTCGAGGATCGCCGCGCTGATGAACGTCCAGATGATGAGACCGACAGCCACGTGCGGCAGGAACTCACGCAGATCCACATCCAGCAGCACCGAATACAGCAAACCCATCGCCGTCGCCTGGACAGCAGTGGCAATGGTGATCCAGAACGGACCGATCACCGAACGGCGGTAACGCTGTTTGATGTCCTGCCAGCCGAGATGCAGCCACAGTTCACGCTGACTGAAACCCGTCCTCAGATCACCGAAGGCACGCTTGAAGCTCTGCGAGTCCGAAACGGGAACTGTCACACGCTCTCCTGCTTCGTTCTCGGATTTGGTTGCTGGGGCCGACACGACGGTCGACACTACCGCTTATTCGCCGACCACTCCGCAGGCTCCACTCACAGGTACTGGCCGGTACCGCTTCCGTGTGCCGGGCCACCGTGTCCAGTGTTGATGCTCACTCCGGGCGGCAGCGCACCCTGACGCATCTGTTCGAGCTGGGCGCGTGCGGCCATCTGCTGCGCGAAGAGTGCGGTCTGTATTCCGTGGAACACCCCTTCGAGCCACCCGACGAGTTGTGCCTGAGCGATCCGCAGTTCGGCATCCGAGGGAATCGCATCCTCATCGAACGGCAAGGTCAGCCGTTCGAGCTCATCCCGCAACTCCGGCGCGAGCCCCTGCTCGAGCTCACGGATCGAAGACTGGTGGATCTCCTTCAAGCGGCTTCGGCTGGCATCGTCGAGCGGTGCGGCGCGCACTTCCTCGAGGAGTTGCTTGATCATCGTGCCGATGCGCATCACCTTCGCGGGCTGCTCCACCATGTCCGATAGGGCGGTCTCACCGCTCTCGACGCCCTCGGTTCCGGCGGCGCGAGCCGCAGCGGCGGTTGCCTCTTCACGGCTGAGTGCGAGAGGCTGTCCGTTCGGGCCGATCACGCCGACGTGGTCACTGTTCTCGGGATTGGACTGGGAGTCCGATTGCGTCATGTCGCCATTTTTGCGCGCCCGGTGGGATTGCGCGAGAACTGGGTCCGTTTATCCTTGACGAGGGTCTGTACGGAGGGACGAAAAGCGTGCTTGACAGCAGGGTCGGCAATGCCAAAAAAGGATGTGGAACACACGCTGACGAAAACGGCGCTTAGAGTGTCCGGCATGGGGTACGACGTTGCGCGAGTCAGAGGGTCGATTCCCTCTTTGGGCGACGGCTGGATTCACCTCGACCCCCAGCATGGAATGCAGATTCCCGATCGCGTGTCGACGGCCGTGTCCACGGCGTTTCGTGGGAGTGCTCCCACACACACGTCGGGGCACATGTCCTCGCGTCGGAGCGCGGGACTGCTGGACGCGGCCCGGCAGGCCGTCGCGGATCTGGTCGGCGGGGACCCGGCAGGTGTCGTCCTCGGCCCCGATCGCGCGACGATGCTCGCCTGGCTCGCCGAATCTCTGTCCTCGCGCCTCGGCCTCGGCACCGGACTGGTGCTCTCGCGCCTCGACGAGGAAGCGAACGTGGCCCCGTGGCTGCGGGTGGCCAACCGGTACGGCGCGCAGGTGCGGTGGGCCGAGGTGGAGATCGACACATGTGAACTGCCGAGTTGGCAGTTCGAGGAACTCATCACCGCCACCACCCGTCTCGTCGCGATGACAGCGGCATCGCCGATCGTCGGCTCGGCTCCCGACGTACGCGCAGCCGCGGACCTCGTGCATGCCGTCGGCGGCCACATCGTCGTCGACGCTGCCGGCGCTGCGCCCTACGCGCACGTCGACATCAACGAGCTTGCCGCCGATGTCCTCGCAGTCGACGCGTCCGCGTGGGGTGGACCACAGGTCGGAGCGCTCGTCTTCCGCGACCCGGCGATGCTCGACCGGATCCCGTCGATGTCGCTCGATCCGTTCGCCAAGGGCGCCGCGCGGCTCGAGCTCGCCGGCCACCAGTACGCGTTGCTGGCCGGGGTCGTCTCCTCGATCGACTATCTCGCCAACCTCGACGACGCTGCCACGGGAACCCGACGTGAACGCCTCGACCTGTCCATCGGGTCGCTGCAGGACTACCACGACCGGTTGTTCGACTACCTGATGCGCTCGCTGGAGAAGCTGGACCACGTGATGGTGCTCGGCGACGCACCCAGCCGTATCCCCACCCTGAGCTTCACCGTCGCGGACACCTCGGCAGAGAAGGTCTCGGAGCATCTCGCACAGAACCGCATCGGAACCGTCAGCGGCGTCCACAGCGGAAGCCGACTTCTCGACGCCCTGGGCGTCAACGACGAGGGCGGCGCAGTCACCATCGGACTGGCCCCGTACACCACGCGGTACGAGATCGACCAGCTGGTCAAGGCGCTCGGCAAACTCTGAAGGCGGCTTCGCCGCATGTGCGTGGAAATACATAGCCCGCTATGTATTTCCACGCACATAGGTTGGCGCCTACTGGACGCGCAGGATGACCTTTCCGATGGCATCGGCGTCGAGCATCCGGTGGCCCTCTGGTGCGTCGGTGATCGGCAGCTCGGCATGAACGATGGGGCTGACGGTGCCCTCCTCGATCAGGGGCCACAGACGAGCGATCATGTCGGCGACGATGTCCGCTTTGCTGGACCTACCCGTTTCGGGTCGCCCGCGCAGTCCCGCCGCATGCACGGTTCCGCGCTTGCCGAGTAGCGCGCCGAAGTTCAGTTCTCCCGTGATGCCGCCCTGCATGCCGATGGTGATGAGCGTCCCGTCCATCGCCAGTGCGTCGATGTTCGGCTGAAGGTACTTCGCGCCCATGTTGTCCAGGATGAGGTCGGCGCCGTGACCGCCCGTCCTGTCCTTCAGCACCTCGACGAAGTCCTGGTTCTTGTAGTCGATCAGGATGTCCGCGCCCAGAGACGCGCAGAAGTCGAGCTTGGACTGCGAGCCGGCTGTGACAGCGACGGTAGCGCCGAACGCCTTGGCCACCTGGATACCGTGCGTGCCGATGCCGCTGCCACCGCCGTGCAACAGCACCACCTGGCCGGATCGCAGGCCGCCGTACATTACGAGGTTCGACCACACCGTCGCCGCGACCTCGGGAAGTGCCGCTGCCGCGTGCAGATCGAGGGCTCCCGGGATGGGGAGCAGCTGTGTCGACGGCACAGCGACCTGTTCGGCGTAGCCACCACCGGCGAGCAGCGCGCACACCCTGTCGCCAACCCTCCAGCCGTGCACGCCCTCGCCGAGCTCGGAAATGACACCGGAGCATTCGAGGCCGAGGATCTCGCTGGCTCCCGGAGGCGGCGGATACACGCCCTGCCGCTGCATCAGATCGGCGCGATTGACGGCGGTGGCGGCGACGTCGACGATGACCTGTCCGCGTTGCGGACGTGGGTCCGGTACCTCGGTCCACTGCATGACGTCGGGTGAACCGAACTCTGTCAGGGTGATTGCGTGCATGGACCGAGGCTACCCAGGTGAGTGGAAATACATGCCCTGCTATGTATTTCCGCTCACATGCGCGAAGCGCCTACACATCCCAGAGATTGATCCCGAAGTCCCGGGCATGCTCGTCGATCCGGGAGAGCTCGTCGCCGCTGAAGTCGAGATTGTCCAGCGCCCCGACGTTGTTCTCGAGTTGGCGCACACTCGAAGCTCCGATGAGCACGGACGTCACACGCGGGTCGCGCAGTGCCCAGCTGAGCGCGAGCTGGGCGAGCGACTGACCGCGCGAGGCAGCGATGTCGTTGAGCGAATTGAGATGCCCGACGTGCGCGTCGGTGAACCAGTCCGGGTTCAGCGACTTCCCTTGAGTCGCCCGTGAACCTTCCGGGATCCCGTCGAGGTACTTGTCGGTCAGCATCCCCTGCGCCAGCGGCGAGAACGCGATGGCTCCCGCGCCGAGACCGTCCAGGGCGTCGAGCAGGCCTTCCTCGATCCAGCGGTTCACCATCGAATAGCTCGGTTGATGAATCAGCAGGGGGACACCCGCCGACTGCAGTATCTCCGCCATCTTCACCGTGTTGTCGGGTGTGTAGGAACTGATGCCGACGTAGAGGGCTTTTCCCTGCTGCACCGCGCTGATCAGTGCGCCCGCTGTCTCTTCGAGCGGCGTCTCGTGGTCGGGGCGGTGGCTGTAGAAGATGTCGACGTAGTCCAGCCCCATCCGCTGGAGCGACTGATCCAGCGAGGCCGTCAAGTACTTGCGTGACCCACCGAAACCGTAAGGCCCGGGCCACATGTCCCAGCCCGCCTTGCTCGAGATGACCAACTCGTCGCGGTAGCCGGCGAAGTCCTCACGCAGGATCCGCCCGAAGTTCTTCTCCGCGCTTCCGTACGGCGGTCCGTAGTTGTTCGCCAGATCGAAGTGCGTGATGCCGAGGTCGAAGGCGCGCCGCAGCACCGCACGCTGCGTCATCAGCGGGGCGTCGTCGCCGAAGTTGTGCCACAGTCCCAGCGAGATGGCAGGCAGCTTCAGGCCGCTGCTACCGGTCCGGCGGTAGAGCATCGAGTCGTAGCGGTCCGCCGCGGCGACGTAGGGGGCATCGATGTGCGGTTCGGGCCTGCGGTGTTCGGACATGAACCGAGCGTATTCCGCATGTCGATTTCGGGCATAGATTGCGGTGGGTTACTCCTCGGTAAGAACAATGACTAATATGGCCGGGTGACGGCCGAACGATCCTTTGGTCCCGGGGGGGACCCGCAGTGGCTCGATGCTGCGGAAATGAGAGCGTGGCGCGCCTATGTGGACGGCGGCCAACGACTGATGGGGGTACTGAACAAGGATCTGCAGGACGCGCACGACCTGACGATGGCCGAGTACCGCGTCCTCGTGATGCTGTCGGAGTCGCCCGACGGTTCCCTGCGGATGAGTGATCTCGCCGACGGCGTCCTGTCCTCCCGGAGCCGACTGACCCACCAGATTCGCCGGATGGAATCCGACGGCCTGGTCGAGCGCAGCACCTGCATCGACGACGGACGGGGCGTGCTGGCCGTCATCACCGCCGAAGGCCGGCGTCGGCTAGTCGAAGCGGCCCCGACGCACGTGGTCAGCGTCCGAGCGCACCTCGTGGATCTGCTGACCGAACACGAGCTGACGGTTCTCGGTGACATCTTCGAGAAGGTCGACCGAGCAATGGGCACCGCATCGACCAAGGGGTGATTCGCTGCAGCGGGCGCTCAGCGTTTAGTATCTTGCACGGAAGCGTGGCAGAGCGGCCCAATGCACTCGCCTTGAAAGCGAGAGTGGGTAAAACCACCGGGGGTTCGAATCCCTCCGCTTCCGCCGCATGTCAGGGGCGGTTTCGAGAAACCGCCCCTGACCTTGTAGCGCTTGGCTACACGCCGGTATGACACACAAGTGACACGTCCTCAGTAGGATCGCGCCATGGCGTTGCGAAAAGGCGTGGATAAAGTGGCGCTCCCAAGCGGGGACATCCGATACGAGGTGCGGGTGCGTCTGGCACGGGCTGACGGCATGAGACGGCAGACCCGGCGTCGGTTTACTACTGCCGCGCTCGCGGGGGAGTACCTCGACAAGCTGCAAGAGACTATGTCGGCTGAGGCGGTGGCGGCTGCCGCCGACGAGGTTGGAGTCGTAACCGTGTCCGAGGCGGTCGAGCGCTGGCTTGCGGCGCAGCGGATCAATCTTACTACGCTCGCGGCTTACACGGCAGCACTGGCACCAATCGTCGACCGGTTCGGTAATCAAGATGTGCGGACCATCGGCGACCGCCAGGTGGAGCAGCTCGTGCAAGACCTGGTAGCGGGCACCGGGCCGGGTGGGCGGAAGTGGAAACGAACATCGATCAACCCGATGCTTGCGCGAACCAAAGCCGTGTGGAAGGACCTTGAGCGGCGGAAGGTATTGAGCGAGAATCTTATTCAATATGTGAAGCCGTTGCGCAAGAAGGATGACGTCGAAACCTACGAAGGTGCGTTGGACTTATCGGACCGACTCGGCGAAGACGAGTATGCGCGGCTGCTGACGGTGCACTCGAAAGTGGATCTGCCGCTGTTCGGCGGGCAGCGGTCGGCTGAGTACATGGCCGTGGTCCATGCGCCCATGGTGCACCTGGCGTTGATCGGGTTACGGCGCGGGGAGCTTGCAGGGTTACGTTGGAGTGCAATCGATTTGGATGCAGGGAGAATTACGGTAGCCGCACGGACTCGGGTTCGAATCAGTGGGCAAACCATTGATCAGAAGAACGGAAAGACCGCCCGCGCCCGACGATCCTTGAAGTTGCCGGCCCCGGTACTGGAAGTTCTGAGGGGCACGCATGAACGGCAGCAAATCGCCAGGAAGAGAGCCGGCGATGCCTGGATTGGGGCGAGAGATCTGCATGTGCTCACGCACTGGGACGGTCGAGCTGTGGCACCCCGGACACTCGATGATTGGTGGAAGGAAGCGCTGCGGTACGCGCGTGTGCCCCATCGCAGACTCCACGCCGCTCGGCACACCGCAGCGTCGCGACTGATCGCTGCGGGTGCGACACCGTCCGCGGTCGCCGCCTGGCTCGGTCACGCGGATGGCGGGACGCTCGTCTTACGCACCTATGCCCACACTGACGCGTCGGAGGTCGACGCGCTGGCGGCACTGCTCGGGTAGGGCTCCCTCCTGCAAAATATTTAGATCGGTTCGCAGATAGTCGTTGAGATACTCCGGCAGGAAACAATTGTTACTCGCCCAGTTATTCGGCAACGCTACTGACCTGCGTAATCGGCCGGTTCCAAGTTTGTCGTTCGTGCCTCCCGGCTTTATCGAACTAGTTTGTTCGACTAGAACTTGAGCACGAAAAAGGTTGATGCAGACGAAGATTCGGCCTTGCCTCCTGTATTCCTTCGGCCTACGGTTGCGCCATGGATGCCACGGGCGGAAAGTCAGGCGCAGGCAAGGATTCGCCTAACTCGCCACAGTTCTTGAGCGCGCGGGACTTCGCCGAGGCGACTGGCATTCCCCTGCGTTCGCTCCATCGCTATCTGGCGCAGGGATTGATCCCGGGTGCCGTGCGTGTCGGGCCAGGTACGAAATGGCGAATTTCCCCGCCCACCAAAGATTTTGGACACATCCAGAACTGCCCGAAATGACGTCCGTAGCAACACAACTCAGCTTATAAGTGGAAGAACCCCCGGCTGGACGGCCGGGGGTTCGTCGAGCCTAGCGAGAAGCGAGTAACCAGCTCGATCCTCGGTGTTATGCATCCCCCAACGAAAGGGACTGTCTTGACGGACAGGTCTCAGGGTAGCGCGCGCCCTCATGCGGACGCAATCCCTGATCAGAGCGTGTCGGAAGAAGTTGCCGACCACAGCTCTCCACCCACGCGGTGGCGTGAGCTCTACCAACTGATCGTCGACTTCAGCGTTCCCGGACGCGCGCTCGCCAAGGCCAGCGACGGCACCGAGACCGCCCAGTCGCTCAAGGCCGGGAACCCGCTCGCGCTCATCACCGAAGCCGAGACGCTCGGTTTCGGCACTGCCGCTCACGCCGTCGTCGGCCGTATCCGACCCGATCTGCTCACCGTCGACCTCGACGGCTGCGCAGACGTCATCGCCTCCGGTGTTCTGGACGCTGCTGAGACCGTGAACGCTCCGCTGGTCCACCTCGCAGCATCGGGATCGCACGACTCGGTCCACATCGTGCTCGCGCCGCCCACCGACTGGGCGCGGACCCACCTGACCAGCATGATCGACGAGCTGCGCGTCTGGGCCGGCTACGACACCCGCGCCGTCGACGTCCTCACCCCAGCTCGCTACCTGCGCCTGCCCGGTGCCGCGTCACTCAAGCCCACCGGCGACGTCTGCCGACCCATCGCCCTCGACGGCACTCCCCTTTCCGCCCTCGATGCGGCCGCCCGAGCCCGCAATGCACTGTCCGAGGTCGCGGCGTCGCCGGCAGCCGCTCCCCAGTTCGCGGCGACCGGACACGGACGATCACGACCGGCCAAGACCACTGTGAGCACCACAGATCGCATCGTCCGCACGCTCGCGCAGGACGCGGCACCGGTGGTCGTGACCGACGTCGCGCCCCGCGCGTGGCGCCGCAGGAAACGCTTCAGCTACGCAGACTGGCAGCTGCTCATGAGTCACCCCGCAGTCGGTGTCCGCTCGGACCGCGCCACGGAGGCCGCGTGGCTGCTCTGGCGTTCCGGCATTCGCGACTGGACGATGGCGCGCTGGTACTACCGCAACTGCCCCGTCTTCGAGAAGTTCGCCGTCCGCGAGAGCGCCACCCCGGGCAGCAGCCGAGCGCACTGGGAATCCATCGCGAGCCGTGCCCGCGCTCACCGCCCCCCGCTGTCCGATACCGACAGCGCCGTCATCGGGCGCGTACGCGAGCACCTCTGCACCTGGACAGATCGACCGGCCCAGGCCATCGCGATGCTGGCCGTCCTCGAGCACCGATTCACCGACGGTCACGGACTGACCGATCGCCCGATCGCGGTACGCGACCTGATGTCGTGGCTCAACGTCGCCTCCATCGGCACCGCGAAACGTCTCCTGGACGACCTCGTGGAGCAACGAGCTCTCGTGATCTCGATCCCCTACGCGCAGACTGCGCCCCGAGAAGCCTCGCGGTATTCACTCGTCGATCCACAGGTGGTTCTTTCACAGTCACATTCGGAACATGACGTCACAATCCTGGGCACTCCCCTCCCCCTGACGTTGCATCTGCGAGATGCCCTTCGTTGTGGCCGAATTTGATCCTCGAGAAATCTCATTCTTCCACTACGACAGGGCATTTCGTGTCTGCGACCCGCGCTTGGTCGCTACCGAATCGGTGCAACCAGGTTAAGGACACCTCCGTGGGAGGAGTGCGCTTTGGCGATGGCGATGACGGCCGTGTCGATGTGCGAGGCGGTGAGGCTTTCCGACAGATTTCGCGCAGAAGCGGCTGCTGTCGCCTCCCCCTGCCATGTGTCCATCGCCGCGTCGACCGCACGATCCATCCGGTGGATCTGATCGGTGAACGTACTGTTCGACGCCAGTAGAGACGTGGCGTAGTCGAGCATCGAGCTCGGTTGGCAGCCCTGCACGTGCGAGATGGTGGTCACCCCGGAACCCCGCCGCCGAAGCGCTGCAACTGAGAACTGAACGCCTCGTCGACGTCCTCGTAGCTCGTCGCGCTCCACTCACACGTTGCCGACATTTCGTTGACGTTGAGGGCGATGCGTGCGTAGGCGTCCGCCGTCGACCTCGTGCTCTGCTCGGAGTCGGCGGCAATGGGCGAGCCCGGCATGGTGACCGTCGCCGTCACACAGATTCCGTTCATCGTGCTCGCTGCATCGGCGAGTGTTCTGCCGAGTGCTCGAAGCTCCTCGAGATCGACTGCCAGCAGTTCACCCACTTCTCGCCCCCCAGCGGAATCGAATGACGTCAGCTCGAGAGCAGCGCCAAATCGCCAGAAGGCTAACACGCATGCACGTACAAGAGTTTCCCCTGCGCCCTTGTCCCCACTGCGCTCGTCAGCTTTGCCGCGTTGTCCTACCGGACCCGACTCCCACTCCTACGACCACCCATAGCGTTGGACAGCGGACCAGGTCGCTGCCGAGTATTCCAAGGTGACGACAGTGGGCCTCGATGTGACACAGAGATGACACACCGCGGAGTAGTCGTGAGTAGCAGTGGAACGGCCAACCCAAGGTAAACTTGCTGACCAGGAGAAATTCTGACTGGATTTTGTAATTATGCCCGCCCTCGTCTTGAAAGCGAGAGACGTGTAAAAGCGTCCGGGGGTTCAAATCCCTCCGCTTCCGCTACAGGTTGTTGTTCGAATCCGGTCCACCCGCAAGGGTGGGCCGGATTTGTTCCATCCCGTCGGTTCCGGCGCTATTCTTTCGCTAGCGCTGACCCGAGGAGTTCCATGACCGGATTGTCCCGTCGCCAGTTCGTCAGCCGTGTTGGCGCGTTGGCGGCGTTGTGGGGAATGGCTCCAGGCGTGCTGGGCGATCGACTCGCGGTCGCTCAGACGTCTCCCGAAGCGCCGTTGTCGACGTTGTCGGGGACTATTCTGCGGAACGCCGGGGACGCTCATTCGTACCGAACGCTGACGGCTGCGCCGGGTGAGAACTATGTGCAGCGATTGGATATTCTGCGTGCGGCACCGTCGCCAGTGAGAGCGAGCGTGCGCCGTTCGATCCTCTATCTTGGGCACCTGTCCGACATGCACGTCATCGATGCCCAGTCGCCCGGCCGTATCGAGCCGATGATCGTGCAGGATCACGCGACATGGGGATCGGCGTTCCATCCGCAGGACCCACTCACCGTGCACGTGACCGCAGCGATGGTGAAGTCGTTCGCCGACAACTCGGTCAGTCCGGTGAGTGGAGTGCCGCTCGGCGCAGCAATCGTTACCGGCGACAGTGCGGACATGCATTCGAATCTCGAACTACGCTGGTACATAGATGTTCTCGATGGTGTTCCGGTGACTCCGAACAGTGGATCTCCTACGGTGTTCGAAGGCGTGCAGGCATGGCAGGACGCGCAGTGGGCCTACCGGCCAGATGACCCGTCAGGTGGATCGTTCGGTGAATACGGGTTTCCCCGACTTCCCAATTTGTTGTCCCAGGCCATTGCCCAACCCGTGGAGTCGGTGGGGTTGCCGGTGCCGTGGTACTCGGTGTACGGCAATCACGACACTCTTTTGCTCGGCACTTTCGACCTCTCCTCTCAATTGCATTCGCTGGCAGTCGGATCGGAGAAGGCGTACACGTTGGGTGCCACCGCGACGTCCACGTTGGCAGGATACGCAGCGACCGCAAGTCCACTGCAGCGAATGGTGGACGCATTGGGTGTTCAATCAGGCTTGCGGCCGGGGTTTCGCAGTGTCACAGCGGATCCGCGGCGTTATCTGTTCGAACAACGTGAATTCATGGCCGAGCATTTCGACACCACGGAGTTACCCGGTCCTGTCGGGCACGGTTTCACCCAGCACAACCTCGAGTCAGGGGAAACCTGGTGGACAACGGATGTTACCCCTAACGTACGTTTCTTCGGGCTCGATACCTGCAATGCCGTTGCTGGAGCCGACGGTGCAGTGCCAGAGGACCAGTTCGAGTGGCTCAGAGGTCAATTGAATCGCGCGCAGTCAGAAAAGAAGCTCGTTCTTGTTCTGACGCATCACAACAGCCTCACCTTGGAGAATCGGGCGCAGCGACCGGGCTCGAACAAGAAACTCTACGGTGCTGAAGAATTCGTCGACCTTCTCTTGTCGTATCCGGTGGTGATCGGTTGGCTCAACGGGCATACGCATCAGAATCAGATCCTCGCTCACCGCGGAGCGGGTAGCGGATTCTGGGAGATCACGACGGCGTCGTGCATCGACTTTCCACAGCAACAGCAGACCGTCGAGATCGTCGACAACAGGGATGGAACGCTGTCGCTGTTCACGACGGTTCTCGATCACGCGTCGCCGATAACCCCCGGCTCGTCGGGTGGCTATCTGGATCTCGCATCGCAGAGTCGAGAACTGGCTGCCAACGATTGGGCCGAGAATCCACTCATGAGAAGGGGTTCGGCGTTGGACCGCAACACTGAGCTACTGTTGCCCGCACCGTTCGACTTGGCCGCCATCACGGATGCCTCGCTCGAACAGCAACACATGAGCGAACGCGCTCGCCTGCTCGCGTACCAGCAGCGAGCGCAGCGATGAAGGGTGCGATCGGAGCAGTGGCCCTCGCGCTTGTTCTTGCGGGATGCTCGCAAGTCGACGCACTCGCGCCAGTCGGGGGAGCTGGTATCGCAGACTTGCGATACGCGACCAACGAGGTGCTACTGGAGAAGGGTGTCGATATTCTCGTTGCACCTGTGTGCGACGGCGAGGGGTTGGCTCTTCGATGTGTTGGAGAGACCGTCGGCAACGAGACCATCACGGCAACATCGACATCCGAGGAGGAGTCGTCGTTCGATCTCGTGGTCGGAACTTCCGTCATCTACTCAGGGCCCGTGCAGTCCGTGCTCGAGCGCAATGGAACAGCGGGTGCACGGTGATCGGGATGTGGCGCGGGCTCGCGCGCGGCGCCCGAGTAATACTGCCGGTAGTGCTTGTCGGTGCCATAGTTCAGGGGCTACTGGTGGTCGGTGATCCGACCCCGCACGTCGACTGGGTTTTCGCACTGCGCGTGGTGGTGTCAGGACTGGTTGTGATCGTCCTGACCTGGCTGATCGTGGGGGTGGCGGCGACCGCTGTCGATGCCGACGCGGGCTTGTCGATCCCTCCGATCAGGCTGTTGATAGGAGTGACGTCAGCAGTGGTCGGTGGAGCGCTTGCCGGCGTTCTCTCGCCGATTCTGCCGATAGTCGTTGCGGTGGTTGGATTGCCGGTGCTGTCGGCTTTGGCGGTACGACCATGGACGGCTCCGATCCGGACGGTCATGGTCTCGCCGTTTCGTACGCTCCTCGGGTTCGTTCTGGTAGCAACGCTGTTCATCGTCAACTGGGTGACTGCGTTGCTGCTTGGCTTCTTCATCGCCGGTCCCGTTGCGGCCATGCTCACGTGGGTGATGTTCGGCTTCAGCACCGCAATTGCGGCAACCTATTGGGCGGCTCTGCATCGCAGATCTCTGGCGCAGGACAAGCCCGAAGCGGGTGCGTCGACTCGAACCGTGTAATCGAAGCGAACGCGTCCGGACTGCTCTTCTGCGAGAGGTATCAATCGTGTCCGATCTTGCGTACGTGAGTGTTCGCCGCATCCAGTCCGATCTTCTGCGCATTGACCAATCGAAGCGTGGGCACCTGATCTCCTGTGGTGTCATCGATCAGCGTCGAGCGCAGTTCGCCGTCACGGAAGGCGTGGCGCTCACCCCACTGCCGCAAGCTCACGATCACTGTGAACAGGTCCATGCCACGTTCGGTCAGAACGTACTCGTTCCGGGTCCCCTGTTCGTTGGATCGAGTCTCCAGAATTCCTTGCTCGACAAGCCCTCGTAGCCTGTCCGTCAGAATGTTCTTCGCGATACCCAGGTTGCGCTGAAACTGACTGAATCTGCGTGCACCGTCGAAGGCATCGCGCACTATCAGCAGTGACCATCTGTCTCCGACGATGTCGGCTGTCCTGGCGACGGGGCAATGCGAGTCCGTCCACTGCGAACGATCGATCATCTAGCCTCCTCGATTGGTTGCGTTTTGAAACCATTCCAACGTACCCTCGAAATGGTATCAAAATGCAACCGAATGGAGGTCGTTGTGGTCGATCGTGCCGTACACGAGATTGCACCGGTCCGGCGGAGAATGTCTCGGGGACTACGCATCCTGCTGGCCGTGCTCTGTGGGGTCTCGGTGGCGAACATCTACTACGCCCAGCCGCTTCTCGAACAGATCGGGTCGGACCTCTCGCTTCCCACGGCAAGCCTCGGCCTGGTCGTCGCACTCGCCCAGCTCGGCTATCTGGTGGGATTGATCATGCTGGTACCGCTGGGCGACCTGGTGGACCGCAGGAAACTGATCGCAATCCAAACTGCCGCTGCCGCAACAGGAACACTGCTTGTTGCGTTCTCCACCACAAACGCGCAACTACTGATCGGCATCACCGTCACGGGGGTGTTCTCGGTAGTCGTCCAAGTCATCGTCGCCTACGCCGCGGCGATCAGCGACCCCGATGAGCGGGGCGCAAACATCGGTGTCATCACCAGTGGCGTGGTGGTGGGCATCATCCTTGCCCGCACCGTAGCCGGGATGGTCGCCGACGTGGCCGGCTGGCGCGCGGTCTACTCGGGGTCTGCCGTCATTTCCATCCTGATAGCCGCAGTCGCCTTGACGATGTTGCCGAAAGACGTACGTTCGCGACCGAAACAGGGCACGTATGCACGCGCAGTCGGGTCAGTAGTAACGCTGACGACTACGAACCGAGTGTTTCGTACCCGAGCATTGATCACCTTGTTCTTGTTCGCGTCCTTCGGTGCACTGTGGAGCGGCATGACCTTGCCACTGACCGAGGAACCATGGCGGTTGTCGACAACACAGATCGGGCTGTTCGGAATCGCCGGGCTGATCGGCGCACTGGGAGCGGTCAGCGCCGGCCGATGGGCCGATCAGGGGAAAGCGCAACGCGTCACAGGCCTGTCCCTGGTAGTTCTCGTACTCTCGTGGGTACTGAGTGCGCAGGCGACCCACTCGCTTGCTCTGCTCGTAGTCGGCGTGATCGCGCTGGACTTCGCCGTCCAGGCTGTGCATGTCACGAGCCAGAACCTGATCGTCGCGCACGATCCCGAATCTGCCGGTCGAATCATCGGTAGTTACATGGTGTTCTACTCGTTGGGCAGTGCAATCGGAGCGATCTCCACGACTGTGGTTTTCCATGCTGCGGGTTGGGGTGCTGCGAGCGTCTTGGGTGGTGCATACGCTACCGCCGCCCTCAGCGTGTGGGTCATCGACCGATTGCGTGTTTCCGAACGGCTCGATGAGTTGAGCTGCGACTCCCGATGAACCATCGAGATCTGGGCTTCGTCATCGCCTCCCCGCTGCGGCCAGCACGCTCAGCGCCGCGCAGCTCACCCATTCGTTCGACTGCTTTCGGCTGGTCGGTCCCCACCGGACCAGTGAGCGTCCGTTGGCGTTCGTCGATGCGCTGACGCGGTAGAACTTCGCTTCAGCGGGAAATCCGCCGTCGGGCAGCTGTTTCGACTCCAGGACCTCGAGTGCCTCGACGCAGCGTTCGTCGTCGAGCATCTCCGCTTCGGCGAGCACAGTGAGCGCCATGAGGATGTCGTAGTGCCAATAGCACGGGAAGTGAAGCTGCAGGAAAGACGGGTCGATCACGCTCCCATTGGATAGTCTGCGAAAGAGCTGGTGCTCGAGAAAGAGTTCGGCGGCACGCACGACTGCGTCGCGGGTGTCGCTGCGGCCTGTGGTGCGTGCATGCACGTTCAATGCTCGAAGGGGCACAAGGCTTTCGCCGAACGACGAAGCATGACCGGTTGCTTTGCGGTCGCAGTTCCATCCGCCATCGGGCCATTGGGCGCGGAGGAGTCGGGCGACGAGATAGTCGACGCGCTCGTCTGCCAGTCCCAGGCGCAGCAGTGCCCAGGCCAGGTTGCCGTCGATCGAGGCGTGCAGCGTCGGCAGTGCGGTACCGCGGACTCGGCCGATGTGGCGTTTCTCGTACAGATCCGACAACAACCAACCCAACGCCTGCTCACGCAACGGGACGAGCGTTTCATCGCCCGCCGGGTACCCCACCTCTGCCAACGCGACGAGCACCCAATGAGCGCCGAACCACTTCGCGTTGTACGGGTGAAAGGGCAAGGTGCCGTCGGCTGATCGCTCCGAAAGCAGCTGGCGCACCCGTTCGCTCGTAGCTACTTCTGCCTGCGCAGCTGTGACCGCAGGACTGTCCGCCGATTCGCCCAACACACCGATGCGAGTCCGCACACGGATGGATGGCTCGTCCGAAGCAAGCAACCGGGCCACGATCGGTTCGGCAGACAGGATCACTCACCGCCCTGACCGCGTCGATTTCGAACACTTCACCCGTCGATCATCCACGCCCGGCGTCGACAACACCAGGGACATCCCGCCACTGAATTTCCAACTCGAACCGCCGCCGGGACTCGAATCGGCGAGTTGCGCCGGTGATCGGATCGGTGAACTCGAGCGTCGCCGCCAGCGGTTGAAGCGGTTCGGTGTAGTCGTCGACGGCTCGGCCCGACGCGACTGGATAGAGGTCGTCGCCGATGATGGGAAGTCCCAGGGAGTTCATGTGCAGCCGAAGTTGGTGGGTGCGGCCGGTCGTGGGATGCAACCGATATCGGCCGCGTCCGCTCCGGTGTTCGACGAGCTCGATGAATGTTTCGGCATTCGGTTCACCGTCGACCTCGTGTGCCTCGAAAGTGTTCTTTTCCTTCATGATTCGGCTGCGAACAGTGCGCGGAAACCGCAGGGAGGGATCGTAGGGTGCGATCGCCTCGTACACCTTGAGTACTTTCCGATCCTGGAACAGCGTCTGATATGCGCCGCGAAGAGAGGGTTCGACGACGAACAGCACGAGCCCGGCGGTCACCCGGTCCAGGCGATGGGCCGGAACGAGCTGCGGCAGATCGAGATCCTCGCGCAACCGGACCAGTGCGGTCTGCAGGATGTGCCCGCCCCGCGGAATGGTGGGAAGAAAGTGTGGTTTGTCGATCACCAGCAGCGTCTCGTCGCGGTGGACGATCGAGATATCGAACGGCACAACGGTTTCCACCGGAAGATCGCGGTGAAACCAGACGGCCTCTCCCGGGACGTAGGACGCGTCTGGGGCGACGGGTCCGGCCATGTCGACGATGTCACCGGCGTCGAGCATCTCGTCGATGCGTGTTGCCGCGATGCGCGGGACCTCGTCGACGAGGAAATCGCGGATCGTCACCCAGGTGCCGTCCTCGGGCATGCGGATGCGAGCAGGGTCGAGTCCATGCCGCTTCTGCAGCGGCGGTTGTTGCCGTCGGCGCACCCGACGAGCCTATCGGTGCGCCGAGTTCGCACTTGTGCAGCGGAGTGCAGCCACTACGTCAGCACAAGTGCGAATTCGATGGTGCTATTCGCAGCCGATGCCGTCGTTGTCGCGGTCGAGGTGCTGGCCGAAGCCGTAGTCGCCGCGATAGACGGGTGCGGCGCCGGCGTCGCGGGCTTCGGTGCAGTTTCGGTACTGGAATGCGCTCGGCGCGGGAGCAGATCGGGGCGCCGGTGCCATCAGGGGAGCCGGGGGCAGAGGGACCGGGCAGAACTGCGCCGAGCCGGAGTTGCACAGAAAGTCGGTGATCGGATCGGCCGCCGCAACTGCGGGTGTGGTGGCCATCGCGGCTGCGAGGACGAAGCCACCGAGGCCGGCACGAACGAGCATGGTCTTGCGAGTCATCTACTGCTCCTGAGAACGAGGGGACCTGAATCTTGGGACTCGAGTTGTTCAACAGTCAATCGAAATCATTCGCGTGAATGAACGTGTTGGAGAAATTCCCCGCTGTCACCCCGAGCCATGCGCCGATCCAGTAAACTCATCCGCCGCGGATGATGACATGCCCGGCTTTGTGGAGACAGGATCGAGGCATGAGTTCGTCCCTCGATCGTGAGACCCGGCGCAAGCGCGGAAAGGACGCGCGACGCTCGACGCCGTTGGCATCGCTCGCCGAACATCGAAAAAGTGAACGTGACCCGATCGCGTTGCTGGAATCTCAGGCTGCAACCAGGGTTCCCGAGCTCGTTCCCATCCGATACGGCAGGATGGCGGGTGGGGAGTTCCCGTTCTATCGAGGAGCGGCGCTGGTCATGGCCGACGATCTGGCTCGATCTCCGAGTTCGGGCATCGTCACTCAGTTGTGCGGCGACGCGCATCTGAGCAACTTCGGCGTGTATTCCACCCCCGAACGACGACTTGCGTTCGACATCAACGATTTCGACGAAACTCATCCGGGTCCGTTCGAGTGGGACGTCAAGCGGCTCGCAGCCAGTCTCGCAGTCGCATCGCGTGCGCGGGAATTCTCAGGCAAGATGCGACGCAGAATCACCACCTCGTGTGCGTGGGCGTATCGCGAAACCATGAGGCAGCAAGCGCTTTTGGGAAACTTGGCGGTGTGGTACTCGAATGTCGAGATTACCGACGAGCTAGAGACGATCCATCATGAGCTGGACTACACGATGCGCGTTCGAACCGCGGCCAATATTCAAAAAGCACGCTCCAGGGACAACGTACAGGCCTTCAACAAGCTGACCGCGGTCGTCGACGGCAAACGCCGGATCATCTCGAATCCCCCGCTCATCGTTCCCGTCGAGGAACTCTTCGACGACGTCGATGCTGTCTACCGTGATCTCGCCGAACGTCTCGTTGCCTATCGCGCGACGTTTCAATGGGACAAGCAGGTCCTGCTCGATCAGTTTCGTATCGTTCAGTTCGCTCGCAAAGTCGTCGGCGTCGGAAGCGTCGGCACCCGCGCGTGGATCTTCCTGATGCAGGGTGTCGACGAGAACGATCCACTGTTTCTGCAGGCGAAGGAGGCCCAGCGCTCCGTGCTGGCGGCGTACGTCGACGGGCCCGACTACGAAAATCAGGGCCGACGCGTCGTCGACGGTCAGCGTTTGATGCAAGCGTCGAGCGATATCTTCCTCGGTTGGCAACGAGGACCGGATCCGAACGGCGACATGCGTGATTTCTACCTGCGTCAACTGCGCGACGGCAAAGGGTCGGCGGTGATAGAGGCGATGTCACCCGGCGGGATGGAGCTGTACGGCAAATTGTGTGGGAAGGTCCTAGCCTACGCCCATGCCCGGGCGGGTGATCGCGTCGAGATCGCGGGCTATCTCGGTTCGAGTGAAAAGTTCGAGGGTGCGATCTCGGAATTCGCGGAGACCTACTGCAAGCAGAACCGGGCGGACTATGCACTGCTGAGGAAGGCGATCGACAGTGGCCGGGTAACGGCGCAGACAGGAATCTGAGTGCTGCTCCGTCGTGAGTCGTGGGGATTCGTCATCGGCTCGCTGTTGTTCGCGTTGGCGGCGGCCCCCGGCTACGCCCGGTGGGTAGGTGTAGATGGCGACAACATCACGTACTTCGTCGGCTCGTTGTTCTTCACCGCCGCGGGGTTCATCGCGCTCCGGCTCAGCGGTCGCCCGGTGCCCACGAGCGAATCCGCGAGGGTCGAGCGTTTCGATTGGTGGGCCGCCGCCATCCAGTTCGTCGGCACACTGTTGTTCAACCTGAGCACCGCGATCGCGATGATCAGCGGCCTGACTGTCAGGGCGGTGGACAAGTGGGTGTGGCGCCCGGACGTGTTCGGCTCGCTCGCGTTCCTTGTGACGAGTGCATTGGCGGTCGTCGCCACCACGGAGACCGACAAACTGTGGGATCCGCAGGCGCGTGACTGGCGCAGCACGTGGTTGAACATGGTCGGTTCCATTGCGTTCGGGGTCTCGGCCGTGGGCGCGTTCGTGCGGCCCTCGACGGGGCAGTTGGCCGACGCGGCGCTGGCCAATGCGGGCACATTCATCGGTGCCCTGTGTTTTCTCGCCGCGGCCCTGCTCATGCGGCCTTTGGGAGGTATCCCAAACAAACGGTAGAACTTTTGTATGACCATCAGATACGACTACTGTGGGCCACGGCACAGCTGGCGGCGTGGGTACCTACTCGTGGGTTAGGTTGTGCGACGGATGTAATTCGTGTTGCGCTCTCTGCGGGCGCGGCGGGGGAGGATGGATCGTTGACGCACCGTCGTGTTCTGGCTGCGCTCGGGACCTGTATCGCTTTGTCGGTACTGGGAACCGGTGTCGTGTCTGCTCAGCCACTGCCGGGCACGGGGAGTTCCGATGGTTCTGCCCCCGCCCCAAGATTCACACCTTCGTCGCAGTCGGCCCGAATCGACCACGTCGAGATGATCACCGACCGTCGCGCCGCTGTTTTCGTCGAGTCCCCCTCGATGAGCAAGATCATCCAGGTGCAGGTGCTGCTGCCGGCTGCTCAGGCTGTCTCGCGCCCCACCCTGTACATGCTCGATGGCGTCAGCGCGGGCAAGGAATCGAACTACGCGGAGAGCACCTGGACGCAGAAGACCGACATCGTCGACTTCTTCGCGGACAAGCAGGTCAATGTCGTCCTCCCCATCGGCGGTTCGAGCAGCTACTACACGGACTGGAACGTTCCTGATCCAGTGCTCGGCGTCAACATGTGGGAGACGTTCCTGACCTCGGAGTTGCCGCCGCTGATCGATGCGCGGTTCTCCGGCAACGGCGTGAACGCCATCGCCGGCGTTTCCATGGGTGCGCAGGCCGCAATGGACCTCATCACGCGCCATCCGGGGTTGTACACCGGCGTCGCGGGCCTGAGCGGCTGCTACGACAACTCGCAGAACAACTTGAAGGACGCCGTCCGCGCCACTGTCGCGACCAACGGCGGCAATGCCACCAACATGTGGGGCGAGAACTCCGATCCCCGGTGGATGGAGCACGATCCGACGCGTAATGCCGAGGCACTGCGTGGCAAGGAAGTCTTCGTCTCCGTCGGCACCGGTCTGCCCGGGCCGTACGAGATCGGACCCGGCGGAACCGGAATCGAGTCCGCTGCCATGGGTGGGCCACTCGAAGCGGCCGCTCTGTATTGCACGACGCTCTTCGACACGCGGCTGCGCGCGCTGGATATCCCCGCGACGGTCGTCTACCGGCCCTACGGCATCCATCAGTGGCCGTACTGGGAGGACGACCTGCGTGAGTCCTGGCCGACCCTCGAAAGTGCCCTCGGCCTCTAGGCGGTCGCCGCTATTGCCTCGATGATCGGACCTGAGCAGAATCGTTGCTCATGAACGGTTCTCGCAGTTTGGTCGCGTTCGCAGCCAGCACAGATCTGGCTCGATCCGAGCGCTTCTACGTCGACGTGATCGGCCTGACTGTGGTCGATCGAAACCCGTTCGCCATCGTGTTCGATGGGGAGGGGGCGCAATTGAGGGTGACTGCGGTCGACTCGCACACACCCGCCCCCTTTACCGTTCTGGGCTGGGAGCTGGCCGATATCGATACCGGTATCGCAGAGCTCATCACACGCGGCGCAGTGCCCATCAGGTACGACGGGATGGAGCAGGACTCTCGGGGAGTATGGACAGCGCCGGGCGGAATGCGGGTGGCCTGGTTCCACGATCCTGATCGCAACGTGTTGTCCTACCAATCGCGGGCGTAATCCACGTTCCGCCCTCTAGGCCTACTGGGGTGCGGCGGTCGACGCGTACTTCAGGAACGTGTCGTTCTCGTGTGGATCGCCGATCGTGATCCGCACGCCGTCGCTGCCGTAGGCGCGCAGAAGCACCCCGACTTCGGCAGCTCCCTCGGCGAACGGGACGGATCGGTCACCGAGCGGCATGAAGACGAAGTTGGCCTCGGATTGCGGCACGTCGTACCCCATGCCGACTAGCGCGTCGCGTACGCGCTCACGCTCGGCGACCAGGGCGTCGGTGCGTGCGAGTAGTTCGTCCCTCGCAGCGAGAGATGCCAGCGCCGCGTGCTGCGCGACGGAGTTGACCGCGAACGCGATTCTCACCTTGCGGAGTGCGGTGATGACCGACGGATCGCCGACGGCATATCCCACTCGCAGCCCGGCCAGTCCGTAGGCCTTGGAGAACGTCCGAAGAACTACCACGTTGCGACGACCGCGGGCCAGCTCGACGCCGTCGGTGTACTCGCCGCCGGCATCCTCGCGGGCGTACTCGAAGTACGCCTCGTCGAGGACGACGAGGACGCTCGCGGGTACGGCGTCGAGGAACTTCTCGAGGGCTGATCGTGCGACGACGGTGCCGCTGGGGTTGTTGGGGTTGCACACGAAGACGACGCGGGTGCGTTCGGTGATCGCGCCGAGCATCGCGTCCAGATCGTGCGTGTGGTTCGTGTCGAGGGGAACCTGGACGGGCAGCGCTCCGGCGACGTGGGTGATGATGGGGTAGGCCTCGAACGAGCGCCAGGCGAACACCACCTCGTCGCCGGGGTTGCACGTGATCTGCACGATCTCTTGGCAGAGGGCAACCGAGCCATTGCCGACGGTCACGTTCTCCCGTTCGACCTTCAGCATCGCAGCCAGCTCATCCACCAGGGCCGTTGCCATGATGTCTGGATAGCGGTTGACGGTGGTGACGGCCTCGGCGATCTTGTCGCGGACGCTCGGCAGGGGCCCCTGTGTGGTCTCGTTGCTGGCCAGCTTGATAGCGCCGGGAAAGTTGCGGCCCGGAACGTAGACGGGGATGGCATCGAGATCGGAGCGAATTCGGGCAGTCACGGCTCACATTATGCGCCTGGCGTGGTATCACGATTTGCGCGCGTCCGGCCGTATTGATGCGGTGGCCGCGCGGCAGCACTATTTTGGATTCATGTCGGAAATCTTCACGGATGTGGCAGTGCTCCGAATCGACGTGGACCCGGTTGCCGAGAACCCAGGTCTCGAGACGTCGGATGCGGGGAACGAGGTCGAGTCCTCGCCTGCCGCCGGGCAGAAGGTTCCGTTGACCGCCATCGAACCCGACAGTGCTGTGCGAGGCGGAATCGTGGTGCTCCACGAGTCCCGCGAAATCCCCGAGTCGCTTCTCGATCTGTTGCGCGCGCTCGCCCTCGAAGGATGGCTGGCGGTGGCGCCGGACCTCTTCCATCGGGAAGGATCCCGCAACAGTGACGATGGCAGCGACGACGACAGTGACGACGACAAGGTCGACGAAGTTTTCGGTGACAACCTCTTCGCCGACTTCGACGCCACCTTCGACTGGCTCACCGCCCGCGGGGTGTATCCCGATTCCGTCGGAGTCATCGGATTCGACGACGCCGGCACCGCCGCCCTCATCGTCGCCACCAACCGACCCGTCGGAGCAGCCGTGAGCGTCGCGGCCGGCGGGATCCTCGAACCACTCAACTGCGACGCCGTCGCACTCACCGTGGCCGCGCCGTCGCTCAAGGCGCCGTGGCTGGGTCTGTTCGGTGAGGATGACCCCAAGGCCCCACCGGAGCACATCGAGGCGCTCCGCGAGGCAGCCACACGGGCGTCCGTCGCCACCAACGTCGTGACCTACAGCGGCCGGCGCCATCAGGCGGACGCCGCGCCGTCCCTCGGAAGTGCCGAGGACCTCGATCCCGCACTCGCCGCACTCGACGAGGCGCAGCTGCGGATCTTCGACTGGTTCGACTCCTTCCTCAGGTGAACGAGACATTGACCAGGCGTTTTGCGTTGGTGGCTTTCCCATGTGTAATCTCTTTCCTCGGCGGTCCGAGAGGGCCGGCAGCCTAGGAGGCGTGCCAGAGCGGCCGAATGGGAGTCACTGCTAATGACTTGACCCTTCACCGGGTCCGGAGGTTCAAATCCTCTCGCCTCCGCCACGGTCGGTAGAGTTTTACTGGCCAGCTAGATAACAACTGAACACGCGCCCGTAGCTCAACGGATAGAGCACCTGACTACGGATCAGGAGGTTAGGGGTTCGAATCCCTTCGGGCGCACAGAAGAACATCCCCCCACCAGCAGAGATGCCGGTGGGGGGATGTTCTCGTTGTAGGGCAATGAGGCTCCCGACACGGAATCGACACGGGTTGGAATAAGAACAGCCATGATCGCAGCACAATCGAACGACCCAGTACGTACAACCGAGGGCGGGGAAGCGGGAGCCACGCGAAGCGAGGATGCCGGCGCAAACAACGTCGAGGTGTTTGCTTTGGCACCGGAGAAGAACGCAGACGGAACAAGGGGCCGCGTGTTCATGCGGTTCTCGCCATCGCATGCGCGCAACCTCGCGGCTCAGATCATCGAGAGCGCCCAGGCGCTAGACAACGAGCAGAATCCAGCGGCCGAGAAGCGCTAGCCTCCGAGCTGGTTCAGCACCTCGGTAAGGTCGGGGCCTCGGCCGCCCTCTCGATGTAGTGCCGTTTGGTCACGGCCGTACTGGAGTGTCCGAGCTATACTGACGCGTCACCCTCATTGCTTTCGCGATCGACACGGCCTTCGCCGATAGTGGAGAGCATCGCCTACTTCGCTGTGCTCGAACTACTTACGAATATCCAGAAACAGCTGTTGGCAGAAGGGCGTTCCAACGGAGCGATCGCTACCGCGATGTTCCTCTCCAATGGCACGGTCGAGAAGCACATCACCACTGTGTTCAACAAGCTCGGCCTCGAGACGTCACCCTCGAGTCATCGACGAGTTCTGGCAGTCCTTCGATATTTGTCCACGTGATCGAGTGACTCGCAACGTGAATCAGCTGCGACGGAGTAAGGCAAATGGTGCAGACAGTTCCCGCGTAGAGCCTCGGGGCGCGACATCACGCTGATGGCCCTCATTCTCGGCCGAGAATACAATCGGCAACGCTGCCGCCGGTTCTATTGGACGCGGGTGATGCCACGTGCTCGACGGCATGTGTTGCAGCAACGATCGCGTGGGACGGCATGTGTCGCTCGAGGTCGAATATCCCCAGTATTAGTTGCCCGGTCTCGTCGATGGGACTTGTGGCTGATGGTGTGGGGGCGGCGATACGCCCGGAGACGACTTCGTCGGGGAAGTTTGGGCGCCCGTCTGTGAGCCACGCGAGTACACGCCCGCTCGCGGCGTGCAGCACCGCCGTAGATGTTCCGGCGTAGGTCGCCGTTGCCTGAAGTGCGGCGCGTGGAAGCAGCTCTTCTTCTGTGGAGGCGGTCGTCTCCGGGAGGCGCAGGGAGACTCCGAGGATGGCCGGTCCATCGAAGGTCGCCACGACGCGCATCGTGTAACGCTCGACGGTCCCGTCGGTGCGGATCCAGTCTCCGGCGAAGCGGTCACCGACCGTGGCACCGTAAACGTCTGCGGCGGTGCGACGGATGTCGGACAGGCGAGCGCATCCGGAAAGCCAGTCGGTCATCGTGCCGGTCTCTGGGTCGTCGACGAACTCCGGCGAGATCGGGTCGGCGAGTTCCCAGGCGAACGCCCACACCGGGGGCTCGGGTGGCGGCGTCTCGGTGGCGTCGCCGATCCACATGAGTATCGCGTGTACCTGTCGCGACGGCCCGAGGACGGGCTGTGCCAGCGCCAATCGCGGCCCGCCGACGTCGAGGAGCACCTGCGACTGCTTCAGGTTGTTGAGGACGGTGTCGAGTAGTTGTAGCACCGTCGTGTAGACCGAACCGCGGAACATATTGGAGACCGGTCGCCATTGCTTCGAGCGCGCACCGACCATGACCACTGCGGGCGTCGATCCCGAGGTCTCGACCAGAAACCAGCCTTTGTCCACGACTCCCTCATCTCTGGCCGAGTCGACGAAATCGGCAACGGGCGGCAACGGTATCAGTGACCCTGCATCCAGCGCAGGGCGAAATGGCCCTCCAAAACCTTGCGCATCTGTGCGACCTGCGAACTTTCTCCGGCCCATGCGACGTATCCGTCCGGTCGGACGACGACGATCTCTGGGTACAACTTGGGCAATCCCTGGGCGACGACGGTGTCGGTGAACGGGATGGCTGCCGTCTCGGCGATGGCCGCACGTGCGTGCGCACTGACAAGTATCACGATTCGGCCGCGGGCGAGCAGCTCCGACACGGTCGTCCGTGTGCCGTCGACATCGATTTCGTGGTCGGGTAGGAACGACCCGTCGAGCTCGCTTTCCGATGGTCCGGGGATGTCGTGGCGCAGGGAGTGACCGTTGATCTTGTCGCCTAGCCAGTCGTGGGTGTCTTTGTTGCACAGCATCTGTGAGACCATTCGACGCAGTGGGTCCTGGGCCGGATCTGGATTCATGATCGCCGACTGGACACGAGTGTTGTCGACGACCCACTGGCCAACAGGTTGACGTTCGGCGGAGTAGCTGTCGAGCAGGGTGTCGTCTGCGGCACCGGTCACCACGGCGGCGAGCTTCCATCCGAGGTTGACCGCGTCGGAGATTCCGGTGTTGAGGCCCTGCCCACCGAGCGGGTAGTGGATGTGGGCAGCATCGCCGACCAGGAACAGTCGACCGTCTCGGTAGTCGTGCACGATCCGGCTGAAGTCGCTGAACCTGTTGAGGTAGTGCGGCGACTCGAGCTCGACGTGTGACCCGACCACGCGGTCGATCGCGGCTCCGAACTCCTCCGGTGTAACCGGTGCATGCCGGTTGGCGGCGGGACCGTCGAACTCGAACACGATTATCCGGCTGTGTCCGTAGCGGTTCAGGTTGAGCAGCGTCCACCCGGCGTCGGTGTGGTTCCATCCTCCACGGAGATGCTCGGGGTGCGGCAACTGCGCGAGGCCTAGGATCGCGCGCATTGTCGGTGCGTATTCGGTCGTTGTGAACCGGCCCGAGCGCAGCACCGCGCTGCGGCCGCCGTCGGCACCGACCACGTAGCGCGCAGCGTACCGTTGCTCGGCACCATCGGCGTCATACGCGATGACGACTGCGTGGTCGGCGGACTGTTCCACTGAGGTGACCGTGATGCCCCGGATAACCTGTGCACCATGTGTGGCAGCCTTCGCTGCGATCGCGCGTTCGAGTTCGGCCTGGGCGATGCCCATCATGACCGGCCCGTCGATGGTTCGCGATCGCAGCGTCAGCCACGGGTATCCCGCGAACTGGAACAGCTCCGAGGAGATGGTCGTGTGATCGTTGGTGCGGCGTGGGACGGCGACGACCTGTCTGCGCGCGAGGGTCGCGATGGCGCGCGCGTGATAGGTCCCCGCCTTGGGGTACTCGTTCACGGCATCGCGACTCTCCAGTACCACCGCCGAGATGTTGTGCAGCGCCAATTCGTTGGCGATCAGCATCCCCACCGGCCCACCGCCGACCACGATCACGTCATACATCTACACAATTCCTCTCACACCGAGATCCACTGGCAGAACGGCAGGTCGCCGCAGTCCGGTTCCTAGATCCCATTCGACGTCCGACGGATCCACACGCAGAGCCAGGTCGGGGTAGCGCGTGACGACCCGGGTGAGTATCGCGATCAACTCCGTCTGCGCCAGCGCCGACCCCATGCACCGATGCATGCCGTACCCGTATTGCAGATGCCGACCACGCGGGCGATCCAGCCGGATTTCCAACGGTGCGTCGAACACCGCCGGATCGCGGTTGGCCGCGTTGATGTGTGGGTAGACGATCTCCCCGACCGGAAGCGGACCGGCCGTGGTGTTGAGAGGCCGGGTGAGTTCACGCGGGAACGACCCCGGCGTTCCAAGCGGCATGAGGCGCATGATCTCCTCCACCAGGTCCGGTACCAGGGAAGGATCGTCGACCACCTGCGAATACAGATCACGATGTGCCAGTGAGGCATACAGCGTTTTGCCGAGCATCGTCGCGACGTTGTTGTCCCCTCCGAGGACGATCCCCATGACGGTCCCGCTGATGAGGGTGTCGACGACGGCGGCGAATTCCGGCTGCCGGGCCCGGCGCTTGTAGGTGGCGAGAAGTCCGGTGTCGTCGTGTTCGGAGTCGTCGGCGACGAGTTCCTGCACCCAGCCGTACAGCTCGACCCACGAGTCGACGATGAGAGGTATCTCGTCGCGACGAGCAAGCTGAATCCGTCGACCGAGCTCGTTCATCCATGGCGCATGGTCGAGGGAGATGCCCAGCAGGGTGCACACCATCTGCGCCGGCACCAGGCGGAAGACCTGCGCCATCACGTCGGGGTCGGCCACCGCGTCGAGTGTGTCCAAAGCAGCATCGGTAAGGGCGATGATGGTGGGTTCGAGTCCGGCGATGGCGCGGGCACCGAACTCGTGGGACACGAACTCTCTCACTACACCGTGCACCGGGGCGTCGAGATTGATGAGCACCTCGGGTGCCCAGTTGGTGGGCATGAACGACGGGCCGCCGTCGACATTGCACAGCGTGCGGCTGGCGGTCCGGTCGAGCATCAACGTCTTGACGTCTTCGTAGGACGTCAGGCAGATCGCGCTGTGCCCACTGGGCAGCTCTATCCGTTGGTGCCCGTCGTCGCTGGCGAGTTCGCGGACATATGGTGCCGGGGTGTCGAGATTCGGGATGCCGGTGACCAGTGGGGTTGTCGATGTCCCGTCGGGGCTATGGATGGTCTGGGTCATTGCTGGATCTCCTCGGGATCGAGAGCGGTATCGGCATCGAGGACCGGGGCGGCTGCGGTAGGTGTCGTCGGGGTATCGACGGGGCGCCGCAGCAGGAGTATGACGGCCACGGCGAGGACGAGACTCAGGGCGGCGAGCACCCAGAGCAACGGGGTGAATCCGTCGGCGAACGCGGCTCGCAGCAGACCGGTGTCCACGGAGCTGTCGATGCCTCCGATCTCACCGGTGAAGACCTTGTCCACGATGCTCTCCCGCTCACCGGGGCCCAGGGCGGCCGGCAGGCGGTCACGGACCTGGCCACCGACGCCCGAGGTCAGCGCGCTGGCAAACACCGCGACGACGACGGCCTCGCTACCGAGCCGCACCGTGGACACCAGACCTGACACCATTCCCGACTTGTCGGCAGGTACCGATCCGATCGCCTGGCCGTCCACCAGCCCGACGCCCAACCCGAACCCCAGGCCGAGCAACAGGAACGGGACGACGATGGTGCCGATGTTCTCCTCGGTACCGACCAGGGTGAGCGCGGCCGCACCGGCAACGAACAACAAGACGCTGCCACCGAGGATCACCCATACCGGTACGCGACGGGTGTGCATGGCCCCGGCGATGAGCGGGCCGACGATGACCGGCACGGTCATGATCAGCATCACCAGTCCTACGGTCCCGGTGCCCAGCTGCCATACCGTCGACAGGAACGTCGGGTAGTAGGTGAGCAGCGTGACGAAGCCGACTGCACCGGCGACGGGGACAGCGAGCAGACCGACGAGCCGGGATGATTGCAGCAACTTCAGGTCGAGCAACGGGTGAGCGGTGGTGAGTTCGATCCGGATGAACGTCGCGAACAGCACCACCCCGGCGATCAGGGTGCCGAGTGTCGCGGGCGAGCGCCAGCCCCACGAATCTGACTGCACGATAGCTGCAATCACCAGCGTGAGTGACGCGGCGAAGGCGACCGCACCGGGGTAGTCCAGTCGACCGGTGGACTGAGCAGGCTTGTCGTGCACGTTCGATGCGATGACCAGGGCTGTCGACACCGCGATGACGACGGCGTTGAACCAGAAGATGCCCGACCACCCCACCAGCGCGATGGCGGTCGAGGAGATCGTCGGCCCGAGACCGAGTCCCACTCCCGCGGCGGTGCCGAACAGCGCGAACGCCCGCGCCGCGGCAGCGCCGTCGAAGGTGATGGCCAACAGCGCTCCTGAGCAGGCGAAGATGATCGCGGCCCCGACGCCGGCGAGCGCTCGAGCGATGTCGAGCAGTAGCAACGACGGTGCGACAGCGCTGAGGACCGCCGCCCCGGCGAACAGCGCGCCGCCCAGGACCAGGCCGCGGCGACGGCCGAGGTGATCGGCGATCGATCCGGCGACCAGGCTGAACACTGCGAAGGTGAGATTGAAGCCGTTGACGACCCACTGCAGCAGTGCCGGATTGGAGCCGAGATCGGCAGCGATGTGCGGCAGCGCCACACCGGTTCCGGACACACCGGTGGGTACGACGACGACACCGAGCAGGATTGCCGCCAGGAGGAGGTTGGGTCTGGCGGTCGATGTGGCTGTTGAGGACGACGCGGGTGCGGTCATGCGCTGGTCTCCCTGTCTGCGATGGCGCCGTGGTCTGCGCCTAGGAGCGCGGCGAGGTCGGCGAGGGTCTGATCGTTGTCGACGAAGCGAATTGCTCCCCAACCGGATCTGCGTGCGGCAGCACAGTTGGACTCGAGATCGTCGATGAGGACGGCGGTTCCAGGGGCGGCCCCGATCCGGGTCTCGGAGATCGCGAAGATTTCCGGCTCTGGTTTGCGACACCCGACGTCGTAGGAGTCGATGATCGCGTCGACGTCGTCGTCGAGTCCGACCATCGGGCGCCAGTGGGCTTCCCACTCACGGACGTTGTTGGTGAGAATCCCGACTCGGTAGCCCTGCGCCTTCAGCTCGTAGACCAGGTTGCGCATCGTCGTGTTGACCTGGTGGCCTGCGAACCACTGGCGACCGAAGTCGGTCTCTGCCCGCGAGACGTCGATCCCTCGGGATGTGAGCCATCGGTGCATACGATCTACCCACTCGGCCTCGGTCAGTAGGCCGAGTTCGACGGGAGCGAGCACGTCGACGCCGAGGCCGTCGGCGACGCCCGCCATCGCGGCTTTGAGAGCGGCCGGGCTGATACCGGTCTTGCGTTCGTAGTCTACGAACAGGTCTTCGATCGGGGGCGAGAGCACGCCTCCGAAGTCCAGGAAAACCGTCGTGTATCGCGGCGCGGCGGCGACCGGCGGGACGGTGCCGGCGCGTGCTGAGGCGGTCATGGCGCGACCGCCACGTGGCTAGAAGCGTACGACCGGGCGAAGAGCACTCCACACGACGCGATGACCACGCCTTCCTGCGTGATGTCCACGTCGAAGCCGACACCCTGGTCGCAGGTGTCCGTCTGCGGCCGGACAAGCGCATTGGTCTGTAGGTCGAGCTCACCGAAGCGGGTGAATGTCGCAGACAGAGAACGTATTCGGAGACGGCGTGCACTGAGTCCGAAGTACTCGTCGGCACCGATGATCCCAGCCTGGCGTACCGCTTCGAAGATGACCGCTCCGGGGATGTGATCCAACGGGTGGTCGAACAGACTCGGGTGATGCTGGTCGACGAATACATCGATGTCGAAACCGCCCGAGACGTGGCGTGCAGCACCGACAACAACATTGCGACTCAGGCTACGGCCGAGGGCCTCAGGCTGGTGCGCACCGACCTGCCGGTGGGGGTGCCGTCCCGGCAAAGGTTCTATGCCGCTGCAATATTCAGCCAGTCCCAGCTTTGCCCGTCCCGAGGCTCGGACCCGAGCCCAGACAGATTTCGGCATCCACTGAATCGACATAGTCATGGTGACCGCAGTCGTCCCGGCAAGTGTGACCGTCATATCGAGTGTGATGCCGATGATCGTGGTGTCGCGGACCTTCTCGCCGACGATCACCGCACTCAGCTCACCGTTGCCAGGGGCGGGCGTCACCGTCATCGCTTCATCCGAAACGACGGTGAAGGAACCGGCATTGAAAATGAAGGACTGGTCGAACTCGACTCCCACGTGGCGATGGGCGATCAAGATCGACGCCTGCCGGAAGCACTCCAGGACGAGCAACGGGTCGTATCGGCCGGCGGCGGGCCCTACGTGATCGCTGTAGTAGCTGTGCGACTTCGGGAGATGAATGCCGACGCGAACGTTGGGGTACCGATCGCAGATGATGTCGGTGAGATAGACCTCCGACAGTGCGTCGCGGTGCACGTGTTCGCGCGGGACCAGGGTCGAATGTGAAAGTTGAGGGTAAAGAGTAGACGTCACGGTGAGCCCCTTGCTGAAGATTCGGACGGAAACACAGACGAGAGGTCTTGTGGGCACCGCACGGCACCAGTCACGTCTGCGATTTGTCTCAAGCGATCCGGCAGGTCTCGGGCTTGTAAGCAAGGGGCTCTCAAGCGACTCTGTTCGGACTGTGGGTAGCTTAGCGCGCGCAACGAATTCCGGCGCGCCCGAGGAGCAACTGCGCGCGAAGTCACATCGCCGGCTCGAGGGTGAACTTTCGCACAGATATTTTGCCAGTGACGCACGTCATGTGTTGTCGCGGTGTCGATTCCGCATTCAGCCCGCATAGTGATCCGATGACACCGAAACGGCGACGGGTTGCCGTTATGCCCTTGTGACTGATGTGTCTAGCTTATCGGGAGGCCGCCGACCCTCATTCATGGCCGCGTTCTCCTTTGCGTGGGCGTACCGAATTGACCTCGTTGTCTTCGGGTTCGATAGACAAGTGATTGCCCGCCCAGTCACGCACTGTCGGAGTTGGACTTGCTCAAACACTTTGGCGGATTCGGGTGGTTCCGTATGTCCGCGCGCGTGAGCGGGGCGGATACAGTCGACTCATGAATGCCACATGCTGGAATTTGGACGCCTCCGTTGGCGAGTTGCTTCTGCATACTGGTGTCACCGGCCGGGCGGCGAAGCTGGGTCACAACCTGACGATCGCCATGAAGGCATGGGAAGCTACGGTGTCCTGGGACGGGGACGGTCCCGTCGCTGCGGAACTGACCGTCGAGGTGTCGTCGCTCGACGTGCTGCGGGGTGACGGGGGTGTGAAGTCGCTGTCCGGGCCCGAAAAGGCGCTGGCGCGGTCGAACGCGCTGGGCGCGCTCGATGCGGACCGATTTCCCGCCATTACCTTTCACACGGATTCCATCGAGAAGATTGACGACGGCTATCGACTCACCGGGTCGCTCGACATTCACGGATTGACCCGGCCGCAGACTGTCGATCTGCATACCGAGGACCTCGGCGACGCATGGCGGGTGTCGTGTGAAGCCGTCGTCTGCCAGAGCGAATTCGGCGTCAAGCCGTACTCGCTGTTCCTGGGTTCGGTCAAGGTCGCGGACAACGTGACAGTAACCTTTACCGCCAGCTGGGCCAAGGACGACTGAAGCTCGCCCGACCGAGCCGGAGGCCCTCAGACGGACGCCCCAAGGATCGTCCGGGGGCCGTAATGGCATGTTCCATCGCGAAGCGGGCCGTCGAGTGTCAACAGAGGGTGTTACGAGGCCTGTTGGTGTCCCTATGGATGGTCGCTCGTTCGGGCGCCCGCCATTTCCCGGAGCTGCCGAAAGTCGAATACTCGCGTGGATATCTATGCAGTTCGCGGGTTGGTTTGTAATCGTCGCGGTGTATCGATTTGCCGCTGGCGCGCCGATGCGCGCGACTAGGTTGTGAAGATGAGTCTTCGCGGGTCTATCGCACGCTTCGTCGGCGGTGTACCGGGTCCGGCGGTAGGGGCCGCTCGGATGCTCGGTGCCGCGTCTGCGGATCTCGCAGCCGTCGTGGATCCACGTCGCGTGATCAGCCGGCGGTCGGCCGAGGACCCCTTCGACCTTCGCGACCCCGAGTACATCCGGCGGACGCTGCCGGCGCTTCGTGCGTTGTCCGACATCTACTTCCGAGGGGAGGTGCGGGGGATGGACAACGTGCCGGCGCGAGGTCCGGTGCTGCTCGTCGGTAACCACTCCGGCGGGACGCTCATCGCCGACACATTCGTATTCACGCAAGCGTTCTGTGACCACTTCGGCGCCGAACGGATCTTCTACCAACTTGCCCATGATCTCGTCTTCAAGGTCCCTGGTGTGCGTGCCCTAGTTGTCCCGTATGGGACGGTGCCGGCCTCGCCGGAGAACATGCGGCGGGCGCTCGCGCGGGACGCGGCGCTGCTTGTGTATCCGGGTGGCGATCATGAGACCTACCGAGCGACATGGCATTCCGCGGACATAGATTTCGCCCACCGGACCGGGTTCGTGCGGCTCGCGCTGCAACTGGACATCCCGATCGTCCCGGTCGTGGCGATCGGTGGCCAGGAGACAGCGCTGTTCCTTGGGCAGGGCGAACGCGTCGCGCGGCTGCTGCACCTGCACCGGCTGCTGCGGCTCGACGTCGTCCCGGTGCAGATCGCGCCACCATGGGGCGTGACCGTGCTCGACGTTCCGGGCCGGGTACCGCTGCCGGCGAAGATTACCGTCGAGGTCCTGTCGCCGATCGATCTCCGCGCGGAGATCGGAGCCGATCTCGACCCCGAGGCTGGGTATGAACTCGTCACCGAGCGAATGCAGCAAGCCCTGAACGAGCTCGCCCACGCCCGCAGGTTCCCGTTGATCGGCTGAGGTAGGGCCCGACCATAAGAACGTTGCCAACACCGGCTGACCCCGGCCCCGGCGATGAAGAGTCAATTGTGGCGTCGCCGAGGTTGATCTTCGCGACGTCCGAACGACGCTGGAGGACCCGGTCGTGCGACGGGGGGCAACGACTACGCATTGGCGCCCATCGCGGCGCGCCACGATTTCGGGGCGATTGCGAAAGCGGCCGGCTCGCGCCGCCCAGGGCTATCGCTGACTGGCGTCCGGCAACCGGGGCGGGCAGGTGCCGCCGGGTATGGTGGCCAATTCGAAATGCCACCATTCGTTGTCGTACGTCCGGCACAGCCCCCACTGGTTACCGCGTGCCTCCAGCCACTGGGCGCCCTGCTGCGGACCGACATCGAGGGCCCGGCCATGGACGTGGCTGGATGCCTCCGGCGGTAGCACCCAGTGGCGCGCCGCATCGGGGCTGCCGTAGGTCCGGATGCCGTCCTCCCACAGCTCCTGCTGCTCCGCTGGCGTGCGGTAGCCCGAAGTGATCGACAGCGGAACCCCTTCCGCGTGGGCCTGCTGTTCGGCCAAGATGTAGGCGGCGGCCAGCACAGGGTCCAGCCCGGGCGTACCGACCGCAACGTCCGCGTGCGCGGCCGGCACGGACCATCCGGTCAATGGCACTGACCATCCGGACAACCCGATGCCCAGGGCAAGGACCGATCCCGCGATACGTCGCATGCGGTGATCGTATCGGTACGGCCACGAGTGAACCGTCGACTCGTATCAAAGGCAACGACTTCCTGCGCCGGGCCGCGGACCAGTCGCTCGCCGGCATCGCTGCCAACGACCCAGGTCAAGGGTTCGAACCTGGTTGTCTCAACTGTACGAGGCAGCGAAGACCAGGAAAACGACGAACAAAGCCACACCACCCAGGGCTGCGCCGAGCATGGCCTCACGGCCGTTGGTCGCCGTGCCGTCGACCGCCCGGTTCAGGCCGACCCACCCACACGCCACAGCGACCACACCGGCTGGAATCGCAATGAAGTCCCCTATGAAGGGGACGAACGCGCACACGACGGCAACGATGCCCGCAATCAACGCAAGGCTTCCGACGCCGTCTCGATACATCGATCGAGTAGAAGGTTTCTTTGCCATACCGCCTCCACTAGCAGCTGATGCACAGCCCGTGCGCGGCAGAGTCGCCGATCTCGGGCGTACGTCAGTGCCGACCTTCGAAAGATACCCCGGCTTCGCAGATCGCGTCGGTCGGCTGGGCGGCGATGGCTCCTATTGCGGAATCAGGCGTCATCACTTTAGGGTGGTGACGCCCGTCACCGACCGACGTGGCTTGTTCATGGGGGGTGCGGCATCTACACCGTTGTCATCATCGGAAGCGGGTTCGGCGGTCAGTGCGCTGCGAAAGCGCTGCTTGCACGCGGTATCGACGATTTCGTCATGCTCGAGCGGAGGCCGTTCCTCGGCGGAACGTGGAAGCAGAATCGATATCCCGGCGCTGCCGTCGACGTGCAGAGCCCGCTGTACTCGATTGCCTCCGAGCCGTTCGAGTGGACCAGGATGTTCGCCGAGCAAGAAGAGTTGGAGCGGTACACCGAGCATGTGCTTCGGTCCAACGAACTCCCCGGCCGCGCTCGTCCGAACACCGAGGTCGAGAGGATCGAGTGGCGGGGCGACCACTGGGAGATCAGCACATCTCAGGGCGTGCTGCATGGACGGTTCGTCGTCAATGCCTCAGGGCCCTTGAGCACGCCGGTGATTCCGCCGTTCCCCGGCCGGGACAGGTTCGCGGGGAAGACGTTTCACACGAACGACTGGGACGTGGATTTCGACCACACAGGTAAGCGTGTGGCCATCGTCGGTAGCGGGGCCAGCGCCGCTCAGGTAATCCCGGCAATTCAGCCCGACGTGTCGGAACTGCATGTCTTCCAACGCACCCCGCACTGGGTGATTCCGAGGCACGATCGCGAGTTCACCGCTCTCCAGCGCAAGTTGCTGCGTTTCGAACCGATCCGAAGGCTGGTCCGCGCTGCGATCTACTGGAGCCACGAGACCCGCATCATCGGGTTCAAGTACTCGCGTCGTGCACTGAAACTCGTCGCCGAGAACGAGGCCGTGAAACACCTGCGCCGGCAGGTTCCCGACCCGGATCTACGCACCAAACTCACCCCGGACTATGCACTCGGTTGCAAGCGAGTAATTCTGTCCAACACACTCTTTCCGGCCCTCGGTGCGTCCAACGTGACCTTGCACGACAAGAACGACGGCATATCCGAGATCACCGAAACCGGCATCGTGACCGCCACCGGCGAGCACGTCGAGGTCGATCTGCTGGTGTGGTCCACCGGGTACGACGCCACCGACGGGGTGATCTCGTATCCGGTCATCGGGCGTGACGGACGCGCGCTGTCGGATGTGTGGGACCCGTACCCGCGGGCCTATCTCGGAACAACCGTGCCGGGCTTCCCCAACCTCTTCGTTGTCACCGGTCCCAACACGGGCATCGGACACACCTCGGCGATCTTCTTGATCGAGGCGCAGATGGAGTACATCGTCCGGGCACTCGACGCCGTGCGTGATGCAGGCGCCGTCGCGGTGGAGGTCACTTCGGCTGCGGAACAGGCATACACCGACAAGATCCATCGTGAGATGGAAGGCACGGTGTGGAAGGACGGTGGTTGCCACAGCTGGTACCAGTCCCGCTCCGGCCACGTCGTAGCCATGTTCCCCGGGTTCAGTTTCACGTTTCGTCGCTGGGCCAAACGCTTTCGCGCCGAGGAGCACGACATCCATATGACAGCGACCGACGCAACCGACAAGGACGTGATGCCGGTATGAAGGATCGTTTGGACAAGGTCGTTCTGATCACGGGAGCGGGCGGCGGTATCGGTGCGGCTGTCGCTGAGGCACTACATCGGCGCGGCGCTTCCATTGTGCTGGTGGACGTGCCCGCCGCAGACCTTGAACGTGTGTCGGCGCAATTGGGTCACAGCAGAGTTGCCATCGTTCGCGCCGACGTGACGAGTAGAGAGCAACTCGACAATGCGGTCGCCACCGCAATAGAACAGTTCGGACGGCTCGACATCGTCATCGCCAATGCAGGTATATCGAGCGGCGCCAGGGCTTCCACTATTAGATCGGTCGACGACGGGGTGTTCGAACGTGTCATCGGAGTCAATCTCACCGGTGTCTGGAATACAGTGCGCGCGTCGTTGCCGCACATCGTCGACTCCGGCGGCTACATCCTGCTGACCGCATCGACCTACGCGTACGTCAACGGAATGGCCAACGCCCCGTACGCGGCGTCCAAGGCCGCAGTCGAGCAACTGGGTCGAGCGCTGCGGGCGGAGTTGGCGGGCACCGACGCAACCGCGGGTGTTCTCTACCCTGGATGGGTGTCGACTCCGATCGCCGACGTCGCCTTCGGTGGCGACGAGATCGCGACGGCTCTCGTCGCACGCGCATTCCCGGCGCCGATTCGGCGCCCGATCTCGACGGAAAAGCTCGCACGTGCCACCGTGCGTGGGATCGAGCGTCGCGCTGCCCGTATTCAAGTTCCAGGACGGTGGATTCCTTACTCCCTACTGCGCGGCATCATCAATCCCCTGTCCGACATCATTCTCGAACGCGATGCCGAGATCGCCCGGCTGACGGCCGAACTCGACGGACGCCGGACGTGAGCGAGGGCTCCGCGAACTCTGCTGGACGCGCGTACGGGGGCGTGAGCGCCGTCGAACGGGACGGCCGACGCCGCCGCCAGCTACTGGATGCGGGGCTACTTCTCTTCGGCAATACCGGGTATCGAAGCGCCACAGTCCGCGGGCTCTGTCGGGAGGCCAAGATCGCGGATCGTCATTTCTACCAGTACTTCGCTGGGACAGAGGACCTTCTGCTCGCGGTCTATGGCGAATGTATGACACGCCTCACGACCGAAACCGTCGCGGCCATGGCGAGGGTGGAAAGCGAAAACGACGTGGAGAGCGTGGCTGCTCGGGGTCTCGACGCCTTCTTTCGCGTCATGGAAGATCCGCAGCTTGCGAGAGTGGTGTGGATGGAGGTGCTCGGGGTGAGCCCTCGGGTCGAGCGAGAGTATCTCGCGGCTATGACCGGCTTCGCCGATCTGATGCTCGCGCACCTTCGAGGAATGGGCGTCGCGGTCGAGGCGGAAAACGATGTGGATCCCGAAATCCTCGCGACTGCTGCCGTCGGCGGGATCAGTCACACGGCGATGACGTGGTTTCTGAGCGGTTACGCTGCCGACCGCAAGGTAGTGGTTGCAACCACAGCACGCTACCTCGCGAACATCGGTGGATCCTTGGCATCGGTATCGATCACTGGCCCCTGACGATGCCCTGAACGAGCGTGTCGATGATGGATCGAGCTGTAGCCGGGTCGTGATCGTGGGTCAGCAGACCTTCGACGACGAAGGTGATGATCTGACAGTGTGCTTCGGCATCGGCAGTGGGCATATCGGCTGGCAGCTCGGCACGGGTGAGTGCATCGGCCATGGAATGGAAATTCTCGTGCCAGGTGTCGACTGCTCGAGATGACAGGCGACGGTTGTGCACTGTGTCCACCAGCCGACCCATCCCCTTCAGCTCCGCAGTAACCCACATGAGTTTGTCGGCCAGATCGAGTTCTGCGAGGTCGGTCCAACGTTGGAGCGATTCGGCGAGGACGACGTCCAACACGGCGACGAGTAGCTCGTCCTTGTCGGTGAAGTACCAGTAGATCGTCGTCGATGTCACTCCGGCTGCGCTGGCGATGCGTGCGAGCGAGACTTCCTCGTATCCACGTTCGAGGAACAGGATGCGAGCAGCCGAGACGATCTCCTCGCGCTTCTCTTCCCGTTGACGGGGTCGTCGATTCCGAGGCATTGTCGAAGCTTATCTTGATCACCGATCAAGACGGGTCTATGGTTCTTGTATGCCATTCAAGAGCAATGGCGGTTGCTTCGATGAGGGGAGTCCCGTGCGGGATACCGATCACGCATTCACACGTTCCGTCGAGAGGTTCGACTCCGCAGGAGTGAGTTGCGTTGCGGATGTCTACCGCCCACGTGAGGCGCGAGCGCAACACGTCCCCGTCATCGTCATGGCACAGGGTTTCGGTGGAGTGCGAAGGCTGTGTTTGCCTTCCTACGCAGAGCGATTCGCAGCGGCGGGCTATGTCGTCGCGTTGTTCGACTACAGGTTCTTCGGCGACAGCGAGGGCTCACCGCGTGAGTTGTTGGACATCGCAGCGCAGCTGGAGGATTGGCGGGCAGCTGTGTCGTGGGCGCGCACCCTCGACGGGGTCGATCCAGAACGAGTGGTGGGATGGGGCACTTCGTTTGCCGGGGGGCATGTTCTGACCCTGGCCGGCACCGGAACCGATTTCACTGCCGTCATCGCGCAGGTGCCGCATGTAAGCGGTTTCGCTGCAGCGCGCGCAACGGGCCTCCGGCAATCGCTGCGCCTGGCTCCAGCTGCGATCGAAGACCTGTGGAGGTCAATCCGTGGCCGAGAGCCCCGGTATGTCGCATCGATCGGTCCGGCGGGCAGTGCTGCGGTGATGGCGACCGCCGATGCCGATCCGGCCGTGGACCGGATGGTGGCGGCTTCGGGTATGTCGCGAGACGATTTTCCCGAACGGGTGGCGGCGCGGGTGCTGCTGTCGGTCACCATGTACTCGCCGCTCCGGTACGCGCGAAACACTCAGTGTCCAGCATTGATTCAAGTAGCTACCGAGGACGAGATAGCGCCGGCCGGGCCTGCTCGTACGGCGGCGGACCGAATTCCGCGAGGGACCATTATCGAGTACGACGCAGGCCATTTCGATTTGTACATCGAACCACTTTTCGAGCAGGTCGTGGCCGACCAGCTGGAGTTTCTGGCTTCGAACGCCCCGGTGCAACGCTAGTCGACGTCGGTGATCCGCCGAAATGGCTGTGCCGCTTCGAGTTCGAACGCCACTTCCAGCAGCGCCGTTTCGTTGCCATGATCGGCGGACAACTGGATGCCGATCGGTAACCCGTCCGCGGTGCAGCCCAGCGGCATCGAGATCGCGGGGCCACCCGACGCATTGTTCAGCGGCGTGAAAGCGACATAGGCGAGCAACCGGGGAAAGAGCACGTCGAACCCGTTCGCGGGGGAGAGGTGTCCGAGCCTCGGTGTCGTGTGCGCGAGAACCGGCGACACCATGATGTCCAGGTCGGCGAACGCGCGGTGGTAGTTGGCTTCCGATCGGCGCAACCGTCGGATCGTCTGCGGCGTTTTCCAGAAGTTCCGGATGAACCTCTTCGACAGACCACGAGTCAATGCGTCGGTCTGGGATCGGTCGAAGCTCGGGTCCAACGTCCACTTCCCGAAGTTCTGGACCGCGAAGCCCAGCAGACCCCAGTAGTGCTGAAAGTCGTCCTGAAACGCCAACAGTTCCTTCTCGGGCAACGGCAGTCCGATCTCCCGAACACTGTGTCCGAGGTCGGCAAGGACGCGTGCGGTGTTCTCGACTGCCTTCCGGGTGTCCTCGTCGACGGGTATGCCCGGTAGTGACCGCATCACGAGGCCGATGCGCAACCGTCGCTTCGCGGGGCCCTCGACGAGTCCGACCGGCCGAAGCTGCGGCGCTGGGCGGTACCGCTCGACCTGCGCGAGGAACGCAGCTGTATCGCGCACAGTTCGGGTGAGCACCCCGTTGGACACGATGTTCACCGGCATACTCGAGGCGTGGGCGTCGAATATCTCACGGCCACGTGTGGGCTTGAGTCCGACGAGTCCGCACGCGGCCGCGGGGATGCGTATCGAGCCGCCTCCGTCATTCGCGTGCGCGATGGGTACCACGCCCGCGGCGACGAGTGCCGCGGATCCGCCGGACGAGGCGCCGGAGGAGAATTCGGTGTTCCAGGGATTGCAGGTAGGCGGGAGCGTCTCGAACTCGGTGCTGGCGTTGAACCCGAACTCGGGCATCATCGACTTGCCGAGGCTGATCAGCCCTGTCGAGAGCAGCTGATCGGTGAAGTCGGCATTGCTGTGTGCGGGAGTGGAATTGATTGCAAGCGAACCGTGATCGGTCGGCAATCCCGCGACGTCGGTGTTGTCCTTGACGAAGGTCGGGACCCCGGCGAAGACGCCAACGCCCGGACTGTGGGCGCGAAGGCGTGCACGGTCGAAATCGGGTGTTTCGATGGCATTGAGGCGAGCATTGACCGCATCGGCACGTGCGATGGCGGCATCGACGGCCTCGACCGCACTGATGTCGCCGGATTCGATCGCGGATGCGACGCCTGTTGCGTCGAGGTCGCCCAGGGCATCGTCGCCGAACGCGTGGACCCGCTTTGAAATTGTCAATCGAACTCCCCATTGTGGACGTCGCTCGACTATAGCGATGCGTTGTGGGAGTGCGAGGCGTAACCGTAGGCATGCTAAGAAAACCGGTCGTTCGTCAAATGAAACAAGCTATTTGAAACTTAAAGTTTGTTAAACCCCGTACAAAAGGGGAGAAGTTTGTTAGCTTGGTCGCGGACACACGGGGTGGGATCGGCGTTTACAGCGGGTGGATGACTCGCCCAGGGGGAACAGTGACGGACTCGATACAGGTCCCTGGCGTACTGCCGACGGACGAGGACTACGAGCAACCTTTCGATCTCACGGCCGCGCAGTACGGGATGTGGTTGTCGCAGCAGCTGCATCCCCATTCGACGCACAGCGTGGCGCACTACATGGAGGTCCGTGGTGACCTGGACCTGGAGCTCCTTACGGAGTCGATGCGCATTGCTGCCGTGGAGACAGGCTCGCTCCTCACTCGGCTGATCGCCCCCGGTTGCACGGATGCGGGTGCGCAGACCGTTCGCCAGGTGCTCGACCTCTCGACCATGCCCGACGAGCTGGAGCACATCGATCTGACCGATGATCCGGATCCGATCGCCCGCGCACACGCGTGGATGAACGCGGAGTTCACCGCCGAGATCGACATGTATCGAGGCCCGCTGTGCAGAACAGCTGTTCTGACGGTCGGACCCCAGCATCACTTCTGGTACGCACGCGCGCACCACGTAGTGATCGACGGCTACGGCTCCGCGGTGATCGCTGTTCGAACGGCCGAGGTGTACACCTCCCTGCAGCGAGGCGAGACCGCCCCACCTGCGAAATCGCGGCATCCGCGGGCTTTCCTCGAAGCCGAGGCCAAGTACCGGTCATCGCATCGAATTGCCAAGGACCGCGAGTACTGGGCCGGTGTGGCGTCCGAACTTGCCGAGCCGGTGCTGCTTTCCGGGCGATCCGCGGAACCGTCGGCATTCAATCATCGGTGCGACAGAACGCTGGAACAGCAGACAGACAAGGCACTCGCCCTTGCTGCGGATACGCATGGAACCACCGTCGCCGCGCTGGTCGTCGCGGCATTCTCGGCTTACCTGGCCCGAGCAACCGACAGCGAGGACGTCGTACTCACGTTGCCGATGGCGGCTCGGGTGACCGCGTGGGCTCGCTCGTCCGCGACCATGACTGCCAATGCCGTTCCCATCGGGGTGCACGTCGGGCCATCTACGACCGTCGGTGAACTCGTTGCCGAAGTAGGCTCCAGAATCGGCAACGCCCTGCGGCACCAGCTACTTCCGGCATCGGAGATTGCCGGGGATCTGCGCGCGTCGGGCGCGACGCTTGGGCCGACGATCAACCTGATGCTGTTCGGCGACGAGATTCGACTGGGTGAACTCGACGCACGATTGGACCTGCTGACCTCGGGGCCGACCGCAGACATGGCCGTCACCGTGCACACGAATTCCGCGACCGGGCACATGCGTGTCGATTTCGAAGGCAACCCCGCCACCTACGAGCGCGCCGACGTGGAGATGCACAGCGAGCGGTTCACACAGTTCCTGCACCACTTCGCGACTCGACATGCGGACAGCGTCGTCGGCGCGGTCGAAGTACTGACCGAATGGGATCGACGTCTGCTTCTCGGCGAGTGGAACGGCGGGGCGGCAACCGTGCTGGCGACCTTGCCCGAGATCTTCGGGAGGGGCGTCCTCCGGGCTCCGGATCGTCCCGCGATCGTAGACGGTGAGACAGTGGTCGACTACCGCGAACTCGATCGGCAGTCCAACGCCATGGGCCGGCTTCTGATCGGCATGGGCGTCGGACCCGATGTCCCTGTGGCTGTAGTAGTTCCCAGATCGCACGCGTCCGTCACCGTCGTCTGGGCGATCACCAAGGCCGGTGGGGTGTACGTTCCGATCGACCCGGCGCACCCAATCGAGCGCATCGCGCGCACGCTGGAGGACTGCGGGGCGCGAGTCGGCGTGACGACGCATGATCGTCTGGACTCGCTCCCCAGCGAGATCGACTGGATCGTCATCGGCGAGGACCCAGCGCGAGAACACTCCACCGACCCGATCACCGACGCCGACCGGCTCCAGCCTCTGTCGCTGGACAACCTCGCATACCTGATCTACACCTCCGGAAGTACCGGAGTTCCCAAAGGAGTGGCGGTCACCCACCGAGGTATCGGACCTATCGCCCACGCTGCCATCGCTGCACACGGAATTACCGTGGGCACGCGCGTCATGCATTTCGTGTCAATGGGTTTCGATGCCTCCATACTGGAGATGCTTCTGGCCTTCGGTGCGGGCGGAACCCTCGTGGTGTTGCCCACCGGTGTCTACGGCGGCGACGAGTTGGGCGCCCTGCTGACCGAACACTGCATCGACGCCGGATTCATCACACCCTCGGCATTGGCGACCGTATCACCTGGTGCGGGCACGACTCTCGTCTCGATCGGCGTCGGGGGCGATGCCGTCCCCGCAGCGCTCGTGGACGATTGGGCTCCCGGACGTCGGATGATCGATGTCTACGGACCCACCGAGACCACGGTTGCGGTAACCCTCGGCCCGTTGCGAGCGGGCCGGAAAGTTGTCCTCGGTAGTCCCATCGACGGGATCCGTGCCTACGTCCTCGACAGTGCAATGGCTCTGACCCCGCCCGGCTGTGTGGGCGAGCTCTACATCGGTGGAACAGGTGTGGCGCGCGGATACCACGAACGACGCGGACTGACGGCAACTCGCTTCGTGGCAGATCCGTTCGGTGGCGGACGGCTGTACCGCACCGGCGATCTCGTGAAATGGACTGCGGCCGGCGATCTCTCCTATATCGGGCGGCGCGATCATCAGGTGAAGGTGCGGGGGTTCCGCATCGAGCTCGGTGAAATCGAAGAAGCGCTTCGCGCGCATCCGCAGGTGTCGGACGCCGTCGTCGTCGTGCACGGTGACGGCCTGGCACGCACGCTCGTCGGCTACGTCGTGGCCGACGGTGATCTCGCCCTGGATCCGGACGAGGTGACCACATCACTGGTCGGAACCCTCCCCGCGTACATGGTTCCGCATCGTCTGGTGGTGCTGGAGGCATTCGTGCTCAATGCCAACGGGAAGGTCGATCGCAAGCAGCTGCCCGATCCCGGGGAACGCAGCCTCGGTAGCGGACGAGAGCCACGGACTCCGCAAGAGAATGCCGTTGCTCGAATTTTCGCCGACGTGCTCGACGTTCCGTCGGTTGGAGCCACCGACGACTTCTTCTCCCTGGGCGGAAACTCGTTGCTCGCCACCGTCGTCGCAGCTCGATTGGCTTCGGACGGGAACTACCAAGTCGGTGTGCGCGAGGTCCTGCTGCATTCGACCGTCGAGCGTCTCGCCGCGGTTCTGCGTGATGGGTCTGCCGAGCCGAACGGGCCGGTGCGAGTCTCACGCACCGAACCGTTGCCCACGTCACCGTCCCAGCGAAGCATGTGGTGGATCGAGCGCTATCAGCCATCTGCGGCCTATCACATCCCGCTCGCCCTGCGTGTGCACGGTGAATTCGCTACTGCAGCAGCACATGCCGCGCTCGAAGATGTCGTGCGACGCCACGAGAGTCTGCGAACTGTCTTCTCCACTGATTCGGTCGACGGTTCCCCGCTGCAAGTGGTTCTCGACGCACCGACCCCCGAGCAGCCATTGCCGTTCGATACCGTGCAGATCACCGACACCGACACCGACACCGATACCGCGGTTCGCGGTGCGCTCGCGGAGATCACGTTGCGGCCGTTCGACCTCGAACGCGACCTTCCCTTGCGCGCACGCGTGATCTCGATACCTGCGCGCGATGAGCACATCGTGGCTCTTGTGCTGCACCACATCTGTGTCGACGGGTGGTCGCTCGGGGTGTTGGCAGCGGACATCGTGGATGCGTACCGGGTGCGGCGAAGTGGCAGCGAGCCGACCTCGGATGCGCCCCCGGTGCAGTACGCCGATGCTGTGATGTGGCAGCGGGCCGAGCTCGGCGCGGCCGAGGACCCCGGCTCGGCGCTGAGTTCGCTGACGTCGTGGTGGTCGGATGCTCTCGCCGATCTACCGGACACTCGCCCGCCGGGCACCACCCGAAATCGGCCGGCCGTTCCGTCGGGACGGGGCGGGGTGGTATCGGTCGTGGTGAATGCCGAGCTGAGAGCGGGAATGGACAGGTTGGCCACCGGGACCGGGGCAACTGAGTTCATGGTCGTGCACGCCGCGGTTGCCCTGGTGCTGCGACGGTTGGGCATCGGCGACGACGTGGTGATCGGTACCGCCGTGGCCGGGCGCGGGCATCGCGACCTGGACCGCGTCGTCGGAATGTTCGTCAACTCGGTCGTCCTGAGAACACGTCTCACACAGAGCCACTCGGTTCGTGAACATCTGCTCGCCGTGCGGAGCGCCGACATCGAGGCGTTGTCGCGGGCGACGATGCCCTTCGACACGCTCGTCGAGCATCTCGCGCCCGTCCGCGTACCGGGGCGGCACCCGCTGTTCCAGGTGATGCTGACCGATCGAGTCACCCCAAATGTGTCGGTGGAGATCGGCGGGGGGAGCGTCAGTGCGTACGGCATCGATCTGCCCGTCGCCAAGTACGACCTCGAACTCGTCCTCGATCATCCGTCCGAGCGGCCCGATGAGACTCGGATCGTGCTGACCTACGCGGAGGATCTGTATGACGGGCCCACCGCCGAGGCGATCCTGCGACGCCTGACCTCCGTGCTCGAACAGATGGTCGCGGCGCCGGAGTTGTCCATCGATCTCGTCGATGTTCTGGTGCCGGAGGAGCATTCGGTGCTCGTTCCCATGACGAGTGGGCTACCGGAACCGCGTGGGGTGGGGATCGACCGCGCGCTCGCGGACATCGCTCGCACGGTGCCGTCGACTGCGATCGCCATCGTCGAGGGTGAACAATCCATCACCTACCGAGAGCTGGACAGGCTCGTCGACCGCCTGGCCACGCGCCTCGAACAGCACGGAGTCGGACCCGAGACCCGCGTGGTCGGCATGCTGCCTCGTTCCTCGGACTCGCTCCTGTGTGTGCTCGCCGTGGCCCGCGCGGGCGGTGTCTATGTGCCGGTCGACCCTGCCTACCCGACGGACCGGCGAGAGTTCATGGTCCGGGACAGCAGCGCGGTGATGGGCCTGACGCACACGCACGTCGACGCCTCCGACAGCTTCTGGTGCTCGCTCGAATCGCTGCTCACCGGCGATGTCCTCGCCGATACCGAGGAGGTCGATTTCCCCGAGATCCCGTCCTCGTGTTCGGCGTACGTCATCTACACCTCGGGTACGACCGGTAGACCGAAGGGTGTCGAGGTCTCACGGCAGTCGTTCGCCGATGTCGGCGTCGAACTGGTGCGCGCTTTCGACGTGACGGGTGACGCGCGTGTGCTGGCGTTCGCCTCCCCGAGTTTCGACGCGTCCATGCTCGAGATCGCGCTCGCCATCCGTTCGGGTGCCACACTCGTTCTCGCCCCGGCCGAGGTCGTCGGCGGTGCAGAACTGCAGACGGTGATCGAGAACGGCGAGGTTTCACACTGCTTCCTCACGCCCTCGGTGCTCGCCACCCTCGATCTGTCCAGCCCGGCTCTGGCCACGATGACCACGATCGGAATCGGCGGTGAGAACTTCGGGTCGGAGCTGCTCTCCGCAGTGTCCGGTCGTCGAATCGTGAACGTATACGGGCCCACCGAGTCGACCATCAGCACTCACCTGCCGGTATTGGATCCGGCGGAGGACGTGAGCATCGGCGTTCCCGTGGCGGGGGTCCGCGCCGCGGTGCTCGATTCACGACTCCTGCCCACCCCGGCAGGCGTCGTCGGCGAACTGCACCTATCGGGCGGTCAACTCGCGCGTGGTTACGTCGAGCGACCCGGGTTGACGGCCTCGCGGTTCGTGGCAGATCCGTTCGGGCCACCGGGTTCTCGGATGTACCGCACGGGCGATCTGGCGTCGGTGGACCTTTCCTCCGACTCACCCGTGCCGGTCGTCAAGATTGTGGGACGCAGCGACTTCCAGGTGAAGGTCCGAGGTCTCCGTATCGAACTCGGTGAGATCGACGCGGTACTGGCGGGTGCGCCGGGAGTGGACCTCGCCGTGACCGTGACCGCCCCGAACCCGAGAAACGAGACCGTGCTGGTGTCGTACGTTCACGGAGATGGGGTGCTCGATCCCGTCGAGCTGACCCGGATCGCGGCCGAACGACTGCCGCGACACATGGTGCCGACGCGCATAATCGTGCTCGACTCGATTCCGCTGACACCGGTCGGCAAGCTCGATCGTGCCGCGCTGCCGCCCCCGTCCTTCGACGCGGTGGCCGAGACAGATGGGCCACGAACAGCGCTCGAGGATGCGTTGGCCTCGATTCTCTCCGAGATCGTGGGCGTCGATTCGGTCGGTGTCTCCTCCGACTTCTTCGCCCTCGGCGGCACCTCGCTGTCTGCGACGAGATACGCCTCGCGAATCGGTGAGCTACTCGGACGTCACGTCCCGGTCCGCGCAGTGTTCGACCACAACACGATTACGGAACTGGCAGTACATCTCGAAGACTCGTCCGCTCGGAACCACAGTGCCGTGGTCGGATCGCATTGGCTCACTCCACAACTACTCGAGCGTGTTCGATCCACCCGCGTCGACCCCGTTCCGCTGTCCCCGCAACAGCAGGGCATGTGGATCGCCAGCCGAATCGACTCGACGGCAACGGCATACAACATCGTGGCCGGGTTACGCATCACCGGTGTGTTCGACGGGCAGGTGCTGTGCGATGCCCTCCAGGACGTGGTCGAACGGCACGAGGCGCTCCGAACCACCTACCCGTCCACAGCGACGGGCCCGGTGCAGCGGATCTCCTCGCACCGCCGCGTCACCGTCGACATCGTCGATGCCCGCGGCTGCGGCCCCGTACCGACGACAGAGCTTTTCGACGCCGTGACGGCGCAACCGTTCGACCTGTCGGCCGACCTACCGGTGCGTGCTCGTGTTCTGCGCACTGCGGATGACGAGCACCTGCTGGCACTCGTCGTGCACCACATCGCAGCGGACGGTGAATCGGTACCCGCATTGTCGCGGGATCTGTTGTTCTCCTACGCCTCTCGTGAGCAAGGTCAGCGGCCGGTGTGGCCGAGCGAACCGCTGCAGTATGCCGAGTATCGATTGGCGCTCGACGCTGCGATGGCGGACGGAATCGGGGCGACCGGCCTCGAATACTGGACCCGTGTACTCGAGGCAGTACCACACGAGCACGGTCTTCCGCTCGATATGCCTCGGCCGACCACAGCGACGGGCCGAGCCGATACCGTGTCCGCCTCGATCTCGGCGGATCTGCGAGCCCGTGTCGCGGCGACAGCTCGTGCACACAGGGCTTCGGAGTTCATGGTGCTGCACGCGACTGTGGCGACCCTCGTGGCCGAAATCGGGGGAGTGGCAGACGTCGTGATCGGCACTCCTCACTCCGGCCGCGGTGGCACGGCCGTCGATTCCATGGTGGGTATGGCCGTCAACACCCTGGCGCTGCGCATGAACGTCTCCCGCTCCGCCACCTTCGCCGAGACGATTGCCGAGGCACGCGAGGTCGATCTCGAGGCCTTCGAACACGCGATGATTCCGTTCGATGCGGTGGTATCCGCAGTAGCGGCACCGCGCCATGCGGCTCGACATCCCATCGTGCAAATCATGCTGGCCGTGCAGGATTCCGCGCCCTTGTCGATGAGCACCGGGGAGCGGTCCATCTCGATGATCGACGCCCCGATCACCCAGTCGGCGTTCGATCTGGTGGTGACCGTGCGGCCGAGTCACGACGGCGGCGCCGATCTTCGGATCACGTTCTCACGAGATCTGTTCCTGCCCAGCACTGCACGGACGCTCGCCGAACGCCTGGTCGAGCTGTTGGACCGCGCGAGCGCGCAACCGTCTGCGACCGTCGCCGAACTCGTCGATGCGAGCGACGTCCGCACCGGCTCTCTGTTGCTCGGCGAGTTTGTCGATCGCGCTGTCCTGCTGGACGCGGACGCAGTCGCCGTATGCGCAGCGGACGGCCGGTTGACGTACCGCGAACTCGACGAGTCGACAGCACTTCTGGCCGACAAGTTGCGTGCTGCCGGTGCGCGGCCGGGAACCGTCGTGGCGCTCGCTGCCGAGCGCTCGCTCGCATCGGTGACGGCGTTCTGGGCGATCGCACGAACGGGAGCGGCGGTGCTTCTACTGGATCCCGGGTATCCCACCGAGCGGCTCGAGTACATCGTCGACGATTCGGCACCGGTGTTCGGGCTGACCGACGACAGTCGTCTGGATCTACCGCAGAAGTCGTTGACCTGGTGGACCATCGGCGACATCCAATCGGCCTCGCCGATCGACATGACTGTCGAGCGCCACCGTCCCCACCTCGATGATGTCGCGTACGTGGTGTACACGTCTGGAACCACCGGTCGTCCGAAACCGGTGGCGGTCACCCACCGTGGCCTCGAGCGGTTCGCGGTGTCGCTCGGTCTGCAGTTCGACATCACCCCCGGCTCTCGCGTGCTACACGTGGCCTCCCCTGGATTCGACGCCGCGATCCTGGAGATGTTGCTCTTCATCGGCCGCGGATCGACGTGTGTGGTCGCGCCGTCGTCGGTGTTCGCGGGCGCTCAACTCGGAGAGCTCGTGCAGCGAGAACGCGTCGACACGATGTTCCTCACCCCGGCGGTACTGGGCACGCTGTCGCTGGAACCGCTGGCATCGGTCACCGCGATCGGTACCGGTGGCGAGGCGATCTCGTCGGCGTTGCTGGACAAGTGGTCCCCGGGGCGACGGTTCGTCAACGCATACGGCCCGAGCGAATCGACCGTGGCGGCCACCATGGGCCTGCAGCGGGCGGGCGTGGCACCACACATAGGTTCCGCACTACCCGGCACGGTGACGCGAATTCTCGACGCGGAACTTCGGCCGGTTTCGGCCGGGGACGTCGGGGAGCTGTATCTCGCCGGCGAAGCGCTCGGGCGGGGGTATCCGGGCCGTCCGGCGTTGACCGCGTCCCGGTTTGTCGCCGATCCGAACGGTTGCCCTGGATCGCGGATGTACCGAACGGGAGATCTGGTGCGCAGCGTCGACACGGCCGAAGGCCGCCAGCTCGACATTCTCGGAAGGTCCGACTCGCAGAGGAAGATTCGAGGAGTACGAGTCGAACCGGCCGAGGTCGAGGCCGTGTTGACTGCGCAGCCGTCGATCGAGGCCGCCGCGGTGATCGTCGAGAACGGGGTGGACGGCGCGTCGTTGTCTGCGCACGTCTGCATAACCGGCTTCGTCGATGCCGACGACATCCGCAAGGCCGTCTCCGCGGTTCTTCCTCGCCACCTCGTGCCCGCACGGATCATCGTGCACGACCGACTCCCGCTCACCGCCCACGGCAAAGTCGATCGTGGGGCGCTCGGTGCCCAGCAGAGCAGCACCGTCGCTCCGATCGTTCCTGTCGGCGATTCGATGCTCGGCGCGGTTCGGTCCGCATTCGCGGCAGTACTCGATCTCGGAATCGACACGGTGTCCCCGGACTCCGACTTCTTCGCACTCGGCGGCAACTCGCTCGCTGCGGTGCGGGTGATGGACCTGCTGCGCGAGCAGGTGCCGGAGCCGGTCCGTCAACAGGTGGACGTGACGTGGTTCTTCGACGTCGCGACCCCTGCCGTGATCGCCGCCCGCCTGGACGGGCTGGGGCGGTCGGGGGTGGCCGCAGCAGCGAACGCACCGCTGTCGCTGCGCCCGCGGTCACCGTTCGACATTCTCGTACCGCTGCGTGGCGGGTCCGGTGATGCGTCATCGATCTCCGACATCTCAGGTGACCGTGTTCCGCTGATCTGTATCCACCCGGCGATCGGTCTGGTGTGGAGCTACACCGCCCTGCTTCCGTTCATCGACCCGAAGACGCCGGTCGTCGGTATTCAAGCCCGCGGAATCGCAACGACGGCACCTGAACCGGAGTCCGTGAAGGAGATCGCGAGGGACTACGTCAACGCGGTGCGCGCGGATTTCCCGAGCGGCCCCTACCGGTTGATGGGTTGGTCCTTGGGCGGACTGATCGCCCAGGCGATGGCCGTAGAATTCGAAAGAATCGACGAAAGCGTGGAATTGATCGTGCTGGATGCGTATCCACTGTGCGACGAGACGTCCCCGAGGCAGGAGATGTCCGTGGCGGACTTGGTCCGAGAGTTCGTACTCGACACCGAAGTCGACGACGACCTCACCGTGGACCACGCCATCGAGTTGGTGCGCGGGTACGGTGGGCCGGCCACACTGCTCGACGATGATCAGATTCGACGCCTGTACGACCGCTACCGCCTTTTCGTTCGATTGGGATACGAGCATCGGCCCGAGCACTTCGGCGGTGATCTGACGTTCTTCTCCGCCTCGCACGGCCAGGACGGGCCTCGATCACCCTGGGCGTGGCGAAAATATGTCGGCGGCAGTATCTCCGACCATCCGGTGCCGACCACGCACAACGAAATGGGGACACCGCGCGCGCTCGCCCAGGTGGCGCGCAAGATCGACACACGCCCACTCGTCGCAGTATCGGATCGGACGAGATGAGTGAGCCGGTCGTCGAGATTCGTGATCTCGTCAAGGAGTACGTCGGTCGCAAAGGAAACCATCGTGCGCTCAGCGGCGTCGACCTGACGGTGCCCGCAGGGACCATCACCGCAGTGCTGGGTCCGAACGGTGCCGGAAAGACCACCGCAGTTCGCATCATTGCCACCCTCGCCTTACCCACCAGCGGGTCGGTGAAGGTGGCCGGCATTGATGTCGCCCAGGATCCGCGAGCGGTGCGTGGGCTCATCGGGCTCTCGGGTCAGTACGCAGCTGTCGACGGTCGGCTCACCGGCTACGAGAATCTGCGCATGCTGGGCCGGTTGTACGGCCTCGGGGGTGCGGGGGCCCGAGCGCGCGCCAGGGAGCTGTTGAGAATGTTTCAGCTCGAGGATGCGGCCGGACGAGCGTCGTCGACGTACTCCGGTGGTATGCGTCGGCGCCTCGATCTGGCTGGAGCGTTGGTCGCGCGCCCACCCCTGGTGATTCTGGACGAACCGACGACCGGTCTGGATCCGCGTAGCCGTGGCGAACTGTGGGAGGTGGTGGAGGAGCTGACGACAGACGGCACCGCCGTTCTGCTGACGACCCAGTATCTCGACGAGGCCGAGCGGTTGGCGGACGACGTGGTCGTGTTCGACAAAGGCCGGGTGGTTGCCACCGGAACCCCGACCGAGCTCAAAGCGCGGTTGCGAGTGCCCACCGCACACGTCCAGCTTCTCGATCCTCGCGACCTCCGAGTTGCGCGAGAGGTGTTGTTTCGCTCGAACTTTCGAACACATCCCGATACCGCCGATCAGGGTTGGTTCACGGCGGATGCGCCGTACGGAACTCGTTCTTTGATGCTCGTTCTCTCCCGCCTGTACGGAACCGGAATCGACGTGCGCGACGCACACGTCAGCGCCCCGAACCTGGACGAGGTGTTCTTCGACTTGACTGGAAAAGACCAGCGCAACGGCAGCGACATCGCCGACGACATTGCCGACGACATCGCCGACGGCATTGCCGAGGACGTCACCGGCGGCAGCAGTGTGAACGGCTCTGCCCGCAGCTACGCGGACAGGGGCATCGGATGACCGCCGTGATGCCCACGCGTCCAGTCCGCCGCGAAGGATTCGGCAGCTTCCTCGTCGACTGCGCGACCATGACGCAGCGCAATCTGTTGATCATCGTCCGGGTGCCACAGTTGCTCGTCGGTGCGACGCTTCAGCCGCTGATGTTCGTGTTGCTGTTCTCCTATGTATTCGGTGGAGCACTCGGCGGCGACCCCTACCGTCAGTTCCTGATGGGTGGGATCTTCACTCAGACAGTGGTCTTCAGTGCGGGGTTCACTGCGATCGGTCTCGCCACCGACAGTCGTGAGGGCATCGTCGAACGGTTCCATTCGCTGCCCATGTCGCGGCTCGCCATCGTGCTGGGTAGAACGGTGACGGACGCGCTGGTCTCGGTGGTCAGCATCGGTGTGATGATCGCCGCGGGTCTGCTTGTCGGCTGGCGCATCAACGGTTCGGCCGGCGACGCTCTCGGCGCGATCGCACTGCTGGTGTTCTTCGGCTTCGCGATGTCGTGGATGGGTGCGGTCGTCGGGCTGATCTCGGCCACCGCGGAAAGCGCGCAGAGCGTGTTGATGATCATCGTGTTCCCGCTGACGTTCATCTCCTCGGCCTTCATTCCGTCCGCCACCCTGCCGGGACCGCTTCGGTTCTTCGCGCAGTGGAACCCGGTGACGTCCGTCGCGCGAGCCACTCGGGAAGCATTCGGAAACCCGACGGCTCCCTCGACGTTGATCAGTGAGCCCGTGACGTGGGCCTCGTCCAATCCGGCGCTCTACTCGGTCATCGCCTCGATCGTGCTGCTGGCGATCTTCGTCCCGTTGACGTTGAAGGTCTCCGACGCGCGTACCTGACGGGCATGCTCACGCGCGGTCGAGGCCCTTACGGTCGTAGACCCGGGTGAACACCAATCCCAAGGCGAGTCCGATCAACAGTCCCACTCCGGTCATGGTGACGGCCTGCAGGAGTCCGGCGCCCGGTCTTCCGTGGAAATAGAGGATGGCCCGGGTGCCGAGGAAGATCTGATGCATGGGCTCGAACTGAGCGAGCCAACTGTAGATTCCCGGCGACGCTTCCAAGGGCACCGTTCCGCCGGAGGAAGGCAGAGCCAGGACGATGAACACGATGAGGTTGATCAGCAACCCGGCGGTGCCGAACACGGACATCACCGACAGCGCCGTCACGCCCACTGCGGTGATCGCGAACGCGCTGTACAGATAGAGGCCCAGCGAATTCGGTGAGGGCATTCCCAAGGATGTACTGATCCACAGATAGAGAGCGGATACGATCGCGGCCACCACCAGCATGATCGCCCATTTCACGGCGAGCGTGCCCGTCCGACTGATACGCGTGGCCCCACGGTAGATCACGCGCGGACCGAACTCTGTGGGCGTGAAGCCCAGGAGTCCGTCGACCAGGGCGTTGACGATCGTCGCGCCCGTGAAGCCTGCGAGGACGAGCAGCAACGCGTAGTAGAAGGCGGACAACCCGCCCCCGGTTCCGTCGGGCAGTGGATCGTAGGCAGTGGTGATGATGTCTATCGGCTGGGCCAACGCGAGTCGGGAAGCCCCGCTGAGCACCGTGTCGGATCCTTCGAGTTGGCTTTCGACCTGGGCGGTCAGTTCGGAGCCGACAGTCGAATTGACCTCCGAGAGTGCGGTCTCGGCGATCTGCTGCGTCAAAGACACACTGAACGCGCCCGCCCGAGGGTTGGTGTTGACCGTGATGATGGGCTTGTCGACGTCGCCCGCGACGACACTGGCGCGCGCGAGTATCGCGGCACGTTTGGTGAAATCGCTAGGGATGACGATGGAGCCATAGGCCTCACCGGAGGCGAGCAGTTGCTGTGCCTCGGCAGGCCCTGCTTGCTTCAGGTCGATCTGATCGGCATCGATACCCGCGACCAGCCCCTCGGCGATGTCGTTGCCGAAGTTCTGCTCCTGGGTTCCGCCGTCGGACTCGACTACGTCGCCGAGGTCCTGGTTGACGAGCACGATCGGATAGCTGTTGAGACTTTCGCGCGGGTTGAGGATTCCGCCGAGATAGAGCGCTGCCAGCAGCGACATCAGAGCGGACACGACCACGATCGGTGCCAGCCAGAATCGGGGAGCTCGAAGGACGTCGGTGACTGACCTGGGCGATCGGGAGTCCGGCATCGGTGTCCTTACGTTGGGCCGCTGGTCGAAATGTAGTCGATGGCGTCAGGAATTCAATCCGAGTCTCGCTCGACCAGACGCACTGCGGCCTCGTACACGAGCTGGGCGTGCAGTTCGAACAGGGCCATCAGGTCCACCGAGTCACCGCCGATCTCGTGGGCGATGAAAAGGCCGTCCGCTGCCGCGATCGCGTACGTGGTCAGCAACTCGACCGAGCTCGGATGCATGCCGGGCGCGAACTGCTGCATGGCCTCGGACACTCGTTCGTGGGCCGCTCCGCGGACTTCGAGGAACTTCACTCGGGCCCGGGCCTCGACGGGGCGACGCTCGAGCGCCAGCATCAGGCCGAGCCGCAGAAAGTCGGGCGTCTCGAGCAGACTCTTGGCGACCGACATGAACATGGCCCTGAGTCGCTCACGCGGATTCGGCCCGTCGGGAATGTCCAGCGCACCCAACCACTTGGCGAAGCTGCGCTCGATCACCGCCGCGATGAGGTCGTCCTTGTCCTTGAAATGCCAGTAAATCGAGCTGGCCGGAAGTCCGCATGTCTTGCTGACCAGGGCGATGGACGTGCCTTCGTATCCGCGTTCGCTCGCGACCTCCACGGTTGCGTCGAGGATGCGCAGTCGCGATTCTTCACCGTTCGCTCGTTTGCGTCTGGGTTGGCTGAGCTGTGACAACGTGCCTCCATATTTAGGAATGTGACTTGACTCTCACCGTATCCAACCTTATTGTAGTGACCAATACGGAATGTAGTGATCACTACAGCAACGGATCGCAAGCCCGGCTTTCAGCGAAAGGCAAGAACGTGCTCGATACCACATACGACGTCGCCATCATCGGCTTCGGACCCACCGGCGTCACCGCAGCCAATCTGCTCGGTGCACGCGGTCTACGTGTCCTGGTCATCGAGCGCGATCCCGACATCTACGCTCGTGCTCGGGCGATCTCGACCGACGAGGAAGTTCTCCGAATCTGGCAACAGGCCGGGCTCGCCGACAAGCTCAACGCCGAGATGCTCCCGGGGCAGCCCGTGAAGTTCGTCGACGCCGAGGGCGAGCAGTTCGCGGAGCTCACTCCCCAGCCCCGCGGCGCCGGGCACCCTCCGCAACAGTTCATATACCAGCCCGCAGTCGAGAAGACCCTGCGCGCGGGTGTCGAGCGGTATGCCACCGTCGAGCTGGCCCTGGAGCACGAATGCCTCCGGGTGGCCTCCGACGCCACCGGCGTCGATCTGATGCTCGCCGACCTGAAGACCGACGCCTTCCGACGCGAACGCGCCTCCTACGTGATCGCGGCAGACGGAGGTTCCAGTCCCACCCGAGGGCTGCTCGGAATCGGTTTCGAGGGGCAAACCTACGAGGATCGCTGGGTCGTCATCGACGCCAAGGTTCTCCAGGAGTGGCCCGGCCACGACTCGCTACGTTTCCATTGCGATCCCGCCCAGCCCACCGTCGACTGCCCCACCCCGCTCGGACACCACCGCTGGGAGTACCCCGTACCGGTCGGAAGCGACGAGAAAGAGCTCGTCACCCACGAAGCAATCTGGAAAGTGTTGCGCAGTAAAGGAATCACCGAAAGGCAAGTGGAGATCCTGCGGGCCGTGGTCTACAGCCACCATGTCAGGTTCGCCGACCGCTGGCGTGTGGGCCGAGTGTTCCTGGCCGGGGACGCCGCGCACGTGATGCCTCCGTGGATCGGGCAGGGCATGTCGGCCGGTGTGCGAGACGTAGCCAACCTGTGTTGGAAGCTCGCTGGTGTGCTCGACGGTTCGCTGCCGGAGGTGGTGCTCGATTCCTACCAGAGCGAACGCATGCCGCACGTACGCGAAGTGACCAAGCGTGCGGTGAAGACCGGAAAGCTGATCACCGAGCGGCGTCGTCGGCTTGCGTTGGTGCGCAACCACGGTCTGCGCACACTCACCAAGATCCCCGCAGTGGCCGCGTGGCTGAACGACAGTCGGTGGATTCCACCGGCCCACTATCCGGACGGATTCCTCGCGCCTCGGCCCAAGGCCGGTTTCGGTGAGCGTCAGCGGACTTCCGCGGTGGGCTACCTGATTCCGCAACCCTGGGTGCTCGACCAGAAGGGCGAGAGCTCGCGGCTGGACGACGTGCTCGGTGGCCGCTGGGTCCTGCTGACCAGCGGCGTCGTCGACCCGACAGGCCCATGGCAGCACGCGGGTGTCACCGGATTCGAAGTCCGCGGCGCCGGATCCGAAGCCGCTGAGGACGTGATCGTCGACACCGAGAACGTACTGCTGTCCTGGATGCAGAAGAAGGGGGCCCGCACCATGGTGGTGCGTCCCGATGGATTCGTCTACGCCGCAGACGGTCCCAACTCCGTTCTTGCTCCGCCACCCGGCGGACTCGATGCCCTCCTCGCATCGTGACGAACGTACCGACCAACCGCTCCGGAGGAGAAATCATGACCAATGCACTGTTGACCGAGAACACCGTCTCTGTAGGTGGCAAGGACATTTTCTACGCCGAGACGGGTGAGGGCCCCGTTGTGGTTCTGCTCCACGGCGGCGGACCCGGCGCCTCGGGTCTGTCGAACTTCTCACGCAATATCGACACGCTGGCATCGAAGTTTCGTGTGATCGTCCCGGATCTGCCGGGTTACGGACGTTCGAGCAAGGGTGTCGATCACAGTGACCCCTTCGGCTACCTCGCCGATTCGATCCGAGGGTTGCTCGACGAGCTCGGGATCGAAAAGGCACATTTGGTCGGAAACTCGTACGGGGGTGCTTGCGCTCTGCGGTTGGCCCTCGATACGCCGAACCGGGTAGACCGGATGGTGCTCATGGGTCCCGGCGGGATAGGAACGACGCGGGGATTGCCGACGCCGGGACTGAACTCGTTGCTGTCCTACTACACCGGTGACGGTCCGACCCGGGACAAGCTCGAGGAGTTCATCCGCCGGTACCTGGTGTTCGACGGCGCAGCCGTGCCAAACGCCGTCATCGACCAGCGCTACGAGGCCAGTATCGATCCCGCGGTCGTCGCCGACCCGCCGCTGCGGCGTCCGTCCGGACCGGGAGCATTGAAGGCGTTGTGGCGCATGGACTTCACCCGCGACAAGCGCCTGGCAGCATTGACCACCCCGACACTTGTCGTGTGGGGCAAGGCCGACAAGGTCAACAAGCCCTCCGGTGGGCCGATGCTGGCCAAGACCATGCCCAACTGCGATCTGCTTCAGGTCGCGAACACCGGCCACTGGGTGCAGTGGGAGCGCGCAGATTTCTTCAATTCCATCACCGAGATCTTTCTGTCGAAATGAGGCACCGATGACCACCATGACTCGCGACGAGACCGCAGTGGACCCGTCGGTCTTCGGCAACGTCCAGTTCGGATATGCAGTAATCGAGACCCGTAAGCTCGGTGAATGGCGCCGATTCGGGGCCGAGGCCATTGGGATGCATGTCGACGAAATGGACACCGGAAGAATCAGATTCCGGCTCGACGACCACGAGTGCCGGTTTCTGCTCCAGTACGGACCCGCCGAGGACGTCACCGCGCTCGGGTGGCAGATCGAGGACCACGACACGTTCGACCGAATAGTCGCACGCGTGGTCGATCGAGGCGTACCAATCGAGGAGGGCACCGCCGAGGAAGCTGCGCTGCGTGGTGTCGAACGGTTGCTGAGGTTCCCTGGGCCGAAAGGGATTATCCAGGAAATCTTCACGCGCGCGGTTGTCACCACCGCCCCCCTGGTGATGAAGAACTCGGCATATGTGACCGGTCGGAGCGGGATGGGCCATGTGGCGATCACATCGGTGGAGCCCTACAAGCTCCGCGAGTACTTCAACACGGTCTTCGATGCGAGGCTCACCGACTACATCGACGAAACGATCAGCGGAATGAGGCTGAAGATCCGCTTTCTTCGGGTCAACGAGCGGCATCATTCCATCGCTATCGCGAACGTCCGTGGGCTGAAGGTGAATCCGATCCGCACACGCGTTCAGCATCTGAACATTCAAGTGGCCGAGTTGGACGATATGGTCCAATCCTTCGAGCGCGTCAAGGAACTCGGATTCGGCATGGCTCTGGCTGTCGGGCAACACACCAACGACCGCGAACTGTCCTATTACGCGCTGACCCCGTCGGGATTCGAATGGGAAGTGGGCTGGAACCCTTTCACAGTCGACGAGAACACCTGGGAACCGTCGACGCACCAGGGCATCAGCATTTGGGGCCATTCACGATCCGGGCAGACCGTGGTGGAGAAGCTCGAGCAGTTCAAGACCGTCGCACAGTCGCTCGGTCGAACCGAGATCGTCGTCCCCGAGCTCAGCGGGCACGGCATCGCCGATTACAGCGAAGCAGCGAGCCGCGAAGCTCGGTGAACGACAACCAGGCGGCGGCGAGCTAGCGACCCGTCGACTCCGACGCGGCCAGTGGGCCCTTCGCCGCGGTCGCAACCCGCTCGTTCACGGGCGTTGCGTCGAGGCTTTGATCCGATCGTTCCGGAAGTGTCAGCGCTGCCCAGGCGCTGACGGCAGCGATGAGCACGAGGAACAACGCGATCGGCCAGGTCGCACCGCCTGCTGCGGCGAGCAGCGATACCGCGATGAGTGGGGAGAATCCGGATCCGATCGTCTGTGCCAGCTGGTAGCTGGTCGAGACGCCGGTGTACCGCATGTCTGTGCTGAACAGTTCGGTGAGCATGACCGGTGCGACGCCGACGACCGCTGTCATGACGAATGCGATGTAGGCGGCGATGCAGGCCACGAGAAGTGTGGAGTTGCCGAGTCCGATGACATAGAAGATCGGATAGGCCAGTACCCCGGTGGAGACGATGCCGCCCAGGACGACAGGCCGTCGTCCGATTCGATCGGAGAGAGCGGCGTAGAGCGGCGTGGTGAAGATACTCGTCACGGTGCCGATGAGCACCGCTGTCAGAGCTGCTGCGCGCGAGTATCCGATCGTGGGTGCGTAGGAAATGACGAAGATGGCGAAAACGCCCATGCCGCAGTAGGGCCCGACCTGGAACAGCACCGACTTCAAGAGCACAGCGGGATTGGAGCGGAGGAGCGCCACGATCGGCGTGCCTTTGGGTGGAGACTGCACCGCGCGATTTGCCAAGAAGACTGGGCTTTCCTTGATGCGGGCCCGGAAGTACATGCCCAGCGCAAGCAGGGCGAAGCTGAACAGGAAGGGAACCCGCCAGCCCCAGCTGAGCATCTGATCCTCGGGGAGCGATGCCACCCACAGCATGGCCGCGGTCGCGAGGACCGAACCGGTGGGTGCGCCCATCGCTGCCGCACTGGTGGCAAGCCCTCGCTTGCCGGTCTTGGCGTGCTCGGAGACCATGAGGACGGCACCGCCGTATTCGCCACCGACTGCTAGGCCCTGGACCAGCCTCATGAGGACGAGTAGCAGCGGTGCCGCTGCGCCGATCTGGTCGTAGGTGGGTAGCACCCCGATGAATCCGCTGCTCAAGCCCATGGCGATCATCGTCACGAGCATGACGTTCTTGCGTCCGAGGCGATCGCCGAAGTGTCCGAAGACGATGGCGCCGACGAACCTGGCAGCGTAGCCGGCGGCCAGCGTGGACAACGAGACGATCGTGCCGACGACGGGGCTCAGATTCGAGAAGAACACGCTGTTGAACACCAGTGCGGCTGCTGTTCCGTAGAGGAGAAAGTCGTAGTACTCGATGGTGGTCCCGAGATAGCTGGACAATGCAACGCGGCGTACTTCTGCCGGCGATCGATGGGATGTGCCAGTGGTCATGGCCGTCCTTTCCGGAGGGCTGAATCGGCGGAGGGTCGTCTCTGCGGCTGGTGAGTGACGCGCCTCACAGTTGGGCGCTGCTCGCACGCTACATCACATTCAAAATTGAATGCAATAGCCGAGAGGGAATTGATTGGGATCTTGCATTCAATATTGAATGCAGAGTATCGTCTGGATCACACCAGCCCATGATCGCCATTTCCGAACAAGGACTTCCATGGTTGCCTCTTCAGAATTCCGGTCGACCTCGATCGACCAAAGCCCTTCCGCTGCAACAGTGCACGAGGCAGCCGGACGAATAGGCGCGTTGCCGGCGCGTCTGCGACCGGCATACCCCTCCGCCGCCGTATTCGGCCCGGCGTTCACCGTCCTGTGCCCCGTCGGCGACAACCTGTGGTTGCACCGCGCAGTCGCCGCAGCCGATCCCGGTGACGTGCTCGTCGTAGCGCCGACCTCTGACGAGGAGTACGGCTACTGGGGCGAGATCCTCAGTGAAGCCGCTGTGGCGCGCGGATTGGGCGGCCTCGTCCTCGACGGTGGTGTGCGCGACCTCGATGCACTCGAACGTGTGGGTCTCCCGGTGTTCTCCTCGTCCATCTGCATCAGAGGAACGGTCAAGGATCCCGACGGTACCGGCCGGCTCGGTGGGCCCGTCCGAATCGGCGACGTTCGCATCGAGCCAGGTGACCGAATCGTCGGTGACTCGGACGGCGTGGTGGCCATACCGCAGCAGCAATGGCGCGAGGTCGCCGAATCCGCACGCGAACGCGACGACAAAGAAGCCGGAATCATCTCCCGAATCCGTTCCGGTGCATCGACACTCGACCTGTACTCGCTTCCCAGCCGAAACGAAAGATGAATGACATGAGCACGATCGTTGCCGTGGCAGGCACCTCCCATAGTCCGATGCTCGGCATGGAGCCCGAACGAATGTGGCGCCTACGCGCCGAGAGCGACGCCGACAACAGCTACGAGCTCTTCGACAAGAAGGGTGAGCTCAAGGATTTCGACGAACTGGTCGCCGCTGCGGACGGACGATACGACGACGAGCTGACCCCTGAAATCTGGAACACCAAGTACACCAGCGCACTTGGTTGCGTGGATCGCCTCCGCGACGAACTGATCGAGCTGAACCCGGATCTGCTCATCGTGATCGGTGACGATCAGGAGGAACTGTTCACCCCACGCAATCAGCCCGCGATCGCGGTGTACTACGGCGAGAAAATCGAAACGCACAAGCCCATCGACATGGGTAGCGCCTTGCTCAGCGAGGTCCAACACAACCTGGGAATGGACGGCAAGATCTACCCCGCCCACCCGACCGCTGCCCTGCACATCATCTCCGAACTCGTCTCCCAGGAGTTCGACATCGCGACCAGTTCGGAGACCGAAACCGAGGGCGGGTTCGGCCACGCCTTCGCCTGGGTGGTCGGGCGGATGCTCGAGAGCGTCACCATCCCCATGGTGCCTGTCCTGATCAACACGTACTACCCGCCGAACCAACCGTCCCCAGGGCGTTGCTACGACCTCGGTCGCGCAATCGCCGCCGCAGTCGACTCGCTCCCCGGCGATCTTCGTGTCGCGGTCATCGCCTCGGGCGGCCTGAGTCATTTCGTCGTCAACGACGATCTCGATCAGCAGATTCTCGAGGCCATGCGTACCCACGACGAGACCACCCTGCGCACTCTGCCGGTGGAGCAACTCGATTCCGGTACCTCCGAGGTGCGCAACTGGATCGCCGCGGCGGGAGCAGGGGAGAAGCTCGAACATCGCTGGAGCGAGTACATTCCAGCCTGGCGGACACCCGCTGGAACCGGAGTCGGACTGGCCTTCGGGTTGTGGACATGAGCGCGTTCGAGCGTCTGGCGGCCCTCGATGCCTGCGCAGTCTCCGACGCGCTCGACTCGCTCGGACTGCCTGGTGCGGCACTGGGTCTGCACGGCATCTCGGGTGGTCGGCGCATCGCCGGCGAAACGGTCACCGTCGACCTCGTCGATGCGCACAGCGTCGAGGTACGCAGCGGTGCGGTCGCGCCGCGGCACCTGTGTACCGCGGCCGTCGATGCCTCCGGACCGGGTCGGGTCATCGTCGTCGCGCACCACGGCCGCACCCATGTGGCCGGGTGGGGTGGGGTTCTTTCTGCCGGCGCGGTGGCACGCGGCGCCGAAGGCGTGATCGTAGACGGAGCTGTACGCGATCTCGACGAGGCGCGTGAGTTCGATCTGGCCGTCTACGCGGCGACGTCGGTACCGGTCACCGCACGCACACGCATCAGTGAGCGGGACTGGAATGTCCCCGTCCAGATCGCCGGCGTCGCAGTCGATCCAGGCGATTACGTCATCGCCGATGGCAGTGGCGTCGTATTCGTTCCGAGGAATCGGATCGAGGAGGTACTCGGCATCGCCGAGAGGATTGCCGACAAAGAGGCACAGATGCTGGTGCGCGTGCGCGCCGGTGAATCCATGGCGTCAGTGATGAGCGCCGACTACGAAACCATGTTGAACCGGGAGTGACGGCACATGACAGATCAGGCACGAATATCGGAAGAACTGTCGACCCTCGACACCAGCCACCTCAGTGACGCACTGGACAAACTGGGGCTCAACGGGCAGTGCGCCGGACTGCTCCCGCTCGATCGATCCGTTCGACTAGTCGGGCGCGCCTTCACCGTTCGCTACGTTCCGGTCGGTGACGACGGCGGAACCGTCGGTGACTACATCGACGACCTCGACCCAGGAACCGTCGTCGTGCTCGACAATGCCGGTCGCCTCGACACCACGGTGTGGGGTGATCTGCTCACTGCTACCGCCGCCCACCGCGGCATCTCGGGCACGGTGATCGACGGGGTCTGCCGCGACTCCGACTGTGCAGTGGATCTGAACTACCCGTTGTTCAGTCGGTCCCGCTGGATGCGTACCGGCAAGGACCGAGTGCGTGTCGACGGGTACAACCTGCCTGTCTCGGTCGGTGGCGTGCGCGTGGAACAGGGCGACTGGCTTGTCGGCGACGCCGACGGTGTGGTGTCCATGCCGGTCGGGCGGATCGAGGAGGTCATCGACATCGCCTCCGGCATCCGAGACACCGAGGACAGGATCAGATCCGCCGTCCGCGCAGGCCAGAGCCTGGTCGAGGCAAGACGCGAACACGGGTACCACGCGTTGCAGACACGGCAGAGGAGCTGACGATGTCCGAGGACATTCTCGATGTGGCAGTGGTGGGTGCCGGCCCCGCGGGCCTGACCGCCGCGATACAGCTGGCGCAACTCGGCGTCGACGTCACAGTGTTCGAACGGCGCGCCACGACCACACACCTACCGCGAGCTCATCTGCTCAATCAGCGCACCATGGAGATCTTCGACGCCATGGGCTTCGCCGAGGCCGTGTACGAGCTCTCCCCGCCGGAGGACCGGTGGCATCGGGTCGGGTGGTACACCTCGTTCGCCGGAGATCGCGCGGGCCAGGGCCGCGAGATCGGCCACATTCATGCGTGGGGTGGTGGCCCGGACCGCGAGCGATACGACGCGGCGAGCCCCAATCGATACGCGAACGTTCCGCAGATGCGGCTCGATCCACTGCTGCGCGAACACGCCGACAAGTGGTGCCCCGGCCGAGTTCACTACGGCCACGAGGTCGTCGATCTGCGCCAACGCGAGCACCACGTGGAACTGGATGTGCGCAATCTCGACGAGGACGCCGTTCGGACAGTGCGGGCCCGGTACGTGATCGCCGCGGACGGAGGACGAGTGTGTTCGCGTCTGCTGGGCGTTGCGATGGAAGGTCCGACGAAGCTGCTGGACATGGTGAGCATGCATGTCTCCGTCGACCTCTCCTCGTACATCGCCGACGACGAGGTGCTGCTCTACTACTTCGTCGACCCCCACGGCAAGGGATCTTTCCGCGGAAGTATCTGCGCCATGGGTCCCGACAAGTGGGGCGGCGACTCTCCCGAGTGGGCATTCCATCAGGCTTTCGCGTGGGGTGACCCCGCAGCGAAGGACACCGACACGCTCGCCGCCCGCGTCCGGGACATGCTGGGCATCCCCGACCTCGAGTTCGAGGTGCACGCCATCAGCCACTGGGAGTTCGAGGGAGTCACCGCCGCCCGCTACCGGGAGGGCAACGTCTTCCTCACCGGGAACGCCGCGCACCGGCACCCGCCGACCGGCGGGCTCGGCCTCAACACCGCAGTCCAGGACGCCGACAACCTCGCGTGGAAACTGCATCAGGTGCTGATCGGTCAGGCCGGTGACGACCTGCTCGACACCTACGATTCCGAGCGTCGCCCGGTGGGGCTGTTCAATGTTCGGCATTCGCTCGAGAACGCCGGCGGACACCGACGCGTCGCAGCGGCAGTCGGATTGACGCCGGAAGCCACCGTCGACGAGGGCTGGCGGGCCATCGAGGCCTGGCTCGCCCCGGGGCCGGACGGCGACGAGCGTCGCGCGAAGGTCGCCGAGGCGGTGGCCTCCAACGCGGACGACTACGGCCAACTCAACGTCGAACTCGGGTTCGCCTACACGGACGGAGCCGTGGTTTCGGACGGAACTGCGCCGCCGAGCACCCACCACGAACTGCGGGAGTACACCCCGACGACCAGACCGGGCCACCACCTGCCGCATGCCTGGGTCGATCGTGACGGCGTGCGGACATCCACTCTTGCGCTGATCGACAGGTCGCAGATGACACTTCTCGTGGATCCGCGGCACGCCCAGGACTGGGACGATGCTGTTGCCGCAGAGAGGCTTCCGATTCGAATCGTTGCTGTAGACCCCGGCGGCGAAACCCCGGAACCTGGGTGGACGCTGTTGCGCGAGGTCGAGCCGAGTGGCGCGATTCTCGTGCGACCGGATCGCCACGTCGCCTGGCGGGCGATGTCACTACCCGACAATCCAGGAGCCGAGCTCGCCGCCGTGCTCCAGACGCTGTACCGGAAGGAAGGTGTGCTCACATGACCGCAACCGATGTGTACCCGGACATCGCCATGCAGACCGACGATATCGTCTCCGCTCGGCGACACTCGGTGGCCGATATCCTGCACCGAACCGCGCGGCGGTTCCCGGCCAAGATCGCGCTGGTCGGTATCGACCGAACCCTGAACTATCAGGAACTCGACGAGGCAGCGGATGCGGTCGCTGCCGCGCTGTACCGCCGCGGAATTCGGCGCGGCGACCGGTTGGCGCTACTGTCCCGCAACAGTTGGCAGTTCGTCGTCCTCACCTACGCGACCGCACGCGCGGGCATCATTGCCGTCCCGATCAATTTCATGCTCACCGCAGACGAGATCGCCTACATCCTGGGCAACAGCGAGGCCGCAGCGTTCGTCACCGAACCGGCATTCCTGCCCGTCGCCGAGCGGGCGCTGCAATCCTACGGCAGGCCGATGACCGCCAGGGCCGTCGTCGGCTCGGCCAACTCCGCTGATTGGGAGGACTTCTCGGACTGGCTCTTCGGCGAGGGGAGCGCACCGGAGGTCATCGTCGGGGACGACGATCCAGTCCGGATCATGTACACCTCCGGTACCGAATCGCGCCCTAAAGGTGCTCTGCTGTCCAACAAGGCGCTGATCGCGCAGTACACCAGCTGCATTGTCGACGGCGGTATGACCGGCGACGACGTCGATCTTCACACGCTGCCGCTCTACCACTGCGCACAGCTGGACTGCTTCCTCGGACCGGACGTGTATCTGGGCGCAACGAGCATCGTGCTGCCCGCCCCTGACCCGAGCGCGATTCTCGCTGCGATCGAATCACACGGAGTGAGGAAGTTCTTTGCACCACCCACGGTGTGGATCTCGCTGCTTCGCTCGACCAAATTCGACTCCACCGATCTGTCCTCGCTGCGGAAGGGGTACTACGGCGCGTCGGCGATGCCGATCGAAGTGCTGCGTGAGATCCGTGATCGCCTGCCCGCGGTGCGCCTGTGGAACTTCTATGGTCAGACCGAGTTAGCGCCTGTAGCAACAATTCTCGGACCCGAGGATCAGGAGGATCACCCGGGCTCGGCCGGTCGCCCGGTGCTCAACGTCGATACCGTCGTCCTCGGTGAGGACAATGCTCCGCTGCCGGTAGGTGAGGTGGGCGAGATCGCCCACCGCAGCCCTCAGGCCACACTCGGTTACTGGCGGGACCCGGTGCGCACCGCCGAGGCGTTCCGCGGCGGTTGGTTCCACTCGGGCGATCTCGGATACTTCGATACCGAGGGACGGTTGACCGTCGTGGACCGCAAGAAGGACATGATCAAGACCGGCGGTGAGAACGTCGCCAGCCGCGAGGTCGAAGAAGCGATCTACCTCCACCCGGCCGTCGCCGAGGTCGCGGTCTTCGCGATACCGCATCCCAAGTGGGTCGAATCGGTGTGTGCCGTCGTGGTTCCCAAGCCCGGCGCCGAACTCGACGAACAGAGTGTGCGGTCGCACTGCGCGAACCGGCTGGCCGGGTTCAAGATCCCCAAACACGTTGTCGTAGCCGAGTCTCTGCCCAAGAACCCGAGCGGCAAGATCCTCAAACGCGACCTGCGAAACTCGTTCGCCGCACTGGCAAGCAAGGAGAAATAGCCCATGCCTCGTCGTTCCATCGAAGTGCCGGGACTGCACCACGGCAAGGCCCCAATCCCGCAGGCATCTCTCGTCGGACCGCTGTTGACCTCGAGTGGGATCAACGGCCTGGACCCGGTCAGCGGTACCGTGCCGGACTCCGTCGAGGAGCAGGTTGCACTCATATTCGCCAACATCGTGCGCATCCTCGACGTTGCGGGCGGCGCCACCGAGGACATCGCGAAGTGCACCTTCTTCGTTCGCGAGCGCGCGGCGCGCGCAGCCATCGACCCCCATTGGGTCGAGATGTTTCCCGACGCAGCCAGCCGACCGGCCCGTCACACGCTCGAATACGCACTCGCGGACCCGCTACGCGTGCAATGCGAGCTGATCGCCTACCTGGCCGAGACCTGAGCCTCGGCCCATCCGACATCCGAACTCGAGACACCCGAGGTACCCATGATCATCGATGCCCACGCCCACGTCGTCGCACCCGACGGCCTCTACGCATTCCGCGCGAACCTGATGGCCGACGGGGGATATTTCATCGGCCAGCCCAAGATCACCGAGGAATCATTGGCTGCCTGCGCGCAGAGCAATGTCGAGACGATGGACGCGGTCGGAACCGACGTCCAGATACTCTCGCCGCGTCCGTATTACCAGGGCCACTCCATGAAGCCCACCCGATTGGTCGACGCCTGGATTCGCGCGAACAACGACGTCATCGCTCGTACGGTCGAGCTGCACCCCACACGGTTCGCGGGAGTCGCAGGACTTCCGATCACCCCCGGCGAGCCGGTCGATCGGGCATTCCCGGAACTCCGCCGCGCGGTGGAGGAGCTGGGATTCGTCGGCGTCATGGTCAACCCCGATCCGTACGAGGGAACGGGCACCGGTCCGGCGCTCGGCGATCCGTACTGGTACCCGCTGTTCGAGCAGTTGGTAGAACTCGACGTTCCCATGCAGGTGCATTCAGCGGGCTGCTACAGCGGCCGTGAAACCTACAGCGAACACTTCATCACCGAGGAGTCGATCGCGATTCTGTCGATGATCCGCGGGAAGGTCTTCGATCGCTTCCCGACGTTGAACGTGATGATCTCGCACGGTGGTGGCTCGGTGCCGTATCAGCTCGGCCGTTGGCAAGCCGAACACCTGCATCCGGCACTCGGCGGTGACCCGCAGGCCCCTCGTTTCGAGGACAAACTGAAGAACTTCTACTTCGACACCGTGCTGCACTATCCCCGTGCCCTGGCGCTGCTGTTGGAAACAGTCGGCTCCGATCGAGTCCTGTTCGGAACCGAGCGGCCAGGTAGTGGATCGACCGACAATCCCGAGAGCGGACGTCCTTTCGACGATCTCAAACCGGTTATCGAGGGATTCGACTTTCTGGACGAGTCCGACCGCAGGGCTGTTTTCGAGGAGAACGCCCGCCGGGTCTTCCCGCGCCTGAAGTTCTGACCCAGCACCGAGGTGGTCCAGGAAGCGGGACCGGACCACCTCGGTGTCGGGCGTCCATCGCGGCGGACACCGTGAGAAGATGGCCTTCACCTCGGACCAGAACGTGTAGGGAGGGACATGAGCACTCGGGTCGGTACCGAACGGATCATCGCCGAACTACGCAGACTCATTCTCCTCGGTGAACTTCTGCCCGGTGAGCAACTGCGGCAAGAACAGCTGTCCCAGCGGCTCGGTGTGAGCCGGGTGCCTTTGCGTGAGGCTTTTCTGGTGCTCGCCAATCAAGGACTGCTGGTGCATCGGCCGAACCAGGGGTTCGTGGTCGCGAAACGGACCGCTTTCGAGTTGGCCCAATTGCATACCCTGCACACCCTGCTCGAGACAGAACTGAACTCGACCATTCACTGGCCCGATGCGCAGGCACTCGCGCACCTACGCGAACTCAACGCCTCGATGGCCCAGAAGGCGGGCACCGATGAAGTGGTCGAGTTCATCGACCTCAATCACGAGTTCCACCGCTCGGTGTGGAAGCTCTCTCCGCAGAACATTCTGATCGCGGAGGTCGAGCGGGTGTGGGCGCTCTCCGATGCGTACTTCGCCAGCAACTATGCCTCCACGGAGCGGCGACGGTATGCCGTCGAGCATCACGCCGCCATCATCGAGGCTCTCGAGGCGAGGGACCTGCCTCTGTTTCAGAAAGTGTCGGCCCAGCACCGCGACGACACCCGCGGCGGAGCGGATGCCGCTCTCGCGCGCGGGCGTGGGTGACGCTGCCCCGGACTGCGCCTTTCGTCAGCGGCCGGGAATCCTATCCTGAGCTGCGGTTTCTTCGAGTTCGCGCATGATCTTCGCGACGGTGCGGTCACGGGTGAGCTTCCACGCGAGCACGGGATCGAGGATGCCGCGCAGCCAGAAGTACGGCAACCACACGGCCGGGGCAATGAGGCGTGCCCGTCGCGCGCACACGGAACGGACGAGCAATTCCGCAGCCCGGTCGCTGGAGAGGCGCCTGTTCAGCGGCCATGGCAGCAACTTGCCGATTCGCACACCGATTGGGTTCTCGTCGAGCGTTCCCCGTGCCAGTTCGGTGTCCACGACGCCGTAGTACGCGAGGCCGGCCGTGGCTCCGACTGCCGCCAACTCGATCCGGAGTGCACGTCCGAGCTGCTCGACGGCGGCTTTGCTCACCATGTACGGGGCGCCACCCATTCCCGGGGTGAACGCGGCGCAGGAGGACACGAGCATGATGTGACCGCCGCCTGCGACGATGTCGTCGGCGCAGGCGCGGACGGTGTTGAGCACTCCGCCGAAGTTCACTGCCATCACGGTGTCGAACACGTTGCGGTCGATGGTGCGGATGGTCGACGGCGGCGGGGTGATCCCAGCGTTGGCGATGACGATGTCGAGTGCGCCGAACTTCTCCACCGTTCTACGGACGCACTCCACCATCGCCTCGTAATCCGTGACGTCGGCCGAGAGGAGGAGAACACGCTCGGAGGTGAGGGTGTGCTCCGGGATGTCTCGATCGACGACCGCGACCGACGCGCCGGCGGCAAGTAACTTCTCCACCGTTGCGGCGCCGATTCCGCGGGCACCGCCCGTCACGAGCGCAATCTTGCCGGGCAACGAAATGTGTCCGCTCATGCGCGTGTCTCCGTCAGCGCCGGTTCCTCGTCCGAGGCGGGTGCGGTGACCTCATCGGATTCCACTGTGCTGCAGCGGTAGTGCCCGAGCTCGACCGTGGACATACGGTGCGTGAAATTGCGCACCGAGCCCGGCCAGTACGTGACGTTGCGCCCCGATGGACTGAGGTAGTAGCTGCTGCAACCGCCGGAGTTCCACACCGAACCCGCAAGCTTCTCGTCGGTGTATTCGTTGAACTCGGCCTGGGCCTCGCTGCTGACCTCTATTGTGGCAATGGACTTGGCGTCCATGACGCGCAGCGCCTCGAGTACGTAGTTCACCTGCGCCTCGATCGTGATGACCTGCGAGGTGTACACCACCGAGTTGGGGCCGAGAATCATGAAGAAGTTCGGAAAACCGTGCACGGTGGTGCCTCGGTATGACGACATTTCTCCCGACGGCCAGGCGTCTCGCAGTGACTTGCCGCCGCGTCCCTTGATGCGGGTGAAGCCCGAGTGCTTGGCGATGGTGAAGCCGGTTCCCAGCACGATCGTGTCGACCTCGTGCGTGCGTCCGTCGGTGGTGACGATCCCGTCGGGCACGATCCGGTCGATGCCGGTCGTCTCGACCGTGACGTTCTCCCGACACAGTGCGGGGTAGAACGCGTTGGAGAACGTGGGGCGCTTGCACCCGAAAGTGTATTGCGGGGTCAGCTTTTCGCGGAGAACCGGATCCTTGACCTGCCGCCGAAGGTGAACGCGTCCCAGTGCCGCAAGGGGAGCGAGCAGTGCACGGTGATTGATGAGCCCGGGCACCATGGCCTCTTGGAACAGGTCGAAAGTCCGGCGCATGGCCCGCTGCGCCAACGGGAATCGACGTAGAACCTGTTGACCAGATTCGGAGATCGGACGGTCGGGGTGGGGCAGGATCCAAGTCGGCGTGCGCTGAAACAGCGTCAGGTGCGCAGCTTCGGGGGCGAGCCGTGGCACGAACTGCACGGCGGAGGCCCCGGTGCCGATCACAGCCAGACGGCGGCCCTGCGCCGAATGCTCGTGGTCCCATTGGGCCGAATGGAAGACGCTCCCCGAGAAGCTGTCCAAACCGGCGATATCGGGTCGGGCCGGTTCGCTGAACGGCCCGAGAGCACCGATGAGCACGCGTGCCGACCATGTTCCCTTGGAGGTCGTCACCAGCCACCGCGACTGCGCGTCGTTCCAGCTCGCGTCCACTACCTCGTGGCCGAAGCGGATCCGGTCGCGGATACCGAACTTGTCGGCGCAGTCGTTGAGGTAGGCCTCGATCTCCGGCTGCAGTGGGTAGAGCCGGGTCCAGTCCGGATTCGGCGCGAAGGAAAACGAGTACAGCGCCGACGGAATATCGCACTGAGCACCGGGGTAGGTGTTCACGTGCCACGTTCCACCGACCGCGTCGTCACGTTCGAAGACGAGGAAGTCCTTGCGCCCCTCCTGCTGGAGTCGAATCGCGGCGCCGAGCCCGCCGAACCCGGCCCCGACGATCGCGACGTCGATCATCGGCACCACGGAATCGCCTTTGGCGGGGGAGGTACCCGGAATTGTTGCAGTCATGGAAATCGACTCCTTCTACAGATCGAGGACGACGACTTCGCCGTCGGCCGCCCCACGTGAGACGCACAGGGTGAGCGAGTTCTGTTTCTCGTCGACGCTGAGGACACGGTCGCGGTGGTCGACGCGACCCTCCACCAGTCCGACCACACATGCTCCACAGAAGCCCTGCCGACACGAATAGGGCTGATCCGGCTTCGTCCGACGGAGCGCGTCGAGGGCAGTTTCCTGTGCCCCGACAGTGATCGTTTCTCCCGAACTAGCCAACTGCAGTGTGAACGGTTTGCCGTCCACGACGGGTGCGGGAGCGAAGAGTTCGGCGTGGAACTCGGCGATGGTGCTGGTCCGTCGCGCCTGGACGCGGAGCGCTGACGTCAGGGCCACCGGACCGCAGACATACATCGCGCTCGAACCGCTCGCGTAGCCGACTATCTCGGACAAAGAAGGTAACCCTTCGACATCGTCCGATTTGATGACGAGACGTCCGCGCGAGGAAAATGTCAGTCGCTCGAGTTCGGCGACGAACGGCATACTCTCAACCGACCGCCCGTGGTAGTACAGGGTCCACCGGGCACCCTCGGCGGCGGCGCGTTCGATCATCGCTCGGATCGGGGTGATGCCGATTCCGGCCGCGACGAAGAGGTAGTGCTCGGCCTCGGCCATCGGAAAGGCGTTGCGTGGTCCGCGTACTCGAATGGAATCGCCGACCTCGAGGCTGTGGATCTCGTTCGAAGCCTTTCCACCGGGGATCTTGCGAACACTGATCTGGTAGTGATCTTCTCTGCCGGGTCGCCCGGTGAGTGAGTACTGTCGCTCGGTTCCCGCAGGCGTGGTGACGTCGATGTGGGCGCCGGGTAGCCAGGACGGGAGGGGCGCATTGTCGCGGCGACGCAACACGAGCGAGCGAACGTCCTCGGCCTCGTCGGTGATCTCTTCGATGACGGTGTCGAACTCGTACCCGATCCCCCGGCGCGGTCGCGCCGGCGACATTGCAGTCACGAGTGGCGTTTCGGCGACCAGCTTGGCGTAGACCCGAGATGCGGCCCCGATGGCGCGCAGGCCGATGCCGGGTGCCGTCACTGTGATATCGCCGAGGTGGGTGCGGGTCTCGACCGAGATGGGCTTGTGGGTGGTGCCGTCGATTGTCATTGCTGCGCAGCCAGTGCCGCTGGAGACTTCGCCAGGTATTGCACAGCTTTGTCGATATCGCCCATCGAGGATGGGTGGAATCCTGGACGGATGTAGAGCGCGAGCTGGACGAACAGGAACGACAGTCCCGGGATGAGGTGCTTGTGCGAGGCTCTCGCGAAGGCGAGGGGCCACGGCGTGCGCAGTTTTCGCTTCATCCACTTACCCGCGGGCCGAGGTGTGGCCACCGAGTTCTTGTACAGGTAGGCGGCGGTGGTGAACCACAGCACGGCCAATCCGCCGCTGGCAATTACCGCAGTTCGCGCACGTCGGAAGCTGCCGCCGTCCACGTACTGAAAGGCGTCGAAGGCGACGTTGCGGTGCTCGAGTTCCTCGGCGCCATGCCAGCGCAGTAGGTCGAGCATGGTCGGGTTGACGCCCATCCGATCGAACTCGTTGTTGTCGAGCAGCCACTCGCCGACCACGGCCGTGAAATGCTCTGCGGCTGCGTAGATTCCGAGTCGCTCGTTCAGCCAGGCGCGGCCTGCCCGCCCGGTCAGACCGTGATCTCCGAACACGACGCCAACGGCGAAGCGGATCCGTCGCAGGATGGGTTCGATGTCCACGCCGTGTGAGGCGAGGTATTCGCGGAAGCTCTCGTGTGAGGATGCGTGGGTCGCTTCCTGGCCGACGAAGCCGATGACCTCCTCGTGCAACCTGCGGTCGTCGATGAGGGGGAGTGCGCTGGCGAAGACGTCGGCCATCGCACGTTCTCCCTCGGGGAGAACCAGGTGCATCACGTTCCAGAAGTGCGTGGCGTACCACTCACCCGGAATGTACTGGAGGGGGACATCCGTCCAGTCGAACTTCACGGCCCGCGCCACGATGGCGTAGGACTCGTTTTCGTAGGGGGTACCCGAGGTCTGGCCTGTGGCGGGTGGTCGGTTCGGGTCGACCGGCGTGATTCGAGGCATCCGAACTCCGTTCTTTGCGAATGGTGAAGCTGAGGTTGGACCAATGTTACATAGCAACATATAATGTTGCAATGTTGCATTCGCCGCCCCGCTATCATCGTTCGATGCATCCCGACGACGATCCGATACTCGACGCCGCCTTCGAGCTCTTCGGTGAAGTCGGGATCGCGCGCACGACCATCGGCGACGTGGCGAAGCGAGCCAGAATCAATCGGGTGACCGTCTATCGGCGCATCGGGTCGAAGGACGAGCTGATCCGGGCTCTCATGACAAGGGAGTCATCGAGGTTGCTGGCCTCGGTGTCCACCGCGGCATCGCAGCAGAGCACACGTGCCGACCGCACGGCGCACGGATTCGCGACCACGATCGACTCCGTGCGGACCAATCCGGTGCTGCTGGAAATGTTCGCTTCCGAGAGTCCGGTCGTGCTCGAGCAGCTGACCATCAACGCCTCCGCACTGCTGGCGCCGGCGATCGCGGCGGCCACGGTCATCGCCGGCGGGGAGGCGGGCTTCGGGGGCTTCGCTATACCCGACGCGCCGGAGATCGTCGTACGTGTCGTTCATTCCATCCTGCTGACACCCTCGGCAGGAGCACCTCTCGACACGTACGACGATCTTCTTGCGTTCGCGCGCCGCAACATCGTTCCGCTGCTGGCCAGTGCGGCACCCTCGATCAGCGACGGTGGCGAAGGCTGAGCGCGCGATCGATCAGCGGCATGACCCATCGGCGGCGCTTCAGAGTGACCAGTTCGAACCCGGGAATGCCGAAGAGCTTTCTGACGCGACCGCGTGTTCGACAGAATTCAGCGAATCCCTCGTCACCGTGCACGCGCCCGAACCCGCTGGCACCGACACCGCCCATCGGAACGGCACCCATACCGGCGAAGGCGATCACGGAGTTCACGGTCACCTGACCGCACACCAGTCGTTCCGCGATTTCGGAACCGTGGTGGCGGGAGAAGACCGACGCCCCCAACGCGTAGCGGTGGTCGTTCGACAGCGCGATGGCCTCGTCGAGGTCGGCGACCTCGCGCACGGTGACCGTCGGGCCGAACGTTTCCTCCCGTACCGCAGAGCAATCCTCGGGGGTCTCCACCAGTACGGTCGGACCCACGAATCGCGAACCGATCGAATGCACTCCGCCGACCAGCGCGCGGCCACCGGAATCGGCGGCATCGGTGAGATGCCGTCGGACGATCTCGATCTGTGACGGCATCGTCATCGGTCCATATGTGGCCGAACCGTGGACACCGGGTTCGATGCCGCGTGCGTGCGCAACGAGCGCGGCGGTGAACTCGGCGGCAACGCTGTGCTCGACGTACACCCGTTCGACGCCGACGCAGGTCTGGCCACCGTTGGTGAAGGCGCCCCAGGCAACGGCCTCGGCCGCCGCCGCGATATCGGCATCCGCCGCCACGACGACCGGATCCTTGCCGCCGCACTCCATCACCACCGGTGTGAGAGTCTCGGCGCACGTCGCCATGATCTTCGATCCGGTTCGACTCGAACCGGTGAACGCGATCTTGTCGACCCCAGCCCTGCACAGCGCAGCACCGGTTTCACCGAAACCGGTCACCAGCGACAGCACGCCAGCGGGTAGTTCCGGATTGGCGTCGCTGAAGGCCTTGACGTACCTGGCCCCGACCGCCGGGGTGTACTCGCTGGGCTTGAAGACAACGCAGTTGCCGGCAGCAAGTGCTGCCGAGATCGCGCTGTTGGGCGCGTAGAGCGGGTAGTTCCACGGCCCGATGACTCCGACCACACCGAGGGCGACCTTGTCGACCAGCGCCGAGTAGTTCGCCAACAGGAAGCCGGGGTTGACCCGACGCGTGCGCAGCAACCGAGGTGCGTGCTTTTCGGCCCAGGCGATGTGCTCGAGGGTGAGCACGATCTCGAGCAGCGCATCGTCGGCGGGCTTGCCGTTCTCCCGGTGGATCAGATCCACGAATTCGGCACGTCGAGACCAAATCTCGTGCCGCCAGGCTTTCAGATGCTGCGCGCGGGTGCGGGGTGGCATCGACGACCACGTGTGCTGAGCGCTTCGTGCAGTGCTGAGCACACCCGCGACGGTTTCCGCCGAGTCGACGGTGAATGTGGCGATGAATTCGTCATCCGCCGGTGCGAGCGAATCGAACTTGGTTGCCGATGCCTCCGCAGTCACTGTGGGATACCGAGCCCGTCTTTCGAGTCCTGCGCTTCGTAGGCATCACGAAGGTCGCGCTTGAGGATCTTGCCGGCGCCACTCATCGGCAGTGCGGGCAGGAACTCGAAGGTGCGCGGCGCCTTGTATCCGGCGACGTAGGTCCGGGTGTGCTCGCGCAGCTCCTCGGCCGTGGGTGAGGCACCCTCAGCGAGGACCACGCACGCGTGCACTCGCTCGCCCCATTCGCCGTCGGGTACACCGATCACTGCGCAGGCCAGCACCGCGGGGTGCCGGCTCAGTGCACTTTCCACCTCGGCGCTGTAGACGTTCTCGCCACCGGTGATGATCATGTCCTTGAGCCGGTCCACCACGAACAGGAACCCCTCGGGGTCGAGGTAGCCCACGTCTCCGGTGTGCATCCAGCCGTCGCGGATGGCGGCTGCGGTCTCCTCGGGCTTGTTCCAGTAGCCGACCATGACATGGCCTCCGCGCACACAGATCTCACCGACGGCACCGGTGGTCAGCTCCTCGCCGTCCGCTCCGACGATGCGGATTTCCGAGTGCGGGGCAGCGCGACCGGCCGAGCCGATGCGTGCTCCGACGTGGTGCTCGGGCCAGAGCAGGGATGCGACCGGGGCGAGTTCGGTCATGCCGTACGCCTGGGTGAGGCGTACACCCGGAAGACGTGCGAGGGTCCGTTCGAGGACTCCGGCCGAGATCGGCGATCCTCCGTACAGCACACGACTCATCGACGAGGTGTCGTACTCGGCCAGCGCGGGGTGATCGACGAGCATCTGAATCATGGTGGGCACGAGCAATACATCGGTGATGGAGTGTTTCGCGATCGCGCCGAGGACTGCGGTGGGTTCGAAGAACGGAATCATCACGTGCGTGCCACCGAGCATGACCTGTCCCACCCAAGCGGCGAGATCGGCGAGGTGGAACATCGGTGCGGCGTGCAGCAGGATGGAGTCGTCGTCGAGCAGCTGACCGGTGGCCACGGTGCCGAGGCCCGAGGTGATGAGGTTGGCGTGCGAGAGCATCACGCCCTTCGGGAATCCGGTGGTGCCGCCGGTGTAGAAGAGTCCGGCCAGCTCGCTTCCGCTGCGGCGCACATCGGGAATCGGCTCGTGATCGGCGACGAGCTTCTCGTAGGAGACCATGCCGGCGGGGGTCTCACCGTCACCGCAGTAGACGATCGATTCCAGTCCGGGACATGCATCGCGCAGGGCGGGGACCATCGCGCCGAAGGTGTCGTCGACGAGTAGTACCTTCGTGTCCGAGTCGTTGAGGGCGTATGCGACCTCAACGGGGGACCAGCGAATGTTGACGGGGTTGAGTACTGCATCCGCCCACGGCACCGCGAGCAGGTACTCGGCGTAGCGGTCGCTGTTGAACGCCAGCATCGCGACCCGGTCATCCTTGGCCACTCCAATCGACTGCAGGCCGGCGGCCAGCCGCGCGACTCGGTCGATCTGTTCGGCGAAGGTGCGCACGCGATCACCGAAAATCGTCGCGGACCGGTCCGGGGTGGTTGCTACGGATCGGTGGAGGCCTTGAGTCAAGTACATGGCGGATTCCCTTTTCGAGAGGAGACAGGTGATGCGCAGGGTGAATAAGGTCACAGTTCCATCTTGTTGGCGCAGTGTCAATAGCGCGGACACGGGCGAACTCGTGGACCGTGTGGTCGGTTCCAGGGGTGCGGAAACGTGAAAGAACGAGAGCCGCTACGGCTCTCGTTCTTCACGCATCCGTCATCGATCGGACGGTTGCGAGCACGGAGACCAGGGCATCGGTCAACAGCGTTTCGACCTGCTCGCGGGTGAGCGTGCCGCGGACGAGCCATTCTCGACCTGCCGCCTTCACCATCCCGCCGAATGCACGCACCGCGGACGCGGCAAGCAGGCGATCTGCGCCCGTGCCCTCGAACGCCGTCGCCTGCAGTACACGCTCGGCTGCAAGATCGTCCGCGTCGTCGAGAATCTGGGCGACCTGCTCGTCGACGCCGGATCCGCTCGCCATCGAGACCCACGCCGTACCGTGGGTCTCGATCACGCCGACCAGCCAGTGCACGCTGCCACGGGCCCGCTCCTCGAGCGAACCCGTGGGCAGGTGCACCTCTTCGAGTGGCGGGACCGTGACCAGGAACCGAACGCTCTCCAGATACAGGTCCCGTTTGCTCCCGATGTAGTGGTGGATCAGCCCACGGGCAACACCCGCGGATGCCGCCACCTCCGACATCGATACCTCTGTGTATGCCTTGTCACCGAACAACCGGACGGCGCTCGCAAGGATCTGTGTGCGGCGCTCGTCCGGCTCCAGTCGGTTCCATTTGGGGGTACTCGCAGCCGGCATGGTCCCCATGATGGCACCGCGCCGCGTCAGCGGTACTGCTCGGTGCGTGTACGCAGCGACTGCGGAACGCGGAACCGATCACCGTAGCGGGCTCGCAGTTCATCGGCTCGCGCCACGAACCCCTGCGGACCTCCCTCGAACTGACCGACGAACTGGAGTACGCCACCAGTCCAGGCGGGATATCCGATACCGAGAATCGATCCGATGTTCGCGTCTGCCACCGTGCGCAGCACACGCTCGTCGAGGCATGCGACCGAGTCGAGGGACTGCGCGATCAGCATGCGATCCATCATGTCTTCGAACGGAATTCCGTGATCCGGCCGGTGGTAGTGCTCGACGAGTCCGGGCCACAGTCCTGCCTTGGACCCGTCCTCGGCGTACTCGTAGAAACCCCGCCCGGCCTTGCGTCCAGCGCGATCGAACTCGTCGACCATGCGGTCGACCAGTGCGTAGGACTTCGAGTCGGTCCAAGGCCGGCCGTCGACGCGGGCGGCCTCTGCCATCCCCTCGCGGATGTGGCGCGAGAGGGTCAACGAGATCTCGTCCATCAAAGCCAGGGCCCCGGAGGGGTAGCCGGCCTGCAGTGCAGCCTGCTCGACAGTTGCCGGGTGCACGCCCTCGGCGACGAGCGAGATCGCCTCGTCCATGAAACGGCCGATGACTCTGGTGGTGAAGAACCCGTGACTGTCACCGACGACGATGGGTGTCTTGCCGATCAAGCGAACGAAGTCGAAGGCACGAGCCAGTGCCGAGTCGCTGGTGTGTTCTCCCACCACGATTTCCACCAGCGGCATCTTGTCCACAGGCGAGAAGAAGTGCGTACCGATGAAGTCCGAGGTGCGCGAGACTCCCTTCGACAGTTCGGTGATGGGCAGCGTCGAGGTGTTCGAGCACAGCAGTGCGTCGGCGGTCAGGTACTTGTCGACGGCCTCGAAGGCGCCCTGTTTGACGGCGGGGTCCTCGAACACTGCCTCGACGACGAGATCGCATCCCTCGGCGTCGGCCGGATCCGAACTCGGGGTGATGAGCGCCAGCACCGCGTCGGCGTCGGCCTGGGTCTTGCGGCCCTTCGCGACAGCCTTGCCGAGAATGGAACGAGCGTAGTCTTTTCCGCGCTCTGCAGACTCGACGGAGACATCGCGGAGCACGACGGGCACCTTTGCCGAGGCGACGACGTAGGCGATGGCAGCGCCCATCATCCCGGCACCGATCACCAGCACCTTCTCCGGCACGCGATGTGGCTCTGCGCTCGGACGGGATCCACCCTTGTTGATGGACCCGAGATCGAAGAACATCGACTGGATCAGATTTCCCGATACCGCGCCGCATGCGAGGGAGGTGCAGTGCCGGGTCTCCACCTGTGAGGCCGAGTCGAAGTCCAGGACGGACCCCTCCACTGCCGCCGCGACCACCGCGATGGGAGCGGGCATGGGCGCACCCTTGACCTGCTTGCGCACCGTTGCAGCGAAGGCAGGCAACTGCGCGGCCAATGCGGGCGAGGCCGCGGTCCCGCCGGGAATCTTGAATCCCTTTTTGTCCCAGGGCTGCACGGCCTCAGGATTGGCGACGATCCAGGCACGTGCGCTCGCCATCATCTCCTCGTGCGTATCGACGACCTCGTCGACGAGTCCGAGTTCGAGAGCCTTTGCCGGCCGATACCGCTGGCCCTGTCCGACCACCTGAGTCAGGGCTTTGACGATGCCGAACATGCGGACCGTCCTGGTGACTCCACCGGCCCCGGGCAGGAGCCCGAGCGTGACCTCGGGGAGTCCGAATCGAGTATTGCTCTTGTTCAACGAGATTCGATGATGGCATGCCAGCGCGATCTCGAAGCCGCCGCCGAGGGCGGTGCCGCCGAGCGCAGCCACGACGGGCTTGCCCAGCTTCTCGAGGCGACGGAACTTGTCCTTGGTGAAATCGAGGGCGTCGGCGATGGCCGCGTGCTCGGTCGGGCCGGCGTCGCGCAGCAGCTCGAGATCTCCGCCGGAGAAGAAGGAATCCTTCGCCGAGGTGATGATGACGCCGTCGTACGCGTCGCGGTTGGCCTCGAGCCAGTCGACCGTCTGCTCGAGCGACTGACCGAACGCAGTGTTCATGGTGTTGGTGGACTGTGTCGGATCGTCGATCGTCAGTACGAGTACTCGGTCGCTGCCGACCTCGCCGGTGATCGTGGGTGTCCGCACAGCAGCAGATGTGCTCATGGGTGTCCTTCGGGCGTCGTCATGGTGGGTGATCGAAAGTGATTGGGTCTAGAGGCGTTCGATGATGGTGGCGACGCCCATACCTGCACCGATGCACAGGGTGATCAGCGCGTATCGCTCGCCGCGACGTTCGAGCTCGTCGAGGGCCATTCCGGTGAGCATGGCACCGGTCGCACCGAGTGGGTGGCCCATTGCGATCGCGCCACCGTTGACGTTGATTCGGTCGTGGTCGATGTCCAGCTTCTTCGCGTAGTTCAGTACCACCGAGGCGAATGCCTCGTTCACCTCGAAAATGGCGATGTCATCGAGGGTGAGGCCGGCTGCTGCCAGCACCTTGTGGGTGGCTGGCACCGGACCGGTGAGCATCAGCGTCGGATCGGATCCGGCAACGACGCCGGCGACGACGCGTCCGCGCGGGGTCAGTCCACCTGCGCGACCGGCATCCTCGGACCCGACCAGGACCATCGCGGTGCCGTCGACGATGCCGGAAGAGTTGCCGGCATGGTGGACGTGTTCGATGCGCTCGACCTCGGTGTACTTCTGCATGGCGACGGCGTCGAATCCGGCGAGTTCACCGATCTGAGCGAAGGACGGCTTCAACCCAGCGAGATCGGCTGTCGTGGTGTGGGGACGCATGATCTCGTCGTGGTCGAGCATGAGTCGACCGTTCGCGTCGAACACCGGGATGACCGACTTCTCGAAGTAACCCATGGACCAGGCGTGTGCCGCACGCTGCTGGCTACGCACTGCGAAAGCGTCGACCTCATCGCGATCGAACCCCTCGATCGTCGCGATGAGGTCGGCGCTGACACCCTGCGGCACGAAGTAGCTGCCGTAGTTGGTCATCGGGTCACACGGCCACGCGCCGCCGTCCGCGCCCAACGGCACGCGCGACATCGATTCGACGCCGCCAGCGACGATGAGCTGGTCCCAGCCGGACCGAACACGCTGTGCCGCAGTGTTGACGGCCTCGAGACCGGATCCGCAGAACCGGTTCAGTTGGACCCCAGCCACGCTGTCCGGTAGGCCGGCGACCATGGCAACGGTCCTGGCGATATCGCATCCTTGGTCACCGACCGGGGTGACGACACCGAGAACGATGTCGTCGATCAGGGCCGGATCGAGTTGCGAGTTTCGTGAGAGCAGGGTGGACAACGTGCTCGCGGCCAGATCGACCGGTTTGATGGTGTGCAGCGAGCCGGAGCTCTTGCCGCGGCCGCGTGGGCTTCGGACCGCGTCGTACAGAAACGCCTCCATTGGGCGGTGCCTTTCTCGAAGGAGATACAGGGTTCGAAAGAACTACAGGGAACGGGAGATGAGGTCTTTCATGACCTCGTTGGCGCCGGCGTAGATGCGCGCGATGCGGCCGTCGACGAACATGCGGGCGATGGGGTATTCCTCCATGTAGCCGTAGCCACCGAACAGTTGCAGGCATCGGTCGACCACCTCGAACTGCCGGTCGGTCGTCCAGTACTTGACCATCGCGGCGGTCGTGACATCGAGCTCGCTGCGCACGTGCTTGGCCACGGCGTCGTCGACGAACGTGCGCACGACTCGGCCGATGGTGGAGCACTCGGCCAGCTCGAATTTGGTGTTCTGAAGATCGAACAGGGTCTTGCCGAACGCTGTCCGCGACTTGGTGTATTCCACGGTCTGCTCGACAGCGGCATCGATCATGGCCGCGGCCGCGATACCGCAGATGAGCCGTTCCTGCGGGAGCTGCTGCATCAGCTGGGAGAATCCGCGGCCTTCGCCGCTGCCCAGGATGTTGGCGGCGGGGATGCGCAGGCCGTCGAATGTCAGCTCGGCGGTGTCCTGGCCTTTCTGGCCGATCTTGTGCAGAACCCGTCCTCGGTGGAATCCCGGAGTGTCGTCGGATACCTCGGCAACGAGCAGGGACAGCCCGCGGGCACCCGCAGCCGGGTCCGTCTTCGCTGCGATGATGATGAGATCGCAGTGCGCTCCGTTGGAGATGAACGTCTTACCTCCGGTGACCACGTAGTCGTCGCCGTCGCGGACTGCTCGCGTGGTGATGCCCTGCAAGTCCGAGCCGGTACCAGGTTCGGTCATCGCTATCGCACCGATCCATTCACCGGAGCACAGTTTCGGCAGCCAACGCGCCCGGTTCTCCTCGGATGCGTACGCGAGGATGTAGTGCGGCACGATGCCGCTGTGCACGCCCAGCTGCATGGCGGAGTCTCCGGCGCGCACCTGCTCTTCGAACAGCACGGCCTCGTGGCGGAAGTCTCCGCCGCCGCCGCCGTATTCCTCGGGAACGGACATGCCGAGGAGTCCGAGGTCTCCGGCGCGACGGTAGACCTCGCGGCTCGGGCGTCCGGCGGCCGCGAAGGCCTCGCGGTGCGGGACGACGTCTTTCTCGAAGAATCCCCGGGCAAGAGCCCGCACGTCGGCAAGCTCGGTTTCCAGTTCCGCACTGGGGCGGTCTGCGATTGCGGTCATGGTGCGTCCTTGACTGTTCATCGGAATCTGAGCCTATTGGCGTCGTGCCAACAAACTGTGCCCGGCATCACGCGGTATGTCAACCATGGGGGGATGTCGGTACCGAAACAAAGGACGAAATGCCCTGTTTTCGGACGCAGGGGCGCCGTGACAATGGACAGGCATCCACCACTCGGATGCACCCGGACCGGGCAATGCATCTCGCAGGCGCGTCGGCCGTGTCGAAGACAGGGGAAAACAATGGTTTTGGCGAATCGTCAGAGGATCGTGGCAGGAGTCGACGGGTCGGACGCGAGTGCCTCCGCGGCGCGGTGGGCGGCGGCGATGGCCGCGCGACTGGGGTCTCCGCTGCACCTGGCCAGCGCGATTCGAGAACCGGCTGCCTACGTCGGCGAGCCGCTTCTGGCGATTCCTGCCGAGGTGTGGGAGGAGGAGCAGCGAACCGTAGAAGGGCTTCTCGACGGGCTGGCTGCATCGATCGGCAAGGCTCATCCGTCGCTCACGGTGACCACCAGCGTCGACCCCGCAGCGATGCCCGGACCGATGCTGATAGAGCTCTCGCACACTGCGCGGATGCTCGTGGTCGGTAATTCCGGTGCGGGACTGGTCAGCACGATTCTGCTCGGTAGTACCGCGAAGGCCGTGGCCGACAAAGCGGCCTGTCCGGTGGTCATCTGGCGTGAAGGAACCCAGGGCGCCGACGCTCCCATCACGGTGGGAGTCGACGGTGGTGCCACCGGCGAGATCGCGTTGGAGCGCGCCTTCGAGGTAGCCTCCCACTTCTCGGCACCGCTCGTTGCCGTCCACACGTGGAATGCCAGTGCGGCCCACGGGATCGTCGCCTTCCCCGAGTTCACCGACTGGGCGGGCGTCGAGCGTGAGGAAGCGGCTGTATTGGCCGAAAGCCTGGCCGGCTGGACCGACAAGTATCCCGACGTGGCCGTCGAGCGAGTGGTGCACCAAGGCAATGCCACCAAGACGCTCGTCGACCGGTCCGCTCGGTCACAACTCGTCGTCGTGGGCAGTCGCGGACGCGGAGTGCTGGCACGCACCTTCCTCGGATCGACGAGCAGCAACCTCGCGCACCACGCGCAGTGCCCCGTGATGATCTGCCGCGACGGTCAGTGATCGAGCTCAGAGGCCGGTAGACAGGTTTCGTCAGGTATCCGGATTCTCGTCGTTTGCGCGTGCCTCGATCCAGTCGAATGCCTCGTCGGTCAATCCGTCGCTGGGTTTGCCGGACCACCAGCGCGGATCCGGGGAGCCGCCGGTGGCCGCGGCGATGTCCTCGCCGACGGCTGCATCCAACGGCTCCCCATTGTGCTCGACGAGCCAGTCACGCGTTTCGCTGCTGAGCTTCGGCCACCACTGTTCGATGTTCACGCCCTCGATCATCGACCTTGGCCGAGCCGAGCACATCGGGGAATACCCTGATGTCGACGCCGCAGTCGCGAAATCGCCGCAACGCGCCGGCCGTGTAGACATCTCTGGCTCACTCCGGTGCCAATGCACCGGCCAATCCCCAACCCGCCACAGCTGCCCCGGCACGCTCACATAGACCGCGCAGAAGACAGATGCCGAAATGAGTCGCTACATCACACCCCGGGGCCGGGCGCCGAAGACGCCGATGATGGGTTTCCCAGCTCGAGCGGTTGGCAGGGCCATTCCTCTCGGTGGGTGGTAGTCGCCCTGGACTAGGCGGAGTGTTTTCGTCTCCGGTGGTAGCTGGGGATGGGTCGACGTTCGGGGTCGGTTTCGGTGGGTGGGATGGAGTGTGGGTGGCCGTCCTCGCCCATGGCGAGTTGCCAGTCGGTGTTGTGGATGTCGCGGTGGCATTCGGTGCAGAGGAGGGCGAGGTTGTTGAGATCTGTTGCGCCGCCGTCGTTCCAGTAGGTGACGTGGTGGATTTGGCACCATTGGGCTGGTCGTCCGCACATCACGCAGCAGCGGTCACGGATGATGACCGCTTGGCGTAGTGAGTTGGATGCGAGCCGGAAGCTTCGGCCGAGTGCGAGAGGCACGCCGTGGTGGTCCACGATGATCGGGGTGAGGTGGGCGTCGCAGGAGAGGTATTGGGCGAGGTGGCCGCTGATGGGCCCGGTCCAGTCCAGCCAGAACGGCCAGTCGCTGTCGCTTGGACCCGGTGGGGTGTTGCGCTGGGTTGCTGTGTGTCGGTGTGGGTTTTCGGCGTGGGCAGGTTTTTTCAGCAGGTCGGTGAGTGGGATGGTCAAGTTGACGTTGACTGCGCCGGATCCGGTGCCGGTCTGGGCGTGTAGGTAGCGCTCGAGGAGTTCGCTGAGCCCGTCGGCGTTGCGTCTGTCGGGTGTGCGGGGGTCGCGGGTGCCGTCGGGTGAGGGTGTGGGTGCGGTCAGCGGTGACAGGGCGGCTTTGAGTTTCTCGACGGTCAGTTTGTCGAGGTCTCCGTCGATTTTACTGCGGCCGTTGGCCAGTGGGTAGATGCCGAGTCGGTTGAGGGCGGTGTTCTCGGCGACCGGCAGCGGTGGTGGGCCGGGCGGCGGCACGGGTGTTTCCTCGTCGGACTTGCTGTTGGGCTTGCTGTGGGGT
>NZ_JABFAO010000002.1:516487-736182 GCF_017168235.1 Rhodococcus sp. KRD197
CCCCAGCATCGCCCCCAAGGCGCCCGTGCCGGGTACGAGGGCACTGAACTTCAAGCCCTCGCTCAAACGCCTCCTCGGGTTGCTTCGCCCCGAGAAGGTGCTGCTCGGTGTGATTCTGGTGTTCGCCATCGCCAGCGTCGTGCTGACGGTCGCCGCGCCGTCGGTGCTCGGCCACGCCACCAACCTGATCTTCAACGGTGTGGTCGGCGAACAGCTGCCCGCTGGCTTGTCCAAAGACCAAGCGATTGCGGAACTTCGAGCGGACGGCCAGAACACCACCGCCGACATGGTCTCCGGCATGGATGTCGTTCCGGGCGTCGGTATCGACTTCTCCGCCGTCGGCTGGGTGCTGATCTTCGTGCTGGTGCTGTACGTGGCGTCCTCGCTGCTCGCGTGGGCGCAGGGTTATATGCTCAACATCGCTCTGCAGCGCACCATCCGCAACCTGCGTGCCAGCGTCGAGAAGAAGGTCCACCGACTGCCGCTGAAGTACTTCGATTCCCACACGCGCGGTGAGCTTCTCAGCAAGGTGACCAACGACGTCGACAACGTCTCCACCAGCCTGCAACAGACACTGAGCCAGCTGATCACCGGCGTGCTGACCGTGCTCGGCATCCTCGGTGTGATGATCTGGATCTCGCCGCTGCTGGCGCTGGTCGCGCTGCTGACCGTGCCGGCCTCGTTCGCCGTCACCGCGGTCATCGCCAAACGTTCGCAGCCGCACTTCGTCGACCAGTGGAAGCACACCGGCAAGCTCAACGGTCAGATCGAGGAAACCTACACCGGGCACGAGCTGGTCAAGGCGTTCGGCCGTCAGGCCGAGGTCGAACGCGAATTCGGCGAGCGCAACGACAAGCTGTTCCAGTCGAGCTTCCGTGCCCAGTTCATCTCCGGGATGATCATGCCGACCATCATGTTCCTCGGAAACCTGAACTACGTCATCATCGCGGTGGTCGGTGGCCTGCGGGTGGCGTCGGGCACCATCAGTTTGGGTGAGGTGCAGGCGTTCATCCAGTACTCGCGTCAGTTCACCCAGCCCCTCACCCAGGTCGGTGCGCTGGTCAACCTCGTCCAGTCGGGCGTCGCGTCCGCCGAGCGCATCTTCACGTTGCTCGACGCCGAGGACGAGAAGCCCGACCCTGCGGACGCGCGTGTTCCCGCAGTCGACACCGGCCGGGTCTCGTTCGAGAACGTTTCCTTCCGCTACCACGACGACCAGCCGCTGATCGAGGACCTCTCGCTCGTCGCCGAACCCGGACATCTCGTCGCCATCGTCGGCCCGACCGGTGCCGGAAAGACGACGCTGGTCAACCTGATCATGCGGTTCTACGAGATCGACTCCGGCCGTATCACCATCGACGGAGTCGACACCCGCGAGATGACTCGCGACGAGCTGCGCGAGCGAACCGGCATGGTGTTGCAGGACACCTGGCTCTTCGGCGGCACCATTCGCGACAACATCGCCTACGGCGACCCCAGCGCATCGGAGGAGGAAATTCTCGAGGCCGCACGGGTCAGCTACGTCGACAAGTTCGTCCACTCCCTGCCGAACGGGTACGACACCCTCATCGACGAGGAGGGCAACAATGTCAGTGCAGGTGAGAAGCAGCTGATCACCATTGCCCGGGCCTTCCTCGCCAAGCCGCTGATCCTCATCCTGGACGAGGCCACCAGCTCGGTGGACACCCGTACCGAACTGCTCGTGCAGAAGGCCACCGCGGCCCTGCGCAGCGACAGGACGAGTTTCGTCATCGCGCACCGGCTCTCCACCATTCGCGACGCCGATCTCATCGTCGTCATGGAGGACGGCCACATCGTCGAGCAGGGCGACCACGATTCGCTCCTCAGGAAGCGTGGGGCGTACCAGCGGCTGTATTCCTCGCAGTTCAGTTAGGCGCTCCGCGCATGTGCGCGGAAATACATGACCTGACACGTATTTCCGCGCACATGTGCGAAGCGCATAGGGTGGGCCCGTGAGCTCCCCGAACGACCCGTTCTTCAGTATCGACACCCGCCTCGACGACCGCCTCGGTCGCACCGGGACGATCCACACCCCGCACGGCGACATCGCGACCCCCGCGTTCATCGCCGTCGGCACCAAGGCGACGGTCAAAGCGGTCCTGCCGGAGGCGATGAAGGAACTCGGCGCCCAGGCCGTGCTCGCCAACGCCTACCACCTGTACCTGCAACCGGGTTCGGACATCGTCGACGAGGCGGGCGGTCTGGGTGCGTTCATGAACTGGGACGGCCCGACGTTTACCGACAGCGGCGGCTTTCAGGTGATGTCACTCGGGGTGGGCTTCAAGAAGGTCATCTCGATGGAGGTGGACCGCGTCGAATCCGACCACGTCATCGCCGAGGGCAAGGAACGGCTCGCACACGTAGACGACGACGGGGTGACCTTCAAATCGCATCTGGACGGTTCGCGTCACCGCTTCACCCCCGAGGTGTCGATGCAGATTCAGCATCGGCTCGGCGCCGACATCATGTTCGCGTTCGACGAGCTCACCACTCTGATGAACACCCGCGGGTACCAGGAGTTGTCGGTCGATCGCACCCAGGCCTGGGCGGAGCGCTGCGTGCTCGAGCACGAGCGGCTCACCGCAGAACGCGTCGGCAAGCCGTATCAGGCGCTGTTCGGGGTGGTGCAGGGCGCGCAGTACGAGGATCTGCGCCGCAAGGCCGCTCACGATCTCGAGACCATCACCGGGGAGACCGGGCGGGGTTTCGACGGCTACGGCATCGGGGGAGCGCTCGAGAAGCAGAACCTCGGCACCATCACCCGGTGGGTGAACGAGGAACTGCCCGAACACAAGCCGCGGCACATGCTGGGCATCAGCGAGCCGGACGACTTCTTCACTGCCATCGAGAACGGCGCCGACACCTTCGACTGCGTCAATCCCTCACGCGTGGCGCGCAATGCGGCAATCTACGTCCCGACGGGGCGGTTCAACATCAATACTGCCAAGCACCGCCGAGATTTCACGCCGATCGACGAGAACTGCGACTGCTACACGTGCGCGCATTACACCAGGGCCTACATCCATCACCTGTTCAAGGCGAAGGAGATGTTGGCTTCCACGCTGTGCACCATTCACAACGAACGATTCACGGTGAAACTGGTCGACGATATTCGAGCGTCGATCCAGCAGGGCAGTTTTCACGAGTTCAAGGACGAGTTTCTGGGCCGCTTCTATTCGACTCCATCGCTACGGTGAGGTAGTCGCCGAGTTCGCGCTGCAGGTTGTCGTCGAGGCTGCGCGCGAGGAGCGAGTTGACCGACCGCACCGCGAGTTCACGCAGCTGATCGAGCATGTCCGTCGTCGCGCCGACCTCGTCCTCGCCGGGTAGCCAACCGTCGCCGTGCTCGTCGACGATATGGCCCTTCGCGGTGGCGATCATGTCCTTGGCGATGCCGTCGATCGCACGGTGGATCCGCTCGTGCACATCGATGAGCGCTCCGATACGAAAGCCGAACTCGGACAGGGACATGATGCCTTCGAGGAGTTCACGGTCGGTGAACACACACGTCTGACCTTCCATGCGAACCAGACCGAGTGCCTCCAGACGTCCCAACTGCTCGCTCCCGCCGAGGAACTCATCTACCAGCGACATCGGAATCTCGAGCGAATCGTCGGTGGACCAATGCTCGGTGACGGCGTTCTGCAGCCCCAGCACCTCGGCTAGATCCTTGCCATTCTCCCACCCAGTGATGAAGTCGCCGATGTGTGAAGTGGTGAAACCGCGCTGCAGCAAGAGATCGATCAAACGCAGTCTGGCCAGGTGCGAGTCGCCGTAGATCCCCACACGGCCACGCTTCTCGGGCGGTGGCAGCAGGCCACGCTCGCGGTACGCGCGGACGTTGCGCGTGGTCGTGCCGGCGGCCTGGGCAAGTTCATCGATCCGATACTCCACCTGAAAAGGCCCTTCCGCCGGCACGACTGCTTTGCTACACGGTAGCGTCCAGGCGCGACGCCGACGTCGACGGTAGGTACTGCGTCACCGTGTAATCGTCGTAGTCGACCTCGGCGAGCTGGCCGACGTACTGGCTCGCGAAGCCGGGGAACATCGTCGCGTTGAATCCGTCCTCGGTGAGGTACCAGCTCGAGCAGCCCGAGTTCCACGTCGTCTTCTGCAGGCGTCGCTGCAGATCGGTGTTGTAGTCGAGTTGACGGTCCGCTCGCACGTCCAACACGGCCTCGCGGGCGAGTCCGTAGGAGATCGCGTCGACGAGATAGTCGATCTGGGCTTCCATGTACACCAGCGCCGAACTGTGGCCCGGTCCCGAGTTCGGGCCGAACGTGAAGTACATGTTCGGGTAGCCCGAGACCGCGATCGACTTGTAGGCCTTGGCGCCTGAGCTCCACTCGTCGGCGAGCACGCGCCCGTCCCGACCGGTGACGGGTACCGGCGTACCCGTCTTGGACACATCGAACCCGGTCGCGAAGACGATGACGTCGGCCTGATGCTCGATGCCCTCGACGGTGCGAATTCCCTTCGGCGCCAACCTGGCGATCGGCCAGGTCACCAACGTGCAGTTGTCCTTCTGCAGGGCGGGGTAGAAGGCGCTCGTCATGAGCAGCCGCTTGCACCCGGCACGGAAGTCCGGGGTGAGCTGGCGTCGCAGCCAGGGGTCCTTGACCTGGCGTCGGAGATGCATTTTCCCGACGCCTTCGACGACGCGGGTCAGTGGCGAATTCCAGACCACCCCGAGCGCGACGGACTCGTGTCCCCAGAACCAGGCCTTGCGGGCGAGCGTCTGGGTGGCGGGGAAGCGCCGGTAGATGTCCTTGGTGCGCTGGCTGGTTGCGAAATTGGTACGCGGCAGAGCCCAACCGGGCGTGCGTTGGAAGACTTTCACCGATTTCGCGACCTTCACGAGCTCGGGCACGATCTGGACTCCGGACGCACCGGTGCCGATGACGGCCACCTTCTTGTCGGTGAAGTCGTAGTCGTGATCCCAGCGGGCACTGTGGATCTTGTGACCCTCGTAGGATTCGATGCCGCGGATGGACGGGAAGCTCGCGTTGGCGAGCGGGCCGGAGGCCATCACCACCGATCGTGCTCGTACCGGGACCTGGTCGGTGAACGAGAGTTCCCACACCTGTTCGGCGTCGATCCAGCTCACACCGGTGACGTTGTGGCCGAGCCGCAGGAATGGACGTACGCCGAAGTCTTCGACCATGCGCTCGATGTACTGAAGGATTTCGGCGCTGCCGGAGTAGGTGTGCGACCAGTCGGGATTGGGTGCGAAGCTGTAGGAGTAGAGGCGGGACGGGATATCGCATGCCGCGCCGGGGTAGGTGTTGTCGCGCCAGGTCCCGCCGACGGCCGTTCCGCGCTCGAACACCGCGATGTTGTCGATGCGCTTCTGCTTGAGTCTGATTGCGGTGCCGATCCCGGCGAAGCCGCCGCCGATGATGGCGACCGAAAGCGGGAGTGGGCCAGTCTTGCTCATGCGACCGGCTCGTAGGTGAGTTCCTTGGACCAGGTCGGCTGGGGCCGCAGCATTCGCTTGGGATATTTGGCGGTGATCTTGACGAGGGAGTCGGCGAATTTGTGGTACGGATGTGCCCGGTTGATGACGACCCCGGAGTGCCAGCTGATGAAGCGGTACATCGGTAGGCGATTCGGGAATTCGCTTCTCTCGCCGACCTTCTTGAATCGACGCATTGCGGTGTAGAGGCGCTCCTCATCGACGCCCATGGCCACGATGTTGTCACGCATCTTGTTCAACAGTGGGATGTAGCGCAAGGTCCCGATGATCAGCGACGGATTCATCCAGGCGCCGGCGGTCTCGACCAGGATCTTGCGCATCTTGGCATGGCCGAGAAGCTCGATGACCTGGAAATCGACTGCGAGATGGCGAGATTCGTCGGAGTTGATCCTCTTGAATACTTCCTGACAGACGGGGTCGTCGATCTCGTCGACGATGAACTTCACCAATGCGCCGTCGAGCGCGACCTCGAGCATCGGGATGACGGTGCCGAGGACGGCCAGCGAGGTCTGGTCGGAGTACTTGTCCAGCCAGTCGATGACGAGTTTGACGTTGACGTTGGGCTGTGGGATCTCGTCGCCGTCGAGCATGCCCCACCGACGCATCAGCGCGAGTTCGGCATTGGCGTGCTTCTGCTCCTCGGCATGGAAATAGGTGTAGATCTCCTTGAGCGTGTCGGTCGGAGCCTTCTGTGCCATGGCCGCGAAGCCGCGCGCACCGACGTTCTCGATCCACATCAGGTCAGCCATGAACGGCTTGAGCTTGGTCCACAATTCATCACTGATGGTCTCGGCGCCCGGTGCGTCCCAGTCGATATCGGCCAACGCCCACTGCTTGTCCTTGATCTTGACGAGCATGTCGTCGAAATCGAACGCCATGTCAGACTCCTGCCTTCTCGGTTGATTCCTGTGGTGCGAACCGCCCCAGCAGCCCGAGGGTGCGGGTGTAGAGGGCCGGTGCGATGCGTTTGAGACGCCAGATGAGCTTGGCGTCGATCTGCGGGACGACATAGAGGCGTCCGCGGTCGTACTTGTTCAAGGTGTCCACGGCGATGCGTTCCGGGCTGAAACCGGTGCTCGCCATGAGCTTTCCAGCCAGCTTTGTTCCCGTGTCGGTGATCCGGCCGTCGATCGCGACATTGGTCTTGACGAACGTAGGGCACAGCACGGTGACGCGAATGCCGGTGCCGGACAGCTCGGCGGCCATGGTCTCCGACAGCGACATCACGCCTGCTTTGCCCACGTTGTACGGGCCCATCAGCGGGGCCGCGGCGAATCCTGCGGCGGAGGCGACGTTGATGAATCCGCCCTTCCCGGCGGCCCGCATGCCGGGGGTGAAGATCTCGCAGCCGTGGATGACGCCCCACAGGTTGATGCCGAGGGCCCAGTTTCAGTTGTCGAATCCGATGTCACCGACGGGTGTGCCGCCGATCCCGACTCCGGCGTTGTTGATCACCAGGGTGGGTGCCGCGCCGAAGGTCAGTTCGGCGAAGAGGGCGAGGTCCTCGACCTGTTCGCGAGAGGCGACGTCGCAGACGACGGGGTGGGCGGTGCCGCCGTTCTCGGCAATGAGTTGGACAGTTTCCTCGGCTCGGGCAAGGGAGATGTCCGCGCAGACGACCTCACCTCCGCGCTTGGCCAGTTCGAGTGCGAAGGCGCGGCCGATGCCGCTGCCCGCGCCGGTTACGACGGCGCGAGCGTTGTGGGACTCAGTCATGAGATCAGACTCACCCTAACCATGCCATTTGTCAATGGCGCAGTTTTCGACGGCGCCGTAATACGTGTCGGGGACGCGCGCTCGGGCGACGAAAAAGGGCCCGACCGGCTGTGCGGTCGGGCCCTGCTCGAAAGAGAAAGTGGTTACGCGTTCACGGGCTGCTGGTAGGTGGGCTCACGCTTCTTGATGTAGCCGATGACCTGGTAGGTGATGGGAAGCACGAGAATCTCGACGAGGGTCTTCCAGACGAATCCGACGATGACGTAGTTGATGAAGTCGTGCCACGTCGTGATGCCGATGACGCCCGCGGCAATGGCGCAGAAGATCAGCGTGTCAAAAAACTCGCCGACGATCGTCGACCCGATCAGGCGCGCCCACAGGTGCTTTTCCTTGGTGCGTTCCTTGATGGCAACGAGGACGAGCGAATTGAGCATCTGCCCGACGAAATAGCCCGCCAGGCCTGCAAGTACGAGGCGTGGCACGACCCCGACCACCGTTTCGAGGGCTTCCTGATTCTCGTAGAAGCCCGCCACCGGGAGTTCGATGACGATGAAGAAGCACACTGCCGTCAAGATGATCGACCCGAAGCCGAGATAGATCGCGCGTCGGGTCGCCTTGAAGCCGTAAACCTCACTGAGCACATCGCCGAGGATGTAAGCGAGAGGAAACAGGAAGAAAGCGCCGTCGGTATTGATCGGCAACACCTGGAACGGGCCGAGGAAGAAACTGGAATCACCGAAGAACGCGACGCCCTTGCTCGCCGTCACATTCGAGATGATGAGGACCGCCGTGAACAGGGCCACGAGCGTCGGATAGTAACCACGGCTGACGTGGGCGAATCGCGCCACGGCTCCGGGTGCGTCATCGAATTTCTGAGCTGTCACTCGCCAATCCAAGCACGACAAAACCCCAGGAGAGAATCGCGTCCTTTATGTCTCGATAATCCACGGGGTGCGGGGAAGTGCGGCGGGATCGAAGCGTCGCAGCAGCTGCTCAACCGTGACGGGCTCGTCCGGAGCAGCGAGCTCGAGCGACTGAGCCATGATCGAGAGCACGTCCCGAGGCCCCAATCCCAGCGCGGCTTGATCCTCGAGCGTGACTGCGCCGTCGCGCTTGGCAAGCCTGTTTCCCTGCGAGTTCAGCGCGAGCGGCACGTGCGCGTAGGTCGGAACCGTGATGCCGAGCAGCGTGGCCAGATATGCCTGACGCGGCGAGGACGACAACAGGTCGTCGCCGCGCACCACCTGGTCAACCCCCTGATCTCCGTCGTCGACGACGACAGCGAGGTTGTAGGAGGGCACGCCGTCTACACGGCGGAGCACGACATCGTCGACCTGCCCGTGAAACCTTCCGACCACGACGTCGTCGACGGCGAATTCGGTCACCTCGGCGCGCAGACGCAGGGCCGGCGGACGGGTCTGCGCTGATTTCTGCGCCTCGGTCAGATTCCGGCAGGTTCCGGGATAAGCCCCGGCCGGAGCGTGCGGAGCCGACGCCGCCTCGAGAATCTCCCGACGCGTGCAAAAACACTCGTACGTCAGGCCGGCTGCGGTGAGGAACGCGATCGCGTTCTCGTAGAGCGCGGTGCGCTGCGACTGACGCACCACCGGTCCGTCCCAGTCCAACCCGATTGCCCGCAGGTCCGCGAGTTGCCGGGCCTCGGAGCCCTCGCGGACGCGATCGAGATCCTCCATGCGCATCAGGAACCGACGGCCGGACGAACGCGCGAAGAGCCATGCCAGCAGCGCCGTGCGCAGGTTGCCCAGATGCAGGTCACCCGAGGGACTCGGAGCGAAGCGGCCTGACGTCACGACGGTGTCCTTTCCGGGTGGCCGAGTAGCGCGGACTGCTGCGCCGCCGCCGACGACCGAATGGCGTCGACGACGTGTGCCACCTCGGGTCGTCGTAGCGTCTCCGCTCGCGAGACCAGCCAGTAGTCCAACCGCACGGCCACCTCCTGTGGGAGCAAGCGGATCAGGTCGTCGTGGCGGTCGGCCATGAAGCAGGGGAGCAGGCCGATCCCGGCTGCCGCGCGGGTCGCCTCGACGTGGACGAAGACATTGGTCGAGGTCACCGATTCACGCATGAACGGCGCAAAACCGGGTGCGATATCGAGATCGTCCACCTGCAGCATCGAGTCGATGAAGTAGACCAGGGGATGGGCGCGTAGGTCGTCCTTGGATTCCGGCGTGCCGTTTTCGTCGAGGTAGGTCTGCGAGGCATAGAGGCCGAGGTAGTAGTCGCTGAGCTTGACCGCTTCCGCCCGGTGCACCTGTGGTTCCCCGACGACGATCTCGACATCCATTCCCGAGCGCTGCTGCGAGGCTCGTCGCGTGGTGGCGACGATCTCGACGGAAATCCCCGGATGACGACGCCTGACCTGCGCAACGGCCGGTGCGATCACGAACGCGCTGAAGCCGTCCGTCGCGGAGACTCGCACGACACCCTCGGCGTCTTCGTTCGGGCCGATCAACGATCGGACCGCCGCTTCGATGTTCTCGGCTGCGGTCAGCGCGTCTCGGCCGCGTGCGGTCAGTTCCCATCCGCTACCGGACCTGGCCAGGACGCGGCCACCGAGGCTCGTTTCCAGGGCGGCGATCCGTCGGGAAATGGTGGTGTGGTTGAGCCCGAGAATGTCGGCCGCGGCGTTGTACCTGCCCGTACGGCCGACAGCGAGCAGTATCAGCAGGTCGTCTGCGCTGGGTAGCCTGCCGGAATCTGCCTGACCGAAAGTCACGTGTGCATTCTTGCAGATCATGGGTGCGTTGTTGGTCATTGTGGTGCGCACTTGTATGCATCGATACTCGGGCTTATCGCTTTCGATGTGGGCGCGGTCACAATCGCCACGCCTGCGAATCCACATCACTGAAGCCACATCACTGAGGGAGCAGCATGAGCGTCGACCAACACACACCGGGAGGCCCGGACCCGGACGCCACCCCCACCGGGCTCAAGAAGGTCGTCGGGGCATCGATGGCCGGCACCATCGTCGAGTGGTACGAGTTCTTCCTCTACGGAACCGCCGCGACCCTGGTCTTCTCCAAGGTGTTCTTCGCAGCCGGCACCAGCGAGCTCGACGCCATCCTCGCCGCTTTCGTCACCTACGCCGTCGGCTTTTTCGCCCGACCGCTCGGCGGAATAGTCTTCGGCCACTTCGGTGACAAACACGGTCGCAAGAAGCTGCTCCAGTTCAGTCTCGTCCTCGTCGGCGGCGCAACATTCCTCATGGGCTGCCTACCGACGTTCAACCAGATCGGCTACTGGGCCCCCGCCCTCCTCGTGGCGCTCCGTTTCATCCAGGGCTTCGCGGTCGGCGGTGAATGGGGTGGTGCGGTGCTGTTGGTGGCCGAGCACAGTCCCAACAAATCACGTGGCTTCTGGGCCAGCTGGCCGCAGGCGGGCGTGCCCGCCGGCAACCTGCTCGCCACCGTCGTGCTGCTTGTCCTCACCGCCACACTGTCCGACGAGGCCTTCCTCAGCTGGGGCTGGCGCGTTGCCTTCTGGCTCTCCGCCGTCATCGTCTTCGTGGGCTACTACATCCGCACCAAGGTGACCGACGCCCCGATCTTCCTCGAGGCGCAGAAGCAGGCCGAGGTCATCAAGGCCGCGTCGTACGGCGTCTTCGAGGTGCTCAAGCGTTACCCGCGCGGGGTGTTCACGGCCATGGGCCTGCGGTTCGGCGAGAACGTCATGTACTACCTCGTCGTCACGTTCACGATCACCTACCTCAAGGTCGAGGTCGGGACGGATACCCAGACGATCCTGTGGTGGATGCTCGTCGCGCACGCAGTGCACTTCGCAGTCATCCCGCTCGTAGGCAAGCTGGCCGACCGCATCGGCCGACGACCGGTCTACATGTTCGGCGCCATCACAGCCGGCACCTGGGGCTTCTTCGCGTACCCGATGTTCAACAGCGGCCACAACGCCGTCATCATGGCCGCGATCATCATCGGCCTGGTCTGCCACGCCTTCATGTACGCCACGCAACCGGCGATCATGGCCGAAATGTTCCCGACGCGGATGCGCTACTCCGGGGTGTCCCTCGGCTACCAGGTGACGTCCATCGTGGCCGGTTCGCTCGCACCCATCATCGCGGTGTGGCTGTTGAACAGGTACAGCTCCGCGGTACCGATCGCGTGGTACCTGGCCGGGGCCTGCGCCATCACCGTAGTAGCCGTCTTCGCAGCGCGTGAAACGAAGGGCCTGGCGCTGGAGACGATCGACCTCGCCGACGCCAAGAACCTCGCAACCGAAGCCGAATTGTTGAACGCGGGCCTCAAGTGACGACCCTTTCCGGACGTTCCGCGCTGGTCACAGGCGGAGCGTCCGGTATCGGGGCCGCGTGCGCGCGCGAACTGGCTGCGCGTGGCGCGACGGTGACCATCGCCGACGTCGACGAGGTCGCAGCCAAAGAACTCGCGTCGGAACTGGGCGGTGACGCCTGGGCGGTGGACCTGCTGGAAACGGCCTCCTTGGAAGAGCTGACGCTCGACGTCGACGTCCTCGTCAACAACGCCGGGATCCAAACCGTCGCGCCGATAGTCGATTTCGATCCCGCAGCATTTCGACGAATCCAGACGTTGATGGTCGAGGCGCCGTTCCTGCTGATCCGGGCAGTGCTGCCTGGCATGTATTCGCGCGGGTTCGGCCGAATCCTCAATGTCTCCTCGGTGCACGGCCTGCGAGCCTCGCAGTACAAGGTCGCCTACGTCACCGCCAAGCACGCCCTCGAAGGACTGTCGAAGGTGACCGCCCTCGAAGGCGGCGGGCGCGGTGTCACAAGCAACTGCGTCAACCCCGGCTACGTCCGAACGCCTTTGGTGGAGAAACAGATTGCCGATCAAGCCGCGGCACACGGGATCGACGAGCATCAGGTGCTCGAGCAGGTCATGCTGACCGAGAGTGCGATCAAGCGACTCGTCGAGCCTTCCGAGGTCGCCTCCCTGGTCGGGTGGCTGGCGTCCTCGGATGCCGGGATGGTCACCGGAGCGTCGTACACCATGGACGGAGGGTGGTCGGCGCGCTGAGGTTCTGGCGTTGGCTGTTTGCCGGTTGCCGGTTCGCTGTTTGCCGTTTGCCGTTTGCCGCATGAATGGACCATTGCAACTGTCTGAGCGTTGTGATGGCACATTCATGCGGGTCTACAGACGGCGCGGCGCGCAGCCGGAACCGAATTCCGACAGCTTCCGTCCCCTGGCTGAAACTTGAACTGCCGGGCCTCGGGTTCGGGACCGCACGCTCGGATGCCGCCGCCGGTGACCGTCGACGCAGCCACCGACAAGAGCAGCGGATGAGAAAACCCCCGCAACTCGATGAGTTGCGGGGGTTTCTGGCGGAGGATAGGGGATTTGAACCCCTGAGGGCGTTAACCCAACCCGCGTTCCAGGCGAGCGCCATAGGCCACTAGGCGAATCCTCCGTGGATCACCATACCGGGTAACCCCCTCCAGATCCCAAATGGGCTCACCCGGCGACCGCATCGGTGCTGCTCGCGACCGCTTCGGGGGGTGCTCGCGACCGTATCGGGGGTGGCCGCGACCGTATCGGGGGTGGCCGCGACCGCATGAATGGTCCATTCATACGCCCAGACGGCTTGAATGTGCCATTCATGCGGCGGGGTGGGACTCATGCGGCGGGGTGGGACGGGTGCGGCGGGGTAGGACTCATGCGGCGGGGTGGGACGGGTGCGGCGGGGTGGGACGGGAACCGGCCCGGGTGCAGCCGCCGAGGGGGACCGATGAGCCGCGGGGAGAGGACGGCTACACTCTTCAATGGATCCCGCGCGGCGCGCATCCTGTGAACTCCCCCAGGGCCGGAAGGCAGCAAGGGTCAACGGGCTCTGCCGGGTGCGCGGGGTCCCCTTTACTTTCAGGGACCAGACGCTCAGGGGTCTGCACGAACTGCCCCGACACGGAAAGGCCGCTCCACATGTCAGCGCAAACCCAATTGGGGTTGATGAACCATGAGGAGCTCGCCTCGGAGCATGAGCGCCAGACGGCGAAGTACTCCCAGCTGAAGTCCGAGAACCTCGCTCTCGATCTCACCCGCGGCAAGCCCTCGCCGGAGCAGCTCGATCTCGCTGCCGACCTGCTGACGCTCCCCGGTGACGACTACCGCGACGGCAAGGGCACCGACTGCCGCAATTACGGTGGCCTCGCGGGTCTGCCGGAACTTCGCGCAATCTTCGGTGAGCTCCTGGGCATTCCCGTCGAGAACCTGCTGGCAGGCAACAACGCGAGCCTCGAGATCATGCAGGACCTCGTGGTGTGGGCGCTGCTACATGGCGTGCCCGACTCCCCGCGGCCGTGGTCGGCCGAACCGAACATTCGCTTCCTGTGCCCGGCCCCCGGTTATGACCGCCACTTCGCGATCACCGAGAGCTTCGGCATCGACATGATCCCGATTCCGATGCTTCCCGACGGTCCGGACATCGCCGAGATCACCACGCTGGTGGCGTCGGATCCGTTGATCAAGGGGATGTGGGCCGTCCCGAACTACGCCAACCCGACAGGCGCGGTGTACTCCGAGAACGTGGTGCGCACGCTGGCGACGATGCCCGCAGCCGCACCGGATTTCCGGTTGTTCTGGGACAACGCATATGCAGTGCACCCGCTGACCGAGGAATTCGCGCCCTCGTACGACATTCTCGGTTGGGCCGCCGAGGCCGGCAATGCCAATCGTCCATTCGTCTTCGCATCGACGTCCAAGATCACTTTTGCCGGCGCGGGCGTCAGCTTCCTGGGCGGCTCCGACGTGAACCTCGAGTGGTACCAGCAGCATTTGGGCAAGAAGAGTATCGGTCCGGACAAGCTCAATCAGTTGCGTCACTTGCGATTCTTCGGTGATGCCGAGGGTGTCCGTGCGCACATGGCCAAGCACCGCGAGATCCTGGCGCCGAAGTTCGCGCGGGTACTGGAAATCCTCGACGACCGCCTAGGTGCGTCGAAGATCGCCTCGTGGACCGAGCCGAAGGGTGGCTATTTCATCTCCCTCGACGTGCTCGAAGGCACCGCGACTCGGTCCATCGAGCTGGCGAAGGACGCCGGCATCGCGCTGACCGCGGCAGGCTCGGCCTTTCCGTATCGAAACGATCCCGAGGATCGCAATATCCGACTGGCTCCGAGCTTCCCGTCGCTCGATGAGCTCGAGAAGTCGATGGACGGGGTGGCGACCTGCGTGCTCCTCGCCGCAACGGAAAAGCTGCTCCGCATGTGAGTGGAAATACGTGTCCCACTGTGTATTTCCACTCACATGCGCGAAGCGCCTAGTGCCCGACGACCACTGCGCCCTCGGGGGCCTCAGGTAACAGTCCCGGCTTGAGGACGACGGCGGAGATGACAGCCCCGAGCAGGAAGATGCCGGTGGCCCACCAGAATGTGGTGGTGTAGCTGGCGATCTCGGCATTGGCCTGCAGCGCGAGCGCATCGGTCGCCGTCGCGACGTTGTCGGTGACGTAGTTCGCTGCCGCAGTGGCCCCGATGGTGCTCAGCAGGGCGGTGCCGATGGAGCCGCCGATCTGTTGCATCGTGTTGACGGTCGCCGACGCGACTCCCGAGTCGTCGGGGTCGACTCCCGAGACAGCGCCCTGCATGGCTGGTGCCATCGTGGCTCCCAGGCCGACGCCCATCACGACAAGGCCGGGCAGGATGTGCGTCGTATAGCTGCTGTCGACTCCGATCTGCGTCAGATATCCCATCCCGGCAGCCGCCAGGATGAGGCCGGTGGTCATCAGCACACGCGGTCCGAAGCGCGGTAGCACGATCGAGGTGGACAGCGTGGCGGTGATGATGAGCGAGACGATCATCGGCATGAAAGCGAAGCCGGTGCTGATCGGGGTGAAACCGAGCGTGTTCTGCAGGTAGTACGTGAGAAACAGGAACACTGCGAACATTCCTGCCCCGGTGACGAAGACGGCGAGGAACGACCCTGCGCGCGTCCGGTCGAGGATGATTCGCAGCGGCAGCAGCGGGTGCTCGACGCGCCTCTGAATGGCGAAGAACGCTCCGAGCAACACGACACCGGCGACCAGGAACGCGATGGTGACGTTGTTTGACCAGCCGTCGGATTCGGCGTGAGCGAAACCGTAGACGATGGCGAAGAGCGCGGCGGAGACGGTCACCGTGCCGGGGATGTCGAGCCGCGGACGGACGTCGACTTTGTGCTTGGCGAGCAGGATGAACCCGGCCACGAAAGCGAAGGCCGCGAAGAACAGATTGACGTAGAGGCTCCAGCGCCAGCTCGCCCATTCTGTGAGCATGCCCCCGAGCAGCAGTCCCAATGCACCGCCGCCGCCTGCGATGGCACCGAAAATACCGAATGCTCGTGCTCGTTCCTTCGGGTCGGTGAACGTGGTCGCGAGGAGCGAGAGCGCGGCGGGGGCCAGCAGAGCGCCGAAGACGCCCTGGCCGGCGCGGGCCGCGACCAACATGCCGAGGTTCACCGCTGCGCCGCCGGCCGCGGACATGATGGCGAAGCCCACCAGGCCGACGAGGAATGTGTTGCGGCGACCGAAGAGATCGCTCAGTCGTCCGCCCAGGAGCAGCAAGCTTCCGAACGCGAGGGCATACGACGTGACCACCCAGGATCGGTTGCTGTCGTCGAAGCCCAGATCGAGCTGAGCTGCCGGTAGCGCGATGTTCACGATGGTGGCGTCGAGCACCACCATCAGCTGGGCGAGGCCGAGGGTGGCCAGAATGAGCCAGCGGTTGCGGTGTGATTTGGCTGCGGTGGTGTCGTCCCCGGTGTGTTCCGACGACGACACATCGTCTGGTGTCAGTGCGGTCATGATGTCCCCTGATCGACTATTCGGAGGTGTACCCTCCGCTTATGCCACGAAGGTAGCAGCTAACCGGAGGAGACGCCTCCACTTATCGGATGAAACGGACATTCAATGACTGTGAGAGCGGACACATCGGCGATCGGTGTCGACAAGCCGCTGCGTGCCGACGCCGAACGTAATCGCCGACGCATCATCGACGCGGCACGCGAGTTGTTCGCCACGCGCGGCATCGACATCACGCTCGACGAGGTCGCGGCCCACGCCAAGGTCGGCGTAGGGACGGTGTATCGACGGTTCGCGTGCAAGGAAAACCTCATCGACGGTGTCTTCGAGCAGCGTCTCGAGGACGTGCTGCTCATCGCTCAGGAAAGCCTCGAGATCGACGACGCCTGGGACGGCCTCGCGATGTTGCTCGAGAGGGTCTGCGAGGGGATCTCGGCCGACCGGGGGCTCAACGACGTCTTGATGGGCACGGACGAGGGGCGCAAGGGTATCGCGAGGATGCGCGAACGTATCGACCCGTTCATCGAGAGAATCGTTGTTCGGGCACGTGAATCGGGTGCCCTTCGTGCGGATGTCGAGGTGAACGACTTCTTCGCGATCATCGCGATGGTGGCCGCCGCCGCCGAACTGAGCTTTGCGATCGAACCGTCGAACTGGCGGCGCTACTTCACGATCATGCTCGACGGTTTGCGCGCCGAGGCCGGGGTCGTCACTCCGCTCCCGGGGCGAGCGTTCACGAGCGAGGAGATTGTGGAGACCAAAGCTGCGATGCACGGCCGCCGTCGCTGATTGTTGTTCGGCACAGCAAGTGCGCCCGATCCTCGTCGTGCATGCCGCTCCCGTTGTGCACAGTCCCAACTGTGCTCAGTGCGGTCGTGATCGGCGCAACCTGGGCCTTGGCGCTGTGGGCTTCCTCACGTAATGTGCCTCCAGAGCGTTACTACTGCCCGGTAAGTCCGCGGGCGCCGAACAGAGATCAACGGGGGTTACATGCGAGTGTCACGGGTTCTTGGAGCAGCGATCGGTGCTGCCTTGCTTACGGCGACCATGGCGACGCCCAGCGCGCTCGCCCAGCCCCCGTCTGGATCGTCCACCGGCTCGACGGTGGAGTCGGATTTCTATCTGCCGCCGAGTCCACTGCCCGCAGGTTCACCGGGGGACCTGATCCGCTCGGAGCCATCGCACCTTGCGATCTCGCTACCCGCAATCGGCGGGACTTTGCCGGGGGTGGCAACCCGAATCATGTACCGCAGCAACGATTCCAATGGCGAAGCCAATGCAGTGACAGGCACATACATCGACCCGGCAGCCGAATGGACGGGTCCCGGGCCGCGTCCGCTCGTCGTGGTCGCGCCCGGCACGCAGGGGCAGGGCGACCAGTGTGCGCCGTCGAAGATGCTCAACCACCTCATCACCTACACCCCGCCGATCGGCCCAATGGTCGAGTACGAGGTGCTCGCCGCCTATTCGTTCCTCGTCCAGGGATACGGCGTTGTGATCACCGACTACGACGGTCTCGGCACCCCCGGCGCGCACACCTACGTCAACCGCGCGGCCGAGGCGCACGCAGTGCTCGACGCAGCGCGTGCGGCGCAGCGACTGTCGGGTACCAAGATCTCCGGGAACGGCCCGGTCGGCGCGTACGGCTACTCGCAAGGCGGCGGCGCCGCCGCAGCAGCCGCCGAGCTCGCCGATGAGTACGCTCCCGAGCTGGACCTCGTCGGAACGTACGCGGGTGCACCGCCTGCCGATCTGAAGAAGGTACTCGAACAGGTCGATGGCACGATCCTCACCGGCGTAATCGGCTACACACTCAACGGGCTGCTCGAATCGGATCCCCATCTGCGACCGTTGGTCGACGCAAACATCAACGACGCCGGCCAAGCGATGCTGAACATGGTGGCAAATCAGTGCGCCGGTGAGACGATTCTGACTGTCGGACTACGCCGTACGCAGCAGTACACCAACAGCGGCGAACCGCTGTCGGTCATCCTGGATCGCCTTCCGGAGGCGCAGGAGGTTCTCGCCAAGAACAAGATCGGCGAGCGCACTCCCAGTGCACCGGTGCTGATTCAATCGGGCACCTCGGACGATATCGTTCCCTTCGGTCAGGCCGAAGAACTCGCCGGAGCCTGGTGCGGTCAGGGCGCAACGGTTCAGTTCAGTGCCACCAACCTCCCGCCGCTCGTGCCAGGATCCGGTGCAGGCCATATCATTCCGGCCATTCCAGGGTTCCTCGGTATGGGAGAGGCGCAGGCCTGGATGAAGGACCGCTTCCACGGAGTACCTGCGCCGACCAACTGCCGATGACCCCCATGTACGGGTCGTGCGTTCTCAGCGCGGCCCGTACATGATCACTGCCACGCCGATCAGGCAGATCGAGGCACCGGTGATGTCCCACCGGTCCGGGCGGAAACCGTCGGCGACCATGCCCCAAGCAAGGGAACCGGCGACGAACACGCCACCGTAGGCCGCGAGAATGCGGCCGAAATTGGCGTCGGGCTGCAGGGTCGCGACGAACCCGTACAGGCCGAGGGCGATCACCCCGGCGCCGATCCAGATCCAACCGCGGTGCTCGCGCACACCCTGCCAAACGAGCCAGGCACCGCCGATCTCGAACAGGGCCGCCACGCCGAACAGCAGGACCGACTTCAGAACCGTCACAGGGCGCAATCGTCCCATATCTGCGCAAGGGGGTGTAGAAAGAGCGTGTTCCGGGTATGAGAGTGCGAACGCGCAACGATGAGGATCAACGACAATGCTGAACAACGCGAACGATCACGAGGTGGCTGGCCGCCGTGCGTGAGTCCTATACCCTTCAACTCGACGATCTGGCATCCGACCTGGCGCAGATGTGCCACTTGGCCGAGGTCGCCATGGCGTCGGCTACTCGCGCGTTGTTGACTGCCGACCTGGCCTTGGCCGAAGAGACCATCAGTAGCCGTGAACCGATCGACGTACTCGCCGTGGAGTGGGAGCAGAAGGCTTTTGCTTTGCTCGCACTCCAGGCTCCTGTCGCAATGGACCTTCGAAGCACCGTGAGCGGCATCCATATCGTCGCTGACCTGCAACGGATGGGTGGGCTCGCGATACACATCGCCGAGTTGGCTCGCCGTCGTCACCCCGCCCACGTGCTGCCGCCCGAGGTCGAGGGTGTGTTCGCCGAGATGGGCCGCGTCGCGGTCGACCAAGCGCACGCCACGCGCGCGGTGCTGCTCGGCCGCGATGCCGATCTGGCCGCCGAACTGCAGACCAAGGACGAGGCGATGGACGAGCTGCACCGCAGCCTGTTCATCCTGACCTCCGCGCCGGACTGGCCGCACGGGGTGGCGGCCGCGGTCGACATCACGCTGCTGGGGCGCTTCTACGAACGGTTCAGCGATCACACCGTGGAAGTGGCCAAACGCGTCATCTTTCTCGTCACCGGCGAGTTCCGTCCGGAGGAGTCGTGACCGAGGGGTCACTCGAACTGCACACAGAGCCCACTGGTGGCAGTATCAGCCAAATGAAACGTGACGTCTCGGCCTATCTCGACGTGGATGTCACCGAGGCCAGCACCCTCGAGTTCCAGATCGCCATCGCCCCGCATCCCGGAGCCGACGTGTGGGAAGCGCTCTCGTTCAGCCTCGATGGTCAGCCCGTCGACGCCCAGGAGATCAGTGGTGCGCACGGCACTCGCATCCACAAGCTGTACTGCGGTGTGGGCAAGCTCGAGGTCTCGTACTCGGCGACCATCTACGGCAACGCCGATCCGGCGCCCGTCTCCGACTACGACCTGTCGCTGTACCTGCGGCCGAGTCGCTACGCCGAGGCGGACAAGTTCTTCGGTTTCGCTGCAACAGAATTCGGATCCTACGAGCCGTCGGAGAAGTTGCTGGCCGAGGTGTCCTCGTGGGTCGGTTCACGGTTGAGTTACGTACCGGGCAGCAGTGATCCGATCGATGGAGCCGCCGACACGCTGCTCGCCGGTGCCGGAGTCTGCCGCGACTACACGCATCTGGTTGTCGCGCTGCTGCGCGCGGTGAACGTGCCGGCCCGGCTCGTGGCCGTCTACGCGCCGGGCTGTGATCCGATGGACTTCCATGCCGTCGCCGAGGCGTTCGTCGACGGTCAGTGGCGAGTGGTCGATGCCACGTGCCTGGCACCGCGTTCGACTCTCGTACGCATCGCGACCGGTCGCGATGCGGCCGACACGGCATTCCTCGACAACCACGGCGGGTCCATCATCCTCAACAGCGCCACCGTGGGAGCCATCGTCGACGGCCCACTCCCGTTCGACGACATCACCCAACTGGTGTCGATCACCTAGATCGACGGCAGTGCCGGAGAAGTGACATGATCGAGGTCATGTCTGTCACATTGCACCTGGTCGGCGACCCCGAGGCCGATGCGCTCCTCGCCGAGGATCCGTTCGCGCTGCTAATCGGGATGTTGCTCGATCAGCAGGTGCCGATGGAGTCGGCGTTCGCCGGCCCGAAGAAACTCGTCGACCGGCTCGGTGACCTGAAGGTGAACACCATCGCCGCGGCCGATCCGGAAGAGTTCGCAGCCGTGTGCGCCACAACGCCTGCCGTGCACCGATTTCCGGGGTCCATGGCCAAGCGGATCCAAGGCCTCGCCGAGTACCTGGTGGAGAACTACGACGGCAAGCCCGATCAGATCTGGCGTCGCGACGACCCCGATGGCGCAGAAGTGTTGAAACGTCTCAAAGCCTTGCCGGGGTACGGCGACCAGAAGGCGCGAATCTTCCTGGCACTGCTCGGTAAGCAGATGGGTGTCACACCGGAGGGCTGGCGCAGCGCCGCAGGTGCTTACGGTGACGAGGGAGCCCGCAGATCGATCGCCGACGTCGTCGACGCGCAGTCTCTGCTCGAGGTCCGGGAGTTCAAGAAGGCCGCAAAGGCGGCAGCAAAGAAGAAGTGACGACGTACGAGGATTGGCTCGCTGGTCTCGGTGCCGATCGGCTTGAAACGCTGCTGCGGCTGCGCCGGGATGTTGCGCTCGATCCGCCGCCCCGCACCTTCGACTCTCTGACGTATCTGCTGTACACGCCGCGGTCCATCACGGCAGCGCTGCGATCGGTCGACCGTAGCGCCTTGCTCGTGCTTGCAGCGTTGGAGGAGAACTGCACACGGGCCGAGCTCGGGGCCCGATTCGACGAGGGCGGCACCAACACCACCGAAGACATCGACCGGGCGCTCGCTGAACTCGTCGACCGCGGAATTGTCTGGCCCAGCGCCGCACACAGCTATCGGACCTCACCGCTGGATGGGCGCACGATCGATATCGACACGATCCCGCACCTGGCGCCGCCGCCTCTGCGGCCGATCCGGGTGTCCCCACCGTCCTCGCAACAACTGGCGCTCGCCCGATACTGCGATACCGCCGATGCGGTCCTCACCGAGGTGGATTCGGGTTCGGTCCCCGTGCTCAAATCGCGCGGAATCGGGGCCCGGGTGGTGAAGTCGCTGGCCAAGACCGTCAAAGACGATGAGCTCGTCGTCGAACTCGTGCTCACCCTCGGTGCGGCTGCCGGGCTGATCACCGCCGATGGCGACCTCGCCCGATGTACCACCTCGTTGGCTGCCTGGCGCGAATCGGAACGCGAGGTGAAATGGGCACGATCGGTGGCGCTGTGGTGGTGCTCGGGAGGATCGCCGACGAACAGGGCTCCGTCGAAGGACAAGGCAACCCCGGTGCTGCGGATGACCACCCATTGGCCGTCGACCACCCGTCTGCGACACCGAATGATCGCCGAGATGCCATCTGCCGGTGTCGGCTCGGAGCGCGAGGCGGCGGCGTACTTCGAATGGGCCATGCCCGATCTCGTCGACGAAGCCCAGCCCGGTGACGTCGCCGCGATCTGGCGCGAGGCAATGATCCTCGGAGTTCTGGTCGATGGGTGTCCGAGCGAACTGTCGTCGGAACTGGGGCGACTCGTTTCGGCGGACGTCGAGGACGTCGTGCTCGCATTGAAACCGGCGGCGCGGAGAATCGTCGACTCCTCGGCGTGCACGCTGCACCTGCTGCCTGACCTCACTGCGGTGGTGGCAGGCCCGGTGAGCGACCGGATTTCGGCCCTTCTGACAGCATCGGCCGAAGCCGAATCGAAGGACGCGGCGTCGACGTGGCGGTTCACCCCGACCTCGGTGCACCGATGCCTCGACGCCGGGGGAACCGCCGAAGGGCTACTGGCGGAGCTGTCCGACACCGCTGCAACGGTCATTCCACAGTCGCTGGAGTACTTGATCAACGATTGCGCGCGTCGCCACGGAATCGCCGAGGCAATGGTCGACCATGGTTACGCCCCGCTCACACGCTCGGCAGCTTCCGCGAGGGCGACCCCGAGCAGCTTCGCTGACCGATCCCTGTTGATCGAACGCACGGGTTTCGATCCGGCGACGTTGGCCGCCCACCTCGTGTCCGGAACGCCCGTCGAGGTCGATCTCGACCGCGTGGCACACAGGCTGCGGGTCGGGGCCGGGTTGCCGGCCCGCGATTGCGTCGCACTGGCCGGTGCGGTCTCGCACGGCGAACCTGTTGCCGTCGACCTCGTCGACCGAAAGTCGGGAATTGTCAGGGACGAGTTGCGTGATGCGGTTCTCGACGCAGGCGTCGTTCACGCATGGTCGCTGCGGGCGAACGGCCGACGCAGTATCGAACTGACGAGTATCCGGATGGTGCGGGCGCTGCGGTCCTAGGCATCCATCCGAGCCGACTCGCTCATCTCGCGTTCGAGTTCGGCGCGGATCTCGGCGATGTAAGCCCCGGGCGCGGAGCGGATACGGGTCATCGCCCGTTCCAGTGGTTGAGCCTGCGGTTCGTGTTCCATGCTCCACAAGACCATCTCGAAGAGCACCGGCAGCGCGTCGACAGCTCTTGGGGTCGGGACGTACTTGACCTGGTTGCGTTCGCTACCGCCCACTCGGTTTACCAGGTCGGCGGCTTCGAGTCGCTTGAGTCGATCCATCAGCACGCTGGTCGAGATCCGTTCGTCGGAGTCGAGGAATTCCACCGGACGTCGTTTGCCGACGAGCAGCATGTCGCGCAGCACCAGCAACGTCCACGGATCCCCGAATACCTCGAGAAACATGTTCATCGGGCACGTAGATTTTCCAACCGCGCGTTTCATGTCTTCCAGCATACCCGAAAACATTTGCATGATCAGAATGTTGAGATACGATTGTCGGCGAACCATCGACTACCCGCAGTTCTCGAACCAAGGAGTACTTATGCAACAGAACGTGATCGACACTGTCTCCGCGATGACCGCTGCCCTCGAACGCGGCGATATCGACACCGTCATGTCCTTCTACGTCGACGACGCGGTGGTGGCATTCGAGCCCGGCGAACCCGTACGCGGTGAGCAGCATCTGCGGGCCGGGTTCGCGGCCTTCGCCGCGGCAAAACCGGAATTCAGGTATGACGACGGACACGAGGTCATGACCACCGGCGACATCGCGGTGCACATCGCGCCGTGGACGATGAGCGGCACCGCCCCCGACGGCACACTGATCGTCGACAGCGGACTGTCGGTGGCTACCCTGCGCCGCCAGGTCGACGACAGTTGGAAGATCATGCTCGACAACCCCTTCGGAGCTCGCCTCATCTCCTGACCAGTGCGCCGAGAAAACTCGACACGGAACGGCCAGAGCCGGTGGGGCCGAGTGCGCGAGGCGGTTCTTTTCGGCTGTGCCGGGGCATCGCTGCCGGTGTCGGTGACCGCCGGTACCCTCTGACCCGTGGCTCTCTACCGGAAGTACCGTCCCGCGACGTTCGCCGAGGTCGTCGGTCAGGAGCATGTCACCGAACCCCTGTCCATCGCGCTCGACGCCCATCGGATCAACCACGCGTACCTCTTCTCCGGGCCCCGGGGATGCGGAAAGACCTCGTCGGCACGCATTCTGGCGCGATCGCTCAACTGCTCGGAAGGCCCGACGTCGACGCCCTGTGGCGTCTGCAACTCGTGCGTGGCACTCGCCCCGGGCGGCCCGGGCAACTTCGACGTCGTCGAGATGGACGCGGCCAGCCACGGCGGCGTGGACGATGCCCGCGATCTCCGCGACAAGGCCGTGTACGCACCGGCTGAATCGCGCTACGTCATCTTCATCATCGACGAGGCCCACATGGTCACGACGGCAGGCTTCAACGCTCTGCTCAAGGTCGTCGAAGAGCCGCCGGAGCATCTCGTCTTCATCTTCGCCACGACGGAGCCCGAGAAGGTGCTGCCGACGATTCGGTCCAGAACGCATCACTACCCGTTTCGTCTGCTGCCGCCGTCGACGATGCGAGGTCTGCTCGAAAAGATCTGCGCGCAAGAGGCCGTGGCGGTCGAAGATCCGGTATTTCCGCTGGTCATTCGGGCGGGCGGCGGGTCACCGCGTGACTCGCTCAGTGTGCTCGACCAGTTGCTCGCAGGTGCTGGCCCGGAGGGCGTGACCTACCCGCGGGCCCTTTCGCTGCTCGGTGTCACCGACGTCGCCCTCATCGACGAAGCCGTCGACGCACTGGCTGCGGGAGACGGTGGGTCGCTGTTCGGAACCATCGACAAGGTCGTCGACGCCGGTCACGATCCACGACGGTTCGCCACCGACCTTCTCGAACGGCTCCGCGATCTGATTCTGCTCAGAGCGGTTCCCGACGCGGGAGAGCGCGGACTCGTCGACGTGCCCGGTGACGTGCTCGAGCGGTTGCACGAGGAGTCGCAGCGCATCGGTTCGGCGACCTTGGCGCGGTACGCAGAGATCGTCCATTCGGGGTTGGGGGAGATGCGCGGTGCGACTGCCCCGCGCCTGCTGCTCGAGGTGATGTGCGCGCGTATGTTGCTGCCCTCGGCTTCCGATGCCGAATCGGCCGTGTTGCAACGCCTCGAGCGGCTCGAGCGTCGTCTCGACGTCACCCTGCCTGCTGGTGAACAGGCTGCCGTGGACCGGGTAGCAGACGATCGCGTGGCCCCGCCGCGGCAGCCCGAGGTGGCTGCGCCCGCCGCCGACGCGCCCCCTCCGAAGTTCGTGCGTCCCTCACAGCGGCCCGCGGCCGAGCCGGAGCCGACGCCGGAACCGACACCCGAGCCGAAACCTGCGCCCGAACCAAAGCCCGAACCACAGCCCGTGGCGACGCCCGAGCCCGAGCCTGAACCCGCGCCGGAGCCGGTGCCCGAATCGACCCCTGAACCTGAACCTGAACCTGAACCGACACCCGAGCCCGTGCCGGAACCTGAACCGACACCCGAGCCCGTGCCGGAACCTGAACCGACACCCGAACCGGAACCGGAACCGACACCCGAGCCTGCACCGGCGGCCTCCACACAGCCCGATGCGGCCGCTGTGCGCGCTGTCTGGTCGGAGGTCCGGACAAAGGTCCGTGAGCGCAGCCGCACCGTCGAGGTGATGCTCTCCGGCGCATCCGTGCGGGCCGTCGACACCGAAACCATCACGCTCGGCCACGACTCGGCGCCGCTGGCCAAGCGACTGCAAGAACCCCGCAATGCCGATGTCATCCGGGATGCGCTGCGTGATGTATTCGGCGTGGACTGGGCGGTGACGTGCGTGGTCGGAGCAACTGCTCCAGCCGAAGAAGCCCCGGTGGTCAAGTCAGCCACCGAGGCCGCGAAAGCGCCCACAGCGAAGTTCTCTCGTCCCAGTCAGAGCAGACCGGCCCGCAGCACCGACGACGCGTTCGGCTCGGCTGGAGATGGTTCCGGCGGCGGGGCGGCCAGCGGCGTCCGATCCAGCGACGCCGACGACGACATTCCGCCACCCGAGGCGCCGGACTATCCGGACGAGTCCGAACCGGCGGGACCGCCGCCACCGGAAACGCCAGAGGACGAGGAAGAGCTGCTCAAAGCGGCAGCGGAACCAGCGGACCCCTCGGTCCGCCGTGACCCGGAGACCGTCGCGATGGAGCTGCTGCAATCTCAGCTCGGCGCCACACCGCTCAAGGAGTAGGTCAGCAGCGGAGTTGACCTCGGGAACCGACGGGACCTGTGTCCCTGGTGCCCGGGACGGTGGGCACCGCACAGTGTTTCGCGAGCGGTCACTCCGCCCCGCTGAGCAGCGCCACACAAGGGTGCGCTGTCAGCGGCGAATCTCAGGAACGCGCATGAGCACTCTCGACATCCCCGACTCCCATGGCCTTGGTCCCCGAATCCACGAGCACACCGATCCGAATCGATCACCCCGAACGTGGGCGCTCGTCGGCATGGCTGCAGGACTGGCGGGGATCGTCGGGATTCAGGCCAGCATGACCGTCGACGCCGTCTATGTCCAGGACGGTGTCGCCGACGCTGCGTCGATCACCGCCCGGTTGGCCGAGCAGCGCACGAACATGCTCGTCGAGCACACCGCACTCATCCTGTCGAGCTTGCTGTTGCTCGTTTTCGCGGCGGGACTACGACGGCACCTCTCACGTGGTGTGTCGCCGGACAGTCTCGTACCGTGGGTCGCAGCGGGCGGCGTGATGCTGACGTCGGTGGCGTGTCTGCTCGGCTCGGGTTTCACCACCGAGATCGTATTCGGACTCGGCGACACCGATCTCATCGTTCCCGAGTTCGCGGTCATGGTCGGGCACTGGATGGGGACGATTCCGTGGTTGTGGGTCGGAGTCGGTGTGTCCGGCATCGCGGTTGCAGTTGCCTCGCTCAAACATCACGCCACGCCGCGGTGGATCGGCTGGACCAGTGCTGTGCTCGGCGGAATCACGACGCTGTTCGGGATTTCTCCACTGCAGTACATGGCGGGATTCACCGGGCCCGTGTGGGTTCTGGTGGTTTCGATCGGCTTCTTCTTCGGCGCACGCCGCACCGAGCAGGCATAATTTTTCGAACCTGTCGCTGTTTCGAGGAGGGCGCCGATGAGCAGCACGACCGAGACGCCTACCAGCGAAAGACTTGTGGGCGGCTTCTCGGCTGGCACGTCGGCAGGAGCACAGCAGAACCGCGCGAGCACCGGTGGACTGCCGGTGCTCGCCGCTGTCATCGCAGTGACATCGTGGTCCGTTGCAGTACTCGCGTTGGTCGCGTTCTTCGCCTCCGACGCACCGCTGGACTCCGATCGACTGTTCTTCTTCGTCGACATCTCCGCCGCGGCGGTCTACGGAACGGTCGCGGGAATTGTGCTGTCCCGACGCATACATATCGTTCCGTTGGTGTTGGCGACCACTGCGCTGGGATGCGGGCTGGCAGCCCTCGGTTACGGGTACGAGCAACTCGTGACGGCCCAACCGGGGCTCCCTCGGATCGAACCCCTGTTTCACCTACAGAACACGGCCTGGATTCCCGGCACGCTTGCCCTGTTTCTCGTCGTACCCTGGCTCGTTCGGATCGGGCCCACGACGCGTTACGCCATTCTCGGAGCATCCGTCGGCACCGTGGTGACGACCTACTTCTTCGTCGTTTCGGTACTCGGGTGGCGAGAGGAGAGCAACCTCGATACGACGATCGCTCTCGCGGTGATAGTGGCGGTCGGCACCGTCAGCACCGTGAACGTGGTGTGGCGGTGGCGCCGCGGACCGGCCGAGGAGCGGACGGGAATGGGTTGGTTGGCGTTGGGAACGGCGCTGATGACGGCATCGTTCGTACCGCTCATCGTTCCGGACATCGCGCCCTGGCTGTGGGTCGCAACACCGCTCATGCACCTGGCCGCGCAGGCGTTCTATCCGGCGACCATTCTGATCGTCATTCTGCGGCAACGCATGTGGGGGCTCGATCTCGTTGTCAGCCGTGCCGTTGTCGCCGGAACTCTGACCGTGATGCTGGTGCTGCTCTACGCGGCGATCGCGACCGCACTCGCGGCCCTGCTCCCGGAGGTGGGAGCAGGGTTCGTCGCAGCAGCAGCCGTAGCCGTGGCGGTGCAGCCGTCTCGGTTGTGGGTGCAACGACGCGTTCGGCTACTCGTCTACGGCGAGGGCACCGACCCGTCGCGGGCGGTCCGGCTGCTTGGCTCCCAGTTCGGTAGCGCGGAAACGGTCGAGGACTTGATGGCTGGCCTCGCTGCCGGCGTCGGAGATGCTCTTCGTTTGGAATCTGTCACCGTGCGGCGCGGGGTCGATCAGTCACAGGGCGATGAGGCACAGGGCGACGCGGCGGCGGTGGTGGCGACATGGGGAGAAGCCACCGGGCCGCCCCGAACGGTGCCGCTCGTGCACAGAGGTGCAATGGTCGGATCGCTCGATGTCACCGCGCCGCCAGGTGAATCGCTGGGCGGACGGTCGATGAAGTCGCTCGCCGAACTCGCATCCGTTGTCGCCGCCGGCATCGCGCTGCAACAGGCATCGGCGGACCTTCGCGACGCCCGGGACCGGCTGTCCTCGGTGCGCTTGGAGGAGCGGCGCGTGATCCGACGCGAACTCCACGACGGACTCGGGCCGTCACTGGCAGGTATCCGACTCGGACTTCAGGGGGTACGAAACCTGCTGCCGAACAATCCTGCTGCTGCGGCCGAACTACTGGAGTCCCTGCAACGCGAACTCGACTTTTCGGTCGACGGCGTCCGATCGCTGTCGCGGACTCTGTTCCCACCCGTGCTCGAGGAGCTGGGCCTGGGCGCAGCTTTGGCGGAACTGTCGAACGCTCACGGCCGCAGCGGATTCACGATCGACGTTCACTGCGAACTCACGAATCCGGGCTTTTCGGGGCGTCTCGATCCGGCCATCGAGGCGGACGCCTACGGCATCATCTCCGAAGCCGTCAGCAACGTGCGACGCCACAGCGGTGTCGACCGTGCCGTCGTCGGCGTGCGGTACCAACCTGGATCAGGACGACGACCGACCATTGTGCTGACGGTGACCGACGCAGGTAAGGGAATCGAACCCGACGCGAAGGCGGGAATCGGAACCCGATCGATGCGTGAGCGTGCCGAAGGACATGACGGTTCGCTCGAGATCGGTCAACGCGAGGGCGGCGGAACGGTCGTCCGGGCGGAGCTCGGGCTGTGACCGACATCAGGATCGCCGTCGTCGACGATCATCCTGTGTTTCGGCTGGGACTGGCTGCGCTGCTGTCCACATTGAGCGGTATGACGGTTCTCGTGCAGGCGAGTTCGGCGACGGAGGCGTTGGCGTCCATAGATGACAACATCGACGTCGTTCTCATGGATCTGGAACTGGGTGATGGTTCCGGCATCGAGGTGACCAGGTCGCTTTCGAAGCGTCACCCGGCGCTGCGCATTCTGGTGTTGACGATGCACGAGGATCACGAGTGGCTGGTCGCGTCCATACGCGCCGGGGCGCGCGGCTACCTCGTCAAGGGAGCCGAGCCGGACGAGGTGGAACGCGCGATTCGCGCGGTCGCGTCCGGGGGAATGATCGTCGGAGCCTCGGTTGCCGCCACGGCCATGAGTGCGTTCGCGCCGACGCCAAATGGACCGGCAACCGAGTTGTTTCCACAGTTGACGCAGCGTGAGCGCGAAGTACTGGCTTTGGTGGCGGATGGACTCGACAATGCGGCGATCTCGCGACGTCTGTTTCTCAGCCCCAAGACCGTTCGCAACAACGTCTCGAACATCCTCGGCAAGCTCGGCCTGCCCTCCCGCGCCGCGGCTGTCGCGGACGCACAGGAGCTGCGAAATCGAAGTATCTGATTTCAGGCAGGCTCGACGTCGTCCGGATCGACGAACACCAGCCGACCGTCGTCGAGCGCGACGGCGTAACGGTGGGCACGAGCCCAGGTGCGATCGGTTACTGCGGCTTGATCGCCGAAGTCCTCCTTGACCACGCCCGATTCCTTCGGCCACTGATCCCGGGGGAGTTCCGGGTCGGAGCTGTAACGCACCTTGACGGGGGCGCCTATCGTGAACGGCTGTCGGGTGTCCATCGCTTCATCTCCTGCTTTTGCGCCAATGTCCCCCCACGGGTCGATGATATATACCCGGGCGCGTTTGTTCCCAAACAGCCATGCGGTCACGGACCACGCTCGTTTGAGTCCTTCTCCCGCCCGTGCAACACGTTCTAGGCTGTGACGATCCGAGGTGTAATCCTCGTGTCATGCGGCGTCGGTGAGCGTCGCCGCCGAAACGAAGTACGTGGAAGGAACTACCCGCTGTGACTACAGAGGCGTTCATTTACGAAGCAATCAGAACACCGCGCGGCAAGGGAAAGAACGGGTCGCTGCACTCGGTCAAGCCGATTTCGCTGGTCACAGGATTGATCGACGAGCTCCGCCGTCGATTCCCCGACCTCGACGAGAACCGGATCTCCGACCTCATCCTCGGCGTCGTCTCGCCGGTGGGCGACCAGGGCGCCGATATAGCGCGCACCGCGGTCCTCGCTGCGAAGATGCCCGACACCGTCGGCGGATTTCAGCTCAACCGCTTCTGCGCATCCGGCCTCGAAGCCGTCAACCTGGCCGCACAGAAGGTGCGTTCCGGCTGGGACGAGGTCGTCATCGCCGGCGGCGTCGAGTCGATGTCCCGTGTCCCCATGGGCAGCGACGGCGGCCCCTGGGCCATGGACCCGGCGACGAACTACGACACCTATTTCGCTCCTCAGGGCATCGGCGCCGATCTGATCGCGACGATCGAGGGCTTCTCCCGCGAGGACATCGACGCGTACGCCGTGCAGTCGCAGGAGCGCGCCGCAGCCGCATGGTCAGGTGGATACTTCGCCAAGTCGGTCGTCCCGGTCACCGACCAGAACGGGCTGCTGATCCTCGACCACGACGAACACATGCGTCCCGGCACCACAGTCGAATCCCTCGGCAAGCTCAACCCGGCGTTCACCGGTATCGCCGCAATGGGCGGGTTCGACGACGTCGCGCTGCAGAAGTACCACTGGATCGAGAAGATCGACCACGTCCACACCGGCGGCAACAGCTCAGGCATCGTCGACGGCGCGGCTCTGGTCCTGGTCGGTAGCGAGCAGGCCGGCAAGGATCTGAACCTGGTTCCGCGCGCCCGCATCGTCGCCACCGCCACCAGCGGAGCGGACACCACGATCATGCTCACCGGCCCGACGCCGGCATCGAAGAAGGTGCTCGCCACCGCCGGACTGACCGTCGACGATATCGATCTGTTCGAGCTCAACGAGGCGTTCGCGTCCGTCGTGCTCCGCTTCCAGAAGGATCTGCAGATCCCGAACGAGAAGCTCAACGTCAACGGCGGCGCCATCGCCATGGGTCACCCGCTGGGCGCCACCGGCGCCATGATCACCGGAACCGTGCTGGACGAGCTCGAACGACGCGGCGGCCGGTACGCCCTCATCACCCTGTGCATCGGCGGCGGCATGGGCGTTGCCACCATCATCGAGCGAGTCTGAGGAACACTATGTCGAACAACATGATCAATTGGGAAAAAGACGCCGACGGCATCGTCGTACTCACGATGGACGACCCCAACCAGGGCGCCAACACGATGAACCAGCTCTACAAGGAGTCGATGGGTGCCACCGTCGACCGCCTCGAGGCGGAGCTGGACAGCATCACCGGTGTTGTTCTCACCTCGGCGAAGAAGACCTTCTTCGCCGGCGGAGATTTGAACAACCTTCTGGCTGCTCGTCCCGAGGACGCACAGCTGATCTTCGACGAGGTGCAGGGAGTCAAGGCTCAGCTGCGTCGCATCGAGAAGCTCGGCAAGCCGGTCGTCTCCGCCATCAACGGCGCGGCGCTCGGCGGCGGACTCGAGATCGCCCTCGCGACGCATCACCGCATCGCGGCCGATGTACCCGGTGTCCAGATCGGTCTGCCCGAGGTCTCGCTCGGCCTGCTGCCCGGCGGCGGCGGCGTTGCCCGCATCACGCGACTGCTCGGCATTCAGAACGGCTTCATGACCGTCCTCGCGCAGGGCACTCGGTTCCGTCCGTCGAAGGCCCTCGAGATCGGTCTGATTCACGAACTGGTCGGCAGCATCGACGAATTGGTGCCCGCCGCGAAGGCGTGGATCAAGGCCAATCCGGAGGGCGGCGTCGCACCCTGGGATGTCAAGGGTTACAAGATCCCCGGCGGAACCCCGTCGAACCCGAAGCTCGCGCAGGTCCTGCCGGCGTTCCCGTCCAACCTGCGCAAGCAGATCAAGGGCGCACCGATGCCGGCTCCGCGCGCGATTCTCGCTGCGGCAGTCGAGGGTGCGCAGGTCGACTTCGACAATGCGTGCACCATCGAGTCGCGTTACTTCACCGAGTTGGTCACCGGCCAGGTCTCGAAGAACATGATTCAGGCGTTCTTCTTCGATCTGCAGGCCATCAACGCGGGCAAGTCGCGTCCGGACGGCATCGAGAAGACGAAGTTCACCAAGGTCGCAGTCCTCGGCGCCGGGATGATGGGCGCAGGCATCGCCTACGTCTGCGCCAAGGCCGGCATCGAGGTCGTGCTCAAGGACGTTGCGCTCGAGTCCGCTCAGAAGGGCAAGGCGTACTCCGAGGCCATCGAGGCCAAGGCAATCTCGCGTGGCAAGACTACGCAGGAGAAGTCCGACGCTCTGCTCGCCCGGATTCACCCGACCGCGGACGCCAAGGACGTCGAGGGTGCCGACCTCGTCATCGAGGCAGTCTTCGAGTCCGAGGAGCTCAAGCAGAAGGTGTTCCAGGAGATCGAAGACCTGGTCGATCCGACCGCGCTGCTCGGTTCCAACACCTCGACGCTGCCGATCACGAGCCTCGCTCAGGGCATCAAGCGCCAGGAAGACTTCATCGGAATCCACTTCTTCTCACCCGTCGACAAGATGCCGCTGGTGGAGATCATCCGCGGCGAGAAGACCTCCGATGCTGCGTTGGCGAAGGCCTTCGACCTGGTGCAGATCATCAAGAAGACCCCGATCGTTGTCAACGACAGTCGCGGGTTCTTCACCTCGCGCGTCATCGGCACCTTCATCAACGAGGCCATCGCGATGCTCGGTGAGGGCGTCGAGCCGGCGACCATCGAGCAGGCAGGTCTGCAGGCAGGCTACCCGGCAGCGCCGCTGCAGCTCTCCGACGAGCTGACGCTCAACCTGATGCAGAAGATCCGCAAGGAAACCTACGACGCGCTCGTTGCTGCGGGTCAGACCCCTCCCGAGGATCCGGCGGGTGCGGTCATCGACAAGATGGTCGACGAGTTCGAGCGTCCGTCCAAGGCGAAGGGCGCGGGCTTCTACGAGTACGCCGACGGCAAGCGCACCGGTCTTTGGCCCGGACTGCGCGATGCCTTCAAGTCGGGTTCGGCGGACGTTCCGTTCGAGGACCTCATCGAGCGGATGCTGTTCATCGAGGCCATCGAGACCCAGAAGTGCTTCGACGAGGGTGTGCTGAACACCACGGCCGATGCCAACATCGGCTCGATCTTCGGTATCGGCTACCCGGCGTGGACGGGCGGCGTGCACCAGTACGTCGTTGGTTACAAGGGTGGTCAGGCGGGGTTCGTCGCGCGCGCTGACGAGCTCGCAGCCAAGTACGGCGAGCGTTTCACCGCGCCGGACTCGCTCAGGTAGGCGACTTCGTCACATGTGCGCGGAAATACATAGCCTGCTATGTATTTCCGCGCACATGCGCGTAGCGCCTCACATGTTGCGGTACGCGATCAGACGTTCGGCGCCGTCGGTGAATTGTTGTCGCATCAGCGTGCAGGCGAGCTCGACGTCACCGGCGCGCAGGGCGTCGATCAGCTTCTCGTGATTGCGCACCGTGGATCGACCCCAGTCGGGGTCGGCAGCGTACAGCCGCTTCGGGGTGTAGCGCGTTGCGTTGTTGAGGAACCAGGCGAGCTTGTTCGCCTCGGTCAGACGGTTCAGGACGCGATGAAACTCGAACTCGTAGTCCTCGACCCCGTCGGCTTGCCCCGCGTCCACCGCAGCCGACAGCGACGCGTTGAGCGTCGTCAGTTCGGCGAGTACGGACTCGGTGATCAGCGGTGCTGCCCGCCGAACGAGTTCGACGGCAATCTGCCCCTGTAACCAGAAGATGTCGACGATGTCCTCGACCGTCAACGGTGACACGACGTAACCGCGGTGCGGGACGAGTTCGACCATGCCCTCGCCACGCAAAGTCAGTAGTGCCTCACGCACCGGGGTGACACTGACGCCCAGCTCGGCTGCCGTCTCGTCGAGCCTGATGAAATCACCCGGCCGGATCTCCCCGGACATCACGAGGTGCCGCACATGATTGGCGACGTCCTCGCTCAGCTGAGGCCGCCGGCGCAGCGCGGATGCGGCCGCCTGGGCGGGTTGACGTCTCACAGCCATCGGACCAGCAAATCACATCACCGACCTGACGGTGGACGCCCAGGTGGAACACCGGGGCCGAGAACAGAAAAATCGAGCAATGAGTTACGGCGCGCCGAGCGTGTTGCTCGGCGCCGCCGTTTCCTCATTGCTCGAAGTCACTCGACGCCCGTACGGCATCGTGATCGTCCTCGTGCGAAACGGTGTGTTCCTACACGCGCCAGCGGTGTCAGGAAGCGACAGCAGCTAGCAGCGCTTCGCGCTGGTTTGCGCCGAGGCCACCGATGCGGCGGGTGTCTGCGATGGACAGCTGCTCGAGCAGCTGAGCGGCGCGCACCGAACCGACACCCGGGAGTGCCTTGATCAGGGCGGACACCTTGGTCTTCTTGACGATTTCGTCGTTCTCGGCTTTCGCGAGAACGTCAGCAACGCTGAGCTCGCCGGATTTGACGGCGGCCAGCAGCTTCGACCGCGCGGTGCGCGCCTCGGCCGCCTTGGCCAACGCTGCGGTGCGCTGTTCCGGAGTCAGTACTGGTAAAGCCATGGCCTTATCTCCTCGATAGTTTCGACCCGTCGCTCGTTGACATGGTCTTCGACCCTCTTGCATCGTGCACGGTGGCTCGGACAATCTTTTCGAACGACACGGGTGTCATTCGACCCCGGCCACCGATCCTTCCACGCCAGGCTACGTCCTGCGCGATTCGGGGTGTGCCCCGACCAGGAGTTGGGCGTGCTCCGGCGAGGTGAGACCATGCCCGCGCACCTGTCATTTCGGTTCCGCGGAGTCGAGCAACCACCGGTCGTCGACGCGGGCGAGGCCGATCAGCATTCGCGAGGAGTCGGTGCGTCCGTCGGGCACGGTCAGGTTGCGGACCTGCTGGTCGAGGAACACCGCGACGACGGCATTGCTGTCGTCGAGCTCGACTATTCCGGCGGCGGTGACGTGCCCGGTCGCCTGTCCCTGTCCGCTGGTCAGCAAGTCCTGCAGGCTCGCCGATACCTCGCGGTACGTCCCGGCGAATTCCTCGGTCGACGTCGACGTCACACGGTCGAGATTGGCGTCCGGGTCGTCGAAGTCGTAGGTGGCGAGACCTTCCGTGTAGGTGGTCGCCGATTCCAGCGCCGAGAACCTGAGCCGGTCGAGTTCGCGGTGCTCGGCGTAGGACACTCCCAGCCAGGCCAGCGCAGCCGCGACCAGAATTGCAGCCGCGGCGACGGCGCCTCGTCTACGCGTCATCCCTGTACTCCTTCCAACAGCGTCGTCCAGTAGTCGAGCGCCTCCACTGCGGTCGGGATCAGCAGCGGATCCTCGGCCATCGGCGGTCCGGTCACGTTCCCCGGCTCGCTCGCGCCCGAGCGGCCCAGCTCGTTCGGGCGCGGCGCGTTCTGTGCACCGCGCTGCTCGAGATCGGGCCCGGGTGGGCAGTAGAGGTTCAGGTTCGGCTCGCGCGGCGACTCGTCGCCGACGCTTCGACGTGCGGTGTCGTACCAGCACACCGGCCCCTGAGTGCCGACCAGAGTGAAGTTGCCGCGGTCCCCGTCGACAATCGAGGTCAACTCCCCGAGGGTGTCGGGTAGCGCCACGAGAAGCGCCGACAGGGCCGGTGTGCGATCGCCGAGGACACTGCTGACGGACACCATGTTGGTCATCAGCGCCCCGACGGTCCCGCGGGTGTCGTCGAGTAGGGCACTCGTGCGTGCGAGCGCGTCGGGGGAGCGGTCCACCAGGTGGATCAGCGAGGGTTCCTGCGCGAGCAGCTGTTGGGTGATCTCGCGCGCCGCACTCGCCGACCCCGGAATGGAGTCCGATCGCGCGGCGAAGGCGTCGAGCATGGGGGTGCCCGTTTCGACGATGTTCGCGAGCGCGGGGGCGTGTGCGTCGAGCATGCGGGAGAGTGTTTCGGCGTCGTCGATGAGCCCCGCCAGTGCGTCACCGGTGCCGGCGAGCGCGCTGGACATCGTCTTCGAGAGGTCGGCGACGGAGTCGGGGTCGATGGACTCCGTGAGAGTCGAGGCCTGTAGGAGGAGCTCGTCGAGGCTGCGTGGCTGCAGATCGGACGGCACGTCGAGTCGGTCTCCGTCGGTCAGGTACGGGCCGTCGGCGGTCGTGGGCATGATGTCGAGTGTCTGGATGCCGAGGGCGTTGTTGTTGGTCACTCTCGCCACGGATCCGACGGGTACCTGTGTGCCCGGGTCGAGGGTGAGGTGAAGGTCGGCGCCGAGGGCCGTCTCGGAGATCGAGATATCGGTGACGGAACCGACGGCGACGCCGCGGTAGGTGACGCCCGAGCCGACGGCAAGATTCACCGCGTCGTCCATCTGCGCAGTCAGTGTGAGCGAGCCGCCGAAGATCTGCGTACCCGGGCCCAGCACGTAGCCGACTCCGACGATCGCCGCGACCACCGCTGTGATGACGAACAGCGACAACTGAATCAGGACGGGTCGTCTCATTCTCCGGCCCCCGTGGGTAGCTGCTGCTGCAGCGTGGACGGCACGTCCGCGAGACGGTCGCCGGTCATGAGCTCGGCGATCGTCTCGGGCAGATCGAGAGCTCCGTCGAAGACGAGGTAGTCACCGTGGACAGCGCCGGTGAACCCGTCGATGAACCCGTTCATGTTGTCCAGAGCCGGGGTAACCGACTCGTTGAATCCTCGGATCGATTCGATGATGTGCGTGAGTTGGTCGACACCGCTGACCAGTTGATCCTCGTGGCCCGCGAATACGTCCTCTGCGGTGGCGGCGAGCGAGGCGCTGCGCTCGACGAGGGAAGCGATGTGGTCGCGTTGTCGGACCAGTAGTTCCATCGTCGGCGCGGCGACTGTGAGGCCCTCGTCCAGTCGCTCGCGGTTGTCTGCGAGCGCGCGGGACACCGAGCCTGCCGCGGTGAGTACGCGGTCGACGTCCGCGCGATGGGCGGCCGCGGCGGCCGTGATGCGGTCGGTGCGTAGAAGCAGTTCGCGGATGTCGGGACCGCGGCCACCGAAGGCCGCGTTCATCTCGGTCATGATCGACTCGAGTTGGTCGAATCCGCTGCCGTTGAGCACCAGGCCGAGGGCAGCGAGCGAGGATTCGAGTTCGGGCCCGATCTCGGTGTCCTCGATGACGTCGCCGTCAGCCAGTATTGCGTCGGTTGGTATCGGTGACGGGGCGGAGAGTTTCACATACGGCTCACCCAGCGCGGAGGGAAGTTCGATTGCCGCGGTGACGGTGGCGGGCAGCTCGATCGACTGGGACAGGCTCAGTCGTACCTGGGCTGAACGTCCGTCGGTGGAGAGGTCGTGGACGCGTCCGAGGAGTTGTTGACCCATTCGTACCTCGGTACCCGGTCGGATTCGATCCGCGCGGACGAAGTGTGCGGTGACGAGATAGTCGGCGCCGTCGGCTGTGCGCCCGATGGGAAGTTGTCCCAAACCCACACTGCAGCCGGACAGTAGTAGACACACGCCGAACAGGAGCAGTGCGCGCATCATCGGCCGCCTTCCATCAACTGTGCGAGGCCGAGAGGATGGGAGGTGCTGAGCGGGACCGGTATCGGATTGGTGATGCCGGCCCCGGTGCAGATGGGCAGTGCGAGATCGCGGCACAGTGGGACCGCGGTAGCGAACTGGTTCAGATCGGTCGAGACGTTCAGCCTGATCCGGGCGCGGCGGTCCTCGCCGATGGTGTTTCCGATGTTCTGCAGCATCAGCGGCACGGTGTCGACCAGTTCGGCGAACTGTGCCTCGTTCGCCGCGAGCTGCCCCGTCAGAGCGCTGGCATTCTGCAGCACCGCGCGGATGTCGTCCCCGCGGTCCGCGAGCAGTTGATCGAGTCGGTCGAACATGTCCCGCAGTGCCGCAATGGGTTCGCCGATCTCGAGATCCTGCCGACGGATCTCCTCGCCCAGATCGGCCAAGGAGTTCGTCATCGACGCCACCGCGCCTTCACGTGCCGCGACCGCGCTGATCAGTCGATTCACGTTCTCGATGAGCATGCCGATCTGCTCGCTGTTGCCGCCGACGACGGCCGTCGCCGAGGACACGGCGAGGATCGCGTCGTTGATGTCCGGGCCGAGGCCCCTCGTGCTCTCGGCCAGGACGTCCACTGCGCCGCCCACATTCGCCTGCTCCGGACCGAGGGCACCGGCGATGGTGTTCACGCTGTCGAGCAGTTGGTCCCAATTGATCGGAGCGTGGCTGCGTGAGACCGGAATGACGTCCTCGCCGAGCGTCGGGCCGCCGTCGTACGCGGGTCCGAGCTCGACGAACCGGTCACTGATGACGGAGGGGTTCATCACGAACGCCTCCGCGTCGGCGGGGATCTCTACATCGGCGGAGACCGACATGGTCAAGCGCACGGACGGACCCTGCGGGGTGACGGTCTCGACGGTGCCCACGGGGACGCCCAGCACGTGCACCGGACTGCCGGGGTAGACGCCGTTGATGTAGGCGAAGTCTGCTGTGACAGTGCGGGCATCGTCGGTGGCGAAGAAGACGAACCAGGCGCCCGCGGAGACGACGGCAAGGACGGCGGTGAGCGCGAGCATCTTCATCGGCCGCACCCCTGTTGGACACCGATCGCGCACAGCAGGTTGTCGGGCAGGGGCCCTGCCGGCGCGGAGACATCGACCCAGTTGCCGTTTCCGGTGGCGTCGGTGACGGCGCGAATGCCCGCCGGCAGTGTGGTCAGCAACTCGTCGATGTTGCGGCCGTTGCGATCGAGGGTGTCGGTCACTGAGCGCATGTTCGTCAGCAGGTGATCGAGCTCGGCGACGTTGTCGCCGAGGAACGCCGAAGCCGAGGTGATCAGAGTCCGTAGGTCGGTCACGAGAGAACCGAGCGCAGTTCGGCGGTCGGCGAGAGTGCCGAGCACGAGCTCGGCGTTGCCGACGAGAACCGCGATGGACTCGCTCTCGGCGGCGATGGTCGTCGACAGTGCTTTCGTGGTCTCGAGCAGGCTCGCGATCTGCTCCTCGTTGCGCGCCAACATCGATGATGCTGCGGTGACCCCGGCCAGCGCATCGGTCACGACGGTCCGGTCGGTGGGTACCGTCTCGCGCAGCGTGCTCACCATCTCTTCGAGGGCGGGTACGTCGAGTTCGGCTGCCGTTGTGCTTGCCTTTCCAGCTATCTCGTCGAGGGAGTACGGCACCGAGGTGCGATCGATCGGAATGGTCCGATCCGGCCCGACCGGGCCACTGCCAGCAGGGGTGATCTCGAGGTATCGCTTGCCGAGCACGGTGCGCAGTTTGACGGCGGCCCGGGTGCGGTCGCCGAGGGACTGTCGATCGTCGAGACGGAACCGCACTTGGACGCGGCCGGCGGCCAGTTCCACGCTGTCGACGCGTCCGGCTGGAACTCCCGCCACGTACACGGGGTCGGCCGCGGTGAGTCCGCCGGCATTGGCGAACACTGCGCTGTACGCCCCTGTCCGTACCAGGTACCAGCCTTGCGGAACGGCCAGTGCTGCCAACAAGAGTGCACCGATCAGCGCTATGCCGACCACGCCGAGCCTCGCCGTGGTCATCGGCAGATCTCCGTGTAGCTGTCCCCGAAGATGTTCACTTCCTGGTCGCCCGCCTTCACCGTGAAATTGCAGGTGTACAAGTTGAGCCAGCTTCCGTAGTCGCCGAGATGATTGATGGACCGCGCAAGGGTTGGAAGCAGCGTCATCGTGCGCTCGAACTGCGTGGTGTTCGCGGTCCACGCATCCGCCATCTCGTTGACGCGATCCACTGTCACATCCAGTGGTTCGGCCGTGCCGGTCATCAGCGTGGTCAGCGCAGCGACAGCGCCTGCGCCGTCGTCGAGGACGGTGATCACCGAGGCATTCCGGTCGGCGACGACCTGACTCATCTCCGTCAGTCCCGTGATGAGACGCGAGATGTCATCGCCGTGTGCCGTCATCGTCTGCAGTACCGCGTCGAGGTCGGCGATCAGATCGGAAATGATCCGGTCGTTGTCGGCGAGCCCCCTCGTCACGGTGGCCACATGGGAGAGAAGCGAGTCGATGGTGGCTGCCTCCCCGCTGAACGCGTCGACGATGGACCGGGCCAGCGTGTCGACCTGTTCCGGCTCGATGGCGTCGAACAATGGTTTGAAGCCGTTGACCAGCGCGGTCAGATCGACCGGTGGGGTGGTTCGATCGAGTCCGATCATGCTGTCCGCACCGAGCGTGCCCGACGGCTCGATCGGGGAGACCAGCGCAAGATAGCGGGCACCGAGCATGTCGCCGTATCGGATCTCGGCCGTGACGTTGGCGGGTATCGGCACCGCCGACTGCACCGAGAATCCCACGACGGCAGTACTCGTCGATCCGGCAGTGCTGAATTCGACGTCGTCGACTCGGCCGATCCGAACCCCGGCGAGCGTCACGTCGTTGCCGCTTCGGAGACCCTCGACCCCGGTGAACTCGGCAGTGTGGCTCACCGTTGTGCCTTGGACGGGAACGCTGAGCGTATTGACCACGAGAACGGCCGAGATCGCTCCGGCCACCGCGAACGCGGCGAGCTGTGTGAGGGGGCGGCGTAGCGAGGTCATCGGATCGCCACCTCGGTGCCGCGCAGAATCGGTGCCAGCAGCATGGTGCTCGCGGGGTTCAGCGGGCCGGGCGCTCCCGCTGCCTCCTGCACTTCCGCGAGCGCGCAGTTGGGCCCGTCCAGACCGGGATACTGCGGGCAGTCGGCCGCTGTGTAGGGCAGGGGCTCGGAGAAGTCGGGTACGGCGGTGATGTCGAAGCGCCCGCTGGCGAAGATCCGCGTACCTGCGGCGCCGAAGGGTGCGAACCGATCGAGCGCGGTTGCCAGACCGGAGGCGTTGCCGGCGACGGTGTCCAATGCCGGTGCGCCGCGCCGAATCACAGCGACGGCGTGGGCACGGTTTTCTGACGCGATGTCATCGGCGGACGAAGCCAGCACGGCGGCGCTGGTCAACAATGCTTCGACTCCGCCGGAACGGTCGAGCGCCATCTGCGACAGGGACGTAGCAGCATCGAGGGTGGCGATGACGTCCGGTGTGGCAGCGTCGAAAGCTTCTGTCACCTGGCGTATCTCGGGAAGGCGTGAGATCGCGGCATCGACGTGTGGTTCGAGCAGGGCGGTTGTCGACGAGAGGCGGTCGATGGTGGCGCCGATGTCCTCACCCCGGCCGAGCAGGGCGGTGCTGATCGCGGTCAGCGCGGTTTGGAGCTCGGCGGGTTCGAGCCGGTGCAGGAGGTCGGTCACCTTTCGGTAGACCTCGCCGAGTTGAATCGCTTCCTCGGAACTGTCGACGGCGAGCCGATCGCCGGCCTGGAGCGTCGCGGATGCACCAGGTATCGAGGTAGGTGCGCCGGGATCGGGAATCAGTTGAATGTAGACGTCACCGAACAGCGTTCGCGGAACTATGCGCACGAGGGCCGAGGCGGGAACGCGGTCGATCTCGTCGGCGTCGATGCGCATCCTCACCCGTGAGATCTCTACGCCGCTGTCGATCCCAGCGACCGTACCGATCTGCACTCCCCGATGTGCCACACCGATCTCGCCGACGAGCAGACCGGCCGAGGCGGGTACGTCGGCGAAGACCACGGGGTCCTCGTCCAGCGCGCCGCTGCCGTAGACGACGCTGGCGGCGGCGGTTGCCACGAGCAGGATCATTGCGGCGAGACCACGGGCGGCGAGCATGTTCGGGCTCGGACCGAGGCGACGCGGTGGCGTCGTCGAGCGGGCGGCGGTCACGACACACCGAGCCCGGGCACGGTCGGAACGATGCCCCACAGCGCGACGGTGAGGAAGACATCGGTGATACCGATCGCGAGGATGCTGGTGCGCAGTGCACGCCCGGCCGCGCGGCCCACGCCCTCGGGGCCACCCGAGGCGTGAAAGCCGTAGCAGCAGTGCACGAGTGCGACGATGACTGCGAAGACCACGGCCTTGGTCATCGAATAGACGAGATCCCCGGGTGTCAGGGCAAGGTGGAAGTAGTAGTCGTAGGTGCCCGCGGAGCTGCCGCCGAAGTTCACCACGACCAACCGCGTGGCGACGAACGCAGCGATGAGCCCCACGAGATAGATGGGGATGATGCAGACGACGGCGGCAATCAATCGGGTGGTGGCGAGGAACGGAATCGACCGCACCGCCATCGAATCCAGCGCATCGATCTCGTCGGAGATGCGCATCGCGCCGAGTTGTGCGGTGAAACCGGTGCCGACCTTGGCCGCGAGGGCAATGCTGGCGATGACCGGTGCCAGTTCACGGGTGTTCACGATCGCGGACAGCAGCCCGGAGAGCGAAGTCAGGCCGATCAGGTCCAGGCCGCGATAGGTTTCGACGCCCACCATCATCGCCGCGACGGCGGACATGGCGAAGACGATGCCGATGGTGCCACCACCCGCCAGCAGTGATGCGTACCCGAAGCTGACTTCGCCGATGTGGTGTGCGATGTGTTTGGAATATCTTCGGATAGTGAAGGGAATGGCTGCGACCGTCTCGGCGTAGAACGTCACGTGACGGCCGAACTCGGTGAATATGCCCGTCGCTCTTCGGCTTCGACGCCGCAGACGATGAAGGTTGTCCGAGACCATCAGTACGTCCCCACTGCGGGGACCACGACTGCATACAACTGGGACAGCACAGTGTTGACCACGAACACCATCACGAACGCCAGTACGACTGCCTCGTTGACGGCATCGGCGACGCCGCTGGGTCCGCCCTTGGCGTTGAGCCCCTTGTACGAGGCGATGAGCGTCGATGTCACGGCGAAGCACACCGATTTCACCATCGCCATCGTGAAGTCGGAAACCCGTCCGTACTCGCTGAACGTGGTGAGGAAGGCGCCGGCGGACTGGTCGGCGACGAACACCTGGTAGAAGAAGCACGCACCGACTCCGACGACCGTCACCATGGCGCAGACCGCGACGGCGACGAACATCGATGCGATCAACCGCGGCACGACGAGCCTGTCGATGACGTCGAGGCCCATCACCTGCATCGCGGCGATCTCCTCGCGAATGGTGCGCGAGCCCAGATCGGCGCAGATGGCCGAGCCCGCCACGCCCGCCATCATCAGGGCGCACACGAGTGCGGCTGCCTGCCCGACCACCACGAACGCCACCACGGCGCCGGAATAGGCACCGGCGCCGAGCCTTCCGGCGAGCGAGCCGACCGACACCGCGATGAGCACGCCGATGGGGAGCATCAGCAGCAGTGCCGGCACCGTGCAGACGCGCGCGATGAACAGTGCCTGCAGAACTGTCTCTGTCAGGGACAGTCTCCTGCGCGCGAGGGTGAGCACGGTACGCGTGAGTGCCGTCACCGAGAACGCGATGAGCCCTCCGACCTGATTCGCGAGGTCGCGTCCAGGGCCCTTCGCCACGGGCAGTTCGACGTTCACCTGCTAGGCGGGTGTCGGCGAATATGTCTTGCGCAGAGCAACTTTGACGACCTTGCCGCTTGCGTTTCGAGGGAGCGCATCGACCACGACGAGTTCCTTGGGGTGCTTGTATCGCGCCAGACGTTCGCCGAGCCAGGTGGTGAGTTCCTCCAGCGTCAGATCAGCGCTTTCGCTGTCGTGGAGAGCGACGACAGCGACGGGGACTTCTCCCCACCTGTCGTCGAGGCGTCCGATGACGGCGGCTTCGAGGATGCGCGGGTGTCCGAACAGGACGTTCTCGACCTCGGCGCAGTAGATGTTCTCGCCGCCGGAAATGATCATGTCCTTCTTGCGGTCGACGACGAAGACGAAACCCTCCTCGTCCTGCCGCACGAGGTCACCGGAGTGGAACCAGCCGCCGGCGAAGGCGTCCGCCGTCGCCGAGGGGTTCTGCCAGTACCCCTCCATCAATGTCGGCCCCCGGTAGACGATTTCGCCGATCTCGCCCTGAGCGACGTCGTTCATCTCGTCGTCGACGATCCGCGCGGCGATCGTCGGGATGACTCGTCCGACCGAACCCAGCTTGCGGAGAGCATCCTCGCCGTCGAGAACGCACGTGATGGGCGACATTTCGGTTTGGCCGAATACGGCGACGTTCAGGGCGTCCGGGAACGTCTCCGCCATGGCTTTCAGGACCGTGTCCGACGCCGGTGCCGCGCCCCAGGAGATGACCCGCAATCGCAACTTTCGTGGATGGCGGGACTGTTCGGCGCACATGGCCTGCCACTGGACCGGGACGAGAAACAGGGTGGTCACGCCCTCGGCTTCGAGCACGTCGAGCAGCGCTGCCGGGTCGAATGCGCCCACCGGGTACACCACGGTCGGTATGCCGAGTTGCAGGCTGGGCGCGAGACTGCCGAGGGCCGCGATGTGAAACATCGGCGATGCGCAGAAGCCGACCTCGTCGACGCCGCGCATCTGCAGCGCACGGATGCACGTCAGTGACTGGGCTGCCATGTTGGAGTGCGTGAGCACTGCCCCCTTCGGCCTACCGGTCGTCCCCGAGGTGTACATGATCAGTGCGGGTGCGCTGTCGGGGACGTCCACGGGTGACGCCGGTGTGGATTCGGCCAGCAGGGCCTCGTAGGTCTCGCCGACAGTGATGATCTCGTAGAGTGAATCGGTCCGATCGGCAACGGCTCCCGCCAACGGGGCCAGCGTCTCGTCCGTCACCATCAGGGCGGCGCCGCTGTTCTCGGCGAGAAAGGAGACCTCCGGGGGCGTCATTCTGAAGTTGACCGGTACGGCAAGGGCGCCGAGTGCGTTGATTGCGAGCACCGCTTCCAGGTACTCGGGTCGGTTGAGCATCAGGATGAGTACGCGGTCTCCGAAGCCGACCCCTCGACGGCTCAGGACACCCGCGAAGCGGTCTACTCGATCGGAAAGCTGGCTCCACGTGATGGAAGCGCCCTCGAAGCGAAGCGCGAGAGCGTCGGGCTGCATCAACGCGTGGCGTCGCACCTGGTTGTTCCAGTTGTTTCGCGTCGATCGCTCTGGTTCGTTGACGTCGGGGGCTGCGGTTTCGGGGGATGAGGTTTCGAGGTCCGAGTGAGCTGCCATCGTGGGGTTCCTGTCTGTCTGCGGGCGGGGACAAGTGTGAGCCAGCTTACAATCGCCGCGTCCGATCCGAAGCCAGAATGGCAACGGCTGATTACGGTTTGCCAAGTTCATCTGTGCATGTGAAAACGTGGATAAGTTTGTCGCTATTCGCGTGCAAACTCCGGTCTTCTCCGCTCGAGCACTGCCGCGATACCCTCGCGGAAATCGGGCGAGGTCAGCAGTTCGATCTGTCCCTCGGCTTCGCGGCGGAGTGCGTCTTCGAGCAGCGCCAGCGTCGAGGCGGTCATCGCGCGTTTGGTCAGTTCCAGTGCTCGGCGTGGGCCGCGTGCGAGCTTTCGAGCGATCTTCTGCACCCGTTCTTCGAGGTCCGCAGCGGGCAGAACCTCGTTGATCAGTCCGGATCGGGCGGCGTCGGTAGCGCTCATCGGTTCGGCCAGCAGTGTCATCGCGTTGGCGCGTGCACGGCCGATCGCCGCGGGCACCAGCAGGCTACTGCCACCGTCGGGCATCAACCCCACGTTCGTGAACGCAAGCAGGAAGACTGCTTCCTCGGCCGCGTACACCAGGTCCGATGCCAGTGCAAGAGAGGCGCCGACACCCGCCGCGATACCGTTGACCTGAGCGATGACCGGCACGGGTAGTTCGATGACGGCGCGGATCAGAGCATTCCCCGTGCGCATCGTCTCGGTCGCGTTCGCTGTCGATTCCTCCGGGGAGGCAGGAGCGGCCGAGGACAACTCGGTGATATCGGCACCGGTGCTGAAGGCGCTACCGGTTCCGGTGATCACGACGACACGCACGTCGGGCCGGTCGGCGAGACCGGTCAGCGCCTCGGTCAATGCGTTCGCGGCGGGACCGTCCAACGCATTCATCCGGGCCGGCCTGTCGATGCGAATTGTCGCAATGCCGGCGGTGACGTCGGTGCCGACGCCCGTGGTCATCGTGCTCCCACCGTGGTTGGCGAACAGTGGGCGGCCTGCCCGTCGAGAAGCGGCGACAGGCGTTCGGTGACAATAGATTCGGCTCCGGAGATCATGCGTGAGACCAGCTCCTGCACCGTCGGAATGTCGTCGATGAGTCCCTGACTCTGACCGACGGTCCATATCCCGGCGTCCATGTCGCCGTCCTCGAAAACCTTGCGTCCACGGGCGCCCTTGACCAGATGGGCAATGTCCGTGAACTCACATCCGAGGCTTTCCTTGGCCACCACCTCGGCGCTGACCGCGTTCTTGGCGACCCGTGCGGTGTTGCCGAGTGAGCGGAAGATCAGTGTCGTGTCTTTCTCACTGCCGGCGACGATGGCCTCCTTGACCGCGTGGGAGACCGGCGACTCGACGGTGCACATGAACCGGGTACCCATGTTGACCGCATCGGCGCCGAGCGCGAGCGCGGCGACGAGGCCGCGGGCGTCGGCGATGCCCCCGGAGGCGATGACCGGAATGCGCAACCGCGACGTGGTCGCGGGGATGAGGACAAGGTTCGGCACGTCGTCCTCACCCGGATGACCTGCGCACTCGAACCCGTCGATACTGACGGCGTCGACGCCGGTGAGTTCGGCTTTGACCGCATGCCGGACGCTGGTGCATTTGTGGATGACCTTGATCCCGGCATCCTTGAAGTACGGAAGATGTTCGACGGGGTTGGATCCGGCGGTTTCGACGATCTTGATGCCCGAATCGATGATGGCCTGGCGGTATTGCGCATACGGCGGCGGGTCGATCGAGGGCAGGATCGTCAGGTTCACGCCGAACGGGCGATCCGTCAGCTTCCTGCAGCGCGCGATCTCCTCGATCAGAGCCTGCGGGGTCGGTTGGGTCAGGGCGGTGATGAAGCCCAGGGCCCCTGCGTTGGCGACGGCTGCCACGAGCTCGGCGCGACCGACCCACATCATGCCGCCTTGCACGATGGGGTGGTCGACTTCGAACATGCGGGTGAACGAGGTGTGCAACATCTCTTGGCGACACTTCCGATCGGATCGTTGGCCTGCCGGGCGTCAGATGGCGCCACTTCAAGCTCAATTAGGCGAATTGCCGCTAACTTAACATTGGGATTCGGCTGCCTGTCAAGGGTGGAGCAATATCCTCAATGTCAACACAAGGTGCGAGCTACGGTTAATATGATGGAAATTTCCACAAGCATCGAGGACGGCAATGACTGACACGGCGGCAGCTGGCAACGACGCAGCACCTCGTCGTCGGCGACCGAAAAACCGCAAGGCCCAGATTCTGAGTGCCGCTGCCGAGGCATTCAGCGAGCGGGGGTATCACGCGGTCGGTGTCGATGACATCGCGGCAGTCGTCGGAATCTCTGGGCCCGCGCTCTACCGGCATTTCCCGACCAAGTACGCCCTGTTCACGCACGCGGTCATGCGTCTCGCCGACACTTTGATGGCTGCGACCGATCCGGCACTGACGACGGAGTCCGATCCGGAGTCGACGCTGGACGCCGTCGTCCTCGCCATCATCCGCACCACGATCGACAACCGTCGGACGGGCGGTCTGTACCGATGGGAGGGGCGCTACCTGATCGGCGACGACAAAATCGCGCTCCGAGACGCGGTCTTCGAACTCGGTGAGCGTGTCCGTCGACCGTTGCACCGGCTCCGCCCGGAATTGTCCGAAGCGGATACAGCGATGCTCTCGACGGCGGCGATCAGCGTGATCGCCAGTATCACCGCGCACCGATCGGCGTTGTCCGCAAAGCAGATCGAAGCGTTGATGTCCAGCGCTGCCTGGTCGATTCTTCGAGCGGACCTGCCGCCGGATTCGCCGACAACCACGGTGGCCGAGGCGCCCCGTCGTGCGCCGGTGTCCAAGCGTGAAGTACTGCTACACCAGGCTATTGCGCTGTTCTACGCTCGCGGCTATCACGAGGTGAGTATCGAGGAGATCGGCGCTGCGGCCGGGATCAACGCTTCCAGCGTGTACCGGCACTTCCCGAGCAAGGCGGAGTTGCTGGCGGCAGCGTTCCAGCGAGCCAACGAGCGGCTGACCGTTGCGCTCGGCGACGCGCTCGCGGAGTCCGAATCCTCGGTCCAAGCCATCGAAGCCCTCGCGCGTCTCTACACCGAATTGTCCTTCGAAAGAAGCGAATTGCTCGCGGTCTACTTTGCCGAGATCGGCAACGTACCGGCCGATCAGCGAACCACGCTCCGCAACGTGCAGCGACTCAATGTCGAGGAGTGGGCACATCTGGTGCGTGAGGCACGGCCCGAACTCACCGGCGTCGGGGCACGTTTCCTGGTTCACGCCGCCCTCGGATTGGTCTTCGACGTCGGACGCGTCGTTCGCTTCGATCGCAGTCCGAGCACGATCCGCAGGGTCCAGCACCTGATGACCACCGTCCTACTGGGATAAAACGACTCTAGGAGTACACATGTCAGACACTGCAGCACCAGAACGGCTTCGCGAGCTACTCGCGATGGAGTCCGGCGTGGAGACTACCGAGCTGGATCAGCTTTGGTCTCGCCTCGACACGGTCCGGGCGGAGGATATCCTCGGCTCCTACAAGGGCAGTGCGTTTGCGACGGGCCATGGACTGTGCCGGGCCCTGCCGGCAAGCAACTGGTACGGCAAGGACTTTCGCTCGATCACCGATGCCAAGCCGCTGATCTGCCGGGCCGAGGACGGAACGCTGTTCTCGAATGTCGAGTTGGGTCAAGGTGAAGCCTCACTGTGGAACATCGAGTTCCGCGGCGAGGTCACCGCCACGATGGTCTACGACGGCAAGGCCGTTTTCGATCACTTCAAGAGGATCGACTCGAAGTCATTGATGGGAATCATGAACGGCAAACCGGAACTGGTCCTCTCACGCGGCGAGTTCTTCTACTTCGCGCTGGAACTGTGCTGATGGTGCGTACCGATGCGCTTGTCTCGCGTGATCCACGCGAGCCGTTCACCGTCGAGCAAGTCGACGTCGAGGAGCCGCGCGCCGACGAAATCCTTGTCCGACTCGTCGCCACCGGTATCTGTCACACCGATCTCGTCGCCCGAGGAGCTGGCGCAGTGGATCGGCCCGTGCTGGTCGGCCACGAAGGCGCCGGCATCGTCGAACGCGTCGGATCAGAGGTGACGAAGGTTCGGCCGGGTGACCATGTGATTCTGACCTTCCGGCACTGCGGTGCCTGCGCCAACTGTGCCAAGTCCAGGCCTGCGTACTGCCAGAGCGGCACGGCGCTGAATCAGTTCGGGGCACGCGCGGACGGGACCAGACGCGTGAGTCTCGACGGGGCTCGGATGCGGGACGGATTCTTCGGTCAGTCCAGTTTCGCTGGCTACGCCGTCACCACCGAGGACAACACAGTCGTGATCGACGCCGATATCGACCTCGAGACTGCCGCCCCGCTCGGCTGCAGCGTCCAGACCGGAGCCGGCGCAGTACTCAACGCTCTGCGCCCGGGACCGCAGGACAGCATCGTCGTCTACGGTGTCGGCGGAGTAGGAATGGCTGCCCTGCTGGCCGCCGTAGCAGTCGACGTGGGAACCGTTGTCGTGGTCGAACCGTCACCGATTCGTCGCGCATTGGCCTCGGAGCTCGGCGCCCACCACGTCGTGGATCCTGGCAGTGACGACGTGCTCGCGGCGGTACGAGAGACGACGAAGGGCGGGGCCAGTCACGCGCTGGACACCACCGGCAACTCCGCCGTGATCGCGCAGGCGTTCGACGCCCTGGGAATGGGCGGAGCATTGGTCACCGTGGCCCTCGGCAAGGGACGACTGGATCTCGACCTTCTCGATATCGTGTTGAAAGGCAAGACCATTCGAGGCTGCTTGGAAGGCGACTGCGTGCCCGCGACATTCGTGCCCGAACTGCTTCGCATGTATTTTGCTGGAGCCTTCCCCATCGACCGTCTTGTCACGCGGTATCCGTTCGCGGACATCAACGTTGCGCTCGAAGACAATCGCCGCGGGGACACGGTCAAGCCGGTCCTGCTGTGGACGTAACGCGCTCTCGCGCATGGCCGTCCGGCCCCTCACCCCATTGATCAGGAGAGAATTTCGATGAGTATCGATTTCACCCAGGAACAGCGTTCGTTCGCCGAGGCTGTCGCCGCGTTCTGCAAGCGTGAGGCAGGCACGCGCGAACAACGCGATGCCCTCACCGAACACGGTACCCACACCCACAACCAGGCGCTTTACGAGAAGATGGCCGAACTCGGCTGGCTCGGATCGACCATTGCCGAGGAGTTCGGCGGCGCCGACGGCGGGGCAGTCGACATGTGCATCCTCCTCGAGGAAGCAGCCAAGGGCATGGCGCCGATCGGCGGAATCGGACCGACGCTGATCACCGGAGCGGCGTACGCCAAGTTCGGTACCCAGGCCCAGAAGGAATCGGTACTCGGGGGCATCGTCGAGGGCAAGAGCTATTCGATCTCGATGTCCGAGCCCGAGGCCGGATCCGACGTCGGTAACCTCAGCTGCCGCGCCGAGAAGACTGCCGGCGGTTGGTCGATCAACGGTCAGAAGACGTGGTGCTCCAACGCGCATTTCGCCGACCGCATCCTCCTCGTTGCCCGGACGGGGAGAGGCGAAGGCAAGCACGAGGGACTGACGATGTTCGACGTGCCCGCCGACGCCCCGGGCCTGTCCATTGTTGGCATCGACACGATGGGTGGCAAGGAGGTCAACGATCTCTATTTCACCGACTGCCTCCTTCCCGAGGATGCCGTGATCGGTGTGGAGGGCCAGGGTTGGGGACAACTGATGACCGGCCTGAACATCGAGCGGCTGATCCTGGCGGCCATGATGCTCGGCACCGCGCAGCGAGCATTCGAAGACACGCTCCAGTTCATCACGCAGCGAAAGCAATTCGGACGCCCGGTCGGGACGTTTCAGGCACTTCGGCACCGTGTCGCCGATCTCGCGACGGAGATCGAATGCGGTCGACTGCTCGTTTATCACGTCGCCCGCCTCGTGGACGAGAACCCGGCCAAGCTCTTCCCGCGGGAGGCGTCGATGGCGAAACTCAAGCTCACCGAGACCGCCAAGAAGGTTGCACTCGAGGGCATGCAGATGATGGGTGGCTACGGCTACGCGACCGAGTTCGACATGGAGAAGCACGTCCGCACCACGCTGGTGTCTTCGATCTACGGCGGCACCAACGAGATTCAGCGTGACATCATCGGCAAGACCTACGGATTGTGACCGCCGGCCGCCAATAACAGTTCGGAGCAGTGCTCGACGACCGCATTCTGGTCGAGATCGAGATAGCCGTTGAGCCAGGCCGTCAGTACCTGCGCGACGCCACCGACGATGAAGTGGGCCGTCAGCTCGAGGTGCGTGTCGGCTTCGGTGCCGTAGAACTCACTGGCTTGGGCGGCGAGCAAGCCGGCGAACATGCGGGTCGACTCGGCGCGTTTGGCGGCGAGCGCGTCGTCCGACACCGTGGCCGCGAACAGAAGCCGTCCGCGGCGTGGGTCCTCGGCAACTGCTTCGACGACGGCGGCGACGGCGGTACGGACGCGTTCGCTCGCCGAATCGCCGGAGGCCGCGAGTGCGGCGAGGGTGGTTGTGGTGATCTCACCGATCACGTGGTCGTACACCGCTTCCACCAGTGCATTCTTGTCGGCGAAGCTCTCGTAGAAGTACCGCGATGCGACGCCTGCAAGGCGGCACACGCCTCGCACGCTCAGCTCGGGTTCGCTGGTGCCGAGCAGGTCGAGGCCGGCCTCGACGAGGGTGCGGCGGCGTTCGGCGACACGTGCCGAGCCGTCCACTCCGCCGTATGTCCGAGGGGATGGATCCATGGAGACATCTTGACATCGTTCTTCCCGCGCGCCTAGCGTAATCTGCACACGCATGTACTCAGATGGCCGAATTCGAAGGAAGTGGCGATGACCGCCCACACGGAAGACAACGCACTACTGCGCAAATCCATGTCAGGGTTCGGGCTGCTCGCCGGCGGGGCAAACGTCATCATGCAGCTCGCCCACCCCGCCGTCGGCTACGGCGTCTACGAGAGCACCGTCGAGACCGGACAGATCAACCGTCACCCGGTCAAGCGAACCCGCACGACGCTGTCCTACCTGGCCGTCGCGGGCATGGGTGCCGAGGATGTCAAAGCCGCGTACCGGAAGGCCACCAACAGATCTCACACTGCGGTCAAGTCGACGGCAGACAGTCCGGTGAAATACAACGCGTTCGACCCCGACCTACAGCTGTGGGTCGCGGCCTGCCTGTACCGCGGCTTCGAAGATGTTTACTATGCCCTCTACGGCGAACCCGACGCGGACTTCCTCGACGAGATGTACCAACGCTGCCATGTGCTGGGCTCGACGCTGCAGATGCCACGCGAGAAGTGGCCGTCGAACCGCCTCGCATTCGAAAACTACTGGAACACAGCGCTCGACGACGTGCACATCGACCCGACCATCAGGAAGTACCTGTACGGGATCGCGTCGGCGACGTTCGTCAAACCCCATGTCCTGCATCCGCTCATCGGGCCGTTCATGCGCTTCGTCACCACGGGCTTTCTCCCCGAGCGGTTCCGCGACGAGATGGAACTGCCCTGGGATCCGGTCAAGCAGCGGCGATTCGACCGACTCGTCCGGGCACTCGCAATGGCCAATCGAGTGACGCCGACCGTGCTGCGCCAGATGCCGTTCAATATTCTGCTCTGGGACGTGCGGACCCGAATGGTGCAGGGACGCAGCCTGGTTTAGGCAAGTTCGGTGCGCGGGTCAGTTGCCCACGCCGTTCTGCTGAAGAAAGCGATTCAGATCGCGCGTATCGGTGATGAAGTTGAAGGCCTGCTCTTCACCGCTGATCGTGAAGGAGTTGACCCCGATTACTTCGCCGTTTGCATTGACTGTCGGTCCGCCCGACATGCCGCCGCTGATGTCAGCGTTCACCTCGAGACCTGCGACGCCCCGCTCGGATATCTGCCTCGATGACACTGTTCCTGTCTTGAACGATGGATTCGGAATTACCATTTCGTTCGAAACAGCGCTGACGCTCGACGGGAACCCTATCGCGGTTACCGGATCGCCACTTTCCGCTTGCTCGCTTGCAACTCTGAGAGCAGGAGTATCACCATTGACGCCGTTTGCGCGGAGAAGCGCCAGATCGCCGTCTTGGGATTTGATCAGATCCACCAATTGAACGGGCATCCAATCGTTGATAACTTGGCCTTCGATGTTCGGCTGCTTGATTGTCAGGACGACGTCCAGCGGCGCGCCCGCGTCGAACCCTTCGACTTTCCAGTTCGAGATGGCATCATTGGCCAGGTCTATTGCGCCTTCGTAGTCGAGGAACTCCTGAATTATTCTCTTTCGCGCCTCCTCGGGGTCGACACAATGTCCGGCGGTGACGATTTCTCCCTCGGATCCGGCGAACCACCCCGTGCAACCCGAAGTCACAGTCCACTCGTCGGACCACTCGAGGCCACCGTCCGTCGTCGGATACTGGACGTATCCCGAGGTTTCGATCTGAAGAAACACGATCGAGTCGTCGATCACCTTGTTGTCGCTGACGGCTCCCGAGGCGTCCGTAGCGGCCGCGGGCGCGGCGTCACCACTTTCGGATTCCGTCGTCGAATCAGAACTGGAGCAACCCGCCACAAGCGCAATGGCAAGCACGGGTAGCGATAGCAGTGACACCACACGAGATTTCATAGTGTTCTCCGGTGTGAGTACGACGTCCCCGACGTTTCTCTCAGTTTTACTCTTGTCGAGGCGTTTTCACTAGACGTCGGGATCGAGAAGATCCTGCGCACAAGTTAGATGCGGTAGGAAACGACCGGAGAGAATTGGGAACTATCGACCTACGACGACGCCCTAGTGCTCCGCTTTTCGCTTCTTCAGCAGCCTCGAGACGCCGAGCTGCGCCGCGACGATGATGGCGCCGACGATCAGGCCGAGCAGAGCCGACGCGAGAGTGTTCACGATCCACGCGAGCACACCACCGATGCCGGCGACGTCCCCGACGAGTTCCTCGCCGTGATGGACCACGTCGTAGATGGGGTGGAAACCCAACTCGTCGATACCGACGAGGAGGATGTGGCCACCGACCCACAACATCGCAGCCGTGCCGACGACGCTGAGCACCGACATCACCTTCGGCATCGCCTTGACGAGTCCGCGGCCGAACTTCTCGACGACACCGGACCTGGTATCTGCCAACTGCAACCCGATGTCGTCCATCTTCACGATCAGTGCGACGACGCCGTAGACGACGATGGTGATGACCACCGCGACCACCGCGAGAATGATCAGCCGACTCCAGAAGCCCTCGCCGGCGATGGTGTCGAGGGCGATGACCATGATCTCGGCGGACAGGATCAGATCGGTGCGCACAGCGCCGGAGACGACGGTGTCCTCGTCCTTCGGTACGTCCTCGGCGGCCTCGTGGTGAGCACCGTGGCCGAAGACCGCGCCCCAGATCTTGTGCACCGCCTCGTAGGCGAGGTAGCAGCCTCCGAGCATCAGAATCGGCGTCAACAGCCACGGGAGGAACTGGCTGAGCAGCAGCGCGATGGGGAGGATGATGATGAGTTTGTTGCGCAGGGACCCGATCGCGATGCGCTTGATGATCGGGAGCTCACGCTCGGCGGCGAGGCCCCGGACGTACTGCGGCGTCACCGCGGCGTCGTCGATGACCACACCGGCAGCTTTCGCCGTCGCCTTGCTCGTTGCCGCACCGACGTCGTCGATCGAGGCCGCCGCCAAACGCGCAAGCGCGGCAACGTCGTCGAGAAGAGCGACAAGTCCACCCGCCATGGAGTCCTCCTGAGATCGGTCCGGTCGCCATGACCAGAACTCAAGATACCGCGCCGCTCGCCACCCGAAACCAGACCAAGAAGGCTGTTACCATCCTCCCGTGTTGCTGACGAGACGAGTAATTGCCGCACTGTCCGCCTCGCTGCTGCTGATCGGGGGATCCGCTGCTGCTGCGCAGGCCGCGCCGATCAACGTTCCGTGGTCTCCCGACGCAGTCCTCGATTCCGAGGTGGAGTTCACCTCGGGAGATGTGACGTACTACGGAAGCTTCCGCGCGCCCGTCGGCGAGGTTCGCGGCGCCGCACTGCTGCTCCCCGGCAGCGGGCCGACCGACCGGGACGGCAATCAGGACGGCATTACCCCGAACACACTGGCCTATACCGCTGATGTCCTCGCCGAACGCGGCGTCGCCACGCTGCGGTACGACAAGTTCGGCAGCGGCCGCACCGGCATGGCCGGCCTCGATCCCACAGATTCGCTCGGCTACACCGACCAGGTCGACACGGCCGAGGCTGCGCTGAACGTGCTGCGGGAACGCACCGGGGTGGCGTCGGAGGATATCGCGGTCCTCGGCCACAGTGAAGGATCGTTGACGACGCTGTCGTTGAAGGACCGTGGTGTGGACTTCGGACCCGTCGGATTGCTCGCACCGCCGGCACTGAGGTACTTGGACTTGATGTCGCTGCAGCTCAACGCGGCTTTCGATCGTGCGGTCGCCGGCGGTCAGATGACGCCCGAGGCTGCGAGTTCGGAGCGAGCGCGGCTCGCCGTGAGCATCGAGGCGCTGCGAGCCGGCCAGCCACTGCCGTATCCGGAAGATCCCACGCTGGCCCCGCTCGGCATCAATCCGATCAACGCCACGTTCCTCACCGAGATCGACGCCGTCGAACCCACCGCGATCGCAGCCACGCTGGCCCCGTCGACCGACGTTCTGCTGACTTGCTCAGAGAAAGACCTCAACGTCTCCTGCGATCAGATCGACGGACTGCACGATGCGTTGGCAGGAACGGACGTCGAATATGCCCGGTTTGCCAACGCATCGCACACCCTCGGTGAGCTCGGCCCGCTTCCTGCTACGGGTGTCGATCTCTACCTCCCGCTGCCGCTGTCCTCAGAGTTCCGCGGTGCGCTCGGCACGTGGGCGGAGAACACCTTCAGCTGAATCGGTGCTGCTGGAGCCGGCTGTGGGGAAGGGGCATCGCGGCGGATCGGCGAGAGCGCCGAGATCTCGCGGACGGTAGTTCGCGGGGTAACCCGGGTACGTCCGGTTCTTGCCGTCGTCGGTGCTCTTGGACCGCTTTCTCGTCGGCATGAGCCGCACCGCTCGGGCTTTGGCGCGCAGTGCGATCTCGGCCAGGCGCTGGACCGTCGGCGATCCGGTCGGAAAGCCGAAGGCACGTGCCATCCGATCGTCCATCAGTGCGTAGACCCCGCGCCGGACGGCGGGGTGCATTGCCTCGGGGAACCACGAGCAGAACAGTTCGAGCGTGTACGTGCCGACCCGGTGATTGTCCTCGGTGTAGTGGAACGTCAGTTCCTCGTAGTCGAGCTTGAACTTCGCGAGCTCGGTATAGGACTCCGGTATGTTCTTGATTCCCATTCGGATGCCGATCTGCCGATAGAAATGGAACGCGGCGAGGCGTTCCTTCGGGAGAAGCCGGCGCCAGCCGTACCTGTCGATCCAGTCGATGGGCTCGTAGATGAAAGTGCTGAGCACGTACAGCATGTCGTCGTTGGAGATGTCGTACTTGGCGTGCATGCGATTGACGGTGCGTAGCGCCTCGACCCCGCGCTCGGACTCGTAGCCGTGTTCGAGCATCTCCGCCATCAACAGTGCGGTGTCGTCGTACCGTTTCTGCGGCCGGTTGGCGAACTCGCCCGTCTTCTCCAGCAGATTGGAAATGGTTGGCACGCAGTATGTCCGGAACAACGCGAACTCCAGCGCACGCTGATAGTCCCACGGGAACTCGAAGCCGGCGGTGATGCGGTGAATCGCGTGACAATCACGCTCCGTGTCGAGTTCTTCGATGCGTCGAACCCACCCGTACCGGCCGCGTCGGGGCTTCGATTCCACTGCGTTGGCCATCGCTCAGCTTCTTCCGTGTCGCAGCTTGAGCATCAACGCCGAGACCTTCAGGTCGCGTGCCTTGCGCTGCATCGTCAGTAGATTCATGGGTGCGGCAAACTTCTGCACTGCAAGCGATTTGACGGTGCTGAACTCTCGAAGGCCGTCAGCGCCGTGGATGCGGCCGAATCCCGAATCGCCGGTGCCGCCGAACGGGAGCGCGGGAATGCCGGCGAAACCGAGCACCGAATTGACGGTGACCACACCGCAGTCCAGCTTTTCTGCAGCGCGACGTCCCTCGCCTGGATCCTTGGTGAACACCGAGGCACCGAGGCCGTACACCGAAGCGTTCGCGCGCTCGATGCCCTCGTCGAGATCGCGCACCTTGTTCACCACGACGGTCGGCCCGAATGTTTCCTCGGTGATCGCCGTCGAATCCTCTGGCACGTCCGTGAGGATGACGGGGTCGATGTACGGGCCGTGCAGCGAATCCAGCCCGCCCAGCACTGCCCGTCCGCCCTTGGCCAACGCGTCCTCGATCTGCGCGCGCACGATGTCGCTCTGCTTTCCGAGCGTCATCGGTCCGTAGGAGGAGGTCTTGGCGCCGCCCGGCTTCAGTGCCGACACCGCGGCGGTGAGCTTTTCGACGAAATCCTGGTAGACGGGCTCGGCAACGTAGATCCGTTCCACACCCGCGCACGTCTGACCGGCATTGCCCATCGCACCGAACGTCGCGAACTCGACTGCCGCGTCGAGGTCGGCATCCTTGTCGACCAACATGGCGTCCTTGCCGCCGCACTCGGCGACCAGCGGTGTGAGGCGCTGCGCGCAGGTGGCCATGACCTTCTTGGCGGTTGCAGTCGAGCCGGTGAACGCGATCTTGTCGACGCCCGACTTGCACAGCGCGGCTCCGGTCGATCCGTCACCGGTGATGGTCTGGAACACCGGATGCGCCGCAGCGAGTGAGTTCCACTTGTCCGCGAGCCAAACACCGACACCCGGTGTCAGTTCGCTGGGCTTGAACACGACGGTGTTTCCGGCGGCAAGTGAGTATGCGATCGAGCCCATCGGGGTGTAGAGCGGGTAGTTCCACGGCCCGATCACTCCGACGACTCCGAACGGGCGGTAGCCGACGTAGGCACTCTGATTGAAGCTGATCAGGCCGGAGGAGACCTTGCGCTGCTCGAGGATCTTCTTCGCGTTGCGGGCGGCCCAATCGATGTGTTCGACGCCCAACATGACCTCGAGTAGCGAGTCCTCGTCGGGTTTGCCTGTCTCGGCGGCGATGACTGCGGCGAGGCTCTGGGCGTCCTTCGCGATTGCGGCCTTGTATTCGAGAAGCCACCGCTTTCGTCCGGTGAAGCCCTGGCTGTCCCACCATCGCGCCGCGGAACGGGCGCGCTCGACAGCGGCGCGGACCTCGTCGGCGTCGGCAACGGGATAGCTGGCGAGAGCCATGCCGGTCCGTGGGTCGAGACTGTCGAAGGTACGAGCTTTCGTCTGTACGACCTGGTCCGTCATGGGCAACCCTTCAGCTGGAGGTAATTCGGTCACTCACACAAATCGCATCACATATATTTGATGTGATTTACTGTTGTTCAGCTCACACTATGCGGTGCGCGCCCGCTCGACAAGTCGTTCACATACCGACTCGCACAGCGGGCCGTAGGGCCGGTGCGATCGCCTCGATTACAGGAGCATCCTTCGTGACGAGTATCGACTTCACCCCGGAGCAGGCAGCTCTCGCTCGCTGGGTTACACCCGTCGTCGGCACGACCGACGGACCGTGACGGCGACCGTGCTGCTTCGCAGGCCCCAACTGTCCGAGGAAGTCGCGGGGCACCTCCGCAGTCAGATCATGTCCGGCGCGCTGCGCCCCGGCTCGTTCGTCCGAATCGAGGACACCGCAGCCGAACTCGGCGTCAGCGCAACCCCCGTGCGGGAGGCGCTGGTCACCCTGCGTGGTGAAGGGCTGGTCGAGCAGATCCCGCGGCGCGGCTATCGCGTGGGCGAGCTACGCCGCGAGGATGTCGAGGACATCTTTTGGCTCCAGGGCACCATCGCCAGCACGCTGGCACGTCGCGCGGCGCGGGTCATCACCGCGGCCCAGATCGAGCAGCTGTCGGGTCTCAACGACCGCGTCCGCGAGGCCGTCGCGAGAGCAGACGCGGACGCCGTCGAATCCTGCGAGTTCGAGTTCCATCGCTTCATCAACAGACTTGCCGGTGGACCGAAACTCGCGTGGTTCCTCTTCGGCGCGATCCGATACACCCCGGCGAGGCTGTACGCCGCGGATCCGGCGTGGGGCCGCGAGTCCGTCCGCAATCATGACGCCCTGCTCTCGGCATTCACGCGCGGTGATCACGGCGCAGTCGGTGAGCTGATGCGTAGCCAGTTCACCGACGGAGCCGAGCGCTTGATCGCCCACCTCGAACAGACGGGCGTCTGGACCTGATCAGTCCGAGTCGGCGGAACGGGAGGGAACCATCTCGATCACCACGGACTTCGACGTAGGGCAGTTGCTACCGACCGCAGTCGAGTCGAGCGGGACCAGTGGGTTGGTCTCCGGGTAGTATGCGGCGACGCACCCGCGTGGAGTGTCGTACTCGACAATCCGGAACCTCGACGCGCGTCGTTCGAGCTTGTCGCCCTCCCACCTGGTGACCAGATCGACCATCTCGCCGTCACGCAAACCCAGCGCGGCAATGTCCTCGCGGTGGACGAACACCACGCGCCTACCGCCCTCGATCCCGCGGTAGCGATCGCTCAGACCGTAGATGGTCGTGTTGAACTGATCGTGGCTTCGCAACGTCTGGAGCAGCAGATGCCCCTCCGGCACATGAAGCACCTCGATCGGCGAGGTCGTGAATTCAGCCTTGCCGGAGGCGGTGTCGAACGTGCGTGAGTCACGGGGCGGATGCGGAAGCACGAACCCGCCGGGGCGTCGCACGTTGACCTCGTAGCCATCGCAGCCCTTCACCACTCGCGAGATATGTGCGCGGATGCTCCGGTAGTCCTCCCGCATGGCTTTCCAAGCAATGCCGTGGCGGTCACCCAGCGTTGCCTCGGCGATGCCGGTGACAATAGCGACCTCGGACTTCAGATTCTCGCTCGCAGGCTTCAATGGCCCGCGTGAAGAATGCACCGAGCATGTCGAATCCTCCACGGAGATCCACTGCTCGCCGGACTTCTGCACATCCTTCTCGGTGCGTCCCAGCGTCGGCAGAATGAGCGCGGTATCCCCGGTGACCAGGTGCGAGCGATTGATCTTTGTGGAAATGTGCACCGTCATCCGCAGGCCACGCATCGCGTCGAACGTGACATTCGAGTCCGGTGTCGCCTGCACGAAATTGCCGCCCAGGCCGAGAAAGAACCGCGCCTTGCCGTCGCGCATCGCCCGAATCGAATCCACGGTGTCGAGACCGTGCTCGCGAGGTGGGTCGAATCCGAACTCTTTCTCCAGGGCGTCGAGGAAATGTTTCGGCACGCGCTCCCAAATACCCATCGTGCGGTCGCCCTGCACATTCGAGTGCCCCCGAACCGGGAGCAGCCCTGCGCCGCGCTTGCCGATGTTGCCCTGCGCGAACGCGAGATTGGTGACTTCCTTGATGGTGGCGACGGCGTTGCGGTGCTGTGTCAGCCCCATCGCCCAGCAGAAGACTGTGGCCGTGGACTCGCGCAGCATCTGCGCGGCTTCGGTGATCTGTTGCCGGGTCAGCCCTGTCGATGTGGTGACGACGTCCCAGTCGACGGCGGTGACATTGGACCGCCATCTCTCGAAGCCCGTCGTGTACTGCTCGACGAACTCGTGATCGATGGCGTCCCACTCGACCAGCAGTGACCCGATGGCCTGGAACAGAGCGAGGTCACCGTTGCCCCTGATCGGTAGGTGAAAATCGGATAGATCGGTTCCGGGACCGACCATCCCACGCGGAGTCTGAGGATTCTTGAAATTGACCAGTCCGGCCTCGCGCAGCGGATTGATCGTCAGAATTCTCGCGCCGTTCTGCTTCGCCTTCTCGAGAGCGGACAGCATGCGGGGATGATTGGTGCCCGGATTCTGGCCGGCTATGACGATGAGCTGGGCGTCGTAGACATCGTCCAGGGTGACGCTGGCCTTGCCGATTCCGATGGTTTCCTGCAGTGCAACCGAGGTCGACTCGTGACACATGTTGGAACAATCCGGCAGATTGTTGGTCCCGAACGCGCGAGCGAAAAGCTGGTAGACGAACGCGGACTCGTTCGACGCCCGCCCGGAGGTGTAGAAAATTGCCTCGTCCGGACTGTCGAGGGCCCGAAGCTGATCACCGATCAGGGAGAACGCATCTTCCCATGCGATGGGTTCGTAGAAGCGGCCGCCGGGGCGTTTGACCATCGGATGCGTGATGCGTCCCTGCTGGCCGAGCCAGTGTTCGGACCGCGCGTCGAGATCGTCGATGCTGTGTCGCGCGAAGAACTCCGGCGTGGCCCGCGTGGTGGTTGCTTCCTCGGCGACTGCCTTGGCGCCGTTCTCGCAGAACTCGGCGGCGTGGCGGTGGCCCGGGTCCGGGTCGGGCCACGCGCAGCTCATGCAGTCGAAACCCTCGGCCTGATTGAGATCGAGGAGTGTCCTCGCGGTGCGCAGCGGGCCCATGTGGCCCAGTGCCCGCTTGAGCGAGACGGCAACGGCGACGGGCCCCGCAGCGTGCGTCTTGGGCTTCTCCACGCGCAACCGGGCCTCGTCGCCGGACCCGCTTTGCGCAGAGTCGGCCTCGTCGTGAATGCGCATACCGATCCTTTTCGAGTCCGGGTCCGCGCGCAGTGGCCCTGCTTACTTGCCGAGAAGGCCAGTAACCAGGTCGATGTACGACTGCTTGGCGGAATCTTGGCTCGTACCTTCGAGTTTCGCCCAGGCGTCGTACTTGGCGCGGTTTACCATGTCCAATCTACCCGGCCGTTTGCCGTCGACATCGCCTTTCGTGCCCTGCTTGAACAACGAGTACAGGCGCAGCAGATCGTCGTTGCTGGGCTTGGACGTCAGGGTCTTGACGTCCACCTGTGCCTGCTGGAAAGCCGCGTCGAGATCGGACATGTGTGTGCTCCTTGAGTGTCGGGTGTGTCGATCATGGCACGGAGGTCGATGGACGTGCACCGGCGTCGGCGACGAGTCGCACGCAATGCGCGAGAAATTTCTCGCGCGCGGTGGTGATGGTGCCGTCGAGATAGCCGACGAACAAAGCCGTCAGGGCGCCGACGACACCGACCGCGACGAGGTGTCGCTCGTCGTCGTCACCGGCACTCAGGTGTGGTCGCACCAGTTCGACGAAGCTGGGAACCAACGCGAGGCCGCTGCCTCCGATGGCGGGCTCGGTCAGCGGTGCCAACAACAGGACACGTCCGACGCTGGGGTGATCGAGGACCAGTTCGACGAATGCGCGAACAGCGGCCTCGGGGATATCGGCCGGTTCGCTTGCAGCGGCAGCGGCGATGGCGGTGCGAGCCTGTTCGCCGACGTGGGCGTAGACGGCGCGAACGTAGGCGTCGCGGTCGGCGAAGCTCTCGTAGAAGTATCGCTCGGTGAGCCCGGCGCTGCGGCATGCCGCGCGGACGGAGACCGACGGTCCATCGCTGGCTCCGAGCAAGGCCACACCCGCGGTGAGCAGTGCTTCGTGTCGTCGTTGTCGTCGTTCGTCGAGATTCACCGTTCTCCCAAGCCATTGACTACAGGTGTTGTCAGATCATAGTCTGACAACATGCGTAGTCAGTCGGGTGGCGAGCGACCGGTGCCTCTGGGGCCGGAATCGCTGACATGGAAGTACTTCGGAGACTGGAGGGGGATGCTGCAGGGCATCTGGGCTGGGTCGATGCAGAACATGCACCCCGGCCTCGGAGCCGGCGTCGAGCAGCACTCGATCTTCTTCGACGAGCGGTGGCAACGGCTGTACCGATCGCTGTATCCCATCGGGGGAGTGGTGTTCGACGGCGATCGAGCGGAGCAGACAGCCCTGCAGGTACGTGGCTACCACGACAACATCAAGGGCGTCGACGCGAAGGGGCGGCGCTACCATGCGCTCGATCCCGACACCTTCTACTGGGCCCATGCCACATTCTTCATGGGCACGATCCTCACCGCCGACCACTTCATGGGAGGCCTCACCGAGGCGCAGAAACGGCAACTGTTCACCGAGCACATCCAGTGGTACCGGCTCTACGGCATGAGCATGAAACCGGTGCCACAGACCTGGGAGGATTTCCAGGAGTACTGGAGGCACATGTGCACCGAGGTGCTCGAGGACAACAAGGCCACCCGCGACGTGCTGGATCTGTCGAACCTGGGCCCGCCGCCCTATGCGTTGTGGATGCCCGAGCGCGTGTGGTCCGTTTTTCGCAGGCCGATCGCCCGAGGGTTCGTCTGGCTCACCGTCGGGTTGTACGAGCAACCGGTGCGCGATCTGTTGGGCTACACCTGGACCGCGCGCGACGAGCGGTTGTTCCGTATCACCGGCAAAGTGGTCGATGCGATCTTCAAGCTGGTGCCGCCGCGCTACCGCATGCATCCACGCGGCCGGGCAGGTTGGGATCGAGCGCTCGGCCGAGTGGCCGCCGACTCACCGCTGCCGCAGACGCCCGCGCGCAATCTCCCGCCGCTGGCCTCACGCAACGATCCGAAGCACTACAGCCCTTAGGCGCTTCGCGCATGTGAGTGGAAATACATAGCCAGCTATGTATTTCCGCTCACATGCGGCGGAGCCGCCTTACCCCTCCCACCAGGGGCGCAGTGGCAAATCTGCCTCGCCCTTGCTGCCGAGCTTGACGCCCAGCACCTGGTGCAGCTGAACGACGTTGCGTTCGAATCCGAGCCGCGATCCGGCCATGTACAGACCCCACACACGTGCGGTGCCCACACCGGCTTCGGCGACGCAGGCGTCCCAGTTCTCCACCAGGTTCTCGCACCACGCTTTCAGGGTGAGCGCGTAGTGCTCGCGGAGATTCTCCTCGTGCCGAACTTCCAGCCCCACATCCTGCATCTCGGTGATGATGCGACCCGAGCCCGTGAGCTCACCATCGGGGAAGACATATCGGTCGATGAACGATCCGGCGCGCGCATGGGCACGGTTGTCCGGGCGGGTGATGCAATGGTTGAGCACCCGGCCACCGACCCGAAGCTTGGACTTGATCGACCCGAAATACGCCGGGTAGTTGTGCACGCCGATATGTTCGGTGAGTCCGATGGAGGAGACCGCGTCGAACTCGGTCTCGGTGACGTCGCGATAGTCCGAGAAACGAACCTCGGCCAGATCTGACAGCCCTTCGTCCGCGATGGCCTTCTGCGCCCACGCCGCCTGCTCCTTCGACAGCGTGGCACCGATCGCCCGAACCCCGCGACGTGCGGCGTAGCGAACCATTCCGCCCCAGCCGCAACCGATATCGAGAAGTCGATCGCCCTCCTTCAGGCCCAGCTTCTCGAAGACGAGTCGATACTTGTTCTCCTGCGCGGCCTCGAGAGTGTCCTCGGGGGAGGTGTACGTCGCGCAGGTGTACGTCATCGACGGCCCGAGCACGTACTCGTAGAAGGTGTTGGAGACATCGTAGTGATGCGAGATCGAATCGGCGTCACGAGTCTTGGAGTGGCGCAGGCCTTCCGCGATCCGACGCCACCGCGGTACCACCTCCTGCGGCGGTGGTGCGATGGGCCGAAGCAGATCCCACCCGAGCGACCGAGTGATCGATGCCAACGTCAGTGCACCGGGGCGTCGAAAGTGCAGTTCGTCGCTGATCAGTCGCAGCATGTCGTACGGGTCGCCGGGGTGAACTCCGACGGGTTCGAGGTCGCCGGAGACGTAGGCCCGCGCCATGCCGAGATCGCCGGGTGCGGTAACGAGGTAGGTCGTCCCGCGTGGGGAATTGAGGTTGAGGCCGATAGCGGCGTCCTCGGGCCCGGCGGCGCTACCGTCGTACGCGGTGAAGCGCAGGGGGATGTTGCCCTCGGAAAGGGTTTCGAGAATCTCCGAGATGGTGAGCTTGTGGGCGCGGGTCACATCTCGTGCAGTGGGTTCTTTGAACGTCGTCATTTTCTTAGCACCGCCTTTGCATACATGGTCGATAACCGTGAATGAGGGTCGTACCTTTTCTTCAGCTCCGCGCTTCTTTCGCCGCCGTACAGTTCGGAGAATTCCGCCTCGGTGTAATACGCATCCGAGTAGAGCGACTTGTGTCCGTCGAAATGGGTGACCTTGTGTTCGATGGCCCGGTTGGTGGCGCCTTCGGGTTCACCGGCAACGACGGGGACCGAGGACCAGAACCCGATATTGACGTAGGTTCGTTTCGGTTCGAGGGGGTAGAGGGGCCACGGGCGTGCGGCGTCGGCGCCCGGCGGCGCCGGTTCGCGAAGCCTCAGCGGGCACAGCCACAGCGGTTCGATCGGAACTTCGTCGAGGAACCACCGCAGGAACGATGCGGTGTTCTCGATGGGCACCTCGACGTCCTGGACGACGCGCTCACGTGGCGGGTTGCCCTTGCGGGCCTCGAGGCGGTCGGCGATGTCGTACTTCCGGTCGAGCGCAACGAGTTTCCAGTAGAAGCTCGACCGGCGATACTTGGTGGGCCAGAAGCGTCGAATTCTGGGGTTCTGGGTGCCGAATGCGCGCGAGCACCAGAACCAGTCCGTGTCCCACCGCCACAGGTAATCGTGGATTGTCAGACGGTCCGTCTTGGGTGCATTGCCGTCGTGCTGAATCGAGCGGTAGTAGATCTCGGATCCGGAGCGATAATCGGACACGGGACCCGTCGCGGCGGTCTGGATGCCGAGCGTCAGGTAGCTCTCGCTTTCCGAGAAGACCACGCCGTCGAGGTAATGGACGTCGACGCCGTCGTAGGACCGGTCCGAGGCGATCTCGTCCATCGCCTGCTGCATGCTGTCGAGATCGTGAAACCGGAGGTGTCGCAGTGCGACATACGGCAGCACAGGTTCGAGTCGGATCTTCAGCCGCGTCGCGTATCCGAGCGTGCCGTACGAGTTGGGAAAGCCCCAGAACAATGCGGAGTGGTCGCCGTCGGGTGTCGCGGTGACGATCTCTCCACTACCGGTGAGCACGTCCATCTCGAGGACCGATTCGTGTGGAAGTCCGTTACGAAAGGACGTGCTCTCGATTCCGAGGCCGGTAACGGCGCCGCCGAGTGTGATGGTCTTGAGCTGGGGTACGACGAGTGGAGCCAGACCGTAGGGGAGGGTGGCAGCGACGAGGTCCTCGTAGGTGCACATGCCGGCGACGTCGGCGGTCCTGTTCTGGGCATCGACCGCGATGACCGTCGTCAGCCCCGATACGTCGAGCCCAGGTGCGGTCGGTTCGGCGCGGGCGCGAAAGAGGTTGGATGTCTTCTTCGCGAGCCGGACGGTTGCGTCCGCCGGGATCGCTCGGTAACTGTCGAGCAGCCGTTCGACGCCGGCGCGATGCGCGGCGAAGCCGCATTCGCGAGGAGCGGATCGTCGTCTCGGTAGTGCCAATGCAGGAGCCACAGGGAGACGCTATCGCCGCTGCCCGGTGCGGGCTACCGAGAATGTGCGACGGCGAGCGAAACTTCACCCAAATGTTGTTCGAGACTCCGTGTAGAAACGGACATTTGATGCGCAGATGCATGAAACATGCAAGTCATTTGCACTGCTAAAAATATTTGGTGAAGCATGTCACACCCACTCGCCTGCTCGGTTTCCGCTCTGCCACGAGAAGGGCAGGATGGACGCAGAACCAACAGCAGCACACGATCTAGGGAGACATGTCAGTGGGAAAAGTTACGGCCAGCACGTCGAAGACCATTGCTCAGGCACCGGACCGAGTTCTGGCGGCGCTCGCAGACTACGAGACCGTTCGTCCCCGCATCCTGCCCGAGCAATACCGTGATTACGCCGTCGTGGAAGGCGGGCAGGGATCCGGAACTGTCGTCCAGTGGATTCTGCAGGCCACCTCCAAGCGTTCGCGAAACATGAAGATGTCCGTGACGGTCGAGGGTATGCAGATAGTCGAACGGGACGCGAACTCGTCCCTGGTCACCACCTGGACCGTCGCCCCGTCGGGTTCAGGAAGCGAGGTCACCGTGCTGACCGAATGGGATGGTGCGGGCGGTATCGGGGGCTTCTTCGAAAAGATTTTCGCGCCGCGCGGACTGAACGCGATCCAAGCGCAGACGCTGACCAACCTGGAAAAGCACGTCCACTAATAGGTTGCGAACCGCGGGTGGCCGATGACGACCGCGGTACCCATGATGACGGCACGCATCGACCACTCGAACTCCGTGTCCGAGTCGCGTACCTTTCCGTCGACGGTCAACGGAATGAGCGTCAGGTCGGTGCGCGCCAACATGGCTTCGCTGTCCTCGGATCGCCGGTTCGGTGTGTGAATCATCTCGGCCAAGGCGATCGCGTGTTCGGACACCGTGCTCACCGCCCAACGCGCCTGCATCGGATTCAACTCGAACAGGGTGGCGTACCGCTGCTCGACGGCATCTATTCGAGCCAGCGCGTTGGGTGAGTCGGCATCGAGGTCTAGCAGGTAGCGGGCGATACCAGGATTGCGGTGCACGAGAGCCCGCAGCTCCACGCTCATGTGCATCAGCGCCTCTTCGAGCGTGTCGGCCTCGGTAGGCATGGGAAATTGCCAGCGCGCCAGAATTTCCTCGGCGATGAGCGTGCGGAGCGTCTCGACGCCCTCGATGTGGTTGTAGATCGCGACGATGCTCACGCCGATCTTCTCGGCCATGGCCTTGACGGTGACCTTCGGCAGGGTGAGTTCGATCCCCGCCTCGATGAGGCTCTCCGGAGTCACCCGACGACGCGACGCTCGGAGCGGCTTCGGGTCGTGCATACACGCAGCATACGACGGCAGGCCTCATCGCGGCCTTGTCGAGTGAACCCCGCGGGCGCGAGCAGTTCATGGCAAGCTTCAATGGTGCTCGAGCGAGCGGTCCGCGAACCGAGGGGGGCCAGTATGGAGCTGCCCGATCGGTCTGCCGAATCAGCCGTGCCGACACTGCAGACACTTGCGATGCACCGACCGCGACCAGGACTGGTACGGATGACGTCCATGCTCACCTCGGTGACACTGGAACCGAGCTGGGACGAAGAGGCCATCGCGACGTGGCTGCATTTTCCGGGTTGTTCTCGTGTCGACTACACCGTTCGTCGCTACGACGCCGAACGTGGAATCCTCGAACTCGATCTCACTCCCGGCCCCGAGAGCACGATCATGAACAAGTGGCTCGATTCGGTCGAGATCGGATCCCGGACGCGTCTTGCCCAGCCCGATGTGGGATACATGCCGAACTTCGCCGACGGACGTCGAGTGCTGATCTTCGCCGACGAGTCGTCGATCTCCGCAGTTCGCGCGATCCTCGCCCAGTGGCCGGCAGGGGTGCCGGGCACGATGTGGCTGGACACCCGGGACCCCCGCCATATCGCCGATCTGCCCGTCGTGGCCGGAGTCGGGGTCGTCAGCTTCCATGTCGACATGGGTTTCGACCCGCTCGTCACCGCGGCGCGCCGAGTGGAACTGGACTCGAGCGCCACCGTCTGGGCTGCCGGAGAGACCCGCAGGATGGACGAGATCCGGGCAACGTGCCTCGCCGCAGGGCTCCCCGAGTCCGACACGAGGGTCTTCGGATACTGGGCGGACAACGCCGGCCAGCGGCGCAGTTAGGCTGGTGCTCACGCGTGCGGGCGCCCCGAAAACGGTGGGCGGCGTAGCGAGCGAACTACCGACCGAGAGGACCACCAGTGCAACCCGGTGACCAGCAGCCCGACATGGCGTCCATCATGGCGCAGGCGCAGCAGATGCAGCAGCAGTTGATGGCGGCACAGGCCGAGATCGCCGGCACCGAGGTGACCGGGCAAGCAGGCGGCGGACTGGTCTCTGCGACGGTGAGGGGAACCGGCGAGCTCGTCGGACTTTCCATCGACCCCAAGGTGGTCGACCCCGACGATGTCGAGACCCTGCAGGACCTGATCATCGGAGCAGTGGCCGACGCATCGAAGTCGGCATCAGCATTGGCTGCTGAGAAGCTGGGTCCGCTGGCGGGTGGGCTCGGCGGGGGTTCGCTCGGCCTTCCCGGCTTCTAGGGCGCACCGCGTGTACGAAGGTCCTGTTCAGGATCTGATAGACGAACTCGGCAAGATGCCGGGTGTAGGCCCGAAAAGCGCTCAGCGCATCGCCTTTCACCTCCTGGGCGTAGAACCGCCGGAGGTCGAGCGGCTGATCAAGGCGCTGCAGCGAGTGCGGGACGGCGTCCAGTTCTGCACCATGTGCGGCACGGTATCGGACAAGGAGCTGTGCCGGATCTGCGCCGATCCGCGCCGCGACCGCAGCATCATCTGCGTCGTGGAAGAACCCAAGGACGTTCAGGCAGTGGAACGCACGCGCGAGTTCAAGGGCCGCTACCACGTGCTCGGCGGCGCGCTCGATCCGCTGAACGGAGTGGGGCCTGATCAACTCCGCATCCGAGAACTGCTGATCCGACTCGGAAACCAGGACGACGGGGTAGATGTCGCGGAGGTCATCATCGCCACCGATCCCAACACCGAGGGTGAAGCGACCGCCACCTATCTCGTCCGGACGATGCGCGATTTCCCCGGGCTGTCCATCACCCGACTCGCCTCCGGTCTGCCGATGGGCGGCGACCTCGAGTTCGCCGACGAGCTCACCCTGGGCCGGGCATTGACGGGTCGTAGGCCGCTCCGCGGCATGTGAGTGGAAATACATAGCAGGACAAGTATTTCCACTCACATCCGGTTATCCACAGGCTGTGGATAACCGGCGATTTGCGCCCTCGGGCGGCCCGCCCGTCGGGCATGCTGTGCCTTCATGGACACCAGACCGAGCGGCCGCTTGCAGGAATATCTCGACGAGCAATGCGGCATCCTGACGACCCGGCAGCTCTACGGTCTGGGCGAGAACCGTGAGTCGATCAGACACGCGGTCGAGACCGGCCAATGGCTGCGAGTCTTCCGGGGAGTCTTCGCCGTCACGAACGGCCCGCTGACGCGCGAGATGCAGTTGTCGGCGGCTCTCCTCTACGCGGGGCCGAGAGCACTGTTGAGCCATGACACCGCAGCCGAGGCATGGGGGATCTCACGACCGACGGAGGGGCCGGTACACGTGACGGTCCCGTACGGCTGCTCCGCGATCAGTCAGCCGCCGACGTTGCGCCACGCAGATCGAAGATTCACAGCCACTGCGCACGAGGTCATCCATCCGGGCGTCGAGGTGCACAGGTCGCGAGCCATGGCACACATCGGAGCCGACACGAACCCGCTGCGAACTGGCAAACCCGATACCGTCCTGGACCTCGCGGTGGCCCAACCGACAGCCAGAGAGGCGATGATCTGCATGGTGTCGGCGATGGCCTCGGGTGCTGTGTCGGTGGACCTCATGCGCCGCAAACTCGAGCTTCGTCGGCCTCGGCGCTACCGGCGAGCGCTGTTCGACACTGTCGTCCTGCTCGGCGAAGGGGTGCATTCCGTCCTCGAACACAGGTATGTCCTCGACGTCGAACAGGCGCACGGACTTCCGACGGCGACGCGTCAGGCGCCCCATCATGTCGATGGCCGCGTTCTGTTCGAGGATGTGCTCTACGAGCAGTTCGGGCTCATCGTCAGGCTCGACGGCCAGGCCTTCCACAGCGCGAAGCAGCGAAGATTCCGAGACCGCAGGCGGGACAACTCAGCCGAGTTGCGCAACCTTCCGCGCCTGGCCTACGGCTGGGACGACGTGACGAAGGATCCCTGCGCGGTCTACGGGGAGGTCCGGGCAGTGCTCGTGCGGGAGGGATGGAGTGATGTGTCTTTTCCCTGCAGGCGCTGCGCGCATGTGAGTGAAAGTACATAGCGGGCTATGTACTTCCACTCACATGTGGCGGAGCCGCTCCCTCCGGAGCTGGGTTACCTCCGGCAGATCAAGGGGCGCCAACCGGGTGCCCAGGGCCTTCTCCAGCAGGTAGTCCGCCAGTTCCGGATTCCGCGCGAGCACGGGGCCGTGCATGTACGTGCCGATCACCGACCCCTGCACGACGCCCTCGCGTCCGTCGCCGACGCCGTTGCCCACACCGGAGGTGACCTTCGCCAGCGGAGCTGCGTCGAGGCCGAGAGTGGTTCCACCGCGGTGGTTCTCGAACCCGGTGAGCTTTGCGCTCAGACCGTCGAGGAAAGGTTCGCTCACGACCTCCCCGATGGATCGCTTCTCCTGCGGTGCGGTGGTGACATCGAACATCGAGATGCCGTCCACGCGTTCACCCGCGGAGGTCTCGTACCAGTGCCCGAGTACCTGGATCGCCGCGCAGATCGCGAGAACCGGAACGCCCCGCTCCGCCGCTTTCTGCAGCCCGGGATACTTCGTCAGGTGGCGGGTGGCCAGGCGTTGCGCTGAATCCTCGGCTCCGCCCAGGGTGTAGACGTCGCACGATTCCGGAACCGGATCGTTGAGCGTGATGTGCACGACTTCGGCGTCGATATCGCGCATGCGCAACCGCTGGCGCAGGATCAGGGCGTTGCCGTTGTCCCCGTAGGTACCCATGACGTCGGGTAGCACGAGACCGATGCGGACAGTGGACTCAGACATCGCTCACCTCGCGTGCGAGTGCGCGCCCGAGGTCGCGGAACGCGGTGTAGTTGGCCAAAACCTCGACGCGTCCCGGCGGACAGGATGCGATGGCAGCGAGCGGGTCCGCGACGGTGGTGTGCGGCGAACCGGCGTAGAGCAACCGCACGCCGAGATCGGTGGCACGCTCACCGGAGGCGACGACGGCCACGTTCTCGAAGTGCTCGAAGCGCACGTCCCACAACCACGACAGATCCTCCCCGTCGGGGACCTGCCCGTTGACGGCGATCACGAGACCGTCCACGGTGGGGTCGATCATCGACAGGGCCTCCTGCCACCCGGCGGGATTTTTCGCCAGGAGCAACCGCACCGAGTGCGATCCGTATTGAACTGTGGAGTATCGGCCCGCGACTTCCTCGACGCCTGCTGCGGCCGCGACGGCATCGGACGGCGCGGTGCCGAGCGTCACTGCGGCGGCGACGGCCTGGGCTGCGTTGCCGCGGTTCGCCCGGCCCGGCAGCGCCAATGTCATCGGGATCTTCAGCCCGTCGGGGCCGTAGAGATAGTCGTCGTCGAGCCACCAGTCCGGTTCCGGCCGCTGGAAATCCGATCCGGTGCTGTACCAGTGCGCGCCGTCCCAGACGATGGGTTCGCCGGTGCGCGGGCAGCTGACCGAGTCGCCGGCCCAGCCGCCACCGGCCGCCACCCAGACGACATTGGGGGCGTCGTAGGCGGCCGAGGTGACCAGGACGTCATCGCAGTTGGCGATGACGACGGTCTCGGGGTGCCGCGCCAGCCCGGCGCGGAGCTTCCGTTCGATCATGTTGATCTCGCCGACACGGTCGAGCTGATCGCGGCTGAGGTTGAGTAGGACGACGGCCGCGGGTGAGACGGCGTCGCACACGTGCGGTACGTGGAGTTCGTCGACTTCGAGCGCGGCGAGCGGTGCGTCGAAGTTGGCGTGCAGAGCCGCGACGATGCCGGCATCCATGTTCGCTCCGTCGGCCTGCGTGGCGACCTCGCCGAGCGTGGCGAGTGCGGCAGCGGCCATCCTCGTCGTCGTCGATTTGCCGTTGGTTCCGGTGATGACGACGGTACGACGCCCCGATCCGAGCCCGGTGAGGATGTCCGGGTCGATTTTGAGGGCGACGAGGCCGCCGATCATCGATCCTTTGCCGCGTCCCGCCTTGCGTGACGCCCACCTCGCTGCTTCCGCCGCCCGCAGCGCCAATCGGCCGCGCGCACCGATTGCCGCTCTGCGCTCACCCGTTCGAACCATGCGCCGAGTCTGGCACAAACATCCGGCTCGACTCTCCTCGTAATGTGGCGCCACCCGCTATGTTGACTGAAACAGGTTCTAGAAAGGAACTCGCATGGTCCCAGCTGCCGATGTCGTCCGTAAGACCGTCGACGCCTATGTCCAGGCCGTCGCGCACGGGACCGTCGATGACATTCTTGCCCTGTACGCCGATGGAGCGACCGTGGAAGATCCGGTCGGTACCGAGGTCAGGACGACCGAGCAGGCGATCAGGGAGTTCTACGCGGTTCTGGAGCCCTTGGAGCAGTCGGCGGAACTTCTCGCGTGCAAGATCGCTTCCAACTCTGCGGCTTTCCACTTCAGGCTGGTGTCCAAATTCGGGGAGAACACGTTCGAAGTGGCGCCCATCGACGTGATGGAATTCGACGACGACGGCAGAATCACATCGATGCGGGCGTATTGGTCGCCCGAGGATCTGGTCCAGCTTTCTGGAAACTGACGGAACGCCCAGATCGCAGTCAGCGACATCACACCCGCAGTGGCTCGGCCAACGGCGCGGGGGCTGCGGCGGCGCGCCTGCTTGCCATTCCTCCCACGCTTCCGACGATGACGACGGCTGCCCCGATCAGTGACAGCACGGTGGGTATCTCGGCCAGGAATATCCACGCCGCCCCGATTCCGACGACGGGGACCAGCAGTGAGAACGGTGCGACGACTCCAGCGGGGTTGCGGCTGATGAGCACGGTCCACAGGCCTGATCCAGCGATGGTGCCCACGAGCACGATGTAGGCCAGTCCGGCAAGCGCGGGCCACCCGGTTGCGCTGAACGACTCTGCGAGCGCGCGCCACCCCGTTGTCGGTCCCTCGGTGGCTGCGGACAGGGCGAGCATCGGGATCGGCGGGACGACGCACATCCACAACATCAGTCGCATCGGTTCGGTCGACTTCGCCAGGCGGTTGCCCAGGTTGCCGAAAGCCCAGCCCAGTCCCGCGAGCAGCGTCAGGACAACGGGAACGAGTGAGGCTGCCTGCGAGCGGTCGTATCCGATGAGACACATACCGGCGATGGCGATGGTGATACCGAGGATCTGGCGTCGGCTCACGTGTTCCCGCAGTAGAAGCGCGCCGAGAACGATGGTGAACGGTGCCGAGGATTGCAGCACGAGGGAGGCGAGACCGGTGGGCATGCCGGCGTTCATCGCGGCGAAGAGGAATGCGAACTGGGCGAATCCGAATCCGAAGCCGTACAGCAGCAGCCACTTGATCGGGACGTCGGGGCGTCGCACGAAAAGGAGTACGGGGACGGCGATGACCAGGAAGCGCAGTCCAGCGAAGAAGAACGGTGGGAAGTGGTCGAGTCCGACGCGGATGGCGAGGAAGTTCAGTCCCCACAGCACGGCGACGGTCAGTCCGAGGAGGCGGTCGCGTGTGTTCACGTGATCCATGGTGGATGCCAGCATGCATCAGGACAATCGAATAAAAGTGCAATGACACTTAAGATTCTCTACATGAACCTCGAGCGTCTACGCATCCTGCGCGAGTTGGCCGACCGCGGCACCGTGGGCGCGACGGCCGCAGCACTGTCGTTGACACCGTCGGCCGTGTCGCAGCAACTCAAGCTGCTAGCCAAAGAGGCCGGCGTGAAGTTGCTGGAACCGGACGGTCGACGGCTGCGACTGACCGACGCCGGTCGAGCGCTCGTATTGCGTGCCGACGAGGTTCTCGCTGCGCTCGATCGCGCGGCTGCCGAGATGGCCTCCTACAGCGCCTCACCTCGTGGACGCGTGCGCGTGGCACTCTTCCCCTCGGGTGCGGCCCTGTTGCTGCCGGGCGTGTTCGAGCGACTGCTGGGCAGCGAGATCCTCCTCGACGCCAGCGACGAGGATGTGCCCGCCTCTGCCGTCCCGGTCTTGCTCGCCGATTACGACGTCGTACTGACGCATCGAGACGAGCGTGCGCCCGCCACCGCTGGTCCCCGAATCGAGGTGACGGCGCTGATGCGGGAGCCGATCGATCTCGTGCTCCCTGCGGGTCATCGCCTGGCCGGCCAGGATTCGGTCGATGTACGCCAGCTCGCCGACGAAAGGTGGATCAGCGTTCGCGGCGGATTCCCCGTCGACGACGTCCTGCTGTCGGTCGCCGCAGCGACCGGCGTCGCACCGCGGGTGGTGCAGCGTATCAACGACTTTCGTGTCACCGAGGAGCTCGTTGCGCGCGGACACGGCGTAGCGCTGTTGCCGCGCTACGCCGTGGTGCACCCCTCGCTGGTGCGGCTGCCGCTGTCCGGAGTGCGGGCCGGTCGGATCTACGAACTGGCGACCCGGCCCGGTGCGCGTGCACTCCCGGCGGTGTCCGCGGTGATAGAGGCCTTTCGTGGTGAGGTGGCCGCTACTGCAACGCCTTTGCCTTGAGCTGTCCGAATTCCTCTTCGGTGATGGTTCCCTTGTCCAGCAGCGTCTTGGCGTGCGCGATCTCCTCGGCCGACGTGCGTCCCGCGACCTGCCTGATGTACTGGTCCTGCTCGTCCTTCGCTTCCTGCATGGCCGCGACCTGACGCTTGGACATGCCGTCACCCTTGGCGATGAGGTAGATCAACGCGGTCAGGAACGGAGCAACAATGAGGAAGAACACCCAGATGGCCTTGACCCAGCCCGAGCTCTTGTGGTCCCGGAACAGATCGCCGATGATCGAGAAGAGCACCATGAGGTACGCGATGAACGCGAAGCTCACGATGATGAGCCACAAAAAATCCCAGAACGAGTCCACGATGACAGCTCCATTTCCGCTGGTGAAAGATCCAGCGCAATAGTCGCACCGTGGCGGGGTCAAGATCATCATCCGAAACAGGTGAGATCGAGGTTGTGCTGTGTTTCCGGCGACTATCCGTGCACAACCTCGATCTCGGCGGGGCTACTTCAGGGCGCGGTTGACGGCCGACACCACGGCCCGGAGCGAGGCGGTGGTGATCGACGTCGCGATACCTGCCCCCCACACCGTGACTGCGCTGCCGTCGGGCCCGGTGACCGATGCTTCGACATAGGCGGCCGCCTGCGCGTCGTCGCCCGCCGACATGGCGTGCTCCGAGTAGTCCAGAACGCTGACGCCGTAACCGACGGTGGAGAGTGCGTCGACGAACGCTGCGAGCGGGCCGTTGCCGGAACCGGAAATGTCCTGCTCGACGCCCTCGAGCTTGACCGTCGCGACGATGGAGTCGGTGCCGCCGTCGGTCTCCGCAGCCGTGACGCGCTGTTTGATGCGTTCGAGCGGACGAATGGGGCTCAGGTATTCCTGGGCGAAGACGTCCCACATCTCCTTCGGCGAAACCTCGCCACCCTCACCGTCGGCGATGCGTTGCACGGCTTGCGAGAACTCGATCTGCAGCCGACGCGGCAGCGCGAGGCCGTGGTCGGACTTCATGATGTACGCGACGCCGCCCTTGCCGGACTGCGAGTTGACGCGGATGACCGCCTCGTAGGTGCGGCCTACGTCCTTCGGATCGATCGGCAGATACGGAACCTGCCACGTGATCTCGGAGACATCCGAATCTTGTTCGTCTGCAGTCGCTTTCATTGCGTCGAGACCCTTGTTGATCGCGTCCTGGTGGCTACCGGAGAACGCGGTGTAGACCAGATCGCCGCCGTAGGGGTGGCGTTCGGGCACCAGCAGCTGGTTGCAGTACTCGACGGTGCGCCGTACCTCGTCGATGTTGGAGAAGTCGATCTGCGGATCGACGCCGCGCGTGTACAGGTTGAGTCCCAGCGTCACCAGGCACACGTTGCCGGTGCGCTCGCCGTTACCGAACAGGCACCCTTCGATGCGGTCGGCGCCGGCCTGGTAACCCAGTTCCGCTGCGGCCACGCCAGTTCCGCGGTCGTTGTGCGGATGCAGCGACAGGATGATGCTGTCGCGGCGATCGAGATTGCGGCTCATCCACTCGATGGAGTCGGCGTACACGTTCGGGGTTGCCATCTCGACCGTCGCCGGCAGATTCAGAATGATCGGCTTGGCCGGAGAGGGATCGATGACGTCGACCACCGCGTCGCACACCTCCTTGGCGTACGCCAGCTCGGTGCCGGTGTACGACTCGGGGGAGTACTCGTACCGCCACTCCGTATCCGGGTAGTTCGCCGCGACCTCGAGGCACTTGCGTGCGCCGTCGGTGGCGATCTTGGTGATGGTCTCGCGTTCGGCGCGGAAGACCACCCGGCGCTGCAGGATGGACGTCGAATTGTAGAAGTGCACGATGACGCTGCGTGCGCCCTCGCAGGCGAGGAAGGTGCGCTCGATGAGCTCCGGTCGGCACTGCGTCAGCACCTGGATGGTGACGTCATGGGGAATGGCGCCGTCCTCGATGATCTCGCGGACGAAGTCGAAATCGGTCTGGCTGGCCGACGGGAAGCCGACCTCGATCTCCTTGTAACCCATGCGCACGAGCAGGTCGAACATCCGGCGTTTGCGGGCCGGACTCATCGGGTCGATCAGGGCCTGGTTGCCGTCCCGTAGGTCTACCGCGCACCACTGCGGGGTGCGGTCGATGATTTTGTCGGGCCACGTGCGGTCGGCCAGCGTGACTGGCTCGACCTCCTCCGCGAACGGGCGGTAGCGGTAGGTCGGCATCGAGGAATTCTTCTGCGTGTTCCACACGGGCTGATCGCTCGGTGCGGGACGCGAGGGTGGGGTGATGGTGCGCGATCCGGATGTGAATGCGTCGGCTGGTGACATTGGCTTTGATCTCCGAGGTTATTACCTGAAATGGTTATCGACCGGCGCGAAGAACCCCGCGACGGGAAGCCAGTCTGTGTCAGACCCCGTCGCGGCGATCGAGGAGGAGCGCGCGCTGCATAACGCCGAGTGTACTACCGCACACACCCTCCGCACCCGTGGGTTGACCGAACCGGTCAGTCCGGCAACCTGCGCAGTTCGACGACGGTCAGCCCCAGGGCGTCGAATCGCGCCAGCATGCCGCGCAGCGCCGTGTCGTCCTCGAGCGGCCCGAACAATCGCGTGCAGGGATACGGCGTCCTTGCCACGGCCAGATCGGGGAATGCGGCTTTGGTGCGGTCGGTCATGTCGCCTTCGACGACGAACTCGTAGCGCACCGGATGTGTGTCGGCGGGCTGAGCCATGGTCGTGCTCCTCGTCGGGTCCGCAAGGATCGTGATTACTTGGGGCCGGGCTACCGGCGTCACTATCAGCGTCCATCCACCGCGCCCGGTCGGCATCACCCGCAGGAGATGAGTAATGCGGGGCTGCTGTGCTCAGAGCAGACCAAGTTCGTGTGCCGTGGCAATGGCGTCACGACGAGAGCGCACCTCGAGCTTGCGATAGATCCCTCGTAGGTGTGTCTTGACGGTGTTCACCGATACGAAATGGTCGGCAGCGATCTGCTCTGCGGTTCGCCACGATGGCAGTTCCCGGAGTAGTTCGAGCTCCCGGCGAGTCAATGCTCCCGAGGTTCGGCGAGCGGTCATGTTCGCGTCCTGCGGGACCGCGGCGCGCGCGAGGTCCGCAAAGGACTCGAGGGCGCCGAAGCGCCCATGGTTGTGCGAGAGAATGTCGCGAATGGGCCGGCCGGCTTCGGCGAAGGGCAGAAGAATGTTCTCCGGTTCCGCAATCGCCAAAGCCCGCACCACCGTGTCGAACGCCCGAGTGGGATGCGCACGCGCTGCTGCCACGCACGCCGAGGCGAGGAGTGCGCGCACGAGCGTGACCTGGTTGAGGCAGCGGCGGCTGCCGGTGATCACCGCGTTCAGTTCGGTATCGGCGGCGTCGAGTCGGCCGTTGAAGCGATGCACCTCCGCGGCGAGCACCGAGACCTCCCCGACTCGTCCGAGCCGCCGAGCCGTGAGTTCGACCAGTTCGGTGGCGCGATGCACCTGCCCGGACGCCAGGTAGCGGTGGGCGATCATCGGAACCAGCAGACCCTCGAAGGCAGGAACGACCGGAAGATCGAACTCGAGCCTCTCCCGGTCATGACGCCCGTGGTTCTCACCTGCAGCGAGGGATGCCTCGCGCGCGTTCGACGCCCGCGCTGCCTCGACAACCCAGTGCGCACGGCGTCCGTACTCTGCGACTGCGGGAACGGGTGATCCGGTGAAGGCTGCCCAGACGTCCTCCGGATTCGGTGTCGATGTCGGATCCAGCCGCACGGCCGCAACGATCAGATCGATCGACTGGTTCATTGCGTATACGGGTGAATCGAGGAGGCGGTACTTCAGTGCGTACTTCCGGCCCTGTTCTGCGGTGCCCAACGCATCGCTGAGGTGCCCGGCCAGAAACTGGCATCCGGCCTCGAGCGTCAGGCAGGCCAGGACGGTGAGGTGGAGGTTGCCGGCCCTGGCATTGGCCGCTGCGTCCGACAAGGACTGCTGTGCGGCGGTGAATCGACTCAGGTGCAGGTGGGCCAGACCTACCACCATCAGCGTGTACGCATCGAGTTCGGGTGAACCGGACGCTCCCACGTCGAGTTGCTCGAGGCGGTCCAGCGCTGCCGAGGTATTTCCGGCCCCGAGAGTCGCATGCAGCTCGAGTGCCCGACGCAGCATCTCGGCATCGCGATCTCCGTGCGGCGTGTAGTTCGCGCGTCGGAGTGCGGACAGTATCGACACCGCCGGGGCAGTGTTGCCCTCGGCCATCAGAGCCGCCGCGGAAATCAGCGACGCGGTGGGGTCGCGTCGGACGTCGACGGGGCTGTGCTCGATGGCGCTGAGTACCTCGGCTGAGTTGCCGCGCAACACCATCCCGAGTCCGGATTCGACCAGGATCGCCAGAATCGCCGGGCAATCGCCGGCGTGAACGCTGTGCGAGAGCGCTTGCAGTGGTTGCCGATAGTCGTTGAACCAGGACGACGCGACGCGCTCGAGGTTGCGTATCTGAGCTGCACCGAGGCGCGCGATCTCGGCGCGCAGATACTCGCGCATCAGCGGGTGGTATCGATAGACGGGCTCCGATTCGGGGATCCGGTCGAGGAGAAAATTCTGCGCGATGAGGTCGTCGAGGATGTCCTGTGCATGCGGGTTGCCGGTGAGTCGCTCCGCTAGATCGGTTGTGAACCATTCCGGCACAGAGGTTTCCAGTAGAAATGTGCGAACCTCTGCGGTCAGGTGCGACAGAATCTCGCCGACGAGATAGTCGGCCACGCTGTGCTGCGAGCCGGTGAATGCCTCGATCACTTCCGGTGGGCGCTGTGAACCCGTGAGCGCCATTGCTGCCAGGCGCAATCCCGCCGCCCAGCCTTCGGTTCTGTTCATCAGCTTGGCGGAGTCACTCGGATCGAGCTCGATAGCCGACCGCGCGAACAGCTGTGAGGCCTCGTCCTCGGTGAAGGCTACGGCCGAGGGTGAGATGTCGTGCACGAGGCCGTCGAGGCGCAGCTTCTGTAGTGCCAGTGGTGGCTCGAACCGGCCCGCGACGATGGTCCGGACATTGCGCGGCGGCCAGCGCAGGAAGTTGCCGAGGACGGTGAGCATGTCGTTCTCGTGCAGGAGGTGGCAGTCATCGAGAATCAGCGTGATGTGCTCGTCGACGGATTCGAGCGCATCGACCAGAGCGGCGGTGAAATTCGCGTACGACGGATCGTCGGCGGTGGGCAGTGACTCGACGGCCGCGGCCAGGGCGGCCGATCCGGACTGTGAGAACGTCGAGACGATGACCTCGCGCAGATGCGCGAGGTCATTGTCGGATTCATCGACAGTGAGCCATGCGATCGCCTCGGCGTCGAGCGCGCGGCTGGTGGCAGAGCGGCGTGCTGCTACCCAGTCGGCGAGCAACGTCGTCTTGCCTGCACCGGCAGGCGCCGTCAGCAGCGTGACCGTACTGGCAGTGTCGGCGCGGTCGAGGAGATCGAGCAAGCGTCGACGTCGAATGGTGGACCGGCCGGGCGCCGGCACGCGACTGCGCAGCGTGGGCGTGGAGTAGGGCAACGTGGTCATACGCAACCCTCTCCCGACTGACAAGGCGCAAGCGATGTGGCGGACGGCCCAATAGTATTACGTTCCTTACGGTTTGGGGTGCCAACACTGTAAATCGGGTGGCCCGGTCTGTTTTGTCGAGGCTTGTGTGTTCTCGATGCCGGATTCGTTGGCCTTTTTCGCATCTGGCGCCCGGGAAATGGCGTCCGAAGCGGACGGGGCCTCGGAATCGCTTCGGGTCTCTTTGTTCGAACGGGCCCAGGATTTCGAGTCGGGAGCGTCTGTGCCGGAATCGTCGCAGGTCAGAGGTGGTGCCGGTGTACCCGCGGCGCGGATCGGACCCGGAACTCGGTAAGGTAGCCAGGCCAGATGCACCAGCAATCGCACCCGAAAGCAGCGGAGGTACACACGCGTGGCTCTCATCGTCCAGAAGTACGGGGGATCGTCGGTGGGCACCGCCGAACGTATCCGACGCGTCGCTGAACGAATCGTCGAGACCAAGAAGGCCGGCAACGACGTCGTCGTCGTGGTCTCCGCGATGGGTGACACCACCGACGAGCTACTCGATCTCGCACAGCAGGTGTGCCCGGCGCCACCGGCGCGCGAGATGGACATGCTGCTCACCTCCGGCGAGCGTATCTCGAACGCACTCGTAGCGATGGCGATCGCCTCGCTCGGCGCCGAGGCGAGGTCGTTCACCGGCTCGCAGGCCGGCGTGGTCACCACCAGCGTGCACGGCAACGCCAAGATCATCGACGTCACACCGGGTCGTGTTCGGAGCGCCCTGGACGAAGGATCGATTGTGCTCGTCGCCGGTTTCCAGGGCGTCAGCCAGGACAGCAAAGACGTCACGACGCTCGGTCGCGGCGGCTCCGACACCACCGCCGTTGCGCTCGCGGCCGCGCTGAACGCCGACGTATGCGAGATCTACACAGATGTCGACGGCATCTTCACCGCCGATCCGCGCATCGTGCCCAACGCACGTCACCTCGACACCGTCTCGTTCGAGGAGATGCTCGAGATGGCTGCCTGCGGCGCCAAGGTGCTCATGCTGCGCTGCGTCGAATACGCGCGTCGCTACAACGTTCCAGTACACGTTCGGTCGTCGTACACCACCAAACCCGGAACCATCGTCTCCGGATCTATGGAGGACATTCCCGTGGAAGAAGCAATTCTCACCGGCGTCGCACACGATCGCAGCGAGGCGAAGGTCACCGTCGTCGGCATTCCCGACGCGCCCGGCTACGCGGCCAAGGTCTTCCGCGCCGTCGCCGACTCGGAGATCAACATCGACATGGTGTTGCAGGGCGTCTCCAAGGTGGACACCGGCAGGACCGACATCACGTTCACGTGTCCCAGGTCCGACGGCCCGACCGCCGTGGAGAAGCTCACCAAGCTCCAGTCGGAGATCGGCTTCACTCAGGTGCTCTACGACGACCACATCGGCAAGGTCTCGCTCGTCGGTGCCGGCATGAAGAGCCACCCGGGTGTGACGGCGACGTTCTGTGAAGCACTCGCCGACGCCGGCATCAACATCGACTTGATCAGCACCTCGGAGATCCGAATCTCGGTGCTGTGCAGCGATACTCAGCTCGACGACGCGGTCCGCGTGCTGCACGAGGCCTTCGACCTCGGTGGCGAGGACGTCGCGGTCGTACACGCAGGAACAGGACGGTAGAAAAATGACCACAGTTGCAGTAGTAGGTGCCACCGGCCAGGTCGGTGCCGTCATGCGAACACTGTTGGAGCAACGTAACTTCCCCGCCGACACCGTGCGATTCTTCGCCTCGGCTCGGTCTGCGGGCAAGAAGCTGCCGTTCCGCGGGGAAGAGATCATCGTCGAGGACGCATCCACCGCGGACCTCTCCGGCATCGACATCGCGCTGTTCTCCGCGGGGGCGACCCTCTCGCGTGAGCAGGCGCCACGCTTCGCCGAGGCCGGGGCCGTCGTCATCGACAACTCGTCGGCGTTCCGCAAGGACCCCGACGTGCCGCTCGTCGTCAGCGAGGTCAATCCGGAGGAGGCGAAGAATCCCCCGAAGGGCATCATCGCCAACCCCAACTGCACCACCATGGCCGCCATGCCGGTGCTCAAGGTGCTGCACGACGAAGCAGGCCTGACGCGTTTGATCGTCTCGAGCTACCAGGCGGTGTCCGGTAGTGGCCTCGCCGGTGTCGACGAGCTCGCCACCCAGGCACGCGCCGTCATCGACGACGTCGAGAAGCTGGTCCACGACGGTTCCTCGGTGGATTTTCCGGCTCCCGACAAGTACGTCGCGCCCATCGCGTTCAACGTGCTGCCGCTCGCCGGCGCCATCGTCGACGACGGATCGGGCGAGACGGACGAGGATCAGAAGCTCCGCAATGAATCACGCAAGATCCTCGGTCTCCCGGATTTGCTGGTCAGCGGCACCTGCGTGCGCGTACCGGTGTTCACCGGACACTCGCTCTCGATCAACGCCGAGTTCGCTCGGGAGCTGACCGTCGAGCGAGCCCGAGAGTTGCTTGCGTCGGCCCCCGGCGTGGAACTGACCGACGTGCCCACCCCGCTCCAGGCCGCGGGCAAGGATGTTTCTCTCGTCGGCCGTATCCGTCGGGACCCGGGTGCACCCGAGGGCCGCGGTCTCGCACTGTTCGTCTCGGGCGACAACCTGCGCAAGGGCGCGGCGCTGAACACCATTCAGATCGCCGAACTGCTCGTTTAGGCGCCTTCGGCGCATGTGAGTGGAAATACATAGCCCGCTATGTATTTCCACTCACATGCGCGGAGCGCCTTCGCCCGACCCGTCGAAGACGTGCGCATGTGCCTCGTCGAACCGCACGGCCACCACATCGCCCTTCTGGGGTGGGTCACGCCAATCCGCACGCGCGACGATGGTCTGCGTCCGACCGTTGATGTCGGCGCGACCGAAGACGAAGGCCTCCGAACCCAGCTCCTCGACCACATCGATCTCGAGCTTCAATCCCGACGAGACGATCTCGACGTGTTCCGGCCGAATGCCGAACATCACCTCGGAGCCACTGCAGCGGGCGAGGACATCGCGCGGAATCGGAACGACCTGGTCGCCGATCCGCACTCCGCCGTCGGTGATCGGGGCACTGAACAGGTTCATCGACGGGGATCCCATGAACCCGGCGACGAAGACGTTCGCGGGAGTTCGGTACAGCTCGCGCGGTGAGGCGCACTGCTGCAGCGTTCCGCCTTTGAGTACCGCGACGCGGTCGCCCATGGTCATCGCCTCCACCTGATCGTGCGTGACGTACACCGTGGTGGTGGCCAGCCTGCGCTGCAGCTGCGCGATCTGCGTGCGGGTCTGAACTCGGAGTTTCGCGTCCAGATTCGACAGCGGCTCGTCCATCAGAAAGACCTGCGGCTGACGGACGATGGCCCGGCCCATGGCCACGCGCTGGCGTTGCCCTCCCGAGAGCGCCTTCGGCTTCCGATCGAGGTAGTCCTCGAGGTCCAGGAGCTTCGCGGCTTCGAGGACGCGTGTTCGGATCTCCTCTTTGCCGGCTTTGGCGAGCTTGAGCGCGAAGCCCATGTTCTCGGCGACGCTCATGTGCGGGTAGAGCGCGTAGTTCTGGAACACCATCGCGATGTCGCGGTCCTTGGGTTCGGAATGCGTGACGTCCGAGCCGCCGATGAGAATGCGACCGCTGTCGACCTCCTCGAGGCCGGCGAGCATGCGCAGAGATGTGGACTTGCCGCAGCCCGACGGGCCGACGAGAACGAGAAATTCGCCGTCGGCGATCTCGAGGTCGAGGGCGTTGACCGCGGGCACCTCAGAGCCCGGGAAAAGCCTGGTGGCGCGGTCGAACGTGATAGATGCCATGGGTATGTGTGATCCCTCCACCGGCAGGAACGTGCCGGACGATCCGAGTGACGGGTGTCGACGGGTGTCGACGAGGCAACATAGTATGGCGGCGGGAGTGGAGCCTGCGGAACGACCCTGGGTGAAGCTTGCAGTGGAGCCTGCGGAACGACCCTGGGTGAAGCTTGCAGTGGAGCCTGCGGAATGCCGCTGGTATCCATGCCACGGTCTGGGATGGGGAGGGTACGGCTTGAACGAGGTGTCTCGCAGGTCGGCCTTCCGTGCGGCCGGTGTCATGGCGCTCGTTGCGGGGGCGGCAGCGCTCCCGTCCAGTTCTCGGGCTCGCCACGCGTTCGCTGACGACATCTTCGGCGGCAACAGTCCGCTGCTGTTCCACTCTCCGCCGTTGCAACCGTTCCGGGACGAGCTGCCACGGCTGCCGATGCTCACCGGCACCGACCTTTCGCTCGAGGCGCGCAGCAGTGTGCATCGCTTCCATGCCGATCTGCCGGAGGGGCCCACGTTCGGGTACGGCGAATGCAACTACCTGGGCCCGACGATCGAAAGCGTGCAAGGCCAGCCGTGGACGCTGCGGTACACCAACAGCACCGAGGGCAATCCACTCGCCGCCGACGTCGACACCTCCTTGCACGGCCTGAGCGAGCGCGATCGCGAGCAGACAGCGACCACGCTGCACCTGCACGGCGGAATCACGTCGCCCGAGAGCGACGGTCACTCGGAGATGCTCGTGCAGCCGGGGGAGTCCCTCACGCACAAATTCTCGGGGCTCAACGAATCCGCTGGTCTGTGGTACCACGATCACGCTATGTCGATGACGCGCATCAACGTCTATGCCGGTCTTGTCGGTGTCAATCTTGTTCGTGATCAGTTCGATTCGGGTTCGGCAGACAATTCGCTCGGTCTACCGTCCGGTGAATTCGAGGTACCTCTGGTACTGCAGGAAAAGATCATGAATCCCGACGGCAGCATGAGCCTGCGTACCAACATCACCGTGCCGCAAGGCAAGTGGGAAGGTGGCGGTACCGGCGACGTGGGCGTCGTCAACGGAAAGATCTGGCCGACGATGGAAGTCGCGCGAGGGATGTACCGCTTCCGTATCGTCAACGCAGGTTCGTACAGTGTGTGGAATCTGTTTCTCAGCAATCGAATGACGTTCTGGGTCATCGGAAACGACGGCGGTTTGCTCGACGCCCCCGTCCGGACCGAGAGCATCCGCCTGGCTCCCGCTGAACGCGTTGACGTGTTGGTGGACTTCGGATCGGTCGAGCCGGGTGAGGTGATCGAGCTCCGCAACGACGAGCCGCCGCCCGCACAGGCCGCGTCGCTGGGCGCGGTACCGATGCCGCTGTTCTGTCAGTTCAGGGTGGCGTCGGGACGCGGTTTCGCAGGAGAGATCATGACGATGTATCGCGGCGGCAAGGGGCAACCGGCTTTGCTCCCGGAGATACCCCTCGCGCAGGTGCAGCGGACCGTGACGGTCAATCAGCCGTCGGCGGGACTGTCTTTGGCACCGCCGATGATGACACTGAACAATCTTCGCTACAGCGACCCCGATATCGAGATGCCGGCGCAGGGCGCCGTCGAGCAGTGGAACATCGTCAACACCACGCTCGAGCCGCACCCGATCCATCTGCATCTGGTGCACTTTCGCACCCTCGGCCGCGCTCCGGTGGATCTCGCGGCGTACATGCGTGATCACCCGCGGCCCGATATCGGCGTCAAGTGGGCGCCGGAGGTCGAACGCTATGTCACCGGTCCGCTCGCACCGCCGCCGGCGTGGGAAGCGGGGGCGAAGGACACCGTCAACACATACCCCGGCACGGTGACGCGCATTCTGGTGCGTTTCCCGACCGGCGATGAGCTCGGCTTCGATCCCGATGCGACGTTCACGGCGCCTTCCAGCGGCAATCGCTCGAGCCACGACATGGGCCACGGCGCGGGGCACGATATGGGCGCAGGGGCCGAGCTGCAGGGTTACATGTGGCACTGTCACATGCTCGACCACGAGGATCACGAGATGATGCTGCGGTACCGGGTGGTCTGACCCTCTGGGGTCGCGCGGCTTTTCGCACACTTTTCGGCTGTCCGCGCGTGTTGCAGCCTGTGCGAACGACTGAAACCTGCGCGAACAGCCATGCGACCCGCGCTCGCGCACAGCTCACTTACAAGCAGTCTGGACTGTTTGTTGATTTGACGCTATGGTCGCAAGTGTGACCCAAACCACCGAGGTTCCAGAGAGGCGAACCCAAGCCGAACGTACGGCCGGTACGCAGGCGAAACTGCTCGACGCCGCGATCGACTGCCTCGTCGAACTCGGCTTCGCCAAGACCAGCACTCAGGAGATCGCCCGCCGCGCCGGAGTATCGCGCGGCGCTCAGCTGCACCACTTTCCGACCAAGGAATCGCTGGTGACCGCAGCCGTCGGACACCTCGTCGAGAAGCGCCTCGCCGAGATCCTCGAGGCCGATCCCGATCCCGATCGCGGCGTCGAGGTGCTCAGCGAGGCATTCTCCGGCCCACTGTTCTACGCGGCGCTCGAGCTGTGGGTGGCAGCGCGGACCGACCCGGCGCTGCACGAGGCCATGGTCCCGCTGGAGCGTCGGGTCTCCGAGGCGATCATGGGCGGCGCGACCGCGATCATGGGCAGCCGCATGACGAACGAATCGATCGAACTCACCGTCGAATTGGCCCGCGGACTCGCGGTCTCGGCACTCTTCCGCACGCCCGACGCCGATGCTGCGCTTCGGGCCCGACTGCTCCCTGTCTGGGAGTCGAAGGTGGTCACCTCATGACAGTTCCAGAATCGGTACGCGTACTCGTCGTCGGAGCGGGCTTCGCCGGCATCGCCGCCGCAGCACGCATTCTCGACGACGATCCCAGCGCGGACGTGTTGATCATCGAGCGCGCCTCGGAGGTCGGCGGCACCTGGCGAGACAACACCTACCCGGGTTGTGCCTGCGATGTGCCGACCTCGCTGTATTCGTTCTCGTTCGCCCCCAGCCCCGACTGGACGCACACCTTTGCGCGCCAACCGGAGCTTTTCACCTACCTGCGCGGCGTCGTCGATTCGCTCGGCCTGCGTAGCCGGATCGTCTTCGACTGCGAGCTCACCTCCGCGGTGTGGAATCCCGAGCGATCGCACTGGAACGTCGAAACCTCGCAGGGACCGGTGAGCGCCGAAGTACTCGTCGCGGCCACCGGCGCGCTCTCGACACCGAAACTGCCCGATGTTCCGGGCCTCGACATCTTCGGCGGCACCATGTTCCACTCCGCAACGTGGAATCACGATCACGATCTCACCGGGGAACGGGTCGCGGTGATCGGGACCGGCGCCTCGGCGGTGCAATTCGTGCCCGAGATCGTCGACCGGGCCGAGCGGCTCACCGTCTTCCAGCGGACCCCGGCCTGGGTGGTGCCCCGCCTCGACCGAACCCTCGGCAGGCTCGAAAAGGCCATGTACAAGCGGTTCCCGTCGACGCAGAAGGCAGTGCGCGGCGTCATCTACGGCTACCGCGAGGCATATGTCACCGCCCTCGCACATCATCCCAAGGTGCTGCCGCTGATCTCGAACGTCGCGAAGATTCACCTGCGTCGACAGGTCAAGAACCCGGTCAAGCGCGCCGCGTTGACGCCCGACTTTCTTCTCGGCTGCAAGCGCATGCTGCTGTCCAACGACTGGTTGAAGACGCTCGATCGAGACGACGTGGACCTCGTGGCCAGCCGGTTGACCCGGATCACCGAGGACTCGGTGATCGATGCGGACGGTAACTCGTACCCAGTGGACACGATCATTTTCGGCACGGGATTCACCCCCACCGAACCGCCGATTTCGAACGCCCTGGTCAGTACGGACGGTCGCACGCTGGCCGAGCACTGGGGTGGCAGTCCCAACGCTTTCCGCGGCACCACCGTGCACGGATTTCCCAACCTCTTCCTGATGTACGGCCCCAACACCAACCTCGGGCACAGCTCCATCGTCTACATGCTCGAGTCGCAGGCCAACTATGTGGTCGATGCGCTGCGCCGGATGGCCGATCACCGGCTGGCATCGGTGGAGGTCAGCGAACATGCGCAGCAGCAATACAACTCGTGGATTCACGACTCGCTCGCGGGGACGGTGTGGAACTCCGGTGGTTGCTCGAGCTGGTACCTCGATGCTCAGGGGCGCAACCCGGTGATGTGGCCCACGTACACCTTCAAGTTCCGCAACTCGACACGCACATTCGACCTCGGGCACTACGAGGGCGCACCGGCGAAAGAAGGTCAACAGGTATGAGCGACTTCGATGTCCTCGTCATCGGATCTGGATTCGGTGGCAGTGTCGCGGCACTGCGTGCAGTCGAAAAAGGTTACAGCGTTGGAGTTCTCGAATCCGGTCGCCGCTTCACCGACGAGGAGCTACCCAAGACCAGCTGGCGGCTGCGCAAGTATCTGTGGGCACCTGCGCTGGGATGCTATGGACTCCAACGCATTCACCTCCTGCCGGACGTCCTTGTCATGGCGGGAGCGGGTGTCGGCGGCGGATCGCTGAACTACGCCAACACCCTGTATCAGCCGCCCAAGCGATTTTTCGAGGATCCGCAGTGGGCCTCGATCACGGACTGGCACCGCGAACTCGGACCGTACTACGACCAGGCGAAGCGCATGCTCGGCGTCGAGACCAATCCGTCGATCACCCCGTCGGACAAGGTGATGAAAGAGGTCGCCGAGGACATGGGCGTCGGCGACACGTTCGTCAGTACACCGGTCGGCGTCTTCTTCGGCACGCCCGGACAGCCGTCGAAGGACCCGTTCTTCGGCGGCGTCGGTCCCGAGCGGACCGGCTGCACCGAATGCGGGTCGTGCATGACCGGATGCCGCGTGGGTGCGAAGAACACCCTCGTCAAGAACTACCTGTATCTCGCCGAACAGGCAGGGGCCGAGGTGATGCCGTTGACGACCGTCACAGGCGTCCGTCCTGCTCCGGGTGGCGGATACGAGGTGATCACGCGCCGAACCGGTGGAAAGCTACGGCGTAAGGAGACGGTGCTGACGGCCGATCAGGTGGTGTTCGCGGCCGGCACCTACGGAACGCAGAAGCTGATGCTGGCCATGAAGGAAGACCGGATGCTGCCGAAGTTGTCCGATCGAATCGGCAGCAAGGTTCGTACCAACTCCGAGGCCGTGCTCGCCGCGACGGCCCGCGGACGCGAGATCGACTACACCGAGGGCGTGGCAATCACCTCCTCGTTCCATCCCGACGACCACACGCACATCGAACCGGTGCGATACGGCAAGGGCAGCAACGCGATCGGGCTGCTGCAGACCGTTCTCAGCGACGGCGGCGGCCGCACTCCCCGAGTGGTGAAGACCATCGGTGTGGCACTGCGACATCCGGGAGCCGCGTGGCGGAGTCTGTCCGTGCGGCGCTGGTCCGAACGCACCGTCATCGCGCTGGTGATGCAGACCGACGACAACTCCCTCGAACTGGGCTCTAAGAAGGGACTGTTCGGACGACGTCTGACCAGTAAGCCGGGCGCCGGTGACCCGCCGCCGTCGTGGATTCCGCAGGGCCACGAGGCAATCAGGCTCCTCGCCGACAAGATCGGCGGTGATCCTGGTGGGTCCATTGCCGAGATCGTCAACATACCGATGACCGCCCACTTTCTCGGGGGCTGCGCGATCGGCGAAACCGCCGAGCAAGGCGTCGTCGATGCGTATCACCGGGTGTACGGGTACGACGGACTTCACGTCGTCGACGGTTCGGCCATCAGCGCCAACCTCGGTGTCAACCCGTCGCTGACCATCACCGCCCAAGCCGAACGCGCCTTGGCGCTGTGGCCGAACAAGGGCGAGCAGGATCTGCGGCCCGAACTCGGGTCCGCGTACCGTGAGATCCTGCCGACGCCTCCCCGTCGGCCGGTGGTTCCCGCAGCGGCTCCCGGCGCGTTGCGTCTGCCGCTCACAGTGAAAGGAAGCTCGACATGTGGAGCGTGACCGAATCGCAGTCCGAGCGTGTCGAGTGGCCGCAGAGCCCGCCGCCGCCCTGGCCTGCGGATGTTCGAGCGACCATCTGGTTTCACCGCGCGACGGTGTCGGGGCGAGCGTTGCTGCCGACGTCCTCCATCCCGGTGACCATGGTGATGGTGGTCGACTATCTGAGTTCACCGGTTGGCCCGTATCGGGAGATTCTCGCGAGCCCGGTGCTCCGACGCCCCGGTTCCGGCCTGGGGGTGATACCGAGGATGGCAGTGCCGTTCATCGCGGTCGATTCGGAGGAATCGGTGCACGGCGGCCGGTCGCACTGGCATCTGCCGAAGGTGATGGCGGACTTCGACGGCGATGTCCTCGGCGATTTCTCGGCCACGGGTGAGACCTGGGAGGTCCGGACGAGTTCGCGCGGTATCGGTCCTACCTGGCCCATCATGGGTGCGATGGGATTCGCGCAACCGAATGATTCAGTGCTCGAGTTGGGCGGGGCGAAGCTGAAGGGCAAGGCGAGGCTGTGCCGCGTCGATGTCACCGCGAGCGGCCCGACGCTGGGTTCGTGGGTGAAAGCCGGAACCCATTTCGGTCTGCAGATCGTCTCGGGCTCGATGTCCACCGGCCCTGCGACGCAGGTCGACGCGAGGTAGCCACTCCCATGCCCCTTTTCTTGACTTAGTCCAGAAAAGGGGCATACTGGGGAACATGCCCTTGGACGATGTGACTGCGGACCCGGTTGCGCTGCTGCGCTCCGTCGGGTTGCGCGTCACGGGTCCTCGTGTAGCGGTGTTGAACGCGGTTGCAGCCCGACCGCACTCCGACGCCGACGACGTGGCTGCCTCGGTGCGATCCGAGGTCGGTTCGGTGTCGATGCAAGCGGTGTACGACGTGCTGCGCGCCTGCGTGAATGCCGGACTTCTGCGTCGGATCGAGCCGGCAGGCTCACCGGCGCTGTACGAAAGCCGAACCGGCGACAATCACCACCACCTGGTGTGCCGTCAGTGCCACAGGGTGGTCGACGTCGATTGCGTTCTCGGTGCCGCGCCATGTCTGGATCCGTCGGATTCGCAGGGTTTCGTCGTCGACGAGGCCGAGGTGGTGTTCTGGGGCGTCTGTGCCGAGTGTGCGTCCGGACAGGATTCGGCAAGCTCCGTTTCGGTTATATCCACCGAGTAGCACGACACCGACGCACAAGCGTCAATGAATTCTGCCTCTCGAGCCAGCCCCTCGACAGGCTCCAGTGAAGTGATTTTAGGAGGCTTTGCTCATGACCGAGCCGACCACCCAGCCGAAGACCACTCCGGCAACCACGAGTAACTCGGGTATCCCCGTCCCCAGCGACGACCAGTCGTTGACCGCTGGCACGCAGGGCCCGATCCTGCTCCACGACCACTACCTCATCGAGAAGATGGCGCAGTTCAACCGTGAGCGTGTCCCGGAGCGCGTCGTGCACGCCAAGGGTGCGGGCGCATTCGGTGAACTCGAAATCACCGGAGACATCAGCAAATACACCAAGGCCAAGGCGCTACAGCCCGGCGCGAAGACCGAGATGCTCGCGCGTTTCTCCACCGTCGCCGGTGAGCAGGGCAGCCCGGATACCTGGCGCGACCCGCGCGGTTTCTCGCTCAAGTTCTACACCGAGGAAGGCAACTGGGACCTCGTCGGAAACAACACCCCGGTCTTCTTCGTCAAGGATCCGATCAAGTTCCAGGACTTCATCCGCAGCCAGAAGCGCATGCCCGATTCCGGCCTGCGCGACCACAACATGCAGTGGGACTTCTGGACGCTCTCTCCCGAGACCGCGCACCAGGTCACCTGGCTGATGGGTGACCGCGGCATCCCGAAGTCGTACCGCCACATGGACGGATTCGGCTCGCACACTTACCAGTTCATCAATGAAGCCGGTGAGAAGAACTGGGTCAAGTTCCACTTCAAGACCGATCAGGGTATCGACTTCCTGACGCAGGAGAAGGCTGACGAGCTCGCCGGCACCTCGCCCGATCATCATCGACAGGATCTGTTCGGCTCCATCAAGGAAGGTAACTTCCCCAGCTGGACGCTGAAGGTGCAGATCATGCCGTACGAGGACGCGGAGGGCTACAAGTTCAACCCGTTCGACCTCACCAAGGTCTGGTCGCAGAAGGACTACCCGCTGATCGAGGTCGGCAAAATGACGCTCAATCGCAACCCGGAGAACTTCCACGCGCAGATCGAGCAGAGCTCGTTCGAGCCGTCCAACCTGGTTCCCGGAATCGGCGTCAGCCCGGACAAGATGCTGCTCGGCCGCATCTTCTCCTACGCTGACGCGCACCGCTACCGCATCGGTGCGAACTACGCGCAGCTGCCGGTCAACGCGCCGAAGTCGCCGGTGAACTCGTACTCCAAGGACGGGGCGATGCGCTACTCGTTCAACTCCCCGCAGACGCCGGTGTACGCACCCAACTCGTACGGTGGCCCGCACGCGGACACCGCGAAGTACGGCAACGACGGGTCGTGGGACTTCGAGCCGCGCTTCGTCCGCACCGGTTATGTCGAACACCCCGAGGACGGCGACTTCGTCCAGCCCGGGACGCTCTACCGTGAGGTCATGGACGACGGCCAACGCGAACGCCTCGTGGGCAACATCGTCGGGCACGCGCTCAACGGAGTGACCGAGCAAGTCCTGGCGCGAGTGTTCGACTACTGGAAGAACGTCGACGCCGATCTCGGCAAGAAGGTCGAGGAAGGCGTCCGGGCAGGGCAAGGCAATGTCGCACCCACGACAAGCCAGTCGCCGACCACACCCGGAGACGAAGCCGAACAAGTCTAAAGTAGTAACCCCTTACGAGGAGGAATCAATGACCAATCCCATCACCAGCACACTCGACGCCGGCCAGCAGAAGATAGCCGGAGATGCCCTGCAGGGCACCGTCGTCGACCTCATCGACCTGTCCCTGATCGCCAAGCAAGCGCATTGGAACGTCATCGGAAGGAACTTCCGATCGGTTCACCTCGCGCTCGACGAATTAGTCACAGCGGCACGTGAATTCACCGACAGCGCGGCGGAGCGGGCAACCGCGATCGGTGTCAGCCCAGATGGTCGTTCGGCTACGGTTTCCACCACTGCCGGCACCAAAGGGTTCGGCGAAGGCTGGACCAAGGACGATCAGGTGATCGCCGCGGTCGTCGACAACCTGGCGGCCGTGATCGACCGTCTCCGGAGTCGAATTGCCGACACCGAGGCGGCAGACCCGGTCACCCAGGATCTGCTGATCTCCATCACCGCGCGGCTCGAACAGCTGCACTGGATGTGGCAGGCGCAGGTCGACTGAGTCGAAACGTTCTTGGAAAGGGCCCCTCGTTCGCGAGGGGCCCTTTTCGACGTTTCCCCTCCGCTTGGCGGGGTAAGCGACCGTAATGACTTCCGGTTCAGGTGCAGTCCTGTTCGACATCGACGGCACGTTGGTCGACTCGAACTACGTTCACGTCGATACCTGGTCGCGCGCATTCGCCGACGCAGGCATCACGGTGCCGTCGTGGCGTATTCATCGTTGCATCGGAATGGACGGCGGCAAACTGCTCGAGGAACTCGTCGGATCCTCCGACAGTGCGGCCGCGCTGGAAGCGAAGGAGCTGCACAGCTCCTATTACGCCGAGGCGAGCAAGCGCCTGCAGATACTTCCTGGATCACGGGAGTTGTTGCAGCGCATCGAGGATCTGGGCTTGACCGTGGTGCTGGCGACCTCAGCGCCCGAGGACGAGCTCGCCACCCTCCGGGACCTGCTCGATGTCGAGGAAATCGTGTCGGTGGTGACCTCGTCCGAGGATGCGGAGGTCGCCAAGCCGAGTCCCGAGATCATCGGTGTCGCACTCGAGCGTGCAGCAGTGGGCGCCGAGGACGCGGTCATGATCGGCGACAGCGTCTGGGACGTCGAGGCGTCGCGACGCGTCGGCGTGCGCTGCATCGGTGTGCGGTCCGGCGGAATCTCCGAGGCCGAATTACGCGAGGCCGGCGCCGTGGCCGTCTACGACGATCCAGCGGCCATCATCGCCGATCTCGAAGCCGGCCCGATCTGGAGCTTGCCGCGCGCATGAGTCGGATCGAGGGCTGCGTCAGCGGGTTGAAAGCACGCAACACCTGAGATAGTGGATGCCGACGGTATTGGCTTCGTCGGCGTCCAGGAGCGAGATGAACCATGCGGCACGGCACCAGGCCGAGGACAGTCCGGACGCACTCGGCATGTGGCGGCTGTGCTGGGTGGCAGTGGTCTGTGGAGTGGTCATCGGCTTTGTCGGTGGGGCATTTCGATGGTGTCTTCGGCAAGCGGACGAGCGCAGGCTCGAACTCCTCGAGTGGGTGCATTCGGCCCCGGCCCCCGCGCTGTTGATTCCCGTTGCGGTCACCGCTGGTGGAGCGGGATTGGCGGCCTTGATCGTCAGATGGACGCCGCTGGCGGCAGGGAGCGGAATTCAACACGTGGAGGCTGTCGCCAGGGGAGAGTCGCAGGCGCCGCCGCGCAGTGTGCTCCCGGCGAAGTTCATCGGCGGACTGCTCTCGATCGGTTCGGGCCTGGTGCTGGGTCGCGAGGGGCCGACAGTGCACATGGGAGCTGCCATCGGGGCCGAAGCAGGTAGGCGAGCGCGGCTCAGCAGCGCCGACTCCGCATCGATGCAGTCCTCGGTTGCGGGTGCCGGGCTCGCCGTGGCGTTCAACGCCCCCATCGGGGGAGCGGTGTTCGTCTTCGAGGAGGTAACGAAGTCCTTTCGTGCGCGGACCGTGCTGCCCACCCTTATCGCGGTAGCAGTCGGAGTCGGTTGTTCGCGAATGATCAACGGAGACAGGCCCGATTTCTTTGCAGGGGGCGTCGACGCGCCGTCGATTGCGCTACTGCCGTACTTCGTCGTGTTCGGGCTGACGGCAGGAGTCCTCGGCGTTCTGTACAGCAAGATGATTCTCGGCGCGGTCGACGTCGCGGAGAGGTTCGACAACGTTTCTCCCACGGTCCGCGCGGTGCTCATCGGCGCGCTCGTAGGGGCCCTGATGACGTTGGATCAGGGTTACGCCGGCGGCGGAGACGCGGTGGTGCAGTCGCTGATCGGGGGCGGCAATCCGGTTGTGCCCGTCGTCGCCGGGTTTCTCGTCATCCGTTTGATCACCGGGCCTCTGTCCTACGCCTCGGCCACTCCCGGAGGGCTGTTCGCGCCGCTGCTTGCGCTCGGCGCCCTGTGGGGTGCCCTCGTCGCGGGGGTCGGCGACGCTGCCCTGCCGGACATGAACACGCCATCGTTGCCTGCGATGGTCGTCGTCGGAATGGCCGCGCTCTTCGGTGCGGTTGTGCGAGCGCCGATTACCGGGATCGTGATAGTCGTCGAAATGACCGCAGTCACTTCGGTGACAGTCCCCATGCTCGCCGCTACCGCGGCAGCCGTCCTCGTCGCACACCTGGCAGGGTCGCCGCCGATTTACGACAGCCTGCGTCACCGAATGCTCGGCGACGGTCGAAGATGAACGAAAAAAGACCCGCCCGAAGAGTCAGGCGAGTCTTTGTTTCGATCTTGCTGTCGGGGTGGCGGGATTCGAACCCACGACCTCTTCGTCCCGAACGAAGCGCGCTACCAAGCTGCGCCACACCCCGTGTACCGCCTGGAGCAGTCTAGCTCACGACTGCCTCGGAACGCGAAACGGTCTCGTCCGACCCTTCTCGGGGACCCTTGCGTGGTGCAGCGGTGAGTGTCAACAGCGTCGCCTCGGGTCGGCAGCAGAAACGCGCGGGCGCGTAGGGCGATGTGCCGACGCCGGCCGAGACGTGGAGCTGTGTGTGGGCGCCCCACTTCGACGGTCCCTTCACACGTGAGCGGTCGATCTGGCAGTTGGTCACCAACGCGCCGTAGAACGGCAGGCACAGCTGTCCACCGTGGGTGTGACCGGCCAGCACGAGGTCGTATCCGTCGTCGGCGAACTTGTCGAGAACCCGCGGCTCCGGTGAGTGGGTGATACCCAGCCGCAGGTCTGCCAACGGATTGGGTTGACCGGCGATGGTGTCGTAGCGGTCGCGCTTCAGATGCGGATCGTCGACGCCGGCGGAGGCGATGCGCACACCCGCAACCTCGAGCTCGCGGCGCACGTGCGTCACGTCGTGCCAACCGCGCTCGGTGAACGCGGCGCGCAGGTCCCGCCACGGTAGGGACTCGCCGAAGACACGCTTGTGGTCCTTGTTGAAGTACTTCAGCGGGTTCTTCGGCTTCGGGGCGAAGTAGTCGTTGCTGCCGAAGACGAACAGGCCCGGCCGGGACAGCAGCGGCCCGAGCGCCTGAACGACGGCAGGTACCGAACGCATGTGGGACAGATTGTCGCCGGTGTTGACCACCAGGTCCGGTTCCAGGCGGTCCAGCTCGCGGAGCCAATTCTGCTTCAGGCGCTGGCTGGGCATCATGTGCAGGTCGCTGATGTGCAGGACGCGCAGCGGCGACGAGTCGGGATCGAGGACGGCCATCGACGTCTCGCGCAGCGTGAAGGCATTGCGCTCGATGAGGGTGGCATATCCGACGCCCAGTGCGGCGGCGCCGGCCGTGGCGAGGGCGGCGCTCTTCATCGGTGAATCGGCTGCCCCAGCGCGAGCCTTGCCGGCGGCCGCGAGAAGTGCCGAAGCGTTGTTTTTGACGAACACGCTCACCACGATACGGCAGGGTGGGGAATCGACGTGCGGTCTCGGGCCGCGCCCGCGTAGCGTTCTGTCACATGTCAGAACTCAAGCCCGAATTGAAGACCAGGCTCCGATCCGACCTCACCGCGGCGATGAAGGCCAAGGACAAGCTGCGTTTGGCCACATTGCGCATGCTTCTCGCCGCGATCCAGACCGAGGAGGTATCCGGCAAGGAGGCGCACGAACTCACCGACGAGCAGGTGCTGAAGGTGCTCGCCAAGGAGTCGAAGAAACGCGGTGAATCGGCCGAGATCTACACGCAGAACGGACGCGGTGAGCTCGCGGCCACCGAGCACGCGGAAGCCCGGATCATCGACGAGTATCTCCCGACGCCGCTGACGGACGCCGAGCTCGCCGACGTCGCGGACACCGCCATCGCTCAGGTGGCCGAGGAGCTCGGTGAGCGCCCGGGAATGAAGCAGATGGGGCTGGTCATGAAGGCCGCCTCGGCGTTGGCCGCGGGCAAGGCCGACGGCTCTCGTGTGTCCAAGGCGGTCAAGGACCGCCTGTAGGCGCTGACGCGCATGTGCGCGGAAATACACTGTGCACCTGGGTCACTCCGCAGGCTGCGCTCCTGACCCTCCATGTATTTCCGCGCACATGCGGCGAAGCTGCCTACCGGGGCACGGTCAGCCCGGGAATCGCCGGTATCTGAATCGGCGGCAGCTCCGGGAGCTCGATGTCGGGCCGTGCCGGGTTGGCCGGTGCGGGAGGAGCCTCCCGCACCGATCCGTCGCTGACGTAGATCGTGATGGTGGATCCAGGGATCGCCGAGCCGGAGGGCGAGATCCCTGTGACGGTTCCCCGTGAGGACGAACTGGCCGTCATCACGGCTGTCACCTGGAAGCCTGCACCCTGCAGCGTCGAAGTTGCCGAGCTCTGGGTCTGACCGGTGACGTCGGGGACCTGCCCGTTGGCCGAACCACGGACGTACTTCTGATCCACCGGCGGCAACTCGACCGAACCGAAGTTGTTCGCGACGGGGTCAATGGCCTGGAACCAGGTACGAGCGGGCTCGTTACCGCCGAAGAGGTTGCCCGAGCCGCACGGTCGTAGTGGGAACGAGCAGATCTCACCGGGCGTCGGTGAGTCGCCGTAGGTGTACACCGCGGCGGCATAGCGATTGGTGAAGCCGAGGAAGCCGGAGGACATGTGCGACTCGGTGGTACCGGTCTTGCCGCCCATCGGCAGTGTCCAGCCGACCGAACCGGCAGCCGACGCCGAGGTGCCGCCCGCTTGATCGTCCTTGCTCATTGCGTTCATGAGGGTGTTGGCCAGGCCGGGCTCGACGACCTGCTCGCAGGGCTGCTGCGTGAGGGGCACGGGCTGGCCTTCGCGGTCGTAGACCGAATCGATGGGGGTGGGTGGGCACCACTTGCCGCTCGAGGCCAGCGTCGCAGCCACGTTCGACAGCTCCAGCGGGTTCACCCATGTCGGCCCGAGGGTGTAGGAACCGAGGTTCTGCGACTTCTGGAAGTCCGCCATGGACTGATCGTCGAAGCCCGAGGTGCCGGGGTTGGCGTAGGACCGCAAGCCCAGCCGTACGGACATGTCGACCACAGGGCTGACCCCGACCGACTCGATGAGCTTGACGAATGCCGTGTTCGGGGATTGGGCGAGGGCATCGGTGATGGACAGCGACGCCGGGTAGTTGCCGGCATTCTCGACGCAGTAGGTGTTGGCAGGGCACCCCGGTGCGCCACCGTCACCGAGACCCTTCACCTCGGCGCGACGCGGCACCTGCAGCGTCGCGCTGGTACCGAGGCCGCGCTCCATCGCTGCAGCCGTGGTGAAGACCTTGAAGATCGAGCCGGCACCGTGGCCGACGAGTGTGTAGGGCTGCGGCTGCACCGTCTCGTTGGTGTCGGCGTCGAGGCCGTACGTACGGCTGCTGCCCATGGCGAGAATCCGGTGCGAGTCCTGGCCCGGAGCGATGACGTTCATGACGGTCGCGACGCCGTTGAGGGTGGGGCTGGAATTCCCCACGAGCGCGGCCTTGGTCGAATCCTGGACCGCCGGGTCGAGGGTGGTGCGGATCAGGTAGCCGCCCTTGTCGATCTGTTCCCTGCTGATGCCGGCGTCGGCCAGGTACTGCAGTGCGTAGTCGCAGAAGAAGCCGCGGTCCCCTGCGGCGATGCAGCCGCGGGGGAGTGTCTGAGGAACAGGGAGCACGCCGAGCGGCTCGGTCTTGGCCTGCCTGAACTCGTCGGCTCGTTCCGGAATGTTCTCGATCATCGTGTCCAGCACGACGTTGCGTCGTTCGGTGACGCCCTGCTCGTTGGTGTACGGGTTGAGCGCCGAGCTCGACTGCACCATGCCCGCGAGCATCGCCGACTGCTTTGCGTCGAGGTCGCTGGCGTCGATGCCGAAGTAGGTCTGTGCGGCGTCCTGGATGCCGAACGAGGCGTTGCCGAACGGTACGAGGTTCAGGTACCGGGTGAGGATCTCGTCCTTGGTCAGTTCCTTGTCCAGCGTCAGCGCCATCCGGATCTCGCGGATCTTGCGAGCGGGAGTCGTCTCGATGGCGGCACGTCGCTCGGCGTCGGTCTTGGCGACGACGAGTAGCTGGTAATTCTTGACGTACTGCTGGTCGAGGGTGGACGCACCTTGCTCGACCTGACCGCTCGTGGTGTTGGTGAGGAAGGCGCGCAGCGTGCCCTGCCAGTCGACGCCCTGGTGCTCGGCGAATCGCCGGTCCTCGATGGAGACGATCGCCAGTTTCATCTGATTGGAGATCTGATCGCTCGGGACTTCGAATCGGCGTTGCTCGTACAACCAGGCGATGGGATTGCCCGCCGAGTCGACCATCGTGGACACGGCAGGCACCGTGCCCTCGACGAGTTCGGCCGACACATTGTCGACGGTGTCCGCCGCGCGGTTGGAGGCGTAGCCGAACCCGCCTGCCAACGGAAACATCACTCCGGCCAACAGCGCACCCGCAAGTGCGGAACATCCGGCGAGCTTCGCCACGGTTTTTCCAACTGACACGTAGGACAGCGTACGTGGGCCCCTGCGGGTCTCCCACGAATCGGGTCGTTCAGTCGGCTCGAGGACTGCCGTGCTGATTCTCGCGAGGGGTCCCGCTCATCTGAGCGGAGTCGGTCTTCGGCGTCGAACCGCAGGTCGAGACGGTCGTACCAGAAATTTGCTCATCTCGTCTTGCGTTCGACGCTCAATTTCCCTAAATTATGGACACGGTGTGATTCACATAACACTTGTATATGAATGTGGGGCAGCTCCTAGATCCATGTGCTTCAAGCAGTGGAGAACAGGGTTTTTGAGCTTGTGGAACGTTCAGCGAGAACGTTCGAATTGCAAAGGGGATCCGCAATGCACACAACGGCAGCACCTACGCGGCTAGATGTGGAAGAAGCAGAAGCACGCATTGCGTGGGTGACACAGGCTCGGTGCAAGGGCACGGACCCGGACCAGCTTTTCGTTCGGGGGGCAGCGCAGCGCAAAGCTGCAACCATTTGTCGACACTGTCCAGTTTTGATGCAGTGCGGAGCCGACGCGCTCGACAACCGCGTCGAGTTCGGGGTGTGGGGTGGAATGACCGAGCGTCAGCGGCGGGCGTTGCTCAAGCAGCACCCGGAGGTCGACTCCTGGTCGGAGTTCTTCGAGTCGCAGCGCCAGCAGCAGACCGCTATGTGACCCTTTCCCAGCGCAGCTGGGCCCAGCGAGGCGGGCGTCAGGCCGACCGGGTCAACTGGTCGGCCACCGCACGCAGGGCATGCAGATCCGACACCTCGAACGGTAGCGAGGGAACTCCGACGATCGGAACCCTCGGATGGGCAGAGGTGAACCGGCGGAGCATACGAAGCTCGCGTGCGGCTGTGACCGCGCGGGCCGCGTGAATGCGCAGTACGGCGGCGGTGAGTGCGGCGCCGGAGGTATCGGTTTCGTCGAGCAGATCGGCGGCCGTGACTGCGTGGTCGGCAGGCAGGTCCGCCAGGGTGGGGTGCGTCCGGTTCAGAACCAGGCCCGCCAGCGGCATGCCCTCGGAGCTGAGTCTGTCGACGAAGAACGCGGCCTCACGCAGCGCATCCGGTTCGGGTGCCGCGACGACGAGGAAGCTGGTCCCGCTCTGGCGCAGAAGCTGGTAGGTGTGGGTCGCGCGTTCCCGGAAGCCGCCGAACATCGAGTCCAGCGACTGCACGAACGCCGACGCGTCGGAGAGCATCTGGCTGCCGATGACCGTCGAGACTCCACGCAGGGCCAGGCCCATCGCGCTTGTCACCAGCCTGGTGAGCCCGCGACCGGGTGCCATCAGTAGTCGAATGAATCGGCCGTCGAGGAACGATCCGAGCCGCTGCGGGGCGTCGAGGAAGTCCAGCGCATTGCGCGAGGGCGGGGTGTCGACGACGATCAGATCCCAGGTCGAATCCGCGGCGAGCTGTCCGAGCTTCTCCATCGCCATGTACTCCTGCGTGCCCGAGAACGACGAGGCCACAGTTTGATAGAACGGATTGGCCAACACCTGCTCGGCCTTCTCCGGCGTCGAGTGCTCGATGACCATCTCGTCGAACGTTCGACGCATGTTGAGCATCATCGCGTGCAGCTCGCCCGTTGTGCCCTCGGGAAGTTTCACCGGCTGAGGCGAATTGTCGAGCTCGTCCACCCCCAGCGCCTGAGCGAGTCGACGCGCAGGGTCGATGGTGAGAACGACAACCTTGCGGCCGCTTTCAGCGGCGCGCAGCGCCATCGACGCAGCCGTCGTCGTCTTTCCGACGCCGCCGGCGCCACACACGACCACGATGCGAGAGGACTCGTCGAGCAGAATTTTCTCGATGTCGAGTACGGGAGCTGCAGTACGCGTCATTTCACACCCTGTTCCTTCAGTTCGGCTGCGAGCTCGTAGAGTCCGCCGAGGTCTACGCCGTCGGCGAGCATCGGCAGGTACAGACGCGCGGTGTCGAGTTCGTCGAGTTGGGCCCCGCTGTCCACCTGCGCGGCGAGTGTCGAGGCGTGCTCGATGGTCTCGGTCAACAATCCCGCGAAGTCGTTGTCCGAGAGTGTTATCCCGGACTTGTCCAGTCCACTCCGAATGGCCTGAGCGTCGAGCGAACCTTGGGCGGCCTCTTGGAGTTCCTCCGGTGTGAGGTACGTCGGCTCGGTCCGGTTGACGATGACGGTGCCCAATCGCAGGTCAGCTGCCTCGAGTTCACGCGCAGCGTCGGCGGTTTCCTGAACGGGCAACGCCTCGAGCAACGTGACGAGGTGCACGACGGTGTCCGCCGAGTGCAGCAAACGCACGACGCCTTCGCTCTGCGAACGCACCGGCCCCCCCTTGGCGAGATCTGCCATCGCCTTGGTGACGTCGAGGAAGTTTCCGATGCGTCCCGTCGGCGGAGAGTCGACGACGACTTCGTCGTAGACCCGCGATCCGAGCTGGTCGGTGCGGACGACGCATTCTTTGACCTTTCCGGTCAACAGCACGTCGCGAAGCCCCGGCGCGATGGTCGTCGCGAACTCGATGGCCCCGATCTTGCGCATCGCTCGACCGGCGAAGCCGAGGTTGTAGAACATGTCGAGATACTCGAGAAAGGCGGTCTCGATATCGATGGCCAACGCGAAGACCTCGCCGCCACCTTCAGCGGAGGCCACACGAGTCTCGACCGGCGGGAGCGGCGGTACGTCGAAGAGTTGGGCGATGCCCTGTCTTCCCTCGACCTCCACGAGCAGGACGCGCCGGCCGTCGGAGGCCAGCGCCAGTGCCAGCGCGGCGGCAACCGTCGACTTGCCTGTCCCACCTTTTCCGGAGACGAAATGCAGTCTCGCCGCTTCGGCCTTGTCCGGCCAGCCATGAATCCTTGGTGTACCCACATCACGACCATATAGACGAATCAGTCACCGGCTTGCCAGGAACATGCATTCAGTTCGGCACCGTGGTTGCCTCCAGGACGTCTGCCACTGCTTTTTCGAGAAACTCCACATAGCGCGCGTGGTCGGGGAAGGTCTCAGGGCAGGCGGTGACGCATGCCGTCACCGTGTTCCCGATCCCGTAGAAGCCGTGCGAGAGAGACCTGGCGGGCCCGAGCATCGGAAAACCGGCCGTCATTATCGGCCGAGCACCGCACAGTTCGATCCCTGCGTCGCCACGATCGACGCTGACGACGGTGACATTGGTCAGTACCGCCTCGGGCAGGTCGTGGCTGGGTCTTGCGTGCTTGGCTCCGCGCCTGCGGAACGCGAGGAAGATCGGCGCGGGAATCTTGTTCTCGGCTCTGATCCACCTCGTCAGCAGCGGATCTACCACTGCGGTGCGGGCAGCGGACAGTGACGCGCGGATCGCCCCGGCTCGCTCGGTGAGATCGTCGATCTCGACGTGCAGATCGACGCTGCCGTTGACGATCCGGTTGACGGCCGGCCACCGAACTTCCTCGGGAAGCGCCATCGGAACCAGTGCATTGAGCGAGTCCGGGGTCGTGTCACCGGCGTCGGCGAGGTATCGATCCGTCGCCAGGGATACCGCGGTGAGTGCGCATGTGGTGACCGAGAAGCTCGCGCGCCGGAATGCACCTGGCGGACAGGCGATCATGTGGACCACGCGGCTGCGCATCGGTGCGGCGTTGCCCCGGACGGCGGGCCTGGCCGCGTCGCGGCTCGTCGGCTCGACACCGTGGGCGCGAACGAATGCGCGGCGCGCTCGCGCGGCCCCCACCCGCGCGGCGAGGAGGCGGTACGGCAACTCGAGAAGCGAGGACACCGCGTGCGGAAGCTGCGTTCCGGGCGCGGCGGCAACAGACCCGGTGGTGGGTCCGCTGGGGAGCGTCGGTGTGAACAGCAACCGCGCCAGACGCGAGGCACCACGGCCGTCGGTCAACGCATGGCTGACCTGAAACACCACAACGGCAGCTTTCCCGTCGGCATGGGGAACTCCCTCGACATCGCACGCAACATGAACGCGCCAGGGTGCTTCGGCGGCATCGACGGGGATCTGCACCAGGCCCTCGACCGCCCGGGGAACGTCTTCCCACGTCTGCGAGGGCAAGTCGACCACCCGAGAACGCAGCGATGCACCGTCGTGAATTCGATCGTCGTGAACCCACCGTGGGTAGTCGAGGTTGCCGGGCACCTCCTGCAGCCGGGTGAGGAGTTCCGGAACGCGAGCGGCGCGGGAGCAGACGAACTCCGCGATCTCCTCGAACGAGGCCGGCGCATCCCCGGGCCAGCCGAACGCCAACAGAACGTACTGGTCTCGGGAAAGGTCTTTCGATGCGTAGTGGAATGCGGCATCGATGATGTCGAGACGGCTCACAGCCCCGACCCTCTCACAGTGAAACTGCCGCCCGACTAGGCTCACGGTTCATGAGCGAAAAAGTCATCTGGGAGTACTTCTCCGCACCGGTCCTGATTCATGCCACCAAGCAGATACTCGACAACTACGGTTCCGAGGGCTGGGAGCTGGTGACCATCATGTCGGGACCCAACGGCGGCGACTCGTTGGTGGCCTACTTCAAGCGCCCCAAGTCCTGAGCGCCGTGACCAGCTGGAGCGAGCGACTCACCGAGCTCGGCATCGAACTGCCTGCCGTAGTCCCGCCGTTGGCCGCATATGTTCCCGCAGTGCAGACGGGTTCGCTGGTGTACACGGCCGGTCAGCTACCGATGGTGGCGGGCAAGCTGACGCACTCAGGAAAAGTCGGTGCCGATGTCACGGCCGAGGACGCGGCCGACGCGGCACGTATCTGTGCGCTCAACGCGCTGGCTGCAATCGACTCTCTCGTCGGGGTCGACGCGATCAAACGTGTGGTCAAGGTGGTCGGCTTCGTGGCGTCCGCTCCCGGCTTCACCGGTCAGCCCGCGGTGATCAACGGGGCGTCGAACGTTCTCGGCGACATCTTCGGTGATGCAGGCAAGCACGCACGCTCGGCCGTGGGCGTGGCCGAACTACCGCTGGGCGCGGCAGTCGAGATCGAGCTCATCGTCGAGGTGTAGACGACACGCGTGCAGTACCTCTTGCAGGTGCAGACCCCGCTGGACGGAACACGGGTGATCGACACCAGCGGCGACCGAGGCGAGAAACTCGTCGAGCAGCACGCGGAAACATTCCGTGGACGATGCGGGACGGTCGGTCAACGAGAGCACCCCGGCCGTGCCGCTGAGTTCGACCCTGAACAGGGATGGTCGCACTGGTGTCGCGAGGGACAGGTGCGAGGTACTCATCGCGCCGTTCGAGTGTTTCAGCACCACCGTCCACGCATCGGCGGACTCACCTCGATGACAGAGTGCGACGTCGACGATCGGCCCCAGGGTGAGATCGAGTAGGTCGAACATGTGCGGGCCGATATCGAACAGTGCGCCCTCGCGGTGTCGCCACGGCGAATTCGAATACTCCCCACCCAGCACCGAACCGGACAGCCAGGTGCCCGAGCCTGCGCTCCAATCGCCAGCACGGGCCCGGTCCAAGAAAGCACGCGTTTGCGGTGCGAACCGCAGCGTCAGCGTCACCATCGAGCGCACATCTGCCCTCGCGACTGCGTCGGCAAGGTGGGAGGCGTCCTCGAGGGTCGCAGCGATCGGCTTGTCGAGCAGCACGTGCTTGCCCGCATCGGCAGCTGTGACGGCCATCCCCGCCTGCACCTCGGGCGGAACGGCGAAGGCGACGGCCTCGACCTCTTCCAGCATCGCGTCATAACTTTCGAACACCGGCGCCCCCATGCTCGCGGCGGCATCGGGTCGGCGTGCCCACACCCCGGCGAACTCGATATCCGGATGAGCCTGCAGCGACGGTGCCTGCGTGGCACGCGCCCACGGCCCCGCGCCTACCAAACCGACCCTCATGTCCCTAGGGTACGACTATGACTCTGGAGCGATCATGACTCTCGCGCACCCGGCCTACGGTCGGCTCCGGCAGGTAACGGACACTGCGGCAGTGCTACTGGCCGACAACCCGGGCAGGATGACCCTGGACGGAACCAACACGTGGGTGCTGCGGGCGCCGGGCAGTGAGGACTGCGTCGTCGTCGATCCCGGTCCCAAGGAATCCGGCCACCTGGACGCGGTGGCCGCGACGGGCAACGTTGCACTGGTGCTGGTCACCCACCGGCACCGCGACCACACCGCCGGGCTGAAACGGTTTCATCGCAAGACCGGCGCGCCGATCCGCGCGCACTCCGGGGAGTTCCTGCACGGCGACACCGATCCGCTCGTCGACGGCGAGGTGATCGACGCGGCGGGAGTGTCCATCACGGTACTTTCGACGCCGGGGCACACCGCCGATTCACTGAGCTTCGTACTCGACGACGCCGTCCTCACCGGTGACACGATTCTCGGACGCGGTACGACGGTGCTCGATCCCCAGGACGGCTCCCTCGGCGACTATCTGACGTCGCTGGACCGCCTGGAAGAAGCCGGGGCCGGGAAGATGGTGCTACCGGGGCACGGCGCGGAGGTGCCCGATACCGCCGAGGTGGTGCGCTTCTACCGATCGCACAGGCTCGAACGCCTGGCGCAGGTTAAAGCAGCACTCGACGAGCTGGGCGAGGACGCGAAGCCCATGCAGGTGGTCAAGCACGTCTACGCGGATGTGGACAAGAAGCTGTGGCCCGCTGCACGCATGTCCGTCAAGACGCAGCTGGCCTACCTCCGTCAGAACTAGCGCGCTCGGCGGGCGAGTCGCTCGGAGTCGGAGATGAGCACGCTCTTGCCTTCGAGCCGGAGCCAGCCACGGTGCGCGAAATCGGCGAGGGCCTTGTTGACCGTCTCGCGTGAAGCACCCACCAACTGGGCGATCTCTTCCTGCGTGAGATCGTGCGTGACGCGCAGTGACCCGGCTTCCTGGGTGCCGAAGCGCTGAGCAAGCTGCAACAGCGCCTTGGCGACACGACCGGGAACGTCGGTGAAGATGAGGTCGGCGAGATTGTTGTTGGTACGACGAAGCCGACGCGCGAGGACACGAAGCAGCTGCTCTGCGATCTCAGGGCGCTGATCGATCCAGGCCTTGAGGGCGTCGCGGTCCATGCTGACCGCGCGGACCTCGGTCACCGTGGTGGCGGTGGACGTACGGGGCCCGGGATCGAAGATCGACAGTTCACCGAACATGTCCGACGGACCCATGATGGTCAGCAGGTTCTCGCGACCGTCCGGAGAGCGGCGTCCGAGTTTGATCTTGCCGGAGACGATGATGTAGAGCCGATCACCTGGCTCGCCCTCGTTGAAGACCACATGGCCTCGGGGAAAGTCCACTGGCTGCAACTGCTTGGTCAGTGCTGCAACCGCAGAGGGTTCGACTCCTTGGAAGATGCCGGCCCGTGCCAGGACGTCGTCCACTTGCGCTCCTTTAGGGGGATGTCGCCGCCGCAGTCACCTGCGCCGACGAAAGGCGTTTCTCGCAACGCGAACCTCGAGACTCTCGACTCGTGGAACACGCGTGTATTCAAACATGACCAATATCTCGGTGAAGTCTACGTCGCGAAGGTCGAATCCGAGTGATCGACGCCACGGGCGCGCAGGAACATATCGAACGCAATGCCTGCGGTCGGCTCGAAAACGGTCAACTCGCGCGCTGATCAGCCATCTCGTCGATGGTGGCTACGCCACGCTTGCGGTTGTTGAAACGATCGAGAGCGTGCGGGAAACCTTCGTTGGCGAGTGTCGCGACCTCGGACGTGCTGGCCTTGTCGAGGAACTCCTGAACCTCTTGTTCGCGGACCCCGAGCTTGCTGAGGCGGAACTCCACTCGCTCCATGGCGAGGGAGAACAGCATCAGCAGTACTGGAAAGAGCACCACGGCGAGTCCTTGCATACCGAGCAGTAAACACCGGAAAGGTCTCGATAAGAACACAGCGCCAATTCGTTGCAGATTCTTGTCCGTACAGTTGTGGGGTGAAATCGACCGTCCCTCCTGCGCGCGAGGTGCGCAAACGCGAAGAGACGAAACTGGGGCTCGTCCGCCGAGCCCGACGCATGAATCGTGAGCTCGCGCGGGCATTTCCGCATGTCTACTGCGAACTCGACTTCACGACGCCGCTCGAACTCGCCGTCGCGACGATCCTGTCTGCGCAGTGCACCGACAAACGCGTCAACATGGTTACGCCAGCTCTGTTCGTGAGATATCGCACTGCCCGCGACTACGCCGAAGCCGACCGCACCGAGCTCGAGGAGTACATCCGCACTACGGGCTTCTACCGCAACAAGACCAACTCGCTCATCGGACTCGGTTCGGCGTTGCTCGAGAAGTTCGGCGGCGAAGTACCAGCGAATCTGAAGGATCTCGTCACCCTGCCGGGAATCGGCCGAAAGACCGCCAACGTCGTCCTCGGCAACGCCTTCGATGTCCCCGGCATCACCGTCGACACGCATTTCGGCCGGCTCGTGCGGCGCTGGCAATGGACGGACGAGGAAGACCCCGTCAAGGTCGAACACGCGGTCGGGGCGCTCATCGAACGCAAGGAATGGACCCTGCTCTCGCATCGGGTGATCTTTCATGGCCGACGCGTGTGCCACGCCCGCAAACCGGCCTGCGGCGTATGCATCCTCGCCAAGGACTGCCCGTCGTACGGGCTCGGCCCCACCGACAAGGCTGCCGCGGCGGCCCTGGTGAAGGGACCCGAAACCGACCACCTCCTGCAACTGGCAGGAGTGGACTCGTGACCGGTTCCGCGGCTCGGTGGTCGCTGGCGGCTCTGCTCGTCGTCGTCGCGCTGATCTTCGCGATCTGGCCACGCGGGGAAGATCCCGGGACAGCCTCCCCGGAGATGGGCCGAGGCGCCCCGATAGTGGAGGAACGGCGCGCTGCCGACACCTCCGAGGCTCTCGCGCCGCTGCGTGAACGCGCGGATCTGTCTGCGTGCCCGACACCGACCAGCGCTGCGGCGAACGACGGTCCGCTGGCTGGACTCGTGCTCGAGTGCATCGGTGACGGCAGTTCGGTGGATCTGGGGCAGGCCCTCGCTGGGCGCCCGGCTTTGATCAACCTGTGGGCGTACTGGTGCGCTCCGTGCGCCGAGGAACTGCCCTACCTGCAGGATTACGCCGCGCAGATGGATGGGCGCCTGACCGTGCTCACCGTGCATCAGGACCGAAACGAGGCCAACGGGCTGGCGAAACTCGCCGATTACGGTATTCGTCTGCCCGGCGTGCAGGACGGTACCGGGCGTACGGCATTGGCCGTCGGCGCGCCCAGTGTCCTCCCGGTGTCGATTCTGATCGACGCGGATGGCACTGTCGTTTCCGTGCTGCCTCAACCGTTCCGCAGTGTCGACGACATCGACGATGCTGTCCGAACCAACCTGGGAATTGCGCTGTGACCCCTCCGGTGTGGCTGCGGCAGGTCGTGGACTCGGTGGGCGGTGAGCAGGGACTGATCGATCCCAACGGCACCAACCCGGTGCTGCAGCGGACCGCCGCCGACGGTGAGCTCACGCGCCACGCATCTGTCCTCGTCCTGTTCGGTGGATCGCGGGAGCCCCATCAGCTCGCCCGCGGTGGCCTACCCGAGGATGCGGACGTCCTGCTGACCCAGCGGGCGTCGACGTTGCGTCAACACAGCGGTCAGATTGCCTTCCCCGGCGGCGCCACCGACCCCGGAGACGAATCGCCCATAGCGACAGCGCTGCGAGAAGCGCAGGAAGAAACCGGTCTCGACCCTCGCGGCGTGCAGCCGCTCGCGACGTTGCCGGGCATCTATGTGCCACCGTCGAGGTTCGACGTCGTTCCCGTCCTGGCCTACTGGCGTGAACCCAGTGCCGTCGGCGTCGTCGACGCGGCCGAGGCCGATCGGGTGATGAGGGTACCGATCAGGACACTGCTCGACCCCGACAACCGCTTCCAGGTCCGCCACCCCCGCGGCTACCAGGGCCCCGCCTTCGCTGTCGACGGGATGCTGGTGTGGGGATTCACCGGCGGTATCCTGGCGGGTCTGCTCGCGGTTTCCGGCTGGGAAACCGAATGGGACACGAGTGATGTGCGCGATCTGGAGGCCAGCTTGGCAGCAGTGGACCAATCAGGAAGTCGTTCGACAGGCTTCCTGACGGGACTGGACCGGTGACGGGCTCCACCTGGGTGGACATCATCGTCATCGGTGTCGCCCTCCTCGCGGCCTCGTCCGGATGGCGGCAGGGTGCGGTGGCGTCGGCGATGGCGTTTCTGGGTGTGGTACTCGGTGCGGTCGCCGGAATTCTCATCGCGCCGCACGTCCTCGACTACGTCGACGGCACGCGACTGCGGGTGATCGTGGGCATCTCGGTGATCATCGCGCTCGTCATCATCGGCGAGGTATCGGGGATGGTGCTCGGGCGGGCGCTGCGCAGCAGTATGCACTCCCCGGGGGCCAGATCCGTCGACAGCGTCATCGGCGCAGGGCTGCAGGGCGTCGCGGTGCTCGCGGCCGCGTGGCTCCTCGCGATCCCGCTGACATCGTCCTCACAGCCCGAGTTGGCCGGCGCGGTTCGCGGGTCGCAGGTGCTGAGCAAGGTCGACGAGGTCGCACCGCAGTGGCTCCGCGAGATACCCAAGGAATTCTCCGCGTTGCTCGATACATCCGGGCTGCCGGATGTCATCGGGCCGTTCGGGCAGACCCCGGTGGCCGATGTCGCACCACCCGACCCGGTACTGCAGGCCAGCTCTGTTGTCGGGCAGCTGCAGCAGAGTGTCCTCAAGATCAGCGGCGTCGCCTCGAGCTGTCAGAAGGCGCTCGAAGGATCCGGTTTCGTCGTCGCCCCCGAACTCGTGATGACCAATGCCCACGTCGTCGCCGGGACCGATGGCGTCACCGTCGACTCCGTCGGCTCGGTGTTCGACGCCGAGGTCGTGCTCTTCGACTCGGAGGAGGACGTGGCGTTGCTGCGAGTCCCCGGACTACGGGCCCCGGTACTGAATTTCCGCGCTGACCCGGCAGCACCGGGCGAGGGCGCGATCGTGCTGGGCTACCCGGGCGGCGGACCGTACACCGCAAGCTCGGCGCGGGTCCGTGAGACGCTCAACCTCAGCGGCCCGGACATCTACCAGACCGGCACCGTGCAGCGGGAGGTCTACACCGTCCGCGGCACCGTCCGGCAGGGCAACTCGGGAGGGCCACTGGTTGCCGCGGACGGGCAGGTACTCGGACTGGTCTTCGGCGCTGCCGTCGACGACCCGGACACGGGCTTCGTCCTCACCGCCTCCGAGATCGCCGACGAGCTCGAGCGCGGAATCTCCAGCCCGGTGGCTGTCGGAACCGGCGCCTGCATCCTGTAAGGCGGCTCCGCCGCATGTGAGTGAAAGTACATAGTGGGCTATGTACTTTCACTCACATGCGCGAAGCGCCTTCAGTATCTGGGCACTGACCTCGTCCGGGGCTTCCTGATGCGCGTAGTGCCCGGCTCCGAGGACGGTGTGCAGCCGCCGCCTCGGTGCCCAGTGCGCGTCCGCCTCGACAGTGCGAGGGAGTATGTACCGATCTTGTTCGCCGCGAATCTGCACCACCGGGATGCTCAGCTCGGTGTCCATCGCCTGCATGAAGCGTCGCCCGTCGGAACGAAACTGGCTGCGGAAGGCCCAGCGTTGATATTCGAGTGCGCTGTGCGCGGCGCCGGGGATACGAATGGCCGAGCGCATCTGCGTCGCGACATCGTCGAACTCCGCGGTGCCGTGCCAGGACGCGCCGGTCCGCAACCGCAGCAGCCGCTCCACCTCGTCACCGTTGTTCTTGGTGAGACCGCGCTCGGGCACGAGGGGAACCTGATAGCTCAGCAAGTGCGACAGCAGTGCGCGCCGCTGTGCTTTGTTCCGCAGGACGGCGCGCCGTAGCGCGATCGGGTGCGGAGAACTGACGAGCGCGATCGAACCCACCATGCGGGGGTGCAGCGCGGCCGTCGCCCAGCACACCAAGCCGCCGTCTGCATGCCCGACGAGGGTGGCCTGGCCGTAACCGAGCGCTCGAATCAGCCCGACGACGTCGCCGGCGAGCGTCCAACCGTCGTAGCCGCGTGGTGGCTTGTCGGAGTCCCCGTAGCCACGTAAATCCACCGCCACCGCGCGGCAGCCCGCCGCCGCCAAAGTCGTCAGTTGATAACGCCACGACCACCAGAAATCAGCGAAGCCATGCAGCAGCACGACGAGCGGCGCGTCGGCGGGGAGGTCGGCACCGTCGGCGGCTGCCTCGACGACGTGAAATCTGATTCCGTTCGCATGGATGTCGCGGTGCTGCCACGGCCCGGCGAAGCGGACCGTGGATGGATCCGGCGCAGTCATGAGGTCCCGAAGCGGAGGGGTCTACTGCTTGTAACCGGGAATTCCCGGAACGGATTGGTGCTGATTCGGCAGCACACTCGACGTCTGCTTGAGCGAATCGATCGTCTTCTCCGGCTTGCGCAGCTTCTTCACTCGCAGATAGCCGAGGAATCCGAGAAGGGCCGCCACCAGCACCATGAACACGAAGACGATCAGGAAAGCCGCCCAGCGCGGCAACCAGATGTCCAGCGTTTCGGCGAGGAAGAAGAAGAAGAAAAACGCACTGAAGGCGAGGACAGCGAGTGCGAGCGCGAAGAAGAGGCTGCCCTGCAGACCCTTCTTGATCTCCCCGGTGACCTCGGCCTTGGCGAGCTCGACCTCGGCGCGCACCAGCGTCGAAACCTGGGTTGTCGCGTCCTTGACGAGGCTTCCGATGCTGCCGGTGCCTGGAGCTCGGTAGTCCGCGTCCGACAACGGGATGGAGGAGATCGTGTGAGGAACTCCGTCCGGGTAGTCAGCTTTACCGTTGCCACGTTTGGTCTGGCTCAACTTCTCGACCCTCCAGTTGCTGATGCTCATCGATTCTCGTCCGGGCTTCGCAATAAGACTAGTGCCGACCCGAGTCGCAGTGCTTCAGGGAGGCGGATTCGACGCCTGTGCGCGGAAATACGACAGTGACCTCGGGTCACTGTCGTATTTCCAAGCACGTGCCGCTAGCGGCCCTTCTTGATCGACTCGAACACCTTGGGATCGACGAGGGTGGAGACGTCGCCGAGCTCGCGGCCCTCGGCAACATCACGCAGCAACCGTCGCATGATCTTGCCCGAGCGGGTCTTCGGCAGCTCGGGCACGATCGAGATCTCGCGCGGCTTCGCGATCGGTGAGATCTCTGTCGACACCTGAGCCTTGAGCTCGGCAATCAACGCGTCACCGGTGTTCTCGACACCGGCGCGCAGGATCACGAATGCCACGATGCCCTGCCCGGTGGTGTCGTCCGCGGCGCCGACGACAGCCGCTTCGGCGACACCGTGGTGGGTGACCAGAGCGGACTCGACCTCGGAGGTGGAGATGCGGTGGCCGGAAACGTTCATGACGTCGTCGACGCGGCCGAGCACCCACAGTGCGCCGTCCTCGTCGTACTTGGCGCCGTCGCCGGCGAAGTACCAGCCCTCTTCGGCGTAGCGGGACCAGTAGGTGTCGCGGTAGCGGTCCATGTCGCCCCAGATGCCGCGCAGCATCGACGGCCACGGCTCGTCCAGGACGAGGTACCCGTTGCCGCCATTGCCCAGCGGCCTCGCCTCGTCGTCGACGATCTTGGCCGAGATACCCGGCAGCGGGGTCATGGCCGATCCCGGCTTGGTGGCGGTGACGCCGGGGAGCGGGGAGATCATGATCGAACCGGTCTCGGTCTGCCACCATGTGTCGACGATGGGGGCGGTTCCGCCGCCGACGACATCACGGAACCAACGCCAGGCCTCGGGGTTGATCGGCTCGCCGACGCTGCCGAGCAGACGGACCGAGGACAGGTCGTGTGCGTCGGGAATCTCCCTGCCCCACTTCATGAACGTGCGCACCAGGGTGGGGGAGGTGTAGTAGATCGAGACCTTGTACTTCTCGACGATGTTCCAATGACGGTGCTCGTCAGGGGAATTGGGGGTCCCCTCGTAGACGACCTGGGTGGCGCGGTTGGAGAGCGGGCCGTACACGATGTACGAATGCCCGGTGACCCAACCGATGTCGGCGGTGCACCAGTAGACATCCTTGCCGGGCTTGTGGTCGAAGACGTTGTGGTGGGTGTAGGAGGTCTGTGTCAAGTATCCGCCGGAGGTGTGAATGATGCCCTTGGGCTTACCGGTGGTGCCTGAGGTGTAAAGGATGAACAGGGGGTGCTCGGCGTCGAACGCTTGCGCCTCGTGCTCCTTCGATGCCTGCGCGACGGTGTCGTGCCACCACAGGTCGCGGCCCTCGGTCCAGGAGACCTCGGAGTCGGTGCGCTTGACCACCAGCACGTGTTCGATCGAACCGGCCCCGTCCACGGCCTGGTCGACGGTGTCCTTGATGGGCGCGGCCTTGCCGCGGCGCCACTGGCCGTCGGTGGTGATGACGAGTTTGGCTTCGGCGTCGTCGACGCGTGAGCGCAGCGCCGTGGCCGAGAAACCGGCGAAGACCACCGAATGCGTCAGCCCGAGGCGTGCGCACGCGAGGATGGAGACGATGGCCTCGGGGATCATCGGCATGTAGATCGCGACGCGGTCACCGGGCACGAGCCCGAGGTCGGTGAGGGTGTTGGCGGCCTGGCTCACTTCGGCGAGCAGGTCGGAGTAGGTGACGTCGCGGCTGTCGCCGGGCTCGCCCTCCCATGCGATGGCGACCTGGTCGCCGTAGCCGTCCAGGACGTGGCGGTCCACGCAGTTGTAGGCGACGTTGAGCTTGCCGTCCGCGAACCACTTGGCGACGGGTGCGTCGGACCAGTCGAGTACCTCGGTGAACGGAGTGTGCCAGTGGAGTCGGCGCGCCTGCTTGGCCCAGAATGCCAGTCGATCCTGCTCCGCCTCGGCGTAGAGATCTGAGGTTGCGTTGGCCTGGGCGGCGAACTCCGCCGTGGGCGGGTAGGAATCTGCCGCAGTCTCCGGTGCTCCGGATGTACTGGTCGTCATCTCGAATAGCTCTCTCTCGTCCGTCGATCTCGCTCGTTGGCCCCGTCACGTCACCCGCAGAACACACCGGCGAATCCGGGCTGAGCCGGTCGGCCAAGGTCCCCTGCGGGAGCTCTTGTGAGGGTAGTCACATGTGAGCGTCATCGCACCGTTGCAGCGCCCTGCAACCCTGTGATCTGCGGCGATCGGTAGCTTCTGCGCGGTGGACGGTAGGAGGGCTCTAGTCCCCGACCCGCTGTCGTGCCGTGAACTCCGAAGCCACGAAAAACAAGTTGCCGAAAAGTTTCGGCCGTGTTTCGGCTCGTTCGTCGTGCGTGCGAATGTCGGGGGAGTTCGCATGCTCGGTTCGCGATGTGTCTAAAGTCCCTTCCATTGGATCGTTCCGTGGCTTCACCGAGCCACGGTTTGCGATCGCCCACCGATCCTGAGGGCGTCGCGCCCGAGGGACTGAGCACGGTGACCCTGTGCTCACATCTAGATGGAGGATTTTGTGCGAATCAAACGTGCCGCGGTTATCGCCACGGCTGTCCTGACGAGTGCGGGCCTGCTCGCTGCCTGTGGCGGCGACGGTGGCTCGGCGTCGGGAGGAGACGGCATCTACAGCATCTACATCGGCGATCCCGAGAACCCGCTCGTTCCCGGCAACACCACCGAGAGCGAAGGCAGTCAGGTTCTGAAGGCGCTGTTCACGCCGTTGGTCACGTTCAACGACGATGACAACAGCGTCGAGTACGACGGTGTCGCCGAGTCCGTCGAGTCCGAGGACAACGTCACCTGGACGGTCAAGCTCAAGGACGGTTGGACCTTCCACGACGGCACCCCGGTGACGTCCGAGTCCTACACCAAGGCGTGGAGCTATAACGCGCTCAGCACCAACGCATTCGGAGCTTCGTACTTCTTCGAGAACATCGAGGGTTACGACGATCTTCAGGGAGCCGACGGGGCCGAGCCGGCCGCGACCGAACTGACTGGCTTGAACGTCGTCGACGACACGACCTTCACCGTCACCCTCGACGGCCCGTTCGCCATCTTCCCGCTCACACTGGGCTACCAGGCGTTCGATCCGCTGCCCGAGGCGTTCTACGAGGACCCCGACGCGTTCGGCGCTCGCCCGATCGGCAACGGCCCGTTCAAGGCGGACGAGGAATTCGTTCCCGGCCGCGGTTTCACCGTCACCAAGTACGAGGACTACGCCGGCGACAACGCTGCGCAGTCCGAGGGCGTGGAGTTCAAGGTCTATACCGAATTGAACACCGGCTTCAATGACGTGCAGGCCGGTGGCCTCGACGTGATGCTCGACCTGCCCGAGGACGCCTGGGCAACGGCCCGCGACACGTTCGGCGAGAACTACGGTGAACGTCCCCGCCCGGACATCACCTCGCTCGGCTTCCCGACCTACGATCCGCGATTCCAGGACCCGAACGTCCGCAAGGCCTTCTCCATGGCCATCGACCGCCAGGCGATCGCGACAGCAATCTTCACCGATACCCGCACTCCCGCAGGCTCGTTCGCTTCTCCTGTGGTCGAGGGATACCGCGAGGACGCATGTGGAGCGAACTGTGAACTCAATGCCGACGAGGCAAACCAGCTACTCGATGAAGCAGGGTTCGACCGCAGCCAGCCGGTGGACCTGTGGTTCAACGCCGGTGCGGGACACGATTCGTGGATGACGGCGGTGGGCAACCAGATTCGAGAGAACCTCGGAGTGGACTACGCCCTGCGCGGTGACCTCCAGTTCGCGCAGTACCTGCCGTTGCAGGATGCACAGGGCATGACCGGGCCGTTCCGCTCAGCCTGGATCATGGACTACCCGTCGATCTACAACTTCCTTGCCCCGCTGTACTCCACTGCAGCGACCCCACCGGCAGGTAGCAATTATGTCTTCTTCGACGATCCTGCTTTCGACGCTGCTCTGGCAGAGGGCAACAACGCCGAGGACATCGACGCTGCAACTGTGGACTACCAGCGCGCCGAGGACATCCTGATCGATCAGATGCCCGCGACCCCGCTGTTCTACGGGCTGAACCAGGCGGTGTGGTCCGATCGCGTCTCCGACGTGAAGATCGACAACACCGGCAACATCATCGTCGAGGACGTCGTCGTCAACTGATAGCAGACCCCCGGTGGGTGGAAACCGGATCGACCCGGCTTCCACCCACCGGATCTCGTTTTCGAGGGCAGAGATCGATCTCTGCCCCCACCTGCGCCTTTCCCAGGCCCGTTCGCAGGTGAAAAGCCCCTAGGAGAGACCACAGTGGGTCGCTACATCACTCGCCGATTACTGCTGACGATTCCCGTCCTGATCGGCACCTCGTTCCTCATCTTTGCCATGGTCTATGCGCTACCCGGTGATCCGATCCGCGCGCTCGCCGGTGACCGCCCGCTCGCACCCGCAGTTGCCGCCCAGTTGCGCGCCGACTACAACCTCGACGACCCGCTGATCGTGCAGTACTTCAAGTACATCGGCGGCTTCTTCCAAGGAGATTTCGGTACCGATTTCTCCGGTCGACCCGTGCTCGATACCATCGAGCGCGCCCTTCCTGTCACCATCAAGCTGACCATCGTCGCCGTGGTCATCGAAACCGTCATCGGAATCGCAGCGGGTGTCCTCTCGGCACTGAAGAGAGGGTCGTTCTTCGACAACCTCGTGCTGCTGTCCACCACACTGCTCGTGTCGATTCCGGTGTTCGTTCTCGGCTTCCTCGCTCAGTTCACGCTCGGTCTGCAGTTGGGCCTCTTTCCCGTCGCCGGCATCAACGACGGTTGGGCGAGCTACCTGCTTCCCGGCCTCGTCCTCGCGTCGCTGTCGATGGCCTACGTGGCGCGTCTGACGCGGACGTCGGTAGCCGAATCGATGGCCGCGGATTACATACGCACGGCAAAGGCGAAGGGAATCAGTAACCGGCGCATCATCTTTCGCCACGCACTGCGCAACTCGCTGATCCCGGTCGTCACTTTCATCGGCGCCGACGTCGGCGGACTGCTCGGCGGCGCCATCGTGACCGAAACGGTGTTCAACCTGCCCGGCCTCGGCCGCGCGATCTACGACGGTCTCGCACGTCAGGAGGGCGCAGTGGTCGTCGGCATCGTGACGCTGTTCGTCTTCTTCTACATCTTCTTCAACCTCGTAGTGGACGTCCTCTACGCGGTACTCGATCCAAGGATTCGCTATGAATAAGGACGACACAGACGCTTCTCGACATCTGCACGACGAGGGGCAGCCCGGCAACGTCGTCACGGGTGAAGCCGGCGAGCTGGCCGGGCAGGCAAGCCTGTGGGGCAATGCGTGGAAGTTCCTGCGCAAGAGCCCGTTCTTCATCATCGGGTCGTTTCTGCTGCTGGTTCTGCTGTTGATGGCCGTTGTGCCGCAACTGTTCGCGCGCGGTATCGACCCCAGGGCGTGTTCGCTCTCCGACAGCAGGCAGCCACCGAGTGCCGCGCACTGGTTCGGAACCGACATCCAGGGCTGCGACTACTACGCCAATGTCATCTACGGCGCCCGCATCTCGCTGTCGATCGGGGTCTTGTCGGTGGTCGGAATCCTCGTCGTCGGTGTTCTGATCGGCGCTCTCGCAGGGTATTTCGGCGGAATCACCGACAGCATCCTCGCGCGATTCACCGACGTGTTCTTCGGTATCCCGCTGCTGCTCGGCGCGTTGATCCTGCTCACGGTGACTGCTCAGCGCACCATTTTCACCGTCTCGCTCGCCCTCGTGGCATTCGGGTGGATGACGGCGATGCGGTTGGTGCGGTCGAGCGTGATCGCCATCAAGCACAGCGAATATGTCCAAGCCGCACAGGCTCTGGGCGCCTCGACCTACCGCATTCTGGTGCGTCACATCCTGCCGAATGCTCTCGCCCCCGTCATCATCTACGCGACCATCTCGATCGGAGTATTCATCGCCGCCGAGGCAACGCTGACATTCCTCGGCATCGGATTGCAAGCCCCAGAGATATCTTGGGGACTGCAGATCAACCTGGGGCAGAACGTGTTCCTGACGTCGCCGTACCTGGTGCTGTTCCCGGCCGGCTTCCTCTCCGTCACGGTGCTGGCGTTCATCATGCTCGGTGACGCACTCCGTGACGCACTCGATCCGAAACGGAACTGACATGAGTATCCAGAAAGACACAGTTCTCACCGTCACCGATCTGACGATCGAGTTCGAAGTCGACAAGGTCTGGCGCAAGGCTGTCGACGCCGTCTCGTTCACGGTGGCAGCCGGTGAGGTGTTGGCCATCGTCGGAGAATCGGGCTCGGGCAAGTCCACCACCGCCATGGCGATACCCGGTCTGCTGGCCGACAACGCGAGGGTGGCGGGCAGCATCGATCTCGGTGGCCGCGAGTTGGTGGGCCTGACGGAGAAGCAGCTCGCCCCGATCCGCGGCAAGGACGTCGCTGTCATCTTCCAAGAACCGATGACGGCGCTGAACCCGGTGTACTCCATCGGCTGGCAGATCACCGAGGCGATCCGCGCGCACACGTCGCTGTCGAAGAAGGAGGCCAAGGCGCGCGCGGTGGAGCTGCTGAAGCTCGTCGAGATGCCCGAGCCGGAGACCCGGGTGAACTACTACCCGCACCAGCTCTCCGGTGGCCAGCGTCAGCGCGCGATGATCGCGCAGGCACTCTCGTCGGACCCGTCCCTGCTGATCGCCGACGAGCCGACCACGGCCCTCGATGTGACCGTGCAGGCGGAAATCCTCGACCTGATGCGTGACCTGCGGAACCGCATCGACGCCTCCATCGTGCTGATCACGCACGATATGGGCGTGGTGGCCGATATGGCGGACCGTATCGCGGTGATGAAGGACGGCGCCATCGTCGAGACCGACCGAGCCGAGAAGATCTTCAAGAGCGCATCGCACCCGTACACGCAGCAGTTGCTGGCCTCGGTGCCGCACCTCGGGAGCAGTATCGAGGCTGTGGCAGCGGGCAAGATCGCAGCCCCCGGCCAAGCGGCCGATACGCGGGCGCTGAGCATCGTCGACGGTGTCATCGAGTACCCCGGACGGCCGGTGTTCCGCGCCGTGGACGGGGTGAGCTTAGACATCGAAATGGGCGAGGTGGTCGGACTCGTCGGTGAGTCGGGGTCGGGCAAATCCACCATCGGCAAAGCCGTCGTCGGCTTGAACAAGCTCACCAGCGGCACGCTGTCCATCGGGGGCATCGACATCACCGCAGCAAGCAACCGCGAGCTGAGGTCGGTGCGCAGCAAGGTCGGTATCGTGTTTCAGGATCCGGGTTCATCGCTGAACCCGCGGTGGCCCATCGGTCAATCGATCGCCGAGCCGATGCTGCTGCACACCGACCTCGACGCCTCCCAGCGCAACCGCAAAGTCGAGGAACTGCTGGATCAGGTGCAACTCTCGCGCACGATGCGCAACAGGTACCCCCACCAGCTGTCCGGTGGTCAACGCCAACGCGTCGGGATCGCGCGGGCCCTTGCCCTGGAGCCGACACTGCTGGTCGCCGACGAACCCACCTCCGCGCTGGACGTTTCGGTACAGGCCAAGGTGCTGGAGCTGTTCAAGGAATTGCAGCGGGAATACGGTTTCGCGTGCCTGTTCATCAGCCACGACCTGGCAGTGGTCGAGGTGCTCGCGAAGCGCATCGCGGTGCTGAACAAGGGCAAGATGGCGGAGTTCGGAACCACCGATCAGATCCTGCGCAGACCCACCAACGAATACACGAAACGGCTGCTGGCAGCTGTTCCGGTGCCCGACCCGGCCGAGCAGGCCAAGCGGCGCAATGCCCGCGCCGAGCTGCTGGCAGCCGGGGCCGACTAGAGCGTCGGGACGCGGGGGGTACCGTCGTTTGTCGTGACGGACCCCCTCGCGCCCCTGCTCGAACTTCCCGGCATCGTCGACGCGGCCGAACGCGCACGTGACGCTCTCGGTGCCGTGCACCGACACAAGGCCAACCGTCGAGGCTGGCCGGCCACCGCCGCCGAGGCTGCCGTCCGGGCAGCCCGATCCTCGTCAGCGCTCGAGGGTGGCTCGATGGACTTCCCACGCGGGGGCGAGGACGGTGACCCTGTGCTCGCCGGCTCGCTGCGGGTGGCGTCGGCGCTCGACGGTGACGCACTGCAGAACATGCTCCCGGTGTGGAAGCGCGCACCTTTGCAGGCTTTGGCGCGTCTGCATCTGCTCGCTGCCGCGGACCTCGTCGAGGACGAGGCACTCCTCGGGCGGCCGCGACCGGACAACAGTGTCGGAGAGCGCCTCGACCTGCTGGCTCAACTGGTCACCGGTGGGACCTCGGCGCCCGCCCCTGTCATCGCTGCGATCGTGCACGGGGAACTGCTCACGATGAAGCCCTTCGGGTCGGCCGACGGTATCGTCGCCCGCGCCGCCTCGCGATTGGTTGCCACCTCCTCGGGACTCGATCCGCACAACCTCGGTGTGCCCGAGGTCAGTTGGATGCGTCGGTCACAGGCATATCGGGATGGCGCCGCGAGTTTCGCCTCGGGTACGGCCAACGGAGTCGGCAGCTGGGTGATGCTGTGCTGCGGCGCTCTCGAAGCCGGGGCGATGGAGGCGACATCGATCGCCGAGGCTGCCGCGGAATCGGGGAGCAAGTAGACATTTGCGGCAATCGCCACTCGATGCAACCACACTCGATGCAACCACACTCGATGCAACCACACTCGATGCAACCAAAGGGCGGATGCACACCAAAAGGGCGGCGCCGCCGAGGTGAGTCGACTTCGCCGCCCGTTAGCACGGACGATCGGGATACCAAGCGTGCAAATTGGGCTGTGGCGATACATTGATCGCGAGGCCTCGGCGTGGGTTCGGTGGAGTAGGAGGTCATCCCTGCAACCGGTGCAGGGTTCTTGCTGCTACTTCCCGAATCTCGCAGGCCCACAGCGCTTCTGCCCTGTCAGCGGCGCGCTCCGCGTGGGATGCCTGATGTCCGTGCTGGGAATTGCGGTCGGGAGTGCGAACCTTCTCTTCTGGTTCGAACTTGGCCTTCCGTTCTTCCGTAACTCATTTCTACCCCGCAATGCCGCCCACATCAAGTGTTTCGCGAGATTGGCGTCGGCGTCAGCGTTTTCTTCGGAGCAGGCCGTAGGTGACGGCTCCGGCGACCAGTGCGCTGAAACCGACTGCGGCGCTTGCCGCTACCGTCGTGCCCGAGGGGCTGTGGATCCGCGACCGCAGTGACACCGGGTTGGAGAAGGTCAGGATCGGCCAGCCCGAGGACGCAGCTTCCTTGCGTAGCGCTCGGTCGGGATTGACCGCGGTGGGATGCCCGACGGCACGCAACATAGGGAGGTCGGTGATCGAGTCGGAGTACGCAAAGCAGTGCTGGAGATCGTACCGACGCTCCTGTGCCAACTCGCTCATGGCCTCGACTTTTCCCTCGCCGTAGCAGTAGAACTCGATGGTGCCGTTGTAGCGGCCATCCTCGACTTCCATCCGCGTCGCCATGGAAATGTCGGCGCCGAGGGCCTCGGCGATCGGATGCACGATCTCGTCGCCGGAGGCCGACACCACGACGATGTCGTGCCCCCGGAGTTTGTGGTCGGCGATGAGTTCGGTGGCCTCCGCGAAGACCAGTGGATCGACGATGTCGTGCAGTGTTTCGTTGACGATCGAGCGCACCTGCTCGACGTCCCATCCTGCGCACATGTTCGCGATGTGGGCCCGCATACGTTCCATCTGATCGTGATCGGCCCCGGAGAGCAGGAAGAGGAACTGTGCGTAGCTGCTCTTGAGCACCGCGCGCCTGTTGATCAGCCCCTGATCGAAGAACGGTCGGCTGAACGCGAGCGTGCTCGACTTTGCGATGATCGTCTTGTCCAGGTCGAAGAATGCGGCAATTCTTCTGGTGGGACGTACGGATTCGGCTGCGTCTGTGCTGGCGCTCGTGGTCACGATCCTCACAATAGTTGCCTTCGGTGACACGCCGGTGTCCGTGCCGCGATCGATGCTCGAAAATCGACAAGGTTGAACTTGCAAACAGCGCGCGTCGCAGGTGTAGTATCGATCCAGTCCGACTAGCTCGGACATGTTCAGCCCGACCCCCCGGGGCTGAACTAGACGACCCTCGCCTCCTCCCCCCCCTGGCGAGGGTCGTCCTCTTTTTCGGGCAAACCTGTTTGTGGTACCGCCGTCCAGTAATTCATCCACAGGGCGGCAAACTATCCACATCTCGTCGAACGTTGTTTCCTGTGAGCGGATTCGGCGACATTCTTCCAGTCATGGATTTCGACACACCCGATGTCATCTCGAGCCGCCCGTGCCTGCTGCTCGTTGCAGATCCGGTGCTGCGTCAGGATGCGCTCCGGGTGGCCGCCGCGACCGATTGCGTTGTGCAGGAACGGAACTTACCAGTCGGTAATGATTCGGCTGCTCAGGCCGCAGTGGGTGCCATCGCCATGACCCGTCTCGACTGGGACAACGCCGCCGCGGTGCTCCTCGACTCCCAGACCGCACAGCACATTCCGGCGCTGCGCCTACCCCGCCGCGAAAACGTGGCCGTGCTCGCTCGCGGTGAGGCAGGCGTCGAACACTGGCGCACGGCCACCGCCGTCGGTGCTGCACATGTGCTCGAGCTCCCACGCGACGAAGGTGAACTGGTTCGTCTCCTCGGGACGAGCTACCACGACGCGCACCGCCACGGTGGTTGCATCGCGGTCGTCGGCGCCAGGGGAGGCGCGGGGGCATCGATCCTGTCGGCGGCCCTCGCGCTTGTGTCCGCCGCGTCCGAAGCCCGCACCCTGCTCGTCGACGGCGACGAATTCGGCGGGGGGATGGATCTCGTACTCGGTTGGGAGGACGATCCCGGACTGCGCTGGCCGGGCCTCGTCATCGAAGCCGGTCGCATTTCCGCCGACTCGTTGCACAACGCTCTGCCGTCGAGGGGCTCGCTCGCCGTCCTCTCGGCCGGCCGGGTCCGGCCCGGCGCGTCGGGAGGGGTCGATCCTGTGGCAAGCGCTGCGGTCATCGAGGCAGGCCGACGCGCAGGCGACTTGGTCGTGTGCGACGTTCCCCGGCTCGTCGGTCCTCGGACCGAGGTCTTTCACGACGCTGCCGACCTCGTCGTACTCGTCGTACGGGCCGAGCTCGGAGCAGTCGCGGCGGCGGAGAACCTCGCCGGCTACATCACGACCCGCAACTCCAACGTCGGGCTGGTGGTCAGGGGGCCCGCTCCCGGTGGCCTCACCGGTGCCGAGATCGCCGACGCCCTGCAGTTGCCGCTGCTGGCGAGCATGCGTCCTGAGCCCGGGCTCGCCGTCCGAATCGAGCGCGGTGGTCTTGCGCTGCCCAGGCGTTCACCGCTCGCGGCAGCCGCCCGAGCCGTCCTCGACACGTTCGCCCGCAAACCGCAGATCGGGCGTGCCACATGAGCGTCGTCACCGCGGATCTGCTGGACCGTGTTCGCGACCGGCTGGCTCAATCCGCGGACGACCCGACACCGACGATGGTTGCCGCGGCGATCCGCATCGAAGCCGGTGGCGTCCTGAGCGATACTGACCTGCTCGCTGCCTTGCGAGTGCTTCAGACCGAGTTGACCGGCGCTGGACCGCTGGAACCGCTGTTGAGCGATCCCTCTGTCGCCGATGTTCTCGTCACCGCGCCCGACGAGGTATGGGTGGACCGAGGCAGTGGCCTCGAGCGGGCCTCGATCCGATTCGCCGACGAGGCAGCTGTGCGTCGGCTGTGTCAACGTCTGGCGCTCTCGGCGGGCAGACGGCTCGACGACGCGCAGCCCTGGGTGGACGGCCAGCTACCCGGTGTCGGCGACGGCACGTTCGGTGTGCGGCTGCACGCTGTGCTCGCCCCTGTCGCCCGGGGTGGCACCTGCCTGTCTTTGCGGGTCCTGCGACCCACCACCCAGGGGCTCGGCGCACTGGCCGAGCGCGGCGCCATCGAACCAGAGGCGTTGCTACTGCTCCGCGCAATCGTGGCTGCACGCCTTGCCTTCCTGGTCGTCGGCGGCACGGGCGCGGGAAAGACAACGCTGTTGGCGGCAATGCTGGGGGAGGTCAGCCGCACCGAACGCATCGTCTGCGTCGAGGATGCGGCCGAGTTGGCGCCGTCGCACCCGCACGTGGTGCGGATGGTTGCCCGCGCACCCAACATCGAAGGAGTCGGAGAGGTGACGGTTCGGCAGCTGGTCCGGCAGGCCCTGCGGATGCGGCCGGACCGGCTGGTGGTCGGGGAAGTACGCGGCGCCGAGGTGGTCGACTTGCTCACCGCACTCAACACCGGGCACGACGGCGGGGCCGGGACCATTCACGCGAACTCGCCCGTCGAGGTGCCTGCGCGGTTGGAAGCGCTTGCAGCTCTAGGGGGAATGGATCGCGCGGCCTTGCACAGTCAGCTGAGTGCGGCCCTGCAGGTGGTGCTCCACGTGCACCGCGGGGCCGACGGACGCAGGAGACTGCGGGAGATCGCGGTGGTGACGGCCGACGAAGCGGGCCGGGTCTCGATCATGCAGGCGTGGAGCATCATCGGGACGGCGTGGCCCGGCCGGGCTCGACTGGATCGACTTCTGGCCGAGCGAGGTGAGCTGTCGTGACTGCGGTGGGCGTGTTGCTGTGCGCGATGGCGTTGCTCGTCAGCCCGCGGCCCAGGGCACGGGTGGCCGTGTTGCGGCCCGAGGTGTCGAGATCGGTCGACCGTCGGTCTCGGGTGGTGATGATCGCGGCTGGCGTGGTCGTCGCACTGGTGCTCGCCCTGCAGACCGGAGGAGTGCATTTCGTCGCCGCAGCCTCGATCGTGGCCGCGACCGTATGGAAACGGCGTCGAGGTAGAGGTTTTCGGCGCGAGCGACGCAGGGAGTCCGAGTCACTGATCGCCGGACTCGAAACCATCATCGGGGAACTACGCGTGGGCGCTCACCCCGCGATCGCCTGCGGAACAGCGGCCGCCGAATGCACCGGGTCCGTTGCGTTGTCGTTTCGGCGCGCTTCGGGTCGTGCTCGGCTCGGGGGCACAGCTCACGAAGGTCTGCCGACAGCAGACTCGGCCGTGTCGCGGGAACTGACGATCCTCGCCGGCGCCTGGCGCGTCGCCGACGAAAATGGTCTCGCGCTGGTGGGTCTGCTCGGCGCTGCACGCGGTGATCTGCTGGCTCGCAATCGCTTCCGCGACCGCACCGAGGCGTCGCTGGCGGGTGCACGCGCAACCGGGACCGTGCTGGCTGGGCTGCCCGTCCTCGGTGTGCTTCTGGGGCAAGCCATGGGGGCGTCACCGATCGATGTTCTGCTGGGCGGCGGTGTCGGCGGGATTCTTCTCGTGCTGGGTTCGGGCCTGGGCTGCGCAGGATTGTTGTGGACCGATGCCATCACCGAGCGGGTGTGCCGATGATCTCCTCTGCTGCAGCGCTACTCGCGGTGGCCCTGATACTTCTGCCTGCACGACCGGGGGCACTGCACCGGCTGGACCGGGAGCGACCGACCGCGATGCCGCCGACAATCGTGCCGGTGCACGACCCGCATGCCGTGGCGACACTGTTCGACACCATGGCTGCTGCACTGCGCGGTGGACTACCGACCGGAACGGCAGCGCTCGCAGTGTCGACCATAGCGCCGGATGCCGCGGCAACGGCGCTGCGCACCACCGCCGACCTGCTGAGTCTCGGCGCCGACCCGGAAGTGTCCTGGGCGCCGGTGGCCGCCCTACCCGAGATCGAGCCGCTGGCACGTATGGCGCGACGATCGGCCAGATCCGGAGCCTCACTGGCCGATGCGGTAGCCGAACTCGCCGAGGCCGAGCGTGCGAGCGCCGAGGATGCTGCTGCGGCGGCCGCCGAACGGGCTGGCGTGCTCATCAGTGGGCCACTGGGCCTGTGCTTTCTGCCGGCCTTCGTCTGCCTCGGGATCGTGCCCGTGGTGATCGGACTGGCGGGCAACGTACTCGGCGGGGGACTGCTGTGATCACAGCCGATGCCCCGCCCCAGGAATTCCGGGACGGGGCCGCCGTCCCGGACATCGAAGAGGGGGACAGCCATGAGCAACAACATCATCGAGCAGACCAAAGCCCGATTGATTCTGGCCGCGACGGAGGACGACGGAATGTCGACCGCCGAATACGCGATTGGGACTATCGCTGCCGCGGCGTTCGGGGCCGTTCTGTACACCGTGGTGACAGGGGGCTCGATCGTGGATGCGTTGACGGGGATCATCGACCGGGCACTCAATACAGCCGTCTAGCCCACGCCGACGACGGGGTGGCGACGGTGGAGGCGGCGATCGCCATCGCATCCATCGTCGTGGTGGTCGTGATGTGTATCGGCGCGATCATGGCGGTCTCGACTCATGTTCGCTGTGTCGATGCGGCTCGGGAAGCGGCGAGATCGACTGCGCGCGGTGACGAGGTGTCGGCGTTGCTCGTCCCTGATGGTGCGGTGTTGACCGTGACGGAGCAGGGCGGGTTCGTTGTTGCTCGCGTCGAGGCACGGACGCTGTTGCCGGGGTTGCGGGTGGGTGGTGAGGCGGTGGCTGCGCTCGAACCTGGTGCCCTCGAATGAGGGCGCGTGGTGATGACGGTGGGGTGACGGTGTTGGCGGCGTGTGCGCTGGCCGCGTTGTTGGTTGTGGTGATCGCGGTGGTGCACGTCGGATCGGCGGTGAGCGCTCGGCATCGGGCGCAGTCTGCGGCGGATTTGTCGGCGTTGGCTGCGGCCGGTGCGTTGGATCGAGGTGTTGCCGATGCGTGTGCGGCAGGTGGGGTCATCGTCGAGCGGATGCGCGGGGTGATGACCTCGTGTGTCGTCGAGGACTGGGATGTGGTGGTGGAGGTGACGATCACGTTGCCGCTGGGCCGGTTCGGGTTGCGCGACGCCGTGGCCGCTGCCCGGGCCGGTCCTGTTGGCTAGCCGCGACCCCGTTTCCCGTATGCGTCCAGCACGATCTGCAGAACGGTGACGGCTCCGGCTTTGTCGAGCGGATCGTTGCCGTTGCCGCACTTGGGTGATTGCACGCAGGACGGGCAACCGGTGGGGCATTCGCACGAGGAGATCGCGTCCTTGGTCGCTTCCAGCCATTCTGCGATCGCGCGGTGGCCTCGATCGGCGAAACCTGCACCGCCGTCGTATCCGTCGTAGACGAACACCGTCGGGAGCCCGGTGTCGGGGTGCAGCGCCGTAGACACCCCACCGATGTCCCAGCGGTCGCACGTCGCGACGAGCGGCAGGAGCCCGATTGCGGCGTGTTCGGCGGCGTGCAGTGAGCCGGGGAAACGTTCGGGTTCGATGCCGCTGTCGATGAGCAGTTCCGGTGTGATGGTGTACATCACGGCGCGCGTGTCGAGGGTTTGTTCGGGCATATCGAGTTCGACCGAGTCGAGGATTTCCCCGGAATGCAGCCGGCGGAGGTAGCCGATGACTTGATGCGTCACGTTCACCTGAACGAGCGCGATGCGCACCTCTCCGAGCGTGCGCTCGGAATGCACTGCCGTGATGGCGATGTCGGTGGTTTCGCGGGCGGAGGTGTTCCAGTCGGGGTGTTCGGGGTGTACGAGCGCAAGCCCGTCCTCCAAGTCGAGTTCGTCGACCACGAACGATTCACCTTGATGGATGTGGACGGCACCGGGATGAACTGTGGCGGGGGCTTTCCCGGAGTCGACGGTCCCGAGCATTCGCCCGGATTCTCCGTCGACGATCGCCACCTGGGTGCCGGTTCCGCCGCGGATGTTCACCGACGCGTGCGGGGCGTACTTCTGGCCTTCCGGTGTGATGAACCATCCGTGTGGCCTGCGGCGCAGCAGACCGTCTGCAGCGAGAGCCGTCAGCACTGTCTCGGCCTCCAGCTCGTCGGCCTCGGCGAAGGTGATCGGCAATTCTGCTGCAGCACAGAGCAGCTGCGGAGCCAACAGGTACGGATTGGTCGGGTCGGTGACGGTTGCTTCGACGGGCTTGTCGAGGAGGGCGGCCGGATGATGGACGAGGTAGGTGTCGAGTGGGTCGTCCCGGGCGACGAGGGTGACGAGCGATCCCTCGCCGCGCCTGCCCGACCGCCCGGCTTGCTGCCAGAACGAGGAGACCGTGCCGGGGAAGCCCGCGACCACCACGGCGTCGAGACCAGCGATATCGACGCCCAGCTCGAGGGCATTGGTCGTCGCGACGCCGAGGAGGGTGCCGTCGGACAGATTCGCCTCCAGCGCCCGACGATCCTCGGCGAGATACCCGGCGCGGTAAGCGGCGACACGCCCCGGCAAGTCGCGATCGACCTCGGCGAGCAGCCGCTGCGTGCCGAGGGCGGTCACCTCGGCGCCGCGTCGCGAGCGCACGAAAGTCAATGTGCGCGCCCCCTCGACCATGAGATCGGCCATGATCCTCGAGGCCTCCGCTCCGGCCGATCGACGCACGGGCGCACCGTTCTCGCCGGTGATCTCCTTCAGCAGCGGCGGTTCCCACAGTGCGACGGTGCGCGGTCCGTGTGGCGAGCCGTCCTCGGTCACCTCGGTGCACGGTGCGCCGACGAGTCTCGAGGCGGCAGCTCCCGGGGCCGATGTCGTCGCGCTCGCGAGCACGAAGGTCGGGGACGCTCCGTAGCGTGCGCAGATGCGTCGCAGTCGCCGGAGTATCAGTGCGACGTTCGAGCCGAACACGCCGCGGTAGTAATGGCATTCGTCGACTACGACGAAGCGAAGGTTTCGGAGAAAACGCGCCCAACGCTCGTGTGCGCCCAGGATTCCGATGTGGATCATGTCGGGATTGGTGAAGATCCAGCGGGCGTTCGCACGCGCCCACTGACGGACCTCGATCGGGGTATCTCCGTCGTAGGCGCTCGGAAACACCTCGGCGAGTTGCGGTGCCTCCTCACGCAACTCGTCGGTGATGGAGATGATGCTGCGGAGTTGGTCCGCACCGAGCGCCTTGGTCGGGGCCAGGTAGAGGGCGCTCGCCCGAGGATCGCTCAGTAGGGTCGACAGAATCGGCATCTGGTATCCCAGTGACTTTCCCGAGGCCGTGCCGGTTGACAGGACAACGTGATGACCGTCGTTGGCAAGTGTCGCTGCGCGGGCTTGGTGGCTCCAGGGTCTGGCGATGCCGCGCGCGGTCAGAACCGTGGTCAGTTCCGGTAGCACCCAGCTCGGCCAGTCGTCGAATTGTGCCTCGCGTGCCGGTAGTTCGGCGACGTGTGTCAGCGGTTGCTCTCCGGACGGGGTGCCGGCGAGGACGCGGTCGAGCAGTGCACGTCCGTAGCTCCGTTGACCCGTGTTCGGTGGATCAGGTTGGGTCACTACTGCACTCCACGTTCTGCTTGATGTTGCACGCACCGGGCCCAGGCCCGCGACCTGCGGTTTTCATGCTATCGGGCGGCTATGCGCGCCGCGGCACCGGCCGGGTATAGGCCCTGGTGGAACCCGTTATCGGGGCAGTTGGTCGGTGGCGCGAGGGCCAAGATCAACTAAATGTGCGAAAACTACCCATTTCGACTGTTGGAAACGCCCGAGTCATGGTTGACTTGAGCTGGTCGCAGCTTCTGTGTTCGTGTATACGCTCGCAGGATCTTATGTTGCGAGCGGTGTGCTTTTGGAGCGTTTCCTGAAGGGGTCTCGGCTCGGCGTCGTTGCCGTGTCAGGGGTTCCGCCTGAGGGGGAATTCAGGAAGTACAACGGTCGGAACCGGCCCGGTGGACTGTAAGTGCTGTCCACCGCATCCGGTGTTAGAAAGAGAAGGAAAAGCATGGCACAGGGAACTGTGAAGTGGTTCAACGCCGAAAAGGGCTTTGGATTCATCGCACCAGAAGACGGCTCCGCTGACGTTTTCGTTCACTACTCCGAGATTCAGGGCAACGGCTTCCGCACCCTCGAGGAGAACCAGCGCGTCGAGTTCGAGGTCGGCCAGGGCACCAAGGGTCCCCAGGCAACCGGAGTTCGCGCGGTCTGATCGGCATCCCCCACCACCCGGTGGGGCCAATCGATACACCTCATCCCCCTCTCACGGTCGAGTTGCGCTCGGGCGTGGAGGGGGATGAGTCGTATCCGGGGCACCGGCAGTGGGGGCGGCGGCAATGCAGGTGCTTCGACACGGACGTCGTACTCGTCCAGATTCGGTGTCGATGTCCTACTGTCCACAATGTGAACCAGCTGTCCTTTTTCTCGGCCGAGTCGTTGCCACCCTCGGTGACCGACTTGAGTGGACTGCTGGCGTCCACCGGACAGGTGGCTTCCTCGGCTGCCGGCGCTCGGATCTCGGTCGTCGTCGATCGCGAGTGGCGCGCCGAAGCCATCGCGGATCTGATCGTTCAGTGCGGGCTCGACGCGGAGATCGGCCGGTCCGAGGAGGGCCACCCGCTCGTGCGGACGGCCTCGGTGCCCGAGCTGTCCGCGCTGGCGTCCCAGTGGACCAAGGGTGCGGTCAAGGCCATGCCGCCGGGGTGGGTGCCGGGTGCGCGTGAACTGCGCGCGTGGGTTCTTGCAGCAGGCCGCTCCGAGGCAGAGGGCGAACGGTACGTTCTCGGGCTGGACCCGCAAGCACCCGACACTCACGCACCACTCGCGCAGGCGCTGATGCGGGCCGGGATCGCGCCCACGCTCATCGGCACGAGGGGGGCGATGCCGGGACTGCGCATCACCGGCCGGCGCAGGATGTTGCGGCTGGTGGAGAACGTCGGGCAGCCCCCCGAAAACGAGGACGCGCGTACCAATTGGCCGAGCGCCAGGTAGGACAGCGAACAACTGATCTGTAACTATTTTGACGACGTATGCCACTCTGTTACCAGGCGGACCGGTAAAAATGTCGGTTCCGGCGGGTAAGAAGCAGCCACGGCCCGTGGCGTCGAAGCACACGCGGCGTCGAGTAAACAGTGGCAACCGGGAAACGTAACGACGGAAGGTTCGGCAGCAAGGTGGCAACACGGAAGAACGGCACGGGGGACACCACCGGCGGAGCCGAACCACGCCGTCTTGTCATCGTCGAGTCTCCGACGAAGGCGAAGAAGATCGCGCCTTACCTGGGCAGCAACTACGTGGTGGAGGCCTCGGTCGGTCACATTCGTGACCTGCCGCGCGGCGCGGCCGACGTGCCGGCCAAGTACAAGGGTGAGCCATGGGCGCGGCTCGGTGTCGACGTCGACCACGATTTCGAGGCGCTCTACGTCGTCTCCCCGGAAAAGAAGGGCAAGGTCGCCGAGCTCAAGAGTCTGCTCAAGGACGCCGACGAGCTCTATCTCGCCACTGACCCTGACCGTGAGGGCGAGGCAATTGCCTGGCACCTCCTCGAAACCCTGAACCCAAAGATCCCCGTTCGCCGGATGGTCTTTCACGAGATCACCAAGCCTGCGATCCTCGCGGCCGCGGCCGACACCCGTGAACTGGACCAGGACCTCGTCGACGCACAGGAAACCCGTCGTATCCTCGACCGCCTGTACGGGTACGAGGTCAGCCCGGTGCTGTGGAAGAAGGTCATGCCGAAGCTGTCGGCGGGCCGCGTCCAGTCCGTCGCCACCAGGATCGTGGTCCAGCGTGAGCGCGACCGCATGGCGTTCCGGAGTGCGGAGTACTGGGATATCTCGGCCACTCTCGATGCCGGTGCGGAGGCGACGCCGCGGAGCTTCGGTGCGCGTCTGGTCAACGTCGAGGGCGCCCGGGTGGCCAGTGGTCGTGATTTCGGCGCCGACGGCAAACTGAAATCCGACGGTGTGACCGTCATCGACGAGCCGCGTGCGCGTCGGCTCGCGGAGGCGCTGGAGGGCGTCGATCTGACGGTCGCCTCGGCGGAGGACAAGCCGTACACCCGCAAGCCGTACCCGCCGTTCATGACCTCGACGCTGCAGCAGGAAGCCGGCCGCAAGCTGCGGTTCAGCTCGGAGCGCACGATGCGCGTGGCGCAGCGCCTGTACGAAAACGGCTACATCACCTACATGCGTACCGACTCCACGACGCTGTCGGAGTCGGCCATCGCCGCAGCGCGGTCGCAGGCAACCGAGCTCTACGGTGCCGAGTACGTGCACGCCACCCCGAGGCAGTACACGCGCAAGGTCAAGAACGCGCAGGAAGCACACGAGGCGATCAGGCCCGCGGGTGACGTCTTCCAAACTCCCGGTCAGCTGCATTCTGCTCTGCAGACCGACGAGTACCGTCTCTACGAGCTCATCTGGCAGCGAACCGTCGCCTCCCAGATGGCCGACGTGCGTGGTACGACGCTGACGCTGCGCATCACCGGCACAGCCGGGACGGGCGAGGACTGCACGTTCTCTGCATCCGGCCGAACGATCACCTTCGCCGGCTTCCTCAAGGCTTACGTCGAGAGTGTCGACGACGAAGCCGGTGGCCAGTCCGACGACGCCGAGTCGCGTCTGCCTGCGCTGAAGGCCGGTGCTGCCGTCACCGCGACGAAGCTCGATCCAGACGGCCACAACACCAATCCGCCGGCGCGTTACACCGAAGCCTCGCTGATCAAGACCCTCGAAGAGTTGGGCATCGGCCGACCGTCGACGTATTCGTCGATCATCAAGACCATCCTCGACCGCGGTTACGTCTACAAGCGCGGCAGCGCCCTCGTGCCCTCCTGGGTCGCGTTCTCCGTCATCGCGCTTCTCGAAGGGCACTTCGGTCGGCTCGTGGACTTCGACTTCACCGCTGGCATGGAGGACGATCTCGACGCCATCGCCGGTGGCCGCGAGCGACGCGGCAACTGGCTGCAGAACTTCTACTTCGGCGGCGACACCGGAGCCGAGGGCTCGGTGGCACGCTCGGGTGGTCTGAAGAAGATGGTGGGCACCAACCTCGAGGACATCGACGCGCGGACCATCAACTCGATCCGCCTGTTCGACGACTCCGAGGGACGCGAGATCCATGTTCGGGTCGGCCGTTACGGCCCGTACCTCGAACGCATGATCCGCAATGACGACGATCCCGACGGTGATCTGGTTTCCCAGCGGGCAAATCTGCCCGACGATCTGCCGCCCGACGAGCTGACCATCGACTTCGCCGAGAAGCTTTTCGCGACCCCGCAGGAGGGACGCAAGCTCGGCGCCGATCCACTCACCGGTCACGAGATCGTTGCCAAGGAAGGCCGCTTCGGTCCGTACGTCACCGAGATCCTGCCGGAGCCCGAGCCGGAACCGACACCTCCGGAGCCGGACATCGTCCCGGTTGCCCAGGACGGTGGCGGTGACGAGGGCGGCAGCACCAGGACGGCTGTGAAGAAGGTCGCTGCGAAGAAAGCCCCGGCCAAGAAGGCGGCGAAGAAGGCCACCGGCCCCAAACCTCGCACCGGTTCGTTGCTCAAGTCGATGGACCTGGCCACCATCACCCTCGAGGATGCGCTGAAGCTGCTCTCGCTGCCGCGCGTCGTCGGCGTCGACCCCGAGTCGAAAGAGGAGATCACCGCTCAGAACGGCCGCTACGGCCCGTATCTGAAGAAGGGCACCGACTCTCGCTCGTTGACGGACGAGGAGCAGCTGTTCACGGTCACGCTCGAAGAGGCGCTGAAGATCTATTCGGAACCGAAACGTCGTGGGCGTCAGGGTGAGGCGAAGCCGCCGCTGCGCGAGCTGGGCAACGACCCGGTCAGCGAGAAGCCGATGGTGATCAAGGACGGCCGTTTCGGTCCGTACGTCACCGACGGTGAAACCAATGCCAGCCTGCGCAAGGACGACGAGGTCGAGACCATCACCGACGATCGGGCGTCGGAACTGTTGGCGGACCGGCGTGCTCGCGGCCCGGTGAAGAAGAAGGCGACGAAGAAAGCGGCTACGAAGAAGGCCACCGCCACCAAGAAGGCGCCGGTCAAGAAGGCGGCCGCGAAGAAGACCGCAGCAAAGAAGACACCCGCAAAGAAGGCTCCGGCGAAGAAGGCTGCAGCGAAGAAGACCCCGCCGGCTGAGTAGCGTCCCCCCTCCTTCGGCATGAATGGACCATTGCAACTGTCTAACCGTTGCAATGGTCCATTCATGTTGTCTGGCAACCAATAGCCGAAGGCGGTGGAACCGACGAGGGTCCGCGTGCGTCCAAGTTCGTGTGGGAAAGAAACTGGCAATCGCCCTGTGTGTGCTGGCGCTGACGGGATGCGCCCAAACGGTAGCGGGCACGGCCGTCGGCGAGGACAAGTGGCAGGGCCAAGGGGTGACCAGGAGTCAGACGCCCTCGACCTCACCCTCGTTTTCGACGTCTCGACCTCTTCCGTCGACGCCGGCGACACGGCCATCCGGGTTCGATCCCTGTGCTATCGAAGATTTCCAGCTGGAGATCTTCTTCGGCGTGGATCCGGAGACACGAACGAGTGTCGCGGACGGCGAAGGATGTCTCTGGTCCGGTGAGGACCAGTGGTTCTCCGCCTTCGGCATCGATGTGAATCGAGAAGCGCTCGCGACTGTCCCTGGTGTTACCGGTCTGGGCGAGTTCGAGTCGCATGGACAGACGGTCCATCGGTATGTGATCGACGGAGCCTCGTGCGTCACGGTGGCCGAGATCGACGGTCAGTCTGTGCAGTTCGTAATGGTCGAGCATGAATTCGACTCGCGTTGTTTCGAGTTGGAGGTCGGTACCAGGTCGATGCTGGGGGTTGCGTAGATGCGCGCCTCGAAGGCAGTTTTCGGTGTCGCAGTGGCAGCTCTGGTTGCAGCGACCGGTTGCTCCGCGGACATACGCGGGACCGCCACCGCGGTATCCGAGGAATCCGACGTGTCTACGCCGGCCTCGTCGGAATCGATGCCCACGGACTTCGATCCATGTGACTTGACTGCAGACTTGTTGGAAGAGCTCGACCTGACCGGTGTACAGCCCAACGAAGTGCCCGATTCGTCTGGCTGTGTATGGGCGAGTGGCATCTTTGCGCTCGGAATTCTTCTCGTCGAGGACGTCACGTTCATCGAGGATCCGGCCGCGAGAACTGAAGTCTCCGACATCGAAATTTTGCCGTTCGAGGACTACACGACGTATCTTTTCGTCCTCGACGGCGACATGTACATGACGCAGACCATGACGGAGAGGGGTGCGTTCATGGTCTACATCACCCGAGCCGGTGATGCATCGCTGGCCGACGAGCGCGAATCCTTGTTGACTGTTTTCGAGGCGATAGCACCCTACTTTCCGCCACCTCGCTAAGGCTTCGAGTCGGACCCGCCGACTAGGCTGCCACCCATGGCTGGAGTATTCGACCGACTGATCGACCAAGAGGACGTCGAGTCAGAGCTGACCGGTGCTGCCGTCGGCGCCCGCACCGGCGATCCGGGGTCGGCGATGACACATGCCTGGCTGTTCACCGGCCCGCCCGGATCGGGACGATCGATCGCTGCGCTGTGTTTCGCAGCTGCTTTGCAGTGCACGTCGGCGGGATCACCGGGCTGCGGTGAGTGTCATGCGTGCACCACGACGATGGCAGGCACGCACGGCGATGTTCGACGCATCATCCCGCAAGGACTGAGTATCAGTGTCAAGGAGATGCGCGAGATCGTGCAGATCGCGGCGCGCCGACCGAGTACGGGACGTTGGCAGATCGTGGTCATCGAGGATGCGGACCGGCTCAGCGAGGCTGCGGCGAACGCGCTGTTGAAAGTTGTCGAGGAGCCGCCGGAGCGGACCGTGATGTTGCTGTGCGCGCCATCCACCGATCCCGAGGACATGTCGGTGACGCTTCGCTCGCGCTGTCGCCACGTCCATCTCGTCACGCCCACGGCGTCCGCTATCGCACAGGTGCTGCAGACGCGGGATCAGCTGGACGCCGAGACTGCGCAGTGGGCCGCGTCGATCAGTGGTGGCCACGTGGGACGTGCGCGCAGGTTGGCGACCGATGCAGACGCTCGGGCTCGGCGCACCCGCGCGCTCGGGTTGGCGTCGGCGGCGGCACGCCCCAACCGGGCGTATCTGGCAGCCGAGGAGGTGGTCAAGGCAGCGGAGACCGAAGCCGCCGAGATCAGCGCCGCACTCGACGGTGTCGAAATGGAAGAACTGCGCACCGCGCTCGGAGCGGGCGGGACCGGCAAAGGGGCGGCCGGTGCGCTGCGCGGATCGGCTGGAGTGATCAAGGAGCTCGAGGCCCGGCAGAAGTCGCGGCGGACGAGAAACGTTCGAGATTCGTTCGACCGAGCGTTGATCGACCTGGCCGGACTGTATCGCGACGCCCTGACGCGGTCTTACGGCTCCACCGCAGTGCTGAACCACCCGGATATGTCGGAGCAGATCGAGCGGATGGCCAAGGGCGCCTCACCCGAGGCGTTGCTCAAGAGCATCGAGGCCATCCTCGAATGCCGCGAGGCGCTGGCACTGAACTCGAAACCGAAGTTCGCGGTCTACGCGATGGTGGCCCAGCTGGGCGCGGCGTTGCGCTGACTGGGGTCGGCCTCCTGGCATGAATGTGCCCTTGTAGCTGTCTAGCCGTTGCGATGGCCCATTGATGCCGATGGGGTTGGCCGATGGGGTTGGCCACTGGGGTTGGCCACTGGCCACTGCCCCGTGAGCCCGAGGGTGGGCGATTTTCGTTTCGGTGGGGTGCTCCGTTAGACTCACCAACGCCGTAAGGCACGCCGCCTTAGCTCAGTCGGTAGAGCATTTCACTCGTAATGAAAAGGTCAAGAGTTCGATTCTCTTAGGCGGCTCAGAGAACGGAAGCCCCTCACCAGGACAGTCTGGTGAGGGGCATTTTCGTGCGCGGACTCGACGTGAGGAGAGATCTGCGGAGACGAAGGAAGCTACCGATTCATCCGGTGGGCGGACTTGAAGGAGCCTGCGAGCGACCGAAGTGCATGTGGTGAGGTTTCGGACTTGGGTCGGGACCTTGGACTCTGTCCTCCAACCGTCGACGCTGCCAAGCTGTATTCAACAGCTGCCCAGTCGTGGAGGTCGCGATGCCCAAATGGAATGTTTTCGTCGCAGCAGTCAGACCCGACAACCTCGGTCGATCATGACGGTCGAGACTGCGTCGACGTGAAGGTCAATGGACACTGGATCGAAGCTGTTCTCTTCGATCTCGATGGTGTCGTCACCGACACGGCCCAGGTTCATGAGCGAGCTTGGAAAGCCGCATTCGATACGTTGCTCAGTGCCGCCGGACAAGGGGATCGACCATTCACGCATGAGGACTACCGAACCTATGTCGATGGCCGAGACAGATTCGACGCGGTCCGCGTGTTCGCTCGAGCGCGCGCACTGGATCTTGTCGAAAGCCCAACTGAAGCTTCGTCGCTGGGCAGTGTCCAGGAATGGGCCGACCGCAAGAACACTGAGTATCTGTCGGCGCTGACCTCCCAGGGAGTTCGCACCATCGAAGATACGATCGATGTGTTGCGGCGACTGCGGATGGCGGGTATCCCGACAGCGGTGGTCTCGTCCAGCCGAAACGCTCGCGCCGTGATGGCACTGGCCGGTGTCGGAGGCTTGTTCGACGTGCGCGTGGACGGCACCGATGTAGAACGTCGACGCCTTGCAGGCAAGCCCGCACCGGATCTGTATCTCGAAGCGGCCCGGCGGCTCGGATTTCCGCCGAAAACGTCGGCTGTTGTAGAGGATTCGGTTGCCGGAATTCAAGGAGCGCGGGCCGGTGGATTCGAATTGGTGATCGGACTGCAGCGGGCATCCGCACCCGCGCTACCCAATGCCGACATCACCGTCGGCAGTCTCGCCGATCTGGATATCGACATCGGTACGGACACCCCGGCCGGTGTCAACGAGGGATGCGAATTGTGCAGCGGTGACACCCGATCGCCGTGGGAGTTGCACTACCTCGGCTTCGACGTTTGGGAGGAGGGTATTCGTGAGAGTCTTTGCACTCTGGGAAACGGATACTTCGCAACTCGGGGAGCCCTGCCGGAAGCGACTGCGGATGGAGTGCACTACCCGGGTACGTATCTCGCCGGGTGCTACAACAGACTCCGATCGACCATCGACGGTGTCGACCACGAGGACGAATCGATCGTCGCATGGCCGAATTGGCTGGGTACCACGTTCAGTATCGACGGTGGTCCTTGGTTCACCCCTGCCAATCAACGACCACTGCATCACCACATCGCCCTCGATCTGAAAAGGGGCGTTCTCAGACGAGAGAGCCTCCTTTCCGATAACGATGGGCGTCGCACATGGCTTCGGCAGACACGGATCGTTTCGATGGCGTCACCGCACCTGGCCGCGCTCGAAACCCGGATCGAACCGGAGAATTACCGGGCAATGATCGCAGTGCGCTGTGCGCTGGACGCCGATGTTCGCAACGGAAACGTCGCCGACTTCCGGACACTCGACAACGTGCACCTCACCGATATCGAAACAGGGCTGGGAGCAGACGATCTCGCCTGGATCCGGCTCAGAAGCCGCCAATCCCGAATTTCGGTCGCGCTCGCCTCACGAGTGGACTCGTCAGCTCCGGTTCGACGGGCTAGCGATCAGCCGACGAGTGCATTTCACGAATCGTGGGCGGAGGCCTCACCGACCTCCGGAATCTACATCACGAAGACGATCGCACTTTACTCCTCCCGGGATCGCGCTATCACGGATCCGCTGAGCACTGCGTTGTCCTCGCTTGCCGAACGTGACTCGTTCCCCATGCTGGTCGAGAGCCACGTACGGCAATGGCAAAGGCTCTGGGATCGCTTCGATCTGAAGGCCAGTTGCTCCGACCCCGACACCGTCCGAGCGGTTCGCCTGCAGCTTTTCCACGTAATCCAATCACTTTCACCCCACACCGTGGATCTCGACGTCGGTGTCCCTGCCCGTGGCCTGCACGGGGAGGCCTACCGCGGTCACATCTTCTGGGACGAGTTGTTCGTGCTTCCCCTGTTGAACCTTCGCACACCGGAGTTGTCGAAGTCGCTGTTGCTCTATCGCCATCGGCGACTCCCGCAAGCGCGACGGCGAGCCAGGGAAATGGGTTACCGCGGCGCATTGTTCCCTTGGCAGAGCGGAAGCGACGGTAGAGAGGAGACGCCGCGCTTGCTGTTCAACCCGAGATCCGGGCGCTGGATGCCCGATCATTCGAGCCGACAGTTCCATGTCGGGTTATCCGTGGCGTACAACGTGTGGCACTACTGGGAAGTGACGGCGGACCGCGAATTCCTCGCATCGTACGGGGTCGAACTCTTGGTGGAGAACGCTCGATTCTGGGTGAGCCTCGCATCGCTGGATGCCGCCGACGGGCGGTTCGACATTCGCGGAGTCATGGGTCCCGACGAGTTCCACGACGGGTATCCGGGCCGCCCCGGCGCGGGAATCGATAACTGCACCTATGTCAATGTCATGGTGTCGTGGAGTCTCAGACGCGCGTTGGATGCGTGTCGGATCGTCTGCCGACCCGAGGACAACGGTTTGTGGAGTCGGCTCGATGTCGATCCCTCCGAACTCGATACCTGGCAGAGACTCGCGAGCCGGCTACGTATCGAGTTCCTGGACAACGGGTTGCTTGCACAATTTCACGGGTACGGCGAACTCGGCGAAATCGACCTCGACGACTACCGACTGAGGTACGGCAACATCGGACGTCTCGACCTCATCTTGGAAGCCGAACATGATTCGTGTGCGAATTACAAGGTCTCGAAACAGGCTGACGTTCTGATGCTTCTGTACCTCTTCACCGCAGAAGAACTCACCGGCCTACTCGCCGGAATGGGATACGAATTCGACCCGAACACCATTCCGGCGACCGTCGACTACTACCTTGCCCGTACAACTCATGGCTCGACGTTGAGCCGGGTTGCGCATGCCTGGGTCCTCGCGCGAGGTCACCGTCGGGACTCCTGGGAGATGCTCCGTGAATCGTGTACTGCTGATCTCGTCGATTCACAACACGGAACTACCCGCGAGGGAATACACCTCGGGGCGATGGCCGGCAGCGTGGATATCCTGCAGCGCTGCTACACCGGAATCGACGTTTGGGGCGACACCCTGCGGCTTCATCCACAGCTTCCCAACGAACTTCGATCACTCGAACTCAATCTCCGCTACCGCGACCACTGGATCCACCTTCGGTGTGACCAGACTTCGACCACCGTCACGACCCGACCGAGCACCGCACCCCCGATAAGAATCAGCATCGACGGGCGGAAATTCACCCTCGAGGGCGGTGAAACCGTCGTAGCCGCTGTCGAACTCACACGTGGCGCGGATCTGAGACCGGTGCCTCGTCCGGGCTGATCTCGAGCAAGATCATCCGATATCCGCGAGCAAGCGTTGGTACAAGCGATCCACGTCCTCCCTGGTGCAGGGTTGAGATCCGGGAGTCAGAGTTGCCGCTGCTCCGGCTGCGGTTCCGAGTCGAACGGCCTCCGTCAACTCCCACCCTTGGTCGAGCGCAAAGGTTATCGCTGCGACCATGCTGTCGCCCGCTCCCACGCCGTTGCCCGCCGACAGGTGCACGCCCGGCAACACGACGCTCTCGTCGGAAGTAACCAGTACGGCACCGTCAGGACCCAGTGAGATTACGACCACATCGCTCACCTTGGCCATGATCAGCTCACGCGCGGCGGCAATCTGTGAGGCCAAGTCCAGGAGAGGGGCGCCGACACAGTCTCGGAGTTCGCGGATGCTGGGTTTGATCAGGTAAGCACCGGTGACGGTGGCCAGTGCGGGGCCCGATGTATCGACCACCAGCCGACAATCGTGGTGCGCCGCGAGTTCAGCGATGCGGCCGAAAAATCCGTCGGAACATCCAGGGGGGAGGCTGCCACTGACCACCAGATAGCCGTTGTCGAGCATGTGCTGCTCCAGGGCCAGCAGACAGCGGGCCTCGTCGGAGGAGTCCAGGCGCGGCCCGGGCAGCACGAAACGATATTGCAGCCGGTTCTGTTCGTCGGTAGCGGTGAAGCTCTCGCGAGTCGAGTCGCGGACAGGCACAGCGCGTACCGGGATTCCGTCACGTTCGATCAAGGCAAGCAAGTGTGCACCGGCATGGTCGCCTGCTGTCACGATTGCAGTTGCTTCGCCGCCCAAGGCGATGATTGCCCGGGCGACATTCACGCCTCCTCCACCGGCGTCGTACCTCGGGTTGCCGCAACGCATTTTTTCCGTATGCATCACGTGTGGCACCGACACGTTGATGTCGAGCGCCGGGTTCATTGTGAGAGTGGTTATTGCAGTCAGTGCTGATTCCGTCGCCGACTCGATGGTCGCCGACTCCGGAAATTGGTGGTTCATTCAGGACTCCGATCGCTCGGATTCCGACTGTTGCAGCCCGCGAGCCATTGGGCCAGAGCATTGATCCTTACGCCCGTGGGACTTATGACCTCTCTACAACTGGTAGACGATCGGTGCTAACCGTCGCCGGCCACCAGTCGGTTGCTCACCGCGCCGAGGTGGTCGATCTCGACGCTGACGTGATCTCCCGGCTTCAGCAGTAGCTGGGGTTTGCGGCGGTACCCCACCCCGCCAGGGGTGCCGGTGAGAATGACATCCCCGGGTTCGAGCGTGGTGAACGTCGAGATGGTTGCGATCAGGTTGGGCACCGTGAACAGCAATTGGGACAGATTCGACTCCTGCACCTTCTCACCGTTGACGATGGTGCGGATGCCGCAGCTGTCGAGGTCGACCTCGGCCGGGCAGACGATGCGCGGTCCGAGTGGTGTGCTGGCGTCCCAGGCCTTTCCCTGCATCCACTGGTGGGTCTTGTACTGGAAGTCGAGCATCGTGATGTCGTTGGCGACGGTGTAGCCGAGGACGTGATCGAGAGCGTCTTCCTCGGTGATGCGTCGACCGCGCCGCCCGATGACCACCGCCATCTCGCCCTCGTAGTCCACCTCGGAACTCTCGGGTGGAACGACGATGTCGTCGTATGCGCCGATGAGGCTGGAGGCGAACTTGGGGAACATGACCGGGTACGTCGGGAAATCACGCTTGGTCTCGACGATGTGATCGCGGTAGTTGAGTCCGACGCAGATCACCCGCGCAGGGTCGGTGACCACCGGTAGCACGCGGACCTCCTCGAGGACTAGAGGATGGTTCGTCATCCGCTCCGCCGATGCCAGGGTCTCGATCGTGGTGCTGCGGCCGATCTCGGAGATGTCCTGCAGCGGAATCAGTGATTCGCCGTCCACCTCGCCTACACCGCGAACTCCGTTGTATTCGTAAGAGAGGTAAGACATGTCAGATCTCGCTTTCGCTCGTCTTGCGCCAGCTCGCGAGCTGGCCACCCCACAGGTTCACCGATGCGGGCACCGGTCGCCATCGGCGCGGAACGTACTCGACGCGGTCGTCGTGGAACTTCTCCATCTCCGCCGACAGCTCGATGTGGTTCCCGGCCGGATCGTCGAAGAACACGAACAGGTTGTTTCCCGGGCCGTGACGGCCCGGCCCCCACACCACATCGACACCGAGATCGGTCAGTCGGTCGCACCAGGACTTGAAGTCCTCCCATTCGGCCAGATCGTAGGAGTAGTGATCGAGGTCGCCGGGGTGTCCGTTCTCGACCACGGCGAGGATGTGATGGTCACGATCGCTGCGCAGCCAGGCGAACTTGCCGTCGTCCAGTTGATCGGAGATGCGAAATCCCACGGTGTCGACGAAGAACGAGACCATCGCGGCGACGTTGTCGGTGCCGAGTGTGGTGTGCTGGAACTTGATGGGGCGGCGTCCTGGATCGGCGGCATTCTCACCCTGCCGATGCACCGGGCAGTGGAAGTGCACCGGAGTGCCGTCGGGGTCGACCACCGAGATTCCCGACGGCGCCCCGACGGCATTGTCTACGACCGTGGGGTCGAGGTCGGTCACCTCGTGGCCGGCAGCGACGAGGCGTTTGGCGATGCCCTCGATTCCGTAGTCATCGCGGACCTCGAAACCGTAGTAGGCCAGTCCTTTCGGTCCCTCGAACAGGTCGAGTACGTGGTGTCCGAATCCCCAGCCCAACCGGAGACCTCCGCCTGCCAGAGTGTCCTGGATCGTCAGGCCGACGGTGCGTCCGTAGAAGTCCGCGGCATCGTCGATGTTCGGAACGGTGAAGCCTATGTGCGAGACGGCCGTTCGAGAGAGGGCGCCTGCGGCGCCGCGCTCCTGCAGAGTGACGCGAGTGGGTGTGTGCATGTCAGAAATCCGCCTTTCGGGGCGATGTGCGGGTGGTGTGGCGGTCATGTCAGTCTCTCGTCGGTTGCAGACGATCGGTCGTCGACGGGAGCGAGGTTGCTTTCGGTGTGGGTGGGGCCACCGGGCCCCGAGGCATTCCGCCTGGAATGACGAGGGCGATCAGAGCGGCGAGGACACTGGCCCCCACGCAGAGGTAGATGCTGGTGTCGAGGCCTGATTCGAGTGCGGTTCGGGCGAGTGGGGCGACTACGTCGGACACCGGTCCGAGGTCGGCATTGGCCACTGCCAGTGGCCCGCCCTGTTCGTTGACGCCGGTGGCCACGCCGACGACCTCGGGCGGTAGGGATCCGTCGGACAGGCTGGATGTGAGGGTGGCGCCCGCGACGCCGAATGCAACGGCACTGACGATGGCCGGACCCAAACTCTGACCTGTCTCACGAACGAGACTGGTTACGGCACTGGCCATCCCTGCGTAGTCGATGGCGACAGCGCCGACTGCCACTGCGGTGAGCGCGGTGAACATGGTGATGAATCCTGTACCCAGCAACAGGATGGGGCCGGTCATCGCCAGCAGCGACGTGGAATCGCCGGGCAGCTGGGCCATCCAGAATTGACCGATAGCGAGAGCCAGCAGTCCGGTCACGAGCAGGGTTCGGGGTGCGATGCGCATCAGCAATCGCGGCAGGAACGGTGTCAGCAGGAGGGGGACGGCTTGGATCAGCGCGAACGGCAGGGCAGCCTGCAACGGCCCGACGTGCAGTATCGCCTCGAGCTTCACGCTGAGCGCGTATGCGGTTCCGATGAAGCCGAACATAGCGAGAAGGCCGATTGCCGCCGCTGCGGCGAAAGATGGTGTGCGAAACAGGTTCAGGTCGAGCATCGGCGTTCGCGCACGGCGTTCGCTGATCACGAAGAGGATTCCAGCTGTGATGGAAATGACGAATGCAGCGATGATGATCGGGGTGCCGAATCCTTCTACCGATCCTTGAATGACGGCGTACAGAAGGGCGAGCAGGGACACGGCGATGGTGATCTGTCCGGGCCAGTCGAGTCCGCGCCCTGCGGGATGACGCGAGTCGACGATGACGAGCGCACTGACTGCGGCAGTGACGAGCCCCAGAACGGCGGGAACGGCGAAGGACCAACCCCAGCCGAAGTGTTCGGCGGCGAAACCGCTGATCAACGGCGCGATCATGGCGCCGAATGCCAAACTCACCGCCCAGTACGACAGCGCGCGTGCGCGGTCTTCTCGCTCGGGCGTGGCCGAGACCAACATGGCCAAAGACGTGGGAAAGATTGCGGCAGCACCGAGTCCGGCGATCGCCTGCCCGACTATGAGCTGCGTGAGTGTTCCGGATGTTCCGGCGACGACGTCGCCGGCGGCGATGAGAACGCCACCCCAGACGAGCAGTCGTTTGCGGCCGAACATGTCACCGAGTACACCGAAATTGAGTTCGAGGATTGCGGTGGGGAGGATGAACGCGGCCGGAATCCAGGCCAGCGCCGCGACGCTGGCACCGAGGTCACGCTGAATGATTCCCAGCAGGGGCGCCGCCAAGGAAACCCCCATCTGCGCGACACCGATTACGAGGCAGCATGCGAGCAGCGTGCCCCGATCCAGTTTCTGTGCGTGCTTGACGGGGCCGCCACCCGATCGTGTGGATGTCATGGGGTTCCTTGCCGGAGATGGAATGGGGATGTCCTATAAATCAGGACGCATGTTCCTTAATATAGGACAATATTCATGGCCTGGATCACAGATGTCAATAGTTTCGACCATCAAAAATCTCGCATAGCGATTGTGCATTCCTGTAATTCAGGAATAGTGTGGTCGTATGGCAACGGATTCGAGCGGATACCGCGAGCGCAACAGCACTGCAGATCGGGCCTTGGTCATCTTGGGTCTGTTCACTGAGGACCGGCTGCAGATCAGTGCGAACGACGTCGCCGAGGCGCTCGGCAGCGCCAGGTCCACCGCGTACCGATACCTGCAGACGTTGGTTGCGGCCTCGTTCCTCGAGGAAGCTCCGGGCGGCGGCTTCCGCCTCGGCATCGGCGTTCTCGAGTTGGCGAGGTTGGCCCGGCGCGGGTACGGATTGACCGCGATCGCGCAACCGGTGATGCGCGCGCTGGCGGACGAGGTCGGCGAGACCGTCCTTCTTACACGGCTGGTGGACGACACCGTGGTCTGTATCGAGCGATGCGAGGGTGCCAAGCAGCTCGTTCGTCTGAGCTACGAGCGGGGCAGTCGGCTGCCGATCAACGCCGGCGCATCAGCGCTCACGCTGCTGGCGTGGTTGCCGGAGAAGGAAATTCGTGAGCTCCTGGGTCGCCATGCCCTTCAGCGCTTCACCGAACGAACGCTCACCGATGTCGATGTGCTCGTACAGCGCCTCGCGGAGATCCGGAGCGCCGGCTACGGCATGACCGTTGCCGAGGTCGATCCGGACGCAACCGGAATCGCGGCCCCGATTTTCGACGACAGCGGCGCGGTTGCCGCCGCGCTGAGCATCGTCGCCATTCGCAGGCGGGTGCCGGAGGATCGGTCCGAACTGCTGGTCACCGCTGTTCGGACCGCTGCCGAAACTCTGTCTCGGAAGTTGGCGGTCGTGAGATCATGATTCCCTGTAGTCCTATTTAGCAGGACTCTATTCCTATTTAACGTGACGCGCGCTACGTTGGGGTGGTGAACATGTCAGCCGACACCTCCTACGATGTGGCGATCTGCGGTGCCGGACCGGTCGGAATGACGGCGGGGCTACTGCTCGCGGCGCAGGGAATGACCGTGATAGTCCTCGAGCGCCGGTCGACCACCAGCAACGAACCCAAAGCGATCAGCATCGACGACGAGGCTCTTCGCGTGTACCAACAGGCCGGCGTCGTGGACCGTGTCCTGCCGATCGTCGTGCCCGGCACTGGAACTCGCTACTTCGACAGCAACGACGAACCAGCGTTCCACGGCGGGGCAGCCATCCCATACCGGCTCGGCTACCCCTTCAAGAACCCGTTCGCCCAACCGGACCTCGAGCGGGTGCTGTTGTCAGCCCTCCAGGATTCACCCAGTGCCACCGTGCGCTTCGATACCGAAGTCACCTCCATCTCCCAGCATGCCGACGCGGTCGAACTCGTGGCAGGGGGCCGCTACCTCTCCGCCCGGTATCTCCTGGGGTGCGACGGCGGCCGGTCGACGGTCCGCTCCCTCCTCGGCATCGAGATGACCGGACGGAGCCACCCTGAATTGTGGCTCGTCGTGGACACACTCGGCGATTTCCACACCGAGCGATACGGAATGCACCACGCCGACCCGAAGCGTCCGCACGTGGTGGTACCCGGATTGAACGGGCGCTGCCGATACGAGTTTCGGTTGTTCGACGGCGAGGGCACGGTGACCGACGCCCCGCCCTTCGAACTCATCGAAGATCTCGTCTCTCGCTACCGCACCATCACGCCCGACCAGGTCGAGCGAGCCGTCAACTATCGCTTTCACGGACTCGTTGCAGACCAGTGGCAGCGCGCTCGATGCTTCCTACTCGGCGACGCGGCCCACATGATGCCGCCCTTCGCCGGTCAGGGACTCAACTCGGGGATTCGGGATGCGGCGAACCTCGCATGGAAGATTGCAGGTGTCGTTCGCGGGACTCTGAACGAGACCGTCGCGCAGACATACGAATCCGAACGAGCACCACATGCGCGAGCTGTCGTCCGTGCGTCCGAGAGGCTCGGCCGGGTGGTGATGACGACCAACGAACGGCTCGCTCATCGCCGCGATGAGCTCATCGGCGCCGCACTGAAAACCGTGGACGGTCGGCGATTCTTCGAGACAATGGCGTACAGACCTCCGTACGAATTCACCGACGGAATGATCGTCGCAGGCAGCGGTGTCGGTGTCGTGGTCGGTCAGCCCCGGGCTTTCGACTCCGCGACCCGAACGATCGAGCCGCTCGACGACGTGCTCGGACCGGGATGGGCGCTGGTGGGAGTGGACGTGACCGACCCCGCCGACTGGAAGCAGGCATCGCGCATCGCCGATCTGTTCGACGCCTCGACCGCGATGGTTCCCACCGACCACACAGTTCCCCGACTCGAGTCCGTGAACGTACTGCTCGATGTCGACGGCCGACTCGATGCCGAATTCGCGGCATATCGAGGGCATTTCGTTCTACTGCGACCCGACCACGTCGTTGCTGCGGCGTGGTACCCGACCGAGACCGACCGGATTCTTCCCGCAGTGACGGCATGGACTCCCGAGCTGTGACCGAGAACCCAGACGAAAGGCGCTGACAATGCGTGATCTACCGGCTCCCCTCCCGACGACCGTCGTCCGGCGGAACGCACCGGCCCCGCCGCGTCGCGCCGCGGACGTCGACTGGAACACCTCGAACAAGTTCCTGAACGGACCGTTCGCGCCGTGGCACGAGGAAACCGAGTCGTTCGATCTGACCGTGATCGGAAAGTTGCCGGACGACCTCGCCGGCGCACTCTTCCGGGTAGCGAACAACCCTCGATTCGAACCGCTCGACACCGACCGCTACCACTGGTGGGAAGGCGACGGGGGTGTCGCGGGGACGTACATCCGCGACGGCAAAGCCTCGTTCCGCATGAAGTGGGTCAACACCGACTCGATGAAGGTCGAGGTCGAGGCCGGCGAAGCTCTCTACAGCGGATTCGTGAACGGTTCGGGCAAGGCGCGCCGGGATCTCCCGCAGGGCGCGCCTCCGGCCAAGAGTGTTGCCAACACCAACGTCGGGCTGTTCGCCGATCACCTTCTCGTGTATTTCGAAGGGGGACTGCCCCATTCGATGCATCCGGAGAGCCTCGACACGCAGGGAACATACGATTTCGGCGGTGCCGTCGACATCCTGTGCACCGCGCACTACAAAATCGACCCGGCCACTGGGAACATGCTCTTCTACGCGGCAGTAGGCCCGAGCCTGACCTGGTACGAAGCCGATCCGACGGGTACCGTCGTGGACACCTTCTCCTTCGACATGGGCTGCCCGGCAATGGTCCACGATTACATCGTCAGCGAACACCTGGCCATCTTCCTGATCTCGCCGAACCAGTTCCGGCTCGACCGGATCATGGAGGGTCGCCCGGGTGTGCTCTGGGACGAAACGGCGGTTCCGGGCGGTAGCAGGTTTGCGGTACTCGACCGGCGCACACACGAGGTGACCTGGTACGACACCGGGCTCATGCTCGCGCCGACGCACTTCTTCAACGCGCACGAGACACCGACCGGCATCGTGGTCGATCTGCACGTCATCGCTCGCTTGGGCAACCCCGCCGACGACTCCGACGAACCGCTCGACTCACACTCCTGGTTCCCACCGGCCATGGCCTGGCGATTCGTGCTCGACTCCGCGACGAAGACGACCACCCAGCAGATGCACAGCGGCATCGCCGGCGAGTTCCCCAAGATCAACGACGCCTGGCTCGGCAAGAAAAACCGGTTCGGCTACTTCACCACCACCCGGAATCTGTCGCCGTTGACCATGACCGACGGTCTCGCTCGTCACGACTTCTCGACCGGCCAGACGATCGTCCTGGAAGGGCCCGACGGCCTGACCAGCCCCAGCGAACCGGTGTTCGTCCAACGCCGCGGTGCTACCGAGGAAAACGACGGCTACCTGCTGACGATCTGGTGGAATCCCGCGACCGGCCTGTCCGAACTGCTGGTTCACGAGGCGAGCGCATTCGTCCGCGAACCGTTGGCGCGGATCAAGCTCCCCGTCCGTGTGCCCTTTGCCTTCCACGGATCCTGGGCCGAGGCCGAGGTGCTCGACGCAGCGGTCGCCGCACAGTCCGCATGAACAGACATGGCACGAACAGACATGGCACGAACCGATTCGACGAGAGGTAAGAACATGGCAAGCACAATGGCGTGGGCGCACAAGATATTCGACGGCCAGTGGAGAACAGGCGGAGGTGGAACACTCGACGTCGTGGCGCCGGCCACGGCCGAGGTGATCGCCACCGTCGGTGCCGCAGATGTCGGTGATCTCGACCGTGCCGTCGCCAAAGCGGTTTCCGCACAGCGAGAGTGGGCGGCGAAGCCGTACACCGAACGTGCTTCGGTGATGACTGCGGCCGCAGCGTTGTTGGCGGCTGATCCGGAGCGACTTTCGCGATGGCTGGTTCCCGAGTCCGGGTCGAGTCAGGGCAAGGCCGGCGGCGAGGTTCAGCTGGTGGCGGCCGAGCTCGCGGAGGCCGCCAATCTTGCCTCGCAGCCCTACGGTCAGGTGCTGCGCAGCGCGAAGTCGCGCTTCTCGGTGGGCCGATACGTACCGGTGGGTGTCGTTGGGGTGATCAGCCCGTTCAACTTCCCTGCGCTGCTCTCGATGCGGTCGGTGGCCCCGGCTCTCGCGGTCGGCAACGCCGTCGTCCTCAAGCCCGACCCGCGTACCCCAATTTCCGGAGGGCTTGCTCTCGCCGAGCTGTTCGCCGAAGCCGGATTGCCCGAGGGCTTGCTGCACGTACTCCCATCCGGAGCCGATGTCGGGGCCGCACTCGTCGCGCATCCGGATGTACCCTGCATCTCCTTCACCGGATCCACCTCCGCGGGCCGGCGCATCGGTGAAGCGGCCGCACCACTGCTGAAGAAAGTCCATCTCGAACTCGGTGGAAACAACGCCTTTCTCGTACTTCCCGACGCCGACATCAGCGCGGCCGCGTCGGCGGGAGCCTGGGGATCGTTTCTGCATCAGGGCCAGATCTGCATGGCGTCGGGTCGGCATCTGATCCCGGAGCATCTCGCCGAGGAGTACATCGGCAAGCTCGCCGAGATCGCGACTCGCATAACGGTCGGCGATCCGAGTGACCCGTCCAACGCGCTGGGGCCGATCATCGACGAGAACCAGTTGAAGCGCGTCGACGGGATCGTGCAGGCAACACTGACAGCCGGTGCGGACCTCGCGGCCGGCGGCACCTACGAGGATCTGTACTACCGGCCTACCGTGCTCGGCAACGTCCCCAAGGACTCGCCCGCGTTCACCGAGGAGATCTTCGGCCCGGTCGCGCCGGTCACCACGTACCGAACTGTCGACGAGGCCATCGATATCGTCAACTCTTCGGAGTTCGGGCTTTCCGTTTCCATCCTGACCGCGAACCCGTTCAAGGCCTTCGAGCTTGCCGACCGCATCCGTTCCGGAGCGGTGCACATCAACGATCAGACGGTCGACGACGAGGCGGTGGCTCCGTTCGGCGGAGTGAAATCATCGGGATCAGGTGGGCATTTCGGGTCGACGGTCAATCTCGACACGTTCTGCGACCTGCAATGGGTCACGATGCAGTCCGACATCGAAAAGTACCCCTTCTGAGGGAGGAGATCGCCGTCGTCATCGCCGCGCTCGTTCCGCGTGGGACCGAGCCCGTTACCGGGTTGGCGAGCGCGGCGTGTCGACACGGCGAGACGATCCTCGGTGCCAACGCGGTGGCGTGGGCTGTGCAGGTGGCCGGCGATCTCGCAGCTCGTGCTCAGGCCGAGCGCCCAGGTGGGGCCGTGCCGGTCCACGACATCGCCGTTCAGGGGGAAGTTCTCGTCCTGCAGATTCTCTCGACGCTGGCGGCCACCGACGATGTCGGCGGGTCGGTGGACATGGCAGCAATCGCGGAGGAGCAGATCAGAGCGCTCATCGCCGTGGGCGCTCCCTTCGAGCGGGTCGCAGAGACGATACGTATCGCGCACGAAGTGGTGGTGCGGGAGTTGTTGGGTGTGGCCATCGCACGTGAGGTCTCCGCCGCGACGCTCACAGCGATCACCGTGTCGGTGGCACGCGCGACGGACGAGGTGCTCGCGTCCCTGGCGAAGCGTTATGTCCAGGAGGCAGAGCGGTTCTCCTCGTCGGTACAGCACGCCCGGCACGAGCTGATCGACGCGCTGCTCGACGGGAGGCCGGTCGACGAGCATGCCGTGGCCAGAATTCTCGGAGTGTCCATCGACAACTATCACCGCAGTTTCGTCATCTCCGGGTCGCCGTCGTATCCGCATGTCGATGTGCGGTCGCTACGTCGTGCTGCCGATGCGATCAAGAATCGGCTCGGTGCACGGACGATCGTCGTGCGAGAGAACCCGAATTCTCTGTGGGCGTGGGTGTCCGCGGATCGCCGCCTGCCCGCCGACGAGTCGGTCGTCGCCGCTTCGATCGGCGACGAGGTGCGGGTGGGCTTCGGCTCGATGCAATCGAAGGCGGCCGGTTTTCGTCGTACACATATGGAAGCCGAGGCCGCAGCACGGTACGGGCACTCGACGGCGGCCCCCGTGGTCGACTATGCCCGCCACACACTCCCGGTACTGCTGAGCGCCGATACCGAGAGAGCTCGATGGTTCGTCGAATCGGAACTGGGGGAGCTGGCTGCACAGAATCCACGTAGTCGGGAACTCGTGGCCACGTTGAGATGCTATTTCGACTCGAAGTTGCGAATCGCTGTCGCTGCGGAACGCCTTCATGTGCACCGTAATACCGCGATCCACCGGTTGGCCGCTCTCGAGACGATTCTCGGGCATCCGGTGACCGAGCGACTCGCCGAGGTGCAGGCTGCATTGTTGCTTCTCGACGTCATCGGCAACCCGCCGGACGAGACCCCGTGATCTTCGAACTCTTTGTCGATCACGGGGTCTCGTTCAGGTCAGACGGTCTGGGATGACACGGCGGCCTCGATGGCTGCGCCGTCGATCCAGTTGCCGTGGAATCCCATGGGGACACGCTGATTGAGTTTGATCCGCGCGACCGGTTCTGCATCGAAGTGCAACGCGTCGTGGATCAGCATTTCCGTCAATCGAGTGAAGGGATTCCACCACAACGACATCATCCAACCGTCGTCCTCGCTGGTGGCGTCATCGCGTGGGACGAAAACAGGTTCCGACGGTGAGACGAGCTCGGCGTTGGGGATCGTCGTGGTGAGATCGCCCTGATAGTCGTGCTTGGCCAATCCGTCGGTGAGCCATCGGTCGGTGCCCTGCGTTGTGGCGTAGTAGCCGAAGCGATGCTTGCGCAGCGCGTACTCGTCGTTGATTCGCGGGAACTCACCGACGACATCGTTGATCTGGTAGTCGCGGGTGAGGCGCTGCGAACTCAGGTCGAGCACCCACCGCCATGGTTTCGCCACCATGGAGTCGAACCACTCGTTGCAGTCCTGACCCGGTGCGATCGCCGCCGACTCCTCGCTGAGCCACCCCCACCGATCGGTGCGGTGACCGTCGATGACGATCGAACTTCCCTCCTGGTAGGCGTTGTAGAAGTGCGTGCCGGAGTACGCGCCGCCACCATCGATGAACGTGACGGCACCGCTGTGGCGATCGAGTACTGCGAATCGCGTCCCGTTCGAGGTCTCGGGGTCCCACACCACCGACGGTTTACCTGCCATCAGGTCCTCCGGCCCGGTGAAGAGGGTGGGCGTGATCATGAAGACGGCGTAGTCCTCGGTGGCGACGAAGTCGTGCAAGAAGCACGCGACACCCATGTCGAACTGATGGCTGTCGAGAAGCTTGCCGTGGGAGTTGGCGTGATACCAGGTCAATGTCGAACCGGAGACACCGTAGAAGAGCATGTCGCCGTTGCGCGGATCGGTCTTCCAATGCGCGGTGACGGGTCCGGAAACATCACCGTGGTAGTCGTATTGGCCTCGTGTCTCCAGCGTCGTCGGATGCAGTTCGTGCGGGAGGTCGACCTCGGTGAAGACCAGCAGCCGGTCGTCGAACAAGGTGACGTGGGTATTGGCGGGGTTCTTCATCGGCGGATCGAGCGAAAAATCAACTGGGACGCCACCATTGAGGATGCTGCCGTACACAGCCTTGCCGTTTTCCTCCTCGACCTTGAACGCTGCCGTCCTCACCCAACGGCTCGAGGCGTGTGCTCTGCCGTCGCGGAGAAACACACCGTAGATCATCCCGTCACCATCGAACCAGTGATAGCGATTCGGGTGTGGTGGCTGTACGTGCGGATTGGAACTGGTGCGATACAGCGCTCCATTGAGTTCGAGCGGAATCTTGCCCACTACTTCGAGATCGAAGGTATCGGCTTCTTGATGCCACGGCTCGAACGGTCCGTTCAGTGACCTGTTGTTCTCGTCCCACATGTGCTCGTCCTCTGCTGTCAGGGCACGTCCAGGCATTCGCCTGTCGTCTCCTTCGAGCATGGACTCGCTTGCGGCTGCGGGCATCGGTCGAAGCGCACACCGTTGGGCGCGTGTGCTTACCGGCTGCAGCTCAGCGCGGTCGTACCGCATTCGTGGCGACGGATACGGTGCCGCCGCCGTTGCGTTTCGCCTCGTACATGGCGACGTCCGCGTCGCGGATCGCGTCGAGCATCTGCTCGGTGCTCGGGGGCGCGGAGCCTGACGGCAGAATCGCAGCACCGACACTGAAAGTGACCGGCGGTATGTCCGCTCGCGGCGCCACGAAGGTCGGGAAGGATGCCACGATCTGGTTCACACTGGTGCGCGACCCGGTCACGATTGCGGTGAACTCCTCGCCTCCGGTGCGCGCCACGATCGCGTCCGGTCCAGCGTGGCGAGTCAGTTGTTGCGCCACCTCGGCGAGAACGGTGTCTCCGGCAGCGTGGCCGTAATTGTCGTTGACCGATTTGAAGGAGTCGATGTCCACCACCACGGCTGCGACGGTCGAGGCCGCGCCACCGAGATGTATCAATCCGCTGGCGAGGTCGTCGAGTCCGTCGGCGAGCCCGCGCCGGTTGTACAGGCCGGTGAGAGCATCCCGGCGTGCCAGCTGGGACTGTCGGATCATCCGCGACCACAGCGCCTGCAGCGATGCTGGCCCGCCCAGTGCAACGGTCAACACGATCTGTGCCCGGACGAGAATGGTCGTGACGGATTCGGTGCCGTCCTCGAGCGCTGCCAGCGTGAGCACCGCCACCGTCGCGAGGACCACTCCGCTGTGCACTGCCAGGCTTCTCTGGCCCAGCGCGAGCAGCAGGTAGAAACCCGGCGCCATCAGTAGGGGAGCAGCGATGAGCGCCTCCGATGGCGATGCCAGGAGCAGCAGAATTGCCACGATTGCCGCTTCTGCCCAGACGGCGAAGAGCACTGCGGTCCGCGAGCATCGGCGCACTTCGACGACCATCCAGGCCGCGGCCAGCACTGAGTTCAGTACGAGGATCGCTACCACTACCCATGCGCCGCCTTCGACGAACGCGTGGCTGTCTGTCAGGGCTATGGCGCCGATGACCGAGGCGTTCGCGGTCGATGCCGCGATCAGCCGTCTGGTCCGGACGCCGAGGAACGTGGATGGGTTCGTGCTCGCGTGTGGCTTCGCGCTCGGGTGTGGCGCTGTTGTCCCGCGCCGCCCGGTCCCGAATGTCGGCGGTATGAGTGTGATCATGCCCGCTCCGTCCCATTGAGCCCATTGAGCCGAGCTGGAGTCTTCGCCTGTTCGGCGAAGGCACGGCTCCTGCTCGATGTGTTGTTCATAATAGCCTTAAGGCCAATATGGCTAGCATTAACGGGGAAATCACCCAAAAACGAGACAGGCGGTATCCTTCACGCGATGGTACCGACCGAAACCGGCGCGGAGCCGGACCCGAACGCCCGGACTGCGGACGTCCCGACCTCGGAGCGCGCCGAATCCGGCGAGCCGCGATCGAGGTCGAAGCGGCCGGGTGGGCGTAGTGCGCGCGTCCAGGAGCAGGTGCTCAGTGCCACCCTCGCTCTGCTGACCGAGCGCGAGATCGAGACCATTTCGGTCGCCGACATCGCGGCTCGCGCGAACGTGGCCGAGACGACGGTCTACCGCCGCTGGGGTAGTCGCACCGGGGTGGTCAGCGAAGCAGTGATGAAGCTGGCCTCGGCCAACAATCCGCCCCCGCGGACCGGGAGTCTGGCCGAGGATCTCACGGTGCTCGCAAAACAGGTGGCGTTGCTGATCTCCCGGCCCGAGGTACGTCGGCTGTTGCGCGCGGTGTACGCCCTTTCGGGCGACCCCGAGATCGACGAGGCGCGCACAGCGTTCTACGCCGCGCGATTCGAACTCGCCCGTGACATCGTCGAGCAGGGGCAGCAGCGCAGCGAGATCGGCGCCGATATCGATTCCGATGATGTCATCGAAAGTCTGGTTGCACCAATGTACTTCCGACTTCTCGTCAGTGGCCGCGAGGTCACCGACGAGTTCGTCGAGCGGTGCGTTCGCGACACCCTGCTGCTTTTCACTGGGGAGTAGCTGCGCCGCTCGTCAGCTGAGGTCTGGGGCGCTCAGCCCGAGATGTTCGATGTGATAGACGGCCTCGTCCAGAAGCATCGCAACGTGGTTGTCGTAGAGGCTGTAGATGACGCTTCGCCCTGACCGGGTGCCCGTCACGAGGCCCATTGCGCGCAGCAGCCGGAGTTGATGGGACACCGCTGACTGTTCCATCTCTACGGCGTCGGCGAGGTCGTTGACGCCGCTGGGACCCTGGCGCAATTGCGTGAGAATGCGAAGCCGGCTCGGTGTTGCCAGGGCTTGAAGCGTGGCGGCGACGGTCGCTGCGGAGTCTGCGTCGAGCTGCGCCGGCGGCGTGGTGCGTCCGTCGACCGTGTGTCCCATGCCACAACTATAGCTAATGTACACATGTATAGCTCTTCATGTAATCATGTACAGATGACGACCGTACTTCCCCAGACGCTCCCCGGACGGACCATCGGCAGCGACAGAACCACGTTGCTCGCCGTACCGGAGGTTCGCTGGGCGTCCGCGGCGACCGCGCTGTTCGTCCTCGGGTTGCTGGTCCAGCTCTCACCCGCCCCGACCTGGATGTACTGGACCCTCTACCTCGCGTGCTACATCACCGGAGGTTGGGAGCCTGCGCTCGAGGGCATTCGCGCTCTGCGAAACAGGGCACTCGACGTCGACCTCCTGATGATCGTCGCGGCAATCGGCGCCGCAGCAATCGGGCAGATCTTCGACGGTGCTCTGCTCATCGTCATCTTCGCGACATCCGGAGCCCTCGAGGCGGTACTGACGAAGCGCACCTCCGACTCGATTCGCAGCCTCCTCGATCTCACCCCGGAGACCGCCGTAATTGTCGCGGAGAACGGCGACGAGCAACAGGTCGATGCCACCTCGCTGCGCCCCGGTGACGTGGTTCTCGTGCGTCCAGGCGAGCGCATCGCGGGAGAGGGGACTGTCGTCGAAGGCCACAGCGACGTCGACCAGGCCTCGATCACCGGGGAGCCGATTCCGGTCTACCGAAGCGTCGGCGACGAGGTGTTCGCGGGCACCATCAACGGCACCGGGGCGTTGCGGGTGCGGATCGACGTCGACCCGTCGAACACCGTTCTCGCCCGCATCGTCGCGACGGTCGAGCACGCCTCGGCCACCAAGGCCAAGAAGCAGCTGTTCATCGACAAGGTCGAGCAGTACTACTCCAAGACCATCGTCGGCGCCACCGCGGCGATCTTCGGGATTCCGATGGCGTTCGGGAGCGAACTGCAATCGGCGCTGCTGCGGGCGATGACGTTCATGATCGTCGCCTCGCCCTGCGCCGTCGTGCTCGCGACGATGCCTCCGCTGCTCGCCGCGATGGCCACTGCGGGCAGGCACGGAGTCCTGGTGAAATCGGCAGTGGTGATGGAGCAATTGCGTCGGACATCGGTGGTCGCGTTCGACAAGACCGGCACGCTGACCGAGGGCGTCCCGCACGTCGAGCGGATCGTCGCGTTCGACACCCGAGACGAAAGCGAGGTGCTCCGACTCGCCGCGGCCGTCGAGCACGGCAGCGAGCATCCGATCGGTGCGGCCATCGCCCTCGCCGCGCGCAGGCGCGAACTGAACGTCCCGACTGCCTCGGACTTCGAGTCCGCACCCGGCTCGGGTGTGCGGGCCCGCATCGAAGGACACATGGTGGCCGTCGCCAAGCCGACCGCGCGGGAAAAGGATCAGCACGCGATCATCGAGACGCTCGAGTCCGCCGCAATGACGGTGGTCGTTGTCACCATCGCAGACGAAGTCGCGGGACTGATCGGGCTGGTCGATACGGTTCGAGTCGATGCAGCACGGGCCGTCGCCGAGCTGGAAACCGTCACCGGCAACGGAACCGTCCTACTCACCGGCGACAATTCTCGGGCCGCGCACGCGGTGGCGAGAGAGACGGGCATCGTCGACGTCCGGGCCGGGCTGCTGCCGCACGAGAAGGCGAGCGCGGTGAGCGAGATGGACGAACACGTGCTCCTCGTCGGCGACGGCGTCAACGATGCCCCGGCACTGGCCGCAGCGGATACCGGATTCGCGATGGGCCGAAAGGGCTCGGATCTGGCGCTCGACACCGCCGACGCAGTGCTGATTCGCGATGATCTCAGCAGCATCGCGTCTGTGATCGAGCTCTCCCGCCGCGCCCACCGAATCGTGGTGGCCAACCTCGTCATCGCAGCCACGTTCATAGTCGTGCTGGTCACGTGGGACCTCCTCGGACACCTCCCACTGCCCATCGGCGTGGCCGGGCACGAAAGTTCTACGGTGCTCGTCGCGTTGAACGGGATGCGGCTGCTCTCCTCGCGGGCGTGGCGACCAGGGGACGATTGCGCGAGGCCGTGACGGGGCATGCAACCGGGATGACAAAACTACTTTTCGCTGTGACAGCCGCTGACCACTGGACACTGAAGGATGGATCGAAGCATCCGACGGGATTCTGGGCGGAGGAACTCGTCGAATCGCACCGCACGTTCATCGAAGCCGGATTCGACGTCGTCGTCGCCACCCCGGGCGGCAAAGCGCCGGTCGTCGACGAGGGATCGCTCTCCGTCGACGCGAACGGAGGCGACGAAGCGAAAGTCGCCGACCAGAAGGAGTACCTCGCCTCGATCGAGTCGACTCTGCAGAAGCCCCTGGCACTCGAGGAGCAGAAGGCTGCCGACTTCGACGCCATCTTCGTTCCGGGAGGGCACGGGCCGATGGAGGATCTCGCGGTGTCCAGCCAGTTCGGTGCCTTGGTCTCGGACTTCCTCGACGGCGGCAAGCTGGTGTCGACGGTGTGCCACGCACCGGCCGCCTTGCTCCCCGCGAGGCGATCGGACGGAGCGTGGGCGTTCGACGGCTACGAGCTGACAGGCTTCACCGACGAGGAGGAGACCCAGGCGGGCCTTGCCGATGTCGCGCCCTGGCTGCTCGAAACCCGGCTGCGGGAATCGGGTGCGAAGTTCTCGAGTGGCGCGGCATGGGGACCGCACATCGTCGTCGATCGCAACCTCTACACAGGGCAGAACCCAGCATCGACGAAGCCACTCGCGGACCGGGTCGTATCAGCCCTGTCCTGACCGGTTTCGCCCGCAACGCCGGCCAGTCAGAATCTTCGCCTCAGCCGCATGCGAAGGGGCCGGCCGTCGGGATCGATGAACTTTCGGTACACCACAGCGGCCATCCGCTGCTGCCACTGAGGCGGCACGACGATGTTGTGTTGCCTCAGTCTGCCGGGTGGTCGCGGCGCGGCCCCCGGCGCCCGATGCCACTCGTCGAGCCGCGTCACACTGGCCCGGACCGCATCGAAGAACGATGCCGGGTCGATCAGGTCGTCGTCCTCGCCCTCCGCGCGCCCGAGGTGCTCGCGGGCAAGTTCGAGTCGAAGTTCACGGGCGAAGACTCGCGCGCCGTCGCCGAGACCACCCGGATCGGCGGGCGTGCGCTCGTCGCGTTGTTCGTCGACCATGGCCGCGGTCAGTTCTGAATCGTGTGTCCACGAGCGACGGTTGAAGTTGTCGGAACCGACTGCTGCCCAGACGTCGTCGACGATGCACACCTTCGAGTGCACGTACACCGGAATGCCGCGGTCGTTCTCGAGGTCCAGCACGAGCACGCGGTCCTCGCCGGCGTCACGAATGACGTCCAACGCGGCCGAGTGGCCGAGCAGCGCCGGCGGAATCGTGATGGGGCTGTCGTCGTCGAGATACTTCGGCACCACGACGATCAGACGCAGATCCGGCGACCGCCGCAGAGCAGCCGCGAACACCCGAGCAACATCCACCGACCAGAGATACTGGTCCTCGACGTAAATGAGGCGGCGGGCACGGCGCAGCGCCTTCGCGTACGCCCTGGCGGCACTGAACTCACCCTTCGTCGCGAAGGGGTAGGCCGGATGCCGTCGGGGGTAGGTGCGCAGCAGTTGTACCGCGCAGGTCCCTGCATTCGCCGGGTCGGCGCCCTGCAGCGGTATCGGAGTGCGCTCGGACGAGACTCCGCGGAGCACATCGGAGAGCACATGCCACGGCAGCCGCGAGAGCGCCGCCGGGTCGTCCCAGCGTTCCCGGAACACGTCCTCGACGTCGCGGACGGCGGGGCCCTCGATCTGGACCTGCATGTCGTGCCACGCCGGGGTCTCGCCGTACTCGGGCGGAAACGGTCGGCTCACGGGATCACCGAAATGGTTGGCGTCGTCGCGCCGCGCACGCGCGAGGTCGATGCCGCCGACGAACGCCAGATCGGTTTTCGTATCGTCTCGATAGCGGACGACGACGAACTTCTGGTGATGGCTGCCCAAGGTCAAGACACGTTGATCGAGGATCGCCTCGCCCCCGGCGTCCTCGAGCCGCTGGGCCAGCTTGCGATTCTTGGGGCCCGTGTATCCGAGCGTCTTGATGTGCGAGCGCCACACCATGCCTTTGACCGTCGCGCCGCGCGTGGCGGCATCGGTGAGGGCGTCCTCGACCGTGACTCCGTCGGTGAGGTACTGCTCGGGGTCGCCGCGCCAATCGGTGAACAGGACGAGATCGCCGTCACCGGCCGACCGAACCGCGCGTTCGAGTGCCTCGAAGTACGGTTTGCCGTGCACCAGGGGAGTGACCCGGTTGTTCTCGGTCCACGCCGAAATGCGGGTGTCCGGGTTTCCGCGCTCCTCGGCGCTGAGAAACCACCCGTGGGCAGAGTCGAAAGTCAGGGCCTGCTCGTTCAGCGAGTCGATGGTGCGGCCGAGCCTGCGCGCGACGTCGTCGACTGTTCGGCGTAGACGCTGCAGTATCACGCTTGGAAATACTGTCAGAGAGTTCGGTTCGGCGTGCCACGAGGCTCCCGTTCAGCGGCGCGAACACGCTGCCCGGATGAGGTCAGTTTCTTGTCGTGCGCTATACCTGGGTGATGAAGGTTACAGGCAAGGTTGCCGTGGTCACCGGTGGAGGCGGGGGGATCGGCGGAGCGCTTGCCGAACGCCTCGTCGCGCAGGGCGCCCGAGTGGTGGTGTCGGATCTGAATCCGACGTCGGCCTCGGAGGTCGTCACGCGCATCGACGCGACCAGTCCCGGCGCGGCCGTCTCGCTCGGTGGGGATGCGTCGAAAAGCGAGGACATCTCCGCGCTCATCGCGCTCGCCGAGGACACGTACGGGCCGGTCGATCTCTTTTTCGCCAACGCGGGCATCAGCGGGGCGCCCGGGCTCGAAGCATCCGAAGCCGACTGGGATCTCTCGATCGAGGTCAATCTCCGCGCACATATCAGGGCGGCGCAGCAGTTGGTTCCCAAGTGGCTCGAACGGGGCGAGGGCTACTTCGTCAGTACCGCCTCTGCCGCCGGTCTGCTCACTCAGATCGGCTCGGCCACCTACGCGACCACCAAGCACGCGGCCGTCGGCTTCAGCGAGTGGCTCAATGTCACCTACGGCGACAGGGGGATCAGGGTCAGCTGCCTGTGCCCGATGGGAGTGAACACCAAGCTGCTCTATGCGGGCCAGGAATCGGGGAGCGCCCTGGGCGCAGCCGCGACCAAGGCGGTGCTCTCCGCGGGAGACGTACTCGAACCCGCCGACGTCGCCGAGATCGTGCTCGCGGCGATGGACGCCGAACAGTTCCTCATCCTGCCGCACGCGAACGTTCTGGACATGTACCGAAACAAGGGTGCGGATTACGACCGGTGGCTGCGCGGCATGCGCCGCTACCAGAAAGCCCTTCTGGGCGAATCGAACTGAGGAGAGAAATCACGTGTCGTTCTTCGAAACAACCGACCGCGGCAAGAAGTATCAGGCCGATCTGCTCGAGTTCATGGACTCGCACATCTATCCAGCGGAGTCGGTGTACGAGGAGCAGATGCGTGAGCTGGGTGATCCGCACGGTCAACCCCAGATCATCGAGGATCTGAAGAAGGAAGCCAAGTCTCGCGGGTTGTGGAACCTATTCCACCCGCACCCCGAGTGGGGCCCGGGGTTGACGAACCTCGAATACGCCCCACTCGCGGAGATCATGGGACGCAGTCACATTGCCTCGGAAGCGTGCAACTGCGCCGCCCCCGACACCGGGAACATGGAAGTGTTCACGCTCTTCGGCACCGATGAGCACAAGGAAAAGTATCTGAAGCCGCTGTTGGACGGCACCATTCGTTCTGCGTTTGCGATGACCGAACCCGGTGTCGCGAGTTCGGATGCGACGAACGTCGAGATGAGCATGGTGCGTGACGGCGACGACTACGTGCTCAACGGTCGCAAGTGGTGGACCTCGAACGCGATGCACCAGAACTGCAAGGTGCTCATCGTGATGGGCAAGACCGACCTGGACGCGGCGACGCACAAGCAGCAATCGATGCTGGTCGTCCCGATCGACGCACCCGGTGTGACGATTCTGCGCAATCTTCCGGTGTTCGGCTACATCGATCGCGAAGGCCACGCCGAGGTGCTCTTCGAGGACGTTCGCGTGCCGTCGAAGGACGTGCTGAAGGGGCCGGGCGAAGGCTTCGCCATCAGCCAGGCGCGGCTCGGGCCCGGACGAATCCACCACGCGATGCGGACGATCGGTGTCGCCGAGCGGGCACTGGAACTGATGTGTCGTCGAGCGGTTGCTCGCACCACCTTCGGCAAGCCGATCGCGACCCGGTCCAACATTCAGGACTGGATCGCCGAGGCTCGCATCGATATCGAGAAGACACGTCTTCTCACCCTCAAGGCTGCCTACCTGATGGACACGGTCGGCAACAAGGAGGCGCGCACCGAGATCGCCGCGATCAAGGTCGCGGCCCCCGAAATGGCACTGAAGGTGATCGACCGTGCGATCCAGGTACACGGCGGCGGCGGGGTGAGCAACGACTTCCCGCTGGCGATGATGTACGCCCACATCCGCACGCTCAGGCTCGCAGACGGGCCGGACGAGGTGCACAAGATGGCGATCGCGAAGATGGAGCTCAAGAAGTACCTCTAGGCGGCCTCGCCGCATGTGCGTGGAAATACATAGTGGGACACGTATTTCCACTCACATGCGCGCAGCGCCTACAGGTGAATCACCCCGCGCATGTTCTTGCCGTCTCGCAGATCCTGATAGCCCTCGTTGACCTGTTCGAGCGTGTAGGTGTTGGTGATCAGCTCGTCGAGCTTGAGCTGGCCGGCATCGTAGAGCCGCAGTAGGCGCACGATGTCGTACTGCGGATTGGCCGAACCGAACAGTGTGCCCTTGATCGTCTTCTGATTGAGCGTCAGATCGGTGCCGGAGACATGCACCGTCAGCGCCTCGGGATCTGCGAGACCGGTGAGAACGACGGTTCCGCCCTTGCCGATCGCGGCGGTAGCTGCCTGCACCACACCTTCGTCGACGGTTCCGACGAGGATCAGCGCCTGATCCGCGCCCTGTCCCCACGTCAGCTCGGTCAACTTCTCCTGCGCGGACTCGTAGTCAGCGAAGGCATGTGTCGCACCGAATTTGAGCGCCTGATTTCGCTTGAACTCCAACGGATCGACGACGAGTACGTGCTTCGCGCCGGCGTGCACGGCGCCCTGGACGGCGTTGATGCCGAGGCCGCCGATACCGTAGATGATCACCGAATCACCGGCCCGCACCCCTCCTGCATACACGGAGGTACCCCATCCGGACGGGACGCCGCAGCCGACGAGAACCGCTGTCTCGAGGGGCAGCCAGTCGTCGATCTTGACGACGGAATGCTGCGAAATCGTCGCGCGTTCGGCGAACGTGCCGAGCATGCACATGGCGCCGAACTCGGTCCCCTTGTCGTCGCGACGCCGGAACGAGCCGTCGGGCATGCAGCCCTCGAGAATCGTTGCGCCCATGTCGCACAAGTTTTGTCGACCCGTAGAACAGTAGCGACAGGTGCCGCAGTTGGGAATGAACGAACAGACGACGTGGTCCCCGGGCGCGACCTTGGTGACGCCGGGGCCGACCTCCTCGATGATGCCCGAGCCCTCGTGTCCACCGACGATCGGGAATCGGGGCGGCAGATCGCCGTCGAGAAGATGGAGATCGGAGTGGCACAGGCCGGCGGCGACGTATTTGATCAATACCTCGCCCGGGCCGGGGCCGTCGAGTTCGAGCTCGAGGATCTCGAACGGCTTGTGTGCCTCGAAGAGAACTGCTGCTTTTGTCTTCATCGCGTCCCTATCTTGATGTATTGCTGTATCGAGATGTATGCATCGATAGTGACGCGGGTCACGTGTGTGGAGTGTTCAGATACTGGACGTTCTAACCCTGGATGCTCAACTGCTTCATCCGCTTGTAGAGAGTCGTCCGGCTGATGCCCAGACTGTCCGCAGTTGCGGCCTTGTTGCCGCCGCACCGGGCAAGCTCGTGCACGATGGCGTCGCGCATCGCTGCGTCGAGAGCAGTCAAGGACCGCGCGGTGCACCGGCTACCGGGTCGAACGAGATCGTGCTCGGTGATATCGCCGACCGACCGTCGCGCAGCCGCGTCGGTGACCTCACGTCGGAGCTCGCCGATGTTGCCGGGCCAGTCGTGATCGATCAGTGCGCTCATCGCGCCCGCGGTGAAGTGTGCGCGGGCCCCGAGCTCGGCCATCATCGCGCGAACCAGATCGGGAATCTCGTGTCGACGTGACCTCAGCGGTGACAGTTCGACGGTGTCGGCGCACAGCGACAGCAGACGGCGATGCTCCGGCTCGGTGGAATCGCGCGTCGAACCCGATAGCGCGAACCATCCCTGTGCCGATTCGAGCAGTTCGAACAGCCGATGTGCGACGGGGCCGTCCGTCAGGTGTACGTTCTCCACCACGACGTCGCCTCCGGCGCCCACCGCGTCCTCGACCGCCGTCAGCCACGCGGCGGGCGTGGTAGTGACGAGGTCCGCGGCGTCGAACCACCGCGGCACGCGGGCCGCAGTCAACCTGGCCAAGGTGGTGGACTTGCCGGTCCCTGGCTCGCCGAGCACGCACAGTGGCTTCGCCGAGGGGGCCGCCGCCGCCGCCGGGCGAACCGGGCGGTGCCGAACGTCGATCTCGATGACGACCCCTGCGCCGGAAACCGGCCGCTCCCACCGGACGGTCACCAGGACGCCCGAGTTCAACGCGAGCGAGTCGACGACGCCGCTGCGGCGCACCGCGTCGTCGGTGAGTGATCGCAGTGCGGCATGGTCGACGGCATCGACGAGTTGCGCGGCGCTGGTGTTCTCGAGCAGCAGCTCGTCCGCGATCGCGACGACGGGGGCGCCGCGGCGCCTGGCCGATGCGTGCTGAAACGCATGGAAAAGCCGCTGTTCACCGCTGCGGGTCTCCGCGAGCAGCCGACCCTGGATGTCCTGGGCTGATTGGGCGAGTATCGGCAGAAGCAGCGGATTGTCCTCGCGGGCCGAGAAGGTGATGTCGAGGACGCCTTCGATGCGCTTGGTGACAGGGTGGATCAGCGGGTAGCCGTAGCAACTGAACTGCTTCATCGACTCGATGTAGTGCTCGTCGCCGCGTACCGCCAGCGGTGTGCGCAGTTCGAAGGTGGTGGCGATGGAATTGGTGCCCGACGCCTCCTCGGTGAACGAGCGACCGACGACCGCGCCGACACCGAATACGATGTCCCGTAGCTCGCGGGTACCGAAGCGCAGGTCGACGAGTCGCGCATCCCGGTCGGCCAGCAGCACGCAGTATCCGGAACCGTCGAGAACGTTTTCCATGCGATCGAGAACGGGGTTCGCGGCGGCGAGCAGACGGCTTCGACGGTCGACGTCGCGCAGGCTCGCCGACTCCAACGTATGCGCCGGCTCGAGACCGCTCGACGCAGAGCGCTGCCACGACCGAGCGATCTGTTCACGCACCACGCTGTGCTCCTCGAGTCCGAAAATTCCCCCGGCTCGAATCCAGGTTATCGAGCCATCGTTTCCTTCGTGGGGGAAGGCGCTTCGCGCATGTGAGTGGAAGTACATAGCGGGCTATGTACTTCCACTCACATGCGGCGGAGCCGCTACCTCAGGTGGTGGACCTCCTGCAGCCCGTAGACGGGGGTGTCGATGCCCTCGTAGCGGGCCTTGATCTGCAGCGCGAGGTAGAGCGAGTAGTGCCGCGACTGGTGCAGGTTGCCGCCGTGGAACCACAGGTTCTCCTGCTGCGTCGGCTTCCACATGTTGCGTTGCTCGCCTTCCCACGGACCAGGATCCTTCGTGGTGTCCGAGCCGAGGCCCCAGCACTTGCCGACCTTGTCTGCGGTCTCCTGGTCGATCAGATCCGCCACCCACCCGTTCATCGAGCCGTAGCCGGTGGCGTAGACGATGAGGTCGGCCGGTAGCTCGGTCCCGTCTTCGAGTACGACGCCTGTCTTGCTGATCCGGGACACCTGGCCGCCGACCAGTTTGATCTTGCCCTCGGCCACGAGTTCGGATGCACCGACATCGATGTAGTAGCCCGAACCGCGCCGCAGGTACTTCATGAACAGGCCGCTGCCGTCGTCACCGAAGTCGTGCTGGAATCCGGCCTTCTCGAGCCGGTCGTAGAAGTCCTTGTCCTTCTCGGCGATCTGCTGGTAAACGGGAATCTGGAACTCGTGCATGATGCGGTACGGCAGCGAGGCGAACGTCAGGTCGGCTTTCGCAGTCGTCATGCCGGATTCCACGGCCCGCTCGGAGTAGAGATCGCCGAGCGCGATCTCGCACAGCGAATCGGACTTGACGATGTGCGTGGAGGATCGCTGCAGCATCGTCACATCGACGCCGGTTTCGTAGAGGGCCTTGCAGATGTCGTGCGCGGAGTTGTTGGAGCCGACGACGACGACCTTCTTGCCGACATAGGCGTCGGGACCCGGGTGCTCGCTCGAATGGTGCTGCTCGCCCTCGAACTCGTCCATTCCGGGGAAGTTCGGCACGTTCTTCTTGCCGGACATTCCGGTGGCCATCACCAGCTGCTTCGGACGGAGGATCACTTCCTCGCCGTCACGGTCGAGGACGACGGTCCACTCCTGCGCGTCCTCGTCGTAGGTAGCGGACTTCGCCGTGGTGCGGGTCCAGTAGGGAACCTCCATGACCTTGGTGTACATCTCGAGCCAGTCGCCGATCTTGTCCTTCGGCGCGAACACCGGCCAGTTCGGCGGGAACGGCAGGTAGGGGAGATGGTCGTACCAGACGGGGTCGTGCAGGCACAGTGACTTGTACCGCCCGCGCCACTGATCGCCGGGGCGGTTGCCGCGGTCGACGACGATCGCCGGTACCCCGAGCTGGCGGAAGCGTGCTCCCAGCGCGATCCCGCCCTGACCGCCGCCGACGATCAACGCGTACGGCTGCACGGTGTAGCCGAGTTCTTTCTCCTCCATCTCACGTTTCTCCGCCCAGTTCTGGGTGTCGGCGTTGGAGCCGTGCACTGCGCCCTGGATGCGGGTGGCGCCTTGGCGTTCCTCGTGTCCCTTGAGCTCCTGCATCGTGGTCAACAAGGTCCACGCCTGATCGTCCTTCAACCGCAGATGGCCTTTTCCGCGGCTGGTGGCGGTCTCGAACTCGATCCATGCCGACGTGACACCGTCGGCTTCGTCGGGCGTCTCGGTGGTGCGGAAGCCGGACGGGTCGGTCTCGTCGAGACGCTCGCCGAGCATGTCCTTGATGCCGTCACGGCCCTCGACGGTCTTGAGGTTCCACGTGAAGGTGACCAGGTCGCGCCAAAAGCTGTCGACGGCGAATTTGGCGGCGACGCGGTCGAGGTCGCGGGCAGCGAGCGCTGCCTCGAAGTCCGCCAACCATGCATCGACGCGTTCCTGTGGGGTCTGGAATTTCGCGGCTGCCGCCGGTTCCATGGTCTGGGTCATGCCTACTCCCTCGTCGTTCGTGTACGTGCTGTGACCCAGCACACTCCTTCTCGTCTGCTGGGTCGAGAGTTGCAGTGGGTTGCACGTGACGTGGCTCACGCCGGATTGGATGCCTGAAGACCTAGCACCGTTTTTGCCGAGCTCGCATATGCGCTATGACCTGAACCGATGTGCAGGGTCGGCAAAAACGGTGCTAGGTCCACGGGCGGCTATGTACCGAGAGCCGGAGACAGCTTCCTCATGCCGAGCGACTGAAAGCCGATGACGTAGATCAGCGTCCAGAGCACGAGCCAGTCGACGAAGCCGAGAGCGTTGCCGTGCACGCCGGTAGCCACCTCGGGCTCGTGCAGGATGTGTTCCGCGGCGAAGTGGTAGTAGAAGAGGAAAGTGCCCACCGCCAGCGCGAAGGTGAGCGCCGCGCGGATCGACGGGCTGAACCTGTTCCCGAACCCATGAGCCCAGAAAATCATCCAGAACGCCCAGCACACGCCGATCTGCGCCGGGAACTGATTGATGACGCTGCCCAACTCCGCGGTTGCCGTCGATCCGAGGAGTACCTTCGCGAAAGGAACCATCAGGAAGTAGATGGCGGTCCCGAGAAGAACGTTCCCGACGGTTGCAGCGAGTGCGGTCCGGCCGCCACCGCCGAACAGTTTCCATGGCCAATTGTCGAGCGTCTGGCCGGTGAGGATGACGGCGACGACCATCGAGTAGAACCAGCCGAGCACCGTGTCGACTGTCATCAGCGGATCTGTCGCCGAGAGCGAGACGGACGGTAGACCGAACACGAAGTACAGGGCCAGCGTCGGGACGGCGACGAACGCGATCTCGCACAGTCCGATCAACGGCTGCTTCATCCCCAGTGCGGTCCATGGCCAGTGTTGCCAGTTCAGAACGACCATCACCCATGTCGCGAACCCGAACAGGACGAAGAGTGCGCCGGCGAAGTAGCCGAGTCCGCCTTCGCGGGAGCCGGCGAAGTCCGGAAACAGCGAGCCGAGTCCGCTGCCGAGAAGCCATGTGACCGCAACAGCGAAGATGCCCGTCGCTACCAGGATGGTGATCCCGCGTAGTGGTTGGGCGAGTTTGTCGAATCCTGCGAATTCGCCGTTGAATCCGATGAAGACGATGAACAGGATCGCCCAGAAGAGCGCTGCGTTGAAGGGCAGCGGATAGAAGCTCCACGGACTGGTTGTGGGATCGGCGAGGAGATACCACGTGGCGAGCGAAATCGTCACGACGACGGCGAGATTCGCCGCGCCGAAGGCGAACCAGTGGCCTTTCGCCGCTCGGCCGGGTGCGGAATGACCCTGTGGGGCGGGAGTGGAGCCCGCGGAATGACTATCTGGGGCGGGAGTGGAGCCCGCGGAATGATTATCTGGATCGCGTTCGACGCCTGCTGTTGTGGTCATGATCGGCTCTCCTGGGGCAGCGGGGATTGGGCGCTGTAACTATGAGCTGGATCACAAACGCGATATCAGGGTTGCGGGGGGTTGCATTTGGCCCGCGATGCAACGCCCTGCAACCCTGGCGCCCTGTGCCTCAGGTCACATAGACATAGACGCATCAAACGAACAGGAGTGTGAAGCGATGCGCGCAGCTGTGTATTACGGCCCGAACAAGGTGGAGATCGCCGACGTGCCCGAACCGACCCCCGGCCCGGGTGAGGTGAAGGTGAAGGTCGGGTTCAACGGGATCTGCGGGACAGATCTCCACGAGTACTACGCGGGACCGATCTTCATCCCCACCGAGCCGCATCCGCTGACCCACCAGCAGTTGCCGCTGGTGCTGGGCCACGAGTTCTCGGGCACTGTCACCGAGGTCGGCAAGGGTGTGACGGGCACGAGCGTCGGCGATCGCGTCGCAATCGAACCGCTGTATCGCTGCGGGCACTGCGGGCCGTGCCGCGCCGGCAACTACAACATCTGCCAGCAGATCGGGTTCCACGGCCTGATGTCCGACGGCGGCATGGCCGAGTACACCGTCGTCCCGACGAACATGATTCACCAGCTCCCGGAGAACGTTTCGCTGGAACTGGGCGCGCTCGTCGAACCGATGTCGGTGGCCTTCCATGCCGCGACACTGGGCGATCCGAAGCCCGAGGACACCGCGATGGTGTTCGGCGCCGGGCCGATCGGCATCGGTCTGTGGTTCGCCCTTCGAGGTAAGGGACTGGACGACGTCTACGTCGTGGAGCCGTCGCCGACGCGCCGTGCCTCGATCGAAGCGCTCGGCGCGAAGACCCTCGATCCGACGGCGGTCGACATTCCCGCCTACATCGCCGACCGGACCGACGGGCGTGGCGCCGACGCGATCTACGACGCCGCCGGAGTGCAACCTGCCGTCGAGACTGCCCTGGGGTGCATCGGTGCGCGCAAGCCCGTCGTCAGCGTGGCGATCTACGAGAAGCCTTTGACCACACCGCTGCAGAAGCTCGTGATGAACGAATCTCGCATCCAGGGTTCGCTGTGCTACACCTCGGCCGATTACGAGGCCGTCATAGAGCTGATGTCGCAGGGCAAGTACGACACGACCGGCTGGGTGGACAAGATCGGGCTCGAGTCGGTCATCGACGACGGTTTCGAGGCGCTGCACGCGGGCACGAAGATGAAGGTTCTAGTCGATCCGTCCGAAGGAGCAACAGCATGAGCGTCGTACTCGTCACCGGAGCCGGCCAGGGGATCGGCCGCAGCATCGCGCTACGACTCGCTGCCGACGGCCACGACATCGCACTCGTCGACATCAACGACAAGATCGAGTCGGTCGCGGAGGAGGTGCGAGAAAAGGGCCGAGCAGCAACGACATTCACCGCAGACGTCAGTGATCGTGCTCAGGTGTTCGCCGCCGTCGAGCACGCCCACAACGAGCTCGGCGGGTTCGATGTGATGATCAACAATGCCGGCATCGCCCAGGTTGCCCCGCTCGATGATGTGTGCGACCGGAGGATACGAAGAAGATCTGGGCCGTCAACGTCGACGGTGTGTTGTGGGGAATTCAAGCTGCCGCAGCGAAGTTCAAAGCGCTGGAATGCAAGGGCAAGATCATCAATGCCTCCTCCATTGCCGGTCATGACGGGTTCGCGATGCTTGGCGTGTACAGCGCCACCAAGTTCGCGGTTCGCGCTCTGACGCAGGCGGCAGCCAAGGAATATGCCTCCCATGGCATCACCGTCAACGCTTACTGTCCCGGTGTGGTCGGCACGGACATGTGGGTGACCATCGACAAGCGGTTCGCCGAATTGACCGGTGCTGCCGAGGGCGAAACCTACGACAAGTTCGTCGGCGGGATCGCTCTCGGTCGGGCGCAGACGCCGGAGGATGTGGCGGCGTTCGTGTCGTACCTGGCCGGTCCGGATTCGGACTACATGACTGGTCAGGCACCGCTCATCGACGGTGGCCTGGTGTTCCGCTGACCCACCTTTGCGCTCGTGAAGTGATCTGGAGCACAATTGACTGTGATGACACCGTCGACAGGTCCCGAACCTGCGCTGGCGGCGGGCGAGGACCCGCGCCGCTACGCGCAGATTCTCACTGCCGTGTACGACGCGACGATGACCGGCGGCAAGTCGCCGGCTCGCCCGCGGGAGGTGATCGGGGACTCGTGGCGACGGCTGCAGACTCTCGGTATCGACCCTGAGCAGCGCAGCGTCGCCACGCCGCAGATCGACGTCTCGGACCTCGAGCTCAGCCGTCGGGAATCGGGCCTGTTCGACATCCTCGACGACCTGGCCCACGGGCTCGAATCCGTGGTCCAGGACGGCGACAACATCCTGGTGGTCGCCGACCGGCATGGCCGGGTGCTGTGGCGGAACGGGACGACGTCGGTGCTCGACCGCGCGGACGGGCTGGGTTTCGTCGAAGGCGCGAACTGGGCCGAGGAGTCGGTGGGTACCAACGCCATCGGTACCGCGCTGGTCTCGCGCCGCGCGGTGCAGATCTTCTCGGCGGAACACTATGTGCGAAGCCATCATCCGTGGACCTGCGCGGGCGCGCCCATCAAGGATCCGCGAACCGGGCACGTCATCGGCGCAGTCGATGTCAGTGGCCCCGCGAGTACGGTGCATCCGACCACGCTGGCGCTGGTGGACGCCATCGCTCGTCTCGCGGAATCGCAGTTGCGTGAACAGCATCGACAGAATCTGGACCGATTGCGTTCGGTTGCCGCGCCGATGCTCGCTCGGTTACGGTCCCCGGCGCTCGCTGTCGACTCGCACGGCTGGGTTGCTGCGGTCGAGTCCGTTGCCCTGCGCAACCGCATCCTTCTCCCCGAGGAACTCGCCTCGGGTCGGTTCTGGTTGCCGACGCTCGGGATGTGCGATTTCGAGCCGCTACCGGGTGGCTGGTTGGTGCGGCCGACCGACGCTCACGCGGACGCAACCGCGTCGGAGGCGGGCAGCACGACGACCGTGGTGCTCGATCTTCGGCAGCCTCAACGCGCACGAGTGCAGATCCGCAGCGAGGCCGGGGAGTGGACGCACGAGCCCACACCCCGACACGCCGAAATTCTGTATCTGCTCGCGACCAACAGAGCCGGGCGCAGTGCCGCGCAGATGGCAGCGGACCTGTTCGGCGACGACGGCCGGGCCATCACCGTGCGCGCGGAGATGTCGCGGTTGCGCAAACACCTCGCCGGCATCGTGCTGACACAGCCGTACCGATTCGACGAATCGGCGCACGTTCAGCTTCTGCTCCCCGACGATCCGAGCCGTCTGCTGCCGCATTCCACAGCGCCGGCGATTCGCCGCACGTTGACACACACGTGATGTGCTGGTGCATACTGCACAGCGAACACAAGCACACCAGCCGCAGGGGGAAGCCGGTCGAAATCCGGCGCTGACCCGCAACGGTGGGTTGCCTCATCACGAGGCAGCGAGCCCGATTACCCAGCGACTGCGTGAGCGGCACCTATTCGTCGTGGTCTACGAATCGGCAGCCCCGCGCGTGGCGATTCGTGCTGCGTGTGTCGGCTTTCTTTTTCGTGGCTCTGAGCTCCAAGTGAGGTTCTCGTGTCACGCTCCACCCTTACCCTGAACGCCGCCGTCTTCCTCGCGGCAGTGTCACTCGTCGGCTGTTCTCGCGGCGACGCGGTCGAGATGGCAGCCGCAGGGGCGCCGTTCGAAAGCGCCGTCGAGGTCACCAACTGCGACACCGTCCAGCAATTCGACGCCCCGCCGCAGCGCATCATCTCCATGAACGACCACGTCACCGAGGTCCTCATCGAGATGGGCGTCGCCGACCGCATCGTCGGCATGGGATACCAGGACGCAACTCCGACGCCGGAGACGGCCGAGGAGTTCGCGCGTATTGAAGGCCTCGCCGACGAGTATCCGACGCGCGAACAGATCCTCGATCTCGACCCCGACCTGGTTGTCGGCGGCATGCGCAGCGCATTCGACGACAAGGAGGGACGTTCACGAGACTCGTTCACCGAAATCGGGATTCCGACCTTCCTGTTCTCGGAGTACTGCGGGTCCGGTCTCGCGGATATCGGCATGCTCGAGACCGACTACACCCAACTCGGTGACATCCTCGGCGTCCCGGACGCCGCACGTGAGGTCACCGACGGTGTCGTGAACGAGCTGGCCGCGCTCCGCGAGGACCTCGACGGCGTCACCCCGACACCCACCTTCTTCTACGACTCCGGCGAGGCCGCACCGATGACGATCGGCGGCGTCGGCGTGGGCCAGTTGATCGCCGACCAGGCCGGAGCGGCCAATATCTTCCCCGAGGGCGAACGGCCCTACCTGGACACCACCTGGGAGGTGGTGGGCGAACGGGCCCCGCAGGCCATCGTCGTACTCGACTACGGAGACACCTCGGCGCAGGGCAAGATCGACTTCCTGAAGAACCAGCCGATCATGGCGACGACCCCGGCGGTGCGCGAGGACAACTTCATCGTCGTGCCCCTCGACGACTTCTTCGAGAGTCCCCGGCTGGTCACCAGTGCCGAGACCATCGCGAAGGCGCTGCATCCGGACCGTTTCCAGTGACAGCCGTCGCCGAGAAGCAGTCCTCCGGAGCGAAGCCGTCGACGGGTCGACGCTCGCGCATCGGCTTCGGTCTCATTCTTGTACTCCTGACGGCGGCCCTGCTGATGGCCATCGCGGCAGCAGTGTCATTCGGGTCGGTGCGCATTCCGGTCGGCGACGTGTGGGCCATCGTCATCCACCGACTGGCGCCAGGAGCATTCGAATCCTGGTGGACAGAGGCTCGGGCGGTCATCGTCGTCGATTCACGCCTGCCGCGGTCGCTGACCGCAGCTGTCGTCGGGGCCTCGCTCGCATTGGCGGGAGGGGTCGCCCAGGCGGTCACCCGAAACCCGCTCGCCGACCCGTACCTGCTCGGTGTGTCCTCGGGTGCCGGGTTCGGTGTGGTGCTCGTGATGACGCTCGGTATCGGCGCGGGCGCGCTCGGCGTGTTCACCGTGCCGGCGGCGGCATTCGTCGGCGCGATGATTCCGCTGTTCCTCGCGCTGGCCATCGGCGGCAGATATCCGCAGTCGACGGCCATCATTCTCGTCGGCGTCGCGTTGAGCAGTGTTTTCACGGCGCTGATCACGTTCACGTTGCTGGTCTTCGCCGACGAACGGAGCCTCAGTGGCGTGTTGCACTGGCTCGCGGGAGGATTCGGTGACGCGCGGTGGTCGACCCTGCCGTTTCCTTTGCTCGCGCTGATCGTCATCGGAATCGTCATTCTCGTCAGCGCACCCAAGATGGATCTGCTCACCACCGGCGACGACGGAGCTGCAGCCCTCGGCCTCGATGTCCGACGATTCCGCATCGTGCAACTACTCGCCATCTCCATGCTCGCCGGTGCGGCCGTATCCGTCAGCGGCGGAATCGGATTCGTCGGCCTGCTGGTGCCGCACCTGGCGGGATACATCGTGGGTACGCGAGCGATCCGGTTGCTTCCGGTGGCGGCGCTGCTCGGTGCGATCGCATTGGTCGGCGCGGACACCCTGGCACGCTCGGTTGCGCAGAGCACCGAGGTGCCGGTCGGAGTGGTGACGGCCCTCGTCGGTGCGCCGATCTTCGTCTTCATGCTCTACCGCCGTTACGCGAGGGAGATGCGATGAGTCTGCTCGTACACAACGTCAGCGCGACCCTCGGATCGCGAGAGGTGTTGCACAGCATCGGGTTCGAGGTTCGTCCCGGGGAGGTGCTCGGACTCGTCGGCCCCAACGGATCGGGCAAGACCACCGCCCTGCGGTGTTGTTACCGGGCACTGACGCCCGCGAGTGGGTCGGTGCTCGTCGACGGCGTCGATGCGCACGAGATGAAGCGAGCCGAGCTGGCGCGGATCGTCGGCGTCGGGACACAGGAACCCGCGGCGTCGGTCGGCTTGACCGTCCGCGAATCCGTGGCTCTCGGGCGGGTACCGCACCGGGGCTGGTTCGATCGCCCGAGCGCGTCCGACGAGGACATCGTCACCTCCTGTCTGCGCCGGGTTGATCTTCTCGATCTGGCCGGACGCGATGTCGGCGCCCTGTCCGGTGGGGAGCGGCAACGCGTGTCCATCGCGCGAGCATTGGCGCAGCAACCGCGCATCCTGCTGCTCGACGAACCGACCAACCACCTCGACCTCCGGCAGCAACTGGTCGTCATGAACGCAGTCCGCGATCTCGCCGCCGACGGGCTCGCTGTCGTCGTCACTGTGCACGATCTGCGCCTGGCGGTGGAGTACTGCACCGCCCTCGCCGTGATCGCCGACGGCTCGGTGGTGGCCTCGGGTGCAACCGCCGAGGTACTGACAGACGAACTACTGGCCGAGGTGTTCGGTATCCGCGCCACGGTCCGCACCCGTCCGCGTCCGACCATCGATATTCACGGACTGGCATGACCGTCTACGAACTTGCCGCGGCGCGGGTGCCAGGGCTGGGAGAGTACCTCGACGGCCCGTTCGATCTGCCGGCGTCGGTGATGTGCGATCGGCAGTGGCTGGCCGATCGAGTGGCAGACACCGGTCGGCGGTGGACCTGCACGGACGACCGCGTCAACGGGACGTTGTGGTGGTACTCGGCCAGTTCGACGCTGGCGTACATCGCCGTCGCCACCGCGATGGTGACGGGGGAGGCCGCCGATCCGGGCGTCGAGAACGCGTCGTGCTTCCTGCGCCCGGATGGTTACCTCGGCGGCGTCCGGACTGAGCGCGTGATCGCTGTGGACCGCCTGCCGGCCGCGTTGGCAAGCACCTTCGGTGGCGTCGTCGACGCGTTGTCTGCCGTCTCGGGGGCCCGGCGGCAGTCGCTGTGGGCGATCGCGACGGACTCCATCGCCAACCGCAGCCTCGACGTCGGCGCTGCGCTCGGTGACAGGGCGTTGGGCAGCGAATTCGGGGCGTGGCTGGTGCGGGAGATGGCCTCCCCGATGCCGAGACCGCGGTTCGTCGAGGTCGGGGGCCGCACGTTCACCCAGCGGTGCTCGTGCTGCCTGCTGTACCTCACCGGCGGTGCCGACAAGTGTGTGAGTTGCCCGCGCCGAACCCCGGCTGATCGCTTGCGTGGGCTCGAGGCAGCCGCGCGCTACTAGCCTGTGTAGTAGTGGACTAAGGTGTCTTCATGACTTCCGGGCCCGACGCTCCCACGCGCATGCGTGGTGCATTCGTCGGCGCCGTGTCCGGGTCGTTGTCCATCGCCGCCCACGGAATGGGCGGCGGAACCATGGTGCCGAGTGAATCGGCGCTCGTTCTTCTCGTGGTGGTCAGTGCCGCCCTCGGAGGCCTGGTGTCCCTGTTCGGGGCACGCGTTCCGCTGGTCGCGGTGCTTGCTCTGGGCCAGTTGGTCGGGCACACGGTTCTGTCGATCGCGAGCGAGCACCATCATGCCTCCGCTCTGACACCGTCGATGCTTGCCGCGCACGCTGCCGCGACCGCGCTGTGTGCGCTGCTCGTCCGCGGCGCAGTGCTCGGCTGCACGCACGCAGTGTCGGTTCTCCGACGCATCCTGCCGGTCCTTGCCGTGGTGCTGCCGGTGCAGGAGCGACCGCGCCTCGTCACGGTCGACTATCGACCCGATGTCATTCTCCGACTGTTGGTGTCCTGGGGACCAGGAACACGCGGGCCTCCCGTACCGGCCTGAGCTGTCCGCTTCACCCCACTCGTATTTCCTGATACCCGTGGGGCTTCCCCCTGCGCCTGAGCGGCGCCACCACCTCATTTCGAGACGAATCGAGTTCTCGTATGTCCATACAAGGCACAGTTGTGCCCGAAACCGGGCAGGCGCCCGAACACTCGCCGCCCGAACCGTCACTGATGATGAGACTCCACTTCTACGCCGGGATTCTCATCGCACCGTTCATCCTCGTCGCCGCCGTCAGCGGCGGCCTCTACGCCCTCGCGCCGACCGCCGAGGACATCGTCTATTCCGATCTGCTGCACACTGATTCGACCGGACCGACAGCGTCGGTGGCCGAACAGGTCGACGCGGCAACACTGGTTCGACCCGACCTGGCGCTACAGGCGGTTCGACCCGCAGCAGAGCCAGGCGAGACCACCCGCGTGATGTTCACCGACCCGACTCTCGGCGAATCGGAACGTCGAGCGGTCTTCGTCGATCCCGTGACGGCCGAATCCGTCGGCGAATCCGTCGTCTACGGCAGTAGCGGTGCACTACCGATGCGGACCTGGATCAGCCAACTCCATCGTCACCTTCATCTCGGCGAGCCGGGCAGGATCTACAGCGAGCTCGCGGCATCGTGGCTGTGGATCGTCGCGCTCGGGGGCGTCGTGCTGTGGGTGCGGCGCTACCGAAACCGCGGCGGTCCACTGCTCACCGTCGACCGATCGCTGACGGGCCGGGCGCGTACCCGCAACTGGCACGGCGCCGTCGGAATCTGGATCGCTGTGGGGTTGGTCTTCCTGTCGGCGACCGGATTGACGTGGTCGAAATACGCCGGCGAGAACATCGGCGATCTTCGTACGTCGCTGAGCTGGACCACACCGAAAGTCGACTCCTCGCTCACCGGAAGTGCCGCATCGATGTCTGGCGACCACGCCGGACACGACACATCGGCGGCGCCGATGGTCACCGGTGACGCTGCGAGCGCGGGAGCCGCTCGCCTGGATGCGGTGCTCGGCTCGGCACGTGCCGAGGGGATCGACGGCGCTGTCGAGGTGACGATCCCAGCGGATGCGAGCACGGCATTCGTCGTCACGGAAACCCGCCAGCCCTGGGTGTTGTCGACCAGCTCCGTCGCCATCGACGGGGCCACCAACCAAGTGGTGGACACCAACTGGTTCGAGGACTGGCCGCTGGCGGCGAAGCTGACCATGTGGGGCATCGCGCTGCACATGGGCATTCTGTTCGGTCTCGCCAGCCAACTCGCATTGGCCTTGTTGGCGCTCGCGCTCGTCACCGTAGTCGTCCGCGGCTACCTGATGTGGTGGCAGCGTCGGCCGTTCTCGGCCACCCCTGCGCGCGGGGGCGTCCGGCGCCAACCGATCCGGGTGATCGTGGCGCTGGTAACAGGGGCCGCCATCGTCGGCTGGTTCGTGCCCCTGCTCGGGATCAGCCTGCTGGCCTTCCTTCTGATCGACGCCGTCATCGGACTGCGGCAATCCACACCAACTCACACATCGGAGACAGTATGAAAATCTTCAGAACAGCCCTCTTGGTAGCATTTTCCGCAGTTGCGCTGGCCGGTTGCGGCGCGGACGAAGCGCCCAGTGAAGCGCCAAGTGAAGCGGACTCGGTCACCATCTCCGACGGCTGGATCAAGTCGGTCGATACGGGCATGACAGCGGGGTTCGCCGAGATTCGCAACGACGGCGCGGAGCAGGTCCGTGTGGTGTCCGCCTCCACGCCTGTGGCGCCGATGATGGAACTACACGAAGTGGTCCCCAGCGCAGACGGTTCGATGAAGATGCAACCGAAGGAAGGCGGCTTCACCGTGGCCGCGGACGACACCACGGTGCTCGCCCCCGGTGGCGATCACCTCATGCTGATGAACGTCACGGACCCGTTGACACCGGGCACCGACACCGAAATCACCCTGACCTTCGAGGACGGGTCGAGCACCACCTTCACCGCGCAGGTCCGCGATTTCGCCGGCGCACAGGAAAACTACAGTGGCTGACAAGCCGCACCAGGGTCGCACGGGTATCAGCCGGCGACGTCTCCTCAAAGGAGGCGTCGCCGCCCTCGGCGCCGGTGGTGCAGTGATCGGCGCCGGTGGGCTCGCGTACGGGTTGGCCGCAGAGCCTGGTGAAGCCGTATTCGGTAGCGAGACAATACCGTTCCACGGAGATCATCAGGCCGGGATCTCCACCGCGGCGCAGGCACACGGCACGTTCGTGGCGCTGAATCTGCTCGACGGGATCGAACGAGGCCAGCTGATCTCGCTACTGAAGCTGTGGACCACCGACGCTGCCCGGCTGACGCAGGGCCTTCCCGCGTTGGCCGACACCGAACCCGAACTGGCGGTGATACCAGCGAATCTCACTGTCACCGTGGGGTTGGGGCCGGGTGCGTTCGCCGCCGCGGGCGTGCCGTCGCCGGTGCAACCATTGCCGGCCTTCGGCATCGACCAGCTCCAAACACGCTGGAACGACGGTGATCTGCTGCTACAGATATGCGCCGACGATCCTGTTTCCGTCTCGCATGCGGTGCGCGTGCTGACCAAGAACGTTCGGTCAATGGCATCGGTGAAGTGGGTGCAGCGCGGGTTCCGATCCTCGCGGGGCGCTCACCCGTCGGGAACCACCATGCGGAACTTGATGGGGCAGGTCGACGGCACCGTCAATCCGGATCCCGCGGTGGATTTCGATGACCTGGTGTGGAATTCGGACGGCGGATCGACGCTGGTGCTGCGCCGAATCGCGATCGAGATGGACACCTGGGATGTATTGGATCGTGGTGGGAAAGAGTTCACGATGGGCCGAAAGCTCGATACGGGCGCACCGCTCACCGGCGAATTCGAACACGACGAGACGGACTTCGAGGCTACCGACAAGTTCGGGATTCCCATCATTCCGCCGGGTTCGCACATCGCACGGGCGCGTGCCATGCATGCCGGTGAGCGGTTCTTGCGTCGGGCGTACAACTACGACGACCCGCCTGCGGACGGTGCGACCAGTAACTCGGGCCTGATCTTCGCGGCGTACCAGCGGGACATCGAGAGCCAGTTCCTCCCCGTCCAGCAGCGCCTCGACGAGCACGACGCGCTCAACGAGTGGACGACGCCGATCGGTTCCTCGGTGTTCGCCTTGCCGCGCGGCGTCACCGAGGGTGGTTGGCTCGGGGAGGAGCTGATTCAGCCAACCGGATAGCCGACCGGATATCCACTGGTGATCGCGATGCGGTTCCATCCGTTGATCACCACCGCCAGCCATGTCACCGCAGCAATCTCCTGCTCTGACAAGGCTGCCGGTATGTGGGTGTCAGGAGTCGGCGAGTTGTGTTCGTCTGCGATGCGGGTGATTCGCTCGGCGAGGACCAGCGCAGCCTGTTCCTGATCGGTGAAGTACTGCGACTCCCACCATGCAGGCAGCACCGCGAGGCGATCGACACTCTCACCGGCAGCCACGGCGTCGCGTGTGTGCATACGCAGGCAATGCGCGCAACCGTTGAGCTGTGAGACGCGTATCTTCACCAGCTCGACCAGAATGTGTGGCAGCCCAGCGGCTTCGGCGGCCTCGGCGGCGCGTTTGTCGAGCGCCACCTGGGCCTCGTAGGCGCTGGGGAACTGCTTGGTGACGTTCACGTGCGGCAACATGTGTGTCCTTTCTTCGCGGCACCGGTTTCGGTGCCGTCACCCGAGTGGACGAAACGGCTCACGATTGTGTGACAGGTAGGCACGTAGTGTGGATCGGGTGAAACTTTCGACCGTCGTGTTGGCGAGTGTGGTGCTCGCCAGCGTTGTCTCCTGCTCGTCTCCGACGCCCACAGAACCAGCTGCTCCGCCGCCGCCCAATCAGGTGAACGTAGTGGACCGCTCATACTCGCCGTCCGAGCTCACGGTCAGCGTGGGAGATACCGTCACCTGGGTTTTCGACGACGGAGGGATGGCGCACGATGTCGTGGCCGACGACAAGTCGTTCAGAAGCCCCCTGTTGAAGTCCGGGACGTTCTCGTACACCTTCGACGAACCGGGCACGTTCTCCTACCACTGCACCCCGCACCCGGATATGACCGGAAGCGTCACCGTCGTTCCGTAGGGGTTGTGAACCTCAGGTTTACAGCCTAGTCTAGTGGTGTGAACCAAAAGTTGTCAGATCTGGTGTCTACCGACAAACCAACCGATATCGGTGACGAGCGGAACCGTCGCGCCGGTGCACTGCACCGATTGCAGGAGTCTCTCGCCCGCGAAGCTCAGGTCGTGCAGGAAGCCGCTGCTACGACGGAAGCTGCTGCTACGACGGCAATCTGGCTGGGTGCCAGTCTCGCCGACCTCGCCCTGGTCACCGGCAAAACCCGTCAGGCAGCTCGAAAGCGGTGGCCGTCGCTGGGGGAGGTGTACCGCCGGCGGCTGTGGCTCGGAAACCACGTCGACGAGATCCGGTGGGCGGCGCACGTCGTTCTCGAGAATCAGGCGGAGATCGACGTCGACAGCGAGGTGCTCGACGAATTACGGGCGCTTGAAGCGGAGGTCGCTCAACAGTTCGACGAGGCCGCCGTCGGTGACGCTGCCGACCCTGCACACCGATGGCACTCTTTGGACCGTCTGGTGAACGTGGCGCTCCGGGGGCTGACCAACACCGCACGCACCACCGGGGAGCAAGGCGAGTTCGCGATCCACGGCGCCGCAGGAGTTGTCGGCTTCTACGATCACGCGATCGGCGACGGGCGGAGTTCATGATGCTCTGACACCATGACCGGCATGAGAAACGCGTTGCGTCCGGCCTCGTTCACCGCCGGAACCCTCACGCTGCTCGGCACCTTGTATTTCGCGCAGGGTGTTCCCTTCGGGTTCTTCACCCAGGCGTTGCCGGTGGTGCTGCGCGAATCCGGATACTCGCTGGTCCAGATCAGCGCGGCGGGCGTGCTCTTTCTTCCCTGGGGATTGAAATTTCTGTGGGCACCGTACGTCGACCGATACGGAACCCGCAGGCGGTGGCTGTTGACGCTGCAATCCGCAGCAGCTGCGATCGCGTTGGCGTTGTCGTTTCTCGACCTGTCCTCGACGCTGCAGTGGTTGTTCCTCGGTATCTTCGTGATGAATGCGGTCTCTGCGACTCAGGACATCGCCACCGACGGGATCGCGGTGCGCACGCTGTCGGTGGCGCAACGCGGACTGGGCAACGGGCTTCAAGTCGGTGCCTACCGCATCGGGATGGTGTGTGGCGGTGGCGTGTTGCTGTGGCTGTTCAGCTTTGCCGGTTGGCGGGCATTGTTCGTCGCGATGGCGGCGCTGCTGCTGATCGCAACCATCCCGGTCTGGTTGATGCGCGGGCAACTGAGCGCCGCCGACGCCGCAGGCGAGCAAGACGCTGACGCCGCAGGTGAACGAGATGAGGTCGACGCACCGGCACGTCTTGCGATCACGTGGTGGTATCGCCTGCGTAGACCCGGCATGTTCGCCTTCATCGCGTTGATCATCGGCTTCAAATTCGGTAATTCGATGGGCTCGGCGCTGGTCGGACCGTTCCTCTCGGACAGCGGCCTGACGCTCGGCCAGATCGCATTGGTGGAGGGCGGAGTGTCCTCGGTCGCCGCCCTGGGCGGTGCCGCACTGGGCGCCTGGTTGTCCTTCCGATACGGACGGCGGAACGCTCTGCTGGTGGGTGGCGTCAGCCAGACCCTGAGCCTCGGGCTCTACGTGGCTGCGTCAATGGGTATCGGCGGCTTCCCGTTGCTGGTCACCGCCAACATCACCGAGCACGTTCTCGGCGGCGCGGCGACGGTCGCGGTATTCGCTCTGATGATGGATGCATCCGAAAAACGCTTCGCAGGAAGCGATTACACGCTCATTGCGTGTGCGGTCGTGTTCGCCCAGGGTGCAGCCGGACTTGCAGCCGGGGTGGTAGGGGATCTGTTCGGCTACACAGCGATGTTCGGCTCGGCGCTGGTGCTGTCCGGGATCGGGTGCGCAGCGCTCATCGTCGCCCTCGACCGAGGGGTCGGGCCGAGCGGGCTACGCGAGGTGATTGCTACGCGCAGAACGGACCGCCGCCGACGACACCCGACAATCGGTCACTGAGCCACTGGGAGTATTGAGGGAAGACCAGTTGCGAGGGACCCAGGTGACTGATTCCGCTGCCCTCGACGATCGACGGCGCATCCTGTGATTCGAATCGAACCGTTCCGCCAGCACGGCACCACTGCCCCGCGAGATCGGCTACTTGTCCGTAGTCGACTATGTCGTCTGTTCGGACCGAATGAAGTAGCACTGGTCCGCTCGGTGCCCTCGTGCCGATTCTGTTCTCTTCCAGCACTGTCTGTGCTTCTGGAATCGAGCTCAGCAGTTCCGACAGCGGACGCCCGCTCACGGTGTAATTTCCGGTGCTTTTCAACCCGTAAGTCAGGGCAGTTCGAACTGTGCATTGTTCGGCGACATCGGCAAGCATCTCCTTTCCGACATCATTGGTTTGCGCGTCGATGATCGGTCCAAGCTCTGGATTGCTTTCCCGAAAGCCGTTCAGTGCGTATCCGATAGCGCCACTGAGTATCGAACCGTCGATCCGATCGAGGGTTCGGGCAAGGTCGGCCGGAACTGCTCCCGCGTAGGTTCCCGCGATCGTCAATTCAGGAGCATAGCTGCTGGCCAGCTCCGCTGCGGATGCGACGGCGCCACCGCCCTGCGAGTAGCCCCACAGCCCGACGGGAGTGCTTCGGTCGGCCGACGGTCGAAGGCTCAGGGCAGCGCGCACCGAGTCCAGTACCGCGGTTCCCTGATCGACGCGGTTGACGTAGGTGTGGACTCCAGCTGTCCCGAGACCGGTGTAGTCGGTCATGACCACGTCGAAGCCGCGCGAGAGGAAGTTCACGATCAAGGGAATTTCCACTTGAAACAGTCCAGTTGGTGCATTGGCGTTGAACGGCTCGGCCATCGTCTTGGATGGGGCGCATTGATCGCCCTGACCCTGTGTTCCGGGTGCCAAAGCGACAATCGGTCGTGGCGTCGGGCTGGTCCACGGAGCATTCGAACTGAACAGTGAACCGGAGCTCGCGGCAATCGAATCGTCGGACTTTGTGCTCGTGTACAGGATTCGCTCGTACGGGAGAGCAGTGGGAAGGGCCGCTGCGGCTACGGCTGTCGGTTCGTGACGGAGCAGGACGCCCGGCCGGGTCTCGGTGGTGAGCGAGGGCCCCACGTAGAACTCGTCGCCGATCGGATGTGGACTTGCACCCGCCATTCCAACTGTGAGGTACGCCAACACAGCTGAGGTCACGATGACGGAAGTGGCGATCCGGCGGAAATGCCGACGGGGAACTGCGGAGAATCTGCTCATGTCCAGGAATACCAGCATCTTTCAGGCGATGTGCACAGGGCGGCGCGGCAGTCACGCCCGTCGACTACGCCGACAAGCAGCTTCCGCATCGATTCGAGATTACCTCCACCCTCTATAGTTATAGAGGGTCTGAGATTGCATCTGTTACAAGTCACCAAACTACGAGCGGCATTGAGGAGGAAACCCGTGGACGCTCGACGTGCCTCTATCGCCGACGCCGCGATCGACGTCCTCGGCACAGACGGCTCGCGTGGACTCACCCACCACGCGGTCGATGATCGAGCTGGATTGGCACGTGGGTCGACTTCGTACTATTGCCGAACCCGTCAACAGCTCATCGCCCTCGCTGCTGCCAGGTTGGTCGAGATCGAGTTCGCGGAAGTAGCCGCCCTACCGGCGGGGCAGCCGAGTCCAGCGGACGATGCTGTCGACGCACTCTCCGCGCTTCTGGTGTCGTGGCTCGGCCCGTCCGGCATCGTGCACAGCAAGGCCCGACTCGAACTCTTCCTGTTGGCCGCACGCGACGACGAACTTTCGTCGACCATGAAGGCGTTTCGGGCCAAGTTCGTCGTGCAAGCCACTGCCCGATTGGGCGGCGACTCCCCAGAACAGCTCGGGGAGCTGATAGTCGCTTTGTTCGATGGATTGGTGCTCGCCCAATGTTCCTTCGAGAGAACGCCGATGACTCGAGACCACGCAAACAACCTGTTGGCTCCCTTGCGTACGATGCTCCGTCTTCACCGACCGCCACGAAGCTCGACGAACTGACTTGGCTTGCCGCCGGATTCGGCGCGCCATCGGTGTCCCGCTCAACCCGTGAGGTACTCCGGTATCGGCGTTCCGTCGAGCCCGAGTGCCACGGCGGCACGAGCAGTGACCGGCCCGACGAGGTTCCCCGTCCCGTTGTAGCCGCCGAAAGCGATGACACCGTCGTCGACTTCCGTGCACAGGGGCTTGCCGTCACCAGTGAACCCGACGGACGCCGCCCAGCGCGCATTCACCGAAACCGGCTCGCCTGCCATCGATTCGGCGACCTCGGTGATGTAGTCCTGAACCGGTGCGGTCGGATCACTCGAGAAAGTCCATTCTTCCTCAGCGAACCGATCGCGGCCACCGCCGACGAACAGGCGCCCCGCCGCATCCTGCTGGGCGTAGTCGTAACCCCACCGCCCGTACACCGGGCAGGGCAGCCGCTGCGCCGCGATCGGCGCGGTGGCCAGCATCTGCAGCCGTGCCGTGCGGACCCTGCGGTCGAGCTGGGGGAGTACCCGCTCGAGCCTGCCGTCGATCGCGACGAGAACCAGATCGCAGCGGATCGTTCCCGACGGGGTGGTGACGGACCTGCTCCCGATGGTCGACACCGGTGTGTGCTCGTACAGTGCCGCTCGTCCCTGCAGAGTCGAGGCCAGACCCAGTGCGCGACGAGCCGGATTCATGACCGCGTCGTCGGGCAGGAAGATTCCATGCCCCAGCTCGCCAGAGTATTCCTCGACTGCAATACCGTTCTCGCGTAAGCACTGTGCGAGCGCTGCGCAGTCGTTCGCGTCGGCGACGTCCGGCGGCGCGCCAGGCAGGCCCGCCAGCCTGATCGACCCGGTCCGACGGATGACATCCGAACCGAGAACTCGGTGCAGCGAGTCGATTTCGTCCAGGGTCGCGCGGTAGAGGTCGACCGCACACGGGCCCCACGCGGCGAGGGCGTCATGCAGAAACGTCGCCGGTCCGCCGAGCAAGAACCCGCCGTTTCGCCCAGCGGCCTCCGCAGCGATGCGGCCCGCGTCGATACCGATGACGTCATGCCCCCGGTCGACGAGTTCGCTGATTGCCGCCAGCCCCGAACCACCCAGCCCGACGACGCACACATCGGTGCTGACGTCGGCCGCCAGCTGCGGTAGGCCCGGCCACCGAGCGACGACGGGATCATCGTCCCAGGCGGGTCGCGAGCGGTCGGTACCAAGCATTGCTCGATGCTAACGAAATGGGCTTACACCTTCAGATGTCGTCGCTCCGAATGGTCCGACGACGCACAGCGACGAGTTCGAGCTCCGGGCGTGATGCCGCGACACGCTCGAGGCGGTCGAGCACATCGATGACATGCGCCTGATCACCGGCGACGACCGATGCGCCGATCTCGGCCCGTCGGTGCAGATCGTGATGCCCGGTCTCCGCAACCGAGACCGCAAATTTCCGGGCCATCTCCGCCACCACAGGTCTGATACGTGAGCGCTTCTCCTTGAGGGAATGCACGTCACCGAGAAGAAAATCGAACTCTATCCAACCGATCCACATAGAAGCGCAATGCTACTCGGCGGCGCAACACCGCCCGCCGCGCTTAGGCTGGTTGTATGACCGCCCCGTCCACGTCGACCCGCCGCGCCCTCGCTGGACCGGCGTCCGTCGCGGCTGCGGCGGTTACCGCGGCGGCGATGCTGTACGTCCGGGATCCACGAACGTCCTCGTACCTGCCGTGTCCGATTCACGCAGCGACCGGGCTGTGGTGTCCGGGCTGCGGCTCGACGCGGGCATTCGGCGCCCTCGTGCACGGCGACATCGCGTCGGCGCTGTCGTCGAACGCACTAACTGTGGTGCTCGGCGTCATCGGCGTCGTGATCTGGGCGGTATGGGCCATCGCGCGCGTGCGCGGCCGGTCCCTGTCATTGCGTCGGCCCTCGGCGGCGGTCTTCGCTGCGGGAGTGCTGGTTGTGCTGGCGTTCACCGTGTGGCGAAACATTCCGGCGGGCAGCTGGCTCGCACCGTGACAAATCAAGGAGCAGCGTCGTGTTGTTGGAAATATTCTCGGTAGTGGTACTGATCGGGGCGCTCGTCGTGCTCATCCCGACGGCGCGTCGCGTGTTCAAGAAGGGTGACGACGAGTGAGCGGGTCCCCGGACGCCTGATTTCAGGCGAGTTTGCGGCGAATGCGCTGGTGTAAAAGCCGCACGAAACGTGGTGTTTGAACGCACGGCCGAAAAACTCGCATCGGTGGTGCGGGTTTATTACCGTGGTGGACATGCAACTGACTCGCTTCAGCGATCTGGCCCTGAGGGCGATGATGTTGCTGTCCGCCGTCGGCCCTGACGGACCACGGGTGACCACCGGTGCGATCGCCGTCAAAGTGAACGCATCGGAGCATCATGTGGCCAAGGCGGTCACGCGACTGGTCGAACTGGGGTGCGTGCGAGCCCAACGCGGCCGCACCGGTGGCATTTTTCTCACCGACACCGGGCGGTCGATTCCGGTCGGCCGTTTGATCCGTCTGCTCGAAGGGGATCGCGAGGTAGTCGACTGCGCAGGCGAGCATCCGTGCCCGCTCATCGCAGGATGTCGACTTCGCCGCGCACTGGCGGCCGCCAAAGAAGCGTTCTATCGGGAACTCGACGAGTACACGATCGACGAGCTGGCCGCGTCGCCGACGATCCCTCTCACCATCATTTCTGCACCTACACCCTGACCCGGGCAGCGTTCTCGGATCGGCAATTCGTCCATCGGAAGGAACACCCATGTCCACATCCAGCCCACTCGCGGTCGATCGAGGACTCGATCCCGCGCACGCGGATGTCATTCGCGCCACGTTGCCCCTCGTCGGAGCGAACATCGACACCATCACAACCAACTTCTATGCCCGTATGTTCGAGGCCCGTCCGGAGCTACTGAGAAACCTGTTCAACAGGGGAAACCAGGCGCAGGGAGCTCAGCAACGAGCGCTGGCAGCATCGATAGCAACGTATGCCGCACACCTGGTCGACCCGCAGTTGCCGCACCCGGAACAGTTGCTCTCCCGGATCGGGCACAAGCATGCGTCCCTCGGGATCACCGCCGACCAGTACTCGATCGTGCACGAGCATCTCTTCGCTGCCATCGTCGAGGTACTCGGGGCCGAGACCGTCACTGCAGATGTAGCCGAAGCGTGGGATCGCGTCTACTGGTCGATGGCCGACACGCTCATCGACCTCGAACGCCGGCTGTACGAGGAGTCCGGTGTCGAAGCGGGGCAGGTGTTTCACCGTGCCACGGTCACGAAGCGGGTCGACGATCCATCCGGTGCAGTGGTCATCAGCGTGGCCGGACCCTGGGCCGCGGCGAGTAGCCGGCAACCGGGTCAGTACGTGTCGGTCGGGGTGACCCTGCCCGACGGTGCGCGACAGATCCGGCAGTACAGCCTGATCACGGACGGCGACGCCGAGGAACTGACTTTCGCGGTCAAACCGGTTGCTGCTTCCGGTGGCTGCCCAGCAGGCGAGGTGTCGAGTTGGATTGCGATGTGTCTGCGCCCGGGCGACGTCATCGACGTCAGCTTGCCGTTCGGTGATCTCCCGACCGACGAAATCGGTTCCGGGCCCGTTGTGTTGATCTCGGCTGGTATCGGAATCACCCCGATGAACGGGATTCTCGAGCACCTCCGTGGGCGGGCGGCACGGTGCGAGGTGCTCGTTCTCCACGCGGATCGCTCGCCTGCGACTCATCCGCTCAGAGAACGTCAACGGCAGCTGGTGGACGGTTTGCCCGGCGCGGATCTCGAAGTTTGGTACTCCGAGCCGGAGGATGCGCCGGGCGCCAGGCATGGGCTGATGGATCTCACAGGTGTCGAACTCCCGCTGCACGCATCGTTCTACGTGTGTGGAAGCAATGGTTTCGTTCAGGCGGTGCGGACCCAACTCGCCGACCGGGGCGTGGACCCGGCTCGGGTGCATTGCGAGCTCTTCGCGCCGGACGAATGGGTGCTCGGCTGACGGATATCGACCGGATCGATCAACTAAGTTGGGTTCGAGCAAGGTTGTTCGAGCAAGCCGAGGAAGGAGCACGACGAGTGAGCGATTCACTGAAGGCGCGTGTGCGCGCAAAGCTTCTCGATCAGCTTGCAGCTGACGGCGGTACGGACGCCGAAATCGCTGAGGGCGACGATCCTAGAATCAATGCGATCAGCGACGACCTCGCCGCTCTCGACGATGCGGACGAGGACGATCCGCTGATCGACCAGCTGGCTACGCGGTACTGGGTGCCCTAGCGCCGGTCGGCCCGGCTCAATCGGCATGGACGCGGCTGCGTGGGGGACCGGTGGGGGCGCATCGGCCGCCGGTCCTCACAGCGGCAAGGGACCAACCCGCGCCGACGACGGACAAGGCCAATACCACTCCAATTGCGATCATGGTTCCTACAATGGACTGCATTCAGTCGATAAAGTGCAGTCCAGTGTGCGAAAGTGGCATGTATGAACTCGTTCGATGCCACTGCGATCACGGCGCCTGAATTGGCGGCCCGGATCAACCCGTCGACGCTGCGGAAAAGATCCGGTGGTCCGCTCTACCTCGAAATTGCGGACGAGTTGCGTCGATTGATCGAGAGCGGTGAGGTGTCCGCGCTGACCCGGCTGCCGGCCGAGCGGGCCCTGTCCATCAGCCTCGACGTCTCTCGCGTCACAGTCGCCTCCGCGTATCGATATCTCCGCGAGAACGGTCTGATCAGTGCGCAGCGAGGCTCGGGAACGTTCGTCTCGCCGACGGGGCCGACGGCATCGTGGGGTTCGCTCGCCGGTGACCGAGACAGTGCGACGATGGAGTTCGTCAACGCCGCGCCGTCGGCCTCTCCTCTGTTGGTCGGGGCGTACGAGTCGGCAGCAGAGAACGTTCGTGGTCGACTCGGCACCGGCGGCTACACCCCACTCGGCCTGCCTGATCTGCGCGAATCGATCGCCGCGTACTACCGTGATCGCGGGGTGCCGACCGTCATGGACAACATCCTGGTCACCGCGGGCGCGACCGATGCAATCCATGCGGTGCTGGCGACTTTCGTCGAACCTGGTGCTCGGGTGCTGGTGGAGCACCCGACCTATCCGGGTGTCGTCGAAGTCGTGCAGTCACTCGGCGGTAGGTGCATTCCGGTGCCGATCGACCCCGACGACGCCGACGAGTTCGTGGCGGCAGCCGATCGAGCCGCACGCCAGAGCGCACCGACGCTGGCCTACTTCATGCCCGATTTCTCCAATCCGTCAGGATCGCGACTGCCGCTTCAGCCTCGCCGCCAACTATCGGCGACGATGCATCGACACGCGGTCCTGACGATCGTCGACGAAGTGGCAGCCGATCTCTGTCTCGATGGATCGCCCCCGATCGAGCTATTCGGTACTGCGACACCGGATGTGGCGACGGTGACGATCGGGTCGACGAGCAAGACGGTGTGGGGTGGGTTGAGAGTCGGGTGGGTGCGTGCGGAGGCGTCGCTGCTGGCACAGGTCGCCGCAACGTATGCGCGACGCCAACTTTCGGTGTCGGTCTTCGATCAACTGGCCGTGACGGAGTTGCTCGGGCACTACGATGAGGTTCGGCGGTTTCGCACGGACGAGTTGACGATCGCCCGCGACCATGTCGTCGCCGCAGTACGCGATCGTCTGCCGGGCTGGGGCTTTCGGATCCCCGGTGGAGGGTTGGCCCTGTGGTGCAGTCTTCCCGAGGGGATGCGGTCGAGTGAACTCGTCGTCGAAGCGCAGTCGCGGGGGTTGCTGTTGGCGCCTGGGCCTCGATTCGGTACGGGCTATTCCTTCGACGATCACCAGCGGATTCCGTACACGCGATCGCTCGCCGACATCACCGCTGCAGTCGACATTCTCGCGGGACTGGACCGGCCGGTGGTGTCGACACCGCACGTCTCGTCGACGCGGCCTGCGGTGGTGGTGTGAATACGCGAGATATTGTTCTGCTGGTGAGTGTTCTGTTCGGAGACAGTAGGTGAAAGGAACCACGTGATGTCGGTTGAACTGCCTGGTCCGGTCCGTGCCGCCATCGATGCCGTGAATGCGAACGACTTTTCCGCGTTTTCGGCCTCGTTCACATCCGACGGCGTCGTCGACGACTGGGGGCGTGAATTTCGCGGCGCCGGCATTCGGTCCTGGAGTGACGCCGAGTTCATCGGCAAGAATGCCACGCTGGCAGTGGACAGTGTCGAAGTAGTCGGTGCCGACGTGACGGTGATCGCACAGGTAGGTGGCGACGGATTCAACGGGCCGAGCACCTTCATCTTCACCGTCGACGGGGACCTCGTGAGTGCAATGAAGATCCGAGCTTAGCCCCCTCAGATCCAGCGTTCGTACTTCTTGATCGGTACGAGTTTCGGGAAGAACGCCCTGCGCAGATCCGCGTTGAGTGTCGATGCCGCCGCTCACAGCAGAACCGCTGGTAGTCAGAGCTATTGGTGGTCCAAGCTCGACCCATGAGCGAAACCCCTCGAATGTTCCCACCCGATCTCCGCCGCCAACTCCTGCGCCATAGAGTCCTCGTGCTGGACGGCCCACTCGACGACGAGAACGGCACTGTCCTTACCACCCACCTGTTGACTCTCGCCGCCGAGAATTCCTCGGCCGATATAGCTCTGTGGATCCACTCACCCGGTGGATCGGTACCCGCCATGCTCGCTATTCGCGATGTGATGCGGCTCGTGCCCTGCGACGTCTCGACACTCGCTCTCGGATTGGCCTGCAGCGCAGGCCAGTTTCTGCTGTCCTCGGGCACCCGGGGGAAGCGCTATGCCCTGCCGCATTCTCGGATTCTGATGCACCAGGGCTCGGCCGGAATCGGCGGATCGGCCGTCGAAGTGGAAGTGCAGGCCAACGACCTGCGGCACACCCGCGACACCGTCCTCGGTCTCATCGCCGAGGACACCGGACAAACGCGTGAACAGATCTTCGAGGACTCGTTGCACGACCGCTGGTTCACCGCCGAGGCTGCACGCGACTACGGGTTCGTGGACGAAATAGTCGACTCGTTCGATCAGGTCATGCCTGCGCGCCGAGTGTCGTTCGGAATGGAGATGGCCCGATGAGCACGTACACGATTCCCAACGTCGTCACCCGCGATTCTCGTGGTGAACGTGTCGTCGACGTCTATTCGCATCTGCTGAGCGAACGCATCGTCTACCTCGGCACCGGTATCGACGCCGGGGTGGCCAACGCAATGATCGCGCAGTTGTTGCACCTGGAGGCCGACTCGCCTGACCAGGAGATCTCCATGTACATCAACTGCGAAGGAGGCGACACAGCTGCCATGCTGGCTGTGTACGACACGATGCAGTTCATCGGATCACCCATTGCGACAACATGTGTGGGCCAAGCTGTCGCTGCGGGGGCGGTGCTGCTCGCTGCCGGAGCGCCGGGTCGACGCTCGGCCTTGACGCACAGTCGCGTGGTGTTGCATCAACCTGCCGCACAGGGGCGCGGCACCATCCCCGACCTGATCCTCGCCGCGGACGAGGTCGTCCGGGTGCGGGCCGAAATGGAGGCGATTCTGGCGAAACACACCGGACGTGACGCGGCGAAGCTCCGTCACGACACCGACCGCGACCTGGTGCTGACGGCCCCGGCCGCACTCGAGTACGGCATCGTCGACCAGGTTCTCGAGGGGCGTCAGGCCGCCAGAAGTGTGGCGTCGCCGCGTGTGAGGTCGTGATGCGCGAGGCCGGAGATCTCGGCTATCGATGTACCCAGCGCGCCGACGACGGCCGCAAGGATCTCGCTCGACGGGTCTTTGCGGCCGCGTTCGAGTTCCGACAGGTACTGCGGCGCAATGCCGGCGCGGGCGGCGGTATCGGCCAGAGTGTCTCCGCGGGCATGTCTGTGTGCGCGCAATCGTCGGCCAACCACCTCGCGCCACAACGGCTCCACCGCGCGTGTTGCTCGACGCTCATCGATTCGAATGACCTCGCCCATGACCGGACCCTAGCCTGCTGCTCGACGGGGTAGCGAGCGATTCTGCTCAGAGCAGAGAAGGCGGCTCGACAACTGTATTTCGAAGGAACTGCCGGTTGATGAATACTCGTTCCCATCGCTTGCGTCTTGCCGAATCCCAGTCTTGGGCGTGCAGCAAGGCGTTGAGCATCATTGTGTTCCACCTGAACAGTGCGCTCCAAGCGCGAGGCGCCTATCTCCGGGCAGTTGGCCGGTGAACCGAACACCGGGATTTGTCCCCGTCAGGCGGTGACTTCCGGCCCTACATTCGAGACAGCACAGCCGCCACTATCGACAGTGTGCATCACTCGAGCGCCGAGAATGGCACGGTTTCGAAAAGTTGGAGGAACCCCACGATGAAAGCTGCTGTTGTCACCGAGTTCGGCGGACCCCTGGTCGTCAAGGACATCCCTGTTCCTGTACCCGCACCCGAGCAGGTCCTTGTGCGAATGGAGACCTGCGGGGTATGCCACACTGATATCCATGCTGCGCAGGGAGATTGGCCAGCGAAGCCGACGTTGCCGTTCGTTCCGGGTCACGAAGGGATTGGCGTGATCGAGGCGGTCGGCTCGCAGGTCGATGCGAACCGGATTGGCGAACGCGTCGCTATCGCGTGGCTCGGGTCGGCGTGCGGGGAATGCGATCACTGTGTCTCCGGATGGGAGACGCTGTGTGAGAGTCAGCAGAACAGCGGCTACTCGATCGACGGCGCGTACGCAGAATACGCTGTGGCACACGCACGTTACGTGGTCCGCGTGCCCGACAGCATCTCCTCGTTCGATGCGGCACCTTTGACATGTGCTGGGGTGACCACCTACAAGGCCGTAAAGGTCGGCGGTGTCACTCCGGCTCAACGCGTCGCGATATTCGGTGTAGGCGGCCTCGGGCACATGGCCGTGCAGTACGCCAAGATCGCCGGCGGATTCGTCACGGCAGTCGACATCGAAGACGACAAGCTCGAACTCGCCCGTGAACTCGGTGCCGATCACACTGTCAACTCGTCGACGGTCGACCCCGTCGAGGCGATCAATGCGCAAGGTGGAGCGGACGTTGCCATCGTTTTGGCCGTCATCCCCAGCGTGTTCGATCAGGCCTTCCGTTCGCTTCGACGCGGCGGTCGACTGGTGTGCGTCTCGATGCCCGCTCACGGTGTGTTCCCGGTTCCGATCTTCGAGACGGTGGTGGGCGGAATTTCGGTTCTCGGATCGATCGTCGGAACCCGGAAAGACCTGCGTGAGGTGTTCGCACTGCACGAGGCCGGGCGCACGACGGTGTCGGCAGTGTCGCGCAAACTGGACGACGTGAACGAGTGCTTCGACGACCTCATGGCCGGTCGAGTCACTGCTCGCCAGGTCTTCGAGTTCTGATCTCGACACCGCCAGCGGATCAGCCATGGGGCACGCCCCCTATCGGCTCGTAATTGCCAGGTCAGCCTCCAATCCAAGGAGCGTGTGTCGATGCGGAGTTTGAAAGGCTTGCTGACTGTTTTCGGTCTAGCGCTGGGGTTTGTGACGACCGTGGTACTCGCATTCCTTTCTGACGCGACATCGAGGTCGACTTTCGCTTTCGTCGACGAGAGCACCAGCTCGACTGGTGTGAGCTTCACCCAGACTCCACTGCTGTTCGTGGTCGGCGTTCCGCTCGTCTGTGCTGTGTTGGGGTGGATCACAGCCCTGATATTGACCAAGCGAGGGTGGGCAGTGTCGTAGCCAGCACCACGCCGGGCCTGATGTGTAAAGAATTGGGAGATTTCTTCACACATTCAGTTGTCGTGTGAAGTTCTTTGCTATTCACCCCTGAACTGGGGTGCCTTCCGGCCGGACCAGTATTCGAAGGAACTCTCGGTTGATGAACAGTCGGTCCCGCCCGACCTTGTTTTCTTGCAGCAGACCTTCCTTTGCCAGCGCGTTCAGCCAGCTCGTCGCTGTCGGACGTGAGACGCCGCATCTCGAGACGACCGTGTTGATGCGGCAGTAGGGTTGCTCGAACAGCACCGATTGGAACTCCGAATCCGCGCCACCCTTCGAGACTGCACGGGCCCGGTGGCTGAAATCCTCCTGCAATGTCCGGATCGCCTCGATTTTGCGGAGCGTGTCGTTCGACGTCCGTTCGATACCTGCGAGGACGTAGAGCACCCACGCCTCCCAGCCCGCTTCGGACGTCACGGCCAGCAGCAGGCGGTAGTAGTCATTTTTCGTGTCGATGATGTAGCGCGAGAGGTAGAGCACAGGCATTCTGAGCAGCCCCGCCTCGATGAGCAGCATGACGTTGAGGATTCGTCCGGTCCGGCCGTTGCCGTCGGCGAAGGGGTGGATAGCCTCGAACTGATAGTGGGCGACGGCCATCCGTACCAGCGGGTCCATGCCGTCGTCCGCGTGCACGAAGCGTTCCCATTCGCTCAGTTTCTCCTCGATCAGGGCGCGACCTTCAGGAGGGCTGTACGTCACCTCGCCGGTAGCTGGGTTGCCGATACGAGTACCTGGAATCGCTCGAATCTGCATCTCACGGCCCTTGATCGTGCTGCAGACGTCGATCGCGGTGGCTGTGGTCAACCCGCGCTCGATCGTTCGATCGAAGGCCACTTTGAGGGCTGTCCGGTATCGAAGCGTCTCCCGGGTGGCTGGATCCGCTCCGGCGTCGTCATCCAGGTGGCGGAAGAGTTCGTCGGTCGTGGTGACGATATTCTCGATCTCCGAGCTTGCCTGCGCTTCCAGAAGCGGAATCGAGTTGATGAGCACTGTCGGATTCGGTATCGATACAACCGCCTGGTCGAGCTTTGCGAGAGCGGTGTTTGCCGCGATGGCAGCCTTCAAGACCGCCCGGGTCTCCAGCACTTCGGTGCCCGGGGGTGGAGGAAGCTGATTGTATGGAGTGTCGGGTTGCCACGCGGTCATGGGTGGACGATCCCACGTATCGCATCACATGTAAAGAAATGGCCTGATTTTTTACACGTTAGGGCAACGTGCAAAGTTTCTTGCTTGACCCCGTCGTCTACCTCGGTACTGGTAGGCACAGGGGCGCGGCATCACCCCCGACCTGATCCTGGCTGCCCACGACGGCCGCCAGGATCTCGCTCGACGGGGTAGCGAGCTATTCTGCTCAGAGCAGAGGTGACGTGCGTCGAACCTCGTCGCGAATCGCCTCTGCCACGGTGTCTCGACAGCTCGATGTGAGTAGTTCCTACGGACGTAGTCGACGACGTATTGGCCCGGCAGTCCATCGAGGGCGACGAGGCATGCCAGCGCGATACCTGTTCGCCCCAGACCGCCGCTACAGGAAATCTCGACCCGCTCGACTGTGCAGCGCTGCAACACTTCTCGAAGTACGCCCGCGAATGCCTGTTGATCGGAAGGCAACCAGAAGTCCCACCACCGCACCCATCGGCTGTCCCACTCGAACCCGGCAGGCTCCCTGCCCTGCAGATATACCCCGAGTTCCGGCGGCGGACCATTGGTAGCCGGATGGCGCAACCCTCGCCCCCGGATAAGGCGGCCGGAGGGCAATTGCATGACTCCAGGAGTGTTCACATCCCAAGTTGAACCCGGCATCGAGGGTATTCCTGTCTACTGATCGGCGCGTTCCATCGGTGGCTTCGAAGGTCCTGTCCAGCGTGGACATTTTGACCACCGATCGTGATCTTGTCTAGGACGGCATCGATGTCCCAGACGACGCAGCTGCCCGCCCCGGGGGCGCCTGAGACTACTCCTACTGCGAATGCGGCTGGTGCCGTAGCAGTCGAGCGCCGTTGCTGTCGGTTCGTTGGAATACAGTCCCCAGCGACCCGGGACCCTCCCCAACGAATTCCACTACGGGAAGGAAGCCTGCCCGTGCCAGCGCAAGCATGGATCACCCTCGTCGTCGGACTACTTGCCATCGTCGGCGTCGCCGGAACCGTCAGCCAACGCACTCGTGCCGACAACCGCGCCCAATCCTGGCAACGCATCACCTGGTGCCTCGAGCGCACCGTCAGCGACAATCCCGATGAAGCCGCACTCGGCTGGACCGTGTTCGGCACCGTCGCGGCAACACCGTTTATAGCCAGGACCGATCGGCGGACGCTCCGTGCAATCGCAGACCGGGACATCGCCGCCGACAGCGACGACCTGGCGGAAACCGACGACAACAGCGACAATGGTCCTACTGCACACCGCGAGGAGCGCTCATGACCACCACCGAACCGCGCCGGGCCTGGACCCCCGAGCAACGCCGGAAGGTCCGCGCGGCTGCCGCCGGAGCCTCCATCAAACTTCGCGAATACGACAAGGAGCCCGTCCCGCAGTGGCTCCGCGACATTGCAGCAGGCAAGGACATCAAGCCGCCCGCGAACTGACACACCGCACGACCCGACAGGCAGGCTTGGGTTTGCGTGACGCGCATGCCTTGGTCATGTCGAGGGGCTGACCGGGAAGGCACGTCATGAACAATGACCTCGGTACGTGCAACGTACTGGACCCCGACGGATTGGCTGATGCAGCTCAGCTACTCGTCGACTTCAATCGAGAATACGACGATCCTGCGCCTGAACCCGATTGGCTTGCAGCCCATCTTGCGAAGCTCATCCATGCTGGCGATACGAGTGTGTTGACGTTCGGCGCCCCCGGGATCGGTGTGGCGGTCCTCCGTTTTCGGACCGGTACGTGGACCGAGGCCCAGGAGGCGTACCTGGCCGAGTTCTACATCCAACCCGCTCACCGCGGCAAGGGTCACGGCACCGCGTTCCTCGACGGCGTCATCGCCCATGCGAAGGAACGGGGTGCCACGCAAATAGATCTGGCGACCAGCGCGGACGACGAGGCGGCCCGGCACGTCTACGAAAAACGGGGATTCGACTGTCACGAGGGTGGCCCAGGTGGTCCGACGTCCTTCTACTACGAACTCGAGATCGATTGACCCAGGATTCGAATCGGGTCGACTACCCGTCGCACCCGCAGTTGGACGGCAGCGTTGCCGGCTGGGCGTTCTTGCCCTCCGTCGCGTATCCGTCACGCCGCCACCAGTCGAGACCGCCCAGTAGCTCGGAGACGTCGAAACCCAACTCCAGCATGTTCATTGCGGCTTTCGTGGAGGCATTGCATCCGATTCCGTCACAGTAGGTGACGTACCGCCTATCCTTGGCGAACCCTTCCAACGTCGCCGACGACATCGTGCGATGGGGCACGTTGATCGCGCCTGGGATGTGTTCCGCAAGAAAAGCATCACGGCTGCGACCGTCGATGACGACGACTCTGGATCCCTCCTGCTGCAATGCCGCGTATAGATCCGAGGAATCCGTCTCGTATGCCAGTTTGTTCCGATAGAAAGCCATCTGCTCCGAAGGCATGCTGCCCCTTCCGTATTCACCGCTCGACAGCCTCGCTTGGCGGGCCGCGCCTGACACCGTCAACGCTAGATGCCGCGTATCGAGCAGGGAAGATGGACTTCACGGCATTGCGCGCTCTTGGCCGTCGATTCGGTGGCATTATCACTGGATGGCCGAGGATCAGACGCCCCCAATGGATACCGTCGACGCAGAGCTGCTTTCCGCGCTCCAAGAGGACGGCCGGCTCAGCATCGCCGAACTGAGTCGGAGGGTCCACATGTCCACCAGCGCCGTCGGCGAACGTGTGCGTCGACTCGAGGACAGGGGAGTGATCCGTGGGTACACCGCCGACGTGGACCCGGAGAAGCTCGGCTATCCGATTCTCGCCTATCTTCGACTCCGCTATCCCAGTAGCAATTACAAGCCGTTGCACGACGTACTGGATACGACGCCAGAGGTGGTCGAAGCGCACCACGTCACCGGCGACGACTGCTTCATCATCAAGGTTCTGGCTGTGTCGATGCGCGACCTCGAACGGATCAGTGGCCGGATCGGCGCACTGGGCTCGGTGACCACGAGCGTCGCGTATTCGAGTCCGATTCCGCGTCGCGCTATCGTCCCACCGTCGATTCGACACACGGTTTGACCAGACGTGCGCCCTTTGGGTTCCACCGGTGCCAGAGGGCAGTTGCGAAGGTCACGGCCTGCCAATAACAGATGCCGACCGCTATCGACAGAAATAGCGCCAGCCAGGGATGGTCGTCACGCAGCGGGAGGTACACCTGGAAGTGCGTGAGGTAGATGTAGAGGGAAGCGCTCGCCAGCACCCCGGCGATCCGTCCGACCAGCGCGGGGCAGGGGACCGACGTGACCCACACGAGCAGGCAGAGCCCACCGACGACGAGAATCTCGCGCTGTGTCTCACCGAAGAAGAACCCAGGGACTGTGGCCACTATGGCTGCGGTAACGCACATTCGGTGCAACACAGTGCTCGCCCGGGCGGCGGCCCAACCTAGCGCGAACAACCAGAACACCACCGACGCGGTCAGGATGCGGTTGCGGCCGTCGTCGACGTCGACCAGACCGTAGCGCGTCACCAGCCCCAGGGCCACGAGCGCCATGGCGAACCAGAACGGGTGGATCCGTTCGAGACGATCGACCATTGGAATGTAGAGCACCGCAACAACAACGAGGACGATGTACACGATCGCCTCGACGAACCAGTATCTCCATTCCGCGGACCAGCCGTCCGGGCCGAAGATCCCGTTGAGCAGGAATGCGCTGGTGACGCGGTAGTCGCCCGTGAGCGCGATGACGGCCCCGATCCAGACCATGCTGGGCACGGCGATCCTGGCGACGCTGATGAGCGCACGACGCATGCGTTCCTTGCGTTCGGCCGAACCGAGGTGAAAACGAGCAAAGTTGTAGCCGGCAATCCCGAGGAGCACATGCGCCCCACCGAGCAACGTGAACAGGTGAATGTGCGATCCGGCGATCAGAATGATGGCGATCGCACGCAGCAGCACATTCGTTTCCACTCGGCGCCAGCCGCGTCGCGGCCTCGGAGCGTGCACGAAGTCGCCGACCGGGGTGATGTGCCAGTTCTCGGGGAGGGAGCCGAGCAGTTCCTCGAGCCGGAGGGACATCCGAACGTACGAGAGCGAATCGCCGCCCAAGCTCACGAACGTGTCGTCGTCGGAGACAGTCCGGCAGTGCAGGATATCGGCGTAGAGAGCCTTCACATCGGTGCTCGTCACCATAGAGTCGGGACCGATTTCGCGACGGCCGGCAATCTCGGCGACGGCTCGGATGTCCGGCTTCCCGGTCGATGTCCGGGGAAGCTCGTCGACGACGCACACGCGAACCGCCGAGACGGGAAGGCCACTGGCCTCGGCGGTCCATCGCCGCACATCTTCCACATCACCGCTGTTTTCGACGACCGTGACGAGTTCGTCGATGCCACCGGTGCAGCAGGCGGTCAGCCCGCGCTGAGCGAGTGCAGAATCGACGTGCTGAAGATCGATACGCAGGCCGAACACTTTCGCGAATCGGCTTCGGCGGCCGACCACCTCGTACAACCCTTCATCGGTGCACTTGGCGAGGTCGCCGGTCCGCAGTTCGCCCGCCAGAGTGTCCCCGAGCGCGAGGTCCTCGGGGGCCTCTGCATACCCCAACATGACGTTCGGCCCCGAATATACGAGCTCGCCAGTCCCGTCCGGGGCGTCGGCCAGGGGCTCGAGTCGGAAGGATCCGCCGGGAATCGGCCGCCCGATGGTGTGCGGATGGGTGGCGGCGAAATCTGGTGGCAAGTAGGCCATCCGGGCTGTGGCCTCGGTTTGCCCGTACATGACGAACAGGTCCCAACCGCGGCGTCGGCCGAGTTCGGCGTAGCTTCGAACGCGCTCTGGGGGCAGCCGACCGCCGGCCTGAGTGATGTAGCGCAGGTCGGGCAGATCCAGCTGATCGAACCCGATGCGGTCGAGCAGATCGAAGGTGTACGGCACTCCCGCGAAGGTGGTGACGCGTTGGGCCCGGACGATATCCCAGAATTCAGGATCGGTAACCGAGGTGTCGGTGAGCACCAGTGCGGCGCCGCGCAGCAGGTGGCTGTGTATGACGGACAGCCCATAGCAGTAGTGCATGGGCAGCGTCGTGACAGCGCGATCGGTGTCGCGGATCGCGAGATAGTCCGCGATCGATTCGGCGTTGGACTGCACATTGCTGTGCGAGAGGCGCACGAGCTTCGGTGACCCGGTCGATCCAGAGGTACTCAGCAGCAAGGCGAGGTCGGGGTGCAGGCGGTGCGCGGTGTGCTGATGGAGTTCCTCGACGACCGTTCGACCGTCGACGGCGCGTACGACGACATCGGGGGAGTATGCCGCGATCAGCCCGTCGATGTTCTCGCCTGGGGCCAGCAACACCGGGTGCCCGCCGCGGAGCGCTGCGAGGTAGGTGACGATCGAGTCGATCGTGTTTGCACCGGCGACCAGCACCAGACGACGGCTACTTCCGAGCTCCCTGGCCTGTCGTTCTACGCGCTTGTCCAGATCGCGGTAGGTGACCGTCTCGTCTCCCGCCAGCAAGGCGGGTGCATCGCCGAACCGACCCAGTTGGCACGCGAAGTGCACAAATGGACGCTTTGTCTGGTTGGTCTTGCTGGCCACGCCGGAAACTATAAGGTATGCCGATCCTAAGTTCTCTACTGGAGCCGGGTTTCTTGTTACCCGGCGGTACATGCATTCGGGTGGCCATCTAGTATCTATGTTGTGTCTAAGGGAACTTCCGCCTCCGAGCAGGCGTACGCGACGGTCAAGGAGCTGATCGTCACCGGTGAGCTGCCCGGCGGCGAATTGGTCAGCGAGGGCGATATCGCTGCACGGATGAACATCAGCCGCACCCCTGTCCGCGAGGCGTTCCTCCGCCTGCAGGTCGAAGGGTGGATGCGGCTGTATCCCAAACGCGGCGCACTCGTTGTTCCCATTGCCCCAGGTGAGGCCGAACACGTCGTGTCCGCGAGGTGGCTCGTCGAAACCGGCAGTGTGCGGTCCCTCGCGAAAAACGATCCGGTCCGGACGGAACTCGTCGGCCACCTGAGGGAAAGCCTGGGCCGCCAACGTGAGATCGCCGCCACCGGCACCCGCGCCGAATTCAGCGCCGCGGACGCCGACTTCCACCGACTCATCGTGCGCGCCGGCGGCAACCCGCTGCTCGACGCCTTCTACGCGGGCCTGCGGGAGCGTCAGCGGCGGATGACGACCAGCTCGCTCGCCCGCGAACCAGAACAGATTCTGCGCATCGTCGACGATCACACCCGGCTCACGGACCTGATCGAGGCCGCCGACGCGGACGGGTTCTCGAACGCGGTCGACGCGCACATGCGTCGCACACACGGACTGAACGCAGGGGGCATGCAATGACCGAGTCGAGTACCGTCGCGCAGGCCGTCGACCTCGGCGCCAGGAAGTGGATTCTCGTCGCCGCCGGTATGTTCGCCGTGGCCTGGGGCGGCAACGAGTTCACGCCGCTGCTGGTGATGTATCGGCTCGAACACGGATTCTCCGCCGTCACCGTCGACACCTTCCTGTTCGCCTACGTCCTCGGAATCGTTCCCGCACTGCTCATCTGCGGTCCGTTGTCGGATCGGCTCGGTCGCCGCCCGGTCATGTTGCCCGCGACGGCGGTGGCCGCAGCCGGGTCGATTCTCATCGCCCTGGGCCCGGATACGGCGGCACTGCTGTTCGCCGGACGGGTCCTCAGCGGTATCGCACTCGGCATCGGCATGGCCGTCGGCGGTAGCTGGATCAAAGAGCTTTCCGCCCTGGACCCGGCAACTGCCGACGGCACCGGTGCCCGTCGCGCTGCGATGAGCCTGACCGCGGGGTTCGCGCTCGGCGCCGGTGTCGCGGGCGTGCTCGCTCAATGGGCACCGTGGCCGACCCATCTCGCCTACGCAGTCCACGTGATCATCTGCATCGCCGCCGGAATCGGCATGCTCTCGGTAGCCGAAACCAGGGAGCGCGCGCAGCAAGGGCGCTTGATCGACGACCTGAAAATCCCGGCAGCACAGCACAAACGGTTCCTGTTGATCGTGCTGCCGCTGGCGCCCTGGGTGTTCGGTGCGGCGAGCGTCGCGTACGCGGTGCTACCGTCGCTGATGGCGGAGCGCAGCGGCGGATATCCGATCGCGTTGTCCGCGTTGATGTCCGTGATCGCGCTCGGCGCCGGCTTTGCCATTCAAGCCGTCGGACGCCGGATCGACACTCCGCTTGCCGCGCGCGGCGCACTCGTATCATTGTCGATCCTCGTTTTCGGAATGCTGCTCGCCGCGTGGGCGGCATCCGAATTGACCATCGCGGCAGCGCTCATCGCCGCGGCCGTCCTCGGGTGCGGCTATGGAATGGCGCTGGTGTCGGGTCTGCAGGAGGTGCAGCGCATCGCCGGGCCCGACGACTTGGCCGGACTCACCGCAGTGTTCTACTCCCTCACCTACCTCGGGTTCGCGGTGCCGGCGATCTTGTCCGCGATCACGCAGCAGTGGCCGGGTGTGGTGACCTACCCGATGATCTTCACCTTCGGGGCCGTCATGGCCGCGTTCTGCTGGGTGTTCGTGCGCAGTCGATCCAGCGCGCACCTGGTCCGCCCACGAATTTAACCTCCTGTTGTGCGCGAAACAGACGATTTGGCGCACAACAGGAGGTTAGATCGCGAAATCAGGGCAGCGGGGGCAAGATGGTGCTCCCGAGCCAGGGCTCCCAGAAGTCGCGGGGGCACCCGAAACGGGAAGCGAGGTCGGTGAAGTCGACTGTGCTCACCGTCGAGTAGCGGTACTTCGACGTCCATTCTCGGATGAGTTCGAAGAACTTGTCGTCGCCGATCGTGGTGCGCAGAGCATGCAACGTCAACGCCCCGCGCTTGTACACGCGGTCGTCGAACATCTTGTCCGGTCCGGGGTCGGCGAGCACGAGATCTCGGGGGAGTCCGCGCTGCATCTGGTGGACGCGACGAGCTTTGGCGGCTGCGGGCGCACCGTCGGCGTGCTCGCACCACACCCATTCGGAGTAGCACGCGAACCCCTCGTGCAACCAGATGTCCTTCCATTTGCCCAGGGTCAGTGAGTTGCCGAACCACTGATGCGCCAACTCGTGCGCGACGAGCCGCTCGAAGTTGCGAGTCCCCGAACAGTGGTTGGCGCCGAAGATCGACAACCCCTGCGCCTCGATGGGGATCTCGAGGTCATCGTCGGTGACCACGACGGTGTACGCGGCGAACGGGTACGGCCCGTACAGCCGGGAGAAGGTGCTCATCATCTCGGTCTGACGACCGAAATCGTAGTCGAAATTACGTCGAAGTCGTTGCGGGAGAACCGCTTTGATCTCGACGGGCCCTCTGCTGGTGATGTGTTGGCTGTAGTGGCCGATCTGAATGGTGGCCAAGTACGTCGCCATCGGTTCGGGCTGCTCGTACACCCACGTCGTGCGGCTGGCGCGCGTCTGCTTACGCATCAACGTGCCATTGGCCACCGCGTAGTACGGCGAGTCCGTGGTGATGGTGATGCCGTAGCTGGCTTTCGAGACCGGGTGGTCGTCACACGGGAACCACGACGCCGCCCCGTTCGGCTGACTCGCCACGATCGCCCCCTCGGTCAACTCCTCCCAGCCGACCTCACCCCAGAAACCCTTGATGGGTTCGGGAGTACCGCTGTACTGGACGGATACCACCAGAGCAGCCCCGGAGGCGATGGGCTTGGCGGGAGTGATCGTCAGCTTGCCGCGCTGGTGGGCGAACTTCACCGAGCGTGAACCGTTGACCGATACCTTCGAGACCCGCAGCGCAGGACCGAGATCGAACGCGAACTTCGCGACCGTCGCCGTCGTGACGGCGGTGATTTTCGCTCGGCCGGCGAGCCTGTTGCTCTCGACCTTGTATTCGAGGTCCAGCTCGTACCGCGACACGCGGTAGCCGCGATTGCCGTTCTCGGGGAGATAGTCGTCGATCGGGTCGCTGTTCGCGCCGTGGTCGAACACGGGTGCCACCAGCTTGGACCGGTCGGACTTCACTCAGTTCTCCTCGGCGGGCATGATGCGTGCGTAGGGGTCGCCCTTCGCCCACGGCGCGATCGGATTGCCCTGCCACCGTGTGTGGTCCGGCACGGTGTCCCCGCGCATCACCAGCGATGCAGGACCGACTGTGGCCCCCTCACCGATACCTGCGGCGGGAAGTGCCACGCAGTGCGGTCCCAGAGTTGCGCCCTTTCCGAGTGTCACGCTGTCCATGGACATGATCCGATCATGGAACAGATGTGTCTGAACAACGCACCCTCGATTGACCGTGGCCCCGTCTTCGAGCGTCACGAGGTCTGCCTCGGGCAGCCAATAGGTTTCACACCACACTCCTCGGCCGATATCGGCGCCCAACCAGCGCAACCAGATGTTCAGTACCGCAGTACCCTCTGCAGCGCGCGCGAACCATGGCGCGGCCACCATCTCGACGAACGTGTCCGCGACCTCGTTGCGCCACACGAAAGAACTCCACAGCGGATGCTCGACCTTGTCGATGCGGCCCACCCACATCCACTTCGCCGCCGCGGACACTCCGGCGGCGACGGCGCCGGCGATGAGTAGCACTACCCCGCTCAGCAGCGCAGCGAGCCACCAGCCGTAATTCTCGGCCAGAGCCGTGAGACCGAACAGCACCCCGAGCCCGATGCCGAACGTGACCATGACGGGCAACAAACGGCAGGTCTCGACGAGCGAGCGGGCGATCTTGAGCTTGGTCGGTGGATCGAAGGTGCGCGAGGAGTCGGCTCGTCCCGCGGCCCGGCGCAACCGCACCGGCGGGCTGCCCAGCCACGACGAACCGGATTTGGCCTTGTCCGGTGTCGCGGACAGTACCGCGACCAGTCCGTTCTTGGGGACAGTGCGACCCGGCCCGGTCATGCCGGAGTTGCCGAGGAACGCGCGCTTGCCGACCTTCGCGTCACCGAGGTGCATCCACCCGCCGCCGAGCTCGTAGCTGGCGACCATCGTGTCGTCGGCGAGGAAGGCACCATCGGCGACAGTGGTGAACTTGGGAATCATCAGCACGGTGGACGCTTCGACGTCCTTGCCGATCTTGGCACCGAGGAGTCGAAGCCAGTGTGGGGTGAGCAGGCCCGCGTAGATCGGGAACAAGAACGTACGGGCGGAGTCCATGAGACGTTCCGTCGCCCACACCTGCCACCCGATGCGGCTACGCACCGGGTGATAGCCCTCGGTGAGTCCGATGCTGAGAACGCGCACCGCGACAAGAGTGATCAGTGCGAAGGTGCCCAGCGAGACGAGCGTCGCGACCGGCAGCATGATCGCGGCCCGACCGAGCGCACCGGTCAGCGTCGACGCTGTGTGCAGCCACCAGCCCATCAGCACCAGCGAGACACCGATCGAGAAGATCGCCATCCCGGACAGGAACAGTGAGGCCACCCCGTAGGCGAGCACCCAATGAGTGGCGCGGGGCGGGGCCTCCTGCGGCCAAGGATGTTCGGCTTTGCCGACTTTCGTCGCCGGCGACCCGGACCAGAGCTGGCCCGCTTTGACCCGACCGACGACGGCGGAACCGGCACTGACGACCGCGTTCTTGCCGATGGACGTACCCGGGAGCACCGTCGAGCGCGCCCCGACAGCGGCACCCGCGCCGATCTTGATCTCACCGATGTAGACGATGTCGCCGTCGATCCAATGGCCGCTGAGATCGACCTCGGGTTCGACCGAGCACCCGTCGCCCAGCTCGAGCATTCCCGTCACCGGCGGCAGGGTGTGCAAGTCGACGCCCTTGCCGATCTTCGCGCCCAGCGCGCGGGCGTAGTAGACCATCCACGGCGCACCGGACAGGTTCGACGCCCCGCTCGCGTCGGTCAGCCGCGTCGCCGCCCACAGGCGAACGTGCATGCTGCCGCCGCGCCGGTACGCACCCGGTTTCAGCCCGGCCAGCAAGATTCGGGAACCGACCACCGAGATGGCCATACGCCCGACCGGGGTGATGAAGAGAACGAACGCCAGGAGAATCCACCACCACGACACCGTCGGCGCCCAGGTCACGTCGGCAAACCAGGACATGACGTTGAACAGAATGCCGAGCCAGGTGACCCACTGCAGGCCCGTCAGCGTCGTCAGCGGGACCGTAGCCGCGATCTGCGCCCACTGAGCGGTGCGTGAGGTGGGTTCGACGTCACGCGGAACCACCTCGAGAGGCGGTTTCAGCTCGTCGAGGTACCGGGCCAGCGACCCGAGCCGAGGATGGTCGTAGAGCTGCGCGACGGTGATTTCCGGGAACCTCTCCCGCAGCGCCGTCACCAACTGTGCGGCCGACAACGAGCCGCCGCCGTTCTGGAAGAAATCGGCGTTCTCGTCGGTGACCTGGGCGCCGAGGATGTTGGTCCACAGCTGCGCCACCCAGCCGGCGGTTCCGCCCAGATCCGCGGCCTCGGCTTTTCCTGGGAGCGGCCAGGGTAGTGCGTTCCGATCGACCTTGCCCGAGGTGCGTGTGGGCATCTCCTCGACGAGCGCGAGGCGCGGCACCAGTGCCGCGGGAAGCTGCTCGGCGAGCAGGGTGCGCGCAGCGTCGAGGTCGAAGTTGGGATCGGTGCTGGCAAGGTATCCGACCAACACGGAATTGCCGGTACCGGTCTTGCGGACGGCGGCGGCCGCACCACCGACACCGGGAAGTGACTGCAACGCATTGTCGATCTCGCCGAGCTCGATGCGTCGGCCGCCGAGCTTGATCTGATCGTCGGCGCGGCCCTGGAACAGCAAACCTTCGAGCTCGAGTTTGACCAGGTCACCGCTGCGGTAGGCGCGGTCCCACCCGAGCGTCGGCATCGGCGCGTACTTCTCGGCGTCCTTCGCCGGGTCCAGGTAGCGGGCGAGTCCGACTCCACCGATGACGAGTTCACCGACCTCGCCGACGGAAACTGGCTTGCCGGCTCCGTCGACGACGGCGAGATCCCAGCCGTCGAGCGGTAGACCGATGCGGACCGGGCCTTTGCCGTCCATGATCGACGCGCATGCCACGACGGTGGCCTCGGTGGGTCCGTACGTGTTCCATACCTCACGGCCGTCGACAGCGAGGCGTTCGGCGAGCTCCGGCGGGCAGGCCTCGCCGCCGAAGATCAGCAACCGAACCGCTTCCAGTGCGACGGCAGGCCACAGCGCGGCGAGGGTGGGAACCGTCGAGACGACGGTGATGTCGCGCGAGACGAGCCAGGGGCCGAGATCGAAACCGCTTCGTACCAGCGAACGCGGGGCAGGCACCAGGCAGGCGCCGTGGCGCCACGCGAGCCACATTTCCTCACATGAGGCGTCGAACGCAACGGACAGCCCTGCCAGCACCCGGTCACCCGGGCCCAGCGGATCGTCCTGCATGAACATGCGGGCTTCTGCATCGACGAAGGCCGCGGCGTTGCGGTGACTGACGGCGACACCCTTGGGAGTCCCGGTCGAGCCCGAGGTGAAGATGACCCAGGCGTCGTCCTCTGGTGCCGGGATGGTGAGAGTCTCCGGCGCTGGAATGTCCTGCTTGTCTGCCGTACCGGCGGCGATGCCGCCCGCCGTCACGACCGCGGTGACCTTGGCCTCGCCGAACACCAGCTCGGCGCGTTCGTCCGGATCGTCGGCATCGACGGGCACATACGCCGCCCCGACGTTGAGGATCGACAGGATGGCGACGTACAGAGAGAAGGAGCCGGACGGCATCCGGATGCCGACGCGATCACCGCGTCGAACTCCGGCCCGGGCCAGCCACTGCGCGCCCTCGTCGATGTCCTCGAGAAGTTCGCGGTAGGTGACCGACACCGACCCGTCGTCGATGGCGGTGGCGTCGGGGAAGCGCGAGGTGGTCGCACGCAAGATGTCGATGAGGGTGCGCGGGCTCGGAGCACGCTCCGAGCGCAGATATACATCAGGTACGGCGGCAGCGGGCTGAGCGTCTGCCGATTCCGATTGTGATTGCACGGACAACCGGGTTTCCTTCATCTCGTCGGGCACTCGTAGGTCGTTGATCGTTATCTCATGTTCGGTTGGCCTGCAGGTGAACAGTCATTACGAGCTCGGCACCGGGGCAGTCTACTCGGGAAGGGGCCTTCGGCCCATGTGAGTGGTTGTACATAACCTGGCACGTACAACCACTCACATGGGGTGGTCTTGTTGCCGTGGCGCGATCGAAGAGTGGTCATCGCGGGGCATCCGCCGAAGACGTACCAGGAGGAACAAGGATGGTGGATCCCGGTGCCGAATCCCCGCGCGCGGCGCATGCGGTTAGCATCGCTGGATGAGTGCGAGTGCGAGTGCGTTGCGGCCGGGCCGCTGGTGGCGGCGCAGGCATCTTGATCTCTGCCGCACCTCGTCGGGATCGTGTTGGGCTGCGGGTTCGATCCAAACCCCGTAGTTCGGCGCCCTTACCCGAGGAGTACACCGCATGTCATCCACCTCAGCCGTTCGTGTCGCAGTCGGTCGTCGCGGTGCGTGGACCGAAATCACCGACGTATCACCAGCCCACAACGCATCGCCGCACGAAACGCTCCGGCGCATCCACGCCGCCGACCTGCGCGAAAGCCAGCAGATTCGTCTTCGAGCACGTTCCGAGGCCATTGCGGCAGGTGACGACGCCGACAGCGTCGCCGTCTTTCTCGACATCGAGATCTGGATCGCCGACGATGCGCGCACCGCTCGCCGGGAGTTCGCGGCCTCGGACAGCCCGGCGGTACCGAACTCGATCCGGTACGTCGGGACGCCGTCCGGGCTCGCCGGTCTGATCGCGGACATCGGAGCAGCCGAGGTCGCAGACGGTGTCACCCTGATCCCGGTCGGTGCCGATACGCGGGTTCTCGCAGCCGTAGCCCTCGGCGTGGTGTCGTGGCTCGAGAAGCGAGGAGTGGTGTTCTCTGCCGAGGCCGTGCGTGCAGCGACGGGGATGCTCCCCGGTGACGGTGTGATCGCGTCGTGACGGCATTCTCGATGCGCGCTCAGGTGACGCGGACCGCGAGCCCGGCAGTGATCCGCAACAGCTCGGAATAACTGGTTCGGAAGACCGTGTTGGGATGCCCGGCCGCCGCCCACACTTCTGGGTGATCGCCGAGCGCTTCGTCGATGTACGTCGGCAGATTGGTCGGGTGACCTACCGGCGCGATGCCGCCGATCGGTTGCCCCGTCGAGTGCTTCACCAGCTCCAGCGGCGCACGGGTCAGCGTGCCGCCGAGCCGTGCGCCCGTCGCTGTCATATCGACCTCGTGATCGCCCGAGACCAGCAGCAGCACCGGATCGTCGTCGAGTAGGAACACCAACGATTTCACGATCGCGCCGACGGGCACCCCCAGCGACCGAGCGGCGGCGGCCGCGGTTGCGGTCGGCTCGGGTGCGGTGATGACGACCCCGTGATGCCCGCGCGAGATCAAGATGTCGGCCACGTGGGCGGCGTTCGGATGTAGAAGCCGGGGCATGTACTCGAGGATATTGCCACAGCCCGAAATTCGCAGTCATCACGCGGTTTCCAGGCATCACCCGCTTGCGGTTGTCTAGGCAGTGACGTTGCCGAAGAGCCGCAATCGCGCCATGCCGCCGTCGGGGAAGATGTCCATCCTCACCTCGGACACCGGTTCGTCTTCCTCGATGAGGAATCGGTGGCGAGTGTCCGGTTGCAGCCGGGTGCGGGGGAGAAGTTCGACCCACTCGCCATCGCCGAGGCGACCCTTCAGCGACGCCGCGCCCGGTGCGTTGCCGATGAAGCAGGTGGTGTCGAGTTCGGCCAGTCGGACAGTGCCGGTGCCTGCCAAGGTCACCTGCACCCAGTCGTTGGATCCGCTTCGGCGACGGGAGGTCTCCCAGCCCTCGCCCATCGAACGTGGCGGGCCGGGCAGCAGCAGGTTGTTCGGTGAGCTGTAGAACATGTTCGAGCACGCGGAGATGTATCCGCCGTTCTCGAGAGCGGCCAGATCGAATGGGCCGGCGGCGGCGAAACCCGGGTCCGGGCGCCCGCGTCCGAGGACACGCAGTCGCGCGACCCCGCCGTCCGGGTAGATGGACAGCTTGACGTGCGTCCATCGCTCGTCCGAGATGACGTCGAAGCGGTTCTCGCTGTCGCCCTGAACAGGGCTGACCGCCACGATGGTCTTCCATTCGGCGTTCTCGTACAGCTCCTGCGCCGACGGGAATCCGTCCACCGACGCCGCTTCCACGGAAATGCGGGGCGGGTAGTTGCCGGTGAACCAGGCTGTGTCGACGATGATGGTGCGGATCACACCGGGAGCGCCCAGTCGGACGATCGCCTCGTCGTACCCGTCCTCGCGACGACGGCGCGTCTCCCAACCGTCGTAGATCTGGCCTTTGTGTCCGAAGGTTGCACTCTGGTAGTCGGGCTTGCCCGGTTTGACCAGATTTTCTTTCTCCGCAAAGGTTTCGTCGTTCGCCCAGACGACCGCGCCGCCCAGGGTTCGGACGGCCAGATCGGGTAGGGGGAGCGGGAAGGTTGCGGTCATGCCGGTCAGGATACTGGCTGCTGCTCCTCGTGCCTGTCCGACGATCGGGTCCTGTGAGCGGTGAATACGAGCAGCAATGCGACGCCGACGACGGCATACAGAGCCAGCGCGAGCGCCGGTTGTCCCAGGCCGGTGCCGGAGAAGTACACGATGCTGCGGACGCCCTCGGTGCCGACGCCCGGTGTGATCCAGCGACCGACAGCGGCATAGAACTCGGGTAGTACGTTGGGGCCGAAAGCGCCTCCTGCGCTGGGGTTTCCGAGAATCACGAAGACGATGATGGCAATCGGAACGGCGGCGACTCCGATCGCGGCTCGTAGGCCGAGCGTGAACACCGATGTAGCGAAGACGACTCCGGCGCCGAGAAGCCACAGCGGAAACCAATGGCTGGCGAAGGTTCCGAGGACATGGGTGACGAGCCACGCCCCCAGTGCGCCGGACAACACCGAATACGCGGCGAAGACCCCGAGTTGAGATGCGGCCTCTCGCAGCGAGTTCGGGGCGCCGACGAGTAGTCCGATGGCAGCGGCCAGGAGGTAGCCGCCGACCACCCAGCCCACTGCGAGGTAGAAGCCGGACAAGCCGCGATTGTCGTGGATGCCCACTGGAATCTCGTCGCGCACGACGAACTGACGGTTCTGTGACTGTTCCACCTCGGTGAAGATCGACTCCAGCGCAGCGGAAATGGAACTACCTGCCGCGCTCGCGGTGACGAGGGTGTCCGTACCCGAGGGGCTCAGGACGTAGGCGCCGAGGATCTCACGGTCACGAAGCAGCGTGCGGGCCTCGCCGGTGCTGTCGGCGGTTCGCGCGGCCAAGGGGGCGCCGTCGATGGCGTTCAATCTCGCTGCGGTGTCGATGGCGATATCGGCGGGCAGGCCCTGTTCGGCGACGACAGCGATGGGAATGTCCCGAGGCGTCGGTTGGTGGAACGCCGCCACGTAGCTCGCGATGAAACCGAGCTGCAGTATCAGCACCCCGAACGCGAGCCAACAAATCCTGCGCATACGAACTCCTTCGACATTGTGGATATCGACATTGTGGATACCCGAGGTATTGAATACTCTAGGTATCGTGAGTGCTGAGGGGCAAGAAGCGTGGCCACCGACACAGCCGTCGCGTTCCGGTGGGCCGCTGCCTCGGCCCGGGCGGGAAAACGTCCGTGAACGGCTGCTCGATGCGGCTGCCGAGGAGTTCACCGACAACGGGTACGCGGCGGCGAGGTTGCAGGACATCGCCCGCCGCGCGGGGTTCACCAAGGGTGCCGTCTATTCCAACTTCGACTCCAAGCAGGCGCTCTTTGCTCAGTTGCTGGCCAAGAAGTCGATGGATCTCGCCGCCCGGGTCATCGAGACCGTCTCGGGGCTGGGGCCGGGTGACGCCGCAGGACGAAGTGGCGACGCCATCGCGTCGTGGCTCGTCGATGAGCCGCGTTGGCCACTGTTGGTGACCGAATTTGCCATTCAAGCGGGCCGCGACCCGGCGCTCAACGGTGCGTATCGGAGTGAACGTCGTCACTTACGCAGCGAACTCGAGGCGTTGATCCGCGAGCGGGCGGCAGCATGGGGAGTGCAGGATTCGCTCGATGCGCGCGGAGTTGCGACGTCACTGCTGGCCCTGATCTCGGGTCTGGCCGTCGAACACTCGGTGGATCCCGAGCAGATCGATCAGCGGGCCATCGGTGATGCGATCACCGAATTGTTTCTAGGCGCGATTTCCCGCGCCGCGGAACGTGGTTGATCCGGTCACTACCGGGTAACCGTCGGTCATGTCTGCTGAGAACCCTGATCCGAGTGAAACTGCCGGCCTCGAAAGTGGTGGCAGCGTCACGCCCGGTGACACTCCACCCGCGGAGACAGGCGTCGGCGGGCCCCAGCACGAACCACCGCAGCGAACACTGAAGTTGCCGGTGATCTTCCTCGGTGTGCTCGGGGTAGTGGTGCTCATCGTGGTCATCGGTCTCATCGGCCGAGTTATCGGCCTGATCTAACCCAGCTTTTCAGAACGGCCAGCCCTCTTCCGGTCCCAAGACTCGCTCGATTCTGGTGTGGTTGATCTTGGCGAGCTCATCGCGCATGACTTTGCGCTCGGTCTCCAGGCTGTTGTCGAGCCGGTGTCCGAGATCGATGAGTATCAACCGCGAGTCCGGCTCGTCCTCGGCCGTGCCATCCTCGGGCACCGGCGGGGACACGATGTATCCGTAGCCATAGCGCTCGACATACATACGGCACGCGTCGATGAACACGCTCTGCGTGGCAGCGTCCATCCCCGAGCACACCTTCCCTGCCGATCGATGCGTGGAAACGATGCGGTCGACGTCGGCGTCGGACAATTGTCCGAGCTCGTCGTCGGCGCGCGCCATGAGTTCGGCGTATGACCTGAATGGCCGGGCGTCGGCAACCCGGGACGCCCACGTGAACGAGCAGCAGCATTCGTACAGCGCGTGGATGGCTTTGCGACGCGGTAGGTCGTTGAACGTCTCCAACCCAAGACCCCAGTGCATCATCATGAAAGTCATGATGGGCCGCGCATGGGGCAAAGCGCCAGAGAACAACTACGGTGTTTCCCCAGGTGTTACGCGGCGTAACAAGCCGTGCCTCCCGGAGGCCGCGCTCTCGCGCAAGTGCAGAACAGCGACCCATTAGGCTCGGCAAGATGACGGAACGTAACTGGAACGCATTCTCGGTCGAGATTTCCGACCACGTCGCTGCGGTGACGCTGCTCGGGCCTGGCAAGGGCAACGCGATGGGTCACGATTTCTGGACCGAGTGCCCGCAGCTGTTCGCCGAGCTCGATGCCGACCCCGAGGTTCGGGCGATTCTCCTGACAGGTTCCGGCAAGCACTTCACCTACGGTTTGGATCTCGCCGCCATGGGCGGCGAGTTCGCGCCGCTGATGGCGGACAAGGCGCTGGCGGGTCCGCGCACGGTTTTCCACGACATGATCAAGAGGATGCAGCTTGCGACCAACGCGGTTGCAGATTGTCGTAAGCCCGTCGTGGCAGCCGTGCACGGCTGGTGCATCGGCGGCGGACTCGATCTGATCAGCGCCGCGGACATTCGCTACGCCAGCGCGGACGCCAAGTTCAGTGTCCGAGAGGTAAAGGTCGCGATCGTCGCGGACATGGGCTCACTGGCACGGCTTCCGGCCATCATCGGTGACGGGCACCTGCGTGAGCTCGCCTTGACGGGCAAGGACATCGATGCTGCGCGCGCCGAGAAGATCGGCCTGGTCAACGACGTGTTCGCCGATTACGACGCGCTGCTCGAAGGGGCGCGCGCGACGGCGGCGGAGATCGCGGCGAACGCGCCACTGGTGGTGCAGGGCGTGAAGACGGTGCTCGATCATTCGCGTTCGGCTGCTGTCCACGACAGCCTCCGCTACGTGGCGGCGTGGAATGCGGCGTTCCTGGCCTCGAACGATCTGACGGAAGCAATCACGGCAGTCTTCGAGAAACGCCCGGCGAACTTCAGCGGCAGCTGAGATGGATACAGAAGCGGCAGCTGAGATGGATACAGAAGCGGCAGCTGACATGGATACAGAAGCGGCAGCTGAGATGGAGGAATGCGCCGAGGAACTCGGTACGCAGTTGGTTCGGCTGCAGCGGTTGCGTGAGCGGAAGTTGGCCCAGTTGTCGGCCGAGTCCGGTGGCGTGGAGGGCGCGGCGTTCGTGTGCCTGTTTCGACTTTTCCGGGACGGTCCGATGCGGTCGAGCGAGTTGGCGGCTTTGGTGAATTCAGATCCGTCGACCGTGAGCAGGCAGGTCAGCCAGTTGGTCGACCACGGTCATGTGGAGCGAGTGCGTGACGAGAAGGACGGTCGCGCGTATGTGTTGGCGGTGACGGAGAAGGGCCGCGAGGTTGCCGATCGGATGCTTCGCAAGCGGACGATTCATCTTGGTGCGGTGATCCAGAACTGGGCGCGGGAGGATCGTGTTGCGTTGGTGAATCTGTTGGATCGGTTCCTCACCGACTACGAGAAAGTTCAACCAAGCCGGCCGTGAGCCAGAGCGCTCGGCAGGTGCACGCTGGGCTCACGCGCACCTGCCGATCTGTCAGCGAAGCGCGCTCTTGGGGTCGTTCCAGAGCTGGTCGGTGAAGTCTTCCAACGCAACGAGGACGAGGTCGTCCTCGGCGCGCCGGAGGATGGACTTGCTCGCGCGGACCTGAACGACATCCCCGGTCTTGTCGGTCATGCGCCACAGGGAGTCGGCGCGGGTAGCGACGGTGGTGAGGAACATGTCTGCGACGTTGACACCCTCGGGTGCCTGGTCGGGGAAGATGTCATGCAGGTGGAAATCGGCCCGCTCGGACCTGTCGGTGCCGAACAGTTCGTCGAACGCTTCGTTCGCGAAGACGATCCCGCCGCTGGGGTCGACGGCGAGAATGGGTACCGGGATTCGGTCGAGCACCACGGTGACTGGCAGGTCGGGGAACTGAGCTGGATCGGATATTGCTCGCGACTCCGAGTTCCGGCGCTCGCCCGTCGTGTTGCTGTCGGTCATGGTTCTCCCCACCTGTGACTTGCCTCGGTTACCGTGCTTGCTGGTCTCGTCTGTACAAGTTCGCGATACGTGCTCAGTGCCCCGGATTGTCCGTCAAACGCTTGAACGACGCAGCGATTTCGGTTTCTGCTTCCGCGCGCCCGACCCAGTCGGCTGCCGTGACGTGCTTGTTCGGCTCCAGGTCCTTGTAGTGGACGAAGAAGTGCTTGATGGCGTCCAGTTCGAAGGTGGAGACATCGCTCAGGTCCTGAATGTGGTCCCAGCGCTTGTCGCCTGCGGGAACGCAGAGCACTTTGTCGTCTCCGCCGGCTTCGTCGACCATCTTGAACATCGCGACGGGGCGCGCTTCGACGACTACTCCGGGGTAGACCGATTCGGGGAGCAGTACGAATGCGTCCAGCGGATCGCCGTCCTCGCCGAGGGTGCCTTCGATGTAGCCGTAGTCGGCCGGATAAGCCATCGCCGTGTACAGGTAGCGATCGAGGCGGACGCGACCGGTCTCGTGGTCGACCTCGTACTTGTTGCGCTGACCCTTGGGGATCTCGATGGTGACGTCGAACGGCACGTGCAGTCCTCGCTGTTCTTCTATTCGCGTACGTATGGAGTGACGCAATATGGTGGCGGCGCCAGCGTACCGGACCCGTGGATACTGTTGAAGAAGCTGCCACCGGGCAGTTCCGGCGCCGACGGTGTGGATCGACGGCAGAACTCATGTGGAGGAGCGTTGGCGGGGTTGACCAAGCGATTCTTCGGTCCGACCGCCGGTCGGAAGCGGCGTAGAGCCCGAATTCTGCTGGCACTCGGTGTGATTGTGCTGCTCGCCACGGGGGCCACCGCGGTCGCGGCGATCGTCCCGAACGTCTCCGGTGACTCGCTTCCAGAGGCGAGCGCACCGGAACCGGATCCGGTGATGCCGAGTCCAGTCATCGTTCCGCTACCGGATTCGGACTCGATTCCCACTGCGGAGGGTCTTGCTGCCGCACTGGCTCCTGTCGTCGGTTCGGAGGGGTTGGGCACGTTCTCGGGTGCTGTCGCGGACGCGGTCAGCGGTGAGGTGCTGTGGTCGCAGAATCCGGACGCGCCCATGACACCTGCGTCGACGGCGAAGCTGTTGACCGCATCCGCAGCCATGTTGACGCTTCCGCCGGAGCACCGCGTCTTGACACGCGTGGTCAGGGGCCAGGTCGACGGCGAGATCGTGGTGGTCGCGGCGGGCGACCCGACTTTGACGGCGCAGCCGGCCGGCAGCTCCGGGTACTACCCTGGCGCGGCGCGGATCGACGACCTGGTCGAGCAGATCGAGCGGTCGGGTGTCGAGGTGAATCGGATACTGGTGGACACCTCCGCATACACCGGTCCGACGATGGCTCAGGGATGGTTCGACCCTGACGTCGCCGCCGGCTACATCACCCCGATCGAGCCCATCATGATCGACGGCGGCAGGTCGATTCCGCTCGAGGACGAATCTCCGCGCAGCGCGCAACCAGCACTGGACGCGGGTCGATCGTTGGCGACCGGGCTGGGAATCGATCCAGCGCTCGTCGCGATCGGCTCCGCGGCCGAGGGGTCGGACCAGGTGGCGAGCGTGCAGTCGGCCCCGCTGCGGGTCCGGCTCGGCCAGATGATGCAGCTTTCGGACAACGTCCTCGCCGAGGCGGTCGGTCGAGAGATCGCGATCGAGATGGGCCTACCGGCATCATTCGGCGGTGCCGTGGACGCGGTGAGCCGGACGCTGAACTCGGCCGGCTACGACCTGTCCGGGTTGACGTTGCACGATATGAGTGGCCTGTCCGTGGACGATCGCATTCCGGCCCGGCTGCTCGATCGGATCGTGACCTCGGCGGCTGGATCTGAACGTCCCGATCTGCGCCCGATGCTCGACTACCTGCCGGTGGCAGGGTCCACCGGCACCCTGTCGGATCGGTACGCCACCAACAGCCGCATCGGCGCCGGATGGGTGCGGGCAAAAACTGGCACACTGTCGACAGCAAGCGCTCTCGCTGGATACGTCGTCGATGTTGACGGGAGAGTACTCACGTTCGCACTCATGTCCAACGACCAGCCGCCAGAAGTGAGCAGGCCCGCTTTGGATGCGGTGGCGTCGACGCTCAGATTGTGTGGTTGCCGGTGACCGACAGCACGGAAACGACAAGCAGCGACGAGACAGGCCGTGGTTTCGGGGCGTCCGTCGATTGGCGGCTGGCCTCCAAGACCGGGTCCAAACTGGCTCCGAAAGGGCCGTCGACCTCGCGATACACCTTCGATGCCGCGTTCGCCGAGCTCGCGGATGCGTCGGTCCGCGCCGAGGGGCCGGTGCGCGAGACGACAGGGCTGGCCGACGGCCTCCCGGTTCCTGACGCCCAGATCGTCGACCGGTCCGGATGGATCGACGCCGCAGCAGCGTCGATGAAGCACCTGACGGGCGAAGGGGAGACATCGGGCGGACTCGGCAGCGGAGCCGCGGGCGGCCTGGGCGGCGTGCTCGGTGGCAAGCCTGCGGGTCTGCAAGCAGGTGCGATGTTGGCCTTCCTGTCGACCGCGATCCTCGGACAGTACGACCCGTTCACCGGGGAAAACGGCACGCTGTTGCTCGTCGCACCCAACATCATCGCCGTCGAGCGGGCACTACGTGTATCGCCGAGCGACTTCCGCCTCTGGGTGTGTTTGCACGAGGTGACACACCGGGTGCAGTTCTCCTCGGCGCCGTGGCTCGGTGAATACATGCGCGATTCGGTCTCGGTGCTGTCCGAGAGTGTGGACGAGCCGTTGACCGAGCTCGCTGCCAGGGTTTCCGGTGCCCTCAAGAACCGCAAGGAATCGCACCGGGCCGAGGACGCGGGCATCCTCGGACTGCTGCGCGCGACGCAGGCTCCGGTGCAACGCGACGCGATCGACCGTCTTCTCGTGCTCGGCACGCTGCTCGAAGGGCACGCCGATCACGTGATGGATGCCGTCGGGCCCGCGGTGGTGCCGTCGGTGCTGCAGATCCGAAGCGCGTTCGACAGTCGACGTCGACGCAAGCAGAACCCGCTTCAGCGGGTGATTCGTGCGCTGCTCGGTATGGACGCCAAGATGGCGCAGTACGTGCGGGGGAAAGCCTTCGTGGACCACGTTGTCGGAGTTGTGGGGATGGAGCGCTTCAACACCGTGTGGACCGACGCCGGGACTTTGCCGCTGCTGGACGAGATCGAGCACCCGGACCGGTGGATCGCCCGAGTGCTGGGCTGATGTTGCCCGAGGGCCCGGCTGTTCTCGAGCTCCGACATGCGGTGCGTTCCTGGTCGGTGCAACGGGCCCGCGCCGTCCGCGCCGCCACCCCGATCGCCGTCGCCCTGTCCGGTGGCGCCGATTCGCTGGCGCTGACTGCCGCTGCCGTCGCGGAGTTCCCGGAAGTGGTGGCGCTCGTCGTCGACCACGGCCTACAACCGGGTTCCGAAGATGTCGCCGCGACCGCGGCCCGCCGCGCTTTGATGCTGGGATGCGTCGATGCGACGGTGACGACGGTGCACGTCGGTGGTGATGGCGGAATGGAGGCGGCTGCGCGCCGTGCCCGCTATGCCGCGCTCGAGACTGCACGCGGTGATGCTGCGGTGTTGATCGCACACACCCTCGACGATCAGGCCGAGACTGTGCTGTTGGGTTTGGCGCGTGGGTCCGGGCCGCGATCGATCGCCGGAATGATGCCGTGGGATTCACCGTGGGGAAGGCCGTTGCTGGGCGTTCGCCGGGCGGTGACCAGGCAAGCCTGCGCCGAACTCGGGTTCGACCCGCACGAGGACCCGCAGAATGTCAGTGCGGATTTCACCCGTGTGCGTCTGCGTCAGGAGGTTCTGCCGCTGCTCGAGGACGTGTTGGGTGGGGGCGTCGCTCAGGCGCTCGGGCGTACCGCCACGCAGCTCCGCGAGGATGGCGACGTGCTCGACGCCCTCGCTGACGATCTTCTGGGTGGTGCGCTCGCGGGTGATGATCTCGATGTGACGGCGCTCATAGCGGTGCCGGTGGCGCTTCGCCGACGCGTGCTGCGGTCTTGGCTGCTCGGGGCCGGCGCGACGGGGCTTTCGGACAAGCAACTGCGATTGATCGACGACCTGGTGGGGGGCTGGCTCTTCTTCACATCTGACGCTGCCGACG
>NZ_JABFAO010000020.1 GCF_017168235.1 Rhodococcus sp. KRD197
CTTCGCTCTGGCCAAGCAATGGCGAGCGCTGGCCACCCGCTACGACAAACTCGCGATCACCTACCGCGCCGCCGTCACCCTCTGCGCAATTCTCACCTGGCTACGCCGATTGGGAGACACGCCCTAGATGGGGGGCGGATCTCTACTAACGCGTCTTCGGTGTGGTTTCTCGATTTTTGTAGAGCGGTGCCGGCCCACGGGGGCACCGAGGACAATTGGTCGCCGGCGGCCTCCGTAGCCCCCCGGGTGCGGCCCGACGTATCAATCATCGCTACATATGACTATCATCGCATTATGACGATCAAAGACATTGGCGGTTGCCCAACCGCGGTAAGCGCGGGGACCGAACTCGACGCCGCGGTGGCGCTGTTCCACAGCCTCTCCGACGGCACACGGCTCGCGATCGTGCGCCGTCTTGCCGACGGGGAGGCCCGAGTGGCGGACCTGGTGGGCGAACTCGGACTGGCCCAGTCCACGGTATCGGCGCACGTGGCGTGCCTGCGCGACTGCCACCTTGTCGAGGGCCGGCCGCAAGGGCGGCAGGTGTTCTACTCCCTCGCTCGCCCGGAGCTGATGGACCTGCTCGCCTCCGCCGAGACTCTGCTGGCCGCCACGGGGAACGCGGTCGCGCTATGCCTGAACTACGGCACCGATACCGGAGAGCAGTCGTGAGCGACGCCTGCGGCTGCGGCCCCGACGAACCCGGTGCCGACCAGGCGCAGGAGCCGGCGAGGTTCTGGCAGGTCACCGAGATCCGTGCCGCGGTGATCGCCGGGGTGCTGCTGGTGGCCGGGTACGCCGTCGCCTGGGCTGGCGGGCCGCCCGCGGCCGAGCTGACCCTGCAGGCCGCAGTGCTGCTGATCGCCGGCTACACCTTTGTCCCTTCGACACTCAGACGCCTGGCCAAGGGCAAGATCGGCGTCGGCACACTGATGACGATCGCTGCCGTCGGCGCGGTGCTGCTCGGCGCCGTCGGCGAGGCCGCGATGCTCGCGTTCCTGTTCACCATCAGCGAGGGCCTCGAGGAATATGCCGTCGCCCGCACCCGCCGCGGCCTGCGCGCCCTACTCTCCCTCGTCCCGGACACCGCCACCGTGCGGCGGGGCGGCCGCGAGCAGACCGTCGCCCCGGCGCAGCTGTGGCTTGGGGAAACGATGATCGTCAAGCCCGGCGAGCGACTCGCCACCGACGGCATCATCCGCAGCGGGCGCACTGCCCTGGACACCTCGGCGATCACAGGCGAGTCGATGCCTGTCGAGGCCGGGCCAGGGGCCGAGGTGTTCGCCGGATCGATCAACGGCACAGGTGCCCTAGAGGTTGAGGTCACGGCAGGTGCCGAGGACAACTCGTTGGCCAAGATCGTGCGGATCGTCGAGGCCGAGCAGTCTCGCAAGGGCGAGGCACAGCGCCTGGCCGACAAGATCGCGAAGCCGCTGGTCCCGGGCGTGATGATCGCTGCCGTGGTTATTGCCGCTGTTGGCAGCCTGTTTGGGGATCCGCTGGTGTGGATTGAGCGGGCACTGGTTGTGCTGGTCGCCGCGTCCCCGTGCGCGTTGGCGATCGCGATCCCGGTGACGGTGGTCGCCGCGATCGGTGCCGCCAGCAAGTTCGGTGTTCTGATCAAGGGCGGCGCGGCGCTGGAAGCCCTCGGCCGGATCCGCGGTGTCGCCGTGGACAAGACCGGCACCCTGACCCGTAATCGGCCCGAGGTCATCGAGGTCGCCGCCACCGGCGGTGCCACCGAAGCCGAGGTGCTGGCAGTTGCCGCCGCGCTGGAGGCGCGCAGCGAGCACCCCCTCGCTCGGGCGATCCTCGCCGCTGTCGACAACGTCGTTCCGGCGGAGGAGGTCGATGCTGTCGTCGGCGCGGGGCTGACTGGCCGCGTCGATGGTGTTGCAGCCCGGTTGGGCAGGCCCGGGTGGGTCGACCCCGGCCCCCTGGCAGGGGATATCGAGCGGATGCAGCATGCCGGTGCCACCGCGGTGCTGATCGAACGCGGCGGCGTGGTGATCGGGGCGGTCGCGGTGCGCGATGAGCTGCGCCCGGAGGCCCGCGAGGTCGTGGCCGAGCTGCAAAGGAGCGGCTACACCGTCGCGATGCTCACCGGCGACAACGAACGCACCGCCCGCGCCCTGGCCGCAGAGGTCGGCATCGACGAGGTGCACGCGGACTTGCGGCCCGAGGACAAGGCCCGCATCGTCGCTGCTCTACGCGCGGATCGGCCGACAGCGATGGTCGGGGACGGCGTCAACGACGCCCCGGCGCTGGCCACCGCGGATCTGGGGATCGCGATGGGCGCGATGGGTGCCGACGTCGCGATCGAGACCGCGGATATCGCATTGATGGGCGAGGATCTGCGCCACCTGCCCCAGGCCCTGGGGCATGCACGCCGCTCGCGTCGGATCATGCTGCAGAACGTCGGCCTGTCCTTGGCGATCATCACGGTGCTGATGCCGCTCGCGTTGTTCGGGGTTCTGGGGCTGGCGGCGGTAGTGCTCGTCCATGAGGTCGCCGAGATCGTCGTCATCGCCAACGGTGTCCGGGCGGGCCGCGCGCGAAAAATCTTGGCCATGCCCACAACCCCTCGGGTGCTTGAACCGGTCGGCGGAGCCCGGTCATGATTGATGCCGAAAGCATGAAGCCGCCGTCAGCGGCCGTGCCCCGGCGGGGCACGGGCCGACGTTGGCTCCTGGTCGTCGCCAGCCTCTTGGTTACGGCGGCGCTCATTGTTGATCCGATGGCCCGCTCCGGCCTCGCTGGCGGGCGAACCATCGGGCTTGGGGTGCTGGACCTGCGGCTGGCTTATAACAGCGGGGTCGCGTTCAGTCTCGGCGCGCAGCTCCCCACCATCGTGATCGTGGCGGTGACCGCCGCTGTGACCGCTGGTATCGGTGTGTTCGCCTGGCGCACCGCACCCGGCAGCCCGAGGCTCCAGAGCGTCGGGCTCGCCGCGATCGTCTCCGGTGCCGCCGCCAACGTCATCGACCGGATCCTCGATGGCAAGGTCACCGACTATTTCCACACAGGCTGGTGGCCCACCTTCAATCTCGCCGACGTCTACATCACCGGCGGCGTCCTGCTCGTGATCTGCGCACTATTCCTCGACACCACCACCAGCAAGGAGCCCACGCCATGAGCGGAATGCCCGAGCATCTGCGCCAGGCTTACACCGCGGAGATGGTCGCCGCCCGCGATACCGGCGAGGCCGACGAACGGTGGCATCACCTCGAACGCGCCCACATCATCTCCCAGCCCTACCTGTGGCCGCACACCCGCAATCACATCGCCATGCTCGGACTCGCCCTGCACCAACGTGACCGCCGCGAGGCGCTCGGCCAGATCGTTCGCATCGTCGTCGCCGCACCCGGCTCGGCCCTCGGCCGCTACCCCGAGGGCAACACCGGCCGTACCCGTGCCGGGCTCATGACGACGATGCCCCTCTCGGCCGAGATGGCAGTGATCCTGGCGCAGTCGCCCTAGCGGGTATCTTCACGGGAACCGTCGCCCGCCAAGGCAGGGGGCTCTCACACTCTGCGAGCTAGATTCGGCTCCGCAGGACCTGGGCCAGCTGCTCGACGGTGGGCGATCCGGCCAGTCCGGTCCCCGTCGGGTAGACGCGGCACGCGAACTCGGTCACCGCCGGCGCCCCAGCGAATGCGTCCGTGCCATCGATCAGGATCGTTGGGGAACCGGCGAACGGCAGCGCCGCAGCCTCCTCCTCTGTCTCGATCCGCCGATAGCCGATCGTCACATCGGACAACCCGACCGTGTCAGCCGCCGCCTGGACCCGGTCGGCCGCGTCCTGCCAGTTCGGGCAGCCATCGAAATACAGAATCTCCACCTTCATACCTAGATCCTGCCCCTTGCTATGTGCGCTGACAATCGGGCCGTCCTGCGGCACCCGTTATGGGTAGCGGCACTTTTCAGGTGGTACGAATGTGCCCGATTCGGTGGGCGACCTGGCTTCAAACCGCCGCGTCGAAGTGAACCAACAGCGTATCTGGCGACGTCGGCGTCTGCCAGCGCTGCGAGCACGATGCCGACCTGGTCGCCGTGTAGGTCAGCCGATTCGGCCCATGATGCGGCGGCGATGCTGTTTCCGGTGCCGCCAGGCGGCAGCCAGAACATCGTCTCGAATAGGGCAACGTCGTTGCCGGAGCCCATAGCAGTCGCCTGGCCGCAGGCCAGGAACTATCAGCGGGAGCTACGGCGGCAGAGGCGAGTCCCATCACCTGCTTGCTGCAGTATTTCGCGTGGCCCTGCTCGTGTCGAGTGCGGGACGAACCCGAGACGCCCGCGCGAATGAACTGCACCGGGTGTCGGGAACCTGGCGCTAAGTTCCATCCCTGCCACGTAAGGGGCGTAAATGGCGGTCGGGTAGCTGCTCCAGCCGGAGAAGTGCGGCGGCGAGTTGGGTGCTCAATATGCCGTTGAGCTCCCTCTCTGCAGCCAGATCTTGGCGAAGTTTTGCGACAGCGGAGGTCTCCTCTGTCTGCTGAGCTGCGGACACTGGAGCGATCTGCTTCGAGATCTGGGCGACCAGATCACGAATGTCGGTGTGCTTGTGTGTGAGGGAAGTTCTCGCCAGACCCGCTTCCTCCGCAAGGGCCTTGGCGCTGAGCTTTCCCGAACTGTTCTTCGCTTGGCCATCGAGCAGTCGTCCGAGCGCAGCGATCAGTGCGTCCCGTTCAGCTGCGTCATCCCCGCGTCGGGTCACGTGGCTTCCCCCTCCCTCCCAGGGTGTCTGCCGATCTGGCGCGTCAGGAGTTCTGCCCGTTGTCGATTGCGCATGGCAAGTGGCTCGGGCAGAGACTCGGCCTCAGCGAGCAGGTCATCGCGCTCTCTTGCCTTCGCTGAGACGTGCTGATCGAGCATGGCGATGTTGGGGCAGTTGCTTTGACAATTTGTCAGATCGGGCGTTTGCGTGGCGTCATCCTTGGGCGGGCGATCGACCTGGCACGCAGCCGTGCTCGGGTTGTAGATGCAGACGACGTGCGCGTTCGGGTTGTCGTAGATCAAGTGCAGACGGCTGTTTCGGAACCGCTTGAGTTCGGCTTCGCTGCGAACCTGTCCGGCAAACTGTTCCTGGAAGCTGCTGAGCCCGTCGGCAAGGCGGTCTGCGGCGGGGCCGCTGATCTGCTCGTCATGGCTCCATGCCTCCGTCAGGTCTTGAAGGCGGTCCCAGTTGGACATCAGCCGATCGAATTCGACCTCGTCCGGGAAGCCTGATTCGGCACGTCCTGCGTAGCCCAGTGATGTGACGGAGCTAAGGTGGCCGTACTGGATGCCGAGGGCGATTTCACCACCGGGTTGGTTTGCGATATGCCAGGCCAGGGTGCGGCGAAGCCTGCTCAATGAGACGACTTCATCGTTCTCGATGTCGTCGAATACCAAGGAAGAGCCTCTATTCACGGCTCCTTCGCTACTCGCCTTCAATCGGATGGGCAAGCGGTCGCCACGGTGGGCGTGCTGGTTCCACTTCGTGATCAACCTCTTGATTCCAGCAGAGGCCATGGTCGTCGAAATCAGAGCGCCGCGTCGTGATCTCTCACAGTCTGGTGTTCGCTTGACCACCGCGAATAGGTACTCGCTGTTGGGGTTGATCAGTTGTAGTGCTTCGATAGCGCGGGCGGCCGGCTCGATGGTGATCCAGGGCTGTTGTCTCCGCCGACCGGCGGTGGCAGCCTGCCCGTCCTCATCGAGCACATTCTTGAAGGTGCGTCCCCAGATTCGGTATCTGCTGGCGGTGCTCGACAGGTCGTCTTCGAGGGGGCCCGTGCTTTCCAGGCAGTCGTGTCCGAGGTGCAATAACTCGCTGGGGCGCATGCCGGTCAGATAGCCGACAATGAGCATCGCAGATGTGCGCACGTCGCCGATGTCGAACGCCCGCACATAATTGGTAGCTTGCTTGAAGGCCGCGAATTGCTCCGGAGTAACGGCCTGTCCCTTGCCAGCGGGGACGGACAGGTCGTTGTCCTGCGCCCAACGTCGGGCCTTCCATCGGGCAGATTGGCTTCCCAAGTCGAGGGCCCCACTGAGGTACTCATCGACGAGAGCCATGCTCGCGTGCAGGAGATCGGCCATCACGTCCGGCGGGATGGGCTCGGTTCGGTTCTCGTATTGGCCTCGGGTGTCGCCTATCCAGTTTGTGAGATCGCGGTCGAACCACGGTGGTTGGACCAGGTGGAGCGGGCCGGGATGGTCTATGTTGTGCACCCAGATGCGGCACAGGAAGCTGAGGATGGCGCCCTTGAAACTGCGGCCGGAAGACGAGTCTGCGATCTCCGCCGCGTACTCCTCCCAGGTTTCCGTGGTGATCTCGGCGAACTGCTCGTACCCGCGTGCCGACAGCCATTGGGTGAGAGCGCAGAGCCGGTAGTAGGCAGCCTGCACTGATCCTGGCGAAATCATCCGCCGGCGAATCTTGGCGCTAGCGCGGAGCATGGGGGTATTGAGGATGTTGAAGATATATATCTTCGTGGCGTTCCTGAACGGCTCGGGAACCGTATTGAAGTTGAGATTCATCGATGCCAGGTGGTCCGCGTGATCGATGTGGTGCAGCGGCCACACATCGTCCGCGAATACGGTTATCGGCTGGTCTGTAACGTCGCTGCGGCGTTCGTGGGTGGCAAACACGCGGGCGGAGGAGGACGGCACGACCGCGCGTGAGCCGCGGTCGGGGAAGGTCGCAGACGGATTGTTCGACAGGCCGGTGGTCATCGCGTTTCTCTGAGTCATCGAGTGTCCCACTCTCGTCTCATTAGTCGTTCGACGGCGTTCCGGTCACCCGCGGTGACCGTGTCGCGTGCCCGCTTGAGATCGTCTGGGGAGAAGTAGGGTCCGGGGCTGGTCAGGCTTCGTATTCTGGCGTAGTGAGCCTGATAGCGGGTTGACCATGTGTGCTCATCCGTCGTCGCACGGAGGAGCTCGAAATGATCGAGCAGAGCCACGACCCGAGGGAGGTGGCGCCGGAGTATGACTGCATTTTTGCAGGCGAAGCAGGTGAGAAACGACGCCTCACATGGCGATCCCGTCGCCGGGTTCGATGTGGGGTCCTGGCAGGCTGCCGCGACGGTGTCCCGATGGCCGGCATTGAGGGCATCGAGCACACCGAGGTTGGCGGCGATCGGGGCTTCGGCGGCGGTGGCGAAGTCTCGGGACGTGACACGTGCCTGCACGTCATCGAGTGCGGCCTCGAGCCCGGCGGCGATAGCTTCCTGTGCGTCTTGACGGACTCGGGGGTCCTGCAGGGCATATTCGGTGTTGGTCGCGGCGGTGTGGCCTTGCGGATGGACCTGGGTCACGAAATAGTGGCGGAGTGCCCTTGCTGTGGCGAAGTCAAGTTCAGGGTGGTCCTTGCGCCAGCCGGCAAGATGGGCCAAAACGGTTCGCAAATGTACGTCAGCGAGGGTGAATAGTGGGATGCCGGATGGTGTCTGCCGTCCTGAGTTGAGGCCGCCAGATAAGACCACTAGAACCGCATCGGTCGGGTGCCCCACGGAGGCCAAGGTGCGCCGTGCGCCTTCGGTCGCCTCGAGCAGCATCATGATCATTCTCGCCTTAGACCGGGCGCCGTTGTCGAAGTAGGTCTCGGACCAAGTGCTCACGGCACCGCGGCGGGGTTTTGTGAGGGTGACGCGGAGATGCACCGGCTCGCTGCCATCACGGGCGTCGACTCGACTGATGTCGGATGTGGTGAGATTCAGGGCCACGCTGAGGTTCCATCCACAGGTGATCGTCAAGCCCATGACCGCGGCGGCACCCTCGCCTGCGGTGAGATACAGCGCTTTGTAGGCCAGGTACGGCGTTCGTTTGGTGGCGCTGCCATTCAGCCGCTTGAGCACAGTCGGTGGAATCACACGAAGACTAGGCGACGAAGGGTAGCGGCGGGCAATATCGCCGGTCCGGGCGATCTCGTCGAGAGTCTGGGCGTAAAGGTAGTCATCTGAATCCGGTGTGATGCGTCCGGCACGGAAGTCGTCGACGAGCATCCATGACGCGGTAACACGGGCCTTGGCCGCCCGCAGGGTTTCGAAGCAGGTGGCGCGCAGAGTCTCGATCTGGGCGTCGCTGAGAACGATACCGCTGACCTCAGCAGGAGATCTTCCGACGTATCCTGTTTCGATGGCGTGGAGGGCGCTCTCGGTGATGCCCGGAAGAACTCGGAGGACGGCCTTCACCGACTGCCCGTAGGCTGAACGCACCGACGGACTCATAGACAGAAGAAATGAGTTCCACTGGGAAGCCTGCAGATCCGATGGCCGGTCGAGGGGGACCGTGCGTAGGAGCGCCTTGACAGCGCGGAACCCAAGTTCGACGGTTGCCTTAGAGTTCCAAGTGCCATCGCCAGAGACGAGTTCGCTGAAACGCACGGCCAACACTCGCTGGAACTCAGGACCGCAATCCAGGGTGTCGAAGCGCAGCACGAAATCGTGGGTTGGCCGGCGGTATTCGGCAAGGCGCAAGGTGAGCGGGCCATCGAATGAACAGATCAACTGCCGACTCCGATCGGGCTGTCGATGACGCGCTCATCTGATTGAGCGATAAGCGCTAGGGCCTCGTCCAGTTGAGTGGGGGCTTGCTCCGTCGCCGCGAGGAACCAGTCCCATTCAAGAGCCAGTACTGGTGCTAAGTAGTGGTCTCTGGTCACCTGTAGGTTCTTGTGCCCGAGGAGGTTCTGCACGCGCAGCCAGATATTGCCTTCCTCGATGAGGCTCCGGAGGCCCGCCTGACTCACTCGATCTTGCTGCCGCAACGACATCATCGCGGACAGCGCGAAGACGTGAAGCGCGAAGGAATGTCGCAGCATGTGTGGATGGACGTAGATCGAGTCGTCATCGTCGATCTGCAGGGAACCGTGCGACACCCGGGACGAGGCCGCCATCCGGTCGGATGCCTCACTGAAGACGTCATTCCACGACGTGGGCTGGAGCGGACGGCCGTGCTGTCCGAGCCACAGTGCCAGCGGACGTCGACGCCCCTCCGAATCGAGACCGAACGTCCGAGCCCGATGCGACCAATCCAACTCATCGAGGTTGAATTGGACGGTCTCGCCGCTCTCGGTGTCGTCCACGGTGACTTTGGTCGCGAGCCCATTCCGGCGGGATACCCTCTGCACGATCAGCGCATTGGGGACCTCCTCGTAGACGCCGGACGCCAGGCCAGCGGCCTCGTCCAATACGCGCATCTGGGACACGTACTCGTTGATTGTCGCCAGCACTTCTCGGCCGAGGTAGAAGATCCGGCCACGCTCGGGGCTGTTCTTCGAAAGGGCTCCGGGGACCCGCCCCTTGAAGAGACGACTCGTGATCTGCGCTGTGGGAACTTCAACGAGGAGCAATCCCGCCGCTTCGGAGCGACGCATCCCGCTGCTGTAGAGAAGGTCCGCGTAGGCGGCATTGCGGTCCCTCATGACCATGCTCTCGGCCCGGGCGGCACCCACCCCGAGCAGTGCCTCGCTTCGCCAGCGCTGGTACGCACGTCGCGTAAGCCAATTCACGTCAGCCAGGACCTGGCCACGCGTCACGTTGATGTTGCCGGTCGGGACCGGGTTCGACGACACCGCATCGTGATCGGCGGCGTAACCGTAGAGGGACATGAGCGCCGCGCGGTTGCGCACGATGGTGCTCGCCGACACTCCTCGCTGTATCGCCCCCCGCCGAATTACTGTGGCGTCCGTGCGCCGCCACTGGAAGTATGCAGTCACGTCTCCGCGCCTGACGTCCAGCCACGAGAGTCCGTCCCGCTGGTCGCCAAGGTATCCGAAGTATGCCGCCACATCACTTGCGTAGTTCATGGCGGTGTGCTCGTTGTGAAAGTGGTGAGCCCAGGAGACCACGACGGGGTCCATGTGGCCATCTGCAGTCAAGGGGATGTGCAGGGGTGTGCCGCGTCGCGTCCACTGGCGGTTTGCCTGGACCGCCTCGCTGAGCCAGGGCGCTGGATTTTGGCTGGCGCCGAGGAGCCTGAGATCTACCTGCATTACTCGGGCATGGTTGCTCACTCGGACTCGCACCTCCACCGGTCGGGCATGGCTCAGATCTTAGCACCCAACAGTCGGCGATCCGATATAAGCGACACCATGTGGTCGATCTGGACGTCGCTGGAGGTGTCGGCACCACGGACGAAGTCGATGGTGGTGCCGGTGTAGGCGTCCGCGAGGGTCCCGGTCAGCACCGAGCAACCGTTGGAACCTGGTTTCACGGCGATGGCGGTGAGGTCGCGCCGCAGGATGTCGTTTCTGGTGTCGCAGCCGTTTCGACCGAACTCGACGTCGACGTCGTCGGTCCACGCCTGACCGAACAGGTCTCGGTCGTAGCCGGTCTTCGGGGCCCGGCCCTTGACGGGAACGGTGGCCAGCATGTCGAGAGCAGCTCGAGCATCGGGCGAGCTGTCAGCTGCGGGTACGGGTATGGGCTCAGGGGCCACAGGTACCGCATCCGTAGTGGGCACAGGGAATGGGGTGCTGATCACCACGTCGGTGGCCGAGGAAGCGCCCTCGGTAACCGACGTGGTGTCGCTGGCCGTCGTGGGGTCTGCGCAACCGACGATGATCAGACCGGACAGGGCCATCCCGGTGATCCATGGCCGTCGGTGACGCCTGTTCGATACAGGTGGTGCGAGCGGCGGGTAGTCGGAATGGGTCACGGTGAATCTCCAAGACTGTGAATCGACGAGTCGGTCGGCATCGTAGTCGGGCGGTTGTTCAGCAACTGGCGCAGTGGAATGGTCTGCGATACCTGCCGTGTGGGAAGTTTCGAGCTGGCAGCGAAGAACCCGCACTTAACAGGGGGAGGTGGGTGCGGGTTCTGGTGTGGAGCGGGCCAGACGTACACAGCCATGCGACTGATTAGGCGTGATCAAGTGCGGCGTGGACGCCAGCGTGCTTCTCGGCGTCAGTCGTCCGACGCGAGCCTGCGCCGGACGCGACCGACCGCGTAGATGACCGCGGCAACGAGAATCACCAGCGCTGCGATCAACTCGCCCCTCAGGTTCATCCCTCGACCGACAACCGGCAACACGAACGCAATGAGCGCGACAAGGAACACCATCCCCAGACCTGGCCCACCGAAGAATTTGCGTGTCCGCGTGTCGAGGGAACGAAGGAAGTTGGTCATTGCACTTGCCTATCACGCCACAGCAGCCGACTACCGGAGACCGTGCTCGATCAGTTGAGCCGGATGAGCGTTGTTATCCAGGTCAGGGCGGGTTCCGAGGCGCGCGTCGATGCAGAAAACGTGCTCTCCTCCGTCCTGCCTCCGCGCGAGTCGCGGCCAAATCGCCTGCAGCCTGCTCCGCCGAACGGCCCCTCCATGACTCGCCCCCTGGTCGCTCCCGATTGATACGCGATGACACAGGAGAATTCTGTTTCCCGCAGCGTCTCCTGCCAATGGCCACCTCAGCACACTTTCCCATAACAGGAGTGCCGGTAGCCTAGATCTTCCGTCCTACTGAGGTTCGTTCGACGGTCCTTGTGATCAGACGGGGTGGCTCGAGTTCGATCTGCTGCTTGTAGCGTGCAGTGTGGGTGTACCGACCAGCCTTGTCGAGTCGAGTGAAGCTCCAAGGCGGGGGTGGGTTTTAGCGCAGACTATTCAGTTCGATCCGTTAGATATCGGTGCGAGGCTGCTCGACCCGACGATGTGGCGAGCGAGCTGAATGATCTCCCTGACGGTGAGGGAGGGTACCGGTTGATTGCTCGTCGCGCCGTCTTCGCTATCGCCGAGAGGACTGTCCAGGAGTGGTCTTCTCTGGCGGCGGTCCAGCTGCACGTCGCACATATCGCCTGAGGCACCAGTCCTGGTCAGACACTCGTCCGGGCGCTGAGACCGTCGCACGAAGCGGGTGCTCCAGACAAGCGTGCCAGGTCGCTGGATGCCGCTCGCCATGATGAACTGGTGAGTGCCTACCGCAACCGCGCCCTGTGCAGCGGTGGGCGTTGCAAGGTGCGCTACCTCGCGGCGGGATTCTTCACAAAGTTGCTCTACTTCGGTGGATGCGGCATCAAACCACGGCTCGGACGTCCGCTGATCTATGACAGCAGGGTTGTTGCCGCACTGAACAAATGGACGGACGGCACCTGCGCCGTCGAGGCGTTTCAATGCATACGCTGCAACGCATTTGATGTTGATGCCCGCTGACGGCCAGGCTTGTCGCTGTGAGCCGAATATCGTGCGGAAAATCTCGTCATCCGAGGATTTCGGCCGGTGGCATTCCAGCCCACGAGCGGAGTTCGCTGACCGTGTTCAGACGAGGGCCACCTCGCCTGTTGTTGTGAAGGAGATCCATGTAATCCAGCATCTCGGCGCACTGCACCCACTCTTTCCGAGTCGCGAGTCGCAGAAGTTGCCATGTGGATCCCACTTCGATTGACAGCTGAGCAGCTAGGGCACGGGCCCCGTTGTCGTCAGTCATCAGCAAGTCTGCGCTATGGCGCGACTCCATCACAGCCAAGGTCTCGGCTTCCCCGAAATGAGCGGATCGCGCGTCTCCAGGTGACGCAAGTTGTTCGCGCAGGATCGTCGTTCTGATTCGCTCCGCGGTAGAAGGGACTATTGGCGGACCAAGAAGTTTCGGCACGCCTGCAAGATTTGCCAGTTCCGGTCTGGCTGAGGAGCGTTCGCACTCCGTCTGGATCGAGGCGCACCATCGGCCGTTCCCATTGAGCACCCGTGCGAGGAGGTCGAAGCGGTCAATAAGGCCAAAGTTGACTAGAACGGTGTTGTCTGCGAAGAAAAGTCGCGGCATCTTCGATTAGATTCCCAGCGCTTCAATTAGGTCGTCGTCACTGATGTCGGATACAGGTTCGGGCAGGTCGTCGCTGAAAGTACCGGGATCCACATTCAGCATCCACGACAGAGTGTCTGGACCGAGGCGTCCTGTGTCCATCGACTTGTAGTGCGCCTCTTGAAGCGCATAGGGAAACCGGCGCTTTGCTGACGACTCCATGCGCCAGGTGATCTGATCAGGTACCTTTTCGACGTCGAGCCAATGGTCCCGAAGCAGACGTTGGGTGGGCTGCGCAAGCAGCTTATGGACGGGTTCGCTTACGCGAATGCGCAAAAAGCGAAGGCGGTTGAACAGAGCTTTCGATGAGACCCCCCAGCCCCAGACCCGATCAGCAAGTTCTGCCGGGGCGACCTCAGTCCAATCGAGTGGACGAAGTTCGTCCGCTGGCATGAGGAGCTCAGCCGCAAAAGCGTTCGCATCCATCTCATGCCGGTGGAACGTGCCCGTGCGTTCACCGTCCCCGAGATGCCCCAGTACCAGGTGTCCCAGCTCGTGGGCGAGGGCCCAGTTTTCATTGAACCAGTTCGGCGTGGATCGGAGCGCAATCACTTTGTGTGGGCCGAACGAAAGAGAGTAGGTAGTAGACAGCTTCGGGATTCGAACGACATCGATGCCGGCCTTCAATTCTAGGCGATCGATGAAATCGCGGACAAAGTCATCTCCGAGGGCCTCGCGCATCTCGTGAGCGGTCCCAGGCAGTGACGGCGCAACAAAAGAGCCCTCGGCGTAAACCTGGCGGTACGCGAGCGTGATGTTGTCGAGTTCGGTCTGGTCCCACGACTGCCCGTGATTAGACCACTTGCCGTCGTCGTAGTCGTGCCTCGCAGCGACCGTCACACGGTTTGGATCAGGCGAGCCTGTGATTAGGTAGTGCAGATCTGCTCCGAGGGCCTCGGCCAGCTCTGCTAGCTCAATAGACGAGAAAGCGCGCTGACCGTTCAGCGAACGCGAAAACGCGTCCGGCATCATTCCTATGCGGGATGAAAGGTCCCGGTGAGTCAGTGGAGGGTCCAGCGCCTGAATCGACTCGCGAACCCTAGGTCCAATCTCGTCGTTCATGGTACCTATGGTAGCCGTACGTTGGGATATTCCCAATGGAACCGCGGATGGTCGACTGTGGGTTGCGCTGCGAGTTGCCACGCTTGGATACGAACCACCCCCATTTGGGACGAGTCTGTACAGGACAATCTGCTAGTTAGGTTGGCTTAGCTCGTGGCCTGGGCGGGGTGAGGATTCGCGGTGTGGTGCCGGTGTGTTGTGCCACAGCGCTGCGCTGGCCGTTTCGTTTCGTTTCGTTGCATGTAACGAAACGAAACGAAACCCCGGATTTTGCCACGACCCCCAGTCGAGCCACCCAGCAATCACGCCAGCGCTTCCGGCCAGGTCCGGGCGCACCGCGCCGGAGCGGCCGACGCCCGTCTATGGATCGCACCTGCAACCGCATCACCGGTCACCGCTACCGCGATCGTCCACGAAATCGTCGCCCGCATCAACGACATCCCCGGCGGACGGCGCACCACCGCATGGGAAGTCGACCACGCGCTCCGGCGAGCCGGCCGTGCACTGCCCGCATGACCAGCGAGATACCGGTGGTGACCGGATCGGCCCGGCCGCCGCAGAAAGCGGACGTCCTCGCCCGAGCCTGCGCGGCCCTGACCGCCGGAGACGCCGACGCCGCCAAGGCCATCAACGACACCGACTACCCACTGGTCCTCAGCGCGGCCGTGCAACGCCGATACACGCTCCCCGAGATGCTGCGCACCTTCTACCGCAACGGCTTCCTCGACCGCTACACCGGTGACCGGTTGATCCATCCCGGAGCGCTCCGCACCCTGTCGATGCTGCTGCCCGAAGAATTCCCCGCCCACCCCAACGGGAAGCTGACCGAGACCCACTTCGCGTTGTGGGAGCTGTTCCCGACCATTGATCACCTCGACCCGGTCGCCCGCGGGGGAGCAGACAAGGCATCGAACTGGGTCACCACCTCGATGCTGCGCAACTCCGCCAAGGCGCACTGGAGACCGGACGAGCTGGGATGGACCCTGCACCCGCCCGGCGATGCGCAGCACTGGGACGGCCTGTCGGGCTGGTTAACCGACTACCTGACCGAGCATCCAGCTCTGGCATCGTCCTCGGGCTACCTGCGCCGGTGGCTGCGCGCCACCCACGCCGTTCAGGCCGAAACGCGCCTGAACTGCGGGGCAAGGTCGCGACGGCAGAACCGGGGGAGTACTAGCCGGCAGTGATGGGCGCGGCCGATCCGAATCCGTTATGTCAAGCGGACTTGTTTGGCGTATCGGTAACGCCCAGCGCGAAACGTCAGGGACGAGCCAGTGACGGCGTAGCCAGCCATTTCCGGCGTGATCGTTGTTCGGCAGCCTAGGGACTTGAGCGCCAGCATCCAAGGAAAGTTAGTGCCGCCGCCCTACAGTAAGACCATGATCGCCACCGAACCGTATCCGTTTCCGCAGGCACTCACGGACAAGATCCAGCAGTTTCTACGGAACCGATCTGACTACGAGGCGGCCACATATAAAGAGGCGCGCGCGAGACTTGAGTTCATTGATCCGCTATTGGCAGCTCTGGGCTGGGACGTCGGCAACACTGCCGGGCTTTCGGAACGATTCAAAGAGGTTGTTGTTGAGCCCACGCAGGACGTGGGCGGGAGGAAGCGGGCTCCTGACTACGTTCTGAGGGTTGGTGGAACTCCGGTCATCTTCGTCGAGGCCAAGAAACCATCGGTCAATATCGCGTCGGACAGGGCTGCCTCGTTCCAGGCCCGAAGCTATGCCTGGTCCGCGAAATTGCCAATCGTAGTGCTTACAAATTTTGCGCATATCTCAATCTACAACGGCCTAGTAAAGCCAAAATCTGCTGATACGTCTCGCGTCGCGAGGCTGTATACCGTTGAGGTAGACCACCTGCATTCTGAGTGGACGAATATCGCGGGACTAATTTCTCGAGATGCGGTGGTTCGTGGTGAAACGGATCGATATACAAATACGTTGGCGAAGCGTGGAGGACGCGACAAAATCGACAAGGTCTTCCTCGCGGATCTCGAACAAGCGCGATTATTGCTGCTCGATGACATCGCAGGAAATAATACGAATCTTACCGATAGTGAGCTTCTGTCAGCTGTTCAGCTCACCCTGGATCGAATCATTTTCCTCCGAATATGCGAAGATCGTGGGATCGAGCCGTATGGAACCCTCATGAAGGTAGCGAATTCGTCTAATGTTGCCCGCGGTCTGAAGAGTGTTTACACCGCGGCTGACGCCCGCTACAACTCAGGGCTGTTCCATTTTGACATAGAGCCCGGACGCGATACGCCCGACGTTCTGACGCCGGGCATCAAAATGACGAATGATTCTTTGAAGAACATCCTCCTAAGCTTTTATCCGCCACAGGTGCCATACACCTTCAGCGTAATGCCGGTTGAAATTCTTGGCCGGGCATATGAATCTTTTCTAGCCGGACAAATTAAAAGGTCTGGGTCTAAACTCACGATCGAGCCAAAGCCGCAGGTGCGAAAAGCTGGTGGCGTCTTTTACACTCCGGAATGGCTCACGCGTGACGTCGTCAAACGGACGCTCGAACCCATCTTGCTTGGGAAAAGTCCAGATTCATTGCGTCGTGCAAAATCAGATGGCGTCAGGATCGTTGACCCGTCTTGTGGATCGGGAAGCTTTCTAGTCGCCGCCTACCGTTATTTACTTGACTGGTACCTAGTGCACTACCTTGCAGACACAACGAAGTGGTCTCGCACGCGGCCGGCTCGGCTTGAGAAGAACGAGTCCGGCGCATGGGGCCTGTCCCTGAGTGAGCGTAAACGCATCCTGACGGACCACGTCTTCGGTGTCGACATTGACGCACAGGCCGTGGAGGTAGCGAAGCTCAGTCTGCTCCTTGTGGTGCTGGAGGATGAGAGTGCGACAGGTACGCAGGAGCAGTTTGACCTGTTCAAGGCCAGGCTCCTCCCAGACCTGGATCTGAATGTCCGACGTGGTGACAGCCTAATCGGTTTTGACATCTTGACCGACAAACAACTTGCTAATCCAAGTGCTCCGATTCATTCCGCCGTCAAACCGTTCGATTGGAGAAGGTTAGGAAAGTTTCAAGCCGTTGTCGGAAATCCGCCCTGGCTAATGGCAGGATATGTTATTTCGCCGGTGGCCTTGCAGTACCTCAAAGATCGCTACATCTCCTACGACGGTAAGGCTGACCTGTACTATCTGTTTCTCGAACGGAGCCTGCAAATTGCTAGTCCAGATGGCCGTGTAGGTCTCGTCGTGCCCAACAAGATGTTTACCACGAAAGCTGCATCGGCTCTAAGGAAACTCCTGACCGATAGCAACAGTGTCGAACAAATTGTGGATTTTCAGACTGAAAAAATCTTCGACGATGCAACAAACTACACGCAAGCATTGATTTTGCGAAAGACGGGGGCGGATGTCGAAACGGTAAAATATACCCGTTCGACCAGGCATTTTACCTTAACCCAAGATTGGCAACTAGCGAAAACGCAATTATCCCCTGAGGGCTGGGACACCAATTCGCCAGAAAGTCTTGCTTTGTGGTCCAAGATCGCGCCCCGCAGCGTCCCATTGAAGCAGTGCATCTTGGGGTTCGGTAATGGTGTACAGACCGGCAAGGACCCTGTCATGTTGATGACCAAGGCAGAAGCGAAAAAATCTGGCATCGAAACCAAGTATCTCAAGCCTTGGTTGCGCGGGAAAGACATCCGGAATGGTTTTCTTGCTCCATCGGAGATCTACGTTGCATTTCCATATCATTCAGATCGTAGCGCGTTCGAAATACTGAACGAAGGCGAGCTGGCGAGCAGTCCTGGCCTACGATCATTCCTCGAGAGTCATGAGTCTGAGCTGGCAGGACGACTTTGGTTCGGTAAGTCTGCGACCGAAATCACGGGCCAGTGGTGGGGTCTAATGTACCTCGATTCTCGGGACGCATTCATAGGCCGACATCTCGTAACACCAAGCCTTAGTGACCGTTCGAACTTTGCCCTGGGTGACGATCGCATGTTCCCGACGGGAACGGCTGGCGTTACAGGCTTGCGGTTACGTCCGGAGCAAGACTCCGACAACCTCCTGGCCATTCTGAACAGTCGGTTAATCTCTACCTTCATCATTGCCCACAGCACGCCGTACCAAGGAGGCTACTTCAAGTTTTCAGCCCCCTACATAGCTCGTGCGCCGATCTTCCAGCCAGGAAATTCAAGGGAGGTAGGGGCGGTAAATCGACTCGGCGAGTTATGGCGGGCCCGCATGGCCATTGGTGAGCCCGACGAGCGGACTAGCATCGACGATCGCATAGACGATCTTGTTAACAAGCTTTACGGCGTGACGGACGAGGAAGTCGACGCGGCGGTTCTGAAGGTCCAGCCACTTCGGTGGTTGGCGGAAGCAGAGGGCTAGGTGTGACGTTTGTAGATCGCCAGCGCCCGGAACGTGGCCGTAGGGTCGGGACTGTGCGCATCAGTCACCGCTGGGCGGCGTCTGCTTGCAGCAAATGAAGTAATCGCTATCGTGCCTCGCCCTCGCCCTCGCCCTCGTCCGCGTCCTCGTCGGGATTCAGGTTCGGTGGCTGGTACTCGCCGTACAGCTGCCGGTTCGGGTCGGACGAGTTGTGTTGCTCCTGCGCTCTGTCGATGACCTCCGCGTCCCGGATCCGCCTGATTGCCGCCATTTCCCGTAGCGCCCAGAACGCACCGCCGACTGCCAGTACCAACCCCGTGAAGCCCGCACCGAGTTCACCGTCTGCGAAGTTCCCAATCGAGCCGATCACGCCGAAGACGATCAGCGCTATTGCGGTTCCGAGTCGCCGCTTGCTCCTGGTGTTGCGGTCGGGGTGGGTGTAGAACGTGTGGATCCGTCGGTACGTTCGGCTCAGGAATCCCGGCTGGCTTGCACCGAGGTGGCCGGTACCGGGAGCAGGGTTGGTTGGGGCAGGGGCGCTCGGCGTCGAGGCCGCGTACGAGCTTGGGGACTGGACCGCTTCGAAGAATTGCGCATGCAGGCTCAGTTGGTGCCCACATGCGCGGCACTTCTTCTTGGTGGCCATGGCGAGCTCGGATGTACCGAGGGTCACGACCTTGGCGGACGCGCGGCCCAGCTTCCGGCCGGTGTGTGCGAGATCGGAGTTGGTGCAGTTCTTGCAGTCTCGACAGCCGGTGTACACCCTCTGTGGCATTGGTTCCTCGTCATCTCGTGTTCCGTCGGTCGCGGACATTCCACGAGCAACTGAATGCTCATCGGTTGAGGGGTCGATTGCGTTAGCTCGAGCTGCGAAACCAAGAGCTTCGTACCGAACCTGAGCTCCTTTGTATCGTTGAGATACCGCGCGTCGCGACCTTCGATTCTGGCGCGAAAACCGCTGACACGTGAAAGTAGAGGCGGCGTTATCAATAGCACTAGGTACTGGTAACGAGACGTGCTGATGTAGGACGAGTCGCTTGCGCAGACAGATGGCGGCCTCGTGGCGGGGTGGTTCACAGTTCGTCTGGCGTCCTTCCTGGCCATTGGTGTCGGTGCCGACCGCTAGATTTGGGGTGGCGCGGTATGACCGTGCAGGACCACATCGCAGGAGGTGTTTGATGGAGCCCGTAACCCTTATTGTCGCGGCGATCGCACTCGGCGCGTCGGACGGCGCGCGCGAGACCACAAAACAGGCAATCGGTGACGCCTACACGGCCGTGAAGGGCTGGATCACGAACCGGTACAGCTCGGTGACCGCGGAGATCGAGGGGCTGGAGCGGGAGCCGGAGGAAGAACTCCGCCGCGCACTCCTCGCGAAGAAACTCGATCAGGCGGGTGCCGGAGACGACGTCGAGCTGCTGGGTCTCGCGCAAGCTGTCCTGGTAGCCGTCGAGGATCAGGCTCCCGAGTTGCCGGCCACCGTCGGCGTAGTGATCCGCCGCGCATCGGTTGGAGGCGACATCGAGGTCCAAGACGTGGCTGTCGACGGCGGGAGTGGAGTTGTCGCCGAGGACATCGCAGCTGCAGGCGATCTGCGGATCGGCCGAGTCGCAGCGCGTGCCCATCGGGAGCCGCCAAACCCTACCCAGGCGCGGGAGCAGTAGACGGTTCGTCTGCTTCCGCGCACAACTTCACCTCGACCCAGCGCAACGTCATCGCCGGCCGAGACAACAACACATACTATTCGGTCGGCGCGACCGAGACGGGAAACAGCGGTGGCCGTATCCGCGCAGTAACGGCGTCCGTCAAGCCGCTGCCCATCGGTCAGGGGCTATGGACCGTCACCGTGAACAACGCGAGTTCGGGTCCGATCACGGACGTCGAAGTCGATGTGTATGCCGTTGATGGGGACGGCAACCGCCTCGAGGATGCGTGTCACCTGGCGAAGGACAAGATCTCACTGCAGGGGATCGTCCGGGAGCTCTTGTCGGGCGGGATGAGCGGAACCCTCGATGCCATTGGCTCCCAGGCTAACTCGATGTACCCGCGGGGGATGTTCGGTGTGCCGGCCAACCTCGGTTCCTACGGCGGGATGTTGTCGGGTCAAATGATGAATGCTCCAGGCGTCTCCGCTCTTCTTCAGAACTTCCAACAGCAAATGGTCGACAAATACCCGCAAGTGATCTCACGAGACCAGTCAGTCGAGGTCGCCTACAGCGCCTCTGGAGCGGCCGAGGTGCGGGTCGATCTTCAGTTCGCCGACGACATGGGCAACCTGTGGCACCGACGGCACGGTCAGCAGCCTGAACCGGTGATGGAGAGTGACTAGGCCGAACACGAAGCAGGCGGTGGGTTGAACGCCGCCGGTGAACGTGCCGCTAAGCCTTATCGGTAACGAAACGTACCGGTAACGCGGGGCCCGAACTTGTCTCGATGAGCGCGGATACGCTCGAACTCGTGCCCGTGACGTCGGCTCGCCGTACACACTCGGGCCACCCAGAGTCTTTACCGCGGTAAAGATTGGCGGGAGCTCACGGTGTGACCCGCACCAATCTGTAGCTCAGTGGGCACGTAAAGGCTTCATTCATCCAGTCCGTGCTGATCGCCTTCTCGGCGGCTATCGCAGCACCTTAGCTCGATTACGCACCGTATCGAGCTCTACGGACGTGTATTGGCTTGTTAGATATTGACCTCTCCGTGTCACGTGACACGGGCATCCGTTGAGGTACCGGGAAACGCGATGCACTGGCGCAGAACGCAAAGTAATGCGAGCCGTGACATGGGCACTAGCTACATAGTCACTACAACCGTTATGTGCAGCAATGCTGTTCAAAGTAAGTGTGGTCGCGCTACGCGCCGTAATGCGTGCATTACTCTGCGCATCAGTTGATGCATCAGCGACGAAGTGCGCAGGCAAGAGGGGCACCTGCCAGCGCCGCACGGTCGACCCCAATCCAGCCGCGCACAGCAAGCTCGATAATCGGCAACAAAAGACAGAGCTCGTCAGATCGGCATCGCACGAGTGGCCGGGCACGAGGTGCTCGCCGCCTGTAAATCGAGGTCATGATTTTCGGGGCACTCGTTAGCGGAGACTCACAATGGGAGCGTGCGTTTTCGACAAGTTGAGGCTGCTGCCGGCAAGTGCCGAAGGCTTCAACCGGATGTGTTTGAGGCTTCTGTCGTCGACGTGCGGACTACGCTCTGGCTGCTGTCAATTATGGGAATTTCCGGTCTCCGCGTGGCCCGAATGACTTGGCGAAGGCGTCGAGGTCTGCCACCGTCTGCTCGGTGTCAGCTAGATGCAGCCGTTGGTCGAGTTCGAAGTAGAACGAGTCATCTGCATCGAGAACTTGCTGGTCGTACTCGCGCAGCCGACGGAGGTCCTCCATTGAAATCAATGCCGCCACAGGCCGCCCGTTCTCTTCGATGACCATCGGTTCGGATAGACCCATTGCGAAGCGGGAGATCATCTGCAGAAGCAACCCGGGAGCCTGATCCAAGGGGACGAGGTTGACAGGTCCGTCAGCGTTTTCACCGCCGAGGTCGGTTGTGTCGGGCATGGTGGTCGCCTTCGATGTTCCATCACAGCTTCGCGCTGGGTTGGGGAATTGAGCAGGCGGCGTCCTACCGACGCTGCCTTACGGGGCAGCCTAGGTCAGGAGGTGCCCACAACCTGCACGTCGTCACCAGTATCTGGACTGCCGGCTCGATTCACGTCATGGACGGGTCCGTCGAAGCCGCTGTTGCGTCGCGCACATCATGTGCTCAGATGACGGCCCCAACAAGGACGAACGACTCCGCCGTGGACTGGGGACGTGCACATCGAATCTTCAAAGCCGAGTCGGTCGTTGCCGAGCACGCAGCCCGACGATCACGAGAAGCGAACCGTAAATGTGGGTTCTACCGAACTGAATCGCCGGTCATCTATTCCGGCCGAGTGGATCTTGCTTGAAATTCTGGAAGTAGGTGTCGTCGTCTTCGACGGGCTGCGCTGGGGACGCCGGCATGACAGCAGTGGTGCTCTGTACGAACGAGGTGATCGCGTGGGCGTTGGGATCGCTGAGTAAGTCCCGCATCGCCTCGTCCAACTGTGGTGCCTTGTCGAGTAACGCTGCTTTATAGGCAGCTATGATGAGGTCGGCATCCGGATGAAGTAGTGCGACGAGTCGGTTCTCGGCGTCGACCTCGACGGAGACACCGCCGGCACGGCCGACGCCACGAACATCCCGCACGACCGATTGTGCGCGTTTCACTTTCGCGCCCAACTCGTCGAATGCACTGCTAGACATCGTCACCTGGGCTCCCTTGACGCGCAGTCGATCATGGGTTCGGCGTGACCGGAGGCTGCGGATCCTGTGCCCCCGGCATTTTCGCTTGGGGCAGTCGACATCCCGTGCTGCTGGAGATCACTGAGGCAGTCAAGCTTCCGACTGTGATGAATGTGGCCTCCGGGCTGTAGAACCGAACCTCATGATTGCCCGGCTCATCGTGGAAGGTTTCGTAATCGGTCGCGCCCACCGCCGCGGCAAGAGTACGAGCCTGCTCGAACACGGCCGGCCACACCGCATCCGGGATCGGCCCCGGCGACACGTAGTTCTTCGAATAGACAAGTTTCCCATCCGTGTCTTCGTATCGCCCCACGCATCCGCCGCCTCTTCGGTCTCGTATCCAGGTCCACTCCATGCCCGGTACGAGAGTGGCGACGAAGGCGCCGATCTGCTCGACGGCGCTCGTCATCTGCACCTCGGTGTCTTCGAGCGACGGAAGTGATTTCAGGGCCGCGGCTGAGTCCGCCGATACTGTGGGGCTGGGCTTTCCGTACGGATCGTCGAGCACGTCTGATCCACATCCTGTCAACGTGAGGACTGCGACGACGGCCACCGCCGTCGACCACCGTCGTGGTCGTGTGTCGGTCGGTTGTCTCACTCGCATCATCGCCCTAGCTCTGTGAGTTGGTTCAATAAATCGATGCCGCCGGTCTGGATTGCCGAGTCACCGGTGACGAGCAAGCCGGGCACATCGGCCAGACCGGCGATGACGACGGCCGTGTTGTAACCCGACGTACGCAATTCGCCGTTGTCGCCCGACCTCGGGTACTCACTGTGCCCCGACGCGCCTTGGCGCGTCACTCCGTCGTCGGTTGTAGTCGCATCGGTATCGAGGTGGGTGAACTCGGACATGTAACCGGGACTCCATCCGAAACGGTTCATGTGCGCGACGGGATCGTCGTGCGCGGTCATCTCATACGCGTGTCCGGGTGCGATGTTGAGCTTGTCGAGACTGCTGTCGACGAAGTCGTGGCGGGTGCCCAGCCCGGGTGACCCGTAGACCATCACGTCATCGACAATTCCCTCGGGAGTCTGTTGCAGCGCAAGCCCGGTGGTGAACGACCCGTACGAATGCCCGACTGCGGTGAGGTGCGGGTCGCCGTCGTGGTTGGACGCGTCGATGCCCTCGTAGAACTGCGACAGGTTCGGTGCTGCGGCCTGCCCGTTCCACGGCTGCGCCACCTGCATCGCCCCCTTTAGGCTCTCCTCGGAGAGGTAGTCGTCCTTGTCGAGTTGCGGTGCGTCGTAACCGATCCAGGCAATGGTCGACACCGTCTCGCCCTGATGACCGGCCGTCCTGTCCAGCTGTGCCTCGGCTGTCGACTTCATCTTGTCGCCCTCATCGGTCATGGCCCCGATCGCGCCGCCGACGGTCGTGTTCAAACCCGGCGTGGTGACCGACACGTGATCGGCGGTGTCCGGGTTGCCGACGGCTACTGCCGCGTGGGTTTGTGCACCCGACTGGGTATCGAGGAGCATCAGCATCCGGTTCGGGTCCTCGTCGATGGTGTCCCGGACGGCCCGTAGGTCCACGAGCCGATCCGACACGGTCGGGTCGCAGGCCTCGGCTCGGGCCAGCTCGTCATCGAGCTTGATGCGGTTGTAGTGATCACGATCGACGACGGGGAGGCCGTCGCGGTTGCCGATGTAGTTGTCGTGGGCGAACAGCGCATCCTTGTCGGCCGGGGACAGCGTCGACCACAACTCGTGCAACTGCGCCGGGTCCGACGGCAGCGACGTCGTGCCGCTGATGATGTCCGATGCGACAGGGCTGATGGTTGCGGCCCCGGGCGATCCCGTCGCATCGAGCTGCTGTTGCGCTGCTCGAATTGCTTGTGCTGCTTGTGTTTCGCCTGCTCCGAACTGGGCGAGCAGTGCCTTGAGGCGTACCTCAAGGGCGTCGGCCTGCGCGTCCAGTTGGCTCTGTAGGAGCATCGAGATGATTACGTCGCCGCCGAGTGGGACCGTCGGGGCCGTCACGGTGCCGTCGTCGGACACCGTCATGCCGGCACCGGGTGCCTCGAGATCCACGATGGCCAACAGGGACGTGCGTATGCCGTTAAGCCCGAATGCACCGATCAACTGATGGCGTCGCTGTGAGTTTGGTTGTGCGGCTTCGAGTGGAGTGCGGGCGTGGGTGATCGTCCGACCTCTCGTGCCGGGTTGTTCCACTGGGTCTTTCGCGTCGAGG
>NZ_JABFAO010000021.1 GCF_017168235.1 Rhodococcus sp. KRD197
CCTCGACGCGAAAGACCCAGTGGAACAACCCGGCACGAGAGGTCGGACGATCACCCACGCCCGCACTCCACTCGAAGCCGCACAACCAAACTCACAGCGACGCCATCAGTTGATCGGTGCATTCGGGCTTATCTCGACGGCTATCGTGCTCTGCGGTGTCGGCATCGGCACGAGCTCTTCGTAAGAGTTCTTCAGCGGTATTCGCCCTTGCTCGCGCATCCCGCCTTGCGAAGTACTCGTCCCGCTCACTGCGTCGCGCCATCGTCAGCATGAATGACCAGACACGGCCCGCATCCTCGGCTCTTCGCGCGCGCTTGACGACGATTTGCCGTAGTGCCCGAAGCTGCCAGAGCCCCAGCCCCGAAGGCCGGAGCGGCGTCCAAGAGCTGCTGGAACCATAGACTTCCATACTGAATGCGCTGCACGACAATTGGCCCGTACTGGTCCCCGGCTGTTGCAGTCAGGACACTGGTCCCGCCACCTCTATCGTCATCACGCAGTAACCGGCGTCCGAGCTCTGCGCCGACCCGTTCTGACAGCTCCGCGATCACAGCGATCGCATCCGACAAGCGTGCCAACTCGCCGGCGGCCACGCGACCAGGCAGGTTGGGAATCGCGATACGCACCGTCCCCGGGTCGGGGACGTCAGCAGCTCAAACAGGCGGCCACCGCGGGTGGTGGTCACACCGCCGACACTGTCTACGGCGGGCATGAGAAAGTATTGCGGCAGACGGTCATCGGCATGATCGCGGGCGCCGTTCTCAAGGAGCATTCGAACCCGGGTGAGGCGACGGTGCAGATCGCCGGTCGGGTCAGGCTCTCGACCGGCGATCTGTCGTGGGAGGGGCGTACGGGTGACCTGCTCATCGTGCCCGACGCGCGGCATAGCCTCGAAGCGTTGGTGGACTCAGCGGTCCTGTTGACGGTCGCGAAGTTGTCGTGACCCAACGCCAGCACCCCGGGTTACGGGCCGTCTCCGGTGGCCTTGATGCGTTGACGCATCTGGGAAACACATGTCATCGAGGGCCTCGCGGACGGCCGGATCGCGATGTTCACCAAGATGCCCGATTCCTGATTGATGTGCCCACCACGGCTGCCGAGATGGAGGCCGTAGGCGAGGCCGCGGTGGTCGTCCTCGTCGATAAGGTTTCCATCGGCGTGTTGGGTCTGGAAGACCAGCTGCGGGCCGGTGGACGCGGCACCGTGGCCGAACTGATCGCCCTGACCGGCACCGCTCCGGTGCTGCTGACGCAGCGAAAACCCCCGCGCTCGCGGCGCAGGTCGGTATCAATGACGTGCGCGCTGGACTGCTGCCCCAGGACAAGGTCACCGCGGTGCGGGACGTCGAAGACTCCGGTCGCCGGGTGCTGCTGGTCGGGGACGGCGTCAACGACGCCCCCGCACTCGCCGCGGCTCACACCGGAATTGCGATGGGCCGCGCCGGCTCCGATCTCGCCCTCCAGACGGCTGAGCGGTGATCGTCCGCGATGAGCTGGCCACCATCCCGATGGTGATCGCCAATCTCGTCGTCGCAGGCCCGATCACACAGTATTCGGCAATCAAAGTCACTGACCCTGAACGGAGACTCACCGAGCATCGATTCGTTTGGTGACCGCCGAGTGTTCCCACAGGTCTGCGCAGTCTGAGCCGCTCGACCCAGCAACCAGCGATTCTCGGGAAGAGTTCCGGGCCTCCTCGGCCTGCGCGAGGAGCTGGTCGGCCATCTGCTGCTGGTCCACATCGGTAGCTATGGGATCCATGGGATCGAGTGTTTCGGTCATCATCGATCCTCCCCGCGAAGCCCGGCGTATCAGACAGACCAAGTTCAGATCGACCGCTATCCCGACACCCCCGAGCGTTCCCCCGGGGGGTCCACGGACCCGTTCACGGGGGCAGAAAGACCCTGCTCTCGGAATGGTTTCGGGAGCAGAGTGGTCATACGGGCTCTCCAGCGCCCGCGCGGGCTGATCAATTTCGCGGTTCCGCGAATGGCGGCCCCGCCAAGCATCGAGGAGGAGATCACAGTGATGTACTGGTACGACCACGATCCGGGCGGCTGGGGATACGTGCTGATGATCAGCGGGATGGTCCTGTTCTGGGGAGTGCTGATCACCGGCATCGTGCTGCTGGTCCGATTCGTGGGTCGGGATGGACAACAACGCGCCCAGCCGCCCGCGCTGCACACAGCAGAGCAGTTGCTTGCTGAGCGGTTCGCTCGCAGTGAGATCGACGAGAACGAATACCTCAGCCGGCTAACGACCCTACGTGGGCGGGCACAACCATGACCACGCACACGAAGACTCAGCTCCTGGCGGCCTGGCACACGGTGAGATATCAGGCCCCGCCGGGTAGGTAGTCCGTCCCGGACTCGTCCGCTGCGAGTGACTCCACCGGCCGCCCTGCACTGAGCCGGCGGGCCCTCTACGGAACGGAAGTTTCCGTGTTGCGCCTGCAAACCGCTCCCGACGCACAAGAGGAGGTGAAAGCAATGAACATGATGAAGATGATGCACATGATGATGATGTGTTTGCACCAGATGGGTGTGATGCCACCGATGAACATGCCACCAATGAACATGCCGATGTGACGCACCTATGCAGCTCGGGTCGACCGACCCGGACGCGACAGCTGGCGATTCCGTCGGCACGCAGCAAGCTGCCCGTGCCCTCTGGCCAGACGAAAACTCATCGCAGCGGCCTGCGCGGCAATACTCTGGTGGAAGATCGCGTCGGGTGAAGGGTGGCAGGCGCTGAGCGTCGCCCGGCCGTCGAGGGCTTCGCAGGCGCGGGCGACGCGCTGCTGCCTCGTGCCGAGGGTGGCGATAGCAGTGCTCGGCGAAACCTTGCGAATTCCGCCGCCGGGTCAGGACAACCACACCGACGACGACACCGAGAAAACGATATGAGCGCGCACATCCAGCCCCCACTCGGACTCAGCCGACGGGCGTTCCTCACGGCCGCGGGGGTCGGGCTCGGCGGACTCGCCCTGTCGGCCTGCACCCGATCGGCGCCCACCACCGGCGCCAACGCAGTCAATGAAAAGGCAATAGCCGCAGCGGAAGCCGCCCGACCCCACACCGGTCGCACCGTGAACTACAACCTCACACCGCAGCGCGCCGAGATCGATCTCGGTGGCCCCAAGGTGAGCACCCTCGTATACGGCGACACACTGCCCGGCACCCCCATCCGCGCCAACGTCGGAGACGAGCTGGCCGTGGCATTGTCGAACCGTCTAGACCACCCGACATCGGTCCACTGGCACGGCATCGCGCTCCGCAACGATATGGACGGGGCGATGCCCGCCAGCCCCAACATCGCGCCGAACGAAAGCTTCACCTACCGATTCTCGGTCCCGCACTCGGGCACCTACTGGGCGCACCCGCATGCTGCCGGTGTGGACACCGACTACGGGCTCTACCTGCCGGTCATCGTCGACGATCCCGGCGAGGCCGGAACCTACGATGCCGAGTGGGTCGTCGTCCTCGACGACTGGACCGACGGCGTCGGCAAGAACCCGCAGGACATCTTTTCCGACCTGAGCAATGGCGGGATGGGATCCATGGGCAACGGGTCGGGCGGCATGCCGGGCATGTCCGGGATGGGCGACATGCCCGGGATGGATCAGGGGGCCCAACCGACCAGCGCACCCGCACCCGGTGCAGCTACGCCGAACGGTGTGGGCGCCAGTGCCTTGCTCGGCGGCGATGCCGGCGATGTCAGCTACCCCTACTACCTGGTCAACGGGCGCATACCCGAGGCCCCGACCACGTTCGCGGCGAAACCCGGTCAGCGCGTACGGATCCGGATCATCAACGCCGGGGCGGACACCGCGTTCCGCGTGGCGCTGGCCAACCACAAGATGACCGTCACCCACACCGACGGCTTCCCCGTTGTGCCGGTCGAGGTCGACGCATTGTTGCTTGGAATGGGAGAACGCTACGACGTCATCGTCACAGTCAAGGACGGCGTCTTCCCCCTGGTGGCCGCGGCCGAAGGCAAGAACGCGCAGGGGCGGGCCCTGCTGAACACCGGAGCCGGGTCCGCACCGGCGCCGACGTACCAGCCTGCCGAGCTCAACGGCCGGGTCGGGACCGTCGACGACTTTGTGGCCGCCGAGAACGTGATGTTGCCTCAAAGGCAGCCCGATGCGAGCCTGCGGGCCGATCTCGGCGGGGACATGATGAGCTACGCCTGGACCATCAACGGTCGCTCGTACGACAACACCGAGCCGTTGACCATCCGGCAGGGCCAGCGGGCCCGTCTGACGTTCACCAACATGACCATGATGTGGCATCCGATGCACCTGCACGGGCACACCTTTCAGGTGATCAAACCCGACGGGTCCCCGGGGCCGCGTAAGGACACCGTCATCGTTCTACCGATGAGGTCGGTCGCGGTCGACCTCATCGCGGACAACCCTGGGGACTGGATGCTCCACTGCCACAACGCTTACCACATGGACGCCGGCATGATGACCCAGCTCAACTACACCGCCTAGTGGTCTGTCTGTGGAATAGCATCGTAGTTTGTACCATGTCTGTTGTGACTGCAGTGGCGTTGTCGGTCAGCGCTGAGCAGCGGGGGGAGTTGGAGCGGATGGCCGCGTCGACGTCTTTGTCGCATCGGCAGGTGGTCCAAGCGCGGGGACTGCTGTGGGCCTGCGACGCGTGGCCAACGAGGAGATCGCCCGTCGCTGCGGAGTGGACTCGGATACGGTGGGTCGCTGGCGTTCTGGGTTCGCCGAGCGGGGCATGGACGGGGTCGGGGTGATCGCCAAGGGCCGCGGACGTAAGCCGAGCTTGCCACCGGGCACGGCCGAGGCGGTCCTGCGTTTCACGCACAAGGAGCGGCCCGCGGGCGGCTCGACGCACTGGAGCACCCGATCTCTGGCGGCGCGGGTCGGGATCGGCAAGGACGCCGTCGCGAAGATCTGGGCCGACCACAATCTGAAGCCGTGGAAGGTCGACACGCTCACGGTCAGCGGAGACCCGCGGTTCCAGGAAAATCTGTTCGATGTCGTTGGCACACGCGGAATCGTCGGGAAACCACTCCAGAAACTCCTAAAAAGTGCGCGGGTAGTCAATCCCACCGACGGGACCGGACTGCTCGATATCCATCTGACCAGCATAGGTCCACTTAACCTGGTTGCACCGATTCGGTAGCGACCAAGCGCGGGTCGCAGACACGAAATGCCCTGTCGTAGTGGAAGAATGAGATTTCTCGAGGATCAAATTCGGCCACAACGAAGGGCATCTCGCAGATGCAAC
>NZ_JABFAO010000022.1 GCF_017168235.1 Rhodococcus sp. KRD197
ACGGCACCGTCGTCCGGTTCGACGGTGCCAAGGAATTCGCGAACCTCCAGGTCGGATACGACCCCGCGCAGCGGTGGGTGCTCGTGTTCGCGGTCACGATGATGACCGGACTACTGGTGTCCCTGGTGATATTCGGCCCACCGCGACCCCTATGAGAACGAGCACCGTCAGCAATCTCGACCGACACCTCCGACCGCCAAGTGGCTCGAACCAGGTCTCCGTCAGATCCAGGACGGTTCAGCATGCCCGTGGGCGTCGCCCTCAGCCTTGGGTGGGGTCGGCAACGATGCGCAAGTAGGGGCGAGGGGCAGTCCAGCCATCCGGATAGATCTTTTTAGCATCCTCGTCGCTGACCGAGCCGGCAATGATCACGTCGCCACCTCTATTCCACTGGGCGGGGGTGGCCACCTTGTGCGCGGCAGTGAGTTGTAGCGAGTCGATTACACGCAGCACCTCGTCGAAGTTGCGGCCGGTGGTCATCGGGTAAATGAGCACCAACTTGATCGTCTTATCGGGGCCGATGACGAAGACATTGCGCAGCGTCGCCATCTCGGCCGGAGTGTGACTGGTCGGGTCGCCGGCGATTTCGGCGGGTAGCATCCCGTAGGCCTTCGAAATGGTGTAGTCGTTGTCGGAAATCATCGGATAGTTGGGCGCGGTACCTTGTGTTTCGGCGATGTCGTCGGCCCATGCGACGTGGTTGTCGAGTGGGTCGACTGACAACCCGATGATCTTGGTGTTGCGTTGGTCGAATTCGGGTTTGATCGTGGCCATGTAACCGAGTTCGGTCGTGCACACCGGGGTGAAATCGCGGGGGTGGGAGAACAGAACTGCCCAGCTTTCACCGATCCACTCGTGGAAGTTGATCGGACCCTGGGTGGTTTGGGCGTGGAAATCGGGGGCGGTGTCGCCAATGGTGAGTGTCATCAGTGGTTGTCCTTCCGGTGCGGTGGTGCGGTGGTGCCGACGATAGCGGTCGAGTCTTAAGTGAACCTGAGGTCGGCGGCGACGCGGTCTTCCGTATACCCCTACCGGTATAGCCCATCAATGGGCGACTACGACAGGTCACGGGTGGCCCCGACCCCTCGGTGCAACGATGACTGACCCGGCCTCTCCAGCCCATGGGCCGCGACATCCGCACCGAGGCCACCGTCCAGCTTCGGCCACCTCGACCACCCTTACCGCTAGGGGTAAACTGGAGTTTCATCGAACGAAGGACTGAACGACATGACTGGTGACACCGTAAGCATCGCATTGGTATTGAACCGTTTGCGGCGTGCGCAGGGTCAGCTCGCAGGAGTGATCTCGATGATCCGGACCTACTCGACGAAGCTGCCGACGGTGTCGACACCCGTTTCGAGGGTGCCAAACAGATCTTCCGCAGTCTGAAGCGGTCGTTCGTCACGCAGCCAGATCATATCCAGGTCTTTCCGGGTCACG
>NZ_JABFAO010000023.1 GCF_017168235.1 Rhodococcus sp. KRD197
AATATGCGACGAACGACACAGCACCGAGGTTGTACACCTCGTCAGGTTGAGCGGCGGAGAACGCCCGCATCAGCGACGACAGGTCGAGCAAGTTGCCGGAAAGGATCTCCACGAACGGGTGACTCTGTTCGAGCAACGCCCGCTTTGGATTGTTCTGACCGCGCACCAGGCCGTACACCTTGTAGCCCTTGTCGTGCAGCAACTCGGACAGGTACAAACCGTCCTGACCGGTAATACCCGTGATCAACGCGCTTTTCATGTGGTCTCTACTTCCGTCGCGTCAGGTGGATGAACGTGCAAAGTCTGGACTCGAAACTGTGCATCCTCGAACCGGCTCGCGGCGAATCCGACCGGGTCGGGTTCGAATTATTGCAGAGTTCGGGTAGTTTGCAGTGCGTCGCTAAGGATGCTTCGACAGATGCAGAATGCCCGGTCGGCTGGAGTTCGACAAGTGTCGAGCTGAAAGGGTGCGGCGACCGCTGCGGATTTCTCGTCCTGCGAGGTTGCTGGGTCCCGAATTACTATTCACTCATTCGCGCACGAGGGGCGGAGCGCCGGACTTGCCTCGGCATGCCCGGCTATCGAACAGGAGACCGTGTAGGTGGACATTCGTGAGTACCTGGCAATCTGGCGCAGCCGATGGATTTCGATCGTTGCGACGCTGGTGATCGCGGTCGGAGGTGCCGCACTGATCAGTGCGTTCACCACGCCGCAATACGAGGGATCCTCGCAGCTGTTCGTCACCACCACCGGTGGTGCATCGGTGGCCGAGGCATATCAAGGAAATCTGTTCTCCACCGAACGCGTCACCTCGTATGCGTCCTTGGCCGCGGGCAAGCAGGTGGCCCAGCGAACAGTCGATTCGCTGGAAATCGACATGAGCGCGAGCGAACTGGTCGAAAAAGTGACCGCGACACCACAGCCCGAGTCGGTTCTGCTGGACATCTCGGTACTCGACCCCGATCCTGAACTCGCTCGCGATCTCGCGAATACCATTGCTGCGCAGACCAGCCAGCTCGTGTCCGAGCTGGAGACATCCGCGCGTGGCGGATCGCCAGCTGCGTCCGCCACGCTGGTGGAGCTGGCCGACACCCCCAGCTCCCCGGTCTCGCCGCAGTGGGTGCGCAACCTCGCTCTGGGCGCGGTTGCCGGTCTGCTGTTGGGACTCGTCGTATCGGTCCTGCAGGCTCGCCTGGACACGTCGGTGAAGGATGCGAAAAACCTCACCGACCAGGCAGGGGCGCCGACGGTCGGTGTGATTCCGCGAGAGAAGATCACCAAGGGCACTCATCCGTTGTTGTTCGTGCCAGAGCGCCCGGCAGCGTCCGAGGCCTTCCGTGAGTTGCGGACCAATATGTCGTTCGTGGGAGCTACCAAAGAAGCACGAGTCCTGGTGTTCACCAGCCCGAAGGCGGCAACCGGAACCACCACCGTGGTGGCCAGCCTCGGCATCGCGTTGGGTGAGATCGGACACAGTGTCATAGTGGTCGACGGCGATCTTCGTGCTCCGAGTTTGGCGGCTCACCTCGGCATGACCGATGACGTCGGCACCTCTTCCGTTCTCGCTGGGCACACACCTTTGGACGGTGCTGTCCAGGAGTCGTCGCATCCGGGCTTGTCTGTCCTTGCGTCCGGGCCGATCCCGCCCAACCCGAGTGAACTGCTCAGTACCGAGATTCTGGTCGACACCGTGAAAGAACTTCGCGCGACGTACGATTTCGTCCTGATCGACACCTCACCTGTTCTGCAGTTCAGCGACGCAGCTCTGCTGGCCAAGTCTGCCGATGGAGTTCTGCTGCTCGCGCGGTACGGAGGGACCAAACTGAACGACACAGCGAAAGCGGCCGAAAAGTTGCGCCTGGTCGGTGCCAACGTGCTTGGTTCTGTGCTCACAGCAGCAAGGATGAAGAGCAGTTCGTGACACTGACTTCGGGTATTCGTTGCCTCTGCGCAGTCGCTGCGGCAATGGCGCTGCTGGCCGGTTGTACTCAACCGGCCACGTCGTCTTCGACGCGAAATGCAGTGACGGTGACAACCAACGCCGCCGCGCGGCCTGCGCAGCCGACTGATAGCGCATCGAACGCACAGCTCGGAGGGACAGAACCCGGGGCGTTGCTCGCTGCCGAAGACTTCGACACCGTCGTTCCCCGCATCGCTGAAACCGGTGCCGAGGTCACGAAGATTCGCTATGTGTCGACATCCGGTGATGGGTCGCGCACAACCGAGGTGACCGGGACCGTATTCGTGCCCAGCGGCACCGCTCCCGAGGGCGGCTGGCCAGTGGTGTCCTACGGCCACGGCAACACCGGAATCAACTTCGACTGTGGCCCGTCGATGTATGACGATCTGCTCAACCAGTGGCTGCCCATCACCGCATTGCTGTTGAACGGATACTTGGTCGTGATGTCCGACTACGAGGGTCTCGGCGCCGGTGGTGTGACGGTGGCACACCCGTTTCTGGACTCGAACACTCTTGGGCACAACATGATCGATGCGGTTCGGGCGGCACGGAACCTGACGGACGCAGCGGGTTCGCGGTGGGCCGCTTTCGGGGGCTCCCTCGGAGGACTCGCAACCTGGGCGGCACACGATGTGGAACCACGCTACGGGCAGGGGCTCGAGTTGGTCGGCGCGGCGGCCTGGGTCCCGGTGGCCGACGTGTCCGACCTGCCGGCCAAGGCAACGGCGGGCGCACTCACCCAAGATCAGTTGCACCTGTACTTCCTGGCCATCATCGGCCTGAAAGCGACCAGCGCACCGGATTTGAACCTCGATGACTATATGCGCGGATCGGTGGCCGCCAACAAGGATCTGTTGGTGCTCTGCAACGGCCCGAGGGTGCCCGATGCGATCGAAGTGCTCGAGAACGCAGACCCTGCGGACATGGTTCCGGCGTCTCCGGCTGCCGAAGCCAGGATGACATCGCTGTTGAAGGAACGGGCTCTGGGGGATCACATGGCGGGCGCGCCGCTGCTGGTGATGTACGCCGATCAGGACAAGCTCGTCGATCAGGAGTGGACCGCTCGAGTGCTGTCCGAAGCATGTGAGGCCGGTGGATCCATCGAGTCCGAACTGCGTGTGGGAGAGGGGCACGGCACCATCGACGCATCGCGTGCGTTTCCTTGGATCGGCGCCCGTTTCGACGGTCAGCAAGCTGCCAATGATTGCCCGTCCTCGTGAAGGGTGCACTCGTCCTGGTGACGCTGACTGCATTGGTTGTGGCCGGGTGTAGCTCGAACCCCAGCACCACCGTGCCGTCCCCACCGGGCCCGACATACGCGGATGGGGCACCGGGTTCACTGGTCGACTCGTCGAGATTCTCGACGGCAGACATGCGGATCGGAAAGCTCGGCGGCGAGTCGCACCGCATCACGTATCGGTCGACATCCGGCGTCGACGGGTCCCCGACGGTCGTCACAGGGTCGGTGTTCACTCCACCGGGTCTCGCGCCCGAGGGCGGATGGAACATCGTCGCCTACGGGCACGGTACGACGGGAATGCTCGAAGACTGCGCGCCGTCGATGTACCCACATCTCATCGGCAACGCGGGCCCCGTGGCCGCATTGGTGAACAACGGCTACGTCGTGGTCATGCCGGATTATCAGGGGCTCGGCAGCGACGGCCCGCACCCGTACCTCGAGCCGCGTACCGTCGGCTTCAACATGATCGACTCTGTACGTGCCACACGGGAGCTCGTTCCCGACACCAGTGCGCGGTGGGCTGCCTTCGGCGGTTCACAGGGTGGGCAAGCATCATGGGCGGCGAACGAATTGCAGCAGAGCTATGGAGCAGGGCTCGATCTCGTGGGTGCGGTGGCCTTGGCTCCGGCTGCGAATATGTCCGGTCTCGCGACCGACGCTTTCCTCCGGGCGTTGACCCCCGAACAACTCCCACTGATGCAGTTCGCGGTCAACAGTCTTGCCCAGGTGTATCCGGACATCGTGCTGAGCGACTATCTGCACGGGGACGTTCTGGCCAACAACGACGCGCTGCTGCAGTGCGCGGGAACCGCGTTGGAAACCCGAAACCAGCTAGCGGAATCCATCGTTGCCGATGACGTCGCGCCGTCCTCGCCGGAGTCGGCGCAAGTTCTCGCCGACCGCCTGACGCAATGGTCGCTGCCGCTTGCGCCCGGTGGGCCCGGAAACACAACCGGATCGGGGGTTGGGGCTTCACCGATGCTCGTGGTGCAGGGTGACGAGGACAACCTGGTGCGCTGGACGTGGACGCTCGACGCGGTGCGTCGCGCATGCGGGCGAGGCGACGTGATCGATTGGCGGCTGCGACCCGGTGAGGGGCACGGTGACCTCGACACGGTGGCGGCGTTCGCGTGGATGGCAGACCGGTTTGCAGCCGAGCCGGTCGCCGACTCGTGCACTTCGCTTGTTGGGCCCTCCGGCGCCGAAGCTTTGCCGGAAGCTACTTCCATGGATTCCACCGAGCCGGCCAATCCCGTTGATGCCGGGTTGGATTCGGAACCGAATGGTGAACTTTGATGCGCATGCCGATCCTGCCTCGCACGGCCATGTGGATCGCCGCAGTCGGAACGTGTGCGGCCCTGGTGGCAGGGTGCGCCTCGGCGCTGGAGCCGAAGGCCGTGCCCGAACCGCAGGCGATCACCACGGCGGATTTCGCGACCGATGGGCCTGGCTCTTTGGTCGAGGCGATGACGATCCCCACCTTCGACCGTTCGGTCTCCAACTTGGGCGGCACCACAGCGAAAGTCCTGTATCGGTCGACGTCGGGTATCGACGGAACACCTACCGAGGTGTCGGGCGCGCTGTTCGTTCCCCCCGGTGACCCACCCCCCGGCGGTTGGCCGGTGATGGCATTTGCGCACGGAACCACCGGTATCCAGCAGGAGTGTGCACCGTCGGCTTCGAACGACTTGCTGGGTTCTGTTGGTTTGATCAAGAGTTACCTCGAACTCGGGTTTGCGGTGGCGGCGGCTGACTATCAGGGGCTCGGCACCGACGGCAATCATCCGTACCTCGACAATCGCACTGCCGGCCTCAACGTTATCGACTCGGTTCGGGCACTACGCAAGTTGTCGCCGTCTGTGTCCAACCGGTGGGCAGCGTTCGGTGGGTCCCAGGGCGGCGGGGCGACGTGGGCAGCGAATGAGCAAGCGGCCGGGTATGCGCCTGAACTCGAACTGGTCGGAACGGTCAGTCTCGTCCCCTCGGCGGACATGTCCGGAATTGTCCGAAAAGCGCTGGATGGCACGCTCACCGACGATCAGGCGGCAGCGTACATCTGGATGCTGATGGGACTTCAGAAGTCTTACCCTGATCTACGAATCGATGACTACATATCGGGTGTGGTCAGAGAGAACTGGGATGTCTTGGGCGCGTGTTCGGGGCCGGAGGGAAACCAGCGCGGAGAAATCCTGAGCCAGATGTCTGCCGACGATGTGGAGCCCGCGTCCTCCGAGGCCGCGTCGTTGTTGACCTCGCTGCTGGAGAGAACTGCACTGCCCATCGGTCCCGCCTCGGCACCGATGATGGTGATCTATGCCGGACGGGACAGCTTCATCGATACTCGGTGGACCGACGACGCCATCGCCGAAGGGTGTGCGCTCGGCAGCGTCATCGAAGCCGACTTTCAGCCGGACAAAGGCCACGGCGATGTCGACGGTGGAGCATCGGTGCAATGGCTGGGCGAGCGCTTCGGTGGTCAGCCCGCGCCCAACAACTGCTGAACCGCTAGTACATCAGTGGACGAAAGATCGGGTGGTAGTCGAGAGATGACCGCCGTACTCCGACATGCTTGGCGGGAACGCCCGCGACAATCTCCATGTCGGCAACGTCCTTCCTGACCAACGAGCACGCGCCGACAACTGCTCCCACGCCGAGTTCGACGCCTGCCAAGATGGTTGAGCGACTGGCAACCCACACGTGGTGCTTGATGTGAATCGGCGACAAGAACCGCCCGAAGTCGTCGGAATTGACCAGGTGGTGGCCGGCCACGATGTGCACATCGCTGGCCAGCACGACATCGTCGTCGATGGTGAGCTCGCCGCGGGCATCGAGTAGGCACCTGAAGCCGATAGAGCAGTTGTTGCCCACCGTCAGCTGCTGAATCCCGTGGACGCGGGTACCCATCATGATCGAGGTATTCTTCCCGATCTTCATTCCGAAAAACCTGAGCCAGCTCTGACGAATCGTGTGCGACGGTATGTGAGTTATCGCGAAATTAAATAGCCGTTCACCGATTTGTTCGCGGGCGTTGGTGGGGATCTGATCGGTAGTCCGCTTCGCCGGCGTCATTTCCGCGTGTTGCGCCGAGGGCTCGGTGCTCATTGAAATCCTGTTCGGTCGTCGTGCGCGTAGGTGCCTACTATATCCGAGCAGTTCGGCTGCGCACGGCGAGTGCGGGACGCATGGCCGGGAGCCCCGCGTGGTCGGAAAAACGGTATTTCTGTCGACCATTTGTTACGTAGGTTAACGCAGCAATAATCTTCAAGTCTGTTTTAGGGGGTTTTTCTCTACCCGTTTCATGTCACTAGGCGTTCTCATTGTTCAATCGACCACACGACATAGCAGAGTGCGAAAAGTCGTGGATAATTTCCTCGCATGTGGCAAACGCGAAGGGGCTCGGTATGATCGGAAACAAGCTGAGAGTTCTGCACGTCACCGAAGCCTTCGGAGGTGGTGTGCGCAGTGCGATCATCCACTACATCACGGGGGCCGACCAGTTCGAGCACAGCCTGTTCGCCCGAGTGCGGGTTGGACACGAAACCCTCGATTTGCCAGCAGGAATCGATGTTCATCGGGTCGACGGAGGTCTGCGGGGGTTTTTCCTCGAGGCCAGGCGTGCCGTGCTGGATGGCAACTACGACATCGTTCATCTTCACTCGAGTTACGCGGGTGCACTGCGTGCCATGTTGCCGAGGGGGACGCGAGTTGTCTACTCTCCCCATTGCTATGTGATGGAAGCTGGTCATGGCGCGGTGAAGACGCACGTATACCGCACAGTCGAAAAGACTTTGGCGCAGCGAGCGCAGGTCCTCGTGGCCGTGTCGCCGCACGAGGAGTCGATCGGTCTCGGACTTCGCGGGGACATGCCCTCGGAGGTGGTGGAGAACATCGTCATGCCGGTACCCGCCGTCGGTAGCGCAGCACCGCGCGTGGAGGGCAAGCCCGTCATTTCCATGATCGGCCGCATCATGGCGCAGAAGGACCCTGGCTTCTACGCTCGTGTTTGCTCGGAACTCGGATCGTCCCGGTATCGATTCGTGTGGATCGGCGACGGTGAAGCACACAGTCGGGCCGTTCTGGAGAGTGCGGGTGTCGAGGTCACGGGGTGGCTGCCGCCAACCGAAGTTCGCGAGCTACTTCGGATTTCGGACCTCTATGTGCATACCGCAGCGTGGGAGGGTGGTCCGTTGGCCACCCTGGAGGCCGCTGATGCCGGGTGCGCGGTGTTGGCCCGATCCATCCCGAGTATGGAATCGCTCGGCTACGCGCTCGCCGGGAGTCGGCCGCTCGATGTCGCTCAGGCAGTGGATCTGTTCTTCTCGGACACTCAGTACCAGGAGTCCGTCAGGCTGGCTACGAAAGCCATTGCCCAGGCGAGCACGATCGAACGGATGTCTCGGAGTCTGGACGCGGCCTACGGTCAGGCCATGAGCCTTCGCTAGCCCATCTTCGGCGAACTCACAGATCCAGTTCCGCCAGCCGAGCGTAGTACTTGTCCACGTTGCCGAGCTTGATGCCCTCGTACCCGCGTACCAGGTGGGCCGCCTGTGCAGCGTCGACTGCGCGGTCGTAGTTGGATTCCGTCAGTGTGCTCGCGAGGTCCGCCATCAGCGTTCGATAGTGCTCGACCAGCTTGCGCTCGACGCGACGCACGTGCGCGTACCCGAACAGGTCCAGCGGAGTTCCTCGTAGAACACGTCCGCGCGCAAGTACTTTCAGTGGGACGCGCGACTTCGGTCCGAGCCCGATCTTCTTTTTGCGTCCCAGAGCTCGCAAAGTCGGCGGGTGCAGCTTGAACGTCAGTTTGCTTGCCCCGGGCACCTCGACACGTACGAGTTCGATGAACTGAGGGTCGGTGAGCATCCGCGCAACCTCGTACTCGTCCTTGTAGGCGGTGAGCTTGAACAACCCACGCGCGACGGCATCGGAGAATTCGGTCCGATCGGTAGCCGATCTCTCCGCACGCCAAATCTGCTCGACGGTGGACACATAGCGCTGCGCAAGCCGCAGGTTCTGGAATGCGATGAGCTCCCCCGCGCGTCTGCGAACAAGCTCGAGAACTTCACCTTGCAGGGGGGAGTACGTGAACATCGAGGCCGGAGCCTCCGTGTGCGTGGGAAAGACCTTCTGGGCGATGGCGTCGGCGAAATGGTCGGGATCGGCGACTGCCACCTGCCCCCACCGAAACGCCGCGATGTTGTCGGCGACTGCGACGCCGTTGATACCGATGCCCTCTTCGATCGCCCACCCCGGAATGGGAAGTCCACCAGCCTGATACGCGGCACCCACGAGCAGAAAGTTCGCCGCTTCGGTGCTGCCGAGTACGGCTTTGGCCGCTGTCATGGCGTCGATCGAAGTGAGAATCTTCGATGCAGATTCCAGGCGTTCCACCATTCCCGACTCGTCAGGGTAGGCCACGGAGGCGTCGTACACCATGTCACCGGTCGGTGTCTTGGATGTCGATGCGGCTGTGACCGTTCGCCCGCGGTTACCGAAACCGACGTACTTGCTGTCTGCGGCGACCAACAGGTCGAAGGCAAGAATGCAGTCTGCGTTGCCAGGAGTGATGCGATTGGACGGCTCGACCATGGACGAGCTGATGCGCAGGTGCGAGGTGACCGGGCCAGCCTTCTGGCTGAGGCCCGTTTGGTCGAGGCCCTCCACATGGAGTCCCGCGCGCATGGCTGCGGTGGCCAACACCTGGTTGACGGTGACGATGCCGGTTCCGCCGACACCCGCGAGAAAGATGTTGTGTGTGCCCACAATTGGGCCCAGGACGGGCGCTGGCACCTTGGGCGGTGTGATTCTCGCATTCTTAGGTTTCGACGGAACTACTGCATTGTCCGGGACTTCGACCGTCACGAACGACGGGCAGTCGCCATCGAGACAGGTGTAGTCGGTATTGCAGCTCGACTGGTCGATACGCGTCTTTCGGCCGAACTCGGTGTCGATCGGTTGTACGGAGAGGCAATTGCTCTTGACTCCGCAGTCTCCGCAGCCTTCGCACACGAGCTCGTTGATCACGACGCGGGTGCTGCGCGCGGGAATCTTGCCGCGTTTGCGTTGGCGTCGCGCATCGGCGGCGCAGCGTTGGTCGTAGATCAGAACTGTCACGCCTGCGATATCGCGCAGTTCCTTTTGTGCCTCGTCGAGTCGGTCTCGATGCAGGAGTTTGGTGCCGGGCGCAAGCGCGGACTTGGAATGCCGTTCGGGTTCGTCGGCGCAGATGATGATGCGTGCGACGCCCTCGGATGCAAGTTTGTGGGTCAGCGCCGGCACTTCGAGTCCGCCTTCGGCGTCCTGTGCGCCGGTCATGGCGACGGCCGAGTTGTAGAGGATCTTGTACGTGATGTTCACGCCCGCAGCGATGCACGCCTGGACGGCGAGCTGGCCGGAGTGAAAGAACGTTCCGTCCCCAACGTTTTGAAAGGTGTGCGGTACGTCGGCGAATTCGGCCTGGCCAATCCACTGCGCGCCTTCGCCGCCCATTTGGGTGAGGGCGTTCACTGCGCTGTCGGTCCGGCCGGACATGGTGACCAGGGTGTGGCAGCCGATACCGCCGCCTGCGATGGATCCCTCGGGTACAGCGGTGGATCTGTTGTGCGGGCACCCGCTGCAGAAGTAGGCGGTTCTCTTGGCTTCGAGCGGGGTGAGCGTCAGCGGCGGCGGAAGCGGTCGACGCAGGTCGACGAATGGCGACAGTGCTCTCCGGATGGGTTCGGCGAGACGTGCTGCGGTGAGTTCACCGTCGATGGGGACGAGACGCGACCCGTCCGATGCCCTCTTGCCCTGAATCCTTGGGGAATCCGTGGCCTCGTAGAGGATTTCTCGTAGTTGGGATTCGAGGAACGGTACTTTGTCCTCGACGACGAGGATATCGGAAAGGCCGTCGGCAAACTCGTGCACGCGAGAAGCTGAGAGCGGGTAGATCATGCCGATTCGCAGTATGCGGATGCCGTTCTCGCGCAGGTCTTCATCGGACAGGCCAAGATCGACGAGCGCCTGCCTCATGGAGTCGTACGCACCTCCGGCGGCGATGATTCCGATCCGCGCGTTCGCCGGGGCAACCTCGACTGCATCGAGTGCGTTCGCTGCGGCGTAGGCCTCGACCATCGCCCAGCGTGGCCCGAGGAGGTCGGCTTCGGCCAGCACACTGTCCGGGGGCGCTTTGAAGAAACGTTGCGAGTACGTCCAAGGCTTGTCGTCCCATTCGACATCGGGGACCGTGATCTCGACGTCGCTCGTGCTCGAATCGATTGTCCAGAGGCCATCGGCGACGTCGGCGATAATTTTCAGGGCGACGAAGCACCCCGACGAGCGGGACAGGGCAATAGCGTGCAGTCCGAACTCCACCATTTCTGCGCCGTTGCGTGGGTAGAGGGTGGGGATGCTCATCGCTGCCAGCGAACGCTCGCTGACGCAGGGGATGGACGAGGACTTTGCGCCTGGATCGTCGCCCACGAGCATGAGCACGCCGCCTTCGGGGTGCGCTCCGTACATATTGCCGTGTCGAAGTGCATCGGTAGCGCGATCGAGGCCGGGGCCTTTGCCGTACCAAACGCCGACGACTGAATCATGCGTTCTGGTTCCGACCGGCAGTTCGATCTGGCTGCCCCACACCGAAGTGGCGGCTATTTCCTCGTTCAATCCCGGAACGAGTCGAATGTCGTAGTCACTGCGCAGGGTCGGTGTGCTCGCCAGAAGCCTGTCGAATCCGGCCAGCGGGCTGCCCTGGTAGCCAGAGACGAATGTGCCGGTACGGATGCCGTTCTTTGCATCCCGGACCTGTTGTTCGACAAGGAGACGAGCGATAGCTTGAACGCCGCTGACCAGAACCGGACCGGCTCCAGGGCGGTATCGGTCGCGGATGTCGTAGCCGACATCGTCGGAGACCGACTTGGCCTGCAGATGCACGTCAGCACGCTCGGTCTGTTCGGTCACGACTCTCCTACGTCTCTCACGTGTCGACACGGCGGCGACGGACTCACGGTAGGCCCAGGTGGAGTCGGCTGCAACTGGACGGAATGTGATTCTTTGCTGCGCAGCACTTCTCGATTCCGAAGCAAACTTCGAGTCTGTTTCGGGTGGTTCAGGCTTCGCTTTTCTGTTCCCGGCGTGGTCTATGGACAGGAATTGGGAGCCTCGAAGCCGTCGAATCGTTCGCGGACCCAAGGGACGGCGGGGGAACCGTCGAGGTCACCGTGGCCCTGCCCCACTCGTACCACACTCTCTATGGTGCCGCCGAGTGCGCAAGCCGCGGACGAGGCTTTGTCGAGCCATGCCACGTCGACGATGTCGTCCTCGGACGCGTATATCAGCAACAAAGGTCCGGACAAAGGTCGCGATGGCAGCGCAAGTTCAGATAGCCAACCAGCAAGGCGGTCGACGGCACCTTGGTCGATCGGTACCAGATCTTTGGGGTCGAGGTTGTCCAATACCTCTTGCGCACGGTCTGCGTCAGACCCGTAGCAGGCCTGGACCAGAATCCTGTTGTCGAATGCATCGCCGCGCATTTAATCGGTCAACTCGATATCGGGCTGCGTAGTTCGTTGCAGAGCGAGCACTTCCAGCATGTAAAGGTGTCTTTGCGCCGATGACATCGACATGTCCGACGCGGCGTAAGCGAGACCGGTCATGTCAGCTGCCGGCGACACGCTCACACTCCCGAGGAAGTTGAGGCCACGGCCATAATCGGTAGCCAATTCGTTGGCGGCCCATACAGCGGCGCCACCCAGAGATCCGCCGAAGGCGACCCATTTCGAGGACAACCCGTCGGACACGTTCCTGATCGCTCGGACGGAGTCGACGATGTTGTACCCGTAGCTTCGTGTATCGAGCATCGGAAACGGCGAACCGTCACCGAGGCCGACGTAGTCAGCCATTGTGACGGCGTAACCGTTCAGCAGAAATGCCCCGACGACGAGTGCGTTGCCCAGCAGGTTGGGATGGTTCGTCGGCGCGCATTCCTCGTATACGCCTGTGAAGCCGTGTCCCAACGCCAGAATTGGCCAACCGCCCTCGGGCGGAATGCCTGCGGGAATGAACACTGCACCGGCAACCGTGCGGGGGTCCGGCGAATTCGCGTCCCGAGAGAGGTAGTCGATCTTGAGCGCGGTCGCTCCGGTTTCGGTGATCTGAGGGTCCAGTTCGTCGAACTCGACTGCCCCGACCAAGGCACCCGGCTCGGTGCCTCCGAAAGTCGGGTTCAACGCTGGTGCAGGTGCCGGGATACCGGTTGCAGCGGGTGGCTGCATCGTGATGTCGACTCGGCTCACGTAGTTACTTTCGCTGTACGCGCACGAAGTCACCGTGAAGACGAGGGCTGCGAGGCCCACACTCGCAGCATGACGCAACCACATTCGACCGGTCATCGAAACCCTTCTCATTCGGCCCCCGCCGGCGAACAACGACCCTCGGGAGGATACTGTTCGAATGACGGATGCGCACCTTGGAAGTGAGTTCGGCTTTCACACCAATCGTGTCGCCCTGCGCCGTTCGGCGCAGTTCCGGTTGGGGCCGAGTTCAGCTGAGATTGTTGCTGTTGGTCGGCCGTCCCTGCGATGTGACTACCGTGCCTGACTTCTGGTCCTGCACGAGCGCCACTGTGGGGGCAGTCGTTGACGTACTCGATCACGGAACGCGCGGTGGAGCGTGGTCATCGATGCCGACAGCCAGTACGTACCTCCCTGCCGCAGCACTTCTGAACCGCACCGGGTTGTCCGGAGGCTTCACTTCTTAGGAGAATGAAGCCATGGCACGACCGGCAAGCAACTACCCCACCGAACTGCGTGAACGCGCTGTCGGCATGTTCACCGAGACCCGCAAGGA
>NZ_JABFAO010000024.1 GCF_017168235.1 Rhodococcus sp. KRD197
GCGCAGAACATGTCCAACAACTCGGTGGTGACGCTCGACGGCGGTGAGATCGGCCGAGCCCAGGCGATGCAGGCCGCGGCCTGCGGCCTGGAGCCGAGTGTGCGTTTCAATCCGGTGTTGCTCAAGCCGGGCAGCGATCGGACCTCGCAATTGTTGGTGCGCGGGCGTGCGGTGGCGCAGGTGAATGCGAGCAACTACATCGAGCATCGGCGGGCGTTGCGGGCGGTGGTGGCCGAGGAGTTGGCTTCTCTGCGTGCAGAGTTCGACGTGGTGATCTGTGAAGGGGCCGGTTCGCCTGCCGAGATCAATCTGCGCGCGACGGACTTGGCCAACATGGGTTTGGCGTCGGCGGCATCGCTGCCGGTGATCGTCGTGGGAGATAT
>NZ_JABFAO010000025.1 GCF_017168235.1 Rhodococcus sp. KRD197
ATTTCTGATGGCCCATCAAGACGCCGAACAGGAATTGATCGCGTCGGATATCGGCGCGTACCTGGCCCGCCATCGCGACAAGCAGTTGCTGCGCTTTATCACCTGCGGATCGGTCGACGACGGCAAGTCGACGCTGATCGGGCGCCTGTTATATGACACGCGGCAGATTTTCGACGACCAGATGGCGAGCCTCGAGGCGGACAGCAAGAAGGTCGGCACGCAAGGGCAGGGGATCGATTTCGCGCTGCTGGTCGATGGGCTGACCGCCGAGCGCGAGCAGGGCATCACGATCGATGTCGCCTACCGTTTCTTTTCGACCGCAACGCGCAAATATATCGTCGCCGACACGCCGGGCCACGAGCAATATACGCGCAACATGGTGACGGGAGC
>NZ_JABFAO010000026.1 GCF_017168235.1 Rhodococcus sp. KRD197
TATGTAAACTTTCGCTATTGTAATATGCTTCACGCTGTATATCTTGATAGACATCCATCACTTGGCGATCAACCATTGTAGTTGATGCGTTATCTAAATAAATCAATTATAATCCCCCTCTTGTTATTTACGTTACTTTGTGTCAATATATTGTATATAAAATGATAACATATATGTAAAGTTAGGTGTAAACTTTGAGAAAAGTCATTATAGTAGGTTCTGGCATCGCTGCATTAGCAGCTATACAGTCATTTAATGAGCAAACTGAAATTCATTGCATTACGAAAGATAAACTAAATCAACATAACAGTTCACTAGCTCAAGGCGGAATTTGTTGTTCTCAATACGAACATGACAATGGTTATGCGCATATTGTAGATACGTATAAAGCTGGCAATGAACTTGGAGATATTGATGTCATACAATCCATCATCCAACATAGTCATCGTTACAT
>NZ_JABFAO010000027.1 GCF_017168235.1 Rhodococcus sp. KRD197
CCGGCCACGAGGTCGATACCGATGTGTTGCGTGAGCATGTGGCGGGTTCGCTGCCCGCGCACATGATTCCGTCTGCGTTCGTGGTGCTCGAGTCCATTCCGTTGACTCCGGCCGGCAAGCTGGACCGACGCGCACTCCCGATCCCGGAACTCACCGGCGGGGCTGAGCGACGCGAGCCGACCACCGACACCGAACGTGTAGTTGCAGAGGTGTTCGCGGAGGTACTCGGCATCGAGTCCATCGGCCTGGACGACAACTTCTTCGACCTGGGCGGTGACTCCCTCAGTGCCACCCGGGTGACCTCGCGGGTGAACTCTGCCCTTGGCGCGTCGATCACGGTGCGCGCGTTGTTCGAAGCCCCTACGGTGGCAACGCTCGCCGCCCGAAGCGTGGGCCAGCCCGCCGACGCCAACCGTCCGGCTCTGGTGCCGATGGAGCGTCCGGATCGGGTGCCGTTGTCGCAGGCGCAGCAGCGGATGTGGTTCATCAATCAGTTCGATACGTCCTCGGCGGCGTACAACATTCCTCTTGCGGTGCAGT
>NZ_JABFAO010000028.1 GCF_017168235.1 Rhodococcus sp. KRD197
CCGGTGGAAATCACGTAGTCGTCGGCGACCTCCTGCTGCATCATCAGCCACATCGCTTCGACGTAGTCGCCAGCGAATCCCCAGTCGCGTTTGGCGTCGAGGTTGCCCAACGCGATCTTGTCCTGCAAGCCCAAGGAAATCCGGGCGACCGCCTGCGAGACCTTCCGGGTGACGAATTCAGGACCGCGACGCGGAGATTCGTGATTGAACAGGATGCCCGACGAGGCGTGCAGATCGTAGGACTCACGGTAGTTGATGGTCATGTAATGCCCGTACACCTTGGCCACGCCGTACGGCGAGCGCGGCCACAGCAGCGTCGACTCGGACTGAGGGACCTGCTGCACCTTGCCGAACATCTCACTGCTCGAAGCTTGATAGAACCGCACGCGTTTGCCGGAGGTGTCCTGATAGAAGCGGAGCGCCTCGAGCACGTTGAGCACACCACCACCGGTGACGTCTGTGGTCAACCGAGCGTTCTCCCACGAATATGCGACGAACGACACAGCACCGAGGTTGTACACCTCGTCAGGTTGAGCGGCGGAGAACGCCCGCATCAGCGACGACAGGTCGAGCAAGTTGCCGGAAAGGATCTCCACGAACGGGTGACTCTG
>NZ_JABFAO010000029.1 GCF_017168235.1 Rhodococcus sp. KRD197
GGCGAACAACAGCCCCTACTCGCTCGGCTGGGGCAGGTTGCACTCCTCGATTTCAGGGTTGACGCCGAAGTAGTTCAGCGGCCCGGCCACCACGGTCAGGGCGATGGTCCCGACGCCTGCGCAGTTCTCCGGCGCGCTCGAGGCGTACCCGCGCTGGAACACCGCGAAGGCTCCGATGATGAGCCAGACGACGATGATGAAGGTGATGATTCTCATGGCGTTACCCCTCCCCGCGGCCGCCGATCGGCCACGCGCTGGCCAGCTGGTTACCCCGGGCTCGTCGGTGACAAACCCGTTCAGGCGTCGGCCTTCTCGGTCAGCGTGTCCAGTTCGCGTCCCTTGGTTTCGGGCGCCGCGTAGGCCATCCACACCACTGCGAGGACGACGAATGCGGTGACCATCGCGAAGGTCAGCGGCAGCCCGAGGATCGGCCACATCACCGAGCCGAACAGCAGCGGACCGAAACCGGTGGCGATGCGGCTGACCGAGGATGCGTAGCCGAAGCCCGACGCCCGCAGCGGTGTCGGGTACAGCTCGGAGACGTAGCAGTACAGAACGGGGATGGCGACCTGGATGACGAATCCGAATACCGCCAGCCACAGCAGCACACCCGATCCGACGTCGAGCATCACCGCGAACAGCACGAGCGCGCCGCCGGCGAGCGGGGCGGAGATGCCGATGACCCATTTCCGTCCGACGACCTCCACCAGGTACGCCGACAGCGCGACACCGAGGATCCCGACCGCCGTCATCAACGTCGTCCCCGCGAAAGCGGCGAAATCGTCGTAGCCCTGCTCGCGCAGAATCGACGGCATCCAGCTCAGCGCCGCGTAGTACAGCAGCATGATCGAGACGAACAGCAGCCAGGACGCGGAGGTGATACGCGGGCTGTAACTCCACAGCAATTTCAGCTGGGTCAGCGGAGACCCTTTTGCTCTGGTTTCGGCGAGGATGACGTAGTCCTGCGGCGGAGCGGCGGTGCGGGCGACCATGTCGTCGATGACGGCTCGCGCTTCCGCTTCGCGGCCGGCCTTGGCGAGGTAGATCGGCGATTCGGGGATGCCGCGTCGTACCCAGAACAGCAGCAGGGCCGGCAGGATCATGAACAGCAGCATGATGCGCCAGCGGATGTCGCCGTCGATGGGCACCAGCAGGGTCGCGACGACGCCGCAGAGGGTGGCGCCGATCGGCCACCATCCGTCCATCGCGGAGAGCACCTTCCCGCGGATCCGACGCGGCGAGAACTCACTGACCAGCGCGTAGTCGACGGGGATACAGCCGCCGAGCCCGAATCCGGCGCAGAACCGCAGCAGTACGAATATTTCGAAGTTCGGGGAGAATGCCCCGAGCACCGAGAACAGCGCAAAGATCAGCAGTGTTGTCGCGAATGCGCGTTTGCGGCCGAACCGGTCGGCGATCGTCCCCCACACGACGGCGCCCACCGCCATGCCGATGAGGTTGCCCGTCGCAACGAGACCACGTTCGGTTTGTGACAGATCCCAGTAGGTGCCGAGCAGCGGCGTCAGGAAACCGTTGAGTGCCACGTCCCAGGCGTCGAACATGAATCCGAGGCCGCCGATGATGAAGATGCGACCCTGCACGGCCCATTTCCACGGGAGCTCCTGGACGATCTGTTCACCGGTCTTCACTGGCGAATCCTCTCACCGGGTATCCCTATAGTGTCGTCGACATGCGAACCCCGGTGACGCTGCTACTGGCGGCGAGCCTCGTACTCGGCGGTTGCGCGAGCGATCCGCTGCCCGAGGCGCCGACGAGGCCGGAGGAGGTCCGGTTCGCATCGGGGTCGATCGGCGTCGGAACATCCACCTCGCCGCCGGAGACCCATAATGCCCGCCTGGACGCGGTGCGGATCGACGACGGCCAGGTGGTGCTGACGTTCGCCGGGGACGGGACGGTCAACTACGTCGGGTGGTACGTCGACGAGGCCCGCCCCTACAACGACGCAGCCCAGACCCACAACGACACAGCCCGGCCCCTCGAGACAGCCCGGCCCCTCGAGGTGCCCGGCGCGTCGATTCTGCAGCTCGATCTCATCTCCTCGGTCGCGCCATCCGAGAAGGCAGTGCGGCCCACGTCGGACGGGGACATCTCGGTGCGCGTCGCGGCGCCGCAGGACGGTGTCGTCCAAGTCTTCGTGGGGATCGCGGCGGATCGACCGGAGTTCACGGTGAGCACGGGACCGGATGAACTCACCGCCACCTTCGCGAACTAGTGCAGCCGTTTGAGCACCCGGCTCGGCACCCAGTGCGTCACGGTTTCGCAGCGGTCCTTGGACATGAGCTGGTACGTGACGCGCCCGATCCAGTCGCCGTCGACGGTCATCGACCATTCGGTGAGGTCACCGGGCACGACGGTGCGCACGTCGAAGCCCTCGGCGGTGTAGCGACCGCTGTGGTGCGGCGGGTGCGGGTAGAGCACCGACAGGTCGATCAGTACTTTCACCGCGGGTGTGAGCACCTTGAAGGGACGGCGCGAGTCCGCACCTCCGTTCGAACCATTCACCCTCACTATTCGACCATACGTTCGAATGACTGCAGACTCAACGCGGCCTCGAACTCGACATCGCGGCACAGAGCTGTGACTGTGTATACCGACCCGCCCGCCCGTCAGTTTGGAGACCACTCACCATGAAGCCCCAGCGTCGCCCGATCATCGTTTTCGCCGCCGCCCTCACCCTGGGCCTCGCAGGCTGTGGATCGGACGGCGGATCGGACGGCGGATCGGACGAGGGTGCCGAGGCCGCGAGTGGCGGCGACCTGTGCGCGCAGCTCGAGAACATCTCCAACTTCGAGATGGAGTCGCAGTCCTCGGCTGCGATCGATCCCGGCGACTGGCCGGCGATGCAGGCGATACTGCAGGAGTACGGGGACGGGCTCTCCGAGCACTACGACCCGGCCATCGAAGCGGCCGAGGATGATCTCGCCGCCGATCTGACCACTGTGCGCGACGCCAGCGCCCAGGTGACCGAGCTGGTCACCGAGTCGCCCTCGTTCGAGGAATACCAACAGCAGACCGAGGCGAGCATCGACGTCGAAACATTCACCGCGGCAACCGATGCCAGTGCTCGCATCGATCAGTACACACGGGCGAACTGTGATTTCGCCAAGCAGCAAGAGCCGCTCGACGCCGAGCTCGAGGAACTCCCCGGCCAGCAGCTACCGGAGCAGCCGGCGGGCTAGCAGCGAGCGATGATCTCGCCCAGCGCTCGCGCCGCGTCGGGAAAGGTGCCGGGGTTGGGGCCCGCGTAGGTCAACCGGAGGTATTTTCCGGTGGCCTCGGCGGGGAACCAGTCGCTGCCGGCGCCGATGATGACACCGGCCGATCGGCTTTCCTGAACGACCCGGTCCATGTCCACGGCGTCCGGGAGCTGCACCCACAGGTTGATCCCGCCGCGCGGGACCGCCTCGATGTGCACCAGCGGTGCGTACTCACGGAGCGAGTCCACGAGCAGGTCCCGACGGCTCTGCAACTGGTGACGAAGGTTGCGCAGGTGCGTCTTCCACGACGGGTGGGTGACGACGTCCAGCGCGACGGCCTGCAGGATCCCGCTGACGTACATCGAGTGGACCTGCGTGTCGGCGAGGATCCTCTCGTGCGCGGGTCCGCGGGCGATCACCGCCCCCACTCGCACCGCAGGTGAGACGCTCTTGGCCAACGATCGGATGTAAACGACGTGGCCGGCGTCGTCGCGGGCGGCCAGTGGCGTCGAATCGGCGGTGATCCCGAAGTCGTGCATCGCGTCGTCCTCGATGAGAAACGCGGAATGCTCGCGCACGATGCCCAAAACCTGCTCACACAAAGCATCGGACCACTGCGCTCCCGTCGGGCTCGCGAAGTTCGGTTGCGCGTAGAAGGCGCGGGCACCGGTGCGCTCGAAGGCCCGCGCGAGCTCGTCGGGGTCGGGGCCGCTGAACCCGCTCGGCACCGGAATTACTTCCACCCCAGCTTGTTCCGCGGCCAGAATGGCACCCCAGTACGTTGGTGATTCGACCAGCAGGGGCCGTCCGATGCCGACGAGCGTACGAAATACCGTGCTCAACCCGGCTTGGCTTCCCGGTTGCACGACGACATCGCCGGGCGCGGGCGGTGTGACTCCGAGCGGTACGGCCGATCCGAGTTCGGTTGCGAACCATGCCTGTAGCTCTCCGAGGCCGGCGGCGGGAGGTCGGTTGATGACTGCGTCGGATCGGGCTGCGCGTGTGAATGCCGCGCGAACGAGGCGTTCGGGCAACAGCTCTCGGTCCGGGTAGCCCGAGTGCAGTGCAATGACGTCGTTGGGCGCGCTCTGCAGCGCGGCGGGCATCTTCGGCATTCGGTGGCCCGGCGTGGCGAGTGCGCCGGTCTGCCAGCCGTAGTCGTTGGGTCGCGCGGTGCGCACTGTTCGAACGAATGTCCCGACGCCCGGCCGGCTCTCGACCAACCCTGCCGTGGCGAGTGTCCGCAGCGCCTTCTGCACGGTGACGGGGCTGGCGGCGTGCCGCTCGACGAGGGATCTGGTCGACGGCAGTTTCGCCCCGGGTGGTGCTGTGGATATCCAGCTCCGCAGCTCTGCCGCAATACGCGCACTGCTATCGTCATACATGACACAGCAGAGTAGCGCTACTCTCTCGCAGGCGCCAGTGGTACTGCAGCGCTCAGGCCTCGCCTGGGGACTCCTGGGCGTCACCGCCTTCTCTTTCACCCTCCCTTTCACCAGCATGGCCGTCGCCGGCGGCATGTCGCCGATGTTCGTCGGGTCGGCGCGCGCCGTCCTCGCCGCTGTACTGGCCGCGGCCGCCTTGATGCTCACCCGCCAGCACCTGCCCCAAGGAGTCCAGTGGCTGCGACTCGCCGTCGTCGCAGCAGGCGTGGTCGCGGGCTTTCCTTTGCTGACCTCCTTCGCGCTGGAGACGGCTCCGGCGGGTCACGGCGCCGTGGTCATCGGGCTCCTCCCCGCCGCCACTGCCGTCGCCGTGGTGATCCGCACCCGTGAGCAGCCGCCGCGGGCGTTCTGGGTCGCAGCAGGTGTCGGCGCCCTGGCCGCCATGCTGTTCGCTCTCGCTGCCGGGGGTGGCGTGAGCGGGCTGCACTGGTCGGATCTGCTGCTCTTCCTCGCCGTTGTCGCCGGCGCCGTCGGGTACGCCGAGGGAGGGTTGCTCTCCCGCGAGCTCGGCGCCTGGCAGACCATCTCCTGGGCGCTGGTCGTCGCGGCACCGTTGATGGTCGTGCTTGCCGGCACCTCCGTCCTCGACCGGACTCCCACCGGCACCCCGGGCACGTGGGCCGCGTTCGCGTACCTCGGGGTCGTCAGCATGTTCCTCGGCTTCTTCGCGTGGTACCGCGGACTGTCGATCGGCCCGATGACGCGGGTCAGCCAAGTGCAGCTGGTCCAGCCGGTGATGACGATCTGCTGGGCAGCACTACTGCTCGACGAGCGAGTGACCTGGCTGACGGTGGTGGGCGGCGTGGCCGTGATCGCCTGCGCAGCCGGGGCCGTCGTGGTGCGGTCGTCTGCGGTTCGGTCGTCCAACCGCGACGCACGCAGGGAATCGGCATCGAAATGATCCGTCAGGACGTATATCGCGGCAGAAACAGCGCCAACGACCGGAAAGCCCCTGACGAGAACGGCTTTGACGTGATGTAGATCCTAGGAGAGTGTGCTCGCGTAAACCTCCGATCGGGTATCGTAACCACATCGTGACAACCGGTCGGTTCGGCCGGGGAGGACATATGGAGAACCACTTCTTCCGACATCGTTCGGCCGCAGCGCTCGCTGTGCTGGCAGCTGCCGCGATGCTCGTGGGGGCCTGCAGTCCCGACGCCGACGGCCCGGCCTCCCCCACCCGTGTCCCGACGACCGCTGCGACAACGACGGTTGCGACGAGCGTTCCGCCGACCGAGCCGGTGCGGAGTTCGCCGCCGCTGATTCCGCCGAGCAGCGTCGCCTCGCCCGAGCCGACGGGTGCCATCTACGTCCCGCCCGAGACGCCCGGCCCGGTCACCTGCATCGATTGTCAGCCGACGGTGGAGCCTGTCGCCCCCACCGCGACAGTCCCGCCGCGCGCGGTCGACTCGCGCGGGTTTCCGCTGGGCACGACGTGTGGGCCCGTGTCGTGCACGTCACCCGATGGCGTGATCTTCGGCAATCCCGACGTGATCCCGCGCCTCGGTACGGAGGACTATCAGTGCACCGGTCCGGAGTGCTCGCCGTTTTCGATCGTGCCCGGCCCGATGCTTCCGTCCACAGGCAGCATGACCGAGATGGATATCAATTGATCCAAGCCGGTAATGATGTGCGTCACGCAGCAAAGCGCCCGTTACGCCGCTGACGTTGCATATCCGGCCACGCGAGGGCAGCGGGTACGGTTTTCGGCCAGCACATTTCGGGGCCGAGCGGGATCATGTTGCAGTGAACAATCGCGGCGCCCCTCGCCCTCCCGGTTCGAATCATCCAGCTGAGATCGCCGCCGTCGCCGTACTGGTGGTGCTCGTCGTGTCCGCTCTGGCCGCAGCCGCCGCGACCGGGCGTCTGTAGCGCTGGTCCACTGCTAGGGTCGGGCGCGTGTTCAGCCGCCAACATCCAGTACTGAGACGAATCATCCTCGCCGTCGTATCGATCTGCGCGGTGTTCTTGTTCATCAACGGCGTGATCGAGGGCGACTGGCTCTCGGTCGGGCTCAGTGTGGTGGGTGCAGGGTTCCTGCTCGACAGCATGCGCCCAGGCCGCAGAGGCAAGGATCTGGCGCGGGTGGATCCCGAGACGGTGCCGTGGGATGCTGTCGCGTCGGCGATCGCGGCAACCGACAGCCGCATCCCGGCCATCAAGTTGCTGCGCCAGCACTACCCCGGCCTGGGCTTGAAGGACGCGAAAGACCTGGTCGACGCCCAGCTCCCGACCTGAACCGAGTAAGCAATTCACCGTTACCATTCCGCGATCAATAGGTGACATTTCCGAGATCTTCTCATTCTGGCGAAGTTACCTTGCGCTGACACAGTTGCTGTCAGTCGGCATTTGACCGACAGCACGTTCTCGACGCAAGGAGTGCACGATGATCACTGCAGCCAACCCCCTGTCTTTCGGCTCTACAGCGATGTCATTGGACGAAGCTCCCCGCTACACGGTCGAGGTCGAGTCCTACTCACCGAGCTACTCCATCCTCCGCGCGTCCGGTGATCTGGATATGAGCTCGAAGGGCGAGCTGCTGTTCGAGGTGGACCGCGCCCTGTCTTCCGGCACCGACGTCGTACTGGATCTGTCCGCTGTGTCGTTCATGTACTCCGGGGCCGCCAACGCGGTCATCGACGCCGCCTCGGCTTCCGATGGGCGCGTACACATCTTCGCCCCCACCCGCCCGGTAAGGATGATTCTCGATGTCCTCGGTGCAGCCGATCTCGTCGTCGATCACCTCCCCACGCGCGGGAGGTCGTTGTGAGCGCCCCGAGCCCGGACCGCATGCCCGACAACACCGGGCACGAGAATCACAGGGAACCCGAAACCCTCGACCGCGCGCCCAGGCCTTCGTTTCTGCAGATGTTCCTCGAAGCGCGGCCCCCGCGCGAGGACTCTCGATCCACCGACTGATCCGCACACCGCCGATGTATAGTGTCCTATACATCAAGGAGGCGGTATGACGGTTCGTTGGATTGCGGCGTGCGCAGTGGGGTTCGCCGTCGCGCTCGTGGTCTCGGTGTCGGCGTGGCTGTTCTCGCCTGTCGCTCCCGCCGTTTCCGCTGTCGCTTTCGGAGCCTGCGCGCTACCGCCCGGCCTCGCGCTCGGGTGGCTTCTCTGCGTTGCACCCACCAACTCCGCCTATCGCGCCGACTCCGACGGTGATGTCGAAACCCACTGGATCACAGAAGCTCTCAGCGGAACCGCTACCGACCTGGTCGTCGTCATGGGTCTCGGCCTGGTGGCCGTGTCGATCACACGAGCCGATATCCCGACGGTTATGCTCCTGACCGCGTTGATACTGCTGGCGTTCGCCTCCTGCACGACGCGCTACGCGGTCCAGCGTCACCGCGCACTGTCTGCATGAAAAACCCCGCGTGAAAAGCCCCGCATGAGAAACGATGTACGACGCCGGCGCATCGAAAAGGGCTGGTCTCAGGCAGAATTGGCCGAACGCATAGGCGTGACCCGCCTGACGGTCATCTCCATCGAAAAGGAACGCTTCGACCCCAGTCTGCCGGTCGCGTTCCGCATCGCATCGGCTTTCGCCTGCTCCATCGAGGACGTCTTCCAGCCGAACACCGAGCAAGCGTGACTCGCCCCACATCGGCGTTTGTTTTCGGCGCCGAGGACCGACTTACAGTGTGCAAGTTGCATTCACACAATACGGAGAGGTGCAGACATGAGCTTCATCGACAAGGCGAAGAACACCGCAGAGGACGCACTCGGCAAGGCCAAGGAAGTTGTCGGCGACATCACCGACAACAAGGACCTCGAGGCCGAGGGCAAGGGCGATCAGGGCTCGGCGTCCATCAAGAAGGTCGGCGAGAACATCAAGGACACCTTCAAGTAGTTCTCGCCCTCGAACGGGCCACCGGCCGCACCGCCGACAAGCACCACCCAGTCGGCCTCGGGGTGAGAGAATCGGCGCCATGAGTATGTTCCAGCGTGGCGCCGGTATGTTCAACACCCTGCTGCGGCCGGTGCTCGGGGCACCCGTCGTCGGGAAGTTTCTCTCGGGCTCGCTGGCGGAGGTGACCTATGTCGGCCGTAAGTCGGGCCGTCGGGTCGAGCTACTCGTCGCCTACAAGCGGCGCGGCGACGAAGTCCTCATCGCCGTTGCCATGCCCGACAAGAAGACCTGGTGGCGCAACTTCTACCCCGACGGCGGCCAGATCGGCATCGTGCTGGACGGTGTCTTGCGAACCGGACGCGCGCTCGCCCACAAGGACGGCAAGCGTGTCACCGTGAAAGTCGAGCTCGACCCTATCGAACAGGCGTGAAACCTGCCCCCACCCCGCCTCTGGCGTTCAACCGCGCCAACGACTCCGACGCTGAGGCGTACACCGTCGGACCCACCACGGGCACGGTATCTGCGTGGCTGGCGATCCCGACGAGCGTCGTCCCACTCACCAACGCCCCACCCGAGTCGGCCCACAGCGTGGGCGTCGCGGTGACGATGTCGGTGTCGGCGCGGACCTCGAGCACGCTCCCGCAGGTGATCGATGTCGCGGCGCCGCTCTTGCACACCTGTTGTCCAGGCGCTGCCGGTCCGATGTCGGTGACCGTGACGCCGCCGGTCGATGCCACCGGGATCACTTTCTCGGGGTCGAGTTCGATGACCCCGTAGTCGGGTCCCCAGTGACCGATTACGGTTTTTCCCACCGGCCCGGCCGCGGGGCTGCCGATCAGCGTGACCGGCAGGCCGGGTGCGAGCACGCAGTGCCCGGCCGTCAGTCCGACCAGCCGCCCGCCCGAGTCGTAGCCGACCGCGGCGAACGAGCACGCCGTGAGATCGTCGATTCCCCCTGTCGTGACGTATCCGGTGCCGGGGCCGACGAGAACGCTCGGCGCCGAAGCGGCGGGCGCGGCACCTGCCAACCCCAACCCCAACCCCAGCGAAACTCCGAGAAAGATCCCAACTCTCACTTGCGGTACCGTCGGCCGCCCGGCGCAGCACCCGGAGTGCTTTCGGGAGTGCTCGTCTCGGGTGCGCTCGTCTCGGGTGTGCTCGTCTCGGGCGGCGGCGTTGTTGTTGCGCCGTACGTCGGCCGCGCGCTGATGCCGTTCCCGTTCCTGTTGCCGTTCACGGGCGGCGGCGCCGAGGCCGGTGCCGTCGGTTCGGAACCGTTCCAGGCCGTCGAACCGGGAACAACAGGGTTCGGCGTCTGACGCGGAATCGTCTTGTCGGTCTCGTAGTAGTACGAGTAGTTGTCGCTGCCCTTGCGTCCGCTGGGAGTCATGGTGAACACCGCCCCGAGGACGTGGGCGCCGATCTTCTCGAGGTTCTCCACCGAGCGGGTCACCTCGGCTTCGCTGGTGTGACCGAACCGCGCGATGACGAGTGCGCCGTCGCTGTGGGTGGTCAGCAGCGCCGAGTCGGTCACCGGGAGCAGCGGTGCGCCGTCGATGATGACGTAGTCGAACTTGCCGCGGAGTTCGTCGATGACGCGGCGCGAGGCCTCCGACCCGAGCAGCTCGGACGGGTTCGGCGGCAGTGGTCCCGAGGCGAGCACCTCGAGTCCTTCGAAGCTCGACGGCTGCAGCACATCGGACAGTTCGGCCTGCCCGGCGAGGATGGTCGAGAGTCCGACGGAGCCGATGAGGCCGAGGTACTTCGACACTCGTGGGCGGCGCAGATCGCCCTCGACGAGCGCGACGTGGTGACCGGCCTCGGCCAGTACCAGCGCGAGGTTGACCGCGACGGTCGTCTTGCCTTCCATCGGCACTGCGCTGGTGACGACGATGACCCGCGGCGGGTGGTCCACTTCGAGGAACTGCAGGTTGGTGCGCAGTTCGCGGAACGCTTCCGCGCTGGAGGATCGCGCCGTGTCGAACGAGACCACCGCGCTCTCCTTGAACGACTTGTCGAACGGGATGGATCCGACGACTGCGGTCCTGGCGGCAACTTCCAGCCGCGCCCGGCTCTTGATGGTGTTGTCGAGCCGGTCACGCAGCACTGCCAGGGCGATGCCGAGGAGCAGGCCGACGGCTGCACCGAGGGCGAGGTTGCGGGTCGTCTTCGGGCTGATCGGCGTCGAGGATTCCTGGGCCTGCTCCACCACACGCACACCGGCAGCAGGGGCGCCGCCGTCCTCGGGGGTTTCGAGTTCGCGCACCAACGTCGTCAGCTGCGTCGCGAGGGAGTTCGCGATGTCGCGGGCGAGCGCGGGTGATGTATCGACGACGGAGATGTCGAGCAGGACGGTGTCCGGCGTCGAGGTCGCGGTCACTTTCCCAGAGAGTTGCCCCGGGGTCAGGTCGAGGCCCAGATCGTCGATCGTCCGCGCCGCGAGGGTGTCCCCGGTGACGAGTTCGGAATACGAGGCCACGCGCTGCTGGGAGAACAGGTTGCCCTGGTAGCTCTCACTCACCGAGGATCCGCCCGAGGTGGAGACGAACACGCGGCTCGACGACTCGTACGTCGGCGTCGTCAGCAGGGACACGGCTAGCGCCCCCAGCACTGCGACGGCGACGGTGACGACGATGATCATCCACCGTGCGCGCAGGATGTGAAGGTAGTCCTGGATTTCCACGTGGGCTCCCTAATCTTTTCGGTGACGCTGTAGAGAAATTGGTGTGGTGCTCGGGCTGTCGGGGGCGGTCATGGCGGACTCGCTGTCAACGTGAACTGCACGACGTCGATCCGTTTGTCCTTGAATCTCGAGGAGCACCCGGTGAGGTAGTGAATGTACCGGTCGTAGTTTTCCTCGGAGGACACCTCGATCGCTCGGTCGCGGGCGGCGACGAGCCGGTCGGTCCATTCGTCGAGCGTGCGCGCGTAGTGCGGTCCGAGGGCGTGTTCGCGTTCGACATGGAACCCGGCCTCGGCGGCACGGGTCATCACCATCTCCGATTGCGGTAGTTGCCCGCCGGGGAAGATCTCGCGCATGATGAAGCGGACGAAGTGTGCGTCCTCGCGGGTGAAGACGACACCGCTCGCGAGCACCTCGGCCAGTGGCCGCATGACGATGGTGTGCAACAACATTCGACCATCCGCAGGCAGCGCCGCGTGGAACCGGTCGAAGAACGCCGAATACCGTTGCCGGCGGAAATGTTCGAATGCTCCGATGCTGACGATGCGGTCCACGGGTTCGTCGAATTCCTCCCAGCCCTGCAGCCGGATCTCGACGCCGGGTAGGTCGGCGACGAGCTCTCGTGCGTGGTCGTACTGGTTGCGGCTCAGCGTCAGTCCGATGACCTCCACGTCATGTTTGCGCGCCGCGCGTCTGGCGAGAGCGCCCCAGCCGCAACCGATATCGAGCAATCTCATGCCGGGTTCGAGGTCGAGCTTGCCGAGCGCGAGATCGATCTTGGCGGTCTGCGCCTGCGCGAGGGTCATATCCTCGCGCTCGAAGTACGCGCAGCTGTAGGTCATCGACTCGTCGAGGAAGAGCTGGAAGAACTCGTCGGAGAGGTCGTAGTGTGCGCGGACCTTGTCGACGTACGGCATCAGTTTCGGGGTGTTCATGAGGCGACACCTTCCCTGACGTGCGTGCCGATCACTCGGCCCAGTGCGCGGGCGCCGGCGCTGCCCAGCATGTCCTCGTGGGCGGCGTCGATCTCGCGCACCGAGATGTGCCCGCCGATGCAGCGCTCCCACCCCGTGGGAGGTGCCGACCCACGAGCGGCGACGTACACCACATCACCGTCGAAGACCCGCGGGGAGTACTGCGCAACCCACCGGGACGCCATGGTGACCGGGTGGAACATGCGGGTCAGATGCTCGACCGTCAGGAACGTCAGTTCACTGCCGCCGGAACGTACTCCGGAGACGATCTCCTCGAACGTCGACCCGGCGACCCCGAGCTGACGGCCCAGATCCTCGACGCTGAACTCGGCGGCGTCGGCAGGGGCGGACAGGTGGGCGTCGACGAGTACGAGCTGCGCGACGTCCTGCAACCGGGCGGCGACGGCGTGCGCGATGACGCCCCCGAGCGACCAGCCGAGCAGGTGATACGGACCCCGAGGTTGCACGGCTCGGATTTCGGCGGCGTAGCGGTCGGCGAACTCGTCGATCGAATCGGGCGGGGTTTCACCGTCCGCGATCCCCGGCAGCTGCAGGCCGTACACGGGGCGATCGGTCTCGGCGAGCAGCGAGTAGTAGCTCCACGCGATGCCGATGGCCGGGTGGATGCAGAACAGCGGCTCCCGGTTTCCGTCACCGCGCAGCGGCAACATCACATCGAAAACACCGGCTGCGCTGTCGATCTCGGAGTCCGAGTCCAGTTGCGCCGCGAGCGAACGCACCGTCGGGAACTGCAGTAGCCACCGGATCGGCACGGTCCGCCCCAGCTGCTCGCTGAGCGCATCCATCACCCGCACCACCGACAGTGAATGCCCACCGAGGTCGAAGAAGTTGTCCTCGGCGCCGATCCGATCGGCGTCCAGTTCCAGTACCCCCGCGAACGCTGCCCGGACGGCGAATTCCAGCTGGGTCGACGGCCGTTCCGGGGTCACCGAGGGCGGCGTCGGAGCGGGCAACCGGCTGGCATCGATCTTCCCGGACATCGACACCGGCAGCGCGTCGACTCTGGTCACCGTGCTCGGCACCATGAACGAGGGGATGGCGCGCGCGAGCCGCTCCCGGACCGCGCGGGGATCGACATCCCCGACTACGTAGGCGGCCAGCGAATCCTCCCGCCCCACCACACATGCTTGTTCGACGCCGGTACTGCGCAGCAGTTGAGCTTGCACCTCGGCGAGTTCGACGCGGTGGCCGCGGATCTTGACCTGCGAGTCGACCCGTCCGAGGAATTCCAGTTCGCCGCCGCTCCAACGGACCAGGTCGCCCGTCCGGTAGAGACGCCCCGCCCCGGTGGCGATATCGGGGACGAACCGCGCCGCGGTCGCACCGGGTTGCCCCAGGTATCCCTCGGCCAGTCCGGGGCCGCCGAGGTAGAGCTCGCCGACGACGTTCTCCGGTACCGGCCGCAACCGGGCGTCGAGCACCACGGCCGTGAAGCCGCTGACCGGACCGCCGATCGTCACCGTGTCTTGTCCATCGGATTGTTCGGTGGTGCAGGTGCTCATGATGGTGGCCTCGGTGGGGCCGTAGGCGTTGAACACTGCACGCCCGTCCGACCAGCGTTGCAGCAGTTCGGAATTGGCTGCTTCCCCGGCCATGATGACCACCTCGACCGACGGCGTCGCCGACGGGTCGGTGATCTGCAGGACTGTCGGCGTCAGGCACACGTGCGTCACCGCAGTCTCGGCGATGAAGGCTTCGAGTTCGCGTCCGGCGTAGATGCCGGGCGGCACCACCACCACGGTGGCCCCGGCACCGAACGCGAGGAACATCTCGAACAGCGAGGCATCGAACCCAGGCGACGCGAACTGCAGTACCCGCGAACCGGTCCGGACCCCGAACAGCTCACGCTGGCTGTGTACCAGGTCGGCGAGGCCGCGGTGGGTGACCCGGACGCCCTTGGGCACCCCGGTCGATCCGGAGGTGTAGATGACGTAAGCGGTGTCGTCGAGGTGTGCCGCCTGCACGCGAGCAGTCGCAGCTTCCCCAGACTCCGAGATACCGGTGATGGTGATGACGGGCGCTGCGCGGGTGATCATCTCCTCGATCCGCTCGGCAGGCAGCGTCGGGTCGATCGGCAGGTACGCGGCGCCGCTCTTCGCGACGGCCCACAGTGCGGTGACGAGATCCGCCGACCGCGGCAGTACGACGGCCACCACCGTTCCCGGCTCGGCACCTTCGCGAATGATCTTCTCCAGCAGCATGTTCGAGCGCCGGTCCAGATCCCGGTAGGTGAGCTCGGTCGTACCGTCGACGACGGCGGTGGCGTCCGGCCATTGCTGCGTGGCCCGCTCGAGCAGGGTGCGCAGGGTGTACTGCTCTGCGACTCCCTCGCGGGTTACCCCGCTGCTGCCGGTGCCCAGGAACTCTCGGCTTCCCAGTGCCGCGGTCGGCTGCTGGGCCGCGAGCTGCAGCACCTCGGTGAGCCGCTCGGCGAGGCCGACGCACACCGAACGTTCGAATCGGTCAGCCGCATAGGAGATTCGGCCCGTGAGTCCGTCGATACTGTCGTCGACGACAACCTCGAGATCGAACTGGTTCTCCCCGGTCTCGATGCGCTTCGGTGTCGCCGCACCGGCGCCGAGGTCGAAGGACGGCGACTCGGTGCCGCCGACGGCGAGGAGCACCTGGAACAGCGGGTGGGCGTCGACGGTCCGCGTCGGCGCCGCGGCGTCGACGACCCACTCGAACGGCACCGCCGAATGCGCGAAGGCGTCCAGGTCGCGGCCGAGCACCAGGGCGACGAACTGCTCGAATGTCAGCGACGGGTCCACCGGGGTGCGTAGCACGACGGTGCCGACGAACATGCCGACGAGCTCATCGAGTGCGGGGTCGGTGCGGCCGGAAACCGGTGTACCGATGGCGATATCGGCGGTGCCGCTGGCCTCGGCGAGCACCGCGGCCAGCGCTGCGTGAACCACGACGAACACGGTCGCGCCGAGGCGGTGCGCGAGGGCGCGGAGTTCGGTCAGCGTGGCGGCATCGATCTCGAACTGCACCGGCACCGTCGGCTCATCCGGCGTCGGAGTGCCCTGGGGCAGGTCGAGGTAGTCGGGCATCCCAGCCAGCGCGGTGCGCCAGTAGTCGAGCTGACGTGCGCCGACGGCCGCGAGGACCTCGTGCTGCCACATCCGGTAGTCGGCGTAATCGATTGCCAGTGGCGCAAATTGGGGCGCGAGACCGGCGCGTCGTGCGGTCACCGCGGTCTCGATGTCGCGGGCGAGCGGGCCCACCGACAGTCCGTCGACGGCGATGTGGTGCGCGACCACCAGCAGCCGCTTCCCGCCGGCGATGCTCAGCCGCAACGGCGGTTCGAGGGTCAGGTCGAAGCCCTCGGTGGCCGAGGTGTTCGTGTGCCGTTCGTCGAGCGAGGATACGACGATCTCGGCGTCGACGAGTGTCGCGACCGGGCCGTCGGCGCTCGATCGGTACACCGTCCGCAGTGGCAGGTGCCGGTCGATGACATCGGTGATCGCCGCGCGCAGCACGGCCCGGTCGGCGTCCTCGGGTAGCGGCAGCGTGAATGCGATGTTGTAGGCCGCCGACTCGGGATCGAATCTGTTCTGCAGCCAGATCCGACGCTCCGCCGGGGACACCTGCGTGTATTGGCGCGCCTGCGGCCGGTGGATCAGCGGAGGCAGGATATCGGGCTCGGTCAAGGTTTCGATCGCGGCGACGAGGCGGCGCGGTGTCGGTGCCTCGAACACTGTCCGCACCGGCACGTGTCTGCCGAGTGCAGCGCCGACGCGTGCCGCTGCGCGGGTCGCGGTCAGCGAGTCGCCGCCGAGGACGAAGAAGTTCGACTCGGCGGTGACGTCCGCACCGAGGATGTCGGAGAACAGGCCCACGACGACGTCCTCGGCGAGGGTCCGCGCGGCGCCCGCACCGGGGAGCTCGGCGGGGTCGGGTAGCGCAGCGGTGTCGACCTTGCCGTTCGCGGTGACGGGGATGCGGTCGATCACGGTCAGCGTCGCCGGCACCATCGACAGCGGTAGCCGATCCAGCAGCCACTCGCGCAGTTCACGGTCCTCGCCGACCACCCAGGCGAGGAGCCTGCCGTCCCGCGCGTCGACCACGGCGTCGCGCACGTCGGGGTGCGCGAGCAGCGCCGCTCGTACGTCGCCGAGTTCCACGCGTACACCGCGGATCTGAACCTGGGCGTCGCTGCGCCCGACAAATTCCAGCTCGCCCGATTCGCCGAGCCGCACGAGGTCACCGGTCCGGTACATGCGCCGGCCACCCTCGGCGGCGACGAAACGTTCGGCAGTCAGTCCGGCGCGAGCGCGGTAACCCCGGGCCAGCCCGGCCCCGCCGAGGTACAGCTCGCCGATGCCGCCGACGGGGACTCGGCGCAGCCGGGCGTCGAGCACGAGGGTGTCGACGTGGTCCAGGGAGCGGCCGATCGTGACGGGGCCGCCCGGGACGAGCGGATCGGTGAGGGTCGCGAGAACGGTCGCCTCCGAGGGCCCGTACGCGTTGAGCATGCGGCGACCAGGTGACCACTGCTCGACGACGGCGCCGCCGAGGACATCCCCGCCGACGGCGACCGTCGTGACGCAGGCAACGGGTGGCACGGTGGCGAGCACCGCGGGCGTCGAAAGATAGTGTGTGACGGCGTGTTCGGTGAGGAACTGCGCGATATCGTTGCCGTCGGTCAGCGAGGTCGGCGCGATCACCATCGTCGCCCCGGCGCCGAAGGCGAGCACCAGCTCGAGCACCGCGGCGTCGAAGTTCACCGAATAGCCGTGCAGTACCCGTGAACTCGGCTCCACGGTGTAGCGCGGGATCACCTGCTTCGCCAGCAGGTACACGCTGGCGTGGGTGACGGTCACCGGTTTGGGTGCGCCGGTGGAACCGGAGGTGTGGATGACGTAGGCGGGGTGCTCGGGCAGCAGCACTCCGATGCGGTCGGCGTCGGTCACCGGGGCGTCGCTGTGGGACTGGGCCTCCGATTCCTGCAGCCAGAGGGTGCCACCCTGATCCCCCGTGCCGATTCCCAGTGACGTCCCGGCGAGCATCTGCTGCCTGCGCAGCGCCGGGTAGTTCGGGTCGACGGGGACGAACGCGGCCCCGGCCTTCGCAACAGCCCAGAGGGAGACGATGTAGTCGGCGGAGCGTTCCAGTGACAGCGCGACGGTCACCTCCGGGCCCGCTCCGTGGGAGATGAGCAACCGCGCCAACCGGTTCGACCGCGCCTCGAGCTCCTGGTAGGTCATCGCGGTCTCGCCGTCGATCGCCAACTCCCCGCGCGCTGCCGAGCCCAGCACGTTGAGCAACGTCCCGGCCTCACCCGCCTCGGAAAACAGTAGCGGCGGCGCGAGCGCGATATCGCCCACCACCACCGACGGATCGTCCACGGCTGCGCGAAGAATGGTCAAGAAGGCGTCGGCGAAGCGCTCGACGGTATCCCGGTCGTAGAGGTCCAGGGCGTACTCCACGCACCCTGTGATCCCGTCGGCCGTCTCGGTCAACACCACAGTGAGGTCGAACTCCGAGGAGTTCGTCGACACCGGCATCACATCCACCGGGAGGCCGTCCACCCGCTCGTGCTGGGCGTTGTCGAAGGCGAGCATCACCTGAAACAGTGGGTGCCGGTCGAGGGATCGGTCCGTGGCGAGGGCGTCGACGATCCGCTCGAACGGCAGATCGGAGCGGGCGAACGCGTCGAGATCCGCGCGCCGCACCGCCGCGACGAGATCGGTGAACCGGGCGCCGAGATCGACATCCACCGCCAGGGGCACCGTCCCGACGAACATGCCGACCATCTCGTCGAGCGCTGCGTGCCCGCGCCCGGCGGACGGCGACCCGACGACGGTCCTCGCCACCTTGGAGCCACCCGATGTCCCGAACCGGCTCAGCGTCACCGCGAGCGCGGCGTGCACGATCATGAACGTTGTTTCGTTGGCCTGCCGCGCCATTCGCGTGATGCGTTGGTGCAGTTCGGCGTCGATGCTGACCGGGACGTCGGCGGTTCTCATCGACTGCACCGGCGGGCGCGGCCGGTCCGCGGGCAGCGCGGCGGGTGGGATATCGGAGTCGAGGAGGCCGGTCCAGTAGGTCGTCTGCGCGCCGGCGACGGCATCGACGAACGCGCGGTTCCACACCGCGTACTGGCTGTACTGGGCCTGTAGCCGCGGCCACGTCGGCGCGTGCCCGGCGGACCGCGCCTCGTACGCGACGGAAAAGTCCCGCACCAGCGGATCGATCGACCATCCGTCGACACTAATATGATGCAGCGCGATGGCGACGACGGTGTCCCCGGAGGGTTCCACCGTCAGCAACGCCGCCCGCATCGGCACCCCGGTGGCGACGTCGAACCCGGTTGCGGCGAGCCGGGCAATCACGGCGTCGAGTTCGACCTCGCTGACGGTGCTACGTGAAATATTCGGCAGCACAGCGTCCGTCGGCACCACCACCTGCCTCGGGCCGGCGCCGTCGTCGGGGAAGTAGGTGCGGAGCGATTCGTGCCGTTCGAGTACGTCGCGGAGCGCGGTGACGACGAGTTCGGGGTCGGTGCCCTCAGTCAGCTGCAGTGCGACGGGCATGGTGTAGGCCGTCGACGCCGAGTCGAACTGGTTGAGGAACCACATCCGCTGCTGCGCGTAGGACAGCGGCACGCGGTCGGGCACCACAGTTTCGAGCAGGTCCAGCGAGGCGGGTTGCACTGCGGCGGAGTCGATGTGGCTGGCCAACTCGGCCACGGTCGGCGCGTCGAAGAGCACCGGCAGCGTCACTCCCGACCCCAACCGGGCGACCACGCGGGTGGCGCTGAGCGAGTCGCCGCCGAGTTCGAAGAAACTGTGCAGACGCCCGACATCGGTAACGCCGAGCACATCGGCGAACACCGCGGCCACCCGAGCTTCGGTATCCCCTACCGGCGCAACATAACCGGTATCGGTGACGTTCGGCGGAAACGGTAGCGCGCGCCGGTCCAGTTTGCCACCGGGTGTCATCGGAAGCTCGGCCAGTTCGATGATCCGCTCGGGCACCATCCACGCAGGCAGCCGGTGTCGCAGCTGCGCGTCGAGGCTCGCAGCCGATCCGGTGGTGTAGCCGATCAGCCGGTCGTCACGCATGGCAACAGCGAAGCCGGTACCGGCGGCAATTTCGATTTCCCCGAGCTCGACGCGTCGGCCGCGAAGCTGCACCTGCTGATCGCGGCGGCCGAGGTATTCGAGCTCCCCGCCGATCAGCGTGCGCACCACATCACCGGTGCGGTACAGCCGCCTGCCATCCGCATCTGGGTCTGGGTCCGCGACGAACGCGGCCGCCGTGAGGCCGGGCTGCCCCGAGTAGCCGCGGGCGAGACCGTCACCGCCGAGGTAGAGCTCGCCGATCCCGCCTGCCGGCACCACCCGCAACCGGGCGTCGAGCACCACGGCGCGCACACCTGGCAACGCCGACCCGATGGTGACGGGCTCGCCGGAGGTCATCGGATCGGACAGCGTTGCGAGAACAGTGGTTTCGGTGGGGCCGTAGGCGTTGAGCATTCGGCTGGTGGGCGCACCGCCGGCGAACCGGTCGCGCAGGTCCGGCGGGCACGCTTCACCGCCGACATCGAACACCTCCACCCCGGCGAGGTCGCGGGGTTCGAGTGTCGCGAGCACCGTCGGCGAGGTGATGAGGTGAGTGATGCGTTCAGCGGCGAGCAGTTCGGCCAGAGCGGGTCCGGCGTACACGTCCGCCGGGGCGACCACGAGCGTCGCCCCCGTCGACACGGCCGCGAGAATCTCCTGGATCGATGCGTCGAACACCGGGGATGCCAGCTGCAGCACCCGCGAGGAGCTGGTGATCGGGTACTTCTCCACCACCGCGGCAGCCAGTCCGGCGAGCCCGCGGTGAGTGATGCTGACGGCCTTGGGTTTTCCGGTGGAACCGGAGGTGTGGATGACGTAGGCCTCGTTGTCCAGGTGCGCCGGTGTGGTTTCGAACTGTGGACCGACTTCGAGGTCCTCGACCGCTACCCACTCGATCGCGGCTGGGAGCGTCGGTATCGCCGACCGCTCGGCGATACCGAAAGCCACACCATCGAGCATCTCGACGAGCCTGGGTGCGGGCTCGCGCGGGTCCACCGGCACGAACGATCCCCCGGCCGCGGAGACTGCCAACGCGGCCAGCACCGACAGGTGCGAGCGGCCCAGAGCGAGCGCGACCCGAACCTCGGGCCCCACGCCGCGGTCGGCCAGATCGGCGGCCATCGTCATCGAGACGGGGTAGTCGATTCCGTCGTACCGAATCACCGCACCCGGATGCACCAGCTCCGGCAGGGTCGCCGGCCTCGCGGAGGATGGCTCGAACGACGCCCGCTCGGTCGGGGCCAGCACGTCGATATCGCCGAGGTGCGTCCCGTCCTCGGCGGCGACGAGGGTGCTGAGCAGGTCGAGGAAACGTGCGTGGTGCGTGGCCAGGTCGGCGGTGCTGTAGAGCGCCGGGTTGCCGAGGAAGTCGACGCGGGTGCTGGCCCCGGCGACCCCCGGGTAGACGTTGACCATCATGTCGTCGATGGGCCCGCTGGAGAGCACGCGGTACTCGCCGATCACCTCGCCGAGCCGAATTGTGCTGTCGTACATCATGATGTTTACGGTCGGGCCGAACGCGCCCCGCCCCGCCGCGCTACTCACACCGCCGCCGGCAGCGCGCTGCATGTCCTCCACACGGAACCGCTGGTGTCGCAGCGCGCCGGTGAGCTCCACCTGGATGCGGCGCAGCAGTTCCTCCACGGTCGCGTCGGTCCCGGCGTCGATGCGCAGCGGCACGATGTTGGACATCATCCCCGACGACGCCCGCAGCCGGGTCGTCGCGCGGCCCGATACCGGGAGGCTGAGCATGACGTCCTCGGTATCGGTCATCCGGGCGAGGTAGAGAGCGAACGCCGCGAGTACGACGGGCACATCGGAGGAGTTGTACCGGCGTGCCAATTCGGCCATAGCGGAGGTGATACCGGCGTCGAGGTCTGCGCCGACGCTCACCGACACATCGCTCGGGGCGTCGGACTGCCCGCCCGCCAACCGGGGCGCATCGGCGTGGCCGTCGAGGCGGCCCAGCCAGTACTCGCGGTCGGACTCGTAGCGAGAGGAACCGGGGTACGCGGCCTCGTAGTCGTAGATCTCCCGGACGGTGGCGGCTTTGGTCTTCGGCAGGTCGCTACCGGTCAGTAGCGCGGTGTAGGCGGCAGCGGTGCGTTCCTGGACGGAGATGGCGCCGAGCCCGTCCATCACCACGTGATGTGCGCGGCTGTACCAGAAGTAGTGCGCCTCGCCGACCTGAATGATCTCCGACGCGATGAGCTGGTCGCGGACCAAGTCGACGGGCTTGCGGTACTGCTCGTCCATGTAGGCGTGGGCGGTGCCGACCGGGTCGGTGTCACCGCGGAGGTCCCGGTAGATCATGGCGTAGGGAACGTTGCCGTCGTACCGCTGGTAGGGCCGGCCGTCGATTTCGACGATGCGGACACCGGGCGATTGGAGTTCCCGGCACGCAATATCGGTGGCGCGAATCAGAATCGATGGGTCGAGATGTCCGCGGATCTCGACATACTGGGCGATAGTGAACGGAACGTGAGGTGCGAGTTTCTGGGCGAAGTAGATGTTCATCTGGGCAGCGGACAGCGGAAAGAAGCCCTGTCCACCGGGCGCCCCTTCCACTGAAAACATCTGTTCCCCTCCTCGACGGACCGACACGTGGCCGGCACCGTCGGTTTACAGCGCGCCCCAACTACAAACTAGTGGACCAGTGGTATTTGCTCTACTCGTAGCAATATTTTCGACGGGGCAGTTTCTGTAATCACAGTTCGATATCGGTTGATTTCCCGAGTCCGAGAAAGGAAAAATGCAGAAGGCTTGTTTCGCCTTCATCACAAGAATCGAAGGAGCATTTCAGAGCTTGTAACGAACCGCGGCAATCGTGCGCGCCAGGATGGCGATGTCGCCCCCGATCGACCACGTCCGGGCGTACCTGCGTTCGATGTCTGGCCACTCCTCGCTCGTGCCCACAGACAGCGCCCACAGTCCGGTCAGCCCCGGCCGAAGACTCGGGTTCACATCGGGCGCCTCATGCAGCGGGCGCGGCCGCGGACCGACCAGGCTCATGTCTCCGCGGAGCACGTTGAGTAGCTCGGGTAGGCGGTGCAGGCTGTGCTTCTCGATGAGAACTCCCACCCACCGACCAGCGGGAATACGGAATCCGAGCAGCTCGAAGACGGTTCCACGATGGTCCAGCCGCGCCTCGGTCTCGAGCACGGGCTCACCGCCGCCCGCGCACTTGATCAACGCAGCACATCCCAGCAGCACCGGCGCGAGGGCGACGAGCAATACGGCGGCGACGAGCGTGTCGAACACAGCTTTCGCCGCCGACTTCGCCGGACCCAGACTACCGTCCACTTACATTTCCTCCGCCCTGTTCTTCAACCAACTAACGTTTTCACCGCGGACAAGTGTTACTTCTGTGTAATCACTGTCACATTGGCGAGCATTTTCGGCTTCAAGAACCCCATCATTCGGACGGACTAACGTACGACTTGTCTGCCCTTTCCGCGGAAGACACACTACTGTTCCCCCGAGCGCGCAACACCAGCGATCATCGCAATCGATCACCACCCGAGTGGGTTACCAGGCGGGTTTTCGCAGAAACGAGGAGTCCGGGCGCATGACCGACAGCACCGACACCCACTCGACCGACCGTCGAGGAAACACCAGCCGCAAGCGACCGATCCTGCTGATCGTCGGGGTCGTCCTGGTGATCGTGGTGGCATTCGTGGCCTGGCTCGCCTACGAGGCGGTGTCCGCGAAATCCAGCTTGGAGACGACGCGCGACGCCGCCAACCGGGCGAAGGACGCACTTCTCGACGGCGATGTGGCGGGCGCGCAGGCCGCTGCCGCCGACGCGGCCGAGTCCGCGAACGATGCGCAGAGCTCGGCGTCCTCGCTGCCGTTCACCATCGCCGGCGCCATCCCCGTGCTCGGCAGCCCGCTGGCTACGGTCTCCGAAATATCCGATGTGGTGCAGGGACTCGCGGTCGACGTTCTCGAGCCCGCCTCTGCGGCCAGCGCATCGATCTCGCCCAACAGTCTCCTCGAGGGCGGTGGCCGGGTGAACCTGCAGGCCCTCGCCGACGCCGAGCCGATCCTCGCCGAGACGTCCGCGGCCGCCGAGGACCTGTATGCGCAGGCCCAGGCCATCGAGGACCCGGCGTACCTCGGCGTCGTCCAGGACGCGCGTGTCCAGCTGGAGAACCAGACGCATGACCTCGCCGGGTTGCTCACCAACACGTACACGGCGAGCCGGATCGTCCCGACAATGATGGGCGCGGACGGCCCCCGTTCGTACTTCCTGGCTTTTCAGACCAACGCTGAGGCCCGCGGCACCGGTGGGTTGCTGGGTGGTTTCGGCATCCTCCGCGCCGAGGACGGTACCGCGCGGGTGGACATGCTCGGCAGTAACAGTGACTTGGATTTCGCGGAGCAGCCCATCGATCTCGGGCCTGAGTACAACGCCCTGTGGGGCCCCCGCAACACCACCGTCGATTTCCGCAATTCCAATGCGAGCCCGCACTTTCCGTATGCGGGCCAGATCTGGTCCTCGATGTGGACGGAGCAGACGGGTGAGCAGCTCGATGGTGCTATCGCCACCGATCCGATCGCGTTGAGTTACATCCTCGACGCGACGGGGCCCATCACTCTCCCTGACGGCGAGGTCATCTCCGGCGACAATGTGGTCGAGGTGACGTTGTCGACGGCGTATGCGCGTTTCGGTGATGATCAGTTGGCGCGCAAGGCATATCTGCAGGAGATCGCGGCTGCCGTGGTCAACGAGATGACCACGGGTGTTGCCCCGACCCGCGAGTTGCTCGACGCCGTGGGCCGCGCAGGCAGCGAGGGACGTATCTCGGTGTGGAGCGCGGATCCGCCTGTGCAGGATGTGTTGGCGCCGACGAAGGTCGGGCACACGTTGCCCGTCGATCCGGTTCCGTATGCCAATGTGATCGTCAACAATGCTGGCGGCAACAAGTTGGATTACTATCTGGCGCGCGATATTTCGTATACCGCGCAGTCCTGTGACGGCGATACTCGGACGTCGACGGTGACGGCGACGCTCACCAACAATGTCAATGCGGATGGTTTGACGCCGTATGTGGCGAGCACGTTCCAGCCGGGTGTTCCGTATGGCACCAATGAGGCGATCGTGTATCTGTATGGGACGCAGGGTGCGTCGATTACGTCGATGCAGGTCGATGGCGTGACTGCTTTCTCGGTGCAGGGCGGGGTGGAGCTGGGTCATCCGGTTCGGGCGGCGTATGTGACTATCCCTCCGGGTGAGTCCTCGACGGTGACGTGGGAGCTCGAGGAGCCGACGGTCGCCGGGGAGGCCGTGGTCCCGGTGCAGCCGTTGGTCGATGATCCGACTGTCACCGTCGATGTTCCGGTGTGCTCGTAGCAGCTGCGACTGATCCCCGGGGGCTCATGGGAGCCCCCGGTACGTGCCGCAGTTGTGCTGCGGCGGTGCGTGACTCGCGCGGGCGAGTGTGGCGCGTCGGCCGGCTCTAGGCGCTGTGGTCTTGTCTTCGGGGTTTTCGTCTTCGGTGGTAGCTGGGGATGGGTTGTTGTTCGGGGTCGATAGTGGCGGGCGGGATGGAGTAGGGGTGCCCGTCCTCGCCCATGTGGAGTTCCCAGGTGGTGTTGTGGATTTGTTGGTGGCATTCGCTGCAGAGGAGGGCGAGGTTGTTCAGGTCTGTCGCGCCGCCGTTCTGCCAATACGTGATGTGGTGGACTTCGCACCATTGCGCTGGGCGTCCGCACATGACGCAGCAGTGGTCGCGGATGGTGATGGCTTCGCGTTGGGCTGGTGTGGCGAGTCGGATGGTGCGTCCGAGTGCGAGTGGGACGCCGTGTTCGTCGACGATGATGGGTGTGAGGTCGGCGTCGCAGGTGAGTAGTTCGGCGAGGTGGCGGCTGATGGGGCCGGTCCAGTCGAGGTGGAACGGCCAACGCGGGTCGTCGGGTGTCGGCGGGCCACCCGCGCGGTCACCGGCCGTGCGTTCATCAGCGGCCCGGTCATCTCCAGCCTGGTCGCCTCCGCCACTATCTCCAGCCCGGTCGCCTCGGCCACCGCCGTTACCGCCACCGATACCGCCACCGCCGTTGCCACCGTTACCGCCGCCGTCGTTGCCTCTTCCTCCACCGCCCGGTCCGTCCCCGGACTGATTTTCGTCGGGCCGGCGGTGGCGCGGTTTTTTCATCAACTCTGTGAGCGGGACGATCAGTTTCACCTTGGTACTACCGGGTCTGGTACGACTGGGTCCGGTGTTGTGGTGTCCGTTGAGGTAGCGGTCGAGGAGTTCGGCGAGTCCGTCGGCGTTGCGTTTGGTGGGGGTTCGGGGGTCGCGGGTGCCGTCGGGTGCTGGCTTGGGTGCGGTCAGGGGTGAGAGGGCTGTTTTGAGTTTTTCGGTGGTGAGTTTGTCGAGGTTGCCGTCGATTTTGCTGCGCCCGTTGGCGAGTGGGTAGATGCCGAGGGTGTTGAGGGCGGTGTTCTCGGCGACCGGCACGGGCGGTGGGCCGGGCGGCGGCACAGGTGGCGGCAAAGGTGGTGAGCCGGGTGGCACAGGTGGTTGACCGTCAGACTTGTCGTCGGGACGGACGTTCTCGAGTCCATCAGCGGCCTGTCGGCGTTGCTCTTCGGTCTGTTCTTCTTCGCGGCGTCGTCGTTCGGTTTCGTGCCGGGCTCGGGCATCGCAAGCGGCTTGGTGGGCGAGTTCGTGGGCGCGGTCGGTGACTGTTCTGGGCAGGGATCGGGTGGCGATGTCGAGCAGTACTGCGACAGCATCAGCTTGGTGTGTCTCGGTGAGGGTGGGGTCGGCGGTGAGGATGGTGGAGTGTCCGTCGGCGATGGCTTTGGCGTGCAGGATGTGGATGGTGCCGTTGGAGAGTGCATGTGCGACGGATGGGTGGGCGCCGAGCCAGTAGCCGAGGGCGATTTGGTGGGCGGCGTTGCCTTCGGGGATGCGGACGGCGTTGCCGTACCAGCGTTTGATGGAGGAGTGTCCGAGTTTGAGGGCGAGTCCTCGGCGTTCGGCTTCGGCGAGCAGGGCGAGTCGGGATGCGGCCAAGCTGGTTTCGGTGGTGTGGATGCGCGCGAGTGCGGTCACGATGTCCTGGTCGGACAGCGTGTGTGCTGTGGTGAATCCCCCAACTTCTTCCATGCCACGAAAGGTACAACGAGGCACCGACAAGAACTCGAATCGACAGGCAGCCCGCTACCACCGCTCATAAATCGACGTCGGCTGCAGTGGCTCCTCATCCCGCACAACAACGCTCCCGGCCGGTGAATCCGGCTCCGCCACTACGGTGTCGACGAGTCTTCCAACACGTGGGTCATCCAGCAGCTCGCGTCGGATGCTTTGGGCGGCGCGCGAAGCATCGTCGAGTGCCGCCGCGTGGGTGCGTGCGATCAGACCCTCAGCGGCATCCGGTGGCAGTTGCGAAAAGTGCTGGCTCAGTGCGATATCGGTGATTCGGCCGTCGACACCGACTTCGATGCGCACGTCTGCGCCGTCGGAGCTCGCGTGGCCCCGAACCGATTGCAGGGCCAGCTGGACGCGTGCGGCTTTGGCGGTCAGTTCCTCGATCGCCACGGTATCGGGGCGAGGACTCACTGTGTGCCCCGGAGCTGTTCACGGAATGCGGCTTCCGCCTCGTCGTAGCTGTGAGCACTCGCCAGCGCGGCCTCCCCCATGTGCCGGATGCGGTCTGCTGTGGCCCGGTAGGCCGTGAGTATCGGTTCTGCGGATGTGGCTGCGGCTGCGCCGAAGGCCGAGTCGGGCATAGCCGCCGCGCCCGCCGCCGCTGGAGGTGTCGGGTCGAACGATGCGACTGTTTCCGCTGTATCGCGCAGCGAGGTCGATAACGCGCGCAACGATTCCGAGTCGGCTTCGAGCATCTTCATCCCTTTCCGTTCGATGAAACCGGTCTCACGGCTGCTCGATCACCCCGGGACCTTGTACGTCGAGATCGGTCCCGTTCTCGAACGGGAAGCACGGCGAGGATCCACTGAGGCTCAGGTACCCGCTGGTGCTGAGTTGTGCGGTCAGCGTGTACTCGTCGGGCGAGGTTCGCTGTGCGTACCTGTCGCCGTCGGGGGCTCGATCGTCGCCCGTCCAACCCCACTCGGTCCACCGCTCCACCACGCTTTTCAACCCTGCCGGTCCGTCACCGCCGTCGACCACCCAAAAGCCGACACCGAAGTACTCGGGCCCTTCGACGACGGTGTTGCTGTCGTAGCAGGGCGCGAACCCGCCGTACCCGAGATCCCCCACAGGCAGTTCGGGGTGGACGCGGTCCAACCTCGCCCCGGACGGCAAAGCGGCCAGCGATTCTTCGAGGTATTCGAGGGTGCGGTTCATGCTTTCATCGGACGTCAAAGACTTGTTCACGCTCTTACCTGCGGTATACGAGCACCCGAGCACCAACACTGCAACCATGAACAGCCCGGCGACCGCCCGGCGATACGACGAAATCATCGTCTCCTACCTCGTTCCCGCGACGATTTGGGCCATTCCCAGGAGGGACTGGCTCTCCTCTACGAAATAGTTGCTGTGCGTGGACGGAGAGAACCCGATGTCGACGCCCACGATGTTGACGCTGGGCCCCGGGTGACTGTCGAATACCGTCGCACCGAAGGATGGGTTCGTGGGGTCGGCGCCGTGCCCGAGCTCGCCCGTGGGAAGGCCGAAGACCGAGGCCGCCACGCGTATGCCGTCCACGCCGTCGCCTATCCAGGTCACGGGATCAGAGGATGCAGCCGTCGCGAAGATCCGTTCGTTGTTGGACGTCGGGTCGACGTTGTCGAGGCTCAGTTCGCCGACCCCGTTCACTCCGTATCCGACGCCGGGGCTCCCGGCGAACACCACGTTGTCCACGGCCAGCGAGTTTCCGTCGCTCATGGCGTGCCCGATGACGGTGCTGCCGTAGCTGTGCCCGATCACTGTGTTGAGTGACGCCGCTCCCTCGTGTGCGGCGCGCAACCCGTCCTGGAAGCTGTCCAGCCGCGGTGCGCCCGCCTCGGCGTAGTCGGCCGATGCCGCATCGGGCAACTCGGGTGGGGCGTTGTAGCCGACCCATGTCACGACCGCGTTGTCACCGTCGTTCAACCTGTTGGCGGCGGTGAGCAGAAATTCGGCCCGCTCCATGTCCCCTCCCAGTGACGGCAAACCCGAACTCGTGCCGGGCACGTATGTCGCGACGTGGCCGGCAATGTCGGGGTTGCCCAATGCAATAGCGCCGCGGCCTTCGGCATCGATGTTCATCAGTAATCGCTGTGGCCCGTCCTTGTCGAGCTGCGTCCGGACTTCGTCGTATCCGAATGCGGACTTCTCTGCGTCGGCGCGCTCGTCGAGCCACCGGTCCAGCTCACGCTGGTTGGCGCTGTCCTCGTCGGTGAGGATGCCTTCGGTAGGTGGCAGGTTCTCACCGTTCATCCAATCCGGGTGACGCGCTTCGATCGCGTCGAGGTCGGCGTGTGCGTTAAAGCGCAACGTCTCGAGCAGTTCTTCGTTGTAGCGCGACTTGTCGATCGCGGGTAGGCCGTCGCGGTTGCCGATGGTGGGATCCCATGCTGCCAGGCCGTCCTTCTCTGCCGGGGACAGTCCATCCCAGAACTCTGCGAGCGCGACCGGACTTTCGGGGAGGAACGCCTCGCCGTCGAGGATTGCGCGCACCTCGGGCCCGTAGGAGGCTGCGGCGGGGGCCGAGGTGGTGATGTCGGCGAGGTCGCCGAGTGCGTTCTGCAGTGTTCTCGCGCAGGCCCGGTCGGCCTCTGCCGCAGCAGCGAGAAGTGGCATCAGGCGGGCCTCGATGGTTCTTGCCTGTTCGTCGAAACTCGACTGCAACAACATGTCGACGACGATCTCTCCGGTGGAGCTGATGGGTGCGATCACGGCGCCGACATCGTGGACGGTAAAGCCCGCCGCTACCGCGGAGTCGACGACGGCCAGCGCCGGTTCCCGTATCGCGTCGAGCTCACCGGCCGCTTTCGCGAAGGATTCACTGACGGCGGCGACCGCGGTGACGATGTGGTTTCCTGCGATTCGGTCGGCCAACGAGCGGGCCATCGCGGCTGCGGCGGCATCTCCCTGCCAGTCTGCGAAGGCGTCGTCGGTTCGGCGCGCCAACTGCGACATTTGCTCGTCGAACTCGTCGTTGATGCCGGCCACCTCGGCTGCGACACCGGCCAGTGCCCGCGGCGTCCATGCGCGCAACTGCGAGACCAGCACGGCCATCAGCGTTCTCGCCTCGGTTGTGCGCACCGTTCACCGCTTGCGCGTACACAACCGCCCCCGATGTCCCGCATGGACCGCTTCCCTCCCC
>NZ_JABFAO010000003.1 GCF_017168235.1 Rhodococcus sp. KRD197
ACCGACTCGTCGGACTACTGCACGGCTGCCTACGACACCGCACCAAATACGACGAACACATCGCCTGGGCACACCGAACGGAACAACAACCCACCGCCGCTTGACAAATTACGGCCCTGGGATGTCTAACCGCAGTACAGCTCACGCGTCGCGGCGATTGGTGACCAGCAGTGCGGCCCCGAACACGATCGCGGTGAAGACGATGAAGTAGATCAGACCACCGATGGGACCCCAGTGGAAGTCGACCCCGCCGTCCTGACCGAGGAAGTATCCGGCGTTCATCCAGGGAAGGAACGGTTGGACTGCTCGGCCGAACGAACCGAAGAGCGCGAACAGGCTCTCGATAACCAACGGCCACAGCAACAGTAGCGCGATAGCGCCTGCCGACTGCCGGAGCAGCGCACCGACGCCCACTGCGACGACGATCTGCAGGAAGGCCAGGATCGCGGTGCCGTAGACGACACGCCACGTGCCGTCGACATCGAAGCTGAGCAGCGCGCCCGCTTCGTCGCCGGCGAGTGCTCGCGACAGGTACAGGGCGCCGATCGCCAGGATGAAGGAGAGAACGAAGCCGAATACACCGACCAGCAAGGCCTTTGCGATCAGCACGGAGCTGCGATTCGGAATCGCCTGGAAGGTCGTCCGGATGACTCCGAACCGGTACTCACTGGTGACAGTCAGGGCCGCCAGGATCATGAGAACCATGACTCCGAAGCCGCCGACACCTGCGCCTATTGCCTCGAAGGCGGACGGAATGAAGGGCTCGAAGTTCGGCGTATTTCCCTGTGCGAGTTCGTCCTTGTAGGAATCGAGGCCCAACTTGGAGGTGAAGCCGACGATCGCTGCCAGGCCCAGCCCGAGCACGATCACGGCGATGGTGCACCACCACGGTGATTTCGTGGAGGTGATCTTGATGCGTTCTGCTGTCAGGACACCCACTAGAGTGCACCTCCCATTGTCTCGGCGCCTGCGCCGTGGTACTGAACGTCGTCACCGGTGAGCTTCATGAATGCTTCCTCCAAAGATCCTCTTTGCGAGGACAATTCGTGAAGCACGAGACCTGCTCTACCCGCAATCTCGCCGATCGCATCGGTCGTGGAGTTGGTGACCACCAGGGTCGGCTGGAGCTCCTCGGTGATTCCCGGCTCTCGGACGGTGAGTCCGGCGGAGGTCAGGGCGCTGCGGAGCGCGTCGAGCTGCGGACCACGGACCCGCACCGATGCCTCCGACGCGTGATCGATGAACTCCTGCACCGACGAATCGGAGATGAGCTTTCCTCGCCCGATGACGACGAGGTGTTCGGCCGTCTGCGCCATCTCGGACAGCAGGTGGCTCGAGACAAGAACGGTACGACCCTCAGCTGCCAACCGCTGCATGAACTTTCGGATCCAGACGATACCCTCGGGGTCGAGGCCGTTGACGGGCTCGTCGAACAGCAACACCTTCGGATCGCCCAGCAGGGCACCGGCCAATCCGAGACGCTGCGACATGCCGAGGGAGAACCCGCCGGCATTCTTCTTCGCGACATCGGTCAGGCCGACCAGCCGCAGAACCTCGTCGACACGCGATTTCGGGATGTCGTTGGAGGCGGCCATCCACTCGAGATGTGCCTTCGCCGAACGGTTGGGGTGCACCCACTTGGCGTCGAGGAGTGCTCCGACGGTACGCAGTGGCTGCTTGAGTTGGTTGTACGGCTTGCCCTCGATCAATGCTGTACCGCTGGTGGGGCGGTCCAATCCGAGGATCATCCGCATGGTCGTCGACTTGCCCGCACCGTTGGGTCCGAGGAAGCCCGTCACTATGCCCGGTTTTACCGTGAAGGTGAGGTCCTCGACCGCCTTCGTGGCACCGAACTGTTTAGTCAGTCCCTTTACTTCGATCATGGTGCTCACTGTCCCCTATGGCAGGGGTTGCGCACATCGCCCGCGAGTCGCGACCTGAGTCATCCTTTGGGATGACCCGACCCCTAGGTGAGTGGAAATACGTGTCCTGTCATGTATTTCCACGCACATGCGGCTACGGCGCCTCCGGCGAGCTGGCCTGCGCCCAGAATCGCTTCGGAATCCGCCCGGCCCGACGTGCCTCGAAGCCCGCCGATACCGCATGACGCATCGCCGACGCCATCAGGGCGGGATCCTTGGCACGGGTCACGGCGGTTGCGAGCAACACCGCGTCGCATCCCAGTTCCATGGCCAGTGCTGCATCGCTCGCGGTCCCGATGCCGGCGTCGAGGATCACCGGCACCCCTGCTGCCTCTACGATCATCTCGATGTTGTGCGGGTTACAGATGCCCAGACCCGTTCCGATAGGAGCACCGAGCGGCATGACGGCCACGCAGCCGATGTCCTCGAGTCGTTTCGCCAGCACCGGGTCGTCCGTCGTGTACGGCAGCACCTTGAAGCCGTCGTCCACCAGTTGCTCTGCGGCCGAAACGAGTTCGATGGCGTCGGGTAGCAGGGTCCGCTCGTCGGCGATGACCTCGAGCTTGACCCAGTCGGTGTCGAGCGCCTCGCGCCCGAGTTGCGCGGTCAGCACCGCTTCCGCCGCACCGCGACATCCCGCCGTATTGGGCAGCGGCGCGATGTTCAGCTTGCGGAGCAGATCGAGCACACCGGTTCCCCCGGCCGAGTCCACGCGCCGCATCGCCACGGTGGTCAGCTCTGTCCCCGAGGCGAGCAGGGCTTCTTCGAGCACCGCCAGGTTCGCCGCTCCCCCGGTGCCCATGATGAGCCGGGAGGTGAAGGTGCGGTCAGCGATCCTCAGTGACTCAACCACGGCGGGAGTGGAGCCTGCGGAATGACCATGTTCAACCACCCTGCACCGCCGTCAGTATCTCGATTTTCGAGCCCTTTTCGACGGTGGTGAGGTCCCACCGGCTTTTCGGCAGGACTGTTCCGTCGACGGCGACGGCTATACCCTTCTCCGGCATCGACAGGTGTTCGAGCAACTGGCGCATCGTCAGGTCGCCGGGGAGAACGTGGTCTTCACCGTTCACTGTGATCATGGGTGTGCAACTTTCTCGAATCTCGAAGGGTCGGCGGCTTTTGCTTCGGGGAGTACGTCGCCGGCGAGGAGTGCCGATACCGCGTCTGCGGTGATGGGTGTCAACAGGATTCCGTTGCGTCCGTGCCCGGAGGCGACGATGACCCGATCGGAGATCCTGCCGATGACGGGCAGTCCGTCGGGACTGGCGGGTCGGAGCCCGGCCGAGCACTCGTGCAGTTCGTATTCGCCGATGCTGGGCATCAAACGTTCCGCGTCGGCGATCAGATCTCGGACACCCGCGACGGTGACCTGCGTGTCTCGACCTGTTTCGTGCTGTGTCGCGCCGACGACCAACCCGTCGCCACGCGGGACGAGGTAGATCGGTCGGCCGTGGACGCTGCCCCGGACAGTGCGGGTCGGCGGCGGCGGTGCGCTGGGTCGGCGACGCAGCCGCAGAATTTCGCCTTTGACCGCTCGAACCGGCATCCCCGCCAGCAGCGAGGCGGTGTTCGCGCCGGCAGCGACCACGATCTGATCGGCGTTGATGGCCTCGAGATCGGTCACTTCCTCGGCGAGGAACTCCACCTGCGATGCCGCCTCGCGCAGCGCCGTCACCAACGCACGATTGTCGACGGCCAGTTCGGTGGGCGCGTGGATGGCGAGGCGTATGTTCTGCGCCAGCGAAGGCTCGAGCTCCCGTATCTGCGCCCGCGAGAGCATCTCGACCGAAAACCCCTGCTGCCCCAGAAATTCGGCGATGGTGCGAAGATCGGCCGCGTCTGCGGCGTCCAGTGCGACGGTGAGCGACCCGCTCGCGGTGAACACGTTTGTGCCGAGCGAGCGCCCGAACTCCGGCCACCGCTCCAGTGAGTGCGCGCCGAGCGCGAGCAGTCGATGCTCACCCGGCCATGCCTCGGACAGTGGGGCAAGCATCCCGCCGGCCACCCATGACGCGCCGGATCCGAGCGCAGGATCGTAGAGCCGTACCGACCAACCCTCACGTGCGGCACGTACGGCCACGGCGAGCCCGATCACACCGCCTCCGACTACCGCCAATGTCGGCAACATCTACACACCACCTCACTCCCTGCGCCGGCATGATCCGGTTCAGGTGTTGACGGTAAGGACGTAACGCGTCCACTCTCAGCCCCGCGAACCCCAGGACTCCCGTGTATTCATGAACTCCCCGACAGACTACCGTTTGCAGCGTGCAACCCACTCAGAGCTCACGTAACGAGTCGGCACGCGAACGTCTGGCGTCGGCTCGGTTGTATCTGTGCACCGACGCCCGGCGCGAGCACGGCGATCTGGCCCATTTCGCCGAGGCTGCCCTCTCCGGTGGCGTCGACATCATCCAGCTCCGCGACAAGAATTCGGCAGGCGAGCGCCAGTTCGGTCCGCTCGAAGCCAAGGACGAGCTCGCCGCGCTGGCTGTCCTGTCGGCGGCGACGCGACGGCACGGTGCGCTGTTGGCCGTCAACGACCGAGCGGACCTGGCCTTGGCGTCGAACGCTGATGTGCTGCATCTCGGGCAGGGCGACCTTCCTGTTCACTACGCCCGCAGGATCCTCGGCCCGGACGTGGTCATCGGCCGTTCGACACAGAACCGCAACCAGGCGAGTCTTGCGGCCATCGAAGATGGGGTCGACTACTTTGCGACGGGTCCGGTTTGGGCGACGCCCACCAAACCCAATCGGACCGCCGCCGGGCTCGACCTGCTGCGCAGCACGGCCGAGGCCGCGCCGACGCGGCCGTGGTTCGCCATCGGGGGTATCGATGCGAGCAATGTCGACGAGGTGCTCGCGGCGGGTGCCGATCGAATCGTCGTGGTCAGGGCCATCACGCAGGCCCGTGATCCGCAGGCCGCAGCGCGCGAGTTGGCCGAGATGCTGCGCCCGCGACGCTAACCGAGCCAGCTCAGCACTGTGGACGGCGACAGTACCCGAACGTCGGTCGGCAGTCGCTGCTGTAGGCCACGGTCGGCGGTGACGAGGGCGGTGAGGGTGCCGCCGTCGTGTGCCCGTCGCGCAAGTTCGTCGTCTCCACTGCCCGACGCATGGATCACCGGCACGCGGCCGTCCTCGAATCGGGCATTTCGCGCCTCGCCTTCCAGCACTGCTTCCACTTGCGGTAGCCATCCGAAACCGCCGCCGGGTAGTTCGACGGTCCGGGGCAACGCCGCGGCGAGTGAGGACAGCAGGGCTGCGGTGGCACCGCTTCGATCGCGCCACCACCCGTCGGGCCGCGAGCCCAGCACATTGGCGGTGTCCAGCAGCACACGCAACGTCTCGGTGCGCAGCGTCGGCCAGCTCGCGGCGAACCCCGGATGCAGGGGCAGCTGATCGACCATGTCCTCGGGAACCCAGCGCAGTTCGACGCTTTCGCCGTTGGGGATCGTATCGAGCTGCACTTCGGCGTCGGCGAAGACCGTGGTGTAGGACCATCCGCTCTCGACGCGCGAGGTGATCATCTCACCTCGCACCCGCAGGTGTTCGAGGCCGATCCCGGCCTCCTCGTGTGCCTCCCGAACTGCGGCGTGTGCGCTGCTCTCGTGCGAGTCGCGGGCCCCGCCCGGCAACGCCCAGGTGCCGCCCTGGTGACTCCACAGCGCCCGGTGCTGCAGCAATACCGTCGGCCCACCATCAGGGGCAGGCGCGCGGAGGAGTAGACCGGCTGCGCCGTGTTTGCCCCAGTGCCGTGTGCCGTTCTCCCCGACTACCCACCCGTCACCATCGCCGCGCATACCGACCACCATAGGTGAACCACACGAGAGCGGCGTTCCACGTACGTGCGGCCCGAGAGAACTTATATGCTCGCACCTGTGAACGTGGTCGGCACTACACCAACTGCTGCCGTCCCTCCCACGACGGCAGCTACGGCTTCGGAGCGTGACCCGCGCCGCGAAGAACTGCGCCGCGTGGCACGTTCGACTCCTGCTCGCATGATCCTGCTCGGGGCCCTGCTGGCGGTGGTCTCGGTGGTCGCCGGTGTGGTGACCTCGGTGGCCCTCGCCGATCGCGCCGAAACGCTCGACACGCTTCTCGTGCAGACCGAACCGTTCGCCAACTCCGCCCAGAATCTCTACGGTTCCCTGTCGGTGGCCGACGCTGCCGCGTCGACTGCGTTCATCTCGGGCGGTCTCGAACCGCAGGAAGTCCGTGACAGGTACACCCAGGCCATCGGCGAGGCAGGCAGTGAGCTGATCCGCGCATCCGGGGGTCTCGGCGAAGCGGACGACGGAGCCCTCGTCGCGCTGACGGAGATCGGCGCGGCGTTGCCGGTCTACACCGGATTGATCGAGACCGCGCGTTCGAACAACCGCAGCGGCAACCCTGTGGCGTCCTCGTACCTGGGTGAGGCGTCGACACTGATGCAGACCTCACTGCTGCCCCGCGCCGAAGGGCTCTACCAGGAGCAGGCAGCGCGGGTGTCGGCCGATCAGGAACGGTTCGTCCATCCCCCGGTCTTCTCGATCGCCCTGATCGTGTTGACGCTGGTGCTGCTCGTTCTCGCCCAGGTGTATCTGTCCCGACGCACCCATCGCACTCTGAATCTGGGCTTCCTGACCGCCACAGGGCTGATCACGATTCTGCTCGGCTGGATGCTCGTGGCCGGGCTGATCTCGGCGACGGCCACCGATCGAGCGTTGAACAAGGGCGTCGCACCGCTTCAGAATCTGACCACCGGCTTCATTCTCGCGCAGCAGGCTCGATCCGACGAGACCCTCAACCTGGTTCGGCGCGGAGATACGCGCGAATACAACCTCGAATTCGAGGCCAACACGCAGAGTCTGCGGGAGGTGCTCGACGGCAACAATGCGATGACCGATGTGCTGACCATGTGGGAAGACGCGCACGACCGCGTGGAAGACGCATTGGCCATCGGCGATTTCAACACCGCAGTCACCATTGCCACCGGTAGCGGTATCGCCGATTCGGGCGTCCAGTTCAGGACGTTGGACAACATGCTCGCCGACGGCATCGATCAGGCCCGAACAGACCTACGTGCCAACGTCCAGCTCGCCAAGACGGCGTTGACCGGATTGGATTCGGGTGCAGTCATTCTGACCATCACCGCCGCGGGGGCAGTGATCGTCGGACTCATACCGAGGTTGCGTGAGTACCTGTGAACCGTCTGCTGTCGCTTGTTCTCCTCGTACTCGTCGGCGTTCTCGTCGCCGGTTGTGTTTCCCCCGAGGCGCTGCCACCGGAACCGGACCGCAGCTACATCGAACCTCCTCTTCCAGACGGGGCCGGTCCGGTGACCACCGCACCGGCGGCGGATTCCCCGGAAGTCCAGTGCGAGCGGCCGACCGCGAGTCTGCGCCCGACGCCGGCCGGAATTGCGCCCGAGGATGCGCCGCCCACTCCGACGGTCGACGCGATTCGCGAGCGCGGACGTCTGACGGTCGGCCTCGACACCGGCAGCAACCTGTTCAGCTTTCGCGATCCGATGACGGGCAAACTCGTGGGTTTCGACGTCGACATCGCCCGCGAGATCTCACGCGATCTCTTCGGCGATCCGGACCGCGTGGACTTCCGCATCCTCACCTCCGCCGAGCGCATCGAAGCACTGCAGGAGTCGACGGTGGATGTGGTGGTCAAGACCATGACCATCACGTGCGCCCGCAAGGAGGAAGTGTCGTTCTCGACGGTGTATTTCCAAGCGCAGCATCGAGTTCTGGCGGTCCGCGGGTCCGGGGTCAGAGGCGTTGCGGATCTGGCCAATCGTCGCGTGTGCGCGGTCGACGGCACCACCTCGCTTCGCCGGCTGCAGCGCATCGTGCCGACTGCACAGATCCTCACGGCGGCGATGTGGTCGGATTGTCTGGTGCTGCTGCAGCAACGACAGGTCGACGCCATCAGCACCGACGACACCATCCTCGCCGGTCTCGCTGCCCAGGACCCCTACCTGGAGATCGTCGGTGAAAGTCTGAGCCCCGAGCCCTACGGCGTCGGCATCGCGAAAGACAGCGACGATCTGGTTCGGTTCGTCAACGGCACCCTCGAGCGCATCCGCGCCGACGGCACCTGGAACAGGTCCTACAACCGCTGGCTTGCCGTCATGGGTAGCTCTCCCGGCCCTCCGTCACCGCAGTACGTGGACTGACGGGAGCGGCACAGATGAGCATCCGAGATCCGGAAACCCCCACCGGCCCCGCCACCGCGCCGGCAGCTCGGACCGAGGCATCCCAGCGAACCCAGGCATCCGAACGCACCCAGGCCACCGAACGCACCCAGGCCACCGAACGCACCGAGCCCTCCGACCGCACCCAGGCCACCGCCCCGTCGCCGGTTCGCTCAACGCGCACGTCGGGACGCACGCGGTCGGATCGATCGCGTCGCACGAGCACCAAGCGACGGCTCGGCGGAGGCCTCGTCGAGATCCCCAGAGTGGACCCGGTCGATCCGGCTACCGCGGTGATGTCCGATCCGGCGGTGCCGCAGCGGAAGCGATTCTGCTGGAAATGCAATTCGCCCGTCGGTCGCAGCGATGACGGCCAACCGGATCAGCCTTCGGGCACATGCCCGCACTGCGGATCGCTGTACGATTTCTCTCCCCTGCTCGAGCGCGGCGACCTGGTGGCCGGTCAGTACGAGGTGCAGGGATGTATCGCTCACGGCGGCCTCGGCTGGATCTATCTCGCTATCGACCGCAACGTCAGCGACCGCTGGGTGGTGCTCAAGGGACTGCTGCATTTCGGCGACGACGAGGCGCATGCTGTCGCGGTCGCGGAGCGTCAGTTCCTCGCCGAGGTGGCGCATCCGGGTGTGGTGAAGATCTACAACTTCGTCGAGCAGTCACGCGCCGATGGAACCAAGATCGGTTTCATCGTGATGGAGTACGTCGGTGGCCGCTCGCTGCGCGATATTCTGTCCGCTCGCCCCGACGGGAGCCGCATGCCCGCGGAGCAGGCCATCGCGTACGTGCTCGAAGTCCTACCCGCGCTGGCATATCTGCATTCCATCGGTCTGGTCTACAACGATCTGAAGCCGGAGAACATCATGGTGACCGACGATCAGATCAAGCTGATCGATCTCGGTGCGGTCGCAGTGGTGGAGGACTACGGATTCCTTTACGGCACAGCCGGTTACCAGGCTCCCGAGATCGTCGAGACCGGCCCGACGGTGGCGTCGGACATCTATACCGCGGGCCGTACCCTGGCTGTTCTGACGCTCGACATGCCCTCGACCAAGGGCAAGTACGCGCCGGGCATTCCGTCCCCGGACGATCACGAGGTGCTGCGGAAGTACCCGTCGTTCCACCGACTGCTCGTGCGCGCCACCAACCTCGACCCCACGCAGCGCTTCGCGTCGGCGGAGATTCTCGCCAGCCAGGCGACAGGTGTGCTCCGCGAGATCCTGGCGCTGCAAACGGGCACCGAGCGGCCTGGCCTGTCGACGGCGTTCAGTCCACCGCGAACCACCTTCGGCACCGAGGAATCGGTCGGGCGAACCGACACGTACGTCGACGGCAAGGTGCGCGGCGACCGGATCAACGCTCGCGACGTGGTTGCCGCGTTGCCGGTCCCGTTGGTCGATCCCCTCGATCCGAGTGCGCCACTGCTCGCCGCTGCAGTACACAGCGAGCCGCAGCAGACGCTCGATTCTCTGGCGCACGCGCGACGCAACGGGATCGAACGGTTCGCCGACGGTTCCTCCGGTGGCCTCGAGATCACCCTGGCGGAGGTCAAGGCACACATCGACCTGAGCGATTTCGGTACGGCCGAGTCGGTGCTCGCGCAGGTGCAGACCGACGGTCCGGATCCGTGGCGGGTCGAGTGGTACGCCGGCCTTCTCGACCTCTCGAGAAACGAATTCGTCGCCGCCTCGAAGCATTTCGAGAAGGTACTCGACGCCCTCCCCGGCGAGTTGGCACCGAAGATCGCGCTCGCTGCCAGCGCCGAGTTGATCACCGAGGGCATTCTCCCCTCGGCCGAGGAACACGAGAAATGGCGTGTGTGCGCCGAGACGTATTATCGATCGGTCTGGCGGACCAACCGCGCCGTCGTCAGCTCCGCGTTCGGCCTGGCCCGTCAGATGATGTATCGCAGCGACCCCGCCGGGGCCGTAGCCGTCCTGGATCAGGTTCCGATCAGTTCGCGGCACTATGCCGTCGCACGCATGACGAGTGTGCTCACGCTACTGATGGACCGGCCGGCACCCGATCTCGAGGAGTCAGACTTCCGAGAGGCCGCGAGGCGTGTCGCGATGTTGCCGCGACGGGAACCGAGAGCTCTGCAGATGCGCACGCTGGTATTGGCGATGGCGATGGACTGGGTTCGTTCCGGCCACGCGGTCGAGGCCGAACGCGAACCGATCCTGGGCGTACCGTTCACCGAACACGGCCTGCGGACCGGGACCGAGACGGGCCTGCGTGCACTCGCCCGCAACGCCACCGACCGAGCGCATCGCTACACGCTGGTCGATCTGGCGAACGCGATCAGACCCCAGTCGTTGTTCTAGCCAGCTTCTGCGCTGCACGCGCGATGGCGAGTTCCTCGTTGGTGGGAATCACGAGAACGGTCACCGCCGAACCCTCCGCCGATACGACGCGAGCATCCTTGCTGCGCATCATATTTCGCTCCGGGTCGATCTCGATGCCGAAACCTCGAAGATTCGCGAGCGCGTCCGCCCGAACCCCGGCGGCGTTCTCACCGACCCCGGCGGTGAAGATGATGGCATCGAGTCTTCCGAGCGCGAGCATGTAGGCACCGATGTACTTGCGGAGGCGATGGATGTAGACCTCGTACGCGAGGATCGCGTCGGCGTCGCCGTCGTCGATACGCTTGCCCAGCTCGCGGAAGTCGTTGACCCCGGCGAGGCCCGCGAGGCCCGACCGCCGGTTGAGGAGCTCGTCGATCGCGTCGACATCCATGTCGGCGCTGCGGCGCAAGTGCATGACGACACCGGGGTCGATATCTCCACAGCGCGTACCCATGACGAGACCTTCGAGCGGTGTCAGCCCCATCGAGGTGTCGATCGGGGTTCCGCTTTCGATCGCTGACGCAGACGCCCCGTTGCCCAGGTGCAGCACAATCAGATTCAGATCCTCGCGACCCAGGAACTCGGCGGCCCGCAGCGAGACGTACTGATGCGAGGTGCCGTGGAAGCCGTACCGGCGGATGTGGTGCTTCTTCGCGATCTCGCGGTCGATGGCGTAGGTCGATGCGGCCGCGGGCAGCGAGTGGAAGAACGCCGTATCGAACACCGCGACATGCGGCACATTCGGCAGCTGTCGGCGGGCGACCTCGATACCGAGCACATTCGGCGGGTTGTGCAACGGTGCAAGTGAACTGAGATCCGATATCTGCTGCAGCACGTTCTCGTCGATCAGCGTCGGCTCGTGAAAGACGTCACCGCCGTGTACGACGCGATGGCCGACCGCAGTGACATCGGCGCCGAGTTCGACTCCAGCGCCCGCGAGTATCTCGAAGGCCACCGCCAGACCGACGGCGTGGTCGGCGATCTCCCGACGCTTCTCGATGGTCTCACCGCGGTAGTCGAGCACGACGCGGCCCTGCAGTTCACCGATCTGCTCGACCAGTCCGGCGGCGATCGAGTCACCGGAATCGGGATCGACCAGCTCGAACTTGACCGACGACGACCCCGAATTGACTACCAGCACACTCATTTCGCGATGCCCTGCGCTTGGATGGCGGTGATGGCAACGGTATTGACGATGTCCTCCACCAGCGCACCACGGGAGAGGTCGTTGACGGGTTTCCGCAAGCCCTGCAGGACCGGGCCGACGGCCACCGCACCAGCGCTCCGTTGGACCGCCTTGTACGTGTTGTTGCCCGTGTTCAGGTCCGGAAAAATGAACACTGTCGCGCGTCCGGCGACGACGGAGTCGGGCAGCTTCGACTTCGCCACCGACGGCTCGATCGCCGCGTCGTACTGAATAGGCCCGTCCACCAATAATTCCGGGCTGCGCTCCCGTACCAGCCGGGTCGCCTCGCGGACCTTGTCGACGTCCACGCCGGAACCGGAATCCCCGGTGGAGTAGGACAGCATTGCCACGCGTGGCTCGATCCCGAACTGCGCCGACGTGGCCGCCGAGGAGATCGCGATGTCTGCGAGCTGCTCGGCCGTGGGGTCGGGCACTATCGCACAGTCCCCGTAGGCGAGAACTCGATCCGACAGACACATCAGGAAGATGCTCGAGACGGTGTTGACGCCATCTGCTGTCTTGATGATCTCGAAGGACGGGCGAATGGTGTGCGCCGTGGTGTGCGCGGCGCCGGACACCATGCCGTCGGCGATGCCCTTGTGCACCATCATGGTTCCGAAATACGAGATGTCGGACATGACCTCGCGGGCCCGCTCGATGCGCATGCCCTTGTGCTTGCGAATCTCGGTGTACTCGGCCGCGAACTCCTCGGCATAGTCCGAGGTCTTGGGGTCGAGCACCTGCGCCCCGTCGAGGTCGACTCCGAGTTCGGCTGCACGCCTGCGGATCGGGCCTTCCTCGCCGAGGATGGTCAACTGCGCCACCTGTCGTTGCAACAGGCGACCCGCGGCGCGGAGGATTCTGTCGTCGCCGCCCTCGGGGAGCACGATGTGCTTGCGGTCGGCGCGAGCACGATGAATGAGCTGGTACTCGAACATCTGCGGAGTGGTGATCGAGGGAATTTCCAGTTCGAGTCGATCGAGGAGTGTCCGGGCGTCGACGCGTTGCTCCATCAGGCTCAGGGCAGTGTCGACCTTGCGCTGCGAACCCACCGCCACCCGCCCGCGCGCCTTCGCCGCAGCCGAGGCGGTGTCGAAGGTGCCCAGCTCGGTGGTCAGGATCGGCAACCTCGGACCCAGTCCGGCGACGAGGCGAGCAATTGCCGGATGCGGTTCGATGCCGCCGTTCATGACGATCCCTGCCAGAGAGGGAAAGCCCTCGGCCTCATGGGCGTTGACGAGTGCCAGCAGAACATCCGACCGATCCGCCGGCACGATGACGACGACGCCCTCGGTGAGCCGTTCGAGAATGTGCTCGGCGGTCATGCCACCGACCATGACGCGCTGGGCCTCTCGCTGCATCAGTTCCACGTCACCGCTGTAGAGCTTGCCGTGGACCGCCTCGAGCAACTCGGCCATCGTCGGGGCCATGAGCAGCGGGATCTCCGGCAGGCTCCAAGCGGGTACACCCAATGGTTCCAGCGCAGCGGTGATCTCGTCCAGGGCCTCCGGATCACACCGATTGGCGACGATAGCAGCGAGGTGCGCATGATAGTTGTGCAGCTCGGACAGACTCAGCTGCGCCAACTGGAGGACCTCGTCGGCAGTTCTGTCCGCCCCGCGCAGCGCCAGAAGCACCGGTGCTCCCAGGCTCGCCGCGATGCGCGCGTTGAAGCCCAGTTCGCTCGGACTGCCGACATCGGTGTAGTCGCTGCCGACGATGACCACCGCATCGCACTGCGACGCGACGTCGTGGAAGCGAGAGACGATCTCGCCGAGCGCGGCGTCGGGATCGGCATGCACCGCCTCGTAGGAGACACCGAGTGATTGTTCGTAGGACAGATCCGCCGTCGTGTGATCGATGAGAAGTTCGAGGATGTAGTCCGTCTCCGTCGAGGACCGCGCGATGGGCCGGAAGACGCCGACCCGGGCGGCAGAGGCGCACAACATCTGCAGCACCCCGAGAGCGATGGTCGATTTTCCGGTGTCGCCTTCTGGAGAGGCGATGTAGATGCTCGATGCTGGCTCGGCCATGCCCGTCAGCGTAGCGGTTCGATGTTGACAGACAGTGATGCGCTGGAGTCAGCTACAACCATGGCCGAATCACCGTTTCCCGACGTCCGCTGGGGCAGCGAATCCAGCTTCATCCGTAAACCCGCCATCGCATTCGCAGCGACGAAACCCGGATCTTGGGTGATCCGCAACCTGGCAGGCATCGACCGCAAGCTCCTCGAACGTTCGAACGGACGCTTCACCGTCCTCGGGCCCATCGCGGCGCCCGTAATACTGCTCACCACGACCGGCCGCAAATCCGGCCAGCCGCGGACATCCCCGTTGCTGTACTACCGCGAGAACGATCGGCTCTACGTAGTCGGCAGCAACTTCGGGCAGCAGCATCATCCAGCGTGGACATCGAATCTGCTCGCCGAACCGCGCGCCACCGTCGCCATCGGGGGCAGAAAGATTCCCGTCACCGCGACCCCGGTGACCGGCGCCGAGAAGGTCCGAATCTACGACGCCTTCAACGAAATGGTGCGCGTGTACGGCGAGTACAAGAACCGAACCGACCGCGACATGCGAATGTTCGCCTTGTCCGCGGACTGAGCCGGGCCTTTTGCATCCTCTTCGCCGCATCCCGCTTCCGGCATCCCGCTTCCGGCATCCCGCTTCCGGCATCCCGCTTCCGGCATCCCGCTTCCGGCATGAATGGGCCATTGCAACCGTCTAACCGTTGCGAGGCGGGGTACCGGCGGGGCGGGATCAGCCCAGCTTGCGGAGCCTCGGCTCGAGGTCGCGCTGGAACAGTTCGAGGAACCGCCGCTGGTCGTGGCCGGGGGCGTGGAAGACGAGGTGGTTCAGGCCCGCATCGGTGTACTGCTTGACCTTCTCGACGGCCTCGTCGGGATCCGAGGCGACGATCCAGCGCTTGGCGACCTGTTCGATCGGGAGTTCGTCGGCGGCCTTCTCCATCTCGATCGGGTCTTCGATGGAGTGCTTCTGCTCCGGCGTCAGTGACAGCGGGGCCCAGAAGCGGCAGTTCTCCAACGCGAGTTCTGGATCGGTGTCGTAGGAGATCTTGATTTCGATCATCTTGTCGATCTCGCCGGAGTCGCGTTCGGCCTTGCCTGCCCCCTCTTCGACGGCGGGCAGGAGTTTGTCGGTGTAGAGCTCCATCCCCTTGCCCGAGGTGCAGATGAATCCGTCACCGGCCCGCCCCGCGTAGCGCGCGACGACGGGACCGCCGGCCGCGATGTAGACGGGGATGCCGCCGTCGGGAACGTCGTAGATCGATGCGCCCTTGGTGGTGTAGTACTCGCCCTCGAAATCGACGCGGTCCCCGAGCCACAGCTCACGCATCAACCGCACCGACTCGCGCAGACGGGCGAACCGCTCCTTGAAGTCGGGCCATTCGCCGCTGTATCCGGTGGCGATTTCGTTGAGTGCCTCACCGGTGCCGACGCCGAGCATGATCCGTCCGGGGTACAGGCAGCCCATGGTTGCGAAGGCCTGCGCGATGACTGCCGGGTTGTAGCGGAAGGTCGGTGTCATCACCGAGGTGCCGAGCTGGATGTTCTCCGTACGCTCGCCGACGGCCGTCATCCAGGCCAGCGAGAACGGCGCGTGCCCACCCTCGTGGCGCCATGGCTGGAAGTGATCGCTGACCGTCGCCGAATCCATGCCGTGTTGTTCGGCGAGTACGCCGAGTTCGACGAGTTCACGCGGACCGAACTGCTCAGCCGACGCCTTGTACCCGAGCTTCAGAGCCTGTGCCACGCGCTACTCCCTCGTTGAAAGTCACTGTTGCTTCGATTGTGCACTCGAGCCCGGCACGCATCTGCACCGGACCTCTCACTCGATACCCAGCACCGTCACGACCGCGGCCAGTACCGCCATACCGCCGATGCCGACCGCGAAAAGCCACAGCTCCTTCGCCTCGGGCATCGGAGCGCCTGATTGGAGCGCCGTTCGCACCTGAAGCCACCGACGCAACCCGATCATCGATGCCGATGCGGCCATCAGTATCAGGATCAGTCCGAGCGTCGTCCTGACCCAGCCGGTACTGAAGTCGGGCACCAGATGCAGAACCGCCACGCCGGCGGCCAGTAGACCCAGCGAAGTTCGCATCCATGCGAGGAAGGTTCTTTCGCTGGCGAGGGTGAACCGCTCGTCCGGGCGAGTGGAAGGATCGTCTGTCACTCCACCATGATGCACCGTTGCCCACATCTCAGGGCAGCAGGATGAACTTGCCACGCGGGTGCTGGGACTGCAGCTCCTGGTGTGCTTGCGCGACCTCGTCGAGCGGGAACGTCTTGGCGATCGGCACGGTGAAATCGCCCGCGCCGGCGGCCTTCACCAGCTCCAATCGCGCATTCCTGCGACGGACACCGCTCTCGGCGTTCCCACCGACCGACAGGAAGCCGTCGGCCTCCGCGCGGCCGAATGCCACGATCGTCACGATTCGCGCCTTGTTCGGTACCAATTCGAGCGAGACGTCGACGGCTTCGTCAGTGCCCGCTGTGTCTATCGCGGCGTCGACACCTTCCGTTGCGAGGGCGCGTACCCGCTCGAGCAGACCGTCACCGTATTCGACCGGCTCGGCGCCGTACGCGCGAAGCGCGTCGTGATTGATCGCCCGCGCGGTGCCGATGACGTGGGCGCCTCGAGCACGGGCAAGTTGCACGACGATGGACCCGACGCCACCCGCAGCGCCGTGCACGAGCACTGTGTCACCGGCGCTCACCTGTGTCACGGCAAGGACGTCGAACGCAGTTCCAGCGGCCGCGAACAGGCCGGCGGCAGCCTCCCATGTCAGATCAGAAGGCTTCGGCACGACCGAATCTGCCGATACCAGCAGTTCCTCGGCGTAGGCACCTTTGACACCCGAGACGATGACCTCGTCCCCCACCGAAATCGGGCCACCCGGCCCCGTTGCCGACGGGCCGACCGCGGTGACGACGCCACTTGCTTCGCTGCCCAACGACAGCGGAAGGGTGGATTCGTCCGTCCCGAAGGATCCGCTGTACACCTTGTAGTCGAAGGGATTGACGCCGATGGCTCGGACATCGACGAGGACCTGACCGGCCCCGGGACTGCCCACCTCTCGGTCGATGATGCGTAGTACCTCGGGACCTCCGAAAGCTGTTGCCACCGCTACTCGTGTCATGAGCTGCTCAACGGATCCGGCAGATCGGATGTTCCCGCTACGTGAGCTCTCACCGGTGCACGACCGGCGAGAGCTCGCGTAGCGCACAATGGTGGCGTGAGCTCACCGGACGAACCGCAGCAGTGGACCTACTTGATGGACATGGATGGCGTCCTGGTGCATGAGGACCACCTCATACCCGGGGCCGACGTGTTTCTCGCCGAGCTCCAGGAAAACGACACGCCGTTCATCGTGCTGACCAACAACTCCATTCGGACCCCACGCGATCTGCGCGCTCGGCTGGCCTGGACCGGCCTCAACATTCCCGAGAAGTCGATCTGGACCTCTGCACTGGCGACTGCCAACTTCCTGGGCAACCAGCGTCCCGGCGGCAGCGCCTACGTCGTCGGCGAATCGGGTCTCACGACGGCCTTGCACGACATCGGCTACACGTTGACCGATTCGAATCCCGACTACGTGGTGCTGGGCGAAACACGGACCTATTCGTTCGAGGCGATCACCACCGCCATCCGCCTCGTCGAAAAAGGTGCGCGCTTCATCGCGACCAATCCCGATGCCACCGGACCCTCACGCGAGGGTTCGCTTCCCGCCACCGGCTCGGTCGCAGCGCTCATCACCAAGGCCACCGGGAAAGAGCCGTACTACGTCGGCAAACCCAATGCACTGATGATGCGGTCGGCGCTGCGAGCGATCGGCGGCCATTCCGAGAGCACCCTGATGATCGGTGATCGCATGGACACCGACGTGTTGTCCGGACTGGAAGCGGGCCTGCAGACCATCCTCGTGCTGACCGGCATCTCCACGATCGAGTCCGTCGAGAACTACCCGTATCGGGCGACGAAGGTGATCAATTCCGTCGCCGACCTCGTCGGGCGCACCCAGTCGCCTTTCTGATGCCACGAGCTTTTCCGGTGGACCGCCCGTCGTTCGTACTTTCGCGTGCCGGGTACAGCATCGAGGGGCGCGGCGTCGAATGCAGATATCGCTCGCTCCCCGACGCCGTTGCCGCAGTCCGGGCCGGCGGAGTCGTCGTCGGCGCTCTGCCCTTCGACGTGACCGACCCGATTGCGTTGTGGCGGCCCGTCGAACTGCGTGGGTCCGACGGGCCATGGCAGCCCGATCTGTCTCTACCGCCGCTGCCTCAGGTGCGGATCGGTGATCGGATACCTGCTGGCGCGGTGCATGTGGAGCGGGTGCGGGCGCTCGTCTCCTCGCTTCGGCGCGGTGACGCGCAGAAGGTCGTGCTCGCGCGGTCACTGCGCCTCGACGCAGACTCGACCATCGATCCCCTGTCTCTACTCGAAAAACTGGTGCGCACCGACCCCCTCGGCAACGGTTACGCAGCAGACCTGTCCGCCGCCGGGCCCGACTACGACGGGAAGTTCCTCGTCGGCTCGAGCCCGGAACTGCTGATCCGAAAACGCGGCACAACGGTGTCCTGCCATCCCTTTGCCGGAACCGCAGCGCGCAGTGACGATCCGGCCGAGGACGCCGCCATCGCCGACCGACTGGCGGCCAGCGCGAAGGATCAGGCCGAGCACCGCTTCGTCGTCGACGAGATCCGGTCTGCGCTGGGGCCCATGTGCAACAGAATCGACGTGCCAGACATCCCGCAGCTCAGTAGCACTCCGCAGCTGTGGCACCTCAGCTCTCCGATCACCGGTGAACTCCGCGACCCCGCCATCACTGCGCTGGACCTCGCACTCGCCGTGCACCCGACCCCGGCGGTAGCGGGCGTGCCCAGGCGCGCCGCCATGGACGCGATCGCCCGGATCGAGGGGCCTCGGGGTTTCTACGCAGGGGCGGTCGGGTGGACCGATCAGAGCGGTGACGGCGAATGGATGGTGGCGATACGCGGAATCGAACTTGCCGCCGATGGCCGCACGGGCCTCGCCACAGCGGGCGGGGGCATCGTCGAGGCCTCCGACCCCGACGCAGAACTCGCCGAGACGACAGCGAAGTTCGGCACCATCCTCGCCGCGTTCGGCTATCCCAGCGCTTGAACCAGATCCGCGATGAGGTCCTCGGTGTCTTCCAGGCCGACCGAAATGCGCACCACGCTGTCGGAGAGCCCTACCGCTGCACGGCCTTCCGGTCCCATGGCGCGGTGTGTGGTGGTGGCCGGGTGGGTGATGAGGGACTTGGCGTCGCCCAGATTGTTGGAGATGTCGATGATGCGCAGGGCGTCGAGCAGCTCGAAGGCTCGCTTCTTGCCCTCACCCTCCGATGCTTCCAACGCGAAGGTGACGACGGTTCCGCCGCCCTTCATCTGCTTCCTCGCCAACTCGTGCTGCGGATGTGAGGCCAAGTACGGGTAACGCACCCAGGACACCCCGGGGTGCTGCTCGAGGAATGTCGCGATCTCCAGCGCCGACGCCGTCGCGTGCCGAACTCGTACGGGCATCGTCTCGAGGCCCTTGAGCAGCGTCCACGCATTGAACGGACTGAGCGCAGGACCGGTGTGGCGCATCAGTGTCTGAACCGGACCATCGATGTACTCACGGGAGCCCAGAATTGCGCCACCGAGCACCCGGCCCTGACCGTCGATGTGCTTGGTACCGGAATACACCACGACGTCCGCGCCGAGTGCGAGGCTGCGCTGCAGCAGCGGCGTCGCGAACACGTTGTCCAGCACCACCGTCGCACCCGCAGCGTGGGCCAACTCGGAGACGCGCTCGACATCGACGAGGGACTGCATCGGGTTCGACGGCGTCTCGAAGAAGACCGCAGTGGTGGGAACCGACAGCGCTTCCTCCCACTGCGCGTTGTCCTCGCCGTCGACGAAAACGGTTTCGACGCCCCACCTGGGGAGGATTTCGTTGCACACGACGAAGCACGAACCGAACAGGCTGCGCGCGGCCACCAGACGGTCGCCGGACTTCAGTAGCGCACCGAGCGCCGTGAAGACGGCGGACATACCGCTGGAGGTGCCGAAGCACGCCTCCGCGCCCTCGATCAGCCGCAACCGCTCCTCGAACATCTTGACCGTCGGATTGCCGTAGCGGGAATAGACGAAGTGGTCGATCTCACCGGTGAACGCCTGCTCAGCGGCCCCGGCGCTCTCGTAGACGAACCCGGACGACAGATACAACGCCTCGGCGTTCTCGTCGAAACCGGAACGCATGAGCCCACCGCGAACCCCGAGCGTTCCCTGACCGACGCCCTCGGGCAGCGGCTTCGAAAAGCCCCCGCCATGCGGAAGTTTCTTCTCGGTCATGACTGCCTCCAGGGCAAGCCGACCGCCCGCCAGCCGACAGCGCCGCGGTGACCGTCGGCGTCCGTCGCACCTTCGAACCCGTCGAGAACGTTGTACGACGGCCCGATTCCGGCGGCCGTGGCAGCTTCGGCGGCACCGATGGACCGTTGCCCGGAACGGCACAGGAACACCACTGGGCGGTGGCCGTCGACGCCCGCCGCTTTCAACTGGTCGACGAAGTTGTTGTTTCTGGCGCCATCCGGGTAGCGGACCCACTCGATCAGATGAGTAGGGCGCTCGAGCGACGACGTGTCCGGCACGCCCACGTACTGCCATTCCGCGTGGGTGCGCACGTCCACCAGAACCGCGTCGGGATCGTCGCGGAGAAGCTCCCACGCCGCCTGCGGCGTTATGTCACCTGCGTAAGTCACTGCTTCAGCCTTCCACACCCGGCAATATCGACAACTCAGACATTGCACACCAGCCAGTTCTCGTCGACGCGAACGAATCGCCATTGTTCGGTCGACGTCGCGTCGGTCTCGTCGAATCTCGTGGTAACCGTGACGAGACCGCGGTCACCGTTCACCTCGTAGCCGGTCGGCACACCGTCGACTTCCATTTTCCCGTTCTCGGCCACCTCGTCCGCCCGCGCCGAGGAGTAATCGGCGTCGCTGCCCGGTATCAACCGCGCCACCTGCGCCTCGCAAGTGGCCCGGCGCAGTAGATCAGCGTCGCCCTCGTTCTGCGCTCGGACGAAATCGGAGATGCTGTCCGTCAGAAGTTGAGCCTGGGTGACGTTGTTCTCCGCGGGCGAAACCCTCGACGCTATGACGACAGCGCCGAGCACCAGCACGACGATTGCGACGGCGATCAGGAACGGCCACGCGGTGGCCGGGCGTCGCTCCCCTGCTTCGGCAGCCGCTGCGGAAGCGTTGTTCTGCGCTTCCTCACGGCTTTCGATCCACTGCTCTCTTCGCTCCCGCCACGACGCCATGGGTGCAATCTTCCCTCCCGTCCCCGAGGCGCCGCTCGCCGGGGTTGACGGTCTCGGGTCGGCAGGGCACCACGGGCACTAGAGTCAACATTGGCCCGCCAGCCCAGATCAGGTAACACTTAATTTATGCTGGGGTGTCCGCACTTGCCATCGACGAAGGTAGTTCGCTGCACATGACTGACCAGACTCGTCCTCTCCGCGTTGCCATCGTCGGCGCCGGACCAGCCGGCATCTATGCCGCCGACGCCCTCATGAAGTCCGACACAGACGTGAGCATCGACCTCTTCGAACGCATGCCTGCGCCCTTCGGTCTCATCCGCTACGGCGTTGCCCCCGACCACCCCCGCATCAAGGGCATCATCACCGCCCTGCACAAGGTCCTCGACAAGCCGCAGGTCCGCCTCCTCGGCAACATCGACTACGGCACCGACATCACCTTGGATGATCTCCGCCGCTTCTACGACGCCGTCATCTTCTCCACCGGTGCAAACGCCGACCGCGCACTGAACATCCCTGGCATCGACCTCGATGGCAGCTACGGCGCAGCCGACTTCGTCTCCTGGTACGACGGTCACCCCGACGTTCCCCGCACCTGGCCACTCGACGCCGAGAAGGTCGCCGTCCTCGGCGTCGGCAACGTCGCGCTCGACGTCGCCCGCGTGCTGGCCAAGACCGGCGACGAACTGCTCCCCACCGAGATCCCCGCCAACGTCTACGAGGGCCTCAAGACCAACAAGGCCACCGAAGTCCACGTCTTCGGTCGCCGCGGACCGGCACAGGCCAAGTTCACCCCCCTCGAACTGCGCGAACTCGACCATTCACCCAACATCGAAGTCATCGTCGCCCCCGAGGACATCGACTACGACGAGGGCTCAGAGCAGGCCCGTCGCAGCTCCAAGCAGGTCGATATGGTCGCCAACACTTTGCAGGACTGGGCCATTCGCGACGCCGGCAACCGCCCCCACAAACTCTTCCTTCACTTCTTCGAATCCCCCACCGAAATCCTCGGCGAGGACGGCAAAGTCACGGGCCTACGCACCGAACGCACCGAACTCGACGGCACCGGCAACGTCAAGGGCACCGGCAACTACAACACCTGGGACGTCCAAGCCGTCTACCGCGCCGTCGGCTATCTCTCCCAGAACATCAGCCAACTCCCCTTCGACGAACAAGCCGGCACCATCCCCAACGAAGCCGGACGCGTGCAGGAAAACGGTGCGCACGTGCCGGGCACCTACGTCACCGGCTGGATCAAGCGCGGACCTGTCGGCCTCATCGGTCACACCAAGGGTGACGCCAACGAAACCGTCGCCTGCCTCCTCGAGGACGCACCGACCTTCGAAGGCGCCGCTGAACCCGCCGAGCAGGCTGTCACGGACTTTCTCGAAGGCAAGCAGGTCCCCTTCACCACCTGGGACGGCTGGTACCGCCTCGACGCCCACGAACGCTCCCTCGGTGAACCCGAAGGCCGCGAACGCGTCAAGGTCGTCGAACGCCACGACATGCTCAAGGCGTCGGAGCCGGACAAGGCCTAGGCAGCTCCGCTGCATGTGAGTGGTTTTACATAGCGGGCTATGTAAAACCACTCACATGCGCGTAGCGCCTACACGCGCACAGCCAGCAGTTTTCCCTCGGTCTCGACCTTGCGCTGGTGTTCGTTGAAATCGGGCGCAGCGCAGACGAACAAGGTGCGTCCGTCGTCACCACCCAATCCGCAGGCGAACACACCGGTGTCGAACTCCAGCTGATCGACGATGCCCTTGCCCGGTTCGACGTGCACGATTCGCTGGCCCAGGGCGTCGGCCACCCACAGCGATCCATCGGTATCGATGCAGCAGCCGTCGGCCGCGACCACGAGCTGACCGAGCGCCGTTGCCATATCGCTCATATCGGGCAGTTCGGCGAACTTCGCCCAATCACGCCGCTCCCCCAGTGATCCGTCGGGACGCACCGCGAAAGCGCTGATGCGGTTGCCTACCGTTTCGTCGACCAGAAGCTCACCGTCGCCGGTGAAAGCCATGCCGTTCGGGAAGTACAGATCCTCGGCCACCACTCGCACAGAACCGTCCGGATCGACCCGAATCAGGTCGGCGGTATCGGGCGTCGCCATGTTCATCAGATCGAAGCCGAAGTTGCCGACGTACGCGCGCCCACGGTCGTCGACGAGCATGTCGTTGAGGTTGGCCTTCACGTGGGCGGACAGGTCTGCATGCACGACGAGCGAGCCGTCGTCCTCGCGGCGGAGGATGGTGTGATCGCGCATCGACACCACCAGCAGTCGGCCGTCCGGCAGCCACCCGAGTCCCGACGGTTGCTGCGGGATCTCGGCTTCGACGCGGACGTCCGATCCGTCTGCCTGCGCCGAGATGACTCGGTGACTGTAGAAGTCCGACACCCAGATTCGGCCGTCGTGCCAGCGTGGACATTCGAAATATGTGTATCCGTCGAGTACGACGGTGACGTCGGGTTTCATGCTTCGCATTCAAACATCGGACAGGGCCCCGAGGTGCCGAAACCGCGCAGCTGGCAAACTGTGGGCGTGTTCGACGCCCATCGGTACATCCTCGATCCGAGGTTCACGCTCGTGGAGAACCAGGGATACCAGCCGGAGCCGTACACGATTGCCGACTACGAACGCGACACCGATGGGCTCGGCATCACCGGAGGGGCCATCATCAGCGCGTCCTTCCACACCACCGACCAGGACTTCCTCCTGTCCGCACTGCAGACCTTGGGGCACGGATGGGTCGGTGTCACGCAACTCGATCCGGCAGTATCCGACGAGGACATAATCGGCCTCGACCAGGCGGGTGTCCGGGCGATCCGCCTCAATCTCATGCGCGGCGCCACCGACGTGCAGATGCTCACCTTCTTGGCCCGGCGAGTGCACGATCTGGTCGGGTGGCACGCGGAACTGTACGTCGAGGCGTCGATGCTGCTCTCGCTCGAACCGATTCTGTGCAGGTTGCCCGCCGTGAGCGTCGATCACCTCGGGATGTCCTCGCAGGGCTTGTCTTACCTACTCGACCTGGTCGACCGCGGAGCGAGGGTCAAAGCTTCCGGCTTCGGCCGGGTGGACATGGACATCGTCGCGACCATGAAGCACATTCACGCGGTCAATCCGTCGGCGCTCATGTTCGGAACCGACCTGCCCGGTACTCGCTCTCCCCGTCCGTTCCAGGAATCCGATCTCGACCTGGTCGCCGAAGCGGTCGGCGGGGATCTGCCCGCAGTGCTCGACGGCAATGCCCGCGCCTGGTATCGCGTCACCTGAGGAAGAGCGCGGCCCCCAGCCACACCCCACTCGCCAGCAGCGCGCCGAGTAACTCCACCAGGATCGACAGTCCGACTGCCTTGGTGGCGTGCACTGTCGACCGCCACGCCGCAGCATGATTTGCGCGATGCCGGGGCAGTTCGGCGACGTACGTGCCGCCGATGAAGCCGATGAACAACCCGATAATCGGAATCACGAAGAACCCGACGATGCCGACGAGCCCGCCGATGACGAGGGAGCGCGTCGGGACTCCGGCGTCCTTCATCCGACGGCCCGGCCAGGTGTACTTGACGACACCGCTGAGCACGAGCAGCACGGCCGCGATCGCGAATGTCCCCCAGGCGACGGAGCCGCCGGTGAGAAACGCCCACACACCGATCGCCCCGAGAACGAGGATGGTGCCGGGCAGGATCGGCACCACGATCCCGACGAGGCCGACAAGAATGGCCAGCGCGACGAGAACCTCGCCCAGCACACTCACGTGACGGGACGGACTCTGCTCGCGGCCTCGGTCGCGCGAGCGCGGGCGGTCTCGATGTCCTTCGCCGTCGACACCGCCACCCCCATCCGTCGACGCACAAAGCTCGTCGGCTTGCCGAACAACCGTAGGTCTGTCTCCGGTACCGCCAGCGCGTCGGCAACGCCTTCGTAGGCAATGCCTTCCGCGTCGAGTCCGCCGTAGATCACCGCGGACGCTCCGGGCGAGATCAGTGTGGTGTCCACTGGCAGACCGAGGATGGCGCGGGCGTGCAATTCGAACTCCGAGAAGCGTTGCGTCCGTAGCGTGACCAGACCGGTGTCGTGGGGGCGTGGGCTGACCTCGGAGAAGTAGACGTCATCGCCTTTGACGAACAGTTCGACGCCGAACAGCCCTCGGCCACCGAGTGCGGTGGTGATCTTCTCGGCGACTGCCTGCGCGGCAGCGAGAGCGGCATCCGACATCGGTTGCGGCTGCCACGATTCCACATAGTCCCCGGATTCCTGACGGTGTCCGACGGGCTCGCAGAACTCGGTCCCGGAGGCAGATCGAACGGTGAGAAGTGTTATCTCGTAATCGAAGTCGACGAACCCCTCGACGATGACGCGGCCCAGGTCCACACGCCCACCCGTCAGCGCGTAGTCCCACGCAGCGGAGACGTCCTCGGGGCCGCGGACAACCGACTGACCCTTGCCCGAGGACGACATCACCGGCTTGATGACGGCAGGGAAGCCGATGGCGCCGAGGGCGTTCTCCACCTCGATCAACGATTCAGCGAAGGCATACGGCGACGTGGGTAGGCCCAACTCTTCGGCGGCGAGCCGTCGGATTCCCTCTCGGTTCATCGTCAACTGCGTCGCACGCGCCGTCGGAATGACGACGGTCCGACCCCTCTGCTCGACCTCCGCGAGCGCGTCGGTGGCGATGGCCTCGATCTCCGGCACGACGAAATCGGGTTGCTGCGCGTCGATCAGCGCCAGAAGCTGCTCCGGGTCGCTCATATCGATGGTGAACGCATGATGGGCGACCTGGTGGCCAGGGGCGTTGTCGTAGCGATCGACTGCGATCACCTCGACGCCGAGCCGTTGGAAGGCGATTATCACTTCCTTGCCCAACTCGCCGGCGCCGAGCAGCATCACTCGCGTAGCCCCCGGGGTCAGTGGTGTACCGATGCGTGCTGGTTCCGTTGCTGCGCTCACCCGCTCATTATCCATGCCCCCGTCATGCCCGCTCCCCTCCGCAAGTTAACCTCGATTCACAACCCGATCTCATCGAAGTCGGCCTGACCGGAACGAGGAAACGTGTCTAGTAGCGGTGGACCACTGACAGGACTGCGCGTCGTCGAACTAGCGGGCATCGGACCCGGTCCGCACGCAGCGCTACTGCTGGCCGATCTCGGCGCCGATGTGGTCCGCGTTCAGCGTGCCGGTCAGATCTCTCCGCACGACCAGCAGCTGCGCAGCCGCACCATCGTCGAGGCCAACCTGAAGGACCCGACGGACATCGAGAAGGTGCTCGGGCTCATCGAGCGCGCCGATGTTCTCATCGAGGGATTCCGGCCCGGCGTCACCGAGCGTCTCGGCCTCGGACCCGGGGACGCGCTGGCTCGTAATCCACGACTCGTCTACGGGCGCATGACCGGCTGGGGCCAGGAAGGGCCATGGGCGTCGGCCGCGGGCCACGACATCAACTACATCTCGGTGACGGGTGTTCTGCACGCCATCGGACGCCAAGGCGAGCGACCGGTACCCCCGTTGAACATGGTCGGCGACTTCGGTGGCGGTTCGATGTTCCTTGTCTTCGGCATCCTCGCCGCGCTGTTCGAGCGTCAGACCTCCGGTGAGGGTCAGGTAGTGGACGCCGCCATGGTCGATGGCACGGCGGCGCTCTCGCACATGATCTGGGGCATGCGCGGCGTCGGCGCCTGGTCGGACGAGCGTGGTGTCAACATGCTCGACACCGGCTGGCCCTACTACGACACCTACGAAAGCGCCGACGGCAAGTACATGGCGGTCGGCGCACTCGAACCCCAGTTCTTCGCCGAGTTGCTCCGACTCCTCGAACTCGACCCCGCAACCACTCCCGGCCAGGGCGAACGCGAACGCTGGCCCGAGATGCGTGAGCTGTTCACCACCACGTTCAAGACCAAGACGCGCGACGAGTGGGCGGCCATCTTCGACGGCACGGATGCCTGCGTCTCGCCGGTACTGACCTTCGCCGAGGCACCCGAGCAGGTGCACCTGAAGGAGCGCGGCACCCTCATCGAGGTCGGCGGGGTCACCCAGCACCGCCCGGCGCCGCGATTCTCGCGTACGGCCAACGGAACACCCACCGCACCGCCGTCGACCGCAGCGGACGCCGAGTCGCTCTGGCGCTAGAGGCGGCTCCGCCGCACGTGAGTGGAAATGCATAGCGGGCTATGCATTTCCACTCACAACGTCAGAAGACCAGGGCGGGTTGCTCGGCGTCGGTGTTCGGTGCGAGCGCCTGGTACGCACCCGCCGTCGCTGCGACCGCCGCGGTCAACTCGGCGGGCTCTCGGGTGTAGGGCATACGGAGAAACCGCTCGAAAGCACCTTCGACGCCGAAGCGCGGACCCGCGGCGAGCACTGCCCCGAACGTCGGTGCGGTAGCGGCCAGTGCGCTCGACACCGGAGCCGGAAGCTGCAGCCACAAGGACATGCCGCCGGTCGACCGACGATACGTCCAGTCCGGAAGATGCTGCGCCAAAGCGCTTTCCAGTACGTCACGGCGCTCACGTAGCTCGTCGCGCCTGGTGTCGAGGATCGCGTCGGCGTCCTCGAGCAGGAAGCCTGCGGCAAGCTGATCCATCACCGAGGTTCCCAGATCGTGCCCCGCTCGCGAACCGGCAAGACGGCTGATCAGCGCCGGATTGGCGCGTATCCAGCCGATCCGCAGACCACCCCAGTACGACTTGGACGCCGACCCGATAGTCACGATATCGGTGCCGGACACTCGCCCGTACGACGCGACCGGGGGCGGTGGCGGCGCGTCGAGCCACAGATCCACCATGGTCTCGTCGACGATCATCGTCATCGAGGTCTCCCGCGCGATCCTCGCCAGTTCGCTGCGTCCACCGTCGTCGAGGCATCGTCCGGTGGGATTGTGGAAGTCGGGGATCATGTAGGCAACTTTCGATGCCGTCTGCCGTGCCGCGCTCCGGATTCCGTCGAGATCCCAGGGGTCGCCGACCGGGCGGATCGGCACCGGCACCGGCCGCGCGCCGATCCGCCGGAGCGCCTCGAGCGCGTTGGGGTACGTCGGGTGGTCGATGAGAACGCGATCGCCCGGTGAGATGAGCGTGCCGAGCAGCAGCCGCAGGGCCTGCTGGGCGCCGGAGGTGACCATGATCTGGTCGGCCGTCGTCGGCAAGCCACGTTCGACGAAGCGTCGCGCGACGGCTTCACGTAGCACCGCGATGCCGACGGGTTCCACGCCGTGATTGGACAGGTACGCCGGCAGCGCGTGCATCGCAGACTGGTACGCCGCCATCATCGCCTCGGTGGGGGCGGCCATCGCGGCGTGGCTCATGTCGATGATCGGGCCACTGGTGTTGCGCGATTGCACGGCGGGCCGGTTGGCTTCGGCCTTCGTCGGCAGCGCGACAGTGCTCCGTGCACCCTGCTTGCTGATCAGATAGCCCTCTTCACGCAGCACCGCATACGAGGAGGTGATGGTGGTCCGGCTGAGATCCAGAGCCGCCGACAGATCACGCTCGCTCGGCAAGCCCACCCCCAGCGGAATTCGACCGTCGTGAATGAGCAGGCGAATCCCGTCGGCGAGCGCTCGGTACGTCGGCCTGGACGTTCGACGCCGACCGGACGCATCCTCGACCTCCGGCTGCCAGCGTCCCAGATCGCGTGCCAGCGACGACGCATTGAGTACCCGAGTAGCCATGGACTTCATTATCCGGACCACTGGCACGCTTGACCAAATCCAGTTTCGACTCAGTGGACTTGCTTTGCGGGAGCGCCGTGCTTGGTTGCACACAGGTATGGCTGCACAGGCACATCCGGCCCTCCGAGGTCGATTTGTGTGCACTCCCGCACGCACTCACCCGCAAACACTCACCCCCGCGACGCCACCGAGACCGGCTCAGCGATCCCACCCGGCGTCAGAACGGGCATCCACACTCCGTCGACGGTCGCAGCCGCAACCGCATCCGGGCTCAGTGCCGAACCGGTCGCGCTGATCGACGAACCGTCACTGCACGTGAGATCGATTGTGCCCGCGTAGTCCGCGTCCTCCGGCACTGCGCACACGAGGCCATCCTCGAATGTCATGGACTCGACATTTCCCTCGGCTGGTCCAGTGAACAATGTCGTAGGGGGTGGAGAGTCGGTGGTCGGTGGGGGTTCGATGGGCTCGGTCGTTGATGTGGGCTCAGTGGTTGTTGTGGGCTCAGTGGTTGTTGTGGGCTCGGTCGTTGTTGTGGGCTCGGTCGTTGATGTGGGTTCAGTGGTTGATGTGGGCTCAGGAGTCGTCTCTACCTCGGCCGTCTGAGCTTCGGTCAGTTCTTCCTCCGTCGGCTGGTCGAATGTCCTGGCGGAGACGACAGCGGCCAAAGGCAGCGCGGCGGGAGATCCTGGACCGCATTCGGCCGATACCAGGTTCAACGTGAAGCCGAGTTCCAAAACCGGTCCCAACAGACCCAACGCAGTTGCGGTCCCACTCAGCGTCAGCTTGGAGAAGCCCTCGGGTGCACCGGCCGCGGAAACGGAACTAGACAGGGTCAGATCGAAGCGAGCCCGACCATTGTTCTCGGTGAACGAGATCGGCGTGACACCACCGGCAGCGGGCACGGCGAACGTCCTGGTTCCTATCTGCACCAATCCATCTGCCGATGCTGGAGGAGTCGCCGAACTCGTTCCGGCAATCGGATCACACACGACCGATGCAGTCAGTTGCCGAGCTGGGGTCACGGTGATGACGTCCACATTGAATGCTCCGAGACCGAGCACACCCAGAATCGAGATACGAAGGCGCGCAGCAGTCAGTGCCGACTCGGCAGAAGAAAGAGGGTTAACCGGCGCGCAGTGGTCCGGAGTTCCACTCGAGAGAAATTGCGCACACGACGACCCGGTGATCGGTGCAGACGGCGCCAGTGGTCCCGTGGCCGAGGATTCGAATGCAAGGCCGTTAACCGCCAGCAGATTCCCAGTCTGATACGGGCCCGCACTCGTCGACCGCGAGGTGCCGATGTTCGCGTCGCTTCGTAGAGACTGCATGCCGTTCCAGGGCAGCGGATTACCCAGAAGCCCAATGGAGATGCCGCTGACCCCGGACAACCGGCCCGATATCGAACGTGCATAGCCGCTGTTCTCCCACGTACCGGAACCGACGGTGCCGGCGACATACTCGGAATCGGTCCATGCGGCCTCGGTCTCGGACACCAGGAGTCGCCCGGGGACCAGTGCAGCGAACACCAGCAGCGTCAGCATCAGGATCGGCCACCGACGATCGAGGTTCATGAGCGCGTCTGCGATTCTTCCAGGCTGTCGCTTCCCTTCTCTTCGCGTGGCCAGAAGACCGCAACCACGAGACCTGCCATGGACAACGTGATCAGCCCCAGGACGTAGGGGTTGGAGAAGTAGACGATCACGCGCGCCAGACCAGGCATCGACCACAGAACCTTGCGCACCTCGGCGACCTGGTACAAACCAGGGTCCGCCTGTGCGTTGGCGTCGCCCTTGAGCTCGAGCACTGTGATCCCGGATTCCTCGATCGACTCCGTCGCAACGACTCGATGGGTCACCGGTAGCGTTCCCTCGCGATCGACGGTGACCACATCGCCGACCACGACGGAGTCCGCCGGAACAGCACGCACCACGGCGAGCGAACCCGCGGGAATCGCCGGCGACATCGAGCCGGTCTTGAACATGATGAGCGTGATGTTGAAGACGAACGCGCACGCGACGAGGGCAATACAGATGATCCCGCCGACGGCGAGTGTGTTGAGGAAGACATCGCCCGCGATGCCCCACCAGGAGCGTCGCGGCTGCTTCGTGTGATTCGTCTCGGGAGTCATTGTTCCCATCTCGGTTCTAGGACGTGCCCTCGAAGGGCCAGTTGGCGACGAGCGATTTGCTCTGCAGAGTCGCGTCGGTCCAATTCTCTTGCGTTGCAGGAAGACTGATCTCGAAGCACAGTGGCACCGCCGGCCCGGCAAGGGTGGGGCCGGCCCCTGCAGGCAGCGAGAAGGCGACCGGTGCGGAGGTGTCCAACGACACCGGTCCACCGCTACCCACCACGTAGTTCGGACTGCCGGTGAACGCTGCAGCATCACAGCTGGCGGACTCGCGCACCACGCGGTACCGAAGCGCAACGGAGAGACTCCCGACCCCAGATCCCGAGAACGTCGCGCCCTGTAATGTCACCGAAGCTGCGGCCGATCCGGGCTCCGTCCGCAACTCGACGGGTGCGAAAACTACACTCCCGGGGATCATTCCAGTGGCTGTTGTCGTAAAATCCAGCGGGTTGGGTGCCCCGATGGGGTGTGAGGACCACATGGAACCGCCGTCGACGCTGGATTCGATTCCGAACTGCGAACCGGTCGCGAATTCGGTGCTGCCCAGCACTGTGTCGGTCCAGCCGGCAGCGACGAGTACCGCTCCGATGCCGAGAACGGTTCCCCCCGCTGCCAGCGCCCTTCTCTGGCGTTGGCGTACCGATGCCATGCGCTAAGGCGTGACCGAGGTGCCGACGAATTCCCACACGACCTGACCCGTTGCGAGTCCGGACAATGTGTTCGGCGAGCCCGCTGGAAGCGTCACTGCGAAGCACAGATCGACCGGTGTCGCGTCGGCGTCGAGGGTGATCGCGTTGGCGACGCTACCTGTGGTGAGCAGCGCATCGGTGACAAGTGCTGTCGGACCCGGCGTTCCCGCGGTGCAGTCTGCCGAGGTGCCGCCCTGGGTCACCGTGTAGCGCAACGCTGCGGTCAGTGCCGGATCGGTCGTACCACCGGTGGCGCCGTTCAGCGTGACTGCGGCGTCCAACGTCTGACCGGGCTCGAGCCGAAGCGCAACCGGCGCGTACACGGTGTCTCCCGGTGTGAGGTCCAGTCTCGTGGCGGGGAAGGTGAAGGGTTCACCGGGTGATACATCGGCTTCGATCCATGTTCCGACCCCGGCAGGTGTGAAGTCTGCCTGGATGTTCCAGGCGTCGTCGCCCGTAGCGAAGTCGGAGTTTCCGAAGACATTGTCGGTCCAGGCGGCGAGAGTGATGGCCGCTCCGATGCCGAGCACCAGCCCTCCGGCGAGCAGAGCTCGAACCTTGCGTCGTCTGTTGAGATTCTGTGGTTGATCGGTCATTGCCCGACTCTTTTCGCTTGAATGATTCACGGTCGCACCTGTTGCCAACCGAACCGGCCACCGGAGCGTAAAGCGCACTTTTCGCCGGTCAAACCAGAATCACCAAAACGTTATCAAAATGACTAAAGCAATTTTTCTTGCATGATTGCCGATATCAGGTCAATGCAGGAAAGGGATCTGATCGACGCAGATTTTGCACACATCAATTACGCAATGAGGTCACATACCGAACCGGCGGATTTTTTCAACCAACCAAAACGGGGCGAGAGTCGTCGGCGGCGCCTTCCGGGGCATCCCCCTCGGCGACGTGTCCGATCAAGAATGCTCCACTTTCGGGCATCCACCCGATTGCGCCGTGCTGGAAGAGGTTGTAACGCCCGTATCCGGTGGGCGTCGGCTTCTCGTCGCTGATCGGATAGCCGAGCTCACCGTACGGCCCACCGTGACCTAGATACCAGGCGAGGATCTCTCCGTGTACCTCGTGAGCGCCGCCGTCCGGTAGAGCGAACACTGTGGCTCGACGGTACTCGAGCATCCCGCCTCCACCCGGACCCAGCATGAATTCACCGACTTGCTCACCGATCCACGAATGTTCGTAAGCAAAGCGATCGAATTGATATCCGAATACTTCGAGACCGTTGTATGAAGCAGTCATCGGAGGACCTTTCGGCGCGTTGTGTGACCACTATTGTCCACAAATCTGCGATTGCCGCCACGACAATTCATGATAATTGCCCCAAACGTGACCTCAATTCAGCAAAGCCGCGATATCGGCCGGAATCTCGTCGGTCGCCGAAGCGTCGACGACAGTGCGCGTCCAACTCGACCCTGCTTCGTCCAGCCGCACCAACTGGTCTGGCCCGAGGAGCCAGAGCTGGTCCCCCGAGGCCCACACCACGCCGTACCCGTATTCCGGGCTCGACGTGATCGGAGCGCTGTACTGCACGGCACCCGCGCTGTCGATGATTTGCAGGGTCGGCGAACCGCCGACATCGACGACCTGCGCCACCGAGGACCCTGAGGGTGAGGTCTGCGGAGAGATCAAGTCGGCAGGCGCGGCCTCTGTCGTGTCAGGCAACGCTTCCGGCGCCGGTGCGGCAGGCGATTCAGTCGTGGATGGCTCGGTCGTTGGCACCTCCGTCGTAGTTGCGGGTGCGGCCGAAGTGCTCGATGGCGCTGGTGTGCTACTCGGAGCCTCGGTGGCCGTCGACGAGGTAGTCGATGAAGTAGTCGACGAGGTAGTCGATGAGCTCGACAGTTCCTCCGGCGCGAGTCGGGCCGCTACCGGGGCCGAGGCAGGAGCCAGAGCTCCGCAACGCGCGGCGGGAAACAGGTTGAAGACCGAGGTCGTCAGGGTCATCGTCACTGTGAAACCCCGGCTCGGTGCCGAGACCCAGGTTCCGGACACCGTTTGTACGGTGAAGGTCCAGGTGCCGGTCAGGGTCTCGAACCAGGTTCCATTGTGCACATCAGCGGATGCAATCGTCACCGTGTGGGGTGGCATGCTTGTCCCGAGCCGAGTGATCGTCCATCGATAGGTGTAGCCCGTTCCGGGCGGAGGCGCCCACGACATCGTCACATAGGCGCCCGCAAAGAGGGTGCCCGCTCTGTCCACGCACGTCGGGTCTCCCGGCACCGGAACCGGCGGCAGGCCAGTGGTGAACGTTCCGCTCGTCGCGGTCGCAGGGTCGTTCCATGCCGCCAGGGTGGTGGGCGTGTTGGTCCCCGCGAGCCCCAGTGCACCGATCGTCCCGATCGCGAGGATCGCCGTGAGCGAGGCCTTGCTGTGCCCACCAGAGGAATCTCGCCCACCAGGCTCGTCCGTACCTCGGTCCTCGCGGTCTCGGTCCTCGTCAGCCCTGGGTCGCCAGGCGATCATGATCAGGACACCGACGAACACCCCACCGAGGAAGACGGCTACCGGGCCGCTCAACCACGTCACCGCGTATCCGAGTTTCGGGACGCTGAACACGACGCGGCCGACTTCGTCGACGATGTAGGTTTCGGCGTCCGCTTCGGTGTTCGCGTCGCCTTGGAGAATGAGCTGGACACTGTCGGTACCGACCGCGCCGATGTCGACGACGCGGTGGGTGATCCCGTCGCCTGACGCGTTGGTGACGTTGACTATGTCGCCCACCGCGACCTCGGTCGCGGGCGTCTCCTTGCTGATGGCGAGGGCGCCGGTCTCGATCGCCGGCGACATCGATCCCGATCGGAAGACGAGCGGTGTGATCCCGAAAATGATTGCCGCCAAGGCGATCAGCACGCAGAGCAAACCCGCGAGAGCCCCAGCGGTGAGGGCGATTTCGCGCGCCAGCTTTCGACGACGGTGCCTGGTGTGGGCGACAGTAGGAGATGTGTGGTTCGACATGACTACACCGACGTCGCTAGGAGTGAGTAGGTAACTGTTCCGGTGATCGGTGACGCCGGGGCTGTCGCGGTGCTCGGCATGGTCACCGAGAAGCAAAGATTGTCCGCCGGGTCACCGACACCGATCGGCCTGGACAGTGCAACCGAGTTGGATTGAAAATTCTGGGTGGCGACGGTCAAGCCCGTGATCGTGCTGAGCGGAGTTCCGGTACATGCAGTACCCGCATACACGGCGGTGTTCAGCAAGGCGCCGAGTGTGCCGTTGTTCGTCGCAACCGCGATCGTGTAGGTGAAACCCACAGTGCCACTGTTGGTCACCCGCAAGGGTGCACTCACGGTTTCGCCCGGAAGAATGTCGGTCTTGGTCAAGGTCGTTGCGAAAATGGGCGGATTGTTATCGACCGCCGGCTCGCCCACCTTGATGTCGATTGTCCCCGTCGTGAATGCGCCCGAGGTTGCCGAGGAGGTATCCGACCACGCGGCAAGCGTTCCCACAGCACCGAGACCGAGAACGATGCCGATCGACATGATGGCGCGGGCGCGGGCCCCGATGAGCGCGGTCCCGATGCGGCGCAGCATTGTCCTCGGCACGAACGTACCGTCACTACTGTGGCGCGCCATCAGGGCTGCACTCCTTCCGTATTGTCGTTCTGGCCGGCACCGATCGAGCACGCGTTCTCGTTGTCCCACTGCACCACGAAATCGAGATCCGCAGAGGAATTCTGAGTGTCGTTGCCTGCGTTCACGGCCATGGTGACGGTCGTATCGATCCGCCTCTTCTCATGGGGCAGGACCTCGACGAAAGCGCAGGCAACGTTCACCTGGGCCTGGTCGATGGTCACCTCGAGAGCCTCGACGAAGGCGGGGTTCGAGCTCGTGGCGAATACCTGGACGTTCCCGCCTCGATCGGTCTCGTTGAAGACGTGGAAAGTGCTGGTTCGGCTGTCGCCGGGCACCCACCTGATCCTTTTGTCGAACAAAGGATTCGGGAGACTCGAAGACCATGTCAGACCGTCACTGCTGAAGCTCACGGTCGGGGACGGACGCGAGGGTCCGGCACCGATGAGTACCAGTGTCACGATCGCGACGAGCGCGACGATAACAAGAACTGCGGTGTTCCTCTTCATGGCGCCCGCGACTCACGACGCTGCTTCCGGTAGTCGTTGCCGGCGCCAACGAACATGTACAGCGCGTAAGCGCCCAATCCGATGACGATGACGGTGACCGTGATGCGACGTTGTTCGCCGTTGAGCCAGTTGTTGACATAGCCCAGGTAGGGAATCGAGTACCAGACTTTCCCGCGGATCTGCCCGTATCGAACCGGGTTCTCGTCGTCGGACCCGTTGTTGTCCCCGCGCGTGATGTAGGTCGTGATGCCATCGCCGCTGAATTGGGTTGCGACGATGCGGTGTGTCACGACCTCGGGTTCACCGGACCGAATCTGGTAGGTGACGGGAGTGCCGACAGTGAGCTCGGAGCGGTCCGCTGGTTTGACGACGACCAGGGTGCCGGGCGGATATGTGGGCCTCATCGAACTGGTGAGAATGGTGTAGGGCGTCGAACCGCTCACGCGCGGAATGACGACAGTGGCTGCCAGAATGGTCAGCATCGCAGCCAGCAGGGTGTACGACACGATGCGACTGATCCACCACCATGCACCGGTGTGCTCGTCCTCCTCGTCACCCTTGACGACGGGAATCACGTCGGTGTCGTCGGTGCTCATGCCTGGTCCGCTCTGAACGAAAAGCTCACTGTCGATGTTTGGTCCTGCGGTGGATCGGCACCAACGGCGACGTGGAAGCACCACACCTCGTTGGCACCGGGGGCAAGCGCTCTCGTGTCCAGGGTCTGCGCGCCCTGCGCGTTGCCGGTGTAAAGGACGGTCACCGGGCCCGTCGGTGCACCTACTGCTGGACAATCTCCCACCGTGGACACGAGGGTGGCGGTCAGGGTGAGGGGCACCGCACCCGTCACCGTCGAGCCCTGGAGTCGATAGTCGAAGGGAACGTCCCCCGCGTTGCGGATCGATAGGGGGGCCTGCGAGGAGCCGTTCGGGCCGAGGTTCGTCGAACCGAGCGCCGCAAGCACGTAGTCGTCGACCTCGGCGCCGTCCGGACCCACCTTGATGTCCAGCGTGCCGGAGTTGAGCGTGCCGCCTGCGACGGCTACGTCGTCGCGCCACAGCGCGCCCGTCGTCTGTGCTGATCCGTAGACCACCACGACGACGGACGCTGCTGCGAGTGCCCAGTACCGACCATGCCTGATTACCACTTCGAGTTACGGAGTGGGTCGAACCTGGTCGAGCGTCAGGGTGAACGCATTCAAATTGACGGTCTCATTCTGCGCCACCAGATCGGTCGTAGCCTGGTCGAACGTGATGGTGACGGTGACCGCGATGGTCTGTGTGGGCGAGGTCAGCGGAAGCTCCACCGCAGAACCGTTCGGCAGGGCAGAACCGTTCGGCAGGGCGGCACCGCCGTCGACTGCCACCGTGGTGTTCAGCGCCGCAGCCAGAGCCGGGTCGCCGGTGACCTGGGAGAAGTCCGCCGTGATTGTGGCCTCGATATTCTCGCCCGCCGAGTTGACGGTGTAGCTGTTGGTGTAGGTCAGGATGTCACCGGGGACGATCAGGTAGCCGGACGGGTCGGCCCCGATAACGACCGATCCACCCTCGGAAATATCGGTCCAGACGCCGGGCGTACCGGTTGGCTCGAAGTTCAGCTCGCCGGAATTGATCGCGCCGCCGCCGACGGATTCGGTGTCCTGCCACAGCGCGAGGGATCCCAATCCGCCGAGTAGTAGCACCGCGGCCGCGCCTGCAGCGACGGCGCCCTTGGTTGCTTTGTTCATGAGCATCTCTTCTCTTTGGATTCGTCCCTGCATATCCGGGCCGGGTGTGAACTACCCGACGGGTAGTGGGTGGCTTTCGTGGGCCAACGCAACTGAGTGCGACACACATTGTTTCGGGAAGCGAAAGGAATCCGTTAGCAAAAACAGGGTAAAAGTCCAATAGTTCTTTTACCTGGACTTTAACCAACCCAAAGTGACATCCTTTGGCCATCTGTAACGTGCCAAAAGACCCTAGTCAGCCCCTGAGATGGTCCACGCAGCACAACGCCCCGAGGCATACGAGCCTCGGGGCGTTGTGCTGTCTACGCTGTGCTATCTACTGGGGACCGAGAATGTCCCGTCGCACGATGGTCTGGTCGCGTCCCGGGCCCACGCCGATGCACGATATGTGGGCACCCGCGAGCTCCTCGAGCCGCAGCACGTAGTTCTGCGCGTTCTGTGGGAGATCTTCGAAGGTGCGGGCGCCAGAGATGTCCTCCCACCACCCGGGCATCTCTTCGTACACGGGTTTGGCGTGATGAAAACCGGTCTGCGTCATGGGCATTTCGTCGTGCCGCTCGCCGTCGATCTCGTACGCCACGCAGATCGGGACGGTGTCGAGGCTCGAGAGCACATCCAGCTTGGTCAGGAAGTAGTCGGTGATGCCGTTGACGCGGGTCGCGTACCGGGCGATCACGGCGTCGAACCATCCGGTGCGACGAGCGCGGCCGGTCGTCACGCCGACCTCACCACCCTGCTTGGCGAGATACTCCCCGGAGTTGTCGAACAGCTCCGTCGGGAACGGACCCGACCCGACGCGCGTCGTGTAGGCCTTGAGGATGCCGAGGACCGTCGTGATCTTGTTCGGTCCGATACCGGAACCGACAGCCGCACCGCCTGCCGTCGGGTTCGAGGATGTGACGAACGGATACGTGCCGTGATCGACGTCGAGAAGTGTGCCCTGCGAGCCCTCCAGCAGCACAGTTTCGCCACGTTCGAGAGCGAGATTGAGCTCGAGCCGGGTATCGGCGATGCGATGCTTGAACTTGGCTGCATTGCCGAGCACCTCGTCGACGACCTGCTGCGGATCGAGGGCCTTGCGGTTGTAGATCTTGGAGAGCACCTGGTTCTTGAACTCGAGAGCGGCCTCGACCTTCTGAGTCAGGATCTTCTCGTCCAGCACGTCCGCGGCACGGACGCCCACGCGAGCGAATTTGTCCTGGTAGCAAGGCCCGATACCGCGTCCGGTGGTGCCGATCTTCCTGGCCCCGAGGAAGCGCTCGGTGACCTTGTCGATGGCTACGTGGTACGGCATGATCAGGTGCGCATCGGCGCTGAGCAGCAGACCCGAGGTGTCGACATCACGTTCTTCGAGGCCCGCAAGTTCGGTCAGCAGCACACCCGGATCCACGACGACACCGTTGCCGATGACGTTCTTCACACCGGGCGTCAGGATGCCCGAAGGAATCAGGTGCAGTGCGTACTTGTCTCCATTGGGAAGTACGACCGTGTGGCCGGCGTTGTTGCCGCCCTGGTAGCGAACCACCCACTGCAGTCGCTCCCCGAACAAGTCGGTGGCTTTGCCTTTGCCCTCGTCGCCCCACTGGGCGCCGATCAGGACTATCGCCGGCATGTACTCTCCTGGTGTTTCTTCTCGTGCAATGAACTGGCGCAGGTTGCTGCCAGGCGTTCAGGCAGGCCGGGGCGTCAGTCTAGCCGAGGGGAGAGTGCACCGGTCATGGCGCTACGGTGGTGACGACCGCAAGCACCTATGGGGGAGCACTGTGAGACAGACGCATGAACGACGCAGTCGGCACCCGAGGTCGGCCCAGTGACACCGTTCGTCCTGCAATGCGGAAACCCGCCGATACCCATCTCACTGACGGACGTTCCGGTCACCCCCGCCTCCACAGTTCCGACCAACGACGAATGCGATGCCCTGTTCTCCACCGTCGGCACCGTCTCTGATCCGCGGGTCATCGTGCTGGGTGACGACGCGTCCCTCGCGGCACTGCTGACGCGCCTGATGCGTACCGAGCGCCTGCATATCGAGGTCGCATTCGTGCCCGAGCACTCCACCACGGCAAGCCACATCTACAAGACCGGGACCGGTTCACGAGCCGCGAAAGTCGCCATGACCGGCACCGCAAAACCCCTACCACTCATTCGGGACGACGCGGGTGTGGCCGTGGTGGGCCGAGCCGTCGTGAACGGCCCTTCCGGCGCGCCGCTCGAGGGCGAGGCGTACGTGGACGACACGCAGTTGTTCCGTGGCAACGCCACGGGCGTCGAGGTGATGCCGACGCCCGAGATGCCAGGTCTCGAAGCGCGCCTGACCGGACGCCGCACGTTGTTCGGTCGTCGATGGACTGCAGGACGGGCGATGCAACTGGGCGCCGTCGCCGCGCACCTCGTCCGCGACGGAGTTCCCGGCGATCGGGAGGTCAAGCGGTCGACGTTCTACCGACACGATCGGGAATGGCTACTGGTCCGGTGAAGGAAAGCCGATACTGATTCCATGGCTACCTGGACAGAATTCGCTACTGCGGCGCCCGCCATGTCAGCGGCTGTGGCTGCACGCTTGAAAGCACACAAGCATCACGTGCTGGCAACGCTTCGCAAGGATGGATCTCCCCGCGTCAGCGGTACCGAGGTGGAGTTCACCGACAACGGCCTGCTGCGGCTCGGTTCGATGCCGAACGCACTCAAGGCCGTTGACCTGCAGCGCGATCCACGCTTTGCCTTGCACAGCAATCCTGGCCACCACACCATGGACGGCGGCGACGCGAAGCTCTCCGGCACTGCCGTCGAGCTGACCGATCCCGACGAACTACAGCGGATTTTCGACGCCGCTCCGCCCGAGTTGACCCCGTACCACGTGTTCGATCTCGACATCGCCGAAGTCGTGCTGACGACGCTCGTCGACGATCACATGCAGATCGAACTGTGGCGGCCGGGGGCGCAGGTGCAGTCCTTCACCAGGTGAGCATCGGAAAGATCACTCCGACCTGGCGAGGACAGGGAAGGCTAACCCTGGAAGGGTGAACGTATGCGCCTGTTCGACAAAGTTCTGCACCCGGGATCGGTGCACGGTATCGCTGGGCTCAGAACACGGCTTCTGATGCAGTTTCTTTGTGCGACGACGTTCCTGTACGGAGCAGGAGTGGTGGCGACGGTCCTGCCTCACGGCGACAGAGTCACTGCCGACATCACCGGCGGGGTGATCGCGCTGTGCCTGGGTGTCATCGGTGTCCTCATGTTGTGGATGCGTCCCCGCACGACCGCCGGGCACGGCGTCGCGTTGGCCGCAGCGATGCTGGCGACGCCGGCTGTGATGGCGTTCCATGTACTCACGGCAGCGCAATTCCCGTGCCTGATCGCGGCGATGTTTCTGGCGATGTACATCCGCGCCTTTCATCGCGACCGCGATGCCCGCATCCTGGTCGGGATCCTCGTGGCGCTGGTGCTGCTCGCGGTGCTGCGGTCACCGGCGCCCGTCTATCCGATCACCTACCTGATCTTCGCGGTCGCTGTCTTCGCAGCGGCGGAAACGTTCGGCACCGTCACGAAAGCGCTGATCGCAGCGTCGTGCACCGATCCGCTGACAGGAGTGTTCAACCGCGCCGGGTGGGAGATCGCCACCGCAGATGCGGTCACGGGCCTGCGCGCTCGACGTGAGGATGCGTCGACTGTTCCGGTGACGGTGGCGATCGTCGACGTAGACGATTTCAAGACGGTGAACGACACCGACGGTCATCGCGCCGGGGACGAGTTGCTGGTGGGGTTGGCGGCGACCTGGGCGCAATCGGCCCCAGAGGGCGCTGTCATCGCACGAGTCGGCGGCGACGAGTTCGCCGCCCTTCTGACCGAGCAGTCGACGGCGGAAGTGGACGAGTTCGTTCGCGCCACCGTCGCGTCGTTGCCCTACGCGAGCATCGGGGTGGCGACGTCGACGGACGTCGAGGAGCCGATCTCCGATGTCCTCGCCCGCGCGGACGCGGAGCTGTACCGCGCCAAACGCGCTCGATTCACCAGGTGAGCTCGTCCCTGCACGTTGCCCCCTCAGCGGTCGGTTCCACCTGAACGGTCGCGTGATCGAGGCCGTAGGTGGCGAGCACCGCCTTGGCCCGTGCCAGCAGTACCGAGCCGGCTCCGTCGCATTCGAGATGAACTGTCGCGACGTCCATTCCGGTGGTGAGCGTCCAGATGTGCAGGTCGTGTACACCGACCACGCCGGGGAGGGCGGCGAGGTCTGCGCGGACAGCCTCGACATCGACATGATCAGGGCTGGCCTGCGTGAGAATGCGCAGCGCCGATCCGGCGAGCTTGATCGCCCGGGGGACGACCCACAGCGAGATCAGGACGCCGACGACGATGTCCGCCCAGGTCCAGCCGAAAACGAGCATCGCGATCCCGGCGACGAGCACTCCCACGCTGCTGACCGCGTCGGCCAGCACCTCCATGTAAGCACCGCGCACTGCGATGCTGTCCTTCGCGTCGCCACGAATGAGCAGGATGACAACGAGATTGGCGAGCAGTCCCGCGGTGGCGGTGAGGATCAGCGCGAGACCTGGGATGTCCGGAGCGTCGCCGATCCGGTCGATCGCCTCGTACATGATGAAGGCCGCGATACCGAGGAGCAGAACGGCATTTGCGATGGCAGTGAGCACCTCGGCGCGATGCCATCCGAACGTGCGAGCAGCCGCGGCGCTCCCCCGTCGGGCGAGCAGCAACGCGATGAGTCCCATCGACATTCCGAGCACGTCGGTGAGCATGTGGCCGGCGTCGGCAAGCAAGCCGAGCGAGTTGATCCACAACGCCACCGTGGCTTCGAGCACCAGGAAGGCGATGAGTATCGCCAGCGCGATCACCATGTTGCGGATGCGTTTGGTCGACGCCTGCGCCGCGCCGCCTGCACCCGTCATTCCATGACTGTGCCCGTGCCCCGCGCCCATGACTCCCCTTCGTTCGGTCGAATGCCGAGCTTCACCATATGCGTACATGCGCATGTGTGCAATGGAAGGGGGTCAGAACAGGTCCGGTTCCACACTCGGCTTCTCGACGGTCGGCGGCAGCGTCGCCAACGCCGAGATCCTCTTCAACCCCGCCACCTGGAGCAGGTCGACGATGATGGAGCGAATCTGCGCGAGCACCACCGTCGCCGACAGCCCCGAGTTGGTGATCAACTCCGCCTTGGCCCCGGACGCTACCGACCGAAGCACCCGGGCGGCCTCAGCCGCATCTGGTTGCTCCCCCGGATCCGCGAGAACCATGCGACGCAGCACCTCCATCGCCTGCGCCAGCTTCTCCACTTCGTCGACCAATCGCGGATCGAGAATCTCGTCGTCACGCACCAGCGTCAGCGACCTACGCGCGAGTACCCGGATATTTCGGATGGCGTTGTCGATGGGATCGGCAGTCTTCGCCAAGCCCGCCAAGCGGTTGCGGTGACCCCAGTACAACGGCGAGATTCGGGCGATCTCGTGGCCACCCTTGAGATCGGTCCGCAACGTGTCGATATCGGACTGTGTCGCACGGGCTTTCCGCAGCGCCTCCTCGATCGGCTTGGGATCGTTGGCGACGAGCCCGTCGGCGACCTTCTGCAGCACCTCCGAAGCCGTTCCGATCACGTTCGCCGCGTCCTTGCGAGCCCGCCACACCGGATGCGTCGGGATCAGAGCGACGATCGCGATCCCGACGAGACCGCCGATCAGAGCGTCGACCATGCGGTCGAAGCCACCCGAATCCCCCGGCGGTATCAGCGTTGCCACGAGCACAGCAGATGAACCTGCCTGCATCGCGATGATCGGACCACCATCGAGAAAGACCGCCGTCGCCATCGCCAGCACGACGACCAGCGCGATCTGCCACGGCCCACTGCCGATGGCGGAGATGATCAGGTCGCCGACGCCGATTCCCACGGTGACGCCCGCCACCAACTCCGCCGAGCGACGCGTCCGGGCACCCAGAGACACCCCGAGCGAGACAACCGCTGCAATCGGAGCGAAGAACGGCCGCTCGTGACCGACGAGATCGGTGGCGACGAACCATGCGACACCGGCCGCGAGCGCACACTGAATGATCGGCAACAACGACAGTTGCAGACGGGCGCGGCCGGCGCGCATACGTGCTCGTCCACGCCGGGCGGTCGGGCGAAGCCCCTCCGCGAGAGACCGATCAGCCGAGGCCGAGCGCTTCCGCAGCCTTGGGATCGCTGTCTTCCAGGAGGTCGAGGCATCGGGCGTACTCGTCGTTCTCCCCGATGTCCCGCGCGGCTTTGGCGAGGACGGCGACGCAGCGGAGGAATCCTCGGTTGGGCTCATGGCTGTACGGGACCGGCCCGAATCCCTTCCATCCATTGCGACGCAGCTGATCGAGTCCCCGGTGGTATCCGGTCCGGGCGTACGCGTACGCCGTGATTGTCCGACCGGCCTCGAGCGCCGCCTCTGCCAAGTACGCCCAGGCAATGGACGCAGTCGGGTAGTCCGCAGCCACCGCTGCTGGATCCTTGTGATCCAGCAGCGCGGACTCCGCTTCCTCGTCACCGGGCAGCAGCGTCGGCTGTGGTCCGAGCAGGTCTCCGAAAGATGTCATGTCGACCATTGTGCCCCGTCGCCCGCGCGCCGCGACACCGACGCACGGGTGCGACGAGAGACCTCGGTCCTGCCGTTAGGCTCGGTGCTTCGCAGAGCTGTACCAGGACGTCTCGTCCAGTTGGGAGCACAAGGGTGTCGGATAAGCAGGACAAGCCGGACTCGGCGTCGAAACAGCCTGTCAGCGGGGCGAAGCCGAAGCAGCCCGTCGGCCCCCAGCGCATTCCGGCGCGAGGCGAGGCAGCTCGTTCGCAGTCTGCCTCCTCAGCAGCGTCACCGCAGCGGGTCGGCGCTCCCGAGCAGGGGAAGGTCAGCCGTCGTTGGCTCGGCGGGGTTCTCGCCGCTCTGATGGTTTTCGCTGCCGTGGGTGTCGCAGGCTTGGTCTATCTTTCCGGCGACCGCGCCGAGGACACGACGCAGGATCAGATCAGGACGTCGATAGAGTCCTTCACCGAGGCGCTGAGCTCAGGGGATCTGGAGACGTTGCGTACGTCTTCGTGCGGGGATCTCCAAACCTATTACCGGGAAATTTCCGACGCCGATTTCGCGGAGGTCCATCGCGCTGCGGTTGAGCAGGGAAACATCCCGATCGTCGAGGCAGTGGAAGCCGTGCAGATCAATGGCGAGAGCGCAATCGCCCAGGTTGAGGCGTATACCGAGGCGAATCCAGGCGAGAAGTCGCCGCGCACCTTCGACCTGCGGTTGGTCGATGAGGAGTGGAAGGTCTGTTGAGGCGGCTCCGCCGCATGTGAGTGAAAATACATAGCCCGCTATGTATTTCCACTCACATGCGCGTAGCGCCTAACCTGCGGAAACGCTGCGTCCAGCCGACTTCAGGTCGTTGCATGCCTCGATGACACGCGCCGTCATCCCGGCCTCGGCCTTCTTGAGGTAGCTGCGGGGGTCGTAGGCCTTCTTGTTGCCCACCTCGCCGTCGATCTTGAGCACGCCGTCGTAGTTGCTGAAGAAGTGCCCGGCGATCGGCCGACTGAATGCGTACTGGGTGTCGGTGTCGACATTCATCTTCACAGTGCCGTACTCGAGCGCTTCTTCGATCTCGCTCTTCGCCGAGCCCGATCCGCCGTGGAAGACGAAGTCGAACGGCTTGGATCCGGCAGCAAGCCCGAGCTTCTCGCTGGCGACCTTCTGGCCGTCGGCGAGCACGGACGGCTTGAGCTTGACGTTGCCCGGCTTGTAGACGCCGTGCACATTGCCGAACGTGGCCGCGAGCAGGTAACGCGACCCGGCATCGCCTGCACCCAGGGCCTCGACGGTCTTGAGGAAGTCCTCGTTGGAGGTGTAGAGCTTGTCGTTGATCTCCGCCTCGACACCGTCCTCCTCGCCGCCGACGACACCGATCTCGATCTCGAGGATGATCCGAGCCGCTGCAGCCTTGGCCAGCAGGTCCTTGGCGATCTCGAGGTTCTCGTCGATCGGTACCGCAGAGCCGTCCCACATGTGCGACTGGAAAAGCGGATTCTGGCCTGCATCGACGCGGGCCTGCGAGATCGCGAGAAGCGGACGTACATAGGTGTCCAGCTTGTCCTTGGGGCAATGGTCGGTGTGCAGGGCGATCGTGACGTCGTACTCGGCGGCGACGACGTGTGCGAACTCGGCCAGCGCCACCGCACCCGTCACCATGCTCTTGATGCCCAGACCGGAGCCGAACTCGGCACCGCCGGTCGAGAACTGAATGATGCCGTCACTCTTCGCGTCGGCGAAGCCCTTGATGGCGGCGTTGATGGACTCCGAGCCAACGCAGTTGATAGCAGGGAACGCGAATTTGTGTTCCTTGGCCCGGCCAAGCATCTCGGCGTAGACCTCGGGAGTTGCGATCGGCACGGCGGCATTCCTCCATCTGAAGCGTTTGTTTGTCCAGAGCAGTATGGCAAGCCATCGCGCTACGTGTCGCCGGTACCCGTGGGGTTCCCCGTCCCCCAATTGCGACAGACTGTGACAAATCGGCCATTCGCTCGCCCCAGTTTGGACGTCTCCTGTTCGGGTTGTCCCAGGATTGGGCGGTAGTGTGGGCGCCGTGAGTCTCCTTGCCGCATCCGACCCCGTGACGACAAACCTGGCTTTGCTGCCCGGGTTTCTCGATCCGGTGAACTTGCTCAACTCGTTCGGCACCTGGGTGCTGGTCGGGCTGCTGCTGGTTGTCTTCATCGAGTCGGGGCTGCTCTTTCCACTTCTCCCGGGCGACTCACTACTGTTCACGGCCGGCCTCATCGCAGCCTCCAAGTCTGAAGAGATTCCGCCGTTCGCGCCCATCGGCGTGCTACTGATCACGATTCCGATAGCGGCGATCCTCGGTGATCAGGTCGGGTATTTCATCGGCACCAAGGGCGGCGCCGCCCTCTTCAAGTCGAACGATGCACGCTTCTTCAAGAAGAAATACATAGACGAATCCCACGCCTTCTTCGAAAAGCACGGCCCGATCACGATCGTGCTGGCGAGATTCGTGCCCATAGTTCGTACCTTCGCACCCGTCGTCGCTGGCGCATCGAAGATGAAGTACTCGATCTTCCTCACCTACAATGTCGTCGGTGGAGTCCTCTGGGGAGCGGGCGTGACGATGCTGGGCTACATGCTCGGCCAGATTCAATTCATCCGCGACAACGTCGACTACATCTTCATCGGCATCGTTCTGCTGTCGGTGCTTCCTATCGCCGTCGAGGTGGGAAAACGCATGATCAAAGCCCGCACGACTCCGCTGTCGGAGGCGACTGACGCCATCGACGCACAGCAGGATCAAACCCCCTGATTCCCGAGAGTCGGCAACAGTGATTCATTCGATGGGCCAATTCGGGCCCTTTCAGACCGCTGGACCATTGGTTGTGTGGCTCGTGGTGGTCACGTTCGTCTTCATCGAATGCGCCGTCATCATCGGTCTTTTCCTGCCAGGCGACTCCATGCTGCTCACCGCGGGGATCGTCATGGCCACGCACTCGTCGGGCACCGGCCACATCTGGGCGCTGTCGGTAGGGGCAATGGTTGCGGCAATTGCGGGCAATCAGGTCGGCTACGTCATCGGGCAACGCACAGGGTCGACCCTCATTGCGCGCAAGAACGGCAAGTATCTCAACACCGCGAATCTGCACAAGGTGAATGTGCTGCTCGAGAAGTACGGTTTCTGGGCCGTGTTGGTGGCGCGCTGGATTCCGTGGGTACGCACGCTGTGCCCACTCGTTGCGGGCGCCGCGAAGATGAACCACCGCCGCTACACCATCGCCAGCACACTCGGTGCCGTCATCTGGGCGCCGGTGCTGCTGCTGGCCGGGTTTTACTTCGGCAGCTTCCTCGAGAGGGTGCCGTGGCTGCTACCGGCAGTCCTCGTCGCGATGGTGGTGCTCCTCGTCGGCGGTACGGGCGCCGGAATCTGGCAGTACCGCAAAGAAATGGCCAGACCTGTCGAGGTCATCGAGGTCGAGGAAGTCCTCGAATAGCCCTACCTCGATCTCGCGTTCGATACGGACCAGGCAGCCTCCATCAGCATCCAGCCACCGAGCTGCACCGATAGGTCCCGCTCGGGTACTGCCGAGGACCGAACGGTGCCACCGCTGAAGGCGGCGACACTGTGGCTCGGACCGGGTAGACGTGCCTGCGACTCCCACGCTGCACCGAATAGTGGATGATCCTCCACTTCGAGGCGGTTGTGCCAAGCTGCTCCGGCGGACGCGAGAACGATCGACGCAGCCATCTCGCGCGCCTCGCGGTCCTCGTCGGAGTCGCCGGGGAGAGTCGTTGCCACCAACGCCAGATAGCGGGCAAGAATGCCATTGAACAGACCACCGTCACCGCCGCCTCCCCCGACGACGACGAGGTCGCGGGTCAAGCGTGCCTCGACGGTGGCGACGAGCGCGTGGACCCGTTTGTTGTGCCGCACGTCGCCGAGGTGCACCGCGAGTTCGGTCTCGAGGCCCAGAACGACACCCTGGCAGTAGGTGTACACGGCGCGATCGAGCACCCCTGAGCGTCCCCGGATGCCGTCGAGAATCAACCCGCTTCCAGGATCCGCGAGTGTCGAGTCGATCCAGTCGGCCATGGCCTGCGCACGCCAGAGACGTCCGGTGCGGGCGAGCAGGATCGCAGCCGGACCGTTGGCGGGAGCATTGAAGAAGTCATCGCCCTTGCGCCATGGAATTCCGCCGCCCGCCTTGGGCACCCAGGCATCGACCAGCTCGGTCTCGATGCTTTGGAGAGCGTTTCGGTGATCGAGTGAATGGAGGCGTTGCGCACGTTCGAGCGCCAGTCCGAGCCAGGCCATGTCGTCGTAATAGTTGTTGGTCCACCCAGTGATGTTCCGAATGCGATGCGAGCGTGAAATCTTGGCCAGTCTCCGTCGCCGCTTCGCGGTCGGTTCACGTTCGGCGGCGTCGACGGCGCAGTCGAGGAGATGGGCTTGCCACCAGTAGTGCCACCGGAAAAACAACCGTTCACGACGCACCGGCGGCCACGCCACAACGCCGAGGGCGGTGCCGGGAAGGCCAACCAAGCGGCGCACATGACGGGCCATGACAGCTCCCTCCGCAGCATCCGCTCGCTGCGCCCACACCTGAGACATGTCTTCAGATACTGCCATCTCGCTCCGACACCTCTTGCCGTCAGTTCCAGGCCTGGGAGATGTCTGCATGGCGACGAACCCACGAGTGCATGGCGATTCCCGCGGCCACCCCCGCATTGATGCTCCGGGTCGAGCCGAATTGCGCGATGGACACAGTCATCGACGCGCCCGCCCGCGCGGCCTCGGTGACTCCCGGTCCCTCCTGCCCGAACAGCAGCAGGCAGCGCCGCGGCAGCACGGCGGTCTCGATGGGGACCGACCCGGGCGTGTTGTCGACGGCGACGACCGTCAAGTTCTCGCTGCTCGCGTAGTCGAGGAGGTCGGCGACGGATTCGTGATGGTGAATGTGCTGGTACCGATCGGTCACCATCGCGCCTCGGCGGTTCCATCTCTTTCGCCCGACGATGTGAACTGCCTGCGCGGCAAAGGCGTTGGCCGTGCGGACAACGGTGCCGATGTTGGCGTCGTTGGCGAAGTTCTCGATCGCCACGTGCAACGGATGGCGGCGGGTATCGATGTCTGCAACGATCGCTTCCCTGGTCCAGTACCGATAGGCGTCCACCACATTGCGACGGTCTCCGCCGTCGAGCAGCTCGGGATCGTACTGCGGTCCGGTCGGTCGTGGCGCGTCGAACATCTCACTCCACGGGCCGACGCCGTTTGGATTCTCACCCCACTCCGTCGGACCCGCAGCGCTATCGGCCTCGTCGCTCAAAATGTCTCGTTGCTGTCCGGGGCGATCCGGAAACCGTGGCCGGTCGAGTCGTTGGCGCAGGCTATTCCGTCGGGTGTCGATTTGCACGTGTAACCGTCGGCCTGAATCTGCTGGCCCACCCCGAGCGGAGGATCGATGGTGTCGCCGCCGGAGGTGTACACCGCACCTCCGGCGCACATGAACTGCGCGGCATCGTTGTTGGTGACGCGGATGCCGTTGCCCCAGTTGATCATGCACTCCTCTGGGCGCGGCGGCACCGGCGTCGTGACTCCCTGGCACCCAGCCTCGGTTCGGCTGGCCAGCGTCACGATCCCACATTGGAATCGTCCGTCGGGCGAACTGAAGTAGTGCGCGGCGTCCAGCGCGGCATATGTGGTCTGCGGCGCCGGGACGACCTCGGGTTCGGTCGCCTGCGGCAGGGGCGGCGGCACGTCCTCGGTGGTGAGAACTGGCGCCGGTATCGACGGCGGCGGCGCAAGGGTAGTCGTCGTCATGCTGGTGGTCGACTGCGGCGCGGCAGCGGCGGCGGAGACATTCGCCCCCGACTCACCCCCGCAGCCCGCGAGGAGAGCCACCGCCGCCACCGCCGACGCCACCAGCACAACATTGTTCGACTTCACATTCACGAACCCGACCCCCACTTCCGATGACGCGTATCACCGAGCGACCCTACCGGCGATCCACCGCATCCGGCGTCGGGCGGGCTTCTAGTTGTGGCTGAGGCGCCGGTTGACCTCGCGGGTGAGCCATGCGGGGGAGAATCTCGATCCCAACGACAGCGCCTTCGACTGCAGACCGACCGGGAAGTGCACCTTGTGCAGCACCCGCTTCGACGGCCTGGTGGCTTTGAAGATGGCCTCGGAAACGTCGTCAGCGGTGAGCCGGATGCCGAGGGAGTTGGTGGTGCCCGTGGACACGCCCTCGGTCATCGCGGTTTGCACGAAGAGCGGCCACATGGCCTTGACCGAGATGTCGTGCTCGGCCCACTCGAGGTCGAGGGCCTCGGTGACTCCGCGCACTGCGAACTTGGTCGCGCCGTAGGTGACGAGCTCGGGTTGGCCGTAGATCGCCGACGCCGAACACAGATTGATCACCTGGGCTCCGCTGGTGGCCTTGAGGTAGGGGAACGCGGCCAGAGTGCCGTAGACGACGCCGTTGAAGTTGATGTCGATCTGAAGCTTGTGCACCTCGAGCGGCATCTCTTCGAAACGACCCGCACGTAGGATTCCGGCGTTATTGACCAGTACGTCGAGTCGACCGCCGGCCTCGGCGTCGAACTCCTCGAGACGTTGCTTCCACTGTTGCGGATCGGTGACGTCGAGGACTCCGGTGACGACACGTCCACCGGCGGCGGTGATCGCCTTGCTCAACGATGCGAGTCCGGTCTCGTCGATATCGTATGCACCGACGAGGTAACCCGACCGAGCAAATTTCAGGGCAGTTGATCGTCCGATCCCGGCTGCGGCGCCGGTGATGAACACAGTAGGTGAGGACACCACGACAGGATAGGCGTTACGGCGGATATCGGTAAGTACCCGCATCACATTTGGGTCTACTCTGGACACGCATCGAGGAGATACCGGGTGAACCACAATCGAACTGTTCGTGCAGTTGCTGTCGTCACGGTCGCCTACATCGTCGTGTTGGCGATCTGGATCGGCTGGCTCCGCGACCGCACGCCGCCAGGCACACTGCCCTATCAGCTTGCGGCGCTTGTGGCCGGCTTCGGTTGCGCGCTGGGCTTGGCGATGATGTTCGCCGGTCGGGGCACCGCCGAGCAACGCCGACTCGAGGCCCACGGTGTCGAAGGATGGGCGACGATCGAGGATGCCCGGCGGATCGATGCGAACTCGACCGAGCTGCATCTGCAGTTCACCATTCCGGGTGCGGAATCCTTTGCGGGTCGCATCGTCTACACGATTCCCCCATCGGAGTCCGCGCGGTTCGCCACCGGCTCCATCGTTCCGGTTCTGGTCGACCCCGCGGACCACCACCGCGTCCTACTGCTCCCGAGACAGACCTTCGACGAGAAGTAGCTGCGCTCCGGCGTAGGTCGCCAATATCGCTCCCTCCGCATAGCGCCGGGGTGCATCCGCGTGCAGGAACAGTCTTCGCCACACGATCAACCCATCGGAGACGGTGAAGAGAATCCCGCCCAGCGCCAACCTGCGTCGAGTTCCGCGATCAGGTGCCGCAGCCGGAGCCGCCGCGAGCGTGGCCATCGTGGCAAGCGTGAGCCCGTATCCCGCCAGGCCGGGGGCAACAGCCGCGGAACGACGCGCCAGCAGCGTCGCGGCCACCGCCCATCCCCCATACCGGGGGACCGCCTCGATAACGGTCGGTCTCGCGCCACGCGAGATCAGCATCGAGCTGTAGCAACCCTGCATGATGGCGAACGCGGCGGCCCCGCGCAGGATCCGACGGTCGTCGTCCGGATCGATCAGCAGCACATCGCCGATCGTCGCCGCGGCGAGCGCGGTACCGAGGGTAGGTGTCATCCGCGGCACACCTGCGGCGAGGGCGGGGACCATCAGCGGCTTGGCCAGACGGTGCATTCTGTCGGCTCCGGTCACGGCGCCAACGACGGTGACGGCGACAGCGGCAGTGAACGTCAGGCGGGACCAGTTCGAACGCTTCATTCACATCTCCTCGGGGTGAACCTGGCGAGCGAGTGTGATGCTCGCCCGTTCTCCTTGAAGTGGACCCCGCACCTTGTCATCGTGGAAGGATAGACACTGGAGACGACAGGTTGGGACCGCCATGCGCCGGAAGCACACAGACCACTCCGGGTCGTCCGACGTCGATGCCCAACGTAGCCGCAATCCTCTGCTTCGTCGGTCGGACAGGATCCAGTCGAGGGTGCGCGCGATGACCTTCACGCTCCTGGCGCTCATGCTTCCGCTGTCGGTGTGGCTCGCGGCGTCCACCATGTCCGCCCAACAGGATCGCGTCGCGGAACAGCAACTCTCGCGACACTCTGTCACCGCAGTCACAACCACCGAGGCGCGGGCCGATGCCGCAGCCGCGCCGACCGAGTTCGGGGCGCAGACCGTCGCGTCGGTCGACGCCACCTGGACCTTCCGAGGTGACCACGACGGGCAGGTCACCGCCGAAGTCGGCACGCCCGCCGGGACCGAAATCGCGATCTGGGTCGACGACAGCGGTGAGCGTTCACTACCGCCGATCACGAGCACCGACGTGCTCGTCGCCACGACCTTCATCGGTTTCGGCAGCTTTTTCGCCGTCGGCACCCTCTTGATGGGAACGTACGCAGCCGTGAGATTCCGACTCGATGCCGAACGCGAAGCCGAGTGGGACCGGGCGATCAAGAACTTCTTGGACGAGAACAGCCTGAGCTGACGTCCGTGGGGTTGTCCCACTTGTCACAGATGCCACATATGCAACATCAGTAACAGTTGCATAAATGTTTGCTGTGCAAAACATGAGAGACCTATCGGTCCGTTATGGTCCTGGAAGCACAAGTACGTGTGCCTCACTAAGTGCATTTCCGGATCGGGACGGAGGTGTCGGCGGCTTCGGCCGCCACCGACCGAAGGGCCAAAAGTTCCATGTCACAGAAGTCGATAGCCAGATCTCGCCGGACTCGTCTGGCTGCAGCCGGTGCCGCGATCGCGCTCTCCGTCGCGGTCGCAGGACCCGGTACCGCTCTGGCGCAAGACAACGAAGCACCGTCCGGTACCTCTGTCGAGCAACAACCGGCGACCGAGTCCACCGCCCCGAGCGACGGCCCCGCCGAGAACGGTGAAGGACCCACCGGCGACGGCGCAGGCGTCGAGGCCGGTGGCGCGATCGGCGCCGAGGGCGAGATAACCGCACCCAACCCGATGGTGACCGAGGGCGGCGAAGCTGCCATTCCGGCCCGGGCCTTATCGTCGGCAGCGTCAGAGGTGTATAAGAGGCAGCTCTCCCCCAGGTGACCGGCGGGGTCGTCGTCAACGCCGACGGCAGTGTGACGGTCAACCTCGACATCGTCCCGCAGCTCTCCGACGCTGAGAAGCAGGAACTCGTCGACGCCGAGTCGGCAACGAAGGCGGCTGCAGAGGAAGCGTCGGCAGCGCAGGCACGCTACGACGAAGCGGTAGCCAAGGCCGCCGAATCCGACGACGCTGCGGACGCCGCCGAGGTCGAAGCGGCAGCGGCAACGCTCGAGGCAAGCAAGGCGAAGCAGGCCGCGGAGACGGCGAAGGTCGACAGCCTCGCCGCTGCCGGGCTGGCTACCGAAGCAAAGGCGGTGGCTGCCGCCGCCGACGAGGCAGCCACCGCAGCCCAGGCTGAAGCCGAGGCTGCCGCAGCGGCAGCGGCCACCGCCGACGAGAACGCAACCCAGCTCGAAGCCGAGGCTCAGGCCAGCGGTTCCCCCGAGGCCGTCACGGCAGCCACGCAAGCGCGCGCCGACGCTACAGCGAAGGCCGAGATAGCGGCAACAGCCCAGGCTGATTCCGACGCCGCGGCACAGGCAGCGAGGGAAGCCGCCGACGCACTGCCCGCTGCATTCGAAACACTCAACGCCGCGAAGATCAACAAGGCGGTTCGCGCCGCCGCTGCAACTGCAGCACGTGCACTGTCGGCCTTCGTCGAGGCACAGACCTCCGCGCGGATCGCCGCAACCGCCGAGGCCACGGCCGGCGAGCTCGAGGCTGCCGCAGCCTCGTCCACCGAAGCGGCAATAGCCGCGACCGCCGCTGCCGAGGAGGCTCGTACCGCAGCAGATGCTGCCGCCACCGAGGCAGCCGAGAAGGCAACGGCAGCAACCGAATCCACTGCTGCTGCGACGGCAGCCGGAGCGGAAGCGACACAGGCACAAGCGGATGCGGACGCCGCGGCAACAGCAGCCGTCGACGCCCAGACTGCCGCCGACTCAGCAGCAGCACGAGCCGAGGAACTGACCGCGGCTGCGGACGTGGCTCGGACCGAGGCCGACGCCGCAACAGTGACTGCCGACGGAGCCAAAGCCAGCGCCGACGCCGCACAGGCCGACGCCGACGCAGCAGCTGGAGCCGAGCAAGAACTGAAGGACAACGCGGCCGAGCTGGCCGCGAGCGGACCGAAGTTCTCGCTCACCATCAATCTCGGTGAGGCCGTTCGCGAGGACGTCGACGTCACCGAGGTCGACGCCAACAACGTCGTCGTGGACGAGACCGGCGTGCAGTTGGTGGGCGTTTCCAACGAGGACGGTTCGTTCACCGTGGTGGACTACTTCACCCAGAACGACGACGGAGTCACCGTCAATGCAGGTGAGCTACCGGCCGTCGATCTCGCGCTGGGAGACTCGGCGACATCGGCAGCGGCCGACAGCGGGTCGAGCAACCTGCCCGTGATCCTGCTGGGCGTTGGGGTCGTCGGCGCTGCCGCCGTGGGCACCACGGTGTACCTGCGCCGTCGCAACTCGACAGATGCATCGGCATAGGTTTGCCGTTGCTCTGACGACGGTCCTGCTGGTATCGGGTTGTGCGAGCGAGGAACCTACACCGGCACCACCGGACCGCTCGGCGGTGGAATCACGGATCTCCGTGGCCCCACCGCCGGACGTCGTCGTCACTGCGGCGCAACCGAACTGGATAGAGCTCCGGGCCGCGGACGGAGTGACGTACATGAGCAGCACGATCAACCCCAACGGTCTCTTCCGCGGCGGTGCGAGCGGCCAGGTGCTCGATCCGGTCGACGAGCGGCCCGCATGGTGGGCCGAGAGCGGTCTCCCCGGAACCGATGCGCAGCAGACTGTGGTGGTCGTGGGACACAACTACTCGCAGCGGGAAGCCCCTTTTCGCGCCCTCGGTGTCACTCAGCCCGGCGACGTGGTCGTACTCGACACCGCCAACGGAATTCTCACCTACATAGTCGAGTCCGTCGGCCCGCTCCCCAAGGGGTCGCTACTGGGCGAGAACGAGCTACGACGAGCGGTGCCCGGCAGGCTCATTCTCGCCAACTGCGACGTCCGGGACGGCGAGCCGACCGAGAACAACTTCATCGTCGTCGCGCAATTGCAGTAGGCGCTTCGCGCATGTGCGCGGAAATACATAGCCCTCGGGCTGTTCCGTTTTGCAGCGATCCGGTTCTGAGGACCGCTAACTAACGGTCTCAGATCGACGGAGACGGTCTGAGGGTTCAAATCACTCTCCGCCGATCGGCCAACAATCGCGATCTTTCGGCCCGATTGTCATTTTGAAACAGCCCGCCCTCTATGTATTTCCGCGCACATGCGAAGTCGCCTAGAGCCCCAGGTCGGTCAGGCCGAGAAGTGAGCGGTACTCGAGGCCTTCGGCGCCGATGACGTCGTCGGCGCCGGTGGCTCGGTCGACAACCGTCGCCACGCCAACGACTGTGGCCCCGGCTTCACGGAGCGCGGCGACAGCGGTGAGCGGTGAGTTGCCAGTGGTGGTGGTGTCCTCGACCACGAGAACCCGCTTGCCGACGATGTCCGGCCCTTCGATCTGCCGCTGCATCCCGTGTGCCTTCGCGGCCTTGCGCACGACGAACGCATCGATCGGCCGTCCCGGCGCATGCATGATCGCCATGGCCACGGGGTCCGCGCCCATCGTCAGTCCCCCGACAGAGGCGAAGTCCCAATCGGCGACCAGGTCGCGCATCAGGGAGCCGATCAACGCTCCGGCACGGTGGTGCAGCGTCGCTCGACGCAAGTCGACGTAGTAATCGGCTTCCTTACCCGACGACAACGTCACCCTGCCGTGTACGACGGCGAGTTCACGAACCAGCTCGGCCAGTTCGGCGCGCTGGGCACTGTCGGCCATTGCGGTTCCCTTCGGTCGATTGCGCCCATGAATCTACCGACCGGAATCTACCGACCGCGTTTCGGTCGATCTATGCCGGCACATCCTGCGGTTGCGTGTTCGCGACGAGGGGGATGTGCTCGACGAAGGGATCGGGTGCGGTGACCTTCATGGCCTTGGCTACCAGCTTGGTGGGAAACGTGCTCCGAAGCGAGGCCAACCGGTACGCGTTGTCGTTGTACACGCGAACCGCTCCGGCAATGCGCTGCTCGGTTGTGCCGAGCTCGCCCGCCGGGCCCTGAATGGCCCAGTTCGACTTCAGGTTCGGACGGGTGTCGGCTTCCGACAGCACCGCGTGCACCGCCGCCGACAGTGCATTCTCCGCCGCTGCCTGCACCGGCAGACCGAGTTCGCGCTCACGTACGGCCTTGGACCAGGACCGGGCGCCGACGAGTTGGCGTACGAGCTCGGAGTTCAGACCCGATGGCTCCACCGCAGCGATGAGCGGCTCGAGCTGGACGAACCGCCGCTCCAACTCCACGGTGAGCAGCGTCAAGCTGGCCGCCGTGCTCGCCCTGTACCGGCGTACGCGTCGTTCGACACTCGCGGCAAAGCCGAGAATTACAACCACTACCAGGATCGCGGCGATCACGAAAACAGTCACAAGGTTTGAATTTAGTGGTTGGTCCGCACCTACTGCAGGAGGCTCGCCCGAGCAGGTACGAGTTCGACGGCGAAATCAGGTGCGGCCGCGGCCCCGACCGACGACGTTGGTCAGCTTGCGCGTCAGACTCTTGGGCACCTTGGTACCGAGTGCGGTAAGCACCTTGTACTGAACACCGGGCACGCTGATGACCTTGCCCTTGCCCAGATCCCGCATCGATTCGCGCACGACCCGCTCGACGCTCAGCCACATGAATCGGGGAATGCTCGACATTTCGATACCCGCACGCTGGTGAAATTCCGTCCGTACGAAGCCCGGGCACAACGCCTGCACCTGAACTCCAGTACCCGCGAGCCCCCCGGACAGTCCTTCGGAGAACGAGATCACGTAGGCCTTCGACGCCGAGTACGTGGACCCGCGACCGGACAGGAGGCCGGCGACGCTCGCCACGTTGATCACCGTGCCCTTCGCGGCTGCGATCATCGACGGGAGCGCCGCGCGGGTCAGCTGCATCACCGCAGTCACGTTCACATCCAGCTGAGACTGAAGCAGCTCGGGGTCGGCCGTCCAGAACTCCCCCGAGGTACCGAATCCCGCGTTGTTGACCAGGATCTCCACTCCCGCGCCCAGGCGTTCGGCCACCGCGTCGCGGCCCTGCTGTGTCGCAAGGTCGACTGCCATGGTCTCGGAGTCGGCTCCGAATCTGGTCTTCAAGTCGTCGGCGAGCGCCCGCAACTTCAACTCGTTGCGTGCCACCAGAACCAGGTCGTAGCCACGGGCAGCGAGGTGCGTGGCGAATCCGGCACCCAAGCCGGAGGTGGGGCCTGTGACGAGAGCAACCGGGCGGACGGTGACGGGGGACGTTGGTTGGATCGGTTCGGCGGTCATGAAAACGAGGCTATAGGGCCTCTGGAGAAAACTGCAGGCTCCACGCTCGTCCTGCCGCGAACACGATCAGTATTCGGTCTCGGATCGCGCGGCCGGCGTTTCTGGACGACGCCGCTGCGCCGACGGCTCGGTACGGGCGACGACAGTCGATTCGAGCGCCGGCGGCAGCACGTGCAGCATCCCGGACAAGCGAGCGACGGCGTCGATGGCGGCATCCCAGTCGCGGCCGGTACTGCCTAGCGGTAGCGCGCCCAGCGTCCAGTCGTTTTCGCTCCACAGCAGCGTCAGATTAGAGGGCGCCGATTCCGTGAACGCAGCCATACGCTGGTCGCAGACGCGCCTGGCGACGTCGACATCGGTGGCGAAGACGACCCGCGGGCCGATGGACCCGATGAGTTCCATATCGTTCTCGCGCGGCGGCGGCGTCGACTTGGGTCGCAGTTCGATATCGACATCGGAGCCCACCGGCCGTTGCACGGCGACTATCGTCGCTATCTCTTCGACGTCGAAAAGCACGAACTTCTCGCCGCGCCGCACGCCACGCACCAGGTCGATTGCGGTGGTGTGTTCGGGCTTGGCGAGCAGAGAGCGCCGAAACTGCAATACGAACTTTTCGTCCAGCGGGGTGTACGTGTAACCCTGCGCCTTCGACCACATCTGGCGGACCCGGCCGAGCTGGTCCCGCCGCGACCGATCGACGTAGAGAAGGGCGACCGCACCCACGAGGGCGATCGCTGCAAGTCCGAACCACATAGCCGTCATCGTGGACCAGCTTATAGCGTCAGGAGTGGAGCCCGCGGAACGACCCGAGGGGGTCAGGAGTGGAGCCCGCGGAACGACCCGAGGGGGTCAGGAGTGGAGCCCTATCCGCCGAGATCCGGGGTTTCGATGATGAGATCCGCGGTGATAGTGCCGTCCTCCATCGGGGTGCCGTTGACGACCACAAGCGAGCCCACGGTCAACGAGGATGCGTCGAATCCGGAGAGGGACAGCACCGTCGTTTGGGGCGTGACGAGGATGGTGACGGGTGCTCCGTCGATACCGTCGAGCAACAGCGTCGAGCCGTCGATGGCAGTGACGGTGCCGATGGCGGCTCCGGCGTCACCCAGTATCTCGGGTATTCCACCGGGCACCAGACCGCCCGGACCCGGGTCGGGCACCAGCGGTGCCTGACTCGGGGAAAGGGTGGGTAGCGGTACGAAACTCGTGGATGGTGCTCGGCTCGTGTTCGGTGCAGCGGTCGTGTTGGTCTCCGACCTCTGATTGGTCAGGACCAGAACGCCGGCGAGAACGATCACGGCGAGCGCGGCGAGGGCGACCATCGCCGGAATCCACTTCCTCGGCCCATTGCCGCCGGCGCCGGACGCGGCTATCGGCTGCTCACCCGTGTACGGCGGCGGGCCGTAGCCCTGGCCGGTCGCATAACCCTGGCCGGTCGCATAGCCCTGGCCGGTGGGATAGCCCTGGCCGGTGGGATAGCCCTGACCTGCCGCGAACTGCTCGTTTGCCGCGTATCGCTGGTCTGGGTCGTACGGAGGTAGCGCTTGCGTGGGATTCGGTTGTTGGGCGTACGGCTGCTGCTGTGGATAGCCGTACTGCTGAGTGGGGTACTGCTGGGTCGGCTGGTCCGGGTACGGCTGTGAATCCGGGTACGGCTGCGAATCCGGGTATTGCTGCCATGCCTCGGTGGGCTGGTCGTCCTCCGGCCGCGTGGGTGGCGGATCCGCAGTGCCGTCTTCCCACGGGTTGTCCGACGGCCTATCACGCGGATCATCCGGATGCGTCATGTATTCGAGGGTACGTAAGCAGCTCGGGTCCTCCGGCCGTGGCCGGTGGACCCGAGCTGCTAACCGCTGACGACGTGCTCCTAGCCGAGGGCGAGGCCCTCCCCGTCCGGGGAGACATTGACCGAGACGGTGTCGCCGTCGCGCACCTCGCCGGCCAGCAGTAGCTTCGCGAGTTGATCGCCGATCGCCTGCTGAATCAACCTGCGGAGCGGCCGCGCACCGTACATCGGATCGTATCCACGGACCGCGAGCCACATTTTCGCCGGCGCCGACACGTCCAGTGTGAGCCTGCGCGCCGCAAGCCGCGTGGAGAGCAGCCCCAGCTGGATGTCGACGATCGATTCCAACTGATCCTCGGAGAGCGAGTCGAACACCACGACGTCGTCGAGGCGGTTGACGAACTCGGGCTTGAACGCCCTGCGCACCGCATCCATCACCTCGTCCTTGGTGCCACCGGAACCGAGGTTGGAGGTCAGGATCAAGATGGTGTTTCGGAAGTCGACCGTGCGACCCTGACCGTCGGTCAGCCTGCCTTCGTCGAGCACCGCGAGCAGGATGTCGAAAACGTCGGGGTGCGCCTTCTCCACCTCGTCGAACAGCACCACGGTGTACGGACGACGACGCACGGCCTCGGTGAGCTGGCCGCCCGCCTCGTAGCCGACGTAGCCCGGAGGGGCACCGACCAGCCTGGCGACGGCATGCTTCTCGCTGTACTCGCTCATGTCGATGCGCACCATGGCGCGCTCGTCGTCGAACAGGAAGTCCGCGAGCGATTTCGCGAGTTCCGTCTTTCCGACGCCGGTGGGACCGAGGAACAGGAACGAGCCTGTCGGGCGATTCGGATCGGCGACGCCGGCGCGGGCCCGCCGCACGGCATCGGACACCGCTTGCACGGCGTCGCGTTGCCCGATGACTCGCTTGCCCAGCTCGTCTTCCATGCGAAGCAACTTGGCGGTTTCGCCTTCGAGCATTCGACCCGCCGGAATACCTGTCCAGGCCGCCACTACATCGGCGACGTCGTCCGGTCCGACTTCCTCCTTGAGCATCACCTCGCCCTGTGCGGAGCTGTCGTCGGTCTTCTGCGCCAGTTCTTTCTCCAGCGCAGGGATGCGGCCGTACCTGAGTTCGGCTGCCTTGCCGAGATCGCCGTCGCGCTCTGCCCGCTCGGATTCACCCCTCAGGTTCTCGAGCTGCTCCTTGAGGACACGCACCGAGTCGATGGCGTTCTTCTCGTTCTGCCAGCGAGTGCTCAGTTGCGCGAGCTTCTCCTGACCATCGGCCAACTCTGCGCGAAGCTTGTCCAGGCGTGCTTTCGACGCGTCATCGGTTTCCTTCTGGAGCGCCATCTCCTCGATCTCGAGGCGTCGAACCGCACGCTCGACCTCGTCTACCTCCACCGGACGTGAGTCGATTTCCATGCGCAGCCGCGACGCAGCCTCGTCGACGAGGTCGATTGCCTTGTCCGGCAGGAAACGCGAGGTGATGTAGCGGTCGGACAGGGTGGCCGCCGACACCAGAGCAGAGTCGGTGATCCGGACGCCGTGGTGGACCTCGTAACGCTCCTTGAGCCCGCGCAGGATGCCGACGGTGTCCTCGACCGACGGTTCACCGACGTAGACCTGCTGGAACCGACGCTCGAGTGCCGCATCCTTCTCGATGTACTTGCGGTACTCCTCCAGCGTGGTGGCACCGACGAGCCGCAGCTCCCCGCGCGCCAGCATCGGCTTGATCATGTTGCCCGCGTCCATCGCGGACTCACCTGTGGCACCGGCACCGACGATGGTGTGCACCTCGTCGATGAATGTGATGACCTGCCCAGCGGAGTTCTTGATGTCGTCCAGGACGGCCTTGAGGCGTTCTTCGAACTCGCCCCGATACTTCGCACCGGCGACCATCGAACCGAGGTCGAGGGAGATCACGGTCTTCCCACGCAGGCTCTCCGGCACGTCACCGGCGATGATGCGTTGCGCAAGACCCTCGACGATGGCAGTTTTGCCGACGCCGGGCTCACCGATGAGCACAGGGTTGTTCTTGGTTCGCCGTGACAGGACCTGCACCACGCGACGAATTTCGGTGTCGCGGCCGATCACTGGGTCGAGCTCGCCCTCGCGAGCACGGGCAGTCAAGTCGGTGCTGTACTTCTCGAGGGCTTGATACGTGCTCTCGGGATCGGCACTGGTGACGCGGGCGCTGCCACGCACCGTCTGGAAGGCGTCACGTAGATCGTTGGGGCCGGCGCCACGGGAGGTCAAGAGCTTGGCGACGTCACTGTCTCCAGTCGCGAGGCCGACCATGAGGTGTTCGGTGGAGACGTACTCGTCATCGAGTTCGGTGGCGAGACTCTGCGCTGCAGTGATGGCCGCGAGCGCCTCTCGGCCGAGCTGTGGAGTGGTGGTCGATCCAGTAGCAGAAGGTAGGCGGTCGACCAGGGACTGCGCTTCACCGCGAATCGTCGCCGGATCGACGCCGACCGCCTTCAGCAGGGGGGAGGCGATGCCGTCGGTCTGATCGAGCAACGCCACCAACAAGTGCGCCGGACGGATGTCCGGGTTTCCGGCCGAGGATGCGGCCTGCAGGGCTGCGCTGAGCGCCGCCTGCGTCTTCGTGGTGGGGGTGAAACTGTCCACCGTTCACCTACTTTCTGTTCGAGTTTCTGTGAACTGTCACTCCATGCAACGATACTGAAGTTGAGTCTGTTCCGCTCAACTTGAACAAAAGGAAAATTCTTCGGTGGCCAGCGTCAAGCAAACGGGATACTCTCGGACGGTCTACTTTGGAACCGTCTAGCCGCGGCGGAGGCTGATTCATGCTCGATGAGCGAACAATCTCCCTGGTTCGTGCGGGTTTCAAGTCCGTCCTGGCAGCCGAAGATGGACCGGCAATTCTCGCGCGATCGTTCTACGCGCACCTCTTCGTCGAGCATCCCGAGTTCCGCACCCTCTTTCCGGCTTCGATGGATCAGCAGCGCGAGCACTTCGTACGAGCACTCGCGTACGTCTTCGACAACCTGAACAACGACGATCGGGTCGAACCGTTCCTGCAGCAACTGGGCCGTGATCACCGAAAGCACGGCGTGAACGGCTCGCATTTCCGAGCCGGTGGTTCCGCGCTGATCTCTGCGTTCCGCAATTTCGCGGGCAACGAACTGTGGACGGACGAGGTCGAGGCTGCATGGCACGAGACTCTGGCATGCATCACCGACAACATGGCTGTCGCAGCCGACTCCGACGAACTGCCGCCGTACTGGGGTGCGACCATCGTCGAGCATCACCGCGTCCTCGACGACCTGGCGATCATCAGGCTGCAACTCGACGAGGGCATCCACTATTTCCCGGGCCAGTACGTCAGTGTGCAGATTCCACAACGACCCAAGTTGTGGCGGTACCTCTCACCCGCCATCCCGTGCAACGCGCAAGGTGAGATCGAGTTTCACGTCCGACGCGTGTCGGGCGGTTGGGTCAGTCCAGCGATGGTCGCAGAATCCGTGGTCGGTGATCGCTGGGCGATCAGTCCCCCGCTGGGCGGGCTGCATATCGACCGGAACATCTCCGAGGACGTGCTCATGATCGCCAGTGGCACGGGGTTGGCACCGCTGCGGGCACAGATCATGGACATGGCCCGACGCAGTAGGAACCCCCGGGTGCATCTGTTCATGAGCGGCACCTACCCATGCGATCTGTACGACGCGCACACACTGTGGCAACTGTCGCTGTCGAATCCATGGCTGACGGTGGTTCCGGTCACCGACGAGGATGAAAACCCTTGGTGGCACACGGACCCGACGCCCGAGCTGCCGTACGGAATGCACCAACGACTGCACGGGTCCGTCGGAAAGGTTGTCACGAGATTCGGATCGTGGGCGGACCGACAGATTCAGATCTGCGGATCACCGTCGATGGTGCGGACGACGCTGTACGCCCTGCGCAAGGTGGGGACGCCGATGTCGCACGTACAACACGATCCACTGTAGGCAGCTCCGCTGCATGTGAGTGGAAATACGTGTCCCACTATGCATTTCCACTCACATGCGCGTCAGCGCCTAAATATTCGCGCGACCCTGCCAGTACGGGTCGCGGAGCTTGCGCTTGTACAGTTTTCCGTTGGGATCGCGCGGAAGCTCGTCGACGTACTCCACCGATCTCGGGAGCTTGAACTTCGCCAGCCGCTCGCGGGCGAATGCGAGGAGCTCCTCGGTGAGGGCCTCGGACGGCTCGATCCCCACCTCCGGTTGCACGACCGCCTTGATCTCCTCGCCCCAATCGACATGCGGCACACCGAAGACCGCCACATCGGCGACTTTCGGGTGCGTGACCAGCTCGCCCTCGATCTCTGCCGGATAGATGTTGACGCCGCCGGAGATGATCATGTCCGATTTGCGATCGCAGAGGAACAGATAGCCGTCCTCGTCGAGATAGCCGATGTCACCGAGGGTGAACATATCTCCGACGCGTGACTCCTCCGTCTTCTTCTTGTCGTGGTGATACTCGAAACTCGATCCGCCCATACGCATGTACACCTGGCCGGGTTCACCGACCGGAAGTTCGTTCCCGTCGTCGCCGAGCACGGTGACGACCGAATTGGGCCACGCGGTGCCGACCGAACCGGGTTTGCGTAGCCACTCCTCGCCGGAGATCACGGTGCCGCCGCCCTCGGTTGCCGCGTAGTACTCGGTGACAACCGGACCCCACCAGTGAAGCATTCGTCGTTTGACTTCCTTCGGACACGGAGCTGCACCGTGAATCATCACTCTCAGCGAGGAGACGTCGTACTTGCTTCGAACATCTTCCGGAAGCGCGAGAAGTCGGTGAAATTGCGTCGGAACCATGTGACTGTGTGTCACTCGGTGACGCTCGATCAATGCCAGCATCTCCTCCGGATCCCAACGATCCATCAGAACTACTTTGTGCCCCACTTGAATCGAGATGGCGACGAAGTTCAGCACCGCCGTGTGGTAGAGCGGAGACCCGCAGATGTGCACATGATCGTCGAAGGGCCGGATCCCGAAGATCGAGAAGAAGCCACTCGACGCCAGCGGTACCTGGTCGGGGTCGGCGCCGGTCAACGGACGCCGGACACCCTTCGGTTTGCCCGTCGTCCCGGAGGTGTAGAGCATGGGTCCACCGGCTGTGCGGATCTCGGGACGCTCGTCCGAGGTGCCGAGGTCGCGCAGCGGGGTGAAGCCGTCGATCTCACCGACGGAGTACCTGTTCGCGACGCCCGATTCGTCAGCAGCCTGACGGGCCGCCGCACTGAAACGACTCGAAGCGACAAAGGCTTTGGCGTCGCTGTCCTTCAGAATGTATGCAACCTCAGGGCCGGTCAGGTGCCAGTTGACCGCCACGATGTACAGGCCGGTTTGATACGCGGCGAAGTAGAACGCAACGAGGTCGGCACTGTTGTGCAGCATCATCACGACGCTGTCGCCGGGCCGTAGTCCCAACTCTTGCAGGCCCCGGCCGTACCTGTTGGCCTCGGAAACGAGTTGGCCGTACGTTCGGCTCTCGCCACCCGGATCCACGAGCGCGATTCGGTCGGGTTCCTCGGCTGCGATATTCCAGAGTCCACCGGTGCGTGTCTCAGTCTTCTGCTCGACCGTCATGGCCATCAATCTAGAACGTGTTCTACCGGTTCAGCAAGGCCCCCAGCTCGGCGACGCGCGACGGGGTGTGCGCAGTGACCAACAACATCGTCACCCCGGCATCACTCCAACGCTTCACCTCGCTGCGCACATGATCCTCGTCGCCGATGATCATCGTCTCGGCCACCATCTCGTCGGGGACCACCGCCGCGGCGTCGTCCTTGCGGCCGGCCCGGAACAGCCGCCCGATCTCCTCGACCTCGGGGCCGTAGCCCATTCTCCGGTAGACCTGCGCGTGGAAGTTCTCACTCGGCGCCCCCATTCCGCCCACGTACAACGCAATCGTCGGCTTGAGCTGGGCGATCGCTGCCGCACGGTTGTCGGTGACGACCACCTGACACGTGGCCGCGATCTCGAAATCCTTCCGCGAACGACGCGCACCCGCGCGCGCGAAGCCCTCGTCGAGCCACTCGCCGTACATCGGCGCCAGCCGCGGCGAGTAGTAGATCGCGAGCCAGCCGTCGGCGATCTCAGCGGCCAGCGCCACGTTCTTCGGTCCCTCGGCGCCCAGCCAGATCGGCAGGTCCGCGCGCAAGGGGTGGGTGATCGGCTTGAGCGCCTTACCGAGCCCGGTGCCTCCCGCGGGCAGCGGATAGTGCGGCCCGGAGCTGGTCACCGGCCCCTCCCGAGCCAGCACCTGACGCACGATGTCGACGTATTCGCGGGTACGAGCGAGCGGTTTCGCGAACGGGGTGCCGTACCACCCCTCCACCACCTGAGGCCCCGACACTCCCAGCCCCAGTACCGCCCGACCGTCGCTCAGGTGGTCGAGCGTCAACGCATGCATGGCGCAGCTGGTGGGGGTGCGCGCAGACAGCTGCGCCACCGACGTACCCAGTCGAACCTTCGAGGTTCGCGAACCCCACCACGCGAGCGGAGTGAACGCGTCCGAGCCCCAGGATTCGGCCGCGAAGATCGCATCGAAGCCCGCCGCCTCGGCCGCGTCGACCAGTTCTCCGGTTCCCTCCGGAGGCTGCGCACCCCAGTATCCGAGCTGCAAACCGAGCTTCATGAAGGCGCCTTCCGTCGTCGTGGTCTTGCCACCATAATAAGAACCTGTTCTACTGAAATTGTGACTATGGTGAATACACCACTCAGCGCACCTCTGAACAACGCCTTCGATTACACCCGATCTGTCGGGCCGACCATCGGGGCGTTCTTGACGGGCCTGCGCCGCAAACAGCTGACCGGCGGACGCGGAAGCGACGGACGTGTGTACGTCCCGCCACCCGAATACGATTCGGTCACAAAGGAACCCATCACCGAGTTCGTCGACGTCGGATCCTCCGGCACGGTGCTCTCGTGGTCGTGGGTTCCGAATCCGTACGACGGGCAACCCCTCGATCATCCCTTCGCCTTCGCGTTGATCCAGCTCGACGGAGCGGACACCGCGATACTGCATGCCGTCGACGCCGGTTCGTCGACAAACATGGCGACGGGAATGCGCGTCCATGCCCGATGGGCGGAGGATCGCGTCGGGGACATCCACGACATCGAGTGCTTCGAACCCGGAGAGGGCGACGACCAGCCTCACTCCACCGGCGATCCCGGCGCCGACGCCGTCACGATGATCACCACCCCGGTCCGACTGGAATACACGCACTCCGCCTCGGCCGAGGAGAGCTACTACCTGCGAGGGCTCGCCGAGGGCCGAATTCTCGGCGGTCGCACCGACTCCGACGGCAAGGTCTACGTGCCCCCGCGCGGCGCGAGCCCCACTGATGGTCGCCCGACCACCGAGCAGGTCGAGCTGCCGGACCGGGGCATCGTCACCACCTACTGCATCGTGAACGTGCCGTTCCTCGGGCAACGCATCACACCTCCGTACATCGCGGCATACGTGCTGCTCGACGGCGCCGACATCGCGTTTCTGCATCTGATCCTCGAATGCGATCCCGCGGATGTACGCATGGGCATGCGGGTCGAGGCGAAGTGGAAGCCCCGCGAAGAGTGGGGCTACACACTCGAGAACATCGAGTACTTCCGCCCGACGGGTGAGCCCGACGCCGAGTACGACTCCTACAAGCATCACCTCTGAGAGGCGAAGATGACCGATATCGCAGTGGTGGGCTTCGCCCAGGCGCCGAACGTCGCCGAAACCGCAGGTACCACCAACGGCGTCGAAATGCTGGTGCCGTGTTTTGCGCAACTGTATGCCGAACTCGGCATCACCAAGTCCGACATCGGATTCTGGTGCTCTGGTTCCTCCGACTATCTTGCTGGGCGGGCGTTCTCCTTCATCTCGGCGATCGACGCCATCGGCGCCGTCCCCCCGATCAACGAGTCCCACGTCGAGATGGACGCCGCCTGGGCGTTCTACGAGGCGTGGATCAAACTGATGACAGGCGAGGTGGACACCGCGCTGGTCTACGGCTTCGGCAAGTCCTCCGCCGGCACGCTCGCGAAGGTGCTGGCGATGCAGCTGGACCCCTACCTTGTCGCACCACTCTGGCCGGATGCCGTGTCACTGGCTGGAATACAGGCACGCGCCGGTATCGACGCCGGGAAATGGGACGAGCGAGCGATGGCCGAAGTCGCGGTCCGAAACCGATCGAACGCGCATCCGCTGGCCCAACTGTCCGACCCGCTCGAACTCGAGTCCATTCTGCGCTCGGACTACATCGCCGATCCCCTGCGCGCGCACGATTGCGCGCCGGTCACCGACGGGGCGTCGGCGATCGTTCTCGCCGCAGGCGACCGCGCACGGTCGCTTCGAGAGCGCCCGGCGTGGATCACCGGCATCGAACACCTCGTCGACTCCCCCAACATCGGTGCCCGCGATCTCACGAGCGCACCGTCGGCCTACAACGCGGCGCTGAAGGCCTCGGGCGGCGACCTGGCGAGCATCTCGGCCGCAGAACTACACGCACCGTTCACGCATCAGGAGCTGATTCTGTCGCAGTGGCTTCCAAGTGAGGCGACGATCAATCCATCCGGCGGCCCACTCGTCGGGAATCCGATGTTCTCGGCGGGGCTCGAACGCATCGGCCACGCCGCCACCCGAATATTCGACGGTTCGGACTCTCGCGTCCTCGCGCATGCCACCAGCGGGCCTCTGCTGCAACAGAATCTCGTCGCGGTCATGGAGGGCAGATAGGTGAGCAAGAACCCAGCCGCAGTCATCGGCACCGGGCAGACGCACTACGTCGCCAAGCGTCACGACGTGTCGATGTCCGGAATGCTTCGTGAGGCGATCGACCGGGCGATGCTCGATGCGGAGGTCACCTGGGACGACATCGACGCGGTCGTTGTCGGCAAGGCCCCAGACCTGTTCGAGGGCGTGATGATGCCGGAGCTGTTCATGGCGGACGCCATCGGCGCCACCGGAAAACCGCTGCTCCGCGTACACACAGCCGGTTCTGTCGGCGGTTCCACCGCCGTGGTCGCGAGTTCTCTCGTCACCTCGGGAGTGCATCGTCGGGTGCTTGCGGTGGCGTGGGAGAAGCAGTCCGAGAGCAATGCGATGTGGGCGCTGTCGATTCCGGTGCCGTTCAACATGCCGGTCGGAGCCGGTGCGGGCGGCTACTTTGCGCCGCACGTCCGCTCCTACATCCGACGCTCCAACGCGCCCGAGCACATCGGGGCGATGGTTGCCGTCAAGGACCGCCTCAACGGCAGCAAGAACCCGTACGCGCACCTGAAACAACCGGATATCACGCTCGAATCGGTGCAGGCCTCGCAGATGCTGTGGGACCCGATCCGATACGACGAGACCTGCCCGTCCTCCGACGGTGCCTGCGCGGTCGTCATCGGCGACGAGGACACCGCCCGCGCCCGAGAAGCCGACGGCAAGACCGTCGCCTGGATTCATGCCACCGCCATGCGGACCGAGCCGACCACGTTCTCGGGCAGGGACCAGGTCAACCCGCAGGCCGGTCGAGATGCCGCTGCCGCCCTGTGGAAGTCGGCCGGTATCAGTGACCCGCTCACCGAGATCGACGTCGCCGAGATCTATGTACCCTTCTCCTGGTTCGAGCCGATGTGGCTCGAAAACCTCGGCTTCATGGCCGAGGGGCAGGGTTGGAAGCTCACCGAGGCCGGTGACACGGCCATCGGGGGCAAACTCCCGGTCAACTGTTCCGGCGGCGTGCTCTGCTCCAACCCGATCGGCGCGTCGGGCATGATCCGATTCGCCGAGGCCGCCATGCAGGTGATGCACCGAGCCGGCGACCATCAGGTGGCCGACGCCAGGAAAGCGCTGGGCCACGCGTACGGCGGCGGCTCCCAGTACTTCTCGATGTGGGTCGTGGGAAGTGAGCAGCCGTGAAGTACACCGTCGGCATCGCGATGACGCCGTTGAACGAGTTGACCACGCTGGCGCAGACGGCGGAGGAGTGCGGCTACTCCTCGATCGCACTCCCGGACTCGCTGTTCTACATGAAGACTCAATCCGCCGACTACCCGTACACCCCCGACGGTTCTCGAATGTGGAACGCAGAGACGCCGTGGGTCGATCCGCTGATCGCTGCAGCCGCGATGGGGGCGGTCACCTCGCGCATCGAGTTCTACACTCAGGTCCTCGAACTGGGGTCCCGCAATCCGGTGCTGCTTGCGCGTCAGGTCGGCTCGGTTGCAGCGATGACGGGCAACCGATTCGGGTTCGGCGTCGGAATAGGTTGGGCACCCGAGGAGTTCGAGTGGTGCGGTGTGCCGTACGCCAAACGCGGCAAGCGTGTCGATGAGATGATCGAGGTCATCAAGCTCATTCTCGGCGGCGGAATGGTCGCCCATCACGGCGAGTTCTACGATTTCGACGATCTGCAGATGAGTCCCGCACCGACCAAGCCCGTTCCCTTCTACGTGGGCGGGCACACCGACGTCGCGCTTCGGCGGGCCGCGCGGGTCGGTGACGGATGGACCTCGGCGATGATCAAGTTCGATGACCTGGTGGCGGTCATCGCGCGACTTCGTGAGCTGCGCGCCGAATACGGTAGAGCGGACGAGCCGTTCGAGATCCAGACCGTGTGCATCGACCGATTCGGGCGGGACGGCTACGCGGAACTCGAGGACGCCGGCGTCACCGACATCATCACGGTGCCGTGGATCTTCGACGGAATCGGCTTCGACGGCCCGCTCGCGGACAAGCAGGATTCTCTGCGGAAGTTCGCCGACAAGTACCTTTAGGCACTGAAGCGCATGTGCGCGGAAATACATAGCAGGCTATGTATTTCCGCGCACATGCGCTTCAGTGCCTAACCGGGCATCCACCCGTGTAATCGACCTGGAATTCCTTGACCCCGTTGATCCATCCCGATCGCAAGCGACGAGGATCGCCGAGCTTGGAAATATCCGGAATATGGTCGGCGATCGCGTTGAACATCAGGTCGATCTCCATCCGAGCAAGATTGGCACCGATGCAGTAGTGCGCGCCGTGGCCACCGAAACCGACGTGCGGGTTGGGGTCTCGCATGATGTCGAACTCGAGCGGGTTCTCGAAGACGTCTTCGTCGAAGTTCGCGGAGCCGTAGAACATCGCCACACGATCGCCGGCCTTGATCGTCGTACCGTTCAGATCGAAGTCCTCCTTGGCGGTGCGCTGGAAAGCGACGATCGGCGACGCGTAGCGGACGATCTCGTCGGCGGTGGTTTCCGGACGTTCCTTCTTGTACAGCTCCCACTGATCCGGATTCTCCATGAACGCCGCCATCCCGTGGGTGATCGCGTTGCGAGTGGTTTCGTTGCCCGCGACTGCCAGAATGATGACGAAGAAGCCGAACTCCTCCGGCGCCATGTGATCGCCGTCGATGTCGGCGTTGATGAGCTTGGTGATGATGTCGTCCTTCGGACACTTCCGGCGCTCGTCGGCCATCTGGTACGCGTACCCCAGGACCTGGGTCGACGCCTCCACCGGATCGATATCGAACTCCGGGTCGTCATAGGACGTCATCTCGTTCGACCAGTCGAAGATCTTCCTCCGGTCTTCCTGGGGAATCCCGATGAGATCGGCGATCGCCTGCAACGGGAGTTCCGAGGCGATCTCGGTGACGAAGTCACCGGTCGGATTCTCGGCCGCCCTCTTCACAATTTCGTTCGCACGCCGCTCCAGCTCGTCACGCAGGCCGTTGATCGACTTGGGCGTGAATCCCTTGGACACGAGCTTGCGCGTCTTGGTGTGCTGCGGCGCATCCTGATTGAGCATCACGAACCGTTGCAGTTCGATCTGTTCACGAGTGATGTCGTCGTTGAAGCGCGGTAGCGCGGTGTTCTCGTAGCTCGAGAACACATCGCTCCGTTTCGAGATCTCCTTGATGTCTGCGTGCTTGGTCACGACCCAGTAGCCCTCGTCGTGGAATCCGCCTACGGTCGGCGGCTGCGGGCACCACCAGATCGGCGCAGTCTTGCGCAGCTCGGCGAACTCTTGCACGGGTATGCGCTGTTCATAGATGTCCGGATCTGTCGGATCGAAGCCCTCGGGAAGTTGTGGACGAGCGAGGTCCGGTCGTACGTCTGTCACTGCAGTCTCCTGATGGTTCCTCGGTCACTCCGCAGCCTGCACCGCTGGATTGTCCGCAGGGCTGCGCTTAAGTGAAACACGTTCTAGATTTATTCAAACACAACCCTGCTGTGCAAGGAAGAAGATCGCTTGCCATATTTCAAGAACGTGTTCTACTTTTCACACGAGTAGAAAGGAGCCCACCGTGGGCAATCCCGTAATCGTCGAGGCAGTGCGCACCCCCATCGGCAAGCGAGGAGGGTGGCTCTCCGGACTGCACGCGGCCGAATTACTCGGCCTCGCCCAGCACGGCGCGCTGGACCGCCTGGGTCTCGACCCGGCAATGATCGAGCAGGTCATCGGCGGATGCGTCACGCAAGCAGGCGAGCAGTCGAACAACATCACGCGCACGGCGTGGCTACACGCCGGACTACCCTGGCAGAGCGGATGCACCACTGTCGACGCACAATGCGGGTCGGCTCAGCAGGCCACCCACCTCGTGGCGGGTCTGATCTCGATCGGGGCGATCGACGCCGGAATGGCATGTGGCGTCGAGGCGATGAGTCGAGTTCCCCTGGGCGCGAACGTCGGCGACAACGCAGGGTCGAGACGTCCGGACTCCTGGGAGATCGACCTTCCCAATCAGTTCGAGGCGGCCGAGCGGATCGCGCGACGGCGCGGCCTCTCTCGAAGCGATCTCGAAACCCTCGGTGTCCGGTCGCAGGCAGCGGCCAAGCGCGCGTGGGAGGAGGGGCGCTTCGACCGCGAAACGTTGCAGGTACGAATCGGGGACGACGTAGTCACGCGAGATCAGGGACTGCGTGACACCACTGCCGAATCCCTGGCCAAGCTCAAGCCGGTCATCGAGGGCGGGCTGCACACCGCGGGCACGTCCTCACAGATTTCCGACGGCGCCGCCGCGGTCATCGTCATGGACGAGGAGCGGGCCCGAGAACTCGGCTTCACCCCACGTGCACGCATCGTTTCGCAGTGCCTCGTCGGCGCCGAAACCGAGTTCCATCTCGACGGGCCGGTGCAGGCGACCACACGGGTGCTCGAACGCAGCGGCATGAAGATGGGCGATCTCGACCTGTTCGAGATCAACGAGGCGTTCGCCTCGGTTCCCTTGTCGTGGGCGTCGGTACACGAGCCCGACATGGACAAGGTCAACGTCAACGGGGGCGCGCTTGCGCTCGGCCATCCGGTCGGAAGTACTGGCGCACGGCTGATCACAACCGCCCTGCACGAACTCGAACGCCGCGACGGGTCCACCGCACTGATCACGATGTGCGCGGGGGGCGCCCTGTCCACGGGAACGATCATCGAACGAATCAGCTGAGTCGGATCACCTGGTCCGGATCAGCTGGGCCGGATCAGCCCTTGGCAGCGATGCGGGCCCGAACCTCGGGGCGGCGCAGCGGCGGCACCGTGGGCGGCGGCTGACGTCGCTCCGGCAGGGCGTCCAGGAGACGATGGGTCGTGGCGGTCACTTCGGCGACGGCGGTCTCGAAGGCGTCGCGAGTGGCGTCGGACGCCTTCTGGACGCCGCTGATCTTGCGTACGTACTGGCGCGCCGCGGCCTCGATCTCCTCGTCGGTCGCGTGCGGTTCGAGCCCGCGCAGCGTGGTGATGTTTCGGCACATGCAGATCACGATAGTCCTCGGTCAGATCCGTAGCAGCCCTTCGAGTGCACCCATGCACAGGCGCTTGACATCGCTTTCTGTGATCGTTTTGCGGTCAAGCCAATCCAGGCACACCGTCCGTACGAACGACACCCATCCTCGCAGTGCAGTCTTGGTCACCTCGTCGTCACGCACCTCCGCGGGCAGCGCCGCGAGAATACGTTCCTGCTGGATGTCGAGCTCGGCCGTCAGGATCGACTGGATCTCCGCGTCCCCCAGCATTGCGCCGCGATTGATGGCGCGAACACCGTGCTCGTGTTCTACCGAATATCGAAAGTAGGCATCGAGTCCCGCCGCAACCTGCTCGGCGACGGGCAGCGAGGTATCGGGTGCGGTGATCTCGAGTATGCGGGCGGACTCGACCTTCAGTATCTCGGCGAAGAAGTCTCGCTTCGACGAGAAGTAGTGGTACATGAGCCCCCGGGAGACACCCGCGAGGTCGGCGACCTCCTCGATCCACACCTCGTCGTAGGGCCTGTCCGCGAACAGCCGTGACCCGATGTCGAGCAACTGTTTCCTGCGCTGAACCGGGGTGAGCCGTCTGCGCGGACTGATCGTTTCCGCATGCTCCACGCCAGTCAGACTACTTGACACCGGTTCAGTAAGGAGTAGGTTCGCTATTGCATCCCAGTTCAGTAACAAGCGAAGAGGTCGCCATGGTCGCCGACATCGCAACACGCCCACCCGCACTCCCCCATCCGCCGAGGCGAGTGCCCTTCATCGGTGATGTCGTGGGCGTCCACGCGTCGACCCCGGTCCAGGACTCGATAGCCCTCGCCGAGACACTCGGCCCGATCTTCGAGCGCGTGGTGATGGGCCGACAATTCGTCATCGTCGCCGGCGCCGACCTCGCCGGCGAGCTGTGCGACGAGAACCGGTTCGTCAAGCACGTCGCCCCGGCGGTCGAAGGACTCCGGTCTGTCGGCGGGGACGGCCTGTTCACCGCCTACTCCCACGAACCCAACTGGCGCAAAGCCCACGACCTGCTCCGGCCCGCGTTCACCGCAAGCGCGATGCGTAGCTATCACGACATCATGGTGTCGGTCGCCTCGGAACTCGTCACCCGATGGCAGTCGCGATCGACCGTCGACGTCTCCGCCGACATGACGAAGCTGACCCTCGAGACCATCGGCCGCACCGGCTTCAGCTACACCTTCGACTCCTTCACCCGCGAAAAACCGCACCCCTTCGTCGACGCCATGGTGGGCGTCCTGAGCCACAATCAGCGCCGTGAACTCTTCCCCATACCGTGGCTCGCGAACGTGGTCTACCGTCGAGCGGACCGCAAGAACGACAAGAACCAGCGCTACCTCGCCGAAATCCTCGACGACATCATCCGCACCCGGCGCGATGAAGAAACGGGCTCCACTCCCGGCCTGACGGATCTGCTCGACATCATGCTCGATGCCGCCCGCGACGCGGACAACCCGAATGCCCTCAGCGAGATCAACATTCGGCACCAGATTCTGACGTTCCTCATCGCCGGACACGAAACCACATCGGGTGCGCTCTCGTTCGCGCTCTACTACCTCGCACACAACCCCGACATCATGGCGGCCGCTCGCGCCGAAGTCGATGAGGTGTGGGGATCCGAGTCACCGACTTTCCAGCAGGTTCCCAAACTGAGGCTGGTGCGCCGCGTCCTCGACGAAGCTCTGCGACTATGGCCGACCGCGCCGGCATTCGCCAGAGAGGCACGTGAGGACACCGTCATCGGGGGAAACTACGAGATGAAGAAGGGCGACTGGGCGCTCGTGCTCATCCCTGGATTGCACCGCGATCCGGTATGGGGTGAGGACACCGATCGATTCGATCCGGACCGCTTCCTCTCGGCCAACGTTCGACCACGGCCGGGGCACGTCTACAAGCCGTGGGGCACCGGAGAACGCGCGTGCATCGGAAGACAATTCGCCATCCATGAAGCCGTTCTGGTTCTCGGGACGATCCTTCAACGCTTCGAGTTCCGTGCCGACCCGGCGTACCAGCTGAAGATCGAGGAACGCCTGACGCTGATGCCGAAGAACTTCGAGCTGCAGATTTCAGTCCGGCAATAGCGGGACCGACAGGCCCGAGTTCCGGCCCAGCAGCACGCCCCTCGTCAACGCCTTCTTCCCGAACTTGCTGTGGACACCGTCGAGGGCGAGGTCGAGTGCAGACGCACTCGGTGCGTCCTGTTCCTTCTCGAATTGCAGCTCGAGTTGTTCGGCGCCGCTGCGCTCGATGTTGGCAACAGTGACTCCGACCAGCGTGATTCCCTGCTCCGCGATCAACGATGCGGCCTCGCGCAGCAGGGCAAGCGCGGCGTCGAGAATGTCCTGGGTGTCAGCGGTTGCGCGAGTCAGCGTGTGCGAGCGCGTGATCTTGGTGAAATCGGCGAACCGTAGCCGAAGCACCACCGTCCGCCCCGTCCGATCCGCCGCTCGCATCCGCTGGGTCACCCGATCCACCAGCGCGATCAGCGAGACCTCCACATCTTTGGGCGACGTCGGTCCGCGGCCGAGGGCGTGCTGGGCACCGATCGAGCTACGGCCGCGGTACGTCTGCACCTGCCGGGGATCGCGGTTGTTCGCCAGCGAGTAGAGATGATGCCCCGCGCCCTTTCCCAGAATCGCCACGATGGACGCCTCGGTCTGCGCGGCGATGTCGCCAACGGTTCGAATGTCGAAGGCATGCAATTTCTCGGCAGTCACCTTGCCGACTCCCCACAGCCTTTCGATACCGAGAGGATGAAGAAACTCCAGTTCACGGCCCGGTTCGACGAGCAACAGGCCGTCGGGCTTGCCGACTGCGCTCGCCACTTTCGCAAGGAACTTGGTGCTCGCGATGCCCACCGTGATGGGCAGTCCGACCTGCTCCTTCACCTCCCGGCGAAGCCGCTCGGCCACCTGCACGGGCGTCCCGCGGATCCTACTCAGACCGGTGACGTCGAGGAATGCCTCGTCGACGGAAATACCCTCGACCAACGGGGTGGTGTCACGAAAGATCTCGAAGACGGCTCGGCTGGCCTCGATGTAGGCGTCCATCCTCGGCGGCACGACGATCGCGTGTCGGCACAACGCTCTCGCCTGGGCGCCACTCATCGGGGTACGCACGCCGAACGCCTTCGCCTCGTAGCTGGCCGCGAGCACCACTCCGCCGCCGACGAGCACGGGCTTGCCCCGAAGGCGAGGGTCGTCGCGCTGCTCGACGGACGCGTAGAACGAGTCGAGATCGGCGTGCATGATCACGAGCCTCATGCTCCCACGAGGGTCCGACAGTAATGATGCCTACAACCGTCGGGCGAGGTACTCCGAGCCGCGCGGGGAGAGTTCATAACCCTCGGGCAAGCTTCGCGTGAGCCCGAGGTCTTTGAGCTTGCGGACGTTGCGCTTGAAGACTGCCTTGTCCAACTCGCCACGAAGCGACTCGGCATGCAGGCCGGGATGCTGGTGGATGGCGAGAAGAGTGCGGCGTGTCCATGCGCCGTGGCGGCTCGACTGATCAAGTCGGGCCAGGCGTCGATCGATGTTTGCGCAGTCCTCATCGGTAAGGGCTTCGTCGTCACCGAGATCGACGCGAGTGTCGGGCCCGTCCCACGTCAGCTCGATCTTGAAGACAGGATCGGCGGGGTCGCCCCGGAAGGTCTTGACGAGTTCGTCTTTCGATGCCGCCCCCGCCGCCTGTGCCAGTTGCTCGGTGATGTCTCCAACCGCGATCACCGAGATATCTCCCACTGCGACTACGCCGGCCGTGCTTCGAAATGTGTTGCCTGGCTTCACACGCAGGGTCTTCCAGCGCCGGAAGGCGAGCGAGACACTGCCGTCGGCGACGCCGGCAGCCACTCGGCTCGTGAGTATCATGCGCGCTCCCGTCGACGCCCCTCGACCTTAATAGCGATACTGTATTACGGTACCGATTCGAGTTCTCACTTTCGCGGATCGGCGCAATGGGCGGCGACGGTTGTTGCAGTCGCAGTGGGTATTCCGCCTCTCGTTCGGGTCGGGAAACGTGTCGGACCCATCGCTTACACTCGCAAGTATGTTCGAATCGGGGGATTTCGAGGGTGTTGCCATGGACACCGACGTGTGTGTCGCGGGGATACTCGGCGTGCTCGCGCGCGACGCTT
>NZ_JABFAO010000030.1 GCF_017168235.1 Rhodococcus sp. KRD197
CCTGGTTGCACCGATTCGGTAGCGACCAAGCGCGGGTCGCAGACACGAAATGCCCTGTCGTAGTGGAAGAATGAGATTTCTCGAGGATCAAATTCGGCCACAACGAAGGGCATCTCGCAGATGCAACTCTCTCACACCCGACCCGTCACCGCCGCAGGGTTCGACGACCCCAATCTCGTGTCGACCGCCGGGCTCGTCCCGGTCATGGCCTTGGCGCAGGACAGCGGACTGCTGACCTTGGCCGACGAGCACCTGAGCGTGCCGACCGACAAGGGCGCCCACGCCGACCGCAAGATCGGATCGCTCGTGGCGGGCATGGTCGCCGGCGCCGACAGCATCGCCGACATGGCGCTGTTGCGGCACGGGGCGATGGGAACCGTCTTCGACCGCCCGTACGCACCGTCGACGGTGGGATCGTTCCTCCGCGAATTCACCTTCGGGCACGTCCGCCAACTCGACGCCGTGGCGTCCAGGTTCTTGTGCGCTCTCGCCGCCCGCTCTCCGCTGGTTTCGGGGATCGACACCGGACGTGTGCTGGTCGATATCGACGATTCGATCATCGAAGTCCACGGTCACGGCAAACAGGGTTCCGGGTACGGCTACTCCGGGGTCCGCGGATTGAATGCACTGATCGCGACGGTCACCACCGACACTGCTGCACCGGTGATCGTGGGTCAGCGCCTGCGCCGGGGTGCCTGCGGGTCCCCGCGCGGCGCTGCCCGGATGGTCACCGACACCCTGGCCACCGTCGACCGCCTGCGCACGAGGGCCACCGACGCAGCCACGGGCCCTACGGCAGAGGCGGTGCCGAAAGCGCTGGTTCGGGCCGACTCGGCGTTCTACGGGTACCCCACCATCGGTGCCGCGATCCGCGCCGGAGCCGACGTCTCGGTGACCGTGCGCCTGACCTCGACAATCAAACGATCGATCTCCTCGATCAGCGACGACGCCTGGACACCGATCGAGTACACCAACGCGATCTACGATCACGACACCGAACAATGGATCTCGACGGCCGAGGTCGCCGAGATACCGTTCACCGCGTTCGCCTCCCAGAAGAAGGCGCACCGGATTCCGGGGCGGTTGGTCGTGCGCCGCATCCCCGACCTGCGGCCGAAGAAGGATCAGGGCCAAGGTGAGTTGTTCGATATCTGGCGCTTCCACGCCTTCTTCACCACCACAACCGACCTCGACACCGTCGCCGCCGACAAGCTCCACCGCCAGCACGCCATCATCGAGCAGGTCCACGCGGACCTGAAGAACTCCGCGCTCGCTCATCTACCGTCGAGCCGGTTCACCGCCAACGCCGCCTGGCTCGTCTGCGCAGTGATGGCATTCAACCTCACCCGCGCCGCCGCCACCCTCACCGCCGACCCGAGGTTGACGAAAGCAACCACCGGCACCATCCGGCGGACCGTGGTCTCGGTTCCCGCGCGGATCGCGTCCTCCGCCCGCCGGTTGACGCTGCACCTACCACAGAACTGGCCGTGGGAAACAGCGTGGAACACCCTGTTCGAGAGCGTGTTCCACCGAAATCAGCCGATCACCGCCTAACAGGCTCCCACTGCCCACCCTCGACGCGAAAGACCCAGTGGAACAACCCGGCACGAGAGGTCGGACGATCACCCACGCCCGCACTCCACTCGAAGCCGCACAACCAAACTCACAGCGACGCCATCAGTTGATCGGTGCATTCGGG
>NZ_JABFAO010000031.1 GCF_017168235.1 Rhodococcus sp. KRD197
GCCCTGGCCCTCGGTGAACTCGCAGCGAATATCGGCGACGCCATAGCCGGTCGCTCGAAGAAGGATGCGCTGGTGGGTTTCGCGGCCGCGCACCGTGAATACTCGACCGACCACCCAGGCCGGTGGGCGTCCTTGCAGCGGCGTGCAGGGCAGGCCGCCGTCGACACAGACGCCGCACGCCGCATCGTGCAGGTGACCGACGCCGTCCTGATCGGCTACGACATCGCCGGCCCCGATCGGACTCACGCCACGCGCATCATCGGTAGTGCATTGAGCGGGTTTCTGAACCTCGAACGCAGCGGAAGCTTCGCGCACAGCCTGCCACCGGCCGAGCAGTCGTGGCCGGAACTGATCGACGCCCTCGACTTCCTCCTGACTCATTGGCACAACCGCGGCACCGCCCGCCAGAAGGCAACTAGATGATCACCACACGCCTCACTCACGAATTTGTCCGCGGTGCAATCGAACTCGAATCGACCGACCGCGGCGTGCGTCCCCACAGACTCCCCCGGTTGATCCGAGAACGGTTCGCCGATCCGCAGCTCGCCCTCATGGAAGCGCAGCCTTCCGGGGTACGGATCGCCGTGCGTACAACGGCC
>NZ_JABFAO010000032.1 GCF_017168235.1 Rhodococcus sp. KRD197
CCTCCGAACGCCCGGCCTGCGTGACCGACCGATTGTGCAGTCCACTTCTGCACTCAGAATGTCAGAAGACGACTGCAATCGGAGGTAAAACCCCAGGAATTTATGACGCCCACTTCTGAAACTGACACCGATGTCAGTTTCAGAAGACGAGTGCACGAGTTCAGAAGTGCGCTGCACTTGACACCTCTCAAGTAATCTAGCGAAAACGCTAGATTGCTCCTTTGGTGCTTTGACTGCCCGATCGTCCGAACCTAGGCGCTCACTTATGACTACGTGTCTTTAACCTTCGTTTTAGACACGCCCTGGATTTGACACGGCAAGGACGATGAGCGTGTGTGTCAGAACTCATGTTCAAAACCGACACGCCGAAATGTGTCCCTACGACGAGTTGTGACACACTCGACCCTGTGGGAGAACTTCTGGGCTAC
>NZ_JABFAO010000033.1 GCF_017168235.1 Rhodococcus sp. KRD197
GCCCTGCTCGCCGAAGCCGAACGCCGAGGACTCGCCCTCAAACTCGGACACTCCTCCATCAAACGCTGGTACAGCAACGCCGTCCGCATCCCCGAAGGCAACGCCGCCCACCAAATCGCCCTCGGCTACTGGCTCGGCGCCCACCCATCCGTCGCAGAAGCACTCTCCAACGGCACCATCCACATCCTGCATGCCAAAGCCATCGCCGACGGACACTCCACCATCCTCACCGCCGACCCCACCCTCACCGACACACACCAAGCTGATGCCGTAGCAGTCCTGCTCGACATCGCCACCCGATCCCTGCCCAGAACAGTCACCGACCGCGCCCACGAACTCGCCCACCAAGCCGCTTGCGATGCCCGAGCCCGGCACGAAACCGAACGACGACGCCGCGAAGAAGAACA
>NZ_JABFAO010000034.1 GCF_017168235.1 Rhodococcus sp. KRD197
CATCTTCTGTTAACTTATTAACTCTTTCCGCAAAGGTATTTCTTCCTAAAACTCGTTCTAACTCTTTTAGTAAGATTTTTAAAAGCTTTAACGCTATTTCTATATTCTCTTTAAGTGGCTTTGCATTTTCGTAAAGTTGGTTAAAATTATCGTCTGCGTTTTCAATACGCTCAACTGCTTTATTTAATAAATCATCTTTCTCTCGTATTTCCTTATCTTTATCATCTAAGGCTCTACCAGACTTTATATACTCGTAATCTTCCGAAATATCTTGAGCAGCTTTTATCTGTTTCTGAAATTCATTGAAATCTTTTTGGCTTATTACAACATTTCCAGTTTCTTGTATTTCTTTGCTAAATAAACCACCTACTTTTTCAGTTCCTTGCTCATCCTGAACATTTATAGGCTTTTTAAGCGTATTTAACGTTTTTTG
>NZ_JABFAO010000035.1 GCF_017168235.1 Rhodococcus sp. KRD197
CAATGATGGGGGAACCAGTTGGCCGTGCGGCAGATTCTGACATCACTGGCGGCTTGTGTCCTGTGCGGGATCATCTCCCTCGCGCCGACGCAGGCTGCGCCCAAGAAAGATGCGGCCAAGGAAGCGGCCAAGCCGGCGCCTTCGGCCGCCGCGGCTGCGGCCGGCGGTGCGGAGCCGACCTTGATCGGCCAATTCGGCACCTGGGGCGCGTACACCGCCTCGCCCAACGGCAAGAAGGTGTGCTTTGCGCTCGCCAAGCCGTCCTCGTCGAAGACCAATCCGCCGAACCGGCCGCGCGATCCGGCCTATGCCTTCATCTCCACCCGTCCGGCGGAGAAGGTCGTCAACGAAGTCTCGATCATGATCGGCTACACCGTGAAGC
>NZ_JABFAO010000036.1 GCF_017168235.1 Rhodococcus sp. KRD197
TTCCTGCCTTCGACGGGAAATCCGGGTCTTCGCACACACTTTGGGGATCCTGTTACTCATGGACCGGGACAGCCGCCCGCGAGCCCAGTTCCCCATATCCCGCATATTTCAGCAGTCTCCTAGGGCGTGTCTCCTATACGTGAGGGTGAGTGGCGGGCATGCTGTTTTGGTGGCGATGACGAAGTCGAGATATCAGGTGTTCACCGATGAGCAGTGGGCGCGGATCGAGCCGTTGTTGCCGTCGAACGCTGGTAAACGGGCGCGTCCGTTCGGCGAGCATCGGCGCGTGGTGGAGGGTATGGCCTACCGCTACCGGACCGGAATTGCGTGGCGGGACTTGCCTCGTGAGGTATTCGGGCCGTGGCAGACGGTGTGGAAACGGCATCGCCGCTACGCCGCCGACGGCACGTGGGACCGCATCCTGACACAGGTGCTCGCGCAGGCTGACGCTGCCGGAAAAATCGACTGGAACGTGTCGATCGATGCGACGATCGCTCGTGCGCATCAGCACGCCACAAACACGACCCGCCCTGATCAGGACACAGGGGGCCTCGTCGAATCACAAGAATCTCGCCCCTGACGGCGGTGAACCCGCAGGTCACGGGATCGGCCGCTCGCGTGGCGGGTTGACCACGAAAATTCATCGTGCCGTCGATGGGAAAGGACGGCCGTTGGTCAACATCGTCACCGGCGGCCAACGCAACGATGGGGCTATGCTCGCCGAGGTCCTCGCCGACATCTACGTTCCGCGAGTCGGTGGCGGTCGTCCGCGGACTCGCCCGGACGCGGTCCTCGCCGACAAGGCCTACGCCACCGGAGTCAACCGAGACATGTTACGTGCCAAAGCGATTACTGCGGTGATCCCGGAGAAGTCCACCCAGATCAACACTCGCAAGAAGCGCGGCAGCAACGGAGGTCGGCCACCTGCATTTGACGTCGAACTCTACAAGGACCGCAACGTTGTGGAACGGTCCTTCGCCTGGGCGAAACAGTGGCGCGGACTTGCCACCCGCTACGACAAACTCGCCATCACCTACAGAGCCGGCGTCACTCTCAACACCATTCTCAACTGGCTAAAACATATAGGAGACACGCCCTAGTCTCATGCAATGACGCGCACCCATGTTCTCCGATCGCTCGTGGTTGGAGCTGCGGCGATCCTCCTCACCGGGGTGCTCTCGACCGCAGCGCCGGTCTCGGCCGCGCCCGACCCGGGCAGCCGTGTCGCAGCCGACTCCGCAGGCCTATCTCTGGACGGGGAGCCCTGGTGGCCGACCGGATTCAACGCCTATCAACTGGCCACGGATTGGTCGGTCAACGCCGGCTGCGGGGCCATGGTCGATCTCGACAGCTTCTTCTCCGCTCTGCCGGCTCACTCGCTGACGCGGTTCAACGCGTTTCAAGCGCTCGCGATCAACCGCTTCACCGGGCAACTCGACTTCGGACCCATGGACGCCGTCTTCGCCGCCGCGGAAGCTCACGATCAACTGCTGATCCCCGTGCTGGCCCCCCAGGACGGGGCATGCGAAGGCGATGTATTCAAGGGTCGGCAGTGGTACGTGGACGGTTGGACCGCCCCGCCAACGGCGCCGGCCTTGCTCAGTTTCGAACAGTGGATGAACACCGCTGTCGATCGGTGGAAGGACTCGCCAGTGCTGGCCGCCTGGGAGTTGATCGGAGAACCGGAGACGAGTACCTGCACAGATGCCGCGTGCTCATGGTGGACCCGCACTTGCGCACCCGACGCGGCCGCGATATTGCGCAATTTCTTCGACTCGGCAGGCGCCGGACTGCGCGCCCACGACTCGCAAACGCTGATCACCGCGGGACTGACAGGTGGTGGACAGTGCGGGAGTCAGGGCGACGAATACGGATACCTAGCAGAGTCGCCATTCGTCGACGTTTTGCAGTATCACGACTACGGCGCCGACGGCGTTCCGCTGCCCGGTGACCAATGGAACGGTCTTGCGCGACGCATAGCCCAGTCGTCGGACGTCGGTAAACCGCTGCTGGTCGCCGAGATCGGCGAAAATGCGGGGTCATGCAAGGATATCGGTGAGCGAGCCACGAGCATCGAAACCAAGATCACGGGCCAACGTTTCGCCGGTACGGCTGGAGCGCTGCTGTGGGCATTCGTCCCCGACCCCAGGCCGCAGGAATGCACCTTCGACATCGGGCCCGAGGATCCACTGTGGCAGGTAATTACCGCCGTCCGGTGGCCCGCGTTGGGCAGTTGATAGAAGGGCCAGCCCTGCTCGACTACCAGTACTGGTGTCGCTGCGCGTCGACTTCCGAGAGAAATAGAACCGCGTCTGCCCCATCCAAGTCTGCCGGCTTCAGAGGCAGGTGGCCGGGGAGCATCGGCTGGCCCACCTCCACCGTCGGCGGGAGGACTTCGAGGAGAGCGTGAGTCGAGAACAGAGCGCGGCGGGCGGTGGCGTCGGAAAGCAATCCTGCGAGCGTGCCGGGTCTGCTGTCGGGGTTGGCGTCGGTTGCGATGAACATGTAGCTCGAACCCAATTCCTGCCCGACCAGAGCGCCGGCGCTGACCCAGCCGCCGTCGACCGGTCCGCGCAGCAGATGTGCGTTGTGCGCGAACACCAGTGTGGATCCGCGTTCCTCCTTGGTGACGATGGCGAGGAGATTCTCGGCCATCATCTCGGCGCGCACGCTGAGCAGCCTGTCCATGCGATCGGGCCCTGGGGTCGCCATCGCCTCGTGATAGCCCAGCAAGCCTAGTGCGGTCCGGACGACCTGATCTGCCTCGGGGACAGCCAGTTCCGAGTGGATCTGGATCTCGGCTAGCTCGTCGACCATGATGCGCAATTGTCGGACTCGATCGGATCTGCCGATCGAGGCCGACGCGTCGTACATGGCGGCCGGGTTGGTCCAGTCGGCTTCGTCTCCGATGAGCGCATCGAGGTCGCGGATGGAGTCGGGCAGGAGAGTTGATGGGAGACAACCGATCAGTGATTCCAGTGCAGTCCGCGGACTCGGCGCACCCGAATACTCGACCGGCGCATCGAAGCCGCGAAAACGGACTCGATCTTGAGGAGCCCGACCGGAGTTGTGATCGCGCAACCATTCGACGAGTTCGCGGTTGCTCGGTAGCGCGCCGAATCCATGGCTGAACCCAGTGGCAAGCACCTCGTCGAGAAGCACGTTGCCACCGCATACGTACTCGTCGACGATCGATGCGGCGAAACTGTCGGTCTCCAGTACTACCGACCGAAATCCCCGGGTGACAAGGCACGCAAGCAGCTCATTGCGGAGCGACGGGAACGCCGCAACCCCATGGGTCGGTTCGCCGAGGCCGAGCAGGCTCACTGGCTGATCGGCGAGGAGTTCGTCGATGGCAGCGCCGAGGCTCGTTGGATTGTCGACCTGTCGTGCGATGTCGAGCAGTGAGATTGACATGATTGTTCCCTTCTGGCTGCCTTCGACGCTATCGTTGAGTGCTCCATTGGGGCTTTCTGGTTGTTGTACAGGTATCTGTCCGAAAAGCTTCAAACCGAGGTGATTTATGAGACCCGTCGACCTGGCGAGGGGACACGCTTTGTCGACGCAGGCGATCCGCAATTACGAGGACGCGGGCGTCCTCCCGCCGGCAGCGCGGAGCGAGTCGGGCTATCGGAGCTACACCCCGGTCCACGCCCAAGCATTGCGCACCTTCCTCGCACTTCGCCGAGGCCACGGTTATCAGCGCTCAGTGGAGATTCTGCGGGCGGTCAACCGCGGCGACACCGATGCGGGGTACCGGCTCATCGATCTCGCTCACGTCGAGTTGCACACCGAACGTGCGAGGAGAGCCGAGTCGGCGGCAGCCCTCGGCGGACTCACGGTCACCGCAATTCGGTCGGCCGCAGGTCAGTCGCTGACGGTCGGCGAGCTTGGCCGGCGCCTCGGCATGCACGCTGCCACCCTGCGCACCTGGGAATCTGCGGGAATAGTGCACCCTCGTCGCGACCGAGTCACGGGATACCGCATGTACGACGCCGAGTGCGTGCGCGACGCCGAGGTCGCACGTCAGTTGCGCCGGGGTGGCTACCCGTTGCGTCGAATCGCGCAGTTCGTCTCCTCGCTTCGCGAGGCGGGAGGAGCGGCAGTGTTGGCAGTCTTCCTTGACGAGTGGCAGGACCGACTCTCCGCGCGTAGTCGTAACCTGCTCAACGGGGCAGCGCAGCTGGATGCCTACTTGGGCCTGCTCGAGGACTACCGATCGTGCCGGTCTTGATTGTCGTCCAGATCATTTCGGATCGGCCCAACTACCTCGTCGCGAAGTTCTTGCAAGATTCCCCGTCGGGGCGGGCGGCCAGGTCGGGCTTCCCAGAGGTCCCATAGCCCGAGGACAATCAGGAACAGTCCGATGGGGCCGCCCTGAAACCAGAAAACGTCCAGGTCCCAGAAGAAGGCAGCCAGGATGGCTCCGACCGTGATGATGGCGACGGAACGAATTGCCGAATTGCCCATGATTTTCCCTTCGCTCAGCGCGAGGCCGACCGCAAACAACGGTGTGGTGATCTGCCCCGAGCGCTATTTCGCACAGCTGTACTATAAAACACGAACAGCGATTGTGCTAGGAACATCACGTGCCGAAAATTGTCGATCACGACGCCAGGAAGGCCGAGCTAGTGGCCGCTGTCTGGCGCGTGATCTCGCGGTCCGGCATGAACAGCGCGACAGTGCGCAGTGTGGCCGCCGAGGCAGGCGTCTCGCCGAGTTCGCTGAGGCACTACTTTTCCGACCAGAGCGAACTGCTCATCTTTGCAGCTCAGGCTATGACATCGCGAATAGTCGCGAGACTCGAAAGCCATCCTGACGAGGGGGATGGGCTCGCGCGCGCCCAGCGGGTACTCGAGGAGATGCTTCCGCTCGACGACGACCGCTCGGTCGAGGTGAGTGTGTGGCTCGAGGCTCTCACTCGGGCCCGCTTCGATGATCGCCTTGCAACGTTGAAGACGGCGGGATGGTTCGGTGAACGCTATCTGTGCAGAGTGGCGTGGGCGCACTTGAAAGGCATCGATCTTCCGCGATCGGCGGAGGGGGTATTCGGTGCTGAAATCGACGAGCGGTCGGCGGCCCAGCTGCACGCATTCATCGATGGTCTGACGCTGCAGGCGATCACGTATCCGGAGCATTTGTGCTCGGAGGCTGTAGTCGAGCTCCTGCACGGCTATCTGACGGAGCGTTGGTCCCCGGACGTATAGCGAGCTGCCAGCACCACCCCTGGCATGCTGGTGCCATGGACTTCACGTACAACGAGGTCGGCGGCACTCGCGGCCCGCTACCGGCCGGGTTTCATCACGTCGAGCGGAGGGTTCGCATCGGCACCGGCCGAGCTGCCTTCGATGCTGCCGCGGCAGCGTTGTCGAGGTGGGACATGCATCGCGGAGTCGGGCTGCGTGTGAAGGCGTCGACACCGACTGCTGAGGTGGACTCCGCCGTGACCCTATCGTTGGGGCCGGTGAAGATTCCGTGCCGCGTCGTTTACGTTGTGGCGGAGGGCAATCGGTCGGGGTTTGCTTACGGAACTTTGCCCGGGCACCCGGAGATGGGTGAGGAGTTGTTCGTCGTCGAGTTCGATCCGTCGGACGACGGTGTCTACGTCGACATCGCTGCGTTCTCGCGTGCGGGTAGGTGGTACACGCGGATCGGCGGTCCAATCGCTCGCCTTGTCCAGCGAGTGTTCACCGACCGGTACATATCTGCGCTGAGGAAGTCTGTCTGAAACCCGTTCACCTGGGTAGTCACAACCCGTCCGCCTCTCTACAGCGCAAGCTTCGGTTGTGAACAAGAGGCGGTGTTGTGACGATCAAGGAGCTCCCGTTTTGCATACCCCCTAGGGTATATGGCACAGTGAGGACACGCCCTGGACAAGGAGGTCTGCTATGTGTCAAGCCGTTGCCTGCAATCGATGCCGAAAAACGACGTGGTCGGGATGCGGACTGAATGTTCCGGAGCAGCAGCGCTGCTCCTGTGCGCCGGCGGAATCCTAGCGCTCGTTCTTTCGTCGCTGAGCCGCCCAATTTTTTTTGCTCGTCAATATACCCATGCCCGTATAAGGAGATAGATGTATACGCAGCTCGACCGGCCCAAACCGGCCGAAGTCACCTCACCCGGCCTGCTGGGTCGCCTCGGTGGTGTCATGGTCGACCGACGCCGCTGGGTGTTCGGCACATGGTTGCTCGTGCTGGTTGTGCTGGGCTCCTTCGCCCCGTCCGTGTTCACGTCCCTGGCGGGCGCGGGATGGCAGGCCAACGGCTCCGAGTCCGTGCAGGTGCGCGAACTAGCGCAGGAGCACTTCGGTGGAAACTCGTCGGCTGCCGTTCAGGTGGTGGTCCACTCGGACAACGCAACGATCGATGATCCGGCCGTGCAGCAGACGCTGACAGATGCCACCGCGATCTTCTCCGCCGATGACCGCTTCGGCGAGATCATTCCGCCGCAACCGGGCATGACGATCAGCCCCGACGGCCGTACCGGCATCCTCATCGCTGGCGCGGACGGCACCACCGACGAGATGGTTGCCGCCGTCGACGAGGTCAAGGGCGAGCTGACGGCATTGTCGGGCAACGGGATCGAGGTCTATCCGACAGGCTCGTCAGCCCTCTGGTCGGACTTCAACAAGGCCAACCACGACGCGATGATCGCTGCCGAGTTGGTCTCCTGGCCCGTCACTTTGGCCATCATGATTCTCGCGTTCGGCTCGCTTGTCGCGGCAGGATTGCCTTTGCTGCTGACCATCGCCGGTCTCGTCGCATCGGCTGGCGGGCTCGTTCTTCTCAACAGTGTCACTCCGATTTCGGTGTGGGCCATGAACTTCGCGATGATGTTCGCCCTGGCGCTGGGTATCGACTACGCGCTGTTCATCGTCGCTCGTTTCCGTGACGCATTGAAGCGAGCCGATGCCCGAACGGCCGTGGGCGTGACGATGGATACGGCGGGCAAAGCCGTTGTCCTATCCGGAATCACTGTGCTGGTCAGCCTGTCGGCGGTGCTTCTGGTGCCTGCACCTGCGGTGAGAACCATGGCCGTAGGGATCATGCTGGCCGTCACCTTCGTGCTCCTGGCGACCATGACGTTGCTCCCCGCGGCGTTGGGTGGCCTCGGAAACAAGGTCAACGCAGTTTCCCTGCCCTATGCAAAGCGTCAGACGCACCGTTCACCGAAGTTCGCGGCGTGGGGTGAGTTGCTGCACAAGCATCCGGTCCCGTTCGCGGTCGCCTCGGTGGGAATTCTGATCGTGCTTGCTCTGCCGGTGCTCGGCTTGAAGGTCGCAATGCCGTCGATCTCCGTGGTGCCGGAGGATGCCCCGGTGCGTCAGGGATACGAACTGGTCCAGACGCAGTTCGGCGACGGTGCGCCCGGTGCGCTCCAGATCGTCTCGTCCACAGCCGATGCCGACGCCACCGCGGCGGCCGCATCGCAGGTCGAAGGCATCGCTATGGTCACTCCGCCGCAGGTCGCTACCGACGGCTCGGGCTACGCCTTGCTGCAGGCAATTCCGACGGTGGATCCCTCGGACGAGTCGATGGGCACGATCATGAACGACCTACGTACCCAACTCCCCGAGTCGGCGCTGGTGGGTGGTGCACCCGCGGAGAACCTCGATCTCCAGCAGGCACTGAACGACTACCTGCCCCTGGTCGTCGGAGTCATCCTCGTGCTCGGGTTCCTGTTGCTGCTCGTGGCATTGCAGGCACCGCTGATAGCCATCCTGGGAACGTCGGTCAGTCTGCTTTCCACCGCCGCAGCATTCGGTGTAGCCAAGCTCGTCTTCCAGGACGGTCACGGCGCTTCGTTGCTCGGCTTCACTCCGCAGGGGTTCCTCAACGGGTGGGGACCGGTGTTCTTCTTCGCGATGATCTTCGCGATAGCGATGGACTACACGGTGTTCCTGCTGGCCACAGCCAAAGAGCATTACGAACGCACCGGGGATGCGAGGATTGCACAGGTGGACGGACTTGCGCACTCGGGACGCGTCATCCTCGCCGCGGCAGCGGTGATGGTTGCGGTGTTCTTCACTTTCGCTCTGTCCGACCCGCTGCCGCCGAAAGAGATGGGCATCATCCTCGGCGTCGCGGTTCTGCTCGACGCACTGCTCGTAAGGTTGATTCTGCTACCTGTGCTCCTCCGTCTGACGGGGCACGCAGCATGGTGGTCGCCAGCCTGGCTGCGCAAGATTCTGCCGTCGATCAAGTTCGCGCACTGAAATACCGACTGCAAGGAGAAGCATGAACATCGCACTGTCCACCACACTGGCCGACACGGAGTTCGACACCGCCATCGAGAAGGTCACCGCGGCTTTGTCCGAACAGGGCTTCGGCGTTCTCACCGAGATCGACATGCAGGCCACGCTCAAAGCGAAGCTGGGCGAGGACATGGAGAAGTACCGCATTCTCGGCGCCTGCAACCCGAACCTGGCACACCGCGCAGTCGGCGTCATGCCGCAGATCGGCTTGTTGCTGCCATGCAATGTGGTTGTCCGTGAAGACACCGCAACACCGGGAGCGGTGATCGTCGAAGCGATGAACCCCGAGATCATGGTCGAGGTCACCGGTGAACCCGGGCTGCGCCAGGTAGCAGACGAAGCGACTGCCAAGTTGCGTGCTGCTATCGACGCGCTCGGTGGCCAGGCTAGTTCCGCTTCCTGATGACTCTGGCGCTGGCGCTGCTGTTCGGTGCTGTCATCGGGGTACTCCTCGGGCTGCTCGGCGGGGGAGGATCGATCCTGGCCGTCCCGGTCTTGGTCTATGCGCTCGATCTTCCCCTGTCCGAGGCTGTTCCGACGTCGCTCCTCGTCGTCGGAATCGCAGCGGCCACCGGCGCCGTATCCAAGATGCGGGCACATCGGATCCAGTGGCGGCTCGCGGGCGTCTTCGCTGTAACCGGCATCGCGGGAACGCTCCTCGGCAGCATCATCGGTCGCCAGCTGCCCGACGCGGCCGTCCTGGCCGGGTTCGCAGTGGTGATGATCGTCGCGGGAGTACGGATGCTGACCAGCAACGACAATGTCGGAACAGCCTGCTCTACAGGGGAGTCCAAGATCAATTGGCGACGCTGCGCACCGCGGGCCATTCCAACAGGATTCGTCGTCGGAATCCTCACCGGACTCTTCGGAGTCGGCGGCGGGTTCTTGATCATCCCGGCGCTGGTACTACTGCTCGGGATCGAGATGAGCATCGCCATCGGAACGTCGTTGGTGATCATCGTCGCGAACTCGGCGGCCGGGCTTATCGCTCAGGCGGACGGACTCGGCGGCAACTGGCTGCTGACGGGTCTGTTCGCCGGGGCGGCGGTGGTGGGGTCGCTGTTGGCAGGCCGGTTCAGTGAGCGTATCGACGCAGACAGGCTGCGGAAATGGTTCGCGTACCTGGTCTTCCTGGTGGCGGGCTACATCCTCGTCGACCTGATTTTCCTGGGATAACGAGAACTATGCCCCCAGGGGTACGCTGGGGGCTCCGGATACAAACTTCCGGATACAACAAGGAGAACATCATGATCGGCGACGAAGACAGCATTGCACTCGTACTGAACCGTTTGCGACGCGCCCACGGCCAGTTGGCTGGTGTGATCGGGATGATCGAGAACGGACGCGACTGCAAGGACGTTGTCACCCAGCTCGCCGCGGTATCGCGTGCGCTGGACAAAGCGGGCTTCAAGATCGTCGCGACCGGACTGCGCGAATGCATGAGCGGTGAGGCCGCAGACAGCAAAGAACCCATGACCGAAGCAGAACTCGAGAAGCTCTTCCTCGCACTGGCCTGAGTTTCTCGCCTGAGAGGACCACCATGACCACACTGGAACCTGACATTGCCATCATCGAGACGTCGAGCCTGGGTGATCGCAGCTACCTGATCAGCCATGATGGTGCCGGCGCCGTGGTCGACCCGCAACGAGACATCGACCGCATCGAGGCCCTCGCCCGCGAGAAGAACGTCCGGATCACGCACGTTCTGGAAACACACATCCACAACGACTACGTCACCGGCGGGCTGCAGCTCTCCCGCGCAACGGGGGCGCAGTACGTCGTCCCCGAAGGCGATCCGGTGGAGTACGAGCGACGAGCGGTGGCCGACGGTGACATCGTCTCGGTGGGCGGGCTCTCTCTGCAGGTCATGCATACTCCTGGGCACACGCATCACCATGTGAGCTACGTACTGCGCGACGCCGCAGACAAGCCCGTCGCGGTGTTCACCGGAGGTTCCATGCTCTACGGATCAACCGGCCGCACGGATCTGCTGGGATCCGATCACACCGACGAGCTCACTCACGCTCAGTTCCACTCCGTGCGGCGCATCGCCGACGAATTGCCATCCGACACCGAGGTGTACCCCACCCACGGGTTCGGCAGCTTCTGCTCGGCAACCCCCACCACTGGGGATTCCTCGACAATCGGCGAACAACAGAACTCGAATCCCGCTCTGACACAGGATGAAAAGAGTTACGTCGACGAGCTGATCGCCGGGCTGGGGGCGTATCCCGCCTACTACGCGCACATGGGTGTCATCAACACCGCAGGACCGCGACCCATCGACCTGTCGATGCCCGAACCGGTGGACCCGCAGGCTCTTCGCAGCCGGATCGACGCCGGTGAATGGGTCGTCGACCTGCGTGCTCGTACCGCATTCGCCGCCGGACACGTCGGCGGCAGCCTGGGATTCGAACTATCCGAGAGCTTCGTCACCTACCTCGGCTGGCTCTACGAGTGGGGCGCCCCGCTGACCTTGATCGGCGAGGATGCGGATCAGATCTTGGATGCCACCAGGGAACTGGCCCGCATCGGCATCGACAGCCCATCCGGATCGGCCGTCGGCGACGTCCGTTCACTCGTCGGCGACAAGGAGTTGCGTTCCTACAGCGTCTCCGACTTCGACGGTCTCGCCGCAGCCGCTGCCGAGCGCGACATCGTAGTGCTGGACACCAGGGCGGAGTCCGAATACGCCGACGGACACCTCGACGGTGCCGTCAACATCCCTCTGCACCAGCTCCCGCACCACGTCGGCGACGTACCGGCAGGCGAAATCTGGGTGCACTGCGCCTCCGGCTACCGGGCGTCGATCGCCGCATCGATCCTCGACCGCGCGGACCGGACCGTCGTGCTCGTCGACGACGACTTCGACAACGCAGCGCCGGCCCAGTGAGCGACGACCGTCGTATCTACGCAGACAAGCAGCAGCCCGAGATCTACAAGGCGCTCGTTGCCGCGGCACGCGAATGCCGTGCGAAGGCTGCCGAGATCGGCCTGAGCCGCGCAACTCTGGAACTGGTGAATGTGCGTGCCTCGCAGATCAATGGTTGCGCTTTCTGCCTCGACCTTCATACCCGGTTGGCGGTGAAGGAAGGCGTCACCGCTCAGCAACTCGGTGTGCTTCCGGCTTGGCGGGAGACCGAGGTGTTTTCCGAGATCGACCGGGCCGCGCTTGAAATCGCCGAGGCCGTCACAAACGTCGCAACCGACCACCTCGCCGATCCGGATTATGCCCGCATCCGCGGGCAACTCTCTGACGACCAGCTCGCAGTGCTCCTGCATGCGGCGTCGATCATCAACGCGTTCAACCGGATTTCGATCCTCAGTCAGCATCCCGTGACCCATCGCGACGCCCCGTCGAACTGAGGCCGGCTACTACCGCGATCGGCTTGCTGGGCATCGCGCGAATAGAGTGGCCGCATGGTTGTCGCTCGAAGTCGAAAAGCGCGTGCCGATCGTCGGCGAAAGAAGCGAGTGGCGACCGCCGACAATGACCTCACTCTCGCTCAATGGGGCGCAATCAAGCAGGCGTGGGGTGGTTGCGCGTACTGCGGTGCTGATGCGAGTTCGATGCAGAAGGACTGCGTCCAGGCGATCTCGCGCGGTGGCCGCTACACGCTCGGCAACGTCGTTCCGGTGTGCCCGTCGTGCAATGCGAGCAAGTGCAATGCCGAGGTCACCACGTGGCTGCGCCGGAAGCGACTGGATGAGCGCCGTTTCCTGGAGCGTTTCGTCGAGATCAACCGTGAACTAGCTGATCGATTCGGCGACGTGTAAGGCCGGTTCGTAAGCTGCGTTACGGGATGATCGTTTCGGAGAGGGCGGCATAGGCGATGATGTTGTCGTCGTAGCTCGAGGCGCTGCTGTCGAAGGCGCCCCCACACGTGATCAAACGCAAACCAGCATGATCGATATCGCCGTACACCGTTTGCGTCGGGAACTCGGCCTTCGGATACTGCCGAATGTCGGTTGCCACGAACACCGTCACGCTGCCGTCCTCGCGGGTGACCGTGATGGAGTCGCCGCTCGCAAGTTCCCGCAGTCGGTAGAAAACCCCGGGACTTCCGCCCCAGTCGACATGGCCCGCAATGATGGAAGGGCCGAGTTCGCCAGGTGTCGGTGAGCCGGTGTACCAACCACCGGGGAACCCGCCTTGCGGGACTTCCATTGTGCCGTCGGATTGCAGCCCGAGCCCCATCAGGTCGGAGTCGACCCCGATCGACGGTATCTGGATTCGGACCGGAACGGAGGATGCGACGGGGGCGGCTGCGGCGGCATCATACGGCTGAGCAAGCGCCTCGCCGTTCGGCTGTGCAAGCGCCTCGTCGCCGGGAGGTAGCGCCGGCGCACCCAGTTCACCTGTAGTACCCGGGCTCGCCTGCTCGTTCAGTGAGGTCGTCGGCGAGGTCGCCGACGGCACCGTAGGACTCGAATCCGGTGCACCCGCACATCCGCTGACAAGCGCCACCATGAGCATCACCGCGGCCGCAGCCCCCGCCGTGGTGACCCTGAACCGGGTCACCACGTGGGAGCTGCGTTCAGGACTTCCGCTACGCCTGAGTGGTGTCATCTTCATGGTTGATCAGCGTCGGCGGCGAATTGCGAGGATCCCGGCACCGACGGCGGCAGATGTGACCACCATCGCGATTGCTGTGCCGTTGGGCGCGCCGTCGGCCGAGGCATGGACGGCGGTACTTCCATCACCGGTCTCCACCGGGCCCTGAGGTACCTGCGTGATCTGTCCGCCCGGCGCTCCTGGTGCTCCTGGCCCACCTGGTGCTCCCGGCCCACCCGGTGCTCCTGGCCCACCTGGTGCTCCTGGCGCGCCCGGTGCTTCCGGTGCTCCTGGAACATTGGGCAAGCCGGGAATCTGCGGGATCGTGATCACCGGTGGTACGCCCGGAATATCCGGAAGGGGAATGATCACTGGCGGTATGACGATTGGAGCGGTGTTGGTCGTGGTGGTCGGGCCCGTGGTGGTCGTGGTGGTCTGGTCGGTTGTTGTCTGGTCGGTTGTGGTGGTCTCGTCTGTGGTGGTGGTTGTTTCGTCGGTTGTGGTGGTCTCGTCTGTGGTGGTGGTTGTTTCGTCGGTTGTGGTGGTCTCGTCTGTGGTGGTGGTTGTTTCGTCGGTTGTGGTGGTCTCGTCTGTGGTGGTGGTTGTTTCGTCCGTCGTTGTGGTCTCGTCGGTCGTCGTGGTCGGTTCCGTGGTGGTTGTTGGGATGACGTCGCACAATGGCCGGGTGATGACGTTGGTATCCAGGGTTACTGCGCCGTTGCGGGCGAGAACACTGCCGGAAACAATGGCTCCGGTATTCAGGGTGATCGAAGTCAGCGCCAAGATCGTGCCCACGAATGTTGTGCCGGTGTCCAGGGTGGCCGAACTGCCGACCTGCCAGAACACGTTGCATGCGTCTGCACCGTTGATCAGATTGACCGAGGCATTCGGAGCGGTGATCAACGTCGAAGGGATTTGGAATATCCACACGGAACTCGGATCGTTCTCGCCGTCGAGAGTGACCGTTCCGGTCAATCCAAGTGAGGAATCGGCTTTGTACAGACCGCCGACGTAGGTCTGACCGCCGATATCGACAGGGAGTGCGGTCGGCGGGACGCGACCCGCTGCATCGTTGTAGGCCACGGTGAGATCTGCTTGTGCCTGTGCGGCAGCGGCATCCGCGGCATGAATTACACCGTTGTTGACGATGCCCGGAGGGAAACCGACCACAGCCGACCCCGGGGAAACGCCGAGATCCCCGGATACAACGGACGGTCCGGTGTTTGTCACCGTGGTGCCGGCCAGGACTGCGTAACTCTCAGCTGTTCCGAGATCGACGGTCGGTATGGCCGCCTGCGCGGTGCCGTTGGTGACAACCAACAATGCGGCAGCGGCGACCGCCACGACAGCTGTGAATGGAGCAGCTTTCCGTCTGATGCGGCGTGCCGAGGGAGGGGAGGTGACGGTTCTCCGATGCATTGGGCGGGTCCTTTATGCGGGAAGAAGAAATACTGCAAAGACCTTCTGCAGCAAATTGAAATTGGCGCGGAAAACCTGGACATGGACAGATTCCGGGCGAGGCGGTGGCGACTGCAGACGACTGGCGCGCACAGTAAAGGTGTCAGAAAGTGAATCTGCGTATTCGCACTAAAGGCGATACAAAAGAGCCGCGATGGCGCAGGCCCACGGTAGGGTTCCGCTGTCGGGAAAGGGGTTCTTTTCCTTTCTTTGACTTTCCCGCATGAATACGGTGTAGAACTACAGTGGATCAGGTGCATGTCTCCGAGTCAATGTCAAATCGAGTTGTATCGGAAGGTTTTGTTTGATACCGGAAACCCTGTTTTGTCGCTGTTTTACAGATTTTCGTGGAAGACGGTGTTTGATGCTCGATTCCGAACCCCCAATATCATTGTCCCCCTATCTACTCCGAGGCCCACTGAATCGCGCGTCGGTGGTTGCGTGCGCGTTGTCCGTCATAGACAGGGACGGAATAGAAGGCCTTTCGATGCGTGGCCTCGCTCGGATAGCCGGCTGTGATCCGATGACGTTGTATCGGCATATTCCGAATCGGGCAGCGCTTCTCGACGCTGTCGCCGAAGCAGTTCTCTCCACTGTGGCGGAGGTTGATCCGGCCGATCCCGACTGGAATTTCGAGCTTCGGGTGCTCGCTCGAAGCTATCGTAGTGCGGCGTTGGCTCACCCCAAAGTGGTTGTGCTCATGGTGACGCGGCCGCAGTCGACACCGCTCGGGCTTCACTCCCGCAGCACCCTCGCAGTGCTGGGCTCGGTGCTGGCGCTGCTCACCGAGAACGGGTTCGCGCCAGCCGACGCCCTGACCCTCTATCGAAATCTCTTCTCGTTTCTACGCGGTCATGTGCTCATCGAGCAGCAGGAGTCCCGAGATCACCCCGAGGACACGGAGGATCTGGTGAGGCTGGCGCTTCGGTCGTTGAACGGGCCGGGCTACTCCATCCTGAAGTCGCTGACGTCGAATCTGTCGGCCTTCGATGGCGACGCTGTGTTCGAGCGCGGCCTCGACAGCCTGCTCACCGGTGCCGTCGTCGGTAGGGGTTCATGATGTACGGCGCCCGCGAGAGTCCCGCAACCGAGTAGCTACCGAGCAGCCCTGCGCCGCCGTGCGAGACCGCGGACTCCGCGCGCACCAACGGACCGAGAAACGTTCGACGGCGAACGTGCAGTGGGTCGGGCAGTTCGTCGGTCATCGGAGGTGGGGGCGCAACCACCTCGGCATCACCGTTCCCGACTACCCGAACCTGTTCATCACCTGCGGCCCCGGCACCGTTCTGGGGCACGGCGGCAGCTACATCACCATCGCAGAATGCCAGGTGCGCTACATCGTCGACTTGATCGGCACGATGGCTCGCGAGGGACTCGGCGCCGTGGAAATGCAAGCCGGAAGTGGAGCAGGACTACGTCCGCCGACATGACGATGCGCACTCCCGCATGATCTGGACCCACGACGGCATGGACAACTGGTACCGGGACGACGCCGGGCGGGTCGTGACGGGCAGTGTCGTCGGAGGTGGACTGTTGGGGCGATATCGTGACCCGTGTCGGACTGCGGTCACGGCCGTTCCATAGTGTTGTCGCTCGTGCGCCTCGAATTCGGCCGACGGCTCCCTGCCAGCGGGCTGCCAGCGGTGGTGAAGTTGTTGCTGGCTTCGATGGTGTTGTTCAACATCGGGTTCTATCTGGTGGTTCCGTATCTCGCCGTGCACATGTCGGAGAACCTGGGCTTCGGCGCCGCGATGGTCGGCCTCGTTCTGGGACTGCGGACCTTCAGTCAGCAAGGCATGTTCTTCATCGGTGGCAGCATCGGCGACCGGTTGGGAAGACGGCCGGTCATCTTGTGGGGCATCGCTGTCCGCATCATCGGATTCGCGATTCTCGCAGTGGCCGACAATACAGCGGCAGTCGTTCTCGGAGTCTTGTCGATCGGTTTCGCGGCAGCTCTGTTCGCGCCGGCCGTCGAATCGGCTAACGCAGATTTCGGCCGTGAGCTCGAACGTGACGGAGTCATACGTCGCACCGAGTTGTTCGGGTGGGAGCAGATGGCCAGCAGACTGGGTACGGTGATCGGCCCGGCGCTCGGTGCCGTGCTCCTGGTGTTCCCGTTCGCGGTGAGTGCCGCCGCCGCTGCTGCACTGTTCGCCGGGTTGTGGGTGTGCTTCTATTTCCTCTTCCCGGCGAGGGATGCGACATCGCGGCCGGTGCCGCTGGGCGTGGTGTGGGCGACGGTGATCACCAACCGGACGTTCATGAAGTTCGCTGCGCTGTGCAGCATTCAGTTCGTAGCGATCGCTCAGCTCTACCTGATGCTTCCCGAGCAACTCGATCGCACCGTGGGATCGCAGAGCGCGCTCGGCTGGTTCTACGTCGGCGCCGCAGTGCTGGTCATCGTCGGCCAGCGTCCGATGGTGCGGGTCGCTGATCGGCTCGGCCGACGTGTGGCGATCATCGGCGGAATGGCCTTGATGTCAGCGTCGTTCGTGATTCCCGCTGTGCCCGTCGGAACGTCCTACCTCGCTCTGGCGGGCTGGGTTGCTGTGCTGTATCTGGGGCAGATGCTGATGGTCCCGACCATGCGCGACACACTCGCCGTCATCGCCGACGAACAACACCTCGGGGCTCACTTCGGGATGCTCAGCACCATCGGCGGCATCCTCGCACTGGCAGGAACTGTGGGAATCGGATATCTCTTCGACCACGCCGCGACAGCAGTGCCGTGGCTTGCTGCCGCTGCCGTCACAGCGGTGGTCACGCTGCTCACCTGGTGGTGGTCCAGGTCTATCGACTTCTGGTGGCCTCTGCCGCGTTGATCTGCTCGACGAACTCCGAGAGCACGAACGGGATGGTCAACGGGTTCGGCATCGAGACCGCATCGCTGACGATCGGGTCGAGCGCGATCAGTCCCCCGCTCTGGACCACGTCGAGCGAGGTGAACACCGCCTGCTGCTCCATCTCTGCCCGCGACCGTTCGTAGTTGTCGAACAGCAGGTAGTCCGCCTCGAGCAGGCTGTAGTTCTCCGCGGACAGTTCGGTGTTGAGTTTGCCGGCGAACCTCGACGCCAAAGCAACAGGCGGAGCGAAACCAAGCGCTGTCAACAACTGTGCGCGTGCGGATTCCGGGCTGAACGCCCTCAAGTTGCCGTCACTCCAGCGGATCACCAGAACGGCGGTCTTGCCGACAAATTGTGGGTTCTCGTCGCGAGTGCGCGCGATCAGCGCGTCCACATCACGTACCTCGGTCTCCGCTGCAGCATGCAATCCGACGGCGGTGCCGATCCTGGTGGTCACTTCCTGCCACGGCAGCACCCAATCCGTCTGGTCGGCCGCGTGCAAGATCGTCGGTGCAATCGCGCTGAGCTGGGCGTACGTGTCCTCGTCGATCGCATTGTTGACGGCAATGATCAGGTCGGGCGACGCAGCCGCAATGGTCTCGATATCGAAGTCGGTGGTGGCGTTCGCGAGCGCGGCCGGGTCTTCACCGTCGATGGCGGGCTCAGCCCACACACCGATTCCATCGTCGGTGGAGCCGTTCCAGACCGGGACGAGCACGGGTGTCAGGCCCAATGCGAGCAGTACGTCCGCATCGCCGATGCCGACCGCGGCGATCCGGACCGGTGCGGTGTCGATGGTGGTGGACCCGAGTTTGTGGTCGATCGTCACCGGAAAAGCGCCAGGCTCGGCGCCGGTGGACGGCGATGTCGAGCCGCCAGATGCGCCCTCGTCGCGGGAGCATGCGGCGACGGCCAGTCCGGCTACCGTCGCGAATGTAAGGGACAGCATGGATCTGCGGGTGACAACGGGGTTCATTCGGTCTCCTGGGCTTGGCGACTGACAATCGAGTGTGGTTATCCTAACTTTACTTCGCGGATCGTGGGGTCGGTGACGCCAGGGCGGCGGGCGCCACCATCGGAACTGCGACGGCCACTGCCGGTCCCCGGATGCGAGTCCGTACTCGCTCGCGCAGTGAAGTTGACGGCGAATCGGCTTCCACTCTTGTCGTGTGATTACCCCCTAGGGGTATCATTTGGTATCGTCGAAGGCGTGCGATCACTGAGCCGGAGAAGCGTCGCGGCGTACTTGCCGATGATCGTGCTCGTCGTGTTCGGTGTGCTGACTATGCATTCGGTGGCGCCTACGGCTTCGGCAGACGGGCATTCCGGCAGATGCGCGCAGGAAGACCTGAACCACCAGACGGACCCGGTCGCACACGGTGAACATGACTGCCCATCGGGGCATCAAATGATCCATCCGTGCGCGGGCACTGTGACGTGGTGGCCTGCGGTGCCGATGCCTGCCCCGGCCGTCGGCATCGATGTGCGACCGATTGCGTCGGACGGTGCCGCCGGCGACGTCGATTCGTATCTCGGCCGCGCGCCCCCGTGGAGTCTGCAGGGATTGGACGAATCAGTGACCTTGCGAGTGTGACAGGAAGCGCCCATTCCCTGTCATAACCTCAACTCGCAAGGAGATTCACATGCGTACACAACTTTTCGCCTCGATCGCCGCCGCCACGCTCGGTGTCGGCCTCGTCGCAGGATGCAGCAGCGACTCGCCGGAACCGATGGACCCATCGTCGATGTCGACAATGCCGTCGATGGACACCGCGGAGGTCGACGCGGACTTCAACATGGCCGACGTCATGTTCGCTCGGATGATGTACCCGCACCACGCACAGGCGATCGAGATGGCTGAGATGGTCGACGGGCGGACCGACAACCCGGAGCTGATCGCTCTGGCCGCGGAGATCGAAGCCGCGCAGCAGCCCGAAATGGACCAGATGGTCACCTGGCTCGAAGAGTGGGGCCAGCCGGGGCCGGCGCCGAGCATGGGCGGCATGCCTGACATGGGCGGTATGAATCACGGCTCCGGCAGCGGAATGATGTCCGATGAGGACATGGCCTCGCTGACGACGTTGTCGGGCGCCGAGTTCGATCGTGAGTGGCTGACGATGATGATCGAGCACCACGAAGGGGCGATCGAGATGGCCGAATCCGAAATCTCGGACGGATCGAACCCTGATGTAATAGAGATGGCGCGCAACATCGTCACTACTCAGCGAGACGAGATTGCTCGGATGGAGCAACTCCTGGGCTGACAGTCGAACAGCACCACGATCCCTCGGCGTGCCGGGGATCGTGGTGCTCTCGGTCTCTCACCGGCGCAGATTCTGTGCGACTGCTGCTGGCTCGGTTGCATGGGATTCAGTCTTGCGTTCGAACATCTATCGCGTCAGTGCCCGTCCCCGAGTTTGCCGCTCAACCGGACGTGCCGTTCGGCCGAGGCGGCGTCGAGACCGATGATCTCGGCGTGCTTGCCCTTCGACGCGTACTTCGTGGTGATGGCATCGAGCGTCGCGACGGTGGACGCATCCCAGATGTGGGCGCCGCTGAGGTCGATGATGACGTTCTTCGGGTCGTCGATGTAGTCGAACTGGTAGACCAGGTCGTTGCTCGAGGCGAAGAACAACTCGCCTGTCACCAGGTACACGCGGGTGTCGACGAGGCCGTCGTTGTCGGTGTCGGCCTCGGACACCTTCGTCACGTCGGTCAGGTGGGCGACACGCCGGGCGAAGAGGACCATCGCCGTGACGACACCGACGACGACTCCGTACGCGAGGTTGTGCGTGGCCACGGTGACGACGACTGTCGCAAGCATGACCGTGGTTTCGCTCTTGGGCATGCGTCGCAGCGTCTTCGGTCTGATGCTGTGCCAGTTCATCGTTCCGATGGACACCATGATCATCACCGCGGCCAGCGCGGCCATCGGAATGAGTGCAACGACGTCGCCGAGCCCGACGACGAGGATGAGCAGAAAAACGCCGGCGAGGAAGGTCGAGATCCGCGTGCGTGCGCCGGAGGCCTTGACGTTGATCATCGTCTGGCCGACCATCGCGCAGCCGCCCATGCCGCCGAAGAAGCCGGTGATGACATTGGCGCAGCCCTGGCCCCAGCTCTCGCGGGTCTTGTTCGAGTGGGTATCGGTGACATCGTCGACGAGCTTTGCGGTGAGCAGCGACTCCAGCAGGCCCACGATGGCCATGGCGAACGCGTACGGGGCAATGATTCGCAAGGTTTCGAGGTTCAGGGGGACGTCAGGGAAGAACAGCGTGGGCAGGCTGCGGGGGAGCTCGCCCTCGTCGCCGACCTTCGGCACATTGAGCGCGAACACGACGGTCGCGACCGTCAGCAACACGATGGCCACCAAGGGCGCCGGCACGATGGTGGTGAGCTTGGGCAGCAGAAACATGATCAGCAGTCCGACGGCGACACGGCCATCGTGAAGGAGGCGAACAGTCCGATGCGGGGATCGACTCCGGCGATGATGGAGAACGCGATGGCCTCGGGAATCAATGCCAGTGCGACGACGAGACCGGCCAGAACCTCGGTCTCGAGAATCCTGGGGGACTTCAGGGCGCTCATCACGGTGGTGATTCGTTCTTCGGCGGCGGTGACCGGCGGTGACCCGTGCTCGGTTGGCTGACTCACTTTTCTCCATTCGTCATCGATCTTGTACGTCCAGGCAGAACTGTCTGCACGTGGAAAGTGGACGCATCGCTGCGCCCGAAGGCTTGTTTCTCGTCGAGCCCGATGGGCATCGCACGGCCCGCGTACACGCGCGGTATGAATCGGTAGGAACTGATCCCTACCCTTACGCAAGGGTAGAGTATCGGCAAATCGTGAGGGGTGGATTGTGATGCACTCCACGTACCTGTGCATGGAGGCGTTGCAGCCTCGATTTCGGTGACACCGGGACCTGTGTATGACAGGCTCACTCCCCGAACGTCATTCGCCTCGCCGGTGTGTCGAGATGACCCGGGAGTAACGCCGGGTGTAGAACCTCCAGTAGCGTAAGGTTCATGTCACGAACCCCGCGCGCCAGAAAAAACACGACCACGGCGGCGAAGAAGTCCCCCGCCTCCGGGCTCAGATCGGGAGATCTCCGCGTTGTCGCCGCCGGTGGTCTCGGGGAAATCGGCCGAAACATGACCGTCTTCGAGTTCGACGGCAAACTGCTCATCGTCGACTGCGGCGTGCTGTTCCCAGAAGAGCATCAGCCAGGCGTCGACGTCATCCTGCCGGACTGGGGCTTCATTCGCGACCGTCTCGACGACGTGATCGCCATCGTGCTGACCCACGGCCATGAGGACCACATCGGTGGCGTCCCGTACCTCCTGCGCGAGCGCGGCGACATCCCGGTCATCGGCTCACGCCTCACCCTGAACTTCCTCGCAGCAAAGTTCGAGGAGTTCAAGGTCTCGACGAGACTGATCGAGGTCGTCGCCGGCGAAACGCGTCAGGAAGGGCCTTTCGGGCTCGAATTCCTCGCCGTCAACCATTCCATACCCGACGGCCTCGCCATCGCCATCCGCACCGACGCCGGCCTGGTCCTGCACACGGGCGACTTCAAGATGGACCAATTCCCGCTCGACGGCCGGATCACCGACCTCCGAGGATTCGCGCGTCTCGGCGAGGAAGGCCTCGACCTGCTCCTCGTCGACTCGACGAACGCCGAGGTTCCGGGATTCATGGTGTCGGAACGCGATCTGGTCCCGGCCATCGAGAAGGTGTTCCGCGAGACGTCCGGACGAGTGATCGTCTCGAGCTTCGCCAGTCACGTCCACCGCATCCAACAGGTCCTCGACGCCGCGCACGCGCAGGGTCGCAAAGTTGCGTTCGTCGGGCGATCGATGGTGCGCAACATGAAGATCGCGACCGATCTCGGTTACCTGAACGTGCCCGACGGGCTCGTGGTGGACCTACCGAAACTCAATCGCCTTCCCGCGAACAAGATCACGCTGGTCTGCACCGGATCGCAAGGCGAGCCGCTGGCGGCGTTGTCGCGCATGGCATCCGGTGAGCACCAGATCAGCGTCGGCGAAGGTGACACGGTTCTGCTGGCGAGCAGCCTCATTCCCGGCAACGAGAACGCGATCTACCGCGTCATCAACGGTCTGGTCGACAAGGGTGCACACGTCGTTCACAAGGGCAACGCCAAGGTGCACGTCTCGGGTCACGCGAGCGCGGGCGAGCTGGTGTACTGCTACAACATCCTCGAACCGGCCAATGTTCTTCCCGTGCACGGGGAATCGCGACACCTGCGGGCCAACGCAGACCTCGCGATCCGCACCGGAGTCCCACGCGATCGCGTCTTGATCGCCGAGAACGGCAGCGTCATCGACCTACGTGACGGCGTCGCGAGCATCACCGGACGTGTCCCGATCGAGCTCATCTACGTCGACGCCAGCACCGTCGGCGGCGTCACCGAGGATTCCCTCGCAGAACGTCGCCTACTCGGTAGCGAGGGTGTGCTCACCGTCATCGCCATCGTCGACCCCGACACCGGTCTGCTGGTGGACGACGTCGACTTCATCGGACGCGGATTCGCGCACACCGCCGATGACTTCAAGAAACTGGGCCGTGCCCTCAACGGTGCCCTCGAACGCGAAAGCGACAAGAGGGTCGCCTCCAGGGAGCAGATCGAAACGCGCCTGGTGCACGAGACCACCCGCTGGGCGAAGCAGAATCTGAGTCGTCAACCGCTGGTCGTCCCGGTCGTCGTCGACGGCTAGATCTTCAAATCTGCGCAGTGGCACCGTTCTTCGACAGAAGGTCGGTAAGTTCCTCGGCGTAGGCGAGCTGTCGTCGCAACGTGCGGCAGCTCTCCTCGGCCTTGGTGTGGCACTGACGAATAAATGCTGCGGCCGTCGCACGATCCTCGGCGGCCGCAGCGTCGTCGTCGAGCACATCCAGGGAAGCAAGTAGTTGTTTCATCTCCGCGAGCGTGAAATCGAGCGGCTTCATGCGGCGGATGACAAGCAAACGTTCCACGTCGGACTCTGTGTAGAGCCGAAATCCGCCGGTACTGCGGGCGGAGGGCGTGACCAGGCCGATGTCGTCGTAGTGACGGACGGTACGTATGGACAGCTCGGTCCGCTGAGCAACCTGACCGATCTGCATGTGCATTCCGTCGTCCGCCGACATGTGCCGCCTTCCCCTCGCCTGGTGCACCCGAAACGCGTGCTTCCTGCAGCACCACTCTAGTCACCGCGAAATGAGGCGATGTGCGTCAGCGTAACTCTCCTGTTACGTTAGAGATCATCCGTACGGTATGGCCGAGCGCCGCCGTGCACACATCCCGCCAGCCATCCGAGGAGACAACTGCGTGCGAAGGACTGCTCTGAAGAGACCCGCATGGACCATCGGCAGGCCTCAGTCGGCTGCAATCGTCGCCGGGCTCGTTCTCAGCCTTTCCGTCACGATCTTCCTGATGGTGCGAGCGGTCACAGTTCATCAGATCGATCTCGCCGTGTTCCAGGACGCGGGCGCTGCATACCTCGACCGCATGCCGCTGTACTCAGCCGACTTCCCCACCCGCTCGGGATTGCGATTCATCTACGCTCCCATCGCCGCGGTGCTGTTTGCGCCGATGACGTTGCTCGGGATGGTCAGCCTGCAGATCGTGTGGTCTGCGATCAACATCGTGCTCGTCTGGTGGGTGCTCGCGTCGGTTCTTCGTAAGCTGCAAGTGACTCGTCCGGCCATGGTCGCGCTAGCTGCCCTCGGGGTGGCCCTGCTGCTCGAACCCGTCCGCTCGAACTTTGCGTTCGGACAGATCAACATCGTCCTGATGGCCCTCGTCGTCGCAGACTGCACGGGTGCGATCCCGCAGAGGCTGCGGGGCGTCGGCATGGCAGTAGCCGCCTCGATCAAGATCACCCCGGCCGCATTCGGACTGTTCTTCCTGGTGCGTCGTGACTTCGCGTCGATCGCGCGTGCCGCAGCTGCCGTCGGGATCATCGCGGCCATCGGATTCTGGTTGCTACCGGGCGCATCGCTGTACTTCTGGCTCACCGAGTTCTTCGCCACCGAACGCGGCGGCGGGCACAGCTTCGTTCGCAACCAGGCCCTCACCGGCATCCTGGCCCGCCTCGGTGCCGACGACCTGTTAAAGGACGTGCTGTGGCTGGCTGCGGCCATCGTCATCGTGTGCGCCGCGGCGTGGTCCGCGCGCCGGTTCGTCCGATCCGGCGAATCGATGGTCGCCTTCGCTATCGTCGCGCTCGCCTCGCTGCTCGCGGCACCGTTCGCCGTCTCACACCACTGGGTCTACAGCGTGCTGCTCGTCCCGCTCGCGATCGCCCCGCAGTACCGCAGCTGGCGGCCGATGCTGGTCCCGGCGATCGCCGTCTTCATTGCTGGACCGCACTACGTGCTCGACGGCATCGACGCCGACTCCGGCTGGTTCGAGGTCACCTGGCGCCAGCTCGTCGGCAACGGGCAGGCCCTCGTCGGAGTCGCCCTCCTCGTCGCCGCCGTCCTGCAGGCACGCACCCGCACGCAGCCGCAGGTTCCCGCGCGGGAGAAGGGGTCGATGGCCGGAGCCAGCGCGTGACCCCTTTGGTCAGTGCTCGTTTCCGAGATTGCCGCTCAACCGGTCGTGCCGCTCGATCGACGGCTTGTTCAGACCCACGATGTCGACGGTTTTGCCCTTGGCGGCGTACTTCATGGTGATTGCGTCGAGCGTCGCCACCGTGGATGCGTCCCAGATGTGCGAGTCGGACATGTCGATGACGATGTTCTTCGGATCACCGATGTAGTCGAACTGGTAGACGAGGTCGTTGCTGGAGGCGAAGAACAGCTCACCGCGGACCCCGTAGACGCGTGTGTCCTCGTCGGGATGCGCGATGTCCACCACCTCGGTGAAGTGCGCGACCCGGCGAGCGAACAGCACCATCGCGGTGATGACGCCGACGACGACGCCGTACGCCAGGTTGTGCGTGGTAACCGTCACCACCACCGTTGCCACCATGACGAGGGTCTCGCTCCTCGGCATCCGCTTGAGCGTCTTCGGGTGGATACTGTGCCAATCCAGTGTGCTGACGGACACCATGATCATCACCGCGACGAGTGCGGCCATCGGGATCAGCGCCACGATATCGCCCAGTCCGACCACCAGCACCAGCAGAAAAACACCTGCCAGGAACGTCGAGATGCGCGTGCGGGCGCCCGAGACCTTGACGTTGATCATCGTCTGGCCGATCATCGCGCAACCGCCCATGCCGCCGGTGAAACCGGTGACCAGGTTGGCCACGCCCTGGCCCCAGCCCTCGCGGGTCTTGTTCGAGTGGGTGTCGGTGATGTCGTCGACGAGTTTCGCCGTCATCAGCGACTCCAGCAGCCCGACGAGCGCGATGGCCAGCGAGAACGGCGCGATGATCGACAGTGTGTCGAGCGTGAACGGTACGTCGGGGATGAGGAACGACGGCAGCGAGGACGGCAGATCGCCCTCGTCGCCGACATCGGGAACGGCAAGCGCGAACACGACGGTGATGACGGTGAGCAGCACGATCGCGACAAGGGGGGCGGGAACGATCGTCGTCAGCTTCGGCAGGAAGAACATGATGACCAGGCCCGCCGCGACCATCGGGTAGACCAGCCAAGGGACGCCGATCAGGTACGGCAACTGCGAGGTGAAGATCAGGATCGCCAACGCGTTGACGAACCCGACCATCACGCTGCGCGGAATGAACCGCATCAGCTTCGCGACACCCAACACCGACAGGACGATCTGCAGGACGCCGCCGAGAATGACCGCTGCGATCAGGTAATCGAGGCCGTATTCCATCGACAGCGGAGCCACAACCAGGGCGATCGCACCCGTCGCTGCGGAGATCATCGCGGGGCGTCCACCGACGATGGAGATGGTCACCGCCATCGTGAACGACGCGAACAGACCCACTCGCGGGTCGACCCCGGCGATGATGGAGAAGGAAATCGCCTCGGGGATCAACGCCAGCGCGACGACGATGCCGGCCAGGATCTCGGTCTTCAGGCGTCGCGGCGACCGCAACGCACCCAGAACCGAGGTGTCTTCGACGGCGGTGACCGGCGCCTGCGCGGATGTGGACATGGCGAACTCCATTTCAGAACTACACGGGCTGTGAACGGCACCTCGTCCGCTACGCGAAAGAAACCTACTCTTACCGGAGGGAAGGTTGCGAATCGACAGCGGTGATCCAAGTGAAATCTTCGACAACTCCGCGGTCGACATGAGCGGTGACACCGCCTCGCGGAACGACGAGCGGCATGACTTCTCATCTTGCGTAGGGTGGCCGTATCACCATTGACACACAGGGAGTTTCGATGAGCGTGCTCGACCGTTTCCAGATCGACGGCAAAGTAGTGATCGTGACCGGCGCATCGTCCGGGCTCGGCGTCGCATTCGCGACAGGATTCGCCGAAGCCGGTGCACGAGTAGTACTCGCGGCGCGTCGAGCCGACAAACTCGACCGGACGGCCAAGCTCGTCGAATCCGTCGGCGGCACCGCTCTTCCTGTGGTGACCGACATATCCGACCCCGACCAGGTCGGTGCACTCGTCGACGCCGCCATGGCCGAGTTCGGTCAGGTCGACGTGCTGATCAACAACGCCGGCGTCGGCACCGCAGTCCCGGCGACCCGCGAGACGCCGGAGCAGTTCCGGTCGGTGATCGATATCAATCTGAACGGCTCGTACTGGGCGGCGCAGGCCTGTGGTCGAGTGATGGCACCGGGCAGCTCCATCATCAACATCTCCAGCATCCTCGGCATCACCACCGCAGGACTGCCGCAGGCAGCGTATTCGGCCAGCAAGGCTGCGATCGCCGGCCTCACCCGCGACCTCGCGCAGCAGTGGGGAAGCCGAAAAGGCATCCGCGTCAACGCTATTGCCCCAGGCTTCTTCGAGACGGAAATGACGGAGTCCTACCCCGACGGCTACCTGGAGTCCATGTCGCCGCGCCTCGTCCTCGGCCGCACCGGTGATCCCGAGGAGCTCGCCGCGACCGCCATCTGGCTCGCATCACCGGCGGCGGGATACGTCACCGGGCAGACCGTCGTCGTCGACGGTGGGTTCAGCATCACCTGAGCAGTATTCCTCCGAAATACGGTGGCGCCGAGATCGGTATGCGTGCAACATTGCCCGCATGCCGAGTTCGCTGATCGAAGTTCGCTGCACACACGACCGGGCCACCGAAACGGCCATCATCGACGCCGTGCACGAGGCGCTCGTGGCAGCCTTCGCAATCCCGGAGACCGACAAGCATATTCGGCTTCTCGTGCACGATCCGGCCAGATTCGCGGTGCCACCGACGCTCGCGTTTCCGCAGCTGTACACCCTGGTGACCATCGATTGCTACGCCGGGCGATCCGTGGATGCCAAGCGTCGTCTCTATACTGAGATCGTCCGGCGGCTCGGCGAACTCGGCATTCCGGCCGACCATGTCACCATCGTTGTCCGCGGTCACACCACTGACAACTGGGGCATCCGCGGCGGGCAGGCCGCGTGCGACGTCGACCTCGGCTTCACCGTCGAGGTGTGATCGGTCGGCGCCGCACTAGGTCACGCCTCGGCTGATCGGACCAGCCGAAGTCCCTGCCGGCCCAGCGCGAAGCCGACCGCGGCGCCCAACCCTGCACCGAGGAACGGCGGCAGCCCGAGCCTGAACTCGAATGGCGAGTCGAGGGAGTCCTGCCTCGAGGTAATCATGTCCACTCCTGGCAGCGGCTCGTAGACGCCGTTGTACTCGACCTCGGGAGCGAAGAAGACCTGTTCGATGAGGTACCACGCCAGCGGCATCAGACCCACCGCCAGACCAACGGCCATCAATACCAGCACAAGTGAACGCACCGGTGCAGGATAGGTCAGCGAAGCGCAGGTATCGCTGTTGCGGGCCCCGCCCCCGCCGCCGCTGCAGAGCTGAGAGTTCGGGTTGTCGGCCCGATGAGTTCTGGGACCGACGGTGGTCAGTACTTCCATGATCATTGTTTCCGGATATCTGAAAGTGAACCCGACCGATCGGGAAAGCTACCTGAGCGGGTGCGAGGACGTGATTCGGCTCGCCAGGGTGTCCGACGGATGCCTCGACTTCGCGATCGGAGCCGACCTGCTCGACCCGGCGCGGATCAACGTCTACGAACGCTGGAGCTCCGAGGATGCGCTGCAGTCGTTCCGCGGGTCCGGACCCGACTCCGATCAGCAGGCCGCGATCCTCGATGCCCGGGTCGAGGAATTCGACGCCTCGGCGCAACGGTGAGCACGGCCCCCGATCAGCAGATGTAGCTACGCTCGGGTCATGGCCGCAACACCGAAACTTCCCGTCACCGCTATCGGCAACCTCGAAAACACTTTCGCCGACGAGGTAGCTGGACTGACGGTGCCGTGGCAGGGCGCTCATGCACCCGACCCGACACTGCTCGTGCTGAACGAGTCACTCGCGGCGGAGCTGCAACTCGATATCGATGAACTGCGCGCCGACGATGGGGTCGGCGTCCTGTCCGGGTCGACGCCGCCGGTCGGGGCGAGCCCGGTCGCGATGGCGTATTCCGGTCACCAGTTCGGCGGATATGTGCCGATGCTGGGCGACGGACGCGCGCTGCTGCTCGGCGAGATGCACAATCGGGATGGTCAACGCGTCGATCTGCATCTCAAGGGTTCCGGCCGTACCCCGTTCTCGCGGGGCGGGGACGGTCTCGCGGTGGTCGGGCCGATGCTGCGGGAGTACCTCGTAAGCGAAGCGATGCACGCGCTGGGAATCCCCACAACGCGCGCGCTATCGGTGGTCGCGACAGGTCGGGATGTACGACGCGAAGGCCCCGAGCCTGGTGCCGTCCTGGCTCGCGTCGCGTCGAGTCACCTCCGGGTGGGCACCTTCGAGTACGCGGTCCGGCAGGGCGAGGCGCTGAAACCGCTGGCCGATTACGCGATCGCCCGTCACTACCCCGACGCTACCGGCGACTACCTGGCGTTCTTCGAGGCCGTGGTCGACGCGCAGGCATCGTTGGTGGCGAAGTGGATGCTGGCAGGGTTTGTGCACGGGGTGATGAACACCGACAACACCACCATCTCCGGCGAGACCATCGACTACGGCCCGTGCGCGTTCCTCGATGCATTCGACCCCGGGGCGGTGTTCAGCTCGATCGACCACCGGGGCCGCTACGCGTACGGCAATCAGCCTGCGGTTCTGAAATGGAACCTGGCACGGTTCGCCGAAACGCTCCTGACACTGGTCGCCGAGAAACCTGACGACGCGATCGGTGCGGTCTCCGCCGTCCTCGACACGTTCGTCGAGCGATACGACGCCTATTACTCCGCCGGGATGGCCGCCAAGCTCGGGTCGCCAGGCAGATCGCTCGACCGAACACTTGTGGACGAACTGCTCACGATCATGAAGGAGGAGGGTGCCGACTGGACCGGTACCTTCCGAGCGCTCGCCGAGGTGCTGCGCGGGGAGTCAGCGGAGCTCGGCGCGATCGTTCCTGCTGGCCGAATCGATCCGTGGTTGCAGCGCTGGCGCGGATCGCTCGAGGGTGATGTCCGGCAGATCGCCGACGAGATGGACCGCGTCAACCCGCTGTACATCCCGCGCAACCATCGGGTCGATGCCGCGCTGCGGTCCGCCACCGATGGTGATCTCGAGCCGTTCCGAGAACTGCTGGAGGTTGTCACTCACCCGTTCGACCGCCGGGACGAGTGGGCCGAGTATGCCCAGCCCGCACCCCGCGTCTTCAGCGAGGGGTTCCAGACCTTCTGTGGGACGTAAAACTACAAACGTAGTCGGCTTTCGACTACGTTTGTAGTTATGAGCGAGCGAGTGCACGTCTTGGCGGATGCGGCGATCCGAGTAATCGCGGAATCCGGGTTGCGAGGCCTTACCTACAGGGCGGTCGACGACGAGGCGGGACTGCCTCCGGGATCGACGTCGAATCGGTTCCGTACCCGCGACCAATTGGTGGCGGGTGTGGTCGAACGGATGGCCGACATCGAACTGGCCGATCTGGCTGAGGACGCAGAAGATGCTTTCGGCAAGTGGTCGTCGGACGGTCTTTCGCAGACACTGACTCGCTTCGAGTTGATGATCGAGTCCGTGCGCTCCCCGGCAATCGCAGAGGCGCTGCACGAGCAGCGGGGCCGGTTTGCGGATGTTGCCGACGCATCGGGCGCCGTCCACGGCTACTCGGGACGCGAGTTGGTCGCCCTGTTGGCAGGACTGCAATTCGCGGAGATCACCACCGGCGAGAGAATCCTCGAGAAGACACTCCGCCTGCTGCTTTCGGCGGATGGACGCGATGGTGAAGTGTCGAGCAATGGGTGAATCGAGCTTCGGAACCTCCCGTCGGCCAGCGCTGGCGGCGTTTCTGGTCTTTGCAGCCACAATCGTTGTGCCGTATGCGCTTTCAGTACTTATTCCTGTGGTTGTAGTGCTCCATTACGGTAGTCGCGTTGTCAGGCGCGTCATGCACCGGACGTGAGACTCACCCGCGTGAGGGTGTTTGATCCAGCATCTCGTCGAGGCGCGTCAAGGCTGTTCTCCATCCGCGTTCGAGAGCGTTCCGGGCCATCATCTGTTTGCGATCGTTCATATCGAAACCGCTGTGCTTCAGGATGATTCGGGTTCCGCGGCCCTGGGGATGGAGAGACCAGTCGAGTATCCACCGTGCCGGGTGCTTCGCACGCAGGTCGACCCAGCTGTAGGTGAGGCGTTGGTTGCGACCCGATTTCAGTACTTCGCAGGCGATCTCCCCGGTGGGCTCAGTGGGGACGGCGAAGACGAACCCGGTTCCGACTGTGGCGTCGAACCCGACCGGCTTCATCAACCATCGCTCCAGCATCGGCGGATCCGTGATCGCATGCCACACGATGCCCGGGGGTTGAGATAGGAACTTGCCCACCTCGACGGAATCCTGGGCGGGACTATCGGTGCCGTAGCTCATCGATCGATCAATTCTTCAGCCGAACGTGTGCAGTCCTCACCAGTGACCCTTCCCGCTGTGGCGGCCGTGGTCCGCCTCGTGTGCGCGTGAGCTTACGTCAGTGTTGAGGCCATGGTCTGGTGTTCCGAATGAGAACGGCGACAACAACACCCACCGAGTGCGGATGCAATGGTGCGTCTGTCGGCAGCGTTCGCCTCCCCAGGGGCGATTTCCATCAAAGGTAACTCAATGTGGGCAGGCCGATATTGCGTGGGACCGCCGTGCGCGGAGACCCAAGCTACTGACCGCGGTGTGTGACTCGCGTGGGCGAGTGTGGCGCGTCGGCCGACGCTAGGCGCTGTGGTCTTGTCTTCGGGGTTTTCGTCTTCGGTGGTAGCTGGGGATGGGTTGTTGGTCGGGATCGGTTTCAGCGGGCGGGATGGAGTAGGGGTGCCCGTCCTCGCCCATGTGGAGTTCCCAGGTGGTGTTGTGGATTTGTTGGTGGCATTCGCTGCAGAGCAGGGCGAGGTTGTTCAGGTCTGTCGCGCCGCCGTTCTGCCAATACGTGATGTGGTGTTGTGTCGAGGTTGCCGTCGATTTTGCTGCGGCCGTTGGCGAGTGGGTAGATGCCGAGGGTGTTGAGGGCGGTGTTCTCGGCGACCGGCACGGGCGGTGGGCCAGGTGCTGGCATAGATGGGCCGGGTGGCGGCACAGGTGGTTGGTTGTCGGGTTTGCTGTCGGGACGGGAGTTCTTGTCAGAGGCCTGTGGGCGTTGTTCTTCTTCGCGGCGTCGTCGTTCGGTTTCGTGCCGGGCTCGGGCATCGCAAGCGGCTTGGTGGGCGAGTTCGTGGGCGCGGTCGGTGACTGTTCTGGGCAGGGATCGGGTGGCGATGTCGAGCA
>NZ_JABFAO010000037.1 GCF_017168235.1 Rhodococcus sp. KRD197
GTTGCATCTGCGAGATGCCCTTCGTTGTGGCCGAATTTGATCCTCGAGAAATCTCATTCTTCCACTACGACAGGGCATTTCGTGTCTGCGACCCGCGCTTGGTCGCTACCGAATCGGTGCAACCAGGATAAAGCAAGGGCTGCAAGCGAATATCTGGCCAGTCTTCGCTGGCCCCTTGGCTTTCGGTGTCCAATGTGTGACGGGGACCGGTCGTGGAGGACCTCGACGCAGCATTGGAAGTGCGTTCGGTGCGGTCGTAAGACCTCTGTGACTGCGGGGACGATCTTCCACCGCACCCGCACCCCGCTGACCACGTGGTTTGCGGCGATCTGGCTGGTCACCTCGCAGAAGAACGGCACCTCCGCGCAGAACATCCACGACATGCTCGGGTTGGGTTCCTACGAAATAGCATGGGCATGGCTGCACAAGCTACGGCGAGCGATGGTGCGGCCCGATCGCGAACTCCTCTCTGGCCTGGTCGAAGTAGACGAGTCGTTCATCGGCGGCCGCGCGACAGGCAAGGCCGGTGCGTCGACCGACAAGGTGCCGGTCATGATTGCTGTGGAAAATGTTGGTACACAAGTAAATAGAAAACTTTCCCTCGGCCGGGTACGGCTCGGGGTGGCCTCCTCGCCGGGGTCGAAGCAGGTAGTGGACTTCGCCCGTACGGTCGCTGCACCCGGGTCGACGATCCGAACCGACGGCGCTCGGATGTTCCGCGTTCTCTGCGATGAGGGCTTCACCCACACCTACATCTCCGGGTACAGCTCGGACGAGCCCGGCCACGTCACCCTCCCCGGTCCCCACCGAATCGCCTCGCTGCTCAAACGATGGAACGCAGGCACCCACCACTACCGCGTCGAGCGCGAGCATCTGCAGTACTACCTCGACGAATTCGCGTTTCGATTCAATCGCCGCAGGTCGCACGCGCGCGGGATGTTGTTCTATCGACTGCTCCAACAAAGCGTCGACACCGATCCGCACCCGCTTGCCGAGCTGATCGGCGGGGCTGGAGGTGGAAAAACCCCGTCGCCCGGCAAGGACGAACTGTTGTCCGACAACGTATTCGACGACTTCTGACAGATCAGTCCACTTAACCTGGTTGCACCGATTCGGTAGCGACCAAGCGCGGGTCGCAGACACGAAATGCCCTGTCGTAGTGGAAGAATGAGATTTCTCGAGGATCAAATTCGGCCACAACGAAGGGCATCTCGCAGATGCAAC
>NZ_JABFAO010000038.1 GCF_017168235.1 Rhodococcus sp. KRD197
CGGCGAGGGCGGCGTTGGCGGCGCGGTGGGCGGCGACGGTGTCGCTGAGCAACCCCGCAATTGGGTCGGGTTCGAAGTCGAGGTCGCGGAGTAGGTCGTTGTCGATGCTCACTCGATGGTTCACCCCGATCTCGGCACATGCTCGAACGTTTGTTCGATTACCGTCAAACGGTAGAGCACCCCACCGACAGAAACCTGACGCCGGTTCGGGCTGCGCACAGCCGAGAAGTCCGTTGCCTGTGCTGAGGATCCTCGACGAAAACCCCTCGAAGAATGCGACGGCAAAGTGCCTATGCAGCGTCCGACTATCACCCTGCGTAGTTGTCTGCCAGAGACTTGAACTCCTGCCCAAGCGAACAGCTACTGCGCAGCACTCACCGAGGACATGTGAAAGTCCGGAATACGTAGCGGAGGCATGGCCGTTCGGGTGAACCAGTCCTTCCATTCGCGTGGCAACGTAGGAATTGTTGCCCCGGCCTCGGTCGCACGACGCAACAGGTCCAGCGGACTCTCGTTGAATCGGAAGTTGTTGACGGCTCCGGTGACCTTCCCGTTTTCGATGAGATAGACACCGTCGCGGGTCAAGCCGGTCAGCAGCAGGGTTGCCGGGTCCACTTCGCGGATGTACCACAGTGTCGTCAACAACAATCCACGTTCGGTGCGGGCAACCATGTCGTGGATATCGGCGTCGCTGCCACCGGTGAGCACGAGATTGTCTCCGGGCACGGTGACTGGAGCGCCGTACTTCTCGGCGGCGAATCGGGGATACGCGAGTGCGTTGACGACCCCGTCGCGAATCCAGTCCACCCGGGACGTCTCCAGACCGTTGTCGAACAGAGATACAGAGTTGTTCGAGGAGGCAGTTGTCAGGAAGGGCGAATACTCCAGCCCGGGGTAGGCCGGATCGGAGAAGAGAGTGAGCGGCAACGCGCCGAGCTTCTCGCCGATGCGGGTGCCACCGGGACGGGACAGGGCGGTGTGTCCCTCCTGCGCCCCTCGTCCCTCCATGGTCCACATCAGGTAGATCATGAGGTCGGCAGCTGCGGACGACGGGAGGATCGTCTCGTATTTCCCCGCGGGAAGTTCGACGGTTTTCGACGCCCAATCCAGGCGTGTCGAAAGCTCGACCAGTAGTCCGTGCACGGAGACGTCGTCGAAGTACTTCGTTCCGGCACCGACCCATCCGCTGGCGTCGCCGCGTTTGCCGTTGATCTCCACCGATCCAGTCGGCTGGGTGAAGCGTCGGCGTACCCCGGTGGAGGTGCCGAGCCACACGGTCTCGACCTGGTGGTGCGCGAAGCCGTACAACCGGTCGGCGCCATCGAACCCGGTCGACAGATCGCTCGACAGGTGAGCGAAGACGTCGATGCTCGTCCGTTCCGATTCCAGATCCCAGTCGACGGATGAGGCGGTCGCCGAGACGAGAGGCATAGCGTCCTCGGCTGGTTCGGCCTCGCCGGCGTCTGCTTCACACTTTCGGACGATCGACTCGAACTCGGCCGGATCGATCGACGTCGACGACGCGGTGGCGACACGCGCACCGGCGGAGCCTCGCACGATCGATGCGACAGCCCACTTTCTCGATGTCGATATCCCGTTGGTGGTCATCGAATTTCCTGCCCACCGGAGTGAAGCCTCGCTCGCATCGGTGACGATGACGATGGTCTCGTCGGCGGTGGCGAGTGCCAGTACACGCTCGACCACTTCGTATCCGGGTATCACTGGCCCGCCTCCGATCGCGTGTTCAGTACGTTGACACCACGGAACAGTGCAGCGGGGCAGCCGTGGCTGACCGCCGCGACCTGACCGGGTTGTGCTTTGCCGCAATTGAATGCGCCGCCCAGTCTGCGCGTGGACGCGCCGCCGACGAGTTCCATCGACCCCCAGAAGTCGGTCGTGGTCGCCTGATACGCAACGTCGCGCACCTGGCCGTCCAACCGGCCGTTGCGAATTCTGAAGAACCTCTGCCCGGTGAACTGAAAGTTGTAGCGCTGCATATCGATCGACCAGGATCTGTCGCCGACCACATAGATGCCGTCGTCCACCGCTGCGATGAGGTCGTCGATACTGCGGTCCACGACTGGATCGGGTTCGAGAGAGACGTTGGCCATGCGCTGGATGGGAACGTGATGCGGAGAGTCCGCGTACGAGCATCCGTTGGACCGCTCGAGACCCATTCTCGGCGCGAAAACTCGGTCGAGCTGGTACCCGACCAGAATGCCTTCGCGGACGAGATCCCACTTCTGGGCCGCGACACCGTCGTCGTCGTACCCGACGGTGGCAAGCCCGTGTCGCTCCGTCCGATCTGCCGTCACATGCATCGCGGGGTTGCCGTAACGCAACGTCCCCAGTTTGTCCGGGGTCGCGAACGACGTGCCCGCGTATGCCGCCTCGTATCCGATGGCTCGATCGTATTCTGTTGCGTGACCGATCGACTCGTGGATCGTGAGCCAGAGATTCGTCGGGTCGATGACGAGGTCCGTAGGACCCGGCTCGACCGAGGGCGACTTGATCTTCTCCGCGAGCCAGTGCGGAATCCGCGCGAGTTCGTCGTCCCAGTTCCAGGTGCTGTTCGCTTCGAGATACTCCCAACCACGACTGACCGGGGGAGCGAGGGTTCGCATGCTTTCGAAGACGCCGGCGGACTGATCGACAGCCGTACCCTCGAGCTGCGGATGCACTCGTACGCGCTGCTGAGTGATCGAGCTCCCGGCGAGGTCCTGATAGAAGGTTTGCTCCTTGACCTGCATTACGGACGCAGTCACGTGATCTACCCCGTCGGCGGAGAGTAGGCGGGAGGAGTACTCACCGAGCACTTCCACCTTCTCCTGCGTCGGCACCGCGAAGGGGTCCTTGTCGTAAGCCGACACCCAGGTGGCATCACGGTAGATCGGTTCCGGGGCCAGTTGCACCACCTCACGGTTCAACTCCCGCAGGGCCTTTGCCACGGTCACTGCAGTGCGAGCGGCTTCGGCGGCTGATTCTATGGTGAGTGCCGAGTGCGAGGCGAAACCCCACGTCCCGTCGACGACCACGCGGACGGCCAGCCCGATCTCGGAACCGTCGACGACGGATTGGACCGATCCGTCTCGCATGTTCAGGGACTGGGAGAAAAGACGGTGCACACGGAAGTCTGCGTGAGACGCGCCACCGCGCTGTGCAGCATCGAGCGCCGAATCGGCCAACTCGCGGAGCGGCAGCGCCAGAAATTCCGGGTCGACATGTCGATCTGACAGCTGGGCCACAGCACACGACATTAGCCGAATTGTTGCCAACCGAGCCGAATGACCATGCCGATGACGACGAAGAGCAGTACCACCCGAACGAAGCCCGAACCCCGCGACAGCGCCGTCCTCGAACCGAGGAGCGCGCCGATGACGTTGCATACCGCCATGACTGCTCCGAGCTGCCACAGCACATGGCCGGTAACGGCGAAGAACACGAGTGCACCGATGTTGGAACCGAGGTTGAGAACCTTGGCCATCGCCGCACTTCGAACGAATTCCGTTCCGAGCAGCGTCGCGAACGCGATGATGAAGAATGTTCCGGTGCCGGGACCGAGAATGCCGTCGTAGAAGCCGAACCCACCTGCGGCGAGAAAAACCACCAGCACGAACTTCGACCGCGTGGGCGGGCGATCCGCTGCGATCGTCCCGATCGTGGGGCGCGCGGTCACCAGAACGGCCACGCCGATCAGAACCACCATGATGATCGGAATGAACAGGTCCCGGTCGATCAGCGACACGGCCGCAGCACCGCACGCCGACGCAATCGCTGCCGTTGCCCCTGCCGGCGCCATCACACGCCAGTCGAGCGGAATCCTGCGCGCGAACGTGACCACCGCCGCGCCCGTTCCGAATACCGCCGTCATCTTGTTCGTCGCCAGTGCGGCCTGGGCACTGAGCTGGGGGGCGACGACCAGGATCGCAGGCAGCAAGATCAAGCCGCCCCCGCCGACAACCGCGTCGACCCACCCTGCCGCGAACGCAGCAACCATCAACAATCCCCAGTCTGCTGCCGCCATACGGCAGACTCAACCACATGCGAAGGTTCAGTCTCTGGCTCAGGGGTAAGCCCTTCGTGGCCGACTCGTTGCTGGCCGTAGCGCTGTTCATCGCGGACGCAATTGCATTCTTGAGCAACTCGTCGATGCACAGTTGGCTGCTTTTCGTCGTGGTATCGATCGCGGTGTGTGTGCCGATTGCGTGGCGTCGCCGACATCCGCGCATCGTCGCGGTTTCGGTGCTGTTGGCGTCGCTGTTCAGTACGTTCGGCGGGATCGCGGTGGGGGAGACCGAGAATCTGCACCCGTCATTGATCGCGATACCGATCATGCTCTATACCCTCGTGGCCTACGTCGGACGACGTGATGCTGCGATCTACCTCGTCGCCGTGACGGTCGACAGCGTGCTGGCGTTGATGCTGTTTGCCCAGGAGCCGATTTCGACCGTTCTGTTCACGGTCATGATGTTTGCGCTCGCCTGGATCGCAGCGGAGTTCATCGGCGCACGCCGCGCCTACGACGAAGCGGTCGAAGCGCGACTCGCGGTGGCCGAGTACGACCGCGACAGACGCGCGGAGGAAGCCGTCGCGATGGAACGCACCCGCATAGCTCGCGAACTTCACGACGTCATCGCCCACGGTGTAAGCGTCATGGTGGTGCAAGCGGACGGCGCGTCCTACGCAATCCGCAAGGATCCCGCCCGCGCCGAGCAGGCGGTGGCCAACATCTCGGCGACCGGAAGGCAGGCGCTCGCGGAACTGCGAAGAACCGTCGCTCTGCTGCGCACCACCCCGAACGCCGACGAAGTACCGCTGTACGGAACGGCGGGTCTGGCGAAGGTCGTCGACATGATGTCGAGAGCTGGATTGAATGTCGAGCTCGAGCAGACGGGCAATCTCGACGATATCGGCCCGGCCATCAGCTTGGGCATCCACCGGCTCGTGCAGGAGTCGTTGACCAACGTTCTTCGCCACGGTGGGCATGCACCCAAGGCGAAGGTTGTAGTGGTCCGTCGTGAGGAGGACGTACTGGTCGAGATCGTCAACACCGGTACGACGCCGGCCGAGGCAGGCGGCAACAGCAGCGCAGTCGAGGGAACTGGAAACGGGCTTCTCGGTATGCGCGAACGAGTGGCAGTGCTACAAGGTTCACTCGAGGCGGGACGAGTCGACGACGGCCAATGGCGGGTGCGGGCGGAATTACCCCTCGATTGACGTTAAGTTGAACCGGTGCCGATCACCGTACTCATCGTCGACGACCAAGAGCTGATGCGCATGGGCTTGACGATGGTCCTCGATGCCCAGGACGACATCACAGTTGTCGGCGAGGCCGCCGACGGCGAATCGGCCGTGCGGGCCGTGAACGATCACTCGCCCGACGTCGTTCTCATGGATGTCCGGATGCCAGGTCTCGACGGAGTAGCCGCTACTGCAGAGATCACGTCGTCGGAAGCCAGTTCGCGCGTGCTCGTGATGACGACCTTCGACCTGGACGAGCACGTTGTCGGCGCGATTCGAGCGGGGGCCAGCGGGTTTCTGCTCAAGGACACCCCTCCGGACGATCTCGTCTCGGCGATTCGGAGCGTCGCTGCCGGAGATGCCGTCGTCTCACCGAAGGTAACCAAGCGGCTACTGGCCCGGTTTCTCGCCGACAATGCGTCGCCCTCCCAGGACCCGCGGCGCCTCGATGCACTCACCGAACGTGAGCGTCAAGTTCTCGAGCTGCTCGCCACAGGCATGTCCAACGCCGAGATCGCAGCTGGGTTGGTGCTGTCCGAGGCCACGATCAAAACTCACGTCGGACGGGTCCTGACCAAACTGGGCCTGCGGGACAGGGTGCAGGCGGTGGTCCTGGCGTACGAGACAGGTCTGGTACGGCCCGGTATTTGATCGTTACCGAAATCGGTGGCCGGTGACGGGAGCAATTGCACTGCGTCGTTCGTTGTACGTGCAGGCAACGAAAGGAACCACAGTGTTTGCGCTTTTCATTCTCTACGTCGTGGTCGAGGTCGCAGCCCTGATCGCGGTCGGCAGCGCGATCGGCGTCATGTGGACCGTCCTGCTGCTCGTCGCAGGTTCGATCTTCGGTCTCGTCCTGGTTCGTTCGCAGGGCAAGCGAATCATGGAAGGGCTCCGCGCCGCGAGTCGAGGTGAACGTTCTCCTGGCGTCGCAGTGGCAGACGGAGCGCTCTTCGCCATAGGTTCTGTGGCCATGTTCGCGCCCGGACTGGTCTCCTCGCTCTTCGGCATCTTGCTCCTGCTGCCCTTCACCCGATGGGCGCTGAGGCCGCTCGTCATGATCGTGGCTGCGCGGTGGATGCCAACCGTTGTCACCGCAACCTCGAGAATGCGACCCACCGTCATCGACGGGGAAGTCGTTCCGGAGCAGGCCGGCCCGCCTACGAGAGGTGGCGCGTCGAACCTCGTGCTCGAGATGGACGGATTGGATTTCGATAAGCCGACCCGCTGAGGGCAGACTTGTCTCCCGTGCGTACCCAACTTCTTCTCGGCGGGCGGATTTACACCCCGTCCTCTCCTGATGCAACTGCGATGGCCGTCACCGACGGCATCGTCTCCTGGACGGGAGAGGACCGAACAGGGCGAGCCCTGCACCCGGGCGCTGAGGAGATCGACCTTGCCGGCGCGTTCGTCGCCCCGGCGTTCGTCGATACCCACGTCCATACGACGGCTTTGGGCCTCGCTCTCACCGGTCTGGATCTCGGTGGGTGCTCGTCCCGAGTCGAATGCTTGCACCGGATTCGCTCTTTCGCCGCGCAGTCCACGGACGCCGTCATCTGGGGGCAAGGCTGGGACGACGCCGCCTGGGCGGACGGAGGCCCGCTATGCACCGCCGACCTCGACGAGGCTGCCCCGGGTCGGAACGTGTACCTCACACGCATCGATTCGCATTCCGCGGCCTGTTCGACGGCTCTGCGGCGCGCCAGTGACCTGTCGGAATCAGCTCGCGGTTTCCATCCGCAACACCCGCTCACCGCCGACGCCCATCACGCTGTGCGCTCCACGGCACGCTCACTTCTGACCGTCGCCGACCGTTCTGCGGCGCATCGATCGGCGCTGGACTTGGCGGCCTCTCGTGGTGTGTGTGCGGTACACGAGTGCGGTGGCCCCGACATCGCGGGACTCGACGATTTTCGCGAACTCCTGGCCTTCGAACACGGTGTGCAGGTTCGCGGCTACTGGGGGCAAGCGGTCGACACGGCTGAAGAGGCACGTCAACTGCTGGCCGCGACAGGCGCGCACGCCCTCGGTGGAGACCTGTTCGTCGACGGTTCGATCGGTTCACACACCGCGTGGTTGACGCAGCCGTACTCCGACGCCCTGGGCACTGGGGACGACTCGGGCACCGGAATCGCGTACCTGGGACCGGATTCGATCTCGGCGCACCTACTCGCATGCACCGAGGCAGGCATCCAAACAGGATTTCACGCGATCGGCGACGGCGCGGTAGGCGCTGTCGTCGAGGCACTGGAGCAGACCGCATCGCTGATGGGTGGCCCAGCTCTCGCCTCGCGAGGTCACCGAATCGAGCACCTGGAAATGGTGTCGGCCGCGCAGGCGGACAAACTTGCGTCCTGGGGCGTCATCGCAAGCATGCAACCCGCATTCGACGCACTGTGGGGAGGCGAGAGTGGCTCCTACTCCACGCGCTTGGGCACGCAGCGCGCAGCCGATCTGAATCCGCTCGCACGGCTCGCATCAGCCGGCGTCTCGCTCGCCTTCGGTTCGGACGCGCCGGTGACTCCCGTGGATCCCTGGGCCATGCTGCGAGCCGCTGTCAACCACCGGACGGCCGGCAGTGGCATCTCACCCAGGGCCGCGTTCGCAGCGGCGACGCGCGGCGCCTGGCGGGCCGGCGGAGTGCGCGACGGACTCGCCGGCACTCTGGTCGCAGGCGCGCCGGCAAGCTACGCAGTGTGGGACACCACCGAACTCGTCGTCCGGGCCCCCGCCGACACCGTGGCACGGTGGTCGACAGATCCGCGGGCCGGCGTCCCCGCGCTCCCTGCGCTCGAACCGGAATCGACGAGTCCTCGCTGTCTACGCACAGTTCACCGTGGTCGTGTGATCCATGAAGCGTGAGGGCGCCGCAGCACGCTCGAGCAGTGCAGCAACCTCGAGCAGTGCAGCTGTAGTCGCGCTGCGCAGCGCAGCTGCGGTGTCATCGGGGTTGCTGCTGTTCGCAAGCTTCCCGCCGCGTCAACTCTGGTTCCTCGCACCGATCGGCATCGCCCTGCTGGTCCTGGTGTTGACCGGCGTCGGCGGGCGAACTCCATCGAAGAAGAGCGGGTTCGGCTACGGCTACCTGGCCGGGTTGGGCTTCTTCGTTCCACTACTTCCGTGGATCGGCGTCTACGTGGGTCCACTCCCGTGGCTTGCGCTCGCTGCAGCAGAATCGGTGTTCATCGGCTTGTTCGGCGTGCTGGCAATTGTCTTGTCGCCGTCACGGTGGTGGCCGCTGTCGATCGCACTGGCCTGGAGTCTGATCGAATGGGCACGATCGACATTTCCGTTCGGCGGGTTTCCGTGGGGTCGACTCGCCTTCGGTCAGCCCGACGGTTGGCTGCTGCCGCTCGCGAGCCTCGGCGGCGCACCGCTGCTGAGTTTCGGCGTGGCGCTCACCGGTTGCGGCATCGCAGCCCTGGTCCACGCTGGGTTGCGCGATCGAACACCCCGGCGATGGCTGGCGGCCGTTGCCGTCACGCTCGCCGCGTCCGTAGTCGCGCTCGCGCTTCTACCGACGCTGGCGTCGAACACTGCTCGGCCGGGCGAGGAAACTGTGACAGTTGCCGCGATCCAGGGGAGTGTGCCGCGGCTCGGTCTCGACTTCAACGCGCAACGCAGAGCTGTGCTGGACAACCATGTCCGCGAGACGCTGCGACTCGCGGACGACGTTGCTGCCGGTCGTCAGCCCGCGCCGGATGTGGTGATCTGGCCCGAGAACGCATCGGACATCGATCCGCTACGCAACCCCGATGCTGCTGCGCTGATCACCGAGGCATCCGAGACGATCGGGGCACCGATTCTCGTCGGGGCGGTGCTGGTCAACGACGATCGCACGACAACCAACTCGGCAATCGTGTGGGACGGTGCGGCGGGACCGGGGGAGCGCCACGACAAGAAGATCATCCAGCCTTTCGGCGAGTACCTTCCGTTTCGGAGCTTCTTTCGTCTGTTCTCCGAATATGCCGATCGTGCGGGATATTTCGTACCGGGCAGCGGCGACGGCGTCGTCCATGCAGCTTCGATCGCCGTGGGTGTGGCCACCTGCTACGAGGTTGCCTTCGATCGTGCTCTGACGGAGTCGGTGCGCTCGGGAGCTCAACTGCTTGCCATACCGACCAACAACGCTACGTTCGGCGATACCGAGATGACATATCAGCAACTTGCGATGTCGCGTGTCCGTGCAGTCGAGCACGGTCGATCGGCGGTGGTGGCCGCGACGAGTGGGATCAGCGCGATCGTCTCTCCACAGGGTGACATTATCGAGCAGTCCGAGCTGTTCGAGCCGGATGCGCTGGTCGATCGAGTTGTGCTCCGTGACGACAGAACAGTGGCGACCGATCTGGGTGGAATTCCGGAGATCCTGCTGTGTGTCGGTGCAGCTGTCTTCCTCGTATCCAAAGTTGCACGACGCGAAAAAACATTCCCCGAGAATGTTTCTTCGGCAAGAAAGCAACCTTAGTTCCAGCGACAAGCCGGTTTTTACTACTGCCACCTAAAGGTGGTCATTCAGGTGAAGCAATCGACGCCTGGTATTTCAAGTGCGTGCGATTTGTAACGGTCGGTGACGTAAAGTCGATTCCTGCAATAGTGAACTTTATGCTTGTGAACCCGCACTCACAGGTTGGCCGACCTGGTTTCGCAGAAAGCTGCACGGCCAGGAATGTGCGCTACCTGAAAGTTCAGTGGGAGGGGGCGATGCCGAACACCTTGCCCGGCAAACGGGACAGCCACCTGCACCTGAAAACCGGGACCGAGTCCAATTGAAAGCCCGAAACATACGGTCGGTCGGTTAGCGGTTGCGGTGCGCGGCCAATCCACATTGCGTCGCGTAACGAACCATTCGGGTAAGCGCGTTGCAGGCTGCTGGCATACCAGCGGCAGGTTCACGCGGCAGACCACACTCAGCACCGATGACGCACGAACGAGAACGGATTCAACATTGATCGCTTCTGCCATGAAACCTCTGGGAAGAACGGCACCGCGATCGATCGCTGCGTCACCGAATTCGATTCAGAAAGGCTTCTGAATGCGAGCCGCGGTCTCAGGCGATTCTCGAAGCACCCCTTCCCAGGGTGTCGATGCGTCCAAAGCCTTCCCACTGTCTTCGGCTCAGCGCGGAATGTGGTTCGCTCAGCAGCTGGCACCAGAGGTGCCGGTATGCATTGCGCAGTACGTCGATCTGCGCGGCGACCTCGACCTCGAGCTTCTACGCAAAGCAACCCGGCAGGCAGGCCACGAGTTCCAGTCGGCGTTCATCCGCTTGTTGGAGGTCGACGGCGAGCCGATGCAGGTCATCGATCACGATATCGACGACTCGGTCGACTACATGGACCTCCGCGCGGAGTCCGATCCGATGGGCGCAGCAAAGGCGTGGATCGACGCAAACTACACAGCGCCGATGGACGTCATGACCGACCGGCTCGTCAGTGTGTGGGTCATTCACGTCGAAGACGACCGCTATCTCTGGTACAGCAAGATCCACCACGTCGCACTCGATGGATACGGCGCTATGACCGTGGTGAATCGGACCGCCGAGCTCTACACCGCCGAGCTCGAAGGCCGCGAGGCAGCACCTGCGAAAGCCGCAGCACTACAGACCCTGTACGACCTGGATCAGACCTACCGCTCGTCGAGCCGCTTCGAAACCGATCGCGAGTACTGGGCCGAGCATGTCGGGAGAGCCCAGGACGGCGCCACCCTGGCGGGAACCTCGGGGGCCACGATTGCGGCCAGCAAGCTCGAGAGTGCGGCACTCCCCGTCGACGTCGTCGACGCGTTGGAGGACTCCGACGCCACCAAGAGTGCCACGGCCGCAGCCGTGGTGATCGCCGCGTTCGCCTGCTACCTCTCTCGCATGACAGGCCGCGAGGAGGTGCTGGTCAACATCCCCGTCTCGGCGCGAACCACGGCAGTGCTTCGCCGATCCGGTGGCATGTTGGTGAACGTAGCGCCGCTGTCGATCAGAGTGAAGCACGGCCAGAACGTCGGCGAACTCGTTCAACAAGTGCAACTCGAACTCATGGGCGCCTTGAGGCACCAGCGGTTCAGCATCGAAGACATACGCCGCGACCTGACGAGTCGAGGCCAGTCCAGCGCTCTCGTGGGGCCCCTGGTCAATGTGATGCTGTTCCACCAAGAAATCCACCTCGGGCCCATCGTGGGCGAATTCAACATCGTCACATCCGGCCCGGTCGAAGACCTCTTGGTCAACGTCTACCAAAGTGGCTCACCGTCGAGGACCTTCGTCGATTTCCGAGCGAACCCGAATCGGTACGAAGACGACGATCTGGCTGAACACCACCGAAACTTCGTCGACATCGTGGGTTCATTCGTAGCGGCAAGTCCCCACGATGTCATCGACGACGTGCATCCGGACAGCGCCGCAATCGGCCGGCTCCGTCGGCTCGAGCGCGAGCAATTGGCATACTGGACGTCAGTTCTGGTCGACGCCCCCGATCCGGTCGGCCTGCCCGGTATCGCGGTCGGCTCACGGCAGGACCAGCCTGCGCCTACGTCTTACACGACCTCGGTGGACGGCGTCCTTCATCGCACGTTGCTCGCTGCCGCCACCGCCCAGAACTCGAGCGTCCTGGTATCGGTACACACGGCATTGGCCGTGCTCCTCGCTCGCATGTCCGGTGAACCGGATGTAGTGATCGGTGCCCGCACCCCGGCCACGCGGGAGAACGTCGTCGCCCTTCGCGGCACGGTTCATTCGACGGACACCTTCAGCGATATTGCGGCGCAACTTCGTGGCGTCGATGCCGCAGCCCTCGACCATGCCGACGTGTCGCTCCAGTCGGTGTCCGAGGCCCTCGGTGAACACGCAACGAGTAGTTCCGACCTCGTCAGAGTTCTGCTGTCCTTCGGTTGCTCCTACTCGCCCGAAGACCTCGGTCGGGCCGACCTGGTCGTGCACGTCGAAGAGACGTTCGACGCCTTGGGCGTCCCCGCCGGTCTGACCATCGAACTCGCCTACCGCGAACACTCGGCAACCGAGGAAACCATCGCGGCACATGCCCAGCGCCTGATCCGGTTGCTCACGGCATCGGCGCACACCCCGACAGCAATCACGGGCGACGTCGAGTTGTTGTCGGAGGCCGAGCGTGCGGTGTTGGTGCCGGTGCGTGGTGGTGTGTCGGTGGCGGGTCGGTTGTTGTCGGAGGTGTTTGCTTCGGCGGTTGCTGTTGCTGGTGTCGATGCTGTGGC
>NZ_JABFAO010000039.1 GCF_017168235.1 Rhodococcus sp. KRD197
TGTCAGTTTCAGAAGTGGGCGTCATAAATTCCTGGGGTTTTACCTCCGATTGCAGTCGTCTTCTGACATTCTGAGTGCAGAAGTGGACTGCACAATCGGTCGGTCACGCAGGCCGGGCGTTCGGAGGCTGCGATGGACGCGGACAAGTTCGATGTCGCCGAGACTGGTGTGCTGACCGCGTCGGCGGAGCAGTGGGAGCAGGCACGGTCACGGTTCGCAGTGCTCAGCGAACTAGTGGATCGATCCTCGATCGGTACCGCAGTGGTGGAGGATGCAGCGCAGCAGTTGGGGGTCTCGCCGCGGCGTGTGTACGTGCTGTTGTCCAGGCTCCGGAATGGGGGAGGGGCGGTCACAGATCTGTTGGTCTCCGCTCCTGTAGGCGGGCGCGGCCGCTCTCGGATGCCGACCGAGGTGGAAGAAGTGATCGCCGAGCACATCAACCGCGAGTTTCTGGCTCGCCAGAAGCTCAGTGTCGCAGCACTGCATCGACGTATCGCGCTCGCCTGTCACCGTGCGGGATTCCCTATCCCAGCCCGCAACACAGTCACCGCGCGGATCGCAGCGATGCACCCGGGCCGCGTCGCACGGTCACGTGGCGGACCGGACGCCGCCCGATCGCGGCAGTCCGCGGGCGATGTCCCGCCGCCGGTGACGGCGGTTCTCCAGCAAGTCCAGATTGATCACACCGTGGTCGATCTGATGATCGTCGATGAATACGACCGGGTGCCGAT
>NZ_JABFAO010000004.1:0-153494 GCF_017168235.1 Rhodococcus sp. KRD197
GGAGATGAGTTCACCGATGATGTCGGTCATCGGATGGCTCGACCCGGGCGGAAGCCGGTAGCGCAGCGTGACCCTCGTGCCCGCTGGAATCGCCCCCACTGGAACTCCCTCGGCCGCAGCCACTCAGTCGTCCTCGTGGCCGAACGGGTCGCTGACGGTTCCCGGTATCCACGACAGGCCCGGCTTGCCCCACCCCGCCCGCTTGATCGCCTTCTTCGCAGCGCGGGCGTTGCGCCCGATCAGCACGTCGACGTACAGGAAGCCGTCGAGGTGACCGACCTCGTGCTGCAGCATGCGGGCAAAGAAGCCGGTGCCTTCGATCTCGACCGGCTCGCCCTTGGCGTCGGTACCTCGCACGCGCGCCCAGTCCGCCCGCCCCGTCGGATACTGCTCCCCGGGAACGGACAGGCATCCTTCGTCGTCGTCATCCGGGTCCGGCATCGTCTCGGGGATGGCCGACGTCTCGAGGACGGGGTTGATCACCTCGCCCGTCCGGCGGATCATCTTTCCGTCGGGGCCCTCGTCCGGGCAGTCGTAGATGAACAACCGCAGTGGGATGCCGACCTGGTTCGCGGCCAGCCCGACGCCGTTGGCTGCGTCGAGTGTCTCGTACATGTCAGCAATGAGATCGGCGAGTTCGGCGGGCGTTTGTGTGACGGGTTCGGTCGGGGTGTGGAGGACCGGGTCGCCGACGATCCGGATCGGAAGAATTGCCATGGTCGACAAGAATAACGGCGCGCAATCGAGGACACTGCACTCGGTGAACCCGAACGAGATGCACGCGACTCGCCGCGCCTACCGCAGGCGGCGTGCGCGTCGTATGCATCGTGGTTGAATAAGGGCCGAAACACACGTGTGTAATTCGTGTCGGATACCCGCCTCGGCGGGTGCGTCGATGCGAATCTGAGGGGGGCCGGCATGGCGGCAGAGGCAGCATGAACGCACAGAAGACGGATCCGCTGATGCGGGTTCGAGAAGTCGAGGAGTGAGATGGACGGCGCAGCAGCGCGTGACCAGAACCAGTCTCAGCAGTCCGACAAGGCCACCAACGTCAATGAGGTCGGCGTGGACGGTCTCACTCGGCGTGAGCACGACATCCTGTCCTTCGAGCGCCAGTGGTGGAAGTACGCCGGCGCCAAGGAAGAGGCCATCAAAGAACTCTTCTCGATGTCCGCGACCCGCTACTACCAGGTCCTCAATGCTCTGGTGGACCGACCGGAAGCCCTCGCTGCCGATCCGATGCTGGTGAAGCGACTACGAAGGCTGCGCGCCAGCAGGCAGAAGGCCCGGGCGGCCCGCAGGCTCGGCTTCGACGTCTGAAGGGTTTGGTAGGGGCAGAGTTTCCATCAACTAGTGTCTTCGAGTGTGAGCAGTCCCAATCCGGAATCGTCCGGCCCTCCGCTCCGCGCACTGGCAATGGTGTTGATATCGCTGGCGATTCTGTTCGCAGCGATCGGTGCATTGTCGTTGAGCGGCTCGGACAGCGACAGCGAAGAAGCAGCTCCCGACGCGACGAGTGAGGTCGCCGAGGCGCCGGACGGCCAGGCATCAGGGTCTGCAGCGTCGGCGCCCCAGGCCCCAGCGGCCTCGGCCACCCCGGAACCGGAGGCCAGCGTCGATCCGTCGGATATCGATGTGCTTGTGCTCAACAACAGCAACGTCTCGGGGTTGGCGGCGGGCACCGCGTCGACTCTCACGGCCCAGGGATGGACGATCGCCGAGACCGGCAACTACGTCGAATCACAGATTCCTACGACGACCGTCTACTACGGCTCGGCTTCCGGCGCGCAAGCAGCGGCGCAGGAGATCGCACAGCAGCTCGGTGTGAGCGCCGAAGCCGCCCCGGCCACGGTCTCCGCGTACAGCGACGGTGTGGTCGTCGTTGTCACCGAATAGCTCCCGCTATGACCGAATGAGTCAGTACTACCGGGCATAGTTATGATCGACGCACACGCCCAGCCTGCCCCACGAAGGAGCACTTTTCATGGCACCGAGCACCACACCCCGATCGGCGACTCGCTCCCTGCGTTTTGCGGCACCGGTAGTCGCCGTGGCGGCATTCGGCTTGGTGGCGTGCGGCGCCCCGGAGACGCCATCGGACGTGCCCGGCACGACGCCCCCGGTATGGACCGGTAGCGAGGACCCGAATGCCTCGGCAGTCGAAGCCGATGCTCCCGTGGGCAGCCGGGCATCCGAGAGCGCGATCACCGCAGATCTCGAAAGCGCAGACGGCAACACCGTCGGCACGGTGTCGATCGTCGAGGATGGCGACCACCTGACGATCACGGTCGAGGCCGAGGATATGGAACCGGGCTTCCACGGCATGCACATCCACACCGTCGGCGTATGCGAGCCGAACTCGGTTGCCCCCGCAGGCGGCGAGCCCGGCAACTTCCTGTCCGCCGGCGGTCACCTGCAGCTCGACGGCCGCACCGAGTACCCGTCGAGCGGCGATCTGACATCGTTGAGGGTCGGCGAAGACGGCACCGGGATGCTCGTCACCACCACTGACGCAGTCACTCTCGACGATCTGCGTGCCGACGGCGGCCGGTCCCTGCTCATCCACGAGGGCCCGGACAACTTCGCGAACATCCCGCCGCGCTACACCCTTGCCGACGGTGCTGCAGTGCCGGACGAGATGACCCTTATGACCGGTGACGCCGGCGGACGGGTTGCTTGCGCGGTCCTGGAATAAGTGGACGCTCCGCGGATCCACTTCGACTCCTCGCTTCGTCCGACGCTCGGTGTCGAATGGGAAATCGCGTTGGTGGACAAGACTTCCCTAGACCTGGTCAATTCCGCTGAAGAGGTGATGGCCGGAGTCACCGAACTCGCCGGGGCGCAGACGCCGCGCGTGACGAAGGAACTCCTGCGCAACACCGTCGAACTCGTCACAGGAGTGTGCGACAACGTCGGTGAGGCCATGGATGACCTCGGCGAATCGCTCGAGCTGGTACGCCGGGCCGCGCACCCGCTCGGTATCGATCTCTTCTCCGCCGGAACACACCCGTTTGCGGAGTGGTCCACGCAGGTGCTGACCAGGTCACCCAGCTACGACGAGTTGATCGCACGAACCCAGTGGTGGGGCCGCCAGATGCTCATCTGGGGAGTGCACGTGCATGTGGGCGTGTCGTCTCCGGACAAAGTGTTCCCGATCCTCAACTCGTTGCTTCTGCAGTATCCCCACCTGTTGGCGTTGTCGGCTTCGTCGCCGATCTGGGCTGGCTCGGACACCGGATACGCCAGCAATCGCGCACTGATGTTTCAGCAACTGCCCACCGCGGGTCTTCCGTTCCAGTTCGAGAACTGGGGTCAATTCGAGGGTTTCGTTCGCGATCAGATGAAGACCGGCGTCATCGAGCAGTTGGGTGGTTTGCACTGGGACATCAGGCCGGCCCCGAAGTGGGGGACGATCGAGGTCCGCGTGTGCGACGGCGTGTCCACTCGGCGTGAGCTGGCGGCGCTGATCGCCCTGACGCACTGCCTCATCGTCGATCTCGACGCACGCCTGGAAGCGGGGGAGCAGCTTCCGAGCATGCCGCCGTGGCATGTTCAGGAGAACAAGTGGCGCGCCGCCCGGTACGGGCTGGACGCCGAGATCATCCTGGACGCCGACAGCAACGAACGTTTGGTCACCGACGATTTGAACGATCTGCTCGAGAAGCTGACTCCGACGGCTGTGCGCCTCGGGTGCGCCGACGAGTTGGCCTCGGTCGCCGAGATTCCGCGGCGCGGCGCGTCGTATCAGCGTCAGCGGCGCGTTGCCGCCGAGTCCGGCGGGAACCTGAAGTCCGTCGTCGCGTCCTTGGTCGCGGAGCTGCGTTCGTGACGCAAGGTCGTGCGGCTCAGTTCTCGGGCTCGTTGACGATCCTGAGGCCGTCGCGGCCGCGCTGCTCGCGGTAGGCGGTGCGCCCCACGTTGTGCGCGATGATGGGTGCGGTGGTCAGCGTGAATATGCCGACGAGTACCAACATCCAGATATCGACGTTTCCGCGCAGCTGAATCACGGCGCCGGTCAGCACCAGGACCAGCCCGACTACCTGCGGTTTGGTAGCAGCGTGCATGCGCGAGAGTGTGTCGGCGAATCGAACGACCCCTACCGCTGCGGTGAAGGCGAAAACGGCGCCCAGCAGTATGAACGTTCCTGAGATCACATCGAGAACTGTGTTCATTCGTCCTTCACTCTGAATCGCGCGACGCTGACAGAGCCGACGAAACTGATCAGCGACAGCGCAACGATGGCGGGCACGATGGTGGTGTCGAGGCTGTACACGGACCATACGGCCAGGCCGCACATCGCCACCGCCAGAATGGTGTCCATGGCGACGAGCCGATCCAGGGTGCCCGGACCGGCGAGCAGTCGGTAGGTGGTGATGACAGCGGCGGCGATCAGCAGTACCCCCGAGATTGCGAGTACGACAATCACGTCCAGTCTCCCTGTCGTTCGTCGTCGATCTTCTTGTCGTCGCGACGCTCCGGCGGTGCCTTCAGATCTTCTCCGATCACCTCGGTGTCGATGATGGCATCGCCGACTGTGTCGTCGTCTGCTGAGTCATCGCTGGCCATTCCGTGGTGGCTTGCTTGGTTCTCGCCGTGACTGGAACTGGGGGCCCACTCGGCGTCACGTTCGAATGCGGCGATGAACAATCTTTCGAGGCGACGGACGGACTGGAAGAACGAATCGACGGCCTTTTGGCTTCCCATATCGAGCAAGTGGACGTAGATGAGCCTGCGGGTCTGGTCGATTTCCAGTACCAGCGTGCCGGGGAAGAGGTTGAGCCCGTCCACGAAGAGGGTGAGCACGAGATCGGACTTGATGGTGATGCGGAAACGAACCACGCCCGTGATCGGTGGCGCCTTGGGCCGGACCGCCAACCAGGCCACGTTGACGCTGGATTCGGCGGCCAGGTAGACGTACAGCCCCACGAGCCGAACGAGCGACAATACATGGATTCGGCCCTGGACCGGCACCTTGGGCAGCGGCAGCAGCATCATGATCCCGAGCCCGATGACGATGCCACCGAGAACGTTCGCCCAGCTCAGATTGCCCCACAGCAGGACCCAGACCGCCGTGAGCCAGATCAGTGTCCACAGTCTCAGCAGCAGGAAACGGTTGTTGAACACATCCTTGTTGAACATCACCGGCCCTCCGCAGCCTCGGGAGCGTCGCCGAGAAATCCTTCACCGCGGACGGCGTCGATGTACACCGACCGGTCACGCAGATCGGCTGCGGCGCGATCGCTGATGTCGATGATTCGGCCGGCGAACACGGTGAGCGACAAGCCGACGATCACCAACCCGATCGTCGGGATGAGCATGAAGGCGGGCATCCGTCCGACGTCCTCGCGGTCGGCGAGCTGGATGTCGTTCGAATCGTCGAGCAGCGCCGACGGGGAGCTGTCGGCCAGGTCGCCCTCGGGGGCGTCGGCGCGCGCCCGCCAGAACGCCTTGGTCCACACGCGGGTGACGGCGTAGAGAGTCAACAGGCTGGTCACCGTACCGCCGGCGACGAGCATCCAGGCGAGCACGCTGCCGTCGGCGCTGCCGGCCTGCAGCAACGCAACTTTCCCGATGAAACCCGAGAACGGTGGGATACCGCCCAGATTCAGAGCCGGCACCAGGAACACGATTCCCAGGACCGGGCTGGCGGCGGCGAGTCCGCCGAGACGCCGCAGCGAGGACGAGCCGGCTTGCCGTTCGATCAGTCCGACGACGAGGAAGAGCGTGGTCTGGACGATGATGTGGTGAGCGACGTAGTAGATGGCCCCGGACAGGCCCGCCTGCGTGGAGAGCGCGACACCGAACACCATGTAGCCGATGTGGCTGACGAGGGTGAACGAGAGCAGGCGCTTGATGTCGGTCTGCGCCAGCGAACCGAAGATCCCCACGAGCATCGTCAGCAACCCGCACACCATCAGCACCTTGTCGAGGGAGCCGTCGGGGAACAGCAACGTGTGGGCCCGGATGATGGCGTAGACGCCGACTTTGGTCAGCAAGCCGGCGAACACCGCGGTGACGGGGGCGGGCGCGGTGGGGTAGGAGTCCGGCAACCACGTCGACAGTGGGAACACGGCCGCCTTGATGCCGAAGGCGACGAGCAGTACGGCGAAGATTGCGGTTTTGGTGCCCGTCGGGATGTCGTCGAGACGGGTGGCCAGGTGCGCCATGTTCAGTGTCCCCGTCGCACCGTAGATCAGGCCGATGCCGGTGAGGAAGATGAGCGAGGACACCACCGAGACCATGACGTACGAGACGCCCGCCCGGACTCGGTCGGCGCTCGCCCCGAGTGTCAACAGCACGAACGACGCCACGAGCAGGACTTCGAATCCCACGTAGAGATTGAAGAGGTCACCTGCCAGGAACGCGTTGCTGACCCCTGCGGTCAATGCCAGGTACGTCGGCAGGAAGATCGATACGGGCTGGTTCTCGTTGCCGTCTCGAATACCCTGACCGATCGAGTAGACCATGACGGCGAGCAGCACGATGGAGCTGACCACCAGCATCATGGCCGAGAGCCGGTCGACGACGAGCGAGATGCCGATCGGCGAATCCCAGCCGCCCACCTGGATGGCGGAGGCGCCGCCCCGGTCTGCGAGATACAGCAGCATCGAGGACACAGCGAGGACGGCGACGAGTGCCGTGATCGTGATGAGTCGCTGAGCGCGGGGTCGGCGACCGAGGACGAGCGTCAATGCGGCGGCGAAGAGCGGAATCAGAACGGGTAGCGGCGTGAGGATGCTCAGGACGTCGGGGGAGACCGTCATGTCGTCTCTCCCTTCTTCTCTTCGCGATCGTTCTCGCGTTTCTCGCTGTCGGACATCTCCGCGTTGTCGAGGCCGTCGAGCCCGTGCAGTTCGTCCTCGTCGTCCTCGAAGTCACCGTCATGCAGATCCTCGTAGCATTCGAGGTCCTCGAGGTTCTTCAACTCCTCGATCGGGATGGGATTTCCGCGGGAGTCGAACGCATCTCCGCCGAAGCTGGGCTCACCGGTGACCGGGTCGTCGGAACGGTCTCGGTCGGGCGCCTCGGCCACGGAGCGTCGCCTGGAGACCTTGGTGTCCTCCGGGTCGTTCTCGATCGCGTCCTTGGTGTTGAGGGTGAACGAGCGGTAGGCGAGGGCGAGGACGAACGCCGCGATACCCATCGTGATGACGATCGCGGTGAGGATCACACCCTGCGCCAACGGGTCGGCCATCGTGTCGTGGATGGCGCTGTCCCGGCCGACGATCGGCGGGTTTCCGCTGGGACCGCCGACCGTCATGATCAAGATGTTGACGCCGTTGCTGAACAGCAACACTCCCAGCAACATCTTGGTGATAGAGCGCTCGAGCAGCAGGTAGACCCCGCACGCGACGAGCATGCCCGCCAAGGACAGCAGGCCGAGGTTCGCGGTCATCGGGACTTCACCTGAACATCCAACTCCGCCTGTGCGTCGAGACGAGCACCGAGGCTTCGGAGTACGTCGAGTACGAGACCGACCACGATGAGATACACACCGAAGTCGAAGAACAGGGCAGTGACGAGCTTGATGTCGCCGAGCAGCGGCAGCGTGACCTCCAGGGTGGCAGAGCTCAACACGGGCGCACCCAGGAACATCGAGGCGAGCGCTGTGCCGGAGGCGAAGACCAGTCCGATTCCGAGGATCTTGCCTGCATCGATGGGAACGGCCTCGCCGAGTTCGTAGCGACCGCCGGCCAGGTACCGCAGGACGAGCGCGAGACCGGCCGTCAACCCGCCTGCGAATCCGCCGCCCGGAGCATTGTGCCCGGCGAAGAAGAAGTACACCGACAGCACCATGATCGTCGGGAACAGCAACCGAGTGGTGACTTCGAGGACGAGTGAGCGGTGTCGAGGATCGATGAGCTCGCCGCCGAGCAGCCACGTGGTGTCCGAGCTGCCGCCGTTGCCGGAGTCGGTGGCCGGGGCGTCGGACACACGCGGTGCGCTGCCAAACCGGCGGTTGCGGAATACCAGGCTCGCGACGCCGGTGGCGGCGACCAGCAGGACCGAGATTTCGCCGAGGGTGTCCCAGGCGCGGATGTCGACGAGTAGAACGTTGACGATGTTCTTGCCGTCGCCCAGTTCGTATGCGGCCTCGGGTAGGAGCAGCGATATCGGGTCGGTGTTGCGAACACTCATGGCGAAGACGCCGAGAACGGTGACGGTCACGCCGACCGCGATGGACAGCAGGGCTCGGGGTAGGCGGTAGCCCGCTGATCCACGGTCGTCGACCTCGGCCGGCAATTTGCGTAGTACGAGAACGAAGATGACCAGGGTCAGTGTCTCGACCAGCAGCTGTGTGAGAGCCAGATCCGGGGCGCCGTGCAAGGCGAATATCACGCCACAGCCGTAGCCGGTCAACCCGACCAGAATCACGCTGGCGAGGCGGTTGCGCATCACCGTCGCGCCCAGCGCGCCGGCAATCATGATGCCCCCGACGATCAGTTGCAGCGGCGTCTCGAAGAGGACGAATTTCAGATCGGGCGCGCTGCTGGTGGCCAAGATCATCATCGGCAGCAGGACGAGTGTGGTGAGGATGATTCCCTGCGTCAGTGGCAGTGAGCCGCGCTGGGTGGTGCCGGTGATACGGATGGAGATGGTGTCCATGGCCTTGAGCACGGCGTCGTAGGCCCGGTCGGCGTTGCCGAGTGGTGGATGCTCGAAGTTGAGTCTGTTGACCACGCGATGCGCGATGAACAGCGCGACACCGCCGGTGACGACTACCGCCGACAGCGCGAGGGGCAGGTTGAAGCCGTGCCAGAGCGAGAGATGGTACGGCGCCTGTCCGTAGGAGTCGACGGTGAACGTGTAGGGCTCGACGAGACGCCCCACCACCGGGGAGGCGACTCCGGCCACGGCGCCGAGAACGGCGAGGAACGCCGGGGCGGCGAGAAACAGTGCGCCGGGGGCGTGCATCGAGGCCACGGCGGGACTCGGACGTTCGAGCTGCTTGCGGCCGAAAGCGCCCCACACGAAACGAATGCTGTAGGTGACCGTGAGAATCGACCCGAGAACGAGCCCGGTGAGAACGAGGGCGCTGACCGCGGGAGCGAGGGCAGGGGTGTCGAGGACCGCAGAGAATGCGGTCTCCTTGCCGACGAACCCGAGGAACGGTGGCAGCCCGGCCATGCTGGCGGCGGCAAGGGCGGCGATGACCGCGAGGATCGGAGCCTTCTTGCCGAGGTGAGCGAGTTTGCGAATATCGCGGGTGCCCGTCGTGTGGTCGATGATGCCGACCACCATGAACAACGTCGCCTTGAACATCGCGTGCGCCAGCACCATCGTCAGGCCGGCCAGCATCGCTTTCTCGGTGCCGATGCCGACGAGAACCATCAGGAAGCCCAGCTGGCTGACCGTGCCGAAGGCGAGGACGAGTTTGAGGTCGAATGCGCGTAGGGCTCGCCAGCCGGCGATGATCATCGACAGCAGGCCGAGCGTGATGACGGTGGCGCGCCACGGTCCCGAGTCGGCAAAGCCCGGGGCCAGTCGGGCCACCAGATAGATGCCGGCCTTCACCATCGCCGCTGCATGGAGGTAGGCGCTGACCGGGGTCGGCGCGGCCATGGCGCCGGGGAGCCAGAAGTGCAGTGGCACGATCGCGGACTTGGACAGCGCGCCGATGAGGATGAGCACGATCGCCACACCGGGCAGCCAGCCGGAGGGCGCGTCGGCGATGACGTCGGAGAGGTTGTAGCTTCCCGCCGCCTGGCCCAGCACGATGATGCCGACAAGCATCGCCAGCCCGCCGGCGGTGGTGACCAGAAGTGCCTGTGTTGCCGCGCGGCGCGAGGAGGCGCGCTCGGCGTAATGGCCGACGAGGAGGAACGACAGGACTGTCGTGATCTCCCAGAAGATGTACAGCACCAGCATGTTGTCGCTGGTGATCAGGCCGAACATGGCGCCGGCGAACGCCACCATCTCGGCGGCGAACAGGCCGAGTCGGGGTTCGTCGTCCTCGAAGTAGCGCGCGCAGTAGAGGAGGATCAGGGCGCCGATGCCGAGGACCAGCAGGGACATGATGGCGGCGAGGGAGTCGAACCTCATGTCGATGTTCATCGACAGACCCGGGACCCACTCGATGCTCAGCGTCTGCTGGGTGTTCCAGTGCTCGACCACCCAGCCCAGGCTCACGAGCGGGACCAGAGCCAGCGCGAAGAAGGCGTTACGGCCCCACCAGCGGACCAACATCGGCGCGCACAAAGCTGCCACCGTGTGCGCGATCAGGATGGCGAGCAAGGAAGGTACTCCGTCGTCTCTGTGATCGTGTCGTGCATGCGACACGGTGGTCGTCGGGGCGGCGTCGAGTGGGTGTGGGTGTGGGTGTGCTCGCGTGCCGGACACTCGGCCTTCGAGTGCAGGGTGAGTTCATCTTACTTCGGGTACATATTTCGTTGCGCACCGTGCGGTCGGAATCCATTGACCGGTGGGTGTGCCTGCTGCTACCGTTATCAACACATTGGTTGATAAAGGAGTTAGTTGATCATGAGCGACGAATCGAGCGTCGCTCGGCTGGATTCGGCGTTCATGGCTCTCGCCGACCCGGTCCGTCGGACAATCGTGGCGCGTTTGAGTCGTGGACCGCAGACCGTGAACGATCTGGCCGAGCCGTTCGAGATCAGCAAGCAAGCGGTCTCGCGGCATATCCAGGTGCTCGAGAAAGCAGGCCTGGTCACTCGCTCGCGTGACGCCCAGCGTCGACCCGTGCATCTCGACGCACGCCGGCTCGAGGAGCTGACCGCGTGGATCGACAAGTACCGAATCATCGCCGAACAGCAGTTCCGAAACCTCGACGAGCTGCTCACCACACAGGGAGAACAAAGATGAGTAATCCTGTCGACATCACAGCACCGGAGGGCCTCCCCTTCATCGACATGACGCGCGAGTTCAACGCGCCGGTCGACGCCGTCTTCCGGGCTCACCGGGACCCGGACCTGTTGAAGCAGTGGCTGGGCCCCAGCGGCTACGAAATGCGGATAGATATCTACGAGTTCCGCACGGGCGGTCGATACCGCTATGTGCACATCGACCCCGAGGGCTCCGAGTATGCGTTCAACGGGGTATTCCACGTGGTGCGCGAGAACGAGTTCGCGATCCAGACATTCGAGTTCGAAGGGTTCCCTGATTCTGTCAGCATCGAGTCGCTGACGTTCGTCGACCTGAACGGACGCACGCGTCTGGAAGCCCACAGTGTCTACCCCTCTGTCGAGGCGCGCGATGGAATGGTGCAGAGCGGGATGGAGCAGGGTGTGACCGAGGGATATCGAAGTCTCGACCGGATTCTTCAGGAGAGCTGACGGGCGATGGACTGGACTCTGGAAGTTGTCGTCGTTCCTGTGTCCGAAGTCGATCGGGCAATCGAGTTCTACCGCGACAAGGTGGGCTTCGCGCTGGACCATCACACGGTGAACGAGCACATGAACTTCGCTCAGCTCACTCCGCGCGGATCGGGATGCTCCATCGTGATCGGGAGGTTGCCTGGGCAGCAGGAGATGGCGCCGGGTTCGCTGCGAGGTCTACAGCTCGTGGTGTCCGACGCCTATGCCGCCCGGGAGGAGTTGCTCGGCCGCGGCGTGGAGGCGAGCGAGATCGTCGTCGTAGATGAGCGTGATGGTGGCACCTTGTTCGGCTTCGCGGATCCGGACGGCAACACCTGGGCGGTTCAGCAGTTGAAGGTGCGGGCCGAGAAGCCACTGATCCCGAAGTGACCTCCGTGATTCGAACCGCAGGCCTGGCGTATGTGCGGGATCGTCGAATGATCCAGGCCAGGTCTGCGGGCAAGTCCGCGTTCTACATGGCCGGCGGCAAGATCGACCCCGGCGAGACTCCTGTCGACGCGCTGCACCGAGAGATTCGCGAGGAGCTCGACACCGGGGTGGCCGACGTCGAGCTGCTGGGCGTGTTCCGATGCCAAGCGTGGGGGCACGCCCCCGGCACTGCGCTCGAGCTTCATTGCTTTCGAGCGGAGTTACTCTCCGAGCCCGAGCCGACCAGTGAGATTGCCGAGATTCGCTTCTTCACGCGGGATGAGTACGCGGCGATGCCGGACGTCGCCCCTGGCTCGTTGATGGTGTTCGACCGCATGAAAGAACTGGGCTTGATCGATTGACGTAGCGGCGGGCGCAGGTACGCTGGGGACTGCGAGAACGTACGTTCTCACAACCCGAGGTCAGGAGCACCTATGACGAGTTTGTCTCAGAAGGCCACCACCCTGCTCGAACTGCACAAGCCGGGCGCACCCGTCGTTCTGCCCACCGTGTGGGACGCATGGTCGGCAAATCTGGCGGTCTCGGCCGGATTCGCCGCACTCACCGTCGGGAGTCACCCCGTCTCGGACTCCATCGGCAAGCCCGACAACGAAGGCATCACCTTCGAGGAACTCCTCACGCGGATCTCCCAGATCAGTTCCGCCGTCGATGTACCACTTTCGGTCGACATCGAATCCGGCTACGGGCAGGAGCCGAGCCGGCTGATCGAGGGTTTGATCGCGGCTGGCGCCGTCGGTCTCAACATCGAGGACACCGTGCACAGTGAAGGTGGACGGCTCCGCGAGGCCCAGGAGCACGCGGACTTCGTCGGCGCACTGCGAACCGCCTCGGACGCGACCGACGTGCACGTGGTCGTCAACGCCCGCACGGACCTGTTCGTCAAGCAGGTCGGCGACGAGAGCGACCGTGTCGACCGTGCCATCGCCCGGCTGAAGCTCGCCGCGGAGGCAGGCGCCGACTCGCTGTACCCCGTGGGCTTCCACAGCGATGCGGACCACAAACGCCTGGCCGAGGAGCTTCCGCTGCCCATCAACGCCATCGCGGATCCGGCCAAGGGGGACCTGGCGCACTTCGCATCGTTGGGCGTGGGCCGCATCAGCTTCGGCCCGCTGCTGCAGGGCGCGCTCGCCAGCGAGGCCGACCGGCTGCTGGCCCGCTGGAAATAGGCGCCTCCGGCGCACGTGAGCGGAAATACATAGTGGGACACGTATTTCCGCTCACATGCGCGAAGCGCCCTCGCTGAACGCCTTCAGGTTCGCCACCTGCTCGGGATCGAGCGAGGGACGCACCGTGCGGCGCGCGGTCTCGACGTCCTCGGCGGTGACATCGGTGGCGTCCATCGACCTACGCAGCGCCGTCAGTGCGGCCTCGCGGAGCAACGCGGCACAGTCCGCTGCCGAATAACCGTCGAGGTCGTCTGCCAGCGCATCCAGGTCGACATCCTCGGCCAGCGGAACGGACTTGCCCGACGCCTGGAGAATGGCCTTGCGTGCCTCGGCGTCCGGCGGTGGGACGAATACCAAGCGCTCGAGACGACCGGGCCGCAGCAGCGCGGGATCGATCAGATCGGGCCTGTTGGTCGCGCCGAGCACGACGACATCGCGTAGCGGTTCGACGCCGTCCAACTCCGTCAGCAAGGACGCCACCACCCGGTCGCCGACGCCGGAGTCGGCACTCTGTCCACGCCGCGGCGCAAGCGCATCGACCTCGTCGAGAAAGATCAGTGACGGAGCGGAGTCTCGGGCGCGTTGGAACAATTCCCGCACGGCCTTCTCCGAGGAACCGACCCACTTGTCCATCAGCTCCGCACCTTTGACGGCGTGCACGCTCAAATGACCGGAACTGGCGAGGGCGCGAACGAGGAACGTCTTGCCGCATCCGGGTGGTCCGTAGAGCAGCACCCCACGAGGCGGTTCGATACCCAAGCGCGCGAAGGAATCCGGGTGCCGTAGCGGCCACAGCACCGCCTCGGTGAGAGCCTGCTTCGTCTCGACCATGTCGCCCACATCGTCGAGCGTGATGCTTCCGATGGCGAGTTCCTCGCTACCCGAGCGTGAAAGCGGTCGAATCACGTCGAGGGCGCCCACTAGATCGTCCTGAATGATCTGTGGCTCCGATTTCCCGTTGCTCGCTCGCGTGGCGGCGCGCAGGGCAGCTTCCCGAACGAGCGCGGCAAGGTCGGCCACCACGAAACCCGGTGTTCGCGAGGCGATCTCGCCGAGCGTGAGGTTGTCCGTGGGTGCTGTGCGAAGGAGATGCTCGAGGAATGCGGTGCGCCCTGCCCCGTCCGGCAGGGACAGCGTCAGCTCGCGGTCGCACAGATCCTGTGCGCGAAGTCTGGAGTCGGTCCCCTCGGGGTGGGCCGTGGTGGCCACGAAAGCGACCCCCGTGGTGTCGACGGCTCGCTGCAGTTGATCCAGCACCAGCGTCGACGCGGGTTCCGGGGTGGCGGGCAGGAGGGCGTCGATGTCGGTGACCAGCAGGACGCCACCTCCGCTGAGGCGATCGACGGCCGAGGAGATGGCCTCCACGCGTGCGGCGGCATCGAGCGCCCCGACCGAAGGCCCGTCGAGCTCGACGACCGACCTGCCGGCCAGCGCGGCGCGGGCCAGCGTCGACTTGCCGACTCCACCTGGACCGGTGACGAGCACACCCAGATGCGGTGAGGCGCCCAGTCTGGCCAGCAGCTCGGATTCGTCCAGAGCCAGACGTAGCCATTCGGAGAGTTTCTCCAGCTGCGCCGTCACCCCGACCAACTCGGTGGCGGGCACGGTCGGGGCGATACGGCGTTCGACCGTCACGCTGGGGACCTGCGCACTGGGGGCTTTCGCACCGTGGGCTTTCGCGCCGTGGTTGCCGTCGCCCCAGCCGACAGCCGAATTGGGCTGGACACTGACCGGGCCGCCGGAGGGGTCGGTGGACGAGACCGTCAACAGTTCCGTCGTCCACGCCACACCGAACGTTCGCGACAGTGCTTGGGTAGCGGCACTCGTGCTCGTTCCGGGGCCTAGGTCGCGGGGGAGCAGCGAGACCGTATCCCCGACGGTCAGTACCTTGCCGAGCAGGGCCTGCCGGAGGGTGGCGTCGGAGATGGACCCGGTGGCGAGCGCCGATCCCGCGATGGTGACAGTCCTCGCGCCCTGCACCGATACCGGCGTCACAGCGATCGAACCGTCTTCCTTGATACCGGCGTTGGACAGCGTCACGTCGTCGAGCAACGCTGTTCCGTGCGGTGTGTTCGCGGGAGCACGGCCAGCGACGGATGCGGTTCGCCGGCCGCCGACCAGCGCGATGGCATCCCATTCTCGAATGCCCAGTGCCGCCAGCACTTCGGGGTGTAGCCGCACGACACCCCGCCTGGCGTCGGCGGCGGAGGTGTTGAGCCGGGCGGTCAGTACCAGCTCCGGCCGGGAGGCGCTCTCGGTCATGATGGGCTCCGGGGACGACGGAGGCCGAGGCGGGCAGTGGACCGGCGCGGTCCGCGGGGGGCGCGGCGGATGGCGCGGCGTTCGGCCCGTCGCTCCGAGGGCTTGGCATCCCAGGTGTACGGGCGAGCGGCGACCCACCGCTGCGAGCGGACCGCGAACGGAATGTGCGCCAGGTAGACCGCCACCAGAACGATCAGAAGTATCAGCGGGTACGTGATCAGCGCAGCAGCCGTCAGCGCGACGAGAATGAGCAGGGCTGCTGCCATGCGCGGCGGTACCGACACCGTCTTGAGTGCCAGCGTCGGGATTCTGCTGACTGCAAGACCGGCTGCGAACAAGGTCCAGCCGGTCACCACGGGGAATGATGCCCACCAGCCGTCGCCCCACACCTGGAACGCGGCCATCGGGGTGAGGACGATCAGGGCACCTGCCGGCGCGGGTACTCCGGTGAAGAACTCGCTCGCGTACCCGGGGGAGTCGTCGACATCGAGCAGTGTGTTGAACCGGGCCAGCCGCAGGACGACCGCCACCGCGTACACGAGCGCGACGATCCAACCGAACTGTGATCCCTCCAGCAGCGTCACGTAGAGCACTAGGGCCGGCGCGACGCCGAAGGAGATCGCGTCGGCGAGCGAATCGAGTTCGGCACCGATCTTGCTGGTGGCGTCGAGCAGGCGAGCGATTCGGCCGTCGAGGGCATCGAGAATCGCTGCGGCTCCGATCATTGCCAGCGCGGTTCCCAGTTGGTCGTCGAGTGCGAATTTGACCGCGGAGAGGCCGGCGCACAGGGCGAGAATCGTCACCACCGACGGCAGTAGACGGACAGCCGCCGGTCGGCGTGATCGTCGCGTGATCATCGTGGCGCCTCTACCGAGGTAGTTCCGCGAGGACCGTCTCGGCGCCGATCGATCGTTGGCCACGCTCGACGAGCAGCGTGGTTCCGGCCGGAAAATACGTGTCGACGCGCGATCCGAAGCGGATGAGGCCGTATGTGTCACCGATGGAGAGGACGTCGCCGACCTTGGCATAGTTGATGATGCGACGTGCGATCAGACCGGCGATCTGGACGACCGCGACGTCGTGTCCCGTTGGAGTTCTGATGTGCATGCTGTTGCGCTCGTTGACTTCGCTGGCCTCGGCCAGGTCGGCGGACTTGAACTGACCCTTCCGATGCACTACCTCCACGACCTCACCGGCTACCGGTACGCGCTGGACGTGTACGTCCAGTACGGACAGAAAGATGCTGACGCGAGGGACCGCTTCGGTTCCTAGATCGAGTTCGGCCGGTGGGACGGCCGTGTCGACGAGTGTCACGAGTCCGTCCGCCGGTGCGACGACCACACCCGGGCGGTTGGGCGGCACGCGGTTGGGGTGCCTGAAGAACGTGGCGCATGCTCCTGCGGCGGTGAGTCCTGCGCGTCGAATCCACCGGTGCCGACGGCCGAGCAGGGCAACCGCCAGGGGTCCGGCGACGAAGGGCAGGCCTGCGGGGTGAAGCGGTGGAACGGCTTCCTTCACCAGTTCGGCGACGTGCGCGATGCCGGTGCGGGGAGGTTGACCGATCGGGGCTGGACGGCGTGCCACTGAGCTCCTCTTGTGAATCGCGGCGGACAGTATGGTCGAAAGAACAGCATGGTCCAACGAACACTGCCGGGGCTTCACACAGTACGTGAGAAGCCCCGGCAGTTGCCGAACGCGTGCGCCGGGAGATCAGACCTTCGATCGACCCATGACCATCTTCACGATCCACAGCAGAATGACAGCTCCCAGCAGGCAGGTCAGGAAGCTGAAGATGATTCCGCCGCCTTCGACGTCGAGGAAGGCGCTGAGCAGCCAACCACCGAGCAGGCCACCGACGATGCCGACGACGATGTTGAGGATGATGCCCATCTGAGCATCCGTTTTCATGATCTTGCTACCGATCCAACCGGCGAGGCCGCCGATGATGATCCAGCCGATGATTCCCAAGCCCAACATGTGGTGCCCCCTCTTATTGGTGTCGTTGATGACTCGAGGGGGATTGCCCGGAACTATCGAGGCGCAAACACCGTTATGCGTTTTCGCTTTCGGACTTGATGCGCTGGAGGGTCTTGTTCATGCCTTCCAGGAGCTCGACATCGAACTGCTCGGTTCCGCCGAGAACGTTCTTGACCAGGAATCCAGAGACCGCGCTGGTGCCGGTGGGCGCTTCGCGCTTTTCCACGACGGTGGTGCCGGTGCCGGTGGCGGACGGTGTGAGCGTGTAGGACCAGATCGTCTTGTTCTCGACGATCCGGAACGCAATGGCCTTGTTCGGCTGAAATTCCACGACCTTTGCAGTGGTCGGCCACACCAGCATGCCCTTGCGATTGATGTTCAGCGTGGTGGTGCCCTTGCGCACATCGCCGCCGAAGACCTTCATCTTCTTGCACTGAGGGCTCCACTCGCCCATGCGCTTGAGATCGGACACGACCTTCCACACCTGCTCCGGGGTGGCCTCGACATCGATGCTGGCTTCCAGGGTCTTGCTCACGTGCGCCTCCATTGGGGTTGTTTGCAACCGACCGTTACAGACATTTCGCCTGATCGTATAGGCATGCCCACAACCGATGCGGCACTACATCTGTGCGCGACGGGCGAGGACGAATGCGTACAGCCCGTACAGGCCGATCCCGACGCCGGCGAGAATCAGCAGAAACCGGCCGAACGGCTGGGCGCCGAGCGTCTTGATAGCGCCGTCGATGCCGGTGGCCTTGCTGGGGTCGGAGGTGAACACAGCAGCGACGACGAGGCCCCCTGCGCCGATCAGCGCGATGCCCTTGGCGACGTATCCGGCGATGCCCAGCCGTTCCACCAATTTGCTCTGATGGCCTTCTAGGTCATCGAGGAAATTCTTGGAGACGCCCTTGTAGACGTGGTAGCCGCCGACGCCGATGACAATGAGTCCGATGAGGACGAGCGCCGCCTTGCCGAAGCCGTTCTCCATCAGCCGTGCCGACATGCCGGCGTTCTGTTGCCCGCTGGACTCACCGGATCCGCTGGCGAACTGGAAGGTCGTCCACGTGAACGCGATGTACACCCCAGCGAGAGCCAGGGCCTTCAGTCGGTCCATCGCGCTGCCCGCATCTTGGTCCGTCTTCTTACCGACGACCGCTTCGATGATCCGCCACAGCGCGAGCTGCGAAAGCGACGACGGCGACCCACAGGGCGATCCTGCCTCCGGGTTGTGCGGCCAGGGTGCCGAGGGCACCGGATTGGTCTGCACTGCCGCTGTCGCCGAAGGCGAGACGGATCGCGATGTAGCCGATCAGGAGGTGCACGAGACCGGAGACGACATGCCCGCCTCGTGCGGCCTTCTCGAACAGGTCACTGTCTTGTGCGCGCTGGGCGGTATCGCCGGCCGATGAATTCACGTAGATCCCCGATGGTGGTGGTGTCCGGTTTTCGTACCCGAATGCCTCGCCCGGGAAACACGTACCGCGCGCCTCCCCCCAAAGTGGTAACGGGAAGCGAACACTGGCGATAGTACGAACGAGGAACCAGACCACAACAAGTATGTGTTCGGAGTGATCGATCGTGAACATTCATTCGATCTTGCGTCGTCCCAGCTCGGAAGTACCCCTGCTGGAAACCGCTCGAATGAGCGGCAGCCCTAGGAAGTGGCCCAGTGAGAAGCTCGAGCGACTCCTCACCCCCGGCGAAATCGAGATGATCAGGCGCGGGCAGGTCTGACACGCGCGGCTCGACTCCCGGAGTCATACTTGTGGGCAGGTAACGCTCGTCCGGGAGGGTCATTGAAGCCTGTCATTCTCAGTGTCGACGATGATCCGGGAGTATCCCGAGCCGTCGCCCGCGATCTTCGCCGTCACTATGGCGAGAACTACCGAATCATCCGTGCCGAATCGGGGCCGCAAGCCCTCGATGCCCTCAAGGAATTGAAGCTGCGCGGTCAGCCTGTGGCCGTGTTGCTGGCGGACTATCGCATGCCGCAGATGAACGGCATGGAGTTCCTCGAACAAGCGATGGACCTGTACCCCTATGCGCGAAGAGTGCTGCTGACCGCGTACGCCGACACCGACGCTGCAATCGACGCCATCAACGTCATCGACCTCGACTACTACCTGCTCAAGCCGTGGGATCCACCGGAGGAAAAGCTGTACCCGGTGTTGGACGCCCAGCTCGAGGCGTGGTGCTCCCAGGATCATCGTCCCGTCGAGGAAACCAGGATCATCGGCCACCGGTGGTCGGCGAGATCCTCGGAGGTGCGCGAGTTCCTGGCTCGCAACCAACTGCCCTATCGCTGGTACATGGCAGACGAACCGGAGGGCGCTCGGCTGCTGACCTCCGCCGGCGTCGAGGATTCCGCGTGTCCGGTGGTCGTCACCTCGGACGGCACCGCGCTCTGCGGCCCCACCGACGCGGAGCTGGCCCAGCGCCTGGGCCTGACCACGACGCCGTCGGACGAGTTCTACGATCTCGTCGTCATCGGCGGTGGCCCCGCCGGGCTCGGCGCTGCACTCTACGGCGCGTCGGAGGGCTTGCGCACGACGCTCATCGAGCGCACGGCGACTGGCGGGCAGGCCGGACAGAGTTCCCGGATCGAGAACTACCTCGGATTCCCCGACGGCGTATCCGGGGCTCAGCTGGCCGAGCGGGCGCGTCGGCAAGCGCTCAAATTCGGCGCCGAGGTGGTGACGACCCAGGACGTGGTTGCGCTCGAGGCCAACGGATCGGCGAGGACGGTGCATTTCGCAGACGGTCGCACCATCGCCGCACACACGGTGATTCTCTCGACCGGTGTGGCGTACCGACAGCTGGCGACGCCGGGTATCGAGAACTTCACCGGCCGCGGCGTGTTCTACGGCTCGGCGATGACGGAGGCGGCTCGCTGCGCGGAGGAAGACGTCTACATAGTCGGCGGCGCCAACTCGGCCGGCCAAGCGGCGGTGTACCTGGCGCGCGGAGCGAAGTCGGTGACGATTCTGATTCGTGCACAGTCGCTCGAGGCGTCGATGTCGCACTACCTGATTCAGCAGATCGAGGAGCATCGAAAAATCACCGTGCGAACCTGCACCGAAGTGGTCGGGGTTGCGGGCGAGGATCACCTGGGGTCCATCACCGTCCGCGACAGGGCCACCGGCGCGGAGGAGACCATCGCCGCGCAGTACCTGTTCCTCTTCATCGGGGCCGCGCCGCGCACCGACTGGCTCGACGGCTTCCTCGTGTGCGACGAGCATGGGTTCGTCGTCACCGGACCCGATCTCGTCGTGGACGGCAAGGGGCCGGCCGGATGGGATCGTGACAGGCTGCCCCACCACCTCGAAACGAGCGTGCCCGGCGTGTTCGCTGCCGGTGACGTGCGCTCCGATTCGGCCAAGCGGGTGGCGTCGGCGGTGGGCGAGGGAGCGATGGCAGTGATGCTCGTGCACAGATATCTGGCCAATCCATGAGTGCGCCGTGCAGTCCGGAAGAGCTGAGAACACTGTTCCTCTTCGAGAAACTCGACGACGAGCAGCTCGCGAGACTCTGCGCCGAGGGCAGTATCGAAACCATCGAGCCCGGGCCGGTGTACTCCGAGGGCGATCCGGCGAGGTGCTTCTACGTGTTGATCGAGGGCTCCCTGGTGTTGACGAAGCTCTCGGGCGGCGAGGACATCGTCATCAACCGAACCTCGCAGCGCGGCGTGTATGCGGGCGCGTGGCAGGCCTACCTACGTGATCGGGCGCCGCAGGTGTACCAGTCATCGATGCGCGTGAGCGCCACCTCGCGCTTCTTCGTGCTCGACGCCGACTGCTTCGCCTCGATCGTCTCCGAGTGGTTCCCGATGGCCCTGCATCTGCTGGACGGGTTGTTCTTCGGCAACCGCAACACCACGCAGCTCATCGATCAGCGAGAGCGACTGTTGGCTCTGGGATCCCTGTCCGCTGGTCTGACCCACGAGCTGAACAACCCCGCAGCTGCCGCGGTGCGGGCGACGTCGGCGCTGCGCGATCGTGTCGCACACATGCGCCACAAGCTGAAGATGATTGCGAACGGTTCGCTCGATCGGGCCTCGCTTACCTCCCTCGTCGGCCTGCAGGAAGAAGCCGTCGAACTCGTCGCGAAAGCTCCCAAGCTGACGCCGCTCGAGGCCTCGGACAGGGAGGACGAGCTCGGTGATTGGTTCGACGATCACGACATCGCAGGTGGATGGGATCTGGCTCCGACATTCGTGCAGGCGGGCCTGGATGTGGCATGGCTGAACAAGGTTGCCGCGACGGTCGACGAGTCGAGGACCCTCGAGGGCGCGGTTCGATGGCTCAGCTACACCGTCGAGACCGAGTTGTTGATGAACGAGATCGCCGATTCGACGACGCGGGTGTCGACCCTCGTCGGGGCGGCCAAACAGTATTCGCAGATGGATCGTGCGCCGTACCAAACCGTCGACCTGCGGGACCTGCTCGAGAGCACGCTGGTGATGTTGGCGCGCAAGATCGGCCCCGACGTCACCGTCGTCACCGAGTACGACCCGTCGCTGCCGCCGATCCCGGCATACGCGGCTGAGCTGAATCAGGTGTGGACCAATCTGATCGACAACGCGGTCCAGGCGATGGATGGTGCCGGCACGTTGACAGTGCGAACCTCGCTCGATCACGACACGGCCCAGGTGGACATCTGCGACACCGGACCCGGAGTGCCGGAGAGCATCCGAGGCCGAATCTTCGAACCGTTCTTCACCACGAAGCCCGTGGGCGAGGGAACCGGTCTGGGCCTGGACATCTCGTGGCGAATCGTCGTGACCAAACATCATGGTGAGCTGAACGTACGATCCGAGCCCGGTGACACCCGCTTCACTGTCAGACTGCCTATAGCGTCGGAATCAGCGCAGGAGGAATCATGAGCGAGGACAATCCCGGCATCGATGTCACCGCCGCGCCGTCGGGGCCCGGTTGCGCCGAATGCACAGCGACGAAGGGGTGGTGGTTTCACCTCCGCAGGTGCGCGCAGTGCGGGCACATAGGGTGCTGCGATTCCTCGCCGTCGCAACATGCCAGCCGACACGCCGAGAGCACGAGGCATCAGCTGATCAGAAGCTTCGAACCCGGTGAGAGCTGGTACTACAATTACGCGGACGAGCAGATGTACGACGGTCCCGAACTCGCACCGCCGCAGCATCATCCGCTCGACCAGCCGACGCCGGGGCCGGCTGGTCTCGTGCCCGCGAACTGGCAGCGTGAACTCAATTGAACGAGAACAAGACGCGTCCGACGGATGTCCCGGCCCAGGAGTTCCTCGCTGCCGTCGAGCATCCGGTTCGACGGGCCGACGGACTGGCCCTTGCCGAGATGATGAGTCGGGTCACCGGTGAACCCGCAGTGATGTGGGGTCCGACGATGGTCGGCTTCGGCACTTACCACTACCGGACCGGAAGCGGGCGGGAAGGCGACTACCTCGTCGTCGGATTCTCGCCGCGTAAATCGAATCTGTCGCTGTATGGGCTCACCTACGCACCGGAGTCGGAGGGGCTGCTCGAGCGGCTCGGAAAACACAAACGGGGAGCTGGATGCTTGTACGTCAACACCCTCGCTGACGTCGACTTCGGCGTTCTCGAAGAGCTGACCGCGGTGAACTACCCGCACATCGTCGAAAACATGAGCTCATGACGCTGCTCGCCGAGGATGTGTTCCTGCTTCTGGTCGATGATGTGACGGGCAAGCCGACGGTCGACAGCACCAAGTTCCCGCGGGTGCTCGCCGGTGCGTTGGTGCTCGAGTTGGCGATGCACGGAGCGGTTCGGATCACGGCACCGAACGAGCCGGTCAAGGAGGGCCGTCTGGTGGTGTCGGGTCCGCCGCCGCAGGATCCGTTGCTGGCGCGGGCACACTCCGTCATCGGAGCCGAGAAGAAACCCGTCAAACCGCAGAGGGCGATCGAGAAGCTGCAGCGCAAGCTGAAGGAGGAGATCGCCTCGCGGCTCGTGCACCAGGGCTACGTCACAGAGAAGCACTACAAGATCTGGGGGCTGTTTCCCACCACGACATGGCCCGCACACGATGTCCGACGGCAGGAGCGGGCTCGTCAGGCGATAGGAAGTGCGATCGTCGACGGCACCACGCCGACCCCCGAAACCTCGGCCCTGATCTCCCTGATCTCTGCCATCGATGCCATCCCCAAGGTCCTCCCCGGCGTCGACAAGAAAGCGGCAAAGAGGCGGGCGAAAGAAATCGCCGAAGGTGAGTGGGCCAGCGCGGCGGTCCGCAAGGCCGTGCAGGACGTCAACACCGCGGTGATGACGGCGGTCATGGTGCCGATCATCGTCAGCTCGACAGGTAGCTGACCCGACCGACGAAAAAGGGGCCCGGCCTGATCGGCCGGGCCCCATTTTCGTCGCTGTAGTTACTGCGAGTTGTTCTTCTGTGCTTGACCTTCAGCGGAGTCCGCGAACTCCGGGGTGTCGAAGGTCTCCCCGCCGAGCGGATCCACCGGAGCATTCTCGTGGGAGTACTCCACTTCCCCGGTCTTGGGGTCGACGGCCAGCGATTCGCTGGACACCTCGTGCACCGCCACCACCACGTGCTGACCATCCGGAGTCGCGAGACCGTCCGTCGAAGCGCTGAGTCCGGAGAACGTCGAAGAGATTCCGAATCGACGAGCCGGCTTGACGACCGCGTCGAGCGGAACGGGGGGTGCCCCGTTCGTGCTTTCGGTGTTCGGAGTGGTCGTCAAACGGATGTAGCGGGGCGTGGTGGCCACGTCGTAGCGGAACGCCTTCAGTAGCGACACACACGCCAGCACCATGATGATCGAGAACGGCACTGCCGTGGCTATCGAGGCCGTCTGCAATGCCGTCAAAGATCCGGAACCACCGACCAGCAGCAGGACTGCTGCCGCAGCGCCCTCCAGCGTGGTCCAGTAGATACGAGTGATCTTCGGGGTTTCCAGATTTCCGCCGGACGCGAGAATGTCGATGACCAACGACCCGGAGTCCGAGGAGGTGACGAAGAAGAACACCACGACCAGAATCGCGAGAACACTGGTGATAGTGGCCAGCGGCAAGCCGTCGAGCAGCTGGAAAAGACTCGTGTTGGTGCTCACTTCGCCGTCGACGAGCAGGTCCTGGTCGTCGCGCTGACGCAGGATGGCGGCGTCGCCGAAGATGGTGAACCACAGTGAACCGATGACGGTGGGAGCGAGCAGGACACCGAAGACGAATTCACGGATGGTGCGGCCACGTGAGATGCGGGCGATGAACATGCCGACGAAAGGTGCCCAGCTCATCCACCATCCCCAGTAGAAGATGGTCCACGCGCCTGCCCAACCGTCGTCGGCAAACGGTGCCGTGCGGAGCATGAGCTCGGGGAGCGCCTGAATGTAGCCGCCGAGGTTCTGCACCCAGGACTGCATGAGGAACAGGGTGGGCCCGAGAATCAGCACGAACAGCGCGAGACTCGCCGCCATCGCCATGTTGATGTTGGACAGCCACTTCAGGCCCTTGGAGACACCGGATACCACCGAGAATGTCGCCAACGCGGTGACGAACGCGATCAGAATGACCGTGACCCAGTTGTTGGTCTCGATCCAACCGAGGTATTCGAGGCCGGCAGAGATCTGTTGAACGCCGAATCCCAGCGAGGTCGCGACGCCGAAGAGGGTGCCGATGATGGCGACGGCGTCGATGGCGTGGCCGATGCCGCCCTCGATGCGCTTGCGCCCAAGTAGAGGTTCGAGAATCCACCGGACCGTCAGTGGCCGACCCTTGCGGTACGTCATGTACGCCATGCCGAGGCCGACGACGACGTAGATGGCCCAAGCGTGCAGTCCCCAGTGGTACAGGGTGAGCTCCATGGCCTGATTCGCTGCCGCGTCCGTGCTGCCCGCCACGCGACCGGCCTCGGGTGGATCGACGTAGTGCGAAAGCGGTTCGGCGACGCCGTAGAAGACGAGACCGATGCCCATACCCGCACTGAAAAGCATCGCGAACCAGGACAAGACCCCGAACTCGGGCTTCTCGTCGTCACGTCCGAGGCGGATGTTTCCGACCCGGCTGATGCCGCAGTAGAGCGCAAACGCGACGAAACCGGTCGCGCTGAGGATGTACCACCAGCCGACGCCATCGGTGATCGCGGAGTTCAGCGATTCGAATGCACCCTCGGCGGTACCGGCGAAGACGACGGCGAAACCGATCATGCCGAAAATGACGATCGACGCGGGAATGAACACGGGCTTTCTCAGCCCACCCCACGCCTTCTTCAATGCACTGGGTTCTGTGGAATTCACTGGCGCGTCCGTCCTCACAATTTTCGTATGCGAATTGTGGACGGCGGCCGATGCTGATCGCTACCGCGCCGGGCCGACCACATTCGGTTCTCGTGCTTTTTCTGTTTCTGGTCAAGTGCCGATAAGTACAGTAACCGAACTGCGCGCTACCGGGCGAACTGCTGGTTTCGATGGGAGTATTCTCACCGGGCCGCATTCGACGGATGTTCACTTGCGAGAATGCAATTCCGAGTCGCCGGAGCAACACACACCCGATAAAATTCGTCTACGTGTCGCAAACACTCGTCGTGGTGACTCTGGCTTTGGGTGCCGCGCTCTGCATCGCGGTCGGAACCGTCGTACGTCAGCGCACCGCGGCCGAGGTACCCGCCGAGAACGTCGGGGTGTTCGGGCCCGTCGCCTCGCTCGTCCGTAAGCCTGCTTGGTGGGCGGGTAACGTTCTCGCGATAGCCGGCTACGGCCTGCAAGCAGCAGCCCTGGGGCTCGGGTCCCTACTGCTGGTGCAGCCCCTCCTGGTGTTGTCTCTAGCTTTTCGCGCTGCCGCTGGGTGCGCGGCTCTCGAATCGAGTCGTCAGTGCCCGTGAATGGCTGTGGGCTGCGGCGTTGACAGCCTCGGTCGCCATCCTCGTGGTGGTCGGCGATCCGAAACCGGGCGTCGAACGCGCCGAGGCCCGGCACTGGGCGGCCATCTGCATCATCGGTATTCCCTTTGTGCTCGCCTGCGTCCGCGCGGCCCAGCGCAGCGATGGACCGCGGAAAGCGCTGCTGCTCGGTACTGCGGCCGGCGCTCTGTTCGGCGTGGCGGCAGTGCTCACCAAAGGTGTGGTGCACCTGATGTCGCGGGGCGTTGGTCCGCTGTTGACCTCCGTAGAGCTGTACGCCTTGATCGTCGTTGCAGTGTGTGCGATCACCGTGCAGCAAGCGGCGTTCCAAGCTGGATCGTTGCAGGCTTCGTTACCGGCATCGACGGTCATGGAACCCGTCGTCGCCTCGGCTCTCGGGTTCATGGTGCTGGGGGAATACCTGGCCGCGGACCGTGACGCCACCGCCGTCTTGCTCGTCGCTCTGGTCGCGATGGTCGCGGCAACTGTGGCACTTGCGCGGTCCTCCGCTCGGAACGAGGCACCGGCGTCGATCGGCTCGTGACCGGCACCGCTTACCCGGTGAGTGTGCTCGACCTTGCACTCGGCATGGTCGAGTGCTAGAAATGCAGTTGGCACTCGCTTAGTGTGAGTGCCAGGTCGGGACGGTGAGGCTGGGAATCATCGACACCCCTGGTCGTCCGTCGCGGGCACCGAACTCGGCCGAGCAAGTGCAGATGAGCGACTGGAACACGGTCGCTCAAGCGTGTCACCCCCAATCCGGAGGATCACTTCGCAATGGCCAAGATCATCGCGTTCGACGAAGAGGCACGCCGTGGCCTCGAGCGAGGCCTCAATGCCCTCGCCGACGCAGTAAAGGTGACGTTGGGCCCCAAGGGTCGCAACGTCGTTCTCGAAAAGAAGTGGGGAGCTCCCACGATCACCAACGATGGTGTTTCCATCGCCAAGGAGATCGAGCTCGAAGATCCCTACGAGAAGATCGGTGCCGAGCTCGTCAAGGAGGTCGCCAAGAAGACCGACGACGTCGCAGGCGACGGCACCACCACCGCTACCGTTCTCGCTCAGGCACTGGTTCGTGAAGGCCTGCGCAACGTCGCGGCCGGCGCCAACCCGCTCGGCCTCAAGCGTGGCATCGAGCAGGCTGTTGCAGCTGTCACCGAGTCGCTGCTCAAGTCCGCCAAGGAGATCGACACCAAGGAGCAGATCGCTGCTACCGCTGGTATCTCCGCAGGCGACCCGTCCATCGGCGAGCTCATCGCCGAGGCAATGGACAAGGTCGGCAAAGAGGGCGTCATCACGGTCGAGGAGTCCAACACCTTCGGCCTGCAGCTCGAGCTCACCGAGGGCATGCGCTTCGACAAGGGCTACATCTCGGCGTACTTCGCCACCGATGCAGAGCGCCAGGAAGCCGTCCTCGAAGACGCTTACATCCTGCTCGTCAGCTCCAAGATCTCCACGGTCAAGGACCTGCTGCCGCTGCTCGAGAAGGTCATCCAGTCGGGCAAGCCGCTGCTGATCATCGCCGAGGACGTCGAGGGCGAAGCTCTCTCCACTCTCGTGGTGAACAAGATCCGCGGCACCTTCAAGTCCGTTGCCGTCAAGGCACCCGGATTCGGTGACCGTCGCAAGGCTCAGCTTGCCGACATCGCCATCCTCACCGGTGGCGAGGTCATCAGCGAAGAGGTCGGCCTCTCCTTGGAGACCGCCGGACTCGAACTGCTCGGCCAGGCACGCAAGGTCGTCATCACCAAGGACGAGACCACCATCGTCGAGGGCTCGGGCGACTCCGAGGCCATCGCCGGTCGCGTCAGTCAGATCCGCGCCGAGATCGAGAACTCCGATTCCGATTACGACCGCGAGAAGCTGCAGGAGCGCCTGGCCAAGCTGGCCGGTGGCGTTGCAGTCATCAAGGCCGGAGCAGCGACCGAGGTCGAGCTCAAGGAGCGCAAGCACCGCATCGAAGATGCAGTGCGTAACGCCAAGGCTGCCGTCGAAGAGGGCATCGTTGCCGGTGGTGGCGTCGCGCTGCTGCAGTCTGCGCCCGCACTCGACAACCTCAAGCTCGACGGTGACGAGGCAACCGGCGTGAACATCGTTCGCGTCGCGCTGTCCGCTCCGCTCAAGCAGATCGCATTCAACGCAGGCCTCGAGCCCGGCGTTGTTGCGGACAAGGTCTCCAACCTGCCCGCAGGTCACGGCCTCAACGCCGCGACCAACGAGTACGAGGACCTGCTCGCTGCAGGCATCAACGACCCGGTCAAGGTCACCCGCTCGGCGCTGCAGAACGCAGCGTCCATCGCGGCTCTGTTCCTCACCACCGAGGCCGTCGTCGCCGACAAGCCCGAGAAGGCCGGAGCGCCCGCAGGCGATCCGACCGGTGGCATGGGCGGCATGGACTTCTAGAGTCCATCTCTCTCGACAAGAGCCCGGCCCCTCTTCGGAGGGGCCGGGCTTTTTCGTGCGCACGTGTGAATTGCTCGAAAGTGTCCGGTAAAGCCTTGACACTCTCTTGCATTCCTTTGCATTCCTTTGAACATATCGCCGTTGACCGACCGTCCGTCACGTATGAAGCTTGGGTCCAAGCCCGACGGCAATGGTCGGAGTTGGTGACTCGTTCAAGCGCAATGCAAGAAGGACGCCGCATGAAATCAATAGCTTTTGTGTTCCCCGGTCAAGGATCGCAGCGTAGCGGAATGGGATCCGATCTTGTACGAAATTTTGAAACCGCATCCGAGTGCTTCCGTTCTGCCGACGATATTTTGGGAATTCCGCTGTCTCGAATCTGCCTGAATGCAGACGCCGATGTTCTTCGTGACACTTCGATAACGCAACCTGCGGTGTTTGTCACGAGCATTGCGACGATGGCTGTGTTGCGAGAGCACGGGGTCGAGCCGTCGATCACGGCAGGTCATAGCCTGGGTGAGTTTGCAGCGTTGGTATGTGCAGGAACCATCTGCTGGACCGACGCCCTTCTGCTGGTGCGCCTTCGAGGTGAGCTTATGAGTCGGGTAGGTCGGCGCGAGCCGGGTGCCATGGCTGCGGTTGTCGGTCTCGGCATCGCGGATGTCGAGGCACTATGCGGCCAGATCCAAGCGGAAACATCGCAGGTTGTCGAGGTCGCAAACGATAACGCCCCTGGGCAGATCGTCGTTTCAGGACATATTGCAGCGGTAGAGAAGGTGTGCGAATCCGCGCTCGAATACGGAGCAGCAAAGACCATTCCGTTGAATGTCGGCGCTCCGTTTCACTGCTCGTTGATGGCAGATGTCGAGGAGGAATTCTCGGCAGCGTTGGATAGTGTCGATATGCACACACCGACTACGCAATTCGTATCGAGCGTTACCGCGCAAAGTGTATCCGACATCGTCGACGCCCGAAGAATTCTTACTAATCAATTGACCGCTCGAGTTCGTTGGACAGAGACTATGCGGACGCTCGAACGCCTCGGTGCAAGCTGTGCGCTCGAGGTCGGCCCAGGCCGTGTACTCAAGGGATTGAGCAAGAAAGCGACGCCGGAACTGCGTGTCGCGGCCACATCGACCTTGGGCGAACTGAACGACGTTCTGGCGAACGAACGGACCGACGCTGTCGTCGCCTGACTAGTTGTCTCGACTCTCATCCGTAGTAGAGCGCACCGATGTGACCTCTGCGAGTGCACTGCCATCGAAGCCAAGGAGGACGTATGGATGCTGAAGTAATCGTTGTCGGAGCTGGTCCGGCGGGTCTCATGCTTGCCGCCGAGTTGAGGCTTACCGGCGTGAATGTCATTCTATTGGAACGGCTTCCGAAAAGAACTGGAGAGTCGCGCGGACTGGGATTCACTGCGCGGACAATGGAAGTTTTCGATCAGCGTGGACTGCTACCGCGATTCGGAACCATCGAAGTAAGTACCCAAGGCCACTTCGGTGGAATCCCCTTGGATTTCGGCTTGCTCGAAGGGGCTCACCAAGCCGCGAAAACGGTGCCCCAGTCTGCAACTGAGACCGTCCTGGAGCAGTGGGCCGTTTCGCTGGGCGTGGACCTTCGACGAAATCACGAGGTGCTCGGTGTCTCTGACAAAGGTCTGTCGGTTCAGGTCGACGTCGCATCGCCGGACGGGGTCAAGACGCTGACAGCCGCATACTTGGTCGGATGCGATGGAGGGCGTAGCACCGTCCGGAAGGCGGCGGGATTCGATTTTCCCGGTACCGCATCGACGATGGAGATGTTCCTCGCCGACGTGACGGGACTCGACCTACAACCCCGCATGATCGGTGAAACCCTTCCCGGTGGAATGGTCATGGTTGGTTTGCTCCCCGAGGGTGTCACGCGGTTGATCGTGTGTGAGCGGGGTGCGCCGCCGCGCCGCCGCGAAACTCCGCCCAAGTATGACGAGGTGTCGTCAGCGTGGAAGCGTCTGACCGGTGATGACATCTCGCATGGAAATCCCGTGTGGGTCAGCTCGTTCGGCGATGCAACGAGGCAAGCCGCCGAGTACAGGCGGGGGCGAGTATTTCTGGCGGGTGACTCCGCACACATCCATCTGCCTGCAGGCGGTCAAGGAATGAACACGAGCATTCAAGACGCCGTGAACCTCGGATGGAAACTGGGTGCAGTAGCTTCGGGCCGTGCGCCGGAGCGACTACTCGACACCTATCACGACGAGCGCTGGCCGGTGGGAGAGCGACTCCTGAAAAACACTCGAGCACAGGGGACACTGTTTCTGAGCGGATCCGAGATGCAACCGCTGCGTGAGGTTCTCTCCGAACTCACCGCATACGACGATGTGACGCGTCACCTGGCCGGCATGGTCAGTGGGCTGGAGATCCGATACGACTCAGGTGGAGGGACCAACCCTCTGCTCGGGTACCGACTGCCTCCACTCGTCTTCGATGAGAGATCAGTGCCCGCGACGTCGACGGCCGCTTTGACAAGAGCACGCGGCGTGCTTTTCGACTTCGAGGACAACCCGGTACTCCAGAGGATCGCCCAGGGCTGGTCGGACCGCGTCGATGTCGTCACCGCAGCGATCGTCGAGCACCCCGCGTCATGGCCGACCAGCACGTCGGCCGTACTCGTCCGGCCCGACGGCTATGTGGCCTGGGCTGCGCCAGGAACGCATGCGGATCTGGCGATGTCCCTCGAACGGTGGTTCGGCCCGGCGCGTGAGCGCACTTCTCGCACCGATACCACGATCGACTCCAAGACCTCGGTCCTCACGAACAGATAGGAACCGCACATGCACAGCACTTTGATCGTCGCGCGTATGGACCCATCGGCGAATGTGGACGTCGCAAAGATCTTCGGCGAGTTCGACGAGGGTGACATGCCACATCTCATGGGAACCCGACGCCGTCAGCTTTTCCACTACCGAGGGTTGTACTTCCACCTCCAGGACTTCGACGAGACGAACGGTCCGGAGAGGATAGAAGCCGCCAAGACCGACCCGAGATTCGTCACGATAAGCGAGGACCTGCGACCGCTGATCCAGGCCTATGACCCCTCATCGTGGAAGTCTCCTGCTGATGCAATGGCCACACGTTTCTACGACTGGGAGGCGAATCGGTGAGCCGACGTCGTGTAGTGATCACAGGCGTCGGGGTCATGGCGCCGGGTGGAATCGGTACCAAGAACTTCTGGCAACTGATCAGCGAAGGTAAGACCGCCACGCGTCCGATCTCATCGTTCGACGCATCGAACTTCCGGTCTCGTATTGCCGCTGAGATCGATTTCGAACCGAGCGAGCACGGCCTCAGCCGCCGTGAGATCAGGCGGATGGACCGGGCCGCGCAGCTCGCTGTAGTTGCTACACGAGAAGCTATGGCAGACAGCGGTATCGAGCTCGACAAGCACGATCCTTACCGGGTCGGCGTATCCGTCGGAACCGCGGTCGGGGCGACGATGAGCCTCGAGGAGGAGTATCAGGTGGTCAGCGACTCGGGCCGCCTGGAGCTCGTGGACCATGACTACGCGGTACCGCATTTGTACGACTATCTGGTTCCCAGCTCGTTCGCGGCAGAAGTTGCCTGGTCCGTGCACGCGCAGGGGCCGACGACGGTGATCTCGACAGGATGCACTTCGGGGCTCGACTCGGTCGGCCATGCAGTCGACCTGCTGAGAGAGGGATCCGCGGACGTCATGATCGCCGGTGCGTGCGAGGCTCCTCTGTCTCCGATCACGCTCGCGTGTTTCGATGCCATCAAGGCCACAACCCCTCGAAACGATGACCCTGAACACGCGTCGCGTCCTTTCGACAACACTCGAAACGGCTTCGTGCTCGGTGAGGGAGCTGCCATGTTCGTTCTCGAAGAGTTGACCAGTGCCCAACGACGCGGCGCCAAGATCTACGCAGAGGTCGGTGGCTTCGGATCTCGTTGCAACGCTTTCCATATGACAGGTCTGCGACCGGACGGCGCCGAGATGGCCGCGGCCATCGGTGTCGCGCTGGACGAGGCCGGAACCGATGCCAGCGACATCGACTACATCAATGCGCACGGCTCGGGCACGAAACAGAACGATCGTCACGAGACCGCAGCATTCAAGCGTTCGCTCGGCGAACACGCGTACCGAACGCCGGTCAGTTCCATCAAGTCGATGATCGGGCACTCGCTCGGCGCGATCGGATCGATCGAGATTGCAGCATCGGTGTTGGCGATGGACAACAATGTCGTGCCTCCTACAGCCAACCTTCACACCGCCGATCCCGAATGTGATCTGGACTATGTCCCGATCACAGCCAGAGACTGGAAGACCGATTCGGTACTCACAGTCGGTAGCGGATTCGGCGGATTCCAGAGTGCGATGGTCCTCACCACTCCAGAAAGAGGTGTGGGATGACCAGCTCGACGGTAGTTACCGGTATCGGAGTGGCGGCCCCCAACGGGCTTGGCACCCAACAGTACTGGGAAGCTGTTTGCAACGGCACGAGTGGGATCGATCGGATCGCAAGCTTCGACGCGACCGGGTATCCCCTTCACCTCGCCGGCGAGGTCTCGAACTTCGAGGCCTCCGTGCATCTGCCGAGTCGGCTGCTTCCCCAGACCGACCGGATGACGCGCCTGGCCCTCACCGCGACCGACTGGGCTCTTCTCGACGCAGGAATCGAAGCAGACACATTCGACAGCTTGGACATGGGAGTGGTGACGGCCGCATCGGCGGGTGGTTTCGAATTCGGCCAGAACGAACTGAAGAAGCTTTGGAGCCAGGGGAATCATCATGTCAGCGCCTACCAGTCGTTCGCCTGGTTCTACGCTGTCAACTCCGGTCAGATTTCCATCCGAAACAACATGCGGGGTCCGAGCGGCGTCGTCGTGAGCGATCAGTCAGGCGGGCTCGACGCTGTTGCCCACGCGCGGAGGCAAATTCGAAAAGGAACCAAGGCTGTCGTCACGGGTGGAATCGATGCGACGATCTGCCCTTGGGGATGGGTAGCACTGCTTGCCAGCGGCAGACTCAGTACCAACCCCGACCCCGCAAGCGCGTACCTGCCATTCGACGCACGCGCCTGCGGCCACGTACCGGGAGAGGGCGGCGCCATCCTGGTCATCGAGGATGCACAGCAGGCGCGTGGCCGAGGTGCCCGAATATATGGCGAAATCGCTGGTTATGGAGCAACATTCGATGGAGTCGAACGGAAGGGTGGATCCGAGGGACTGATTCGCGCCATCGAGGTCGCACTTGCGGACGCGCACGTGTGCACCGACGACATCGATGTGGTGTTTGCCGACGCTGCCGGCGATCCGAGTCTTGATCGCAGTGAGGCAGACGCGTTGAAGCGACTGTTCGGTGAACGGGGAGTACCGGTTACGGCGCCCAAAACGATGACTGGGCGTCTGTACTCGGGCGGCGGGGCGCTGGACCTGGCAACCGGGTTGTTGTCCATATCCGAGGGCGTCGTGCCTCCTACGATCAATACCGAACTCGACTCGGAGTTCGGACTCGATCTGGTGTCGGGATCCGCCAGAGCACAAGTTGTTCGACATGCACTCGTCCTTGCCCGCGGCCACCACGGCTTCAACTCCGCCGTCGTTGCCCGCGCAGCCTGATCATCCACACTCCACTAGGAAAGGCAGTTTCATGAGCACAGAGACCTTTACGCTCGACGATCTCAAGAGGATCCTTCTGGCCGGCGCGGGCGCCGACGAGACAGTGGATTTGGACAGTGAGATCCTCGACACCGAATTCGAACTCCTCGGGTACGAATCGCTTGCCTTGCTTGAAACTTGCGGCAGAATCGAACGCGAATACGGAATTTCGCTCGACGAGACGCTCGTCGTGGAAGCTACGACCCCTCGCCTGCTCATCCAGGCAGTCAACGAACATCTCGACCGCGTCGGTCACAGTGCTGATCAGATCGCCTCGCCCAGGGCGTCGAGCGCGGCGTCACCGGTCGCCCTGGTATCGGGGGCGACGAGTGGAATCGGGCTCGCAATTGCGCGGTCACTCGCCGAGTCCGGGCATCGTGTCTTCATCGGGGCCAGATCGGCGGACAACGTCGCAGCGACGGTGAAGCAACTGAACGAGGATGGGCTCGATGTGGACGGAACCACTGTCGACGTCAGGTCTGGTCAGGACATCCACAACTTCGTTCAGGCAGCGGTCGACAGGTATGGATCCGTCGACGTGCTCGTCAACAATGCCGGCCGAAGTGGCGGCGGGGTCACTGCGGACATCGACGACGAGTTGTGGGATGACGTCATCGACACCAATCTCAACAGCGTCTTCCGTCTGACCAGGGAAGCGTTGAACACGGGCGGAATGCGCCACCGTGGGCGCGGTCGGATCATCAACATCGCTTCGACGGCCGGCAAGCAGGGTGTCGTTCTCGGCGCACCGTACTCGGCGTCCAAACATGGAGTGGTCGGGTTCACGAAGGCGCTCGGAAACGAGTTGGCACCTACCGGAATCACGGTCAATGCAGTGTGCCCCGGTTACGTGGAAACCCCGATGGCCGCTCGTGTCCGCCAGGGGTACGCAACCGCGTACGGAACATCGGAGTCAGCAGTGATGGACAAGTTCACCGCCAAGATACCGCTTGGACGGTACTCGACGCCGGAGGAGGTCGCCGGCCTGGTCACCTACTTGAGCACCGACACGGCAGCTTCGATCACTGCACAGGCGATCAACGTGTGTGGCGGACTCGGCAACTTCTAGAACCTCGTTCTCCGAAAGGAACCACCATGGAACCGAACTCTGTGCACGAAGTAGAGCACACCATCGATATCGCGGCGCCGGCCGATGAGATCTACGGACTCATCGCCGACGTCGAGAGCTGGCCGCGCTTGTTCCCGCCGACGATCTTCGTCGAACTACAGGAGCAGTCGGACAGCGAACAGAATCTGCGAATCTGGGCAACTGCAAACGGCGAAGCCAAGACGTGGACGTCACGGCGAAGGTTGGACCCAGCCGCCCGCCGGATCACCTTCCGCCAGCAGGTCTCGACGCCACCTGTCGCCGCGATGGGCGGAGAATGGATCGTCGAGGCGTCATCGGACACCACGTCGACGGTGCGACTACTTCACGACTACCGAGCAGTAGACGACGATCCGGCGGCACTCGCGTGGATCTCCGAGGTCGTCGATCGCAACTCCCGATCGGAGCTTGCGGCATTGAAGGCGAACTCGGAATTAGCCTTGCACTCAGCTGATCTCGTGCTCGAATTCGAGGATTCGATTCAGATCGACGGTGCAGTCAAGGACGCATTCGACTTCGTCAATGAGGCGCACCACTGGGCCGAACGGCTGCCGCACGTCTCGAGCGTGCGCCTGGACGAACCGTCCGCTGGGCTCCAGACGCTGGAGATGGACACCACGGCTCAGGACGGCTCGACTCACACCACCAAGTCGTTCAGGGTGTGCGCGCCATTCGAGCGAATCGTTTACAAACAAACCACATTGCCCGCGCTGATGAGCGTTCACACAGGCCGGTGGACCTTCGTGGAAAACGACAACGGGGTGCAAGCAACCTCGCACCACACCGTCGTTCTTCGGGAGGAGAATTTCGCGCGGATCCTGGGTGCCGATGCCGGAGTCGAACAGGCGCGAAAGTATGTACGAGATGCGTTGGGTGCCAACAGTCGGGCGACCCTCGGCCATGCGAAAGACTACGCCGAACGAGTTCGCTGACCATGCGCACTACGCTCGAGGCTCGCGTCGTGATCGTCGGGGCCGGCCCTGTCGGACTCACGTTGGCCGGCGAGCTTGGCCTGCGTGGGGTCGACGTCGTCGTACTCGAGAGCCGCGACGAACCATCAACGGAATCCCGGGCATCGACGCTGCACGCACGCACCATGGAGCTTCTCGCCTTGCGCGGTCTTCTGGACGAGTTCGGCGAGCTTCCACACGAACCGCTCGGGCATTTCGGAGGCATCCCGCTCGATCTGAACCTGCCCAGTCCTTACGCAGGGCAGTGGAAGGTTCCGCAGACCCGTACGACCGCCATTCTACGAACGTGGGCCGTCGATCTGGGCGTTGTCGTACTCGACGGACATTCACTGGTCAACGTGACCACGACGCCGTCGGGCATCGAGGCCCGGGTAGACAGTCGACACGGGTCGCGCAATCTCCTTGCGTCGTATCTCGTCGGCTGCGACGGAGAGACCAGTACGACCGCACGGCTGATGAACACCGAGTTCGCGGGTCGGTCCTCGGACCGGTTGTTGCATCGCGTGGATGTCACAGGAATTGACATTCGCAATCGAAAGTTCGAGCGTCTCCCTTCGGGTTTGGCCATTGCGGCGAGGCGAGAAGACGTCACACGGGTGATGGTTCACGAGTTCGGATCCAACCCGGCCGACGGCCGGAGCGATTCCACGTTCGACGACATCGCTCGAATATGGGAGCGGGTGACCGGAGAGGACATCCGAAGCGCGAAGCCACAGTGGGTCAACAGCTTCGGCAACGCATCACAGCAGGCGAAGCAGTACCGCGCCGGGCGGTTCTTTCTGGCAGGCGACGCCGCGCATCGGCAGATGCCGGTCGGTGGTCAGGCACTCAACCTCGGCATGCAGGATGCCTTCAATCTTGGGTGGAAGCTTGCGATGGCTGCGTGCGGCTCAGGTGACGAACGTCTGCTCGACAGCTACCACGACGAACGTCACGCTGTCGGAGCACGTGTGTTGGCAGGAATCGAGGCCCAGGCCTCGCTCTTGCTCGGCGGGCCCGAAATCGAACCCCTGCGTTCGATCTTCACTGCACTCCTCGAGACCGAATCAGTACAACAGCAGCTGGCCGCGACAATCAGCGGATTGGATATCGATTATCGCCGCGAGCGCAGTCCTGGGCAGTCCACAGTGTGCGGATCGCGAGTGCACCCCGACGTCGTTGCCTCCGATCCGAGAGCTGCGGACGATCTGCGCCAGGGCCGCGGCGCTGTCATCGACTTTCGACCCGATTGTTCTCCTCGATGGTGGCAGATCATCCGACCGGACGGTTACGAAGAGTGTGAAGGGATCGGATCTTCACCGTACTCGACATTCGAAGAATGGCACCGATTCACGCAGTTCGACAGAGAACCACAACGATTGGAGACTTCATGACTCGTCTACAGGGAAAGACCGCACTCGTCACCGGCGCAAGCCGCAATATCGGGCGGGCGATAGCGACTCGGCTCGCAGCCGACGGTGCGTTGGTCGCCGTCCACTGGTCGTCGGACGCCGATGCTGCTCTCGACACCGTCACGTCGATCGAAAAGAACGGTGGTCGAGCGTTCACAGTACGAGCAGACCTCGAAACGCCGGGCGCGATTCATCAACTTTTTTTCGAACTCGAACAGGGCCTGAAAGAGAGGACCGGATCCTCCAGCTTGGACATTCTCGTCAACAACGCCGGAGTGATGGGAGGTGTCTCGCCGGAGGACACCACTCCCGAACAATTCGACCGCCTCGTCGCCGTGAACGCCCGAGCCCCGTTCTTCATCCTGCAGCGGGCAACTACCAACCTCAACGACGGGGCGCGGGTGATCAACATCTCTTCAGGTTTGACTCGCGTCGCGAATCCGCAAGAAGTTGCGTATGCGATGACGAAGGGCGCCGTGGAGCAACTCACGATGCACATGGCCAAACATCTCGCGCCACGCGGTATCACTGTGAACAGTGTTGCGCCGGGGATCACGAGGAACGGAAATCCGGTATTCGGTATGCCCGAGGTCGTCGAACAGATGGCGTCGTTGTCTGCCTTCAATCGGGTCGGTGAGCCAGACGACATCGCTGATGCGGTGGCGTTCCTCGCTTCCGACGACGCTCGATGGATCACTGGCTCGACGCTGGACGCAAGTGGCGGGACCCTGCTGGGTTGATTCTCGAGCGACGACGCGAACCACTCCGAGCGACGACAAGGAGCGAGCGTGGACAGAACGATCGAAGTGTCGAAAGGTAGCTACAGCAGCGCAGTTCGACCTGCCGCCGCGTGGGGGTTGCTGGCGTTGCTTGCTGCGAACATGCTGATCGATGCGCTCGAAGTGTCCATCATGGTGGTCGCCATGCCGGTGATAGCCGAGGACCTCGGCTATCACCGTGTCACCGCTGTCTGGCTCGTCAGCGGGTTCGCGTGTGGGTTCGCCGGAGCATTGATGATCGGCGGTCGATTGGCCGAGAGGTTCGGTCGGCGACGGGTGTACCTACTTGCGCTCGTGCTGTTCGTCACGGTGTCGCTGGCGGGCAGCATCGTCGTAGATCCTGTGCTTCTGAGCGGTATTCGCGTGATCAAGGGAATGTGTGCTGCGCTCACTGCGCCTTTGGGTTCGGCCATCATCGCTACGACATTCGCGGACAAACGAGGACGTGACCGAGCACTGTCGATCTATGCATTCGCGGGCGGCTCCGGTTTCGCTGCCGGCTTGCTCGCGGCAGGCTTTCTGACTCTGCACGACTGGAGGCTGACGTTTCTGGTACCTGCGATCGTGGTGTCGGTGATTCTCGTCGCAGGGGCTCGGCTGATACCGAAGGACCCACGGCGCGGGCAGAATTCGATCAACCGATTTGCGCCCTTGGGTGCAGCAAGCGCCCTGTTCTTCGCACTCGCGGTGATTGCGGCAGTCTCAGCGATCAGTACAGCCGCGACCTACGGCTGGCGCGACCCTCGAACAGTGGTGTGTGTGGCCGTTGCAGTGCTTTTTGCGGGCGGGCTGGTTCGATCGGAGAGAAACAACGGGGAACCCCTGTATTTCTCACCGGCACTAGCCAACCGAACTCTGCTGAGCTCGATGGTCTGCGCGGCGGCGATGAACGGCACGAACCTTGCCTTGCTGGTGATCGTGACCATGCGGCTGCAATACGATCTCGGGTGGACTGCGCTACATGCAGCGCTTGCGGTGCTGCCTGCGAGTGTGCCACTGGTTCTGGCCGCACCCCTCTCGGGCATCCTGATCGCGAGGTTCGGAACCGCGCCACTGACGGCGGCCGGCATGATGTGCACTGGCAGCGCCGCACTGACATTCGCAGTTCCCGAAGCGCCGACCGACTACACAGTCGATGTACTTCCCGGGATGCTACTGCTCGGAGCTGGCTTCTCATTCGGATTTGCCGCGTTGAACTCTCGGGCGACAAGCACCGTCGACGACGCCCACAAGTCGGCGGCAGGAGGCCTGTATCAGACTGCAGTGCAATTGGCCGCTGCCTTCGTCCCGATGGCTGTTGCGCTGTGCTGGGTTGTCGACCAACAACTCGCTGCACGTGTAGCGATCGTCGTCGCACTCCTCGGAATCCTGTCCGCTTGTGCGGGCATCAGGATTTCGAGGGCCCCACTATCCGATGAAGACCGATCGAAGGAGCAACAATGACCGAGGGCACCATGCAATTGGCAGTCGTCTGCGCAAGTGTGCGGGACGGTCGGCTCGGACCGACGATCTCGGAGTGGTTCGTAGACCACGCGAAACAACGCGACGATCTCCAGGTTGACTACATCGACCTTGCCGACCATCCGTTGCCTTACCAAATTTCCGAGAATCCCTCGCCCGAGGATGCGCACGCACTCGAGCAGATCACCCCGAGGCTCGAGCGAGCAGACGCCTTTGTTCTGGTGACGCCAGAATACAACCATAGTTTCCCGGCGTCACTCAAGCACCTGATCGATTGGCATGGGACACAATGGCGCGCAAAGCCAGTCGGATTCATCTCGTACGGCGGCATCGCGGGTGGTTTGCGTGCGGTGGAACAGCTGAGACCGGTGCTGGGCGAACTACACGCAGTAGCGCTGCGCGAAAGCGTCAGCTTTCCGATCGTCTGGAACAAGTTCGACGAGTCAGGGCAACCCGTTGACCCCACCGATGCCATCTCCGCGGCAGATAAGATGATCGAGCATCTTCTCTGGTGGGGACATGCATTACGCGAAGCTCGGCGAACCCCGCCGACGTGGTGAGAGATGATCGCGGGCGATAGCAAGCGGGGTGGTTCGCCGGACTACACGTCGACTCCTTCGGGCTGTGAATCGAATGACTCTCGTGTTCGAACGCTAGTGCTTGGCAATAGAGTATCGGTCGGTGCAACGCTTCATGCGCCTGCCGGCGTCGTCCCGCGCGCGGTGGTCGTCGCTGTCCACGGTGCAGGTATGACGGCGGACTATTTCGATGCTCGGTCCGAGCCTTCGTTGTCACTATGTGCGACAGCAACTCGGCTCGGGTACTCGGTACTGACGATCGACCGACCGGGATACGGTGCACACGCGGACCGTTATCCAGCGGGGCTATGCATGGACGACCAGGCGACCGCTATCGGCGAGGCCCTCGAGGACTTCGTGCGCAATCATCCGATCGGTGCAGGCTTGTTTCTACTCGCTCATTCCTACGGTGGAGCGGTTGCATTGACGATGGCGTCGAACGCTGGAGGCCCGTCCTTCATCGGTATCGACGTGTCCGGTATCGGCCACGAATTTGCAGTCGGCGCCGCACCTTTGGATCGTTCGCATGCAGATCTCGCGTGGCCGATGAACTGGGGGAAGCTGAGCTTCTATCCACCTCGAACCTTCACGTTCGCCGTCGGCATGGTAGCTGAGGTACCTGCGTGCGAGTTGGACGACATCGCCGGATGGCCTGAGCGCTTTTCGCTGGTTGCCGAGAGGATTGGCACGCCGGTGCGCTTCACGTTTGCCGAGTACGAACAGTGGTGGATTCACGACGACGATGCGCTTGATGTACTGCGTTCGCGTTTCGGTAGTTGTCGAGTATCGATCGACGTTCTACCGCAAACCGGCCACAACATCAGCCTGGGGTGGACCGCAGCGGCGTACCACCTCAAGGCGCTTGCATTTCTCGAGGAATGCCTCGGCGAACGTGCATCGAATTCGGGCTTGCGCACTGCTTGATACAGGAATGAAAACTTCGCAGAATACTTGACACTTCTTGACATTGCGCTCTGTTGTGGTGGGCAAGAAGATGAATCAGACTCGACATAGCAGTCAACATGCAATTCGCTATCGGCGACGAGACCGCCACGCTGGATATCCCTTCACAGTATCCGGATTCCGGCTGGTGGTCGGGCTCACAGACCGGAGGAGTTCAGTGTCAGAAAATCTTTCATCATTCTACGACTGGTTTTCCGAACGAAATATCAAGAATGACTATCACATCGATATTGCATCGCTGAGTGCGCTCGAAGGGTGGAAGGTCGATTCGGATGGTTCAGCCATTCGCCACCGGAGTGGCAAGTTCTTCTCGATCGAGGGACTGTCGGTCGAAACCCAGGAGATGGAGTCGCACTCCTGGTCTCAGCCCATCATCAACCAGCCCGAGATCGGAATTCTCGGGATCATCGTCACCAAAGTCGGCGATTCCTATCACTTCTTGATGCAGGCCAAAATGGAACCGGGAAACATCAATCTCATTCAGCTTTCACCGACGGTTCAAGCGACACGCAGCAACTACACGCGGGTGCACCGTGGGAGCGCAGTTCCTTTCCTTGAGCACTTCGTTGCCGCCCGTCCTGGCTCAGTCGTGTTCGATTCGTTGCAATCCGAACAGGGTTCCTGGTTTCTCGGAAAGCGGAACAGGAACATGATTGTCGAAGTTCCCGATCGGTTGCCCGCAGGTGAAGACTTCATTTGGTTGAGCTTCGAGCAGATAGCGGCTCTGCTCCGCGTGCCGAATCTGGTCAATATGGATTCACGTACAGTCCTGTCCGGGTTGCCGTTCCTCGCCATGGACGACAATTCCACCGACAGTTCAGCGGTCCACAGTCTCGGGGACCTGTTGAGCTGGTTCACCGAAGCCAAGTCGCGGCACCGCCTGGACCGGCGGACGGTACCACTGCACAGTCTCCCGGGGTGGGAATTCGACGGCGACAAGATCCTGCGTCCCGACGGGCGGCACTTCACCGTGATCGGCGTAGACGTTGCTGCCACCAATCGCGAGGTGGCACACTGGTCACAGCCCATGCTTCGACCGATAGGTCGCGGCGTGATCGCCTTCGTCGGAAGGTTGTTCCACGACGAGTTTCATATCCTGGTTCATGCTCGCACCGAGGCAGGGACAGCCGACGTGGTCGAGATGGGCCCGACTGTCGCGTGCATCCCCGCGAGCTACGAGAACCTTCCGAGGGCGGAGCGCCCACCGTTTCTGGACCTGGTGGAGCAGTCCGACACGGTGGATGTGTTGGTCGACGTCGTGCATTCCGAAGAGGGGGGACGCTTCTTCCACGCCGAGAGCCGCTATCTCGTCGTTGACGTGGGCGAGAGTATCGGACAACAGGTGCCCGAAAACTACTGCTGGATGACTGTCGAACAACTGACCGGCTTCGTTCGGTACAGCAACCACGTCAACGTCGCAGCGCGCTGCTTGTTGAGCTGCATGGCTGACGGAGTTGCCGAGCGAACCGCGGTGACGCGGTGACCGAACCTCAGGTAGGACGCGCAATAGTCCTCGGTGCGACCGGTTTCGTCGGCACCCACGTGTGCACCGCGCTTGTCGCATCGGGATACGAGGTCCTCGGAGTCGCGCGTGGAAGACCAGCTCGTGAATTTCCCTACACATTCCTCGAATTGGATGTCTCGGCAGCAGCTGCGAGCACCATCGGCGGAGTCGTGGATTCCTTCGAACCCGACCTGGTCGTCAATACAATCGGCAGCATCTGGGGGCGATCCGACGATCAGATGTGGTCTGCGGCCGCACAGCCGGTAGAGTCCCTGCTCGCCGGGCTGAGAAATGCCGATCACCGGCCATGGCTCGTCCACTTGGGTTCGGTACTCGAGTACGGGACGATCGGTGTGGGGGAGACGGCAAATGCACGTCGCGACGCAGCACGCCCGACGGGTGCATACGGCGAGGCAAAGCTTGCCGCGACGGAATCCATTCTCGATGCGGTTGTCGAAGGCCACATCGACGCAGTCGTTCTGCGAATCGCGAACGTATCCGGGCCGGGAGCGCCCAACATCAGTCTTCTCGGACAGGTCGCACGGCAACTTGCAGATGCAAAAGTCTCCGGCGTGCCTGCAACGATCACGCTTGATGCCCTTACGGCGCAACGTGATTACGTAGACGCGCGCGATGTCGCAGACGCGGTGGTCGCGGCGGCCCGGGTGCGCTTACCGGGTACGGTCCTCGACATCGGACGCGGCGAAGCAGTCGGCGTCAGGGAGATGGTCCGGATGCTCCTCGACATCAGCGGGGTCGACGCCGAACTTGCAGAGAGAGAACCCGTCACCTCTGGTGGAAGTCCGCGGTGGACACAAGTGGATATCGGCCCAGCGCGGGACCATCTGGGATGGGTCCCGACGAGGTCCATATACCGGTCGATCGAAGACTTCTGGTTGGACACCATCGCGAACATCGAGCGTCCGCATACCCACGCCGTCCATCCCACTCGAGCGTAACCGGAGGCGTGTGATCATCACCGAAACGTGCACACTCGAAGCGCTATCGAAGGGCGGGACTCCGTGAAGATTCTGTTCGCAGCACACTCCAGTCAAGCCAGTGCCTTCGCACTGGCACCACTTGCACGGGCAGCAAAAGACTCGGGACATCAAGTCGTCATGGCAGGTTCGATGCAGACGATCGATGCCATCACCTCGTCCGGACTGCCTGCATATCCCGTCACTGAACGTCCGCTGTCCGAGTTCATCCTTTTCGATCGTGATGGTGAACGTGTTCCGCCTGCATCGACCGACGTAGACATGGTATTCGGTGCCGGCCGGTTCTTCGGACGGTACGCGGCGACTGCATACCACTCGTTGAAGTCGCTTACGAAGACTTTCAGTCCTGATGTAGTGGTCGGGGGCAGCCTCTCCTTCGCAGCCCCCTTGATTGCAGCCCGGCTACAGGTGCCTTACGTTCGACAGACCTGGGACATGTACGAAATCGCGCCCTATATTCCAGGAGCGGAGGCTGAACTTGCGTCCGAAATGGCGGAACTCGAGCTTCGGAACCTCCCGGAACCGTCGACCACGTTGGATGTCTCTCCTGCCATGCTGCAAACACGGCATGACGATTCACCGCACAAGCCGTTGCGGTTCGTACCGTCGAATACGCAAACAGCGATCGAACCCTGGATGCTGACTGCTCCGGCGGGTCGAAAGCGTATCTGCGTCACGATGGGCAGCAGAGTAGAGACAACCGATACCTACGACACCAGTTTCAAGAAGCTCAGAGACCTCGTGAAAGCGTTGTCGCACTTGGACGCCGAACTTCTCGTCGCTGCACCTCGTGCGGTCGCCGATAGTGTTCGACACCTTATCCCACACGGTCACGCAGGATTCATACCTCTGGATTTCGTCGCTCCGTCCTGCGACGCGATCATTCATCATGCAGGCGGAGTCAGTACCTTGACTGCTCTCGACGCCGGAACCCCGCAGATTATGCTCCCAGATGCCGAGATCTGGCAACGTACCACCGATCGAATCGAGGCGTACGGCGCTGGCGTGTCGGTTCACCCTGGTCCCGACGTGGTGGATCGTGCGGTGGACGCGTGTGACCGGGTCTTGTCCGACAACTCGTATCGATCGGCGGCGCAGGAGTTTCAGGCACAGATTCGAGCGATGCCGACCCCTGCGGAACAGGTTGCCGAAATCGAGTTTCGACGATGAGGATTGCGTTAGCAGCGGTACCCGCTTACGGTCACGTTTACCCACTCATGCCTCTCGCTCTAGCATGCCGAGACTATGGGCACGACGTCGAGGTCGCCTGTGGACCTCCTTTCGCCGGTCGTCTACCCGTCCCGACCGTCGAGGGATTTCCGGACGAACTCACGCTGTCCGACGCCGAAAAATATGTCGCAGGGGTAGATCTCGATCCAGGGGATCCATTCGCGGCACCCCGGTGGATGTTCGGTGAGTACATCGGTTCGAGAACTCGTGCGGCTCTCCGGGAGATTTGGGCTAGGCGAAAACCTGATCTCGTGGTGTACGAAATGACCAACATCGGTGCCGGCGCTGCCGCGCAAGACCTGGGAATTCAAGCAATCCCCTTCGCTATCAGTCGTTGGGAAGGCTTTCCCGCACAATTGTTCGCCGACGCGAAAATCTCCCCCGAGGTCATGATCGATCCACTGCCACCTACCTGGCGCGGGGTGACTTCGGCGGGGTCACCCAGCCGACTGAATACTCGGACCGTTGCGTGGAGCGAACCCAGTGGCGCCAGTCCATGGAGTCATTCCAGCGGCACTCGTCCAAGGGCCTACCTCACCATGGGGACAGTGTCGTTCGGCGCAGTCGATGCTCTACGCCAGGCGGTTCACGAGACCTCTGCTGCGGGCTTCGATGTTCTGGTGGCAGTGGGCCCCGGAGGCGATACCCGTGCACTCGATCCGGTTCCTGCATCGGTGCGCGTGCTGAAATTCGTAGATCAACCGAACGTTTTGGCAGGAGCGGATGTCGTAGTCCACCACGGTGGGACCGGAACGGTGCTCGGTGCATTGGCAGCGGCCATTCCGCAGGTTGTCATTCCACAGGCGGCCGATCAGTTCGCCAATGCAGCGCGAATAGATGAGCTCGGAATTGGCCGGTCGGTACCCGCCAAGTCACCCTCCGGTGCGATCGCCGCAGCTGTCGCCGATGTGCTCGCCGATACCCATGCCATTCGAAGGCTGGAGGAGATCGCGACCGAAATCGCGAATACCCACGGTCCCGAATCGACCTGTCACGAACTCGAGCGACTCGTAGACCGCAGCGAGTGAGACAAGACTTCACGCCATTGGAATCAGCGGGCTCCGCATCCGTGCAGGAACGTCCGGACCGCCGCTGCGACTGCGGCGGCGGTTTCCCCTTCCTCGTGCACGCTGCCGCAGTAGAAGGGCGGTATGGCCGCTGACGTCAACAGCGAGAAGTGCTGTGCAGCGGTATCGGAGTCGTCGATTTGTAGCAGGCCCTTGTCGTTCAAACGCTGGAAGTAGTGGGCGAGTTCCCGGCGAACCCTCATCGGCCCGGTTCGTAGCCACGCGTCGACCGTCGCTCGCGGAAGGTGTTTCGACTCAGCAGGCATCTGCAGGACAAGTGCGAAGTGGTCCTGGAATCGCGTCACCGTGGCGGACCACTCAGTGGCGAATGCCACGAACACCGCCTCGACGTCCGCGCCCGAGGCCAGACCACCGAGATGCCTGTCGATGAGCTCTACCTGAACGTCCGCGACTCGCGCGGCACTCTCGTGAATGGAGGCTCTGAACAACTCGGCCTTGTCCTCGAAGTGGTTGTAGATCGTGCGCGTCGACACCTTTGCTTCAGCAGAAATTGCGTCGAGTCCAGCTCTGCTGAAGCCTTCGCGGGCAAAGACGGCGAGTGCAGCGGTGAGGATCGCGTTTCGTTTGTCGATCAAGCCGCCTTTGGGGCGCGTGTTCGTGCTCATGCTGGTTTGATCCCTTCCACGGTTACTTCACCCGTGTTAGCCTACAACAACGGCCATGGCAAATAGCTGCATTTCATACTGTAATGCCTAGGCCGAGACCGAGCGGCGTTCCGCGCCGAGCGCCGCTCGCCGAGATTGCATCGGACCTTGGGCCGCCCGCTGCCGCGCGGCGCACGTGTATGTAGCGAGCAGTGACTTCCGGGACATTGAACTACTCAATCGAGGCGGGGAATAGATGCTGGACACGATGAGCGCCAAGGGAACATGGCACGGTAACGGTGTATCTGCGGCCGACATTCAGGTGTCGAACGTACTGATCGTCGAGAACGACCTCCCGCATACCGAGACGTTGGCGCGAGGCTTGGAACGGCACGGCCACAGGGTCAACTGCGTCGCCACGGGGGACGAGGCACTTCGTGCTCACGAGGATGCGTCCATTGTCCTGATGGACTTGGAACTACCGGATCTTGACGGGCTCGAGGTATGCCGAGGTATTCGATCTATCAGCGACGTTCCCCTTATCGCGCTCACCGCGCGTGAGACCGAGTTGGACTTGATTCTCGGTTTTCAAGCCGGCGTCGATGACTACTTGGTCAAGCCGTATCGCTTCCGTGAACTTCTCGCGAGAATGAACGCCGTCAGCCGCCGAGCCCAACATTCGTCACACCCGGCCGACCGTGTTATTACTCATGGGCCCCTTCATATTGAAGTACCCGCGCGTCAGGTATACCTCGATGGAAGACCGATCTCGATGACTCCCAAGGAATTCGATCTTCTTCATCTGCTCGCGTCGTCGCCCAGTTGCGTACTGGCGCGCAAGCAGATCATGCGTCGCGTCTGGGGTGACTGCTGGTCCCGGCGAACGCTCGACACACATGTCAGCAGTGTGCGCAGCAAGCTGGGGTCCGCCGATTGGATCATCACAGTTCGTGGCGTCGGCTTCCGGCTTGGCTACGACATCGCGAGTCGAACCATGAACGATCGTAGTCTCGTTCGTGCTTCGACTTGAAAATAGTTGCATCACTGCATATCCACGGCTGTACGGACGATACCGAATCGGCGCGTTCTTGACGAAGTTTGACTTCGCCATGACACCGGCGGTCTTGTGTCGACACCGCAGCCCCGCGATGATTGTCGTGTGCGTCGGACTATCCCGAGGCACGAACACTTCGGTCATCGGAGTCGAATGGCGAAAAAGTGAGGACTCTGAAGTGATGAAAGGAATAATACTGGCGGGCGGAAGCGGAACACGGTTGCATCCGATAACCCTCTGCGTCTCCAAACAGCTTCTTCCCGTGTACGACAAACCGATGATCTACTATCCGCTGTCGGTGCTCATGCTTGCCGGTATCACCGATATTCAGATCATCACCACCCCTCGTGATCTACCGGCATTCGAAGGTTTGCTCGGCGACGGATCGCGCTACGGTCTCGCCATCTCCTATGTGGAGCAGGCCGAACCGAGGGGACTGGCTGACGCCTTTCTGCTGTCCGAACGCCATATCGGGCATGAATCCGTGATGCTAGTGTTGGGTGACAACATCTTTCACGGACCGGGGTTCAGTTCCACGCTGCAGAAGACGGCCAGCGGTGTCGACGGGTGCGTTCTGTTCGGATACCCCGTCCGTGACCCGCAGCGATACGGCGTGGCACAAGTCGACGACGTGGGAGCTCTGATCGATATCCAAGAAAAACCCACTGCGCCGCTGTCGAATATCGCAATCACCGGCCTCTACGCCTATGACAACGATGTAGTGGACATTGCGAAGACGCTGGAACCATCCGCTCGTGGGGAACTGGAAATTACCGACGTGAACCTCGCCTATCTGCGTGAAGGACGCGCGCAGCTGGTGGAGCTCGGCCGGGGATTCGTGTGGCTCGACACCGGAACGCATGAAAGCCTTATCGATGCAGGGCAATACGTCGAGACCCTCGAACGACGACAGGGGGTACGGATCGCATGTCTCGAGGAGATCGCGCTCCGAATGAACTTCATCGACAAGGACGAGTGCTATCGCCTGGGAGAGCAGCTCGCCAAGTCCCCCTACGGGCAATATGTCATGGACGTGGCTTCCGGACAGTGACGCCGGAGTCAGTCAGCTCTGAAGCACTACGAACTCGCCAACTCGAATTCAAGGAGTGAAGCCGAATGACAACGCGTGTATGGGATTATCTGCCCGAGTATGCCAAGGAACGAGACGATATCCTGGACGCTGTACATACCGTCTTCGAATCCGGTCGTTTGGTTCTTGGTGACAGCGTTAGCAGCTTCGAGGACGAATTTGCCCGATACCACGGCGCACCACACTGCACGGGAGTCGACAACGGCACCAACGCAGTGAAGCTCGCCCTGGAGGCAGTGGGTGTGGGTCCGGGTGACGAGGTGATCACGGTGTCCAACACCGCCGCACCGACGGTCGTGGCAGTCGTAGGCGCCGGTGCAGTCCCGGTGTTCGTCGACGTCCGCGAGCAGGACTTTCTGATGGACACCACTCAGGTCGAGGCTGCAATCACGCCGAAGACGAAAGCTATTCTGCCCGTGCATCTTTACGGTCAGTGCGTTGATATGGAATCGCTTCGAAGAATCGCCGACAAACACGATATCGCGATTGTGGAAGATTGTGCACAGGCGCATGGGGCGCGCTACAACGGAAGAATCGCCGGAACGATGTCGGCTGCGTCCGCGTTCTCCTTCTATCCGACCAAAGTCCTCGGCGCATACGGAGACGGCGGCGCCGTGGTCACCGCGGACTCCGAGGTCGACCGCGCACTGAAGCAACTCCGTTACTACGGGATGGAAAAGACCTACTACGTCGTTCGAAGCCCTGGGCACAATGCTCGACTCGACGAACTTCAAGCTGAGATACTGAGAAGAAAGCTCCATCGCCTCGACGACTACATCGCGGCGCGAAATTCGATCGCACGCCGCTACGCTGAAGAACTGGGTGACCTGGAAGGCCCGGGTGGACTACAGTTGCCGAAGACCAATGAGGGCAACAGTCACGTGTACTACGTATACGTCGCACGACACCCCCAGCGAGATGCCATACTCGACGCACTCGCAGACCGCGAGATCTCACTCAACATCAGCTATCCGTGGCCGGTGCACACGATGAGCGGCTTTGCGCATCTCGGTTACGAATCCGGATCTCTACCCGTCACGGAAAAGCTCGCGACCGAAATCTTCTCGTTGCCGATGTATCCCTCGTTGTCCGAGTCCGAACAGGGAGGGGTCATCGCCGCCCTCAGGGAAGTGATCACAGGGCTGTGACCGCCGTCGGTCGGCGCCCTGTCCTCGGAACTCGGATCGACGGAGTCGAGGTGCTCCGAGCGGATGCCCACCACGACGAGCGAGGAAGCTTCGCCACCCAGTTCACTTCGACCCGCTTCGTCGAAAGAACAGGTCGCCCACTGTTTCCGGTCCGCGAGATTAGCCACAACGTGTCGATGCGTGGCGTACTGCGCGGGATTCACCACACCAGCGTGCTACCCGGCCGCGCAAAGTACGTCTATTGTCCGCGCGGCCACACCGAGCACTTTCTGGTCGATCTACGGACAGACTCGGCTACTTTCGGTGGCTGGCAGAGTGTGACGCTCACCGGAGCTGCAGCAGACGCGATCTACGTGCCGATTGGCGTCGGGCACGGCTTGCTCTCCTTGGAAGACAATTCTGTGGTCGGCTATCTGATGTCGGCGCCGTACAAGGTTGAGCAAGAGCAATCGGTGGCGGCACTCGATCCTCGCATCGGGCTACCGCTTCCCGTGAACAAAATGCAGTTCGCGCGGTCCGAACGCGACTGCGCCGCTCCGACGTTGGAGATGTCTCTCCAGAGTGGCCTTCTGCCGAACATGGAGCAGTGTCGCCGCGCCGAAAAGGGACTGTATGACTAATTCGCGATTCCCCGCATCAGGATTTCGAGACGGTAGTCCGCGCGAACTCCCTCGGGATCGTGGCCGTTCGCCCACGCGAGCGCGTTCGCGAGCACGAACACGTCCTCGCCGACGACGTCGTCCCGTACGCGTCCTGTGGCGCGGACGCGCTTCAGTACGGCTTCGGTGAGATCTTCCAGTTCCCGACAGATCTCGCCGAGTGATCCGCCTCGCGAACTCGCAGCCAGCACACTGTCGGCCAGTCCGCCGTACGCACCCGAGTAGTCCGACAACAGCCGCACCCAGTCTCGGAGTACATCCGACGCGTCGTACGAGGGTGTGTTCAGGCGATCCACCGCGCGTCGAAGCTCTTCGACGTGATCCTCGACGGCCGCGGCAATCAAGTCCGAACGCGTCGGGAAGTGGCGATAGAGCGTGCCGGGTCCGACGCCGGCTGATTTTGCAATGTCCTCGAGTGGGGCCTCCACCCCTCGATCGACGAACGCCCTCCGGGCCGCCTGAACGACCGCGTTTCGGTTGCGTACTGCGTCCGCTCTCAGCGGCCGGCCGGCCGGAGCGCTCATGAGTTTCTCCCTCAGCTGTTGACTTAAGCGGACGCTGCCTCCATATTATAAGCGGAGGGTGTCTCCGATTAATCCGGAGGAGGCATCCGCATAGAAGGAGTATGACATGAACGCACCTGCTTTCGGCACGAGCGAAAAGTCGGCAACCGGACATCCTGCGCGCTGGGCAGCGCTGGCGGTGCTGGTCGTGCCAGTCCTGCTCACCTCGATGGACTTTTCCGTGCTCTATCTCGCCATCCCGGTCATCACGGCTGACCTGGCCCCGACGAGTAGCCAAATGTTGTGGATACTCGATATCTATGGCTTCGTGCTCGCCGGCCTGCTGATCACGATGGGCAATCTCGGCGATAGGTTCGGTCGCCGAAAGATCCTGCTCATCGGCGCGGTGGTGTTCGGCGCGGCCTCGGTCTTGGCGGCATTCTCCACAAGCCCCGAGATGCTCATCGCTGCGCGCGCGCTGATGGGGCTCGGTGGCGCAACACTCATGCCGTCGACCCTGTCGTTGATCCGCAACATGTTCGAGGATCCGGGCGAGCGAGCAAAGGCGATCGGGGTCTGGACCGCAGCCTTCGCGGGCGGAGGGGCTCTCGGACCGGTCGCAGGCGGCGCGTTGCTGAACTTCTTCGACTGGGGTTCGGTGTTCCTGATCAACGTCCCGTTCCTGATCGGACTCCTTATTGCAGCCCCCATTCTCGTTCCCGAGTTCCGCAATCCGTCGTCTGCACGTTTCGACATCGCCGGAGCCACCTTGTCGATGGCTGCTGTTCTGCCAATCGTCTATGCAGCGAAACATGCCGCCGAAATCACGGGTTGGGACGTGAAGAGCTCGATCTCACTGGCGGCGGGGGCCGTATTCGCCGCGCTGTTCTTCGTACGCCAGAGATCGGCCACCGACCCACTCGTCGACACGACACTTTTCAAGAGCAGGCGCTTCGTCGGAGCCCTCGTGGCCGTGACACTCGGCATCATGGTGTTGCTCGGACCCAACATGTACCTCGCGCAGTACCTTCAGTTGGCACTTGGATTCAGCCCGCTCGGAGCCGCGCTGTGGATGATACCGATGACCATTGCAGCGATGGCCGGTTCGATGCTCGCACCGCAGCTGCGCGGATGGGTCGGCACCGCGTCGGCGATGAGCATCGGTTTCGTTGCGGCTGCCACCGGGCTGGGCGTAATCGCATTCACACCGGCGGCGGACGGCCTGTCCATCATCGTGGGCGGCGGCGTCGTGCTCGGCGCGGGAGTTACGACGGTCATGACCCTGGCAACCGACGCCATCGTCGCGGCCGCACCCCCGGATCGCGCAGGGGCGGCATCAGCGATCCAGGAGACCGGATCCGAATTCGGTGGCGCGTTGGGTATCGCGCTGATGGGCTCGATCGGAGCAACGGTGTACAAAACATCACTCGATCTGCCTGCAGATGTCCCCGCGATTGCTGAAGAGTCCTTCGCAAGTGCACGTGAGGTCTCGAGAAGTCTGCCCGAGGAGGTTGGAAATGCACTGTTCGAGAATGCTGCGGAAGCGTTCACATCCGGATTGTCGGTCGCCGCAACAGCAGGCTCCGTGGTGATGCTCGCACTCGCTGTCGTTGTACCGGTGTTGATGCGCGGCGAGTCGACGGACGCCGAATCCACGTCGGTTCGGGCCGACAGTAACTCGTACGCTAAGGAGTCCCACTCATGAGCAGCGATCAACCTCTCGGCTACTTGGTGAAGCAATTCGACAACGAATTGAACGACTATGTCGACACCGCTCTTCGAACAGAGCATGGGGTCGGCCGTGCACATTGGCAGGCGTTGCGGACCGCGTTCGGCGACCGCAAACTCCTGCTGTCAACGTTCACCAGCGAGGCGCGCACGTTCTACAGTGACGCGGAGTTGGCCGAGCTTCTGTCCTCGCTGACCGAGAACGGTTGGATCGACGTGGAGGGAGCAACGGACAGCGAGCGGATCATGGTCCTCACCGACCAGGGTGAAGAACTGCTGAATCGAATGATGCAGACACAGAATCGAACCATGCAAATTGCGACCGAGGGCGTCTCCGAAGCCGACTACGAGACCACCCGCACCACTCTGGATCGAATGGCGAGCAATCTGCACACTGCAAGCGCTGCGCTGTGTCGTCCCATGTCGGTAGAGATCGACTAGGCAGTCGGCGCTGATGTGCCTGTGGCCCGCGTGCCTGGCTGCACACAAGTCGGGTCCGCGGGGCCGGATGTGACGCTGCGGGGCAACTTGTGTGCACTCATGCACGGCGACTTCTCCGACGCTGTCGTACCACCGAAATTATCTCGTCCACGACTTCGTCCAGGTACGCCATCGCTGTCGCGGCCGAGTAGCGGAGGATGCGCCAACCGTCGGCGATCAACGCGTTCTGGCGTTTGCGATCGTTGTTGAACGGTTCGGGTTCGATGTGAAATTCGCGTCCGTCGATTTCGACGATCACCTTGGCGCGACGACACACCAGGTCCCCGTAGTATCGTCCGATCTTGGTGTTGATCTCGAGCCGGAAGTTGCGTGCTGTCAGTGCACGAGCGACGGCGCGCTCCGGTTCGGATCTGGTCATCGGACAGCACGTGCGCAGTTGTTCGCGGACGGCGGCGATTCCGTGTCGACCGGAGGACTCCGCGCACATCTGTGCGACCGCGCGCCAGTTCACTCGTTGTCCGATTGCGGCGTCGAACAGCGCCTCGAGGTCTGGCCGCTTCATAGTTGTGGCGACGTCGATGAGGCAGTGCTCGATCGGGACCACCGGCAAGCCGTTCGTTCTCGCCTGCTTGGTCACTGTCCGTCGATGCAACCGAACCCATTGCGGGCCGCGGACCTGGGTACCCAGTGGCACTGTTGCTTCGACGAGTGCCGGTTCTTCGGTCAGACCCCACATCCAGGCGGCGCTCGCGTGACTGAGCACCGCAGTCGGCTTCCACAGCGTCAGCGCAGTGCAGCGGTCGAGATAGCTGGGCTCGGTGTCCGAATAGATCTGCGGAAGCACTCGATGAAACGAAGACAGAGCCCGACGGCTCAGGCCTGAATGCAGCAGCGACTCGCGTGTGTAAACCCCCATGCGAACACGATTGCAGGAAGTCGAGTTTCGGATCGAAATCTATCCACAGCCTGTGTACAACCGATTGGACTCGGTGGGTTTTGTGGTAGGGCGTGCGTGCACACAAATCGTGTCCGCGGGGCCGGATGTGACGCTACGAGGCGACTTGTGCGCACTCACGCACCCGCGAACAGACGACCAAGGTCCCTGATGGCGGTGCTTTTGTACCGCTGCGTCGAGCACGTCGCGGAAGGTCTGATGGTGGTCGGGCGAAACTCACGGCACCAGCAGCCGGGCAAAGGAAACGACGATGAGGGCTAGCGCAGGAAACGCAGATTCGCGATGAACTATCCGATCGAGGTGCGCGCTCTGAGCAAGAGCTATGGGGACAAACTGGTGATCGACGACCTGTCGTTCGTCGTAGATCCAGGCGCCGTCACAGGATTTCTCGGACCCAACGGTTCGGGCAAGTCGACCACCATGCGACTGATCGTGGGGTTGGATCACCCCAGCGGTGGCAGCGCGAAAATCGGTGGCCTCGACTACGCGCATCTGAGTCGGCCACTGCTTACCGTCGGAACTCTGTTGGACTCCGAAGCCATCCATCCTGGCCGATCGGCATACAACCATCTCCTCTATCTTGCTCAGACACAGTCGATTGCGAACAAGCGCATCACGGAGGTTCTCGAGCTCGTCGGCCTGCGCGACGTCAGCGGCGAACGTACGGGTGGGTTCTCTCTCGGCATGCGGAAGCGATTGGGGATCGCCGCGGCACTACTCGGAGACCCGTCGGTGCTCATCTTGGACGAACCGATCAACGGGTTGGATCCGGAGGGCATCTACTGGATGCGCAATCTGATGAAGCACCTGGCGGGGGAGGGGCGAACCGTGTTCGTATCCAGCCACCTCATGGGCGAAATGGCGCAGACTGCAGATCATCTGGTCGTGATCGATCACGGCAGGTTGATCGCAGAATGCACTCCCAGTGAATTGATCGCCCGGAGTAGTCGGGCATCGGTGTTGGTGGCGTCCTCCGATTCTAAGAGACTTGCCGCGTCCATCGGGGCAGCCGGCGGACACTTCGAGGTTCGCGATCACGAGACGCTCACCGTGAGCGAACTTTCCGCACGCCGTATCGGCGAACTTGCCGCACAGCAGCAGATCGTGATCTATCAGCTGACGCCGCAGAAGGCATCGCTGGAGGAAGCCTTCATGTCACTCACACACTCCGATTCGGATGAGGACGACCAGCCGGTTGTCTCACACTCTCGCGGAGAGGCCATGGCATGAGCACCACCTCACCACCCGTCACAGCGACACCTGCCACGCACAGCCACCGTAGCGCCGATGTCGTCGGACTCTTGAAATCGGAATGGACGAAGCTGATATCGCTTCGCTCGACGATCGCGTCGCTGGTGTTGCTGGTAGTGCTCACCATAGGTTTCACGGTCCTGTTCACCTGGTTCACCGTGGCGTACTGGGACAACGTGGATCCCATCGCGCAAGCGCAGATCATTGCCGACCCGGCGCGGCAGATCCTCGGCGCTGGTTTTCTGCTGGGTCAGTTGGCGGTCTGTGTGCTCGGTGTGCTGGTCGTGACCAGCGAATATGCCAGCGGAACGATCAGGGCCAGTCTCCTGGCAGTCCCCTCGCGCATACCGGTCCTCCTCGCAAAATCCGGCGTGTTCATGGTGGTCGTCTTCGTGGTCGGTCAGATCGCATCGTTTCCCACCTTCTTCTTCGGATCGGCGATCATGCGTTCTCGCGCGTCGGTGTCCCTGGGCGATCCAGGTGTCTTGCGTGCAGTGATCGGTGCGGGCTTGTATCTCGCATTGCTCGGGGTCATGGCTATCGCCGTCGGCGCAATCGTCCGGCACACGGCGGGAGCCATCACCGGCATTATCGGGTTCATTCTCGTGCTGGCCCCATTGACGCAGCTGATCCCCGGCACCATCGGCAAGTACATTCAGGCATATCTACCCTCTCAGGCCGGGTCTCTCATCGCCTCTCCTCAACAGTCGCCCGATGACCTTCTGACCCCTTGGCAGGGTTTCGGGGTCGCGGCAATCTGGACGGTGCTGTTGCTTGCCCTCGCGGCGTATCTGCTCCGACGCCGGGACGCGTGAGCAGGGACGGAGCGAGACCTTCGGCCGCCCGTATGGGCCACAAGTCCCTATTCACCGGACGGTGGCGATCTGCAGACTGGACGTAACGGCAAGTTCCCCGCACCTTTTCAGACAAGGACCATCCGGCATGGCACTCGTTCTCGCTCTCGTCATCTTCGCGGCGGTGTTCAGCTTCGGAGCACTCCGATTCGGCGCGCGTTCTGGAATCTGGGAACCGAGCGGCAGCATCGCCGGTCCCAGCACCTTGGAGGAGTTGTTCGCCGCGCGCTATGCACGTGGGGACATCGATGACGTCCAGTACCGCAGAGCCGTGGACCGGCTGACGATGCAGCTCCATAGCTGAGAACTCCCATACGAGAGAAGAACATCATGCGAATCCTGATTGCCACAGCAAGCCGGCACGGTTCCACCCGCGAACTCGGGCACTGGTTAGGATCCGCGATAGCCGAAAGACTGGACGGCGCAATGGATTCGGTGACGGTAGAGGTCCTCGACGCCGCTGACGTCGACGGCATCGCCGGGTACGACGCCGTCATCATCGGAAGCGGAGTGTATATGGGCCGTTGGCTGCGGGAGGCGCGATCACTGGTCAAGCGAGAGCGCGTCGAACTCGAGAACAGGCCCGTGTGGTTGTTCTCCAGCGGGCCGATAGACGAGGAAGCACCCTCAGCGACATCGTCGAAGTGGAATGAGGCTTCCTGGGCGATCGAGCATCGAGTTTTCGGGGGGAAGCTCGATCGGTCGGAGCTGTCGAGGTTCGAGCGACTCGTGGTGAAGCTGATTCAAGCCGATGACGGAGACACCAGATCGCGCACCGACATCGACGAGTGGGCGGACGCGATCTGTGCCACCTTGTCAGCCTCGACCCCACAAGCGCGCTGAGCCTTACTCGACACCGCCGAGCTGGCGGAGTTCCTCGAGAATGGCCGGGACCTTCTGCATCAATGAAATGTGTCCCTCGCCGTCGACGAGGTGAGCTCGCGCCCCGGCGATGTTGGCGGCCAGCCATTCCACGTGTGCGAACGGCACCATGGTGTCCAGGCGGCCCTGCCACAGGGAGACTGGGACGCGGATCTCGCTCAGGTCGAACCCCCAAGGTCGGGTGTGGGTCAGGTCGTCGTCGCGCCACCCCACGATGCCCTGACGGCCGGCCGCATTGACCGAGGATGCGAGGTACTCGGCGAGCTCTCCGGTCAGCGCGGCGCGGTCCACCGGCGGTGCCAGCGCACCCAATCCCTCCGCGACCTGCTCGGCGGTGACGGCGAAGAATCCCTTCCGGATATCGAGGAACGCCTCCAGCTCCTCGACACCAGCGAAGATCGCCGAGTATTCCGCGACGTTCTCCTCGGCCATGCCGTCACGGATGTCACCGTCGTACTCGTCGGCAGGAGCGATGCCGACGCAGCAGGCGGCCGCCAGGCACCGGTCGGGCAGCAGCGCTGCGCACGCGAGCGCGCGGGGTCCACCGCCGGACCAACCGATCGTGAGAAAGTTGCCGACACCGAGGTGGTCGAGCACCGTCGCGGTGTCTGCGGCGTCGTCACCGACCTGCGCAGTGGTGGCGCCGTCGGAGCGCGGCGAGGACGCGCCGTACCCGGGGCGTGAGTAGGAGATGACCCGGAGCCCGTGCTCGGCCGCGGCGCGTTCCAGGGTCGGGAAAGGGACCGCGGCTTGCGGCGTGCCGTGATGGTAGACGAGTGGAAACCCGTCCTCCGGGCCCGCGTCGAGCACCTCGAGCGTGCGGTCGTTGCCGGCTGGAATGATGACCGTCCTGGCTCCGGGATCCCGCTTGCTCCGAAGTCCGACAACTGAGTCACCGCCGGATGGAACGGCAGGTGCGCCGATACCGGGTGCGACAGCAGCTCTTGTCATGTGGTCCTCCGCAATTTCGACACCGATGATCTTCTCGACGATCGAGCTATGTACGTCACTCATCCTCGACGCTGCCACAACCACGCACGTAGGGCCGAACGACATCGAAGTCGACAGCGGACGTGACTTTGGGCCCTATCGATGGGAGCCGTTCGCGAACACGATGTAGCGGTGGGCAACGCACCTTCGGAGGGTGGGTTACGTGTCGCTGTTCGAGGAGAGGATGACATGGCCGGTTTCGATATCTCGCGGTCGACGCCATTGGACGTTTTCGTCTCGCACAGCACGATCGCCGACCTCCCAGCCGAGTGGTCCCGTCGAATGGAGTACGAACTAGCGTTGATGCGTAGCCCGCTGGCTGCGCAACTTCGCATCGTCGAACACCGAATTCAGTTGATGATGCGAGCGCAAGCGGTACGCAATCCACGAGATCTCGTCGCGACACCAGCGAAGCACCTCCGTTGAGGGAACCCCCAGCGCGGTCGAATGACCTTTTCGGACGCTTGCCCTAGGCTTTGCTGGCATGGCATCTCCGGCAGTCGAACTCGAGGTGGGCAAGCGCTCGGTGCGCATCTCCAACCCCGATCGGGTGTACTTCCCCGAGAGCGGGGCGACCAAGCTCGACCTGGTGAACTACTACCTCAGCGTCGGTGACGGAATCGTGCGCGCGCTGCGGGAGCGCCCGTGCATGATGCACAGATTCCCCAAGGGGCTTGCCGGCGACAAGGTGCACCAGAAGCGCGTGCCGAACGGTGCGCCCCCGTGGCTCGAAACCGTGCGCGTCACGTTCCCGCGCTACAACCGCACCGCCGACGAACTGTGCGTCACCGAGTTGGCGCACGTTGCCTGGGCGGTGCAGATGTCGACCGTCGAGTTTCACCCGTGGAACTCGCGTCGCGCCGACGTCGAACGGCCCGACGAATGGCGCATCGACCTCGACCCCATGCCCGACTGCCCGTTCGACCGAGTGCGTCGCGTCGCGGGTGTGGTGAAAGAGGTGCTCGAGGATCTCGGCGCGGTCGGGTGGCCCAAGACGTCCGGCGGGCACGGACTGCACGTCTTCGTACGCATCCGACCGGATCACGGCTTCAAGGACGTGCGCAGGGCAGCACTGGCTTTCGCGCGTGAAGTTGAGCGGCGTGCACCCGAGGACGTGACGACGACGTGGTGGCGCAAGGACCGTGACCCCACGAAATTGTTCGTCGACTACAACCAGAACGCCCGTGACCACACCATCGCCAGCGCCTACTCGGTGCGCGGAAACCATCAGGCCACCGTGTCCACCCCGATCTCCTGGGACGAGGTGGCGACTGTGGATCCGCACAAGTTCACGATCTTCACGGTGCCCAAGCGATTCGCCGAACTCGGCGACCTGCACGCGGGCATCGACGACGCCGTGTTCGCCCTGGACCAACTGCTCGAATGGGCCGAGCGTGACGAGCGGGAAGGTCTCACCGAGTCGGAGGAGTGAGCGTCCAAGGTCCCTGACGCTTCGACTCCCGGCTGTTGGCGCTATCCCGATCAATCACTCTCTTTTCGCCGATGTCAACCGGTCGATCGCAATACGACCTGAATGCTCAGCAGATCGTCGCCCACGGCGCGGACCACGACCGACGCATTGCGTGAGATGGTCCGAAGCCGTCGCCGCGGGTCGTCGTCCGGTCGCAGTACCGCCCTACCGCTGCGCCAGACGTTCTTCACTCTGATGCGCACCTCGGGATTGGCCTGAATGTTCTTGACGTACTGACTGGCAGGGCCGTATTCGGACACGAACCAGTACTCGTCGCCGTCGAGGCGCCCGCTGACCGGAGTCGTGCGGGGTTCACCGCTCTTGCGGCCGACAGTTTCGATCAGGTGCGCGCTGGGAACGCGCCTGCTGATCGGATTGATCAGTGTCCGCTGAAGTGCAGTGATGACGCTTTTGCGGCTCACATTCCGTCTACCCGCCGACATGGAGTCGTCAACCCGTTCTGGTGGCGGCCGACAGAATCATGTCCGTGACCGCAGCCGGTGCGCAGGACGTCGCGAGCACCTGCGCACGGCTTGCGGCGTCGCAGCGGTAGCGTCGTCGCGGCCTACTCGAGGTCAGCGCGTGTTCGACGCTCTTGGCAACCTTGTCGGGATCCACCGCCAGCTTCTGCATGCGTGGCAATAGGCCACGCATGCGGGTCAATTGAGGCTCGTATAGCTCACGGTGTTCGGCTGACATCGCGTCGGACACCGCGTCGAATTCTTCGACCACATTGGTCCACATATCGGTCCGCGTGGTGCCCGGCTGGATCAAGCTGACGTGAATCTTCCACGGTCGCAACTCGATACGCAGCGCATCGGTAAGCGCCTCGATGGCGAACTTCGAGGCGCAGTACGCCCCTGTCCCCGGTGTCGCCAGTAGCCCGCTGAGCGAGGAAATCATGACGATCCGTCCGCGGCTGGCGCGAATTCTCGGCAGCACCGCTTGCGTCAACCGCAGTGGGCCGGTGACATTGACCTCGAGCTGATCGGTGAAATCGTTCGGTGGCACCGTCTCCACCGGCCCCTGCAGCGCGATCCCCGCATTGTTGACCACTGCGTCGAGTCGGTCCGGAAGTACGTCGTCGAGGGCAGCGATGGAATCGGGTTCGGTGACATCGAGAAGAAGTGGATGAACACCGTCGATCTCGCCGAGCAGGTCCCGGTGCGACGCCGACCGCACTCCGGCATAGACGGTCGTTCCCGCTGCAGCAAGCCTGCGCGTGCAGGCGAGTCCGATTCCGCGCCCGGCCCCGCTGATCAGGACCGCGCTCATCCTGCGTACTCACTTCGGCAATGTGCGACGTTCATCGGGTTGGATTCCCTTTCGTCGATGGAACAGCGCACCCGCGATTGACAGATCGAACGCGCCGGTGGACGATTGCTACCGTCGGTATCAGATACCATTGGTTTCGACCTGTCAACCGCTGACGGACGCTCCCGGAGGGAGTCGGTATGACCACCCCGAACACGACGAACCAGCACGCACCGAGCCAGCACGCACTGAGCAGGGCCGGGGTTTCGACACTGACGCGAAAGTCCGTGGGAGACAGGGAGCAGACAGCTGAACGGCTTCTGCGCTCAACGGCCGATCGTGCGTACGACGGCGAGGTCGACATCGATTGGTCGGCGGACACCGTCCCCGGGGCGAAATGGGTGGCCGATCACAGGCACTCGCTCTACGGAACACGGCTATGGGACAGCTTGACCGAGGAGCAAAGACTGACGCTCGGTAAGCACGAGGCTGTGTCCGTGCTCAGTTACGGAATCATGGCCGAGCTGTTCTTGAGCATCATGCTCCTGCGTGGTGTCGTCGAGGGTGGGCGATTGACAACGGGGCACAGCCGGTACGCACTGGCCGAGGTGGCCGAGGAAACGCGTCACTCGACGATGTTCGGGCGCATCATCGACAAGACGGGATTGCCTGCTGTGAAGCAACCGGCGGTGCTCGGCATCTTGTTGAACTTCGCTGGACTGCTGCCGCGGGGACCGTCGATCCACGCGGGAACCCTGCTCGTGGAGGAGGTTCTCGATCGAATGCAACGAGAGATGATGGACGACCCGCAAATCCAGCCACACCTTCGGCAGATGATGAAGATTCACGTTCTCGAGGAGGCGCGCCACATCACCTACGCGCGTGAAGAACTGGTTCGATCCATCGACGAACGGGGACCCCTGAGCAATGCCTTGCATCGTGTTCTCACTGCGATACAGGCAATCGTCGTGGTGCAGTCTCTCATCCACCCCTCGGTGTACCGCAGCGTCGGGATCTCACCCGTGCGAGGTTGGGCAACCGCGGTATCGAGCCCCCGATACCGCGATCGCGCCGTGTTCGCGTGCGAGCCGTTGATGCGTTACCTGCACGAAGTCGGAATGATCCGCGGCGTAGTCACAACGCGCCTGTACCGGCTTTCTCGTGCGCTACCTGCGGACATTCTGGCGGAGGTCTCGGGGCGCTCCTGATCGGGGAATCACCGCCCGCGCTCGCGCAGACCGCCGGCCCGAAGTACTAGCCCGGCGAGCTGCCCGTCGACAAGACCGTCCTCGTCGCAGATCGCAAGGTGCGGACCCAGGATCGTGGTGAGCCGACGCGCGCGCACCGCGCGCGCGGACGCAGCGGCTCGGGCGACTACCGGGTCCACACCTGCACTCACATAAGCCTCGTCGCTGATCAACCGCCACCCGATCGAGACCACGAGTGATGCGTGCGCGGCCGAATGTGCCGTTCGCCGAACCGAGCTGGACCGTGAACGACCAGCAACCCCGGCATCGTCGAGTTCGGCGCGCGCGAAGCGCGTCACCCGGTCCGCGGAGCCCGCCTGAATTTGCAACAGGTATTTGCAGTGGGGTTGAACCTCGTCTCCGAAGGCCACGGCGGCGGACAGGCCGCCGAGCAACTGCGCGCTCAACAGCATCACCGACACCGCCAGAGTTCTACGTGGGAGCATCAACGAGTAGCGGGCAGGGAGGGTCGTTCGGCGACGACTCATCGCGGGTTCGACGCCGGTGGCGGCAATCACCCTGCTGTACATGGTGACATTGCGTGCCAGGTCGTCGACTACGGTCAGGAGAAGTCGGGCGCGATCGTCTGCGAGGACGCGATCTCGGGCAATCGTCTTGAACGCGATCATCGACGCTACGGAGTCCATTTGCATTGCCAGCGCGATCAATTCGACGAACTCGGCGGTGACGAGAGTCCGCCGTTGGCCATCGGTCATCGCATCCCATACCGAGGTTCCGAACAGCGAGCAGAACTCGTCGGGCATCCATCGAAGGTCGGGGACGGGTGCACTGCCCCAATCGACGTCGAGGTCACCGTCGTACACGTCCTCGGCGGCCTCGAACAACAATCGCCTCGCCGCATCCTGCCGATCGGTGATACTGCGGCGCAAGCGAACAGCTCCACCGCCGACGACCTCCGGACGGCGAAAACCGTGGCTCGACTGGCTCATTGCTTCTCCTCGGCCGACAGGGCGGTGGGAACCTCGAACGGTGGCGTGCTCTTTCCGGTGACCCGCAATCGGTTCCATGGATCGAGATCACCGATCCAGGCATCTCGGGCGCTGTGAAGAGTTCGTATTCGCACGCGGATCCGCGGGGCGTCGCCCACCATCTCGATCAGAGCGGTGTTCTCCGATATCCGGCCGAACCAGCGGAACACGCCATCGATAGGTTCGCGGCGTCCTTTCAGTTCCACGTCCACCTCGATATCGCGCCCGTGAATGGTGACCACCGCTCGGCCGCGGTAGTGCGATCCGGCGTGATGGCTGCTGGGAAACATCTCGTGCGTCGACATCATCGACAACTCCTTCGCGTCGGCCCGCAACAGGGGGCGCGAACCGATGGTATGCGATACCGTGGGTTCGCAACAGTGGCGCACAGTAGACAGGGCGAACATGCACACATCCGTCCCCGGCGAGCCTGCCGGCGCTCCGCTACGACCCGACGTCCTGGAACTGACGGTGGTCGAGGTGGTGCAGGAGACCGAGGAGGCCGTGTCGATCGTGTTCGACGTGCCGGAGCGTTCCCTGGACACCTGCCGTTACCGACCGGGCCAATTCCTGACTCTGCGAGTGCCCAGCGAGCACACGCCGGCGGCGCGGTGCTACTCACTGTCGAGTTCCCCGCACCTCGACGACCGTCTGGTGGTCACCGTGAAGCGCACACTCGGGGGCTACGCCTCGAATTGGCTGTGCAACAACGCCCGTCCCGGACTCACCCTTGCCTCCTTACCTCCTTCGGGTCGTTTCTCTCCCGGTTCGCTGGATGCGGATCTGCTGTTGATCGCGGCGGGCAGCGGAATCACCCCGCTCATGTCGATCCTCACCTCGGCCCTACTCGGCGGCTCCGCGACGGTGTACCTGTTCTTCGCGAACGCAGACCGCGGAACCGTCATTTTCGGTAGCGACCTCGACGACATGATGATCGAATTCCCGGACCGCCTGTTCGTCGACCATTGGCTCGAATCGGAGGACGGTCGTCCGACTGTCGACGCGCTGGTGCAGCGGCTCGGCGCCTATCACCGGTATGACGCGTTCGTCTGTGGGCCTGGCCCGTTCATGGACGTCGCGACTTCGGCGCTCGAACTGATCGGGACACCGCCGGGCCGCATTCATGTCGAGAGGTTTCGATCACTCTCGGGCGATCCGTTCGTCGACATCGATGCACGCTCAGACGCTGAAGCCACCGAACCCGCGGGACTGGAGATCGACCGGGGCGGCGAGAGAACAACCCTGCGTTGGCCGCGGAATCGGACATTGCTCGATGTCCTGCTGGGCCAAGGACTGAACGCACCGTACTCGTGCCGGGAGGGTGAGTGCAGCGCTTGCGCGGTCAGAGTGGTCGACGGCGAGGTCCGCATGATCCGCAACCAGACACTGGTGGATGCCGACATTCGGCTCGGACTGACGCTGGCGTGCCAAGCCCTCCCGGTTTCCGATCACGTCGGAATCGCGTTCGATCAGTGACGGTGCCGCCATTGGTATCGTCGACACCCCCGGAGTGACGAGCTTTGGGTGAACACACAGTCTCGAATCGAATTCAAGGAGCCGAGCAATGCCCGACGCTCGAACCGAACGCTGGGCCGAACACCGAGCGGCCGAACGCAGGCGCATCGTCGATGTTGCCAAGGATGCCATCGAGGACATCGGGCCGCAGCTGACGATGAACGAGATCGCTGCGCGGGCCTGCGTACCCAAGCCGGCGCTCTACCGATTCTTCGTCGACAAGTCCGAACTCATGCAGGCCGTGGCCGAGCGTGCGCGTGACGATGTGGTCGCCGAGCTCTTTCGACTGAGCGACACAACACCCGAAACATTGGGAGATCTTCTGGGCGCGGCCCTTTCTGGGTATGCGTCGCTGATCCAAACGTATCCCAATCTCAGCCGATACCTCTTCTTCGGCGTCGAGAATGCCGGGGCATACACGGCCGAGAACTCGCGGACGGTTGCTCATCTGATAGAGCCTCTTCTCACCGCCACCATTGCACCGGGCCAGCCCGATCACGATGTCGCGCTGCTTGCCTCCATGGTGGTCGGCGCTGTCACGGGCGCTGCCGCATGGTGGCTGGAGTCGTCGGATCCACGCATGGACACCGCCGCGTTCGTCGGAGAGATCATGCCGGTGATATCGGAGATGATCGTGTCCAGGGCGCGTCGGTCAGGATTGTCGATCGACCTCGACACACCGGTGCCGGACAGCTGGGACGCGCAGTTCCGGTCCGACGCCGTGTGATAGCGCCGATTCGGCACCCGGACTGCAGGTATGCGATACCCTCGGTTCCGGTTCGCTGATCCGGAGGGGGAGCAGTGGTTCGGTTCGACTGGATAGAGCGCATGGGCGTCCACTACGCCTACCATCAGAGTCTTCTCAATCGCGTGGTCCACTGGATATGCATCCCTATCGAACTCGGGGCCGTACTGGGACTGCTGTCGGTTGTCGATGTGGGGCCCGTCGATGCGGGCCTCGTCGCCGTCGCGCTCATCGGCGCGCTGTACTGCACGGCAGAGCTGTTTCTCGGTCTGCTCTGGTCGGTGCAGCTCGTGGCAATCTGGTTCGTGGCCAGCACTTTGCTCGCCGACCTCGGTCTGTGGGCGATCGTCGCATCGAGCGCCGCGTTCGCCGTGACCTTCACGATCCAGCTGGTACTCGGACATCGCATCGGCGAGAACGGCCGCGACGACACGGCGCGCAATCTGTCCTGCGCGAGCATGAGCAAGAACCCTGTACCGATCCTGCTCATCTTCTTCTATCACTTCGTCGAGGTTGCCCTCATCGCCGGATATCGGCCCACTGTTCGCGCTCGGGTCGACGATGCCACCCGCCGCGAGCTGGCTCGACTCGACGCTTCGAACGGTGACCCGAACTTCGCCTGCTGACCTTCTCGTTCAGGCTGGGGATGTCCTCAGCGCCGCAGGGATTCCACGGCCCCGCGGACGGCGTCGAGGTGGTCGGCCATTGCCCTCGCGGCGGCGTCGTAGTCGCCGGCGCGTATCTCGGCGACGATACGGTCGTGCTCGGCGTTGGATGCTCGTTGGCGTCGGGCGACGAGGTTGAGGGTTTCCGACTGACGGGTGAGCGCGCCGCGGATGTCGACGATGATGGCTTCGAAGACGCGGTTCTTGCTGGCCCGCGCGATTGCTGTGTGGAACTTTCCGTCGAGTAGTACCCAGGCGCGGTGGTCGTCCTCGATTCGCATCTGGTCGGCGAGGGTTTCGAGCTCTCGGAGTTCGTCGTCGGTGCGTCGTTCGGCGGCCCAACCGGCGGACGGGATCTCGACGTGGGGCCGGGCTTCGATGAGCTCGCGGGCGTCGTAGTTGCCGATGTCGAGGTCTGCGTTGATGCGGTCGCGGATCACGAATGTGCCTCTGCCCGTTTTTGTTTCGGTCAGGCCGAGGGCGGTGCACGAGCGTAGGGCCTCGCGGACGACGGATCGACTGACGCCGTGGCGGGTGGCCAGGGCGGCCTCGGCGGGAAGGCGTTCGCCGACTGCGATCCGACCGGAGACGATGGCGTCGCGGATGTCGGCGAAGACGGCTTCGGCGGCGCTCATTCTCGTTGCGGTCGGTTGACTGACCGCCCAGCTGTCCGACAGGTCCATGGCCTCATGGTGCCACGGGTTGACTGGCGACGGTGCATGGCCCACACTGAACCTGTCAGACAGCCGGACAGCTAGACAAACAGGAGCGCAACGTGGTCGATACCCGTGTCGAGATGGACCTTCTCGGCGAACGCGAGATCCCCAACGACGCGTACTGGGGCATTCACACCCTGCGCGCACTGGAGAACTTCCCGATCACCGGACGCCCCATCTCCACCAACGCCCACCTCGTCCGAGGTCTGGCCGCAGTCAAGTGGGCTGCAGCATCGGCGAACGAAGAACTCGGCATCCTCGACGCCACCCGCAGCGAGGCCATTCGTCAGGCATGCCAGGAGATCCTCGACGGACGCTGGCACGAACAATTCGTCGTCGACGTGGTGCAGGGCGGCGCAGGTACGTCCACCAACATGAACGCCAACGAGGTCATCGCCAACCGTGCGCTCGAGATCCTCGGTTACGAACACGGCGAGTACAGCCACCTGCACCCCAACGAGCACGTCAACGCCAGCCAGTCGACGAACGATGTCTACCCGACGGCCGTCAACATCGCGACGATCTACGCAGCGCACGAACTCATCGAATCCATGAAAATTCTGCGCGACGCCTTCCGCCGCAAGGCGACGGAGTTCGCCACCGTCGTGAAGATGGGGCGCACGCAGCTGCAGGATGCGGTCCCGATGACTCTGGGCCAGGAGTTCGGCACCTACGCGATCATGATCGACGAGGATTGCTGCCGCCTCGAAGAAGCAGCCCTGCTGGTACACGAAATCAACCTCGGCGCAACAGCTATCGGCACCGGGCTGAACGCCCCCGTCGGGTACACCGCGTCGGCGGTGGAACACCTGCGACGCAAGACCGGTCTGCCGCTCGTATCTGCCACCGACCTCATCGAGGCGACGCAGGACGTGGGGCAGTTCGTTCACCTGTCGGGAGTGCTCAAGCGTGTCGCAGTCAAGCTGTCCAAGATCTGCAACGATCTCCGGTTGCTGTCTTCCGGGCCACGCGCAGGGCTCAACGAAATCAACCTCCCAGCAGTGCAGGCCGGTTCCTCGATCATGCCGGGCAAGGTCAACCCCGTCATCCCCGAGGTACTCAACCAGGTCGCCTACGAGGTGATCGGCCACGACGTCACCATCACCATGGCGGCAGAAGCAGGGCAGCTGCAGCTCAACGCATTCGAGCCCATCATCGTCAAGTCGCTCTCGGACGGCATGGCCCACCTCGGTGCAGCCTGCCGCACCGTTGCGAGCCGGTGCGTGGACGGCATCACCGCCAACGTCGACCTACTCCGCGAGCGTGTCGAGAACTCGATCGGCCTCGTCACCGCGCTCAGCCCACACCTGGGGTATGTCGAGTCCACGGCGATAGCCAAGGAAGCACTGCTGACCGGGCGCAATGTCGTCGATCTGGTACTCGAGAAGAAGCTGCTCGGACGCGTCGAACTCGACCGGTTGCTCAGCCCCGAGCATCTCGCCAACCTCAGGGTCGTGCCCACCGAGCATGCCGACGCACCCGAAACCTCGACGAGGTAGTTTCGAGAGCCCGACAACGACAGGGGAGATCGCTTGTCCCGCATAGTAATCTTGACCACCGGCGGAACCATCGCCAGTAGCCGCGACGCCCAAGGAATCAGTCGCCCAGGTAGCGGTCCGATGCCCCTGGAATTCGCCTCCGACGTCGAGGTTCGGGAGGTGATGTCCAAGGACAGCTCGACATTCGATTTCGCGGACATGGACCGCATCGTCGACTCTGTGTCGAATGCGCTCGCAGACCCAGCGTGCTCGGGTGTCGTCGTCCTGCACGGCACCGACACGATGGAAGAGTCCGCTTTGCTCGTCGACCTTTTCCACGACGATCCGCGTCCCGTGGTGTTCACCGGAGCGCAGCGCACCTCAGATCACCCGGAGCCCGACGGGCCTGCGAACGTGAGCGCGGCGGTGGAAGCTGTCCGCGATGGAGGCAATCGCGGACGCGGTGTACTGGTGGCGTTCGGCGGAAGGATTCTGCAGGCCAGAGGCCTCGGCAAGGCGCACACCTCGAATCTGGATGCGTTCGTCAGTGCAGCCGAGCCTCGACGCGTCGTGCCGCGTGTGCGCATCGCCGGTGTCAGGGTCGATATCGTCGCGCTGTATCCGGGAGCGGACTCGGTGGCGATCGACGCGTGCGTCGCTGCGGGTGCGCAGGGAATCGTGCTCGAAGCAACAGGGTCCGGCAACACCAACGCCGAGGTCGTGGCAGCGGTGCGTGAGTGCAGCATTCCCGTAGTCGTGACCACTCGGGTGCCGATGGGTCCGATCGCGCCCACCTATGGCGGTGGCGGAGGCGGAGCCGACCTCGTGCAGGCGGGTGCGGTGTTCTCGCCGTTGCTGAGGGCGGGCCAGGCGCGAATTGCGTTGGCGGTGCAGATCGCAGAGGGTGTCTGACGCTCCTCAACCTTTCGATTTTGACGGAATCCCGGAAGAATTCGAAGATTGTGGAGCGCCAGACACGGCCCCCTACAGTTCCGACGCGCCCCAGGTCTCCACATTGACCTCATCTCCGACCGAGAGCATGCCTTCCTGGACAACCGAGAACTTGGCTCCGAAGGCGACACCCTTCTGTCGCGCTGTGCGGTATGTCGCCAGGGTCTTCAACGGCTCCGGGCCGTCGCGCTCACCTCGGCTCTGCTCGACGGTGGTCACCGGGCAGCGGATCGCGAGTTTGGTGTAGGCCAGCACGCTGTCGCCGACGGCGATCTCACGCACCAGATCCTCGGTGTGCGGTGACTCCCAGCCGGTGACGACGATGTTCGGCCGAAAGCGGTTCATCGGAAGTGCATGCCCCAGCCTGGAATTCAGTGCGTCCAACGTCGTGTCCGAGAGAATGTGCACCGCCGAGCTGTCTGCGAACCCTGCGGTTCCGGGTACGTGGCCGTCGGTGACGCGGTCGAATTCCGGGGGCACCGCTACCAGCCGAGAGTGCTCACCGATGAGCTTGCTCAACCACGCTGCGACGTCCTCGCCCTGATCGATCCCGCGCAGCGGTCGCCGGAACATCGTCACCTCCTCGGCGTCGGAACGGAGGTCGATGTACGCGGACACCATGCCGAACTCGGGATGCTCGAGCGTGATCGTGTCACCGTCGATGTTCGGGCGGATCAACGCCAAAACGGGGTCGCTCCGTTGGCTGCGGAAGCTTCGGTTCTCGTCGACGATCATGAAGGCACGATCGTGCTCGATTCCCCTCGAGGTCATCCGCGCCGTGCGCAGTGAATGCCCGACGCATCCCTTGATCGGATAGCACACGAGTTCCGATACCGTCGCGCTCACAGAGGCGAGGATACTGGGACCCATGACACGTGCACTTCTGGTAGTCGATGTACAGAACGATTTCACCGAGGGCGGCGCGCTCGGGATAGAGGGCGGCGGCGAGATCGCGCGCAAGGTCAGCGTGCTGCTGGCAAAGGAAGGCGACGAGTACGACCTCGTTGTTTCTTCACGTGACTGGCACGACGGTGACAACGACAACGGTGGCCACTTCGCCGTCGACGCGGCGCCCGACTTCAACACCACATGGCCGGTGCATTGCGTCGCCGGCACGAAGGGCGCCGAGTATCACCCGGACTACGTCACCGGCGCGGTCGACGTGCACGTCTACAAGGGGCAGGGCAAGCCCTCGTACTCGGCGTTTCAGGGCATCACCGACGAGGGGATCACTTTGCCGGAGGTGCTCCGTCGCAACGAGGTGACCGATATCGACCTCGTCGGGCTCGCGACGGACTTCTGCGTCAAGGCCTCGGGTCTCGACGCGTTGTCTCTGGGCCTGAACGTGCGGATCCTCACCGCCATGGTCGCGGGGGTGGCGGCTGAGTCCTCGGACGCGTCGCTGAGCGAGTTGCGGGCGGCCGGAGCCACGCTGATCTAGGCGTCGATCGTCGTGGTGATCGAGGTGACCGAGGGTGCGGTGGGGGTGCTGCCGAATCCGAATGTCACCGGGGGAGTGACGGGTGTCAGTTTCCCGAGTTCCTCGCCGCGCCAAGATGTTTCGGCGGCGGTGATGCGGTGCTGGTGCCGGGCGCCGTAGTACTTGCGACGGCCGTTGCCCGCGCTGCCTCGGGTGCGGACGCCGCGCAGGACCACTCGGGCGATGGGGTCGGAGATGGTGCAGAACCAGGGCGCCGTCGAGATCGCCGAGGGCAGAAGGTGCAGGAGTCTGCCGAGGGCGGTCGGCCCGCCGAGTGTCAGGCGCACACGGAGATCGTCCGCGCTCAGGTCCACGTGGTTGCCGAGCCGGGTGAATTCGACCGGCGTCAGGTATGTCTCGTCGAACGTGTACGTGGCGGTGACGAATTCGCGGACCGCTTCGGTCGGCGCCAGTAGCAACCGGTGGCCGTCGGCGAATTGAACCATGACATCGGTGAACTCGCCCAGAGGTGAGTCGTTCCAGTGCCCGATGACCACACGGACGCCCGCCTCGGTGCCTATCCCGAATATCTCGCCGTGGAACCGTGACCTTTCCATCACTCCGACTGTAGCCACGGGCAACGGCGGGGCGGTGCATGATGGATTTCATGGCGACTCTGCAACCCACGATCTTCGTTCTGTTCGGCGCTACCGGTGACCTCGCGAAGCGGATGGTTCTGCCGTCGTTCTATCAACTCTTCGTCGAAGGACTACTGCCGGAGAAGTGGCTGCTGATCGGCAACGGCCGACACCAGACCTCAGACGACGAGTTTCGTGATCACGTGCACTCGTCGATCGAGGATTTCGGTTCCGATCTCGGTGACGAAAAGTGGGACGGGTTCGCAGAGCGACTCCGGTTCGCCGGAAACGGCTTCACTCCCGAGGACGCGGGTGATCTCCCCAGTGTGGTCGAGGCGGGTCGCAAGGAGATCGGCGACGCCCAGCTCGTGCACTATCTCGCGCTTCCGCCGAACACCTTCGTCGAATACACCACGGCTCTCGGTGCGCACGGGCTCGCCGACGGTGCCCGGGTGGTGTACGAGAAGCCGTTCGGCACGTCGCAGAAGGCGTTCGAGCAGCTCGACAGGGTGGTGCACGACGTGCTCGACGAGAAGCAGGTCTATCGCATCGACCACTTCCTCGGAAAGGAAGCGACACAGAACCTGCATGTGCTGCGTTTCGCGAACGGAATGATCAGCGGCATCTGGAACGCCGAGCACATCGAGCAGGTGCAGATCGACGTGCCCGAGACCCTCGACATCGACGACCGAGCCGAGTTCTACGACGCAACCGGTGCCGTGCTGGACATGCTCGTCACTCACCTTTTTCAGGTGGCCGCGGAGATAGCGATGGAAACGCCTGCCTCGCTGGGTGCCGATGATCTGCAGTCGGCGCGCGAAACGGTCATCGGGTGCTTCCGCCCCATCGATACTGCTGAAGTGGTTCTGGGCCAGTACGACGGCTACCGTGACGTGGACGGGGTGGCAGCCGACTCGGCCGTCGATACCTTCGTCGCGGCCAAGCTGTGGGTCGACACCGACCGGTGGCGCGGAGTCCCTTTTCTGCTGCGCACCGGCAAGATGTTGGGCGTGGGCGCACAGCGCGTCTCGCTCGTGTTCCGCAAGCCGACGAGCAGCCCGCTCACCGATCTCCCGCACGACGGAACGGTGCTCTCGTTCGATCTGTCCGGGAACGGCGAGATCGACGTCGCGATGACGGTGAAGGAGCCTGGCCCGGCTTTCGACCTGTCGGTCGGTCACCTGTCCCTACCGCTGCGGTCCGTGCCCGACGCCGAGCCCCTGTCGCCGTATTCGAGACTGATTCTCGACGTGTTGAGCGGGGACCGTTCGCTTTTCACCAGGCCGGACGGGCTCGCGCGGGTGTGGGAGGTTGCCGCGCCGTTGCTGAACGACCCACCGGAGGTCCAGTCATACGAACCGGGATCGATGGGACCGCAGGGGGCCGACAAGCTCGCTGCCCCCTGCGGATGGTTGGTGCGCTGACCCGTGCACGGGTATCACCCACGCAGGGGCATCAGCATCCATGCTGCGAGGTAGACGAGGGCTACGGTTCCGAACGAGATGACGGCGCCGATCACGGTGAGAACGCGGACGAGGTTGACGTCGATGTCGAAGTAGTCTGCGACGCCACCGCATACACCGGCGACGATCTTCTCGGTATCGGAACGAACGAATTCTTTGGGCGAGTCTGTGAATGTCATGGAAGAGAGTGTGCTGGTCCGACACGGGTCGGCACATCGGGACAAACCCTGGTTTCTACCCTGATACGAAAAGTTGCGGCTGGCAGGAAAATCCGGCGGTAACAGTCGTATGGACTTTTTTGGTTGAATCGTGGATTGCCATGTCGCCGTGCCGATAGCGTTCGGCCTGACAAATCGGCGTGACAACTGTAGTTGGAAGGGACACCCCCCATGTTTCTCGATCTCATTGGCGACATCATCACTGGAGACCTCCTCGGCGGCCTCTTCGACGGCCTCCTGGACAGCGTCTTGGACAGCGTCCTCGACGGTCTGCTCGACTCGCTGTCCGCTGACAGCACCGGAAGCTTCGGCTCCAGCTAGAGCACGCACTCGAAGGCCCTCCCCAGCTCGGTTCACACCGTGCCGAGGAGGGCCTTCGGCTGTGTCGGGGCATCCAGCGTTCACCGGATCGTCACCAACTGGTTCCCCCTCGGCGCTAACTTCGGTTCATGACGCACGAATCTGTTTTCCTGGGTACCTCTGTCGACCTCACGGACACGGCAGGCTTCGTCGTCGACGACAGTGACGACGATGATCCCATCCTGCTCAGGTCGTCGGATGGCCACATCGTCGATACCTGGCGCGAGGGCTATCCCTACCAGGAGCGGATGTCGCGCGAAGAGTACGAAATGCAGAAGCGCCTACTGCAGATCGAACTCCTCAAGCTCCAGATGTGGACCAAGGAAACCGGTCGCCGTCACGTGGTCGTCTTCGAGGGCCGTGACGCTGCGGGCAAGGGTGGCACGATCAAGAGATTCACCGAGCACATGAATCCGCGAGGCGCACGCGTGGTCGCACTGGAGAAGCCGTCGGAGCGGGAATCGACTGAATGGTATTTTCAGCGTTATATCCAGCACCTGCCTGCCGCGGGTGAAATAGTGCTATTCGACCGCTCCTGGTACAACCGGGCTGGAGTGGAGCGGGTGATGGGGTTCTGCACCGACGAGCAGCACGCGCATTTCGTTCGACAGGCGCCCCTGTTCGAACAAATGCTCGTCGACGACGGAATCAGCCTCACCAAATTCTGGTTCTCGGTCTCGCAACTCGAGCAGAGAACCCGCTTTGCGATCCGTCAGGTCGATCCGGTGCGGCAGTGGAAATTGTCGCCGATGGATCTGGCGTCCCTCGACAAGTGGGACGCCTACACCGCCGCCAAAGAAGAGAACTTTCGGGCCACCGATACCGACATAGCGCCGTGGACGATCGTCAAGAGCAACGACAAGAAGCGCGCCCGCATCAACGCGATGCGCTTCGTTCTCAACAAATTCGATTACACCAACAAGGACCCCGAAATTGTGGGAGAAACCGACCCGTTGCTCGTGGGACGGGCAATTGACGTGATCGGCGAGTAATTCGTCCTTATTGTCCGGCGATTGAACTGGTATACGAAGTTTTTCCCACATAATGTTTAACCAGATATTCAACGGGCCGCACGTCATCTCGGTGACTCATGGGGTATGAACGAACGTGGGCCGTGTTCCGATCGGCTCACTTCCACAACCGAGGAGATTTCATGGGTTCTGCAGCCGAGTTTTTCAGTGACATCGTTTCCGGCGTCCTAGACGGTCTCGTCGACGCGATCGTCGACCAGATCGTCGGTGCATTCACTTCCGGCAGCGCTTCCTGATCCGACGATTCACCCGCGGCGTCGGGGGCCGCGGTGAATCGCTTGTTTTCTGAGGCACAAAGCAAGTTTCTTGTTTATTTGTTGGATATGAGCATTCGGTCTTTTATTGCGCTAACTATAGCCAGGGCGTAATTCGGTTTGATATCAATGAAATGGCAGTGATTGATCCGCTCTTTTCACTGCCATTTCCAGTGGCAATCGACCGCAATCTCACAAGGAGTTACGCCCATGTTTTCTTCCAGTGAACTCGACACCAATATTCTCGCTCTCCTCGCGATGCTCTTTTCGGGAAGCGCGGACGCCCCGGAGGTATAAATACCCCGTTGTCGACACCGGCCGCAGCCGAACTTTTCGGTTGCGGCCGGTGCCGTCCGGGGACGCGGCGGTGGGCCTGGCGCCCGGCGCCGCAGCGAACGTCCTAGTCTTTGCCTGGTGCAGACCGTTCCCATTCAGATGCCCGACGGGACCACCGTTCCGGTCTCGCTCTTCGAATCGGCGGAGCCGAGGTCGGACATTCCGGTGATCGTCGTGTTCCCCGGGCTTGGCATCCCCGCCGGTTACTATCAGTTGTTGGCGAAATCACTCAATGAGCGCGGCTTCCACATCGCGATTGCCGAACTTCGCGGCCAGGGCGACAGCAGGCCCCGCCCCAGCAGTTCCAGCGCTTACGGCTACCAGGAACTGGTCTCGGTCGATTTTCCTGCAGTCTTCGAGGTGGTTCGCGAGAATTTTCCCGACGCGACGCCGTACGCACTGGGGCACAGCATGGGCGGCCAGCTGGCCTCGCTCTATGCTTCGCGGATTCGTGGACGCCTGGGCGGACTGATCCTGGTGGCGTCCGGTTCGCCGTACCATCGTGGTTTCGGTGTCGCACGTGGCGCATCCCTGTTCGTCGGTGCGGCTGCGATGTCGTTGACCAGCAGCATCGCAGGATTCTGGCCCGGCGATCGCATCGATATCGGCGGTTTCGGACGGCAATCCAAGGTTCTTATCGACGACTGGTCCCGGTTCGCTCGCTCGGGCAAGATCGAGCCGGTCGGTGCAGACATGGACTACGAGGAGCGCATCGCCCGACTGACGCTACCGATACTGGCCATCACCCTCGCCGGCGACGATCTCGCGCCGAAGGCATCGATGCAGAATCTGCTGAAGAAGTTTCCCCGCGCCGACATCACCACCCGACACCTCGACGAGCCCCGAGGCCACAACGACTGGGTGCGGATGCCGAAAGCGGTCGTCGACGAGATCGAGACCTGGTTCAAACGCTAGCCGAGCTTCTGCCGAAGAAACTGGAAGGCCAGCGCTGACTTGAAGGCCAGCTGCGCATTGTCGGCCGCCCCGCCGTGCCCTCCCTCGATGTTCTCGAAGTAGCGGACGTCCTGACCGACTTCCTCGAGCCGCGCCGCCATCTTGCGTGCGTGCCCGGGATGGACTCGATCGTCCCGAGTGGAGGTCGTGATCAGGATCGGCGGATACCTCCGCTCCTCAGGGCCCACGATGTTCTGGTACGGCGAGTACTTCGCGATGAACTCCCATTCGTTCGGGTCGTCGGGGTCGCCGTACTCCGCCACCCACGAAGCTCCAGCCAGCAGCAGGTGATAGCGCCTCATGTCCAGCAACGGCACCTGGCAGACGAGCGCACCGAACAGTTCGGGGTACTTGGTGGCCATGATTCCCATGAGCAGGCCGCCGTTGCTGCCACCCTGAGCGCCCAACTGCTCGGCGGTGGTGATCCCGCGAGCGACGAGGTCACGAGCCACAGCCGCGAAATCCTCGTGCACCCTGTGCCGTCCGGCTCGGAGTACCTGTGTGTGCCACTCCGGCCCGTATTCTCCGCCGCCGCGGATGTTCGCGACGACGTAGGTTCCGCCGCGCTCGAGCCACGCGAGCCCGGTCGCCCCGCTGTACGACGGGGTCAGTGAGATCTCGAAGCCGCCGTAGCCGTACATCAGGGTGGGGCCGGGAGTGGAGTTCTCCTGGCTCACGACGAAGTAGGGGATCGCCGTGCCGTCGTCCGACGTAGCGAAATGCTGTGTGACGGTGAGCCCGTCGGTGTCGAAGAATGCGGGGGCCTGCTTGAGTGCCTCGACCTCGCCACCGACCGTGCCGAACAGGAGGGTCGCCGGAGTCAGGTAGCCGCTCGAGGAGAGGAAGTACTCGTCGCCGTTTTCCTCCGAGTCCGTTCCGACGATTTCGATGGAGGTGAGTTCGGGCAGGCCGGTGAGGGGCTGGTCGCTCCAGGCATCGGAACTCGGTGTGAGAACTCGGAGTTCGGTCTTGACATCGACGAGTGTGACGACGAGTAAGTGGTTCTCGGTCCACGCGAACTGATGTAGCGAGCGGTGTGCGTCGGGCTCGAACAACACCGTGATCTCCCGCTCACCTGCCATGAAACGATCGAAGTCGGTGGCGAGGAGCGCTCCTGCCGGATAGGTTTTCTCGCCGACGGTCCACTCCGTCATCGTCCGGACGAGCAGCCACTGCCGGTTGACCGATGTGGTCGCGTCGGTCGGGGTCTCGACCAGGGTGAGTGCGTCACCGTCGAGGAAATACAACTCGGCGTTGTAGAAGTCGGTGGCGCGCTGGACGAAGTCGCGTTCGAACCCGGGGGTGCGGTCGTGCCACGCGGAGATCGAGATATCGCCGGTCTCCCCCTCGTAGACCACCGCCGCCTCCGACAGTGGGGTGCCGCGCTGCCACCGTTTGGCGATACGTGGGTAGCCGGAATCGGTGAGTGACCCTTCGCCGAAATCCGTTCCGATGTAGACGGCGTCCGGGCCTGCGTAACCGATGTCGGTCTTGGCCTCGGGGACGCGGAAGCCGCCGTCGGCAGGGTCGCGGAAGGTGCGCGTGGTGAGATCGAACTCGCGCACCACGGTGGCGTCGGCGCCGCCGCGGGAGAGCGTGACCAACGCAGTCTCCTGAGCCGGCCGCAATACCTGAGCGCCGCTCCACACCCAGTTCTCGCCCTCGGCTGCGGCGATCACGTCGAGGTCGAGGAGTACATCCCACTCCGGCGAGTCCTTGCGGTACTCGTCCATCGTGGTACGGCGCCACAGGCCGCGAACGTGTGAGGCGTCGCGCCAGAAGTTGTAGAGATACTCACCGCGCCGACGGGCGTAGGGGATACGCGCGTCGGTGTCGAGTACCTCCCGGATGCGGGATTCGATGTCGTCGAACTCGTCGCCGGCCAGTTCCGCAGTGGTAGCAGCATTGCGGGTGCGGACCCAGTCGAGGGCACGGTCGTCGGTGACCTCTTCGAGCCACAGGTACGGATCGCCGGTATTACTCATGCACTATTTCTACCCCGGCGGGTGAACCGGATCGCGGAGGCTACCGGCGGGTAAGACGGACCATCGCGAGACAGTGTCCGGGCACGCGACTACCCTGGGTCAACGTGACCTCACACTATGACGTCGTTGTCCTCGGAGCCGGTCCCGGTGGTTATGTCGCTGCTATCCGCGCGGCACAACTCGGGCTGAGCACCGCCATCATCGAGAAGAAGTATTGGGGTGGTGTGTGCCTGAACGTCGGCTGCATTCCCTCGAAGGCTCTCCTCCGCAATGCCGAGCTGGCGCACCTGTTCACCAAAGAGGCGAAGCTCTTCGGCATCTCGGGTGAGGCGTCCTTCGACTTCGGCGCAGCGTTCGATCGCAGCCGCAAGGTTGCCGACGGCCGCGTCAAGGGCATTCACTTCTTGATGAAGAAGAACAAGATCCCCGAGTACGACGGGACGGGCACGTTCACCGACGCCAACACCATCGAGGTCGAGCTCAGCAAGGGCGGCACCGAGACGCTCACCTTCGACAACGCGATCATCTCGACGGGTAGCACCACCAAGCTGCTTCCGGGCACCGAGCTGAGCAAGAACGTCGTCACCTACGAAGAGCAGATCATGACCCGGGAGCTACCCGGATCGATCCTCATCGTCGGTGCAGGCGCAATCGGCATGGAGTTCGGCTATGTCCTGAAGAACTACGGTGTCGACGTCACCATTGTCGAGTTCCTCGACCGCGCGCTTCCCAACGAGGACGCGGACATCTCGAAGGAAATCGAGAAGCAGTACAAGAAGCTCGGCGTCAAGGTCATGACCGGCGCCGCCGTACAGAGCATCGACGACGACGGCTCCAAGGTCACCGTCGCGATCAAGAACAACAAGTCGGGCGAGACCGAGACGGTCACCGTCGACAAGGTCATGCAGTCCGTCGGCTTCGCACCGCGTGTCGAAGGCTTCGGCCTCGAGACGACGGGCGTCGAGCTCACCGACCGCGGCGCCATCGGCATCACCAACACGATGCAGACCAACGTCCCGCACATCTACGCAGTCGGTGACGTTACGGCCAAGCTGCAGCTCGCCCACGTCGCCGAAGCAATGGGCGTCGTCGCCGCGGAGACCATCGCCGGTGCCGAGACCATGCCGATCGACGATTACCGCATGATGCCTCGTGCGACGTTCTGCCAGCCGCAGGTCGCGAGCTTCGGTCTGACCGAGCAGCAAGCCAAGGACGAGGGCCGCGATATCAAGGTGGCAACCTTCCCGTTCGCGGCCAACGGAAAGGCTCACGGTCTCGGCGACGCCACCGGGTTCGTCAAGCTGATCGCGGACGCCAAGTACGGCGAGCTCATCGGTGGCCATCTCATCGGACCCGATGTGTCGGAGCTATTGCCCGAGCTCACCCTCGCGCAGAAGTGGGATCTCACCGTCAACGAGTTGGCCCGCAACGTGCACACGCACCCGACGCTGTCGGAGGCCTTGCAGGAAGCCATCCACGGCCTCGCAGGGCACATGATCAACTTCTGACGATCCTGCACCCGTTTCGGCGGCGGTGACCACCTCGGTGGTTGCCGCCGCTTTTTTAACCATCGACATCGAACTGGTGTTCGAGTTCTTGTCGGTGGGTCGGTTTATGTTGACTGCATGCTTTCGGGGGATGGCGTTGCAAGAGTGACCGAGACGGCTGATGCAGTCTCGGGGCATGCGGCTGGGCTGACGATCGAGTCCGCGTTTCTGGAGCGGGTTGTGGCCGCGCTCGAGGAACAGGTGGAGGTGCTGGGGCGTATCCAGACGGTGGGCGCGTCGAATGCAGACCGGCGGGCGCTGTTGGTGCGGTGCGAGGCGGTGAGCCGGTCGCTGTTCGGTCTCTCGCATACCTGGATTGCAGATCTGTTGGCGCAGAACGGGTTGGAGGTGATCGAGGGACCGGCGAAGCAGTCGCTGGCCACGTTGCTGAATCTGTCGCCGCACCACATCGACGAGTGGGCCGACGGTGGTGGCACCGATATCGAATCGTTGACGTTCGGGTGCGATGTGCATCATCGGTTGGTCGGGCCGCGAGAGCGCGATTGGGCGACGACCAAGGCGGGTTCGGGTCATCGGTACGCGGGGCGCACTCTCTGGCATCCCCCGGTCACGCTCGATCCCGCTCGCCGTGGACGGGTGAATCACTTTCACCACCCGAATGAGTACATCTATCCAGCAGAAGAGGGGCCGCAATCTGGCGCCTCGCACTGATCGGACAGGTGTGCGCAAAGGGCATTCGACCTGCGGAAACAGGTGACCCCAACAACGTCCGATATCTCTGTGAGGATTCATAAACCCTGCCCGGGCTCGAATGGACTTCTCGTTCCGTTCGAGCTGATAGCTTCCCCTACGCCGCACGAGGGGCGCGGCAGAAGGGGATGGTTGTGGCAGGCATGTCGATGCGGACCTCGGTCCCGGCGCGTATCAGCGGTGGTGTCCTCGGTGGTCTGCGTGTGTTCGGGCAGACGCTCGAACTCGGTGCGGCGGCGTTCCTGCATCTGTTCCGCGACATCGTGGCACTGCGACACCCGTGGCGAGACACCGTCGATCAGGCGTGGTTCGTGGTCACCGTTACCGTCGTTCCTGCGGTACTGGTCTCCATTCCGTTCGGCGTCATCGTCTCTGTCCAGGTCGGCAGTCTCACCAACCAGATCGGCGCCACCTCCATCGCAGGCGCAGCCGGCGGTTTGGGCGTGATCCGCCAGGGCGCACCGATCGTCTCCGCACTTCTGCTGGGCGGTGCCGCCGGGGCAGCGATCGCGGCCGATCTCGGCGCGCGCACCATCCGCGACGAAATCGACGCCCTGCGCACGATGGGTATCGATCCGGTTCGTCGGCTCGTCGTACCGCGGTTGGCTGCGATCCTCATCGTCGCCCCCTTCCTGTGCATCCTCGTCATCTTCATGGGCCTGGCCTCGGGATATGCGATCAACGTCGCGTTCCAGGCGGGCACACCTGGCAGCTACATCAGCTCGTTCGCATCGTTCGCCTCGGTCGGCGACCTCGTCGTCGCGCTGGTCAAGACCCAGATATTCGGCGTCATCGTCGTCATCATCGCCTGCCACCGGGGGCTGGGCGCGACGCATGGCCCGCGCGGGGTGGCCAATGCCGTCAACGCGGCAGTCGTACTCGGCGTCGTCGCGGCGTTCACGGTCAACGTCGTCATCACGCAACTGGTCGCGATGTTCATGCCCCAGAAGCTGGGCTGACCGGCCATGGCGACTCCATCGACCTACACGTTGCCCGGCACGGCCAGGCTCACTCGCGGGGTGCGCCGGGTAGCACGTATCCCCGGTGACCTGCTCGAGATGCTCGGGCATCAACTGACATTCTGTCTGAAGGTTCTGGGCGCGATTCCGCACACCGTGCGGTCGTATCAGCGTCAGACGACGTTGATTCTCACCGACATGATCTGGGGCAACGGCCGGCTGATCGTCGGGGGCGGGACGGTGTCGGTACTCGTCGTACTGGGTGTGGCCGTCGGCGCCTCGATCGGTATCGAGGGCTACAACTCACTGGGCACGGTCGGGATGGAACCACTGACCGGATTCGTCTCCGCCTACGCGAGCACCCGCGAGTTGGCTCCGATGATCGCGGCCATCGGATTCGCCGCCCAGGCAGGCTGCAGAATGACCGCCGAGATCGGAGCCATGCGGATCTCCGAGGAGATCGACGCTCTCGAAGCGCAGGGGATACAACCGATCCCGTTCGTCGTCACCACCCGCGTCATTGCGGGATTGGTGACGATCGTTCCGCTGTACCTGCTGACGCTCATTCTCAGCTATGTCTCCTGCGCTGTCGTGGTGAGCGTGGTGAGCGGACAGTCGGCGGGAACCTACGACCACTACTTCAGCGCCTTCCTTCAGCCCATCGACGTGCTGTATTCGCTGCTGAAGGCGGCGGTCTTCGTGGTGACGATCATCCTCGTCCACGGCTATCAGGGGTACTACGCCACCGGCGGTCCCGAAGGGGTCGGCCGGGCGTCGGGTCGGGCTATCCGCTCCAGTCTCATCGCCGTGGTGATCCTGGACATGATCTTGACGCTCGTTCTGTGGGGCTTCGATTCCGGCATCAGGATTTCGGGGTAGGGGAATGGCTGTCTTCGAGGATCTTTCCGGCCGCTCGGCCGGCCGCGCCACCCTGAGATCGAGGGGGATCGTCGTCGCGGCTCTGATCGTGGTGATCGCGGCCGTGCTCACCGCGTATGCGCGCGGAATGTTCGATCCGACATTCGATCTCACGATCGACGCGTCCGCAGTCGGTGACGGACTCACAGCGGGTGCCGACGTGAAGTTTCGGGGCGTCGCGATCGGCACAGTCTCCGGGATCGACACCGTCGGGTTCGACCGACAGATGCTGGAACTCGAGATCGATCCGCGCCAGGCCGGTGAGCTGACCGACACGATGCAGGCCCAGTTCTCCTCCTCCAACGTGTTCGGTTCCACCGCGGTGGAATTGGTGTCCGACGGCACCGGCAGCCCGCTGGCCGACGGTGCCACGCTCACGATCGGCCCGGGTGCGCGCGGTGCCACAGTCACCGGAGTGTTTCGGCGGGTGGCCGAACTGACCGAGGTGCTCGACTCCGATCAGGTCCAGGATCTGCTGGATCGCCTGGCCGACACCTCCGTCGACGTCAGCCGGAACCTCGAGCCCTACTTCGACACCATGCAGATGTTGGCAGACAACCAGATCGACACCACCGCCTGGAAGCTGCACCGGGGGGCCGAAATGGGGGACGGGCTCGACGATCTCGTCCCGCCGCTGCTCGATCTGATCACCGGTGTCGTCGACAAGAGCGCCTACTTCGAAGCCGAGGAGGATCGAACCCGGACGCTCCGGGCGATCGACGGACTCAGCAACCGCCTGCTCATACCGATCGGTGACCTGTTGAAAACCAGCAATCCCGATCTGACGACGCTGTTGTCCACGGTGCTGGATCTGCTGGTCCCCATCACTGCCTCGCTCGGTTCGCTCGCGCCGAGCTACGAGCGCGTTCCCGACGTGATCGACGGAATCTCCGACGCGTTCCCGCTGGTCGACGGATCACCGCAACTTCAGCTCGACGTCATCGTGCGGACCATGCCGAACATGGCCGGGCCGGTGGCCGCATACGTCGCCGAAGGGCAGGGACGATGATCAAAGTCGCTGCGACACTGACCAAGTTGGCGGTGTTCTTCGTGGTCACGGGTCTGTGTGCGGTGGTGATCGTGACTGCTCTGCGCACGCCGGTGCCCGGCCCCACCTCGTCGTACGCGGCCGAGTTCGACGACGTGTCAGGGCTCTACGTCGGCGACGATGTCCGAATGTCCGGGGTGCAGATCGGCAAGGTCACCGGGGTGGATCTGGACGGGGCGATCGCACATGTGTCCTTCTCGATATCCGACGGGCGGCCGGTGTTCGCCACCACCCAGGCCGCTGTTCGGTACCAAAACCTGCTCGGGCAGCGGTACGTCGAGTTGGTTCAGACAACCGAACCGGGACCGACACTCTCTGCAGGGGAGACGATTGCGCGAGAGCAGACGATTCCGTCGTTCGACATCTCCGAGCTGTTCCGGGGCTTCCAACCGATCTTCGACACACTCGATACGGCGGAGGTCAATCTGTTCGCGGAGAACATACTCCGGATGGTCCAGGGCGACGGCAGTGGTCTTGCCCCTGTCATGCGAGATATCGACCGCATCGCCGACTTCGCTGTCCAGCGCGAGGCGATCATCGGACTGCTCATCGACAATCTCGGTCAGATCTCGACGACGATCGGTGGAAAGTCGGCGGCCGTTGCCGATCTCATCGAGCAACTGACCAGTCTGGTATCGAGGCTCAGTACTCAGATGGAAGGGGTGCTCGGCGCGCTGGATCACGCCAACTACGGACTCGGGCCGCTGGTCGGGATCGCTGAGCAGCTGCGTGACGCCTACGACGAGGGGTACATGCCCATCGACGGACTGTTGCGGCGCTCGCTACCACAGACCGAACAGGTCACCGAAATCCTCGCTCTGACACCTGGATTGCTGACCGGATTGAACAGCAGCATTCCCGAGCCGGGTGCACAGACGTACTCGTGCAGTCGCGGAAGTCAGGAGATTCCTGGAATCGGACAGATAGTGCTGGGCAATCAGAAGCTGGTGGTGTGCCGATGATCGGGCGTGTAGTGCGCAAGGGTGTCCGCGACGAACAGTCGGAGAACAAGGCGCACTTGTTCTGGGGCACGGTCGGGGTGGCCGTCACCCTCGTGTTCGTGCTGGTTGCGGGGGCGCTCTACGCGATGCCGTTCGGTGAACGCACCTACACCGCCGACTTCGCGTCCGCGGCGGGAATGCGACCCGGGGACGAGGTGCGCATCGCGGGTATCGGCGTCGGTTCGGTGCGCTCGGTAGAACTCGCTGGCGATCACGTCGATATCGAATTCGGTGTTCGCAGCGATGTTTTCGTCGGCGCTGCATCCACGTTGACCGTGAAGTTGTTGACACCTATCGGCGGGCACTACATCATGCTCGATCCGGTAGGTGATTCCGAACTCGGCTCGGCGAACATCCCGCGCGAACGTACACGGGTTCCCTACGAGTTGTCCGACGTGATCGAGACGGCAACGCCGCTGGTGCGCGATATCGACGGGGACACCTTGCGTCGAACCGTCGCGGAAGTCGACCTTGCGCTGAGTGCACAGCCCGAGTCGACGCGGGCGATCGTGGACGATCTCACCTCGCTGACCGACGTGATCGCGCAACGGTCGGACCAGCTCGAGCGTGGCCTGACGGTGTCCGACGAATATGTCGGGGCGTTGGCCGCAGACCGATTGATGCTCACCGAACTGGTACGTCAACTCGGCACGCTGACCGAGGGATTCGGCAACAAACGCGACGATGTGGTCCGGGCGTTCAACCTTCTCGGGCGACTGTTTCTGCTGTTCCACCGGCCGGTCATGGCATTCGAGGAAGGGCTGGAGCCGTCGATCTTGCAATTGGAAGAAATCACGCAGAAGCTCTTCGCCCGGCTCGGCGATTTCGACGGCGCGATCACCCTGATGAAAGAGAGCTCGGACCAGCTAGCTTCGCTGCTCGCCGGAGGTGAAGGCCCTGTGATCGACCAATCACAGAGCACCGTCACCGATCTAGGGGTTTGTATCCCGGTGCCGGGAGGGCCGTGCTGATGAGACGAAGTATCGTCACCGCGCTGTCGGTGCTGACGATCGTGGCCGTAGCTGGGACGGCAGCCTCGGCGACCGGTGTGATGGACATACGCACACGCACGTCCAGCGTCTGCGCCGAATTCACGGACACCGTCGGTCTGTACGAGGGCAATTCGGTGACGATGCTCGGCGTCGAGGTCGGCACGGTGACCCGGATCGAAAGCGCGGACACCTCGGTGGTGGTCACCATGGACGTCGACGACACCGTCACGTTGCCCGCCGATGTCGGTGCAGTGACGCTGTCGAGCTCGATCGTCACCGACCGGCGCGTCGAATTCACTCGGCCGTACACAGGTGGGCCGAGCTTCGACCGTGCGAGTTGCATCCCGCTGGAGCGGACGAGAACTCCGCTCGGAATCAGTGAAACCCTCGATGCAGTGGAGCAACTCGCCTCGGATCTGCTGGGGCCGCCCGATGAGGACGGACAGCACGCCGAGGTCCTCGGCGATACGCTACGCGCAGTGGATGGCTCCTTTCAGGGCTCGGGCGCCCAGCTGAATGCTGCGCTCGAGCAGCTGGCGGAGCTGGTGGGCGAGCCTTCAGACCGCGATACGACCGTACGGCGGCTGATCGACAACCTCGACGGACTCATCGAGACGTTCGCGGTGAGCTGGCCCGACGTCGCGAAGCTGCTCGACAACCTTGCGGCCGGGATGATCACACTCTCGGAGTTCACCCAGGAGTTCGCGAGCGCGGTGCTGCTGACCGTCGACTTCCTACCCCCGCTCACTCGCACCATCGAGAAGTACGACGAGAAGGTCTACGGCGCGCTCGATCAGCTGATGCCGATCGTCGAAGTCGCACTCGGGCGGGTCGGTGACATCAAGGACATTCTCGAGCAGGTTCCGAGCGTCAGCGAAAACCTGATGACGATGTACGACAGTGATCTGCGAAGTGGCCGATTGATCTACCGTCCACCGCAATTCGAGATCGACACCAACTCGCCGAACGAGGTGTGTGCTCTCCTGAACACGTACTCGCCGACCTGCTCGGCGGACCAACAGCGAGGCGATGTCATCGATGTCGGACTCGTGCAGCTGATTCTCGGATCGGCAGGTTGGCGATGAGGCGAGTGGCAGCCGCGGTGTGCTGCGTGGCGGTGTGCTCCGTGGCGGTGCTCGCCGGATGCAGTGTCGAGGCGGTGGAGCTACCCGTCCCGGGCAGCTACGTCTCGGGTGAGAGTTATTCGATCGACATCGAATTCGCGAGTGTGCTGAACCTACCGAGCAAGGCCAAGGTAGTCGTCGGTGGCGTCGACGCGGGAATCCTGGACACGGTGGAGTTGGTGGGAACCACGGCGGTGGCGACGGTGGACCTTGCTGCGGCGGTGCGTCTGCCGAAGAACACCGTCGCCGAGCTCAGGCAATCGACGATCCTCGGAGAAATCTACATATCGTTGCTGCCGCCCCCGGGTCCCGAAACAGGTTCTGACGCAGGTTCCGACAGCGACACCGATCTACTTCGGGACGGGGACGTCATTCCCCTCGCACGAACGAAACCAGCCGACAACGTCGAGGACGTCCTGCGCGGTCTGTCCAACGTGGTGACCGGAGGCCACTACGTGCAACTGCAGGAGGCGGTCGGCAACGTCAATGCCGCTGTGCCCTCCGATCCTCGAGACTTCGACACGGTCAACACGGCAGCGCGGGCGGCACTGACCGATATCGCCGACAACACCGCTGAGATCGACCGGATACTCGCTGCGGCAGAGGGAGTGTCCAACTCCATCGTCGAGCGTCAGGCCGGCGTCGATCGCATTCTCACCGTCGGGCCGCAGCGGGCAGGAGGACTGTCGGAGGTGCTCTTCAGCGTCGTCAACCTCATCTTCGCGCTCGGCTACATGTCCGAGAACATCGGCGACGTGCTGGGTCCACCGTACGAGGAGCTCAGCGAGGCCATCGGTATCCTCGCGCCCGCCCTGGTCACCATCGGCAACGCGGATTCGACCGTTCCGATGAACGTGGAGAAAGTCAACGCGTTGCTGCGCGATCGGCTCGTCCCGTACTTCCAATCGGTCCCGAATGTGGCCGTGCGTTCGGTGTCGGCGGATCAGGGCGCAGTCGCGCGAGCCGACGAGATGATCGGAATCCTCCGTGGGATAGGGATAGTCAAGTGAAACCGTCGACAGCGCTTTCCCTCGTCGCGCTCGTGGTGCTGACCCTTGCCGGAGTCGGGTACCTGACAGTCGGGGTGCTCGACATGGATCCGCGGCGAACGACGCACCACGTGACCGTCCGCATGGACACCTCGGGTGGATTGATGGATTCCTCGGCGGTGACCTCACGCGGTATCCACGTCGGATCCGTCGAGCGAATCTCGGTCACGGCAGGAGGTTTGGAGGCTCGTATCGCCCTCGATGCCGGGCATCCCGTAGCGGTCGACTCCGATGTGTACATCGCCAACCTGTCTGCGGCAGGAGAGCAATACATCGATATTCGTCCACGGACCGCCGGCGGCCCGTATCTCACCGACGGCGACGTGATCGAATCGGATCGTGTCATCGCGGCAGCAACGGTGAGCGAGGCACTCGCGATGGGTGACGCACTCGCCGCGCAACTGGACGCGAACGCGCTGACCTCGCTCGCCGCGACCGCGACCGAGGCGGTCGAGGGTCGTGACAGTGACATCGATCGACTCGTCGAAACCTTCGGCTATCTGGCGGCCACGCTGCGCGACAAGAACACCGAGATCGAGAACCTGTACGACAACGCCCAGCAGGTGGGGCGCGACGGATACGGCTACGGACCGGTGCTGACCGAATCCGCGCCCAAGGTGGGCGCAACGGGCGCCGGAGTGGCCGAACTGCTCGAATCCTTCAACAAGTTCTCCTACGTGGCCTCGGATGTCTGGGTTTCCCCGCTCGGTCCGCTCGTCGAAAAGATCGACGGCTATCTCACCCCGGTCACCCCGGACATGGCGCTGATCGCCGCACTGCTGAAGCCGTACACCGAGCCCATCAAACCCTTACGCTTCGACGCAGGTTCGATCGTCGACGTGCTGAACACCGTGTTTCCGCCCGGAGGGCCGGCCAAGCTCTCGGTGGAGATACCGAACTGAACGGAGCACCCCTCATGACCGTCGAGACACCAACCGAAGCCACCTCCACCGCTCGCACGCGGCTGCCGCTGCTGCTGGGAATTATCGCGCTCGTCGCTGTGGTGCTGGCTGTCGTATTCGGGTTTCTGTGGCGCGCCGCGGCGAGCGACCTCGCTTCGGCGCAGGCTCAGGAGCGAGATCGGCAGATCGCAATCAACACCGCTACGGATTACGCTGCGCGGTCGCTGACGTACGACTATCGCGATCTCGACGCCTTCTTCGAGGGTGTCGACGAAGGGGCCTCGCAGGGCTTGCGTGATCGGTACGACGGTGTGCGCGATGCGCTGACGACCATCATGACCGAATCGCAAGTGGTCGCGACAGGTGAAGTGCTCTCCGCAGCAGTCGATTCCGAAGGTGGAGGCGAATACAAGGTGACGGTGTTCGCGCAGCAGACCACGCAGAACGTGCAGCAGCCCGATGCCGGTGCGGTTCCGAACCTGCTCACGGTGACGGTGACCGATCAGGACGGGTTGTGGACCGTCAGCGACTACGGACCGAAGGCCTGACCGGTCGCGGGTTCGGTTGCAGGTTTGGTTGCACTGACGAACTGCGCCAGCCCTCGGATCTCCTGTTCGATCTCTGTCATCCCGGCGCTCGCGAAGATGGACGGAAAGGTGTCTCTGTCGAACATCGTGACTCCGATCCGTCTCGAGCCGGCCCGCAGCAACGTCCGCACCGGCGCGGCTTCGCGGCCATAGCTCGTCATGATCGCGATTCGGCCTCCCGGACGTAGGACTCGCAGGAGTTCCTGTGTCACGGTGAAGGGTTCGGGCACCAGGTAGAGCGCGGCGTAGCAGCACACGGCGTCGAATGTGCCGTCGGCAAACGGGAGTGCTCGAGCATCTCCGCGGGCGTAAGCGGCGTGCGGGCCACGATTGTCGCGGACGGCACGCAGAATCATCGGCTCGGAGATGTCGAAACCGAGCGCGACGCCGTCTCCGGACAGATGGGTGGACAGGTGCTTGGTGAAATTGCCCGGTCCGGAGGCTACATCGAGGACGGTCATATCGCCGGACAGTCGCAGATCGGCGACGGCTTTGTCGCGCTCGGCCGTCATCGACAAGCCGCCGAGGCCCATCATCGCGACCCCGGCAGGGCGCCAGAGCTTTTCGTAGATGGAAGCCACGACGCGGCTGTTCATCGCTCGGCTCGCTGCGGTGGGAGACGGAGCTGGGGTGCCTCCGAGCAGCTCCGCGTAACCGCGGGACAGCTCGACAGATGCGCGGGCGTCGGGTTCCATCAGCGCAACTGCTCGGTCCAGGGCATCGGCTGCGTCCGAGACGGGAGCCGTTCCAGCGTCGGTCTCGCCGCTGTCGCCACTCTCGGTCTCGCCGCTGTCGCCATCGACGGGGTAGGGCGGCATTCCGGCACCCTGAAGCCGGTACCGACCCCAGAAATCGACTTCGCTGACGGTGACAGCGCCCTCGCCGGACTCGGTTCGCAGAGTGCCCGAACGGTTGCGCCCGCCGCATTCCGCCATGAACGCATCCAACTCGTCGTGCGGTCGGATTCGCCCGTACCACCGGTAGCGTCCGTCGATGGGCTGTGAATGCCCCCGCAGATCGACTTCGACGTCGAACCGAGCCGGAGGCGTCGCGAAGGTCAGCGTCGCGTCGCCTCGAAAATCGGGCTTTCCCGACAGATCGCTCACAGGTGCTGCTCTCCTTCTGTTCGCGAGAACGCGGTGTGCATGGGTTGATCGGTGTCCACAGTGACGCCTGCGAGTGCGCACGAGGAGTTCATCAGGCCACGTATCAACGAGGCGACATAGGCCGTGAAGGTTTCGATGGGCATTGCCGGTTCGGAGTGTGCCGAGTCGCCCAGCCACCAGTCGGTAGCCGAGGCGACGGCACCGAACGCGGAATAGGACACCATTTCGACTGCCGCGCCGTCCAATTCTCGTGCGCTGGTGGCATCTGCGAACAGATGCGCGAGCCGACTCGCGGCCAGGCGCGCGGACGCGAGCGTCGGGTCCGGTCTCGCATGCCTGTCGGTCGCGCGCTGGGTGAAATGACTGTGCACCAGAAATCGGAACAGGTTGGGGTGTTCGGCCACGATGACTGCGTACTCGCCCGTCCCCTGTTCGACGAGAGCTGATACCGAATCTTCGAAGAGGTTCACGCTGAGCAGTATTCGGTCCCACAGCATGTTCTGGACGTGATCGACGATGGCCGCGTACAGGTCGGTCTTGGCGGCGAAGTGTCGATAGAGTTTGGGCTTGGAGGCACCCGCAGATTTCGCGATATCGCCCATGCTGACATCTGGGCCGAACTGCTCGATGGCGGTGAGTGCGGCTTCGACGAAGCTCTGGCGCACCGCGAGTCGGTGTTCGCGCCATCTCTCGCTGCGGGCGTCGACCCGCGGTAGAGACGACTCGGCATGGTTGTTGGGGTTGACATGCTCGGTGACCTGAACCACACTTCGATAGTACCCATTACCGCTGGTACTGGCTACCGGGGGTTTCGGGTACTGATCGGTGCGTTCTTCGGGCGTTGTCGGTAGTTTGTGGTTCGGGAATTGGGGGATTTCGGTGCAGCACATCGGCGATCACGAGGGGGATCTGTCATGAATCCGGTGGAGGCCGCGCGGCCCGCTCTCACGACGCAGGACGCCGTCACCGTCAGGGCGCGAACGGTCGGTCCACGGGACAAGACGGCTCGGCGTCTGCTGAAGTCCACCGCGGACAAGTTCTACGACGCCGAGGTGGACATCGACTGGGACGCACCAGTGGTGGAGGGCAAGAAGTGGCTCCCCGATCATCGAATCTCGCTCTACGGCACCTCGCTGTGGAACAAGCTCGATGAGGAGCAGCGACGAGAACTCGGCCGGCACGAGATCGTCAGCATCCTCTCGTTCGGGATCTATGCCGAGGGGTTCTTGAGTACGAGCCTGTTGCGAGTGTTCGGGATGGGATCGCTTTCGGACCACTCGCTGTATTCGATCGCCGAGGTGGGCGAGGAATCTCGGCACTCGATCATGTTCGGGAAGCTCATCGAAAAGGCGGGTATCGAGCCCTACCTACTGCCGAAGTTCTCGTTGACTCTGGTCAAGCTCGGGCAGTTCCTTCCGATCGGTCCGGCCACGTACGGCGCGACTTTGCTGATCGAAGAGGTGCTCGACCGCGCGCAGCGCGAGATCCAGAACGATCCGGAGATGCAACCGCACCTGCGCCAGCTGATGCGTATCCACGTGGTGGAGGAATCTCGGCACATCACCTACGCGCGCGAGGAACTCGTCCGCGGCATGCGGTCGATGAATCGGTTCAATCGGGCGCTACACCGGGTGATTCTTGCGGCGATCGCGAATGTCGCCTATCCCTCTCTCGTCAATCCCCGGGTCTATCGAGCAGTCGGTATCAACCCGATTCGAGGCAGCCTCACTGCGATGTTCAGCACCACGTACAAGAACAACGTGCAGTTCATGTCGGAACCGATGGTGAGGTTCTTCGCCGACGCCGGGATGTGCGAGGGCTTCGTGACCCGCAGATTGTGGCGGATGACCCGCGCGATGCCGGACGACCTCCTATGAGTTCACGTGCGGCACGAGTCCACTTCGATCCGCACGTCGATATCGACTGGGATGCACCCTGGCAATTCGAGATGTTCGCGTTGCCGCCCACGTCGGTGTCGTTGTACGGCACACGCAGGTGGAGGAAGCTGACGCCGGAGCAGCAGCGAACCCTCGCGCTGCACGAGGCCGTCAGTGGGTGGAGCACGCTCGCGTACCTCTCTGCGATTCTCTCGGGCAACGAACTCCGGCGAGCGGCTGAAGAGGGTCTGAACAGCGCGGCATCGAGAAGTGCGCTGCTCGAGGTTGCGCGCGGATCTCGGGCGACAATCACCTTCGGTCGGCTCGTGCGGGCCACCGGGCTGGAGCCGTACAAACCGCCGCGCGGCACCGAGACGGCTGCCAAGTTGTTGGCTTTTCTGCCGCTGGGCTCGGCGTCGTATGCCTCGACGCTGCTGGTGGAGGAGACGTTCATCCGTGGCATCGAGAGCGTCGTCGAGGACCCGGACATCGAACCGCACGTGCGTCAGGCGGTGAAGATATATCGCTTCGAGTCCGAGGAGCGGTTGAGCTACGCACGATCGGAAGTCGCTGCCGCGCAGTCGAGATCGGGACGGATCGAGCGAGCTTTCAACCGAGTGCTGCTCGCGCTCCTCGCAAACGTAATACTTCGGTTGAACCTCTCGCCCGCGGTGTATCGCTCGGTTGGGTTCTCGCCCGTGCGGGGGCTGATCGCGTCGAGGCGAGTGCGCCGCAACCGCAGGATCGACACGGCCGCGCCGGTCGTCGAATTCCTCGATTCGGTGAATTTGCTCGACGGCATGATCACCTCGTCATTGTGGACGCTCACCGGAGTTGCGTCCGAAAGGAAGATTTCGTGACGGTACATCGCACCGGGATCCTCGTCATCGGGGCAGGATTCTCCGGACTGGGCATGGCAATTCAGCTTCGCAAGCGAGGGCGCACCGACTTCCTCGTGCTCGAGAAGTCGCAGGCGCTCGGTGGTACGTGGCGCGACAACACCTACCCAGGTTGCGCCTGCGACGTTCCGTCGCACATGTACTCGTTCTCCTTCGAACCCAATCCGGACTGGTCGCAGATGTGGGCGCAGCAGCCCGAGATCAAGAGTTACCTCGACGGGTTGGGGGAGAAGTACCGGCTCGAGGAGAACATCAGGTTCGGTGTCGAATGTGTCGGTGGGTACTGGGACGAAGCGCAGTTGCAATGGCACATTCGTACCGCCGACGGCGACGAGTACATCGCGCAGTTTCTGGTTTCCGGCATCGGGGCCCTGCACATTCCGAATGTTCCGGAGTTGAACGGTATCGACTCGTTCGCCGGTGACACCTTTCACTCGGCCCGCTGGAACCACGATGTCGATCTGACGGGCAAGAAGGTCGCCGTCATCGGAACCGGCGCCAGTGCAGTCCAGTTCGTTCCCCGTATCGTCGACACGGTCGGAGAACTGCAGCTCTATCAGCGCACACCCGCCTGGGTGCTGCCTCGCAGCAACTACTCCATACCGGGCCCGGTGCGGCGGATGTTCCGCCGGGTACCGCTGTTGCGCAGGGCATTCCGCACCTCGGTGTACCTTTCGGCCGAGTGGCTCGCTGTTGGCTTGAACGGTCACGTGAATCTGCTGCGTCCGATGGAATACGCCGCACGCAAGTACATCGAACGCGAAGTGAAGGACCCAGTTCTTCGACGCAAACTGCTGCCCGACTATCGAATCGGGTGCAAGCGAATCCTAGGTTCGGACTCCTACTACGCTGCGCTCGCTCGTTCCAATGCCGAGGTGATCACCGACGGGATCGAGGAGATTCGAACGGGATCGATCGTCGGGTCCGACGGAACCGAACGCGATGTCGATGTGATCGTCTACGCCACCGGCTTTCACGTGACGGACGGGTTCGAGTCGATGAATGTGGCCGGGATCGGAGGCCGCGAACTGGTCCCGCACTGGCAAGAGAACGGGATCGAGACGTATCTCGGTATCGTGACTGCCGGCTTCCCCAACTCGTTCTTCCTCCTCGGCCCCAACACTGCCCTGGGACACAACTCTGTGGTGTTCATGATCGAACAACAGATTCGGTACGTGTTGGAGGCGATCGAGTTCGTCGAGGCTGGGGCGGCCGGTGCACTGACCGTGCGTCCACAGGTTCAGCGCCAGTTCACCTCCGACATCGCCCGCAAGCTGTCCACGGGAGTGTGGTCCACCGGCGGCTGCACCAGCTGGTACCTCGATTCGCACGGGGTGAACCGAACCGTGTGGCCGGGCTTCACCTGGCAGTACTGGTTGCGAACCAGGCGTTTCGTCCCGTCGGAGTACGAGTTTCTGTTTCCCGCACGCGTCGGGCGCCCGGTGGACGAACCGCCGGACGCCGACTCACTCGTCGAATCGAAGGAAGTGTCCGCATGAAGAACTTCGACGACAAGGTGGCCGTGGTCACCGGCGCCGGGTCGGGAATCGGCCGCGCGCTGGCTCTGGATCTCGCGGGTCGGGGCGCGTATCTGGCCATCTCCGACGTTCATCCCGCCGGTCTTGCCGAGACGCATGCGCTCTGTGAGCAAGCTGGCGCCCGCACGGTGTCGTTCGAACTCGACGTATCCGATCGGGCTGCCGTTCACCGGCACGCCGATGCGGTGCTGGCCGAGTTCGGCCGAGTGAACCTGGTCGTCAACAACGCGGGGGTCGCACTCGGTGCCGACGTCGTGGACATGACGTGGGACGACTTCGAGTGGGTCATGAACGTCGACTTCTGGGGCGTCGCCAACGGAACCAAAGCATTTCTCCCCGCGCTGATCGAATCCGGTGACGGTCACGTGGTGAACATCTCCAGCGTGTTCGGATTGATGGGGATTCCTGGCCAGAGCGCATACAACTCGGCGAAGTTCGCAGTGCGCGGCTTCACGGAGGCGTTGCGTCAAGAAATGAAGATCGCTCGTCATCGCGTCGGTGTCAGCTGCGTGCACCCCGGAGGTATCAAGACCAATATCGTCGCCAACGCACGCGGTATGCAGGACCTCGGCGATCGCGACGAGGTCACACGGCGTTTCGAACAGATCGCGATGACCACACCCGCCAAGGCGGCGCAGGTCATCCTCGCCGGTGTGGAGCGAAACAAAGCCAGGATTCTCATCGGTCCCGACGCGAGGGGATTCGATCTCGTTCCGCGTATCGTCGGCCCTCGGTATCAGGACCTTCTCGCGCCGCTGTACCGGGCGGGGCGTTCGGCCCAAAGCAAGATGGGTGTGGGCGAGCGGTAGAGGGCTCGGCTCACCGATTACGTGCGTGCGCGAGCCACGCTTGCTCGTCCGCGCCGATGGCGGTCGTCGGGGGGTCTCCGTAGATCCATTCGCGCGCGATGCGATGCCAGTTCGCGGTCGCTTCCAGTTGGCCGAGCACTCCGAAGGTCAAGAAGTCGGCGCGCCGCGAGAAGAGGTGCTCCGGCGGCAGGTACTGACTCTTCATGCCGGCGAATCGACCACCCCGTGGATTCACTGCGAGCAGCAGTCCGCTGGTCGCGAGCGATGGTGTGACCGTGAGCATTCGGTCCACCAGGTTCCACTCCGACGCTGCAAAGGTGTACTCGAGGCACTCGTCGGCGGTGACACCGGCATCCGGATCGACGATGCCGCGGGCAATCATCGCCGCCAGCAGATCCTCGCCCCGCTCCTCGGCTGCAGCGCGCAGACAGTCGATCTCGAACTCGACGTGTTCGTGCAGCATTCGGTTGTACAGTCCGAAGTCGATGAAAGCCACTCGGCCGTCCTCGCAGAGAAGCACGTTGCCCGGGTGCGGGTCTCCGCAGAACTCGTCGAACCTGTACAGCGAACCCACATAGAAGCGGTAGATGATCTCGCCGATCCGATCGCGTTCGCCGGCGTCGAGATCCCGGATCGAGTCGAAGCGGCGACCTTGGACGAATTCCGTCACGAGAACGCGTGGGCTGCACACATCGAGGATGGCGTCGGGTACGAAAACGGACGGATGGCCGGCGAATCGTTGCGCCAAGATGCGTTGCGTACGAGCCTCTTCCGTGTAGTCGAGTTCTCGTTCGAAGTGAATGCGGAGTTCGTCGATGAGTGCGGGAGCGGAGAACGACGGCATGGATGACCGCCAGAACTTGAGGAACAGCGCGAGATTCTTCATATCGGATTCGATCGCGAGGTCCACGCCCGGGTACTGCACTTTCACCGCCACCTCGCGTCCGTCGTGCAAGATCGCTCGATACACTTGGCCGATCGATGCAGCCGCGATCGGTGTCTCGTCGAACCGCGCGAAAACCTGGTCGATCGAGCGGCCGAGGTCTTTCTCCACGACCCACCTCATCGACTCGAAGTCGACGTCCGGTGCTCGGTCGCGCAGTGCGGCGAGTTTGTTCTGGAAACGCTCACGGTGCTGCTCGGGGACCAACGCCAAGTCGAGCACCGACAGCATCTGCCCGATCTTCATGGCGGCGCCCTTCATACCGCCGAGAACGTTGACGAGTTGATCCGCGGCCTGAATCGAGGACTTCTCGGCCAGCAGTGATCGCATTTCCTCGGAACGAGAGACCATCGACATCCGCGTCCCGGCGGTGCGAAGTGCCGCACTTGCAGCTGCTCGACCCAATCGGCTCCCGCGTGCGATGCGCGAGGTCGGAATGGGGCGACTGCGGGGGCGTTCGGGCACCTTCGGCTCCGCTTTCGTGGCAGGGTGGGGTGGGCCTAGAAGTCACGCTCGATGCGCAATGTTGCGATGGTGGTGGCCAGAGAGTCGTATTGGCCTACCAAGAGCAGGAATTCGATCAGTTGGCGATCGTCGAACTCGCCCGCCAGCGCTGCCCAGGTCGCGTCGGACAGGTTCTTGGTGTCCATCAGTTCGTCGGTCGCCGTCAGGATTTTGCGATGCCGCGGCGTCAGTCCGGGGGCCTGCGGGCCCTGTTTCACCTGCGCCAGGAGCTCCTCGGTGACACCGAAGCGGGCGCCGATCCTACGGTGATGGTCCATCTCGTATCCGCAATCGCGCAGGTGGGCAACGCGGTTGATGATCAGCTCCGTTTCCTTGCGAGAGATGCGTCCCCCCGGCATGAGTTTGCCGCTGTAGAACAGCCAGCCGCGAAACAGTCCTCGGGTCCGGCCCAGCGTGCTGAACAGATGTGCATCGGGGGTTCCGGCGACCTTCGACAGTATTCGGCACAGAACCCAATTGATCGGACCGAGTTGGCTGAACGAACCGGACGGGATACGTGGTGTGCTCATCCGAGCGACGCTACCTGCGTGCGCTCGCGCACACCAGGACCCGCGCACATACCAGGAAGATGTGACGGTCAGGAGTACGAGAGCACGAGCGCGGCCGCATCACCCGGGTGGGTGTACGGCCACCAGTGCTCGGCATCGACCCGAGTGACGCGCAGACGCGGAATCCAGCGATCCAAATCCTCCGCAAGATGTTCGGACAGAAAACGGTCACGGCGGGGAACGACGACGGTGGTGGGCACCTCGCACCTGGGGGCAGGGCCGGCAGTGAGGCGCCGCAGGATGTTCGCGCGGTACAGAGCGACACCGCGTTGCTGATCGGCCGGATCGGGTACCGGTGCGTCCTCGTTGCCGAGCGAGGAGAACAGGTGCGGGACGCGGCCACGCAGCACGGGAACGTGAAATCCCCAGATGTACCAGGAGCGTCCGAGTTGTGTTGCGAGCGAGGGCCATCGGGTGGGGCGTAGCAGCCAGGACCGGGACAGCTCGCGCATGTGATCGAGGCTCGGTCCGGACACCGACACGTACGAGGCGAATGCCTGTGCTGCCCGCGGCGAGGCCATCGCCTCCCACATCTGCACCGAACCCCAGTCGTGCGCGAGCACGTGGACCGGGCCGGCGCGGTCGGGAATCGAGTCGACCACGGCGAACGCGTCGGCCGCCAAACGCTCGATCGAGTAGTTCGACAGACCGTCGTCGACGACGGTCTCACCTCCGCCTCGTGTGTCGTAGGCGATGATGCGGGCTCGATCGCCGAACTCTGCGATCAAGGGGTCGAAGACGTGGTGGTCATCGGGATACCCGTGCACCAGCAACACGGTCGCGTCGGCGCTGCGATTGCCGTATTCGAACACCGCGATTCTTGCGCCCGGGGCTTCTACGATCCAGTCAGCCATTGCTTTACACTGCCTCGATTCGAGTGTGGACGGTTCCGGCGCGGAGCATGTGTGCAATCATCTCGAGCCGCATGTCCTCCTGTTCGGGCTGGGGATGGACGACGGCTGCGAGCGCCTCTCCGTCGAGCAGATGGACGACGGAGAAGATGACGGTATCGAGCTGGCGCGGATCGATGGCTGCGGCCACAGGTAACGTTCGGGCGAGTTCTGCTATCTGCGCGTGATATCGAACGGTGAACGGGATGAGTCGCTCTCGTAGCTCGGCGTCACTACGGGCGGCGATCAGCAACTCGTACCAGGCGCCGTTGATCGGAGCGCGACACGCGGCGCGGAGCAAGGTGAGGCACTGCTCGATCGACGCACCCCCGAAGGCGGTGATCCCGGCGCGAAACTCGGAGAACTGGCGCCTTCGGACCTCGTCGGCGGCCGCGACGAGGAGGTCGAGTCGGGTGGCGAAGTGGCGGAACAGTGCACCGGAGGACAGTCCAGCGCGAGAAACGACTGCACTGACCGTTGTTGCTGCATAACCTTTTTCGCACAACGAATCGATGGTGGCGTCGAGCAGCTTGCCGATTGTCTGCTCTCGGCGCTGCTGTTGGGTTCGGCTCACGCGCGAACCCGGCGCCGGGGGGTGCTCGGTACACCCGCGCGTAAGAAGCTGCCTGCGCGCTCCGAGACCCCGAACCACGGCGCGAACACACCGTCGCGGTAGACGATGCGACCGGCGACGAGCGTGGCCGTGACCGCGCGATCGTTGCGATTGACCATTCGGCTCAGGCCGCCGAACTCTGGCATCGTCTCCTCCCGGTAGGCGGTGACCTCATCGGTCAGCCCGCTCGGGTCGACGACGACGATGTCTGCGCGATCACCGACCCGCAGGTGGCCCGCGTCGACGCCGTAGAAATCGGCGAGTTCGGCGCTGAGCTTGTGCACCGCCTTCGCCACGCTCATGAACGGTCGACGGTCGCGCTCGGCCTCGTGCACGCGGTGCAGCAGCCTGATGCCGAAGTTGTAGAACGCCATGTTGCGCAGATGCGCGCCCGCGTCGGAGAAGCCGACGGTGACGCCGGGGGAGTTGATCAGCTTGTCCATCTGCCGTTTGCGGTGGTTGGCGATCGTGGTGTGCCAGCGAAACTTCCGGCCGTGCTCGACCACGAGGTCCAGGAAAGCGTCGACGACGTGGATGCCTCTTTCGGCGGCGACCTCGGCGACGTTCTTACCCACCACCGACGCGTCGGGACACTCGGTGATCTGGGCGTCGGCGAAATCCCGGTGCCAGACGCGGGAGCTGAACTTCTTCTCGAAATCGGCGCGGAACCAACGGCGATACGCCTCATCGGACAACAGTTCGTTGCGGCCGAGTTCCTCCCGCAGATGCAGGGCGGCTCGGCCGGAACCGAACTCCTCGAAGACGACGAGATCGATGCCGTCGGAGTACACATCGAACGTCGTGGGCAGGTGCTGCCAGCGGAACAATCCCCGACCGGGGCCGTTCACCAGTCGCGCGAGTGGCCCGAAAACATGATGAATCCAGGGTGATGCCTTGGGGTCGGCCGCAGCGAGCAGTGAGACCTTGAGCGGGGATCGACCCAGTCCCGTTGTCGCGGCGAGGAAGAACGCCATGTCGTACTTGGTGTTGAGATTGGGGATGCTCTGCAGGAGGCGGCCGCGTCGGCGCAGGATCTTGTGCAGCGCACGAAACTCCGACCACCGCGCGTACGAGGACGGGAGCGAACGGGAGCGGTACCGATCGCCGTCGAGCTTGTCCCACGGATTGGTCATCGTGGACATGCCGAGCAGGCCGGCGTCGAGGGCCGAGTTCAGCGCGTCGGCCATCGCCTTCGATTCCTCGCGCGTCGGCTTCTGGCTCCGGTCGGTCGACCGGTCGAGGCCCATGACGTGGGCTCGCAGATCGGAATGCCCGACGAGCGCGGCGATATTGGGGCCCAGCGGTAGACGTTCGAGCGCGTCGATGTACTCGTCCGGACCCGACCATGTCTTGTGCGTGTCGACGGCTTTGAGGACGTGGTCGCGTGGCAATGCCTCGACGCGGCTGAACAGGTCGGCGATGTCCACGGGTGTCGAATACAACGTCGAGAGCGAGCAGTTGCCCAGGAGCACGGTGGTGACCCCGTGTCTGACGGATTCTTCGAGGCCGGGGCCGACCAGAACCTCGGCGTCGTAATGGGTGTGGACGTCGACGAAGCCGGGCATCACCCACCGGCCGGTCGCGTCGACAACCTCGGTCGAGGCCGAGATCTCGAGCGGGTCGGTGGACACGGCGCGCACGACGCCGTCGGCGATGCCGACATCGGCGCGGACTCCGGGACCCCCGCTTCCGTCGTAGACCGTCCCACCGGTCAGTACTACGTCGTAAGAACCGTCAGCGCGCATGTGACCTCCATCACCGTCTACCTCGAAGGCTAACTTAGAGAGTGGTTGCTCGCAATATCCGTCGCCCAACCCCTCGCTGAGGCTAGTGTCAGCGCCATGACGACCTTTGACGCCGACGTGGTCGTGGTCGGCAGTGGATTCGGCGGCTCCGCGACCGCGCTGCGGCTCACCGAGGCGGGCCACCGGGTGATCGTCCTGGAGCGGGGCCGACGGCTGAGCGACGACGACCTGCTGCGCGCCCGCAAGGACCCTCGGGCGTACCTTTGGCAACCCGCAGCCGGCATGCGTGGCTTCTTCTGGCAGCGCATCTTCAAGGACGTCGGCCTCATCGGTGCCAACGGCGTCGGCGGCGGCTCGATCGTCTGGGCCGGCGTGCTACTCGAGCCCGGCGAGACGTTCTACCGCGACGCGGCGTGGGCGCACCTCGCCGACGACTGGAAGGCCGAGCTCGCCCCGCACTTTCAGCGGGCGGCCCGCATGCTCGGCCGGGTAACCAACAGCCACACCGGCCCGATGGACGACTACCTTCACCAAGCGGCCCGCGCGGTCGGCGCCGAGCACACCTTCGGACCCGTCCCCGTCGCGATCCACTTCGGTGCGCCGGGTGTCACCGAGCCGGACCCGTTCTTCGGCGGCGAGGGACCTGAACGTACGGGCTGCAAGTTGTGCGGCGAGTGCCTGCTCGGCTGCCCGTACGGCGCGAAGAACCAGCTCACTCGCAACTACCTGCACCTGGCCGAGCGGTACGGCGCAGAGATCCGCGCCGAGCACGACGTCACCGCGATCACCCCGCTCGAGGGTGGCGGCTACGAGCTCACCGTCGGGCACCCATGGAAGCGCGGAGTCCGGCGCGCGCCGGTCCGCGCGCGCCGGGTCGTGCTGGCCGGCGGCGTGCTCGGGACGCTCGACCTGCTGTTCCGCTGCCGCGACGAGCTCGGCACCCTGACCCGCGTGTCGACCCAGCTGGGCCGGCACGTGCGCACCAACAGCGAAGCGCTGACCGCGATCCAGCAGCCGCCCGGGCAGGACCTCTCGTACGGCCCGACCATCACCACCGACTTCCACCCGGACGCCGACACCCACGTGACGCAGAACCGCTACATCGGCGGCTGGCACATGCGCCTGCAGATCGGCCCCATCATGGACGGCCACCAACCCCTGCTGCGGGCGGGCAAGACGCTCGGCGCGATGCTGCGGCACCCGTTCCGGCAGCTCCGAGCCATGGTGGCGCGCGACTTCGAGCAGCGGATGACGGTGCTGACCGTGATGCAGCGGCTCGACAACGAGCTCGCGTTCGAGTTCCGCCGGTCCCCGTTCCGGCCGTGGCGTCGGGTGCTGCGTTCCCGCTCGGTCAAGGGCCACGAAGCACCAAGCTTCCTGCCGGTTGCCAACGAGGTCACCCGCGCGTACGCCGAGGCGTCCGGCGGCACGCCCTTCAACCTGATCGGCGAGACCCTCGGCGGTCTGTCGGTGACGGCCCACATCCTGGGCGGCGCCGCGATGGGCTCCGACGCGACGGAGGGGGTCGTCGACGCGCACCACGAGGTGTTCGGCCACCCGGGCCTCTACGTTGCCGATGCCAGCACGATCCCGGCCAACCTCGGCGTCAACCCGTCGCTGACGATCACCGCGATGGCCGAGCGATTCGCGGCCGGCTTTCCGGACGCACCGCCGGACGCGGAGCGCCGCGAGCCGATAGATGCCCTCGCGGACGGGAGGACCTCATGACGATCCACGACCACACCCTGCGCAAGCTGGGCCGGGCCTGGGGGACGCTCGCTACGCCACAGCTCACCGACCTGGTCGGCGATTTCGAGGCTTCGTACGTCGGCCGGCCCCTGCGGGCCGTCGCGCCGCGCGGGCTGGCGCTGGTCGGGCTCCCGCGGTGGTATGGCAAGCGGTTCGCCGCGTCACCGAACCGTCCCGGGACGCTCGACGGACAGAACCTCCTACGGCCCACGCGGGGAGCAGGACTCACCGAGACCCTGCCGATGAGCGCGGCGATCGGATCCTCGCTCGCCGACGGCCGACCCGCGCTGCTGGTGACGTACCCCGCCGACGGGCCCCGGCCATGGCGGTGGGTCCGCGACGAGTTCCGGCCGTGGCACCCGGACGGGGTCCTGCTCGGTATGACGTTCGTCGACGTCCCCGGCCTGCGCCGCGCACCGGGCACCCCGTTCGTGCTGACCCGCGCCCGCACGGGCTAGGCGCGCACTGCGTCGGCCATGGAGGCGGCCTGCATCGCACGGGCAATGACCCGATCGCGCGAGGCGTCGATGTGCTCGAGCAAGGCGGCCAAGGCTTGCTCCAGGTTCCCCTCGACCAGCGACTCGCCGATCGCGATGTGCTCGTCGACGAGTGTGCGGATGGCCTCCTCGTTGGTCGGGCCGAGGACTCGCACCGGGCGGATCTTCGCGTTCACCGTTCGCAGTGCGTCGCAGAGCGCTGTGTTGCCCGAGGCTGCGAGGAGAGTTGTGTGAAACTGCTCGTCCATCTGAACTATCTCGCTCTCGTCCGGCAGCAACTCTCGTGCCCGGCGCCAAGTCTCCAGTTCGACGGTGATGGACGCGGTATCGTGGCGCAACGTCGAATCCTCGATGGCCCGGGCGATTCCGCGTAGTTCGAGAGTGCGACGCAGCTCGTACAGATCTGCCAGGTCGTCCACCCGTGGCCGGTACGGGTGCACACCGTCCTCGCCGCGCACGACGAGTCCGTCGGCTTCGAGTCGGGCGAGCGCCTCACGCACCGGAGTGCGTGAGACGCCGTACAGCTCGGCCAGTCGCTCTTCCCCGAGGCGTTCGGTGGCCGTGATGGCGCCGGAGATGATGTCTCGGCGCAACGATGTGTAGACCTTCTCGCGAAGGTCGGTGCGCGCCATGGGTTTCGGTCTATCAGATCGCCATGGCAGCGCGTACATCGGCCTCGGATTCGGAACCACCGGTTCCGCTGGAGGTGATCCGTCCGGCTTCGAGAATGTAGTAGTTCTGTGCCGATTCGAGCGCGAACCCGATGTGCTGCTCGACCAGCAGCACGCCGAGTCCGCCGCGTCGGGTCAGATCGAGAATGGTGCGTTCGATCTCGGCAACGACGGAGGGCTGAATGCCCTCGGTCGGCTCGTCGAGAATGAGCATCCTCGGTTCGGTGATGAGCGCCCGCGCGATCGCGAGCTGCTGGCGCTGACCACCGGAGAGCAGGCCGGCGCGTCGGGTCAGCAGTTCCTTCAACGCAGGAAAGAGGTCGAGTGCCTCGTCGATCAGCGCTTTTCCACGCTTGCGGCCGTCGGCGACGACCTGCAGGTTCTCAGCGGTGGTGAGCTGGCCGAAGGACTGCTGGCCCTGCGGGACATAGGCGAGCCCCCGAGAAACGCGGGCGCTCGGTCGCAGCGAGCTGACATCTTCACCGTCGAAGAGCACCTTGCCGGAGGTGACGGAGAGCAGTCCGACGGCAGCCCGCAGCAACGTGGTCTTGCCGGCGCCGTTGTGGCCCATCACAGCGGCTACCCCGTCGGCCGGGACGGTCAGTGACGCGCCGTGGATGACTTCGCTGCGGCCGTAACCGGTGCGTACGTCGACAAGTTCAAGCATTGCTCTCTCCTCGTGGTGTGGCGTCTCCCGCTTCGGCGACCTGATCGAGTTCTTCTCCTGCTGCGGCAGTTCCCAGGTACACCTCCTGGACCTTCGGATCCGCCTGCACTTCGGCGACGGTGCCCTCCGACAGGATGCGTCCACCGGCCAGCACCGTCACCGAGGTGGCGAAAGCCCGCATGAAATCCATGTCGTGTTCGACGACCACAACTGTTCGCTCCCCGCCGATTCGGCGCAGCAGCTCACCCGTCTCCTCGCGCTCCTCATGGCTCATCCCGGCGACCGGCTCGTCGAGCAGGAGCACATCGGCGTTCTGCACGAGCAGCATGCCGATCTCGAGCCACTGCTTCTGACCGTGCGCGAGGATGCCTGCAGGCTTGTCGCGCTCGGCCGTCAAACCGATCGTCTCCAATGCCTCCTCGATCTCGGCACTGACCGTTTTCCTCTTGCGGAGCATCGTCATCACCGATCGACCGGCACCGGCGGCGATGTCGAGATTCTGCAGCACCGAGAGCTGCTCGAAAATGCTTGCGGTCTGGAAGGTTCGACCCACCCCGAGACGAGCGATCTTGTGAACCTTCTTGCCGAGCAACTCGACACCGGATTTGGTGACCGATCCGGTGGCGGGTACGAGGCCGGTGATGGCGTCGATCAGCGTCGTCTTGCCGGCACCGTTGGGGCCGATGAGAAACCGAAGGTCGCCCTGCATCAGCGTGAGGTTCACATCGGTGTTGGCTTTGAATCCATCGAAGCTGACGGTGAGCCCGCGGACCTCGAGGTACTGACTCGACATTCCGGCGTTTCCACCGAAGGTGGGTTGGTGGCTGTCGGTGTGAATCATTTGACCAGCTCTTTCTCGTCGACATCGACCACGTCACCGGCATCGTCTGCCGATTTCTTGCGTCGCCGCAGAGCGAACAGACCGGCGACACCCGCCGGGAAGAATCCGACGACGACGATGAACAGCAGACCCTGCGCGTATGTCCACCCGGACGGGAACTGCTCGGACAAGGTGGTCTGCGCCCAGGCGACACCGAGTGCGCCGAGGACAGGGCCGAGCAGCGTGGTGCGCCCGCCGATGGCGACACCGATCAGGAAGGCGATCGAGGGGACGATGCCGACGTCGTTGGGGGAGACGATACCGACGATCGGCACGAACAGAGCCCCGGCGAGGCCGGCGAAGAACGCCGCGGTGACGTAGGCGACGACCTTGACGTTGGCGGGGTCGTAGCCGAGGAACCTGACGCGCTCCTCCTGATCTCGAACAGCCACCAGCAGTTCGCCGTAGCGCGAGTACATCAGCTGGCGGGTGATGGCGACGACGGCCAGCAGCACACCGGCGGCGATGAAGAACAGCATCTGCTTGTTGGCGGGGTCGTTGAGGTTGAATCCGAAGAAGGTGCGGAACCGGTTGAGTCCGTTGGATCCTCCGGTCGTCTGCTGGCCGATGAGCAGGATCGCGAAGGCAGCGGCGAGTGCCTGGCTGAGGATGGCGAAGTAGGCACCCTTGACGCGTCGCTTGAACACCCCGAGCCCCAGCACCAGCGCGACGAGCCCCGGCACGAACAGAATTCCGACGATGGTCACGAACGGAGAGGTGAACGGCACCCAGTACGAGGGCAACTCGCGGATACCGGCGATGGACATGAAATCCGGTACGTCGTCGCCCGCTATCTCTGCGTCGGCGATCTTGAGGTGCATCGCCATCATGTAGGCGCCTAGCCCGAAGAAGACACCCTGACCGAGCGTGAGCATTCCGCCTCGGCCCCAGGCCAGACCGATGCCGACCGCGACGATGGCGTAGCAGATGAACTTGCCTAGCAGGCTCAACCGGAAATCGCTGAGGACGGCGGGTGCGACGGCGAACAGGAGGATGGCGGCGACCGCGAACCCGAGCCACGCCCCATATTTCTGGACGACGGTACTCATACCAAACTCCTTGTCTTGACCGCGAACAGGCCTTGCGGGCGGGCTTGGAGGAAGATCACGATGAGGACGAACACGATGACCTTCGCGATCGATGCGGTCGTGCTGTACTCGATGAACGAGTTCAGGATGCCGAGTGCGAACGCGGCGATGACTGCGCCCTTGATCTGTCCGAGGCCGCCGACGACGACGACGAGGAAGGCGTCGATCAGGTAGCTCTGGCCGACGGTGGAACTGGTCGACCCGATGAGTGTCAGTGCGACTCCGGCGACTCCGGCGAGTCCGGAGCCGATGAAGAACGTCGAGATGTCGGTCCTGCGACTCGAGATGCCTGAGGTTTCGGCGAGATCGCGGTTCTGCACCACAGCGCGGATGCGTCGACCCATCGGACTCTTCTTGAGCGCGACCGACAGTGCGATGACGCAGATGATCGCGAGTACGAGGATGAAGATGCGGGTCTTGGGGACGACGGCACCGAGGATGTCGACGCCGCCCGTCAACCAAGCGGGGGAGACGACGTTGACCGCCGGCGCCCCGAAGATGTCTCGGGCCAGCTGTTGCAGTACGAGTCCGACGCCGAACGTGACGAGCAGAGTGTCCAGCGGTCGGTGGTACATCCGCTGGATGAGGGTGACCTCGAGCAGGACGCCCATGGCGCCGCCGACGAGGAATCCGACAATCAGCGAGATGAACAGTGACGCTCCGCCGGTGGAGAGAACCTGCTGCACGACGTACGCGGTGTACGACCCGGCCATGATGAACTCACCGTGGGCCATGTTGATGACGCCCATCTGACCGAACGTCAGCGACAGGCCCAGAGCGGCGAGCAAGAGGATCGATCCGATACTCAGGCCGGTGAACAGCTGCCCGACTACGACATCCATATGAGGCTCCTTCTAGGCGGCTGCGCCACATGTGAGTGGAAATACATAGCGGGCTATGTATTTCCACTCACATGCGCGGAGCGCCTGGGTCAGTTGAGGTCGTCGGCCCAGTCGTAGGTTTCGAGGAACGGATCGGGCTCGATCGGTGCCGGCGACTCCCAGATGGTGTAGATCAGACCGTCGGGGCGGATCTCACCGATACGCGCGGTCTTGGTGATGTGGTGATTGTCGCCGTCGATGGTCACTTCGCCTTCCGGTGCTGCGAAGCTGACGCCGTCTGCGGCTGCCTGAATGTCACTGACTGCGAACGAGTCCGCCTTCTCTACGGTGTTCTTCCACAGGTAGACCGAGGTGTACGCGGCCTCCATCGGATCCGATGTGGGCTTGTTCTCGCCGTACTTCGCCTTGTAGGCGGCGACGAATGCGGCGTTCTCCGGAGTGTCGACGGTCTGGTAGTAGTTCCAGGAGGTGAGCTGGCCGGCGATGTTCTCCGCACCGATGCCTGCAACCTCTTCCTCGGCGATCGACACCGAGATCACCGGCATGTCCGCAGCATTGAGGCCGGCGTTGGTGTACTCGCGGAAGAACGCGACATTGGAATCGCCGTTGAGGGTGTTGAACACGGCGTCGGCGTCTGCTGCGCGCACCTTGTTGATGATGGTGGAGAAGTCGGTGGAGCCGAGTGGGGTGTAGTCCTCGCCGAGGATCTCGATGCCGTTGGCCTCGGCGTACGCCTTGATCTCGCGGTTGGCGGTCTGAGGGAAGACGTAGTCGCTACCGACCAGATACAGCGAGGTGACGCCCTGTTCCTTGAGGTAGTCCAGGGCGGGAATGATCTGCTGGTTGGTTGTCGCACCGGTGTAGAAGATGTTCTCCGATGCTTCGAGGCCCTCGTACTGCACGGGGTAGTACAGCAGCGCGTCGTTGTCCTCGAAAACCGGGAGCATCGCCTTGCGCGAGGAGGAAGTCCAGCCGCCGAACACTGCTGCGACACAGTCGCTGCTGATCAGCTTCTCCGCCTTCTCGGCGAATACGGTGGGCTCCGACGCGCCGTCCTCGGCGACGACCTCGATCTGCTTGCCGTTGACTCCGCCGGAGGCGTTGATCTCCTCGACGGCCAGTGCGATCGAATCACGCACTGTCACTTCGCTGATGGCCATCGTGCCGGAGAGGGAGTTGAGCGATCCGACCTTGATGGTGTCACCGGAGGTGTCTACGCAGGACTCGACGGCACTTGCGCCGTCACCGGTGTCGGTGTCACCGGCACGGCTACCGCACGCGGTGAGTGCCAAACCGACCATTGCCAGTGCAGCTGGGGCAACCAGCGCACGAGTAGCAAACTTGTTGGAGGGAAAAGCAGGCATCTTTGACGCCCTTTCGCTTGTATACGGACCTGTATTCGCGATTGCAGACATTAAGGGCCGGTTATTGCGTAAATGTGTTGTGCGGTGACAAGTTCGTTTCGAGGATTACCAGTGTGTAAACACCCCAGGTCGGCCCGGTTTGTCGGGTTCGTGCTGGAACGGTGCTGAAAGAATGACAATCCTGCTTGACTTTTGGTGACAAGTCGGCTTGACTTTTCCCATGCGCGACGCACCGAGGACCAACAAGGTGCGCGACTACCGCAAAGCCGCGCGGCTCACACAGGCGGAACTGGGCAAGGCGTGCGGAGTCAGCAGGCAGAGCATCGTTTCGGTGGAGGGTGGCGACTATGCGCCGAGCGTCTACCTCGGCCTGAAACTTGCGAAAGCTCTGGGCACCACTGTCGAAATACTGTTCGCAGGCGAGGAGTGACGAGCATGAGTACCTTCACCAAAGCAATGCGCTTCGTCGGAGATCTGGACGACGAGTTCTACCACGACGAGCGTCAGCGAGACGTCTGGAACGAGGCCTCGGCCATAGGGTTTCAGCTGTTCCTCTGGTGCTCTCTGATTGCCGGGGCGGTTCTTCCGTGGGTCGCCGGGGTCCCCGGAAGTTACACGGCCCTCGGAATACTCCTGGTCCTACTGACGATCAGCTGGATCGTCACGGCGTACACCAAGAGTCGCGGCGTGGACATGCAGACCTCGCAGAAACTGATACGGCCGAGACTGTTCCTGTACCTGGGGCTCTACTTCACCGCAGCTATCGGCATAGTGGTGACGCTGGTCTTCTCCGATGCAGACGGAAGCGTCCGGTCGCCGACGATCGTCGGCATGGTTTTCGGTGCAATTCTCGGGCTGGTGTGCGCCGCATACGGTATCGCCCGCAGCAAACGCCTCGCGCGCGAGGACGAGATCGAGGCCGAGAACCTCGAACGGAGCGAACTGCTCGAACGCAACGGGGAGTGAGCGGCACGAATGCCCGCGCTGGTGGATGTCACTATTCCGCTCGAGAACGAGGAAATCTGACAGCCCAGTCCAGTACGGTCGCCTCTCATGGGGAGAGGCGCAAAGTACACAGAGACCGGACCGACGCAGATCGGTGACAACGTTTGGGCGTTCATGTGGGAGCCCGGAAGCTGGGGGGAGACCAACACCGGGGTGCTCGTGGACCCCGGCGCGGCCACGATGGTGCTCGACACCGTGTGGGATACGGTCCGGGCCGAGCAGATCGCCGCTGAGACCGCCGAGCTGGTGGGTGACGCACCGATCACCGAGGTGATCAACACTCACTCCGACGGAGATCACTGGTGGGGCAACGACACCGTTCCCGCCGACGCCCGAATCACGACGAGCGCTGCATCTCTGCATGCGATGAAGGAGGAGACGCCGCCCGCGGGTGTCGACGCGTTCGCCACGCTCGGTTCGTTGGTCAGGCGAGTACCGGGTCCGGTCGGTGCGATGGGTGGCTACATGAACAGGATTCGCGGTGGGGCCGCATTTCCGCGCACGCGTCCGCGACTGCCCGATCACACCTTCGAGTCGACCGAGACGATCACCGTCGGGCACCGGGACGTGCAGCTTCGATTCCTCGGCCCGGCCCACACCGAGGGTGATCTGATCGCCCACGTGCCCGATTGCGGCGTGGTATTCACCGGCGACCTGCTGTTCATCGAGTCGACGCCGGTCTTGTGGTTCGGCCCGCTCGGCAACTGGATCGATGCCCTGAACCACCTGATATCGCTCGACGCGGCCGTGTATCTGCCCGGTCATGGTCCGCAGTGCGGGGTTGCCGAGATTCGGGAACTCCGCGAGTACTGGCTGTGGGTCGATGCCGCCGGCAGGGAACAGTACAAGGCTGGTGTCGGGTCGGCGACCGCGGCACGGAACATGCTGTCCTCGCCCGAGTTTCGACGCTTTGCGCACTGGGATTCGCCGGAACGGCTGGTACTGAGCATGTCCACGTTGTACCGCCTGTGGCACGGTGAACCGGCCGCACCACCCACACTCGCTCGAAGAGCAAAAGCGTTCGCCGACGCCGGTTCACTGCTGCGGGCGGGCGGACCGACAGGCGTCAGGTTGCGGCGTGGCTACGGGCGCTGACGCGTCGGACCACGGCGAAGGCGATCAGACCGGCCACCACAAGTGCGATGCCGAGCCACACCGGACCGGAATCGGTGATCAGTAGGGCCGCGCCGACGATTCCGACGAACGTGGGGAACCAGGCGAAGAGATCGATGAGCGGTAGCGGCGGGTCCGTCGGTATCCCCGCCGCCATCTCGGCCTTGTTCGGCGCCACATCGGGGTACCACTCGGTGAACGCGACGGCGAACAGCATCGCGCCGATCTGCAGAATCCAACCGGTCCAGAAGTTGTCCGAGGAGTGCAGGACGATGATGCCGAACAGGCCCACGGTCGCCGAGAACGAGAAAGCCAACGCCCACGCGAGCGTGATCCGGTAGTTGACTGTCAAGAAGAGCGGGTTGTCCCACATCTCCGGGTCGACCTGTTCCTTCGCATACTCCAGGGTGAACGGATTGCGTAGCAGTATCGAGCCGAACGCGAAGACCACCAGTGCGAAGTTGGTCATCTCGCCGGACCACAACTCCATCCACGAGATGACCTCGGCAGATGCGAACAGGCCGATGGCGGCGATGATGGCGAAGTAGGCCACGTCGAACAGTTCCATCGCCTTGATCCTGGGGCGCCCGGTTCGATCGGTCGGCTTGCTTCGCTTCGCCCGCCGCTGGTGCCCGAGCACGAGGAACAGCAGCGCCATGCCCAGCGAGATGCTCGCCGCCTCTTCGAAGCGACCCGGGCCGACGATCAGCGACATCGCTATCCACGGCGCAAGCCCCGAGAGCGGAGATTCGACAAACGCATCGATCAGGCTGCGCCTGGGGGTGGCACTCTCGTCGGCCATGCAATCGATCCTGCATCCACGGAGGCGTCCGAGTAAACAACCCGACAGGGTGAAATCCGACAGGGTGAGATCTGCGGGTGCGGGGGTCAGCGGACCAGATACGGAGACACCGAACTGCGGTGCTCGTCGATGTCCAGATCCTTGCCGAGGGGCGGGAAGGCGCGCTGCGGACAGTTCGAACGCTCGCAGACGCGACAGCCCGCGCCGATGGGGGTGGCCACCGCGGCGCCGTGCACGTCCAAGCCGTCGGCATAGACGAGCCGGCCGGCATGCCGGATCTCGCAGCCCAGACCGATCGCGAACGTCTTGCCCGGCTGGCCGTAGCGCGCCGCGCGACGCTCGACGGTTCGGGCGATCCAGAGGTAGCTGCGTCCGTCGGGCATCTCGGCGATCTGGGTCATGATCTTGCCGGGATAGGCGAAGGTCTCGTAGACGTTCCACAGCGGACAGGTGCCGCCACTCGACGAGAAGTGGAACCCCGTCGCCGATTGCCGCTTCGACATGTTGCCGGCCCGATCGACACGGACGAAAGAGAACGGGACGCCTCGCAGTGCGGGGCGCTGGAGGGTCGAGAGTCGATGACAGATGGTTTCGTAGCTGACGGAGAAGAACGCGGATAGACGTTCGATGTCGTAGCGGTACTCCTCGGCCACATCGTGGAACTGGTGATATGGCAGCACCGTGGCAGCGGCGAAGTAGTTGGCGAAGCCGAGAACGGCGAGCTTTCTGGATGCTTCGCTCGTGAATGCGCCCTCCGCGACCATCGTGTCCAGGAGGTCTGCGCACTCCAGGTAGGCGAGTTCGGCTGCGAACCTGAACACCCGTTGTCCACCCGAGAGATGCGGCGAGATCTCCAACAGGCGCGTCTCGGGATCGAAGCGATGCAGCACGTTCTCACCGAGATCGATCCGGTGCACGATCTGCACCTCATGCACCGTCTGCAATCGCTTGGCGATCTCGCCGGCCACATCGGCGCGATGAAACCGGATGCGAGAGGTGAGCTCCTCCGCCGCTGTATCCAACTCGTGCAGGTAGTTCTGGCGCTGGTAGAAGTAGTCGCGGACTTCCTCGTGCGGCTTGGAAATCGAGCCACTTCCGCTGCCGTCGCTGAAGCGTTCCTCCGTTGCGGCGGCCAGCTGAGCGGTGGTGTTTCGGTAGCGGCGATGCATGTTGACCATCGCTCGCGCCAACTGCGGATGGGACGAGACCATCTGTGCGATCTCGTGTGCATCGGCGGCGATGCCCATGTCCTGGTCGAGCGCGACCTCGCGGAGTTCGGCGACCAGGCGCGTGTCGTCCTCGGAGGAAAAGAAGGAGGTGTCGACGCCGAACACCTCGGAGATGCGCAGAAGCACAGGGACCGTCAGCGGGCGCACGTCGTGCTCGATCTGATTGAGATAGCTGGCCGAAATCTCGAGCCGTCCAGCGAGCGCAACCTGGCTCATCTTGCGTTCGGTGCGTAGCTGCCGCAACCGCGCACCGACGAAGGTCTTCGACATGCGCACAGGTTACGCCTGCGAAGAAGGGGCTTAACAGCATTCGCGTCGGGCACCGCGGCGACTCTCCCGCTCGCAGTCGAGCGTCGGCGAATCAGGTGTGACCCGGGGCGCGAACCAAAGTGATTGCTGTCACAGCGGCTTGGCTATCTTGCTCGATTCAGACGTTTTTACAGGAAACTCGAGAGGGTCAAAAAGACCGTATGACCCGTTTACGAAATCCCCGTCACGAACTGCGGATTCACCCTACTGGCGAGTAGTGATGCTGTCCGATCCGAGAGGTTGCGGCCTCACAAAAATTAGCAACGTTAGCAAGGTGCGGTGAAAACCTAGCCGAGATTGGCACTAGCAACAGGTAGACGGGCCTTTTTCGTTGTGTCATTGTTTTGAAGAACACCCGCAGGGCCTGGCAACGGTGTGAAGAATTTCCGCAGCGAGCCGGCCGATCAGATCAGAAAAAGATACGGAGCTGACGATGTCGACCACCGGCACACCGAAGACCACCGAAGAGATCCAGAAGGATTGGGACACCAATCCCCGCTGGAACGGCGTGACACGCAACTACACCGCCGAGCAGGTTTCGAAGCTGCAGGGCACTGTCGTCGAAGAGGCAACACTTGCTCGTCGCGGCTCGGAGATCCTGTGGGATCTCGTCAACAACGAGGACTACATCAACTCGCTCGGAGCCCTCACCGGTAACCAGGCAGTTCAGCAGGTCCGCGCCGGTCTGCGCGCCATCTACCTCTCCGGCTGGCAGGTCGCCGGCGATGCCAACCTCTCGGGCCACACGTACCCGGACCAGAGCCTCTACCCGGCCAACTCGGTGCCGTCCGTCGTGCGCCGCATCAACAACGCGCTGCTGCGCGCCGACGAGATCGCCAAGGTCGAGGGCGACACGTCCGTGCAGAACTGGCTCGCTCCCGTCGTCGCCGACGCCGAGGCCGGCTTCGGTGGCGCTCTCAACGCATACGAGCTGCAGAAGGCCATGATCGCTGCCGGCGCTGCCGGCGTGCACTGGGAAGACCAGCTCGCGTCGGAGAAGAAGTGCGGCCACCTCGGCGGCAAGGTCCTCATCCCGACCCAGCAGCACATCCGTACCCTGACCTCGGCTCGCCTGGCGTCCGACGTCGCCGACGTTCCGTCGGTCATCATCGCCCGCACGGACGCCGAGGCCGCAACCCTCATCACCTCCGATGTCGACGACCGTGACAAGGAATTCCTCGACGGCACCCGCACGGCCGAGGGCTTCTTCGGCGTCAAGAACGGCATCGAGCCCTGCATCGCCCGCGCCAAGGCATACGCGCCGTACGCCGACCTCATCTGGATGGAGACCGGTGTTCCCGATCTCGAGGTCGCCAAGCGGTTCGCCGAGTCGGTTCGCAGCGAGTTCCCCGACCAGCTGCTCGCCTACAACTGCTCGCCTTCGTTCAACTGGAAGGCGCACCTGGACGACGCGACCATCGCGAAGTTCCAGAAGGAGCTCGGCGCCATGGGCTTCAAGTTCCAGTTCATCACCCTTGCCGGCTTCCACTCGCTCAACTACGGCATGTTCGACCTGGCACACGGCTACGCCCGCGAGGGCATGACCGCCTTCGTCGACCTGCAGGAGCGCGAGTTCAAGGCAGCCGAAGAGCGCGGCTTCACCGCCATCAAGCACCAGCGTGAGGTCGGTGCAGGCTACTTCGACCGCATCGCCACCACGGTCGACCCGAACACGTCGACGGCTGCTCTGAAGGGCTCCACCGAAGAGGGTCAGTTCCACTAAGCTGTTCCGCCTCCTTCGGATCTATCAGCGCACTAGTCAGGCGGCCCCAGCGTTTCGCTGCGGGCCGCCTGACTCGTATGACGCCGGCTCTGGGCGTTCCCCGGCAGAGTCCCCCCATCTCACCTGAAGCTGTTGCCCAGCAACATGACTGAAAAGGAGTGTGCCGTGACGGTTGAGCGAGTAGGCGTCGTCGGCGCCGGGCAGATGGGCGCCGGCATAGCCGAGGTCTGCGCCCGCGCGCATGTCGACGTGCTGGTCTACGAGCAAACACGTGAGCTGACGACCGCAGGACGCGCACGCGTCCTTCGGTCGCTGGACCGCGGCGTGAGCAGCGGCAAGATCACCGAGCGCGAACGTGAGCAAGCCGCCTGGCGGTTGCGCTTCACCTGCGATCTCGGCGACTTCGCCGACCGTCAACTCGTGGTCGAGGCAGTGTCGGAGGACGAGAAGATCAAGGCCGAGATCTTCGCAGAGCTCGACACGGTGGTCACGGATCCGAACGCGGTGCTCGCCTCGAACACCTCCTCCATTCCGATCATGAAATTGGGAATCGCGACGACGGCGCCGGAGCGCGTCGTCGGACTGCATTTCTTCAATCCGGTGCCGGTGCTCCCACTCGTCGAGCTCGTCACCACACTCAAGACCAGTGACGCGGTATCCGCGCGCGCCGAGACGTTCGCCGGCGACGTGCTCGGAAAGCAGGTAGTTCGATCTGCGGACCGTTCGGGTTTCGTGGTCAATGCACTGCTCGTGCCGTATCTACTCTCCGCCATACGCATGGTCGAGTCCGGTTTCGCCACGAAGGAAGACGTCGACAAGGCAACGGTGCTCGGGCTTGCGCACCCCATGGGTCCGTTGGCGCTGGCAGACCTCGTCGGACTCGACACGGTCAAATCCATTGCGGACTCGATGTACGCCGAATTCAAGGAACCGCTGTTCTCGGCGCCGCCACTGCTGCTGCGGATGGTCGAGGCCAATCTGGTCGGAAAGAAGTCCGGGGCGGGCTTCTACCAGTACGAGAACGGTCGCATCGCGAGATAGGGCGCAAGACAAGACAATGCGTGCATGTGGCGCGCGTCGGTACTGGCAACTCGAACCGTTACTGCGTAGCTTGGGTTCAGCGGCGCGACGGTGCGCCGACGAGCGGAACAGGGGACTCATCGGTGAGTACGTCGAAGAAGTCGGGTGGATTCCTCCCGAAGGCCTTTGGAATCGGTTTGGGAGTAACGGGCGCGGCGCACTTCGTCGTTCCGGAAGCGTTCGAGGGCATCACCAAGCTCCCGTTCCCCGAGGACACCAAGGACTGGATCAGCCGTAACGGCGCGACAGAGATCGCCGTGGGCGCGGCCATCGCCTACCCGAAGACTCGCAAGATCGGTCTCCTCGGGCTCGGTGCCTACCTCGGATGGTTGGGATTCAACGTCGCCCGCAACAGTTGAACTGTTGAATGAAACTCCTCTGAGATGGGAATAGGCAGCTCACGAGGATCCGGAGCTTGCCAGGCGAACAATGCGTGGGTAGCAATGTAGGCATGACTTCAGCTACCGCATACACAGCGACCGCACCGGACGCGCCGCTCGAGAAGGTCACCATCGAGCGGCGCGAGCTCGGTGCGAAGGACGTCCTCATCGAGGTCAAGTTCGCGGGCATCTGCCACTCCGACATCCACACCGCACGCAACGAGTGGGGCGGCACGACCTACCCCGTCGTTCCCGGCCACGAGATCGCCGGAATCGTCGCCGAGGTCGGCTCCGAGGTCACCAAGCACAAGGTCGGCGACCGCGTCGGTGTCGGCTGCTTCGTCGACTCCTGCGGTGAATGCGAAGCCTGCCTCGCCGGTGAGGAGCAGTACTGCTTCAAAGGTGTGACGCAGACGTACAACTCCAGGCTGGCGGACGGCACCACCACCCAGGGTGGGTATTCCACTCACATCGTCGTCACGGAGGGCTTCGTACTCTCGATTCCCGAGGGCATCGAGCTCGACGTAGCTGCTCCACTGCTGTGCGCTGGCATCACGCTGTACTCGCCGCTCAAGCACTGGGGCGCCGGACCCGGCAAGAAGGTCGCCATCATCGGCATGGGTGGACTCGGCCACGTCGGCGTCAGGATTGCACATGCACTCGGCGCCGAGGTGACCGTCCTCAGCCAGAGCCTCAGCAAGGAAGCGGACGGCAAGCGGCTCGGCGCGGATCACTACTACGCCACCTCCGATCGGGAGACGTTCAGGAAGCTCCGCGGCCGGTTCGACCTCATCATCAACACCGTCTCGGCCGAGATCGACATGGACAAGCACATGTCACTGCTCGCGATCAACGGCTCGCTCGTCATCCTCGGACTGCCGTCCGAACCCATCAAGGTGCGCGGCTTCAGCCTGGCGGCGAATCGCCGCAGTCTCGCCGGTTCCATGGTCGGCGGCATCGCGCAGACGCAGGAGATGCTCGACTTCTGCGCCGAGCACAAGATCGGCGCCGAGATCGAGACCATTGCGGCGGACCAGATCAACGAAGCCTACGAGCGTGTGCTGAAAAGCGATGTGCGCTACCGGTTCGTGATCGACGCGCAGACCTTCTAGACCCGCACGCCAGTGGCAGCGCCGCCCCGAGTGTCTAACTCTCGGCGAGTCGCTGCTTCTCCCGTTCGACGTCGAAACTCGCAGTCGGCCAATCCAGAGCCAACCGTTCGAGAGCCTCGATCAGCAGCTCCGCGACGGCGAGCCTGCTGTACCACTTGTTGTTGGCCGGGATGATGTGCCAGGGCGCGTAGTCGGTGCTGGTGCGGTCGATGACACGCTGATAAGCAGCCTTGTACTCGGCGAGGAACGCTCGCTCGGAGACATCGCTGGGATCGTACTTCCAGTGCTTCTCCGGGCGGTTCAGGCGATCCTGTAGCCGCGACCGCTGCTCCTCGGCGGACACGAACAGGGCAACTTTGATGATGAGGGTGCCCTCGTCGACAAGTTCCTTCTCGAAGGCGTTGATCTCGTCGAAACGCTCCTCCCACACCGCGCGGGGGACCAGGTCGTGCACGGCAACGACCAGCACGTCCTCGTAGTGCGAGCGATCGAAAACACCGATTCGACCACCGCGAGGGAGTGCTTTGCGGATCCGCCACAGAAAGTGGTGCTGCTTTTCTTCCTTCGAAGGCACACCGAAGGATGCGAGATCGACGCCCTGTGGATCGACCATGCCGATCACGTGGCGAACGATGCCGCCTTTGCCGGCGGTGTCCATTCCCTGCAGCACGAGCAGGATCGACCGAAGGTCCCCGGAACGCCCGTGCGCGTAGAGCATCTCCTGGAGGTCGGACAATCTGGCGCCGCGTTCGGCGAGCAGTTCCTCACCGTCGGTCTTGTCGCCTTCGAACCCGGGGGTGGCGGCGTAGTCGATATCGGTGACGCGGGTGTCGGCGGTTGCCCTCAGTACCTCCACCGCAGGTGAGGACCACAGCTTCTCGCTCTTTTTCGATGTGTCGGCCATGACTTCAGACCATAACCGCCGCTCAGCAGTTGTTCGGTGAAGGCGCACCCGCGAATCGGTCGGCGATCCAGTTCTCGAGTAGGGGGCCGGGATCGACCGAGTGTCCTTGACCTTCGAGTTCGACTCGGAGGACGGTGTCGCCGAGTTCGCATGCGCGTCCGAGTGCGTCCTCGGTCCATGCCGGTCGCACGATGTCGTCAGCGTCTCCGTAGACGGCAAGGATCGGTGCCGACGAAGGGGCTTTGGGCAGTGCGTAGTCCTGCAACCGCATGGTGAGTTGGCCGGCTGCTTCGGTGTCCGTTGCAGTGGTGTCGCCGGCGTCGATTCGCCCGGCCACCGCTGAGCGAGCCGCAATCCCTTCGGGGCCGCAGGAGCCGAGTTCCGCGGAGCGCTCGCCGAGCAATCCGTGCAAATGTTCGGATGGTTCGATCGACGGATCGACGGCGGCCGCACCCTCGACGATGACCGGATACAGCGCCTGCTGCCCACCGGAAAGCGTCGAGGTCTGGGCCAGCGCGACGACGGGCGAGACGTCCAGCGCGGGCGCGAGAACTGCCGTTCCCAGAAGTTCGAGGCCATCGCCGTAGAGGTCGTTGTATTCGTTCGCGGCCCACGCGGCATGTCCGCCCTGAGACGTTCCGGCAGCAACCCATCGTGTGGACAGACTCGGGTCCAGGTTGCGGGCGCCGCGTACGGAATCGATGACGTTGAATCCAGCGGTCCGCGGCTCCAGGTAGGGATGCGGTGGGGAGTCGACGCTGCTGCTCAATCCCTGATAGTCGGTGTAGACCACGGCATATCCCTGCTGCAGCAGGAACGAGACCGCACCGGCGTCACCGGCCAGCTCGCTCGCCTCCGTCGGTGCGCAGCCGGGGGTGATGCCGACGGTGCCGTGCGCGTAGGCGACGACGTGGTGACCCTCTGCGGGCGCGGGGTCACCGGGCACGAACAGGGCGCCGGTGACCTTCGTGGATTCACCGGTGACGCCGGATATCGAGTTGTAGACGAAAGTGGCGGCGACGGTGCCGTCGGGGAAGTCGTTCGGATCGAACTCGGTGTCGGTCGAGGTCGACACTATCGATCCGCGCGCCGCGACGGCCTCGTCGGTGGCCGTGGGTGGTGACGTCGAGTAGGCGGGTGCTGCCGTGTCGGTGGCGCAGGCACCGAGCGCGGCGCAGATGACGACCGATGCGCTCGCAACAGCCGTCGTAGTTCCTCGGGACCGTCCACGCGTAAGGGCTTGCACGTCGAGAATCAAAGCACGTCGAGAATCAAAACACCTCGGGCCAAGCGCGACCGCTGGCTACTGCAGCGGCGTTGCGAACAGTGGAACAGCGTTCTCGATCGCGTACAGGGTCCCCGGAACCGAGGCACTGGAGAACGCGTTGCTGAGAACCTGATCGTCGAGGACCACCAGTCGGCCATCGAGCGCGCTGGGGAGATTCTGGATGGAGGGATCGTCTTCGATGACCTCGGCGGTGTCGCCGATCGGGAACATGACAGTCAGGTCGGCGTCGAGCACGGACGCATTCTCCGCCGACAGATTCACCGAGAATCGGCCTTCCTGCGCGAGTTCCTGGATCTCGGCGTCGTTGACGAATCCGAGTCGCTTCATGAAATCGACCCGTACGTCTCCGTCGACGTAAGCGCCCAGCTGGCCGCTGTACACGGTGCCGACGGCGACGGTCTTGTCGGCGAATTGTGGGTTGGCCTGCACCGCTGCATCGAAGGCCGCGTCGGTCTCGTCGATGAGCCGGCGGCCCTCGTCCACCTTGCCCAGTGCTTGGGCAACGAGCTCGGTCTGGCCGTCCCAGCTGGTGCCGTAGGCAATGTCGGTGCCCTCGGGGGCGGCGACGGTGGGAGCGATCTCGGAGAGCTCGTCGTAGATGTCCTGCTCGTTGCTACTGCGGGTCCACAGGATGAGGTCGGGCGCGAGCGCCGCCACCGATTCCATCGAGATCTCGTTGGTGCCGATGATCGTCGGGGGTGTGTCGTAGGAATCCTCGACCCACGGGCCGAGGCCGTCGCCGCCGACACCGAGCCAGTCGCTCGCGCCGACCGGCTGCACGCCGAGCGCGAGCGCGGTTTCGGCGTCGGACCAACCGAGTGCGACGACTCGCTGCGGGTCCTCGGGCACGGTCACCTCGCCGAAGATCGTGCTGACGGTGGCACCCTCGGGCGATGCGGAGTCGGTATCGGAAGCCGAGTCCGAGCTGGTGCACGCGGACACGGTCAGTGCGGCGACGAGGGCCAGACCTGGGACGAGAATCGAGAGACGGGATTTGCGCATAGGTAAAGCTAACCTATGTCGGCGGTTTTAGGGAACCTGTGCGCTGCCTGCAGAGCGGGTTCTCGTGAGTAGGCTCGGATGCATGGCAGCCGACTACACAGAACCCAGCCCGGAAACATCGATCGAGGATCGGCTCGAGGCCACCCGCGAGGAGTCCGACGAACCGCTGTCGATTCCCACGGAAGCTGATCCCGCCGACGTCGTCGAACAGCACATCGAGGTCCCCATCGACCCCGAGGACGAGCGCTAGTCTGCCGTCCCAGGCTCTTGGCTTGCCCGTTCCTCGCGCGCCTGTTCGTCGACGAGCGGGTGGGGCTGAGAGTTGAACTTCGCGGGTGAGCCGTTTGCCATCGCCACGCCGTGGATTCCGCCCCAGGTCATCATGCTGAGGTAGTCGATGAGGTCCTCGGCCGACATCGACTTGTTCGATATCCACCAGTGCGTTGCCAGCTGGACGGCGCCGACGATCGCAAACGCCCACGGCACCGAACCACCTGAATCCATCTGACGGGCGCGCAGGCGCTCACCGAGCACGGTGGCGAGCAGTTCCGCGATCATGCGTTCGGATTCGGCGACGACGTCCCGGTTGCTGTTGGCGTTGTTCGACATCACGTAGAGGTAGACCTCGGGGTCGGTGGCGACCGTCTCGACGTATGCGGTGATGACCGCTCGGGTGAGGCTGTACTCGTCGAGCTGCTCCGAGATGGCGAGGTAGATCCGCGGCGCCAGGGTCGTCTCGACATACCGGCTCATCGTTGCGGTCGTCAGATCGCTCTTGTCGGTGAAGTAGCGGTAGAGAACCGTCTTGGAAATACCGATCTCCGACGCGATCTCGTCCATCCCGATGTCTCGGCCGCGCAGCCGGATTGCTGCGAGGGTGCCGTCGACGAGTTCCTCGCGACGCGCGATCTTGTGCTCGCGCCAGCGCCGTTTCCGTCCGTCCGGCTTCTCCGTCTTGGCCCCCGACTTCGTGTCGCTCGTGCCCTCTGATGTCGCATTACTTGCCACGTGTGCCCGCCGTATCCCATCGTCGACTGCTCCGTGGATCAGCTTAGGCGTCCGCAGCCTCGCTCGCGCGCAGCGCGTCGGGCGGTGGAGGGGCTCGCGGGCGCAGGCACAATGGCGGTGTGCAACTGATGAATTTCGACGACGCCACCAAGCGGCGCGATCTCCGCAAGATGAAACTCGTCGCGACAGGGTTCCTCGCATTCGCAACGGCTGTCTATTTCTTCTGCCGTTGGCAGGAGTCGCAGGGCGCAGGCGAGTGGGTCAGTTACGTGCGCGCGTCCGCGGAGGCCGGGATGATCGGTGGACTCGCGGACTGGTTCGCGGTGACAGCTCTGTTCAAGCACCCCTTGGGCATTCCGATTCCGCACACCGCGATCATCAGAAAGAAGAAGGATCAGCTCGGGACGAGCCTCGGATCGTTCGTGGGCGACAACTTCCTCGCGCCCGACGTGGTGTCGGAGAAGGTGCAGTCGGCGCAGATTCCGCTGCGATTGGGCACGTGGCTGGCCGAACCTCGCAATGCCGAACGCGTCGCCGCCGAATCGTCGACGCTGTTGCACGGAGTTGTCGGCGTGCTCAACGACGAGGACATCACGCAGGTGATCGACAACACCATCGTCCGCAGGCTCGCCGATCCGCAGTGGGGGCCGCCCATCGGACGGGTGCTCGACGAGTTGATCAAGGAGAACCGGCAGCTCCCGCTGATCGACATGCTCGCCGAACGCGCACACCAGTGGGCGCTGAGCAGTCAGGACACCATCGACCGGGTCATCTCCCGTGACTCGCCGACGTGGTCGCCGAAGTTCGTCGACACACTCCTCGGCGAGAAGATCTACAAGGAGATCGTCGAATTCACGTGGAAGGTCCGCTCGAACCCGCAGCACGAACTGAGATTGGCCGCCAACAAGTTCCTCGTCGACTATGCCCACGATCTGCAGCACGATCCGGTAACCATCGAGAAGGCCGAATCGCTCAAGTCGCAGATCATGGGCCGCGAGGAGATCACCAGCCTCGCCGCTGCGACGTGGAAGGTAGCCAAGCGACTCATCACCGAATCGGTGGACGACCCGTCGAGCACCTTGCGGGTGAAGATCAAGGAGAACGTCGAGAGCTGGGGCGCGCGTATCCGTGACGATGACGTACTGCGCGACAAGGTCGACGGTTGGCTGCTCGGCGGCGCTCGGTACGTGGCGGCGAACTACGCCGACGAGATCACCACGATCATCACCGACACGGTCGCCCGCTGGGACGCCGAGGAAGCGAGCAGCAAGATCGAGCTGCAGGTGGGTCGGGATCTGCAGTTCATCCGTATCAACGGCACGGTCGTCGGCGCCCTGGCGGGTCTGACGATCTACACGGTGTCCGATCTGATCTTCGGGTAGCCGAGACCAGCGCTAGCAGAGTGCTTGCTATAGCTAGCACCCTTCGGTATCGTCTTGCCCGTACGCCGGAACCACAAGTTTCGAGATACGGATCGAGTGGTGAGCATGACCCCAAAAGACGATGATCAGATCGACAGTCAGGGGATAGTCGCCAAAGTGTCCGAGGCAACGGAGGTCGTAGCCGAGGCGAGTGATCTCGTCGCGAGTGTCGTGACCACTGCGGCGTCGGATATCGGCAGTTACATCCGCAGCCAACGCGAGGCTGCCCAGGTTTCGATGCGGCAACTCGCGACGAGGGCGGGGGTGAGCAACCCGTATTTGAGCCAGATAGAGCGCGGGTTGCGGAAGCCATCCGCAGAGGTGCTCACGCAGATCGCCAAGGGTCTGCGAATGTCCTCGGAAGCGTTGTACGTACGGGCCGGGTTCTTGGAAGAACGTCCGCACGGTCCAGTTCGAGATGCCTTGCTCGGCGACACAGAGATCACCGAACGACAGAAGCACGTGCTGATGGAGATCTACGACTCGTTCCGTCGTGAAAACGAGCAGACGCAGAACACGGCCGAGACCACACCGCCGGTGTCGGCACCGCAAGATGTCAGCAGCGAACCGCCAATCACTCATCAGGAGTTTTTCCATGACTGACCCCAAGAACTTCGACAACGTCCGGACACCCATCTACGCAGCCGTCGGCGCCGGTGACGCGGTCGTGCAGGCAGTGGCCGACGTCGTCGCGCAGGTGCGTTCGCGCGCCGAGACCCGCGGCGGTGAGGTGACCGAGCGTGTCGATACCGCTCGCGCTCGCATCGCCGACCTGTCCGAGGACGTCACCGAGGGTGTCGAATCCCTTCGCGAGCGGTTGACCGCTCTGCCCGCCGAGCTGCCCGACGAGATCGCCGACCTCCGTGAGCGTTTCACCCCCGAGGAACTGCGCAAGGTTGCCGAGGCATACCTGAAGGTCGCATCGGACCTGTACACCTCGCTCGCAGAGCGCGGTGAAGAAACAGTCGAGCGCATCCGGCGTACACCTGCCATCGAAGAAGGCCTCGAGCGCGCCAACGCGGCAGCAAACGACGTCGTCGATCTGACCGAGCAGGCACTGGGCACCGTGGCGTCGCAGACCCGCGCAGTCGGCGAGCGCGCCGCAGCACTTGCAGGCGTGGCGTCGGACAAGGTTCGCGAGTCCGCTGAAGAGCTCGCCGACGAGATCGACGAGGCCGGCGAGGACGCCAAGGAAGCAGCCACCTCGGCCTCGGACAAGGTCAGCGGCCAGGCGGGCAAGGTCGAGTCCAAGACCCGCGGCACCGACAGTTCGCCCATCAAGAAGGCCGCACCGGCCAAGAAGGCCACACCGGCACCGGCTGCGAAGAAGACCGCCGCTCCGGCCAAGAAAGCACCGGCGAAGAAGACCACTCGCTGAACGTGAGCTTCACGGCCCCTGCACCTCACAGTGCGGGGGCCGTTTTGCGTAGTATGGGGTCGTGCAAACCGTCTACAGCGCGCAGGCCATGGCTTTCTGGATACTGCAGCTCATCTCGCTTGTCGGCGCTGTCATAGCGTTGTTCCACGCTGTGCGTCAGCGTTCCGACGCGTTTCCCGCAGTCGGCAAACTCACCAAGCCGGCCTGGCTGGGAATCCTGGGCGTGGCCACACTACTCATGATCGTCGGACCAGGAATCATCTTCCTGTGGGTCATCGGCGTCGTCGCGGTATGTGTCTACCTGGTCGACGTACGACCTAAGGTCGACGCGATTCAACGCGGCCCACGCTGGTAAACCGACCCAACCAAGGAGAGATATACGTGGTCACACGGAGAGCAGCACGGGGAGCACTTCTCGGAATCGGAGGGCTGGCAGCCACGGCGGGAGTCGGGGCGTTCATGCTCCGCCGCCGGCAGCAGCGGTCCTTCACCAAGACCACCGAGGCCCCGCGCAACGCTCTGCTGTCTGCGCCCACGCACGACGCCCGCCTGGTACCGGTCGTCACCGACGACGGTGCCGAACTGCACGTGCGCGTGTACGGGGATCCCGAGGGGCAGCCGATCGTGTTCAGCCACGGTTGGACGTGTTCGGCCGACTACTGGATTCCGCAGATCAACGCGTTCGCCGAGAACTACCAGGTGATCGTCTACGACCAGCGCGGCCATGGTCGTAGCGACGTCGGGACACGGCCGTTGGGGCCGGACGTACTCGCCGACGACCTCGCCGACGTCCTCGCCGCCACGGTGCGCGAGAGCAACAAAGCCGTCCTCGTCGGACACAGCATGGGTGGCATGTCGATCATGGCTTGGGCGGGCCGCTACCCGGACCAGGTCGATCTCCTCGTCAGTGCCGTGCTGCTGGCGAGCACGGCGACGGACTCCTTGGTCAGGGAAACGACGGTGATCCCGTTACCGCAGCGCTTCCCGCGGGTGCCGGTGCCTGTAGGACGCCGGCTCCTGGGTTCGGCGGTGCCGCTGCGACCGTCATCGGTGACCCGTCAGGCAATCAAGTACGTGTCCATGGCTCCGGGTTCGACACAGGCCGAGGTCGCGTTCTGCGAGAAGATCGTGCTCGAGTGCAAACCGCAGACCCGCGGCATCTGGGGCGCGGCACTGACCGATCTCGACATCTACGAGGCCCTGGCGAACATGAGTGTGCCCACGTCGGTGCTCGTCGGGTCCGCCGACCGCCTCACGCCCCCCGTGCACGCCCGCAAGCTCGCGCAGGCGCTGGACGCGCACGATCACCTGAGCAAGCTCATCGAGATCCCCGGCATCGGGCACATGACCTCGGTCGAGGCCATCGACGAGTTCAACACCGAGGTTGCCCGGCTTCGCGGCTTGGGCTGAGGCCGCATCAGCTGAAGACGACGGTCTTGCTTCCGTGTACGAGGACTCGGTCTTCGAGGTGCCAGCGCAACCCGCGTGAGAGCACCAGCTTTTCGATGTCGCGCCCCTGACGGACCATGTCGGCGACCTCGTCGGCGTGATCGACACGAATGACGTCCTGCTCGATGATGGGCCCGGCGTCCAGTTCGGCCGTGACGTAGTGGCACGTTGCGCCGATGAGTTTGACGCCGCGTGCGAACGCCTGGTGGTAGGGCCGCGCACCGACGAACGACGGCAGGAAGCTGTGGTGGATGTTCAGTGCGCGCCCGGACCAGTGTTTGCACAGCTCCTCGGGGAGGACCTGCATGAACCGTGCGAGGACAACCGCGTGCGGGTCGTAGGAATCGACGAGGGAGCGTACTTCGTCGAATGCCGGTCCGCGTTCGGCCGGATCCTTCGCGAATTCGACGTGGTGGAACTGGATTCCGTGCGCGGAGGCAACGGGTTCGAGCGACTTGTGGTTACCGATCACCGCCGAGATCTCCGCGGGCAGCTCCCCGCCTGCAGCCCGTCCCAGCAGGTCGTGGAGGCAGTGGGCCTCCTTGCTGACGAGCACCACCACACGCTTCTTCTCCCCTGAATCGTGCAGTGACCACTCGGTTTCCGGGCCGATGTCCGCGGCGACGGGCTCGAACCTCGAACGCAACTCGTCGATGCTCATGCCCACGGATGAGGCGCGCACCGCTTGGCGGGTGAAGAACCAACCTGTGTCCGGGTCGGCGTGGTACGCCGCTTCGACGATCCAGCCACCGATATCGGCCAGAAATGTCGAGATCCTGGCCACGATGCCGGTGCGGTCGGGGCATCCCAGGGACAGAACGTAGCGGTGGTCGTCGGCGATACCTGAACTCATGACGCCGATTCTCTCAGGACGCCCGGTCGCCTGTTGCGACCAGTGTCGTGGCGTCGACGAAATCCACACCGCGGGCGGTCAGCAGTTCGAGGAACCGGACTCGGATCGACTCTCGGGTGGCGTCGTCGTACCCGCTGAGCCCGCCGCGGAAACCGCTGCCCAGGATGAGATTCCAGGCGAAGTCCGCGGTGACGGGAATGAAATTGGACAGCTCGCTCACCTGTACCGAGGTGCACCCGGCGTGCTCGAGCCAGGTGCTCAGCCTGGCGGGTGTCTCCACGCGCCTGATGGGATGGCGCTGGTAGTCGTCCGCGGAGAGCGGGCCGTGATGAGCATGACTTTCCGGACTGCGTGCGGATGCGAACTCTTCGACGACCTCGAAGAATGCCCGCCCGAACTCTTCGAGTGCGCCCTTGCGCCACACTGTCACCCCGACTCGGCCACCGGGCCGAACCAGGCCCACCAGGCGTGCGAAGTCCGCTTCCATATCGGGGAGGAAGAAAATGCCGTACGAGCAGGCCAACGCGTCGTACCCTTCGCCAATGGCGCCCGGCGCCTCCCATTCCGTTGCGTCGGCGCACACGAAGTCGATGTTGCGTAGCGCGGACGCCGCCGCCTTCGCGCGGCCCAGCTCGAGGAGATCGTCGGCGAGATCGATTGCATGCACGACGCCGCTGGGCCCGACGGCCCGCCCCGCAGGTAGCGCCGACGCACCCGACCCGGCACAGGCGTCGAGCACCGATTGCCCTGTGGTGAGACCCAGCGCGAATGTCAGGGCCTGCCCAGCAGGGCCCCACACGACTGGAGTGACAGCGTCGAAATACTCGCTCGTGGACTGGAATGTCTCGGCGATACGGGAATCGGACATAACCGCAGAGCTTAGCCGCGGCAGGCCTGTGATTGGGTGGTCACATGTCACTCACACGGGGCGCCCTGGCCCGCATGGTCGATCACACACTCCTCAAGCCGGAAGCGACACCGCAGGACGTCACCGCGCTCATCGAGGAGGGACTCGCTCTCGGTGTCCTCGCGGTCTGCGTCTCGCCGTCGATGTTGCCGGTGCGGGCCGGCGGACTCGTCGTCGCAGCGGTGGCGGGATTCCCGTCGGGCAAACATCATTCGCTTGTCAAGGGTGCCGAAGCGAGACTTGCAGTGGATCAGGGAGCCAACGAGGTCGACATGGTGATAGACGTCGGAGCTGCGGTCGCCGGTGACTACAACGCCGTGCTGTCCGACATCCTCACCGTGCGTGAGGCGATGGGCCCGACCGCCGTTCTGAAGGTCATCATCGAGTCGGCTGCGCTGACCGACGAGGCGATCGTCGAAACGTGTCTGGCCGCGGAGAAGGCGGGCGCCGACTTCGTCAAGACGTCTACGGGCTTCCACCCGGCGGGCGGGGCGAGCGTCGAGGCGGTCCGGCTCATGGCCGACACAGTCGGTGGCAGGCTCGGGGTCAAGGCCAGCGGCGGCATCCGCACCACGGATGCCGCCCTGGCGATGATCGAGGCGGGTGCTACCCGGTTGGGGCTGTCCGGCAGCCGAGCTGTGCTCGCGGGAGTGGAGCCTGCGGAATGACCCATTTCCAAGGGCTATCGGGCTAGATTTCGCTCAGGCGAGCAGACCGCAGCCCTCGGGTGCCTCCACCGTCTGATCGGCTTGTCGCGGCGGAATCACGTACGCGCCGCCTTCGAGTTGCAGCTCGATTCCGGTGTCGGTGACCGTGAGGGATGTCGGTGTCATGTCGAGTGGATACTGCTGCAGGCTGTCGGACAGGATTCCGACGATGCTGTCGACGAGGTCCGTCGGGATGCCGAGGCCGAGGATCGATGCATCGACTGTCCGGACGTCGACGCGATCTCCGGCGACCGTCGGTTCGACGGTGAGCTGCGCGAGGCCGCCGATCGCGAAGGAGAGCGTCCCCGTGGATGCGTCGGAGGTGACGTCGGAGACGAGGCCGCCGATGCCCTGTGATTGCAGCGTTGCCGCGATTCCTTCGGTGGACCACGCGATGTCGGCGTTCGAGCTGCCGATGGTGCCGCCGGACTCTGCCGATTGCTCGAGATCGACGTCCTCGACCTCCGCGCTGACCGTCATGTCGACGGCGGGGCCGAACCGCGCGTCGTTGCTGTCGAGGGTGACCGAGGAGACCTGCTTGTCGACGAGGGAGATCAGGATCGGCTTCCAGCCCAATCCGACCTCGACTTCGCTGCCCAGTTCGTTCTCGAGTTGGCCGGCGAGGCAGGACTTGATCTGTTGACGGACATAGAGTTCTCCGCCCAGCAGTGCGGCGACGAGGACGAGAACCACCAGAACCGCGATCATGGGAGCTTTGCGACGAGTCATTCGTGGCAGTCTTCCCGATAAGTCTGAAAGAGCTCTGTGAATCTCGAATCGTCGGAGCGTCGCCGCCGAAACGACCTGCCAATTATTGTGATGTGTAACACATTGTGTCGTATTCTGGTCTGCATGAGTTCGACACGGTCGACCGAGCAGTTGCACCGGCTGGCGACGAGCCAGGACGGCTACTTCACCACCGAACAGGCGGGGGAATTGGGCTTCGATCAGGCTGGTGTGCACGCCAGTCTGCTCGCGGGTGATTGGACCCGGGTGGAGCGCAATCTGTATCGCCTCGCCGGGTGGCCGCACAACGACCTCGAGAAGTTCGCGATGTGGTGTGCGTGGTTCGGCGGTGAGGCTGTGATTTCGCACCAGAGTGCGGCCGAACTCCATGGGTTCGGACATCTGCACCCGCAGTTCGTGCACGTGTCCGCCCACACGAATCTGCGCCTGACCGATACGCGACTGGCAGTGCATCGATTGCAGCTCAGTGCGCGCGACGTGGAGTCGACGGGGACCTTTCGAATCACAACTCCGGTTCGAACGGTCCTCGATCTTGCCGCCGGGGGAATTTCGCAGGTGACCCTCGACGAGGTGGTCGGTGACGCCGTCGCCATCGGGCGGGCCGACGCCGGGCTGCTCTACACCGAGGCGGTGAGCTGCCCCGAACGTGTCGCGGAACGGGTGGAGCTGGCTCTGTCTGCCTGTACCTAGCGCTCGGTGCGAGGTTGCACGACCGACCAGGGAACGGTGAGGACGTTGTCGCGTTGGGTTCGGCGCGGCACCACCGCGGGGGTACCGGTCGCCGCCAGCTGCTTCAGTGCGGCCCGCCATCGCAGTCGGGGGCCGAACGGTGCCAGCGGCGCAGCGTTGGACCAAGCGCGGTCCGCGGACTGCAGCAGAGCGTGAATGTTCTCGCCCGGGACGTTGCGGTGGATGAGTGCCTTGGGGAGGCGCTCCGCGATGTCCGACGGGGTATGCACGGTGAACGGGTCCCATGCCAGCGTCAGTGAGATCGGCCCGGAGGCGTCGAGCAGAATCCACGCGCACCGACGCCCGAGCTCGTCGCAGGTGCCGTCGACCAGCAGCCCGCCGGGGGCCAGCCCGGAAAGGATGCGCGACCAGGCGTCGGGGACTGCATCCTCGGGGTACTGCCGCAGGACGTTGAACGCGCGGACGAGATTCGGGCGCAGGCCGGCAAGTTCGAAACCGCCGCGGGCGAAAGTGACGTTCTCGGTGGACGGGACCACCCGTGCCGGATCGATCTCGAGGCCCGTGACACGCAGGTCCGGCCGGATCGTCCTGAGCCTGCGCGCCAGTTCCAGGGTGGTGTCGGGCCGGGCCCCGTAGCCGAGATCGACGACGTGGGGATCGTCGGCACGTGCGAGGGCCTGCCGAATCTGCGGGCTGTGCACGAGCCAGCGATCGCTGCGTCGCAGCCTGTTGATACCGGTGGTCCCGCGAGTGATAGTGCCGACCGGTCGCGAAAAGTCAGGCGTTCTTTTCAAGCCAATCAGCCGTCACTTCACCCTCGCCGCGCCAGAGGTCCCGAAGGTTGACGAGCATGAGCTGTTCGAGTTTTCCACCGATGAAGGGGAGAAACACCTTCGCCTCGGAGGAGGTGCGCAGCGTCGACCCGGTCGCGGTGGGGAAAAGCGAGGTGACGCCCTTGAGGCTGCCGGGCCCGGCAGGGATGGAGGCGTCGTAATGCCCGGTCGTTTCCTCGGAGTACGAGTCGATGTGGACGTTGCGAGTGATGATCATGTCCTTCTTCATCACCGTCTGCGCGATGTCCGGCAGTTCGGTCTTGGGAATGATGTGGTGCATCACGACGTCGATTCCCGACTCACCGACCTCGAAGCTGATGAGCTCGTTGTGGGAGTACTTCTTCATCTCCTCGATGCGAGCGTCCCAGTGATCGCGGCTGGACAACGCGGCGTACACCTGTTCGGTCGAGTAGGTGAACCGGGCTGAGTAGTTCATTCGGCGCGCCATAGTGAGCCAGGTTACCTACCCGAGGTTCTTCGCAATCCAGTTGCCCGTGAAGTCGTGCTCGGAGTCGATGAGCTCGAGAACCTGCTCGCTGATCATGGCCTCGATCTTCCCACCGAAAATGGGCACCTTGACCTCGGTGGTGCCGGAGAGCGACATCGTCGCCGACGCCTCGTTGCCCACGAGCAGGGTGGTGCCGAAGATGACAGCAGGCGCACCCTCGACCGTTGCGCCGAACTTGCCTTCCGCGCGATTGCCGCCGAGCGGACCCCAGGACTCGGTGCGCTCGATGACCAGCGGACCCTTCTTGAACGCGGTGACCGCGGCGGGCAGTTCTTCTTCCGGGACCGATTGCGACATGACGATGCTGATGGTCCCGTTGAGCGCGGTCACGCTGAGCAGTTTGGCGTCCGGGCCGCCGATCTCGACGATGCGGTCTATCCAGTACTGCTCGGACACGAGCGCGGCGTGCACCTTGTGGACGGGTGCGGGAACGGGCGCGCTGTGCGCGATGGGACGAGGCATACGCGCAGGGTACCGGTGGCTCCGACCTACTCGGATCACCGGTAGGCTGGGCCCCCGTGCCCACCGCAATCTCCGAGCTCACCACGATGCGTGTAGGCGGCCCGGCCCGCGAGTTCGCCGTCGCGAAAACGTCCGACGAGTTGGTATCGCTCGTCCGCGCCGCCGACGCAGCGCACACGCCTGTGCTGTTGATCGGAGGCGGTTCCAATCTGGTCGTCGCCGACACCGGTTTCGACGGCCTGGTGATCAAGGTGGAGACCTCTGGCACACGGATCGACGGTGATTCGATGTGGGTGGCCGCCGGCGAACCGTGGGATCCCGTGGTCGCTGCCTCCCTCGACGAGGGGCTCGCCGGTCTCGAAGCGCTCTCCGGCATCCCCGGTCTGACCGGAGCGACGCCGGTGCAGAACGTCGGCGCCTACGGGACCGTCACCTCCGATGTGCTGCGTGAGCTCACCGTGTACGACCGTGAGAGCGGCCGCATCGAGGTGTGGGGGCCCGATCGATGTGGGTTCGGGCTGCATCGGCAGTCGGTGTTCAAGCATTCGATGCGCTACGTCATTCTCGACACGACGATGGCACTGCGCCGCTCGACGGTTTCGGACCCCGTTCGGTACGCGGGTCTGGCGGATCGCCTGGGGGTGACCATCGGGGACACCGTGCCGGCGAAAGATGTTCGCGAGGCAGTTCTCGACCTGCGTGGACAGAAGGGCATGGTCCTCGACCCGGCCGATCACGACACCTGGAGCGTCGGGTCGTTCTTTCTCAACCCGGTTCTCGCCGAGGTTCCGGAGAAGGCATCGCGAGCTCCGCAGTATCCGGACCCGTCGGGCATCAAGATCCACGCGGCCTGGCTCATCCAGAACGCCGGTTTCGCGCACGGTTTCGGAACCGAGTTCGGCAACGGCACGGTTGCGCTGTCGACCAAGCACGTGCTGGCCGTCACCAATCGGGGCGGAGCGAGCACGGCCGACGTCATGGCCCTGGCCTCGCACATCCGCGACGGTGTGCAGGCCGAGTTCGGAATCACCTTGGTTCCGGAATGCGATTTGGTCGGCTGCTCGCTGACCTGAGTCGGTCGGTGGGCCTACCATCGAAATTTATGTATGTGAGTGGAAGTACATACAGGGCTATGTAAAACCACTCACAGATGAGGAGAAGTTCTGTGCAGGTAACAAGCGTCGGGCACGCTGGATTTCACATCGAGACCGCAGCGGGCAGCATTCTGTGCGACCCCTGGGTCAATCCGGCCTACTTCACCTCGTGGTTCCCGTTCCCCGACAACTCGCAGCTCGACTGGGACACCCTCGGCAACTGCGACTACCTGTACGTCTCGCACCTGCACAAAGATCATTTCGATCCGAAACACCTGGCCGAGTTCATCGACAAGGACACGACAGTGCTGTTGCCGGATTACCCGGTCCCGGATTTGAAGCGCGAACTCGAAAAGCTCGGGTTTCACAAGTTCTTCGAAACGACCGACTCGGTCAAGCACCGCCTATCGGGGCCCAAGGGCGATCTCGACATCATGATCATCGCGCTGCGAGCGCCCGCCGACGGCCCCATCGGCGACTCCGGTCTGGTTGTCTCCGACGGCAAGACCGTCGCCTTCAACATGAACGATGCGCGGCCGGTGGACCTGGACGTGCTCACCGAGCAGTTCGGTCACGTCGACGTGCACATGCTGCAGTACTCGGGCGCTATCTGGTACCCGATGGTCTACGACATGGTCGAACGCGCGAAGAAGTCGTTCGGTGAGCAGAAGCGCCAGCGCGGGATGGACCGCGCACGGCAATACATCGATCAGATCGGTGCGACGTGGGTGATTCCGTCGGCCGGCCCGCCTTGCTTCCTCGACGACGAACTTCGGTTCCTCAACGACGTCTACGAGGACCCGGCGAACATCTTCCCGGATCAGATGGTCTTCCTCGACCAGATGCGTCGCAACGGTAATGACCGTGGACTGCTGATGATGCCCGGCACCACGTCGACCTTCGACGGTAGCGAGCTGCTCTCGCACGAGCATCCGCTGCCCGTCGCGGAGGTCGAGGCTATCTTCACCACCGGAAAAGCCGACTACATCGAGGCGTACGCGCAGCGCCAAGCCGACGTGATCGCGGCCGAGAAGGCAGCCTGGGCCCCTGCCGAGGGTGAGCCGCTGCTCGAGCCGCTGCGGGAGCTGTTCGAGCCGATCATGGCGCAGACCGATCAGATCTGCGACGGCATCGGCTATCCCGTCGCGCTGATGCTCGGCGCGGAGACCGTCGTGCTCGATTTCCCGAAGCGCATGGTGCGCGAACCCATCGCCAACGAACGGTTCCGATACAGCTTCACCATCGCCCCCGAACTGGTTCGCACCGTGGTGCGTGACGGAGAACCCGACTGGGTCAACACGATCTTCCTCTCGACGCGGTTCCGCGCTCGCCGTGTGGGCGGCTACAACGAGTTCCTCTACACGTTCTTCAAATGCTTGACCGACGAGCGCATCGCCTACGCCGACGGTTGGTTCGCCGAGGCACACGACGACACCGCGACCATCGTCAAGGACGGCTGGGAGATTCAGCGTCGCTGCCCGCACCTGAAGGCGGACCTGTCGAAGTTCGGGATCATCGAGGGCAACAAACTCACCTGCAACCTCCACGGTTGGGATTGGAACCTCGACACCGGACGGTGCCTGACCTCCAAGGGGCACGAACTGCGGTCGTCGAAGGTGTGAGAAATGTTCTCGATTGAGGCTCACTGATTCTCCGCAGGTACCTTGGAACACGTGTATGCGCAGGTAGAACGGACAAAGCGGACTCGTTGGTTGTTGCTGGCGGCGATCGCGGCGGTGGCAGCTCTGATCGCCGGGTGCACCATCGGCGATAGCGGCACGTCCCCGGGTGGTGCAGGCCCGAGCGCTGAGGCGTCCCCCGTGGCCGTGGTAACCCAGAACCCGGCAGCCGGAGCCGTCGACGTCAGCCCCGTCGCCCCGATCTCGGTGACGGTGACAGACGGAACATTGCGTGAGATCGCGCTCACCAATCCCGACGGCAAGCTCGTGCAGGGAGAGTTGGCACCGAAGCAGGCGTCGTACACCATCACCGAACCCCTCGGGTACGGCTCGACGTACACCTGGACCGGCACCGCCGTCGGCACCGACGGCAAGACCGTCCCGGTGGACGGCAGCTTCACCACGGTCACTCCTGAGAGCCGCAGCTCGGTGAGCACCAACATCGGCGACGGTCAGGAAGTGGGGATCGCGGCGCCGATCATCCTGAAGTTCGACTCCGCGATCGAGGACAAGGCTGCCGTCGAGCAGGCGTTGACGGTGACCACCAACCCGCCGACGCCCGGCGCGTGGGCCTGGCTCCCCGATGACGGCGGCTCGCGAGTGCACTGGCGGCCGACGAACTACTGGGCGCCGGGCACGACGGTGTCGGTGGTCGCGAAACTGTACGGCGTCGATTACGGCGGCGGGGTGTACGGCGCTGACGATGTGACGCTGGACTTCTCGATCGGCCGCAGTCAGGTAGTCATCGCCGACGCCACGAGCCATCGCATGCTGGTGGTCCGTGACGGTCAGACGATCTTGGACATCCCGGTCAGCTACGGCGAGGGCAACGAGGACCGCAACGTCACTCGGAGCGGCATTCACGTGGTGACCGAGAAGCACGAGGATTTTCTGATGTCGAACCCGCCGTACTACGAGAACGTGCGTGAACGCTGGGCCGTCCGTATCTCCAACAACGGCGAGTTCATTCACGCGAACCCGTTGACGACGGGGGTGCAGGGCGCCTCCAACGTCACCAACGGGTGCATCAATCTCTCCGACGCCGATGCCCAGGAGTATTTCCAGACTGCGCTGTACGGCGACCCGGTGGAAGTGTCCGGAACTCGGATCGACCTGTCCGCGGCCGACGGCGACCTCTACGACTGGGCCATCGACTGGCCGACGTGGGAGTCGATGTCGGCGTTGTAGGCGCCGCTAGGCGCCTACGTGCGGGCGAAGCGCCCCGGACCGGCCTGATCGCGCGGCTTGATGATGATCTGGTCCAGGTTGACGTGCGAGGGCCGGGAAGCGACGAAGCCGATGACCTCGGCGATATCGCTCGCCACGAGCGGGGTGATGCCCTGGTAGACCGCCCCGGCCTTGGACTCGTCCCCATCGAAGCGCACCAGTGAGAACTCGGTCTCCACGGCGCCAGGCGCAATTTCTGTCAGCCGAACGGGCTTGCCGAGCAGTTCGCCGCGCAGCGTCCGGTGCAGCACCGCCTGCGCGTGTTTGGCGGAGGTATAGCCCGAGCCGTTGTCGTACGCCTCGAACGCGGCCACCGACGTCACCGTCACGATCAGTCCGTCACCGGAGTCGATGAGCTTGGGTAGCAGAGCCTTGGTCACGCGCAGCGTGCCGAGCACGTTGGTCTCCCACATCCAGCGCCAGTCGTCGAGATCTGCATCGATGACGGGAGCGAGCCCCTTGGCGCCGCCGGCATTGTTGATCAAAACGTGCACCCGAGGAATGACGGAGGTGAAGGCTGCCACCGAATCCTCGTCGGTGACGTCGAGTTGCAGAGCGGTGCCGCCGATCTCGTCGGCAAGCTTTTCGAGCCGGTCGACGCGACGGGCACCGATGACGACGTGGTAGCCCTGCTCGGCAAGCTGGCGAGCGGTGGCCTCGCCGATGCCCGAGCTGGCTCCGGTGACGACGGCTATGCGGGCGTCGGGGGAGATTTGTTCTGACAATGCCATGCCGGAGATCTTAGTCCCGGCTGCAGGTGCGCCGGGGTCACCGTCCATCATGAACGTCATGGCACAAACAGGACCGGTACGGCAGGCGCAGGGCATCGACGGGGCGAACATCGTCTACCGAGTATCGGGCGATCCATCTCACCGGCCGCTTGTGCTGGTGCACGGATGGGCGCAGTCGTCGGCATGCTGGGGCGATGCACTCCTCGCCGAATTGGCGACGAGGTTCCGCGTGATTGCGGTGGATCTTCGTGGGCACGGCTACTCCGATGCGCCGGAAAGCGGATACGCGGACTCCGCGATCTGGGCCGGCGACGTGCATGCAGTGTTGACCGCGGAGGACATCACCGCCGACGCAGTACTGCTCGGCTGGTCCTACGGCGGCCTCGTCATCTGCGACTACCTCGCCGAGCACGGAACCGACGCGGTGGCGGGTCTGGTGTTGGTCGGTGCCATCACCAGCATCGGCCGCGGCGAGGCCGGGGGACGCGTCGGCACAGCCATGCGCGCGGCGATCCCCGGGGCGATGGCCGAGGAGCCGCGTATCGCGATCAAGGCGCTCGGCAGCTTCGGGCTCGCGCTGACCGGCCCGGTAGAGGGAAAGGGTGCGCAGGCACAGGCCCTGTTCGGCGCCACACTGTCCACAGCTCCCCGTGTTCGCGCAGCCTTGTTCGATCGCACGGCCTCGCACGACGACGTGTTGAGCGCGCTGGACGTGCCGACACTCGTGCTGCACGGCACCGAGGACACCGTCGTCGACGTCGCTGCCGGACGGCACGCTGCGTCGCTGATCCCGCAGGTCACCGAGTCGTACTGGGAGGGCGTCGACCACGGTCCGTTCGTCGCCGACCCCGACCGCTTCGCGCGTGAGGTATCGGACTTCGTCGAGGGGCTGTGAACGTCCGTAGGGTGGGAGAGTGCAGACTGGAACGGTGAGTGATCGCCAGTTGAACCGGGTCGCGGTGCTGTCTTTGCATACCTCCCCGCTGGCCCAGCCCGGGATGGGGGATGCGGGCGGGATGAACGTCTACGTTCTCCAGAGCGCGAAAGAACTGGCCAGACGCGGTATCGAGGTGGAGATCTTCACCCGCGCCACGTCCTCGTCGGACGAGCCGGTGCGCGAGGCAGCCCCCGGCGTTCTGGTGCGCAATATCGTGGCCGGCCCCTTCGAGGGCCTCGAGAAACAGGATCTGCCGACGCAACTCTGTGCGTTCGCTGCGGGCGTTCTCCGCGAGGAAGCGCGCCACGCCACCGGTTACTACGACATCATCCATTCGCACTACTGGCTCTCGGGCCAGGTCGGTTGGTTGGCTCGCGATCGGTGGGGCGTGCCGCTGGTACACACGGCCCACACACTCGCAGCCGTGAAGAACGCATCTCTCGCAGTAGGGGACGCCCCGGAACCGGCAGCACGGCAGATCGGTGAGCAGCAGGTCGTCGCCGAAGCGGACCGCCTCATCGCCAACACCGCCGAAGAGGCGAAGCAGCTCATCGAGATCTACGGCGCGTTGCCCGATGCCATCGACGTCGTCGCACCGGGCGCTGACCTGAGTCGGTACCGTCCCGGAGACAAGCTCGCTGCCCGCGCCGAATTCGGCATCGATCCGCGCGAGACCGTCGTGGCGTTCGTCGGCCGAATCCAACCGTTGAAGGCGCCCGACGTGCTGCTGCGCGCCGCCGCGGAACTGCTCGTGCGTGAGCCGGGCATACCGCTGCGTGTCCTTGTCGTCGGAGGACCGTCGGGAAGTGGTCTCGACCGGCCTGACAGTCTCATCGAACTCGCCGCCGAGCTGGGCATCACTGCGCGCGTGACGTTCTTGCCGCCGCAGCCGTCCGAGAAGCTGGTGCAGATCTACCGGGCCGCCGATGTGGTGGCTGTCCCCAGCTACAACGAGTCGTTCGGGCTGGTCGCCATCGAAGCCCAGGCGAGCGGTACCCCGGTGATCGCGGCCGATGTCGGCGGGCTCGGCGTGGCCGTACGGTCGCGCGAGACCGGGGTGCTGGTTCAGGGCCATCGAACCGAGGATTGGGCTACGGCATTGTCGGCGATGGTTCGCGACCGCGAAGCTTTGGCCCGGATGGCTTCCGCTGCACCCGAACACGCCGCGGACTTCTCCTGGGAGCACACCGCCGAGGGCCTTATCGGAAGCTACCGTGCCGCGAAATCGCATTTCGACCGGCATGAGGCGCCGAGTGAATTCTCGCCCCGGCGCACGCGCGGTCTTTCGAAGCTACGACGAAAAGGAGTCACTGCATGAGCGAGACTGTCACACTCATCGACTCGATTTTGAGCGAACGTGGGCTCGATTACCAACGCAAAGGCGAGAACTCGTTCGTAGTCGAATTGCCCGGCGAGCGCAAACTGAAGACGACGACGATGCTGACAGTCGGCCATCACGGAGTCCGCATCGAGGCGTTCGTGTGCCGCAAACCCGACGAGAACTTCGAGGGTGTCTACCGGTACCTGCTCCGACGCAATCGCAGGCTCTACGGCGTCCACTACACCATCGACAAGGTCGGCGACATCTATCTCGTCGGACGCCTGTCGCTGCATGCGGTGACGGGTGACGAAATCGACCGCATCCTCGGGCAGGTGCTCGAGGCCGCCGACGGCGACTTCAACATGCTGCTCGAACTCGGTTTCGCCGAGTCCATCAAACGGGAATGGGCCTGGCGCGTGTCCCGCGGTGAATCTCTGGCCAACCTCCAGGCATTCGAGCATCTCATCTCCTCGTGAGCTGAAAATATGCGGACATCCCGAGCTGGGGGTAGCGTCCGCTCTCAGAGAAAACTGGTCGCGCACGAATACGGCTCGTTCACGAGGCGGGTACACCCGTCTGCACAACACCTGTCTGGACAACACTGGAGGAACCTTTGACCGTCACCCGTCTACAGAGTCGGACGTTGTTCTCCCGGAAGGTGACGGTGAGCGGAATTGCCTCGCTCGGTGCACTCGCACTCGTCGCCGGCTGCGGTTCGGCACCCGAGGACAGTGAATCCGGAGCCGAGACCACTGCTTCCTCAGATTTCAAGCCGTGCATGGTCTCCGACGCCGGCGGGTTCGACGACAAATCCTTCAACCAGCTCAGCTTCGAAGGTCTGACCGAGGCCTCCGACGCATTGGGGGTCGAGCCGATCACGGTCGAGTCCGCTTCTCCGACGGACTACAACCCCAACATCTCCAACCTGATCGATCAGGGCTGCTCACTGATCCTTACGGTCGGTTTCGATCTCGCCGACGCGACGAAGGCTGCGGCAGAGGCCAACTCGGACATCGACTTCGCGATCATCGACGATGCCAGCATCGACCTGCCCAACGTCAAGCCGCTCACCTACGACGCCGCGCAGTCCGCGTTCCTCGTGGGTTATGCAGCGGCCAGCTACTCCGAGACCGGTGTGGTGGGAACGTTCGGTGGCTCCCAGCTCCCGACTGTCACCATCTTCATGGACGGATTCGCCGACGGCGTCGCGTACTTCAACGAGAGCAAGGGCGAGGACGTTCGCGTCATCGGTTGGGACGTCGCAGCCCAGAACGGTTCGTTCACCGGTGGATTCGAGGCCAACGCCGTCGCGAAGAACACAGCGCAGGCGCTCATCGATCAGAACGCCGACGTGGTGTTCCCCGTCGGTGGGCCGATCTATCAGAGTGCGGCGCAGGCGATTCGCGACTCCTCGCGTCCAGTCGCGCTGATCGGCGCGGACGCCGATGTCTTCGAATCCGACCCGTCGGTGGGCGACCTCGTGCTCACCTCGGCGATGAAGGGTCTGAAGGAGAGCGTCGACGAGGTGGTGACCACCTCGGGCAGCGACGAGTTCGACAACTCGCCCTACGTAGGCACACTCGAGAACGAAGGCGTCGGTATCGCCCCGTTCCACGATTTCGAGTCGAAGGTCGACCCGGCACTGCAGGACGAGCTGGACGAGATCGAAGCCGGCATCATCGACGGTTCCATCACCGTCGAGTCGCCCTCTTCACCCAACTGAGTACATGAAGCTCGAACTGCGGGGCATCACCAAGCGGTTCGGATCTCTCGTCGCCAACGATTCGATCGATCTAGTGGTGGAATCGGGCGAGATCCACTGTTTGCTCGGTGAGAACGGTGCCGGCAAGTCGACGTTGATGAATGTTCTCAGCGGCCTCTATCGGGCCGAGGAGGGCGAGATTCTTCTCGACGGCGTGCAGCAGCATTTCGCCGGCCCGGGAGATGCGATGACCGCCGGAATCGGCATGGTGCATCAGCACTTCATGCTTATTCCGGTGTTCACGGTCGCGGAGAACATCATCCTCGGCCACGAGACGACCCGTGCAGGTGGCCGGCTCGATCTCGACGCGGCTCGAAAGTTGGTGCGGGAGATATCCTCTCGGTTCGGGTTCGAGCTCGATCCCGACGCCAAGGTCGAGGATCTCCCCGTCGGCGTGCAGCAGCGCGTCGAGATCATCAAGGCCATAGGACGCAACGCTGAAGTGCTGGTGTTCGACGAGCCCACCGCGGTACTCACCCCGCAGGAAACCGACGACCTCATGGCGATCATGCGTGAGCTGGCCGAGTCGGGCACCACCATCGTCTTCATCACGCACAAACTGCGTGAAGTGCGTGAGGTGGCCGATCGGATCACCGTCATCCGGCTCGGCAAGGTGGTCGGCGAAGCGGAACCGTCCGCGAGCAACGCCGAACTCGCGGCGCTGATGGTCGGACGCGACGTGCAGCTCACGGTGTCGAAGGAACCGGCGCAGCCCGGCGGGACAGCACTCGAGGTCCGGAACCTGACGGTGTTCGACTCGAACGGGCACAAGGTGGTCGACGATGTCAGCTTCGACGTGCACGCCGGGGAAATTCTCGCCATCGCCGGTGTGCAGGGCAACGGCCAGAGCGAGTTGGTCGAGGCGCTTCTCGGCGCTCGCAAACAGGTGACCGGTGACATTGTTCTCGACGGCAACTCGCTCGTCGGGTCCTCGGTGCACGAGGTGCTTAGGGCGGGCGTCGGCTTCGTCCCCGAGGACCGCAAGACCCAGGGCCTCGTCGGCGAATTCTCGATCGCCGAGAACCTGATGTTGGACAGATCGACAGGTGAGCCTTTCGTGCGGCACGGGGCTATCCAACGGGAGACTCTCGATACGTTCGCTGTGGAGAAGGTGCAGGAGTTCGACGTCCGCGCCCCCGGAATCGACACCCCGGTGGGTCGGCTGTCCGGTGGAAATCAGCAGAAGGTGGTGCTCGCCCGCGAACTGAGCCGAGAGCTGAGGCTGTTCGTGGCCTCGCAACCGACCCGCGGAATCGACGTCGGATCGATCGAATTCGTACACAAGCGGATCGTCGCGACCCGGGACTCGGGTGTCCCGGTCATCGTGGTGTCCAGTGAACTCGACGAGGTCGCGGCCCTCGCCGACCGCATTGCCGTCATGTACCGGGGGACCATCGTCGGCATCGTGCCGGCTCAGACGTCCCGCGAGGTTCTCGGAATGATGATGGGTGGAGAACATGACTGAGCCGCAGCCGTCGCGAGCACACAAGGTTCTAAGGCAGATCGTCACCGGCAACGCCATCATCTCCGTGCTCGCGGTGCTGCTCGCGGTACTCGTCGGCGCCGTCCTCATCGCGGCTACCGACGAGCAGGTGCAGGAGAGCGCTGGCTACTTCTTCTCGCGACCATCGGACATGCTTCTCGCCGTGTGGGATTCGGTATCGGGCGCCTATTCGTCGCTTTTCCAAGGGGCGGTGTACAACTTCCGCCGGCCAGGGTTCGAGAACGGCATCCGGCCGCTGATGGAGACGCTGACATTCGCGACGCCGCTGATCGTGGCCGGACTCGGTGTGGCACTGGCATTTCGGGTCGGCATGTTCAACATCGGCGGACGCGGGCAGATGCTCATCGCGGCAGCATGTGCGGGCTGGGTCGGATTCACCTTCCAACTGCCCGCCGGGCTGCACCTCGTCCTCGCGATCGCCGCGGGCGTCATCGGCGGCGCCGTGTGGGGCGGTATTGCCGGACTTCTCAAGGCGCGCACCGGCGCCCACGAGGTGATTGTGACGATCATGCTGAACTACATCGGCTTCTACCTCGTCGCCTACCTGCTGCGGACGCCGGGAGCCCTTCAAGCCCCTGGCCAGAACAATCCGAAGACCCCGGGGATGGAATCGACGGCGGTGTTTCCGAAGCTCTTCGGCGACCAGTACAACCTCCATCTCGGTTTCGTCCTCGTGATTTTCGCGACGGTGGGTGTGTGGTGGCTGCTGGAGCGATCAGCACTCGGCTTCCGCTTCCGCGCCGTCGGGGAGAACCCCGAGGCGTCGAAGATCGCCGGTATAAACGTCAACCGCATGTACTTGTACGCGATGGTGCTTTCGGGCGCGCTGGTCGGACTCGCCGGAGTTGCGCAGGTGCTCGGCACGGTAACGACGGGGTTCGGAGCCGACATCGACGCCGGAATCGGATTCGACGCCATCACCGTGGCACTGCTGGGCCGATCCAAGCCGTGGGGAGTGTTCTTCGCGGGCATCCTGTTCGGCGGGTTCAAGGCAGGCGGCTTCGCGATGCAGGCGGCCGAAGGCATCCCGATCGACATCGTGCTCGTCGTGCAGTCGGTCATCGTGCTCTTCATTGCTGCCCCGCCACTCGTTCGCGCGGTGTTCCGGTTGTCACCACCGGGCGCCGACAGCGCCGGTCGGCCCGAGACCGCGAAGGTAGGCGCGCTGTGACCGCCGTCGACAATCACACCGAGAACCATCCTGCCGCGCACAGCGAGGCATCGGCCCCCGCTCGTAGCTGGAAGGTTCCCGGCGTCCTCGGCGTCGTGACGCTGTTGGCTCTGGTTCTGTTCGTGCTCCGCGCCGAGTCGGGTACCACCACCTTCGATCTCGCCACCGGCACCGACTTCGTGAGATTGCCCGCGGTGGGTGTCCCGACGCGCGCGACGGGCATCGTGCTGGTGGTGCTGCTGGCGATCATCACCGTGTATGCGGGAGTGAACGTGTTTCGCCGGTTGTCCACACCTGTATGGCTGCTGGCCGTGTACGGCGTGCTGTTCGTGTTCGGGTTCCTCACCTGGGCCGCGGCGGGGGCCACTATCCCAGTGCCGGGACTGCTGATCGGAGCCGTCGCTCTGAGCACCCCGTTGATCTTCGGGGCGATGGGCGGGGTGATCTCCGAGCGCGTCGGCGTCATCAACATCGCCATCGAAGGGCAGCTGCTCTCCGGCGCCTTCGTCAGCGCCGTGGTCGCGTCGGTGACCGGATCCACCTACGTCGCACTGCTCGCCGCCCTGATCGCAGGAGCACTGACCGCCTCGCTGCTCGCGATGTTCTCCATCAAGTACTTCGTCAACCAGGTCATCGTCGGCGTCGTGCTCAACGTGCTGATCGTGGGATTGACGAGTTTCCTCTACTCGGTGGTGCTGACGAAGAATTCCGAGACCCTCAACTCTCCACCGCGGTTCGGGCGCATCGACATCCCGGTCCTCTCGCAGATCCCCGTCATCGGACCGGTTCTGTTTCAGCAGACGTTGATCGTCTACCTGATGTACATCGCGGTCGCACTGGTGTGGTTCGGTCTCTTCCGCAGCAAGTGGGGATTGCGGCTGCGTGCCGTGGGTGAGCACCCGCAGGCAGCCGACACCGTCGGTATCAATGTGGTGCGCACCAGATTCTGGAACGTCTGCCTCGCCGGAGCGATCGCGGGGCTCGGCGGCGCGTACTTCACCCTCGGCTCGGTCGGATCCTTCGGCAAGGAAATGACAGCCGGTGCGGGCTACATCGCACTCGCCGCTGTCATCTTCGGACGCTGGGACCCGGTGCGAGCGGCGTTGGCGGCCTTGCTGTTCGGGTTCGCGTCCAACCTGCAGAACGTGCTGGGCATCATCGGATCACCGGTGCCGAGCGAGTTCATGCTGATGCTTCCGTACGTGGTGACGATCTTCGCCGTCGCAGGCTTGGTGGGGCATGTGCGCGCCCCGGCAGCTGCGGGCAAACCCTACGTGAAATCGTAACTTCGGCCCTGTTTCGGCCGGGGCGAAAGGGAACTGACCGGCAGGTAGGTGCCTGTCCGCTGTGATGGCTTTCACTGTAAGGTTTCACCATATTGCCGCTGCATGTTCGAAGGAGAGTAATGAGCTTCAACAGCCCCTTCCCCGATGTCGAGATTCCGAACCTGAGTATCTACGACTACCTGTTCGGGTCCATCGCAGATTCCGATCTTGCCAAGCCCGCACTGATCGACGGCACCTCGGGCGCGGTCACGACGTACGAGACTCTGATCGGGCAGATCAACGCAATCGCCGGCGCCCTCGCTGCCCGTGGGCTCGAGCTGGGCGACGTGGTGGGGCTGCATTCGCCGAACGTCCCGGCGTTCGCTTCGGTATTGCACGGCATTCTGCGTGCCGGCGGCACCGCGACGACCATCAACGCTCTCTACACGGCTGAGGACATCGCCAAGCAGCTCACCGGTTCGGAGGCGAAGTTCCTCTTCACCGTCTCGCCGCTGTACCCGCAGGCCAAGGCCGCGGCAGAAAAAGCCGGCATTGCCGACGACCACGTCATCGTGCTCGACGGCGCCGAGGGACACCCCAATCTGCGTGATCTGCTCACCCAGGGTGCACCGGCACCGGAGGTGACATTCGACCCCGCAACCCAGATCGCCGTCCTCCCGTACTCCTCGGGAACCACCGGCGTCCCCAAGGGCGTCATCCTCACGCACCGCAACCTCGTCGCAAACATCGCGCAGATGGAACCGCGGGTCGGCATCGACTCCGACGACGCGGTTCTCGCGCTGCTGCCCTTCTTCCACATCTACGGCCTGACCGTGCTGCTCAACATCGCGCTCAAACTGCGTGCGCGTCTGGTGACCATGCCGAAGTTCGATCTGGCCGAATTCCTGCGCATCATCCAGGACCAGAAGCTCACCTACCTGTTCATCGCGCCGCCGGTCGCGCTTGCACTCGCAAAGCACCCGCTCATCGATCAGTACGACCTCTCCAGCGTCCACACCGTCTTCTCCGGTGCCGCGCCTCTCGACGAGGAACTGGGCAAAGCCGTCGCCACGCGGCTGAACACCCGGGTGCGTCAGGGCTACGGAATGAGCGAACTCAGCCCCGTCAGTCATGCCATCCCGTTCGACCGCGACGATATTCCCCTCAGTTCGGTCGGTCTGCCGTTGGCCAACACCGTCAACAAGCTCGTCGATCCGGCGACCGAGGCCGAGATCGACCTCCCCACCGAAGGCCTGTCCGAGCCGGGCGAGCTCTGGGTCAAGGGCCCGAACGTCATGGCGGGCTACCTCAACAACCCCACCGCGACGGCAGAGACCCTCGACGATGACGGATTCCTGCACACCGGCGACATCGCCGTCGTGGACTCGGAGGGCGTCGTCTACATCGTCGACAGGCTCAAGGAACTCATCAAGTACAAGGGCTACCAGGTTCCGCCCGCGGAGCTCGAGGCGTTGCTGCTCACGCACCCCGACATCGCCGACGCTGCCGTGATCGGCGTCCATGACGAGGACGGTGAGGAAGTGCCCAAGGCGTTCGTCGTGCTGCAGGAGAACGCCTCGCTCGATGAGGCGGCCGTGATGGCATTCGTCTCCGAGCGCGTCTCGCCGCACAAGAAGGTCCGCAAGGTCGAGTTCATCGCGACCGTGCCGAAGTCGGCCGCAGGCAAGATTCTTCGAAAGGATTTGCGCGCCGCAGAAGCCGGCAAGTAGATCTTTCTCGACGCGGCCCCCTTTCCGACAATCGGGAGGGGGCCGTTGTCGTCGGTTGGTTGCCTCGGTGACACCGATTCCGCGACAATTTTGATCGACTGGAACAGTGCCCGGTTCAAGGATAAGCCGCCGCACTGAGAGCGGGTGCGGGCGCAACCTTGGTTCCAAACCGACGCACAGGAGGGGCGATGAGGAACCCTGACACGCCAACTGTCCGAGTCTCCGACTACCCGCAGCTGCGCGCAATCTCGGGCACGTGGGGGATGCAACCGAGATGCCCGAGTCTTATTGTCAGTCAATGCTTCTGGGCTAGCGGATCAGCTTGACCTCGAGCGGAAGGTCGAGGTCCGCCCATGCGCGATCGGCAGTCAGTACCACTGGCGGCCGACTCCGAGCCGCCAAGGCAAGTGCGCATCGGTCTCCTAGTGACAGTGACTTGCCGCCATCGACGGCGCGGAGCGCCGCGACGACCGCCGCATCGGCTTCGTCCAACGGAACGATCTCGACCCCAGACGCACGCAGAGCGCTTGTCACCGCCGACACGTCGCCGCCGACGTCGACGACCTTGCCCAAGACCTCGGCGAGATTCGCCGACGACATGGTCGTGCCGCCAGTCGACATGGCCTGTTCGACGACATCCGCCCCAGGTTCGTCGTTGAGAACAGCGAGCACCGCCGAGGCGTCCAGAATGGTCACCGCTCGGCCTGGGCCTCACTGATTCGCTCGGCCAGCAATTCCTCGACCAGTGATCGCCCGTTCGAATGGTCCGCGAGCATTCCGCGCATCGAGCGTGCGGCATCGGATGGGCGCTCGACGATCAACCTCGTGCCCACTCGCTGAACCGACAGCACGTCGCCTTCGCTGAGACCCAACTCGGCCCGAAGATCGGCAGGTACGACGAACCTGCCTTGCTTTCCCAACGTCACCGTGACACTCATGAGAAAAGTATGCCATCGTGTGCCGAAGTGTGCCATGCGCGTCGAGCAAGTGCTCGGACTGGAGTTCGACAGATCTACCGCCTCGGCCCAATCCGGTGTCGGGTGAGCCTCGCCCCCCCCGCAGCGCCCCGATCAGTATCTGTTTCGCGAAAGACACCGACCATCCCTCCTCGGAAGCCACACCCCGAACCGCCTGGGTACGGTCCACGGCTCGAATGGGAAGAAGGAGCGAAGGCCGAAGGGAGGGCCGTGGTCTTGATAGTCACCGCGATATTCCTTGTGTTGGGAAGGTTGAACACGGGGAGCTTCCAGTGGCTGATTGATCTGGCTTGGATGGTTCGTCTGGCATGTCGTCGAGAATGGGATGGGCCTGTTCTTCGTTCTGCTGGGGTTGTTCATCATCGGGGTTGGTGCGTTCATCGCGTACCGGCATGCCCAGATTCGGGATGAGGAGCGGCGGATTCGTCGGGAATCTGTATTTGACGTGTGACACCGGTGAACCGACTCGGAGTCGCTCCACCCGACTGGACCGACAAGATTCGCACAACACGCGACAACTGCGCCGAAGGTGTTTATCGTCTGCGTCGTGAACTCAACCACGTCGAACACGCGCTTTCGTCTGATACCGATGCGTCCGCGCGACCCCGAGGAGCAGGGGCGATCCGCGAGCCCGCTGGAGCTGTTCTTCGACCTCGTCTTCGTGATCGCGGTCGCTACCGCCGCGGTCGAGCTGCACCATGCACTCACCGAAAACCACATCGTCGACGGCCTGCTGAGCTACATGTTGGTGTTCTTCGCCATCTGGTGGGCATGGATGAACTTCACGTGGTTCGCCACCTCGTTCGACACCGACGACTGGCTCTACCGCGTCCTGACGGTCGTTCAGATGGCGGGTGTGCTCGTCCTGGCCGCCGGTATCGGGCCGGCGTTCACCGATTCGAACTTCGTCATCGTGGTTGTCGGTTACGTCGTCATGCGTTTCGCGATGGTCACACAGTGGCTGCGCGCATCGAGATCGCCGGAGCACAAGAAGACTGCATTGACCTACGCGGCCGGCATTGCGGGCGTGCAGGTGCTGTGGTTGCTGTGGCTTCTGCTTCCGGAAGGTCCGGCACAGATTCTGGGATTCGTCGTCCTCGCCCTCGTCGAACTCTCCGTTCCGGTCATCGCGGAGAGAAAAGGCACGACTCCCTGGCACGCGCATCACATCACCGAGCGGTACGGCCTGTTCACGATCATCCTTCTCGGTGAGAGCCTGCTCGCATCTGCGAATGCCATCATCGAAGCTCTGCGCGGCGATACGGCCCTCCTTCCTCTGATCACTCTGGCGGTCCTTGCTCTTGTGGTGACAGCAGGTCTGTGGTGGATCTACTTCTGGCCACCGCATCACGCAGCGATCTCGGACCTGGGCAGTTCGCTCAAGTACGGATACGCGCACTACTTCATATTCGCCGCAGCGGGCGCCTTCTCGGCCGGCGTCGAGGTGGAGATCGATGTACTCACCGATCACAGCGAACTCGGGGACCTGGCGGCGTCGTTCACGGTGACCGTTCCGATCGCCATCTTCGTCCTCGGCGTCTGGTACATCGCCATCAAGGACAACGCGGACCGCGTCGTCAACACGGCCGTTCCTGTCGGAGCGGTCTTGGTACTCCTCGATCCGCTCATCCCGATTCCCTTCGCGCTGACAGCCATCGTCATCGCACTCATCGTCGTCGTGCTCGTGCTTCGCCAGCCGACGACCGATGCGCACGCCGCTGCGACGCAGCCCGGCTGAGAAGGAAGACGACCCGGCCACGTGAGAAACTTTCCCCATGAGTATCGGAACTTTGATCCTGCTTCGTCACGGCGAGAGCGAATGGAATGCGTCCAACCAGTTCACCGGGTGGGTCGATGTCCGCCTCACCGAGAAGGGTGAGGCGGAGGGTAAGCGAGCCGGTGTGTTGCTTGCCGAGGCGGGTGTGCTGCCCGACGTGCTGTACACCTCGCTGCTGCGGCGTGCGATCAGCACCGCGAACCTGGCACTCGACGCCGCTGACCGGCACTGGATCCCCGTCGTCCGGGACTGGCGTCTCAACGAGCGTCACTACGGTGCGCTGCAGGGTCTGAACAAGGCCGAGACCAAGGACAAGTTCGGCGACGAGCAGTTCATGCTGTGGCGTCGCAGTTACGACACCCCTCCGCCCACCATCGAGGCAGGCTCGGAGTACAGCCAGGACGCCGACCCGCGCTACGCGGAGCTGCCCGACGTCCCGCTCACGGAATGCCTGAAGGATGTCGTCGATCGTCTCATTCCGTACTTCGAGGACACCATCGTCGCGGACCTGAAGGCGGGCAAGAACGTCATCGTCGCGGCCCACGGCAACTCGTTGCGTGCGCTGGTGAAGTACCTCGACGAGATCTCCGACGCCGATATCGCCGGCCTGAACATCCCGACGGGCATCCCGCTGCAGTACGACTTCGCCGAAGGTGGCGCAGGCGGCAAGCTCGTCCCGTCGAACCCGGGTGGCACCTACCTCGACCCCGAGGCAGCAGCAGCCGGCGCGGCGGCGGTGGCGAACCAGGGCGCCAAGTAGGGGTTCCGCCCAACTTCAGGTGAACGCTCGAAGAACACTGCCGACGGGGACTATGACCACCAGGGAAATGCCTGCACCCTGCGTATGTGAGCTGTCCATCGAACGTACGATTCCGGTGTGAGTGTTGCATCGGCCGTACTACTGGCTATCGCCGCCGCCTTCGGGGGATACCTCGTCGGCAGTGTTCTTATCCCCTACCTCGCAACACGGCATTCCGAGCGGCGTCAGGCGTCCTCGGGTCTGACGATGTCGCAGGTCCTGGACCTGATCATCCTGGCTTCGGAAAGCGGGATCGCCGTTGTCGACCGGCACCACGACGTGGTGCTGTCCAACCCCCGCGCCGAGGAACTCGGTCTGGTGCACAACCGACTCATCGAGGATCGCGCCTGGGAGGCTGCGCAGAAGGTTCTCGCCGACGGGCATCCGGTCGAGGTGGACATCAGTTCGAGAGATGTACGTCTGAGCACCAGCCGGGATCGGATGGCGGTGCGATGCGTGGCACGGATGCTGAGCAAGCAGGACGAACGCTTCGTGGTGCTTTTCGCCGACGACGATTCGGAGCAGGTCCGGATGGAAGCGACCCGTCGCGATTTCGTCGCCAACGTCAGCCACGAACTGAAGACGCCAGTAGGCGCGATGAGCCTGCTCGCCGAAGCGTTGCTCGAATCAGCCGAGGACCCGGTCTCCGTCAGACATTTCGGTGGCAAGGTCGTCGCCGAGTCCAAGCGCCTGGGCAACATGGTGACAGAACTGATCGCACTCTCGAGACTGCAAGGTGCCGAGAAGCTGCCCGATCTCGAAGTCGTCGATGTCGACACAGTCGTCAACGAGGCCCTCGATCGATCGAAACTCGCGGCCGAGAACGCCGGCATCACGGTCACTACCGACCATCCCAGCGGCCTGGAGGTGCTGGGGGACCAGGCGCTCTTGGTCACCGCGCTCGCCAACCTCATCCAGAATGCCATCGCGTATTCCTCGGATGGGTCTCCGGTTTCTGTCAGCCGCGCGCTCCGCGGGGAATTCGTCGCGTTCGCCGTCACCGACCGGGGCATCGGCATCGCCAAAGAGGACCAGGAGCGGGTCTTCGAACGATTCTTCCGGGTGGACAAAGCACGCTCGAGGGCCACCGGTGGCACCGGCCTAGGGCTCGCCATCGCGAAACACGTCGCAGCCAACCACAACGGCACCATCTCGCTGTGGAGCAAGCTCGGCACCGGATCCACTTTCACTCTGCAGATTCCTGCGTATTTCGAAGAAGACGACCTCGCGTCGTCAGAAGGAGAACAACAGTGACACGAACTTCGGCGACCGGAGAACTGCAGTGACCAACGTGTTGATCGTCGAAGACGAAGAGTCGTTGGCAGATCCCCTTGCCTTTCTGTTGCGAAAGGAGGGGTTCGAAGCCACAGTCGTCGGTGACGGGCCGTCGGCGCTCGCCGAGTTCGATCGCGCCGGAGCGGATATCGTCCTCCTCGATCTGATGCTCCCCGGTATGAGCGGAACCGACGTCTGCAAGCAGCTACGTGCCCGCTCTGGCGTTCCTGTGATCATGGTGACCGCACGCGACAGCGAAATCGACAAGGTCGTCGGCCTCGAACTCGGCGCTGATGACTACGTCACCAAGCCGTACTCGGCGCGTGAACTCATCGCCCGTATCCGCGCAGTGCTGCGGCGGGGCAGCGACGCCGAACTCGATGGCGTGGCCGATTCCGGTGTGTTGGAAGCTGGACCGGTTCGGATGGACGTCGAACGGCATGTGGTGATGGTCGACTCCAAGCAGATCACTTTGCCGCTCAAGGAGTTCGACCTCCTCGAGTACCTGCTCCGGAACTCGGGTCGCGTGCTGACGCGTGGGCAGTTGATCGATCGAGTGTGGGGCGCCGATTACGTCGGCGACACCAAGACCCTCGACGTGCACGTCAAGCGGCTCCGCTCGAAGATCGAGTCCGACCCAGCGAAGCCGGAGCACCTCGTGACTGTCCGCGGGTTGGGCTACAAACTGGAGGGTTAGGCGCTGCGCGCATGTGCGCGGAAATACATAGCAGGCTATGTATTTCCGCGCACATGCGGCGAAGCCGCTTACTTGGTGCGCTGGGCCTCGCGGGTAGCAGGGTGGACAGCGATGAGCCCGAGCCCGCGTCGACGCTTGCACAACGATGCCAACTCGTCGTAAGCCGCTCTGCCGAGTAGCTCCGTCAGCTCCGGCTTGTACGACTCGAACACCTGCTTGCTGCCGACATGGGCATCAGGGGAACCCGAGCAGTACCAGTCAAGATCGTGGCCGCCCTCGCCCCATCCTCGGCGGTCGTATTCGCCGATGGTGGTCTTGAGGATCTCCGTGCCGTCCGGCCGGGTCACCCAGTCCTGGGTTCGGCGGATCGGCAGCTGCCAGCACACGTCGGGCTTGACCTCGAGCGGCTCGATGCCCTTCCGCAGAGCCATCGAGTGCAGCGCGCAGCCGATTCCGCCGGCAAACCCGGGACGGTTCTGGAAGATGCACGCACCCTTGTAGCGACGTGTCCGGAGCGACTGCTCGTCGTCGAGATCGTCGTACTCGACGTATCCCTTCTTGCCCAGCCCCTTGGGCATCAGCTGCCAGTCCTCGGCGGTGAGCATCTTGACGGACGCGTCGAGTTTCTTCTTGTCGTCGTCGTCGGAGAGGAAGGCGCCGTGCGAGCAGCATCCGTCGTCGGGACGTCCCGCGACGGTGCCCTGGCAGGCAGGTGTGCCGAACACACACGTCCAATTCGACAGCAGCCATGTCAGGTCCGCCGAAATGATGTGCTCGGAGTTGTCCGGATCGGGGAACTCCACCCATTCTCGGGGGAAGTCCAGTTCTACCTCTGAAGCGAACGTCTGCGCTTTACCACCTGCTGTCACAAGAGACGACGCTAGACCCAGTACCGTGGACCTGTGCGATTAGGGGTGCTCGACGTCGGAAGCAACACAGTGCATCTGTTGGTGGGATGCCCACCGAGGTGGGCATCCCACACCCATGAGCTCTTCGAAGGCCACATTGCGGCTGTCGGAGAACACCGATGCCGCTGGCAACATCACCCGTGCAGGTGCAGACCGCCTGGTGGGCGAGGTCGGTGACTTCGCCACGATCGCCAGAAAGTCCGGTTGTGAAGAGCTGATGGCGTTCGCGACCTCGGCGGTACGTGACGCACACAACAGTGACGCAGTTTTGGAGCGCGTGCGAACCGAGACGGGGGTGACCCTGCAGACATTGTCGGGCGTCGACGAGGCCCGTCTGACGTTCCTCGCAGTTCGGCGTTGGTACGGGTGGAGCGCCGGGCGCATTCTCAATCTCGACATCGGCGGCGGGTCTCTCGAACTCACCTCGGGCAGCGATGAGGACCCCGATGCCGCGTTCTCGCTTCAGCTCGGTGCAGGCCGCCTGACCAGGGACTGGCTCGACGCCGACCCGCCCGGCAAGCGACGCGTGGCGGTGCTGCGGGATTGGCTCGACGCCGAGCTCGCGACGCCGGCGAAGGAGATCTTGTCGGCGGGTGATCCGGATCGCGCTGTGGGCACGTCCAAGACATTCCGGTCGCTCGCGAGACTGACCGGTGCCGCCCCGTCGGCCGCCGGCCCGAGAGTGACCAGAACGCTGACGGCGGACGGTTTGCGGCAACTCATTGCGTTCATTTCGCGGATGACGGCCTCGGACCGTGCAGAATTGGAAGGAGTCAGCGCCGACCGCTCGCCGCAATTGGTGGCCGGGGCGCTGGTGGCGGAAGCGAGTATGCGAGCGCTGTCGATCGATACGATCGAGATCTGCCCGTGGGCGCTGAGGGAAGGTTTGATTTTGCGGAAGCTGGACACTGAATCGGACAGCGATCTGGTGGTGCGTTCGACATGACCGAGAACAACTCCAACCCGGAGGACACCGGGCAGATTTCCGTTGCCGAGTTGTTGGCGCGTAACGGTCAGAAGACGACTGCCGCCAGTTCGGGTGGACGTCGCAGGCGTGGCGTCAAGGGTGGAATCTCGGTCGCCGAGTTGACCGGTGAAATCCCGGTGGTTCGAGCCGATCCAGCCTCGGACGAGGCGCCGGTGATCGCCGATCCCGCACCCAAGGCCGCACCCAAGGCCGCACCCAAGGCCGCGCCGAAGGCTGGGCAGTCGCCCGTTACCGGGTCCACTGGATTCAGCGAGCCCGAGTTGTTGTCGGGCTCGACGACGGCGGCAGGTGACCTGCTGAATCAGTCGCACGATCAGACCGAGCAGCGTGCCGCGGCGCAGCGTCCCGTCCCCGCGCCCACGCGCCGTGGGCCGGACGTGAAGCCCGAGCGTTCACCCCGTAGTACGGGGTTCGTACCGCGGCCGCGTACTCAGCGGACCGATGTGAGCAAGGAAACGGAAGTTGGCCGGGCGCCCGATCAGGCGGAATCGGCTGGCCCCGAGTCGGTGAAGACCGAGTCACCGAAGACCGAGCCGGTGAAGACCGAGTCGCCGAAGGCGGAGTCGCCGAAGACCGAGAGCCTCGAGATCGAGAAGCCGGCGGTCGCGGTCTCGGCGGACGCCGACGATGCTGCCACCACAATCGCTCCTGCCGCCACG
>NZ_JABFAO010000004.1:153594-423770 GCF_017168235.1 Rhodococcus sp. KRD197
CGCCCCCGCCCCCGAAAGCGACAGCGAGGACAAGACCGCTGACGACGCCACTGCCGTTGTCGAAGCCGTCACGGATCCCGAAGCCGAACCGGAAGCGGAGAAATCGGACGGTAGCCGGGCGGGCAGGAAGGATGCCGTCAAGCAGTGGCTCGCGCTGCTGGGCCAGGGTGTGATCGCGGTTGTCGTGGGCGCGCTGCTCTTCAAGGGTTTCGAGCGACTCTGGGACATGCTGCCTTGGGTCGCGTTGATTCTGGCCGTCCTGGTGATCGTCGGGCTGGTTGCAATGGTGCGAATTCTGCGTCGGACCGACGACATGTTCAGCATGGTGATTGCGATCGTCGTCGGCGTGTTCGTCACCCTGGGGCCGTTGGCGTTCCAGTTGAGCACAGGCTGATCGGGTGGCGAACAAGGATGGTCGCGTTGCGGTAGGGCTGTCCACGGCCTCGGTATATCCGCAGAACACCGAGGCCGCTTTTCGCTACGCCGCAGAACTCGGATACGACGGTGTCGAGTTGATGGTGTGGGCGGAGTCGGTCAGTCAGGATGTCGTCGCAGTCGCCGCGATGGCGCGCAAGTTCGGTGTTCCGGTCCAGGCCATCCATGCGCCCTGTCTGCTGATCTCGCAGCGAGTGTGGGGTGCCGATCCGGCCGCGAAGCTCGAACGGTCGGTGCAGGCGGCCGAGAAGCTCGGTGCGGGCACTGTCGTCATTCATCCACCGTTTCGGTGGCAGAAGAAGTACGCCGAAGGCTTCGGCGAGCAGGTAGCGGAGCTCGAGGACCGGTCGGATGTCGTCGTGGCCGTCGAGAACATGTTCCCCATGCGCGCCGACCGATTCTTCGGGCGAAAGGAGGGGTCGGCGGCGAGGTTGCGCAAACGAGGCGGCCCGGGTGCGGCAGTGTCCGCTTTCGCGCCGTCCTACGACCCGACCGATTCCGGTCACGCCCACTACACGCTCGACCTCTCGCACACCGCAACCGCGGGTTCGGATGCGGTGGAGATGATGAACCGCATGGGCGACGGGTTGGCCCACCTGCATCTCGCGGACGGTAGGGGAGCGTCGGTGGACGAGCACCTCATACCCGGCCACGGAAATCAGCCGTGCGCCGAGGTGTGTACGGAGCTGAAGCGACGTGGATTCACCGGGCAAGCAGTGGTCGAGATCAACACTCAGAACGCGCGCACGCTCGCCGAGCGCGCGTCGATGCTCGGGCAGGCTCTGGCTTTCGCTCGGGAGTATTTGAACTGACGCCTGGCGGGGCACGTTCTTCGATGCGCTAAAGTCTTTCGGATACCTTCGCTATCCAATTTGGCCGTCAGGGGGCTTGCATGCGCGTATCCGAGCTCGTTGCCGAATCCGGCGTTCCTCTCGCGACCGTCAAGTACTACCTACGCGAGGGTCTGCTCATGCCCGGCGTAGCCACCAGCGCGACGCAGGCGAGCTACGGCGACGCGCACCTCGAACGACTGGCGCTGATCAAGGCGCTCGCAGGAGCCGGTCTGCCGATCGACCGCATTCGAACCGTGCTCGCGCTGATCGAGCACCCCGAATGCTCGCTGTTCGAGTCTCTGGGCCGCGCCATCGCAGCGCTGCCGCCCTACCTCGACGAGGCGACGTCGGCGGAGTTCCCGCGGGCAGAAGCGGCGCTCGACAAGCTCGGTCAGGTGTTCGACCCGCGGTTCGTCGCGGTGGCACAACTCGAGCGAGCTCTCCGGGCGGCAGAGGATGTGGGTATCCCCATGACGGACGAGCGGCTCGAGGTGTACGGGCGACACATCCGCGGTATCGCCGAATACGACCTCGCGCTGATGCCTGCGAGCGTCGAGGACGCCGTCCCGTACGCCGTCCTCGGCACGGCCATCTACGAGCCGATCATCACCGCGTTGCGACGCCTGGCCCACCAGGACATCGCATCTCCTTCCAATCACCCCCACGACCACCCTCATGACGAGGTCGACGAAAGGCACGAGCAATGACCAGCCCCTTCCGCGCCGCCACGACAGTGCAGACGGTCGAGCGAACCGAGCTGGAAGGCTCCTATTCAGCCGTCATCGGCTCCACCTGGACCATCGGATCCAAGGTGCACGGTGGGACCATGCTCGCCGTCTGCGCTGCAGCCGCGAAAGCACAACTCGGTGAAGGCGCCGGCGACGCTGCATCAGACGCCGCAGTACAGCCTCTCGCAGTCAGCGTCACCTACCTCAATGCGCCCGACCCAGGTGAAGTGGCGCTGACCGCCATCGTCCGCAAGCGGGGCAAGCGGGTCTCGCACGTCGATGTCGAAATGACCCAGGGGGAGCGCGTCGCAGTCCGGGCCGTGGTCACTCTCGGACGGCCGGATGTCGAGGCCCCGCGGCACGAGGTTGCCTCCTCGCTTGCATCCATGCCCGCGGAACCGCCCGCCGACGCCCACGTGATCGGCGGCGACCATCCGATGGCGTCGGTCGTGCACGTCTCCCAGGGCTGCGACATGAGAATCGATCCATCGTCCGCGCACTTCCTGTCGGGCCGCCACGGCGAACTCGAGGTGCGGATGTGGGTGCGCCCGTACGCCGGGGATTCCGCCGATCCGGATACCGCCGTGTACTTCGCGCTGATGACGGGCGACATCTCGGCGCCGGTGACGATGAACCGCGGCATGTTCGGGTGGGCACCGACGGTGCAGTTGACGACCTATCTACGCAAGCTGCCTGCTCCCGGCTGGCTTCGTGTCGCGGCCAGCAGCACGCTCATCGGCGACACCTGGTTCGAGGAGGACCATCTTGTCCTCGACTCGACCGGAGCGGTCGTCGTGCAGAGTCGACAGCTGGCGATGGTGCCGAGGTAGCGCCAGCCGGAGCCACATCTAGGCTTGGGCGCATGACGAGAATTGCTGTAATCGGAGGCGGACGAATCGGCGAGGCGCTCATCGCCGGACTGCTCGAATCGGGACATGCCGTGCGCGACCTGGTGGTGGCCGAGAAGTACCAGTCGCGCGCCGCCGAGTTGGCGTCGACCTTCGGAATCCTGACGGCGAGCATCGCGGATGCAGCAGAGAACGCCGATGTCATCGTCGTGGCAGTCAAGCCCAGCGATGTCGATTCCGTTGTCACCGAAATTGCCAAGATCGACCTGGACGGAGAGCAGGAGCAGCTGATCGTGTCCCTCGCCGCGGGTGTTCCGACGTCGAAGTTCGAGCCGAAGCTGCCCGCGGGCTTCCCCGTGGTCCGGGTCATGCCGAACACCCCGATGCTCGTGGGCGAGGGCGTCAGCGTTCTAGCGCCCGGGAAGTACGCCAAGGCCGAACACATCGAACTCGTGCGGACGATTCTGTCTTCGGTCGGCAAGGTGGTGACGGTGAAGGAGCATCAGCTCGACGCGGTTACCGCGGTCTCGGGTTCGGGGCCGGCCTATTTCTTCCTCGTCGCGGAGGCCATGATCGACGCCGGTGTTGCGCTCGGGCTCAGGCGCGATATCGCCTCTGCGCTCGTCGTGCAGACAATGATCGGCTCCGGCGTGATGATGGATCGCTCCGATGAGACTCCGACCGAGCTTCGGTATGCCGTGACGTCCCCGGGTGGGACCACCGCCGCTGCGGTCCGAAAACTGGAACAAAACGGGCTCCGAACAGCGTTTTTCGATGCTTTGGATGCCGCGAAGGCCCGGTCTACTGAGATGGGCGTCACAGCAGAATAAAAATTCAATTGCCTACACCCGTCGCAGTAACCCCATTGGTCCCGCTAAGCTCATAGGTAGCACGTGCGTGTCTGTTCGGCAGGAGGGGAAGCCTGCCGCGCGAGACGTGCCGGAGGTAAGTGGATTGATGGCGCCTGCAAACAAGTCGTCCAAGGGTTCGTCCCCGGACGGTCAGCCAGCGATAGCTGGAACGCAATTCCTCACAGTGGCCGAAGTGGCATCGCTGATGAGGGTGTCCAAGATGACTGTGTACCGCCTGGTGCACAGCGGAGAATTGCCCGCGGTACGAGTGGGTCGATCGTTTCGTGTACACGCCAAGGCTGTGCACGACTACCTCGAGACCTCGTACTTCGACGCGGGCTGAGTAGCGCACAGATAACGACGAGCGAAGTCGAGCCGGTTTCGTGGATCGCTGTCCGCCCCGGTAGGGTGGTACTTCGTCGTGCCGAACATCAGGCGTGCTCGAACGTCGTCGTCGGCGTTCGAGTCGAGCGAAGTGCGAGGCTGCCAGGTAGGCGTACGCAACTTCGCGTGCGCGAAAACGCTAGAGAAGAACGTGAGGAACACCCGCTATGGGTTCAGTGATCAAGAAGCGTCGCAAGCGCATGTCGAAGAAGAAGCACCGCAAGCTGCTTCGTCGCACGAGGGTCCAGCGCAGGAAACTCGGCAAATAGAGCTACTCGGCCGGTAGGGCCGTTTCGGCCACCGTGCCATTTCGAAAAGTCCGTCACCCTTAGTGGTGACGGACTTTTCGTGTCTCTGCGACCAGATGTATCTGTGGTCTTGTATACGCACATATCCTTCCTGCACAGAGTGCCTTTTCGAGTCCGCTCGCATCTCGGTGGTATTCCAGTAAGCTGCAGTTTGCGGCCATCTACGGGGGTGTGAGTGAACTCGAACGAGCGGGGCGTGGCGGTGCCTCAAGTCGTCCTGGTGACGGGAGCCAGCCGCTTTTTGGGCGGCTACCTCGTTACCCGTTTGGCTCAGAACCCGGCCATCGAACGGGTCATCGCTGTGGACTCCTGTTCACCGAGCAAGGATCTCCTGCGCCGCATGGGCCGAGCAGAATTCGTTCGTGCAGACATCCGCAATCCCCTGATCGGCAAGGTCATCAGAAATGCAGGCGTCGACACTGTCGTGCACGCTGCCACCATCACCAAGCCGCCGAGGTCCGGTGGCCGCGCCACGATGAAGGATCTCAACGTCATCGGTGCGATGCAGCTGTTCGCGGTGTGCCAGAAGGCGCCCACGGTGCGCAAGGTGGTGCTGCGGTCCTCGTCGTCGGTGTACGGATGCAGCGCCAAGGATCCGGTCAAGTTCACCGAGGAAATGAGTGCCCGACGCCCACCGTCGGGAGCTTTCGCACGCGACACCATCGACATCGAGGGCTATATCCGCGGCATGGGACGTCGTCGACCGGACATCGCTGTCTCGATTCTGCGCATGGCGCCCCTGATCGGGCCGCGGCTCAACGGGACGATTTCTCGCTACATGACGTCTCCGTTGATCCCCAGCATCGTGGGCCGCGACGCCCGCATGCAGTTGCTGCACGAGGAGGATGCGCTCGCCGCGCTCGAGCGGGCAACCGTCAGCGGGCCCGCGGGCACGTTCAACGTCGGCGCCGACGGCACCGTCATGCTGTCCCAGGCTATCCGCAGAGCAGGACGTATCGAAGTACCGGTCCCGTTCGCCCTGTTCAAGAGCGTCGGCAGAGCGTTGATGGGCGGGATGATGCGCGAGTTCACCACCGAACAGTTGGACTACTTCCACTTCGGCTGCGGCCTGGACACCACACGTATGAAATCGGATCTCGGGTTCGAACCCCGATGGACCACCGTTCAGGCCTTCGACGACTTCGTGCGCGGAGCTGCGCTTCGCCCGGTGCTTCGCACCGAGTGGATCGACTCGGTGGAGAGCCGTTTGCTCTCGGCTGTCGACGCGACCGCAGGACTCGCATCCGCTGCGACATCAGGATGGAAGAGGTGAACGAGGTGGCGAAGGTGATTCCCTTGCACGGCACCGGTTCCGGTCGCCCCCGTCCCGACCGCAAGGCTGCCGACCACAAGCGTTCCGACCAGAAGCGTTCCCACCAGAACGGTGACGACCGGAGCAACGCGGACGCGAGCCGCAGTAGGCATCCGTCCTCGTTCGCGGAGCCGACGCAGCTGATCCCGCCGACGGGGACGGCTTCGGAGGTCACTGCGTCGCCTGCGTCGGCAGATCCCTCCCAGGTCGATGCGGTCAAGGCCAAGATCGTCGAGCAGATCGCCGGCACGGCGGAGTTTCTCCGACGCAGACTTGCCGGCGACTACACCGTCGACGAGTTCGGCTACGACCCGCACTTCGCCGACGCGGTGTGGCTGCCGCTGCTTCGCCCGCTGTTCGACACGTGGTTCAGGGTCGAAGTCAAAGGTGTCGAGAACATCCCGAACGACGGCGGCGCACTCGTCGTCGCCAATCATGCGGGAGTGATACCCGTCGACGCACTGATGACGTCGGTCGCTGTCCGCGATCACCATCCGGCGAATCGTCCACTTCGAATGTTGGCCGCCGACATGGCATTCGAGATGCCCGGCGTCGGTACCATCGCGCGCAAAGCCGGGCACACGCTGGCCTGCAACCCTGATGCCGAGCGTCTACTGCGGATGGGCGAACTCGCTGCGGTGTTCCCGGAGGGATTCAAGGGGATCGGTAAACCGTTCAGTGAGAGATACAAGCTGCAGCGGTTCGGCCGTGGCGGCTTCGTGTCCGCGGCCTTGAAGACCGGCGCGCCCATCATTCCGTGCTCCATCGTCGGCTCCGAGGAGATCTACCCGAAGATCGGCGACATCACCCCGCTCGCCAGGTTGATGGGGATGCCCTACTTCCCGGTGACGCCGTTCTTCCCGCATCTCGGTCCGCTCGGCCTGATCCCGCTCCCGTCGAAGTGGTACATCGAGTTCGGCAAACCCATCCATACCGACTCCTACGATGCGCAGGCATCCGAGGATCCGATGGTGCTGTTCGAGCTCACCGACCATGTGCGCGAAACCATCCAGCACACCCTGTACCGACTGTTGGCCAAGCGCCGCAACGTCTTTCTCGGCTGAGAGGTAACCTGGCGACGGTGCTGATTCGAGACACCGTCACCGAGGACCTGCCTGCGATCCTCGACATCCACAACGACGCCATCAGGAACACGACGGCGATCTGGGACGAGACCGAGGTCGGCCTCGACGAACGGATGGAGTGGCTGAACGGACGCCTACGCGCCGGCAATCCTGTGTTGACGGCAGTGGTCGACGGCCACGTCGCGGGATACGCCTCGTACGCGCAATGGCGTCCGAAAAGCGGCTACCGGCTCACCGTCGAGCATTCGGTGTATGTCGCCCCGGGATTTCACCGACGTGGCATCGCCAGCGCGTTGCTGACGGAGTTGATCGAGCGTGCGAGGTCTGCGGGCATCCATGCGCTCGTCGGTGTCATCGAATCACGCAACACCACGTCCATTGCGCTGCACGAGAAACTCGGATTCGTCACCGTCGGTCAGATGCCCGAGGTGGGTATCAAATTCGGCCGCTGGCTCGACCTGACGCTGATGCAACGCACCCTCTGACTCGCGAGAAGCTCCGGTGGTCAGGAAGCCCGGCGCCGACCCAACACAGCTGCGAGCCCGCCGCCGACTGCCCCGAGAGCCAATGCCGTGGGCACGCCGATCTTGGCTGCCTTTCGGCCGGTGCGGAAGTCGCGGATTTCCCAGCCGCGGTTCTTGGCGAGTTCACGCAGATCCGCGTCGGGGTTGACGGCCACGGCCGTGCCCACCAGCGAAAGCATCGGCACGTCGTTGTGGCTGTCCGAGTAGGCGGTGCACCGCTTGAGGTTGAGACCTTCCCTGACGGCAAGCGTCCGGACGGCGTGTGCCTTGCCCAGGCCGTGCAGGATATCGCCGACGAGTAGTCCGGTGAATATTCCGTCCTTGCTCTCGGCGACGGTACCGAGGGCTCCGGTGAGTCCGAGGCGGTCGGCGATGATCTGTGCCAGTTCCAGTGGAGTCGCCGTCACGAGCCACACCTGCTGTCCGGCGTCGAGATGCATCTGCGCCAAAGCCGCTGTGCCGGGCCAGATCTTGTCGGCGATCAATTCGTCGTAGATCTCTTCGCCGAGTGATCGGAGCTCCGCGGTCGGCCTGCCCTTGATGAAGGAGAGTGCTTTCTCGCGTCCGCTGGCGACGTCCTCGCTGCTCTCCTTGCCACTGACTCGGAACTTGACCTGTTGCCATGCGAATTGCGCGAGGTCGCCGCTGGTGAAGTACTTGCGGGCGGCCAGGCCGCGGGCGAAGTGGATGATGGACGCGCCCTGCACCATAGTGTTGTCCACGTCGAAGAAAGCGGCGGCTGTCAGATCGAGCGGAACCGCGCTTCCGCTCTCGGCGTGGAGCGCGATGGCGGCGTCGGCACTGGCCTCGCCGGCGACGTTGGCGCGGACCTGCGCGTCGGTCGGTCCGAACGGGTTGCGCAGGCGACGCTTGCGCTGCTTGTCGGCGATCGGGTCGACGGTGTCGACCATGTCCTCGTCGGGAACGTCCGAAATCGGCAGATCCACCGTCTTTGCGGACTCGTCGGATTCACCGACGACAGGTGTCTCGGAACCCCCGTCGCTCATCACGCGCACCTCCATGCTCGAGCACTGGCCCAACCCTAGTCCCTGGACGTTCGCCGCCCTTGCAGGTGGCGCGAAGGCAAGTTGCTCGCGACCAGGAGAGGGCTGGACCGCACCCCCGCCTGTGACCTTCGTCATATCTGCCGGGGTGCGACAGTGGGGTCATGGAAATTGCCGAACCTTCCGTGGTTCTTCTCACCCGCGCGGGCTGCCATACATGTGTCGTCGAGTTCGACCGGTTGAAGGCGGTGTGCGCGGAGTTCGGCCTGACACCGACGTCCGTCGATGTCGACGAGGCTGCCCGTACGACCCCTGACCTGCGCGCAGAGTACGGTGACCGCGTTCCGGTGGTGCTCGTGGACGGCCGCGAACACAGCTATTGGGAGGTCGACGAAGCTCGGCTCCGGGTCGACCTGGCCGCCCGGAGGGGGCCGAAGAACGTGTGATTGCTCTCGCTGCGCAGGTGAGAGGCCCTCTAGCACGCGTGCAGTGACTTTGTTCATTCGTTCACAAGCAGTTACCGTGGTGGAACCAAAGCAGTTATGACCAACCGACGGATCAGCGTGAAGACCGGCATCGCAGCCGCTCGGACGAGGAGCCATGAACGTGACCGAAGAGCGCCCGGCCGTGCCGGTTGGTGTCGAACGGTCACCTGGCATCGCCCGTGCAGCGGATTTCAGCCGCTCCGGCAGCCCCGAACGAGTCATTCCACAGGCTACGGTGACGCGTTTGGCGACTTACCTGCGGGTGCTCGGAATACTCGCCGACGACGGAGTTCTGATCGTCTCCAGTGAGGAACTGGCCAACGCGGCCGGTGTCGGTTCGGCCAAACTCCGTAAGGATCTGTCTTTCCTCGGACCCAATGGCGTGCGTGGTGTCGGATACGACGTGATGCGTCTGCGCGCGAAGATCGAGAGTGCTCTGGGACTGGACCGCGGACACAAAGTAGTGCTCGTCGGCGTCGGCAACCTCGGTGAGGCGCTGGCTCGGTACGGCGGATTCGGGCGTCGCGGATTCTCGATGGTGGGGTTGTTCGACCGTAATCCGGACCGGGTGGGCCTCGACATCGACGGTCTCTTGGTCCAACACGTCGACTCACTCGCACTCGCCTGCCGCGAACTGGAAGCGACGATCGGCGTCATCGCCACCCCGGACGAAGCCGCGCAAGCCGTAGCGGCCGAATTCGTTGCGGGCGGGGTCGAATGCATCCTCAGCTTTTCTCCGGTGACTCTGGACGTGCCGGATCGGGTAGAGGTACGCCGCGTGGACCTAGCCGTCGAGATGCAGGTTCTCTCTTTCAACAGCTCGCGCAACGAAGCTAGCGGCCGTAGCGCAGCCGGTGACGAGAGCGCACCACCCTCACCGCGAACCGGACCCGCTCGGTTGGGCCGCAGTCGAGGGCCGCGAGTGACGCCGGGGTCGATGCCCGGCACCGGAGTTGGTGCCGGAACCACCATCAGCCCGCCTATCAGTAGCTCGACTGCCGGTAGTTCGACCGTCGGTGGTTCGACCAGAAACGGATCGGTGATTGCACCGTGAGTGTCCTCCTCGTCGGGATTTCGCATCGTAGCGCTCCCGTCGCTGTCCTCGAACGTGTCGCGATCACCGACACCGATCGCCCCAAGCTGACCGACAAGCTGATGGCCAGCGGCAACATTTCCGAGGTCATGGTGGTCTCCACCTGTAACCGCGTCGAGGTGTACGCGGTGGTCGACGCTTTCCACGGCGCGCTCGCCTCCGTCGGCGAGATCCTGTCGGAGCATTCGGGTCTGCAGGTTCCAGAACTGACCAAGCATGCGTACGTGCGCTACAGCGAGGCCGCAGTCGAGCATCTGTTCGCCGTGGCCAGCGGTCTCGATTCGATGGTGATCGGTGAACAGCAGATCCTCGGACAGATCCGAGCCGCCTACGCCGCGTCGGACACCCGGCAGGCGTCGGGCCGCGTTCTGCACGAGCTCGCGCAGCAGGCGCTGCGCGTCGGCAAGCGTGTTCACTCCGAGACGGGTATCGACTCCGCTGGTGCATCCGTGGTGTCCGTTGCCCTCGACCGTGCTGCTGCCCTGTTCGACGGCAGTCTCGGTGGCCGAACTGCGGTCGTGCTCGGCGCTGGTGCGATGGGCGGACTGTCCGTCGCGCACCTCGGCCGCGCCGGTATCGGCCGCTTGATCGTCGTCAACCGCACTCGTGAGCGGGCGCAACACCTGGCGGAGACCGCGATGTCGGCGGGTGTCGATGCGACGGTGACCGATTTCGACGAGCTGGCCGTGGCTCTGTCCGACGCTGACGTCCTCGTCACCTGCACGGGCGCTGTCGGTGCCGTCGTGTCGCTGGCGGATGCTCACACCGCGCTCGCGCAGCGTGAGATGGGTCGGCCGCTCGCAATCTGCGATCTCGGTTTGCCCCGTGACGTCGAATCCGCTGTCGCCGGTCTGCCCGGTGTCAGTGTCTTCGACATGGAGTCGCTCCAGCGAGATCCGGCCGCGGGTGCGGCGTCCTCGGATGCATCGGCGGCCCGCGAGATCGTGTCCGCGGAGTTGTCCGGCTACCTCGCCGGCCAGCGTCTCGCCGAGGTGACTCCGACCGTCACCGCCTTGCGTCAGCGCGCGGCGGAGGTCGTCGAGGGCGAGCTGATGCGTCTCGATTCTCGGCTGCCCGGGCTCGATTCACCGCAGCGCGACGAGGTCGCCCGAACGGTCCGCCGAGTGGTGGACAAGCTTCTGCATTCGCCCACAGTGCGCGTCAAGCAACTCGCGACCACCCCGGGTGGCGACTCCTACGCGGCTGCGCTGCGCGAGCTCTTCGAGCTCAGCCCCGGCACAGTCGAGGCGGTTGCAAGCCCGATCGAAATCAACGGAATGGAACTGGTGGACGACTTCACTGCAAGCCGAGTCGATGTCCGGAAAGGACAGGCGGAGTGAGCGAGACAGATAAGAAGGTTGTCCGGATCGGGACACGCGGGTCGCTGTTGGCGACGACGCAGGCCGACACGGTTCGCCGTGGGTTGATCGCTGCCGGGCTCGAAGCCGAGCTCGTCATCGTCAAGACCGCAGGTGACCTGTCGGCCGCGCCGGTGCAGACCATCGGTGTCGGAGTGTTCACCGCAGCGCTGCGCGAGGCTCTGACCGACGGCAAGGTCGACGTCGCCGTCCACTCGTACAAGGACCTTCCGACGGCTCCCGACGCGCGGTTCGTCATCGCCGCTGTTCCCGAGCGAGAAGATCCGCGCGACGCACTCGTTGCGCGAGACGGTCTTGTACTCGGCGAGTTGCCTGCAGGCTCGCGAATCGGCACTTCCGCTCCCCGGCGTATAGCCCAGCTGCGCGCGCTCGGTCAAGGACTCGACGTGCTGCCGTTGCGCGGCAACCTCGACACTCGCATCGGCAAGGTCGCCTCCGGTGAACTCGACGCCGTGGTCGTGGCCCGCGCAGGTCTGGCGCGCATCGATCGGCTCGACGTCGTCACCGAATCGCTCGACCCCGTGCAGATGCTGCCCGCGCCGGCTCAGGGCGCTCTCGCGATCGAATGCCGCAGGGGCGACACCGATCTCATCGACGTGGTCCGCACGCTCGACGACGCCAACGCGCGAGCGGCCGTCGCCGCCGAACGTGGATTGCTCGCCGAACTCGAGGCCGGTTGCACGGCCCCCGTAGGCGCGGTAGCCGATGTCGTCGAATCGATCGACGAGGACGGACGGATCTTCGACGAGATATCGCTGCGCGGATGCGTGGCGGCCATCGACGGCAGCGACTCGATCCGCGCATCCATCGTCGGACCGCTCTCGGGCGCTGAGGAACTCGGCCGCGAGCTGGCCCGCGAGCTACTCGATCTCGGTGCTCGCGACCTCGTGGCGATCACCGAACCGGCGGTTGCCGCACCAGCTACCGATTCAGCGAACACCGGGAGAGCTACCCATGTCTAGGTCGATCACTGCGCCCACGCGCGGACGCGCCAAACGCAAAGCCTCTCGGCCACCCGTGCAAGGCGGCAAGATCGCTACCTCGCGGTTGATCCCCAAACGAGGACCCGCGACCGAAATCGAACTGCATTACCCACACAAGACAGCACTGGAGAACAACCGATGAGCCCAGTCCGCAAGAACGCCAACGGACGGATCCTGTTCGTGGGATCCGGGCCAGGGGACCCGGCTCTGCTCACCGTTCGGGCGCGTGAGGTGCTCGGCACCGCCGAGTTGGCCTTCACCGATCCCGACGTCGACAAGGGTGTGGTGGCGCTCGTCGGCAACGACCTGCCTCGCGACCCGGAGACCGGGGAGAACGGAGTCGACGTCCGGCCTGCTCTCGGCGAGCCGGCCGAGGTGGCCAAGACGCTCCTCGCCGAAGCCAAGAACGGTCACGACGTCGTACGGCTCGTCTCCGGAGATCCGCTGACCGCCGATTCCGTCATCGCCGAGGTCAACGCCGTCGCCCGTACTCACGTGCAGTTCGAGGTCCTGCCGGGTCTGCCTTCGGGCTCGGCGGTGCCGAGCTACGCGGGCATGGCACTCGGCTCGGGGCACACCGAGGCCGACGTGCGCGGCGAGGTCGATTGGGCAGCGCTTGCCGCCGCCCCCGGCCCGTTGGTGTTGCACGCGACCTCGGGGCACCTCGCAGAGACTGCCAGCGCACTCGTCGAGCACGGGTTGGCACCGCAGACTCCAGCCGCCATCACCGTCCGCGGTACCACTCGTCAGCAGCGCACCGTCGAGGCAACTCTCGCGACACTGAACGACGCGGGAAGCGAGCTGGTCGGATCACTTGTCGTCACTGTCGGCAAGGTTGTTTCCGGACGAAACAAAATGTCGTGGTGGGAATCTCGTGCGCTCTACGGATGGACCGTTCTCGTGCCGCGCACGAAGGACCAGGCAGGCGAGATGAGCGACCGTCTCGTCACGCACGGCGCCATTCCCATCGAGGTGCCGACGATCGCCGTCGAGCCGCCCCGTAGTCCGGCGCAGATGGAACGTTCGGTGAAGGGCTTGGTGGACGGCCGCTACCAGTGGGTCGTCTTCACCTCCACCAACGCTGTGCGCGCAGTGTGGGAGAAGTTCGAGGAGTTCGGCTTGGACGCGCGTGCGTTCTCCGGCGTCAAGATCGCTTGCGTCGGCGAGGCCACCGCGGCCAAGGTGCGCTCGTTCGGCATCAACCCGGAGTTGCTGCCGTCGGGTGATCAGTCCTCGCTGGGTCTGCTCGAGGACTTCCCGCCGTACGACGAGGTGTTCGATCCGGTCAACCGGGTCCTGTTGCCGCGCGCGGATATCGCGACCGAAACGTTGGCCGAGGGTCTGCGTGAGCGTGGCTGGGAGATCGACGACGTCACCGCTTACCGGACGGTGCGTGCCGCGCCGCCCGCTGCCGAGACCCGCGAGATGATCAAGACCGGCGGATTCGACGCGGTGTGCTTCACGTCGAGCTCGACTGTCCGCAATCTCGTCGGGATCGCAGGCAAGCCGCATGCGCGCACTCTCGTCGCGTGCATCGGTCCCAAGACCGCTGAGACTGCTGTCGAGTTCGGACTGCGGGTGGATGTGCAGCCGGAGACGGCGCAGGTGGGCCCGCTCATCGAAGCACTCGCCGAGCACGCCGCTCGGTTGCGCGCCGAGGGTGCTCTGCCTCCGCCGCGTAAGAAGTCCCGCAGGCGCTGACGCGCATGTGAGTGGAAATACATAGAGGACTATGTATTTCCACTCACATGCCGAACGAAGTGAGGCATTTGAGTTGTTCCCCGTAGACCGCCCGCGCAGACTTCGTCGAACCCCTGCGCTACGACGCCTGGTTGCCGAGACCTCGCTGCAACCCCGCCATTTGGTGCTGCCGATGTTCGTCGCGGACGGTATCGACTCGCCCCGCGCGATCTCGTCCATGCCCGGCGTGGTTCAGCACACTCTCGATTCGCTGAGCAAGGCGGCGGAGGCGGCGGTGGCCGCGGGCGTCGGTGGACTGATGCTGTTCGGTGTACCGCGCCCGGAGGACAAGGATGCCGACGGCAGCTTGGCTTCGGACCCGGACGGGATCCTCAACAGAGGCCTGCGGCGGTTGAAGGCCGATCTCGGTGATTCGACCGTTCTGATGTCCGATACGTGTCTCGACGAGTTCACCGACCACGGGCACTGCGGGGTCGTGACGGATGCCGGTGTCGTGGACAACGATGCCACCCTCGCGCGATACGTCGAGATGGCGTGCTCGCAGGCCGAGGCCGGCGCACACCTGCTCGGTCCCAGCGGGATGATGGACGGCCAGGTCGCGGCCATTCGCGACGGCCTGGATGCGGCCGGCCACACCGAGGTCGGCCAACTCGCGTACTCCGCGAAGTACGCTTCGGCTTTCTACGGCCCGTTCCGTGAAGCAGTCGGTTCGTCGCTGCAGGGGGATCGGCGCACGTATCAGCAGGATTGCGCCAACCGGCGCGAGGCGGCGCACGAGGTCGAGCTCGATCTGGCCGAGGGCGCGGACATGGTGATGGTCAAGCCGGCAATGTCCTACCTCGACATCCTGCGTGACATAGCGGAGATCTCGTCGGTGCCCGTTGCGGCGTATCAGATTTCGGGTGAATACGCGATGATCACGGCCGCGGCACAGAATGGGTGGATCGATCGCGACGCGGCGATACTCGAATCTCTGACGAGCATCCGGCGTGCGGGCGCAGATGTGGTTCTGACTTATTGGGCGAGCGAAGCGGCAGGCTGGCTGTGAGCAATCCAGGACAACCCGGGAACGAACATCAGCCCGACTGGCAGCGGTGGGAAGCCGAGCACAGTGCGCATGCCTTCGGAAAGCCGGCCTTCGATGCGCCGCCGCCCCCGCGACCGGCTCCTGTCGATGTCGAAACAGCGCGTCATCTGTGGTGGGGTGTCGCCGGGCTCGGAGTGATTTCGCTGGTGCTGACGCTGCTCGCGGTGAGTGGGGCGAGGTCGGTCTTCGCTCAGCAACTCATCGATGATGTGCGCGCCCAGGATGCGTCGTTGTCCTTGACGCTGGAGACGGCGGAAAGCTACCTGATCGGCGCGCTGGTGGTGATGTTCATCCTCGGGGTGGGATTCGCGGCGTTGTTCGTCTACTGGGTGGAGAAGATGCGGCACGGGCGCATGTGGGCGAGGACGGTGTTGACGATGATCGGCACCGTCACAGTGGTGATGGCATTGCCTCAGCTGTTCGCATTCGGTGTCGACGGTGGCGCGGTCTCGGTCTTGGCCGGTGTGGCGGCGATCTTGCAGGGTGTCCTGGCTGCCGGGGCCATCTACTTGATGCACCGCAAGGAATCGAACACGTACTTCGTGGCGTCACGCACTCCCTGACCTGTTTCCGATGAGACGTACACATTCGCGCGTGTCACACCCGTCACACCAGTAACATGTGACTAGTATCACTGTCGGTGGGGGCCTTCGAGTGGACGGATCGAGACCATGACTACTGGACCGGTGACCGGACAACATTCGACGCCGCCGCCGCAGCGCGTCGCGCGGCCCGTTGGCGCAGGCGAGGATGAGGCGGGTCGACCGGTGTGGGCTCTGCTGGGCTTGCTGGCCGCGGTGTCGGTAGCGCTGTTCATCATTGTCCTCGGCTTCAGCGCGGCGTGAGCATCGCCTGCATTTGGGCCCGCCGCACCCTCCGTGTAGCGTGACAGTCGTCACAGACGATTCGTTGAGGAGTCGCATGCAGTCGAGCGCACAATTCCGGGGCACTCCGCCGAAAGGCCGCCGTGATCGCGGCGAGGGCAGGACTGTGCATGTCCAACACGGCGTCACCCGAGAATTGCTGATGATCGGGCTCGTGGTTGCCATGGGTGTGCTTGCCGCTGCTGCCATTCTGCTGCCCGCAGTCGTCACCGCCTGACCGGTCCATTGCCGTTCCAGCCCGTTGCCGTTCCAGCCCGTTGCCTTTCCAACCCACTGCGCTGCCTCTGCTTGCGACCCGGCACTATGAACGAGTGAAGTCCCCGATCCCGGCGAAGCGCCGACCGCGTGTCGTCGCCGCGTACGTGCCGCTGGTGGCATGCGCGCTGGTGTATCGACCTTCGGTGCGGGAGTGGTTCTCTCGTGGATGAGCCGAATGCGTTGTTCTACGAACCCGGCGGACGCTGGCGCTCTCTTGCGTGGGGCCCGATCTTCTGTCTGGTGGCGTTGGTGATCGAGCTGTACACCGGCCCGGTGGTGCACTATTTTGCGCTGAGCCTGTTTGCGCTGCTGCTGATGGGATTCACGTACGTGCAGGTATCCGCAGCGCGGCAGCACGTCAGCGTCGAGCTCACGCCGACGCAACTGCGCCAGGGGACAGAGAGTATCGACATCGTCGACATCGCGGAGGTGCTGCCGCCGGCGGACTATTCCGACGGTGACTACGAGCCGAAGCGGTGGGAGACCGCGCGCGTACTCGGTGAGCTCACCGGCGTCCCGCGGCGACGGTATGCCATCGGTCTTCGGCTGGTCGGCGGCGCTCTCGTGCAGGCCTGGGCCAGGGACGACGACGGTTTGCGCGAGGCGCTCGAGCAGGTCGTGGCGGAGAAGTCGTGAGGCGGCTCGGTGAGGTGCTCGGCGCTGTGGTTCTACTGGTGCTGGCGGTTGTGTGTTGGAATACCGGAGTCAGCGATACCGTGTTCGCGGCGAAGCCCGACGGTCCGCCCGAGTTCGTCTCCACCAGGTACTCGGGTTCGTGGATCGCGGCGGCCACGGCCTTGTTGCTCGTCGCGAGCTTGTTGACGGTCGATGCCGTTCGACTGACGGTGCTAGGTCGTTCCCCTACCGGGTAGGGGTATGATCGTGGCTATGAGTAGCTACACCAGCGAGCAGGACGACCTGCTGAAGCGATTGCGGCGTATCGAGGGGCAGGTAGCGGGCATCTCGCGCATGGTCGCCGAGGATCGCTACTGCATCGATGTCCTGACTCAAGTCTCGGCGGCAACCAAAGCGCTGCAGTCGGTCTCGCTCAAGTTGCTCGACGCGCACCTCGCCGGATGCGTCGTGGAGGCTGCCAGGCACGGTGGCCCCGAGGCGGATGCGAAGGTGAAAGAGGCGTCGGACGCCATCGCGAGACTCGTTCGATCCTGACCAACTCGGACAAGAAGGGTTCCATCGTGGACAAGACCTACATAGTCGAGGGAATGACCTGCCAGCACTGCGTCGCCTCGGTCACCGAGGAGATCTCGGAGATCGACGGCGTCGACAAAGTGGAGGTCGACTTGGGTACCGGAAGCGTCGTCGTCGGCAGCGCTGTCGCGTTGGATGAGGCCTCGGTGGAGGCAGCGGTCGCCGAGGCCGGATATCGGCTGGCGTCCGCCGTCGGCTAGCGGTGGCCTCACGTAGCCACGGACCCAGGAGTGATCGTGAACAGACTGTCGACCTGTACCGGCGCCCTCGTCTCTTGCCTGTGCCTCACGATCGCCTGTTCGTCCGGGGTGGACGCTCAGTTGACTGCGTCGCCACCCGAGTTCGAGGTCACGGTCGAGGCCGAGGGCCTCAGCAAGCCGTGGGATGTGGTGCAGGCGCCCGATGGCGCGATCCTGACCGGTGAACGCAGTGGCCGGTTCGTGGTGAAGAAGGCGGACGGCACCGTCGCCGAGGTCGAGGCCGACATGAGCGACCTGTATGCCCAGGGCGAGACCGGACTGATGGGACTCGAACTGGCGCATGACTTCGCGCAATCGCGTGCCCTGTACACCTGCCAGGGCGTGCTGGGTGGGGACACTAGCGGCGGCGAGCTGGGATCCGGGAGCGAGGGGGAGAGCGGCAACAGCATCGCCGTCTTCCGGTGGACGGTGGACGAGGACTGGACGAGGTTGACGCGGATGCAGACCGTCATCGACGACATCCCGGTCGCGAGCAGCGGCCGCCACGGCGGGTGCCGCATCCTCGCCGCACCTGACGGCACCCTGTTCGTCGGAACGGGAGATACCGCGAACCCGTCTGTACCGCAGGATCCGGCGTCGTTGGGCGGCAAGGTGTTGCATGTCGACGCCGACGGTTCGGCGGCTGCCGACGCGCCGGGTCGAGTGTTCACCCTCGGTCACCGCAACGTCCAGGGGCTCGCGTTTGCACCCGGCACCGATCGCCTCTACGAGGTAGAGCAGGGTTCGACTCGCGACGACGAAATGAATCTGCTCGTTCCCGGGGGCAACTACGGCTGGCGGCCCGATCGCACGCCGCTCATCTACGACGAGTCCGTGCCCATGACCGACCCCGAGCGTGTTCCGGGCGCCATCGAAGCCGTGTGGAGCTCGGGGTCACCCACCATCGCCACACCAGGACTGACGTTCCTCGACGGCGATCGGTGGGGAGATTGGAACGGCGCTGCCGTCATCTCCAGCCAACAGGCCGAGAAGCTGCTCTTGCTGAAGCTGTCCGACGACGGCACAGCGGTGGTCGAGTCGGCGGAAGCGCTGACCGGTGCGTACGGCCGGTTACGGTCGCTGACCACCACCGACGATGGGTCCATCCTGCTCACGACGGACAACGGAAACGGCGCCGACCAGATCCTTCGCCTCACCCCATAGCGCGAGCAACGCTACGCTTTGCTCGGGTTCGAGGCCGACTCCTCGTTGGACCCGGCCTGCGGATGACCGAGCATCGCAGCACCGAGGAGTTCCTCCGGCACACCGAAGCCGTCGACCATCGTGCGGGCGTGCGGGCGGAGAGTTCGGCACCGCTCGTTGATCCCACGGGTAACGGCCTTGGAGCGCTCGGTCGAGAGATAGCGATGTTCGATGAACCAGGCCTTGTCCTCCTCGATCACCGACAGCGCGTACAGGTCGCATACCTGCTCGAGAAGCTCTCTCGCCTCGTCGTTCTCGCACGAGGAGATACCCGCGACGAACGCCTCCAGAATGATGCGGTCGATGTGTGCGCTCGCGGCGTGCAGAACGTGATCCTGCACGGCGTTGAACGCGTCGAACTCGCTCGTCTCCTTCGACTTGCTCTGCAGTCGCCGAGCAACCGTGGCCAACAAGTAGTCCTCGCGGTCCTCGAACATCTTGACCTGGGTGCCGCGGTTGAAGAGTGATCCCTCTTCCTCGTTGTCCTGGCGGGTGTCGAGGATGGTTTGCATGATCGTCTGTGCCGCAGTGCGTTTGATGACACGCTCGCCCGCGAACTCCGCCGCGAATCGCACCCACTCGACAGGGCTCATGCCCTTGATGTCGTCGGCGTAGGCGGTGAGAAGTTCCTTGGCCACCAGCTGCGTCAGGACGTGGTTGTCACCTTCGAAGGTGGTGAACACGTCGGTGTCGGCTTTCAAGGAGATCAGCCTGTTTTCGGCGAGATACCCTGCGCCACCGCATGCTTCGCGGGCTTCCTGGATCGCGCGCGTGGCGTGCCAGGTGTTGGCGGCCTTGAGTCCGGCAGCACGCGATTCGAGTTCGCGCTGCTCCTCCGCGTCGGGATTGTCGGTTGTCTGCAGTTCGTGCAGTTTCGCGACGAGTTCGTTCTGCGCGAACTGGAGTGCGTAGGACTTCGCGATCAGCGGGAACAGTCGTCGCTGGTGCGCCAAGTAGTCCATGATGAGCACTTCTTCCTCGGACTTCGGCGCCGAGAACTGCCTACGCTGCAACGCATAGCGAGTGGCGATGTCGAGCGCGACCCGCGCTGCAGCGGCTGCGCTACCGCCAACCGTGACCCGCCCACGGATGAGGGTGCCGAGCATCGTGAAGAACCTGCGGCTCGGATTCTCGATCGGGGATGTGTAGGTGCCGTCCGCGGCCACATCGGCGTACTTGTTGAGCAGGTTCTCCCGGGGAATGCGGACCTGATCGAACATGATTCTGCCGTTGTCCACGCCGGGGAGGCCGCCCTTGTACTGGCAGTCCGAGGTGGTCACGCCTGGCAGGTCGTCACCGTTCTCGTCGCGCAGCGGCACGAACAGGCAGTGCACCCCGTGGCCCTGCGGCTCCTCGCCCGGTCCCGCCGTGATGAGCTGTGCGAAGACTACTGCCACGGTGGCCGTTTCGGCTGCGCCGCCGATGTAGTCCTTGCGCGAGGACGGTGTCGGTGAGTGCACGACGAACTCGTCGGTCGCCGGATCGAACGTCGCCGTTGTCTCGAGTGCCTGGACGTCGCTGCCGTGACCCGTCTCGGTCATCGCGAAGCACCCGAGCAGATCCAAATCGATGAGCGGGCGAACGTAGGCGTCGTGGTGACGCTCGGTGCCGAGATTTTCGATGGCCCCGCCGAACAGACCCCATTGCACGCCTGCCTTGACCATCAACGACAGGTCCGACATGGCGAGCGTTTCGATCATCGTCACCGCAGCGCCGACATCGCCGGTGCCGCCGTGTTCTTTCTTGAAGCCGTCCTGTGCTGCCCCGTGCTGAGCGAGAATCTTCATCTGCTCGAAAGCTTTGCTGCGGGCTATCGCGGTGTTGGGTGTGTAGTGCGGACGGAACTCCTCCCGCGCGAGTTGTGCGCGGGCTTCGTTCTTCACATCACGCCAGCGGCCATCCAAAGTGTTGCGGAGGTGATCCGTTGTGGTTGTCATACTCGACGGTAACCTGCCGCAGAATCTTGCGAGGTCACATGCGTCGATCGGTTCTTTCAGGCGGGCCAGAGGTATTCGCGACCGAAGTGTCGAAGCCGCGCCCAGAACGTACTTCGACCGTAGGGGCCGTCGTGGAAGAGGGATGCGCCGTTGTCTTCGAGCGCGCGCGTGACGAGTGGACTGAAGCCGTCGAATTCGCGGATCAGGTGCTCCCGGAAGCCGTCGGGCCAGGAGTACCGTGCCGGTTCGTGTTGTGCCTCCATACAGCCAGTGTAATGCAGGGGTAACACGGTTGAAACATGTTCCAGCGGCCTTGTTCGTGGCGCAAACTCCAGCGGTTCGTTTGCGGAACCCGGTGGCGGGTAACCGAGCTATCCGACTACAAAGGCTGGGGGCTCGAAATGGACACAGCAGTATGGATCGTTATCGCTGTCGTGGTTGTTCTGCTCATCGTCGCCGTTGCGCTGGCGATCGCACGCAAGCGGCAGGCACACAAACGCGTCGAGGCGGCGCATATCCGCGAGAATGCGGCCGAACGCACACCGGAGGTCGAGGAGCGCCAAGCCCTGGCCGACGAGAGTGCTGCGCGAGCTCGTCGTGCGCAGGCAGACTCCGAGGCGAAGGCTGCCGAGGCACGTAGGCTCAGCCTGCAAGCCGATACCCACATGGGCGACGCAGCCAGCTCGCGCGACGAGCTCGACGCTGAATACGAGCGCGCCAACAAGTTGGATCCGGACGTCAAGAAGCGCTCCGGCGCCGGTGACGTCGACAAGGACGCAGCCGAAAAAATGGTTGCATCGGACGACGCCCACGACAACCGACGCGGCACCGACTCCCACCGCCTGCCTGGTGATCACCGGGCACCCTGACGCCTCGCGCGTTCGACCGGGGCCCGGTGAAGCTCAGCTGGGTACCCGAGCGCTCATGTGGTTCGGGAGCTCGAGCGTCATCTCCCCCCGAACAACTCGGTGATCGGTCGGCACTGATCGACATCCCCGCGCAGCACTGAGAACGCAATACGCCCGAATCGGTATTCGGATTCGGGCGTATCTCGCTGTCAGTCGTTCTTCTGCTGGTAGACGTCGGGAATGCCGTCGTGGTCGTCGTCTCGCGTTTCTTCGATGTGAATCAAGCGGTACGCCTTGTTTCGACTCAGAAGGATCAGTGCGGCGAGCGTCGCCGCGATCAACGAGCCGGCCAGAACGCCTACCTTGACGTGGTCGTCGCGCTGAGTGCCTTCGCCGAAGGCCAGATCTCCGATGAGCAGGGACACCGTGAATCCGATACCGGCGAGCATCGAGACACCGACCACGTCGAGCCACTTCAGCCCGGCGCCGAGTTGTGCCCGGGTGAACTTCGAGACCAGGTAGGTCGTGCCGAATATACCGATGGTCTTGCCGATGACGAGGCCGGCGATGATGCCGATCGCAATCGGGTCGGTCAACGCACTGATCAGACCGGAGAATCCACCGACTGTGACACCGGCGGCGGCAAACGCGAACAACGGCACCGCGATCCCTGCCGATATCGGTCGCACCTTGTGCTCGAAGTGCTCGGCGAGACCCGGTCCTGCGTCGGGACCGCCGGCAGCCTTGCTGCGCATGACCGGCACCGCGAATCCGAGGAGCACTCCGGCGACGGTGGCGTGGACGCCGGACTCGTGCATCAGAACCCACGTGATCACGGCGAGCGGGATGAGGATCCACCACGACCTGATGCGCTTCTGGACGGCCAGTGTGAACAGTCCAAGGGGGATGATGGTCAAGCCGAGCGCGACGAAGTTGATCTCGTCGGTGTAGAAGACGGCGATGATGGTGACGGCCAACAGATCGTCGACCACCGCCAGCGTCAGCAGAAACGTACGCAGGGACGCGGGAAGGTGGGTGCTGATCACCGCGAGAACGGCCACCGCGAACGCGATGTCGGTGGCGGTAGGGATGGCCCAACCCATCAGAGCACCGTCGCCGGTACGAAGGTTCACCAGCACGAAGATGAGCGCTGGGATGGCCATACCACCGACTGCCGCGGCGATCGGCAGGGCCGCTCGCGCGGGGTCACGCAGATCGCCTGCGACGAACTCGCGTTTCAGTTCGAGCCCTACGACGAAGAAGAAGATGGCCAGTAGACCGTCCGCAGCCCACGTCGACAGCGAAAGATCGAGGTGCAGTGCCGACGGTCCGACTGTCGTCGCCATCAGCGTGTTGTAGGACTCGAACCACGGTGAGTTGGCCCAGATCAAGGCAATAACGGTCGCGAGGAGCAGCAATGCCCCGCCGACTGTCTCCTTGCGAAGAATGGTTGCAATGCGGTCGGTTTCGGACCATGATCCGCGTGAAAACAGCGGAATGCTGCGGCGCGGACTGGCAGGATCGGTCACGGATTGTGGCCTTTCTGAAATTGCGGTCGAGGTGCTACGCCAGGCCCTAGAGGACAATGCGCAGCGCGAAATTGTTGCCGACCAGACTTCCCGGCGCACCAGTGGATGATCATACCTACCATCATCGATTCGTTCTCCTCGCGCTGATGGCGACGGTTGTTATCCCTGGTCGGAACGTAGGTACAACAGACGGTCGCCCGGTGCGAGTCGGTCGTCGGTAGAGCGCCCGAGGCGGTGAAGCACTCCCTCGCGCACCACGCCGAGCACGTGTTTTTCGCAATCGATCGGCGACCGGCCGTGCTCGTGCGCACCGATTGCTCGTTCGGTGATGAAGGCGCCGCGTTCGTGAGAAAGCAGGTGCTCGAAGGCCTCGACGACGGTCGGTGAACTCGTCGCCACCCCGAGCAGCCGCCCGGCTGTCTCCTGCGAGACGACGACGGTATCTGCGCCACACTGTTTCAAGATCTTGACGCTGGAAGACGAACGGACCGCGGCGACGATCCGCGCCGAGGGTGCCAGCTGCCGCGCCGTCAGGGTCACCAGCACGCAGGCGTCGTCGCGGTCGACGGCAACGATGATCGATTCGGCTCGATCGACCGCGGCCGCCGCCAACACTCCCCGTTGAGAACCCGAACCTGCAATGGTCGTCAGCTCGCGCGCGGACGCCGCCTCGAGCGCAGGGGGATGCGAATCGACGACGGCCACCTTGGCCTTTCGATCTGCGGCCAGCACCGCGTCGACGGCTGCTCGGCCCTTGGTGCCGTACCCGACGACGACCGTGTGGCCGGATGCCCGCCGTCGCCACCGTTTGATGCGGGTGATCTGACGCGATGTTTCCGTCAGTGCAGACAGGGTGGTGCCGACCAGCAGCACCAGGAACACCACGCGCAGCGGAGTGATGACCACGATATTGGTCAACCGTGCTCTCGGAGTGATCGGCGAGATGTCGCCGTAGCCCGTGGTCGACAACGACACGGTGGCGTAGTAGAACGCGTCGACGAATGTCAGTTCCGTGCCGTTGACATGGCGGTAGCCCGACCTGCCCAGGTACACGACGCCGGCCGCGAGGAACAGGGCGGCGACAGCCATGAGGATGCGTCGGGCGATCGCGCGGGCGGGGCCGAGAGCCGGGTCTGGAATGCGCAGCGTCGCCGACGCCACGAGCGCGGCTACATCCACACGCTCGGTTTTCGTGCGACGTGGGACGAACCGCTTCACGTGCTCATCCGGCTGCGCGTCGCCTCGACGATGGTGCGGTAGAGGCTACGGGGCACAGTGCGTCCTAGGCTCGCGTCGTTCGGGTCACGGTGGGGGCCACCGAACGAGCAGGTACCGGCCACACCGGATCGAACCCTACCGCGCACGACTGCGTACGGTTCCGCGACAACCCGTGACCGTCGGCAACCGCGGCGGTAATCTGGCTTTTCGAACAGGACGGACGGTACCGAAGACAAGGCAGGGCGGGAAGATGAGCGGCGACGGCGACATCGACAGGACCGGGAAGCTGCGCGTCGGCACGGCCGAACGCGAGGAGGTCGCAAGGGTGCTCGGCTCTGCAATGGCGGAGGGTCGGTTGACCCTGGCCGAGTACGAACAGCGTCTCGACGCAGTCTGGAGTTCTTCCACGCGAGGCGAACTGGCGGTGGTGACCGACGACCTTCCCGGTCTGCCCGGCGCGAAGGCTCCGGTCGAATCGAAAACTGCGAAGAACTGGCGTGAGTACTTCGACGAGTGGCGCTGGTGGTTCGGCGGTTTCGTCGTCATGACCGGAATCTGGGGGTTCCAGTCAGTGTCCGACGGCCAGGCGAACGAGTTCTGGCCGATGTGGCCACTCGGTATCTGGGCCTTGATTCTCGTAGCGATGATCTTCGTGCCCGACGACGACGACGAGGACGACGACGAGGACGAGGACGAGGGCAAGAAGGACAAGAAGGGCGCAAAAGGCTGAAATATTACGCCCTGTAGTTGGCGACCCCGGTGAACCTGGAACACTGGAAGCTGTGACTGTTTCCACCGGCGACGAAGCCCCAATCTCGGCCCAGCTCTTCGAGCGCGCGAGCGCGGTCATTCCCGGCGGGGTGAACTCGCCCGTCCGCGCGTTCCACTCGGTCGGCGGAACTCCACGGTTCATCACCGAGGCCAGCGGATACACCATGATCGACGCCGACGGAAACAACTACGTCGACCTCATTTGCTCGTGGGGCCCGATGATTCACGGGCACGCCCACCCGGTCGTGGTGGAGGCAGTGCAGAAGGCGGCGTCGACCGGCCTGTCGTTCGGCGCTCCCACCGAGCGTGAAATCGAGCTCGCGGAGGAAATCGTCGGTCGAGTCGGGCCGGTGGAGAAGGTCCGGCTTGTGAATTCAGGCACAGAGGCGACGATGAGCGCGGTCCGGTTGGCGCGCGGCTTCACCGGGCGCACCAAGATCGTCAAATTCTCCGGCTGCTACCACGGTCACGTCGATGCGCTGCTCGCCGACGCCGGGTCCGGCCTCGCCACCTTCGGTCTCCCCACCTCACCGGGCGTCACCGGTGCGCAGGCCTCGGACACCATCGTGGTGCCGTACAACGATCTCGCTGCCGTCGAAGCGGCGTTCGCCGAGAATCCCGGACAGATCGCCTGCATCATCACCGAAGCAGCCGCAGGAAACATGGGTGCGATCGCACCGGTCAGCGGCTTCAACGCCGGTCTTCGGCGCCTGGCCACCGAGAACGGCGCACTGTTGATCATGGACGAGGTGATGACGGGCTTTCGCGTCAGCGCTGCCGGCTGGTTCGGCATCGACGGCGTGGCCGGCGATCTCTACACCTTCGGCAAGGTCATGAGCGGCGGTCTCCCGGCCGCAGCCTTCGGCGGTCGAGCCGACGTCATGGCGTATCTGGCACCGGCCGGGCCGGTCTATCAGGCAGGCACACTCTCCGGTAATCCCGTTGCGGTGGCAGCCGGTCTCGCCAGCCTTCAGCTCGCCGACGCCGCCGTCTACGAGAAGCTGCAGCGCAATTCCGAGCGGCTCGGGGGACTGCTCGGAGACGCCCTGACCGAGGCCGGCGTGCAACACCACGTCCAGTACGCGGGCACTATGGTGAGCGTGTTCTTCTCCGACGGGCCGGTCACCGACTACGCGGGCGCCAAAGCCGCGGAGACCTGGCGATACCCAGCGTTCTTCCACGGTCTGCTCTCGCGCGGGGTGTACCCGCCGCCCAGCGCGTTCGAAGCGTGGTTCGTATCGGCCGCCCTCGATGACGACGCATTCTCGATCATCGCCGACGCCCTTCCCGACGCCGCGCGCGCCGCGGCCCGAGCAGAAGCAGGAACCTCGTGAGCACCCCTCCCGATTCGAACGCCGATACGCATCCGCACCAGAGCACGCGCACCATCGTCCACGTGCTCCGGCACGGCGAGGTGTACAACCCGAAGGGCATTCTGTACGGACGCCTGCCCGGGTTTCATCTCTCGGAAACCGGACAGGCGCAGGCCAGGACCGTCGCGGACTCGCTGGCCGGGCATGACATCACGCATGTCGTCGCCTCTCCGTTGCAGCGCGCGCAGGAAACTGCGGGACCCATTGCGGCCGCGCACGGTCTGAGCATCGCTGAGGACGACAAACTCATCGAAGCAGGTAACCAATTCGAAGGATTGCGGGTTGCCGTCGGCGACGGAGCGCTCAGTCGGCCGCGGCACTGGTGGAAGCTTCGCGATCCGTTCACCCCGTCCTGGGGCGAGCCGTACCTGCAGATCGCGCACCGCATGCTGGCCGCGGTCAACTCGGCCCGCGTCGCCGCCGTCGGGCACGAAGCGGTCTGCGTCAGTCACCAGTTGCCCGTGTGGACCCTGCGTCGTTTCCTGCAGGGCGACCGTCTCTGGCACGACCCCCGGCATCGTCAGTGCAGCCTGGCCTCGCTGACCTCACTGGTGTACGAGGGTGACACTCTGGTCGACATCGTGTACTCGGAGCCGGCCGGTGCGAGCGATCCGACGGTAGCCGGTGCATAGGTTTCTCGTCTCCGCTGCTGCCGCCGCTTCGGCACTCGCGCTCGTCTCCGGATGTGCGACGGGTACCGACGCGGTGGCAACCGGGGGAACGTTCGACTTCGTCTCCCCGGGCGGTCAGACCGACATCTTCTACGATCCGCCTTCCGATCGCGGTGCCGTCGGCGAGTTGTCCGGTCCCGACCTGATGGATGAGGGCGCTACCACCTCGCTGTCGGACTTCGAGGGCGAGGCCGTGGTCCTCAACGTCTGGGGTCAGTGGTGCGGTCCGTGCCGCGGCGAGGCCGATGATCTCGAAGAGGTCTACGAGAACACGAAGGACCTGGGCGTTCAGTTCCTCGGTATCAACGTGCGCGACAACGCTCAGGACAAGGCGCAGGACTTCGTCATCGACAACAACGTGAGCTACCCATCGATCTACGACCCGCCGATGCGCACTCTGACCGCCCTCGGCGGTATCCCGACTTCAGTGGTCCCCACGACGGTCGTTCTCGACAGGCAGCACCGCGTCGCCGCAGTGTTCCTTCGGGAGCTTCTCGCCGAGGACTTGCAGCCCGTCGTCGAGCGGGTCGCGCGCGAGGAGCCTGAGCAGCAGTGAGCACGAACGATCTCGCCGATACTTCCTATCTCGCGGGTATAGGTGAGAGCTTCCAAACGACGGCGTCGACCGGCCCCCTCGTCCTAGCCATCGGAGTCTGCGTGCTGGCCGGGCTGGTGTCGTTCGCGTCACCGTGTGTGGTTCCGCTGGTACCGGGCTACCTCTCGTACCTCGCCGGCGTCGTCGGCGCAGACGAGCCCGCGGTGACCGCTTCCGAGGCGACGAAAACGAAGGTTCGAGCGTCCAGTCGACTGCGGGTCGCGGGAGCGGCCGGATTGTTCGTACTCGGGTTCACCATCGTGTTCGTGCTCGCCACTGCAACTGTTTTCGGCGCCATCTCGGTGTTGCAGGTCAACCGCGAGTTGCTGATGCGGGTCGGCGGCGTTGTCACCATCGCAATGGGACTGGTGTTCATCGGTCTCGTTCCCGCGCTGCAGCGCGATGTGCGCTTCGAGCCGCGCCGCGTGGGCTCTCTCGCAGGGGCGCCACTGCTCGGCGGCGTATTCGCGCTCGGGTGGACGCCGTGTCTGGGCCCCACCCTCGCCGGCGTCATCTCGCTCGCGGCCGGAACCGAAGGCGCGACGGCCGCGCGGGGAGTGATCCTCATCATCGCGTACTGCCTCGGCCTCGGATTGCCGTTCGTACTGCTCGCGTACGGCTCGGTGAGTGCGCTCCGCGGAGTCGGTTGGCTCCGCACACATGCACGACAGGTACAGGTCTTCGGCGGAATCATGTTGATAGCAGTGGGAATTGCGCTCGTCACGGGCGCGTGGGACGTGTTCGTGAGCTGGATTCGCGACGCGTTCGTCTCCGATGTGGTGCTGCCGATATGAGAAAGGTAGCTCTATGACGGCCTTGGACACGCGGCCCGAGCCCCGGCCGCCCCGTCAGTCGGCGGTGGGTCGGGTTGTCGCGCTGGGTCGCAACACGTGGCGGAGCCTGACGAGCATGCGTACCGCGTTGGTGCTGCTGTTCCTGCTGGCCTTGGCGGCGATACCCGGCGCGTTGGTTCCGCAGCGCAGCCTCAACCAGGGGAAGGTCGACGAGTACATCGCGGCGCGGCCGACGCTCGGGCCGCTCATGGACCGGGTCGAACTCTTCGATGTGTTCTCCAGCTTCTGGTTCACCGCCATCTACGCGCTGCTGTTCGTTTCTCTCATCGGTTGCATCGTTCCGCGCTGTATCGAACATGGCCGTGCGTTGCGCACCAAGCCGGTGCCCACCCCCCGCAACCTCTCGCGGTTGCCGCATCACCGTCGCTACACCGTCGACAACGGTGTCGAGGAATCGGCGAACGAGATCGAGAGCCAGCTGCGCGGGTGGCGAGTGGCGCGCCGCGCCTCAGGCGAGGAGGTGACGCTCTCGGCCGAGAAGGGCTATTTCCGCGAGTTCGGCAACCTTGTCTTCCACCTCTCGCTCGTCGGCCTGCTCGCCGCCATTGCGCTCGGGAAGGTGTTCGGTTACGAGGGCAACGTCATCGTCATCGCCAACGACGGTCCCGGTTTCTGCAGCACGACCCCGGCCATCTACGACGGGTTCCGCGCGGGCCAGCTGGTCGACGGCACCGGGCTCGAACCGCTGTGCATCCGCGTCAAGGATTTCAAGGCCGACTACCTCGAGAACGGCCAGGCCGAGATGTTCACCTCCAACATCGAATACCAGGCCGGCGAGGATCTGACGAACAACGTCTGGCGCGAGGAGGTACTGCAGGTCAACCATCCGCTTCGGGTCGCGGGCGACCGGGTCTATCTGCAGGGACACGGCTACGCGCCCACGTTCACGGTGACCTTCCCCAACGGTGAGACGCGGACCGAGACCATCCAGTGGCAGCCGACCGATGCCACGACATTCCTCTCGAGCGGGGTGCTCCGCATCGACCCACCGGGCGGGTTGTACCCCGAGCCGGCCGATCGCCGCAGCAACCAGATCGCGATCGAGGGATTGTTCGCGCCGACGGCGTCCTTCCACGGCAATCTGCTGTCGTCGAGCTTCCCGGCGATGACCGACCCGGCTGTCGCTGTGGACATCTATCGTGGCGATACCGGACTCGACACGGGCTACCCGCAATCGCTGTTCTCGCTGAATCAGGAAATGATCAACCAGGGCCGGTTGGTGAAGCAGGACCGTGTCAACCTGATGCCGGGCGAAAGCTCGACGCTGTCCGATGGAACCAACGTCCGGTTCGACGGTGCAGAAGAGTTCGTCAACCTGCAGGTCTCGCACGACCCAGCACAGACATGGGTTCTGCTGTTCTCGCTGACGATGATGGGCGGACTTCTCGTCTCGCTGGTGGTCAAGAGGCGCCGAGTGTGGGTCCGACTCCACTCCGACGCGGACACACGACGTACTGTAGTAGAACTTGGGGGACTGGCCCGAACCGATCAGGCGGGCTGGGGAGACGAGTTCGACAGGCTCTGCGAGCGACTGACGGCTGGAGCACATCCGAGAGACGCTGCAAACACGAGCGTCGAGAAAGACCAGGAGAACCGATAGATGCCGATCAACGAGACACTCTCGCAGTACAGCGACTGGTCTTTCGAATCCGCCTTTGCGATCTATGTGCTCGCGTTCGTCCTGCTCATCGCGCAGTATGCGTCGGCGCGAGCCACGGCCGTGCAGGAGAAGGAACTGGTGGGCAGCGGCGGTCCCGTTGCGCGTGAGGGTGTTCCCGGCCGCGTGGTCGAGACACCGAAACGCCCGCTTTCGGAGCGTCTGTCCGGGATGGGCTTCGCACTGCTCATTCTGGGCCTTGTTCTGCACATCGCGTCTGTCGTGCTGAGAGGGTTCGCCACCGAGCGGTTCCCCCTCGGCAACATGTACGAGTTCGTGGCCATGGCCACCGCTGCGGCCGCCCTGACCTCGATTCTGCTGCTCCGTAAGCGTTCGATGCGGCCGATGCTGGTGTTCGTGCTCGCGCCGATCATTGTGCTGATGTTCCTCGCAGCCACGATGCTCTACGCCGACGCGGCACCCGTCGTGCCCGCACTTCGCTCGTTCTGGCTGCCGATTCACGTCACGATCGTGAGCGTCGGCAGCGGCATCTTCCTGGTGTCGGGTGTCGCGAGCCTGTTGTTCCTGCTGCGCATCAAGCAGGAGGCGGGATCGGAGAGCGCGGGATTCTGGGGGCGCTTCGCCTCCAAGCTGCCCGACGCGCAGGCCCTGGACAGGCTCGCATACAAGACGACGATCATCGCGTTCCCGCTCTTCGGCGCGGGCGTCATCCTCGGAGCCATCTGGGCCGAGGCCGCGTGGGGACGTTTCTGGGGTTGGGACCCCAAAGAGACGATGTCCTTCATCACCTGGATCATCTACGCCGCGTACCTGCATGCGCGGGCAACGGCGGGGTGGCGAAACACCCGAGCAGCGTGGATCAACATCGCCGGTTTCACCGCGATGCTGTTCAACCTGTTCATCATCAACATGGTGGTCTCGGGACTACACTCCTACGCGGGTCTGAACTAACTGGCCAGAACTAGCAGGCCGTGGGGAGGCCGCAGCTTTTCGGCTCGGTCGTCGGCGATGGGGGAATGTCGTGGGGGAGTGGCAACAGAATTCGTGGCAGCCGGTACAGCCGGCAGAGCCCGAGCCGAAGAGTGCGCGTAAAGCCGACTCGGTCAAGTCCGACCCGGTGAAGTCTGGGCCGGGTTCTGGGCAGCAGAAGGCGTTGTCGGACAAGCCCGAGTCCGGTTCCGAGCCGGGCGGCATGTCGGCTGGTACCGGCTTACGGTCTGTTCCGGTGCCGATGCCGGTGGAAGGAACAGTGGCGCCGTTCCGTCAACACGAGCCCCCGCTGTACGAGCCGCCGCCGTCCTCGCTGGCTGCGTCCGCTCTCGATCTGACCAACGCGTTGCTCGTCAAGCAGCAGGAGCCGCCGCCGGTGTCGGGGTGGCGCAGGTGGCTCTACGCCGCGAGTGGACGGCGACTGAACCTCGGAAACTCGACTCGCGACGAGCGGGAGCATCGGCTCTCCCAGCAGGTGGATCGGCATCTCGTGGGTTGCTACCGGATTTCGGTGCTGAGCCTCAAAGGCGGCGTCGGAAAGACGACGACCACGGCCGCCCTGGGCTCGATGTTCGCCGATATTCGCGGTGACCGCGTCATCGCCGTCGACGCCAACCCCGACCGGGGAACGCTGAGCCAGAAGGTTCCGCTGCAGACCCCGGCGACGGTGCGAAACATGCTGCGGGACATCGACGACCTGCACCGCTACAGCGATGTTCGCGGGTATACCTCACAGAACAGCTTCAGGCTGGAAGTACTTGCTTCCGACACCGACCCAGCCGTATCCGAGGCATTCAGTGGCGAGGACTACGACCGAGCGGTGTCTTTGCTGGAGCGGTTCTACAGCATTGTGCTGACGGATTGCGGTACGGGCCTTATGCATTCGGCGATGACCAACATTCTCGAGGGTTCGGACGCCCTCGTCGTGGTCAGTTCGAGTTCGGTCGACGGCGCTCGGAGCGCTTCGGCGACGTTGGACTGGCTCGATGCACACGGCCACCGGGAGTTGGTTCGATCCTCGGTCGCGGTGGTCAACGCGGTGCGCCCGCGCGCTGCGAAGGTAGACCTTGTGAAGGTGGTGGAGCATTTCGAGCAGCGCTGCCGGCAGGTGGTGGTGATTCCGTTCGACCCGCACCTCGAAGAGGGCGCGGAGGTGGACCTGAACCGACTCGAGAGGGGCACGCGTGCAGCAGTGTTGGAGCTGGCCGCAGCCGTCGCATCTGGTTTTCCGAGTGCGCGGCCGGGTGGGCATCTCTATCGCTGATCGAGCGAACTCGCTGACCAGATGAGGGCAGCCCGTCTCTGACGAAACGGGCTGCTTGGCCGGTGGTGACTCGACTATTCGGTCGAATCGTGTTTTCCGGTGTCCTGACTTCCCGGACCGGACCGGCGGGAATCACGGTTCATTCGCCACAAGAACTCCGGATCGTCATCGGGTCCGACGACCCTTCCCGCGGGTGCCTGTGTTGTGGGTCCGAACGCCTTCCAAAACAAAACGATCACTGCCACCAAGCCGATCAACGCCAAAAGATAGATCACGACGCACCTCCTCTGATACCAGACTAGCCGCGTGGGGATGCGGTGTGCACCCCACGCGGCCTCGCAGTTTCCTGAGAATTGGGCGCGCTCGGTCAGCGCTCTAGCGCTGGGCTGCCTCCGTGGTCAGCGAGGTGAGCAGTTGCATTACCTCGGCCTCGCGGAACCGGCGGTGTCCACCGGGTGTGCGCAATGATCCCAGTCGGCCTGCGTGTGCCCAGCGGGTCACCGTCTTCGGGTCGACATGGAAGAGCGCGGCTACCTGGCCAGGGGTGAGAAGTGAATCCTGAGCGGTGTGCAGAGTTGGTGCGCTCATCTTTGTCGTGTCCTCCTGCATGCTGTGTTCTGTGCAGTGGGGAGCTCGTCGAGAACGCTCACTGCCGAACAATGGATGTAGCAACTAAGTGATCGACACCCATGGTGGCACTCGAACCCCTAGGTACTCGACTGATCTTCTGTTGGTAAAGGGGAGGTAATGGACAAATCGGATAAGCGGGACTGTCCGAATCGGGCACTTTCGTCGGGACGGCAGGGGGCGGCAACGGGCCGGGCGGTAGCCTGGAGCGCGTGAACGAACGCGAGACTCCCCCGGTGCCCACTGCCACGAAGGGACAGTTGTTCCGAGACGTGGCGCTCTACAGCGGCGCCAGATTGCTACTGGTCATCGTCATCTCTGCGGTGATCATCGGGGTCGGCCTGCTCGTCGGAGTCGAGGTCCCCGTTCTGGTCGCGGCAGTCTTCGGCGTACTGATCTCGCTGCCGCTCTCGCTCGTGTTGTTCAAGTCTCTCCGCATTCGCGTCAACGAATCGATCGCCGGTGTGGACGAGGAACGCCGACGCGCCCGCGCTGATCTGCAGGCGAAACTCCGCGGCGAGGACGAAAAGTAATGACTCGAATCGTCGACCGATCCGCCTCCCGTGAATGGGTCGACAACGCGGTCAGGCTCATCGAGGCCGACTCGCAGCGCTCTGCCGACACTCACCTGCTTCGCTACCCGCTGCCGTCGGCATGGAACGTACAGCTCTACCTCAAGGACGAGTCCACCCACATCACGGGCAGTCTCAAACACCGGCTTGCTCGGTCGCTGTTTCTCTACGCCATCTGCAACGGCTGGGTCACCGAGAACACCGTCGTCATCGAAGCCTCGTCCGGATCGACCGCCGTCAGCGAGGCCTACTTCGCTCGGTTGCTCGGTCTCCGTTTCGTTGCCGTGATGCCGCGCAACACCAGCCCGGCGAAGATCGCGTTGATCGAATCCCACGGCGGCCGTTGCCACTTCGTCGACGACCCCGCTGCCATGTACTCGGAAGCGCACCGCCTCGCCGCGGAACCCGACGCGCACTACATGGACCAGTTCACTCATGCCGAGCGCGCCACCGATTGGCGCGGCAACAACAACATTGCCGAGTCGATCTACGGCCAGCTCGCCTGTGAGGACTCGCCCATCCCCACCTGGGTGGTCGTCGGAGCGGGAACCGGTGGCACCAGCGCAACCATCGGGCGCTACATCAGATATCGGCGTCACGCCACACGGTTGGCGGTGGTCGACCCGGAGAATTCCGCGTTCCTGGGTGGATTCGAGAAGTGCGATTCCACAATCACAACCGGTGCATCCTCACGAATCGAAGGCATCGGCCGACCCATCGTCGAACCGTCGTTCGTGGGGCAAGTGATCGACCGAATGATCGGTGTGCCCGACGCGGCCTCGGTGGCAGCGGCACGCTATGTCTCCACCGTCCTGGGTCGGCGCGTGGGCGGGTCCACGGGAACCAATATCTGGGGTGCGTTCGTGTTGATCGCCGAGATGATCGCCGCCGGCCGCAGCGGTAGCGTCGTCACCGTGCTGTGTGACGGTGGCGAGCGGTACGCGGGGACGTACTTCGACGACGCCTGGGTGGCAGAGCAAGGTATGGAATTGGCCGGGCCGACCGAGGTGCTCGAGCAGTTCGCTCGGACCGGAGAGTTCGAGGTCCAGGGCGCCTAGTCGCGGCTGGTGAGTACGACCGACGCTGCTGCCGTCGCTCCCGCTGCCACGCACACAGCGGGCCAAGCGCCGATCTGCTTCGCCAGCGGGTGCGAGGCGCCGAACCCGAACAGGTAGGTGCCGAGAAGAGCGCCGGCCACCTTCGGGCCCGAGGACGCGTTCCACGAGGTCGTGCACGCAACCCCGACTGTGGCAAGCACGGCGCCGCCGAGCTGCCTGTTCCCGGTTTGGCGTGCCACGGCGAACCCGCCCAACAGGCCACCTGCCGCGAGTACGGAAGTGGCGAGAGTCGACGTCGAGATCGCATTGTGTGCCATGCGTCCACAGCGTAGTCGTACGGTAGGAGAACGGTGAGTCTGCTCGTTGTCCTCGGGTCCACCACCGCCAATCCCACGTGTGAGTCAAATCATTGGACCGCGCAACGGTACTGGTCAGCCCCATAGTCGGGGACCAACCTCGGAGATTGGACAAAATACAGCTGCTACATTCCATGCGTTGTGGCCGAGCACAAACGGCCTCAACAGTTTTGGGTCCGCCGGTATCCCGTCGGGGGGTACTTCACACATGGGAGTAACTATGGACTTGATCGCAAAGATCATCGCTGAGGTCATCATTCAGCTGATCAGCAGTGGCAGCGCCGAGAGCGCAACCACCGTCGCCAGTATGGTTCTCGGAGCCTGAATCCCCTGGCTGCGCCGGCCATTACGCCGGCGCAGCCAGTTCCGAGATGTCACAGAGATGTAGGTGGCGGAAACGCTCGGCGTACGCGAAGCGACCGGGCCAGGTGATCTCGTTGCTCGATGACCAATCGGCGCAGTGCAGCGGGCGCCCACTCGTGTTCATCCAACCACGCATCCGCGGCTGAGGTCGAGTCCTGTTGGGGGAACAGCCCGATGACGAGCCGACGCGCGATCTCGATGCTCCGACTCGACCACAATCGCGCAATCACCTCGTAGTACCGCCTGTCGTACGGCGCAAGGAGATCGCGCCGTCCTCCTGCTCGAAAGCCCTCGACGGTGGCGTCGACCGCGTCGTTGGACAACCCGTCGGAATCGATCAGGTCGGACCACGCCCGCGCTTTCGCTTCGGGTGTGGGTTGCGCAGCGATCGCCGCCCGATACGAGTTCCGTCCGGAGGCCGTTCCGTCCGTTTCGAGTTCACCGTCGAGTCTGCTCGTGGTGGCCAGTCCGTTCGCGCTCAGCGACTTCAGTAGCATACACCGCTGCTCGGGATCGAGGTCGAGGCCTTCGAGCGGAAGGGTGCCGTCGAGTACGCGATCGATCTGGCCGGACCGTGCATCGGACACCTGCGCCGCCGCGGCCACCGCGCGAAGCCAGGTGATCTGCTCGTCGCTGCCGGGATCGGCCGTTTCGAGATGTGTCCAGCAGGTGGCCAGCCAATCCTGCGCCGGTTGTTCGGGCTCGTCGAGATAGTGATCGAGTGCGTAGCGAGTATTGGTGACCGCAGCGCCGAGGAGTGCGACCTTGTTCTCCGCGGCGGCGAAGGTCGACGCGATCTCGATGTAGGTCCGCGGGTCGAGTTCGGCGTCGCGGGTGGCGTTCCACAGAGCCGACCAGATCAACCCGCGGGCAAGAGGGTCGGTGACGCGGTCGAGCGAGGATCGAATCGTCCGGAGCGAACGGTCGTCGAGACGAATCTTGGCGTAGGTGAGGTCGTCATCGTTGAGTAGAACGAGTGCGGCGCTCGGCAATTCGATCGGGGTGCTTGCGGCGGTGATGTCGATCTCGCGGCGCTCGGTACGGACGAGATCGCCTTCGGAATCGAAGTCGTAGAGGCCGACAGCGAGGCGATGCGGACGCGGATCGCTCTGCTCGATCGACGAGCCCGTGTACGACAGTGTCGATACGCCGCTGGTCTGCAGCCACGCGGCGGCCCAATCGTCCGGGTTTCGTCCCGACGCGGCCGAGGCGTGCGTCAGGAAATCCGCGAGTGTGGTGTTGGAAAAGGCGAACTCGGCGAAGTATCGGCGTGACGCTTCGAAGAATGCATCCTCGCCGACGTATGCGGCGAGCTGCTTGAGGACGCTTGCGCCTTTGGCATAGGTGATGCCGTCGAAGTTCAGGTTGGCGGCTTCGAGGTCGGGGATGTCGGCGACGATCGGATGCGTGGTCGGGAGTTGGTCCTGCAGGTACGCCCACGCTTTGCGACGATTGGCGAAGCTCACCCACGCATCGGTGAATCGCGTTGCATGCGCGCAGGTGTAGGCGCCCATGAAGTCCGCGAACGACTCTTTGAGCCAGAGATCGTCCCACCACTCCATGGTGACGAGATCGCCGAACCACATGTGTGCCATCTCGTGCAGGATGGTGTTGGCGCGTTGCTCGTACTGCGCTTGCGTTGCAGCAGAACGAAAGACGTACGACTCGGTGAAGGTGACGAGCCCTGGATTCTCCATCGCACCGAGGTTGTACTCGGGAACGAAGATCTGATCGTACTTTCCGAACGGGTAGGGAAAGCCGAATGTGTCGTGGTAGAAGTCCAGTCCTTGGGCCGTGATGTCGAAGATGTCATCGGCATCGAAGTGTTCTGCCAGCGAGGCGCGGCACAGAGCCGCGAGCGGGACGGTCAGATCACCTCTCGTCCATGAGGACTCGGCGCGATGATAGGGCCCTGCGGCGATGGCGGTGATGTACGTGGAGATGGGTAGCGTCGGGGCGAATGTGACAGTTTCACCCGACCGTGTGCCGGTCCGATTGGAGAGCACCTCCCATTCCGCGGGGGCGCTCACCTCGAATGTGAACGTGGCCTTGATGTCGGGCTGCTCGAACCCGGCGAACACGCGTCTGGCATCGGCGGGTTCGTACTGGGTGTAGAGGTACACGTTCTCGTCCACAGGATCGAAAAAACGATGCAGTCCCTCACCTGATCTGCTGTACCGAGCGAGGGCGTCGACGACGACGGTGTTGTGTGCATCCAGGCCGACGAGTTGAATGCGTGAGCCATCGTGATCCACCGGGGCGGACGCTTCGTTGACGGTAACCGCCGACACCTCGGGGCCGATGAAGTCCAACCAGGTCGACGCGGTGGTGGCGTCGAACGTGACGGTGGTTCGCGTTGCGAAAGTGTCCGTCTCGGGATCGGCTGCGCCTCGCAGATCCAACTCGACGCGATAGGCGACATTGGTGATGTGGCGCGATCGGCGTCGTGTCTCGGTCCGGGTGAGGTTCGCAGTATTCACGAGTTCCAGGGTATGCGTCGTCACCGGTTCGCACCGGCACGTCAATCAAGGTTGACGGAACCCGGGTGTCAACGTACGTTGACACTCATGACCGAAGCGACAACACTCGCGGCCGCAGCCGGTAGTCCGGATCCGAAGGAGGGTCTACGGGCCGTCCTTGCGCTCCGTCGTCTACTCGAGCGACTGGAGGCAATTCAGGTACGCAACGCCCGACGGCAGGGGTGGTCGTGGCAATCGATCGCCGACTCGCTCGAAGTGAGCAAGCAAGCCGTGCACAAGAAGCACAACGGAAACTAGGAGCGAGAAAAATGTTCGAGAAGTTCACGAGTGATGCGCGTGAGGCTGTCATCGCAGCCCAGCGGGAAGCGCGACACCTGAAGGCGACACGAATCGAACCCGTTCACGTTTTTCTGGGTGTCATCGCATCGGCAAAGCCTGGGCTCCGTGACGCGTTGGAAGGTGAGGGGTACACCTCCGAGTCGGTGAGATCGAGGTTGTCCGACGGAATCGCGCTGGGTGACGGTGATTCGAAGGCGCTGGAATCGATCGGTATCGATCTCGATGCGGTCCGCGCGAGCCTCGAAGCCACGTTCGGCGAAGGTGCGCTCGACCGACCCGCCGACGAGAAGCGGGGGTGGCTGCGTCGAAAGTCGGGGCACATCGCATTCGCGTCGGGCGCGAAGAAGGCACTGGAGCTGGCGTTGCGTGAGGCTATCGCGCACAAGGATTCGCAAATCCGCTGTGAGCACCTGCTGCTCGGCCTGCTTCGAGGCGCTGACGAAGGCTTCCTCGAGATCGTGCGCCAGCCTGATCGGCTGCGCGAGCGGATCGAATCCTTGGTCCCGTAGTGGCACCGTCCCGGCGGCCATCCATGGCTACCGCGGCCCTCACCAACTAGGGTCTCTGGCATGACATTTCTCGTACGGCTCGTCATCAACGCAGTCGCGATCTGGCTTGCAGCGCAGTGGGTCGACGGAATCGACCTCAGCAGCTCCGGGCGCGGTACCGGCTGGGATTTGATCGTCCTCGCGGGAATTGCGGCGGTGTTCACCATCGTGAACGCCTTCATCAAGCCGGTGGTGCAGTTGCTTTCACTTCCGCTTCTGATTCTGACGCTCGGGTTGTTCACCCTCGTCATCAATGCCCTGATGTTGATGTTGACGGCGTGGATCTCGACGGCGACCGATTACGGACTGTTGATCACCGGCTTCGGAGCGGCTTTCTGGGGCGCACTGATCATCTCGATCGTGAACTTCCTGCTGGGGGCATTCGTTCCCGACAAGCGCTAGGCGAACGCCAGCGCAGCTCCAGTCGCGAGACCCCACACCAACATCGCGAGCCCGGAGTCGCGGAGGGCAGGAATGAGCGCCAACCCTGTCTCGCCGGCACGTACCGGCTTGTTCGCGCGTACTGCCAGCGGTAGCGCGAGCAGCGCCACCAACGCCCACGGCGTCCTCGCGACGAGTGCAACCGTCACCGCGAACGGGATGATCATCAGCGCGAGATGAACCATCCGCGTGCGGGCATCGCCCAACCGCACCGCGAGGGTGTGTTTGCCGGAGGCGGGATCGGTGTCGATGTCACGCAGATTGTTCGCCACCAGTACCGCGCTGGAATACGACCCGACGGCGATCGCAGCGACGAGACCCACCCAGTCGACTCGCTCTGCCTGCACGAATTGGGTTCCTAGCACTGCGACAAGACCGAAGAATACGAAGACCGCAACTTCGCCGAGCCCGCTGTACCCGTACGGCTTCTTCCCTCCCGTGTAGAACCACGCACCCGCGATGCACACGACGCCGACGAGGACGAGCCACCACGCCGTCGTCGCGGCGAGAACCAGACCGGCGACGCCGCCGACTGCGAGGCATCCAACGGCGGCGGCTTTGACCGATGCTGGAGTCGCTGCACCCGAGCCGACGAGCCGCATCGGCCCGACCCGGTCGTCATCGGTGCCGCGAATGCCGTCGGAGTAGTCGTTGGCGAAGTTGACGCCGATGATGAGCGCCAGCGAGACCGTCAGTGCCAGTAGCGCCTTCCACCACACCGCATCCCCGAGTGAGGCTGCCGCACCGGTTCCGACGAGGACGGGAGCAATGGCGTTGGGGAGAGTGCGCGGGCGTGCGCCTTCGATCCATTCAGCAGTGGTGGCCATGCGTTGATCCTTGCGTATCGGGAACAGGCGCTACGCAAGAGGTCCCGGCTCAGGAGAACGGTAGTCGAGGGGGCGGGGGTAGCTGAATGTGCGGCAGCTGGATCTGCGGTACGTCTATTCGAGGCAGGTTGAACGCAGGCGGTGGCGGTGGGGGAGGCCTGCGGGCGCGATATACCCCCGGGGCGAATAGCCTCCGGACGAATAGCCTCCGGAGGAATAGCCTCCGGAATCGCCTGCCACTTTGCCGTCGAGCGCCGGTGGCGGAGTGGGCGGCGGCGGAGCCGGCGGTGGTGTGTCGGCGGCAGGGGAGCTCGTGGACGACGTGGCGCGGGTGGTCGACGCGCTGGTCCCGACGGTTACCGCGTCCTCGACGGAGGTGTCGGGGGTTCCGGTGACCGAGTGATCCGCCGGAGGCGACGGCCACAGTATCCAGGACAGAAACCCGAGAGCGACTATCGACGGCAGCCCGAACCGCAGCAATGGCGTCAACATGGTTTTCGCGCTTCTGCGTGAGGTGGCGGGGGCAACCGGACGCGTTCCATCCACCCGGCTGGCATACAAAGCGGCGCCTTGCGCGGCAATGAACTCCGGATCGGGCGGTGCGAAAACCGGAATGCCGAGGTAACGCTGCAGTACCTCTTCGATGAGGGGGATGTGTGCTCCACCACCGATTGTCACGACCACCTCGGGAGGGATCTCACTCATCTCGGCGAGATCGCGCAGTGCTATCGCAGACCGCTCCGCGGAGCGGATGATCTGAAGCTCGAACATGCGCCGGTCCATCAGCCGGAACCGACCGTCCGAGGTCTGCGTCGCCTGGTGTGTGGAGAGGGCTTCCTTGATCTCGCGGCTGAAATCGAGGAGAGAGTTCTCTTCCTCCGACGTGCGCGGCACCGCGAGTATGTCGAGCGTCAACAGGTGGTCGCGGACAGTGTCGTCGATGTGGGCTCCGCTGAAATCACGTAACCGAGTCGCCGCGTAGATGGTGCCGCTCTCGACGTCCGCGATCGTCATCTCGAGCCCGGATGCACCCAAGTCGTAGATGGCGACAGTGCGATACGCGAAATCTGGATCCGTTCGCAGCTTCTCGATCGTCCCGGCTATCTCCGAAATGATGTGTACCTCGGAGACGTATTCCTCGACCAGCGCGGTCTTCAGTTTCGCGCTGTGATCGGGGTCGGGGAATGCGACACCGAGTGAATGCGGAGCATCGGGACGGTCGACGATCGTGCGGATGGCGTGCGCGACATCCTCTGCATCGGGTACCGGCCCCGCGAACGGGAACCATTCGACCGAGAACTCCTGCCCGTCGGAGGTTCGGACCGCGCGGATTCCGCTCGAGCCCATGGACATGCCGACCGACGACATCATGGCTGCTCGTGGCCTCCCATCCCCATTCGTGCGCGGCAACTGAGCGCATCTCCGCGTTGCATTCCGGCCCACCATACCGTCTCACAGTCTGTTTTCCGATCCTTAACATACTGAAAGGACGCAACAGTGCCTGCTACCGGTACGTCTGTGGGTGTTCGGGTGCCAGCGTGGAACCACCAAGGGCTACAGGGGCAATTGCGTCTCCGTGAGTCCGGGGCCGCCGCCGACTCGCCTGAACCACTCGCGGCCGAAGACGAGTTCGAGTGTCTCCGGTGGCATGGCCAAGAATGGCCCGAAGTCGCCGATCTGCGTTGCGTGCGCCTCCATGGCCTGCCGCTTGGGCCCCATGACGCTACTGACGTCGACGATGGTGGTGATCTCCGATGCGGGCAGCCCGAATGTCTCCACATCCTGGGGAGCATCCTCCTCCGACCAGGACGGATTCGCCGCGATCAACTGCTTCATGTGATCGCGGTTGGTCGTCGTCTCGTAGAGGTGTTCGGTACCTGCAAACTCTGCGGCGCGGAGGCCGACGAAGTGAACCTTGATGTGGTCGGGGTGGCCGTATCCTCCGTTGGGGTCATAGATGGTGAGGACGTCAGCGTTCTCCTCCCGCAGTACATCGGCGAGCTTGCGCGCCGCAGAGTCGACGTCGGCATTGCAGAACGCAGCGGGGTCGTCGTTCTCGGGCGTGCCCGCCATGCCGGAATCGGGGTAGCCGAGCAGGACGATGCGGTGCACTCCCAGCGCCTGAGCGGACCTCGCCAACTCGTTCTCCCGCCGCTCGGCCAGAGTCTCGCCCTCGGCGAGAATGTTCTCGGGGCTCTCACCGCGCGAGCCGTCGGTGGCAGTGACCAGCACGACGCGGTGGCCTGCATCCGCGGCCAGGCGCATGATCCCGCCAGTGGTGAAGACCTCGTCGTCGGGGTGGGCATGGAAGCAGACCAGTGTGCTCATGTACGCGATGCTTCCACGCCCGGGGCTTTCAGGTCACTCGGTGGTGATTCACACCGCGGGCCGGCGGGGCGCGAGCGCTGCCCGCAACGCCGACCGATCGATCTTTCCAGGCCCCTTGGTGGGCAGCGTTTCCACGATGTACAACTCCCGCGGCACAGCCGTGGCGTCGAGCGTGAGCGCCACATGTGCGCGCAGGTCCGCCAACGTCACTGCCGCCGAAGCGACGATCGCCACCGCGACTCGCTCGCCCAGGCGTTCGTCGGGCAAGCCGACCACCGCGCATTCGCGCACCGCAGGATGCGTTGCGACCGCGGCTTCGACGACCTGGGGCACGATTGTCAGTCCGCCGGTGGAGATGGCCTCGTCGAGCCTGCCGGTAATCGACAGCACACCCTCGCTCAGCACTCCGGCGTCGTCCGTGCGAAAACGCCCTGCGTCGGCGAAAGCCGGATGATTCGGCATCCCGCGGTAGCCGAGCGCGACCGTCGAGCCGCCGAGCACCACCCGGCCGTCGACGATCCAGATCTTCACCCCGCGGAGCGGCACACCGTCGTAGACACACCCGCCTGCGGTCTCGCTCATGCCGTAGGTACGCACCACGTTGATCCCGGCCGCCTCCGCGCGTTCTCGCAACGGCACCGGTGTAGCGGCCCCGCCGAGCAGCACCGCATCCAGCTCCGCCAACGCCTCCGTCGCCGCCGGGTCGCCGAGCGCCTTGACCAGCTGCGTCGGCACCAGGGACGTGTACCGACGCCCCGACATCCGCGCGACCGCCGCCGGCAACTGCGACGGGTCGAAACCGTCGGAGACGTCCAGTATCTCGGGCCGCGTCCCGGCCAGAACACTGCGCAGGAGCACCTGCAATCCCGCGATGTGATGAGCCGGCAGGGCCAACACCCAACTGCCCGGCCCGCCGAGCCGATCGTGTGTAGCGGTGCCGCTCGCTCGTAGTGCGTCGGCCGACAACATCGCACCCTTGGGGGTCCCGGTGGTACCGGACGTCGCGACGACGAGCGCGGCCTCGGGCTGGATCGGCGAACCGGGAGACAGCGCGCCGCGCAGACGTCCCGCTTCTCTTTCGTCACCGGCGGGCACCGGCAGCACCGCCTCGGAGTTCCCGTCGAGAATCGATGAGAGTTGCGGCAGCAGTTCCGCCACAGCCGGGCCGGTGGGCACGGACATTTCACGGAGCATGCTCACTCGGACCAGCCTAGACGCGAGCTGTGGGACAGTTGAACCGTGGAGTTCGACGAGATCGGCGGGGGTCGCAGCAGCATCGACGAGGCGGTCGCTGCCGCGTTGTCGTCTCTGGACTCGATCGATCCGGCGACGGCGGCCGATGCCCAACTCGGGTGGGAGGGGCTGCGCGGCCTCTCGCCCCCGGCCGGACCGACGCAGAGCTCGGTGCAGACATTTCTCTGGCAACACCTCGTCGAGATCGCCGAGGACCCCGAGCGGGCCTGGGAGATCGCGCTGGCGCTCGCCGAGCTGCTGGACCGTCTGGGGCATGCGCGCTACGCGGACATCGCTCGCAGCCCACGCACCCGGGCACTCCTCGACAACACCGATGACGCGGGCAGGCAGTCGGAGATCGCCGACGCGGTCGCCGCGTCGGGAATAGGCCCGCCGGACACCGATCTCATCACCTGGCAGGACACTCCCGAGGGTCCCGAACTGGCCGTCGTGAGTCTGATCGGTGAGACCCTCGAAGTGGCGACGATTGCGGGTGAGTTCGCGCCGAGCCGAGTCGGCGGACGGCCTCTTCGCGATGGCGCGGTCGCTGCCAAGCGTCGCCGCCTCACCGATTCGGTGCTGCGCTCCGAACGTGCGGGCGGCGTACTCATCGAGCAGCTACTCGATCACCGCATCATGTTGTGGACGCGATACAGCCCGCCGCGGATCGAGCTCTACCGCGATACAGCCGAAGTGCTGCACGAGGCCGTCGAACCGGCCTACTCCTGTGTGCGAAGACTCGAGGGCCTGCTCGCCCTCGTCGGCGACGGTATCGACCTGACCGAGCGCGGATATCTGCCCGGCGCCGTGGTCGAGCGAGCCCTCGGCACCCTGTGGACGCCGAGCGAGTGGCCCTTCCCGCCGGGAGAGGAGATCGACACCGTGCCCGTACTGCGGGTGCGACGGCTGTTGCGCAGGCTCGGTCTGGTCCGTCGGCATCACGGCCGACTGCTGCCGACGGCCAGGGCACGCGGAATGAGCGCCGACCGCATGTGGACGACACTGATCGGCGGATTCGTCGGCACCGCCTACCACCCGGACACCATTGCCGCGGAAGTCGTGTTCGCCGATATCGCCCGCGGCGCACCTCCTGCGGGGGAGGCCGAGCTGCTCACCGAAATACTCACCGCCGAGGGGTGGACGCACCACGGTGGACCTGTCCCGAGCGAGAGTGTCGGGCCGCTCGCCGGGGACGTTCTCGCCGATCTCACCGCGCTCGGTGCGTTCACCTACGACGCCACCCGCCGGGGCAGCTCCACAACGGTCCCGTCGCCCGACGGAGTGCGCCTCGGCGCCGCTCTGTTGCGGCACCGTTTGTTACACACCCAAATGCCCAGCCTGTAAAGAAGACAACCTCGCTCGTCGGCCCGAAGGCGGCGCCTCGCGGTTAAGCTCATCGCAGGACGAGGCACCGGACCGCCGCCGTGCAGCTGTCGGGGAGGGGGCATGCGTGGAACACGACGCGACGCTGCCGAATCGTCGTTCCCGCGCCCGTAGACAGAGCGATTCCGCCCGCCGCTACCTCGATATCGAGGCGACCACGCCGGCGCTGCGCACCACCGTCGAGCTGGCCGCACGCAGTGTCGGTTTCGCTATCGCGCAGCTCAATGTGCTCGACGAAACCATGCAGTACACGCTGGTCAACATAGGTGGGCCACCTGTGTCGACGGTAGAGCGCTCCACCACGCTCTGCGACGACGTGGTGCGCACCGCAAGACCGTCCGTGGTCGCACGCAATCGGGTGGAGGCCACCGTGCGTCAGCGCGGCATTCTCGATCAGAACGGCATCGCCGCGTATGCGTCGGTGCCCTTGCGTGGGCGTGAAGGTCTGGTCGTCGGGTCGCTGTGCCTGCTGGACCGGATGCCACGTGAGTTGAGCGATGGCCAGTTGCAGGAGCTCGAGCAGTACGGTTCCGTGCTCGAGGAACAGCTCGAGCTGCACCGCCGAATCGGTTCCACCCCGGCGAAGTTGGACAACGATCACGACCTTGCCGGCGGTTTGTATGCCGGGCAGATCGTGCCGTGGTTTCAGTCGGTGGTGGATATGCGCACCGAGAAGGTCATCGGCTTCGAGGCCCTCGCGCGATGGCATCACCCCACGCGAGGACTCGTCTCGCCCGGGGATTTCGTACCGTTCGCCGAGTCCAGCGAACTGATCATCGACATCGATCTCGAGGTGTTGCGACTGGCGGTGAAGGAAGCCCAGCTGTGGCAACAGTTGCGCCCCGGTCTGCGTCTTTCCGTCAACCTGTCCGGACGGCATCTGGCGCATCCCGACGCGGTGGCGCAGCTGCAGAGTGCATTTGCGCTGTCCTCGATGGAGCCGCGTCTGATCTCACTCGAGCTCACCGAGACGTCCTCGGTCAACGACGGGCCACTCATCCGTCGACATATCGACGACGTGCACGCCCTCGGCTTCAGAGTTCTGCTCGACGACTTCGGGTCCGGCTGGTCCTCGCTCGAGCGACTCGTGACGCTGGAACCGGACGGAATCAAGATCGACGGCCACCTCACCGGATTCATCGACACGACCAGGGGCCGCGCTGTGCTCAAAGCGCTGTCCTCGATCGCGCAGGATCTGGGAATGTCGATGGTGATAGAAGGCATCGAGACGCGTAAGCAGGCCGATATCGCCTTGGAACTCGGCTGCACGTTCGCGCAGGGCTTCCTGTGGTCACGTCCCCAATCCGCGGTCGCCGTGCGCCGGATGCTCGAGACCCCACGCGAGGAGACCCCAGGCGACGAGGGATAGCGGCGGGGCAGTAGCGGCGTCAGTTCTTTCGCACGTCGCGGCGGAGCGGATGTTCGGCCGGTATCTCCACCAGCACGATGGGAACCCCGTCCGGGTCACGGAGCCAAAGTTCGACAAGTCCCCAGGGTTCCTGCTGCGCTTCCCGCTCGATCGGGATGCCTCGGGATTCGAGCTCGGCGACGGCGGAATCGATGTCGCGGACCTGCAGCCACAGTGCGCCGTCGAAGATGGTCGGCACTTCGGAACCGCCGTGCGCGGCGATCTCGATCAACGACTGCCCGGCGAAGAACACCGTGCCGGCGCGATACTCACGGGCGATGGCGAGACCGAGACCGTCCCGATAGAAGGCGAGTGTTCGCTCGTAATCGGCGGGGCGCAGGATCGTTCTACCGCTCAGAATCTCCACAGCGCCAGTATTGCAGCCGCGCAGTCGTCAGATGAGCGTCGTGACGACCCTGTTGCCGCCCGCCGCTTTGGCCTGGTACATCGTCGAATCGGCAGCGCGGGTCGCGGTGCTGACGGTGTCCGAGTCCGTTGTCCACAGCGGGGATTCGGCGTAGAGAATTGCCGCGCCGACACTCACCGTCACGGGGACGGCGTCGTTCGAGTCGTGCAGGGCGCGTCGGATGCCGTGAATCAGGGCGTCGATGTGCAGCCGCGAGGTGATCACCACTGCCAGGTACTCCTCGCCTCCGGTGCGGCCGAGGACGCCGTACCGCGACAGGTGTCCGGACAATCGATCGGCTACTCGCCGAATGACTTTGTCGCCCTCGTCGTGGCCGTGCAGGTCGTTGACGGCTTTGAACTTGTCGATGTCGACGACGATGACGGCTGCGCACTGGCCCTCGAGTCGACCCTGTGGCCACAGTTCCGAGATCGCCGCATCGAGGCCGCGGCGGTTCAGCAGTCCGGTCAGCGGGTCGAGTGCGGAGCTTCGAGCGTCCGCGGACAGGGTGGTGAGGAAGATGTGGGACGTGACCGGAACGCTCATGATGCCGATCAGCACCACGTCGGTCTGGACCAGCAAGGTGATGGTGTCCATGTCGCCACGGAGATAAAGCAGGAACGCGAAGGTCGACACGACCGACGCCGCGAAGATCAGGTGTGCCACTACCCAGCGCGGGCTGACGAAGAAAGTCGCGAACGCGCCGATGACGGCGAACACGACGCACCCGAGCAGCGCGTTGCGCAGGTCGAGAACGGCCAGCGCGGCTGCCACCCCGATGTCTGCGTACACCGTGAACGCGATGACGCCGAGACGCCCGGGAAACGGTCGTAGCAGCCACAGCGCGGCGATCACCAGATTCGACGCGCACAGCAGCAGTGTCAGCGTCGTCCCGAACGGGCCCGCGGGGCCGCCCTCTGCGAACAGGGACATCGCCGACATGCCGCTGATGTTGATCAGCGACAACGCCACGATGACGCGGATGATCTTCCCCGATGGGTGCGAGTTCTGGAACTCGGTCATCCACTCGTAGTCATGAGGCTGTACGAACCACTCGATGATCGCCGCACCGCCGCCTTCGGGCGTTCGGCGGCGGTGCGCTGGCGGGGTTCGGGCCGGGGACATGGACTCGCTTCTAGAAGTACCGCGGGAACGGTGACCAGTCGGGGTCGCGCTTCTCGAGGAAGGAGTCGCGGCCCTCGACGGCCTCGTCGGTCATATATGCGAGCCGGGTGGCCTCGCCCGCGAACAGCTGCTGGCCCACCAGACCGTCGTCCTGCAGGTTGAAGGCGTACTTGAGCATCCGTTGCGCCTGCGGGGATTTTCCGTTGATCTTCCTGCCCCACTCGATGGCGACGTTCTCTAGCTCGGCGTGGTCGACGACGCGGTTGACGGCACCCATCGCGTGCATGTCCTCGGCCGTGTAGGTATCGCCGAGGAAGAATATCTCGCGCGCGAATTTCTGTCCCACCATCTTGGCTAGATACGCACTGCCGTAACCGCCGTCGAAGCTGCCGACATCGGCGTCGGTTTGCTTGAAGCGGGCGTGCTCGCGGCTTGCGAGCGTCAGGTCGCACACGACGTGCAGGCTGTGCCCACCGCCTGCAGCCCATCCGTTGACCAGGCAGATGACCACTTTGGGCATGAATCGAATCAAACGCTGCACCTCCAGGATGTGCAGCCGTCCCGCGCGGGCCCTGTCGACCGTATCGGCGGTCTCTCCCGGTTGGCCCGTGCTCGCATCCTGCTCCGTGTACTGGTAGCCGCTACGGCCGCGAATACGCTGGTCGCCGCCCGAGCAGAACGACCACACGCCGTCCTTCGCGCTGGGCCCGTTTCCTGTCAACAGCACCGTGCCGACGTCCGAGCTGACGCGGGCGTGCTCGAGGGCGCGGTAGAGCTCGTCGACCGTGTGGGGTCGAAACGCGTTGCGTACCTCGGGCCGATCGAACGCGATACGGACGGTGTCGTCCGTGACGTGCCGGTGGTACGTGATGTCGGTGAGGTCGTCGAAGCCGGAAACGGGTCGCCACAGCGCAGGAGTGAAGGTCACGCCCGCCACGATAGAGTGCCGCGCCACGGGTTACGGTGCTGGCATGAGTGAAAAGGCAGGCCAGGACGAGTACGAGCATCATGGTGGATTCCCCAAGTACACCGCTGCCGACGTCGGGCCGGAATTCGGTCGACTCGTCGAGGCCCTTCGCAGACTGCAGGATCTGGCTGTCAGCGCCGCGCCGACGCCCGAGCTGACCGTCGAGGTGGCCGAGAAGGTGGAGGCGCTCAACGAGCTGCTGGCGCCGTACCAGGTGCCGGAGGGGCAGGCCCCTGCCGGGCGTGTGATGTCTCTTCCCGGACGTGGCTCGTTGCTGATGCTGCCGTGGACGCTGGAGAAGTTCGATCCGGAGGGTGTGCGCAGCCGCGGAACGTTCCGTCGTTTCCATCTCGGCGGAAACGGCGCGGCGCACGGGGGCACGTTGCCGCTGCTCTTCGACGACCTGTTCGGCATGATCCAGCACGCCTACGGGCGCCCCATCAGTCGCACAGCCTTCCTGCACATCAACTACCGCAAGGTCACTCCGCTGGACACCGAGTTGGTCATCGAGGGCAGCGTCGATCGTGTCGAGGGGCGTAAGACGTTCATCAGCGCGGTACTGAAGGACACCGAAGGCAACGTCCTCGCGGACTGCGAGGCGCTGATGGTTCAGCTGCTGAAGGGCCAGCAGTGACAGCCACCTCCGTCGAGGATGTGTTGGATGGGGCGCACGTGCTGGCGCTCCCGATGCGAACCAGGTTCCGCGGAATCAGCACCCGCGAGGTCGTGCTCTTCCAGGGGCCGGCCGGATGGGGTGAGTTCGCACCGTTCGTCGAATACGACGATCAGGAGTCCTCGGCGTGGCTGCGGGCCGGCATCGAGGCAGCCTGGGAGGGCCCACCGAAGCCGTATCGCGAACGCGTCCGCGTCAATGCCACCGTCCCCGCGGTCTCGCCCGACGAGGTGGAGGGGATTCTGGAGCGCTACGCCGGCGTCGACACGGCGAAGGTGAAGGTTGCCGAAAAGGGGCAGACCCTCGCCGAGGACATCGCCCGAGTGCGGGCCGTACGGGCCCGCGTCCCGCGGGTGCGCGTCGACGCCAACGGGGGCTGGTCCGTCGAGGAGGCAGTCACCGCGCTCACCGCGTTGCTCGAAGAAGGCGAGCTCGAGTACGCCGAACAGCCGTGCGCGACGGTTCCCGAGTTGGTCGAGGTTCGCCGGCGTCTGCCGGGTGTGCGTATCGCGGCCGACGAGAGCATCCGGCGCGCCGAGGATCCGCTACGGGTCGTCCGAGCCGGGGGAGCGGACGTCGCCGTGCTGAAGGTCGCTCCGCTCGGGGGCATGCGCGCGCTGTTGGAATTGGCCGGAGAGCTCGGCGAATACGGTGTGCCGGTGGTTGTCTCCAGTGCTCTCGACTCGGCGGTCGGGATGGCTGCGGGCCTCGCCGCCGCCGCGGCGATCCCCAAGCTGGAATTCGCCTGCGGGCTCGGCACCGGAAGTCTGTTCACACAGGACGTGTGCGAGCACGCCGAACTGGTCGACGGTACGTTGGCTGCTGCTGTCGCGGTGCCCGATCCGGAGCGGCTGCAGGCCCTGGCCGCATCGGAGGATCGGGTGGCGTGGTGGCACGATCGAGTCCGGCGGTGCTTCACCCTCCTGTAGTACTCTTCCCCGGTTCGCGTGGCCGAAAAAATACCATCCGAGAGGAAATCGAAGTGGTTGCTGCACTGAAGGAATCTTTGCTCGACGAGTCGAAGCGCGATGTGCTGATGCCGGACATTCTGGCACTGATCGACGCCGAGGTTGCGGACAAGAAGGGCGCCAGCGGCCTCGCCGTCAAGGGCGGATACGGGGCTGTCAAGAAGGTCGGACCCTCGTACATCGACCGGGCAGTGGAGGCGCTCTGGCCGGACTTCGTGGCCCAGCTAGAACCGTTCTGGCAGTCGTACAACGCCGCGCCCGCCGGGTCGTTCTCGGACTACCTCGTCGCCAACTCCGACCAGGTGTCCAACGCGTTGCTGTCGGTGACAGACTCGCGCATCGAGGAGACCGACAAGAGCGTCGTCAAGAAGTTCTACGGCAGCCTGCGCGGCTCGGCGCAGAAGAACGTCGTCGAGGCGCTTCCGCGTGTAGGCGCACTGGTCACCAAGTACGCCGGATAGGCGCTACGCGCATGTGAGTGGAAATACACAGCAGGGCCCGTATTTCCACTCACATGCCGGCGAAGCGGCCGTTCTTGACCGCCTGCACCAGCTGCGCGTGATCGGCCTCGGTCTGGTCGGCGTACAGCCGAGCGAATCGGCACAGCGCCGTGTCCAGAGCATCGGAATCCCCGGCATAGCCCGCGATCATCGACGCCCCACTCGTGCGGGCATGGCCCTTCGCCAGCAGACGCCCGACCACTCCCGCGTAGTCGACCAGCGCGGGCGCATCGATCGAACCGAGATCGATGGTGCCCTTCATGTTGCGGAACTGTCGTACGTAGTACTGCCGACCGTCTATCGTCGTCCACCCGAGTAGCGGATCGCTCACGGTCTGCAGGTCCTGCTGGTATTCGACGACGCGTTGTCCCTGATGTGCGTGCCAGGCGTCCTCGCCGTGCACGTAGGGCGCCAGGACCGACCGTCTGGCCTGCTTGAGTTGCAGGAACACCACGTCGTCGGGACTGCTGCCCTCGAGTAGCGCCACGTACGCCCGCAGTCCGACGCTTCCCACACCCACGACTCGGTGCGCGACGTCGATCAGGGTGTAGCCGCCCAGTACCCGGCGCCAATGCGGCGAGAGGGTTTTGAGGTACTCGTCGAGGCCTTCGGCCAGCAGGTTCTCGTCGCGCTCGGGTATCCGCGTGGTGATCGGCGGTTCCTCGACCAGTCGCCGTGTCCCCTCGTGCTCCTCGGTGAACTGCGGCAGTACCCGGTCGCTGGTGCGTCGGCGGGCCTTCTTCGTCGCCCGTTTGATCTCTCTGCGGAGCGAGCCCTCAGTGGCGTCGGCCTGCAGTTTCTCGGCCGTCAACCGTTGAAACGAACGCGACATCAGCGGTTCGTCGGCCAGCCGCGACACCTCGATGCGGTATGCCCGAACGCAGGCGGCGACGGCATCCTCGCACTGCGATTCGCTGTGGCCGTTCTGACGGCCCGCCACCCAGATGCTGGCGACGAGGCGTCGCAGATCCCACTCCCAGGCACCGGGGTGGGCCTCGTCGAAATCGTTGAGGTCGATCACCAGGTCGCGCTCGGGGGAGGCGTAGAAGCCGAAGTTGCCGAGGTGGGAGTCGCCGCTCACCACGGGATTGATACCTGTCGACGGCAGCAGCGCAACGTCGCGCGCCATCACGATCGCGGTTCCGCGCAGGAAGCCGTACGGCGACTCCATCATGCGTTCGACGCGGACCGGGATGAGCCAATCGATGCGGCCCTCGTGGGAGAACTCGATCTGACGGATCGGATCCAGGCGATCGAGGGGCGGGTTCCACTCGCCCATGGACTCGCGAGAGACCTTCTCGCGTAGGGATCTTCCCAGTTGGTACCGCTCTGCGCGCGGTGTTGTCCTGGCCCGCAGTGTGGCGTAGGACTTGCGATCGTCATCACCGACGGCGGGACCTACCGCGTGGCCGAAGCGAGTATCGGGCATAGCTGAACTCTAAGTCCTGCCACGGCCGCATCGAGTCAGGGCCGTCGATAGTGGCGCACGATCTTGGCGCCCACCGGGACCGCGAAGAGCATCATGAACACCCTGATCACTTGCGCGGCAACGACGAACGTGACATTGGCGCCGGTGGAGGCCGCAATTGCGAGGACGGCATACACACCGCCCGGGGTGGTGGCGAGATAGCCGTCGTACGCCGACATGGACGTCGTGGCGGCCAGCGCGAGTCCGAGGACTGCGCACCCGACGGTGATGCCGATGATCAACAGCAGGGCGGTCGGCAGTATCCGCGAGATCGTGCGCAGACTATCCATCGTGAACTTCAGTCCGGCCTGCCAGCCGATGCCGATGTACGCGGCGGTGAGCAGCAGCGCCGGCACATTGCCATCGATGGAGACTCCCAGCAAGTCGATGGCCGTCACCACGATCATCGGCCCGAGCAAGCCCGGGGCGGGCAACCTGATCAGACGGGCCAGCAAGTAACCGACGGCCGCGCAGATCGCCACGAAGGCAAGATCGAGCAACCACGGTGCGCCCGCGTCCGAGGTGTCGATGATGGCGTCACCGTTCCCGTGCGCGGAGAACACCACGATCGCGACGATCGGCATCGTCGTCGTCACCAGCACGACTCGCAGGTACTGCACCACGGCGACGATGCGTTCGTCGCCGCCGAGTTCCTGCGCGATCGCCACCAACCCCGACGCCCCGCCGGCGACGAGTGCCAGCGCGCCGGTCAGCGAGTCCACGTCCCGACGCAGTCCGAGCAATGCTCCCGCGGCGATGGAGAGCACCAGCGTCCCGACGCACGCCGCGACTACGGGCACCCAGGCGTCACCGAGAGTGGCCAGGGCCTCGCGCTGGACAAGAGTGCCGATCTCGACGCCGAGCACTGCCTGTGCGGCGATTCCCCAGCGGCGCGGTACGCCCGATTTCGGTGCCCACCCGGCCAGCGCGAACACCAGCGCAACGAACAGTGCGACGAACAGGCCCGCGGACGGAACCGCGAGCCAAGAAGCCCCGGCCGTGGCTACGACGGTGATCAGGGCAAGGGTGAGCCAGCGGGTCAAGTAGGGACGCCGGGGCGATCGATCGTACGCACCTCCGGCGGCATGCCCCATTCGGTTCGGCCGAGACGGCTCAGCGGTGCAATGGCCTCGAACGACGGGAGGCCGTCCGCGGCGAGGAACTCGGGGCGCACGGCGATCGCGACGACGCGTCCCATCACCACGAAGGAATTGCCGACCTCGATGATTCGATGCAGCGTGGCCTCGATGGCAACGGGGGATTCGGCGACGCGAGGCGGGGCAACCTTCTCGCTCGGCTCACTCGCGATGCCGAGGGCTTCGAGTTCGCTGACGCCGTGTTCGTAACCGGCGGAGGACGCATTGATCTGCTCGACCATGTGCGCCGTCGCGAGATTGATCACGAACTCGCCCGTTGCCTCGATGTTCCGCAGGCTGTCCTTGCGTCCCACTGAGGTGAATTGCACCACCGGCGGGTTGGGCGAGGAGACCGAGAAGAAGCTGTACGGAGCGAGATTGGCGACCCCCTCGGCGGAAACGGTGGACACCCACGCGATGGGCCGAGGCACGACCGAGGCGGTGAGCAGGGGATACAGGCCGCCGGGCGGCATTTCTGACGGGTCGAAGACAGTGCGCACACCGTTATCGTGTCAAACATTCGTGCGGTGATCAGCACGGCCCGCGGGCCGAATGGGTCGACGCGACGAGAATCTGACAATCTGGAGAGGTGAATCCGTCCAGCGCGCAGGCCGCAACTGTCGTCGACGAACTCGTTCGTGGTGGTGTTCGCGATGTCGTACTGTGCCCGGGTTCGCGCAATGCGCCGTTGGCGTTCGCCCTGCAGGACGCGGACACCTCGGGTCGGCTCCGGCTGCACATGCGGATCGACGAGCGCACCGCAGGCTTTCTGGCACTGGGGCTGATCATGGGCAGCGGTGGACGGCCCGTGCCGGTTGTGATGACCTCGGGGACCGCGGTGGCGAACCTCGGCCCGGCGGTGCTCGAAGCCAACTACGCCCGGATGCCGCTGGTGGTGCTCAGCGCGAACCGTCCGTACGAGATGCTCGGCACCGGCGCCAACCAGACCATCGAGCAGTTGGGGTTGTTCGGCAGCCAGGTCCGCGCGACCATCAGTCTCGGTCTAGCCGAGGACGGCGACGGTCAGAACAGTCAGTGGCGCAGTGCGGTCTGCCGAGTCCTCGCTGCTGCTCGTGGCACCCGCTCGGGCAATGCCGGCCCGGCGCACTTCGATATCCCGCTTCGTGAACCACTGGTTCCCGATCTCACCGACCGCACGCCTGCCCCGCAGGGCCGGGCCGGCGGCGCTCCCTGGACCACGACGCAGATGGCGACGCTGGACGTGCCTGTCGACGTCGACCTGAGTGTGGACACGATCGTGGTCTCCGGCCACGGGGCGGCCCTGCGTCCCGAGCTCGCCGGTCTGCCGACGGTGGCCGAGCCGACGGCTCCGCTGCACGGTGTTCCGCTGCACCCGCTTGCTCTGGCACAACTCGAACCCCGGCAGGCGATCATCACGGGCCGGCCGACGCTGCATCGAGAGGTGTCGTCCTTGCTGGCGAACCCGTCGGTGGAGGTCATCGCGCTCACCACCGGCCCGCGCTGGCCGGATGTCTCCGGAAACGTCCTCGCCACGGGAACCAGGGCGATCACCTCGGGCAGCCCCCGTGGCGGCTGGCTCGAGCGCTGCACGGAGTTGTCCGCGCGCGCCGACATGGCTGTGCGCGACGAACTCGCGGCGCACCCCAAGCCGACTGGCCTGCACGTCGCGGCGACGGTGATGTCCTCGCTCCGAGACGGCGATCAGCTCCTGCTGGGAGCGTCCAATCCGGTGCGCGATGCGGCCCTGGTGAGCTATCCGACGCACGGGGTGCGGGTGCTCTCGAACCGCGGCGTCGCGGGCATCGACGGGACCGTCTCGACGGCCGTCGGCGCGGCGCTCTCCGGTTCGGGTCGCACCATCGCGCTTCTCGGCGACCTGACATTCCTCCACGACGCGGCGGGGTTGCTGATCGGTACCGGTGAGCCGCGGCCGAGCGATCTGACCATCGTCGTGGCCAACGACGACGGCGGCGGAATCTTCGAACTGCTCGAGCAGGGCGATCCGCAGTACGCGGGGGCGTTCGAGCGGGTGTTCGGGACGCCGCACGGGATGGATCTCGCGGCCTTGTGTGCGGCATACCGGATCGAGCACCGCAGCGTCGACGTGTCGTCCCTGGCTGCGGCGCTGAGCGAGGGCACCGAGGAGATCCGTGTCCTCGAAGTGACCACCGAACGCTCGGGGCTGCGCGAACTCCACGCCGGGATTCGCACGCGCCTCTAGCTGTTGGGTGTCATCCCGTCCTGCTCGCGCGCCCACTCGACCGTCTCCCGTGTTTCCCGGTCGACCATGTCTTTGATCATGTCGTTGACGAGCGACTCGATCTTGCCGCCGATCAGCGGGATCTTCACCGTCGAGATACCGCTGACCGTCAGCACGGTTCCGGATCCGCCGGGACGCAGCGTCATCGTGCCCTGCACCCGCGCTGCGACCGCCGTCGCCCCGCCTTGCAAGGTCCCGTCGGCGCGGTCACCGTCGAGTGGGCCCCAGTAGTCGGTTCGAGTGATGAGCAGTTTGCCCCTGACCACCTTCTTGACGAACCCGGGCAGTTCCGAGGTACCGACCTCCTCGGACATCTCGACGGTCAACCCGCCGTTCCCGTGTGCCGTCAACGCGTAGCCGTCGACCTTCTCGGCCTTCGCGAAGCGCGCAAGCCACTGATCCGTGCTGGTGAGGGCCTCGTGCACATCGGCCGGCGTGTACTCGGAATTGATCGTGAACTCGAAGTCGCGAGACATGTCGAGCAACGCTACCGGAGCGGTCGTCTACAGCGGCCCAGTAACGTCTGGGGGCGTGAGTACTCGCAGCGTGAACATCGACGAGCGCACCGCGAAGATTCGGCGGCGGGCGAGGGCCTCGGTGTTCGTGGTGGCAGTCGGTCTGTCGGTGCTGGCTTTCCTGCTCGTCGTCGCTGCGTGGCAGAACGATCGCACCATCACTTCCGACGAGGGGCGAGCGACGGCAGAAGTGCTCTCCGCCGGGAAACTGAGGTCGGCGATCAGCTTCGTCACCCCGGACGGCGTGACCCACAACCCCGAGTTGGGCGTCCTCTACCCCACCAATCTCATCGCCGGTCAGAACATCGACGTCGAGTACGCGCGATCCGAACCGGATCTCGTTCGAGTATCCGGACGCAACGCCTCCGTGGCCGTCGTCCCAGCGGCCTCCGTCGTGGTCGTGACATGGGCAATAGCCGGCCCGCTCATGTTTCTGCTCAGACGCAAGCAGTGAGGTGAACGCGATCAGATGATTCGCGCGAACTTCGCCCACTCGTAACGTCCTCGCTCCCAAATGGCCGGAACGGCTGCCCACACTGGGGATCGTGCGAGTAGCCATCGTTGCGGAATCGTTCCTACCCAACATGAACGGCGTCACCAACTCGGTGCTCCGAGTCCTCGAACATCTGGAGAGAACGGGCCATCAGGCGATGGTCGTCGCGCCGGACACCCCGGCCGGCAAGCCTCGTGCGGCAGTCGAACACGGGCGCACCCCGGTGCACCGGGTACCGGCCGTCATGGTGCCCAAGGTCAGTTCGCTGCCCGTCGGACTACCCGGCCCCGGTCTGACGTCGACGCTGCGCGAGTTCGATCCCGACGTCGTTCACCTGGCATCGCCGTTTCTACTCGGCGCCGGCGGGCTCGCCGCAGCCAACCGCCTCGGCGTTCCAGCAGTGGCCGTCTACCAGACGGATGTCGCTGGATTCGCCGAGAGCTACGGCCTCGGACTTACATCCCGTGCCGCGTGGCGCTGGACCAGGCGAGTGCATCGCGGCGCCGCCCGAACCCTCGCCCCGTCCACGTCCGCTGTGGACGCACTCGAACAGCACAAAATCCCTCGCGTGCACCGATGGGCCAGGGGCGTCGACGCGATCCGATTCGCGCCGTCCGCTCGCCGCGAGTCCCTGCGCAGGCAGTGGCTCGGTGACGGCAACGCACAGCTGATCGTCGGATTCGTCGGACGGCTGGCACCGGAGAAGCACGTGGAGCGGCTCGCCGCTATCGCAGACAACCCCGACATCCAAATCGTTGTGGTGGGCGACGGCCCCGACCGCGCCTCCCTGGAGCAGTTGATGCCGTCGGCGATATTCACCGGCCAGCTAGGCGGCGACGATCTCGCGCAGGCGTACGCGAGCTTCGATGTGTTCGTGCATCCCGGTGAGCACGAGACTTTCTGCCAGGCCGTGCAGGAAGCCCTCGCCAGCGGCATCCCGGTCATCGGGCCGGACGCGGGCGGGCCGCGCGACCTGATCTCGCACTGCCGCAACGGGTACCTGCTGCCCGTGGACCGTTTCACCGAACTGCTCCCCAGCGCGGTGACCGCGCTGGCCTCGTCGTCGATGAGAGCCCGGTTCGGTGAAGCCGCACGCAAGTCCGTCCTGCACCGCACCTGGCCGGCGATCTGCGACGAACTGCTCGGTCACTACAGCGAGGTACTCGGCTGGGAGTCTCGTCGGTCGCTCCGATCCGCCTGATTCTGAGCGGATGCGTGCTGACGTAAGCTCGAATTCGTGTCCACAACGCGTGCAACGCTCGACAAGGAACCACACGAGGTCGCGTCGATGTTCGACGGCGTCGCCCGTCGATACGACATCACCAACACGGTTCTGTCCTTCGGCCAGGATCGCAGCTGGCGCAAGCTCACCCGCGAGGCGTTGAACCCGAAACCGGGGGAGAAGGTGCTCGATCTCGCCGCCGGCACCGGCGTCTCGACCGTCGAGCTCGCCCGCAGCGGTGCGTGGTGCGTGGCAACGGACTTTTCGAAGGGCATGCTGGCGGCCGGTTCGCAGCGTCCGATCCCGATGGTCGCCGGTGACGCGATGCATCTGCCGTACGCCGATGCGAGTTTCGACGCAGCGACCATCTCCTTCGGGTTGCGCAACGTCTCCGACTTCCGCGCCGGACTGCGCGAAATCGCTCGCGTCACCAAGCCGGGTGGACGCCTGGTCGTGTGTGAGTTCTCGACGCCGGTGTTCGCGCCGTTCCGGACGGTCTACATGGAGTACCTGATGAAGATGTTGCCTGCGGTCGCGCGCGCGGTCTCGTCCAACCCCGACGCGTACGTCTACCTCGCCGAGTCGATCCGTGCGTGGCCCACGCAGGAGCAGCTGGCTGCCACCATCGCCGAGAGCGGATGGTCCTCTGTGCAGTGGCGCAACCTCACCGGCGGGATCGTCGCGCTGCACCGCGCCGTGCGCTAGCGCGGCATCATGTGAACTGCATCATGTGAACGGGGGCCGGGAGTCGATTCTCGACGACGCACTGCCGGTCGCACGCCATGCCCGCGCGACGAGATCGGTATCGGCGTCGGTGACGAGGTTGCCCATGACACGAACTGCGACGGTCATCAGCGCGCGTGAGCGCATGCCGATGGGACCGGTCGCCGGGAGGAATCGGGGCACCGTCAGCAGACCTGCCAGGCGCCGAGCGATGGAGAACGCCTGCCCGTAGTGCTCGCGCAGCAGGTTCGGCCACGCCAGGGTCAGATCTCTCTCGTCGAGGAGATCGGCGATCATGCGGCCGCCTTCGAGGCCGTAGTCGATGCCCTCGCCGTTGAGCGGATTGACGCAGGCCGCCGCGTCGCCGATGATCGCCCAGTTCTCGCCCGCGATGTTCGACACGGCTCCGCCCATCGGCAGCAGCGCGGACGCCACCGCTCGTAGGTCGCCGGTGAGAGCCCAGTCGGCGCGCCGCTGATCGGTGTAGAGATCCAGTAGGGGCCGCAGTGACCCGTTCGCGGGCCGCTTCGCGGTCGCGAGGGTCCCGACGCCGATGTTCACCTCGCCGGTACCGAGGGGGAAGATCCACCCGTACCCGGGTTGCAGTGTGCCGTTGCCGTCCCTCAGTTCGAGGTGCGAGGAAATCCACTCCTCGTTGGACCGTTCCGAACCGATGTACGCTCGTGCAGCTACTCCGAAGACAGTGTCGCGGTGCCATTGTCGGCCGAGTTGCTTGCCGAGCGAGGAGCGGACCCCGTCGGCTACGACGAGCTTGTCGCAGCGGATCTCGTCACCGCCGTCGAACACGACCGAGGTGACTGCGTTGCCCCGGCGTTCGACGCCGACTGCCTTGGCGCCCTCCACCATCGCCGCGCCGGATTCGACTGCGACGCGCCGGATCCGGTCGTCGAGCTCGGCTCTGGGAACAGCACTCCCGACGACGGGCAGTGATCCACCCGGCCATTCGAGTTGCAGCTCCTGTCCGAATCCGGACAACCGAAGCCCGCGGTTCTCCGCGCGCCCCCGCGTCCACTCACCGAGCCCGAGTCGGTCGAGTTCGGCCATGGCACGCGGGGTCAGGCCGTCGCCGCACGTCTTGTCGCGGGGAAAGGTCGCCGAATCGGCGAGGATCACGCTTCGACCCGCTCGGGCGGCCCATGCCGCGGCGGCCGACCCGGCCGGACCGGCGCCGATGACGAGGACGTCGGTGGATCGGGGAGAAGTCACCCATCCAGTAAAGCAGCGCTGCCGGCGTGGGATCTGCAGTGGTCTGGGGCACCTTCCCTCTGCACGGCACACTAGGTTCATTACGGTAGTGCGGGGGTACGTCGGGATCGCAGTGAAACCGTTGCAGGACGAACAGGACAGGACCAACAATCGTGAGCACAGACGACGCGGCCGGATCGACGGTCGTTGCCGGGGTGGATCTCGTCGATCCGGAGCTTGCACGAACCGTCGCCGCCGGACTGGAGAGCGTCGAGAAGTTGATGATCTCCGAGCTGTCCGACGGCGAGGACTTCCTCACCGAGGCAGCTCTTCATCTCGCGAAGGCGGGAGGAAAACGGTTCCGTCCGCTGTTCACCGTCCTGACCGGCCAGCTCGGACCGAAACCGACAGACGAATCCATCGTCACCGCCGCCACCGTCGTCGAACTGGTCCACCTGGCCACGCTCTACCACGACGATGTGATGGACGAGGCGACGATGCGCCGCGGGGCGGAGTCCGCCAACTCGCGCTGGGGCAACAGCGTCGCCATCCTGGCCGGCGACTACCTGTTTGCGCATGCCTCGCGTCTGGTCTCCACTCTCGGCCCCGAGGCGGTACGCATCATTGCCGAGACCTTTGCGGAGTTGGTCACCGGTCAGATGCGCGAGACGATCGGCGTCAAGCGGGACGAGGATCCCATCGCGCACTACCTCCGGGTGGTGTGGGAGAAGACCGGATCGCTGATCGCTGCGTGCGGTCGATTCGGTGGAACGTTCTCCGGTGGCGACGCCGATCACGTCGCCGCGCTCGAGCGTCTCGGCGACGCTGTCGGCACGGCGTTTCAGATTTCCGACGACATCATCGACATCTCGTCGGCGTCGGAGCAGTCGGGCAAGACTCCGGGCACCGATCTTCGGGAGGGCGTGCACACGCTGCCGGTTCTGTATGCGCTCGGCGAAGCGGGAGCCGACGGCGACCGGTTGCGTGAGCTGCTCGATGGCCCGGTCACCGACGAGGAAGCACTGGCGGAGGCCCTGACGTTGCTGGACCGCTCACCCGGAATGACGAAGGCGAAGGCCACGCTCGGAGACTTCGCTGCGAAGGCCCGCGCCGAGCTCGACAAACTTCCACAGGGTGCGGCGAACGACGCGCTCGGCCGGTTGGTGAACTACACGGTCGAGCGGGTCGGCTGAGCAGTTGCTCGGGAACCCGACAAGGTGCCGCGATCGTTGATATCTCGAGAGTTGTCCTCGAGATATCGAGGTAGTCCCGGGAAGAGGCGGCAATGAGCTACGCAAACGGTGTCAAGACCTTCGGTCTGTTGATCGGAATGTCGGCGCTCATAGTCTTCATCGGATCGCTGTTCGACAGTCCGACGATTCTGTTCCTGTCGGTTGCGCTTGCGGTGGGCGTCAACGGCTACGTCTACTTCAACAGCGCCAAGCTGGCTCTGCGCTCGATGCACGCGCAACCGGTCACCGAGGTCGAGGCGCCCACGATGTACCGAATCGTGCGTGAGCTCGCGACCACCGCCCACCAGCCGATGCCTGCCCTCTACATCAGTCCGACCAACAGTCCCAACGCGTTCGCGACCGGTCGGAACCCGCGCAATGCTGCGGTGTGTTGCACCACCGGAATTCTGCAGATCCTCGACGAACGTGAGTTGCGTGCCGTGCTGGGCCATGAGCTCAGCCACGTCTACAACCGCGACATTCTCATCTCCTCGGTTGCCGGCGCGATGGCTGCTGTCATTTCCGGCCTCGCCAATTTCGCGCTGTTCGCTTCGATGTTCGGCGGTCGGGGTGGCAACGGCGCCAACCCCCTCGCGCTGCTGCTGGTGTCGATGCTGGGCCCGATTGCGGCCACCGTGGTGAAGTTGGCAGTGTCCCGCTCACGGGAGTACCAGGCGGATCAGTCTGGCGCGGAGCTCACTGGGGACCCGTTGGCGTTGGCCTCGGCGCTGAGGAAGCTCGAGCGCGGCGTGCAGGCGGCCCCGCTGCCCCCTGAGCCGCGCATCGCAGCGGAGGCGCACCTGATGATCGCCAGCCCGTTCCGGGCGGGGGAGAAGGTCGGCAGGCTGTTCGCGACGCATCCGCCGATGGCCGACCGCATCGACCGTCTCGAGCGGATGGCGCGCGGCTTGTAGGCAGCTTCGCCGCATGTGAGCGAAAATACATAGTCCGTCACGTATTTCCACTCACATGCGCACAGCGCCTACCGGTAGTTGACGAACTGAAGGGCGAGGTCGAAGTCCTCGGACTTCAGTAGCTGCTGAACGGCCTGGAGGTCGTCGCGTTTCTTGCTGCTGATGCGCAACTCGTCGCCCTGGATCTGCGCCTTGACGCCCTTGGGCCCCTCGTCGCGGATCTTCTTGGTGAGCTTCTTGGCATTTTCCGTGGAGATGCCCTGGACGAGCTTGCCGGTCACCTTGTAGACCTTGCCCGAGGCTGCCGGATCGTTGGCCTCGAAGGCCTTGAGCGAGACGTCGCGGCGGATCAGCTTCTCCTTGAAGACGTCGAGTGCCGCCTTCACCTTCTCTTCGCTCTCGGAAGTAATGACGATCACCTCCGCATCGCCGCTGCCGGACCACTCGATGACGGTGCCCGACCCGCGGAAGTCATAGCGAGTCGCCAGCTCCTTCGCTGCCTGACCCAGAGCGTTGTCGACCTCCTGACGATCGACCTTGCTCACCACATCGAAGGAAGAATCTGCCACTGAGTACTCCTGTGTCGAATCGATTGCTTTTCGGACTTCGGCCCCGACGTTAGCCGGTCCGCACCCCCGCTATCCACCCGGTTTGCGTTCCCGGGGGCCGTTCGTTGTATTCTTCTCTCCGCGTCGAAGAGTGTGAATCTCTTCGGGTGCACACGGCAGATTGCCCGAGCGGCCAATGGGAGCGGACTGTAAATCCGTCGGCTTATGCCTACGTAGGTTCGAATCCTACATCTGCCACACAGGAACCCCAGCGAGATGACCTCCCGCTGGGGTTTCTACTTTCGAAGAGGATCGCAAGATGGCCGCTGAGCATGCAATTTGGCAGTCGGCGTTCGGAATGTGTAACCTCTTGAAGGCTTCGGCGCACAGCTTGTCCGTGCGCAGATGCACGCCCCCTTAGCTCAGTCGGTAGAGCGTTTCCATGGTAAGGAAAAGGTCAACGGTTCGATTCCGTTAGGGGGCTCGCTGGATTGGATAGTTCGCTTCGCGCCTTCTGCAGTGAGAGGGTGTAGGGGTGAGCACCTGAGGCGGTGTAGCTCAGTTGGTAGAGCAAACGACTCATAATCGTTGCGTCGCCGGTTCAAGTCCGGTCACCGCTACACAAGAAAACTGCACAGTCCTGATTAACCGGATCAGATTTACCCGAAAGTAGGCATCCAGTGGCCTCCTCCACCGATGTGCGGCCCAAGATCACCTTGGCCTGCGACGTTTGCAAGCACCGTAACTACATCACGAAGAAGAACCGTCGCAACGACCCCGACCGCCTCGAGCTGAAGAAGTTCTGCTCGAACTGCGGAACGCATCGTGCGCACCGCGAGTCTCGCTAGCTGCGACCCCCTCGGCTGCTGGTTCTCGTTCGGAGTCGACGCCACGCGTTAGGCCTGTTACTCCTGCCCTAACGCGTTTGCGTCCTGGGTAGATAAGGTTTTCTTTCGGCGTGAGTGAGTCAGAGCAGAATTCCGAGTCGCTGCAGGATCCGGCGGCGCATGCGGCCTCGATGGTCGGTCACCACTACAAGGTGGAGCACGTCTACGAGGTCGGCCGCGAGAAGGTTCGCGAGTATGCGCGTTCCGTTCAGGATTGGCATCCGGCGCACCACGACGAGGACGCGGCGCAGAGCCTCGGCTACGACGGACTGCTCGCCCCGTTGACGTTCATCTCGTTGGTCGGGATCATCGCGCAGAAGCGGATGTTCAAGGAATTCATCACCGGCTACGACCCGAGCCAGATTCTTCAGACCGATCAGCGCTTGGAATTCCACAAGCCCATCTCGGTGGGCGACGAGCTTTCCTGCGAGGTCTTTCTCGATTCGTTCCGTCAGATGAGCGGCAGCGACATCATCACCACCAAGAACATCGTGACCGATCAGAACGGCGAGCTCGTGCAAACCACGTGGACCACTCTGGTGGCGCGTACCGGCGGCGAAGTCGACGAGAACATCGCCCACGCTGTCAAGGAAGTGATCATGCATGGCGCTTCGTAGATTCGCGGATGTATCCGTCGGCGAGGAACTGCCTGAACGCGTGGTGAAGCTGACTCGCGGCGATCTGGTCAACTATGCCGGTGTTTCCGGCGACCCCAATCCGATCCACTGGAGCGACGAGGTCGTCAAGCTCGCGGGTCTGGACAATGTCATCGCGCACGGCATGCTGACCATGGGACTCGGTGCTGGCTTCGTCACATCGTGGCTGGGTGATCCTGGCGCAGTGACCGAGTACAACGTTCGTTTCACGAGTTCTGTCTACGTGCCCGCGGATTCGGCTGCGTCGGTCGAGTTCGCCGGCAAGGTCAAGTCCGTGGATCCGGACTCGAAGTCAGCGGTCATCGCCATCATCGCAAAGTCCGAGGGCAAGAAGATCTTCGGTCGCGCGACGGCCACCGTCCGTCTGGCCTGACTCGGACGACCGGGCCCGGACGCCGGCGGTCCGACGGGGATTTCGGGGTTCCCCAGCCTGTGCAGTACACTGAGATTTCTGTGGTCGTTCAGCGCTGCGCGCTGCCATAGCTCCATCGGGTTCGTCCCGAACATGGAGCTGACGGGTAGCGCGTATGTTGTGTGACCGCAGGACGGTCCTGTCCGTCTCGGACGGGTCCGAAGGGGCGTAGCTCAATTGGTAGAGCAACGGTCTCCAAAACCGTAGGTTGCAGGTTCAAGTCCTGTCGCCCCTGCCCAAGTCGCTCGCGCCTCGCCTTCACGGCGAGGGCGGCGATGGTGTCAGCTACTGAGAGGAACGACGGTGAGCGAGGAGCGCGGTAAGCGCGAAGACGGGTCCGAGGACTCGTCAGCGTCCGACTCGTCGGCGCCAGGTTCGCCGACGCCCGGCAACACCGAGGCCGGAGCTGCTCCCCAAACGGGGGCGTCTGCGTCCTCCGATGTCGGTGCGGTCAAGCCGACCGGTAAGCGGACAGCTCGTCGACGCGGGGCGTCGGACAGCGATCCGTCCGGAGCCAAGGTTTCCATCTCCAAGTCTTCCTCTGCTGCGGGCGCCTCGACTTCGCGCTCGGCTCTGAGCACGCGCGAGGTCTCTCGCGAGCCCAAGCGCATGAATATCTTCAAGCGCTTGCGCAAGTTCCTCCGTGAGGTCATCGCCGAGCTGCGGAAGGTGATCTGGCCGAACCGCAAGCAAATGGTCACGTACACGAGCGTCGTGCTCGTGTTCGTGGCGTTCATGGTCGCCTTCATCAGCGGGGCCGACATGGCGTTCATCCGCGGCATCGAATGGGTGTTCGGCTGACGAACGGCGTTCGATTTTCGCGATGATCTCCACAACTTGCTTCAAACGACAGAAAGGGTGCCTGCTGTGAGCACGCCGCACAACGACGCCACCGAAGTGGCCGCATTCGACGCCGATGTCGAGGCGACCAAACAGGGCCTCGAAGCGGAGCAGGCCGCTCAGGACCGCGAGACCGACGAGGCCATCGCCGCCGATGTGGCTGCTGCTGCAGGCGACGACGCAGTTCCCGCTGACGATGCAGTCTCCGCGGACGACGCCGATGTCTCGGCAGAGCCCGAGGATCCGGTTGCCGAGATGAAGGCCGCGCTGCGTCGCGCCCCCGGTGACTGGTACGTCATCCACTCGTACGCCGGTTACGAGAACAAGGTGAAGGCGAACCTCGAGACACGCGTGCAGAACCTCGATGTCGGCGACTACATCTTCCAGGTCGAGGTTCCGACCGAAGAGGTCACCGAGATCAAGAACGGGCAGCGCAAGCAGGTCAACCGCAAGGTCTTGCCCGGTTACATCCTGGTCCGCATGGAGCTGAACGACGAGTCCTGGGGCGCGGTGCGTAACACTCCAGGCGTCACTGGTTTCGTCGGTGCCACGTCCCGTCCGTCGCCGTTGACGATCAACGAGGTCGTCAAGTTCCTCATGCCGCAGGAAGGCACGAAGAAGGACGCGAAGGACTCCAAGTCCACCGGTGAGCAGGGCGAAGCTACGTCGAAGCCGACCATCGAGGTCGATTTCGAGGTCGGCGAGTCGGTCACCGTCATGGACGGTCCGTTCGCGACCTTGCCCGCCAGCATCAGCGAGGTCAACGCCGAGCAGCAGAAGCTCAAGGTGCTGGTGTCGATCTTCGGCCGTGAAACCCCGGTCGAACTCGGCTTCACGCAGGTCGCCAAGATTTAGCCGGCGCCACTTCAGCGAGAGCCGCACACACTTGCAGTAGGAACCGCAAGAAACCCGAGCGAATACAAGGAAAAAGAAATGCCCCCGAAGAAGAAGAAGCTAGCCGGGATCATCAAGCTTCAGATCCAGGCCGGAGCGGCCAACCCCGCTCCTCCCGTCGGCCCCGCATTGGGTCAGCACGGCGTCAACATCATGGAGTTCTGCAAGGCGTACAACGCCGCGACCGAGTCGCAGCGCGGAAACGTCGTGCCGGTCGAGATCTCGGTCTACGAGGACCGCACGTTCGACTTCAAGCTGAAGACCCCGCCCGCTGCCAAGCTGCTGCTCAAGGCAGCCGGTGTCGCCAAGGGTTCGGGCGAGCCGCACAAGACCAAGGTCGCCAAGGTGACCATGGATCAGGTGCGCGAGATCGCCAAGACCAAGGCCGAAGACCTCAACGCCAACGACATCGACCAGGCCGCGAAGATCATCGCCGGCACTGCTCGTTCGATGGGCATCACAGTCGAAGGCTGATTTACCCCTGCGGAGCGACCAGAAGACACAGAACGTGGGAGGGCCGGCCAGGCCCGTCAACCACACTGAACCGAATTTAAGGACAGTAAGACATGGCAAAGCGCAGCAAGGGCTACCTCGAGCAGGCAGCCAAGATCGACGCGGACAATCTGTACACCCCTCTCCAGGCAGCGAAGCTCGCCAAGGAAACAGCGTCGAGCAAGTTCGACGCGACCGTCGAGGTCGCCGTTCGTCTCGGCGTCGACCCTCGCAAGGCAGACCAGATGGTGCGCGGCACCGTCAACCTTCCCCACGGCACCGGCAAGACCGCTCGGGTCATCGTTTTCGCCGCTGGTGAGAAGGCTGCTGAAGCAGAGGCAGCAGGAGCCGACGTCGTCGGTGCAGAAGATCTGATCGAGCGCATCCAGGGCGGTTTCCTGGATTTCGACGCCGCGATCGCCACCCCTGACCAGATGGCCAAGGTCGGCCGCATCGCACGTGTCCTCGGACCGCGTGGCCTGATGCCGAACCCGAAGACGGGCACGGTCACCAACGATGTGACCAAGGCCGTTACCGATATCAAGGGCGGCAAGATCAACTTCCGCGTCGACAAGCAGTCCAACCTGCACTTCGTTATCGGCAAGGCATCGTTCGACGACACCAAGTTGGTGGAGAACTACGGTGCAGCGCTGGATGAGATCCTTCGCGCGAAGCCGTCCTCCGCCAAGGGCCGCTACGTCAAGAAGGTCACCGTGTCGACGACGACCGGACCAGGTGTCCCCGTCGACCCGAACCGCACGCGCAACCTCCTCGATGATGACGGTGCGGAAGCGTAATTCGCCTCGTACGAATCGAAAGAAGCCGGCCCCCACGGGGGCCGGCTTCTTTCGTGCTCAGACTCTCGCGAAGTTCGAGCCGAGTTCTCCGAGTATCTCGTCCCACAGTTGACGCGGCAGGTCGTGGCCCATGCCGTCGATGAGGTGCAGCGTGGAGCCGTTGACTGCACGTGCGACGGCGCGGCCCCCGCTGGGGCGCATGAGTCGGTCGGCGAGGCCGTGGATGACGACGGTCGGTGTCGAGATCTGCGCGGCGATACGACGAAGGCTGCCGGTGCCGGTGACGGCAGCCATATGACGCAGCGCCCCTGCGGGGTTGTAGTTGCGGTCGTACATCTCGCCCGCGGTGAGGAGGAGTTCGTCCATCGGCGTCGGGTACGCCGGGCTGCCGATGATGCGACGAGTGTTGGCCGAGTGGGCGACGATTTCTTCGCGCGATGCGTCCGGGCCGGGGCCTTTCATGAGCGGGAGCAGCGCCCGCGGATCCGGCGGCGGTAGAAACGCCTCGTTGGTACTCGAGAAGATGACGGCCGTGCTGAGAACGCGCTCGGGGTAGAGCCCGGCGAAGACCTGCGCGATCATCCCGCCCATCGATGCTCCGACGACGTGGACCTGTCGGATCTCGAGGTGGTCGAGTAGGCCCTTGGCGTCGAGGGCCATGTCTTTGAGCGTGTACGGAACCCTGCTGGACGCCCCGAGCTCGGTTCGCAGGAGCCGCAGCAGTGCGGACCCCTCGATGCGTTGACCGTTCATCTTCGTCGACAGTCCGATGTCGCGGTTGTCGAACCGGATCACTCGGAATCCCTGCTCGGCAATGCGCTCGCAGAACTGCCTCGGCCACAGCGTCATCTGGGCGCTCAGGCCCATGATCATCAGGACGACCGGGTCATCAGGATTGCCCATGTCCTCGTAGGCGAGTTCGATTCCGTTGGACGGCGCGAAGCCGGTGCACGACTGCATGTATCCCTCTTACCAGCTCGGGTCGCCGAGCAGGGGGACAACGAGAAAGCTGGGGTGATCGGTGTCGATGACTATGTCGTGCAAAAGGGGTGATGCATTAGGGTCTTCTATTCTACTGAACAGTCAGAGGCGCTGTTTGGCCGGCAAGGCAAGACTATCGACTCGGGTTGAGTCTGGTTATCCGCAGTAGCATCTGCGTTGTAGACCATCATCATTGCAACCGGTCTGCTTTGTTAAACGTCTTTACATACTCGAGGGTTTGCAGTGGGGGTTCTCAAAGATCCACAGTACTCGTCCGGATGCGGGAATTGCCGTTGTAATTTTGTGCCCGAACGTCGACCAATCGGACGAAGTGCAGCAGGGGGAACCGGATGAATGTAGAACAGATGTGGCGCGAAGGATCGTTGCGACCGCTGTGGCCGCACGCAGATGCGTTGATCACCAACGAATGTCCGGGTCTGCGCTTCAACGGAAAGTACGCCGATGTGGTGGCTCTGAGCACCGGCGACCCGACGGCGCTGCGCCCGCAGATCGACGAGGAGACACGTCGGCGCGTGGCGGCGATGCCGCCGCCGCGGCTGGACACTGCATTGGTGCTCGGAGCCAACGGATTTCTGGGGGCTCACCTGATCGGTCGACTCACCTCGGATCCACTCGTGGAGACCGTGTGGGCGATGGTGCGACCTACCGAGGAAGAGACCGCGCAGGAGCGGCTGCAACGTACTTTCGACCGCTACGAGATCACGGTCGACTCGAGCAAGATCCGGATCGTCGAGGGCACACCGACCGCCTTCCGCTTCGGGCTGGACAAGGCTTCTTACTTCGATTTGGCGGCGGGGGTGGGGCAGATCTTCAACTGCGCCAGTTCCACCGACTACACCGAGAGCTACGTCGATCTGCGTGAAGACTGGTTCGTCAGCGTCCTGCGGATTCTCGAGTTCAGCATCACCTCCACCCGCAAGCACCTCACCTATGTGGGCAGCATCGGGGGACACCTGTACCAGAAGCCGGAGGACTTCCGTCGCCCCGACTCGTGGTGGTATTCCGGCTACGCCCAGATGAAGTGGGTGAACGCGGCCTTGCTCGGATGGCTCTCGCACACGGACACCTACTCGGTGACCGTGTGCGAGGCCCCGTACATTCTCGGCCGGACCGACCTCGGCCTCGATCCCGGACGGGCGTACAGCTTCTGGCGAATCATCGAACTCGCGATCGCCGTGGAAGCGATCTGGGACGGCCCCGGCATGAACTACGTTCCGGTCGACGTCATCACCGAGGTGATGGCCAGCAACGCACTGCGCACTCACCCCATGACGCGTCTGCTCCCGAGCAACCCCACGGGCTACGGACATGATCTCTATGCCGACCTTCTCGGCCTCGACCTGGTGAGCTGGGAAGAATTCGTTCAGCGCGTGAGCGACCGCATTTCCCCGAAGTTCGCCAAGACCATGCTTTCCGAGAATATCGACAATCTCATGCGCCTCGTGCACAAGCCCGAAGCCATCTTTCCGCTGGATCACGACACCTCGTGGTGTGACCACCGTCGGCTGTTCGAGCTGTACTTCGACAAGGCGGAGCTGAAGACTCTCAGTCCTGTTTCGGTCGAGTGACGTGGTGCCCCCGCGAGAGCCGACCTCGGTGCGTCTGCGCGAGACTCCCATTCGAGCTGAACTCGTCAATGCCGTTCTCTCGCTGGGCTTCTATGTGGTGTGCCTGCTGATCGGGTTGTTTCCTCGTCGGATCCGAGATCGGCTGGCGAATGCTTTTGTCAGCTGGTCCGAGTCCGTCGACGAGAGGCGATACACGTGAACGTTCTGCTCCGGTGGGCCGTCGGTGTGGGGGCAGTGCTGGCGGGCTTGTTCGGGCTGTTCTTGTACTGGCGTCTTCGCTTCTTCTTCAGGGATCCGCACCGCGAGCCGCCGGCCGACACGAGGGCTGTCGTCGCGCCGGCCGACGGGTTCGTCACCTACGTCAAACGCGTGGAGCGGGGGGCGATTCCGCACGCCACAAAGAAGGGGCGTTCGATCCCTCTCGAGGAGTTCACCAGTATGAACTCCTCGGCGAGTGGGTACCTCATCGGAATCTACATGTCCGAGTATTCGGTGCACCGCAATCGAATTCCGGTGGCGGGGATCGTCAGCTTCCGGCAGCATCGATCCGCGGCGCCGTTCAACAAGTCCATGGCCCGGGTGGGAGCAAACCTGCTCACTCGCCACACCCCGTACGACGACGGTTGCGATTACATCCTCACGAACGAGCGGCTGACCATCGCAATCACTCATCGGTCGGGGTCGGTCCTGACCGTGACGCAGATAGCCGATCTATGGGTCGACCGCATCGTCGCCAACGTTGCAGTGGGCCAAGAAGTTTCGCGTGGCGAGCAGTACGGCATGATCCGTTTCGGTTCACAGTGCGATGTGTTCCTCCCCGACGAATTGGTCGAGGAGGTCACCGTGACACCCGGGCAATACGTGTTCGCAGGGCAATCGGTGGTGGCACGGTCACCGATTGCAGTTGCTGAAGGCCCCTTACTCGAAGAGGAAGCATGAGAACAGTTCGACAGGTCGAGACAACTCGTGACTGGACCGATTTCAAGACCGTCGCACACCGAATCTACCGAGACGATCCGTTCGGACTACCCGACGAGACCATCGATCTCGATCGTGTCCTCATCGACCCGCCGTCCTCCATCGCATCCACCCGACGAACGTGCGCGTTCGTCGCCTACTCCGACGACGAACCGGTCGGCCGAATCGTTGCCATCCACGATCTGAATTTCACCGGCTACACCGCAGAACCGATCGGATTCTTCGGCTTCTACGAGGCGATCGACGATCAGGTGGTCGCCGACAGTCTGCTCGACGCTGCCGCGCAGTGGCTTTCCGGGCGCAAGCTCGCTTCCATGTCGGGTCCCTTCGGTCCCTCGATGTTCTACAGCGCAGGAATCGTCGTCGACGAGGTGGCGAAACTTCCACTGATCGGAATGCCGCACAACCCGTCGTACTACGCGAACCACTTCGAGAAGTGGGGGCTGGTCGGCATCAAGGACTTCTACAGCTACCTGTTCGACGACCCGTGCATGATCTACAACCGCCCCGAGTACGCCCGGCACATGCAGATTTTCGAGAAGATTCGGGCTCGTTCGGAAATCACGTTTCGACCCATGAAATATCGGTCGCTGCGACGCGATGCGCGGATCGTGCAGGGTCTGTACAACAAGACGTTCACGAACTTCTGGGGATATTCACCGCTGTCGTACGTCGAGTTCCTCGAACTGCTGAAGATGATGCTGCCCATCCTCGATCGCAAGCTCACGCTACTGGCCGAACTGCACGGCAAGCCCGTCGGATTCCTGATGGCGATACCGGATGCGAACGTGGCGGCGTCTCGGGCAGCTCGATTCTCGTCGAGATGGATGCGAGCGGCTGCCACGCTGTGGCACGTCAAACGTCGTGGCAAATCTCCAGTGATCGACGGTGTCCGGGTGGACATGCTGTTCGTCGATCCAGAATGCCCGGACAAGGCGGTGGCGTCGCTGTTGATCATGGAGCTGTCACAGCGGATGCGCGATCGTGGCTACACGCGGGTCGAGGCCGCCCCCGTGCTCGATGACAGTCCATGGATGAAGGGTTCGGTGCTCACTCGGGTCGAGCACACACCACATCGCACCTACCGGATCTACAACTGCGATCTGTCGACGATCCCCGGTGGTGGGTCGTGACCGTAACCGCGACGCCGGTGCGGACGGGCACCGACCGTACGGGCGTCGGTGACCGATGGGGCCGGTTGATCGCACGGCATCGTTGGATCGTGTTGGCGGTCTGGGCGGTGTTGGCCGTGGGATCAGCCCTGATGTACCCGTCGTTCCAGAACAGTCTCGTCGGTGTCAACTTCTCGGTTCCCGGTACGGATTCGAGCAAAGCGGACGAGCTGGTCGAACGCCATTTCAGCTCGTTCGGGTCCGAGCAACTCGTCGTCACGTTCACCTCGGATTCTGCGACCACCTCGGACGCGGTGTATCGGGAACGCGTTCGCGAGGTCGTGTCCTCGCTGCGGCAGTCTCCCGACGTCATTCGCGTCGTCGACCCGTACGAGACATTCGGGCTCATCCCGCAACTATCCGAGGACGGCACGTCGGCGGTGGCGCTCGTCGGCGTCGGTGGTGGCCCGAGTGAGCGGGTTGCTGTGGCCGAGCGCATTCAAGAATTGCTGTCGGGCACATCGGGTGAGGGCATCGAGGTGGCACTCACCGGTTACTCACCGATGACGGTGGATTTGACCAGGGTGGAATCCGCCGATGCTCTTCGCGCAGAGAGCATCGGCCTGCCCATCGCATTCGCGGTGCTCGTCGTCGCGCTGGGGGCCGTGGTCGCTGGGATCGTTCCGCTCGTCTCCACCGGCATCGGCGTGCTCACCGCCTTCGGGGTGTTCTCACTGCTATCGAACGTGATGACGTTCGACGTGCTGGTCACCACGGTCGCGTCGATGATCGGGCTGGGGCTCGGAATCGACTACGCCTTGTTCATCGTCAGCCGTTTCCGTGAAGAAGTCGTGCGAAACTCGGTTACCTCGCGGCAGGACCGAAAATCGATCGAGCGAGCGGTCGGGGTTGCGATGGGCACAGCCGGGCACACCATTGTCATCTCCGGACTCGTAGTACTCATCGCTCTCGGTGCCCTGACCATCGTCGAAGTTCCTGCAGTGCGCAGTATTTCGCTCGTGGTGGCACTGACCGTGTCGTGCGTCGTGCTGGTGGCGTGGACGCTTCTGCCGGCGATTCTCGCGATTCTCGGTCCTGCCGTCGGCAAGGTACCGATCCCGAAGCGATTTCAGCCACCGCTGGCGAGCGGCGAGGACACAGTGCCTACCTGGTGGTCGCGGTGGGCTCGACACGTGATGAAGCGTGCTTGGCGCTACACCGCTCTGACCACCCTGATATTGCTCGCCTGCATGGTTCCGATCGGCTCGATCCAGTACGGCGTCGACCTCGGTGGCGGTGCACTGAGCGCCGAACCCAGTGGGCGCGCCAACGCGGTGCTGACCGACAAGTTCGCAGCCGGGACGATCTCGCCCATCACAGTGGTGTTCACCGGGTCCGACGACGGACCGCTGAACTCCGAACAAGCCGATACTGTCGCGAGCCTGTCGGACGCCGTTCGCTCCGACGACCGGGTCGCCTATGCACTGGCGCAGCAGGAAGACGGACGCTCCATGCTCGTGGTGGTGCCGTCGGTGCCGATCGACTCGAACGCAGCCTCCGAACTAGTGGTGGACATACGGGATCAGGCCGATGCCCTGCGCGGTATCGACGGCACGAACGCGTCCGTCGGCGGCACGACGGCGCTCGTCGTCGATGCCTCCGACGAGATCGCAGGCAAGCTGCTGTGGGTGATCGCGGCGGTGCTGGCGTTCTCGTTCGTCTATCTGGCGTTCGTCTTCCGCAGCCTGGTGATTCCGATCAAGGCGGTGGCGATGAACGTTCTCGTCACCGGTGCGGCACTGGGCTTGACCGTGGCAGTGTTCCAGTGGGGTTGGGGCTCTGATCTTCTAGGCTTCGAGAGTTCCGGGTACATCCAGGTCTATCTACCCGTCACCGTGTTCGCGGTGGTGTTCGGTCTGTCGATGGACTACGAGGTCTTCCTCATCGGACGGATGCGCGAAGTGTTCGTCAGGGGACGGGACAACGAGGCCGCGATCGTGGACGGGATCGAACACACTGCGAGGCCGATCACGGCCGCCGCGGCGATCATGATCGCGGTGTTCGGCAGCTTCTTGACCGCCGATGTACTCGAACTGCAGCAGTTCGGCTTCGCGTTGGCCGTTGCCGTGCTTTTCGACGCCATACTGGTGCGGATGATGCTGGTGCCCGCGATGATGCAGCTGTTCGGGGCCCGCAACTGGTGGCCGGGGTCGCGCAGCGTTCCTGCATCGGAACCGGAATCCGAACCGAACGCGGCACTGGCGGGAGGTCGGTAGTTCGGGCCGTACAAGCGTCGTTTTGGAGTTGGTGTTGTACCTGTTGTAGTCTGGTCGACGGTTCGGAATGAGTTGCTCGTGTGAACGAGCTTCGAAGTTCGGTACCGCCCAATCAAGTTCTACCCAAGACCGTTGGTCACCGCCTTCTCGATGGATTCTCCTGACGGATACGCGGTTGAAGGTTCGGATTCGCTCCGGACGGCCCACGCAGGAGAACGAGGTAGGGAACTTGCTGTGCAGCTGGCTTTACAGCTGCGTACTCGTTCACGCCCCGTGTGCTTCTGCACCGGGGCGTTCGTCGTTTCTTCGGCCCTATCGCGACCGACACGACTACATACGAGAGGAGGCGAAGTATGGCAAAGCCCGAAAAGGTTTCGGCAGTTTCCGAGATCACCGAGCAGTTCAAGGGTTCGACGGCTGCTGTCGTCACGGAATACCGCGGACTGTCGGTATCCGGCCTGACACAGCTGCGGCGTGCGCTCGGCGAGAGTGCCACGTACTCCGTCGCCAAGAACACCCTGGTCAAGCGCGCTGCTGCCGACGCCGGCATCACCGGCTTGGATGAGTTGTTCGTCGGACCGACCGCAATTGCCTTCATCAAGGGCGAGCCGGTCGACGCAGCGAAGGCCATCAAGGCGTTCGCCAAGGACAACAAGGCCTTGGTCGTCAAGGGCGGCTACATGGACGGCGTCACGCTGTCCGTGGACGAGATCAACAAGATCGCCGATCTCGAGTCCCGCGAAATCCTGTTGGCCAAGCTCGCAGGTGCCATGAAGGGCAACCTGTCCAAGGCTGCAGGCTTGTTCAATGCTCCCGCATCGCAGGTTGCACGTTTGGCCGCAGCGTTGGCAGAGAAGAAGGCCAGCGAAGCACCGGCAGAAGCAGAAGCTCCCGCCGAAAGCTGATCCGCACACAGCGACAGCTCCACACCCGAACCTGTGTCGCGGATCAGCGACTCGGTACATATAGGAAGGACCCGCCACCATGGCGAAGCTCAGCACCGAAGAATTGCTCGACCAGTTCAAGGAGCTCACCCTCCTCGAGCTCAGTGAGTTCGTGAAGGCATTCGAGGAGACCTTCGAGGTCACCGCAGCCGCTCCCGTCGCAGTTGCAGCAGCCGGCGCAGCCGGTGCTCCGGCTGAGGCTGCCGAAGAGCAGGACGAGTTCGACGTCGTCCTCGAGTCGGCCGGCGACAAGAAGATCCAGGTCATCAAGGTCGTCCGTGAGGTCGTCTCCGGACTGGGTCTGAAGGAAGCCAAGGACCTCGTCGAGAGCGCTCCGAAGGCCATCCTGGAGAAGGTCGCCAAGGACGCAGCCGAGGCTGCCAAGGAGAAGCTGGAAGCAGCCGGCGCGAAGATCACCGTCAAGTAGTCATTGCCGGAGCTCGTACGAAGGGCCATCCCCGACAAGGGGGTGGCCCTTCGTCTTTGTCTGTTCTGTGTTCTTTCCCTGTCTCTTGTCGATCGAACTGTGCGACGACACAAACATCGCGAATTGGAATTGTTCACAAATCGGGCGAGTCTCGAGCGTGTCGCGGTGAGATGAGACACACTGTTCCGGGGATCGAAGCCCGACTCGGAGAAGTTCTTACCGGGCAGTAAGCTCCAGTGTCGGTGGGGACACTCACGTGCGATAGAGTGACCCAACCCACATCCGGGTCGATGTGTACGAACTGTGGAGGTCAGAGTGGGAGTCGAGGTTTCGGTCGAGGGATTGACCAAGTCTTTCGGTGTACAGAAGATTTGGCAGGACGTTTCCTTGACGCTGCCGTCCGGTGAGGTCAGCGCGTTGCTGGGACCGTCGGGCACGGGAAAGTCTGTGTTCCTCAAGTCACTGATCGGACTGTTGCGGCCCGAGCAGGGCAAGATCTTCGTCGACGGAACCGACATCCTGCAGTGCTCGTCACGCGATCTGTACGAGATCCGCAAGCTGTTCGGAGTGCTGTTCCAGGACGGCGCGTTGTTCGGTTCCATGAATCTCTACGACAACGTCGCGTTCCCACTTCGCGAGCACACCAAGAAGTCCGAGTCGGACATTCGCAAGATTGTCATGGAGAAGCTCGAGCTGACCGGTCTGATCGGTGCTGAGGAAAAGCTACCCGGCGAGATCTCCGGCGGTATGCGCAAGCGCGCAGGCCTGGCCCGCGCGCTGGTGCTCGATCCCGAGATCATCCTCGTCGACGAGCCCGACTCGGGACTCGATCCCGTTCGCACCACCTACATCTCGCAGACGCTGATCGACATCAACGCCGAAATCGATGCGACCATTCTCATCGTCTCGCACAACATCAACCTCGCCCGAACGGTTCCGGACAACATCGGAATGCTGTTCCGGCGCCAACTGGTGATGTTCGGTCCGCGTGAAGTTCTGCTCACCAGCGACGAGCCGGTTGTCAAGCAGTTCCTGAACGGCACGATGATCGGGCCGATCGGCATGTCGGAGGAGAAGGACGAGGCGCAGATGGCGCAGGAGCAGGCGATGGTCGATGCCGGGCACCACGCCGGTGGTGTCGAAGACGTCGAAGGCATCGTTCCCCAGATGAAGGCAACGCCCGGCATGCCGGTGCGTCAGGCGGTCGGACGTCGCCAGGAAAGGGTGCGCCAGATCATGCACACGTTGCCGCACAGCGCGCAGGTGGCCATTCAGGAGAGCCTCGACAACACCGACCCGGGGCAGCCGACTCCCGCCTACAGCGAAGCGGGCAGCCACTCGTACGAGGCCGCGGGCTACGAGAACGCGGCGCCTGAGAACACCGGCTACGACAACACCGGCTACGACAACACCGGCTACGCCAACTCGGGATACGACGAGGCGGGCTACGCGAGTTCGGGATACGACCAGACCGGCTACGACAATTCGGGGTACGAAGCCGGACACCGCGATCAGGGCCAGGGCCAGGGCCCTGCGCAAGGGCGGGGACAGTAAGGATTATGGGTGGTTCCAAGAAATCAGCTCTCGCTCCGGCGGGCGCCGCACTGACGCAAGCCGGAAACATCGTCGAACTGTTCATGGACGTCGTGCGAGCCACGTTCAGGCGACCGTTCCAATTTCGTGAGTTCATCGAGCAGGCCTGGTTCATCGCCAGCGTCACTATCCTCCCGACGGCTCTCGTGGCCATTCCGTTCGGTGCAGTGGTGTCGCTACAGACCGGTTCGCTGATCAAGCAGCTCGGCGCGGAATCGTTCACTGGCGCGGCCAGCGTGCTCGCCGTCATCCAGCAGGGCAGTCCCATCGTGACGGCGCTCCTTATCGCAGGAGCTGCTGGATCCGCGGTGACTGCCGACCTGGGCTCACGCACCATCCGCGAGGAAATCGACGCCATGCGGGTGCTGGGCATCGATCCGGTGCACCGGCTCGTCGTGCCCCGCGTGCTGGCGATGATTCTGGTTGCGGTGCTCCTCAACGGACTCGTCTCAGTTGTCGGCATCACCGGCGGCTACTTCTTCAACATCATCCTCCAGGGCGGAACACCCGGCGCCTACCTCGCGTCGTTCTCCGCACTGGCGCAGCTGCCGGACCTGTATGTAGCGGAGCTCAAGGCCGCAATCTTCGGTGTCATCGCCGGAATCATCGCCTGCTACAAGGGGCTCAACCCCAACCCTGGGCCCAAGGGCGTCGGCGAGGCAGTGAATCAGACGGTGGTCATCACCTTCCTGCTGCTGTTCTTCGCGAATCTCATTCTCACCCTGGTGTACCTCCAGGTCGTGCCCGCGAGAGGAAGCTGACCGCAATGACCATCGCCAAAGGTCGTGGCGACCGTACTCTCCTGCGCGCAAAACGCGTTGCGAGCGCGCCACTGAACATTCTCGACAGTGCCGGCGAGCAGATGTCGTTCTACGTGCGCGCCATCGGCTGGGTCCCGCGCACCCTGGTCCATTACAAGAAGGAAGTTCTGCGACTGCTCGCTGAGGTCACCTTCGGCACGGGCGCACTGGCCATCATCGGTGGCACCATCGGCGTGATCGTGATGATGTCCGGTGCCACCGGTGTGGTCGTCGGTCTGCAGGGCTACGCCGCACTCGAACAGCTCGGTAGCTCGGTGCTCACCGGCTTCCTGTCCGCGTACATCAACACCCGAGAGATCGCGCCCATCGTCGCCGGTCTGGCGCTGTCGGCGACCGTAGGCGCAGGGTTCACCGCCCAACTCGGCGCCATGCGAATTTCCGAGGAGATCGACGCACTCGAGGTGATGGCCGTCCCGAGTGTGCCGTTCTTGGTCACCACGCGCATGATCGCTGGCTTCGTCGCTGTCATCCCGCTGTACATCGTGGGTCTGCTGGCGTCGTATATCGCCTCCCGCGGAATCAGTACCATCTTCAATGGTCAATCGGGGGGCTCGTACGATCACTACTTCAATCTGTTCCTGCCCCCCGAGGACGTCCTCTACTCGTTCCTGAAGGTGCTGATCTTCGCCTTCGTTCTCATCATGATTCACTGCTACTACGGGTTTCACGCGTCGGGCGGACCCGCGGGCGTGGGCGTGGCAGTGGGTCGCGCCGTGCGAACTGCCATCGTCACGATTGCGGTTCTGGACTTCTTCCTCAGTCTCGCGATCTGGGGAACCACCACCACAGTCAGGGTTGCGGGATGATCGACTCGACGTCGCGTTTGCGACGACTGCTACTGGGCCTTGCGTTCTTTTTGGTCTTGATCCTCTTTCTGGGTTGGTCGATCACCAGTTACAACAAGACGTTCAAAGAGGTGGTCAGTGTGGATCTGATCACCGATTCGGTGGGTAATGCGTTGCCGCTGAACGCCGATGTGAAGGTTCGCGGTCTGATCGTGGGCGAGGTTCGCTCGACCTCGGCGGTCGACGGTGTGGTGACCGCGCGGATGGCGATCGATCCGGACAAGGCGGAGATGATTCCGTCCAACACCACCGCCCGGTTGCTGCCGAAGACGTTGTTCGGTGAGCGATACGTCGCATTGATGGTGCCGGAGAAGAACTCTGCGTCGCCGGTCGTCGACGGCACCGTGCTGCAACAGGATGTCAGTGGCAACGCGATCGAGGTCGGTCAGTTGCTGGACAATCTGTTGCCGTTGCTCGAAGCGATTCCGCCGCAGGATCTGGCGAACACGCTCGGCGCGCTCTCCCAGGGTCTCGACGGTCGCGGCGCGGAGTTGGGGTTGACGATCGATCGGCTCGAGAACATCTTCGCCGGCCTGAACACCGAGTTGCCGAACATTCAGCAGGGGTTGCGCGGTCTCGCGGACTTCTCGCAGACCTACGCCGATGCGGGGCCGCAGTTGATCGATGCGTTGGACAATCTGTCGGTCACGGGCAACACCTTCGTGGAGCAGCGTCCGGCGGTCGATACGTTGATCGGCTCGCTCACGGCGACGAGTGCGTCGACGGCGGACTTCTTGGAGGCCAACGCGGACAACCTGATTCGAATCTCGGCCGATTCCCGTGAGGCGCTCGAGCTGCTGGCACAGTATTCGCCGTCGTTCGGGTGCACGTTCTCGCAGTTCGTCCCCATCGTCGAACGCGCTCAGACGGTCATCGGTGTCGGCGACGAATACCGAGGCATCAACGTACACATACCGGTGGTCAACCCCAAGGGCCGTTACCTGCCCAACCAGGACGAGCCGAGGCTCTTCGACGATCGTGGACCGCGTTGCTACACACCGGCCGACACCGAGGCGGGGGAGTTCTTCCCGCAGTACCCGGGAGGCTCGCCCAACGACGGCTCCTACCAGGTTCCCTCGCGCAACCCCGGTCCGCAGGACATCCCTGAGCTTCCGGCGCCGCAGTACTCAGCAATTCCCGGGTCACTGGTGGGTGCGCCCGGTGGCGCGGCCCCGGCGAGCTACGAGGGCTCGGACTTCGAACGTGACACGCTGGCCGTGATCTACGGCCAGGCAACTGGAACATCTCCGACAGAGGTTCCGTCGTGGGTGACATCGGCGGGAGCGCCGGCGCTTAGAGGGGTGGAGGTGACAATCAAATGAGGGGACTTCTTGCGCCGCTCGTCAAACTGGTCGTGTTCGCAGTGGTGACCATTCTCGCCACGGCAATGTTGGCGTTCTCGATCGCCAACATCAGCGGAGGCGGCGGAAACAACTACAGTGCGATCTTCAGTGACGTCACGCTCCTGCAGAAGGGCGACGAGGTGCGCATTGCCGGCGTCCGCGTTGGAGATGTGAAGTCGATCGAAATCGTCAACGAGCGCGAAGCGAAGGTCGAGTTCTCGGTAGACGGCCGCGACTGGCTGCCGTCGACGGTGACCGCGAACCTGCGGTTCCGCAACCTTGTCGGTCAGCGTTACATCGACATCGAGCAGGGTGCCGGGGATCAGGGCGGCAAGCTCAACCCCGGCGACACGATCCCGCTGTCGCAGACCAACCCGGCGGTCAACCTCACCACTTTGTTCAATGGCTTCCGGCCGTTGTTCCAGATGCTGAGCGCCGACGATGTCAACAAGCTCTCCTACCAGATCATCCAGGTCTTCCAGGGGCAGTCAGGCACCATTTCCGAACTCGTGCGCAGTACATCCAGTCTCACCAACACGGTGGCGGACAAGGACGCCGTGATCGGGGCGGTCATCACCAATCTGAACACGGTGCTGGACACGGTCAACCAGAACGACGACCAATTGGATTCGCTCATCGTCAACACTCAGCAACTGGTCTCGGGCTTGTCCGCTGATCGTGATGTCGTCGGCTCGGCGGTCACCTCGCTCGCCGGACTCACCGACGCCACCGCAGGTCTGCTCGAGCCCACTCGGCCGTCGATCCAAGGTTCGGTCGCGGCCCTGAATACGCTGGCCACGACACTCAACGCGCGAGAGGACGACCTCACGAAGGTAGTCCAGACCTTGCCGAAGAAGCTCGACAAGCTGATTCGTACCGCACAGCAGGGTTCGTGGTTCACGTTCTACCTCTGCGGGCTCGACATCAAGGCCGGTCCGGGCACGTCACCGAATCTCAATCTTCCGACGGGGCTCCCGACTGTGAATCAGCCGCTGTACACGAACTCGGCGGAGCGTTGCAAAGCTGGGGGGATCCAAGAATGAACAAGCGTAGCCCGATGGTGGCAGGCGCCTTGGGAATCATGATCGTGTTGCTCGCGACGATGGCAGTGTTCTCGTTGGAGCGGCTCCCGATTCTGGGAGCTGCATCGAACTACACAGCGCACTTCCAGGAAGCTGCGGGCCTCGAACCCGGCAACGAAGTGCGTATCGCCGGAGTCAAAGTCGGCGTCGTCGATTCGGTCGAGCTCGATGGCGACAAGGTCGACGTCGCCTTTCGCGTGAAGGATGCCTGGGTTGGCAACAACTCGTCGGCGTCGATCCAGATCAAGACGCTTCTCGGCCAGAAGTATCTGGCCATCGAGCCGCGCGGCGACGAAGTGCTCCGTCCCAAGGATCCGATCCCACTCGAGCGCACCACCTCGCCGTACGACGTGATCGACGCGTTCAGTGATGCCGCCTCGACCATCACCGATATCGACACCGATCAGTTGGCGTCGAGCTTCGAGACGCTCTCGCAGGCGTTCTCGGAAACACCCGCAGATATTCGCGCGTCGCTGGATGGGGTGAGCAGGTTGTCACAGACCATCGCGAGCCGCGACACCGAGCTGCAGCAGCTGTTCGAGGCCACCGGCGCGACCTCGCGCGTCCTCGCGGACCGGAACCAGGAGTTCAATCGCCTCATCGCCGACGCAGGTCCGCTGTTGGAGGAACTCAACAATCGTCAGCAGTCGATATCGCAGCTGCTGACAGGTGTGCAGCGGTTGTCTCAGCAATTGACCGGTCTGGTTCGTGACAACGAAGAGCAGATCACGCCGATGCTGCAGCAGCTCAACGGTGTGATCGACATTCTCAACGAGAACAACGACGCCCTCGTGCGCGGCATCGAACTCTATGCGCCGTTCGTCCGCCTGTACGCAAACGTCGTCGGAAACGGGCGTTGGCTCGACATCACGCTGGCCAACCTGGCGCCTCCTGGCCTGCCGCTGATTCCGGGGTACCGCGAGCCGGCTCAGGACCTGCGCAATCCCGTGCAAGATGTGGGAGCCAACTGATGAGTGACAACCAACTGACGACCGACAGCGGAGACAACGTGAAGAAGACGGGCGGCTCGCGCGCCGTCATCGCAGGTGTCGTGGTGGCTGCGCTCATCGTCGCCGGCGGTCTCTGGTGGCTGTTCAACCGTGCCGGAACAACCGAGATCACCGCCTACTTCGACAAGTCGGTCGGTATCTACGAAGGCTCGAACGTGCGTGTGCTCGGCGTGCAGGTCGGTTCGGTCACCTCGGTGGTCCCGCAGGGCGATCAGGTCGAGGTCAAACTTCGGGTCGATCGGGGCATCGACATCCCAGCCGATGCTAAGGCCGTGCAGATAACGCCGTCCCTGGTGTCCGATCGATACGTTCAGCTCGCCCCCGCCTACTCCGGTGGCGACACGATGGCCGATGGTGCGGTGATCCCACGGGAACGCACCGCGACCCCCGTCGAGGTGGATCAGATCTACGCAAGCATCGACGAGTTGTCCATGGCGCTCGGGCCGGACGGCGCGAACGCGAACGGTGCGCTGACCGATCTGGTCAACACCGGGGCGGCGAATCTCGAGGGCAACGGCGCGGCTTTGGGAGAGACGATCACGCAGCTCTCCGATGCCTCGCGCACGCTCAGCGATTCTCGCGGGGATCTGTTCGACACCGTCAAGAACCTGCAGGTTTTCGTCTCGGCTCTCGCGGCCAACGATCAGCAGGTACGCCAGTTCAACAACCAGCTAAGCAATCTCACGAGCTTCCTCAACGGTGAGCGCGACGATCTCGGGGTAGCGCTGAATCAGCTGTCGATATCGCTGGGCGATGTCGCAAAGTTCGTGGCTGACAACCGGGATCAGTTGGTGCAGGCGGCCGACGGACTGGTTCAACCGACTCAGACGCTCGCCGACGGCAGAGAGAATCTGGTCGAGACACTGACGATTCTTCCGCTCGCCATCAGCAACCTGGTCAACTCGTACGACGCCGAATCCGGCACGCTCGCGACCCGCGCGAACCTGCAGGACGAGACCCAGGATCCGCTCGGCATCGTGTGTCGCCTGATCGATCTCGGCAAGCTGGTCCCGGGTGATCCGCGATTCGAACAACTCGGCGCGCAGATTCAGCCCGTCATCGATCGCTGCAACGAGTTCGCGACGTTGGTTCAGGGGCCGGTACGGGAGTCGAATCTGGTCCTTCCGTTCGGCGTTCTCACCAACGAGACACAACAGGGCAATGTCGTGCCGGGGACCGTTCCTGGTGTTGTCTCGGAGCGGCTGGCCGAGAACAACAACATGCCTGGTCTGCAAGAATCGATTGGAGGGGGACAGTGAACCCGCTGAGGACACCGTCGTTCTGGGGATCTTCCTCGGGTGCATCGTCACCGAGTGAACGGTCATCGCGTGCAGCACGGCAGGTCAAGCGTCCGCTCGTGGCGATCGTCGGTGCGTCCCTGGTGACGTTGTCCGTCGCCTCGTGCTCGCAGGGCATCTACGCCATCCCGCTTCCCGGTGGTGCCGACCTCGGCGACAACCCGATGCGCCTGACCATTCAGTTCGAGGACGTGTTGGACCTGGTGCCTCAGTCGACGGTCAAGGTCGACGGAGTTGAGGTCGGGCGGGTCGATTCGATCTCCGTCGCGGACAATGAGTGGACGGCGAATGTCGGTGTGATCATGAACGATTCGGTCGATCTGCCCGCCAACGCAATCGCGGGGATCGAGCAGACGAACATTCTCGGTGAGAAGTTCGTTCAGCTGACCGTTCCCGCTGGCGACGCTGATCCGGAGAAGCTCACCGACGGTGACACGATTCCGCTGGCTCGCACATCGGCCACCACCAATATCGAGCAGGTTCTCGGTGCGTTGTCGCTGCTGCTCAACGGCGGCGGCGTGGGTCAGTTGGCTCCCATCGTCAAGGAGCTCAACGCAGCCTTCGACGGTCGCGAGGGTACGACGCGTCAGCTGCTCGAGGAAGCCAACACGTTGATCACCGGGCTCGAGCAGCAGCGTGAGGACATCACGCGGGCTCTCGACGGTCTCGACGTGCTGACCACCCAGGTCAGTGCACAGACAGACAAGATCGATCGCGTCCTCCAGGATCTCCCCATCGCGACCGAGGTGCTCGAGCAGCAGCGGCCGCAGCTGACCGCCATGCTCGGCCAGCTCGACCGACTCGGTGCAGTGGGAACCGATGTCATCAACCAGTCCCGGGACGACTTGATCGCGGACCTTCGCGCTCTGCGGCCCACGCTGCAGGCGCTTGCGGCTTCGGGCGACGACATCGTCACCTCGTTGCCACTGGTTCTGACGCTGCCGTTCCCGGATGGCGTCGAAAAGGTCATTCAGGGCAACTCCGCGAACCTGTACCTTTCGCTCGATCTGTCGATCGGAACCGCGTTGCGCAACTTCGGTGTGGGCGAGGGCGATCCGGTCTACATCCAGCCGAAGTTCGGGCCCCGTATTCCGTTGGTAGATCCGGCGAACCCCTACTACAACGGCAACGGGCCACGCCCGGGGTGGCCGACCATTTCGCTGCTGCCCCTCCCGCCGATCATTCCGGCCCCGACGCCTGCGCCCGGCGTCCCTGTGGCCCCTGGGACGGAGCCGGACAATGAGCTGGTCGATGCGGCAGCCGCCCCACCGACGCCGTTCGCGCCACTGAACGATCTGATCGAACAACTCGGAGGTGGGCTGTGAGATCGCGGCTGGTCAAATTTCAGCTCATCGCGTTCGTATTGGTCGCCGTCTTCGGCATCCTGTACGTCGGCGGCAAGTATGTCCGCATCGACAATCTGCTCGGTTTCGGCCAGTACGCCGTCGACGTCCGGTTTGCCGATTCCGGTGGCATCTTCACCAATGCTGAGGTCACCTATCGGGGCGTTCCAGTGGGAACGGTCGGGCCGCTGTCGCTGACCCAGGACGGCGTGAACGTCCGGCTCATGCTCAACGACGGGGGGCCGGACATTCCGGCCTCGGCGCTGGCTGTCGTCGCCAACAGATCGGCGATCGGTGAGCAATATGTCGATCTGCGGCCACCGAGTGATGCCGGGCCCTATCTGGAAGAGGGTTCGGTCATCGCGACCGAGGACACCGAGACTCCGGTCCCGATCGAGGAAGTGCTCGCCAGCACCGATCAGCTCGTCAGCTCGGTCCCCTTGGAGAGCTTGACGACGGTGGTGCAGGAATTGGGAGCGGCCTTCGACGGCAAGGGCGAGGACCTTCAGGTTCTCGTCGATTCGCTCGGGACTTTGAGCGAAACGGCTGACGAGGCACTTCCGGAGACGCTGGCGTTGATCCGCGACAGCCGAACGGTGTTGGACACGCAGTCCGAGCAGTCGTCGGCGATCAGGCAGTTCAGTACCGATCTGAACGCGGTGACCGCGCAGCTGCGCAGCAACGATCCGGACATCAGGCGCCTGATAAACACCGGCACCGCTGCCAGCGATCAGATCGGAGCTCTCATCGCTGAGGCCGGTCCGTCGTTGACCACGGATCTGGCCAATATCAATGCGCTGACCTCGTTGGCGGCCCCGAAGACGCTCGCGCTCAAGCCGCTGCTGATCTTCTTGCCCGCTCTCTCGTCCGGTGCAGGCACACTTGTTCCCGGTGACGGCACCATCCATCAGGGCCTGTTGCTGGAGACGAACAACCCGCCGCCATGCACGATCGGATACGAGGGCTCGCAGGCGATTCTCGACGAGGAGAAGGCCAAGAACCCCAATTTCGATCTCACCGAGGAGAACTACCCGCTGAACCTCGAGGCGAACTGCACGACCCCGCAGGGCAGCGTGACGGGTGTTCGTAGCGCGAACCGCATCGTGTTCGCCGATCCGGAGATCCCGCAGCCGTGGGACGACATCCCCAAGGTCGATCCGGACAAGCTGAACCTGAACCCGATCGCGTCGCAGCTCGCTCCGTTGATCGGAGTGACCCCGAAGTAGTCGGTCGAGGTACGTCGATGGCGGCGGTACTGTCGGAAAACGGCAGGCCCGCCGCCATTTTCGTCATCGGGTGGTGTCAGCGGTCGCATCCGCGGGATCGAGTACGTGTTACCGGAGGGTAAGGTTGGTTGTGTGATGTCAAACACCGAGGTCCGAGATTCGACTGCGTCGGGCTCCGGGCCGGAGAACACCGGGCCGAAGAACAAGGCAAAGCCAGTATTGATCGTGGCGTCCATCGTGGCGGTGCTCGCGTTGGCCGCGAGTGTGTGGTTCGGCATCGGGTGGAAGGATGCGATCGATGATCGTCAGATGGCGCAGACGCGGGATTCGGCTCTGACGGGGGCACAGCAAGCTGTTCTGAACATGACGACGCTGGACTCGGCGAATCTCGACGAATCGTTCGACACGATTCTGACGTCCGTGACGGGCGAGGAGATGAACCAGTTCATCGAGGACATGCGCACCTCGTTCACCGAGGATCAACGCGATCTGTCGGCCAAGACGACGTCAGAACTGTTGACCGGCGCCCTCACCGAGCTCTCCGCAGACGACGGCACTGCCGAAGCTGTGGTCGTAGTGGCAACCACCACGACGCGTGACGGCTTCGATCCGTCTCGTCAGAGACTGGTCATGGAGGTCGGCATGCAGGACGTCGACGGGACATGGAAGGCATCGCGGGCGGCGCCCGTCGGCAACCCGGTTCCGCTCAACCCGACGGCCGACCCGAATGCGGTCGATCCGGAGGCCGGTTCCGATTCGCCGCCACCGGGTGACGCCACCGAGCCCGAGGTTTCCGAGCCCGAGACTCCCGCCGGTCCGTAAAAGCGTTTTCCATTGTCGGAGTCCGTCGGGTCTTGCATCAGAGTTTTTCGCAGTAGACGTAATCGAGGAGTTGTCCTTCCAGTGCCACCACAGCGTCGCAAAATCGTTCCCCCCACCACCACGAGCAAGGCGCGGAAGAAGGTTGCGGGCTCGGGACGCAAGCCCGAGGCCACGCAGGTCCCGGGCGCCGTCGAGACTCCGGACCTCACGAAGTCCGAGCCGGCCCGGGACACCGCCGCCGACACCGCCACCGACACCGACACCGCCGCCGCCGCCGCCGACACCGACACCGCCGACACCGCCGCCGACACCAAAGCCGTGTCCGGCCCGGCCGCTTCTGAGCCGACCGCTTCTGAGCCGGCCACTTCGGGGCGGACGAACTGGGTGCCGGCGATTGTCGTCGGCGCGGTCGCTGTCGTCCTGGTGGCGTTCGCTGCGGTGGCTGCGGTGAAGCCGGGCACCGAGGTCGACAACATGGCGTGGGTCGATCAGGGTGCGTCCTCGGAGGTGACGAGGGCGGCGTCGGAGGGTTTGACGGCTCTGTATCGCTACAACTGGGAGACCATCGACGAGGACCTGGAGTCGGCTCGTGCATTCATGGGCCCGGATCTGCAGGAGGAGACCAATCAGTTCCTCGACGCGATCAAGTCGGGCGCTGAGCAGACGCAGACGGCCACCGAGGTCGATGTGATGGATATCGGTCTGGTCAGGCTGGAGTCCGATCGGGCCGAGCTGCTCGCGAACATGAACGTCAGCTCCACGCGCGCCGGGGTGGCGTACGACAGCGTCATGTTCCCGATCGTGGTCAACATGGAGACCCTCGACGGTCGATGGGTCGTGTCGGCAACCGAGTTGAAGTAGTCCTGTCGGTCGACGCTCGAAGCGGGCTGAAAGTCCGAAATTGTCGATGTCGACGTGAGCCCCGAATCTTTTGCGTCCGGAACGAAGCACGAGGGGCAATTACGATCGCGCATGCGTCCCGATGTGGGGCGAGCTCTGGTTGCGCGAGATCGCCTCCGGGCCTCCTCGCGTGGCCGGAGGCGGTTTCGCGACGACACGGAGTACTGATGACCGACACAACCATCGGAAGACCTTCCACCCGGTTTGCTCCTGGCCGCAGGGGATATGCGGAGAGGGTCAATCCTGAACTGTTTCGACTGCTCGAGGCAGTCGATCTCGATATCGAATACGTATCCGGCCGAGGCACCGAGCTGTACGACACGTTCGGGCGAACGCATCTCGACTTTGCGGGGGCCTACGGCGCACTGCCGTTCGGTCACGATCCACAGTGCGTGTGGCGTGCGATCGACGCTGTGCGCGAGCGGCGAGAAGCCATTTTCGTGCAGCCTTCCGTGCTGCATCCTGCTGGTGAACTCGCGGAGAAATTGGTGGCAGTCGCTCCGCCAGGTTTGGGCAGGGTGACGTATGTCAACAGCGGCGCAGAGGCGATGGAAGTCGTGTTCAAGATTGCGCGCGCCGCGACCGGCAGGCTCGGAATTCTCAGTACGCGCAACAGTTTTCACGGAAAAACGCTGGGTGCGCTGTCGGCCACCGGGAACAACAGGTACCAGGTCGGCTTCGGGGCGCCGGTCGACGGATTCGACACCATCGAGTTCGGTGACAGCGACGCCTTGGAGGAGACGCTCCGCGCGTCGGGTGAACGCTTCGCGGTCTTCGTCGTCGAGCCCATTCAGGGCGAGGGTGGCGTCGTGACCCCGCCCGAGGGCTATCTGACACGGGTGCGCGAGATCTGCTCGCGGCACGGCGTTCTCATGGCCGTCGACGAGGTGCAGACAGGATTGGGACGAACCGGACAGCTCTTCGCGTGCGATCACGAGGGGGTCGTGCCGGATATTCTGGCGCTCGCAAAGGCGTTGGGGGGCGGGGTACTTCCCAGTGGTGCGGTGCTCTGCAAGCCCGAGCTCGTAACCGAGAGTTTCGCGCTCCGGCACACGTCCACGTTCGCCGGAAATGCGCTCACCGCACGTGTGGGTATCGCTGTCGTCGACGAACTCACCGCACACGGTCAGGCGTTGGTGACGAGGGTGAGGGAGGTCGGCGAGGTTCTGAAGTTCGAGCTGCAGAAGCTGGCACTGAAGTACCCCTCCGTCGTCACCGATGTACGTGGCCGCGGTCTGCTCCTGGGGGTGGAGGTCACCGACGACATCAATTTCCTCGGCCGTCAGGGGCTGCTGGGATCGATAGCCGATCAGCAGAACCTCGCGGTGATGCTGTCCTCGTATCTGTCTCGGGTGGAGGGCATTCGCATCGCACCGACCCTGTTCGGGGCGCGTGTGCTGCGGGTGGAACCGCCACTGACGGTGACGGATTCGGAATGCGGGCGACTCGTCGCAGCCCTGGACCGGGCCTTGGCCTTCGTGGCCGCGGGTGATCTCAGCGGTCTCGTCGGGCACCTGGTCGGCAGGGCGCCGGCGCAGGCACCGATGCAGGTGTCGAACGTGGGTCGGCGGCTGCCTGCCGTCCCCGCGATGACAGGCGACAACAGGTTCGGCTTCATCGCGCATCCATTGAATCTCGAGGTGTTCGAGGCATTCGACAGTTCGCTGGTCGATTTCTCGCACAGCGAGCGCGCGGAACTACTGGACCGGTTCGCATCGGCCACCTCGGAGTTGAATCCGTCACCGTTCGTCATAGGCAGCGGACGCATCGTGACAGCGCACCACGGCGCCGCCCACGGCAACCTCATCGGCATTCCGTTCACCTCGAAGGCTCTGTTGAAGTTGCCCGCCGACGCTGCGGTTGCTGCCGTGGCAGCGGCGGCAAATCTCGCCTTCGAACGAGGCGCGACGGTCGTCGGTCTCGGCGGCTACTCGTCGGTGGTCACCACCAACGGACTGGCGCTGGGGGAGATGGCCGGAGTGCTGACGACGGGTAACTCGTTCACCGCGGCAGCAAGTATTCGCGCGGTGCGACGTGTGTGCGCGGAGCGTGGCATCGACCTGAGCGATATCCGGCTGACCGTACTCGGTGCGGCTGGGGCGATCGGGCGGACCATCGCACGCGCGTTGGCTCCCGATGTGGGCAGCGTGACTCTCGTCGGACGTCCAGGCGAGCAGGGGCAGATCGCGCCCAAGCTGTGGGATGCGGCGGGAGAGATCGCGGCCGCAGCTCGCGGTGGCCGCGGTGGTTTGGCTGCTGCCGCGGCGGGCGGGTCCGTCGACGACTTGGTCGCGGCGGGCCACCTCGAGTTCTTCGACGATCCGGCCGCGGGGGTGGCTCGCGCGCACATCGTGATCGCGGCCACCTCGGCTCCGCACGCGTTGATCGACGCCGCGGACCTCGCGCCGAACGCGATCGTCTGCGATGTCGCGCAACCGCCGAACATCCCGCACGATGTCGGACGGATACGACCCGATGTCACGGTGTTCGACGGCGGCATCGTGCGGCTGCCTGCCGGCTCGGATTTCGGTCTGGATTTCGGTCTTGCACCGGGTCTGACGTACGCATGCTTCGCCGAGACGATGTTGCTGTCGTTGTCCGGCGAGTTCGATCTGCGCAGTATCGGCACTGCGCTCGACACCGCCAATGTCGAGCGGCTCGGTGTACTGGCCGACCGGTACGGCTTCGAGTTGGCCGAAGCGACACGGTGGCGCGAGGCCGAGTAGCCCTGCTCACGGGTCGTAGCCGGGGGAGTTCTCCGGCTACGCCCCGCTTCGAAAGGCCGAGCGAGTTCGCACTGTTCGGCCCTTTCCTCTTGACGCGCGCGCGTGCAGGGGTCACTCTTGTCTCGAAAGCACCCCGCGGCGATCGGAATGCACCGGTCGCTGGGCCCGCGACACGCCGCTCTCATGGCCACGCCGGTCCTGATCTCGGGTGCTACTTTTGATGCCCCTGTTGCACTGTGTGCGCGTTTGGGGTACCTTTGGACGTTGCGCTGGCTGCCTCCTGTCCACCTCTCGATTGCTTGTCTGTAAAGCGTTTGCTTTGCCGATGTTGCAGTGGGGATTCGGTCTGGTCGCGACCAGCGAATTCGCCCCACATAAAGCAAGCAGATACAGCGGCGGTCGCACTGCACGAGCGGCCCGCGTGAGGTGCTGGAAGGACGCATCTTGGCAGTCTCTAGCCAGACCAAGGCAGTTGTCGGAACACCGGGAGCCCCGAGGAGGGTTTCGTTCGCGAATATTCGCGAGCCGTTGGAGGTACCCGGTCTCCTCGATGTACAAACGGATTCTTTCGAATGGCTGGTAGGTGCGCAGAGTTGGCGCGACCGTGCCGCCGCACGCGGAGACAGCAGTGTCTCCGGTGGTCTCGAGGACATCCTGACCGAGCTATCTCCCATCGAGGATTTCTCGGGCTCGATGTCGTTGTCTTTCTCCGATCCACGGTTCGACGAGGTCAAGGCCTCGATGGACGAGTGCAAAGACAAGGACATGACGTACGCGGCTCCGCTGTTCGTCACGGCCGAATTCATCAATAACAACACCGGTGAGATCAAGAGCCAGACGGTCTTCATGGGCGATTTCCCCATGATGACCGGCAAGGGCACCTTCATCATCAACGGAACCGAGCGCGTCGTCGTCTCGCAGCTCGTCCGTTCCCCCGGCGTCTACTTCGACCACTCGGTCGACAAGACGACGGAGAAGGACCTGCACAGCGTCAAGGTCATCCCCGGTCGCGGTGCCTGGCTCGAGTTCGACGTCGACAAGCGCGACACGGTCGGTGTTCGTATCGACCGCAAGCGTCGCCAGCCCGTCACGGTGCTGCTCAAGGCTCTCGGCTGGACCACCGAGCAGATCACGGAACGCTTCGGCTTCTCCGAGATCCTCATGGCCACCCTCGAGAAGGACAACACCGCCGGAACCGACGAGGCGCTTCTCGACATCTACCGCAAGTTGCGTCCGGGCGAGCCGCCCACGAAGGAGAGCGCGCAGACTCTTCTGGAGAACCTGTTCTTCAAGGACAAGCGCTACGACCTCGCTCGCGTGGGTCGCTACAAGATCAACAAGAAGCTCGGCCTCAACTCGGGTCAGCCCATCGTGGCGTCGACCCTGACCGAGGAAGACATCGTCGCCACCATCGAGTACCTGGTGCGTCTGCACGGCGGTGACACGTCGATGACGGCTCCCGGTGGCGTCGAGGTTCCCGTCGAGGTCGACGACATCGACCACTTCGGCAATCGTCGTCTCCGCACGGTGGGCGAACTGATCCAGAACCAGATCCGCGTGGGCCTGTCCCGCATGGAGCGCGTCGTTCGCGAACGTATGACCACTCAGGACGTCGAGGCCATCACGCCGCAGACCCTGATCAACATCCGTCCCGTCGTCGCGGCGATCAAGGAGTTCTTCGGAACCTCCCAGCTGTCGCAGTTCATGGACCAGAACAACCCGCTGTCGGGTCTGACGCACAAGCGTCGTCTGTCGGCTCTTGGACCGGGTGGTCTCTCTCGTGAGCGCGCCGGCCTCGAGGTCCGCGACGTGCACCCGTCCCACTACGGACGTATGTGCCCCATCGAGACCCCTGAGGGCCCGAACATCGGCCTGATCGGTTCGCTGTCGGTGTATGCGCGGGTCAACCCGTTCGGCTTCATCGAGACTCCGTACCGCAAGGTCGTCGATGGCAAGGTCACCGACGATGTCAGCTACCTCACGGCAGACGAAGAGGATCGCCACACGCTCGCACAGGCGAACGCGCTCATCGACGACAGCGGCCGCTTCACCGAGGACAAGATTCTCGTCCGTCGTAAGGGTGGCGAGGTCGAGTTCGTCTCGTCCTCCGACATCGACTACATGGATGTCTCGCCTCGCCAGATGGTGTCCGTCGCAACCGCGATGATTCCGTTCCTCGAGCACGACGATGCAAACCGTGCACTCATGGGTGCCAACATGCAGCGTCAGGCCGTTCCGCTGGTGCGGAGCGAGTCCCCGCTCGTCGGTACCGGCATGGAACTGCGTGCCGCTGTCGACGCCGGTGACGTCGTCATCAGTGAGAAGACGGGCGTCGTCGAAGAGGTCTCCGCGGACTACGTCACGGTCATGGCCGACGACGGCAGCCGCAAGACGTACCGGATGCGCAAGTTCGCCCGCTCGAACCAGGGCACCTGCGCCAACCAGCGTCCGATCGTGGACGAGGGGCAGCGCGTCGAGACCGGTCAGGTCCTCGCCGATGGTCCCTGCACCGAAGACGGTGAGATGGCACTGGGCAAGAACCTGCTCGTGGCGATCATGCCGTGGGAGGGCCACAACTACGAGGACGCGATCATTCTGTCGCAGCGCCTCGTGGAAGAGGACGTGCTCACCTCGATCCACATCGAGGAGCACGAGATCGATGCCCGCGACACCAAGCTCGGTGCCGAGGAAATCACCCGTGACATCCCGAACGTCTCCGACGAGGTCCTCGCGGACCTCGACGAGCGCGGCATCATCCGTATCGGTGCCGAGGTTCGTGACGGCGACGTGCTGGTCGGAAAGGTCACGCCCAAGGGCGAGACCGAGCTGACCCCCGAGGAGCGCCTGCTGCGCGCCATCTTCGGTGAGAAGGCGCGTGAGGTTCGTGACACGTCGCTGAAGGTGCCGCACGGCGAGAGCGGGAAGGTCATCGGCATCCGCGTGTTCTCACGCGAGGACGACGACGATCTGCCTCCCGGCGTCAACGAGCTCGTTCGTGTCTACGTCGCCCAGAAGCGCAAGATTCAGGACGGCGACAAGCTGGCCGGACGCCACGGCAACAAGGGCGTCATCGGCAAGATCCTCCCGCAGGAGGACATGCCGTTCCTGCCCGACGGCACCCCGATCGACATCATCCTGAACACCCACGGTGTTCCGCGTCGTATGAATATCGGTCAGATCTTGGAGACTCACCTCGGGTGGATCGGCAAGACCGGCTGGAACGTGCAGATCGCGGCGGACGGCACGAGGCCCGATTGGGCCGAGCGTCTGCCGGAGGAGATGCTCTCGGCACCGGCGGACAGCAACATCGCCACCCCGGTGTTCGACGGCGCCAAGGAGAATCAGCTGACCGGCCTGCTCGGCAGCACCATCCCCAACCGCGACGGCGAGCAGATGGTCGGCTCCGACGGAAAGGCCACCTTGTACGACGGTCGTTCCGGCGAGCCGTTCCCGTACCCGGTGTCGGTGGGCTACATGTACATCATCAAGCTGCACCACTTGGTCGACGACAAGATCCACGCGCGTTCGACCGGGCCGTACTCGATGATCACGCAGCAGCCCCTCGGTGGTAAGGCTCAGTTCGGTGGTCAGCGCTTCGGTGAGATGGAGTGCTGGGCAATGCAGGCGTACGGCGCCGCATACACGCTGCAGGAGCTTCTCACCATCAAGTCCGACGATGTCGTCGGACGCGTGAAGGTGTACGAAGCCATCGTCAAGGGCGAGAACATCCCGGAGCCCGGTATCCCCGAGTCCTTCAAGGTGCTCCTCAAGGAGCTCCAGTCGCTGTGCCTCAACGTGGAGGTGCTGTCCTCGGACGGTGCTGCCATCACGATGGCCGACGGTGACGACGAGGATCTCGAGCGCGCCGCAGCCAACCTGGGTATCAACCTCTCCCGCAACGAAGCTGCGACCGTCGACGACCTAGCGCAGTAGTTCTCGGTCTGCCGGACCTGCTCAGCGCAGGTCCGGCAGGCGTTTTTCTCATTTGCTCTTCCAGCACAACACCCATAAACGGGGAAAGGAAGTTACGTGCTCGACGTCAACTTCTTCGATGAACTTCGCATTGGCCTTGCCACTGCGGACGACATCCGTCAGTGGTCCTACGGCGAGGTCAAGAAGCCGGAGACCATCAACTACCGCACGCTCAAGCCCGAGAAGGACGGCCTCTTCTGCGAGAAGATCTTCGGCCCCACCCGGGACTGGGAGTGCTACTGCGGTAAGTACAAGCGTGTCCGCTTCAAGGGCATCATCTGCGAGCGCTGTGGCGTCGAGGTCACCCGCGCCAAGGTTCGCCGTGAGCGCATGGGCCACATCGAACTGGCCGCACCCGTCACGCACATCTGGTACTTCAAGGGCGTTCCGTCGCGCCTGGGCTACCTGCTCGACCTGGCACCGAAGGATCTCGAGAAGATCATCTACTTCGCCGCCTACGTCATCACCACGGTCGACGACGAGCTCCGCCACAACGAGCTCTCGACGCTCGAGGCCGAGATGGAGGTCGAGAAGAAGGCCGTCGCAGATCAGCGCGACGCCGACCTCGAGGCCCGCGCGCAGAAGCTCGAAGCCGACATCGCCGAGCTCGAAGCCGAGGGCGCGAAGTCCGATGTGCGCCGCAAGGTCAAGGATGGTGGCGAGCGCGAGATGCGTCAGCTCCGTGACCGCGCGCAGCGTGAACTGGATCGTCTCGAGGAGATCTGGACCACCTTCACGAAGCTGACGCCGAAGCAGCTCATCGTCGACGAGCTCATCTACCGCGAGCTCATCGACCGCTACGGCGAGTACTTCACCGGCGCCATGGGTGCCGAGTCGATCCAGAAGCTCATGCAGACCTTCGACGTCGACGCCGAGGCCGAGTCGTTGCGCGAGACCATTCGTAGCGGCAAGGGCCAGAAGAAGCTTCGTGCGCTCAAGCGTCTGAAGGTCGTGGCAGCATTCCAGGCCGGGCGCAACTCGCCGATGGGCATGGTTCTCGACGCCGTTCCGGTCATCCCGCCGGAGCTTCGTCCGATGGTGCAGCTCGACGGTGGACGTTTCGCGACGTCCGACCTCAACGACCTGTACCGCCGTGTCATCAACCGCAACAACCGCCTCAAGCGACTGATCGACCTCGGCGCGCCCGAGATCATCGTCAACAACGAGAAGCGGATGCTGCAGGAGTCGGTCGACGCACTGTTCGACAACGGCCGTCGTGGACGTCCGGTCACCGGACCGGGTAACCGTCCGCTGAAGTCGCTGTCGGATCTGCTCAAGGGCAAGCAGGGTCGTTTCCGTCAGAACCTGCTCGGTAAGCGCGTGGACTACTCGGGCCGTTCGGTGATCGTCGTCGGTCCTCAGCTCAAGCTGCACCAGTGTGGTCTGCCGAAGCTGATGGCTCTCGAGCTGTTCAAGCCGTTCGTGATGAAGCGTCTGGTCGATCTGAACCACGCGCAGAACATCAAGTCGGCCAAGCGCATGGTCGAGCGTCAGCGTCCGCAGGTGTGGGACGTTCTCGAAGAGGTCATCGCCGAGCACCCTGTGCTGCTGAACCGTGCACCTACCCTGCACCGGTTGGGCATCCAGGCGTTCGAGCCACAGCTCGTCGAGGGCAAGGCCATCCAGCTGCACCCGCTCGTCTGTGAGGCGTTCAACGCCGACTTCGACGGTGACCAGATGGCTGTCCACCTTCCGCTGTCCGCCGAGGCTCAGGCCGAGGCTCGCATCCTGATGCTGTCCTCGAACAACATCCTCTCGCCTGCCTCGGGTCGTCCGCTCGCCATGCCGCGTCTGGACATGGTCACGGGCCTGTTCCACCTGACGCGTCTCGACGACGGTGCCATCGGTGAACGTGCCGATGCCAAGACCGACGTGGCCGAGTTCGGTGCGTACTCCAGCCCGGCCGAGGCTCAGATGGCTGTCGACCGTGGATCGCTCACGGTGCAGTCACTGATCAAGGTTCGGCTGACGCACCAGCGTCCGCCGCGCGACATCGAGACCGAGCGGTTCCCCGAGGGTTGGCGTCGCGGCGAGGCCTGGATCGCGGAAACCACTCTGGGACGCGTTCTCTTCAACGAGCTGCTCCCGGCGGACTACCCGTTCGTCAACGAGCAGATGCCGAAGAAGCGTCAGGCGACCATCATCAACGATCTCGCCGAGCGTTACCCGATGATCGTCGTCGCGCAGACCGTCGACAAGCTCAAGGACGCCGGCTTCTACTGGGCCACGCGTTCGGGTGTCACCATCTCGATCTCCGACGTGCTCGTGCCGCCGGAGAAGCCGCAGATCATGGAGACGTTCGAGGCTCAGGCCGATCAGATCGAGAAGAAGTACCAGCGTGGCGCCCTCGACAAGGTCGAGCGCAATTCTGCACTGGTCAAGATCTGGCAGGACGCGACCGAGCAGGTCGGTAAGGCCATGGAGGCGCACTTCCCCGACGACAACCCCATCCCGATGATCGTGAAGTCCGGTGCCGCCGGAAACATGACGCAGGTGCGGTCGCTCGCCGGTATGAAGGGCCTGGTGACCAACCCGAAGGGTGAGTTCATCCCGCGTCCGATCAAGTCTTCCTTCAAGGAAGGCCTGACGGTCCTCGAGTACTTCATCAACACGCACGGTGCTCGTAAGGGTCTGGCCGACACGGCGCTTCGTACCGCCGACTCGGGCTACCTGACGCGTCGTCTCGTCGACGTCTCGCAGGATGTCATCGTTCGGGAAACCGACTGTGGCACCGAGCGCGGCATCAACACGACCATCGCGGAGAAGCTGGCCGACGGCACGATGATTCGTGACGCTCACGTCGAGACCAGCACGTACGCCCGCACATTGGCGAGCGATGCGGTCGACGCGGACGGCAAGGTCATCGTCGCTCGTGGACACGACCTCGGCGATCCGGCCATCGACGCGCTGCTCGAAGCGGGCATCACGTCGGTCAAGGTGCGCTCCGTGCTCACCTGCACCACCGGCACCGGCGTCTGCGCCACCTGCTACGGCCGCTCGATGGCAACCGGCAAGCTCGTCGATATCGGTGAGGCCGTCGGTATCGTCGCCGCACAGTCCATCGGTGAGCCCGGCACCCAGCTGACCATGCGTACCTTCCACCAGGGTGGTGTCGCCGGAGATGACATCACCGGTGGTCTGCCTCGCGTCCAGGAACTGTTCGAGGCACGCGTGCCGAAGGGCAAGGCTCCGATCGCGGACGTGTCGGGACGCATCCAGCTCGAGGACGGCGATCGTTTCTACAAGATCACCATCGTCCCGGACGACGGCGGCGAAGAGGTTGTCTACGACAAGCTCTCCAAGCGTCAGCGTCTGCGCGTGTTCAAGCACGACGACGGCACCGAGCGCCTGCTGGCGGACGGTGACCACGTCGAGGTCGGCCAGCAGCTGATGGAAGGTGCTGCCGATCCGCACGAGGTTCTACGTGTGATGGGTCCTCGCCAGGTTCAGATCCACCTGGTCAACGAGGTCCAGGAGGTGTACCGCAGTCAGGGTGTGTCGATTCACGACAAGCACATCGAGACGATCGTGCGCCAGATGCTCCGTCGTGTGACGATCATCGACTCCGGCTCCACCGAGTTCCTGCCCGGTTCACTGACCGAGCGCAGCGAGTTCGAGGCGTCCAACCGCCGCGTGGTGTCCGAGGGCGGCGAGCCCGCAGCCGGACGTCCGGTCCTGATGGGTATCACCAAGGCGTCGCTGGCGACCGATTCGTGGCTGTCGGCAGCGTCCTTCCAGGAGACCACTCGTGTGCTCACCGATGCGGCGATCAACACCCGCTCGGACAAGCTCATCGGTCTCAAGGAGAACGTCATCATCGGTAAGCTCATCCCGGCTGGTACCGGCATCAACCGGTACCGGAACATCCAGGTGCAGCCCACCGAGGAGGCACGTGCCGCGGCATACGCGGTGCCGTCCTACGACGATCAGTACTACAGCCCGGATGGCTTCGGAGCCAACACCGGTGCCGCAGTGCCGCTCGACGACTACGGTTTCTCCAACGAATACCGCTAGGCGACTTCGTCGCATGTGAGTGGAAGTACATGGCCCGCTATGTACTTCCACTCACATTGGAAAGCCCCGCAACCTCTTTCGAGGGTGCGGGGCTTTTCTCATCTCAGTAGGGTCCCGGAACTACAGCGTCGCGGTGCTCACCGGTGGAATCAGTGCGAGGGCATTGATGACTACCGAGAACACGGCGAAGCCCACCACGATGGACGTGCGCGCACCCGCGACGGCGAGGAGCACGGTGGCACCTCCGTAGAGTCCGAGCTTCACCACCCACACCATGGCCGGGATGTCGAACGTTGCCTTCGGCGCGGCGAAGAGCCCCCACAGCGTCGCGGCCGCGAGAACGGCGAGCACCGCAACCACCCAGCCGACGGTGCCGCGGCCGCTGAGTCGATACCCGGCGAATGCGAGTGCCGTCAGGATCATCAGTTCGTTGACGAAGAGCAGCAGACTCACGGTCCACACATACACGGTGGTCATCGAGATCGATTCTCTACTCTCCGTCGGCGATGATTCTTGCGATGTTGCGTTCCGCGAGGGCGGTGATGGTCAACGACGGGTTCGCCGCACCCGTGCTCCCGGGGATGAGCGCTCCGTCCACGACGTAGAGGCCGGGGTGTCCTTGGACGCGTCCGTAGGAGTCGGTGACGTCGCCGAGCACTGCACCGCCCAGGGGGTGGGCGGTGAACGTGTCGTCCACATCGCGGGTGAACGGCTCCGCCGAGACGACGGTGCGACCTGCCTGCGCCATCCTGTTGTTCACTGCACGCAGCGATTCGACGGTGTCGCGGCTGCCGCCCTTGGGCCAGGAGAGTGACATGGAGTCGGTGGCGGTGTCGAACCGGAAGTCCGCGCGCAGTGGGTCGATGGTCATCCCCAGAGAGGCGAGGAAGCCGAGGTCCGTGGGCACTCCCGGAACGTACCAGTTCTCCACTGTCAGTGGCAGATTGGTCTCGTCGGTGATTCGCGAAGCGCACGGCGACGCCTGCGAGACGGCCGCGATCGGGCCGAGGGAGCGGGTCATCGTGGCATCACCGTTGGTGCCCCAGCCCCGACCGACGAACTCGTTGAGATTGGCGAGAGCTCCCGTGGCCTGAGCGCGCATGAGGAGTTCGGTGGTGCCGATCGATCCGGCGCCGAGTACGAGCTTGTCGCATGTCAGAGTACGGATTTCGAGCACCTCGCCCTCGGGGGAGAGCCGTCGAACCTCGACGCGGTAGCGGCCCGAGGATTCGGTGCCGATGGAGGCGACCTCGTGGCTGTGGCACACACGCGCGCGACCGGTGGCCTCCGCCTGTGGGATGTAGTTCTGGGTGAGGTCGTGCTTGGCGCCGTTGGAGTTGCCGAAGGTGCTGGCGCCGACGGTCGCCGACGGTCGCGAGTGCCCAGATATCTCGTCACGCACGACATTCCAGTTCCAGTTGCCGTCCACGGGCTCGGGCGTGAAACCAGCGCGGCGGGCGTGGTCGTCCCAGACGCGTGAGTGCGTGAAGCTCGGACTGTTGTAGATGTCCGCGGGCATGATCGACGGCAGCAGCATCGAGCGCGCCTTCGGGTACCAGGTGCGTTCCATCTCGTCGTAACCGAGTCGGCCACCGAACGAGAGGTCGAAGTAGCGGCGATCGGGGGCGATGGTGACGCCGGTGTAGACAACCGAGCCACCACCGACGGCGGCCGCTCGCCACACGGACAGATTCTCGTAGCGGGTCGTATCGAGTACCCCGCCGAAGTAATCGACCGGTCCGACGGGAAGGCCGGTGATGTTGGTGAAGGAGGTCTGTCGCCAGAGACCACGACCGTCGGCGGTCATATCGGCGGTGAAGATCTCACGCCGAGGATCGCGCGGCCAGCGTAGGCCGCGTTCGAGGACGGTGACGTCGGTACCTGCCTGTGCGAGACGAAGCGCGGCAGCGCTGGCGCCGAAGCCCGAACCGATGACGATGACGGGGGTGTGATCGGGCGGGCGCGGCGGGTCGGCCCATAATTCCGGTACCAGTAATCGGATGGAGTCGACGCCGATGGGCAACGCTCCCGCGCGCCCGGCCGTCGCAAGCGGAGGAACGGTCAGACCGACCAGACCCGCAGCCGCCAGTTGAAGCAGTTTCCTACGTTTCACGTTGTGTATATCCCCTGCGCTCGAACCCGACTCGATCGTCATTGTTCCTTACCCGACCGAGGAAAAGCGACCGAGCGTCACTGAAACAGTGAAACCTCCCAGGCCCTCCACAGGTGGGGGTGACAGAATCACCGTGATGTACATCGTTATAGGTGCGGTTTTCGTGACGGCCGCGATCCTCGCCATCGCGGTCCACCTCGTCGACTCGACGCGCCAGAGCGTGCTGGTGGCCGGTGCATTGGCCCGCACCCCCATGTGGGCTTCCGTGCCCGGCACGGTGCTGCTCACGATCGGAGTGGGTTGGGTGGGGGCGCTCCTCGGCCTGGCCGTCATGGCGGCGGCAGCGTGGACGCAGTGGCCGCTCGTCGCGCGACGGTTCCGGGCGAAGGAATCGGTCCGGGACACAAACACGCTGGGCACGCCCTTCACCGTGCTGCACGCGAACATTCTGCTCGGCGGAGCCGACGCCGACGCCATCGTCGCACTGCTGGAGCGTCACCGCCCGGACGTTCTCACTGTCGTCGAGTTGACGCCGAGCGCGCACGAGAGGCTCCTCGCCGCCGGCCTGGCCGAGCATCTGCCGTACTCGTTCGTCAGTCTGGCGGGCGGCGGCGAAGGGTCGGGCATCTATTCGCAGCATCCGCTCGACGATGTGATGCGTCACGACGGCTATGCGGCCGAACAGCTCTCGGCCCGGGTCGAGGTGCCGGGTGGACCGACGCCGTTGGTCTTCGCGCTTCATCCGGTCCCGCCGTGGCCGCGATCACCGCAGGGGTGGGTACGGGAGTTGGCGTCGATCCGGCAGATGCTCGCGAAAATTCCAGCCGAGGACGGCCCCGTCATCGTCGGCGGTGACTTCAACGCGACTTTCGATCACAAGCTCTACCGAAACTTGCTGACGGGCTCGTACCGAGACGCGGCAATCGAGGTGGGCGCCGGCCATCTCGCGACCTACCACGCCGACATGCGGATTCCGCCGCTCATCGCGATCGACCACATCCTCGTGCGCGGGGCCGCCGTGACCGAGGTGGGTACCGTCGACCTGCCGGGTTCGGATCACCGCGGCCTCCGCGCCGCCCTCCTGCTCTAGGGCTTGGGCAGTTCTTGGACGGCCCACTCGTTGCCGTCGGGATCGCTGAAGAACACGAACTTGCCCCAACCGAGGTCTTCGACGGGAGCGATGTCCAAGCCTGCTGCGACCAGGTGGTCGCGGGCTTCGTCGACATTGTCGACGACGACGAGCATCCCCTCGACGCTGCCGGGCACTGCCTTGGTGATGCCCTTGCCGATGGCGATCGAGCACGCCGAACCCGGAGGCGTCAGTTGGACGTAGCGGATGTCCTCGGAAGGGCAGGCGTCGTGGTCGGCAACGAATCCGATGCCGGTGTAGAAGTCTTTCGCGCGGTCCACGTCCGAGACGGGAATCATGACGAGCTCGAGTTTCATGTCCATGCTGTTCTCCTCAGGTCGGTGTAGAACAACTATCTCGTCGATTGCGGACAGTTCCGGTCCTCGAACCCAAGAAATATGCGTCTCACAATCGAGGTTGTGGCAAGGGTGCTTCTCTCCATCCTCGATCGCTCCCGCACCCGTATCGGACTTCCGGACGCGGCTGCGCTGACGGCCACGATCGAGCGGGCAGCCCACGCGGAAATGTTGGGCTACCACCGCTTCTGGGTGGCCGAACATCACGGCGTTCCAGGTATCGCGAGCGGCTCGCCGCCGGTGCTGCTGGCCGCGATCGGCGCGAGAACCTCCCGCATCCGAATCGGGTCCGGCGGAGTGATGCTGCCCAACCATCAGCCGTTCGTCGTGGCCGAGCAGTTCGCGATGCTCGAAGCGCTCTACCGCGGACGCGTCGACGTCGGACTGGGGCGTTCGCTCGGATTCACCGAGCCTGTTCGCAAGGCCTTGCGTTCGGGCCGAGAAGAACCCGACGCCTTCGCCGAGGACATCGATGAACTACTCAGCTACCTGACCGGCACCGGCCCGGTGACCGTGCGGCCGGCAGTTCCGCCTGAATGGACAACGCAGCCGCCGATGTTCGTTCTCGCGACCGGGCAGGGTCTCGAAATCGCAGCGAAAGCCGGCCTGCCAGTGGTGGTCGGCGGTCCGATCCTGCAGGGTGACGGGGCCGCGCTCGAGCAGTACCGTCGCGACTTCCGATCGACCGAGCAGAACCCGCACCCCACCGTCATCGTCTCCCTGGACATCACGGTCGCTCGGACAGAAGAACGTGCCCGCGAGTTGGTGCTGCCGGAGGCCTGGGCGATGGCGCAGTCGAGGCAGACGGGGGAGTTCCCGCCCTTGACCTCGCCGCGGGATATCGACCTCGACGCGGCACCGGCCAGGATGCGCGAGCGCGTCGAGAAATCGATCGCGACAGGGTTGCACGGCACACCGGATCAGGTCGCCGACCGAGTAGTCGAGCTGATCCAGCGCACCGGCGCCGACGAGATTCTGGCCTCGACGTCCACCTACGACCGTGATGCACTGTTCGAGTCCGACGCCGCGCTGATCGATCTTTCGATGGCGTTGCGAGCTACTGTGGAGAAATAGACATACCGGACTGATGGAGGTTGGCGATGGCTGGCAAGAAGCTCGACAGAGTGCACGCGCAGACGGCACTCGAAACCGTCCGGGAGAACCCGGGCATCGCATTGATCGCGGCAGCGCCGGCGCTGGTCGTCTTCGCGGTCGTGTGGTGGCTCGCCGGGTTCGGAACTGCGCTGCTGCTACTCATCGCTCTGGGCGTCGTCGGCTTCGTCGTCGCGAAGGTCCGCAGCTGAGCTAGCTTTCTGCGCGGGGGATGCAGAAGTCTGTGATGGTGGCGGTGCCCGCCACCAGGTCCGCCCAGTCGCGGTCGGTGGTCAGCACGGCGAGTGCCGATGTGGGGAATCGATGCCGGATGGTTCGGGCCAGTTCCGAGTCGTCGTCCTCGGCCAATTCCAAGGCGGTCCAGGGTATTCCGGGTTCGTGCCCGACGACGAGCAGTGTGCTCACCTCGGAGTCCGTCAGCAGAATCTCCTCGATGATCTCGTCGGCCGACCCGCCGTAGATCTTTTTCTCGAAACGGGCAGCCCCGCCGAGGCCGGTGGCTGTGAGGGTTTCGCGGGTGCGTTGGGCCGTGGAGCAGAGCACCGCGTCGACGACGCCGACGTGCTCGGTGATCCAGGTCCCGGCGAGACCGGCTTCTCGTCGACCGCGCGGCGCGAGGGGGCGCTCGTGGTCCGGAGTGCCCTCGGGATACCCGGATTTGCCGTGTCGCATGAGGACGAGAGTTCTGGTCTTCTCCATACCTCCACCGTAAACGGTGTTGGCTCGTTGGCTACCGGGTCGGCTCACCTGCTACCTTGAACGCCGTTCAAGTTTTGACGACGAGGAGTCACGGTGGGCGCAGTGAAGCAATCAGTAGGCAAGAAGTCGATGGTCTCGAAGGTGCGGTTCTCTGCCCGAGACATGGCGCAGATCGCGGTGTTCGCCGCGTTGATCGCCGCTCTGGGGCTGCCCGGTGCCATCACCGTCGGTTTCAGCGGCGTCCCCATCACGTTGCAGACCCTCGGCGTCATCCTCGCCGGAGCCATCCTCGGCGCCCGCAAGGGCACCGCCGCCGTCACAGTGTTCATCGCGCTGACGCTGATCGGGCTGCCGCTGCTCTCCGGCGGTCGCACCGGACTCACCGCTCTGGCCGGTCCGAGCGCCGGATACCTGATCGGCTGGATCCCCGCAGCCTTCGTCATCGGACTGCTCACCGCGCGCATCCTGCCGAAGTATCCCCTCGCACTCGGCCTGCTGATCAACGCGCTCGGCGGCATCGTGGTCATCTACGTGTTCGGCACCATCGGGTTGCTGCTGCGCACCGACCTCGCGGTGTGGGCATCGATCTCGACCAACTTCGCATTCGTTCCCGGCGACCTGGCGAAGGTCGTCATTGCCACCGTCGTGGCGAAGAGCGTTCATCGCGCGTACCCGGGCCTCATCACCAAGTGAGGCTCGGCGGCTCGGGGCGGGACCCGGCGATCGACTGGGCCGGCACCGTGCTCACCTACGCCGAGTTCGACGAGGCAGTCGATCGCTGGCCCGCCGCGGCCGTGCACGACGCTTCGGAGCTGTCACCACCCGAGGCGCTCGTCTGCGTGTTCGCCGCCGCCCGGCAGGGCGCCGTCGTCCATGTCGAAGATCCGGCCGCCCGGCCACACCGAACTTCCGTGCCCGACGGAGCGTTCCTGCTCGTCGGCACGTCCGGATCCACCGGTACCCCGCGACCGCTCGCGCGGACCGCCGCGTCGTGGACGAGCAGTTTCGAAGAATTCAGCTCCCTCGTCGGTCTCACCCCGGCCGATAAAGTCCTCGTGACGGGACCGCTGCACGCCACGATGCATCTCTTCGGCGCCGTTCACGCGCTGTGGCTCGGGGCCTGCGTCACCGACAACCCTGCCACTGCCACGGCAGCGCATGCCGTACCTGCAGTGCTCAGGAAGCTGCTCCTCGGGACTGCACCCGATCTTCGAACGGTGATCGTCGCAGGGACAGGTCTCGATCGAGCCGCCGAGCAGCAAGCCGACGGCCTGAGGGTTGTCGAGTACTACGGCGCCGCGGAACTCTCCCTCGTCGCTGCCCGCGTCGTTCCGTCTTCACTGACCCTGTTGAAGGACGTCGAAGCCGAGGTCCGCGACGGACTCCTCTTCGTACGCTCGCCGTACGCAGCGCTGGGGACGGACGAGTGGGTCGGCGTCGGCGATATCGCCGAGCTGGGCCCGGGCCGCGAACTCGTCGTACACGGCCGCGGGGATGCGGCCATCGACGTGGGCGGAACGACCGTCCTCGCCGAGGATGTCGAACGGGTCCTGGGTGATATCGACGGTGTCCGCGCCGCAGCGGCCATCGCCACTCCTCATGCCGTGCTCGGTGCGACGGTGACGGCGGTGATCGAACTCGAGCCGGGCGGACGCCTGGAGCCGATAAAGCAGCAGGCTCGAGCACGCTTGCAGAGCACAGCCCTGCCGCGGCGATGGACCGTCGTCGAGGAGCTACCACGTACCGGCAGTGGCAAGATCGCCCGCGGCCGGGTGAAAGACTCGTATTCATGACCGCCAGCCCTAACGCGTTCGGTTCGAGTGCGATGCTCGTCGCTCCCTGGCGTACGCCCATCGGCAACGCCGGTCACGGCTTCGCGGCACTGACGACGACGGATCTCGCTGCCCCGGTCCTGGCCGCCACGCTGGCGACGCTGCTGGAGTCGGGGTGTGACGCGGACGTCGACGATGTCGTTCTCGGCAACTGCCTCGGGCCGGGCGGCGATCCGGCACGGGTATCGGCGTTGCGCGCCGGACTGGGCGCCGAAGTCCCCGGTGTGACGGTGGATCGACAGTGCGGTTCCGGGCTCGATGCGGTCATGCAGGCGGCGATGCGCGTACGCAGCGGCGAGGAAGAACTGATCCTTGCGGGCGGAGTGGAATCCGCGAGCACAGCTCCGTGGCGCTTCTGGCCGCCCGAGGGCGAAGCGGAACCGATCCGATACACGCGCGCGCCGTTCGCTCCGTCCGGTTTCCCGGACCCGGACATGGGTGTCGCCGCCGACGCTCTGGCGCAGGCCTGCGGGATCGGGCGGGAGCGGCAGGACGCGTACGCTGCCCGCTCGCACGCACTGGCGGCGGCGACGGATTTCACGGGTGAGATCGTGCCGGTCGCGGGCATCGAACGCGATCAACGTATTCGCCCCAACATGACGCAGGCTCGGCTCGCGCGGCTGCGTCCCAGCTTCACCGCCGACGGCACCGCGACTGCAGGGAACTCGTGCGGCATCTCCGACGGGGCCGCAGTGGTAGCGGTGACCTCGGAGGCTCTGGCGAAAGGCCTGCCGGCGCTGCGGGTACTCGGGTCGGCTGTGGCCGGATCGGATCCAGCACTGCCCGGGCTCGGACCTGTCCCGGCGATCGAGAAGGTACTGCGCCGTACGGGAATCGCACTGTCCGATATCGGGATCGTCGAGATCACCGAAGCGTTCGCCTCGGTGGTGCTGGCGGTGTCCGACCGGTTGGGCATCGACGAGAACACCCTGTGTCCGCAGGGCGGCGCCATCGCGATGGGTCATCCCTGGGGTGCCTCGGGAGCCGTTCTGCTCGTTCGACTGGCGCGTCAGATGCTCACCGAGAACGGCCCGGAACTGGGCCTGGCGGCGTGTGCCATCGGCGGCGGCCAAGGGATAGCGATGATCGTGGAGCGTGCGTGGTGAGTGAGATCGTGTTCGATTCGGTGCGCCATGCTTTCGGTGAGCGCGAGGTGCTGCGCGGGATCAGCCTGCGGATCACCGAGCGGCGAGTCGGCATCATCGGCTCCAACGGTTCCGGCAAGTCGACGTTGGCCCGCACCGTCAACGGACTGCTGGCACCCGATTCCGGCACCGTGACCGTCGACGGCGTCGACCCCGCGAAAAAGGGCGCCCAGGTTCGCAAGAAGGTGGGCTTCGTGTTCACCGACCCGGACACTCAGATCGTCATGCCGACGGTGGCCGAGGACCTTGCCTTCTCGTTGCGGCGGTCCGGACTGAGCAAGGTAGAGATCGCGGATCGGGTGCAGGAAATGCTGGTTCGATTCCAGCTCGCCGGCCATGCGGAGCACCCTGCTCACTTGCTCTCCGGAGGCCAGAAGCAGTTGCTGGCGATTGGCGCGGTGTTGATCCGCAGGCCCGAGGTCGTCATCGCCGACGAGCCGACCACTCTGCTCGACCTGCGCAATGCCCGCGTCGTGTCGCAGGCCCTCGACTCGATCGACCAGCAGGTCATCGTCGTCACCCATCAGCTCGCGCTGCTGGAAGGCTTCGAGCGTGTCGTCGTCATAGACGATGGGCTCGTCGCGTTCGACGGCACGCCGAGCGACGCTGTTCCCGCATACCGGGAGCTCGTCGAATGATCGGCCGTGTCAGTTGATAGGTCTGTACCGGCCGGGCACGTCCCCGATACACCGGCTCCCTGCGGGGGCGAAACTGATACTGCTGGTGACGACGATTCTCGCGGTGGCAATTCTGGTGCGAACTCCACTTCAAGTGCTGGCGGTGGCCGCCGCAGTTGCCGCGCTGTTCGCGGTCGCGCGGATCCCGGCGAAAATCGCGGTGGCGCAGTTGCGTCCGGTGCTGTGGATGCTGTTGATCATCGGGACGTTCCAGCTGATCATCACCTCCTGGCAACGCGCCGTCGTCGTCTGCGGAGTCCTGCTCATCTCGGTGGCCCTCGCCGCGCTGGTCACCGTCACCACCCGCGTGACCGCCATGCTCGATACCGTTACCCGTGCACTCGGGCCGTTGCGCCGTTTCGGCGTCGATCCCGAGCGGGTCGGTCTCATGCTCGCCCTGGCGATCCGCTGCATCCCCATGCTGGCGACGATCGTGCACGAGGTCTCGGAGGCACGCAAAGCCCGCGGGCTGCAGTGGTCGATGACGGCGCTGGCCACACCCGTCCTCGTGCGGGCATTGCGCACCGCCGACGCGATGGGCGATGCACTCGTCGCGCGCGGCGTCGACGATGACTGGGATGACGACGACTGGGACGAGGATGACTGGGATGACGAGAGTGTGTGAGGTGCCATGTCCGAATTGTTGACCGACCGCATTGCCCGTCGCGTCGTCGAGATCCCGGATGCAGCGGCTGTTGTCGATCGCCGGGAAGTGGTGACGTACGCCGAGTTCTGGCACCGAGTCACGCGCACCGCGGCCGGGATGCGCGGCATGGCGCGGGTAGCGGTGTTGCCGACGTCGGATGTCTCCTCGCTCGTGGCGGTCGCCGCGGCGATGGCGTCGGGAACCGGGGTGGTGCTACTGCACCGGCACCTTCTCCCCGAACAGTTCACGCGGGTGATGGATCTCGCCCGCCCGGCCGCGGTACTGGCGGCGCCGAGTCAGCACCGACGGTTGCGGCAGTGGGGGTGTGATGACCCGGTGGCTGGTCTCGATGCAGACGGTTCGCACGGGAGAGCCGAGCCCGGCGACGAGATGCTTCTCGGTGTCACCTCGGGTACGACGGGTGAGCCGAAACTGTTCGTCCGCAACCAGCTGTCGTGGGCGCGCACGTTGGATCGCAGCGACGAGGTGTTCGACATCGGCCGCGGTGATCGACTCTGCACCCCTGGTGTGCTCGACCACACCCACTTCCTCTACGGCGCGCTGCACGGGCTGACGTGCGGTGCGACGGTCGACGTGCGCCCCCTCGTCGCGGCGGTGGCCGATGAGCCGACCCATCTGTATTCGGTGCCGACCATCGCGTGGGATCTCGTCCGATCCGGCGTCGACTCCGTTCCCAGTGTCCGCGCCGTGCTCTCGAGCGCGGCGCGTTGGCCGACCCAAGGCCGAGTCGCACTGCAGACCGTGCTGCCGAACGCGTCGCTCACGCATTTCTACGGCGCCTCGGAGCTGAGCTTCGTCTCCTACGATCGTGGCGTCGATCCCGGAGCCGGAACCTTGTTCGACGGGGTCGAGGCCGACGTTCGCGACAGCATCGTCCATGTTCGCAGCGACATGCTTTTCGACGGCTACCTCACCGAATCCGGTGTGACAGGCGGGCCGGTGGACGGGTGGATGACGGTGGGCGACAGGGGGACGGTGGACGGCCGCGCGTTGACGCTACTGGGGCGCGGCAGTGAGGTGATCAATCGCTCGGGACTGAAAGTCGAACTGGCGCCGATCGAGGCGGCGGCGCTCGAGGTGCCCGGGGTCGCCGAGGCGGCCTGCATCGGGGTGCCGGACGAGCGGATGGGTGAGGTACCCGGACTGGCGGTGGTGCTCGGCCCGCAGCGGCCTGAGATTGCCGATATCCGTAGGCATCTTCGTGCTGTGCTGCCGAGCCCGAGCATGCCCGCACGCATACTCGTCGTCGACGAGCTTCCGCACACTCCGCGCGGCAAGCTCGACCGTCACAGCTTGGGCGCCACCTTCGCCACCGAGCGCACGGACCCGTCCACCACGAACCACAGGGTGAGCGCGCCGCCCTCGTAGCGGTGGCGGATGATGACGTGCTCGCTCGCGAGGATGGGCGAGAGATACTCGATCACGGCTCGGTGCGGCTCGCGCACCAACTCGGTGTGAGTGACCAGGAACTCTTCGACGGCATGCCAGTACGCGGCATTGTTGACGTGGTTGAACGAGTCGATGTCCGTGGCGCGCAACGGGAACGGTGTGTCGGTCTCGGATGCGTCGGGCACCGGTTCGGTGAGCCATGCTTTCCACCGAAGTCGGTGCTCGTCGGTGGTGCGGGCCAACAATTCCAGAGCCTCGTCGCTGATGCGCGTGGGCATTCCGGTGGTTGCGCTGATGTTGATCCAGAACCCCTCGGTCTCGATCGAGGCGCCCTTGCCGCTGGAGATCTGCACGCGCATGTTCGACCATCGCGTCGACATCGAGGAACACCAGCGTCGCATGTGCACCCGGTCCGGGAAGTGCACCGGTTCGATGACGTCGATGACCGTGCGGCGGACGATCCAGAACGGATCGGTGGCATGTAACGGCGTCGCGTCGAGGTTGTCCGAGCCGATGTCCTGGAGATACCGGGCGATGCCGTCGAACCGCAGGCGATTATCGGGATCGACGTCGGCGGTGCGAACGGTCCAGCCCGTCTCGAATCCTTCGCCGACCGGGGGCGGCGGGGCAAGTTCGTCGGTGAAGCTCTGGGGTTCGGTGCCGGCTCCGGTGGTCACAGGCGTGCTCCTCGTCTCGGGGTCGGTGCTCGCGCTCGAACCTACCCCCTGACTCCGTCAGAGCAATCCCTGGAGCCTTCCGTCAGAGCACCCGGCGCGCTTTCATGCCGTCGAACACGTCGCCGACGCGGACGACGTCGCCGCGCTGGGGTGCGTGGACCATCTGACCGTTGCCGATGTAGATCGCGACGTGCCCGGGGCCGGCCGACTGCCAGTTCCCGAAGAGCAGGTCGCCCGGCTGCGCCATTTCCAGCGGAATCTCGGTGCCCACATTCCACTGGGTTTCAGAGGTGCGGGGGAGCGTCACGGCACCGGCCGACGCGCGGTACATCGCATACGAGGTCAGGCCGGAGCAGTCGAACCCGCCGCCGGACGGACCGTTGATGTTGCCGCCGCCCCAGACGTAGGGGAGGCCGAGGTAGTCCATCGCCGAGTTGACCGCGCGGGCCCCGATGGTGCCGAGATCGAGGGACGAGAACGGGTTGAGCAGCGCCGCGAACTGCCTCTCGGTGGCGCGGATCTTCGCCACGTATGGCTTGGTCTGATTCTCGTAGTCCGGTAGGCCCGAGGGCATTCCGCCCGACCGAAGCACAGCGCCGGCGCCGGCGTTGTAACCGGCCAGGGTCAGATCCAGGGAATCGCCGGATACCCGGCCCTGCGACTTCCACTGCTCGACCTGCTTGTTGATGTCACAGAGCAGGTTGCCCGAAGCCATGACGGAATCGGCAATGCCGTTGACGTCGGCGACACCGTCTCCGTCGGCATCCTTGCCGTACTTGGCCCAGGTGCCGGGCATGAACTGGCCCGGGCCTCGGGCTCCGCTGCTCGATACCGGGGCGGTGGGCCCGTGACGGAACCCGTTCTCGGCCGCGTAGAGGGCGGCGATGGTAGGGGCGTTGACACCGTCGCAGATGGCACCGGCTTTCATCAGCCACGGCACGAAGGCGGTGATCGCGCCGATGGGGGAGGTCGAGACTCCGGTGAACGTGGCGGGCATACCAGGGAACAGTGCACGCCGAATGGCTTCGGCGGCGGGCATGAACGCGGTCTGGGACGCGAGTTCGCCGAGAGAGAAGGTCGATGTGCCGAATTGCATGCCGCCTGCACTGCTCGGGAAGATCGACGAGAACGCCGCTCCTGCAGAGGGAACCGTCGCGGAGACAGCGGCAGTGGAGACGATGGAGTTGGTCGTCGCGGGCTCGGCGGGCGGCCCGCTCTCGGACTCGGCCGGGTCCGCCGGGTCGGACGGCTCTGCGTCCTCGGGCGCCGGGGGTAGCAGGGGTTCGGCCGCGCCCTCGACGGCGGCTGCTGCGTCCTCGAGCATTGTCTCGGCGGTCTCACGAGCCGGCTCGGGTAGTGCGCCGAGCATGTCGTCCAGTTGCTTCTGCAGTGCAGGTGCCGATTCTTCCGCGGATGCGGCAATACCTGCAGCACCGTCCGCGATCTCCGGGGGTAGTTCCGTGCCTGCTGCCACTCCTGCGGCGGACACGATTACCGCAACGATGACTGCGATGGGGTCGCCTGCCATGTAACAACTCCTGGTGCTCGCGCTCTCCCCGACCTTGTCGTACCGAACTCATCTCAGTGAGCTGGCTCACATCATCATGCACTGTCGGTGCGGATTGCGGAGCGTTATAGAACGCGTACCAGTTCTGTGAACCGTTACATTGAGATTCGTATTCGTCACAGAAGGAGCGCGTCATCGACAAGCAGGTGCTGTCACCAAGCACAGTGTGGGATCCGGGTGCCCAGTTGTTGTCCCAATGCGTGGTCGTCCGCGACGTCGAGCGGACGCTCTACCTGTCCGGGCAGACCGCGATCACAGCCGACGGTAGCTTCGACGGCGTCGGGGACGTGGACGCGCAGATTCGCCTGTCGTTCGAGAACATCCGGCTGATCCTCGACGCGGCGGGCGGTGCGCTGGACAACGTCGTGAAGTTGACGGTCTACTTCCGCGATATCGGCGACCTCGACATCTACACCGGCATCCTCGGCGAGCTGTTCCCCGAGACCAGACCAGCGCAGACCGTCGTCGAGGTCGCTCGTCTCGCGATGCCTGAGTTGCTGGTCGAGATAGAGGCGGTAGCGGTGCTGTAGGTCCGGTCGCTGTGGCTAGGGCACCAGGGTTGCCCAGTAGTCGGAGAAGCGGATTCCGATCGCTGCGATCACCACCGCGTACCAGACGGCGAGAATCGTCCAACGCCATTCGACGAACAGGCCGCCCACCCGTGAGTTGCCGACCAGCTGTGAGAGCGCGACCACGAGGATCGGCATCGTCACCGCCCACACCACCATGCAGTACGGACACAACGCGCCGATCACGTACAAGCTTTCGTAGATCAGCCAGTGTACGAACACTGCGCCGAGCAGGGTGCCCAAGGTCAGGCCCAGCCAGTACCAGTGCGGCAGAGCGATGCGTGCGAGCGTCAGTACACCGGTGACGAGGACGACGGTGAATGCGACTATGCCGATGATCGGATTGGGGAATCCGAACAGGGCGGCCTGCTCCGTGGTCATCACCGTGCCGCACGAGAGGACCGGATTCAGGCTGCACGACGGCACGTACGAGGCGTCCTGGAGGAGCTCGATGCGTTCGATGGTCAACGCCAGTGCGGCGAGCAGACCGAGGAATCCGCCGACCGTGAGGACCCAGGCGGTGGCGCGGGCAGGCTTCACTGCGGGGCCTACTTCGCGTCGGCGATTGCGGTGCGCAGGCCGTCCGGACTCGGGTTGGCCACCACGGTGCCGTTGACCGAGACGGTCGGGGTGCCGGTGACGCCGGACTCGAGCACGGTCTGCGTCGTAGTCGCCACGAAGTCGTTGTAGCTGCCGTCGGTGATGCAGCTCGCGAGTTCGGAGCTGTCGACCCCTGCTGTCTCGGCGATGGCGATCAGCTCGTCGTCGCTCAGTCCGGCGCCGCCCTCAGCGGGTTGCTGCGCGAACATTGCCTCGTGCCAGCTCGGCCACGCGGCCATGTCGGCTTCGGCGACGCAGATGCCGGCGTTGGCGGCGCGAGTGGAGTAATTGGTCGACGACGCTCGATCCAGGATCGAGATCGGCGTGTAATCCACGGCGATCGTGTTGTCGGCGGTCAGCTCGGAGAGCGTGTCCCCGCTGAGGGCTTCGAACTGCTTGCACGCCGGGCACTGGAAGTCTTCGACGACCGTGACGACGACGTCGGCGTCGGGATCACCGATTCTGATGGCCCCGTCCGCGGTGACCGCCGACGGGGTGGCACCGGTTGCGGTGTCATCGGAGTTCTTGGAGGCGATACTGAAACCGATGACCGCGATCAGGGCGATGAGTACCGCCGCGACGCCGAGTTGGATCAGCGTGCGGCTGCCCCTGTCCTTCTTGCCCTGCATAGCCGCCGTGGCCGCCTGTGCCTTCTTCTTGCTGTTGTTGCTCACTGCGAAAGGTCCCTTGCTCGCCGAACTCGTCCAAGTCCTAAGCCAGGATAGGGGTACGAACCTGAGCCCTGGCTGTGAGTGCCGGTCAAGTGAAGGCCGGTCAGGTGAGTGAGATGAGCCGTTCGATCGCGTAGCCGTATCCGGCCACGCCGAAGCCTGCGATGACACCGCTGGCGATGGGCGAGACGAAGGAGTGGTGCCGGAACTCCTCGCGGGCGTGGACGTTGCTGATGTGGACCTCGATGATCGGGATCTCCGGAACGACGAGGGCGTCGCGGAGGGCGACCGACGTATGCGTCAGGCCACCGGGATTGATGACGATGCCCGAAGCCACTCCGCGGGCCTCGTGGATCCAGTCGATGAGCTGGCCCTCGTGGTTGGACTGTTCGGCGCGGACTGTGCGGCCGTGTGCAGCGGCGGTCTGCTGGCACAGTGCGACCACGTCGGCGAGCGTTTCCTGGCCGTACACCTCGGGCTGACGGGTACCGAGCATGTTCAGGTTCGGCCCGTTCAACAGCAGGATGTGTCCGTCGGCCATGTCGTCTGCTCACTTTCTCGTGGTCGAGTCGCGCAGGCTGCAATCTTTTCACAGCGCACCCGGCACAATGATTGCAGTGAGAACTGTGTGGGTGGTTTGGGGCGTCGGTGTGTTCGCCTACATCGTCGGGGTTCTGCACCGGACCTCGTTCGGTGTCGCGGGTCTCGACGCCGCCGACCGTTTCGCAGTCAGCCCGTCGTTGCTCTCCCTGTTCGTCGTGTTGCAGATCGTCGTCTACGCCGGGATGCAGATCCCGGCGGGTGCGATCCTCGATCGGGTCGGCTCGCGCAAGATGATCGCGCTCGGGGCCCTGTTGATGGTGATCGCGCAGCTCGTGCTCGCGACGACGGCGTCCCTGCCGGTTGCGGTCGGTGCTCGAGCGCTCGTGGGGGTCGGTGATGCCCTGACGTTCATCTCGGTGCTTCGTCTCGTACCGCAGTGGTTCGACAACCGGCGAGTTCCCATCGTGTCGCAGTTGACCGGCTTGCTCGGGCAGTCGGGGCAGATTCTCTCGGCGGTGCCGTTCCTTATGATTCTGCACGGGTCGGGCTGGACGTTCGCCTTCGCGAGTGCGGCCTCGCTCGGATTGTTGGCGTTCGTGCTGGCGCTGGCGCTGATCCGCAATTCCCCGCCCGGTGCCGAAGTATTGACCGAGCCGACCACGATACGGGAAACGCTGGCGACGATCGGTCGGGTGTGGAAGCGGCCGGGCACCAAGCTCGGCTTCTTCACGCACATGGGGACTCAGTTCTCGATCACGGTGTTCGCGCTGCTGTGGGGAATTCCGTATCTCACCACGGCGCAGGGGTTGTCGACCACTGCGGCAGGAACGCTGCTGTCGCTGTCGGTGATCTCGGCGGTCATCTCCGGTATCGGACTGGGCATTCTGACGGGCCGGTACCCGATGCGTCGGTCGTGGCTGGTGCTCACGATCATGGTCAGCAATGCCGCGATCTGGGCTGTTGTGCTGGCGCTGCCAGGCCCGGCTCCTCTGTGGTTGCTGGTGGTGCTGGTGGTTGTCGTCTCGGTCGGTGGCCCGGGCAGCGTCATCGGGTTCGACTATGCGCGTACGTTCAATCCGAGTGCGAATCTCGGCACCGCGCAGGGCATGGTCAATGTCGGCGGCTTTCTGGCCTCGCTCCTGGTCATCGCGGCCATCGGTGGGGTTCTGCAAGTGATGGGCGGGTATACCTTCGAGGCTTTCCGGGTGGCGTTTCTCGCCCAGTACCCGGTGTGGTTCATCGCGATCGTCGGCGTTCTGCTTACCCGTCGTTCGACACGCAAAGAACTGGCGGAGGAGGGCATCTATCCGCACACGATGCGCGAGGTTCTGCAGCGCTTTCGTGACCGGTAGTGGCCGACACACATCAGCACGGCACATCAGAACGGCGCCGGATCGTCGGTGTCTGCGGCTGAACCGGCGGCTGCTGTTGCGCTCGCGACGGCCGGCTCGGCGGGATCTGTGCCGCATTTCGTTCGCCGTTTTCGCGGAATGTGCGGGATCAGGGATTCGCCGGACAGATCCGCAGTGCCGACCACGCTGCCGGGCAACGTGATTGTGGTTGTCCCCGAGCTCGACACCCAGTAGTCGGCCCCGCCGGCCAACATCCTTGGAATCCACACACCCATGGTTTTCAGCATGTGGTGGTAGCGACACAGGCAGTGCAGATTGGTCGATACCGTCCAGCCTCCCCGCGCTGGATCTCGGTGACGATAGGGCACTACATGGTCGATTTCGCAACTGGCTGCGGGTACGTCGCAGCCTGGATGACGGCACGTGCGGTCGCGGTGACGTACACAGTCGGCGAGGGCAGCGCTGGGCCGGTAGCTGAGCGCGCCTGCGGGCGGTTCGGTGAAACCCCCGTGGCCATCGGGGTGAACCGCTTCCGCCAGCGCGGGATTGGACGCGATAGCGGCCTCCATTGCGGCGATGAGCGTGTACGAACCGCGATAGCACCCACCGACAGGCACCTTCGGGCCGCGATCGAGTGATCCCGACGCTGCGCGCTCTGGAAAACTCGAGCCGCGCCGTCGCCGCCCCCTGCCCAGCGGATGGAAGGTGACAGGAGTGCCCGCCGGTCCACCGCCACCCAAACCGACGCTGCTAGCAAGACCGGCCGCCTTGTCGCCATCGACCCCCAGCTTTGCTGCCAGGTTCGAGGCTTCGGTCAGCATGAGCTGCCAGTCTCCGTTGGCGGCAAGTTCTCGCGCGTACTCGGCATCGATGAGTCCGTGTCCCGCGAGATAACCGGGCAGGTCCGACAGGCCCGCCAGGGTCGTGAGGTCAATAGTCACGGTGGTCAGCGGTGCGCGCCTGTCCGGCACCTCCCGTTTCGCCGAACAAGGGTGGTCCTCGTCTTCCGTACAGCTGCACGGCAGGTACTCCTCGCGGCGCAGCAGCGCCGAATATGCCGCGGCGAGTCGTTGGTTGCGCGTGCGGGGATCCCGGTTGCACACGGTGGCGGCCATCTCGTTGATCAGTTGCCAGCAGGCTGCGGCATCGGCGGCTTCCAGATCAGCCTCGATAGTGGCGAGTACGTCCTTGTGGCGGTAACGAACTCGCGTCAGGCTGGCCAGCTTCTTGCGCAGTTCAGCTGTCTCGTCCGGGGCGATGCGCTGCATGGTCGCGGCGATCTCGGTCGAGAGTGGACCGGAGGACATGCGTCGCGCAGCATGGAGGATTTCCGATTCCGCGCGCTGCGCGGCCTCGAGTGAGTAGCAGTTCGTCGTTCGGTAGATGGCTCGCACCCGGGCCAGGTCGAGCTCACCCGCCTCGAACGCTGCCTTGACCGCAGGAAGTCGAAGCCGCAGGTCCATGCCCACATCGGCGAGCGTGTCGGCAACTGTCTTGGAGCACCCCAGGGCCTTGGCGGTTTCCGAGGCGGCGTAGTTTCCGGCATCCATGATGTGCTCACCGATCTGAACGGTCTGATGGACGCACGAGTCCCAGATGGCGGCTGCCAGCGCGACTTTTCGGGCGCAGGCTTGGTTCTCCAGGCACGCGACCTCGGATATCTCACGCAGCAGAGAGCTATCTATCACGGGCTTCTTCTGTGGACCCGCGTACGACGCGAAAGCTCTTCCGTACCCAACCGACATGACCTGTGCCCCCAGCATCGCGTCAAACAATCTTAGAACGTATGTTCGACTATATGCCGGGAAATCGAATAGGTCAAGCGAAAACTGTTGCACACCAGCAACTATCGAGGGAAACGGCCGATACACCATCGCACCGACAGATTCCTTGCCCTCGGCTACCGAACCAGCCGGAATCGCTCGAGTACCACCGGGGTGTCATCGTCGACGGTGAAGGTCGGGTCCCCAAGTTCGCACCGCACCGCGTCCGAATGCCAGAACCTCTCGTGGGCAGCCCGCCACTGAGCCACCGTCGTATGCCCCTCGCCCTCGTCCCGTGCATGTTCGACGGTGACATCTCGCAACCGCGTGACATCGACCCCAACTGTCTCGATGATGCCCACCACCGCGCCGTTCGAGTCGACCATGCCGAAACAGCCACCGACCACCGGAAGCGGTTCGTTCTGCAGTGTGTAGTCGACAAGCAGGCCGGTGGTGGTTGTCTTTCGTCCGGACAGGACCAGCGCGACCAGCGAATCTCTCAACTCGCCGGGAAACGCGAACTCGACGATGGGTAGATCCTCCATCGCCTCAGCTTCTCAGATTTCCAGATCCACCCACACCAATCGGTGGTCCGACGGGTGCTCGGAGTCGGCGGGCCAGTACACCGCGGAACCGGTGACGGTCAGCTCGGAGGACGGGAGTGCGTAGTCCACCCGTAGGTCACCCGGCACAGGATCGGCGAAGTCGGCTGTATCGGTGCCGTATGACGCAGATGTGGGAGCCGGGTCCTGCACGCGCGGCTGGTCCAGCAACTGCGCAATCGCACCGTCGACGGAATCACCGTCGATGGGGTCGCTGTTCTGATCGCCGAGTACGACGAATGACTCGCCGTCGGCCAGGCCGCCTCGAACGCCGTTGTCGTCGTACAGATACTCCGCTCCATCGATGTAGTCCGCCGTCAGCCGGATCTCGTCGTGGTTGCGTTTTCCGTTGCGATCCTCCGGGCCGTCGAAGGTCGGCGGGGTGGGATGCGAGGCCAGCACGTGCAGTGTCTTTCCGTTCACCTCGACGGGCACATCCCAGTGCGATTTGCTGGAGAGTCGAAGCGCGTCCGCTGCTTCCCCGTAGTACTCGCGCGGCAACAGCGAGTCCGGCATGTCCTTCCACAGGAAGTCCTGGAAGGTTCGCACGCCCTCCACGGAAATCGGATACTTCGACAGCACCAGCATCCCGTACTGACCGGGAAAGACCCCGAATCCGTACGCGTCGTTCGGGCCGCCGAGCGAGCCGTCGGAGTCGAGATCCAAGCCCGAGTCCACACCGGTGTTGACGGGCGCGGTGAAGGAGTGGGGGTAGACGCCGTCCAGGTAGTTCTCTCGGAACAACTCGACGGCCGCGGGGGAGTGGTCGAACTCGTTCACCAACAGGATGTCCGGTGCATTCTCGGCAATGACGTCGGCGACGGCGCGGGCCTGTGCGTTCTCGCCGTTCAGATCGGCCGCTAACTGTCCCTCGGAAGCGCGATTGAGGCTGGCATTGAAGGTGGCCACACGCACCGAGGTGGGTTGCTGTTCGGTGGGCGCGCACCCGGTCAGTGCGCAGACGAGGACAACAACTCCGAGTGCTCCGACGAGTTTCACGTCGAGGACGGTAGGTGAGCTACTTGAACAGCAGGCAAATTAACAAGCAGGCGTGCTTGCTTTTTTGCATCGACGGTGTGAAGCTGTTCACATGGCCGACCTTGCCTCCATCGTCGAAGATCTACGCGCAGAGGGCGATGCCCTCGATGCCCTCGTTGCAGACCTGACCGACCAGCAGTGGTCGATGCCCACGCCCGCGCCGGGCTGGACCGTCGCCCATCAGATCGGGCACCTGTCCTGGACCGACAACGTCGCCGAGCGCACCACGTCCGGGGCGGCCGGCGACCCCGCTGCCGCCGCCGAGTTCGACGCCACGCTGAAACTCGCCTGGGCCGATCCCACCGGTTTCGTCGACGTCGCTGCCGCCGAGGAAGCTAAGGCACCGGACCTCGTCCCGACCTGGCGCACCCGTCGTCACGCCATGGCCGACGCACTGTCGACAGTTCCGTCCGGGGTGAAGATCCCGTGGTTCGGACCACCGATGAGCGCGGCCTCGATGGCCACCGCACGCCTGATGGAAACGTGGGCGCACGGCCAGGACGTCGCCGATGCCCTCGGCGTCACCCGCGAGCCGACCGATCGAATCCGAGGCGTCGCCCACATCGGCGTCCGCACAAGGGATTTCGCATACGCTGTCAACCAACAGACTCCGCCGTCCGAGCCGTTCCGGGTGGAGCTCACCTCCCCCTTGGGTGAGCTCTGGACCTGGGGCCCCGAGGACGCGTCCCAGCGCGTCCTCGGCTCGGCGGCGGACTTTTGCCTGCTGGTCACCCAGCGCGCACATCGCGAGAATCTCGACATCCACGCCGTCGGCGCCGACGCCGAGCACTGGCTCACCATCGCCCAAGCCTTCGCAGGCCCTCCCGGACCAGGACGAGACAAGCAATGACAGTACGAATCGGCAACTGCTCCGGCTTCTACGGGGACCGCATTTCCGCCATGCGCGAGATGCTCGAAGGAGGCGAACTCGACTACCTCACCGGTGATTACCTGGCCGAGTTGACGATGCTCATCCTCGGCCGCGACCGCATGAAGGACGCCACCCGCGGCTACGCGAAAACGTTCCTGCGTCAGGCCGAGGACTGCCTCGGTCTCGCGCTCGACAAGGGCGTCAAGATCGTCGCTAATGCCGGTGGCCTCAACCCGCGAGGACTGGCCGAGGCACTCGAAAAGCTCGACAGCGGCGCGAAAATCGCTTACGTCGAGGGCGACGACCTGCTCGCGCGCGCCGAAAAACTAGGCTTGGGCAGCCCCCTCACTGCCAACGCCTACCTGGGCGGCTGGGGGATCGTCGAATGTCTCAGCGCCGGCGCCGATGTCGTGGTCACCGGCCGCGTCACCGACGCTTCGGTCATCCTCGGGCCGGCCGCCCATCATTTCGGTTGGCAAAGAACGGATTACGACGCCCTGGCGGGGGCCGTCGTCGCCGGTCACGTCATCGAATGCGGCACTCAAGCGACCGGTGGCAACTATTCGTTCTTCACCGAGATCGCCGATATGAGCCGCCCGGGCTTCCCGATCGCCGAGATCGAGTCCGACGGTTCCTCGGTCATCACCAAGCACGAGGGCACCGGCGGAGCGGTCAGTGTCGGCACCGTCACCGCGCAGTTGCTGTACGAGATCACCGGTGGTCGTTACGCGAACCCCGACGTCACCGCGCGTATCGACACGGCGGTCCTGACGCAGGACGGGTCCGACCGCGTCCGCATCAGCGGCACGAAGGGCGAGCCGCCTCCGCCCACCCTGAAGGTCTCGCTCAACTCGCTCGGAGGCTTTCGCAACGAGTTCACGACGATCCTCACCGGTCTCGACATCGAAGCCAAAGCCGAACTCGCACAGAAGCAGTTCGAGTCCTGGTTGCCGCAGCGCCCGGCTGAGCTGGAGTGGACTCTGGTTCGCACCGACAAGCCCGACGCCGACACCGAGGAAACAGCGAGCGCGCTACTGCGTTGTGTCGCCCGGGACAGCGACCCGAACCTCGTCGGCCGTCAGTTCTCCTCGGTTGCCGTCGAACTCGCACTCGCCAGTTACCCCGGCTTCTCGCTGACCGCGCCGCCCAGCAACGGCGCACCGTACGGTGTGTTCACCGCTGGGTTCGTCCCAGCCGAGGAGGTCCCGCACACCGCCGTGCTCCCCGATGGAACTCGCACACCGATCGCCCCGACATCGGAAACGAAGGAGCTCGAGCCACTCGATGACCCCGAACTCCCGACGCCGAGGCCGGAGGAACCCACCGTTCGCGTCCCCCTCGGCACCATCGCCGCCGCCCGCAGCGGCGACAAGGGCGGCAGCGCCAACGTCGGCGTCTGGGTTCGCACCGATAGCGAATTCGCCTGGCTGGCACATGCACTGACCACCGAGAGGGTGAAACAGATGCTGCCCGAGGCAGAGAAACTCACCGTCACCAGGCACGTCCTTCCGCACCTCAAAGCCGTCAACTTCGTCATCGAGGGCATCCTCGGCCAAGGCGTCGCGTCGCAGGCGCGTTTCGATCCGCAGGCCAAGGGGCTCGGCGAATGGCTGCGGTCGCGTCACATCGACATCCCCGAAACCCTGGCTTATAAGGGAGATCTCGTATGAGCATCTGGACCACCCCGGAGCGCGAACAGCTCCGAAAGACCGTGCGCAGCTTCGTCGAACAGGACATCTTGCCACATCTGAACCAGTGGGAATCAGACGGTGAGATTCCTCGGGAACTGCACAAGAAGGCAGCGGCACTGGGCCTGTTGGGCGCGGGCTTCCCCGAGGACGTCGGCGGCGAAGGCGGTGACCTGGCGGACGCCATCCTCATCTGCGAGGAGATGCATCAGGCCGGTGCGTCGGGCGGGCTGTTCGCGTCCCTGTTCACCAACGGTATTGCGCTGCCGCATCTGGTCGCGGCCGGCGATCCCGAGCACATCGAGAAGTGGGTTCGCCCCACCCTCGCCGGCGAGAAGATCGGCTCGCTCGCCATCACCGAGCCCGGCGGTGGATCCGACGTCGGACACCTACGCACCAAGGCGGTCAAGGACGGTGACCACTACGTCGTCAACGGCGCGAAAACCTACATCACCTCGGGTTGCCGCGCGGACTTCGTCGTCACCGCAGTCCGAACCGGAGGCGACGGGGCAGGCGGTGTCTCCCTCCTCGTCGTCGAGAGCGGCACACCGGGCTTCGAGGTCACCAGCAAGCTCGACAAGATGGGCTGGCGCGCATCCGATACCGCGGAACTGTCCTTCGTCGACGCCCGGGTCCCCGTCGCCAATCTCGTAGGCGCCGAGAATTCCGGGTTCGCGCAGATCGCGCAGGCGTTCCTCAGCGAACGCATTGCCCTTGCCGCACAAGCCTATTCGAGTGCGCAACGCTGCCTCGATCTGACGTTGCGGTGGGTCCGCGATCGCGAGACGTTCGGCAAACCGCTCATCGCTCGTCAATCGGTACAGAACACCGTTACCGAGATGGCCCGCAAGATCGACATCGCCCGCGTGTACACCCACAACATCGTCGAACGATCCCTCGAATCCGACGAGGACTTCATCGCCGAGGTCTGCTTCGCGAAGAACACCGCCGTCGAATCAGGGGAGTGGGTGGCCAACCAGGCCGTCCAGCTGTTCGGCGGGCTCGGCTACATGCGTGAGAGCGAAGTGGAGCGGCAGTACCGAGACATGCGCATCCTCGGCATCGGCGGCGGCACCACGGAAATCCTGACAGGACTGGCAGCAAAACGATTGGGGTATCAGGCATGAGCGTGCTCAAGTCCACCCTCGACACCGCATCCGAGCAGTTCACCGGTGCGACCGAGGTCATGAACACCAAACTCGGCGAGATCGACGCCGAGCACACCAAGACGCTTCTCGGCGGCGGTGAGAAATACATCGAGCGGCACAAGAAACGCGGAAAACTGCTCGCTCGCGAACGCATCGAACTGCTCATCGACGAGGACTCCGCCTTCCTCGAGCTGTGTCCGCTCGCGGCCTGGGGCAGCGACTTCCCCGTCGGGGCGAGCACCGTCATGGGCATCGGTGTGGTCAGCGGCGTCGAATGCCTCATCGTCGCCAACGATCCGACGGTGCGCGGCGGCACCAGCAACCCGTGGACCCTGAAGAAGGGCTTCCGCGCCAACGACATCGCGACGCAGAACCGCCTCCCGGTTATCTCACTCGTCGAATCCGGTGGCGCCGATCTGCCCACGCAGAAGGAAGTATTCATCCCCGGTGGACGCATGTTCCGCGACCTGACGCAGCTGTCCGCCGCCGGAATTCCCACCATCGCCCTCGTGTTCGGCAACTCCACCGCGGGCGGTGCCTACATTCCCGGCATGTCCGACCACGTGGTCATGATCAAGGAACGCTCCAAGGTATTCCTCGCCGGACCGCCGCTGGTGAAGATGGCCACCGGTGAGGACTCCGACGACGAATCCCTCGGCGGTGCCGAAATGCACGCCCGCAAGTCCGGCCTCGCAGACTACTTCGCTGTCGACGAACAGGACGCGATCCGCATCGGCCGCAGCATCGTCTCCCGGCTGAACTGGAAGAAGAAGGGCCCCGAGCCGCGCGCAGAGGTCATCGAACCGCTTGCCGATCCCGAGGATCTGCTCGGCATCGTCCCCACCGATCTGAAGATCCCCTTCGACCCCCGCGAGGTCATCGCGCGCATCGTCGACGGCAGCGATTTCGACGAGTTCAAACCCATGTACGGCGGATCCCTCGTCACCGGATGGGCCGAACTCCACGGCTATCCCATCGGCATCCTCGCCAACGCCCGCGGTGTGCTGTTCAGCGAGGAGTCACAGAAGGCCACGCAGTTCATTCAGCTGGCCAACCGCTCGAATACACCGCTGCTGTTCCTGCACAACACCACCGGCTACATGGTCGGCAAGGAATACGAGGAAGGCGGCATGATCAAGCACGGCTCGATGATGATCAACGCCGTCTCCAACTCGAAGGTCCCGCACATTTCCATCCTGCTCGGTGCCTCGTACGGCGCCGGCCACTACGGCATGTGCGGCCGCGCGTTCGATCCGCGCTTCCTGTTCGCGTGGCCGTCCAGCAAATCGGCCGTCATGGGCGGCGCCCAGCTCGCCGGCGTTATCTCCATCGTCGGACGCGCCGCCGCCGAAGCCCGCGGCCAAGCATTCGACGAAGAAGCCGATGCCGGAATGCGCGCCATGATCGAAAACCAGATCGAAGCCGAGTCGCTGCCGATGTTCCTCTCCGGACGCCTCTACGACGACGGCGTCATCGACCCCCGTGACACCCGCACGGTAGTAGGAATGTGCCTGTCGGCCATCGCCTCTGCCCCGATCGAAGGCACCGCCAACTTCGGTGTCTTCCGGATGTGAGACGCACGTGAATGCCCAATTGGGTCACTCCGCAGGCTCCGCTCCTGTCCAGTCTGTATTGGTCGCCAACCGCGGCGAAATCGCCCGCCGTGTCTTCGCCACCTGCCGCAGCCTGGGAATCGATACCGTCGCCGTCTTCTCCGACGCCGACGCGAACTCCCCCCATGTCCGCGACGCCGACGCCGCAGTCCACTTGCCCGGCAACTCCTCCTCGGAGACATACCTGCAGGGTGAGCTCGTCATCGCCGCCGCCACCGCAGCGGGGGCCGACGCCATCCACCCCGGTTACGGATTTCTCTCCGAGAACGCCGAGTTTGCGCGTCGGGTGCAGGACGCGGGCCTGACGTGGATCGGACCCCCCACCAAGGCAATCGAGTTGATGGGCTCGAAGGTCGAGTCCAAGAAGATGATGGCCGACGCGGGCGTTCCCGTGCTCACGCAGCTCGACCCCGCCTCGATCACCGAGGACGAACTTCCGGTCCTGATCAAGGCCTCCGCCGGTGGCGGTGGCCGCGGTATGCGCATCGTGCGAGACCTGGGCGTCCTGGAGTCCGAAATCGAAGCAGCGCAACGCGAATCGCTGTCGGCCTTCGGAGATTCGACGGTCTTCTGTGAGCGCTACATCGAAACCGGCCGCCACATCGAGGTCCAGGTGATGGCTGATCGCCATGGAACGGTGTGGACGGTGGGAGAGCGCGAGTGCTCCATCCAACGTCGGCACCAGAAGGTCGTAGAGGAGGCGCCGTCACCGCTCGTCGAACGGATCGACGGCATGCGCGAGCGCCTGTTCGAGGCAGCCAGGCTCGCTACCGAGGCCATCGGCTACGAGGGCGCCGGCACGGTCGAGTTCCTCGCCGACGAGAGGGGCAACTTCTTCTTCCTCGAGATGAACACCCGCTTGCAGGTGGAACATCCTGTCACCGAGTGCACGACGGGTCTCGACCTGGTTGCGCTGCAGATCTCGGTCGCCGCGGGGGAAGCTCTACCCGCCGATCAGCCCTCCACCCGCGGACACTCGATCGAGGTGCGGCTCTACGCGGAGGACCCTTCGCAGGACTGGCGGCCGCAGAGCGGCGCGTTGTACCGGTTCGAGATTCCCGGTCAGCAGTTCACCGTGCTGGACCGAACTGGCATCAGGGTGGATTCAGGGGTGGCATCCGGCAGTGTTGTCGGTGTCCACTACGACCCGATGCTGGCCAAGGTCATTTCGTTCGCCCCGACCCGCGACCAGGCCGCGAACCTGCTCGCGAAGTCCTTGCAGAAAGCGACGATTCACGGCCTTCTCACCAACCGCGACTTGCTCGTCAACATCCTGAAGCATCCGGCTTTCCTCTCCGGCGACACCGACACCGCGTTCTTCGACACCCACGGCCTCGACGTGTTGGCGCAGCCCATCACGTCGGGCCGTGCTCTCGAATTGTCGGCACTCGCGGCCGCACTGGCCGACGCGGCGACCAACCGTCGCAGCGCGCGAGTCAACAAGGGACTGCCCAGCGGGTGGCGCAACCTCCCATCGCAACCCCAACGAAAGACCTACAGCGACATCACCGTCGAATACACCCTCGGTCGCTACGGACTGAAGACCGATCTCGACGGTGTCTCGCTCGTGGAGAACACGCCGACACAGGTGACGCTCGACGACAACAAGATTCGTCGAACATTCAAGGTCGCGCAGTACGGTCACGATGTCTTCGTCGACTCGGCACTCGGCCCCGTGAGGCTGACCAGGGCTCCGCGATTCGTCGACCCCACCGAGGAAGTAGCACTCGGCTCACTGCTCGCGCCGATGCCCGGCAGTGTCGTGCGAGTGGCAGCTGCCCAGGGCGATGCCGTCGCCGCCGGCCAGCCCATCCTCTGGCTCGAAGCCATGAAGATGGAACACACCGTCACAGCACCCGCCGACGGGATAGTGGCCGAGCTCAACGTGGTGGCGGGACAACAGGTCGAGGTCGGCCAAGTCCTGGCAGTAGTGACAGCGTCCGCGGAATCAGAAGGAGAAAACGCATGAGCTTCATCGAAACCGAGGAGCAGAAGGGGCTGCGCGCTGCCGTCTCCGCGCTCGGCAAGCGGTACAACTACATCGACTACGTCCTGCCCAACGCGCGGCGCGGGGAACCGCTGACCGAACTGTGGAACGAGGCAGGCAAGCTCGGCTTCCTCGGTGTCAACCTCCCCGAGGAATACGGCGGCGGTGGGGCCGGGATCTACGAGTTGGCGCTCGTGCAGGAAGAGCTCGCCGCCCACGGCGCAGGCCTGCTGCTGGTGGTGGTCAGCCCGGCCATCTGCGGCACCATCATCGGCAAGTACGGCACCGAGGATCAGAAGCAGACGTGGCTCACCGCGCTCGCCGACGGCTCGAAGATCATGGCCTTCGGCATCACCGAACCCGACGCCGGTTCCAACTCGCACCAGATCACCACCACAGCGCGTCGTGATGGTGACGATTGGCTCGTCCGGGGCAGCAAGATTTACATCTCCGGCGTGGACCAGGCCGATGCCGTGTTGATCGTCGCTCGTATGGAGGACAGCAAGACGGGCAAGCTCAAGCCTGCTTTGTTCATCGTGCCCACCGACGCCGAGGGCTTCCAGAAGACACAGATGCAGATGGACATCATCGAACCGGACCATCAGTTCACGCTGTTCCTCGACGATGTCCGACTCCCGGCGGAGGCGTTGGTCGGTGAGCCCGACGCGGCGCTGATGCAGCTGTTCGCCGGTCTGAACCCCGAGCGCATCCTCGGCGCGGCAATGGCCGTCGGCATGGGCAGGTACGCCCTCGACGCGGCAGTGAAGTACGCCAACGAGCGCACGGTGTGGAAGACCCCGATCGGGGCGCACCAGGGCATCGCGCATCCCCTCGCGCAGGTGAAGATCGAGCTCGAACTCGCCAAGGTGATGATGCAGAAGGCAGCGGTGCTCTACGACAACGGCGACGATTTCGGTGCCGCGGAGGCCGCCAACATGGCCAAGTACGCGGCCGCCGAGGCCAGCATCAAAGCCCTCGATCAAGCCATTCAGACCCACGGCGGCGCGGGACTGACCGAGGAGTACGGCCTGGCTGCGATGCTCGGTGCAGCGCGGATCGCGCGTGTCGCACCGGTCAGCCGAGAGATGATCCTCAACTTCGTCGCCCAGCATTCGCTGGGGCTGCCGAGGTCGTACTGATGGCGGTCGAGGTGGGCATCGCCGACGGAGTCGCCACTCTCACTCTCGACACCCCGCACAACAGGAACGCACTCTCGACGCAGCTCGTCGAAGAACTCACCGCTGGATTGTCCGCCGCGACCGAGAACCCGGACGTGCGTGCGATCGTGCTCACCCACACCGGCGGCACATTCTGCGCGGGAGCCGACCTCAGCGAGGCAGGCGGCACCGTCGAAGGTCGAACGGCGCAGATGCTCGGGCTGCTGCGTTCGATCCTCGAGACCCCGAAACCAGTCGTCGGAAAGATCGACGGCCACGTGCGAGCGGGAGGAATGGGCCTGGTCGGGGCCTGCGACATCGTCGTCGCAGGGCAGGGTTCGACCTTCGCGTTGACCGAGGCCAGGTTGGGTTTGGCGCCGTCGATCGTCTCGCTGACGTTGCTTCCTCGGATGACCTCGCGAGCGGCAAGTCGATACTTCGTCACGGGTGAGAAGTTCGGTGCCCACGAGGCCGAGACCATGGGGCTGATCACCCTGGCCTCGGCCGACCCGGACTCCGCCGTCGAGGATCTGCTCAGTGCTCTTCGTCAGGGCTCGCCGCAGGGACTTGCCGAGTCGAAACGACTGACCACCGCCGCAATTGTCGACGATTTCGACGCGCGCGGCGCCGAGCTGTCGGACCGTTCTGCGAGCCTGTTTGCATCAGCGGAGGCGCGAGAGGGGATGATGTCCTTTCTGCAGAAAAGACCGCCCAGTTGGGTGGCTGGGAGTTCAGGGGAGAAGTAGCGAAGATGGTGACGGCGCGTGAACCCAAGCAGGATCGCAGTAGGGCCACGCGAGCTCGACTGCTCGAGGCGACCATCGATTCGTTGGCCGACCAGGGGTGGTCGGCCACGACGGTCGGTGTCGTCGCCGAACGCGCCGGGGTCTCTCGCGGCGCGACGCAGCATCACTTCCCGACGCGTGAGGACCTGATCACCGCCGCCCTGGACTACATGTTCGACACCCGGATGGACGACGCCCGACGCGAGTCCTCCGATCTGCCGCACGGGCCCGCTCGGACCGAGGCCGTCGTCGAACGGTTGGTCGAGTACTACACGGGGCCTACCTTCAAGGCGGCGCTGCAAGTGTGGACCGCCGCGGCCGCCGACCCCGAGATGCGCGCCCGCGTGCTCCCGCTCGAGGAGAAGTTCGGGCGCGTCGCGCACCGCATGGCAGTCGAACAACTCGGCGTCGACGACAGGGACCCACAGACCCACCGCCTGGTGCAGGCCACGCTGGACCTGGCTCGCGGTCTCGGTCTCGCCGACGTTCTCAGTGACGATTCACGCAGGCGCAGCGAGATCGTCCGCGCGTGGGCCGGTGTCCTCGAAACCAGTCTGAGGGTTCGGACCGAAGTAGTAGCCTCAGGCGGTTGAGACCGCTCGCTGAGCGAGAATATGTGCGTCGTGGTTCGCTCTGACCGTGAGGCAGATACACACGAGGCAGATACACCGGGGCCATATCTTCCACATCGGGGGATCTCCGACGGTGACCGGTGCGGCCGAGGCGTTGGTGTCCATCCCGGACGGCGCACTCGTCGTCGACGGTGACCGCGTCACGTACTGCGGCCCATTCGCCGATGTCGAGGCCGGGGATTCGGAGGTCGGGGGTTTCGAGGTTTTCGATCACCGGCCCGGCTTTCTGCTGCCCGGCTTCGTCGACACCCACGTGCACTTCCCGCAGACCTTCGCCGGTGACGCCTACGGCGGCGGCCAACTGCTCGAGTGGCTCGATGCGTGCATTTTCCCCTCCGAAACGCTGCTCGCCGACCCGAGCTTTGCAGCTACAGCCGCCGTCGCCTTCTGTGATCGACGCATCGCCGCCGGCACGACGCAGGCGATGGTGTTCGGCTCGGCATTTCCGCACGCCCAGGACGCTCTGTTCGCGGAGACGTGGCGGCGAGGTCTGCGGGTGGTCAGTGGCCGCGGAGTGCAGACCACCGGCCCGGACTCGGCCCAGGCGCTCGTGACCAGCGAGGGTGATGCTGTTCGCCTGGTGTCGGAGGAGATCGAGAAATGGCACGCAGCCGACACCGGAGACGTCGGCACCGCTCTGTTGCATGTGGCCGTCGTACCTCGGTTCTCCCTGTCGGTGACAAGAGAAACGTTGAAAAATCTCGGCGAGCTCTACGACTCGGTGCGCGATCGCGGGGTGTACTTCCACAGTCACCTCAACGAGAACGATCGGCCCGGGTCCGGCGAGGTCGCCACCACCAAGGATGCCTATCAGGTCGAAACGTATCTCGACACCTACGACGGCAAGTTCATGCCCGGCTCGGCCGTCGGCGGGAAGAGTCTGCTCGGTAGGCGCAGCATCCTGGCACACGCCGTGCACTGTCAGGACACCGAACTCGCGCGGATGGCCGAGACCGGGACGTCGATTTCGCATTGTCCGACCTCGCAGCAATTTCTCGGTTCCGGCACCATGCCGTGGAAGCGGACGGTCGCTGCCGGGGTGAACATCGCCATCGGTTCCGATTACGGCGGTGGGGACGAGTTTCTGCTGACGAGAGTGCTCGGCGACGCCTTCAAGGTCCACATGTCCGAGGCGGGGGAGGACGCTGTATCGCTGCACCCGGCCGAGCTGTTGTTCACCGGCACTCTCGCCGGGGCGCGTGCACTCGACATGGAGGATCGCATCGGCAACTTCGACGTGGGCAAAGAAGCCGATTTCGTTGTCGTCGACCCTGCGGAGTGGCCACCGTTGGCGGGTTTGCTCGAGCACGGCGTGCAGTCCGAGGACCCCGAACTCGCCCGCGACCAGACACTCTTCCGGTTGCTGATGGCCATGCGGGAGCCCGCGATCACCGAGGTGTACGTACAGGGACGACGCCTCCATTAGGGTCGAATGATGCGAGTGAAAGTGCTTGTGGGCGTTGCTCTCGCGGTGACGCTGTCGGCCTGCGGAGCCAGTGATGGCGACGCCGCGCCGGCGGAGGACGCGAGCGGCTCCGGCGGATCGGGTGCCTTCTTCGGCCAGTGCGGTTCGGTGGGCGATCAGGAGGTGCTCGACGCCTTCGCTGTGCAGGCGTTCACCTCCATCACCCGCAACTCGGTCGGCTGCGAATGGGAGACCGCGGGCTTCACGGGTCCGTCGGTCAGTTTCTCCTGGTACCGCGGCAGTCCCATCGACCGCGAACGATCGGGATCCGAACTGATCGGCCGTCCGGCTCAGGACATCGAGATCGACGGGCAGGTGGGCTTCGCCGCCGCGACCGAGGACTACCTGTGCGAGATCGGCGTGCAATACGGGGACGATTTCATCCACTGGTCGGTCACCTACGGGGATCTGACCCCGATGGCAGATCCCTGTGACGTCGCGATGCAACTGGCCGAACTGACCGTCGAGCGTGCGCGGTGAGGCGGGCCTGGGTGGCAGTGGCGTTGGCAGGGGCAGTGGTGCTGCTGGCCGGCTGCAGCACCACCGTCGAGGGCACGCCTCGAGCCGAATCGTTCGACGGTTCGATCGACTCGGAGTTCACCGACCTGCTCACCGAATGCGACGCCGTCGCCGACGACACGATCGCCGAGACAGTGGGTGGCGACGCCATCGCTCGCGGCTTCTTCGGCGCCATCTGCAGATGGGACGTCGCCGGTGGAGACGGCATCGTCAAGGTCACGTTCAACTGGTTCGAGAACGGTTCGCTCGAGGTCGAACGTGAGGCCAACGAGGGGCTCGAGTACACGGTCTCCGATATCACCGTGCAAGGGCGAAGAGCCTTGCGGACGCAGCCGCCCGCCGATCCCGCATCCTGTGGTGTCACCGCCGGATCGCCGGATTCGGGAATCGTAGGATGGTGGGTGCAGTACGAGCCCGGGTCTCCGACGCCTGATCCTTGCGAGGCCGCACTTGCGTTGATGGACTTGACGATCGACGTGAGTCGATAGCCGCCTACTAACACAACAGGGGGCGTTTTGACCCGAGGCCGCGCCGCCGGGTATCGTTATGGGTCGTGTCCGGCCTGGCCGGTCCGTCTGTGTGCCTATGCGAGGTACAGCCGTGCTCATGTTCCGATTCAGAGCAAGCGCAACGGCTGCCGTGTGGGGGTATGCGACACACCCGACCTCGGGGTGCAAGAGACCCGCGGTAGAAGTACTGGAGCAGCAGCAGTACCGGGTGAGGAGCAGTGTTCTCTTGCTCCAACTGCTAGATCCCTGAGTCTTTGCAAGTAAAGACTCGCGACACGAAGAAAGCCGGTTCATGCCAACTATCAACCAGCTGGTCCGCAAGGGTCGCACCGACAAGGTTGCGAAGCTCAAGACCGCTGCCCTCAAGGGCAGTCCCCAGCGCCGTGGTGTGTGCACTCGCGTGTACACCACCACTCCGAAGAAGCCGAACTCCGCTCTGCGTAAGGTCGCGCGTGTGCGCTTGACCAGTGCAGTGGAGGTCACCGCCTACATCCCCGGTGAAGGCCACAACCTGCAGGAGCACTCCATGGTGCTCGTTCGCGGTGGTCGTGTGAAGGACCTCCCGGGTGTGCGCTACAAGATCATTCGCGGCTCGCTCGACACCCAGGGTGTCAAGAACCGCAAGCAGGCACGCAGCCGCTACGGCGCCAAGAAGGAGAAGAGCTGATATGCCACGCAAGGGCCCAGCACCCAAGCGGCCGCTGATCAACGACCCGGTCTACGGATCGCCGTTGGTCACGCAGCTCGTCAACAAGATCCTCATGGACGGCAAGAAGTCCACCGCCGAGCGCATCGTCTACCAGGCTCTCGAGCAGGCACGCGAGAAGACCGGCACCGACCCCGTCGTCACGCTCAAGCGTGCACTCGACAACGTCAAGCCGGCCCTCGAGGTTCGCAGCCGTCGTGTCGGTGGCGCCACCTACCAGGTGCCCGTCGAGGTTCGCCCCGGCCGCTCCACCACGCTGGCACTGCGCTGGCTGGTCACCTTCTCGCGTGCACGTCGTGAGAAGACCATGGTCGAGCGTCTGGCCAACGAGTTGCTCGACGCGAGCAACGGCCTCGGTGCCGCTGTGAAGCGTCGCGAGGACACGCACAAGATGGCTGAAGCCAACAAGGCGTTCGCGCACTACCGCTGGTGATCTCCTCGCTTCGGCGGCATCGAAGAAACATCCGGTGCCGCCGAAGCGTTGACCAGCTCAGGTAATACCTCTTCCAACACCAAGGCGGGTTAACTCGTGGCACAGGACGTGCTGACCGACCTCAACAAGGTCCGCAACATCGGCATCATGGCTCACATCGATGCTGGTAAAACCACCACTACCGAACGCATCCTCTTCTACACCGGTATCTCGTACAAGATCGGTGAAGTTCACGATGGCGCAGCCACCATGGACTGGATGGAGCAGGAGCAGGAGCGTGGCATCACGATCACCTCTGCTGCCACGACGTGCTTCTGGAACGACAACCAGATCAACATCATCGACACGCCCGGTCACGTCGACTTCACGGTCGAGGTCGAGCGTTCACTCCGCGTGCTCGACGGCGCAGTTGCCGTGTTCGACGGCAAAGAGGGTGTCGAGCCGCAGTCCGAGCAGGTGTGGCGTCAGGCCGACAAGTACGACGTGCCGCGCATCTGTTTCGTCAACAAGATGGACAAGCTCGGCGCGGACTTCTACTACACCGTGCAGACCATCATCGATCGTCTCGGGGCCAAGCCGCTGGTCATCCAGCTGCCGATCGGCGCTGAGAACGAGTTCGAGGGCGTTATCGACCTCGTGCAGATGAAGGCGCTCGTGTGGAGCGGCGAGACCAAGCTCGGTGAGAAGTACGAGATCCAGGAGATCCCGGAAGACCTCAAAGAGCGTGCAGACGAGTACCGCACCATGCTGCTCGAGACCGTGGCCGAGTCCGACGAGGCGCTTCTGGAGAAGCACTTCGGCGGCGAAGAGCTCACGATCGAAGAGATCAAGGCAGCCATCCGCAAGATGACCGTCAACAGCGAGCTGTACCCGATTCTCTGTGGCTCCGCGTTCAAGAACAAGGGCGTTCAGCCCATGCTCGACGCAGTCATCGACTACCTTCCGTCCCCGCTCGACGTTGCCGAGACCATCGGACACGCCGTCGGCGACGAGGAGAAGGAGATCACTCGCAAGCCGTCCGCAGACGAGCCGTTCGCGGCTCTCGCGTTCAAGATTGCGACGCACCCCTTCTTCGGCAAGCTGACCTACGTGCGCGTGTACTCGGGCAAGGTCGACTCCGGCGCTCAGGTCATCAACTCGACCAAGGGCAAGAAGGAGCGTCTGGGCAAGCTCTTCCAGATGCACTCCAACAAGGAGAACGCGATCGCGACCGCGTCTGCCGGTCACATCTACGCCGTGATCGGGCTCAAGGACACCACGACGGGTGACACGCTCTGCGATCCGCAGAACCAGATCATCCTCGAGTCCATGAGCTTCCCGGACCCGGTCATCCAGGTGTCGATCGAGCCGAAGACCAAGTCCGACCAGGAGAAGCTGGGAACAGCTATCCAGAAGCTCGCCGAAGAGGATCCCACCTTCTCGGTGAAGCTGGACGAGGACACCGGCCAGACCGTCATCGGCGGAATGGGCGAGTTGCACCTCGACATCCTCGTGGACCGCATGCGTCGCGAGTTCAAGGTCGAGGCCAACGTCGGCAAGCCGCAGGTCGCGTACCGCGAGACCATCCGCAAGACGGTCGACAAGCACGACTACACCCACAAGAAGCAGACCGGTGGCTCCGGCCAGTTCGCGAAGGTCATCATCAAGCTCGAGCCTTTCGAGGGCGAGGATGGTGCTACCTACGAGTTCGAGAACAAGGTCACCGGTGGTCGTGTCCCCAGGGAGTACATCCCCTCGGTGGACGCCGGAGCTCAGGACGCCATGCAGTACGGTGTCCTCGCCGGATACCCTCTGGTCAACGTCAAGGTGACACTGCTCGACGGTGCTTACCACGATGTCGACTCGTCGGAAATGGCCTTCAAGGTCGCCGGCTCACAAGCGTTCAAGGAAGCCGCCCGCAAGGCCGGCCCTGTCATTCTCGAACCCGTCATGGCCGTCGAGGTCATCACGCCCGAGGATTACATGGGTGAGGTCATCGGCGACCTGAACTCCCGCCGTGGTCAGATTCAGGCCATGGAGGAACGCAGCGGTGCCCGTATCGTCAAGGCACTGGTTCCGCTGTCGGAGATGTTCGGCTACATCGGAGACCTTCGGTCGAAGACTCAGGGCCGCGCTAACTACTCCATGGTGTTCGATTCCTACGCCGAGGTTCCTGCGAACGTCGCGAAGGAAATCATCGCGAAGGCGACCGGAGAATAGTTCTCCGCAAGCTGGACACGCTGGATCTGTAACACCGTACGACCATGCAGTTCACAAGAGCTGTACGAGACAACCGCACTGCTGCATTTCACGCAAGCACCAAACAGTCCAGGAGGACACACAGTGGCGAAGGCGAAGTTCGAGCGGACGAAGCCGCACGTCAACATCGGGACCATTGGTCACGTTGACCACGGCAAGACGACGCTGACTGCAGCAATCACGAAGGTTCTGCACGACAAGTACCCGGACCTCAACGAGGCCTCGGCCTTCGACGAGATCGACAAGGCGCCGGAAGAGAAGGCTCGTGGTATCACGATCAATATCTCCCACGTCGAGTACCAGACGGAAAAGCGTCACTACGCGCACGTCGATGCCCCCGGTCACGCCGACTACATCAAGAACATGATCACCGGCGCGGCTCAGATGGACGGCGCAATCCTGGTCGTGGCAGCTACGGACGGCCCGATGCCGCAGACGCGTGAGCACGTGCTGCTCGCCAAGCAGGTCGGCGTGCCGTACATCCTCGTTGCACTCAACAAGGCTGACATGGTCGACGACGAAGAGATCATCGAACTCGTCGAGATGGAGGTCCGCGAGCTTCTCGCTGCGCAGGACTTCGACGAGGACGCACCGGTCATCAAGGTCTCCGCACTCAAGGCACTCGAGGGTGACCCCAAGTGGGCCGAGAGCGTTGCCGAGCTCATGCAGGCCGTCGACGACTCCATCCCGGACCCGGTCCGTGAGACGGAGAAGCCGTTCCTCATGCCCGTCGAGGACGTTTTCACCATCACCGGTCGTGGCACGGTCGTCACCGGACGTATCGAGCGCGGCTCGGTCAACGTCAACGAAGAGGTCGAGATCGTCGGCATCCGCCCCGGCTCGACCAAGACCACGGTCACCGGCATCGAGATGTTCCGCAAGCTGCTCGACTCGGGCCAGGCTGGCGACAACGTCGGTCTGCTCGTGCGTGGCATCAAGCGTGAAGATGTCGAGCGTGGACAGGTCATCATCAAGCCGGGCACCACGACTCCCCACACGGAGTTCGAGGGCAACGCTTACATCCTGTCCAAGGACGAAGGCGGCCGTCACACGCCGTTCTTCAACAACTACCGCCCGCAGTTCTACTTCCGTACCACGGACGTTACGGGCGTTGTGACCCTCCCCGAGGGCACCGAGATGGTCATGCCCGGTGACAACACCGAGATGTCCGTCACGCTGATCCAGCCGGTCGCCATGGACGAGGGCCTGCGTTTCGCTATCCGCGAGGGCGGTCGTACCGTCGGCGCCGGTCGCGTCACCAAGATCATCAAGTAGTCTCCGCAGGCTCCGCCTACGGCGATTATCAAGTGATCTAGTTTCACCCAGCTCCACACAGCGGCGCTCACCTTCGGGTGGGCGCCGCTTTGCTGTGTCCGAGAGGGCAGGCGGCCAGAAAATGTCAGAGCGCAAAGTGAGTGAGGTGAAGTAACGTCGCAGCGGTGCTCATGACTCTGGCCGCTGATGCGACAACCGATTTCCCGGATGCGACGGATCTCGGATTTCTGCTGCACAAACATCCCGACCGAGTCCAGACCTTCGGACTCTCCGTCGGTTCGGCGACGGTGTTCTACCCCGAAGCGGACTCCCGATCGACCTGTGCCGCAATAATTCTCGACATAGATCCAGTCGAGCTCGGACGGACGCAGCCGCGATGTTCATCGAGCGAGTTCGCGCTGGGTAGGTACGTCAACGACAGGCCCTACGCGGGTGCATCGCTGCTGGCGGTCGCGCTGTCTCGACTGTTCAAGCAGGCCATCGCCGGAACCTGCAAAGCGCGCCCCGAACTTGCAGACCGTGCACTCGATCTCACGATCACCGTGCCGGCGATGCCGTGCCGTGGTGGCAGTGAACTGGCCGAGGAACTGTTCGGACCGCTGGGGTGGAACGTCGAAGCACGTCCGTTGCCGTTCGACGAGAAGATCCCCAGCTGGGGCGATTCCGTGTACGTCGATCTCACTCTCACCGGTTCCTTCACCGTTTCCTCGGCACTGAAGCACCTGTACGTGCTGCTGCCGGTTCTCGATGACGTCAAGCACTACTGGGTCGGCGCAGACGAGGCCGACAAACTGGTGCGCGCGGCGGGCGAGTGGCTGGCCGGACACCCGAGGATGGAGCTCATCACCGAGCGCTACCTCAAGTATCGACGCGACCTGGTCGCATCGGTCGTCGATCGCCTCGACCCTGATTCGCAGTCACAGCATCCGAGCCGGCGGGACCCGAACCTGGCAGAGCGCAGGGCCACTGCGGTCATCGCCGAGTTGAAGAGCTTGGGAGCGAAGTCCGTCGTCGACCTCGGCTGCGGAGAAGGGCGACTGCTGCGAGAGATGTTCTCCGAAAACAAGTTCGAGGCGATTGTCGGTGTCGACGTCTCGGCGCGAGCCCTGGCTTCGGCGGAGCGACGGCTGGGACTCGACGATCTTCCCGACCGTCAGCGCACACGTGTTCAGCTCTTTCAATCCTCCGCGACGTACCGGGATGCTCGCTTGAAGGGTTTCGACGCGGTGGTGCTCATGGAAGTGATCGAGCATGTCGAAATGGACCGGCTTCCGGCACTTGAGCGGTCGGTGTTCCGGGAAGCGCGACCGATGCACGTGGTGCTGACCACGCCCAACTCGGAATACAACGCACTGTACGACGGTGTTGCGGATGGCCAGTTTCGGCACCCGGATCACCGATTCGAGTTCACCCGTGCGCAGTTCCGTGACTGGGCGACGAACGTTGCCGAGCGCGACGGATACGCAGTGCGGTACGAGAGCATCGGGCCGGTGGACGAGGCGCTCGGTTCCCCCACTCAGATGGCAGTCTTCACCCGAGAGGAGAAAGCATGACGCCGTACGACATTCCCGACCTGTCGCTGGTCGTGCTGGTCGGGATCAGTGGATCGGGCAAGTCCTCCTTCGCCGCAACACAGTTCGATCCGTTCGAGACCGTATCGAGCGATGTCTGTCGGGGTGTGGTCAGCAACGATCCCAACTTGCAGAGCGCGACGAAGGACGCCTTCGAACTGGTGGAGTTCATCGTCGCCAAGCGGTTGGCAGCGGGGTTGCTGACCGTGGTCGACGCCACCAATGTGCAACCTGCCTCGCGAAAGTCGTTGGTTCGACTCGCGCGCGAGCACGACGTCCTCCCAGTGGCGATCGTTCTCGATGTGCCGGAGCCGATCTGTGCCGAGCGCAACGCAACCCGCGTGGACAGGACGTTCGGCCGCGATATATTGCGACGTCAGCACCAGCAACTGACGAGGTCGATGCGCGGGTTGACCAAAGAAGGCTTCCGAACGGTGCATGTGCTCGATGGTGTCGAGGCGATCGAGGCAGCGCAGTTCGTGCGCACGCCGTTGCGCAGCGACCGCCGCGACGCGCGGGGTCCCTTCGATGTCATCGGTGACATTCACGGCTGCCTCGGCGAACTGCAGACCCTGCTCACCACACTCGGCTATGCCATTCGACGAGACGAGCAGGGCCGCGCCGTCGGTGCCGTCCCGCCCGAGGGGCGCACCGCACTGTTCCTCGGTGACCTCGTGGACAGGGGACCGGACTCCGCCGCGGTGCTGCGGCTCGTCATGGGCATGGTGGCCGCGGGCGAGGCTCTCGCGGTGCCGGGCAATCACGAGCACAAGCTGGTTCAGGCGCTTCGGGGCCGCAAGGTCAACGCCTCGCATGGCCTCGCCGAAACGCTTGCCCAACTCGAGCACGAGAGCGAAGAGTTTCGACGCGAGGTGCTGGAGTTCTGCGACGGTCTCGTCGCCCACCTGGTACTCGACGACGGCCGTCTCGTCGTCGCGCACGCCGGGCTCGTCGAGAAGTACCACAATCGGGCGTCCGGGCGGGTTCGCAGTTTTGCGCTCTACGGTGACACGACAGGCGAGACCGACGAGTTCGGACTTCCCGTTCGCTATCCGTGGGCGCAGGACTACCGGGGGCCGGCGATGGTGCTCTACGGGCACACGCCGATCCCCGAGCCGGAGTGGGTGAACAACACCATGTGCCTCGACACCGGGTGCGTGTTCGGCGGGAAGCTGACGGCCCTGCGGTACCCGGAGCGGGAGATCGTATCCGTACCGGCGGAGCGGCAGTGGTACGCGCCGGCAAAGCCGCTCGGCGAATTCGTGCGCGAGACCGATTCACTCGATCTGACCGATGTCATCGGACCGACCGGAGTCGAGACGGCACTGCGTGGACGTGTGAGCATTCGGGCAGAGAACGCGGCCGGCGCACTCGAAGTGATGAGTCGCTATGCCGTCGCTCCGCACTGGCTCGCGTACCTTCCGCCGACGATGGCGCCATGTTCGTCCTCCACCCGCGACGGGTACCTCGAGTACCCGACCGAGGCGTTCGACGCCTATCGAAAACTCGGTGTGGGAACGGTGATCTGCGAGGAAAAGCACATGGGATCGCGGGTCGTGCTCGTACTTCACCGCGGGTCCGGCGGGATCGCTTACACGCGGACGGGGCGGCGTGTGTTCGACGAGGATCTCACCCGGGAACTCGTCACCGCAGCCGAGAAGGCCTTCGAGCGTGCCGGTCTGTGGAACGAGCTCGACTCATCATCGGTGATCGTCGACTGTGAGCTGATGCCGTGGTCCGTCAAAGCAGAAGGGCTGGTTCGCAGTCAGTACGCTGCGGTCGGTGCCGCCGCTCGGGCAGATCTGGCGGCCGAGGGCGCTTTGCTCGCGAGAGCAGCGGCGCGCGGTCTGCCGGTGGGAGATCGAGTCGACCGGCAGGCCCGGCGGTCGGTGAACATCGAGAGGTTCGCTGCGGCGTACCGCGGTTACGTCTGGCCCACTGCCGGATTGGAAGGCGTTTCGTTGGCACCCTTCCAGGTGTTGGCCACGGCGAACGAACTGCTCGTCGACCGGCCACACGAATGGCACCTCGGCCTCGCAGACAGGCTTGCCGATGCCGATCCCACCCTGTTCACCGGAACCGAGCGGATCACCGTCGACCTCGACTCGGAGGCGTCGGTGCTCGCGGGCGCACGGTGGTGGGAGGAACTCACCGCGGCCGGCGGCGAGGGCATGGTCGTCAAACCGGCGGCAAACGGACCTACCGGGAAAGTGCAGCCGGGCATCAAGGTCCGGGGGCGCGACTATCTCCGACTGATCTACGGCCCGGATTACACCGAACCGGGGCAGCTCGCTTCGCTGCGTGAGCGGACACTTGCACACAAGCAGTCGATGGCATTGCGCGAGTACGCACTCGGTATCGAAGCGTTGCAGCGATGGGTCGACAAGGAGCCGCTCTGGCGTGTGCACCAGGCGGTGTTCGCGGTGCTGGCGATGGAGTCCGAACCGGTGGATCCGCGACTCTGACCTGCTGCGGGTCAGACGTGCAGTTGGACACGCAGTGCGACGGCTCGCCCCTCGACCGCGTCGGCGACGAAGGCGGCCCGAGCATGCGCGAAGTTCGTGAAGGCCTGGACGTCCAGGTGGCGGGAAGCGTGGACGGCGATGGCGAGGGTCGCGGTTCCTCGATCGTCGATGGCCCGACCGCGAGCGGAGTCGACGCCGGGGAACTGCGCGATCTCGGCGGCCACCGCGCGCGCCAGCGGGTCGAGTTCGACTCGGATACCGAGCGATTCGTCATCGGCGATGACAAGGGTCCCGGTGCGCCGCGGCGACAGGTTACCGATGAGGAGCCCGATCGCGACGAGTGCGCTGACCACGATCGTGGCCGCCAGCGCTGCATTCCACCAGGATTGCGTCGGTAGCGCGGCGAATTCCTCCCGGTCGAAGCGCGACCATGCATCCACGGCGAACGGAACGTCGAAGTACCACAAGAGGCCGAAGGCTCCGGTTGCGAGCAGCGCAAGACCGAGGACTGTGACAAGGATGCGGTCGATCAGTGAGGTTGCGCGCTTCACGATCGAGACCATCTGACGCGGACCACTACGTCTCTTGTGTGGGCGAGTACGGCGAGGGTGGGCGCGACCGCGGTTCTCACATCCTCCGCGAGGGCTTCGTCGCCGACGTTCCCGTCGACCAGCCGGCGCACGTCGATCTCGACCCTCTTGCGCGTAACGGTGGTCCGCACGGATTCGACGCCGGCGATCACTCCGGCATGATCGCTGCATACTCGCGCCACGTCCGTCGGCCGCAACCACACGATCGGGACCGAGGAGGCTGTAGCTGTCGCGCCGCTGTGAGTTTTCGTCCTCGGCTTCAGTCCGAGCACGACCAGCGCGAGCCCGGCTGCCGCCGCAGCTGCGCACGCAACGAAAAGCCACCACGACCACTGCACTTCGGCGATTCGCTCGAGCGCAGTTCCGATCCATGGCAACCCGGTGACCCCTTCGTGCACGATGAGGAATTCCCGTCCTGCCACCACTGTGAGAGCGAGCAGAGCCAGCGCGAGAACGATCGCCAGCGGAACCGCTGCCGGGCTTGCTGTCGGCGGGCGCGGCTCGACGACCGGATGGACCGCCGAAAACGTGACGGCCTGTTCGGCGGTGCCTGGCTTCTCAGGGGCGACAACAACAGGGGCGCTGACGACATGCGCGATAACGACGTTGAGACGGTGTAGCGGCAGCCCGATCGTGTCGGTCAAGGCCCGCCCGACGGCGTCGTGGATCGACTCCGCGACCGCGGGGATGAGACACGGCCACGCGACCGCGACGTACAGGTTGACCGAGACGGAATGGTCGCCGACCGATACATCCGCGCGCGGGAGTTCTTTCCCGGTGAGGCGGGGCAGGCCACCGACCTGGCGGATGACCCCCGGAACCGTCAGTGCAGCGGTAGTGGCCACGCGTGCAACGGCCTGTTCCTTGACGACGAGGGTTCCGCGTTCCTCGGCCGGGGGAATCGCGTCGTCCGGGAATGCGGCAGGGGCGCTCACCGGGTCCGTCGGCGAGCATCCCCGAAGGAGTGGGCTTCGCGCATCCGGTGGTCCGTGGTCATGCTGTCGATCGTAGACGCGAGAACGTGCCAGACAAGTCGACTGCAACGTGTTCTTTTCTGGTAGAGATCTTCACATGACGATCGTGATCGCGGGAGCGGGACTGGCAGGACTACGGACGGCGCAGGAGGTGCGCAAGCTCGGGTACGACGGGGAGGTGGTGCTCGTCGGCGACGAGAATCACCTCCCGTACGACAGGCCGCCACTGTCGAAGGAAGTCATCCGCGGTGAACGAGACGACACGACCTTCGAAACCGAGGACTATTTCACCGAGCACAAGATCGATCTGCGGCTCGGATCGCCTGTCGCCTCGGTCGATCCCGCTGCGCGGCGGCTGAAACTCGCCGACGGCACCGCGCTCGACTACGACCACCTCGTCGTCGCGACCGGACTGCGGCCGAGGAAGTTGGCGTCGCTACCCGATCTTGCGGGCGTGCACGTACTTCGGTCCCGCGACGACGCCGACGCGCTGCGACGCGATGCCGCCTCTGCGTCCAAGGCGGTGGTGATCGGTGCCGGCTTCATCGGCTGCGAGCTCGCGGCCGGCTTGCGGCATCTCGGTGTCGACGTCGTCCTGGTCGAACCGCAGGCAACTCCGCTGGCGTCGGTACTCGGGCCCGAGGTGGGTGCGCTGATCGCCAGGCTGCACACCGAGGAAGGGGTCGAGCTGCGCACCGGGGTCGGCGTCGAGTCGTTGCGCGGCACGGACCGAGTCACCCACGTGGTCACCACCGATGGTGCGGAGCTCGAGGCCGATGTCGTCGTGGTCGGAGTCGGGTCGACACCTGTCACCGACTGGCTCGAGGGCTCGGGTGTCGAGCTCGGCGACGGCGTCCTGGCCGACTCCGTGGGACGCACGAGCGATGAACACATCTGGGCGGTCGGCGACGTTGCGGCGTGGAATGACGGCGCCCACAGCACCCGCGTCGAGCACTGGAGCAATGTAGCGGATCAGGTGCGGATCATGGTTCCTGCGATGCTCGGTTCCGAGCCCGGTCCGTCACGTCCTCGGGTGCCGTACTTCTGGAGTGATCAGTATGACGTCAAGATCCAGGCGCTGGGCACGCCGTCGAGCGAAGATTGTGTCGAAATCGTCGAGGACGACGGTCGAAAGTTCCTGGCATACTACGTTCGTGACGGAATTCTTACGGCTGTCGTCGGTGGGGGCAAGGCTGGTGCGGTCATGAAGATGCGCGCCAAGATCGGTTTGCCGCGTGAATGATGCCCGCCTGAGCGCCGCGGACATCACCGATGCCGAGACGCTGCTGAGGCCGGTGATGCGCCGGACCCCGGTCGTCGCCTCACGCATTCTGTCCGATCTCACCGGACACGAGGTCCGACTCAAGTGCGAGAACCTGCAGCGCACAGGTTCGTTCAAACCACGCGGTGCATACTTCCGGATCGCCCGACTGTCCGCGGCGGAACGTGCGGGAGGTGTGGTCGCCGCAAGTGCGGGAAACCACGCACAGGGCGTCGCCTGGGCCGCCACACAGCTGGGTATATCGGCGACGGTGTTCATGCCGACGGGTGTGTCGTTGCCGAAGTTGGTGGCCACCAAGGCCTACGGCGCGGATGTGACACTCGTCGGGACAACCGTCGACGAGGCATTGACGAGCGCACGCGATTTCGCCGACCGCACCGGCGCCACCCTCATTCACCCGTTCGATCACATCGACATCGTCGCCGGGCAAGCAACTCTGGGCGCCGAGGTGCTCGAGCAGATGCCGGAGGTCGGCACGATCGTGGTTCCGACCGGGGGCGGAGGACTGCTCGCGGGCGTCGCCGCGGCCGCGCACCTGCGTAAGCCCGGAGTGCGGATCATCGGCGTCCAGGCCGAGGGGGCAGCCGCCTGGCCTGCCTCTCTCATCGCAGGTCACCCGATCGCCGCCGAGGCGATGTCGACGATGGCCGACGGTATCGCGGTAGGCCTTCCGGGGACCGTGCCGTTCGCGCATGTGACGGACTGGGTCGACGATGTGGTGACGGTCAGCGAGGATGCGTTGTCGCGCGCGTTGCTGCTGTGCATCGAACGCGCGAAACTGATCGTCGAACCGGCCGGTGCTGCCGCCGTGGCGGCACTGATGACCCGCGACGACCTTCGACTCGAAGGCCCGGTCTGCGCGGTTCTGTCCGGCGGAAACATCGACCCGTTGCTCCTGACGCACGTCATCACCCATGGCCTCCGCGCGGCGGGCCGCTATCTGGCAGTGCGTGCGACGATTTCGGATCGACCGGGTGGTCTGCTCGACCTGCTGGGAGTGGTGAAGCAACACGGCGCCAGCGTCGTCGACGTCGTCCATTCCCGCACCGGGGGACAGTTGGGACTCGAGGAAGTCGATGTGATGTTGACCGTCGAAACCCGCGGGCCGGTGCACCGCCAGGACGTGCTCGAAGCCCTCGCTGCCAGCGGATATGTCGTCTCCATCGCGCCCTGACGGGCGCGTCGCCGTTTCGGCGCGGATGGCAGGGCCGGCGTCCGACCGGTTAATCTTCGACGGGTTTCGAGTCTGCTTCTATGCACAGCACCGAACGGAAATGGGGAGCACAGTATGGCGAACGCCATCGAAGTCGAGAATCTGGTACTCGAGTACGGCAAGAACATCGCTCTGAACGGCGTCAGTTTTCAGGTGCCGGAGGGCACGGTGCTCGGCGTACTCGGGCCCAACGGCGCAGGAAAGACTACTGCGGTGCGCATTCTCGCAACGCTGCTCAAGGCCACATCGGGGACGGCGAAGATCCACGGCGTCGATGTGGGGGACAAGCCCAACGATGTCCGAAAGATGATCGGGCTGACCGGACAGTTCGCGGCCGTCGACGAATATCTGACGGGGTACGAGAACCTGGAGATGGTCGGCAGGCTCTTCGGCCTGAAGAAGTCCGAAGCTCGCCAGCGCGCCGACGAGTTGCTGGCTCGCTTCGATCTCGAATACGCGCGCGACCGGACGGCGAAGCAGTACTCGGGAGGTATGCGTCGCCGGCTCGATATCGCCGCCAGCCTCATCGGTCGACCGAAGGTCGTCTTTCTCGACGAACCCACCACCGGGCTGGATCCGCGAAGCCGAATGGGTATGTGGGACTTCATCGGCGACCTGGTGAAGGACGGAACGACCATACTTCTGACGACGCAGTACCTGGAGGAGGCCGATCGCCTGGCGGACAAGATCATCGTCCTCGACAAGGGGTCGATCATCGCCGAGGGCACGGCCGACCAGCTCAAGTCCCAGGTGGGGGGTGAGCGGGTGGAGTTCGTGCTGACGGACCCCGCGGACCATCACCGGGCGGTCGAGATCCTGACGCCCATCGGGCTGGACGTACCCACCTACGACGCACAGACACGCCGAATCAGTATGCCCGTCGGCGGCGGCGCCGACGACCTCACCACCGCGCTGCTCGGCTTCAAGCAGGCGAATATCTCGGTTGTCGACGTCGGACTGCGGCGACCCAATCTCGACGATGTGTTTCTCACCCTCACCGGTCATACCGCCGAGGTCGACGTAGTAGCGGAGGAAGAGAAATGAGCGTTGCTCGCGATTCCCTGATCATCACCAAGCGAAACCTGATCAAGCTCAAGCGCGTTCCCGATCTGCTGTTCTTCGCCACGCTGTCGCCGATCATGTTCGTGCTGCTGTTCGCGTACGTGTTCGGTAGTGCCATCGACATTCCCGGAGTGGACTACAAGAGCTTCTTGATGGGCGGAATCTTCGTCCAGACCATGATCTTCGGGGCCACTATCACCGGGTCCTCGCTCGCCGAAGACCTGCAGAAGGGCGTGATGGATCGATTCCGATCGCTGCCGATGGCACGCTCGGCCGTCGTGATCGGTAGAACCGCAGCCGATGTCGGCAACAACATCGTCACCATCACCATCATGTCGATCACCGGACTCATCGTGGGATGGCGAATCACCTCGTCGTTCTTCGAAGCGCTCGCCGGGTACGTGTTGCTGCTGCTGTTCGCGTACTCGATCTCGTGGGTCATGGCGTACATGGGATTGCTGGTTCGCTCGCCCGAGCTGTTCAACAATGCATCGTTCATCGTCATCTTCCCGCTGACGTTCATCGCCAACACGTTCGTGCCGATCGACAACTTCCCGACCGTGCTCAAGGTGATCGCCGAGTGGAATCCGATCTCCTCGACGGTGCAGGCGGTGCGTGAACTCTTCGGCAACACGAACCCGCTGGCACCGGCGCCGGATGCGTGGCCGCTGCAGAATCCCATCCTCTACACATTGATCTGGGTCGTACTGTTCCTCGTCATCTTCGTGCCGCTGTCGGTGCGCAAGTACGAGAAAACCCTCACTGCCTGAGGACGTAAGAAAAGAACCCCCGGCCGCAAGCGGCCGGGGGTTCTTTCTTCGAACACGAAGTTTACGTGTGGTACGGCTCAGCGCTGATCAGCGTGACCTTCATCGTCTTGCCGTTGGGCAGCGAGTACTCGCGGGTGTCGCCGACCTTCGCGTCGATGAGCGCACCGCCGAGAGGCGAGCTGGGGGAGTAGACCTCAAGCTTGCCGTCACGCGCACCTTCTTCGCGAGTCGCGATGAGGAAGGTCTCGGTATCGGACTCGTCACCGTCGTAGTACACCTTCACGACGGATCCGGGCAGCGCCACACCGGACTGAGTCGGGGCTTCGCCGACCTTCGCCGAGTTGAGCAGTTCCTGAAGCTGTCGGATGCGCGCTTCCTGCTGGCCCTGCTCCTCGCGTGCAGCGTGGTAGCCGCCGTTCTCTTTCAGATCGCCCTCTTCGCGTCGCTCGTTGATTTCGGCGGCGATGACCGGGCGATTGGAAATGAGTTGGTCGAGTTCGCTCTTGAGCCTGTCGTGGGATTCCTGGGTTAGCCAGGTCACCTGGGTCTCGGTCATCTCGATCACTCCCTTGTAGTCGAAGCCGCGGTGGGCTCCCGGTCTGTTGCTGACGAACGCACGAATATGCGGGAAGACCCGAACCCGGTCATATCGCGGGCCCGACTCTCGCTCACGGTCATTTCGCAAGTTCCATTTCGCTCCGGAACCTGGGATCGGCCCGCTTCCTGAGCCGCCGCAGCGAGGGTGCATTCTCGGCACCGTCAACCGTCACTCCGGCCGTCAATGCAGCAATACACGGCTCCAGTTCGGAACCGTGTACCGGCTTATCTTACCACGGGGCAGCGAGCAGTCAGCTGGCCCGTAAATATTCGGGAACGTTCGTGCTGCATCCGTAGACATCACCCACAGCGGGTGGTTGGGAGGTCCGCACGATGGACGTCACCGAGATTTCTCGGGCCGACGAGCCCGGTACGAGAAGCTCGCGTCTGCCGGTTTCCGACCCGTCACGAGAGCGGGCCCGCACGATGCACACCACGTCGCGCTCCGAATCCGGACGCGTGACGCTGAAGGTGATGGACAATGTGCTGTCGTCGACCAGATCGAATGTCAGGGCCGTGGCCTCGACATCGGCGACCGCGAAGCGTTGATATCCGACGAATGCAATACCCAGTCCGACGACAAGCACGAGCGCCAACAGAAGCGTCTGGATGCGTCGGCTGACAGGGCGGCGCGACGCCGACGCCGGATAGCGGCCCTCGGGGAGCGTGGCAGTCATACGAACTTTCGTCGTGAGCGGAACCTTCGTGGTCTACGGCAGCCGGTGCGCGCTGTGTCGGTGCCAAGTGGAACTATAGGGGGAGGGGAAGAATCAGGCGAAGCTGAGGTGAGGAAGATCGTGAGCGGACTACGGCTCATGGCGGTGCACGCCCATCCCGACGACGAGTCGAGCAAGGGCGCTGCGACGACGGCTCGATACGCGGCCGAGGGAAACGATGTGCTCGTGGTGAGCCTCACCGGCGGTGAACGAGGAGACATCCTCAATCCGGCGATGGACATCCCGGGGGTTCACGAACGCATCCAGGAGGTGCGTCGCGAGGAGATGGCGGAGGCGGCGCGCATCCTCGGCGTCGGGCACACGTGGCTCGGCTACATGGACTCCGGTCTTCCCGAGGGCGATCCACTGCCACCGCTACCCGAGGGCTGTTTCGCCCTCGTGCCGCTGGAGGAGTCGACCGAGGCGCTCGTGAAGGTGATCAGGGACTTCAAGCCGCATGTGATCACCACATACGACGAAAAGGGCGGTTATCCGCACCCCGATCACATCCGTTGCCACGAGGTGTCGGTTGCCGCGTTCGAGGCGGCGGGGGATCCGGAGAAGTTCCCGGACGCGGGTGAGCCGTGGACGCCGCTCAAGCTGTACTACTCGCACGGCTTCCTGCGTAAACGGATGCAGCTGTTCAACGACTGGTTCGTCGATCGGGGTGAGGAAAGCCCGTTCGTCGACTGGCTCGCGCGCTGGAGCAGCGATCGTGACGAGATCATGGAACGCATCACCACCCAGGTCACGGTCGGTGAGTACTTCGGGCAGCGCGACGATGCGTTGCGCGCGCATGCGACGCAGATCGACCCCAACGGCGCGTTCTTCGCGGTCCCGGTCGAGGTACAGCAGAAGCTGTGGCCGACCGAGGAATACGAGCTCGCTCGCACGCGGGTGAAGACGTCGATCCCGGAGACGGATCTGTTCGCCGGCATCGAGTCGGAGAAGTCCGAGTGATCGTCTCACTGTTGGCCCAAGGTGCCCCGGGCCCGGAGTTCGGTAAATCCTCTCCCATCGGTCTGGTCATCATCGTGGCGTTGCTCCTGGGCACGGCGCTGCTGATCTGGTCGATGAACAAGCAGATCAAGAAGCTGCCGGACACCTTCGAAAAGGAGGATCCGACGCCCGATCAGGAGCTCGACGAAGGTACCGACCGGGGTGCGGTTCGAAAGCCCGAGCGCGACGAGAGCTGAACGGTGACCGGCCGCAACACCCTCGGCGATTCGACGAGTCCGTATCTGCGTCAGCACGCCGATAATCCGGTGCACTGGCAGCAGTGGACGGCCGAGGCGTTGCAGTCCGCGCGCGACCGCGACGTTCCGATTCTGCTTTCCATCGGGTACTCGGCGTGCCACTGGTGCCACGTCATGGCGCACGAGTCGTTCGAGGACGAGGCCACCGCGGCTGCGATGAACGCGGGGTTCGTCTGCATCAAGGTCGACCGCGAGGAGCGGCCCGACCTCGACGCGGTGTACATGAACGCCACTGTCGCAATGACGGGTCAGGGCGGCTGGCCGATGACGTGTTTCCTCACCCCGGACGGTGAACCGTTCTACTGCGGCACCTACTACCCGCCGCGTCCGCTCGGCACACTGCCGTCGTTTCCTCAGCTGCTGGACGCGATCACCGAGACGTGGACGACCCGTCGCAGCGAAGTGTTCGACGCCTCCGCCGCGATCACCACCGCCCTGCGCGAGAACTCCGGACGGCTGCCGGCATCGGAGCGTTCGATCGACGCAGACCTGCTCGCCGAGGCAGTCGCGTCTGTGCTCGGTGACGAGGACCTCGAATTCGGTGGTTTCGGTGGTGCCCCGAAGTTCCCGCCTGGCGCGTTGCTGGAAGGTCTGCTTCGCCACCACGAGCGCACCGGATCATCCGAGGCGCTGTCCGCCGCGAGTCGGACCGCGGACGCGATGGCCAGGGGTGGAATTCACGATCAGATCGGCGGCGGCTTCGCTCGGTACTCCGTCGACGCCGAATGGATCGTTCCGCACTTCGAGAAGATGCTCTACGACAATGCCCTGCTCCTGAGGTTCTACGGTCATCTCGCGCGTGTCACCGCCGACCCACTTGCCACAGACTCACTGGCGATCCGGGTCGCCGACGCCACCGCGGATTTCATGCTGCGCGAACTCCGCACCGAAGCAGGCTGTTTCGCGTCCGCCCTCGACGCCGACACCGAGGGGGTCGAGGGGTCGACCTACGTGTGGACCCCGGAGCAGTTGGTCGAAGTTCTCGGGTTCGAGGACGGTGTGTGGGCCGCCGGTCTCTTCGCCGTCAGCAGTGCCGGCACGTTCGAAGGCGGGACGTCAGTGTTGCAGCTGCCGGAGGATCCGGAGGATGCCGAGCGGTTCGAGCGCGTCTGCCGGAACCTGATGGCGGCGCGTGATGGTCGCCCGCAACCCGGCCGCGACGACAAAGTGGTGACGGCCTGGAATGGGCTTGCCGTGACCGCCCTCGCCGAGACCGGCGCGGCACTGGGACGCCCCGACTGGATCGACGCTGCCGTCGAATGCGCCGAGCAGATCTTCGCCACCCACTTCGAGCACGGCCGACTGCGGCGTGCCTCCCTTGGAAGCCATGTCGGTGACGCGACGGGAGTGCTCGAGGATTACGCATGCATGGCCGTCGCGTCGTCGACGTTGTTTCAGGTGACCGGTGAACAGGTGTGGGTCGAGCGTGCCCAGCAACTTCTCGACGCGGCGATCGAGCACTTCGCCGACCCCGCCCACCTGGGCAGTTGGTTCGATACAGCCGACGACGCCGAAGCTCTGGTCACCCGGCCACGGGACCCGTTGGACAATGCGACACCGTCGGGTGCCTCGACCATCACCGAAGCTTTGCTGACGGCAGCCACGCTCGTCCCGGCCGATGACGCCGCCCGTTACAGCGAACTGGCAGCAGCGGGGCTGGCGGTCGCGGCCATCGTGCTCGAGCGCTCACCGCGTTCGGGAGGACACTGGTTGACCGTCGCCGAAGCATCCGTGCGCGGCCCTCTGCAGATTGCCGTCTCGACAGCTACGTCCGGGGCGGAAAGCCCGCTCCTGACGGTTGCCCGCAGACATGCTCCCGGCGGAACCGTCGTGGTCGCGGGCGTCGTCGATTCGGCACCGCTGCTGGCGGATCGGCCCATCGTCGACGGCCGGGATGCCGCGTACGTGTGCCGAGGCTTCGTCTGCGACCGGCCGGTTACTACCGAGCTCGAACTCGTCGAGGCACTCCAGCGCTGAAATCTGGCAGCTAGAACAGGACCAACCACACGGCAACGAGGTGGCAGACCGCCGCGAGCACGGTGGATGCGTGGAAGAACTCGTGAAAACCGAACGTCGTCGGCCAGGGGTTGGGCCACTGGGTGGCGTACAGGATCGCGCCGATGCTGTACAGAATTCCGCCGGCGAGTAGCAGTAGGAACGGCGCGTAGCCGACCTGGTCGATGAGTGCTGGTGCGACCGGGACGATGGCCCAGCCGAGGATGAGGTAGAGCGGAACACCGACCCAGCGCGGGCCCTGCGGCCACAGCATCTTCAGTGCGACGCCGCCGAGGGCGCCCGCCCACACCACGATCAGCAATGTCCGGCCGGTGTTCTCAGGTAAGCCCAGCACTGCGAACGGGGTATAGCTGCCCGCGATGAACACGAAGATCATCGAGTGATCCGCCCGCTTCATCCACATGCGGTGCGATGGGTTGCTCCACTGCACGCGGTGGTATGTCGCACTGACTCCGAAGACGCCACAGACGGTGATCGCGTACACAGTCGTCGCGATTCCCGCACTGACCGACACGAGAGTGAAGGCGAGGGTCACCAGAACGATCCCGGAGACGACTGCCACGCCGAAGGCGTACAGGTGAATCCAGCCGCGCATACGAGGTTTGACGGGCAGCTCGTTCAGACCGAACATCGTCATGCGGATGACCTCCTCTGCGCGCGGCGAACCTACGCTCCCGTAGGTTCGCCGCTCACTCTACCGGTGAGTAGAGCGGAAGCGGCGGCGTAAGGTTGTCCTCCGTGGTGATGTCTCGGTGAAGATTCTCCCGACCAAGGTTCGCGGCGTTCTGTACAACGTGTACGAGCGTCGTTTGCTGACGCAACTCGACGGTGTGGCGCATCCGCGTCACGTCGCTGTGATGTGCGACGGAAACCGGCGATGGGCGCGGCAGAACGGTTTCACCGACGTCGCGCACGGGCACCGGATGGGTGCGCTGAAGATCGCGGAGATGCTGAGTTGGTGTGACGCTGCGGGTATCGAAATGGCGACGATCTATCTGTTGTCGACCGAGAACCTCCAGCGCGACCCCGACGAACTGGACGCACTGCTGGAGATCATCACCGACGTCGTAGAGGAAATCTGCGGCCCTGGCCAGAACTGGGGCGTCAAGATCGTCGGAACGCTCGACCTGCTGCCGGCCGCGACTGCGCGGCGCCTGAAGGAAGCAGCCGAACTGACCTCGGGGCGCACCGGCACGCACGTCAACGTCGCCGTCGGATACGGCGGTCGGCAGGAGATCGCCGATGCCGTGCAATCGCTGGTGGGCGACAAGATCGCCGAGGGGCTCACCGGTGAGGAGTTGGTGCGATCGATCGACGTCAGCGGCATCGACGGCCACCTCTACACCTCCGGGCAGCCGGACCCCGATCTGGTGATCCGCACGTCCGGCGAACAACGGCTCTCGGGCTTCCTGCTGTGGCAGAGCGCATACTCCGAGATCTGGTTCACCGAGGCGTACTGGCCCGAGTTCCGGCGAGTCGACTTCCTCCGGGCCCTCCGCGATTACGCCGCCCGGCACCGGCGGTTCGGCGCTTAGGCGCTTCGCGCATGTGCGTGGAAATACATAGAGGGCTATGTATTTTCACTCACATGCGCCGCCAGGCGCCTACAGCTTCCGCAACCGAAGTCTGTTGATGGCGTGGTCGTTGTCCTTGCGCAACACCATCGTCGCGCGCGGCCGCGTCGGGAGGATGTTGTCCACCAGATTCGGCAGGTTGATCGAGTGCCACAGATCCTCGGCAGCGATGCGGGCATGCTCGTCGGACAGATTCGCGTAATGATGAAAGTGTGCCTCGGGGTTGGCGAACGAGGTCTTCCGCAATGCCAGGAAACGCTTGACGTACCACGCCTCGATATCCTCGATCCGCGCGTCGACGTAGATCGAGAAATCGAACAGATCCGACACCATCAGTCGCGAACCGGTCTGCAACACATTGAGGCCCTCGACGATGAGGATGTCCGGCTGACGCACCATGTGGAACTGGCCCTTGACGATGTCGTACGAGACGTGCGAGTACACCGGGGCGGCCACCTCCTCCGCGCCGGACTTGACCTCGGTGACGAAGCGCAGCAGCTTGCGTCGGTCGTAGCTCTCCGGGAACCCCTTGCGATGCAGAATCCCTCGCCGCATGAGTTCCGCCGTCGAATACAGAAACCCGTCCGTGGTGACCAGGTCGACGCGCGGATGATGCTCCCAGCGGGCGAGCAGTGCCTGCAGCACGCGGGCGGTCGTGGATTTTCCGACGGCCACACTTCCGGCGACCCCGATCACGAACGGAACCTGACGATCGGGGTGCTTCTCGCCGAGGAACGTCGCAGTTGCCGCGAACAACCGCTGTCGGGCCGCGACCTGAAGGTGGATTAGACGGGCGAGCGGAAGGTAGACCTCGGCGACCTCGTCGAGATCGATCTGCTCACCGAGTCCACGAAGCCCGACCAGTTCCTCCTCGGTGAGAACCAGCGGCGTGGACTGCCGGAGCATGCGCCACTGCGCTCTGTCGAACTCGACATAGGGGCTGGACTCGCTCATTGACGACACCACGCGATAGGCATGACGCGGTGGCCCAGCAGGCGTGAGCTCCGAAGGAGCGCGAGTCGCATGACTTCAGATTGTGCTCGCTGGCACCGTGACTCGCTCGGGCGGGGTCATTCCGCAGGCTCCATTCGCGCAACCATTATCGTCGGGTGTCATGAACGCCGACTCTCTCGTTGATGAATATCTCCTCCTCGGTCTGAGTTTCGACCGGCTCGAGGAAGGCTTCGTCGACGCCTATACCGGCGACCCCGAGTTGCGTTCTCGCACCGAGAACGCGCCCGCACCGGAGCCGCGTGCCCTCGCACGCAAAGCCGCCGACCTGCGCGCGGCGATCGCCGATACCGACCTGCCGGCTCAACGCGCCGAATTCATCGATGTGCACCTGCGGGCACTGGAATGCTCCGGACGCAAGTTCGCCGGCGAGGACATCGGCTTCGTCGACGAAGTGTTCGCCTACTTCGATGTGCAAATCGAACCGGGCAACCAGGACGACTACCGGGACGCGCACCGCCGGATGGACGAGGTCCTGTCGGGGCCGGGAACCCTGGCCGAACGGCTGGCGGCGCATCGCGCAAGTGACGTTGTCCCCGCCGATCGGCTCCAGGATTGCGTCGACGCCTTCTCTAGCGCACTGCGCGACCGAGTGCGCGCGGAGTACACGCTGCCGGAGTCCGAACAGGTGAACTACGAGGTCGTCGGCGACAAGCCGTGGTCGGGTTTCAACTACTACCTCGGCAACTTCACCTCCACCGTGGCGATCAACTCCGACCTGGAGCAGCAGATGGCAAGCCTGCCGCATCTGATCGCGCACGAGGCGTACCCCGGCCACCACACCGAACACTGCAGAAAAGAGGCCGGTCTCGTCGCCGCGGGTCAGCGCGAACAAACACTGTTCCTCGTCAACACCCCGCAATGCCTGATGGCCGAGGGGCTCGCCGATCTAGCGCTGAAGTCGATCGTCGGACCCGGGTGGGGCTTGTGGGCGCAGGAGATCTACGCCGATCTGGGGTTGCGCTTCGACGGAGAGAAGGCGGAACGGCTCTCGGAGGCCTCGGGTCAGCTTCTCGGCGTGCGTCAGGACGCAGCGCTGCTGCTGCACGATCAGCACCGCAGTCACGACGATGTGGCCGCATACCTCGAGAGGTGGGCGTTGGCCTCGCCGAAGCGGGCCCGTCAGAGCCTGAAGTTCCTCTCCTCCCCGCTGTGGCGGGCGTACATCAGCACTTACGTCGAGGGTTACAAGCTTCTCGGCGGCTGGCTGGACCAGGGCGTGACGGTGGCCGATCGGTCCGCTCTCTTCGGCAGGCTGCTCGACGAACCCCTCATTCCGAGCGCGCTTAGGTGACGGACGAGCGCGTCTTCTAAACTGTCCAGGTCCACCTTGCTGCGTTCTCTTGGAGACCCCCTTTATGACTGACGTCAACAACCTGTCGCTCGCCGAACTCGACCCCGAGGTCGCCGAGGCGCTGGCGGGTGAGCTCGGCCGTCAGCGCGACACCCTCGAGATGATCGCGTCCGAGAACTTCGTGCCCCGCGCGGTGTTGCAGGCTCAGGGCAGCGTGCTGACCAACAAGTACGCCGAGGGATACCCGGGTCGTCGCTACTACGGCGGCTGCGAGCACGTCGACGTCGTGGAGGACCTCGCGCGCAACCGCGCCAAGGAGCTCTTCGGCGCCGAGTTCGCCAACGTCCAGCCGCATGCAGGTGCGCAGGCCAACGCCGCAGTGCTGATGGCACTGATCAACCCCGGCGACAAGATCATGGGCCTCGATCTCGCGCACGGCGGTCACCTCACACACGGCATGAAGCTCAACTTCTCCGGCAAGCTCTACGAGGTCGAGTCGTACGGCGTCAGCAAGGAAGACCACCGCATCGACATGGACGAGGTGCGCAAGCAGGCCGTCCAAGCCAAGCCGCAGGTACTCATCGCAGGGTGGTCGGCATACCCTCGTCACCAGGACTTCGAGGCTTTCCGCTCCATCGCGGACGAGGTCGGCGCGCTCCTCTGGGTCGACATGGCGCACTTCGCCGGGCTCGTCGCCGCCGGTGTGCACCCCTCGCCTGTCCCGTACGCGGACGTCGTGTCCACCACTGTCCACAAGACCCTTGGCGGCCCTCGCTCCGGCATGATCCTGGCGAAGAAGGAGTGGGCCAAGAAGCTCAACTCCGCGGTGTTCCCCGGCCAGCAGGGCGGACCGCTGATGCACGCCATCGCCGCCAAGGCCGTCGCTTTCAAGATCGCCGCGACGCCCGAATTCAAGGAACGTCAGGAGCGCACCCTGCTCGGCGCGTCGTTGCTGGCCGAGCGTCTGAACGGCGCCGATGTCGCCGAGAAGGGCATCTCCGTCCTCACCGGCGGCACCGACGTGCACCTCGCGCTCGTCGACCTGCGCAACAGTTCGCTCGACGGCCAGCAGGCCGAGGATCTGCTGCACGAGGTCGGCATCACCGTAAACCGCAACGCTGTTCCGTTCGACCCCCGGCCGCCGATGGTCACCTCCGGCCTGCGCATCGGGACCGCGGCACTGGCGACTCGCGGCTTCGGCGAAGCCGAGTTCACCGAGGTAGCCGACATCATCGGCACCGCCCTCGCCACCGGTGAAGCCAGCGATGCGCTCAAGGAACGCGTCGTCAAGCTCGCCCAGAGCAAGCCGCTGTACGACGGACTCGAGGACTGGGGTCTGCTGGGCTAGCTCGTTTGACGCATGAATGGGCCATCGCAACGGTTAGACGGTTGCGGTGGCCCATTCATGCGTCGAGGGGCCTGCGTCCCGGGCACGGTTAACGCGTTGTTCACCGACACGCCCCGCAGTCGGGAAGCCGATCCTTGGTTTTGGCGGTAGCGTCGGCAGCAACAGACAGCGGGGAAGCTGCCTGTGCGGGAGGTTCTGATACGTGACTGAGCAAGTGAGCGCGAGAGGGCCGGCACCCGGTCCTCGTGTCAACTGACACTTCGGGACCGACCGGCCGAGCGATATGTACGTCCGCGCGGTGCCGCGCCGGACATAGGAGCCCCACGTGACCACTTCACGCTCCGTTTCCGCCCCTTTCCGGACATTCGTGCTCGATACCTCGGTGCTGCTGTCGGACCCTTGGGCAGTCATTCGTTTCGCCGAGCACAATGTGGTCCTTCCGCTGGTGGTCATCAGCGAACTGGAGGGTAAACGCCATCATCATGAGCTCGGATGGTTCGCGCGGGAATCCTTGCGCATGCTCGACGACCTCCGTGTCGCGCACGGGCGTCTCGACCAGCCGGTTCCTATCGGAACAGACGGTGGCACACTGCAAGTCGAGCTCAATCACACCGATCCTGCAGTCCTGCCGGTCGGATTCAGGACCGACTCCAACGACTCGCGGATCCTTGCCTGTGCACTGAACCTGGCGGCCGAAGGCAAAGACGTCGTATTGGTCAGCAAGGATATTCCGCTTCGGGTCAAGGCAGGTGCAGTCGGACTCCCCGCCGACGAGTATCACGCACACGACGTGGTTCCGTCCGGCTGGACGGGCATGGCCGAGCTCGAGGTTCAGGCCAGCGACATCGACCAACTCTTCGCCGACGGCGTCGTCGACCTCGATGGTGCTCGAGAACTGCCCTGCCACACGGGCGTTCGTTTGCTCGGTGGACGATCGTCTGCGCTCGGTCGGGTCACTCCGGACAAGCAAGTCCAGCTGGTACGCGGTGAGCGTGAAGCGTTCGGTCTGCATGGTCGGTCCGCGGAACAGCGTGTTGCGCTTGATTTGCTGCTCGACGAGAGCATCGGAATCGTCTCACTCGGCGGCAAGGCGGGTACCGGTAAGTCTGCGCTCGCACTGACCGCCGGGCTCGATGCGGTGTTGGAGCGCCGGACACACCGGAAAGTCATTGTGTTCCGACCCCTCTACGCGGTCGGCGGTCAGGAGCTCGGTTACCTGCCCGGTAGCGAAAGCGAAAAGATGGGGCCGTGGGCGCAGGCGGTCTTCGACACCCTCGATGGCCTGGCAAGCCCGGAGGTGATGGAGGAGGTCATCGCGCGCGGAATGCTGGAAGTGTTGCCGCTGACGCATATTCGCGGTCGTTCCCTGCACGATGCGTTCGTGATCGTCGACGAGGCGCAGTCCCTCGAACGCAACGTATTGCTGACGGTTCTCTCCCGCCTCGGCAGCGGCTCACGCGTCGTGCTCACCCACGACGTCGCGCAGCGCGACAACCTGCGCGTCGGACGGCACGACGGCGTCGCCGCCGTGATCGAAAAGCTCAAGGGGCACCCGCTTTTCGCGCACATCACCTTGACCCGCAGTGAGCGTTCCCCGATCGCCGCGTTGGTGACCGAGATGCTCGAAGAGTTCGGTCCCGCAGGCGCCTAGCGGCACATGTGAGTGGAAATACATGTCCCAGTGTGTATTTCCACTCACATGGCGCGGAACGCGCCCTTCACGAGACCTTTGAAGAAGTCGACGTTGTCGAAGTAGTCGCGCCACACGACGATCTTGCCGTCGCGGACCTCGAAGGTCCCGCACACCCAGAACTCGATTCGCAACCTGCGCCAGATCAGCACATCGGTGCGTTCGGTGAGCACGACGTCCCCATTCGCGGCAATGTTGTGCATCACGGCCTCGAAGCCGTACTGCGGCTTGTTGAACAACCGCATGAACTTGCCGACCCGGGAGATACCGCGCACTTTGGGCATACCGACGTTGTGCCACACCACGTCCTCACCCAGTCGCGCGATGACGTCGTCGAAATCGCCCCGGTTTGCCGCGTCGAACATGCCCTGCACGGCTGCTGCCGCCTGCAGTGTCTCGGTCACTTGGTGAATCGCCCCATCCCATTCTTGTCGAAGAACTCGAGGGTAACCGTATCGCCGCTGAAGGTAGCCTGCGATATCGATCCATCGGGGGCATTCTCGCCGGTCGGCACGAAGGTGAACGTATCGCCGTCCCAGTGGGTGAGTTCGAAGGACGTCGCATCCGGTCCGAGCGAGAGCATCAGTGCGCCGCCGGCTTCCTCGACGGTAGCCGGACCCCAGAATTCGTTCTGATATACCCCGGCGTACGACGGTAGCGGCCGCGCGGGGGTGGGGTTTTCCGGTGCGGTTGCATCGACCAGTTCGCCTTCGGGATCGCTCATCGATGCAAATGCACCCTGGTACAACGTCCGCCAGTCCTCGCGGACCTCGCCGAACTGTACGAGATCGGCGAACTCGGCGGTGAGTGTCTCGGCGAGACCGATCGGTGCGGCGTTGGTCAACGCGACGATCGCCACGTCCAGCGAGGGAATCCACAGGAAGTTCGTGCCCGCGCCCAGGGCGAACGCTCCAGAGTGACTCACCGTCGTGCGCCCCGCGGCGTTCGTCGAGACATTGAACCCGTAGCCGTAGAACCCGGCGCGCGTATCGGGCGTCGACGACGGGCTCGACACGATCTGCGCCGTCACGGCGGGGATCAGTGCATCGGCGTCGACGATCTGGGTGCCGTCGTACACTCCCTCCTCGGTAAGCATCGTCATCCATGCGGCCATGTCGTTCGCCGAGGAGCTGACCCCGCCCGCCGGCGTCTGCGCGTCGGGCTCGCGCTGGTATTTCGCCTCGTACTCGCCGTCCGCGAGCACGTGCGGGACGGCTCGATTCTCGCGGTCGATGTAGTCGGAGAACCGCGAACTCGTCGATGTCATCCCGAGGGGTCCGTAGAGGGCGTCCTGGCTGAGCGTCTCCCAGTCTTTGCCCGACGCCTGCGCTACGGCCTCGGCCGCTGCCGTCACACCGAAGTTGGTGTAGTTGTAAGTCGACCGGAACGGATCGAGGGGTATTTCGCGAAGGCGTTCGAGCACTTGCCGACGGTCGTATCCGAGATCCTCGAGCAGGTCGCCTGCGTGGCTGGGCAGGCCGCTGCGGTGGGCATAGAAGTCGCCGACGGTGACATTGCTGGTCACCCACGGGTCCGACAGCGCAAACCACGGGAGCTCCGAACTCACCGGAGTCGACCAGTCGACGACACCGGCTTCGACCTGCGAGGCGACGACGGTCGAACCGACGGGCTTGGACAAGGAAGCGAGCTGGAAGACGGTGTCACCGTCGACGGACTCGTCCGTACCGACTTCTCGCACGCCGAAGCCCTCCGAATACACCACCTCGCCGTCGTGCACGACAGCGACGGCCATGCCGGGAATGTTGGATGACTCCATCAGTTCCTGGGCGATGCCGTCGAGCTGCCCGACGGCATCGTCGATGCGTCCGTCGGGCACGTCGACTCCCGACACTTGGCCGGGCGAGAGTTCGGAGTCCGCGGTCGGCGGCGGTGAAGACGTGGACGGTTCCTCGGATTCGGTCGAATCCGAGGAACATCCTGCCGCGACAATCATGATCGTCGCGGCAGCAAGAGACAGCAGTTTTCGGCCAGACCGCATCATCGCGAGCCCTCTCCTCGAAGTGAGTAGCTGCACAGAGCTTAGACCTGCAGAGATGCAGTTTTGGGAGAAATCACAGACGTCAGGGGCCCGAACTCGGCGGGCACGTCGAGAAGATACGGTTGCGGGTATGCCTACGAACATGACGGACGGCGACCTGTTGCTCCAACTGGAGCCTGCCGTAGAAGAGACACTGCGTCGTCACATCGAAGAAGCCGAGGACTGGCATCCCCACGACTTCGCGCCGTGGGATGACGGACGGAACTTCGCCTTCCTCGGCGGAGAGGACTGGTCTTCGGAGCAGTCGCACCTCAGCGACGTGGAAATACTGTCGGCAACGGTGAGCATTCTCGTCGCCGACAACCTGCCGTCCTACCATCGCGAGCTCGCCCGGGCGCTCACCGACCTCGGGGCATGGTGGCGGTGGACCGGACGCTGGACGTCGGAGGAGAACCGTCAGGCGATCGTCCTGCGCGACTACATGGTGCTCACCCGCGCGGTGGATCCCGTCGCTCTCGAGCGGGTGCGCATGGAGGAGATGACCAGAGGTTACGACGCCCCCAGCCTGCACGTTCTCGACATCCTCGCGGAATTCGCGCTCATCGAGACATCGGCGACGGTGCGCAACAACAACACCATCGCACTCGGCGGCGACGAGGTGCTCGCAAAGATTCTGTCGAAGATCGTCGTCGACGACACGCGTCAGGCCGAGGTGTTCGCCAAGATCGCCGACGAGGCATTCGGTGTCGTTCCGGACCAGATGGCGCGTGCGATCGCCGATCGTATCCAAGGCTTCGCCATCCCCGTCGTCGACCTGCCGAGCAAGGCCAACAGCACCGAGGCGCTCGCCGCTGCGGGGATCTACGACGAGGACCAGCAGCGCGAGAAGGTGTTCAAGCCTGTTCTGGCGCGGTGGAACTTCTTCGACCGTGACGACCTCGGCGACGAGGGCAAGAAAGCTCGCGACGAGATCGCTCACTTGGCCTGAGTGCGCCCCACCGCTTGGCATGAATGGGCCATCGCAACCGTCTGACCGTTGCGATGGCCCATCCATGCGATGGGGGCCAGCTAGCTGACTAGTCCTTGACCTTCGCCATGGCCAGCACGTCCAGGCGCTTGTCGAGCTCTTCCTCGCTCAGCTTGTCGCCGATGAGTCCGCGGTCGATTACGGTCTGACGGATCGTCTTCTTTTCCTTCAACGCCTGCTTGGCGACGGCAGCTGCTTCCTCGTAGCCGATCGCGGAGTTCAGCGGCGTCACGATGGACGGCGAGGACTCGGCGAGTGTCTTGAGGCGATCGGTGTTCGCTTCCAGCCCGACGATGCACTTGTCGGCGAACAGCACCGAGACGTTGGCGAGCAGTTTGAACGATTCGAGAACGTTGCGTGCCATCATCGGGATGTACACGTTCAACTCGAAGGCACCCGACGCGCCGCCGAATGCCGTTGCCGCGTCGTTGCCGACAACCTGAGCTGCCACCTGTGTAACAGCCTCGGGGAGAACCGGATTGACCTTGCCGGGCATGATGGAGCTACCCGGCTGCAGGTCGGGGAGGGTGATCTCGCCGAGCCCGGTGAGCGGTCCCGATCCCATCCAGCGAATGTCGTTGGCAATCTTGGTCAGTGACACCGCGATGGTGCGCAGCGCGCCCGAGGCCTCGACGAGTCCGTCGCGCGCGGCCTGGGCCTCGAACGAGTCCTTCGCCGCGGTCAGTGCATCGATGCCGGTCGACTTGACCAGTTCCGCAACGACTTTGGGGCCGAAGCCGTCGGGAGCGTTGAGGCCGGTGCCGACGGCGGTGCCGCCGATGGGCAGCTCGCCCAACCGAGGCAGGGTCGCTTCCACACGCTCGATGCCTGCTTCGATCTGACGTGCGTAGCCGCCGAACTCCTGGCCGAGCGTGACAGGCACGGCGTCCATGAGGTGCGTGCGACCGGACTTCACGACGGTCTTCCACTCGGTCGCCTTGGCTGCCAGAGCCCCGTGTAGGTGCTTCAGTGCCGGCACGAGCGAGGTGACCGCAGCTTCGGTGGCCGCGACGTGGGTGGCCGTCGGGAAGGTGTCGTTGGACGACTGGGACATGTTGACGTGGTCGTTGGGGTGCACCTCGACGCCGTTCGCCTTCGCGATGGAGGCGATGACCTCGTTGGCGTTCATGTTGGAGCTGGTGCCCGAACCGGTCTGGAAGACGTCGATGGGGAACTGATCGTCGTGCTTGCCGTCGGCGATTTCGGTGGCGGCAGCGACGATGGCGTCGGCGAGGGTGCCGTCGAGCAAGCCCAGGTCCTTGTTGACCTGCGCGCAAGCCGCCTTGAGCAGACCCATCGCGCGGATCTGAGTGCGCTCGAGTGGGCGACCGGAGATCGGGAAGTTCTCGACCGCACGCTGAGTCTGTGCACGCCAGAGGGCGTCGATCGGAACGCGTACCTCTCCCATGGTGTCGTGCTCGATGCGGTACTGCTGTTCGTCTGTCTGCGTCATGAGCCTTACTTTGCCAGTCGTTGGGTCGGTTGGGGTTTCGAGGCTTAGAAGGACGGGATGGCGCCGGAGGTGTCGCCGTCGAAATTGACGGACGAGTACTCCTTCAACTTGTTGAGCTGGTGGTACGCGTCGATCATGCGGACGGTGCCGGACTTCGAGCGCATCACGATCGACTGAGTGTGCGCGCCGCCACCGGAGTACCGGACGCCCTGGAGCAGGTCGCCGTCGGTGACGCCGGTCGCGGTGAAGAAGACGTTCTCGCCCGAGACCAGGTCTTCGGTGGACAGGACCCGATCCAGGTCGTGTCCGGCGTCGATCGCCTTCTGGCGTTCGTCGTCGTCGGTCGGAGCCAGCATGCCCTGGTGAGCGCCGCCCATGCAGCGCATGGCGGCAGCCGCGATGATGCCCTCGGGAGTTCCGCCGGTACCCATCAGGATGTCGATGGGCGAGGTGGGTCGGGCGGCGGCGATAGCACCGGCGACGTCACCGTCGGAGATCAGGCGAATACGGGCGCCGGTATCGCGCACCTGCTGGATGAGCTCGGCGTGCCGGGGCCGGTCGAGGATGCACACCGTGACGTCGGAGGTGGATCCCTTCTTGATCTTGGCGACCCGGGCGATGTTCTCCGCGACCGGTGCCGTGATGTCGATGGCGTCGGCGAAGTCGGGTCCGACGGCGATCTTCTTCATGTAGAAGACAGCGGACGGGTCGAACATCGCGCCGCGCTCGGCGACTGCCAACACCGAGATCGCGTTCGGCATGCCCTTGGCCATCAAGGTGGTTCCGTCGACGGGGTCGACGGCGAAGTCGCACTCGGGGCCGTTGCCGTTGCCGACCTCTTCCCCGTTGTAGAGCATCGGCGCTTCGTCCTTCTCACCTTCGCCGATGACGACGACTCCGCGCATAGAAACCGAGCTGACCAGCTGACGCATGGCGTCGACGGCTGCTCCGTCGCCACCTTCCTTGTCGCCGCGACCGACCCAGCGTCCCGAGGCGAGCGCACCGGCCTCGGTGACGCGTACGAGTTCGAGGGCGAGGTTGCGATCTGGCGCCATGGCGCGAGTGGACTCGGTGCTGGCCGTCATCGGTTTGTAGCCTCCTGGTAGGTGGGGTGTTACCCAGTGGCGATTATCTCATTGGCGAAGCTACGGGTGGGACGGAGGGCATGCGCCGACAGAGCTCCGTCGTCGAGTGGGGATACTGGTGCTGTGGCGAACAGCAAACCCCGGATCCTCAACAACAACCGCGACATGGTGTGGTCACTGATTCCGCTTGTGATCGCATGCCTGTTGATAGCCGGCATCGCCAGCCAGTGCACGCTCAGCCCGGGTGGCCCCACACAGGGACCCATCCCGAACTTCGATGTCGACGCGGCGCTGCAGTTCGACGCGACCCAGCTCGATTTCCCCATTCGCAATCCGCAGGTCCCCGCGGACTGGACGCCCAACTCGGGTAGCAGCCGGACGATCTCGGGGGATCAGGGCGGGGACGTGAGCAACGTCGGATACATCTCCGACTCCGGCCGCTACAACAGGTTGACTCAGTCCGATGCGAGCGAGACCGTACTGGTCCGGTACGTGGTGGAGGGCGAGGAACGCTACCCATCGGGGACCGAGACGGTCGACGGCACCGAGTGGGTGGTCTACGAGCGTCAGGGCGACGAACCGGTGTGGGTCACCGACCTCGATGACGTGCGTCTGCTCATCACCGGCAGCGGGACCGCCGAGGAATTCACGACGCTCGCTGCCGCGACGACGAGCGCCGAACCCCTGACGCCCTAGCTGTCTTCCTTCGCGATGTGCGCAAGGGCATTCTCGACTCGCTTGCGTGCTCCGGCCAGGTGCTCCTCGCACCGAGTGGCCAGAAGTTCGCCGCGCTCCCAGAGAGCGAGGGAGGCGTCGAGATCCAACCCGCCTTGTTCGAGCACCTTGACCACGTCGACCAGTTCGTCGCGCGCGGCCTCGTAACCCATCTCGGACACAGGTGTATCGCTCATTGTTGATCCTCCTATCGGACTTTGCCCATGACGGCCGCCGTGACGGCACCGTCGGCCACTCTTACTCGGATCTGCGTTCCCGGCGGCGCGTCCTCCGCCGAACGCAGTACTTCGGGATCGCCGCCGGCGACCATACGCTGCACGACGGCGTAACCGCGCGCGAGTGTCGCCGCGGGACCGAGAGTTTGCAGTCGCGCACGCAGGTGCAGGGCGAGGGTGTCCTGCTTGGCGAGTTCGCGAAGCACGTCCCGACGACCGGCGTCGACCAGTCTTTCGATCTCTTCGCCTCGCTGATCGATGCCCGCGACGGGGTCGGCGAGCGCTGGGCGGTGCCGGATCATCTCCAGTCCGCGTGCTTCCCGTGCCACCCAGTTGCGCAGGGCGGCGGCGGTCCGCGACCGCAGATCGGCAACGAGATTCTGCTCCGCGACCGCGTCGGGGACGACCAGTTTGGCCGCGTCGGTCGGCGTCGCCGCTCGTAGATCTGCGACGTGATCGCTGAGCGGACTGTCCGGTTCGTGACCGATCGCGCTGACGATCGGCGTGGTGGCTTTGGAAATCGCGCGGCACAGCGCCTCGTCGGAAAACGGCAACAGATCCTCGACGCTGCCGCCGCCGCGAGCCAGCACGATGACGTCGACGCCCTCGTCTGCGTCGAGTCTCTCCAGAGCGCTGAGGATTGCCGGAACTGCCGTCGGGCCCTGGACAGGTGTGTGCTCGACGGCGAAGCGCACCGCGGGCCAGCGTCGTTGCGCGACGGTCAGCACGTCGCGCTCCGCAGCGGAAGCTCGCGCAGTGATCAGTCCGATCGTGCGTGGAAGGAAGGGCAGTGGCCGCTTGAGCCGGGGATCGAACAGTCCTTCCGCCGCAAGCAGTGCCCGTAGCCGTTCGATCCTGGCCAGCAGCTCCCCGACGCCAACTGCGCGGATGTCGGTCGCGCGCAGCGATACGGTCCCGCGGCCGGTGTAGAACGACAGCTTCCCGTAAAGAATCACCCGCACCCCCTCGGTGAGGGGGACGGGTGAGCGGTCGAGCAACTGAGGTGAGCAGGTCACCGACAGGGACATGTCGGCAGACGGATCCCGAAGCACGAGAAATGCCGTCCTCGTGCCCGGTCGCGCATTGATCTGGGTCAGCTGGCCCTCGACCCAGACGCTACCCAGCCGGTCGATCCACCCCGCGACTTTCATCGCGACGGTCCGTACCGGCCATGGTTCTTCGGCGGTACTGGCGGTCACTTTGCTTTCGCAGTGGTGATTCGGTTCTCGAGCATCGTCAGGAACGGCGCGCGACCCAGTGAAGCGCTCTCGTATGCGCGGAGGGTCTCGAGATCGTCGAGCGAGAGGCTCCGCAGACGTGCCCGCAGCTGTGCCAGCGCGAGGGTGTCGTAATCGACCAGTTCGACGATCTCGGGACGATCGACGGCGACTGACGGTCCCGACTGCGCTGCGGCCTCGGCTTCGGAGGCGATGCCGTTGGGTGGTGTCGAGTACAGCGCGAACCTGCCGGTCGCGGCGGGTGCCTCGCGATCAGGCACGTCGACGTCGCCGTTGGTGAGGTCGGGGAGATCAGCGGGCGGAAAGTCGCGGCCCGGCCCGGCGTCCTCATCGTCATCGAAAACCGCCCACGACGGCTGCGCCTCGTCCGGAGTGCCGATGATGGGCAGGACGGCGATGATTTGGTCGCCCTTGATGGCCAGCGCCGTGACCTGCTGCTGGAACCGCATCGTGCCCGCCAGAACCTCGCTGACCACAGTCATCGGAAAGGTGACGGCAGTGTTGGGGAGCTTGCGAGCTTCCTCGACGACGGTCACAGCCACACCGGCAGCGACACGTGCAGCAAACGGGACACGAGTCATGCGCACCACCATGCCTGAAGTCGGCACGTTTGGGTAGCCGACATGCTCATCGGTGAGGTGCGGCTAGGACCAGTATCCTATTGGTATGTCTTCGGCTGTCCCCTTGAATCTCGGAATCACACGTCCATCGGGCGAGGCTGCCGCTTCGTACTCGGGCGCCAAACGTGTACTCCTCGCCGAGCCTCGCGGCTACTGCGCAGGAGTCGATCGAGCCGTCGAGACGGTCGAGAAGGCACTCGAAAAGCACGGTGCGCCCGTCTACGTCCGCAAGGAGATCGTGCACAACAGGCACGTCGTGGAGACGTTGGCCGACCGCGGTGCCGTGTTCGTCGAGGAGACCGACGAGGTCCCCGAGGGGTCCCTTCTGGTGTTCTCCGCGCACGGCGTGTCGCCCGCTGTGCACGCCTCGGCCGCTGAGCGGCAGTTGCGCACCATCGACGCAACCTGCCCGTTGGTCACCAAGGTGCACCAGGAAGCCAAGAGATTCGCGCGTGACGACTTCGACATTCTGCTCATCGGTCACGAGGGACACGAGGAAGTCGAGGGCACTGCAGGCGAAGCCCCAGAGCATGTCCAGCTCGTGGACGGTCCTGATGCTGTGGACCAGGTGACGGTGCGCGATGAGAACAAGGTGATCTGGCTGTCGCAGACCACGTTGAGTGTCGACGAGACCATGACCACCGTGGCGCGCCTGCGCGAGCGTTTCCCGACTTTGCAGGATCCGCCGAGCGACGACATCTGCTACGCGACACAGAACCGTCAGGTGGCCGTCAAGACGATGGCTCCCGAATGCGATCTCGTCATCGTCGTCGGATCACAGAACTCGTCCAACTCCGTTCGATTGGTCGAGGTTGCCCTGACGGCAGGAGCGAGGGCCAGCTATCTGGTGGACTACGCCAAGGACGTCGATACGTCCTGGCTCGACGGCGTCACCACCGTCGGTATCACCTCGGGAGCGTCCGTACCGGAGATCTTGGTGCAGGGCGTCATCGACCTGCTCGCGGACCATGGGTTCGCGGACGTTCAGCCGGTGACAACGGCGAACGAGACGCTGGTCTTCTCGCTACCGCGCGAGCTACGCCCCGCCAAAGCCTGACGAAGTCTCACGTAGCGACGCCTGGGTTCAGGCGTCGCCGCGATCTCGGTAGCGAACCTGTGGAACCGGGTGCGGCGGGATGTGTACGCCCCCGTGCGGCGCTGAGTACGGATCCACCTGCGGTGGCCGCGGAGTTCTAGGCGGCTGAACACGCGGCGGCTGACTGCGCGGCGCTGGTTCCGACCGTGCGGTGGGTACCGCACGAGCTGCGGGACGGGCCGACATGTCCGGCCTCGGTTCACGGTCTCTTCTTGGTGCACTGTCTGGCCGATATTCGCGGTCTGGCCGATAGGTACTCGTGCGGGATCGGTCGGTGCCGCCTCGGGCGCGATGTCGCTCGGGCGTGGATTGTTCGCGTTCACGGCGAGCGCGGCGGCCCTCGGCCGGGGGAGTGCCATCCGACCGGTTTCGCCGTGCGGACGTATCGCGGTTTGCGGTGCGTCCGTCGGCCGTGTCGCGGTGATTGGCTCCTGCTGCGGTCGCCCGACGAGGCCGGGCCTCCTCGGCGCGAGGGCGATTCTCTCGGATCCGATCGCGGCTCTGCTTGGCTCGCTCACGCGTTTCCTTCGCGCGGTCGAGGATGGACCGCTTGGCGGCGCCCGCGGGTGCGTGACTGGCCTGCTTGGTCAGGAAGACTCGCGCTCCGGCGAGAGCAAGCGCCAGTACCGTCCCGAGCAGCATCAGCGGGAAGCGGTTGACCAGCGGAATAGCGACGTTGAGAAGGATGTCGCGCAGGCCCGACCCGGGGCTTTCGGTGAAGTATTGGTACGAAAGCGGCACCGCAACGAACAAGATCAACGGTGCCTGGACCGCCGCGGTGAACAGGCCTCGATAGCGGACGAGCACGACGGCGGCGACGACGCCGATCAAGTACAGGCATGCGAAGGCGGACGTCAGTTCGGTCCCGCGGGCGGCGTCGATGACGAAGCCCAGAAATGTAGCGCCGACGGCGATGGCCACTGCTCCCCATGCAGGGACACCGGGCACGGATGCGAGCGCTGATCGTTGATCCAGCGGTACCCCGGAGCGGGCGCGTTGGGAGGTAGACACCCCCCGAGGTTAGCGGCTGTTCAGCTCACTGCGTCGTCGACATGACCGAACTTGCCCAGCAAACCGGACGAATCGGCTGATCGCGGGCGTGTATGAACTCGTCGTACCTCGACGACGTCAGCGTCGAACAGTTCGAGATCGTGCAGTTTCCTCGCCGTGACGCCGACGCGAGTGTCGACCGAGGAGACCGTGGCATTGAAGGAGTCGACGGCCTTACCCATATGAGCACCGAGTTTGTCGAGGTGAGAGGAGACGACACCGAGTCGCGTGTACAGCTCGCGTCCGAGTTGCTGAATGCGGGCGGCGTCCTCGGCCAGGGACTCCTGCTTCCATGTGTACGCGACGGTCCGCAGCAACGCGACCAACGTGGTGGGGGTGGCCAGAATCACGTTCTTGCTGAACGCGTACTCGAGCAAGGACGAGTCGGATGTCAGGGCTGCGTCGAGAAAGGGATCCCCAGGCACGAACAGAATCACGAACTCCGGCGTGGGTTCGAAGGAGTGCCAGTACTCCTTGGCAGCCAACTGGTCCACGTGCTTGCGCAGCTGGCGCGAGTGCCGCGACATGAGCTCCGTGCGAGCCGATGCATCCTCTTCCTGCGCGGCGTCGAGATACGCCGCGAACGGCACCTTGGCGTCGACGACGATCTGTCTGCCTCCGGCGAGCCGCACGATCATGTCGGGGCGAACTCCGTCGCGGGTGACCTGCGTGTCGAAATCGCAGTGCTTGACCATGCCCGCGAGTTCGACGACCCGTTCGAGCTGCATCTCACCCCAGCGACCGCGAATCTGAGGAGCGCGCAGAGCCGTGACCAACTGCGAGGTCTGAGTGGAGAGCGCAACGGAGGCTCGGTGCATCCCGGACACCTGTTCCGTCAAACCCGCGTAGGCGCGGATGCGATTGTGTTCGACTTGCCGCACATGCTCGGTCAATGCATCGACCGCGTCGTGCAGTGGTTCGACCAAGTGCGACACCTGTTGCCCGATGGCGCCGGAGTGGCGGCGTGCGGAATCCTCGTTGACCGAGGCCAGCGAGCGATGAAGCAGTGCCTCGTTGTCGCGGAGCGCGGCCAGTTGAGCTTCGGCGCGCACGGCGCGGTCGCCGGCCCGCGAGGCGTGCGCCAACCAACCGATAGCGACGCCGAGCGCGAGGGCGAACAGCATGCCCAGGGCGGTGAGTACGTTCATGGCGCAGATGATGCCCGAGCGCACCGACACGAACCGTCCCCGCGGCGCTTCGCCGAGATTGTCGGTGGGCTCCGTTAGCGTCGTCAGTCATGAGGATCCTGCACACTTCGGACTGGCACATCGGCCGCACCTTCCACGGTGTCGATCTGCTCGCCGATCAGGCTGCCGCGCTGACGGCCATCGCGGATCTGGTTGCGGCGCAGCGCATCGACGTCGTGGTCGTGCCGGGGGACATCTACGACCGCGCGGTACCCAGCGCGGACGCCGTGCTGGTGTGCAACAGGGGCCTCGAGGCGATCCGCAGCGCAGGTGCGGTCATCGTCGCCACATCTGGCAACCACGATTCGCCTGCACGGCTCGGTGCCGGTGCCGCGTTCGCCTCGGCCGGGGGCTTGCACCTGATGACGCGAGTGGCCGATGTCGGCAGCCCCGTCGTCGTCGATGACGAGTTCGGTTCCGTTGCGTTCTACGGGATTCCTTACCTCGAGCCCGAGACCACCCGAATCGAGCTGGAGATTCCGTCGGCGCGGACACACGAGGAGGTTCTCACCGCGGCGATGGATCGCGTCACCACCGATCTCGGTGAACGCCGTGCGGCTGGTGGCAGGGTGAGGTCCGTAGTGCTCGCGCACGCCTTCGTCGTGGGCGGTGAGGCCACGGGTTCGGAGCGGTCCATCTCGGTCGGCGGGGTCGAGACCGCGCCTGCCGCCGCGTTCGACGGTGCCGACTACGTCGCACTGGGGCATCTGCATTCGCCGCAGACGCTGACCGAGCGCGTCCGCTACTCGGGCTCGCCGCTGCCCTATTCCTTCGGCGAGCGAAGCCATCGCAAAGCTGTGTGGGTCGTCGAACTGGACGCCGACGGGTTGCACTCGGTGGAGCGAGTGGACCTGCCCGTGGTTCGCGGTCTGAGTCGCATCGAGGGCACCGTGGACGAACTGCTCCATGAGGAAAGATTCGACCAAGCCGAAACTCACTACGTTTCTGCGGTGCTCACCGACGCGGTGCGGCCGGTCGATGCGATGCGGTCGTTGCGGACCCGCTTTCCGCATGCCGTTCATCTCGAGTGGAACAGCCCGTCCAATGAATCGGGGCTGCGCTACCGCGACCGCGTTCGAGGTCGCAGCGACAGCGAAATCATGGCCTCGTTCGTCACCGATATGCGCAGCGCGCCCACTCCGAGCGAGACACGGCTGCTCGAGCGCGCGCTGGCCGCAGTCCAGCGTGACGATGTCGCCGCCGACATTGCCGGTACTCCCGAAACAGGCTCTCCGGACGACCTTTTGGGTCGAACTGCATGAGGCTGCACAAGCTGGAAATGTCGGCCTTCGGTCCATTCGGTCGTTGCGAGTCCGTGGATTTCGATGCGCTCGGCGCGGACGGGCTGTTCCTGCTGCATGGGCAGACGGGAGCCGGCAAGACCACGATTCTCGACGCGGTGGCCTTCGCGCTCTACGGCACGGTTCCCGGTGCCCGCAGGGAGGGCAAACGGCTGTTGTCCGATCACGCCGAGCCCGGTGCGGTTCCAACGGTCTCGCTGGAGGCGACGCTCGGTGGCCGGCGCGTTCGTATCGTCCGCAGTCCCGAGTACTTCCGCCCGAAGAAACGTGGCACGGGGACCACGAAGCAGAACGCGAAGGCGACGTTGACCTGGATCGACGGCCGCAGCCAGAACCTCACGCGCCTGGACGAGATCGGTGACGCTGTCAGTGCGGCCCTGGGGATGAGCGCCGATCAGTTCTTTCAAGTGGTGCTGCTGCCGCAGGGCGAGTTCGCGCGCTTTCTGCGTGCGGGCAGTGACGAGCGCGGAGATCTCCTCGAGCGACTGTTCGACACCGCCAGATTCGGAGATATCGAGGAGTGGTTCGCCGATGCGCGGCGCACGAGCGCCGCCGCACTGGAATCGAGTCGGATTGCCATCGACAAGCTGCAGGGACGGATATCGACTGCCTCGGGTGTCGAGGAGCAGCTCGATCGCGCGCCGGTGGATTGGGCGAGTGAGGTGTTGGAGGCTGCGCGCCAGGCGTCAGTGCAGTCGGCGACACAGCTCGATGCGGCGCGTGCCGCATCCGACGCCGCGGTAGCAGAGCTCGCAAAGATGGAAACCACGTCGCAGTTGCAGAAACGCAGGGCGATCGCGGAGCAGCAACTCGCACAGTTTCATCGGGACGCACCGGTGCACGCGGCGCTGCGTCTCGAGCTCGAGCGGTCGGCTGCCGCAGGACCGGTCGCCGCGTTGGCTGCCGACCTCGCCGAGGCAACGAGCAGGAAGACTCAGGCCGATGCAGCCCGAGATGCCGCGCACCGAGCGTTCGCAGAACTCGACGGCGCGGATGCTGTCGTGGCCGGACTCACCAGCGCTGGCTGTGATCCGGCAGACGTCGCCGCCGACCGAGCCGTCGTTGCCGAGGCTGTGCGCCGGTGGACCACCGAGATCGGTGCACTCGACGAACTGCGGGCTCTGGCGCAACGCGCGGATGCCGAGGAAGAGACCGTGCGCACACTCGAGGTCGAGCGTGCCGCGGTGGCAGGGCGTATCGAGAAGCTGGAGGCGGATCGGGCCGCGTTGCCGGCCCAGATCGCCGAGGCCGAGACCGCGGTGCAGTCTGCGGTTCGAGCGGCGGCAGAGCTCCCCGCGTTGAGCGCTGAGTCCGCCCGGATCACGAGCGCGGTCGAGGCTGCCGTGGAGTTGGCGAAGGCCCGTACGAAGCTCGCCGCAGCCACACGAGCGCACGAAGACGCCCGGGCAGCTCACAACGACGCCCGCACACATACATTGGATCTGCGCGAGCGGCGAGTGTCCGGGATGGCTGCGGAACTGGCCGCCAGGCTCACCCCGGGTGACCCGTGCAGCGTGTGTGGATCGCAGACGCACCCCGATCCGGCCCGCGCGGCCGAGTCCACCGTCACCAAGAACGATGAGGACGCGGCCGCTGAGCGGGAGCAGAGGGCGGGCGCCGCGGTCGATCGGACGGCCGCGCAATCGGCCGAGCTGACCCGCGTCGTCGACGTCCTCGTCCACCGTTCGGACGGTCGAGACAGCAGTGAACTCGTCGAAGCACTCGATCGTGTGACAGTAGCGCTCACCGAAACTCGCTCCGCCGCAGCGCAGTCGACCGAGCGTGAAGCCGCACTGGATCGGCTGAGATCGCAGGACCAGCGGCTGTCGAAGGTCCTGGCAGAGGAACAGTCGACTATCGCAGGACTCGATGCGAAGGCCGAACACGTTCGAAAGTCCGCAGCGCAGATCCGCGAGCGCATTCTGGCTGCACTCGACGGTCGAGGCGACATCGACGAACGCGCCAACCGCCTCGAACGCCTGGTCGCACTGTCGACGGAGTTGCTCGACCGGCGGGCCGATGCCGCGCGCGTCACCGTCGAGGTGCAAGGTCTCGACGAGACGCTTGCGAGGAGGGTGGCCGATTCCGGTTTCACCTCCGCCGAGGCCGCAGCCTCTCATGTCGTCACTGCGGCTCGAGCATCCTCGATCGAGAAGCAGCTCGTCGATGCCGGCGATCTCCGAGCCCACGCCGAGCAGGTGCTGGCCGAGTCTGCGATCGCCGCTGTTGGAGATCTCGAACCGGTCGATCTCGGTCCGCTCCGGGAGGCCGTCGATGCTGCCGCGGTGCGCCTGCACGATGCGGTGGCCCGAAACGCCGAGTGCCGGTGGCAAACCGAACAGCTCGAAGACCTGGCTTTGCAGCTGTGGGCCGCCGTGGACCGCGCGGCTCCCATGCAGGCCACGCACGATGAACTCGCTGCCCTCGCCGATGTCGTTGCGGGACGCGGTCAGAACGCACGCAAGATGTCGTTGCGCTCGTACGTGTTGGCATCGCGGCTCGAAGACGTCGCGGAGTCGGCGTCGTCGCGGCTTCGCCGTATGTCCGCAGGCCGCTACGAGTTCGTTCACTCCGACGAGGCCGAAGCCCGTGGTCGCCGAGGTGGACTCGGGCTCGACATCCGCGACGACTACACCGGGGTCGTGCGTTCGGCGAAGACGCTCTCCGGTGGCGAATCGTTTCTGGCCTCGCTCTCACTGGCCCTCGGGCTCGCAGACGTCGTCGCGGCCGAATCCGGTGGGGTGGTGCTGGACACCATGTTCATCGACGAGGGTTTCGGCACCCTCGACGCCGATACCCTCGAGGCCGTGATGGGAGTCCTCGACGAACTGCGGGCAGGCGGGCGAGTCGTCGGAATCGTCAGCCACGTCGATGAGATGCGTCAAAGAATCCCCAGCCGGCTGCACGTCATCCGCAATCGAGACGGGTCCACTCTTCAGCTGTTCGCCACGTCCTGATCCGGTCCAGCCTGATCCGGTCCAGCCTGATCCGGTCCAGCCTGATCCGGCTCGGCCGAGTGCAGGTCGATCTGCTCCGAAAGGTAGCGAATCAGCACTGCGGCGACTGCGGCTGCGGGCACCGCGAGGAATGCGCCGACGATCCCGAACACCGATGCGCCGCCGGTGATCGCGAGCAACACGATGACCGGATGCAGATTCATGCTGCGGCTCTGCATCACTGGTTGGAGCACATCTCCTTCGAGCTGCTGCACCACGACGACGATCGCCAGCACGATCAACGCCGTCGGCAGCCCGTTCGCCACCAGCGCGACCAACACTGCCAGAGCACCCGCGACGAACGCACCCACGATGGGGATGAAGCCGCCGATGAACGTGATAGTTGCCAGCGCGAGCGCCAACGGCACACCGAGGAGAACGAGACCGAGGCCGATGAAGAACGCGTCGACGAAACTGACGACCGCCTGGGTGCGAATGAATCCGCCGAGCGTCACCCACATACGGCCCAGCACCTCGGAGAAGTGACGGCCGACGCGAGAGCCGGTCATTCCATGCAGCCACGGAACGAACTTGACGCCGTCCTTGAGCAAGAAGAAGGTCAGCACCAGCATCAGGGTGAGAGTGATCAGAATCGAACCGGCAGTGGACACCCCGCTGAACACGCCGGAGGCGATTGCGGCGCCGCTGTCCTGCAACCGCTCCAGAATCGTGGAGACGGCAGTGTCGATCTGCTCGTCCTGGAGGTTGACCGGCGGACCCTTGAGCCAGTTCTGTACCTGAGACACCCCGTCCGATGCCTTGTCGACGAGTTCGGGCGTCGAATCGACGACGGACGGCACGATCAGGGTGACCACCCCGACGACGATGAGGGAGAACACGACCAGCGCCGTGGCAGCGGACGCGGCACGCGGAAACCCGACTCGCATCATCAATTTGGTCGGTGGCCACAACACCGTGGCAACGATGATCGCCAGCAGCACCGGCAGCACGACGACCCACAGGGCTGAGATAAGCCAACCCACAACCCACGCTCCGGCAGAGACGGAGACGAGGATGAGCGACCACTTCGCCAACCACAGTCCGCCCGCACCGATGAGGTCACCCCGATCGCGACCAGTTCTACCGTTCGACGCCGACTGTTCGGTCATGTCACAAATTCCTCTGCAGGTCACTGCGCGGGTGAAGCATTCGGATCACCGAATGACTCTATGCCCGGCGTCCAGCTACATACCTGCCAACCGAGCAGATGCTCGGCCCTGTCAGCGTTCGCTGGATTCGTGGGTGAGCAGCCACGTCTTGGCAGGCAGGCCCCACCGGAAGCCGCCCAGTGCGCCGCCGACCCGAAACACCCGATGGCACGGTACGAACAACGCTGCGGCGTTTCGCGCGCAGGCGGACGCTGCGCCCCTGATCGCCGCCGGCCGACCGGAGCGTGCCGCGAGCTCCGAGTAGGTGATGGGGGACCCGGCAGGTACCTCGCGCAGAATCTTCCAGGCATGCATGAGGAATTCCCCGGACTGCTGGGCGACGGGGACGTCGTCGATGGCGTCGAGTCGGCCGCGGTGGTAGGCGACCACCGCTTCGGTGACCGCACCCAGATCGGCCGCTTCACGCACGGACCTCGGACGCAACGTCGCGTGTATCAGGGGCGTGAGATCGTCGACGGTGGCAGTCCATCCCGACGCGAGAACCACTCCGTCGGCGTCGACGATGGTGGTGAACGGTCCGATCGGAGTGAAGACGGTGGCGTGAGTGGCGATCATTTTCCTCTACTTTCGAGTTCGATGTTCCACAGGTGCATCGAGACGTAGGAACGCCATGGTGCCCAGCGGTGCGAGTCGGTCAGCGGCATACCGAGGCGGTCTGCGCCCTGACGCACGACGAGGTCGGTATCGAGCAATACATCGGGGTCGGCGAGTGTTCGCATGACGACGTAGCGTGCCGTCCACGGCCCGATTCCCTTCAGCGCAAGCAGGCTTTCTTCGAGTTCCTCGGGTGTCATCGCTGCGTGCAGAACCACTTTGCCGCTCGCGAGGGCATCGGCGACGCCGATGATCGCCTTCACTCTCGCACTCGGCCCGGCGAGAACCTCGTGTCCGCGTTCGGCTATCGCGTCGGCGCCGGGGAACAGTCTGGTTATTCCGCCGCCGAGCGGATCGTCGATCGGGGTGCCGAGGGCGTCGACGAGGCGAGCGGTGTGTGTCGCGGCGGCGCGCAACGAGATCTGTTGACCGATCATCGTGCGCATGAGCATCTCGTCGCCGTCGATGCTTCCCGGTGCGCGGATTCCTGGGCGGGCGCGGACATTCGGTGCCAACGCCGAATCCTGCATCAGCGCAGAGTCCACGGCCACCGGGTCGGCGTCGAGATCGAGGAGGTGACGGACACGGGCGACGGCGGGGGCGAGATCCCGCATATCCTGCAGGCTCATCGTGGTCTCCACGTATCCGTCCTCGATACGCATCCCGAGGACGGCATGCCCGTGCGGCAGACGCAGCGAACGGCGATACAGACCCGACTCGTCGTCGAAAGTCTCGAGACCTGGCACCACGTGACCGCGGAGGAACCATTCGAGCCAGGCCTTGTCCAGCGGCTGTCGATAGGGGAGGCGGACCGTCACTGTGCCGCTGCTCGAAACGGTCTTCTTGCGCGTGGCCTCCTCACGCAACGTCGTCGGGTTGACGGCGAAGACAGCGCGCACGGTGTCGTTGAACTGACGAACGCTGGAGAACCCGGACGCGAAGGCGATGTCGCTCATGGACATCGTGGTCGTCTGAATCAGCGTCCTCGCGGTGTGCGCGCGATGTGCGCGTGCGAGGGCGAGTGGTCCCGCGCCGATCTGCGCGGTCAGCACCCTGGTGAGCTGTCTGCTGGAGTATCCGAGCGTGTGCGCGAGGGATTCGACGCCGCCGCGTTCGACGGCTCCGTCGGAGATCAGTCGCATCGCGCGGGAGGTGAGATCGGAGTTGATATTCCAGTGCGGCGACCCGGGGGTGGCATCGGGCTGGCATCGTCGGCAAGCGCGGTAGCCGTTCTGTTGGGCTGCCGCTGCGGTCGGTACGAACGAGACGTTCTGCGGTTTGGGGGTCACTGCCGGACACGAAGGGCGGCAGTAGATTCCCGTCGTGCGCACGGCTGTGAAGAATTGGCCGTCGAACCGTGTGTCGCGCGCGGACACGGCCCGGTAGCACCGCTCGAAATCCAACTCCATGAGCTCTACTGTGTCATTCCCGCGTGCCCGTATCCAGCGGAAATCGGACACGGTCGTCAGGCGCCGAGTGCCTGGTCGACGGCCCGCGCGCTCAATACTTGGTCCAGGACCATCGCGGCGCTGCCGATCACGCCCGAGTGATCGCCATGTGTGGTGGCTTGGATGGTCAACGCGCGGGTGGCCAACGCGGTTGCGTTGCCGTAGACGGTTTCACGCAGACCCGCCACGAAGATGTCGTAGGCCTTTGCCATGTCCCCGCCGACGATGAGTACCTCGGGGTTGAGCAGATTGACCGCCCCGGCGAGTGTTTCACCGATGTGCCTACCGCTGTCGCGGATGAGGCGTCGGGCCTCGGGGTCACCGCTGATCGCGAGGTCGACAACACCCCGGATGTGCCCGACGCTGCGGCCCTGGTTCTGCAGGGCCCGCACGAGGGCCCAGCCGCCGGCGATGGCTTCGAGGCATCCGCTGTCGCCGCACCGGCAGGCGACGCCCGCAGCTGCGGCGGTTTTGGTATGGCCGAATTCGCCTGCGGCGCCCAATGATCCGCGCTGGAGAACCCCGCCTGCCACTATGCCCGCGCCGAGTCCGGTGGACGCCTTGACCAGGAGTGCATCGTTGAAGTGCGTGTGATTGTCGCGGCGCTCGGCGAGCACCATGACGTTCGCGTCGTTGTCGAGAAAGACGGGTGCTGAGGTGGTGTCGGCGAAGAACGGCGCCAGGGGAACGCCGTCCCAGCCGTGCATGATGGGCGAATCCAGGCTGCAGCCGCGGGCGGTGTCCGCGGTGCCGGGAATGGAGAGTCCGACGCCGAGGATGCGGTGGCCGAGGCGTCCGGTGTCATCGATGAGCGCTTCGAGGCGTTTGGTGATCTGTGGCATCAGCTCACTCGGTCCGACGCCGATTTCCTGATCGACGGTGTCGTTGGCGAGAAATTCTCCGCCGAGGGTGAAGACGCCGAGTTGCGATCGACTGCGTCCGATGGCGGCGGCGAGGACGATGCCGGCGTCGACGTCGAAGGACAGGCGCGCCGGCGGGCGTCCCCCGGTGGACTGAGTGTCCTCGGTTTCGAGGATGAGGCCGAGCGCGGTGAGTGCGGCGACTCGCGAGGCGATCGCGGAGCGGGAGAGCCCGGTGATCTTGCCGAGTTCGGCTCGTGTGTCGGCCTCGCCGTCCCGCACGAGCGCGAAGATTTCACCCGCTGTCGCAGGTGGGGCGCTCGGAAGGGGCGGTCGCATATCTGCCATTCAATCAATTCGCAACTGTTGCGGCAACAACGCAAGTTCACCCACTTATAACTTTCAAATACATAAGTTGGGTTGTGCGCACACCTAAGTGGCCCTAGGCTGGCCGTTGAGACCGAAAAGGGGAACACCTCATGGACACAATCCACCCGGTCCTGCGTCAGGTCACCGACCGCATCGCAGACCGCAGCCAGTCCGAACGGGCCACCTACCTCGATCGAATCGACACTGCAGCAGACGCCGGTCCCGCCCGCGGCCGCCTCGCCTGCGCCAACATCGCCCACGGCTTCGCCGCATCGGGCAAGGCCGACAAGCAGGCGCTGCGCGGCATGGTCAAACCGAACATCGCGATCGTCTCCGCCTACAACGAGATGCTGTCCGCGCACAAACCCTTCGAGTCCTACCCAGCCACCCTCAAGGCGGCGGTCATCGACGCGGGCGGCATTGCACAGTTCGCCGGTGGTGTTCCCGCCATGTGCGACGGCATCACCCAGGGGCGTGAGGGCATGCAGCTCTCGCTCTTCAGCCGCGACATCATCGCCATGTCCACGGCCATAGCCCTCTCGCACGACATGTTCGACGCCACCCTCATGCTCGGTGTGTGCGACAAGATCGTCCCCGGCATGCTCATCGGCGCGCTGAGTTTCGGTCACCTACCCGCGGTGTTCGTCCCCGCCGGTCCGATGACCTCCGGGCTTCCGAACGGGGAGAAGGCGAAAGCCCGTCAGCTCTACGCCGAGGGCAAGGTGGGACGTGAAGCACTGCTGGACGCCGAGGCTGCGTCGTACCACGGCAGCGGCACGTGCACCTTCTTCGGCACCGCCAACTCGAACCAGCTGCTGATGGAGGTCATGGGCCTGCATCTACCCGGGTCTTCGTTCGTCAATCCGGGAACCGCGATGCGCGACGCCCTCACTCGCGAGGCCGGACACGTCGTGACAGGTCTGACGGCTCTCGGTGATCAGTACACGCCCGTCGGACGCTTGGTCGACGAGAAGGCGATCGTCAACGGATGCGTCGCGCTGCTGGCCACCGGCGGGTCGACCAATCACACGATGCATCTCGTCGCGATCGCCAAGGCCGCAGGTATCACGCTGACCTGGCAGGATCTGTCCGAGCTGTCTGCAGTGGTGCCGCTCATGGCGCGCATCTACCCCAACGGCAAAGCCGATGTGAACCACTTCCACGCCGCCGGCGGGCTCGGCTTCGTCATCGGGTCGCTGCTCGACGCCGGTCTGCTCCACGAGGACGTCGACACCGTCGCCGGTAGGGGACTGCAGCGCTACACCCAAGAGCCCAAGCTCGACGGTGACGGCGTCATGTGGCACGAGGGCACGCGCATCAGTGGCGACAACACCGTGCTGCGCGGAGCCGACGAGCCTTTCAGTCGCGACGGCGGACTGAAGATGCTCACCGGTCCGATCGGCAAGTCCGTCATCAAGACATCAGCTCTGGCGTCCGAGCATCGCGCGGTGACCGGGCCGGCCAAGGTCTTCGACGACCAGGCGGACTTCCTGGCAGCGTTCGAGGCCGGGCAGCTCGAAGGAGACTTCGTCGCGGTGCTGCGCTACCAAGGCCCCAAGGCGAACGGAATGCCCGAGCTGCACAAGCTCACCCCGGCACTCGGCATCCTGCAGGACCGCGGCTACCGCGTCGCACTGATCACCGACGGCCGCATGTCCGGCGCGTCCGGAAAGGTGCCTGCCGCAATTCACCTCACGCCCGAGGCCGCAAACGGCGGATCGATCGCGAAAATACTCGACGGTGACATGATCACGCTCGACTCCAATACGGGCACGCTCGACATCGGCGTTCCCCTCGGCGAGTTCGAGGCTCGCCCGGTCACCGGCCGGGTGCTCACCGACGACGAATGGGCCGGTACCGGCCGCGACCTGTTCTCCGGCATGCGCGCCATGGTCGGCCCAGCCGACGAGGGCGCCATGTTCGTGATGCGCTGACCCCCACTGACTCTAGAAAAAGGCAAGAACTTGACTGCATCTCTGCTCGACCGCGTTCCCGTCATCCCCGTCGTCGTCATCGACAACCTCGATCACGCCGTACCGATCGCCCGCGCCCTGGTCAAGGGTGGAGTGCCGGTCATCGAACTGACCCTGCGGACTCCCGTGGCGCTCGACGCCATCGAGCGCATCGCTGCGGAGGTTCCCGAGATCCTGATCGGCGCAGGCACAATCGTGACGCCGGGGCAGGCGAAGCAGGCTGCCGATGCGGGCGCTCAGTTCCTGGTGTCACCGGGCTGCACCCCGGCTTTGACCAAGGCCATGAGGGATACCGGGTTGCCGCACCTGCCCGGCGCTGCGACCGTCTCGGAGGTGCTCACGCTCCTCGAGGCCGGGTACACCGAACTCAAGTTCTTCCCGGCCGAGGCCTCCGGCGGTGCGAACTTCCTCAAGTCCATTCACTCACCCATCCCTGCCGCACGCTTCTGCCCGACGGGCGGAATCTCCACCGCCAATGCGTCGACGTATCTGGCGCTGCCGAATGTCGGATGCGTCGGGGGTTCTTGGCTCACTCCGGCCGCCGCGGTGGCAAACGAGGATTGGGATGCTCTGACCACCTTGGCCGAGGCCACATCGACGCTGAAGACAACCGCGTAAGTAGGTACTACGCTGCGTCCATGACAGACCCGAATCAGCCGTATCAGCAGTACGCGCCGCCACCGCCTCCGCCGTCCAACGTGGGATGGGCAGTGGCGGCGGTGCTGTTCTTCTGGCCGCTCGCGTTCTCGGCCTTCACTCACTCCTCGAACGTCTATCCGCGCTGGGCAATGGGCGATTTTCAGGGTGCGCAGTACGCGTCGGATCGGGCCAAGAAGCTCGGGCAAATCGCACTGTGGGTGTGGGTCGCGTTTTTCGTGGTGCTCATTGCCTTCTATGTGGTGTTCTTCGCGATCCTGATCAATACGAGCACCTGGTAGGCGCTTCGCGCACGTGCGCGGAAATACATAGCAGGACACGTATTTCCACTCACATGCGGACTTGACCTCGACAATGCTCGAGGTTTTAGCGTTGACGCATGGACACACTCGGACTCGGAACAATCGGCCGCTTCGTCCTCGGGCTCGGTGGCCCGCAAACCGCCAGGCCTCTCGCGCGCTTGGAGACCTACCTCGACGAACTCGACGTTCCCGCCGACCGCACTCTCCTCGCGGCCCTCGGGCCCAAGAAGCTGGAGATGGCGCGGCGGAGGGCCGCGGGTGCGATCGCGCTGCTCGTGACGCCCGACTACACGGCCCAGGCCAGGGCGATTCTCGGCGATGCTGTGCTGGTCATCTCCCAGTTCGTCGTGCTCGACACCGATCCTGACAGCGCTCGACGAACTGCGCGCGAACCACTGTCTTTCTTGACGGGGGTTGCGGGCTATCGACAGAATTTCCTCCGCATGGGCTTCACCGATGACGAGATCGACCACCTCAGTGACCGACTAGTCGATGCAGTCGTGGCCTGGGGCACCGCCCAAGACATCGCTGAGCGCGTGCACCAGCACCTCGATGAGGGCGCGGATCATGTGGAGCTCAGTCCGCTCGGTGCATCGGCGGTTGGCGCAGGCCGGGCACTGTCCGAACTGATGGCCACGTCAAAGTAGACTCCATAGACCGTGAGCCTCACCCTCGGAATCGTCGGACTGCCCAACGTCGGCAAGTCCACCCTCTTCAACGCGCTGACCAAGAACGACGTGCTGGCCGCGAACTACCCGTTCGCGACCATCGAGCCCAACGTCGGTGTGGTTCCGCTTCCTGATCCGAGGCTCGGCAAGCTCGCCGAGATCTTCGGTTCCGAGAAGCTGGTGCCCGCGCTGGTGTCGTTCGTCGATATCGCCGGCATCGTCAAGGGTGCATCCGAAGGTGCCGGGCTGGGCAACAAGTTTCTCGCCAACATCCGTGAAGCCGACGCCATCTGTCAGGTCGTTCGTGTATTCGCCGACGACGATGTGGTGCACGTCGACGGCCGCGTCGACCCGTCCGCCGACATCGAGGTCATCGAGACCGAACTCGCTATCGCGGACCTGCAGACGCTCGAAAAGGCAATCCCGCGCGTGGAGAAGGAAGCGCGGATCAAGAAAGACCGCAAACCCGCGCTCGACGCCGCCATCGCCGCGCAGGCAGTGCTCAACGAGGGCAAGACGCTGTTCTCGGCGCAGGCCAAGCTCGACTTCGAACTGCTCAAAGAATTCCAGCTCCTGACCACCAAGCCGTTCCTGTATGTCTTCAACGCCGACGAGGCCGTCCTCACCGACGACGTGAAGGTGGGCGAACTTGCCCGCTCCGTCGCCCCGGCGGATGCAGTGTTCCTCGACGCGAAGATCGAATCCGAGCTCCTCGAACTCGACGCCGAGTCCGCAGCCGAGCTGCTCGAAAGCGTCGGACAGACCGAACCGGGTCTCGACGCCCTGGCCCGCGCCGGTTTCCACACCCTCGGACTGCAGACCTACCTCACAGCCGGGCCGAAGGAAGCGCGCGCCTGGACCATCCACAAGGGCGACACGGCACCGCAGGCAGCTGGCGTCATCCACACCGACTTCGAGCGTGGCTTCATCAAGGCCGAAGTTGTCAGCTTCGAGGACCTCGTCGACGCCGGATCCATGGCCGCAGCCAAGGCCGCGGGCAAAGTCCGTATCGAAGGCAAGGACTACGTCATGGTCGACGGGGATGTCGTGGAGTTCAGGTTCAACGTCTAGCTGACACCTCGCGCTATCGGCTGTCCGCTACAGCCTCGGCTACCAGCTCGGCGGCTTCGGCTGCTGTCGCCGCGAAGCGAACGTTGTCGAATCGGTGAAGGTAGGCGCTGTAAATGCCTGACACCTTCTTGTTCGCGTTGTCCATCGCGACGACCCGCTTGCCCATCATTGCGGCCAGTACAGCGGCGTGCAGCCTGTCCGTCAGAACGACCCGACCTTTGCTCAGAATCCGTTGAGCTACACGGAGATTGAGCGCCGCGGCCCGTGGGTAGGAGCGGGCGAGCGCCGGGTAGAGCAGCCGGGTGGTCTTGGGAAAGTTGGAGGCAATTCTCGTCGGGAGCGTAATCACCTGCCATATGGCCAAGTCCTTGCCGCGCAGGCCCCAGTCGAATTGGACTGACGAGGCGTCGATGTCGACGGCTCCGCGATCGAGCCTCTCGGAATCTACGCGAAGGAGTTTCACGACATCGACAGCGCAATCGCCAGGGTTGTTCGCGATCTCGGCTCCGAATGCCATGTCAGGGCAATACTCGACATTGTTGTCAGGAAAGCTTGCGAGCGCGATGTCGTACGAACGCTTCTCGCGCAGCAACAGCGTGAGATCCGGATGTGCCGCGTAGATCGCTGCGGTCCTCTTCAGGGCATCGGAATCGGCGTAGTCCATGCCCTGGGGGAGACCGACGATCTTGCTGTCCGGGAACCGGGCGACCACCCTTTCGCGAAACTCCTGATGTGCAGGCCAACGGTCACCGAAGTTGCCCCCGCCTTGCAGGAAAATGGTGCCTGTGCCTACTCGTCTCCTGGCCAGCGCATCGTCGTGAGTGTTCAGGTCCGAGATGTACTCGACGCGGACCCCTGATTCCTCCAGGTATTCGGTTTCACCCGCGTATATCAGGGAGTCACCAGCGTTGTCGTAGCTGGGAAAATCCAGAAGAGCGACGCGATCTCCAGGAGCCGTGTGACGACGCATCACCGCACGAGACTCGTCTCGTATCGATTCGAGCGCTTGCTGCGTCATGAGGCAATCATGCCGCAACTGATACAACACCCTCGGCATCGCAGCTGCGCCGCAACGAGCTATCTCCCCCGCAACTGCTTCTCCAGCGGTGTGGGAAAGCTGGGGACCACCGCCGAGCCGTCGAGCACATCGGTCAGCCGCCCGGCCTCGGCTGCAACCTCAGCCGGCCTGACGTTTTCGAACAACTCCGTCACCACCTCGCCGGAGGGGCTGACGGCCCAGCCACCGACGATGCGTCCGTCCACCCAAATGCTCGGCCCGATGTTGCCGAAGGTGTCGAACAACGGCTTCTTGTAATCACCGAGATACCAGTCGCGGTGCTTCCATCCCATCGCCGTCGGATCCAATGCAGGCAAGAGCATCACCGAAGGTCCTGAACTATCGAAGGCATCATCAAAACCAGTCCCTGCCAACATCATCCCTTCGCCCACGCTCAATTCGACCTCGACGAGATCCAACCCGGCCAAAGCGGCGCGGGTCTGCGTCTTGTTCCACCCCGTCCACCATTGCAGGTCGTCGAACGTGGCCGGTCCGAACACCTCGAGCCACCGACGAACCAGGTCGCGACGCGCCTCGGCCTCGTCCAGAACGGGAATTCCTTCGGGCCACCAGTGTTCGATCGGCGCCCATGCATGCCGCCGCGAGGTCCATGCCCCGCGCGGTTCGACGCGGACCAGGCGGCCCTCGGCGGCCATCATCGTCAGCACCTCGGAGGTGACATAGCGCTTGACGTCGTACACCTTGTCGGTGGTCGGTAGAAACGCGGTCTTCAACAAGGGAACAGCGTTGGACAATTCCGCGCCGGTAGCGGTTCCGGCGGCCCGCAGCGCAGCCTCGGTGTCCCGTTCCACCGCGGCGACCCACGCGTCGACGTCGTCGACAACAGGCTCGGTCGGCCCGGCGGCTACCTGTTTGAGCAGCCGGGTTCGCATCGTGCGAGCGACGCCGAGGCTGGCCGCGGCATGAACCGTCGGAACATCGTCATGGGCGATGACGAACATGGTCCGACGCATCGCCATGAGGCGAACGAGACTACGACGGGTATACATTGCGGCCCGAACGTCCTCGATCGTCAGTGATCGAGCGCGCGCGAGAACCGACAGGTACACCGACGCCGGGTCGGTTGCGTGCAGGGCCAGTACAGACGAAACGACGTCCTCTACGGTTGACGCGCTCGCGAACTGGCGTGCGACGAGACGTGCCCGGCGCTGCTCGTCGGTGATCTTCACCAACACATTGTGCGCTCGCCGAGCCAGCGTTCACTCGTCAACGCTTGTGTCCTCGGGCCAGGAGTTGCAACCGCATTCTCAGTGCGCCATATTGTTGCCCGATGAGATGAGCCCACAGCCCGCGTGGTGGCGGGTTCAGTGCTCTCGGAAGCCATGGATTTCTGACCGTCGCGAGATACAGGATCGTCGCCACATGGGCCGGCACTTGCAGCAGAGCCGACGGGTTGGGGCAACCGTGGACGCTGTGCTTGCGAGTCAATTCCACGGACGTCCACCCGTAGCGCATTCCCTGTACGAACGACGCGCGCAAGGTGGTACGCAGCCTGTATGCGACCACTGCATCGGGGACGTGGCCCAGCGTCAACCCTGCCTCTTGGATGCGCCAGGAGTAGTCGACATCCTCACCTCCGCCGAGGAATTGCCCGTCGAAGTACCCCACCTTGTCCACAACTCTGGACCACATGCCGAAGTTGTTGCCGCATGCGTAGGGCAAGTACGGCGTTTCGAATCGTTTTTCGGGTGGTGGCAGTGACCGCCACGTCGCGACTTCATCCGAGTTGAGTGTGCATACATCGACCCCACCGCCGACTGCATCGAAGTCCTCGGCCGCGCGAACAAGTGCACTCAGCCAGTTCGGGTGTACCGCGTCGTCATGGTCGGTGAAAGCGAGAAACTGACCTCGTGCAGCGTCGATGCCGATATTCCTCGCGTTCGAGACCCCTCTCTCGCCGGAGCTGTCGATCCACCGAACACTCAGTTTCAACCCCAGTTCGTCCAGGTGCCGACGAAGATCGCCGTTCGCGCCGTTGTCGCTGACGACGACCTCGAACTCACCGTCGTAGTCTTGATTCGCGAGGGCTTCGAGCTGCAAGTCGAGTTGGGGCATGCCGTCGTACACCGGGATGATGACGGAAACAAGACTGGGTGGCACGTTTCCGAACGCTACTTCACCAGGTGCGATCAGTCCTGGATATAGCGGCGTTCTGTCCCGGAAAATCCAAGGCATCGCACTCTCCCGGCAGATCAGGAATCTGGCAATGCAACCCGTGTCATGATGCAGTCATGACTCCGGAGGTGCGGGACATTCTCGCCGGCATGCCCGCCCATCGGCGCGAGACGTTCGAGCTCCGACTCGAGCAGTGGTGGCCCGACTTGCACGATGCTGTCACCGCCCTGTACGACGAGCCCGACGCGGTCGCCGCCAATCTCGTCGCCATCGCAGCGCAGGGTTTCGCCGAACGCTCCGACGACCTCCATCGTTTGGACGAGCGCAGGCTCCTGCAACCCGATTGGTTTCAGCGCCCCAACATGTTCGGGTACGCCTGCTACGTCGACCGCTACGGCACCACGTTGGAGGGGTTGGGGGAGCGGCTCGACCATCTCGCCGATCTGGGCGTGACCTACCTGCATATGATGCCGCTGCTCACACCACGTGAGGGTGACAATGACGGCGGGTACGCCGTGAAGGATTTCTACTCGGTTCGACCGGATTTGGGCACCAACGAGGATCTGCGAAATCTCGCGACGACGCTGCGGGCCCGCGGGATCAGCCCCGTTGTCGATTTGGTTCTCAATCATGTTGCGCGTGAACATGAATGGGCGGAGAAGGCACGTGGGGGTGATGAGAGATATCGCAGCTACTTTCATATCTACCCCGACCGGGAGACCCCAGATTCATTCGAGCGCACCCTTCCCGAGGTGTTCCCGGATTTTGCGCCCGGCAGCTTCACTCTCGACACCGAACTCGACGAGTGGGTGTGGACGACGTTCAACGCGTGGCAGTGGGACCTGAACTGGTCCAACCCCGCCGTGTTGGAAGAGTTCGCCGGAATCGTCATGCACCTGGCCAACCTGGGTATCGAGGTGCTTCGTCTCGACGCCATCGCGTTTCTGTGGAAGCGACTCGGTACCAATTGTCAAAACCAGCCCGAGGTCCACGCGATCACGCAGGCACTACGCACCACATGCCGGCTCGCTGCTCCCGCAACGCTGTTCAAGGCCGAGGCGATCGTCGGTCCTCGTGACCTGATGCCGTATCTGGGCCTCGGCCGCCACACCGGCAGGGTCTCAGACATCGCCTATCACAACTCGCTGATGGTGCACATCTGGTCCATGTTGGCCTCGGGCAGCAGCGAATTGGCTGTTCACGCACTCGCTTCACTGCCGCCGACGCCGCCCAGTGGCACCTGGGTGACGTACGTACGGTGCCACGACGACATCGGCTGGGCCATCGACGACGGTGACGCCGCCGCCCGTGGGGTGACCGGCGCCGGGCATCGGCACTTTCTGGCGGACTGGTACTCGGGCGATTTCGATGGATCCTGGGCAGAGGGTCTGGTGTTTCAGTACAACCCGGATACCGGCGATCGACGCATCAGTGGGACTTCGGCGGCGTTGAGCGGGCTGGGGCCGTCGAGGAAGGATGCCGACGGTGCGTTCGCGCGCATGTTCCTGGCCCACGCGATCGTCGCCGCGTGGGGCGGCATCCCCGTCGTGTGGAGCGGTGACGAGATCGCCTCACCCGGCGACCCGAACTGGGCGAGCGAACCAGGTCACGAGAACGACAACAGGTGGGTGCACCGTCCCCGCGTCACCGATGAAGACCGTGCCCGACGCCTCCAGCAGGGGACTGACGCGCAGAGAGCATTCGACGGCATCGCGCACATCGCGCGGGTGCGCCGAGGGTTGCCGATGCTGCATTCCGAAGCCCCTGTGCAGGTACTGACGGACACCGAGGATGGACTCCTGGTGTTGGTACGACGTCATCCGAGCGGCACTTTGGTCGGTGTGTTCAATGTCACAAGTGAACATCGAGCATTCCCGTACGACCGACTGCTCGAGCTGGGGCTCACCGATCCGCACGAGGTGCTTTCCGAACACAGCGTGGTCTTGCACGACGGTCGCGTCTGGCTTCCGCCCTACGCAGCATGGTGGATGGTCTGATCCAGGCCACGCAAAACCGTTATTTCCCTGTTACCCTCCCACCGAAGGTCGATCAGATTCGGACGATAGGGATTCTTTGATGTTGTTCTCTCGTGCGCGCAGCCTCGTGCTGGGTGTCGTGACCGTACTGATCGCAGCGTTCGCTGCCACATTCGTGGGCACCGGCGTCGCGCAAGCGGACTCCGCACTCATCTACGTTCACTCGAACGCGATGAACAAGGACATCCCCGTCAAGGTCTTGACGGCAGCAGGTGACGGCCCCGCGCCGACCATCTACCTGCTCGACGGCCTCCGCGCACCCGATGACAACAACGGTTGGCTCATCGAGACCGATGTCGAGCAGTTCTTCGCCGACAAGCACGTCAACGTCGTCATCCCGTTCGGCGGCGGCGGCACGTTCTACACCGACTGGGAGCGCCCCGATCCGAAGCTGGGCGTCGTCAAGTGGGAAACCTTCCTCACTCAGGAACTCCCGCCGGTCATGGCTGCCCAGTTCGGCAGCGACGGCGTCAACAACGCGGTCGCCGGCCTGTCGATGAGCGGCACGTCTGCGCTGAACCTCGCCGCGAATCACCCCGACTTCTACAAGGCAGTGGCCTCGTTCAGCGGCTACCCCTCGGCCAGCAGCCCCGGATACGCGCAGGGCATTCAGGTCTCGGTCGGCGAGATGGGCGGAAACGCTCGCAACATGTGGGGCGCATGGCCGTCGGCGTCGTGGCTCGCGAACGACCCACTGCTCAACGTCGGAAAACTGCGTAACACCTCCGTGTTCGTTTCTGCCGGAACCGGATCGCCGCTCACCGACCCGACCGTCAACCCCGTCAGTGCCAGCTTCGACCCGGTCAAGTTCGCGCAGATGGTCCCGCTCGAGACCGCGTCGGGACTGAGCAGCCGCGCGTACGTCGCCGCGCTGCGCGGTACGGGCAACAACCCCCAGGTTCGCATCACCGGCACCGGCACGCACTGGTGGAACTTCTGGGAAGAGCACCTGCACGACGCGTGGTTCACCACGTTCGCGCCTGCCCTGGGTCAGTAGCCCCGCATAAGCCCGCAAGCTCCGGCATGAATGGCACATTGCAACTGTCTAACCGTTGCAATGTGCCATTCATGCTGAGCGGCTAATGTCCGGGAATATGACAGCCCCGAAGATCGACATGGACTACACCGTTCTCGACTGCCCCGACACCGCCGCGCTCGCGGAGTTCTACCAGCAGGTACTGGGCTGGGAGATCACCCGATCCGAGGGCGACTGGGCAGTGCTGCAGGGCCCGGGTGAACTGCGCCTTGCATTCCAGAAGGCCGCCGACTTCGTCCCGATCGAGTGGCCCTCCGAGGGAATCAAGATCCACCTCGATTTTGTCGTCGACGACATGGACGCGACCGAGCAGTACGTCCTCGGTATCGGCGCGAGAAAGATCGAAGGCAACGAGAACCACGCGGGATTCTCGGTGTTCCGAGATCCGGTCGGCCACTTGTTCTGCCTGTGTCGGCGCGACTGACTATCATTCGCTCATGGCATCGGATAGCAGCTTCCTGGTCGAACGCTCGACGGTGATCCAGGCATCGCCGGAGAAGATTCATTCGTTGCTGGACAACTTCCAGAACTGGCGGAGTTGGTCGCCGTGGGAAGATGCCGATCCTGAGCTGAAGCGCACCTACTCCGGTCCGGATTCGGGCGTCGGTGCGTCGTACGCCTGGTCCGGCAATCGGAAGGCCGGTGCGGGCAGCATGGTCATCACCGATTCGAAGCCCGGCCAGATCGTCGTACTGGACCTGGTGTTCACCAAACCGTTCAAAGCTCAGAACGTCACTACCTTCACCATCGAGCCGGGGCCGAACGGTTCCGAGGTCACCTGGGCGATGACCGGGAAGAACAATCTGTTCTTCCGACTCGTCGGCAAGGTCTTCCCGATGGACAAATTGGTCGGCAAAGACTTCGAGAAGGGCCTCGCCAAAATGAAGATCGAGGCAGAGAAGGCCTGATCACGCTACAAGTTCGTAGTGTCCGAAGGTGGCGTTCACCTGGAGCCACTGGGCCAGGATCTGACAACCAGTCAGTCCACTCTTGTCGAGTGGCTCGCTCGCGTAGGCGATGTGCCGGTCGCCCGACGGGTTGGCCACCCGCATCCCTCGCCAGGCGAGGGTGCGAGGCAGGTAGCCACCCAGCTCACGGGCCGCGACGCGCAACCGTCGGACATCTGTGACCCATTGGCGAGGTGACAGTCGTGTCTTGGCGGCATTCTGGAAGCCATTGCTGCGCAGCAACGCCCAGACCTGCCTCAGCCACAGCTTCGGTGTCCGAAACGACATGAAGCGGGTGATGTCCGCGATGTCGCGAATGTAGCTGTCCTCGCTGGCGTTGCAGATCATGTCCTCGGGGTGTCCGATCCACATCACCTCCACCGACGCCGGTACGGCCGGTCCGTCACCGGCGACGCCACTGCCGGAGCAGCCGGCGACGACCCCGGCGGGCTGCTGAGGGTCCGAGATCAGCCCAGCGGTGACGACGGTGGGCAACCAGACGGTTCCCGTCGCCATCATGCCGAGCAGTTCTCTGATCACCGAACATCCCTGTGAGTAACCGATCAACGCCACGAGCCCGTCCGCTCGCCGAATCGCGGCGATCAGCCTGCGGACACCGGCCTGGGTGCTCTGCCGATAGCTCAGGCCACCGACAGCAACAGGTCCGTAGGACGCGGGGTAGCCCACCCACCTGGACGTGAACCGATCGTCGAGGTGGGTCGTCACGCTGCCGAGAAGCCCGGTGACAACTGTCCGGTGGTCGTCGGGGTGAGATTCGCCAGTGCCGCCCACCGCCAGGACTGTCATGTGCGTCATGACCCAACTGTGATCGAGGAATCTGAGACCCGCACCCTGTCGATGCTGAGAAGAGTCTGGCAATCAGCCGAATGCGCCGGCAACGTCGTCGGCAGCCTCGCGCAGGATCGTTTCGTAGACATCGGGGTCGGGCACGGCCGACGCGGCCGAGGTGATCCCGAAAGTCACCGTGTCTCCTATCCCGTGTACACCGTGGGTGAGTCCCATGACGGGGGAGAGCGCGGGGAAGCCCGCGGTGAACCGCACCGGGCCGCCGCCGAGCCGCAGAGTGGCCGCACCCCGAGCGACACTGGATACGACGGTGTGCCCGGTGACGGCATCGGGTACGGCGGTGGCGTCGAACTGCCGAACTCCCCAGTGGAGCAGGACGGCGGGAACCATCTCGGTTGCCAGCGCGCCCGCCGCCATTGCCGGATGCTCGGCTCGCGCGCGGCGATCGGCCAGTGCAGCGGCGATCGAACCGGCGCGTTCGAGCAGGTCGTCCGTCTCGGGGAAGAGTCCGACCCCGGCATTGCGAAAGTGGTTGCGGGCGCAGCGCTCACCGGGTTTTGCGATGGTCACCTCGGCGCCGAGGTCGGACGGAACACGGTCACCGTGTGTTTCGAGGTATCGAGACAGGGCCGCCGATACGACGGTGAGTGCGCCGGCTGTGACACTGATGCCCGGGGCCGTGAGATCGGCGCGATCGCGAACGACCGTGCGGATCGATACTGCTTCGGAGGGGGCGACGTTGAGTCGGGTTCTCGGCCGGGGCGGTGCCTGAGCCGGTACTTTCCCGGCATCGGTGTCGGCAGCGAGGCGCTGATCGAGTTCGTGTGCACGCCGCGATCTTCGGATGAACTCGATGGGACGAAACCGTCCACGTGCCGGTGGGTCGAAGACAGCAGTGTCGGCGTCGCCGAACAGTCGCCGTGCAAGTGACGACGCGACCCTGCCGTCACCGAGCGCGTGTGAGATCTGCAGGACCGCAACGAGAGCCGCACCGGTGCATCGAGGTGCACCAGTGACAGCGGTGAAAAGGTGTAGCCGCCAGGTTGTTTCGTGTTGATCGAGCTGTTCCCGTAGCAACGTGCCGAGCTCGCTCAGGCACGCACCCCAGTCGCCGGGTTGTCCGTGATCGAGCACATGCGCGGCGTCGAGACGCATCGATCTCGTCCGCGGGTATCCGAGATCGAGTGGGACGTCGGCGATTCGAAGCTGCAACTGTTCGATATCTGCGGCATTGCGCAGCACCTCGCTGCGAACGGGCTCGGCGGTGCTGTCGGTGTCGAAGCAGTAGAGCAGAAACTGATCGTTCGGGATCTTCGACGAAATCCAGTACGTCTGAGCGTCAGTGGGATGCAACGAACTGTGCCGCCGCGTGAGACTTCGACGCGGCGGCACAGGTGATACGAGGTTTCGAATCAGGCGACGTTGACCAAGCCGACCGTCGGGAAGAAGAAGCAAGTCTTCGCACCGTCGGCAGTGTTGTGGGTGACGTTGCCGAACACGGCTGCGAGCACGGTGCCCGATCCGGTTTCGACCGGCACCGCCCGCGCACCTGCGGATGGCAGAGCGGCCAACGCTTCGGTGATCGGTCCACGCGCCAGTTCCTTCACGACGGGCAGAACGTCGAGGTTGTCGAGGATGGCGTCGACGAGCTCGCTGGTGGCACCGCCCATCTCGGCGAATCCACCCTGGAGGGTGTTGACGTTGAACCAGGCAACCTGCATACCGGCTTTGTCACCCGAGTCGTCGATGATTCCGGCTGGGACGAATGCGAACATCGTCTCGCCAGCTTCCACCGCGTTGAGCGGGGGTAGCGTCGGGATGCTGAGGTTGGGCCACGGCCCGGCCGCGCCGCCTGCGACACCCGGCACGATTCCCAACGGTGCGCCGGGTGTTGCAGAGCAGTTGATTGCCGCAGTCGGGTAGAAGAACGGCGTGATGCCGGCGTCGGTCAGGATCCGATTGGCGGTCTCGAGTGCTGCCAGTGGGTTGGCGTCCACGGGGTCGGCAACCTCGGTGCGCGAGTTCGAGATCGCCTCGGCAGCTGCGAGAGCGGTCGAATCGCCCTGCCCCTGGAGTGTTGCCACGGCCTGCGACAGCGGATCGGAGACTGGAGCGGGGTCCGCGGCGGCTGTTGCCGGAACGGCGAGGAGTGCGGCACAGGACAGTGCGACTGCACCCGCTGCACGACTGAGACGACGAGACATTGTGTGACTCCTGAGACTGATGTGGCCGAAGTTACTGATGTGGTGATGGGGCCACACCGATGTCCGCTTTTCCAAGGAGAAGGCGGCACGGTTATTCAATCGATACGTCAGCTTGCGCTGATCCCGAAGTCGCGAACGATCCCCACCAGGCCGGAAGCATACCCCTGACCAATGGCGCGGAACTTCCACTCCTGGCCGCGCCGGTACAGCTCGCCGAACACCATGGCGGTTTCTGTGGAGGCGTCCTCGGTGAGGTCGAATCGCGCGAGCTCGCGGCCGTCAGCGCGGTCGACGACACGGATGAACGCGTTGATGACCTGCCCGAAGTTCTGCCCCAGGACGTCGGCGTCGTGGATCGATACCGGGAAGACGATGGACTCGACCTCGGGTGAGAGGGCGGTGAGGTCGACGTTGATGCTCTCGTCGTCACCTTCGCCTTCACCGGTGCGGTTGTCTCCGGTGTGCTCGATGGCCCCGTCCGGGGACCGCAGATTGTTGTAGAAGACGAAGAATTGATCACCCACGGACTTCTTGTCGGCGCGCAGCCCTATCGCACTCGCGTCGAGATCGAAGTCCCCGCCGGTGGTGTTGCGTACGTCCCAACCCAGACCGACGGACACGGCGGTGAGGTTGGGTGCTTCCTTGGACAACGAGACGTTTCCGCCCTTGGCCAGCGTGACGCCCATCTGGAACTCCTTTTCGATCGTGTCTGCTGTCGACTCCACAGTAGGGGAACGGCCGAATTGGCGAGCGTGGGGCGGATGGGTCGTGTGACACCTGTGCGAGTGATGTGACTAGCGATACCCAAGTGATTGTGGTGCAATAGCGAAACGCGCCAAGCTACCAGCGTCACCGATCGAATTGTGCGCGACACGCCGAGGTGACCGATCGATCGATATGGGGATTGCACCGTGCACGTTTCGAGACGAGAGCTGTTCAAGTACGCCGCGGTCGGTTCGGCCGCGGCAATGGGTCTGGCTGCCGTGAATTCGACGGCGGCACGAGCGGACGGACTGGGCACTCTCGTCGACTACTCAGGTGGTGTTCCGTCAGCGGCGGCAATTGCTGCGGCCGGCCACCTCGGTGCGGTCCGGTACGTCTCGGATCGTCGGCCGGGCGCCGACTGGATGATCGGCAAGCCGCTGAAGGAGTCCGAGGCCGACGCCCTCGCGGCGGCAGGTCTCGAGGTGGTGTCGAACTACCAGTACGGCAAGGGGGACACCTCCGATTGGAGGGGTGGCTACGCGGCGGGGGTCAAACATGCCAAGCGGGGCCTCGAACTGCACACGGCTGCCGGCGGTCCGGCGAATCGGCCGATCTACGCCTCGATCGACGACAATCCCACCGCGGTGGAGTTCGCGACCATGATCGCGCCGTACATCCTGGGGTGGGAGTCTGTTGTGGGCCCGGAGAACACCGGCATCTACGCAAACTCACCCACCATCGAACTGGCCTCGATCGCCGGTCTCGGTCAGTGGTACTGGCAGCACAATTGGGGAACGCCGAAGGGATATCGGCACCCCAGTGCGCATTTGCATCAGGTCCGAATAGACAAAGACGAAATCGATGGGGTCACCGTCGACATCAATGTCATTCTTGCCTCCGATTACGGTCAGTGGTCCGCGGCCTGAGAGGGTAATCGAATGAATCTCATCGATGTAATTTATTTGATCGCCGGCTATTTCTACGAGCTGTTCTCCGACGCCTTTTCTTCGTGAAAGTCCCTGGACTCGAGTAACAGCAGAGCAAGCGATATCAGGGCCAGCGCGGCTACAGCCGCCGAGAACACCACTCCCGCGGTGACGAGCCCCCAGGCATTGGCCGCGGCACCGGCTCCGATGACCGGCACCGAGATGGCGATGTAGAGCACGACGAAGAACGTCGAGGTCACCTCTGCGCGCCGATCGGTGGGAAGCTCGGCCGTGATCGAGGCCATCCCCTTGCTGAATGTGACGCCCTGACCGACGCCGCACACCACCGCGGCGATGACGAGTAGCGGCAGAGATTCGAGTAGCAGTGACACTCCGAGCGCAGCAACGCCGACAACCAGCGTGATACACCCGGCCCGGAGTGCGAAGGTATCGCCGAGGCCGCGCAGGCCGATCTGGGCGGCCGCGGAAGATGCGAAGATCACGAAGACCACGGCGCCGGTCGCGGCATGATTGTCGATCCCCAGAACCTGCGTCATGAACCCGGGTGAGACGCCCGTGAACAGGCCGAGTACGGCGAAACCTGCGAAACCACCGGTCGCGGCGCGAACGAAGGTACCTCGTATGGGAGCGGGTACGGACAGTCGTTGCATGTGTGGGCGGGCGCCGCGCGCCACAGCGACCGGCTCGGGAACGAAGTACACAGCAATGGCGGCGACCAGCAGCAGCGCGATGTCGACTGCGAAAGTCAGACGCATCGGTTGTGGCATGTACTGGACGAGCAGGCCCGCCAGCAGGGGGCCGAGGCCGAGTCCGCCGATGTTGGCTGCGGTGGCGATGGATGGAGCCCGGGAGCGCCACTTGTCCGGTACCAGTTCCACCAGCGTCACCGTCGCGGTCCCGACGAAGATTCCGGCGGAGAGCCCGGAGAGGACTCGTCCGATCAACAGCGCAGTGAGGGAGCCGGCGCTGATGAACACGATTGCGCTGGCGATACCGAGACCGATGCCGGCGAGCAGCATCGGTCTACGGCCCAGCGAATCGGACCATCGGCCGAACGCGAGAAGTGCTGCCAACACCCCGAGTGCGTAGGCGGCGAAGATGATCGTGACTACGAAGACGGAAAACCCGAATTCGGCCTGGTAGAGCGAGTACACGGGGGTGGGCATCGTCGTGCCCAGCATCGCTACTGCGAACGCGTATGCGATCGCGACGAAAGCCAGAGGTCTGCGCACGAGCAGACCTTACCCGTGCTATCGGTCAGACGCTCACGGTACGAAAACGGTCCCGATCGTCGGCAGGAAGCTGCAGGAGCGAGCCGGTGCTGTCGGATCTTCCTTCGACTGGGTCGTGATCGATCCTGAGACGACCGCAAGAACGCGACCTGGGCCGGTGTCGGCGATGGTCGACAGAGTTGCGGGCCCTCCGGGGTTGATGTTCGCAGCGCCGGTCAGGTCCACAGCGCCGGTGCGGCGGTTGTCCAGGTTGAGCCACGATACGGTCAGCGGCGCTTCCTGCGTCTGCGCGAGGGGTTGCGTTCCGAGGGCCGTGAAGACGAAGCCCGCCTGGCCGGCCGGGGGGCCGGGGGGAGGCAGGGTTGCCGGTCCCGGCACAGCGAGTGCAGTGCCGACGGAATCGGCGGAATCGGAGATGCATCCCTTGCCGATGGTCGGGTACAGGAACTGCGCGATGACCGGGCCGTCCGCGGGTGGAATCTCCGGGCCGCCGCCGCCGGAGCCGTCGAGGAACGTGATGACCCGCTCGAGGATGGACCTGACCTGCTCGGGTAGTGCAGAGGACTCCAAGAGCATGCGTGCCTGAGCGAGCAGATCGGCTTGGGTGGTGGGAGCGGCGTCGGCCGGCCCCGCTGCGGCACCCATGATGGCCGGCGCGAACGCGGCGAGTGCTTCGACCTGTGCGTAGTCGGGAAGCGGTTGATCAGGAGTGGGGAGGAAAAGAGGAGGCAGTTCCACTGCGGGTGGTGCTGGTTCTGCGGACGCAACGGTCGGCACAGCGAGCGCGGCGGCGACTGCCACTGCTAGGGCTGTGACGGTCCTGCGCGTTACACCGTTACGTAACACTTGTTTTCCCCATCCTGATCGAAAAGCGGGCCGTGAATCGGTTGCTGGCTCGAGGGGTCACTCTATGTATCCGACTCGACGTTGTACAGCCGGTACCAGCGTTCACCGCAAGTGGACAGTAGCCTGTTACGGAAGTGATCAGTGTGGTTGGTGATACAAATGTTATTCGTGATACGTGAATGTGGGAATTCCGACCCCCGCTGGGGCACCTGTTCGGGCCATTTCACAATTGCCTTATAGGCTCAGCCGTCGATTCCGCGCAATCGGCCCAACGCACACTGAAACGGGAGCTGTGAAGAAGTGAACCGCCTGGTTCGATACGCCCCGTTCCTGCTCGCCCTGTCCGTGATCACGCGGCTTGTGTGGGCTTTCGCGACGCCCAACGGCATGAACCTCGTCGACCTGCACGTCTACGTGGATGGGGCGGCGGCCCTCCTGCAAGGCAACCTGTACGAGTTCACCTACGCGGAAAAGACACCGGATTTCCCGCTCCCCTTCACCTACCCACCGTTCGCTGCCCTGGTGTTCTTCCCACTGCACTACCTGCCGTTCACGATCGTCGGCGTGTGCTGGCAGCTCGCGACGATGGCGGCGATGTTCCTGCTGATCCGGCTCGCCATCGGACTCGTCCTCGACTTCAGGCCGGATGCGGTTGGGAGCACGACCGACTGGACGCGTGTGGCGATGCTGTGGACGGCGTTGGCGCTGTGGACCGAACCCGTACGCACCACACTCGACTACGGGCAGGTCAACGTCTTCCTGGCACTCGCCGCCATCGTGGCGATCCGCAGCACGCGCTGGTGGATCGCCGGGGGCATCGTCGGGTTCGTCGCCGGAATCAAACTGACCCCCGCGATCACCGGCCTGTACTTCCTGGCGACGAAACGGTGGAAGGCCGCCGCTTTCTCCGCCGTCGCGTTCGGCGCGACCGTCGCCATCAGTTACCTGGTGCTGGGCCGGCAGGCGGGCACCTACTTCACCGAGCTACTGGGCGACGCCGACCGCATCGGCCCAGTCGGCTCGGTATGGAACCAATCCCTGCGTGGAGCGATGAGTCGCATCGCAGGACGCGACATCGATTCGTCTGTGCTGTGGCTTGTCGGCGTGCTCGCAGTGAGCGTTCTCGCGTTCTTCGCCTGGCGGGCGCTCCGTACGAATGATCGACTCGGAACGTTGCTCGTGGTCCAACTGCTGGGACTGTCGGTGTCACCGATCTCATGGTCCCACCACTGGGTATGGGTGCTGCCGCTGCTCGTGTGGCTGCTGCACGGACCGGACCGGCATCTGCTGGGAACCCGACTGGTCGCCGGATATTGGCTCGTTGCCGTCGTCGTCGGCATCCCATGGATTCTGAGCTTCTTCCAGGAGTCGATCTGGCTCGTCTCTCGGCCCGGACTGCTGGCATGGCTCGGCGCCGTGGACATGGTGGGAGTACTGCTGGTCTACGGCTGGACGATCCGTCTGGGACGAGGACGACTCAAAGGGCAGAAAGCAGAGAATCGATCTCTCGCGCCAGATTCACATCCTTCACCGTGAGTCCACCCGCAGAATGGGTGGACAGTGTGAACGTCAGCTTCCGCCACCTGATGTCGATGTCCGGATGATGGTCGGCCGCCTCCGCGGAAGCAGCCACGCGCGCCACCAGATCGATCGCCGCCGGAAATGTCGGTGCCTGGACTGTGCGGGTGATCGCGTCGCCGGCGAGGGCCCACTCGGGCAGGTCCGTGAGGGCGTCGTCGATCTCGGAGTTGGTAAGAAGTTCACTCATGCAGCGATAGTGACACGAACGAAAGTGGTGGCATGACTGAAACGGCCGATCAGCGAGTGGTCGTCGCGGGCGCAATCGTCTCCGATGGCCGACTGCTGCTGGCGCAGCGCGCCTCCCCGCCGGAGCTCGCCGGCCGGTGGGAGCTACCCGGCGGCAAGGTCGAAGCGGGCGAGTCCGAGGAAAGTGCGCTCGAACGTGAACTGCGGGAGGAACTCGGCGTCGAGACGGCGGTGACCGAACCACTGGGCGGAGAAGTGGCGCTGCCGGGCGCATCGATACTGCGGGCCTATCGCGTCGAACTGGTCTCGGGGACGCCGGCGCCGTTGGAGCATTCCGATCTCAGGTGGGTCGACGCCGACGGCCTGCGCGAAATCGACCTGGTCGAGGCAGATCGCGGATGGATGCCCGAACTGCTCGACATACTCACTTCCCCCGGGCGTGCTCGAGACCCTTCTTGAGTTCCTTCTTGCTGGCCCCGGACGCTTCGAGCTTCTTCATTCGCATGATGACGACGGGGCATGTGATGCATCGCGTCTTCTTGCGGCAGCACTTCTTCTTGGGCTTGAGGCCCGAAACGTCCTTGGCCTTGACCTTGCCCATGCAACTACTCCGGATTTCGATAACTTTGGGTGAACTTACGGGCAAGACTACTGCGTGGTGCAGGTCACCCTGTGCCAGCGGGTAAACTCGGCCGGTCGCGAGAATCTCGCGGTGCAGCGCGCTTCTCTAGCGACATAAGCCCGCTAGCGAACAAGAGCCCGCATTAGACCCAGGAGAATTTTTCGCGTGAGTGCCCCAAGCAGTGCAGACAACATCGATTCCACCACCACGTTCCGCAACGTAGCCATCGTTGCACACGTCGACCATGGCAAGACCACGCTGGTCGACGCCATGCTCCGGCAGTCCGGAGCGTTCGAGGAACGCGCCGAAGCGATCGACCGCGTCATGGACTCGGGCGACCTCGAAAAAGAAAAAGGCATCACGATTCTGGCCAAGAACACGGCCGTCCACAAACGCAACGCCGACGGAACCATCACCGTCATCAACGTGATCGACACCCCCGGCCACGCCGACTTCGGCGGTGAGGTCGAGCGCGGACTGTCCATGGTCGACGGTGTCGTCCTGCTCGTCGACGCCTCCGAGGGCCCGCTGCCGCAGACCCGCTTCGTGCTGCGCAAGGCGCTCGCCGCCTCGCTTCCGGTGATCCTGGTCGTCAACAAGACGGACCGTCCCGACGCGCGCATCGAGGAGGTCGTCTCCGAGAGCCACGACCTGCTGCTGGACCTGGCATCGGACCTCGACGACGAGGCCTCCGAGGCGGCCGAGCTGGCACTCGACCTGCCTGTCCTCTATGCCTCCGGTCGCGAGGGCAAGGCATCGAAGGTCAAGCCCGAGAACGGCAACGCTCCCGACGCCGAGAACCTCGACGAGCTGTTCGAGGTTCTGCTCAACTACGTCCCCGCTCCCAAGGGCAACGTCGACGCTCCGCTGCAGGCCCACGTCACCAACCTCGACGCGTCGGCCTTCCTCGGCCGCCTCGCCCTGGTTCGTATCCACAACGGTCAGCTCAGCAAGGGCCAGACCGTCAGCTGGATGCGTGAGGTCGACGGCGAGCCCGTCGTACAGAAGGCCAAGATCACCGAGCTGCTCAACACCATCGGCGTCGAGCGCGTGCCGGGTGAGAAGGGCGTCGCAGGCGATATCGTCGCCGTCGCCGGTTTCCCGGACATCATGATCGGTGACACCCTTGCCGACCTCGAGAATCCGGTCGCGCTTCCGCGCATCACCGTCGACCAGCCGGCCATCTCGGTCACCATCGGCACCAACACCAGCCCGCTCGTCGGACGGGTCAGCGGACACAAGCTGACCTCCCGCATGGTCAAGAGCCGTCTGGACCAGGAGCTCATCGGTAACGTCTCGCTCAAGGTGCTCGACATCGGCCGGCCCGACGCCTGGGAGGTGCAGGGTCGTGGTGAGCTCGCGCTCGCCATCCTCGTCGAGCAGATGCGTCGCGAGGGCTTCGAGCTGACTGTCGGCAAGCCGCAGGTGGTCACCCGGCAGGTCGACGGCAAGCTGCACGAGCCCTTCGAGGAGCTGACCGTCGACACCCCGGAGGAGTACCTCGGTGGCGTGACGCAGCTGCTCGCCGCGCGCAAGGGCAAGATGGTGCAGATGACGAACCACGGCGCCGGCTGGGTTCGGATGGAGTTCATCGTCCCCTCGCGTGGCCTCATTGGCTTCCGCACGGACTTCCTCACCGATACGCGCGGCACCGGAATCGCGAACGCCGTGTTCCACGGATACGCGCCGTGGGCCGGCGAGATCCGCGCCCGCCACACCGGTTCGCTCGTTTCGGACCGCAATGGCACCGTGACGCCGTTCGCAATGATCCAGCTCGCGGACCGTGGCACGTTCTTCGTCGAGCCGGGTGCCGACACCTACGAGGGCATGGTGGTGGGCATCAACCCGCGTCAGGAGGACCTCGACATCAACGTCACGCGAGAGAAGAAGCTGACCAACATGCGTCAGTCCTCCGCCGACGTGATGGAGACCCTGGCGAAGCCGAAGAAGCTGGACCTGGAAATGGCGATGGAGTTCTGCGCGGGCGACGAATGCGTCGAGGTCACCCCCGAGGTCGTGCGTGTGCGCAAGGTGCACCTGGACTCCAATGAGCGTGCGCGCGAGCGTTCGCGCAGCAAGTCGCGCGACAAGGCTGCTCTGTAGACTTCGCTACTCATGCGAAGTGTTCGCGTGGTCCGTCTTGTGTACGGACCACGCGAACACGAGCCTCGACGAAGGAGCGGCCCGGTGCGAAGCAGTAGCACTATGCAGGTGCGTTCGACTGCTCGGCGCGCTACCGCTGTCGGTGTCGCCGCTTTGCTCCTGGCGGGATGCACAGCCGACCCGCCGCCCCCGGTCGAGAGCGAGCCGACCGTCACCACGACGACGGTTGCCCCCGTGGTCGAGAGTGAAAACCTCGTGGTGGTGGCCGTCGACGACATCGGCATCGGATTCAACCCGCACCTTCTCGCCGACCAGTCGCCCGCAACATCCGCCGTCAGCGCGCTGGTCCTGCCGAGTCCGTTTCGGCCCGCCCTGGATCCGGCTGATCCGGCAGCGACGATCATGCTGCTCGATCCTGCCGTGCTCATCTCGGCTGAGGTGACCTCGCAAGCACCGTTCACGGTCACCTACCGGCTTCGCCCCGAGGCGCAGTGGTCGGACGGTGCGCCCGTTGCGGCCGAGGACTTTCATTACCTGTGGCAGCAGATGATCTCGCAGCCCGGTGTCGTCGACCCGGCCGGATATGCCCTCATCGACAACGTCGCGTCGGCCGGTGGCGGAAAAACAGTAAACGTGACGTTCCGCGCGCCGTACCCGCACTGGCAGAGGCTCTTCACGGATTTGTTGCCGAGTCACCTGTTGAAGGATTCACCGGGCGGATTCACGACGGGGCTGACCGACAACGTCCCCGTGTCGGCCAATCGGTTCAAGATCGACTCTCTCGACAAGGGACGGGACGAGATTCTGCTCGAACGCAACGATCGGTTCTGGGGTGAACCGGCGCTGGCGGATTCGATCCTGCTCAGGCGTGGTGGTACGCCGGCCCAGCTTGCCGATTCACTGCGTTCGAAGGATGCTCAGCTCGCTCAGGTACGGGCGAGTAGTGCGACGGAGGCGCAGCTTTCCGCTATTCCCGGTGTCCGCACGGACATGAGATTTCAGCCGCGGGTGCTTGATTTCACGCTCAACGGTCGCGCGCCCCTACTGACGGATCCGGCCGTCCGGCGCGGCGTCATCGGATTGATCGACCCGATGTTGCTCGCGACGGTTGCCGCCGGATCGGGTTCCGCCAACTTTCCAGCCAGAGCGCAACTTTCGAGTCCCTCGGACCGATGGTACTCACCGACCGCGCCCGCGCCGATCGGTCGCGAAGCTGCGATGACACTCCTCGGGGAGGCCGGGTTCGTGCTTTCGGTGGACGGTGTTCTCGAAAAAGACGGTGTTGCAGTCGAGTTCGCGATCGGTGCAGTCGAGAACGACGCGACCGCACTCGCCGTCGCCAACACCGCCGCAGACGAGTTGGCCGGTGCCGGTATCGCCGCGACGGTGACGCCGCTCGCGCCGGACGAGTTGTACGGTTCGGCGGTCACCGAGGGAGAAGTCGACGCGGTGGTCGGTTGGACGGCTGTCGGATCCGATCCCGCGACCATCATGGCCTCCCGATTCGGTTGCAGCGCAGCGACGTCCACCGACCCCGAGTCCGACCCCGAGTCCGAGCCCGAGGCGATCGGTCCGCTGGGGGCGCCGAGTAACCTGTCGGGTCTGTGCGTGCCTGAACTCGAGGATTCGCTCGAGCATGCTCTGACAGGTGACCTTTCGGCCGAGTTGCTTGTCGCCGAGGCGGAGTCGAAACTGTGGAACCTGTCGGCGGTCCTGCCGATCGTGCAGGATTCCTCTGTTGTCGCGATCGGGGCCGACGTGGAGGGTGCGTCGCTGACAGGGCCGATCGAGGTTGGCATCTTCGACGACGTGGCCTACTGGACGAGGGTCGAAAACAAGTGAGACTCTTGCTCGTTCACGCGCATCCGGATGACGAGACGATCACCACCGGTGGGACCATCGCTCACTATGCCCAGGCCGGAGTAGAGGTCACGGTGCTGACGTGCTCGCTGGGCGAGGAAGGCGAAGTGATCGGCAATCGGTGGGCGGGTCTCGTCGCCGATCAGGCCGATCAACTGGGCGGCTACCGGATACTCGAACTGACAAGGGCGCTGGACGCGCTCGGTGCTCGCCCGCCGAGATTCCTAGGGGGAGCGGGCCGTTGGCGAGATTCCGGGATGGAGGGGACCGCGGCGGCGTCGAACCCTCGTGCCTTCGTCAATGCCGACCACGACGAGGTGCTCTCGGCCATGGTCGCGGCGGTCCGTGCAGTGCGTCCGCACGTCGTAGTCGGATACGACCCAGCAGGTGGTTACGGGCATCCCGACCATCGGCACGTGCACACCCTGGTCACCGAGGCGTTCGAGGTCGCAGGCAGTGACGTGCTCGCCGCGGCAGGCGAGCCGTGGACGCCGCAGAAGTTGTACTGGACGGTCACCGGTGAGAACCAGCTTCGTGACTCTCTCGCGTCGATCGCGGAAATACCGGCGGGATGGCGGATGCCCGAGCCAGGAGAGTTGCCGAGTATCCCGGAGCGCGACATCACGACGTCGGTCGATGTGCGCGCTGTGTTCGCCCGCAAGCGCGATGCGCTGCGCGCTCATGCGACGCAGGTGGCCGTGGCGCCGTCGGGTGTGGACTACGCGTTGTCGAACAACATCGTGCAGCCGATTCTGCCGGACGAGCAGTACGTTCTGGTGCAGGGCAAGCTGGGCGAGGTGGATGAGCGGGGTAGGGAACGTGACCTGTTCTCTGGCGTACTAGAGTATGACGTGGATCACTGAACAGGTGATGTCCCGGATGGCTGACAGCAGGGGTGGAATACAGATGTACAACTGGAGCGTGCAGGACGCCATTGCCGCATTCGTCGATTCGCTGAAGCCGGATTTCCCGCATCACGAGATGCTCTACCAGCAGGGGCTGACGGACATGGCCTCCGCGCTCAGCAATCTGCTGACTGCTCTGGGATACCCGCCGATCTCCTGACCGGGTTCGATACGTCAGTATTGGTGCATGATCTCGAAGGCCGCATCCAATGCTGTCGTCCTCGTGTCCAGGACAACGCTCGCCGTACTCATCTTCGACGGCTTCCTTTGCGGAATTCTGGCGGTCTTCTTCCTTCCGACGTATCTCGGTCCGGTGCCGTTCCCTGTGAGTGCGTTGCTGGCGGGCATCGCGAACGTGATGCTCTTGTTCGCCGCGCGCAAGGTCGCCGATACGTCGCTGGCCATCGCATCGCCACTGATCGGCTGGGGTGCAGCTGTACTGCTGTGCATGTTCGGTGGCCCAGGCGGGGATGTCCTCCTCCTCGCGGACTGGCGGACGGGCTTCTTGCTGCTCGGTGGGCTGCTGCCCCCGGGTTTGCTCCTATTTTCGTGGAGACTGAAAAGCCTTACAGAAGCCCCGCATGCGAACCCGCGGCCCGCAGCACGTCCTCGACCATCGACGGGGTCAGCAGCCCGGTGAATGTATTGCGTTGACTGACGTGAAAGCTGCCGAACAACCGGACGGTGCCGAGTTGTAGTTCGACACCGTGACCGAACTTCGGACGTGGCCGCGGTATCTCCGAGCCGTTGCTGCCGAGAACGGGTAGCAGCGACTGCCACCCGAAACTGCCCAGCACGACGATCGATCGTAGTGTCGGCTTCAGCAGGCGGAGTTCGGTGTCGAGCCATTTGCGGCAGCGATCGCGTTCGGCGACGGTGGGCTTGTTGTCCGGGGGAGCGCAATGCACCGGAGCGGTGATGCGCACACCCCTCAGGGTGAGCCCGTCGTCGATGTGTGTTGCGGTGGGCTGGCTGGCAAGTCCGACGGCGTGCAGCGCGGCATAGAGCACGTCCCCGCTGCGGTCGCCGGTGAACATGCGTCCTGTGCGGTTCGCGCCGTGTGCGGCTGGGGCGAGGCCGACGATCAGCATGCTCGCGTCCGGTGGACCGAATCCGGGTACTGCTCGTCCCCAATATGTTTCGTCGCGCGAGCTAGGTCGCTTCTCGGCGGCGACCTTCTCACGCCAGCGCACGAGTCGGCGGCATGCGCGGCACGAGCTGATGGCAGCATCGAGTTCCTCGATACTCGTCACCGCGCCCATATGTCTCCCGCGCCCGGTGTGACGCCCTCGACGAGTGCCCATGCCTGCTCGATGGGGATGTCGAGTATCTCGTAGTGCCCGACGCCGGCGGGCGTGGCAGCAACGATGGTCGCCACACTGGCGCGTCGCTGAAAGAAGGTCTGCCGCACCGTCCAACCGATGATGCCCGCGGCCTCCACACTGTGCCGCTTGCGGTCGAGCGAGCCGTGTTGGGTGATCAGCCAGCCCGGCAGCACTGCATGACCGAGGCTGCGGTAGCGATCCCACCCGACGAGTACTGCCCCGATGAGCAACAGCATCGTCGTCGCCCATACCAGCGGCGGGATCGGTGCCCCGAAAGCCCTGGCGACGCCGAGACCGGCGGCCAACACGAGGACGGGGACGACTGCGCGGACGTAGCGTCGCTGCCGGGCCGCTGGGCCGTGGGACTGCAACGGCTTGCGTGCATCGGCGTGCATGCCGGCCTCGCCGAGCACGACGGTCATCATGCGTCGAGCCTCGTCCGCGGGTGCCTGGGGAAGGAGCAGCGAGGATTCCTTCTTCTCTGCGCTGACGCCCGTCATTATGGCATCGAGCCTCGCGCCCTTCGCAACCCGAAGGAGCAGAGGCTCGGAAAGCGACGTTCCACGGAGCCGGTTTCGATCGAGCGTCGTCGATCGTGTCCGCAGTAGGCCGTGCGCCACGTGCAGGCGGGTGCCGTCGTCGGTGACCGTGAGGTTGCCGTATGCGATCAGATATCGAGCACAGGCGAACAGGCTCGCCACGATCAGCAGGAGGACAAGGCCGAAGATGATGACCACCGCGATGCCGAGCCGCTCGGCTGAGTCGATGCCCTGGGAGATCACCGTCGAGTCGGCGAGGCGTTCGCCGAGGCCGTACTGAAAGAGCACACCGACTGCAGCGGCGATGGTGACGACTCCGGTGAACGAGAACGGCGCGTACCGCACCCAGGACGTTCGCCAATGCGCGATCTCTGTTTCGACGGGCGGCGGCGTCCCAGGAATGTCGGATGCACGGGTCACGCGCTGCAGCAGCAGCTCGCGGAGTTCGGGCACTGCCGTGGCGTCGAGGGCATTGAGCTCGAACCTCTCACCCTGGTCGGCCTGCTGGCCCGTGCCGATGCGCAGGATCGACAACCCGAGAATCCGATGCAGCACGCCGGCCTCGATGTCGACGGACCTGATTCGGCTACGCGGCACCGACAGAAGCTTCTTCTGGAACACCCCGGAGCGGAGCTGCACGTGGACCGGGCCGATGCGGTAGCTGGTGGTGAACCAGCGAAGCACCGCGAACACGAGCACCAGAACGAGAACGCCCAGGCCCCATAGATGATTGCCGCTCTGTGTGCCGACGACGAACGACACCAGCAGAATCGGCAGGACCTTGACGGCCTCGGTCACGGGATGGACGAGCAGCATCCGTTTGTCGAGACGTAGCCAGGGCTGTTGCTCCTCGGCGGCGAGTAGTTCGGGGTCGGTACTCACGTTGCGTCGCCCAGGGTCCGTCCGGCGATGTCGGTGAGCTGCGCGACTGTCCTGTCGGCAACATCTTTGTCCAGTGCGGTGATCTTGACCGCGCCCGCGGACGACGCGGTGGTCACCGTGACCGTCGAGAGGCCGAGCATGCGATCGATGGGACCGCGCTCGGTGTCGACCGTCTGTACCCGCGAGATAGGCGCAATACGTCGTTCCTGATCGAACCAGCCGGTTCGCGTGTACACGGCGGAGTCGCTGATTTCCCAGCGGTGCACGCGATACCGCCACACCGGCACGACGATGATGTGCGCGGCGGCCACAACCACGGACGCTGCGAACACGGCCACGTGCGGCCACGTCGTCACATCACCGATGATCACCGCCCACACGAGCTGAGCCAAGAACAGCGGAAGCCACATCAGAGCTGCATTGATCGCCCACAATTGCTTCGCACGGGGACTCGGACGCCACGCTGGGTCGGTCATCGTGATCATGCCTACAACGTAGTGGTACTACCCCCTCCGGTGGCACGCCCGAGTGTCGGAGGAGCATGATCGACTGGTGACCATGCTGCCCGATCCCGCATCTGTAACTGCACGCGATGAAGAGAAAGCTCCCGCCCCGTCCGCCATGCGTCGCGTTCTGCGCCGCGCCCGTGAAGGTGTCGCTCTCAACGTCGACGAGGCCACCGTGCTGCTGCACGCCAGGGGCGAGGATCTGGTGGATCTGATGGCGTCGGCTTCGCGGGTTCGTGATGCGGGTCTGCTGGAGGCGGGTCGGGACAAGACCGTCAGCTATTCGCGCAAGGTGTTCATCCCGATCACACGCTTGTGCCGGGACAAGTGCCACTACTGCACGTTCGTCACGGTGCCCGGCAAGATTCGCGCTGGCGTCGATTCTGGGGGCCACGGCCTGTTCATGGACCCCGACGAAATCGTCGAGGTGGCCCGCAAGGGCGCCGAACTCGGTTGCAAAGAAGCACTGTTCACTCTCGGTGACAGGCCCGAGGATCGCTGGCCGGAGGCGAAGGAGTGGCTTGATTCGCGCGGGTACGACTCCACGCTCGATTACGTGCGCGCGATGGCGATCAAGGTGCTCGAGGAGACGGGTCTGCTGCCGCACCTGAACCCGGGGGTGATGTCGTGGCAGGAGCTGTCCAGGCTCAAGCCCGTCGCACCGTCGATGGGCATGATGCTCGAGACGACCTCGCGGCGTCTGTTCGAAGAAAAAGGGCAGGCCCACTACGGCAGCCCGGACAAAGACCCCGAGGTCCGGCTACGGACGCTGACCGACGCCGGACGGCTCAGCATCCCGTTCACGACGGGCATTCTCGTCGGCATCGGAGAGACTATCCGCGACCGCGCCGAGTCGATCATGGCTATCCGGAAGGCACACAAAGCTTTCGGGCATGTGCAGGAAATCATCGTGCAGAATTTTCTGGCCAAGAGCGACACTGCGATGCGTGGCACACCTGACGCGGGACTGGAAGAATTTCTCGCCACCATCGCCGTGACCCGTCTCCTGCTCGGACCGGCGATGCGGATTCAGGCGCCGCCGAACCTCGTGGAAGCGGCGGAGACCGCGGCTCTGCTCGGAGCCGGCGTCGACGATTGGGGTGGTGTCTCTCCGCTGACCCCCGACCATGTCAATCCGGAGCGCCCGTGGCCCAACCTCGACACCCTCGCCGAGCTCAGCTCGGCAGCGGGCTACACCCTCGTCGAACGCACAGCGGCGCAACCTCAGTACGTGCTCGCCGGGTCGCCGTGGATCGATCCGCGCATCGCAGCGCACGTGCGAGCGTTGACGGATCCGGAGACGGGGATGGCGCGCGCCGAGGTGACACCGACGGGACTGCCCTGGCAGGAACCCGACGAGGAATGGGTGTCCTCCGGCCGCGTCGATCTGAACACCGAGATCGACACCGACGGCCGAAACACCGAGACCCGTTCGGACTTGGCCAATGCCTTCGGCGACTGGGAGTCCATTCGTGAACAGGTCCGCGATCTTGCCGGCCTCGAGCGCGTCGACCGCGATCTGGTGGCAGCGCTGACAGCTGCCGAGAAAGATCCTGCGGGACTGTCCGACGAGCAATATCTCGCGCTGGCGACAGCCGAGGGGCCCGGTATGGACGCGGTGGCCGCGCTGGCCGACGATCTGCGCAAGCAGGTCAACGGAGACACCGTCACCTACGTGGTGAACCGGAACATCAACTTCACCAACATCTGCTACACGGGCTGCCGCTTCTGTGCGTTCGCGCAGCGCAAAGGCGACGCCGACGCTTTCACCCTCTCTACCGCCGAGGTTGCCGACCGCGCCTGGGAAGCGCACGCCGCGGGCGCGACCGAGGTGTGCATGCAGGGCGGAATCGACCCCGAGTTGCCCGTCACCGGCTACGCCGATCTGGTGCGGGCGGTGAAGGAGCGTGTGCCGTCGATGCACGTGCACGCCTTCAGCCCGATGGAGATCGTCAACGGGGCATCGCGGGGCGGGCAGTCCATCCGCGATTGGCTGACCGAACTGCGGGTCGCGGGGCTCGACACCATCCCGGGAACGGCGGCAGAGATCCTCGACGACGAGGTGCGCTGGGTGTTGACCAAGGGCAAGCTACCCGCAGCCGAATGGATCGAAGTGGTCACCACGGCGCACGAGGTGGGACTGCGCTCGTCGTCGACGATGATGTACGGCCACGTCGACAACCCGTCGCACTGGGTGGGGCACATGAACGTGCTCAAACGAATCCAGGATCGAACGGGTGGGTTCACCGAGTTCGTGCCGCTGCCGTTCGTGCACCAGAGCTCGCCGCTGTATCTCGCCGGTGCCTCGCGTCCCGGCCCGACCAATCGCGACAACCGCGCCGTCCACGCGCTGGCCAGGATCATGCTGCACGGCCGGATCGACAGCATCCAGACGTCATGGGTCAAATTGGGCACCACGGGTACACAGGTGATGTTGAACGGGGGAGCGAACGACCTCGGTGGAACCCTGATGGAGGAGACGATTTCACGCATGGCAGGCAGTCAGAACGGTTCGGAGAAGACCGTGGCCGAATTGCACGACATCGCGGCAGGCATCGGCCGGTCGGCCCGCGAACGCACCACCACCTACGGTCTCGTGGACCGCGTCCCCGCAGTGGGACTTCTCTGATGGCAATGGACGATCGCACCGTCGCCTCTGCCCTCTATCGGGCCGTCGCCATCATCGACCCAGTGCTGGACGTCCTCGCCGCCCGCGACCCCCTGGGCCTGAAAGCACGCACTCACAGAACTGCGACCGCTGACGATTCCGTCGTAGACAAAGTGCTCGGGGCGCTCGCTTCGGCATTGAACGCCACAGATTTTCCGGGTACCGAGGCGTGGGAGAAGCTCGACTCCGACGCCCGTTCCGACTGGTGGGTCGCACGTATCGGCGCGCTCAACACTGTCGCTGTCGCATTCCCCGGCGTGTTCGGAGTACTGATGAACAGGCTGCCGCTGCAGGACCTCCTCGGCTTTGCCAACCAGGCCATGGTGCTGGTCGCAGTCGCGCGAGAGGCCGGCGTCACCGATCGGTCGGCGCATGTGCAACTGTTGGCCTCGGCGCTGTGCGAACGTGAGATCGACCCATCAGCCCCGGATACACCCGAGGCCGAGGAAGAGCCGAAGCCCGAGCGCGGTTGGGGTCCGTTCGCATTACTGCGAGCGATGTGGGACGTTGCTTCAGTGCTCAGAGATGTGTCGAGTGAACTGGCCAAGCGGCCGCACAGCAGGGCAGTGTTCCGCATGATCTCGGCGATCCCGCTGGTCGGTGGAGTCGCCAGCTACTTCGGCGAACGCGGCGCACTGTCTCGGGCTGCGGAGCAGGGACGCCGATGGGTGGCGGACCACGAGACCATTCCGACAGCGCGCCTCAGCAAGTGAGGACACCCTGCACTGGTTGCCTGAAATCTTCGTCGCGATACTAAGATGCTCAGGGCGCTCGAAGGCCAGCGGGACTACGGCATCGACTATGCGAAAGGCAGAGGGCAGCAGTGACCTACACGATTGCAGAACCGTGCGTGGATGTACTGGACAAGGCGTGCATCGAAGAATGCCCGGTGGACTGCATCTACGAGGGTGGTCGAATGCTGTACATCCACCCGGACGAGTGTGTCGACTGTGGCGCGTGTGAGCCGGTCTGCCCCGTCGAGGCAATCTTCTACGAGGACGATGTTCCGGACCAGTGGAACGGATATGTCAGCGCCAACGTCGACTTCTTCGACGATCTCGGTTCACCCGGTGGAGCCGGCAAGCTCGGCAAGGTCGATTACGATCCGCCGTTCATCAAGGCACTGCCTCCCATGGGCGAGTCCTGATGGGTGAGATCTGAGAGTGGCCAGAATTTCGGTCGCGGCCTCTCTGCCCGATTTTCCGTGGGACTCGCTCACGGCCGCCAAGAACACAGCCCAGGCGCACCCTGACGGCATCGTGAATCTTTCGGTCGGCACACCCGTCGACCCGGTTGCCGAGATCATCCGCGACGCACTGGCGTCCGTCTCCGCCGAACCCGGGTACCCGACCACCATCGGTACCGTCGAGTTGCGCACGGCCGCCGTCGACGCGCTCGGGCGTCGCTACGGTGTCACGGGCATCGGTACCGACGCGGTCCTCCCCGCCATCGGGACCAAGGAGATGATCGCCTGGCTGCCGACGCTCCTCGGACTCGGCGCAGGCGATCTCGTCGTCATCCCCGAACTGGCCTACCCGACCTACGAGGTCGGTGCACTGCTCGCGGGTGCACGTATCACCCGGGCCGACGGTCTCAACCGGCTCGGCCCGGAAAACGCCGCGCTGGTGTTCATCAACTCACCGTCCAACCCCAGCGGCAAGGTGCTTCCGATCGAGCACCTGCGCAAGGTCGTTGCATGGGCACGTGAACGGGACGCCGTCGTCGTCTCCGACGAGTGCTACCTCGGACTGACCTGGGACGCCGAAGCCGTCTCGATCCTCGACCCTCGCGTCTGCGACGGAGACCATACGAATCTGCTCGCAGTGCACTCGCTGTCGAAGACCTCGAACCTGGCGAGCTACCGAGCGGGCTTTGTCACCGGAGACCCGTCACTCGTGAAAGACCTCCTCGAGGTACGCAAACACGCAGGGATGATCGTGCCCCTGCCGGTGCAGGCGGCGATGACCGCCGCGCTGAACGACGACGAGCACGAGAAGATGCAGCGCGAGCGTTACCGCGCGCGAAGAATCGAGTTGAAGGCTGCCATCGAGAGAGCCGGATTCACCGTCGAGCACTCCGAGGCCGGGCTGTACCTCTGGGTCACCCGCGGCGAACCGTGCCGCACTACTGTCGACTGGTTCGCCGAGCGTGGCATCCTGACCGCCCCAGGCGAGTTCTACGGCCCATCCGGATCGCAGCACGTCCGTATCGCGTTGACCGCTACCGACGAACGCATCCACGCCGCAGCGGAGCGTTTGGCGCCTTAGTGCAAAAGTTCTCTGCTCGGAATGTGAGATCTCTGCTGCTCAGATATGGGACAGCGTTCGCCATTCAAATCTTGGTGCTCCTCATAATCACAGTTGGACTTCGGATACTCGGCATCAGTGATCCGCCGGGCTGGGCCTTTGCCGCTACCGGTGCATTCGTCTTCTGCCTTGCGTTGGCAGCACAGTCGGAAGATTCGTCTTCGAGGTAGGCGGCCTCGCCGAAATATACAGTTTGCGGTGGCTCGGCCCGGGTGGTTCCATTCCCGCATGTCTCTCGGCCTGCTGCTCAGTTTCGCCGGTGTGTGCTTCCTGCTGGCAATCCTGCCGGGCCCGGATTCGTTCCTCGTGCTTCGCTACAGCATCGGAGGACTCCGTCCCGGGTTGGCGGCGGCGATGGGGGTCGCCATCGGTGGTCTGTTCTGGGCGGCGCTGGTCGCGGTCGGCTTGGCTGCGATCGTCGAGCAATCCGCCACCGCCTACCGCGTCATCAAGATCCTCGGCGGGCTCTACCTGCTGTACCTGGGTGTGCGTGCACTCAGGACCCGGCGCAAGAAGAAGGTCGACGGTGAATCGATCACTCCGGTGGCGGCCTCGGTCCGCTCGGCATTCGGTGCCGGAGTTCTCTCGTGTGCGCTCAATCCGAAGGTCGGGTTGTTCTACCTGGCCGTGGTGCCGCAATTTCTGACCGTCGTGACGTTCGCCGGCGCTATGACACTGGGCATCGTCGAAGTGGTCGTGGCGGCGTTGGTCATGGGTGCGTTCGCCGTGGTCGCGTCGCGGGCCGTCGCACTCCTGCGACGCCCCAAGGTGACCGATTGGCTGGACCGCATCAGCGCGGGAATTCTCGCCGCACTCGGCGTCGGTACGGTCGCGTCGTCGTTCTAGGGATATGCACTAGCCGATGTCCCAGCCGCCACGTCTGATGCGCAGGATGTAGACGAGCTCGGTGCTGCCGAAAGCTTCGACCGTCGTGAAGCGTTTCGGTTCGGCGTTCTCCGAGGGATTGCGGGCATGGGCTTCCTCGTACAGCTGTGACGCACGTAGGTCGGCAAGCTCCACTCGCGTCCAGAAGTCATCGGACTGCACCGAGTACACGAGCCGCGGTGCACCGTCGGAGACGTGTGCGGCATCGGGGTCGTCCTCGTCCTCGTCGATGCCAGCGGTGTCCAGATTGCGCTCGAGTTCTTCTTCGATGTCGTCATCGTGCTCGGCATCCGTCCCGATCAGGTAGACACCAGGCTGAAGATCCCCGGCCGCCACCGTCATGTACTCGGCGTAGTCGCCGGTGTCGATTCCGTCGGCATCCATGTCTGTACGGTAACCATGTGCTGCTTCGTTCCTTGAATCCACTCGCCGTCGCCCGCGGACACGACATCCCCGACGCCGTGACAATCGGGGATATTTCCCTCTCACGCGGCGATATTCTCGGCGCCGCGACATCGGTTGCCGAGCGGATCTCGCAGGCTGAGCGGCTCGCTGTGCTGGCGACCCCGTCGGTCAAGACTGTCCTCGCCGTCGTCGGATGCCTCATCGCGGGTGTGACGGTGGTTCCTGTGCCACCGGATGCCGGCGTGGCCGAGGTCGAGCACATCCTGCGTGATTCGGGCGCGCAAGCCTGGCTGGGTGACGCCCCGGAGAACACCGCGGGTCTGCAGGTGCTACCCGTCCGCCAGCACGCGCGGTCGTGGCACAGTTACCCCGATCCGCATCCGTCGTCCATCGCGTTCGTGCTGTACACCTCGGGCACCACCGGTCCGCCGAAGGGCGTGCTGCTCTCACGGCAGGCAATTGCGGCCGGTCTCGACGCGCTTGCGGAGGCCTGGCAGTGGACGTCGAAAGACACGTTGGTGCACGGCCTTCCGCTCTTCCACGTTCACGGGTTGATCCTCGGCATTCTGGGGCCACTTCGGGTGGGGAGCCCGGTGGTTCACACCGGCAAACCCACGCCGGAACGGTATGCCGCTGCGGCAGGAACGCTGTACTTCGGGGTTCCGACGGTGTGGTCGCGCATTGCTGCCGACGAGGACTCGGCGCGAGCCCTCTCACATGCGCGTCTGCTGGTCTCCGGCAGTGCGCCGCTGCCGGTTGCTGTGTTCGACAGGCTTCGCGAACTCACCGGGCAGGCGCCGATCGAGCGCTACGGCATGAGCGAAACTCTCATCACGATCAGTACCCGCGCCGACGGTGAACGACGGCCAGGCTCCGTCGGAACGCCGGTGGCAGGCGTCGAAACGCGGTTGTGTGGCGAGTCGGGGGAGATCCTGCCGCACGACGGGGAAACGATCGGGGCACTTCAGGTCAGGGGACCCATGTTGTTCGACGGGTACCTCAACAACCCAGAGGCGACGTCGAAGTCCTTCACCGAGGACGGTTGGTTCGACACCGGAGATGTCGCCCTGATCGAGCCCGACGGCTTTCACCGCATCGTCGGACGGGCATCGACCGATCTCATCAAGACCGGTGGATATCGCGTCGGCGCGGGCGAGATCGAGGCAGTGCTGCTGGCGCATCCCAGTGTCGACGAGGTCGCTGTGGTCGGCCTACCGGACGAGGACCTCGGTCAGCGAATAGTTGCCTTCGTCGTCGGGTCCGGTGTCGAGGAGCGAGTGCTGATCGACCTGGTGGCCTCGGAGTTGTCGATGCACAAGCGGCCGCGAGAAGTACGTGTGGTGGACTCCCTACCTCGCAATGCCATGGGCAAAGTGCAGAAGAAGCAGCTGGGCTGAAATCAGGCCAAGGTCCCGAAACCGACTATCGCGGAATCGGACTGGACGTCCACGGTGTGTACGCGGATCTTGCCGAACTCGTTGCCGCCCACTGTCGTCGCGGTGTCACCGTCGACCGCAACGATGATATTGGTGTGTTGGCCGGTCCAGCTGCTGTTGTCGTACAGAACAACGTCTCCGACGCTCGGTTCGTAGCCGGTCGGTTCGAATCTCTCTTGTTGCTGGTAGAACTCGGTGAGCGTGTACACGCCGGGGATGCGCCAGCTTCCGGAGTTCGGATTGCTCAGCGGCTGGCCGGCCTCGCGCATGATCCAGCTGACGAAATTGGCGCACCACGCTTGCTCGACGCCCTCGGAATAGAAGGTGCCCGGCCGTTGCCGCTCGTGCTCGAGGCGAAGCAGATCGACGACCGTTGCTTGCTCTGCGGTCAAGGTCGAGGTGTCCACCTCGGGGAATGCGGCGGTGTCCCACGGGAAATATCGACTCGGAGCGATCCACAGGACCGCGCCGACGATCACGACCACCACCGCAAGAACTCCCGCGATGAGGCGGCCGGTTCGCCGCCGCGGACGGGCGGGGGAGTCGATGCTCATGCCTCGAATGTACCGGCTGGTTCGGTGGGTGCCGTGCCGCAGGAAAAGAACTGGCCGCAGTACGTCTGAACTGGCGTCTGACCGCAGATGGTTCGGATTGCGGCGCATCCATCCGGCCTGAATGGGATTTGTCGTCTCCGAACACTAACCAGGCAACGGACTTCTCGGCTGTGCGCAGCCCGAACCGGCGTCAGGTTTCTGTCGGTGGGGTGCTCTACCATTCTCGGTAATCGAACAAACGTTCGAGCATGTGCCGAGATCGGGGTGAACCATCGAGTGAGCATCGACAACGACCTACTCCGCGACCTCGACTTCGAACCCGACCCAATTGCGGGGTTGCTCAGCGACACCGTCGCCGCCCACCGCGCCGCCAACGCCGCCCTCGCCGCATCCATCACCGCCGCCGCACACTTCTACGACACCCGCATCAACGACATCGACCCCAGCACCATCCCCGCCCGCCTCGACGTCGAACGCATCACCCACACCTCCGCCATCGCCGAGATCGCAGCCGCCACCACCCGTCCCGCCGGCACCGTGGAAACACACCTGAACATCTGGTGGGGAAGCAGGCCTGTCTACCGCGAGATGTTCACCGCCGGCACCATCAGCCTCGAGGTTCTACGCACTATCCGAGACCACACTCTGGGCGCACCCGCCACCGTCATCGCCGCCCTCGAACCCGACATCATCACCGCCACACGCCACTTCACCCCCACCCGGCTCGGCAAAGAAATCGACGCCATGATCACCGCCCTCGACCCCGAGTTCGACACCCGCGCCCGCCGACGCGCCGCCTCCACCACCAAAAAAGTGCGCGTCAGTCACCTCCCACGAGGAATGGCCCGCATGTCAGCGGTCCTCGGCGCCCACGACGCCGCCGAACTCACCGCCCTCCTCGACACCGAATGCACCCGCGTCTGCGGCCTCGACCCCCGCCCACTCGACACCCGACGCGCCGACGCCTTCACCGCCCTCCTCCGCGGCGGACACCTCACCTGCCTCTGCACACACCCTCACTGCGAGGCCCAACACCCCTACACAGACACAGACACAGACGAGAACACCGGCGAGCAGAACAGCGACGACACACCCAGCAACCCGGCCAGAGACAGCAACGACCCAGGCGGAGGCAGTGCCCCGGACGAAAGCAGTGGCCCGGACGAAGGCAGTGGCTCGGGCGAAGGCAGAGGTTCCGGTGGTGAGTCCGGGTCGGGCTCCAGGTCTGGGGCAGGGCACTGCCCATGCGGGCGAGCACTACCGCCGCAGCCCACTTCCTCGGTACCGGACTCCACCCGTCACCCCTACGGAGCCACCGTCACCGCCAGCCGCCCCCTCATCCACATCACCGCCGACCTCGAAACAATCCTCGGCCTGCACAACCGCAACGCCTACCTCCACGGTTACGGACCCCTCGACCCCACCACCCTGCGCACCCTCGCCCGAGACGCCACCTGGCAAATCATCTTCACCACCAGCCGCCGATACCTCGACACCCTCACCGATCTCACCGACCCCGACCCACCACCGAACCCATCGACCCCACCACCGTCAGGATCGACCGCCCACACACCGCAATGCACCTGCACCTGCGGCACCCCACCACGCCCCCACACGGACCATCGCCGCCAACCTCGCCCCCTACTGCCGCACCCACCACAATCTCAAAACCAGCAAACTCTGGACCACCGAAAAACTCCCCTATGACGTCATCCACACCACCGACCCACACGGCAACCACTACTTCGACCCACCCGAACTATGAGCGCGCACTTGACCTTCGGGCCACACGAACCTCGATGATGAAGAGGTGATTGCAACAGAGCGTGCCACGCCAGAATTGATGACGATCGGTGCATTTGCGCGAGCAACAGGTCTGACACCCGGCGCACTGCGGTTCTATTCGGACGGGTCGATATTGGTGCCGGAGAGTACGGACCGATCTTCCGGCTACCGCTACTACTCGAAGGACCAGATCGAGCGAGCCGTGACCATCCGGCGTCTTCGAGAAATCGGCATGTCCCTCGACAAGATCGCAGCTGTCTTGGCCGGTGACCGAACGGCTATCGACCAACACGTCGACAACCTGAAAGCCGATGCTCAGCGGGCTCGAAGCACCGCCGCCGAACTGGATGCATCCCTCCACCCCGAGAAAGGCCCCACCATGATCACCATCAACGGACCCGTTTTCGCCACAGCGGTGGACCAGATACTGACCGCGACCGCGCACCACCGCGACCACCCGATCCTCACTGGGGTCAATCTCGAACTATCTACCGCAACCATCACATTGACCGCGACCGACCGCTTCCGGTTGTCGACGCGAACACTGTCGGTCGAAGCTGATGCTCGATCGACATGGGATGCCGTCGTCGACGGTGATGACCTGCGCACGATTCTTCCGATGGTTCGGCGGCATCACCGGCTGCAACTGTCCGTCGGCGAGGCAGGGGTGACATTCGTCCCGGAGAGCGAGGCGGCGCAGCGCTGCCGTGTCCTTGCCGACTCGTTTCCCGACTACCGTGCCATGCTCGACGGGTTGCCGCCCGTCGTCACCCGGGTGGTCATCTCACGCAACTCGCTGATCCGAGCGCTGGAGGATCATCAGCACGAGTTCTGCACTGTCACAGTCGAGGCAGGCCGGGTGACGGTAGCCGCGGTGTCCGAATCTGCCGGAGCCGAACTCGCCGCGACCGTGACCGGTCCGGATGTGGAGCTGTCTTTCGCGATGACCACGCTCTATCCGGCGCTTGCCTCCGCGGTCGGGCCGGAAGTGATGATCGACATCAGCGCTGCGCATATGCCTGTCGTGATCAGATCCGCCGATGACGGCGATCTCACGACGCTTGCCATGCCTGTGGATCGCGAGGCCATCGGTGTCGAGGAGTAATCGATACACCAGGACAATGGCGGAATGAGCGAATACGACCTGCAGAGGTTTATCGACGCACAGGACCCCGTGTGGCCCACAGTTCGCGGCGAGTTGAAGGCCGGACGCAAGCAGACACACTGGATGTGGTTCGTGTTCCCTCAGCTCGCCGGTCTCGGTCTCAGTCCGACCGCGCAGCACTTCGCGATTGCCGACCTCGGCGAGGCGAAACTGTATCTATCGCACGAGGTTCTGGGACCACGATTGCTGCAAGCGTCGTCTCTGGTGGCAAAGATCGAAGGCAGGAAAGTGGGCGAGATATTCGGGTATCCAGACGACCTGAAGTTGCACTCGTCGATGACTTTGTTCGCCGAAGCCGATCCGCAGAGTGCCGTCTTCGGATCGGTGTTGAAGAAATACTTCGGCGGACGTCCGGACGAAAGAACTCTCGATCTTCTCGGCGACTAGCATCAGGGCATGACGAACGAGATGCTCGGAACTGTGGCCTTCATCCAGGCGACGTGGCACAGCGAGTTGGTCGACCGTGCGCGGCAGGGTTTCGTGTCCGAGTTCGGCTCCGATGTGGACACGTACGAGGTGCCGGGCGCATTCGAAATCCCGTTGCACGCGCAACGACTCGCGCGGACCGGCCGGTACTCGGCGATCGTCGCGGCGGCGCTCGTCGTAGACGGTGGCATCTACCGCCACGAGTTCGTCGAGACCGCCGTCATCGACGGGTTGATGCGCGTGCAACTGGACACCGATGTGCCGGTGTTCTCGGTCGTGCTCACCCCGCACCACTTCCATGAGCACGCCGATCACAACGAGTTCTTCGCCAATCATCTTCAGAAGAAGGGTGCCGAGGCGGCGCGTGCGGTGACGCAGACTCTGGAGTCCCTGAAGAAGATCGGCTGACCGAACGGCCGGGTCAGTCGTTCGCGTGCAATGCGGCGTTGAGTTCGACGCCGGTTCCCTTCCACGGCACTACCTCGACGGTGCCCGATACGGAGTTGCGACGGAACAGCAGATTGCTCTTGCCGCTGAGCGTGGCAGCTTTGACGACGGTGCCGTCGGGTCCGGTTACCTTGGTGCCCGCGGTGATGTAGAGGCCGGCCTCGAGGACGCAGTCGTCTCCGAGCGAGATGCCGAGGCCCGAGTTGGCGCCGAGCAGGCAACTCTTGCCGACGGAGATGACGTTCTTGCCGCCGCCGGAGAGCGTGCCCATGATTGATGCGCCGCCGCCCACATCGGAGCCGTCGCCGACGACGACGCCTGCCGAGATGCGACCTTCGACCATCGAGTTCCCGAGCGTGCCGGCGTTGAAGTTGACGAAGCCCTCGTGCATGACGGTGGTGCCGCTCGCGAGATGCGCGCCGAGGCGGACACGGTCGGCGTCGGCGACACGTACACCCGATGGGGCGACGTAATCGACCATCCGGGGGAACTTGTCGATGCTGTAGACGGTCACCTGTCCGCGGGCCCGCAGGCGTGCGCGTACCTTTTCGAACCCGTCCACTGCGGCTGGTCCGAAGTTTGTCCACACGACGTTGGCGAGGAAGCCGAACTGGCCGTCCAGATTGACTCCATGCGGCGCAACCAGGCGGTGCGAGAGAAGGTGCAGGCGCAGGTAGACGTCGTGGGCGTCGAGCGGCTTGTCCTCCACGGAGGCGATCGTGGTGCGTACTGCGACGACCTCGACACCGCGGGCGGCGTCGGCGCCGACCAGGTCCGCGAACTCGTCGGGAATGTCGCTGCCCTCGAGGCGCGTGGTGCCGGCCTCGTCGAACTCCCCGAGCTCCGGGCTCGGGAACCAGGTGTCGAGGACGACTCCGTCGGTGGTGATGTTGGCAATTCCGATTGCAGATGCTCCCTGTGCGCTCACAGATATCGAGGATACGGGGCATTACTCTGTTCGGGTGACCTCGTACCCCCCGCTGGATCTGCACGCCGACCCGATCGACCTGACTGCGGCGTTGGTCGATATTCCGAGCGTGTCGCAGGATGAGTCCGTCATCGCCGATGCCGTCGAGGCCGCACTGCGCGAGCAGACCACGGGATTCGAGATCGTCCGCAACGGTAACGCCGTCCTGGCTCGCACGAATCGAGGGTTGCGCAGTCGGGTGATCCTGGCCGGGCACCTCGATACCGTTCCGATCGCCGACAACGTGCCGAGTCGTCGTGAACTCGAGAGCGCCGAGGGTGATGTCATCCACGGGTGCGGCACCGTCGACATGAAGTCGGGAGATGCGGTGTTTTTGCATCTGGCCGCGACAATCGCCGAGCCGGCGCACGATGTGACGTTGGTGTTCTACGACTGCGAGGAAATCGAAGCGACGAAGAACGGGCTCGGTCGGATCGAACGTGAGCTGCCGCAATGGTTGCAGGCGGACGTCGCGATTCTGGGGGAGCCCACCGGGGGATTCATCGAGGCTGGGTGTCAGGGCACCTTGCGAGTGCGGTTGACGGCAGGCGGTACGCGGGCGCACAGTGCGCGGTCGTGGTTGGGCGATAACGCTATTCACAAGTTCGGTGCTGTGCTGAACCGCCTTGCGGGCTATCAGGCCAGGGACGTCGATATCGACGGCTGCGTCTATCGCGAGGGGCTCCAGGCCGTGCGGATCGCAGGTGGCGTTGCAGGCAATGTTGTTCCCGATGTAGCCGAGCTGGACGTCAACTTCCGTTTCGCGCCGGATCGGAGCGTCGAGCAGGCTCTCGACCATGTGCGCGAGGTCGTCGACGGTCTCGGTCTGGGCTTCGAAATCACCGACGCATCGGCCGGTGCGCTACCGGGACTTCATGCCCCTGCGGCAGCGGCGCTGATCGACGCCGCAGGCGGCAATGTCCGCGCCAAGTACGGATGGACCGATGTCTCCCGTTTCTCGGCGCTCGGAATTCCTGCGGTGAACTATGGCCCCGGTGATCCGAACCTCGCCCACAAGCGGGACGAGCGGGTGCCTACGGCGCAGATCACCGACGTCACCCGCGTCCTTCGGGGCTATCTCACCGCCGGATAGCCTGTGCGCATGGACCAGCAGAACGCAGACGCGCTTAGCAACTCCGAGCGGCGAAAAGGTCCGGTGGTTCTGCGTCGAGGACGCAATACCGAGACTTCGACTTCGGATCAGCGACTACTCGATCGGCGTGGCCCAGGAAACTGGATCCACAGCGATCCGTGGCGCGTCATGCGTATCCAAAGTGAGTTCGTCGAGGGGTTCGGCGCTCTGGCCGAGGTCCCCAAGGCGGTTACCGTATTCGGTTCGGCTCGCACGCCGCAGGACCACGTGGAATACGAGCGGGCACGCAACCTGGGGGCGGCCCTTGCGGAGGCCGGTTTCGCGGTCATCACCGGTGGCGGTCCAGGTGTCATGGAGGGTGCCAATCGTGGAGCGTGCGACGCGGGCGGCTATTCCATCGGCCTCGGCATCGAGCTGCCGTTCGAGCAGGGGCTCAACGAGTGGGTCGACCTGGGCATCGACTTCCGGTATTTCTTCGTCCGCAAGACGATGTTCGTGAAGTATGCGCAGGCATTCGTCTGCCTGCCGGGGGGATTCGGCACCCTGGACGAGTTGTTCGAGGCACTCACGTTGGTGCAGACCGGCAAGGTGACGCGTTTTCCCATCGTTCTTCTGGGCACCGATTACTGGTCCGGTCTCATCGAGTGGATCAAGAACACCCTCGTGACCGAGGGCAAGGTATCGCACAAAGATCTCGAGTTGATCCATTGCACCGACAGCGTCGACGAGGCCGTCCGCATCGTTGTGGAAACGACGGGGGAAATTCTGTGAGTTGGAGTGTCTGTGTCTATTGCGCGTCCGGGCCGGTGGACGAGCAGTTCATCGAGCTGGCCCGTGAACTCGGCACTGCGGTCGCGGGCCGTGGTTGGCAGTTGGTGTCCGGCGGCGGCAACGTGTCGATGATGGGCGCCGTCGCCGAGTCGGCCCGCGCCGCGGGCGGCCGGACCGTCGGGGTCATTCCGAAGGCGCTCGTGCATCGGGAGGTCGCCGACGTCGACGCCGACGAGTTGATCGTCACCGACACCATGCGTGAGCGAAAGAGAATCATGGAGGACCGCGCCGACGCGTTCATCACGTTGCCGGGCGGTATCGGCACCCTGGAAGAGCTGTTCGAGACGTGGACGGCGGGGTATCTGGGGATGCACGCCAAACCTGTGGTTCTGCTCGATCCGGTGCACCATTTCGATGGTTTGTTGAACTGGGTCGACGGTCTCGCCTCGACCGGTTTCGTCCAGCAGAGAGCGCTCGACACCCTGGTCAGGGTGGACAGCGTGGAAGCGGCGCTCGACGCCTGTTCGCCCCAGGTTACTCTGGAGTAGGGTAACTAATCTCACATCGCACATAAGGGGAGCTCATGGCTGTCGATGCCCGTCAGAAAATTGGAGTGGCCGATCTCGCGGTCGCGTTGCCGAAAATGGTGACGGAGTTGCCGAGTCTGCTGAAGGGTCTTGCTGGTTTCACTCGCAAACCCGATCACAAGGCCTCGATCGGTCAGGTGTTCCAGGACGCGGCAGCAAAGAACGGTAGCCATCCCTTCGTACGTTTCGAAGGCGTATCGACCTCGTACGCCGATGCCAATGCACTGGTCAACCAGTATGCGAACGTGTTCACCGAACGCGGTGTCCAGCGCGGCGACGTCGTCGGTGTGCTCAGCAAGAATCGTCCGGAGGCGTTGTTCGCTGCCCTGGCCGCGGTGAAGTTGGGCGCGGTCGCCGGAATGCTCAACTACAACCAGCGTGGCGACGTCCTCGAGCACAGCCTCGGCATCCTCGATGCCAAGGTTCTGGTGCTCGACGAGAACGCGCGTGAGGCGCTGGATTCGCTCGACTCGGAGCCGAAGGTCGGGTCGGTGTTGCCGATGAAGGAGCTGGCCGAGCTGGCGAGCAAGGCCGACACCGCCAATCCGTCCGTGACCGCCGAGATCCAGGCCAAGGAGAAGGCGTTCTACATCTTCACCTCGGGCACCACCGGCATGCCCAAGGCCAGCTTGATGAGCCACTTCCGCTGGCTCAAGTCGATGTCCGGCCTGGGTAACATGGGCGTTCGCCTGCGCAGTGACGACGTCATCTACTGCTGCCTACCGCTCTATCACAACAACGCCCTGACGGTGACGCTGTCGTCCGTGCTCGCAGGCGGTGCCACCATGGCCATCGGCAAGCAGTTCTCGGTCAGCAGGTTCTGGGACGACATCGCGATCAACAAGGCAACCGCCTTCACCTACATCGGTGAGCTGTGCCGCTACCTGCTGACGCAGCCGGAGAAGCCCACCGATCGCGACAACACGGTCAAGCTCGTGGTCGGCAACGGACTTCGTCCAGAGATCTGGGAAGAGTTCACCGAGCGCTTCGGTATCTCTCGGGTCGCGGAGTTCTACGGCGCCAGCGAGTGCAACATCGCGTTCGTCAACGCGCTCAACGTGAAGAAGACCGCGGGCGTGTGCCCGCTGCCGTACGCAGTCGTCGAGTACGACGACGAAAGCGGCAAGGCCAAGCGTGGCTCCGACGGCAAGCTGTCGAAGGTCGCCACCGGCGAGGTCGGTCTGCTGCTGTCCAAGGTCACCGCCCGTGCACCGTTCGACGGGTACTCCGACGACGAGGCCACGGAGAAGAAGCTCGTCCGTGACGGCTTCAAGTCCGGCGATGCCTGGTTCGATACCGGCGACCTCGTCCTCAAGCAGGGCTGGCTGCACGTCGCATTCGTCGACCGACTCGGCGACACCTTCCGATGGAAGGGTGAGAACGTCGCGACCACCCAGGTGGAAGGCGCGCTCGGCGGACACGGTTCCGTCGACGGCGCCGTCGTCTACGGAGTCGACATCGAGGGCACCGACGGCAAGGCCGGTATGGCCGCGGTGACGCTCCGCGACGGCCATACCTTCGACGGCCAGGCACTCGCCGAACATCTGTACGACAAGCTGCCGACCTACGCGGTCCCGCTGTTCGTCCGCATCGTCGAAAGCCTCGAGCAGACCTCGACGTTCAAGAAGCAGAAAGTCGAACTGCGCAAACTCGGATACAGCGACGACTCGAACAGCGAGCTCTATGTGTTGCGCGGCAAGTCCCATGGTTACGACAAGGCCTACGAGGGATTCGTCGACGAGGTGGCCGCAGGTAAGGCACCACGTCACTGACAGCGTGTAACCATGAATGTATGAGCACCCTCTGCGGTAAGCCGGTGGCCGGCGACCGTGCCCTCGTCATGGCGATCGTCAACCGCACTCCCGACTCGTTCTACGACGGGGGTGTGAACTTCACCGACGACGCCGCAATGGCGACGGTTCATCGGGCGGTCGCAGAGGGTGCCGACATGGTCGACATCGGGGGAGTCAAAGCGGGACCGGGTGTGCTCGTCGACGCGGCGGAGGAGATCCGCCGCGTCGTTCCGTTCGTGGAGGCGATCAGAGTTGCCTACCCGGACCTGCTCATCAGCGTGGACACCTGGCGCAGCGAAGTCGCTCGCCTCGCGGTCGGGGTGGGCGCCGATCTGATCAACGACACCTGGGCCGGCGCCGATCCCGATCTCGTCGGTGTCGCGGCCGAGGAAGGCGTCGGAATCGTCTGTTCGCACACCGGTGGCGCAACGCCCAGGACTCGGCCGCATCGAGTTCGGTACACCGATGTCGTCGCCGATGTAGTGGCGGAAGTGACCGCGGCGGCCGAGAAAGCAGTCGCAGCCGGCGTCCGTACGGACTCGATTCTCATCGATCCGACTCACGATTTCGGCAAAAACACCTATCACGGGCTCGAGTTGTTGCGTCGCGTGGACGTTCTTGTAAACACCGGGTGGCCAGTGCTCATGGCGCTGAGCAACAAGGACTTTATCGGGGAGACTCTAGGGGTGGAACTGGCCGACCGGTTGGAGGGAACATTGGCAGCGACAGCATTGGCCGCAGCAGGCGGCGCCCGAATGTTCCGGGTGCACGAGGTGGCGTCGACCAGAAGAGTCGTGGACATGGTGGCGGCGATACAGGGGACGAGGTTGCCGAGGCGAACCACAAGGGGGCTCGCATGACACTCGCCGACCGAACATCAGTGATGCAATCCTGGGCGGATTCGAATCGTTGGGACGAACCGTCGTGGTCGCTCGCGGAACTCGAAGCCGCAAAAGCCGGCCGCACCGTCTCTGTGGTTCTGCCCGCGCTCAACGAAGAAGAAACCGTCGCGGCCGTGGTGGACACCATCCACCCCCTGTTGGGCGGACTCGTGGACGAGCTCATCGTGCTCGATTCCGGATCCACCGACGCCACTGCCGAGCGGGCGACGGCCGCCGGCGCACGCGTCATCAGCCGGGAGGAAGCGATCCCGGGTCTCGATCCGGTGGCAGGCAAGGGCGAGGTGCTGTGGCGCGCCGTCGCGGCCTCGACGGGCGATCTCATCGCCTTCGTCGATTCGGATCTGATCAATCCCGATCCGGCGTTCGTGCCGAAGCTGCTCGGGCCTCTGCTGATGGGTGACGGCATCCATCTGGTGAAGGGCTATTACCGTCGCCCGCTGCGGACAAGTGGTAGCGAGGACGCCAACGGCGGAGGGCGTGTCACCGAGCTGGTCGCGCGTCCCATGCTCGCGGCGATGCGACCGGAGTTGACGGGCGTCATCCAGCCGCTCGGAGGGGAGTACGCGGGTACACGAGAGCTCTTGTCCGCAGTTCCTTTCGCGCCGGGATACGGCGTGGAGATCGGGCTGTTGCTCGACACCTACGACCGGCTCGGGCTCAGCGCTATCGGCCAGGTGAATCTGGGCGTGCGCAAGCATCGCAATCGCCCGCTCGTCGAGCTGGGGGCGATGAGCCGTCAGATCGTCGGGACCATGCTCAATCGTTGCGGGATGGTCGACTCGGGCGCCGGGTTGACGCAGTTCCGGGTCGACGGCGACTCGTTCGTCTCGTTCTCGACGGAGGTCTCACTCACCGACCGCCCCGCGATAGACAGCTTGCGTATGTGACGGGCAGGGCTGCGTGAGATCATCGTGCCATGCTGACGCTTCTGCTGTACGTCATCATCATCGCGGTCATCGCAGCCCTGCTCTTCTTCGTGGCAAGTGCTGTGTTCGGACGCGGTGAAGAATTGGCGCCGCTCCCGGACGGCACGACGGCGACGGTACTGCCCGCCGAGGGCGTGACCGGAGACGACGTGAAAATGCTTCGCTTCCAGCAGAGTCTGCGTGGTTACAACCAGAGCGAGGTCGATTGGGCGCTCGACCGACTGGGTGCCGAAATCGACCTGCTCCGATCACGGCTCGCGGCCGTGGACGGCCCGGGCAATTTCGAGGAACTGGGCGCGCACGGCAAGCACGGCCGCGCCGAGGAAAGCGACGACTGAGCAGTGACAGCTGTTGCGGGCCCGGATGGCAGGCCCCGCTGCCCGTGGGGTGCCGTCCCGGACGATCTCTACCGCGAGTACCACGACACCGAATGGGGACGGCCCGTCCACGGCAGAGACGCCCTCTACGAGCGGCTGAGTCTCGAGGCGTTTCAATCGGGGCTCTCGTGGATCACGATTCTCCGTAAGCGGGAGGACTTTCGGGCGGCGTTCGCCGGGTTCGACCCCGAGAAAGTGGCCCGGTTCGGTGAAGCCGATATCGAGCGCCTCATGAACGACGCCTCGATCGTGCGCAACAGGGCGAAAATCGAAGCCGCGGTCGGGAACGCTCGCGTCATCGTAGAACTGGATGAACCGGGCCTCGACGCCCTGCTCTGGTCTTTCGCCCCCACGCCCCGTGTGCGCAGGCTGCATGAGACCGCCGAGGTCCCCGCAATTACCGCGGAATCGACGGCGATGGCGAGAGAGCTCAGGCGTCGGGGGCTGCGCTTCGTCGGGCCCACCACGGCCTACGCGTTGATGCAGGCCACCGGAATGGTCGACGATCACCTGTCGGGTTGTCTCGTCGAGCCTACGAATACCGACTCCAGTTCCCGGTATGAGCGGCGATAGGGAAGAATAGACGGGAGAACATTTCTCGCCGCGGGCGAGAGCATCAAATTTTGCCGACGCGCTCGAGCTGGTGGCGCAGATCTGGAGGGAGCAGAGGATGGCGGCGATGAAGCCCCGGACCGGTGACGGTCCCCTCGAAGCAACCAAAGAAGGACGAGGGATCGTCATGAGAGTACCGCTCGAAGGCGGTGGGCGCCTCGTCGTCGAACTCACCCCTGACGAGGCGGCTGCCCTCGGTGAAGAGTTGAAGGGCGTCACCGGTTAACTGCTTGTTATTCGACGCCGAGCCCCGCTTGCCGAACCGGCAGGCGGGGCTTTGTGATGTGGACAGTCGTGATGTGGTGAGTCGATGCTCTCCGATGTGATGGATCTGCTGGCTTGCCCGCACTGCGGCGCCGATCTGGACACCGAGGACGGCGCCGTGCTGTGCGACCGGGGCCATACCTTCGACGTGGCGAGGCAGGGTTACGTCAGCTTGTTGCCGGGCAGCGCGGGAAAGATCACCGGGGATTCTGCTGAGATGCTGGCCGCGCGGGTTCGTTTCCTCGACGGGCACCATTTCGATCCGATTGTCGACGCGGTGGTTGCGGCAGTGGGGAAGTGCGGGAGCATTCTCGAGGTCGGCGCCGGAACCGGTCACTATCTCGCCGCTGTCCTCGAGCACACCGGTGGGCGCGGGATCGGCGTCGACGTGTCCAAGGCTGCGGCCAGACGGATCGCCCGCGCGCATCCACGGGTCGGTGCGGTCGTCGCCGATGTCTGGCACGGGCTGCCGGTGCGGTCGGGTGTGCTGGACACAGTCACGTGTGTGTTCTCCCCACGCAATGCGGCCGAGCTGCACCGCGTTCTCGCGCCCCGCGGCACACTCGTCGTCGTGACTCCCACCGAACGTCACCAACGGGAGCTGATCGGCCCGCTCGGACTCATCGGCGTCGACGAGGACAAGGCTCGGCGGCTCGGCGATACGCTGTCCGGCCGATTCGAATCGGTTACCAAGAGCGTGCTCGAGTTTCCGATGTTGCTCACGCACGCCGACGCCCGGAACCTCGTCGAGATGGGGCCGTCGGCGCGGCACACCACCGACGCCGCGAGAGACACCGCCATCGGAGATCTGCCGGACCGCGTCGAGGTCACCGCGTCGGTGACAGTCGGGATCTACCGCGCGGTGTGACCGCGGGCGGCGAGCGCAGCCCGGTAGACCTCCATGGTCTGGTGTGCGATGGCCGTCCACGAGAATTCGGCGACGGCCCGCGCCCTGCCGGCCGTGCCCATCGCGCTCGCGGTGTCCGGGTCGAGGGCGACCTCGTTGACCGTGTCCGCGAGGGCACGTTCGAAAACCTGTGGCTCGTACGAGTTGTAGTGCACGAGCCGGCCCGTCACACCGTCGACGACCACCTCGGGAATTCCGCCGACATCGGATGCGACCACGGCGGTGTCGGTGGCCATGGCCTCGAGGTTGACGATCCCGAGCGGTTCGTACACCGACGGGCATACGAACACTCGTGCTGCCGACAGAATCTCGCGAACCTTTTCGGTAGGCAGCATGTCTCGAACCCAGAACACACCGGAACGTTGCCGAGCCAGTTCGGCGACCGCGCGCTCCGTTTCCGCAGCGATCTCCGGTGTGTCCGGCGCGCCCGCGCAGAGGACCAGCTGAATCGACGGATCGAAGTGATGGGCCGCCGCGATCAGGTGGCCCACGCCCTTCTGCCTGGTGATGCGTCCGACGAACGCGACCATCGGTCTGCTCGGATCGACGCCGATCTCTGCCAGCGCGGAATCCGACGGATCGGCCGCAGGGCCGGGGTGCCATTTCGCGGTGTCGATTCCGTTGCGCACCACGTGAACTCGACTTGGATCGAGGCGCGGATATGCGTCCAGGACATCCTTCGCCATGCCTTCGCTCACTGCGATGACGGCGTCTGCGTATTCGACGGCGTTTTTCTCCGACCATGACGAGATGCGGTATCCGCCGCCCAGTTGCTCGGCTTTCCACGGCCGCCGGGGCTCGAGCGAGTGCGCCGTGAGAATGTGCGGGACGCCGTACAGCTCGGCCGCGAGATGCCCGGCAAGGCCGGTGTACCAAGTGTGCGAGTGCACGACATCGGCCCCGGCTGCAGCAGCAGCCATCCGCAACTCCGCGGAGAGCGTCGTCAACGCGGGGTTCGCGCCCGCCAAGGCTGGATCCGGGTCATGGACCTGCGCCGTATCCCTGGGAGCGCCCATGCAATGGATGTCCACCTCGCACAGCGCATTCAATTGGGCTGCAAGTTCAGTGACGTGCACACCCGCCCCGCCGTAGACCTCAGGCGGATATTCCCTCGTCATCATTGCCACGCGCACAGCTGTCAACCTACATTCCTTCGCCGAAGCGCGTGTACTGCTAGCAAGGTTCATCCGGTGCGGATAGGTTGGGCACGTGAGGACACAACCGCACGTACTCGGAATCGTGCTTGCCGGGGGTGAAGGTAAACGCCTTTATCCTATGACCGCGGACCGAGCCAAGCCGGCCGTCCCGTTCGGCGGCGCCTACCGACTCATCGACTTCGTTCTGAGCAACCTCGTCAACGCCGGCTATCTCCGGATCTGCGTGCTGACCCAGTACAAATCGCATTCGTTGGACCGACACATCTCGCAGACCTGGCGCCTGTCCGGTTTCGCGGGGGAGTACATCACTCCGGTGCCGGCTCAACAGCGACTCGGTCCGCGCTGGTACACGGGAAGCGCCGACGCAATCTTCCAGTCACTCAACCTCGTCTACGACGAAGACCCCGAGTACATCGTGGTCTTCGGAGCCGACCACGTGTATCGGATGGATCCGGAGCAGATGGTGCAGCAGCACATCGATTCCGGCGCCGGTGTCACCGTGGCAGGTATCCGGGTGCCGCGGAGCGAGGCATTCGCGTTCGGCTGCATCGACAGCGACGCGAACGGCAAGATCACCCAGTTTCTGGAGAAGCCCGCACAGCCGCCGGGCACCCCGGACGACCCCAACGTCACCTTCGCGTCGATGGGCAACTACGTGTTCACGACGAAGGTTCTGCTCGACGCCATCAAGGCAGATGCAGAGAACTCGGACTCCGATCACGACATGGGCGGCGACATCATTCCCGCGCTCGTCGAGGCGGGTGTCGCGTCGGTGTACGACTTCAACGACAATGTGGTGCCCGGTGCCACCGAACGCGATCGCGGTTACTGGCGTGACGTGGGCACCATCGACGCGTTCTACGACGCGCACATGGATCTCGTATCGGTGCACCCGATCTTCAACCTCTACAACCGTCGGTGGCCGATCCGTGGTGCGGCCGAGAATCTACCGCCCGCGAAGTTCGTTCAGGGCGGACTCGCCCAGGAATCGGTCGTCGGTGCCGGGTGCATTCTGTCGGGCGCGACGGTGCGCAATTCGGTGCTTTCGTCGAATGTGATCATCGACAGCGGCGCCACCGTCGAGGGCAGTGTCCTGATGCCGGGCGTCAAGATCGGTAAGGGTGCCGTCGTGCGACGGGCGATCCTCGACAAGAACGTCGTCGTCGGTGACGGCGAGATCGTCGGCGTCGATCTCGAGCGCGACAAGGAACGATTCAACGTCTCTGCCGGAGGCGTTGTGTCCGTGGGTAAGGGCGTCTGGATCTGACCGCGCTACGTTCGCGAGCCGCAGATCAGGCCGTCTCCGAGTGGAAGCAGAACCGTCGTGAGGCGCTCGTCCTCGGCGATCGCGCGGGCGGCCGCACGCACGGCCACGGTGGTGGCGTCGCGCTGAGCAGCATCGGGTACACGGCCACCGAGTAGGGCGTTGTGCAGCACGAGAACCCCGCCGGGCCGGAGGAGTCGGACGCTCTCCTGGACGAAATGCACGTGGTCGACAGGGCTCGCATCGATGAACACCAGGTCGTAGGTATCGTCGGCGAGCCGGGGGAGTACGTCGAGCGCCCAGCCGTTGATCAACCGCGTCCGGGACGGCGGTACGCCGCCGGCTCGGAAAGCTTCCTTCGCGGCGCGTTGGTGCTCCGGTTCGGTATCGATGGTGGTCAGCACGCCGTCATCACGCATGCCGTCGAGTAGCCACAGGCCACTGATTCCGGCGCCGGTACCGATTTCGACGACGGTTTTCGCACCCAGCATCTGGGTGAAGATGCTCAGAATCGCCCCGACGGATGGTGGCACGGGCGCTGCTCCGAGATCCTCCGCGCGTTCTCGGGCCGAAACGAGCACCTCGTCCTCCTGGACGGAGTCTTCGGCGTAGGAGAGCAGTTTCTCGGCGTTTGTCGGCACGGAACGAGGTTATCGCGGCCCTCTTGCACATTCTCAGCAGCACCTCAGGTTATTCATACTTCCGCCACACGCGGGTGCGAGAGGCTTCAGGGGATCGCTTGATCGACGAGCAACACGACGGGAACATCTCGGGCGGTGCCTGGTGTTGAACAGGACAGCTTCGAGCGGCACCAGTCCGTGTTCCTGAGCAGGAGGATCCGACCATCTACAAGTTCAACGCCGATCGTGCTGCGAATACGGGTCTCCCCGTTGTCGCGGGTCACGACGCCGTTCTCACACCTACATCGGCCCCGGCAGGAGAGGCCCCGGCAGGAGAGGCCCCGGTAGAAGATCTGAGCGGCACCGCGGTATTCGACGCCACGGGCGAGGAGTCGTCCATGCCGTCCTGGGATGAACTCGTCCGCGAACACGGCGACCGCGTCTACCGCCTCGCGTACCGGCTTTCCGGCAACGCTCAGGACGCCGAAGACCTCACGCAGGACACATTCATCCGTGTCTTCCGGTCGCTGTCGAATTACCAGCCAGGGACGTTCGAAGGCTGGCTGCATCGCATCACGACCAATCTCTTTCTCGACATGGTGCGCCGCCGCAATCGCATCCGCATGGAAGCGCTTCCCGAGGACTACGATCGCGTCCCGTCCGAGACGCCCGATCCCGAGCAGATCTACCACGACGCCCGACTCGACCCCGATCTTCAGTCCGCCCTCGACTCGCTGGCGCCGGAGTTTCGCGCCGCGATCGTGCTCTGTGACATAGAAGGTCTGTCGTACGAGGAAATCGGTGCAACACTGGGAGTCAAGCTCGGAACGGTGCGTAGTCGCATTCACCGGGGCCGCGCGGCGCTACGCGAGTACCTTCGAGCAAGCGGGAAGGTCGATTCGGGTTACGCACGTGCACAGTAGCTACCAGGAGGGTTGGATGACGCAGGCGCCTGAGCCACGGCGATTCAACTCGACGGAGCATCTCGCGAGCGAAGCCGTCGCCGCCTTCGCCGACGGCGAACTGCGGATGGCTGCCTACCTGCGCGCCGCTCGGCACATCGCCGAGTGCCCGGAATGCGCCGCTGAGGTGGACGCCCAGCAGCAGGCGCGTAATGCGCTCAAAGAGTCCGGCGAGGTGTCGATGCCGCACTCGCTTCTCGGACTCCTCAGTCAGATTCCCCTGTGCGAACCCGCTGAGTCGAAGCACGACGTCGAACGCCGACGCCGCGTGATCATGACCTCTGTCGTCAGCCTTCGCAGACGCCGCCGCTGAGCGGAGTCTGTGTAACGTAAGTCGCTGTGACCGACGTGAGCGAGGGGTACCGGGAACGCGTGAGTACAACCACAGATCCAGACGCACCGCGGCTTCCGCCGCGGCCCGTCTTCCGTCCGGCCGTCGATCCGGCCTCGGCAGCGGCATTCGGACGCCCGAGCGACGTCGAAGGGTCCTTCACTCCGGTCGGTGCGCGTCGGACGCCATCGCCGAACATCACCTCCCGCGCACCCGATCCAGTCCTCGCCGAGGCCTTCGGTCGCCCTGCCGACGCCGTCGAGTCACTTCAGCGTGACCCGGACGCTCCGACCGGTCCACCTCCACCCGAACCGGAGCCCGAGGACCCATGGCGCGATCCACATTCGCCTGTGCATCTGGGCGCGGCTGCCGCCGAAACTCCCGAACCGGAGCCGACGCCGGAGGGCCCGAAGCTCGGGGTGCGCGAAGTCCTGTTCGGCGAGCGCGTTGCGCCGAAAGCGCTGATCGTGCTCGGCGCGGTGGCTTTGGCGATCGGATTGGTCGGCGGACTCATCGGGCGCGAGACGGCCGAGGTAACCGGAGCTCTGACCAGCCAAAAAGTCAACCTCACGCAGTCGAGCGGCGGGGATCTGCCGCTGGGGCAGGTGGCTCGGGTGGCTGACGCCGTGCTGCCGTCCGTGGTGTCCATCCAGGTCACGCTCGGCGACAACGCCGGCACCGGCTCCGGCGTCGTCATCGACGGTGAGGGCTACATCGTCACCAACAATCACGTCATCTCGATGGCAGCGGACTCCGATCGCGCCACTCTTCAGGTGACTTTCTCCGACGGCACCAAGGTGCCGGCCGAGATCGTCGGACGCGATATCAAGACCGACCTCGCCGTGCTCAAGACCGACGTCGGAAACCTCACCGTCGCCCAACTCGGAAGCTCCGCCGACGTGCAAGTCGGTGAGGATGTCGTCGCCGTCGGATCACCGCTCGGCCTGAACAAGACGGTCACCCGAGGCATCGTCAGCGCGCTCGATCGGCCGGTCCGATTGTCGGGCGAGGGCACCGATACCGACGCGGTCATCGATGCCGTCCAGACCGATGCCGCAATCAACCCTGGTAACTCCGGTGGCCCCCTCATCGATGCCGAGGGCCGTGTGATCGGCATCAACTCGGCCATCCGCAGCGAGAGCGGCGGATCCGTCGGACTCGGCTTCGCCATCCCGATCGACGACGTCACCGAGGTCGCGCAGTCCCTGATAGAGACCGGTCAGATGAGTCACCCGGACATCGGCGTCAATGCTCGCTCGGTCATCAATGACGCCACCTCGGGCGCCGAAGTCGCCAATGTGCGATCCGGTGGACCGGCTCAGCAGGCCGGCATCGTCGAAGGTGACGTCATCACCAGGGTGGGGGATCGGACGGTCGGTGACGCCGACGAACTCGTCGTCGCGGTCCAGTCGAGCGAGATCGGTGAGGAAACGCCCGTGCAGCTGATACGTGCCGGACGACTCGTCGACCTCACCGTCACACCGGTCTCGGATTGAACAGTGAGCGAACGCATGGCAAGTTCCCGGCTTTCCGACGTAGGCTGAGGTCGTGTTCGGCAACATCGGCTGGGGAGAGCTCGTCATTCTCCTGATAGCAGCACTCGTCATCCTCGGGCCTGACCGGCTTCCCGGCGCCATCTCCTGGGTCACCCAGTCGATCCGTCAGGTCAAGGAGTACGCCAACGGCGCCAGTCAGCAGCTCAAGGACGAGCTCGGGACCGACTTCGAGGACTTTCGGAAGCCGCTCTCCGATCTCAATCAGCTGCGCGGGATGACTCCGCGCGCGGTCATCACCAAACATCTCCTCGACGGCGACGACTCCATCTTCACCGGCAACTTCGACTCGAAGCCGACCGGCAACGGGTCGAACACGCCCACCAAGTCTCAGGGCGCCAAGCCCTCGCTGGACAAGTCACCCTCGCAGAAGCTCTCGGCCGGGCAGGCCCCGCCGATCGACTCGGACGCGACCTAACCCGGCTTCGAGGCGCGACTGACGCTACCTGCGAGTCGTATCGATGCTCAGCGACATGCCGACGAGGCCACGTTCGCGTACCGCGAGCTTCTGGGCCACGGCTTCGAGCGCCTGGGCGGCCGGGGTTTCCGGCCTCGAGAGGACGATAGGGGTGCCGTCGTCGCCACCTTCGCGAACTGCGGTGTCGAGGGGAATCTGACCCAGTAGCGGAACCTTGGCGCCCACCGCGGTGGTGAGGCGATCCGAGACGTCCTGACCGCCGCCGGACCCGAAGATGTCCATGCGAGTGCCGTCGGGGAGTTCGAGCCAGGACATGTTTTCCACGACGCCGGCGATGCGCTGGCGTGTTTGCAGCGCGATGGCACCGGCGCGTTCGGCCACCTCGGCGGCTGCTTGCTGCGGCGTGGTGACGACGAGAATCTCGGCTCCCGGGATGAGCTGTGCGACCGAGATCGCGATGTCGCCGGTGCCGGGTGGGAGGTCCAGCAGCAGCACGTCGAGGTCGCCCCAGAAGACGTCCGCGAGGAACTGTTGGAGCGCGCGGTGCAGCATCGGTCCGCGCCAGACGACGGGGGTGTTGCCGGAGGTGAACTGCGCGATGGAGATGAACTTCACACCGTGCGCCTGCGGCGGCATGATCATCTTCTCGACCTGTGTGGGCTTTGCGTCGTTGCCGAGCATCCGCGGAACGGAGTGTCCGTAGATGTCGGCGTCGAGCACGCCCACCGACAGTCCGCGCTTGGCGAGGGATACAGCGAGGTTGACCGTTACGGACGATTTTCCGACACCGCCCTTGCCCGACGCGACCGCGTATACGCGGGTCAGCGATCCCGGCTGCGCGAAGGGGATGATCGGTTCTGCCGAGTCGCCGCGCAGCGACTTGCGGAGTTCGGTGCGCTGTTCGTCGTTCATGACGTCGAGTTCGACATCGATGGTGCCGACGCCAGGGACGTCGGCGACCGCTTGGGTGACGCGATCGCTGATCTCTGCCTTCATCGGGCAGCCGGCGGTGGTGAGGTAGATGCCGACGCCGACAGCGCCGCCGTCGCCGATCGTGATGCTCTTGACCATGCCGAGATCGGTGATCGGTTTACGGATTTCCGGATCGATGACCTTGTTGAGTGCGCTTCGAACGTCGGATTCCGTCAGTACTGCCATGTGTCCATGCTAGATGCAGGCCGAAACGGTCAGTGGATACGGGGGAGCTGATCGGAGGAAGGCACGATGCCGGTGGCGTAGCCGGTGGACCAGGCGAGGACGTTGGCGACGTAAGCCATCGAGTTGTTGTATCGCAGGATGGCTTTGGTGCTCTGGCCGAGGTCGCGCAGGTTCAGGTCGCCGTCGCACAGGTACTGGCCCGTCGCGAGAGCGGCGTCGTACAGGTTCTGCGGGTCGGAGACGCCGTCGCCGTTGCCGTCTGCTTTGTAGCGGTTCCAGGTTTCGGGGAGGAACTGCATGGGTCCGACGGCGCGGTCGAAGTTGGCGTCACCGTCGAGTGCGCCGCCGTCGGTGTCGGCGATGACGTTGTTGCCCGCCAGGGTGCCGTCGAGCCGGGGGCCGAGGATGGGCTCGAGCAGCTGGCCGAGTTGGTCGGCCTTACCGTCGTTGGCGTGGGTGGATTCGACGCGGCCGATGCCGGCGATGAGGGTCCATTCGATCCCGCAGCCCGGCGTGGTGGTGGCGAGGATGTTCGCTGCGTTCTTGTAGGCGCTGACGTTGACGGTGGGAACGCCGAGAGGGCTTGCTACCGCACTGGTGGGGAGTTCCGGTGTGGGCGGCGCCTCGGGTGCGGCAGCGGGCACCGGAGCTGCCTGCGGTACCGGCGCCTCTGCCTCGGCGACGGACTGTGAGTCGGTCTTCTCGGCGATGGGCTCGGGTGTTTCGATCGTCGAGGCGGCCTGCGTCGTGCTGTCGGCGACCATGAAGGGGATGTACTCGGTGGCGCCCGCGTTTGTCGCTGCCGTGATGAGCCCCGCGGGAACGAGGCCTGTCAAGGCGATCACCGAAGTCCGACGGATACTGGAATTCGATGCTTTTCTGTGACGTCCCACGCGTGCATACCTCCTGTTGCGCTCCGAATACCGGAGGCCGTGCTCATGAACGCACACGAGGCTACCTGATTTGAGACACTTCTGTTACCGCGCTGTTATCTAGCGGCGTGTTTGGGCAGCGTTCTACAGCCCGGAGTCCTCTTCGGTGATCGGGGCTGGGTCGGTGATCGGTGCCGCGTCCTCCCGCTGACGGGCCGACTTCTTGCGCGACTTCTTCGGCGGGGCGGCTTCCTGGCCGCTGACTCGCTCGAGCAGTTCTCGCACTTCATCCAGTTCTCGCCGCAGGTAATCGCGGGTGGCGACCTCGCCGACGGCAATGCGCAGCGCCGCCAGCTCCCTGGCGAGGAACTCGGTGTCGGCTTTGGTCTGCTGGGCGCGGGCGCGATCCTCTTCGAGCGAGACCTTGTCACGGTCGTCCTGCCGGTTCTGCGCGAGCAGAATGAGCGGGGCGGCATAGGCGGCCTGCGTCGAGAACGCCAGGTTCAGCAGGATGAACGGGTACGGGTCCCACCGCAGGCTGACGGCGAGCACGTTGATCAAGATCCAGATGATGACAACGAGGGTCTGCATCGCCAGGTAGCGACCGGTGCCGAGAAAACGCGCTGCCCGTTCGCCCGAACTGCCTAGGTCGACGTCGAGACGCATGTCGAAGAGCTTCGAGACCCTCGGGGTGTCCATGCGCTGACGCGCTGTTTCCTTCACTGTCCTGCAACCTCCTGATCGCGCCAGTCCTCGGGCAGCAGATGATCGAGCACGTCGTCGACGGTTACTGCGCCGATGAGGTGATCCTCGTCGTCGACCACGGGCCCGCAGACCAGGTTGTACGTAGCGAAGTAGCGAGTGACGGCGTTGAGGGAGTCGTCTGCGGCCAACCGCGGGAGCGCCTTGTCGATGATGCCGCCGACGAGACTGGCCGGCGGTTCCCGCAGCAGCTGTTGGAGGTGGACGCAGCCGAGGTAGGCGCCCGTCGGGGTGGCTGTGGGTGGCCGCACCACGAACACCAGCGAGGAGAGTGCAGGCGTCAGATCAGGGTTGCGCACGCGGGCGAGAGCCTCGGCAACGGTGGTCGAGGCGTTGAGCACCACGGGTTCCGGTGTCATCAGACCACCGGCCGTGTCCGGTGAATGCTCGAGCAACCGGCGCACCGGAGCAGAATCCTCGGGGTCCATCAGGCGCAGCAGTGACTCGGCTTCGGAGTTGGGAAGTTCACCGAGGAGATCGGCGGCATCGTCGGGATCCATGGCCTCGAGCACGTCCGCGCCACGGTCGACACCGAGGTAGTGCATCATCTCGACCTGGTCGTCATCGGGGAGTTCCTGGACGACGTCGGCCAGACGTTCGTCGTCGAGGGCGAGCGCGACCTCCATCCGTCGCTTGACCGGCAGTTCTCGCATCGCGTTGGCGACGTCGGCGGCGCGCAGATCCTCGAACTGCATCAACAGCTGCGCGACGCCCTGTCCGGGCATCGCCAGGTTCATCTGCGTCAAGCCCTGCACGTGCTGCCAGTCGACGACGTGCACTGCTCCGCGACGAGCGAGCCTGGCCCGTTGACGCCGTACCGCGACGCGAACGACGAGCCAATCGCGGGTGCGGGTGAGTTCGATACCGAGATCGACCACAACCGAGTCGACGTCGTTGAGTTCCTCGAGCTCCGGATCGTCGACGCGCACCTTCGAATCGAGGACCTGCGCGAAGACGAGAATCTCGTTCGCCCGCTGCGAGAATCGGCGCAGACTCACGTTTCCGGTGTTCAGCTGAACCGAGTTGGGTTCTATGCTCGTCACACGCAGCATCGGCACGAAAATTCTTCGGCGCGTGGCAAGCTCGACGACGAGACCGAGGACGCGCGGCTGCGCGCGACCCAAGCGCATGGTGACCACGAGGTCACGGACGCGGCCGATGGATTCGCCGTCGGGACCGAGGACTACCAGACCTGCGAGCCTGGCCGCGTAAAGCTTGCTCAGAGCTGCCATGATGGCAAGGTTAGAGCGTCTCGGGGCCAATCAGAGAATCGGACAGACGAGAAGAATAGAAGGAGTGTCAGGACTGTATGAGCTCGGTGGAGCAGGGCCGTCCGCGTCGATCCGTCCTGGCGGTGCCGGGTAGTTCGGCGAAGATGATCGAGAAGGCAAAGGGGCTGCCTGCCGACGCGATCTTCCTCGATCTCGAGGATGCCGTCGCGCCGATCGCCAAGGAGCAGGCGCGGGGACGCATCGTCGAAGCGCTCAACTCGAGCGGTTGGGGTTCTCAGCTCAAGTTGGTCCGGGTGAACGACTGGACGACGCCGTGGACGTACGGCGACGTGATCGACGTGGTCAGCGGTGCCGGCGCCAACCTCGATGCAATCCTGCTTCCCAAGGTGGAGACCGCCTCGCACGTCGAGGCCCTCGATTTGTTACTGACGCAGGTGGAGAAGACGAGCGGGCTTCCGGTGGGTGCGATCGGCATCGAACCCCAGATCGAGAGTGCCCGCAGCCTGCGCAATATCGACGAGATCGCCACCGCGAGTCCGCGAGTGCAGACCTTGGTGTTCGGCCCGGCCGACCTGATGGCGAGTGTCAACATGCGCACCCTCGTCGTCGGAGAGCAGCCCGAGGGCTACGACACCGGTGATGCGTATCACCACATTCTGATGACGATCCTTCTTGCCGCGCGCACGCACGGGTTGCAGGCGATCGACGGACCTTATCTTCAGATCCGCGATCTCGACGCGTTTCGACGGGCCGCGGGGCGAACCGCCGGACTCGGCTTCGACGGCAAATGGGTGCTGCATCCCACTCAGATCGATGCGGCCAACGAGATCTTCAGTCCGCGCCAATCGGATTTCGACAAGGCCGAAAGAATACTCGAGGCGTACGAGTTCCATACCTCGAAAGCAGGTGGCGGGCGCGGGGCCGTGATGCTCGACGACGAGATGATCGACGAGGCGAGCCGCAAGATGGCGTTGGTCATCTCGGGTAAAGGCCGGGCGGCGGGAATGCAGCCCAGCGTGGGCACCAGGAATGGTGCGGATGCGGCCGGAGCAGGCACAATAGGGGAATGACGAATCCACTTTCGCAATCCGGTCGCTCGGGTCAGGGGCTACCGACGCCGCCATCCGGTTGGCCGATCGGCTCCTATCCGACATACGCCGAGGCGCAGAAGGCCGTCGACTATTTGTCGGACGAACAATTCTCGGTGCAGGACGTCACCATCGTCGGTGTCGATCTCATGCAGGTCGAGCGCGTGTTGGGTCGGCTCACCTGGCCCAAAGTTGTTGGTGGAGGCATAGTTTCGGGTGCCTGGCTGGGCCTGTTTCTCGGTTTGGTGCTGGGAATATTCACCAACGGCAACATTCTCGGTGCGCTGATCATCGGCATCGTCGGTGGCGTCATCTTCGGGTTGATCACCACCGTGATTCCGTATGCGGCTACGCGCGGGCAGCGTGATTTCGCGTCGAGCATGCAGTTGGTCGCCGGTCGATACGACGTTCTCTGTGAGCCCAAGAGTGCGGAGAAGGCTCGCGACATGCTCGCGAAGTTGTCGATCTGATCTAGCGGCACATTACGGAATTGTCCCAATCCCCCCTCGAGTCCGTGTGGTTCGGTTACGTTTCTTCATGCGTAGAGCAGTAGGTCGACAAGGCTCTGGGCACGTAATCGAAAATACGGAGGCGGAAAGTGCCGAGACAACGTGGTCACAGGCGTGCACACGCAACCAGAATAGGGGTGTTGGCTGCAGCGACGCTTGTCGCCAGCCCGTTGCTGGCGGCTTGTGGGTCGTCGGACAGCAGCACACCCGTGCTGAGCTTCTATACCGCGGCGGATGGCGCCGAGCAGTATGCCGCCGCCTCGCAGGTGTGCTCGGACGCGTCGGGCGGTCGCTACACAGTGGAGCAGAGAACTCTCCCCAAGAGCGCGAACGATCAGCGCTTGCAGCTGGCGCGAAGACTGGCCGGCAACGACGATTCACTCGATCTCATGACGCTGGACGTCGTGTGGACCGCCGAATTCGCCGAGGCAGGTTGGGCTTTGCCAGTTCCCGAGGATCTCGCTGCCGAGTTGCGGGACGGACGGACTCTCGAAGGCCCCCTCGCCACGGCCGAGTGGGACGATCAGCTCTATGCCGTCCCACTGAACTCCAACACCCAGCTGCTTTGGTATCGCCCCGACCTCGTCCCCGGTGGTGAGCCACCGCAGACATGGGACGAGATGATCGACATGGCCGAGGAGAACGCGGCGCGGGGAGAACCGTCGAACATCGGCGTACAGGCCAAGCAATACGAGGGTCTTATGGTGTGGTTCAACAGCCTCCTGGTGAGCGCCGGTGGGCAGGTTGTCGCCGATGACGGCACCACCGTCACCCTCAACGACACCCCCGAACACCGCGCCGCCACCGAGAAGACGCTCGAGATAATGAAGCGTGTCGCGTTGGCAGACGGTGCCGACCCCTCCGTCTCGCAAAGTGACGAGGGCACAGCGCGTCTCGGCATGGAAGCCGGTAACTCCGTCTTCCAGGTCAACTACCCGTTCGTTCTTCCCGGTCTGAAAGAGAATGCGGCGGTCGGTGCGGTGGAGTTCCTCGACCTGACCAATGTGCCTGCGGAAGAGCAGGATGCGGCCGTCGCCGAGGTGTTCCGTGACGCCCCGTACCCGGCGGTGTATCCCGACGAGCCGGCGAAGGTCACCATCGGTGGCTTCAACATCGGCGTCGCCAACACCACTCAGCACGAGGACCTTGCCTGGGAAGCGGTCCAGTGCCTCACCAACGAGGAGAACCAGCGCAACAATGCCGTCGACGGCGGCGTACCGCCCGTTTTGGCCTCGCTGTATCAGGATCCAGAATTCCAGGCCGTCTACCCGGCATGGGAGGGCGTGCTCGAGTCCATCGAGAACGCCGCGGTTCGTCCGGTGTCGCCCGCGTACCAGAGCATCTCGATTCTCCTCACCGATGCGCTGAACCCACCTTCAGAGATCGACCCGGTGGCTGACGTGGACGTGCTCGCCGACCTTGTCACCCAGGCAGTCAACTCCGAAGGGCTGATTCCATGAGCGCACCGGCAACCGAGTCTTCGAGCGTGGACAAGCAGGCAGTTCTGAAGAACATCTCGGACGGCAAGAAGGCCGAACGCAAACTCGGTTTGATGTTGATCGCACCGGCGGCGTTCATGATGCTGGCCGTCACCGGTTATCCCATCGTCTACGCGTTCTGGTTGAGCCTGCAGAAGTACAACCTCGCTTTCCCCGAGGACCGCGAATTCGTCGGCCTGGAGAACTACATCACTGTCCTATCGGACGGCTACTGGTGGACGGCATTCAGCGTTACCGCGGGTATCACCATCGTCTCGGTGATCATCGAGTTCGTACTCGGACTCGCGATCGCGCTCATCATGCACCGCACCATCTTCGGGCGAGGGCTCGTCCGCACCGTGGTGCTCATCCCGTACGGCATCGTGACTGTTGCCGCGGCCTACAGCTGGTACTACGCGTGGACGCCGGGTACCGGATATCTGGCCAATCTGCTTCCCGAGGGCACCGCGCCACTCACCGAGCAGTTGCCGTCACTGGCGATCATCGTGCTCGCCGAGGTATGGAAGACGACGCCGTTCATGGCGCTGCTGCTGCTCGCCGGGCTCGCACTCGTACCGGACGATCTGCTCAAGGCAGCGCAGGTGGACGGTGCGGGCGCGTGGACCAGGCTCATTCGCATCACCATTCCGCTGATGAAACCGGCCATCTTGGTCGCAGTGCTGTTCCGCACGCTCGACGCATTCCGCATCTTCGACAACATCTACGTGTTGACACGGGGTAGCAACAACACGGGGTCGGTGTCGATCCTCGGCTACAACAACCTGTTCGGCGCTTTCAATCTCGGACTCGGCTCGGCGATCAGCATCCTGATCTTCTTCTGCGTCGCCATCATCGCGTTCATGTTCATCAAGTTGTTCGGTGCGTCGGCACCGGGCTCGGACGACGGAGGCCGCAAGTAATGACGACCATAACGCCTCGGAAAAAGGTCGGCTGGACCGTCATCAACGTGCTCGTACTGCTGTACGCGCTCATCCCGCTGGCCTGGATCGTCAGCTTGTCGTTCAAGTCGACCGCCACCATCGCCGACGGCAATTTCATTCCGACGTCGATCACCTTCGACAACTACGAGGGGATCTTCTCCACCAGCCAGTTCACCTCTGCGCTGTTCAACTCGATCGGTATCGGCCTGATCACCACCTTCATTGCCGTGGTGATCGGAACGATGGCTGCCTACGCCGTGGCTCGGCTCGAGTTCCCGGGTAAGAAGGCGCTCATCGGGTCGGCGCTGCTCATCGCCATGTTCCCGCAGATCTCGCTGGTGACACCGCTGTTCGACATCGAGCGTGCACTCGGTCTCTTCGACACATGGCCGGGCCTGATCATCCCGTACATCACCTTCGCGTTGCCGCTGGCGATCTACACGCTCTCGGCGTTCTTTCGCGAGATCCCGTGGGAGCTCGAGAAGGCCGCGAAGATGGACGGCGCCACACCGGCACAGGCGTTTCGCAAGGTCATCGCGCCGCTGGCCGCCCCAGGCATCGTCACCGCGGCGATTCTGGTGTTCATCTTCGCGTGGAACGACCTGCTACTCGCCATCTCACTGACGGCAACGGAACGGTCGATCACCGCGCCCGCCGCGATCTCTCAGTTCACCGGTAGCTCGCAGTTCGAGGAGCCGACCGGGTCGATCGCTGCGGCCGCCGTCGTCATCACCATTCCGATCATCATCTTCGTACTCTTCTTCCAACGACGCATCGTGGCGGGCTTGACGTCCGGCGCAGTGAAGGGATAACCGTCATGGCCGAAATCGTTCTCGACAAAGTCACCAAGCTCTTCCCCGACGGCGCAGCCGCGGTGAGCGAAGTGGACATCACCATCGCCGACGGCGAGTTCATCATCCTCGTCGGACCGTCCGGATGCGGAAAGTCCACGACCCTCAACATGATTGCCGGTCTGGAGGACATCTCGTCCGGTGAACTGCGCATCGCCGGCGAACGCGTCAACGAACGCGCACCCAAGGACCGCGACATCGCGATGGTGTTCCAGTCCTATGCGCTCTACCCCCACATGACGGTGCGGCAGAACATCGCCTTTCCGTTGACGCTCGCGAAGTTGTCCAAAAGCGAGATCAACGAGAAGGTCGAGAACGCAGCGAAGATTCTGGATCTGACCCAGCACCTCGACCGCAAGCCGTCCAACCTGTCCGGCGGTCAGCGTCAACGTGTGGCGATGGGGCGCGCCATCGTTCGTACGCCCAAGGCCTTCCTGATGGATGAGCCGCTGTCCAATCTCGACGCCAAGCTTCGTGTTCAAACGCGCGCCGAGATCTCCCGGTTGCAGAAACGCCTCGGCACCACAACGGTGTACGTCACGCACGATCAGACCGAGGCCATGACGCTCGGCGATCGGGTCGTCGTGCTCCGCGGCGGGTTCGTGCAGCAGATCGGCTCGCCACAGGAACTCTACGAGAAGCCGCGAAACCTCTTCGTGGCCGGATTCATTGGATCGCCCTCGATGAACTTCGTGCCCGGCACGTTGACTGCCGACGGCGTGGCCACCGAACTCGGCACGTTCACGTTGCCGCGCGAGCGCCGCGCGATGATTGCGCAGAAGAATCCAGGCAAGGACGTCGTCGTCGGTATTCGTCCCGAGCACTTCGAGGACGCCGCGCTCATCGATTCTTACCAGAAGATCAACGGTGCGACGTTCACCGCCAAGGTCGATGTCATGGAATCGATGGGCAGCGACAAGTACGTGTACTTCGAATCGAAGGGCGACAAGGTCCAGTCGGCCGAGCTCCAGGAGTTGGCGGCCGAGGCGGGTCTCGGTGACTCCGGCGGGGCTCAGGTGGTTGCACGCCTGGCCGCGGAGTCCGCAGCTGTCGAGGGCAGCACCGTCGAGCTGTGGTTGGACCCGGCGAAGATTTCGGTGTTCGACCAGTCGTCGGGCGCCAACCTCACCCTGTAGGCGGCTCCGCCGCATGTGAGCGGAAATACGTGTCCCACTATGTATTTCCGCTCACATGCGCGTAGCGCCTACCGTCGACAGCGTCACGATCACGCATGACACGGCGCCGAAGACGAACGCGACGGTGTACACGACCTCCTGCGGAATGGATGTTCCCGCGATCGTGTACGTGGCGAGCATGGTGGTGAGTACGGCACTCGCGATCGAGGTGCCGACGGTGCGGACGATGGAGTTGACGCTGTTGGCCACCCCGGTGTCGCTCGCCGATACCTCGGCCATCAGCAGGTTCGGAACGGCGGCGAACGCCAGGCTGACGAAGACGCTGACGGCGGCGGACGCCGTGATCACCTGCCACGTCGAATCTCGCGCCAGCGCGAAGAACACGAAGCCCGCGGTGCCCAGGCCCGAACCGCCGATGAGTACCGCGCGCGCTCCGAATCGATTGATCAGCCGCCCGGCAATCAGCGATGTCAGTGCGCCGAGCGCGGCGCCCGGTAGCAGGTAGACGAGGCTGGCGGAGAGCACATCGGCCGAGAATCCGTATCCGGCGATCTCACTTGGCGTCTGGACGAAGTAGGAGCAGGCGAGAAAGTTGAGGAACATGGCGATGCCGACGAAGAGCGTCGCGATGTTGGTCGCGAGAAGCGGGCCGTGGGTGAGCATGCGGGGGGCCACGAGCGGGACGGCGATTCGGTTCTGGGAGACCCACCACACCGTCAGGACGAAAAATCCGCCCACCGCGCATCCGAGGGTGGGCACGGACACCCAACCCCACGTGCGGCCCTGAGTGAGGGCGAGGAAGAGCAGCACCAGCGCGGTCCCGAGGAGAAACGCACCCAACCAGTCGACGCGGCCCCCTTCGACTCGCGGGCGCGCGGGTACCGCCACCCAGGACAACAGGATCGCCACCGCGAGGATGGCGACGGTCAGCCAGAACACGCGGTGGTAGTCCGCGCCGTCGCTGGTGAGCACGCCGGTCAGGATCAAGCCCAAGCCAGCGCCCACGCTGAGGGTTCCCGATACCACTGCCATCGAGCCGACGAGCTTGGTTCTCGGCATCTCGTCTCGCAGTAGGGCGAGCGAGATGGGGAAGAGGGCGTAGGAAACTCCCTGTAGCACTCGACCGGCGAGGAGCAGAGCAAGCGAGTCAGTTGCGGCGGCAATCAGCGACCCGATGAGTACGAGCGCCAGCACGGACAGCAGTATTTGACGCTTGCCGTGAAGATCGGCCAGCCTGCCGATGACCGGGGTGGCAACGACGGCTGCAAGCAGGTTGGCGGTGAGGACCCAGCCCGCCGCAGTGGTGCTGACGTCGAGTTGCTGGCCGATGGTGCCGATGATGGGAACGACCATGGTCTGCAGGATGGACACCGTCATCACGACGACACACAGGGTCGGCAGCAGAAGAGGGCCCGCGTGCGTGGTCGTGGTGGTGCGCGGCCAGGTCGACATGAGCGAAGCCTAGTGCGGTAGGTAGTTGCACAAACCATCCAGCCCCGGGTGCCGGCTCCCAGTGCTCGAAGGCCAGTACTCGAGGGCTGAAGCTCAGATGTCGATGTCCTCGTCCGGGTGACTCCGCAGGTGCAGCAGGCTGACAGCGAGCCCACCCCAGACCAGGACGAGCGAGATGATCATCATGACGATTGCTGTGGTGCTCATGCGTTGCCTTTCGAATCGGTCTCGGCGGGAAGCTCGTCCACCGATCCGCGCCACGGGAGGAAGGTGAGAACGATCGCGGCGATGACGACGAGCGCCTGTACGCCCCAACCGAACGTGACCACGAGGCCGGTCGGCAGACCTCCGTAACCGTCGCCGATGCGCTGAACGATCTGGTCGATCAGCATGTAGGCCAGGACCACGGGTGTGATGACGCCGACGAAGACCCGCCACGCGATGCCGACCTTGAACGAGGAGACCTGGTTCAGGTGCTCTTGCAGATCTGTCAGTCTGCGCAGGATAAGTCCCACGGTCACCAAGGCCACCAGTGCGACGCCGACGATGCCGATGTTGTTGGCGAAATTGTCGACGATGTCGAGGACGTTCAGGCCCGTGGCGGTGGGGAACAGCAGAAGGGAAAGGACCGCTGCGGAGCCGCCGACCGTGAGGACCGCCGCGCCGCGTGAAAGCCCGCTCTTTTCCTGCACGGCCGCGACGACGACCTGCACGATGCTGATCAGGGAGGTGAAGCCGGCGAACACCAGTGCGCCGAAGAATGCGACACCGAAAACCGGGCCGCCCGGCATGGCAGAAATGATGGCGGGGAATGCGATGAAGGCCAGGCCGATTCCGCTTTCGACGACCTCGGCGACCGGGACGCCGGTGGCCTGGGCCATGTAACCGAGGACAGCGAACACTCCGATGCCGGCCAGGATTTCGAAGCTGCTGTTGGAGAATGCGACGACGAGACCGGAACCGGTCAGGTTGGTTCGGCGACCCAGGTACGAGGAGTACGTGATCATGATGCCGAAGGCGACCGACAGCGAGAAGAAGATCTGACCGTATGCCGCAATCCAGACCCCGCTGTCGGTCAACGCCGACCAGTTCGGGGTGAAGAAGGCGTCGAGACCCTGCCCGGCGCCGTCGAGGAACAGTGCGCGAACCACGAGAATCGCGAAGAGCACGATCAGCAGGGGCACAAAGTACTTCGTGACCGATCCGATGCCCTTCTGCACGCCGAAGGCGAGAATTGCGATGACGCCGATCCACACGAGCAGCAGCGGTATGACCACGCCGGGTACGAAGTCGAGTCCGAATGTCGACTCGCCGTCCTGCTGCAGGAAGTCCGAGGCGAAGAAGGTCGCCGGATCATCGCCCCACGCCTCGGAGAAGGAGAAGATCGCGTATCGGGCAGCCCACGCGATGATCACCGCGTAGTAGACAGCGATGACGAAGCAGATTCCTACCTGCCACCAACCGAGGGCCTCGGCGGGGCGGCTGAGGCGACGAAACGCCAGGGGCGGCGAGCCGCGGAACTTGTGTCCGATGGCGTAGTCGAGGAAGAGCAGCGGGATACCGGCGGACAGCAGAGCGATGAGATACGGGACGATGAACGCTCCGCCGCCGTTCTCGTACGCGATGTACGGGAACCGCCAGATGTTGCCGAGTCCGACCGCAGATCCGATCGCGGCCAGGATGAACACTGTCCGGCCCGACCACGCTTCACGTTGCGCGGGGACGGCCTGAGGCCTCTGTTCCACGGTGGGGCAACCCTTCTTCGGCTTGTCGCAGCGATGTCGCCGCAGAAGAAACGGTAGCGGTTACCACCGTCCCGTATACATGGGACCGCAAATTCTTGCGTCGAAGAGATCGCTATTTCGAACGACGTGCACGTTCGCGGAGCTCGGAGACTATCTCGTCGTTCCAGACATGTTCACGCACAAGGCGATACCTCTCCCTGATCATCCACAGGTAGGCCTCGGCGTCCGTCTGACCTTCGAGAATGTCGGCGGCGCGAACCATGCGGACCACGGGCAGGAACTCCTCGCCGAACCATCGTCGTGCCACGGTCGCGCGGTCGACGAACTCGCCCATTTCCTGCATCAGCCGAAAGCCCCAGGCTTCGACGCTTTCGCTCAGGTCGGCGTACTCGTACGGGTCGGTGACGGTGACCGCGTCGCGTGCTTTGCCCACCAGTGGGACCCGTGAAAGGAAGATGCGTCGGTGATCCTTGATGAGCAGGTCACCGCGCCGGGTGATGCCCTCCGGGGAGATGCGGGTGATGATCTCGGTGACTACGGCGTCGATTGTCGTGCGGTGCATGGCGAACGCGATCGATACCCGGTGATGACCGTCGAGCACGAAGTGCATCGATCCGATTCGGTAGACCTGGATGGGCGGCATCGCCTCGCCGCGCCGCTGAGCCGCTGCGAGTCGCTGCCAACGCTCACGAATACGTGCCGATGTGGGGCGGAAGAATCGGTCGAAATCCCTTGTGCGGTCGACGCTGCCGACGATGGAGTCCACACGGATGACCTGCACGCCCAGGTGTCGCTCGCCGACCTTACCCAGGGCGGCGACCACCTCGTCGAACGGAAGGATCGTGTTGACGTCGTCCGGTTGCCGGCGCAGCCACCCGACCAGCCGTGCGATATCCGCTCGGCGACGCTGACGGGTGAAGTCGTTCTCCGCATCGGCGACGGGGAACCCGGTGTCACGTGCCATGTCGTCGCCTCAGAATCGTCGGAGAGGTGGACTCGCGGGTGAGCGACGCCGGCTCGATCTCGAGGAGTGTGTACCCGACGGTGTTGACGACGACCGATCCGTGCAACTCGAGGTCGTCGGGGGTGCGGCCGTGCGGATGGATGTGTCCGTGCAGCAACAACTGTGGCCGCAGCGATCTGACCACGTCGTCGAGGCATTCGAAGCCGATGTGAGCCGGGTCGGTGTCGTCGCCGACGCCGAGCGGCGGGCTGTGCGTCAGCAGCACGTCGACGCTGCGGTATCCGCGCTGAAATTTCTCCTTCCAGCGATCGGAGCGCGTCAGCGTCCTGGCGCGCCGCCGCTGCTGACGTTGAGTCCACTGATTTGGTCCGCTGTTATAGCGGATGGAACCACCGAGTCCGGCGATACGCAGTCCCGCGACGTCGACGATCTTGCGATCGGCGTTCACGGCTCCGACCGGACCCGGCCACGTGCTGGGAAGCCCTGCACGCATCCACCCCGCGCGGCCCGCCGAATAGCCGGTCAAATCGGCGTCATGGTTGCCGGGAACGAAGACGCAGGGCGCGTCGAGCGCATCTGTCAGGTACTCGAGGTAGTCGAACGGAAGATCGCCCGCCCCGAGGATCAGATCCACATCGAGCGAGCGGACCTGCGAACTCCACAGGCTCTCGATCGTTTCATCGGCAACTGCTAGGACGGAGACCACGCAGTCGACGGTACTCACTTCCCGGCCCGGGCATGCGCCGAACGCGTCGCCGACACAGCGGTGGTGTTGGATGGACACCGTGAGCGACAGTGACATCGACGGCGTTATTACTCGGGTCCGCGCACATCTGATCGCCGAGATCGGGGACGAGCACCCGACCCCCTTCTCCGTCACGTTTCTCGGCTTGGAGTCTCTGGACGTGCTGACGTTCTTTCCCCGGCGCGACGAGTTCGTGCGGTTCGTCACCTTGGGTTGCTCCCGCCATCCGATGTCGGATCCCGGCGAGATGATCGCCGACGCCACCCGCGGGCCGCGGGCCGAGTTGATGCTCGTCACGCGTGTGTTCGACGGCATCGACCAGTCATTTCTGCGGAACATCGCCAAACTGGCTGCCACTCCGTCGGTGGAGGGGGTGGTGCTTCAGCAGGACCTGCTGCTCGATCTGGGTGAGCCGCTGTGGGACGGAGCGCCGTTCACCGCGGTGCTGCTCGGTGCCGGCGAGCTCCCCGAGCTGCCGCTGCCGGAGCCGGCCGATCCGGTCCAGTTCTTCGAGGTCGTTCCCGTCACCGGCACCGAGGCAGCGTGGGTGCGGCTTCGAGGGGCGGATGCATTGCGTGAGGCGTGGGCCGAAGCGGGTATCGATATCCGCGATCCACAGCGCTCGGCAGTGAACCTCTAGAGCCAGTTGTTGCGGCGGAAGGTCGCGAACAGTCCGGTGCACACGGTCGCGACGCCGCCGACGACGTAGTAGTACCCATATGTCCAGTGCAGTTCCGGCATGTTGTCGAAGTTCATGCCGTAGATTCCGGCGACCATCGTCGGTACGGCGGCAATGGCGACCCACGCCGAGATCTTGCGCATGTCCATGTTCTGCTGCATCGTCACCCGGGCCAGCGCGGCGTCGACGAGCGAGCTGAGCACCTCGTCGAATTCGGCCACGCGTTCGGCGACGGTGGTGTGGTGGTCCTGTACGTCGCGCAGGTAGCGGCGGACCGCCTTCGGGATCGGCGCGTCGGCGTGTACGAGCTGGGTCAGGGGTGTGGACAGGGGAGTGACGGAGCGACGGAGTTCGACGACCTCACGTTTGAGCATGTAGATGTTCTCGATCGGCACCCGATGATGCGGCGAGAACACTTCCTCTTCCATGGCGTCGACATCGCGCTCGATCGACGAGGTCACGGTCAGGTACTCATCGACGACGTGGTCGGCGACGGCATGCAACACCGCCGACGGGCCCAGCGACAATCGCTCGGGGTTCTGCTCGAGCTGGCGCCGGACACCCGAGAGGCCCGAGTGCTCACCGTGGCGGACGGTGATGACGAAATCGTTGCCCAGGAAGAGCATGATCTCCCCGCTCTCGACGATCTCGTTGGCGGTGGTCACGGACTCGTGCTCGACGTAGCTGACGGTTCGGAGGACGAGGAAGGTGACATCGTCGTAGCGCTCGAGCTTCGGACGCTGATGCGCGTGGACGGCGTCCTCGACCATCAGCTCGTGCAGCCCGTAGCTCTCGGCGACGCCGTTCATCTGGCCCTCGTCGGGAGCGTGCAGGCCGAGCCAGACGAATCCTTCCCCGCGTCGACGGACTTCTTCGATGGCGGCCGAGTGGGTGTACTTGCCGGGGAGCCGAACTCCGTCGACGTAGATTCCGCAGTCGACGATCGCTCGGGCAGTGGGAACTGCGATGCGAGGGCTGATCTGCGCTACGCGATTCGACGGCCGCAGCGACGACAGTGACGGCCTCGGTGGCATGGACGGCACGATGCTCTCCTCCCGGTCGACAGCGCAACCGGCAATGTTACGCCAGCCGGACGAACACCTCGCGCGCGTCTGGCGGCGCTCGCCTGAGAGACTGACCGTCGTGCGCATCGACCTCCATACTCACTCGGCTGCGTCCGACGGCACCGATTCCCCGGCGGAGTTGGTGCGGGCAGCCGCCGAGAGCGGCCTCGACGTGGTGGCGCTGACCGACCACGACACCACCGCAGGGTGGGAGCAAGCGCTCGATGCCGCGCCGCGAGGACTGACAGTGGTGCGTGGCATGGAGATGTCCTGTGAGGGCCGCGGCGAGGACGGCTCGCCCGTGCCGGTGCATCTGTTGGCCTACCTTTTCGATCCCGAAGACAGCGCATTCGCGGAAGAACGTGCCCGTCTGCTTGCCGAGCGCACCGCCAGAATCCGTGCGATGGCCGAGCGGATCGCCGTCGACTACCCGCAGTTCGATCCCGACGCGATCATGGCCGCGACAGGGACGGCGGCGGGGCGGCCCCACCTTGCGCGAGCACTGGTCGACATCGGCGTGGTGACGAGCATCGCGCAGGCTTTCGAGGGGCCGCTGTCGACGCGGAGCCCCTACTACGTCGACAAGGTGGACACCCCCATCGAACGGGCCGTGGAGATGATCTCGGCGGCCGGCGGAGTGAGCGTCGTCGCGCATGTTCGGGCGCGGATGCGCGGACGCATCCTGGATCTGAATCAGGTGCGCGAACTCGCAGGCCGGCGTCCCGACGGTTCCGCCGGGCTCGGTGGGCTCGAGGTGTTCCACGCCGACCACGCACCCGAGGACATCCGCCAGCTCGCCGAGCTGGCCGAGGAACTCGATCTCCTCGTCACCGGGTCCTCGGACTACCACGGCGACAACAAGACCCTCTCGCTCGGCGAACACACAACCGATGTCGAGCAGTACGAGCGACTGCTCGCGCAGTCGTCCGGGCTCACCGTATGAACTTCGATGTGACGCTGTACGTGACCGTGCTGGTTACGTTGTTCGTCATCATGGACCCGCCGGGCGCGATCCCGGTGTTCCTTTCGCTGGTCGGACGCAAGAGCAAAGAGGAGCGCAACCGGGCTGCGTGGCAGGCACCCGCGGTATCGCTGACCGTCATCACCCTGTTCGCGATCGGCGGGCAGGCGATCCTGGGGTATCTGCACATCGGCATCCCCGCACTGCAAGGCGCGGGTGGTCTCCTGCTGCTGATCATCGCGCTGTCGCTGCTGACTGGGCGGGGCGCAGGCGGCAGCGCCGAGGGCGAGGACGTCAATGTTGCACTCGTGCCGCTGGGAACACCGCTCATGGCCGGACCGGGTGCAATCGCCGCCGTGATCGTCTACGTCAGCCAGGCCGACGGGCGCGCCGGATCACTGCTTGCGGTCGGAGCCGCCATCGTGACCATTCACCTGGTGCTCTTTCTCGTGCTCAGGTTCTCGACGGTGTTGATTCGGGTCCTGGGTCAGGGCGGAATCACACTGCTCGCCCGTATCGCCGGTCTACTGCTGGCTGCCATCGCAGTCCAGCTCATCGCCGATTCCGTCCGCGGATTCGTCACAGGAGGATGACAGTGTGCTTCGAGGTCTGAGTGGAGCCGTCACGGCTGGACTCGTCGTGCTGGCGTTGGTCGTGGCGGGTGCCCAGTACTTGGGCATCCAGCGGGATTTTCCGGGACCTGGAGCGGTGTCGGTGACAGCCCACATCGTCGCCGCGCTCGCCGCGCTCGTGGTTCAGCATTTTGCGGATCACCGTCGCCGAGTGGCGTCGGTGTCGGCTTCCCTGCTGGTGTTCGTCATCGCCGGTGCCGTCCTGTGGACACAGTGGTGGGGGTAGAACCGGCGTTTGCCAACGCCCGCGCCGCGGTGGCACACTTGATCGACTTCAAGCGTCCGGCGCCACAGCGTCACGCTCGACTGTGACGGCTCACCCGCCTCCCGTCATCCGGTCTTTCGGCCGAAGCAGCCACTAAGGGCGCTCGTCGAAACATCATCTTTTCTTGTTTCACCTGCCGCTCTTTGGTCGCCTCTGGGTTCAGTGGTACCGGCCGGGTGAATTGTGACCTAGGAGTTATACCGTGACGATTGTGACCGAAACGAGCAGCACCACCGCCGACCTGTCCGCCATCACCGACGAGGAGATCTTCCTCGGCCACGTCGGTGGCAAGCTCTCCGTCGAGCTCACCGCACCGCTCGAGACTCAGCGTGACCTGTCGATTGCCTACACACCGGGCGTCGCGCAGGTCAGTCGGGCCATCGCACAGGACGCCTCGCTTGCCAAGCAGTACACGTGGACCGATCGGCTCGTCGCCGTCATCTCCGACGGCTCTGCCGTCCTCGGACTCGGCGACATCGGCCCGCGCGCCTCGCTGCCGGTGATGGAAGGCAAGGCGGCACTGTTCAAGAAATTCGCTGGACTCAACTCCATCCCGATCGTCCTCGAGACGCACGACGTGGACGAGATCGTCGAGACCATCGTGCGGTTGCGTCACAGCTTCGGTGCGGTCAATCTCGAGGACATCTCGGCGCCCCGATGCTTCGAGATCGAAAAGCGAGTCATCGAAGCTCTCGACTGCCCGGTCATGCACGACGACCAACACGGCACGGCCATCGTCGTCCTCGCTGCACTCAACGGTGCGGCGAAGGTTCAGGGCCGCAGCACCTCGGATTTGAAGGTCGTCATCTCCGGGGCCGGCGCCGCAGGCGTCGCGTGTGCGAACATCCTTCTCGCGGCCGGGACAGCGGACGTCGTCCTGCTCGACTCGAAGGGCATCGTCTCTGCCGATCGCACCGACCTGAACAGCGTGAAGGTCGAGCTCGCGGGTCGCACCAATCCGCGCGGACTCTCCGGCGGCGCCGCAGAGGCACTGTCCGGAGCCGACGTCTTCCTCGGTGTGTCGGCCGGCCAGATCGCCGAGAGCTACATCGCCTCGATGGCCCCCGAGTCCATCGTCTTCGCATTGTCCAATCCGGACCCGGAAATTCACCCGGAGCGCGCAGCGCAGTATGCGTCGATCGTGGCCACGGGCCGCAGCGACTTCCCGAATCAGATCAACAATGTGCTCGCCTTCCCGGGCGTGTTCAAGGGCGCACTCGACGCCGGAGCACGCCGCATCACCGAAGGCATGAAACTCGCCGCTGCCGAGGCAATCCTCTCGGTTCTCGGCGACGAGCTGGCTGCGGACAAGATCGTGCCGAGCCCGCTCGACCCTCGCGTCGCCCCGGCCGTTGCGGACGCAGTTGCGGCAGCAGCGCGAGCCGAGGGCGTCGCGTAGGAACAGGTAGGAAACAGCACCCCGAATCGCCCCTATCCGGGTGCGATTCGGGGTGCCTTGCGGAATGGAGAGTGTGTGTTCGCCTCGCGTTGCAGGACGCTCGCCGGTCTAGCACTCGTGGCGACGGCACTGGCAGGATGCGGCGCCGAGGTGAACGAGCGAGCAACGGTGGTCGTCGGCTCCGGTGATGATGTGCGCGGAGAACTGCTCGCGCACATCTATGCCGGCGCCGTTCGGTCGGCCGGCGTCGATGTCGAGGTGACGCCCAACCTGGGCGACCGCGCTGAGTATCTCGGTGCACTCGACGCCGGTGTGCTCGCACTCGTTCCAGATGTGACCGGTGAGCTCCTGGCCACGTTCGACTCGCTGTCCCGCGCCACCGAGGCCGAGGATGTCTTCGTCGACCTGAACCGGTCGCTTCCCGAGGGCCTTGCCGTGGGTGATTACGCACTCGCCGAGGACCGGACGACGATAGCGGTGGCGTCTGCGGGGGAGTTCGCGTCCGCGACGTCTCTCAGCGATGTCGCAGGAGACTGCGGAAACATCGTCCTCGGAACCGTCGACGATGTTTCGGCGCCGGATCCGGTCGACGTGGCCGCTCGCCTGGCAACCGGATACGGCTGTGAGGTCGAGGAATTCATGGTCTACCCGGACGCCCGAGCGGCAGTGGATGCGGTGGAGTCCGGTGCGGTGGGTGTGTTGGCCGTGCGGACCGCCTCGTTCGGACCGCTGCTGTCGGATCTGACGACCCTCGAAGACGACGAGTCGGTGTTCACCGCGCAGAACGTCGTACCGCTCCTGCGCGACGGCGCGCTGGGCGATGATGCCGTTTCCGCCCTCAGCGTGGTGGCGGGTGAACTGACGACAGCGGACCTCGCCGATATGATCGACGAGGTCCGCGGTGGTTCCGACTCAGGAGATGTCGCTGCGCGTTGGCTCGGCGACCGCACTCTGTGAGCTCGTGAGACGCTGAGCGAGAAAGGCGCCCATGTGCCGCACCGCATCGGCTGCTTCACGCAGGATCGATGCCTGCAGATGTGCGACGTGCCAAAGCTTTTCGTACTCGACGTATTCGAGTTCGACCCCGGAGGCAAGCAGCTTGTCCCGGAAGGTCACGATCTGTGAGTACAGCACCTCGGCTGTGCCCACATGCATCACGATCGGTGGTAGACCGGTGAGATCTCCCAGCAATGGCGCGTAGCCCTGATCCAGTGGATCGCCATCACCGAGGTAGGCCTCGGCGGCACTGTAGGACCACGCCGTGTTGACGACGATATCCCGCGAGATCACTGCATCGCGTGCGCCCGGATCCACCCATGGGGAGATCAGTGCGAGCGCGGCCGGCGTCACTCCGTCGTCGACCAGGTGGCGTGCCGTCGCGACGCTCAGGCCGCCGCCGGCCGAGTCGCCGGCGATCGCGATGCGATCGGCGGTGTACCCGTGCGACTTGACGAGTTCACGGAATGCGGCGACGGCATCGCCCAGCCCCGCCGGGTACGGGTTTTCCGGGGCGAGCCGGTAGTCGAGAACGTAAACGGCGCTGGATGATTCGCGTGCCAGATGGGCCGCCAGTGATCGGTGGGTGGCGATGGAACCGATCGTGAAGGCGCCGCCGTGTAAGTACAGCACCGCAGTGGACCGCTCGGTCGCGCCGACGGTGATGCGCTCAGCAGGTCGGCCGGCCAATGTCAGCTTCTGGCTGACGGCGCCGTCGGGCATGAACTGCAGTGGCGCCGCCAGATCGAGAATCCGGCGTTGAACCGTTGTGGGCAGCGCGGCCCACAGGGCGAACCGATAGAACGGCTTGAGTGCGGCTTCCACGATCGGAAGCGGGAGGTAGATGCTTTTCATGGCCTACTTCTTCCGCGGCATGACTCGATCTGCGATGGTCGCGACGACCCGTTGGTATTTCGACCCCGTCAGACGCTGAAGCAGGTCGAGAGCCACGGCGTCCGAACCGATCAACACGCGGCCCTTGCCCTTCTCGACCCCCTTGAGGATGACCTTGGCGGCCTGATCCGGTGTCGTCTTGGCGAGCTTGGCGTCGAAGAACTTGGCGACCGATTGCTGGTCGTAGTTCTCGGCAACGGTCGCGTTGCGGGCGATGGCGGTCTTGATGCCGCCGGGATGTACGACGGTCATCTTGACCGGTGCCTTGGAGATCAGCAGTTCCATGCGCAGTGCCTCGCTGAAGCCGCGAACCGCGAACTTCGCTGCGTTGTAGGCGGCCTGCGAGGGCATCGCGAGGATGCCGAAGAGGCTCGAGATGTTGACGATGTGACCGTCGCCGGATTCCTGGAGGTGAGGCAGGAATGCCTTGGTGCCGTTGACCACTCCCCAGAAGTCGACGTCGATGATCTTCTCGATGTCCTTGAACGACGTGGCTTCGACGTCCCCGTGGTACGCGATTCCCGCGTTGTTGTAGATCTGGTTGACCTTGCCGAAACGTGCCTTGACCGTCTCGGCGTAGTCGAGGACGGTCTCGCGCTGAGCGACGTCGAGGAACTGTGATTCGACCTCCGCGCCGAGGGCCTGCGCCTGACGCACGGTCTCGGCGAGTCCGTTGACGTCGACATCGGACAGGGCGAGCTTCGCTCCACGCTCGGCCAGGTTCACCGCGAGCGCTCGACCGATGCCCGAGCCGGCGCCGGTGATGACGGCGACCTTGCCTGAAAATGCGTTTGATGCCTTCGATGTCACTTGGCCACTACCTTGCTGTTGGAGTCGGCATTTGCTGAGTTGAGGCTGCTCGAGAGATCGGACGCAGCGACGCTACGGTACGCCGCGAGGTCGAACTTCTTGGTCATATTTCGGAATCGGAACGTGAAGTCCGGCCACAGTGTGGTGTTGTTGCCGTGCTTGTCGAGGTACCAGCTGGCGCAGCCGCCGTTCATCCAGACGCTGTTCGCCATCCGATCCTGGAGGTCGGCGTTGTAGTCGTCCTGCACGTCCTTGCGAACCTCGATGACACCGATGTCGTGCTTGTCGATGGTGTCGAGTGCGTCGATGACGTAGTTGAGCTGTGACTCGATCATGAAGACCATGGATGTGTGGCCGAGGCCCGTGTTGGGGCCGACCAGGAAGAACATGTTGGGGAAGTTCGCGACCGCGGCGCCCTTGTAGCCCTGCTGTCCCTCCTCGTCGAAGACCTGCGCGAGAGTCTTTCCCTCCCTGCCGAAAATGCCCTGGTACGCGGGGGAGTCGGTGACGTGGAAGCCGGTGGCGACTACGAGCGAATCGATCTCGCGTTCGGTGCCATCGGCGCTCACGATCGAGTGTGCCTTGATCTCGGCGATGCCGTCGGTCACGAGCTCGACATCCGGACGATCCAGCGCGGGGTAGTAGGCGTTGGAGATGAGCATGCGCTTGCAGCCGATCCGGAAGTTCGGCGTGACCTTCTTGCGAAGCGCCTTGTCCTTGATGCCGGTGCTGATCTGTCTGCGAGCCATGATCTCGAGAGCTTTCATGAGCTTCGGGTTCTTGGCGAGACCGACGACCTGGGTCTCGCGCGCCAAGTAGATCGCACTGCGTGAGAGGCGCTGGAATCCGGGGATGTACTTGAACGCGAGCTTCTCGATGCTGGTGTACTCGCGGTCGAAGCGGGGCAGGATCCACGGTGCGGTGCGTTGATAGACGTCGAGGTGCTGCACCTCGTCCGCGATGGTGGGTACGATCTGGATCGCCGAGGCGCCCGTGCCGATGACGGCGACGCGCTTGTCCTTCAGTGACACGTCGTGGTTCCACTGCGCGGAGTGGAAGACGTCGCCCTGGAAGCTCTCGATGCCCTTGATGGGCGGCAGGTTGGGCTCGCAGAGTGCGCCGACTGCGGTGACGACGATCTTGGCGGTGTACGTGCCGGTGCTGGCCACGATGTCCCAGCGGTGGGTGTCCTCGTTCCAAGTCGCCGAGGTGACGTCGGAGTTGAACACGTGCTTGTCCATCACCTTGTACTTGCGGGCGACCGAGGCGATGTACTTCTGAATCTCGGGCTGCGTGGAGAACGACCGTGTCCAGTCGGGGTTGAGCGCGAACGAGTACGAGTACAGGTGCGAGGGGACGTCGCAGGCCGCACCCGGGTACGTGTTGTCACGCCACGTGCCGCCGACGTCACTGCCGCGCTCGAGCACCAGGAAGTTGGTCTTGCCCTGCTGGGTCAGCTTGATCGCGGCGCCCAGTCCGGCGAAACCGCTGCCGATGATGATGGTGTCGACCTGTCGCGGTGCTGTCACGCGCTCCGGAGTATCTGTTACGGAAAGACTCATGTAGATGAGAGTAGGAGCTTACTGAGCGCTAGTCAATAGCTGTTGACTACTATTCAGTAGAGTGATTCCATGGCCGATGTGAACAACGGAGTAGCCAAGCGCACGCGCATGAGCCCCGAGGAGCGACGTGCGCAGCTGATCGCCCTCGGAACGCAAATGCTGGCCGACCGGCCCCTCGAGCAGGTTTCGGTCGAGGACATCGCAGACCAGGCGGGTGTTTCGCGGGGGCTGCTGTTCCACTATTTCTCCTCGAAGCAGGACTTCCACCTCGCCATCGTTCGTGAGGCCAGTAGGACCATGCTCGACCGCACCGCGCCCGAGAGCGATCTCGATCCCTTCGACATTCTGCACGCTTCCATCGCGAATTATGTCGATTACGTCACCGAGAACCGAGACACATTCATCTCCCTTCTGCGCGGATCTGCATCCGGGGACCCCGACATGCGCGAGGTCTTCGAACAGACCCGGACGACGATGGCCGATCGAACCGTGTCCGACCTCCACAAGCTCGGGATCGAGACGAACGCAACTACCGAGCTCGCGGTGCGCGGCTGGATCGCCTTCGTGGAGGAAGCCACCATCTCGTGGCTGCGCGATCCGCGCGTCAGCCGCGACGAGCTGATCGAACTGAATGTCAACGCGTTGCCCGCCGTCACCCTGGCCCGCCCTCCTCGCGCATGAATGGACCATCGCAACGTCTAGTCGGCATGAATGGAACATTGATGCGATCGCTGGCCGTCCGAACAACGCGCTGCAACGTGCCGCCGGGATCCTCTACTGGTTCAGCAGGATGAACTGTGTGACCGCCTGATCGGCAGTTGCGGCAATCGCGTCGGCGGTCGGCGCGGGTTCGCCCAGCAATAGACGGATCTGGGTGTCTCTGATCGTCAATCCGTAGAAGGTGCAGAAGGCATCGGCAGGATCTGGCACGTTCAGAATTCCGCGCGTGTGGAGTTCCGCAAAAAATGCTTCCGCTCGTGGTCCGACGCGGTACCGCCCCGAGGCAAGTAGCCGCTGCGCAAGTTCGGGAGAGGTTGCTGCGGCGCGGTTCAGCTCGATGGATACCCGCCCCGTCAGCAGGGTCAGTAGTCCGCGAGCGAAGGAGCCGAGGAGTTCGCGGACACGGTCGAGGTCGTCCAGGTCGCCGTGATCGAAGAGCTCGGAAATCGCGGCCATCGAATGGTCTGCATTCGCCTCGATCAACGCGCCGAGCAACTCGTCTCGTCCGCCGAACCAGGCGTAGAGCGTCTCCTTCGAGGCGCCTGCGCGCGCTGCCACTGCGGCCATCGTGAGGCCCTGCGTGCCGACTTCGACGAGCTCGGCGGCGGCTGCGGACAGGATCTCAGCGCGTCGCGCATCGCGTTCGCGAGTGGGTAGCCGTCCACGCCGTGGGGAAGTCGTCACTTGACAAGCGTACTAGGCCGTACGGATACTTATCCGTACGGCTGGGTTCGGTTACCTGCAAGGGAGTACTCGTGATGGAGCGTTCAGGCTTTCGAACCATCTACTGGCTGGTGGTTGCGGTCGCGGTGCTGTTGACCGCCGCGATATTCGGATTCTTCTATGCGTGGGTTTGCTCGACCATGTGGGGACTTGGGAACGCTGACCCTCGCGTCGCGATCGCGGCGATGCAGGCGATGAACGAATCGGTACGCAATGCTGCGTTCTTCCCGGCGTTCTTTCTCACGCCGGTCGCATTGGCGTTGGCTGCTCTGCTGTCCCGCAGGCTGGGCCTGCACGCGAGTTCGCGGTTTTTCTTTGCGGCTGCCATGGTCTACCTGTTCGGCGGGTTGCTGCTCACAGCGACAGTCAACGTGCCCATGAACGAGGACCTCGCAGTCGTTGCAGTGCCACAGGACGTGGCCGATGCCGAACAGATCTGGAGCAACTACTCCGGAAAGTGGCAGGTCTGGAATGCGGTGCGGATGACAGCGTCGGGTACGGCACTGCTACTCGCGTTCGGTGGTGTCCGTGCTGCAGCGGCGTCGTCGATCAGGAGCGAATCGCATGTCTGAGCGAGAGTCCCACAAACGTCGAATGGCGCATCCGATCACCAATAGGTGACCGGATGCGCCATTCGCTCTGGAACGGACGATAGATCTACTCGCCGACTCCCGAGAACGCTTCGTCGATGATCTCGAGCTGCTCGACGGCGTGCACCTTGCTCGATCCCGACGACGGTGCCGACATGGCGCGACGCGAGACCCGCTTTATTCCGCTCAGCACCTCCGGCATCAGTTCCGGGAAGGCCAGACCGAAGAACGGCCACGCACCCTGGTTCGCCGGCTCCTCCTGAACCCAACGGAACTCGGTGGCGTTCGGGTAGCTCTTGACCGCCTCGGTGATCCGACGGGTCGGAACCGGGTAGAGCTGCTCGATACGGACGATAGCCACGTCCTCACGGTTGTCCTTTTGCTTGCGAGCGAGCAACTCGTAGTAGAGCTTGCCGCTCACCATGAGCACGCGCTTGACCTTGCTGCGATCTCCTGTTCCGGAGTCGTAGGTCGGCTCGTCGAACACCGAGTGGAACTTGCTGTCGGTGAAGTCCTCGATGTTGGACACCGCGGCCTTGTTGCGCAGCATCGACTTCGGCGTGAAGACGACCAGCGGACGACGGATACCGTCCCGTGCGTGGCGACGCAGCAGGTGGAAGTAGTTCGCCGGAGTCGACGGAACGGCGACGGTCATGGAGCCCTCGGCGCACAGCGTCAGGAAGCGCTCGATACGGCCGGACGTGTGGTCCGGACCCTGGCCCTCGTGGCCGTGCGGCAGCAGTAGTACGACGTCGGAGAGCTGGCCCCACTTGGCCTCACCGGAGGAGATGAACTCGTCGATGATGGACTGCGCGCCGTTGACGAAGTCGCCGAACTGCGCTTCCCAGAGCACGAGAGCATCGGGGTTGCCCACGGAGTAGCCGTATTCGAAGCCGACGGCCGCGAACTCGCTGAGAGCGGAGTCGTAGACCATGAACTTGCCGGGCTTCGCGCTCCCGATGTTGTGCAGCGGGGTGTACTCGGCGCCGGTCTTGCGGTCGATGATGACCGAGTGGCGCTGGGTGAACGTCCCGCGCCGGGTGTCCTGGCCCGAGAAACGCACGTTGCGTCCCTCGTCCACGAGCGACCCGAGAGCGAGTAGTTCGCCGAATGCCCAGTCGACCTTGCCCTCGTACGCCATCTCGCGACGCTTCTCGAGGACCGGCTTGACCCGCGGGTGCACGGTGAAGTCTTCCGGTAGTTCGAGGTGGGCGTCACCGATGCGATGCAGGACCGACTTGTCGACGGCGGTGGTGAGCTTGGCAGGCAACGGCTGGTCGAGCTCGACCGACTCGCTGGGCTCCGGGTTGTACTTCTCGAGCTCACGCACCTCGTTGAACACGCGCTCGAGCTGGCCCTGGTAGTCGCGCAGGGCGTCCTCGGCCTCTTTGAGCGAGATGTCGCCGCGACCGATGAGCGATTCGGTGTAGCTCTTGCGAACACTCCGCTTGGTGTCGATGAGGTCGTACATCGCCGGCTGCGTCATCGACGGGTCGTCGCCCTCGTTGTGTCCACGCCTGCGGTAGCAGATCATGTCGATGATGACGTCCTTGTTGAACTTCTGGCGGAAGTCGACGGCGAGCTGTGCGACGCGAACGCATGCCTCGGGGTCGTCGCCGTTGACGTGGAAGATCGGCGCGCCGATCATCTTCGCCACATCGGTGCAGTACTCGGACGAACGGGAATGCTCGGGTGCGGTGGTGAAGCCGACCTGATTGTTGACCACGATGTGCACGGTTCCGCCGGTGCGGTAGCCGCGCAGTTGGGCGAGGTTCAGAGTTTCCGCGACCACACCCTGGCCGGCGAACGCGGCATCACCGTGCAGCATCAACGGCAGGACGGAGAAACCGCCCGGACCGGCGCCCTTGTCGAGCAGATCCTGCTTCGCGCGAACGAGGCCTTCGAGGACCGGGTCCACGGCTTCGAGGTGCGAGGGGTTCGCGGTGAGCGAGACGGAGATATCGTTCTCACCGAACATCTGGATGTACGTGCCCTCGGCGCCGAGGTGGTACTTCACGTCTCCGGAGCCGTGTGCGGCTGCCGGATTCATGTTGCCCTCGAACTCGGTGAAGATCTTCGAGTAAGGCTTGCCGACGATGTTCGCCAACACGTTCAGGCGCCCGCGGTGCGGCATGCCGATGACGACCTCGTCGAGTGCATGCTCGGCGCTCTGATCGATGACGGCATCCATCATCGGAATCACGGACTCGGCACCTTCGAGCGAGAAGCGCTTCTGCCCGACGTACTTGGTCTGCAGGAACGTCTCGAACGCTTCCGCAGCATTGAGCTTGCTCAGGATGTACTTCTGCTGGGCCACGGTGGGCTTGACGTGCTTCGTTTCGACGCGGTCCTGCAGCCACGCGACCTGATCGGTCTCGAGGATGTGGGTGTACTCCACCCCGACGTGGCGGCAGTACGAGTCCCGCAGAACACTGAGCACGTCCCGCAGACGCATCTTGTCCTTGCCGTGGAATCCGCCGACCTTGAACTCGCGGTCGAGGTCCCACAGCGTCAGATCGTGACTGATGACGTCGAGATCCGGGTGCATCCGGAACTTGTCCTTGGTGAACTGCAACGGATCCGTGTCGGCCATGAGGTGGCCACGGTTGCGATACGCGGCAATCAGTTCCAGCACGCGAGTGTTCTTGTCGACGGTGCCCTCGGGTAGATCCTTGCGCCACCGGATCGGCTCGTACGGGATCCGCATCGAGTGGAAAATCTCGTCGTAGAACTCGTCGCTGATCAGAAGGTTGTGGATGGTCCGGAGGAAGTCACCGGACTCCGCGCCCTGAATGATGCGGTGATCGTAGGTCGAGGTCAGCGTCATGAGCTTGCCGACGCCCAAGTCCGCGAGTCGCTCGTCGCTCGAGCCCTGGAATTCGGCCGGGTATTCCATGGCGCCCGCGCCGATGATTGCACCCTGGCCCTTCATCAACCGCGGAACCGAATGCACGGTGCCGATGCCGCCGGGGTTGGTGAGCGAGAGGGTGACGCCCTGGAAGTCCTCGCCGGTGAGCTTGCCCTCACGGGCACGACGAACGATGTCCTCGTAGGCGTTGTAGAACTGCGTGAACGAGTGATTCTGCGTGTTCTTGATCGCGGCGACGACGAGAGTGCGGTTGCCGTCCTTGCCCTTCAGGTCGATCGCCAGGCCGAGGTTGGTCGAGGCAGGCGCGACGGAGTTGGGCTTTCCGTCGATCTCGGCGAAGTGGCAGTTCATGTTGGGGAACGCCTTGACGGCCTGCACGATCGCATAGCCGAGAAGGTGAGTGAACGAGATCTTGCCGCCTCGTGTGCGCGCGAGGTGGTTGTTGATGACGAGACGGTTGTCCACCATCAGCTTCGCCGGGATTGCTCGAACGCTTGTCGCGGTCGGAATCTGCAGCGAGAGCGACATGTTCTTGGCGACGGCAGCAGCAGCGCCACGCAGAACCTTGGTCGACTCCTCACCACTGGACTCGGCGGCCGGCTTCGAGATGTCGGGCGCAGGTTTCGTACCTGCAGCCTTGGACGTCGCTGGTCTCGACGTCGGTGCTGGCTTCTTCGCGGCCGGCTCGGGACTCGCCGATGCAGAAGGTGCCGCCCGAGGAGTGTCCGCCTTCGACTCGGTCGACTTGGGTGCTTCTGATTTGGGCGCTGGGGACTTGGGCGCGGCTGACTCGGGTGCTGCGGGCTTGCCGTTGCCGTTACTGCCGTTCGGAGTCGACGCTGTCCCGTCGCTTACCGGCGCGTCCGGATCGTAGTCGGTGAGGAACTCGTGCCAGCTGGCATCAACCGATGAGGGGTCGTCCTTGAATCGCTGATACATCTCGTCGACCAGCCATTGGTTCTGTCCGAATTGGGTAGTAGAGCTGCTGCTCACGGCAGTAGTTCGCCTCGATTCTTCTCTTCGTTCCCTTTACACACGCGCGTACATATCCAGGCTAGACCTCATCCGGGTATCACGAACGGCCGGGACGTGGCTGTGATATGTACTCACGAGTAACTTTCAGCTTCGTTCCTGACTACTCCTGTATTCATCGGATTATTCCCGCCGCGCGTTTCGGCCGCATCCCATAACCGGGTGTAGTAGCCGCCGCGGGCGCGCAGTTCGGTGTGCGTTCCGGTCTCCACGATCCGTCCACCGTCGACGACGACCACCAGATCCGCGCGGGCAGCGGTGGCCAGTCGATGGGCTACGACCACCGAAGTTCTCTTTCGCAACACCCTCTCGCTCGCCGCGAGAACGGTGCGCTCGGTCGCAGGGTCGAGGGTTGCGGTGGCCTCGTCGAGCAGCAGTAGATCCGGGTCGACCAACTCGGCTCTGGCCAGCGCGATCAACTGACGCTGGCCCGCGGACAGACCCTGCCCGCGTTCGCCCACCGGCGCTCGCATACCTCCCCGAAGTGCAGCGATGGTCTCCAGGGCCCCGACGGCGCGGGCCGCGGCCTCGATCTCCGCGCGGGTAGCGTCGGGTCTGCCGAAGGCGATGTTGCTCGCGACATCGCCGGTGAACAGATGCGCTTCCTGGGGGACGACGCCGAGCCGATGCCGGTAGTCGGCCAGGTGGTATTCACGTAGATCCGTGCCACCGACGCGCACACTTCCGGACGTCGGGTCGTAGAAGCGCGCCAGCAATTTGATGACGGTCGACTTGCCGGCGCCGGTTTGTCCGACCAGGGCGACGGTGGTCCCGTGCTCGATTGTGAGATTGACCTCACTGAGCGCCTCGATAGACGATCCGGCGTAGCGGAACCCGACATCGGCGAATTCGATGTCGGTTCGAAGGCGCCCGTCGCGGAAGGGCGTGCCGACGGAGGCTGTCCCCACAGTGTTCTGTGCCGTCTCGATCGAGCTCGGGGTGCGCAGCAAATCGCCGATTCGGCGTACTCCCACGCTGGCCTGCTGGTATCCGTCGAAGACCTGTGAAAGCTGTTGGATGGGACCGAACAGCAAACCGAGATACAGGACGAATGCGATGAGCGTGCCGGTCGTTGTCGTCCCCGAAGCCACCTGGTTCGCTCCCACGAACACCACGAGTGCGAGCGCGAGGTCCGACAGCAGGGTGATGAACGGGAAGTACAGCGAGATCGCTTTCTGTGACCGCATACGGCTGACGCGATAGTGCTCGGCGCGCTCGGCGAACCTGTTGGCTGCGAACTCCTCGCGTCGGTAGGCCTGTGCCGACCGCAGCCCGGCAATGTTCTCCTGAAAGTCGGCGTTGACGGCCGAGATGCGTTCCCTGGAGGTCGAGTACGCGGCGGCGGACACACGGCGAAAGAACACTGTGGCCACCACGAGCACTGGGACCACCGCGAGCGCGACCAGCCCGAGCGAGAAATCCGTGACGAGCAGCGCGGCCGCGATACCGAACACCATCAGCAGGCTGACCACTGCCGTGGAGGCGCCGGTCTGGATGAACGAGGAGAGGGCGTCCACGTCTGTGGTCATGCGCGTCATGATTCGGCCGGACAGCTCACGTTCGTAGTAGTCGAGGCCCAGACGTTGGATGTGTGCGTAGCTGCGCACGCGTAGCCCGAACAACACGCGTTCGCCTGCGCGGGCCGTGATGGTGGTGGTGGCTGCGATGACAAACCAGGTTGCTGTTGCCAACGCCGCCCCGATCGCGGTCGCGGTCCACAGTGCTCCCGGGTCACCACGCCCGACACCGTCGTCGACGGCGAAACGAACGATGGACGGGAAGGCGATCCCTGCGAGCGAGTCCAGTGCGAGCAGCACAACAGCGACAACGAGCAGTGTTCGCACCGGCGAGAGGAGTCGGGACAGGCGAAAGTGCGGGTCGGGGGCTCGAACGTCGGCACCGGATGTTCGAGGATCCTCGGTGGCAGGGGGGAGGGCGTCGACCGAGGCCCGCAGTTGCGGTGTCGAGGCGAGGTTGCCGAAGGCGCCGGAGGCGGGTCCCCGGCCAGTGGGTGTGCTCGAGTGAACGGCCCGGTGCTCGGCGGTGGACGTGCCCGTGGCGGTGCCCGTGTCGAAGTTGGTGTCGGGCCACAGCACACCTGACGAGGGTGGACGGGCGGCGTCCGGTCGTGGCGTGGCAACGACCGCGGGCCGGCTGTGTGCGGCTGGATCGCTGCCGGAGAGCAGCTCACGAAACAGCGGGCAGCGTTCGTCGAGATCGTCGACGGTTCCGGTGTCGATGATCCTTCCGCCGTCGAGCACGGCGACTCGGTCGGCGAGGGTGAGGGTGGAGCGTCGGTGGGCGAGGATCACGGTGGTTCGGTCGCGCAGAGAACGGAGCGCGTCGAAGATCTTCGCCTCTGTGGTGGCGTCGACAGCGGATGTGGCGTCGTCGAGGACGAGGACGCGAGGATCGGTCAGCAGAGCGCGCGCAAGAGCAATGCGTTGACGCTGGCCACCGGAGAGCGTGAGTCCCCGCTCGCCCACGACGGAGTCGTATCCCTCGGGCAGTGCCTCGATGAAATCGGCTGCCTCGGCCAGCGCCGCGGCGCGCTGAATCTCCTCTGCAGTGGCGTCGGGCCGCCCGAGGGCGATATTGGCCGCGATGGTGTCGGAGAAGAGGAACGGCTCGTCGAACACGAGGCCGACGGCCTCACGCAGTTGTGACGCGGAAACACGATCGACGTCGAATCGCTCACCGGCGCAGGTGAGCGCGACCGAACCCGAGCGTGGGCTGTAGAACCGGGGCAGTAGCAGCGACAAGGCTGTCTTGCCTGCTCCCGCATGTCCGACGATTGCTACGGTTTCTCCGGGCATGACGGTGAGGTCGAAGGATCTGAGGACATCCCGGTCGGGTTCGAATCCGAAGGTGACCGCTGAGAGGTCGAGTCCGAGCGGCCCGTCCGGTAGATCCGTCGGGTGCTCCGGTTCGGGCACCGACGGTTCGGTGTCGATGACGTCGTAGACGCGTTCGACCGCCGCGCGCGAGAGCTGCGCCATGATGACGACGGACGACAGGGTGCGAGTCACGGCGGAGAGCGTGGCGACGTACGTGGCGAAGGCGAGGAACGTGCCGACCGTAATACTTCCCTGCAAAGCCAGATAGCCGCCGAGCGCGATCACTCCGACCAGCCCGAGCTGAGGTATCACCGCCATCGAGGGGGCGAACTTCGCATTGATCTTCGTCGATCGCATTCGCTCGGCGAACAATCGGCGTCCGAGCGCCTCCAGGCGGCCCACCATGCGTTCTTCCTGGCCGAACCCCTTGACGACGCGGACGCCGGTAACCGTCTCCTCGACGTGCTGCGCGAGGTCGGATGCCCGCTGCTGGGCGGACCAGGTGGCTGCATAGAGCGTGGGCCGCAGCCGGTACACCACGAAGGACACTGCTGGAACGATGAGCAGTGCGACGACGGTGAGCAGCGGAGACAGGTAGGCCATCACACCGAGTGCCAGTACGAACTGCACGAGTGCGCCCGCGGACAACGGAACCATGGCGAGCAGACCCTGCACGAGCTGGAGGTCGGTGATGGATCGGGAGACGACCTGGCCGGTCCTGATCTCGTCCTGTTTTCGGCCGTCGAGGCGCTGCAAGGAGGCGAGAAGCGCGAGCCGCAGGTCGTGTTGGACGTCGATGGACAATCGTCCCGCTAGGAGGCGTCGACCGAACTGGCAACCGAATCGGACCACACCTAGTCCGGCAATGGTCAGGGCCACGACCGTGATCGAGCTGTTCTCGCCCGCAGCTGCGTCGTCGATAGCCACGCGAGTGAGAAGGGGAAACGAGATGTCGATCGCAGCGGCGATCAGCGTGACCGCCAACGCGCCTGTCATCGTTGCGCGGTGCAGCCAGCACTGTGCCAGGAGTCGGCGAATCCAGCCGATCTGATCGCTACCGTTTCTCACCATCGCGTGTGAACGGTAGTCCGACCCACCGACACTCGGATTTCAGTCGATATCGCGTTCGCGGGTGCGGTACCAGCCCGCTGCGAGGGCCCCGAGAGCCCACAGTGTCAACCCGATCGGTGCCCACGGCCACACCGGCAAGAGCTCGGGGTCGTCGAAGGAACCCGCGCCGATGACCGAGATGGTCAACGTCGACGGCGTGAGCTGCCAAACACCGTCGATCCCGAGCCCGGACAGGATCGCGACCACGATCATCTCGCCTACCGGGAACCACGCGACGATCGCGATCGACGGCCACGTCGGCGACCCGAACAGCAGGCCCAGCCCCGAGCCGATCAGCGACCACAGCACCACCGCGAAGAGACCGGCGGCAACACTGGCCACGATGTCTCCGGACAACGCGAATCGGCCACCGGTGAACAACAGCAGGCCGATGATGCTGAAGCTCGCCACGACCAGCCCGTATCCCAGCGCGAACAGTGCGGTGACACCGACCTTCGCGGCGATGACGCGATCTCGGCCGGCGGCGGTGAGGAACGACGTCGTGATGGTGTCGTGCCGGAATTCCGTACCGACGTTGACGGCGGAGAACACTGCAGCGAAGATCATCGCCGACACGAGCGCCGCGACGAGCCCTGCCACGATGATGCCGTCGACTTCTCCGCCGTAGATCTCGTCTGTCGTGGTCGCGACCGCCGACGAGATGGCGCTGGCGCAGACGCCGACCAGCACGGGTGGGATCGCCAGCGCCCACCAGAATTTGAGTGTGGTGACTTTGCGGATTTCGGCGGTGAGCAGCGTCGTCATCGTCGATCTCCGTTCCAGGGGGATTCGGCAGGAGCAGGAGCATGCCCCTGCGGCGGTCCGTATCCCGATGGGGGACCGTAACCAGGCGGTGGACCGTATCCCGATGGGGGACCGTATCCCGGTGGCGGGCCGTGCGGGGT
>NZ_JABFAO010000004.1:423870-463540 GCF_017168235.1 Rhodococcus sp. KRD197
GGGCTGCGTACTGGCCTGCCGTCATGGACAGGAAGACCTGTTCGAGATCGACGTGCTCGTAGGTCGTCCCGAACACCGTGAGACCCGCTTCGCTCGCTACGCGGGCGATGAACTCGCCGTCACTACCCGCGACACCTAGTCGGCCGTCGGGCAGCAGTTGAGAATTGGTGACGCCGTTCGACGCCAGGGCCAGGGCGAGAGCGGCCGGATCGGAGACCGTGACGAGGATGCGGCTGGGCCGGGAGGCACGCAGTTGCTCGATGCTGCCCTGATACACCAGACGTCCGCCGCTGACGATCACGAGGCTGTTCACCGTCGCCTCCACCTCGCGCAGAAGGTGGCTCGAGATCAACACGGTTCTACCGCCCGCCGCGTACGACTTGAGGAAGTCGCGGAGCCAGGCGATGCCCTCCGGGTCGAGTCCGTTGGCCGGCTCGTCGAGCACGAGGATCTCGGGGTCACCCAGCAGTGCGGTGGCCAGCGCGAGACGCTGTCGCATGCCGAGCGAGAACCCGCCGACGGTGCGTCCACCGACATCGCTGAGACCCACCACGCGCAGGACGTCCTCGGCGCGGGTATCCGGTACACCGATCGCGGCAGTGAAGATGCGGAGATGGCCGAGCGCCGTGCGCTTGGGATGCAAACTGCGCGAGTCGAGAACCGCGCCGACCACACGGGCCGGGTGGCTCAGGCGAGAGAACGGCGCCCCGGCCACCAACCCGGCCCCGGCCGTCGGCCTGATCAGTCCGAGAAGCATCCGCAGCGTGGTCGTCTTGCCCGAGCCGTTGGGCCCGAGAAATCCGGTGATGGATCCACGCGGAACCACGAAACTGAGATCGGAGACCGCCAAGACCGTCCCGAACTGCTTCGTGAGGCCGTGGGCTTCGAGCGCGCTGTGACCGAAGCCGTGTACATCGAGACCCTGGCTCATCTGTCTTTTCCCCCGACCGTAGAAGTCAGCTGCCGAGCCGAGGACGGTCTCGGCCCGCCAGAGAGAGTACGGGTTCGCGAGAGAGCGCGGTCGAGTAGCTCAGCCGAACAGGGCTGCGGCGACCTCGCGATACGTCGCCGACGGATCGGCACCGTCGGGCAGAGAATGCAGTGTGACGTGGGATGCGCCGGCGTCGAGGTGCTCGCGAAGCCGGGCCGCGATCGCGTCGGCCCCGCCGTGTGCGACGAGTGCGTCGATGAGGCGGTCGCTGCCACCTCCGCCGAGCTCGTCCTTGCTGTAGCCGAGACGCTCGAGATTGTTGGTGTAGTTGCGTAGCTGAAGGTACGGATTGTTGACCGGCGGACGGCCGATCTCGCGTGCCCGCACCGGGTCGGATTCGAGTACCGCCTTGTGCTCGGGCGCGAGTACCTTTCCGGGGCCGAGTATCTCGCGCGCCTCGGCGGTGTGTTCCGGGGTGGTGAGGTAGGGGTGCGCGCCGGCACTCCGATCAGCGGACAGCTTCAGTACCTTCGGGCCCAGTGCCGCGAGTACCCGACGTTCCAACGGCACACCGCCGATGTCCAACGCGTCGAGGTACTCCACCAGAGCCTGGTACGGCCGCCGGTATTCCTTGGTCGCCTCGGGGTGGCCCGCGCCGATGCCGAGCAGGAAGCGACCTGGATGCTTCTTCTCGATGCGGTGGTAGGACTCGGCCACCTCGGGTGCCGCCGCCGACCAGATGTTGACGATGCCGGTGGCGACGACGATGGACTCGGTCGCGTCCAGAACGTCCTCGGCCGAGGCGAGATCGGCCGGGGGCGACCCGCCGAGCCAGATGGCTCCGTAGCCGGAGGACTCGATCAAGCGGGCCAGCTCGGGGCCGACCCCCGCGAAGTGTCGCCAGATGCCGTACGAACCGAGATCAGGTGTGCCATTGGTCATGTCCGGGTTCAACGCCATCACGGCCCCGAAATTCCGTCGAGCTCGTCGGGTTCGATGATCCTGGTTTCCGGCCACGTTCTCGGCGCCGGTCCGAAGGCGTCCCGGGAGTTGCGAATGACGCCCTTGCCGATGACCCGGTTGCCAGCCCCGCCGATGGCCGCGCCGATACCGGCGGGCAGCAACTTCCCGAACAGAAGAGCACTGCGCTTTGCGAGATACTTCTGGACGAACTTCTTCAGAAGTGACTTGTTCATAGTCGTCATCGCGCCGCCGGGAACGCGCGAGGTGATGAGCATTCCCCAGTTCTTCGCGGATGTCCCGACAGTCTTCTCCACGATCTGCATGCCGGATTCACCCAGCGCGACGGCCAACACCAGTGCACGTCGCTGCTGATGATCGTGCACCGGGATGCCGTGCACGGACGCCACCGACAGCGTCAGCAGCGCCGATGACTCGATGAAGAAGGCGGTCTCGGCGCCCACCGCGCCCAGGGACGCCATCGTGCCGAGTCCGGGGATGGCCGCCGCCCCGCCTACCGCGCTGCCGCTTCCGGTGACAGCGAGCAGGAAGCGCTTCTCGAGACGGTCGATCAGCTGCGCGGGAGTTTCCTCGGGATGTGCCCGACGCATGTGCGCCACGTACTTCTCCACGGCCGGTCCCTGCAGGCGGCTGGCGTTGTCCAGGATCCGGACCAGCGCCTTCTCGAGTCGTCCGCCTTCCGCGACGACCTCGACCTCATCGTTGTTCTTCTTCGCCATCGACGCTCCGATCGTTCACGGTCAAGTTTTGGGCCAGAGAAGCTGGTACCCGTTCGTCAACGGTTCTACCCTGCAGAGATGGCCGGTACCCACCGCACAGGTCACTCCGAGGGCTCACGGGCACTGCCCGACGCTCGGCTGCGGCGATTCGTGTCCTCGTACGAGGGGTACCGACTGTCTGGATTCGAGGCCGGAACGCATATCGGGATGCCGGGCCCCCTGCTGACCGTCATCGTGGCGATCGACTCGACGTTGGACATCTCGGATTCGCCGCGCCAGGGAGCATGCTCGTTCGAGACCCTGGCCAGCGGCATTTCGGCCGCTCCGGTGACGATCGTTCATGACGGCAGCCAACACGGAATTCAGCTCTCTTTGACCCCTGCCGGTGCGCGGGCACTGTTCCGCCTTCCGACCGCGGCGCTGGGGGATTGGATGGTCGACCTGAGCGAGGTGCTTCCCGACACACGAGAGTTGACCGATCGCATCGCCGCGGAGCCCTCGTGGGAGGGCCGGTTCGAGATCCTCGACGACATCCTGTGCCGATCACTGATCGAGCCCGAGCTCGATCCGACGCTCACCGAGGCCTGGCGGCAACTGGTCCTCTCCGGCGGATCGGTACGGGTCGATCAGGTGGCCCGCGATATCGGGTGGAGCCGTCGTCACCTGATCAACCGCTTCTCCGCCGAATTCGGCGTGACGCCCAAGGAGTCGGCCAGGATCGCACGTTTCCATCGTTCCCATCAGATGCTGAGACGGCCCGCGGCGCCGTTGCTCGCCGACGTCGCCGCCCAATGCGGCTACTACGACCAGGCACACATGGCGCGTGAGTGGCGCGAACTGGCTGGGTCGTCGCCGACGCAGTGGCGTCGGGGAGAGCAGTTCGCATTCGTACAAGACGGCGGCGAGGTTACCGAGAAGACTCTGCAGTCATGACCGATACACGTACCCACATCTGGCCCTGTTTCCGCTACGACGACGCCCGTGCGGCCATCCGGCTTCTCGTCGACGTGCTCGGGTTCACCGAAGCCGCCGTGTACGGCGACGGTGACCGCGTCGACCACGCCGAACTCCGCTGGCCCGAGGGCGGCGGGGTCATGCTCGGCAGTGTCCAACGGGTCGTTCCGCAGGCGCCACTCCTGGCCGAGTCGGACAGCGCGCTTGCCGATCTACACGCGGGGGTCGGCGCGGCGTATGTCGTCACCGACGACCCCGACGTGATTCACGAACGCGTGGTTGCTGCCGGTGGCAACATCGTTCATCCGCTGCAGGACGAGGACTACGGGAGCCGCGGCTTCACCTGCCGCGACCCCGAAGGCGTGCATTGGAGCTTCGGGACCTACAGCGGAACCTGAGCAGGGACCCAGTGATCTGCGGGTACGACCTCCTCGGCCTTCGGTGGCGGCGGCGGTGTGCCGTCGCCGAAGGGACGACCGCCGAGTGACTCGCGTCCGTGGGGTTCGAGCCAACCGTGAAGGTCGGGGCCCTTCGGAACGATCGACGTCGGATTGATGTCTGTGTGCACCTCGTAGTAGTGGCGCTTGATGTGATCGAAGTCGACGGTGTCGCCGAAGCCCGGCGTCTGGAACAGATCACGGACGTAGTCCCAGAGCACTGGGATCTCGCTCAGCTTGCTCCGGTTGCACTTGAAGTGGCCGTGGTACACGGCATCGAAACGCACGAGCGTGGTGAACAACCGAATGTCGGCCTCGGTGACCGTCTCGCCCACCAGGTACCGCTGATCGGTGAGCCGTCCGGCGAGCCAGTCCAAGCGTGCGAAGAGCTGCTCGTACGCCTTGTCGTACGACTGCTGCGTTCCGGCGAAACCGCAGCGGTAGACGCCGTTGTTGACGTCACGGAAGACGAGTTCGGCTACTTCGTCGATTTCTCCGCGAAGGGCCTCCGGGTAGAGATCGGGTGCGCCCTCACGGTGGTACTGCGTCCACTCGGTCGAGAAATCGAGTGTGATCTGCGGGTAGTTGTTGGTCACGACCTGGCCGGTGGCGATCTCGACGATCGCGGGGACGGTGATGCCGCGGGGGTAGTCGCGGTAGCGAGCGAAGTACGCCTCTTGGAGCCGATTGATCTTCAGGACCGCATCGACTCCGCCGGGCTCCTCGTCGAAGTTCCAACTGCTCTCGTCGTGCGTCGGGCCAGGGATACCGAGCGAGATGACATCTTCGAGACCGAGCAGGCGACGGACGATGATCGTCCGGTGCGCCCACGGGCACGCTCGCGCAGCGACCAGCCGGTAGCGGCCGGGCTCGACGGGGTATCCGTCACGTCCATCGGCTGTGATGCGCGTCTCGATGTAGTTGGTGTCTCGGTTGAATTCCTTGCCGTTCTCGACATAGCTCATGATTCCCAATTTACGGATTGTCCGCGTCCGACGGATTCGACAGGTCGACGGAGATGAACACACCCCACTCCTCGTATCCGAGGCGGGCCGCCAGCCGTCGCGCTGTTCCGTTCTCTGCGCTCGATCGCCACTGCGGGATCATGCCCTCGTCGAAGGCTTCGTTGGTGGCGAGCCGGGCCACCACCTGGGCGTTGCCCTGCCGCCGTGCCGTGGGGGCCGTCAGAACAGCGACGTCGGCCAGCACGCCCTCCCATTCGAGATGGGCAGCAGCGGACAACGATGCGGCCGAGTCCGCAGGGCGATCGTCGCCGAGCAAGGTGAACCACGATCGTTTCCGGGTCAGGTCCGCAGCAATGACGTCGTCGGGCGCACAGAGTGCCTCCAGGCCGAGCACATGGCCGAGTTCACGTGAGATCAACGGGTCGTGGCGGTCGAGCGTGGTTCCCACCTCGTCCGCGAAGGACAGCACCGTCGGGCCCTGGGTGCGTCCGGCGGTGCTTTTCAACAGCTCGCCCAGAGCGCCGCGTTTCGAGAGTTCTTCGTCGGTGCGCGCCTCGGCCGCGGTGAGCGCATCCTTCGGTCCGAGCAGCGCGCTGGAATCGCCGAGTCGCACGAATGTGACGCAAGTCGCATTCGGGTCGACGGCGGTGTGCCGATGGCCCGGCCGCAATGCCGAATCGTCAAGCCCGAGATGCCTCGACCACGCGAGACGGATGATGTCGTGATGATGGGAATCCACCGTCGCAAGGCTATCGCGCCGTGTGTGAAAGCAAGCTGAGTAATTTTTTTGCCCCCGACGTATCGCATCTGGCGTTTGGATGGCATGATTGTGAAATGAGATTGGAGCTTCGACGTGAAGGTCCAGCTCGCTACAGAAGGTTTACGGTATGACGCAGGGCAGTGTTAAGTGGTTCAACGGCGAAAAGGGCTTCGGCTTCATCGAGCAGGACGGTGGCGGACCTGACGTGTTCGTTCACTACTCGGAGATCCAGGGAACTGGCTTCAAGTCGCTCGACGAGGGTCAGCGCGTGGAGTTCGAGGTCGGCCAGGGCCAGAAGGGCCCCCAGGCCACAGGCGTTCGCGCTATCTGATCCCCCCAAGGATCGCCACCCGAAATTGCTGACGGCTTAATGCTGTCTTCAGTTCAGGTAACTCGAAGGCCGGATACATGGGAAGCAATTCCCGAGTATCCGGCCTTCGTGCTGTGCGCGGCTTCGCCGCATGTGCGCGGAAATACATAGAGGGCTATGTATTTCCGCGCACATGCAGCGGAGCTGCCTATAGGCCCAGATCGCGGCCGATGAGCTCCTTCATGATCTCGTTCGATCCCGCCCAGATCTTCGTGACGCGGGCGTCCTTCCACGCGCGCGCCGCGCGGTACTCGTTCATGTAGCCGTAGCCACCGTGCAGTTGGACGCAGTGGTCGAGGATCTCGTTCTGGACCTGCGAACTCCACCATTTCGCCTTCGCCGCATCGATCGCGGTGAGCTCCCCGACGCCGTGCGCCGCGATGCAGTTGTCGACATAGGCCTGCGCCACATCGAGTTTCGTACTGAGCTCGGCGAGCAGAAACTTGTTCCACTGAAGCGAGCCGATCTGCTGTCCGAAGGCCTTTCGGTCCTTGGCGTACTGGATCGTTTCCTCGAGAATCGGCCGTACATGCCCCAGGTTGGCGACCGAACAACTGATGCGTTCCTGTGGCAGCAGCTGCATCATGTGGATGAACCCGTTGTCGTATTCACCGATCATGTTGGAGCTGGGCACCCGCACGTTCTCGAAGAACAGCTCGGCGGTATCGGATTCCGGTTGGCCGACCTTGTCGAGCTTGCGTCCGCGCGAGAAACCCTCGGTCCCGTTTTCGACGGCGAAGAGCGTTATGCCCTTGGCCTTCTTCTCCGGCGTCGTCCGGGTGGCGACGATGACGAGGTCGGCGCTGTTGCCGTTGGTGATGAACGTTTTCGACCCGTTGATGATGTAGTCGTCGCCGTCCGCGACCGCTGTGGTCTTGAGCGCGGCGAGATCGGATCCGCCCGATGGTTCGGTCATGGCGATGGCCGTGAGAATTTCGCCGCTGCAGAACCCCGGCAGCCAGCGCTTCTTTTGCTCCTCGGTGGTCAGCTTCACCAGGTAGGGCGCGACGATGTCGATGTGAATGCCGAAGCACGACGCCACCGCGGCGCTCGAGCGGGCGAGTTCCTCGCCGAGAACGGCGTTGAAGCGGTAGTCGTCGGCGCCGCTGCCGCCGTATTCCTCGGGCACCTCGAGCCCGAGGAATCCGTTGCGTCCGGCTTCGAGCCAGATGTCGCGATCGATGAAACGCTGCTCGGCGAGCTCTTCTTCGCGGGGTCTTATGGTGCGGGTGACGAACTCGCGGGCGGATTCGCGGAACGCGTCGTGGTCCTGCTCGAACAAGCTGCGCTTCATAGTGTTCCTCCAAGTAACGGTAATTTGGTCGCAATATACTCGTGAGTAGCAATCGGTCCGGCGCAGTGTGGCACTCTGGCACCCATGGCCGATGAACCCACTTCGCTAGTCAGGTACTCGACGGACGCCGGCGCAGAGGTTGCCGTGCTCAACTTCCACCACGGACCGCTCAACCTCTTCGATCAGGCGATGTTCGACGCCGTAGCGGCGAACGTCGCTGATCTGACGGCGAATCCGCCGCGGGCGGTGCTGCTGCGCGCCGACGGCAAGGTCAACTCGGCAGGCGTCGACGTGCACGTGTTCGACGGGCTGTCCGCGCAACAGGGCGCCGATATGTGGCGTCAGTTGTTCGCCGACATCGCGCATCCGCTCGAGGCTCTGCCGTGCCCGGTCGTCTACGCCGCGCACGGCCTGACCCTGACGGCCGCCTTCGAGATCTTGCTGGCCTGCGACATCATTCTCGCGGGTCCCAGAGCCAAGTTCGGTCTCGTCGAAACCGTTGTGGGACTGACACCGTCGATGGGCGGCCCGCAGCGTCTCGCCGAGCGTGCCGGTTCGGGTCGGGCGCGCGAACTGGTCATGACCGGTGACCTCTACGACGCCCAGACGATGCTGGAGTGGGGCGTGGTCAATGCCATCCACACCGATGTCGACGGCGAGGCCGTTGCCCTGACCGAGCGGCTGGCCGCCGGCCCGACGGTGGCGCATGCTGCCACCAAAAAGATTGTGGCAGCGTGGCGTTCGGGCGGCGTCGCGCATGCGGACGAGATCACCTCGGACGTGTCCGGGGCGTTGTTCGAGACCGATGATCTTCGCGGCGCCGTCCGTAGCTTTCTGGAGAACGGGCCGGGGAAGGCGACGTACACCGGTAAGTAGTGTTGCGGCGATGACGACAATGCCCCTCGCGGAACTGCACATGCACATCGAGGGTTCGCTCGAGCCCCCGCAGATCTTCGAGTTCGCCGAGCGTAACGCGATCACGTTGCCGTACGCGGACATCGAGGAACTGCGGGGGCTGTACGAGTTCTCGGATCTGGGTTCGTTCTTGGATCTGTACTACGCCAACATGTCCGTGCTGCTCACTGCACAGGATTTCGCCGATCTGGCTCGCGCATACTTTTCCCGCGCTGCGGCGGGCGGTGTCACGCACGCGGAGATCTTCTTCGATCCGCAGGCGCACACCTCTCGTGGGGTGCCGTTGGAGGCGGTCGTCGAGGGGCTGGCCGACGCCGCGGCGTCGAGTGAACGTGAGTTCGGCGTCTCGAGCGGTCTGATCGCGTCGATCCTGCGGGACAAGCCTGTGTTGCATGCGAACAAGCTGCTCGACGATCTGCTGGCAATGAAGGCCCCGATCATCGGACTCGGTCTGGATTCGGCCGAGGCGGGGTTTCCGCCGTCGCTGTTCGTCGACGTTTTCGCGAAGGCGCGGGCGGAGGGTTTGCACGTCGTCGCGCACGCGGGGGAAGAGGGACCCGCGGAATACATCTGGGAGGCGCTCGATCTGTTGCACGTGGAGCGGATCGATCACGGGGTGCGCTGCCTGGATGACGACGCGCTCGTCACACGGCTGGTCGAGGAGCAGATCCCGTTGACGGTCTGTCCGCTGTCGAACGTGCGGCTCAGAGTCATCGACACCCTTGCCGATCACCCGATCAGGGGCATGATCGAGCGGGGATTGTTGGTGACGGTCAATTCCGATGATCCGGCATACTTCGGGGGCTACGTCGAGGACAACTTCGCGGCGCTCGTCGACCAGGTGGGATTGACCGAGGCCGAAAGCGAGATCCTACGTACCAATTCGATGAAGGCCACTTTCATCTGACGGTGACGAACGCCTGCGGGTAGCCGGTTGCGCCGTCGGGCACGGTGTCGGCGGTCGCCGCGGTCTGGATTTCACCTTCGGCGTCGGTCGCGCGGGCTCGAAGGAAATGCTCGCCCGGCGGCGCGTCCCATTCGATGGTCCACTGCCGCCAGGTGTTCTCGGAGTATTCCTCCGACAATGTCGCCGGCATCCAGTCACCGTCGTCGATCTGCACTTCCACGGCGGAGATGCCGGTGTGTTGTTTCCAGGCCACACCGGCGATGACGACCGGTCCGGCCTCGACGGCGGCACCGGATCGGGGTGTGTCGATACGCGATGCCGTTTTGATCGGCCCGCGCTCGCCCCAGCCGCGGTCGGTCCAGTACGCGCTGGCCCGGTCGAAGCGCGTGACTTCCAGATCGGTGACCCATTTGGTCGCCGAAACGTAGCCGTAGAGACCGGGGACGACCAGACGCGCCGGGTAGCCGTGCTCGACGGGGAGCGGCGCACCGTTCATCCCGACGGCCAGGAGCGCGTCCCGTCCGTCGAGCAGAACCTCCAGTGGCGTTCCTGCGGTGAATGCGTCGTGACTGGAGGAGAGCACCATGTCCGCGCCGTCCTCGATACCCGCTTCCTCCAGCAGGTCTTTCAGCGGGTAGCCGATCCACGTGGCGTTGCCGACGAGATCCCCGCCGACGATGTTCGACACGCAGGTCAGGGTCACTGTGCTCTCGACGGCCTGCCGTTCGGCAAGATCGGCGAAGGTGATCTCCAGTTCCCGCTCGACCATGCCGTGAATGCGCAGCGACCACGTCTCCGACGACACTTGCGGCACTACGAGCGCGGTGTCGATGCGATAGAAGTCCTCGTTCGGAGTGATGTACGAGGGCAGTCCTTCGATGTTCAGGTCCGCACCGGCGGGGATCGGTGGCTGTGGCGTCGGCGTCGGGAGTATGAAGCCGAGTCGGTTGGCTGTGACGCTGCGGGCCTGCCCGATCATGCGACCGGCTGTTCCGGCGGCGACCGCGACAAACCCTGCCGCGACGGCCAGCCCGAGGAAACTCCGCCTGCTCAGGCCGCCGGGAACCTCCGGTTCGGTGGTGCTGATCAGTGCGTGCAGTACGACGATGCCGGCTGCGACGCCCAGGACGGTCGGCAGTGCCGACAGCGGTGTGGCGCCCGGGCGTGTGACCGCAGCGAGGACCCCGATAGCTCCGAGTCCCGCGAACAGCACTGCGCCGAACGGACGACGCAACAGCCCGGCGCCGGCGGAGATCAGCGCGATGACGATGCCCATGCCGATGAACAGGGCGAGTTTGTCCGCGGTGCCGAAGGTGTCGATCGCCCAGTCGCGGACAGCCTCGGGGGTGTTGTCGACCACGGCCGAGCCGACTGCAACGACCGGCGACGAGGTCGGTCCGAACGGAACCGAGACCAATTCGCCGACCCCGACGATCACTCCGGCGGCGATGATCCCGGAAAGCGCGCTTTTCCACATCTCTCCAACATAAGTGTCCGCGACGGCGGCTAGCAGAGGAGTATGAGACGTGGGTAACATCCGCGACCGCCGCGACGACATATCTCTGTAGTCGCTGCACACGTACTGCCGGGGTTTCACGCCACACCCCATATCTCGAAGACTCGACCCCGGAGGCCCTTGAAATGACCGTCATCAGTGATTTATCGCAGTTTTCGTTTGTCGACATCGCTGACCGGGCGCCCAGAGCCTCCTCGACAGTCCTTTCGATCCGCGCGGGCGGTACGCGTTCACCGGTCTTCTGCATTCATTCCATCGACGGTCGCGCGGGCAGATACGCCGCACTGGCCGCCCACATCGACGGGGACCGCCCCGTCTGCGGCGTCGAGACATCGGCGTCCGTGCCGCGCGCGTCCTCGGTATCCGCGCTGGCCGAGCGCTACGCCGACGATATTCTCGCAGTGCGGGGCAACGGGCCGATCAACCTTCTGGGCGTGTCGTTCGGGGGCCTGCTCGCTCACGCTGTTGCTGTGGCGCTGCAGTTACGTGGGATCGCGGTCAGCAGCCTGGCGCTGCTCGGCAGTAGCCCCGTTCAACCCCCGCGCGCCGACGAGCCGGCGGACGAGCTCCTCGCAGGCATCGGCGCGGACGTCGATCGAAGCCGAGCCGAGGAGCTCGTCGCCCTCGCCACCGATCATCAGGAGCTGGCGAAGCAGCATTTCCCAGGTGTCTACCGCGGCAGAGCGCTCGTCGTCTCGACCGTGGGGTCCGACGCCGGCGCGGCGTGGCACGCCTTCGTCAGCGGGACGGTCTCGAAGTACGAGGTCCCCGACGCATCGGCTTTCGGGCTCGTCGGGCCTTTGGTGAACCGGCACCTGTAGCCCCGCTCACCCGAGGACGGTTCGCAGATACTCGTTCTGGAACAGGCCGTCGGGATCGAGTCGGTCGCGAACCCCGCGGAAGTCGTCGAAGCGGTCGTAGATTCCGGCGAAGTTCTCGGCGACCAGCCCGTGCAACTTGCCCCAGTGCGGGCGCCCACCGACGCTGCGCGCGATCGCCTCCACTGCGCTGAAGTATTCACGGTGATCCCGGCGGTGGTACTGATGCACCGCGACGTACGCGCTGGTCCGCTCGTAGGCCGTCGAGAGCCAGATGTCGTCGGCCGCCGCGAATCGCACTTCCACCGGGAAGGCGACGGTACACGAGGACGATTCGAGCCAGCGGTCGATCTCGCGCACCACGTACGAGATGGATTCCGACGGCACCGCGTACTCCATCTCGCGAAACCGAACCTTCCGCGACGAGGCGAACACTCGGTGGCTGCGGTCGGTGTACTCCCGGGCGGACAGCACTCTCGAGGAGACGGCATTGACGCGCGGTATCGCCGCGGGGACCCGCGTCACGATGCGGTTGACGGCCTCGAAGGCCTTGTTCGACATGAGCTCGTCGTCGACGTAGGACGAGAGCCTGCCCAGGGGAGCCAGCGGTGTCCCCAGCGGCATCCGAGTGTTGGCCTTGGTGAGAACTCGGTCTGTGTGCGGGAACCAGTAGAACTCGAAGTGATCTGTCCGGGACACCGTTTCGTCGAGTTCGGCGAGTGTGCCGGTCAGGGTCGCGGGTGCCTCGCGGGCCGCGAGCGCGAATGCCGGCACGCAATGCACCGTGACACGCGTGAAGATGCCGAGCGCGCCGAGACCGATGCGTGCAGCGTCGAAGATGTCTGCATTCTCCTGCCGCGAGCACGCGAGGAGTCGACCGTCCGCGGTGAGAATTTCCAAAGCACGCACCTGCGCGGCGATGCCGCCGAACCTCGCCCCGGTCCCGTGGGTGCCGGTCGAGATGGCACCTGCGATGGACTGCTCGTCGATATCGCCGAGGTTGGTCATCGACAGCCCGAGATCCCACAACGTGGCTGTGAGCTCTTTCAATCGTGTGCCGGCGAGCACCGTCACCAGCGCGGACCCGTCGGCATCGGTGACCACCGATTCGATGCCGCTGATCCGATCCAGGCTCACCTGAGTTCCGTCGGTGACGGCGATCGAGGTGAACGAGTGGCCCGCGCCGACGCACTTGACGGTGGTCTCGGCGCGCAGCACCACGGCCCGCAGCTCCTCGACGGTGCCAGGCTCGGCGAACTCGGTTGGATGCGCTCGCTGATTGCCTGCCCAGTTCTGCCACTCCAGCCCCGTCATCGGTCAACTATGAATGCGCACCTCCGCCACGGTCAATTCACGGCCCACATCGCCCGTGCGCGCCTACTATCGGGAAGCATGCAGACCCGGTTGCCCGTAGATGCACGGCGCACTCGACTGGTCGCGGCCGCATTGAACGTCGCCGAGCAGGTGGGGATCGAGGGCTTGACCGTTCGCCGGGTCGCCGAGGAAGCTGGCGTACCGCGTGGCGCCGTCTACTACTGCTTCGAGTCCAAGGAAATTCTCGTCACGGCGATGGGCGAGGGTCTGATCGTCGACATCACCGGGGCTCTGCACGCAGCCTTGAACGCAGCGGTCGACGCATGCGAACTCACCGGGACCAGGGGACTTCGTGAATTGCTGCACAGCGGACTGAGCGCGGTGTGGCCGATCGTCGAGCGATCAGCCGACCGCCAGCTGCTGTCCTACGAGATCAAGACCTATCTGCTGCGGCATCGAGCGCTGGGTTCGGAGCAGGCTGCCGCCCTCGCCAGTGGGCAGTATCGGATTCGTGACACCGAGGCATTCGAGTTCTTCAGTCGCGCGGCAGAGCACACGGGAACACGATGGCTGGAGCCGATCGACTCGGTGGCCCGATTCGGAATGGCGACCGTCGATGGGCTGATTCTGCGATGGCTGGTCGATCGTGACGACATCGCCGTCATAGCTGCACTGGACGACCTGGCCGGTGTGATCGCCGCGAAGGCCGTCGAGCGCCCGTGAAGGGTGCAGATGCCGTCGGAGGGTGCTTGACTGGGCCCGTGACGTCACTTCTCGGCCGCAGCCCGACCGCCCTCGACCGCATCTCCAGGGTCAGTGCCGATCTCGAACCCCCGTTCGCGGCACTCGATGCCGCGGCATTCGAGACCAACGCGCACGAGTTGATTCGACGAGGAAACGGCCTTCCGGTGCGAGTGGCGAGCAAGTCCGTTCGCTCTCGCGCAATTCTGGAACGAGTGCTGGGCGCCGACCTCACTGCCGCGCAGGGGTTTGCGGGCCTCATGTGTTACTCGCCGTCCGAGGCGATCTGGCTGGCGCGGCTCGGAGCGCAAGACATTCTCATGGGGTACCCGACGGTCGACAAGTCCGCCCTGGCCACCATCACACGCGACCGAGTGCTCTCTGGCCGCATCACGCTGATGGTCGACGACCCGGCACACCTCGACATCATCCGCGATGCAGCAGGATCCGACCTGGTCAAGCCGCGTATCTGCATCGACGTCGACGCCTCCCTTCGGATCGGCCCGCTGCACATCGGAGTTCGGCGATCCCCGCTGCGCGAGCCGGGGCAGGTCGCCGAGTTCGCCCGGCTCGCAAAGGAGCGGGGGTTTCGAGTCGTCGGAGTGATGTTCTACGAGGCGCAGATCGCCGGACTGCCCGACTCGAACATCGCCGTCGAATTGATGAAGAGGGCCTCGGTAGCGGACCTGAAACTGCGCAGAGGGGAGGTCGTCGACGCGGTCACCGATGTGGTCGGCGGCCTCGAAATCGTAAACAGTGGCGGGACGGGTTCGCTGGAGGTCAGCTCGGCCGACCCCGTCGTCACCGAAGTCACGGCCGGCTCCGGATTGTTCGTGCCCACCCTGTTCGATCGCTATCGGGCCTTCACTCCGAATCCGGCGTTGTATTTCGCGCTGCCCGTGGTTCGCACACCGACGCCGGCCGTCGCAACGACCTTCGGCGGCGGCTACATAGCCTCCGGTCCCGCCTCGCGGTCGCGCGCACCGTCGCCGGTGGCGATGAACACCGCCCTCGGTGGCCTCGTACGCGGTGGATTGAAACTTCTGCGAAACGAAGGAGCAGGTGAGGTTCAAACGCCGGTCGCCGTGCCACCCGGAAGCGTCACCATCGGAGATCGCATCTGGTTCCGGCACGCCAAAGCCGGGGAAGTGTGCGAACGCTTCGACACCCTGCACATCGCCGAGGAAGACGGCACCGTCACCGCCGTTCCCACCTACCGCGGCGAGGGCAAGAACTTCGGCTGAGACCGGGGCATGTTCGAAGCAGGGCTCATCACCCGGTGAGGGCCATGAATGCCCCCAGGGTTTCGAGGCCGTCGGGTGTCGCGGGGAGGTAGTGCGTCAGCGTTCGCGCCTGCACGACGATCGCCGCCCACTGGCCGCGGGAGATCGCGACGTTCAACCGGTGTCTCGAGAGCAGAAAGCGCGCCCCGTGGGGCGAATCGCCTGCGTTCGACGCGGTCATCGACACGATCGAAATCGGTGCCTGCCGCCCCTGGAACTTGTCGACAGTGCCGACGGGGACGTCCGCGAGGCCCGCGCGCTCGAGATGTTCGCGAATGAGAGCCACCTGCGCGTTGTACGGCGCTACGACGATGAAGTCGCCGGGCGTCAGGCCCCGCGCCGCGTCGTGGGTTTCGGGATCGACCCACGGCAAACCGACAAGCGATTCGATCTGCCGCCTGATCTCCTCGGCCTCCTCCGGTGAGTCGGTGGTGTTCGCGTGGTGATCGACGGTCACGGCATGCAGCCCCGGTGCCAGACCGTGGAGCACCCGCGTGCCCGTGGCCTGCTCGTTGGAGAACAGACGGCCCTCGTACGACAGCGCCGAGACCGGTGCGCACAGTGCAGGGTGCATGCGCCAGGTCCGGCTCAGAAAGTAGCCGCGGTCGGCGGGCAACGCGTCGTGTCCTTCGGCGAGCCATCCCAGGGCCGACTCGTCCACCGGTTCGGGGTGCGTGCCCTGACTGACCTGGGGAAGCTGTTGGGGATCGCCCAACAGCAGCAGGTTCCGTGCAGCACCGGCGACGGCGATGGTGTTGGCCAGCGAGAACTGTCCCGCCTCGTCGACGACGAGTAGATCGAGCGAACCCGGCACGACGCGAGTGTCGAGCGAGAAGTCCCAGGCCGTCCCGCCGATGACGCAGCCGCCGGTCGCGTCGGCGACGAAACCGGGATAGTCCGCATCGCGCAACAGGGTGTGCTCGGTCGGCGCCTTCTTCCCGATCAGTTCGGGAACGACTCCGGCCTTCGCGATCGCATCCAGGAGGTTCTCCACCACCGAGTGAGACTGCGCGACGACGCCGACGCGCCACTGTCGCTGCTCGACGAGCCGCGCGATCACCGTTGCGGCCGTGTAGGTCTTGCCAGTGCCAGGAGGGCCTTGCACAGCGAGATACGAGTTGTCGAGATCTTCCAACGCCGCAGCAATCGCATCTACGTAATTCCCGGCGCCCTGCTCGCCGACCACGATCGCGGGCAGCGGTCGGCCCGAGTGTGTCCGCGGCGCCGACCGTGCCGCCAGATCGGCCATCGCGGTTGTGGGCAGATTCGGCAACGACCGCTCGACCTCGGACGCCGCGCGGACGATCGCCGCTTCCAGGCTGACGGTGCGGATGGGCGCGTCGGGTGCAATCGCCATCGGAACTTGCTCATACGGATCGGCGCCCGCGGCGAGCTTCTCGTCGACCACGACGAACGCCTCGCTGATCTCGACGACCTCGGCCTTGCTGCACGCCCGATAGCTGGGGTGCGGTTGGTCCAACCCATCGGGGGCCGGCACGTCGTACAGCAGTCGCACGGTCTTGCCGAGGCTGTTGCCGACGCTCCCGTGCAACGTCAGCCGACGCCGAAGGAGCTTCTGCCTGGGCGTGGTCTTCGCCCATACCGAATCGATCGAGCCGGTGTCCACCTTCACCACATCGCCGGACTCGGCCCATTCGTCGACCGGGCTCTGCAACCGGTCGAAGTGGGCCCACCAGAACGGCTTGCGTTCTCGGCGGTGATACCCGATCGATCCGGCGTAGAGGGCCACCGCCTGCGCCTGCGGTGAGCGCTCGGAGATTGGGCCGTAGCCGACGAACTCGCGCAACGACTCTTCGGCAGGGTCGATTTCCTCGACCGACTCGGGTGCGAGGGCGGCCGGGGCCCTCGGGGTGACACCGGCGTCGGCCGCTCGGGTGAGCAGCCAGTCGCGCAGCCGAACTGTCGACTCGCAGTCGTAGCGGTTGTACTCGGCGATCTCGGCGAGCAACGCGTCGGCCTCCTCGGCACACCCTCGATCGCGCAGGTCGCACCAGTTCGCGTACTCGACTATCGACGCGGCGGCGTTGGTGACCTCGCCGTCTCGACTGCCCGGCATGTACAGCGGCTCCAGCTTCTTGATGCTGTAGGACCGCTCACCGATGCGCAGTGATGCCCGCACGACGGGGTAGAGGTCCACGAGAACGTTCTCGCGAAGCAGGTCGTCGACGACATCCTCGCCGACGCCGTACCGTCCGGCGAGACGCAACAGCGCCGTCTTCTCGTAGGCCGCGTAGTGGTAGACGTGCATCCCGGGATACTCGCGCCGACGCGCGGTCACGTACTCGAGGAAGGCCGTCAACGCCGCCCGCTCCTGCGCTCGGTCGTGGGCCCAGAACGGTGTGAACGTGCCGCCTGCGTCGAGGACGCCGAAGAGATACTCGAGACCCCAGTCCGCAGTGCCCTCGGTCCACAGCGGGTCACCCTCGAAGTCGAAGAACACATCTCCCGCGTTCGGCTCCGGAATGCTGCCCAGCGCAGCGGCATCGACGATCTCGTACTCGGGCACACCGCTCGTCGACTGCGCTACCTGCAGCCTCGCCTGCGCAGCGAGGTTTCCGAGTATGCGGGCAGAGATGCCCTCGACGGGTCCGTCGAGCGCGGCGAGCTTACTCATGGTGCTGACGCCGGCGTCGACGAGATGTGCTCTGTTGCCTCCGCTGATGCCGGCGACGAGAAGCAGGTCCTCGCGGGCGATGACCTGCTCCTCGCACGCATCGCACCGCCCGCAAGCGGTGTACCGGGGGTCGGCCCAGTCGACGGGTTCGGCGTCGGCGACATGCTCGTCGATGATCTCCTCGAGGTGGGCTCGCTGGCGACGGTAGACCGGGAGCAGGTCCTTGGTTGCGTGGTCGGTGGTGGAGCCGTCGCCGAGCATCAGGTGCAGGTGCCGGGCCACCTCGATGCCGTTGGTTTCGAGCGCATCCGCATACGCGGCCAGCTGCAGCAGGGCCGGTACTCGGGCGTGCCGCGACAGCTTGGTGTCGTACACGGAGTACGCGGTGTCGTTCGACCGCGTGCCTTCCTTGACCAGGAAGTCGCAGAACCCGAGGAAGCGGCCGTCGAAGAACGTGGCCTGATACAACACGTCGTACTTCCATAGCGCGGTTTCGATGGTGGCGGCATTGGCGTCGGCCAGACCGAGGAGCGTGCGCTCGGGCCTGGGCATGATCGCGACGCCCGCTCCGAACCTGCTCTGGAACAGGTCGAGTTGACGGCGTTCGTGCGCGAGGCCGAGAGCCGAGGTGCGTTCGAGCATGGGGTCTGCGGCGTCGTGAACGGTGTCGATTCGGCCGAGCTTTGCATCGAGGGTGCGAAGCAACGCGTACTCGCACGACGCGGCGGCTGAGAGGTCGCTGGCGCTGTAAACGACGCGGTCGGCCAAGAGGAACACGCGCCCAACTGTAGGTGAGTGCACCGACGCCGAAGCTCGGCATGCAAAATAGCCGAATGCCTTTTTTCGAGGGAGTCACCGGTGCCGTCCACTATCGCTCGTGGACGACGGCCCATCCGCGTCTGGTTCTGGTCTTTCTGCACGGTCTCGGCCAGCACAGCGGCCATTACCATCGCTTCTCCCGCGTCCTCAACAACGAGGACATCGACGTGTGGGCGATCGATCACGTCGGACATGGTTTGACGGAGGGGGAGTTGTCGGACGCATCGCAGATTGCCGGGTTGGCGAAGAACGCGCTGCAGCTGGCAAGTCTCGCTCGTGCCGAGCGTTCGGGGGTGCCGATGGCGCTGATGGGCCATTCGCTGGGGGCGGCGACCGCGATCGCCGCCCTGGCCGAGGAGCCGAGCGGATTCTGCGCGGCGGTCCTGTGCGGAACACCGAAGTCGACGACTGGAAAGCTCTCGGATCTCGACGACACCGCGGTGCCCCTGTTGGCCGTGCACGGGGTGGACGACCGGATGGCGCCGATCGATGCCGTGCGTGCCTGGATCCCGAACGTGCCCGGGGCGCAGTTGCGCGAATACGAGGACGCAGGTCACGACCTGCTGCATGAGAAGGTGCACCGGACCGTCTCGCTGGACGCGGCTACCTTCCTGCTCGAACACGTGTAGCGCACTACGAAAGCAGGGCCCGTGTGATGCACACGGGCCCTGCTTTCATGCGGTGGAGATCAGCTGTAGATAGCTTCGATCTCGGATCCACGCTCCTGATGAATGACGTTGCGCTTGAGCTTCATCGTCGGGGTGAGTTCGCCGGTCTCGGCGGTGAAGTCGACCTCGAGCACCGAGTACTTCTTGATCTGCTCTGCCTTCGAGACCTTCTTGTTGGCGTCGGCGACGGCCTGGTCGATCTCGGCGATGAGATCGGGGTTCTTCTTCAGATCCTCGAACGCGATGTTCTCGGCGATGCTGTGGCGTTCCTTCCATCCCGGTAGTGCTTCGGGATCGAGGGTGATCAACGCACCGATGAACGGCTTGCCGTCTCCGACCACGAGGCACTGACTGATCAACGCGTTCGCGCGGAGTGCATCCTCGAGCACGGCCGGCGCAACGTTCTTGCCGCCGGCGGTGACGATGATTTCCTTCTTGCGGCCGGTGATCGAGACGAACCCGTCCTGATCGATCGATCCGAGGTCACCGGTGTGGAACCAGCCGTCGACGATCGATTCGGCTGTCGCCTTGTCGTTGTGCCAGTAGCCGCCGAACACGACCGGTCCCTTGACCAGAAGCTCGCCGTCGTCGGCGATCTTCGCGGCGTGGCCGTTCAACGGCTTGCCGACGCTGCCGATGCGCTGCTCGGTGGTGGTGTTGACGGTGATCGCCGCGCTGGTCTCGGTGAGGCCGTAGCCCTCGTAGACGGGAATGCCGACGCCGCGGAAGAAGTGTCCGAGACGAGCGCCGAGGGCTGCGCCACCGGAGACCGCCCGCTCGCAGTTGCCGCCCAGCGCTGTGCGGAGCTTGGAGTACACGAGCTTGTCGAACACGGCGTGCTTGGCGCTCAGGATCAGTCCGGGCCCACCCTTGTCCTTGGCCTCGCTCCACTCGATGGCGGTGGCTGCGGCCTTGTCGAAGATCTTGCCCTTGCCGCCGTCGTATGCCTTCTGCTTGGCCGAGTTGTAGACCTTCTCGAAGACGCGGGGCACCGAGAGAATGAAGTCGGGCTTGAACGTGGCGAACTGGTCGAGCAGGGTGGTCACGTCCGAGGTGTGTCCGATGGTCACCTTCGACTCGAACGCGGCGACCGAGACGGCGCGTGCGAACACGTGGGCCATCGGCAGGAACATCAGCGTGCGGTTGCCCTCGTTCATCGAGTCGTGCAGAGCCATCGAAGTGGCCTGGATCTCGGCGTAGAAGTTGCCGTGGGTGAGCTGAACGCCCTTGGGGCGCCCGGTCGTGCCCGAGGTGTAGATGAGCGTCGCGGGACTGGACGCGTTCACCTGCTTGCGACGGGCATGCAGGTCCTCGTCGCTGACACCCGCGCCGCGGGTGCTGAGTTCTTCGATGGCGCCCGCGTCGATCTGCAGAACCTCACGCAGATCCGCGGCGCCCTCGGTGACCTCCTTCAAGGCTTCGGCGTGCTCGGGGGTTTCGAGGACGAGCACCGTGGTGGCCGAGTCTTCGAGGATCCACTGCGCCTGGTCGGCTGCGGACGTTTCGTAGATGGCGACGGTGCAGCCGCCTGCGGTCCAGATGGCGTAGTCGAGTACGACCCACTCGAAGCGGGTCGAGGACAGGATGGCGACGCGGTCGCCGACCTCGACGCCGGAGGCGATGAAGCCCTTGGCTACGGCGGCGACCTCTTTGGCGAACTGACCTGCGGTGACGTCGGTCCACGTCCCGCCCACCTGGCGCTGGAAGAGAACGAGGTTCGGGCACTCCTTCTCGTATCGGTAAACCGTGTCGGCCATCGATGCATCTTCGGGAATGGTGAATGATGCTGGCACAGAATATTCGCGCACTGTAGGACCCCTCCGGGTAAATGACGTAACAGGTGTGCATTTCATCACATTCCGTGTCGTTCTGCACTACCGGGGTGTCCGGTTTGCGACTTTTCGACGCGTTCTGTGGAGTTAGGTGTGACTCGCAGTGCACGATAACTGGTGGCGATGCCGATTTCGACTTCGATGAATTGCCCGATTTCGACGGCAGCGCGGCCCTCGGGAGGGTGCGTAGTTGCCTCTCCTCCCCGTTCGTTGCACCCAATTCTCGGCACTCGGTCCGTCGGAGGCGGTGACAGGGATTAAACTCCCAGGTATATGAGCACAACAGAGCCGAATCAGGATGCCGCTGTGACCGATGCCGCTGGGACCACGGACGAGTCCACATCGAACGGGCCGGCGTCGGCGGCCACCGACGCGCCCCCAGCCGACGCGGCCCCAGCCGATGCACCCCCAACAGGAGTGCAACAGGCCGCAGGGGGCGCCGAAGAGGCCCCGCCGCTGACCTTCGCCGATCTCGGGATCGACGAACGAGTTCTCAAGGCGCTGCACGACGTCGGCTACGAGAGCCCCTCGCCCATCCAGGCCGCGACCATCCCGCCGCTGATGAGCGGCAGCGATGTGGTCGGTTTGGCCCAGACGGGCACGGGCAAGACCGCTGCATTCGCGGTACCGATTCTGTCCAGGCTCGACGTCTCACGCCGGGTGCCTCAGGCGCTCGTGCTGGCTCCGACGCGTGAACTCGCGCTCCAGGTGGCCGAGGCGTTCGGCAAGTACGCCACCAACATCCCCGGCCTGCATATTCTCCCGATCTACGGTGGACAGGCCTACGGCATTCAGCTTTCCGGGCTGCGCAAGGGTGCGCAGATCATCGTCGGAACGCCCGGTCGTGTCATCGACCACCTCGAAAAGGGCACCCTCGACCTGTCTCAGCTCGAGTACCTGGTGCTCGACGAGGCCGACGAGATGCTCAAGATGGGTTTCCAGGAAGACGTCGAGCGCATCCTGGCGGACACCCCTGAGTACAAGCAGGTCGCGCTGTTCTCGGCCACGATGCCGCCCGCGATCCGAAAGATCTCCAAGCAGTACCTGCACGACCCGGTCGAGATCACCGTCAAGACCAAGACCTCGACTGCACCCAACATCACCCAGCGCTACGTGCAGGTGGCACACCAGCGCAAGCTGGAAGCGCTGACCCGGATCTTCGAGGTCGAAGAGTTCGAGGCGATGATCATGTTCGTCCGGACGAAGCAGGCTACGGAGGAGCTCGCCGAGAAGCTGCGGGCGCGGGGATTCTCCGCCGCCGCGATCAACGGCGACATCGTCCAAGCTCAGCGCGAGCGGACGATCGGTCAGCTCAAGAGCGGCGCCATCGACGTACTGGTGGCCACCGACGTCGCTGCCCGCGGCCTCGACGTGGACCGGATCTCGCACGTCATCAACTACGACATTCCCCACGACACCGAGTCCTACGTGCACCGCATCGGACGCACCGGCCGGGCCGGTCGAGCCGGTGAGGCTCTGCTCTTCGTCGCACCGCGCGAGCGTCACCTGCTCAAGGCGATCGAACGCGCGACGCGCCAGCCCATCACCGAGATGCAGCTCCCCAGCGTCGACGACGTCAACGCGCAGCGCGTCACCAAGTTCGGCGACTCCATCACCGAGAGCCTGAGCTCGACGAACCTGGGACTGTTCCGCAAGCTGATCGAGGATTACGAACGCGAGCACGACGTCCCGCTCGCCGACATCGCTGCGGCGCTCGCCGTGCAGTCCCGCGACGGTGAAGAATTCTTGCTCAAGCCCGAGCCACCCGCCCCGCCGCGCGCGGCACGCGAACCGCGCGAGCGGGTGCCGCGCAAGTTCGACGAGGATGCCGCCAACTCGCATCACCGCAAGACCGGTCAGGACATGGCGACATACCGCATCGCGGTGGGTAAGCGCCATCACGTCGCCCCCGGTGCGATCGTCGGAGCCATCGCGAACGAGGGCGGACTTCGTCGCAGCGATTTCGGGCACATCAGCATCCGTCCGGACCACTCGCTCGTCGAACTTCCGGCAGATCTCGCCGACGAGACCGTCGAGGCGCTGCGTCGCACCCGCATCAGTGGGGTGCTGATTCAGTTGCAGCCCGATTTCGGCCCTCCCGGGGGCCGTGGCGGTCCGCGCGGTGGCGGAAAATTCAGCGGACCCAAGGGCAAGGACAAGCGTCCGAGAAGCTGATTGAGAGCCGCTGGGGTTCCTAGCCGTCTATCTCGATTTCTGCCGATACGACCACGGCGTTGTTCATCGGCAGTGCTGCCACTCCGATCGCACTGCGTGCGTGCGCGCCGACCTCCGGGCCGAAGATCTGCAGAACGAGATCGGAGAAGCCGTTGATGACGGTCGTCGTCTGGGTGAACCCGTGGTCGGCGTTGACCATTCCGGAAACCGTGAGCCAGGCGCTGATTCGGTCGAGGTCACCGATCGCTCGACGCACGCTGCCCAGGACGGCCAGCGCGGTGTCGCGGGCAGCGTCCGTCGCCGCATCGAGGGAGATCTCCGACGGCACGGCCCCGAACGGGCCGGCGAGGGAGCCGTCGGCGAGCTGGGGTGAGTGACCGGAGACGTGGACGCGGTTGCCGCGCACGCGTACCCAGTCGAAGGAGAACGTGAACCCGGGCGGGGCCACAGCCTCCTCGGGCAGGACGAAACCCAATTCCTCGATATGCCGTTCTGTGCGCATGTCACCGAGTCCTTTGTGCGGGGACGCCATTGATTGTCTCGACAGTCCAATTCTTCCCGTTCTGCCGAACCAGTGTCGATACTCCTGCATTGAGGATGCGCGGCGACGGAATTCCGCGGAGGGCGCCCACAATCGCGCGGATGACACCGCCGTGGGCGACGGCGATGACCGACGAATCGGGGTGCATATCTGCTATCTCGTCGATCGCGCGCAGGCCCCGAACGATCAGATTCTCGCGCGACTCGAGGCCCGGATAGTGCCCGTGCGGCCAGCGTGACCAAGCGTCGTAATCGGTGAAGCCCTCGGCAGCGCCGAAGTGCCGTTCGGCCAGGTCAGCATAGGTTGCAGTGCGTTCGATTCCCAGGTGGGCGCCGATGATGTCGGCTGTTTCGGCAGCCCTCGAAAGTGGCGAACTGACCAGCAAGTCCCAGCGTCGTCCTTCGAGTTCGTAGACGGCTTCGCTCGCCTGAGCTCGGCCGGTCGAGTTGAGCGGGATGTCCGAGCTGCCCTGGAGTCGGCCGTGCAGATTCCAATCGGTTTCGCCGTGCCGAACCAGTGCCAGAAAAGTCATAGTCAGCGAACATTATCGCAGTTGCCGCAGAGTACGGTCGAGGATGACCCAGTGGAAAGATAGCGGAGGGATCTCATGAATCTTGCCCTGACAGAAGAGGAAGCCGCATTTCGTGACGAGATGCGTACTTTCTTCACCACCGAGATTCCCGCGGAGATACGCGAGAAGAACCGCGTCGGCGCCGAGCTGAGCCGTGAAGATCTGGTGACCACGATGCGGATTCTCAATGCGAACGGACTCGCTGTTCCGCATTGGCCGAAGGAGTTCGGCGGCCGGGACTGGACCCCGGTGCAGCGCCACATCTGGCTCGACGAGATGCAGCTGGCCTCGGTGCCCGAGCCGCTGGCTTTCAACGCGTCCATGGTTGGACCGGTCATCGCGACGTTCGGCTCGCAGGAGCTGAAGGAGAAGTTCCTCCCCAAGACGGCAAATGTGGACATCTGGTGGTGCCAGGGATTCTCCGAGCCGGAAGCTGGATCGGACCTGGCCTCGCTCCGCACGACAGCGCTGCGCGACGGCGAGGACTACATCGTCAACGGCCAGAAGACATGGACGACGCTCGGGCAGTACGCCGATTGGATCTTCGCCCTCGTTCGGACCGATCCGACTGCGCCGAAGAAGCAGGCAGGCATCTCGTTCCTGCTGATCGACCTGAACACTCCGGGTATCACGATGCGCCCGATCAAACTGATCGACGGCAGCGTCGAGGTCAACGAAGTGTTCTTCGAGAACGTGCGTGTCCCTGCGGAAAACCTTGTCGGAGAAGAAAATCAAGGCTGGAGCTACGCCAAGTTCCTGCTCGGCAACGAGCGCACCGGAGTCGCCCGCGTCGGACACACCAAGGTACGGCTCGAAGAGGCCAAGAAGCATGCCGCGGCGACCAAGGTCGGCACGGGCACGCTGGCCGAGGATCCGCTGTTTGCGGCGCGGTTCGCCGAGCTCGAAAACGAGGTTCTCGCACTGGAATTGACGCAGCTTCGGATGGTGTCGGGTTCGGAGGACGGCAAGCCCAATCCAGCCTCGTCGATTCTCAAGCTGCGGGGGTCCGAACTGCAGCAGTCCGCCACCGAGATGTTGATGGACATCGCAGGCCCGGACTCGCTGCCCTATGAGGCGGGCGAGGACATCGGGAGTGCGGAATGGGCGCAGCGGTCGGTGCCGACCTACCTCAACTACCGCAAGGTGTCGATCTACGGCGGCTCCAACGAAGTGCAACGTCAGATCATCGCGTCGACGATTCTCGGATTGTGAGGTTCACATTATGGATTTCGAATTGAACGAAGAACAGAAGCTCCTCCGAGACACAGCCCGTGAGATGCTCTCGCGAGCGTACGACACCGAGAAGCGAAATCGGATCGTCGCGGCCGAGCCGGGCTGGTCCGCGGACGTGTGGAAGCAACTCGCCGAGGTCGGGCTGCTCGGGCTCAGTTTCGCCGAGGACGACGGCGGCATGGACGCCGGGCCGGTGGAGATCATGGCAGTGATGACCGAGATGGGTCGACGGCTTGCGCCGGAGCCGATTCTCGACGCCGTGCTCGTCCCAGGAGGATTGATTTCCGACGTCGGTTCGGTGGATCAGCGTCGACGCGTGCTGCCCGGTGTGGCCGAGGGCAGCACGTTGCTTGCGTTCGCGCACAACGAGACCGGCAGTAGGTGGCCGAACGTCGCGGTCGGGGTATCGGCAACCGAGGATGGCGGCTCGTTCTCGCTCGACGGCACCAAGAATCCGGTCCCACACGGCGGCAGTGCCGACATCCTCGTGGTCAGCGCGGCGCTGCCCGGCGGAGGTGTCGGGCTCTTCCTCGTCGACGGCGACGCGACCGGCGTGACGCGCAAGTCCTATCGCACGCACGACGGTCAGCGGGCGGCGCAGATCTCGTTCTCCGATGTCGCTGCCGAGCCCCTCGGTGACGGATCGGACGCCACCGCCGCGATCGTCGCGTCCGAGGTGAAGGCGCAGGCCGCTCTGTGCGCCGAGGCAGTGGGCGCAATGGAGGAGGCGCTTCGGTTGACCACCGACTACCTCAAGCAGCGCAAGCAGTTCGGTGTTCCGCTGGCCAAGTTCCAGGCGCTGACATTCCGGGCAGCCGACATGTACGTGCTGCTGGAGCTGGCGCGGAGCATGGCCCTGTACGCGACGATGAACCTAGCCGACGACGTCGTCGATCCCATGGTCGCGTCTCGGGCGAAGCTGCAGATCTCCAGGTCCTCGCGCAAGCTCGGGCAGGAAGCGATTCAGCTGCACGGCGGCATCGGTGTCACCGCGGAGTATCCCGTCGGGCACTACGTGAGCAGGCTCGTGGCCATCGAGCACACGCTCGGCGGCGTCGACGAGCACCTGCGGGTGCTGATAGGCGGCTGACGCCGCATGTGAGTGGAAGTACATAGCCCGCTATGTACTTCCACTCACCTACGCCGAGCGCCTGTTAGCCACATGTTGGCCCGGCGTATCTGAAACTCTCAGGGTGGGTGGTTAGGCTGGAGGCGAAGGCGCGCGCACAGCGTGCCCATGCCAAGTCCGATCGGAAGCGAGACACCGATGAAGGCTCGGACGGCGGAGTATCCACGCCCGAATCATTGCCTCCTGCACCTCAGCGATACTCATCTCGTCGAGGGCGGGAATCTGTACGGCGGTGTCGACAGCACAGCGAGTTTGCAGCGGCTCCTCGGCGATGTCGAAGCGTCCGGCGTCCAACCCGACGCGTTGGTGTTCACGGGCGACTTGACCGACCGCGGTGAGGCCGGGGCCTACGACAGGCTTCGCGGCCTCGTCGAGCCGCTGGCGGAGGCGCTCGACGCGCAGATCATCTGGGCCATGGGCAACCACGACGACCGCGCCACATTCCGCGCGCGATTGCTCGATCAGGAGCCGAGCACCGGCACGGTGGACCGTGTGCACGAGGTCGACGGGCTCCGCATCATCACGCTCGATTCGACGGTGCCGGGCGAGCATCACGGCGAAGTGACCTCGGAGCAGTTGCGTTGGCTGGCCGACGAGTTGTCCACGCCCACGGAGTTCGGCACGATCCTGGCGATGCACCACCCGCCGGTGCCGACGGTTCTGGACCTCGCCGTGCTCGTCGAGCTACTCGATCAGAGCGCGTTGGCGGAGGTGCTGCGCGGCACGGATGTTCGTTCCATTCTGGCGGGCCACCTACATTATTCGACCTCGGCGACGTTCGCGGGGATTCCTGTGTCGGTGGCGTCCGCGACCTGCTACACGCAGGATTTGAACGTCGCGCACGGCGCACTCCGAGGCCGCGACGGTGCGCAAGCGTTCAACCTCGTCAATGTCTACGACGACACGGTCGTGCATTCGGTGGTGCCCATCGGTTCCTACGACACCGTGGGCGAGTACGTGCCCGCCGACGAAGTCGCGCGTCGCCTGGAACGCGAAGGCGTGCGTATCGCCGAGAGCACTCGGAGCTCGCGCGTCAGCTTCTAGTTCCTGCGGGCTTCGGTTTCCCAGGGCGCCACGATCGGGAAGTAGCGCTCCAGGAATGCGGTCACTCGCCGTGTTCGGACGTCGAGATCGACCTCGGGGAAGCTGCCGTCGTTGAGGCAGAAGAAGTCGACGGCTCGCTTGGGAAGCAGGTTTTCCATCGAGTGCAGTCCCGTGTGCGCCGTGGTGTCGATGTACGTCACCTTGGCATCTTTCTGTACGACGGCGCGGCCACTCATCAGCGCGTAGTAGTGATACAGCGAATTGGTCACCGAGATATTCGTACTGGCGCGAAATGCGCTCGCTGCGGTGGCAGCGAACTCGTCGGCGAACTCGTTTTCCATCTCCTGCATCACGCTCTTGCGCAGTGGTGTAGCTGCATGCTCGAGGTGCCGGGTGGTCATGAGACCGAAACGCTTCTGCAGCAGGCGACGGTTGACCCGGGCCGCGTTTTCGAAACCGCTGCGGTCTTCGTCGTTGTAGCCCAACCCTATTCGGGTCGGCGCCTCGATGAACATACTGATGCCACCGGGGGAGAAGAACATCTGGGGCCCCACCGGACGGCCGAAGAACATGTCGTCGTTGGAGTACAGGAAGTGCTCGGACAGGCCAGGGATGTGGTGCAGCTGGCTTTCCACTGCCTGCGAGTTGTGTGTCGGCAGATTCGATGCGTCTACGAAGAATTGGTCGCTGGGGACGAAGGTCACCCGGGAATCGTCGGCGAGCCACGCCGGACGTGGGGAATCGGTGGCGACGAAGATGCGACGGATCCACGGTGCGTACATGTGAACCGAGCGGAGTGCGTACTTCAGTTCGTCGATCTGCCGGAATCGAGCGGCCGAGGAATCACCTTCACCGACAATGTAGTTCTGCATGCGGCGGGCCCGTTGGGCCTGGAACTCGGCCGACGAACCGTCGACCCAGGAGAAGACGATGTCGATGTCGAAATTGATGTCCGACGCGTGGTCGGCGAACATGTTCTCGATGGTCGGCCAGGTCATGCCGAATCGTTCGACTGTGCCGCGGACCGCCTCGCTCGGTGCGATGCTGCGCCGGGTCAGAGAATTCTCCACCGGCAACTGAACCTCGGTGGGCGAGAACGCCCACAGTTCGATCTGGACGGCCGTCGATGCCCCGTAGTGCAGTGCGCTGATGGGTTCGACGCGGGGGCGGAAGAGTCGGAAGATGCGAGCGTCGCTGGCCTCGGAGAGCGATCCGTCGGCGACGAGAACTGTCTTGGCGCGTTTGACGTCCACGGTCTTGGCGTAGAACGGCTCCCGCAAGCAGGCCTCGACCAACGCGGTTTCGAGCTTGCGGCGGGCGGCGACGTCGATAGCGACGACCGGCCGCTCGTCGTTGCCCCGGACCAGGAGGTACTTGATGTTGGCGGCATCGAGCGCCTCGCGGACGAACAGCAGATCCTCGACCATGGCCTCGTGGGGCGTGGTCGAGGTCATCTTCAGGGCGAAGCGTCCGGCATGTGGAACGACATCGGAGCGGTCCGTCAGGCGCGCTGCGGATTCCGGTGACGCGCCGGTCACCGGGTCGGCCGTGTCCTGCTCGGGCGGAACCAGGTAGATGTCGTGGGGTGCGGACGTCGTGGTGATGGTGACCCTTCCGGTTCAGGCGTGCGAGCCGAGGACCCCCGGAGCGTCCTCTCAGTGTATAGCCGAACGAGAGGGCGCCACGAGCGCCGCGATCAGCAGACCGGCGGTGACACCGAACACGTCGAACAGTGCGTCGTCCAGCGAACCGCTCCGACCGAGCGGGAGGACCGCCTGCAGCGCCTCGGATAGCCCCGCGAAGGTGACGGTCCACACAGCGGTCCACCTCGCGGATATCGCTGCCACTCGAGACGAGTAGGCCAGCGCCGCGAACAGGCAGAAATGGACGATCTTGTCGCTGTGCTCGAACCCACTCGGAACCCCCGACGCCGGAGTGAACAGAATGATCAGCGCGGCGACCACCGAGATGGCGAGTGGGAGGTAGTACTTCAGCGGTAGCTCGAGTGGTGGGGGCGGGGGCACCGCTCCCAGCCTAGGAGTCTCGGTCCAGCCCAGGAGTTGCGGCCCGTCTCAGGTGTTGCGGCGCAGCAAGACGACGGTGTCCTTCCGCTCGGCAGGGGTGCCGTCGGGTCCGGCGCCGGCCCGGGCGCGTGTCTCGGCGAGGACGGTCGTCCAGTTCTCGTCGTCGAACAGCGCTGTGATGGGATCGACATCGAACAGTATGTCTGCGCGCGGGTGGTGCTTGGCATGGTCGTCCGAGGGGCTGTGTCCGACGATCAGCAGGTGCCCGCCTGGGTTGACTGCGTGGCCGAATCTGAGAAACGCAGGACCGACCTGCTGCATGGGCAGCTGAAAGAAATGCGCGGTGACCAGGTCGTACTGCGTCTCCGGCGCCCAGGTGAGCAGGTCGCGGTGCAGCCATTCGATGTCACGGTCGCCTTGGTTGGCTCGTGCACGCTCGAGTGCTACTTCGGAGATGTCGACGCCGGTGGTCTTCCATCCGTTGTCGGCGAGCCAGAAGGCGTCGCCCCCTTCGCCGCTGCCGATGTCGAGTGCCGTGCCGGGCGTCAGCTTCGAGGCTTCGGTGGCGAGGACCGGGTTGGCCTTGCCGCTCCAACGCTGTGGCATTTCGGTGTACAGGTTGTCCCAGAACGGTTGATCGAACTCGGTGGGAGTTTCGTCGTGTGTGTGCATGATTTCCACTGTGCCCACCTCGGCCCGCGGGCGCAACAGGGTTTGCCGAAACGGCAAAGAAGGCGCTTCGCGCATGTGCGCGGAAATACGGGCAAGACTATGTATTTCCACGCACATGCGCCGAAGGCGCACGACGAAAGGACCACCTCGTGAATCACGCCGCAGTGCTGGCCGATGCTTTCGGGAGGATTCGGGAACTCGTTCACGAAATCCTCGACGATATCGCTCCGCACGCACTCACCTTCCGGCCCGACTCCGAAGCGAACACTGTCGCCTGGTTGATCTGGCACCTCACGCGTGTTCAGGACGATCATGTTTCCGGCGTTGCAGGAAGCGACCAGGTGTGGACCGCTGACGGCTGGGAAGCCCGCTTCGGACTGCCGTTCGAGAGCAGCGCTATCGGCTACGGCCAGAATGCCGAGGAGGTCGCCGAGGTCACCGCTTCCGCCGAGCTGCTCCGGGACTATCACGATGCCGTGCACGCCAGGACGGTCGCGTATGTCGAGTCGCTATCAGCGGCTGACCTGGATCGTGTTGTCGACGACCATTGGGATCCCCCGGTGACATTGGGTGTGCGGCTGGTGTCCGTGGTCTCCGACGATCTTCAGCACGCGGGCCAGGCTGCCTATGTCCGGGGAATGTTCCAACGGCACGGTTGATGGTGACGTGCATGCTCAGGCGAATCGCCTCTGGAGGTTGCCGAGTGTCCTCCTGATGTTCCGACGCTGGAACTCGGGGAAGGTACTACCGCCGGTGACGATCTTGTCGAACACGAAAGCCAGTGCATCGGGCCAGTTTCGGCGATCGTCGGTCCATGTTTCGGTGACTTTGGTTCCACCCGAAACGTGCTCGAACTCGTAGCGCCACGTCGCGATGGCGCGTTTCAATCGGGGAGACGTGACGCCGATCGCGTGCACGCGAAACTCGAACGCCTTGGCCGGCTCGGCAACGGTCACCGTGCAGCGAGTGACCCAGCGTGCTCTGCCTCGCTTGTTTCGGCCGTCGAACACCATCCCGACGTAGGCGCCGTCCCGCGGTTCGGCAACCACTGCACCGCGATTCTCGGGACTCCAGTTGCCCATCTGCACCGGGTCGCTGATCGCGTCGTACAGGATGTTGGCATCGGCCGCGACCACCACACTGTCGGCGACGGTGAAATCGCGCGTCACTTGCGGAGCCCGGGATGGATGCGAGCGAGCATCGGCACCAGCAGGGTGCGTGGTGTCACCGCAGCGAACACGGAGGTGATGCGGTTGGCCATGCCCGGTATCGCAACCATGCTGCCCTTGGCCAGCCCGTTCACCGCGGTCTTGGCCACCTCCTGCGGGGAGACCCACATGATCGATGGCAGCGCAGCCTCGGCGTCGTCGACCGAGAAACCCGCGGCCTCGGCGAAGCCGGTGTCGACCGGCCCGGGGCACAGCGCTGTCGCGCTCACTCCGGTTCCGCGAAGCTCGCCGACGAGGCTCTGGGTGTACGAGAGCACGAAGGCTTTGCCTGCGCCGTAGCCCGCCTGGCCCGGGAGCGGCTGGAAGGCGGCAGTGGACGCGACGTTGAGAATCGCGCCGCGCCGGCGGGCGGTCATTCCTGGAAGGAACCTGCTGCACAGGTCGGCAACCGCGACGACGTCGACCTCGATCATGTTCATTTCGGCTTCCGGGTCCGAGGATGCGACCGGGCCGACGGTTGATAGCCCGGCGTTGTTGACGAGCACGTCGGGGACGAGTCCGAGCGCTTCGATGCGGCCCAGTAGTTCGGCGCGATCCGACCGCTCGGAGAGATCTGCGGGGAGCACCTCGGCGCGCACCCCGCGTGCGCTCAACTCCTCGGCGAGCGCGGTCAGTTTCTCCGCTCGGCGGGCCACGAGTGTCACTCCGTGTCCGCGTGCGGCGAGCTCGCGGGCGATTTCTGCGCCGATACCGGAGGATGCCCCGGTCACGACGGCGGTGCGATCAGGGGCGGGGCGAGGAAGGCTCATGCATTCCACCGTAGCTCCCTCGAGCTTTCACGAGAGTTGAAATTCCAACAAAGGTAAGCCTAGGCTTCATTGTCGAACCCGATCTCGAGAAAAGGCCTCTTATGCGACACGCTGGCTCCCTGCGCACTGTGGTGCTGTCCGGTCTTCTGGCCACAACTGTGATTCTCGGGGGATGCAGTTCGGCCGGCGAAGACGCCGAAACCACATCGACCGGTGACTTCGAAACCGTCACCATCGACTCCGCCCTCGGCCGAGCCGTGATCACCGACAAGCCCGAACGCATCGTCACCCTCGGCATGGGATCCGCCGAAACAGCGATCGCGCTCGGAACCGTACCGGTGGGCGTGGAGGAATACCCCTGGGGATCCGACGAATCCGGATACCTGCCGTGGATGTACGACGCAATCACAGAATCGGGCGAGGCACTCCCCGAACAGTTCACTGGCGGCACCGAACTGAACATCGAAGCCATCCTCGCGCTGGAACCAGACCTGATACTCGCACCGTGGTCCGGCATCACTCAGCAGCAGTTCGATTCGCTCAACGGATTTGCCCCCGTGGTGGCCTACGAGGAGCAGCCGTGGACCATCACCGGGGAAGAGCAGATCTCCGTCATCGGCAAGGCCATGGGCGAGGAAGGTAAGGCAGCCCAAGAGATCGCCGAGATCAACAGCCGCTTCGCCGACGCCGCCGCGGCCCACCCCGAGTACCGGGACGTCACCTTCTCCTACATCTACAACACCGGCCCCGGCACGCTCGGCGTGTTCCTTGCCGAGGAGCAGCGCGTGGCGATGGTCCGCGCACTCGGCCTCGAAATAGATCCGGTCGTGTACACCCTCGACGAAACCGGAGGAACCGACTCCGCAGTCATCGGCCTGGAGAACGCCAACCTGCTCGACGAGTCGGATCTGATCTTCACCTTCTACTCCGACCCGCAGAACCGCAGCGACACCGAGACCCAACCCGCCTACAACCAGATCCCAGCCATCGAACGCGGGTCCGTGGTGGCGCCGACGGACCAACCCTTCGTCACCGGCTCGTCGATCATCAACCCCCTCACCGTCCCGTGGGCACTCGAACGCTACGTCCCGATGATCGACGACGCAGTGGCCGAACTGCCGAACTAGCGGGCGCTCGGGCTGCTCAGAACACCTCGCGCTGTGACTCCTGTTCGAGCACTTCCTCGAGATCGGAAAGCCTGTTCATCGACGACACCTGACGCGCAGTCCGATGGTTCTGCGCCAACCGATCTCGGTGCCGATGCACAAATGCCCAGTAGCCCGCCGTGAACGGGCAGGCGTCGGGTCCCAGTCGTTTCTTCGGGTTGAATTCGCAGCCGCCACAGTGGTCTGTCATTCGGTTCAGGTATGCCCCGCCCGAGGCATACGGCTTGGTCGCGATCAAGCCACCGTCGGCGTGCTGGCTCATCCCGATGACATTGACGGGCATCACCCAAGCGAACCCGTCGACGAAGGCGGTGGCGAACCATTCCATCAGGGCTTTCGGGTCGTAGCCGCGCTGCAACGCGAAGTTGCCCAGGATCATCAGCCGCGGGATGTGGTGCACCCACCCGCGATCACGCAGCTCGGACAGGGTGTGCGACATGCAGGCGGCGATCGGTTTTTCGCCATCGAGATCGGTGAACCACGAGGGGAGCGGAACGTGCGCGCCCAGCTCGTTGCGATCTGCGTATTCGGGTCCGAAGTGCCAGTACAGATGCCAGACGTACTCGCGCCAACCGAGCACCTGTCGCACGAATCCCTCCACCGACGCCAGCGAGGCGTCCCCATCACGCCACACCTTCTCCGCCGCCTCGACCACATCGAGAGGCGCAAGCAATCCCAGGTTCAGCGGGACCGACAGTAGCGAGTGCGACATCGTCCAATTCTCGGTCATGACGGCGTCCTCGTACTTGCCGAAATCCTGCAGCCGATAGGACACGAAGTGCTGCAACGCCTTCTGTGCTTCGTCGGCCGTGACGGCGAACAGTCGCCGGCCGTCCTTTCCGATGGTATCGAGATCGAACTCGTCGAGATCGGTTCTCACCTCCTCGTCGATTGCGTCCTCGGTGGGCCACCACGGTGGATCGACGCCCAGCCTCGCCTGCTTCTTCGGCGGCGGCTCCCGGTTCTCCTCGTCGAGGTTCCATCGCCCGTCCACGGGCTCGTCCCCGTTCATCAGGATCTCGAAGCGTCGCCGCTGATCGCGGTAGAACGTCTCCATCCTGAACTGGTGCCGGTTGCCGGCCCACTCGGCGAAATCCGCTCGGCCGAGCGCGAACATCGGCGTCGGCAGGACATCCTCGACGACGCCTTCCTCGGCGAGACGCTGCACGAATCTCTCGGCGGCATGGGAGGTCGGCTCGAACACGAGTACCGGTCTGCCGAACTCCTCGAGCGCGTCCCGGTAGGACTCGGCACGCAGGTAGGTGGCGCGTTCGCCCAGCTCCTCGGCGAGATGCCGCATTCCCGAAAGCACCAAGTGCAGTTTCTGACGGTGGAATCTCCGGCGCTGCGCGGCGCGGGTGCTCTCGATCAGCAACACTTCACGGTGCCCGTGATCGGGTGTGGAGTGGAAGTGCGGACCGAGTTGGTCGCCGAACAACCAGAGCGGGGCCGAGGAGGTCATGCACCCCAGGATGCACGGATCTATACATCAGCAAACCCACGCGCTCTGTGCTGAACTTGGCCCGGTACTCGTGTCCAGGGGGAGGGAGGGGGTTCGCCATGGCGACTGTCATCGCCACGATCAATCTCAAGGGCGGGGTCGGGAAAACCACGACCACTGCAGCGCTCGCCGAGTTCATGTCGGCCGAGTTCGGGTACAAGGTTCTGCTCGTCGACCTCGATCCGCAGACCAATCTGACCACGATGATGATCGGTGAGCAGCGGTGGCAGGAGGTCAACGACCGGAAACAGACCGTCGACGCCTTGTTCGCCAGCGCCCTGGACGCGGATCTACCGGAGTTCGACGTCGACCGGTCCCTGGTGCGGGGAGTATCGCCACTGGAGTCGGTCCGCGGCATCGACCTGCTTGCGTCCTCGCTCGATCTGATGGAGACGCAGGAGGAGATGAACGCCTGGCAGTACGAGGTGCCGGGCTCGCTCGAGCCGCTGCTGGTGCTGCGGGCCGCGCTGGCGAACGTGCGATCGAACTACGATTTCATCCTTCTCGACTGCGCCCCCAACCTGGGTATCGTCACCGCGAACGGTCTCATGATGGCCGACGCCTACGTCGTCCCTGCCATCCCCGACGTGCTGTCGACGTACGGCATACCGCAGCTACAGAGACGGGTGCAGCGGTTCACCGATCGCACCGGTCACACGCTCACGCCACTGGGCCTGATCATCACGAAGTACCGCGGAAGTTCGTCTCTGCATCGAACGACGATCGAGCGCCTACAGCGGGCGGTGTTCGAATACGACGCGCTTCCCGCACACGAACGCGCTTCCCGTCCTCGACCTCCGACGGTGATACCGCATTGGATTCCGGAATCCAATCAGATCGCGCAGTCCGCGGATTTCGTGGACTTCGGCACGCTTCGGCAGAAGTACGGCACCCACGGGCAGTTCGAGACGCTGCGCAATGTGACCGATCATCTCGTGCAGAATGTCGGTGTCTATCTGTGATCGAGTGATACACCAACTGTCGGTGACGTGAACATTCACCCCCGGTGGCCAGCCCGACTTGACCTGCGCCTCGAGTTCGCATGGACTGGTCGGGTGGTTTCACGAGAAGGTGTGTCCAGGCGCGGGTTTCTGAAGTCCTCGTCGATTGCTGTCGCGGCGGTCGGCGCGGCTACCGGTGTGGCAGGAGCGCTGCCCAGGGTTGCTCGTGCGCAAGGTGCGGAATTCGTGCCGTTCGCGCACGGTGTCGCCTCGGGTGATCCGACGCCGGATGCGGTGATCGTCTGGACCCGTGTGACTCCGACTCCCGACGCGAGGCCGGGGTCCGGTGTGGGCCCGGTGACGTCGGTCCGGTGGCGTGTCGCCACCGACCCGGAACTGACCAATCTCGTACGCAGTGGCACGGTGTCCACCTCCGCGGACGTCGACCACACCGTGAAGGTCGATGTCGACGGGCTTTCCGCGGCGACCACGTACCACTACTGCTTCGAGGTACTCGACGGCCCGGCTGCGGGAACGCAGTCGACCATCGGCACCACCCGGACGGCGCCGACGAACGATGCAGACGTCGATCGAATCCGGTTCGGTGTCGTCTCCTGTTCCAACTGGGAGTCCGGATACTTCGGCGCCTACCGCCACCTGGCGTCCCGCACCGATCTCGATGCGATCATTCATTTGGGCGACTACCTCTACGAGTACCGGACCGGTGCGTTCGCCGGGAAGTACGGTGTGGTTCGCCAGCATGACCCGGTGCACGAGATCGTCAGTCTCTCCGATTATCGAATCCGCCACGGTCAGTACAAGAGCGACCCGGATCTGCAGGCGGCGCATCTCGGTGTCCCGTGGATCTGCACGTGGGACGACCACGAGAGCGCCAACGACGCCTACGACGGTGGCGCGGAGAATCATCAGCCAGAGACCGAGGGGCCATGGAACGTTCGCAAGGCCAATTCGGTGCAGGCCTATTACGAGTGGATGCCGGTTCGAGTAGCCGGTACGCCGCAGAACAGGCACCTGTACCGGCGCCTGCGCTTCGGTAGCCTGCTCGAGCTTTCCATGCTGGACCTGCGCACGTATCGCTCGAAGCAGGTCGCGCCCACAGCAGGCGCCGAAGTCGATTCACCCGATCGCACCATCACCGGCCGAGATCAGATGAACTGGCTGACCGATGGGATCGTCAGCTCGCCTACGACGTGGAAGATCGTCGGCAATCCCGTGATGATCACCCCGGTGCTGGTCCCGCCGCTCGAGAGCGAAGCTGCCGGCGCTTTGACCGAACTTCTCGGCATTCCCCGGGGTGGGGTGCCCTACATGGCCGACCCGTGGGACGGGTACACCGCCGATCGTGCGCGGCTGCTCGGGGCAATCGCCGACAACGGCGTCAACAACACTGTGTTCATCACCGGCGATATTCACTCGTCGTGGGCCTGCGATATTCCGCAGGACGCTGCGCGTTACTTCGAGACGGGGGCGGTCGCGACCGAACTGGTCGTGACGTCGGTATCGTCCGCCAATGTCGACGACCTCACGCGCACGCCGCCACACACTCTCGGCCGTGTCGCGGAGTCTGCCCTGACCACGCTGAACAGGCATATCCGCTATGTCGAACTCGACAGCCACGGCTTCGGGGTGTTCACCGTGACGCCGACGGGTGTGCAGATGGACCACTGGTATCTCGACGCCAAGGAAGACCCGTTGACCGGGGTGTACTGGGGTGCGGGCTTCACCGTGCCCGCCGGTACCGCCCGCGTCGAGCACGCTGCGCTGCCGGTGCGCACGTAAAGACGTACACGCGGCATACTTTGCTGTATGGCAGTACCGAAAATCGTCTTGTTCTACGTGTTCACGCCGTTGCCGGATCCGGAGGCCATCCGGCTCTGGCAACATGCGCTCGCCGACTCGAACAACCTCACCGGACGCATCATCGTCTCCGAACACGGGATCAATGCCACCGTCGGCGGAGAAGTAGCCGATGTGAAGAAGTACGTGCGAGGTACTCGCTCGTATGTCCCGTTCGCCGACGCGGACATCAAGTGGTCGGACGGCCTCGGTGACGACTTCCCGAAGCTCAGCGTCAGGGTTCGCCCCGAGATCGTCACATTCGGTGCACCCGAGGAACTGAAGGTCGCCGCCGAGGGCGTGGTCGGCGGGGGAGTGCACCTGAGTCCGCACCAGGTCCACGAACTGGTGGACGAGCGCGGCGACGAGGTGGTGTTCTTCGACGGCCGCAATGCGTTCGAGGCGCAGATCGGCAAATTCAAGAACGCAGTGGTTCCCGATGTCGAGACCACCCGCGATTTCGTGGCACAGCTCGAGTCCGGGCAGTTCGACCACCTCAAGAAGGCCCCCGTCGTGACGTACTGCACCGGCGGAGTCCGATGCGAGGTGCTGTCCGCCCTGATGCGTTCGCGTGGCTTCGAGGAGGTCTACCAGCTCGACGGCGGCATCGTTCGCTACGGCGAAACATTCGGTGACGATGCGCTGTGGGAGGGTTCGCTCTACGTCTTCGACAAGCGGATGACGGTGGACTTCTCGGATCACACCTCGGTGATCGGCCGGTGCTCCGCGTGCGCCAACCCGACCTCCCGCTACCAGGACTTCGACGGCGACGACGGTCGGGGCCTGCGCCTGGTGTGCGTGGACTGTGCCTGAGCAGGCTCCACTCCCGCCTAACCGGGTCATTCCGCAGGCTCCACTCCTGCCCAACCGGGTCATTGCGCAGGCTCCACTCCTGCCCTTCCGGGACGGCCTTGCGCCCCTTCGTATCCGGCTCCCACACGGCGAGACCGCGGCGACGGTACTCGATTTCCTGGTGCGCGAGTATCCGGCCGATCACTGGGCCGAGATGATGGCCGAGGGCGACGTCGTCGACGAGAAAGCTCGCCGGTGGACCGCGGACAGTCCTTATGCACCAGGACGATTCGTGTACTTCCACCGTACGCCCGCACCAGAGGTGCCCGTCCCGTTCGAGCTCGACATCCTGCACGACGACGACGGCATCGTCGTCGTCGACAAGCCACACTTTCTTGCGACCATTCCGCGGGGGATGCACGTCACCGAGACAGCGACGGTGCGGTTGCGTCGCCTGCTCGACTGCCCGCACCTCACTCCTGCGCATCGGCTCGACCGTGCGACGGCGGGCGTGCTGATCTTCACGCGGACAGCCGATTTGCGTCGGCCATATCAGGAACTGTTTTCATCCCGGTCGGTCCTCAAGGAGTACGAGGCCGTCGCGGGATGCGACCCCGAACTCGACTTCCCGCGAACTGTGCGTAGTCGAATCGAAAAAGATCACGGCGTGATGGTGGCGCGGGAAGAGCCCGGCGAGCCGAACAGCGAAACGCGAATCGAACTGATCGAAACGATGGGGGAGTGGGCCCGGTACCGGTTGTTCCCGCACACCGGTCGAACGCATCAGCTGCGAATTCATATGTCCTCGTTGGGCATCCCGATCAAGGGCGATCCATACTACCCAGTTTTCACACGCACAGCCGCCGACGATTTCAGCGCCCCGCTGCAACTACTCGCGCGTGCAATCGAATTCGATGATCCGGTCACCGGTGAGCGCCGACGCTTCGAGAGTCAGCGCAACCTCGTCGATCGGTAGCGCCGACACAGGCCCCGACATCACTGCACCCCCTGTCGCTGAGCGGCCGGGGGTGCAGTGGTTGTCGAAATGCTATGCCTGTGTGCGGGTTATGCCGCGTTCGATTGCGGCGATGATTTGTGGTCTGAGTTCGGCGGCGGGGACGATGTGGTGGACGGATCCGACTTGTTGGGCTCGTTGGATGTTGTGGATGGTTTCGAATTCGGATGCG
>NZ_JABFAO010000004.1:463640-655794 GCF_017168235.1 Rhodococcus sp. KRD197
CCCTCGGGTTGGGCGTCGAGGACGGGGTCTGGGCCCTTGGATAGGCGGTGGGTGAGCCCCGCACCCGGCCGGGGTGCTTCCGCAGTACTCGTGGCCCCGGATTTCCTGCCTTCGACGGGAAATCCGGGTCTTCGCACACACTTTGGGGATCCTGTTACTCATGGACCGGGACAGCCGCCCGCGAGCCCAGTTCCCCATATCCCGCATATTTCAGCAGTCTCCTAGGCCAGGTCCATCCACTTTTCTGACCTAGATACCCGCGCAAACTCCCGCATTTATCGCGGATCGTGGCAGCGCCAGCCTGCGAACATCTGCCCTGTCGTGGACCTGGCAGGGTCGTGGATTTGCCAAGCTGCCTGCAGTTGGGGCGGTTGCTGATGTGACGTTGCGGTGGCTCGCCCTCTGCACCACTGGGCATGGCTATTGCATCGCAGTTTTGCACCGTGGGCAAAGGTACGCTTGTCGAGTTCTGTTCGTAGGTCTGGCTCTCCACTCGTGCTGGCACGATTCGCACAGCCACCAGTAGTTGTCGGACGTGCCTGCATTGATTCCGTTGGGTTTTACGTCGCCGTTTCTGGTCGGATGCCATTGTGCGGCGACCTTTGGAGCTTTCTCTGCTAGCGAGTTGCCGGGCTTCACGGTTCGCAGCTTGGCGGCGGTGCGCTTAGCTCCGCAGGGATCGCACCCTGGGTTGCTGCCAGGCGCTGCATGCCATTCGTGCCCGCAGTCGGGGCATCGCCACCACACTCGGGTGTGACTGTTGGGTGTCAGGTCGGACGGGTGCATATCGGGGTTCCTATCCGGGTGCCAAAGTCTTTTGACCAGTTCCGGTTTGACCTCGGCCAGCGATGCCCCCGGCTTCGGTGCCGATCGAAGTTTGCTGATGACTTTGCCGGCGCATTTTCTGCAACCGTGTCCCTTACGAGCGCGCGCCCAGATAAGGGCCTGCCAGCTATGGCCGCATCGGCCGCATTTCCACCACACTCTCTCAGAGCTGCCCGGTTTGACGGAGCCTGGGGTGAGGCCCGAGTTGCGCGCTGCATCCCACTCGGCCGCCAGTTTGGGGTGCAGGTCGGTCAGCGATCGACCGGAAGAGGGCATTCGTTTCCGTTTCCCTCGTTCGACGGATGAGCATGCGCGGCAACCAGATTCGTTGAGGGTCCGGCCGGCAATCGATCTCTGCCAGACGTTTCCGCAATCACCGCAGAGCCACCAGATCACGGTCCCGCTTCCGGGGTTGAACTCGTGGGGTTTCAGCTCTCCGTTCATCGTCGAATGCCACTGCGCTGCGAACTTGGGGTGCAGATCGGCGAACGATTGTCCCGGCGGGGGAGTTGAGCGCTCGATGCCTCGTGCTCGTGCCGCGCAGGGGCGGCAGCCGGGGCTTCGGGGTCGCGTCTTCCACCGATGATCGCAGGTTGGACACCTCCACCAAAACTCGATCCAGGAGGAGGGTTTGACATCGAACAGAGTTGTCGATCCATTGTGCATGGGGTCGAAGATATCGAGGAGTTGCGGGTTGAGGTCTGCGGCAGATTGGCCTGCTCGTGGTGTGCGGCTTGCCAAGCCGGACATCGCTCGGGCGCACATGGGGCAACCGGACCCCTCACTGGTGCGATGCTTTATTGCGGTGGCCCACTCATGTGCACAGGCGGCGCACTTCCACCACGTTCGCAACCTGCTGCCCGGGTTCGTAAGTTCGGGACGCCGGTCATCGTTAGCCGACGGGTGCCATTCGGCGGCGATCTGAGGGAACAAGGTCGAAAGACTCCGCTTGTGGTGTCGGTACACGACAGCGTCGGCAGCGGCAGTTCCCCACGGAGCCGGGTCATTTCGGTAGTCGTCTGCGTAAACGGGCCGAAAGCCGAGTTCGTTGATCTTGTGCAGAACGGTTAGTGCCATTCGCTTGGCGTCTGAGTTTGTCCCGACAACGACGTCGTGGGCGGTCAGCAGATCCAGTGGTGCGTGGCGCGCGCGAATGACGGCCCACCCGGCCGCGACGAGCGCATCCGTCTGTCTGACATCGCGGGCCTGTGCCGCGGTGCCGGCATGGTAGAGGCTGCCGTCGAACTCAACGACGAGTCGCCACGAGGGCATGACGATGTCGGCATTGACCGATGGGCGACCGTTGACCGGAATCCGTTCATGGTCGTGATCGACTGGGCATCCCGCCGCGGCCAGTTCGTACCGCAAACGGATCTCTTGTTCGGAGATTCCCCACATTGTGCACTTTGGGCACCCTGTTCCGGATGCCCGGTTCGAAATTGATGCCTGCCACTCGTGGCCTTGAGCTTGGCACGTCCACCAGACTTTGACCGCGCTACCGGGTTTGAACTCGTCTAGAGTTCGGTCGGGATTCTTGTCTGGTTGGAACTGTGCGACGAGGTGTGGGTATGTGTCCGCGGCCGAGTGGCCGGGGTCTGGGAGGTGCATGCACTCGGGGCACCCGGTTCGGTCGGATCCGGTGCGGGTGTAGATCCGCGCCTGCCACTGGTGTCCGCGTGCGGAGCATATCCACCACGCGTTGATGTCGCTTCCGGTCTTGAGGTCTTCGGGCCGCCGTTCGTTTCTCGACTTGTCCCATTCGAGGAGCAAATTCGGAAACTTCTCTGCAAGTGACTGTCCGGGCTTGGGAACATCGCGCAGTGCGATCCGGGTTCGATAGCTGCAGGGAGAGCATCCTGTGCCGGCGCTCGTTCGTGATGCGGGGGTGGCCTCCCATTCGTGTGCGCAGTGGGTGCAGACCCACCAGACTTTGGCGGCCGATGATCCTGGTTTGATGTGACCTGGGTCCAGCGAGCCGTTTTTGCTCGGATGCCATTCCGCAATGACCCCTGACGGGTGCTCGGCGAGTGATCCGCCGGGGGCCGGGCTATTCGATTGAGCACGACTGCACTTCGGGCATCCAGTCTTCTTGCCAGTTGTTCTATTTGCGACCGACGTCTGCCACACGTGGCCGCAATCGGGATCGTCACAGAGCCACCACGCGCGGGTTCCGCTGCTGAGGGTAACGTCGCTTGGCTGTTGTTTGCCGTTCTTGGTGGGATGCCATTGGGAGGAAACGCTTGGCCTAAGATCGGCGAGGGACTTTCCGGGCGATGGTGTTCGAAGAATCCGTCCGGCTCGGCGCCAAGAACATGGCGGACAGCCGCTGAATGGCGAAGCCGTCCGCGTACGCGGTGGCATCTCCCACTCGTGACCACAATCTGAACAATGCCACCAGATCTTGGCGCGCATGTTCGGGCGAATGGAAGCAGCCGTGCGTTCACCGTTCTTCGTCGAATGCAACTGAGCGGCCAGGTCAGGAAAGCGTTCCAGCAAAGAGGCACCAGGACCTGCGAAGGTAGCCTGGGCTCTCCGCCGCTGAGTGGCGCAAGCCCTGCAGCCCTGGGACGCATTCGATGTCCTATTGGCCACTGTCGACTGAAACTCCTCCCCGCACTCGTCGCACAGCCACCACACTCTTCGGTTGCTCCTTGGAGTGACTTGTTGCGGCACTCGGTCGTTTCGGGTCGGATGCCACTCGCGAGCCTGTTCCGGGTACACGTCGGCCAGTGACCGGCCGGGCTGGGGGATTCCGCGCACCACGATGGTTTCCTTCCGTCTCATCTGCCATCTGCGCAACAGACTAGCGGCACACCCTGACACGGCGGATCAAAGTCACGGGACGCACCCGGTGACGCCGCCCGTGGAACAGCACAACAGTCAGCTATCCCGGCACGAAATTGATGTATGGCCAGAGAACTGACTGGAATCGTTGCTTGTTGAGACACCCCACTCGGCAGCCGCTCAGTGGCTGCGAAGCTTCGCTGTCGAAGCCAAAAGAACCGGCTTGAACGTCGGATGTGGACGTACAGACTGCCGAGACGTCCTAGATTCCGAGATCGAGCGTTTTGAGATAGTGCTTCGAAGGGTGCGCCGGCTGCGACAAATTTTGTAAGGAGTCTCGGCCTACATTGCTAGATTGTCGGGTTCTTTTCTAGAACTTTCTATCCAGCGTTTCCCTCGCGCGGAGGGGGCGATGTGGGAGCGCGATAAATGTTCTCATTGTCACGAGTCCGCACAGGCATCGTTGTGTGCGGTTGCTCGGTGTCCACCAGACACCGTGGCTGTCCGTGACCATTCACTATTGTTGTGAGTGGGTAGATCGGCGGTAGCTCGGTGTCACTAGAGTGTCACAAGTTGGTACGTTCGTGCATGGACCGGTTCGGACGGTGATGTACGAAAAGTGTTGCAAATAAACAAATATCGAGTCCAGAGACGTTCACGTGAATCCACTTTTAGGGACTTAAAATCCGTCAAGTGTCGATTCGAGTCCGACTGGGGGCACCAGAGTCCATGTCGATCCAGATTTCTGGACCAGGACAGTGATTGTCGGGTGGTAGCTTTTGGATCCGCGTGAATCCAGTGTGTTCGTCGTCGCTGCATTTTCGCGTTCGTGCTGCTCGGGGTCAGCGATCGTGCCAAAATGGCCTCTCCGCGCGTGGCTCGGTGTCACGAGGCTGTCACAACTAGGCCTGGCGAAATATCTGCTTTCCTCAACGGAGAATGCCGTCGAGGACTGTCGCCATCTCTCGAATAGCTGCCATCCCCACGATAGGTTGCGCGGTACTATCCGAATCGAACGGAACATCGAATCGCAGTCTCGAAATGTGTGGTGGTCATTGCTCTTCTTCTTGCGGCGAGACATACGGGGTCGGGATCAGTAGGTGCACTCTTTCGACGAGATCGAGTGCGGTGTCGCTATCGGCTCCGTCGAAGACTGCGGTGTGTATGCCGCGCATGGCCCCGGTTAGGAGGCGTGCGGCCGCGGACAGGTTTGTGGTGCTGTCGATCTGCCCTGCCTCCGCAGCGGCGCGGAGCAATTCGACGATTGCGTCCACGAAGCTGTCGTGCCAATGTTCGGCTGTTCCTTCGGATTTCGGTACTCCGAGGTTGCGGAACAATACGTGAGTTCGTGGGGTGTCGTAGATGCTCTCGGCGGCGATCCGGAGAAATGTCTGCAGTTGCTCGAGAGGGGTGTCCGGCCAGGTGGCGTCGGCCGATCTGTCGTGGATGCGCCCGATCAGAACGGTGGCCGCATCGTTCACCGCGGCCTGGAACAGCTCACGTTTGGTGGGGAAGTGGTGGAATGCCGTTCTGGGTGCGAGACCGCATCGTGCAGCCACACTTTCGATCGTGATGTCTGCGTAGTCGGCGTGCCGTAGTAGTTCTTGGGTGGCCTCGATGAGTCGTGCCGGTGCGGGCCCGGGTTCGTCTGTGGTCGACGACCCGGCCCAGCGATAGAGCGTGGTGGTGTGGATGCCCAAGGCTGTCGCGACGGCCGTTGGGCTTTCGGATCCTCCGAATGCGCGTGCCACTGCATCCTTGCGGTCTGCGAGTGTGAATCTGGAAACCCTGGCCATGATCGTGACAGTACATTCTCTGGAGAAGCGGGGATTTTGTCGGTTCGAAGACTCAGTGGAGCATTCGCGCGAGGGCGGGCAGGAGAACTCGTGTGGGGACGAGACCTGCCGCGATGGCTTGAATGGTATTTCGTCGACCCGAGACAACCTGTGGCCGAGATCGTCTGGAGTCGAGTGTGCGCATCGCTGTGGCAACGACGTCGGTCGGTGTTTGGTAGCTGCCGGTCGCTGCGGCCGAGTCTCCGATGACGTCGAAAAATTCGGTGCGGGTGGGACCGGGGTTGAGTGCGAACACTCGGACGCCGTGTCGCGCTGACTCGAACCACAGGGACTGGCTGAAGCTCAGGACGAATGCTTTTGCGGCCGCGTACACCGCGAGTGTCGGAACAGGTTGGAACGCAGTCGTGCTGGCCACGTTGACGATGGTTCCTGTCCTGCGGGCGATCATGTCGGGGAGGAAGGCCGAACAGATGTCCACGACAGCGCGGATGTCGACGGCGACGAGGCGCGCGAAGTCGTCTGCGTCGCCGTCTACGAACGGACCCTGTACGGCGAATCCGGCGTTGTTGACGACCAGATCGATGCGCTCGGGGACGACCTCCCGTAACCGGCGTCCGCTCGCTTCCTCCGATAGGTCCCAGGCCAACGTCCGGCAGTGGATACCGTGAGTTCGCTCCAATTCGTCCGCCAAGGTCGTCAGACGGTCTTCTCGTCGTGCGACGAGTACGAGATCGGAGCCCCGGGAGGCCAACACCCGCGCGAACTCGGCACCGATTCCCGAGCTCGCGCCGGTCACCAGCGAGCGGCCAGGCCGATAGCGAGAACCTCGTCGGTTCATCGGACCGAACCGGCGGGCGTGCGCCCGAGCTCAGCGGCCGAGCGGCGTGCAAACTCTTCGTACGACGTGGGTGCGTGTCCGAGCAGAGTCGGGAGAACTGTCAGGTCTCCAGCCGGTAGGCCGTGAGCGTCGTAATGGGTCATCATCGTGCGGTACGCCTCGCGTGCATCTGCCGGCCAGTTCTTCATGTCGCGAGGGTTCGACGCAGCCTGGGTACCGCGAACGAGGTGACCGACCGAATGCAACTTGGTCGATCGCACGGAATGCCCGACGACCGAGGCGAGTGCGGGCAGCACGTCGAGTGAATTCGTCAGCGACGATGGTGGGATCCGAATGGCGGTGACCCGGTGTCCCAACACGCGTGACCAGATCTCTGCCATCTCGTGGCGCGTGAGTTCCACCGTGGACAGGTCGTACGTGCAACCGGTGTGCGGCGACGGGTCGATCAGGATGTTCGCCGCTGCTTCGGCGACGTCGGCGACATCGACGACACCCATGACGCTGTCCGGTGAGACCGGGTACGGCATGACTCCGGCCTGCAGGAAGTCCCATACTTCCAGGTAGTTCTGCATGTAGTGCGACGGCCTGAGTACCGTGGTGGGGATTCCGCTCTCGCGCAAGAGGCCCTCGGCTATGTCCTTCTGGTGATGGTGCGTCAGCTGATGCAGATTCGGATGAATCACAGAGTGGAATACGATGTGCTGCAATCCATTCGAAGGTGCCGATGCGATCAAATGTTCGATGATCGGTCTTTCGTCGATGATCTGCGTCGGCGCTGCGTGGTAGAGAACATCGGCCCCGGTCAGGGCGGCGTCGAGCGTCGCGGCAGACCGTAGATCGCCTACGACGACCTCCGTCGCCCCATCCCGGCGGGTGGTCGCGGCCTGAACTTCGTTCTTCACGACAGCGCGAATCGGCACATCCCGTGCAGCCAGTTGTCGAACGAGCAGACGGCCTACTCCACCTGCGGCACTGGTCACAGTGATCATCGGACCTCCTCGATGGTGGGCGCGGTGAACCCCGGCGCGTTTGCAAATATTGCATATCTAGTGCAAATAAAGCAAGGAAGTTTGAGGAGGCAGTAGAGAGGCTGCGTGATGTCTATCTCCGGGGCTGAGTCGAAACGTTGGACAAATGCCGTGGCCCACGTATCTCTAGCTGGCGACGAGTTTGGTGACTCTGGCGAGTTCGTCGGCGTGGAGGTCTCGTTCGACTTCGAGGTCGTAGTCGATCTGGATGTTGATCCAGAAGCGGTCGTCGACGCCGAGGGCTTTGGACAGGCGTAGGGCTGTGTCGGTGGTGATCGCGCGTCTGCCGCGAACGATTTGGCTGATTCGGGTTTGAGGGAGTCCGGTGGCTTGGGCGAGGCGATACTGTGTGATGCCCAGCGGCTCCAGGAACTCGGTCATCAGTATTTCGCCGGGGGTGATTGGGTCGTGTGCCTTCGTTGTTGCGGCCATGGTCAGTCTCCTATCTGTGATCGGTCAGTGGTAGTCGGTGATCTCGACGTCGTCTGCGTAGTTGTCTGTCCAGACGAAGCAGATTCGGTATTGGTCGTTGATGCGTATCGAATGCTGTCCGGCACGGTCGCCTACAAGTTTTTCCAGGCGGTTGCCGGGTGGCACTCTCAGGCTGTTCAGCTCGGAGGCTGCGTTGAGGAGACGAAGCTTCTTCTGTGCTGCTCGTTGCAGTTCCGGTCCGTACGCTCGTACATGCTGTCGGTTCCAGACGTTCTCGGTGTCGGTGTTTTTGAAAGACCGGATCACGACATCATGCTATCGTGCGGCGATACTATCGTCAAACGACTTAGTTGGACCCCGGCTGTGGGCCCAGTGCCCCGGCTTCCAGGTCATGTCGATGCATACCTGACCGAACGGACCGTAGTAGCGTTGCCCCACCGGTTGTACTCGGACTGGAGACTGTAGACGCACGCCTGCCCGGAGGGCATGCTGCAGGTCGTCGGCTGGCCGTGGATCATGAACGTCTCGTCGGCGAGCGGACGTGGTGTGGTGTCTCGGAAGGAGCTCAACGCCACGAGGAACCCGACGACCGCGAGCGTGCACAAGGTGACGATGATCAGTACGTACAGAATGCGATTCATTTACCCGCACCGTCCGGATTTGGACACTTCGAGACCGTGTGTATCCATCCTGCCGGGTAGGGGAGCAGTGCGGGCGAAGTCAGCCCCTGCACGCGAAACACAATCTTGATTACCATTCAAGACGCTGCTACCTTCTTGAATAGCAATCAAGAAAGCTGGACCCGGTCGATGCCACCGGATCGCCCTCACTTCGACACGAAAGACTCGCCATGCCTAGCAGTGACGCGCCAGCCGAATACTCCCGCAGTGACGAATGGTTCGACTCCGAAGGCATGCGCTGTGCGGTAGCGGTGTTCCGGCCGGCTGCGGCCACGACCGACACGCCTGCAGTGGTGATGGCTCACGGGTTCGGCACTCCCCGCGCCCTCCGGCTCTACAGCTACGCGGACGCATTCGCCCGTGCCGGGTACACGGTCCTCGTCTTCGACTACCGGCACTTCGGCGACAGTGAAGGCGAGCCACGCCAGCTTCTCAATATCGCCAAGCAGCAGCAGGACTACCGCAATGCCATCGCGTACGCCCGCTCGCTGGACGGCGTCGATTCCCGACGCATCGTCGGCTGGGGCACCTCGTTCGCAGGCGGCCACGTCCTCACTCTGGCCGGTACGGGCGAGAACTTCGCGGCCGTCATCGCGCAGGTCCCACACGTCAGCGGTCCTGCAGCTGTGCGCGCAACCGGCCTTCGCAACACACTGCGCGTGCTGCCCTCTGCCGTGATCGACGGAGCTCGGGCTGTGCTGAGGCTGTCGCCGCGCTACATCGATTCCGTGGGTCGACCGGGAGATGTGGCAGTGATGACTACCCCCGACGCGATGGACGCACGCGACCGACTCTTTGCTGCATCCGGCCTGAAGGACGGCGACTATCCCGAAAATGTCGCCGCACGAATCCTGCTCAGAATCGGCCTGTATTCCCCTGCTCGCACTGCGGGAGCGATCACGTGCCCAACCGTCGTTCAGATCATGTCCGACGACGCGGTGACCCCGGCTTCGGTCGCCTTGAAGGCGGCATCGAAGATCCCAGGCGTGACCGTTCACATCCACCCCGGCGGCCACTTCGATCCCTACGTGGAACCGATGTTCCCGACGGTGATCGAGGAACAGTTGGCGTTCCTGAGGACAGCGGTACCGCTCGCACCCTGAAACTTCGACGAATCCCGAATCCAGAGAAAGCCCGGCGTCACTCGGCTCGGGTCGAGTCGGTCGCGCTGCCCAGCCACGACTGCAACACCAGCGCTTGTTCTATGTCGAATCGGTGCCCGGCGATCGGGTGACCGAGCATCTGTTCGGCGCTCTTGACCCGATACTTCACCGTGTTGTAGTGCAGGTGGAGTGTCTGTGCCGTTGCTTTGTGGCTGGACTGATGGTCGAAAAAGGCGCGGAGAGTCTCACGGAGTCGCCGCGCCGCATCTGTGTCGTCGGCAAGTGGGCCGAGGGTGTTGCGGATCAACTGGCGGGCGCGGGTCAGGTCTGCGCTTGCCAATGCGCTGAATGCCAGGCCCGGATCCTCGTAGGAGGTGACGATGCGGTCGCCTGCGGCGGCGAGGACGGCCATCGAGCGGGTCTGCTGCGCGTGCAGATGCGAAGTCCTGAAACCCGCACTACCGAATTCGGTTGTGCCCAAGGCTACGTGGGCTCCACCGAATCTGTCGTCGACCAGCTGATGGACGTTGTTCACATCGAGTCGTCCCGCCCCGCGGCCGGTCGGTATCCACACCCATGCGGTCAGGTTGTCTGCTGCCACGAACAGGGGCGTCGGGTTCTCGTCGAGCGTCTCGCACATTCGGCGGGCCAACTGTTCGAGGACAGGCAACCCGTCTCGGTCGGATCGCGGCTTGTCCATCCACAAAATTGCTGCGCAGTGATGTCGGTCCAGTTGATATCCGATGGCCTGGGACGCCTGGTTGTCGTCTGTCGAGCCGGAGTTCGAGAGCAGGTCCCTTATGCGGGTCGCTCGGACATTGTTTCGATTGGCGATCCACCGTTCGTGCTCGACCTGGTATGCGGTGACGACCTGCTCCGAGATCCAGTCGATGTACGCCGAGCTGATCGAGACGATGTGGTGCGAAACCTGAAGTCCAAGAACGGGATCGATATGAGACGTCTCGAGTCTGGCGAAGATCCGATCGAGCAGCGTGGTCTGACCGAGTCGGTAGGCGCGCACGAGCGCGGTCACGGGAATGGCATGCTGGGCGAGCCTGCGGGCATATTCCATCGCAGCAGAGGGCGCATGCAGGTGGTCCGCCGTGATGCCGTGCTGCAAGACATGGAAGACGGTGTCGACGTTGCCCTCGATGCTCGCACCGAGTAGCTCGAGCAACTGACTGTCCCCGCCGAGTTCTGCAATCTCACGTTCGAGAACATCACGAATGTTTCGTGACTCCTCGAGTAGGTGAGGGCTCATCTCGGCGATGACGGTAGCGACGACAGCTTCGACTGCCGACGCGGTGGTGACATTGGATGGTGGCGGTCGCACGATATCGACAATAGGCCGTCCGAGACCCTGCGGTTGCCCCTTTCTCTGGACCCGAGGCTTGTCTCCGCGAGACAAACGCGGTCCGAAACTTCATTGTCGGGAGATATGGCCTGCGTCACATCGCGTCCATAGCGTTGTGGCGACCGCTTCCTCCAGTGAAGGATCTCCATGCACCTGCCCGACCTTCTCGATCTCCGCGCATCGACCGCTCCAAACGCGCCCGCCATCGCCGACGATCGAATATCACTGACGAATCGAGAATTGCGTGACGCCGTGCGCTCGGCGGCGGCGCTTCTCTCCGGCCGCGGCATCTCTCATGGGGATGTCGTGGCGATCATGCTGCCGAACCAGGTCGAGTTCATCATCGCTCTGTTCGCCGCGTGGCGTCTGGGGGCAGCTGCGACACCGGTCAACCCGTCGTTGACCGCGCAGGAGATCGGGTACCAGATCCACGATTGTTCAGCAGCGTTGGTGATCACGGCCCCGGAATTAGTGCTGAAGACTCCACTCGAGGTCGCTCGGTTGACCGACCTGACCGAACTCGCCGCAGCAGGTCCCCAGTCGGCAACCGCCGCGGAAGACCTCGCCCTGCTGATCTACACCAGCGGTACGACGGGAAAGCCCAAGGGGGTCATGCTCGATCACGTCAACCTGACAGCGATGACGACGATGTGCATCGATGCATTTTCCCTCGATCCCGAGGTGCACAGTCTGCTGATCCTGCCGCTGTTCCACGTCAACGGCATCGTTGTGAGTATTCTTTCACCCCTCGCAGCCGGCGGGCGCGCAACCATAGCGGGCCGGTTCGACCCGTCGACGTTCTTCGGTCGTGTCGAATCCGCACGGCCGACCTTCTTTTCGGGTGTGCCGACCATCTACGCGATGCTGGCCAACCTCCCCGACGCGGTGATACCCGACACCAGCTCCCTGCGATTCGCCGTGTGCGGAGCAGCCCCGGCGAGCCCGGCACTGCTCGCGGCCTTCGAGGCCCGGTTCGGTGTACCTGTCGTCGAAGGCTACGGCCTGTCCGAGGGCACCTGCGCATCGACGGTCAATCCCCTCGGCGGCCTACGCAAGCCGGGAACAGTCGGACTTCCGATGCTCGGACAGCGCATTCGAATCGTCGACGAGAACGGGGACACCATCGACGACGGTCGCCCCGGAGAGGTTCTCGTCAAGGGAGCCAACGTGATGCGGGGCTATCTCGGACGACCCGAGGAGACAGCCAAGACCATCCGTGACGGCTGGCTACGGACCGGCGACATCGGACGTCTCGATGACGACGGCTATCTCGTCTTGGTAGACCGTGCCAAGGACATGATCATCCGCGGCGGCGAGAACATCTATCCCAAAGAAATCGAGAACGTCGTCTACCAACTGCCGGGTGTCTACGAAGCAGCCGTGGTCGGTCAGCCGCACGAGGTCAGGGGTGAGGAACCGGTGCTGTTCGTCTCGCTCACCGCGGACGCCACCCTCACCGAGACCGACATCGAATCGCACGTCCAACGCTCTCTGTCGAAGTACAAGTGGCCCGTCGACACCATTTTCGTCGACGAGGTGCCCAAGAATCCCGTCGGGAAGATCGACAAGCCCTCGCTGCGTCGACGTTTGGTCGCACCCGCAGTCTCCACGTAACCCCAATTCACCTTCTCCGAAAGGAATCACGATGGGTCTGTTGTCACCGACCCTGCCCGATATCGACCTCGGACAGTGGCGTCGCCTCCCTCAGCTCGATCGCCTGAAAATCCAAGTACAGCACTGGGGTGAACACGGTTTCGGCACGCCCGTCGGTGCCTATCTGTTCTACGTGATCAAGATGATCGCGTACGTCACGATCCCACTGTGGATCATCTCCTCGTCGACACCGGGCCTGGGTTCGCTCTCGGAAATCGGATCGTGGTGGACCCAGCCGATTGTCTTCCAGAAGTTCGTCCTGTTCACCGTCCTGTTCGAGGTCATGGGATTCGGTTGTGGCTCAGGGCCGTTGACAATGCGCTTCTTCCCGCCCGTCGGCGGGTTCACCTACTGGCTGCGCCCGGGAACGATGCGGCTCGCACCGTGGCCGAACCGGATTCCGCTCACCGCCGGTGACACCCGCACAGTCGGCGACGTCATCGCGTACGCCGGTTTGCTCGGAGTCCTGATCTGGGGACTGATCTCCGACGGTGTGCCGGGCGGCACCGGCGCCGCAGGCATGCTCGCACCGGCAGTTCCGATTGCCGTGATCGCGCTGCTGGTGCTCGTCGGCCTGCGTGACAAGACCATCTTCCTGGCCGCCCGCTCGGATCAGTACTTCGTCATGATCATCGCCTTCCTGTTCCCCTTCGTCGACATGATCATCGCGCTGAAGTTGGTCATGCTGGCCATCTGGTGGGGCGCTGCGACATCCAAGCTCAACCATCACTTTCCCTTCGTGGTGGCGGTGATGATCTCCAACAGTCCGCTGCTGCCGAGCACCTGGCTCAAGCGCAAGCTCTACCGCAACTACCCCGAAGACATGCGGCCGTCCACCTTTGCGAAATTCGCCGCCCATCAAGGAACTGCCATCGAGTACGTCCTGCCGGCCATCCTGATCTTCTCGATGAACTCGACGCTGACAACCGTGGTCCTGATCGGCCTGACCATCTTTCACCTGTTCATCCTGTCGACCTTCCCCGCCGGGGTACCCCTGGAGTGGAACCTCTTCGTCATCGGTGCCGCATGGTTCCTGTTCGGCAACTACTCCGGCAGCGAATACTCACTGTGGAACGCCACGAGCATCTGGCCGTATCTGATCGTCGTCGCGTTGATCGCGGGCATCGTTGTCGGAGGAACCAAGCCGCAGTGGATCTCGTTCCTCATGGGTATGCGTTACTACGCAGGAAACTGGGCCACCAACACGTGGATCATGCGACCCGGCGTCGAAGAGCGGCTGCAAGCGGAGATCGTCAAGTCCGCTCCGATGACGAAGTTTCAGCTGTTGAAGCTGTACGACGAGGACACCAGCGAATTCATGATGCAGAAGTTCACCGCCTGGCGGTCGATGCACAGCCACGGACGAGCGCACATGGGTCTGATCTCGCGGGCAGTGGGCAACCGCGAGGAATACGTCATCCGGGAAGGAGAGTTCCTCGCCGGTGCGATACTCGGTTGGAACTTCGGTGAAGGGCACCTGCACAATCAACAGTTGTTGGAAGCGCTGCAGCGCAAATGCCATTTTGCCGACGGCGACATCCGTGTGGTCATGATCGAAGGGCAGCCGATGCACCGAGGAACCCAGAGCTACCGAATCGTCGACGCGGCAACCGGTCTCATCGAGGAGGGGACAGTAGCCGTCTCCGACATGATCACCCGCCAGTCGTGGCTGAACGAGACGGAGTCGATCCCCGTGACCGTCACTTCGACTACCGACGTGGCCGGGCAACGGTGACCACCGCGACAGTCGTCGGATCGGGACCCAACGGTCTCGCTGCCGCGGTAACGCTGGCGATGTCCGGCGTCGAGGTGACGGTCCTCGAGATGGCCGACAAGGTCGGCGGTGGCACCCGAACCTCCGAGCTGACCTTGCCGGGTGTGCTGCACGACGACTGCTCGGCGGTGCACCCGATGGGCGCAGGGTCACCGTTCTTCGCGAGTCTCGATCTCGAGGCCCACGGACTGACGTGGAAGTATCCGGAGATCGACGCGGTTCAACCCCTCGACAACGGCAGCGCCGGGGTGCTGCATCGGTCCATCACCGACACGGCGGCCGGGCTCGGCGCCGACGGTGATGCCTGGCAGCGGTTCTTCGGGCCGCTGTCGGACCGTTTCGACGACCTGGCAACCGACTTGTTCCAGCCGCTGCTGCACATGCCGCGACACCCGATCGCGTTGACCAAGTTCGGACTCAACGCATTGGCACCGGCATCGCTCACCGCCAGGCGCTTCCGTACGCCCGAGGCACGCGCATTGTTCTCGGGTGTCGCCGCCCACGCGCTCTACCCACTGACCCGGCCGACCACCTCCGCCGTCGGAGTGATGATGATCGCCGCCGGCCACAAGTACGGCTGGCCGGTGGCCGAAGGTGGCTCTCGCGCTATCAGCGATGCCCTCGTGTCGGTGCTCACCGAATACGGCGGAAAGGTCGAAACCGGCATCAGAGTGACTCGGCTGCAGCAGATTCCGCCGAGCGACATCGTCATGCTGGATCTCTCGCCGACCGCGATCGCCGACATCGCCGGCGATGCCCTCCCCAAACGGGTGGCACGGCCCTATCGTCGATGGCGCTACGGACCCGGCGCTTTCAAGCTCGACCTCGCCGTCGAGGACGGTATTCCCTGGACGAACGAGAGTGCGCGGCGCGCCGGAACCGTTCATCTCGGTGGCACCTACGAGGAGGTCGCCGCCACCGAACGCGACGTCCATCGAGGAATCATGCCGCGACGGCCGTTCGTCCTGCTCGGCCAGCAGTACGTGGCCGACCCCACCCGCTCGCAGGGCAATATCCATCCGATCTGGACCTACGCCCACGTCCCCAACGGCTACACCGGTGACGCCAGCGAGGTGATCATCGATCAGATCGAACGCTTCGCCCCAGGGATCCGTAAACGCATCGTCGCGCGCGCTGTCCGATCGACCACGCAGATGCCCACGTACAACCCCAACTACGTGGGCGGCGACATCGTCACCGGCTCGAACGATCCCGGCCAGGTCGCACTGCGCCCGCGTGTGAGCATCAACCCGTACTGGACCGGCATCGACAGGGTCTACATCTGTTCGGCAGCAACCCCTCCAGGGGGAGGGGTACACGGAATGGGCGGGTTCAACGCTGCCCAGGCGGCGCTCCGCAAGGTAGCAGGGAGGTAAGCCATCGGCCTGGATCGGACGCGGGTCACAGCTGCCCGTCCCGGCGACCCTGAGGACTCATGGCTGGGGGCACAGCCCTTGTCGCGTCCGGTTCCAGAACGGGAACAGTTGCGGACTGGTTGCCTCGGGGTGCTCGCGCCGGGCGAGGGTCTCGAATTCCAGGGCTGTTTTGCCGGCAGTGCGGGCGAGCCCGCATGCTTGCAGGCTGAGCTTGGCCGAGGCCGCGAACCCGATTTCGGTGGCGTAGGGGCCCAGCGGGCTCGACTCGATAAAGGATTCGAGTCCGTTGCCCCACCGGTTGTACTCGGACTGGAGACTGTAGTCGCACGCCTGCCCGAAGAGCATGCTGCAGGTCGTCGGCTGGCCGTGGATCATGAACGTCTCGTCGGCGAGCGGACGTGGTGTCGTTTCCCGGAAGGAACTCAACGCCACGAGGAACCCGACGACCGCGAGCGTGCACAAGGTGACGATGATCAGCACGTACAGAATACGATTCATTTACCCGCACCGTCCGGTTGTGGACATTTCGAGACTGTGTATCCATCCTGCCGGATCGGGGAGCGGTGCGGACGAAATCGGGGCTATCGGCGGGTTCGAATCCCGTTGCCCGTCGTACCGGCATTCACCGGATGTCGCAGAGCCGCGCGCGGCAGTCCAGTGGGGTGTAGCGTCGACAACGTTGGAAAGCACAACCAGTCCGGTATGAGAGTGGCTGCGCCGCAGCCTGTCATAGAGCCCTCGCACTCGGCTGAACACGTCAGTGACCACCGCACCCTCCGGGAACCGCAATGACCACCGCAGCCCCGCATCGGACGCCGCAGCCGGCCGCCCTGGGGTACGCGCTGCTGTGGCCGCGACTCAGCGACTGCGTCGAACTCCTCGCCGACCGCATCCTCGACCCAGCGTCGGCATGACATGAAGAATCCGGTAACCGTCAACGAGAGGACCGACCAGTGCCCGCGCACGTAAGCAGTCACCATCGCCAGACCATCGAGAGGGTTTTCCAGCACCCGACCGGTGGCAACATCGAGTGGCGTCAGGTCCTGTCGCTCCTCCAGGCCCTCGGCACCGTAACCGAGGAGCACAACGGCAAGTTCACCGTCGCCCTTGGACCCGACACAGAAGTTTTCGAGGCTCCGCGCGGCAAAGACATCGACGTGCAGCAAACCGTTGACCTGCGCCGGATGCTCCGAAAGGCCGGGTACGCGCCGGATGACGGAACACCCAGCTAGAGGGTCTGTTGGTGACGAGGCGGGAAACGATAGCAGTGACGAATCGGAGGCCGGATATGCCCGAGGCAGATGTCGTGACGGCAGCGGTGCAGTTGGCGTGTCGCGCCCCGTCTGTGCACAACAGCCAGCCCTGGCGGTGGGTCGCTGATAGCGGCGGGCTCAACCTGTTCGTCGATCCGAGTCGATGGGCTCGCGCAACGGACTATTCGGGCCGGGAGGCGCTGATCAGTTGTGGCGCCCTGCTCGACCATTTCCGTGTCGCGATGCAGGCAGCAGGGTGGACAATCAATGTCGACCGGTTCCCCAACCCCAACAACCTGAACCATGTAGCTGCAATCAGTTTCACTCCCTCGAGCTTCGTAACCGATGGTCACCGTGCTCGCGCCGCCGCAATCGAGCGGCGCAGAACCGACCGGCTCCCGTTCGCCGCACCGACGGACTGGAAGCTGTTCGAGCCCATGGTGCGTAGTACATTCTCCGATCGTGACGCCCACCTGGACGTCGTATCAGACGATGACCGTCACAAGCTGGCCGATGCCTCCCGGCTCAGTGAGTCTCTGCGGCAGTACGACTCGTCCTACCACGCCGAACTGGATTGGTGGACTGCATCTTCCGAGGAAGCCGAAGGCATCCCCTACAGCTCGCTGGCATCCGCCACCGAGCGCCAGCACGTCGATGTGGCGCGCGCCTTTCCAGTCGGTGACGACAGTCAGCGGCGCCCGAGCATCACAGCGGACCGCTCCACGATTCTGGTGCTTTCCACCGATGACAACACCGGCGGCGATGCGGTGCGCTGCGGCGAAGTGCTCTCGACCGTGCTGTTGGAGTGCACCATGGCCGGCATGGCCACCTGCACTCTGACCAACATCACCGAATCTCCGGCCGGCCGCGAGGTCATCGCCGCCCTGATTGGCCGGGCGTCTTATCCTCAGCTGTTGATTCGGGTCGGTCTGACCCCACAAGCGGAACCTGAGCCTGCGATGACGCCGCGGCGCCCGCTGCGCGAGGTCTTCGAACCCGCGACATAGTCCTGGATGACCTATCTCCCGTGAGCGGCTTACCGGCAGTCTGCGCGAGCGGGCGTGGCAGTTTTCATATTGCGTACAACCGGTAGGCGGCCCACTCTGCGCGGTCGTCGAGCGCAGTGGGATCGATGAACGTCGCCGTGGCCCACACGTCGGCCCACAGGAGGTCAGGGCCGGCGACAGTGGCGGATCCCGGATGCTCGACTCCTCGTCCGGTGCGGGGATCGATGATATGCGCGCCGCGCAACCTTGGAGCCGACGGCCGAGGCCACCGCGCGCTTAACCTCAATACCGTTCAGTTAGTGTTTCGACGAGGTAGTATGAGGTGTGCCTCGTAGTGGATGGGTGAAGCCGGTGTCGGATCGTCGGTTGTCGGATGTGGTGTCGGTGGGGTTGTTGACCAGGGTGTTTGCGCCGGATGTTGTTGATGCGGTGATCGCGGAGTGCGGCCGGACCGAGCAGCGGAGTAGGACGTTGACCGCGCGGGTGACGGCCTATTTCGCGATCGGAATGGCGTTGAATGCCGACGGGTCGTATGAGGATGTGTTCGAGCAGCTTACCGACGGTTTGTCCTGGTCCTCGGGGTGGTCTCAGTCATGGACTGCTCCGACGAAATCGGCTATCTTTCAGGCACGTTCACGCCTGGGAGCGGAGCCGTTGGAAGCATTGTTCCGTCGCGTTGCGCAGCCTGTCGCGGTCGCAGCCACACCCGGCGCCTGGCTCGCCGGGCGCCGGTTGGTGGCCATCGACGGTACCTGCCTGGATCTGGCCGACACGCCCGCCAACACCGAGCATTTCGGTAGACCGGCATCGAGCCGAGGCGAGCAGTCCGCGTATCCGCAGGCACGACTGGTGGCAGTGGCCGAATGCGGCACCCATGCACTCGTCGATGCCGCAATCGGCCCGTGTTCGACCTCGGAGCGGGAGTTGTCGAATGATCTCCTCGACCGTCTCGAACCGGGAATGCTGCTGCTCGCCGACCGTGGTTTCTACGGGTTTCAGATGTGGACCCGGGCGGCAGCGAGCGGCGCCGACCTGTTGTGGCGGGTCAAATCCACGCTGTCGCCGAAGCATGTCGAGACCCTCGACGACGGCTCCTGGCTGGCGACGATAATCCCGACCTCGGGCACCCGGCGTCAGCATCGAACACCGCTGACAGTGCGGGTAATCGACTACGCACTCGACGACGGACGCGAGAACCCCGAGCAGTATCGGTTGTTGACCACGATCCTCGACCCCGCCGACGCACCCGCGAAAGACCTGGCACTGGCCTACGCCCAACGCTGGGAAATCGAGAACACCTTCGACGAACTGAAAACCCATCAGCGTGGACCCCGAGCGGTCCTGCGATCGAAATCCCCACCACTGGTACTCCAAGAAATCTGGGGCCACCTGTGCTGCCACTACGCCATCCGAACATTGATGGTCGACGCCGCGCGAGCAGGTGGCCGCGACCCCGACCGGGTCTCATTCGTCGCGGCGCTACGAATCACGCGAAGATCGCTCTCGCACAGCTCTTTTTCCCCCTCACAACCATAAAGCGGTCACCCGGATGTGGAACCACGCCATCGAAAAACTGCAACACCGATTCAATCCCGCACGTCGCCTACGAGCGAACCCGCGGGTCGTCAAACGAAAAGTCATCAAATGGGCAGCCAAACGCTCCCGGCACCAACACCATCCACAACCCACAACGTCACCCCAATGCACTATCATTCAGCACTAACTGAACGGTATTTTGCTTAGCCTGAATGCACCGATGAGCTGACTCGTTTGTTCTGAATGATGTTGCGCGGTATCGACCTGGATACGAGGCGTGATTGTTCGGCCGATCTCGACTATCGGGTTGTTCCACTGGCGTTTTCGTCTCGTGTGTGGGTAAGGGTGCTGGTCGTTAGGCTGCGATCGGTAGATTTCGAGGGAACGTGTTCTCGAACAGTGTCATCCACTGTTTCTCCCACGGCCAGCCTGTGGGTAGGTGGAGGGTGATTTTCCGGGCCGAGTAGGCGATACGGGTCGGCACCGAAATCAGGGTTTGCCGGATCGTGCCGGTCGTCGCTTTCGCCAGCGCCGAGTCACCGGTGATGGTGGCGGCGGCGCGGGTGAGGTTGAACGCCATCACCGCGCAGACCAGCCAGGCTGCGTTGGCGCAGAAATGTGCCGACGGCATGTGGGCGAGGGCGGAGTTCTTGAGGTCTGCGTGGACTTGTTCGATAATTGCGTGCCGGCGGTGGACCTGGTCGGCGGTGACGGTGTCGAGATCGTGTGGGTCGGTGGTGGTGAAGAATGCGTGGAAGCGCCACACGTCGAACAGTTGCTGTTGTCCTTGGTCTTTCTTCGGTCGTAGGTCCGGGATGCGGCGCACGATCAACCGGCCGGGGATGTGGTGGGCTTTCTTCTGTGCCGTGAACGCGGTGAACGGTATTTCGGCAACTTCCGCCGTCGAGATCCACGACTCGGTGGCGTCGTCGAAGATCGCGTTGGTGTAGCGGATCGGGGTCCACGCGTCGGCCGGGATTGCACTGATCGCGGTGCGGATCACCGAGTTCAGTCCGGTGGTGATCGAGACGTCCGCGCCGCCACGGATCGCTGCCGAGATGGCGGGGTGCCCGAAGTACGCCGAATCGGCACGCACCAATGGGGCCGACATCTGCTGTGGAGCAGCAGAATTGATGACTGCCGTGCGGACTCGATGTACCGTGCACAAGGTGTCGGCGATCATCCGGGCTGCACCGCGCGCGGATCCACATGAGCCTTTCCGGAGGCGTTGCCCGGTGATCACCGGTGCTGCAGTGGTCGTGGTGACGGTGGTGATCAGCGAGTTCAATCCGCGGACTCCGGAGTAGCCGTAGCCGGATCCTTGTTTGCTGTGTCCGTGGACTTCGATGATCGAGTCGTCGATGTCGATCATCACCGGGCCGGTGTCGATCCCGGCCAGGACCGGGGTCTGCTCGGCGAGCCCTGAGAGCAGTCGGGACGCGACTGCGTCGAGTTGGCGGACATGCCCGAACCGGAACTGGCGCAGAAACGACCCCAAGGTCGAGGGCGCGTACGGTCGGTCGAAGAGCGTTCCCAGTGCGCCGTGCCGAAGGATCGCCATGTCGGCGATGCTGTCCGCGCCAGCGACCATCCCCGCGACCAGCGATCCGACCTTGCGGCCCGCGTTGGCGCCTTTGTCGGTCGGCACACTCAGATGCTCGTCGGCCAACGACAGCAACCCTGATCGCTGCGCCAACGCCAGCACCGGGACCAGCCCGGCTGCGGACACGAGATTGGGGTCGTCGAACCTTGCGGCAGTGACAGGTCGGGTGTGAGATAGTTGCATCTGCGAGATGCCCTTCTTGTGGTCAGAATCGGTTCTGTAGGAAGTCCCATTCTTTCACCACAGCAGGGCATTTCGCGTCTAACGCGCACGTTGAGCGGCTACCTCATCGGTGCATCCAGGCTTAACACGAGTCCGGTCGTCGAGGCGCGGTTGGACTTGGTACTCGCGACGGGTCCCGCCTGGCCGATCTGGGCGGAGATGGCAGCGCCCTCGGAATGCGCGGCGTCGGTTCGAGGAATTTCAGGGCATTATCCTGTCCAGGAATGGGTTTCGGAAGACTCGGTGTGGGTCGTAGGTATCGAATGCCGCGGCCGCGGAGTCCCACTCGCGGTAGCGGGAGGGCAGGGTTTCGGTCAGGAAAGGGAGGTCGGCATGCGACCGGTCGTCTGTGAAGGCCCAGCCCTTGGAGTATTCCGGTCGCATCATCCCGAGTGATCCCGAATAATGTTGGTGCATCCACTGTTCCATCTCACGGAAGAATGCATGCATGCCGGGAGTGCCCGGGATGGAGACGACGTTCATCCAGATCGCCGTGTCCCATTCCGGGTGCTCGGCAATCGGCGACAGCGCCGAAATCGATGGTGAGCCGGCGCTGTCGACGTCGACGTCGTAGTCCAATCCGCATAGCCGTACCTCGAACGGCCCGTTGACGGGATACTCGCCCAGCGAACTGTAGTAACCGAGTCGTTCCTCGAGCCAGGTCGTCATGTCGTGGATGATGGTGGCGACGTTCTTGCGGGCGGTGAGTAGGACCCCACCGCCCGCGGTAACGCGGAGCGTCGTCGCCCGAAGGTAGAAACGCGTGTTCTTCGATGTGCCCCAGATGTCTGCGGTACCGGTGAGCGCCAGACCTGCGGTGACTGCGCCGAGCTGAGAAGCCGAAAAGGCCGGCGTAGCGGCACCGATATGCGGCGCGGTGGAACCGAGCCCGTCGGTGATCAGTTCGGGAAGTGTGTCGGAGAAAGCGTAGTTGTAGGGCCCGGTCACTTCCCGCGATTCGATCGGGCGCTCCGGTTCGTCGGTCCACACCTTGAGCCATGGTGCGTCGGTGAACGGAAACCAGATTGCCTCGACGCTTCCCGACGCGGCAAGGAACCGTTCGAAGGTTCGGCCCGGTGCCCCAGCGGGGGCGAACAATTCCCGCCAGCCGATGTCGAGGATGCTCTGGCACCGCACACGCCGGTCGGCTCCTGCCTGGAGGGTGACGGAGGTGATGAACGTTCGTCCGAGGTGGGTGAGCAGTGGCAGGATGCCGGGATCGGATCGAGCGAAGGTACGGGTGGAGTACTCACCCGCGGACTCGTCCCACACGACTGCGGTGAGGGCGGTGACGAGATTGCTGACGGATCCGAAGCTGAGGCCGGGTTCGGCGGTTCGGCCCTCGGCTGGGGCGGTCGCGCCGTGTGCGTCGATGGCAAGTGCGCCGCCGATGGTGATGTCTCCGATGGCGGGGATGCTCGCCCAGCCCAACCCCTCGGCTTCGAGAGCAGTCAGGATGGCAAGCAGACTGGCGCCGCCCTGCGCGGTCACCGTGGCCGGGGTTCCCGTCGGGTCGACGCTCACGCCGGTCAAGTGTCTGGTGGTATCGAGAAGGACGACTGCGTCGACGGAGTATCCGGGAACGACGGTCAGCGGACTCCACCCGTGCATCGAGCCGCGAGCTCGCAAAGTGTAGCCCTGCTCCGCAGCCCAGTTGGCCAGGTTCACCACCTCGCGTTCGTCGCGCGGTGCGCAGGTCCAGACGCTGTCGAAACTGATTTCCTTGGACCAGTTCTCGTAGCTCTGTTGATAGAGGTCGATGCCGGATGGGAATTCGGGTGGAACCGGCAGGGTGGCATCGCCTGCGGGCACCGCCGCCGCCGGAACCCATTCGGAGAACCCGGTGACAGCAACAGCAGCGACTGCTGCCGCACCGAAGAAGCGGCGGCGTGACAGCGCCGCGGGTGCATTCCGTTCGGCCACGTGTAAACCCCTCGAGTATTTCGATGCCAGTGGCATCACAATAGAACGAGCGGGTGAAGACGGTGGCGGATTCGACGAAACGGCCGGGCGGGGACGGTGGCACCGACGGTCGAAGTCGACCTTCTGAGGGCGACCGGGTAGTCGGTTGCCATACTGGATCCTCGCGTGCCTGCACCGCGCGCTGAGCGAAACGTGGCTCGAAATTCACTGCACGGAGGAGAACCAATGTCGACAATCGCGTACGTCATAGCGGGCTCGGAGGCCACCGGAGGAGCCGGCCTGCAAGCCGACCTCAAGACGTTCGAGCGACTCGGTGTGTACGGCGTCGGGACCATAACGTGCATCGTCTCGTTCGACCCGAAGTCGAATTGGGGCCATCGCTTCGTTCCCGTGGCAAGCCGAGTCATCGCCGATCAAATCGAAGCCGCGACATCGGCGCACAGTCTCGGCGTCGTCAAGATCGGCATGCTGGGGACTCCCGACACCGTCTCGACCGTCGCGAGTTCCCTTGCGCTGCAGCCGTGGCGTCATGTCGTCGTCGATCCCGTGCTGATCTGCAAAGGGCAGGAGCCGGGCGCTGCCCTCGACACGGACAATGCGCTGCGGACGGAGATACTGCCGTTGGCCACCGTCGTCACGCCGAACCTGTTCGAAGCTCAGACCCTCTCGGGCATGGACACCCTGGACACCGTCGACAATCTGGGCGAGGCGGCGCGTCGGATTGCCGACCTCGGGCCGAAGTACGTCGTCGTCAAGGGCGGCGTGGGTCTGGCCGGAGACGAAGCAATCGACGTCGTCTTCGACGGACAGGACGTGACCGTTCTGCGCGCACCGAAGATTGGTCACGAACGGGTTTCCGGTGCAGGCTGTGTGTTCGCCGCCGCGATCACGGCAGAACTCGCCAAGGGTGCGTCCGTGCTCGATGCAGTATCGACCGCCAAGGACTTCGCCCACGCCGGGATCGTGGGTCGGATCACGACGAACGCTCCCTTCACCGCCGTCGGTTGGCACGATCGCGCCTGACGAACGCGCATCAGTGCTGACTCGTTCCTATCGACCGGGTAGGAACATCGGTGCGATGTCCGCTAGTTCAAGTCCGCCGGGTTCGGCCCGACGCGGGTCGTTGGTCGTGGGTGCTACGGCTGGGTGGGTTGATCAACGGGACGGAACAGGTTGTGCCGCAGCTGCGCCGGCGTTCTGCTGTCGGTTGTGTAGCGAGGTCGCGAACAACAGAACTGCGAGGCCGGCGGCGGTGATGGCCGCTCCCGCCCAGATGGGGGAGGTGTAGCCGAGTCCAGCGGCGATGGTGATCCCGCCGATCCACGCGCCCAACGCGTTTCCGACATTGAATGCTGCGATGTTGGCGCCCGAGGCCAGCGTCGGCGCGGAGGAGGCGTAGTTCATGATGCGGGTTTGCAGAGCCGGTACCGTCGCAAATCCGAACGCACCCATGAGAACCAGCGAGAGAATGGTCATGATCTGACTGCTTGCGGTCGCGGCGAAGACGATCAGAACCACGGTCAGCATCGCCAGGATCGCGGTGAGCGAGGTGGTCAGAGCCCGGTCGGCGAGTTTGCCGCCGACGTAGTTCCCGGCGAACAGACCAGCACCGAACAACACAAGCAACCACGGAACTGTAGTGGAGGCGAAGCCTGAGACGTTGGTCAGTGTGTAGGCGATGTAGGTGAATGCGCCGAACATGCCGCCGTAGCCGAGGATTGTGATCGCCATGGATAGCCAGACCTGAGTCGAGCGGAATGCGGTCATCTCGATACGGAGACTGGTCGCCGGGGCGTCGCCTTCTCTGGCCTTGGTGTCCGGCACGAGGGCGGCGATACCGATCAACGCGATGACACCGATGACGGTGATGGCCCAGAACGTCGATCTCCATCCGAACTGCTGTCCCAGAAAGGTCCCGAACGGTACGCCGAGCACGTTCGCCGAGGTCAGACCGGCGAACATCATGGCAATGGCGCCGGCGCGTTTGGCGGGGGCGACCATGTTCGACGCGACGACTGCGCCGATGCCGAAGAACGCGCCGTGGCACAGGGCCGCCAGGATCCTTCCCGCGAGCATCGCCTCATACGTGGGGGCGAGCGCCGACAGCATGTTTCCACCGATGAACAGAATCATCAGTGCCATGAGCACGCGTTTGCGATCGAATCGGGTGACGGCCGCGGTCAGTGCGATTGCGCCGACCGCGACGGACAGCGCATAGCCCGAGATCAGGTAGCCGGCCACCGATTCGGTGACGTCGAACTCGGCCGCGACCTCGGGCAACAGGCCCATGATTACGAATTCCGTGAGTCCGATGCCGAAGCCGCCGACGGCCAAAGCGAGAAGTCCGATGGGCATTCTCAGTCCCTCCAGGAGATGTGTGCAAGTGTTTACCAAGCCGGTAGTACGCGCCTGCATTAGTTGCACACGCTTGATAGATAGTTGCACACGCGCTCTAAGCGTGCAAGCTGCTAGTCTGTGAACGAGGCATTGTCGCGTTCGATGCGCGCAACACGGAGGTCAACATGGGCATTGCAGATGATGCAGTGGAGATTCGGTCGCAGGGATGGCGGACTCTCGCTGCACTACATGGCGTCCTCGACAACGAACTCGAACGTGCCCTGCAACGCGAACACAAATTATCGGTGGTCGAATACACCGTTCTCGACGCCTTGTCTCGACAGGACGGATGGCACATGCGCATGGCTCAGCTCGCGCGTGCCGCAGCCCTCAGTTCGAGTGCGACCACCCGGCTGGTCAACCGCCTGGAAGATCGGAAGCTACTGCGCCGCATCATCTGTGCGGATGATCGGCGGGGCATCTACACCGAGCTCACCGACGACGGCCGGGAGCTGTTGGAAGCCGCTCGACCGACGCATGATTCCACGTTGGAAACGGCGCTGAACGAGGCGTGCCGTACGCCCGAGTTGGCGCCGTTGGTGGCAGCGCTCCACCAACTTCCGGCTTCGCCGATGTACAGCGGCGCTGGCTGAGATCGACGCGTCAGCGTTCGAGTCGCTGCCGGACTGTGGCGAGTCGCAGTTGAAGTTCCTGTTCGTCGATGACGCCGTGTGTCAACAGGGAATGTGCGAGGGCAACCAACTGATTCTCGGGGTAGGGGAGGTCCGAGTACGTCGACGCGGTGAGTAGGTCCTCTTCGTCACGGCGAGTCTTGAAGTCGGGGACCTTTGCGTCGCACGACGAACGGTCGAGGACATCGCAGAGGGCGTCCAGGCTCGTTTTCCACGGAGGAAGAGGGTTGCTCACCCCGTACTTGGCGGTCATCCGAGGCCACACATGGTCGCGTTGGACGATCTCGCGCAACACGCTGACATCGGGCGGGGGCGCCGAGTTGCTCATGGGGGTGCTCACTTTGCCGCAGGGTGGATTGCCGGACGGGTATCGGTGATCACGTTGGTGGTCACGCCCGGCTTGGGGAGCGTGACGCCGATGAGGCAATCACGCGTGATGATCTCGGTCAGCTGGTCCTCGTTCCACCCCTCGGTACCTTCCGGGCGGACCGGCATGACCATGAACCGGTGCTTCTGATTCGAATCCTGCACTCTGACTTCGACTTCGGCGGGAAGGTACAGGCCGAACTCGGCGAGGACCTGACGCGGCCAGCGGACGAGGCGTCGCCGATAATTGGGTGTGCGGTACCACTCGGGCGAGTTGCCGAGAATGGGTCGCGGATAGCACGAACAGAGTGCGCAGACGATGACGTGGTGGATCGTCTCGGTGCCCTTCAGTATTTCGAAAGCCGTGAAATCGCTGGGAGTGCCGAAACCGGTCGGTTCGAGCCAATCCACGCCGACTTCCTTGCTGGCCGACATCGGGTCGGAGAGTGCGAGCTGCTCGAACGAGGGATCGAGCCACGCCCTTGCGACCAGGCGCGCCGCTGGCGTGGGGCCGATCTGTTCGGCGAACTCGGTGAACAGGGGGTGCTCCTCGGCGGTGAAGATGCCCTTCTCGATGCACAGTTCGCGGAGGGCGATCTCGAGTACTTCGAAATCGGTGACCTCGTCGACCATCGGTGCGACAGTCCGTGCGTGGTCGTGGTCGTGGTCGTGGTCGGACATCGAGCCTCCCGGGCGAGTGATGGGCGGACGCTCAGGCAGAAGCGCGCAGCCAGCGTTCCGGCAGTTCGGTTTGTAGGGTGTCTGAAGTAGTGCCGGTATAGCCGTGCCACAGCTGGGAAAGGTTGAATCGGACCACGTAGAACCACTCCGGGGTCGCGTCCGTGCGATCCCAGGTCTCGTCTTCCGGGGCGGGGCTCTCGTAGGCCACCGCAGCGATCTCGCCCGTCGCGCCTTGGACGTATTCCGGGGTACGGGTGTAGAAGAGCGCAGGAAAATCGTGAACGACGACCGCATTGCCGACGCCGAACTTCGGCGGGCCGGCGCGTCCCGCGAATACCTGCGGATCACCCTTCCCGACGGCGTGAACGTGGTGGGTGTTGCGTTTCACCTGCGAACCGTCGCCCTCGAACTTCGGGTGCGCCTCGGGTAGAGCGCCGTTCAGTCCGCCCTCGTATCGCTTCGTGACTTCTGTCAACCGCTCGCTCAGTTCGGCGGAACTGAGGTACTGCTTCTCGAGGAGTACGCGCGCGACGGCGAGAAGCCACCGCCCGTAGTACGGCAACCCGAGGTAGACGGCCCGTCCGACGTCGACGTTGCCGATCCGCCTGCGTTCCTCGGACAGCCACACACCGCGCCATGCGAGTACCTCACAGATGACATAGGTCATGTGTTCCCAGTGTTCGTACTCTTTGTTCTCGTACTTCATGGGAGCGTCGGGCTCACCGCCGACGTCGTGTACCGGTTTCATGTATGCCGCGAATCGGGCGTGGTCCAGCAAATCGGGGGTTGGGGCGTCGGGCAGCTCTGGATACGCCGACTTCAAGCGGGCGACGAGATCGAGTTGTTCAGCGCGTACTGACGAATCGGTCATGAGAAGACGCTTTCGTGTTCCGGACGTGCTCGCTGTACTAGGAGACGCGACGACCGGTTCCGGCATCGAAAAGACCCACTCGAAAATTCGATGTCGGTCGCGCATGCGGTTGCCGCACAGGGACCGTTGATACCCGTCCACATTCCCACATCTCAAGCGAACGCGTCGACGAATTCGTCAAAGTTCGTGCGGACGTCTGCTAGGCACAGCGGCGCTGGCGGAGGTGCGTCGTCAGAGATCGTCGAGGGTGACTATGCCGTCCTGGAGAGCTCTCGCGACGAGAGCTGCTTTGGTCGGAGCCGGTCGCCCGACGTTGGAGTATTTGTCGCGTATGCGGGTGAGGTGGGTGTTGACCGTTCCCAGCGCGATGTGGAGACGGGTGGCGACACCGAGTTTGGAGTCGCAGTCCAACCATGCTCTCAGTACGGTGATCTCTCGCTCGCTCAGTCCGGGCCTGGCGTAGGTCAGCGCAGGAGTTCCAGTCGACGCTGCCGGGACCTGAATTCTCGGCACACGAGTCGGTAGTGCGCCGCGGGAAGGTCTCGGGCCGAGCGGCGACCGGGCCCTATCGGGCACCGTCAGTCCGGCCTGGGCATGGGAGCGATGACTGGTCGGCACTGTGCGTTCTCCTTCATGTCCGAGCGCGTCGACGAGGAGTGTCGGAGTGTCCGCAATCTGACCATGGCCGTGAATTCGCTGCAACACAAACGGTTTCGACTACAGACTCGATACTGTCTTTCCGTCTACATCGAGCTATAGTTGAAACTAAATTAGGCGATTCGTCCGGTTCGATTGGTATAGTTCTGCATCCATTCCGGTGTAGTTGACGCGCAGAGGCGGTTGTCGTTGAACTCCAGGTCGACCCCCCGAGAGCAACTTCTGCAGGCCGGATCGAGATTGTTGGGTCAGATCGACATGACCGATCTTGCGCGAGCGTTGTCGATCTCGGCCGTCGTGGACGAAGCCGGCCTGTCGCACCAAACTTTCCACAACACCTACCCCGGCAGCTCCCGCGCAGGTGGCACCGGCGGGAAAGAAGCATTTGTCGAGGACCTGCTCGACAACCTCACTGTGAACTACAGCGGCCTCGAAGCCGTTGATCACAATTGTGCCAAGCCGGGGGAATTGACTGGTCCGGCCTCGGCATTGTTCGACGATCTGGTGTCGGGGCTGATGCGTCGCCGCCTGATCGCAATACTGCTATCGGGTGACAACGACGGCGCGCGCAAGGCTGTCGCCCCGGAATTCGAGCGATTCGACGCCGACTTTCGGACCGTGGTCGGCGAGGCGATTCAGTCCCGGGGTGGCTCGGTGCGCCAGCCTTTGTCGGTGGCAAGCTTGTCCGCGGTCCTCGGTGCACTCCTCGACGGTCTCGCGCTCCGCGAGATGCTCACACCCGGGTCGATCGCGGCACGGGACGTCGCAACCGCGACCGAGTCCATCCTGCGGTGGGCAATCGATCCGCTGCATTCCGATCGCAACACCCCCGCGCCCGAGCCGATCGAGTCCGGCGACGACCTCAATCTGCTTCGGCCCGATCTGGAGGCAGACATCATCGCTGCCACCGAGACGTTGTTCGTAGACCACGGGTACTTTCTCGTCACTCTCGCCGATATAGCCGCGGCTGCACGTATCCGCGTCGATGACCTTCGTCGTCTGTTTCCGAGCAAGATCGACATCATCGTCGCCGCCTTGAAGCCGGAGTTCGACCGGGTGTTGCGATTGCGTCGAGCCGACGAAAAGCTTGGCGTGGATCCAGGTATCGCATTGCAGCGCACGCTGATCTCGGTGGGGGAGTTCGTGATCGGCAATCGGGCGATGAGCTCAGGGATGCTTTTGGCTTTGAGTTTCGAACAGTTACAGCAGGTGAGCACAGTCACCACCGTGTTGGAGAATCTGTATCTACCGTCGGCAGTCGTCCCCATCCTCGAAAGCGGACGAGAGGCCGGAGTATTCGGCGAGGACGCACCGGTAATCGAGGTCGCCATCATGCTGACCAACAACGTCCTCTTCCGGTGCCTGACCCGGCCGAACGAGACAGCCAAGGACGTCGTCGACGGGGTGCTTCGGGTACTGATGCCAGGTGTCGCGACGCGGACGCTATGAGGCAGCCTCGGCTGCCTCGATACGCCTGCCCGACGCGCCGATGACTGCGATCAGCTCCCCAGCACCTGGACACTGGCATCGCTTGAACAGGTTGTCCTTGCGTCTGCTCGACGACATCGGAACCCAGCGCATCGACGGTCGCGACGTGGGGGACTGGTACGTGCGCCGCGATATCGAGACGGCGTTGCTGGATCGCATACTGGCGCTGGGATCCGAGCCGCAGATCATCGTAGGTGAGGCCGGGCATGGCAAGTCGACGCTGTTGTGGTCGTTGCACCGGGAACTGCGGCAGCACCAGCGATTTCCGCTACTCGTATCGGCCACCTGGCTACAACGCGGCGATGACGGCACCTACATCACCTCGAGCGAGGACATCGTCTCGGCCATCGCCACCCAACCTGGGGCGATACTGCTTCTCGATACCGCAGACCTTTTGCTGCACAGCCCCTCCGCTCGCTACGAGGTCATCGACCTGGTCGATGAGCTGGCGAGAGCAGGGGTACCCGTCGTTCTGACCACCCGACCGCAGGAGGGGCAGAGTCTGCCGCCCAACCTGGGGCACAAAATCACGCTCGGCTCCTATTCTCGAGACAAGGAGCTACCGGCCGCAATCGCGTCCTTGATCGCCGAGTTCTCCACCGCAGGCTCTGTGGTGCCGGCAGACCCGGTCGCGGCGATCCAGTCCGCCCGTGCGCGCGGCATGCTGGTGGACGACGTGTGCACCAGTCCACTGCTGCTTCGGCTGCTGTTTTCCCTGGCCACACCGCAATTCCCGCACCTCGAACTCGACGTCACCGGCCTCTACAACCTGTTCTGGTCGCGGCGGGTCATCACCGATCACCGCTCCGGACCGAATGTGCCCGCCGACGGCCAGGGCAACCTTGCGAGCACCGCCGGTTTCTTGGCGATCGCCATGCTGGCACTGGGAACTCCGGAGCCGCGTGTCGAGGTCCTCGTTCGGCGTGCCGCCCAGGCCGCGAAGTCCAGTGGCCAGGGAATCGATGAGGCCGCTTTGCATGGCCACGTTCGAACACTGTCGCGACGTGGTGTCCTGATCGCCACCGAGGATCGTGTTCGGTTTCTGCATCAAACGTTCTTCGAATTTGCCGCTGCCCAAGGCCTTGCCGCCCGCGGCGCCGAGGCCGAACTGCCTCGACTGATCGAGCGAATAACTGCGACGCCCGACGATTTGTTTCTCGGCGCCGTCGTCGAACAGGCCCTCGTCATCCTCGGGGCCGACCCGCTGGCCCGTCCCGCCGTCCGCGGGTGCTGCCGGGCTCTCATCGAGACTGCGCATCCCCACCTGATTTCGATCGCCATGACCGCCTGGGCGCATCACCCTTCGATTCTCGAACTCTCGGCCGACGTGGTCGCTCCCGTCACCGATGATCTGCTTCGCCGGTTCCTGCGCACACTGCCGCGCGTGCACAGTCACTCCGCCTCGGTCGCCGACCGCTTGCACGAGCTGTGGTTTCAGCGACCATCGCTTCGTACCGCCATTGCCACTACTGCGGCATACCTCGCCGGACGCGCACCGGACGCGGCCGCCGCCCTTGTTCGCCGCACCGGGATGTACACCGAACTCGCCGGTACGCAGCAGGCCTACCTACGCTCGAACAGCGAACCCCACACCCTGCTCCAGAACCTGGCCCCGACAGCGCCGGATCTCGTCCGCGAAGCGGTCCTCGAGATAGTCGACGGTCTGACCGAGCCGGCGAAACAGGCAAAGAACGAGCGGACTCGGCAGGGTAAGCAGACCATCGCACGCTATCTGTACATGGTCGCCGACCTGTGGATTTCGTTGGGGGACGACGAGTTTCTGGACGCACTCGAAGGTGTTGTCGGAGCCGTTCAGGCACGATCCGGGGACAGTGACGCCGAAGTCATCCGTAACGCGCTAGCGGCCGTCATTGCCGCTGACCTTCGTCGCCGGGGTTGTGTCACCGTGGGTTGGCAACGCAGCTGGCTCGACTGGGTGGACGAGCTGTGCTCGAACCTCGAAATGCCTGGTGGAGACCAAGATCCGATCACCGGCGCCCGACTCATCGCAGTCGGCATTGTTCTTCGCGAGTTTCGAGCACCCGACCACGACGATGTCATCGATGCAACTCTCGCCAGGTTGTTCTCACTGTCCGGCGGCGCCGCGCCCAGACAACTCGCCCGCGGTTGCCTCTCCGAAATCCTCACCACAGATTCGCCCGCCCGAACATCTTTGATCGAGCTCCTGTCCGCCTCGCTCGACGGCCACCTGCCCGCCGAACATCAGAACTTCGCACCGGGCGCCGGTTTGTGGGCGGCAGTGACACGTCAGACGTTGAGGGACCCGTCCATTCCCGTCGATGTCGTTCACCGGATCTTGTCGGCTTCGCTGCACACGTACGCCGACGACGACCGATTCTTCACCGCAGGCAATCATGTGGTCGCACTCGCCCCAGTAGCGATCGTGTGGGGTGAGAGCGCCGCAGCTACCGCAGCACGCACCCTTTCTGTCGTCGACGTGAGGAACAAACTCGACCGTCAGGCAGCGAACATCTTTCTCGATGGTGCACGCGATCGCGCCCACCAACAGCCGGACCAGCTGATCCCCGCGGCGTTGGCGATCGCCCGCCATGTCGGTCGCACCGGCACGGTCAAAGACTTGCTGCGGCACGAGGGCAACCACGCCACCCTGCGAGCCCACGCGCCACTGCTGCAGCGCTGGACCGAAGAGTTGATCACGAGCAACGACAACGGCCAGCAAGACGGTGCCGACCTGCTCCGCCTGCTCATGGAACAGAACATCGCCACCCCGACGTTGGCCCAGCTGATGTCCTGGTTCGATCGGTCCACCAGCCCGCAAGGCAAAGCAAACCTGCTCACCACGATCGGCATCTGTGCACGCCGGTCGGAGTCGATCGCCGACGCCGTCGCATTGTTCTCGCAATTCGTCACCACGGCAACAACTCCCGAGCCGCGAATCGCACCGAGTCCGGAGATGCGCTCTCAACCGGTCATCGCCGAGGCTGCTCGCGATGCGCTCCTGGAAAGTCTTGCACACCAGACTGGTTCGTTCACGGAGCTGTGGCCGACCATCTACGTGTTGACGTTCGCGCCGCGCTTGAACGGCACCCGTAAGAGCGACGTTGCCGGCCTTCGGCACCTGGGCCGGTTCCTTCGTACCGAAGCAGAGACCGGCCACATCGATGAGGCGATCGAGCATCTCGATGCCACGTGCGAAGCGCTTGCCGTACTGGACAGCAACCTCCGCGTCAAAGCCTCCAACAAGCTCGAGGGGGCAGTCACGGCGATCCTGCGCCGCGCGCAGGACCGGCACTACGAGCAACTGGCTCGACTCGTCGGCACCGCACCTTCGCAAACCTCTGCGCAATTGATTCACGGGCTACTGGACTCAGCCTTGTTCGCCGACCGCGCGCGCGAACTCGGTCACCACCTGAACATCACCCCGCGCGTCATCGGCATCGGTACCTTCCCGGACATCCTCGTGCCCGTCGGAACAACACCACACCTTCCGCCGGCGTCGGTGCCAGAACACCCAGAACCTCGAGAACCCCCAGAGCTCACTGTGAACGGCCACCAGGCCGCACGAGCAATCGAGAATCTCGCAGATCGGCGGCGAGACCTCGAAAGGGCCACTGACAATGCCTATCACGCGATCAGGCGTCACGCACACAGCGCGAACGACAAGCATCTCGCCTGGCAGCTCTTCGGTAAGTCGCAAGCCACGTTCTACCGACTCAAAGCCGGCCCGAACTGGCGCCCGCCCGCACGAGAGCTGTGTGCGGACATCGACCGGCACGGCGAGGCGATCGGCCAGTCGTTCGGTCTCACCGCGCTTCACCGGAATTTCACCGCCGCGGAACAGGCCGTGGACGACGCCCGGCACTCTCGGCGTTGACAGCCGAAACCAGCTGATCAGAGCGGCTTTCGACGCACTCGCGCACATTTCCGAACTTCATGAACAGGTGAAGACGGCGGTGTGCGCGGTGAAGTTCTGAAGTCCACATCAGATGTTCCGGCCGCCCGTCCGACGCGGCAGCACCGGGACATGATCGAAAGGTCCATCCATGACCACGGCCGACACTCGCGACCCCGTCCACGCCGCACTTCAGCTCGTCCGGTCCATTGCCCTCTCTGTGCCCGCATATCGCCGCTTTCTCGAAGAACACGGCATCGAGGTGGACACCATCAGCACGATGAACGACCTGACGCAGCTGCCGACCACCTCCAAGGACACATACCGCCGCACCAATATTCTGGCCGACCTTCAGCCCGGACGACCGGAGGATGTCGAAACCATCTCCTGCAGCGCCGGCTCGTCCGGCACCCCGACATTCTGGCCGCGAGGTCAGCGCAGCACCGATCACGGTGCGTCGATGTTCGGACACGTTCTACGCGAGAGTGCCGATACCGAGCGTCGGACGGCCCTGGCGCTGGTGACGTTCCCCCTCGGCCCCTACGTCGGGGGGACGTTCATGTACGCCATGCTGCTCGAACTCCGCAGGCGTGGGCACCGATTGTCCATCGCTACGCCCGGCATGGATGCCACAGCTATAGCCGAGGTGGTATCCGAGGCCGGCGAGAGCTACGAGCAGATCGTCATCTTCGCGTACCCGCCGATCGCTCGGGATCTGCTCGATACCTACGGTGACCTTCTGCAACGACACGATGTGGTGATCATCGTCGGCGGCGAACCGGTCAGCGAGGCCTGGCGTTCGCTCGTTCACGAGATGCTCGGTGACAGTGGCGGCGACCGTGTCCGGGTGGTGTACGGGGCGACCGACGTCGGATTCGTCGGCTACGAGACTGCCGCCACGATCGCCATCCGATCTGCGTCCGCGCGCGATCCGAAGCTGAACCAGACCATGTTCGGCGCCGAGTACACCGCCGGAGAGCTCGTGCAGCAACCCGCATTCGTGCAGTACCAACCCGAGTTCACGTACATCGAAGTCGACGCCGACGGATATCTCCTCTTCACCGTCGGGGGAGTACTCCCGCTGGTGCGCTACCGCGTCAACGACCGGGGCGAGACAATGGCCGGCGAAGTGGTACGTGAACGGCTCGAAAACGCCGGATACAGTGCTCTCGCACACGGAATCGACCCCAACGGGTCCTACCTGTTGGTTCAAGGCCGCACTGATGTCGCGGCGATCTACAGTGCCGTCAACATCTACCCCGACTACTTCCGCCCGGCCGTGGAGCACATCTCGTTGGCGACTCGGCTGACGGGACGCTTCATCGCCCGGTGCGAGGTCGACGAAAGTCAACGCCAGACGCTGGTACTCGAAGTCGAACTACGCTCGCAGCAGCAACCCGACTCGGATACCGCCGAACACGTCAGAGAACTTTCCATAGCCAGCCTGCGACAACTGAGCGCGGAGTACCGCGTCGTCCACGATCAGAAAGGTCGCGACGCCGAACCGGTCGTACGACTCAAACCGTTTCGTTCCGACGGGTTCGTCACCGGCGGGAAGCAGAAGTCGATCCAGTAGCCGACCGGCCGAGCGCGGCCACTAGACGTCGATGCCGAATTCACGGATCTTCCGGTAGATCGTGGCGCGGGACATCCCCAGTGCGTGCGCTGCGGCCTGTTTGTTGCCGCCGTTGCCTTCGAGGCTTTGGATGATCGCATCGCGTTTCATCGCTTCTATCGGTGTGAGGGTCCTTCGGCTCAACGCTCGACAAACCGGTGGCAGTTTGTCGACTTCGATCACACCGGATCGTTGGTTCTGCACAACCTGTTGGAGAATCTCGCGCAGCTGAGCGACGTTGCCCGGCCAGCTGTATTTGGTGAGCTGACGGATGGCCGCGGGGGAGAGCGAGACGTCTTGGCCCCGGCTGACCTGCCGCAGGATGTAGGGGATGAGTTTGTGCAGGTCCTCGATTCGATGCCGCAGGGCGGGCACGTGGACGGTGTGGCCGAAGAATGGGAGTACGAGTGCATCACTGTCAGCGCTGTGGTCGCCTGTTCCGATGGTCACCCCGATCCATCCCGCGTGCTCACGCCCCTGGATCATGCCTGCAATTGCCCTCTGGTGGGAGTCTGGGAGTAGATCGACGTCTCGGATGATCAGGCTGTATCCGTCTTGCTCGATCTCGAACTCGAGGCTTCTCATTCTTGCATCCTCGGCGATCAGTTCGGCAGCGGATGTGAAATGTGTTCGAGTCGAAATATGTTGAATAGCAGCCGCTTTGAGTGCGGCGAATCTGCCGCTTCCGCTCTCGCCTGCGACGGCGACCCACTCCTGCTGCCGGGCACAGTGAGCGATCTGCTGGGCACTGTGTCGCCACGATGCGCTGTCGCCGACGATGCCGGGCAGCCCTTTGATGCTGTCGGCGGCCACCGAGGTGATCGTGGTCTCGCTCAGGTAAGCGTGATAGACCGCGACCCCGCGTCGAAGCACGAGGCCGCCGTCGAGGAAGGGGGAGAGCCGTACGGTGTGTCCGCCGGGAAGGGTCAACACGTGCTGGCTTCTGTCGATGGTCATGCTCAGGTCGATTGCATGCTCGATCAGCGCGGCTTGGTCTTGCGGGTCGAGGGTGAGTCGTAGCCGGCGGTTCAAGAGGACGATGTCGTCGCCGAGTGCGAGAACACCGACTTGCTGGGACCGCCGACACGCCTTCATGTAGGTGTTGAGCAGTGCGGTCTGTTCCTGGCTCGATTGCGAGAGCAGCCTGCCCTCGATCTGTGCCGTCGCCGAACGTGCCAAGGTCACCAGCAGCGGTGCCCCGTCGTCCACCCATCCGGTCACGTCGAGAACTCCGACGACCTGGCCGGAAAGCGGGTGAACGATGGGGACGCCGGCGCAGACAAGTCCGCCCAGGCTGTCGACGTAGTGTTCGGCTCCCGAGACCAACGTGGGTTGCCGCGTCTCCAACGCGGTTCCGATGCCGTTGGTACCTGCGTATTCCTCCGAGTAGCTGAATCCCGGCGCGAGCGTGACACTGTCCAGGGCCCGGAGGAGTTGCTGGCTCCCCGCCGCTCTGGTCAACACGACGCCGTCGGCCGAGGTGAGGATTACCGACACAGGCTCGTCTACCAGGCCATCTGCCAGCTGCCGGAGCACGGGCGCTGCCGCGACGACCAGTGGACTGTCCATATCGGGTTCGCGTACGAACGGCAACTGCAGGCTGTCGGGTGGGATGTTCAACGAGCGTGATCGTTCCCAGGAGAAGGAGATCTGATCCCTGACGGACTCGTCGAATTCCTGCTCCGTGAAGAACTTGTCGCGAGCTTTGCGCAGGTCTCGTGCGTGATTGACCATAACCACCGCCCTACCGGGATCGAGCCGATTGTTGCCGGCCGGCGTCCATGGCCCGAGCAACCCCGACGTCGCACTGATGTCAGATTTTAGTCGCCCCGGAGCGGAGCGTCCTCGTTTTCGGTCTACACAGCAAGCTCGTCCATTTTCGACCAGCCTTTCTGGTCGATCACTGTGTTGATTATTTTCGGTGTCTCTTCCAACAATGGACGCATTGTTTCGAGGCCGTTGCGAAAGTGATCGGATTGAACATGTTCCGATCCTGCTTGTGCGTCTGCGAATGCTTCGACGAGTACGAACTCGTTTGGATCATCCGCAGCGATGCTCCATTCGAACCACAAATTCCCTGGTTCGCTGCGTGTTGCCGTTGTGAACTCTGTCAACTGGTTCAGCCAACTGTCTGAGTGCTGGGCAAGAACTTTGAACTTCACCACGATGAATATCATCGTTCCCCTTTCCGAGAATATCGGATGTCAGTATATGTTCGATGGACGCACCATTCCTTCGGCGAGATCACCGAATCCCGGTGCCACGATTGCTCCCGGATTGCCGTAAACCTCCTCGACCACCGCAGTTTCGGTGGTGATGAGCAGTGCTGCGATGGAGGCCGCGCTCTCCAATGCCGCGCGTGTGACCTTGAAGGGGTCGATGACGCCGTCGTCGAACATGTCGCCGTATTTGCCGGTGAGTGCGTTGAATCCGTGGCCGAGGGGCAGTCCGGTGACCACCTCGACGACGTCGTCACCCTCGTAGCCGGCGTTGATTGCGATCCACCGAAGCGGTTCGGTGAGCGCCTTGCGCACCACCTCGGCCCCAATGGCCTGATCACCGGTGAACTCGACTTCGGCCAGAGCGCGATGCGACTGAGCCAACGCGGTTCCGCCTCCGGAGACGATGCCCGATTCCAATGCTGCTCGCGAAGCGGCCAATGCGTCCTCTACGCGAAGCATCCGTTCCTTGAGTTCGACGCTGGTGGCCCCGCCGACTCTTACCACTGCTACGCGCCCGGTCAGGCGTGCGATGCGCTGTTCGAGGCTGTCGCGATCGCCATCGATCTTCGACCTCTCGAACTGCGCCTCGAGCTGGGCGACGCGCGCGTCGAGTAGTTTCGGGTCGCCGTGGCCTCCGACGATTGTCGTCGAGTGTTCGGTAACGGTGATTCGGTCGCACGATCCGAGCTGTTCGAGTGAGACCTCGAACAGTTCCAGCCCGGTGTCCTTGGCGATGACCTGGCCACCGACCGAGACAGCGAGGTCCTGGAGCTCCGCGACTCGACGATGTCCGAAACCGGGCGCGCGCACGACGACGGAGAGCATCGTGTTGTGCATGTTGCCGCCGACGAGAAGCTGCAGCGCTGGCCCATCGACATCCTCGGCAATGACGACGAGCGGGCGGTCCGCGCGTTTGGCCGCTTCGATGCTGGGCATGATGTCTTGAACCTGGTTGATCTTCTTGTTGGTCAACAGGATGACCGGATTCTCGTGTACGGCCTCTGCGCGTTCGGGGTCGGTGATCATGTAGCCGGAGATGAATCCGTGATCGAACTCGATACCGTCGACGACATCGACCGACATCCCGAGAGTTTCGCTCTCCTCTGTGGTGACGACGCCCGATTTGCCGACGTACTCGACGGCCTTGGCCACGCACAGACCGATGGTCTCGTCGTCACTTGCCGCCAGCGTCGCGATGCGCTCGAGGTCATCGCTGCCGACGACCTCGACTGCCTGTGCGCGCAACGATTCGACGACGGAGGAGACGGCGCACTCGATTCCGCGTCGCAGCCGCATCGGGTTGGCACCGGCGTCCACTGCTCGCAGCCCCTCCCGCACCATGGCCTGCGCCAGAACTGTGGCGGTGGTGGTCCCGTCTCCGACGACGCCGTTCGTCTTCATCGCTACTTCTTTGACCAACTGCGCGCCCATGTTGGCGAATGGGTTGCTGAGCTGGATTTCCTTCGCGATGGTGACACCGTCGTTGGTGATGGTGGGCGGGCCGGTGAGCTTCTCGAGCACCGCATTGCGTCCCTTGGGGCCCAGCGTCACCTTAACCGCGTCGGCGAGCGCGTTGACGCCCTGCTCCAGTAGGGCGCGTGCTTCGGTGTTGAACCGCAATTCCTTGGCCATGACGTGATCCTTTCGAGTTGGGGTGGTGAGCAGGTGGTGCGGTTCTCAGGGGACGAGGATCGCTCGGCCCCGGACACGCCCCGCGTCGAGATCGTCGAGAGCCCGCTGGAAATCGGCGAGGGGGTACTTGGTGGTGTGCAACGACACCTGGCCGCCCGCTGCCAGTGCCATCAGCTCCTGCAGGTCGTTGTAAGACCCGACGAGGTTGCCGATGAAGTTGATCTCGGTGGAGATGACATCGATCGTTGGGATGTCTATGTTCTCGCCGTATCCGACGACGTAGTAGTTGCCGGCGCGGCGGAGCATGGCAACGCCTTCGCGGGTGGCTCCGCCTTCGCCGACGAAGTCCAGCACTGCTTCCGCGCCGTGGCCACCGGTCAGCTCCAGTACTTCTTTGACATGGTTCCCGTCGGCGACGATCCCGTGGTCGGCACCGATCTGCACAGCCAGATCGATGGCGTCGGGATTGCGATCGAGGACGACAACGTTGACACCGGAGATTGCTTTGAGAACCTGAATTCCGATGTGCCCGAGGCCGCCCGCCCCGATCACGACGCAGGTGTCACCGGGACGGGTGTCCCGCGCAACCTTGGCGGCGGCGTGGTAAGCCGTCAGTCCTGCATCTGCCAGAGCCGCGATGTCGGCGGGTTCGAGCGAATCGTCGATCTTGACCACGCTACGGGCCGTTGTGTGAAGGTACTCCGCATAGCCGCCGTTGCGGTCGATTCCCGGGAATTCGCTGTTCTCGCAATGGACGTCGTCACCGAAGCGGCAGGCCCGGCACAGCCCGCACGTCACCAGGGGATGCAGAATGACCTTGTCTCCGACCGAGACGTTGCTGACTGCATCACCGACGGCGTGGACCCATCCAGCGTTCTCGTGACCGATCGTGTACGGCAAGCTCACCCCGCTCTTTTCTTCCCACTGCCCCTCGAGGATGTGGATGTCGGTGCGGCACACCCCGGCACCCCCGATGCGCACGATCACGTCGAAGGGCCCTTCGATCTCGGGCTCGGGGATCTCCGCCATCTCCAGATTCGAGTGATACCCCACGACCTGTACGGCTCTCATTGGTTTCTCCTGCTTCTGATGTCGGTGATGTGCGGAAACGCGTCCGCCGGTTCGGTGTCGCTGTAGCGGGTGGCGAGCAGCCCTCTGCAGAAGTGCGAGTTGCCTTCGATCGAGATTCGAACCGACTTGGCGAAGCGGAACTTCAGTGGAATCTGCTCTGGTGGCACCGATTTACCGTTCTCGTCGACGAAGACTCGACTGTTGGGGCAGATGCTCAACCCGAGGGCACTGCGTCGGCGCAGCAGCGCTGTGGTGTACCTGTCGCTCCTGATATCGCGGAGCGTGAGCGTGTGGATACGTTCGATCCCCGCGCCCGTCCGGGCCAGATAGGCGGAAATCGAACGTTCCACCGCAGCCAGATGCGCTTTGCGGCGAAAGGTCTCCCGTAGATCGTCGAGACTGTCGTCGGCCTCGGATCCGAAGGTGCCCCGGTAGCCGGCGTCGGCAGCCAGGCCCGCGTTGATCTTGTCGCTGTCGTGATGGTCGTCGAGCATCACTCTGACTCGTCCGATTCTCTCGATGCCGCGGAGAGCATCGAGAGAATCCGAAGCCATCAGGTACGCGAAGTTCGGAGAGCAGAAGGCGGTAGGAAGGCGCAGATGCACCACCACTCCGTCGTCGTCGAGCATCACCGATCTGACGAACCCCAGCTCGGTGATCGGCTCGTCGAGTTCCGGATCGGTGACCGTGGCGAGGGCATCGAGGACGTCGGCCGGTGAGCACAGCGCCAAGGTGTTCATGAGTTCACGACTTCCTTCGCCCCTGCAGCGACCTCGACACCTTCCTGACCTGGGTGCCCGGCCGGGCGCAGTTCGGCTGGAACGTCGATGCCGTACAGCGCGGCAGCGTTGGCTCCCAGAATCTTGCGCTTCTGGTCGACGGTGATGGGTGCGTACTCGGACTGCATGTCCTCGGGAATCTGGAAGTCCACCAGCTTCTCGATGAGCCACTTCGGGGTCCACAGCGCATAGTCGCTACCGAAGAGAATCTTGTCCTCGCCCAGCCAGTACAGCAGTTCGCCGATGATCTGCGCGAAGTAGCGCGGCCGGGTGTGAATGAACGGGAGAGCGACGGCCAGTCCGCCGTAGACGTTCGATTCCTGGGTGGCGATCCAGCAGAAGTCTTCGAGGCGAGGGAGTCCGACGTGTTCGACGATGAAGCGAAGGTCGAGGTAGTCGGTGGCGACCTTGTCGACATCGGCGACATCGAATGCGTCTCGGTCGAGGGGGCGAATCGTCGGTCCCTTGTGGACGTGAATGTTCTTGATACCCAACTCGATGCACTCTTCGAGGTAGCGCCGCGACCAATGTTCGTCGAGCTTGTATCCGCGGGAGTCCCCGTGCCACTCTGCGGTGTATAGCTTGACGCCCTGCAGATTCATCCGATCTGCGTCCCTCCGGAGCTGTTCGAGGCCGGCTTCCCCGTTGCGCGGGTCGTACGCGTGGTTGTAGGTGAGTCTGTCCGGGTGCTTCTGCGTCAGCGCGAAAGCATCCTCGGTCTGACCGAAACCCGTGTGGTAGAAGTCGCTGAGCAGCGTGGCTTGGAAGATGGCGTGGTCGACGTAACCGTCGACGAACAGGTCCTTGTAGAGCCGTTCCTCACCGTAGTACTGGTAGGTCTCGTAGTCCCACAGCTCCGACTCGGGACTCAGGTTCTTGTGATAGTCGTAGAAGCAGTCGATGAACTGCTTGCCGTGAATGTTCTTCTGGTTCTCGGCACGTGCGTCCCAAAGGTGCACATGACCGTCCACGATGAAGTACTTTTCGCCGTTCTTCTCGTACATGTTCAGATCTCCAACTCTTGTCGATTCGGCCCGCGGGATTTACTGGCGATCAAAGTCAAGGGAGCTCGGCGAGGTCGAAACCGATGTAAGCGGCTGCGTCCTCGGGGCTGGCGAAGAGCATCGTCTTGTCGTCGAGGTGGACCATGCGGCCGTAGTGGGTCGAGCTGATCTCCTCGAACACCGATCCATCGAATTCCTGTCCGAGGGCATCGGTCAATTCGTCGTATTCGAAAGACAGAAGCTTGGTGCCGTCGACCCGGATCATCGACGGGTACTCGGTCAGCTCGACGCCGTCCTTGTCTCCCATCACCTCGGCCACAACACGACCGACCGGCGTATTCATCAGTGTCACACCGCACTTGTTGGAAAACTCCGTGTCCGAACCGAAGTGCATGGTCATCGTGTCAACTCCTTGGGAATATCGAGACCGAGGGATTCGAGCAGAACGGTGAACTTGGCGCTCGCCGCCTCCAAGCTCGTCGCGAACGTGACGGCCTTGTCTGCCGGCTGCGACCAGATGGGCTGCAGAGCCCGAGCGGCGGCAAGACATCTGGGAACCCACACGGCCATCCATTCATCGAACAGCGCGCGGTTGGCCTCACCGTATTCTGGATCGTGAGTGAGCAGCTGGAACAGCATGCGGGTGTAGTTCAAATCGCGGTCGTAATCGTGCTCACCGGTACCGACGATGGTCGGGGTGATGTAGTCGCCGTTTCGCGCCGAGATCTGCATCACCAGCTCTGTGCGGAAGAGAGAACCGACGAGCTGCTCGAAGACGATATTGGTCGCGAACAACAGCTCGCACCAGTCCGATACCGCTGTAAGCTGTTCCACGACCTCGCGAGTCGGCTGCCACTCGGGTGCGTTCTTCCACACCTCGACGTGTGCGGAACCGTCGAACGAGACATCGGCCTCGGAGAGATCGAGATTGAACAGCGCTAGATCCTGCGCGAACCGCATCTTGTGTGCAGCGTTCACAGCAACGGCGGTATTGATCATGTTCGTCGGTCCCGAACGCTGGATCGAAGTGAACACGTGCAGCGCCAAACCGTTCTCCGCGTGCATCCACGCACCGACGTTGCGTTCGATGAATTTGAGCCACGGGGTGTTCCAGCCGGCGTAGGCGCGCGCTCGCTTGGCGTTGCTCAGGCACAGTTCCACCTGATGCACCACGGCCGAGTTGTTGCGGAAGATGGTCTGGTCCCACTCCTCGTTGGGGTCGAGGAATTCGTGCCAGTTCGACGACTTCGCGACCGTCCAGTCCTGCGGATAGCCTCCCGGGCCGTCGCCGAAGCCGTAGATCCACCCCTGGGTCAAGTGCCTCTCGGGGTCCGGCTGCACATCGACGGTCACATCCTCGTACATCGTTGCCCGGCGCTTGGCCGGCTTGTAGTAGCTGTACGTGCGACTCTTCGAGCTGGGGAATTCTTTCGCGCCGGCTTCGGAATCGGTGAACTCGATCTTGGGGAAGCTGCGTTGCTTCGGCTCCGCGGTGGCAGTCGAGTCTTGGGTTGCAGTCATGTCTTGGCCTCTCGGTTGAGGTATGGGCTGGTCTTCGTGAAGCGGTCTAGTCGAATGCCGGGCTGGTGAACTTGTCGTAGAAGATCTGATCCGTCGGAGTTCCGCTCATGTCGAGGTAGGCGAGTGCGGCGTCGACCATCGGGGGCGGCCCGCACAGGTAGACCTCGGCTCTGGCAATGCTCGGCTCCAGTCGCTTCACGACATCGGTGACGTTTCCTTGCTCTACCGAGATCGATCCGGAGGATTCGACACCGGCCGCATCCGATACACACGCCACGAAGGTGAAGTCCACCAGTCCATCACCGAGAGCAGTGATTTCGTCGACGTAGAACAGATCGTTCGGGGTGCGTGCGCCGTAGTAGAAGTGGACGGGGCGGGTGTTGCCCGCCTCGTTCATGTGGCGGACGAGCGAGAGGATGGGGGCCATCCCCGCCCCACCGCCGATGCACACCACCGGAAGGACGTGGCCGTCCTTGAGAGTCGAGGAGCCGTAGGGGCCGGTCAGAGCGATCTCGTCGCCGACGGAGATGCCCTCGTCGAGCAGGGTTGCGAACTTACCGCCGGGATACTTCTTGATGAGGAATTCGACCCGGTTCGGTGTCGACGGAGTCGATGCCATCGAAAAGGACCGAACCTCCTCGGTTCCCGGTATCCCAAGCTCGGCGTACTGGCCCGGTTTGAAGTCGAACACGGCGGGTTCGATGGGTTCGAGGCAGAGGGCGACGATGTCGCCGGTGACCGATTCGAGTGAGGCGACGCGTGTGGACACGTTCTGTATCGGGATGCCGCCGAGCAGTTCGTCCTCGTCGAAATTGAGCAGTTCGATGGTGCAATCGCTGTATGCCTTGGTGCGGCAGAGCAACACGAAACCCTCGTCTTGTTCGGCTTCGTTGCAGGCGAAGGTCGAGTGGTTCTCCATCTGAATGTCGCCGTCGAGAACGAAGGACTTGCACGCCGAGCAGCGTCCCTCGCGGCAGCCGTGCATCAGGTGTATTCCTTGCCGGAAGGCCGCATCGAGGATGTGTTCGTCCTCGCGGACTTCCATTTCGATATCGACCGGCTCGAAAGTGATTCGGTGGGTGTCGGCCACGAGGGTCTCCTGGATTTCGATGTATCGATCACGCTGGATGCGGTGGGCAGCGCCTGGATTCAGTCGCTGCCCACCGGGTCTGGAATCAGGCAGGGATCGTTGCGCCGGCGCGGTACGCCGCGATGTGCGCATTGCGCTCTGATTCGGTCATCTGGTTCAGCAGCACATTCGGACTCTGGAAGGTGTTGCCGCGGACATCGTCGAGTGTCCACATCTTCTTCGGATCCAGATCGAGGTGCGGTTGACCGACAAGAGTCCGACCGTCGTCGCGGACGTAACCGAGATCGGAGACGATATCGGCGAGATCCTTGCCGTGGTGCAGTGTCTCCCATTCACGGAAACCGGTCAGACGACCCATGTTCGGGGTGTCCTTGCCCTCGTATTCGCCGCGGAAAGCAACCGCGTCGGTCCAGTAGCAGGTTTCCGAGCAATAAGTGCGCCACTGGTTGTCGACCTTCTCGACCACCATGTCCTCACGAATGAGGGCCGGAACCATGCACGTCCAGCAGCGGTGCGGGTACTGGTAGCCGACTTCCTCGAACGCGATCGGCTTGTTGATGCCCGGGTAGGCGAGACGGTTGTACTCCTCCCACCACTTGCCGTACTTGCTGTACCAGCCTGGGTACTTGTGCTCTAACCACTCGAAGTCGGTGTCGGTCATGGTGTCGATGCGCCAGTAGTTGACCGGCCAACCGGTGGCGAAGAAGCGCGCGACCTCGTGCACGTAGCCCTTGACGGTGATCCGGTTCCACGCCTCTTCGACCAAGTCGTGGGGGATCGTCAGGCCGTACTTCTCGAGCGGGATGAGGTAGCTGCGGTAGTAGTCGTCGTAGATCCACCGCTGCCACATCTCGGCGTAACTCTCGCGGTCCTTGCGTCGATCCTTGGTGCCGTACTCGATGAACGTGCCGATGGCCGCGTCGACGACGCAGTGGTTGTTCCACCAGGCGTAACGCAGGTCGCGTTCGAGCAACGGACGGTTGCGCTCGTCGGCCAGGGCCATGAGCAGGATGGAGTAACCGTTCGAGATGTGCCGCGATTCGTCGGACTGCACCGAGTGGAACACCGTCGGCAGCAGGTAGTCGCCGTTGGCCGCAGCCTCGTCTGGCATGGCGACGAACAGGGTGTTGGTGAAAGCGGTCTCGGCGACCACCGTCAGGTAGATGTTGGCGGCGGTGATGGCGTCACCGGTGATGAATCCTTCACCGAACTGGCGGCCGATGGTGCCTGCGTAGTTGTTCGCAAACGCCTTCTCGGTCATGTCGAACCCGGCAGGGTCGATGTAGTTGTTCATGTACAGCTTCTTGAGATTCATCTGAATCGTCGAGTGACGAACCTCGTCGATCATCTGTACCGCAAGACCGTTGTGGATTTCCGGGTTCGGGACCGCATCGATGGCCATCGGCATCGCACGTGCTGCGGAGATCTCCGGGAACGGGATGATCGACAGAAACAGTTTCTGCCATTCGAGCCAGCGTTGCTGGACCTGGCGGAACATGTTGCCGCGAATCGCGCCGTCCATCGCGCCGTAGACGCGGTTGTCCTTTTCTTCCTCCATGGGGAAGTAAGACCGCATGATTTGCTTGAGCGGGTCCTTCTTCGGTGCTTTCTCGAACGTGTAGTCCGTGCCGAAGCGAGTCGCAGGTGTGGCGAACGTGGGTTCCCACGTCAGCTCCGAGATCTTCGCGTGTGCCTTGGTAAGGCTTTGCCTACTCAATGTGCGCCTCCTGGATGCGAGGTCAGCGGGGTTGCCGGCCTTGTCGGGAAGATGTGCACATGATTGAACACCGTGATGCAGGTCTCATCCGTCTCACTTTGAGACGCAGTTCACACGGCGATGGAATTGAGCCTCGATGGCTCTAGATCAAACCGACCAACTGTTGTGCCCCGTCGCGCAGCAGGAGCTTCAAATCTCGGTTGTCTCGGTTGATTCGCCCCGAGACTCCCTGCAAGCACAGTCCGCCCACGACGTTCGAGCCCGGTTCCCGTACGGGCACGGCCAGCGCCGCTCGCCCGAGACGCGATTCCTCGTCCTCGAACGAGACCTCGGTGGCCAGGATCGTGGCCAACTCGTCGTGCAGGCCCTGCTCGCTCACCACGGTCCGAGCGGTCACTGCGCGCAGCGTCGACGTATCGAGGCTGCGCGGGTGGTACGCGAGCATGAGCTTCCCGACGGCATGCGCGTGGGGGTTGCGCATCACCGTCGATGCGGACACCACCTCGTGATCGGGATCGGTGTCCACTATGCGCAACGTTCCGCTTCGGAACGACGCCACGTACACCCCGTGCCGCGTCTCGCCGCGGATGGCGTCCAACACATCGGTCACCGAACGCGTCGGCGCCGACGCGGCGCTGGCGTAGGCCAATTCAGACGTTCGGCGCCCCAGTGCGAAACCGGAGAGATCCGGAACTCGGACCAGGAAACCGTCGGCGACGAGGAAGTTGAGCATGCGGTAGGCCGTGGCCGGCGGGACCTGGGCGTGGGCCGCGATCTGTTTTGCCGTTGCGCCCGCGCCCAGGTGGGCAACTGCCTCCAGCATCGCCAACGCCTTCTGCACAGCCTTCGGCTGCTGCCCACCGAAACCCGATTCTGTTCGACGCCCCCCGCGCTTGTCTGCCACCATCGAAGTCACCGGTGCCGGGCGGGCGTCAGCACCGGTTTGCCGCGCTCGTCCAACGTGAGCTCCGATGAACCCGGCAGCAGATCCCCCGTCTCGACGGTGTCGAACACCCCGATGGAGGCGATGCTCGTGGGTCGATATCGCGACAGCAACGCGTACCAGAGCGCACCGGCTCCACTGAGCGCCGCGAGCCAGATCACCAGAAGCCAGGTTCCGGAACTGGCCGCGTCGGCCGCGGCGAAACCCAGCAAGCCCAATCCGGCTGCGGCGGCGAGCACTCCGCTCAACCGGGTCCACAGCGTGTGCTCACCGATCCGGGACAGGAAGCGCAGTGCGGCAATCGAAACCAAGGTGTAGCCGAGGGTGAGCGCCATCTCGATGACCACGTCATAGGTGGCTATCCCACGACCGTCAGGGTCGTGTACGAGCGCGCCGATCAGGGACGCGCCGACGAAGACTGCAACGCCGATGTATGGAGTCCGGAACGTCGGATGTACCCGTTCGATGGCCGCGGGAATGATGCGTTCGATGCTCATCGAGAACAGCAATCGCGAGCCGGCTTGGGCGAATCCGAGTGTCGACGCAATCCACGAGAAGCACACGCCCACAGTGACGGCCACGACCAGCAGCGGACTCGCCCCGGACTCGACACCCCCGAAGTAGGCATTGAGCATGGTGCCGGCGTGCCCGGTCATCCCCGCCCATCCAGCGAACACGTACAGGCACCCCACCAGGATCGGGGAGATCAGCAAGGTGCGGGTGACGGTCCGCAGCGGGGTGCGTGCCTCGGGTCCGAAGAACGCGGCGCTCTCGAACCCGGCCAGGCTCAACACGGTCTGCATGATGAGGAACAGCACGAAGCCCACCGGAGCGGAGGTCGTCGTCTCGGTGACGTCGACGTGGACGGGAGCGCGCAGGAGCAGCGCGGTGATGAGCACCAGGGTGCAGATCTCGATGACCAGGATGGTGCGGGTGGCGAACCGCACTCCGCGGATGCAGATCATCGCTACCCCCGCCGCGACCATCACGCACGCGAGCATGCTGAACGACGGACCGACCCGAGCGCCGCTCACCTCGGCCACCTGCACCAGGTTCTCACCGGCGTTGGACAGCACCGAGATCGAGACGCCGAGATACCCGACGAACAACGCCACCCCCGCAGTGAGTGTTGCCCGTTTGCCCAGCCCGTGCGCGACGAAACTGTAGAGCGAGCCCGATGCGGCGAGCCGCGCCGTGAACTGTCGGATGCAGATCGCAACGAGCACCATGACCACCGTCGCGCCGATGATCGCCAGCAGCCCGCCCGCGTTGCCGTGGAACGTCGACATCCACAGGGCGATGAACACCATGCAGGTCGCCGGGGCCATCGTCGAGAGAGACTGCCCGAGCAGATCGAACTGGGTCAGTTGCCGACGACCGAGCACGCCGAGAGGCGAGCGCACCGGATCGACGTTCCGGTCGGTGACGGCGGCTCGGGCCAAAGCGGCCCGCAATGCGCTGGTGTTCATCGGCGTCCTGAGTGCGAGGGATGATGAGAAGAGAATGTAGAGGCGTTCGGTTACTTCCATATTTCTCATGTGACGCGAACCGGACTTTCAAGTGAGAATCGGACGCGAAAACGCTGATCCCAGGCACCCGGAAATGTGGTGGCTGACACACGGTCGACGTCTGAACTGCCCTTGAACTGGGCAAACGTCGACATCTGCGCGCTCACTCGAGCCGGATGAATACGTAACGCGCGGGCATCGTTCGCGTCGCAATCGACTCCCATGATTTGCCTCAGCGAAATCGATGGTCGATTTCGTCGGTGAAGACGAGAGGAGTCCGCGATGCTCTGGGCAGTGGTTTCCAGCGCGGTCGGCGCGATCCTGGTGGTGGCCGGTCTACCGAAGATCAAGGAACCCGAGCGCATGGCCCGCGCGGTCCGTGGCTATCGGTTGCTGCCGGAGAAGTTCGCCGGTGTCGTCGGGAGGGTTTTGCCCGTCGCGGAGGTCGCGGTGGGTCTGGCCCTGATCATCGGCGTCCTCCCGAAAATCGCAGGTGGAGCCGCAGTGGTGATGTTTCTCGCCTTCTTCTTCGGATTGACCGTCAACCTGCTTCGGGGCCGCCGCGATCTCGACTGCGGATGCTTCGCCTTCGCGGCCGGAGCCGACGAGGTTGCCCGAATCGGGTGGTGGCATTCCGCCCGGGCGGCAGTCTTGGCTGTTCTGGCGGCGACCGTGGTCCTCACCCCGACAATCGGGATGATCGATCGCGTCGCCGGAACGCTCGTCGGATTGTTCGTCGTCGGCCTCGTCTGTGTCGGTGTCTACGCCCGGACTTTCATGTCTTTCGGTCGCCGCCCGATCGATGGCTACCTCACCAACGCCTCGATGGAGATGCGGGCCGCCGCGTCCGTCAGCCGCTACTGATTCCCCTCGCCGATCGAAGAAAGGCATCCACAAATGACCACTTTTCTCGTGACCATGGTTCTCGTCCTCACTGCCGCGGTGGCAGTCCAGCTCCTCATGATTCTCGGTCTGGCTCGCGAGATCGGCCGCGTCCAGGTACGTCTGGGCCCGCTCGGTGCTCGCATGATGGACACCGGACCCAAGATCGAGCAGGTGGGCCCGTCGTTCTTCGGACTGACCGATCACATCGGTCGAACCGTCAGCGTCGCCGGCCATCGTGAGCGGCCGCAGCTGCTGCTGTTCACCGCGCCGGGCTGCTCGACCTGCAAATCCCTTCTGCCGGGGATGAAGTCGATGGCCAAGGGCGAGGGCGACATCGACATCGTCATGATCTCCGACGGCACCCCGGAGGAACACGCGGAGTTTCTCGCCGGCGCGGGCCTGGGCTCGGAGTTGAGCTACGTGGACGGCCGTGAGGTCGGTATTGCGTACCAGGTGGGCACCACACCGTTCGGGGTGATGCTCGACGAGCACGGAAAGATCAAGGCGAAAGGTCTGTGCAACCACATGGCGCAGGTGGAGAGCCTGCTCAACGCACTCGAATCCGGCACTCCTTCGCTCCAGCACCTCCACACCCAAGCGGCCCAGAAGCACGTCGGCGTCGCGTAAATCTCTCATCCCCTGCCACGAAGCGGAGAGCACAATGGACAATCACGATCACGCACAAGACCATCCGGTTCCAGGAGGTGGCACCGAACAGCGATTCCCGATCGACGAGCAGACCGTCGCCGAGCAGGCGGAGTGGATGGCCGGACGTGGCGGAACTTTCGCCAGTCGATCCGGACGCCGACTCTCCGAACGGATCTCGCGTCGTTCGATGATCTCCAAGATCGGCCGCTGGACCCTCGGCGCCTCCGGCGTCGCGGTAGTGAGTTCCCTTCCGGTCTCACGCGCCTTCGCCCAGGAGACCCCCGCTGCGCCTGCCGCGGAACCTCTGGTGCCCGAGTTCGACGGCAGCAATCCCGCCGAATGCGACTATTGGCGTTGGTGTTCCATGGATGGAACGTCGTGTGCGGCCTGTGAGGGCGGCGGTCTCACGACCTGTGCGCCAGGGTCCAAGCCGGGTGCCGAGTACTGGGTGGGGTGCTGCACCAATCCCGAGGACGGCAAGACCTATCTCATTGCCTACTACGATTGCTGCGGCGCACCCAGCTGCTCCAACGCCTTCTGCGGCGAGCCGGATATGCAGAGCACCATGTACAACCCGGTCAGCGGCAGCTTCGATCAAGAGATCATCTGGTGTGTCTCGGATCAGTCGCAGTCCTACACCTGCACCATGGCACCGATCATCGGCGCCGATTGCCAGGCTCGCCCGGCCGTGCGCCCGAAGGTGGGTGCCGGCTCGTGAATCGCAATTCTCGCTCCGTCGCCCTCGCGGCAGCGCCCCTCGCCGCGCTTCTCGCTCTCAGCTCGTGCAGCTCGTCCAGTGACGAACCGGCTGAGGAGGCCTCGTCGACCGAGGTGACCTACCCGTCCGTCGACTTCACCACTCCGGGTCCGGGAATCGGCCTGGGATCGGAGGATCAGGAGATCAGCGGGGAGTTCCCGGAGCCGCTGCACGTGGCCGAGATCGATCCGATCGGTGCCGATCAGCTTCTCGGTGTCGAGGGTGGATTCGGTGCACTTCAGTTGACCGTCAACGCCATCGACGCGGCCAGCGGCGAGGTCACCACTCGCGTCGTGGTTGGACCCGGCATCTGGCAACCGGTAATCCATGGGTTCGTCGGTGAATCAGCCAGCGATCCAGCAGTTCTCGCTGCAGAAGTCTGGCGTCCGCGTGGCTCGAGGGGCGACGCCGATTTCACCGTCAGTACCTACTCCGGCAACTTGCTCGAGCCGAAGGAAGTCGCGCTCCCCGACGTGGCCCGAGTCCACTCGCGTGACGGTTCGCACGCGGTCACCTCCGACGGCAAGTATTTCGTCACCTGGGACGACGGCCTGTACGGAATCCGCGTCGTGGATCTGGAGGCCGGCGAGGAATCCGGCGCAGTCCAAATCGTCGGGTGCGGCCCGTTCACCTGGATGGTCGGCAATGATCTCTACAGCGTCTGCGAGGACGACCGAGAGTTGCTGCACGTCAACATCGGCGAGGACGGGGTACCCACCGAGGTGGGCCGGGCGAAGGTCCTGCCCGACGACTTCGTGAGTGCTCGCAATACAACGATGGCTGTCGACGCGGGATCTGCATTGCTCATTGCCGAGAACGGCGACGTATTCGTCTTCGACTTCTCCGAGGGGTTGCCCTCCGAGCCGGTGACGCCCATCGGGAACGCGGGCGACGACTCCGGCCGGTTCGCGGCCAACGCGATCAATGCCGACGCCTCCCGAATCGCGGTGACCTATACCGACAGCATTGTTCACCCTGATTCCGGTCGCGCTGGATCCGTCGCAAAGGTGGTGTTGTTCGATGCCGAGAACCTCGCTCCGGTGCGCTCGTACAGCCTTGCCGACATCGGTATCGAAAGCTACTCGTCGATGGCCTACAGCGTGGACGGTGGCACGTTCTATGTGCTCGGCGATGGTGCCGAGGTCGACGGCAGCGCGCCACAGAAGCTGGTGGGATTCGACTCGGCCACCGGTGAGCAGGTCAGCTCCGTCGACCTGAGCGGCAATGTAGGCGCGGTGACGAGCTTGCTCACCCCTGAGGAGATCGGATGACTCAGCCGGCTACCCGGTTGATGCTCGACCGACGCCGATTCCTGTCTCTCGCGACAGCAGGCGTCGGCCTGGCAGGAATCGGCGCACTCGGTGTGGCCGGATGCAGCTCACAGACCTCGGGCGCATCCGGCTCCACCGAGAAGTTCGACTACATCAAGCCCACCGATCCTGAGATCGCCGCAGCGGAAGCCGCCCGAGCATCCAGCGGTACCACCGTGGCTTGCGCTCTCGCGGCCGCGGTGGGCACAGTGGACCTTGGTGGCCGGCTGGTGAACACGTGGACTTACGGCTCGGGTGCCGTGGCGCCCGAACTGCGGATGTCCGTGGGCGAGAAGATGGTGGCCTCGGTGACGAATTCACTGCCCAGCGACACCAGCATTCACTGGCACGGCATCCGTATCCGCAACGACATGGACGGCGTACCCCCGGTCACGCAGGAACCCATCGCTGCCGGTAGTACTTTCGAGTACTCCTTCATCGCACCGGATCCGGGAACCCATTGGTACCACTCGCATTCCGGGCTGCAGGCCGATCGTGGGCTGTTCGGGGCCCTCATCGTCGAGGATCCCGAAGATGCTTCCGGAGCGGACGCCGACGCGGTACTTGTTCTCGACGACTGGGTCGATGGGTTGGGGACTACACCCGATGCGGTCATGTCGGCGCTCAATCCCAACCTGCACGGCGGCGGCCATGCCGGGCACGGGGGAGCGTCGACGCCGCTGCCGATCGGGGCAGACGAGGCTGCGGTGGCGGCCTCGTTGACCTCTGCCGGTCACGGTGACTCCGGTGTATTGGGCGGCATGACGCAACACATCGCTTATCCGCTCCACCTGATCAACGGCCGGCCTCCGAACGATCCTGCTGTGGTCGAAGCGCCGCCGGGAACGAGGTTGCGGCTGCGAATCATCAACGCAGGAGCAGAGACTCCGTACCGCTTTGCGGTTGCGGGACATCGCCTCACCATCGTGGCCGTCGACGGGTTCGACGTGGTGCCCACCGAGACCGACGCAATTGTGATCGGCATGGCCCAGCGATACGACGTGATGCTCACGGTCGCGTCGGGTGCGTGGCCGATGGTGGCGGCGGTGGAGGGCCGTCCCGGGTACGCCTCGACGGTGCTGCGCAGCCTCGACGCGGCGCCGCTTGCCAACCCCGATGTGGGCGGCAACATTCCGGAGCTCGGCCGAGAGCTGGTGCTCGAGAGCGCGCTGCGCCCTACGGAGAAGGTAGAGCTCGCTACCAAGGCGCCCGACCGCGACTACCAGGTGGATCTGCTGCAGGCCGGTGATCGCTACGTGTGGGCGATGGCCGGGCCCGATGCGGGCAAGCTGGTGATGAAGCAGGGCGAGCGGATCCGCATCACGATGAACAACACGTCTTCGATGTGGCATCCGATGCACACCCACGGTCACACCTTCGCAGTGCCGGAGTACGGCGGACTGCGCCGCGACACCGTCAATGTGCTGCCGGGTTCGTCCCTCGCGATCGAGTTCGACGCCGACAACCCAGGTGAGTGGATGTTCCACTGCCACAATGCCTACCACTTCGAAGCCGGCATGACAGCGAACTTGATGTACATCAGATGAGAGGCAATCCATGAAGAGAACAATGATCCTGTTCGTAACGCTCGCCGGCGTCCTCGGGCTCACGGCCTGCGGCAGTGAAGCTGTAGCCGACGGGCCTGCCGCGACCGTGCGCGTGGAGAACATGAGTTACTCCCCGGAGTCGGTCACCATCAAAGAGGGAGAGACCGTCGAGTGGATCTTCGACGACAACGGCCTCCCACACGACGTGGTCGACGATGACGGCTTGTTCGAGAGCGATCTGCTCACCGAAGGCACATTCTCGTACACGTTCGACGAAGCCGGAACGTATACGTACCACTGCACGCCGCACCCGATGATGCTCGGCACGGTGGTCGTCGAAGCGTGAGGATCGTTCTCGCCCTGGTCTTGCTGCTGTTCGCGGCGGGATGTTCCACCGAGCCAGAGGTGGACGCGACCGTGGTGGTCAGCAATGTTCGATTCGACCCTCAGGAGGTGAGCATCCCGGTGGGAGGCACCGTCGAGTGGCAGTTCGCCGACGGTGGCCTGCTCCACGAAGTGCACGCGGACGGCGTATTCGACAGCGGCATCCTCGGCGAGAAGACATTTCGCTTCACGTTCGATTCACCGGGCGATATCGAGTACTTCTGTTCCATTCACCCGTACATGTCCGGAACGATTCGCGTCGGTTGACGTGAACGGCATTCAACCCCAGGGAGAGATCATGACCGCAACCTTCGACCATCCGAGAACGACAACACTCAGTCACACTGCATTGCAACAGGATTTGCCGCAGATTCGTCCCACACTCGAGAGCTCGGTCGGGCTTGGATCGCGCACGCTGCTCACCGTTTCGGCGGCGGTCGTCGGGGCCGGAGCGGCATTGGCGCTGTCCCCGACGGTGGCCACCGGCCTCACCGGTGCCGTGATCGGGGCGAGTGCCATCACCGCGCTCGCCGCCAACTGGTCCACGTGTGGGATGTCCGTCGCGGGAGTCGTCAGTGCCCCGAAGCAACCCGGTCGCGCCGGATCCTCGACGCCGCTGCGACGCCTCGGTTGGCACGCACTCGGTTCCGTAGCCACCGGTGCGGTGACGGGAGCCGCCATAGGGGCACTCGGCGGACTGGCGTCGAATTCGGTATCGGTCGCGCTGATGCTGGGTGTGTGGGCCGCACTCGCCTTGGCATACGGTCTGCACGAGCTGGGTTTGGTGACGATGCCGACCCCGATGCGCCGTCGACAGCTCCCGCGTCACCTCCGCCGGAGCATGGAGCCGTGGAAGGTATCGCTGCTGTTCGGTGCCATCATCGGCCCGGGCTTCCTCATCTACATCCGGTCGAGCGCGTACTACCTCATGGCCCTCGGCGTCGCGGCGATCGGCTCACCGGCCCTCGGTGTAGCTCTGTTCGTCACCGTCTCGCTCGGTCGCTGCATGCCCAGTGCGTTGGCCATCGTCCACACCCGTCGGGGCGGTTCGATGCCCGGGTTCCTCTCGCTGATGTGCGTTGTGGATCGTCGGGTGCAGACCCTGACAGGGGCGGTGCTCGTCGGGTTGGCCGTGTTTGCCGGCACCGTGCTGATCTGACTGATCTGAGTATTCTCGGAGCGGTCGCGAGTTCTGCGACCGCTCCGACTGCTTGGATGCCCGAGCGAGATCCCGATCCGGCTCTCGGCTCCCCAGCACATTCCGATGGCATAGAACAGAGGACCGTGTAACAACTCGGCTGCATCGGTGGACAACGCGGTGCGGGTACAGAATGCTGGAAACCCGGCGACGGCACGCCCTACGTATACGAGCAGACCCGGACCCAACGAACCGTGCCGTCGAGGATGGTGACGGCAACCGTGGAAACACTTGCTCGCAAACTCGGCCTCAGAACCGACCACCACATCTTCTTCACGTCGGCCGGTCTGACGATCGCGCTGCTCGTGCTGTTCCTGGTTTTTCAGGATTGGGTCGGAAACGCTTTCGGCACCGGCCGCGAATGGATCGTCACCAACCTCGGTTGGCTCTTCATCATCGGCGTGACGGTGTGGTTGCTGTTTCTGATCTGGGTGGCCATCAGCAAGTACGGCCATCTGCGGCTCGGTGAGGACGACGACAGACCCGCGTACTCGAACCTTTCGTGGTTCGCCATGCTCTTCGCCGGCGGCATCGGTACCGTTCTCATGTTCTGGGGTGTTGCCGAGCCGATTTCGCATTTCTCCGCACCCCCTTTCGAGGGTGTCGCGCCCTACAGCGTCGAAGCGTCCCAGGACGCGATGAGTATTTCTCTGTATCACCTGAGCCTGCACACTTGGGCGATCTTCACGTTGCCGGGTTTGGCGTTCGGCTTCTTCATCTACCGATACAAGCTGCCGATGCGTGTGTCCTCGGTGTTCTATCCAATACTGAAAGAACGCATCTCAGGCCCGATCGGGAAGACCATCGATGTCTTCGCTGTGCTGGGCACCGTCTTCGGTCTGGCCGTTTCGTTGGGGCTCGGCACGTCTCAGATCAACGCCGGTCTGAGTGAGCTCGTCGGCCTACCCGACGCGGTGTGGGCGAAAGTGGTGATCATCGGCCTCCTCACGGTGGTGGCGACGATCTCGATTGCCGTCGGGTTGGACAAGGGTGTGCGCCGGTTGTCGAACGTCAACATCCTCACCGCCGTCGGACTGATGATCTTCGTTCTGATCGCCTCCGACACCGTGTTCTTGCTCCGTCAGATGATCGAGAGTCTGGGTATGTACGCCCAGGACATCATCCAGTTGTCCTTCTGGAACGATTCCATGGCCGAGTTCACCTCGGACGGTGGGTGGGGTTGGCAGGGCGGCTGGACCGTCTTCTACTGGGCGTGGACGGTGACCTGGGCCCCGTTCATGGGTGTCTTCCTCGCCCGAATCTCGCGCGGGCGGACAATCCGCCAGTTCGTCATCGGGGTGTTGGCTGCGCCGTCACTGTTCACGCTCGTCTGGTTCGTGATCTTCGGCTGGTCGGCGATGAAGATCGACGGTATCGGCGGCGACGGCGGGCCGATCTCGGAAGCGGTGAACGAGAGTGTTCCGCTGGCCATGTTCGCGTTCTTCGAGAACTTCCCGGCCGCGACCCTGGTTCAGGGCATTGCGGTGGTGGTCGTCGCGCTGTTCTTCGCCACGTCCTCGGACTCGGCATCGTTGGTGATCGACATGCTGTGCTCCGGCGACGGTGACGCCGGTCCGGTGCGGCAACGCGTGTTCTGGGGTGTCACCGAAGGCGCGGTCGCGGCCACATTGATCGTGCTCGGCGGCGAGGCGGGGCTCCAAGCGCTGCAGGAAGTCATCACGGTGATCGGTCTACCGATCTTCATTCTCGTGTCTCTGATGATCGTGACCTTGGTGATGGGTTTGCGCGCAGAACGGGTGAAGGTCCAGCCGCTCACCCACGAACAGTTCTTGACGCACAACGGTAAGTCGCCACAAACCGAGTCGGAAAGGGTGCGGTCATCGAAATTGTCCAGAGACTCCGATGACACGGCACCCCCGGACCCGGGTACCGGTGACGACAAAGAGTGAGCCCCCGGCTCGAACAGCACATCGTGTCACCCCCAGAACTCGTGGTCATTCACAACGCGATTGACGTCCCCACATCGTGATTGTGCCGATACTGTTTCGATGGCAGTGTCGGGAAGAATTCGATGGGGGATAGTTCGACGTGAGATCCAGAGTCCGTTCACCGCTCGTTGTCCTCCTCGCCGGGTTGCTCTCGGTTTCTCTGGCGTCGCCGGCCGGAGCAACTCCGTCCGGGCTCACCGATGTGCTTTTCGTGGCCAACAATTGGGATGGCACCGCCGACTACATGTCACCGGACGGCGAGCTCACGCAGTACGGTCGCGTCGACGTCGTACCGGACAAGGACGAACGAATCGCCGAGATCTACCGTGACCCGGTCCGCACCGCGTTCTATCTGGGCATTCGGCAACTCGTCGGTGAGGGACACGATCAATACGCCGACGACATGTACACCACCAACGACGGAAGAAACCTCATCGTGTCCCGGCCGAGCTTCGCCGATGTGGTTTCCATCGACATCGAGTCGGGGGCCATCGTCTGGCGCTTCGCCGTGGATGGTCAGCGAGCGGACCACATGGCGATCTCGCAGGACGGCACCGAAGTCGCTGTGTCGGCGTCGACGGCAAACACCGTTCACATCCTCGACACGGTCGACGGCCGTGAGATCGGCCGTTTTCCGACGGGGACCTCGCCGCACGAGAACGTGTACACCAAAGACGGCCGATACATCATCAACGCAAGTATCGGACGTGTCGAAAGTCCCTTCGATGCACCACAATTGGGCGTGACCAAGTTCCCGCGTTGGATCGCTTTCTACGATCGCACGACAGGCGAGGTAGTGCGCAAAATCGACATCGGCGCCAAGTTGGCCGAGGCGGGACACCCAGGAATGAGCTCGTCGGTCCGTCCCATGACGCTGTCGCCGGACGAGCGCTTCCTGTATCTGCAGGTATCGTTCTTCCACGGCGTCGTCGAGTACGACTTGCAGCAAGACCGCGTCACGAGGGTCGCCGAATTGCCCATCTCTGCTGCCGCTGCCGCCCTTCCTCGTGAGTCGTATCTGTTGGATTCGGCACACCACGGTATCGCCATGAACGCGTCCGGTACCAAGATGTGTGTCGCTGGGACGATGTCGGATTACGCGACGATCGTCTCGCGCGAGACGCTTACCGCGGGTCCGCTGGTGACCGCGGGCGAGAAGCCTTATTGGTCCACCCGGAGCAACGACGGGCAGTACTGCTTCGTGTCCTGGGCCGGCAGCGACAAGGTGTCGGCAATATCGTTCGACACAGGTCTCGAAGTCGCCAGCACCGTCGTTGGAGACCATCCGCAGCGCATGCGCACCGGAGTCGTCGACTCCGCTCTCCTGGGCTCGTGAGTCTCACGCGGGACTACGCGGGGTGGATAGCGCTAGGACCAGGCGGTGAACCGAGGCTAAGCCACCAGGTTGCCGACTGCCCATGTCATGTGGGTGCGGACGGCTAGTTCGGCGTTGCTGGGATCGCCCGCGTCGATGGCGTCGACGATCTCGTGGTGGCGGTCGGCATCCATGTTTCCGACCGCGCGATCACGGCCGGCATACATGATCGACATGCGGATCGAGCCTTCGAGGTTGCTCCAGGAGTGTAGAAGTGTCTCGTTGTCGGCAGAGCGACAGAGCAGACGGTGAAAGTCGAGGTCCGCTTCGATGCGGGCGTCGAGGGTTTCGTCCTTCGGCGCCTTTCCCATCAAATCCAGTGCCGCTCGCAGGTCAGCGACGATCCGAGCGCGTTCGGCGTGCTTGGCGATCTCGGCGGCGGCGAGCCCTTCGAGGGCGGCACGGACCGAGAAGATGTCTTGGATTTCTTTCGTGTCGAGGTGCCGGACGTGAAGCCGTCCGCGTGCCCCAGTGACGACGAGGCCTTCCTGCTGCAGCTGCCTCAATGCTTCACGAAGTGTGCCGCGGGAAATCTGCAGTCGCTCTGATAGTTCGGTCTCGACGAGTGCGCTGCGCGGGCGTAGCTCCCCGCTGGTGATGGCGGTCCGCAGAGCGGTGACGGCCTGTTGACGCAGATTGGTCTTCTGCAGTCCGAGAAGTGTGCCGGATTGCCCCACCATGGAGCCTCCTTTCATCGGAGACGAAGTGGTCGTCTCACTGGAGACAGTCAACAGGTAGCTGTCGACAGTGAGTGTACGTGCACACGACGATGTCTTCTCGGACCGCAGAGCCATCGCTGAGGTCTACAGTTCGGCCAGAATGCGAGACTCGATGCTCGAGCTGGACAGGCCATAGCGATCGTGCAGGGTGGGCAGCGCGCCGGCCGCGAGGAATTCGTCCGGGAGCGCGATGGCACCGATCTTCTTGCCGAGTCCGCGTTCGACAACGGCGGAAGCGACGGTCTCGAACAGACCACCGATCTTGGTGTGGTTCTCGGCCGTGAACGCCAGGCGGGGTGTATCGAGCTCGGCGAGAACGGTGACAGTGTCGAACGGCTTGATCGTGGGTGTGTGCACGACGGATACGTCGACGTTGTGCTTGACGAGGTTCGTCGCCGCCTGGAGAGCACGCATGGTCATCAGACCACTGGAGATGATGACGACGTCGTTGCCAGGCCGGACCACCTTGGCCTTGCCGAGTTCGAAGGTGTAGTCGTATTCGTCGAGGACAGTGGCCACCTTGCCGCGGAGCAGACGCAGGTAAGTGGGACCCTCCGACGCGGCGAGCTGTGGAACGGCTTGTTCGATATCGATGGAATCGCACGGGTCGACGATCGTCAGGTTGGGCATGCCGCGGAAGATCGCGATGTCCTCGGTGGCCTGATGGCTGGGACCGTAGCCGGTCGTCAGACCCGGGAGACCGCCGATGATGTTGACATTGAGATTGGGCTCGGCGATGTCGAGGCACAGGAAGTCGTACGCACGACGAGCGGCGAAAACCGAATATGTCGACGCGAAGGGGATCAGTCCGGTCTCGGCCATGCCCGCGGATGCGCCCAGCAGCAGCTGTTCGGCCATGCCCATCTGGAAAAAGCGCTCCGGGAACGTCTGGGCGAAGATGTGCATGTCGGTGTATTTCGCGAGATCAGCGCTCAGTCCGACGATTTTGTCGTTGTCCTTCGCGGCCTTGACCAGTGCGTGTCCGAACGGGGCGGTGGCGGTGCGCTGACCCGGGTCGACGAACGAGGCGATCATGGCCGAAGTCTTGAGCTTCGGAGGCGTCGTGGTGGTCATGCTCGAACCTTGTCTTCCTGCAGGTTGGTGGGGTCGGTGAAGCGGCCTGTCAGCTCATCGCGGCAGATGCTCCACTCGTGTTCGTCGATGCGCATGAAGTGCGCCTTCTCGCGGGTTTCGAGAAGTGCGACGCCGAAGCCGATCTTGGTGTCGCAGATGACCACCGACGGGATACCGAAGGGTGATGCCGCGGCGCAAGCGGAGTCGAACGCACCGAGAAGCGCGGCGGGGTCGTTGCCGTTCACACGGTGGACGTTCCAGCCCATCGCGGCCCACTTCTCGTGGACCGGCTCGATCCCGAGCACACCTTGGGTGGGGCCGTCGGCCTGCAGTGCGTTCATGTCGACCATGGCAATGAGGTTGCCGAGCTTGTGGTGGTGGGCGCCCATGGCGGCCTCCCACGTCGAGCCCTCGTCGAGCTCGCCGTCGGAAAGGAAGTTGAACACGCGGGCGGTCGAGTTCTGGTGCCGAAGGCCCAGGGCCATGCCGACTGCGACTGTCAGACCGTGGCCCAGGGAGCCGCCGGAGATCTCCATTCCCGGTGTGTAGGAGGCCATTCCGGACATGGGGAGCCGGGACTCGTCGGAGCCGTATGTCTCGAGCTCCTCTTCGGGAACGATGCCCGCGGCAGCCAGGGCGGCATACAGGCCGATGGCGTAGTGGCCGGTGGAGAGAAGGAAGCGATCTCGTTCTTCCCAGTGGGGGTCTTCAGCGCGATAGTTCAGCCGGTCGGCGTAGACGGCGGCGAAGATGTCGGCCGCGCCGAGGGCCTGTCCGACATAGCCTTGGCCCTGGGCTTCACCCATGTCGATGACGTGGTGTCGCATGCGGTAGGCGAACTCCGCGGCCTTCTCGATGCGGGAGCGCTCGATCTGCGTCGGTGCTGGGGTCGTGATCGTCATGCAAGTTCCTTTGTTTTGACAGGGGCGTGCGCCGGGTGGGGCGTGGTGAGTTCCGCTTCTGCGGCGAGACGGCGTTCGGTCCGTCCCCACGTCTCCTTGGTTGCGACGGCCGAGGCCAGGCCGATGAGTGCGTAGGTGACGAACAGTAGCGCCGGTCCCATCCACCCAATCCAGACGAAGAGCAGCGTGGTGATGAACGGTGTGAAGCCGGACACCATGGCCGAGATCTGGTACGCGAGCGATGCTCCTGATGCGCGGCGTGCGGCGGTGAAGAGTTCGGGAAACCATGCACCCTGTGCGCCGGCGAGCGCGTTCTGGCAGACGGCGTAGGCCAGGATGATCGTCGCAACGATGAAGAAGAAGACGCCGGTGTTGACGAGAAGGAACATCGGGATGCCGAACAGGGCCGCGAAACCGCAAACGCCGAGGTAGACCGGGCGACGTCCGATCCGGTCGGTGAGCCTGGCCCACAGCACGGTGGCGAAAATGCCGATGAAAGACGCGATGCACAGTGCGGTGATGGTCTCCGATGTCGAAGCCAGGTTCTGCGTGTGCAGGTACGAGATCATGTAGGTGACGGACACGGCGTATCCGGCGGTCTCGGCGATACGAAGACCGATGCCGCGCAGAATGTTCGGCCAGTCCTGCTTGATCGATTCCACGATCGGGGACTTGGTGACGCCGGCATCCTTGACGTCGTCGAAGACGGGGGACTCGGGAACCTTGGACCTGATGATCAGACCGACAGCGACGAGAACGATGCTGAACAGGAACGGAACTCGCCATGCCCAGTCGCCACCGAGGTGGACGCTACCGAGGAAGACGAGGTTGGCGAGGAGCAGTCCGACAGGGAAGCCGGCTTGGACGATGCCAGTGAAGGCACCCTTCTTTCTCCACGGAGCGTGTTCGTAGCTCATGAGGATCGCGCCGCCCCATTCTGCGCCGAACGCGAGGCCCTGGATGATGCGCACGACCACCAGCAGGATCGGTGCGACGACGCCCGCTTGCGCGTAGGTCGGTAGGAGTCCGATGGCAAAGGTCGCGATTCCCATCAGGATGAGGGATCCGACCAGAACAGGCTTGCGGCCGACCTTGTCGCCGAGGTGCCCACCGACGATGCCGCCGAGTGGGCGGGCGGCGAAGCCGACGCCGAGTGTGGCGAACGCAGCGAGCGTGCCGGTCACGGAGTTCGAGTTGGGGAAAAAGGCGGTGCCGAAATACAGAGCGGCGGCGGTGCCGAATCCGATGAAGTCGTACGTTTCGATGACGGCACCGACCGAGGATCCGGCAGCGACGCGTTTCGCGTCCTTGGTGCCGTGGACCGGTCCGCGCATTTCGAGAACTTTGTCGCTCATGAGAACGCTCCTGCAGAGGTAGTGGTTCAAAACTCGTCCAGTGACCGTCGACTGTCAACAAGTCGAGTGTGACCCAATGCACTGTCACTGTCAACAGTTAACCGGCGACGGTTGACGGTTGACTGGAGTGAGGCTTACTGTGGGGTGAATCACGACGGATGGGGATTCATCAATGTTCGAATCGCGGTTGGGATGTTCGACCATCTCGTTCCGGCACCTGACGCTCCATCGAGCGCTGGACCAGATCGGGAATCTCGGATTCACCGAAATCGACCTGGGATCACTGCCGGGTGTATGCGATCACGTACCGCTCGACCTCACAGGCCGGGCGGTAAAGGACGTCGCCGACGCGGTTTCCAAGTCGGGTCTGAGGGTTCGGTCCATCAACTGTGACGTGGGTGATCTCAACGACCCGGCGACGGATCTGTCCAAGTCGTCGCATTGCGTTGGGTTGCTCGAACTGGCTGCGACCGTCGGTGCAAAAGCGCTCGTGTTGCCGAACGGGGCGATCGGACGTACCCCGATCGGCGATCTGGCCACCGACCTGGATCGAGTCGCGGCGAATTTCGAATCGATGCTCGGGTGCGCACAGGGATATGGCGTCGAAGTGTGGACCGAATCGCTCCATGTGTTCAGGCTCTGCTGCAACTCGATACGTGCCGCCGCCTTGACGTCGCGTCTGAATCCGAGCATCGGGATCGTGATGGACTTCAGCCACATCGTCGCCTCCGGCGGAAACCCCGTTCGCTTCGTCGAGGCTTTCGGTCGGCGAATCACTCACGTGCATGTTCGCGACGCTACGAAAGGGGCGGTTGACCTCGACGGCCCCGAATGCATCGAAGACCCGGGGAACATCAATCTCAGTGTCGGACGGGGCGACGTCGATTTCGGCGCAGGCTTGACGGCGCTGCATTCAGCGGGTTTCGCCGGGCATTTCGCGCTCGAGCTCGAGACGCGCGACATCACCGACGAACACCGACCCTCGGCGACATCCGCCGCCGGGCACGTGATCACCACACTCTTGAATCGATCGACAACCGAGAAGATGGAGACCTCATGATGGGCAAGAAGATTCGTACCGCGGTAGTGACCGGAGCCGCTTCCGACAAGGGAATCGGACGCGCCACTGCCGAGCGCTACGCCGAAGATGGTTGGGGCATCGTAGTTCTCGATCTCGACGGTGAAAAGTCCGCGAAGGTCGCCGCAGAAATCGGCAGCAGCTACGACGTCCCGGCATTCGGACACGCCATCGATGTCGCCGATGAGGCGTCGGTCAACTCTGCCTACTTCCGAGTCAAAGCCGAGGTCGACTCCGGGGCGCTGCCCACCGTCGGTGCCGTCGCCAACATCGCCGGCATCACCTCACCCGTGCCGTTCATGGAGACGACGGTGGAGCTGTGGAACAAGGTGTTCGCGGTCAACGCAACTGGAACGTACCTGGTGACCAAGGCGTTTCTGCCGGACATGATCACCGAAGGCTGGGGCCGGATCGTCACCATGTCATCGGTGTCCGCGCAGCGCGGCGGTGGCGTGTTCGGCAAGGTTCCGTACTCCTCCGCCAAGGCTGCCGTACTCGGCTTCACCAAGTCGCTTGCGCGCGAGCTGGAAAACACCGGCGTCACCATCAACGCCGTCACACCGGGAGCTGTCGACACCAACATCCGCGTCGGCAGCACCGACGAGCAGGAAGCGGCTATTGCGCGAGGCATCCCGCTCGGTCGCACCGCCACCACCCGGGAGGTCGCCTCGGTCATTACCTTCTTGTCCTCCGAGGATGCGGCGTACTTGACCGGAACCACGATCGACATCAACGGGGGAAGCCACATGCACTGAGGTGGCGTGCGATTCGGTTCGATGCGGATTCCGTGACGGGGTCTAGGTCGACCCATCGATGTGAGTGGTCTTGAGACCCTCGATCATGAGGTGTAACCCGAAGGCGAACTCGTCGTCGAGCGGTGCAGACAGGTGATCTGCAACGGCGACCGTGGCAGGAAAGGCGGTGGTGTCCAAAGAGCGGAACCGTCGTACGACGTCGGGGTCGACCGAGTCGTCAGCGATCTGTACCGCAAACCCGAGCACGTAGTGAGCGAGGGTGGTGTAGGTCCGCGCCGCAAGTTTCGGCTCGAATCCCGCTGCGAGCAACCGTGCAATGCACATCTCTCTCTGCATCAGTGCCTGTGGACCGGTCGGGACTTGCTCGATGAGTAGGGGCGCGGCTTTGGCGTGGAGTGAGAGGGTGGAGTACATGTGCTGGGCGACGGTATGCAACGCGTCGGGCCATGGCAGCGCGAGAAGTTGTTCGTAGGACATCGACACCGAGCCGAATAATTGGTCGACCACGCGGGATACGAGTTCTTGGCGATTGGCAAAGTGACGGTAGAGAGTGGCGGTCCCCGAGTTGAGCCGCTGCGCGAGGCTTCTCATCGACAATGCCTGGGCGCCATGCTCGTCCACCAGTTCGAGTGCCGTGGAAACGATGCGCTCGACCGGCATTGCGGGCCTGCCGGGTGCGCGTTTGGCCGACCTTGTCGGCTTCGGACTCTCGTCGCTCATCGTTCTCGTTTCTTCCGTGTACTCGATTCGCAATCCTAAAGGGCGTTCTGCGCCACGTGTTGCCCGGTGTCGATCGCCAGACGGGACTTCGCCTGGCTCGGCGATGACGACTCGTCGGTCGAGCCTTGACAGCTGCGCCATTTATGGCAACACTGTAACCGTTATGGTTGACAGCAACTGCTCATCGCTTCGTCTTCCCGATGATGGGATTGACATTCGTTACACCCGTTCCGGTTTCGGTGATCGGGTCATCGTCCTACTTCATGGAACTGCATCGTCACTCGAGCACTTCGATTCTCTGGTGCCGTTGCTGGATCCGAACTGGGACGTCATTCGAATGGATCTGCCCGGTTTCGGATGCACGGGTCCTCGCCCGGATCGGGACTACCGGATCCGCACGTATGCGCGAACAGTCTCCCGATTCCTCCGCGAGCTGAACATTCCCCGGTACACGATTCTCGGTAACTCGCTCGGTGGCAACATTGCCTTCGATATGGCTCTCGACCAGCCGGATCGAATAGAGGCGCTCGTGCTGGTCAATGCCACTGGGTACCCGCTCAAGACGCTGCCGAAGGGAATGCAGCTCGCGAGGAAGCCGTGGGCACGCCCCATTTTGCGTCGTTGGCTTCCGCGAAGCGCTGTCGAACGCAGCCTGAGCGACGCGGTGGGCCCTGGCTCATCGATCGTCGACGGCGCGATGATCACCCGCGTGCATCGAATGTGGTCCAAACCCGGCAACAAGAGTGCGTTCGTGGACTTCGTGAACACCGATCAGGTCGACCGAACTGGACAACTCGGCAGCATCACCTCGCCCACATTGGTTCTGACCAGCGGATCCATGCCGCAAGGATTCGCTTCGGACATTCCGGGCGCAGTGGAACGGATCCACCCTGACGGTGGTCACCTCCTCCCAGAGGAGCAGCCGGATTGGGTCGCGGACGCCGTCGCAGAGTTCTTTCATCGCCCTCGTTAGGAAGAATCGAATGAAGTACTTCGTTCATCGTGCCGAAGACCTCGAGTTCGACGCCGACGCCGGCGGAGAACTGCGTGGCAGCTTCGCTGCGCTCTCCGCAGGTGTAACTCACTTCGAACTCGGGGGTCCGGCTACCGGTGAACTCGTCGTGTTGGTACCGGGTCTGACTGTCCCACTCCTCTACTGGGACGGAGTTGCTCGCGAACTGCACGATCGAGGTTTCCGGACACTCAGCTACAGCGCCTACGGACGTGGATACTCCGAACGTTCGCGGAGCGAATACGACGAGGCAATGTTCGTTCGGCAGCTCGACGACCTTCTCTCGTATGTGAATATCGGCGGCCGTCCTCATCTGGTCGGTACGTCGATGGGGGCACTCATTGCTATGGCGTACGCCGCGGATCGTCCTGAAGCAGTCAGCTCGTTGAGCCTCATCGGACCCGCTGGAATGTCCACGAAGGCTGCGCTGCAACAGAAAGCACTCAGTGTCGACATGTTGGCGAAACTTGTGGCTCAACGGTTCGGTCGGAAGATCCTGCTCGGTCACCTCGGGCACAACGTGTTGGATCCCGCGTTGGTCGAACCGTTGACGAAGATGGTCGTCGACTGCTTTCGCTACGAGGGATCGATGTATGCGTTCTTCTCGACATTGCAGAACTACCCACTCACCGGCCGCACAGAGCTTTTTCGTCGAATCGGGCAGACCGCGACTCCGACGCTTCTGGCGTGGGGATCCGAAGACGCGGTAACACCGGTCTCCGGATTCGGCCAGGCCAGCGCGTTGCTCCGGCCGGCCATGGCCGAGGTAATCGGTGACTGCGGACACATGGCTCCATACGAACGCCCGGCTCGCACTGCCGAGCTCTTGGCGACCTTCATCGACAACGAACGAGAACGGACCACGTCATGAACGACGACACCAACATCGATGTCTTGATTGTCGGTGGCGGACCCGCCGGCACCACGCTGGGCATCGAGCTGAGACGACGCGGCATCGATGTTCGCATCGTGGACAAGGCTTCGAGCGGCTTCGCCGGATCGCGCGCCAAGGGTATTCAGCCGAGGACTCTCGAAATCATGGAAGACCTCGGAGCTCTCGACGACATTCTGGACGGCGGATCGCTCTACCCGAGGATGGGAATACATGCCGGGCCGCTGGTCGTGCCCTGGGCAATGATCAAGGTCAACAAGCCGAGCGAGCGCGTGCCGTATCCAAGCACGTGGCTGATCCCGCAACACCGAACCGATCGCGCCCTGCACCATCGTCTGGAGGAGTTGGGGGGCCGCATCGACTACCAGTGCGAGGTGTACGACCTCGAGCAGGACGAAAACGGCGTCACCGTCGAGATCTCGACACCGACAGGTGACGAAGCTGTCCGTGCGAAGTTCGTTGTGGGTGCCGACGGAGGCTCCAGTGTCGTGCGTAAATCGGTGGGAATTGCATTCGAAGGTACGACCGATGAGGAAGATCGCATGCTCATCGTCGATGCCGTGGTCGAAGGTGACTTGAGCCGCAAGTATTGGCATATTTGGCCGGTCGGCGGGAAGTTCGTCGGGGCATGCCCGCTGCCCGATTCGAACCTGTTTCAATGGATGATCAAGCTCGACCCGGACGAGACGCCCCCGACCACTGCTGAGGCGATCACCGCCCGCGTCCGAGCCCGCACCAAGAAGAAGCTCCGGCTCACCGACATCGCATGGCAGAGCGTCTTCCGGCCCAACATCCGTATAGCCGCGAATTATCGGAAGGGCAGGGTTCTGCTGGTCGGCGATGCGGCCCACGTTCACCCGCCCGCCGGGGCACAGGGACTGAACACCGGTGTTCAGGACAGCTACAATCTCGGCTGGAAACTTGCCGGCGTGCTGCAAGGTGCGTCGGACACTCTCCTCGATTCGTACGAGGCCGAACGCCAGCCCGTTGCAGCGACGGTGCTCGGTCTCGCTACCAAAAAGTACGACGCGATCGCAACGATGAGTCCGGCCGCCCTCGCGCGCGGCAAGGACGAATATCAACTGGCCGTCACCTACAACGGCGGACCGCTGGCATCGTCGGCGAACGCGTCCACATCGACACTTGCGGCGGGGGATCGGGCGCCGGATGCTCGTCTCGATCGCGATGGGACAACGACGAGGCTGTTCGAGCTCTTCCGTGGCACGCATTTCACCGCGATCGCCTACGGGCCGGGTGCTCCAGAAGCGCTCGCGAGCATCGAGTGGCCTACGTTCGGTGCCGAACTACGGACGATCGCGATCGACGCTTCGAATGCTACTGCCGATGACGTTGTCTCCGATATCGATCGGAGTTTCCGGTCTTCCTATGGGGTGTCCCGCCCAACGGCGTTTCTTGTTCGCCCCGACGGATACATTGCGGCGATCGCGCTCGTAGATGAACTCGAGCCGATCACCGCGGTGGTCAGTACTATGACGTCGATGTCCTGACCGATGGACACGTATCGCAATCTCTTGTCACTCTCGAACAAAGGAATCTCATGTCGACTGTTCAAGTAGTGCTCCTCGCGGTTTCCGGAGTGCTGACCGCATTGGTCCTGGTGGGCGCGGGCGGAAGCAAGATTGCAGGTAAGCCTGCGATGCGTGAATCGGCCGAGCACTTCTCGATCCCGTGGAACCAATACCGGCTGATCGGATTCGCCGAGATCGCCGGTGCGGTCGGGATCCTCGTCGGCATCTGGCTCAACGGTCTGGGCCTCGTCGCGGGTATCGCGGTGGTTGCCTTGATGGTCGGCGCAGTGGCATTCCACGTTCGGGCCGGTGATGCGATCAAGGGCATTGTGCCGGCCATCGTGGCTCTCGCCATCTCCGCCGTCTACGTTGTGGTGCAGGCTTTCGTACTCTGGGGTTGAGCCTCGACTCACTGGACACGAGTGACACCCGTCTCGATCGGGAATGTCGGGCGCCGCGGACAGGTTGTGCCCCCGAGAGGTTCTGTGCCACGCATGCCCGCGAGGCAGAACCTGTACGCGTGCAAGGAAAGAGGCGAACCAGTGACGTTGTTTTCTCCGTTGACGCTAGGCGATCTGACTCTGCAGAACCGGCTGGTGATGGCCCCGCTCACGCTGGTGCGGTCCGGCCGTCACGGTGTTCCCGGACCGCTGGTGGCCGAGCACTACCGCCAGCGATCCACACTCGGCCTGATCGTCAGTGAGGGCACCTACCCGAGCCATGCCGGTCAAGGATTTCCCGGTCAGCCGGGGTTGGTGACGCCCGAGCAGATAGCCGGATGGCGCGAGGTGACCGACGCCGTGCACTCCGAGGGCGGGCTCATCGTCGCCCAGGTGATGCACGCCGGACGCGTCACACACGAGGCGACCACCGGAGGCCGTGAGGTCGTGGCTCCGAGCGCCATCGCCATCGACGGTGTGACGCGTACCTACGACGGCAAGAAGCCGTACCCCGTCCCGCGGGCATTGGGCACCGACGAGCTGTCCTCGGTGATCGAGGAGTTCGTTCAGGGCGCGAAGAACGCGATCGCTGCCGGATTCGACGGCGTCGAGCTGCACGCGGCCAACGGCTATCTGCTGCACGAGTTCTTGTCACCGGCTTCCAACCGACGCGAGGACTCCTACGGTGGATCGCCGGAGAACCGCGCGCGTTTCGTTGCCGAGGTGGTCGAGGCCGTCGCCGACGCCATCGGCGCGGGCCGAGTGGGTATCCGCATCTCGCCCGAGCACAACATTCAGGATGCGTTGGAGACGGACGGTGACGACGTACGCGCAACCTATCGCAGCCTTCTCGATCGTATCTCGCCACTCGGCCTGTCGTATCTCAGTGTGCTACACAAGAACCCGGCGGGCGAACTGGTGCAAGACCTGCGCCGGGCCTTCAGTGGCCCTGTCCTGGTCAACAGTGGCTTCGGCGAGATCACCACGCGGGAGGAGGCGCTGTCGATCATGGCTGACGGCGTCGGCGACGCAGTGGTCGTGGGCCGCCCGGCCATCGCCAACCCCGATCTCGTCTACCGCTGGAGCAGGGATCTACCGCTGAACGCTGTGGACCCGAGCACCTTCTACTCGGCTGGAGCCGAGGGCTACACCGACTACCCGGCGCTGCAGTCGTAGAAGAATCCGAGGACAGAGACGGCCCGCGCCTGACACAGGCGCGGGCCGTCTCTGTAGGCATCACGATGAACGTCAGCCGATGATCTTGTGCTCCACCGTGCCGATGTTGTCCAGAGTCAGGGTGAGGGTGTCGCCGATGCTCAGCCAGTTGCCCGTCTCCATACCGCTACCGCCGGGAAGCGTTCCGGTACCGAATAATTCGCCGGGAAGAAGCTGCTCGTCCCGAGAAGCGTGCGCAAGCATCTCGCCGAGGCTCCACTGCATGCCGGCGCTGTTGACGCGGCTCACTACCTCGCCGTTGAGGGCCACCGTGCCGGTGAGATCGTTGATGCGCGGAAGGACCTCGTCAGCTGTGACGGCGGTCGAGGACATCGATGACCCGAAATGCTTCGACTTCTGCGGTCCGAATCCCGAGGCCATCTCACGTCGTTGTACGTCGCGTGCGCTGAAGTCGTTCAACAGGACGAAGGAGCCGATCGCGGCTGTCGCCTCGGCTGGCGACGCGTTGCGAAGCGGCGCCGACAGGACGAACCCGATCTCCAGTTCGTAATCCAGTGCGCGCGAATACGACGGCATCTTCACCGGGGTGCCACTCGGCACGAACGTGAGGTGATTCGACATGTAGTAGATGGGCTGTTCGTAGAAGAGCTTGGCGGGCTTGAACTTCGGAAAGGGCCTGCCAGTGAGCTTCTCAACGACCGCGGTAGCCCTGAACTGCCCCGGATGGAACCGGCGTACGAGACCGCGGCTTGCGGCGATGTTGTGCTGCTCGTACAGCAGAAAGTCTCGGAACGATACCGGATGGAACGGCAGTGTCAGATCCGAGGACTGTCGATGACGCCGATCGACCGACCGGACCCACTGCTCGTCGAACGGACTGCCACCCAATGCGCTGTTGTCGCCCAGCGTATCCCAGCTACCGTCGCCGTTTTGGTACTCGGCGACAGCCCCGTCGCCGGTGTGTACCCTGCGAAGCTTCATGAACCCCCCGTTTCGAACCGAATTTCCCCCGAAATGCCGATTATGGCGTTCGGGCAGATGCTACATGCCGACTCGGCTCATCCGGTAGGGATCACTCGACGTAGGAATGCCAACTGGTCCGATACGACGCGTTCGAAAGCCTCGCCGACATAGATTTCGAAGTGACCGAATCGGTACACCACGATCTCGCCCTGCGGCGCCGTGGCCGCAAGACGCAGTGTTTGCTTGGTCGGCGCAACGGTGTCCGGATTGCACACGCAGAACAGCACCGGAGCGGCGATTCGGCGTGCCGCTCGTCCCGGGAAATAGCGGAGAATGTCGAACGCGAATCGTGCCGCAACTTCACTTGGAAGCGATGATCCCGGTGGCTGCAGACTCCGATACCCGGCGAGTGCGTCGCGGCTCGCCATCAACGCGGTGCCGCGGTGCTCGGCGACGAGCGGTACCGTCACCGGCGCTGCGCCTCGGATGGCGGCGAGGACGTCACGGATCGCCCGCGGTGTGACGCCGATGGTTGTCCTCAGCGGCATCGCCATTGCGGAGGCGAGACCGTCGGTGAAGGGGCCTTGAGACACGACCGCCGCGATATTCCCGTCTGCGGCGGCGGCTTTGAGAACATGACCCCCGCTGAGGGACGAACCCCACAGAACGATCCGGGAGGTGTCCACTCCGTCGAGGGTGCGCGCGAATGCGATCGCTGCGGCCCAGTCGGCGAGTTGCATGCCGATGTGGACCAGTTGCCGCGGCTCGCCGCCACTGGCTCCGAAATTGCGGTAGTCGAACACCAGGCACGCATAGCCGGCCTCGACGAAGCGCTCGGCATAGGCATCGAGCCGCATTTCGCGGACACCACCGAGACCGTGCGCCATCACGATGACCGGCGCCCTGCTGCCGTCGTTCGGCTCATAGAGCCACGCAGCACACGTGGTCTCACCAGACTTGAATTCGACATCTCGTCGCGTACTCACAGCATCCCCCCGGATATCGGCTACCACCACTGCCGGATCGCCAGCCTGCCTCGAGCGCAGGTCCAGGGCAAGTGCGTCGTGATCGGGGTCTGCCGGCTCGGCCTTGGAATCCACGAAATGTATACAACCATCTCCGATTTTCGGGCTATAGTGCTCATGTTGCACAAGAATGTATACAACAGGGAGTGGCATGGAAGAGGAAGGCGCAGGGTCGATCGGGCCCCTGCACGGCCTACGCGTGATCGAAATGGGCCAACTGGTGGCGGGCCCGTTCTGTGGCCAGATCCTTGGCGACCTGGGCGCCGAGGTCATCAAGATCGAGCAGCCGGGCAAGGGTGACCCGATCCGTGAGTGGGGTCGCGCACTTCCGCAGGGCGAATCTCTGTGGTGGTCGGTCATCGGTCGAAACAAGAAGTCGGTAACGGTCGACCTGCGTACTCAGCAGGGGCAAACCGTTGCCGCACGCCTCATCTCGCGCGCCGATATCCTGGTCGAGAACTTCCGCCCCGGAACACTGGAACGGTGGGGGCTCGGCTACGAGAAGTTGTCCGCGAACAACCCCGGACTCGTCTTGACTCGGGTGTCCGGGTTCGGACAGACAGGCCCCTACTCTTCCAGGCCCGGCTATGGATCGATCGGAGAGGCGATGGGCGGATTGCGCTACATCGTCGGTGACCCGTCGACGCCGCCCTCACGTGTGGGAATTTCGATCGGGGACACGTTGGCCGCTGTTTTCGCTGCGATCGGAACTCTTGGTGCGGTGTACGAGCGAACCCGTAGCGGACGTGGGCAGGTGGTCGACTCGGCAATCTACGAGGCGGTCCTCGGCATCATGGAATCGATCGTGCCGGAGTGGGTGCTGTCCGGGTATCAGCGTGAACGCAGCGGTGCGATCCTGCCGAATGTGGCTCCGAGCAATGTGTATCCGACTGCGGACGGCGGGTGGATGCTCATCGCTGCGAATCAAGATACGGTTTTCGCGCGGTTGGCGGCTGCCATGGGCAAGCCGGAACTGGCATCGGATCCGCGATTTTCCACGCACGGCTCTCGCGGCGAACGTCAGCAGGAACTGGATGCGCTGGTGACGGAATTTACTCTGACGCAACACAGTCGAGAGCTCGAGCGCCTTCTGCTCGCGCACGCGGTGCCGGTCGGCAAGATCTACCGTCCCGCGGACATGGTGACCGACGAGCAATTCATCGCCCGCAAGAGCATCGTCAGCACCGATCACCCGACACTGGGAAGCGTGCCGATGCAGAACGCGTTCCCCAGGTTGAGTCGTACCGACGGTGGCGTGCGGTGGCCTGGACCCCAGCTCGGAGAACACACCCTCGAAATATTGGAATCCGTGGGCGGATACAGTCGAGCCGATATCGACGCTCTGCGTGCCGGTGGAGTCCTGTGATGTTCTCGGACGCATTGCCCGCCTCGGCCACGCTCGTGGAAGTCGGTCTGCGCGATGGACTGCAATCGGTGGACACGGTCGTGCGCACCGACCAGAAGTTGGAAATCCTCCAGGGTGTTCTCGATGCGGGTTTCACCACGGTGGAGATCACGTCCTTCGCTCATCCTCGGGTCCTTCCTCAGTTCGCCGATGCCGAGCGCGTCATCGCCGAAGCGCCGCGTGTGAGGGGCGTTCACTACAAGGCGCTGGTGCCCAATCTTCGGGGCGCGCAACGCGCGTGTGCCACCGATATCGACGAGATCGTCGTCGTGGTGCCGGTCGACGAAACCATGGCACGCAAGAACCAGAACGCCACCCCCGAGCAGTTGCTGTCCGAGTTCGAGCGGATCGTGGTCGAAGCGCGTCGATCCGACAAGAAAGTCAGCGTCGCCGTAGCAACGGCGTTCTTCGCGCCATGCCGGGGCCCGGTCGGCGCGGACGAGTTGGACGCGGTCGTTGCGCGCGTGGTGGACGCAGGTGCTGACTCGCTGTATCTCGCTGGTACGACCGGAATGGAAACACCAGTCGACTTCATGGACGGAGTGAGCCGCGTCAAGAGGAACTATCCAGACATCGGGGTGGGTGTTCACCTGCACAATCGCAACGGCCTCGGCTCGGTCAACGCACTCGCAAGTCTGTCCGCCGGCGCGGACTGGCTGGAGGCGTCGTTCGGCGGCCTCGGCGGGGACATGTGGTTTCCGGGTGAGAGGTCCGTTCTCGGCAATGCGCCGATGGAGGATCTCGTGGTGTTGTTCGATGCCCTCGGCATCGAAACCGGCATCGACCTCGATACCTACCTGGCAGTCGGTCGCACGGTGGAACGCTTCACCGGGATCGCGTCCCACTCGTTCGCTTCCCGCGGTGGGACCCGCAAGGACCTCGCTGATGCACAATGGCCCACATGAGAGTTCGGTCGGTCCTTCCCCAGCGGTCGCAGTGTCCACACTGAGCGACGCGATCTTCGGCCTCATCGTCTCGGGCGAGTACGTCAGCGGTGAGAAGCTCAACGAGGTGGAACTTGCCGATCGTATGGGTGTGAGTCGCACACCGATCCGCGAGGCGCTCAAGACTCTGGCGAACACCGGTGTCGTAGTCATCGAGAAGAACAAGGGCGCGCGGGTGAGTGAGTTTTCACCCGAATCGGTGATGGCCACCTACTCGACTCGCTCGCTGCTCGAACCCTGCGCCGCGCGGTTGGCCACCGAACATCTCACCGACGAGGAACTCGCGGCTCTTCGCGAATCGGCGGAAGTAATGTTCGATATGGTCACCGGAGAAGGCGATCTGGCTTCGATTGCGGCGTCGAACAACGAGTTTCACGCGAGCATCCTGTCGAAGTGCCCCAACGCCCGCATGGCCGAGATCTCGCTGGGCATGCTCAAACCCCTTGTGGCTTCACGGACATTCCGAGGGTACTCGTCGGTCGAGTTGGAGCGGAGCGCCCGGCACCATCTCGAGATCGTCGACGCCCTGGAACACCGAGACGGTGAATGGGTCGAGGCCATCATGCGGGCCCATATTCGGGCCGGCTACCACAGTGCTCTGAAGATGCAGACCGGACCGACGTGATCTGTGTGCGCAGTGCAGAGACCGTCTCGGTCAGTTCTCACGACCCGGAGGATGCACCTGCGGTCAGTAGATCGAACGTTGCGCGGACCTCGTCGAGAGTCGGGGTGGGGAGGCTACCGCGAGCGTGGACGAAGCCAATTCCGGCATAGACCAGGGCTCCCGCGCGCAGCCGTGCCTGTTCCTCGTCGAAGCCCACTTCCCTCATGGCGTCCTGAACCACTTCGAAAATCCTTCGATCCAGCGCGGCCACCGAATCCGCGACCTTCTGGTCGGTTCGGGCCCAATCCCGTACGGCTATTTCGACTCTGCGCGTGTCCTCGTCGATCAGCGTTTGCGCCATTCGTTCGAAGCGTTCTGCTACCGGGATGGTGTCCATTGCATTGAGCCCGCGGACGGTGTCGTTCTGCTTGTCACACCAGCGGTCTGCGATCGTCGTCATCAGGGCGTCGATGTCGTCGAAATGCCAGTAGAAACTACCCTTGGTGACGCCGAGTTGTTCGCACAGTTTGGTGATCTTCACCCCGGACGCGCCCTCACGTACGAGAAGGTCGAACGCGGCACCGATCCAATCGTCGAGTGACAATCTCGTCGTTTTTCTGGACGTCGACTTCTTGGGCGTGGTCGCCCCGGCGGTCTTCGTGCGTGCAGCCATAACAGGGAGTCTATGCGCGGCTCGAGTCCGACTCATGGCAGTGCGCCTATAGCGATTGATAGAACAGCAGGGTCGTGCACGAGGCCGAAGTGATGGGTGCTGTTTCCGGCGTGCACATCCTGAACGATCACCGTCTCCGCTGCTCTGACCTCGGCGGACCGGGGAGGAACCACGAGCCCATCGGTGTCGGAGACGATGTCGGTGTATCGAACGCCCTCGGTGCGCAGGCCATCCGCCTCGAGCGCAGTCAGAAAGTCGGACCCTGCAATCAACTGTCGGCAACCACCGCAGACGGGATCGATCACGGGCTTCTCGAGCGCGAGCACCGCGTCGTACGTCCCGAGTTCGCGGCTGATGGTCTCGATCTCGTTCAACCCGCCGATGTTCGTGCCACGCCACATCGGACCGATCGTGACGAGTGACCGCACCGGAGTGTCGACAGCGCGCTGCAAGTAGTACTGCACCGCGAGCGCGCCTGCTCCGTGCGCGATCACGTCGACATCTCGGCCCCGATAGTCGGCCAGATGCGCGCCGATCTCGTGTGCGCTCTGCTCGAGCGGTGCGACGCCGGCGACGTTGTCCCACGCGAGGGTTGCCGGCGTGTCGCCGTAAGCGATTGCTTCGACGCAACGATCCGATTCCTGCAGTTGCGCTCGTAGGTCGCGCCACTGCTCGGTGCTGCCGGCCATGTCGTGCACGAGCACGACGGTGCCGCGGCAGTCCTGTGTGCTCGGCAACGCAGCGACCGGTTGAACGGCGGTGAATTGCAGCAGCGACGCTGCGGCCAGAGCTAGATAAATCCTCATAGTTTCCCCGTTCGCTTCCGTGGACGTTCTCCGTACCATACAGTGCGGTATTGACCGATGGTGATCACAGCGGAGGGACGATCCATGCGACGAAAGACCGATCAGCAAGCGCTGATCCGCAGGAGAACGCTCCTACAGGGGCTCGGAGTCGGCGGACTGGCGGCAACCGTCGGTGTCCTGTCGCCGGCCAGTTCGTTCGGCGGCCCGGGATCGGTCGCGGATATCGACAGCCCGCTGCTGTTCCATTCGCCGAAGCTCACTCCGTTCGTGGACCAGCTACCGCGGTTGCCCATCCTCACCGGCACGGACATCACACTGACGGCGAATTCGACGACGCATTCCTTCCATCGCGATCTGCCGCCGTCCAAGGCGTTGGCCTACTCAGGGGCCGACTATCTCGGGCCGACGATCGAGGCGAGAAGCGGAATCGAGACGACCTTCGCGCTCACCAACGAGATGGGGGCGCATCCCCTCGGCAAAGACATGGACATGACCCTGCACGGGATGCAGGAAGACTATCGTCGGCATCCACCTACCGTCATGCATCTGCACGGCGGTGTCACTCCCGCCGACAGCGACGGCCATCCCGAGCAGATGATCAGTCCCGGACAAACTGTCACGCATCGGTTCCCGCAGCGCCAAGAGGCCGCCCACATGTGGTATCACGACCATGCAATGGGCTTCACCCGACTCAACGTCTATGCCGGACTGGCCGGGATGTACTTTCTCCGTGACGAATTCGACACGGGCAGAATCGACAACCCGCTCGGGCTGCCCGCCGGAAACTTCGAACTGCCGCTGGTGCTACAAGAGAAGATATTCGAGTCCACTGGACAACAGAGCGTACGTTCGACGGCCATCGTCCCGGAAGGCTCGTGGGAAGGCGGAGCAGTCGGCGACGTCGGCGTCGTCAACGGCAAGATATGGCCGCAGATGTCGGTCTCACGCGGGCTCTATCGCTTCAGAGTCATCAATGCCGGTTCTTACAGCGTGTGGAATCTGCATTTCTCGAACGGCATGCAGTTCTTCGTCATCGGGAATGACGGTGGATTGCTCGACGCGCCGGTGGCTGCCACACATATACGTCTCGCGCCTGCCGAAAGATACGACATACTGGTCGATTTCGCGAAGCTGGCGGAGGGGGAGAGCGTAGAACTTCGCAACGACGAGGCTCCGCCGTTCCAAGCTGCCGTCATCGGCGCTGTCACGATGCCGTTGTTCTGCCGCTTCGTGGCCGACGGCTCGACTCCATCCGGCGCGCGTGTTCCGAGGACGCTGCGCGGGCCTGCCGGTCCACTTCCGCTTCCCCCGATCGCGACGCCGACGGTATTCCGCGACGTCACCGTCAGTCAGCCATACATCTTGCGGAATCCGCCATCCATCATGTCGCTCAACAATCTGAAGTTCTCCTCCGACGATATCGAGAAGCCTCGGCAGGGCACTGTCGAGCAGTGGAACATCATCAACATCACCCCCGATCCGCATCCGATTCACATACACCTCGTGCACTTTCGAATTCTCGGAAGACAGGCGCTTCGGACCGTCGACTATCAGCTCGCACACCCCCAGCCGCCGGTCGGAACGCGCTGGACGCCCAGCGCCGAGGGGTTCGTCACCGGCCCCCTGGTGCCACCGGAGCCGTGGGAATCCGGTTGGAAGGACACCGTTCGTATCGACGGAGGTACCGTCACTCGCATCGTTGTCAGGTTCCCTACGGCCGAGGAATTGGGATTCGATCCGGACGAACCGTTCTCTGCCATGGCGCACATCACCGGTGATGCCCGAACCGGTCAGCCCGGCGCCGCTGCGCATGGCGGGGGAGCTGGGCACGGCGGGGATGCGGGAGCGCACGCGCACAAGGATTTACAGGGCTATGTCTGGCACTGTCATCTGCTCGATCATGAGGACCACGACATGATGCTGAAGTACCGGGTGGTGCAGTGAACACCACTCTGGATCGAGCGACGAGATCGGTGGGTGAATTCTACGCTCTTGCAATGGATTCGGCATCTGCGCTTCGTCGGCCTTTTCAGTGGCGAGAGTTTCTCGAGCAATGCTGGTTCATCGCGCGTGTGTCGTTGCTGCCGACCGTGCTGATGTCCGTACCGTTCACCGTTCTCGTGGTCTTCACGTTGAACTCGTTGCTGGGAGAGATCGGTGCAAGTGATCTATCGGGTGCGGGAGCAGGTTTGGGCGCCGTCACGCAGATCGGGCCGCTGGTGACTGTGCTCGTCGTAGCAGGTGCCGGTGCCACTGCAATCACAGCTGACCTGGGCTCACGAACAATTCGCGAGGAGGTCGACGCGATGCGAGTACTCGGTATCGACCCAGTTCAGCGCTTGGTGCTTCCGCGTGTATTGGCTTCGACTGTGGTGGCGGCGCTACTCAACGGAGCCGTCTGCGCCATCGGGCTCATCGGTGGATTCTTCTTCTCCGTCTATTTGCAGAACGTTACCGCCGGTGCGTACGCGTCGGGTATCACCCTCCTGGTCGGATTGCCCGAGTTGCTCCTCTCCGAGGTCAAAGCAGCCCTGTTCGGAATGATCGCGGGACTGATCGCGTGCTATCGCGGACTTGCCGTCGTCGGCGGACCGAGGAGTGTGGGCGAGGCGGTGAACGAAACCGTGGTCTTCTCGTTCGTGGCACTGTTTCTGGTCAACATGCTTCTCACCTCCGTCGGTGTGGCATTGAGTGGCAACTGACATGCTTGACTCCACCCGCGCTCGGGTTCGTCGCCGCACCGCCGCGCTGCTTGGCACCGTCGACTCCGTCGGTGAACTGTCGATATTCGTCGTTCGCGCGCTAGGCTCCACCGTTCGTGCCGCCCGGCTCTATCGCAAGGAGACGCTGCGCCTGATAGCCGAGATCGGGATGGGCACTGGAGCTTTGGCGCTCATCGGCGGTAGCGTCGTCATTCTCGGTTTTCTCACTCTCTTCGCCGGTGCAACGGTCGCAGTTCAGGGCTTCGACTCGCTCGGCAATATCGGAGTCGAAGCGCTCACCGGGTTTCTCGCCTCCTACGTCAATATTCGGGTGGTATCACCGGTGACTGCAGGCGTGGGACTGGCGGCAACGATCGGCGCAGGCACCACTGCACAGTTGGGTGCCATGCGGATCAGCGAGGAGATCGATGCGCTCGAAGTGATGGCCATCAGGTCCATTCCCTATCTGGTTGGTACCCGCATTCTGGCCGGAATCATTGTCGTCATCCCGCTCTATGCACTTGCCGTCGCCACCTCGTTCCTTGCGAGTCGGATAGCGACGGTGACGATTCTGGGACAGTCCCCGGGGGTGTACGACCACTACTTCTCGACGTTCCTCATCCCCTCGGATGTCTTGTGGTCGTTCTTGCAGGCCATTCTGATGGCGATCGTGGTGATGTCGATTCACACGTACTACGGATACTTCGCCACCGGGGGACCGTCCGGGGTGGGCATCGCCACTGGTCGGGCGGTTCGGCTGTCCTTGATCAGCGTGGTGTCGGTAACGCTGCTGATATCGCTTGCGCTGTACGGCAGCGCCCGACAACTTCATCTGGCGGGGTGAGCCGAGCATGAAGAAACTCGCGGCACTTGCGCTGCTACTGGTTCTCGCTGCATCGGTTTTCGGTGCGTATTCGAGTTTCCGCGGCTTGGGCGCCGGCTTCGTGGCAGTCGGAATCGCGACGGACCGCGCCGGGTTGTCGATGAATCCAGGAGCGATGGTCAAGATGAACGGCGTCGAAGTCGGGCGTGTGGCTACTGTCTCTTCCACGGAATCGGGTGCAGTCCTCGAACTCCGGCTGACGCCCGACGCAGCCGAGTCCGTGCCATCGGATGTGCGAGCCGACATCGTGAGCACCACAGTGTTCGGCGCAAAGTTCGTCACACTCTCAGCGCCCGTGGGCCCGGTACTGGAACCGATTCGGGACGGTGCAGTCATCACCGCGGACAACGTGACAGTGGAGACGAACACGGTGTTCGAGTCGCTCACCTCGGTACTCGGGGCGGTCGAACCACACAAGCTCGAGTCGACGCTTGGATCGCTGTCGACGGCGCTTCGAGGTCGCGGCGAGGTCATCGGAGGGTCGATCGACGATTCGGCCGAAGTCTTGGCAGCGCTGGCGCCGCGCGTGAGCGCCATGCAAAACGACATCACTGCGACAGCCGACACAGCGGAAATCTACGCGCAGGCTGCTCCAGACCTGTTGAGCACACTCGAGAATCTCACCACCACCGCAGACACCATTTCGTCCACGAGCGAGGTGTTGGATCGGCTGCTGGCCGGGTTGACCGTGCTCGGCGGCGAGGCCGACGCTGTTCTCGCGGAGAACGAGCACGGGATAGAGACCGTTCTCGACCTACTACGACCGACGACCTCGCTACTGGCCGAGTACTCACCCGGACTGACCTGCTTCATCCAGGGCGTCGACGTCGCACGTGGACTCGCCGAACCGGTCTCCGGCGGAAACGGACGATCCATGTTGTTGAACTCCACATTCCTGCTGGGAACCGCTCCCTACACCTACGAGGAGGACCTCCCGGTGGTCGCTGCCACGGGCGGACCCCGGTGCGGTGCACTGCCGCAACTGAACCTCGGCGACGTACCGGCACCCTACGTCGTCGCCGACACAGGCGGGAACGACTTCGACGGCGGTACGACGGCACCGTCCATCGCGCCGGACTCCATCCTCGAATTTCTGGTGGGGGGTGGGGCACGGTGAACCGAATGTCTTTGCCGCAGCTTGCCTTCAGGCTGACGGTATTCACCTCGTCGATGCTGCTGGTGCTTGCCGGATTGACAGTCGTTCTAGGACAATTCAGATTCGAGGACTACACGAACTACGAAGCGAGGTTCGTGAACGTATCCGGCTTGACGACAGGCGAGATGGTCAGGGTTGCCGGCGTCGAGGTCGGCAAGGTGACCGACGTTCGTATCCAGCCCGATTCGACAGTTCTGGTCGATATCGACGTCGACGCCGACTACACCGTCACAACCTCGACATCGGCTACGATTCGCTACCTCAACCTCGTCGGTGACCGCTATCTGGAGTTGAGCAGTGACGCCGTAGGGACGCAGATCCAAGCAGGCGGAATGATCGATGTCGACCGCACCTCTCCCGCCCTCGATCTGGATCTGTTGGTGGGCAGCTTCAAGCCATTGTTCCGGGCACTCGACCCGGAGCAGGTCAACAATCTGTCTGCAGACCTGATTGCGATGTTGCAAGGGCAGGGCGGCACCGTCGAGTCGATACTGATCAGAACTGCGTCGTTGACCTCGACTATCGCGGACCGGGATCTCTTGGTGGGATCAGTGGTGGAGAACTTGAACACGGTCCTGGAATCCGTATCCGGGCAACGCGAGCAGTTCGGTGTGGCTCTCGATCGTGCACAGGGGCTGGCAAGTGGACTCGCTCGCGACAGCTCAGAGTGGGGCACGGCGCTCGAGCGAATCGACACCTCTGCCGCCACGATCACCGAACTATTGGCGGAGACTCGGGATCCTCTTTCCGGGACGATCGCCGAATTGGGACGAACTGCAGCGCAATTGGACGAGGGCAAGGACACCATCGACAGCGTCGCGTCACGGCTTCCCGATGCCTATGCCGCGCTCGCGCGTCTCGGATCCTACGGCGGCTTCTTCAACTACTACCTGTGTGGCTTGAACATCAAGCTCACTGGCCTCGATGGTGAACCGTTCTCGACGCCGTTCTTCGGCCAGACCACGGGAAGGTGCGCAGCGCGATGAGAAGTGGATACAGGGAACGGGATCACCGGCGGATCGCCGTGATCGGTACTGCCGTGATCCTTAGCGTTGTACTTGCTTCGATGGGGATCCGTTCCCTACCGATTGTTGCTGGTGGCGCCTCGTACAACGCCCTGTTCGTCGACGCGGGCGGTTTGAAGACGGGCGATCGAGTGGTCGTTTCCGGTGTCGCACTCGGCTCGGTGTCCACAATCGCCATCTCGGGCGCGGCAGTGAAAGTGAACTTCACCATCGAATCGCCGATGCGACTCGGTCTGGAAACGACCGCGCAGATTGCAACTGCCACAGTGTTGGGAGCAAAGGAACTGCGGGTGGTCCCTCGGGGTGACGGGTCGATGGCGGGCGGTGACACGATCGGGATCGATCGAACGCTCGCTCCCTACGATCTGACCGATGCGCTCGGCGATTTCGCCACCACGAGCGATGACATCGATACCGACCAGCTCGCCGACTCCATGCGTGTTCTGTCGGAGACCTTGTCCGATACCCCCGACGACCTAGGTGCGACGCTGGACGGCGTCGCACGTCTGTCTGAAACGGTTGCCTCCCGTGATCGCTCGTTACGCGAACTTCTGGACAATTCCAACACCGTGACCGCAGTTCTCGCCGAGCGAAGCGAACAGGTGAATGCGCTGGTGATCGACTCCAATTCGATTCTCTTGGAACTCCTCTCGCGTCAACAGACGCTGGATCAGCTCTTTCGGAATGTCGACGCGCTCGCGGTGGAGCTGACCGGCCTCGTGGACGACAACCAGGCCGAGATAGGACCCACGTTGGACCACTTGAATGCCGTACTCGCAGTGTTGATCGAGAACAGGGACGACATTGCGCTTGCAATCGAACGCCTCGGTCCCTATGTGACCCAACTCGGTGAGGCCGTAGCCAGCGGACCGTTCTTCAGTTCGTACATTCAGAACTTGATCCCGGGCCAGATAATCGAACCATTCGTCAGCGGCGCGCTCGAGGCAACTCGATGACCGGCGCGGCAACGAGGAACTCGACGAGAAGGCTCTGGAACGGTTGGGGACTGACGCTCGCCGCAGTGGGTGTGCTTGCGGTGGTGTCCTACATCGTGGTCCCGATGGCAACCACTACTACCGTGCAGGCCGATTTCGTCAACACCACAGGCTTGTACGAGGGAGACGACGTTCGTGTCATGGGTGTGCGGGTGGGGTCTGTGGAATCCATCGAACCTGCGGGAGATCACAGCGTTGTGACGTTGTCCGTGGACAAAGGACAACCGGTGCCGGCTGATGCGAACGCATTGATCGTCTCCCCGTCGCTCGTCTCGGCCCGGTTCGTTCAGCTCGCTCCGGCGTACACGGGCGGGGAGAAACTGGCACAGGGAGCGAGGATTCCGATGGCACGAACCGCCGTGCCGGTGGAGTGGGACGAAATAAAGGACCAACTGTCCCAGCTGGCGAAAGCAGTCGGTCCGACGCCGAGTAGTCCTCAGGGGCCGCTGGAGGCATTGGTCGACGTCGGTGCGGCGAACCTCGATGGCGAGGGCGCCTCGCTGCACGAGACGATCACGAATCTGTCCGAGGCGATGGACACCATCGCAGACGGTGAGGGCGATCTGTTCGCGGTGATACGCAACCTGCAGATCTTCGTTACCGCACTGTCGCAGAGTGGGCAGCAGATCGTCACCTTCAACGACCGGATGGCCACCGTGACGGACATACTGAACGGCAACTCCGATGACATGGCGTCGGCGTTGGACAGTCTCGACTTCGCGCTCGGGCGAGTCGAGCAGTTCGTCCGGGACAATCGAGGGCGTTTGAACACGTCGCTCGATGGCCTGGCAACAGTGTCGGCCACACTGGCGCAACAGCGCGATGGAATCGAACAGGTCCTGCACGTGGCTCCGACCGCGTTGGCCAACCTGCAGGGCATCTATCAACCCGCTCACAACTCGGTGGTCTCAGCCCTTGCGCTGAGCAACTTCGCGAATCCGATCAACTTCGTGTGTTCGGCGATCGCCGCAGCCGAGCAGGTCGATGCTCAGGAGGGTTCCCGGTTGTGTGTCGAGTACCTGGGCCCGTTGCTCGAATCGGTGAAGATGGACTATCCGCCGATAGCGACGAACCCGACGCGAGGAGTGGGTGCTCTGCCGGACCAGTTGGTCTACAGCCCGCCGAGTTTGGCAAACCTCATGATCCCCGGAGGATCCCGATGACGCGGTGTGTCGCGAAGCGTCGGTGCTCGGGGGTGGCGATACGGCCACTGGTAATTCTCGTGCTCTGCCTCACGCTCACGAGCTGTGGGTGGCGCGGGCTCAACTCTCTACCGCTACCAGGTTCTGCCGGGCGAGGGGAGGGTTCGTACGAGATTCAGATCGAGATGCCGAACGTTACTACGATAGAACGTAATTCGCGCGTTCGTGTCGCCGACGCGACCGTAGGGAGCGTGTCGGACATCGCCTTGCGAAACGAGCATGCGTTGGTGACGGTCGTGCTGGAACCTGAGGTCGAGTTGCCGGCCAACGCGCATGCAAAGATCGGCCAAACATCGCTGCTGGGTTCGACCCATATCGAACTGGCGCCCCCCGTGCTGGAACCGGCGACCGGCACACTGGCGCCGGGGGACACGATCCCGCTCGCGCGGGCCGGCGCCTTCCCGACAACCGAGGAGACGCTGGCGTCGGTGTCGCTCGTACTGAGCGGAGGGGGCCTGGCGCAGATCGGTGACATCACGGACTCACTCGACGCCGCGTTGACCGGCAGGGAGGATGCGGTCCGAACAATCCTGGCTCAACTGGACGAGATTCTGACCGGCCTCGACGATCAGAAGTCCGAGATCGTTCGAGCGATGGCCGGGCTGGACTCCTTGGCGTCCGAAGTGGCACAGCAGAACACGGTGTTGACCGAGGCCGTCGACAGCCTCGCTCCGGCCCTCGTCGTGCTGGACGACAGACGTGCCGATCTCACCGATGCCCTGGTCTCGCTCGGGACGTTGGGTGAGACCGCGAACCGGATAGTGGCGGCAAGCGGCGAGGATCTCGAAGCGAACCTGCGTGATCTCGAACCGGTTCTGGCCTCTCTCGCCAATTCCGGATCATCGCTGACGGAGTCTTCCCGCTACTTGTTCACCTTTCCGTTTCCCATCGACACCTATCAGAACGCGGTGCGTGGTGACTACGCGAACGGCGATGTCACTCTCGATCTTCGGCTGGAGACGCTCGACAATGCCCTGCTGCTCGGTACGCCACTGCAAGGCGCACTGTCGGGTCCGGAGGCGATCATCGGGTCGATGCAGCCCATATCGTTGCCCACGATTCCGTCTCTGCCGGACCTGCTCCTTCCATTCCAGGGAGCGCCGTGAAGCTCACTCGTACGATCCGAATTCAGCTCTGGATATTCTGCTGCGTGGCAGTTCTCGCGACGACGTTCACCGCTGTGCAGTACGCGCAGATACCGCAGAGCATGGGGATCGGCCGCTACACAATTGATGTCGAATTGGCGGACGGTGCAGGGTTGTACCCCAATGCCAACGTCACCTATCGCGGCAGGACCGTCGGACGTGTCGTTTCGCTTGCCAAGACCGATTCCGGCGCCCGAGCGACACTGTCGCTCGAATCCTCGCCGAGGGTCTCCTCGGACACCGAGGTCGAGGTGCGAAGTGTGTCGGCAATCGGCGAGCAGTACGTGAACCTGTTGCCGTCGACCACTGAGGGTCCGTACTTGGAGGACGGAGCTATCGTTCCGGTGGAGAGGACATCCCTGACCGACGAGGTGGGTCCGACACTGGATCAGCTCGAACAGACGCTGGCCTCGATCGATCCCGACCGGTTACGCACCGTATTGGACGAGAGTTTCGACGCCCTGGACGGCGCCGGTGGCGAGATGCGCGCGCTCATCGACTCCACCTCGACGATCACTGAATCGGCGGCTCGAGCGCGCGTCCCGATGTCGACCCTGGTCGACGAGCTGGGCCCGCTGTTGCAGACGCAGGTAGCCAGCGCGGGTGCGATTGCCCAGTGGTCTCGCTCGATGGCAGAGTTCTCCGCGCAGCTGCATGCCAGCGATCCGCAGATTCGTTCCGTCATGGAGCGAGGAGTGCCCTTCAGTCTCGAGGCCACCGAGCTGTTTCGGGATCTACGTCCGACGCTGCCGATGCTGCTTGCGCACCTCACCAGCGTTGAACAGACGCTCGCGGTGTACAACCCGTCGATCGAGCAGATCCTCGTGCTGTATCCGCCGTTGATCGCAGCCACGCAGTCTGCGGGTTTACCGAATTCCGACAACCCGGCTCAGAACACGTTCTTCGCCAACCAACTGAACGATCCGCCACCGTGCACGACGGGCTTTCTCCCTGCTGATCAACGACGTTCACCCACCGAACTGGATGTTCCACCTACTCCGCCCGACCTGTACTGCAAGGTGGCGCCCGAGAATCCCGCTGCGATCCGAGGTGCACGGAATCTCCCGTGTGTCGAGTATCCGGGCAAGCGTGCACCTACGGTGCAGCTTTGCCGAGACCCGGCCGGCTATTCGCCTGATTTGCAGAACCTGCTGCTTCCGCCCGGATGAGGGGCTGGTTGTTCCAGAAACAGGGTTTCCATACCCTACTGTATGGTACGTTCAATTCGAGATCCGAACTACTCATCCGTGAAGGGATGCAGACGTGACGGCAACGACGGTCGAAGAACACTTCCAACGAATTCCGTACCTACCGCCGAGCGACGGCAGGGCCGAGATGCACTCGGGTCTGTCCCGGCACTATCCGATCCTGCACGGCAATCTTGTTGCGCCGGTGGGATACAGCCGCGACATCGGCGTAGTGATGGCGCACCCCGCGTCGAACTTCCTCTCGCACTTCCTGCTCGACGGCTTCGCTGAAGCGGGCATTCCGATCATGGGAATGAACACCCGATACTCCGCCAACGAAGCAGCCTTGATCATGGAGCGGGCCGCGGAGGATCTGGGAGCGGGAGTTCGATGGATGAAGGAGGAGTTGGGCTTCTCCAAAGTAGTGCTGCTCGGATTCAGTGGCGGTGGTTCGCTGTCGGCGTTCTACCAGTCCGAGGCTGAGTGTCCATCGATAACTCGGACACCTGCCGGTGATCCGGTCGAACTCGGCAGGACTCCGCAGGTACCTGCAGATGGACTGATGTTGGTGGGGGCCCACGCCGGTCGTGCCCACGTCCTGCGGCACTGGATCGACCCCAGTGTCGTGGACGAACTGAACCCGAGCCTGACCGATCCGGGGCTGGATTTGTATGCTCCCGAGCGCGTCTTTCCGATGGAGAGGGATCGGCTCGCGCACTATCGGGCCGCGCAGACGGCGCGCATCGAGCGCATCGACGCCTGGGCGCTGGAGCAGCTCGAGCACATGCAGCGCAACGGAGACGCCGATCGAGCGTTCGTTGTCCACCGAACCGTCGCCGACCCGAGGTTTCTCGACCTGTCCATTGATCCGAGTGATCGCGTGCCGGGCAGCATGTACGGAGATCCGCGGAACGCCAACACCGCCGCAGGAGGTCTGGCCAGGTTCTGCACCGTGCGGAGTTGGCTGAGCACCTGGAGCTCCAATCACACTGCCGCCGATGCGATCCGCAACCTTCCGAACGTGCAGGTACCCGCCGTCGTCATGTGCCTGATGGGCGACCAGGCCGCATTCCCCAGCGAATCGCGCGCGATGCACGCAGCCTTGCCACCAGAGAGCGAACTCATCGAGATGCCGGAGCTCAACCACTACCTGGTGGACCAGCCGACGGGAGTGGACGCCGTTGTTACTCGGCTACGCCGATGGCTGGTGGAGCAGCACCTCATGGAACCACAGGAGACAGGAGCGCCAGTATGGTGACCGAAATGGCAGCGGCAGCCGAACTCGAATGCCCAACCTCGTTCAAGTACTGGGCGAAGCGAGACGAGCCCGGCGCCAGACGGTTTCGATCGATCGTCAAGAGACTGACAGGAACCGACGCTTTCCCAACCGACACGCAGGCTCGCGCGTTCACCGCCGACCTGTTTGCGGGAGACCCCGTCGCGGAGCGCTATATCGACGAGGTGTTCGACGGCCCCATCGGGAGCAAGCGTGGACGCGAGATGCTCGATGAGGCGCTTGTGCACGGCATCGACGCGGTGGAGGACGCCCCCGAGGCAATGAAGGCACTGTTCGCCGAGTTCGAGGATGTGCCGGATTGGGTGAAGCCCGAACTCGTCGAACAGGGCGCGGCAATCTGGCGGCGATGGGGAACGATGCTGTTCGCTATCGCGGGTACCACGACGCTCGGGATGTACACCGAGGCAGCAGTAGCAACCCCGCTCTCGCTGGCAGGCGGTTACGCCGGTGACAATGCTCTGCGCCGCTTCCTCGAGACCGGCAGATTCTGGATCGACGTATCGGAACAGGGCGCCCTGCTCGAACCTGGCTCCAAGGGGCGCGCAACCGCGATGCGAGTGCGTGTGATGCACGTTTCGGTGCGACGGCGGGTGGAGGGACACGCGGAGTGGGACACCGAGAAGTGGGGTCTGCCCATCAGTCAGTCCTACATGTTGCTGACCCTCATCGGAGGAAGCGTAGCGCCGGCGCTGGCCCTGTGGACGCTCGGCTACCAGACCTCGAAGAAGGAAATCTACGCACTGATTCACTTTCAGCGCTACATGGGATACCTACTCGGTGTACGCGCCCGGTGGTACCCGGAGACAATTCCAGATGTCCTACGCACACTCGCGATGGTTCTCGTCTCTCGAGCGTTCGACGCCGGCGAGCACGGCGCCGAACTGATCGAGTCGTTTCCGGCAGGATTCGCTCCGCGAGACGGGCATCGGGGACTTCGTCGTCTGCGCGAGATGTACAACTATCGCATTTACTCCGCGTACACAACGCTGTTCATGCCGCCCAGCATCCGCAAGCAATACAACTTGCCGCGGGCCTTTCCGTGGATACTGATTCCCATCGTTCGCTTTCCCTTCATCACCGCTCTCGAACTCGTGCGACGCACTGTCCCCGGTATGAACAAAATCGTGGAAAAGATCAACATGCGTCACCGCGAGAACTGGTACCGGGCTCAAATGGACGGTCGCGAAGCGAAATTCGATGCCACCGGCGCACTTCGGCGCTGATTCACCACTAGGACGAGGTAACTCACATGGCCATGAAAATAGTCGAATCCTGGACCGGTCCCGGTCGAAATGATGCCGACATCCGTCGCACGGAGGTCAAGGACAACGCTGCACACCCGTCGTCCAACAAGTACGCGTTCGAGCATTGGTATTTCGACGCGCACCTCGACAATGGCTACATCGTCGTCGGATTCCTGCAGACGCGGGAACTCGTCCTTCGAAAGCCCGGCGTGGAGCTGCATGTCTATTCACCCGACGGGACGCGGCGCGAGATCATCGTCCATTACTCGCCGGAGGAGGCGACCGCCTCGACAACCGAGTGCAACGTCAAAATCGGCAACAACTATGCGTATGTCGATCACGGTACGGGGGACCTGCCTGTACACCGGGTTCACCTGGCGGAAGGTGATCTGGAGTTCGATCTGACGTTCACCAACGAGGTTCCGACGTGGAAGCCGGGTGGTGGGTACACCTCCTACGGTGATGAGGACTTCTTCGCCTGGGTCGTGGCGGCACCCAAAGCCTCGGTGACCGGGACGGTCCGGATCGGATCGGAAACCTTCGAGGCGAAGGGCCGCGGATACGCCGACCACAACTGGGGAATCGGCGACATGAAGCGACTCATCGACCGGTGGTATTGGGGACGCCTGTACGTAGACGAGTTCACACTCGTGTACGCAAACGTGTTGACGCAGAAGAAGTACGGGCGACACGAATCCAGGCCCTTGATGCTCGCTCGAGGAGACGAAGTCGTGCTCAGTACCGGAGACACGACCTTGACCGAGGGTCCGGCAGTGTTCGACGAGGTCGGCAACAGAACATACCCGTCATGGATTCGCTTGCAGGTACCCGGAAGTGTGGATTTGAGACTGACGGTTCAGCGAGTCATTCATGCCCACGACTATCTGGCCGATGTTCCCCTTGCCGGTAGCGCGATCCTCAAGCCGGTGTTGAACAGGCTTCTCGGCAGGCCGGGGTACTTTCGGTTCAGTTCGACATTCGACTTGACCGTGACCCGGGAGGGGCGCGCGCATCACAGCACCGGAACGACGCTGCACGAGATGGTCGCGCTCAAATGACCGATACGAAGTACCTCCACGGGTTCGGAAACGAGCACCACAGCGAAGCGATTCCGGGATCGCTCGTGTGGGGACAGAATTCTCCACAGCGTGCCCCGTTGGGCTTGTACGCCGAGCAGATGTCGGCGACCGCATTCACCGAACCACGCGAGGTCAACAGACGTAGCTGGGTCTACCGGATTCGGCCGTCGGCGCAGCACCGCCCCTATCTCAGAATCGGCAACGGCAACATCGTGAGTGCGCCGACCTCTGATGGAGTGGCGGACCCGAATCGGCTGCGGTGGGATCCGTTGCCCGAGCCACCCGGGGGAACCGACTTCGTCGACGGCCTCTACACGATGGCCGTCAACGGGAGTGTGCTCGAACGCAACGGCATTGCCATCCACCTGTACCACGCGAATGCATCGATGCGAGATCGCTACTTCTGGGACGCCGACGGTGAATTGGTCGTCGTGCCACAGTTGGGTGGACTCGAGCTGCACACCGAATTCGGAGTAGTAGGAATCGAACCGGGGGAGTTCGCCGTCATCGGACGCGGAATTCGCTTTCGAGTGGAGCTCGGTGGCCCCAATGCTCGCGGGTACGTCTGCGAGAACTACGGGACCCCGATGGAACTGCCCGAACTCGGTCCGATCGGTGCCAACGGGCTGGCCCACGCCCGCGACTTCCTCTACCCCACAGCTGCATACGAGGATGTCGAGCGAACCGTAGAGGTGGTGCAGAAGTTCGGTGGACACCTCTGGGCCACCGAATCGAAGCACTCACCCCTGGATGTGGTGGCCTGGCACGGCACCCACAACGTCTACAAATACGACACCGCGCGATTCAACGTGATGGGCAGTCTCGGATGGGACCACCCGGATCCGTCGATCATGACGGTGTTGACGTCGAGATCGCCGATTCCAGGCCAGGCAAACGTTGATTTCGCTATCTTCCCGCCCCGGTGGAACGTAGCCGAGCACACATTCCGTCCGCCCCATTTCCATCGCAACGTGATGTCGGAGTTCATGGGCCTGATCACAGGCGTGCACGACTCCAAGGCGGAGGGATTCCTTCCGGGTGGAGCCAGCCTGCACAACATGTGGGGTGCCCACGGACCCGATCAGGAGACGTTCGACAAGGCTTCCGCAGCTTCACTCCAACCGCAGAAGATCGTGGATTCGCTGGCGTTCATGTTCGAAACTCGGCTACCGCTCACCACGACTTCGCTTGCACATTCCGCCGCGCACCGGCAGAGCGACTACGACTCGTCCTGGTCCGGGCTCGGGAGGCACTTCACAACACGAGGGGATGCATGATGGACACTCGAACACAACCGGTTTCGTACGATCTTCCCGAACCGTTGCTTCGGATCGGGGGTGAATCACAGCCCGCGGCCGAGGGGGCTACGTATACGTCGTACAACCCCTCGACCGAGGAGATCGTCACCGAGGTGTCGGCGGCGAGCCCGGTGGATGTCGACCGCGCCGTTGCGGCAGCACGTGCCGCGTTCGAGAACGGCGAGTGGTCGAGGACTCCGGCAGCCGAGCGCGGCAAGATCCTCGCGCGCATTGCCGACCTCATCGAGCGAGACACTCATACGTTGGCGGCGCTCGAGGCAGTCGAGATGGGAAAGCTGTTCCATGACTCCGTAATCGGAGACATACCCGCTGCGGCTTCGGTGTTTCGCCACTTCGCGGGTTGGGCCGACAAAATCGTCGGGGCGAGCATGGCGTTGCCGGACTTCGGACCACAGCGGCGATTCGGCTTCACGATGCGTCAGCCATTGGGCGTTGTCGCCGCGATCACGCCGTGGAACAATCCAGCGCTGATCACAGCCTGGAAGCTTGCGCCCGCGTTGGCCGCGGGAAACACAATCGTCCTGAAGCCGGCCGAGGACGCCTCGCTCTCGACGTTGAAGCTCGTCGAACTGTTCGCCGAAGCCGGACTCCCCGACGGCGTGGTGAACGTCGTCACCGGCATCGGTTCGATTGCCGGGGCGGCGTTGGCGGCGCACCCCGACGTCGACAAAGTCACTTTCACAGGTAGTCCGGCAGTGGGGCAGACGATCCCAACACACGTTGGCGGGAGATTCCGCAAGATCGTGTTGGAGCTCGGGGGCAAATCGCCTCAGCTGATTTTCGACGACGCGGATCTGGCAAGTGCAATGCCGTGGATTGCGATGGGCAACTTCTATCACCAGGGTCAGGTGTGCGCGGCAGGCACTCGCGTGCTCGTGCACCGTTCGATCGTCGACGAGGTGGTCGACGGTCTCGTCGAGGCCGCTGAAGCGGCGAACATCGGAGATCCCTTCGAGGCGAGTTCCACCATGGGCACCATCGTCAACAAGAAGCAGCTCGATCGTATCGGGGGATACATCGAATCCGGCAAACGCGAGGGCGCCACATTGATCACTGGGGGCAACTTCGTCGGAGATCGCGGGTACTTCGTGCAGCCGACAGTGTTCATGGGACACAATGACCTCACCATCGCCCGCGAGGAGATCTTCGGGCCGGTGGCCACTGTGATTCCGTTCGACACGGAACAGGAGGCGGTCGCCCTGGCAAACGACACGCGGTACGGGTTGAACGCAATGGTCTACACCTCCGACCTCTCGCGTACCCACCGGGTCATCGCTGATCTGAAGGTAGGCACGGTTTGGGTCAACGGCTGGGGCGTACCCGAACCGCAGCTGCCCTGGGGAGGGAGAGACGCCAGCGGAATCGGTCGAGAGCTCGGTTTCGCCGGCGTCGAAGCCGACACCGAGGAGAAGACCGTTCACATCGGTTTCTGACGGACGTTTCTGTCGATACACCGCTGTGGCGCTCGGGTGAGGGGTCGAGCGCCACAGCGGTATTGGAATTCTCACCCGATACGCGCGGGTGTACCGATGTGGAATCCTTGCACGTAGTCGACCCCGGCAGCGAGCACCGCGGAATGTTCCGCAGCGTTCTCGATGCCCTCGGCGACGACGGTGGCACCGATGCGGTGTCCGAACGAGGTCAACGTGGTCACCGCAGCGTGTTTGTGCGGTTGCAGATCGCAGTTGTGCACCAGCGAGTAATCGATCTTGATCATGGACGGCTCGAGCTCGATGATGTGCCGCAGCGTGGAATACCCTGCGCCGACGTCGTCGATGGCGATCTCGATGCCGTGAGATCGCAACGCTTGCATCGATGCGCGTAGCGCGTCGTAATCACCGACGAGGTCGTACTCGGTGATCTCGAGCAGTATCCGTCGTCGATCTGCCAGTGGCGCAAGTACCGACGTGATGTCGAAGCTGCGGATGGTTGCGGCGGAGAGGTTGAGCGTGAGGAAGCACCCGTCCGACAATGCTGGTTCATGAGCCGCCGCGCGGCCGACCGCCGCCAACTCCAGCGCCTCGCCGACCCCCGCGCGTGCGGCACGCCTGAACCACTGCACCGGCGGGCCTAGACCCCGCGGGAAGCGAGAGAGCGCCTCGTATCCGGCGACGTGCAACCCATCGGCATGGCAGATGGGTTGGAATGCTGTCTCGGGTCCGCCGCCTGCGATGAGATCGGCGATCCGCGCACGGTCGTCCGCGAGGATGTCATGCTCCTCGGCACCGACCACCTCGGCACGGACAGGGGAGCTCCCCAGCCCCTTGTTTCGATACATCGCCAGGTCCGCCACGGCAATGAGTTGTCGAACGACGGAGCTCGGTCGATCACCGGCACCGATGACTCTGCTGGCGAAGCCGGTACTGGCTGTGAACGGCGTACCTTGGGCGGCGCGATCGAGTACAGCCGCGATCTGGCCATGATCGGCATCGATGTCGTCGCCGTAGTGGACGACGGCGAACTCGTCGCCGCCGAGGCGAGCCGCCTCGGAGTTGGGCACTGCTGTCGCGAGGCGTTCGGCGACGTCGAGCAGGACGCCGTCACCGGCGGAATGCCCGAGCGAGTCGTTGATGGCCTTGAAGGCGTCGATGTCGACCACCGTGACCCCGATTCGACTACCGAGGTCCGAGGAGGCGTCGTCGACGGCATCGAACAGCCCCCGCCGGTTCCACAGCCCCGTCAGCGGATCGCGCTGGGCCCGTTCGGCCTGTCGCCGCAGATAGTCGATGTAGAGCAACAGGAACCCGGGCGTGGACAGCAGTGCGATGTTGATGATGAAGCGGGCGACGACGATCCAGGTGTCCGAACCCTCGGCGATGGCGAGCCCGCCCAACACGACGGTAAGCCCGACCGCCGCAAACAGGTGGGCCGCCATGACTCGCCGCGAGGTCGCCACGACGCAGAACAGGGCGATGACCAGGAACAGGGCACACCCCGGTAGAGCAGTCATGCTGGACTCGAACGACAGCAGAACAGCTGCCACACCGATATCGGCGTACACGACGAATGCGACAGCCGCGACCTTGCCCGGCCACCTCATCCGCAGCCACAGCGCCGCGACTGGAATCGACGTCGCGCTCACTGCGGCGACCACCACGAAACCGGTGTCGGAGAGGTGTCCCGATGGCAGGGTCGACGCACCCGCGACCCCGAAAAGCAGTGTGACCACGGCCAGCAACACGCAATTGATGCGCTCGCGCCTACCGCGAGTGTTGCGCCTACCGCGAGTGTTGGATGCGCCCTTGGCCTGTGCGGTATGTCTCTGGTAGCTGGTCACGGAACCTGGAATCCCCGGAAGGTGACGTGCTTGCGCGTGCGAAATCCCAGTCGCTCGTAGAGGGCGATCGCGCCGGTGTTCGTCTCGGTCGCATGCAGGAACGGGCGGTCACCTCGCGCATGAATTCCCCTGACGAGTTCGGTCACCAAGAGTGCTGCGTAGCCTCGCCCTCGTGACTCGGGCACCGTGCACACGGCGCTGATCTCCGCCCACCCAGGCGGCCGAAGCCGTTCCCCAGCCATCGCGACGAGCACGCCGTTGTCGCGGACACCGAGATAGGTGCCGAGTTCGTGGGTGCGCGGACCGAACGGGCCGGGCGAGGTTCGGCGCACCAACTCGAGCATCTCCGGCACGTCCTCGGCGCCGAGTTCGATCGACACACCCGCTGCGCTCTGCGGTGGTTCGGGGGGACCGATCATCTGTCGACCCTCGACCTCGAACACCTGCTCCCAGCCGGAAGGTGGTGTTGCGGTGGAGCTGAACATGTCTGCAAATCCGCCGGGCCCGAGCAACTCGGCCAGCTCGTTCCAGCCCTCACCGTGTTCCGAACCGGGTTCCAGTGCAACGAAAGTAGCGACGCCCGGTTGATACGTCATGGCACTTCCGACGCGTCGGGACAGGTGGGCGTGCGCTCCCCTGAGAGCGTTGCCGACCGGATCGTCGAGTGCTGTGATGTGGTGCTTCACCATCGCAGTATGCAGTCAGGCCCACTCTGTGGTGGCCTGCAGTACCGCTTCCTGCAGTGCATCGGTCCGGTACGAGGTGACCTCCTGGTACTCGGGATCGGCGACCATGTCGCTGAACGCCTTCCGCGACGGGTACTTCACGAGCAGAACCGCATCCCAGTCCTGCCCGGCCTCGGCGACGAGCACCGTGGAGCCGTCCCCGGCGTAGAGCACCTCCGCGCCGTAGCGGGGGAGGAAGGTCTCGTTCAATGCCTGCGCATAGCGCGCGTACTGCTCACGCCCGCCTTCGGCGAAGCGCAGCAGATTCAGCATCACCACTGGTCCTTCGGTGTCCTCTTCGAGGTAGCGTTTGAGGTCTCTGCCGCGGGGATCGATAGCCATCTTCGTAGTATGGCAAACCGCACGGCCGTGCCTGCGGCGATCTCGCGATCGGGCGTCGGAATGGTCGCCGCCGATACAGCTGCCGCCAGCAGTCCGATTGCTCCCAGCACGAGGTAGGCGCCCGAGTAGCTTCCGGTCCAGTCTGCAAGCACGGCCCCGGCCCACGGTGCGCATGCCATCGACACGATGATGGGTGCGGAGACGATGCCGTTCAGCCGGCCGTAAGCGGCCGGTCCCCACCGGTCGGTTACGGCGGTCGCTTGCACCAGGGTCAACAGCCCGCGTGCCAATCCTGCACCCACAGCAATCAGCAGCAGCGCGAGCAAGGATGTGACGATTCCAAGGACAAGGGTGGTGATCGCCGCTGCCGCGATGACCCACACCGTTCGCGCTCGGGTCTCGGTGAATCGCTGCAGCGGTAGATAGCCGATCCGGCCCACGACTTGGCCGAGTCCACCGAGGCCCAGGCAGACCGCAGCGAAGGCCGGATCGGCCCCATGCTCGAGCGCGAGCGGCACGATATTGAACACGCCCGCGAATGCTACGAATGCGGTGAGGCTCAGAGCGACGGTGAGAGCGATGAACGGCCGGGTGCGAATCGTTCGGTCGACGGAAGCGTGGTTGGTCGAGACCGTGTCATGCCCGAGGGCAGGCCAGCGACCGTGCAGGCCGATGAGATGAGCTGGAACAGTGACGACGAGAAGCACTCCGGCGAGCACCAGATAGGTTTCACGCCAACCGAATCGGTCCAGCAACAGCGCGGCCACAGGAGCGAATACCGTGCTGGCCAACCCGGCGGCCAGGGTGAGGATCATCAGTGCGCGAACACGGTCCGATCCCCACCACCGGGTCAGTGCCGCGAACGCCGGCGGATACAGAACCGCCGCCATAGCGACGCCGGCAATGAACCATCCCGTGCCGAACACCACCAGGCTCTGTGACGTTGCGATGACGACGAGCGCAGGAATTGCAACCACGGATCCCGCCGTCATGACCCATCGGGGACCGTACCGATCGAGCAGCCGTCCGACCGGGATGCCGACCACTGCCGCTACGAGCTGGCCGATCGAGAAGGCGGCCACGATGGAGGTGGTCGACCACCCGGTGTCCGCGGTGATCGCCGGAGAAAGTACGAGGAAGGCGTAGTAGAGAATTCCCCAGCTGGTGACCTCGGTGACGCAGAGAATCGACAATATTCTGCGACGACCGGGGTGCGGTTTCTCCGGCGACGAGGCGGCAACCTGCTCAGTCACCTCGCGCGGGTGGAGCTCCGAGGCTGATCAACTCTGCGGGCTGCGGTGCACCGCAGCAGCCGCCGCTACCGCCGGCATCGGCATCCGGTTCGTCGAACAGTCCCGCGCCGCCGCAGACTCCGGTGTCCGGCAGAGTCAGCTCGACCTTGCGGGCACCGTCGTGATCGCCGGCGAGTTCCGCAGCGATGCTGCGGACCTGTTCGTATCCGGTCATCGCGAGGAAAGTCGGCGCTCGCCCGTAACTCTTCATCCCGACGACGTAGAGCCCCGGTTCGGGTTGTGTGAGCTCGGCGACGCCGTGCGGGTAGACGGTGCCGCAGGAGTGCATGTTCGGGTCGATCAAGGTGGCCAGGAACCTCGGAGCTTCGAGCGTGGGATCGAGGTCGAGGCGGACCTCGGAAAGCCAGGACAGGTCCGGCCGAAAGCCGGTCAGCGCGACGACGCGGTCGACACCGGAGATTCGGGCGCCGGTGTCCCCGACGAGCACGAGCTGGTCGCCGTCGGCGAGAACCTCCTCGGTGCGGAACCCGGAGACGACCTCGAGGTAGCCGTCGTCGACGGCCTTCTTGGCCCGCATTCCGAGCGCGCCGCGTGCTGCCAGCTCGTCGGATTCCCCGCCGCCGAAGACCGAATCGGTCACGCCTCGTCGGACGGCCCAGGTCAGCTTGGTGCCGGGGTGTTGGGCGGCGAGTTCGGCAAACATGATGATCGCGGTGAGAGCGGAGTGACCACTACCGGCGATCACGATGTGGCGTCCGATGAATGCGGATCGAACGTCCTCGTCCGAGAGATCGGGGACCCGGTAGTCGATCTGCCGTGCGGCGGCGCGTTCACCGATGGCCGGTAGTCCTTCGCTGCCCAGGGGATTGGGGCTTCCCCAGGTTCCCGACGCGTCGATGACAGCACGGGCCAGGATGCGTTCCTCGCTGCCGTCGCTGTGGCGGACGTGGACCGAGAGGGGTTCGGTGTCGCGTCCGGCGTCGACGACGCGATCACGACCGCGTCGAGCGACACCGACGACCTCGGAGTCGAATCGCACTGAATCGCCGAGTGCGGCAGCCAGTGGTGCGAGATAGCTCTCGACCCATTCGCGACCGGTTGCGTAGCTGTCGCCATCAGGGGCCGTCCACCCGCTCGGCGCGAGCAGTTTCGCCGCGGCGGGGTCGACGACCTCGGACCACGGGGAGAACAAGCGCACGTGATTCCACTGCGCAACAGCTGCCCCGGCGCTCGGTCCGCGTTCGAGAACGATGTTCGCGGAGCCAGTTTCGGTGAGGTGCGCGGCTGCGGCGAGACCGATGGGTCCTGCGCCGACCACAACTACGGGGTATTCGGAGTTCATGTCGAACCCTTTCATCGATGGTGATCAATATTTCTGAACTGTATCGATATCCATCTATGTTCGCAAGCATCGACACGTATCGATATACTTCGTTCATGACCGCATCGGGGTACCGCACCGACATCTCCGCGATTGGTGGGCCCCTCGCGGCAGGTGACGCCGAGACGTACGCGCAGTGGTTCTCGTGCCTTGCCGAACCGATGCGGGTGAGAATTCTGCACCTGGTTGCCGATTCGGGATCCGGAATCGCTGTCGGCAAGCTCGCCGACGCCCTCGAGATCGGTCAGCCCACGGTGTCGCACCACATCCGCAAACTGGCCGATATCGGATTCGTGACGCTGGGTAAGAAGGGTACGACGACGGTCGTGTCGGTGAACCCAACGTGTTGCACCGGCCTTCCGCATGCCGCGGATGCCGTCATGGGGGTACTGACGCCTCGGCCTTGTTGTCCCGTCGACCTCCCGGCCGACGTGATCGTGCGCGAAATGGCCGAGTCGGACTGGGACGACGTGCGGCGCATCCACGCTGAAGGCATCGCCACCGGTAATGCAACATTCGAGACCGTGGTCCCCTCCGTGCAGGCACTCGCCGAGGAGTGGATGGAAGGACATCGCTGGGTTGCCGAAGCGGACGGCGTGGTCGCCGGGTGGGCGGCATTGTCGATTGTGTCCACGCGCGCCTGCTACCGAGGCGTCGCCGAGACCTCGGTGTACGTCGGTGACGGGTACCGAGGCCGAGGGATCGGTAAGGCGCTGATGCACCGGCAAGTGACCGAAGCCGATACGGCCGGGCTGTGGATGCTCCAGGCGTCGGTCTTTCCCGAGAACCGCGTCAGTATCGCGCTGCATCATGCTTCGGGATTTCGCACCGTCGGTGTGCGAGAGCGCATAGCGGAGCTGCACGGCGTGTGGCGCGATACCGTCTTGCTCGAGCGACGACGTGCGGAGTGAATCGAGCGGGACAGAATGCTCAATTCAGAGCCTCGATCAGGGTATCGACAGCTGCCCGTGCAGTGCGACCGACACCGATGATCGTCGCCGAACCCGGGCCGGTCCAGTCGCCGTAGCCCAAGAACTGCAACGTCGGTTCGCCCGTCGGGTGTGTTCCGTTCAGTTCGATTGCCGAGTGATCATCGGACCGAAGATGCAGCGGGCGTAGATGCCGCAGGGCCGGCCGAAACCCGGTGCACCACAGCAACGCGTCCAGGTTCTCGGTGCTGCGGCCGTCGGTCACGCCGCTCGGCACTACGGCGTCGAACATCGATCGGCTGTGTAGAACACCGCGCTCACGCGCCTCCTTCACGGGCGGGACCATGACGATGTCGCCCAGTCCGGCGACTCCTCCGGAATCGTCACCACCCGCTTCGAGCACACGCGCACGGTCACTCGCAACATCGAAGAGGACCCTGCCGTCGACGTCGTCGGGCAGAAAACGTGGTTCACGGGTGGTGAACCACAGTGTTTCGGCGACAGTGGAGACTTCGGCGAGAATCTGCGCGGCCGAGTTGCCTCCACCGACGATCCCGACTCGCTGTCCCTCGAATCGCTCGGGAGTGCGGTAGTGCGCGGCGTGGAGTTGCCTTCCGGCGAAGGTGCGCATTCCGGGGTAGCTCGGCCAGAATGGTCGTGACCACGTTCCGGTCGCGTTGATCACGGCCGCAGCGGAGAACGTGCCGGCATCGGTGTCGACGCGATACCCGCTGATTCCGCGGTGTACCAGTTGCACTCGGACGGGCCGCCGTACCGGCAGATCGTACTTCGACTCGTAGCTGGTGAGGTAGTCCACGACGTGCGAGGCCGGTGGAAATCCGCTCGGCCACGGCGGCATCGGCCATCCAGGCAGCCGTGAGTACTCCGCGGGGGAGAACAGGTGCAGCGAAGGCCAGTAGTCCTGCCAGGAACCTCCGGGACCGTCCTGGTCGTCGAGGATTACGAAGTCGAGTCCGGAGCGGCGCAAGTAATATCCGGCCGCAAGACCTGCTTGGCCACCGCCGATGACCACCACGTCGGTCGACGTGGTGGTCATCGGTGTTTCAGCGGAACTAGCGATCACGCAGGCGCTTGACGAGATCGTCGACGCGGGAGGCGATGTCGTCCCGCACCAGCCGCATGCGTTCGATTCCTTCGATTCCTCGTTCCGACGGTTCGTCGGTGTCCCAGTTTTCGAACGTCGGACCGTCCACCGTGCCCACCTGGGCTTCGCTGCCGAGGGTGACGACGTAGTCCATGCGTGCGAGCAGTGCCGGGTCGATCGGTTTCGGCTGCTCGCCGGTCAGGTCCACGCCGACCTCGAGCAACGATTGCGCCGACAGCGGGTTCACCGTGCTGCCGGGCTTCGTGCCGGCCGAGTGCACCTCGACGTCGGTTCCGGCCGCCTTGCGCATCAGCCCGGCGGCCATCTGAGACTTGCCACCGTTCTTCACACAGACGAACAGCACGCTAGGAGTGCTCACAACGAAGAACCGGTTTGCACCGGAACGAGTTCGGCGATCAGGTCTTCGACGAGAACTTTGATCCGATCGCGGATGGGGCGCACAGCTTCGACGCCTTTGCCGGCCGGGTCCGGCAGTGCCCAGTCGCGGTAGCTCACTCCGGGAAATACCGGGCACGCATCTCCGCAACCCATGGTGATGACAACGTCCGAGGTCTCGACGGCGTCAGGGGTCAGAATTTTCGGTGACTGTGCCGAAATGTCGATGCCGAGTTCGGCCATGGCTTCGACGGCAGCGGAGTTGATGCTGTCCGCCGGTGCGCTACCAGCGGAGCGGACCTCGACGGTGTCACCTGCCAGATGGCTGAGGAAACCAGCAGCCATCTGCGATCGACCGGCGTTGTGGACACAGACGAACAAAACGGTGGGAGTGCGAGTCACGGCAGCCTTTCCAAGGGAGTTCGGGTTTCAGGTGGATACTGTTGTAGGGGTTTCGAGTTCGGTGAGTAGATCGCGGACTCGTTCGTCGATGGCGTCGCGGATTCGACGAACGGTTTCGATCGGTTCGCCTTGGGGATCGTCGACGGTCCAGTCGATGTAGCGCTTGCCGGGATAGATCGCGCAAGCGTCACCGCAGCCCATCGACACCACGACGTCGGCGGCGGCGACGACGTCGTCGGTGAGCGGCTTGGGGAATTCACTGCCGAGATCGACGCCGACCTCGGACATGACCGCGACAACTGCTGGATTGATTTCGTTGCCCGGTGACGACCCCGCGGACCGCACGTGGACACGACCCTTGCCATGATGATTGAGCAGGGCGGCAGCCATCTGTGACCGGCCGGCGTTGTGGACGCAGATGAAGAGCACCTCGGGAACGTCCTTGGCGAGCGTTCCCTCGGCCTGCGCAAGTGCGGTAAGTCGGTCGGCAGCGAAATGCTCTGCCAGGGCCGATAGGTGTACCTGGATCTTCGCGGTGCGCCGCAGGGCGGCATAGGACTCGAAGACATACCGCTCGACGGTCTGAGGGGAAAACACGCCCTCGTATTTCTTGGACAGCTGCGCTGCCGACCGTGCCAGTGCAGCGCGGGGCATGAGCAACTCGGGTTGGCGGCGATCGCGATCGCGGGTGGGGCTGTCGCTGTCGTGATTCGTGGTGTCGGACATCAGGACTCCTTTGTCGCTGTGTTCACGGAAGAGCTGGAGGCGAATCGTTTGCGGAGGGCGAGTGAGACGTAGACGAGGCCCACGAGTACGGGCACCTCGATCAGCGGTCCGACAACCCCGGCCAGGGCCTGCCCGGACGTGGCGCCGTAGGTGGCGATGGCGACGGCGATGGCGAGCTCGAAGTTGTTTCCTGCTGCAGTGAACGCAAGAGTGGTGGTGCGCTCGTAGCCCAGGCCGATCGCTGCGCCGAGTGCGTAGCCGCCACCCCACATGACTGCGAAGTAGACCAGCAACGGGAGGGCGATACGGACCACGTCGAGCGGTTGCGAGGTGATCTGATCACCTTGCAGGGCGAAGAGAATGACAATGGTGAACAGCAGACCGTAGAGCGCCCAGGGGCCGATCTTCGGAATGAAGGTCTCTTCGTACCATTCGCGGCCCTTGGCACGTTCACCGAAGTAACGCGAGGCGAACCCGGCTACCAGCGGGATTCCGAGGAAGATGAGCACCGATTTGGCTATCTGCCAGGGCGATGCATCGATCGATGACTGCTCGAGTCCAAGCCAACCGGGAAGTACCGACAGATAGAACCAGCCGAGGATGGTGAACATAAAGACCTGGAAGACCGAGTTGATCGCCACCAGCACTGCGGCCGCTTCTCGATCGCCACAGGCGAGATCGTTCCAGATGATGACCATGGCGATGCATCGTGCGAGTCCGACGATGATCAGGCCCGTGCGGTATTCGGGTAGATCCGGCAGGAACAGCCATGCGAGCGCAAACATCAGCGCCGGGCCGAGGATCCAGTTCAGAACCAGGGATCCGATCAGCAGACGCTTGTCGCCGGTGACGGAATCAAGGCGGTCGTACCGGACCTTGGCCAGGACCGGATACATCATGATGAGCAAACCGATGGCGATGGGCAGCGAGACCCCGTCGATCGAGATGGTCGAGAGGGCGTCATCCATGCCCGGTATCAGTCGGCCCAAACCAAGGCCGACGACCATTGCGACGCCGATCCAGACGGGCAGGAATCGGTCCAGCGTGGAGAGCTTGCCGACGACGGCAGGTTCGGGGGAGGTGTCCACGGTGCCACTCATTTCGATACCTCGGCAAGCTTCGATACCTCAGCGACAGGGCACACCTGATCGACGGCCAGTGGTTCGGAGTCCACGAGAACCGCCGACAGCTGGTGGAGAGCCGAAGGAACAACGCGGTAATACACCCAGGTTCCGCGGCGCTCGCAGTCGAGGATCCCGGCGTTCCGCAGCACTTTCAGGTGGTGGGAGATGGTCGGCTGGGATAGGTCGAAGGTGTCGGAGATATCGCAGACGCAGGCTTCGCCGCGTTCATGGCTCGCGACCAGCGACAACAGGCGTAGGCGGACTGGATCGCCGAGAGCTTTGAACATGCGGGAAAGGTCGCCTGCCCAGTCCTCGGTGAGCGGTTCACGGGAGAGGGGGGAGCAACATGAGTTGGAAGTTGTGTCCTCGTGCATCGACATTCGTCTATATTGACAGGCGTCGAATCAAACCGCAACCGGCGGAAATCACGGCTGGATCGGGACTTCAGGCTGATACAACGATGGGGCCAAGCCGTAGCCCAGGCCTCGAATGGTGCGGATTATCTGTCCGTGATGGGGATCGGTGCCCAGTTTTTCCCGCAACCGCTTCACGTGCACCGCAACAGTATTCGTTTCGGTGCTGTGGCCCCATACGGCCTGACTTATCATCTCTTGACCGACGATTCGTCCGTTTTGTTCGAGTAGGTACGCCAGCAGCTCGAACTCACGGTGACTCAGAGCCAGTTCGCGGCCGTGCAGCCAAACTGCGTGAGCGAGGCGGTCCACTCGCAGGGGGCCGGCCGCGAGAACGAAATCAGGTGCGTCGGCGGGCGAACTCAGGCCCGCGAACGCGGCGATGGTGGCAATGTCGTACGGACGCTTGACCACCGCGGTTGCTCCCGCCGCGAGGGCCCGCCGTTCATTCGTCGAATCGGACGCGAAAGCTCCGACCAGAATCGGAATGGTGGACCTGGCCCGGATCGCTGCTACAACGATTTCGGAAGATACGGCAGCCGTTTTGGCCGCGAGAACGACGAGAGTGGGCAGTTCTGCGCCGACGGCCAGCAGAGCTGCTGCGCCATCGTGATACCAATGCACATCTATGCCTCGTGCTGCTGCGTCATCGATGAGTGGCTTCGCGACGGCGGGTTCGTGCTCGGTGAGCAACAGCGTGTGCAGAGCGACGTGAGGACCGGGGTTCGGTAGTTCGTCCGAACTCCCGATCCTCACGCATCTTCCTTTCGAAACCGACCGCACAGAATTGACCTTGCTCTCGTCTCGAGATCCCTGCCTTGTGCGCGGATCAGACCCAACGAGGATTACCCGAAGCGACCGGAAATGTAATCCTCGGTGGACTTCTCGTCAGGATTGGAGAAGATCTTCTCGGTGTCGCCGACCTCGATGAGTCGGCCGGGCTGGCCGACTCCCTTGAGGTTGAAGAACGCCGTCTGATCACTCACGCGTGCAGCCTGCTGCATGTTGTGCGTGACGATGACGATCGTGTAGTCCTTCTTGAGCTCACCGATCAGGTCCTCGATAGCGAGGGTGGAGATCGGGTCGAGGGCGGAGCACGGCTCGTCCATCAGTAGCACGTCAGGTGAAATTGCAATCGCGCGAGCGATGCACAGGCGCTGCTGCTGGCCGCCCGAGAGGCCGCCGCCGGGCTTGTCGAGGCGGTCCTTGACCTCGTTCCACAGGTTTGCTCCGCGCAGTGAGCGCTCGGCTACCTCGTCGAGCTTCTTGCCTCCCCGCACTCCCGACAGCTTCAACCCAGCAACCACGTTGTCCTTGATGGACATGGTGGGGAACGGGTTGGGGCGCTGGAAGACCATGCCGATGGTGCGTCGAACGCTGACCGGGTCGACGTTGGAGGCGTAGATGTCCGCCCCGTCGAGAAGGACGGATCCTTCGACCCGCGCACCGGGGGTGACTTCGTGCATGCGGTTCAGCGTGCGAAGCACCGTGGACTTACCGCAACCGGAAGGACCGATCAGGGCAGTCACGCTGCGCGGGGGAACCGACAGGGTTACCGAGTCGACGGCATGAAAGGAACCGTAATAGATGTCGAGATCTTTGATGTCGAGGCGCTTTGCCATGGTGTCTCCTGGGACGTTCTAGCCTTGTTTGGCAGAGAGGAACCGGCTCGCGAGCGTCGCGAGGAGGCTGAGGAATGCAACCAGCAGAATCAGTGTCAACGCGGCGCCCCAGACACGTAGCTGCCCGGCATCCGTTGGGTTGATCAACTCGGTGAAAATCAGCAGTGGCAACGATGCCATGTTTCCTTCGAAGGCATCGAAGTTGATCGACCGGCTGTAGCCGACCAGGATGAGGACGGGGGCTGTCTCACCGATCACACGGGCCACCGAGAGCAGAATGCCGCTGATGATTCCAGGTAGCGCAGTAGGAATGACAACCTTGGCGATCGTCCTCCATTTGGAAATGCCGAGGGCGTAGGACGCCTCACGAAGCTCGTCCGGCACCAGCTTGAGCATCTCTTCGGTAGAACGCACCACCACGGGCAGCATCAGTAGCACGAGCGCAAGGGAAACGGCGAAAGCGCTCTGTGGGAAACCGAAGGTGGTGATCCACAGGCTGAACACGAACAGGGCTGCGACGATCGAGGGCACACCGGCCAGCACGTCGACCATGAAGGTGGTCAACTTGGCAAAGCGGCCTTGCCCGTACTCCACCAGGTAGATGCCCGCCATCAGTCCCATCGGGATGGAAATCACTGCGGCGAACAATGCCTGAATGATGGTGCCGTACAGGGCGTGGTAGATACCACCGGCGAACTGCTCAGGCAGCACTCCGGAGAGGGATTGCGTCCACCAACCCGTTGAAACGATTGCCTCGGCGCCGCGCGAGAGCACGGTGTACAGAAGCCAGATGAGCGGAATGAGAGCAATCACGAACGCGGTGGTGAAGATGACCGTCGCGATCGAGTTCTGGACCTTCCGGCTGCCGCTGACTTTCTGAAAGGTGGGGGCTTTGACTGGTGCATCTATGGTGCTCATCCGTTGACCTTTCCACCGGCAATCGAGCGAGCGATGGCGTTGACCACGAAGGTCAGTGCGAACAGTACGAAACCGGCTGCAATGTAGGCGCCGGTGGAGAGTGGGACGCTGAATTCGGAAGCAGCAGAAGCGATCTTGGAGGCGAAAGTGTATCCGCCGTCGAAGAGGGACCAGCTACCGGCGGTCGCTGCCGCGCGCAGAATGATGAGGATGGCCACGGTCTCGCCGAGCGCGCGACCGAGTCCGAGCATCGATGCAGCGATGATGCCACTACGTCCGAAGGGCAGCACAGTCATCCGGACGACTTCCCAGCGCGTCGCACCGAGAGCCAATGCCGCTTCGATCTGCGCCTTGGGGGTCTGACGGAGCACCTCGCGGCTGACCGAGGTGATGATCGGGAGAATCATCACTGCCAGAACGATTCCCGCGGTGAAAATCGTGCCGCCACCGGCGAACGAAACGTTTCCGTCGCTGAACAGGAAGAACCAGCCCAGGTTGCTGTTGAGGAACCGAGCTACCGGTTCGAGCTGCGGGGCGAGAACGAAGATGCCCCACAGCCCGAACACGATAGAGGGAACCGCGGCGAGCAGGTCGACGATGGAACCGAAGGTCCTCGACAACCTGGGTGGTGCGTACTGGGTCAGGTACACCGCGATGCCCACCGAGACGGGCACCGCGAGCGCCAGCGCGAACAACGAGCTGAGCACGGTGACCATGAACAGATCGCGAATACCGAACGCAAGATTGTTGACGTCGGTAGTCGAGAACTCGGTGCTGGTAAAGAAGTTGACCGTATTGGCCTGCAAGGACGGGATGGCCCGCACGAGAAGGAAAAAGGCGATCAATGCGATGAAGAGCACGATGGTCGCGCCGGAGGCGACGGCGATCGCCTTGAAGATCTGGTCACCGCGTTGGCGGGACTGACCGCCGGTGGCGTGGACCTCGTGAACTTCATCGTTGTTGTCATTCATGTTCGTCATCTTCCCGCCCGAACCCAGGTTCGGCGACTCCGAGGTCGCCGAATCCGAGTCGCGAGTGACTTCCGGTCTCACAGCCATGTTTCTCTACCGATCAGGAGATGGCGTTAACAGCTTCGGACAGCTTTGCCTGGAAAGCGTCAGGCAGCGGAATGTATCCGTTGTCGTCGAGTCCATCCTGGCCTGCGCCGATGGTGGACTGGAGGAATGCCTTGACGGCAGTTCCGACCTCGGGATCCGGGTACGTCGAGCACACGATCTCGTACGCTGCGAGAACGATCGGGTAGGCGCCCGGCTCCGAGGGGGTGTAGAACGAGGTGGTGTCGAGGACCAAATCGTTGCCCTCGCCCTTGATCACGGCACCGTCGATGGTCTTGCCTGCGGTTTCGACCGTGATCTCGACGGGGTCCGGCCCGGCGGAGGTGATGATGCTGGCGATGTCGAGGCCCTGAGCCTCTGCGAACGACCACTCGTTGTACGTGATCGCGCCTTCGGTGCTGGCGACGGCGGCGCTGGTTCCTTCGTTGCCGCGTGCGCCCTCGCCGGTTCCACCGACGAAGGACTTGCCTGCCCCGGTGGTCCAAGCGCCCTCGGATGCAGCCTCGAGGTACTGCTGGAAGTTGTCGGTGGTGCCCGACTCGTCACTTCGGAAGATGACGTTGATGGGCTCGTCAGGCAGCGTCACGCCGTCGTTGAGTGCGGCGATGGCGGGGTCGTTCCACCGGTTCACCGTGCCGTTGAAGATGTTGGCGGCGGTGGGGCCGTCGAGGGCGAGCGAGTCGACGCCCTGGACGTTGTAGGTGATTGCCAACGGGCCGAAGACGGCGGGGAGGTTCCACGCGTCTGCACCCTCGCAACGCTCTGCAGCACGGGCGTACTCGTCTTTTGCCTCGCTGAGCGGGGAGTCGGAGCCGCCGATATCGGTCTGGCCACCGATGAACTCGCTGACGCCGGCACCCGAACCGTTGGAGGTGTAGTTCAGCGTCTGGCCCTCGCAGGCCTGCTCGAACGCGTTGACGAAGCGCACCATCGCGTTGGCCTGTGCGCTGGAACCACTCGCCTTGAGCGCATCCACGCCGCCACAATCGACGTTCGAGGTGTCTTCGGCGCCCACGTTGCCGGTTTCTGCTGAGTTGTCGTCACTGCCGCAGGCGGACAGCAGGAGTGCACTGGCGGCCACAAGGCTAACGGCTGCACCTGATCGCTTGAGCTTCACGTAGCTCCTTCTGGAGAATTGGGGCGACCAGCACGAATGTTGCCGGTCGCCGATCTGCATGCATCGGTCTGCTCGCAAAGCGGGCTGTTTCCCCGCTCCGCGAAGAAACCTAGAGGGAGTCCGTGAACGGATCGGCGTACGAAGATGAACGGATCATGAACGATGTCGCCGCAGGGGGTAACCGAAAACCGACGAAGCTTCGCTGTCAACCAGCGAGAACCCCAGCCGAGGCGGTGAGGTACACGAGCATGAGCACGAACAGCGCCCATCCGGCACCCTGCCAGATCGGCCACACGCCGCCGGATCGCCACACTCGGTAGGTCCTGACGAACGCGCCCAGCCCGCCCAGAAGCAATATAGTCGGCGGTCCGACCAGAAAGATGATCCGTTCAGGGTTTCGGCAGACGAAGAACTCTGCGTCAGCGCACTGCTCGGCATTGGTGTTCGCCCACAGTAGTGCGCCGACGACGACCACTGCCGCGGCAGCGATCACCGCCCCGACGTACTTGGTCGCTGCTCGTAGACTCTGCGGGTCGTTCCACCGCTTCTCGACGTCGTTGCTCACGTCCGGCTGCCCTCCTCGATGATTCGTCATGTGTCGGGTTTGCACGAAGGGGTAGCCCGAAACGGGTCTGGCAAACTTCGCGGTCACCTGCTGGGAGGTAGGTTCCTCGGACTCCGTCTGCGTCGGTCAATCGGACCGGTTGGCGATGGTGCGGGCGAGCTCAGCAACCGTGATGTTCCAATCCTGGGACAGCTTTCTGATCATGTCGAAGGCTCGGATGGCCGAGACGTCGTACCGTTCCATGACGATTCCCTTGGCCTGCCCGATGACATCGCGCGAGGCGAGGGCGGACTGCATCTGGTGCTCGTGTTCGGCAGCGATCAGAGCGACCGCCGCATGGGTGGCGACGAGGGTGCCGGTCTGACGGGCTTCGCCGTCGAACGCGTCGACCGAGGTTGAGGACAGATTCAGAGCGCCGAGATTGTCGTGGAGTGTGTAGAGCTGGAAACACAGCATCGATCGCACACCGAGGGCGGCGGCGGCAGGTGCAAAACGCGGCCACCGAGTTTCCTTGCCGAGATCGGGAACCTCGATCGTCTGGTGCGTCCACACCGCGTCCAGGCAGGGGCCTTCCTCGAGGCAGTCCTGCAGGCGATCGATTTCGAGCGCGGTGGTACTGGTGGCGGCCCGTGATTGGACCCGGCGGCGACCGATGACCAAGCTGACGCTGACATCGGTGGCGCTCGGGACCAGGGACAGGGTCGCGTCGGTGATCGAGCGAAGCGTGTCCTCGACCGACTCGTAGTCCCGCTGCAATGTGATTGCGAGCTGCGACATCGCCTCTCCGAGCGAGCGGGTCGAAATTCCTCCGTCTTCGGGGGTTCCCGTGGTCACCGTGATCTCCTCCGTTGCGTGCGGTTCGATCGATCAGCGACCGTTGCCGTTGCCGTTGTTACCCGGATTCCCGCTGTTGCTGTTGCCGTTGCCGCTGTTACCCGGATTCCCGCTGTTGCCCGGGTTCCCGCTGTTGCCGTTGCCGTTGCCGTTGTTGCTGTTGCTGTTGCCCGTCTCCGGGGCGGGCGCGATGGGCGCGATGGGTTCGACATAAGCGGGTTGCGAGGGGGCCGGCGCCGGTTCGTAATACGTCGGCGCGGGTTCGGCTGGAGCCTGTGTCGCTGCTGGAGCCTGGATCGTCGCCGCTACGGGAGGGACGAATACCGCCGAGGTCGACGGTGCGGCGGGCTCGGAGATAGGGGTTCCCGATGTCGATGGGCCCCACAAGGTGACGGCAGCTGCGATCGCCGCCGCGCCAGACAGCAAGGCGACGACTGCCCACGCCGCGACAGGTATGCGAGCACGACGCGACGGGCTCTGCGGTGCTGCGGTAGGAACCACCGCCGTCAGGGCAGGTGTGGTGGGCGGGCCCTGCACCGATGCGACCGAGGTAGGAAAATCGGACTCGGCGAGTGAGCGCAGCGCGATCGCGACCTGATCCGCGGCGGGGCGATCCTGCGGGCTTCGCGCCGTCATCCCGCTCAGCAGCGACACCCAATCCGATCCCAGATCTGGCGGTACCGACGGGTCGTGATGCAACCTGGCTACCGCGGCGGCGATGGCGCTGCCTTCGAATACCATTCTTCCGCTCAGACATTCGATAAGGACCAGTCCGAGCGAGTACACGTCTGCCGGAGGCCCCGTCGCGGTTCCGGTCGCTTGTTCCGGGCTCAGGTAGTGCGCGGTCCCGACGGCGGTGCCGTGCTCGGTCAGCGGATCTGCGTCGAGAACGCGGGCGATCCCGAAATCGGTGAGCTTGGTGGAACGACCCCGACCATCCGGCGTGCCGGTGAGCAGAATGTTCGCGGGCTTGATGTCGCGGTGGACTACTCCGACCGAATGGATGTAGGCGAGCGCTTCGGCGAGCTCGACTCCGATGCGGGCGACCACCGAGGGGGAGAGTGCAGCTCCTGATCGGAACGTGTTCAGTGTTGGGCCGTCGACCAATTCCATGACGAGATAGGGCGCAACCACGCCTTCGGCGTTCGGGGCCGTTCCGGCTGGGGCGTCGAGCGCCGTTCCGGCGTCGAACAGAGTGACCAGACCCGGATGCGTCAGGGACGCCAACGTTCGAATCTCCGACTCGATACGGCGAGTGTCGGTCACGATCGGTTCGGTTGGACGAAAGATTTTGACAGCGACCGCGCGGCCGAGCAAGACGTCCTCGGCCCGATACACATCCGCCATACCGCCCCGCCCGAGGACGGCTCCCAGCGCGTACCGATCGGCGAACAGACGGCGGCGGTCGGTCGTCGGAGAACCCGTCCTGTCCGCCATGATTGCCTGCTCCAGTCCGCCTCGCCGGTCATCTCGGCCCGACTCTATAACCCTCGGGTGTCGATCGTTACCTCCGTGCGTTCGGTGAACAACCGCGCGGCAGGGCAGAATGCTCAGTCGGGTGGGGCCGATTGCAGTACCGAGTCACGATTGCAGCGCCGAGTCACGGTTGCAGTTCTGAGCCACGGAAGGGGAGTCGACGTGTACCCACTCACGCCTCATCCCGACTTGTCGCCGATGTCGATTGCCATCGCGTCGGCCTACCAGCCGATCGTTGCGCTCGATACTCGCCGGGTCGTGGGCTTCGAAGCGCTGACCCGCGCGCCTGCCGGAAGTCCCTGGGAACGTCCTCAGGACATGTTCGCCGCAGCCTACCGACGCCGTGAGACGGCCGAGTTCGACTGGAAATGCAGGCTGACCGCGGTCCGAGGCGCACTCGCCGTGAACTTTCCCGCGGAACTGGCCCTGTTCGTCAATGCCGAACCGTCGGCCCTGGACACGGCGCCGCCGCCCGGATCTGGTGCGTTGCTCACCGATGCCCTGCGGCTGTCGGTCGTCGTCGAGATCACCGAGCGCAATCTCATGCGAGATCCCGCAGGTCTGCTGCGCGCCGTCGAACACGCCCGCCATCAAGGGTGGCGCATAGCCGTCGACGACGTCGGTTCGGACTCGTCTTCCCTCGCGCTGCTCGCCCTGCTGCGGCCCGACGTCATCAAACTCGACATGCGCCTGGTGCAGCAACGATCCACGGCCCAGACTGCCTCGATCCTCGCCGCCGTCACCTCGGAATCCGAACGCACCGGCGCGATCGTCCTCGCCGAAGGCATCGAAACCGAAGCCCACGAACGGTGGGCACAGGACATGGGTGCGGCGTGGGGGCAGGGCTGGTTGTACGGAGAGCCGGGTCCGTTGCCCGTCTTCGGACCCAAGCGGGAGCCGGCTCGGCAGTCGCACGTGCGGCCGGCTGTCACCGTCCGAGCGCCGGCCGCAGTCACCCCCTACGGACTCACCCACAGCGTCGGTGCACCCAGACGCGCCGATGGCAGGCTGCTCGAAACCATGGAGGACGATCTGCTCCGCCGGGCTGCGTGGATGGCGTCGACCGCTTTGGTGTTGGTCACCGTGCCGGTATCGATCGAGTTGACCGACACCCGACGCCGGTTGATGGCACAGCTGGGGTCGCGGTGCGCCTTGACGGCGGTATTCTCACCGCACCCGGACGGCGCCGCGTACATCGGTACCGGACATCACGCCGACGAACACCGGGCTACAGACGGCGGACATTGCGTCCTCGTCGACCCGAACGAACCGCTGGCGTTGGAGCGATCGGTGATCGTCGTCGACCCCGGTTTCACCGGGGCGCTCATCTCGGTGGACCGCGGACGACGACCGGACGGGACTCACCTGTTCGACTATCGACTCTCCTTCGATCGCGAACTGGTTCTCGACGCGGCGACGGTGTTGCTGCGCCGCATTCCGGCCCGGGCGGTTTGAGCGAAGGCGTCCGCGGCCATACAAGCTGACATGACCGAATCCGATCGGCCCGGCCCGGAGCATCTCAGGCCCGGACACGTCGATGACGACACCATCGCTGCCGTGGGGAAACTGTCCGAGGCGCTCGAGTGTGTCGAGCGCGCGCGGGGGCATCTGTACGACATGCATCAACTGATCGGACACGCCGACCTTCTGCTCGGTGAGGCCGCCGACAAGCTCCGGGCCAGCGGCCACGGGGAACACTCGAGACGACTCGAGGACGAGTTGGTGGGTCGCAACGTCATCACCGGTCGCTGGACATTCCAGATCGTCGAGGAGTTCGATGACAACTACTGGTCCGTCTTTCGCGCGGAGGAAAAGCGTGTCCGAGACGCTCTGCAAGACGGAAAGCGGCACGTGTTCGAGTCCGAGATGAAGGAGCGCCGTCGTACTCACGGCAAACCGGGGCACAGTTCACGGCCGTGAACGCGCTCGCCGCCGATCTCAGTGGCCGCTGGGGTCGGTGAGGTTCTTTCCTTCCGCCGCCATCACGCGCTTGTGCTCGAGCAGGACGACCGTCAGGCCGATGGCGAAAAGAACGATACACACGGGGGCGCCGATCCACACCCAGCCCGCGAAGCCGTATCCCGCCGCCGTCAGCGTCAAGGCCAGCGCGACAAAGGCCGCGCCGATGAAGATGTATCCCGGCCAGTTCCGTGAGTCGGTGATGGCCTCGCCCGCGTGGCTCCTGGCCGTCCTATCGTCGTCCTGCGGATGTTCGTTCTCGTTGCGTGAATCCGGTGACATCATTTTCGACCTTTCCAACCCTCGTATGGTTCGTCGACCTCCAATTCTGGCTGTATTCACCCCGGGAGGGGGCCAAACCGGCCAATGGCCTTGCGTGCTGAACCCACGCACCTAGGACGAGTCGGCTGCGCGACGACGCATCAGCTCGCGGTGGCCGTAGGTTGCGTTCAGGATCTCGTCGCGATCCGCGACAGAGGAACCCACAGCTCCGGCGACGATGCCGAGCGAGGCAGCCAGCCAGGCAAGCGCCAGATAGTCCCCGAGCGATGCCCGCCGGCCGATCTGTTCGGACAGAAAGTCGGGAGGGATGACAACGGCAGACGAAGCCAACACCACGGCGAACAGCACCGCGTACATGCAGAGCACTCCGGTCAGAACAGTCCCGACCGTGGCTGCGTTGTACATCGATCGATCGGTCATCGAAGCCCGGAACGCGCGGTGCTCCCACAGTCCGTGCGGAAATATGAGCCAGATCGTCATGGCAACCACGGCCAGCACGCCGATCACCGTCAGGCGCGCCAGGGTCATCGATGACGCCATTTGCCAGATGCTGGCGTAGAAGACACCGAACGCCGATGCCGCACTCGCCGCGGCCAACGCGCCCGACAGTGTCGGCACGAGACGCCACGGCCGATTGCAGCGAATCATGCCCGAGATCAGACGCAGGCGACCGAAGGCGCCGGACGCCAGCAACACCCGATCCTCGCTCCCGCCGGCTTCACCATCACCGTGGTTGGGCGAGCTCGGCAGCCACCGTGTCTCGAACTGCGTCAACGGCGGCCGCGAGTCCGAGTCGGTGCCGAGCAGCTCGTGCAACACCGTGATTGCGGACCTGATTGCGCGACGCCGCACGGCGATGGTGCCGAAGGACGGGACGTACAGCGCGCCCGTCGAATTGTCGTGCAATTCGGCGACCACCGGCCGTGATCGTAGCCGGCGAGGTACCTCCGACACGCACAGCACGATGTCGTAGGACTCGGTCGCCTGCACGGACTCGAGCCATTGACCGAGCTGAGCGGATCCTGTTGCGGTGGGAGGCAAAGTGACCGAAGCGCGAGCGACCTCGAGCCCTACCGCGGCGCCGTCGACGCGTACGTGATCGGGGAGGGCATCGATGATCGCCGAGGCGATGGTCGAAGCGAAACCTCCGTCACTGACGACGCCCACACGCAGTATCCGTTGGGAATGCCCTGTGCTTGCCTCGTCGGGTCGAGGGTGCTGTTCGTTGTACGACATGTGCCTCGCGTACCCGGTCTGCGCCGACGGACACACCGACCTCGAGAAGGGGTTCTGCCGGCCGTGTGCGGGAAGTTGATTCTCAGCTGGACAGAAGTGAGCTCTCGCCCGCGTTCCACGCCGTCAGGATGTGATCACCCAGCGCGCCCTCGATGAGGTCGAAGGCACGCATTCCGAAGACGACGTCCGCTTCGAGGTCGGGCTCGCGGCGCACCAGATCTCCGACGACGTCGTGGCGCAGAATCTGCTCGTGCACGGCGTCGGCCTCGACGTGTTCGCGGTAGAACGCGACACACGGTTCCGGCGCGCCGAGCCGTTGCAGCGCCGCGACGAATCTGCGCGAACCGGGTGAGGAGGTGATCTCGGTTGCCGCGAAATGGCCTACCGTCGCTCCGCGTGAACCACGGTGCAGACCGAACAGCGACATGAGATTGACCGAGGCCAGCGACTGCGCCGGAACCTGGTCCACGTAGCCGAGGTAAGACGAGTCCAGTCCTGCCGAGTCCATCAAGTCGGCCCACAGTTGCTGGTGCACCCGTTCACCGCGGCCGCCGCCGTACTCGTCGAACTCGACGGCCACGAACGAGGCCTTGGCCTGACCTTGCAGCCGGGGGATGGCCCAGGCGTGCGGATCCGCTTCTTTGAGGTGGTAGATCGATCGATGCGTGAAGTACTCCCGCATCTGATCCCACGTGCCATTGTCCTGCAAGAACCACGACGGACCGGTTCCTGTAGCCGGCTCGATCGACAGGGCGTCCATTTCGGCCACCACGTCGCCTCCGGTTTCGATGTTGTCGCGGAGATAGTCCATGAAGGCCGTTTCGAGCATCCGGCGCAGGCGCAGAACATCGGGATCCCATTCCACCTCGTCGTCGACTCCCTCGAACCCCCGATAGTGCAGCTCGTAGCACATCGTCAACGCCAGGTGCAGATCGCGCGACATCGGATCGGGCGTGTGCACAGAGGTGGGTAGCGCTCCGGTGTCACCGCTCGACAGCGCTCTGCTCACGCTTTCGGACAGGATCCCGCAGGGCGCCGGGAGGGGCGGCGCGGAGCGCAGAGAAGCAACAGTCATGTTGTATGACTACCCGAGCCCGAGGAGGATCAATCCTCCTTGCCTGCACACCGGTGTGTCGCGAGTCATGCGCGGAAGGTGCGGTGTGTTCTCCCGCTTCTGGTTTCCTGCCCTGTTGCAGTGGGTATCGGACCGTGCGGCGCGGACTTGCTGCGAATCTAGCCTCGGACAACAGTTTCGATGTCATCCACAACCACAACCAAAGTCTGCACTATCTGCCGGTCGTCTCGGTCATATCGCGGGTGGGACCGCGTCGCCACCTCAGCGCCGCAGACGCTCGACTTCTGCAGGGCTGAACGACGTTCACGGTTGCTCGCCACCCGTGGTGGGTTTATATCGCCCCCGCCCGGGGCAACCTCAGCTATCGACTACGGAGGATCCTGTGACCACTGCTGGTGAACGTACATACCCGTCTATCTTCGTCGAAGCCGGAGTGTACGCACCGCAGGAGGATTCGTTCTTGCTGTGCAACGAGATTGCGCGGCGCAGCTCGGTCTCGGGGGCACGAGTACTCGATATGTGCACCGGTAGCGGAATCGCGGCGATCGAAGCGGCGCGAAACGGTGCGCGAGAAGTGTTCGCATACGATATCTCCGAGCGCGCCGTGGCCTGCGCTGGTGCCAACGCAGTCACCAATGGTGTGGATGTCGATGTACGTGTGGGAACGTTGCGCGACGCGGTCGACGAAGGCCCGTTCGACGTGATCGTGTCCAATCCGCCCTACGTTCCGTCTCCGCACGACCCGTCCGGAGCGGGTTTGCATCGCGCCTGGGACGCAGGCGACCGTGGCCGCATAGTGTTGGATCTGCTGTGCAGCAGCGCATTCGAGCTTCTCGCGCGCGGGGGTGTGCTGCTGATGGTGCAGTCGGAATTCTCGGACACGGAAGAGTCGCTCCGGCAGCTACGCCTGAGCGGTCTGCGAGCCGGTGTGGTGCGAAGGCAGACCATAGAGTTCGGGCCCGTCATGCACCAGCGTTCGTCGTGGCTCGAAGCGACGGGAAAGCTCGAAATCGGTTGTCGACGAGAAGAATTGGTAATCATCGAGGGACATCTTCGATAGTTCGCTACAAGAGTGCATTCGGGTCGATCACGTCGACTTCGTAGCCGTCTTCGCGAAGCCGGAACAGGCTCTCGTTCAACAGTCCGCGCGCGGCTTCGTCCACTTCGCGTACATGCCGGAAGTCCACTTCGATCATTCGTCGACCGGGGAAGCCTTCGGTGAACCGAGTGACTACGGTTTCTGCACCGGCGAAACGGAGGTCGCCCTGCAATTCCACTCGGCACGACTCTTCGCGATCGTGCACCGCCCTTATCGCGGACTGGCCGGTGGAGGACACGTGCATCATGTGCAGTTCCAGATCCCGCGACAGACGCTCGAACACAGCGACACCGCGCACGCTGTTGCCGTGTTCGTTCAATCGTGGTGACACCACGGCCACCCCTACCTGACCGGGAAGAACGCCGATGATCGCGCCCGCCACCCCGCTCTTGGCCGGAATTCCCACTGTGAAGATCCAACTGCCGGAGCCGTCGTACATTCCGCAAGTGGCCATCGTTGCGAGTACGCGCCGATCAGTGGCGGCGTCGAGCAGTCGTTCTCCTGTGCTGGGAGAGATTCCGCCGTTGGCCATCACCGACGCGATGGTCGCGAGATCGCGGCAACTGACCGAGATGGAGCATTGTCCGGCGTAGCCCTCGACGACATCTGCGGGTTCGGCGCCGAGTACCCCGACCGCCTTCAACAGGTGCGCTATACCGGTATTGCGATCGTCGGCCGCGAGCTCGGCTTCGTGAACTGCCCTGTCAACCGACAGTTCACGCCCCGCCAGCGCACTGTGCAGTGCGCGAATGCGTTCGACACGATGCTCGACCGAATCCGCCTTCACCATCGCGTGCACGGCGAGCGCGCCGGCGTTGATCAATGCATTGCGCGGGCGCCCCGTCTCCGGCTCCAACGAGATCTCGTTGAACGAGTCACCGGAGGGCTCGGTGTCGACCACACGCAGCATCGCTTCGATGCCGTTGTCGTCGAGGGCAAGTGCGTAGGTGAGCGTCTTGGAGATGGACTGGATGGAGAACAGATCGTCGACGTCGCCGGCGGTGTAGATCGACCCGCCGACAGTCGACAGAGCAACACCGAAGAAATCGGGATCGGCTTTGGCGAGCTCGCTGTTGCCCTCGGGAATGGTCCCGCCGTCGAGATCGCGGCACTCGAGCAGGATTCGTTCCAGATACTCGGGTATCGGTGACTTCACGATGTGGGACTACCCCCGACGCGGATCGTGCGTAGGCATCGAGCTGCGACCACGAGAAGTGCCACCGTCAGAGTCACCGTGACCGCGTCGCGAACGGAAAGGGCAATTGCTGCGGTGGCAAACAGCGCGATTGCGCCGAGCACATCGAGCAGCAACCGAACCAGGGGCTCATCCAGAAGAATCGGCATTGCGGCCGGCAACGTGTGTGAGCGTGGACGTGCCGCGTGGTCGACGGCCCCGGTGGTGGTCATAGTTGTCCGCGCCGGGGGGTGCACGGTGCAGCTCGAATTCATGATCGGAAGAACTCCTCAGGTCGTTGCTACCGCGAATACCCCTGTTTCGCCGTGATCAACCTGAAACGCGTTTGTTTTTCGACGCCCGAGCTGTGAGGTCCGTCATGCGGGATGGTCTAGTCCGGTGGGTGCACTTCGGCGATATCGGCGACATGGGCGTCGAGGTTCACACGCACTCGCCCCGACCTCGGCGGAGACCCGATTCCGAAAGCGCGTACGACCGCGGCGACGGACGCCCCGCCCAGCGCGACATCGCTGCCGAGTTGAGGCCACGTCGAGAGGGTGGTGCCGATTTCCGGTAGCGAAGCCAGCATGCGGACGGTCAGTTTCCGCGGGTCCAGAATGCGCGCGGCCAGCGGCGCTTTTTCCGCATTGGTGAGCCCTACCAGGGCGGACGCGTCGACGTCGCCGAGCAGTCCGTGCAGCAACGGCCGGTCCGGTTCGAGATCGAATCGCTCGACGTCGAGAATGCCGCCATCGCTCGTTTCCATCACCACCGGGATTCCGCGTCGACGAGCATGCTCACGCAGAACGAGCTTCGCATCGAGTGAATCGCATTCGTCGACCACGATGTCGAGGCCGTCCATGAACGAATCCACTGTGGTCTCGGTCAACCCTTGTGGAAATGTCAGGACGGACAAGTAGGGATCCACCTCGGCGATGCGGCGCGCTGCGACGACCGACTTGTTGACACCGAGATCGAACACCGTGGCCGGGACACGGTTGAGGTTGGACAGGTCGAGTTCGTCGAAATCCGCCAGGCGGAGCTCGCCGCACAGGCCTTCGATCGCGAGTGTGTGAGCAACGGCATGTCCGACACTGAGTCCGACAACTCCGACAGTCAGGTCGGCCATACGTGCCTGCTCGTCGGCGGTGATCTTGTTTCGATTGCGGTCCAGCCGCAGGCGGCGGTAACCGAGCGGCCCGAGCACACGCACGAGAGCTCCGCGCCACGGGTAGTGGATCCAGCGAGGGTCCTCCTCCAACACATCCGCTTGCGGTATCGGCAGCAGCTCACGCAATGAATCCAGTTGGGTTGCCGTGGTATCCAGAATCCGAATGCCGGCGATTGCGGCCAGGTCGTCGATCCTCGTCTTGTCGACACTGCTGACTGCATTCAACACCTGATGCTCCGCCACGCCGCCCTCGTTCCCGTGAGTTCATCGATCACCGGTGCGGTTTCCGGCGACTACTTACTGCGCTGCGGTCAAAGTATCCGACGGTTGGCGTCCGCGAAGGTGTTGACGCACCGAGTGCAGGAAGAAACGGCAAGAATGGACCAGGCTGCCGTTCGGCAGAAGGATCGTCGGCTGCAATCTACTCGAGTCGGCAGTTGTTTCGTTGGGTTCCGACCGGAATCTTCGACTTTCTATGTCAAGGAGTGCTCGATGCCCGCACACACCCCTCAAACCGTTGTCGCCGAATCCGTTGTCGCCGGGACCGGCCGATATCAGAGCAGAGAAGCACGCGCGGTGCGTGGCAGATACGCCGTGCGCCGGGGCTATCTCGGCTCCTCGTTCGGTCCGAGTTCGAGTTGGAGCGTCGACGGCGCGATGTCCCTCATCGTGGCAACACCCGCCGCCGCCCCTGACCTGTGGTCGCGGTACGTCGACGGCGCCTGGGAGTCCTACTCTCGACACGGTGTGACGGTCGCGCTGGATATGGACGAGGTTGCCTCCGGGGCGACGACAACCCTGTTCTACGTCGTGCAGGATCGCGACGGTCACATGCTCGGCGGGGTTCGCGCCCAGGGTCCGTACACCTTCATCGAGCAGTCGCACGTGTTGACCGAATGGCAGAATTCACCCGGCCTCGACGCTGTCACGGCGGGGCTTCGAGCGAGACTGCCCTACGGGATAGTCGAGATGAAGAGCGCCTGGGTCGGCACCGGCGGCCCCGCCCGGGCCGTCTCGTCGATGTTGGCCCGCACCGCGTTGCCGACTCTGAATCTGACCGGCAGCAGGTATCTGCTCGCGAGCGCAGCCGATCATGTCCTGCGGCAATGGGAGTCCTCAGGTGGACGGATCGACGTGAAGGTGCCTGCCGCCGCCTATCCGAGTGCCGAGTACCGCACGAGAATGATGTGGTGGGATCGCGAGAGCATCGGTCGGGAGGCGCAGCCAGCCGTGTGGGAAGCGATGACTACACACGCTCGCGAACTGACCGGCCACGAATTCACTTCGGCCGCCGTTGCGTGAACGTGCGCTGTTACAGCGCTGTGCGCCGGGCCTGTTCGGACGGGCGGTGCCGATGATCGGCGCCGCGCGGAGCCCAGGTGACCAGGATGGTGCCAGCATGTGACGCGCGGTCACGTCCGTTGGCTTTCGCGTCGTAGAGAGCTTTGTCGGCAGCATGCATGATGGTGTCGATGACATGTTCGACGTGTGGATGGTCGACGTGCTCGACATTCAAGTTTTCGGAGCTTCCGGAACTGCCGAAGTCGCCGAAAGTGAGGCGAGGATCGAGCGGTCCCCGGACGTCGACGGTGACCGAACCGACACTGACGGTGACATCGCAGTCACGTCGGACCTGTTCGAGTATCGCTGTATCGAGCGGGTTTTTCGGCGTCCCCTCGGTGAGAACGAGAAACTCTTCGCCGCCGATTCGGGAGACGATGGAGCCTACCGAACCCAGTTCGTCGGTCGCATGACCTAGCGCTTCGGCGATGGTCACCAGGACGCGGTCACCTGCCGCATGTCCCAGACTGTCGTTGACGATTTTGAAATGATCGATGTCGACCACGAACGCGCAGATCTGGCCCCGGCGGTCTCGTGTCTTCTCCAGGAGCGCCTCCACCTGGGAGAGCATTCCGCGGCGATTGAGCAACCTGGTCAATGGGTCGGTGTTGGCAAGGATGTTGAGTCGTCCGTTGACGGCGAGCAGCGAACGGCGCAGTGCGCCGATCAAGATCACGGGGACGAGCACCGTGGTGGCTGCCGCACCGACTGCCACGAAGGTGATCGCCAAACCCGAGGACGACAGGGTGATGACCGAGAGCCATGTTGCCAACGCGACCGAGGCGGTGGTGAGTGCCGCGGTGACTCGTAGGGCGGATCCGGAGGCCGCAATGGCAGGAACGACGGCGAGCATCGAACTGACAGCACGCGTTCCTGCAGGATCGGCGATGAGATAGGCCGATAGAGCCACACCGAACATTCCGCCCGCACCGAGAACCGCGAATTGCACGTCGTTCAGTCGGCCCACCTTGATGGCGACCAGAACGGTGGCTGCGGTGAACGTCACGATCGCGGTGAGTGCCGGAAAAGCGCCGGGGCGCAGGAACGATGGGGACAGCAATGCGATGGCCAGTAGCGGAAGCGCCCCTGACGCACTCACGATGACCATCGCGGTACGGGTATCGAAGCGCGAGAAGAAGCGATGCGGTTCTGCACTGGTGTTGCGCAGGATCGCGCTCATATGTCGGTGGCCTCGGGTCGCGGACGGTTGTCGACGTCAGCATAGCCACGTTTCGGCTCACGGCATCGCGGACGTGCCACTGCTGTTGCTGACGCCTCGGCACGCCCCCTCGCCGAGATCGAAGTTGTGCACCATTCCGCTGCAATTTCGAGACGCAACCTCGATCTCGGCGAAGATGGGGGGCGTGGCGGGAAATACGAGGAACGCGGGGCAGTCGGTAGCGAGCCGATTGCTCGCCATCCTTGCGGTATTCGACGAGCAGCATTCGTCGCTGACGCTGACCGAGCTCTCCGCCGGTTCCGGTCTCGCGGCGGCGACCACCCATCGGCTGGTGCGCGAACTCGTCGAATGGGGCGCGTTGGTGCGTACAGACTCGGGGGCCTACGTCGTCGGACGGCGTCTGTGGAAGCTGGGAATGCTGGCGTCCGATCAATCCGACCTACGCGATATCGCATCACCGTTTCTGCACGACATCTACGGTGCGACGAAGGCCACGGTTCACCTGGCCATCAGGGAGGGCGACGAGGTGCTCTATCTGGACCGACTCGCCGGACACGCTTCGGTGCCGGCGGTCAGTCGCGTCGGGTCGCGCCTGCCGCTGCATGCCACCGGGGTCGGCAAGGTCCTGCTGGCGTTCGCGCCGGCGGAAGTGCAATCGCGCGTCATGGGTTCGCTGACGCGGATCACCCCGTACACCGTCACCAGTCCCGGCCAGCTGGGCCGTGAGCTCGCCCGTGTCCAGCGCGACGGGTATGCGCAGACTGTCGAGGAGATGACACTCGGGGCGTGCTCGGTCGCGGTGCCGGTACGCCGCGGTGACGGCGAGGTGGCCGCCGCAGTGGGAGTCGTCGTGCCTCGGTTGGGTCGTGAGCGAGTCGCATTGATCGCCTCGCTGCAGGTTGCCGCGCGCGGCATCGGACGCAGTTTGCGGGAGACTTCCGCTCAGTGAAAGTGAATGCTGGTAGTGGTGGCGGTCACGATGTGTACTTCTCGGCATGCGTACCGAAGTCGCCATCATCGGAGCCGGCCCTGCCGGCCTCCTTCTGTCCCACCTGCTGGCCGAGCAGGGCATCGATTCGATACTGATCGAGACCAGAAGCCAGCAGTACGTCCTGTCACGGATCCGCGCCGGCATCCTCGAGCACTCGACCGTCGAGTTGCTCGACGCCATCGGACTCGGGACGAGGCTGCACGCCGAGGGGCAGGAACATCGCGGTATCTACTTGCAGTGGCCGCAGGAACGTCACCACATCGACTTCGTCGATCTGGTGGGGCGCAGCGTGTGGGTGTATGGGCAGACCGAGGTCACCAAGGACCTCGTTTCCGCTCGCGAAAATGCAGGGCAAGCGATGTTCTACGAGGTATCCGATACGGCGTTGCACGATGTCGACACCGAAGCGCCCTACGTGACCTTCACCGATTCGTCGGGTGCGGCGGTACGTATCGACGCGGCGGTCATCGCCGGCTGTGACGGGTCCTTCGGCCCCAGCCGGGCCGCGATGCCCGAGTCGGTGCGGCAGGCGTGGGAGCGCACCTACCCGTATTCCTGGCTCGGCGTCCTCGCGGATGTGGCGCCGTCGACGGACGAGCTCATCTACGCCTGGCACCCGGACGGCTTCGCCATGCATTCGATGCGTTCGCCGAAGGTGAGCAGGTTGTACTTGCAGGTGCCCAACGGCACCGACGTCGGAACCTGGTCCGATGACCGTATCTGGGACGCGTTGGCCGAGCGGCTCGGTCACGGTCAGGACGGCTGGAGTCTCGAACGCGGCCCGATCACGGACAAGAGCGTTCTCCCGATGCGCAGCTACGTGCAGACTCCGATGCGCCACGGACGACTGTTCCTTGCGGGCGACGCGGCGCACATCGTTCCGCCGACGGGAGCGAAAGGACTCAATCTCGCGGTCGCCGACGTAGCGCTGCTGGCGCCTGCGCTGACGGCGTTGCTGCGCAAGAACGACGAGCAGCTGGCGAACTCGTACAGTGACGACGCCCTTCGCCGCGTATGGAGGTGCACTCACTTCTCCTGGTGGATGACGACGATGCTGCATACCAGCACCGACCCCTTCGACGCGCAACTGCAACTGTCGCAGCTGCGGTGGGTCGCGAGCAGTGAAGCCGGAGCGATGGGTCTGGCCGAGAATTACGCGGGTCTACCGATCGGTTTCTGACGCCCCGGCCTGGGCCTGTTCTTCCCTTGCGCTCGCGAGGCGGTATCTATAAATTCAAGTACCTGCTATTCTGGGTAACAGAAAAGATCATCGTCGCCAGAGGGAAGAAGGCACCATGACCAGCACGCTCAACGCACCGACTGCGGTTCCCGCAACCGAGGACGTTTCAGCTCGGCTGCTCGATTCGGCTGCACTGCTCTCCTATGACCCTGCCGACGAGGTGGACTGGGATGCAGATCTGGATCCGAAGCTGTACGGACTCAACCCGCAGTGGAGCACCCTGTACGGGACCGACATGTGGAACGAGATGACCGAGGACCAGCGCATCCTGCTGACGCGCCACGAGGTCTGCTCGATCATGAGCACCGGAATCTGGTTCGAAATGATCCTCCAGCAGATGGTGCTGCGCGATCAGTACTGCAAGGATTCCTCGGCGTCGGACTTCCAGTTCGCTCTCACCGAAATCGCCGACGAGTGCCGCCACTCGATCATGTTCGCTCGTGCGTGCACGAAGATGGGCATCAAGGCATACGTGCCTGGTCGCATCTCACGTGAACTGGGTCGCGGATTCAAGGCCATTGCCTCGGCTGAAACCGCCTACGGCGGCATTCTCGTCGCCGAGGAGGTCCTGGACGTGATGCAGCGCGACTGGATGCGCGGCGAGGATGTACTGCCCCTGGTCCGGACGACGAGCAAGATCCACGTCGTCGAGGAGTCGCGCCACATGACGTTCGCTCGTCAGCAGATGCGCGAGCGAATCGAAGGCAAGAGCGCTGCTCGTCGCAAGGCCAGCGCGTTGGTGGTTGCCATCGCAGCCCGCATGATCGTGTCCAACATGGTCAGCAAGGACGTGTACATCAACGCCGGACTCGACGCCGATCGCGCGGTTCGTGAAGCAAAGAACAACGCGCACCATCACATGATGATGCGCACCAGCAGCGAGCACCTCATGGCGTTCTTGCACGATTGCGGCTTGGTGACCAAGCCTGCCGAGGTAATTTACAAGCGCCTGCATATGTTGTGACGGTGTTTTGTACGGTGCTGGCAGGGGCGTGATGGTCTTGCCGAGGACGAGAAGAGAACTGACATGGCCTTTGCCATCACCCAAAATTGCTGCAACGACGCGTCCTGCCTGTCGGTGTGTCCTGTCAACTGCATCCACCCGACGCCTGACGAACCCGATTTCGGCCACACCGAATCGCTCTACATAGATCCACGCACGTGCATCGACTGCGGCGCGTGCGCGGATGCATGCCCGGTCGACGCGATCACCCGCGTGTCGAGGCTGCCCGCGGACCAGGCCATCTACGCGGAGATCAACGCCGACTACTACCGTGACCGTCCCGTGGTCGCGGAGTGGGCGACACCGAAGTTCCCTCCTGCCGCCATCAACACGATGCCTCGGTTCGACGTCGCCATCGTCGGCACCGGTCCCGCAGCCTGCTACGCCGCACAGGCTTTGCTTCGTGTTCCGAGCAGCCGCATCACCTTCTATGACAGGCTTCGCGTTCCCGGAGGCCTGGCGCGGTTCGGGGTTGCGCCCGATCACACCGGCACACGCCGGATCGGTGAGCACTTCCGCAGCATGTTCACGCATCCTCGAGTGACGATGAAACTCGGAGTCGACGTCGGTGTTGACGTCTCGCACGCGACACTGAGCGAGCGTCACGACTACGTCGTCTACGCCGTGGGCGCCGATACCGACCGCCGTCTGGACATCCCCGGCATCGACCTGCCTGGTTCGATGAGCGCTCGAACCTTGGTCGGGTGGTACACCGGGCACCCGGATGTGCCGGCCGACGCAGTCGATCTGACCGGCGTCCGACGGGTCACCATCATCGGGAACGGGAACGTCGCACTCGACGCGGCACGCATCCTCACCGCCGATCCCGAGGATCTCGTCGGCACCGACATCGCACCGCACGCGCTCGCCGCGCTGCGTGCGAGCACTGTGTCAGAGGTTGTCATCGCCGCCCGGCGCGGCCCGGAACACGCCGCGTTCACGCGTTCGGAGTGCCAGGCGCTCGTCACCCGGCGGGGAGTCGAGGTGGCTGTTTCAGGCCCCGAGGGGACGAAACAGTCGATCGAGGAACTGCCGATGTCGGCACCGGCGTCGGCGCTGCAGAACGCTGCCGTCGTGGATCTGAACGACAACGACGTCGTCCCCGCGCTCGGGTCGGCCCGCCGAATCGTCTTCGGCTTCGGCCGAGCCCCCATTGGGGTGAGCGGTACCTCACGAGTTGACGGCGTCGAGTTCGAGGACGGCACAGTCGTGGCGTCGGATCTGGTTCTGCTTGCCATCGGGTACCGCGGTCGGCCTTCACCCGGGCTGCCTTTCGACACCGCCAAAGGTGCGATCCGCAACGTCGGCGGGCGCATCGTGGACGACAATGACGCGCGAGTGCCGGGACGCTATGTCGTGGGTTGGGCCAAGCGTGGCGCGACCGGCGGGATCGGCGACAACAAGGTCGACTCCGAGGAAACTGTCGAGGCCCTGCTCGAGGACATCGCGGACGCTCCGCCCAGCGAACGCCGACGGCTCGGTCGAGTGAAGCTGCGTTCGGGGCGCTAGGCCGATCTTCACGCCTGGAAACACATTCGAGGGGCTGTGGTCTCAACCCACCCGAACGTGTCGGCGACAACCCGAGCAAGTCGGAGCGTGCCGTTCATGGCTCTACCCGCAGACCCGTCGATGCAAAACATTGTCATCACGATCGGCACGGTATGGGCCTGAGCGCGGCGCAGGGCCTTTTGTGACGACGACACCGCGTTTCGACGGCTGAGGACGCTCTCACGGCACTGCAATCGCAAGGCCCGTGAAGTCGCGGAGGAGATGGTGCACAATTTCGCCCGATAGTGTGGATTCCATGCCCACGACTCGAACTCGCGTGCCCGAAGAGGTGGTCCTCGTCGACGACGATGGACACGCCGTTGGAACACAACCGAAGTCGACGGTCCACACCACCGACACACCCCTGCACCTGGCTTTCTCGTGCTATGTGTTCAACTCGAACAATGAGGTGTTGATCACGCGGCGCGCAGGCCACAAGAAGACCTGGCCCGATGTGACCACCAACAGCTGCTGCGGACACCCGGCACCCGGTGAGGATCTCGGCGGCGCTGTGATCCGCCGGCTCGGACAGGAGTTGGGGATCGTCGTGGCGGACCCTTGGCTGCTTCTGCCCGATTTTCGGTACCGGGCGGTTATGGCCGACGGAACCGTCGAGAACGAGCTGTGCCCGGTGTATGGCGTCCGCTACGACGGCCCGGACCCGCAGCCGGACCCAGAGGAAGTCTCGCGCGCCGAGTGGATCCCGTGGGCGGAGTTCTCTCGGTTCGTCGACGAGGGTGGCGCGGTTTCGCCGTGGTGTGCCGAACAGATGCCGCGCTTGCGTGCCTTGGGTGACGATCCCGCCCGGTGGCCGACTGGAAGCGCCTCGGATCTACCGCCGGCTGCTCGTCACCCTTGAGAAGGTCGTCGACCTCGGACGACGTCAGCTCGTGTCATTCGAACGAATGACGCTGAAAACTGTATAGTCCGGTCGGTGTCTTCCGAGTGCTTTCCGCCAACAGCGTCCGTAGAGGCGCGCGAACGGGTCGGTGACGATGCAGCAGCGCGCTGAGAACACACGCCAGGCTGTGCTGATGGGCGCGGCCGTGAGCTTCGAGAAGTTCGGCTACGGGACAGCCAGCCTGTCGACCATCCTGGCGCACGCCGGAGTCACCAAAGGGGCGATGTACTTCCACTTCTCTTCCAAGGAGGAGCTCGCTCATGCCGTGATCGACGCGCAGCACCACATGGCAATGGACGGTTTGCGGGCCATCATCGACGATGTTCCCGTCGCCTTGGATGCGTTGATTCTGGTCAGCCAGGAAATGGCACGCCAGCTGGTCGTCGAACCCATCGCGCGCGGTGGTATGCGGCTGACTCTGGAAATCGGGAGCATCCGCGGACCCGTCCAACGGCCGTATCTCGACTGGATCGAATCCATCCGAGTTCTGGCCGAGCGGGCAGCGCGCGAGGGTGACCTCATCGAGGGGGTCGATGTCGATGCGCTCGCGAGGTTCGTCGTCGGTGCCTTCACCGGAGTTCAGACTCTCTCCGACGTCCTCTACGGTCGGTCCGATCTCTACGCGCGCCTGACGGAGATGTGGCGGTTGTTGCTGCCGGCGATCGCGGCGCCACACGCGCTCGATCGCGTCCGCGCGCTTGCCGACGGCGAACCCCGCAAAGGGGCAGAACCCGTAACCTAGTGTGGACTGCATGACCGATGTACTCTCCCGGCGCGATCTCGACTTCCTTCTCTACGAATGGCTGGACGTCGAGTCGCTCACCTCGGCCAAGCGTTTCGCCGAGCATTCGAAGGACACGTTCGACGCAGTGCTCGACCTGTGTGCGGACATCGCGCACAAGCATTTCGAGCCGCACAACAAGCTCTCCGACGCCACCGAACCCCGGATGCGGCCCGACGGCACCGTGGAGATGATCGAGGACGTCAAAGCGGCTCTCGACGTCTACTCGGCCGCCGGGCTCATAGCCGGCCAGTTCGACGAGGCCCTGGGCGGTATGCAGCTGCCGACGACCGTGGCCCGTGCCGCGATGGCATGGTTCCAAGCCGCGAACGCCTCGACCTCGGCGTATCCGTTCCTCACGATGGCCAATGCCAATCTCATTGCGACCTACGGTACGGCCGAACAGATCGACCACTATGTTCGTCCGATGCTCGAGGGCAAGTATTTCGGCACGATGTGTCTGTCGGAGCCGCAGGCCGGATCATCGCTTGCCGATATCACCACGCGCGCGGTGAAGCAGGACGACGGCAGCTACCGGATCACCGGAACCAAGATGTGGATCTCCGGGGGAGACCACGAACTCACCGAGAACATCGTTCATCTCGTCCTCGCCAAAGCAGCAGGCGGTGGCCCGGGAGTCAAGGGAATCTCACTGTTCGTGGTTCCGAAGTACCTGCCCGACGGGGTCCGCAACGACGTCACCCTCGTGGGCCTCAATCACAAGATGGGCAATCGCGGCACCACGAACACCCTGCTGAACTTCGGCGACGGAACCAATGCCGTCGCCGGCAACGATGCAGCGGGTGCGGTCGGATATCTGGTCGGTGAAGAGCATCGCGGACTGTCCTACATGTTCCACATGATGAACGAGGCTCGCATCGGTGTCGGATTCCTTGCGATCTCGCTCGGGTACGTCGGATACCTGAAATCACTCGACTACGCGAAAGTACGAACGCAGGGACGGCCGCTGGGCGCGAAGGACCCGTCGTCCCCGCCCGTCGCGTTGATCGAACATGCAGACGTCCGGCGCATGCTGCTGGCCCAGAAATCGTACGTCGAAGGAGCGCTGGCACTGGGGCTCTACTGCTCGAGGCTGGTGGACGAGCAGGACTCCACCGACAACGACCGGATCAAGAGCGAATCGACTCTGCTGCTCGATGTGCTCACCCCCATCGCGAAGAGCTGGCCGTCGCACTGGTGCCTCGAAGCGAACTCCCTCGCCATCCAGATCCACGGCGGCTACGGCTACACCCGCGACTACGACGTCGAGCAGTACTACCGGGACAACCGACTCAATCCGATCCACGAGGGCACCACCGGCATTCAGGGACTCGATCTACTCGGCCGCAAGGTCACGATGCAGGGTGGCGCCGGCCTGCTACTGCTGGGATCGCGACTGACCGAGACCGTCGAACGAGCCCGCGGGGCCAGCGGTGACACGGGCGAATTCGCGGCCAGGCTCGAGTCCTCGTGGAACGACATCGTCACTGTCACAGCCGCCCTGTGGTCCACCGGTGATCCGGCTGTGGCGCTGGCGAACTCGACGGTGTATCTCGAGGCGATGGGGCACATCGTCATCGCCTGGATGTGGCTCGAGCAACTCACCGCCGTCGAGGGCAAGAGTGGGGACTTCTACGACGGCAAGCGCCGAGCCGCCCGATACTTCTTCGTGTACGAGTTGCCCAAGGTCGCACCGCAACTCGCTCTGCTGTCGAGCCTGGACCGGACGACCCTGGACATGAAACCCGAGTGGTTCTGACTCTTCAGCGCATCAACAGCGTGAACGAGTGCTCGCGAATCAGAATGTTCGGGCCCGCGGACTCGTACGCCTGATCTGGGTCGCTGGAGAGGCTCTGCTTCCAGTTCCCGGTCGGTAGCGTGAACTCCACCGGCGAGGAGGAGGCATTGACCAGCCACGCGAACACGGCATCGTCTCCCTCGGATGCCATGGCCACCAACATGGACAGCGCGGAATCGTCGGCCCAGTCCTCCTCGCCGAACTGTTGGCCGTCGGCTCGGTGGAAGTCGACGTAGGTCTTCTCGTCGGACTCGCTCGCGTGCCGGAACCAGATCGGTCGTAGCGCGGGATGGTCCCTGCGAAGACGGATCAAATCGGTGGTGAACTGCTGCAGATCGCGATCGGCGCCGGCCCAGTCGAACCAGGACAGCTCGTTGTCCTGGCAGTAGGCGTTGTTGTTGCCGTTCTGGGTCCGTCCGATCTCGTCCCCGCCGAGAATCATCGGCACGCCGGCCGAGAGCAGCAGGGTGGCAAGATGATTGCGTTGTTGACGAGCGCGCAGGGCGCGGATGCCCTCGTCCTCGGTCGGTCCTTCGGCTCCGCAACCCCAGGACCGGTTGTCGGATTCACCGTCCGTGTTGTCCTCACCGTTGGCATCGTTGTGTTTGTCGTCGTAGCTGTTGAGGTCGGCCAGCGTGAATCCATCGTGCGCTGTCACGAAGTTCACACTCGCGAGCGTCGGACGACGAGTGTCCTCGTACACGTCGGGGCTACCGGTGATGCGTTGGGCCAACGCACCGAGCGAGCCCTCCACCCCGCGCCAGAAGTCGCGGACGTCGTCGCGGAACTTGCCGTTCCACTCCGACCACCTGGCGGGGAACCCGCCGACCTGATACCCGTGCGTATCCCAGGGTTCCGCGATGAGCTTCACCGATGCGAGAGTGGGGTCCTGATGCACGAGGCTGAGGAAGGCGCTGTGCATGTCCAGAGCCGAGTCCTGACGGGTCAACGTACTCGCCAGATCGAACCGGAAACCGTCGACATGCATCTCGGTGACCCAGTAGCGCAGCGAATCCATGATCAACACGAGCGCGGCGGGATGCCCCACGTTGAGACTGTTTCCGGTACCTGTGGTGTCGAAGTACGAACTGCGATCGGAATCGACCAGCCGGTAGTAGGACCGATTGTCAATTCCCTTCAGCGACAACGTGGGCCCGAGGTGATTGCCCTCTGCGGTGTGGTTGTAGACCACGTCGAGTACGACTTCGATGCCCGCCTCGTGAAGTGCTTTGACCATCGTCTTGAACTCGTCGACCTGGCCCCCCTCGTCGCCCGCACTGCTGTACTCGTTGTGGGGCGCGAAGAAGCCGATGGAGTTGTACCCCCAGTAGTTTCGGCGGCCGTCCTCGAGGAGATGAGAGTCCTGCACGAACTGATGAACGGGGAGCAACTCGACCGCCGTGACTCCGAGGTCTACGAGAGCCGCGATCGCTGCGGGATGGGCCAGACCGGCGTAGGTGCCGCGGAGTGACTCGTCGACATCGGGATGCCGCGCAGTGAAGCCCTTGACGTGCACCTCGTAGACGACGCTGGCATCGAGTGGGATCCGGGGCGGAGTATCGGAGCCCCAGTCGAAGTCCGAGTGCGAGACCACCGACACAGGCATGAACGGAGCGGAGTCGACCTCGTTGAGTGTTGCGGGCTCCTCGTGATGGTGAGAGAAGACGGCCTCGTCCCACTCGACCGAACCGGCGACCGCCCGCGCATAGGGGTCGAGCAGAAGCTTGTCGACGTTGTGCCGCAGACCTTCCTGCGGATCCCAGGGCCCGTCGACGCGCAAGCCGTACCGGGTTCCGTGGCCCAGGCCGTCGACGAACCCGTGGAAGACGTGTCCGGTCCTGCTACCGAGAGCGGTGCTGGAGATCTCGTTGTTCGACTCGTCCACGATGACTACCGTGACCGAATCGGCCGTTTCGGAGTAGACGGCGACATCGGCCTTCCCATCGGGCCGCAGCGAGACGCCGAGCGGATACGGCACGGATGTAGACGTACTCGCGGTGGAGGTGCTGTCGGCGGTGGTCTTCGCTGCGGTCATCGACCCTACCTACCCAGTTCGGTGCCGACGCACACTTGTGGGCACGGCTCGTCTCGGGTCGAATCGCTGACCGTCCCACCTCGCCTGTCAGGCGCGCACGTCCCGGACCAGGGGGTTCAGCGGTACGCCGTTGTCGATACGCTCGTCGCCATCGCGGGCGAAGCCGTGTCGGGTGTACATCTCGACGAGATAGCTCGGTGAGTCGATTCGGCATCGCGCCTCCCCGACGTCGGCCAGGGCGGCCTGCAGCAGTCGTGTGGTGTGTCCGAGTCCACGTTCGGAGCGGCGCGTGCACAGGTGACCGAGCCGGAATTCTTTCTCGCCGCCCACGTTCTCCTCCAGCAGCCGGACCGTCCCGATGACCTCGCCGTCACGTTCGAGCCAGAAGTGCCTGGTGCGAGGCAACAGATCGAATCCGTCGAGCTCCGGGTAGAAGTACGCCTGCTCGACGACGAACACCTCCACGCGCAGTTTCAAGATCGCGTAGAGGCGGTCGGTGTCGAGGTCGGGTGCCCACGACCGGATGAGGGTGGGCGGTCGGCTGGCAACGGTGCCTGTGCTGATCATCGTTATCTTCCCGTGTTCATCGTTCGTGTATCCGTACGTTCCATCAGGCATACCCGCCGTTGCGGAGTTCATGCTTCGCCCGATTCCAAGCGTCGTATCTCACCCGACGGGAATCGCTCGATCAACCCTCGGGCCTCGAAGGCGGCGAGCCAGCCCTCCATCGGCCACCGGTTCCAACGTCGGTGGAACAGCGCGGCATTTCGCACGTCAGCAGACGTGGGTCTGACCGTTGCCTCCGAGGAACCGTGGTTGTCCTGGTGAGGCGCGCTACCCGTCGAACCGAGAGAGAATCGCACGCGCGCATCGGATGACGGTCCCGCGGTCATGTGAGACGACGTAGTCGAATCGGCGATCGGACTCGCAACGCCCGATGCGCAGATCGCGGGCCGACAGCACGCAGCAGTAGAACTGCCCGAGCACCACGATGTTCCATTCCTCGATCAGCGGGTCGGTCGGGTCGAGGTCCGAGTGCGTGATGCCGGGATCGGTCATCCCGCGCATGTCGACGCCGTACACACCGGTGTAGGCGATTCGCGCTGCCATCGCCCGCCATCGCCGACGCGTGGTGGGACCGAACTGACGCGCATGCTGAAAGGTGCCGAGTGTCAGGGTGTCCGGGCCCGAGAGAGCGGCCTGGCATTCGATGTGCGTGCTCATCTCGATCAGTAGCCTCTTGGTACTCGAGGTGGCGAGGTGTTCGGCAGATGTGATGTCGAAGGGAGATGCAGCCTCGGCGGGCGGGGTGCTCCACGTGGGCGGAAGCCCGGCTGCGACCGGATCCCGGTGTTGTTTCGTGCTGTCGGCCTCGGCCGGTGAGTACAACTCGCCGATACCGAAAGTGGCTCCCATTGCCAGCGCTCTTCTCCGATGCATCTCGGTGTCGATACCGCTGGCAACGATGACGGCGCCCGTGCGTTCGGCCTGTGCTGCAAGGACGTGCAGCGCATGCGCTGCCGCGGTGGTCGGCGCGTCGTTCGCCAACTCTGGCGCAAGGACGATGATGTCCGGTTCGATCAGGGGAAGCAGTGACAACGAATCCGGACGTATACCCACGGAGTCGACGGCCACCACCCGCTGCTGCTCGCGAGCGTTTTCGACCGAACAGAGCGTTTGGGCCGGACTGTCGACGAGAGACTTGGTGTCGACGACCAACGCATCGGACAACAGATCGAATCGGTGTCGCTGGCTGCCGCGTGATTCGAGCTCGACTGCGGGCGTGTGTGCGGTGGTCATGGGCACCGACTCGTTCGGTCACCCGAGTTCGCACACTGCACGCGGACTCTCACGCGGACACAGCGCCGGCCAGAGTCATCACACTCGTCCGTTCGGTCAGTCCACTGTGGGATCGAATTCTCCTGCCAACAGAAGCTTCGCTCAGCGAAGTTTCTTTGCCGATGCCCGATGGGTAACGAGTGGATAACGGAAATCACGAAGCGGTAACGACGACTCGTGGCAGACTCGGCTTCATGGCGGGCTGCCGTCGAGTCCGTCGAGAATGCCGAGTTGGTTTTGCGGTAGGGGCCGGGCCTCGCCCGGTATTACTCGAACTCGAGGCGCATGGACCGCGCGGCGAAGTGCAGCAGCAGCACGAAACCGCCGATCGAAACGACGACCGGGGACCACACCACGACCGCCTGCAGTACTGCGACGTCTTCGAACACGACCACGTATGCCGCGATGAATGTCGTAGCAGCGATACAGAAGACGATGTGGAACGCGAGCATCCAGCGTTCGAAGAAGAACCCGACGAACATGCCGATCTCGATGAAGAATGCTGTCTTCGCCAGGGTGATCTCAGGTGGGAAGTCCGCGACGAACGTGGCCCCGAAAATTGCGATGTTCGCGATCACGACGAACGCGAACGCTTCGGTGAGCGTCGGCCAGGGCCCGAAGAGCCAGAACAACCCCATGATGTAGGCCGCGATCATCGACGTCCACTGCACCGCGATTGCGATCGGCGTGGTTGCGCCGTATCCGAACGCCATCTCGAGCGTCACCACGACGGCCATGCTCAGCGTGGCAAGTGCGATCACCTTCTTGACGATGCCGCTCACTGCCAGTGAGGACATCAGAGCCAAACCCCACTCGTAGTGCTCCGTGGACGAATTCACTGACGATCTCGCAGCGGTGGCCATCATTACCCCTTGTGTCCGTACCGGTAGCCGATTGAAACACATGGTTGCTGGCTGCAACCCCATATTCGACGACCGAATGGAACACTCGAACGCGCGATAATCCCCGTGTAATGTGTGCGAATGTCTTTACAAAGTTAGGGGTCGCTATGCGTTTGGGTGTGGTTGGTTACGGAATGGGTGGGCGGTACTTTCACACCCCGTTCGTCCAGGCCGCGAACGGGATCGAACTGGCAGGGATCGTCACTCGGTCGGCCGAACGCGCCGCGCAGGTCGAGCTCGACGCGCCAGGAACGCCCGTCTACTCGAGCCTGGGGGAACTGCTCGACGCAGGAGTCGACGCCGTCACCATTACGACGCCGCCGGCGACGAGACGCGAACTCGTCCTCGAAGCCCTCTCGCGCGGTGTGCACGTTGTGGCCGACAAGCCGTTCGCTCCCGACCCTGCGGGCGGAGTCGAACTGGTACGCGCCGCAGAGCGCGCCGGGCTGATGCTCAGCGTCTTCCAGAATCGACGGTGGGACGCCGACATCAGGACGTTGAAGGCGGTGCTCGACAGCGGCCGACTCGGACGGGTATGGCGGATCGAGTCGCGATTCGACCTCGACGAGCCGTCGACCCTGGATTACGGACCCGCCGGTGGCCTGCTGCGAGATCTCGGCGCCCACCTCGTCGACCAGGTCCTATGGCTTTTCGGCCCAGCCGCATCGGTGTATGCGCGGATGGATTGGCGCGGGAAGGGAGACGACCGAACCGACAGTGCATTCGTTATCGACATCGACCACGACAGCGGCGTGCACTCGACTGTCTCTGCGACCAAAGCGAACCACTTTCAGGCCCGGCAACTGCGTGTCTACGGCATCGATGGCAGCTACTACTCGGACGGCACCGACGTCCAGGCGGGTGCAGTGTTCGCGGGACGTCGCCCCAGCGAGAATCCGGCCGAATGGGGATACGAGCTGGAAGAGCGATGGGGAACACTGCGCTCGGTCCACGGCGTGGAAAAGGTTCCCTCCGAACAGGGCAGCTACCAGAGCTTCTACAGTGAATTCGCGGCGGCTGCCAGCGGTGACTTGCCTCAGCCCGTTCCGGGTGCGCAGGTCATTCACACCCTCGAAGTGCTGGACGCTGCGCGCTGCGCTGCTGTCAGCGGTGAGGTCGTCCGCGTGAACTCGACCACGCCGCCGTTCGGATGTGAGTGACCTCGTCGGTGTAGGCCCACGAGAGAAAAAGCTCCGCACCTTCGAACACGGTGCGGAGCTTTCACTGGTTACTGCGTGTAGATCAATAGAAGGTCTTGCGGCCACCGATTGCATTGCCTGTGGCGCCGAGGATGGTCAGGACGGCTCCGACGACCACGAGGATGATGCCGATCGTGGTCAGAATGCTGATCGACGCGAAATAGCCGATCAGGGCGAGGATGATTCCCAGGATGATCACTGTTGTGCCTACTTTCGATTCGATGCCGCTGGCCGAGGCAACCGCTCTTCCACTGTCGAGCGGTTGCAACTGCACGCCGACAGTGGCCACGTGTGGACGCTGACGGCTTGACGGAAGTTCAGTCCGACGCTCCGGGTGGAGAGTCGGACAATTAGGGCTACCCTGCGGCGGAAACGTTCAAACACCTCAGCCTACGATCGCCCTGGGTGGGCGGTCATCGACTGCTCGGCGAATCAGTTTGCTGCTTTTGCAGCGGCCTTCTCGCTCGAAGCGCCGGAGGTGGACAACTGTCCGCCTGAGTTCTCGAGGTGTGCTCGGACGAACCAGTGGAAGAGCTCCAACTGCCCGCTCTGACCGATGAGCAGATCCTCGGTGACGGGATCGATGTCGCCGATCTCGGCAATGGCCTTGCGAGTGTCACCGATGACGCCGGCATAGACGAGGTCCAAGGCGCCCAGATGCTCGATTGCAGTGGCGCGGCCGATGGAGTAGTCGTCCCAGGAACGTCCGTCGACGATCGTTCCGGGAGTGCCCTTCGCTGACGAACCCAAGGTGGCGATGCGCTCGGCCACCTCGTCGGCGAACCCTCGCACCGTCTCGACCTGTGGGTCGAGCATCTCGTGTACGGAGATGAAGTTGGGGCCCACGACATTCCAGTGGATGTGCTTGAGGGTCAGGTGCAGATCGTTGTACGCGTTCAAGCGGTCCTGCAGCAGGGCAGCGACCCGTGCGCCTTGATCGTTGCTCAATCCGGGAACTGTGTACGAATTCGAATTGGTCATGGTCGGGGGCTACCCGGGGTGCTCGTCTACGAAACACCCCGGGTAGTAGACATCATTTCTGTTCTGGGTCCTTCGTCGCACCCGGGACGTCCGCGTCGGCGGCGACTTCTTCGAGTTCTTCCTTCTGTGGCCGCTTCAGGCTCAGAACTATCGAGCCGGCAAGCACGATCACGATCACCGCGAGACTGACCAGCGATGGGATCTCCGGGATGGAGGTGCTGATGACCTTGTGGCCGGCCTGCAGGATCAGCTTGACGCCGATGAACCCGAGGATGATGGCAAGGCCCTTGGACAGGTAGTGGAACTTGTCGAGAAGACCCGAAAGCAGGAAGTACAGCGCGCGAAGACCGAGGATGGCAAAGGCGTTCGACGAGTAGACGATGAACGGGTCGTCGCTGACGGCCAGCACTGCGGGCACGCTGTCGACGGCGAAGACGAGGTCTGCCGCCTCGATCGCGACCACGACCGCGAGCAGCGGGGTCGCGACGCGCTTGCCGGCTTCCTTGACGAAGAACTTCGTCCCGTCGTACTCGTCGCGAACCGGAATGATCTTGCGGAGCAAACGGACCGCAATCGAGGTGCTCGGATCGTACGAATCGTCCTCGTCCTTCATCAACTTCCACGCGCTGTAGAGCAGAATTGCGGCGAAGACGAAGAGAACGGCGGCGAACTTGCTGACGATGGCCACGCCCGCGGCAAGGAAAATCCCTCGGAAGACCAGCGCGCCGATAACGCCGAAGAACAGCACGCGGTGCTGATACTCGCGCGGCACCTTGAAGTAGCCGAAGATCAAGGCGAACACGAAGAGGTTGTCGACGGACAGACTCTTCTCGAGCAACCAGGCCGTTGTGTATTCGACACCGGCCGTCGTACCGAGCGTAGCGAAGACGACTCCGCCGAAGATGATGGCGACGCCGACCCATAGAGCGCTCCACCATGCCGCTTCTTTGAAGCCGATGATGTGCGCCCCGCGGTGCGCGAGCAGGTCGATGGCGAGAAGAATGACGATGGTGGCGGCGAACGCCGCCCACGCCCATAGCGGGACGACGTTCATCGGCGGGTGTCCTTACTGGTCGAGATCGTGGAGTCCATCTTCTGGTGCTCCTTCTTTCGGTGGCCGTGATACGGCAGTAGTTCGGCCGCGTTCTTACAAGTGTGCCTGTTCTGATTGCGGCAGTCATCGTCGGAACTTGGACACCTTTGATGGTGGTTTGTTGCCGTAATCAAGCAAGCTGGTGTCTCGACTGGGGCCAGTCGAGAAGACGCGCCGCGTAGACAGCGGTCTGCAGAGTGAAACGCTCGCTCGGATCGGTGACGTCGTGGCCGGTCAATTCGGCGACGCGGGCGAGACGGTAGGTCACCGCGCGAACTGAAAGATGCATCGAGCGAGCCGTCGACGCCGAGTTTCCGCCGGATGCGAAATACGCCAGGAGAGTGGCAAGGAGCGGCTCGGCGCCCCCGCGGGCTGTAGTCAGCGGTGCAAGAACCGTCTCTACCAGGTCGATGATCGCGCTCCGGTCATCGAGCAGAACGCGGTAGACGAGCAATTCGCGCGCATCGACCACGCGGGCCTCCAGTTCGAGCTTCGTGGCCAGATCCAACGAGTCGAGCGCCTCACGGTACGAGGATGCGACGCCGGCAACGTTCGGGCCGGTGCGTCCGACGCCGATCCGCCGCCACCTACCGCTTGCGTCGTGGTCGGATACGACTGCATCGCGAACGGCGGCGATGACGAATTCCACGGCGCGGTTGTCCGGTGCCGCGAACACCACCACCAGTCGGCCCTCCTTGCTGGCGACCAGGACGTCGGAGTCCCCCTTTGTGCCCTGGACGGCGCGCTCGACCTCGGCGAGCACGGTTGCACCGTCGGTGAACGGCGTGGTGGCGTCGACCACCACGACGGCGTGGGGCCCGGTGAGGTCGATGCCGAAGCTCTCGGCGCGGCCCAGCACCCCGGCTACGTCCGCGCTGCCGGAGAGCAGATCGTCGACGAACTCGCGTCGAGCGGACACCTCGGCTCGCACGACGGTGCGTTTCGCGAGCTGAAAGCCTTCGGCGAGTTCGGCCACAGCGTCGTCGACGGCGTGGAGCATGACCTCGCCGGCCATCACCACCGCGCTCGGGTCCTGCTCGGCGCCCACGACCGCGGGCAGCGTCCGCCACAGTCGCCACGCGGATGACAAGTAGAGGTCGAGGAGAGCGCGTAGAGCTACGCCCTGTCTCGCTGCAGCGCCCCCGTGGGTGCGCAGCGTGCGCAGTTGCCGACGCGTCAGCGGTCTCCCGTCGGACACGGCAGAGGACAGCACGTCGAGGAAGTCACCGAGCAGCTCGGTGGGCAGACCGCCTGCATCCTCGGCAGCCAGATCGGCCACGCGTCGTTGACTTGCTTCGCTCGTCGCTGCCGGAAAGTCGCTTGCCATCGGTTTCATCGTATGCGGCCTTGCGGACGCAATCGGCTACCGTTCGAACAAGATCGGCGCCGCGTCGGGGGCGGCGCCGATCCTTCACACCCCAACCGGGGGAGCTGCGCGAGAGTCACTTCGATCTGGCGCCCGCGGCCCGGTCGAGCAGCGGTGTCGTTCGGTACGGAATGAGCTCGCTCATCGCGATGGACATGTTGGTCCGCTCGACCCCGGGGATCTTGAGAATCAGACCGGCGACGCGATAGAGATCGTCGGCGTCGACCGCCGCGATGCGGATGTGCATGTCCGAGGCGCCGGACAACCCGAACACCTCCAACACCTCCGGAATCGTCCGCAGATGATCGGTGACCTCGGAGAGCTTGTGCTGATCCACTCGCGTGGTGACGAAAGCCTGAAGTGCATAGCCGAGGCTGCGCGGGCGAACCCGATGGTCGATGGGGGTGAGAGTGTCCTTCTCTTCCCACCGCGTCAACCGAGCCTGCACGGTGTTGCGGGACATCCCCAGGATGTTTGCCAGTTCCACCCCGGTGGCACGTGGTCGCTCGCACAGAGCCAGCAACAGGCGGGCGTCGGTTCTGTCGAAATCGGTCATCGGTTCAGATTGCCACGAAAGTGGACCACATCATCGACGCGCCGGAGAAAGATCGTCTACGGCCAGGCCGCGGGCCAGAACGTCCTGGGGTACCGGCTCGCCGCGCACGAGTGCAGCGCCGACACGAGCGAGGGCCGCACACGTCTGAATTCCGTAGCCGCCCTGACCTGCGCACCAGAAGAATCCCTCGACGGTTGCGTCGAACCCGACCACCGGCGTCCGGTCCGCGACGAAGCTGCGAAGGCCGGCCCACGAGGAACGAACATGTCGGGAGGTCAGCGTCGTTGCCTCACCGATGGCGTCCAGCGCTCGCGCGATCTCCAGATCGTCCGGACGCGCATCACAGGGCTCGGTCGGCGTCTCGTCCGCAGGCGAACACAACATCTGGTTGCCCTCGGGCTTGAGATAGAACGACTCGTCGATGTCGCTGAGCGTCGGGAGCCGTGCCATATCGACCCCCTCGGGCAGGCCGAGCATGAAGATGGTGCGCCGCAAGGGCTGCAACCCCACACGCGCAGCACCGGCGAGGTCGGCAACCGAATCCGCCCACGCACCGGCAGCGTTCACCACAACCGGCGCCCGACGTATCGAACCGTCCGAGGACGTCACCTGCCATACCTCACCGAGGCGCTCGAGCGCTACGACGCCGCCGGAGGTGACGACGAATCCACCACGAGCCCGCAGGCCCCGCACATACCCCTGATGGAGTGCGTGCACGTCGACCTCCATGGCCTCGGGATCGAACAACGCAGCGTCGATGTGCTCGGCCCGCAGCAGCGGAAACAGTGTGTGGGCCTCCGTGGGTGAGACGAGCTGAGCGCTCGGCGCCAATTCGTGTACCTGGTGGAAGAGGGATTCGAGCGCGTCGCCACGTCCGCGTACCGCGAACTGCAGCAGCGAGCGGGGTGAGAGCAATGCGCTGTCCCAGAACTCGGGCGGATCGGTGAGGAACTGCCGACTAGCCGAGGTCAGTGCCCGAATCGGAGCGTTTCCGTACGTCTCGAGGAATAGTGCCGCCGAACGCCCCGTCGTGTGGAAGGCGAGAGCCGCCTCCTGTTCGAGCAAGCACACTGCCCGATCCCGCGACAGTTCACAGGCGATCGACACACCCGCGATGCCGCCGCCCACGACGATGACATCGAACTCGTGCCGTGCATTCATTGACGCAGACTATCGCCCGCCCGTTCGGCGGGAGGTTCGTTACTGTCGGGTCATGCCAGAGAGCTATGTCCCCGTTTCGGATTCGCCGGTCGGTCAGTTTCGGTTGTCCGGGGCTTGGAATTTTCGTGATGTCGGTGGCGCACGCACGGTCGACGGTCGGGCCGTTCGTGGCGGCGTCCTGTACCGCTCGTCCGAGCTCAGTCGTCTCGACGACGCCGGCGGCGCCGAACTGACGCGGTTGGGGATCGTTCGCGTGTTCGACCTGCGCGGCGCGCCTGAGATCGAACGAAGCGGTCGAGATCGAGTCCCGCACGGCGTCGCCGTGCACAACCTGCCGTTCGACGATCGCCGGCGCACACATGCCCCGCACGAGGTCGACGTGTCCGTCGAGCAGGCGCAGAGGCAATACATGATGCGCGCGTACACCTCGTTTCCGTCGCTCGACGGCGCCAAGCGTGCGATCAACGGCGTTGCCTCTGCCCTGGCCCGCGGCGACGGGCCCGCGCTGGTGCACTGTGCAGCGGGCAAGGACCGAGCCGGGTGGACCGTCGCGACCATTCTGCGGGCGGTCGGCGTCACCGAGGAGGACGTGCTGGCCGATTATCTGGCCAGCAACGACGCGATCGAACCGCTACGTGCGCATGTGCAAGCCGTCTGGGAAAGAGGCGCGGACGGGGCTCCCGTGGAGCTGTCCGATGCCGTACTCGGCGTCACCGAGGAGTACTACCGCAGGGGCTTCGAGACTGTGGACTCGATGTACGGGTCGTTCGACGGATATCTCGACGCACTCGGGTTCGACGGTGACTCGGTCAGCGCATTGAACGCAGTATTGCTGGACGCGAGAGCCTGACGCGTACCCTGTCCACCATGCGTACTGGCGATATCGCGCCGGATTTTCGACTTCCGGATCACGAAGGGAACATCCGGTCGCTCGGTGACATGGTGGCCGGTGGCCCCGTGGTTCTGTTCTTCTATCCCGCCGCCTCGAGTCCGGTCTGCACGGCCCAGGCTTGTCACTTTCGTGATCTGGGGGCATCCTTCGCGGCCTTGGGTGCTCAGCGCGTCGGGATTAGCACCGACACCGCAGACAGGCAAAGCCATTTCGCAATGCAGCGCGCCTTCGACTACCCGTTGCTTTCGGACTCGGACGCAACGGTCGCGGAACAGTTCGGTGTGCGCCGGGGTAACTGGATGACGAGATTCCGGCGTCGCCGTGATCTGGAGAGGCGCAGATCGCATGCGGCGAAGCGGGGGATTGTCAGAAGACTGCTTTCGGTGAAGCGGACTACCTTCGTCATCGACCGACATCGAGTGGTGCGACTGAAGGTGACGAGCGAGCGCGCGCACGTCCACGCGGACAGGGCGCTGGACTTTCTACGCTATCTGGCCTGAAGTGTTTTCGCCGCTGAAGAGGGCTGTGTACACGGCAGGCTTCTTGTTTTCCGCGGGTGAATCGGCAGAGGTATCGTCGACGTGGCTGAACAAAGCCTCGTTCTTCTTGGATGGTTCCATCCCACGAGCATGCTCTCCGTTCGAAGAAAACGCCACCCGGACGCGCGCAGCGGTCGCCTGCAAAATTATCGAAGATCAACGTGTTTGAAACGCAATCTGCCGGGGTGCAACACTGACGCCGTGCTCGATGCAGAAACCGTCCTTGGTGGAATACGCCGCTATCCCGATGCCGAGGCCCCGAATTTGTTCGCCGTCGATGCGGCGGATCGGCTGGTGCTCGACACCGTGGCCGAGCGAGGCGCCGAATTGGTCGACCGCACGATTGCGGTCATCAACGACCGTTACGGTGCGCTGACGCTCGGTGTCGCGGCACGGCACGGCATCACGGGCATTCGGGTGCACCAGGACTCCGTTACGGGCGAGCTCGCGCTCGCGCGCAACGCCGCAGATGCAGGGCTGGCAGGTGTCTTCAGCCATCACGACCTCGGCGAAGACCTTCTGGACGGTGTCGATGTGGTGCTGATGCAGCTGCCCCGCAGCCTGGCCGAGCTCACTGAAATCGCCGAGACGATCGCCCGCTTCGCCGCACCCGAGGTGCAGGTCTACGCGGGCGGTCGAGACAAGCACATGACTCCGGCGATGAATGCGGTGTTGGGCGCGTCGTTCGAATCTGTCAGCGCAGGTCGTGGGCGGCAGAAGGCACGCGTGCTGAGCGCCTCGCGCCCGATCCGACCGTTGGCGTTGTCCTATCCGGTCAGCGAGTTCATCGGTGACATTGATCTCACCGTTCTCGCGCACGGTGCGGTGTTCGCGGGCGCCAAGTTGGACATCGGGACGAGATTCCTGGGATCGTTCGCCGCTCGCATGAAGCCGGATGCATCCGTCGTCGTCGACCTCGGTTGCGGTACCGGGATTCTCGCGTGTCTGCTCGCCCGGACCCACGACACCGCGCGTGTCATGGCCACCGACAGATCGGCCGCGGCAGTGGCGTCTGCGCGGGCCACGGCGTCGGCGAACGGTGTCGTCATCGATGTGTTCCGCGACGACGCCATGTCGACGCTGCCCTCTTCGTCGGTCGATCTGGTGGTGTGCAACCCCCCGTTTCACGAGGGCGCGTCGCTGCACACGGGCAGCGCGGAGAAACTGTTCGCGGCGGCGGGGCGGGTGCTGCGCCCCGGCGGCGAGATGTGGACGGTCTACAACACCCATCTCGGGTACCGGCAGGCGCTGTCCAATGCAGTCGGGCCGACCGAGGTGGCGGGGAAGAACAAGAAGTTCACCGTCACCCGGTCGGTACGTTGACCGTTATTCGACCGGTCCGCCATCCTCCGGTGTCCCGCTGATCTGGCCGCGATCCATACCGCGGTCTTCCACCAGGGTCCCTTCGACGATCTCGGCTCGACGCTGCCCTTCGGCATAGTCGATATCGGGATTCTCGTCCGATTCGACGAGCTCGTGGTCGACGAGTTCCTCGGTCAGTTCCTCGTCGGGGATCTCGTTGACCGAACGCTCTTCCTCCTCCGCTGCGGTATCGGGTTCTTCCTCGGCGAGCTTCGCGTCGAGGCTTTCACCTTCGCGGGCCTCTTCGAGGGTGGTCCCGAACTTGTCCGCCTCGCTCCAGTGATCCGGCGCGTCGACCACGGTGTCGCCGTCGTCGTTGCGCACTTCGTCCGAGTCGAGGCTTTCGCTCTGATCGAGTGTCTGGTCCGGTCCGTCTTCGATGCTCATGTACCGAATCATGCCCCCATTTCGCGCAGGAGAAACTCTTCCGCTCGCGGACGCGTCCCGACGGGCGGCGCGGTAGAGTCCGAATTGTCGTAAAACGGTCGTAGTCCGGCTGGGAACTTTCGTCCGTATGTGAAACGTTCTACCTACGACTGTCGAGGAACTCCTCGAGCACGGCCTGAATTCATGAAGGGAAGAAACACGGTGCGCACCTCAAGCAACCCGGTGTTCCGCAACCTGCCCAAGCAGGGAGGCGGCGGATACGCCACTTTCGGCACTGCGACGGCAGGCGCCTCGCAGGCTGCACAGCAATTCGGCCAGCCGGCCACGGCTGCCGACCCGTATCGGACCGGACCCACGTCGCGGTCCATGACCATCGACGATGTCGTTACCAAGACGGGCATCACGCTCGGTGTCTTGGCTATCACGGCAATCGTGTCCTACCTGTTGGTCGACAACAACGGAGATCTCGCGGTCCCATTCGTCGTCGGCGGCGGACTCATCGGCCTCGTACTCGTACTGGTCGCGGTGTTCGGCAAGAAGATGGACAACAAGGCTCTCGTTCTCGCCTACGCCGTCGCGGAGGGCTTCTTCCTCGGTGCGCTGTCGTTCATGTTCACCGATATCAGCTTCGGTGGCGCAGGTGGTAGCACCCTGATCGCGCAGGCAGTGCTCGGAACGTTCGGTGTGTTCTTCGGCATGCTGGTCGTCTACAAGACCGGCGCCATCCGGGTCACCCCTCGCCTGACCCGAATGATCGTCGGCGCACTCATCGGTGTCGTCGTCCTCGCACTCGGCAACCTCGTCGCAAGCTTCTTCATGGACGGTGGCCTCGGCCTTCGCGACGGCGGCCCGGTCGCCATCATCTTCAGCCTCGTCTGCATCGGCATCGCGGCCTTCAGCTTCCTGCTGGACTTCGATCAGGCCGACCAGCTGATCCGCGCTCAGGCGCCGGAGAAGGCAGCCTGGGGCGTCGCACTCGGACTGACGATCACACTCGTGTGGCTGTACGTCGAAATCCTGCGTTTGCTCAGCTACTTCAACAGCGACTAGTTGCTCGCACGAAAAGGCCCCGCACTCCGATGAGTGCGGGGCCCTTTTCGTTGCGTGTTCGGTGTGCCTGGTTGCACACAAGTCGCGTCCAGCAGTCACATTCGACCCTCGCGCAGCGATTTGTGTGCACCTAGGACTCGAGCGCTCAGCTCAGGCGTTCGAGCACCATTGCCATACCCATGCCGCCGCCGACGCACATGGTTTCGACACCGAACGTCTTGTCCTGCGTCTGCAGGTTGTTCAGCAGCGTGGTGGTGATGCGAGCACCGGTCATACCGAACGGGTGACCGACGGCGATGGCGCCACCGGAGACATTCAACTTGTCGTGATCGATGCCCAGGTCGCGGGCCGAGCCGAGAACCTGCACGGCGAAGGCCTCGTTGATCTCGAACAGGTCGATGTCGGAGATCGACATTCCGGCGATGGCCAGCGCCCGGCGGGTGGCCTCGATCGGGCCGAGTCCCATTATCTCGGGTGAGGTGCCCGTGACGCCGGTGGAGACGATCCGGGCGAGCGGGGTCAGTCCCAGCGCCTTCGCCTTGGTGTCGCTCATGATGACGAGCGCCGCTGCGCCGTCGTTGAGCGGGCACGCGTTGCCCGCGGTGATCGTGCCGTTCGGCCGGAATACCGGCTTGAGCTGGCTGATCTTGTCGTAGGTGGTGCCGGCGCGGGGACCGTCGTCGGTGCTGACCACGGTGCCGTCGGGCAACGTGACAGGAGTGATCTCACGTTCGAAGAAGCCGGAGGCGATTGCTTCCTCGGCGCGGTTCTGGCTGCGTACGCCCCAGTGGTCCTGCTCCTCGCGGCCGATTCCGGTCAGCAGGGCGACGTTCTCGGCGGTCTGCCCCATCGCGATGTACGCATCGGGGAGCTCTCCGCTTTCACGCGGATCGGTCCAGCTGTCAGCGCCCTCTTCCTGGGCCTTCTTGGTGCGTGCTTCGGCGTCGGCGAAGAGCGGGTTGTGGCTGGCGGGCAGCGAGTCGGAGTTGCCGTGCACGAAACTCGAGACGCTCTCGACGCCGGCGGAGATGAAGACGTCACCCTCGCCTGCCTTGATCGCGTGCAGCGCCATGCGGGTGGTCTGCAGCGACGAGGAGCAGTAGCGCGTGATCGTGGTGCCGGGGAGCGAGTCGTAACCGAGGAGGACGGCGACGATGCGTGCAAGGTTGTTGCCCTGCATGCCTCCGGGAAGACCACACCCGAGAAGCAGGTCGTCGATGTCCAGAGGATCGAGCTCGGGGACCTTCGCGAGCGCGGCGGCCACCATCTGCACGGTCAGATCGTCGGGACGAATGTCCTTGAGCGATCCCTTCATCGCGCGGCCGATCGGTGAACGAGCGGTACTGACGATCACTGCCTCTGGCATGAACTCTCCTTCGTTGGATGCTGCATTGCGTACGGCGGAAGCTATCGCTACTGCGCAAGTCGACGCCGAGTAGGCGTGGCCCGTTGTTCGAACTTATCGCTCCTCGGTCTGCGCTCGGATCTCGGCACCTCGTCTGCGCAGGAACCGATCTACCGACGCCGCAGCTCGCGGAATGAACCGGCGTGATTCTGCCGCTGCGGAAACCTCGGGCAAGTCGGGGAGCGGGCCTCCGTTCCACTCGCCCAGCGCGGCGGCCAGCACCGGAAGAAGCTGCCTCGCCGCGAGCTCGTAGCCCGCTGCAGAAGGATGGAACCGGTCTGCGGAGAACATGGTGTCCGGCGCCGCAAGAAACTCCGGTGCCAGCAGATCGGCCAGCGCCACCGGGTATCCGCCCGCCTTTATCGTCTGCTCGGCCTGAGCCTTGGCCAGGCGCAGACCCCAATTGCGCACGACCGTTCGCAGGGGCTGCGGGATGGCCGTCACGACGCCGAGGTCGGGGCAGGTGCCGACGGCGACGACCGTTCCCTTCGCGGTCAGCCGTTCCACCGCGTTGCCGAGCCGCGTCGCGGAACCGGCGACCGAGAACTTCTTGGTGACGTCGTTGGCGCCGATGAGGATGATCGCCGCGTCCGGCGCCGGGCCGGCGACGAACATGGCGTCGACCTGACCTTCCAAGCCCTTGGATGTGGCGCCGCCGATGGCTTTGGTACTCAGCCGTACTCGTTTTCCGGTCTCGTCGGCGAGGCCGCGAGCGACCAGCACGCCGGGAACCTCGTCGGCGACCGTGCAGCCGACCCCGGCTGCAGTGGAATCACCGAAGACCATCAGGTGAATATCTGCCGAACTGTCGAAGCGCCACCGCTCGGGGGTGAGGTCCCCGGGGCCGTAGACGCCGTCGGCCTCGGGTGGCCGAGCAGTGTTGCGACCGATGACGCCCCGGGCCGACGTCGCCTGCGACATCAGATGCCGGTACGCGGCCCAGGATACAGTTCCCGCCGAAGAGCCCGCGACCACCGTTGCGGCACCGGCCTTGGCCGCGGTTCGCCACTTCTTCAACGGCACTGCTTGTCTCCTTCGATACGGGCCACCACACCATCGTATTCATCCGGGCGATGCGTCAGAGCCGTACCGCTCGACGCACGGCGCGGCGTGTGTGGAAAAGACGGCATCTGGGAAGATGAAGGCATGCGCATTGCTCAGCACATCACCGAACTCATCGGTAACACCCCGTTGGTCAAGCTTTCCTCCGTTGTCGGCGACAACGCGGGGACGGTTGCAGCCAAGATCGAATACCTCAACCCGGGCGGTTCGTCGAAGGACCGCATCGCGGTGAAGATGATCGACGCGGCCGAGGCCGCCGGCGAGTTGAAGCCGGGCGGCACCATCGTCGAACCCACGTCGGGCAACACCGGTGTCGGGCTGGCACTCGTCGCGCAGCAGCGCGGCTACAAGTGCGTGTTCGTCTGCCCGGACAAGGTCGGCGAGGACAAGCGCAATGTCCTGCGGGCGTACGGAGCCGAGGTCGTGGTGTGCCCTACAGCGGTGGCCCCGGAGGATCCGAACAGCTACTACAGCGTGTCCGATCGCCTCGTGCGTGAGATCGACGGCGCGTGGAAGCCCAACCAGTACGCCAATCCCGCCGGTCCGCAGAGCCATTACGAGACCACCGGTCCCGAGATCTGGGCCGACACCGACGGCAAGATCACCCACTTCGTCGCGGGCGTCGGTACCGGCGGCACGATCTCCGGCACCGGCAAGTACCTGAAGGAGGTCTCGGGGGGCAAGGTCAAGGTCGTCGGCGTAGACCCCGAAGGCTCCGTCTACTCCGGCGGCACCGGGCGGCCGTACCTCGTCGAGGGCGTCGGCGAGGACTTCTGGCCCACCGCCTACGACCCCTCGATCCCCGACGAGATCATCGCTGTCTCCGACGCCGACTCGTTCGACATGACGCGCCGCCTCGCCCGCGAGGAAGGCCTACTGGTCGGCGGATCCTGCGGGATGGCTGCGGTCGCGGCGATTCAGGTCGCCGAGCGCGAGGGCCCCGACGCTCTCGTCGTGGTGCTGCTGCCCGACGGTGGTCGCGGATACCTCGCCAAGATCTTCAACGACTCCTGGATGTCCTCGTACGGTTTCCTTCGTTCGCGTCTCGACGGCACAACCGAGGAGACCTCCGTCGGAGAGGTGCTGCGCGGGAAGTCGGGGGCAATCCCGGACCTGGTGCACACGCACCCGTCGGAAACCGTTCGCGATGCCATCGAGATCCTGCGTGAGTACGGCGTCTCGCAGATGCCGGTCGTCGGCGCCGAGCCGCCCGTCATGGCCGGTGAGGTGGCGGGCAGCGTCACCGAACGCGACCTGCTCAGCGCGGTCTTCGAAGGCCGTGCTGCGCTCGCCGATTCGGTGGCTCAGCACATGAGCGATCCGTTTCCGCTGATCGGTGCAGGCGAGACTGTCTCCGACGCGACGAAGGCGCTCGGCGAATCCGATGCACTGATGGTCGTCGAAGAGGGCAAGCCCGTCGGCGTCATCACCCGGCACGACCTGCTCGGATTCCTGAGCAAAGGCGCCTAGCGGCGCATGTGCGCGGAAATACATAGCCCGCTATGTATTTCCGCGCACATGCGTGAAGCGCCTACCGGAACGCGCTCGACCCGGTCAGCGCCTGCCCGATCACCAATTGATGAACCTCTGACGTGCCCTCGTAGGTGAGGACCGATTCGAGGTTGTTGGCGTGCCGGAGCACCGGGTATTCCAGAGTGATGCCGTTGGCGCCGAGGATGGTGCGGCACTCCCGGGCGATTGCGATCGCTTCCCGGACGTTGTTGAGCTTGCCGAGGGAGACCTGCTCGCCGCTCAGTTCGCCCTTGTCCTTGAGCCGCCCGAGGTGCAGGGCGAGTAGCTCTCCCTTGCCGAGCTCGAGGGCCATGTTGGCGAGCTTGGCCTGGGTCAGCTGGTATCCAGCGAGGGGCTTGTCGAAGACCTCACGGGTCTTGGAGTATTCGACGGCGGACTCGATGCAGTCGCGGGCCGCGCCCATCGCCCCGAAAACGATGCCGAAGCGGGCCTCGTTCAGGCAGCTCAGCGGGCCACGAAGACCTTCGGCCTCGGGCAGCATCGCGTCGGCAGGGAGTCGGACGTCCTCGAAGACGAGCTCGCCGGTGATGGACGCGCGTAGTGAGAGTTTCTTCTTCACCGTGTTCGCGGTGAACCCCGGCGTGTCGGTTGGGACGATGAAGCCCCGCACTTTGTGGTCCGTCTGCGCCCACACGATCGCGACGTCCGCGACGGGACCGTTGGTGATCCACATCTTGCTGCCGTTGAGGATCCAGTCGTCGCCGTCCTTCTTGGCGCGGGTGAGCATGCCGCCGGGATTGGAGCCGAAGTCCGCTTCGGTCAGACCGAAGCAGCCGATGAGTGATCCCTCGGCCATCCCGGGCAGCCACTGCTGTTTCTGGTCCTCCGATCCGAACTTCCAGATCGCGAACATCGCGAGCGAGCCCTGTACCGACACCAGGCTGCGGATGCCGGAGTCCATCGCTTCGAGCTCGAGGCAGGCCAGCCCGTAAGCAGTCGCCGAGGTGCCGGCACACCCGTATCCCTCGAGGTGCATGCCGAGGAGTCCGAGCGCGCCCAGTTCCTTGGCCAGCTCGCGCGCGGGGACGGTGCCCTCCTCGAACCAATCTGCCAGGTGTGGCCGGATCCGCTCGTTGCCGAGTTTGCGGACCGTGTCCCGAATCTGCCGTTCCTCGGTGTCGAGGAGAGAGTCGATCGCGAACAGTTCATCGACGCTCTGTGAGCGGAGGGATGTCTTCTCGGTCACGGTGCCTCTTTCTGATCAGGGATGTCTTCGCAGGCTACCCACGCGAGCGGCGGACGCGATAGAGAATGCGCGCGGTCGCCCACTAGGCTGAAAGCCATGAGTGAGCAGCGCAGCAAGGCAGAGCAGGGATTCTCCACCAAGGCCGTTCATGCCGGTTACGAACCGGATCCGCTGACCGGTGCCGTGAACGTTCCGATCTACGCCAGCTCGACGTTCGCTCAGGACGGAGTCGGCGGCATGCGCAACGGCTTCGAGTACGCCCGCACCGGAAACCCGACGCGTCGGCCCCTCGAAGCCAACCTGGCTGCCATCGAGTCCGGTACCTACGGGCGCGCGTTCTCCTCGGGCATGGCCGCGACGGACGCGCTGCTCCGGGCAGCGTTGCGGCCCGGCGATCACCTCGTCATCCCCAACGACGCCTACGGCGGCACCTTCCGGCTGATCGACAAGGTCTTCACTCAGTGGGGCATCGAGTACTCGGTGGCCGCGGTGTCCGATGTGGACGCGGTCCGCGACGCGATCCGCCCCAACACGAAGCTGGTGTGGGTCGAGACACCGACCAACCCGCTGCTCAATATCGGTGACATCGCCGCGCTCGCCGAGGTCGCGCACGAGAAGAATGCCAAGCTCGTCGTGGACAACACGTTCGCCTCGCCCTACCTGCAGCAGCCGTTGCAGCTGGGTGCTGACGTGGTGCTGCATTCGACCACCAAGTACATCGGGGGCCACTCCGATGTGGTCGGCGGCGCGCTGATCACCGACGACGAAGAACTCGATGCGGCGTTCGCCTTCCTGCAGAACGGTGCCGGCGGAGTCCCGGGCCCGTTCGACGCGTTCCTGACGCTGCGTGGCATCAAGACGCTCGCGCTGCGGATGGAGCGTCACAGCGACAACGCGGAGAAGCTCGTCGACATGCTCGACGGCCATCCCGCGATCTCCACGGTCATCTATCCCGGTCTCGCATCGCATCCCTCGCATGTGGTCGCGGCCAAGCAGATGCGACGGTTCGGCGGCATGATCTCGGTGCGGCTGGCCGGCGGCAAGCAGGCGGCGTTGGACTTCTGCTCGCGTACCGAGGTGTTCACGCTCGCGGAGTCGCTCGGTGGTGTCGAGTCGCTCATCGAGCACCCCGGGGCCATGACGCACGCGTCGACGGCCGGGTCGCTGCTCGAGGTGCCGGACGATCTGGTGCGGCTGTCGGTCGGTATCGAGGACGCTGCCGATCTCGTCGGTGACATCGAGCAGGCTCTGGGTCGGTAGGGGAATGATCGTCGCCTTGATCGACTCGGGGCTCGGGTTGCTGCCGACGGCGGCGCGACTGAGAACGCTACGTCCGAGGCTGGATCTGATTCTGCTGATGGATCCGGACGAGGCGCCCTGGGGGCCCAAGCCCGACGCCTGGGTGGTTGATCGAGTGCTCGCCGCGGTCGATCGCGCGGTCGCTGCAGGCGCTGAGGTGATCGTGTTGCCGTGCAACACCGCCAGTGTGACTGCGTTGGCGCACGTGCGCGCCCATCTGGGCACGGGTGTTCCGGTGGTGGGTACGGTTCCCGCCATCAAGCCTGCGGCGGCGGAGAGCGAGCGCATCGCGATCTGGGCGACTGCGGCGACGACGGCGAGTTCCTATCAGGCTCGGTTGGTCGAGGAGTTCGCTGCCGGCCGGACGGTGACGCCTGTGGCGTGTCATGGGCTCGCGGATGCGATCGATCGTGGCGACACGGACGGTGTGTCGGCGGCGATCCGGGCGGCCGCGGCATCGACACCCGAGGACGTGGAGTCCGTCGTGTTGGGTTGTACGCACTATCCGCTGGTGGTGGACGAGATCCTCGCGTCGCTGCCCGCCGGCACTCGGCTCTACGACAGTGCCGAGGCCGTGGCCCGGCAAACCCTGCGACGTATCGACGAGCTCGGCGGTCCTGACGAAGGGTCCGGATCGGTGACGGTCTCGCTGAGCGGACGAGCCGGTGACTTACCGGCCAGTGCGCTCGCGCACCGAGAGGGCGCCTTGCTGACCAACCACCGCTGTGGGATCATTCGTTGATCTGAACAATTGCTCAGATGAACGTCTGGAGAGTCGATGGTGCGACGTGCGTGGGTCGTCGCGGCTGCAGTCGGCGCACTCGCGCTCACCTCGTGCAGCGCCCCCACCGATCCGGCCGCAGCTTCGGCCGACGCCGGCATCGTGCTCGCCGACGGGCACGAGCTCGGTGGATACAACCCGGTCGCCGGATTCGGCTCCGCGGGTGAGGCGAAGATGTACGACGGTTTGTTGCGCCTCGACGGTGCCCCGGGGTTGCCGGGCTTCGAGCCCGCCCTCGCCGCCGAATTGCCGACCCCCAACGCCGACGCGACGGTGTGGACGGTCCCATTGCGCGAGGGCGTCACCTTCTCCGACGGCTCGACCTTCGAGGCCGCGGATGTGGTGGCCACCTACGAGGCCATCGAAGACCCCGCCTCGGCGTCGGAGGTGCGATCCTCGTTCGACATGATCACCTCCGTCGTCGAGCTCGATCCGCACACCGTCGAATTTCGACTGGCCCATCCGTACGCGGCCTTCGAGACCAAGCTGCTCATCGGGATCGCTGCCTCGGAGGCGCTGGCGGAACCGGGCCTGGCCGCCGAGTCGGAGCTGAACACCGCGCCTGTCGGAACCGGGCCGTACAAGCTCGTCGATCTCACACCCGACCGCGCTGTCTTCGAGGCCAACGAGGACTACTGGGACGGGGCACCGGAGGTGAAGAAGCTGACGCTGCTCTACGTTCCGGACGACAACACTCGCGCTCAGCGAATGGCCTCCGGCGAGATCGACGGGACGACTCTACCTCCGGTGCTCGCGCGAACCTTCGACGACCGGGAAGCGATGACGGTGTCCGCCAACACTTCCGCCGATTGGCGTGGAGTGTCGATGCCCACCGACAATCCGGTCTCCGGTGACCCGGCGGTGCGGATGGCGCTCAATCTCGCTGCCGACCGAGCGTCCATGGTCGACAACGTGCTCGCCGGATACGGTCGAGAAGCCGCCACTCCCATGCCCGACGCGTACGGCGACGCGTACGAGCCCGAGGCCGTATTCGCCTACGACCCCGCTGAAGCAGAACGGTTACTGAGCGAGGCCGGCTGGATCGACGGTTCCGACGGGATCCGCTCGCGGGACGGCATCCGCGCCGAGTTCACCGTGATGTACAACTCCGCCGACACCGTACGCCGAGATCTGGCTCAGGCCTTCGCATCCGACGCACTTGCGGTAGGCATCGAAGTGAATCTCGAGGCGCTTTCGTGGGATCGGATCGACCCGCGGATCTCCTACGATTCGACCCTCATGGGCGGTGGCTCCGAACCGTACGACCCGGACACGCAGGCATACAACGCGCTGCACTCGGTGTTCCTCGAACCCGGAGTGGGCAGCATCTACGACAACGCGAGCGACTATTCCAATCCTGCGGTCGACTCGGCTCTCGAAACGGGACGCCGAAGCCTGGACCCAGCTCAGCGCAGTGCCGCCTACCGAGACATGCAGCGGGCGTATGTCGCCGATCCCGGCTCGATCTTCCTGGTCTTCCTCGATCACACCTACGTGTGGAAGACTTCCGACTGGACGATGTCCGGGCCCATCCTCGAACCGCATTCGCACGGCGTCACCTGGGGACCGTGGTGGTCGTTGCAGACGTGGACACCGCAATCATGACGGCAACCATCACCCCGGCCCCGGTATCGGCGACGGCCCGCCGCGACCGACACAGCAGACGCCGCCGAATTCTCGGGATGATCGGACGACGGCTACTGTTCGTCGTCCCCGTCTGCGCGGGCGTGTCCGCAGGATTGTTCGCAGCCGCCGCGGCCTCGCCCTTCGACCCGTTGGTTTCCTACCTCGGCGCGCGATACACCAGCACGTCCGAAGCGGACAAGGCGATTCTCGCTGAACAACTCGGCTTCGACCAGCCCTGGTACTCGACCTATCTGCAGTGGCTGCAGGGTGTGTTCACCGGCGATCTCGGCACATCGAGAACGTTCGGCCAGCCGGTCGCCCAGGTTCTCACCGAGCGCCTTCCGTGGACGCTGTTGCTCGCCGGCACCGGATTGTTGCTCGCTGCGGCGGTGGCGCTGGTACTCGGTGTCGCCGCCGGAATGCGCCGAGGCGGAATGCTCGATCGTGTACTCACCGGCCTCTGCATCACTGTGCAGGGGCTGCCGCCATTCGTGCTGTCGTTGGGGGCCATCGCGCTGTTCGCCCTCGGGCTCGGGTGGTTGCCGGTAGCGGGCCTGTCCGACGGGGGAGCAGACCCGACCGTCGCAGGAGTAGCCGAACACATGGTGCTGCCCGTTGCAGTGCTCGCGGTGTCGCAGGTGCCGTGGCTGTTGCTCGTTGTCCGCGAGTCGGTATCGGCCTCGCGGAGCGAGGACTACGTCGCAGGAGCGCTGGCGCGGGGTATCCCCGATTCCACGGTGACCCGCCGACACATCGTGCCGACATCGTTGGCTCCGTTCGTCAATGTCGTGGGAGTGCGGTTGCCCGAGCTCGTCGTGGGCGCGGTGCTGGTGGAAGAGGTGTTCTCCTGGCCCGGTATAGCGGGCGCAGTCGTCACCTCGGCCCGCGATCTCGATATGGCACTGCTGGCCGTGCTCACCGTGGGCACCACGCTGGCGGTGATGATCGGCTCTCTCTTCGCCGACGTCGTGGCGGCGATGCTGGATCCGCGGGTGGCCACCGATGGGTAGGCGCAGGCTCGTGGTGGCGGCGGTGCTTCTGGGTCTGTTGACGCTCTATGCGATCGCAGTTCCGTGGTTGTCCGGCGTCGACGATCGGATCACCGATTTCGCCTCCGCCCGGCAGGGGCCATCGGCCTCGCACTGGTTCGGTACCGACTCCGCAGGCCGAGATCTGTTCGTTCGCAGCGCCTCCGCCATCCGCACCTCGCTTCTGATCGCGGCGGCCTGTGCGGTGCTCGCGACCGTGCTGGGCACCGTGGTCGGAGTTTTCGCAGGCGTGTGGGGCGGATGGGTCGACCGGGTGGTCATGCGCTCAACCGACGCGATCAATGCGCTCCCACACCTGCTCCTCGGGATCGTCATCGTAGCGATGTTCCGCGGGAGCATCACGGCGATCGTGCTGTCGATAGCTCTGACGCATTGGACCCAGGTGGCGCGGATAGTCAGATCGGAAATCCTCGGCCTTCGCGGGCGCCCCTTCGTCGACGCCGCCGTCGCTGCGGGTGCGAGCCGAGCGCACGTCATCGGACGCCACATGTTCCCGGCCGTGATGCCGCAGGCACTGATCGCCGTGGTACTGCTGCTGCCACATGCCATCTGGCACGAGTCGACGCTCTCGTTCCTGGGTTTCGGTTTGCCACCGCACGAACCGAGCCTGGGCACATTGCTGTCGGAGGCGCGCAGCTCGCTGCTTCTCGGTGGATGGTGGACCCTGGTCTTCCCGGCCGGCATCCTGGTGCTGGCCACGGTGTCGGTGGCTCTCGCCGGGTCCGCGCTGCGAACCGCCGTCGCACCGCCTGCCCCCGCCGAACTGCGATTGTGAGAACCCTGCTGTGACCGCGCTGCTGATCGAGAACCTGACGGTACGGATCCCGCTGCCCGGGGGCGCGAGCGTGCATGCGGCGAGCAATGTGGACCTGGCCGTCGATGCCGGCACAATTACGGCGTTGGTGGGCGAATCGGGTTGCGGCAAATCGGTTCTCGCATCGGCGGTGTTGGGCATGCTGCCACCGGGGTCGAGCGTCACCGGCTCGGTTACCGTCGTCACCGCCGACCGACGCATCGACCCGTTCACCGACTCCTCGTTCCGTGGCCGCGACGTCGGACTCGTTCCGCAGTCCGCGTCCTCGTACCTGACGCCGGTGCGGACGGCTCGGTCTCAGCTCGAAGAAACGATTCGGGTACTCGGGTCCGGCCGCACCTGCGAGGAGTTGGCGCGCATGGTCGGTCTGGACCCCGCGCATCTGGACTGCTATCCGCACGAGTTGTCCGGCGGGATGGCTCAGCGGGTCGCTTTCGCGGGTGCGCTCGTCGGAGATCCCGCGGTGATCATCGCGGACGAGCCGACGGCCAACCTGGACCGCGAGCTCGCAGATCGCGTGCTGGGACTTCTCCGCCGATCCGCCGACGACGGTGCTGCCGTTCTGCTCGTCACCCACGATCTGGCGTCGCTGATGCGCTCGGAGGTAGCGGACAGGGTTGCGGTGATGTACGCCTCGCGGATCATGGAAACAGGACCGGCCTCACTCGTGTTCGAGGACCCACTTCATGACTACACACGAGATCTGCTGGGCGCATTGCCTTCTCACGGATTGATACCGATTCCGGGGATGCCGCCGCAGTTGACCGATCTGCCGGACGAGTGCGTCTATCACCTCCGTCGTCCCACCTCCGTGCACTCCGGGGGACGCACCGCTCTCGTCACGGTCGGGCAGCGGAGCTACCGGACCAGGGTGAGCGCGTGAGCCTCGACGCCGTGGGAATCGCGGCGGGCTACCCCGGCCGAGCGGACGTTCTCCGCGACCGCTGCTTGTCCGTTCCCGCCGGTGAGTTGGTGGGATTGACTGGGCCGTCGGGAACCGGCAAATCGACGATGGCCAGAGTGCTCGCGCTGCTTCACGAGCCTCGCGCCGGATCGGTGACGATCGATGGGACGCTCGTGCGCGGTGCCGGGTATGCCGTTCCGTCACAGGTGCGACGGCAGGTGGCGTTGTTGTTCCAGTCGCCGAGGGCCGCGACGGACCCGCGAATGGCGCTGCGAACCATCATCGGACAACCTGCCGCGATCGCCCGCCGCGCCGTCGACGTCGACGAGCTGGCGTCGCGGGTGGGGCTGACCCCCGATCTGCTCGGGCGTCGACCGCACCAAGTCAGCGACGGACAGTTGCAGCGCGCGTGCATTGCCCGCGCCCTCGCTCAGCAGCCGCGGTATCTCATCTGCGACGAGGCGACCGCGATGCTCGATGCCGCGACGACGGCGTCGATCATGCGGCTCGTTCTGCACGAGGCGAGCGAGGCTGGAATGGGTGTACTGATGATCAGCCATGACATCGAGCTGCTCGATGCAGTCGGCGCGGCTTCGCCGCCCGTGTTCGCATGGTGACCGCCGATGGTAACCATGCGAACACGGGTCAGAACTCGATGCGCACAATGTCGCTGACGGGACGTGCCTGACATCCGAGAATCAGCCCGTCGGCGAGGTCTTCGTCGTCGAGGATCTCGGAGTTGTCCATGGCTACTTCACCATCGAGGACGGTGCAGGCACACGAACCGCATTCTCCCTCCCTGCAGGAGTAGGGGACATCGATTCCTTTCGCCAACATGATGTCCACCAGGGTGTGCTGCCGCGGCCAGTCCAGAGTGTGTGTCTCGCCGTCGAGTGAGACGACGGCACTCGCCGCAGGCGCACTCTCGGAATCCGAGACTTCCAGATCGGGTACGTCGGCGAAAGGGTCGCCCGAGAGGGATTTGAAGAGCTCACTGTGCATCCGGTTGCGCGGGAACCCGCTGAACTCGAGCGCTTTGTGGACGGCGTCCATGAAGGGGCCGGGGCCGCACACGAAAGCCTGATGATCGCGATACGGGCCTACGAGCGTGGCCAGTTGATCGACGGTGGGCAAACCTTGAATCGACTCGAGCCAGTGGTGCACTGTCAGCCTGCGCGGGTATTGCGCTGCGAGAGTGCGTAGTTCGCCGGCGAAGATCACCGACCTCTCGTCGCGGTTGGCGTAGACCAGCGCGATCTTCCCCACCCCTTCGCTCAGGGCGGACTTGAGGATCGACATGACCGGGGTGATGCCGGACCCGGCGGCGAGAAGCAGGAAGTCCTCGTCGAGGTCGGCCGGGGTGAACAACCCCGACGGCGGCAGGGCTTCTATGGTGTCGCCGGGTGCCAGGTTGTCGCAGACCCAGTTGGAGCCGTACCCGTCGGCGGTGCGTTTGACGGTGACCTTCGGCCGCTCGTCGTGATGAGGGGAGCTGGCCAGCGAGTAGCAGCGAGCCACCGAGCCCGTGCGCTCGCTCGGGATGCGCAGCGTCAGGAACTGCCCCGGGCGATAGTCGAATGCTGCTGGAGTGTCGAAGACTATCGATCGGGCGTCGGCGGTTTCATCGACAACATCGGCAACGGTGAGGGTCACCGAACGAGAACCGTGCGGTGCTTGAGCTGTGACCATCGACGTCCTCTCGTAAAACTGTAACGTGTTCTAGTTTAACCTGCCGGCCTTCGGCCGCGCCACCCCCCGCCGCCTACCTACCCGATCGGGTAGGTAGGCGCCCCGCCCGGAAGCTGGTGGGCATCCGGGCCCGAATGCGGATAGGGTTGTAACGTGCATCACAGGTGCCTGTGCATGTGAGGGTGGCAGATCACGCTGCCGCCCGGAGCCAGAAGAGGCGAGAAGTCATGATCGAGATGGCAGCGACAGGCCAGGCGCTGCACGACTTGCATTCACATCGCAGTTCGGTCGAGGCACCGCGGGTACTCAAGTTCCATGCGCCAGAGATCGTATTCGGCCAGGATTCGCTCGGCGAGGTCGCTCACGCGGCGCTGCGGTTGGGCGCGCAGCGACCGATGGTGGTCACCGATCCGGGCCTCATCGAGACCGGCTGGGTTGCGCAGTTGATGAATCTGCTCGAGGAGCAGGGCTTGGCGCCGACGATGTGGAGCGGCTCGACACCGAATCCCAAGGATTTCGAGATCGAGGCCGGGCACGAGATCTACCAGGCCTCCGAATGTGACGTTCTCGTGGCGATCGGTGGCGGCTCGGTGATGGATGCGGCGAAGGGTATCGCCGTCCTCGCCGGCAACGGCGGATCGATCCTCGACTACGAGGGAGTCGACCAGGCGAGACGGCCGATTCCTCCGCTCGTCATGGTCCCCACCACCTCGGGTACAGGTGCGGACGTCTCGCAATTCTGCATCGTCACCGATACGGCGCGGTCCACGAAGATCACCATCCTCGGACGCGCACTCGTTCCGGATATCACCGTCATCGATCCCCGATTGCTGACGACGATGCCCGAATGGCTCAATGCGGCAACGGGCCTCGATGCGCTCACGCACGGAATCGAGGCGTTCGTCTCGCTCGGGCACAATCAGTTGACGGATCATCATGCATTGCGGGCGGTGACCTTGGTGACCACTCACCTCGCCCACACCATGGACGTGCCGTCGGACATGCGGGCCCGCACCTCGATGGCGCAGGCAAGCCTGGAGGCGGGACTGGCGTTCACCAACGCGATACTCGGGGCGACGCATGCCATGAGCCATCAGGTCGGTGGGTTGCTCGACCTTCCACACGGTGTCATCAACGGCGTCCTCCTGCCGCACGTCATCCGGTTCAACGCTGCTGCCGATCCGATGCCCTACGTGGCGATCGCGGCGAGCCTCGGTCTGCCGGAGGGCCGAGCGTCCGCCGAGGAAGCTGCCCTGGCAGTCGCGGAGCGGGTCGAGCAGTTGGCCCGCCAGGTCGGTGTGCCCGTCGGACTCCGCGAGATCGGCGTCAGCGACGCCGACATCGATGTGCTCGCCACCAACGCCCTGCGGGACGCCTGTATGTCGACCAATCCCCGTCAGGCCACCCACGCCGAGATGGCGTCGCTGTTCAGGACAGCGCTGTGAACGCGCCACCGCCGGACCTCTCGCTGCTGACCGGTCTGCGGTCGGGGAAGAGCACCTTCTATCCCCAGTACCGCGGAGCGGCCGAGAGACTCGAACGGGTCGTGCATGCGTTGGAGCTGATTTCACGCGCGCTGGTGCGCACCGTCGACGGACCCGAAACGCTCATCTGCGCGGTGGCCGAAGCCGCGAGGGCGCACCTGTCGGCGCAGTGGGTGGTGTTCGCGCTCGCGGACGGCGCCCTTCCCGACGCCGGTCCGCGCAGGCTGGTTCTCGGTCCCGACGCCACGCCGTTCCTAGTCGGCGACGTGGTGGGTCCACCGTTGCCCGATGACGTGGTCGACTGCCTCGAATCGATTCGGCTGGCCAGGATCGGCGGGGGGCGTGAGCCGCAGATCGAATCGCACCACGCGTTCGTGCCCATTGCCCTCGACGGCGGCGTGGTCGGTGCGTTCGCCGCGTGGACACCGCAGCGGCGGGTGCTCGACGCGACGGACTCGGCAGTGCTCAGTATCCTTGCCAGCCAGACGGCTGTGGCCCTGCAGAACTCGGCGCTGTACCAGAGTCGCCGCGTGTTGCTGGAGCGGACCGAGAGCGCCTACGCCGAGGCACATCGCACTGCCGCAGACCTCGCCGTTCGCAACGCCGAACTCGAAGCGACGCAGCGCCAACTCGGTGCCGCACACCGGCATCAGGTACTCGACGACGAACGCCACCGTATCGCCCGTGAACTGCACGACAGCGTCACCCAGGCCGTACTGTCCGCGGGAATGCAGATCGAGGTGTGCCGCAACGAGATCCCGGCCGAGGAGCGTCGCGAAAGATTGGATCTGGCAAAGGAACTCACCAGGCGTGCCGTCGAGCAGTTGAGATCGGCGATCTATGCGCTCAATCATTCGCAGGACGCGGACCGTACGACGCTGCCGGAGATGCTCGAGCAACTGTCGGTGGTGCACATGCCCGACGAGTTGCAGGTCTCGTTGCGAGTGGAGGGAACTCCGGTGGAGCTGAGCAGTGAGTGCGAGCACGGGCTGCTGCGCATCGCCGGAGAAGCGCTGTTCAACACCGCAGTTCACGGTCGAGCCAACCGCGCGGTCATCCGTCTGGCCTACCGCGAGGATTACGTGTCACTGTCGATAGCCGACGACGGCCACGGCGATCCGGCGCATCTGCGACTGATGCTGCGGATGGCGGAGAACAACGATGTGGACGGTAGGCATCGTGGTCTCGCGAACATGGCTGCACGGGCACGCGAACACGGCGGACTGCTCGAAATCCGTAGGGCCCGCATCGGAGGCGTACGAGTTTCCGTGCGTGTTCCGTCGAAAGAGAGTGAGCAATCGTGACCGTGAACACCGCTTTGGTCAGGATCGTGCTCGTCGACGATCACGCAATTCTCCGCGACGGCCTCAAATCCGTCCTCGAACGCGAAACGGATCTCTCGGTCGTCGGCGAGGCATCCTCGCGCGCCGAAGGGCTCGCGGTGGTCGAACAGGTCAAACCCGATATCGTGCTCATGGATCTCAAGCTGTCGGCCAGCACCGACTACGAGGGTTTGGCGCTGTGTGCGCAGCTCTCCGGCGCCCATCCCGGACTCGGGCTGCTGGTCCTCACGACGTTTCTCGACGACAGGCTCGTCGTGGAGGCCGTGCATGCGGGTGCCCGTGGATACGTGGTCAAGGATGTCGACACCACCGAACTCGTTCGGGCCATCCGGGCTGTCTCTCGGGGCGAGAGCGCCTTCGACTCCAGGAGTGCGTCGGCGGTGATCCGCTCGCTCAACGGGCAGGGTTCGACCAGCGAACGATTGACCGACCGTGAGCTCGAGGTTCTTCGGCTACTGGCAACGGGTCTGTCCAACAGCGGAATCGGGACAAGGCTGTTCATCTCGGCGACGACGGTGAAGTTTCATGTCAGCAACATCATGCGAAAGATGGGTGTGAGTCGGCGGGCCGAGGCGGTGTACGCCGCAAGCAAGCAGGGACTCATCTAGGCGCGACCACGCGGGAGGTGTCGAGTACCAACCATCCACCGTGGAAGGTTTCGACCTCGAACGGTAACCCGGTGCGAGACCCCATGGCGCGCAGTGCCTCGGCGTCGAAGGTTCGGATGTGTCCGTGGCACGCGGTGGCGTGTGTCTCGAAGGGCACCGCAACGACCACTCGTTCGCGCGCGATTCTGATGGCCTCGGCGAGGATGCGGTCCCCGAGCGCGTCCTCGACGTGTTCGAGTAGGTGTAGGGCAGTGACGGTGTCGGCGTACCCGTCGCCAACCGGTATACCGGCGGCATCGGCCGTCAGGACGTCGACGGTTGCACCGAGGTGCGGCGCTACCGTGCCCAGCAATCGCATCGTGCCCTCCGACAGATCGGTGGCGGTGACCTCGATACCGGCCATGGCGAGGCGTAAGGGGAAGAAGCCGAAGCACGATCCCAGGTCCAGCACGGATCCGCGTACGAGGGCCTCGGCGCGCTGGTGCACCGGCGCGAAATCGGCGCTGCCGGAGAGGAGATCGTCGAGCGAGTTGCGGTAGTACGTGGTCCAGGCCTCGACGGGATCGGTCACCGTGGAGCGAACGAGTCCGACCAGGACCAGTTCGAATTCTCGCTGCGAGAGGTCCATATCGGTGAGCCTGTGTACCAACGCCTCTCCGATGTCGGTCGAGGAGAGTCGGTGCCTAATCGAGAGCGACCCGTGCTGACGGTCGAGCACCACCGCGCCGGGTGCGAGGTGTTCGCTGAACTCGACAGCGGTGTTCTCGTGTGTCCACCGCCCGGCCGTGCCCGGCGCAAGGGCGTCGATTTCGGTCATGTGCGCAACTTCCGATCAGGTTCCGGGGACGTGCTCTGGGGCGTGTACGCCGACCTGGAGCGTGCGAGCGCCCTCGGTCAACAGCTGGGCGAGCTCGAGGGATTCGTCGGTCAGCCACTGCTCGTACGCTGACATTGCCACACCGAGGACCATCCAGCCAACAGTTCGAGGAAAGTGGTCCTGTGGTCCGGAATCGGTTCGTGCGGCTACGTATTCGGCGATCACCTGACGCCACCCCTCGTACATCACCATCGAGTAGCCCTGCAGCGCGGGATTTCGCAGAATCAGCTCCATGCGCTGGCGGTGCACCGGCTTCTCGTCCTCGGGAAAGGTGTTGAAGTGCAGCAGCGCAGTACGGATGCTGTCGGCCAGTGGCATGTCCTCGGGCAGATCGGCCAGCAGTGTCCGCAGCGCGGCGAGCTGCTCGTCGAAATCACCCCAGGGCACTGCGTTCTTGGACGGGAAGTACCGGAAGAACGTGCGCCGCGCGATACCGGCGGCATCGGCGATGTCGTCGACGCTGGTTTCGTCGAACCCGTTCCGCGCGAAGAGTTCGATACCGAGATCACCGATCTGGCCCCTCGTTGTGGACGGGCGCCGACCTACCCGGCTGGACGGTTTCGCACCTCTGGGCAATTTTCCCCTCCGATTGCTGTCTTTCTGCACTCGATGCCATTATGGTGGTGAACCAGGTCACTGTCACTACTGACTGTGGTCGAGACAACAATTCTCTCCGATGGAGGTACCTCGATGTCCCAGAACCCCAAGACCGACGTAGTCGATGCTGCCGTGGTCGAGTCCGATCTGGTCGAAGAATCGTTGGTGGAAGAGGTCTCCATCGACGGCATGTGCGGCGTGTACTGATCATGTCCGCTCCCGCTCGGCCGGCTGAGATGTCCAGCGTGCTCGATCTCGATGCACGCTGGGCCCTTCACCCGCAGGTGGCGCTGCGTCCCGAATCGTTCGGGGCGCTGCTCTACCACTTCGGAACTCGCAAGCTCTCCTTTCTCAAGAATCGCACCATCGTCGCGATCATCGAATCCTTTCCCGAGCACACCGACATGCGGTCGGCCATCGCGGCCGCGGGTATCGACGAATCCGGTATGGCGCCCTACGTGAAAGCCCTGGCCACGCTGGCCGATTCGAAGATGATTGCCCGGGTCTGAGCATCGTACGACGCTCGGAGCCTCTCGGCTCATCGCCCACCGATCTCCGGAAAGAGGACAGACCATGACCTCCATGCTCGAAAGGCCGTCGCCGCCCCCCGCCGTCGGCAAGCTGGTCGACCAGTTCGAACTCGGACTCGACGCCCCGATCTGCCTGACCTGGGAACTGACGTACGCGTGCAATCTGTCGTGCGTGCATTGCCTGTCCTCCTCCGGACGGCGTGACCCGCGCGAACTGAGCACCGAACAGTGCAAGTCGATCATCGACGAACTGCAGAAGATGCAGGTGTTCTACGTCAACATCGGTGGCGGCGAGCCCACCGTGCGCTCCGACTTCTGGGAGCTGGTCGACTACGCCACGGCACACCAGGTGGGCGTCAAATTCTCCACCAACGGTGTCAAGATCGACAAGAAAGTCGCCGCCCGTCTCGCGGCGTCGGATTACGTCGATGTGCAGATATCCATCGACGGTGCCACCGCCGAGGTCAACGACGCAGTTCGCGGTCCCGGCTCCTTCGACATGGCCGTCCGTGCGCTCGAAAACTTGCGTGAGGCCGGATTCACGGACGCCAAGATCTCCGTGGTCGTCACCCGTCACAACGTCAGCCAGCTCGACGAGTTCAAAGCGCTCGCCGACAAATACGGTGCGACACTGCGTATCACACGACTGCGTCCCTCGGGCCGCGGCGCCGATGTGTGGGACGATCTGCATCCGACCGCCGGTCAGCAGCGTGAGCTCTACGATTGGCTGGTCGCCAACGGTGAAGGGGTGCTCACCGGCGACTCCTTCTTCCACCTGTCCGCATTCGGGGACGCACTGCCGGGGCTCAACCTGTGCGGGGCGGGACGAGTCGTCTGCCTGATCGACCCGATCGGCGACGTCTACGCCTGCCCGTTTGCCATTCACGAGCAGTTCCTCGCCGGCAACATCGTTCGTGACGCGAAAGACGGCATGGGCGGGTTCCAAACTGTGTGGCAGACATCGGAATTGTTCCAAGAACTGCGCTCACCGCAGACCTCGGGCGCCTGCACCAAGTGCGCGCACTTCGACGCCTGCCGCGGCGGCTGTATGGCCGCCAAATTCTTCACGGGCCTGCCGATGGACGGCCCGGATCCCGAATGCGTGATCGGCAACGGTGAATTGGCGTTGGCTGCCGCGGGGGAGATCCCCAAGTCCAGCGTCGACCATTCCCGAACCGGGCAGCGCAAGACACCGAGAAAGTCGGTGCCGCTCACGCTGATGATGCGGCCACCGGCCAAGATCTGCGACGAGAATCCGCTCGCAGGAATGGAATAGGAAGAACAACACCATGACCAACTCCGCGTGGTTCGAGACCGTTGCCGAGGCGCAGCGGCGAGCGAAGAAACGTCTACCCAAGTCCGTGTACGCCGCCCTGGTGGCCGGCTCTGAGCGCGGCATCACCATCGACGACAACATGGCAGCCTTCGGCGAACTGGGATTCGCCCCGCACGTCGCCGGATTGTCGGACAAGCGCGACCTGTCGACGACGGTGATGGGGCAGCCACTGTCCTTTCCCGTCATGATCTCCCCGACAGGTGTGCAGGCGGTACACCCCGACGGAGAGGTGGCCGTGGCCAGGGCAGCAGCCGCGCGCGGCATCCCCATCGGTTTGTCCTCGTTCGCGAGCAAGTCCGTCGAGGAAGTCGCTACGGCCAACCCGCAGACCTTCTTCCAGATGTACTGGGTCGGGTCCCGCGAAGTGCTCCTCCAGCGGATGGAACGTGCCCGCGCGGCCGGCGCCGTGGGTCTGATCATGACGCTCGACTGGTCGTTCTCCAACGGACGCGACTGGGGCAGCCCGTCCATTCCCGAGAAGATGGACCTCAAGGCGATGGCCAAGTTCGCCCCGGAGGGCATCACACGGCCGAAATGGTTGTGGGAGTTCGCCAAGACCGGCAAGATCCCCGATCTCACGACGCCGAACCTGACCCCACCCGGTGGCGGCGACGCGCCCACGTTCTTCGGTGCCTACGGTGAATGGATGGGCACCCCACTACCGACGTGGGAGGACGTCGCCTGGCTGCGGGAGCAGTGGGGTGGACCGTTCATGCTCAAGGGCGTCATGCGCGTCGACGACGCCAAGAAGGCCGTGGACGCGGGTGTCACGGCGATCTCGGTGTCCAATCACGGTGGCAACAATCTCGACGGCACTCCGGCGCCCATCCGTGCGCTGCCGGCGATCGCAGAGGCGGTGGGCGATCAGATCGAAATCACCCTCGACGGCGGGATCCGGCGCGGTAGCGACGTGGTCAAAGCCATCGCTCTGGGCGCGCGGGCGGTACTGATCGGACGCGCCTACCTGTGGGGCCTGTCGGCGAACGGCCAAGCCGGGGTGGAGAACGTGCTCGACATCCTTCGCGGTGGCGTCGACTCCGCGGTGCTGGGGCTCGGGCACTCGTCCGTTCAGGATCTGACGCCGTCCGATGTCGTGATGCCGATGGGCTTCGACCGGAAGCTGGGCGTCTGACCGGCCCACGCTCGATGATGTCGACACCGGAATGGTTCGAGACCGTTGCGGAGGCGCAACGGCGGGCCGAGAAGCGTCTCCCGAAGTCCGTGTATGCCGCGCTGGTGGCGGGCTCGGAGCGGGGTATCACCGTCGACGACAACACGGCGGCCTTCGGTGAGCTGGGATTCGCCCCGCATGTCGCGGGGTTGTCGGACAAGCGCGACCTGTCGACGACGATCATGGGACAACCACTGTCGTTTCCAATGATGATCTCGCCGACGGGTGTGCAGGCCGTGCACCCCGAGGGTGAGGTCGCCGTGGCACGAGCGGCCGCGGCACGAGGGATTGCGATCGGGCTCTCGTTGTTCGCGAGCAAACCGATCGAGGACGTCGTTGCCGCGAATCCACACACGTTCTTTCAACTGCACTGGGTCGGCTCACGCGAGTATCTGCTGCAGCTCGTGGAACGTGCCCGCGCGGCCGGTGCCGTGGGTCTGATCCTGACGATGGATTGGTCGTTCTCCGAGGGGCGCGACTGGGGTAGCCCGTCGATTCCGGAGAAGGTCGACCTGAAGGCGATGTGGCAGTTCGCGCCGGAGGCCATCACGCGGCCGAAGTGGTTGTGGGAGTTCGCCAAGACCGGCAAGATCCCCGACCTGACCGTGCCGAATCTGACTACTCGTGATGGCACACCGCCGACCTTCTTCGGCGCGTACCGAGATTGGATGTCCACCCCTTTGCCGACGTGGGAGGATATCGCCTGGCTGCGCGAGCAGTGGGGCGGACCGTTCATGCTCAAGGGCGTCATGCGCGTCGATGACGCGAAGAGGGCCGTGGACGCGGGTGTCACGGCGATCTCGGTGTCCAATCACGGTGGCAACAATCTCGACAGCACGCCCGCAACCATTCGCGTTTTGCCCTCGATCGTCGATGCGGTCGGCGATCGGATCGAGATCACCCTCGACGGTGGCGTCCGTCGGGGGAGCGACGTGGCGAAGGCTCTTGCCCTCGGGGCGCGAGCTGTGCTGATCGGCCGCGCCTACCTGTGGGGCCTGGCGGCGAATGGCCAAGCCGGAGTGGAGAACGTGCTGGACATCCTTCGCGGTGGCCTCGACTCCGCAGTACTCGGGCTCGGGCACTCGTCGGTCCATGAGCTGGAGCCGTCGGATATCGTCAGGCGCTGACGCGCATGTGCGCGGAAATACATAGCGGGCTATGTATTTCCGCGCACATAGGTCAAGCGCACCTGACTGGCGGTCGACCTGAGCAGACCGATCAGATCGGGGTCGTCGTGCACCAACCTGCCCGTCCGCCCGATCACCGCGAGAGCGCCGGATACTCGTCCATCGTCGTCGCGGATGGGGACGGCCACCGACGATCGCCCTACCTTGATCTCGTTGGTCTCGACGGCGATGTCGGTCGTGCGGATTCGGCTCATCTCGATCGCGAGTTCGGCCAGATCGACGATGGTGTGCGCCGTGAATTTCCTGAGATCGGACAGAACGGTGCGATCGGGTCGGTGGGCCAGTAACAGTTTTCCGATCGCCGACGCATGGATATGAGTTACCAGTGCAGTCTCGCCGGACAGTTCGTGGTCGGGGTCTCGGTCGATCAACTGAATTCGATCGTTCTCGTACGACGCCAGGTACACCCCGAACCTGATGCGGGCACGAAGCTCGTCCACGATGTGGTGATTGTCGACCTCGCTCGCAGGCGCCGCTGTGGCGAGCTCTCTCGTTCGGCGACCGAGAGCGAAGCCCGACAGGTCTTCGATGCGCACCAGGAAGCCGTCGGCGACCAGAAGATTGAGCAGTCGGTACGCCGTGGCAGGTGGAATTGCTGTGGCGTGCGCGACCTCCTTGGCCGTTGCCCCCGAACCTAGATGTGCGACGGCTTCGAGCAGCGCAAGCGCCTTCTGGACGGCACGCGGTTCGTGTCCTCCGACTTCGCTCGTTCTCACCGTCCGCACTGCCATCAGCGGGCGTCGGTCCAGGGACTCTTCACCACGGCAACCGCGCCGCGCGAGTTTTCCCCGTACGCGGCAGCACCCGGTAGGACGTCGCGGCTTTCTGCGCTGTCGAACACCCCGACGGCGGTGAGGGCGGCCGGTCTGTGTACGTGTAGATAGACGCGCCAGCAGAATCCGGACAGTGCGAGCACGCCGAGCATGATCAACATGGTGACGTTCTGCGCTAGCCCCACCGTTACGACGAGGTTGGCCAGGACGGCGCATCCAGCGGTGCACGCGAGCACTCCGGCAAGCACTACCGTCGCAGTGAGTTCTCCTATACGCCTGAGGAAGACCACTGCGGCGATGGCGACGACGGCATATCCGACGATGAGGGCCGCCCGAGCCAGAAGCCGCGCGTCGTCGAGCACGGCGGAGCTGCTGAACACCACGAAAGTCGAACTGACTACGACCAATCCGCCGAGGACTACGCAGAGTGCAACGTACGGGGTGCGGAAGGTCTGGTGGACGCGGGCGAATCGATCGGGAACGACGCGCTCGATCCCCATCGTGTAGAGCAGTCTCGACGCCGCGTTGGACGAAGCCATGGCCGAGGCGAGCCACGAGCAGCTCAGTCCGAGATTCAATGCGACGACCAGCCACACATCGATACCCGTCGAGGAGCCGTGTTGGTACGCACCGATCAGCACACCGCCTCGACCGGACCACGCTGCCCACGCCGCGAATGTGAAGAGCGCGCCGCAGATCATCGGGGTCAACAGAACCGTCCTGGTCACAGTGACGAGTGGACGTTTCGCCTCGGGACCGAAGAACGTAGCACTCTCGAATCCTGCGAGGGCGAACATCGCACCGAGAGCGACGAGGAGCAGGCCGTTCGGTGCCCCGGACGGTTCGACGGTAACCGGTTGACTCTCTGGCAACAGGAGTAGGGCGGTGATGAACACCAGCGAGCACAGCTCGACCACCAGAATTGCGGCAGCCGCGAATCTGACTCCGCGGACCAGACATCCGAGTATTCCGAGAGCGATCACGGCGTGAATCACCACGGCGCCAACGACTCCACCGGTGGGTATTCCGGTCTCACGGAGCACCGTGCGCACCGCCTGGCCGCCGAAATAAAGCGTCAGCGCCCCACTGGCGCAGTACTTGCACAGCATCGCAATACCGACCGTCAGAGCCCCGCGCGATCCCGAACCCTTCACCGCGAAACTGTAGAGACCGCCGGAGGACGAGAACCGCCTCGTGAACTGCGAGACACAGAACGCGATCAGCGACACGACGATCGTTGCGGCCGCTATCGTCAGCAGACCGCCGAGCATCGTCTCGTTGGTCAACATCGTGATCGGCAGGATCACCATCGATGCGGCCGGAGCGGTCGTGGCTACCGATTGCGCGAACACTTCGATACCCGACAGCTGGCGGCGGCCGAGTGCGCGCAGTGGTGACAGTGCCGGCCGCTCCGGCTCTCGAGCGGCGAAGGAGGCCGTGATGGCCTGTTCGAGTGCAGACATGATGGCCGAAAAGTAGCTGCGCATTGTTGCGGCCGCATTGCGTCGATGCTTCGCCTGAATTCGATCGAGTGAGAACTCCAGCCGAGTCGTGGTCGAGTTCTCACCCGGAGTCGAATGAACGTTTCGCGTGCTACGCATTCTCGAATTCTCGAGATTCCACCATTGACCGAACTCGAAACCAGTCGATTTCGGCCGGTAATTCGAGTGAAAGCCGGCAGAAGGAGTGGAAGAAACCCATGGCAGTTACACGGAGATCGTTCATGCGTGGCCTCGGTGTCACAGGTGGTGCAGGACTTGCCTACGGAGCGATGTCGTCGATCGGTCTTGCACCGTCGGCCGCAGCGGCGCCCAAGCGGTTTCAGTCGCCTGCGATGGCCGACCTGATCGGAAGGGTCGAAGGAAGCCCGAAAGTCGTCGTCCTCGGCGGCGGGCCCGCTGGTCTCTGCTCAGCGTACGAGCTGCAGAAGGCCGGATACGCAGTGACGATCCTCGAGGCGCGGCAGCGGCCGGGCGGGCGAGTGTGGTCCATCCGCGGTGGGGCCGAGGAGACCGACCTCAATGGGGAGACCCAGAAGTGCACCTTCTCCGACGGACACTTCTACAACATCGGCGCAACACGAATCCCGCAGAGCCACATCACGATGGACTACTGCAAGGAACTCGGCGTCGAGTTGCAGACATTCGGCAACCAGAATGCGAACACGCTCGTCAACTACAAGAGCGGCACTGCGTTGAATCAGCAGTCGGTGTCCTACCGCGCGGCCAAGGCCGATACCTACGGCTACATGTCGGAGTTGTTGCAGAAGGCCACCAGCAGAGGTGCTCTCGACGACGTCCTGACGCCCGACGACAAGGACGCCCTGTCGGAGTTCCTGTCCAGCTTCGGAGACCTCTCCGACGACGGACGCTACATCGGGTCCACCCGTCGTGGATACAGCTCGGAGCCGGGTGCAGGCCTGAACTTCGGCGACGAGACCAAGCCCTATGGAATGTCCGACGTCATCCAGAGCGGCATCGGACGAAACTTCAGCTTCGAGTTCGGCTACGACCAGGCGATGCTGATGTTCAGCCCGGTGGGGGGCATGGATCGGATCTACTACGCGTTCTCCGATGCCATCGGTGCCGACAACATCGTCTACGGCGCCGAGGTCACAGCACTGAAGAACACCTCCGACGGGGCGACGGTGGAGTACGTGAAAGATGGATCCGCGGAGTCGATCTCAGCCGACTACGTCATCTGCACGATCCCGCCCGCACTCGTCACGCGGCTCGAGAACAATCTGCCGGCCGACGTGCTGCTCGCGCTGAAGTCAGCCAAAGCGACACCGTCCGGAAAGCTCGGTATCGAGTACTCGCGGCGATGGTGGGAGACCGACGAGCGCATCTACGGTGGCGCCAGCAACACCGACATGGACATATCCCAGATCATGTTCCCGTACGACCACTACAACTCCGATCGCGGTGTCGTCGTCGCCTACTACAACACGGGCAAGCGTCATCAGGCGTTCGAATCGCTGACCCACAAACAACGTTTGGCCAAGGCCGTCGCCGAAGGATCGATGATTCACGGCGACAAGTACACCAAGGACATCAGCTCGTCGTTCTCCGGCAGTTGGCGCCGCACGAAGTACTCCGAGAGTGCGTGGGTGTCCTGGGCCGGGGCCGGCGACTCGCACGGCGGTGTCGCGACGGCCGAATACTCCACGCTCCTGAAGCCCGTAGAGCACATCTACTTCGCGGGCGATCACCTGTCCAACGCCATCGCCTGGCAGCACGGAGCCTTCACCTCCGCGCGCGACGTGGTCACCTCCATTCACGAACGCGTCACCGCGTCCTGATCTCTGTTCGTTCTCGAAAGGAAAATCTGATGTCCAAGAACACACGTTCGTTCGCTGCCGCCCTCGCAGCCGGAGCCATCCTGTTCACTGCGGCCTGCTCGTCGGATTCGGACGCGGCGCCCGCAGGCACCGAATCCGACCCGGGGGCCCGATCGGTCATCGAGCCGGGTGAAGCGAATCCGATGATCGCGCAAGGCGTCGAGATCTCCGGTGATGCAACGGTCTACAAGTCCAGTGGACTCGGACCGACCGCGCTGAACGAGGAGGCGGCGGAGGGAAGTCCCGAGTCGTACATCGACACCGAACAATTCTCGGGTGGCACCCTGCCGTCCGGTGTCACTGTCACCGAGGCTCAGGGAATCGGCGTGCTGAAGAAAATTCGCGACAACCTCGAAGGCCAGGGTTATGCGCTCGAGGATGTCGTGTCGATGCGGGTGTTCCTCGACAATGCGCCCGGAACCGATCGTGCCGACTATGCGGGGTGGAACCGCGCCTATCGCCAGTTCTTCGCGAACACCAATCTCGATACCGACGAGACCGAGCTCGTGCCGATGGGGACTGCCGAGCCCGCAGCCCCGATCGAGCGTAATTCTGCACGACCGTCACGGTTCGCCCTCGAGGTCGCCTCGCTTCCCGTGCCGGGGTGGCTTGTGGAGGTCGAGGTGGATGCGGTGAAGTGACGGTTCTGGCGGAGCCGTGATCGCCAGATCTGCACGGTGAGCCGTGGACGCGACGAGCGCGGCATTATCCTCGTCGCTGCCGTGCGCCCACGCCCGGGCTTCGAGGTCCGTCTTGCCGAACAGGCTGTGCCGCTCGACCAACCGCTCTCGACGGACATCGTCGTCGATGTCGAGGTACCACACCTCGTCCATCGCTGCGCGGGCGTCCGGCCAGTGACCCGAGTCGAGTAGGAGGTAGTTGCCCTCGGTGACGACGAGTGGGACGTCAGCTGATACCGCGATACCGGCAGCGATCGGTTCTTCCAGCGCTCGGTCGAAGTACGGCGCGTACACGATGCCCGTGGTCTGTTGCGCGAGCCTGCGCAACAGGTGTGCGTAACCGGCCGCATCGAAGGTCTCCGGTGCGCCTTTGCGTGAGCGCAGGCCCAACTGGACAAGCGCGCGCTCGGCGAGGTGGAAGCCGTCCATCGGCACCAGAATCGCCGTCTCCGGTCCGAGTGCTGCGACGATGGCTTCGGCGAACGTCGATTTTCCCGCTCCGGGCGCGCCCGCGATACCGAGGATGCTGCGGCCGGGGCGCCCGGCCATCTCCGTAGCCCGTGCAATGAACTCGTCCACTACTCGACCATAGGCCCGGTGCCCAGGCGGGGGCGCGTCGACCACCTATTGGGAGCCGTCTCCGAATCCTGCCAGCAGTCCCGTGTAGCGCTTGGGGAGCGGGGTGGCGTATTCGTTTCTCTTGCCAGTGCGCAGCCCCATCGTCACGAGCGATTGCACGATCAGTGTCGCCGCGGCCACCCCGTCCACCACCGGCACTCCGATTTCCGAGGAGATGTGCTCGCACAGGTCCGCCATGCCTGCGCAGCCGAGGACGATCGCGTCGGATCGGTCCTGTTCGACGGCGTCGCGGCAGGCCTCGGTGATGATCTTGCGGGCGTCGGGATCTGTCTCCAGTTCGAGAACCGGTATCTCACATGCGTGCACGCCGCCGCACCGCTGCGACATCCCGTAGTGGGCTACCAGATCCCAAGCACGACCGGTGGTTCGTTCGAGTGTGGTGACGACGGAGAAGCCGCGTCCGAGGAAACTCGCGGCGTGCATGGCAGCCTCGGCGATTCCGACGACCGGTCCGCGCGCCGCCTCGCGTGCGGCGTCCATTCCGGGATCACCGAAGCACGCGATGACGTAGCCGTCGGCGTTGCGCTGCTCGCCGAGTGCTATTTGTTCGAGGATGCCTGGAACGCTGAGCGCCTCGTCGACGTGCGATTCGATGGAGGCCGGCCCCATCGTCGGAGTGACCGCCTCGACGCGTGTGCCCGGGCCTGCGACGGCCCGGGCACACTGTTCGATCGTGGCGGTCATCGACGCCGTGGTGTTCGGGTTGATGACCGTGATGAGCACGTGCGCGTCCTATGCCTTCGCTGGGGTGTCGAGATGGTTCGTCACGGCGAGCCGGGTCCTGGTGGCCAGCACGTGGTAGAGCGCGAAGCCGACACCGCAGCCGATGAACCAGCTGTACTTCGAGACCGTCGACATACCGGCGATTTCCATGCCGTCGATAGCGCCGTTGAACAGCACCGGGAACATCGCGAGCAGAGCGCCGACGATGGTTGCGTAGACTGCGGCGGGGTTGTAACCCTTCGAGTACCAGTACTTTCCGGTCGGCGACATCGTGAACATATCGTCCACGTCGACCTTCTGTTTGCGCACCAGGTAGTAGTCGGCGATGAGCACACCGAACAGCGGCCCGATGAATGCGCCGAGTGTTTCGAGGGTGAGGTGAATGACCGCCGGATTGTTGTACAGGTTCCACGGCGTGATGAGGATCGAGCCGACGGCCGCGATCATTCCGCCTGCGCGCCAGCTGATCTTCTGTGGGCTGACGTTCGAGAAGTCGAAGGCCGGGGAGATGAAGTTGGCGACGATGTTGATGCCGATGGTGGCGATGGTGAAGGTCAACGCGCCGAGCACGATTGCGAAGGTGTTGTCGATTCGGGCGACGGTTTCCACCGGGTCGGTGATGAGCTCGCCGAACACGGGCAGCGTCAGGGACGCGGTGACGACGACCAGGATGGAGAAGACGAGGAAGTTGACGGGAAGTCCGAGAAAGTTGCCCTTCTTCACTGCCGCATAGGATTTGCCGTAGCGGGAGAAGTCGCCGAAGTTGAGCATCGGGCCGGAGAAGTAGGAAACGACAAGAGCGATCGCGCCGAGCATCACCGGTACCGCACCGAATCCGGTGTACTGGACATCGCCGAGGGTCAGATCGATTGCACTCCAGCCGGCCTTGTAGATCAGGTATCCGCAGAGAATGAACATCACCACGTAGACGGCGGGGCCGCAGAAGTCGATGAACTTGCGGATCGATTCCATTCCGCGCCAGAACACCGCGGCCTGCAGTACCCACAGAAAGAGAAAGCTCACCCAGCCGAGCGCGGACAATCCGGCGAATCCGTAGTCCGCTGTGATCGCATAGGGCGCGAGGGACGGAAAGAGTTTGATGAGAACGATATCGAGTGCGGCCGATGCCAGAAATGTCTGAATTCCATACCAGGCAACGGCGATGAGACCGCGAATGATCGCTGGAATGTTGGCGCCGAGGACGCCGAAGGATACGCGACACATCACGGGGTAGGGGACTCCCGTGGCCTGGCTCGGTTTCGCGACGAGATTGCAGAAGAAGTAGACGATGGAGATGCCCACGAGAAGGGCGACGAGGACCTGCCAGCTGGCCAGTCCAAGCGCGAACAGGCTTCCCGCAGTGACATATCCGCCGACGGAGTGCACGTCGGACATCCAGAATGCGAACAGATTGTACGAGGTCCACGACTGCTTCTTCAGTGGAGCGAGGTCTTCGTTGGTCAGTCGCGGGTCGTAGCTGTCCTTGATCAAGCCGCCGCCGACCGGATGGCCTGCGGCCTCGATCAAGTCGCCGGTCTGCGTCTCCGGGGTATTCGCTGTTTCTGTCATCGATGCTCCTGATGCTCGCGAAGTGCGTATCGAACGGTCCCCGTCATGGCGCGAAGACCGGCGAAACAAAAGGTAGCGACGAAGTATTGCCCCTGCGTGACGGAATGGATATATCTTTTGCCGTCAGTCGGGCGGTGATTCCGCGAGTAGTCCGGATTCCGACGATATGGACGAAATGACCGAGTTCAAGCGAGTCGAATGCTCCTGCGCGATGAGTAGCAGAGCGTCCGCGTCGCGCGCCAGAAACGCTTCCAGCATGGTGCGATGGTCGGAATGCAAACTCGCACGGTCGGAACCGGCCACCTGCACCATCGGCTGCACCGGCTCGGTGATGTTCCATGCCGCATCCAACATGTGCAGCAACCGCTTCATCCTCGACGGACGGGTCAGCGACATGTGGAATTCTCGGCTGCGACGGTGGTACTCACGCGGGTCGTCGGCCGTGATGGCCTCTTCGAGAAGGCGATCGGCTTCGATGGCTCGCGCCCGATCTTCGTCGGTGGCAAGTTCCACGGCCGTCGCGAGCGCTGCGGTTTCGAGTACCTCTCGGACGACGTACATCTCATGGAGCTCGGCCGAAGTCAGCTGTGCCACTGTGTATCCGAGATTGGGACGATGGTCCACCAGCCCTTCGCCTATCAGAGTTTTCAGCGCTTCGCGAACCGGAATGCGACTGACGCCGAAGATCTCCGCGACCTCGTCTATCGGGACGGGTGTGTTGGGTGGGGCGTCACCGGAGAGGATCACCCGTCGTAGTTCGTCGAGTATCTTCGGCTGCCGTCCGCCGGGTTCGGCAATGCTCAACTTTGCAAGGAGTACCGATCGCCGACGTGGGGGCATGAGAGTCCTTTCGAGGAACGCACTGCACGCTAGCCCGGCCGTGTTTCGTCCGTGTGAAGCTGTGGGAAGACGCACTCCGATAGCATCGTTGTGGTGTCCTCGACCGAATCCATGCCCTTGGGCGAACACACGTGCTCGCAGGTGCGGCGAGAGAGAACCGTCGCCGTCCCGCTCGGTGCGTTCGAGCAACATGGACCCCATCTGCCGCTCGACACCGATACTCGGATCGCCGAGGCGCTTGCACGCAGACTGCCCGGCACCGTTCTCGCGCCGTCGATCGCCTACGGGGCGAGCGGCGAGCACGAGGGCTTTCCGGGGACCATTTCCATCGGTAGCGACGCGTTGCGGACGATTCTGGTCGAGTACGGCCGCTCGGCCTGCCGGTGGGCCGAGCGCGTGCTGTTCGTCAACGGTCATGGCGGAAACCTCGAGACACTGATTTCTGCGGTGACGCTACTGCGCTACGAGGGACGCGAGGTCGCCTGGTTGCCGTGTGCGGTCCCCGGCGCCGATGCGCATGCGGGTAGAACCGAAACCTCGCTGCTGCTCTGCCTTTCACCGGAGGTCGTGGACTTCGCTCGCGCCGAGGTCGGGAACACCGATCCCATCGAGGAGTTGCTCCCTCGCCTGCGTGCGGGCGGCGTCGCGGCGGTTGCGCCGAACGGGGTACTGGGCGATCCTCGCGGTTCCACCGCAGCCGAGGGGGCGGCGATCCTGGCCCAAATGTGTGCGCGAAGCATCGCTGCGCTGGGGCGATGGCAGCCCAACTCGAACGGAATGTTGGCTTGATCGACCGGTCTGCAAAAGGCCACCAAAACGGACGTAAGGTATGTTTCATAAATTCTCCGGCGCTGGCGAACACTTCGGCACGTTGTCCGTTTACCATCGTCTGATGGGTCAAGGTCGGTTGCCCGACGGCTTCGGGGTGCGAGTGGACCCACGTGTACGTACTTACTCCGACGGACGTGTCCTCATCGGCGGTTCGCCGAAGCGCATGCTCACCCTCGCGCCCACCGCGGCGGCCATGATCGGCGACGGATTCCTCGAGGTCACCGACTCGCAGTCGGCGCTCGTCGCGCGCAAGCTTCTCGACTCCGGCGTCGCCAATCCGCGACCGATGTCGATTCCGTCGCCGCGCGATGTCACCGTCGTGGTCCCCCTCAAGAACAACGCTTCGGGCCTGGTTCGGTTGCTGCCGGCCCTGCACGGTCTCGATGTCATCGTCGTCGACGACGGTTCCGACGAGCCGGTGACTGCACCGACTATCGCGTGGCCGGTCGGTGGCGTCACCGTCGTCAGGCATGAGGTCTCCCGCGGTCCAGCGGCTGCGCGCAACACCGGACTACGCAGTGCAAGAACTGATTTCGTGGCGTTCCTCGATTCCGACGTGGTTCCGCGCAAAGGATGGCTCGAGGTGATGCTCGGGCACTTTTCCGATCCCGCGGTCGCCCTGGTTGCCCCGCGCATCGTGGCGCTCGAGCCGGAGGGCAATGCGCTCGCCCGGTACGAGCACGCTCGATCCTCGCTGGATCTGGGCCGCCGCGAGGCCGCGGTGCGGGCCGGCAGCTCGGTGTCCTATGTACCGAGCGCGGCCATGCTCATTCGCCGCCAGGTGGCACTCGAGTGCAACGGCTTCGACGAGTCGTTGCACGTTGCCGAGGACGTCGACCTGTGCTGGAGACTTCAGGAAGCCGGCTGGCGGCTGCGCTACGAACCCGTCGCGCACGTCGCACACGATCATCGGGTGACGTTCGGGCGGTGGTTCGGGCGCAAACTGTTCTATGGCACCGGTGCGAGCCCCCTCGCTGATCGGCACCCGGGGATGGTGCCGCCGGTGTCGATGTCGCCCTGGACACTGGTGGCCTGCCTGCTCGCCGCAAGCTTCACCAAACTAGGCCTGTTGGGCGCTCTCGCGACCCTTGCCGTGACGATCGGCCGGCTGCGATCGATGTTCGCCGGGCTCGACCAGCCCACCCGCATCGCGGCAATCCTGGCCACCGAGGGCTTCGTCGGCGGCCTGTGGCAGTTGGCCTCGGCTCTGTGTCGTCACTATTGGCCCATCACGTTGATCGCGGTGGTGTTGTCGAGTCGAATTCGCAAGATCGCTCTGGGTTTTGCTGTGGCCGAGGCGATGTCGGATTGGTACAACCACCGCGAGCTGGGTGGTCTCGATCCGGTTCGATACGCCTTCTTCAAGCGTATGGACGACATCGCGTACGGTACCGGCCTGTGGGTGGGGGCCTTCGAGGGGCGCAGCCTTCGAGCGCTGACACCCCGAATGGATACATGAGGGCTTCACGCGACCCGGATGTGCGCGACCCGGATGTGATCGTCGTGGGGGGTGGGTCCTGTGGATCGGTGGTGGCGGCACGGCTCAGTGAAGATCCGGACTGCACGGTCACCGTCGTCGAAGCGGGTCCAAGTTTTCGGTCGGCGGCGGAGTTTCCACCCGAGGTGATGGACGCGCGCGTGCTGCCTATCGGCCCGGGCAGTGGGTGGGTGGATTCCTACGCCGCGGAACTGACGTCCGCTACGGTGCGCACGGTCTCTCGGGGGCGCATCATGGGCGGCTCCGGCGCGATCAACGGGGCCTACTTCATCCGCGCACGCCCCGCCGATTTCGACGCCTGGCCGTCGTCCTGGTCGTTCGGCGATGTCCTTCCGTACTTTCGCGCACTCGAGTGCGATGTCGATTTCCGTGGCTACGTCCACGGCGCAGCCGGTCCCGTGCCGGTCTCGCGCGCAGCGAGAGCATCGTGGTCGAGGTTGACAGAGAGCTTCGTCGGTGCGGCGCTCGCGGCCGGCTTCGAGTACGACGCGGACAAGAACGACCCCGGCCCGAGCGGGGGCGTAGGTCCGGTTCCGCGCAACACGATCGATGGCCGAAGAGTGAATGCCGCACTGGCATACTTGATTCCGGTGATGGGACGCCCCAATCTCGAGGTGCTCGGGCGAGCGACTGCCCTGAAGGTGGACATCGAGGGTGCTCGCGCGAGCGGCGTGACCATCACTCGGGATGGTGTTCTCTCGCGGTTGCGCGCGAACAGGGTCGTTCTGTGCGCCGGTGCTGTGCGGACGCCACAGCTGATGATGCTCTCCGGCCTCGGTCCGGCGAAAGAGCTTCGACGCCATGGCATCTCCGTTGTTCTGGATCACTCTCATGTCGGCCGCGGATTCAGTGACCATCCGGAAGTCGGTGTCTACTATCGACCTTCGGTCTTCGATACGTCCGGTGTCTGCTCCTCGCCCATCGAGGCTGTGCTGCACGTCGACGATCTCGAAATCCGTCCTTACGCAGCATCGTTCGACAGGTTCATCGCGGGTCTTCCCGCGGGCGATCCTATGGTGGGAGTCGGACTCATGCGACCGGACAGTCGCGGTGACATCACGCTCGCATCCGGGGATCCTTTCGACTCTCCGCGGGTTCGCTACCGCTATCTCGAGTCGGTCTCGGACAGGGCAGCACTCGAGCGGGGGGTCGATCTCGTTCGAGAACTTCTGAATGGCTCGGCCGCCTCCGTCGATGTACGGCCGGAGGAGGCGCTGGGGACCTCGCTGCATCTTTCCGGCAGTTGCGCCATGGGTGAGGGCGACAGCGTTCTCGACGAACGGTGTCGTGTGCGCGGCATCGACGGGCTCCACATTGTCGACACCTCGGCCTTTCCGCTGGTCCCCTCGCGGGGTCCGCACGCGACGGCGATCATGCTCGCCGAGCGGGCATCGGGGTTCGTCCGGGAGAACCCGGTCTAGATGGTGACGTGGGGTGGGCATTGCGGCCCCTGTGAGCTGCGTTACAGTAGGGGGAACGCTCCAGAAGGGGTAATTGGGTGATGACTGCAAGTGCGCCGAGACAAGGCAATCCCTGGGTCGCTGTTCGCCCTGGTGACGACGTCGATCTCCTCGCTCGCCGGGTCTCGACCGCTCACCGCTCGTTCGTCGAGGACAGGTCGTCCTCCGGCAATGTTCGGTCGGTCATCCTCGACTCCTGGCTCCGTAGCCGGATCAAGGGAGTCGATCCGGATGGCGGTAGCGAGCAGCCCGCGCTCTCGGGCGCCGAATTGGATCGGTATCGCGACGCCCACCCCATGGCGATCATCCGGCCGGTCATCCGGAAGCTGCTCGTCGAGGATGCCGCCGAAACCGGACTACTGGTCGCCATCTCCGACGCGGACGGTCGGCTGCTGTGGGTCGAGGGCGATACCGCGGCGAAGGATCGTGCGTTGTCGATGAATTTCGCCGAGGGAACGGACTGGAGCGAGGAAAGCAAGGGCACCAACGCGCCCGGCACTGCCCTCGCCGTCGACCACTGCGTACAGATCTTCGCGGCCGAACACTTCACGCGCACGGTGCACGAGTGGAGTTGCTCCGCAGCTCCCGTGCACCACCCCACCAGCGGGCACATTCTCGGAGCGATCGACATCACCGGCGGACCGCGCGTGGCCGTCCCCGAGGTGCTCTCGCTCATTCGGGCCACAGTGGCTGCCGCCGAGTCGGAACTGCGCGTGCACCTGATGAATTCACCGAAGTCTTTGGGAGACACCGCGCCACGTCTCGAGGTCCTGGGCTCCGGGCGGGCAGGTCTGGTGCGCGGCAGCGGCCGCCTCCCGCTGTCGCAGCGGCACGCGGAGATATTGCTGCTGCTGGCCGATCATCCCGAAGGGCTCAGCTCCGACCATCTTGCGGTGTTGCTGGACGAACAGGAACTCGATTCGGTGACCATCCGTGCGGAGATGTCGCGACTGCGCAAGACGTTCGGCTCCTCGGGACTTGCGTCGCGTCCCTACCGGCTGGTGGGGGAGCTGACCTCCGATGTCGGCGATATCCGTCGTGCCTTGGATCGAGGAGACGTCGAGTCTGCGCTGCGCATCTACACCGGGCCGGTACTACCGGGTTCCTCGGCACCGGGCATCGAGGAGATCCGCGAGGAACTGCGTTCTCGGGTTCAGGCCGCGCTGCTGCGGGTCGGCGATCCGGTGCTGCTGGCGCAGTGGACGTCGTCCATCCACGGCCGCGCCGACATCATCGCGTGGGAAGCCTACCGCTCGACGCTGAGCCGAGATTCTGCACTGTACGGCCAGGTCAGCGCCCGGATAGACCTTCTCGATCGGCAACTGGGCGTCTGAGCTTTTCCTGCACGCGGTGCAGCAACGTAGATGCAACGTTGCAGACTCTAGTGTTCTGAATCACACACAGTCACATCGAAGCATGTGTTGATCAGGAGGAGTCACCAAGATGACCGTCTACGCCCGTCCAGGTACCGCCGATTCCGTTATGTCCTTCCAGCCGCGTTACGAAAACTGGATCGGGGGCGAATGGGTGCCGCCGGTCAAGGGACAGTACTTCGAGAACCCCACCCCCGTTACCGGCGAGAACTTCTGCGAGGTTGCTCGTTCGACGTCCGAGGACATCGAACTCGCACTCGATGCTGCACACGCAGCGGCACCCGCCTGGGGCAAGACGTCTCCAGCCGAGCGCGCAGTGATCCTCAACAAGATCGCCGATCGCATCGCCGAGAACCTCGAGTCAATCGCCCTTGCCGAGTCGTGGGACAACGGCAAGCCGATTCGCGAAACACTCAACGCCGACATCCCGCTGGCCGTCGACCACTTCCGCTACTTCGCCGGATGCATCCGTGCGCAGGAAGGCTCGCTGTCCCAGATCGACGAAGACACCGTGGCGTACCACTTCCACGAGCCCCTCGGCGTGGTCGGTCAGATCATTCCTTGGAACTTCCCGATCCTCATGGCCGTCTGGAAGCTCGCCCCCGCGCTGGCGGCAGGAAACGCGATCGTCCTCAAGCCCGCAGAACAAACACCGGCATCGATCCTGCACCTGATTTCGATCATCGGCGACCTCCTGCCGCCCGGAGTCCTCAACATCGTCAATGGATTCGGTGTGGAGGCCGGCAAGCCGCTCGCCTCGAGCCCTCGTATTTCGAAGATCGCGTTCACCGGTGAGACCACCACCGGACGACTGATCATGCAGTACGCCTCGCAGAACCTGATTCCGGTGACCCTGGAACTGGGCGGAAAGAGCCCCAACGTCTTCTTCTCCGATGTGCTCTCCGCCAACGACGACTACCAGGACAAGGCGCTCGAAGGCTTCACGATGTTCGCGCTCAACCAGGGCGAGGTCTGCACGTGCCCGTCGCGCTCGCTGATCCAGGCCGACATCTTCGACGAGTTCCTCGCTCTCGCCGCCATTCGTACCAAGGCCGTCCGTCAGGGTGATCCGCTCGACACCGAGACCATGATCGGTGCGCAGGCATCCAACGATCAGCTCGAGAAGATCCTCTCGTACATCGAGATCGGCAAGGGCGAGGGCGCTCAGGTCGTGACCGGCGGCGAGCGCGCACAGCTCGGCGGCGATCTCAACGGTGGTTACTATGTTCAGCCGACCATCTTCACCGGCAAGAACAACATGCGCATCTTCCAGGAGGAGATCTTCGGACCGGTGGTGTCGGTGACCTCGTTCAAGGATTACGACGAGGCGATCTCGATCGCCAACGACACCCTCTACGGGCTCGGTGCGGGCGTCTGGTCCCGTGACGGTGGCGTCGCGTACCGCGCTGGACGTGACATCCAGGCAGGCCGGGTGTGGACGAACACTTACCACCAGTACCCCGCGCACGCAGCCTTCGGCGGGTACAAGCAGTCCGGCATCGGGCGCGAGAATCACAAGATGATGCTCGATCACTACCAGCAGACCAAGAACCTTCTCGTCAGCTACGCCCAGAAGGCTCAGGGCTTCTTCTGATGAGCGACGGTCCGGCTTCGGCTCCGCCGTCGCGTCTACGGGCCACCGCCGAGGCGATGGAGCTACTCCGTCGCCTCGGCGGTATTCACGGGGAACTGATGATGCATCAGTCCGGTGGATGCTGCGACGGATCATCGCCGATGTGTTATCCCACAGGCGAATTCATTGTTGGAGACCGAGACGTGCTGCTGGGTCTGTTGGATCTGCGTCTCGGCGTCGGCGAAGTGTCGCAGTCCCTCCCCGAGGGTGCGGATGCGGTGCCGGTCTGGATCTCGGGCTCGCAGTTCGAGGCATGGAAACACACGCAGATGATCCTCGACGTCGTACCGGGCCGCGGATCAGGCTTCTCGTTGGAAGTGCCCGAGGGCCTTCGCTTCCTGAGCCGCGGAAGGGCCTTCACCGAGGACGAAACCGAGCTGCTTGCTCTCGACCCACCTCTGCTGGGCGCCGACTGGGAGCAGGGCCGCCGCCCGGCGGTGCCGGGTGAGGCCTCGGTGGTCGCCGAAGCTGCCGATGCCTGCCCGGTTCCGGGTTCCACACCACAACCGCCACTGGATGTGACAATCACAACTTGACGTAACTCTGCGTAGACAGATACCGGCCGTTCGTTGATTCTTGGACGGCAGAAATCGCATCGAAGTCTTTTCGGCGGTTCGGGTTTGTCTATGGCGGGGGCGTGCATGGAAATCAGTCGCAGGCGATTGCTTCAAGCGAGCGCAATCATGGGGTTGGCCGGTGCGTCTTCGCTGCTGGCCGGTGGACGCCAGGTCGGCGCGGAACCTGTGCTCGGCGCGGCTTATCGGACGTTCGTCCCAGAGTTGTTCGACACGCCTCGTCGAGCGCCCGCGCACTCGGAAACGATCGTCATCGGGTCGGGCTTCGGTGCTGCCGTCGCGGCGCTGCGGCTTGCGGAGTCCGGTTCGGCGGTCACTGTGCTCGAACGTGGCGCGCAGTGGCCGCTCCATCCTCGGCGCCAGGTCTTCGCCAACGATTTCGCGCCGGACGGGCGGGCGTTCTGGCGTCGAGGCGGACTCGCACCGTTGACTGGACTGCCCAAAGTGCCGACCGATCTGTTCGGCGGAGTTTTCGACGTCACCGAGCACGGCTCGATCGATGTATGGCGGGCAGCTGCCGTCGGCGGCGGGTCTGTGGTTTTCACCGGAGTCATGATCGCGCCGGAGCGCAGATTCTTCGACGCGGTCTTCGGTTCCACCGTCTCCTACGACGAGATGACTTCGATCTACTACCCGCGGGTGCGCTCGGCGTTGCGTTTGTCGACCATGCCCGAGGATGTCTATCGGTCCGTTCCGTTCACGCATTCGCGGATATGGGACGAGCAGGTTCGACTGGCGGGTTACTCGCCATCACGAATCGACGGAATCTGGAACTGGGATGTGGTGCGCGCGGAGATCTCCGGGGCCTCGCGCCCATCCGCGATCGTCGGTGAATCGAACCTCGGCAACTCGAACGGGGCCAAGTTCGATCTGACTCAGAACTACCTCGCCGATGCCCAGCGCACCTCTCGCGCAACGATTCACGCCAGACACGAGGTCACCTCGATCGGGCGTGCATCCGACGGCCGATACGTACTCGAAGTCGACGTTCTCGATCCCGCAGCCATCGCGGTCGAATCTCGTACCCTCACTTGCGATCGACTCTTTCTCGGTGCCGGATCGATGGGCACATCCGAGCTACTCGTCACAGCCCGGGACACCGGAGCATTGCCCCGGTTGAACGAGCACGTCGGGCAAGGTTGGGGAACCAACGGCGACGCCGCTCTCGTCCGCGGCATGAGTCCCGAGGGCAACGGACTGGTTCAGGCCTCGCCGTCGGCCTCGCGCATATTCGACGAGTCGGGAGCGCCAGTTACGCTGGAGAACTGGTATGTACCAGGCTCACCCATCGATATGTCTCTCATCGGATCTCTTGGAATGGTGCTCGATCCGACTCGCGGAGAGTTCGTCTACGACCGCGATACAGGCGCGACACGGTTGCGCTGGCCCGAACGCGGCAACAGCAATGTCGAAGAAGCGTTGCGCGCGGTACACACTCGGATCGCTCACCGGTCCAACATCGGCGTCGGATTCCCGATGCTCGGTGTGCCCGACGTCAATGCGACCTTCACCGCCCACCCTCTCGGCGGTGCCGTACTGGGACGAGCAACCGATGCGTTCGGTCGCGTGATCGGGTACGACGGTTTGTATGTCGTCGACGGTGCACTCGTTCCCGGTAGTACCGGAGCGGTCAATCCGTCTCTGACGATTGCCGCTCTCGCGGAGCGAAACATCGAGGAGATCATCGCAAGCGGACGATGACATGAAAGACGGTGACTCGAAAACACCGGTAGCGAAATTCACGATTCCAACACGTCTGCCCCTACTTGCGAGCATCATGGACAGCGGCAGTTCCGAATCGCTCAGCGTTCGCCGTAATTCGCCCGTCATGTGTCCATGACCCGGCGCTTACACCGCGGGCCTATCTTGAGTCGATCGTTCAACCCGCAAGTAAGTATCTCGCTTCGAGAGGCCGGCAATGTCCGTCGAAAAACCAGCAATCATCCATCACGGCGGTGCCGACTCCCATGTGGAGGGCAGCGACTACCTGGCCAAACGTCAGTTGAAGAAAGGCACTGCCGGGTGGGTGCTGCTTGCCGGGCTCGGCGTCAGCTACGTCATCTCGGGTGACTACTCGGGGTGGAACTTCGGGTTGGAGCAAGGCGGGTTCGGCGGGCTCCTCATCGCCGCTGTGGTCATCGCAGCCATGTACCTGGCGATGGTCCTCGGTATGGCCGAGATGTCCTCGGCACTTCCGGCCGCCGGTGGCGGCTACACGTTCGCTCGAAGAGCGCTCGGTCCGTGGGGCGGATTCGCCACCGGCACGGCAATTCTCATCGAGTACGCGATCGCACCCGCGGCCATCGCGACGTTCATCGGGGCGTACGTCGAATCGCTCGGACTGTTCGGAATCACCGACGGTTGGTGGGTCTATCTTGCGGTGTACGCAATCTTCATCGGTATCCACTTGTCCGGTGCCGGCGAGGCATTGAAGATCATGTTCGTCATCACCGCCATCGCGCTCGTCGGTTTGGTAATTTTCGCCTTCGCCGCCCTCGGTCAGTTCGAGGCATCGAACCTCACCGACATCGCGCCCGGCGACGCCGCCGGCGCGTCGGACTTCCTCCCGTTCGGTTACCTGGGTATCTGGGCTGCCGTTCCCTTCGCAATCTGGTTCTTCCTTGCCATCGAGGGTGTGCCCCTCGCTGCGGAGGAAGCGAAAGACCCGAGCAAGAACGTGCCGCGGGGCATCATCGCCGCGATGGTCATCCTGCTGATCACCGGTGCGACCGTATTGATCCTCGTCACGGGAGCCGGCGGGGCACAGGCGATGCAGGATTCGGGCAACCCACTCGTCGAGGCGCTCGGCGACGGGACGGCGGCGACGGTGGTCAACTACATCGGTCTGGCCGGACTGGTCGCGAGCTTCTTCTCGATCATGTACGCGTACTCGCGTCAATTGTTCGCGCTCTCGCGGGCCGGGTACCTGCCGAATGTCCTGTCGATCACCAACTCACGCAAGGCGCCGACGCTCGCACTCGTCGTCCCCGGCGTCATCGGCTTCCTGCTCTCGCTCACCGGACAGGGCGCGATGCTGCTCAACATGGCCGTCTTCGGGGCCGCGGTGAGCTACGTTCTGATGATGGTCAGCCACATAGTGCTGCGCCGCCGCGAGCCGCACATGGAACGCCCGTACCGCACACCGGGAGGCGTCGCCACCACGAGCTTCGCCCTGGTCATCGCTGCGCTGGCTGTCGTGGCAACCTTCCTCGTCGACAGTACGGCTGCGCTGTGGTGCCTCGGTGTCTTTGCCGCATTCATGCTGTACTTCGGCATCTACAGTCGGCACCACCTCGTCGCGAACTCGCCCGACGAGGAGTTCGCTGCACTCGCGGAAGCAGAAGCCGAACTCGAATGAGCATCTACACACAGCAGGTGTCGGGAACCACCTACCGGTTCGACGGGTTGGTGGAGCTGATGGCGAAGGCGACGCCGCTGCGATCCGGGGACGAGTTGGCCGGGTGCGCAGCGGAGTCCGACGCCGAACGAGCCGCGGCCCAATGGGTGCTGGCCGATATCTCCCTCGATGTGTTCCTGCACGATCTCCTCGTACCGTACGAGAGTGACGAGGTCACCAGGCTGATCGTCGACTCGCACGATCGGGCAGCGTTCGAACCGATCTCGCATCTGACGGTCGGCGGCCTTCGGGACTGGCTGCTGAGCGTTGCGGCATCACCGGATTCTGCATCGGTGCTGCGGTCGGTGGCCGCAGGCCTGACGCCGGAAATGGTTGCGGCGGTGAGCAAGATCATGCGGAATCAGGATCTGATCGCGGTCGCTCGCGCCGCCGAGGTGACCTCTGCTTTCCGAACCACGATCGGATTGCCGGGAACGCTCAGCACCCGGCTGCAACCCAATCATCCGACCGACGATCCCCGCGGCATCGCCGCCGCCACCCTGGACGGGTTACTGCTCGGGTCCGGCGATGCCGTCATCGGAATCAATCCCGCTACGGATTCGCCACACGCCACCTCGGACCTGCTGTACCTGCTCGACGAGATCCGTCAACGCTTCGAGATCCCGACGCAGTCGTGCGTTCTCTCCCACGTGACGACGACGATGGAACTGATCGACAAAGGGGTCCCGGTCGATCTCGTGTTCCAGTCCGTCGCCGGCACCGAAGGCGCCAATTCCGGTTTCGGAGTGCATCTGTCGCTGCTTCGCGAGGCCAACGAGGCGGGGCGGTCGCTGCACCGCGGAACCGTCGGCGACAATGTCATGTACCTGGAAACAGGCCAGGGATCCGCACTCAGTGCCGGTGCGCATCTCGGGACGGGTGGCAGACCCGTCGATCAGCAGACACTCGAGACGCGGGCGTACGCGGTGTGTCGCGATCTCGAACCGTTGCTGGTCAACACCGTCGTGGGCTTCATCGGACCCGAATACCTCTACGACGGAAAGCAGATCGTTCGCGCTGGACTGGAGGATCACTTCTGCGGCAAGCTTCTCGGCCTGCCGATGGGGGTGGACGTCTGTTACACCAACCATGCCGAGGCCGACCAGGACGATATGGACACGCTGTTGACGCTGCTCGGAACGGCCGGTGTTGCATTCGTCATCGCCGTTCCCGGCGCGGACGATGTGATGCTCGGATACCAGAGCTTGAGCTTCCATGACGTCTTGTACGTCCGGCAGGTGCTGGGTCTGACACCGGCGCCAGAGTTCGCTGCCTGGCTCGATCGTCTCGGCATGGTGGACGCACGCGGCAGAATCCTCGAGGTCGACGCCCCGGGGTCACCACTGCGAGCTCTGACGGGGTCGAGATGAGCGAGAACAGCCCGCACACGCAATCAGCGGACTTCTGGGACGAACTACGCCTCAGTACCCAGGCGCGCATCGGGCTGGGACGGGCAGGGGACTCGTTGCCGACCCAGCGCGTACTGGAGTTCAGATCGGCGCATGCCGCAGCACGCGACGCGGTACACATGCCGCTCGAAACCGATGCGTTCGCAGCAGAGATCGAACGGGTGGGCATCGGCGCCCCCATTGCGGTGACATCCCAGGCGAACTCGCGGGCGGAGTACCTGCGCAGGCCCGATCTGGGCAGGGTGCCCGAGGATCTGTCGGCCATCTCGGCGGGCGAGTTCGACCTGGGATTCGTTCTCAGCGACGGTCTTTCACCGCGAGCGCTGATGGATCACGGTGCGCCCATGCTCGAGGCGTTGGTTTCGGAACTGTCGCAGACGTACACGTGCGCTCCACCGGTGATCGCGACTCAGGCCCGGGTCGCGCTCGGTGATCACATCGCCACCGCGATGGGGGTCCGCACCGTCGTCGTTCTCATCGGCGAACGCCCCGGCCTCTCGGTGGCGGACAGCCTCGGGATCTATCTGACGCACCTGCCCGGGCCGGGGAAGTCCGATGCCGACCGCAACTGCATCTCGAACATCCATCCTCCGGACGGTCTGGGGTATCGGCAATCGGCGAAGATCGTGGCCGGTCTCGTCGCGGGCGCACGCAAGTTGGGCAGATCCGGCGTCGCCCTGAAGGACACTTCGCGGGCGGACACGCTCGATGCTTCGGCTGGTGGGAACACCCCGATTCGGGGGTAGTCGGCGGTGACGGGCGTCACTACCCTGGGGGCATGGAGTCTCTGAGCTATTCGTCCGGTCCGTCGTCCACGCCGCTGTTGACGGAGACGATCGGCGCGAACCTCGACCGCACGGCAGCCGAGCACCCGGGCCGAGATGCACTGGTCGATGTTCCGTCCGGTCGACGGTGGACGTATTCGGAGTTTCTCGCCGACGTCGAACTGCTCGCCGCCGGATTGCTCGTTGCGGGCGTCGGCACCGGCGACCGCGTCGGCATATGGGCGCCCAATTGCCCGGAGTGGGTCCTCACGCAGTACGCGACGGCAAAGATCGGCGCGATCCTGGTCAACATCAACCCGGCCTACCGCACCCACGAACTCGGGTTCGTTCTGAAGCAGGCCGGGGTGTCGCTGCTGCTGTCCGCGCAGGAGTTCAAGGGCTCGGACTATGCAGCCATGATCGAGGAGGCTCGCACCGACGCGCCGGCGCTGAGGCAGGTCGTGTTCGTCGGAAGCTTCGGGTGGGAGTTGATGACCGATCGAGGTCACCGCGCCCTCGCCGAGAATCCACGGATGGTTGCCGAGGTGCAGGACCGATTGACCGCGGACGATCCGATCAACATTCAGTACACCTCGGGCACTACCGGCTTTCCCAAGGGCGCGACATTGAGTCACCGGAACATCCTGAACAACGGTTACTTCGTCGGAGAACTCTGCCACTACACCGCTGACGATCGGGTGTGCGTCCCGGTGCCCTTCTACCACTGCTTCGGCATGGTGATGGGCAATCTGGCCTGCACTTCGCACGGTGCAGCGATGATCATCCCCAGCCCCGCATTCGATCCCGTCGCGACACTGGAAGCCGTCCAGACCGAGAAGTGCACTTCGCTGTACGGGGTGCCGACGATGTTCATCGCCGAGTTGGCGGTGCCGGAGTTCGAGTCCTTCGATCTGTCCACCCTGCGTACCGGAATCATGGCGGGCTCGCCGTGCCCGACGGAGGTGATGAAGCAGGTCATCGAGCGGATGGGCATGACGGAGGTGTCCATCTGTTACGGGATGACCGAGACCTCCCCGGTGTCGTTGCAGACGCGCAGCGAGGACACCATCGAGCAGCGAGTATCGACAGTCGGTGCGGTGGGACCACACCTGGAAGTGAAGATCGTGGACCCCGTCGACGGTTCGACTTCGGCGCGCGAGGAGTCCGGGGAACTTTGTACGCGTGGGTATTCCGTGATGCTCGGGTACTGGGAGCAACCGGACAAGACCGCCGAGGCGATCGACGACTCGGGGTGGATGCACACCGGCGACATCGGGGTCATGGACGAGCTCGGCTACGTCAGCATCACCGGTCGCATCAAGGACATGGTGATCCGCGGCGGCGAGAACATCTACCCGAGGGAGATCGAGGAGTTTCTCTACACACACCCGGACGTCCTCGACGCACAGGTCGTCGGGGTTCCCGACGACAAGTACGGCGAGGAGCTGATGGTGTGGATCCGGATGCGAGAGGGCGCCGAGCCGTTGACCTCCGACAGCGTTCGAGCTTTCGCCGCAGGCAAGTTGGCGCGCTACAAGATTCCCCGGTACGTCCACATCGTCGACGAGTTCCCGATGACCGTCACCGGGAAGGTGCGCAAGGTCGAGATGCGTGAGCGATCGATGGATTTGATCTGACTATGCACAACGTTGCCGTTCGTTCACAGCACAAGCTTGGGTTGTAAACGAACGGTCGGGTTGTGACAACGGCTCGAGCGATACTGGACCCATGAC
>NZ_JABFAO010000004.1:655894-919927 GCF_017168235.1 Rhodococcus sp. KRD197
GGTGGGTTCCGGGAAATCGAGCGTGCTCTGCGTGGTTCGGCGCTGCTGAATGTCGGTCATGGTCAGTCCCTCCGTCGAAGGCTGGCCCACAGTGCCAGCGGAATGAGGACGACCGTCAGACCGACGATCCACGCGATGGCTGGGAACACGCCCGCGAACGTGACGGTCCCCTCTGCCATATCGCGCATGGCCGAGGAGAACTGCGAGATCGGTTGATTGCGCACGAACGGCCGAATCCACTCGGGAAAGCCGCTTTCGGGTACGAATCCGGTCGATGCCATGCCCAGGATCAACTGCGGCAGCGTCAGTGCCTGGCTCGTGGCCTCGGGGCTTTTAGACAAGGTGCCGATCGCGTCGGCGCCGAACGACAGGACAGTACTGATCGCCAATGCCATTGCGCCGAACATGAGTGCTTGCCCGACGCCTGCACTGAAGCGAAAGCCGATGACGTGGCCGAAGAGCAGTGCCGCGGTCAGTGTCACCGTCGATCGGATGAACGCACTCGACATCCGAGCCATCAGCGGAGCACCGATGACCACGGGCATGGTCTTGAGCCGTGTGGACAGACCTGTCGCTGCCTCGGTCGACGCGCGCTGCGCGGACGAAATGGCCGTGAATGCCATCGCCTGTAGGACGATGATCGGCATGAGGAACTGTGCGTAGTCGATGCCCTGAAACTGCATGACGAACTTCAGCGGTAGGTAGAACCCGATGGTGAAGATGAGCGGCGCGATGACAGCGACCAGCAGTTCGCCCTTGCGCACCATCGTTCGAACGGTCCGGGCCGTCAACACCCGCCACTGAACGAAGCCGGAGGGCTCGAAGCGCCGCTTCTTGGACGCACTCGCACGTCCGACCGTGGGGGTGGAAGCGGAACCGACCGTCGTATCTTGGGCTGTCGTCGTCACTGCGTCGAAACCGTGTTGGTGTGACCGGTGAGTGACAAGAACACGTCATCGAGCGAGGGTCGCCGCAACGCGATATCGGCCAGCGCGATGCCGGCTTGGTCGATGCGACGCAGGACCTCGGACAAGGTGGCCGCGCCGTCCGGAGCCGGAATCGATAGTCGATCAGCACCCGGCGCAAGATCGGTGGCCACCGCAGCCGGAACGAGCTCGCCCAGCACGCGGACCACGGCGGGGAGCTCGTCTGGATCGACCGGGACCACCTCGCAGAAGTTTCCGCCAGTCATCGCCTTGAGATGGTCCGAGGTGCCCTCGGCAATGACGGTGCCCTTGTCGATCACGATGATGTTGTCGCTGAGTACGTCGGCTTCCTCGAGATACTGCGTGGTGAGCAGCACTGTGATTCCCTGAGCCTTCAAGGCCTCGACGAGTGACCAGACGCCCTGCCTGGACCTCGGGTCCAGACCTGTCGTCGGCTCGTCGAGGAAGACCACTTTGGGTCGAACGACCAGCCCACACGCGATGTCGATGCGTCGGCGCATCCCGCCCGAGTATCCGCGAACCGGCCGCTTGCCGGTGTCGACCAGGTCGAATTCCTCGAGCAGGGCGTGTGCGCGGGTGCGGGCGGCCTTCTTGTCCAGGCCCATCAGGCGGCCGAACAGTTCGATGTTCTCCCGCCCGGAGAGCGTGTCGTCCAGAGCGGCGTACTGCCCGGTCATCATGATCGAGCGGCGAACCTCGGCAGCGCTTTCGGCAACGTCGTGTCCCGCTACGACGGCGCGACCGGAATCCGGACGGATCAAAGTCGAGAGCACCTTGACCATGGTGGTCTTGCCCGCGCCGTTCGGGCCGAGAATTCCCAGGACGCTGCCACGCGGCGCAGAGAAGCTGATCCCACGTAGCGCGTGGACGTCGTCGAAGGACTTGTGGACGTCCTCCACCAGTACAGCTACGTCCTCGGGTAAGGGCATCGATTCTCCGTGCGGTCGGTGTCGAGAAGAGTGTGCGGACGATCGTGGGACTTTGTCCTACCCGTAGTCAATCCAGGCATCCGCCGAAAACGTTACCCGCCGCAAAGGCGTGGCCCGCCGCCCGCTTACGTCCAGGCGATCCCGATTTCGTCCTCGACGTCGAGTCGGCGGCACAGCGACCGGATCCCGCTGTAGTCCTGTACCAGCTGGCGGCGGGTGTCGTCGGCGGCGGTGTCGGCGAGCATCCGGTCGGCGTCGACGACGCCCTCGGCGCGCAGGATGGCCGCCCATGTACCGAAGTCGTTGCTGGAGAACGCGTCCATGCCCGCGGCGAGCCCTTCCAGAAAATGACGCCTATCGCCTGCGCTCAACGTCTCGAACACGATCGCAGCCATCTCGTCGGCGATCGAGGCGTGGCAGTGCTCGTCACGGTTGTGCAACTTCACGGTGGCGCGATTGACGGGTTGAATCGCCTCGTCGTCCTCGATCAGGTCCAGGTAGGACGTGATCGAGATCTCCGCGACCGTGGTGTATGCGAGCGTGCTGAGCGCGGCCGCAGACTCGTCGACGGCACCGAGCTGAGCGGCACGTTGGCGACGAACTGTGGCGCTGACGGGGAGGGTTCGATCGGGCATCGCCCATCCGCGCTGTCGCCGGGTGAGCGCGGAGGCATTGAGGTGCATCAGCGTGTGGTACTGCTCGTCGACCATCGCCTGAGTCACCGCAACGGCGAGAACGTCGCCCATTCCGGTGTCGAAGGCGTCGGCAGCGAGAAGCGCGAATCCGGGGTTGACGACGTGCTGCTCCACGTCCATGACGTTCTTGTTGAACGCGATCCATCCCCAGGCGCGGATCCGTTCCTGCGTGGTCTCCGGCAGGGCCCGGTAGACGTCGTGGTCCGCGAACGGAATCAACGCCTCGGGGTAGTCGTGCTTGGCGAGGTCGAACAGATCGTCGAGGTCGGGCTCCGGCTTCTTGACGGTGGCGCGTTTGCCCCAGTTACCGGCCAACCGCGACACAACGGCACTCTCCACGGCGTCGTTCGGGTCGTGCTCGGGTAGCTGTGGCATCTGGATCGTCATCGGTTCCCCTCGGGTCCTTGGTCTCGAACGATACCGAAAAGATCGGCGCACAGTCTGCGATACGACTCGCCGTCGGGTACGGCAGCACCAGCCCGTTCGACCAGAGCGCCGAACTCTTCGCCGGTGCCGCTGCCGACGGCTGCATCGAGCCGCGACGCAGCTTCGACGAGCGCCATTCTGGCCTGGTGGGCGTACGGGTTGCCGGCCTGCACGTCCCAATACACTTCGGGTTCGCCGCCGGCGATCCGTGCGAGCAATGCCAGCGAGGTGCGTGCCGGTGGCGGCGCGATTGCGTCGACCAGTGACGGGTCGAGGCCGAGCGAGCCCAGGGCGGACCCGAACGCGAGCACGCTTGCATGGGTCAAGGCCTGGGTCGCGGCCGCCGCTCGATCGTGCATGTCGGAATCGACGTCGACGACTCGTCCGCCCCAGGCCGTGATGCGAGCGACGAAGTCCTCGGCGGCCACACCGGGGCGGTGTCTCACGCACGCCACTGGACGCCCGTCGAATCCGAGTGCAGGAGCGAACATCGGGTTGATGCCCAGGACGGCGTGCGCTCGGCCGGACGCCTCGACGGCAGCCGCGAACGCGGATTTGACGGACAGTGTTTCGACCACCAGCGCAACCCTGTCGAACAGAGACAGATCCGTACCGAGCGCAATGTGCTCGGGGACCGCCAAGACCACGAGACGGGCATCGGCCACTGCTTGGATCAATCGAGCCGACGGATTCAGAATGTCGGCGACCTCGTGCTCGACCCCCTCCGGCGAGGACGGCGAGGTGCGCTCGGATACGTCTGTCGCCAGGACGGAGTACCCGTCGCGCGCGAGAGCCTGGCACAGCAATGAACCGACCGCACCATTGCCGCCCACCACAACAGCGTCGTGCTTTCTCATCGTTCGAGTATGCGTGTGCGGGCTGATCCTTACGACGAGTCGGTCACCGGCTTCCGTGTCGCGGAGACCCAGACGGTGATATCGGCGTGCACTACCTCTGCGCCTGTGCGATCTCGGATGTAGACGGGAATGACGACATCGGCGCCCTCGGTGATCGCGGCGAAATCCGGGAGCTGCGGCAACTCGGCTGTTGCTGTCAGCGAGGTCGTTGCGGGGCGCAAGTATTGGACCTGCATACCCTTGGGGATCCAGCGATGCGAGGTGGGCACTGTGGTCTCGGCGAGCATCCCCATCGCGACCTCGGCGAGATTGCAGGCGGCGATGGCGTGGAAGGTGCCGAGGTGGTTTCGAATGCCCCACCATTTCGGCGCGCTCACCGTGCATCGGCCCGGTTCCAATGTGCGGACTCGGGGGAGTACCGAACCGAAGTAGGGCACTCGCAGACACATTCCGACGGAGAAGACTGCGGATCCCAGCAGGTTGTCGGGCAGTCGACGCCAGAGGCCGAAGGTCGGTCCGTAGGTGGGTGAGGTGGAGTTCATCGGTCGATCTTACCGCTCGGTAATATCCGGCATGAGTCCTGTGCGCAGCCCGTGCGCCCCGGATTTGAACTCGACGGCCGCGTACGGCATACTGGTCGGGTTGCCTGGACACGGGACGCGCCTTCGTGCGGCCACGACCAGGTTGAAGCAGAACGGAACCAGCACTCCACGTGAGTGCGTCCGGTTCACCAGCTCGGAGATGCATCGGAAGCCTCGCGCTCACGGTCATCGAAGAAGAGCAAGCGGAAAGAAGTGTCAGTAGAAATCCGACACGCCCGACCGCGTGGACCGGAGAACCATGACAGATGAACAGCGGCAACGGATCGGGTCTTTCCTGATCGCCAACGTTCGGTTCGTCGTGTGAGCACGAGGGCAGTTCGAGTCCTTTCGGCTTCGGTCGAGCGACTCGGGGACTGTGCAGACGAGGTGGGGCAGGCCGAACGGCAGGCCTCACGACAAGCGGCAAGAAAAGGACACTAAGCGTGGCGGGACAAAAGATCCGCATCAGGCTCAAGGCCTACGACCATGAGGCGATCGACGCGTCAGCGCGCAAGATCGTCGAGACGGTCACCCGTACGGGTGCCCGCGTCGTCGGACCGGTGCCGTTGCCGACCGAAAAGAACGTGTACTGCGTCATCCGTTCGCCCCACAAGTACAAGGATTCGCGCGAACACTTCGAGATGCGTACTCACAAGCGGCTCATTGACATCCTCGACCCGACGCCGAAGACGGTCGACGCGCTCATGCGCATCGATCTGCCCGCCAGTGTCGACGTCAACATCCAGTGAGCGCGGAGACAACGATGACTGATAACAAGAATCGACCTGCCACAGGCATTCTGGGCACCAAGCTCGGAATGACCCAGGTCTTCGACGAGAACAACCGCGTCGTTCCCGTGACCGTGATCAAGGCTGGACCCAACGTGGTCACCCAGGTCCGCACGCTGGAGCGCGACGGCTACAGCGCCGTCCAGGTCGCCTTCGGCGCGATCGATCCCCGCAAGGTGAACAAGCCGACCACCGGCCAGTTCGAGAAGGCAGGCGTCACGCCTCGCCGCCATGTGGTGGAGATCCGCGTCGCCGACGCCTCCCAGTTCGAGGTCGGCCAGGAGCTCACCGCAGCTGTGTTCGAGGACGGCGCTTTCGTCGACGTCACCGGCACCAGCAAGGGCAAGGGCTTCGCCGGAACGATGAAGCGTCACGGCTTCAAGGGCCAGGGCGCGAGCCACGGCGCTCAGGCCGTGCACCGTCGTCCGGGATCCATCGGTGGCTGCGCCACACCGGGTCGCGTGTTCAAGGGAATGCGCATGTCCGGACGTATGGGTGGCGACCGCGTTACCACGCAGAACCTCTCGGTCCACAAGGTGGACAGCGAGAACGGTCTTCTGCTGATCAAGGGAGCAATCCCGGGCCGTCGCGGCAACGTCGTGATCGTCAAGTCTGCATTGAAGGGTGGTGCACGGGCATGACCAGCCTCGAGAAGAAGACCGAAACCAAGCTGACGCTGGACGTCAAGGAGCTCGGCGGCAAGACCAACGGAACCGTTGATCTGCCTGCCACGATCTTCGACGCTCCTGCCAACATCGCGCTCCTGCATCAGGTCGTCGTTGCACAGCTCGCTGCTGCTCGTCAGGGAACCCACTCCACGAAGACTCGTGGCGAGGTTCGCGGTGGCGGCAAGAAGCCGTACCGCCAGAAGGGAACCGGTCGCGCCCGTCAGGGTTCGACGCGTGCACCTCAGTTCGTCGGCGGTGGCACGGTCCATGGACCGCAGCCGCGTGACTACAGCCAGCGCACACCCAAGAAGATGAAGGCAGCCGCTCTGCGCGGTGCCCTCTCGGACCGGGCACGCAGCGAGCGTATTCACGTCATCACCGAACTGGTTGCCGGACAGGTTCCGTCCACCAAGGGTGCCAAGACGTTCCTCGCCGAGATCTCGGACCGTAAGAAGGTCTTGCTCGTCGTCGGTCGCGAAGACACCGCAGCGTGGAAGAGCGTCCAGAACCTGGAAGGCGTGCATCCCATCGCACCCGACCAGCTCAACACGTACGACGTGCTCGAAGCAGATGACGTCATCTTCAGCGTGGAAGCGCTGAACACGTTCATCGCAGGGCCTGCGAAGAACGAGGAGGGAAGCAAGTGACCACGATCGCCGATCCCCGCGACATCTTGCTGGCGCCGGTCATTTCGGAGAAGTCCTACGGACTGATCGAGGAAGGCACATACACCTTCCTGGTCCACCCGGACTCGAACAAGACGCAGATCAAGATCGCCGTCGAGAAGATTTTCGACGTCACTGTGACCAGCGTCAATACGCAGAACCGTCAGGGCAAGCGCAAGCGGACCCGATTCGGTTACGGCAAGCGCAAGGACACCAAGCGCGCGCTCGTAACGCTCTCCGCCGACAGCAAGCCCATCGAGATCTTCGGAGGTCCGGTCGCATAGCGGCTGGGACTCTTCGGATATAGAGGACGAGAAGACTCATGGCAATCCGTAAGTACAAGCCGACCACTCCGGGCCGTCGCGGCTCCAGTGTTTCCGATTTCGCGGAAATCACTCGCAGCACGCCCGAGAAGTCGCTGATTCGCCCCCTGCACGGTCGCGGTGGACGTAACGCACACGGTCGTATCACCACCCGGCACAAGGGTGGCGGTCACAAGCGCGCGTACCGTCTGATCGATTTCCGTCGCAACGACAAGGACGGCGTGCCGGCCAAGGTCGCTCACATCGAGTACGACCCCAACCGCACCGCCAACATCGCCCTTCTGCACTTCGCAGATGGCGAGAAGCGCTACATCGTGGCACCGAAGGGCATCGCTCAGGGCTCGCCCATCGAGTCCGGTGCCGGCGCCGACATCAAGCCGGGCAACAACCTGCCGCTGCGCAACATCCCGACGGGTACGACCATCCACGCGGTCGAGCTCCGTCCGGGCGGCGGCGCGAAGATGGCCCGCTCTGCCGGTTCGAGCATCCAGCTCCTCGGCAAGGAAGGCCCCTACGCCACCCTGCGTATGCCCTCCGGCGAGATCCGTCGCGTCGACGTGCGCTGCCGCGCAACCGTCGGCGAGGTCGGCAACGCCGAGCAGTCGAACATCAACTGGGGCAAGGCCGGCCGTATGCGCTGGAAGGGCAAGCGCCCAACCGTCCGTGGTGTCGTCATGAACCCGGTCGACCACCCACACGGTGGTGGTGAGGGCAAGACTTCCGGTGGACGCCACCCGGTCAGCCCGTGGGGACAGGCCGAAGGCCGTACCCGCAGTAAGAAGAAGGCGAGCGACAAGCTCATCGTCCGTCGTCGCCGTACCGGCAAGAACAAGCGCTAGGAGGGAGTTCAGAATGCCACGCAGCCTGAAGAAAGGCCCGTTCGTAGACGATCACCTCCTCGCGAAGGTCGACGTCCAGAACGATAAGGGGACCAAGCAGGTCATCAAGACCTGGTCCCGTCGCTCGACAATTCTTCCCGATTTCATCGGTCACACGTTCGCCGTCCACGACGGTCGCAAGCACGTGCCGGTTTTCGTGTCCGACTCGATGGTCGGCCACAAGCTCGGGGAGTTCGCACCGACCCGCACGTTCAAGGGTCACATCAAGGACGACCGGAAGGCGAAGAGGCGATGAGCAACACCGAAACCGCCAACCCGACGGCCAGGGCAGTCGCTAAGCACGTTCGCGTCACGCCCATGAAGGCACGTCGCGTCGTGGACCTGGTTCGTGGGCGTTCCGTCGAGGATGCGCTCAACATCCTGAAGTTCGCACCGCAGGCCGCCAGCGAACCGGTCGCCAAGGTGATCGCGTCCGCAGCTGCGAACGCCGAGAACAACCTGGATCTCGATCCCAGCACTCTGATCGTGGCGACGGCATTCGTGGACGAGGGCACCACCCTCAAGCGATTCCAGCCGCGCGCTCAGGGTCGGGCATTCCGGATCCGCAAGCGCACGAGCCACATCACGGTGATCGTCGAGAGCCTGCCCAAGACCGGTGGAACCAGCCGTAACCGCCGTAAGGGCCAGGCATCCAAGGAAGGGGCTCAGTAGTGGGTCAGAAAATCAACCCGCACGGCTTCCGCTTGGGTATCACCACCGATTGGAAGTCGCGCTGGTACGCAGACAAGCAGTACGCGGAGTATGTGAAGGAAGACGTCGCGATCCGCAAGCTCCTGGCCACCGGCATGGAGCGTGCGGGCATCGCCAAGGTCGAGATCGAGCGCACCCGTGACCGTGTTCGCGTGGACATCCACACGGCACGCCCCGGCATCGTCATCGGTCGTCGTGGCGCCGAGGCAGACCGCATCCGCGGAGCTCTCGAGAAGCTGACCGGCAAGCAGGTTCAGCTCAACATCCTCGAGGTCAAGAACGCTGAGTCCGAGGCTCAGCTCGTGGCCCAGGGTGTTGCAGAGCAGCTCAGCAACCGCGTCGCATTCCGTCGCGCGATGCGTAAGGCCATTCAGTCGGCCATGCGTCAGCCGAACGTCAAGGGCATTCGTGTCCAGTGCTCCGGTCGTCTCGGCGGCGCCGAGATGTCTCGGTCGGAGTTCTACCGTGAAGGCCGTGTGCCACTGCACACGCTTCGCGCGGACATCGACTACGGACTGTACGAGGCCAAGACCACCTTCGGTCGTATCGGCGTGAAGGTCTGGATCTACAAGGGCGACATCGTCGGAGGCAAGCGCGAGCTCGCCGCTGCAGCACCCGCTGCAGGCGCCGACCGCCCGCGCCGCGAGCGTCCTTCGCGTCCGCGTCGCTCCGGTGCCTCGGGTACCACGGCGACGAGCACCGAAGCCGGCCGCGCGGCATCCGCAGAGGCTCCGGCCTCGACCGAGCCGAACAAGGAGGGCTGACGATGTTGATCCCCCGCCGGGTCAAGCACCGCAAGCAGCACCACCCGAAGCGATCGGGCGCTGCCAAGGGCGGAACCGCTGTGACGTTCGGTGAGTACGGCATTCAGGCTCTCGAGCCTGCCTACGTCACCAACCGTCAGATCGAGGCCGCTCGTATCGCGATCACTCGCCACATCAAGCGTGGCGGCAAGGTCTGGATCAACATCTTCCCGGACCGCCCGCTCACGAAGAAGCCTGCCGAGACCCGCATGGGTTCCGGTAAGGGTTCGCCCGAGTGGTGGGTCGCGAACGTCAAGCCGGGTCGCGTGATGTTCGAGCTCTCGTTCCCGGACGAGGCCACTGCACGTCAGGCGCTCACCCGCGCAATTCACAAGCTGCCGATGAAGGCACGCATTATCACCAGGGAGGAGCAGTTCTGATGGCTACTGGAACCCCAGCCGCAGAGCTCCGCGAGCTCACCGGTGAAGAGCTGGTCACCAAGCTGCGTGAGTCGAAGGAAGAGCTGTTCAACCTTCGTTTTCAGATGGCTACCGGCCAGCTGGACAACAACCGTCGACTGCGCACCGTTCGTCACGAGATCGCGCGCATCTACACCGTTCTGCGTGAACGTGAGCTCGGCCTGGCGACAGGTCCCGCCGACGACACTGCAGGTGACGCGGCATGAGCGAGGAAAACACTGTGACAGAAGAGCGCAACAACCGTAAGATCCGGATCGGCTATGTCGTATCCGACAAGATGGAAAAGACGATCGTGGTCGAGCTCGAGGACAGGGTCAAGCACCCCCTCTACAGCAAGATCATCCGTCGTACCACCAAGGTCAAGGCACATGACGAGAAGGGCGACGCCGGAGTAGGCGATCGCGTTCAGCTCATGGAGACCCGCCCGCTGTCCGCCACGAAGCACTGGCGACTGGTCGAGGTCCTCGAAAAGGCCAAGTAAGCAATTCGCTGCGACAATGCCCGCTCCCGTTCCGGGGGCGGGCATTGTCGTGTTCGAGGCAGGTTTTCGTCCAGCGCTTTTCTCGTGCTCTAGCGTCCGAGCAGCCCGCCGAGCGCACCGCCGACGCCAGCTTGTTCACCGCTGCCGGAGCCGCCGATAATCCCGCCCGGCGGTTGCTCGGACGGTTGCACCACGACGAAGCCTCGGCCGACGAACTCGAGCGTGAAGCGCTCGCCGGTGGAACGTCCGATCAAGGTCCCGAGACCGAACGAGTCATTCTTCTTCACCCTGGTAGACAAGCTCGACGACCACGCAACTGCCGCCTGCGGGTCGGCGAACGTGGCCTGGTCGACCTGCAGCACAACGGGAACCCCGTCGGTCGTGATGGCGATTCGACCGCGACCGGTGAACACGCAATTGAAGAAGCCCGCATTGCCCCCCGACGCCGCGCCTTGTACTCGCTTGACTTCGTAGGACAGGGACGAATCGAACGCCAGCACGTTCGCACCGTTGATGGTGAGGCCGTCGGTGCCGTCGAGATCGATCAGGTGGACGTCCTGAGCGGCGTTTGCCAGAAAGAGGTCGCCGCGCCCGGACACCGTCATGAGCGGAACGCCTTCACCGGACAGTGCCTGCTTGAAAGCGCGTCCGATACCGCCCGCCCCCTTGGCCTCGAACTTCAGATCGCCCTGGTACGCGACCATCGACCCTGCGCGGGCCATGATCTCGCCGTTCATCCCCACACGGCACATCTTGCTGCCCTGCTTCTGGATGCCGGCGCCGGGAACCTCGGCGTGTGCGGGCGCGAACAGTTCACTTCTCACGGGTGTGGACCCTTCTGTCGTGGCGGAGGGGAGTGGCGGGATGCTGCTCTGTCCGGCACCGGTCGGAGGTGCGGTTGCGAAGGGTGCGCTCTGGTCCTCGTCCGCGCTCTCGATCTCGATGCCGTAAGCCGTCGCCAGCCCGGCTAGGCCGTCGAGAAACCCCTGGCCGATCGCGCGTACCTTCCAAACCTCACCGCGTCGGTAGATCTCGAGGCAGACCAAGGCGTTCTCCTGTCCGAGCGCGTCGGCGCGGTAGGAAGCAAACGGTGTGCCGGCGGCATCGGCGATCGTCGTCGATACCGGCCCAGCATCTGCGAACGTCGGCGGTCCAGTTCCGTCAAGCGAGGCGGCTATTGCAACGGTGACGATCTCGGCCGGGATGGCCGCGCAGTCGAGGATGATGCGATGAGAGCCGCCGTGGGCCTGGTACTCGACCCCGAGGCCTATGGGTTGGTTGTAGAAGATCAGATCGGCGTCCGAGCGAACTCGGCCATCGGTTCCGAGCAACAGCGCCGAGACGTCCACGCGTGTGGACGTCTCGAGCGTGGCAGTCATCTTCGAAGTCGGAGCGGGGCAATTTTCCCCGCGAGCGAGGGGCTTCACCCGGTCCAGTGTGCCCGAGACGAACACGCGCCCGGCGACCGTCCCTGTTTCACTGCTGTCGTACCGGGTATACCCAGGGCGCTTGCGGTAGATGAAAGTTGTCCGGGAATTGTTCGCGCTGCGCACGATCATTATTGTCGATAGTGTGACTGCAATTCATCTTTCTAAAATCGTCGATATGCGCGACCACCCGAGAGAGTGAAGCAGTCATGACCGACACGAGCAGAACTGCGTCCAACAATCAGCCGGCAAAGGGTTCCACGCCTGATGGTAAAGAAGTGGTTTTCGTATCCGTCGTCATTCCCGCACGCAATTGTCTGCCCGATCTCGACGACCAGTTGGACGGGCTTGCCAAACAGACGTACACGGGGCCGATCGAAGTAATCGTCGCGGACAACGGTTCCGAGGACGATCTCCAGGCTCACCTCCGCGAATATGCGCAGAGAGGTCTGCTGTCCGTGCGGCACATCGACGCTGGAGAACGCGCTGGGGCGTCGTACGCCCGCAATCGCGGCGCGGAAGCGGCACGTGGCGATTTCCTCGCGTTCTGTGACGCCGACGACGTAGTGCATCCGGAGTGGCTTTCCGCACTCGTCGAGCTGGCAGAAAAGAACGACGTAGTCGGTACAGCAATAGAGACCGAATCCATCAATTCGCCGCGCGCGCTCGACTGGACGCCTACCACGCCCCCGGAAAAACAGGGAAAAACACCATTTCTACCGCACGCTATCGGTGCGAGTTTCGGTTGTTGGGCGGCTGTATATCGGGAACTCGGCGGAATGAGCTGCGAGTTGCGTGCAAGCGAGGATGTCGAATTCTGCTGGCGGGCCCAATTGAATGGGTACCGTTTTGCATTTGCACAGACACCGTTGGTGGGATATCGACTGCGAGCCGAATTGATTCCCTTGATGAAACAGTCCTACCAATTGGGATACGGCTTCGCGCAGTTGCAGGGGATCTACCGCGCCCAGGGATGTCCGCCGGTGCACGTGCGCCGTGTGCTGCGGTGGTGGGGCCTGCTGCTGTTGGCTAATCCACTCGTACCGCGCGTTCTCACTGGCATATCCAAGGGGCAGTGGCTGCGGGCGGTCGCCGCGCACATCGGAGAGGTGCGAGGCGGCGTCAAGTATCGAGCATTTGTGTGGTGACCAGCATCGATTTGGATTCGGCGGCGTAGTTCCCTACACTTGACCAGTTGCCTGTGGCAGCGGTGTGCCTTCGTGCGCCCGTGGGCCAGGCAGCCGACCGCGCGTGTCGGGACGGAAATCCGGCACGTCTGTACATCCAGGTCTAGGAGAAGTTAGTGATTCAGCAGGAGTCGCGAGTACGCGTTGCTGATAACACGGGCGCGAAGGAAATCCTTTGCATCCGCGTTCTCGGTGGCTCGTCACGTCGCTACGCCGGGATCGGCGACATCATCGTAGCTACGGTGAAAGACGCCATCCCAGGTGGAAATATCAAGAAGGGTGAGGTCGTCAAGGCCGTCATCGTCCGCACCGTCAAGGAGCGTCGCCGCCCGGACGGTTCGTACATCCGTTTCGACGAGAACGCTGCCGTGCTGATCAAGCCGGACAACGATCCTCGCGGAACCCGCATCTTCGGCCCGGTGGGTCGCGAGCTGCGTGAGAAGAAGTTCATGAAGATCGTCTCGCTCGCCCCGGAGGTGCTGTAAATGAAGGTGCACAAGGGCGACACCGTTCTCGTGATCGCAGGCAAGGACAAGGGCGCCAAGGGCAAGGTCATCCAGGCCTACCCCGAAAACTCCAAGGTCCTCGTCGAGGGCGTGAACCGCATCAAGAAGCACACCGCGATCTCCGCGAACCAGCGCGGCGCATCCTCGGGCGGAATCGTCACGCAGGAAGCCCCGATCCACGTATCGAACGTCGCAGTCATCGACTCGGACGGAAACCCCACTCGCGTGGGCTACCGCACCGACGAAGAGTCCGGCAAGCGCGTTCGTGTTTCCCGGAAGAACGGGAAGGACATCTGAGATGACTACCACTGAGAACAAGGCAGGCGTGCAGCCTCGCCTCAAGGCGCGCTACCGCGCCGAGATCAAAGACGCCCTCAACACCGAGTTCGCATACGACAACGTCATGCAGATCCCGGGTGTCGTCAAGGTCGTCGTCAACATGGGTGTCGGTGACGCTGCCCGTGACGCGAAGCTGATCAACGGTGCAGTTGCCGACCTCGCCGCGATCACCGGTCAGAAGCCGGAGATCCGCAAGGCCCGCAAGTCCATCGCGCAGTTCAAGCTTCGTGAGGGAATGCCCATCGGCGCACGCGTCACGCTCCGTGGCGACCGCATGTGGGAGTTCCTGGACCGCCTGACCTCCATTGCCCTTCCCCGAATCAGGGACTTCCGCGGCCTCTCCGGCACGCAGTTCGACGGCAACGGCAACTACACGTTCGGCCTCAACGAGCAGTCGATGTTCCACGAGATCGACGTGGACAAGATCGATCGTCCGCGCGGCATGGACATCACTGTGGTGACCACCGCAACCAACAACGAAGAAGGCCGCGCGCTGCTCAAGCACCTCGGCTTCCCGTTCAAGGAGAACTGAGTCCATGGCTAAGAAGGCACTGGTCAACAAGGCCAACAAGAAGCCGAAGTTTGCAGTGCGTGGATACACACGCTGCAACCGCTGCGGCCGTCCCCACTCGGTGTTCCGCAAGTTCGGCCTGTGCCGTATCTGCGTTCGCGAGATGGCACACCGCGGCGAGCTGCCCGGCGTTCGCAAGAGCTCCTGGTGAACTGAGGCCTTCGGGCCTCACCGCATCACGCTGACGGGCGTGGGTTCCTTTACGGAACCCACGCCCGTTTTGTTGTATGTCCTGCCGTGACCTAGCACCGATATTGCCGACCCCGCACATCGGTTCGGGTCATAGCGCCTGTGCGTACTCGGCAAAAACGGTGTCAGCTCTGCAGGCATCGAGCCCGCCGTGAGACACGAGCGCGAGCCGCTTCGGGCCGTGATCAGTGCACCGCGCCGGCAACCTTCAGAGCGGATGATTTGGTGTTTTCGGCCTGGTTGCCTACACTTGTGCGGTTGCCCGGGCTTCGTCGTGCCTGCACGCGAGTCCTTGCAGTTTCAACGCAACCTCGGGTTCTCCGCACTTGGAAAGAAGAACACGCGGAAGCTCGAAACACCTGGCAGTGCAGTGATGCATTGCTTGGAGCGCAACCCCTGACCGTCAACAGTCGGTCAGGACATGTTCACTTCGCTGTAGGCCCACGATGTGACGAGCCAGGCCCCCCGGGTCGAGAACAACCCAGGGGCACCAGCTCGCGCGTGCTGCATGGGAACCGCTGCGAGAAAGGTGCACAGGTCACACCATGACGATGACCGATCCAATTGCAGACTTCTTGACCCGTCTGCGCAACGCCAATTCGGCGTACCACGACGAGGTGAAGCTTCCCCATTCGAAGCTGAAGGCGAACATCGCCGAGATCCTCAAGCGTGAGGGCTACATCGCTGATTTCCGTACCGAGGACGCCGAGGTGGGCAAGACCCTCATCGTCGATCTCAAGTACGGACCCAGCCGTGAGCGCAGCCTCGCAGGCGTGCGTCGCATCTCGAAGCCAGGTCTTCGTGTGTACGCAAAATCCACCAATCTGCCCAAGGTTCTCGGCGGCCTGGGCGTGGCGATCATCTCCACGTCCACCGGTTTGCTCACAGAGCGTCAGGCGGCCAAGCAGGGTGTGGGCGGAGAAGTCCTCGCCTACGTCTGGTAGGGGAGGCCACCACCATGTCACGTATTGGAAAATTGCCGGTCACGGTCCCCGCGGGCGTCGACATCACGATCGACGGCCAGAATGTCGCGGTCAAGGGTCCCAAGGGGTCTCTTGCACTGACGATCGCCGAGCCCATCCAGATCGCCCGCTCGGACGACGGCACCATCGCCGTCACCCGCCCGGACGACGAGCGTCGTAGCCGCTCGCTGCACGGCCTCTCGCGCACCCTCGTCGCGAATCTCATCACCGGTGTCACCAACGGGTACACCACCAAGATGGAGATCCACGGCGTCGGCTACCGCGTTGTCCTCAAGGGCAAGGATCTCGAGTTCGCGCTCGGGTACAGCCACCCTGTGCTGATCGAAGCACCGGACGGCATCACGTTCACGGTCGAGTCGCCCACGCGATTCACCATCAGCGGCATCGACAAGCAGGCGGTCGGTCAGATCGCTGCCAACATCCGTCGTTTGCGGCGCCCGGACCCGTACAAGGGCAAGGGCATCCGCTACGAGGGTGAAGTTATCCGCCGCAAGGTCGGAAAGACGGGTAAGTGATATGAGCCAGCAAACAGCAGACAAGGCGAACGTCGTGAAGCGCACTCCGCGCGGCACGGACGTGTCGACCAAGCGTCGCCTGTCGAAGGCGCGCCGCCACTTCCGTCTTCGCAAGAAGATCTCCGGCACGCCCGAGCGTCCTCGCTTGGTCGTCAACCGCTCCTCGCGGCACATTCACGTGCAGCTCGTAGACGACCTCGCCGGCCACACGCTGGCCAGTGCATCGTCGATCGAAGCAGACGTGCGTGCCCTCGACGGAGACAAGAAGGCCCAGAGCGCAAAGGTCGGCGAACTCATCGCTGCTCGCGCAAAGGCAGCCGGCGTCGAAACGGTCGTCTTCGACCGTGGCGGCAACGACTACAGCGGCCGCATCGCGGCGCTGGCAGATGCCGCTCGCGAAGGCGGGTTGGCATTCTGATGATGACTGAAACTGACAACGGAAGGACAGCCTGATGCCGGGACGTCAACGGCGTGACGGCGGAAGCGGCCCCGCCGGACAGAACAGTGGACCGAACAGCGGCGGTGACAACAGCCAGCGCGGTGACAACCGTGGTGGACGTGACCGTCGTGACAACTCGCGTGGCGGCAACGCTGCCGAGAAGTCGAACTTCATCGAGCGCGTAGTCGCGATCAACCGCGTCTCCAAGGTCGTCAAGGGTGGTCGTCGCTTCAGCTTCACCGCCCTCGTGATCGTCGGAGACGGCAACGGCTTGGTCGGCGTCGGCTACGGCAAGGCCAAGGAAGTTCCCGCGGCGATCCAGAAGGGCGTCGAGGAGGCTCGCAAGAGCTTCTTCCGCGTTCCGATGATCGCGGGCACCATCACGCACCCCGTTCAGGGTGAAGCAGCAGCAGGCGTCGTCATGCTCCGTCCGGCCAGCCCGGGTACCGGAGTCATCGCCGGCGGTGCTGTCCGCGCCGTGTTGGAGTGCGCAGGCATCCACGACGTGCTCTCGAAGTCGCTCGGTAGCGACAACGCGATCAACGTCGTCCATGCCACCGTGGCTGCCCTGCAGGCACTGCAGCGTCCCGAGGAGGTCGCGGCTCGTCGCGGTCTGACCCTCGAAGAGGTTGCGCCCGCAGGCATGCTCCGTGCGCGTGCACAGGCAGGAGCGACCAAGTAATGGCACAGCTCAAGGTCACCCAGATCAGAAGCACCATCGGCCAGAAGTCGAACCAGCGGGACAGCCTGCGGACTCTCGGCCTCAAGGGGATCCGCAAGTCCGTCGTCCGTGAGGACACCCCGCAGACCCGCGGACTGGTCAATGTGGTGCGCCACCTCGTAACTGTTGAGGAGGTCTAACCATGACCATCAAACTGCATCACCTGCGTCCCGCTCCCGGATCCAAGTCGACCAAGATTCGCGTCGGCCGCGGTGAAGGCGGCAAGCGCGGCAAGACCGCGGGTCGCGGAACCAAGGGAACCGGCGCACGCAAGAACGTGCCGGCGCGTTTCGAGGGTGGCCAGATGCCCCTCCAGATGCGACTCCCGAAGCTCAAGGGCTTCACCAACCCGAACCGTGTCGAGTTCCAGGTCGTGAATCTTCGCGACATCGAGCGCTTGTTCCCCGAGGGTGGACAGGTCGGCATCGCCGATCTGATCGCCAAGGGCGCAGTGCGCAAGAACGAGCCCGTCAAGGTGCTGGGCGACGGCAAGTTGACCGTGAAGGTCGATGTCTCCGTCAACAAGTTCACCGGTTCTGCCAAGGAAAAGATCGCCGCTGCCGGCGGTTCCGCAACCGAGGTATAACCCAGATCGACTCCGGTCGATCACGCTCATCGTGTGTCGATGGCCGCAGCAACGAGCCTCGGTAGAGGCTCTCGCTGCGGCCATCGCGCCGTTGTGGCCGCTGGGTCGACCAGGTCGTCGGCCGCCCGGTCGGGACACTGCGCGGGTAGGTCGCTGCATCGTCCGAATGGGCGGGTGCGCACTGATCGACCGGCCGTCGGATGCACACTGTTAGAGTTCTAGAGTTACGTGACAATGCCTTTCATGCGGGTGACTCGTGTTACCCGCAATCCAAGGTCGGACGTCGTGTGGGTCGAATGTGACCGGACGGCTGTTCGACACCAACGCGCCTCGTGCCAGGAGGATCTTTGCTTTCCGCCTTCGTGTCGGCCTTCAGGACTCCTGACCTGAGACGAAAGATCCTTTTCACGCTCGGTCTGGTCGCCTTGTACCGCTTCGGCGCTACCCTGCCTTCGCCCGGTGTTGATTACGCCAACGTCCGAGCCTGTATCGAACAGGTCTCCGGTGGCGATCAGGCCGGTATCTATTCGCTGATCAATCTCTTCTCGGGTGGGGCGCTGCTGCAGCTGTCGGTCTTCGCGATCGGCATCATGCCGTACATCACCGCGAGCATCATCGTTCAGCTACTGACGGTGGTCATCCCCAAGTTCGAGCAGCTCCGCAAAGAGGGACAGTCCGGCCAGGCCAAGATGACGCAGTACACGCGTTATCTGTCGATCGCGCTGGCTATCCTCCAGGCCACCGGACTCGTCGCCCTGGCTTCGCGTGGGCAGCTCCTTCAGGGATGCCAGCAGGACATCATCGCGGACCAGAGCATCTTCGGGTTGGTCATCATCGTGCTGGTCATGACCGCCGGTGCGGCCATGGTCATGTGGTTCGGTGAATTGATCACCGAACGTGGCGTCGGCAACGGTATGTCCCTGCTGATTTTCGCCGGTATCGCATCGCGAATCCCGTCCGAGGGCAAGTCCATCCTCGACAGCCGCGGCAGCTTCGTCTTCGCGATGGTCTGTGTGGCCGCTTTCCTGATCATCGTCGGCGTGGTGTTCGTCGAGCAGGGCCAGCGCCGCATCCCGGTGCAGTACGCAAAACGGATGGTCGGCCGCAAGATGTACGGCGGATCGTCTACGTACCTGCCTCTCAAGGTGAACCAGGCGGGTGTCATCCCGGTCATCTTCGCGTCCTCGCTGCTGTACCTGCCGAACCTGATCGCGCAGCTGACCTCGGCAAGTACCGCGACGGATCCCAGCTGGTGGCAGCGGATCATCAACGAGTACCTGGTGAACCCGTCGAACCCGGTCTACATCTCCATCTACTTCGGCATGATCGTCTTCTTCACGTACTTCTACGTCGCCATTACCTTCAACCCGGAGGAACGGGCCGAGGAGATGAAGAAGTTCGGTGGATTCATACCCGGGATCCGGCCGGGCCAGCCGACAGCCGACTATCTCAATTACGTGCTCAGCCGCATCACCCTTCCGGGTTCGGTCTACCTGGGCACCATCGCCGTGCTCCCGAATGTTTTCCTCGACATGGGAAACAGTGGGGGAGCGCAGAACCTGCCGTTCGGCGGCACCGCCGTCCTCATCATGGTGAGTGTCGGCCTCGACACCGTGAAGCAGATCGAAAGTCAGTTGATGCAGCGTAACTACGAAGGGTTCCTCAAGTGAGACTCGTACTTCTTGGTCCTCCCGGTGCCGGCAAAGGCACCCAAGCCGAGATCTTGTCCGAGAAGTTGGGTGTACCCCACATCTCGACCGGTGACCTGTTCCGCGCCAACATCGGCGAGAAGACCCCGCTCGGAATCGAGGCGAAGAAATACCTCGACGCCGGTGACCTGGTTCCCAGTGAACTGACTGTCGACATGGTTCGCAGTCGTTTGGCCGAGCCCGATGCGGTCAACGGATTTCTGCTCGACGGCTTCCCTCGGTCGGTCGGTCAGGCCGAGTCGCTCGTCGAGATCCTCGCAGACCTGGGCGCCAAGCTCGATGCTGTGCTCTCGTTCGTGGTCGATGAGGATGTCGTAGTCGAACGCATGCTCTCGCGAGGTCGTGCGGACGACAAGGAAGACGTCATCCGCAATCGGCTCAACGTCTACCGCGACGAGACCGCACCCCTGCTTGACCACTACTCGGACCAGATCCTCTCCGTCGATGCGATGGGCGAGGTCGACGAGGTCAGCGCCCGCGCGCTGAAGTCCATCGAGGGCCTCGGCAAGTAATGGCCTTCGGTCGCAAACGCAAGGTTGTCCCGTTCCGCAGCGCCGGTGAACTCGACGCGATGGCTGCGGCGGGTGCGATCGTCGGCGCTGCGCTGGTGGCGGTGCGGGACGCAGCGAAGCCCGGCGTCTCGACTCTCGAACTGGACCGTGTCGCCGAGGCTGTCATCAGGGATGCCGGTGCCGTGCCGTCTTTCCTCGGATATCACGGCTTCACGGGGAGCATCTGCTCGTCCGTGAACGACCGGGTGGTTCACGGCATCCCGTCCGCACGGGACGTTCTCGCCGCGGGCGACATCATTTCCATCGATTGCGGCGCAGTTCTCGACGGCTGGCACGGTGACTCGGCCTGGACATTCGGAATCGGCGAAATCATCGAAGCAGATGCACTGCTCAGCGAGGCAACTCGGCTGTCGATGGAGGCCGGCATTGCCGCGATGCTCCCAGGCAACCGTCTCACCGACATCTCGCATGCAATCGAGACCGGTACACACGATGCGGAGAAGCTGCACGGGCGCAAGTACGGCATCGTCGACGGGTACGGCGGGCACGGAATCGGCCGTGAGATGCACATGGAGCCATTCCTCGCCAACGAAGGTGCACCCGGTAAGGGGCCCGAATTGGTGATCGGCTCCACCCTGGCCATCGAGCCGATGTTGACCCTCGGAACCTACGAGACCGAGATCCTCGATGACGATTGGACCGTGGTCACCACCGACGGATCGCGGGCTGCGCATTGGGAGCACACCGTTGCCGTGACAGAAGACGGCCCGCGAATCCTGACGCTTCGTCCCGAATAGACGAGTCCGAGCGCAGTCGGCCGACCGTGCTCCTTCGACCGCGAAATCCGATCGCGGGACAGTACTCGACAGCACGGCATTTGGCCTGGTGAGAGTTTGCCGGTAACATAGTTCGACGGTGCGCTCTGCGTACCGGTTGTTTGCATGCCTGCGCGAGCCGGCCTTACATCGACCGGTCCACACCGCCGACGCAAGTCGGTGGCCAGTGAGCATCACGTTAACGGAAACAGATGCAATCAACCAGGTGTCAAACCAGGGACGCGGAGGATATGGCTAAGAAAGACGGTGCCATCGAAGTCGAGGGCCGAGTAGTCGAACCCTTGCCCAATGCGATGTTCCGCATTGAGCTGGAGAACGGTCACAAGGTGCTCGCACACATCAGTGGAAAGATGCGCCAGCACTACATTCGTATCCTCCCGGAGGATCGAGTCGTCGTGGAGCTCTCTCCATACGACCTCACGCGGGGTCGCATCGTTTACCGCTACAAGTAACAAGCTTCTCCGGCCAGGTCCGGTCGGAGAGAACCATGCTCGAATCGCGCCGCAGGTATTCGTGCGGCGTGCGCGAGCTACACACAGGAGATCAGCGACGTGAAGGTTCAGCCGAGCGTCAAGAAGATCTGCGAAAAGTGCAAGGTGATTCGTCGTAACGGACGAGTCATGGTGATCTGCGAGAACCTGCGTCACAAGCAGCGTCAGGGATAACCACCGAGCATTTCGCGTTTCTGCTTGGCACACAGCAAGAAGAAGACCTCCCAGCACCAACCGTGACACACGCGTTACGGCACACCCCCGGCACGGAGGCCGGGGCCCCACTGAGTTAGTTGAAAGACGCTTCTCCTGCCTACGGGTTCACGCCCACAGGTGAGAAGGACACAGGGGACGGACTGGGAGCAGACCTCCGGCACACGAAAAGGAATGCCACATGGCACGTCTCGCAGGTGTGGATCTTCCGCGCGAAAAGCGCATGGAGATCGCACTGACTTACATCTACGGCGTCGGCCGTACCCGCTCGAAGGAGATCCTGGACGCAACCGGCGTCAACCCGGATCTGCGTAGCAAGGATCTGTCCGACGAAGATCTGACCAAGCTCCGCGAGTACATCGAGGAGTCCCTCAAGGTCGAGGGCGACCTGCGTCGCGAGGTGCAGGCCGACATCCGTCGCAAGATCGAAATCGGCTGCTACCAGGGCCTTCGCCACCGTCGTGGTCTGCCCGTACGTGGACAGCGCACCAAGACCAATGCGCGCACCCGTAAGGGCCCCAAGCGCACCATTGCCGGCAAGAAGAAGGCGAAGTAATGCCCCCTAAAGCACGCGGTACCGGTCCGAAGAAGACGCAGAAGACGCGTCGCAGGGACAAGAAGAACGTCCCCCACGGATCTGCGCACATCAAGAGCACCTTCAACAACACGATCGTGTCGATCACCGACCCGGCCGGCAACGTCATCTCGTGGGCGTCCTCGGGCCACGTGGGCTTCAAGGGCTCGCGCAAGTCGACTCCGTTCGCTGCTCAGCTCGCTGCCGAGAACGCAGCGCGCAAGGCTCAGGAGCACGGCGTCAAGAAGGTCGACGTGTTCGTCAAGGGACCCGGCTCCGGCCGTGAGACCGCCATCCGCTCGCTTCAGGCCGCAGGCCTCGAGGTTGGCACCATCTCTGATGTCACCCCCCAGCCGCACAACGGTTGCCGTCCGCCGAAGCGGCGTCGGGTCTAGCGGGAAGGAAAGGTTTAGAAAATGGCACGTTATACCGGTCCTATCACCCGCAAGTCTCGTCGTCTGCGCGTCGACCTCGTCGGAGGAGACCAGGCATTCGAGCGTCGCCCCTACCCGCCCGGCCAGCACGGTCGCGCGCGGATCAAGGAGAGCGAGTACCTGCTCCAGCTTCAGGAGAAGCAGAAGGCTCGCTTCACCTACGGCGTCATGGAAAAGCAGTTCCGCCTGTACTACAAGGAAGCCAACCGGCGTCCCGGCAAGACCGGCGAGAACCTGCTGACGATCCTCGAGACCCGTCTCGACAACGTCGTCTACCGCGCCGGTCTGGCACGTACGCGTCGCCAGGCTCGTCAGCTGGTCACGCACGGTCACTTCCTCGTGAACAACAAGCGCGTGGACATCCCCAGCTACCGCGTCTCGCAGTACGACATCATCGATGTACGCGAGAAGTCCGCACAGACCTTGCCGATCCAGATCGCTCGCGAGAGCTACGGGGATCGTACGGTCGCGCCGTGGTTGCAGGTCGTCCCGAACCGTCTTCGCATCCTGGTTCACCGGGTACCGGAGCGCGCACAGATCGATGTGCCGCTCCAGGAGCAGCTCATCGTCGAGTACTACTCGAAGTAAGGCGTAGCGCGTCTGCGGGTGGCCGTCCCGGTCACCCGCAGACGTTCTCGCCTCCACACGTGGACGTCAAATAGCGGACGTCCGTACAGGAGGAACACACAATGCTCATTTCACAGCGACCGACGCTGACCGAAGAGGTCATCGCGGACAACCGCTCGAAATTCGTCATCGAGCCGCTCGAGCCTGGCTTCGGTTACACACTCGGCAACTCGCTCCGCCGTACCCTGCTGTCGTCGATCCCCGGAGCCGCTGTCACCAGCATCCGTATCGACGGCGTTCTCCACGAGTTCACCACCGTCCCCGGAGTCAAGGAAGACGTCACCGACATCATCCTGAACCTCAAGGGCCTCGTGGTGAGCTCCGAAGAGGACGAGCCGGTCACCATGTACGTCCGCAAGCAGGGCCCAGGCGCTGTGACTGCAGGCGACATCGTTCCCCCGGCCGGCGTCACGGTGAACAACCCGGATCTGCACATCGCGACCTTGAACGACAAGGGCAAGTTGGAGGTCGAGCTCGTTGTCGAGCGTGGCCGCGGCTACGTTCCTGCCGTCCAGAACAAGGCATCGGGCGCAGAGATCGGCCGTATTCCGGTCGACTCGATCTACTCGCCCGTACTCAAGGTCACTTACAAGGTGGAGGCCACCCGCGTCGAACAGCGCACCGACTTCGATCGGCTCGTTCTCGACGTGGAGACCAAGAATTCCATCACCGCGCGGGACGCGCTCGCTTCGGCGGGCAAGACCCTGGTTGAGCTCTTCGGCCTCGCCCGTGAGCTGAACGTCGAAGCAGAAGGTATCGAGATCGGACCCTCGCCCGCCGAGGCCGATCACATCGCTTCCTTCGGACTCCCCATCGAGGATCTGGACCTGACGGTCCGTTCCTACAACTGCCTCAAGCGCGAAGGTGTTCACACCGTCGGCGAGCTGGTTGGTCGTACCGAGTCCGATCTGCTGGACATCCGTAACTTCGGACAGAAGTCCATCGATGAGGTGAAGGTCAAGCTGCACTCGTTGGGCCTTTCGCTCAAGGACAGCCCCGCTTCCTTCGATCCGACCACAGTGCCCGGATACGACGCCACCACGGGAACGTGGAGCGATACGGACGCAAGCACCTTCACCGACGGTGAAGGTACCGAGCAGGACTACGCCGAGACAGAACAGCTGTAATCAGCTCGTTGGAGCTCTTACTAGGAGATTCATCATGCCCAAGCCCACCAAGGGCCGCCGTCTCGGCGGGTCGGCGTCGCACCAGAAGGCCATCCTGGCCAACCTGGCGACGGCACTCTTCGAGCACGGCCGCATCACCACCACAGAGTCGAAGGCCAAGCGCCTTCGTCCGCACGCCGAGAAGCTGGTGACCCACGCAAAAAAGGGTGACCTGGCTCATCGTCGTGAGGTACTCAAGACGATCAACGACAAAGATGTCGTGCACAAGCTGTTCGCCGAGATCGGGCCTTTCTTCGCCGATCGCGACGGTGGCTACACGCGCATCATCAAGACCGTCCCCCGCAAGGGTGACAACGCGCCGATGGCCATCATCGAGCTCGTCAACGAGCAGACGGTGTCCAACGAAGCAGATCGCGCTCGCCGCGTGAAGGCTTCGAAGACCGCTCCGGCTGCCGCCGAGGCACCGGCCGAGGAGAACGTCGTCGAGGCTGTCGAAGCCGACGCGACCGATGCCGAGGTCGAGAACGCCGAAGCAGTCGTCGACGGCATCGAAGACAAGGACGCACACGCGTCGGACGCGTCCGACGCAGAAGACGCCAAGAAGGACTAGTCCTCTTGGTTTCGGAGCACGAACGAAGCGGGCCCGCCATTCCTTCCGAGGATGGCGGGTCCGCTTCTTTGCGTACCGCTGCTGCCGCGCGCCGGTACCGTCTCGACATCTCTTACGAGGGCACCGAGTTCTCCGGCTGGGCCCGCCAACCCGGTATCCGCACGGTGTGTGGAGTTCTCGAGCAAGCGTTCTCGACGGTGCTCCGTGAACCGATCGAGCTGACGGTCGCGGGACGTACCGACGCCGGAGTTCACGCCAGCGGGCAGGTGGCGCACTTCGATGTAGTCGGCGAAATCGAAGAACCGGAGCGTCTCGTCCGCAGAATGGCACGATTTCTTCCGACGGATGTGAGGGTCAAGGCAATCACCCGAGTGTCCGCGGACTTCGACGCCCGGTTTTCTGCCCTCCGCCGCCACTACGAATACAGGTTCAGCACGGCCCGGTACGGAGTCGACCCGCTCGACGTTCGCGGCGTGGTGTCCTGGCCCCGCGACATCGACCTCGACACCATGCGTGAGGCATCGTCGACACTGCTGGGGCTGCACGACTTCGCTGCCTTCTGTAAGCGACGTGAGGGTGCGACGACGGTGCGCGAACTGCAACGTTTCGATTGGGAGCGCGTCGGAGATCGGGTGACCGCCTACGTCAGCGCTGATGCGTTCTGCTGGTCCATGGTGCGGAGCCTGGTCGGTGCGATCCAGGCAGTCGGGGAGGGGCGACGCACTCTCGAGTGGACCGCCGCTCTTCTCGATGCACGATCGCGTTCGAGTTCGGTGACGGTGGCACCGGCGCACGGACTCGCACTCGTCGCCGTCGACTATCCGGACGCAGCCGAGCTGGCGAGCCGCAATGTCGCGACCCGGGAAATGCGAAGCGGCATCCCCTCCGGGCCTGGTTGCTGTTGATGTCTGCCGCTCGAAGCTGGTGCTGCGCACTGGCTACGCTGGGACCGTGACACCAGCACCTGTTCGGCTCGCCGTAGTCGTTGCCAGCGTCAGGCCCGAGCGTTTCGGTCCGGTGGTGGCCGAGTGGTTTTCGCGTACCGTGGCCGAGCGCTCCGACTTCGAAGCCTCGACACTGGACCTCATCGACCTCGACCTCCCGATCGACCTGTCACCCTCGCAGGGGGCCGAAGTCCTCGTCTCCGCGATCGGCGCTGCGCAAGCAGTGGTCGCCGTGACTCCCGAATACAACCACGGATATCCGGCATCACTGAAGGTCGCGCTGGACACCGTCAAGTACGAGTGGCGCGGAAAGCCGATCGGGTTCGTCTCCTACGGCGGCGTCTCGGGAGGCATGCGCGCAACCGAACAACTTCGACAGGTCGCGGCGGAACTGCACATGGTATCGGTCCGGGACAGTGTTGCCTTCCCGCGCGCCCGTAGGGCGTTCGACGAACAGGGTTGCACATCGAACGAGGCTGCCGCCGATTCTGCGACGCGCATGCTCGACCAGCTGCACTGGTGGGCGACCGCGTCGACGATGGCGGCGTCGGCTCGGCCCTACCCCGGTCAGTAGGTTCCGACCGGGTTTCGAACACTCCGGGGTCGTCCGATGAATGCAGTTTCCTGCGCGATGGTCACCAGTATCAACTCGATGTCGTGACGAGATGTTCTTACGAGAACTCGGTCCCCGGCGGCGCCCGGCTGCACGATACTCACGTCGGGATCGCGCATCGGTGTCAGCGAGGGATGCTCGGTCAGGGTCAACACCGTGGTGCCGTCGAAACGGCTCGGTAGCCCCACATCCACCGCGTCCGTGAAGTCCTGCACGACAAGGTCGATGGATGGACCGTTGCGGCGCGCGCCGTCGTCGATCCGCAGGTTGTCAGGCGTTGCCAGCGAGTCGACGAGGGGCCGCCAGGCATGCGGTCGGTCGGTTCGGACGAGAATTCTTGCGCCGGTGGCAACCGCGCGAAAGACAAGTTGCTGCGCGAGGTACAACTCACCGGCGACGAGTACGGAGCGCACTCCACGGCCGTGCATGCGCGTGGCGATGCCGTGGCCGGACGCGTCCGAGCCCAGCAGTTGCCCACATCCGCTCGTGGGTGGGCTCAGTTCGGATGCTCGGGTGCGTGCGATGCGCCGCCCGGGCTCGGTGTGGCCGGGAGCCGGGACGGCAATGGGCAGAGTCAACAGAAGGGCCAGGCGGTGTCTACCGTTCATAGACGACAACCCGGGTGCATCCAGTGCTGGTGCGCCCGAACGCGTGACGAGATTGCAGAAGCCGCTCATGTTCACCTGCTCGTCGGCGGCACCTGGCGTCAGCCGAAGGGATACCGTCGTCGACAGCGACGGCGTCGCCCACACATCCGCCAGGAGTTCCTCGTCGATTGCCCGACAGTCGATTTCGTAACCGGTGGCAGCCGCGCCGGGTAAAGGTGCCGTCCGCCAATTCTGGGTGAGGTCATCGATGGCGACACCGCGGCACAGGTGCAATACGGCGTCGCGAATTTGGTTGCGCGTCAGGACCGCCGACGCAACTCCTTGCGCATCGAGCGCTCGCGCAACGCGTTCGGTCGCGATACGCACGGTGGCGGCAGCTCCGACACTGCCTCCGCCGCGCACTCGAACCGCCTCGGTGTTGGATCTCAGGTCTGCGGTGACCGTGACCCAGACCGTCCTGTCCGCGACAGCAGGGAGCGGCCCGATCAAACGTTCGTACACATCCGCTGCGGGTGTGCCCGAAGCAGTCCGCCGGCCGTGCGAGACGACATCGATGCCCGACAGTGAGATGTCGTGCTGGGTCAGACACCGTGCCAGAGTGCCCAGATCCAGTGTGGAGTCCGTCGTGGCACCCGCGCGACCGAGGCGGGTCGCCGCACCCTCGGCCGGGCGAAGCTCGAGAATGCAGGACACCAGGTCGCCGTTTCGGTGGACTCCGAAGGGATTGCCGTCGACATCGATATGGTCGGTGGTCGTGCCGACGGACGGCGCCCACCCGGACGCGTATCGAATCGCCGTCACTGCCCAGTCGAACGGTGTCCTACCCGCTGTGGTGACGAACGGGATCGCTGCGGTCAGCACCGCCACGACGAGCACGGTGCGCATCGAGAAGCCGGCGGCTATGGCGGCGGCGCACAGCAGGGCCAACACCAGTTCGATACAGACCAGCCGCCGGAGCGTCGGGACGCGAAGTCCGATTCCGAGCCGCACGCCGGACCGACTCCGCCGTGTGGGTGCAACACGATCGAGCGGATCGGCAGCACGCTGCGCGCCAGTCATATCCGTCGATCCCTCCCCCCGAAGGCTGTGCCACGAGCGTGCGCCGCACAGCGCGTTCATCACTCGTCCGGTGCACTCTACAAGGCTCGGGTGACCCGGGTACCTCGACGGCCACCGAGTGGGTACTGTGACCCGCGGGGCGGCCCGTGGGGGAACGGGCCGACGGATCGGTTCGGGGGAGGGCTCGTGGCGGCGACGCCGACAACGAAGTGGCAGGTCGGCGGATACAGGTTTCTCGTCCGACGGATGGAGCACGCCCTGGTGCGTCGCGACGTGCGCATGCTGCACGATCCGATGCGGTCCCATTCGCGTGCGTTCGCGGTGGGAATGGTGGTGGCGTGTCTCGGACTGGCCGGGTGCGCGGCGCTGGCGTTGCTACGACCTCAGGACAAGATCGGCGACGCGTCCATCGTGGTTGCGAAGGATTCCGGCGCCATGTTCGTTCGGATGGACGACACTCTGCATCCGGTACTCAATCTCGCGTCGGCCCGTTTGATCGTCGGAAGCCCGGACACCCCGACGATGGTCGATTCGGCCGAACTTGCAGATCGCAGGCGTGGCCCGCTCGTCGGCATTCCCGGCGCTCCCTCCTCGCTGCCGCACGACGAGGCAGGCATCGCGGTTCCCTGGACAGTGTGCGACACGCTCGGAAGCAGTGGCGCGACAGCGGGAACCACCGTGCTGGCCGGCGATCCCCAGTACGACGAGGACAGCGCGCCCTTGTCCGATACGCAGGCTTTCCTGTGGCGAACATCGGACGGTACCTATCTGGTGTACGACGGTGTTCGGGCTCGGATCGATCTTGCCGACCGATCGGTGGTGCGCGCGCTGGGACTCGAAGGCGCAGAACCGTCGAGTGTCAGCTCGGCGCTCGCGAACGCCGTCCCGGTCGTCCCTGCCATCTCACCGCCCCCGATACCCCGGGCGGGTGAGATACCCGACTACGAGATCGCAGGCAAGACCATCGGTTCGGTGGTCAAGGTGTCCGGGGTCGCGGTCGACTACTACGTGGTGCTCGAGGATGGCATCCAACCGGTGAGCCAGGCGACCGCTCAACTCGTGAAATTCGCGGACTCGCAGGGCAGCCCGGAGATCGAGGCGCTCAATCCGGATGTCCTGAGGCGAGCACCGACGGTGACCCGTCTCGCAGTCGGCTCGTTTCCGGATATTGCGCCGACCATCGTCGACACCTCGGCCCAGCCGGTGAGCTGCCTGTCTTGGATTCCGCAGAACGCACCGGATGGCGGACCGAAAGCGCGTCTGGAATTGTCCGCCGGAAGGACGCTGCCGTTGCAGGAGTCAGCTGCACCGGTCCGGTTGGCGCAGGCGGACGGTGGCGGTCCCGCAGCCGACGAAGTCTATCTGTCGCCGGGCAGCGGCGGGTTCGTGCAGAGCACTGGAATCGCACCGACCAGCTCGCGCCGCGACGGCCATTTCTTCGTGGCGGACACCGGAGTTCGATTCGGGGTTGCCGACGGCGAGGCCGCCGCTGCACTCGGCTTCGGCGCGGCCGCCCCAGCCCCGTGGCCGATCGTCGAATTGTTGGGAACGGGCCCTACGTTGAGCCGGGCGGATGCCCTCACCGCTCACGACGGAGTCGGTCCGGACCCGGCCGGGGCTGCGCTTCCCGCGGGATGACGCCTCGTCCTCTTCGGTAATAGGACGGACACGCTCAGTCCGGCGCAAAGAAGGACGAGCACCACCGCCGTCCCGGTTGCAGCGACGGTCCTGGGGCGCAGATCGGGCGGGGCAGCCGGAATCGGTGCGGCCATCGCCGACGGTTCGGCCGGTGCTGGAACGTACTTGCTGTCGATGTTGCCGGTGACAGCTGCCAGCGGATCGACGACGCCATGGCCGACGAGATGGTTCCATCCCTCGGCGGGCGCATGCGCGGTCGCTTCGATGCGTTCGATGACCTCCGCTGCGCTCAGGTCGGGTCGGTGGGCCCGCACCAGCGCAGCTACCGCCGCGACAAGGGGAGCCGAAAAGCTGGTGCCCTGGATCGGCGCGAATCCTCCCTGACTGTCGACGGTGCCGTCGGCCAGGCCTGAGCCCGTTGGTGACAGTGACCTCATCGCGGTCCCGGGCGCGGCGACGTCCATCCAGGGCCCGGCGAGAGTGAAGGCTGCGGGAGTGCCGTCCGGGTTCACCGAACCGACCGTCAACACTTGATCGTCGAACCACGCCGGTGTTGCGATGGTGGCGATACGTCCCCACTGGTCGGCGAAGGGGTCCGCGGGATCAGGGGGTGGGTTTTGGCTTCGGCACGGTGATGTCCCGCCGGTGTTCCCGGCCGCCGCGACCACGACGACATCTTTCACGCGTGCTGCATAGTCGATTGCCGCTCCGAGCGGGCCGTCGACGTATCCCGCTCCGCTCGGTACGCAGGCGACCTCCGAGATGTTGATGACGGTTGCACCGAGATCGGCGGCAGTGCGCACGGCCATGGCCATCGTCATGACATTGCCGTATCCTGAGGCGTTCTCGGCGCTCGGATCGCCCTCGTCTTCGGCGGTGCGCGCAGGTTGGAATGCATTGCTGGACTGCCTGATCGAGATGATCTGCGCCTCGGGAGCTCCACCGGAGAATCCGCTACCGTCCACCGACGATCCGGCGATGAGCCCCGCGACCAGAGTGCCGTGCGCGTCGCAGTCCGAGAGCCCGTCGCCGGTGTGCACGTAGTCCCCGCCCGCCCTCAATCCCGGCAATCTGGGGTGGGGAGTCACACCGGTATCGATCACGGCCACGACCTGACCTGCTCCACGGGTGATCGGCCAGACGGCGCCGAAATCGAGCGCGTCGATCGCCACCGGGACTGCGGGCCCGTCGGGTACGGACGAGACGGGCATGCAGGCGTTTCGCTGCTCGGTCGGCTCGAGTGGCGCCGCGGGTGCAGGTTCCGGCAGCAGTCCCGGATCGACGAATGGGCGGTCGGCGGCGGCGGACCGCATTCCGAAGGGCATCAGAGCGCAGCTCACCGCGAGTCCGAGGACGAATACGACTCGCGCGGTTGCGGCCGGGGCGTTCACAGTCCGCGCATCGCCGCGTACAGACCGCATACCCAGCAAGCGAGCGGAATGACAGCGGCGATAGCGGCGTATTCGACGAGTTCCGCGGCGCGGCGCAACACGGGTGAGAAGACGCGAGTGGGCACGAGGGAACCGAATATCAACGCCGCCACGGTTACGGCGAGTGCCGCGACGAAGGCCCCGATCTGCGGGAGCGGTGCCGCGAAAACGACGACCCCGAGCAGGCTCAGCCCGATGGTCGATCCCGCTGCCACGAGTGGGACCGCGTGCTGTACCTCGGCGAAGGTTCGCCCGCGCAGGGTCAGGGCCAACGCCGTCACCAGTGCCAGCAACACACCCGGCCAATACATGCCACGCGGTGGCTCGGAGCCGAACGCGGCAAGCAAAGCACCGGTCGTTGCTGCGGCGCCGGCGGCACACACGAGCCCGGTCAGGTAACTGCGGGCCCGTCCGGAGGCGCTCTCGAGCTCGGCGACGGTTGGTAGCTCCTCGTCCGCGACCTCGTCGAGGGAAGCGCCGGCGGTAGGTACCGGCGGCAGGGGCAGGCGTGCTTGCATCATCGACAGGCGCGGCGCGGTGGCCAGGGCTGCAAGTGCGACGAGTGTGACGCCGGCGCCGACTGTGCTGAGCGGAAGTTCGGTGAACGAAGCCGTCGCCGCCGCTGCGGACGCGATTGCCGAGGCCGTGGCCATCGCAGTGAAGAGCGCGTATCCGTGTGCGCCCAACCGCAGTGCAAGCACCGCACCCGCACCTGTCGCGGCGGCTCCGAGAAGCAGATGCGGCGCGCCGAGGGACCCGGGCACGAACATCACTCCCGAGGTGAACATCAGCGGTAGCGCACAGCCGGAAAGGAAGATCCCTGTCCTGTCGTCGCCGTAGATCCGCCCAACGATCGAGCCCGCGACGAGAAAGAGCACTGCTGCGGTGGCAGCGCCGATGCCTGCATCGAACGAGATTCCGGTGTCGCCGACACGCGGCGTGCCGGACAGGGCGCCGAACTGCGACTCGAGCAGCGACAGGCAGGCGAGCGCGATGGCGAACGCGCCGACGCCGAAACCGACGAGTTGCGCAGTACGTGCCGTCCACAGCCCGCTCGGGGCATGGCCGGTCGTGGCGACCGCGTACATCAGGTCGTCGAACAGCGGCGGTGGCGCGGGCGAGTCCGCGGTGCCGAGAACGAGAATCTCGCCGTCACGGATCGATGCCTCGTCGAGCGTCATGGTCCCGTGAAGCGGCGATCGGCCGATCTTCGACAGCACCCAGGGGCGACCCTGTCGGTCGGCGGCGGTCTCGTGTCCGGTGCCGCTCGAACCCGCACGCGAATTGAGCAGCCCGACGATCCCTGGGACGAGCACGGAGATCGGCACATCGGTGGGCAAGGCGAGGTCGACCTGGACCGAGTCGGCGAGGACGGTGAGCCGACACAGTTCGACGGGCTCGACAGGTGCAGTGTTGTCGAGCTCCCGTGTGCCGGAACTACCGTTCTGCGACGCGGGCGCCGGCACGCCGGCCGCGTTCACGGCCTGCGAAAGATCCCCTGTCATGCGTTTCCCCCCGGAATATGCGCGTCCCCCTGCCCAGGAGCGACTCTACGACATCGATGTGCAGCCGAGCGCGGACGGTAGCGGGGGCAGGGGATTGCCCGGGGAGGGCTCAGGCAGGTGTGCCCGCGTGCGTTCGATTCCTGAGATCGGTGACCTCGGCGAGGAGTTCGTAGGACCGTAACCACGACCGGCGATCACCGGAGCCCGAGGCGACGATGAGCTCGTCGGCGTCCGCGTGGCGTGTGAAGCGCTCCAGATAGTCCTTGACCGCCGACGGCGTGCCCACCGCGGAATACTTCGTCATCTGCAGGATCTGTCTGCCCTGCGGTGCATCCAGGATCAAGTCGGCTTCCTCGTCGGTGAACTTCCGTCCTCGACCGAGAAGTAGGCGGACGCGGCTTCGTTTGGTGGCCAGGAACTGTTGCTGCGCTTGCTCGTCGGTGTCCGCGGCGATGACGTTGACACCGGCGATCACATGAGGGGTCTGCGACTGTTCGGACGGCCGGAACTCTCGACGATAGATTTCGACGGCCTGCTCGAGTGCATCCGGAGCGAAGTGCGAGGCGAACGCGAACGGAAGGCCCAGCGCAGCTGCCAGCTGGGCGCCGAAAAGTGAGGACCCGAGTATGTACAGCGGAACCTCGGTACCCGACCCGGGTGTGGCGACGACGCCGGGCACCCGTGACTCATTGGAGAGGTACCCCTGCAATTCCTGCACGTCCTGGGGGAATCGTTCGGCCGCGGCCGGATCTCTGCGCATGGCGCGCATCGTTTGTTGATCGCTACCGGGCGCGCGACCCAAGCCGAGGTCGATCCGGCCCGGGTGCAGCGTCGCGAGCGTGCCGAACTGTTCGGCAATGGTCAGCGGCGCATGGTTGGGCAGCATCACCCCACCGGATCCGAGCCTGATTCGACTCGTGTGGGCGGCGATATGGCCTATGAGAACGCTGGTGGCCGAGGACGCGATCGAGCTCATGTTGTGATGCTCGGCGTACCAGATTCGCTGGTATCCCCACTCCTCTGCCTGCTGTGCGAGTAGAACGCTGGCGTCGAAGCTGTCTCTGACGCTTTCGCCCTCGCCGATGTGTGCGAGGTCGAGAATGGACAGGGGTACGGACACGGTGGCCAGCCTTTCGAATCGGTGCAAACGTCGCACAGCGACTCAACCGGTATCGGTGGTCAGGTATTCCGCCTTCCGGCACCGGAGCAGGCTGGCCGAGTGATCGTCGATGGGCTAGCCTTGCGCGGATAACAGACAGCTCGCCTGGGAACGAGAGTGTCTGCGGTAATGGGGGATACCGACACGGGTGGGGGCTTTCACAGCGTGAGTACGGTTCGGTTCGACAGGGGTGCGCGCCGCCCGGTGCCGCGCACACCGGGCGGTGAGGTGGCACTGCAGGCGCCGCCGGAGATCCCACGTGTGGTCCCCGGCAACCTCATGACCAAGCTGATGCCCGTGGTCATGGTCGCGGCCATGGTGGGCATGGTGGCCCTGATGTTCACCTCGGGCATGGCTGCGAACCCCATGATGCTCATGTTCCCGGCGATGATGCTGGTCTCGATGCTCGGTATGGTCGCCGGCGGTGGTCGAGGAAACGGTGCGCGCACCGCGGAGGCGAACGAGGATCGCAAAGACTATCTGCGCTACCTGGACCAACTGCGCAAAGACGTCGGCGGCACGGCAGCGCGTCAGCGCGAGGCCCTCGAATGGTCGCATCCGGATCCCGATGTGCTGTGGACGATGGTCGGTACTGCCCGAATGTGGGAGCGCCGCGGCACAGATCCTGATTTCTGTCACGTTCGTATCGGCCGCGGGGCTCAGCGGTTGGCGACGCGGCTCGTGCCGCCGGAGACCGGTCCCGTGGACGAACTCGAACCGGTTTCGGCTGTCTCGCTGCGACGGTTCGTACGCGCCCACTCCGTGGTCGAGCATCTTCCCACCGCGGTGTCGTTGAGAGGTTTCGCGGCCGTGTCCGTGGCCGGGGATCGCGACGCCGGACGTGCGACCGTACGCGCGATCCTGGCTTCGTTGTGCACATTTCACGATCCGGATCAGGTTCGGGTCGCAGTGGTCTGCGGGCCCGACACCGTGGCGCACTGGGACTGGACGAAATGGCTTCCGCACACCCAGCACGACATCGATCGGGACGGCGTCGGGACTGCTCGGATGATCTACGGGTCGTTCCTCGAACTCGAGGGCGCCCTCGGTGAACACCTCGCGCTTCGAAACCGTTTCACCAGGGGAGCCCCTGTCGCAGCAGGTGTTCCGCACCTGGTCATCGTGGTCGATGGCGGCCTACTCGACAACAGTGGCACCGATGTTCTCCGGACCGGATTGGACGCGGTCACAATAGTCGATCTGACCGATGTAGCGACTGCCCTCGCAGCGAGCCGAGGGTTGCGCCTGTTCACCGAGAACGGTTCCATCGGAGCCTTGACCGGGGCGCACGTCGAAGTCTTCGGTTCGGCCGACGCGATGAGTGTGGCTCAGGCCGAGACGGTTTCGCGGCGCGTGTCGCCGTATCGCACGACCGCACGTCTCGGCGCGGAGTCGGTGGCAGACGACCTCTCGTCGATGTCGAGCTGGAACACCCTGCTCGCTATAGCCGACGTAGGCCAGCTCGAACCGGCACGAGTGTGGGTGCCACGTCGAGGACGAGATCGATTGCGTGTGCCCATCGGAATCGCACCGGACGGAAGTCCGGTCGAGATCGATCTGAAGGAGTCTGCGGAGAACGGCATGGGCCCGCACGGGCTGTGCATCGGTGCAACCGGCTCCGGAAAGTCCGAATTTCTCCGGACGTTGGTACTCGGCCTGATTGCGACGCATGCTCCGGAGCAGCTCAATCTCGTTCTCGTCGACTTCAAGGGCGGTGCGACGTTCGCCGGCCTCGACGAGGCACCGCACGTCGCAGCAGTCATCACGAACCTGTCGGACGATCTCGCGATGGTAGATCGGATGAAGGACGCCCTCGCCGGTGAGATGAACAGGCGTCAGGAGCTCCTGCGTGACGCGGGGAATTTCGCGAATGTCACCGATTACGAGAGGGCGCGCTCCACGGGAGCCGCTCTCGCACCGATGCCTGCACTGTTCATAGTCGTCGACGAGTTCTCCGAATTGCTCAGTCAACAACCGGATTTCGCGGACCTCTTCGTGGCGATCGGTCGTCTCGGACGGTCCCTGCACATGCATCTGCTGCTGGCGAGTCAGCGGTTGGAGGAAGGCAAGCTCCGCGGACTGGACAGCCACCTCTCCTACCGGATAGGGCTGAAAACGTTCTCGGCGAACGAATCTCGGACGGTACTCGGGGTCCCCGATGCCTACCATCTACCCGCCCAACCCGGCGCGGGTTACCTCAAATGCGACTCCGCCGAGATCGTACGGTTCGCGGCGTCGTACGTCTCCGGACCCTATGTACCTCCCCGTCGTAGCGCAGGCAGAACCAGGCGCTCGGGCGCCGACATCCGGCCGCGCTACTTCGGCGCCTTCGCTGTGCAGATCGAACGGTCGGTGACCGATGAGACGCTTCCGGCGTCCATCACGTCGATCCCCGATGAGCTCGGCGCAGATGCCTCCATCGATCGCGCGGATGGGCGCACGGTGCTCGATGTGGTCGTCGATCGAGTCCGAGGTCACGGAGCGCCGGCCCACGAGGTGTGGCTACCGCCGCTCGATCGCTCACCGAGCCTCGATCAGTTGATAGCGGATACCAGAACCAGCTCCGCGGGCAGGGCGAATGCAACACTGCGCGTTCCCGTCGGCGTAGTGGACCGGCCCTACGATCAGCGACGCGAAGTATTGGAAGTCGATCTGGCCGGTGCGCAGGGGCATCTGGCAATTGTGGGGGGTCCGCAGTCCGGGAAGTCGACTGCTCTACGCACGCTCGTGATGTCGCTGGCGTCGACCCACACGCCCGAACAGGTTCAGTTCTACTGCCTTGATTTCGGCGGGGGAACTCTGAACGGGCTCATAGATCTCCCGCACGTGGGTTCCGTTGCGAGCCGACTCGACGTCGATCGAGTGCGCCGGACAGTCGCCGAGGTCGCCACCGTCGTCGGCCAACGCGAGCAGCTCTTCCGGCGACGCGGAATCGACTCCATGGCCGACTTCCGTCGGCGCCGGGCCGAACAGCCGATCGACGCGGAAGACAGCTTCGGTGACGTGTTTCTCGTGGTCGACGGGTGGGCGAGCATTCGCTCGGACTTCGAGACACTCGAGACACAGTTGGCATCGCTCGCCGCTCAGGGCTTGTCCTACGGCATACACCTGTTGATCACCGCGAGCAGGTGGGCCGAGATTCGACCGGCAACCAAAGACCTCATCGGTACCCGTGTGGAACTCAAACTCGGCGATCCTTCGGACTCGGAGGTCGGCCGAGCGAAAGCCGGTCGAGTTCCCGAGGACCGTCCAGGACGAGGGATGACGAAGGACGGACTACACCTGCTGACGGCCCTGCCGAGAATCGACGGGTCCTCCTCCTCGGTCGACCTCGGAGCCGGTATCCAATCGGCAGTGGCGAAGATAGCTGCCGAGTACGACGGTAGAGCGGCCCCGCCTGTCCGGATGCTGCCCGACAACCTCACTCTCGTCGAACTCCGACGCCAGTTGGTCGACCGTTGGCCCAGGTCGCGTGAGAACACCCCGGAATTGTGGGTCCCCGTCGGAATCGACGAAGCAGAGCTGAAACCAGTTGCCGTCGATTTCGCCGAGCAAGCGCACTTCCTCGTGTTCGGGGACACCGAATGCGGAAAGACCGCGTTGCTGAAGTCGATCTGCTCCTCGCTGGTGGAATCGAATTCCCCCGCGCAGGTCAAGATCGTCCTCGTCGACTACCGGCGCACGATGCTCGGTGCGATCGATGCCGAGCACCTCGCGGGCTACGCAGCATCTGCGCCTGTCCTGTCGACCATGATGGCGGAGCTGGCAACGAAACTCGGTGAGCGGATGCCGGGAGCGGACGTGACGCCGCAGCAACTCCGTGAGCGGTCATGGTGGAGCGGACCCGAGATCTTCGTGATCGTCGACGATTACGATCTCGTCGCGACCGCGTCGGGAAATCCGCTGACGGTGCTGGCGGATTACCTCCCGCATGCCCGCGACATCGGGTTCCATCTCGTGGTTGCCCGGCGCTCCGGTGGTGCTTCGAGAACGATGTACGACCAGGTCGTCTCGCGTATGCGTGACCTCGTCTCACCTGGCCTGGTGATGAACGGCAACCGCGACGAGGGCAATCTGATCGGATCGGTCAAGCCGGGGCCGATGCCGCCAGGGCGCGGAATGCTGGTCGACCGTCGTGGGCAATCGCTGATCCAGCTTGCATGGTCGCCGCAGTGAGCACAGACCGGACTTACGCTGCGATCCATCTCGGCGACGGTTCCATTTCGATCCTGCTGGCGACGGGATCGCACGTCACACATCGCGAGTTCCGGACGCAAGTGGCGATGCACGAAGGGGTGCTGGTGTGCCTCGACGACCGCGATTCGCGTGCGGAGATCGGCGAGCATGACAGGGAGCGGGACGTCGCTTCGTCCGAGGGGGAGGGTGTCGAGAGCTTCCCATGGGCCTTCATCGACGATCCCGACATCCTCGTCGGCGAAACATTGGTCCGCACCGAGCATGTTCTCGGTGCGCTGGTGGAGCAAGCGTTGCGCGGTGCGGGCGCCGTATGCCCGGTGGATCTGCTGGAAATTGCGTGCCCGTCCTCGTGGGGTCCACCGCGGCGCGCCACCCTTCGGCGGGCAGTGCAGCCGGTGGCTCGCGAGGTGCTGGTGGTGGACGCAGCTACTGCCGCGGCTCGATCACGGGGAGAGCGGGTACCCGCCTTCGCAGTGGTGGTCGAACTCGGTGAGCTGTCCTGCACCATCAGCGCACTGTCACTTCGTGCCGAGGCAGACGGATCCGAGGACGACTACGACAGGTCGGCGCACTGGGAAGCGATCGGTTGCCGTGACCTGGACTCGGAGCCGAGTAGCGAAGGATCCATCCGCGACACCGTCGCCGGCCACGTAGCGGCCGGTGTGCGGACCGACCCGGTGGAGGTGTTCGTGTTGGATGCCTCGCGTCGCCGTGGCGCAAGAGCACTACTCGCCGACACCGGGTACAGGGTGCACCGGCTGCGCGGACCCGACGTGGTCGTCTCGATGGCCGCGCGCGTCGGGATCGCCGAGCAGGCGGACCCATTCGGTCCGCGCTTGTCCCGTCCCGTGCTTTCACACGATCTGGCCGAAGATCCTCTGCCGTTGACCTCGTCGCGCGCCGCAGCCTGGCTCGACGAGGTCCACACACCACCACGCGCAGAACGACGGACCGGTGCCGTCATCGTGGGCGCCCTCGGTGCGCTCGTTCTGGCTACTGTGGCCGTCACCGGGATCCGCGCTCTGTGGCCGAACCCGTCCCCGGTCGCGGTGCAGACGCTGGGGGACCCCTCGACTGTGCCACTGTCCTCGTCGGTGTCACCGCCGCCAGTACTACCGTCCTCCTCGGTGTCACCGCCGCCGGCACCGTCGTCCTCGCCAATGCCGCCGCCCGGCACCTATTCGTTCGGTCGCGCGAGTGTCGAACTGCCCGCGACGTGGTCCGAACGAGCGGAGACGGACCGGTCGCTTCTGATTCCGCCGGATGGGCCGGATCGTCGCATCGTGCTCACCACCGTCGAGTTGGCTCCTGGCGTGTCGTTCGACGATGTCGCCGATGATCTGGCCGACCAAGTGTCCGCGCGCGGTGAGAGGCCGACCATCGACGGTTACACCCGAGCCACGGACTTCGGCGGACGGGTGGGTATCTCCTATGTCGAGTCCCCGGACGAGTACTCCGTCGTCCGATGGCGCGTATTCGTCGAGGACGGCATTCAAATCGGCATCGGATGTCAATCCTTGCTGGGTGCGGAAGCTGCACTCGAGGACGACTGTTCCCGTGCTGCGAGCACCCTGCGGGTCTCGCCTCCGTGACCGACCGCTCGGTTCTTCGGAAAGATCACCATCGAAATGGAACCTCCGATGGTGTGGGTGCGTCCAATCAGATGTAGGGGGGACATCCGCAGGTTTGCCGTAGCGAACCGCAGCCTCGACCGAGTATTCGCCCGAGTGCTCGCAACCGAAGAACACAAGAGGAGTCGACATGGCAGAAACCGATATTGCGACCATGCTCGCCGTCGCCGCGAAGGTCGACGGCCTGCGCGAGCAGATCGGCGGCTTGTTGCGCGCGCTGCGCGCGGACGTCGACATGGCTGCATCGGGAATCTGGAAGGGTTCCGCGTCGACGACATTCGCGCAGGTCATGACCAGCTGGGACTCCAGCGCCTTCAAGCTCGAGAACGCGCTGTCGGGCATCAGCGAGTCGATCAAGACGAGCGGTATTCAGTACGACCAGTCCGAGCAGGACAACGCGTCGCAGCTGCGCAGCGTGGGCGGATCGCTCAACCTCTGATCTGCTCACCCGATTCTCCGATCTGATCGCAGAGTCGAATTCGGCTACACGAAAACATGATTGAGAATTCAACCCACAATCCACTGCGCGATGCGGAGTCGACAACGGTCGACCGAACGAACACGAGGAACTCATGATGAACGGTGAAATCAAGTACAACTTCGGCGCCATCGGCGACCTGACTGGCGGTCTGACGACCAAGTGGTCTGCCCTCAACGAGCGGCTCGACGAGATCAAATCGTCGATTCAGCCTCTCGTCGCCACCTGGCAGGGGGCAGATTCCGATGCCTACCAGGTCAAGCAGGCGGAGTGGAACGCGGCTCAGGCGGAGCTGAACGGTGTTCTGCAGAGCTTGATCGGTGCTGTGTCCTCGGGCAATCAGCGGATGCAGGAGCAGGAAGCGCTGAACAGGTCGCGCTTTTCCTGACCGACGCACAGCGGCCCCGGTATCGACGAGTGATCGGCGACGATACCGGGGCCGTTTCGGTCGGATGTGCGTGCAGAGTGCGCATCCGTAGTTCACTTGTTTCATGGATGAGTGCGCCGAGCGCAACCGCGAGCGGATAGCCGAGGAACGGGCCGTGGTGTCGGCACGTCTCGAGTCGCTGCAGCGACAATTCCGCGCGATCATCGACGGGTCGAGGTGGTCCACCGACGACGACGAGCACGATCCGGAGGGATCTACCATCGCGTTCGAGCGGGCCACAGTTCTGTCCCTCGCGCGGGACGCGGAGGCTGAGTTGCGGGAACTGGACGCGGCAGCGGAGCGTGTGCGGACCGGTGCCTACGGACGATGCGAGCGGTGCGGGGTGGCGATCGCGGACGCTCGCATGGAGGCCCTGCCCGCAGCCCGACGGTGCATCGCGTGCGTCCGGCTGCGCTGATCTCCGCTGTGGGCGTTTTGACCTGGGGGAGTAGTTCCCGGTATCGTCGCTCGTTGGCGTGTATGGGGTCGCCGCGGCATGTGCTGCGCGGCGAACTCTTGCTCTCGGGTCTCAACTGGCCGCCGAGGTCATCAACACGTCTTGGCCAGCAGCGACATCATGAAGACAGGAATTTCTGTGTCTACATACAGCCCGAAGGCCGGGGACACCACCCGGACTTGGCATGTGATCGACGCCACGGACGTCGTGCTCGGACGCCTCGCCGTCCAGGCAGCGACCCTGCTCCGCGGCAAGCACAAGCCGACCTACGCACCCAACGTCGACGGCGGCGACTTCGTCGTCATCATCAACGCGGAGAAGGTTGCCATCAGCGGCAACAAGCGCGATGACAAGCTTCTCTACCACCACTCCGGCCACCCGGGCGGTCTGAAGTCGCGCACCGTCGGTGAGGTTCTCGCGAAGAACCCCGACCGTCTCGTGGAAAATGCCGTCAAGGGCATGATCCCCAAGAACAAGCTCGGCAATGCCATCGTGGGCAAGCTGAAGGTCTACGCGGGACCGAACCACCCGCACGCCGCCCAGCAGCCCGTTCCGTTCGAGATCAAGCAGGTGTCCCAGTGACGGCGCCGGAGGGAAATGACGTGACGTCGCAGGAAAACCCGGAAGAGGTCGTGGAGATCGCCGCGGACGAGTTCGTGGCCGTGGAAGAGCCCGAGGTGGTCGAGGAAATCGAGGCCGCTGCTGCCGCTCCCGCTCCGATTTCGATCGATCGCCCGGTCCAGACCGTCGGTCGTCGTAAGGAAGCTGTCGCTCGCGTGCGTTTCTCGGGCGGAACCGGTGGTTTCAAGCTCAACGGTCGCAGCCTCGAAGACTACTTCCCGAACAAGGTTCACCAGCAGCTGATCAAGGCTCCGCTGGTGCTCGTCGATCGTGCGGAGTCCTTCGACATCATCGCGCTTCTGCACGGTGGCGGACCGTCCGGCCAGGCAGGCGCGTTGCGTCTGGCCATCTCGCGCGCCCTCATCGAGGTCACGCCCGAGGATCGTCCGGCTCTCAAGGCTGCCGGCTTCCTCACGCGTGACGCGCGTGCAGTCGAGCGTAAGAAGTACGGCCTGAAGAAGGCCCGTAAGGCTTCGCAGTACTCGAAGCGCTGACGTTTTACCAAGTTCTACCCGCGAGGGCAGGCGCCGATGCAGTATCCGGTGCCTGCCCTCGCGGCGTTTCGCACAATCGATTCTTTGTTCTGCTCCGGCGATAGGGGGACGGGTCCGCATGACTCGACTGTTCGGTACCGACGGTGTTCGAGGTCTGGCCAACGGGCTGTTGACGCCGGAACTGGCGTTGAAAGTCGCCAGAGCCGCGGCAACGGTGCTGGTTCCGGCCTCGGGCGATGCTCGGCCGGTAGCTGTTGTCGGCCGAGATCCACGCGCAAGTGGGGAGATGCTGGCGGCCGCTGTCACGGCTGGGCTCACCGCATCCGGCGTCGATGTCGTGGACGTCGGTGTTCTACCTACTCCGGCTGTCGCATTTCTGACGGCCGAATACGGCGCGTGTCTGGGCGTCATGATCTCGGCCTCGCACAATCCCATGCCGGACAACGGGATCAAGATCTTCGCTGCAGGCGGCCACAAGCTGGACGACGAGGTGGAGGTGCGGATCGAAGAGTGCATCGCGCGCGGCGGCGACACGGTATCGGCACCCACCGGTGCAGGTATCGGCCGTGTGAACTCGGCACCGGACGCCGCCGACCGCTACATCTGCCACGTGGGCGCCGCGCTTTCCGGTCGACTCGACGGCTTGACGGTCGTGGTCGACTGCGCGCACGGATCGGCGTCGTTCGTCGCCCCCGCGATCTACACCGCCGCCGGTGCGACCGTCGTCGCGATCAACGCAGACCCGGATGGTCTGAACATCAACGACGGTTGCGGTTCGACCCACATGGAGGACCTGCAGAAGGCTGTCGTCGAGCACGGTGCCGATCTCGGTATCGCGCACGACGGTGACGCGGACAGATGCCTGGCCGTTGACGCTTCGGGTTCGATCGTCGACGGGGACGCCATCATGGCGGTGCTGGCGGTCGGGATGAAGGAATCCGGCGTCTTGACCGACAACACACTGGTGGCGACGGTCATGAGCAATCTCGGGTTGCATATCGCGATGCGCGAGGCGGGTATCGCCATGCGGACCGCTGCCGTAGGTGACCGCTATGTTCTGGAAGAGTTGCGTGCGGGCGGTTTCGCCCTGGGTGGCGAGCAGAGCGGGCACGTGGTCGTTCCGCGCCACGGCACGACGGGGGATGGCGTGCTCACTGCGCTGCTCGTGATGGGCCGGATGTCGCAGACGGGGCGCTCACTCGCGGACCTGGCCTCGGTGATGACTACGCTGCCGCAGGTGCTGATCAACGTCGAGGTGTCGGACAAGGCCGCAGTTGCGACCGCGCCGACGGTTCTCGACGGGGTGGCCGATGTGGAGCGCGTTCTCGGCGACACCGGCCGAGTCCTGCTGCGGCCGAGCGGGACCGAGCAACTCGTGCGTGTGATGGTCGAGGCAGCCGAACCCGGCCTCGCCCGCCGGCTCGCCGAGGAGCTGGCGAGCCGGGTCGGACAGGTCTGAGAGGTCAGTCGGTCAGGTTCTTCAGTGCGCTGAGCTGCGCGACGCGTCCGGCAGTATCCGCGGCCAGCGGAGCGACGTTCAGGGTGGTCACGCCGGCTTCGGCGAACGCGGCAACTCGCTCCTTGACGAAGCTCTCCGGTCCGATGAGGTTGACTGCCCGCACCAGTTCGTCCGGTACCGCAGCGGCAGCTTCCTCCTTCTTGCCGGCGAGGTAGAGGTCCTGGATCTTCTCGGCCTCGGCTTCGTAGCCGTAACGCTGGGCGAGATCGTTGTAGAAGTTCTTTCCTTTTGCGCCCATGCCGCCGATGTACAGGGCGAGATGCGGTTTGACCCACGGTAGGTACTTTTCGGCATCGTCGCCGATGGCGAGGGCTGGGCTCGCGAACACCTGTAGGTCGCCGAGGGCGGGGTCTCGCTTGGCCTTGCCTGCAGCCAACGCCTCGCCCCAGACCTGTTCGGCCTTTTCCGGGTAGTAGAAGATCGGCTGCCAGCCCTCTGCGATCTCGGCGGTCAGTTCGACGTTCTTCGGGCCGAGCGCCGCGATGACGACCGGGATGCGTTCGCGCACCGGATGATTGATCAGCTTCAGTGGCTTGCCCAGACCTGTTCCCTTCTCGGCCGGGAGCGGGATCTGGTAGTACTTGCCCTGGTGCTGAACCTTCTCGCGACGCCACACCTGGCGGCAGATGTCGATGACCTCGCGGGTACGGGCGATGGGTGCGTCGTACTTGACGCCGTGGAAGCCCTCGACCACCTGGGGTCCCGAAGCTCCGAGGCCGAGCACGAAACGCCCGTCGGAAACGTAGTCGAGGCCCGCGGCGGTCATGGCAGTCAGGGACGGCGTGCGGGTGTAGATCTGAAAGATTCCCGACGCGATCTTGATCGTCGAGGTCTTGGCCGCCAGGAATCCGAGCTGGCTCACTGCGTCGAACGAGTACGCCTCGGGTACGAAGATGATGTCCAACCCGGCTTTTTCGAGCTCGGCCACCTCGGCGACCGTTTCATTGAATCCCCCCGAGTAGTTAACCATGGTTCCGATGTGCATCGATGCTCCTCGCAGGTGAGATGTGCTCTGGCTCGCTTTATGTTCTCGGACGTTACCTGCAGTGAGCGGAACCGTTTCCACGTGGGCTGCGTCGAACATGACAGGGGTTGATGTGCCTCGAAGGGTTTCGACGGTGGGGGAATGGATCCGCAATGGAAATCGATGTCGAGAAGGTGGCCGGTGTCGCCGACGAGCTGGTCCGGTCTGCGGCCGCTCTGACCGACGCAGCAGATGCGGTGACCGAGCTGAGTTTCGGCCCGGCTGTCGCGGGCCGTGTCTACACCGACCTCGGTGCGCGAATTGCTGCGGGTTACGGCGAGGTCGAGGCTGTGATTCGCCGGTGGAGCGAGGGTGAAGACGACAACGCGACGCGGCTTCGTAGCGCGGTAGCTGCGTACACCGCGGCTGATGGTGGGACGGCGCAGTCGATTCGCGGGGTGGTGCCGCGATGAGTCCGCCCGAAAAATCCACGGTCGAATCGCTGCTCGACGAGGGCAGTCGTGGACTCCTGTACTTCGAGCGTTATCTTCCGATACTGCGCCGTGTGGACCCGGCATCGAACTGGAACCATCCCGATCTGTGCGCGCGATACGACGAACAACGTGGGCTGGATACGAACACGTTGGTTCTCGACGCGAGCACGCTGTCCGGTTGTGTTGCGGTAGCGCGAGACCAGCTCGCTCTTCAGCAGGGATCGATAGACCAGCTGGACAGCGCCTGGAGCGGTGTCGCGGCGGAATCCGCGGTAGCGGACCTCCGATCGGACGTTCGCCGTGGACGAGCGCGAACCGAGGCCCTGAACGAGCTGTGTGGAGCCGTGTCGTTCGCCGCTGAGTCACTCCACAGCGCCGTTGCGGACAAGGCAGCGGTGATCGGCCAATTCGATCCCACTTCGAGCGACCCCCACGAGCGATCCTCGGTCGACGGTATGACATTCGACCAAGTCCGGGCTATCGACTTTCTCGCCACGATCGACCCATCCGAGTCGTTGACCTTCGCTCAGGGCCTCGGTGACATCCGATCACTCGCTGCCGTGCTGCCGTCCGTCATCGCTCCGCCACCAGCCTCTCCCGGACCTGAGGGTTTCGGACCCACCGAGCACGGGCCCACCGAGCAGTTGCGGCACGCACGGGCAGTAAGCGACAAGTGGTTGCGTGAGACCTTCGCACCCATCGTGGACGGTGCCTGCCGGAATCTCGTGGACGTGTGTGCGGCGACGGATACCGAGGTGCGTGGCGTTCTGTCGACGCTCGCGGCGGTCGTCGATGCAGTGAACGGCGATGGACCTCCTGGGACAGAGGTGCCTGTACGTGCAGCAACCGCGGAGGCCACACCGCGCGCCGTAGGCGGTGAGAATCCAGCCGGCACCTCAGCCGCAGCGGAGCGTGCCCGAATGTCGGGAGGTTCACCCCTTGCGCCCGCGTCGGGTGAGGAGTCCACACCGACACCTGCTGCCGGGCGACCTGCAGACGTGCGAGCTGCTGTCGAATCGGTGCTCGGAACCGAACCCGACTGCGAGCAACTCGGTCGGGCGTTCGAGCGGGCGGGGCACGAGCTGACCGAGCGGATGAAGTCACTGCTCGGCGAGGCCGTCGCTGCTCTGGTGGCGAACGATGCCGGTTCGTCGGATACGGGTGGGCAAGGGTGTCCCGGAACTTCCGAAACCCCCGGAACTTCCGAAACCCCCAGAACTTCCCAAACTCCCAGCCCTTCCGACAACCCCGATAGCCCTGACGACCGCCCATCCGCTTTCGGCGGGGTGGACCGCGACGAGGGCGCTGCCTCGGGAGCACGTCCGGCACCCGAGGCGGCGCCCCCGCATCCAATACCCTCGCAGCCAGCGCCCCCGGCCGGGGAGTTCGTCGAGCGCGGCCATTTCGAGGCAGCCCTCGACGGGCACAGTGCACGAATTGCGTTGGCACACAACGGGGCAGTGGCATTGGAATTGGGTACGCCGACCGGGAGCAGTCGCTTCGAGCTGAAGCCTGGACCGTTCGGGCTGCCGATCGTGGTGTGCACGGACGAGCCGACGGACACTGTCGGAGCATTCACTCCGGCACCGGTTCAGCGGGAGGACAACGGGCCGCAAGCCCCTGCCGCACCCACACCGGCACCCGAGCCCGAGCCCGCTGCCGTTCCCACACCCACACCTGAACCCGCTGCGATGCCAGCGGCGGGGGAAGTGCACGGTAAGTCCGGTGCACGATTGATGGAGGCTGGGCCGCTGTGACCACTCATACGCCGACCACTCATATGCCGTGGTGGCGCAGCGAGATGCGAAAATTCAGCGCAGAGCGTTCAGCAGCGCTTGCCGAGGCCGACCGAAAGTTCGGTCGAACAGTGCAGGCAGCGGCTCGGGTGCGCTCGGCCGGGAAATCGGTGCACACCGGCCAGCACACGGCTCCGCAGCCGACTTCTCCCGACGAACCTACGTCCTACCTGGTGGCGGCACATCTCGATCGACGAACCCGCCCGACATGGCCGCAGGAGGAGGAAGACCCAGACCTTCCTCGTACCAGCTGGCTGCAGTGAAGCCTCGGTTTCGATCCCGCAGGCAAGGTCGACCGTCAGCGACCGATCAGAGCGCGCACGGTGGAAATCGGGCTCGACTTCGCCTGGTCCTCGATGGGCTCGTGGGGATCGACGACGCGGGTGTTCTTCAGCTCTCCGCTGCCCGCGAGGTCCTCGTACTTCGACTCACCCGTGAGGTGGTAGAGCATGAATGCGGTCAGTAGTACCCGGGTGGTGTTGACCGTCCATCGCTCGGTCTTGGCGACCCCGAGCGGGCTCAGCAGCCTTCTGCCTTCCACCATCCCGTCGGATGATGCCTTCTCGAGCCGACGGAACGTGGATTGCTCTCCCATGGCCTGCGCCAGTGAGTTCGTGTTGTCGTTCAATGTGTCGGTCAGTGCGGCGTCGCCGAGAACCAACCCGGGCACGGTCAGTGTTGCGGCCGCGTCCTCCGCGCTCGGCGAGGTCGGCGCCGGGAAGAGCGCTGCGACGGCTTTGACATCGTGACGCGCTGCAGCTGCGAGAACCGCCACACCGGCGCCCATTCCGTGGCCTGCGACACCCAGCTTGTCGGGGTGGACGCTGATGTCGCCGCCGCCGAGTCGAACCCCGGTCACGATGTCGAGGACTGTGCCGAGATCGGTGGCGAGACCGCGGTGTGACGGCATCGGGCCGCGGCCGGTGTCGGGCGCTGCCGCCACGATTCCCCAGGAAGCGAGGTGTTCGAGGGTGCCCTTGTATCGGTTGGCTCCGAGAAGCCAGCCGTGGCCGAAAGCGACGGCAGGCAAGTTGTAACCCTCGGCCGGGGTGAATACCACTCCCGGTTGGCCGGCGAAAGCAAGGTCGCCGCGAAGCACCTTGTGCGGACCGCGTTTGCCGAGGAGTGCTGCAAGCTTCTTGGGTGTCGCCACGGCTGCAACGCTATCGGATCGGGTGGGCTCGAGGCAGGTATGGGGCCGATGCAATGCCGGGTACCCTGAACCACCATGTGCGGAATCGTGGGATACGTCGGACACCGCCCAGCTCTGGGTGTGGTGATCGAGGCGCTGCGGCGCATGGAATACAGAGGCTACGACTCTGCCGGGATAGCCATTCTCGACGGTGCTGGGTCCACGGCCGTCGAGCGCAAAGCGGGGCGGTTGTCGAACCTGGAGGCCGAGCTCGACGAAATAGGCGCCGACAAGTTCGTGGGTACGACGGGTATGGGGCACACCCGCTGGGCCACCCACGGTCGTCCGACCGATCGCAACGCGCATCCACACCGGGACGCGTCGGGTGCGGTGTCGGTGGTCCACAACGGAATCATCGAGAACTTTGCGCCGCTGCGGTCGGAGCTGGAAGCAGCAGGAATCGAGTTTCACAGCGATACCGACACCGAGGTGGCCGTGCACCTCGTCTCCCAGGCTTACGCGAGCGGCAAGACCGCAGGTGACTTCATCGAGAGCGCCAAGACGGTCGTGCGTCGACTCGAAGGCGCGTTCACCTTGGTCTTCACCCATTCCGACCACCCCGACACCATCGTCGCGGCCCGTCGTTCGACGCCCCTGGTAGTCGGCGTCGGCGAGGGTGAGACGTTCCTGGGATCCGATGTCGCTGCGTTCATCGAACACACCCGCGATGCGGTGGAGCTGGGGCAGGACCAGGTCGTGGTAATCACCGCCGCGGGTTACACGATCACCGATTTCGGCGGCGAAGAGGTGGCCGGCCGCCCGTTCCGCATCGACTGGGACCTGGCGGCAGCGGAAAAAGGTGGCCACGACTACTTCATGCTGAAGGAAATCGAAGAGCAGCCGGCTGCCGTCGCGGACACGTTGATCGGTCACTTCGATCATGGCCGCATCCTGCTCGACGAGCAGCGACTCTCTGATCAGGAGCTGCGCGACGTCGACAAGGTGTTCGTCGTTGCCTGCGGCAGCGCCTACCACTCCGGTTTGGTGGCCAAGTACGCCATCGAGCACTGGACTCGTCTGCCCGTCGAGGTGGAATTGGCCAGCGAATTCCGCTACCGCGACCCGGTCCTCGACCGCTCGACCCTGGTAGTGGCCATCTCGCAGTCCGGTGAGACCGCCGACACCCTCGAGGCCGTCCGTCATGCCAAGGATCAGAAGGCGCGGGTGCTGGCGGTCTGCAACACCAACGGCTCTCAGATCCCACGGGAGGCCGACGCCGTTCTCTACACCCGGGCGGGACCGGAAATCGGCGTGGCCTCGACCAAGGCATTCCTTGCTCAGGTCACCGCGAACTACCTCGTCGGCCTGGCGTTGGCTCAGGCCCGTGGAACCAAGTACCCGGACGAGGTGGCCAGGGAATTCGCCGACATCGAAGCCATGCCGGCGCTGGTGGCACGTGTGCTCGAGACAGTCGAGCCGGTGCGTGAGCTGGCTCGTGAGCTCGCTCATTCGCCGACCATCCTGTTCCTCGGTCGGCACGTCGGATATCCGGTGGCGCTGGAGGGCGCGCTGAAGCTCAAGGAGCTCGCCTACATGCATGCGGAGGGTTTCGCCGCCGGCGAGCTCAAGCACGGCCCCATCGCGCTCATCGAGGACGGCGTCCCGGTCATCGTGGTGATGCCGTCGCCGAAGGGCCGCGCGGTGCTCCACTCCAAGCTGCTGAGCAACATTCGCGAAATCCAGGCTCGGGGTGCTCTCACCGTCGTGATCGCCGAGGAGGGTGACGAGGCCGTACGGCCGTTCGCCGACCATCTGATCGAGATTCCGGCGGCCCCGACGCTGCTGCAGCCACTGCTGTCGACTGTGCCGCTTCAGGTCTTCGCCGCGGAGGTGGCTCAGACTCGCGGATACGACGTCGACAAGCCGCGGAATCTGGCCAAGTCCGTCACCGTCGAATAACCCGCTGGCACCGGAAGGGACGAGATGCGGCAGTACTACACCCCAGATCAGGTGAGGGCGGCCGAGCGGCCCCTGCTGGACTCGTTGGAATCCGGCGTGCTGATGCGTCGAGCTGCACAGGGCCTGGCGACCGTGGTGGCTGCCGAGCTGATCGCTCGAACCGGAGGCGTGTTCGGGCGAAGGGTGTGCGTTCTCGTCGGATCCGGTGACAACGGTGGCGACGGGCTGTGGGCAGGGTCGATCCTGCGCCGACGCGGGGCCGCGGTCACGGCTGTTCTGTCGAACCCGGATCGCACCCACCCAGCAGGGCTCGCTGCCTTCCGCCGTGCGGGCGGACGTGTGGTGTCGATTCCGGGGCCTGCCGATATCGTCATCGATGCCATCGTGGGCATCTCGGGGAAAGGCCCGCTGCGTCCGGATGCCGCCCACATGGTCGGCGCGATCGAAGCGCCGATAGTGGCGGCCGATATCCCCAGCGGTGTCGACCCGCAGACGGGGGCCGTCGACGGGCCGGCCGTCAGGGCGGCGGTCACCGTGACCTTCGGTGCGCGCAAACCCGCTCACGTACTGGCCGTTCCCTACTGCGGTCGAGTCGAACTCGTCGATATCGGACTCTCGCTCCCGGAGCCGTATCTGTCCGCTCTCGAACCGGCCGAGGTGGGAGCGATCTGGCCGATACCCACCGCGGAGGACGACAAGTACACGCAGGGCGTCGTCGGTGTCATGGCGGGCAGCGATCGCTACCCGGGCGCGGCACTGCTGTGTACGGGCGCCGCGGTGGCTGCCACGTCGGGAATGGTTCGCTATCTGGGAACCGCCGCCGCCGAGGTGGTCTCGCACTATCCAGAGGTGATAGTCGCATCCGATCCGAATGATGCCGGACGTGTGCAGGGCTGGGTGATCGGACCGGGTTTCGGCACGGATGCGGATTCGAAGGCGTCGCTCGCCGAGGTTCTTCGATCGGACCTCCCTGTTGTCCTCGACGCCGACGCGCTCACCGTCATCGCCTCAGCGCCCGAACTGGTGAGCGGCCGTGCGGCGCCGACTCTGCTGACCCCGCATGCCGGCGAGTTCGAACGGCTGACCGGACACGCGACCGGCCCGGACCGCGTCGAGGCTGTTCGCGCGTTGGCCTCGCAGTGGGGTGTGACCGTGCTGCTCAAGGGGCGTGCCACGGTGATCGCTGACCGGAACGGCAGAGTGCTCGTCAACGATGCAGGCGGGTCGGCGGCCTCGACCGCTGGGTCGGGAGACGTCCTGGCCGGCATCCTCGGGGCCCTCCTTGCCTCGGGCCTGGATCCGATGATCGCCGCGGCCTGCGGTGCTCGGGTGCACGCGCTGGCCGCGGCCACAGCCGCCTACGGGGCGGGAGGGGAGTTCGCGGCACCGATCTCCGCCGGTCCGCTGCTCGCATCGGTGCGCGACGCGATCAGGATCGTGCGTTCGGTCACGCGATGAGCGGAGAGCGAGAATGCTCCCCCTCGCGTGAACATGCACGCCCACGAGTGGCACTATCGACACTTGTGAAGAATGGACGGGTCGGTGCATCGGGTAGTTCCGACACCGTCTCCGAGACCGACAGGTTCACCGAGACCGGGGGCGGCGGCTCGATCGTCGTCGATCTCGCCGCCATCGACCACAATGTTCGCGTTCTCCGCGAGCACGCGGGGGACGCCGCGACGATGGCCGTGGTGAAGGCAGACGGGTACAACCACGGCGCGGTCCACGTCGCGCACGCGGCTCTGGCTGCGGGTGCACACGAGCTCGGGGTCACCACCGTCGCCGAGGCACTCGCGCTCCGAGACGCCGGCATCACTGCACCGATTCTGTGTTGGCTGCACCGGACGGACACCGATTTCGCGCCGGCGATCGCCTCCGGCGTCGAGATCGGAGTGTCCTCGCTCGGGCAGTTGGCCGCCGTCGTCGATGCCGCTCGTGGCGCGCATCGCACCGCGCAGGTGACGCTCAAGGTCGATACCGGACTCAATCGAAACGGAATAGCGGCCGGGGAGTTCGACGCCGTCTTGTCGCTACTCGCGCGGTCGTCGGCAGAGCAGTCGGTTCGCCTGCGCGGCATCTTCTCCCACCTCGCGTGCGCGGACGAGCCGGGGCATCCGGCGAACGACCGGCAGGCAACAGTGTTGCGGGAGTGTGTGGCCCGTGCCGTGGCGGCTGGAGTTCGCCCCGAGGTGGTGCACCTGGCCAACTCCGCTGCTGCAATGACCCGCCACGATCTTCACTTCGACATGATTCGACCCGGCATCGCGATGTACGGGTTGTCCCCGATTCCCGAACTCGGCGATTTCGGGTTGAAGCCGGCGATGACGGCGTCCGCGCAGGTGGCGTTGGTGAAGAAGATCGGGGCGGGGGAGAGCGTGTCGTACGGCCACACCTGGACCACACCCGAGGACACCATCGTCGGCTTGATTCCCATGGGCTATGCCGACGGTGTGCCACGGAGCTTGAGCGGCCGATTCGACGTTGCGATCGGGGGGCGCCGTTTTCCGTCGGTCGGTCGAGTGTGCATGGATCAGTTCGTGGTGAACCTGGGCCCGGATGGTGCGGGCGTGCAGGCGGGGGACACCGCCGTGCTGTTCGGATCGGGTGAGGCAGGGCAACCCCGTGCCCAGGAATGGGCAGATACGCTGGACACCATCCACTACGAGGTCGTCACCGGCATCGGCGGACGTGCTCGACGTCGGTACACCGGCCTGGCCCAGTTTGGACCTGTGGAAGGCGAACGGACACCGCAACCGACGGCACCCGAGGAGACGTCGACGTGAAGTTGGCACAGAACCTGGGAATTCTGAACAGTGTCGGAATCGCCCTGCGCGAGACAGTGCTGCGTTCCAACAAGGATCCGTTGGCCACCGAGAACTTCGAGTTGATGGACGCCGACCGAGGTTCGATCGTCATCGCGGACGACGGGGTTCCCCTCGCTGTGCGCGAGGTCGGTCCTGCGGACGCGCCGATCACCGCGGTGTTCGTACACGGCTACTGCCTGCGGATGGCCTCCTGGCATTTCCAGCGCCAGGCGCTGGAGCAGGAATGGGGATCGAGTGTCCGCATGGTCTTCTACGATCAGCGCGGGCACGGGCGGTCGGGTCTGCCAACACCGGAGAGCTGCACCATCGCTCAACTCGGACTCGATCTCGACGCGGTGCTCAGGTCGGTTGCGCCCCGCGGGCACCTCATGCTGATCGGCCACTCGATGGGCGGCATGACGATTCTGGCCATGACTCGTCAGAAGCCGGAGATAGTGCGCGAACGGGTAATCGGGGTCGCGCTGATCTCCACGACGGCAGCCGGCCTGACGAAGACCGGCCTCGGACGAAGCCTCTCCAATCCTGTGGTCGACGCATTTCGTCGGGCTGTGCGAACTTCCCCTGGCGTGGTCCAGCTGGGTCGCGGCGCGGCCAAGGCAATGGTGGCTCCGGTGCTGCGGGCCGCGTCCTACGGAACCCGCGTGAGCCCGAGACTCGTCGACTTCACACAGCAGATGATCGACGACACCTCCGTGGTCACGATCGTCAATTTTCTGGAGACTCTCGAGCTGCACGACGAGACCGACGCACTGGTTCACCTCGCCCGCATACCAGTCGCGGTCGTCTGTGGGGACGACGACTGGATAATCCCGTTCGACAAATCGGTTGCGCTGGCGGATGCACTGCCGCACTCGGACATGGTGCGCATCCGCCAAGCCGGCCACCTCGTGCAGCTGGAGTTTCCGGACAAGGTCAACGCTGCGCTCGTGCGGTTGGGTACGCGGGCAAAGGAGATGCGGTCGAAGCGTCGATCCGGGCGGAGGGGCATTGTCTGATTCACACGGGGACGTGTCCGCCGCGGCCGAGAGTGCCGAGGACCGCGAGCGAGCTTTGCCCACCGTGGCGGACACCGAGGCCTTCGGGTTCGAACTCGCGCACACGTTGAATGCCGGGGACCTGGTGATTCTCGACGGCCCCCTCGGCGCCGGCAAGACGGCCATGGCGCGTGGGTTGGCCGCCGGACTCGGTGTGCAGGGCAGGGTGAGTTCGCCGACGTTCGTCATTGCGCGTGAGCATCGACCGGGACCGCGGCCCGGAGGGCTGCCTTCGGTAACCCTGGTTCACGTCGACGCCTACCGACTGGGGATGACCGGGCAGTCGGCGCTCGACGAACTCGATGCCCTCGATCTCGATACCGATCTGGTCGGCGCGGTGGTCGTCGTCGAGTGGGGCGAGGGCTTGGTGGAGACACTCACGGACAGTCACCTACTCGTCCAGTTGCGCAGAGACGACGAGTCGGATGTGCGACGTGTGCGTGTGCGTCGCGTCGGGGCGGTGCCCGCGCGCGGGGTGTGACTCTCGCGGCGCGGACCGAACCGGTAGTTCCGTGCGGGTACTCTGAACTACCGTGCTCGTTCTCGCCGTCGATACCTCCACTCCCGCTGTCACCGCCGGCGTCGTTCGTTTCGCACCCCGCTCGACGGCAGCCGAGGGAAGCGATGCCGGTATCGAGACTCTCGCGCAGCGCATCGTGGTCGATGCGCGACTGCATGCCGAGGTGCTCACCCCGAACATCGTCGAATGTCTCGAACAGTCGGCTCTCGCCCCATCCGATCTCGACGCCGTCGTGGTCGGTATCGGCCCCGGTCCGTTCACCGGACTACGCGTGGGGATGGCTACCGCGGCCGCCTTCGGTGACGCCTTGGGCATACCGGTTCACGGTGTCTGCAGTCTCGACGCCATCGCCGCCGAATTGTTGTCGGAACCGGAGTTGCTGGTGGTCACAGACGCGCGCCGGCGTGAGGTGTATTGGGCGCGGTATCGCAATGGTGTCCGGGTGGCAGGTCCGCAGGTCTGTGGTCCCGAGTCGGTCGACCGCGGTGGAGCCACCGTGGCGGCAGGCTCCCCTGCGCACGCGGCACTGTTCGAGATGCCGGTGCGAGAAGTGATGTCGCCGACTCCGCACGGGCTGGTGCTGGTAGCGGCCACCGCATTGATCTCCGGAGCGACGCCGCAACCGCTCGTCCCGATGTACCTGCGGCGACCGGACGCGAAGACCATCGCCGAGCGGGAAGCAGCGAAGCAGGTCGGCCGATGAGCGTGGAGATCACGTCGATGGTGGCGGCCGATGCCGCGCGTTGCGCCGAACTCGAAAGCGTGTTGTTCCCGGGTGACGACCCCTGGTCCGAGCGTGCTTTCCTGTCGGAACTCGCTGCGCCGCACAATCATTACTTCGCTGCGCGAGAAGGGGACCACCTCGTGGGTTACGCGGGCATCGCTCTGCTCGGCCGGGGGGAAGCGGTCGAATCGGAGGTACACACCATCGGCGTCGACCCTGCCGCGCATCGCCGCGGAGTCGGCGGTTCCCTGCTGAAAGCGCTGCTCGATACTGCCGACCGGCACGGTGGCCCGGTGTTCCTCGAAGTGCGAACCGACAACACCCCGGCCATCGAGTTGTACAACAGGGAAGGATTCGTGGTGGTCGGCACTCGACGAAACTACTATCAACCCAGTGGCGCAGACGCTTTCACGATGCAGCGCCCGGTCGTGGGGGCGGTGAATCAAGCGTGAACGTCGACGGCCTGAAGGTCATGGGCATCGAAAGTTCCTGCGACGAAACCGGTGTGGGAATCGTGCGCTGGCATGAATCCGGAACCTGCGAACTACTCGCCGACGAGGTCGCGTCCAGCGTCGACGAACACGCACGGTACGGCGGTGTAGTGCCCGAGGTGGCCTCGCGTGCACATCTCGAAGCGATCGTGCCGACGATGCGGCGTGCACTGGCTACCGCCGATATCGACCGCCCGGACGCGGTAGCGGTGACGATCGGTCCGGGTCTCGCGGGCGCCCTGTTGGTCGGCGTCGCTGCTGCCAAAGCGTATGCGGCTGCGTGGGGTGTGCCCTTCTACGCGGTCAATCACCTCGGTGGTCACGTTGCCGTCGACACGCTCGAACACGGTCCGATGCCCTCGTGCGTGGCCCTGCTGGTTTCCGGTGGACACACTCACCTCCTGCACGTCGACGACCTCGGTGCGCCGATCGTGGAGTTGGGGACCACGGTGGATGACGCGGCGGGTGAGGCCTTCGACAAGGTCGCCCGACTCCTCGGACTGGGCTATCCCGGTGGTCCGGCTCTCGATGACGCTGCGCGCGAGGGTGATCCCGCTGCGATTGCGTTTCCTCGAGGAATGACCGGCCCACAGGATGCGCGCTACGACTTCTCGTTCTCGGGTGTGAAGACCGCGGTCGCGCGCTTCGTCGAGGCGCGCCGTCGTGCCGGGGACAGCATTCCTGTCGCGGACATCGCGGCGTCGTTCCAGGAATCGGTTGCGGACGTGTTGACGATGAAGGCGGTGCGTGCGGCCGAGGACGTCGCTGTGGATACGGTTGTCCTGGGCGGCGGTGCCACGGCCAATTCCAGAATCCGATCGATGGTCGAGGCACGCTGCGGCGCAGCGGGTCTGACGCTCAGAATTCCGAGGCCGCGACTGTGCACGGACAACGGCGTCATGATCGCTGCATTGGGTGCGCACCTCGTCGCCGGGGGAGCCGAGCCTTCCGATTTGTCGGTGGCGACCGATCCAGGTCTCCCGGTTTCGACCAGTTTCGTCACAAAACGCAGCTAGCGGGTCAACCGACCGTTTCCGCCGCGTCGGACTCGGCAGTTCCGCTGCTCGGCGGCGGAGTCCATACCGTCGACGGGGGAGCCAGGGTGGGCGATGTCGGCTCGGCCTGGGCGTCCGTGGTGGGCGTGACCAGAGTGGGCGTCGCCCCTGTGGTAGCCGTGGGCGGTTCGGTCGTCGAGTCCGGCGTCGGCTCCACCGGAGTGTCCGATTCGGTGGGATTCTCGCTGGGCGGAACGGCGGTCGTCTCCTCGGGCGCCGGGGTGGCGTCGGGCTCCGTCGAATCGGTCGGGCTCGGCACTGCTGCGCTCGGTGGGGACTCCGGCTCCGTCGAGGTCGGCGCCGATCTCGCAGGGGTCGGGTCGGGCGCGAGCTGGCGTGTGGTCGATCGTGCGGGCCACTCGATGATCGGAAGGTCGGGCGCGGGCGTGAGTGTCGGAGTCGGGGTCGGGGTCGCGCGCGTAGTGGCAGGCCCGCCCCGAGGCATCGAAGGCACACTGACGGTCGAATCAGTGCCGGTCGAGGTCGGAACCGAAGGCGCCTCGTCCTCGGGCAGTTCGGGCCGTGTCTCGTTGTTCGCCGATTCGACGGCCGAACCAGCCGGCGTGACATCGGCTTCGCCGCGCAGAGCAAGGGCCTGCACCCCGTAGGCCAGTACGATCACGCCGGCAACGAGTGCTGCGAGCACTGCGCCCGAATACTTGCCGACCGATCGACTACTGGTGTTCGTTGCGCCTCCGACGGTGTCGTAGGTGCTCGCGTAGTGCGTTCCGGCAGCATGCATACCTGCCGAGGAGTCGAGTGCGAGTCGAGCAGCGCCTTTCGCAAGCACGGTATCGGCCTCGTCGGGCACGAGCGTGGGGACCTTCAGCGCCGATTCGAACGTGGATCGCACGAGAGGAATGCTCGCGCCTCCGCCGATGAGAACGACAGCCTCTATCGCCGCGTCGACCGACGCGGCAGTCTCTCTCGTGAACTCGGCTACGCCGTCGACCCGAGGTCGTAGTGCATCCGCGAACGATGCCCGATCGACCGATGCGCCCTCGATCCCGCTCACAGCCGCGGAATCCGCAGTCGACAGGTGCTCCTTGGCCGCCCGGTATCGGGCGGAGATTCGGCTCCGCTCGCCGCGTTTGACCCCTCGGTCGTTACGCAGGCTCGGTTCCGCAATTGTGTTGTGACCGTGCACCAGGTCTCTCAGGATTCGGTCCGCCACCGTGCCGCCGAAGCGGTCGGTGCGATCGGTGGCGTGAACGGTGCCGGTGTGAGGGTCGATGATGGAAACCGTCGTACCGGAGGCGCCGATGTCGACGACGGCCACGGAGTCGTACCGCGCGACCAATCCCGAATTCTCGAGGAAAGCATGCGCCGCGGCGGCTTCAGGCACGAGAAGAACGCTGCGGTCCGAGTGGGCGAGCGCCGACCGGATCGACGAGGCTTGTTCGGTGGTGCGATACGACACGGCGATCGCGTTCGGTGCGCGTCGACCGGTTGCTTCCGGCGACGTGGGATCGGAAGGTGCGAGGGAGGCCATAAGTTCGATGGCCGAGGCCACGAGTTCGCCGATGTCGGAGTTGACATCCCCATCGGCGGAAATCGTTCGGTACTCGACCGAGTGGGTGCCATCGACGCATTCGACGAGGAGGACCGCGCACACCACGTCGGTGCCGGCGGATACTCCGATACCGATCTTCATGGTGCACCTCCCGCCTCGTTCGCATACGAACGCAGCCGGTGAGCCTGGTTCGCCGGTTCCGGCGCTTTCGGCCAGTCACCACGTGTATTCCTTCACGGATATCACGTCTCGTTATCTTAACGTTACAGAACCGAAAGGGTGAATGTGAAACGCGGCTCGCGCGAACGGGGGCAAAAGCTGGAGCTCTGTTCGAGAATTCGAAGGTCCGGTCACAAACGATTCCTACGAAGGTGGAAAAGATGACGTCCTCGGATTCGTACCAGCAACTGGACGATTCTGCCAGGCGCGCGGTCATTCGGCGCGCAGTGCTCCGTCCGATCGCCACCGCGGTTGTGTTGACCACGGGCTACTTCGTTGTTCCGATGGACGACGTTGCCGATCTCGGTTCCGTAGTCTTGCTGGTGGCGACGCTGGTTGTGGTCGTACTGGTGTGCATATGGCAGGTGCACCGAGTGGTGCGCGCCGACTATCCGGCCCTGCAGGCCGGGGAAGCGCTCGGTGCCGTCATCTCCGTCTACCTCATCGGTTTCGCGGCGGGCTACTACCTCTTGGCCGAGCGTCATTCGGGCGATTTCTCCGAGTCGCTCACGCGGGTGGGAAGTCTGTATTTCACGCTGTCCGTCTTCTCGACGGTCGGCTTCGGGGATATCACCGCCTCGACCGATCTGGCCCGCGCAATCGTCTCGGTGCAGATGGTCTGCAATGTCCTTTTCGTCGCACTGGGCGGACGATTGCTCGTCGCGGCAGTGCGCCGCGGGCAAGCGCGGAAAGCTCGAGGCTAGTGCCGGTTAGGCTTTTTTCATGAGCAATCCACCGTTCGAACTGGGAGTCACCACATTCGTCGAGACGTATCCGGATCCGCATACGGGCGATCTCACCTCGCACGGTGATCGACTCAGGCAGGTGGTGGAGGAAGCGCAGGCCGCCGAGGCGGCGGGTCTCGACATCTACGGCGTCGGTGAGCATCACCGTGAAGATTTCGCGGCATCCGCACCGGCCGTCGTACTGGGGGTGATCGCGGGCTCGACCCGGTCGATACGACTTACCAGCGCAGTGACCGTACTGAGTTCCGACGACCCTGTGCGGGTCTTTCAGGACTTCGCCACGCTCGATCAGATGTCGTCCGGGCGCGCCGAGATCATCGCTGGCCGAGGCTCCTTCACCGAGTCGTTCCCGTTGTTCGGGTACGACCTCGCCGACTACGACGAACTGTTCGCCGAGAAACTCGATCTGCTCGTAGCTCTCCGTGACTCGGCTTCGGTGACGTGGTCGGGTGCGCACCGCAGTTCGTTGATCGACCATGTGGTGTATCCACGCCCTTTCCAGGACCCGTTGCCGGTGTGGGTGGGTGTCGGCGGCAACCCTCAGTCGGTGGTCCGCGGAGCCTCGTACGGCCTGCCGATGGCCTTGGCCATCATCGGTGGTGAACCAGCACGCTTCGCTCCGTTCGCGGATCTGCATCGTCGGGCCCTGGCCGAGCTCGGCAAACCTCACGCCCCGATCGCAGTACATGCCCACGGGTATGTCGGCGATGCCACGCAGGCAGCAGCAGACGAGTTCTTTCCGCCCTATCGGGTGGCGATGTCCCACATCGGGCGCGAGCGAGGATGGGGACCGATTTCACGGTCGTCCTTCGACGCTTCCAGGTCCCCGGATGGCGCGCTCTACATCGGAGACCCTGCGGTCGTCGCCGACAAGATCGTCTCGACCGCGCAGCAACTCGGACTCGAGCGCTTCATGTTGCACATCAGCGTCGGGACCTTGCCGCACGAGAAAGTTCTGCATGCGATCGAGTTGCTCGGCACCGAGGTGGCCCCGCTGGTGCGTGCGGCCATGTCGGACCGCACCTGAAGTGTTTGCACACGTTGGGGTTGAGTGCTGGCACTCGCGTGTATAGAGTGCTAGTTGGCGCTGAGCGAAGTCCCGGAACCCGCGACGACGGGAACGAGCGAAGAGCTGCGAACGTAGAACAATATCGGCAAAACACAGCAGTTCGGGGATCCGACCCCGGACGCGTACCCCATAACAATGGAGGGCTCAACGTGGCGAGCGTGAAAATCAAGCCGCTCGAGGACAAGATCCTCGTCCAGGCCAACGAGGCCGAGACGACGACCGCCTCCGGTCTGGTCATCCCCGACACAGCCAAGGAGAAGCCTCAGGAAGGCACCGTCGTCGCAGTCGGCGAGGGTCGTGTCACCGAGAAGGGCAACCGGATCCCGGTCGACGTCAAAGAAGGCGACACCGTCATCTACAGCAAGTACGGCGGCACCGAGATCAAGTACGCCGGCGAGGAGTACCTGATTCTGTCGGCACGCGACGTGCTGGCCGTAATCGGTAAGTAAGCCTCACGCATTCCGCCCCGGAGCCCGACACACTCGGTCCCGGGGCGGACTGCGTTTCGATCGACTTTCCGCACTCGAAGGAGTAGCCCCAGAAGATGTCCAAAGAAATCATTTTCAATGAGAACGCGCGTCGCGCTCTCGAGCGTGGCGTCGACAAGCTCGCCGACGCCGTCAAGGTCACGCTCGGGCCACGCGGCAGGCATGTCGTGCTCGCCAAGGCCTTCGGTGGTCCCACTGTCACCAACGACGGTGTGTCCATTGCACGCGAGATCGACCTGGAAGACCCGTTCGAGAACCTCGGCGCGCAGTTGGTCAAGAGCGTCGCGACCAAGACCAACGATGTGGCCGGTGACGGCACCACGACGGCAACCGTGCTCGCGCAGGCGTTGGTTCGCGGTGGACTCAAGAACATCGCGGCGGGTGCAAACCCCATCGCGCTGGGCTCCGGCATCGCCAAGGCTGCCGACAAGGTCGCCGAGGCACTTCTGGCTGCAGCGACTCCCGTCGAGGGCAAGGAAGCCATCGCGCAGGTCGCTACCGTTTCCTCCCGTGACCCTGAGATCGGTGAACTCGTCGGTGAAGCTCTCACTCGTGTCGGTGCCGACGGCGTCGTCACGGTCGAGGAATCGTCGACTCTGAGCACCGAGCTCACCGTCACCGAGGGTGTTCGGTTCGACAAGGGCTACCTCTCGCCCTACTTCGTGACCGATCTCGACTCCCAGCAGGCCGTGCTCGAGGACGCATACATCCTCCTGCACCGCGAGAAGATCACCTCGCTTCCGGATTTCCTTCCGCTTCTGGAGAAGGTCGCCGAGAGTGGCAAGCCGCTGCTGATCATCGCCGAGGACACCGAGGGCGAAGTTCTGTCCACCCTCGTCGTGAACTCGATCCGCAAGACGATCAAGGCAGCGGCCGTCAAGGCTCCGTTCTTCGGTGACCGTCGCAAGGCGTTCCTCGATGACCTCGCAGTCGTCACTGCCGGCCAGGTCATCACCTCCGATGTGGGTCTGAGCCTGAAGGAAGCCGGTCTGGAGCTCCTCGGCCAGGCTCGTCGCGTCGTGGTGACCAAGGACGACACCACCATCGTCGACGGGGCGGGCACCCAGGTCGATATCGACGCTCGCGTTGCGCAGCTGCGTCGCGAAATCGAGAACACCGACTCCGAATGGGACCGCGAGAAGCTCGAAGAGCGTCTGGCGAAGCTGTCCGGCGGCGTCGCGGTCATCAAGGTCGGCGCCGCAACCGAGACCGAACTCAAGGAACGCAAGTTCCGTGTCGACGACGCCGTCAACGCGGCGAAGGCAGCGGTCGAAGAGGGCATCGTGCCCGGCGGTGGTTCTGCTCTGACGCAGGCCGCGCTGTCTCTCGCCGACGATCTGGGTCTCACCGGTGACGAGGCGACTGGTGTCGCAGTCGTGCGCAACGCGCTCAACGCTCCGCTGTTCTGGATCGCCACGAACGCCGGTATGGACGGATCAGTCGTGGTGAACAAGGTCGCCGAGCTGGCCAAGGGACACGGTTTCAACGCCGCGACCCTCACCTATGGCGACCTGCTCGCTGATGGTGTCGTCGATCCGGTGAAGGTCACTCGTTCGGCAGTGGTCAATGCAGCGTCCGTCGCGCGCATGATCCTGACGACCGAGAGCGCCATCGTCGAAAAGCCTGTCGAAGAAGAAGAGTCGGCGGGCGGGCACGGTCACAACCACTGACCTGAACTGCCGAGAACGAACGAGGACCCCGCCCGAGCAATCGGACGGGGTCCTCGTTCGTTTGATGTTCTCTTGCGTGTGCCCCGTCAGACGGCGATGCGGCGACGGTTGTGCCGTGCGTGCATTTCTCGTTCGGTCTCCGACATTCCGCCCCAGATTCCGTAGGGCTCGGAGACGCTGAGCGCGTGCGACCGGCACTGGGCGAGCACTGGGCAGCTTCGGCACATCTCTTTGGCGCGCATCTCGCGCTGGGCGCGTGCTCGGCCGCGTTCGCCGTCCGGATGGAAGAACATCGACGAGTCGACCCCGCGGCAGAGTCCGTGCATCTGCCAGTCCCAGATATCTGCGTTGGGCCCAGGGAGGTGGTTCGGTTGTGGCATGAGAGCTCCTAGGGGTGTGTGCTCGCCGGCTTCGGTTGTGGCGATGTTGCGGCGACGCGTCTGATCGACGCCCGGGATGGGGCTTTGTGTCCTCTGCGGTGAAGACGATGGTGTGGTCTACTCGTTCTGCAAAACCGTCGTGTGACGCCGGTCCGTAGGAACTGAAACAACGTTATGTGCGGCTGTGAAATGGCGTCAATAGCCCTCCACCGTGGCGTTTTGCATAGGTGAAAACCGAGAAATTAACTCCCGCGACATTTACTTGTACCCCTTTTCGTGCGTGACGTCTGAGCGCTTGCGGATTCCCGGAGACACTGCCTTGGCGATGCGATGAGCATCGCAGTGTCGACCTCGGCGGTTGTCAGGTGCTGACAAGCGGTTGAGGTGGCGCTCACGTCGAACCGGCTACCGCCGTGAATCGCCTGCTCGCAGAGCTGTCAAGGAGTCATTGCGCGGATTGACGGCGGAGCCGGTACACGGCGCGGCCAGGGTAGGAATTCGGGTCCCGCGCCACCGGTCCGAGTCCTCGGACGGGTGCGCCCGGCTCGAAATCGCAACCGGGTGCCTATCGACCGCAACAGTTCTGCCGAGAAGGCATTAACCTGTTGGATACGAAATGGACAGATTCAGCTCACATCGTGGTTACCGAACGAATTGTTAATTCCGTGAAACAAAGGGCCGAAGCGTTCATTTATCACCGTCGAGTCCGGGGAAAGTACCGAAACACGCAGTCGAAATGAGATCCGCAACCCCAACGGCTGGGGATCTTCTTACGTACTGTTCGACTCGTGAACGTGCCGACCGCTTGGGGACCCGATCCGGGCCGGTGGCCGTTATCCTCGGCCACCGATCCGACCGCGAAGTGGCACCGCGCAGTGGCGCTGGGCGGCCAGGGTAGATACAACGCCGCCGCCGCCGAACTCGACGCGCTCGAGGCCGAAGCAGGTGTGCCGGTAGCGTTGAGATCGCTGATGGCCTCGACGAGGGCTTCCTGGTCGAGGCAGACCGGAGGTCACGCCGCTGCCGCCGCGCACGATGGAGCCGCCCTCGCGCTGGTAGGCCTGACAGCAGACTCGGACTCGGCATCGGGGTCGGACTCGGCGGACATCGTCGAGGCGCAGTGCGACGCGTTGACCGGACTGGCCGCAGACATGCTGGGCGTCGGACGTCTTGCCACCTCGGATGCCTTGCTCACCCGTTGTGGACATCTTCTGGATTTGGGTTGGCCCCCCGAGCGGATGTGGCGCCAGCAGCTGAGGATGCAGTGGGTACGCGCGGAACTCGCGATGGTCTCGGGTGACGGTCGGACTGCACTTCGACACGCCCTGGATGCACGTGAGCGTTCGACCGATACCATTTCGTTGCGCCACCGGGTGAAGACGGAGCTGATCACGGCGGCGGCGTACTGCACGACGGGAGAAGTCGGGGATAGTCGCACGATCGCATACAGCGTGGTAGACGTCTGCGCCGAGCACGGGTTGGTCCCATTGCGCTGGGCGGCAGCGATGTTGCTGAACGGTCTCGGTGAGGTCACGACAGCACTGCCCATTGCCGACGAATGCGCGGTGATTCTGCGCCACCGTGGAGCGGTCCTTGCTGGTGCGTGAATCCGCGTACCGAGCGGTTCGAATCGGAGGGTGTGAGGTAGCTATTCTTACTAGGTTCCACCTACTGGTGGAAACGTCGTCGAACTCCGGCGGCGTCACTGTAACGCTGGGAAATCTTGAGCGATGAACAACACGGGTGAGGAGTTGGACTCCTTCGTCGTTGCCGCAGCGCAGGGCGAACGAGCCGCACTTTCCCGAGTGCTGGAAATCATCCGTCCACTCGTCGTGCGGTACTGCCGCGCGCGAGTGGGGTCTGCTGAGCGCGGTCAGCTCTCGGCGGACGACGTGGCTCAGGAGGTCTGCTTGGCCGTCATGACCGCCTTGCCGCGTTACCAGGATCAGGGCCGACCGTTCATGGCCTTCGTGTACGGAATAGCGGCTCACAAAGTTGCCGACGCGCATCGAAGCGCCTCGCGTAACAAATCGGACCCGGCCGCCGAAGTACCGGATGTCGTATCCACCGAACACGGACCCGAGCAGCGTGCGCTCGAATCCGAGTCCAGCAGACAGATGACCGAACTGCTGGGAACGCTTCCGGCGAAGCACCGAGAAATTTTGGTACTCCGTCTGGTCGTCGGTCTGTCGGCCGAGGAAACGGCGGCAGCAGTGGGCAGTACGGCAGGCGCGGTACGCGTGGCTCAACATCGAGCCCTCGCGAAGTTGAAGAACGAAGTTGTGAAAGCGGGTGAAATGTATGGCTAGGAACAACGGCCGTGATGGCATTCCCCGTATTGGTCGCCACGATCATTCGGCGCCGAAGCATGCCTCTGACGGGACTGTCGGCGATCTGTCGACAGAAACCGGTCCAGTAGACATTGCTGCAGTGCGACGAGACGACGAGTTCATCGAGGCGATCCGCGGTGACGGCCCGGTCGCCACGGACAACGCCGACGAATACCAGCTCGCATTGCTGCTGACGAACTGGCGAGCCGAGATCATCGCTCCAGCACTTCCGTCGGGTCCTGACCTGGATGAGGTGGCCGCAGCGGTCGATCACGAGATCGCCGCCGCCGGTTTGTCCCGAAGGGCATCGGTCGGTAGGCGATCGAGTCTGCTCAGGCCAGTGGCGGGTGCCGCGGCGGCGATTGCCGTCGTCGTGGGCGGCTTGGTTGCCTTCTCGTACGATTCCGCGCCCGGAGATCCGCTGTGGAGTGTGAAGTCTGTCGTGTTCTCGGAGCAGGCCGATTCCACCGTCGCTCAAATGGAGACGACGTCGAAGCTGGAACAGGCCGAAGAACTGATCGCATCCGGCGATGTCGACGGAGCTCGGGCTCTCCTCGACGGGGCGGCTGCGAGTACCGGGTCGGTCATCAACCCCGCTCAGCGCTCCGATCTCGAGATCTGGATGCAACGATTGCTCGATCAAGTGCAGACGTTCGTGCCAACGATCCCGACGATTCCGCCGATTCTCCAGGCCCCCATTCTGCCTGCACCCCCGGTTGGCACCGTGGCACCGGAAGCGATCCCCGGTGTTCCTGTGACGTCGGTTCCGCAGCAGCCGCTGCCGCCGATCACAACCGAGCCCGCGCTTCCGCCGGTATCGAGTGCGCCGGTATCGCCCGCACCCTCGGAACCGCCGGTTACCACCACCGTTCCGAATCCGACCATCTTGCGCGAGCCGAGCCCGACGGCAACTGCAAGTGGCTCGACTTCGGGCGGGACATCACAGCAACCGCGTGTCGACACGGCCGACAACGGCGGCTGAGCAGGATTCAGCCGAGTCACATGCAAAGGTGCCCTCCACGATTTCGTGGAGGGCACCTTTGCATGTTGGTCCGTACTCAGGGGCGCCGAAGCAGCCTGCGTCAGTTGTCGTAACCGTCGCCGTGCAACGCATCGTTCATCGATGCGTCTGCGTAGCCACGGCAGTAGTCCCACGTGACATACGCGTCCGGCACCGGATCGTATGCGGGCTCGTGAGGACGCACGGTGCCGTCGACGAGCAGCTGGAGAAGATTGGCTCGGAGCATGTCCCAGTCGTGGTAGTGATCCTGCTGGCAGTCCTCGCAGCACACGACGAGACCGCGGATGCCTCGGTGTCCGAGGAGAGCCTCGTACACGGCAAGGTCCGCCAAATCTTCCTCTACGGCGAGCCGCTCCTGAGGATCGAGTGGCTGGCCGGGTTCGATCGCGTCGAGGGCGGCCGAGGGGTCGGCGGGGTCACCGGCGAAGGGATCCGGCGGTAGACCTGGAGGCAATTGATCGCGCACGCCTCCACGGTACGCAGGATTGGTGGGTCTGCGCCAGCCGTTCGACTATCGGCACACCGAGATCAATGCGCGATCGTGGTTGTGCAGTCGGCCTCGACCGCGGCTCGTGCACGGGTCGGGCGCCCCCTCCGATGCGCGTTCACGCTGGTTGGGCGGAGCCGATACCATAGGCAGGCGCCGCGCGAGTGAGCGCGCGTACTCGCCGAAAGTTCTCCATCCGTTCTCGACACGCCTCTCGTCCACGCATCGTCTCTTGCGTGCAACGAGGAGCATCCAGGCTCTAGGGAGGGCCAGATCCACATGAGTAGTTCCGGAGCCCACGTCCGTACCGGCGGTGACGACCCCAACAAGGTCGCCATGCTCGGTCTGACCTTCGACGATGTCCTTCTACTGCCTGCTGCGTCGGACTTGATCCCCAGTGCGGTGGACACGTCCAGTCAGCTCACCCGTGAGATCAGGCTGAGGGTTCCGCTCGTCAGTTCGGCGATGGACACGGTCACCGAGGCGCGGATGGCCATCGCCATGGCGCGAGCCGGCGGCATGGGGGTCCTGCACCGCAACCTCTCCTGGCAAGACCAGGCCGCACAGGTGGAGACGGTCAAGCGGTCCGAGGCCGGAATGGTCACCGACCCGGTCACCTGCAAGCCGACGGACACCCTCGCCGAGGTCGACGCGATGTGCGCACGATTCCGGATCTCCGGGCTGCCCGTCACGGACGAGACCGGCGCGCTCGTCGGGATCATCACCAACCGCGACATGCGCTTCGAGGTGGACCAGAACCGTCGCGTCGCCGATGTGATGACCAAGGCTCCGCTCATCACCGCACGCGAAGGTGTCACGGCCGAGGCCGCGCTCGGACTGCTGCGACGCCACAAGATCGAGAAGCTCCCCATCGTCGACGGGCAGGGAGCGCTCACCGGACTGATCACAGTCAAGGATTTCGTCAAGACCGAGCAGCATCCGTACGCGACGAAGGACCGCGACGGACGGCTGCTGGTCGGCGCCGCAGTTGGCGTCGGGCAGGACGCGTGGTCGCGGTCCATGGCGCTGGCCGATGCGGGCGTCGACGTCCTCGTCGTCGACACTGCGCACGGGCACAACGCTCAGGTCCTCGAGATGGTCAGCAAGCTCAAGGCCGAGGTGGGCGAACGTGTTCAGATCGTCGGCGGCAACGTAGCGACCCGAGCGGGTGCGCTGGCGCTCGTCGAAGCCGGCGCCGACGGGGTCAAGGTAGGTGTCGGTCCGGGCTCGATCTGCACCACACGCGTCGTCGCAGGCGTGGGTGCGCCGCAGATCACCGCAATCCTCGAAGCGGTCACGGCGTGCAAGCAGCACGGCGTTCCAGTGATCGCGGACGGCGGACTCCAGTTCTCGGGTGATATCGCCAAAGCACTGGCGGCCGGCGCGTCGACGGCAATGCTCGGTTCGTTGCTCGCCGGTACGGCGGAGTCGCCGGGCGAACTGATTCTGGTCAATGGCAAGCAGTTCAAGAGCTACCGCGGCATGGGTTCACTGGGTGCCATGCAGGGACGTGGTGCGGTGAAGTCGTTCTCCAAAGACCGCTACTTCCAGGATGATGTGCTCGCCGAGGACAAATTGGTACCTGAGGGCATCGAGGGCCGCGTTCCTTACCGCGGCCCACTGAATCAGGTCATTCATCAGTTGACCGGCGGCTTGCGCGCGGCGATGGGCTACACCGGATCCAATTCGATCGAGGATCTGCAGAACGCCCAATTCGTGCAGATCACTGCCGCGGGTCTGAAGGAAAGCCACCCACACGACGTCACGATGACAGCGGAAGCGCCGAACTACGCGACCCGCTGATCGCCTCGGCATCACAAGCGAATTTCATTGAACTCCAAGGAAAGGTGCGCGCGTGCGCGACCTCGTTGAAATCGGCATGGGCAGAGAAGCCCGGCGTACCTACCAGCTCGACGATATCGATATCGTGCCTTCGCGCCGTACGCGGTCGTCGAAGGAGGTGTCGACGGCCTGGCAGCTCGACGCCTATCGCTTCGACATACCGGTACTTGCTCATCCCACGGACGCGCTGGTCTCGCCGGAGTTCGCCATCGCGTTGGGCAAGCAGGGGGGCCTCGGCGTCGTCAACGGTGAAGGACTGTGGGCGCGCCACACCGATGTTCAGGCGAAGATCGACGAGCTGGTCGCCATCGCGGAGAACGACTTCGATGTCGATGCGCCCGTGGCCTTTCTGCAGAAGTTGCATGCCGCTCCGCTGCAGCCGGATCTGCTGGCCGCCGCGGTCGCTCGGGTTCGTGCGTCGGGAGTGACGGTCGCGGTGCGGGTGAGCCCGCAGAGCGCCAAGTGGTTGACCCCTGCACTGGTGGCGGCCGGTGTCGATCTGCTGGTCATTCAGGGCACCATCATTTCGGCCGAGCACGTTGCACACAGCGACAGGGAGCCGCTCAACCTCAAGACATTCATCTCGGACCTCGACGTGCCCGTCATCGCCGGCGGCGTGAGCGATCACCGCACTGCGCTGCACCTGATGCGTACCGGTGCCGCCGGTGTCATCGTCGGGTACGGCTCGGTCGAGGGCGGCACGACGTCGGGCGAGGTGCTGGGCATCGGCGTTCCCATGGCCACCGCCATCGCCGATGCTGCTGCTGCACGACGCGATTACATGGACGAGACGGGTGGACGCTACGTCCACGTCATCGCCGACGGTGACATCACCACCTCGGGTGCTCTTGCGAAGGCCATTGCCTGTGGCGCCGACGCTGCCGTTCTCGGCGCGCCGCTCGCTGCTGCCGCGGAAGCGCCGGGTGGAGGCTGGTACTGGCCGTCGGCCGCTGCCCACCCCTCGATGCCGCGCGGCGCTCTGCTACCCGTCGCTGCGGGTGAGCGCCCGTCCTTGGACGAGGTGCTGCACGGTCCGTCGAGTGAGCCCTACGGGTCCATCAACCTTGTGGGAGGTTTGCGTCGTTCCATGGCGAAATCCGGCTACTCGGATCTGAAGGAGTTCCAGAAGGTGGGCTTGAACGTTCGGGCGTAGCGCCATGGTGCCAGCTTGGTGACACTTCGAGTTACAGCTACAGTGGCATGTGTCAACTGTCACAAGCCCGTTGTCACCTCAGCGCGTATGTCACATACGATGTGGTCGCCATCACATCGTATGTGGGTGTCGATGAGCAACGGCTAGCTGCATCACGTACGGCGGAGGTCACCATGAGTGCACAAGCTCGGAGTTCACAGGCTCGCAAGACGGATTACGACGTATTGATCGTCGGATCCGGGTTCGGCGGCAGCGTCACCGCACTGCGCCTCGTCGAGAAGGGTTACCGGGTCGGCATTCTCGAAGCCGGACGTCGGTACGAGGACGAGGATTTCGCCAAGACCAGCTGGGATCTCAAACGCTTCCTGTGGGCGCCGAAGCTCGGTTGCTACGGCATTCAGCGCGTCCACCTGTTGCGCGACTGCCTGATTCTCGCGGGCGCGGGCGTCGGTGGTGGCTCGCTGAACTACGCGAACACGCTGTACCAGCCGCCGGAGCCGTTCTTCAAGGACAAGCAGTGGGCCCACATCACCGACTGGAGCAGTGAACTCGCACCGTTCTACGACCAGGCGACTCGCATGCTCGGAGTCGTTCGCAACCCGCACATGACACCCGCCGACGAGGTCATGAAGTCCGTTGCCGAGGACATGGGCGTCGCTGACACCTTCATCCAAACCCCGGTCGGTGTGTTCTTCGGCGACGAGCCCGGCAAGAAGGTCGACGACCCGTACTTCGGCGGCGCAGGACCCGAGCGGACAGGCTGCATCGAATGCGGCGAGTGCATGACCGGCTGCCGACACGGCGCCAAGAACACACTGCTCAAGAACTACCTCGCCCTGGCCGAACGAGCCGGCGCGGAGATCATCCCCATGACGACGGTAACCGGCCTGCGCGCCCTGTCCGACGGCACCTGGGATGTGACGACCGAGCGAACGGGCGCGTGGGTTCGTAAGGGCCCGAAGACCTTTACCGCCGCGCACGTCGTGCTGGCAGCCGGCACGTGGGGCACGCAGAACTTGCTCCACAAGATGAAGGACGAGGGCAAGCTGCCGAAGCTGTCCGACAAGCTCGGCGAGCTCACCCGGACCAACTCCGAGTCCATCGTCGGCGCGGCGAAGCTGAAAGTCGATCCGAACGTGGATCTGACCAAGGGTGTCGCCATCACCTCCTCGTTCCACCCGTCCTCGAACACGCACATCGAGCCGGTTCGCTACGGCAAGGGCTCGAACGCGATGGGACTGCTGCAGACGTTGATGACCGATGGCGGAGGCCGCATTCCGCGCTGGCTCAAGTTCTTGATCGCACTCCTGCGGAACCCGGCCGACTTCGTTCGCGTGGTCAACGTCAAGAACTGGAGCGAGCGCACCATCATTGCGCTCGTCATGCAGAACCTCGACAACTCCATCACCACGTTCACCAAGCGCGGAATCTTCGGTCGCAAGGTCTCGAGCAAGCAGGGGCACGGTGAACCGAACCCGACCTGGATTCCCGAGGGGAACGATGCAACTCGGCGGATCGCGAAGAAGATCGGCGGCGTCGCAGGTGGCACGTGGGGTGAGCTGTTCAACATCCCGCTGACGGCGCACTTCCTGGGTGGATGCGCCATCGCGTCCGATCCCGAACACGGTGTCATCGACCCCTACCAGCGTGTTCACGGCTACCCGACGATGTTCGTCGTCGACGGTGCCGCTGTGTCGGCCAACCTGGGCGTCAATCCTTCGCTGACCATCAGCGCCCAGGCCGAACGCGCCGCAGCACTCTGGCCGAACAAGGGCGAGCAGGATCTTCGGCCGCGACAGGGCTTGCCCTACGAGCGGGTGGATCCGATCGCTCCGAACAGCCCCGCGGTGCCCGCATCCGCTCCGGCGGCTCTGCGCTTGCCCATCGTCGAGATCCGTACTCCGGACCACAAACCGGATCACAAACCTAAGCCTGCCACCTCGGGTGCTGCGTAATTCGCGGGCGGTGACCCCCACTAGACTGACCCGGTGACCGCATCGCAGCAGCCCGAAACTGCACTGCCCAGGCCCGTACTCGTCGTCGACTTCGGTGCTCAGTACGCACAGCTCATCGCAAGGCGTATTCGCGAGGCGAACGTGTTCTCCGAAGTCATCTCGCACACCGCTACGGTCGAGGAGATCGCCGAGAAGAACCCGGTCGCGTTGGTGCTCTCGGGCGGACCGTCCAGTGTGTACGCCGAGGGCGCTCCCGCTCTCGACAGCAAGGTGTTCGACCTCGACATCCCGGTCTTCGGCATCTGCTACGGGTTCCAGGCAATGGCCCAGGCGCTCGGCGGAACGGTCTCGCACACCGGAACACGCGAGTACGGCCGGACGCAGTTGAGCGTCGACGGCGGTGTGCTGCACAAAGGTCTGCCTGCCACACAGCCGGTGTGGATGTCGCACGGCGACGCCGTCACAGCGGCACCGGACGGGTTCACCGTCACGGCGACGAGCGCGGGCGCACCCGTGGCAGCGTTCGAGAACACCGAGCGCCGCCTCGCGGGCGTGCAGTACCACCCCGAGGTGATGCACTCGCCGCACGGGCAGCAGGTTCTGAGCCGCTTCCTGCACGAGACGGCGGGCATCAAGGCCGAGTGGACGGCCGCGAACATCGCCGACGCTCTCGTCGAGCAGATTCAGGAGCAGGTCGGCCCCGACGGGCAGGCGATCTGCGGACTGTCGGGCGGCGTCGACTCGGCAGTGGCCGCCGCTCTCGTTCAACGCGCCATCGGCGACCGTTTGACCTGTGTGTTCGTGGACCACGGTCTGCTGCGCGAGGGTGAACGTGAGCAGGTTCAGCAGGACTTCGTCGCTGCGACCGGCGCCAAGCTCGTCACCGTGGACGCCGTCGACACCTTCCTCGGGGCACTCGACGGAGTCTCGGACCCCGAGGAGAAGCGCAAGATCATCGGCCGCGAGTTCATTCGCAGCTTCGAAGGCGCTGTCGCCGAGGTGCTGGGCGAGAACGCCTCGCACGGAGCCGAGGTGGAGTTCCTCGTGCAGGGCACCCTCTACCCCGATGTCGTCGAATCCGGTGGAGGTTCGGGTACTGCGAACATCAAGAGCCATCACAACGTCGGTGGTCTGCCGGACGACCTCCAGTTCGCGCTGGTGGAGCCGCTGCGGACGCTGTTCAAGGACGAGGTTCGTGCCGTCGGTCGTGAACTGGGTCTGCCCGAGGACATCGTCGGTCGCCAGCCGTTCCCCGGACCCGGCCTCGCGATCCGAATCGTCGGTGAGATCACCCGAGACCGGCTGGCTACGCTGCGTCAGGCCGATTCGATCGTGCGCGAGGAACTGACGGCCGCCGGGCTCGACGAGCAGATCTGGCAGTGCCCGGTGGTACTGCTCGCCGACGTGCGCAGCGTCGGTGTGCAGGGCGACGGTCGTACCTACGGTCACCCGATCGTGTTGCGTCCCGTGTCGAGCGAGGATGCGATGACGGCCGACTGGACCCGTCTGCCCTACGACGTGCTGGAAACGATTTCGACTCGGGTGACCAACGAGGTGTCGGAGGTCAACCGAGTCGTTCTCGATGTGACGAGCAAGCCACCGGGCACGATCGAGTGGGAGTGAGTAGCTAGTTTTTCTTGCGGCTCGGAGCCACCAGCAGAGTCAGTCCGATGACGATCGCCGCTATGACGAACACCCAGCGGAACTCGACGTTGCCGAGCGCTTCGATGGCCGGTGGCCCGATCAGCGCGCTCACGCTGACGATCATCGCAGCGAGGCCGACGAGGAAGAGCAGTGCGGACGGGCGGGAGCGGGCCTTGTTCTGTTCGGGGGTGTCCTCGTCGCTGTCGCCGTATTGCCATGTCTCATTCACGGATGACCTCCAGGTTTCCGAATTGTACGTTTCCGTCGATCATCAGGACGTGCGTGTTCTCGGCTGAGTTGCCGCGCTGGCGAACACTTTCGGGCTCGCACGAGGTCGAGCCGAAGACGGCTGTGCACTCGGTCAGCACGTTCATCGACCACGGGACGATCACGGTGGCGTTGCCCGCAGCGACGGTGATCTCGACCGTGGCGTCCTCGGTGAGCTCGAGTCCGGAGAGGTCGAGCTGCAGATCACCCACCTGCACGGCGTAGCTCGGCTGCAGTTCGGCCAACGTGGTGGGCGCCACTCGCTGCTCACCCGAGTTGGCGCCGTCGATCGAAATCGGCCCCACGATCGAGGCGAGGACCACGAACGCCAGCAGGGGCCCGGTTACCACGAGCAACCCGTACCCCCTGCGTAGGAACGCACCGAGGATGAGTCCGACTGCGACGACGGCGAGAGCTACCGCGCCGATACGCGCGGGCGTCAGCCACGTCGAATCCGAGGCGTACGCGATACCCGCCGTCACGGCCGCGGCCACCAGTGCCAGTCCGATGAAACTCGTCGTCCACCGTGATCGGTGCTTCTTCTCCGCCGCCTCGGGTACCTGCGCCGACGCCGGTTCCGGTAGGTCCCAGGCGAATGGTGCGACCCCGAGCGGATCCCAGGACGGGGGTGTCGGCTGATCTGGGATCGCCGACTCGCCGGTGTCCTTCGTCAGATTCACCGATGTGGACTCCTCCGGCGGCGCGGCCGGACTCGGGTTCGGGACGTAATTGCTGGGAAGCGTCGTATACGGGGTGTACGGGGGGCGAGTGGCGTCATAGTTCGGTGGCCGGTAGTTGGCACCTGCCCAGGGGCTGTTCGGCACGCCCACGTTCGGGCCGTACGGGGAGTTGAACGAAATCGGAAAGCCCTGCTGGAGATAGGCCTGGGCGCCGTCCGGAAGAAACTCGGGAGGTTCGGGCCGGCGTTGATACAACAACCACCACCCAGCCAACAGAGCCACCATGCTGATCAATCCGGAACCGCCCATGCCGACTCCGACCGGTCCGATCGTCGAGACCACGATGACCAGAGCGACGATCAGAACCACGACCTTGGTCGTGGAGTCCGAGCTGCCGCCTTTGCCGATGAGAGATTCCGCGGGCGAGGCGGTGTCGCCTGCTTTGCTGAAGAGAAGCCAGGCCGCGAGGTAGAGGACGATCCCGGCGCCGCCGAAGATGGTTCCGACGACCAGGGCGACACGAACGAGAACGGGGTCGATGCCGTAGCGGTACCCGATGCCTGCGGCGACTCCCGCAATGTGGCCTCGCTGCGGCAACCGGTACGGACGAGTTCGCCACATATGTTGTAGCTGGTCGGAGACGGTTGCGTTGCTCATAGAACCATCGTGGTCCGTCTCGGCAGCAATTGCATCAGGGATCGCCCTGATCTTCTCCTGACCGAGTCTCGTCCTCGGTTCGAGTCGGTGGGCAGTGGAACATGTGGGCAGTGGAACATCAGGGGAGACCCTGATGCGGCAGACCTCCGATTCGTGCCAGGATCGGAGACGTGAACCATGTCGAGCTACTGCCCACGTCCGCGGGCCCCGATCCGGTGAAGTTCTACCGGCGGGGTGGCGGTCGCATCGTGGGTGGGGTGGCCGGCGGCCTGTCGGATCATTTGGGCGTCGACGTGTTCAAGGTCCGGGTGGCGTTCGCGTTGCTCGCCGTCATGGCCGGTGCCGGCATCTTCGCCTATGGGCTGCTGTGGGTGTTCACACCCGCGGGCACCGATGTGGACCGCCCGAGCGACGCGGAACGCCAGCGGGCGCTCGGACTCTCGGCGCTCGGTCTCGGACTCGCCGCCGGATTGGCATGGTTGCTGGACGGCACCGCAGCATCGGTTCTGGTTCCGATCGTGGTGGTCGTGATCGGTGCGGCGCTGGTATGGCGCGAATTCGATTCCGACGGCCCACGTTCGGTTCTGGGCATGCCGAAGAAGCCGACCGTGCTCAGCTGGGCCCGGGTGGTAGGAGGTGCGACGCTCATCGTTCTCGGCCTGGGTGTCGTGGTTCTCGCACGTGTCGACATCGCAGCGGTCCGATCGTCGTTGTTGGCCGTCATCGTCACCCTTGTCGGTGCCGCGTTGCTCACCGTTCCGGTGTGGTTGCGGATGTGGCGCACGTTGAATACGGAGCGCTCGGCCCGTATTCGCAACGACGAACGAGAGGAGATCGCCTCTCACCTGCACGATTCGGTGTTGCAGACGCTGGCGTTGATTCAGAAGCAGTCCGATCAGCCGCAGGAGGTGATGCGGCTGGCGCGTGGTCAGGAGCGCGAGCTGCGAAAGTGGTTGTTCGAGGGCGGCGACCCGGACCACTCGTCGCTGTCCGAGGCGCTCAAGACCATCTCCGGCGAGGTCGAGGACCAGCACGGTGTGACGGTTCGGCCGATCACGGTCGGAGACGTGCAGCTTTCGGCAATCGACTCGGAATCCGGTCTGCCGCGTGAGCATTTCACCGCCTTGCTCGGCGCCACGCGTGAAGCATTGGTCAATGCAGCCAAGCATTCGGGGGAGACCAACATCGATTTGTTCGCCGAGACAGAACCGGACAAGGTGACGGTGTTCGTTCGCGACCGAGGCGTCGGATTCGACGAGGACCTCGTGCCGGTGGATCGGCAGGGCCTCGCCAAATCGATCCGCGCAAGAATCGAGAGGCGCGGTGGCGAGGTATCTGTACGCTCCCAGGTGGGCAAGGGAACGGAAGTCCGAATTCTGATGCCCCGCAACCGCACACCAGAGGAGCCTCAGCCAGCGGAACACGTCGATACCGAACAACCGATACCGCAGCAGCCGATACCGCAGGAGCAGCCCAGGTGACCGACACTCTTCGTGTCTTTCTCGTCGACGACCATGCAGTGTTCCGTTCCGGGGTGCGCGCCGAACTGGGGCGTGAACCCGATCTCGAAGTGGTCGGTGAGGCAGGTGGCGTCGCTGACGCGGTGGCGGGCATCGAGACCACCAAGCCCGACGTCGTCCTGCTCGATGTCCACATGCCTGATGGCGGGGGCGTCGCCGTCCTCGGGCGAATATCGGCCGGTCCGGTCTGCCTGGCGCTGTCGGTATCCGACGCGGCCGAGGACGTCATCGCTGTCATCCGTGCAGGTGCGCGCGGCTATGTCACCAAGACCATCTCCGGGGCCGAACTCGCCGACGGTGTGCGACGCGTCGCCGGGGGAGACGCGGTGTTCTCCCCTCGCCTCGCCGGGTTCGTGCTCGACTCGTTCACCGGAAAGTCGGCGGCGCCGGAGCCTCCCCTCGATCCCGAACTGGATTCGTTGACGCCACGCGAGCTCGAGGTGCTTCGGCTCCTCGCGCGTGGCTACACCTACCGAGAGATCGCCGAAGACCTGTTCATCTCGGTCAAGACCGTCGAAACCCACGCGTCCAACGTTCTCCGAAAGACGCAGCAGTCGAACAGGAATGCGCTCACGAGGTGGGCGCACAATCGGCGCATCGATTGAGGGCGCTGACGCGCATGTGAGTGGAAATACATAGTGGGACACGTATTTCCGCTCACATGTGCGAAGCGCCTACAGGGCGATTGCGAGGATCGACAGTAGAACGATCACCGCGACGATTCCGGCCAGGATCACCGCGGGTGAGACGTCGACCTTGTCGCCGACGGCGTCGTCGATGCGGTCCAGGACCACATCGAGCGGATTCTTCTTCCTCGGGGGGTCGAATGGCGGCGGCGCGTACGGCTTCGGCTCGTGTCCGTCCAGGTTGCCACCGGAACGTACGGCGGGGAGTCCGGCGATGGTCTTGCCGAATTCTCGCGAGGGGCGGCGGGTTTCGGCGACGGGTGTGGACCGATGAGCCCAGGTGGGCACTGTGCCTTTGGACGAGGTGAGGGGTACACCTCGTAATTGCGCGATGCTCCCTCGGCTGTTGATTGCGCCGAGGATCATCTCGTCGCGTGCCTGCGTCATCGACGGTCGGCGCGACGGATCGGGTTCGAGCATGTGCAGCAATGCCTGGGTCAGATCACCGGACCTGGTGGGGGCGATGATCTGGCCTCGGGCAACTCGGTGGAGCAGTGCGATGGAATCCTGGTCGATGTCGAACGGCGGCTTGCCTTCGATGGCTGTGTAGAGCGTCGCGCCGAGGGAGAACACATCGCTCGCCTCGGTGGGATCCTGCCCGCGTGCGACCTCGGGGGCGAAGTAGGCCGGCGTACCGGTGATGACGCTCGAATCCGATTCCTCGACATCGCCTCTCGCGCGCGAGATGCCGAAGTCGCTGATCTTGACGATGCCCAGGGTGCGTCCGCGATCGGCGATCAGAATGTTGCCGGGCTTGATGTCGCGATGGACGATTCCCGCCTCGTGCGCCTCGATGAGTGCGTCGGCCACCTGCGCTCCGACCTGTGCCACCTCGTACGGCGGTAGAAAGTCCGTGGTGTTGAGTGCCTGCGCGAGGCTGCGTGAGGGCATGTACTCCATGACCAGCCATGGTTCACCGTCTTCGATCGCGACGTCGTACATGGCGATGGCGTGGGGGCTCGACAAGCGGGCGGCGATGCGGCCCTCGCGCATGGCGCGGTTGCGTACCTCGCGAGCCGCTTCGTCGCTCAGGTGCGCCGTCGAGGTGACCTGTTTGACGGCGACCTTGCGGGCGAGAAGTGTGTCCTGCGCGAGCCAGACCGCGCCCATTCCGCCACCGCCGAGCTTGTAGGCGAGGCGGTACCTGCCGGCGAGAAGGTAGTCGGGTCCCACAACCCGTGCGGTGCGTTGCTGCTCGGTCACGACCACAGGTTAGTGGACGGTGAGCATCACTGCCCGCAGGAGCCTCGTCATGGTTTCTACCAGCGCAAACGCTGTCGCCTTGACGAGCTGGCACCCGACCGGCTTTACTTGGAACGAGAATCGAAAGTGTGTTCGAATGCTCCACTTCCCGTGTGTTCGAGCTCGCGAAATTCATGTGCTGGTTTCAGTGTGCAAGGGGAGTGACATGTCTGTATCGGATGCTTCCGCTTCGCCGGATGCGCTGGGTGGCCTGTCCCTGCCCGAGCGGGTTGCGTTGCTGCGTCGACGGATGGCAGAGGTGCCCTCGCGAGGGGAATCGGCGTCGGAGCGTATCGAGCATCATGAGACACAACCGGTCGAGGAACGATCGACTGCTTCATCCCCGAAAGCGGCCGGGCGCACGCGTTCTGTTCTCCCGGTGCCCGAGGTCATAGCCGGTGTGCTGCCGCATGGCGGGTTGGTCCGGGGGACTGTGGTCTCGGTGTCGGGCGCAGGCTCGTTGTTGCTCGGTGTGGTGGCTGCGGTGACGAGTGCCGGAGGGCATGTCGCTGTCATCGGGCTGCCGCGGTTCGGCGTTCTTGCTGCCGTCGAGATGGGGGCGCAGTTGAACAAGTTGGCATTGATTCCCGATCCAGGGTCCGATCCGGTGGAGGTCGCGGCCATCCTGCTCGACGGTGTGGACCTGGTCGTGCTCGGTCTCGGTGGTGAATCGGTCGCGCCCACCCGAGCTCGGGCCGTGGTGGCGAGGGCACGCAGCAAAGGCGCGACGTTGCTGGTCACGGACGGACGCTGGGACGGAGCCGAATTACGACTCGAAGCCTCGGTACACGGGTACGACGGGCTCGGGAGCGGCCGAGAGCTGGGGCGAGGGCGGCTTCGATCGATTCGGTTGTCGGTGTCCGCTCGAGGCAAGGCGATGCGTACCCGCACTGTTCGGCTCGACCTACGCTCCGTCGGTGGTCGTGTCGAGTGGTTCGCCGACGAGCGCGACGCTGCGCCCGTATCGCTGCCCGTCGCGGTGTCGACATGAGCCGCGTTCTTGCTCTGTGGTGTCCCGATTGGCCTGCGGTTGCTGCGGCCGCTCTGGCGGACCTTCCAGCCACCCACCCGGTGGCTGTCACGTCGGCCAATCGCGTCATCGCCTGCTCTGCGACGGCTCGAACGTTCGGCGTCAAGCGTGGTGTGCGGCGGAGGGAAGCTCAGGCACGCTGCCCGGAGATACATATCGCTCTGGCCGACGCCGATCGAGACGCTCGGGTGTTCGAGCCGGTGGTATCGGCCATCGCGGCGATCGCGCCCGGCGTCGAAGTGCTGCGGCCGGGACTGCTCGTCCTTGCAGCCCGGGGCGTTGCGCGTTACTTCGGGTCCGAGCATCTGGCCGTGGAACGGCTGATCGACGAGGCCTCGGCAGCGGGCGTCGAATGCCAGGTCGGGATAGCCGACGAGCTGTCCACCGCAGTGATCGCGGCGCGGCATGCGCAGGTGGTGCCGCGTGGTGGAGGCGCCGGATTTCTGTCACCGCTGCCGGTGGCCGAGCTTTCTGCCGAACCGAGCATGGCTGCAGCGAATCGTGATGAACTCGTCGACCTACTGCGACGCCTGGGTTTGCGAACCATCGGAGATTTTGCTGCGCTGACGCCGGGGGATGTGGCGTCGAGGTTCGGTACCGACGCGATCCTGGCGCACCGGAGTGCGCGGGGAGAGCCCGAACGTCCGCCGTCGGCTCGAGCACTGCCGCCGGATCTCGATGTGGAGTATCTCTGCGATCCGCCGATCGATCGAGTCGATGCGGCTGCCTTCGCCGGTCGCGGAATGGCCGAGCAACTGCACACCAAGCTCGCTGCCGCCGCCGTCGCATGTACTCGACTGCTGGTGCACGCAAGTACCGGTAGCGGCGAAAGCCTGTCACGGACATGGCGGTGCGCCGAGCCGCTCACTCCTGAGGGGACGGCCGATCGAGTTCGTTGGCAGCTCGATGGATGGTTGACAGGACGAAGCGAGAACAAACCGACGTCGGGCATCGTGGTCCTACGGTTGGAGCCGGTCGAAGTCGTCGCAGCCGAGGAATTGCAACTGGGGCTCTGGGGGAGCGTCGGCGACGAGGACGAGCGGGCGCGTCGAGCGCTCGTGCGAGTGCAGGGCCTGCTCGGTGGCGACTCGGTACTGGGCGGCGTGCTCAGCGGGGGGCGGGGTCCGGCCGAGCGGATCACGTTGCGTCCCCTCGGCGACGAGCTGGTACCGCTGACGGATCCAAGCGCTCCGTGGCCGGGGCGATTGCCCGAACCTGCGCCGGCAGCGGTGATCGTTTCGCGACCGGCAGTGACTCTGATGAATCGCGCCGGGTCGGGCGTCGGTGTCACCGAACGCGGCCACTTCGACACTCGACCGGCGCGCATGCGTTGGGGAACGAAGGAGTGGGACCTCGCCGGGTTGGCCGGGCCATGGCCGGTCGACGAGCGTTGGTGGGACGGCGGTCTCACAGCGACCGGACCGGTGGCTCGTGTGCAGGTGCTGCTCGCGGACGATCGAGCGTTGTTGCTGGTGTTCGATGGGGGACAGTGGCGGGTGGAAGGCATCTACGAATGACAGTGCCCGCGCGACAGACACCCCGCGCGACAGACACAACGGCCGCTACTGTCGAAGCAATGGAGATGACGACGGAGACTGTCGAACTGGATGGCATCGATATTGCGTATCGCTCGTTCACCCCGGCGCTGAAAGCCGATGACGTGCCCGTTGTGCTGGTGCACGGGATGGGCGGCGACGGCGGTACATGGGATCGTTTCGCACGGACGCTGACCACCAACGGCCGCCACGCCATCGCCGTCGATCTACGCGGACACGGCCGTAGCGCGCACACGCCGACCTACGAATTCGAGTCCTTCGGAGGAGATGTTCTTGCGTTGATCGACCATCTCGGGCTCACCGAGGTCGACATCGTGGGACATTCGCTCGGCGGTTACGCCGCCACCGTGGTGGCGCAGCGCCGTCCGACGCTCGTACGTCGGCTCGTGGTCGAGGAACTGCCGATTCCGATCAGACCGGGTGATGCGCCACCGAAGCTGACCGGGAAGTTTCCGTCGATCACCGAACTCTGGCATGCCGGAACCACCGTCATTCGGCACCCGCGCGCCGCGCTGGCCTTCGATCGGTCGATGACCGCACCTGCGCTCGAACAGTTCCGCAAGCCCAATGCGCAGTGGTGGAAAGCGCTGTCGGATATCGCTGCTCCTACTTTGATTCTCCGCGGAGGTCCAGGTGGGATGGTCGATCCGGTACGTCTGGAGCTCATGACAGGTGCGATACGCGATTGCCGAGTCGAGGTGTTTCGCAGTGGACACAGCATCCACCGCGATGCCTACGCGGCGTTCGAAGCGACAGTTCTGCCGTTCTTGACCTACTAGGATTCGGCCATGGCCCTGAGCGTGCTCGACCGGAAACTGATCGTGTGGTCGGCGTTGTTCGTCGTCTCACAGGCCAACATCGTCCGGCTGCTCGGTCCTGCCGGACCGAAAGTGCTCCAGGTGCAGACAGCGTGGTCGGAAAGACGCTACCGAGAGATCCTGGCGAGCATGGACGACGCCGAAACCGCGCGGTTCCGCAGCCACTACTTCCCGGATCTCGTCCACCCCGCGATCTACGCCATGGCGCTGCGGGCGGGTGCGAGGAGTCTGACCGCCAAGGCATCGCTGAACCCCGAGTCAGTCCCGGGACCCGCCACCGTCAGGGCGCTGGCAGTCGCGCCGGCGGTATCAGCTGCCTGTGACTACATCGAGAACATCGTCGGGTTGACCCTCGTCGACAATCGAGAACTGATCAGCGACAACGTCGTTCGAGCCACCACCGTCGTCAGTACCGTCAAGTGGGTCACCGCAGCCGGTTCGCTTGCTTACCTGAGCCAAGGATTCGTGCGTCACTGGCGACGGAACCTGTTGGGCTGACCCGGTCAGCGGATCACCAGTACGTGCCGGGCACGAGCCTGCCTAGCCGGCGGGCGAGTTTCGCTACCCGCGCGGAGGGAGTGGAGGCGTCGTACACGTCCTTCGGAGCGTAGTCGGCTGGGAGGGAAGTCTCGGTCTTGTCACCCTTGGCGGCAGCAGAATCGGGGAACCGGCGGTAGAACTGGTGCAATGTCCGATCCTTGCCTTTCGGAGTGAATATGCTGCCGAACTGACCGAGTGTGCCGAGTGGGGTATCGATTCTCTTCGGCTTGTCGATCAGCGCACGCATCACCATCGCCGCGGCCTTCTCTGCGGACACCACCGGGCCGACGTTCTTGTCACCGGTCGGAGTGATCATCGGTGTCGCAACAAGAGGCATGTGAATGGTCGTGAAGGTGATTCCGTCGGACAGTGTTTCCGCTGCAGCGACATCGGCGAACCCGTCGAGGGCCGCCTTGCTCGCCACGTAGGCGGCAAATCGAGGCGTGTGCCCCTGTACCGCGGCGCTGCTGATGTTGACGATGTGACCGAATCTGCGCTCACGCATGTGCGGCAGCAGAGCCAGCACCAATCGAACCGCGCCGAAGTAGTTGACGGCCATGGTGCGTTCGAAATCGTGAAGTCTGTCTGTGGACCTGTACAACGAACGACGAATCGACCGGCCCGCATTGTTGACGAGCATGTCCACGTGGTCGTGCTCGCTCAGAATGCTCTTCACTGTCTGTTCCACCGACTCGCTGTCGGTTACATCGCACGGATAGCCAGATGCGTCGCCGCCCTTGGCGCGAATCCCCGCAACGACTGCCTCGAGCTGTTCAGCACCTCGTGCGAGCAGGATCACGGTGGCACCCTTGCGCGCTGCAGCTTCCGCGCTGGCCTGGCCGATTCCGGACGAGCCGCCCGTGATGACGATGGTGCGTCCGACCAGCGGTCCACGTGGATCTGTGCGGCGAGCGCGGACGGGATCCAGATGGTCGTGCCAGTACTTCCACACCGCGTCCGCGTACGACGCGAGCGGGGGCGCGCTGATCTTGCTTCCGCTCAATGCATTTCGCGTTCTCGTGGAGTCGAACGTGGTGGGCAGTGTGACGTGGTCGAGCATGACGGGCGGGACGCCGAACCGGGCGAGCAGGGCATCGCGACCTGCTCGAATCGCATCGAACCGAGGTGAGAGAACTGGGGCTGCGACGGCCCCGGGCATCTCGACGATTCTGGCTTTCGAGCCCGCGGCCGCGCTGAATGCCGCGTATACCTCACGCATCGACTGCGGCCGCGGATTGACAAGGTGAAAAACTCTTTGGCCCAACGGGTTGCGGTGCATCAACTCGACGATGGCGGCGGCTACATAGTCGACCGGAACGAGATTTGTCGCGCCGATGTTCGGCACGGTGATGGGCAGCGCGTCGGGCAGTTTGGCGAGTTCGGCGAAGAATGGAAAGAAGAAGTACGGCCCGTCGATCTTGTCGATCGCTCCGGTTTCGGAATGGCCGAGTACCGCAGAAGGGCGATACACCCGCCAGTCGGTCGCCGATTCGCGAACGATTTTCTCGGACTCGTACTTGGTCCGGTGATACGGCGTCGGGAATTGTTGGCCCTTGTCGAAGTCGTCCTCGGTGAACGTTCCGGCATGGTCGCCGGCGACGGCTATCGAGGAGATGTGGTGCAGGCGAGCGCCGAGGCGTACCGCGAGTTCGGCGACCGATCGGGTGCCGTCGACATTGGTCGAGGCCTGTTCGTCACCGGCTGTGATGTCGTAGATTGCGCCGAGATGAACGATCTGATCGATGTTCGACGGTGTTTCCTCCAGCCCCAGCCCGGGCTCGGTGAGGTCGCCGATCAGCGGATGCACCCGGTCCTTCCCGCTCAGTGCAGCTACCTGCTGTTCGAGTTTGGCGACCGACTGTCGACGCACCAGTACGTGTACCTGCGCGGACGGGTCACGCTCCAGTAGCAGTGGCAGCAGATTCTGCCCCAGGAAGCCCGTACCGCCGGTAACGATGTAGTTCGCCATAAGGTGAACTTACTCCAAGGTAAGTTCCGGAACCACCCTCTTGGGTGACCGAATGTGACATTCGGTCACCGTCGCGGGTGGACCACGCCCCGAGCCCGCCGAGTGTACGAGGCATCTAGTGTCCGATTCCTACTTTCGAGTGGATTTTCTTCATCCAGGTCGGGGCCCACCAGTTCGTATCGCCCATCAGCTTCACCAGCGACGGGACGAGCAGCATTCGGATGATCGTGGCGTCGACGATCAGCGCGAAGATCATTCCCAGGCCGAGGAATCGCATGATCGACAGGTCCGAGATGGTGAAGGCGCCGGTGACGGCGATGAGAACGAGGGCGGCTGCTGTCACGATGCGTCCGGTGCGTTGTGCGCCGAAGATGACCGCTTCTTCCGTGGTCGCGCCGGCGGTGCGGGCCTCGACCATCCGGGACATCAGGAACACCTCGTAGTCGGTGGAGAGCCCGAACACGACGGCAAGGATGAGGACGACGAAGGTTGCTTCGAGTGGTGCCGGGGTGACCCCGATCAATTCGGCGCCGTTGCCTTCCTGGAAAACCCAGGTCAAGACACCGAATGTGGCGCCGAGGCTCAATCCGGCCATCAGTACCGCCTTGATCGGCAGCACGATCGACCCGAATGCGAGGAACAGCAGGATCAGCGTCGAGACGACCATGATCGCGATCATCACGGGCAGCCACTTCGCGATGGCGGCGTTGCCGTCGTCGACGAGGGCTCGGGAGCCACCGACGAGAAGTTCGGTGCCGTCGGGTGGGGTCATCGCGCGGAGTTCGGCCACCGCATTGCTGGACGATGCCATTTCGGTTTCGCCTTCGGACGGTTCACCGAACGTCGCTTGAATAGCGACGAAATCGTCACTCGAACCGGTGAATTGGACGCGCGCGATACCGTCCAAGGACTCTGCTTGCCTCGTGATGTCTGCGATTGGGGCACCCTGTGGCTTCTGTCCGTCGAGGCCGCGTAGAACAATCGTGGCTCCTTCGCCGGTGGTCGGGAACTCGGTGTTGAGTGTCTCGACAGCGATGCGGGCGGGATCGTCCTGCGGGAGCGCTGTGTAGTCGACTTCGCCGAGCATGATCTTGAGCACCGGTGCGGACAGCACGAGAAGCGCGGCGATGATGACGGTGGCGACGATTCCAGGTTTGCGCATCACCTTGGCGACGACGCCACCCCAGAACTTCTGTGCGCGAGCCTCGCCGCGATCGGACGCGGTCTTGCTCCACGTCAGCGAGTTGATGCGGTGTCCGAGGAGGGCGAGCAGTGCCGGTACGGCCGTCAGCGACAGGATCGCAGCGCACGCCACTGCCGCCATCGCGCCGAAGCCGAGAGATTTGAGGATGGGTTGAGGAAATACGAGCATCCCGGCGAAGGCGCAGATCAGTAGCAGGCCCGAGAAAGCGATGGTGCGCCCCGCGGTGAGCACGGTGCGCACGGCTGCGTCGGCGGGTTCGGAGCCCGATCGCATTTCCTCGCGGAATCGGCTGACGATGAACAGTCCGTAGTCGATTGCCAATCCCAGCCCGAGTAGTGACGCGACGTTGATCGAGAACGAACTGACCTCGGTGAAGGAAGTGAGCACTCGAAGTATTGCCAGGGCGCTGAGGACGCTGAGAATGCCGACGAACACCGGCACTGCGGCTGCGACGACACCGCCGAAGATGAAGATCAGCAAGACCAGAACGACGGGGATGGCGATTGCCTCGGAGCGAACGAGGTCGCTCTGCAGGGTTGTGCTGAACGAGACGCCGACGACCGAACCGCCGGCGAACTGAGATGTGACGCCGGGGACTTCGAGCTGTGGCGGTAGGTCACCGAAGGTGGCGAACGTGACACCGGAGTTGGGCCCGAGGGTGACTGTCGCCAGCGCTTTGGTGCCGTCCTCGGACACGAGAAACGGCTGGGCAGCGGCGTTGGCCGTCCAGTAGGAAGCAACGTTCTGAACCGAGTAGTTGCTCTGGAATTCGTCCAGGACGGCGGTGACGTCGGGACCGATATCGTCGATCGTCTGTCCCTCGGGCGGAGTGTAGATGGCGACGATGTCCGGGGTTGGCTGACCAAGGTCGGTGACGAGGGAGCTGACCTCGGCGGCCTCGCTACTCGGGTCGACGAAGCCGCCCTCGCTGAGCTTGCCGAACACGCCCAGGCCCCATACGCCGGTCAGCGCCACCACGAGGACGGTGAAGGTAAGAACCCATCTCTTGTGGGAAACAACGAACGAAGCCCAATTTTTCACGTGCATTCTCCGGCTCTCTCGGTGTGCTACCCGACGAGCGAGCCTATCGGCTACGTCCCGGTTGAGTTGTGTCGGTGCCGTGCGATCTAATGGGAACACATGTTCGAACATTGCCTTCGTCGTCGTTCGAGGGCAGGGAAGTCGATGGGCAGGAAAGGGGTGAGCGATGGGGTGGAACGAGGGTCCGCCGACGTGGTCGGAGATGGAGCGTGTTCTCTCCGGCCGTCCCGCGCGCCCGAAACCCGACATCATCGGCGACGGTGGAGACAGTCCGGCATGGTCGCGCAAACGCGGAGCGTACGAGAGAAGTGCGATCTCGACCGAGCCGTCGACGGTTGCGTACGCGGAGCTACATGCGCATTCGGCCTTCAGTTTTCTCGACGGTGCCAGTCATCCTGAAGCAATGGTCGAAGAGGCTGTGCGTCTGGGCCTGGAAGCGATTGCGATCACCGACCACGACGGCTTCTACGGAGTTGTCAGGTTTGCCGAAGCAGCCAAAGCGCTCGGCATCAAGACCGTGTTCGGCGCTGAGCTGTCGTTGGGAACGGCCAGATCCAGGGCAGGCGAATTGGATCCGGACGGCACGCATCTGCTCGTGCTCGCGCGTGGGCAGGAGGGGTACCGACGGCTCTCGCGCGAGATCGCGGCAGCGCATCTGGCGGGCGGCGTGAAAGGAAAACCTCGTTACGATTTCGACGCTCTGTCGGAGGCCGCCGGCGGTCACTGGCAGATTCTCACCGGTTGTCGAAAAGGGCATGTACGACGCGCTCTGGCGAGGGACGGCCCCGGTGCTGCAGAGGCGGCATTGGCCGATCTCGTCGACAGATTCGGCGCCGACCGTGTCACCGTGGAGCTCACCGATCACGGGCTACCGGAGGACGACGAACGCAACGACGCGTTGTTCGAGCTCGCGACTCGGTATCGACTGTCGGTTGTCGCCACCACCGCGGCGCATTACGCCACACCGGACAGCCGCCACCTGGCGATGGCGATGGCGGCGGTGCGGGCGCGAACGAGCTTGGACGAGGCCTCTGGATGGTTGTCACCCACCGGTGGGACACACCTACGGTCGGGGGAGGAAATGGCTCGGCTGTTCGGGCACTATCCGGGCGTCGTGGGTGCGGCGGCGGAGCTCGGTCGGGAGTGCGCATTCGATCTTCGTCTGATCGCACCGCAACTTCCCCCGTTCGACGTACCTGCCGGCCACACGGAGATCAGCTACCTTCGTACGCTCGCGCAGCGGGGTGCGGAGCGGCGGTACGGTTCGCCGGCCGACCACCCATCGGCGTACGCGCAGATCGAGTACGAACTAGACATCATCGAGAGGTTGCACTTCCCGGGCTACTTTCTCGTCGTTCACGACATCGTCGCCTTCTGCAAGGACCGTGACATTCTTTGTCAGGGAAGAGGATCGGCAGCCAACTCGGCGGTGTGTTTTGCCATCGGAATCACCAATGTCGATCCAGTGGCGAACAAGCTCCTTTTCGAACGTTTCCTGGCCCCCGAACGAGACGGGCCACCGGACATCGATGTCGATATCGAATCGGACAGACGTGAGGAAGCGATTCAGTACGTCTACGAGAAATACGGCCGCACACACGCTGCGCAGGTCGCAAACGTCATCACCTACCGTGGAAAGTCCTCGGTTCGTGACATGGCTCGCGCCCTCGGATTCTCGCAGGGGCAGCAGGATGCCTGGAGCAAGCAGGTCACCCGTTGGTCCGGTATCGGTGAGCAAGAAGATAGCGACATCCCCAAGCCCGTTCTCGAACTGGCTCAGCAGATCGAGGGCTTTCCCCGCCATCTCGGTATCCACTCGGGTGGCATGGTGATCTGCGACCGTCCTATCGCCGACGTGTGTCCGGTCGAATGGGCGACGATGGCGAACCGGAGCGTATTGCAGTGGGACAAGGACGATTGCGCTGCAGTCGGGTTGGTCAAATTCGACATGTTGGGCCTGGGCATGCTGTCGGCTCTGCACTACATGATCGATCTGGTGGACGAGCACAAAGGGATCCGAATCGATCTTGCGGACATCGATCTGGGCGAGAAAGCCGTCTACGACATGTTGCAGCGGGCCGACTCGGTGGGGGTGTTCCAGGTGGAGTCCCGGGCTCAGATGGCAACGTTGCCGAGGCTCAAACCCCGGGAGTTCTACGATTTGGTCGTCGAGGTGGCGTTGATCAGGCCCGGTCCCATCCAGGGCGGTTCGGTGCATCCATACATCAAGCGGCGCAACGGAATCGAACCTGTCACGTTCGATCATCCGTCGCTCGAGAAGGCTCTCGACCGCACGCTCGGAGTGCCGCTCTTCCAGGAGCAGCTCATGCAGATGGCCATCGACGTCGCGGGATTCAGCGCTGCCGAAGCCGATCGACTACGTCGGGCAATGGGCTCGAAACGATCCCCGGAAAAAATGAACGAGATGCGTGGTCGTTTCTACGACGGAATGCGCGAACTGCACGGCATCGTCGGTGAGGCTGCAGATCGCATCTTCGAAAAGCTCTTTGCATTTGCGAATTTCGGTTTTCCCGAAAGTCATTCACAGAGTTTCGCCTCGCTCGTGTTCTACTCGTCCTGGTTCAAGCTGCATCATCCGGCAGCGTTCTGCGCAGGTCTGTTGAGAGCGCAGCCGATGGGGTTCTACTCGCCTCAGTCCCTGGTCGCCGATGCGCGAAGACACGGCGTTCAGGTCCACGGCCCCGATGTCAACGTGAGTTCGTGGTACGCGGATCTCACCGGAGGTGGTCTCGAGATCCGGATGGGTCTCGCGGACGTGCGGCACATCGGCCAGGATTTCGCCGAGCGTATCGTCGAGGAGCGAGTCCTGGGCGGTGCGTACACATCCTTCGTCGATCTCGCGGGACGGGTGGAGCTCTCGACCGCCCGAGCCGAATCGCTGGCCACTGCAGGCGCGCTGGGTTGCTTCGGCATCACTCGGCGGGAAGCGCTGTGGGCGGCCGGGGCGGCAGCCGGTGAGCGATCGCATCTGCTTCCCGGGCTCGGAGCGTCGACGCGTGCACCTGTCCTTCCAGGCATGAGTGACTTGGATCTGGCATCGGCGGATGTGTGGGCGACAGGTGTGTCGCCGAACTCGTACCCCACCCAGTTCTTTCGTGAGCAGCTCGATGCGCTCGGGGTGCTTCCGGCCGATCGGTTGCTGTCGGTTCCGGACGGAGATCGTGTACTCGTCGGTGGCGCGGTGACTCACCGACAGAGACCGGCTACGGCAGCCGGTGTCACCTTCGTCAACCTGGAGGACGAGACGGGGATGGTCAACGTCGTCTGCTCAGTAGGTCTGTGGGCGAAGTATCGGAAGCTCGCTCTCACTGCACCTGCTCTGCTGATCCGCGGGAAAGTACAGAACGCCGAGGGGGCAGTGACCGTGGTCGCCGACCACCTGCAGCTCATGGACCTGCGAGTTCGAACCTCATCCCGTGACTTTCGATGAGGGTCGCCGATCTGGTTCTGCGCCAAGGCGCGAGAAGCGGATGGCGGCTGCGTATCCGGACACGGACGTGCTCGTCTTCGGGCACAGCCATATCCCGGGGGACACGTTCGCGGAGAACGGGCTCGAAATTGACCGGCGTCGAAATTCATGACCTGCCGCCCAGGTCGTGGGCACCCGCTGTCAGCGACTTGTCCCGTGCCTGGTTCACGAGGTCGTGGACCAAGCGAATGATGACATCCATGTCGGTCAGGACACCGGCGCGGAGCTCGTCCTGCTCGGTGGGCGTCATGGGGGGAGCATGGTCGGTGTCGAGCGACATGACTGTATCGATCTTCGCGCGGAGCGCAGACAGAGGCTCTATCAGCTCCTCACCCGCATCGGTGATGAGCTTGTTCTGGCGCGCACCGGAGGCGGCGAGCGCCTCCAGCATTTCGTTGAAACTCCTGGCAAGTGAGGCGAGTTCGTCGTCACCGGTGACGGGTATGGGCTCGAGATGCCCGGTGCGGGCCACCTGTTGGGTGGCGTTCGTCAGTCTTTTCACCGGCCGCAGACCGGTTCGGGCAACAGCAGATCCGGCGATACCTGCCAGGGCTACGAGGAACGCGCCGATCATCACCAGCGCCAGAGTCAGTTTGCCGAGGAGGGGAGCATTCGTATCGAGTGACTCGGCGACCATCACCGTTTCACCGGTGATGGTTCGCTTGGCCGAGATCATGTAGCCCCGTACTTCGCGCAGCGACTCGGCGGCTTCACCGTCGACGACCTGTTGCTCGGGCTCGTCCAGAACTCCCGTCGCTCCGGTGAAGGGTTGAGATTTTGTGGTGAAGGTGACGAATTCGCCCGAAGAAGTCACCAGCGCCACCTTGATGGCCGGGCCATCGACGCTACCGACACCGAAGCCGTAGAAGGTCGAGGGAACTCCGAGGGTTGCACCGGCGATCAGTGCATCGGCGTTGCGGGTGACACGATCGGCAAGCTGATCGCGGAGCGCCTGCTCGGCGACGAGATAGATGGCCAGGGCACTCACGGCGACCGCAAGCGTTGCCAAGCTGATCGTCAGGACGCGGATCCGTGTGTGAAGCGAAACGTTGCGACGAAACGCGAACATCATCGGCCTTGCCCACAGTGGTACAGGTGTCGACGGCGCAGGGGTGGACGATGGCATCGGTCGAGTATCGCTTGCCCTGCTGTGAGAGATCTGAGAGCGATTCGGCCGCGTCCCGACGCCGTTCGGGGCACGTTATTTGACGTCGTCGTCCCCGGAGCCTTCGTGGTCGCTGGTGGCGATGGGTGCCCGGCGTGCCTGTTCGAGGACTTCGGTGCTCTCGCCGCCATGTGTGCCGGGACCGACGTGGGCTTCGGCGCGCATCCGGTCGACCATGTGCGGGTAATGCAACTCGAACGCCGGACGCTCGGAACGGATACCCCATCCTCTAAGATGTCAGCGAGCCTTATCGTCGGCAGCGACAGATGTGTATAAGCGACAGCGGTAGTAGTCGGCGTTGATGCTCGAGTACGCACTCATCGAGGCGGGTAGTACGTCTGCGGCGTAGACCGCGTCGACCGGGCACGCTTCTTCGCAGGCCCCACAATCGATGCACCGCGCCGGATCGATGTAGAGCATTTCGGTACTGGCGTAACCGGGTTCGTCCGGGGTGGGGTGGATACACGCGGCCGGACACACGTCCGCGCAGGTGGCGTCGTTGCAACAGTTCTGGGTGATCACATACGTCATCGAGCGCTCACCACAACCGGGATTCCGTTGAAGTAGGCGTTCCCCGACGGCATGTCGATCTCGCTGGCGTCGGTGGGTGTGAGCTGGTTGTAGCTCACACCGCCCGCGGCCACCGCCGTGGACCAGGTGCCGGCGTGACCCCATCCCTGGGTGAGGCCCAGGCAGCCGACGAAGACTTCCTCGGTCACCTCGACAGGAACCTCGATGTTCCCCCACGGCGAGGTGATCGATACGACGTCGCGGTCGTGCACCCCTGCTGCTGCGGCATCGTCCGGATGCATCTTCGCTCGGCACTTGCGTAGCCCGGTCATCAGTTTGGGCACATTGTGCAGCCACGAGTTGTGGGATCGCAGTTCCCGGATGCTGAACAGTCGCAATGGATATTCGCTTCCGGACGGGTCGGGGACAGCCAATCGCCGGGCTTCGGAGAGCATTTCCGGCGAGCCCAACTGGATGCGTCCGTCGCGGGTGTGGATCTTCTTTCCGAGCACGCCGGTGGGGCAATGATCGGCGAGTTTGATCGCGCCCTGATGGTCCAGCAGCTTTTTGCGGTTGATCCCTCGGGGTCGGAGCCCGAACAGATCGCCATGGCGGCCCACGCGGGTGAGCAGATCTATCGAAAACGAGGGCGGAATCCGCACTCCCAGCTTGCCCAGCCACTGCGCACCCGGCATCGGGGACGGCACCACGCCCAGTTCGCGCGCGAGCTGATCGATGATCCACCAGTCATCGCGTGCTTGTCCGCGGGCCGGGACCACCGGGCGCACCCATTGCGCGTTCGGCACCGTGGATTGAGCCTGGGTGAACGCCGGCATCTGTTCGCGTTCGAGCCACAGTGACGGCGGCAGAATCCAGTGTGCGTGCCGTGAGGTCTCGGTGATGTACGGGTCCAGCGACACCATCAGTTCGAGCGTCTCGAGTGCGGTGGCAGTCTCGACGGTTCCGGGTCCGCTGGTGACGACGTTGCTGGACATGGCGATCAGCGCCCGCAACTGTCCGCGACCGGGAGTGGTGATTTCCTTGGCCAGGCAAGCCACCGGCGCCTGCCCGTTGACCTCTGGGGCGCCCTCGACCCGGGTGCGCCATCGGCCACGCCCGGACACTCCGAGCAGCTCGGCGAAACCTTCGATATCGGCCATCGGATCACCCAGGACCATGCCGCCGCGTCGATCGACGTTGCCGGTGACGACCGACAGGGCGTCGAGCAGGAATTTGGTCAATGTCGAGAACTTGCCGAGCGATGCCCCGCAACGCCCGTACGCGCAGGCAGTGGGCGCTGCGGCCATGTCGCGCGCAAGCTGTGTGATGGTCGCGGCGTCGATGCCCGTGCGCGCGGCAGCGGTTTCGAGGTCGAACAACCGGGCCAGCTCACGTAACCCGTCGATGCCGGCGGTCTGTGTGCGCACCGCGTGCTGATCGATCAGGTCCTCCCGGAACATCACGTCCAGCATCGCTCCCAGCAGCCATGGGTCCGCGCCCGGGCGAATCGGAACATGCTCGAACAGTGTGGCTGTTTCGGTGCGGCGCGGATCCACGACCACGACCTGGCCTCCGCGTGCGGGGATGTCGAGCAATACGTCGCGGATCCGTCCGGTCGTCACCAGACTTCCGTGCGACACAACCGGATTGGCGCCGAGGATGAGCGCGAAATGGGTGTCGGCGAAATCGGGCAGTAGGTTGATCGCCGTTGCGCCGTACATGATGTGCGCAGCGGCCCAGTAATTGTTGACATCGATCGATGCCGACGAGTAGTGGTGCTTGGTTCCCAACGCCGCGGCGAGACCCACCGTGGTGACTGCGGCGGCGTAGTTCCAGGCGATGGGATTGCCCCACAGCACACCGATGGCTTCGTTGCCGTGCTCGCGCTGCTCCCGGCGCAGCCTCGCGCCGATGTCGTCGAACGCCTCGCGCCAGCTCGCGCGCGCGAAGGTGCCGTCGGGCAGTCGTCGCATCGGATACAGAACTCGGTCCGGATCGGTGACCACGTTGTGGAACTGGACGCCCTTGGAACACGCAAAACCCCGTGACGCCGGGTGATCGGGATCGGGCCGTAGCTCCAGCACACGATCGGCCTGGACCGTTGCGATCAACCCGCACGACGCTTCGCAGATTCCGCAGAAGGTCTTCTTCTCCACTGTCGCGGTCATTGGGCCACACTCACCCTTCTTATTCGAACTAGGTGTTCGATTAATGGTTCGGACAGTATGTACGATCAACGACTGTGACCGCAACGCCCCAACGTCGCCGCACAAGCACCGAAGCAAGAATCCTGCAGGCGACTACCACGCTGCTGAGCGACGGGCAACGCTACGCGGAGCTGCCAGTGGAACGAATCCTGCAGCTGGCCAAAGTGTCTCGATCCACCTTCTACCAATGGTTCCCGGACAAGACCGCTTTGATCCAGCGCGTCGCCCAGCCCGGAGTGGAGGAGTTCCTCGCCGCTTCGGACTCGTGGTGGACCCGCAGCGACGGAGGGTCCGCGGATACCCTGGCCGACATCGTCACCCAGATGCTGGCCCTGGCCAGGGCCAGCGCGCCCATCTGGCGTGCCTATCTGGAAACCGCGTCCTCCGACAGCGAGTTCGGCGCCACCCTGCGCGAAGCCACCGAGACCTACACCCGCAAGATGGCCGCCCGCCTCGACCGCGAACGACACGACGGGCTCGTCCCGGCCGAGGTCGACACGAGCCAGACGGCACGATTCATCGTCACCACCATGCGCGCGAGCTTCATCGAGGCCCTCACCGCCGGTCACACCACCGAGGACGAGCGCTTCGCGCGCACCCTGGGCAGAGTGTTCTGGTTGTCGATGTATCGCCCGATCGCACCGTAGCTGCCGAGCGAGGCGGCGCACATCAAACAGGTTCGCTTCTGGGTTCGAGCACCACCACGGCAGTCTGTGATCGGCGACGGGCGTAGCCGTCGAGATTCTTGTCCACTGCCCGCCATCGGTCCCACAGCCGGGCCCGCTCCTCGCCGGTCGCGGCGTGGGCGACGACCTCGCGCGTCCCGTCCGCGAGCTGGACCCGGACCTGCGGGTGCGCCTGGAGGTTCAGCCACCATGCCGGCTCTCCTTCGCCCCAGCCATTCATCGCCAGGGTCACCAGGTTCGGGCCGTCCTCGATGTAACCGAGGATCACCGACCGCGCCTGACCGCTGCGGCGTCCGGTTGTGGTCAATCGCATTGCGCCCCAACGCTGGGCGCGCGCGGGCCACAAGCCAAGACGGCCACCGGTGACCCGGAACAGAGCTCGGTGCACCTTCCAGAAGAGCACGATGAACCACCGCGGTTGCAGCCGCGGTGTCCTCTCGCTCCCTCCTGGCTTGTGTTCCCCTGCCCCGGCCGACATGACCAGTGCCACCGACATGGACAGAACCGGAACCAGTTTCTTCCTCATGGTGCATTCCCTCCTCACGATGAGGCGCTCTATGGCGGGTGTGGTGTTGGAACGCGCCTGTGCATCTACCACCTTCGGATCTGTCGGGACCTGGCCGCTAGGGCCCAAAGTCCCTGTACAGCACTCGCTCAGCAGGCGCCCGGGTCTCGTCGCGCCTTGCGGGGGAATGGTTGGTTCAGGCGGTATCGGTACCCGCGATCCGGTCCGCGAGGGCGACTCCGGCTTCGATGAACTTGGCGCGGCCCAGGGTCTTGAAGGACCGATCCTCCGACAGGAACGCGGAGGCGAAGATCTCGAACTCGGCGATGAGCGCCGAAGCAATCACGCCGGCCTCGGCGGCCGACACTTTGCCGCGCGCCTTTTTGGCAGCTCGGCCGAGGATGGGAATCAACACCAGCGCGTTCGCACGCCTGATCGCCTCGACCTGCTGGCTCGCTCCCCGTGATTGGACGAAGTAGACCGATGCGCGGGTCCGGTTGTCGGCGAGCCATCGAACGAACGGTTCGATCATTGCCCCCATGCGCGCCGCCGGCACCACTTCCTCCGCGGCCAGGCGTTCGATCTCTCCGACATACGACTCGGCGAACTCGCGGAGTCCTTCGAGCAGGATCTCCTCGCGTGAAGGGTAGTGATAATAAATTGCGGCCGAGGTCATCTCCGCGGCAGCTGCAATATCGGCAACGGTGACCGTGTCGACAGGGCTCGAGGCGAACAACTCGAAGGCGGTCTCCACGATGACACCGCGCCGCGACGGTCGGTGCGCGGGACGCTTTGCTGCTGGCACTGATCTCTCCTCGGTTTCGATCATGCAAGACTAGTGTCCGATGGATCTACTACTGGTGAGGATGCATGGTTAGCGACCAAGGGGCCGGCGATCCGGTGCAGAAGAAGTCACCGCATCGGCCCTCCCGTAGGGAGGACATCGTCAGCGCGGCTATCCGCGTCTTTGCCGCCAAGAGCTTCTCCGACGCCAGCATCCACGACGTGGCACTCGAGGCCAACGTCGTGTCATCGGCCGTCTACTACCACTTCGCGGGCAAGGACGAACTGTTCGAATTGGCCATGCGACGTGTTCTCGACATGATCAACGAGGTCGTCGCCGACGTCCGTGCCGGGGAGGACCCCGCCGAGCAACCCTCGCTCGAGGCCGTCATCGTTGCCGTGTGGGACTGGGTGGAAGCTCACCCTCACGAGTCGCGGTTGCTGCACTATCACTTGCCCGGTGCCACGGCCGAGGCGTCGGCGCTGCGTCGCGAGTTCGAGGAAACGCACGTCCAACGCGCTTTCGATTATCTTCCGCCGGGGCCGGTGCCCGCGAGCAGGAAGGCGGCTGCGAACGAGCATGCGACACGTACGCTGTCGACCCGGACACTCATCGAGCTGTTGATGACCATCCAGGCGTTGCGTATGGACGAGGGCCCATTGAGCAGACATGCATCGAAGAGTCTGCGGCGCGCCGTCGTGGCGGTGGGGGAGCGGATCGTCGTCGGAGGGTGACCTCCGGAATCACTTTCGGGGGTGTTGGCTCTCGTATCGCGTCCGCTCGTCCTGTGCGGCGGCGCGTTTGCGTGCGCTCTGCAGATCCGGTGGCAGACCGTTGAGTTCGAGCCTGCGTGCGCGGTTGGGCTCCATGTAGGCGAGTGTGAAGAACATCGCCAGGAGAAAGCCCAGCAGAAACATCGACCCTCGCAACCAGAGCGGTCCTGGAAAGAGAACGAAGAAGCCGATGAAGATCGGTAGGAACGGAATCATTGCCCGGAACAGGTGTTTGGGTACCGCGCCTCGTCCGACCAGATCGTTCTCGACCCACCCGCGCATCGAGGCGGGTAGTGGTCGGCCGGCGGTGTATTTGAGCCACTGAACGAGATTCGGACTGGTTCGTTCGAGGTCGGTCATCGTATGGCTCCTGCTTCGATTGCTGCCCGGTTGATTCGACCGAGCACGGTGTGTAGCTCCTCCAGCTCGGCGATGTCGACGCCCAGTGCGGCGACAACGGCCGGGGGGATCTTCTCGGCTTCACGACGCAGCGCGATGCCATCCTCGGTGAGGTGCACGTCGAGTTGGCGTTCGTCGCTCGTGCTCCTGGTGCGGACGAGAAGGCCGCCCGCTTCGAGCCGCTTGAGCAGCGGGGAGAGGGTCGGGGAGTCGAGCTGAAGCGCCGCGCCGATCTCCTTCACCGACATCGGCGAGTTCTCCCACAACGCGAGCATCACCAGGTACTGCGGGTGAGTCAGGCCCATGGGTTCGAGAAGTGGCCGATAGACGCTCAGCACCGCGCGATTGGCGACTGCGAGCGCAAAGCACACTTGCCGGTCCAGCGCGAGTGGATCACCGTTCATAAATTTGAAGCGTACACGAATGGTTAGTGCACTAACTAATTGCCTGGACGGCGAGTGTCAGCGCAAGGCACAGCATGAACACGGCGATCGCTCCGTCGAACACGCGCCACGAGGTAGGCCTCGAAAACAGGGGGCGTAGGAACTGGGCGCCGTATCCCAATGCGCTGAACCAGGCGAGGCTGGCGCCTGCGGCACCCACGCCGAACCACAACCGAGTCGTGTCGTAGGTAGCCGCAACGGAACCCAGCAGAACCACGGTGTCCAGGTAGACGTGCGGGTTCAGCCAGGTCAATGCGAGTGCAGTGACGATGGCCGTTCCGAGTTGCTTTGTGTGCGCTGTGTTTTCCACTTCCAGAGATGTGTTTCGCATTGCTCGCCGGGCGGACAACGCGGCGTAGGTGAGCAGGAAGGCCGCTCCGCCCCAGTAGGCGAACTGCAGAAGGCCCGGATTGGTTCGGACGACCAATCCGGCGCCCGCCACTCCGGCGGTGATGAGGATGACGTCCGATGTCGCGCAGACCGTCACGACCGCAAGCACGTGTCGCCGAGCGATTCCCTGACGGAGCACGAACGCATTCTGGGCGCCGATCGCAACGATCAACGACAGGCCGAAGGCGAAACCCGCCATGGACGGCGTCAGTGCTGGATGCATGCGATCGAACCTATGCAACCTGGTGGCTACAGTACAGCGAATGATTTTCACGACACGTTAGTATCTCTTATGACGAACTTCGACCTCGCGCAACTGGAGGCGCTCGCTGCCGTCGTCGAGGAGGGAACGTTCGACGCGGCGGCCCGCAGGCTGCACGTGACCCCTTCCGCAATCAGCCAGCGCGTCAAGGGCTTCGAAGCCGCTGCAGGAGCAGTGTTGCTGCAGCGGTCGAAACCGGCCCGGATCACCGAAGCCGGCGTCGCGTATCTTCGCCTGGCTCATCAAGTTCGAGCGTTGATTGCCGAGGTATCGCTCGAGACCGGGGGAGAGGGCGCCGTCACGGTACCGATCGCCGTCAACGGAGACTCGCTCAACACGTGGGTGCTCCCGGCATTGGCATCGCTGTCCGGGGCGATGACCTTCGACGTACGCCGCGTCGATCAGGACCATTCCGCCGACCTGCTGCGTCAGGGAATCGTGATGGCCGCGGTGACCGCGTCGGCCGAACCGGTGCAAGGCTGCTCGGTGACGCGGCTCGGCCTCATGCGCTACCGACCGATGTGCTCACCGGAGTTCGGAGAAAGGTGGTTTCGGGACGGGACCACATCCGATTCGTTGGCCCACGCCCCGATGCTCGTGTTCGATCGCTCCGATGATCTACAGGATCGGTACCTGGTGGAAACGACGGGTGAGCGATGTCGAGCGCGTAGGCACTACGTTCCGTCCTCGGCGGACTTCGCCGAAGCGGTACGTCTGGGAATCGGGTGGGCGGTGCTGCCGCGGCAGCAGAGCGAACGCTGGGAAGCCACCGGCGAGTTGATCGACATGTTCCCGGGGACCGGCGTCGATGTGACGCTGTACTGGCAGCAATGGAGTGTGCGGACCGCGGCATTGGAGCGACTGTCGAACGCGATCATCGCCGCGGCATCGACCGAACTCGACTGACGCGCCAGTGCATCAGCGTGATGCGACCAACGCCCGCCCCAGATCGGTTCCGGAGCGCCACGCACTCTCGATTCTCGGGGCACCACTCGGACACCATTGATCTCCAGCGAAACCTATCCGCCGACCCGATGATTCGGTGAGGTGATAGCTGGCGGCGTGGACGGACGACGGCTTGGCGAACGTCCAGCGGTGTGCATACGACCAGACGGGTTCGGTGGATCCGACGAGAGCGTGAACTGCGGTGACGACCGGCGCAACAGCACGGTTCGGCTCGTCGAGATGGTCTTTGGCCATCTCCGCGGTGGTATGCACGACGAGCACAGGAGCGCCGTCACCGCGCCGTGCACCGTCGTCGGCGACGAACTCGAGCACCGGGTGGTCGTTGACGAAAGCGGCGTGCCGAAACGGCAGCTCCAGCGAATCGAATCCACACACGACAGTGACGACGGGTTGGTACTCGACCGGGTCCGCGACAGCGGACAACCTGGCTGCCTGAGGATCTGGCATGGCCAACACGACATCGCCATCCGGCAAGTGGTCGACATTCACCGTCTCGGTGTCGATCTCGGACAGCAGGTTCTGCACCAGCGAGCGAAGACCGTTCGGTGTCGCCCACCGCATCGGTCCGGTACTCGTCGCCGGTGCCGTGTCGGGTGAGAGGACACCGAACGTGTCCGTCCACGGCCGAGCGATGCCGGCGGCTTCCCATCGCTGGACCACAGCCTCGAATTCCGGATCGCGAACGGTGAAGTACCCGGCCCCGATATCGACGCGCCGATCGTGCAACAGAGGCGAGGCCATGCGTCCGCCGACCGCGCGCCCGCGGTCGAGTACACGGAAGGCAAGGCCGGCGTCACGCAGCACATTTGCGCAGGCGGCGCCGGCGACACCTGCGCCGATGATGGTGATGGCATTCGATCGCGTGGTCACCTGTTCACCGTAGGCCGCCGACACAACTCGCGTCAGAACACCTTTCGGTACAGTTCGGCGATCTCCTCGGCAGTCGGAACGACCGGGTTGTTGGACGGGGAACCGGATGCCAGAGCCTGCTGGGCCATCAGCGGGATCAACTCCTCCCAGCGGGAGGCGTCGATTCCATAGGTGCTCGGTGTCGGTACCTCGACGTCCGCGCACAAGGTGTCGATGAACTCGATCAGCTTCGCCGCCGCGGCCTCGTCGCTGTCCTGACGTTCGGCCGCCCCCAACTGGCGTGCGCAATCGGCATAGCGGCCGGGCGCACCGGATATCGAGAACCGAGTGACTGCCGGAAGCAACATGGCATTCGAAAGACCGTGTGCCACATGAAAGTGCGCCCCGATCGGCCGGCTCATTCCATGTACGAGGCACACGCTTGCGTTGGAGAACGCCATACCGGCCTGGGTCGACGCGGTCATCATTGCATCGCGGGCCTCACGGTCGGAACCGTCGCGATACGCACGCAGGAGGTATTTCCCGATGGTCTTCATCGCCGACAACGCGAGACCGTCCGAGATCGGATTTGCCTTCGCACTGACGTACGCCTCGATCGCATGGGTCAACGCGTCCACGCCGGTGTCCGCGGTGAGTCTGGGCGGCATCGACATCGTGAGTTCGGAGTCGACGATCGATGCGATCGGCAGGAACGACAACCCCGGACACAGCATCTTCTCGTCCGTCGCTACATCGGTGATGATGGTGAACTGCGTTGCTTCCGAGCCACTTCCGGCAGTAGTGGGAATTGCGATGATCGGGAGCGCTGGGCCCGCGTACACGCGCGGAGCCTTGAAGTCGCGCATGACGCCGCCCTGCTCGGACAGCACGGCCAGCGCCTTGGCTGTATCCATCGGGCTACCGCCTCCGAAACCGATGATCGCGTCGGCGGCGTGGGCTTTGACGGCGTCGATACCCGCGCTCAGTGATTCGGTCGTCGGGTCCGGGACGGTTTTCGAGAACAACGCAGCCTTCTTGCCGGCTGCCTCCATGATTTTCATCAATCGCTCGGCGCTTCCGTTGCCCACCATGAAAGCGTCGGTGACCAGAAGTGGACGCTCGACTTTCAGGTCGTTCAATACCGACCCGAGCTCTTCGACGGCGCCTGGTCCGAGTTTCAGGAATCGCGGAAACGAGATGTTGGCAACCATGCACTACTCCTTTGTAGGGCGCTTCGCGCTTGTGCGTGGAAATACGTGGCCTGCCACGTATTTCCACGCACATAGGGGTCAGGTGTTCTGGGGGAAGCCGAGGTTGATGCCGCCGTGGCTGGGGTCCAGCCAGCGGCTGGTGACGGCTTTGCCGCGGGTGAAGAAGTGGATGCCTTCGGTGCCGTGGGCGTGACTGTCGCCGAAGAGACTGTTCTTCCAACCACCGAAGCTGTAGTAGGCCATGGGGACGGGGATCGGGACGTTGATGCCGATCATGCCGACCTCGACCTCGTTCTGAAAGCGTCGCGCTGCGCCACCGTCGTTGGTGAAGATGGCGGTGCCGTTGCCGTAGGGGTTCGAGTTGATGAGCTCGAGCGCCTCGTCGTAGGTGTCGACGCGGACGACGGAGAGGACGGGGCCGAATATCTCGTCGGTGTAGATGGACATGTCCGTCTTCACATGGTCGATGAGGGTGGGTCCTAGCCAGAATCCGTCAGCTGCGCCGTCGGCCTGAACCGTGCGTCCGTCGACGACGATGGTGGCGCCGTCGGCTTCACCGGCGTCGACGTAGGAGGCGACCTTGTCGCGGTGTGCCTTGGTGACCAGCGGGCCCATGTCCGAGCCCTTGGTTCCGTCACCGGTTACCAGCGGGATGGTGCGCTCGACGATCTTGGCTACCAGTTCGTCGGCGATGTCGCCGACGGCGACGAGTGCGGAGATGGCCATGCAACGCTCACCCGCGGAGCCGAAACCGGCATTCACCATGGCGTCGGCGGCGAGGTCGAGGTCGGCGTCGGGGAGGACGATGGCGTGGTTCTTGGCACCGCCGAGGGCCTGGACTCGTTTTCCGTGGCTTGTGCCGGTGGAGTACACGTACTGCGCGATGGGGGTGGAGCCGACGAAGCTGATGGACTTGATCGACTTGTGCTCGAGCAGTTCGTCGACGGCGAGCTTGTCGCCCTGCAGGACGTTGAAGACACCGTCGGGCAGCCCGGCCTCCTTCCACAGCTCGGCCATCCAGATGGAGGCGGTGGGGTCTTTCTCGCTGGGTTTGAGGACCACGGTGTTCCCGGCGGCGATGGCGATGGGGAAGAACCACATCGGCACCATGGCGGGGAAATTGAACGGGGAGATGATGCCGACGGGGCCGAGGGGTTGGCGGATGGAGTAGATATCGACGTTGGTGGAGGCGTTCTCGGTGTAGCCGCCCTTGAGGAGGTGGGGAATGCCGCAGGCGAATTCGACGACTTCTTGGCCGCGGCTGATTTCACCGAGGGCGTCGGAGAGCACCTTGCCGTGCTCGGCGGTGATGATCTCAGCGAGCTCGCCCTTTTTGGCATTGAGCAGTTCGCGGAAGGTGAACAGCACCGCGGTGCGCTTGGCCAGTGAGGTGTCGCGCCACGCTGGGAATGCGGCTGCGGCGGAGTCGATGACCGCGCGGGCGTCCTCGACGGTGGCCAACGCCACCTGTCCGGTGACTTCGCCGGTGGCGGGGTTGGTGACGGGGGCTGTGCGGTCGGAGGTGCCGGCGAACGGCTTCCCGTCCAGCCAGTGAGCGATAGTTGTCACGGTTGTCCTTTGCTCGTGGTGTGACCCCAGTCTCGTTCGCATTGTTGTATGTGTCAAAGGTCAAAATCGCACTTTCGCGTGCATAAATGCACGCAGTGCTACGGTTGGTCACGTGTTCAGTGCCGACCACCTCAGGTTCTTTCTCGAAGTGTCGCGACACGGTCGGCTCAACGAGGCGTCCCGTGCGCTCGGCGTCGACCACACCACGGTGGGCCGTCGCATCACCAGCCTCGAGAAATCGGTGGGCGGCAGGTTGTTCGATCGAACCCCCACCGGATGGCGACTCACCGAATCCGGACGACGCCTGGTCGGCTACGCCGAGAAGGTCGAGTCCACCCTCATCGCAGCTTTCGAGGACCAGACCTCGACGATGGGCTCGTTGACGGGGTCGGTTCGAATAGCCGCGCCCGATGGTTTCGGAGCCTTCGTGCTCACGCCCAACCTGACACGGTTGCGGCGCATGCATCCCGATCTCGATGTCGAACTCGTCACCGCAACGGAACACAACTCGCTCAGCACAAGGGAATTCGACGTTGCCGTGACCCTGGAGCAACCGTCGCCGAGGCTCGTGTCGTTTCGCAAACTGGCCACGTACTCCCTACACCTCTACGCGACACGGGCGTATCTCGATGCCGCCCCGACGATCACGAAGCTGGACGACCTACGCGCGCACACACTGATCTGGTACGTAGCCGCGCTCCTCGACGTCGAGCCGCTGCGCATACTCGATTCGATCCTCGCCGACGGTCGGGCGCAAATCCAGACCAACAACATCACCGGGCACTGGCTCGCGGCGCGCAGCGGTCTCGGAATCGCCCCGTTGCCGAGCTACATCGGTGAACCGGACGACTCCCTCGTGCGGGTTGTGCCCGAGCAGTTCTCGATCGAAAGGACCTACTGGGTCGCGGTTCCGCGTGAACTCACCGGGCTCGCGCGGGTGAAGGCGGTGAACGACGTGCTGACCGACATCGTCGCCGATGCGCCGCATCTGACGCCCGGCCGTTGACCTGGTCACCGATCCGTCAAGGGCGAGCGAGCGAAAACCGGTACCATCTCGCCTACGGTGGTGACATGACTGTGGAAGATTTCGGTGGCCGACGCACACTCTCGGCCGAGGAGCTGCTCGTGTTGGTCGGGGACTATGCGCTCGTGAACGACATGGGTGAACAGCGTGGGCGTATCGAATCGGTGGCCCAGGAGGGCATGTCGGTGGTGGTGACGGTGGCGGAAGAAACAGGTCCCGCCGTGATGACGTTCGCGCCCGAGACGCAGGTCACGGTCGAGCCGTACGACGGCGGGAAAGCACCCGTAGTTCCCTGATTCCCACGCACCTACTGACCACTTCCCGCCGCGTCGATTGTCGTTGCGTCGAGCCGTTTCTGGGCCCGTCGGCGCCGCGCGCGGACGATGACGAAGGTCAAGAACGCGAACAACGCAATCGCGAGAACAAACCCCAGGGCGGTTGCCCCGCGGAATCCTGGCGCCTCGGTGTCGAGCGTTCGCTCGCCGGCGTGCGCCGCGTTGTTGCTACCGAGGACGATCGACAGGGTCAGCAGGTTCGGGGCGGCCACAAGCAAAGCCAGTATCGACAACACGATCGCGCCGATCTTGCCGCCTCGGCGCTTGCGCACCAGCCACGCTGCTGCGAACAACGCGAGCGGGATCACGGTGCAGACGATGCCGAATGTCAGGCCCCAGAAGATTCCTCTGGTGAACGTCTGGTCGGCCAGGTTCGCCACACGAATACTCCACCAGCGCGGTAGGAACGCAGACAGGATCAAGTACGCGATCACCAGAGCGACCACGCCGATGGCGATGACGATCGCCTTGTTCACCCACCGCGGCCTACCTGTGGTGGAAGGAGCGGGGGAGGTTCCGTCGACTGTCATGAGAACGATCCTAGACGCGTGACTCGTCGTGACAGCCGCCACATGTGATGGCGCACTCATCTGCATTTCCATCCACGGACGCGTCGGTGACAATCAAGATCATCAGGGCCGGTATGCAGGCCCACGACACCTTTTCGGGGGAAATCATGGCAATGTTTCTGATGGCAACGGTCGGATTCTTCGGTATCGCTGTGGCGATGCTCAACTCGGGTCGCGACCTCGAGTTCAACAATCGTCAAATGGCGGGCGTGTATCGGTCTCGCTGGGCGTGATCGCGCGCACCCGCCGAGTGGCCACGCAGTCGCAGGTGTCTACCGTCTGGTCATGCACATCGGCAGGATGACGGGCTCGGGAACGAGATTCCACGCTCGGGCTGCGGGACTGGTCCTCGGGCTTGCGTTGGATCGGATAGTGGGCGATCCCCGCAGGTGGCATCCCGTCGCCGGTTTCGGTCTCATCGCTGCGCGCGCCGAGCGCAGTCTTTATCGGGATTCCAGGTGGGCCGGTGTACTGCACACGAGCGCGCTGGTCGGCGGCACGGTCACCGCGGGTGTGGTGGCCACCGGCATCGCGCGGCGTAGTGGGCTGATCGCCGAGACAGCATTGACCGCCTCGGCAGTGTGGGCGTGCCTCGGCGGAACGTCGCTCTCGCGAACCGGTGCACGCATGTCCGGCCACCTGACCGACGGTGACATGGCAGCGGCAAGGGCGCTTCTGCCTTCGCTGTGTGGGCGCGACCCGGACGTACTCGACGCGCAGGGGATCGCGCGTGCGGCGCTCGAATCGGTGGCCGAGAACACCTCCGACGCGACCGTCGGCGTTGTGCTGTGGGGAGCTGTTGCAGGTGTTCCCGGCGTGGTCGGGTACCGCGCCGTCAACACACTCGACGCGATGATCGGATACCGATCCGAGCGGTACCGGCAGTTCGGGTGGTGCGCGGCGCGACTCGACGACGTCGTCAACCTGGCCCCCGCGCGCCTGACCGGCGCACTCACCGTGGCACTCGCGCCAGCGGTAGGTGGCAGGCCGTCGGACTCGATTCGAGCGTGGCGGGACGACGCGGCACGTCATCCCAGTCCCAACGCCGGTGTCGCCGAAGCCACCGCGGCGGGAGCGCTGGGGGTTCGTCTCGGCGGGAGAACCGAATACGCCCACGGAATCGAGATCAGACCGACGCTCGGATCCGGCCGTACACCGACACCCTCGGACCTCGACCGCGCAGCGGCGCTGTCCGTTCTGGTGCAGGTCTCCGCGACGGTGGTCTCAGCGCTTCTTGCCGTAGCGATCGGCCAGGCGGACATCGTTCGCCGTGCTCGGGACTGATGTGTTCTTCGATTTCGACTTGCGCTGCTTGCGCGTCGGCAGGGTGAACTCCGGTTCTGCCGCAACAGGATCCGACTCGGTCGGCAGGGGCAAGGTGACGTCCTCAGGTGCGGTGTCCTCGGGCTCACCGGCGGCTTTGCGTCGCTCACGCAACTCTGCCCGCACGAAGTAGGCGAGCCCGAGCGGCGCCATGATGCCGAATGCGAGCCACTGCAGCCCGTACCCCAGATACGGGCCGGAATCGGTCTGGGGAAGTGCGATGACACCGAGGCCGCCTGGCTGATCGCTCTCGAGCTGAAGGTAGCCGTCGATTGCGCTCACCCCCACCACCGAACCGATCTGCTCGGGATCGATGTTGTAGACCTGCACATGGCCGGCTTCTTCGATCGATGCGCGAGAGCCATCTTCGGCTTGCCGGAGGTGGGCGCCGAGAGTGACTTCTCCGGCGGGTGCCGCCTCGAACGGCGGTGGTGCAGTTCCCTGCTCAGGCAACACGTACCCGCGGTTGACCAGCACGATCGGGCCGTCGGTGAGCTGAAACGGGGTGACGACCTCGTAGGCCGGCAACTGCTGCACGACCCGCAGACGAACGAGTACTTCCTGGTCCTGGAGGTACGTGCCAGTGGCAGTGACGCGACGCCATTCGTCCTGGGCGGCGAAACTCGGCTCTCCAGTTGCGGGATCGGTCGAGGTGAGGAGCTCACCGATCGCGACCGGCTCGGACTCCGTCGACTGATTGATCAGTTCGTTGCGCTCGGCAGTCGAAGTGTTCTTGCCGAGCTGCCAGGGGGCGAGAACGGAGAAACACAGAAACGCGAACAATGCGACGACAGCAGCCAGCGCCAGCCACTGGGGGCGTAAGAGGAATTTGAGCCTTCGCACGACATCTACGGTAGCGGTTGACTCGAAGTGACCTACGACGCCTCGTCGGAGAGCTTGTTCTCGAGCCACCGCACGAGGCCGGGGACTGCCGCTTCGATCTGTTCTCGCACCTCGGTGAAGGCGTCGTCCGTCGAGTAGTACGGGTCTGCCACCGACTCCGAATCGGCTGCGTCGTCGAATGCGCGCAGCAGCACGACTCGATCTTTCGGGACGCCGAGTCGATGCAGCTCGGTGGCGTGCGAGGAATCGAGAGCGACGAGCAGGTCCGCGGCGAGGTGGTCCGCGCCCACCTGAGTGGCCTCGTGCTCGCTGCTGTACCCGTGGGCGTCCAGTTCGGCGACGGTGCGGGAGTCTGCCGGTTCTCCTTCGTGCCAACCGTCGATGCCTGCGCTCGATATCCGCACGCTCGAGACGAGTCCGGCTTCGCGAACGTAGGTCTCGAAGACTTTCTCGGCCATGGGGGAACGGCAGATGTTGCCGGTGCAGATGAACGTGATGTGCAGGGTTGCTCGGTCAGCGGGTGAGTTCATCGAGCACCTTCTTCAACTCCTCCATCGTCGCAACAGTGAAGGCGGCCTCGTCGTCCTCACCTGTGATGCCGTATCCCCAGTCCACGTAGACCGCCGGTATCGCGAATCGCGCGGCGCCGTGGACGTCGTGGTCACGATCGCCGACCATCACTACACCGGCCGTTCCACCGGCACTTACCTCGCGGGGAACAAGTTCGAGATTGCGCAGTGAGTGCGCAATGACGTCTGGCTTGGCGCGTCGAACACCGTCGTTGCTCGCGCCGCCGATGAACTCGAAATACCGCGACAGCCCGAAGTGGTCGAGGATGCGATGGGCGAATCGCTCCGACTTCGAGGTAGCGACAGCCAGGCGAATACCCCGAGCTTGCAGGCCTTCGAGGACCTCTTCGATGCCCTCGAACACAGTGTTCTCGGCCCAGCCGGTGGCGTCGTAGCGCTCGAAGTACGCGCTCAGGGCCTGCTGCGCGCGGTCCTCCGGCAAGCCCATCATCCTGAGCGTGTCGATGAGCGGTGGCCCGATGACACCTTCGAGCTGGGCCGGTGTGGGTTCGGGGGCGCCGATGGTCTCCAGCGCGTGGCGAAATCCGGCGAAGATTCCCGGTGCAGAATCGGTGAGCGTTCCATCGAGATCGAAGAGCACAACCGTGGCACCCGGGCGGTCCGGTGCAGCTGGGTTTGTCATGACAAAACCATATCGGTGACGGCGGCGACTACGCTCATCGGCAACGAAAGGATCCTGAGCGCAGTGGACTCGATGGCGCTTCTCCGTCACCACGGTGACGTCGAAGTTGGCGACGGACTGATGGATTTCGCGGTCAACGTTCAAGGGCTCGCGCCACCGGACTGGCTCACCGCCAGGATCGCCGCGGCTCTGACGTCGTTGGGTTCCTATCCCAGCGCAGCTGCCGATCTGAATGCACGCGAGGCCATCGCTCGCAGACACCGGCGCTCTCCCGACGAGGTATTGCTGCTCTCCGGCGGAGCAGAGGGATTTGCGATGCTGCCAAGACTGCGTCCCCGTCTCGCGGCCGTCGTGCATCCCTCGTTCACCGAACCCGAGGTGTCGCTGCGGGAAGCGTCCGTGCCCATCGTGCAGGTGATGTTGGCGCCGCCGTACACACTCGACACAGCCTCGGTTCCAGAAGAGGCAGACCTGGTCGTCATCGGAAATCCCACCAACCCGACATCGGTTCTGCACGAGCGGAGTGCAATTCTCGCGCTGCGACGGCCCGGCCGTGTGCTCGTCGTCGACGAGGCATTCGCCGATGCTGTTCCCGGTGAACGCGAGTCGGTGGCCGGCGACACGTTCGACGACATTGTGGTGCTGCGCAGTCTCACCAAGACATGGGCGCTCGCGGGGCTGCGGTGCGGCTACGCCCTGGGCCACCCGGACGTGTTGGCCGCCCTGACTCGCGGCCGCGCCCACTGGCCGGTCGGAACATTGCAGATCGAAGCGATCGCGGCCTGTAGCGAACCCCGTGCGCTCGAGATCGCCGCTGCCAAAGCGGAAGCAATCGGCGCGGACAGACGGTCGATGGCCGCCCGTTTGGAGAGCCTGGGCATCGAGATCTGCGGGAAACCGCAGGCACCGTTCCTACTGTTGAAGATTCCGGCCGCCGAGCAGGTCAGGTCGAGGCTCCGAGCCGACGGCGTCGCGGTGCGTCGATGCGACACGTTTCCAGGGTTGGCCCCGGGGCACCTTCGCGTCGCGGTCCGGGCACCGGATCAGGTCGACGTGCTCATAGAAGGACTACAGCGAGCGCTGAATCGAGCTCTACCGAGGAGACGAATGTGACCGAACATCCCGTGACGCTCGCCGAGATCATCGATGTTCTCGACGATGCGTACCCGCCGCGCCTGGCCGAGAGCTGGGATTCGGTGGGCCTTGTCGCGGGCGATCCGCAAGCCCGAATCGGCGCCGTGATGTTCGCGGTCGATGCCACCGCCGACGTCGTCGACGAGGCCATCGAATGGGGCGCCGACCTACTCGTCGTGCACCACCCGCTGCTTCTCCGTGGCGTCGATACGGTCGCTGCCGACACCCCCAAGGGCGCGTTGATTCACCGACTCATCAGAGCGGGCTGCGCACTGTTCACCGCGCACACCAATGCCGACAGCGCCGATCCCGGGGTGTCCGACGCGTTGGCGAAGGCGCTCGGGGTGACGGCAACTCGCCCCATCGCGCCCATCGATACACCGCGGATCGACAAGTGGTCCGTGTTGGTCCCGACAGCCGCCGGCGACGCCGTGCGCCGAGCGTTGTTCGATGCAGGTGCCGGCTCGATCGGGCGTTACCGCGACTGCAGCTGGACCGTCCGCGGCCTGGGCCGGTTCCTGCCCGAGATCGGCGCTCAACCTGCCATCGGCCGGATCGGGGAACTCGAAGAGGTCGAGGAGGACCGGATCGAAGTGGTCGCCCCGGTCTCGGCGCGTGCAGAGATCCTGGCGGCTCTGCGTCGAGCCCATCCCTACGAGGAGCCGGCGTTCGACGTGTTCGAAGAAGCACCGTTGCCGACCTCGACCGGCCTCGGGCGAGTTGGCACGCTCGACGAACCGTCGACGCTGCGGGACTTCACCGAGCGCGTGCGGGCGGCTCTGCCGGAGACCGTGTGGGGCGTCCGGGCGGCGGGCGACCCCGACTCGATCGTGTCCACGGTGGCGCTGTGTGGAGGGTCGGGTGACTCATTCCTCGGAGTCGTCGGTTCGTTGGGTGTCGATGTGTTCGTGACGGCCGATCTCCGGCACCACCCCGTCGACGAGCACCTGCGTGCCGGCGGGCCTGCCGTCATCGATGTCGCACACTGGGCCTCGGAGTGGCCGTGGTGTGAACAGGCACGCGGTGTTCTGGACTCACGGTTCTCGCGGTATCCGAGATGGACGAGTCGTGTCAGCGTCCGTCGTACCGATCCGTGGACAGTGGGATCGGTCCACGCGAGCGGTGAACGCTAGCCGCCGCACCCGGTAGGCTTGACCGAATCAACTTCCATAGTCGCAGGAGTCATCACGCGTGAATGTCGACCCCCGAGTACAGGCCTCCCTTCTCGAACTGGCCGCAGTGGACACCGAGCTGACGCAGATCGCACATCGCCGTAAAACTCTGCCCGAGCAGGCCGAGTTGGAGAAACTCGAGGCGGAGCGCGTAGCGCGCAAAGACGCTGCCGTCAGCGTGCAGATCGCCATGGACGATCTCGACCGGGACATCAAGAAGCTCGAGGGCGAGGTGGACGCCGTCCGCCAGCGAGAGGACCGCGACCGAAAGCTCCTCGAAGGCGGCACCGTCGCTGCCAAGCAGATGTCGGAGCTGCAGCACGAGCTCGGCAGTCTGGAACGTCGGCAGGGAATTCTCGAAGAGGAACTGCTCGAGGTCATGGAAAGACGTGAGGCATCCGAGACCGACTACAACCATGCTGGAGCGCAGCTCACCCAGATCGAGGACGAGTTGATCGACGCCGGCCGCCGCCGCGACGACGCGGTCGCGGACGTGGAGAGCGCCGAGCAGCGAGCGACTGCACGACGGTCGGAACTCGCAACGACATTCTCGGCTGAACTTCTTGCGATCTACGAGAAGCAGCGCTCGCTCACCGGCCGCGGTGCCGCGCTGCTTCAGGCCAGGCGCTGTGGTGCCTGCCGTATCGAACTCGACCGGGGCGAGATCTCCAGAATCGCCGCGAAGCCTGCCGACGAGCTCATTCGATGCTCCGAGTGCAACGCGATTCTGGTGCGAACCAAAGAATCGGGTCTGTGAGCGCAGTGGCAAGGGTCGTCGTCGAAGCAGACGGCGGCTCGCGCGGAAACCCCGGTCCCGCCGGTTACGGGGCTGTCGTCTTCACCTCGGACCGTTCGACGGTGCTGGCGGAACGACGGTCCGCCCTGGGCGTTGCCACCAACAACGTGGCCGAATACCGCGGGCTCATCGCAGGGCTCACGGCTGCGGCCGACGTGGGAGCCCGCGAGGTCGAGGTCCGCATGGATTCGAAATTGGTGGTGGAGCAGATGTCTGGGCGCTGGAAGGTCAAGCACCCGGACATGATTCCTCTGAACAAGGAAGCTGCAGAAGTAGCTCGCGGCTTCGATCGCGTCACCTACACGTGGATACCGCGCGCTGAGAACTCGCACGCGGACCGACTCGCCAACGAAGCGATGGATGCTGCCGCGACCGGTGCGAAGCTCGAAAAGACTCCACCGAAGGTGCTGCAGAAATCGGCGGGCTCATCTGCTGCGCCGGGATGGACCGGGGCGGTGGGCGCCCCCACGAGGCTGCTGCTCCTGCGGCACGGCCAGACACCGTTGTCGGTGGAGCGACGCTATTCCGGCCGAGGCAATCCAGTACTCACCGACCTCGGTGAGCGGCAGGCCACGGCTGCTGCGGCTCACCTTGCCGACACCGCCGACATCGCTGCTGTGGTGGCATCGCCTCTCGATCGGGCGCAACACACTGCCCGGGCTCTGGCAGATCGAGTGAGCCTCCCCGTGACCACCATGGACGAACTCGTCGAAACCGATTTCGGCAACTGGGAAGGGTTGACCTTCGCCGAGGCATCCGAGAGGTACCCGGACGTGCACCGTAAGTGGCTCGGCGACACCTCCGTCGCCCCGCCTGGTGGCGAAGCATTCGACACGGTGCTGGGACGAGTCACGACGGCCCGCGACAAACTGATCACGGCGTATGCCGGATCCACGGTGGTCGTCGTCACCCACGTCACGCCGATCAAGATGTTGCTTCAGCTGGCTCTCGACGTCGGTCCGTCCCTTCTGTACAGACTGCATCTCGATCTGGCCTCGCTCAGCGTCGCCGAGTTCTACCCGGACGGCGGTGCGTCGGTGCGTCTGGTCAACGACACGTCATATCTGAGCTCCTAACGCCAACCACAATGCTGCCACGGATCCCAGGATCGTCAGCGGAGTCGTGATCGAACCGAGCAGGGTGAACGTGCCGAGCGATGCAGGTTCACCGTTGTTCGAGGTCACTCTGCGCCACAGCATGATCGCCAGCGATCCGACATAGGTCAGGTTGGGTCCCAGGTTCACCCCGATGATCATCGCCAGGACGAGGCCAGGCGGCGCCGATGGCCCCAATGCGGCAAGCAACAACAATGTCGCAGGCAGATTGTTGACGATGTTCGACGCGGCCGCGCCGATCAGCGCGGTGACCAGCAGACCGGTCAGCGATGTGTCGGTCGGCAGGACCCCGGTGAGCCAGTCACCGATCGGCCCGGATGTGACGCCGAGGACGACCACACCCAGCAACAGCACGAAGCCGCAGAACATCGGGTCGGCGGCGCTGAGAACCCTGGTCGGTGCGGTGTACCCGTGCCGCAGTGCGTACGCCGCGAGAACGCCGGCGCCTGCCGCAGCCACCCAGAACGGTTCGATGCCGACGAATCCGGCAGCGCCGAACCCGAGCAACGTCGTCGCCAGAACTGCGAGGGCGAGCTTCGGAGCAGGCTGCCCGGTCCGCGAAAACGCCGGCCTCCTGTCCGGCGCCGCTTCGGTCGGACTCCCATCCGGCCCAACTGCACCCTGTCGAGCGAGGTCGCGTCGGAAGAAGATCCGGAATACGACAAATTCGATAGCAATCGCCACCGCCCACGGCAGTGCCATCAACGTTGCGAAATGAGCGAAGGTGAGCCCGGTCGCGGCGAATGCCAACAGGTTCGTCAGGTTCGACACCGGTAGCAGCGTGGACGCGGAGTTCGCGAGGTGAGCAGTTGCGTAGCTGTACGGCCGTGCCGGTGTGCGCAGCACCCGCGCCGCACCGATGACCGCCGGTGTCAACAACACGACCGTGGCATCGAGACTCAGCACAGCAGTGGTAAGCGAAGCTGCCGCAAAAACGGCCGCCAGGAGCCGCCGCGGGCTGCTCTGCGAGACATCGATCGCCGTGGCTGCCACCCACGAGAACACACCGAGTGTGTCGGCCAGGTAGGCGATCATCAGCACGAACGCCAGGAAGATCACCGTCGGCAACAATTCGAGCACCTGTGCTTGCGCAGCGTCGACAGTGACCAGCCCCAGCGCGAGCGCTGCGGCTGCGGCGGGCCCGGCGACGACGATCTCCGGCAGGCCTCGAGGACGCGCGATCGCGAAGAGCAACACTGCGCCGACAAGGGACGCAGCGAGGACGGTCACGAGAGCATCTTGCCGAGTGTTCGCAGATTTCTCGTGGTGATGGTGGGCTTGTACCTGTTCTTGGCCGTCGACTTCCCGAACGGACTGTCGGTGGTCCGCCCTTTCACGACCTCCCAGTACACGACGCCCTCGCCTCTCTCGACACGTTCGACGGCGGGGTCGAGGGCGTCCGCCGCGTCGAGGAGTTCGGCGAGGTGACGAGCGTCGCTACCGAAAATCACGTATGGATGCCACCCGTCGCGCTCAGGATCGAACGGATATCGCTGGACCACGGATCGAAGCGCCGGGGGCGTGAGCACGATGACCCACGCCTCGTACCCGAAGCGGGCGGCGAGAGTCTTCTCGATCCGCGCCTTCGTTTCCGGTCCGGTGAGCCCGGATTCGAGCAGCACGTTGCCCGTCGCCAACACCGTGCGGACATCCCGAAACCCGGCTGAAATCAGCGCCTCTCGCAGGTCCGCCATCTTGATGTTGATTCCACCGACGTTGATTCCGCGCAGCAGGACGGCGTAATTCATGAGGTGAACTGTAGTTCGCGGGTACGACGCAGTAGAGTTTCAACCTGCGAACGAGTTGGTTGGACGGCCGCGGCACGGAGAACTGGGGGACACGCTCCACCAAGCTTCGAGCCGAGGAAAGTCCGGACTCCACAGAGCAGGGCGGTTGCTAACGGCAACCCGAGGTGACTCGCGGGACAGTGCCACAGAAAACAGACCGCCCACGCTCGCGTGTTCTTTCAGAACGCGCGAGCGTGGGTCAGGGTGAAACGGTGCGGTAAGAGCGCACCAGCACCCCGGGTGACCGGGGTGGCTAGGTAAACCCCGCCCGGAGCAAGGTCGAAGGTCGCACCGTAGGGCTCGTTGCGAGTCTCACGGTGCGGCTGCGCAGGTGTTCGAGGGCTGCTCGCCCGAGCCTGCGGGTGGACTGCTCGAGGTACCCGGCGACGGTGTGCCCAGATGGATGGTCGTCGCTTCGTCCACACCTCGGTGAGGACGAAGCACAGGATCCGGCTTATATGCCGACTCGTTCGCACCCATTCTCCTAGCGCGCCGATTCGGGCAGACTGGCACCATGAGCAACGACGAAGCGTGGTACTACGACGTACGAACCAAGACGGTCTCGCAGGGCAAGGAGTCGGGTGCGCTGGATCGGATGGGGCCGTACCCAGACCGGGAGAGCGCCGAGCGCGCAATCCAGATCGCGGCTGAACGCAACAAGGCCGCCGACAAGGCCGACGAGGATTGGAACAACTGACGGTGGTTCTGGCGCACCTGTCGGCAAAAGCGTTCGACTTCCATTCCATCAAGTCCGAATTCGATCTGCACGATGCGTTCTCGGCGGACGTTCTCGCAGAAGCTCGTTCGGCAACCGATCGCCATGCGTCCGATCGCCGCGACCGCACCGACATTCCCTTCGTGACCATCGACCCTCCAGGGTCGATGGATCTCGATCAGGCCGTGCACATCGAAAAGCTGGCGGCTGGATACCTACTGCATTACGCGATTGCAGACGTCGGCGCATTCGTTGCGCCGGAGGGCGCACTGGACATGCAGGCCCGTCAGCGAGGTCAGACGTTCTATCTTCCGGACGGTTCGATTCCGTTGCATCCTCGCGTGATGTCGGAGGGCTCGGCGAGTCTGCTTCCCGGCGAGAGCCGACCGGCGGCACTCTGGCGGATCGAGTTGGACGAAGCAGGTGAGCCAGTCTCCTGGAAGGTGACCAGGGCAACCGTCCGGTCGGTGGCGCGCTTCGATTACGCGCGGGTACAGGCTGATTTCGAGCAGGGGACGCCACACACGTCCATCGCGGCTCTCGGTGAGTTCGGTGCACTGCGAGCGCAGTCGGCGATCCGGCGCGGGGCGATCGACCTGACGTTGCCCGAGCAGGACGTGGTGAAAAACGGGAAGTCCTGGCACATCGAGCTACAGGCACGAACCGATGTCGACGCCTGGAACGCCGATGTTTCACTGCTGACGGGTATGTGTGCGGCGCGCACCATGCTCGACGCCGGTGTCGGACTTCTCCGGACGCTGCCGGCGGCGTCGGATGAGGCGGTCGAGACGCTGAAGTACACCGCGGCGATCCTGGGAATCGGTTGGCCGGAGGGAGCGTCCGCCGGCGCTGTGCTTGCGTCGTTGCCGCGCGATGCACCCACCACGCTGGCGCTGATGACGCGGGCGACCACTCTGCTGCGCGGAGCGGACTACGCAGCATTCGACGGCGATGTCCCCGAGCGCATCGAGCATTCAGGTATTGCCGCCCCCTACGCGCACGTGACGGCGCCGTTGCGCCGGCTCTCGGACCGCTTCGCGACAGAGATATGCCTCGCAGTCGGAGCAGGTGTGGACATCCCCGACTGGGTTCGGCGTGCGTTACCCGACCTCCCCGCAGCCATGCGGCGGTCGGATTCGACGGCGTCGAAAGTCGACAGGGCATGTATCGATCTGACCGAGGCGGTGATTCTGCACGAGCGCGTCGGTGAGCGCTTCTCGGCGGTGGTGCTGCGCGGCGCCGAGGGCAAACGGCCGGCGGAAGTATTCGTCGAATCACCCATCGTCATGGGCAAGTGCAACGGAGGGCCCCCGGAGGGGGAGCGGGTAACGGTGACGTTGACCGCGGCAGATATGGAGACCCGGCGGATCGAGTTCGGCTACGAGTCGGACGCCGACGCACAGCGGTCGGTTGCCTCGACCAAGTGATGGACGATGCCGGGCTCGGAAGCGGAGTGCCCGGCGTCGTCGACCACGATCAACTCCGAGGACGGCCACGCCTTGTGCAGCTCCCACGCACTCGTTGCCGGACACACCACGTCATACCGACCCTGGACGATGACGCCGGGGATATCGGCCAGTAGGTGGGCGTCCGCGAGCAACTGGTTCTCGCGCAGAAATCCACTGTTGCGGAAATAGTGATTCTCGATTCCCGCGAAAGCCAACGCGAAACGTGGATCGGCGTTCTCCGCGATCTGATCCGGCTGTGGTAGCAGGTAACTCGTCGCTGCCTCCCATGACGACCACGCGATCGCGGCCTCGGTCGCAACGTCACGGTCGTGGGAGTGCAACAGGCGGTGATATGCCTCGACCAGATCGCCGTCTCGTTCCGTCTCGGGCACCGGTGCGAGGAACTTGTCCCACAGTTCTGGGAACATGTGGCCTGCTCCGCCGTTGTAGTACCAGTCGATCTCGCTGCGACGAAGCAGGAAGATGCCCCGCAGAATCAGATGCGTGACGCGATGTCGGTGGCTCTGGGCGTACACGAGGGACAGCGTCGACCCCCAGGATCCGCCGAACACCAGCCAGCGTTCGACCGTGAGGAACTCCCGCAGTCTTTCGATATCGGCCACCAGATCAGCAGTGGTGTTGACCGTCAGATCCGCTCCATCGGCAATGTGCGGAGTCGATCGTCCACAACCGCGCTGGTCGAACAGCACGATTCGATATCTGTCGGGATCGAAATAGCGACGCTGCGCCGGCCCGGTTCCGCCCCCGGGGCCGCCGTGCACGAACACAACTGGCTTACCGGCAGGATTCCCACTGGTTTCCCAGTAGATGCGTTGACCGTCGCCGACGTCGAGATGGCCCGCGTCGTACGGTTCGATCGGCGGATAGAGCTTGCGCGAGTAGCCTTCGGACATCCTCAGAACCCGACCAGTCCCGACGCGAGATCGGGAATGTCGAGCGAACGCATCGCCTCTTCGCGAACCTCGGGGCACTGCGCCACCGTGATCTCGTCGACGATCGACCTGTCCTGCACGATCCGCAGGTTGATGACCCCGCTCTGCGCAGCCCAGGTCTGAACGACGATGTTGAGGCCGCCGCGACCCAGCGTCGGGCCCTGAATCCGCCATTCCTGAAGCTGCTCTTCGAGATCGGAGCACAGCTGCAAGCGTTGCTGATCGGTGATCGTGTCGGCAGCAGCAGGAGCGGTGGTCACCGGCGACGCAGAGGCGGTGGTCGGCGTCGACGACTGCCCTGTGTTCGTGGTGTCGGTTCCGCATGCGCCGACGGTGACCGCGAGCGCGGCCACGCCCACGATGGAGACAACTGTGCGGGTGTACCTCTGGGGGGCTGGTTTGATGGCACCGAAGTTCATGCCGACGAGTGTGCCATCAGGTCAGTAGCTGTGCTCCGGGCCGGGGAATACACCGGTTCGGACCTCGGCGAGATACGCCGCAGCGGCGCTGCGCAACTCGTCGCCGACGTTGCCGAACTTCTTGACGAACTTCGCGGTCTTGCCGTTGGTGTAGCCCGCCATGTCCTGCCACACGAGCACCTGGGCGTCGGTTTCGTTTCCGGCACCGATGCCGACGGTCGGAATGGTGAGCTTGCGGGTGACCTGTCCGGCGATGTCTGCGGGCACCATCTCCATGACCACGGAGAACGCGCCGGCCTCCTGGACGGCAATGGCGTCGGCGACGAGCTGCTCCGAACCGTCGCCGCGGCCCTGCACTCGGAATCCGCCCAATCCGTTGACGCTCTGCGGGGTGAAGCCGATGTGCGCCATCACCGGGATGCCGGCAGCTGTGATGGCTGCGATCTGATCTGCCACACGCTCGCCTCCCTCCAGCTTCACGGCGTTCGCGAGCCCCTCCTTCATGAAGCGCGTCGCGGTTGCCAGAGCCTGCTGCGGCGAGGATTCGTAGGTGCCGAACGGGAGATCTGCGATGACGAGAGCGTTGGGGGCGCCTCGTACGACGCCGCGGACCAGGGGCAGCAGCTCGTCGATGGTGATGGGCACGGTGGTGTCGTATCCGTAGACCACATTGGCTGCGGAGTCGCCCACCAGCAGAACAGGGACGCCGGCCTCCTCGAAGATGCGGGCGCTCGAATAGTCGTATGCAGTGAGCATTGCCCAGCGCTCACCCTCGGCTTTCATCTGCAGCAAATGATGCGTGCGTGTCTTGCGAGTGAGGGCGGAGACGGGCGCGTCGGTCGAACCGTAGACAGAATCGGACATCTTTGTCCCTTTCGGTTCCTCGAGGCCCGCCGTGCGGGTCCCCGGGATGTGGGGTTGATGACGTCACCCAGTCTGCCAGCCCCGCTCCTCTCGTCGATGGTGAGTTGGACGTGCAATTGGTCACACTTGCTGTGTGCCGACGCGCCAGTGGTTCGTGACTGGCATCCGTCGGTCCCGACCGAACGCCCGAGAAGTGATCTTGGTGCCGATGGGATATTGCCTGCGCTTGTATTCGGCCGCGTCGACCTTGCGAACGATGTCCTCGACCGTGCCTCGATCGAAGCCCGCGGCGACGATGTCTTCGACGCTGCGATCGAAGTCGACGTAGCGAGACAGGATGGCATCCAACACGTCGTAATCGGGCAGAGAATCGGTGTCGAGCTGATCGGGCCGTAATTCGGCCGACGGTGGTTTGTCGATGCTGCCCGCGGGAATCGGTGGCACTTCGCCGCGGTGCACTGCTTCGTTGTTTCGCCATCGAGCAAGTGCCCAGACCATCGATTTCGGGACGTCCTTGATCGGGGCGAAGCCGCCCACCGCGTCGCCGTAGATGGTCGAGTAGCCGACCGCCAACTCGGACTTGTTGCCGGTCGCGAGGACGAGGTGGCCTGCCGAATTGGACAGGGCCATCAATGTCATTCCGCGGCAGCGGGCCTGAATGTTCTCCTCGGCGAGGCCCTCGAGTGTCAGCTGGTCGACGAAGGCATCGACCATGGCAGCGATGGGCTCCGTTCTGAAGTGAATACCGGTGCTGCGAGCAAGTTCATCGGCGTCGGTGCGTGAATGGTCCGAGGAGTACTTCGACGGCATCGACACTCCGTGCACCGCGTCGCTGCCGAGTGCGTCGACGGCGACGGCAGCGACCACCGCGGAGTCGATTCCACCGGACAGGCCGAGGGCCACCGAGGTGAAACCGTTCTTGTGCACATAGTCCCGAAGGCCTGTGACGAGGGCGCTCCAAACCAGGTCCTCGTCCGGACGCGGCGGCGCCACAGACATCGGGGTTCGGTCCCATCCACGGACGATCAGATCGGGCAGGGTGTGTCGATCGACGCTCCAGCCGGGAACGTGATCCTGGTTCGATCCTGGAGCCCCCCGCGGGGCGACGTCGACACAGAGCAGGTGTTCGGCGAATTCCGGGGCACGTCCGAGCAGCGTGCCGTCTGCTGCGAGGACGAGGCTTCCGCCGTCGAAGACGAGTTCGTCCTGTCCGCCGACAAGGTTGGTGTACGCGATGGGCACACCGGCCTCGGCTGCGCGCCGTTCGACGATGGACCGACGAACGGCACTCTTGCCGCGTTCGTACGGGCTGGCGTTCAAACACAACAACAGGTCGACTCCGGCAGCCGCATACGCAGGCACCGGGCCACCGGGCTGCCAGATGTCCTCGCATACCACCACGCCCAGGCGGAACCCGTTCACCTCGGTGATGCTCAGGCGCGAACCGGGTGCGAAGTACCGCAGTTCGTCGAAGACTCGATACGTGGGCAAAGCGTGCTTGTCGTATCGGGAGAGAACAGCGCCGCCGAACAGTACGGCGGCGCTGTTCCGCGAGCCGGCCTGGTCGCGATCGAGATATCCGACGACGACGACCGTGTCACCGCAGCCGGAACGGTCGAGCGTGATCGCGAGTTCCTCGAGAGCCTGCTTCGAAGCTCGGGCGAACGACGGGCGCAAAGCGAGATCCTCGACGGGGTAGCCCGTCACCGCCATCTCGGGGAACAAGACGACCTGGGCGCCTTCCTGTGCGGCGCGCGAGGCCCACGAGGCGATGAGCGCGCAATTGCCGGGCAGGTCGCCGACGGTGGAATTGATCTGGGCGAGGGCGACTCTCAATGCCTGCACGAATCGAAGCCTAGCGTGGGTGGGCCAGAGCAGAGTTGTGGACGCTCGTGCCTCCACCTCTGGCACCATCACCTGCATGAGATGTACGCGCAGAGTGCGGTGGCAGCGGAGATGATCGCGTTCGCACGGGCGAGGGTGACGACGCGATTGGTGGCGGTGCTCGGCGCCGCGGCGTTGGCAGCGACGGGATGTGCCGTCGACCGAACGATCGAGGGCGTGGCCGAGTCGGAGGCGGGTGCCGAGTTCCCGCCGGGAGCGGGCGTCGTACCCGACGGCCTGGAACAGTTCTACACACAGGAACTCGACTGGGGGTCGTGCGAGAGCTTCAGCACCGACGGCACCGTCCTGCCGTCCTCGGTCTCCTGCGCGTACGTGAGCGTTCCGCTCGATTACGAGGACCCGGCCGGCGAGACGGCGAGCATCGCCATCTCGCGGTCGGAAGCGGCAGGGAAGAAGATCGGTTCGATCTTGTTCAACCCCGGCGGCCCCGGGTCGTCGGGGCTCTATCTCGCCACCCAGGCCGAGAGCTCGGACATTTCCGACCGGTTCGATCGGATCGGCTTCGACCCTCGCGGTATCGGCGCGTCGACACCCGCCATTCGGTGTCTTACCGCGGAGGAGATCGACCGGGAACGTCGCGAACCCGAAGTCGACCTCTCGCCCGAGGGCATCGCCGAGCAGGAAACGGACCACCGCGAGTACGTCGAGCAGTGTGTGGAACGGACCGGCGCCGAGGTTCTCGAGCATGTGGGCACCCGCGAGGTCGTGCGCGATATGGACGTCATCAGGTCTGTCCTCGGCGATGAGAAATTGACTTACGTGGGGTACTCGTACGGCACCCGGATCGGCACCGCCTACGCGGAGGCGTTCGGTGGCAATGTCCGCGCGATGGTGCTCGACGGCGCACTCGACCCCGAGCAGAGCCCCGTCGACGAGGCCATCGACCAGGGGGCGGCGTTTCAAGCGGCCTTCGATGCTTTCGCAGAAGATTGCGTTCTCACCGGCCGATGCCCGCTCGGAAACGATCCGGCCGATGCGAGCAGCAGCTTCCGAGAGCTCGTCGACCCTCTGATCGAGACGCCCGCCGCCACCACTGATCCGCGCGGCCTCAGTTACGACGACGCGATAACCGGGGTGCAGCAGGCGTTGTATTCGCAGAGTCTGTGGCGGCTTCTGCGCGCGGGCCTCAACGAACTGAGTGAGGGGCGCGGTGACACCTTGCTCCGCCTCGCGGACACGTACCAGGGCCGACTCGAAGATGGCACTTACTCCAATCTCGACGACGCGTTCAACGCCATTCGCTGCGTCGACGATCCGCCGACGACCGATCGAGCCGAGGCCGGGGAAGCGGACCGTCGCTACCGCGAGGCGGCACCGTTCCTGGACGACGGACTCGGCACGGGAGCGGCGCCCCTCGATGTCTGCGCGTTCTGGCCGGTGCCCAACACCGGAAGCCCGGGGACAGTCACGGTCTCTGGTCTTCCGACGCTCGTGGTGGTCTCGACGACATTCGACCCTGCCACGCCCTACCAAGCCGGCGTCGAGCTGGCACGGCAGCTCGACGCAGACCTGGTGACATTCGACGGCACACAGCACACCGTGGCGTTCTCCGGAGTGGCGTGCATAGACGGACCAGTGGTCGAGTACCTCGTGAATCTGACCCCGCCAGGTAACGATTTGGTGTGCTGAAGGTGCTCACACCGGCGTTGGACCTGGTGAGACATGTCGGAAGTGAGACCGAATTCACCATGTAACACAGATTTAACGCCGTTTGCTTACTCTCGCGGACATGGATCGCCAAAAGGAATTCGTGCTCCGGACTCTGGAGGAGCGCGACATCCGCTTCGTCCGCCTGTGGTTCACCGATGTCCTCGGTTACCTGAAATCGGTGGCCATCGCGCCGGCCGAACTCGAGGGTGCCTTCGACGAGGGCATCGGCTTCGATGGCAGCGCGATCGAGGGGTTCTCGCGTGTTTCGGAAGCGGACACCGTCGCGAAACCCGACCCGTCGACGTTCCAGATCCTGCCGTGGGCCACGAGCAAGGGCCACCAGCACTCCGCGCGCATGTTCTGCGATATCGCGATGCCCGACGGCTCGCCGTCCTGGGCCGACTCGCGCCACGTTCTGCGTCGCCAGCTGAGCAAGGCAGCCGACCTCGGTTTCAGCTGCTACGTCCATCCGGAGATCGAGTTCTTCCTGCTCAAGGACAGCCCCGAGGACGGCACACCGCCGACGCCGGCAGACAACGGTGGCTACTTCGACCAGGCCGTCCACGACTCGGCGCCCAACTTCCGCCGTCACGCGATCGACGCACTCGAGTCGATGGGCATCTCCGTGGAATTCAGTCACCACGAGACTGCGCCCGGACAACAGGAGATCGATCTTCGGTACGCCGACGCCTTGTCGATGGCGGACAACATCATGACTTTCCGCTACGTGGTCAAGGAAGTCGCGATCGAGGAGGGTGTGCGGGCAACGTTCATGCCCAAACCCTTCAGCGACCAGGCGGGGTCGGCGATGCACACCCATATGAGCCTGTTCGAGGGCGACACCAACGCCTTCCACAACCCGGACGACCCGATGCAACTGTCGGAGACCGGCAAATCGTTCATCGCAGGCATTCTCGAGCACGCCAACGAGATCAGTGCCGTGACCAACCAGTGGGTCAACTCCTACAAGCGGCTCGTTCGCGGCGGCGAGGCACCCACGGCTGCGTCCTGGGGCCCGGCCAACCGCTCTGCCCTGATCCGCGTACCGATGTACACCCCGAACAAGGCCTCCTCGCGGCGCGTGGAAATCCGCAGTCCTGACTCCGCCTGCAACCCGTACCTCGCGTTCGCGGTACTGCTGGCAGCCGGCTTGCGCGGAATCGAGAAGGGCTACACGCTTCCTCCCGAGGCCGAGGAAGACGTGTGGGCTCTGACCACTGCGGAGCGGCGCGCAATGGGTTACAAGGAACTTCCCGGCAGCCTCGATCAGGCCCTGAACGCGATGGAGAATTCCGAACTCGTCGCTGAAGCGCTGGGTGAGCATGTCTTCGACTTCTTCCTGCGCAACAAGCGTCGCGAGTGGGAGGAATACCGCAGCCACGTCACCCCGTACGAGCTCAAGGCCTACCTGGGGTTGTGACGATTGCACACCTCGATGGGTTAGGTTCTACCTCGATCGGTTCGAGGAATTCACACCCGCGATAAGGTGAAATCTGTGTCACGTCAGAGTCCGGGGGTGCGCTGATGGTGCGCCCACCCACGTCACGGTCCATTGTCCCAGGGGCAGGTCGGTTGGGCCTGGTGGAATCGTCGGCCCCCGGCGATCTTCAGCAGCTGGGATGGGTCGGCGAGGACAGCCTCGAACTGCTGTGGTCGCTCTCTCGTGCTGCCAACGCTGACCTTGCCCTCCGGACGGTCGTTCGATTGGCCGAAACTCTTGGCGATCGGTATGCGCAACTGGACTCCGCCCTGCGGACGGACCGAGGTCTCCGCGGGAGACTGTTCGGTCTGACGGGTGCATCGAGCGCCTTGGCCGACCACCTCGTGTCCGATCCCGAGTCGTGGCGGCTGCTCAGCACTCCGCCCGGCAGATCGGCCGGAGCCAACGCGCAGATCGAACTGCCCAGCAAGGCGCAGCTCACCAAGGAACTGCTCGACGCGGTCGACGCGGTTCCCGAGACCGGCGAGAACGCGGCACCGAATCTGTATCGGGCCGGGGTGATCGGGCCCGAGGCCGTCGCAGCGCTGAGAAAGACCTACCGCGATCAAGTGATGGTGTTGGCGGCAGCCGACCTCGCCGCCACCGTCGAAAACGAGCCGGTGCTCCCGTACCAGCTGGTGGGAAACCAGCTCTCCGACATGGCCGACGCCGCGTTGACTGCTGCCCTCGCCGTTGCCGTCGCCACCGCGTGCCCCGACAGGCCGTGTCCCACCCGTCTCGCGGTGATCGCGATGGGCAAGTGCGGTGCACGGGAACTCAACTACGTCTCCGACGTGGACGTGGTGTTCGTAGCCGAGCCCGCCGACTCGGTCGCCAGCCGGATTGCCGGTGAGCTGATGCGAGTGGGCTCCTCGGCCTTCTTCGAGGTCGATGCCGCGCTGCGACCGGAGGGTAAGAGGGGCGAACTCGTCCGTACCCTCGATTCACACATCGCCTACTACAAGCGGTGGGCGAAGACCTGGGAGTTCCAGGCCCTGCTCAAGGCACGTCCGATGACCGGAGACCTCGAACTCGGTCACGACTACGTCGCCGCGCTGAACCCGATGGTGTGGCTCGCCTCCCAACGCGAGGATTTCGTTCCCGAGGTGCGAGCGATGCGTCGCCGCGTCGAGGAGATGGTTCCACCCGAACTACGGGAGCGGGAGATCAAGCTCGGACGCGGAAGTCTGCGCGACGTCGAGTTCGCCGTCCAGCTGCTGCAGCTCGTGCACGGCCGCACCGACGAAACTCTCCGTGTGTTGGGCACCGTCGATGCCCTCGCCGCGCTCACCGAGGGTGGATACATCGGCCGCGACGACGCAGCCAACCTCACCGCCTCGTACGAGTTCTTGCGACTGCTCGAGCATCGTTTGCAGCTGCAGCGGATGAAGCGAACGCACACCCTTCCGCCGGCGGACGACGAAGAAGCGCTGCGCTGGCTGGCGCGGGCCGCGCACATGCGTCCCGACGGCAACCGCGACGCACTGGGTGTGCTGAACGCCGAAATCAAACGCAACGCCCAGCGCATTCGCCGTCTGCACGCGAAGTTGTTCTATCGACCGTTGCTCGATTCGGTGGTGCGCTTCGATTCCGACACCGTGCGGCTGACGCCGGATGCCGCCAAACGCCAGCTCGCCGCACTCGGCTTCGCAACGCCCGAGAATGCCCTCGGGCACCTTCGGGCCCTGGTCGGCGGAGGTGCCCGGCGGGGGCAGATCCAGGCGGTACTGCTGCCGACCCTGCTCGAATGGCTCGCCGATACCCCCGACCCCGATGCCGGTCTGCTCAACTACCGCAGGTTGTCCGAGGCCGCAGTCGATCAGACCTGGTTCCTGCGCACACTCCGCGACGAAGGCGCCGTCGCGCAGCGGCTGATGATCGTGCTCGGATCCTCGGCCTACGTGCCGGATCTGCTGATCAAAGCGCCTGAAGTGATTCGCTTGTTCGCCGACGGTCCGACGGGCCCGCGACTGCTCGACGTCGAGCCGGAGGAGACGTACCGCGCAATCCTGTCCTCGTCCGGCCGCTACGAGGACCCGGCCAGGGCCATCAACGCGGCACGTTCGTTGCGCCGACACGAGTTGGCTCGGGTGGCATCGGCGGACATCCTGGGCATGCTCGAAGTGCCGCAGGTGTGCCGCGCGTTGTCCTCGGTGTGGGCTGCCGTCATCAATGCCGCGCTGGATGCTGCGATCAGGGCCAGTACCGCCGAGCGCGGGGAACCGGCTCCCGCAACCTTGGCGGTCATCGGAATGGGGCGTCTCGGCGGCGGCGAACTCGGCTACGGCAGCGACGCGGACGTGCTGTTCGTGTGCGAGCCGACCGGCGACGCCGACGACACTGTCGCCCTCAAATGGGCGAACGGAATCGCAGACAGGATCCGCAAGATGCTCGGTGCGCCGAGTACCGATCCGCCGCTCGAAGTCGACACCGGACTGCGCCCGGAGGGGCGCAACGGGCCCGTGGTCCGCACGCTCGCCTCCTACGAGGCGTATTACGCGCAGTGGGCGCAAGCATGGGAGGTGCAGGCGCTCCTTCGTGCACACCAGGTGGCCGGAGACCAGGATCTCGGGATTCGCTTCCTGCTGATGGCCGACAAGGTGCGCTATCCGGAAGGCGGCGTCTCGCAGGACGCTGTTCGCGAGATACGTCGCATCAAGGCACGGATCGATTCGGAGCGATTGCCGAAGGGCGCGGACCCGGCCACCCACACGAAGCTGGGCCGCGGCGGACTCGCCGACATCGAATGGACGGTCCAGCTGATTCAGCTGCAACATGCGCACGAAGTGCCCTCGTTGCACAACACGTCGACACTGCAGACTCTCGATGCCATCGGTGCCGCCGAGTTGATGAGCGAAACCGATGTGGAGTTGCTGCGCGAAGCATGGATCCTGGCCACCAAGGCTCGCAACGCCCTCGTTCTCGTGCGAGGCAAGCCGACCGACCAGCTCCCTCGTCCGGGCCACGTGCTCTCGGCGGTGGCGAAGGTCGCGGGCTGGAGCAACGGCGACGCGGGGGAGTTCCTCGACAACTACCTGCGGGTGACGCGTCGTGCAAAGCAGGTGGTGGAGCGGACCTTCGGCGGGTAGGCGCTGCGCGCATGTGCGCGGAAATACATAGAGGGACACGTATTTCCGCGCACATGGGGACCTACCCCATGGTGACGAATCCCTCGGACACCATCCAGTCCCGGGCCACTTCCGCCGGCTCGTTGCCCTCGACGTCGACCTGCCGGTTCAGTTCGGTCATGACCTCGTCGGTGAGCATTGCCGAGATCGGTGCCATCACCTCGGTCACCTGAGGGTGTGCGTCGGCGAAATCCTTTCGCATTATCAATGCCGGGTTGTACTTGGGGAAGAACGAGCGATCATCCTCGAGCAGTACCAGGTCGAGTGCGATGATGCGGCCATCGGTAGTGAACACCTCGCCGAACTTGCACGGATTGCCGTCGGCCGTCGCCTGGTAGATGATGCCCGTTTGCAGAATCTCACGTGGCACCGCATTGGGATCGAACTCGTACTTCGCGGCCAACCCCGGAAACCCGTCCTGTCGGACGTTGAACTCGGTTTCGACGCAGGTGGATGCTGCAGCCGGGTCGGTGCGCACCAACTCGGCGTAGTCCGAGAGCGTCCTCACTCCGGTTTGCTGCGCTGTCTCCTGACTCATCGCCAGCGCATACGTGTTGTTCATCGGCGCCGGAACCGCCCACACCATGTCGTTGGCTGCCAGGTCGGCGTCGCGGACTGCCTCGTACTGCTGCTGCGAATCGGGAAGCGGGATCTCGTTGCCCAGGTAGTTGATCCAACCGGTACCGGTGTACTCGTAGGTGAGATCGATCTGGCCGTCGAGTTGCGCGTCCCTGGTGCTGTTGGAGCCCTGAATGTTGGTCAGGTCGCGCACATCGGCGCCGGCGGCAACCATCGCGAACTCGATGATGTAGCCGAGGATGATCTGCTCGCTGAAGTCCTTGGAACCTACCGTCATCTTCACGTTCTCGAGTTCGGGTACCGGCTGGATGCTCCCTGGGCCCACCTCGAGCGGTACCGCACCACCGGACTCCAAACCGCATCCGGCGAGTATCACCCCGGACAGTGCGAGCGCGAGCACGCCGCCACGGACGGATTTCATCGCAGCCCCTTCGGTCCGAGATACTGTTCGGCCAGCGCGCCGAGCCAGTCGACGAACAATGCCAGCGATACCGCGAGCACGGCCCCCACGACGAGGGTCACGTTGTCGCGGAGCTTGTATCCGGTGTCGATCAGAATTCCCAGTCCTCCTGCGCTGACGAGGAAGCACAGTGTCGCGGTGCCCACGGCGAGTACGAGCGATGTGCGGAGTCCGGCCAGGATGTACGGCACTGCCAACGGAAACTCGACCCGGCGTAGCAGCGTCGCGGCAGACATCCCCTGGCCCCGCCCTGCGTCGATCACTGTGCGGTCGACCTCCTGGTACCCGAGAATCGTGTTGCGCAGCACCGGAAGCAGTGAGTAGAACGCGATCGGCAGCACGCCGGTCCAGAACCCGGTCTGCTTGGTTGCCAGGTAGAACAGGACCAGCAGACCGATGGCAGGGGCAGCCGCACCGATGTTCGCGATACCGACGAAAATGGGAGCGAGCTTGGTGTAGCCGGGCCGAGTGAGCAGTGTGCCCAGCGGCACCGCGACGATGATGACAATGACGACGACGGCGACCGTGAGGAGGATGTGCTGCCACGTCAGCGACGCGATGTTCGAGATGCTGATGCTGCCCTGCTGAGTGGCGGTCAAGTCGCGGTTGAAGGCCCAGAGGAGTACTGAGGCAACGAGGATCAGCACAATGGTCGGCTGCACCATCAGCCGGATCCGGGCGCCCCGCGCGAGGCTTGCGCGCTCTGCGGTGCCTTCGTCGGGAGGCACCTCCATCTCCGGTGCCCGGGCTTGGGATGCGGTCACGACGACGTCTCCCGCGCTGCATTCTCGGGCTCGATCGGGTCAGGCTCGTCGGCGTCGGCGTCGGCGTCGTCGTGATCGTGGGCGTGTGCCTCGCGCATGGTCTGCAAATGATCCACGAGAGTGTCGATGGAAATGAGGCCGACGTACTCCCCGTGTAGCCCGGTCACGACGGTCGACGCCGTGCTCTCGGCCAGCAGGGCTTCGAGTCCGTCCTGCAGTGTCGACTGAATCGAGACGAGCTCACCGATCGGCATCCCGACCTCGCGCAGCGAGGACGCCGTCGCAAGGTGCGTGGGAGAGACCCATCTGAGGGGGCGCTTGCGATCGTCGAGAATGAGGCCCCACTGCCATTTGCGAGAGGTGATCTTCGCGCGGAAAGCATCGACGGGATCGCCCACCTCGGCCGTCGGGCATTGCAGCAGCCGAACATCGCGAATACGCGTGAGCGTGAGTTGTTTGAGCGAGGCATCGGCGCCGACGAAGCCGGCAACCATCTCGTTCGCCGGGTTCGCCAGAATGGCCTCCGGAGTGTCGTACTGCATGATCGCCGACTGGTCACCGAGTACCGCGATGCGATCGCCCAGCTTCACTGCCTCGTTGAAGTCGTGGGTGACGAACACGATGGTCTTGCCGAGTTCGGTCTGCAACCGCATCAGTTCGTCCTGAAGCAGTCCGCGAGTGATCGGATCGACCGCGCCGAACGGTTCGTCCATCAGCAGGACAGGGGGGTCGGCTGCCAACGCCCGAGCCACCCCGACCCGCTGCTGCTGTCCGCCGGACAGCTGCCGGGGGTAGCGGTGGCGATAGGTATCCGGGTCGAGGCCGACGAGGTCGAGCATCTCGTCGGTGCGGGCAGCGATGCGCTTCTTGTCCCACCCGATCAGACCGGGAACGGTACCGACGTTCTTTGCGATGGTCAGATGGGGAAACAACCCGGCCTGCTGGATCGAGTAACCGATGCCGCGGCGCAGTTCGTCGGCGTTGATGGACAGTGCGTCCTTGCCGTCGATGGTGATGGTGCCCGACGTCGGTTCGATCAGACGGTTGATCATCCGCATCGTGGTCGTCTTCCCACAACCCGATGGACCCACGAAGACCACGGTTTCGCCCGCAGGGACCGTCAGGGAGACGTTGTCGACTGCTGCGGCCTTCTGACCGGGGTACCGCTTGCTGACGGAATCGAGCACGATCTCGACGCCGGAGACATGCTGCCTGGTTGTTTCAGTCACGAATACCCCTCGAGGTTGTAAGACGCCCGACGAGGACGAGGAGGCCGTCGACGATCAGAGCGAGTATGACGATGAGGACGGTTCCTGCGAGTGCCTGCGGAACCGCATTGGGGCTGCCGACGCGGCTCAGGCCCGAGAAAATCAGATTGCCCAGCCCGGGTCCCTTGGCGTAGGCGGCGATGGCGAGGATGCCGAAGATCATCTGCGTGCTCACCCGCATGCCGGCCAGAATCGACGGCCAGGCCAGGGGCATCTCGATTCTCGCCAGAATTCTCATGCGGTTCAGACCGACGCCTCGCGCGGCGTCGGTCACTGCAGGATCGACCGACGCCAACCCGATGATCGTGTTTCTGATGATCGGCAAGAGCGCGTAAAGGACAAGGGCGGTGATGGTCGGTGCGACACCGAGACCGAGGATCGGAATCAACAGACCCAGCAGGGCGAACGACGGAATCGTGAGGATGGTGCTGGCGAGTGCGGTGGCGATCGCTGATCCGGCGGGGGAGCGGTAGACGGCAATCCCCACCAGGATCGCGATGATCGTCGCGAGGATGACAGATTGCAGCACAGCGGAGACGTGCAGGTACGAGTCGGTGAGCAGTTGTTGTCGTCGACCGGAGATGAAGTTCCAGAGCGCATCCATCGAATGAAATCCCACCCTCGAGTCGAGTTCACCACCGCCTGTTTCGCGGATACGTGCAGTACGTCTGTTCGAGAGTTGCGCAATGCAGGTGGAAGTAAACCTTGATTCGAGTACTCGTTACCTTCTGTACACACAAAACCGCCCCGCCGAAGATCGGCGGGGCGGTGAGGTGAGCTAGGTGCTAGATCACACGTCGTAGTAGAGCTGGAACTCGTACGGGTGCGGACGGAGGTTGACGGGAGCGATTTCCTGCTCACGCTTGAGCGAGATCCACGTCTCGATCAGGTCGGTGGTGAAGACGCCACCCTCGGTGAGGTACTCGTGGTCGGCTTCGAGGCGGTCGATGACCGTGTCGAGCGACGTAGGAGCCTGTGGGATGTTCTTGGCCTCCTCCGGCGGAAGCTCGTAGAGGTCCTTGTCCACCGGTGCCTGCGGCTCGATCTTGTTCTTGATGCCGTCCAGGCCGGCCATCATCTGCGCAGCGAAGTTCAGGTACGGGTTGCCCGAGCTGTCCGGCGCGCGGAATTCGAGGCGCTTGGCCTTCGGGTTGTTGCCGGTGATCGGGATACGCACAGCTGCGGAGCGGTTGCGCTGGCTGTAGACCAAGTTGATGGGGGCCTCGTAGCCCGGCACCAGACGGTGGTACGAGTTGATGGTCGGGTTGGTGAACGCCAGCAGAGACGGCGCGTGGTGCAGGATGCCGCCGATGTAGTGACGAGCCAGGTCCGACAGTCCGGCGTAGCCGGCTTCGTCGTGGAAGAGGGGCTTGCCGTCCTTCCACAGGGACTGGTGGACGTGCATGCCCGAGCCGTTGTCACCGAAAAGCGGCTTCGGCATGAAGGTGGCGGACTTGCCGTTCTTCCATGCAGTGTTCTTCACGATGTACTTGAACAGCTGCAGGTCGTCAGCAGCTGCGAGCAGCGTGTTGAACTTGTAGTTGATTTCCTGCTGTCCGCCGGTGCCGACCTCATGGTGGCCACGCTCGAGCTCGAAGCCTGCGTTCTGAAGGTTGGTGGAGATCTCGTCGCGCAAGTCCACGTAGTGGTCGTACGGTGCGACGGGGAAGTAGCCGCCCTTGGGACGGACCTTGTAGCCGAGGTTGGGGCTACCGTCTGCGTTGGTCTCGACGCCGGTGTTCCAGGAACCCGAGATGGAGTCGAGTTCGTAGAATGCGCCGTTGATGCCGGAGTCGTAGCGAACCGAGTCGAAGATGTAGAACTCGGCCTCGGCGCCGAAGAAGGCGGTGTCCGCGATGCCGGTGGAGACCAAGTACTCCTCGGCCTTACGTGCCACGTTGCGGGGGTCACGGCTGTACGACTCGCGAGTGAACGGGTCGTGAACGAAGAAGTTGACGTTGAGTGTCTTCGCTGCGCGGAACGGATCGACCTGGGCCGTGGTCACGTCCGGAAGAAGCATCATGTCCGACTCGTGAATCGACTGGAAACCGCGGACGGAAGAACCGTCGAACGCGAGACCGTCTTCGAAGACATCCTGCGTGAACGCAGACGCCGGGATCGAGAAGTGCTGCTGAATGCCGGGGAGATCCGTGAATCGGATATCCACATACTCGATGTTCTCGTCGGCGATGAACTTGATGACCTCTTCGGCCGTGGTGAAAGCCACGCTGTTACTCCTTTGTTGAGTCCGTCGACCAGCACGTTATGGACTTGGTGTTGCCCGCCAGTCAAGGTTGTGTTTCGCCCGTGTTACGCGTCGCGCCTCTGGCAGACCTTGCCGGAGCGACGAGTTGTTCTGCGTCGTGCAGCACACAGATCGTCGTGCTCCACCGCACACACTACGGTGACGGCCGCTCGCCGCCGTTCCTCCGACGCCTATCCTGGTACCCATGGCACGAATGACAGGCTCCTGGTTGTCCGGACCCAACGCCGCCCATGAAGACGACGGCACCGAGCAGAACTACCCGGGAGAACTGCTCGGACTGCCGTCCACCGGCCCGGGGGCTCTCGTCGGGCTCGGCCGCCGCACCGGTGCGCTGCTGATCGACTGGCTGATGGCCATGGGGATCTCCGCGCTCATCGTCAACACCTTCACGATTCCGCAGTCGATGTCCACCATCACGTTGCTGGTGTGGTTCGTAGCCGGCGTCGCCGCGGTGAGCGTTTTCTCGTTCACACCCGGTCAATTCATCATGGGTATTCAGGTTGCTCGGGTGGACGTGTCGGCACGCGTCGGGTTCCTTCGCGCATTGGTCCGCACGTTCTTTCTTCTCTTCGTCTTCCCGGCCGTGATTTCCGATCACGACGGACGCGGCATGCACGATCGCGCGACAGGAACTGCCATGGTGCGTATGCGCTAGCGCATACGCACCCAGCGAGATCAGCGCCTCTTGATAGTGCGCTGAACGCCTTTCATCTTCGCGCCTCCGGGGATCGGGCCCTTCGGCATGGCCGGGCCGCCCTTGGTGCCCAGCGCCGACAGGCGCGACTCGATGGTGTCCATGCGCTTGGTATCGATGTTCTTGGGCAGCTTGGTCAGATACTTCTGCAGGCCGGACAAGGGAATCTGGTTCTCACCGTTCCCGATCATGACGTCGTAGATCGGCGTGTCGCCGACCAGTCGGGCGGTCTTCTTCTTCTCCTGCGCCAGAAGTGCTTTCACGCGTTGCGGAGCGCCCTCGGCGACGAGGATGACGCCAGGTTTGCCGATGACGCGGTGTACTGCGTCGAGCTGCGTGGTTCCGGCGATCGCGTTGGTCACCCGCCATGAACCGCGGAGGTTGTCCAACGCCCACGCCGCAGCGCCGGCTTGGCCGTCCGCCTTGCGGTAGACGGACTTCTGTACACGCCGACCGAAGATGATGAACGCCACGAGCACACCGAGCACCAGACCGAACGGCAGCACGAACCATTCGATGCCCAGGATCATGCCGATCAGGAAGGACAGCAGCGCGATGCCGACGATCGAGCCGATCATCAGCGGCAGCAGCAACTTGTCGTCTTTGCGCTGCATCTGGAACGCCTGCCACAGCTGACTGCGCCGTTCCTTCGATGCCTTCTTGCGAGCTACCTTCGCGGCCGCTTTTGCTTCTTTGCTGGGCTTGCCTGCCTTGCCAGCTTTACTGCCGTTCGCCATACCTCACAGGATACGTCCCGTGGCCACGCTCCTCGGCACCGCGCCTGTTCGCCCTGCGGCGAACCTCGGTCAGCGTGCGGCCAGACGGGCCATCAGTGAACTGGCCTCCTGCGATGCTTCGCCACCGTCGACCAGGTGGCTCATGCTCTCGGGGAGTTCACGGCCGTGATGCTGCATGGCCTGTGCGTAGAGGCGACCCGCCCGGTAGGACGAGCGGACCAGCGGGCCGGCCAAGACGCCCGCGAAACCGACCTCGGTGGCGTAGTCGGAGTGCTCGACGAACTCCTCGGGCTTGACCCACCGCTCGACTGGGTGGTGTCGCGGCGACGGACGCAGGTACTGCGTGATGGTCAGGATGTCGCATCCTGCCTCGTGCAGGTCGCGGATCGCTTCCTGAACTTCCTCGGGAGTCTCGCCCATGCCGAGGATCAGGTTGGATTTGGTGACGAGGCCGTCCTCGCGCGCAGCGGTGATGACATCCATCGATCGCTGGTATCGGAACGCCGGTCGTATCCGCTTGAATATCCGCGGAACCGTCTCGACGTTGTGTGCGAGCACCTCCGGCCGAGAAGAGAACACCTCGGCCAGTTGGTCCGGCTTCGCATTGAAATCCGGGATCAACAACTCGACGCCGGTATTCGGGTTCAGCTTCTTGATGTATCGCACGGTTTCCGCGTACAGCCAGGCGCCGCCGTCGTCCAGGTCATCGCGGGCGACCCCGGTGATGGTCGAGTAGCGCAGGCCCATCGCCTGAACGCTCTCGGCGACCCGCCGCGGCTCGTCGCGATCGAGTGCGTCGGGCTTGCCCGTGTCGATCTGGCAGAAATCACATCGGCGGGTGCATTGCTCGCCACCGATGAGGAAGGTCGCTTCGCGGTCTTCCCAGCATTCGTAGATGTTGGGGCAACCGGCTTCCTCGCAGACCGTGTGCAGGCCTTCTCGTTTGACCAAGCTCTTGAGCTCGGTGTATTCCGGACCCATCTTGGCTTTGGTCTTGATCCAGTTGGGCTTGCGTTCGATCGGGGTTTCCGCATTGCGAATTTCGAGCCGAAGCAACTTCCGTCCGGGCGGTGCGAGCGCGGGGTCGGAGGAATGGCTGGCGGCGTGCGCAGCGTCGGGGGATGACCCGGTTGCAGGCGCGGCGTCGGGGGATGTTCGAGGTGCCACAGTCACCTCGTCGATGCTACGCGCCGAACTTCATCGTCGTGAACTGCGGGTTGCTCGCCGCTCCGGCGGTTTCGACTCGCGCAACAGGGTGTTCGGTGACCTCCATATCACCATCGAGGGCCGCGAGCACGGCCGCCGAGACGGCAGGGCTCACATCCTCGATCGTGACCTCGTGGCCGAGTTCACTCGACAGTGAGGTCACGCCAGCGTCGGCGATTCCGCAGGGCACGATTGCGTCGAATCCCGACGTCGACGAGTTGCAGTTCAGGGAGAAGCCGTGCAGCGTCACGCCACGCTGCACCCGCACGCCGATGGCCGCGATCTTGCGTTCCGGCAACCACTTCCCGTCGCGTGGTTCCGACGCCAGCCACACTCCCGACCTACCGTCGATGCGGCCGCAGTCGATTCCGAGGTCGGTGCACACCGAGATCAAGGCTTCTTCGATACGTCTGACGTACTGCACCACGTCCATCGGTTGCGCCAACCGAACGATCGGGTAGCCGACGAGTTGGCCGGGGCCGTGCCAGGTGATTTTTCCGCCGCGGTCGACCTCGATGACGGGTGTTCCGTCCGAGGGGCGGTCCTCCGGGGACGTGCGTCGCCCCGCTGTGTACACCGACGGGTGTTCGAGCAACAGGAGCGTGTCCCGACCCTGCCCGTCTGCGCGCATGTCGGCAAGTTCGCGCTGACGCGCCCACGCCTCGAGGTACTCGATCCGTCCGATCTGCTCGACGACGATCGGTTCCGAACTCTCCCGCGCGGAGATCCCAGCAGTCATACGCGAGAACGTTACGCCGTTGCTCGCGACCGCCGAAAAGTCAGCGACCGACGGCCGCCTTCAGTGCCTCTCCGACGGTGTTGTGGGTGAAGACGAACCCGGTGTCCTCGAGGACTTTCGGTATTGCGCGCGGACCGGTCAGGATTGCCTCCTCGGCGAATTCACCGATGATCGCGCGCAGGGCGAACCCGGGTACCACCCACGGTGCGGGCCGCTTGACGGCCCGCGCGAACGCGCTGTTGAACTGAGCATTGGTCACCGGCGCCGGGCCGACCATGTTGACCGGACCGGAAACATCGGTGTTCTCGATTCCGTGCACGATGGCATCGATCTCGTCCTCGAGCGATATCCACGGAAAGTACTGGCGACCGCTACCGAGTCGGCCACCGAGCGCGAAGAGATAGAGCGGCCGCAGCTTGTCGAGCATGCCGCCTCGTGAGGAGAGCACGACGCCGCTGCGCAACATGATCGTGCGCACACCTGCCGTCGAGGCTGCCGCAGTGGCGTTCTCCCAGTCGCGACACACCTCGGCCAGAAACCCTTGACCCATGGCACCGGACTCGTCGACGACGCGATCACCGGTGTCGCCGTAATAGTTGACGCCGCTTGCGTTCACGAGTGTCGGAACGTCGAGCCGTGCGCATGCGTCGGCCAGGACTTCGGTCGGCGTGATGCGGCTGTCGCGCACCAGCTGCTTGTAGGCACCCGACCAGCGCTTGTCGCCGATTCCGACACCACACAGATTGACCACGGCATCGGTGCCGCGCAGCGAGCGCTCGTCCAGTTCGCCCTGGGGTGGATCCCATCGGATTTCGTCCGGCCCTGCGGCAGCGCGACGAACCAACCTGCCGACCTCGTGGCCTTTGCTGCGTAGCGACGCCACGAGCGCGGTACCTATCAAACCGGACGAACCTGCTATGACGACTCGCATGAATCCGACAGCCTCCTCGACAGAGTCGGGGCACCATTCGCGTTGCGAATGGTGCCCCGACCGATGTGCATTCACCCCGATTCACGCAGGGCCCGGTCGCGTTGTGTCTGCAACTTCACGATACAGAAACGCGGGACCGGCGGCTGTCTCAGATACCCAGATCTGCCTCGAACGAAGCGTCTTCGAGCCGCTGCTTGATGGTGGTGAGGAAGCGACCCGCATCCGCGCCGTCGACCAGGCGGTGGTCGTAGGTCAACGGCAGGTAGACCATCGAACGAACACCGATGGACTCGTTGCCCGCACCGTCCTTGACGACGACGGGCCGCTTGACGATGGCGCCGGTGCCCAACATTGCCGCCTGCGGTGGAACCAGAATCGGGGTGTCGAACAACGCGCCCTGGCTACCGATATTGGTGATGGTGAAGGTGCCTCCGGACAACTCGTCGGGCTTGAGGCCGTTCGAGCGTGCACGTGATGCGATGTCCGCGATGGCGCGAGCCAAACCAGCCAGCGACAGGTCTCCCGCGTTGTGGATGACGGGGGAGAGGAGGCCCTGTTCGGTGTCCACGGCGATGCCGAGATGGACACCGGAGTGGTACGTGATTTCCTTCTTGTCCTCGTCGATGCTCGCGTTGACGTTCGGGTGCGCCTTCAGCGCCTCCACGACGGCCTTCGCGAAGAACGGCAGGTACGTCAGATTGACGCCCTCGTTCTTCTGGAAAGTCGACTTCGCTTTGCTTCGCAGCGCGGCGATCGTCGTCACATCGACCTCGAAGGTCTGCGTGAGCTGCGCGGTGGACTGCAGCGACTCGCGAGTCTTCTTGGCGGTGATCTGACGGATGCGGTTGATCTTCTGCGTGGTGCCACGCAGGTGTGCGAGCTCGGGTCGAACCCCGGCCGTGGCTGCCGCGGGTGCCTTTGCTGCCGCCGGAGCCGATTCCGGCGCCGCTGTCTGTGCGGGTGCCTTCTTGGCCTCCGCTGCCGCGAGGACGTCCTGCTTGCGGATGCGCCCGCCGACGCCGGTGCCCTTGACGCTCGCGAGGTCCACGTCGTTGTCCGCGGCGAGCTTGCGCACCAACGGGGTCACGTACGGCGTGGAGTCACCCGAGGACTCCTGCTTGGGGGCCTCCTGCTTCGGGGCTTCCTGCTTGGGGGCCTCTTGCTTGGGGGCTTGCTGCTTGGGGGCCTCTTGCTTCGGGGCTTCCTGCTTCGGCGCCTCGGCTTTCGGCTCAGGCGCCTTTTCGGGCTCGGGTGCCTTCTGCGGCTCGGGCGCCTTCTCGGCGGGCGCGCCGGATCCGATGACGGCCAGCTGACCGCCGATGGCGACGGTGTCGTCCTCTTCGGCGTTGATTTCGAGAAGGGTGCCGGCGACGGGAGACGGTATCTCGGTATCGACCTTGTCGGTCGATACTTCGAGCAGGGGCTCGTCCACCGCGACATCGTCACCGACGGCCTTGAGCCAACGCGTGACGGTTCCCTCGGTGACCGACTCGCCCAGCTCGGGCATGTTCACCGTAGTACCGGATCCGCTGGAGCTCGAACTGCTCGACGACTGCGCGGGAGCAGCGTCCTCGGCCGGAGCTTCCTGCTCGGCTTGCGGCTCGGGCTCGGCCGCGGGAGTCGGCTCGTCTGCCGGCTCGGACTTCGATGCTTCCTCGGCCGGTGCGGAGTCGGACGAGTCACCGGAGTTGTCGTCGGCATCGCCGATCTGAGCCAGCTCGCCACCGATCTCGACGGTGTCGTCTTCCTGGGCCACTATCTTCGTCAGAACACCAGCGACGGGAGATGGAATTTCGGTATCGACCTTGTCGGTCGATACTTCGAGCAGGGGTTCGTCGACCTCGACGGTGTCGCCCTCCTGCTTGAGCCACCTGGTGACAGTTCCCTCGGTGACGCTCTCACCAAGAGCTGGCATCTGGACGGAGAAGGCCATGTCTGTTGACTCCTCGACAAGTTGTGTGCGGGTATTTTTCAGTTCTTACGACTTGTGGTCGTGAGACCAGGCGTCGGCAACGACCATTGTGCTGGCGTTGCAAGGTTCGCGGACGATACTTGCGTTAATTGCGATCGTCAGCGCTGCGGGAGTCCGAGGTGCGGAAGCCCGCGTCGAGCCGAGGAATGACGAACTCCACGAATTGCGGCGCAACACAGCAATCACGTGGAACCCTTTCGAAACGATCGGCAATTCTTTCTCGACAACGAGAGAGTTGGACCCTCGACGATCATCCTTCCATCTCCGGGCTTCGCGCGTTCCCCGAGGGCAGCTGCCGTACTGGCAAACTGGTCGGTAACACCGCCCGTGCGAACGACGACATCAGTCTTCACGTACCGACGACAGGAGTTCGATTGTGGGTTTGTTCGATCGCTTCGCGCGACGCACCGCCAAGAGCCGAGGAGCCAAAACTGGTTCCACAGCGCAGTACCTGGCCGACTGGACGGCAGCTCGAATCGGTGTAGAGGCATACGTGGAGCCGAAGACGACGGTCACTCCCGTCACCGTGGTGTTGGTGGCGAACGACGGCGAGTGGACTCGGCGCGCCGTCGATGAGCGTGACCTCAAGAAGCTCGGACCCGACTTGAAGATTCCCGTCTACGACGTGCGCAAGACCCGCTATCCCCAGCGCATGAGGGACTACGACGCACGACAGAAGATCCTCAAGCGCCGGGCCGCCGAGTAGCGGCTTCGCCCCCCATGTGAGTGGAAGTACATAGCGGGCTATGTACTTCCACTCACATGCGCCGGAGGCGCCTATCCGTGCTCGGCGATGTCCTCCAGAACGGCGAACATCGTGCGCACCGGCACACCGGTACCGCCCTTGCCGATGTATCCGAACGGGCCCGAGGTGTTGTACGCCGGTCCCGCCACATCGATGTGCGCCCACTGGACACCCTCGGCGACGAACTCCTTCAGGAACAGTGCCGCGGCCAGCATGCCGCCGGCCCGGCCGTTGGTGACGTTGGCCAGATCGGCCACCTTCGAGTCCAACTCGCGTCGAATTTCGCTCGGCAAGGGCATTGCCCAGCCATCTTCGCCCACGGCCCGTGATATGGCCGCCACACGGTCGCGGAACTCGTCGGTGCCCATGACACCGGGCGTCCGGTTGCCGAGCGCGACAACCTGTGCGCCGGTCAGCGTCGCGGTGTCGATGAGGTAGTCGGGATCGTCCTCGCAGGCACGGACGATGGCGTCGGCCAGTACCAGGCGGCCCTCTGCGTCGGTGTTGATGACCTCGACGGTGATTCCGCCGTACTGAGTCAGCACGTCCCCGGGACGCTGGGCCGTTCCCGACGGCATGTTCTCGGCCATCGGGACAGTGGCGACGACGTCCAGCGCCAGACCTACCTTGGCGGCGAGGATGACGGTGGCGACCACGGCGGCGGCGCCGGCCATGTCGGAGGTCATGTTCTCCATGCCGGCGGCGGGCTTGATGGAGATTCCGCCGGTGTCGAAGGTGATGCCCTTGCCGACCAGAGCGACCTTCTTCCCCTTCCGCTTGCCACCGGAATGGGTCATCCGGACCAGTCGGGGCAGGCGCGCGGACCCTTTTCCGACGCCGTGGATTCCGCCGTACCCGCCCTTTTCCAGAGCTTTGTCGTCGAGTATCTCGACGTTCAGGCCGACCGCTGTGCCCAGCTCCTTCGCGCGTGCGGCGAAGGCTTCCGGATAGAGGTGGCTCGGCGGCGTGTTGACGAAATCGCGTGCAATGGCCACAGATTCGGCAATTGCCGTCGAGTGCACCAGCTCGGCCTTGGCCTCACGGGATCGAGGACTGGCGACGAGCAACTCGACACGAGCAAGCGGACCAGCATCGGGCCCGGGGGCCGAGAGCGAGGACTTGAATTCGGTGAAGGTGTAGGCGCCGAGGAAGAATCCTTCGGCGGCTGCGCCCAGGTCGAGGGAGGACAGCGTGGTTGCCGCAGTCGACGTTCCCGCGAGGGCTCGCGCGGCAGTGCCTGCCGCACGTCGGATGCGTTCGGTGTCGATGTCCGCGGACTTGCCGAGACCCACAGCGAGGACGCTGCCGACATCGAGGGCCGCGGGGGCTGGAATGCGGGTGAGCTCGTCGGCCTTGCCGGTTGCACCGACCGCCTCGAACGAGTCGAGCAATTCCGAGGCCAGCGCATCATCGGAGATGTCGTCGGTGATGACGAGCTCGAGCCCGTCCTCGCTGGTGCTCAACGCGACGACGAGTACGTCGACGTCCTTTCCGAGGCGGCCGGCCAGCACAAGCTCGGGTCCGAGGGTGCGGGGTGAAGTCGAAGGCACGGGGCAGCTCCTGATGGGGATCGATTGTGTCGGTCGAATCGATCGTAGTGACCGGACCCGGAGGTGATTCGTTCAACGGCTGCCGATCTCCGCTAGCGTTGCTCGATATGAGTGCAGAGGAACTTCTTCGCGGACCCGTCCACGTCGTTCACGCGGAACTGGGAGCGACATTCGCTCCGTTCGGCGGGTGGGAGATGCCCGTCTCGTACGCCGGCGTCGTCGCCGAGCACAAGGCAGTTCGGAGCACCGTCGGCCTCTTCGATGTCAGCCATCTCGGCAAGGTATCGATCCTCGGCCCCGGCGCGGCGGCCTTCGTGAACTCCTCGCTGACCAACGACCTCGGTCGAGTGGGTCCGGGCAAGGCGCAGTACACGTTGTGCTGCACAGAAACCGGCGGCGTCGTCGACGATCTCATTGCATACTTCGTCGGCGACGAGGAAGTGTTTCTCGTACCCAACGCGGCGAACACGGCGGCAGTTGTCGCGGCGATGACCGCGCATGCGCCGGCCGAAGTGCGAATAGTCGACCAGCATCGCGACTTCGGCGTGTTCGCGGTGCAGGGTCCGAGTTCACAGTCCGTGGTCGAACAGCTGGGTCTGCCAGTGGACATGGAGTACATGGCTTTCGCGGACGCTCGGTGGGGTGAGATCCCGGTTCGCGTGTGCCGGACCGGATACACCGGGGAACACGGCTATGAGTTGATCGCCCCGTGGGCCGATTCCGAGGCGCTCTTCCGCGAGCTTCTCGCGGTCGTCACTGCCGCGGGCGGTCAGGCAGCCGGACTCGGTGCCCGTGACACCTTGCGTACCGAAATGGGATACCCGTTGCACGGGCACGAGTTGTCGCTCGACATCACTCCGTTGCAAGCGCGGTGCGGTTGGGCCGTGGGTTGGAAGAAGCCTGCATTCTGGGGGAAGGACGCACTCCTCGCGGAAAAGGAAGCCGGTCCGGCCCGTCAGCTTCGCGGCGTGAAAGCACTCGACCGCGGCGTCCTGAGGCAAGGGCAGACCGTCTCGCGCGACGGTGCACCGGTCGGCGTCACGACCTCGGGGACGTTCTCACCCTCGCTCAGCGTCGGGATCGCGCTGGCGCTGGTCGACACCGATTCGGCGTTGGCACCGGGAGACATCGTCGAGGTCGATGTTCGCGGGCGTGCCGTCAGGTGCGAGATCGTCGCGCCGCCGTTCGTATCGGTCAATACCAAGTGAGTGCACTCTCGTTAGATAGGATCCACCCCATGACAGGCGTCCCCGAATTCACCCGTGTGCAGCATCCCTCTCCGGCGCCGTCGGAGGCCCGGGACGCCGTACTGGCTGCGCCGGGGTTCGGGAAGTTCTTCACGGACCACATGGCGATCATCGACTACACCGCCGACAAGGGCTGGTACGACCCGACCATCGCGCCGTACGGGCCGATTCAGCTGGACCCGGCCGCGATGGTGCTGCATTACGGTCAGGCGATCTTCGAGGGATTGAAGGTCTACCGGCAGCCGAATGGCGACATCGCGTCGTTTCGGGTGAGCTCCAACGCCGAGCGGTTCCAGACCTCGGCTCGTCGACTTGCGATGCCCGAATTGCCTGCGGAATTGTTCATTGCCTCGATCGAACAACTCATCGCGGTCGATCATGACTGGATCCCCGAAGCCGGCGGTGAAGACGCGCTGTACCTTCGCCCGTTCATGTTCTCGACCGAGGCCGGACTGGGAGTCCGGCCCGCCGACGACTACCGATACATGCTGATCGCCTCCCCGGCGGGGGCGTACTTCCCGCGCGGGGTCAAACCGGTCAGCGTGTGGCTGTCCACCGAATACGTGCGTGCAGCGCCCGGCGGCACCGGCGCAGCGAAGTTCGCAGGCAACTACGCCGCCTCGCTTCTCGCTCAAGCCCAGGCCAGTGATCAGGGGTGCGATCAGGTCGTGTGGCTCGACGCAATCGAGCGTCGGTACGTCGAGGAGATGGGTGGGATGAATCTCTTCTTCGTGCTCGGCTCGGGATCCGATGCTCGACTGGTGACGCCGTCGCTGTCGGGGTCCCTGCTCCCCGGCATCACTCGCGACTCGCTACTGTCCCTTGCGACCGATGCCGGGATTCCCGTCGAAGAGCGCCGCATCTCCACCGAGGAGTGGCAGAAGAAAGCTGAGTCGGGCGAGATCACCGAGGTTTTCGCCTGCGGTACCGCGGCCGTGATCACCCCTGTCGGCAGCGTGAAGTCCACGGACGGCGAATTCAGAATTGCCGACGGTGAGCCCGGTGAGATCACCCTTGCGCTGCGGGACACCTTGACCGGTATTCAACGCGGCACTTTCGCCGACACGCACGGTTGGATGACCAAGCTGGCGTGATCGGTGCGCGCTGCCGTTCGAGTCGTCCGAGATCAGGAAACCGCCACCCCTGAGATGTCGAGGCTCGCGGTCGACATCGAGAAGTCGTTTTTCAGGAATGACTCCGACGAATCGTCGAGAATATGCAGCCAATCGCTGGGCAGCGGGGGCGCCATCGTTCCGGTCAGCGTGGATGCGTAGCTCGAATTTCGGTATCCCATGATGTCGTTCTTCTTGTCGCGCTTCCACTGCTTGAAAAGCTCGCCCTGCTTCTCCACGTTGAATTCTGGATAGTCCGTGCGATCGACGAGATCGCGGACGTACGCCGTCTGGAAGTCGATTTCGTCTGCCGCCGTGACGAGGATTTCCTCATTGCCCCGCCAGTCATCGATGTCCTTTTCTCGGACGTCGAAATCGGGAAGCTCGATACGGCCGAGAATGACGTCCCGCGCATACCAAGCTTGGGCGTCGAACATATTGAACGTGAAGTACTGGTCCTGCATGCCCAGATACATCAGTTTCGGGTTCTGCTGGAACGCGATTCCTTTGTAGATGTCGCGCGGGTAGAGGCGGTTCTTGGTCTGCAGCCTCAGCTCATCTGGCAGGAACGGAAAATTGTGCTGGTAGCCGGTGCAGAGGATGATGTCGTCCACCTCACGGGTACTTCCGTCCTTGAAGTGCGCGACATTGCCGTCGAGACGTTCCAGGAGTGGCACCTCGGAGAATGCTTCGGGCCAATCGTGTCCCATCGGAGCCGATCGGTAGCTGAACGTGACCTCGGTTGCCCCGTACTTGTAGCACTGTGTGCCGATGTCCTCGGCCGAATAACTGCTGCCGACGAGCAGTAGGCGTTTACCCGCGAACTCGCGAGCGTCCCGGAAATCGTGGGCGTGCAACACCCGTCCCGAAAACTGGTCGAGACCTTCGAACTGCGGCGCATTGGGCGTCGAGAAGTGCCCGGTGGCGACGATGACGTAGTCGAATTGCTCCGACTCGAGTTCGTGGCTGTCGTGGTTCATCACCGTGACCGTGAACTTTTCGCTCTCCTGCGAGTAGCTCACCCACCGGACGGCGGTGTTGAAGCGAATGTATTTGCGCACGTCGCTCTGCTCGACGCGGCCCATGATGTAGTCCTGCAGAACTGCGCGAGGCGGATACGACGGAATCGGGCGGCCGAAGTGTTCCTCGAAAGAGTAGTCGGCAAATTCGAGGCATTCTTTCGGGCCATTGGACCAAAGAAATCTGTACATACTGGCGTGGACTGGCTCGCCGTTTTCGTCGAGACCTGTGCGCCATGTGTAATTCCACATGCCGCCCCAGTTCTTTTGCTTTTCGTAGCACACCACTTCGGGTACTGTTTCGGGACTGGATGATCTTGCCGATTCGAATGCTCGCAATTGTGCGAGTCCGCTCGGGCCTGCTCCTAAAATCGCTACCCTTGGCGTCAAAATTAGCTCCCCTTTTTGTTTGATAATCCCTTCTATTGTACGGCCCTGAATTCGCTTTCGATTATTGCGCTGACCTGCGACGATAAGAAAAGAGGTGACTTGCGTCTCCAGTCAAAACTCGTCCTTGACTGCACCGTCCTCATCGAATCTTCACACAAACCCACCAGGGTATTTCACGGGACCGCTGTTGACTCGAGGGTGAGAGAAAGGGTGGTCTCGGCAATGAGACTTTGGAAGAAGACAGCAAGTGCGGTTGTTGCAGCGACGGCAATCGGTGTATCCGGATTCGGTATGGCGACGGTGTCGGCACAGCCGACTCCGATTTCGCAGACCGGTCAATCGCTCTCCGAGCAGGAGCGCTCGGATCTGACTCTGATGCGGGAAGAGGAGAGAATGGCCCGCGACCTGTACCGACAGTTCCACGACGCGTGGCAGGTTCAGATCTTCGACAACATCTCGACCAGCGAACAACGCCATTACGACACAGTCGGGGTACTGCTCGAGCAGTACGGTGTACCGGACCCGTCAGCTGGACTGGCGGTGGGTGTCTACGCAGATCCCCAACTCCAGCAGCAGTACGACGCGTGGCTCGCCCAAGGATTGGCCACGGTCGAGGCGGCCTATGCCGCCGGAGCGGAACTCGAAGCCGCCGATATCTCCGGTCTGACGAGCGCCATGGAGGTCAGCGACGAGGATGCGATCGATCGCGTATACGAGAAGCTGCGCAAGGGTTCCGAGAACCACTTACGGGCATTCGAGGGTGCGGCATCGGGGGAACAGCACGTCGTCGGTGACCGCGGAAGTCGGGCCGGGCAGGGTCACGAGGGAAAGGGCGGGAACGGCCATGACCGCCAGGGTCATGGTGCGGCCGAATAAGGCAACTGCAAGGTAAAGGTGGCACCGTGCCCGCGGCCGGGGGAGCTCGCGGAGAGCTCACCGCCGTGGGCACGGGCGATTCCCCTGCTGATCGTCAGGCCGATCCCAGACCCCGGATCCTGGTCGACGCGGCGGCGCGCCGGGACGCGATAGAAACGCTCGAAGATGCGCTCGAGATCGCCGGCCGCCAGACCCTCGCCGGTGTCGGTCACCGATATCACGGCGGCGTCACTGCGGGCGGCGACATCGATGGTCACTGCACCGGAGTCCGTTGCGATCAGCGCGTTGCCGAGAAGGTTCGTCAGAACCTGGGTGATCCGATCAGGATCGGCCCGCACCGAAATACGACCGGACGGTAGCCGAACAGTGAGCGCCAGGCCCGTGTCATCGAACTGCGGGCGCATCCGGGCGGCGACATGTTCGACGAGACCGGACAGGTCGAACTCCGCGTACTGGAGATCGAGACGGTCCTCCTCGGCCCGCGACAGAGTCGACAGGTCGTCGGCGAGCCGGCGTAGGCGCCGGACCTCCGGTTCGATCCGGCCGAGTTCGGACGAATCGAAGATGCCGTCGATGATCCCCTCCACATAGCCGTCGATCACGGTGAGCGGTGTTCGCATCTCGTGCGCAACCTCCGCCAGCAACCGCACCCTGCGGGCCTCGGTATCGGCGAGCCGGGTCGCGAGGTCGTTGACGTCGGCGGCGACCGAGGCCAGTTCCCGCTCGCCCGGGGGCTCGATTCGATGCCGGTAGTTGCCCGCAGCGATGGCGCGGGTACCGGAGCGCACCGAACGCAGTGACCGGAGCAGGTGCCGGGACGCCACGAAACCCAGAACTGCGGCCGCGAGGACTCCGGCGAGCACACCGAGCAGTAGCGCGGTGGTGACGGCATCGGCCACGACGCCGCGCAACGGCGATTGTCCACCACCGCGCGCCTGACCGGAACCGAGTCTGCGACTTTCCTCGTCGAACAAAGCGGGGGCGGAGACCCGGACGACGATGAACGTGACCAGTGAGCCCACCAGCGCGACCACCAGGTGGGAGATGAACAACCGGCCCGACATGCTCCGCACGAGGGCGCTCACCGCAATTCTCCGGCGGGGGGAAGGAACTTGTACCCCACCCCGCGAACCGTACCTATGAAACGCGGCGCCGCAGCGTCGTCACCCAGAGCGCGGCGGATGCTGCGGATATGGACGTCGACAACGCGTTCGTCGCCGAAGAAGTCGCCGTCCCAGACATTCTCGAGGAGTTGGCGGCGCGAATAGACGCGTCCCGGCGTCCGGGCCAGCGCGCTGAGCAGATCGAACTCGAGCGCGGTGACATCGGCATGGTGACCGTCGACGGTCACTTGACGTGCGTCGGCGTCGACGACCAATCCTGGAAAAACCAGACGTGTGGCCGCGGGTTCGGCGCCGCGGGATCGGCGCAACACGGTGCGCACCCGAGCGACGACTTCCCGCGGACTGAACGGTTTGGTGATGTAGTCGTCGGCGCCCACTGCCAGGCCCACGAGCTTGTCCACCTCGTCCGACCGAGCGGTCACCAGCAGGACGAACACATCGGAGAAGCTTCGTATCTCTCGTAGTACCTCGATACCGCCCAGGTCGGGCAGCCGGACGTCGAGGAGGACGACATCCGGCCGGCCCGACCGGACGAGGGCGAGTGCTTCGCTACCGGTCGTAGCCTCGGACACAGCGAAGCTTTCTGCCTCCAGATAGCCGCGCAGCAACCGGCGGATGCTCGGTTCGTCGTCCACGACGAGGATCTTGTGGGACACGGTTCCGGGTCACCGCCTTTTCCGAGGCTCAGCGAAGGAAGATCACCTGCACGCAGGCTGCCCGCGATCCGCAGTCACGCCCGACTCAACCGTGCGAGAACGTGATGCTCGGCAGCGCTTTGCGTAGCCATGCCGGGGACCACCAGGCGGCGTGCCCGGTCAGGCTCAGGGCTACCGGCAGCAGGATCAGTCGAACCAACAGCGCGTCGAGCAGCACCGCGACACCGAGAATGATGCCCATCTCCTTCGGGGGCAACGGCTCCGACAGTGCGAAGGTGAAGAACACCGCCACCATCACTGCCGCCGCGGCGAGGATCACCCGCCCGGAATGTGCGAGTCCCATGATGTGCGCGACGTCCGGATCGCCGGATGTTTCGTAGTGTTCCTTGGCGGTGGAGAGCAGGAACACGGTGTAGTCCATCGCGATCGCGAAGATCATCGCGAAGAAGAACACCGGCCCCCAGCCGTCGAGGAAGCCCTGAGGCTCGAATCCGAGCAGGCTCGCACCGACACCGTCCTGGAAGATCAGCTTTGCGACACCGAACGCCGCCGCGGTCGAGAGCAGGCTCACCAGGGTGCCGATGAGCGCGATCAGTGGTGCTTGCAGAGCGACGAGAAGCAGCAGGAACCCGAGGACGAGGATGACTGCGACGATGACCGGCAAGTAGTCGTTGAGCGCCTGCTGTAGGTCGAGGTTCTCGGCAGGTGCACCACCGACCAGCGCACTGTCGGGCAGATCCGCGCGCAGCTGCGACAGTATGGTGCCCATCTGCTCATCCGAGGGATCGACGTTCGGGATGGCTTGAAGCATGACGTAGTCGGTGCCGTCCAGGGCAGGCTGCGGCGGGGTGACCATGGCGATCCCCTCGGTGCCGGCGGCGGCGGTTGCAGTCGCCTCGGCGTCGGCCGCCGGAGCAATGATTTGCAGCATGCCGGGTGCGCCTTCACCCATCTGCTCCTGGACCAGGGCGTAACCCTGGCGGACCGGGGCGTCTTCTGGGACGACCTCGATCGATGGCATGGCGACCTTCAGACCCATGACCGGCAGGGCCAGAGCGACCAGCACCAACAGCGCGCCGATCGCGAAGGGCCACGGATGCTTGTGCAGTATTTCGCCCCACGCCTCGAACTTCGGGGAGCGGTGCTTCTGACGCTTGGCGAAGGGGAGTGCGCCGGCGTTGACCTTGTTTCCGAGCTTCGCCAACACCGCCGGGAGCAGGGTCATGGAGGCGGCCAGGACGAAGAACACGGCGAGCATGATCCCTACGGCCATCGTGCGTACCGCTGGGGCTGGGACGAGTAGTACGGCGGATAGGCTCACCAGCACTGTTATCCCGGAGAGGACGATCGCCTTGCCGGCCGTGTCCATGGTCTCGGCCACCGCAGCCCGCGTGTCGGCGGTCTTGCTCAGCGCATCTCGGAAGCGGGCCACGATGAACAGGGCATAGTCGATGCCGAGGGCGAGGGCGAACATCATCGCGAAGTTCATCGCCCACACCGAGATCGGGGTCACCTCGTTGAGGAGCACGAGACCACCAGCCGAGGCCACCAGGCCTGCGATGGTCAGCAGTAGTGGCAATCCAGCGGCGACGAGGGAGCCGAAGGCGAGCACCATGATCGCCAGGGTCACCGGCCACGAGATCATCTCGGCCTTGATCATGGCATCGTGGTTGGCTTTGTTGAAGTCGCTCCACAGAGCGGAGGATCCGGTCGGATACACCTCGATGCCGTCACCCGAAAGTGCGGTCAGTTCGTCTTTGAGTTCGTCGACCGCCTTCACCATGTCGTCGGTGCTGGCATTCGCGCCGGCGATCATGATGCCGGTGTGTCCGTCGGGGCTGATCGACATTCCCGGCTGCGGCGGAACGATCTCACCGAATCGCGGATCCGATGCAAATATGGTGGTGGCCTCGGCAACCGTCTCCTGCATCGGGGCATCGCTGACCAGCAGCGTGTCCGAGTGCACTACCACCTGGACAGCGGCCGATGAGTTACCGCCGAAGTGTTCTTCGGCGAGCTCGCGTACCTGAACCGATTCCGAACCGTTGGCCTGCCAGCCAGCGCCGGCCAGTGAGCTGAAGACGCTCGGGGCCGCCGCGCCCAAGGCAATAAGCACGATCACCCAGACGGCGAATACCCATTTGGCGTGTGTTGCCATGGCTGCGCCCAGATGCGCCATCGGGCCCCCAAGTGTCGAGGGCAGTGCACCGCTCGCATTCTGCGGCGGTTTCGTTGGCGTCGAAAGACCGTCGCCGGGCTTGTTCTGGCTCATATGCGAACTCTCTAGACGGGTGGGTGCTGCGGGCATGGGGCGAGCACTGGGGGGATCGCTGCATCGCAGTTACGTGCTTCAATGTATACCCCCCAGGGCTTAATGGGTTCGGTTCTTCCCGAACACCGCACTCTCACCGCCCCGGGGTGAGCTGCGCTTCTTGCCTCGTTTGCGCTACCGACACCTAGGCGTTCGTAGACGCCTTCTGCTCGGCGAGTTTCGCGTGGACTGCAGCCATGTCGAGTCCCTTGATCTGGGTGATCAAGTCCTCGAGGGCGGCTTGGGGGAGGGCTCCGGGTTGGGCGTAGACGAGCACACCGTCGCGGAACGCCATCAGCGTGGGAATGGATTGAATACCGACGGCACCGGCAAGTTGCTGTTCCGCTTGGGTGTCGACCTTGGCGTGCACGATATCGGGGTGTGCCTGCGATGACTTCTCGAAAGTCGGAGCGAACGCCCGACATGGGCCACACCACCCCGCCCAGAAGTCGACGATGACGATGCCCTTGCCGGAGACGGTGGATTCGAAGTCCGCGGCGGTGAGATCTGTGGTGGTCACGAGGTGGTCCTTTCGCTGACGTGTAATAGGGATGTTGTCGAGTCGGTCAGGCCGGGACGTGCGCCTCGGCCCATTCGTTGTAGCCACCGACGAGATCGCTGACCCGCTCGAAGCCCTGCGCGCGCAGCAGCGACGCCGCCACACTCGATCGCCACCCGCCGGCGCAGTGCACCACGATCGGCCGGTCGGTAGGTACTTGCTCGAGCCGAACCCGCAACTGCGCCAACGGGACCGCGATCGCCCCGGGAATGACCCCGGAGTCACGTTCACCCGGGTTTCGGATATCGACGAGGGTGACCGCGTCGGCGGCCAGCAGGTGGTCCAACTCCTGCACGGTGGTGCGCGGCGCGATGCGCACCAGATCGGCGAGCTCGGTCGGGAACACTCCGTCGGTACCGATGTTGAGATAGCCCGCAGCATTGTCCGAGCCGATCCGGGCGAGCCGCAGTGCCGCGTCTTGCTCCTCACCGGGGTAGGTGATCAGCACGATGCGCTCTCCGACCTCGGCGACCATGCCACCGGTTTCAGCGAACCGGCCGTCGAAACCGACGTTGACCGAGCCCTCCAGGTGTCCGGCGGCGAAGTCGTCGACGCTGCGGGCATCGAGCACCCGGGTACCGGCCTCGAGCTCGGCTCGAACCTGGCCGGGTGTCTGTTCCGGAATGAGGCGGGCCTGATCGAGCAACGGGTGCATCGTCTTGTTCAACCCGGCATCGACCGAGAAGTACGACGGCGCCGCCGGCTGACCGTCGATCACCAACGCCACGAATGCATCCTCGGTCATCGGCTGCACCGACGGGTTGGTAGCCCGCTGTTCGCCGATGGTGGAGGTCAGCTCCTCGGACAAGTTCTTTCCGCAGGATGAACCGGCACCGTGCGCGGGCATCACCGTCACCGTATCGGGCAAGGTCAGTAGCTTCTCGTGGATCGTGTGATACATCGCCTTGGCCAGATCCGAGGTGGAGCTGTCGCCGATGTTCACCAGGTCGGGGCGGCCGACATCGCCGATGAACAGCGAGTCTCCGGTGAGAACCGCAGTGGGGGTGGCGTCGGGATGCTCACGCACCAGCACACTGATCGATTCCCAGGTGTGCCCTGGGGTGGACAGGATTTCCAGGTCGACCTCGCCGAGGGAAAGGTGCTCGCCGTCGACAAGGCGGCGAATCGGGTAGGAGGCCTCTGCGGCTTCACCGAAACCGATCCACGCGCCGGTCGCATCGAGCAGTTCCAGATGCCCGGATACGAAGTCGGCATGGAAGTGGGTGTTGATCACACCCTCGATGGTCAGGCCCAGGCGCTGTGCGTCGTCAAGATATTCGGTGACGTCACGGCGCGGGTCGACTACGACTGCGCGGCCAGTGCTTTCGTCGCCGATCAGGTACGACGCATGCGACAGGCACTCGATGTAGTACTGCTCGAGAATCATCGCGTTTTCCTCCATGGGGTCGATTTCTCGGGGCTTGCTATGGACAGTTTGGCATATACCCCCTAGGGTATGTCAAGTACCCCCAAGGGGTATTGATCGAAGAGGGCCGGATACGACCAGAGGAGTTGCAGTGAAGGAAATTGACATCGCCACCTTCGCCGACGCGTGGAAGGCCGGTGCGCCGGTGGTCGACGTGCGAGAGGACTACGAGTACGTGCAGGCGCATGTGCCTGGCGCGCAGTGGATCCCCCTCGGTGAGTTGAGCGCCCGGGTTGCCGAGGTCCCCGACGGAGACATGGTCTACGTGATCTGTGCCTCGGGAAACCGCAGCCTGTACGGTGCCGACATTCTCAGCAGCGCCGGCCGCCGCGCCGTCTCGGTCGCCGGTGGGACAGGTGCGTGGCTGCGCAGCGGCAACCCCGCCGAGAAAGGCGGTACCCGATGAGCCGGGCGATATTGGAAAACCACACCAACCATGAGTGCTCCAGTTATGGACACAACTCCGAACAGGCAGGTCGATAAATGACCACAGAATCCGCCATCGCCGCCGAGTCGACCGCGTTGGTGCTCAACCGACTCCGTCGGGCGCAGGGGCAACTCGCTGGGGTGATCACGATGATCGAATCCGGTCGGGAATGCCGTGACGTGGTTACCCAACTCGCCGCGGTCTCGCATGCCCTACACCGAGCCGGCTTCAAGATCGTCGCAGCTCAGTTGCGTCAATGCGTTCTCGACGAAAAGGACAGCACCTGCTCCGACCGGCTGTCCGAGGAGGAACTCGAGAAGCTCTTCCTCACGCTTGCCTGACCGCCGCCGGCGGCGACCGAGTCCGTCTGTTCACTTGTCCCGAAAGTGAAGTGAGAGAACCGGCGCGGTACACGTTTGGTGTCGAACATCCGACCGATCGATACCCCATGGGGTATGTTTGCGCCAAACGCGAAACCTGAAGAACCGCGCCAGAGGTTCGGCGACGCAGACCGGATCCGAAGGGAGAAAATGTGGTTGCCGAGCGGCGAACGCACCGTCGTCACCCTCGACGCCCGACCCCAAACGATCGCGACCTTTCTGTGACCGCGGTTGCACCAGCGTTCCAGGTCGCCCTGTGGCGCCCTACCGGCGATGGCTGGCTCGCGCAGTTCACCAGGTTCGCGCTCGTCGGAGGGTCCAGTAATGCCCTCTACGCGCTCGTCTTCCTCTTCCTCACCGGATACGGATCCTTCGTTGCCAACACAGTCGGGGTTACTGTCAGCACAGTGCTGGCGAATGAGCTGCACCGCCGCCATACCTTCCGGGCCGCAGACCGAGTGCACTGGTTCGCTGCGCAATGGGAGGCAGGCTCGCTGGCACTTGTCGGGCTTCTCCTCAGCTCGCTGGCGCTCGCCCTGCTACATCTGTTCGTACCCGCTGCCACTGGAATGACCCAGGCACTTCTGGTGATTGCCGCCAGCGCAGTCATCGGAGGTCTGCGATTCCTCGCTCTGCGGGGTTGGGTCTTCGCCCCTGCAGGCAAACGTCGGGACACGGTGCGCTGACTCGATACGTGCGCTGACTCGATACGACGCCGACCGGAAAGGTCGAGGCTAGGGGCCTAGAAGAAAGCCGACCGCGACGATCATCGTGGTCGTTTCCACCGTCGCCCCGAGGACGTCGCCGCTGATCCCGCCGAACCGGCGCGAGCAATGCCGCACACCGGCCAGCACGACGATGAGCGCGAACGCAATCACCAGCGGTCCCTGCCACCACCGCTCGTCGACGGCCCACATCGCGGCGACGAGACCCGCAACGGTCCATATCGCTGCCACGAGTCTTCGCTGGGTTCCCGCGACGAGCGCTCCGAAACCGGTGTCCGAAGCGGCCGAGACGCCTCGACGGCACGCGAGAACAACTGCCACTCGGCCGGCGGTGACCGCGAGAACAATCGCCCACCAGGAGTGATCGTCGGCGAGCGCACCGAAAGCCGCCGCCTGCACTGTCAGGGCGAGCACGATGGCCGCGACGCCGAACGGGCCTGCGGTGCCCGACCGCATCACCTCTCGCGCCCGTTCCGGCGGACCGTAGCAACCCAGACCGTCGGCGGTATCGGCCAGGCCGTCGAGGTGCATACCCCGTGTGAGCAGTGCCAATGCGGACACGGCCAACAGGCCCGCCAGCATTGCGTGCACCGAGGCGATCCCGAGAACCCACAGCAACAACGCGCTGACACCGCCGAGCAGCAGGCCGACGAGCGGCGTGCTCGCAATCGCCCTGCGGGCATCCTCCCGGTCGACCTCGTGCGGGCCGCGTACCGGCAGCACCGTCAGCCAGGACAGGGCCAGTCGCGGACCGTTGATCACGCGGGTCACGGTGTGACCGAGACCCATGGTCAGTCCGTGGACAGCGCCGGGGTGTCGGTGCTGACCCCAGCGTCGTCGAAGGTCGACATGCCACTGAGAGTCGCGATCGCCGAGTGGACGAGATGCAGTGCAACCAGTGCACCCGATCCTTCGCCCAGACGCATGTCGAGTTCGAGGAGCGGCTCCATTCGGAGGTGGCGCAACGCAATCGAATGCGCGGGCTCGGTGGAACGATGACCCGCTACCCACCACTCGCGCGCGCCGCGAGCGGACTCCTCGGCGACGAGGGCCGCGGCAGTCACCACCAAACCATCCAGAACCACCGGTGTCCGGCGATGGGCAGCCTGCGCGAGAAACCCTGCCATCGCAGCGATATCGGCGCCCCCGGCCACACGGAGAAGAGCGACGGGATCTTTCACCACCGGGCGGGCCCGGCGCATGGCGTCGCGAATCGCCGCGGTCTTGCGAATCCACCCTGCGTCGTCGACACCGGTGCCGCGACCGACAGCCGCGACGGGCTCGGTGTCGGTAAGGGCAGCGACCAAGGCCGTTGCCGGTGTCGTGTTGCCGATGCCCATGTCACCGGCGATCAGCAGATCGGCCCCGCCGTCGACTTCCTCGTCGGCGATGGCGCGACCGGCGTCGATCGCCGCGAGCACCTCGGCTTGGCTGAGTGCGTCCTCGCGGTCGATCGAGCCGGAGGATTGTCTGACCTTGTGGGTGCTCACCGAGGGGTCGGTGTCGCCATCGACGGCGATGTCGACCACACGCACCGACGCTCCCACCGCGTCGGCGAGCGCGTTGACCGCTGCGCCGCCCCGGATGAAGTTGGCCACCATCTGACCGGTCACCGCCGCGGGATAAGCGGACACTCCGTGCGCAGAGATGCCGTGATCACCGGCGAAGACCACAACCCGTGGCCGTGTCAGCGGGGCCGGTGGACAGCGGTCCTGGCAAGCGCTGACCCAGTCGCCCAGACCCTCGAGTCGGCCGAGGCTTCCTGCGGGTTTGGTCAGCAGACGTTGGCGCTGAGCGGCCTGCGTCCGCGCCTCCGACGACGGCGGCGACACCGGGCGGAGCGGGTTCGAGTCCGCCGAATCCGTCGTCGGTTCGGCGGGTTCCGAAGAAGTTGTCACTGACGACCTTTCATCGAGTGGGATCGGCTTGCTCGCGCGTGTCCTTGAGCATCAGCGGCAATCCCGCCACCACCAGCACGACACGGTCGCACACCGCCGCGAGTCGACCGTTCAGCGAGCCCATTTCATCCTGGAACAACCGTCCGGACCGAGTGGACGGGATTACTCCCCAGCCGACTTCGGGACTGACCAGCAGCACAGTTCCGGTGCATCGAACGACCGCATCGACGAGGGCATCACCTTCCGGCACGACGGTCCCGCGGGGCAGTGTCCAGGCGTCGCGGTCGTCGATGATGCCGGTGAGCCACGTACCCAGATCGTCGACGATGGTGACGTCCGCCCCGGCGCTCAACGTTGCGGGCAACGACTCGAAAATTTCCGTGGTTTCCCATGTATGCGGGCGTCGTCGACGATGAGCGTCGATTCGGTCCTGCCAGTCGGCGTCGTTCGGATCGCGCCGACCCGTCGCGACGTATCGGACGCGCCCAGGCTCCAACGACGACGAACAACTCTGCGCAACCGACTCGGCGTACGCAGACTTCCCGGACCGCGTACCCCCGAGAACGAGCACTCGCAGCGGCTTGGGGGAGTGGTCCGGCCTCGCAGTCACAGGCGAGGAGACCTCACACCGCAGCGCCGCGCTCGACGCGGGGCTTGGGAGCGCGCATCTTGCGCAGCTGCGATGCCCGGACGAAGGCGTACCAGCCGAGCTTGAACCCACCGTCCGAAGTATCCGGGAACCGCTCCCGCACTCGATTGTTGATCTGACGGCCGATGTACACGCCTTCGATGACCATGAAGGCCATCATGACGAACATCGCCAAGGTGACGAAGGCCTGTACTTCCGGGCTCAGAAAGAGGGCGAAGATCAACAGCAGTGCCAGCGGCATGAACAGCCCGACGAGATTTCGTCGCGCGTCCACCAGATCCCGTGCGAAGGCGCGGACGGGTCCCTTGTCGCGCGGAAGCAGGTACTTGTCCTCGCCGGCGAGCATCCGTGCGCGGCGATCCGCGGAAGATGCCCGGCGCTCCGCCGAGGCCTTCTTCCGATCGTTCTTGTTGCCGCGATTGGCTTTCCTGCGTTCGCGGGCTTGCTTGCTGGTCATCGGCGGTGGTGGAACCGGTCCACGCCGCCGCGCTTCGGCCTCGCGCCGCTTCGGCGTGGGACGACCCTTGCCGACGGACTCGACGGACGAGGCCTCGTCCGACGACGAGGTAGACGAGCTGGACGACTTCGAGTCGTCCCCGTCCGAATTGTCAGAGTTCCCGCGACGTAGCAACTTCACCCTCCCAGGTTATGGGATGTCGCCGACCGAACGAACATCGGCCACGTCGAAGCGCCGACGATTCGTTGCCAGGGCGGATACCCGCGGCGTTCGGACATGCCGAACGGCGCGCCCACATTTACACTCCTGACGATGCGAGTGATGGTTGCGCCCGACTCTTTCGGGGAGACGCTGACGGCCAACGATGCTGCCCACGCGATCGCTCGCGGATGGTCGGCAGCCCGCCCGGGGGACGAGATGTGCATCGCCCCCCAGTCCGACGGCGGGCCCGGGTTCGTGGACGTGTTGGCCACCCGGCTCGGGACTGTTCAGGAACGCGAGGTCGAGGGCCCGCTCGGGAAGCCCACTCGAGCACGGTGGCTCCTCGACGGTAGTACCGCGTACATCGAGGCCGCGGCAGCGTGTGGTTTGGCGCTACTCGGCGGGCCGCCGACGACACACAGCGCGCTGTCCGCGTCGAGCCGGGGAGTCGGCCAGCTGCTGGCGGCTGCCCTCGAGATCGACGATGTCGATACCGTGTACGTCGGTCTCGGGGGGAGCAGTTGCACCGACGGCGGACGTGGGATGGTCGATGCGCTCGGCGGGCTCTCGGCCGCGGTGCGGCGCCTCTCGCGCATCGAGTTGGTGGCGGCAACCGATGTGGAGAACCCCCTGCTCGGCGAGCAGGGCGCGGCGCACGTCTTCGGCCCACAGAAGGGTGCCGACGCCCCGTTGATCGAGCTGCTCGACGAGCGCAACCGCGAATGGGCCACCGCAATCGAGGTGGAAACTGGCCGTGATGTCGCGCAATCGGCCGGCGCCGGCGCAGCGGGAGGTATCGGCGCCGCGCTGTTCGCGCTCGGTGGCCGTGCCGAGCCCGGTGCCGCGGTGGTGGCCGAGGTCACCGACCAGGCGGCGTTGCTTCGGTCGGTCGACCTGGTCCTGACGGGTGAAGGCAAGTTCGACAGTCAATCACTACGCGGGAAACTGGTCACCCGCCTGGCGACAGCGGGCGCAGGAACTGGCGTCGAAACGATCGTTCTGGCTGGTCAGGTCCAGCTCGACCCGGATCAACTGGCCTCGACCGGAATCTCACGCGCATACTCGGTCGCCGACTTCGCGGGCTCGATCGACAAGGCGATGTCCGAGGCCGGGCGCCAGCTCGAGCTGCTGGCGAACAGTGCAGCCGAGGAGTTCACGAGACGGAGCAGTCAATCCTGACGGCGGACCGATCAGGGCGGCGCGCCGCGAGACGGTGCTTCGGACGTGATCGTGAGGAATATCCGCATTCGGAGTACGGTTGAGTCGTTCACGGGTTTGGTACGACTGACAGGGAGAGCCCATGACCGTCTCGAACGAGACCATCACGCACAAGGTCACGATGACCGAAGCCGCGTCGTCGAAGGCCAAGGCGTTGCTGGATCAAGAAGGCCGCGACGACCTCGCGCTGCGCATCGCTGTTCAACCTGGCGGTTGCGCGGGATTGCGCTACCAGCTGTTCTTCGATGATCGCAGCCTCGACGGCGATCTCGCAGTGGACTTCAACGGAGTGACACTCGCAGTGGACCGGATGAGCGCCCCGTACGTCGAGGGAGCGTCCATCGATTTCGTGGACACCATCGAGAAGCAGGGCTTCACCATCGACAACCCGAACGCCACGGGCTCGTGCGCCTGCGGCGATTCGTTCAACTGACCTCGAGCACCGCACACCTCTGACCGGTACCCATTCCATCGGGTGCCGGTCAGAGGTCTGTCAGAAGCACAGCCGGGCGTCTCTGCCACCACGGAGTACCGAGCAGTAGCATTGGCTTTTCGCCCTGCTTCTTTTCCCGACTGGTTTTCTGCAGACCACCACCGAAAGGCCCAAGTACGTGACTCTCGCGGTATCGGGATCGATCGCCACCGATCACCTCATGCGTTTCCCGGGCAAGTTCGCCGAACAACTCGTCACGGACCAGCTTTCCAACATCTCGTTGAGCTTCCTCGTCGACGACCTCGTCATCCGCAAGGGTGGCGTCGGCGGAAACATCGCATACGCACTCGGGGTGTTGGGGGGCACGCCGCTTCTCGTCGGCGCAGTCGGACCCGATTTCGGCGAGTATCGGTCCTGGCTCGAGGCAAACGGCGTGGACTGTGGTGGTGTACGAATCTCGACTACTGCCCACACCGCCCGCTTCGTCTGCACCACCGACACGGACATGGCGCAGATCGCATCCTTCTACCCCGGCGCGATGAGTGAGGCCCGCGAGATCTCCATCGGTGAGCTCGCCTCGAAATCCCCGCTCGAACTGGTGCTGATCGGCGCCAACGATCCCGAGGCGATGATCGCCCACACCGAACAGTGCCGCCAGGCGAGCATTCCGTTCGCGGCGGACCCGTCACAACAGCTCGCGCGGCTCTCCGGCGAGCAAGCGATGGCGCTCATCGACGGCGCCACCTACCTGTTCACCAACGAGTACGAGTGGGGCCTCCTGCGGCAGAAAACCGGCATGTCCGAGGCCGAAATCGCGGCCAAGGTCGGGATCCGCGTCACCACACTGGGCAAATCAGGCGTCGAGATCGTCGCCGAGGACGGAACGAGGACACACGTCGGTGTCGTTCCCGAAACCAGCAAGGTAGATCCCACCGGGGTCGGAGACGCGTTCCGAGCAGGCTTCATGATCGCGCACCTGGCCGGAGCTTCGGTCGAGCGAGCAGCACAGCTCGGTTCGTTGGTGGCCGTACTGGTGCTCGAGACCACAGGCACGCAGGAGTGGACTTTCGTGCGCGACGACGCTCTCAAGCGACTCGGTGCTGCCTACGGCTCGGCTGCGGCCGCAGAGATCGGTGACATCCTGCCTGCCTGATCTCAGCGGCGGCACTCCGGTCAGAGTTCGACCGGATAGGACGGTTCGGCGATGTTCGGAACGATCCTCTTCTCGACGAAGATGCCGTGCCACACCATGAAGACCAGTACGGTCCACAGTCGGCGACTGTGGTCGACCCTGCCATCGCGGTGATCGTTCAGCATCGCCGTGATGGCAGCCTTGTTCAGGATGTGATCGGTCTCGGACTCCGCGATCTGCTCGTGTGCCCAATCGAAGAGTTCGGTGCCGCGGAGCCAGTGACGAAGGGGAACCGGGAACCCGAGCTTCGCGCGGTGCAGGACATGTCCGGGAACAATCCCGTCCAGCGCCTGCCGGAGCGCGTACTTGGTGGTGTCCTTGGTGATTTTCTGTTCGAGGGGAAGCTTCTCGGCCACGGCGAACACCTCGGAGTCGAGGAACGGCACGCGCAATTCCAGCGAATTGGCCATGGTGATCTTGTCGGCCTTGACCAGAATGTCGCCCCGGAGCCAGGTGAACAAGTCGAGGTGCTGCATACGAGCGACCGGGTCCCATCCCTCGGACTGGGCGTAGATCGGCGCCGTCACGTCGGTGTGCGTCCATTCGGGGCGGAAATCGCGAAGCACCGAACGCAATTGTGCGTCGTTGAAGCTGCGAGCGTTCCCGTAGTACCGCTCCTCGAGCGTCATCGATCCGCGGTGCAGCAAACTCTTGCCGCGGGTGCCCTCAGGAATTCTCTCGCTCAGTGAACCCGCCGCGCGGCGGAGGCTCTTCGGGAGATACTCGAACGGCTTCAACGACAGCGGTTCGCGGTAGATGGTGTAACCGCCGAACAACTCGTCGGCACCCTCGCCGGAAAGTACGACCTTGACGTGCTTTCGTGCCTCCTTGGCGACGAAGTACAAGGGAACCAACGCCGGATCGGCAACGGGGTCGTCGAGATACCAGACGATTTCGGGGATCGATGCTGCGAATTCCTCCGGGCCGACAACTTTGATTACGTGACGCGCGCCTATCGCCGCTGCCGATTCGGCTGCGACGTCGACCTCTGAGTAGCCCGCACGTTCGAAGCCGGTCGTGAAGGTGATCAATTTGGGGTTGTGGCGCATTGCAAGTGCCGCGATAGCAGTCGAGTCGATACCACCGGAGAGGAAAGCCCCGACAGTGACGTCGGCACGCATGTGCTTGGCGACGGAGTCCTCGAGGGCCTCCGCGATCTCCTGGTAGCGCGCCTTCTCGGATCCGGGGGTGAACGGCTTGACCGGGAACTTGGGGGTGAAGTACCGCGTCACCACCGGTGTCGTTCCGGGCGAGAGTGTCGCGAAACAGCCCGACTCGAGTCGTCGAATCTCGCGGTGCAGGGTCTCGGGTTCGGGAACGTACTGCAGCACCGTGTAGTGCTCGGTTGCGCGGGGATCGAGGTCCGTGCCGATACCGACCAGGTCGGTCAGCTCGAGGAGGCTCTTCTTCTCACTACCGAACGCTGTACCGCCCGGGCCTGTCGCCAGGAACAGCGGCTTGATGCCAAAGGCGTCGCGAGCGAGGAACAGCTCTCGTTTTTCGCTGTCCCAGATCGCGAACGCGAACATTCCGCGCAACCTGCGGACCGCTTCGGTGCCCCAATGGTGGAACGCTGCGACGATCGGTTCACCGTCGCCCTCGGTGCGGAAGCTGACCCCGTGCTCTCGGGACAATTGATCGCGAAGCTCGAGGTAGTTGTAGATTTCGCCATTGAAGGTCAACGCGTAGCGCTCGGGATTCTCGGGCGGTCCCCAGCGGAGCGGTTGATGCGAGTGCTCGATGTCGATGATCGAGAGACGGTTGAAGCCGTAGATCACGTCCTCGTCGTGCCAGGTCCCCGGTTCGTCGGGACCGCGGTGACGCATGCAGTGCATGGCGGATTCGACGAGGTCCACCCCTGCAGCGTCGGTGCCGGTCGATGTCAGTACACCGAGTAGTCCACACACAGAGTCTGCTACCTCGTTTCGCGGTTGAAAAACAGTGCCGTCGCGGTGACGTTTGCCTGTCGGCGACCCGGCGGCTTGGAAAGTCCGAGTATGCCGCAGACACGGTGCGAGCGAGGTAACGACCCAACAGTGGTGTCGTGGCTCCTTTGGTCTACGCTGCGTAGTACTAGGGCATCCGCATGTGGAAACCCTCATTCTTCAGTGGTGAGCGATCAGGAAGGCGTGAACGTGGCGCAGAGTCGGATCCTTCGGCGAGCTGGGCTTACAGCATTTCTCGGCCTAGCCGCGTTGCTGTTGTCGGGCTGCTCCTCCTCCATCGACAACGACGTCCTGCGTTTCGGTTTTCCTTCGGGCATCACGCCTGAGGGTGAGTCGATTCGCGAGTTGTGGACGTGGTCGGTGATAGCAGCCTTGATCATGGGCGTAATCGTGTGGGCCTTGATCTTCTGGGTGGTCATCTTCCACCGCAAGAAGAAGGATTCCCCCGAGTTCCCTCGGCAGACGGCATACAACGTGCCCTTGGAGCTGTTCTACACCGCGGTGCCGTTCGTCATCATCGCAGTGCTCTTCTACTTCACCGTCGTGGTGCAGAACTACGTCGGTGAGAAGCAGCCCGATCCGGACGTGACCGTGGACGTGACTGCGTACCAGTGGAACTGGAAGTTCGGGTATCAAGCTGTGGACCTGAAGGACGGCGAGCCCAGGTACGACGGCGTCGACGTCGAAGCCCAGGCAGCGGCAGAGGCTGCAGCAACGCCTCCCGGTGGGGAAGCAGAGGGCAGCGAGGACGGTGAGTTCGTCCCCGGTGCCATCCACGGCGTCAACCCGCAGGACCTGTCCTACCTGCACTACAACAAGATCGAGACAGTCGGCTCGAGCGAGGAAATCCCCGTTCTGGTGCTGCCGACCGGCAAGCGGATCGAATTCGAGCTTGCGTCCTCGGACGTCGTCCACGGCTTCTGGGTGCCCGAGTTCCTGTTCAAGCGCGACGTGCTGCCGAACCCGGAGGAAAACCACTCGGACAACGTGTTCCAGATCACCGAGATCGAGCGAGAGGGCGCCTTCGTCGGTCGATGCACCGAAATGTGCGGCACCTTCCACTCGATGATGAACTTCGAGGTGCGTGCAGTCTCGCCCGAGGACTTCCAGGAGTACATCGACCTGCGCAAGCCCGAATCCGACGGCGGCGAGGGCCTGAACAACGCTCAGGCACTGGAAGCTATCGGTCAGTCACCGATCGCCACGAGCACCACCCCGTTCACCACGGATCGCCTGCAACGGTCCGAATCCGTCGCCGAAGGCAACTGACCCAGGAAGAATGCTGAAATGAAAATCGAAGCGAAGATCTTCGAGATCCTGACTGTCTTCTTTCTGATCGTCGGGATCGTGTACGCCCTCTTCACCGGTCTCTCACGCACGGGTGTCGAATGGGCCGGCGTCACAGCCATCGCATTGTCGGTCGGCCTCACGCTCATCATCGGAACCTACTTCCGGTTCGTCGCGCGTCGTCTGGACACCCGTCCGGAGGACTTCGACGATGCCGAGGTCAGTGACGGTGCGGGTGACCTCGGCTTCTTCAGCCCAGGCAGCTTCTGGCCGATCCTCCTCGCCGCCGCAGGCGCAGTCGTCGCCGTCGGCTTCGCGTTCCTGCTCTGGTGGATGATCGCACTGGGCGTGGCACTTGTACTGGCCGCAGCCGCAGGCCTGGTCTTCGAGTACCATCTCGGACCCGAGAAGCACTGACACTCTCCAACACAACAAACGCAAACGCGCCGGTTGCCCGAAAGGGCAGCCGGCGCGTTTGTCGTTGACTCGCCAGTTGTCGAAGAGACGCAGTGTCACCGAGGTGTCCGGGGGAGTTGCATTCGATCGCCTGGGGCTCGGCCTCGGCGGCCGGGGACGGGCTGGGCGGGTCCGTGCGGGTCCGTGCGGGACCGAGCGGGTCCGTGCGGGACCGAATGTCACATCCGGTCACTGTGAGTGTGCGAGGGCGGCATTCGGTCACCTGGGCGGCAGCGAATGTCACATCCGGTCACTCTGGGTGTGCGAGGGCGGCATTCGGTCACCTGGGCGGCAGCGAATGTCACATCCGGTCACTCTGGGTGTGCGAGGGCGGCATTCGGTCACCTGGGCGGCAGCGAATGTCACATCCGGTCACTCTGAGTGTGCGAGGGCGGCATTCGGTCACCTGGGCGGCTGCGAAGGCGGCATTCGGTCACCTGGGCGGCACCGACCCGAGGACGACCCCGTCGGGCGTGGGGGAGGGGAGTGGACTGGGCTAGGTCCTGATGATGGGCCGTCGTTTCGGCGCTCCGGTCCTGCGTACGGATGGGCGTACGGAACGGCGACCCGGTCCGACTCGACCCGGGTACACGAAAAGGGCGGCACCTTGGTCAGGTGCCGCCCTACTTCATGTCAACGTCTAGCGCTCGTTGTCGCTTTCCGTACGAGCCGGTGAGTTGTCCGATTCACTGCCCTCGGCACCGTGACCGTTGGAGTGGCCTTTGGAACCGTTGCCTTTGGAACCGTTGCCGTACAGCGACTCCTGGTAGCTCCTGAGCATGTTCAGCTGTTCGAGCTCTCCATGATGCTCCGCATCCTCGAGGGCTTTGCTCTCGGCGACGGGGTCGGGACGGAACAGTGATCCCGAACCGGGCTTGCCAGCGGAACCGAGCTTGCTCATCTTCTTCGGGATTGCGGCGCCCTGGTACGGCAGTGGGATCGGGTGACCGTGGTCGTCCACCGGACCGAGTGGCTGGTGGACCTCGACGTACTGGCCGTGCGGCAGACGCTTGATGATGCCTGTCTCGATGCCGTGATCGAGAACCTGACGATCGCTGCGCTGCAAACCGATGCAGAACCGGTACGCCACGAAGTAGGCGATAGGCGGCAGGGTCAGCAGGCCGATACGCCCGATCCAGGTCATGGCGTTCAACGAGATGTCCAACTTGTACGCGATGATGTCGTTGATGCACGACAGCGTCAGTACGACGTAGAACGAGATGGCCATTGCGCCGATACCGGTGCGGACCGGCACGTCGCGCGGACGCTGGAGCAGGTTGTGGTGCGCATTGTCGCCAGTCAGCCGCTTTTCGATCCACGGGTAAGCGATCATGATCGCGAATACGAGGCCCATGATCAACGCGACGGCAAACACTGCAGGGATCGTGTAGCGATCGCCGATGTATATCTCCCACGCCGGCCAGAGCCGCGCCATGCCGTCTGTCCACATCAGGTAGAAGTCCGGTTGAACACCGGCGGATACCTGTGACGGGTTGTACGGACCGAGATTCCACACCGGGTTGATCTGGATGAGCCCACCCATGAGCGCGAGGATGCCGAATGTGACGGCGAAGAACGCGCCGGACTTGACTGCGAACACAGGGAGAATCCGAACGCCGACGACGTTGTTCTCCGTGCGACCCGGCCCGGGGAACTGAGTGTGCTTCTGGTACCAGACCAAGGCCAGGTGAGCAGCGATCAACGCAAGGATGATTGCAGGAAGGAGTAGAACGTGAGCGACGTAGAGGCGCGGAATGATGATCGTGCCTGGGAAGTCACCGTCGAATATCAGCCAGTGCATCCAGGTTCCGATGATCGGGATACTCATCGTGATGCCGGAGAATGCGGCGCGAAGACCGGTGCCGGAGAGCAGGTCGTCGGGGAGGGAGTATCCAAAGAAGCCCTCGAACATCGCCAGGATGAGAAGCAGGCTACCGATGACCCAGTTGGCCTCACGTGGGCGCCGGAACGCACCGGTGAAGAAGATGCGCATCATGTGAACGATGATCGACGCCGCGAACATCAGTGCGGCCCAGTGGTGGATTTGCCGCATGAACAAACCACCGCGAACCTCGAAGGAAATATCGAGTGTGGTGGCGTAGGCGCGCGACATCGTCACACCGCGGAGCGGCTCGTAGATGCCGTTGTACTCGACCTCGCTGAGCGATGGGTCGAAGAACAGGGTCAAGAACACGCCCGAGATCAGCAGGATGACGAAGCTGTACAGCGCGATTTCGCCGAGCAAGAAGGACCAGTGCGTCGGGAAGACCTTGTTGATCTGCCGACGAAGGCCCGGTGCGAGGTGATAGCGGCTGTCGACACCATCGGCCTGCTTGGCCGCGAGGGTTTGCAGCGAAGGACTCATGAGTCACTCTCCAACGTGCGGTTGGGACGTTCCCAGAACGCGGGCCCGAGGGCTTCGACGAAGTCCCCGCCTGCCACGAGAAAGCCGTCCTCGTTGACCGTGATGGGCAACTGTGGAAGTGCCCGAGCAGCCGGTCCGAAGATCGGCTTGCCGTACTCGAGGGCGTTGAACTGAGACTGATGGCAGGGGCACAGGATGCGGTTGGTCTGCTGTTCGTACAGCGACGTTGGGCAACCCAGGTGCGTGCAGATCTTGGAGTAAGCGAAGTAGTCGCCGTAGTTGAAGCTCTCTTGGCCCTTGCGCTTGATGACCGTTGCTGCATCTTCGGTGCGCAGACGAATGAGCATCACAGAATTGCGAATACCTCGCAGCGACATCAGCAATGCGTGATCGTCATCGCGATCCGCTTCGCGGAAGGGGTAAACGGTCTCCATAGCTCCGGCATCCAGATCCTCGGGGCGCACCAGAACGACGTCGTGAGGTCGACCGGTATCGCGCCGAAGGTAGATCGTCTCTCCAGCGTAGCGCGGAGTCCAGCCCGAGACCCAGAGCGGAGAATCGTCGCCCTCTGCCCACGGATTCTTGATCAAACCGCCGAGGGGCATGATCGTCATGATTCCGAGCGCGCCACCACCGAAGAGCAGTGACCGCTTGATCACCTTGCGGCGTCCGAGCGTCGAAGTTTCGAACGAATCGCCCAGCTCCGCGACGAGGGTCTTTCGATCGACCTCCGATGAGCCGCCATCGTGGCGATCCTGAATCGATACCTCTTCAGGGATGAACTTCTTGGTGAACTGCACTGCGCCTACGCCGACGCCGAGGATGGCGAGGCCCATCGTCAGACCGATCAGCGGGGTGTACAGCGAGTAGGCGCCATAGTTCTCGTCGCCGATTCCTGCGTACTCCCACGGCCAGAACAGGTAGATCGCGATGAAGGCAACGGCGGAGATACCGGCGAGTGTGAACCACGCAGCAACGCTGCGCTCGGCTCGTTTCTCGGCCCGAGTTCCCTCGACAGCCCATCGGTTGCGGCGGTAGGCCACATCGACGTGGTCAAGGTTGGTACCCAACTCCACCAGTTGCTCACGGGTCATTCCCGCAAGCTCTTCGTCCGTGTACTGCTTGTTCACATCAAGCTTGTCGGCGTCGTTCTTATCGACACCGTCGCCGTGATCGCCGGCATTGCGTCCGGACTCAGCGTCGCTCATGACCTAGCTCCGATCCACATTGTTGCGCCGACGACGGCACCGATTCCGATGATCCAGATTGCGATCATCTCGGTGGCGGGGCCGAAGCCGCCGAGATCCCAACCACCTGCGGGACGAGTCTCCTGGGCAGATTTGACGTAGGAGATGATGTCGACCTTCTCCTCTGGCGTCAGTTGCCGGTCGGAGAACTTGGGCATGTTCTGCGGACCGGTGATCATGGCCGTGTAGATCTGCTGTTCGTTCGCAGGTCCGAGCGGCGGCGCGAACTTGCCGGATGAAAGCGCTCCGCCTTCACCGGTGAAGTTGTGGCACGAAGCGCAGTTGAGGCGGAACAGCTCGCTGCCGCGCGCAATGTCTCCGTCGGCGAGTGAGGACTGAGCGATCTCGCCGTTGCTCTCGCGTACGACGGTGGGTCCACCGCCGTTGGCCTGGATGTAGGCGCCGAGGGCGTCGATCTGCTTGTCGTCGAACTTCGGTGGCTTCCGGGTCGCCTGCGCTTCGTTTCGCACAGCGGGCATACGTCCCGAGGAAACCTGGAAATACACGGCCGCTTCGCCGACGCCGATGAGGCTGGGGCCGCGGTCCTGCACACCCTGCAGGTTCACACCGTGGCACGTGACGCACGAAGTGTCGTAGAGCTGCTTTCCCTCGCGAATCAACGCAGCGGAGTCCAGCTGAGCAGTGGCGACCTGGGGTGTCGGCGTGAGTGCCGAGGCGAGGAAACCTGCGCTGAGCAGACCCATCATGAGTACGAGAGTGCCGGTGACCCGGCGGCGCATTTTGCGTCCACGTCGGCTCTTGACGGCCGAGACGGACTCGGCTGAGCCGAGTCCGTCGGTGTTGCCACCGGATGCTGCTGGGGGAGATGAACTCATCTTCTATCCCTTGTCGTGTCGGGACGGACCGAACGTCGGGGGCTGATATCGAACGTCCGCTGCGGTTGGCGAAGTGAAAACAATTGAACTGCTCTAACGAATGAAGTAGATGGTGGCGAAGAGAGCGATCCACACGATGTCGACGAAGTGCCAGTAGTAGGACACCACGATCGCTGCGGTCGCTTGGGCAGGCGTGAACTTACTGACCAGGGTTCGGGTAATGAGGAACACGAACGCGATCAATCCGCCGATGACGTGAAGTCCGTGGAAGCCGGTCGTGATGTAGAAGACCGATCCGTACACGCTCGACGAAATCGATGTTCCCTCGTGGACCATGTGGTAGTACTCGTAGCCCTGGCCGGCGACGAAGAACGCGCCCATCGCCAGGGTGATGATGTACCAACGTCTCAGTCCGAACACGTCGCCTCGCTCGGCTGCGAAAACGCCGAGCTGGCACGTGAACGAGGACGCGATCAACACCGCGGTGACCGGTACCGCGAGCGTCAGATTGAGCTCGGTCGGTTCCGGTGGCCAGTTTCCGTCGGCTTGCGCCCTCGCGACGAAGTACATCGCGAAAAGTCCGGCAAAGAACATGAGTTCGCTCGACAGCCACACGATGGTGCCGACGCTGACCATATTGGGGCGGTTCAGCGAGTGCACGCGTTGGGTGATTGCCGATCCTTGAGTCCCTACAGCGCTCGTCACAAAGAGAAGTATGACTGTTCGTAGTACCGGAGGCATACTCGGGTCCGATGTTGGCGCGTCGCCGATGTGCTCGGTTCAGGCGGCCCCGAAAAAAGCCCAGGTCGCGACCAGTGTGGCGACGGGCTGCGAACTGCGAGAAAGGCTTCCCTCATGGCAACGAACGCTGGCGCATCCTGGTTCCGGCGACTGTTTTCCCGGTCGACCAGGAAGGCGCTCGACTCCAGCCGGCCAGACCTGGTGATCGTGGCGTCGTCGTTCGATGACGCGGAGTCGTGTTCGGCGGCGCTGGATCGCGGGGCGAAGGAAACCGGGTGGCGGGTCGACGAAGAAGCAGTGTTCCGGCATCACCTCGTGCTGCCGGTGGAAACGGTTTCCGACGCCGCATCGGTGGTTGCGCAGGACGGCTACGAACTGTTGGATTCCCCGTCACCGGTACCGGAGATCAACGCGAGCTCGAGCAGGGTGGACGTGGCCGCCGGGGTCGAGGTGACGCTGCAGCGTGTGCAAATTCTGGACGCCCTGCACTGCTCGCAGGAGCGCTCCCGGATGGCGGGTCTTGCCCAACGTAGAGGTGGAGTCGTCGCGGGCTGGGACGCGCTGCAACCAGGCGCACCCACCGCTGACTAAGCTTCTCCACGCAAGTCGGGAGGCCGCATCGACGAAAAGCCCGACGGTCGAGCGCCGGCGGTCGAGGGAGGCATGGGGAGCGAATGACCGAATCGAAGAGCGGCGCACCGAGCAGGACGTGGAAAATGGTGCTGGGTGCGTTGACGTCTCATGCTGATCTCTCCAGCGAGGACACGAGCTGGGCGATGGACGAAATCATGTCCGGCAACGCCACGGCTGCGCAGATCGCTGCTTTCGGCGTGGCGTTGAAAATGAAGGGTCCGACGCCGGGAGAAGTTCGTGGACTCGCTGATTCGATGCTTGCGCACGCGACACTGGTGGATTGTGATCCGGTTGCGGTCGATGTCGTGGGAACCGGAGGCGACGGTGCCGACACGGTGAACATTTCCACGATGGCGGCGTTGGTGGCGGCGTCCGCGGGTGCACGCGTGGTCAAACATGGAAACCGTGCCGCGTCCTCGCAGAGCGGCACGACGGACGTACTGGAAGCGTTGGGGGTCAAATTCGGCCTCGGACCCGCGGGCGTTGCCACCACAGTCCGCGACGTCGGGATCGGCTTCTGTTTCGCGCCGGTGTATCACCCCGCACTACGTTTCGCCGGGCCTCCTCGCAAGGAGATCGGGATCCCCACGGTGTTCAACGTGTTGGGACCCTTGACAAACCCGGGACGACCGAGAGCCGGGTTGATCGGATGTGCGTTCGCCCCCCTCGTCTCCGTGGTGGCCGAGGTGTTTGCAGAGCGCGGGGCCAGTGCACTGGTGGTGCGCGGTGACGACGGGTTGGACGAGATCACATTGTCGACGACGACGACCGTCTTCGTGGTATCCGATGGCTCGGTGACCGAGGCGAAGATCGATCCAGGAGTTTTCGGGCTGGACCTGGTGCCGATCGAAGCGCTGAAGGGCGGCAACGCAGCAACGAACGCTGCTATCGCGCATGCGGTGTTCTCGGGAGATCGGGGACCGGTGCGCGATGCGGTGTTGCTCAACGCGGCCGCGGCGCTCACGGCATTCGACGGGATTTCCGGTGGCATCGACCCGGTCCAGCTCGACGCTCGTCTTGCCGACGGTCTCGAGCGCGCAGCGAAGGCGATCGATACGGGTGCGACCACAGACCTCCTCAACCGGTGGGTGTCACGGTCCAACGAGCTCGACTGACGATCACTCTCCGATCGAGAAGCCTGCCTCGATGTCCGCGCTGGAGTAGGACTGGAACGCGATGTGGGTCGCGGTGTTCAGTACCCCGGGCACCTTGTTGATGCGCTGAGTCACCACGTCGGCGATGCTCTGGTGATCGCGAACCTTGACCATGGCGATCAAGTCGACGTCGCCGGCGCAGGAATACACCTCGGTGACACCCTCTACGTCGGCAACAGCCTGCGCTGTCTCCGGAATGGCGTGTGCCTCGGCGTCGATCATGACGATGGCGTTGATCATGGGGCTCCTTTGCAGCCGAGGAAGATCAGGTGTCGATCACGTGCCGAGACCGAGCTTAGATTGCCAGGCGCACTGTCGGTTCGTTCATCCCTCGTTCACGCCGGGACACTGTGCGTGCGACGCCGCACCACTGGCGCCATGCCCCGGCGCCGTGTAGGGGCTCTGCATAACCATCTGTCGTCCGAACGATTCTGACCCCGTCCGAGTGCATCCAGCGAGCAATCAGCGCGACTTCCTCGGGTGATGCGCCCCGGAGGGGAGTGGAGTCGGGAATTACGGTTTCCGCCCCGGCGACGATCGCTTCGACGACGGGCATCGGGTGCACCGTGCGAGGAGCCGTCGCGGCGGCCGTCAGCCGGCCGTGTCGTATCACTGCTAGTTCCCACCCGCCTGCCGAATCTTTGCGCGCGACGATCAACTCGGCGATGTCGGTGATCGAGGAGAGGCGGTGCAGGTTTCTCAGTACGTCGGCAAGGACTGCGAGTCGGTCGCGCATGCGTGCGGCCGATTCGAACAGTTCGGCGTCGGCGAGTTCGGTGATTCTGCATCGAACTGCATCGAGGATGTGATCGTCACGGCCCAGCGCGAGTTCGCGGAACAGCGCCGGTGCGCTCTCGTACTCCTGGGCCGTGACGATTCCTGCGGTCGCTGCCGCGCATCCACCGACCGCCTCGGGTGGGCAGTTCTGGCCGTGGGTGGCGGAGATCGGTATCCGCCGCGTGCATGTTCGGATGCCGGTGAATTCTGCGATCAGGGCAGCGGCCGCAGCGCCGTCACCTCGAGCGACGAAGGGCCCGATCGAACCCGGGGCCGGTGCACGGACGAGGGAAAGTCGAGGGAACGCCTCGTTGGTGGCGGTGATCCACCACCCCTTCTTCGGAAATTTCGATCGTCTGTTGTACGGCGGGATGTGCGCGCTCAGCAACCTCAATTCGCGAACTCCTGCCTCGAGGGCATGCGCACACTCGACATGGTCGACGCCGACTGCCAGTCCGACCATCTCCTTCATCCGCCCGCGCGTTTCCGAACCGGTGAAGTAGTTGCGGACGCGCCGCTGCAGGTTGTTCGACGTGCCCACGTACAGGACCTCGTTTCCGGGACCCTTGAACAGGTAGACGCCCGGGGTGCGCGGTAGGTGAGCGGCCAGTGTGCGCTTGGCGCGTTGTCCGGCCGAGACAGCTGGGAGGTAGTCGACCAGTTCGGCGTAGCTGTGCACGCCCTGATTGCCCACGCGCTCGATGAGGGCGTGCAGAACGTCGACGGTGGCGCGTGCGTCGTCGAGTGCGCGGTGGGTCGGCTGCGTACCGACCTGGAACAGCGAGGCCAGGGCCGACAGCTTCACCGATGGGGCCTCGTCGCGGGTGAGTACGCGCCGCGCGAGCTTCACCGTGCACAGAACTCGAAACCTGGGCCAGGCGATATCGAGGCGTGACGCGGCGGCTTGGAGGAACCCCATGTCGAAGCGGGCATTGTGCGCGACGAGTACGGATCCACGTGCGAACTCGAGAAACCCCGGCAGGACTCGTTCGATGCGGGGCGCTCCGATCAGCATCGCGGTGGTGATTCCGGTCAGTTCCACGATGTACGGGGGAATCGACCGGCCCGGATCTACCAGTGTGGCGAACTCGCCGACGACTTCACCGCCGCGGACTTTCACGGCGCCGATCTCGGTGATCGCCTCGGTGTCGGCGCTGCCTCCGGTGGTTTCGAGGTCGACTACGACGAAGGTCGTCTCGTGCAACGGAGTGTCGAGTTCGTCGAAGCTCAGCTGGATCGGAAGGCTCACGATCGTGGACGCTAGCGCGGCCCACCGACAGTCCCTTGACAGTCCGCCGGCTCGGCGGTTCGTGTCGGTGCCTGTCGTTAGGTTCTCGTTCGACAGCCGGAATTCCGGGCTGACTCGATGAAAGAGATGAGGATCACATGATCGTCGACTGTGGTGATTGCAAGGTCCGCGATATCGCGTGCGCCGACTGCGTTGTCACGGTGCTCCTCGGTGCCCCGGGTCGGGCCGGCCGAGGCGGTACCGAGGCGGTGTCGAAACTGTCCAAAATGGCTTTCGACCAGGAAGAATTGGGCGCCATGGACGTACTTGCGGACAGCGGCCTGGTGCCGCGATTGCGCCTCGTGGTGGACGCGAACGACCGGGTTGTGGGCGAGTCGTTATCCACTCGTGACACTGGGGCGAATCGGCATGCCATGTAGTGCAGAAGCGAACTGTTCACGCGCGTTGGGCGCGTTGGGGTCGACACAGGGGTATGCCATTTCGTAACCTTCCTGAGACCTTGCGGAGTCTCGCCAGTCCACACCGGAGTGGCGTCGCAAGTCACCGCCTAATCGGGCCGCTCGTGAGAGTGCCCGTACCGGGAACCCGATTTCCATTGGGGTGAATCCCGCTAAGTCGCCTTCACGGTGATGACGCGGGTAGGGCTGATCTTCCCAGCCCGAACCCGTCAGCTAACTCGGTCGGCGGATGAACGGAAGAAACGGAGCACAACTTTTCGTGGCGTCACATACTTCAACCCGCCCATTGCGTCGAATTCTCGTAGCCGGTGCGATCACAGCCGGTGCGGTCATTCTTCCCGCTGCCCCCGCAATGGCGGCCCCCATCACCATCCCCGGTGTCGGAACGTTCGAGATCCCCGAGATTCCGGGTATGCCGCCGCTTCCGGCTCAGGTTCCCGCACCTAACGCCCCGGCTCCGGTCGCACCCCAGGTGACGCCGGCAGCGAAGGCCGTTCAGGCTGCGGAGACGAAGATCGGCGCACCGTACGTCTACGGCGCTTCGGGCCCGGATTCGTTCGACTGCTCGGGTCTCGTCCAGTGGGCATACAAGCAGGCCGGTGTCAGCCTGCCCCGTACCAGCTACGACCAGGCAGCCGCTGGCACGCCTGTCTCGAAGGCGGATCTGCGCCCCGGTGACGTCGTTTCCTTCTACGGCGGTTCGCACTCGGGCATCTACTCGGGCAACGGCAACGTGATCCATGCGTCCACATCCGGTGTGCCGGTCAAGGTGGCACCTGTCGATTCCATGCCGTTCGACGGAGCGCGTCGCTACTGATTTTCGCGACCGCGTTTCATCACAGCACCAGAGCGCACCGACTCGTCGGCGCGCTCTGGTGCTGTTCTGTTTGGTTCGGTGCCTCCTCGATGGACAACACGGGTGGACACGATTGTGGCCGTTCCGTAACCTGACCGAGTCCGCCGAGTACCCATTATTTCGATCGAATCCCAACAAATGGCGGTTTTCCGACCGAATTCCTGCCCGCTACCCACTACTCGTGGGTAGGGTTTGTTTTTCGAACCGTTACGCTGGCCCCTCAGGCCTCCCAGGCAGAAACGGAGAGTCACCTTTCGTGGCGACACCGATAGTCAATCGTTCCAAGCTGAGCGTCCTTGTTGCAGCAGTGCTTGCCGTATTCCTGATCGCAGGTCAGGGAGCAATAGCGCACGCTCAGCCAGGTATCGACACTGCGTCCGATGCGCAGACCAGATTGGCAGAGCTCTCACGCGAATCGGAGCAGACCACGGAAGCTCTGCACAACGCGCAGATCGACCTCGATGCCAAGATTGCCGCGCAGCGTGACGCCGACGCTGCTCTCGCGGCGAACCAGGACGCCCTCACCAGGGCACAGCAGGCGCTCGCGGAGCTCAAGCCCGCCATGGACAAGGTCGCCAATGTCAACTATCAGGGCGGCCGAACCAATCGCCTTTTCGCTGTCATGGTCAGCGATTCGCCGCAGCAGCTACTCGACCAGATGTCGGCCCTCGACATCATCTCGGCCGAAACAACGCGTCAGGTAGAGCAGTTCAAGCAGGCCAGCGCCGACGCGGCGGCTGCGCAGGAGGCGTCGCAAGCGGCCGTCGATCTGGCTCGTACAGCCGCTGAGCAGGCCCGGGTGGTAAGCGACGATCTGCAGGCGAAACAGAGTCAGTTGCAGGAACAAACTGCGGAGGTAGTGGCGAGCTACAACGCACTCTCCGGCGCCGAACAGGCCGAACTCGCCGGATCACCGCTACCGGAGGGCTTCGATCTGTCGAAACTCCTGTCCGGTCTTGTGCCCGGGTCCTCCTCCGGAGCCCTTCAGGCCGGTCTGACTCAGGTCGGCAAGCCGTACTCCTGGGGGGCTGCCGGCCCCGACGGTTTCGACTGCTCCGGTCTGGTGGTCTGGTCGTACAAGCAGGTGGGTAAGACGCTCCCACGTTCGAGTCAAGCGCAAGCGGCCGGTGGTACCCCGGTGGACCAAAAGGACCTTCAGCCGGGCGACCTCGTCCTGTTCTATCCAAACGCCTCACATGTCGGGCTGTACGCGGGCAACGGCAACGTTCTGCACGCGTCCACCTACGGTGTTCCCGTCAAGGTTCAGTCGATGGCGTCATACCCCTTCTACGGCGCTCGACGCTACTGATCTTCGGTAGTGACCCGGTCTCGATTCTTCTCGGCGAGCCTGCTGTGCACGCTCCTCGTTTTCGCATCGGCGTGTAGCTCAGCGTCCCCGCCCAGCGAATCGTCGGGAGGGGACGGCTCCGACACTTCGACCACCACCGTCGTCAACCCCTACGAGCAGCAACGACGCGAGGGCGCCGAATCACTGCTCCGGCGTTGGTCGGAGGCAGTTCGAACCAACGACCAGGACGCCATCGCGGATGTGATCGATCCGGCGGCCGCTCCCGGTTTCCTCGACTCGGAATTGCGCCGTGCCGAAAATCTCGCCGCTGTGCCGCTCGACCAGTGGGAATACGAAGTCGTGGACGAACCGGAGGTTCCCGTTCCGTCCGCTGTCGCAGGACCGCTCGACGCTGCCGACGTCTGGGCACCGTCGGTGATTCTCAATTTCGCGGTCACCGGGCCCGACGCAGACCCCACTCGCCGACCGGTGTCACTGCTACTCGCGAAACGAGACGATGAATGGCGGATCGTCTCGGACACCGCTGTCGGTACGGATCGTCCGACGTGGCGCGGGCCTTGGGACTTCGGGCCGGTCAACGCAACATCCGTATCGACCAGGGGCGGCACGTCCGTTGTAGTAGGACCTCCCGAGCATGGAGTGCTGATCGACCGGCTGGTTCGTGAGCTGCCGGCCGCTGTCGACGCGGTGTCCGACTTCTACGGCTCGGACTGGTCGCAGACCGCACTGATTTTTTCCTCGCGATCGCCCGAGGAATTCGCGGCCTCCGTCGGCGACGCACGAGCGGCCACCGACGTCGCGGCGGTCACGGTGTCCGACGCAATCGAACCGGATCGTCCGGTGTCGGGTCAACGGGTGGTGTTCGGTCCTGCCGCGCAGGACCTGCTCACCGAGTTCACGACCAGATCCGTTCTTCGGCACGAGCTGACGCACGTGGCAGCACGCGCGGACACTGTCGACGGGTCACCGACGTGGTTGCTCGAGGGGTTCGCCGACTTCTCGGGCTATCGCGGTTCCGGTGCCGAGTTCGCCGGACTTGCGCCGACGCTGAGTCGGGTCGTCGCCGCGGGTGGAGCGCCGACTGTGCTCCCGGAGGATTCGGACTTCACCGCGGGTGGGTTGCGGGCGACGCTGGCCTACGAGTCGGCGTGGTCGATCTGCGCCTTCGTGGTCGAGCAGTTCGGCGAGCAGGCATTGCTTGGGTTGTACGCGCAGCTCGCCACCGGTGCTAAGAATGCGACCGAAGTCGATGAGGCGCTGAGGGCAGCAACGGAGATGGGTACCCCGGAGTTCTTGCAGGCATGGGGGGCGTGGGTGCTGCAGCAGTCACGCTGACCTACGGTGGTGCAATGCCACGGACACTGCTGGTGACGAACGATTTTCCGCCGCGGCCCGGTGGCATCCAGTCCTACCTGCACAGCTTTGCCTCGAGGTTCCCCGAAGACGAACTTGTCGTGTACGCGCCCCGCTGGCGTGGGGACAGTCACGTGAAGTTCGATGCGCGTCAGCCGTTCGAGGTTGTTCGGCACCCGACGACGTTGATGCTCCCGACTCCGTGTGTTGCCCGCCGCGCGTCGCAACTCGTCCAGTCTCACTCGTGCGAGAGCGTGTGGTTCGGCGCCGCAGCCCCGTTGGCGGTGATGGCGCCAACGCTCCGGCGTGCCGGTGCCGACACCGTCGTGGCCAGTACCCACGGCCACGAGGTGGGCTGGTCGATGATCCCTGGCGCACGATCGACGCTGCGCACCATCGGTAATTCCGTCGACACGGTTACCTACGTCAGCAAGTACACCCGCAGCCGATTCGCCTCGGCCTTCGGTCCCGAGGCGGCCCTCGAGCACGTGCCACCAGGCGTCGACACCGAACGATTCAAGCCCGATGCTGGTGCCCGCGCCGAGTTGAGGGCGCGGTACGGGCTGGGGGACAGACCGACCGTGCTGTGCCTGTCCAGGCTTGTTCCGCGCAAGGGGCAGGACGTGCTCATCCGGTCGCTCACCGGCATCCGCAAGAGAATCGACGGTGCCGTCCTCGTTATCGTCGGCGGCGGGCCCTACGAGAAGACGCTTCGCGAGCTCGCACGCAGATCGGGTGTCGAGGAACATGTGGTGTTCACCGGAACGGTGCCGTCGGCGGAACTCGCCGCGCACCACACCATTGCAGATGTCTTCGCGATGCCCAGCCGTACTCGAGGCGCGGGACTCGATGTTGAAGGGCTCGGGATCGTGTACCTCGAGGCCAGCGCCTGTGGAGTGCCGGTGATCGCTGGAATGTCCGGTGGTGCACCGGAAACCGTGCTGCAGAACAAGACTGGCCTCGTCGTCGACGGGCGATCCGTCGAGCAGATCACCGAGGCGGTCGCAAACATCCTCGGTGACCGTGCGCTGGCCGCGTCGATGGGTATGGCAGGACGCCGGTGGGTACAGAGCAGCTGGCGCTGGGACGTTCTCGCGGAAAAGCTACGCCGGCTTCTGTAGCAACTGGTGGCCGTCAGGCGTAGATCGCCTCGATGTCGTCCGCGTACGACTCGGTGATGACGTTTCTCTTCAATTTCATCGTCGGCGTCATCTCCCCGGACTCCTCAGTGAAGTCGTTCGGCAGAATTCGGTACTTCTTGATGGCCTCGGCGTGCGAGACGGACTTGTTCGCCGCCGCAACTGCGGAGTCGATTTCGGACATTAGATCGCCATCCTGCGCGAGGTCGGCGGCTGTGGCGTCGGCGGGCTTGCTGTGGGTGGCCTTCCACTTGGACAGAGCATCCGCATCGAGAGTCACCAGAGCTCCGATGAACGGCTTCTGATCTCCGACGACGATGGCTTGACTGATCAACGAGTGCGCGCGGAGCTGATCTTCGAGACCGGCGGGTGAGACGTTCTTGCCCCCGGCGGTGACGATGATCTCCTTCTTTCGACCTGTGATGGTGATGTACCCGTCCTCGTCGAGTGAACCCAGATCGCCGGTGCGGAACCAGCCGTCGGCGAGGGATTCTGCGGAGGCGTCGTCGTTGCGCCAGTATCCGGCGAACACCACGGGACCGCGCATCTGGATCTCACCGTCGTCGGCGATTCGCACGGAGTTTCCCGGCAATGGACGGCCGACGCTGCCCACGCGTTGATTTCCGATGGTGTTGACCGCGAACGCGGCGCTGGTCTCCGTCAGGCCGTAGCCCTCGTAGATCGGGATACCGATTCCGCGATAGAAGTGTCCTAGCCGTGCCCCGAGCGGTGCGCCTCCGGAAATGGCGAGTTGGCATCGCCCGCCGAGCGCATTTCGAAGCTTTGCGTAGACGAGTCGATCGAAAAGTGCGTGCTTGATGCGCAGCGCCAAACCTGCTCCCGCGCTGCTGTCCTTCGCTTCGCTCCACGCGATGGCAGTCTCGGCCGCGGCATCGAAGATTCTGCCTTTGCCGTCGGCGTGGGCCTTCAGTTTCGCGGTGTTGTAGACCTTCTCGAAGACTCGGGGGACCGACAGAATGAAGTCCGGTTGAAAGGTGCCGAAAGTCGGTACGAGATTCGGTATGTCGCTGGTATGGCCGACGGTTGTGCCGGCGTCGAAGGCCGCGATGGTGACGGCTCGGGCGAGGACGTGCGCGAGCGGAAGGAACATCAGGGTTCGACTGCCCTCGTGGAGAAGCACTTTCAGCGATGTCTCGCGTATCCCATGGGATTCGGAGAGCAGATTGGCGTGTGTCAGCTGCACCCCTCTCGGCCGTCCCGTTGTTCCCGAGGTGTAGATCAGCGTTGCAGGATCAGTCGAACGCAGTGCGGAAGCTCGTGCTCGAACCTCGTCGTCGGAGATGTTGGAACCGAGCTCGGTCAACTCGCGTATCGCCCCGGATTCGCCGGTGCCGCCGTCGATTTGGAATGTGCGCTGGACTGAAGTGGAGGCCGTGACAACCTCCGCCGTCTGTGCGGCGTGCTCGACGGTCTCGATGACGAAAAGCACCGGCTCGGCATCGGAGAGAATCCACTCGACCTGGCCGGTCGAGGAGGTTTCATAGATGGGGACCGTGACTCCACCTGACGCCCAGATCGCGTAGTCGATAAGTGACCACTCGTAGCGAGTTGAGGACATCAGCGCGACACGGTCGCCCGGCTGTATGCCTGACGCGATCAGCCCCTTCGCGACGGCTGTCACCTCGGTCGCGAACGTCTCGGCAGTGACGTCGGACCAGGTGCCCTCGTGCAGGCGACGAAACGCGATCGATTTCGGTGCAGCGGATGCGCGCGTGAACACCGTGTCGACGGCCGACGCACCGTCTTCCACGACGAATCGGGCGGGCGATGTGAACTCACGCACGGGTGACCTCCAGGAAAGAAATACAGTTAGCTCTACTCACGAGTAGCTCGGAGGTCTCACTGTAGAACCCGGCTGCGCGAGGCGAACGACTGCCTCGTGTGTGTCGAGTTTCGGTGATATGTGAAGCTCACAGGGTGAGCAGTGTGCAGGTTGCCGATCAGACCTTCGTTGCGGCCCCAGGATCGGTGGTGGCCGAAGCGCTGGCTCGACCGGACAGTTGGCGCGCCTGGTGGCCCGATCTGAGGGTGCGCGTCACCGACGATCGCGGCGACAAGGGCATCAGGTGGGCCGTCGACGGTGCACTCGAGGGCACAATGGAGGTGTGGCTCGAACCCATACCGGCCCTCGACGGTGTGATCGTGCACTACTTTCTTCATGCGGAGCCGGCATCGGGGCAGGCACGCGATCTCGCTGACGAGAATCGTCGACGCAGGACTGCAGGTAAGGCGATGGCATTCGAGATCAAGCGACACTTGGAATCGGGGCGGGCTGCCGGGGAGCGACCCGGACATGCGTCGACCTGAGTGCCACTGTGGGGTGGGTGGAGTTTTCGGCCCGTTCGTGTCCACCTCCGTTGTGTGTCCACCTGCCATCGTGTGAGATGAATGACGTCGCGCTACCGATGCGTGAACCGGTTTCGTGACCGCGGGCCCGGACAAGAAGAGAAGGGACACCGAGTAACAGCATGGCCGAGAAGACTCAGAGGTCGATCACGATCGATGCACCGTCCGCGCAGGTCATGGACGTGATCGCCGATTTCGATGCCTATCCGTCCTGGGTTTCGGCCGCGAAGTCGGTGGAAGTGTTGGCCACGGGTCCCGACGGCCGTGCCGACCGTGTCAAATTCGTGCTGGATGCGGGGATGGTCAAGGACACCTACGAACTCAGCTACCGGTGGGCACCGGACGGCAAGTCCGTGTCCTGGGAGCTGGTGTCGGGCGAGATGCAGAAATCCCAGGCCGGTTCGTACACGCTGGCCGACAACGTCGACGGCGGCACAGAGGTCACCTATCAGCTGACCGTCGACCTCAATATCCCCATGATCGGACTGTTCAAACGCAAGGCCGAGAAGGTCATCACCGATACTGCGCTGAAGGAACTGAAGAAGCGGGTCGAAGGCTGAAAGACTCTCGCTCCGATGTCCGTACCGCTCTTCGTCTGTTCGTTGGGAAGGGTGGATCCGGCAAGACGACGCTGGCTGCTGCGGCGGCGGTGAAACATGCCCGCTCGGGCTCGCGCGCCCTCGTGGTCTCACTCGATCAGGCGCATTCCCTGGCCGATGTCCTGGGGTCGGTCACGCGATACTCCGCCGGTGACGTGGTTTCGGTCGAGCCGGGACTCGATGCCCTCGAGCTCGACACCCTCGCATTGGTCGAGGCGCGGTACCGCGCGCTCGGTGCGTTGCTTGCAGTGTCCGGCGCCGGTCACGAGCACGGCGTCAGATTCGGCGCAGTCGAGCCCGAGGAGATCGTGGGGGCACCGGGGGTGCAGGAGCTGCTCGGTCTGCAGCGCATTGCCGAACTCGTCGAGCAAGGCACGTGGGACACAGTTTTCGTCGATCTCCCCGCGACTGCCGATGCGCTCCGAACACTGCGGATGCCGGACCTGGTGGGCAGCTATCTCGAGCGGCTGTGGCCCCAGCACGATCGGATCGTTGCAGGCACAGGATCCGATCCGCGTTTGACAGTCGTCGTTGCGCTGGTGGAGCGGGTGGTAGCCGATGCCGACATCGTCCGTGGCCTGCTGTTCGACCACTCCCGAACCTCGGTAACGATCGTGCTCACACCTGATTCGGTGGCACTCGCGGAGACCCGACGGACCCTGTCCGCGGCGGCGCTGACCGGGCTGCCCGTCGACACAGTCATGGTCAATCGGGTGTTGCCGAACTTGAATTCGGCGTCGACGACTCTGATCGGCACGCACGCGGCCGTGTTCTGGTTCGAAGGGTGGCGTTCGGCTCAGCAACATGTGCTCACGGAGATCGAGTCCGTCGCCCGAGGGTACGAGCTGGTGGTGATCGAACTCACTCCGGGTGAACCGGTAGGGTTGGCCTCTCTCGGTAGTCTCGCGTTTCGGGGAGGTGCGGCGGATGCGCTCGATCGCTCCGTCGACGACGCTGCGAGCGGTGCCGAACCGGTGGTTGCGCGCGCCTCGGGCTCGGGTTTGGAATCGATTTACACGATGACGATGGTGCTGCCCGTCGTCGACCCGACGACGCTGAATCTCGGCCGAGTGGAGGATGACGTCATCATCGGCGCCGACGGAACCAGACATCGTGTCCGTCTGGCCTCTGTGCTGCGCCGGTGCACCGTGATCGGCGCCGAGTACGAAAGCGGCATGCTCACGATCCGCTTCCGACCGGACCCGTCTCTATGGCCGGCGTGAGGGGCGGACTCTAGGTGGACAACCAACACTCCGACGTCGCGGCCGAGCTCTGGTCGCTCGCCGAGACCGTTCTGACGCGGCTGGAGCCGCTGTTGCGTCAGGCTGTTCAAGAGCAGAGCGAGCGCCCTCGGCAGGGATGCAGTTGGTGTCCGGTTTGCGCACTGGCAGCCCTGCTGAGGGGTGAGCAGCACGACCTGCTCACCCTGGTCACCTCAGAAGGTGCATCTGTCATCGCGTTGATCCGCCAGATCGTCGCTGAGCATGTGGACCCGGCGAGTCAGCCGTCCGCAGCGCAGAGCGAGGATCGGCCCGATGGCTCAACTCGTGCCGAAGAGCCGACTGTCGCACGCGAGCCGGAGGAGTCGATGATTCGACGTCCAGCATTCGAACCGATTACCGTAACCGTGAAAGATTCGACCAAGTCGGATTCCCAAGACTGAGCACAGTCCACTCGCCCGATTCTGCGATCGGTCGGGAGAAGTTCGTACGCCGTTCGGGGGGCGGCCGAGGAAGGTCGGAAATGAAGCGTTATCGGGAGTCCCTGACGATCGGCATCGACGTCGGGGGAACAAGTCTCCGCGCTTCGGTCGTCGATGCCTCGGGCCACGTCATCGATTCGACGCAGTCGCCGACTCCGCACTCCGCGAAAGCACTCGAACAGGGTCTCGACCGCGTTGTGTACGAGCTCTCTGCGCGGCACCCCGTCGACGCGGTCGGGTTGGCCGTTGCGGGCTTCATCGACTCGGATCGAACTTCGGTGCGATTCGCACCACACCTGCCCTGGGTCGACACCCCGGTTGCGCGTCAGATGAGCGAGCGAATCGGCCTTCCTGTGCTTCTCGAGCACGACGCCAACTCTGCTGCCTGGGCGGAATATCGGTTCGGCGCCGCTTCGGACGGCCGAAACGTGGTGATGGTCGCGATCGGCACAGGCATCGGTGCCGCACTGTTGATCGACGGGCGCATCTATCGTGGAAGTTATGGTGTTGCACCGGAACTGGGGCATATCCAGGTTGTCCAGGACGGCCGATCCTGCCCGTGCGGTAAGCGAGGCTGCTGGGAACGCTACTGCAGCGGAACGGCTCTCGTTGATACAGCCGTCGAGTTGCTCGCGGCAGATCGGGGATCGTCGACGATCTTGGCGCGCGAGGTGTTCCTCGACCCGGGCTCGCTCACCGGCCGACGCATCGCCTCTGCGGCGCAGGACGGCGACGAGATCGGCCGCCGAACCATGGAGGATTTCGCGCGTTGGCTAGGCATGGGACTCGCTATGGTGAGCGACGTATACGACCCCGATCTGATAGTCATCGCGGGAGGGGTGGCGACGTCGTCGAGCCAGTTCTTGGCCGAGGCGCGTGAGCATTACTCGCGCCTGTCCACCGGCGCCGGACACCGACCGCTCGCGCGCATACGGAGCACCCAACTGGGTGAGGCCGCTGGAATGATCGGCGCCGCGGATCTTGCACGGGCCGAGTTCTCCACACCTGCTGGCGGACGTAGGATGTGATGTTTGCCGCCACTTCGCAGTTCCTGTGGCTGGGGTCATAAACGGTAGGTACAGTTTCTTTTGGTTCCTCGCATCGGGAACGTTCGAATCCAGGAAGGGCGCCATGTGGTACTGGCTGTTCAAGTACGTCCTCATCGGCCCGATCTTGGCCGCACTCGGTCGGCCGACAATCGAAGGTCTGGAGAACGTCCCGGCCCGCGGACCGATGATCCTGGCCAGTAACCATCAGGCGGTTCTGGACTCGTTCTATCTGCCGCTCAAAGTGAAGCGGCGTATCACTTTCCTTGCGAAGAGCGAGTACTTCACCGGCTCAGGCCTCAAGGGTGCGTTCCAGAAATGGTTCTTCACCGCGGTCGGTCAAGTTCCCATCGACAGGACCGGTGCCGACGCCGCCCAGGATGCACTCAACGCAGGCAAGCGTGTGATCGAGTCGGGCAAGTTGCTCGGCATCTATCCCGAGGGCACCCGTTCGCCGGACGGTCGGCTGTACAAGGGCAAGACCGGCATGGCCCGGTTGGCGCTTCAGACCGGCGTTCAGGTTGTTCCCGTCGCAATGATCGGTACCGACAAGATGAACCCGATCGGATCAAAGGTGTGGCGGCCCACCAAGATCACCATCAAGATCGGTAAGCCGATCGATTTCTCGAGGTTCGAAGGACTCGCGGGCAACAGGTTCGTAGAGCGCGCTGTCACCGACGAGGTGATGTACGAGTTGATGCTGCTGTCCGGTCAGGAATATGTGGATGTGTACGCCGCTTCGCTGAAGAAGGCGGCTGACAAGCCTGTGCTCGATGCCGAGTCATCCGGCGCGAGAAGCTCTTCCGTCGATCCTGAGCGGCTACCGAACACCAAGGCGAGCTGACCGCGAGGAGCTCTTCCGGCCCGTCGGTCGCTCAGAAGTTCGACCCCGCTCAGGAGCTCGGCACCGCCGGGTCGAGCTGTCCGCGTTCTGTCTGGGCGCCGGCGGGGTGACCTTTCGGGACGAACGCAACCATGGTGATCGCTGCGATCGCCCACCACACGTATGACGATGCAGCGAGCTGGTCCAAGATGGGCCAACCGATCCCGGAGAACCGTCCGTCGGCCACTCGCCACTGTGGAGCGACGTAGAACAGGACGACTCCGAAAGCGACGAAAGCCATCGCGAACGCGTTCCGGCTTCGGTATGCCAACGTCCCCAAAGCCACCGCGAACGGGATTGCCCACACCCAGTGGTGCGACCACGACACAGGGGAGACCAACAGCCCGAACAGTGCGTTGACGCCGAGGGCCAACGCACTGTGATCGGTCGCGAACGCTCGTCTCATGGCGAAGGCTGCAACGGCGAGCAGAGCGCAGGCGAGAACGATCCACACAGCTGAACGCATCGAGTCGTGGAGTCCGAAGCGGGCCAGGACGCCTGTGATGCTCTGATTCCCGGGGTACGCCGGATTTCCGATGCGGTCCGAGTCGATCAGAGTGTGGGTCCAATACTTCACCGAATCCGAGAAGGTGGCGACGAAGCCGAGTGCGGTGAATGCGGCGAAGCTGATCGCGGCGATGGTTGCAGCGCGAAAGTCCTTGCGCAGGAGGAAGTACAGAATGAACACGGCGGGCGTCAGTTTCACCGCTGCGACGAGCCCGATGAGCGCTCCGCGGGGCCAGGGGGTCTTGTCGAGTAGGCAGTCCGCGGCGACGAATGCCATCAGAACGATGTTGATCTGGCCGAAGTCGAGGGTGGAGGAGACCGGTTCGAGAATCATCGACACGGCGAATACCGCTGCTGCAGCCCAGAGCATCAGCGAAGTCGGGGTGTAGCCCAGGGAACGCAGGGTCAGCACGATCGTCACGATGAGCAGCGCCAACGACAGCGTTGTGACGAGCAGTCCGGCCCAATACAGCGACATGGCCGAAAGGGGACTGAACAGCACCGCCGCGATCGGCGGGTACGTGAACGGTAGCGACGTACCCGATTCAGTGGTGGGGATACTGCCGTACAGCGGTGATCCGCTCGCGAAGACCTGGCCACCGATGCGGTACACATCGAGATCGAGGCGGTAGAAGTCGCCGAGGTTCGGTAGATCGCGAAGGGGGGGTAGCCCGAGGAGGTTGTACGTGACTCCGGCCAGGGCGCCCGCGACTATCACGACACACGCGAGAACGGTAGCGACGGACCGCAGCTCGAGCGGAAGGCGCGAGCGTGTCGGCGAGGAAGGTGTTGTGGTTTCCGGTGGCGTGAACATCGTTCCTTCTTCTGACTGCGCTGCGCGGTAGGTACCGACGCGAGGGATACGCTGTGTGCGTGCGTTATTTCTATGACACCGAGTTCATCGAGGATGGTCGCACAATCGAGCTGGTCTCGATTGCAGTGGTATCCGAGGATGGTCGAGAATTTTATGCGGTGTCCTCCGAGTTCGACCCGGAGCGCGCCGGTAAATGGGTCCGTCGGAACGTGTTGCCCAAGCTGCCGCCGTATTCGTCACCCTTGTGGAAGAGCAGAGCTCGGATTCGCGACGACCTACTCGATTTCCTCGTGCCGTCTCCCGATGCCGAGGTCGAGCTGTGGGCATGGATGGCCGCGTACGACCACGTGGCGCTGTGCCAGCTGTGGGGTTCGATGACCGAATTGCCGCGTTCGTTGCCGCGCTTCACTCGTGAGCTTCGTCAGCACTGGGAGGATCAAGGGAGCCCGTACCTGCCCCCGGCACCAGACGACGCTCACGACGCGCTCGCCGATGCGCGGCACAACCTGGCGAGATTCGAGGCCATCGAAGCGTCATCGGCTTGATCGACCGAGCCGCTACCGGGAGCCGCGCGCCGAGCCAGGACGAGGAGCGAATATCCTGAACAGGTGAACTGGACTGTCGACGTACCTATCGACCGCTTGCCCGATCTTCCGCCGCTGCCGACGACGCTGCGCAAGCAGTTGGACGATGCCCTCGCGAAGCCCGCGGCGCAACAGCCGTCGTGGGATCCCGCGCAGGCCGCCGACATGCGCAAGGTGCTCGAGAGTGTACCGCCGATCACCGTTGCCAGTGAGGTCGAGGCGCTGTCCGATCAGCTTGCAGCTGTCGCCAGGGGAGAGGCGTTCCTGCTGCAGGGCGGTGACTGTGCGGAGACGTTCGTCGACAACACCGAACCCCACATCAAGGGCAACATCCGCACCCTGCTGCAGATGGCCGTGGTGCTCACCTACGGCGCGAGTATGCCGGTGGTGAAGGTTGGACGCATCGCAGGGCAGTACGCGAAACCGCGTTCGTCCGATGTCGATGCGCTCGGACTGAAGTCTTATCGCGGCGACATGGTCAACTCACTCTTCGCCGACGAGGCCGTGCGGCGGCACGACCCGTCGAGGCTCGTGCGTGCGTACGCCAACGCGAGTGCCGCAATGAACCTGGTGCGAGCTCTCACCGGCGCAGGGATGGCCGATCTGCACAAGGTGCACGACTGGAATCGCGAATTCGTTGCGAGCTCACCAGCAGGAGCCAGGTACGAGGCTCTCGCCGGCGAGATCGATCGGGGACTGCGGTTCATGGATGCATGCGGAGTGAAGGACCCGAATCTGGAGACAGCCCAGATCTTCGCCAGCCATGAGGCGCTCGTGCTGGACTACGAGCGTGCGATGCTGCGGTTGGACAACGCCGACGCCGACCACCCGAAATTGTACGATCTCTCCGCTCATTTCCTGTGGATCGGCGATCGGACGAGGCAGCTCGACGGCGCACACATCGCACTCGCCGAGTTGATCAGCAATCCCATCGGACTCAAGATCGGGCCGTCCACCACGCCCGACATGGCGGTGGAGTACGTCGAGCGATTGGATCCGACCAACAAGCCTGGCCGGTTGACTCTCATTTCCCGGATGGGCAACGGAAAGATCCGCGAGATGCTTCCGCCGATCATCGAGAAGGTCCAGGCAACCGGCCATCAGGTCATCTGGCAGTGCGATCCGATGCACGGCAACACCCACGAGGCGTCCACTGGATACAAGACCAGGCACTTCGATCGAATCGTTGACGAAGTCCAGGGGTTCTTCGAGATCCACAACGGACTCGGAACGCACCCGGGCGGAATCCACGTCGAGCTGACCGGGGACAACGTCACCGAATGCCTGGGCGGTGCGCAGGAGATATCGGATCTGGATCTGGCGGGACGCTACGAGACTGCGTGTGATCCGCGGCTCAACACCCAGCAGTCGCTCGAGCTCGCGTTCCTCGTCGCGGAGATGCTGCGAGGCTGAGCTCGGCTGGCCGAAGGCCCGCAGCAGGTGGCCGCTACGGCAAGGACACCACGGTCACCGACGACCCCGGGGCAACTCTGGACCCCGGCCCCGGGGTTTGCGAGACCACGAGGGAACCGTCGGTATCGAATACCTGACGAACTTGCGCCTCCAAGTCGAGTCGCTCGAGAATCTCACGAGCCGACCCGGCGGATCGTCCCAGCAGCGACGGGACCGTGACGGCGTTGGACACCTGCATTCGAACGCTGCTACCGGCGGTGACGGTGGTACCGATCTGCGGCGATGTATCGATCACCTTGCCACCGTCGGTGTTCTCGTCGAACTCCACATCGGTGGCCGAAACCGAAATGCCGATCGACGCGAGGGTCGCGACAGCATCGTCGGTGGACATTCCCGCAACGTCGGGTACATCGACGGGGGGAGCTCCCTTCGACCGCAGTACCTTGACGGTGTCCCCGACCGACAGCACTGTCCCGGGCGGCGGATCGAGTGCCGCGACATCGCCTATCGGCGCGTTCGTGCTGAAGACCTCACCGCCGTCCTCGGTAGCGAAGGTACGTTCACGCAGCTCTTCCTCCATGGCGGCGACGTCGGTGTTCGGCGGAACCTCCGGCACGGTTGGCTGTCCCAGGGATACCAGCAGGAACACGGTCTCACCCCGCGCGACCCGTGACCCTGACGCCGGGTCGGTGCCGATGAGCATGTCGACCGGTGCCGTGTCCGAGTAGGTTCCACGAGATTCGCTCGCCAGATCCGCCGATTCCAGGGCGTTCTGTGCGCTGACGAGATCGAGTCCGCCGACCTCGGGCACGCTTGTGTAGCGACCTGACCCCATCCACCAGCCGCCGACTCCGACGAGGACCGCGAGCAAGGCAACTATGGTGAGCCAGACGACGATTGCGCGGCGAGAGCGTTGCCTGTCGGCGACGAAATCGGGGAACTCGTATTCTCGACGTCCGACTCGACGAGGTGGGACCGAATCGACGTCATCCTGCTCGTCGCGAGAGGTCGGCGCGGTGTGTACACGCGTGTGATGGGTGCCCGTGCCTGCGGATGCCGCGACGACTTCGGTTTGCGGGGCCCGGGGTTGTTCGCTCTCACGGTCGGCGAATGTGGTGGGGGCGCCCAACGCTGCGGCACTTCGATGCCCGGCCGACCGGCGAGGCGCAGGTACGCGGTACGGCGGTAACTGGAGCTCGGCGCATACTGCGCGAAGCGCCCGTGCCATTTCATCGGCGTTCTGGAATCGCGTCGCCGGGTCTCTCTCGGTGGCCCTGCGCACCAAATCGTCGAACTCGGGCGGCACCCCGGCGATGAAACCGCCCGGACGGGGGACGTCGTTGTCGATTCGCTGGTAGGCGATGGAGAGTGAGGTGTCACCGCTGAAGGGTGTACGCCCCGTCAGCAACTCGAACAGTACGACTCCCACCCCGTAGACGTCGCTACCGGCGTTGGCCGAACCGGTGGTGACCTGTTCCGGTGAGAGGTATGCGGCAGTGCCGAGGATGACGCTTGCCGATGTGGCATTGGAAGCGGCTACAGCTCGGACGAGGCCGAAATCCGCTATCTTCACATCGCCCGAGTCGGAGATCAGAATGTTCTCGGGCTTGATGTCACGATGGACCAGACCTGCGCGATGTGCGGTGGCGAGTGCACCGAGAACCGGTCCCACGACTGCGGCCGCAGCATGCGGCGGCATCGGTCCGCGTTCGCGAAGAAGCTCCCTGAGCGTCCCACCCTCGACCAGTTCCATGACGAGGAACGCGACATCCCTGTCGCGGCCATGATCGTAAACGGCCACCAGACCTGGATTGTTCAGCCGCGCGACTGCCCGGGCTTCGAACTCGAAGCGCGCCACGAACTGCGGATCCTCGGCGAACTTGGGGTCCATGATCTTGACCGCGACAGGCCGATCCAGTCGCGTGTCCAGGGCGCGATACACCGTGGACATTCCGCCGCGAGCGATCTGGGCGTCGATGCGGTAGCGCCGATCCAGCAGTGAACCCGCCGTTACGGATCCTCCGGACATCACCGTGGTGTACCTCCTCGAGAAATGAGCACCGAATCGAGCGCTTCGAGACGATGGTAGCCAGCGCAGATATCGCCGTAGTCTCGGCGCAACGCACCCGGACTGTGTTTTTCGCATCCGAGGACCAACCAGTTAACGTTACTGCAGTGAGCGCTATCCCATATTCCGACGACGTGTTGGCTCCCTCGGTTTCACTGCTACAGCTGGCCGATGTGAGCAAAATTCTCGAGGTTCCCAAGGCCAGGGTTGAGCAGATGCTGCGTGACCGACAGCTCATCGCGGTCAAACGCAATCGAGTCCCCGGGGTCCCAGAGGTGTTTCTGAACACTCCCGGCAAGCAGATCGTCAAGGGGCTGCCCGGCTTGCTGGCCGTGCTCCACGACGGCGGATACCGAGACGAAGAAATTCTGGAGTGGCTGTTCGAACCGGACGACAGCCTTCCCGGCACCCCGATCGACGCGATGCACGGGGATCTGATGCGCGAGGTGATCAGGCGCGCACAGGCGATGGCGATCTGAGCCTGGTCCAACCGGTGGCCACGAGGCGGGGCCCGGCAACCGAGAGTCGACGCCATCCCGGCACTCGGGCCCGCTCCTGAAGAACCCGATAGCCGCCGTCCTCGACCTCGCGGAGGATCCCGCCGTAGAGCAGGAATGCCGTTCGCATGCTCGACTGCACGCGTGGGTCCAACATCTCGATGCCGGGTTCGGCGAGGCGGTACACCGCGCGGGTGTGCGCAATCAGGTGCGCCAGGGCTCGGGAGAGTCTCTGGTCGGTGCGCCCCGAATCGCGACAGTGCCGCAGCAGTGCCTCGTCGACGCCGAAGGCGGCCAATTCGTCGGTCGGCAGGTATATCCGATCCCGGTCGAGATCCTCTCCCATGTCTCGGATGAAATTCGTGAGCTGAAAGGCTTCGCCGAGGGCAGCAGCGGGCCCTTCTGCGTTCACGCTGGAGGCGCCGAGGATGGGCAGCATCTCGAGTCCGATGACGGCGGCGGAACCGTACATGTATTCGCGGAGTTCGGCCATTGTTCGGTAGCGCGACCGGAAGAAATCCGTGCCGGGAATGTCCATCCGCATCGAACGGAAGAACGCATAGAAGTATTCGTGGGGGATCGCGTACCGATCCACCGTGTCGACGAGGGCCGTCAGAACCTGCTCGGAGGGACTCTCGCCCAGTACCGCACCGCTCAGTGCCGAGCGGACACGGTCCTCGAGCGAGTCGACTCGCTCGGCTGCGCGCCGATCCGCCGGCGCCAGAGGGGTCTTGTCCTCGGACGATTCGTCGACGAGCGAACCGTCGACGTCGACATCGATGATGTCGTCCACCATGCGAGCGAACCCGTACAGGGCGTGCACCCCCGCGCGCTTGTCCACCGGCAACAAACGCGTGGCCAGAAAGTACGTCTTCCCGTGGCGCGCGTTCAGGTCCCGGCACAGCCGGTAAGCACCGTGCAACGCCGGATCGATTCCGTCCAGTTCACCCACGGTCGGCAGGGGTCGTCTGCGATGTGGCACGGCTTTCCTCCGGAATCGATGTATGTGGGGGCTTTCCTCGCAGCCTCAATGGATCGACGGTGGTGAGTGAGAGAGCTGCCACGACCGCGGCGAAGGTGGCGAGGGCGACGTGGCCGAGGGTGTACAACCCGATCGAACCGTCGGGTCGGAAGACGAGCATCAGCCACGCAGACAATCCGACCAGCACCATCAGCGTGCGCGTCGACAGGGCGAAGCCTGCTGCGAGGGCAAGCGGCCACGAGTAGTACCACGGCAGAGCTGCAGGGGAGAGTACGACGATGGCGACCAGAGCGACGACGATGCCTTTGACCGCGTCGCGCTCGGTGCGTCGGTAGAACCACCACGCTCCGACGATGATGATCACGAGAGCCAGGGCGCAAATCATGCGTGTGATCTCGAGGACCGGTCCGAGGTTGGTGTCCAGGAACCACGATGTGCTCACCGTGATCAGGTGAGCCAGAATCGTCGGCAAGGACAACCAGTTGATGATCTTGGCGGAGCCGGAGAGCGCGGTGAGCCAGCCGATGCCCACACCTGCCACCAGCGACGCTGCGACGAACACCGCTCCGAAGACCCCGGCCCCGGTTCCGGCCGTCTTGAGGAAGGACTTCACCGGCGACATCGGGGATCTGTTCTCCGCGATCGCACGCTCACGTTCGTGAATCATCCAGATCCACACCATGAATGGCAGCGCGAGACCGGCCGTGGCCTTGATCGCGACGGCGACTGCGACGAGCGCTACACCGCCGACGTGCTTGTGTTCGAGAACCAGCACGATGCCGGCCGTCATGAGCCCGACCATCAGGAGTTCGTTGTGAACTCCACCGATGAGGTGGATGAGTACCAGCGGGTTGAGGACAGCGAGCCACAGCGCGATCGTGGGCTTGCCGCCCATGTGCGTCGCCAATCTCGGAACTGCCCACATCATCAGGGCGAGGCCGGGAAGCATAGTGATGCGCAACAGCATCGTTCCTGCGATCACGTTGTCGCCGGTGATGCTGGTGATCGCCTGACCGAGCAGGAGGAAGAGTGGTCCGTACGGCGCCGTCGTCGTCGTCCAGACATTGCTGACGTTGTCGAGGAGCAGGCCGGGATTGGCCACCGGACCCACCGCATACGGGTCGAAGCCGTCGCGCAGCAGCGCGCCTTGCGCAAGGTAGGAGTAGGCGTCCCGGCTGAACATCGGGACGGACAGCAGTAGCGGGGCTGTCCAGACGGGGACGATCCACCGAAGCTCGCTCAGTGTCGTGCGCCCGCCGAGGGTTGCGCGCCCGAGACGAACCCAGGCGACGATCATCAGCACCACACCGAGCCAGACGAGGATGGACGACAGTACGAGTCCGTGGCCGAACCGCAACCACGACAGGTGCATGACCTCGAGGAGCGGATCGCGGCGACGTACGCTGCCGGCGCCGAATCCGCCGAAGGTGATCAGCACTGTACCGATCAGGCCCAGAGCTGCTGCGTGCCCTTCGGGGCTTCGGAGAAATAGCGCCAACTGGCGGACCGCCGACCGGTGCGGCACCGCCGACGGCTCTTCGTGGCCCGTCGGGGCGGGACGACTTGCGCCGGAGGCTGCTGATCTCGAGACCGAGGACATCGGTACGGTCATCCTCCTCACGGCCATACGGCAGGTCGGTCTGCGATTTCAGTGTTGCTTGCGGTCTCGGTATCGGTTTGCAGAGCAGGGGGTGATGCCACCGACCCACGGCCGCAGTTTAGTGCGTGAGGCAAGATTCCCAATCATCGGCGGTTCGTTTCCTGTGCGTCAGGATCGGCCGACTATACGCTCGGCGGCAAGTCTGCCGGAGACGAGCACAGTCGGTACCCCCACTCCTGGGGTGGTCGAGGAACCCGCGAGCACCACGTTGGCCAGGCCCGCCACCAAGTTCTTTCTGCGGAACGGACCGGTTTGCCGGAAGACGTGCGAGGACGAGAACGGACTGCCGTCGACCATTCCCCGATCAGCCCAGGTCTGCGGCGTGTCGATGTGGTCGATCGTCATCGAAGTCGCCCCGTGGTAACCGCGTTGTACCAATTCTCGCTGTAGTTCTCTTACGTAAGGACCCTGAAGACGATTCCAGTCCAACGGTGCACTGCGCAAATTCGGGCACGGTGCGAGAACCGAGACCGGTTCGCACAACTCGCCGTCGCGTTCGACGAGCAGTGCGGAGTCGGTCACGCCGGGGCGGGTGATCAACAACGAAGGGTCCGTCATCAGCGAGCCTCGACCGCGGCGCGCGGTGATCCGATCGAATGTCGACGCCCACTCCGCACCGAAGTCGATGCTGTGGTGCGAACGCGCCGGCCAGGTCGCTGTCACCTCGGTCGGAACCGTGCCGTGGAAGACCACGGCCGACGGCGACACCGAACTGTAGCCGCGGCGTCGAAAACGCGACGGCGCACCTGACTCGTCGAGCAACTGGTCCACGACCGGAAGATCCGGTGTCAACACGAGCGCGTCGCACTCGAAGTCTCTGCCATCGGTGGTTCGAACGGAGCTCACCCGGTCGTGCGAGCGCGTGATGTGCGAGACCTCGGCGCCGGTGATCACCGAACCCCCGTTGCGGGTGACCGCGTCCGCCATGCCCGCGGCGATCGATGCCATACCTCCCACTGGGAAATACACCCCGAGCGAGGTGTCCATGTGCGCGATAGCGCCGTACACGGCCAGTGCCTTCGCGGGAGCCATACCGGCATACAGCGCCTGAAAGGTGAACACGCGACGCAGCCGCTCATCCTTCAAGAACTTCTCCACTCGGGGTCCGAGACGACCGAAGCCTCCGAGCCGCGCCAGTGTCAGCGTGTCGCGCAACGCGGACGGAGTGGACACGAGGTCGAGCGGCGAATCGAAGTTCGAGTCGATGTATCGGTCGAACTCGGCATCGAAAATGGAAGCCAACCAGCGACGCAGCGCGCGATACCCCTCCGCTTCGGCCGCACCGCACGTGCGGGCGACCTCCGCGGCCATCTCGTCGGGGTCGGCGTAGACGTCGATGGAACTCCCGTCGGCATATCGGGTGTGATAACTCGGCGAGAGTGCAGTGAGTTCGATTCTGGGCGTGACGGTCTCGAAGTTCTCACCCACTGCTGCCAAAGCCGACTCGATGAGATCGGGCATGGTGAGCACACTGGCCCCGTTGTCGATGTCGTACAGCCGCGAGCCGTCCTCGGCCGACACCGGATAGATGCCGACACGACCGCCGACGAAGTTCTCGCGTTCCAATACGGTCACGCGCCTCCCCGCGCCAGTGAGATGCAGCGCGGCGGAGAGTCCGGCGAGCCCCGCTCCCACAACGACGACGGACTCTGTGGGGCCGGTTATCGAGTGCACGTGTGCCTTTCGGAAGATGTGGTCGAGGAAGAAGCGGTCTAGTACGTACGTTGTGTGGCCGCGATCGCCATGGCCCGCAGTTGCGCCGCTGCGCCGGGTTCGGTGGCACTTTCGGCGAGTGTTTCCAGTGCCCGGTCGGTCAGGTCCTCGATGCGGCGCTCTACGTCAGCCACAGCACCGACATCGCAAAGAATGGATCGAACATCGGCAATTCGGTCCTCGCTCAGGTCGATCGTGCCGAGAGTCGAGCGCAGAGTTCGTGCTGATACAGGCGAATCGCGGTCCGCCAATTTCATCCCCATGGCCATCAGAACGGTGCGCTTGCCCTCGCGGATGTCGTCGCCCGACGGCTTTCCGGTGACACCGGGGTCGCCGAAAACCCCGAGAAGGTCGTCTCGGAGTTGGAAGGCCAGCCCGATGTCGGTGCCGAACGATCGATACGCAGCGGTCAGGTCCGGCGCGGCATCGGCGAGAACCGCTCCGATCTGCAGTGGTCGTTCGACGGTGTACGCAGCGGTCTTGTACCGATTGACGCGCATTGCGGCATCGATGGACTCGTCGAGTCCTGCCTCTGCTTCGATGTCGAGCAACTGGCCGCCGAGCACCTCGGTTCGCATCGCCGACCACACCGGTGAGACACGTGCGGCCGCCGCGGCGTCGATGCCCGACTCCCTGAGCATGTCGTCGGCCCAGCACAACGCGAGGTCGCCGAGCAGGATTGCGGCCGATTCGCCGAAGCGTTCGGAGGAGCCGGACCAGTTCGCACTGCGATGCCGGTCGGCGAACGCGACGTGCACGGTGGGGAAGCCACGCCGCGTCACCGAGGCGTCGATGATGTCGTCGTGGATCAATGCACACGCCTGGACCAGTTCGAGTGCTGAGCAGGCGCGAACGATCGACGCCGCGCCGTCGCTGGTGCTGTCGCCACCGGCTCCCAGCCAGGCAGTCCAGGCGAACGCGGGACGCACTCGTTTGCCGCCGCGCAGAACGAACTCGGTGAGTTCGCGAACGGCCGTTACGTAACGGTCGCCGAGCTCAGCTACCTGTTCGGTCCTCGAGGCGAAGAATTCGATCAGCGCAGCTTCGACGAGCTCGCGCGGCTTCGCCGTGCCCGCGCCGAGCACGGCGGCGGTGGTGTCGGTGGTGTCGATGGTCGCGGTTGCAGGGTGCGTGGGCAGTTTGCCGGACAGGGGATCCTCCAGTCGGACGCGAGAGAGCGATGCTGCATGTCCACTTTAGCCAACGCCGACGATGTACCCGGCCATGTGAGGCTGCCGTCGACGGTGTCACAGTGCGAAACTATGATTGCGGTGTGACATCCGAAGCCGTCAGGGGGCGGCCCAGCGCGGCGCGGCTCACCCGAACTCCGTCGATAGTGGACCGGCTTCGCGACGCCGACTCCACCAAGATCCCATTCTCGGTCGAATTCTCACCGCCCAGAGACGAGGCCGCGGAGGCCAGGCTGTGGCGGGCTGTTCGCGAGTTCGAACAGATGCAACCGGCATTCGTCTCCATGACGTACGGAGCCGGCGGGTCGACCCGTGACCGCACTGTTCGGGTCACCGGGCAGATCGCCGAGGAGACCACGCTGTTGCCCGTGGCGCACCTGACCGCGGTGTCCCATAGCGTCGCCGAGTTGCGGTCGATGGTCGGCGCCTACGCGGACCGCGGAATCTCCAACGTCCTTGTCCTGCGCGGGGACCCGCCCGGTGATCCGCTGGGACACTGGGAGAAGCACCCGGACGGGGTCGAGTACGCCGAGGAATTGGTCCGTCTGGTCCGCGAGCTGGGCGATTTCCATGTCGGCGTCGCCTCGTTCCCCCAGGGGCACTACCGCGCGATCGACCTGGAACAGGACACCAGAGTTCTCGTCGACAAGCTGCGCGCGGGCGCCGAATACTCCATCACCCAGATGTTTTTCGATGTGGACGACTATCTGAGGTTGCGGGACCGCGTGGTGGCGTGCGATCCCGAGGAGGGAGCGAAGCCGATCATTCCCGAGATCATGCCGATAACCTCGCTGCGAACGGTTCGTCGGGCGCTCGCGCTGTCGGGTTCTGCTCTACCCCGCGAGATCGACGATCGTTTCACGGCCGCAGCGGGTACCGGTCCGGAGGAAGATCGCGCGGCTGTTCGCGAGGTGGGTATCGAATTGGCGACGTCGATGGGCGAGCGGCTCATCGCCGAGGGTGCTCCGGCGCTGCACTTCATCACACTGAACTTCGCGCGGGCGACTCGCGAGGTTCTCACCAATCTCGGTGTCTGCGAAGCTCGGGTCTGACACCCTCAGACTTCTGTCGTCAGCGGTCTGCCCTTCCACGTGGTGGTGCCCAGGCGGTGGCGGCGAAACGACTCGATAGTGAGTGCGCCATAGATCGCCACGGACACCGGGTGCGCGGTCGCGCGAGCGACGGTCCGCAGCGAGGGTGTCGAGCCACCCGATTCCGCGTACCCCGCCGCGACGCGCGAGGAGACCGCGGCGCAGTATCCGAGCAGCCCCCATCGGCGCGTCGCTCCGGACCCGAAAAGTGCGGCTGCCGGCGGCAGGAGATAGATGACGCTGATCGCGCCGAGAAGCGAAGCAGACCCGAAAGAACCCCCGAACGCGTTCCACAACCACCGCGTGTACCCGTCACGCACCGCAGGCCAGCCGTCGTACATGCGACATCGGACGAATTCTCCACCGGCAACGAGAACTGTGCGTCGGCCCTGTCGCCGGAGCGCGCGAGCGATGTCGAGGTCCTCGGTCGGGCTCCCAGCCACCGAAACGTGCCCGCCGATCGATCGATACGCGTTCGCGTCGAACATCATGAACTGACCGCACGCCACCACAGTGGACGGGCGTGTCGACGCGTCGGCTGCTCGTATCGGAAGTGTCGACATCCAGGAAAAGCTCAGGAGCGGTTGTACAAGGGATTCGACAAGCGTGCCGGACAGTTGCCGCGGCCAGGGGCATAGCAGCGAGGCTCCGCTGGACCGAAGGGCCGAGGCTACGGATGCGACGGCATGGCTGTCGAGACGGACGTCCGCGTCGACGAATGCGATGTAGTCGACGCTGCCACGGTCGAACGCGCGTTCCGCGAGGATTCGGCATGCGGCGGCTTTGCCGGTCCAGCCCGGGGGTGGGTCCGTATCCGAACGGATCAGTTCGAATCGAGGATCCGCCGCCACCGCTCGTTCGGCGAGTGCGAAGGTGTCGTCGGTGGATCCGTCGTCGAGTACGAACACCTCGAGGTCGGGGCACCGTGCCTGTGCCCTGAGATCGACCAGAAGTGCTGGGAGATTTTCTCTTTCGTTCCGGGCCGGGATGCAGATCGCGACGCTTTCGGGAGCGTCCGTCCGCGGCGGCGTGAGTCGGCGCATCGTGGTCGCATTGACGACCGAGAGCGCTGCGGATACCCCTGCTAGTACTGCGCCCGCTGCTGTCAGGCGTCGGATGACATCGGACGTGGCGCTCACGCAGACGAGTCGCGGCGCCGCACGGGGGGATTGCGGTTGACCCACGCCATTGCTCCGACGATTGCAGCGACACCGATGGTCACTCCGCCTACGATTCCGGCCCAGCCGGCGAAACTGCGCGTATTGGGGTCGGGGTAGTTGACCTCGGCACGCATCGCGGTGATTTCTCCCGGGGGGAGCTTCCACGTGATGATGTTGTCGCCTTCACGAGTCCCGTTCGTCGTTCCGATACGTGCAGGAAAAGCGATGGTGAATTGAACATCGGAACCCTGAGTCGGGACCGACTGCAGGTCGGCATTGCCATCGAGGCTGACGGTGTCGCCGGAGCGCTGGAAGATCAACTGGAAGCTGCCCACCGCCTGGTCGGACATCGACCCGAGCGTCTGCACATCGCCGAACGTCAGATCGTCGAATCTGGCTTCGCTGCCGACGTAACCGTCCTGCCGATACTCGGAGACGCGGATCTTGTTCGCGAGAGTGGACGGCGGCGTGAGCGTGGGTCCGGTGTCGGTGTCCGAGGTGGGAATCGTCGCGGCGATTATCTGTCCGGACACTCGGTCGTCGGCCGACACACCCATCGAGACCTGGGCGCGCAGGCACCCGGTCAACAGGGGAGCGAGGAGCAACGCCAGGGTGAGCGCGGACAGAAGCCGGCGATGGTTGCGGGACCTGCTTTCACGGGTTGTCGACTGCACAGCGACATCGTGCCAGACAGTGCGCGTAGAGCTGTCGGTGGCGCTCAGACAGAGGCTGAGCCGGCGCGTCGGCGATCGACGATCAGCGAACGCAGGACAGGTATCCCGACCACTCCCATCACGACAAACCCGTATATGGCCGAGTAGTGCATCTCTCCGCCGGAGAGGAGGACGGCGTGTGCGAAGGCGGACCCGAGCCAGGTCCACATGAACAATACGATGGGGACGGTATCGGATCCGGTCCCAGCGTGCGTGGCGGTTTCCGTAGCGGTGGATTCGATCGGGGTTCGCAGCAGCAGTCGGGTGGCTGCCTCGATGATCGACGCCATGAGGAGCGAAACCAGAAACCAGCCGAGGTAGTTGCTCATCGGTATCGACGGGATGCCGGGCAAACCGGGGATGGGTGTCGTCCATGTCCAGTGGCCGTCGGTGACCATCTGCGTGTCGAGATACAGGTCCCAGCCCACCATCGACACCGCGGTGAGGGCAATACGTCGCACGGACATGTTCATCGGCGACCTCTGTCTGCGTTGCAGAAGGAAAGTCACCGTGCACCAGATCGGATAGAAGCCCGCGGTCCAGGCAAACGGAATGACGGCGGGAATGCCGAAGACCTCGGGTCCGAGGCGTCCGGTGGAATAGAAGTAGCTGCCGAAGGGGAAGCCGGTCGCTGTACCGATTATCTCGGAGGCGAGGCCGAGGCCGGCAGTGCCGCAGGCCATCACCGCAGCCCACCATGGTCCCCGGGTCAGCACGGCGTGGGTGACGGCAGTTGCCGCCAAGAATCCGACGACGGCCACGGTGACCATATCTCGGGTACTTCCGCTCACGAGCGGATACACGATCTGTGCTCCGATCGCGCCCGCAGCGAGTGCTATCACTAGTTTGTTCATCGGCGTCGGGCACCGATCCATCGACGGAATCGACCTGCGCCGGCGTCGGCGAGAGCCAACCTCGCGGCGTTACGGCCACTCGCGGCCATCACGCCACCGCCGGGATGTGTCGAAGCGCCGGTGAGGTACAAGCCGGGCGCGCCGGGAACGCGGTGCTGCGACAACTGCGGGATGGGGCGCCACATCATCATCTGGTCCAAGGACATCTCCACGTGCATGATGTTGCCTCCGACCATTCCCAATTCCCGTTCGATATCGGCGGGTGACTGTACGTGGCGGTGCAGAATCGAACGTTGGAAACCCGGGGCAGCGGCTTCCACCTGGTCGACGATGCGGTCGGCCTCGATTTCGGCCAGATCGGTCGGGTCCACCCTGTCGGAGCTGCTTCGCCATTGCCGGCTGCCGGTCAGAGTGTGTGGCTGCCACTGCGACCACAGCGAGATCTGATGCTCACCCTCCGGGGCCACACTGGGATCGATCGAAGTGAAGGACATGGCTAGGACAGCCGGCGTGGTGGGTAGCTCGCCGGTGAGCGCACACGCATGCGCCATCCTCAGTTGGGCTCGATCTCGGACAAGCAGTTGCAGGCCGGACGTCGCGGACAGCGTCGACGGTGCATTCGGGTACTGGGGGAGGGCATCGGTGGCGAGGCGGACAGCCATTCCGATGCCGGGCCCGACCCGAATGCCGCGCCGCCATGTGTCGATCTGGCGTGGGTTGTGCCCACCTGCCTCCAGAAGTTTCAGTGTGGTCAGGATGTGGCAGCCAGCGACGACCATCCTGCTGCGCACGGTTCGGCCGGAGGCGGTACGTGTCGTCCACGCCTGTTCCGACGGGGTCAGCGCTTCGACCGCGTCGCCCGCGGTGACGCGTCCACCGCGGGATCGAAGTCTGGAGGCGAGAGCATCGGTCAGCACGCCGCTGCCACCGATGGCCCGCCCCGGCGGCAGCGTATGCATGAGAGCGGCGAATCCGACCATCGGTGCGGTCCCTGGTTCGGACATCGGGGGACCGGACTGCGCCCCGAACCATGCCAGAGCAGCCTTCAGGCGCTCGGAGGAGAACGTCTCGTCCAGCAGTGCATCACCGCTGGTGATGAATTCTCGCGACAGTGCGCTACCACCGCTCGGGGCATCCAATCCCCAGAACGACCGGAGCAGATTGGGGCCGGTGGGCGCACCGGAGAAGGCCCGCATCGTTCGGACGCTTCTCGGTCCCCACTTGTCGACGAAATTTCGGTACGCGCGTGCGTCCTGCGACCCGCACGCCTGCGCTATGGACGAGCACGTAGCGTCCAGATCGCGTCGAAACACCAGCGGCGGTTCGTCGGTTCCCGGCGCACCCGGTGCGAACGCCCACGGATCGCACTCGACGTAGCGCAATCCGTGTTCGGCCAATTCCAATTCCTCGATCACTCCGGTGTGCCGGATCATGATGTGGGCAGAAGAACCTCGATCCACCTGGTGACCCGGAAAGCGTTCGACCGAGGACACCCCGCCGCCGATGATCGTGTCCCCTTCCAGTACTTCCACCGACAACCCTGCGTCAGCGAGATAGCAGGCCGAGGTGAGGGCGTTGTGGCCAGATCCCACAACTACAGCGTCGATCACCACTCCAGGCTATAGGTCTTCCGCGACGGGTCGGCTGTGGTGTTGGAAGGGCGCCGGTGTTGGAACAGCAGGCGCTATTCGAACGGCAGGACGCGTCCGAGCACTGCGAAGGGGCGACGGTCACCGGCGAACGTGAAGTCGCGGAGGACGTCCTCGAAACCGAGCCGACGGTAGAGTCGCCAAGCTCGGTTGTCCTCACCGGCGACCTCGGGAGTGGACAGCAGCACGTTTTTTTCCGTGCGTCCGGCCAGCAGTCGGCGCGTCAGGGCGCTACCGAGGCCATGCCCCTGAGCGTCCGGTCGGACGTGCAACTCGGTGAGCTCGAAGTAGTCGGACAGAACTGCGTCGATGTACTCGTTGCTTTTTCCCGAACGACGCAGGCCGTCGCGGACCTGCTGATTCCACCATTGGTGGGGCGCTCCACGATATCCGTAGGCAATCGCCACGAGAGGGCTCTCGGGTGTGGGCAGGACTGCGCCGACACCGCGCCAGCCCGGCCGAAGGACGTGCTCGGACCACATCGGCGCGCGGTGGTACTCGGTGCCCTGCGGGTAGCCCATCGCCTCGACGTAGATCGACAGCGCTTCAGGCAGTCTTCGGCGGATTTCCTGGGCTGACAGGTCGACCAGGTGGGGGGTCGGTTCCGCTTCGGTGGCGACTGTTCTCAACCTTTCCTTGACTACTTGTCGGTGGGCGCAGCTATATTGAATATGTCGAACGGATGTTCGATGTCGGCGATCCGGCGAAGTCTCGAGGGAAGCGAGGGTTCGCCGGGTTCCGACCTTAGAGCGTCGTCGAGGGCCGGGCGTGGCGAAAACGCGGTCGACAACGGCGAATCGATCGGGAGGTGTTCGAGTATGGCAACACAAGGTCTCCGCGCCGGAGTTCGTCCGCCGGTGTCGCCGCGCGCCAGGCTGCTTCTCGGTCGAGCGGATGCGTTCTTGTCCGGTTCGATAGGCGCAGCTACTGCATCGGACCAGTTTCTCGACTGCTACACCGCTGCGTTGCGTGGGGCCGCCGCAGTGATCGAGGCCGCGCCGATCTCGACGGCACGAGCGCGTTCGCGGAATGCGTGGGTGTTGTTGACCAAGGCAGCGCCCGAACTGGAAGCGTGGGCGGAGTACTTCTCCGGCTACTCGGCAACACGGGCAGCGGTTCTCGCAGGACTGTCGAGGTCGATCGACCTCGACATGGCTGACGATTTCTATCGCCAGGTAGGGCGGTTCCTGCACGTGGTCGAGGAATATATCGGGGCGGATTCCCGCCTCGACCCTGTCGGCGCCCATCCGCGCTCGATGACCGCGTGAGAGGGCGCATTGCACCGAAAACGGAGCGGTAACGTGGTCGAAGCGCCGCCCTCGGGCCGGATCGCGGACCGAATCCGGTGGCGGTCCGGACCCCAGCGCAGGGACTCTTCGAACATTCTCAGGAACACATCGACCGAGTAGGTGGTAAGCGGGCGATTCTGCTCGTATTATCAACGGTAGGTAGCCGCCAAGGTCAGCTTCCCGTCGTTTCGCACCCGAAATGACTTTCAATATCTGTGCAGGGGGAGGTACCGTGCCACTCTCCGAGCACGAGCAGCGCATGCTCGATCAGATCGAGAGCGCTCTCTACGCCGAGGATCCCAAGTTCGCCTCTCACGTGAGAAGCGGCCGTATGCGTACGGCGACGAGCAAGCGGCGCTTTCAAGCGATCGCGCTGTTCGTATTGGGGCTTGTTCTTCTCGTTTCCGGTGTGGCTATTCCATTCCAGCCCGGCGGGTTCCCGGTGATCAGTCTTGTCGGATTCGCGTTCATGTTCGGCGCCGGGGTTCTGTATCTGCTCGGTGGCCCCCGCGGCGGTGCGTCTGCCTCCGAGGAGGACACGGCGTCGGGCGAAAGCTCGGGCACTGCGGCCGCAGGTCCTGGGAAACGCAGCAGTTCGGGACAAAAGTCGAAGCCGGGCCGCAAGGGCGGCAGTTTCACTTCGCGAATGGAAGATCGGTTCCGGCGGCGGTTCGAACAGGAGTGAACTCGATGAGCGGTGACGGGGTCCGAAGGGCTACGGCACCACTCGTCATCACATACAACGTGCGCTCGTCCCCCAAAGGTCGAGCGTCACTACAAGTTTGATCGTCACTATTCTGATTGTCGAAGCGGCGTCTACCACACGGTAGGCGCCGCTTTTGCATGCGCTGGCTGAATTCCTGCAAGTCATAGATCGGGCTCGTGCCGGCTGAGGTTCCCCACTCTCACCCACTCGATCGGTGGTGGCACCGCCGATCCCCACTTCCCCCCACTGATCTTGCATGCCGAATTGCATCGAGTGAGATCCTGGCTTTCACCTGGGGTTTTGCACCTCGACTGCGGTCCGATGTCCTTCGCTGGTTCGCGGCGGTGCGCATGTCGCAGAATTCTTCCCCACTGTCTTCCACGCGCTCGACCTGGAGTTTTATGATGATAGTTCGAGAAAAGTGCGCTGGCGGGATTGTATGTGGGGGAAAGTGGGGTAAAGTGGTGGAAGCGAAGAGAGTGGGAGGTGTCGAGTGTTCCTCGGTACCTACACGCCCAAGCTCGACGACAAAGGCCGGTTGACGCTGCCGGCGAAGTTCCGCGAAGCGCTGGAGGGTGGGTTGATGGTGAGTAAAGGTCAGGACCACAGCCTCGCCATCTACACCCAGGACGCGTTCGCGGAAAAGGTTCGGAAACTGACCGAGGCCTCGCGCTCCAACCCGGTTGCTCGCTCGTACATACGGCAGCTCGGCGCAGGCACCGACGAGCAGAAGCTCGACGGCCAGGGGCGAATCACCCTGAGGGCGGACCACCGCCAGTACGCAAACCTCGAGCGCAACGTCGTCGTGAACGGATCCATCGAGTTCATCGAGGTCTGGAACGAAGAGGCGTGGGCTCGCTACTCGGCCGAGAGTGAGCAGAGTTTCTCGGACGCGTTCGACGAATCGCTGGAAGGCATCGTGTAGCCGCCCGGATCAACACGCCGAGTGCCGCGAGGCCTCTGCCCGATCAGAACCCTGACGTTCTTCCCCAACGCCAGGTTTCGCAGATCAGGACCCTGACGTTCTTCCCCAACGCCAGGTTCCTATCGGACAGGGACCTCGCGGCATTCGCCCCCATCATCGATCTATGTGAGCACCGCACGAGGGTGTTCACAAGCAAGACCGGGAGGAAACATTGTGGAAGGCGACACGAACTCGCCCGACCCGGAGATCGCTCCCGAGCTAGTCGGAACGTCGAAGGCTTTCGAACCCGAACATATTCCAGTTCGACTGGGCCGGGCAGACGAGCTTCTCGGACCTGCACTGACTGCAGTTGCGGCGCGAGGTGAGTCGCCGGTCATGATCGACGCGACACTCGGTCTCGGCGGTCATTCGGAGCATTTCCTTCGTACCTATCCGACACTCCGGTTGATCGGACTCGATCGCGATCCGGATGCACTCCGGCTCGCGAGCAAGCGTCTCGCCGGTTTCTCCGATCGGACGACGTTCGTGCACACCACCTACGACGGAATCGGTGCTGCATTGGAAGAGGCCGGGTTGCCGGAACGTGACGCGGTGCATGCAATCCTGTTCGATCTCGGCGTCTCCTCCATGCAACTCGACGAAGCCGAACGCGGATTTGCGTACTCGGTGGATGCTCCGCTGGACATGCGCATGAATCCCACCGTGGGTATCACCGCGGCGGACGTTCTCAATACTTATTCGCACGGTGAGATCGCGCGCGTTCTGAGCACTTACGGCGAGGAGCGGTTCGCGGGCCGGATAGCCTCCGCGGTCGTTCGACAGCGCGAAGCGAAGCCATTCACCACCAGTGCCGCGCTTGTCGAACTGCTCTACGCGTCGATCCCTGCTGCCACTCGACGAACGGGTGGCCATCCCGCCAAACGAACGTTTCAGGCGTTGCGGATAGAGGTCAACGGTGAGCTGGACTCGTTGAAGCGGGCAGTCCCGGCAGGTCTCGACGCGCTCGCGGTCGGGGGTCGGGTGGTGTTCATGTCGTACCAATCGCTCGAGGATCGCGTGGTCAAGAGAGAGCTGGCGCCGCGCGTCAAATCGACGAGCCCCGAGGGGCTTCCCGTTGAGCTTCCGGGTATGGGGCCGGAGTTTCGTCTGCTCACCAGAGGTGCCGAGCGCGCCTCTGACCAAGAAATCGAAGAGAACCCGCGTTCGGCGCCAGTACGTCTGCGCGCGGCGGAGCGGATTGCGAGGAAATCGGCATGACTGTCACCGCGGGTACGGCTCCGGCGAAGCGTCGGCGACGGTCGAAGGGATCGGAACCCGAAACTGGGCGTTCCGGAGCGGCTCTCCGCGCATACGAGAGGCGTCAGCAGCGGGCCAGCGCTCGCGGGTTGGGTGCCGGAAATCCGGCGGAGCGTGGATCTCTGACTGCGTCCGCGATCACTGCCCGAATTCCTTTCGTGGCGCTGATCATCGGATTGCTTTCGCTGGGACTGGGTCTGACCCTTCTGCTCACGACCCGTTCTGCGGGTGACTCGTACATGCTCAGTGACGCGAAGGCCTACAACCAGAGTCTCGTCCAGGAACGTGCGTCGCTGCAGCGGGACGTCGAGCTTGCGGATTCCGCGCCCGAGCTGGCCCGAAAAGCCGCAGAGCAGGGCATGATTCCTGCCCTCGACACCGCGCGCCTTCTCGTCGCGGAGGACGGCTCGGTCCAGGTGATCGGTACGCCACAGCCTGCGCAGGGCGCGCCCGTGGCCCCGTTGGATCCCCCGTCGGAGGTGGCTGCAGCGAACTCGGATCGGTCGACGGGATCGTCCGAATCCGGTTCTGCCGGCAGCTCGAGCAACTCCCTGCCTGCGCGTGCCGCAAGCTCAACAGCCGACTCCGTCCCGCGTGCCAGTTCGGTCCCACCGGTCACACGCGCCACGCCGAACACATCGAATGCCGCTGGAACCGCAGCCCTCGGTGAACAATTGGTTCCCATGAGCATCCCGTCGGCGAGTCCTTCGGGTAGTCGGCAGTGACCAGGCCGTCCACCGGAAGGCCTCGCCGTAAGCCGCTGTCGCGGAATGCATCCGACGATCAGCGATACGGCGTCCCGCGTCGTCGAGCCGAATCGTCTCGACGTCCGGGAGCACCCGCCGGTCGACCGCGCGCGGGATCCGATACACGCTTCGATGCGTCGTCCTTCGCTTTTCGAAGCGGGTTCGGCCGTATCGCCATGTTCGGTGTACTGGCCGTGGTGGCCCTGCAGTTGGTTTGGATCATGGGAGTCGACGGGCACCGACTCTCCGCCGAGGCGGCCTCGCAACGAACAACGACGCTCGTCGATCCGGCGACTCGAGGCTCGATCATGGACCGCAACGGCAAGCCCATCGCATTCACGATGGAAGCGAAAGCGCTGACCTTCCAGCCTGTCCGGGTTCGCCGTGAACTGGACGAGGCGCGCGCGAAGGATCCGACGAAGCCGTCCACGCAAGACCGACTCGATGCGATCGCGGCCGGGATACACGATGAACTGGGCGATCTCGCACCCGAGGACGTCATTCTCGACAAACTCGAAAGCGACGACACCTTCACCTATCTGGTGCGCGGAGTGGATGCGACCATCGCTACGCGGATCAGCGAAGAATTCGAAGAAGTCGGTCTCGAACGACAGGACATTCGCGAGTACCCCGGTGGGTCCCTCGCTGCCAATCTGGTGGGAGCAACCGGCTGGGACGGTCACGGACTCCTGGGGCTCGAAGACTCTCTGGACTCGACGTTGGCCGGAACCGATGGGTCACAGACCTACGATCGCGGGTCCGACGGCGCTGTCATCCCAGGTAGCTGGCGGGACAAGCAAACGGCCGTCAATGGTTCCGGTGTCGAACTGACCATCGACGCCGACCTGCAGTACTACGTGCAGCAGCAAGTTCAGCTCGCCAAAGATCTGTCGGGAGCAAAGAACGCTTCGGCAGTGGTGCAGGATGCGAGAACCGGTGAGGTTCTTGCGATGTCCAACGACAACACGTTCAACCCCGGTGTCGGTGTCGGAAACAACGACCGAAGCAAAGAGATGGGCAACCTCGCTGTCTCCACACCCTTCGAGCCCGGCTCGGTCAACAAGATCATCACTGCAGCGGCGGCGATCGAGTACGGACTGACAACACCCGAAGAGGTACTGCAAGTTCCCGGCAATATCTTCATGTCAGGTGTCTCGGTGAAGGATGCGTGGGAGCACGGCCTCGCGCCCTACACCACGACCGGCGTGTTCGGTAAGTCCTCGAACGTCGGCACCCTGATGCTTGCCGAGCGCGTCGGCGAGGATCGCTTCGCGGACATGCTGGCTCGTTTCGGTCTCGGACAGAGAACGGACGTCGGCCTACCCGGAGAGAGCGCGGGAAGCGTGCCGAATCGCGATCAGTGGTCGGGTGGCACGTTCGCGAACCTCCCCATCGGGCAGGGCCTGTCGATGACCCTGCTGCAGATGACTGCGATGTATCAGGCGATTGCCAACGACGGAGTACGCATCCCGCCGCGCATCGTCGATGCCACGGTCGACCCGGACGGAAACAGGACAGAGACCGAACAGCCTGAGGGTGTCCATGTCGTCAGTCCGGAGACTGCGTCGACCGTCCGGCAGATGTTTCGATCGGTCACCCAGGACGACAACGGCAACCAGCGGGGTACCGGCGTCGCCGCGGGCGTCGAGGGCTACCAGATCAGCGGCAAGACAGGCACCGCCCAGCAGGTGGATCCCAATTGCGGCTGCTACTCGAACTCGGACTATTGGATCACCTTCGCTGGTATTGCACCTGCGGACGATCCGCGCTACGTGATCGGAATCATGCTCGATGCTCCAACGCGGAGCGCCGATGGTTCCGGAGGGCAGTCGGCCGCGCCGTTGTTCCACAACATCGCCAGCTGGATGCTCGAACGCGACAGCGTGCCGTTCTCTGCAGACCCCGGTCCGAAGCTGGTTCTGCAAGCCGATTGAGCGTGATCGACCTCTCGGCCCGTGGGTCGGGGGGCTGGGGGACCGGCACCCGCCGGTAACCTGACCCTTCGGTCCTCGTGCTCGGTTTCGAAATGTCGCTTTCCTCGACCTTTCGTTTCGGCCCGAGCGCAACCACCGTCTCAATGTCCCGCGCCAGCAGTTCAGCAGAAAGGAGCACAGTGTCTGTGCCAGCCGAGCCACAGCCTGCTCCGACCCCGTCCCGTCCGTCGAACCCCCCGCACACCACTGTCGAGGACATCGCCGCCGCTGCGGACGCCACCGTCGTGCCGGCCGCAGACGGACAACATCGAATGGTGACCGGTGTGGACTTGCGCGCCCAATCCATCCTCGACGGCGATCTTTTCGCTGCCTTGGCCGGATCGACGGCCCACGGGGCATCCTTCGCCGGTGACGCGATCGAGCGCGGAGCTGTCGCGATCTTCACCGATTCGGCCGGCCTCGAGATCCTGCAGCGACAGTTCCCCGTTCTACCGGTACCGGTGCTCGTGCACGACCAGCCGCGTACCGTGCTCGGCGATATGTCGGCACTCGTCTACGGACGACCCTCGGAAAAGATGACCGTGGTCGGGATCACCGGGACATCGGGCAAGACGACGACGGCGTACCTGCTCGAAGCGGCCTTGACCGCCGCGGGCCGCCGCACCGGATTGATCGGCACGATCGAAACCAAGATTGCGGGCACTCGCGTACCCAGCGCCCTGACAACACCGGAAGCGCCGCAGCTACACGCCTTGTTCGCATTGATGCTCGAACGTGGCCTCGACACCGTCGTGATGGAAGTTTCGAGTCACGCACTCTCACTCGGACGAGTGGACGGAACCGTGTTTTCGGTCGCTGCCTTCACCAACCTCTCGCAGGATCATCTCGACTTTCACGGCACCCTCGAGGACTACTTCCTCGCCAAGAGTCGACTGTTCGCAGCGGATTCGCGTGTGCGATCCCAGTCTGCGTGCGTCTGTGTCGATGACGACTGGGGCCGCCGCATGGCCGACGTCGCCGCCTCGGGGGGATCCGACGTGATCACCGTGTCGGTGACCGGCAGTGCCGACTGGACCGTCGCCGATTGGGCGCCGGATCCCAGCGGCGCCCAGACCTTCACCCTGCTCGGCCCCGGCGGAGGCCGTCACCACGCGTCGATACGGCTGCCGGGACGCTACAACGTCGCCAACGCGGTGCTCGCTGCCGCGATCTGCGATTCAGCTGGCGTCGACGTTCAACGGGCGGTGCCCGGAATGAAGGAGGTCGACGTACCGGGACGAGTGCAGCGCATCTCCCGGGGCCAGAATTTCCTGGCAGTGGTCGACTACGCCCACAAACCCGCCGCCGTCGAGGCAGTTATCGAAACCTTGCGCAAGCAGACCACCGGCAGAGTCGCCGTCGTGCTCGGAGCCGGGGGAAACCGCGACACCACGAAACGAGCGCCGATGGGCGCAGCCGGTGCCAGAGGCGCTGATCTGCTGGTCATCACCGACGACAACCCGCGTTCGGAGGATCCCGCGGCCATCCGCGAGGCTGTACTGCTCGGCGCCATGTCACTCGCTCCCGAGGATCGCGGAGAAGTGAGGAACGTCGAGGGCCGCGGAAACGCCATTTCCGAGGCCGTGCGGTGGGCGCAGGACGGCGACGTCGTTCTCGTCGCAGGTAAAGGGCACGAGACAGGGCAGGAGATCGGCGGCGTGAAGTATCCGTTCGACGACCGTGTCGTGCTGGCAGACGCCATCGATCGAAAGATCGGCCAACAAGCAGGAGCGACCTCGTGAAAGCCATGACCATCGCGCAGATCGCCGACATCGTCGGCGGGAAGCTCCACGATGTCGACGACCCGTCCCGCGTCGTCGACGGCACCGTCGAATTCGATTCACGCAGAGTCGCTCCCGGGGGCCTCTTTCTCGCGCTGCCCGGCGCTCGCGTGGACGGTCACGACCATGCGGTCGCCGCGGTGGATGCGGGTGCGGTGGCAGTGTTGGCCGCTCGTCCGCTCGGTGTGCCGACTATCGTGGTCGACCCGATCCCGCACGACGGCCGAGCAATGGCTCTCGAACACGACGCCGACGGGTCGGGCGCAGCGGTGCTGACCGCGCTCAGCGCGTTGGCCCGTGCCTCGGTGACGGAGCTGACAGCCACCTCGGGGCTCACCGTCGTCGGAGTCACCGGATCATCCGGCAAGACCTCGACCAAGGACCTGCTGGCATCGGTCCTTCGCCCGCTGGGCACAGTCGTCGCGCCGCCCGGATCGTTCAACAACGAACTCGGCCATCCGTGGACCGCGCTGCGCGCGGACGAGGAGTCCGATTTTCTCGTTCTCGAGCTGTCGGCGCGTGGTGTCGGTCACGTGGCCTCGCTGGCGCACGCGGCCCCGCCCCGCATCGGTGTCGTTCTCAACGTGGGTACGGCTCACCTCGGTGAGTTCGGATCGAGAGATCGGATCGCTCTGGCGAAGGGTGAGCTGGTCGAGTCGCTCCCCAGCGCGGCAGACGGGGGAGTAGCGGTGCTCAATGCCGATGATCGCCTCGTCCTCGAGATGAAATCTCGGACCTCGGCACGCGTGGTGACCGTCGGGCACTCTGCCGATGCGGACATTCGTGCCGAGAACGTGGTGCTGGACGACCATGCGCGTGCACGTTTCACCCTGGTGACCCCGGTCGGCCGCACCGAGATAGAGCTGGCTGTGCACGGTGAACACCAAGTCGGTAACGCACTGGCTGCGGCAGCAGTGGCGCTCGAATGCGGCGCCGAACTCAGCCAGATAGCTGACGCGCTCGCCGGCTCGGCTGCGGCCTCGGCCCGACGGATGGATGTGCGCACTCGCGCCGATGGCGTCACCATCGTCAACGACTCCTACAATGCCAATCCGGATTCGATGCGTGCTGCGCTCAAGGCGTTGGTGTCGATGTCGAGGTCCGGAGGTGGCCCGCCCAGACGCACCTGGGCGGTGCTGGGCGAGATGGGCGAGCTGGGACCGGATTCGGTGGTCGAGCACGACGCGATCGGACGGCTCGCGGTGCGTCTGGACGTCAGTCGGCTGATCATCGTGGAGTCCGGAAGGCCCACACGGGCAATGCACCAGGGGGCGGTGATGGAGGGGTCCTGGGGTGAGGAGTCGATGCTCGTCCCGGACCACGCAGCAGCAGTCGCGGTGCTCGCGGCCGAGTTGGAGCCCGGTGACATCGTGCTGGTCAAAGCATCTCAGTCGGTCGCACTGTGGTCGGTTGCCGATGCGCTCGTACAGAACACCGCTGCGGATGGGGAGAAGGACATCATGACACCGGAGGAATCGCAGTGAGACAGATCCTCTTCGCTGGAGGTATTGCGCTCGCAGTCGCGATTCTGCTGACGCCGGTGCTGATCAAAGCGTTCTCGAAGCAGGGCTTCGGCCAGGAGATCCGAGTCGAGGGCCCGGCCAGTCACCAGTCGAAACGCGGCACCCCGACCATGGGCGGCGTCGCCATACTCGCCGGCCTGTGGGCCGGCTACTGGGGCTCGCACCTCATCGGCGTCGGCTACGACGCGGACGGTCCGTCGGCGTCGGCTCTCCTCGTGCTCGGGTTGACCACGGTGCTGGGGCTCGTCGGGTTTCTCGACGATTTCATCAAGATCCGCAAGCAGCGCAACCTCGGACTGAACAAGACCGCGAAGCTGGTCGGGCAACTCGTCGCAGCCGTTCTGTTCGGAATACTCGCCCTGCAGTTCAAGGGTGAGAACGGACTCACCCCGGCCAGTCAGCAGCTCTCCTACGTCCGCGATATCGCGACCATCAGCTTGGGTCCCATCGTGTTCATCATCTGGTGCTACTTCCTGGTGACCGCCTGGTCCAATGCGGTCAACCTCACGGACGGCCTCGACGGCCTCGCGGCGGGCTCGATGACGTTGGTGCTCGGTGCCTACACCGTCATCACGTTCTGGCAGTACCGGCAGGCATGTTCCACCAACCCCGGACCGGGTTGCTACGACGTACGTGATCCGTTGGACCTTGCACTCATTTGTGCTGCAGCGGCCGGTGCCTGTATCGGCTTCCTCTGGTGGAACGCCGCCCCGGCGAAGATATTCATGGGCGACACCGGTTCGCTCGCACTCGGTGGGTTGATCGCCGGTCTGTCCATCGTGACCCGGACCGAGCTCATCATGGTTGTCATCGCAGCGCTGTTCGTGGCCGAGGCGGCCTCCGTCGTGATCCAGGTTGCGGTATTCCGAACCAGCAGGCGTCGTGTCTTCCGGATGGCTCCGTTCCATCACCACTTCGAACTCGGTGGCTGGGCAGAAACCACGGTGATAATTCGATTCTGGTTGTTGGCCGCAATCGCGTCGGCGGTGGGTCTCGCGCTGTTCTACAGCGAGTATCTCGCCGCGGTCGGCGGCTAGGCCGCTGTGTCCGAAGATGCTGTGTCCGAGGGTCTGGACTGGTTGAAGGGTAAGACCGTCCTCGTGGCCGGCGGGCGGATATCGGGCCTCGCGGCAGTGGTGCCGCTGCGCGAGCTCGGCGCCGAGGTCGTGGTCACCGACTCCGACCCGGATGCGATCGAAGCCGCGCGCTCGGTCGGTGCGGCGGGAGTGCGCCAGGATGAGCTCCTCGCCGACGAAGCGATGCTCGACCGGATCGCACTGGTGGTGACCAGTCCCGGATTTCGGCCTGACGCGCCCGTGCTCGCCGCAGCCGCGCAGCGCGGGATACCGATCTGGGGTGATGTCGAGCTGGCCTGGAGGGTCGACCGCGCGGCTATCTACGGGCCACCGGCGAAATGGTTGGTGGTGACCGGAACCAACGGAAAGACAACGACGACATCGATGCTGGCGTCGATCCTGTCGTCCGCAGGTCTGCCCAGTGCCGCGTGCGGCAACATCGGTCTTCCCATCCTGGACGCACTGCGCGCCACGCCGCACCCGACGGTGCTTGCGGTGGAACTCTCCTCCTTCCAACTGTTCTGGGCGCCTTCGGTGAAACCGGATGCGGGGGTCGTTCTCAACATCGCCGAGGATCATCTGGACTGGCACGGCGGAATGGACGGCTACACCTTGTCGAAAGCTCGCGCGCTGACCGGGGATGTCGCGGTTGTCGGTCTCGACGATGCGCGAGCAGCCGCGTTGGCGAGGACGTCGCCGGCGAATAAGGTCGTCGGCTTTCGCCTGGCGGAGCCGAACCGCGAAGAACTGGGAATACGCGACGGATACCTGATCGACGACGCGTTCGGTGCTGCGCGGCGACTGCTGCACACAGATGAGATCGTGCCTCAGGGCCCGGCCGGGTTCATGGACGCGCTCGCCGCTGCCGCACTCGCCCGTTCCATCGGGATCTCCGCCGAGCATGTCGCCACCGGACTACGGACGTACAGCGTGGGCCCGCACCGCGCCGCGGTGGTCGCAACGGTTGCCGCGGTGACGTTCGTCGACGACTCCAAGGCGACGAATCCGCATGCGGCGCGGTCGTCGCTGCTCGCTCACGAACGGGTCGTCTGGATAGCGGGGGGACTGTTGAAGGGCGCGTCCGTCGACGAACTCGTCGCCGAGATCGCCCCGCGGCTCGTAGCTGCTGTGGTGATCGGGCGGGACGGGGCGCAGATCGCGGAGGCTTTGGCGCGACACGCGCCGAATGTTCCGGTCGTGACGTTCCCGCCGGGAGACGATACGGGTGTGACTCATGTGGCGGAAGATGCGGATGTAGTGATGCGAGCCGTCGTGCGAGAGGCCGCGTCTCGCGCACAGCCGGGAGATACCGTGCTTCTCGCGCCGGCCGCAGCGTCCCTGGACATGTTCGTCGATTACGGGCACCGAGGCCGAAGCTTCGCCGAGGCGGTCCTCGCACTCGACGGCGCCGAGATCGGGCGCGCCGGCGGGCACTCCTCGTGAAAGGGACCGGCGAGCGGAAGTCACCTTCGCCGCGCACCAGAATCGGCCTGTGGCTGGAACGGCCGCTGGCATCGTTTCACCTGATCGTGACCGTCGCAGCCTTGCTGACGATTCTCGGGCTGGTCATGGTTCTCTCGTCCTCGGCCCCGGAGGCCTACGCGGCGGACGGCTCCGCGTACTCACTCTTCACACAGCAGTTGATCGGTGTCGGTCTCGGCGTAGTCGGCTTCTACATCGCGCTGCGGATGTCGGTTCGCATGCTGCGCAAACTGTCTTTCCCGCTGTTCTGCATGTCCGTCGTGATGCTGATGATGGTGCTGATTCCTGGCGTCGGCTCCGAGGGTGCGGACGGCGCTCGTCGCTGGTTCAACGTCGCCGGAGTCTCGTTCCAGCCTTCCGAGCTGGCGAAGGTGACACTCGTCCTATGGGGCGCACACCTGTTGGCCTCGCGGCGCAGCGAGCACGCCAGTCTGAAGTCGCTGCTGATTCCACTCGTCCCGGCCGCACTGCTCATGGCCGGACTGATCGTCCTGCAGCCCAACCTGAGCACCGCGATCGCCATCGGGATCATTCTTGTTGCGTTGCTTTGGTTCGCCGGCCTCCAAGCCCGGTTGTTCGCCATCCTGGTCGGAGGTGGTCTCGCGGCCGCAACGGTGTTGGCCTTCACCGCCGGGTATCGATCGAACCGAATCAAGGCATGGCTCAACCCCGGAGACGATCCACAGGGACTTGGATACCAGTCCAATCAGGCCAGGTTCTCCCTCGCGGACGGCGGATTGTTCGGCGTCGGACCTGGCCAGAGCCGGGCCAAATGGAGCTATCTACCCAACGCGCACAACGACTTCATCTTCGCGATAATCGGCGAGGAACTCGGTTTCATCGGCTGTATGGCCGTGCTCGGACTGTTCGCCCTCTTCGTCTACACCGGTCTGCGTATCGCGGCGCGTTCGGTCGATCCATTCCTGCGACTCCTCGCCGCCGGCGCAACGACATGGATTTTCGCACAGGCAATGATCAACATCGGATATGTCGTCGGACTACTGCCGGTCACCGGACTGCAGCTCCCGCTGGTGTCCTACGGTGGATCGTCGACGGCGATCACACTGCTCATGTTCGGAGTGATCGCCAATGCTGCGCGGCACGAGCCCGAGGCAATCGCGGCGCTGCATGCGGGCCACCAGTCTCGACTCGACCGGGTGCTACGCCTGCCGATGCCCGCCTCCTACTCACCACTGCGGGCAGCCGCGGCCCGCTCTCGCTCGACGCGCCCCGCTCTCGGGGCCGCCGAACGCCGCCGATCCGAAGCGCGAGAGGCAGCACCGCGACCACGCGGTGGTCGCGATATGGCCGAAGTCGGTGGCAGAGCGGGCAGAGAGCGTCAGCCCGTCCCAGGTCGAAGGCGCGCGGACCCCGGTGTTCGCGGCCGCGGGCAACCCGCCAATGGGCGCAGGCACCCCGATGGGCGAGGATATCGAGGGTGAATGCTCCAACTGAACCGTTGTCGGTCGTCCTGGCAGGTGGCGGCACCGCCGGGCACATCGAACCCGCGATGGCTGTCGCCGACGCCCTCCGTGCGCTCGATGCCGACGTGCGTATCACCGCACTCGGTACCCAGCGTGGCCTCGAAACGACGCTGGTCCCTGCTCGTGGATACCGCCTCGAACTGATACCTCCGGTACCGCTGCCCCGCAAGCCCACGCTGGATCTGCTGCGGTTGCCCGCTCGGGTCGTCCGGTCCGTGCGGCGGACCAGGGCCGTGCTCGACGCTACCGACGCGGATGTGCTGGTCGGTTTCGGTGGCTACGTCGCCCTGCCCGCTTATCTGGCTGCACGCGGCGGTCTGGGTCGCCGGCGAGCAGTTCCCATCGTCGTCCACGAGGCGAATGCCAGCGCAGGAATCGCCAACAAAGTCGGCGCGCGGCTGGCTCGGCGCGTCCTGGCAGCAGTCCCGGGTAGCGGGGTCAAGGCCCGCGGTTCCGACGAGGCGGAGATCGTCGGCATTCCGGTGCGCCCCACCATCACCGGACTGGACCGCGCCGCAACCCGCGAACAGGCGCGCGAGCATTTCGGCCTTCCGTCTCACGGACCGGTACTGCTCGTCTTCGGGGGCTCGCAGGGTGCGAGGTCACTCAACGAAGCCGTCGCAGGAGCAGCTACGGAGCTCGCCGAGGCCGGCGTCTCCGTTCTGCACGCACACGGCCCGAAGAACACCGTGGACGTCGCGGTGAACGAATCCGCCGTTGTCGATGGCAGGCCCGCCGCGCGGTACGTTGCCGTCCCGTACCTGACTCGTATGGACCTGGCGTACGCCGCCGCAGACTTGGCGATCTGTCGATCGGGTGCGATGACGGTCGCCGAGGTCTCGGCGACCGGTCTGCCCGCGATCTATGTTCCTCTTCCACACGGAAACGGCGAGCAGGAACTCAACGCCCGGCCGATCGTCGAGTCCGGAGGCGGCATACTTCTGGCGGACAGCGCGTTGACCTCACGCTATGTGGCGGAGAAGATCGTCGAGTTGATCACCGACTCGGCGGCGCTGACACGGATGTCCGCTGGAGCATCGAGTGCAGGTCATCGTGACGCAGCCACGACCGTCGCGCGCATCGTGCTCGATGTGGCGTCGAGACACAGAAGCGAGGCGCTGGCGCAGTGACGAGTGAGTCGAAGTGACAAGTGAAGGGACGGACATGTCCGAGCTTCCCGCAGAGCTGACGCGGGTGCACATGGTAGGCATCGGTGGTGCCGGGATGTCCGGCATCGCGCGCATCCTGCTCGCCCGTGGGGGCCAGGTTTCCGGATCCGATGCCAAGGACAGCAGGGCGGTGCTCGCGCTGCGGGCCAGAGGTGCGCAAGTGCGGGTGGGACACGATGCATCTGCGCTCGATCTTCTCCCCGGCGGCCCGACGGTGGTCGTGACGACCCACGCGGCGATACCGAAGACCAACCCCGAGTTGGTCGAGGCGCGTCGGCGGGGCATACCCGTGGTGCTACGGCCGACAGTGCTGTCTTCGCTGATGGAGGGCTACCGCACCCTGCTGGTTTCCGGTACGCACGGCAAGACGTCCACCACGTCCATGCTGATCGTCGCGTTGCAGCACTGTGGTTTCGATCCGTCGTTCGCGGTAGGCGGTGAGCTCAACGAGGCCGGCACCAACGCGCATCACGGCAGCGGCGAGGTTTTCGTCGCCGAGGCCGACGAGAGTGACGGTTCGTTGCTCCAATACACACCGAACGTCGTGATCGTGACGAACATCGAGGCCGACCATCTCGATTACTTCGGCACCACCGAGGCCTACGTTCAGGTTTTCGACGACTTCGTCGCTCTGCTCGGTCCCGGCGGCGTGCTGGTCGCCTGCATGGACGACCCGGGCTCAGCAGCACTGGCGCATCGAGTGCAGGCGCGTGCGCTACCGGGTGTACGAGTTCTCGGTTACGGATCGGCCGACACCGAGACCGGTGACGTCGAGATGGCCGTTCGGTTGCTGCAATGGGAGCCAGAGGACGTCGGCGGGGTAGCGCAGCTGATGATTCAGGGAGAGGACGCGCCGCGAACGTTGCGGCTCGGCGTCCCCGGGCGGCACACCGCGCTCAACGCCCTGGCCGCGTTCACCGCCGGCATCCAGGCCGGTGCCGAGCCGTCGCACATGCTGGCTGGACTGGCCGGATTCGGTGGCGTGCACCGTCGGTTCCAGCTGCGCGGACGCGAGCACGGTGTGCGGGTGTTCGACGATTACGCCCACCACCCGACCGAAGTGCGTGCCGTCCTGAACGCCGCCCAGCAACTCGTCGCCGGCGTCGGAAAAGACGTACCGGACTCCGCGCCCCGCGGCAAAGTAGTCGTGGTGTTTCAGCCGCACTTGTACTCACGAACCGAAACGTTTGCGGACGAGTTCGGCGAGGCTCTGAGCATCGCCGACGAGGTGGTCGTGCTGGACGTGTTCGGCGCGCGCGAGGAACCGCTGCCCGGCGTGACCGGTGCATTGGTGGCATCGGCGGTGACGAAGCCTGTCAACTATCAACCCGATCTCTCGCTCGTAGCCAAGCAAGTCGCAGCCCTGAGCGCACCCGGGGACGTGGTGATCACGATGGGGGCGGGTGACGTCACGATGCTCGCCGGTCCGATTCTCGACGCACTTCGGTCCAAGACCGATTTCGGGAACGGGACCGGCCGGGCCACGACGTGACGTCCAGGCGGGAGCGGTCGGGACGTCCGAGCACGGACGCCTCGACAGTCCCTGGTTCGGAACCCTCGGAGCGCGATGATCGGCGTCGGGCCCGTGATGAGGAACGTCGTCGCGTATCGCGGTCTCGGCGCAAGGCTGTGATGATTGCGGTCGCCGTGCTCGCCCTCGTTTCGGGGGGTGTGGCCGCGGTCTATTTCACCCCACTGCTCTCGGTCCGGGCGATCGAAGTGAACGGCGCCGAGTCGGTAGCCGAGGAGCAGGTGATTGCCGAGCTCGGAGTGACGCTGGGGGAGAGGCTCGTCCGCGTCGACGCCGGTGCGGCGGCGCAGCGGGTCGCAACGATCCCCGCACTGGCATCGGTGCGTGTACAGCGGGTCTACCCCTCGACGGTCAAGGTCACCGTCACCGAACGCGTTCCCGTCGTCTTCGTCGATCAATCGGACGGCACGCACCTGTTGGATTCCAGTGCAGTCGATTTCGCGATTGCTCCGCCGCCGCCGGGGCTGCCGCGGTTGGTGACCGAGAGCCCCGGCGTCGGCGACGGTTCGACCGAGGCCGCGTTGGCGATACTCGACTCGATGTCACCGGCGTTGCGCGCTCTGGTCGTGGAAGTGCGTGCGAGTTCCGTTTCGGACGTGTCTCTATTGCTGAACGACGGACGCACTGTCATCTGGGGGGATGGGAGCAAGGCGGAACGCAAATCCGCTGTCGCTCTTGCCCTGCTGTCGCAGCCGGGACAGATCATCGACGTGTCGAGTCCGGATCTTCCCACCACCAAGTAGCACTTTTCACCGGATCGGCATCGGCCGGTGATGCAACTTCTGAAATTGTTTCCGTGTCCTCGGCGCGCCTAGTGGCGGATCGAGGTCCCGGTGAATAGCGTTCCGAACGTCGAGTACTTGACATAACTCTGAGCCTGTGGTTTAGGTTGAGGGTTTGCCTCGAGGCTCGGGACATCAGAACACAACCACGGAAGGCGAGAGCCAATGACGCCCCCGCACAACTACCTCGCCGTAATCAAGGTCGTCGGCATCGGCGGCGGCGGCGTTAACGCGGTCAACCGCATGATCGAACAGGGACTCAAGGGAGTCGAGTTCATCGCGGTCAACACCGACGCCCAGGCACTGCTGATGAGTGACGCCGACGTCAAGCTGGACGTCGGTCGGGAACTCACACGTGGGCTCGGCGCCGGCGCCGACCCCGAGGTCGGCAGAAGAGCGGCCGACGACCACAAAGACGAGATCGAAGAGGTGCTCAAGGGTGCCGACATGGTCTTCGTCACCGCAGGTGAAGGTGGCGGCACGGGCACGGGAGGTGCGCCCGTGGTGGCCAACATCGCCCGCAAGCTCGGCGCACTGACAGTCGGCGTCGTCACGCGGCCGTTCTCGTTCGAGGGCAAACGACGTGGCGGACAGGCTGATACCGGCATCCAGCAACTTCGCGAATCCTGCGACACACTCATCGTGATCCCCAACGATCGCCTCCTGCAACTCGGTGACGCAGCGGTCAGCTTGATGGATGCTTTCCGCAGCGCGGACGAGGTTCTTCTCAACGGCGTGCAGGGCATCACCGATCTCATCACCACCCCGGGTCTGATCAACGTCGACTTCGCAGACGTGAAGGGCGTGATGTCGGGCGCCGGCAGCGCCCTGATGGGCATCGGCTCCTCGCGTGGGGAAGGCCGGGCCATCAAGGCCGCTGAATCGGCGATCAACTCACCACTCCTCGAAGCCTCGATGGAAGGGGCCCGTGGAGTACTCCTGTCCATAGCCGGCGGCTCCGATCTCGGACTGTTCGAGATCAACGAGGCGGCCTCGCTGGTGCAGGAAGCTGCGCACATCGATGCGAACATCATCTTCGGAACCGTCATCGACGATTCGCTCGGCGACGAAGTGCGAGTGACCGTCATTGCCGCCGGATTCGACGGGGGCACACCTACTCGCCGACCCGTCGAAGCGTCCACATCGTCCACTCGCAGTCCGATCGGCTCGGCGCGCTCCGGCGAGGTGGCCTCCTCGCGTTCGTCCGAACCGGCCGAGTCGGGCGCGGTCTTCCGTGACTCCGTCGGAGGTGGAAACGGCAGTACGCTTCCGCCTCTACCGTCCTCCAGTTCCAATGGCGGGTCGAGCAGTCAGTCCGGTTCGGGCCGCCGCGTCCCGGTTGCCGACGACGACGGTGAAGACGACGTGGACGTGCCATCGTTCATGCGTCGGTAGATCCACGGTGCCGCAAGAGACATTCAGGATTCGTCGGGTCACCACCTCCCGCGCGGGAGGTGTGTCGGCCCCGCCGTTCGACAGTTTCAATCTCGGCGACCACGTCGGAGACGAACCGTCGGCGGTCGCCGCCAACCGTGCCCGACTGGGTCGTGAGCTCGGTCTCGGCGCTGACCGTCTGGTGTGGATGGAACAGGTCCATGGCCGGTCGGTGACCGTGGTGGACGGCCCTCAGTCGGATCCGATCCCCGTCACCGACGCGGTGGTGACCACCACACGGAACTTGGGGTTGGTCGTGCTGACGGCAGATTGCGTACCTCTGCTGCTGTCCGACGAGGATGCGGGAGTCATCGCTGCCGTGCACGCCGGCCGAGTCGGGGCACGTATCGGCATCGTCACCCGGGTTCTCGACGCCATGGTGGAGCAGGGCGCCGAACTGAGCCGTATCGGGGCCTTCATGGGACCGGCGGCGAGTGGGCGTCAGTACGAGGTGCCCGCCGCGATGCAGGCCGATGTCGAACGCCACCTGCCCGGTAGCGCCACCACGACCGTCAGGAAGACCCCAGGCCTCGATATTCGAGCGGGGATCAGGAAGCAACTTCTCGATGCGGGAATCGCTGGTGTCGCCATGGATCCGCGCTGCACCATCGAGGATCGCACGCTGTTCAGTCATCGACGATCCGCCCCGACCGGCCGAATGGCGAGCGTCATCTGGATGGAAAGTGGACCTGCTTGACTGGGCTCATGACTACACCCTCGGACAGGTCGCACCAGATCGAGACCGCGCTGGAGTCCGTCCGTGCGCGACTGCGCGCAGCGTGCACGTCGGCTGGTCGCGGCAGCAACGAAGTCCGACTGCTTCCGGTGACGAAGTTCTTTCCCGCCAGCGATGTCGAGATTCTCTGGAAGCTCGGTTGCCGAGAGTTCGGCGAATCCCGCGAACAGGAAGCGTCGGCGAAAGCGGACGAGCTGGCCGAGGTATTCGCCACCGCACCGGCCCGATGGCACATGATCGGTCACCTGCAACGCAACAAGGCAAGGTCGGTCGCCCGCTGGGCTGCGTCGATTCATTCCGTCGACAGTGCGCGACTTGTGGACGCGCTGGCGAAAGCGGTCGGCAAGGCGATCGGCGACGGCGACAGGTCAGCACCGCTGGACGTGCTGGTGCAGGTGAGTCTCGACGGAGATGTTCATCGTGGGGGAGTCGAGCGCGGGGATCTCGACGAGTTGACCGACCGCGTGGCCTCGGCAGCAAACCTGAGATTGTCCGGGTTGATGGCAGTGCCGCCGATCGAGGCCGATCCCGACGCCGCTTTCGCGGATTTGGCCGAGCTGCATCAGCGATTGTTGACGCAGCACCCCGGTGCGAGCGAGTTGTCGGCCGGCATGACCTCCGATCTCGAAGCTGCAGTGCGACACGGATCGACGTGCGTGCGTGTCGGTACCGCAATACTCGGTTCACGGCCGATAACCTCGCCAGTACAGGCCGAAAACCACATCAGTAACAACTGACACAGCGCTCGACGAGTGGCAGTGTTTCTGACACTCAGGCCACGTTGACACCCGCCACGGAAGGCAAGATCGATGAGCACCCTGCACAAGTTCAAGGCGTACTTCGGCATGGTTCCGCTCGCGGACTACGAAGACGACTACCTCGACGAACCGGACTCTCATCGATCCTCGCGTGGCCGCGATCCGTACGGCGATCTCGACGACCGGCGTGATCGTGAATTCGTCAAGCCGTCGTTCTCCTCCCGTCGGCCGACCCGTGACGACCTCGACGACGTCGATGGCGAGTACGACGACTACGAGGCGCCTCGATCTGCGCCGACGCTTGCGCCGATCGGCCGAACCTCGCGTTCGACATCGGGCGGAGGGCGCGGTGCGGCCACCCGTGGGAACCTCGCCGTGGACACGCGCATGGATCCGGAGCGGAGCCTGCGTAGTGATTCGATGGTGCGCGCCGAGTCGCGCCGAAGCCCGGTCACCGACGACGGCAGCGCCCTGTCGAAGATCACCACCCTGCGCCCGCGTGACTACAGCGAGGCACGGACCATCGGCGAACGTTTCCGTGACGGCACGCCGGTCATCATGGACCTCGTCGAGATGAGCAACGCTGACGCCAAGCGTCTGGTGGATTTCGCGGCCGGTCTCGCGTTTGCGCTCAGGGGATCGTTCGACAAGGTCGCAACCAAGGTTTTCCTGCTCTCTCCCGCGGATATCGACGTCTCGCCCCAGGAACGTCGGCGTATCGCAGAGACGGGCTTCTACAGCCAGTAGGGCGCTCCGCTCCTCTCGGCATGACCGTCTGACCTGCTCGCTTTGATCGAGCCGTTGTTTTCGGGCAGAGTATGACGTGTGGCCTTGTTCGCGGTTGTCTACTTCATACTTTTCATATTCTGGCTGCTCCTCATCGGCCGCATCATCATCGAATTCATCAGGTCGTTTGCGCGTGACTGGCAACCCTCCGGCTTCGTGGTGATCGTTCTCGAAGCGATTTTCACTGTGACGGATCCGCCGGTGAAACTCCTGCGCCGACTGATTCCGCCGGTCAATCTGGGCGGGGTTCGGCTGGACCTTTCGATCATGGTGCTGCTGTTCGGAGTGTTCATTCTCATGACGATCGTGCGGACATTGGCGTCGTGAATATCGCACTATCGCAGTAAGACTTCGTCGGGCGCGCGCGACCAGCGCGACCGATGTGACAGAATGGACGCCAGTTACAGTTTGATTGTTCCGGCTAGTGCGGAATGGGATAAAACTGAATGCTTGCTCTACCGCCTCAAGACGCGTGAAGGGATCCTTCCATGCCGCTGACTCCAGCCGATGTGCACAATGTCGCGTTCAGCAAGCCGCCTATCGGTAAGCGTGGCTACAACGAAGACGAGGTAGATGCTTTCCTCGACCTCGTCGAGCAAGAGTTGTCGCGACTCATCGAAGAGAACGCCGACCTGCGCCAGCGCGTGGGAGAGCTCGACCAGGAACTGGCTGATGCCAAGAGTTCCAGGGGCAGCGCAGCGCAGTCCGCGCCAGTCCAGTCGAAGGCCCCCGAGCCTGCGCGTCCCGTCGAGCCACCGAAGCCTGCTCCCGTGGTCGCCCCTGCCGCAGCTCCGGTTGCCGCGGCACAGAGTGGCGACTCCAACATGCAGGCTGCGAAGATCCTCGGCCTCGCCCAGGAAATGGCCGACCGCCTCACCAGCGACGCCAAGACTGAGTCCGAGCAGTTGCTCGGAAATGCGCGCACCAACGCGGAGCGTCTGGTCACGGATGCTCGGACGCGCTCCGAAGCGATGGTCTCCGACGCCCGTCAGAAGTCCGAGTCGCTCGTCACGGACGCGCAGACACGTTCCGAGACGCAGCTGCGCCAGGCCAAGGAAAAGGCAGATGCCCTGCAGGCCGATGCCGAGCGCAAGCACACCGAAATCATGGCGACGATCAACGAGCAGCGTTCGGTCCTCGAGGGTCGCATCGAGCAGCTCAAGACGTTCGAGCGCGAGTACCGTGTTCGGCTCAAGTCCTACCTGGAGTCGCAGCTCGAGGAGCTCGAGAACCGTTCGTCGGCCCTCCCGGTGGACAATGGTTCCGACAGCTTCAACCAGGACAATCAGTCGTCCGGATACAGCCAGTCCTATGCCAAGGGAAACAACTGACTCTCGTCTGTTCCTGGCTCGGCGCGTGACGGCCCGTCCTGGATCCGACGACAGCCGTGAGGCTCGTCCGGAGCGAGGAATGCTGTGCTGGTTCTGACCTTGTGTGCGGCCGCAATCGGCTTTGCGTTGCTGGTGGTCGCGTTGACTACCGGGTCCGTAGTATGGGCGTGGGCATGTATCGCGGTCTGTATCGTCGGCGCTGTCCTGTTACTGGTCGGTGCACTCACCGGGCGTAACAACCCTCCTGAGCAATAGAACGGGTGGGCGCGTCGTACTATCGACGCAAAGAGCTTTTCAGGCGTTGATCCGGCCATCACCGGGGAGTCTTCGGAAGAACGGCCCCATTTCTGCGGGGCTCAGTAGAACCGAACGGGTCGGCCCGTCACAGCCTGTGCGAGTGGCGGCAGGTTCATCGATCGATGAACCTGCCGCAAACGGGGTGGTACCGCGGTACTGACGTCCCACACGTCGGTCATCGTCCCCGTGCCGAACGACATCGCCGATTCGCATGCGGATCGGACGGCACGGAAGCGAGCATCATGTCCCAACAAGACGCACAGTCCCAGGCCGGCGCCCAGCTCCAGGAGACTGCGGCTTTTCCCGTCGGAGACCGATACCCACGTGTCGACATCTCGGGCACCAAGGCCGGCAGCGTGTCGTTCCCCGAGTTGGAGCAGAAAGTGCTTCGAGCGTGGGCGGACGACGAGACGTTCCAAGCGAGTATCGACAACCGCGCTGATGCCGAGGAGTTTGTCTTCTACGACGGTCCGCCTTTCGCCAACGGCCTCCCGCACTACGGTCACTTGCTGACCGGATACGTCAAGGACCTCATCCCGCGGTTTCAGACCATGCGCGGCAAGAAGGTCGAACGGCGGTTCGGGTGGGACTGCCATGGTTTGCCTGCCGAACTCGAAGCGGAGAAGCAGCTCGGCATCAAGGACAAGTCCGAGATCGACGAGATGGGCCTCGCCAAGTTCAATGCCTACTGCAAGCAATCCGTGTTGCAGTACACGGACGAATGGCGCGACTACGTCACCCGTCAGGCCCGGTGGGTCGATTTCGACAACGACTACAAGACTCTCGACGTCGACTTCATGGAGTCCGTCATGTGGGCCTTCAAGTCGTTGTACGACAAGGGTCTGATCTACCAGGGCTACCGGGTTCTTCCGTACAGCTGGTACGAGCAAACGCCGCTTTCCAACCAGGAGACACGTCTCGACGACGCGTACAAGATGCGTCAGGATCCTGCCGTCACCGTCACGATGCCGCTGTCTGCGCCGGGATCGCCGCTCGATGGTGCATCGGCGCTCATCTGGACCACCACTCCCTGGACTCTCCCATCGAACCTGGCAATCGCGGTTCACCCCGAGATCCGCTACCTCCAGGTGCGCGGAAGCGACGGCGAACGTTACGTCTTAGCTGCTGAGCGGCTCGCGCACTACGCGCGCGAGCTCGGTGAGGAACCGGAGCTGCTGTCCGAGCACACCGGTGCCGAGCTCGTCGGCCTCACGTACACACCTCCGTTCGACTTCTTTCTCGGTCACGAAAATGCCCACCGGGTCCTCCAAGCCGACTACGTCACCACCGATTCCGGAACCGGGATCGTGCACCTCGCGCCGGCGTTCGGCGAGGAGGACATGGACGTGGCAACGGCGCACGGCATCGAGGTGGTACAGCCGCTCGATCCGGGCGGGAAGTTCACTTCTCTGGTGCCGCCGTACGAGGGCTTGATGGTCTTCGACGCCAATCCCGTCATCATCAAGGACTTGAAGGCGGCGGGTCGACTGCTGCGTCACGAGACCATCGAGCACTCGTATCCGCACAGCTGGCGGAGCGGTGAGCCGCTGATCTACATGGCTGTGCCCTCGTGGTTCGTTGCTGTCACGAAGTTCCGCGACCGGATGGTGGAACTCAACCAGGAGATCACCTGGGTTCCCGAGCACATCAAGGACGGACAGTTCGGCAAGTGGCTCGAAGGTGCGCGTGACTGGAATATCAGTCGAAACCGATACTGGGGCAGCCCGATCCCGGTGTGGGTATCCGATGATCCCGAGTACCCGCGACTCGACGTGTACGGCAGCCTCGACGAACTCGAACGCGACTTCGGTGTGCGCCCGGATGACCTGCATCGCCCGTACATCGACGATCTGACCCGGCCCAACCCGGACGATCCGACCGGCAAGTCGACGATGCGGCGCGTACCCGAGGTTCTCGACTGCTGGTTCGAGTCCGGGTCCATGCCGTATGCCCAGGTGCATTTCCCGTTCGAGAACGAAGAATGGTTCAACGGGGCGAGTGAAGCGACGGGGGATCGACACGGTCACAATCCGGGCGATTTCATCGTCGAGTACAACGGTCAGACGCGCGGTTGGTTCTACACGCTGCACGTGCTGGCGACTGCGCTGTTCGACCGTCCCGCGTTCAAGACGGTTGCCGCGCACGGCATCGTGCTGGGCGAAGACGGCCAGAAGATGAGCAAGTCCAAGGGCAACTACCCGGATGTGAAGGAGGTGTTCGACCGAGACGGCAGTGATGCGATGCGCTGGTTCCTCATGTCCTCGCCGATTCTTCGCGGCGGAAACCTCATCGTGACCGAGCAGGGTATCCGTGAGGGCGTGCGTCAGGCGTTGTTGCCCATCTGGAACGCCTGGAGCTTTCTGCAGCTCTACGCCGGCAAACCGGGGCAGTGGCGAACCGACTCGCCGAACGTGCTCGACCGGTACGTGCTTGCCAAGCTTGCTGCAACTCGCGACGCCATCACCGAGGCGCTCGAGAAGACCGACATCGCCGGCGCGTGCGACGAGCTGCGGACGTTCTGTGACGCGCTCACCAATTGGTATGTCCGACGGTCTCGTTCGCGGTTCTGGGCCGAGGACGCCGACGCCATCGACACTCTGCACACGGTGCTCGAAGTGCTGACCCGCATCTCCGCTCCGATGCTGCCACTGGTCAGCGAAGTGGTCTGGCGCGGCTTGACCGGCGGACGATCGGTGCATCTGACGGATTGGCCGTCGAGCACGGATCTGCCGTCGGATCCCGAACTCGTCAGTGCGATGGATGAGGTGCGGACGGTGTGCTCGACGGTGCTGGGTCTGCGCAAGGCGCAGAACCTTCGAGTGCGACTGCCGTTGCCCGAGGTCACCGTCGCCGCGGAGGACGCGGAACGTCTGCGTCCGTACGCCGACATCATCGCGGACGAGGTCAACGTCAAGAAGGTCGATCTCACCGAGGATGTAGCGGTTCACGGGAAGTTCGAGCTCGTCGTCAACGCTCGTGCTGCCGGTCCTCGAATCGGCAAGGACGTGCAGAAGGTGATCAAGGCAGTCAAGGCGGGTGACTGGAACGAGGATGCGGCGGGCGTCGTCCACGCTGCGGGCATCGAATTGCTGCCCGCCGAGTACACCCGCAAACTTGTTGCGGCCGAGCCTGATTCGACTGCTGCGTTGCCCGGAAATGCAGGACTGGTGGTGCTCGATTCGCGGGTCACCGAGGAGCTGGAAGCCGAAGGGTGGGCGAAGGACCGTATCCGCGAGCTGCAGGACGCCCGCCGGAGCATGGGCCTGGACGTGTCCGACCGGATCGACATCGTCATCGAGGTGCCCGAGAACCGTCGGACGTGGCTCGACACCCATCGTGGCCTCATTTCGGGCGAAGTTCTCGCCCTGACTCTGGTCGATGGTGATGTCACCGAGGGCGGCGTTGCCGGTTCCGGTGCGCTGGACCTGGGGGAGGGTGTGCGCGCTCGGATCACGCGGGCGAAGTGACGTTGCGCCGGCCGCTGGAGGAGACCGTCCGCGAGCTTCTCTCGGAGGCTCGCGACGGAGTCGTGCCGATCGTCCCGGTCGGTGAACCCGTGTTGCGGACGCCGGCGGTCGGGCGCGTCGATCAGCTCGAACAGCGCACTCTGGAACGACTCGTCGAGGTGATGCGCGCGACGATGCACGACGCGCCCGGCGTCGGATTGGCCGCCCCTCAGATCGGAATCTCGTTGCGGCTGGCGGTGATCGAGGATACGTACGAGGTGGCCGAGGAAGTAGCGCGCGAACGTGAGCGCACTCCGCTGCCGTTTCGGGTCTTGGTCGATCCGCAGTACACCCACATCGGTGCAGGGCGCCGATCCTTCTACGAGGGATGTCTCAGCGTTCCCGGGTACCAGGCGGTGGTCTCGCGCAGCGCAGTCGTCCGGCTGCGCTGCCAGGACCTCGACGGTGGTCGAATCGACGAGACCGTCGAGGGTTGGCCGGCGCGCATCGTCGCGCACGAAACCGATCACCTGGACGGCACGCTGTATATCGACAGGGCCGAGGTGAGGTCGCTGGCCGCCAACGACGTCTACACGGAGATGTGGGCGGACCCGTCGCCGCGCCGGGCCGCCGAAGTGCTCGACTTCCACCTCGACCCGGCCGAGAACGACACCGGTACCGCATGATCGCGGCGAAGAGTATTTTTCGATCGTGACCGAATCCCGCAGTAGGCGATGGGTGCTGCACCTCGACATGGACGCGTTCTTCGCGTCAGTGGAGCAGTTGACCCGTCCCACACTGAGGGGACGGCCGGTGTTGGTGGGTGGCGCCGGGGGCCGCGGTGTCGTCGCCGGATGCAGCTACGAGGCGCGGGTGTTCGGCGCGCGCTCGGCGATGCCTATGCATCAGGCGCGCAGGCTGGTGGGCGCCTCGGCTGTGGTGCTCCCGCCGCGGGGTGTCCTCTATCAAGCGCTCAGTCGTCGAGTGTTCGAGGGCCTGCGCGGCAGGATGCCTGTACTCGAACAGTTGTCCATGGACGAGGCATTCGGGGAGCCACCGGAACTGGTCGGTGCCACGGCGTTCGAGGTCGCCGAATTCTGCGAGATGCTTCGCAACCTGGTTCAGGAGCAGACCGGGCTCGTCGCTTCCATCGGCGCGGGTTCCGGTAAGCAGATCGCGAAGATTGCCTCCGGTCTCGCGAAACCCGCCGGTGTCACGGTGGTCACGCCCGAGGAACAAACGGAGCTGATGGCAGCCCTGCCAGTCCGCAAACTGTGGGGTATCGGACCCGTAGCCGAGGACAAGTTGCGCCGACTCGGAATCGACACGATCGGCAAATTCGTCGCGACACCGGAGTCCGAAGCGGCGTCGATTCTGGGCGCTACCGTGGGGCCGAGTCTGCACAAGCTGGCGCGGGGGATCGACGATCGAGCCGTCGCCGAGCGAGGCGAGGCCAAACAGGTCAGTGCGGAAACGACATTTGCGCACGACATCGTCACACTTGCTCAGTTGCGCACCGCCGTCGACAGAAGCGCCGAGGCTGCGCACGAGCGGTTGCGCAAGGACGGACGCGGTGCGCGAACGATCGTGTTGAAACTTCGGAAATCGGACATGAGCGTCATCACGCGTTCTCTCACCCTTCCCTACGCAACCGTCGACCTGCAGACGATCGTTGCGACGGCTCAGCGTCAAGTGCTCGATCCGGTCGAGCTGGGACCCGTTCGCCTCGTAGGAGTCGGTTTGGCCGGGTTATCGGCGGTGCGGCAGGGATCGTTGTTTCCGGAACTCGAGTACGACACTCCAGAATCGGTTGGGGAGGCTGCCGCGGTGGGGGAGGCTGGCGCGACGCCGGCGCTCGAACTCGATCGTGCGGGCAGCTCGGGCAGCTTGGTCGGTGAGGGCGGATCGAGGTGGCACCCGGGCATGGATGTACGGCATCCTGAATATGGATATGGATGGATTCAGGGGGCAGGACACTCCGTGGTGACAGTTCGCTTCGAGACTCGGTCCTCTGGGCCAGGGCGGGCACGGACCTTTGCGGAGGGGGACGACGTGCTGGTCGTGGCGGATGCGCTCGGTAGTTTGGAGTAACTCGTTCTTACCGCCGAGTAGGGTTGGTGCTTCACGCCCGCGTTCTCGGGTGGCATAGTGGAGCGGCCCGTGACGAACGAGTCTCAGACGATCTCCGTTGTCACCTGTGACCGAGTAGAACCGATGAAGGGACAGAGCAGTTGAAGCTTCGTAACACCCGAAAGACCATGGTTGCCGGCGTCGCTATTGCCGCAGCACTGACGATGACCGCCTGTGGATCGGACGAGGGCGACAACGATGCCGACGCCACGACGACGGCAGCGGCACCGACTTCGGAAGCTGCTCCGGTCGAGCCCTCGGGCGACTACCCGCCGGTGCCCACCGCAGAAGCACTCAACGAAGAACTGATGCGCGGACTCGACCCGGCCGTTCCGGTCGAGGAGAAGGCACTGCTGATTCAGGGTGCCGAAGAGGATCCTGAGCTGATCAACCAGGTTGCTGCCGCGGCGGTCCAGAACGGTGCTCAGATCGAGATCACCAGTGTCGACGATCTTGGTGACGGCACTCTGAACGCCGGTGCGACCTTGACCATCAACGGTCAGGCCAACCCGGGCAGCTTCACTTTCGTTGCCGAGGACGGCGTATGGAAGTTGTCGCGAGAGAACGCTTGTGGTCTGGTTCAGGTCGCAGGGCTGACCTCGCCCGCATGCCCGCCTGCTGCCTAGTCTCCACACACTGATGCCGGTGTGTTCGCCCACTCGAGGCGAGCACACCGGCATTGTGCTGTGACGGTCATTGTGCTGTGACGGGCTGGGTCAGACGCCGGTGTTCGCGCCGCGGATCTTTTCGGCCGCGGTCTTCGCCAGGTCTGTGACGGCCGCGGGATCGGCGCCTTCCTGGCTGGTTACGACCAACTGCATCACCGTGCGGTCCACCACGGCCACCACTGCCTCGGAGACGAGGCTGAATCCCTCGCTCGTCGTGGTGAGCCGAACCGACGCGGACGCGTCGCCGATCGTTTCCTGATCTCGGGGTTCGAGTCGGTAGTCGACGGCGAAACCGTCGGCGTCGGTACCGGTGTAGGTGGCGCACCCGGCGAACGTCTCTTGCACGGCGCCGAACACCTGAGCGGCTTCGTCGTCGAGATAACTGGCGGCGTCCTCGTCGATCGAGGAGAAGTTCGGCCCGGAGTAGCGGACCACGGCATCGGAGGATGCATCCGCACGCTGTTCGGAGATCGGTGCGAGCACGTTCGCGCACTCGTCGGGATCGGTGCCGGATCGGTCCGGTGAGTCGTAATCGGGTGCCGGATCGAGCCCGAGATCGCGGACCGGATCGGGAATCGCTGCATACCCGGCGGGGAGCTCCTGTGCCGCCAGCATCGACGACTCGAGCACTATCGGATCGGTGATAGTCGATCCCAGCAGTGGGTCCGGCGCGACACTCTGCGGGCCGAATCCACCTCCGGCCGGTACGGACGTGTCGGCGTCCGGAGCTTCGCTTTCGGGAGACCCACAGGCGACCAGACCGGCGACCGCGACCGCAGAGGCGAACGCAGAGACAAACGATGGGGCGAACGCACGTGCGCGCCTCACGGGGTGCTCCACCGGAGTGTGTCGCTGATGTCCTGCCGCAACACCGTTGTCCCCTCGGGGTCGCTGTACTGCTGCTCACCTGCGACGGTGACTTCGCCGGACACAGGTAGCGATCGACCCAGGTCGAACTCGAGCGTGCCGGAACCGGACATCGTGTATGTATCGATCGCCAATTGGCCAGCATCGTCGGGCAGTTCCAGCGTCGCCGACTCGGGCGTCTGATCGATGCGCAGATCGATGGTCAGGCGGTCGCCGTCTCGCTCTCGTAGCGTGGCCGTAGTTGTCTGATTGAGCGTCAACCCGCTGACGACCTGCTGCTCTGTGGTCCAGACAGCGCCCACTCCGACGTCCTCGGACGGGAAAGAGATCGAACGGTACACGGCTTGATTGAGCGCCTGTTCTATCGCGGCCCGGGCAGCATCCTCGGCGTCGGCATTCGGCGAGATACTCAGGGCGGTGACGGCGCCGGTGTCGGTGACCGTCAGCCCCGCTTCGGATCCTTCGGCGACGGCAAGGGCCTCGGTCAGCCGCTGGTCCGCGGAAGTAGGTGTCCCGATGCGGAGTCTTATCTCACCGCCCGCGTCGGACTCCGGTGCCTGGGCGGTCAACGGCAGCGTGATTTCAGGGGTGGAGAAGTCCTGTGCCGCCTGGTCGTCGATCTGCTGGGAGACAGTCGAGCTCGTCGTCAACACCACCGACTGCTCCCCGGCCGGCTCGTAGGTCAGGGAACTGCGAGGTTCTGCTCCAGGGTCGACCAACTCGATCGTCACCGGGGTGACCGGAAGGGATATCGCCGACGGTGACGCGGACACGTCGGTGTCCGTCGGTGCATCGTCCTCGGCGGTACCGCACCCTGCCAGCAGTAGAGCCGCGGCCGTGGCGGCGGCAAGCGCACGCAGACGCTGTGTCGAAGTTTCGGAAATCGAGATCACGGCCACCAGGCTACGTATGCCGCTCTCGCCGCGAACACACGCGATGCCGGCCGCCGGAGGTCCTGTTGGCGGCGCCATCGCGAGGATGCGACATGATAGAGGTGTGAGTGATGACCGCCCGACCGATTCGACCAGCCATGAAACCGATGAACCAAGCCTGGATTCTGCCCTGAACTCCGGTGACGAATCAGCGACTCCTATCGAAACGCCGCCGGACGGTAGCGAGCCCGCCGCGGCTTCTGTGGCTACCGCGGCGCCGAAGCCGCTCAGAACTTCCATGCTGGTGACGATTGCCTTCGTCGTACTCGCGTTGGACCTGGTCACCAAGATCGCGGCAGTGCGGTGGATTCAACCGGGCAATCCCGTCGAGATCATCGGCGATGTCGTCACTCTTCGATTGGTGCGCAACCCCGGGGCCGCGTTCTCGATGGCAACCGGGATGACGTGGCTTCTCACCATCGTCGCGGTGTGCGTGGTCATCGCTGTCATTCGGATCGGGCGGACACTGCGTTCGCCGCTGTGGGCCCTCGGCCTCGGACTCGTTCTCGGTGGCGCGCTGGGCAACTTGATCGATCGTTTCTTCCGCGCGCCTGGTCCGCTGCAAGGTCACGTCGTCGACTTCGTTTCGGTGGGGTGGTGGCCGGTGTTCAACGTCGCCGACTCGTCGATCGTGTGTGGTGCCATCATGCTCGTGGTGCTGACGCTCTTCGGGTTCGAACCCAACGGCGAGCGTGTGCGGTCCACCAAGGACGATGCCGATACGAAGTCGGCGGGTCGAGAATGAGGGAATCGCGATCGATGCCGGTGCCGGACGGCCTCGACGGCATGAGAGTGGATGCGGGAGTGTCGCGGCTTCTCGGTCTCTCGCGGACCGTCGCGGCGACGCTGGCAGAGGAAGGCTCGGTGCACGTCGACGGCTCGGCTGTAGGCAAGTCCGATCGATTGTCGGCGGCAACCTGGCTCGAGGTGCAACTGCCCGAACCAGCACGCGAACTGAGCATCGAAGCCGAACCCGTCGAGGGCATGGAGATTCTCTACGCGGACGACGACATCGTTGCTGTGGACAAGCCCGTCGGTGTCGCGGCACACGCCAGCGTCGGATGGACCGGCCCAACCGTCATCGGGGGCCTGGCTGCAGCGGGTTTCCGCATCTCGACTTCGGGTGCACACGAGCGTCAGGGGATCGTGCATCGCCTGGATGTGGGTACGTCCGGGGTGATGGTCGTCGCGACCTCCGAGCGTGCGTACACGTTGCTCAAGCGAGCGTTCAAGCAGCGGACGATCGAGAAGCGCTATCACGCTCTCGTACAGGGGCACCCGGATCCGAGTAGCGGAACCATCGATGCGCCCATCGCTCGGCACGGCAGCAACGACTGGAAGTTCGCGGTGCGCGCAGATGGCAAGGAGAGTGTCACTCACTACGACACCATCGAGGCTTTTCAGGCGGCGAGCCTGCTGGATGTGCACCTCGAGACCGGACGTACGCACCAGATCCGCGTGCACTTTTCGGCGTTGCGGCATCCGTGCTGCGGTGATCTGACGTACGGGGCGGATCCGCGTCTTGCGGAAAGGCTCGGCCTCGAACGACAGTGGTTGCACGCGAAATCGCTGGCATTCGCACACCCGTCCGATGGCCGGTGGGTGGAAATCGAAAGCAAGTACCCCGCGGATCTGGAGCACGCGCTCGAGGTACTCCGGAAGGCGTGATGCGCAGCAGGGGAGTCTCCGGTGCGCTCGGCGGCGTGGTTGCCGCTGCTGCCGTGATCGGGGCACTCGCCGTGATCGGGCACCTGAATCCGGTGCGGCAATTGGGTGTGAGCACCGACCGGCTCGGCCCGGACAGCGGTGAGCCGGTGGCCGACTACCTGGCCCGCGCCGAGGAGAGTCGCGATACCGACAGCACCGAACCTCGATGGGGCTCGGTGTCGTTCGATCGCGAACTCACTGCCGAACAGGCCTATGCCGTCGCCGACGGGATTCGCATCTCGCAGGTGTTGGTGCGTGTTCCGCTCGATCGTGTGCAGACTCCGATACTCACCGTCGGAGTGTCGGGCAGCGCACGGTCGGTACTGAATTCGACCGTGCGTGCAGCGAGCCAGGTGCAGGAATCGTTCGGGGTGGGGGACCGGGAGGCGCAGATCGCCGCGGTGTCGCAGCAACGTCTGCTCGACGGGTGCGCGTGCGTGGTGACGGTGGTGGTGCGCGGGACTGCGGCCGAGTTGACCGAGGTGGCCGACCGGGCTGACGTGCGGGCGGTGCAGGCGCTTCCACCGGATGTAGTGTCCGGAAAATTTGCGGTGGAGCCGCTCCTCCCGGAGTACGTCGATGTCGTCGCGCCGCTACCCGACGACGGCGACGTTCCCTCGCGCTGAGAATGCTGCACAGTTCCGGTGGCACCGGGGCCCGCCGGAGTGCATAGTTGCTGCAGTTCATCGGCTGCCGGAGGGGCACGTGAAGAGAATCGGTGCGGTAGTGGTTCTGCTGATACTCTCCGCCGCCGGTCTACTGTGGCCCGTGATCGTGGCGTCGATACCCGCGTCGTCGTCGGCAGCGTCCGATCCGGTGTCGATCGTCGACTACTCCGCGCGCTACGACATTCAGGTCGACGGGCATCTGAGCGCCGTGGAGACCATCACCGCGCAGTTTCCTTCGGGTAGGCACGGCATCTTCAGATACTGGGACGTCACGAACCCGACCGACAGTGGTGCTCGGCAGATCCCCACCGTGTCGTCGGTCACGCTGGACGGCCGCGACGTTCCGGTCGAGTACAGCACGGAGTCTGCCGAACGCTATGTCGTAGCAAAGATCGGAGACCCGAATTCCTATGTTTCGCAGGGTGTTCACGTGTACGAGATCTCGTACACCGTCGAAGGGGTCATCGATCCTCCTTCGGCCGGTGCAGGTGAATTTGCCACCGTGGTCGGTGACGCTTCGGCCTCGGCGCAGTCGGTCTTCTACTGGAACGTCGTCGCCCCGGGCTGGGAGATGCCGATTCGGCAGGCGAACGTAGTCGTGACACTTCCCGCTCCGTCCGGTCGGGTCGAATGTTCGGCGGACGACCGGAACGCACAGCCCTGCGCGGTCGGTGGAGAGGGCACCGATGTGGTGACGATTGCGGCGTCGGACCTCGATCCCCGACAGCCGGTCACCGTACGAATCGGGATGAATCTCCCCGCACCTGCGCGCGACACCCTGCCTTGGTCGTCGTCGTTCGACAAGGTTCTGGGCCGCTCGCCCGCGGTCGCCACCCTGGTCGGGCTGCTCGGCCTCATCGGCCTGGCTGCCGGGTGGGTGTGGGCGCGAGCTGCGCACGAGCCGGAACCTGGGTTCCCGGTGATGTACGCGCCGCCGGAGGGGATCGGACCGGTACAGGCGAACTGGATCCACAGCGAGAGCTTCGGGTCGACAACGCTGTCGAGTTCGTTCTTGCACATGGCCCAGCAGGGGGTCGTCACGCTCCGACAGCAGGGCACCGAGGATTGGCGGATAGTCGGCAACGACGACGGCCCTGGCTGGAGCCGCATGGATCGTGTCACCGTGGCACTGGGAGCCTGCCTCGGTGTCACGCGCCGCGGCGCTGGGTTCTCGGCCGACGGTTCGGTGTCGGCTGGCAAGACACTGAGTTCCGCCAAGGCGCTGACCGAGGCCGAGTGCAAGGCGTGGGGCCGCGACGAACACCTGGTCGTGTCCTCGAAGTTCGAGTACCTCGGGGCCTGCCTCGTCGTTCTGGCCTTCGTACTCGCGATCGTCGGCTTCGTCGGATGGCTGGCACCGACGATGGCGGGAGTGCCGTTCGCGGCGTTCGTCATCGGCGGACGAGCGCTCACGCGTCCGGGAACCGGAACGCGCAGGACGGCACGCGGACGCGAAGTATGGTCCCGTGCAGGCGGATTCCGCCGCCTGCTGTCCACCCCGTCCAGCGTCGACAGGTTCGACTTCTCGGCGCGTGCGGACATGTACACCGCGTTCGTCCCCTATGCCGTCGGCTTCGGGGTCGCGGAGCAATGGGCGAAGAAGTTCCGCGACGCGACGGGCACCGAGCCGCCGACGCCGACGTGGTATCCGGTCACCGCGGGAACCTCGCACGGCTTCCTCGGATCGGGGACCTCGTTCGACAGTTTCGACTCGGCGTTGTCGTCGTCGATCAGCTCCTACGGTTCCTGGTGACACGGCAACGATCTCCAGTGAAAGGTGGGTAACTCCATGGTGTTGGCAACAGTGATGGTTCTCGCGGTGGTGGCGGTGGTGATTTTCGCGGTCGGCGCGCTGTTCGTCGTCGGCTTCAACAAGCTCAGATCTGCTGATGTATCCGCTCAGGAAGCGCTCGGCGGCATCGATGTGCAGCTCACGCGTCGAGCAGACCTGATCCCGAATCTGGTGACGACCGTGAAGGGATATGCCGCCCACGAGAAATCTGTTCTCGAGGCGGTGACGGCAGCGCGAACGAGCGTGTCGAAGGCCACGGCATCGGGCACGGTCGGGGAGAAGGCCGCCGCCGATGCGCAGCTGGACAAGGCCGTGATCGACGTCCTCGCGGTGGCCGAGAACTATCCGGATCTGAAGGCGTCCGCCAATTTCCTCGATCTACAGCGGCAACTGGCGGACACCGAGAACCAACTCTCCTTCGCCCGCCAGTACTACAACGATGCGGTCGCGACGCTGAACAAGCTCGTCGTGACGATCCCGTGGCTACTGTTCGCCGGCATCGCGGGGGTGCGCGAGCGGGAGTTTTACCGAGCGCCGTCCGATCAGCAGCAGGGACCGCCGCCGATTTCGTTCTGAAGCAGAGGATCGGTCTCTTCCGTCACACCTGTCACGTCCTCCCAGGACACACCGTCAGCGTGAAAATTCTGTCGGTCGGACCGCTTACAGTGGGTACGTTCGCGGCTCGTATTTCGACAACGCACGACCTTCAGGAGAGAACCTTCGTGGCCGACTCGTTCGTTCATCTGCACAACCACACCGAGTACTCGATGCTCGACGGGGCCGCCAAGATCGCGCCTATGTTCGCAGAGGCCGCGCGCCTCGAGATGACGGCAGTCGGAATGACCGACCACGGCAACATGTACGGCGCCAGCGAGTTCTACAACGAGGCCAAGAAGGCCGGAATCAAACCGATCATCGGTATCGAGGCGTACATCGCTCCCGAGTCGCGATTCAACAAGAAGCGTGTGTTGTGGGGCGATCGCAGCCAGAAGTCGGACGACGTGTCCGGTAGTGGCGCGTACACGCACATGACGATGGTCGCCGAGAACGCAACCGGAGTACGGAACCTCTTCAAGCTGTCCTCGCTGGCCTCGATCGAGGGTCAGCTGGGCAAGTGGGCGCGCATGGACGAGGAGATCATCGCGAAGCACGCCGAAGGGATCATCGCGACCACCGGGTGCCCGTCGGGTGAGGTACAGACGCGGCTGCGTCTCGGCCAGGATCGGGAGGCCCTCGAAGCGGCAGCCAAGTGGCAGGAGATCTGGGGCCCGGAGAACTTCTTCCTCGAACTGATGGACCACGGACTGTCGATCGAGCGGCGCGTGCGCGAAGGGCTGATCGACATCGGCAAGAAGCTGTCGATCCCGCCTCTAGCCACGAACGACTGCCACTATGTCACCAAGGATGCAGCGGAAAACCACGAAGCGCTGCTCTGCATTCAGACCGGCAAGACCCTGAGTGACCCGACCCGGTTCAAATTCGACGGCGACGGCTACTACCTCAAGTCCGCAGCAGAGATGCGGGCGCTGTGGGATGACGAGGTGCCCGGCGCGTGCGACAGCACGCTGCTCATCGCCGAGCGTGTCCAGCCGTACGACGACGTGTGGGCGCACCGCGATCGCATGCCCGTCTTCCCTGTCCCTGAAGGTGACACCCAGGGTTCTTTCCTGACCAAAGAGGTCGACCGCGGCCTCGAATGGCGATTCCCCGACGGTGTTCCACAGGAATACCGTGATCGCGCCAAGTATGAGATCTCCGTCATTCTCGAGATGGGTTTCCCCGCGTACTTCCTCGTCGTCGGCGACCTCATCGCGTACGCACGTTCGGTCGGTATCCGCGTCGGACCGGGTCGTGGATCGGCGGCAGGCTCACTCGTCGCGTACGCGATGGGTATCACCAACATCGACCCGCTTCCGCACGGCCTGCTCTTCGAGCGATTTCTCAACCCCGAGCGTGTGTCTATGCCCGATATCGATATCGACTTCGATGATCGTCGCCGCGGCGAGATGGTGCGGTACGCCACCGAGAAGTGGGGCAGCGATCGCGTCGCGCAGGTCATCACGTTCGGCACCATCAAGACCAAGGCTGCGATCAAGGACTCGGCGCGAGTCCAGTTCGGGCAGCCGGGATTCGCGATCGCCGACCAGATCACCAAGGCTCTGCCGCCGCCGATCATGGCCAAGGACATCTCGGTGGCCGGGATCACCGATCCGGCCAACGAGCGGTACAAGGAAGCGACCGAGGTCCGAGCGCTCATCGACTCGAACCCCGACGTCGCCACCATCTACAAGACCGCGCGCGGACTCGAGGGCCTCATCCGCAACGCCGGCGTGCACGCCTGCGCGGTCATCATGTCCTCGGAGCCGCTGACCGACGCCATTCCGGTGTGGAAGCGCGCCCAGGACGGCGCGATCATCACCGGCTGGGACTACCCGTCGTGCGAGGCCATCGGCCTGCTCAAGATGGACTTCCTCGGTCTGCGCAACCTGACGGTCATCGGTGACGCGATCGACAACATCAAGAGCAACCGGGGGATCGAGGTCGATCTCGACACTCTCGGTCTCGACGATCCAGCGACGTACGAATTGCTGGCGCGTGGTGACACGCTCGGTGTGTTCCAGCTCGACGGCAGCGCTATGCGAGACCTGCTGCGCAGGATGCAACCCACAGGCTTCGAGGACATCGTCGCCGTTCTGGCGTTGTATCGCCCGGGGCCGATGGGCATGAACGCGCACAACGACTACGCCGACCGCAAAAATGGTCGTCAAGACGTCAAGCCGATTCACCCCGAGCTCGAGGAACCGCTCGCCGAGATCCTGAAGGACACGTACGGCCTGATCGTGTATCAGGAGCAGATCATGCAGATCGCGCAGAAGGTCGCCGGATACTCGCTCGGTCAGGCCGATATCTTGCGCCGCGCCATGGGTAAGAAGAAGCTCTCGGTGCTGGAGGAGGCATACGCCGGTTTCCGCGAGGGGATGCTCGCCAACAGCTTCTCGGAACCTGCGATCAAGGCGTTGTGGGACACGATTCTCCCGTTCGCCGGTTACGCGTTCAACAAGTCGCACGCAGCTGGATACGGGTTGGTGTCCTACTGGACCGGTTACCTCAAGGCCAACTATCCCGGCGAATACATGGCGGGTCTGCTCACCAGCGTCGGCGACGACAAGGACAAGTCGGCCATCTATCTGGCCGACTGCCGCAAGCTCGGCATCACCGTTCTGCCACCGGACGTCAACGAATCCGAGCTCAACTTCGCCTCGGTCGGCAAGGACATTCGTTTCGGTCTGGGCGCGGTCCGCAACGTGGGCACCAATGTGGTGGCGTCGATCATCAGGGCACGCGAGGAGAAGTCGAAGTACACGGACTTCTCCGACTACCTGAACAAGATCGATGCGACCGCATGCAGCAAGAAGGTCACCGAGTCGCTGATCAAGTCCGGAGCGTTCGACTCGCTCGAGCATCCTCGCAAGGGCTTGATGCTCATCCACGCCGACGCGATCGACTCGGTGATGGGGACGAAGAAGGCCGAGGCGATCGGTCAGTTCGATCTCTTCGGTGGTGAGGACGCCGACGAGTCGATTTCGGCGGTGTTCAATGTCCGCGTCCCCGAAGAGGAATGGGAATCCAAGCATCGGTTGGCGCTCGAGCGCGAGATGCTCGGTCTCTACGTTTCGGGTCACCCGCTGCTCGGCGTCGAGCACATGCTCGCGGCGCAATCCGATACCAACATCCCCGCGATCCTCGAAGGTGACGTCAAGGACGGCACCCAGGTCACTATCGGCGGCATCCTTGCCTCGGTGAATCGCCGCGTCAACAAGAACGGTTTGACGTGGGCGTCGGCGCAGCTCGAGGACCTCGTCGGCGGAATCGAGGTGTTGTTCTTCCCGCAGGCTTATTCGGTGTTCGGGGCGGACGTCACCGAGGACTCCGTGGTGCTGGTGAAGGGGCGCGTGTCGGTCCGCGACGACCGAACATCACTGATCGCGAACGATCTTGCGGTTCCGGACCTGTCGGCGGTGGGCGTCGCGAAACCGCTGGCGGTCAGCCTGCCGACGCGGTTGTGCACAGCGGACAAGGTCGGTGCCCTCAAGAAGGTGCTGATGAGTCATCCGGGAACGTCGGATGTGCACCTACGGTTGGTGAGCGGTGACAAGGTCACAGCCATGAAGCTCGACGACAGCTTGCGGGTCACTCCCACCTCAGCGCTGATGGGTGACCTCAAAGCGTTGCTCGGTCCAGGCTGCCTCGCCGGCTGACGGGCTCGCGTCCGAACGGGCTCGCTTTCGAACGTCGACGCCGGGTCAGTCGCGTGAGCGGCGCTCGAGGAGAAGTAGCGACCACCAGGCGAGAACAGTCGTCGCGGCGCTGGTGAGAACCGCTATCTGCAGCGACGTCGTCAGCGCCAGTGTGCCGACGAAGATCGCAATTCCGAGTACGAGTGCCTCGACTTTGTACACGGGCCACGCGATACCCGCGATGTCGACCGTGTTCGGACGCCGATGCTGACGAGTCGATGTGCTCGGGACTACGTACGTCATCCGATCTCTCCGTTCGGCGATGCTGTCTACCCGCATCAGGGTATACGTAATGCAGGATTCGGTCCACCGAACTTTCTGCTTCCCCCTCTTTTTTCGCACTTTTTTCGCACTTTTTTCGGCATGAATGGTCCCTTGTAGCCGTCTAGCCGTTGTGATGGTCCATTCATGCGGGCGCGGGGCGGACACATGCGGGCGCGGGGCGGACACATGCGGGCGCAGGGCAGGGTTTGTCTGGCGCTGGCGGGGTACAGGAGTGTTGACTGGATGTCATGCCACTTACAGGAGAATACGAACCGAGCACGATGGATTGGGCGCGCAAGCAGGCCGAGCTTCTCGAACGTTCCGGCGGCACTGAGGGAACGACGCTCAACGGTATGCCGGTTGTCTTGATGACGACCAAGGGCAACAAGACCGGCAAGCTTCGTAAGACACCGTTGATGCGGGTCGAACACGACGGGGAGTACGCCGTGGTCGCCTCGCTGGGCGGCGCGCCGAAGCATCCGGTCTGGTACTACAACGTCAAAGCCGAACCTCTGGTGGAGCTCCAGGACGGTCCGGACAAGGCCGATTACCTTGCCCGCGAGGTAATCGGTGACGAGAAGGCAGTGTGGTGGGACCGCGCCGTAGCGGCGTATCCCGACTACGCGGACTACCAGCGCAAGACCGACCGGGAGATCCCCGTTTTCGTGCTGACCAAAGTGTGAGGAAACAATCGAGTTGAGCCCCAGAACCGTTGCAGAACAGATAGTCGCGCAGCTGATCGAAGCCGGCGTAGAACGCATCTACGGCATAGTCGGCGACAGCCTCAATCCCATCGTCGACGCGGTCCGACGCAGTGGCGGTTCGAAAGACGGGGGGATCGACTGGGTGCACGTTCGGCACGAGGAGGCAGCGGCTTTCGCGGCCTCCGCCGAGGCCCAGCTGACCGGGAAGCTGGCGGTGTGCGCGGGTTCGTGCGGCCCTGGGAATTTGCATCTGATCAACGGTCTCTACGATGCCAACCGCTCGGGAGCTCCGGTGCTGGCCATCGCCTCCCACATCCCGAGCGTGCAGATCGGGTCGAGCTTCTTCCAGGAGACGCACCCGGACCGGTTGTTCGTCGAATGTTCGGTGTACACAGAACTGATCAGTACCGCCGAGCAGTCGCCGCGCGTGATCCACTCCGCGGTGCAACACGCGGTCGGCAAGTCCGGAGTTGCAGTGGTGACGCTCCCCGGCGATATTGCGGATCAGACGGTCGCCCGGGAGGCACCCGCGTTCGTGCGCACGGGTACGCCGTCGCTCGTTCCATCGATGGCAGACGTCGAGGCGCTCGCAGTCGCCGTGAACGAGGCGAGCACGGTGGCCATTTTCGCGGGCGCGGGTGTACGTGATGCGCGGGCGGAACTACTCGAGCTGGCGGAGGTTCTGGGTGCTCCGATCGGACACTCCCTGCGCGGCAAGGAGTTCGTTCAATACGACAATCCATTCGATATCGGCATGACCGGGCTCCTGGGGTACGGCGCCGCGCACGACGGTATTCACGACGCGGATCTGCTCCTGCTCGTCGGAACCGACTTCCCGTACGACCAGTTTCTTCCGGACGACGTTCGTACTGCACAGATCGACAGTGCAGCCGAAAATCTGGGCCGCAGAACAAGTCTCGATCTGGCCGTGCACGGTGATGCCAAGGCGACGATGGCGGCACTGCTGCACCTGGTGAACCGCAAGGACGATCGCAAATTCCTGCAGAGCACGCTCGATCGTCACAACACCCTGATGACGAAGGTAGTCGGCGCATACACCAAGCCTGTCAAGCAGCGCATCCCGATCCACCCCGAATTTGCGGCCTCGATTCTCGACGACCTTGCCGCGGAGGACGCCGTTTTCACCGCGGACACCGGCATGTGCAACGTGTGGAGCGCCCGCTATCTCAACCCCAACGGACGCCGCAGGTTCCTCTCGTCGGCGCTGCACGGCTCCATGGCCAACGCGCTCCCACACGCGATCGGCGCGCAGGTTGCACTGCCGGCACGGCAGGTCGTGTCCATGTCAGGTGACGGTGGACTGTCCATGCTGATGGGTGAACTGGTGACCGTTGCCATGTATCGCCTGCCGGTCAAGATCGTCGTGTTCAACAACTCGACCCTCGGGATGGTGAAACTCGAGATGCTCGTCGAAGGATTGCCCGACTTCGGCGTCGACGTTCCCGCCACCGACTATGCCGCCGTGGCGTCGGCGCTGGGCATGTTCTCGGTGCGGATCGAGGATCCGTCGGATCTCGATTCGGGAATTCGTTCGGCACTAGAACACGACGGGCCAGCGCTGGTCGACATCGTGACCGATCCCAACGCACTGTCGTTGCCGCCCAACATCACCGGCGGGCAGATCAAGGGATTCGCGCTGGCGATGTCGCGAACGGTGATGAACGGAGGCGTCGGCGAGGCCGTGCAGATGGCGAAGTCGAACTTGCGGAACGTACCGCTGCCGTCGCAGTTCGAGCCTCGGGGATAGTCCCGAGTCGGTTGTCCATGGTCACTGGTGGCAGCATGGACGCGTGGTCAATACCCCTGATGTCGCACCCTCTGATGTCGTCGACAGCACTCGTTCGTTCGCGGTCACCGCGGACGACATCGACGCGGCTGCCCGTCGAATTTCCGATGTCGTGGCAGCAACACCTCTCCAGTACTGCGAGCGCTTGTCTGCCGTCACAGGCGCGCACGTCTACCTCAAGCGTGAAGATCTGCAGATCGTGCGCTCGTACAAGATCCGGGGCGCATACAACCTGATGTCGCAGCTGACTCCCAAGGAGTTGGCAGTCGGAGTGGTGACCGCCAGTGCAGGCAACCATGCGCAGGGCGTCGCCTTCGCGTGTCGATCCATGAAGGTGCGCGGCCGCATCTATGTGCCCGCGAACACGCCCAAGCAGAAACGTGACCGCATACTTGTGCACGGCGGCGATTACGTCGAGCTGATCTTGACGGGGGACACCTTCGACGCGGCTGCGGCTGCTGCCGCGGACGATGCGGAACGAACCGGTGCCACCATGGTTCCGCCGTTCGACGATCGTCGCACTGTGGCCGGTCAAGGGACCATTGCTGCGGAGATAATCGAGCAATTGGGGTCGCCGCCGGACACGGTCGTCATGCCTGTGGGCGGCGGCGGATGCATCGCCGGCATCTCCACCTACCTGCGCGAGAGGTCGCCGTCGACCGCCCTGGTCGGTGTCGAGCCGTCGGGAGCGGCATCGATGACGGCTGCGCTGGTCGCCGGGGGACCGGTGACGCTGACCGATATCGACCCGTTCGTCGACGGCGCCGCTGTTCGCCGCATCGGAGACGTCCCGTTCGAGGCCTTGCGTTCGCTGGGTGCGGAGGTGGTCACGCACGCGTCACTGCCACTGGTGGCGGTGCCGACATTCCCGGGGAGAACAGCAGACTCCGGGCCGTTTCTGATGACACAGGTCGACGAAGGTGCCATCTGCACAGCAATGCTCGAGTTGTATCAGAACGAGGGTGTCATCGCCGAGCCGGCCGGTGCGTTGAGTGTGGCCGCGCTGACGCATATCTCGGTGGCGCCGGGCAGCACCGTGGTGTGTCTGATCTCCGGTGGCAACAACGACGTGTCGCGATACGGGGAAATCCTCGAACGGTCACTGGTCCACCTCGGACTCAAGCACTACTTCCTGGTGGATTTTCCGCAGGAACCGGGTGCGCTCCGTCGGTTCCTCGACGAGGTGCTGGGCCCGGAGGACGACATCACGTTGTTCGAGTACGTCAAGCGCAACAATCGCGAGACCGGCGCTGCGCTGGTGGGAATCCAGTTGGGAGTCGCGACGGGCCTCAGTGCGCTGCTCGAGCGCATGCGGACCTCTCGTCTACGGGTGGAACAACTCGAACCGGGTTCGCCCGCCTATCGCTATCTGACCTGATCCGGTCCGAGTAGGCGCTCGACGACGCGTCGATGCAGGTCCCGGTCCACGGGCGGTAGGTCGAGCAGGGCCCCGAGATAGATACCGTCGCCCACGAGTCGAACGATCTCGGCTGAGACCGGGTCCGGTATCTCCGACCGGAGACCCTCGTCCCACAACCGCATCACCTCGGTGACCGCGCGGTGGATCTCGCCGGGGTTTCCGTCGACGCTGCGCAGCACGGCGAGTGTCGAGCGGAAGAGGGCCGTCTCCTTGTCCGAGATCGACCCCGGTGGTTGCAGGTACCACTGGGCGACGGTTGTGCCGCCCTCTGCGGCCTGTGCGCGCTGTTGATCGGATCGCTCGCCGAGCCGTCGAACCATCGCGGCGATCATCGCGTCCTTGGTGCTGAAGTGGTAGAGCAGTCCTCCCTTGGACACCCCGGCGTTTGCCGCGACAGATTCCAGCGTCACTTTGCTCAGACCGTGATCGAGGAGCATTTCCTCCAGGGCGTCGAGTATCCGATCGCGTGTGTCCGATGACATGCCGCCCACTGTACCCAATCGACTTTACCGGCTGGACGGTTTACTGCTAGCTTGGCACTGTACCGGCTGGACGGTCAGTCGCCGGATGATTCGAGGAGAAGTCAGTGAGTGAGTTGCGCATGCCCAGCATGCAACCGGAGGCACCCCAGCAGGCGACGCCCAGGGAGTGGCTCGGCCTTGTCGTCCTGGCGTTCGCGGTGCTCCTCGTCGCGGTCGACGGCACCGTTCTGGATCTGGCGCTGCCCTTCATCAGTGCTGATCTCGCACCCACCAGCAATCAGCTGCTCTGGATCATCGACGTCTACTCGTTCGTGTTGGCCGGACTGCTCATCACGATGGGCACATTGGGCGACCGAGTCGGAAGGCGCAAGCTTCTACTCATCGGTGCTGCGGGCTTCGGCATCGCATCGGTGGTCGCGGCGTTCTCGACGAGCCCGGAGATGCTGATCGGAGCCCGCGTACTGCAGGGCGTATCGGGTGCCACGCTGATGCCGGCAACCCTCGGCCTGATCCGCACCATGTTCTCCGATCCTCGGCAGCGCGTCATGGCCATCGGAATCTGGGGAGCCATGGCCGGCGGCGGCGCGGCCGGCGGCCCCCTCGTCGGAGGTTGGTTGCTCGAACACTTCTGGTGGGGATCGGTCTTCCTGATCAATATTCCGGTGATGATCGCGCTCATCGGCTTCGGCCCGCTGGTCATACCGGAATCGAAGGACCCGTTTCCCGGAAAGTTCGATCTCATCAGCTCAGCACTGTCGATGCTTGCGCTCGTGCCGCTCGTCTACGCCGTCAAAGAGACCGTGGCGCATGGCATGGAACCAGCAACCATTCTCGCCGCGGTGGTCGGAATTGTCTCCGGTGTGATCTTCGTGCGCAGGCAGCGACGGCTCGCCGACCCGATGATCGACCTGCGCCTGTTCGCCAACCCCGCCTTCTCGACCGCGGTGTTCACGAACTTCCTGTCGGTCTTCGCCTTGGCCGGCGTGCTGTTCTTCGGCGCGCAGTATCTGCAACTCGTTCTCGGCAACAGTCCGCTGCAGGCCGGACTGTTGTTGCTGCCAGGCACTGCTGCAAGCATCGTCGCCTCGCTGCTGGCGGCATACATGGTGCGGATCGTGGCACCGGCGACGCTGCTGGCCGGGGGACTCGCGTTTGCCGCGATCGGTGCCGCCTCGCTCTACGGACTGCGCGTCGACAGCGGTCCGGCACTGTTCATCTTCGGGTTCGTGCTCGTCGGCGCCGGGGCGGGTGTTGCGCTGACACTGACCTCCGACCTCGTCGTCGGGGCGGTCGAACCCGAACGAGCAGGGGCGGCGTCCGCAGTGTCCGAGACTGCCTACGAACTCGGCATCGCACTCGGTGTAGCGATCCTGGGCACCGTCGTTATGTCGTTCTTCCGACGGGGTCTGGACGTCGGCAGTCTGAGCAGCGAATCGGCTGCCGCGGCTCGGGAAACACTAGGCGGCGCAGGCGCTGTCGCCGAGGATCTCCCGGCCGATATCGGTGCAGCACTGACGGCCTCGGCTCACGATGCCTTCGTCACCGGTATGCACGTGGCTGCGATCGCGACAGCAGTCGTGATGGCAGCCACGGCAATCGGCGTTCTGGTGCGTCTGCGGCCCCGTCGCTGACGATCAGGCGCGAGGGTCAGCGAGAACCGCGAACGAGTGACCCGGAATCTTTGTCGCCGAACCGGTTTCGTCGGAGATCGGATCGGTCCACGCCAACAGCGACGTGCCGCCGACCGGAACGGTGACCTCGTTCTCCGACAGGTTGCACACCACTCGCAGTGAACCACGGTGCAGAACGATCCACCGCTCGTCCTCGTCGTAGTCGACTGTGAGATTCTCGAGCCAGGGGTTGGTGATCTCGGCGAAGCGACGCCGCAACGTCAGCAAGCCCCGGTAGGTATCCAGCAGTCGTGCGTGGTCGCCTGCGGAAAGCTCGGACCAGTCGAGCTTGGATCGAGCGAAGGTGTCCGGATCCTGCGGATCGGGGATGTCCGCGCTGTCCCAGCCGTGCTCGGCGAACTCCGCCTTTCTGCCCTCGGCAGTGGCCTTGCCGAGTGCGGGTTCGGGGTGACTGGTGAAGAACTGGAACGGCGTGGACGCCCCCCACTCCTCGCCCATGAACAGCATGGGCGTGTACGGAGAGGCCAGAACCAGTGCAGCTTTGACAGCGAGTTGCCCGGGGGATAGGTAGAAACCCGGCCTGTCGCCGATCGCGCGATTGCCGACCTGATCGTGCGTGGTGGTGTACGTGACGAACGAGCTTGCCGGAATGCGCCGTGTGTCCACCGGCCGACCGTGTGTACGACCCCGGAACGACGAGTAGGTGCCTGCGTGGAAGAAACCCTGGCGCAGCGTGTTCGCCAAGGCTTGGAGGGATCCGAAATCGCCGTAGTACCCCTGCCGTTCACCGGAGACCGCGGCGTGAATCGCGTGGTGGATGTCGTCGTCCCATTGGGCGTCGAGCCCGAGACCGCCTCCGGACCGGGCGGTGACGAGGGTCGGATCGTTCAGATCGCTCTCCGCGATCAAGGTCAGTGGCCGCCCCAGATGTGCTGCGAGTCTGCGGGTGTCGATGGCCAGCTCTTCGAGAAGGTGCGTCGCGGTGTGGTCGACGATGGCGTGGACGGCGTCCAGACGCAGGGCATCGATATGGAACTCGGAAAACCAGCGCAGAGCATTCTCGATCGCGTAACGCCGTACCGCGCCGGAATCGGCCTCGCAGTAGTTGATCGCCTGACCCCAGCTGTTCGCTCCCTGGGCCATGTACGGGCCGAAGCGGTCCAGATAGTTGCCGGACGGTCCCAGGTGGTTGTAGACCACGTCCAGTACGACACCGAGTCCGCGGCGGTGGCACGCGTCGACGAGGCGCTGCAACCCGTCGGGGCCGCCGTAGGCCTCGTGGACGGTGTACCAGAGGACGCCGTCGTATCCCCAGTTGTGGGTTCCATTGAACCCGTTGACCGGCATGATTTCGACGAAGGTGACACCGAGATCGACGAGGTAGTCGAGTTTGTCCACCGCGGCGTCGAAAGTACCTTCAGGAGTGAAGGTTCCGATGTGCAACTCGTAGATGACGCCACCGGGTAGCTGTCGCCCCGTCCACGCGGAATCGGTCCAAGCTCCCTCGTCGAGACGATGTACCTGAGACCGCTCGTGCACACCCTCGGGTTGTCGAGGCGACCTGGGGTCCGGCAGGACGGTGTCGTCCTCGTCCAGGACGAAACCGTACCTGCTGTCGGGCGCCGCATCGACGTCGACGTACCACCAGCCGTCGGTGCCCTGGTGCATCGGATGCAGTTCTCCGTCCAGATGCAGACTGACGGTGTTCGGCCTCGGCGCCCATACCTCGAAGCGGTGGGTCATGCGTCGTTCTCTCCTGAACTCTCCGGGATCTCTACGGTCGGTGTCTGACGCACCAGCAGCGCCACCGGCAATGCAGCGAACAAATCGGCGGCTGCGGCCTCGCCTACGTAGGTGGTGCCGGTGAGCCGGTCTGTCCACTGCCCATCGGGTAATACCACTGTCGTCGAACCCCAACCCTCGGACTCGAGTTTCAGCGAATGCCGCGTCGCCAGGGCGATGACATCGGGCGCGCCGAGTACGGGTCCACGAGCGAAGCCGATCAGGTGGGACGAGGCGTCGCCTGTCGCGCACACGGATGCGTAGGTGCCGCCGACAAAACTGTCGGGCCGGTCACGCCGAAGGCGAAGGGCTGCTCTGACGACCCAGAACTTGGCGGCGCCGGTGTGATCGAGAGTCGGTGTAGCCGTAGCGGCCAGGAGTTCGCGCCGAACCGAATAGTCCACCGGCCTACGGTTGTCCGGGTCGACCAGTGAGTCCTCCCAGAGCTCGGTGCCCTGATACACATCGGGTACTCCGGGGCCGACGAGGTGCAGGAGCTTCTGCCCCAGCGCGTCGCTACGGCCGTGCGGATCGAGACGCGAGACCAGTGCTGTCATCGAATCCGCCACCGGACCTGCCATTACCGAATCCAGCCACTCGTGCACCGCGTTCTCGAAAGCCTCGTTCACCTCGATCCAACCGGTATCGAGGCCGGCCTCACGAATTGCCTTCTCCGCGTAAGCATGGACACGCTCGCGCAGCTCGTCGTCGATCCTGCCGTCGGCGGGCCATACGCCGAACAAGTTCTGCCACAGGAACAGAGCGGTGGAGCCGTCAGGTCCGGGGACGATTGCGTGCCAGTCTGCGATGCACCGTGCCCAGAGATCGGGAGTCTGCGACAGCACGCCGATTCGTGCCCTGACGTCCTCGCCTCGCTTTGTGTCGTGCGTGGACAAGGTGGTCATCGCGGCCGGCCAACGCACCGCGCGGTCGGCGTTCGCAAGGTGGAACTGGGCGGGAGTGGAACCGAATTGTGCTGGGTCGCCGCCGACTTCTTGAAGCGAGATCAATCGGGTCGCCCGATAGAACAGGCAGTCTTCGACGCTCTTGGCTGTCACCGCGCCGCAGACCTGCTCGAACCGAACTGCCGACTCGCGATCCGCGATCAAGGCCGCGGCGAGTGCGTCCAATCCTGGCTCCAGCGCGGGTTCCGCACCTGCAACCGCGCCGAGCACTCGTGCGGTGGTCCCGGCGAGCGGTGAGTAGTCCGCGCGGTAGTACGGCATACGCGCGAGCACAGCGACGATCGCGCGGGTGACGACGTCGGCAGATACATCGGTGCCGGTTTCGGTTCGAACCGCTCGGGCGAGTCTGCGCACCTCCGGTGCGAGATCCCCGCTTGCGACCGATTCCTTGAGTGCCTGTTCGCTCGCGTGCAACCATTCGCCGTCGCTGCGAGTACCTGTCTGCGCGAGAGACAGGTCCCCGAGTGCGGACGCACCCGAAGGGTCGACGAACACTCCACCGAGATCGGCGAGGGCGTCGTATCCCGTCGTGCCGTCCACCGGAAGCGACTCGTCGAGTGGTTCGCCGCGCGCGAGGATCTTCTCGATCACGAGCCAGCGATCATCGCCGATGAGCTCACGCAGTTCGGTGAGATACGCGCCGGGGTCGGCGAGACCGTCCGGGTGATCCACCCGCAGACCGTCTACCAGCCCCTCGGTCATCCAACTCGCGACCTGCTTGTGCGAGGCGGCGAACACGTCGAAGTCCTCCTGCCGCAGACCGGCGAGACCGTTCACCGAGAAGAAGCGGCGATATCCGACGAGTCCTGCCTTCCAGCTCACCAATCGGTAGGCCTGGCGGTCGTGAACGGCGCGCGCATCGTCGACAGCTGTGCCGTCGGCGGCCGAGTCGGTTCCGGCTGCGATGGGGAAGCGGTGCTCGTAGTAGGCGAGCAGGACCTCGTCGCCGCTTCGATCGATGAACAGTTCCGAGGCGTCCTCGTCGGAGCCGAGAACGGGCAGGGCGATCTTGCCGTCGGTGCCGTTCTCCGGCGACCAGTCGATATCGAAGAAGGTGGCGTACTCCGACGCCTGCCCCTTGCCCAGGACATCCCACCACCATGCGTTCTGACGCGGATTGTCGACACCGACATGATTGGGAACGATGTCGACGATCACGCCCATGCCGCGCGCATGCAGCTCGGCGACAAGCTCGATCAGAGCCCCACGCCCACCCAGTGCAGCGGAGACCGTCGTCGGGTCCACCACGTCGTACCCGTGTGTCGACCCTTCGGTCGCCGTCAGTATCGGAGACAGATAAGCGTGGGTGACACCGAGGTCGTCGAGGTAGTCGACGATTCCGCGAGCATCGTCGAGCGTGAAGCCGTCCCCACGCAGTTGAAGTCGATATGTGCTGGAGGGGATCGGCATATGTCAGTCCGTCTTTCGTAGAACGAGCAGTGACCGAGCCGCCACCTTCACCGGTGTACCCGCTTCGATGACATTCTCACTCGCTCCCGTTCGCGCGGCTGTGTCGAGCGCAACAGTCCACTCCTTGGCGTATTCACCGTCGGGTGTCTGGAACTCGATGGTCTCGTGATGCGCGTTGAAACACAACAGGAACGAATCGTCGAGTACCTTCTCGCCACGCTGATTGGGCTCCGGAATGCCCTCGCCGTTGAGGAACACGGTCAAGCCCTTGCCGAATCCACTGTCCCAGTCCTCAGGAGTCATCTCCTCACCCGCAGGCGTCAACCACGCGATGTCTCGTGTCTGTTCGCCGCTTCGAATCGGTAGGCCTTCGAAGAAACGACGGCGACGAAACACCGGATGTTGATTACGCAGGGCGATGGCCGCCCTGGTGAACTCGATCAAGTCCGAGTTGGTCTTGGCGAGCGACCAGTCCATCCAGGCCAGTTCGGAGTCCTGGCAGTAGACATTGTTGTTGCCCTGTTGGGTGCGCCCCATCTCGTCCCCGTGCGCGATCATCGGGGTGCCCTGGCTCAGCAGCAACGTGGCCATGATGTTGCGAATCTGGCGGGCGCGCAGGTCCAGAATCTCCGGGTCGTCGGTGGGGCCCTCGACCCCGCAGTTCCACGATCGGTTGTGGCTCTCGCCGTCGTTGTTGTCCTCGCCGTTCGCCTCGTTGTGTTTGTCGTTGTACGAGACCAGATCGTTCAGAGTGAAGCCGTCGTGCGCGATGACGAAGTTGATGCTGGCGCCGGGACGTCTGCCGGTGGCCTCGTAGAGGTCGGAGGACCCGGTGAGTCTGGATGCGAACTCCCCGAGGGTGGCCGGCTCGCCGCGCCAGTAATCGCGGACCGTGTCGCGGTACTTACCGTTCCATTCGGTCCACAGTCCTGGGAAGTTGCCGACCTGGTAGCCACCCTCGCCGATGTCCCACGGCTCGGCGATGAGTTTGACCTGGCTGACGATCGGGTCCTGTTGCACCAGATCGAAGAACGCGCTGAGGCGGTCCACGTCGTGCAGTTCGCGAGCCAGGGTGGACGCGAGATCGAAGCGGAATCCGTCCACGTGCATCTCGGTCACCCAATACCGAAGCGAGTCCATGATCAATTGCAGCGTGTGCGGGTGTCGGGCGTTGAGGCTGTTACCGGTGCCGGTGTAGTCCATGTAGTGCGCGAGGTCGCCGTCGACGAGGCGGTAGTAGGCAGCGTTGTCGATGCCCCGGAAGCTGATGGTCGGGCCCATGTGATTGCCCTCGGCGGTGTGGTTGTAGACGACGTCGAGGATCACCTCGATCCCGGCTGCGTGGAACTCCCGCACCATCGCCTTGAACTCGGTGACCGCAGCACCTGCCGTGGGATTGGAGGAGTAGTCCGCGTGCGGGGCGAGGAACCCGAACGTGTTGTAGCCCCAGTAGTTGCGGAGTCCTTGGTCGAGCAGAGTCTGATCCTGCATGAATTGATGTACCGGCATCAGTTCGATCGCCGTGATGCCCAGATTTTGCAGGTGATCGATGATCACCGGGTGCGCCAGGCCTGCGTACGTGCCCCGCAGCGACTCCGGCACGTCGGGGTGTGCGATGGTCATGCCTTTGACGTGCGCCTCGTAGATGACCGTCTCGTGGTACGGACGCCTCGGCGCGCGATCGGCCTGCCAGTCGAAGAACGGGTTGATGACCACCGTGGTCATCGTGTGACCGAGTGAATCGTGCTGCGGAAACTCATCGCTGGGGGTCTCGTCGTGGGCGACGGGATCGGACTCGAGGATCTTCTTGTCCGAATCTGTCAGGTCGGTGGCATCCTCGAATGGCTTGTCTGCGTCAGCTGCCTCACCCTGCGGATCCGGCGCCGAAGGTTCCGGCATGTCGAGCGAATACGAGAACAGCGAGCGGTCTCCGTCGAACGCACCCTCGAACGCTTTGCCGTACGGGTCGAGGAGCAACTTGCTCGGATCGCATCGGTGACCGTGCGACGGGTCCCACGGTCCGTGTACCCGGTAGCCGTACTTCTGGCCGGGGATCACCGATGGCAGGTAAGCGTGCCAGACGTAGCCGTCGGACTCTTCGAAACGGATGCGGGTTTCGGTTCCGTCATCGGCTATCAAGCAGAGGTCGACCGCCTCCGCGACCTCGGAGAACAGCGCGAAGTTGGTACCGGCCCCGTCGTAGGTCGCGCCCAGCGGATATGCGCTTCCCGGCCAGACTTCGACGGCGGGTGATTCGGTGGGTGCGTCCTGTGACATGAGTGCAACTTTACTGTGGCCGCCGGTACCCGGCTTACCACCAGCCGGTCGCGGCAGCTATCTGCCTACCCAGCTCGGGCGCCATCGTGCGCATGTATGTGGCGGTCAGGTGGTGTTCGTCGCGGTAGATCAGCACGTTGCCCTCGATGACGCGGCAGACTGCTGTGTCGCAGAGTGCGTTCGTGAGGTCGAGTGGCAGGACGGCCGGCTGACGGAAGGATGCGGCGAGGGTCGGGTTGACCGCATCCAACGCATCGCTTCGGCGCATCCCACAGGATGTCGCGTCACCACCGTCGGCGAGGCAGTCGATAGCCCGATATGCGACGTCCTCACGGGCGAGCCATGCGTTGTCGCGTACCCCGAGGACTTCGATGCCGTAGGACGCCAGTTCGTTCCAGACGTCGATGTACCAATCTGGGGTGTAGTCACCGGGGCCTTGCTCTCTCGGGCGGCTCGACGTGGTGAACACGTAGTCCGGTCGGAGTTCCCCCATGCGATCGAGCGCCGCTCGTGACCACTCGACACACCCCGGGTATTCGTTGTCGCCGAGGAGCACCATGTGTCCTGCGGTGAGGGGGCACCCCATCTTCAGGAACGTGACAACGCGGAACCCTTGTTCGCGCCCGAGCAGGTCCACTGCGGTCAGCCAGTGTTCGGCGTGCGAGCCGCCTGCGAGGGCCACGGTTCGAGAGGCGAGGGTATCGCCGTATTCGCAGCTCAACACGTCGGTCGTCTCGAAGTCGGCGATGCACCCGTCGATCGTGCTCTGCGGGAGATCCTCCGGAGCGGAGAACAGCTCGGGGACCACCTCGGCGTCGTCGGGCACGTTGCCCTTGGTCAGTGCGAGTGCCCCCGGGTAGAGCGCGGGATCCAAGGTGGAGGTGGCCTGGAGGTCGGCCACCGACTGCCGGATGAAGTGATCCCAGCTGATGGCACCGACTACCAGCACAGCGGCGAGTACTGCCGAAACGGCTGCGATGGTTGTGGCGTGGAACGATCGGGGGGAGGCCTGCACCGGCTTTTCCAACAGCCGAACCGTGCCCATGGCGAGAAGGACCGACGCGGCGATGACAAGTGCGCCGGTGGCGAAGTCTGCCGTCGGTGCACCGGTGTAGGCGAGCGTGAAGATCAGTATCGGCCAGTGCCACAGGTACAGCGGAAACGCGATCGACCCGAGCCACAGGCTGAACCGGGTGCTGAGCAGGTGCGCCACCGCCGTGTTCGGCCCGGCGATCACCAGCGCGATCGTCGCCAGGACCGGGAGCAGCGCCCACGGGCCCGGGAACTCCTCGACCCCGCTCACCACGAAGCCGCAGGCGAGGATCGCGATCAGGCCAGCGGAAGCGAGGACTGTTCTGGACGCTCGGTTCGACCAAGACAGGTCGGCCCAGGCGCCGGAGTTGGGCGGCCGCCACGCGAACAGAGCCGCGACTGCTGCGCCCAGCAGGATCTCCCAGAGGCGCGCACCGGTGTCGTAGTAATTCCAGGACTGCAGGCGCGCCGTGCCGTCGGCGGCGTAGACGAACGACACCACTGCGATGCCCATGAAGATCACGAAGAAGATTCGCGGGTGGGGACTGAATCTGTGTCCGCCTCGTGAGCGACGGAGAACCCAGGCCAGACCGAATACGAGGAGGGTCGCCGCCAGATAGAACTGGAACTGAACAGCGACCGACCACAGGTGCTGGAGAGGGCTGACATCGGGATCGGCTGCCAGGTAGTCCTGTGACGTCGACGCCAACTCCCAGTTCACGAAGAAGAAGACACCCGAGATCAATTGGTTGCCGATATCGACCCACCGCGTCTGCGGAAGCAGGACGACAGTGGCGATCGCGACGCCGAGCAACACGATCACCAGCGGCGGTCCGAGGCGGCGCAGCACGCGTCCGAGCCGAGTGAACGGATTCAACGACCCACCGGATGCGGCCGCGCGAATCAGTGACGCCGTGAAGAAGAAACCGGTGAGGGTGAGAAACACATCGACGCCGCCGGAGACCCGACCCATCCAGACGTGAAATACCACCACGAGCGCAATTGCGACGCCGCGGAGACCGTTGAGATCCTCCCGCAACGCCGGACGCGGCTTCGTCGGTGCAACGGCGTGAGCATCTGTCTCCGCGACGCCTGCTGGTAAGTACTGGGCGTGCATAAGGGGGGCTGAGGCTCCGGGGGTCGGCGATTATCGGGGTGATGTCCTGTTGGCGCGAACGATACTTTGCGTTCACCTCGGAGAACAATCGCAGACCACCGGTGGCCGGTGTGCGATCGAACACGCCGCGCGCACCGGCCCGAAGAAGCAGCCGACGGGCTAGCTGCCTGCTACTTCGCGGCGAGGCAACTTCCAGCCCGGGCGAACGAAGTGGCAGGTGTAGCCACTCGGGTAGTTCTGCAAGTAGTCCTGGTGTTCGGGCTCGGCCTCCCAGAACGGGCCTGCTGCGGTCACCTCGGTGACGACTTTTCCGGGCCACAATCCTGACGCGTCGACGTCGGCGATGGTGTCCAGCGCCACTCGCTTCTGTTCGTCGGTGGTGAAGTAGATCGCCGAGCGGTAGCTCACTCCCACGTCGTTCCCCTGACGGTTCTTCGTCGACGGGTCGTGTATCTGGAAGAAGAACTCCAACAGGTCCCGGTACGAGATCACAGATGAGTCGAAGACGATTTCGACTGCTTCCGCGTGCGTGCCGTGGTTGCGGTACGTCGCGTTGGGGACGTCACCCCCGGAGTATCCGACGCGAGTGGACAGCACGCCCGGCTGATGCCTGATCAGCTCCTGGGCGCCCCAGAAGCAACCTCCGGCGAGGATGGCGGTCTCGGTGGTAGTGCTCACTTGATGTACTCCTTCGTCGGAACTCGCTGCGTACTCCATGGACTCGAACAGCGATGGACTCGAACAGCGCTCGATGTCGACCGTAACCCTCGGCCTGGAGGACTGCAGCGGCGCCGTCAGTAGGCTGGTAGAGACGATGCGCGAGCATCGCGGTGGCTTCGCATGTAGGGATTGGTGAATGGCATTCGGTTCTGATCGGTTCTGGAAGGTGCTCGGGCGCTCGGCGCAGAAGCGTCAGGCGCGTTCGCGTACTCAGGTGGACCGGGCGGCTGCGCATTCGGCCTGGGCGAGCGCGTTGTCCGATACGGACATCGCCACCGCGGCCAACGAGCTGCGCGTCCACACCGGCAGCGAACTCGATGTCCCGCGATACCTGGCACTCGTTCGTGAGGCATCGAGCCGTTCGCTCGGCATGACCCCGTTCGATGTGCAGCTCCTTGCCGCGCTTCGCATGCTCGAAGGCGATGTCGTCGAGATGGCGACCGGCGAGGGCAAGACACTGGCCGGAGCCATGGCCGCCGTCGGATACGTCCTGTCTGGCCGCTCCGTGCACGTGGTGTCGATCAACGATTTTCTTGCTCGTCGAGATGCTGAATGGATGGGCCCGATGTTCGGCCTTCTCGGCATTCGGGTCGGCTCGGTGTCCGAATCCTCGACGCTCGACGAGCGTCGGGCGGCATACGGCAGCGATGTCACGTACGCCTCGGTCAACGAAGTCGGTTTCGATGTGCTTCGCGACCATCTCGTGGACGACGCCGAAGACCTGGTGACGGCGACACCCGACGTGGCATTGATCGATGAAGCAGATTCGGTGCTGGTCGACGAGGCTCTGGTGCCGCTGGTGCTGGCGGGCTCGGTCTCGACCGAGGTGCCGGCGGCGAAGGTCATCGAGACAGTTCGCCTCCTGGAAGCCGGAACGGATTTCGACACCGATACCGACGGCCGGAACGTCTTCCTCACCGACTCTGGTGCAGAGCGAGTGGAGAAGGAGTTCGGCGGAATCGACCTGTACTCCGAGGAGCACGTGGGATCGACGCTCGTGTCCGTCAACGTCGCCCTGCACGCTCAGGTGCTCGTCAGGCGAGACGTGCACTACATCGTCCGTGATGGACGGGTCCAGTTGATCAATGCCTCGCGCGGTCGCGTCGCCGAACTACAACGGTGGCCCGACGGATTGCAGGCGGCAGTGGAGACCAAAGAGGGCCTCAAACCCACCGAGACCGGTGAAATCCTCGACACCATCACTGTCCAGGCACTGATCGGCCGGTACGCAACCGTGTGTGGCATGACCGGCACGGCCCTGGCGGCCGGTGAGCAACTCAAGAAGTTCTACGGGCTCGGTGTGTCCGTCGTTCCGCCGCACCGACCCAACGTTCGCCTCGACGAGCCCGATCGCGTCTACGACACCGCGGCCCACCGCAACGCCGCCATGGTGGCTCATGTGAAGGAAATCCACGAGAGCGGGCAGCCGATTCTGATCGGCACCCACGATGTGGCCGAGTCGGAGGAGGTGAATGCGTTGCTCGCGGCGGCAGGTGTGCCCGCGGTGGTTCTCAACGCCAAGAACGACGCCGAGGAAGCGGATGTGATTGCCCGAGCGGGCGTTCGAGGCGCGGTGACGGTCTCCACCCAGATCGCCGGCCGAGGTACCGACATCAAGCTCGGCGGCCCCTCCGGCGACGTCGCGGCACGCGATGAGGTGGCCGAGCTGGGTGGTCTCCTCGTGGTGGGGACGGGTCGTCACACCACCGAACGACTCGACAATCAGCTGCGGGGTCGCGCTGGTCGGCAGGGTGACCCCGGGCGGTCGGTGTTCTTCTCGAGCTGGGAGGACGAGGTCGTGACAGCGAATCTGGGTCCGAAGGACAAGCCTGGGCAACACGATGATTCGGGTCTGATCACGGCGCCGGGGGTGGCGTCGAGAATGGACCATGCCCAACGCATCGCCGAGGGGACGATGCTCGAGGTGCACTCGCGGACGTGGCGTTACAACCAGCTGACGGCGCAACACCGCAGCATCCTCGACGCACGACGGGCGACGTTTCTGGCCTCGAACGAGGCTCTCGATGTGTTGTCCGCCGCTGTCCCTGCCCGCGCGGCGACGTTGCGCGAGTCGATCTCGGAGGATGTGCTCGTGACGGCGGCGCGCCGAATCGTGCTGTTCCATCTCGATAGATCGTGGTCGGAGTACCTTGCTCACCTGGCCGATGTGCGGGAGAGCATCCACCTGCGTGCGTTGGGACGCGAGAACCCGCTCGACGAGTATCACCGCATTGCCGTGGAGGCGTTCGGGGAGTTGTCGAACAAGGCGATGGAACAGGCCTGCGCGACGTTCGAATCCGCGGAGATCACCGCCGAGGGAATCGACCTCGACGAGGCAGGTCTGCAGCGTCCGACATCGACGTGGACGTACATGGTGCACGACAATCCATTTGCGGGCAATACTGCCAACAGCGCCGGTCTCGGACCGATTTTCGGCGGCAGTTAGATACGGGCGTTCTCGCCGAGTTTGTGGCGGACGCCGTCGATGAACAAACCGAGACCGAAGTTGAATCGTGTTGTCGCATCGGGAGTCTCGAACAGGGGCGAAGCGTGTTCGGAGAGTGCCCCCGCGGAGTCCATCTGCATCCGCGCCTGCTCGTCGACGGTCTGGCCGAGGATGTAGTAGAGCAGGGTGTCGGCGGTCGGCTCGGCGTCGCGACGGGTGAGGCCCGCGCGAATGCACACTGCGGCGAGGCGCTCGCGAATGTTGTTGGTCACCAGCCGTGATGCGTAGGTGGCCGCGACCAGTTCTGCGCCGTCTCGGCGTGAGAGCAGTGCATTTCTGAGGCGGTGCGCGAGATCGCGCAGCCGCTCGTCCCATGTCTCACCCGAGGGTGGCGCGTCGACATCGGCGAGCAGCGCGTCTGCGATCGCGCCCAGCAAGGATTGCTTGTCCTTGAAGTGCCAGTACAGGGCGCCGGGGCCCACGTGCAGCGACGTGGCCAGTCGACGCATCGTGAGATCGCCCAGACCGTACTCGTCGAGTATCGCGATCGCGCCGTCGAGGACGTCGGCTCTGCGCAGTTGCACTCCACACTCCCTGTCGTGATCGGCTTTTGACACCGTCCGATGCCCAGCATAGCCTGAACGCCGTTCAACTTGAACGGTGTTCAATTATGCGGTGTTCAACTATCGATGGCGTATTGCCGAACCAGGAGTGTCCGTGAGCCGAGTAGCAGACCGAAACGACATCCTCGACATCGCGCGCGAGCAGGTGCTGACCGACGGGGTGGGGCTGGACCGGGCGCAGGTCAGGAGCGCGCTCGACGTACCCGACGAGCGACTGGAGGAGCTGCTCGCTCTCGCTCACGAGGTCCGAATGGCGTGGTGTGGCCCCGAAATCGAGGTCGAGGGTATCGTCAGTCTGCAGACCGGCGGTTGCCCTGAGGACTGCCATTTCTGCTCGCAGTCCGGGTTGTTCGAGTCGCCTGTGCGCGCGGTTCGACTGGACATACCGAGCCTCGTCGAAGCAGCGAAGCAGACCGCAAAATCCGGCGCGACGGAGTTCTGCATTGTCGCTGCGGTACGAGCGCCCGACGACCGCTTGCTCGACCGCGTCGCTGCTGGGATCGAGGCGATCCGCAGCGAGGTCGAGATCGACATTGCGTGCTCGCTGGGAATGCTCGACCAAGCGCAGGTCGACCGGCTCGTCGGGATGGGCGTACACCGCTACAACCACAATCTCGAAACCGCACGCTCGTATTTCCCGCAGGTGGTCACCACCCACACGTGGGAGGAGCGGCGGGACACTCTTGCGATGGTGCGCGATGCCGGCATGGAGGTCTGCTGCGGTGGAATCCTCGGCATGGGGGAGTCGCTCGATCAACGGGCCGAGTTCGCCGCCGACCTGGCCGAAGTGCAACCACACGAGGTTCCGCTCAATTTCCTCAACCCGAGGCCCGGCACGCCGTTCGGAGATCTCGACGTGCTCCCGGCTTCCGAGGCGCTCCGCGCCGTTGCTGCGTTCCGCCTTGCTCTCCCGCGCACCATTCTGCGATTCGCGGGTGGCCGCGAGCTCACCCTGGGAGACCTCGGTGCCCGGCAGGGGATGCTCGGCGGCATCAACGCGGTGATCGTCGGCAACTACCTCACCACACTCGGACGTCCAGCGGAGGCTGATCTCGACCTGCTCGACAGCCTGCGGATGCCGATCAAAGCGCTCAATTCCACCATCTAAGGTGGACTGCGTGACGAGCGACGAGCGCTACAACCCCTACACGGGACGTCCCGTGCAGCCCGGGGATGGCGACAGGCTTCCCCGAGCGGTGATGCTCGGGCTGGAACCGCCTCGATTCTGTGCGGACTGCGGACGCCGCAGGGTGGTTCAGGTATTGCCGCACGGGTGGTCGTCGACATGCTCGCGTCATGGGGCGATCGACTCGGCTGCATTCGGAGAGCGGTGACGACCATGCAGCGAAGGCGGATGGCCGGTTTGCCCATAGCGGTGTCAGTGCTCGTCGGCGCGCTGAGCGGTCTGGTGTGGTCCGTCCTGGCGCCGCCGGAGCAGGTCGTCGTAGTCGCTCCCGGTGTGGGGGCCGCTCTGACGGGCGAGAGTTTGCATCGATTCGACGCGCTTGCATTGTTCGCCTGTGGTGCGTTCGTCGCGGGAATCGTGCTGCCGGTGGCATTCTGGGCATGGACGCGAGCCCGTGGACCGATGTTGTACCTGGGCTTGCTCGTCGGTGCTGCGCTCGGTTCCGCGGCGATGCTCGCAATCGGAATTTGGATCGCCGGCCTGATCCACCCCCGCCCCGAGGACTCGGCGGTCGGGTCGGTGGTGTCGGTAGCTCCCGGGATCGGGTCCCTGCTCGTGCTTGTCGTGCAGCCGTTGATCACCTCGCTGGTCGTCGTGCTGCTGGCGGCGATGAATCCGCACGACAATCTTCGGTACACCCCGGACGAAGACGTGCCGTGCGACGAGTTGGAGAGCGCGTCCGCGAACGGCACCGAGTACGTCGAGGCCGAGCGGCCCTAGTCCGGCAGCGTTTGGTTCGGAGGGCGCAGCGCCGCGAACTCGTCGGTCACCCGCAACGACGATTCGGCGAACCGGTACAGCGCCGGCGGGCGACCTCCAGCTTTGCCCGAGGGTGACGTCCTGCCTGTGGTTTCGATCACCTTGCGCCTGCCGAGCACGCGTTGGAGGTTGGTGGCGTCGACGTGATAGCCGAGGGCTGCGGAATATATCTCGCGCAGTGTCGACATCGCGAACTCGACGGGAGCCAGAGCGAATCCGATGTTCGTGTAGGACAGCTTGGCGATCAATCGATTTCGCGCGTGCGAGACAACGGTGCCGTGATCGAACGATGCTTCTGGAAGTGACGCAACCGGGTGCCAGGCCGTGTCCGGCGGCAGCGTCGGATCCGCATAGAAGGGCACGAGACCGAGGAAGTTCGACGCGATGCGCCTGGCACCGGGAACGCGGTTGGGATCGCTGAAAATGGATAGCTGCTCGAGGTGGGCGACCTCGCGGACATCGACCTTCACTGCGAGCTGCCGATGCGCCGACGTCGAGAGGTCCTCGTCGTCCTCGAGCACGCCGCCGGGAAGTGACCAGGTTCCCTTCTCCGGGTCCTTCGCGCGCTGCCAGAGCAGTACCGCTAGTTCAGGTGCCCTACCTGCGCCGAAGCTGCGAACTTGGAAGACCGCGATGAGGACTTCGTGCACAGTGCTACGATTGCGCATGTTTTCGATTGTAAGTCGAAAACCTGCAAGAACGAAATCCGGCATCAGCGGACCGGATGATGGACGAAGGAGAACCGCCATGGCGAGCAGTGCAACCGAGCTCGAACCCCGGGGCTTGCCAGGGGATGCAGCAGCGTCGACCGAGTCGGTGTGGGCCGGGACGGCCGACATCGTCGACGGTCCAGGCGGGTACAGCGGCGTCGAGCCCACCGAGGAGTGGGCGGCAGAGATCAAACGATTGGCGCGCAAGCGCGGCGCGACACTGCTCGCGCACAATTATCAGCTGCCGGCCATTCAGGATGTCGCCGACCACGTCGGCGACTCGCTCGCGCTCTCGCGCATCGCAGCCGAGGTTCCGGAAGACGAGATCATCTTCTGTGGCGTGCACTTCATGGCCGAAACGGCCAAGATCCTCAGTCCGTCGAAGACGGTACTCATCCCCGATCAGCGTGCCGGGTGTTCGCTGGCCGATTCCATCACCGCCGAACAATTGCGCGAGTGGAAAGCCGACTTCCCGCACGCGGTCGTCGTCTCGTACGTCAACACCACTGCCGAGATCAAGGCGCTCACCGACATCTGCTGCACGTCGTCGAACGCTGTCGAGGTGGTCGAGTCGATCGACCCGAACCGAGAGATCCTGTTCCTGCCAGACCAGTTCCTCGGCGCCCACGTCAAACGGGTCACCGGACGGGAAAACCTGCACATCTGGGCCGGCGAATGCCATGTGCACGCCGGCATCAACGGAGACGAACTTGCAGCGAAGTCGCGCTCGCACCCCGATGCCGAGCTCTACGTCCACCCCGAATGTGGTTGCGCAACCTCGGCTCTGTACCTCGCCGGCGAAGGGTTCGTCACCGCGGACAAGGTCAAGATCCTCTCGACCGGCGGCATGCTCGAAGCGGCCCGCACCACGGGTGCCAAACAGGTGCTCGTCGCCACCGAGATCGGGATGCTGCATCAGCTGCGCCGCGCCGCGCCTGATGTCGACTTCCAAGCCGTCAACGATCGCGCGTCGTGCAGCTACATGAAGATGATCACTCCGGCCGCGCTGCTTCGCTGCCTCGTCGAGGGCAAGGACGAGGTACACGTCGACCTCGACACCGCGCATGTCGCGAGCAAGTCGGTGCAGCGCATGATCGAGATCGGAAATCCGGGCGGCGGGGAGTGAGAACACCTCGCGGGACGACCGTCTCGTGGGAAGCGTCCGCTGACCTAGTCGTGGTCGGGGCCGGCGTCGCCGGGCTCAGCGCGAGGTTGGCTGCCGCACGTCTCGGACTGCGGGTGGTGACGGTCGCCAAGGGCGGCTCGGACGGGACGGCCACCCGCTACGCGCAGGGCGGCATCGCTGTTCCCGGTGATTCTCGGACTGCGGATTCGGTCGACGCGCACGTCGCCGACACGTGCGAGGCCGGCGGTGGTTTGTGCGACGAGTCCGCCGCCCGATCGATCATCGCCGACGGCCGGCGTGCGGTCGCCACGCTCGAAACGCTCGGGGCCTACTTCGACCGCGGACCGGACGGTGCGTGGGCGCGAACACGAGAGGGTGGCCACTCGGCGCACCGAATCGTGCACGCAGGCGGCGACGCGACCGGAGCCGAGGTACAGCGCGCGCTCGACGGCTCTGTTCTTCGCGACACCCCTGTTTTGCGCGACACCTCGGCCGTTCGAGTTCTCCTCGCCGACGGCGAGGTGGCCGGACTGCTCGTAGCCTCCGCCGACGGCTACGGCGTCATCCATGCGCCCTCGGTTCTGCTGGCCACGGGCGGATCCGGCCAGCTGTACACCTGCAGTACCAATCCGGAAGGTGCCACGGCAGACGGCATCGCGCTGGCGTTGCATGCCGGCGCAGAAGTGGCCGATCTCGAATTCGTCCAGTTTCATCCCACGGTGCTGTTCGCCGCCGGGGCCACCGGTATTCGTCCCCTCGTGAGCGAAGCTGTTCGAGGTGAAGGTGCCCATCTCGTCGACACGGACGGGGTGAGGTTCATGACGGGCATACACCCTCTCGCCGACCTCGCTCCGCGCGATGTCGTCTCGCGTGCGATCGCGGAGCAGCTGCACCGGACCGGCGCCGAACACGTGTGGCTCGACGCGCGAGCGATTCGCAACTTCCACACGCGGTTTCCCACGGTCACCGCATCGTGTCTCGCAGCCGGGATCGACCCGCTCGACGACCTGGTTCCCGTGGCACCGGCTGCGCACTACGCCTGCGGAGGTGTGGTCACCGACGTTTCGGGCCGCACCAGCGTTCCCGGTCTTCTCGCAGCCGGGGAAGTTGCGCGCACCGGTCTGCACGGCGCGAACCGGTTGGCCTCGAACAGCCTGCTCGAAGGTCTTGTCGTAGGCGAGCGTGCCGGTGTGGCCGCCGCGCAGCGGCGCGGTCGCCGTATCCCCGACTTCGACATCCCCGACTTCGACATCCCCGAATTGGATGCGGCCGTGGGCCCCACCCGCAGCGTCCCCAGAGCCGCTCTGCAGCAACTGATGACCAATAGCGCCGGAGTGGTCCGGGATTCGGAGGGCCTGGAGAACGCGGCATCGGCGCTGACCTCACTAGCGTGCGAATCGCCGCCCAGCGATCGCGCCCGGGAGGACGCAGCCCTGACGCTCACAGCATCGGCCCTTGTCCTCGCTGCCACACAGCGGCGCGAAAGCCGCGGCGCGCACACCCGGCGTGATTTTCCGAACCTCGACCAGAACTCGGCGCGGAGCATTCGACTGCGTCTGCGCGACGGGGTTCTCGAATCCACCGCCGCCCTGACAGGAGTGACATGACCAGCAGTGAGATCACCTCGAACACTTCGGGCGCGCACGACGCTCTCCGGCGGCAGGGGTTGGACGTCGACGAGGTGCGCGCGCTGGTCGCAACAGCCCTCGACGAGGACCTCCGGTACGGATCCGATGTGACGACCACGGCAACGGTCCCCGCCGACGCGTCCTGCACGGCCGCTGTCGTCGCGCGCGAGCCCGGCACCGTCGCCGGCCTCGACATCGCACTACTCGTGCTCGACGAGGTCATCGGGGCAGGCAACTACGACATCGTCGACCGGGCGGTCGACGGCGCCCGAGTGGCTCCGGGTCAGTCGATCCTCACGGTCACCGCACCGACACGGGGACTTCTGACCGCCGAGCGAACCATGCTCAACCTGCTGTGCCACCTATCCGGCATCGCGACCACCACTGCAGCCTGGGTCGCCGAGGTCGCCGATACCGACCCCAGGATTCGCGACAGTCGAAAGACGTTGCCGGGGCTGCGTTCGATCCAGAAG
>NZ_JABFAO010000004.1:920027-1137777 GCF_017168235.1 Rhodococcus sp. KRD197
TCCCCACCCCCCGCGCCACGACGACCAGGAGTTGACCCCGATGACCACCCCCGCGGATCGCTACGCCACAGACTGGCTCGCCAAAGCCCAGTTCGCCCGGACCTGCAATGAGTCGGGTGAACCCTGGCCCGCGTGGTCGATGGGTGAACTCCTCGCGGTGGCCGTCATTCTGCAAGACATGCGAAAGCTCGCCGACCTCGACTACACCGAAGTCGATGCCTTGGAACGTCTTCGATACGACATCGATTTGCCTGATCTCAATACCGCGGCGCGGTGGTTCGAGGATCTCCGCGCCCGGTTGTGAGCAACCAAGTACCCCATCCGGCCACGAAGGCCCCGGCAGTGCGGACACACCGCCGGGGCCGGTCGATCACAGAACGGACCTGCGATCATGACTCACGCTAATACCCCTGACCTCGACGCCACCAGCGAGGACACTCTCGACATCCACCCGCGCGTGCTGACCGGCGCCCTGATCACCGGCCTGGCCATCGCCATAATTGTCGGCGCAGCCTCGTTCAAACTGTCCTTCTCCACCCTGCTCGACCTCGCCGTCATGGCCGGCATCCACCCCGCCGACGCCTGGGTCATCCCCGTCGCCCTCGACGGACCGATCCTCGCCGCCGCCGTCATCCGGATCGCCCTCTCCCAGCACACTGACGCCGCCACCAAACGAGGCCGGCGACTCGTCGTGGCAGTTCTGACCGTCTCGGCGATCCTGTCCATCGCAGGCAACGCCTACCACGCCGTGTTGACCGCTACAGTCCTCAACGCCGCCGTCGCAGCAGCAATAGCAGCATTAGCGCCCGCGATGGTCCTGACGATGAGCGAGATCGTCGCCGTCGTCCTACGTGCACCCCGCCGCCGCCTGACCACGACCAAGATCGACACTTCCGGTACCCGCGACGACATCACCGCACCAGCTCGGGACGACGTCCCGACTGACCGCGCGGAGGTCGAGAACAGCAGCGCCGGAACGGTTTCGGGAATCGACAGGATTGACGAAGACCTCGACAACGGCCTGCTCAAGCCCGCCGTGTGGACCAGCGTCGACCTGTACCTTGCGCACCCTGACTGGTCGCTGAGCGACATCGCACGCCACCTCGATCTCCACACCTCCACAGTCTCCCGGCACATCAAGACTTGGACCCAGGTGCAGCAGAAGATCGCCAACGAGCGCAGCACCGTCCCGTCGACCGGCCACCAGCAGACCCTGGCCCCTGCGCATGCCGACCAGAACGTCGACGTCCAAGATGCAGACGCGGAGTATCGGTCCGACGAGGATTACGCACCGGCGGTTATCGACCGGGACTACGTGGGTGCGAGCCGATGACCCAAGAGCGAGCGGTCAAGACCCGCGCAGCCCTGATAGCAGGAGCTGCAAGGGAATTCGCCAACTACGGCTATGCCGCATCGTCGGTCAACCGCATTCTCGACACCACCGGGTGCACCAAAGGTGCAATGTACTTTCATTTCGCGTCGAAGCAGGAACTCGCCGAAGCCGTGCTGGATGCCGCCGCGACCGTCTACTCCACCATCGCGACGCGATGGGCCACCGAGGTCGACGTCCATTCCCTCGATGCCATCGCAGGGCTCGTCGATGACGCAGCGACAGCTTTCAGCGACGAACCTGCATTGCGCGCCGAGGCCAGGCTGAGTCTGGAGCCGGAATTTATCGACCGACGCCCGACACTGGCATGGGAAGAGGCCGCGGTTCAACTCGCGGCAGAAGCAGACGAATTGGAGTGCTTACGCAACGGTTTCACGGCTGAGAAGTTCGGGCGTGTACTGGCGGTGTCGCTGGCGGGTCACCGCTTGCTAGCTCACATCGTCCCGGTTGGGGTCACGGCATCGGTCCGAAGCGGATACACCGAGTCCCTCGATACTGTTGTCGCCGCCGCAGCCACTAAGACCGCGCCGACACGTCATCTCGTGTATGCGCGAGGAATAATTGTCTAGCTCACTTGACTAGAAAGTGTCCAATCGGCTAGACTAGAGTCATGGTTACCGAGCAGCCAACGCGGAAAGTGGTCAAGGCCCTCAAGGCGGCCGGGTTCACCTCGGTACGCACGGTGGGATCGCACAGTACGTGGGTCTCGGCCGACGGTGCAGTCAAAGTGACTGTGCCCGACGGACACCGGACGATCTCGCCCGGCGTCTACCGCAAGATCCTCGCAGCGATGAAGGAGGCCCAGTAGTGAGCAAGACCTATACGGTGTCGGTGACCAGGGACGGCAAGTGGTGGATGATCGCTGTCCCCGAACTCGACGCCCTCACCCAGGCCCGTCGCGTCGACGACGTTCCCACCGCGGCGAAAGAACTGATCGCCCTCGAAACCGGTGTCGCCCTCGCCGACGTCGAGATCGACCAACACATCGAGCTCGAACCCGGGGGAGAGGATCTGGCGGTCCGTATCGCCGAGATCGCGACCCAACGAGCACGCCTTGCCGAGGACGAAGCCCGCGTCAGAGCGAGCACCGAGGCCTTCGCGAAGAAACTCGCCGATGCTCAGGTTCCCGTCCGCGACATCGGAGCGCTTCTCGGAGTGACATTTCAGCGAGCCAGCCAACTGGTCAACAGCTGACCGCCCGACCGGGCGGGCGCGGCGGTCGGGATACTTGCTCCCATGACCAGCGACCGCAGTTTCGATCCGGATCCCGATCACGGACGGGCCGGATGGGTGACGCTGCCGAGCGGGCAGCGGGCCTACCGCTACGAAGACTCGGACGACCTGATCTATGACACGGGAACCGCGCCCGACGCCGCTGCGTCGAACTAGTCATGGACCCCATCGAACGCGCATCCATCATCGACGAGGGCTATGACCCCGACGACCCAACCGTGCGCGATGCCCTGGACGGCGTGGTGCAGATCCTCGCCGACCACCGCCACCTCACCGGCGAGCCTGAGCTCTCACTCGAGCACCTCGTCGACGCCGCGAGAGTGTACGAGCTGCATCCAGAAGGGACGCATGCTGGTAGTTCGACATCGAACAGGTGTTCGCATAGATTGGGGTGATTGATCCGTTCGGCGAAAGGCGCATCTCATGGCCGGTATCGCCAACGCCGCGTCCGACCTCGCAGGGCTCGACAAGGCCGCCCAGCTCGCAGCACTGCGCCGACAGATGGCCTCCATACCGGGACGTCGTGACCACGCGCCCACGGAACTGCCCGACCCGATTGCGCCCGTATCGGAGTCGGTAGCCGAGACGTCCGCAACGGGAGCCGCTCCTGCCGAGCCGCTCACGGCCACGCTGCGGGCGAGGAGCCTGCGCACCATCCCGACGCCCACGCCACTGTCGGAACTGCTGCCACACGGCGCAATGGCCCGCGGAACGACCCTGTCGATCACCGGAGCGGGATCCGTTCTCGTCGGCCTCGTGGCTGCCGTCAGTGCGGCCGGCCATCACGTCGCTCTGATCGGCCAGCCAAAGTTCGGGCTCCTCGCCGTACACGAACACGGTGGGGATCTATCGCGGGTGGCACTGATAGATCCAGGTGACGGAGACCCATTGGACGTCGCCAGCATCTGCATCGACGGGATCGATCTGGTCATCAGCACCGTGCACGGCCGCGACGTACCGCCGACTCGTGCGCGGTCGATCCTGGCTCGAACGCGTACGCACGCTGGAGTATTCGCGATCACGGACGGACACATGCCCGGTCTGGATCTGACGATTGCCTCTCGTCCCATTGCTGTCGGCGGCATCGAGGGAAGTCGAGGCCGGATCCGCTCGATCACCGTCGAGACCGCCGTTCACGGGCGTGGTATCTCCCAGCGCACCGGACGGTTCATCGTCACCGCCCCGGGCTTCGGCGAGCAGGGCCTACGCTGGTCGCCCGCTGCCGAGGGCGCATCCGCCGGGGCGGGGAGAACTCGGCGGCTGGCGGCGGCACAATGACCAGCGACCTCTACGCGAACTGGCCCGTCACGTTCGATCCTCCTACGCGCCGGATCGTCGATCCGCCTCAGCGAGTCCTGGTCAACATTGCGCTTACCGTGGCAGGTTTGTCCGGAGGCAACTCCTTCCGAGACGGGACGCCGCTCAAGGTCCGATCCGAAGGTCTCTAGCCAGTGACCTGTTGTTGTTGCAATCGATTTGATTGATTCCGGGTTGCGGGCGTGGTGCTTGCCGAAAGGCTTTTTCTCAGATTGCGTTGTAATGCAACTGCTTTCGGCGAGCCCTCTTGAGTGGAGTGCACACCTGCGTGGTGCGGCCGTCATTTTCGGAACAATGCGCGATCTGGTTCTGGTAGCCATATGGAGCTGGTTTCGTTGCTGCGGTAGCTGCCGGCGACGAAGTCGATCAACGAGTTGAGCGCAGGATGGGAGCTTGCTGTCTCCCGCCACAGAAGTGCCATGGGGTAGGCGGGCGTGGGGTTCACTATGGGTACACGACGAATATTGGGATGCCACGGCGTTGTGGTTCCTTCGCCGCCGAAAGTGACCAACGCCTGGGAGTCCGCGATGCGGTCGAGAATGTTGGTGAAACCTATCCCGCCGGGGTGCCGCTCGGAGTTGATTGTGACGCCGCAATCGGCGCTCAGCTGGCGGTAGAAGTCGCCTACTTCGGAGTCGAATCCGGCTCCGGGCACCCATGCGGTGAGGTCTGCGAGGCCGTCGAACTCGATGTGGTCGCACTGCGCGAGCGGGTGGCCGCTACCGACCAACAGATGCAGAGCGTCGAGGTAGGCCGGCGCAGCATTGACATAGGTCGGCAAACGATGAGCACTCCAGTTATGGCGGGCGAATGCAACATCCACTCGACCGGCGACCACCGCGTCTCGCGATGTCTTCGACGGTCCCATCATGATGACCTCGATCTGGGCGTCCGGGTGCCTCTCCAAGTAAAACCTCATCAGGTTTCCGTCGACGATCTGGGCACCATGCACCGCGACACGGAGTACCTGCATTTCTCGAACCGCTGCGATTGCAGTGTCGGCCGATGTAAGGACTGTGCGCGCGTGCGGCAGAAAGCGAGCACCGTGAACGGTCAGCGCGACGTTGCCGGTCTGCCGCTCGAACAAACGAGTGCCGAGTTGACCCTCGAGCTTGGCGATTCGCTTGGACACCGCCTGCTGGCTTACACCCAACAGAGACGCAGCCAGACTGAACTGACCCTCATCGGCAATAGCGACCATCGCGCGTAGCGCGGACAGATCCAGATCCAACTTCGCCACCTGCTCTACATCTAACAGTTGTTCGACTACGCGTGTCGATTGTTCGACTCAGTGTGACCCTAGCTGGTCATATGGCTGCCAGGGACGAGGTGGTCCCGACAACCAGTAGGCGTTCTTAGCTGATCGGGGTGACCAATGAGTCGAACGTCGTTCGTGCATTTGCACAACCACACCGAATATTCGATGCTCGACGGTGCCGCCAAGATCGGGGCCATGTTCGCCGAAGCGGCGCGGTTGGAGATGACGGCGGTCGGCATGACCGACCACGGCAACATGTACGGAGCCAGCGAGTTCTACAACGAGGCCAAGAAGGCCGGTATCAAACCGATCATCGGTATCGAGGCCTACATCGCCCCGGAATCACGATTCAACAAGAAGCGCGTGCTGTGGGGTGAGCGGAGCCAGAAGTCCGACGACGTCTCCGGTAGCGGCGCGTACACGCACATGACCATGGTCGCCGAGAATGCCACCGGCGTCCGAAACCTGTTCAAGCTGTCCTCGCTGGCATCCATCGAGGGCCAGCTGGGCAAGTGGGCCCGCATGGACGAGGAGATCATTGCCTCGCACGCGGAAGGCATCATCGCCACCACCGGCTGCCCGTCCGGCGAAGTACAGACTCGGCTCCGGCTCGGCCAGGAGCGTGAGGCGCTCGAAGCTGCAGCCAAGTGGCAGGAGATCTGGGGACCGGACAACTTCTTCCTGGAACTGATGGACCACGGCCTGTCCATCGAGCGGCGTGTCCGCGAGGGTCTGCTCGATATCGGTAAGAAGCTCTCCATCCCGCCGCTCGCTACCAACGACTGCCACTACGTCACCAAGGATGCTGCCGAGAACCACGAGGCGCTGCTGTGCATTCAGACCGGTAAGACTCTGAGTGACCCCACTCGCTTCAAGTTCGACGGCGACGGTTACTACCTCAAGTCGGCCGCCGAGATGCGTGCACTGTGGGACGACCAGGTGCCCGGTGCCTGCGACAGCACGCTGCTCATCGCCGAGCGAGTCCAGCCGTACGACGAGGTGTGGGCACCCCGCGACCGGATGCCGATCTTCCCGGTTCCCGAGGGCGATACCCAAGGCAGCTGGCTGACGAAAGAGGTCGACAGAGGCCTCGAATGGCGTTTCCCCAGCGGTGTGCCGCAGGAGTACCGCGAACGCGCCAAGTACGAGATCAGCGTCATCCTGGAAATGGGGTTCCCGGCGTACTTCCTCGTCGTCGGTGACCTCATCAACTACGCCCGTTCCGTCGGTATCCGGGTCGGGCCGGGCCGTGGTTCCGCGGCCGGATCGTTGGTGGCCTACTCCATGGGTATTACCAACATCGATCCGTTGCCACACGGGCTGTTGTTCGAGCGATTCCTCAACCCCGAGCGTGTGTCGATGCCCGATATCGATATCGACTTCGACGATCGTCGCCGCGGTGAGATGGTGCGTTACGCCACCGAGAAGTGGGGCAGCGATCGCGTTGCTCAGGTGATCACGTTCGGCACCATCAAGACCAAGGCGGCCATCAAGGACTCTGCGCGCGTGCAGTTCGGGCAGCCCGGTTTCGGGATCGCCGATCAGATCACCAAGGCGTTGCCGCCGCCCATCATGGCCAAGGACATTTCGGTTGCGGGCATCACCGATCCGTCGCACGAGCGCTACAAGGAGGCCGTCGAGGTTCGCGCGCTGATCGACTCGAACCCCGACGTCGCGACGATCTACAAGACGGCCAAGGGCCTCGAAGGCCTGATCCGTAACGCGGGCGTGCACGCGTGCGCGGTGATCATGTCCTCGGAGCCGCTCACCGACGCCATTCCGGTGTGGAAGCGCGCGCAGGACGGCGCGATCATCACCGGCTGGGATTACCCGTCGTGCGAGGCCATCGGCCTGCTCAAGATGGACTTCCTCGGTCTGCGCAACCTCACCGTCATCGGTGACGCGATCGACAACATCAAGGCCAACCGCGGAATCGACCTCGACCTCGACACCCTTGCACTGGACGACGCGGCCACCTACGAGATGCTCGCCAGAGGAGACAACCTCGGTGTCTTCCAGATGGATTCGGCTGGTATGCGAGAGCTTCTACTTCGCATGGCACCGACCGAGTTCAACGACCTCATCGCATCGAACGCACTGTATCGACCAGGTCCGATGGGGGTCGGAGCGCACTGGGCGTACGCGGACCGCAAGAACGGTCGCGAGGCCGTGACACCTATCCATCCGGAGCTCGAGGAACCACTCCGCGAAATATTGGGAGAGACATATGCCCTGATCGTCTATCAGGAGCAGATCATGCAGCTCGCGCAGAAGGTGGCCGGCTACACCCTCGGACAGGCCGACCTTCTCCGGCGAGCGATGGGTAAGAAGAAGCCCGAAGTGCTCGCCGCCGAGTTCGAGAACTTCCGAAACGGCATGCGCAGCAACGGATATAGCGACGATGCTGTCACCGCATTGTGGGAGGCCGTCCTGCCGTTCGCAGGCTACGCCTACAACAAATCACATGCCGCCGGATACAGCCTGGTCATGTACTGGACCGCCTACCTCAAAGCCAACTACCCAGCCGAGTACATGGCGGGCCTACTCACCTCGGTCGGCGATGACAAGGATAAAATCGCTATCTACCTAGCGGACTGCCGCACCAGAGGCATCGTCGTGCTGCCTCCCGACGTCAACGCCTCTCGCGTCGACTTCGCCTCGGTGGGCAAAGACATCCGTTTCGGCCTCGGTGCGGTCCGCAACGTAGGAACCAACGTGGTGGCGTCGATCATCAGGGCACGCGAGCAGACGAGCAAGTACGCCGACTTCTCGGACTACCTCGGCAAGATCGACGCCACTGCCTGCAGTAAGAAAGTCACCGAATCCCTCATCAAGGCCGGCGCGTTCGACTCACTCGACCATCCACGCAAGGGCCTGATGCTCATTCACGCCGACGCAATCGACGCGGTGATGGGCACCAAGAAGGCCGAGGCGATCGGTCAATTCGATCTGTTCGGCGGCGAGGACGCCGACGAGTCCATCTCCGCAGTGTTCAACGTCCGAGTGCCGGACGAGGAGTGGGACACCAAGCACAAGCTCGCACTCGAACGAGAGATGTTGGGACTGTATGTGTCCGGCCACCCGCTCGACGGCATCGCCACTTCGCTCAGATCGATGACGGACACCTCCATCGCGGCTGTGCATGCCGGAAAGGTTCGTCACGGCCAGAAGATCAAGATTGGTGGCATCGTCGCCGCTGTCGACCGTCGCGTGAACAAGAAAGGTGAGTCGTGGGCCATCGTCGAGATCGCTGATCTCGACGCTGCCACCGAGATACTGGTGTTCTCGACGACCTACGCCGGCTCCCAACATGCGCTCACTGAGGATTCAGTCTTACTTGTTACCGCAAACGTCAGTATTCGCGAAGGTAGAACGTCAGTCGTTGCAGTCGACATCTCCGTGCCTGAGCTGGGGAATGCCGACCCATCTCTTTCCCCAATGACCCTCACCCTCGCGGTGCACTCCTGTACACGACCGAACATCGAAGCCCTCCGTGAAACTCTGCAACGCCATCCCGGGAACACCGACGTTCACATCGCCCTGACCGGCACGACGACGACACGGTGGGCAACCGATCCGAAGTTTCGAGTACACAAGACACCAGCCCTGTACGGCGATCTCAAGGCCCTGTTCGGAGCCAATTGCCTGACAACCTCCCCGCCCAGCGCAGCGAATGCGTAGATCCCCTGGACGACGATTTCATTCCAGAACGGACACGCTCCAGCAACAGTGACGGACAGGCCAGCGAAGTGTTGTTGTTGGAGTCGATTTGACTGATTTCGGGCCGCGGTCGTGGTGCTTGCCGATACGGTGGTTTTCAATGGTCGGTATTTGTCGGTGGCAGGTGTTCTGGTGTGATCCAGCCAGTTCGTCGGCTGATGTCGTCGACGATCCGGCGCTGGCCGGGTTGCCCTCATTATCGGAGTGGGCCCGCCGGCACGGGACGCGTGCGGGACAACCGTTTCTACTGCGTGCGGATGGCCACGGCGTGCCGGAGGTCGACGAGTTCTTCGCTTCGCCCCGGATGCGTAGCTGCAAGCAGGGAACGCTCCGCAAGTATGCGTTCACACTCGCGACGTGGATGGGTTTCCTCGACGCGATCGAATGCTGTTGGTACGAGGCAAGTTCCGATCAGGTCGATGCGTTCAAGTTCTGGCGGATGACTGATACGGCAAACCCGGTACGCGTTGCAGGTGGCACCGTCAGATCGGATCTGGTCGCGATCAGCACGTTCTACGAGTGGGCACACCGCACTTATGGTGTAACGAATCCGGTGCTACGCGTGGCAGTCCGTGGTCACCGCCCCAGAGAAATAGCTACCGAGGCATATCAGGCGACTCCGCACGTGGTGCGTGATCGTGACGTGAAGTGGCTCGACCCAGCAGGGTACCGGCGATGGCGTGACATCGGATTGCGTGGTCTGGACCGGCGTGGTCGAGAAGCGGAGGGGTGGCGTGGCCGGAACGCACAGCGCGACACCGCGTTCGCCGACGGCCTGTACGGAACGGGGTTGCGGTTGTCGGAGTGGGCGAGTGTGTTGATGGTCGAGCTGCCGGTCGACGATGCCAGCCGGGGGTTCACGACGTGCCGGTTGGCGGCGGCCTGTGCGAAGGGCAGCCGCGGTCGCAGGTTCTGGATGCCTCGCGAAACGTTGGCCGACGTACGTGCCTATGTGGAGGGCGAACGAGCCCAAGCCGTACGGCGAGCACGTCGGGAGGGCCGTTACGACCGGATCCTGGAGCGCAGGATCGTGATTCGGATGCTCGGTGGCCGCCGGCTCGAACTCCGTGACCGTGGCGGTGCCAAATCCGTGGTGTCGTTGGACGCCCTCGACCCGGCCGCGCGGCTGTATCTGTTCCACGACGATGCCGGCGGGCTAAGCCCGGCGTCGCTGTGGGTGAACGAGGACGGCATGCCGCGGATACCGCATGGTTGGCAGCACACGTTCGTCACCGCAAACCGGCGAGTCGAGCGTGAAGGTTTGATCGGGTTGGCCGCGACCGCGCACATGTTGCGGCACTCGTTCGCTTTGCGATGGTTCTCTGTCGGTCGGTTGCTGTACGAACGGCGCTTCGCCCACCTCGATGCCGAGGAGATGCGGGACTACCGGGCACAGTTCGGCGACACCTGGTACTTCGTGATGACGCTGCTCGGGCACGCCGATGTAGCCACCACGATGAACACCTACCTGGAGCCGTTCCGCGATCTGGACGTCTCGCTACTGATCGAGCACGCGCACGGTGCGGCCATGGACCGAGTATTGACGGATCTGTTCCGAACCGACCCTCGGGTGCTCACCGACCCACTTGCCGATACTGAGCTCTCATGAGCGCACAAGGCCGTCGAGCGCAACTGCCCGACCTGGGCTACACATCTCCCGGACGGCACGAGCCGTTGGGGAACAACCGTTTTCGAGTCGTGTTCCATCCAGAGCGTGGTGGCCGCCCGACCACGTTCGACCTCTCCGACCTGCCAGTTACAGAAGCGATGTGTGAGTGGCTTACCGCAGCGCTCGCGAAAGGAACCGGGCCGAGCGGGTCCGCCCGAACATTGGCATCGGCACGGACATTGCTCGGCGCAGCACGGTCGTTCGCTCGATACTTGGACTCGGCGGATCGGTCACCGGCGACGCCGGCGCAGCTGCACGGGACACATTGGGATCAGTATGTGCTGGCGCAACGGGTGTCGAACCGGCGAACACAGGTGATCAATCTGCGCAGCTTGCTGCGACATGGCAGCGATGTGCCCGACGATTTCGCGGCGAGGATGCATCGCACCCAGATCAGTTCGAGCAATCAGAAGTTCCAGGCCTACAGTGCCGCAGAGTTCACACGGATTACGGCAGCAGCGAAATCGCATGTGCGCGAATGCGTCCACCGGATTCATGGGGGTCGTGCTCTGTTGGCTCGGTGGAGGGCCGGGGAGATCGATCGGGACCTCGACAAACACGGCTGGGAGCGAGGGTGGCTACTCGATCACATCGACCGCCACGACCAAGTGCCCCGGTACTCGAACGGTTCGAGACACAATCTTTCCACCGCACATGGAGGGACGGCGGCGTTGTTCGCCGAGTTGTATCCCACACCCCAGGATGTCGCCGCTGCGGCAGCGTTGTTGATCTGTTTGACCGGGCACAATCTGTCCGCGATCGCCACGCTCCCAGCACGGCATCACAGGCCGGACGGCGACGCAGGAGCCTCCCGCACGGCGATCGTGGAGACGATCAAACCCCGGCGCGGTCGACATCACGCCCACCAGAGCATCGCCTTGCACGAAGCGGCCGCGTCCGCTCCAGCCCGGCTCGACTTGTCCAGTGCGTACGCGGTGTATCAGGTCGTTCACGATATTTGCGGACCGGTGCGCGCTCGCGCCGAAACCGAGGTGCTGTTCGCCTATTTCACGCCGAAGAACGGCATGCTGTTCCTGCCAGGGTTACGCCGCAACGTGCTCGGCGAATGGGCACAAGCCCGCGGTGTGCTCGGCGACACGGTCGACGAGACCGGTCAGCCTGCCCCGCTGCGACTCGACAGCAGACGACTACGGATGAACTGGCTCGAACAGCACCAGCAACCGGTCGCACACACCGAGCAGACACTCGCCAACGACTATCTCGCCCGGCATCGCGGCAACCTCGCGGAATACCAGCAGATCGTGGCCGCCACCCTCGACGAGCAGGTCACCGAAGCGCGACGCACCTCGGTGATGCGCAGCCTGACCGAGAAACAAATCGAACACGCTCGCGCCGATCCGGGCGCAGTCGCCGCTCAAGTCGGACTCACCGCCAGCGTGCTGACTGACCTGTTGGGTGGCCGTCTCGACACCGTTGTCGCCGGCTGTGTCGACAACACCCACAGTCCACACGCCCCCGCGGGGCAGCCGTGCACGGCATCGTTTCTGCTGTGCTTGTCGTGCCCGTGCGCGCGGGCAACCCCACAGCACCTGCCGGTCATCGCCGAAGTCCACGACAGACTGCAACACAAGGCGAAGGAGATGACGCCGCTGCGGTGGGCGCAGCGATTCGCCGGCCCCGTGGCTCAACTCGCCGACGTGATGAGCCGATACCCCGACACCGTCATCGAGGAGGCGCGCACACACGTGAGCGAGGAACAACGAACACTTGTAGCCAGGTTCCTAGCGCGCAACCTGGACATCCGATGACCACGACCAACGTCCTCACCGACGATGGCGATGCGAGGTTCCCGGGATCGGAAACCGTTGTGCTGCAGAATCGCCCGTTGCGGGCCGATACCGACGTAACCGCACTCTCCCGATTCGGTGACCAATGCTGGAATCTGACGCCTGCGTTGTTGGCTCCGCACGCACGAAGCACCTCGCTCAACTTCGGGTCCGTGCACCCCGATTTCGTTTGCACACTCAAACACCTGTACTGGGCGATGATCAACCATGACGGTGACGACGCCACTGTCAACAGACATCATCGCGGGGGCACGCCCGCGATGCTGACGATCTCGACCATGTTCCGGTTCACCCGCGCCTTCACCGACTGGCTGGCAGCGCGTGGATGTCGATCGCTGATCCAGGTCAGCCCCGCCGATCTCGACGACTACCTGGTGCACGTCAAAACCGCGGAGACGACGCACGCCAATCGAGAGGACCTCCTCGCCGCAGTGATCAAGATGTGGGGCTACCGGAAACTCGTGCCAGAATCCGATCGTCTCCCACCCACACCGCTGTGGAACGGCGAACGTGTCTACCGGCTGCTCGAAGCCTCACGCCATGTGGAAATTCGAACCCCACGCATTCACCCCGACACCATGAACAGCCTGCTGGCATGGTCGCTGCGGTTTGTCGAGGACTTCGCCGACGACATCACGGCCGGCTTCGGTGAATACGAACGGCTCCACCGACGCATGCTACCCACCCGTCTACGCCCTGACCGGGTACGGCGCCGACCCGGCGAACTCGTCACCGATCTGCACACCCTGCTCGATAGGTACCGCGATATGGGTCGTCCGTTACCGGGCATCCGTAGTCGCGGCGGTGAACTGATCCACCACCTGCCCTATCTGGCCCGGCTCCTAGACACCGCGCCCGATTCGCTCCGCCGTCCGGAGATCCTCGACATCCTGGGCCGGTCGGGGCTGCCGATCCGCGAAGGTGCACCGTTGCTGATACCGGCCACCGGCACCCTCGACGGGCAGCTATGGTGCGAGGACTCCATCGACGAACGCGAAGCCCACCAGCTCGCCCGCCACCTCACCGCCGCCTGCTTCATCGTCATCGGCTACCTCTCCGGCATGCGGATCGGTGAGGTACTCACCCTCGAACGCGGATGCCTGCAGCGGGATTCCGACAGTGGATTGCTGCTCGTTCGCGGTCGACACTGGAAAGGGGTACACGACGCCAGCGGCTCCACCGTGCCGCAAGGACAAATTCGTCCCGACCCCTGGGTGGTCGCCGATCCCGTCGCGACCGCGATCGGTGTGCTGGAAAGACTCCACCACGACTCGTTGCTGTTCCCGCACATGCTCGGCGAACACAACTCAGGGCCACGACAGTTCCGGACCGGGCAAGCCCGCACCACTGGCAGCATCAACACCGACATGGCCCACATGATCGGCTGGGTCGACTCCTACTGCGCAGCCACCGGCCGCACCGATGTCATACCACCCGATCCGACCGATCCGAGCATTCCCGCCCGCCGTCTGCGACGCACTCTGGCCTGGTTCATCGCCCGCAAACCACGAGGCCTCGTCGCTGCCGCAATCCAGTACGGTCACCTGAAAGTGCAGATGACCATCGGCTACGCCGGCAGTTATGCCTCCGGGTTCCCAGACGACCTGGCGTTCGAGGAGTGGCTCGCCCGACTCGACCTCCTCGCCGACGCGGACGAGCACCTTCGACACGGTGAACATGTCAGCGGCCCAGCTGCACACACCTACCGCCACCGCGTCGACGGCGCGCAACGATTCGCCGGACACGTCCTACGTACCAGCAGCGATGCACGCACCTTGCTCGCCAACCCGGACCTGCAGATCTACCCAGGACACGGGATGACCTGCGTCTTCGACCCGCGCCGGGCGGCGTGCCACCTCAGCCGAGACGACACCGACACCCGCCGCACCCCCGACCTCACCGATTGCCGACCCAACTGCGTCAACATCGCCCGCACCGACCGCGATATCGACGAACTCACCACCGACATCGAAACCCTCCGTGTCCTGGTCGACGATCCTCTGGCACCACCGATACGTGTCGCACGCGAACGACAACAACTACTTCGACTCGAAGACACTGTCACCCAACACAATCGACGCGAAAGCAACCGGCGATGACTCCTGAGAACACAACGGAACGCCACGCGATCGAAGCAGCAATAACGCGGCTCCTCGACGGCACACCGCAACGCTCGACCGGTGCCCTGAGCATCGTCCAGCTCGCCGTCGAAGCCGACGTCAAACGATGGGTTCTGACACACAAACACACCGACCTCGCCGAACAATTCACACGACGTGCACAAACACAGGACAAGATTCCAGCTGCGTTCCACAAGCTCGATCGACGCGTCAAAGCTGCTGAAGCAGCGAACGATCGCCTTCGGCAAGAAAACAATCGGTTACAGAAACAAGTCAACATCTACGCGCAGGTCATCCACGAACTCACCACCGAACGCAACGGAACAAGTCAGCAGTCACCTGCGCGCAAGCTTTCGCACATAACCACTCACAGGCACTGACCGGTCACCGCCGCGTGCACGGCCAGCGCGATGTTGCCCCATGCATCACTCACGCCCGTACCGTATCGTGATACGGTACGGACGTGAGTGCGAGGGAGATGTCGCGGACGCGGCGAGCAGGCGGAGCGAAACGAGCCCAGGTTCTGACCCATGTTGTGGCGGTTTTGTCGGAACGTGGTTATGCCGCAACGCGATTCGCTGACGTCTCCCAATCGTCGGGGGTCGCAGTGTCTACACTGCAGGGCTATTTCGGTTCCCGCGAGGACATGTTGATCGAGGCTCTGCGAGGCGCCACATCGGATGAAGTCGATGCGCTGGGATCGCTGGCCGCAGGCTTTGAGGATCCGTGGCATCAGCTGGTCGCGTTGGTCGATCGTGGATTGTCGACACCAGTACACACGTGGCGAATGCTGATGGAATTCTGGACCGCCGCAGCACACGACGACGAGTTGCGTGAGCGTGCCGCGGACCTCGCCCAGCACTACCGCCGTCCTTTCCTCGCGGCTGTGTCACGCGGCGTGGAGTCGGGATCGTTCGACCCCCGTTTCGAGGTTTCCGCGATTGTCGATGTTGCGGTCGCGACCATGGATGGGCGGCTCTACCCGCTCGTACTCGATCACCGAGCCTCGGCTGATCTTGATTACCGCGACGTGGTGCTTGCGCAGCTGGCCTTCGCCCTCAGGGCTGACGCATGACGATCCTCGTTACCGCGGCGAGCGGCAAGGTCGGTAGGGAAGTCCTTGCGCAGCTTCAGGATCGGGGAGCGGATCTGCGGCCGGGATCGCGGCGCAGCGCGATACCCCTGAACTGGACCGATCCGACGACCTGGCCCGCCGCACTCGACGGTGTCGAGCGAGTGTTCGTGATCGTGCCCGGTGGTGATGACGGCCACCGATCCGTACTCGGACTCGGCTCTGCAGTGTGTGATTTTCTGGATCTCGCCAGTCGTAGCGGCGTAACCCACGTCGTGTTGATGACCGCGCTGGGAATGAACTACGCACCAGCCGAAGTCGAGCAACGCGCTGTCGAATTGCACCTACAGCGAAGCAAACTCGCATGGACGATTTTGCGACCGAACTGGTTCTTTCAGAATCTCGTCGACGGTCCGCTGCATACCATCGCCGAAGCCGGACACGGAACGCTGCGGCTCCCGACATCAGATGCCGCAGTCAGCTTCATCGATACCCGCGACATCGCTGCGGTCGCTATCGAAGCCCTCCTCGGCGACCACACCTACCGGGAATACGACCTGACCGGACCACAAAGTCTCACCTTCGCCGAGGTCGCCGACACCTGCCGCAACTCGAACGTGCTCGTGGACGATTACCAGCCGGTGACCGCTGCACGGTTCCGCGCGATGGTGATCGAACTGGGGTGGCACCTCGACTACGTCGACACCATCAGCGGCTTGTTCACCACCATCGCGGCCGGACACGCCGCACCGGTGTTGCCCGACGCCACGAATATTCTCGGCCGCCCTACCCGACGATTCGGTGAGTTCGTTCAGGAGATTCGATGATTCTGACCGACCGGATCGCTCATGGCGTGGCCGCCGGGGACGTCACTGTTGCGTACCGCCGCTGGACGGATACACGAGGAATCAAGGCCGGCTCGACCCTGCGAACCGTGGCAGGAATCGTCCGCATCGACCGGGTCGATCGGGCTGATCTCGAACACCTCGATGTGTCCGCCGCCGGCTATGGCAGCCGCGACGAGCTGGTATCGACGCTCCGCGGCGACGAAGCGGTTCCGCTCTGGCAAATCACCCTGCGATGGATCGGCCCAGATCCCCGAGAGGCACTTGCCGCAAACACGCTGCTCACGTCGGCGGACATCGACGAAATCAGCACCGTTTTGAATAAACTCGATGCCCGCGTCTGCTGGGCGGAGCCCACCCTGTATCGACTCGCCGAACAACCTGGCATGACCGCAGCGCAGCTCGCCGAAGAGCTGCCGATCGACAAGGACGCGCTCAAGCGCCGTATCCGAACGCTCAAGGAACACGGCATCACTCGCAGCCTGCCGTCGGGCTATCAGCTTTCCCCTCGCGGCCACGCATACCTCGCCGCCACCGACCCCGCTCAGCGTGAACGGGTATCGACCTGAGCTAGCCTCCGTCGAAATCGGCTCGCCTTCCTCGGATTATGAATCTACGCTGCTGCAATTGTGACCGTAGCTACGACTCGACTGGACCTTCTGCGCTGGCAGTTCGATCTGACCTGGGCGCTCTTCGAGCTACATCTTGAGGAACTGACGTCCGAGATGCTTCGGTGGGAGCCAGCACGAGTGTGCTGGAACGTACGAATAGATGAACACCGACAGTGGACTGCGGACTGGGACGAGGCGGAGCTCGACCCGATCCCGGTGCCGACGATTGGGTGGCTCACATGGCACATCGGCTGGTGGTGGACGGTGGCCCTGGACCACGCGCAAGGTAAAACGCCGCGTGAACGGATTGAGATCGTGTGGCCTGGTGACCTCGACGGAGTTCTGGCGTGGCTGCGCGATCTCCGGCTCGACTGGCTCGAAATTTTGGCCGGCTACGCTGACTGCGACTTGGATGCCCCGTCGTCTTACCCGTGGGGCAAAGGCTCGGAGAACACCGTCGCTCACACCGTGGCGTGGTTGAACGCGGAGCTGATGAAAAACACAGCCGAGATCGGCCAACTCAGACTGCAGTGTTCGGCTTCCTGAGACGCTTGTTCGAACAGTTGGGCGTGCTCGCGTAGCGCTTCAGCCACCATTTCTAAGGTCCTGTGGTGCCCGAGATGGCTACACCCTTCGACGCTTTACATGCTTGGATATCGAACGCGTCGCGCGACAATGACGTTCTCCCAGAACAAGTCAGTCCAGCAACGTCAAAGGCGCGCCGCCCGGCCTGCTTCATGCGTGGGCCAAAACGTCTTCTCTGCACTAGTCAAGTCGACACTTCCGTCGATTTTGCTTGGCTCGGGCGTAGCAGAATCAGACGTATGGCCGCGTCAGCAGCTCGACCAAGTGCCCGCCCGGGTCGAGGACGTAGAGAGCGCGGCCACCGTCCTCATGCCGAATCTCGTTGTGCGAGCGCTTCGGATCGCCCCAGTATTCGGTCTGAGATTCGATCAGCGATGCGAGGGCTCGATCGAAATGCTCGTCGTCTACGAGGAATGCGAAGTGTAGGGAATCAAAGTCTGTTGGGGCTTTGGCGAGTTGCAGGAGCACGCCGTTAGACATGATCAGGTTGGCGAACGGCCCCCATGAAGGAGCATCGGCAATCTCCAGCAGGTTCCGGTAGTACGCCGCCGAAACCTCGGCGTCGTTGGCGGGAATGATGATGTGGTTGAAAGTGGCAGCCATTGGATCTCCAATCGTCGAGGGTGAGTGCTGATCATTCAGCTCGACGGCGGGGCCCGACAGCATGCCATGTGCACCAGAGAAGTCACGGCGACCGGGAGTTGGTCCAGCGTCAGGTGCCGTGGTCCCTCGCGGCTAGTCACACGAAAACGACGGGTGCAACGAGATCATCGTCGGCTCCCAAAATGTTCGACGCCTCCATACCTGACAGGGACTGCCAACGGCACGCGACGTTGCGTCAACGGTAGCCCACGTGATCTGGCTCGTCCACGTGTGTGCGCCGGGCAGCTTTCTTCTAGGAACCGTCACTACTCGAAACCAGCTGACGAATAGCCCGGTTCATCGGGGACATGCCTGGAGCGCCTGGCTTAGCGCCTTCATCCTGAGCGGCAGCAACAGTTGCGAATAGGCGAGAGATCCGAGGGGCTCGCAATGGATTCCCAATCGCCCGGCCTGCTCCATGCGTGGGCGAAAACGGGTTCTCTGCACTAGTCAACTCGTAAGCGGTGAGCGCCCCCGGTCAGGTAGTGACACGAACTCGCCGTAAGACGTATTCTCGGACCAACGACATTAATCGACTCTTGCGGCATAGCCACAGGGAGATTTGGAGTTCAAGTAATGGTCAGCGTGCAAGGTTCCACGCCTGAAGGCAACAGCGACCTTCTCGTATTCGTCGACGATCTACCAAGCCCGCGCGTCGAAGACGCGCCCGCGGACGTGTGGACCGAGGCTCGGACTTTCTATGCGCGGGACGCCTTCGATATTGTGGGTACGTTCGACAGCAATTCCCAATCTGGGTACAAATTTTCGGCTGCTTCCACAGAAAATTGACGTCTTAGTCAGCCAAAGCCGGGCAAGTGACAATTCCTCCGCCCATCAGCTGCCGAGGAGAGAATAGTTTCTACACGGGGCGGGCAAGCATGGTAGCGAATACGAAGTCGTGATCAAAAGAGCCAAATGGCGGTGCCACCAATGAACTGCTGGAGCAAGCACTAAGAGGTCCTCACACCCGGTGTCGCGTTGTTCGCTAGTGGCTGTACCAAGGTTGTGGGCTGTCGGGATCGTCTTCGGTAATGTCGATGCTGGTGTACCCGAGAAGTCCTTGGATTGCGACGGAGCTTGCTCCGATTGTTGCGAAGTGGGGGTCAACGTCGTTCGCGATACACCACGCGCGGTCGGCAGGCCAGATGAACGATGGGATCGGCAGGTTGTCGGCACTGGAGTTGTCGCGGGAGTCCACCCAGCCAAGCAGATCGCTCGCGGCACCATTGAACAAGACTGCTTCACGACTGATGAAGGGGACTTTCACCGGGCCCACTAGCTCGATTCCACCCCACCCCTCCCAAATGGCGAAGTAGCAGTTGTCGGGCGTAGTGGTGTAATTGGCGAGATGCGAGACGGCGATTGCCAGTTGCTCGATCTCCGGCAGCAATTCGTCAATTACGTCGGCATCGCTTGCGCGCTGACCAGGATAAGACGGGTCTGGAATGAACCGCAGGCGTGCGTATGCCTCGTAACCGAGCGGGCCGCGCACCAATAGGTCCGACCAATCGCGGTCGGTGGAGAGTAGCCACTGTGCTGGGGTCGCATCGGTGCACGGTCGAACTGTCACGCGGTCATTGTTACACAACGAACTGTTCACATATGGAACCGAACGGACACAGCACCGCTGACATCGAGCAACTTCACGATATCTGGAGTCGGTGGCCGCGCCCACGAGGAACAGTCGAGAACTGCTGCGGCGCGGTCTGTGCAGTAGTTCAGAGGTGACTCTGCATATTGGAACTGGTCGTATTGCTCAGCTCAGTCTTGAATTCAGTGGGGGTGTGCCGACCACGTCTTGGCCTGGGTGAAGCGTGTCCTGGAGTTCCGCCAAGGTTGCATCGGTCAAACTACCCGGTCCCAGGCCTAGTGCGCATGCCCAGTCGAATTCGTGCGTGGACCATGCTCGGATCGGCGTCGGGTAGTGCCGTGTCCAGTTCGCGGGGAGCAACCAGTCTTCGGCGGAGCGCGCGCGTCGCCACAGTCGGCCGGCGCCTTTCTCGAAATCGGCTTCGAAGCTCTCGGGATGTTCGGGGTCTCGTCGCACCTCGGTCGGCGTGAAGTCGACCAGGACATTCGCCTGTATACGTAGCGCGCTGACGTTGTCGTGGAACCATTGCATGTTGCTCTTCGATCGTTCAATCGAGCGCGCCCGATCCTCGGCGAAAACGTTGCGCGCCATTCTGACCGGGCCGCTCCACACGAACGTCGAATCCGAAGCGTTCTCCGGCAGGACACAATCGACGTACTCCGCGCTGCCCTCCGGGGACTCCTGCTTCAATACGGTCCCGGTCTCGGTGTCGATCGTCAGCACCATCGACGAGCCCTCGCTGCCGGTCTTCAATTCCACTTTCCAGCAGCGCCGTCCGATGAATTCGACCTCTTCGATTGGACGCGTAGGTCTGGTGAGGCCCGGCCGCGCCCAATGTTCGACCGGCCGGGAGACGATCAGCTCCCGGCCCGGGTCGTGTATCCGTGTGTTGAGCTCGTTCGTTTCGATCGGATCATCGTGGCCGGCTTGAAACACCCAGCACTTCTGGCCGTTGGCAATGAACAGCGGCTTTCCGTCGAGGGACTCCATGCGCGTCTTTCGACCGAAACGGACCAGGCGGACTTCGCCGAGCCCGAAACCCACATACGACGGAACGACGCCGTAGTGCGCGTCGTAGACGCGTCTCGGACCGATGTCGGCGTGATGTGCGCGGGCGATACCCATGACCGGCCGTTGCGGGCCGTCGACGATCTTGAGCAGTACCTCGTCCCAATGCGTCATACGTACAACACCCCCCCGATGGCGTGCGACCGACCCGGGTAGGCGCGGGTGTCTGCCCGCTCCATCAATTCTGTCGGGACATAACGGGTTACGTCGTCGAGACGTCGACCCTGTTCGTCGTACAGGCTGAGTCGGGTTACCAAAGTGAACCCCTCGTAGTCATTGTGGGTGAAACTGATATGCAACCGGCCATGCGGCCAGTCCCCGAGGAATTCGGCTCTCACATCGTGCATTCGCTTCGAGAACTGGCGCCCGTCGAGTCGACGAATGCAGTAGCGAACGTACGACGCATGATCCGGAGGCTCGGGAGCGACGGTGCGGCAGTAGCCCGTGACATCCAGATCGTCGATCGCTGCTTCGAGTTCGGACGCTGCTGTGTCTGTCGACAGTCGAACAAAGTGGCGGTCCGCACCGTCCATAGATCTGATAAGAAGCCAGAGCTGGTCGAGGTACTCGGCGTGATGTACCCCGTCCACGGTCACGCAGGCCAGAACATCCGTTCCGCGGTAGTGAAGCCAGACACGGCCCTCATGGGAGGCAATCGTCAGTACAGGTGACGGGGAAGGATTCTCCGGCCGAGACACGATCCGGTCGATCCGTCCGGATGTCGGTTCGAGAAGCACTGCAACAGGCTGGGTTTCGTCGATCACCCACAGTCGGTCGGCAGCGAAACAGGTATATCGTGGGCGCAAGAGTCTGCGCTCGGACGACGGGGCGCTCATGCGCCTTTCTGCAGTGTCATGTCCGCTACAGTACCTCACCCCCCTCGACACGTCGTCGATTCACAAGCGGGAACCTTGACGGTGAACGCGCGTAGGACTGAGCTACTTTCGTTGTGCGGCCAGTTCGGCGTGGCGATGGGCGACGGAGTCGCTGTATCCGAGCATCGCGGGGGTCGCGGAGGAAATACCTGGGTGACGAGGGTGCGCAGCGATGTCGCGCGGCGCACACGGAGGTTGATACCGACGGCTCTGAGGCGGTTCATGAGGTGTGGGGTACAGGTGCAGGCCGGTGCGGAAGCTCGCCATCATGGGTGCCACCTACTACGACTACCCGGGTCTCATCGCCGAGCTGCGGAAAGAGTTCTTTCTCGAACTGGCCCCAGCGGAGGAGTACGAGAGTTGGATCGGGCAAACAGTGGACGATGTCCTGCAAGCAGGGATGAGTCGATGACATTGCGGGTGTTGACCGTGACGGTCGAAGGTTGGTGATCTAGGACGCGGATCTGTGCGTCCACCCGCAGTCGAGTAGCCCTCGTCGCTCTGCATCGAATTCTTCGCCGTGCCGATCCGCGTACAGACCCAAGAGTGATGTCGATTCGTCAGATACTCCAGGATCTCGTCCCCGTTGTGATCTTTCGGCTTCCCGTCCTACGTCCTCGATCGATCCACAAAACGTTGCTGCAACACCCGATAGCAACAGCGAACAATGGATACTCAACGTCGATCTCACGACGACAACTCTACGAGGCACCGGCCCACTCGCCGCAATCGAACCATCCCGACCGTTATGGTGCGTCCCAGCCCAGTATCGAGTCCGCGAAGGTGGGAACCCACACTCCATCGAATACCGTTCCAGACTCGAGGCTATCGGCCACGTCGGACAGCATCGCGCTTATCGACACCCAGGTCGGTCCGCTGGCGTCGCCCTCTCGTTGATACACACTCACGGACCCGTGTAGATCTCCGGTACGCAGGTCGATGATTACATATTCCCTGTCATCACCGGCGATGGGAACGAACGCGTCGAGAAACGCATCCGTCGGGGACCCTGCAGGTTTGTTCGACCACTCCGCGAGGTGTGCCAATTCTGGATAGTCCAGCAACTTTTGCATTCGATCTCGAACTTCGATCAATTGCGCACGCGCTGAGACCATCTCACCGACCCCGTAGAGCGCTCCGTAGGGAGTGAGCCGATCGGACGGCTTGTCGACGAGAAACAGTTCGACGAGCTCTTTCGGCCATGCGTACCTCCGACCGCTGCGCCGACTCGACCGCGATCATGTCGGGCCGTTCCGCACCAGCTTCTGGAGAAACAGAGCCGATCAGGCCGCGAATTCGGTGAATCTACTCTACAACGGAAGTCGCCACCGTCGGCGAAGTCGTCGGCCCGCGCTGCTCGGCGGCAACCATCGCCTCACGCAGTGACTGGCCGCGAGCACGTTCCGCCGCCGCGCCAATTCGGAGTTGGCCTGCCAATGTCTCATCGTCTAGATCGAGGTCGGTCATCGGCATGGTCGATCCGTGCATGTCTGCGGGACCGGTTCCGAACCTGATCGAAAGATAGGGAGCGAAATCGGCCTCGCGTGCGTCACGGACGAGCCGCGCCAGCTGGATGGCAGCGACAATCGCTTCTCCCTCGCCCTGCGCGACGCCGTCGAAGTACTCGCTGAAGCGGCCGGCGTCGAACACCACCGTCCAGCTGCGCGCGACGTTAGAAACAACCATCCACTCATTATCGCAGTGCTGCGGGTTATCACCTGAGAATTGGATCTCTGCGTGCTATTCGTCTCTGACCAGCGTGGGGCAGTGCTGACATACCTGGGAATGCACCATCTCTTCTTCGAGCGGCGCGAACGTGTGTGACCGGAAGCTGGACCCCTCGGCGGGGAGCGTAAGTTACGTCGTCCGACCTGTCGGAGCCATGGCTGATCGGACTCGAATCGAGCGGCTCGGCCATGACCTCCATGTGCGTCAGTACGGTTCCACCATCGAGAACATCGATTGGGTAGCGATGTACGACCAGGACGGCGGAGCGGTCTGGCTCGAAGTGGGCGTCCTGACATTCGTCGTGCAACAGACCAGCGAACCCGTCGGACCATGCATTATTGGGTACGTGGACGAACGCCACACAAACTGGAACGATGCGCTGGTGCGTTCATTGATTGCGGCAGGGGCCGCTGCGTTCTTTGTCGGCGGCCTGGTCTGTGTCGCACTCGTTTCATGGTGGCTGGGGCAGCCGACGCAGTGTATTTCGAGCGCGCCGCTGACCTCGCTCATGAGCGACCCTGCCGCACCGTCGACGAACTCCCTCTGCCCGGGCAGAGATGCCGATCTTGTTCCCTATCTGATCGCCGGGCCCCTGGCAGCTGCGGTCATCGGAGCGGTCACTGGCCTCATCGCATGGCGCGCGGGATTTCGAGTGGCTCGCACTGAGTAGGTGGCTCGCCGCCGCGGTCACCGCGTCCCGCCGACACGACTGGTGTAACACCACCGGGCGCTCCGGCACGTGGCACATGCCCGACTGGGCATCGGTCGCCGAACAGTTCGACGCCGCCCACCTCACAGTCCGGGGCTATCTCACCACCGCTGGCAACGCAGTACCGGTGCACCTTTCCGATGTCGAAAGCGCCAGCGTCCTGGCTGGTTGAACACCCGACGCTACCCACTGGCTCGATTTCGACGCCGCCCACCTCACAGTCCGGGGCTATCTCACCACCGCTGGCAACGCAGTACCGGTACACCTTTCCGATGTCGAAAGCGCCAGCGTCCTGGCTGGTTGAACACCCGACGCTACCCACTGGCTCGATTTCGACGCCGTCCACATCACCGACACAGCGATCGAGTATCACCGCGATGACGACGCCGCTGGACAGCCACCCACCCACGGCGCGACCGATAGAACCTCTCAGCAGGCCGATCGGAGGATCGACGTGACTCCTGGTGGTGCGGCTGGTAGGTACTTCGCTCTCGGGCACACACAAAGCCTTAGCCGCCCAACGCCAAGCCGCAGTGCACAACGACTAGACTTTCTCAATGCTGGTCGTGGAGAGCAGAAGCACGCCACTCTCGCCGCCTGTTCGGTTCGTGCGAGAGGCCCTACTTCATCCTGGTGGGCATCCTCGCAATTCTGGGTTTCCTTGGCCATTGACGCTCGAAGGCGAACAGCTACCCCGGATAGTGGAAAGCGCAGCAGAAGATCGCGTCGTTTGGAGTTCGCCGTGGCGCGAAGCTCCGGGGCTTTTCATCCAGTTCGATCTGGCCGACGACGGTGCAGGCGGAACTGTCCTTCGCTGGACGCTTCTCACCCCCACACCAGCGCCCTCGATCGCGACGATCAACCAACTGCGCGAACAAGCAAGCCGCTTGGTCAACATCGATCTGAGGAACGCGCTTACCTACTAGGTGCGTGTCCCGAAATGGGAAAAGGCAAAAGACTGCGCTGGAACATCGCAGTTTTCGAGAACTGCAAGGCCGCCGGTCCGAGTGAGGATTATTCGATATGGACTCAATGGCGATCGCTTCCTCGTAAAAGTATGCGCGGCCGTTCGATGTGAACGCGGTTTGGAAGGTGTGGTGGGTGGGGTGCCCAGGCATGCTGCGTTGGTTGGTGGGGCGCTGAGGTCGGATCGATGTCAGTCGGTCCTGTGGCCGTCGACGCGGAGTGTGGTGAGCCAGGTAGTAAGTGTGTGTCCGAGGGTGGTCACCATTCTCGGTCCGTAAACGCAGAGCGTTTGTTCCCACGGGTGACCGAAAGTTCCTTCGCGGAAATCGTCTTGCGCGAAGATGTAATAGTCGCCGTTCGGGTAGACGGGCACGCGCCACTCCGCGTCCTCCCCTGCGACGGCGTGGGCGTTTGCGTCGAAGCGGTAGCACATGTGTTGCCAGTCGAGTACGACGAAGGTGGGGTCGTCGGCGAATTCGGTGACGAAGCACCGCAGGGCTTCGGCGTTGATCGCGTCTACTCGCGCGGCGAAGGAGGATCCGGTGCGCACGTCATCGGCGCCGAGGTCGAATGCCATCGATGGGGCGGGTTCTGCAATAGCGGGCCAGGCGTCAGGCTTGGTCCCCGGACGGAACCCGAACTTGCCTTTAAATGTGGCCCAGTGCTTGGCCTCCAAATCCTTGCCCAGTTCCGACCACCCAACGGGGAGCGCAGACCTGAAGTCTCGGGTCCTCTTCGTTGCCATCTGATCATCGTTGCAGGGCAACCTTCAACCGTCGATCGGTTTTTGGACTATCGGTGTCCAGCGTCTCTGCCGCGGCAGCCTGATCCAGGCTGTGCTGACAGTCGACCAATCGCCTACCCCGGCCCAGGTCCCCATCTTGCTGTGCGCGTAGTTCTGACTCGAATCACTGGCGGCGACTTCGGACAGGCGAGGCTGCGCGGACAGCAAACCCAATAGCGAAAGATGAACCGCATCATAATGTTCCGCGATAGAGACCCAATCCGGAAACAAGGTTCCGGGACTGGAATCAGCTCGTGCGTGTGAGCGCAGCAGGGTGGACCAATCGGTCGCGCTGTCGATTCGGGCGACCCCGATCTCCGTCGGGTCGAAATGCAGTTCGTGGATCTCTGCGGGTGTGTTGGTCTCGCGGCTGTACGTCCAGGAATTTTTGCTGCAATCGCCAAGCGGCGTCGAGGTCCAGAATGCACCGTCCGGCAGCACTTCACTCGAACCGCGCCTGTTGGTGACGTGCGGCGTGCGGAGGGGCCCTGTTGCGCCCTCGTGATGCTGCGGTGAGGTGAACGTGTCGCGGGAGGGGGCGGAGAGTTCCGTTGCGACCGCGACGGCCATAGCCACGATGTTGGTGTCGGTCGGATCGACCAACAGCGCTGCGTCGATTCCTGCGCCGTACAGGTAGCTGCTGATGTCGTTCGTTGCGGCCCACACCAACTTGTCCATCGATAGCGACTGCAGGAACGCAGACTGGGAGTTGCCGCCACCTGCGCGGAGGTAGTCATCGACAAGACCTGCAACGAATGTGCGGCCCGGGACGGTGTCGAGCAGGTCCATCGCCGTAGCCCGAGTTGTCACTCCTACAGTCTTCCATTCTGGTTTGCCGACGCCTGTGGTGATACGCCCATCCGCCCGTGTAGCGCCTCCGCTCACGGGTGGGCCAGCCGAATGGCCACACCGGTAAGATTCTTGCCCGCTCGTCACTGTCCTGGACGATCCCAACATCGAACTGCCGAATTGGACTTGACCGGCTGGAGAATCACGAAGACAGCGTGACCGGCGGCTGACGCGCCATTACCTTCCCGTCACGGAGATCGCACGGTATCGGTAACCATCCTGGTTGCCATCTGGGTACTTCACCCCGAGATCTTCGAACTCGAGGTCGACTTCTTGACCGACTGTCAGTTTTCGAAACCCACCGCCCATGACATCCGAAAAGTGGATCCAGCAGCCGCCGCGGGTGCGTTCGGAGGCAACAACTCCTGACCCTTCCTCTGGGTGCCAGGCCTGGACCGTTCCGCGTGTGTGTTCGCTCGTTCGCGGAGAAGGTGGTGTCGACTGCAGCGGTGGCACGGGTACCTCGCGGCTCGTGCCGAGGTCAGAGCGCCAAGCTCCGGACTCGTCCTTGTCGAGCCCTATGAACTCGAGGTCGGTCGGTCAGACCCGTTCGGCTCGGCCGATCGCCCATCCCCGTCTGGTCAAGACAAGTGCGGTGACCCAACCGACGAGTGCGCAAAGGATGGGGACACCCACTACGAACACCAGCGGCGTTTCTGTGAAGCTCAGTACCGTCGGCGTACTCCGACCCACCACAAACGCATAGTCCGAGCGAGATGGAGCACTGGAGAAGAGCGCTAGCACCACCGTCGCGAGCAGGCCTATCCCCAGGCCGAAAAGTGAAAGCAGGGCACGCAAGCTACGCACGTTTCTTTTCCCATCTCAAGTGACGCGACCAAACATCTCTGAACAGTGTGCACTGGTTGAATATTGGGCGTCGGAGCCGGCTCCAGGTGTCGCAACCGCACCAGCAGAAGTCACGTCCACACGTATCCGAACCGGCCGGGTTCCTTCTTGCGTAGACGCTCGAGACCGCCTGACTCCAAGATGTCGAGGTTGACCCATTCCATCAGCCTCGGTGCGCTCTGCCACAGCCGCGGCCGACCGTCGCGATCGAAGACTGACATCGATCGCGCACACACGCCGTTCATCCCTCGAATGCGGAACGTCAAGATCAGTGTCGTGGTGGGGAACCAGCCGTCGATCTCGATGTCGAGAAGGCCCGCGGTTTTGTTCTCCGCCAGCAACCGGATCCGTTGACGCTCGGTCCACTCGTCCGGATCGCCCAGTTCGAGCGGCGCGGTGACGGTAAGCTCTGGCAGCGAATCGAATTCGACTTCTGTCATTACCAATCGGTCCGACTTCTGCGCTCCGACGAATGTGCCGGTCGTCGTCGAGATCCACAGTTCGTCGAGTTCCGGTGCCACCGCCAATCCGATCGGGAACCCAGGAGCACCGGCCACCGTTCGGGACGTGTCAGGCTGCGGTCGAGGCAGAAATAAGTGAAATGTGGCTGCGCATTGTTGGACTGCGTCGCGAACGTCGAATCGCCGAGTTGGTGAACCAATGTGGACGATCGCATCACCATCCAGACGCCCGATGCCGTCGCCCAGGGCGGGAACTGCGATGTCAGCGGCAGGGTGAACGCAGGCGTCAGTTCGGCGTCGAGCGCTTGCCCGGACGAGGCGCCCTTGCCGATGGCGATCTGCGTTCCCACGTCGACGACGGTGTCCAACCCGCGCCAGGGCCCGATCTCCCATGCCGTACCGAGTACCAAGGTTCCGTCGAGTCCGACGTGTGCGCACCACGATCCGCGTTCCACCCCCGGCTCATAGCGTCCGGTGCGCATCAGGATCACGAACCCGTGTCCGGACGGATAGATCGTCCGCACCTCGGCCGGAAGTACGACGGTTGCGACAACACCGTCCATAGAGCGCAGGACCAGCTCGTCGACACCGGCCACCGACGTCGCCAGCACACCGTTCAGCAGAGCCGACGCCGATGTCCGAGTGGACTGGACCATGGTGACGGTGCCCCGATGGTCGCAATGAACAATGCCGTCGGCGCCTACGATCCAGCAGCCCGAGGAGTCGGCGTGCAACCACCGCGGGGTGTGGCCGACGATGCCGGACCCGTAGGAGCCGCCGGGGATGACATGGGTGGTGGTGGACCCGTCCCGGGTGCGTCGAAGCAGGACGGGCTTGGCGACGTCGAGGAGCCATAGATCGGGGCCGTGGCCGGCGAGAGGGCCGGGCCGGAATACTCGCGAGCTGGTCATGCGCCTTTCGGCGAATCGAAAGCAGTCATGACGTCATTCTAACCAGACCCGTGGATGCTCCTCAGGATGGAGCAGTGTCACCGCACTGACCAGGATGACACGCCCGCTACCGTCTACCCCCACGACACCCCTTCGCTTGCCGCGGGCCGCAAATAGCCATTTCAGCTATAGGACCTGAGGCTCAGCGCAGTGGTGCGCAGGAACGCCAGCGTCGGGTCGATGCCCTTGATTTCACGGATTCAGCCCATGGGTCTGTGCGCGCTCGTGCCACGGTTCGAGGTCAGTTTCGATCTCGGTGAACCGACTGATTTTCTTGATGTCGACGTGCAATCATATGGTAGCGAATATGGCGTGTTCGTGACTTGCGTTGCAGCGCAGGGCTGCCCGCAGGAGCCGAGTTCTACATCAATCCGTAGCGGTGAACGCCGAGGTTGGCAGTTGAGAGTCGGGACAGTCGCGACCACTGGCGGGCCACCGAGCTGGGTGAGGTCGACTCCGCCAGTTGCTTGATATCCGCGGTGTTGTGCTCGGGTAGTAGTCGCCTGATGTTCGTCTGAGTCGAGATCCGGCGTTCTCATTCAGACAGTGTCCCAAACTGAGATTGCAACACCTCACCGCAGAACTCGGCATTCCGGCTATCAAAACCAGAATCCCACACGCAGCGGAATAACCATCGACGCTGACCTGGGGTGGGGGGCCATTGCCAGTTCGACGCTGGCGGCTGAGCCTCGTCAATCCGCTCGAAGTGTGATGATTCTTGTGGGATTCAGTTCATGATCCTTGTTGCCGGTAGGCAAACCAGTCAGGCGCTAACTCCTCGCGCCCACGGAAGTTGTTCGGATGTGGAGTGCACCGAGCGGTGTAGAGCCATCCGGTTCGGGAAAGGGTGCTACTGCGTTTGCTATCCACGAAGTACACGCAGTTGTTCTCTGCGATGTACACCGTCGAGAACGGTACGCCGCTGATTTCGATCGACACGAGCCGCTGATTGCCCTCGTCGAGCATCGATGTGGCCAGGTCCTCCATCTGCGTTCTGGCGCGCTCGAAGTCGCGGTCTACCGGTAGTTCGATCACAACGAAGGCAACAGCAGCAACCAAGACCGTGACAGGCGCAATGATGCTCGGCCATGGCCACCGCCGACGGTTCTTGCGATAGCTGTACAGGCGGTAAGTCCACACCACGCCGACAACGATGAGGCCGGCCACCGCTGCCCACACGATCACCAGGTCGAGGAAGAGGTTCCACTGCGAGCGATAGTCCCACCATTCGAATCGGTTCCCTGCGAGAAGTAGGAGGAACACAACCGCCGCGAATGCGGTGCCGAAACCTGGTCGAGCCCGCGTCTGTTGTTCTGTGTCGTCAGTCAAGACCTACATCCTTTGACTTTCAATCGCGCCATGTGGCTCTGAATTCGTACCAGGGGCCGTCCAAATGTGTTGCGGTGAAGTCATCGAATCCGGCCGATTCACCAGCGGGTGAGTACACCCATCCCACCGTGGTGAGGAACATGCTGCCCTCGTCGTGAAAGTAGACCTCGCCGTCCGGGGTTGCCTGAGCGAACCCTAGGTCGAATGGACCGATCTCGAAATCCTGGCGAGTGGTTCCGGGCGTACGCAGTAGGTCCGAGGCGACAGTTTCGAATCCAGCTCGTTCATCGAGCATCGATTGCGGTGGTAGCAGTGCCAAGGCGGCGACACCTGTGCATACGACGATTGGCGCAGGAAGGATCCACCAGGACCACCGACGATCAGCCAGAAGTACGTAGAGGGTACGAATGGCCCAAAACAGACCCAGAGCGACGAAAACCAAGATCATGGCAAGGGTGACGAGCAGGGGATCGAGCCAGGCGAACTTCCCAAAAGGGGAGGGCCACAAGTTGCGCTGCAGGCAGATCCACACAACGACGCCGGCGGAGACGATAGCCAGGAGAACTCGGCCAGGTGGCTTCCGCAATGCCGGCTCGCCGGTTAACTTTCCTCCCACCCATTCATCGAGCGCTTGCAACATCGTCATCGAACCACTCTCTCTGGATGTCAACCGACCGAACCTGTCTGACCGGTTCACTAAAAGACCCCGTCTGCTTACTTCGGTGTGCCAAAGGCCAAGTCAGTCCAGTCGGCGGACTCGCCACAGTCCCATTCCAACGACCGCTCCGCTGAATCCGAGCATCAGTCCGGTCTCGATGGCTTGGAATCGCCAGAAGCTGTCCTCGGAGAAGAAGCGAACGTCGTAGCGGTCTACGCCCTGATCGCGGAGGCATTCATCGAACTGCGAAGCACGCGTCCGATATTCGTCCTGACTTCGCGCTCTGAGTTGTTCATCCGACTCGCCATCTTGTCTCTTCAGGTAGTCATCCGAATACGGAGTTGCGCAGCCTTCGGTTGCGGGTCGCACGCGGTCGCCAGCGGCATCCACGTAGCCGGCACCGACGACCCATGTTCCGTCGTCGGTGTAGTACGGGTTCGGGGGGTACTCCGATTCACGTTCCAGGCCGTTGATCGCTTCGCTGACAACGTTGGGCGTTCCGTAGTGCTCGCGCGCAATCCACGTGAATGCCACCGGAACGAAGAACAGAAAGACGACAAACGTGGTGAGCATGGACACGACTGTGCTGCGGGACATCAGCGCCAGGGTGCTACCGATCAGCAACATCAGTAGCGTGTATGCGCCGAGAACCACGCCGGCCGTCTCGAAATGCGGAAAGTCGAACCACGAGAAGCTGACCGACGGTCCATATTCGGCGCTCGAAGAATCCCGAGACAGGCCGGTCGCCCAGTGCAGGGCCAGCCCGAGGCACGTCATGGCCGCCGAGATCGGCAGGAACACCACGACGATGCGGGCGAAGTACCACTGAATTCGACTGCCCACCTGAGTCAATGAAAGGACATGAGTTCTGGGCTCGACTTCACGTGCAAATGTGGGGACTCCGACGAACATCCCGAGTATCAACGGCAGGAGCAGCGCGAACAGCGTCGACAAGGTCAGTGCGGTTTCCGGCCTGCATGGGCCGACATCGTTCCATCGCGAACACATTCGAGGGAACGACCACGATATCTGTGGGTAGTCCGGAACGTACACCCCCGCCGTCAACGCGGAGACGTTCAGGATCGCGATGAACACCAGCGAAACCAGCAGGGGCGTGCGATTCAATCGCCACGCAGACCAGATCACGGGCGCAACCGCCGAACCGAGAGCGTCGAAGCGCCGGCCAGTACCGCCGCCAGCAGCAGGCAGAGTGCCGCTTCGGTGAACTGGAATCGCCAGAGCATGCGATCTTCGAAGAAAAGGTTGTCGTAGTGGTCGGCTCCGAGCGACCGCAAGCAATCCATACGGACCTGTGAACGATTCGCGATGAAGTCGTCCAACCGTCGGTCGAAAGCGGCGGTGGTCTCGTCCGGGCGTGGCTCGGGCCATTGGCCGTCGTCGAGTGGACACGCCCCGGACGGGAGATCGATGCGCTGCTCGGTGGAGTTTGCGTAGTAGGAGTCGACGGGCCAGCTCGGTCGCCCGATGTCGGCGGGGTCCATGACGTAGGCGACGCTTCGGCCTGACTCGCTTGCATCGAGGGTGAGGTGGCGTACCTCCGGCGTTGCGTAGTGCTCGCGAACGACGGTAGGGAAAGCGACGATGACAGCAACGGTGGCAACGAGAGTGAGGATCATTGCGCCGATCGTGTTGCGTAACAACAACGCTGTAGAACTGCCGACGACCAGCCCAAGCGCTGTGTAGCCCGCAGGGGCAACGCCGATGGTGCCGAACGTCGGGAACTCCAAACGCGAGGTGATGGCGTCGATGAGACTTCCCCCGTACGGGTTGGATCCGAAGCGGGACCACAGAACCACGTAACCGAGGACCACCATCGCGAGGACGACAGGGGTGAATACCACCAACACGCGTGTCCAGTACCAGCGCATACGTCCCACTGCCTGGGTCAAACCCAGAACGTGAGTACCGCGCTCGATGTCCCGCGAGAACACCGTTACCCCGATGAAGGCACCGAGTACGACGGGTAGCGCGAGGGTCGCCAGGCTCCCGAGGGTCAGCGCCGTTTCTGTCAGGCATGTCGTGGTGGACAACCCGAAACAATCGAACAAGACGTAGGGCGACCCGATACGGCTGGCGACCGACGTCACTGCTGCGATCGCAAGTGCCAGGAGTAGCGGTGTCAACACGCCCACGAGGATTGTTCCGCGGAACTGTCTCCACGTCACTCTGATCACGACTCACTCCTGGCTCGGAGGTGGGCGAGGACGACGTCGTCGAGGGTGGCGTCGTCGATCCGCCATCCGGGTGCGGCCGTGGGGCGAGTGCCGTGCACGACGAAGGCCGTGCCGCTGGGACCGTTGATTTCGGCAATCACCGAGCCACCCTGCGCCGCTGCCGCGGGATCGCCGGATCCGGCCATGAGGTAGTGGTTGTCGGTGATGTCGTCGATCGCGCCGGCCAACCGAATTCGGTGCTCTCGCAACAACAAAAGCTGGTCTGCTACTTCGATGAGCTCCGAGAGGACGTGCGAGGACAGGACGATGGTTGTGCCATGCTCGGCGGCGTCGGCCATCAAGGTCCGTGCGACGTCGCGTCTGGCAACGGGGTCGAGGTCGGCCAATGGCTCGTCGAGCAACAGCAGTTCCGGTCGCCTGCCGAGAGCAAGGGCGAGTGCGACACGGGTTCGATGTCCGGGCGATAGCGATTTGACCTTCGCCGACATCGAAATGTCGGCGGCGTCGACCAGCTCGGTGGCGTAATCGTGGTTCCACGACGGATTCGTAGTCCGCCCGAAATGCAGCATCTCTTTCACCGTGAGGCGCGGGTACAGCGGTTTGTGTTGAGCCAGATAGGACAGCCCCGGGGTGATTCCGCGTTGCCCGACGCGCTGACCGAGGACGATGACCTCACCTCGGTCGGGCCTCAACAGTCCGACCACCAGGGACATGATCGTTGATTTGCCTGCGCCGTTCGACCCTACGAGGGCGGTCACCGTGCCACGTTCCACGGAGAACACGCAGTCCTGGAGTACTGGGGTTCGGCGGAACGACTTGTCGACGCCTGTCATCGTCAGCACTGTGTCGGTCATGGCTGTTCTCCTTCGTTGTCGTAGCGGGAGTCGAGTGCCGATACGACCAACGCTTCGAGGTCGCCCCTGTCCAGGCCTGCAGAGATGCCGTGATCCAGCCAGCGGTTGAGCTCGCGCTGCAACGCCGTCTTTTCCGCCATGCCGGGTTTGGCCAGGGATGCAACGACGAAAGTGCCGACACCGGGCTGAGGTGCAACCAAACCCTCACGTTCTAGTTCGCGATACGCCTTCAGGACTGTATTGGGATTGATCGTGAGTGTTTCGACAACGTCTTTGGCGGTGGGGAGTTGGTCGCCGACCGTCAGCTCACCGCGCCGGAGTGCCTGCTTGGTCTGCAAAACCAGTTGGACATACGCGGGGATGCCTGAACGCCGATCGATCCGATACGCGACCATCGCACCCCTTGCATTCCACTAGTTGGTTAGTGGAATAAGTATTGCACAGGTTCGATAGCTATTGCTGTTCGGATCTTGGTTGCACGACACAAATATGGCCAAGGCTCTTAGCTCGGAGAAGCTGCTCACGCGGCGCATCACACCGCCGAACAAGCGTGAGAAGGACAGTTGGTTGGAACGGCGCGGTGATGACGTTGGTCAAACATGTCCCGAACCCTTACTCGTCAGTGATTGTTTCAAGGGTGGCTATGGGAATAGTGAAGACGGGACGGGTACGAATAGCAGCTAAGGCTCGCGAGTACCTGTAGCCCTTGCCCTAAGAACCGTCCTACACACCCAACACCTTGCTGACGAGATGGGGGCGACGGCGGGGGTGCCTGTCTACGTTGCCACCGCAGCCATTGTTCGGTCGGGTTACCGACACCTCAACATCAAACCGTCGGCCTTTCACGGGGGAGCGTCTGTTTCACGGGTGAATTGCGGGTTCGTCTGGGAAGTCAGGAAGGCCCAGAGCTGTGGTTTGCTTGGACAACCGTTCGGCGTCGAAACGTTTTCTTCGCAGGAAGGTGAGGGTCAGGTCGATGCCCTCGATTTCACCGATCCAGCCTTCGGATCGTGCGCGCTCGCGGCGCGACGCGAGATCCGTTTCGATTTCGGTGAGTCGGGTGATCATTTTCGGGTCGACGTGAAGCATGGGGCACCGGATGCAGGCGTGTTCGTGACTGCATGGTGTGGCGTATGGCCGCCCGCAGGATCCTAGTTCGACCTTTCGTTTGTCGAAGTGTGCCTCGAATTCGGTCCATTCCTCAGCGGTCACTGGTGGATACTCCTCGGGTGGTCGTAGCGCTCGTCGTCGTTCGAGGTGCGTTTGGTAGTGGCGGGTGACGTCTTCTTCGAAGACTGCGACGTATCCGCGGGTGGTGTCGAGGTTGAGATGCCCGAGCAGTGCCGCGCCGATGTGGATGGGGAGGCCGTTGTTGACGAGCTCGGTGGCGAACAGGCGTCTGAAGTCGTGTGGGCGGAAGTGAACGCCGTCGAAACGCGGATCGATCTCGGATAGGTCTTGGCAGACTTTGCGGATGGTGGTGCCGATGGCGCCGTTGGTCATCACTTCCAAGCGTTGTCCGATGCGTCGTTGGAAAAGGAATGGTTGCGGGGCGAGGGTGGTGCGTTCGTAGTCGTCGTATCTCGTGGCGAGTGGGACCGATCGGGCGTTCTTGGTGATCCGCCGGATTATGCAGGCGATGACATGGAACAGCTCTGCTGACATGGGGATGACGCGTTCGCGGTCGGATTTGGAGGGTGCGACGACCAGCAGTGCGACGACTTCACCGGTGGGACGTTGGTATTGCCGAACGCTCAGGTGGGACAGTTCGGTGAGTTCTTCGATACGAATTCCGCTGTACCGCAGCGTTTCGATGACGGCCCACACCCAGAACGCGGCGTCTTCGTACAGTTCGACGTCGACGGTGCGCCCGAACCGCGGACTGCGGACATGCACTCCTGGGGTATTACCGGCCTCGATCAGCCGAGTATCACCGCCCGTGATTACACGGGTATAGCTGTGGCCCTCGTAATCGAACTGCTCGTTGTGGCCTGCAGCGCTGGCCAACTCCAGTACTCGTCGCCAGTGCTGGTTCCGTTGATCGACGTAGTCCACCAGGATCGGTAGAAGCGGTTGCAGGACGCGGATCTGATCGTAGGTTTGCTCCTGGACGCGACGTCTGTGGGCTGCCTGTGCTCGCACATCACTGCGCGGGACCGGGCACGGCGCCGACCATCGTGCCCACCTCTCGGGTTCGTCGACAGCCCACGCTTGGATGTCGTAATACAGTGCTTGCACGGCCATCGTGATCACCCACGGTCCAGACCTCGGGGTGCCGTCGACTCGGAAGGCCAGGGTGGCCCTCCACTGCTGGTAAAGCTCGTCGGATACTCGTAGATCCGACTGTTCCATGTGGATGTCTTCGAGGGCTTTCCAGAACAGACCGACGAGAATCGCGGCCGTGTTCGAGAGCGAAGAGTATTTGAGGTCGGGTTCGCGACGATCGAGATAGTCGATGAACATCTGCCGGACCTCGCGATTGGTGATGTCGTGTCGGTCGACCATCTCGGTCGTGGTCAATTGAGGTGAGCGCAGTGCACCACGGAGCGTGGAGGGTGAATCCGGTGGGAAATGGCCGATCTGGTGCATCACTTGCCAGGCGAGATGGCCGATGTACTTGAGCGTGTGCAAGCCGGTGCGCGAGGTCGTCTCGCGGGTGACCGTGGCGTGGTGAAGGAATGCTTCAGGGGTCAAGTCAGAGAACGGGATCCCCTGCACGGTCAGAGCTGTGCAAACTTCGATGACTGCACGCGACTTGAACGTCTCGGTCGAATCCGAGGCAAGGACGGCGGCTATATAGCTGTCGAGCTGCGGATCTGATTCTGCGATCACGAACTGGTCGGTGTACTTCATCAGCTTGTTGGCCCTGAACGCACTCGAGGTCGGTTGGATGACCCGTAGCGCGAACATCGCGCCCAGTGCTTGCCCGAACTGAGCGCGAGCGGCTTCTGTCGTGGTCAGCTCGGCGGCGGACAGCGCCAGTGTATGAAGGTCGCTGGCGTCCCAGCGTTCCTGCCAGGTAGATCCAGGGTGCCCACGCAGATACTCGGTGAGCAGATAAAGACCCCGATTTCGGTTGACTCTGCGACTGTTCGGGGCCGGCCACAACTGAGATCCGAGTACGCGGAGCGATGCGAGTGAGGCGTTGCTGAGATCGCCGCGGTGATGACGCAAACGCGGAATCGGAGGTGCTGCAACAATAGTCGGTCTGCTGAATCTCGTAGCTCTGAACGAGTCCGGCTTTCGATCCTTCCTGTTCGGCCGATCAAGCCGTGTGTTACTCACCGAACACCACCGCGATGTCGTCAGCTGCGTAACCGGTTACGAAGGTCTTCATCGGGCGGGGACGAGTGTAGTGCTCCTGCATCTTGTCGATTAGATCCTCAATGCGGGGAAGTAGATACAACTCTGTCGTCGTCAGATGCCGATGACGCATGACGGTCTGCACCTCGACCAGCGACAGTTCTGGGTCTCCGGCCATGCGGGTGGCTGCGGTATGGCGGATGTCGTGGAAGCTCCAGTTGGTGCCGAGCTCGTCGTTGGCGCGTTGTAGCGTTCGCCGCAGTGCCCAATACGTCAACGGTCTACGTCTCCCTCGCAACGTCCCCCACACCTGCTCGTCCATGCCGACTTCGCGTGTCTGCGCGAAATACGCAGCGAGATAGCGCAAAGCGAGCGGTGATACCGGGACCGGGGACAGTGCGGTGCTGCCTTTGGAGATGATCCACACCCGGCTGTCTCCCCAGTCGACGTGTCGTCCGCACACACCGAGAAGTTCACTCGCTCGCGCTCCCGAGGAGACAGCGAACTCGAAGATGGCTCGGTCACGGTCATGTTTGAGGACCGCGACCAGCTGGTCCCATGAGGTGTCGGGGATCGAACGGGGTGCTTTCTGTGGTTGACGTTGCCGTAGGGGTGATCGGCGTTGATGGTGCTGAGTGGGCGTGTTCCGGGTTTGACCCAGGCGGCGACGGTTCCTGGACGAGGGCACTGGGTTGACGACGGGACCACGGCCGAAGGTGTGCTGGTATTCGTAGAAGCAATAGATCACCGTCAACGCGTGGTTGATGGTCGACGGCGAATAGCCTGTTCCCAGTACGGGTTTCCCGGTCTTGACATTCACCGAACCGGATTGTGCCGCAGAGGTTATCGTGCGATGCCGTTGTGGGTTGTCGGCAGTGCGTAGCCATCCGACCATGACTTCGACGTCTTCCCGGGTTGCGCGATCCCACGGCACTTCGATCATAGCGAGAACCCTCCACCAGCGTAGGAGGTCATGGGCGTACGACCGCACCGTCAGCGGACGCACGTCGGACAGCGTCAGGCTTCGTAGGTACTCCGAGATGGCGATGACCTCCAGGCCGCCGATTTGCACCATGTACGGAATCGGGCCACTCGGTGGTTCGATCCGCTCGACCGCCCCAACTTTCGATAGCTCGACTCGCCCCTCGCGCACTACACGCTTTAACTCGTCCATCCCACGCACCCCCGTAGCGTCAGACCGGCAGCTTAACCTCGGGCTTTCGTGCGTCCAGTTGAACAGGGGGTCTTTATAGATCGGTTTGTTCGTAAGCTCGTCGTCGCTTGCCGGTGTGAGTCCGGTCCGGGTAGCTGCCAGGTGGCCCGGTAGCAGGCTGGCGGCTTCATCTGGAAACGGGTGTGGTCGAAGCCCAGCGTCAGAAGCCCTGTAAGGGGGAGCGAAGGTGCGGTCCGCAGCATGAAGCGAAGTCTGCGGCGTCGTTAGAGGTCTCTGCCCGTGCGGGTGGGGGTGAAGAGAGTGCCGAGCCGCCGAAATCACGGTGAAGGCCTATGGAAGGCACCGAAGACCTGGATGTGCAGGTGCTGAAGAACTCTCCGGCGTATGGGACGTGGAACGTATCGATAGTGGCGACGGGAACTGGAGAGACCCTCCCCAGCCCGATCATCTGCGCGGTGTTCATGTCGGTAGTAGTTGTGAACATGATGATCGGAAGCGGTGACGCTCTATAACCAGTGGTCCTGGGAAATGAGTTGTCGGCTGGAAGGGAGTCGGAGGCGGCCATAGTACCGATCGAGCCTGCAGGACAACACAACCTGAGGTGAGGGAAGGGCCGCTACGTGTGTCGATGCGTGATGATGTGAAGGAGGTGCTCGGTGAGTGCTACGAGAGTGGCTAGTCCCGCCGCGAGTGGATCTGTTCCGCTCGATTCGGTGCGTGCCTTGCAGCACACGCTCTACCGGACGGCCAAGGAAGATCCCGGTAGACGGTTTCACACGCTGGGGGACAAGATCGTGCGCAGCGATGTCCTCATGCGTGCGTGGTTTCAGGTGTACCGCAATCAGGGTGCATCTGGTGTTGACCGCATCACTGTGGAGCAGGTCAAGGAGTACGGGGTGACTCGGTTACTCGATGAGCTGTCCACCGAACTGCGGGAGGGGCGGTATCGTCCGTTGCCGGCTCGTCGGGTGTTGATCCCGAAGCCCGGCACGGGTGAACAGCGTCCGTTGTCGATTCCGGCAGTTCGTGACCGTATCGTGCAAGCTGCAACCAAGATCGTGCTCGAGCCGATCTTCGAGGCGGATATGCGCGACTGCTCGTTCGGGTTTCGTCCTCAGAGGGCGGCGCACGACGGATTGCAGGTTCTCGTCGATGAGGCATGGCGGGGACGACGGTGGGTGGTGGAGACGGACATCGCTGAGTGTTTCGAGGCGATTCCGCATGACCGGTTGATGACGGCGATCGAGGAACGAGTCTGCGACCAGTCCGTCCTGAAGCTACTGCGCGTGATGTTGCGTGCGGGAGTGATGAGCGACGGTGTGGTTCGCAAGGCGGTGACCGGAACACCGCAAGGAGGGGTCCTGTCTCCGATGTTGGCGAATGTGTATCTGCATCAGGTTGATCGGGTGTGGGATGTACGTGAGCACGGGGTATTGGTTCGCTACGCCGATGATGTTGTGGTGATGTGCCGGACTCGGCGGCAGGCTGAGGGTGCGCTTGCGCATCTGCGGACCCTGTTGTCGGAGTTGGGTCTGACACCGAAGGCGAGCAAAACTAGAATCGTGCACCTGACTGAGGGTGGGGAAGGCCTGGATTTTCTGGGTTTTCACCATCGGTGGGTGCGCAGTGAGGGCCGTAGTGGTGCGAAGGGAATTGGGTTCCTCGCGCGGTGGCCATCGGACAAGGCGATGGCGCATGCTCGGGATGTGATCCGTGAGTTGACGGTTCGGTCTCGGATGTGGCTGAGTGTGAGCACGATCGTGGGATCGGTGAATCGGTTCCTGCGTGGGTGGGCGGGGTATTTCCGTTATGGGAACTCGTCTGTGAGGTTCGCGAAGATCAGGGACTATGCGTTGATGAGGTTGGCCGGTTTCATGGCCAAGCGTCACAAGCGAAGTCGCGGGTTCGGTCGGTGGGTGGTGTTCTCTTCATCCGACGATCAACTCGGTCTGATCAGTCTTGCGGGAACTGTCTATGCCCCCAGGCCATTTCGTGCCTGGCGGAGGAAGCCGAATGTTGGCGGTGAACGACCTCGGTGAGCCGTGTGCGGGAGAACCGCACGCACGGTTCGACGGGCGGGGACTGGAAACGGAGCACCCTGGACATGGCGACGGAGAAGAACGGCCGGGTGGGAAACTCTCCGGCCACGGCGGCTTCGTGACCTAAATCTGGATGTTGCCACCGCGCCAGCCCCCGACCCTACACGCCGGTAGGTAGGCGTGGCGTGTCAGAACAAAAGAATGGTGCTCTGAGCTGCGAAGATTGATCTTGCGAAGGAAACAATCCAGCCAGCACGAGGAGCACCATTCTGGTGAGCAAGTCTACGTCGTCGTACCCCACCTTGTCCGTCGATGCCACCGGAACCGGGGTCGTGTCGCACGCCGGAGCGGTGACGTTGCTCCGAACCGCCGAGGCCACCGGACTCACCGCAGCCCTCTCGCAGAGCCTATCGCCGTGGCGGAAACCGTTGGCGCACTTCAACCCCGGTAAGATCATCACCGACCTCGCAGTGTCGTTGACGCTCGGTGGGGATTGCCTCGCCGACATCGCCACCCTCCGCGAACACTCGGCCGTCTTCGGGACAGTGCCCTCCGACCCGACCGTCTCCAGGCTGATCACCGCACTGTCCGCAGATGCACCCGCAGTGCTCACCGCGATCGAGACCGCCCGGGCATCGGCCCGCGCTACGGCGTGGGGACATGCCGGCGAACACGCACCTGATCACGACATCACCGCGCAGAACCCGATCGTCATCGACCTCGACGCAACCCTGGTCACCGCCCATTCAGAGAAGGAGAACGCGGCACCGACCTACAAACGAGGCTACGGATTTCACCCCCTGCTGGCGTTCGTCGACCACGGCACCGACGGAACCGGTGAACCCGTCGCGGCCGTGCTGCGACCCGGCAACGCCGGATCCAACACCGCTGACGACCACATCGCAGTGACACGGAAAGCGTTGGCGCAGCTACCGAACCTGCATGCTGTCCGGCCGGGAAAGAAGGTCCTCGTCCGCACCGACGGCGCCGGAGCCAGCCACAAATACTTGACCTGGCTACACAACAGAGGAGTGTCGTATTCCATCGGGTTCGGGCTCACCGATGCGATGGTCACCGCCCTCGCCGACGCCCCCGAGAGCGCGTGGTCGGTCGCCGTCGACCACGCCGAGCAGGTCCGTGACGGTGCCTGGGTCATCGACGCCACCGGCCTCCTCGACCTCACGACGTGGCCGACCGGGATGCGCGTGATCATAAGGAAAGAGCGCCCGCACCCCGGCGCGCAGTTGAGGTTCACCGACGCCGACGGTCTTCGATTGACCGCGTTCGCTACCAACACCGTTCGCGGCCAAGTGCAAGATCTCGAACTTCGGCACCGTCGCCGTGCCCGCTGTGAGGACCGGATCCGCACAGCCAAGGACACCGGGCTGACCAACTTTCCGTTGCACGGGTTCGATCAGAACCGCATCTGGTTGGCAATCGTGCAGCTCGCCCTGGACTTGATGGCGTGGACACAAATGCTCGGCTTCACCAACCACGAAGCGAGCAGGTGGGAACCGAAACGTATTCGTCTGCGGGTGTTCTCGATCGCAGGACGCATCTCGACCCACGCCCGCCGCATCCACCTGAAACTGTCGAAGACCGCGACATGGTCGACCCTCATCGTCACCGCACTGACCCGGCTGGCGGCGTTACCCGCGCCCGCCTGACCGCCCTTCGCCCGACCCGACAACCCGAAAGAACCCTTATCTCAGGCCGTGGATCCGAGCGTTGCCGATCGACATCGGTCGCACCATCGTGCGCCGATGGGTCCGAAACACAATCTCGACCCGCTCAGGCCAGCACATCACGGGGAAGAAAGATCGAGGTTAACCCGGTTTGGTGCAGTTAACAGGACACGCGGACAATGGATATGCAGCTTGAGCTACAGAATTCCGACGGGGAACAGCATGGGTTTCCTTCAGGTCGACCGGCAATGGTGCCCGGCGGACGCAGCTGTGCCTCTCAGGTGAGAAGGCTGCGATGACGAAGAATCGTCAACATATCTTGACGGAACTATAGCGTCAAGATATGTTGACGCTATGGAATCGGAGAAAGTTCTCACTGCACCCGAGTTGACCGCGCTGTACGACGAGTACAAGGCAGCTCTGCTCGATATCGAACTGGCGGAGACGCTGCGGGAGAGCGGGAACAAGGACGCTGCGACGTGGGAGGCGAATTCCGAGCAGCGTATGGCCGATGCGGTCTCCGATATCGATGCGCTCGAGATCAACGCATTCTTGGCCTCGACCATGATCGCCGATCGGTACGCGATCATCGGGCGTCTCCGCAGCCAGGAGCGTCCGGTGCCCTGGTCGAAGATCGGCGAGATCCTCGGTATGAGCAAGCAGGCCGCGCAGCAGTGGTACGGCACCTACAATCTGCGTCCCCGGACGCAGAATCCCACCAGGCACGAGTAGGCGCGGGGCAGCCTCGGTGAGGTGAGTGCGGAGGCCAGCGCGGCGGCCTGCCGATGTCGAAGCCGCTGACGTCGTCGGAACCCTTTCGACGCCCGTCGCAGTAGAGGAGTTTTCGACATTGGAGCGGCGTTCGAGGTTTCACCGAAAAGCGTTGCAGCCCTTGACTTTACAGCGCAACGCTGTATAGTTGTGGTATGGGAGAAACCGAGAAGAACCTGACCGCCGTCACCTCCGAATTCGGAGACGGCCGACCCGATCGCGGCCTGGGAGTGTCCATCCGCAGCAACGACATCGAAGTCGAGTATCTGCACGCGACGGGCATCGAAGAGCACGCCCCGATGGACTGGACCCCACTCGCTGCGGTTCAGTTGCTCGCCGAGCACGGCTACCAGGTGGCCGGAGAATGGGCGGACATCGACGAGACCGGCGGCGACGACCCGACCTGGCAATTCGCCATCACCCGATCCGGGGTTGTCGCAACGGACTTCGGTGATGTCGTCACAGTCGAGTGCAGCCCCGATGACGCAGCCGATGTGCTGTTCGCCACCGAATGCGACCCCGACCGCCCGCAGTGCTACGGACACTGACCGACCAGCTCGACTGAAATCGACGAGGCACCGGGCAGCTGATATCTGCCCGGTGCCTCACCACCGATCACACCACACCAGGAGAGAACGCACACCAATGACCACCACTGCATCCGCACCATCATCCGCCTACACCCTCGTCGAGGCCGACCCGAACGAACTCGACATCGCCGCCAACGTTCGCAAGGGCGTCGACATCGCCGCTGCACCCGAGTTCATCGCCTCCATCGCGGAACTCGGTGTCTTACAGTCTGTTTCGGCGGTCCGCCGCGCCGATGGGACTCTCGCTGTCCGCGACGGACAACGCCGCACCCTCGCTGCCCGAGAAGCGGGCCTGACCTCCATCCCGGTGATGGTGCGCGAGCAGACTGCCGACGAGCGGGCAGCAGACATCGAGCGGATCACCGAGCAGTACAACGCCAACGAACAGCGTGAAGACCTCACCAGGGGCCAACGTGCCGGTGCCGTCGCGGACCTGCTCGATCTGGGACTGAACGTGCAGAAGGTCGCGACAGCACTGCACGTACCCAAGGCGTACGTCGAAAAAGCCGGTCGGGCAGGACGGTCCGAACGCGCCCGCAGCCAGCTCGACGACCGTCAACTCACGCTCGAAGCAGCCGCGCTGCTCGCGGACCTCGAGGACGCCGCCGAGGCCGAGCCGTGGATCCCCGACACCATCGACAAGATCTTCGAGCGCGGATACGGCGTCGAGTACCACCTCAGCAATCTGCACCGCCGTGTCGCCGAGCGCGCCGCTGCCAGCGCCGCTGCTGCGGACTACACCGCACGCGGATTCGCCTTGCTCCACGACGAACCGTCCACCGGCACGGGGGACTGGTTCTCCCTCGCGGACCTGCGCACCGCCGACGGCGAACCCATCGCAGCCGACGCCCCTGAGCAGGCACCGCACCTGTGGCACGTCTACGTCTACGAGGCCGGATCGACCTGGGTGGACAAAAAGACCCGCGAGGAGGTCGACGAAGACGACATCGACTTCGACACCGTCGACGAGGACGACGATGTAGAGCCGTTCGACGGGCAGCTGCACGCCAACACGGTCGAGAAGATCCCCGCCTGGCGCTACGAGTTCTTTCTCCATCACGACAACCGTGCTGCGGCCGGCCTCGAACTGGCACCCGAGCGGATCGCCACCGCCAACGGCGCATCCGATGCTGGCGATCCGCAGGACGGCCTGACTCCCGCTCAACGACAAGCTGCTCGCGCAGAGGCCGAACGAGTCGAGAATGAGCGGGCAGAACGCCGGAAGGTCAAAGCACTCAACCGGGCCGGGGCGACTGCCACCGAGTCCCGGCGTACGTTCCTCACCGGCCTCCTGTCGGGCAATACCGCACCGAAGAACGCCACCAAATGGATCGTGACCGCCCTGGCTACCCACGGTGACGTGTTCACCGAATCCAAAACACGTGAACGCTACGCCGACATCATGGGCTCACCACTGAGCGATGCCCCGCAGAAAGCCGACAACGCCACCGTCGCCCGCGCCGAAGTACTGCTCCTGGCCCGCGTGCTCACCGCGTTCGAGGCCCGACTCACCGGCCCCCAGGACTCCAAAGACTACTGGCGGTTCTCCTCCAAGCACTACCGCGGAATGGTCGGCATCGACAGCTACCTGACCTTCCTCGCCGACAGCGGACACACCCTGACCCCCGTAGAGCAGGCCGCGATCGGCAACATCACCATCGACGCAGCCCACGCCGCCGTCGCCGACGAGGAAGCCTGACAATCCAGGCGAAAGAGGGCCCCGACCATCATCCGATGGCCGGGGCCCGTCTCGTTCGTCAAGATATGTTGACGATCAGTTCGTTGATGTCAGCGGAACGGTGTGCTCGAGCAATGCACGTTGCGCGAGGCGGCGACGTACCCGTACCGGTGGAGCATCGACTGGGCAGCGAGGTAGTTCTCGTACTGGTACGGCCCCGGCCCCACCCAGAGGCTCATGACGGCGTCGGCGGGTAGCTCGACCGCGCGGTAGGGGGTCAGGCCCGCCGCACCGAATTTGAACTCAGGATCGTTCGACTCACCGGGGGCGTGGCCGAAACCTGGCTCCACGAAACGCCATTCGTTCTCCTCGGCGAAGCCCATGTGTTTGAAGCTGGCGGCGTGAAACGCCAATCGTTGGACAGCTTTGTTGACTGCAAGTGGGGTGGGGTTGGGTCCTCGTATGTCGGTCATGGCCTGCCCCACGAAGTGATGGAACGCATCGAGCAGCGTTCCTTCGAGGGTGTCGGTGACGTACGTGATCTTCTGCCATCCCAGCCCTGACCTTCGCTCGGAAGTGCTGTTTCGAGGGAACTTCGACGGGTTGAATTCGATGGCGAAGCCGCCTGTACCCCGGCCATAGGCGCGCCACTGGCTCAGCGAGTCCGTGACCGTCGAAAACGAGATCGTCGAGCAGTGGATGTAGCGCGGGTACGTCCTGTCGATGATCTGCTGGATCGCAGCGGCTACCTGGCCGAGGAAGTTCTTGGCACCCGGGTTGTCATCGAACCACTGGCGGCCCGGGCCGCCGAATTCATCCAAAGCCTCCTTCACCAGGCCCAAACCCAAGGTCAGCTCCCGTCGATCGTTGAGAAACTGCGCGGCGGTCGCATGAAGGACAGGCTTGTAGGTACCGACCCGAGACCCCTTCTCGGCGGTCTTGTCGACGTTGCGCAGAATGCCGAGAAGACCGGCAGTGTCGGTGTAGTGCCATATAGGTGCTTCGGGAAGCGGTGGAACTGGGATGTTGTTCACCGCTGGTTGTGACTCGTTCACGCTGCGCCCTTCCGCCGGTCCGGCTTACCTTCCGAGCAACGAATGAGGGTCTACGTCCGCAGATCGGTCCGTGAGCCGCGTCCGGGACGGTCGGCGATCCACTGCTCGATCTCCTCGGTCGAATACAGCGGTTCCCTGCCTACACGGCGGGTCGGTTTCGGGGCTTGACCGCGTGCGACGTAAGCGCGCCACGTCGAGGCCGCGATCGTCTTACCGGTCGTGCTCTCGATCAAGGCCAGCACATCGGGGAGTGAGAGTTCCTCGGCCATCACGGCTCGACCGGGGACGGGTGTATCTCGATAGCGAACATACTCGAACTCTACAGCCGAGCGCTGTAATAAATCCATCGAACACCTTGACTATGCAGCGAAGCGCTGTATAGTTGGGGTATGACCTCGACCAACCGAAAGCGGCTGGCAGGCAGAGATGTTCACGTCCTGATTCCTCGTACACCCCCGAGCTTGCACCCCGATCCGAAAGGCCGTCATGACACAGGTCCTCGACACTCCGGAGCGCTTCACGCCCGAACCGATGCCGCCCGCCGTGATCCCCGCCCTGCGAGCGATCAGCGACAGGCTCGACCCGGACGACTTCCCGATGTTTCGCCTCGACGGTGACTACATCGTCTACGACGGTCACGACACCGGACGCATGGCTCTCGTCGAGGTTCCCGGCGACGGGCTCTACGTGCGATACGACCGACGCAGACACCGCCGAGCTACTGCCACCACACCGGCGACCGCGAGCTGGATCCCGGTGTCGGACTGGCCGATCACCGGGACCGACCCCGTCGGAATCGCACGCACGATGTGGCGTCTGACCGTCGAGGACGTCACCTAAACGCTCGACACCTACGCCGCCGCATTTCCTCTCGCCTCGACCTTTGGAGTGCCCATGACCACCACCCTCGCCGCGCCCACCACCGACACCCACCGCAGCCTCACAGGACTTGGGATGAAACTCGTCTCGCTCGACCCGCAATTCGACGGCACCATCGTCGAGATCCTCGAATACCACCCCGCCCCCGCAGGCCGAGTCGAGGTCACGGCCATCATCGACTCACCCGGTGCCTGGTACAGCGGCACCTATCCCGTCGTCGTCGACGCGCGCCATGTGCGCCTGCTGCTGACCGTGCAGTCCATGCCCCGACCGAACGCAAGCCTGCGGTGATGGCCGAGACCACAGGGCAGATCGACATCTTCGAGATGTTCGCCGAGGTCGCCGCAGACGACCAAGCCCGACACGAGAAAATCCACGGGGTACCGAGCCTGTTCGCCAGCACCACCAGAGGACCGGCCGCGCGCCTCGCCGAATTCCACGCCTGGCAAAGCACGTGGGGAAACTTCGATAGCTACCGCACCTCCCACGCCCTCATCCCCGGAACCTGCGAACCATCACAGCCCACCGCCACCTGCCAGCCCACCTCCCTCTGGGCCGGTCTGCACTGTTCCTGCACCTGGACGCTGCGTGAGAAGACCTGTCACTGCGTCGGCGGCAACCTCCACCGCGCCGCGTGCACCGGCTGCGACTGGGAAGGGGAGAACCGCGCCGACAGCGACGAGGCAGTGTGCGATGCACTCGATCACGCTCACCCCGGCTGGCTCGACGACCTCGCAATCGAGATCCCCGATCGGCCCCACGAGAAAACCGCCCGGTGGTCCACGAAAGTCACCGCCACGATCGGTGACCGCCCGCAGGGCTGGCCGGTCATCACCCGCCGAGCAGAGGGCCACGTCGGCAACCGCTGCGTGCCGGACCGTTCGCCGTGGGGTGGCTACGACGTCGCCGCTGCCGTCGCACGCGCACACCTGGACCGTCAACACCGATCCACACACCTCAAAACCACGCCCACGAAAGGCTCACGATGAACACACCGGACTCGCTCGCACCCCAGCACCCGGAGGGTGCCGACGTGTTCTTCGATATGATCGCCGCCGTTGCGCCCTACCTCGCCTGGGGAGTGGGAGTGTTCGGAATCGTGGCGATCGTGGCGGGGATTGCGCAGATGCACCAGCACTCCCTCTACGGTGAGCCTGCAGGTCCAGCGGGGGGCACGATCGGCGGGGGACTGTTCATGACGATCGCCGGACCCGTGTTCGGGACGATCATCGGCCGAACCGCAGATACCGGCCCCGGCGCCGAGGAATCGGCCGCTACTGCTGCCCCGCCGCCAACCACCGCGCCAGCCGATGTGGCGCGCGAGATGACGGAGTCGACCCCCACGGACTGGACACCACTGATCTGGATCGGCGGCGGCGCAGCAGTACTGGCACTGACCGCATACCTGATCACCCGCACCCGCAGTCACATCATCGACCGCAGGACAGCGCAACGCACACTCGAAACCGACTTCGCCGCCGCGCAGGCCATCTACGACGACGTCGCCGCCGCATACGCCGCATACATCGCCGACCCGTACGCCATCTTCACCCGCCCACTGCTCGACGATCTCAGTGAACCCCGCACCGCCGCGTTCATCGACGCATTCGCCGATGCCACTGCCCTACGTCCCCTCACATGCCCGGACAGCAGCGACCGCGTGCAGGCCTTCGCTTCAGCCGCCCATGCCGCTCGCAGCGCCTGGGACAGCGCCGACACCCATGCCCGCACCCTCGGCATGGGCGTGAGCAGCGAAGACGACACGCGCATCGTGCGCCGCATCCGCAGCGCCCTGAACCTCGCGCTCGACGACTCGGCTACCGGACAGGAACGCGACACCGCGTTGCAGACCGTCGAACGTCTCGCGGCCGGCCTCATCACCATCCCCGACCGCATCTACACCCGAGCCAAGACCGCCATAGAAACCACCACACGCAAGCAACTCACCCACTGAACGAGGAAACCGGGCTGGTCCGGCCGAAAGTGCGACGTCGGACCAGCCCGGCACAATCGACAATCCCCAGGCCGCCGCCGGGTGAAAACACGATGCCAGACACGACAGATCGCGGAACGAGTGCACTGAGCACCGCTACCGCGCGGAGCGGGCGACCACGCTCCTCGATGCGAGAGAGGACAACGGTATGGAATTGACCGAGATCATTCCGTTCGTCGCCATCGTGGCACTGATGGCGACCGCAGTCACCGGGTACGTCTACATCCAAAACTCCACGAACGCAACGCTGTACACCGTCAGCACCAGATTGGTGGTGATCTCCGTCGTGCTCTGCGCCGTAGCTGTTCTCACCCACCGTGATCTTGACGCGGTGTGGAAGATTGTCATCGTCATCGGCGTCGTGGTCATGGCCCACATCGTGCGCCGCCTCATGATCTACACACGCGAGGACTACGTAGCCCGCAAGCCCGGCTTCCTCGATTCGATCGCCGATGACGATGCATCCGACCACCGCGAACACTAAGCCGCAAGGCTCGAAGCGAACACGCTCGCCGCGCCAGCTCTCGTAGCCACTGTCGGACCCACATGGCACCATCGCTGTCACTACGACGCCATTCCCCAGGGGGAACCATCACATGAACATCATCTCCGCACGTATGCGGCGAAACCGAGAACGCCAGCACTTACTGGCGCACAGGTCCCACGACAACTACGCCGCCTACAGGAGCGCCGAACTCGCCTACCACGCTCAACTGGCCAGACTCCGCAGTCTGGGGTTGGCGTTGTTCACGATCGGAGGCAGTGCGAGCGTCCTGCTCGGCATCTTCACCGAGTACACCCCTGCCATGGTCATCGGACTAGGACTCACGGGGGCCGCTCTGGTGGTCTTCTTTGCCGAGATCCGCGAGCGGGGCCGCGACCGCGCCCAGGAACGCATTACCGAAACCGTCGGTCTCACGCTGGACAACCACGAATAAGCCCACCGCTGACCGACCGCGGGCGTTGCCCAACTGAAGGAGTCACTTCTCATGGATCGATATCTCGACATTGTCAGCACCGTCGCCTTCCTGTTCGCGGCTGTCAACATCGTTGCCGCGATGTACTTCCACTACCGCTACACCGTCGGTCCGTCCTCGACGAAGAACTTCCGCAACGCACAATTCCACTGGGTCGCCAGCACAGCCTTCGCGATTCTCGCCGTGAACACCGACCGGTCAGTGTCGATACCCGTGGCCCTCGTCCTCACCATCGCGATGGCACTCGCTCTCACCGTCCCACTGATCCATCTGCGCCGGATCCGTGCAACCCGCTACCCGACCTTCTTCGAGCAGATCGACGCCGACGCCATCATCGACCGCGCCCGCGACGGCCGCACCCACGACTGACCACCACAAACACACACATCGGGGGAGAGAAGAAACATGCTCATCACAGCCGGACTACTGATCGTCATGGCCGCAGGCATCGGCAGCATCGCACTCCGCGACAAAACCAAGCCCAGACTCGCCGACCTCGCATTCGTGCTCATGATCGCCGGGGTCCTCGTGCTCAACATCGGCCTGTGGACCACCCTCGACGACACCAACAACCTCGCCCAATGGTTCGCCAAAATCCTCGTCGCCGCAGCAACACTCGTCATCATCCCCGTCGCAATCCACGCGCTACGCACCAGCCGCCGCCGCGAAACCGCCGAACAGGAAACCCGAATGAACATCCTCACCTCGTACCGCGACCACACCAGACTTCGCCGCCAACTCCGCAGCGACTACACCGACGACACCGTCCAGCAATACATGGCCGCCGCAGACACCCACAACCAACTCCGCATCACCCTCCGCACCATCAGTGCATACGCACTCGGACTGATCGCAGTCATCGCCGCCGCCTACAACGTCCTCCGAAGTTTCAGCGGCGACGGCAACCACATCAGCATCATCGAACTTGCCTTCCCGTTTCTCGCCCTCGCATACTCCTGGACCCTGCACCGCACCAACAAGGGCCTCGACGCGAAATACACCACAGAGACCATCGAACACGTCAACAACGCCAAGTACCTCAACGAACTGACCAACCGCGAACGCCGCTGACACGTACCAGCGCTACCTGGCGGGACCGGTCCACCCCCGCATGACCGCCTCCGATCCGTCCTGCTGTACCCACACTGCGCCGCCGTAGAGCACCAGCTCCGGCGGCGCAGTGCGTTCCGAAGAAAGATCGAAGTAGAACCCCACATCATCTCGAAATCATCGATGACCCCAGGCCGCACGGACTTGCTCGCGTACCTGCTCACGGAGCTCGCTCGGGTGCGGTGTGGTGGTCGACGCCGCGCCAACCGCCTTCGGTAGTTCGGCATCTCGACCCACACGGACACCTGTCAGGCGTCTCGAGATTCGACTGACTTCACTCTTCGGAATGCCAGTACGGTCTGCAATCGCCCTCACCGACAGGCCCTCCGCCGCAAGCGCGTAGACCGCTTGTTGCTTGACCTGGCCGAACACGTCACTCGCGATCGCCGCAGCGCGGCGGGCGCGCTCCACAGCTTCCCCCGCAGAGTGTCCGTAGCCAACACCGAATTCGGACTGAAGCGGCCCGCGATCCTCGCGTTCGCGCTGCGTCAGCGAATCATGCCAATCGATTACATCGAGGTACGTCTCTCTGACAACTGGAACCCTCGTGCAGCTTGGTTGGATCTGGAGCCGGGCGGGGAACGGCCATTAACGCGGTAATAAGGGCCGATGAAGGCCGGTTGGGAATAGCTATTAAATTCCGCTACAGGACGACGACTGCCCTTTATTTGAATCTGGAAAACCCATGTGGGACAAAGCAAAACGCGAATTTATTGGCAAATATTACCCTGGCATAAAGGCTGCTATTGACATAGAATGGAAGTCAATAGAGCAATTCCGTACAGGAGAGAGCTATGCCCACTACCGTCGACCCCGCCGCCTGGCACTTCGTAACTGAGTTCCCGCGGTGAAACCGCTCCGTTCAGTCCCTACGCCCGGCGACGACGACAATGCCCGCGCGGACCTCGCACCCGCCGAATCGGTGTCCGAGGTCCAGGTCGTCATCGCGGACGAGTGTGTCTACGACCCCGCGACCGACCCCGAAGCCCTGCTGCTGTGTGCATTGATGTGGAGCGCTCAGACCGGGGGAGTGCCCACCGAGGATCAACGCATCACCGAGACCATGACCGCCGACGACTTCGACGACGTCCTCTACCGGCGGGTGTTCACCGTCGCCGCCGACCTCGTCGCGGCCGGCGACCCCTACGACCCGGCGAGTGTCAGCGCAGCGTTCATGCGGTCCGGATCCGGCGGTGCCAAGGACGCGCCCCTGCGACGACGCCTCAACGAAGTCATCACCGCAGGGGCATCCGGTGCCGCCGCCACTCACTACGCAGACATCGTGCTCTCCCAGGCGTACCGCCGCAGCTATCGAACCGTGGCAGCGTCCATCGTCCAGGCCGCTGAAGAGCTACCGGAGGAATACCTGTTCGATCATCTTGTCGAGTACGGGCGCGCTCAACGCGCACTGTGGCAAAGGCTCAACGCCTTTCGAGGAAAGCAGTGACTGCGACCGATAAGGCCACCGGCATGGTCCGGACGGATCGACCTGTGTCGAATCAAGCGTCAAGATATGTTGACGTACAGTCAGCGTCAACGAATCTTGACGTGCCGTCGGGTACTGCGTCGACGCGGACGCCGGGCGTGCCCGTGTTGCGGCCACCGTTCGCGTACTACGGCGGAAAGACCCGCCTGGCTCCGATGATCGCGGCCGCACTGCCGGACCACACCCAGTACGTCGAACCGTATGCGGGATCGCTCGCGGTGCTGTTCGCCAAGGCCCCGGCCCGGTTGGAGACCGTCAACGACCTCGACGGCGACATCGTCCACTTCTGGCGGGTGCTGCGAGAGCGTCCCGACGAGCTCGCGCGGGCCTGCGCGCTGACCCCGCACGCGCGCACCGAACGCACAGGAGCACTTCAGCGCCCCTCCGACCTCGACGACGTCGAACGGGCTCGCCGAATCTGGGTGTGCCTGACCGCCGGTCGCACCGGCACCCTGCGCAACACCGGCTGGCGATACGACACCTCCGACGCCGCGTCGACGTCCATGCCCCGCCGCCTGGCCGGGTACGTCGCCCGCATCGACGCTGTCGCCGCCCGCCTGCGCAGTGTCTCACTCGAACACCGCAACGCACTCGAGGTCATCGAGGCATACGGCGGCGGACGACGGACCGTCATCTACGCCGACCCGCCCTACGTCGGCGAAGTCCGGACACGGAACTACCGCACCGAAATGACTAGCGCAACAGACCACCACGCTCTCGCCGAACGACTCAACGCCTGCCAGGCGACGGTGGTGCTGTCCGGATACGCCAGCGAGCTCTACGACCGGAAGCTCTACCGCGACTGGTACCGCACAGAATTGCGCTCCCACACCAGCCAGAGCGGAACCTGGGAGCACCGCACCGAAGTGCTGTGGTCCAACCGTCCGCTGCGCATCGACGACTCGGACCCGGCATGTAACGGAACTCCGAGCACGGGCGCGGAATGTAACGAAACCCGCTGCCAGGCGGCCGACTGCGCGAGAGTGCTCACTCAACCCGCGACCGGACGCCCGAGACGCTTCTGCTCGCCCGCCTGCCGAGTCCGCGCCCACCGACACACCACCACCACACGGAAAGAAACCCACGCATGAGAGCACCGAACGAAACCGGCGACCGCTTCGCCGCCATCACCGAGAAGATCGCCGTCCTCGAACACGCACTCACCGAGCTGTCCACCGATGTGTCCGCGTGGCCCGACACCGACCACGGGCTGCGGTGCGAACCAGTCGACGGCACCGGGGAGTCGAGCAGCGGGGATCCGGACGCACTCGCGGCCACCGCCGCCGCCCACGTCCAGTCGGCCCGCGAGGCGCTACGTCGTCTCGACGGTGCGGTATCTACGGCCTGGGCAGCCTCGGCGCGGCTCTACCTCGCAGACCCGGCCGAGCAGCGATGACCTCCGAGACGGTGCGGACGGTCGACGACGAGCCTGCCGCGCCGTGCAGCCTCGACCCCGCGTCGTGGGACCTGGACGCCTCGACGGTCGAGGTACTGAAGGCGTCGGTTCGGGTGTGCCGGTTCGAGTGCCCACTGCTGACCGCGTGCCGATCCGCACTCGCGGCCGGCGCAGTCAGACCCGCATCGATGGTGCTCGCCGGGATCGCGTTCGACTACAACGGTGACCGGGTCGACCTCGACAGTCCCCGCACCCGCACCGGACCCCGCAACGAACGAGACACCCGCGGCGTCGACACCCACGGACGCCGCTACAACGGACACACCGGACGTTGGGAATCACCCACCCGATCACCGGCTACGGTGCGACGCTCTGCCTGACCATCCCACCACTGGGTAACGGTTTTGTGTTACACAACCGCAGGTTTTGTAGTACACTACTAGGTATGGGGATCAAGTGGACACAAAGCGCAGACAAGCACGAAGTTGACCGCGCGGATGCCCTGAACGCGATACACAACGCTTACTACGTCGAGGATGAGTTCGATGATTCCCGTGTTCCAGGGCAGGTGAAACCGACGTTGTACATCGGCCCGCCGCTCAGGCCGGGGGGACCGCTCCTCGAAGTGATGGTCAATATCATCCCGCCGTCGGACGTCGTCATCTTCCACGTCATGGAAGCACAGGAGAGGAATCTCGAGCGCATGGACGACTGAACGATTCGTGCATCTGCTTTCTGCTCCACTACCCAGCTCCATATACCCAGAGGTGAACATCATGAACAGCACCAACAAGGCCGACAAGCCCGACACCAGCACCACCAGGCGGGACGACGACCAGACCCGCGCAATTCGGCAATGGGCACGAGACAACGGATACAGCGTTTCTTCTGCCCACGGCGCACTCGATTCCGAGGCCGACGATTCGACGGACTACGACGCTCTGTCCGACTGGGCTGAGAACGAGATGACGCTGCCGACCAAATCGACGACGGCGAAGCGGGGCCGCGAGGCCGCCGCACACGGTCGGGCGCTGCTCGACCGTGTCGGAGGGCGTCCGTCGCTGGACCCCGACGCCGAACCCGGCAGCGAATCCCCGGTGCGGCAGGTCCGGCTACCCAAGCCGCTCGATGCACGTATCGACGCCATCGCCGCGCAGCAAGGCCGCAGCCGATCGGCAGTACTGCGCGATGCAGTCGCCGAGTACGCCGACGCGCACAGCGCGAACGTGTGAGCGCTGCAGGCGGTGTCTGCTCCGAGGTGGAATCGCCGATCGGGGCGTACCTGCGGTGGTGCGGACACGTCGGAGCCGACGCATATGACCTCGATGCGCTGCAGGAGTGGGACTACCTTCACGCCGTCGAGATGACCGTCGCCGAACGCCGCACTCTGACCGTATGGGCACAGGCGGTCGACACCGCGCCGCGCCCGCAGCGCTGACCGCGCGTTAACCGGCCCGTACGGAAAAGGCACCCACATTGGCTGTATGGGTGCCTTTCTCGTCGGTTGCGAGCGGTGTCAGTGGTGATCGCTGACCCAGACCTCGTCGCCGAAGTCGATGTCGTAATCGGCCAGATACGGCGCATCGGGGTCACCGCTCGCGGTGTACCGCGGGTAGAGACCTTTCTGCTGTTCGGTCTGGAGAACGACCACCCGCACGCGCCCGGGCGTGAGGTGGATTTCGCGTAGTACGCCGGTCATCGGTTCGTTCCACAGCACCGCATCGAACGCCAGGACCGCGCCGAGGTCGCCGCCGTCGAGCCGGAACGCAGGCTTACCGACGCCCTCTAGTGCGATGCCCTCCATGCCGATCGCGGCGGACCGCTGCGGAGGCGGAGGCAAGCGGTGCCGCCCTTCCCGTACCTGCGGTGGAAACTGATGGTCGGTGGTCATCCGAGACCGTGATCGGCCGACCGCGATGTCGCCGCTGTGTGTGTCGGGCCCGGTGCGGTGTGCAGCGCGGACGAGGTGGCCCACGCCGTACCGGACGAGCGTCCGGACGGGGCAGTGACCAACCCGCGCGGACGCGTCGACGCGCCCTCGACGTCGACCGCGTTCGACGTCGATACCGACGCGGACACAGCCTCAGTGTTGTCGGTGCGTGCGTCCGGCGTCGACCGCGCCCGCAGCTCGTCGAGGTCGGCTGCGAGGGCGGTGATGTGTTCGGCGTCGGCGACCGGGTCGAGGACGGAGATGTTCGCGCGCAAGTTCCGCACCTGAACGGACCGCTCGGCGGCGATGCGGTCGGTATCGGAGACCTCTGCTTCATGGATCACGCGCAGGACGGTGTCGTTGCGCATTGGTTCGATCGTGCCGCCGAGATCGGCCGCGAGTGATTCGGCGATGCGGTGCGCGTCGTGGCTGGCGTACGCGCCGACGTCGGTGCGCGAGTTCGGGATCGGGCCTGGGCGGGTGGAGTACACCTGAACGTCGAGCACCCCGGGTGCATCGACCTCACTGTCGGGCAACGGCGGCGACGCGTCGAGAACGGCGGCGACGGCAGTGGTGACCTCTCGCGGTGCGGAGATGACGGTGCGCAGTACACCGTTCTTGTATGCCGGTAGCGCACTCAGCTCGGCGGCGAGCTCGCCGGGCGTACCGATGAACTCGACGTCACGGCGAGAGCTTCCCTCGGAGACGGCGTCGATGACGACTGAGACGGTGTCGACTTCGCGGGTGTCCGACAGTGCCGCTGCTTGGGTGAGTGCGAACTGCCCGGCGGAGCGCGAGGTGTAGAACGCTCCGCGGTAGTGCACGAAACCGGGGTCGCCGTTGCGGTCGAGGGAGGCTACTTCGACGTTGAATTCGGGCTGGCTCATGGTGAATGGGTCCTTTTTAAGTGATGTGGGTGCGCCCGCACGAGGAGAAGATGTGTCGAGCGTGCGAGGGTGCACGGGGATCCGCGACCGGTGCCGGTGCGCGGGTGGTGTGAGGGCAGCGGTGTCAGTGCGCGGGGGTAGTCGAGGACTGCGGTTCGGTCGACACGTCGGGTGCAGGCGACGAGGCGACGTCGTCGTGTTGTCGGTCGGGGCCGGCGGTGTTCTCGGCACCGACTCGGCGGCGCGGCGTACCGCGACTGGTGCTGCGCTTCGTTGACGCCTTGGATGCCTTCTTGCCGGTCGGCGGCGTTGGTGCGGTCAGGCCGCTCTCGGTGAGTTCGGCTGCTGTCCATCCGGCGTCGATCGCCTCTTTGTACGCGGCGGCGTGTTCGGCGGTGGCGCGATCGGCCTCGCGGGATGCCTCGGCGACTTTCTCGCGTGCGGCGGCGGACGCTTCGGCGGCGTCGAAGAGGGACTCGATGTATTTGGTGCGGTTCTCGATCGCGGCGCGTGCGCGGGCGATGACGGTGTCTTTGTCGACCGTGGGGGAGATGGACATCAGATGTGAGGGCCTTCCAGTTTCGGTGCGCGAAATCCCCACCGGACAGGCACCGATCACTCACAAGAGCAACACAACCCACAGTGCGGTGAACGCAGTGCGGGGTGAATCGGTACGGGTGGGGCGCGCTCGAACGTGACCCTCATCGACGCTCGAACTTGGTCTACAGCTTAGGGCAAACCAGTGTGTATCGCTATGAGTCGAAACCGATGTCTGGGCTTTGGTTCACAGCGCCCTGTAGGGGTGCAGATCGAAGCTGGATGCGACACAATTCCACTATGAGTATGGCGGACGACATCAACTCTCACCGCAGCAGCGTGGAGCGCGACCGACTTGAATGGGAAGCAAAACGCGCCGCTGCGCGCAGCACGCTCAAGAAGCATCTCGAAGATCAGGCTGAGGACTTCATTGCCTCAGCTCGCCGTCTGAAAATAAAGCCCACAAACGGTTGGGTTCGACCTCGCTGGGACCTTGACCTCAGCGTCCCCAACGGCGAGGTCTCCGACGGCTATGCACATTCCAACGGTGCCAAGGTCCGTATTCACAGCAACGGCACCGTCGTCCTGTGCAACTACGGCGGCATGCCCAGCTCCGATCCCAGTTACACCTCGCTGACGCCCCCCACCGAAGCGCAGGTCCGTAGTGCGCTTACGAGGTGGCTTCGAGAGCGCTGACGACGCTCGCAGTTCCCAAAGGGTGTGTAGCGAGCGGACGGAAACTTGCGTCGCCAGCGTAGGTTCCACTCGGTCTCTGCGAGTGCGTCTACACCGGCGGCGGGGAGATGTTGCACATAGGCGTCTGCTGGCACTCTGCCGACCGTGACCGTCGCCGACGTCACCACGGCGCACGGTTGGCTGCGCGTCTTTGACGTCATCAGTTGGACGCGCGGCAAGGAGACGTCGACAACCGTGCACCGGGCGCTGGAGGCGGCGCACGCAGTGGTTGCAGGAATACCGTTGCAGCGCGTACTCAGTCGGCGTTGCATCGCCTGCACATCGAACAAAGTGCGGTGTGTGCAGAAGCGTCGGTGCGAGCACGGCGGTCGGTCAGTAGTAGTCGTTGCCGTAGGGGTCGCGGCGGTACCCGCGCCGGGGTCTGCGGTCGGCGACTCCGCTGGCACCGCCGAGCGCGAACAGGGGAAGCGTGAACAGCATCACCGCGATGAACGCGCCGATCACCGCGATGAACGTGGAGAACACGACTGCGAGAACGACGAGGTACGCGCCGACGCCGATCACGGTGAGAATGTTCGCGACGAACCCCTTCCATCCGGGGTCGTTCTCTCCGAGGTACCGCACGTACCAGATCAGGAATCCGGCACCGGCAATCGCGAGCAGGGGGAGAGGTCCGACGTCGTCAGTGAAGAGCGAGGAGAGCGTCATCTCGTAAGTCCTATCGTCGAGGACTGCTCTCACCGGTGCGGTGCAGCGGCCCGAAGCCTGATGGATCTATCTCTACCGCGTGCCACCGACATGTGTCGGTGGCGTTCGGTTCAGAACAGAGTCGGTGGTGCTTGTGCGTCGAAGCTGTGGCCGGCGAGCGCGGCCAGCATTCGTTGTTCGTCGTAGCCGTCTTTGAGTGCGTCGCGGATCGCGACGGCGCGCCCGTAACGTCCGCGCGGATCACCGCCTGCCGGTGTCGGCCCGATGTGCCGCCCGACTGCAACAGCGTGCGCAAGATTCGCTGACTGGGTGCCGCGTTTGAGGTGACCGTCCGTCACTCGCACGCACAGTGTTTCGTCGCAGTCGTGCTCACCGACGATCCCGTCACCGAGGTCGCCGTATTCGAGCAGCAACGCGAACCGGTGCGCCGACAGCGTGCGTGGTGCGTCGCCGTCGGTGAAGGTAAAGACTGGCAATGGGTACGTATTTGATTTGTGCGCAATTCTCGATCACTCGGAGACTTCCCGGGCAGGCAGGACAGCGTTCCAGACCCCATCACAGATCCTCGGTTCTCCAAGCCCGCAGAATAGTCGGCGCTACACCCGCAGCGTCAGACCAAATCGTCAGCTTCCATGCACCGCCGAATCCACCCCCTTCCCTGGCGGGGTCGCTTCAAGCCGGTAATGGCGCGAGAGCGCACCGTCGTAGAACTCCTCTGTGTATTCGGTGAAGCCGATGCGTTCGGCTACGCGTCCCGAGCGTTCGTTCGCTACATTCACGCTCGCCACCAACGGCATCCAGGGCATCGCGCGGGCGCGCCAGTCCACAACTGCTTTTGCCGCCTCCACCGCGTAACCGCGGCCCCATACCTCCGGGTGGAAGCGGTAGCCGAGGTTCAGTACCTTCTCGTCGTGGAAGTCGCGGACACGCGCCCCGGCCAGTCCGATCACGTCGGGGCTGGCGCGAGTAGTCACCGCGCAGTAGCCGTACCCGTGCTCGATCCAGTGCGCGAGCCACGTGTCGACTAACAGGCCGACCTGCGCCGCGTCGGGCGGGTCCGACTCGAACTGGGTTGTGCGGGGATCGGTGTGCAACTTGATCATTGTCGGCCGGTCTTCTTCGCGCAGTGAACGCAGGATCAGCCGGTTAGTTTTGATATCTGTGAACACAACCGCGAAACTATCGCAGCCTTCGGTTTCGAGGACCATCTAGAAGCAGCAGTGATAAGCGCGATCGATGTACTGGCGTCGCGACCAAAAACCCACCACCGGTACACCCCATAGGGGAAGGAGTCGTTGCGTAGTCGTTCGATTAACGGCGAACAAACGAATGGCTCCTCCGATGTAGCAAGGTTTGGTCGGTTGACTGGTAACGCAGACGTATTCGAATGTGCGCTATTGACCAGTGACGCGGTCAGGTACCCAGGTAGGCCACCACAGCCATCACACGACGGCTCAGACCCGAGGAGTTCGCCAGTCCCAGCTTCTCGAAGACAGCGTTGATGTGCTTCTCGACCGAGCTCACCGAAACGTACAGATCAGCAGCTATTCGCGCGTTGGTGAAACCCTGAGCCATCAGCTCGAGGACATCGCGTTCACGAGGAGTAAGTCGTTCGAGGGGATTCGATCGGGTCGTGCGAGACAACAGCTGCCGCACCACCTCCGGGTCGAAGGCCGTCCCGCCGTCGGCAACCCTGTTCAAGGCGTCCAAGAACTCGTCGACTTGCGCGACGCGGTCCTTGAGCAGGTAGCCGACCTTGCCGCCGGATCCGCTGATCAGCTCTGCTGCATAACGGTTTTCGACGTACTGGGAGAGTACGAGTACCGCCACCTCCGGCCATCGACGGCGAATGGTCAATGCCGCCTGCAATCCCTCGTCGCTGTGGTCGGGAGGCATACGGACGTCGGTGACGACGATGTCCGGGCGATCCTGTTCCACCGCGGCGAGTAGCGCGTCGGCGTCGCCCACGGACGCGATCACGTCGTGGCCTTCGTCGACGAGCAGCCGCACCAGACCCTCACGCAGCAACGTCGAGTCCTCCGCGACGATCACCCGCACGGGACGCTCGCCGTCACGACGGTCGGGCCGCCGACCGGGCTGTCCACAGTGAGGGTGCCATCTAAGGCCGCGACGCGGCGGGCCAATCCGGACAATCCGGTTCCTGACGGGTCGGCCCCGCCGGGCCCGTCGTCGGTAACGGTCACTAGTACGCGGTCGAACCCCTGGTGAGTGACGTTGACCTCCAATAGTTTTGGAGATGCGTGCTTGGCTGCGTTGGTCACCGCCTCCGAGATGACGAAGTAGACGGCCGTTTCTACAGCGGGCCGCGGCCTCTCCGTCAATTCGTAGGTGAGTCGGACTGGAATGCTTGCCCGTTCGGCCATTGTCTCGATCGCCGTGTGCAGACCGGCTTGGTCGAGTGCGATCGGGTACACCCGGTTGGCGACCTCGCGCAGCTCGCTGATCGCTTCCTGGGATGCGACGTGGGCTTGGGCAAGGAGTTCGTGCACCTTGTCGGGTTTTTCGGCGCGGCGCGCGCGGCCGATGAGCATTCCCAGGGCAACCAGTCGCTGCTGTGCACCGTCGTGCAGGTCGCGCTCGATGCGGCGGCGTTCGTCATCGATGGCGTCGACGACGTGATCGCGGCTGGTCGTCAGTTCGGCCACCCGTTGCTGCAGCAACCGGTCGGACTGTCGTCCGAGCACGAGGATGGCGAACCAGCGGTCCAGCGATGCCACCCCTGCCACGCCGACGACCGCGGTGAAGATCAGCAGGATTCCGGGCAGCGCCGCTACCGCTACGAGTCGACCGTCAACGCGGTCCGAGTTTTCGATCAGGCCCCAGCTGCCGTTCAGGATCCACGCAGAGATCATCGATCCGGCCACGACGAAACAGAGAGTCAGAAAGAGGACCACGCCTATTCCGAGTGATCCGATCATCCATCGACCGCTGAGATACCAGCGACAGCGGCGAGGGGTCAGCACGTCCGTGTAGAGCCGACCGTGGAAGCGGGTGATCCGCCGGAGCTCGAGCCCGGTCAACGCCAGTGCGCCATCATCGACTGCGCTCCTCCCCGGTACTCCCCGCCGGCCTAGGACGCGCGCCAACGCGAGGGCGAGTACTCCCACCACGGTGAACACGAGCGCCGACACCGCCGTGAGGCTACCGAGCAGAACCCCGGCCAGTGCCGTCAGCCATCGCCGATAAACAGAGCTGATCGACGTTCGATCCGCCAGGTCGGGTGGATACACGACATGGTTTTTCAACACTCCAGCAGCCTAACCGAGCTTGTGGCCACTGATATTGCGGTAAACCACAGGGTTTTTGCGGGGGAAGCCCCCTCATGATCGACGGTCTTCCTCGATGTCTCCCATTCGGAAAGTTTCTAACGTTTTCAGTGACCTTCCTGACGAGCGATGGCACCGACAAATAAAGGAATGACAATGTCTGACTTACTGATCGCTGCGGCGACTGAAACCGAGCCGCTTGATGGGCTGGCCGGGTGGGCGGTCGGCGTCATGGACGCGCTCGGTGGCCCCGGTGCCGCCGTCGTCGTCGGTGCCGACAATCTGTTCCCGCCGATTCCGAGCGAGCTCGTTCTCCCGCTTGCCGGGTTCTCGGCCAGCCAGGGAGTGTTCTCCTTCGGTGCCGCGCTCCTCTGGACGACGCTCGGCTCGGTCTTGGGCGCGGTCATCGTCTATGCGGTCGGCGCGCTCATCGGACGCGAGCGCACGCGGGCACTGGTGGCGCGAATCCCGCTGATCAAGGCCAGCGACTTCGACCGCTCGGAGGCGTGGTTCACCAGGCATGGCTCGAAGGCAGTGCTGCTCGGCCGCATGGTCCCATTGTTTCGTAGCTTCATCTCCCTGCCGGCCGGGATCGAGCGGATGGGAATGACGAAGTTCCTCCTGCTCACCACTATCGGCAGTCTGATCTGGAACACCATTTTCGTCACCGCGGGATATCAGCTGGGCGAGAACTGGCACCTGGTCGACGCGTATGCCGAAATCCTGCAGAAGATCGTCATAGTCACGGTCGCAATCGCTTTTGTCGTCTTCGTGGCGCTGCGGTTGCGGTCCCGCCTCCAGACCGGGCCACCCGATCAAACCGGACACCGAGCGCGATGACGAGGGGGCCAAAGATGAACCAAGTGAATTTCGATCAGACCACCAGTGAGCAGCCCGCAGTCCGCGTGCGTGCCGCGCGTCGCCGATACGACCTGGGCGACGAGACCGTCAACGCCCTGAACGATCTCAGCGTGGACTTTCACCGCAGAACTTTCACTGCGGTGATGGGCCCATCGGGATCGGGCAAATCGACTCTGTTGCAGTGCGCTGCGGGGCTCGACAGATTGGACGGCGGGGAGACCTTCATAGGCGACGTGGAGGTGGGATCCCTCAGCGAGCAGGCACGGACCCTCCTGCGCCGATCCAAGGTGGGTTTCGTCTTTCAGTCCTACAACCTCATTGACTCGCTGACGGCAATCCAGAATCTCGAGCTGCCACTGCGGCTTGCCGGACGCAAGCCTGACCGTTCCAGAATCACCGCAGGACTGACGAGGGTCGGTCTCGCGGATCGAATGCATCATCGGCCGTCTCAACTGTCCGGCGGCCAGCAGCAACGGGTCGCCATCGCCCGCGCCCTGGTCTCCGAACCTGAAGTGGTGTTCGCCGACGAGCCCACGGGCGCATTGGACTCTGCCGGCTCGCGGTCAGTCCTGGAGCTACTGCGAAGCGTCGTCGATCACGAGGGTCAGACCGTGGTGATGGTGACCCACGATCCGACCGCGGCTTCGTTCGCCGATCGAGTGCTGTTTCTCCGTGACGGGAAAGTGGTCGACGATCTACAGCACCGCCGGGGCCTGCCAGGCGACAACCGGACCGCCGCCCAGATCGCAGCTCGGATGGCCGAGGTCAGAGCATGATCACCTGGGCATTGGCGTCGTTCCGACGCCGGATCACGGCTGCGCTGGGGGTACTGCTGGCGGTGTTCGTCGGCGTTCTGATCACCACTGCCACAGCACAAGTCATGGCTGCCGCGCGGCCGCAGCCACCCGAGCGGCTACAAGGGGCGTCGTTGGTGGTGGCCGGCGAGCGAGCAACGAACGTGCTAGGACAGGCGGGTGACCGCAGCGCGTGGGGCGGAGACCGGCTCGCCCAACTGACGCAGCAGATCCGCTCGATCCCGGGTATCACCGATGTTGTGGCGGACCGCAGCTTCCTTGCGCAGATCGTTACTCCGTCCGGAGCACTGCCGAGTGCTGATCCCCAGGTCGCCGGGCATGGGTGGTCGAGCACGTCGCTGGCTCCCTACCGACTGACTTCCGGCGAGCAACCGCAGCAGGCGTCGGAGATCGCGCTCGGGCCCGAGTTCGGTGCCTCCGTTGGCGAACGGGTCACTCTTCGGACCGCACAGGGCGATATCGAGGTGACAGTCGCCGGTACCACCGACGGTCCTGGCGTCTACTTCGACGACGCTACCGCCGCGCAGTTGGCCCCCGCCGCCAGCCTCCTCGGTATCGAGGTCCCCGATCAGTCGGCAGAAGCCTCGGTGCAGGCGGTTGCGGCGCAGTTCGGTGGCGAGGTGGTGACGGATCGCAGTGCCCTGCAGGATGACTCGATCGCGAAAAGCCGCTACCTGAGCAGTCAGTTCCTGACGGCGCTGGCGCTGGCGTCGTTGGTTGTGAGTCTCTTCGTCGTCGCGGTCACCTCGAAGTTCGCCGTCGACGAGCGCACTCAGGAGTTCGGTCTCCTTCGCGCAACCGGAGCGTTGCCGAAGCAGTTGCGCCGCGTGGTGCTGCTGGAAGCCGCGCTGCTGGGGACGGTGGGATCGGTCGCGGGAGCTGCGGCCGGGGTGCTGGCGACGGTGCCGTTGGCCGCCATGCTGCGATCGTGGGGGATTTTGCCGGCCGAGCTCAGCGTGACGGTCGACGTGCCCACTGTCTTGGCGACGACCCTGGGCGGTATCGCCATCGCCGTGATCGGGGCCGCCATCTCGGCGGTGAGCGCTTCGCGGGTGAGCCCGCTGGCCGCAATGCGCCCCGAGTCGACTCGTCCACGTAAGGGCCACGGGCGCTTACGAACAATCAGCGGAACCGCATTGGCCGCACTCGTCGTGATCGAGGTGATCGCTGGCCGCACGGTGCCGGGTCTGGACTCGGTGTTGATGGCGATCGTCATCGCTCTCACTGCTGCTATCGCTGCCGCGTGTCTCGCACCGGTACTGGTGCCTCGACTGGCACGAATCTTGCTGTGGCTGCCGTGGCGGATCCGGCCGTCCGCCCCTCTCATGGTCGGCAGCGCCGAGGTCACCACAAACCCGCGCCGGTCTGCCTCGATCGCTGCTCCGGCGATCATCGCGGCCGCTCTCGCCATCCTGGCCAGTGGATTCATTCCTACGATGCGAATCGCCTACCCCGCGGAAACCGCAAATCAGATACAGGGCCAGTCGGTGGTGGTATCCGATGGTGACTACCTCACGGCTGACCAAGTGTCCCAAGCGTTCGAGAAGTACGACGTCATCGAGGTCGGGATCTCCAGTCGCGCCCGACTTGTCGTTCCGGGATGGACTGTCGCGCTTCCCGTCACGGCACTTCCGAGTGCGGCCGAGCCCTCTGCCTTCGAGGTGCCCCGATATCTAGCCGACGAGAACGGCTGGCAGACAGGCGACTCCGTTGCGCTGGTAATGGCGGATGGGACCGACCTCAACCCGAAGATCACGTCGATTGTGGACGAACCGAGGGGCGAGCATCCTGGTGTGGCCCTGTCCGAAGGCATCATTCGGCTCCATGACCCCTCGGCCGTGGCGGACGAGGTGTTCGTGCAATCGTCATCTGTCGAGACCTCCGCCGCGTCGCCCCCGGCAGGCACCCGCGTCACGGATGCGATCACCTGGTCTTCGACCCGCTATGACAAGGACCTGACTTTGCTCAATCGTTACGTCATGACCTTTATCGCAATCGCTGTCAGTTACGCCGTACTCGCCGCCGCCATCACAATCGCGATGTCCATGCGGCATCGGCAGGCCCAGGTGCGCACACTGGCACGTTCCGGTGCCACCAAGCGGCAAATCAGCGGAGTGGTCGTCATCGAGGCTATCGTCGCCGGCGCGTGCGGCGTGTTGCTCGGTGCGCTCTGTACGCTCGTGCCGCTACACGAGATGGCGGCCGGTCTGTCGAACACCACAGGAAGCCCAGTAGGCGTTCACCTCGACTGGGGGCAAGCCCTGCTGGTGCCGCTGGGGATCGTGTGCCTGATGGCCGGGACTGCATCGGTTGTGAGCTTTCGCCAGGAGCAGGCGAACGTTCAGTGACCCCGGGCTCATCTTCCAATCACCAAAGGGTGAGGGGTCGTCCTGCGACTTCGGCAGCGAGAATGCGGGCCTCGATGGTGGCGGAGTCGTCGCCGGTGGCCAATCCAGTCCGGATGGCTGTGGCGATGGCGCGGGTTCGACCGGCTGCGCCGCGGACGTCGGAGAGGGGGCTGGCGAGATTCCGTCGCCGCGCGGTGTATTCGGCACGATTGGTGGTGTTGGTGCCCAGCTGCATATGCGCAGGATTGGTGCAGCCGGCGAAGTCGCATTGATGACACAGCACGGCGTCTTCGGTGTCGGACCATCCGAGCCGGGGGATCACGCCGTATTCGAGTTGGTAGGCGAACAGGTGCGCGGGGATCGTGCCTCGTCTCGACGCGCCCGGTCGGCTCGCGGCGCGAAACGACCCATGACCGGTGGAGGACACCGCGGCTGTCCAGACCCAGCAGAGGTGGTCGGCCCGCCGATAGCGTTTCGACTCGAACCGGGCGATCACCGTCGAATCATCGAGCCAGGAACGCAACAGGTGCGCCGGAATCCGCACCGGTTGAGGCTCTCCGAGCAACACCATTTGCAGAGACTGTTCCGCGTTGCTTCTGTGGGCAGCGGCGGGTAGGCCGCGCAGCGGCAGCATCTCGCTGTTGGTCGTCGCCGACATCGCTGCCTCCGTTCCGATCCGGACTGTTACCGACCGGCGCGAGAGTATGCGGCGATACTGACAACTTTCGTATGCGTTCGCCGGTAACAGCTCCGCTGGGAGCTGTTACCGACGTGTGCCAGAGCTCTCGTCGTCGATTATCGGAGGGGTTTCGCGGTGTGTTCGGCGGGCGATGTAGGTGGTCCAGTCGCGCGCGGCGAGCGCGGTCCACCGAGCAGCGGCGGAAGCCGAGACGCCGAGCAATTCGGCGAGGACGGGTGATGGTAGGTCTGCGGCGAGGTCGCACAGGGCTGCGCCGCGGGCGGGACGGACGAAGATGCCAAGTTCGGTATTGAGGCGCTTCGTCAGGTTCCCGGGGTCGCGGTGGTGTCCGCGACGTGCACCGGGAAACAACCATGGTGGGCTGTCGATGTCGGAGGGCAGCGAATGCTGTTCGGCGAATCGGGTCACGAGCTGCGCCAGTGCCGGCGGTAACAGCACAGGATGCGCGGCGAGAGTCAGGTAAGTGCCGGACTCGTCGGTGGTGAGGTCGTTTCGTGTGAGTTCGACTATTCGGGTGGGGATGTAGCCGTAGAGCAGGACGAGGGCACCGGCGACACGCAGTTCCAGCGGTGTGGTGTCTTCGTGCAAGCAGCGCCGCAATAGTGCCCATCGGGTGTCTTCGGCGAGAAGGTGGGTGGCGAGACCTGTTCGTCCGAGCGGTATCACTGTCAGATCGGTGGCATATCCGTTGGCGTGCGCCCAGTGGAGGAAGTCGCGGATCCGGTGGCGGGTTGTTGCGCCCTGCGACAGCCACAGGTCGACGTCGGCCTGAGTTGATGTCGACAGTGCCGTATCGCGGGTAGCGAGCCACGCCATGAACTGGGCTGCGACTGCGATGCGGGTGCGCACGTATTTCGGGGTGCTGGGGGAGTCGAGGCCGCGTGCGGCTCGATGTCGTGCACGGCGCAGCACAGACCAAGCGGCGTAGGGCCGCAGCAGGGCTGCCACGTCGGGCTGCTGGTCGGCGAGGTAGTGCTGCAGCCACGGATCGACCGCGTCGGTCAACCTGCTGCGCGGACTCAAAGCGCCGGTGTCGACGAGGACGTGTCGCAGCAACCGCACGTGGTTGTCCTGAGGCAGCGCGTCCAAGTGGGCGTGAGCAATGTCGTGGTGGGCGGCGGCGAGATCGCGAAGCAGATGCGTCCACTGCGAGTACTTGCAGCGATGCTCGATCTGCGGGGGCGTGTACAGCGCAAGCATCACCGTGCGCAGAGCCATCAGCTGTGGATGAACAGCCCCGTCGGGGCCCGCGAGGACTGCGTCGAGTTGCCCTGTGGTGGTGCAGCTGTGACAGGTGTCGTTGACGAGCAGATCGAACCCGTGGCACGTCCGGCAGTTCCACAGGCGGTTGTCTCCGGCACACGGCCCGCATAAGGAGTCTCCGCCGCTATCGGTGCCGACGAGTGGACGGCGGAGACTGCACCGGGCGCACGGTGCCGGGTTGTCGCGCAGGGCGTAGAAGCACGGGGCGCAGATCGATCCGATCGGCAGGGTGATGCGCGTATCTCGCAGTGCGCCGCACCGCGAACACGACGGTTTCGGTGTGCACGCAGCGTGGCAGGGCGCGCAGATCGGTCCAGCCGGCAACACCGCGCGGACGCGCCGGGTGGCCCCACAATCAGTGCACGGCTTGTGTGGGCGCGTGCGCGATGCACACGTCGAGCAGATCGGCCGTCCGAGGGTACGACCCTTTTCGCAGGGCTTGGCTATGCCGCACACGAAACATGTGGCAGTCGGCGGGATGCGGCACCGATCACAGATCCAGAGCGAGCCATCGCGCCGCGCATAGCTGGTGACGCGGCTGCACTGGTGGCATCGGTGTTGGCGGGAGCGGTGGTAACAGCTCGAACAGATCGGACCGTGCTCGGTGACCGCTTTCGCGAGTTGGTCGGTACGGCCGCACTCGGCGCACGTGTGGCGCGGCTTCGGGCCACAGTTCTGGCACAGCGGCCGGCCGTCGACGCGGTAGGCCACCAGCGTCACCTTCGCGCATTTGGTGCACGGACTGTGACGGGCCGTGTCCTTGCGTGCGCAGTGAGCACAGACTGTGCCGCCGACCTCTCGGTGCGCGGGCGGGCCCGACTGCCCACAGCGGACACAGGTGATGCGATGCGATCGGAAATAGCAGCGGGCACAGATCGAGGAGTCGTCGCCTTTGCTGCGGTAGGGCAACGGTCGGTTCGAGTCGCCGCAGCGTCCACATCTCGCGCGGTGTACCTCGGGGTGATCGACAGCGAGCATGTCGAGGAGTCGGCGCACGCCTGTGGGGCCTGCAGAGTCGCCGGAGGTCAATGCGTCCGGATGGGTATGCACGTGTGCGAGAACCTGTGCGGTGTGCGCCGGTGTCAGTTTCAGCGCGACCAGCCCTCGCGTCACGGCGTCAGGATCGGCGGTGGGAAGCAGATCGCAGATCCAGGCAACGATCGCAGCCGAGTCAGCGGCCTTGCTCAGTCGCCTTTGCTCGCGGAAGTTCACAGTCCCTGCGGGCGGCGAATCGTGGAGCGCCGCACCGTCGGGGCAGGTTTCGGTACGGGGGAGCTGTTGACGGTCTTAGTGATCTGTTCGTTGACGGCGGTGATTTCGATCAGGTCGTCGACTCCGACGTCGAGGATGTCGCAGAGAGCGGCGAGGGTGTCCATGCTCAGTCGTTGTGGGGGTTGGGTGACGAGCCGGAAGACTTGTTCGCGGGAGAGGTGAATGCCGCGTTCGGCCAACAGTGGAACGAGGTCCGAGGTGGCGAACATGTCCCGGGTGGCCATGATCTTTCGCAGGTGCCAGTGGTAGCCCATCTTTCTCGTCATCACAGCTGCTCCCATACGTCGGAGTGTCGTTTCATCGCGCGTTGGAGCAACCTGTTGCGATAGTCGTCGGACACTCCGGTGTAGAGCGCCGTCGTCGCGGCGTACGCATGGCCGACCTGAACGGAGACAAATTTTTCCGGGTAGTCGAACTCGACGAGGTGTGTGACGTAGCTGTGGCGCAGGCAGTGAAGATCGAGCTGGGTCGAAAGACCGGCTGCCTCACGCGCGGCGGTGAACGCTTCGTTGATGCGGCGCAGCGACATACGGTCCGAGCGTTCGGTCACCCACATTGCAGGGTGCGCTCCGACGCCGAACTCTGGTCGTATCTCATCGATCCACTGGTCGAGAACGGGGACGATCCAATCCATCTCGGGGACGGTGAGGACGGTGCGCCGTTTGGGAGGTCCGCCGCGTGAAGATTTGCCCCACCGCACGAACAAGCCGCCGCTGCGGCCGAACTCGGGGACCTTCGGGTTGTGCCGCAGATCGGTCAGGTCCAACCCCCACGCTTCGCGGCGACGAAGCCCGAACGCGTAAATCGTTTTGAGCAGTGCTGCATCGCGCATCGCGCCGAGTGCGCCCTTGCGGTGACGGGTACGGATGTCGTCGACTCGGCTGTCGGCGGCATCGAACAACAGTTGAACTTCGTCGTAGGTCAACGGCCGCCGATGGGGGTTGCCTTCGTATTCGTTGACGTGGACGACGGTGTTGTCTTTGTGCAGTAGTTGCGACGGCGCGGCACCGAACCGTTGCATGCATTCGGCGGGCCAGCCGTACCGCGGGTCGGTGACGAACTCGAGAAATGTTCGCAGCGTGTGCTCGTACAGGCGTGCGGTCGAGACGGCAATGCGTTGTCCGCAATGGCGTCGGGTGTCGATGAACTCCTCGACGTCCGAGCAAGTCCAGAGCCACGGGTAATCGTTGGTGTATTCGGTCATGCGCCGGATCTTCAACGACCGTCCGGCAATCGTCCCGGGTTTGAGGAATCGGACCCGTTGTTGCCGTGCCCAGCCGTCCAGCATTGCCTCGAACACCGCTGTCTGCGGATCGAGATGTACTACTCCGGAAGCGAGGACGAGATGGCTGGCTCCCGGTAAATCCGTCGCCGACACCATGTTGCATACGATGCATCATCGTTGCGTTATTGGCAACCCCCACTGTTGGCCTGTTCAGGCGGGGCGGCGCGTGCAACGATCAGTCCGAGGCAACTACTTGACGTGCACGGTCGCTAAATATCGGCGGACCGTCGAATGCATGAACCGATGCAACTCCGCTCGGTTTCTCCCGTACCCGTCGGGAAAACTCACCGACCCGTTGAAGAAGAAGCAGGTTGGAGTTCGCACGACCTTCTGCCAGAACCGCGCCACGGTCTTCGCGGTCAACGGTTGCTGCAACGGTCGCCACACCCGACGAACGGGCTGAGGTGTTGCAGCGTCGGTGTCATCCCCGAACAACGCCAGTTGCAGCACCGGAGCGCTCACCAGTTACCCCTGACTCGTCGCGGGCTCGGCGTCCGTGACGCTGTCGCCGGACGCGGTCTTGCTCGTCGTTGCATCCACTGTCGACGCCGTGTCGGCGGCATCGTGCCCAGCCGAGCCGTTGCGAGGATCTGCCTCCGCATCCGAGTCGGAGTCCGAGGTGTCGTCGCCGGTGTCTGTGCTCGCCGACGTCGCTGCGGTGTCGGTGAGTAGCGCCAGAAGTTTGCGTGCCTCCCCGGTCGTGATCCCCACGAGTGTCGCAGCGGCGCTGAGGGTTCCTTCCCGGCCCCGGATGTCGTCGAGCGCGCGGGCCATCGCCAGCCGAGCCGCGTCGATCTGCTCGGCGGCAGCGAAATAGTCCGTCAGCGAGCCCATGTTCTTCTCGTCGCGCGCTTTCCGGTCGGCGAGAACTTTCTGCTGCGCTGCCCGTGCCCGAGCGCGCGCTGTCTGCCGTGCCTGAGTCGACGCCATGCGGCCAACCCTAGTGTCAGACACCGTCAAAGTTCCAGATCCTGACACAAGCTCCTCTCAGATCACCAATCTGACAACCCCAAATCCTGACCCCAGACACACTAGATTTGCCCCCTGTACTCCACGTCCCAAAGTCAAAGTCGAACCCACATACCTCATGCATTAAGGCCTCTTCGCGGATCCCGCTGGTATGGTCCGGTCCATGATGGGTCTGCACAAGCTCACTGCCGGGGACGGGTATACATACCTGACCAGGCAGGTTGCAGCGGCGGATTCGACCGAACGAGGAGCGGCATCTCTGGCCGACTACTACTCCGAAAAAGGCGAGTCACCAGGGCAGTGGACCGGAACCGGACTGACCGGCCTGGAGACGATCGACGCGGGCAGTCCGGTCTCCGAGGCGCACATGAAGGCGCTCTTCGGCGACGGCCTGCACCCCGAGGCCGACACGATGTACGCGGAAAAGTTCGCAGCCGCACTCGCCGGCGGCGCGTCGACGAAGGACGCGGAGCGGGCGGCATCGGCGGCGATCAAGCTCGGACGTGCGTTCAAGATCGACAACGGAGCCTCGGATTACCGGGTCGCGTGCGCGAAGGCGTTCGTCGAGCACAACCTCGCCGGCGGCGAGAAGTGGAACGCAGCAATCGAAGCCGAGGCGCGCGCAACGATCCGCACCCGCGTCGCGACGGAGATGTTCGGCCGCGAGTACGGACGCACCCCGGCGGACGAACGCGAACTGTCGGGCTGGGTCGCAAAGTCGGGACGACAGAACACCAAAGCCGTCGCCGGTTTCGACCTGACGTTCACGCCCGTGAAAAGCGTGTCGGCGCTGTGGGCAGTTGCGCCGCGGGAGATCTCGCAGGAGATCGAAGCAGCGCACGATGCCGCGATCGCTGCCGCGCTCGACTACCTCGAAGAGCACGCCTGCTTCACCCGTCTCGGCAACGGCGGTGTCGCGCAGGTCGACGCGAACGGTCTGATCGCCGCGGCGTTCACACACCGCGATTCACGCGCCGGAGATCCGAACCTGCACACCCACGTCGCCATCTCGAACAAGGTTTCCACGACCCTGCCGGACGGCACGACGAAGTGGCTCGCACTCGACGGTGCCGCGTTGTACCGCAACAATGTTCCTGCCTCCGAGGTCTACAACACCGCGCTCGAAGCGCAACTGCGTGAACGTATCGGTGTGGACTTCGCGGAGCGTCCGAGTGTCGATCGCAGCAAGCGACCGGTCCGCGAAATCGTCGGCCTGGACACGCGTCTCGCCGAACGCTGGTCCTCGCGCAGTGCGGCGATCACCGTCCGCACCGCCGAGCTCGCGCGGCAGTTCCAAATCGAGCATCACCGCGAACCGACCGCCATCGAAGCGATCCGTCTCGCGCAACGCGCAACGCTGGAAACTCGACAGGCCAAACATGAACCGCTTTCTCACGCCGAGCAACGCGGAGGATGGCGCGCCGAAGCAGTCGACGTTCTCGGCTCACCCGCTGCGCTGTCGAAGATGGTCGCTGCGGTGACCGGCAAGAAGCGGACCCGGGCGAGTGTGGACATCGACGACCCACGGTGGATCGACGTCGCCGCAGCAGAGGTCGTCGAGGTCGTCTCGCGTGCTCGTTCGCGCTATCAACGGCACAACATCCGCGCCGAAGCGATCAGGCAAGTCCGTACCGTCAACCCGCCGGCCGATCGGATTAACGACCTCGTCGAGGCGATCACCGACCGCGCGTGCAGTACCGAGCTTGCGGTCACGTTGGGTGACGATCTGGGGGACGACGTCGCCTCGGATCTCGCCCCGGAGGTGATGCGTCGCCGCGACGGCAGAGACGTGCACACCCGGCACGAAGCAACACTGTTCACCACCACCGCAGTGCTCGACGCCGAAGCGCGCATCGTCGCGCTTGCACAGCGCAACGATGGTGTTGCAGTGGCCGACGAGCACGTGGAGATGGCGCTCCTCGAATCCGCCGCGAACGGCCGCGAACTCAACGCGGGACAGCGCTCACTCGTCCGCGCGATGGCCACGTCCGGTACGAAACTTCAGCTCGCACTCGCGCCCGCCGGAACCGGCAAGACCACCGCCATGACTGCACTGACGCGGTCGTGGCAGAACGCGGGCGGACGTGTTGTCGGGTTCGCGCCGACTGCTGCCGCCGCCGCAGTCCTGCGTCAAGATATCTTGACGACTACCGATACGTTGGCGAAGTTCGTCGACATCACCAAGCGTCTGCGGGACGGCAAGCCGGTGTCCGTTCCGCAGTGGTACGCCGACATCGGCCCCGACACGATGATCATCGTCGACGAGGCCGGGATGACCGGCACCCGTGATCTCGACGAAGCGGTATCCGCCCTCGCCGAGCGCGGCGCGACGGTGCGGTTGATCGGTGACGATCAGCAGCTCGCCTCCGTTGCATCCGGCGGTGTTTTGCGCGATATCCACGACCGTGTCGGCGCGCTCACGCTCTCGCAGGTTGTGCGGTTCCGCGACAAGGTCACCGGCGCGGCCGAAGGTGCGGCGTCGCTGGCGTTGCGTGACGGCGACGACGCGGCGATCGGTTTCTACATCGACCACTCTCGGCTGCATGTCGGGTCGATTGCCACGGTCACCGACGACGCCTACATCGCGTGGTCGACGGACCGCGCCGCCGGCAAAGACGCACTCCTGCTCGCCCCGACACGCGAGCTCGTCGCCGAACTCAACACCCGCGCCCGCACCGACCGGCTCGCTGCCGCTGCGACAGACGGCGACGGAAAAGTCGGGCGTGAAGCAGTGCTCGCCGACGGACTGCGCGCCAGCACCGGGGATACCGTGCGCACCCGCTCCAACGACCGCCGCAACACCCTTTCCAAGACCGACTGGGTCCGCAACGGTGACCGCTGGACAGTCGAGAACGTCGGCGCCGACGGGTCACTGGTAGTGCGGCATCTCGAACTCGGACGCACCGTCACCCTCGCCGCCGACTACGCCGCGGAATCGACCGAACTCGGCTACGCCGGCACCGTGCACTCCGCGCAAGGCTCGACCGCGGACACCTGCCACGTCGTGGCCACCGGTGACGAAACCCGCCAGCTCGCCTACGTCGCGCTCACCCGCGGACGCCTCAACAACCACATGTACCTCGTAACCGCATCCGAGGGCGATCTGCACACCGCGATGACCGAACGCGGGATGCTCCCCCCGACCGCGGTCGACGACTTCCGGGCGATCCTGCGCCGCGACGGCGCACAGATCTCCGCGCACTCCACCCTCACCGCAGCCGACAACCCGCACGTGAATCTGGCCCCGGCCGCGAACGCCTACGACTACTCCGTCGCTACCGGCGCAGAGGTGTTCCTCGGACCCGACAAGATGGCCGAGATCGACGACGCCGCCGAGGCCGAAGTTTCCGGACTCACCGACGAGCCTGCATGGCCGGTCCTGCGCGGACACCTGGCGATCGTCGGCGCGCACGGGCGCGATCCCGTCGAGGCACTGCGCGTCGCGGTGCGCTCCCGCGAGCTCGGCACCGCGCTCGACAAAGCCGCCGTCCTGGACTGGCGACTCGACACCAGCGGCGGTCATTCCTCCGGACGGGGACCGCTGCCGTGGCTCCCGGCGATCCCTGCCGCACTCCGCGGCGACCCCGACAAGGGGGAGTCCGCCGAATGGGGCAACTACCTCGATGCCCGCGGCGACTCCGTCACGGCGCTCCGCGACCGTATCGACGCCGACATCCGATCGTGGACACCGACGACCGCACAATTGTGGGCGCGGCCGTTCTTCGGCGCCGAGGAACCGAACTTCGATCTACTGAGCGATCTCGCGGTCTTCCGCGACGCACACGGCGTCGATCCTGACGACCGCCGACCGACCGGACCGATGCAACTAGCCGCCGCATCACTGAAAGCGCAGCACAAGCTCGACAAGCGCGCCGAACGTGTACTCGGCGCCGCGCACACCGCGTCGGCACTGTGGCGTCCGTTCGTCGACGAACTCGACACCCACATCGCGCAAGACCCGTACTTCCCCGTCCTCGCCGACCGACTCGCCGCCGCCGCCCGCGCCGGCATCGACGTGCACACATTGGTGCGGGACTCACTCGCTGCATCTCCGCTCCCGGACGAGCTGCCCGCTGCCGCACTGTGGTGGCGACTGTCCGGTGAGCTCTCCGCAGCCGCCCTCGACACCGACGCCGACGGCTCGGTCCTCGAACCGTCGTGGACACCGGTGCTGACCGAACTGCTCGGCGACAAAGCTGCCGCGCGGGTCATGTCCGACCCACGGTGGCCCTCGCTCGTGGCGACCGTCGACGCCGCCGACCCGAGCATGTGGACACCGGGACAGCTGCTCGGCACCGCGTACGAGTTCCTGCACGGCGGCATCGACCCCGTCGATCACGGACTGACCGTCCCCGCGCACGAACTTGCCACCGCATTGACGTGGCGGGCCGAAATGCTCGTGCGCGAAAACCACCTCGCCCGCACCTACATCGGCCCAGACGTCGAACCACTCACGGTCGAGGACGAAGAAACCCTCACTGCCGACACCGGTGTTTCCGACACCACCGGCGCAGAGCTGCCTGAGGAGTTCGCCGCACTCGTCGAGCCACACATTCCGATCCGCCGTTCGAAGTCCGGCCCAAAGACCGGCGGTGCGGGTCCCGAAGCGCCGGATGCCAGCTCTCCGTCGATCCCCGACGGTGCCGACGCCGACTACCTTGCCTCGCTCGACGCACTCGATGCGCCGGTCGAGTACGACGTGCCGCCGCCGCCGGAGTACGACGGCTACGACACCGCACCTGATGCTTACGACACCGAACCTGATGCTGTCGAACCCAGTGCTGTCGAGCCCTACGGCGGCGAGGTCGATCCCTACGAGGCGATGCTCGAGCACGCGAAAGTGCTTGCGTTGCCGTACCCGACGGTCACCGCAGACGAACGAGTCCGACTGCTCACCGCTGATCTCGACGCAGCCAAAGTCGAACACCGCGCGTTGCGCACAGCAGTGGCCGTCGGCACCAGTCCGACGTTGCTGCACATGCTCACGGCGCTCACCGAGATGCAGGAACAAGCGGACCGGCAACGCCCCGCCCGGATCGCGATGCTCGATGCCCGTCAGGACTGGATGGACACCGAGTTCGAGGCCGAAGCGCTCTGGCACCGAATCGACACCGTCGTCCGGCCCGCTGTGGCCGCCGACGTCGCAGCGGCCGGGGACGACGAAGACGCGCGTGCGCTCGCGCAGCGCGGTCTCGACTGGGAGATTTGGCGCGCCGGATTCGCCGACGACGCCGCTACCGCCGCCCGCACCCGCGCCCAGGAGGCAGCCGCCGAGTACGAACGCGTCACCGCAGCCGACGGAGGAGAAGTCACGACAGCCGATGTCATCACCGCCCGCGGAACAGCCGAAAGCATCGACCTCGCCGCGCTGGCAGAACTCCAGCAGGAAGTGGACCGCCTGGGCGGCATGGTGTTGCGCGCCGAGAACGCAGCGCGGCGTATCGCGATGACCTCGACGCACGCGGCACAGTCGACAACGACTCGGACAGAGGTACACGTCCAGGACGAGGTCGCGCAGGAAGAGGTCGCACAGCAGGACGTAGCGCGCGTTCCCGACTCACAGACGGTGCTCTCGCCTGCCGACGCCGCACTCCTCGCGAAGATGGAACAAGACCCGATCCGGCTCGTACCGGACGCAGAGCTGATTGCGTTCGTCGACCGCGCCGGACGATCCCGCACCGCACCGACCGTCCTCGCCGATACCGAGAAGCTCTACGCCCAGCTCACCGAACAAGCCGCAGCGGTCGCCGCCGCCCGCGAAGTCGCAACCGAACTGCGTCGCGTCCGCGCCGACCACGAAGCAGCGCGCAGCGAACATGCCGCACTCACCGACCGACTGGCTACGACGAAACGGCGCGACCGTAAAACCCTCGAACCCGCCGTCGACGACGCACGACTACGCCAAGAACGACTCGCACGCCAGGTCCGCGACACCCAACGCGCCGCTCAGGACGCCGCCGGACGTGTACGGGCCGAGACCAGCGAATGGCCCGCGATCGTGCAACGCGCCGCCGACCCGGACCGCCGGGCCGCCGACGTCGCCGCCGCCGCAGTCTTCGACACCGCCATCACCGAACGCAGCCGACGTCTGCGGGCAGTCACCTTGGCCGGCGAGCGCCATGCCGCCGAACAACGCATCCGTGCCGCCGCCGGTACAGACGGCGCTGTTAAAGCGCCCACGATCGAGGGCGTGACGGATACCGAGAACCATGTCGCCGAAGTAAGCACCCTCAATCCGGACGCGCAGAAAAGCATCGCTCGTCTGCTTGCGGACGCGCCAGGCCCCGGACGGGTGAGTCGGCCGACATGGACGCACCAGCGTCCGGTGCCACAGCCCGATCCGACTACCCCGGAGCGAGGAAACGACAACGAGCGTGGCCTCTAAGGACCCTCTAAGGACTCGGCCAGTTCGAGGCTGTTCTCACTCGTGGGCCGGCGCTGAGGCCGAGGCAACGCAGCGAACCTTTGTATCAAAGGGACAACGCCGATGGCCAAGCAGCCATCGAACAGTAGCCACAACGCGGGCCGTCAAGAATTGTTGACGGCCCGCGTTGCTTTCACCGCTGATCCAAGGTCATGTATCGAGGTCGTACCCGTTGCCGGGCTCGTTGCCGGGGCCTGGCTCCGGGATATCGCGGTCGGTGCCTTTCCACTCTCCTACGGTTCCGATGTCGTGTTCCATGGCGCGCAGAAACTTTCCGGGGCGGGTGTCGGGTTCATTGGGTTCGGACTGGCCGGCCGCGATACCGCCGGTCACTTTCCGCGCGTGCGTGACAGCTAGTTCGTTGTCACGCATCATCGCTCGTACGTCGTCGGCGCTGCCCATGCCGAGTTGCTCGATGAGTGCAGGGGTGGGATTGAGCATCAGTGACCAGCCTTTTTCTCTTCCCTTTGCTGCCGCCCGTTCGGCCCGGGCGGCATCTCGGGCGAGGGCCTCAGGACTTGTTTCGGCTTCTTTGATTTCGCGCCGTAGGCGTGAGACTTCGTTCGAGAGGTCTTTGAGCTGCGTTGCCTTGGGGAAGTCCGACAGCTCGACCAGTTCGAGGTCGTCGAGGCGTTGCTCGTCGCGGTCGAGTGAGTGTTCGGCTTTCGCCAGGTCCGTATCGACGGTGTAGGCCATGTTCTCCACGCGGGTGAGTAACCCGAGGGAGTGTTGGCTGCGTTCTCCGTCCCCGATCCGCGGATACAGGTCGTGCGCTTCGATCGCTTTCGTCGACGAGCCGAGCCCGGAGAACGAGAGGTAGAGCAGGCTGTCCTGCGCTGGGCGGGAGGCCTCGATCGGAAAGCCGTTCATCTCGGCGATCACCGTCGTTTTGGTCATGCCCTCACCTTTGAGCGACTGGTAGGTGCCCTGCAACGCCAGCGCGATCGCGGACGCCGCCTCGCTGCGCTTGTCGTAGAAAACCCCTCGAATGGTGATTCCCGGCCACTTTTCAGCGACGCGACGTGACTTCAGTATCGGTGCCGCTTCTTTCAGGCCGGCGACCCGATCGCGTGCCCGCGGAACTTCCCGGCGCAACCGGTCGCGGTCACGTTCGATGGAGCGTTGTTCGGCGAAATGCGAATCCGCTTCGGACTGGAGCTCCTGGAGTTGGGAGTCGAGTTCGATCTGCTGGATATACCGATCATCGCCCGTGGCGAGGGCTTTGGTCATCGCGGAGTTCTCGGCGAGCGAGTCGGAATCGAGGTCGACCACGCGCCGCATCGAGCGGTCCGCTTTCTTGAGTTGCTCGATGAAGTGCGCCTTGCGGTGCACGGTCTGCCACATCACGGTGTCGAAGGTTTTCTCGGCGACGTAGTTGAACACCTTCACATGCGCATTCTGATTGCCCTGCCGAATGATTCGGCCCTCTCGTTGTTCGAGATCGGCGGGTCGCCACGGCACATCGACGTGGTGTAGTGCGATCGCGCGGTCTTGAATGTTGGTGCCGGTGCCCATCTTCTCGGTCGATCCGAACACCACCGACACCCGCCCGGTGCGGCACATCTCGAACAGCCGCGCCTTCTCCGACGGCTTGGGGTAGTCGTGGACGTAGGCGATCCGGGCGGGGTCCATCCCGCCGGCAATGAGCTCGGCCCGAATCCCGTCGTAGATGGACCAGGAGCCGTTCGGTTTCGGGGTGGAGCGGTCACAGAACACGATCTGCAACGCCCCGGGTGTGGGGTGTGGCTCGCCGGCGGACTCGAGGTAGATGTTCTCGGCCGAGTCGTTGTGCACGTCCAGGATTCGCTGCGCGACGATGTGCGCGCGGGAGTTCTCCGGCGGTGCCGCATCGAGGTGCGCGACCCTCGGATCGAGGGTGGCATTGCGGCCGTCGTTGGCGACCTTGAGCGCGTTGTCGAGATCTGGACGCTTGACGTCGGCGGTGTCGGCGCGGTGGCCGAGGTCGGCGATGAAGTCTTGGACCTCCAGGGCGGGGGTGAACGTGACGTCGGTGTTGCGGCCGCCGTCCTTGACCGGCAGGTTCGCCGGCACCTGGTCGCGGGTGACGGCGTCGGTGAACACGCTCGTCATGCCGATCAGGTCACCGACGTTGGTGAACTCTCCGACTCGGGTGATGGCGCGTAGCCGTGATCCGGAGGAGTTGAGCTCGACCCGTTCGACGGTGTCGGTGAACGTCGCTCCCCAGTCGTTGATCTGAGACACCCCGGCGTCGTCGAGCAGGTCGGGCCGCAAGTAGTGCTGCATCACCCACAGCTCGGCGAGGGAGTTCGCGACCGGGGTACCGGTGGCGAACGTGGCGACCCGTTCGATGTATTCCTCCGGGGGGATGCCCTTGGTGATTGCCTCTTCGCGGCGCATCGACCGCAGATAGCCCAGCTTCAAGTCCATGTCGGTGGCTCGGTGCGAGCCTTCGTTCGCGAGCTCGGTCACCCCGGATGCGCGGGCGAGGTTTTTGAACTCGTGGGCCTCGTCGACGAACAGGTAGTCGCACCCCGTTGCCTCGAACGTCAGCCCACGGTCTTTGCCGGCCTGCTCCAGCGCTGTTTCGAGCTTTTCCTCGAGCTTGGTCTTCATCGCTTCGAGTCGCTTGACGGTGAGGTCCGAGGTTGCTTCTGTCAGCTCGGCGTCGAGATCGGCTACTTGGGTGCGTATGTACTCGGCTTTGGTGCCGGGGTCGACGCCGATCGAGGAGAACGCCGAACGCGGCACGATGACGATGTCCCAGTCCTGCGAGGCGGACTGCGCGACGAGCAACCGGCGACCTTCGGCGTCGGTGGCTGCGGATCCGGAGAGAATCCGTGCGCCGGGATACCACTGGCCCGCTTCGCGGACGACTTGGTCGATGATGTGGTTGGGCACCACGACCCACGGCTTGTCGGCCAACCCGAGGCGCCCCAGCTCCATCGCGCCCATCAGAATGGTGCCGGTCTTTCCCGCTCCGACGACGTGATCGAGTAGCACGGTCGGTTCGGAGACGATTCGGGCGGCGGCGTCGCGCTGGTAAGGGTACGGAGAGTACTTCTCACCCAGGCCGGGGAAGCTCATGTGAGCGCCTGAATGCACTGGTGCGACAAGGGAGTTGAACTTGTCGTTGTAGATGTCGAGAAGTTGCTCGCGGCGGACCTCGTCGGCGTGCAGCGCCCATTGCCCGAACTCTTGGGCCAGCCGGCGGGCTTTGGACTGTGCCGCGCGGGTCGCGGCGTCGTGAATGGTGGGTGCGCCGGCGCTCTCGCGGAACTCTTTGGAGCTGGTGATCTCGATCGGATCGTTGTTGAGCAGGTCGTTGAGCAGTTTGTGCCATTCGTAGTCGCCGGCGCGCATTCCGGCGTTGCCGATGCCCCGGTCCTCGGCAGGTCGGTGCTCGAAGTTGAACTTGGTCGACCAGGACCCTCGTTTGGGAACCAGCCCCCATTTGAGGTCCTGTTCTGCTGCACCCGGGTAGTGATCGACAGAGACCGCCCACCGGCCTGATGCCCGCTCGACTGTCACCTCTACATCGTTCGGCACCTCGAAGGTTTCCCGGATGAACGCGGTGTAGGTCTCGATTGGCACCCACGGGGCACCGAGGGAGACATCGACGTCGGTCTTACGCGGCGGGATTACCGCGGTCAGTGCGTCGACGTTGGCTCGGTAGCGCGGATCGAGCGCGGCGATTTCTTCTGCGTCGGCGAGCTTGTGCCGGACGTTGCCGGAGAGATACCTCGACGCCGACACCCAGCGGGTCGGGTCGGTCAGGGTGCGAAATGCCCGCCCCTCCATCGCGATCTCTGTCTGCTCGGCGGTGGTCCCGAGCAGTTCAGCGATCCGGCCGACGTCGAGGCGCGCTTGCTCGTCGAGACTGATGGCCATCGCCTCGTCGACGGTGTCGGCGTGTGTGCGCAGCTCACGTGAATGCAGCACGTCGGTGTGAAAGATCGCCGCCTTGCGCGCCGTCATGGTCTCTTCGTCGAAGTGCTCGAGCGCGAGCACCGGGGCAAAGGTCGGGTCGGTGCGCAGGGCCTTGCCGAGGTGGCTCTGCAACTTCGTGGGCTGGCGTGGATTGATCCAGGCGTCGTCGGAGAGCCGGTCGTAGACATCTTCGGGAATCTCCCCGGCGAAGGGGTCGCCGGCGACGCCTTCGTCTTTGCGCCAGGAGTCGATCAGTTTGGTCAGAGCTTGCTCGTGCTGGGCGTCCGTGAGGTCCTTCGGTACCGACATCTTGAATCGGTTGATCGGGCCGTAGCGGGCGACGTAGGCGTCGTATTGCTCGCTCAGGATCTCTCGCAGCGCTTGCCGTTGCCCGGGGCTGGTGGACTCGTCCTTCTGCGACTCGATCAGAGCCCGAGTGGTGTCGCGTAGTGCGAGCAGAGCGCCCCATTCGGTGACCTGCTTGGCTCCGCGGGTGTTCACCGGCTCCCACTCCCACGCGGTCCAGCGTTCGATGGTTCCCATCTGGTCGTCGTGGCGCAGCGTTCCGACCGCGAGATCGTCCGCTGCCGGGCCGTCGCCGATCGCGAGCAATCCTCGCTCGAAGTCCTCACGCGTCGGGCCGAGGGTGTCCCGCCAGGACGCGGTATGCCCGAGACCGGCATCTTTTGCGGTGTCGACGATGACGCCGAGGGTGTCTTCGACCAGTGTTGGGAGGTCTCCTTCCTCGGTCGCGGCCACGGACAGGGTGTCGTTGCCGTACATGCCGTGCCCGACCCGTAGCTGCCCGAGCACCCATTCCGGGTGATCGGTGTAGACGGCGTTGATCGGCACGCCCTTGTCCTCGCCGGCCTCGTCGAGGGCGGTCGCGTTCTCGAGGTGGAGGAACCGCTCGGTCAGCGGCGCGGGCTTCTTGCCGTCCTCGCGTCGGCGCAGCACGAGAATGTCGGTGACGACCTCGGTGCCGGCGACCCGGCGGAACGCGTTCGACGGCAGCCGCACCGCACCGACCAGGTCGCCGAGGGCGGCGATGTCGCGGCGGGCCCGCTGATTCTGCGCGTCAAGGGTGTAGCGGGAGGTCAGGACGGTGACGTAGCCGCCGGGTGCAGTCATGGCCAACGATTTGACGATGAAGTGGTTGTGGATCGAGTGCTTGGCCTGGTTGTGGACCGGGTCGTAGAGCCGGTAGTCCCCGAACGGGACGTTGCCGATCGCGGCGGTAAACGAGCTCGGCGGGACGCTGGTTTTCTCGAAACCTTCGGCGCGGATCTGCGCCGACGGGGACAGTGCGGCCGCGATTGCCGCTGTGGTGGCGTCGAGCTCGACTCCAACCATCTGCGCCGACGCCGGGGCGTGGGCGATGAATGTCCCTGACCCGCAGCCGGGTTCGAGAACCCTGCCACCGGCGAATCCGGCTCGAATCGTCGCCTTCCACATTGCGGCGGCGATCGCCGGGTCGGTGTAGTGGGCGTTGAGGACGGTGCGCTGAGCCTGTGCCCAGGCGGTGTCGTCGAGCAGGCCACGGATCTGCTCTCGTTCGGCGGCCCAGTCGGGTCGGCGTGGATCGAATACCTGCGGAGCCGCGCCCCAGCTCGACCAGCGTGCGAGTACTGCTTGCTCGGCTTCGGTGGCGTAGCGGTCCTGGCCGGTAACCGTGGCCAGCGTGCGCAGGGCGGCGATGTTCGCGCTCACTCGCGCCTTCGTCCCCGATGGCACCAGCACCTGTCCGCCGGGCCGGAAGTCGACGGGCGGCGTCGTCCATAGCCGTTCGGCCAGCGTCTGACTGTCCACCGCCATGCCTTCGGCTGTATCTGGCACCACCGAATCCGGCGCTACGGAGTCGGGCGCTACGGAGTCGGCTGTGGTCGACACCGTCGCCGGTGATTCGCGGCCTGGATCGGCTGTGGGGGAGTCGGTCTCGCTGCCGGGTGCGGGTGCATCCTGCGACGGGAGGAGTTGGTCGACGCGGCGGCCGTCGATGGACAGCAGGTGCCGGTTCTGGTTACCAAAGCTCACCGCGGCCGCGTGATCGTCGCGGTCGAGGGTTTTCTGATTCTCCTCCGGGATCAGGGCGATGTCGGAGTCTCGCCGCATCTCCAGCAGCGCGTCGGTGATCTGCTGGTCGGTCAGTGTGCCGGCGAGGTCGGCGCGAATACGCGCCAGCCGCACCAATGCCTCGTCCCTACGCGCGAGCCGCCCATAGGAGTCGCGCACCAGCTCGATCGGAGTCGATTCTGTCGCAGGCGCCGGAACCGTGGTGGTCGGTGCTGGTGTCAGGGCCGAGGCCGGCGCGGCGGCCGCGGCTTCGGCGACAAGGTCAGCCGGGTCTCGCGGTGTAGGCAGCGGCGCCGCGCCGACGTCGGCCCCGGCCGGATTGATCGGTGCCGCGCCGTCAGCGTCGAACGCGAACAAGTCCAGCTGAGCGTCGCTTTCGCTGCGGCGGGTTACTTTCCGCTTGCCGCGTGCTCGGCCACTCTCTCGTCGAGCAGGTTCGTGAACGATCGATACAGCGGGTGGCTCTGCGACGTCGGGTACGGCTGGTCGTCCTCGATCCTCGCCTGCAGAAGATGCACCGCGTAGTACTGGAACCGAACCGGCTTGTCCTTCCACAGCAGACGCATCAGCCGCCGAGTCGACTCGATCGGGTCCGCGCAGTTCATCGGGTTGCGCCACCGCTCCGGATCGCTCTGGTGGACCTGAATCCGCGCCCGGTCCCGCTCCGCTTCCGCCTCCGCGCTCTCCTGGTCCGGCGGGTACGCCTCCATGTCCTCCGGGAGCTGGTTGTAGATCTCCTCGTTGATCACGAAGTCCGTCGCCTGCGCCCACGCTTGATTGATCAAACCCACCTGCTCCAAGTACGGGGCCGTTGCCCCGTTCTCCTTCATGTAGCGGCGCAGCACTTGGTCCTGCATGTGGATCTTCATGTTGTCGATCCGCTCCGCGATCCGCTCGCTCTCCCGTTCGAGGAACTCCTGCTGATCTTCTGGGCTGAGCTCCTGCGGCAGTCCCTGGTGTTCGAGATAGAGCTTCATGATGTCCTGCGTTATCGGGTCGATCATGGTGATCACTGTCCTCTGCGTCGGCGAACAAATCGAGTTGGTCATCGTCGGAATTTTTGGCCACGGTAGGTGCGCTCCTGGAGTCGGGCGAGACGTGTGCGACCCGCACCACCCGCGGAGGGTGACCGGTCGCTAACGTCGTCGTCGGCTGGAGGCGCAATCTCCGGCCATATCGGCCCTGGTGGGTCATGCAGGACCCACCAGGGCCTCTGGCTACTTCGGGTCAGGGTTGTGTCAGGTTTGGGCGTTGAGTTCGTCGAACCACCCGGGCGGGGCGGCAACGAACTCGTTGCGCAGCGCCGGGGTTGCTTGGTGGGCATCTCGTGCGCACCGATACATCGGGCCGTGCTCGGCGTCGAGCATCGTGCGCAGTTGGGGGTCGGCGTGGTGAACCCACCACCCCGACATCGCCGCGCCGTCGTCGGCTGCGGTCGCTGCCTCCCACGCCGTCCACAGCGAATGCAGCCGCACGACGACTTCGGGGTGATCCCACCAGCGTGGGCAGAACACCCTGTTCTTCCCGGCGGTCGAGGACAACTTGCGAGCCAGGATTGCCGACAGCCAGTCGTCGAACCAGGCGTCGAAGGTCGGAAACCTCAGCGGCGCTGTCTCGTCGGTGCTCTCCGGATCCATCTCCTCGGGGGCGGTCACCGGTACGGCTCCTTGTCGATCTCGTCCTCGGTGTCGAATGCTGTGCTCTCGACCTGTAGGAGCGCCTTCTCCGGAATGCCGTAGCGAGCGAACGACGCGGTGATGGCGTCGGCGTTCGGTCCGTCGGACCAGTACACCTTCACCACCAACACCGGCCGGTTACCGGAAATCAGCACCAGCGCGCGGGTCTTCGGGATCGCTCCGAGGTCGTCGACGGTCAGAATCGGCTCCTTCGACCAGGACTGCGACTTCGACGACGAACCACCCTCGAACATGCCGCCGCTGCGGGATTTCGACCAGCGTTCGACGTCGTGATCGCCGACGAGCGCGGACAGCTCGGACAGGGTGGTCTTGTCCTTGAGACCGCCGCCGTACCAGAGAAAGTTCGCGGCATCGAGAAGCTGCTTGACTCCGTCCTGACCCCACACTCGTATCGCCTGCGAGAGGTTCTGCACGATTGTCATCACGCAGATGCCTTGGGAGCCGAGGTGGGAGTACCAGGCCGGGAGCTCGGGGAGGCGGCACACGTTGGCGGCCTCGTCGAGGATGCACAGCATCGGCACCGGCAACCGTCCACGCGGGCTTCGGCGTGCGACGCGTTGCGCGGCGTCGATGATCGACCCGATCAACGCTGTGGTCAGCGCCGACGAGGAGTCCGGGCCTTCCTTCGACAGGGCGTAGAGGGTGTCGGTGCTGGTGACGAACTTGTCGACGACGAACTCCGGCATCGAGTGCGGGTAGCGGACCCCGCTTCCGATCTTCGTGTCCGGAGTGTCCTCGACCCCGAGGTCGACTCTGTTCGGCGGGAGAATCGACATTGCGTACGACTTCTCTTCCAGCAGGCCGATGAACCGGCGTGCCATGTCGTAGAGACCGTCTCGCTGGCGCGGGTTGAGATCGCTCGTCGACTTCAGGCGCAGTGCAACGATGCTATGGCCGTGCGCCTGCAGAAGCTTTTGGGGGAGTTCGTTCTCCTCCTCCGAGAGCCAGCCGTAGACGTGCAGCAGATCCCCGCCGCCGCATGCGGCCGCGAACATCATCTGCGCGAGCAGTTCCTGTGCGCCGCCGTCGAAGTAGGCATCGACCTTCGCCGAATCATCGCGTGATGCGGCCGCAAAATATGAGGCGAGCTTGCGGGCGGCGACGATGGTGTCGATTCCGCGTAGCGGGTTCCACCAGAACCCGTCGCCCGTGGTGAGCGGCCCTTCGGCGATGCCCTGCAGGTCGTAGCGCCACACTTTCCCGATTAGTTCGCGGACGCCGCGAGTGAAGTCGTGGCCGTCACGTTTGTTGGAGGTGAACAACGCAGCGCCGGGTGCGGTGCACAGGGCGTCGATCGCCAATGCCGCGGTTTTACCCATCCGAGGTCCGGCGAGGGCGAAGAGCATGTCCTCCCAGGACATGAACACTTTCTGATTGCCTTGCACCGTGCTACCGACGATGACCCCGATGTCGGCGTCGTCGAGCGAGTCCAGTTCAGCAAGATCCGATCGCAGCGACTTCGCGCGTTCGCGGGCCTGCTTGCCGGTCACCCCGGTCAGTTTCGACGTTGGCCCCATCAGGCGGGCTTTGGCATCGACGTCGTTCTGACCGCCGCCCGCTGCGCGGGCAGCGGTGACGACGCCGGTGAGACCGGAGACGATGATCACCACGATCACGAAGATCCAGGTCGAAACCGTCGGCCAGGTCAATTGCCCGCCGGCGACGGAGAACAATGCCCCGAACGGGTTGCCGGGAATTTCCTCCCCGGTGCCGGCGAACGCGTGTCCGAGCCACAGTGAGCCATACGCGAGGGCGATCAACACGATCACCACCGAGACCGCGATCAACGGCAGCACCGACGATGAGGCTCCGGCGCCTTTGGAAGTCGGCTTCTTCGTCACCATGCGTCTACACCGCCGTCGAGGGCCGAGTCGACGTTGCGGTCGATCTCGATGACATTGGAGACCCGGTCGGTGATGTCGACGACCGAGTCCGACGAGCGGTTCTGTCGGGGTGTTTCGAGCATCAGATCGGCCAGGCGAATTGGTTCGACGTCGGCTGCGGTGGAGGAGACGTCGAGGGTGCGCTCGGCGATGTCGTCGAAGTCGATGGCGTCGAGTTCGGTGGGCAATTCCACGAAGTCCAGCGCCAGATTGGGCCACAGAACCGCATCATCGATGCCGTTGTCGACGATGCGCTCCCGCCAGGCATCCTCGTGGACATCAAGGCGGTCGGCGGTGGCGCTAGCCCAGTCGTACTGCACGGGGTCTGTGGAGCTGTTCGCGTGAAAGACGGCGAGCTCGAGTGCGACACCGGTCGCAGCGAGGTACGCAGTCGCACGGACCAACGACACATCGGAGTCGAGCAGTCCGAACGCGCGACTGTCACTGCGCGGCTCGTACGAGTGCGGACGAGCCCGGATCTCGTCGCGCCGGGCGTGAGCGCGGTCGGGAAGACTACGTCGACGTGCAGCAGCCAACGCGGCGCGGTGGCCGCGTTCGTAGGCGGCGGCAGCGATCTGCGAGCGACGCTGCTGTTCAGCAGTAGGTGCTGTCTGGGAGCTCATCGACGGTCACCGCCGTCGCCGTCTGACGTTGCCTGAAGCGTATGCGTGCTCGGCATGAGCGGAAATAATTTCGACATGGGAGGGCCTTCACTGGGAGCGTCGGCCAGCCGACGACGATCACACCGTCGCCTAAAGGCGTGCAGTGCAGTGTCGTTGCTGGGTGGACGCTCGACCGTGACCCTCATCGACGGTCGAACAATGACTACCTTAAGGCATCGGCATGCCGTTTCGCAGCTCTCCACTCCTGTGGACATCGTTCTGGGGATATGGCGCTCCCGTCACGAGCCGCCATCCGAAGGCGCCGTGGGTGGCCATCACCGGCACTCTCGCGCGCGCAGGAGCCGTTCCTGACGTAGGCGAGTGACGCCCGGGCCGTAAGTGCCTCATCGTGGCTCAGATGCGGGAAGACTCTGCGAAGTGGGTTGGGCTTCCACGATTGACTAGGCAATGCCACCGATTTTCCATTCCCAACCGCCTTGATCGCTGAACGGCACGTATCCGACGGACGTGGTGTCGAGCGGAAGATCCAGCACAACAAAACCCTGGTATCTCGATGACCTGACCGGATTCGCAGGCAGTGCACCATCTGATTCCGAGCAGTTCAGCGTTGCGTCTGTCATGAGGTTCGACGTGGTCACTCCGTTTGCGCGGATCGCGACGAAATCGAAGCTCCGGAGCAGAGTCCCGTAGTCCGACGCATCGAACTTTTCACCTGTTTGGACCGTGACAGGAAAGGCGGAAAGCCGACCGTTCTCAGAGGGTAGCTGCTCCATGCACCCGGTCGCGTCCGCCGGTTTGTCCAGTGAGAAGAGGACATCGCACTGTGCAGGGTCTTCGCAGCCCATCCCTGCCAATTCGCCCCACTGCTTCTCCAGGGCGTCACGCGCATTCGTTGGTGCACCGGTCGCGAGCGTCGGCCCCGCTTGGGTCGACGTCGGTGCGAAAGTGGACATCGGCCCAGTCGGTGCTACGGGGTCCGATGAACCGCAGGCGGCGCATACGAAAGTTAACGCAACCAGTACCGATTTGATGCGCACAGCTTTGATCATCTTTGGTTTGTAGCACGAATGCATCTGGCCGCGACGAGGTTAGGCTGCGGGTGGCGAACAGGGGAGCTGACGGACGGCCGCCGACTCGCACACGTCACCGCGACCAGCATTCACCGGCGAGGCTGACAACTGCCGTACACGGGTGTGGCGCGCGTTCGAGTCCGGCAGTCATAGACTCCGCATCATGGATGGGCTCGACTTCGGAATGCCGAAGACATATAAGAACCGCAGCGGCAACGACGTCACCGAATGGCCGGATGGCCTCAAGCTCGTTCGCTTCGCCGACGGCCGGATAAAGGTCGGCCGTCAAGGATCCGTCCTTCGTGGTGGCACACGCGGAGTCACTGCTCAGGAGTTCCGCTCCGGGAGCAACCCCACCGCGCATGTCATTGCTGCGTTCGACAACCCAGAGGCATAGGTCCCGTCGCGCGCCCGAGCTGAACGGGTCGGCGTCTGGCGGCGCGCGAAATTCGATGCGTGGACCTGCCACTATTTGAACCACGACTCAGGAGCGTTCGCCGGTGGCCCGATCTTGCCGTCGTCGATGATGTATTCGCCCGGGTAGCGGCGGTTGGCAGCGGGACGCTCGCGAGCGGGTACTTCCACCAGAAAGTTGTTCTTGCGCAACAGTGATGGCCTGTAAGTGCCGGCGAACGTGATCATGACTGCGCCGCCGCGGCCGGATGGCCCACCGTCGAGCGATGCTCGTCCGGTGTTGAACGTTTCGGCGATGTCGCGGCCGTCGTTCCCCACGGTGATGCTGCCATCGTGATGGAGCTCGACGAAGGTGCCGTTGTCCGCGGCCACGGTGGCCGCCGTGGCCTGCCCGCCCTGTGGATCGAGGTCGACGGCGAAGTCGGGAACCTTACGTGCACCGCTGGGCGGGTCCACGTCGAGTTCTCGGCCGACACCGAGGGTGACGTACTGACCCAACGCGGTGTGCCTGCCGGTGTCCACGATCTCCCAGAGATGGTTCCTGGAAGCAACTTTGACGCGACCGTCGAGAAAGATGCTGATCCAGTCGCGTCCGTTGGAGAGCACGACGCGTTTGCTATTGGGTGCCATCGCTACAGGATCGTGCACAGCGCTGCGCTGGGCAATCGCAGGGCTTTTCAGTCGGTGGGCTGACGCCGGATGAAGTCCGACATCCCCGGCACGGTGAACGCGATCCGGCCGTGTTCGGGGGACCAGATCAGACCTTTGCGAATGAGCGAGTCCCGGACATCGCTGACGCCCGTCGTGGTCACTCCCATCGCCGCGGCGACGACTCCCGAACGCGGTGCTTCGTCTGCGGCGAGCGCTATCGCGCGCATGTAGCGACGCTCCCTGTCGGAGGGGCGATTCCATCGCGACGGGAAGAACCCCTCGTCCAGCGCTCGTCGTCCTTCCTCGACCGCGAGGTGGGCATCGTCCTCATCGAATACTGCTGTGGCAGCGACGTTCCAGACGGCTTTGCCGTATTCCTGCAGGAAGTACGGGTACCCGCCGCTGACCTCGACGAGAAGGGCCAGGGCGTCGGGGGTGAAGGACCCGCCGTGCTGGTTGACAGGGATTTCCAGAGCTTCGGCGGCATCGGCCGGTGTCAGGGGGCCGATGGTGCTGTAGGCGAACTGCCGCTCCGCGTACGACCGGTTGTCGGCGAGCACCGACGGAAGGTTGGGCAGGCCCGCGCCGATGACGAAGAACGGCCACTCCCGCTGGCTGGCCCGATGCTGTACCGACAGCAACGCGCCAAGGAGGTCGGAATCGAGGTCCTGCATCTCGTCGATGAACAACCCGAACGCGGTGCCCTTCCTCTTCATCGCGGCGCTGATCGCCTCGACGAGCTCTTCGAGGTCAAGGTCGATGTCTCCGCTCGCGGCACCGTGATCGAGCGACAATTCGACTTTTGCCGGTCCAACTCCAACACCGAGGGTGAACCCGCGGGCGAGAGAAATCAGGTCGTCGAGGGCCTTCTGCATCTGATGTTTGCGGCTGAACCTGCGCAGGCCAGCGGCGAGTTCGGCCCCGAGCTTGGCGCGCACGGCGCTGACGCCGGACTCGTTGGGCCGTGCCTCGAGGCCGATCGTCAACCAACCTTGACGTTCGGCGTGTTCGGACAAGTTGTTGAGCAGCGTGGTTTTGCCGACTCCGCGCAGGCCGGACAGGATCATGCCCCGGTCGTAGTTGCGGTTCTTGCTCCGGGCTACCAGCAGGTCGAACTCCTCTCGTTGACGGGTGCGTCCTTCGAGTGCGGGCGGGCGCAGGCCCGATCCAGGCTTGAACGGGTTCAGAGCTGGGTCCATATGGACAACTATAGCTGTTTATGGTCAGGTGCCCATAAATACCAATAATTGGCCATAGATAACGAGCCTCAAACGGGGTGGACTTACCAGTACGGGCTTGGCTTCCGCATTCGGATAGTACTTCGTGTACTTATTGCGGACAGGTATTGACACTGAGAGCGGTCTTATGTGATGCTGCATGCGGGCAGCCGGAAGGGCTGCTCTCAAGCGACAGGGGAATTCGATGGCAGTGTTGGTCAATACATCCCGGACAGTCGGTCCCGATATGAGCGAGGCTGACAAGGCCCACTACACCGTGGGAATCTGGCCGTTCCATCGCAGCCAGACGATCGCAGACATCGAGTCGTACGCGGACATCATCATCGGTGTCACGAGCGGAATCATCACGGTCGTCAAGGCCGTCGCGAAAGTTGTACCGTCGACCGCTGACTCGAACCGGTGGGAAGTCCTCACCGAGGACGACACCACACTCGATGAGCGGATCCGAGGTCTACTGGGGCAGCGTCTGTCACCGGACTTCGCGTGGAAGCCCGGACAGGGCTGGCCGGTCAAGCTTTTCGATACCGACACGGTTCTCGAAGCCCACCGTGCAGGACCTCCGGAGGTCAGCCTCGGGGGGTACAGGTTGAGCGTTGACGCAGTCGGGATCGCTCATCTGCACATGCCCCGAGGTGGCGACGTCCATATCCACGCAGGTGCGTGAGATGGCAGCGCTGCGGCGATCACCGGTCCAACGAATGGTCTTCGAAGTCGACGACACCGATCCGATGTACATGCGGTGTGTGGGGGTCTACGCAGAGGACGTCGCACGCGAGCGAGCGGCAGGGATGAACCACGCGAGGCATGCTGACGGTGGGCGTGGGCTGAGGTTCGTCGTATCGGACGCACTACCGCTGGTCGCGGTCGGCGGGTTCGAGTTGACCGTCAACGACGGACACGCTCATCTCTACCCACCACCGCACTCGACCGTCATTATCCACCCGCACAGCTGAGAAAGGTTGTGAAGAGGCAGTTACATGATTTGTGAGGGCAGCCTGCCAAAGTTGTAGTCCGCCATGGGCGTCTTCGGATTCCTCGGCGGTGCGCCTTCGACCCGCATACTCCCCAGCCAGCGCAGTATCGCGAATCATTCGAGCAGATGCCCGCAGCAGTGTCTGTGACACGCTCGACCGCACGTCCTGTGTTCGAGAGGTGGGCGGGTGGATGATCAGACGATGGCGGATGCTCTATCCCCGACCGGCTTTTGCCAACCCGCGCACCGATACCCGCTACTGAACCTCCTGCCAGCGGCTGGGCGTGAACCACGGCACGTTGAGCTGGTACTCGGCATCGAGCGCGTGCCACATATCCAGTGCTTCTTGGCCGGAGAGGTGGCCCCCGTCCGGAAGATTCTTCATGCCGCACCTCGTCGCTACCGCTTTCGCCAAGATCCCGTGGTGGAAGACGACCGCGGTATTCGAGTCGCATTCCATCGTGACGCTCGTGGCCGGGTCGTAATCGACCTCGACTGCGTCGAGCCCGATGATCATCCGGGGAGCGGTGTCGACGAACGAGAGCACGAGATCTCCTGCAGACATCGGGTGGGTCACGAACCACAGGTCACCGCCCCCGTATCCGGTGTGCATATCGCGCAGTGCCTCGGCGTACGGAGCGCCCGTGCAGATATGCAGTCTGCTGCGGGGCTTGAGGACGGGCAGCGGAGGCAGGAGGAAGGGCGGAGGAAGCGACAGTTTGTCCACCTGAGCAAGTGTGCCAGCGGCAGCCCGATCGGACTGCCGCCTCGGGGTATCTGCGCCGACGGATACGCGCCACCCACGCGTTCTGCGCCGAACTCCCCTGTGCCACTCTCACTTCGAGATGGTGGACCCCAGGGGAGTTCCAGGGCATGTTCACAGCGTGGTCGCAACGGAGGAACAGCCCTTGTGGCTGGTCCACATCGAGGGGTCGGGCTAGACCGGGCAAGGGAGCGGACCGGTGGTGCGCGGACGGCGGTCTCTGCGAACTCTCCGCACCCAGCGGTAACTACTACTGCACGATTTCGCAGACGGGCGCGCGTTCTGTTCACCACCGTTGGGGGAACCCCTCACCGCGGAAATCTACGATGGCCTGATCACAGTGGGTTCGGATGGCGAGACAGGCTTCCTGGCGGATTCGGGCGGCAAGTCGCACCTCGAAGATAGGCAATCGATGCAGGACCACCACATTCCCCACGGCAGCACCCTGACGGCGTACGGAATGACCTGCGCGTTCGACGGCCTGAACGGTGGTGCGAGCTGCCGCCACGACGGAACCGGACACGGCTTCACCATCAACACCTTGAGCTACCGATTCTTCTGACGATCCCACCGACACGAGGGGCGTGGCGCACCGACACAGAGTCCAGCCGCCACAAACGCCGGCGACGACCCGGCGCAGGGGAGTGCCGGGCCGGACCCCAGCGTGGCCGGAGGCCGATAAGCAACCCTTATGTCAGGCCGGCCAGGAGCCTATTCGCACGCTCGGTATCGGACGATCGTTATGTAACAACAGGATTCGCCGGTGTTATTGCCGTCCAGCAGACCAGATAGATGTCGTTGGAGTCGATCACCGGGAGCACCGGCGGCGCGGGAGGTGGAGTCAGCCCGCGAAGATCGGCCAAGTCCCGCAGCGCAAGAACTCTGTCGCGGTCCGATACGCCCGGCATGGTCAGCTCGCGGCGAATCTCGCGTTGAATACGCAGCGCATACGGTGCATTGAGCCTGGTCGCCAGCGAATCCTGCAGATCGCCGAGAAAGCTGCCGTGATCGCGAACCAGAGCTGTCGCATCGCGCATCACCCGCGGTATCTCAGCTGCGAGATTCGCAGGGTCGGTTTGATACATCCACTGCGTATGGATGTGCTGCTGCGCTACCGCCCACGCGGCGAACGCTGCCTCGTACATGGTTTCGCCCAGGATCACCGGCGTCGTCTCGACCTGCGGGTCGGCGTGCGCCAGGCACGACAGTGTGTCCTCGACAACGACGGGATCGTCGCCGACAGTCTGCACGGTCAAGTCCGCATTCAGGGGGACATATCGATACCAGGGCTTCGCGTGGTCACCGATGCGCGCGCAGAACACGAAACCAGGATCGGCTCCCGCTCGCGCGAAGCCGGTGCCCGAGCCCCACGGCAGGGCGAGGACGCGATGCTTGGTGTTCGTGTCACGGAACGCATTGGCCAGTCGCCTGCGGTATTCCTCTCCGGAGAGAGTGGCATTGCCGTCATCGTTGAACAGCGCCGCTTCTTCCCGCCGGATCTGCTCGATGCGCTCTCGTGTGTCGGTGATGCTGCGATCGACCGGGGCGACGCCGGGGAGGACTTCACCGACACCGATGGACGCCGCCGCTTGTTTGAGCTTGCGTTGAAGCCGTTCTTCCAATCGCAGCAGCCTGTCGAGGTCGACGTCAGGGAAGAAGCACCGCATGAACACTTCCGTGTGTGGTGATCCGATGCGGTCGATGCGGCCATGGCGCTGCACCAAACGCATCGGGTTCCAGGGCAGGTCGTAGTTGATGATGTGCCGTGCCTGTTGCAGGTTGACGCCTTCGGCGAGAACGTCGGTGGTCACGATGAGGTCGTACTTGTCTTCTTCCACGCCGGTCCCGGCGGTGAGCGGTGCGAAACCGATGATGACGTCGGACCGGTTGATCTTGTCCGGCCCGCTCACGGTGACCGCGCGTCCCTGGTACACCGCAAGCCGCGGATCGGTTTGTATCGCACCCACCAAGGCAGTCTCGAGATATCGCGCGGTGTCCGCGAAGTACGTGAACACCAGAACCTTGCGCTTGTTGCGGGTGTCCTGCTCACCGATGCCCTCGGCCGCGGCGTCGTGGGCGATGGCGGCGAGTTCCTCGACGAGGGCCTTGATCTTGGGATCTGTGCCCGAATGGACCGTGCGTACCCGGAGCTCGAATGCCTTGAGCAGGTCGCGGTCCGCTCGCACGGCGTCGGTGAGTGCCGCGACGTCGTAGTCGGCGGCAGGAGCGACACCGTCCAGATCGTCCAGGGAGTCCATCCACTCGTCGACGTCCTCGACGTTGGTCGTCGCCCACTCCCGCAGGGTGTCGCCGGTCAGGACGAGGCCGGCGTCCAGTGCAGCGAGAAACTGATCGTGGGAGCCGATCATCTTGCCGACAGTGCGCTCGAACGCAAACGACGATGACTCGAATCGCTTGAGCAGACCCGACCGGAGCAGTCCCGCATTCTGAGCCTCGTACTGCTCGGTGTCGCCGTCCTTGCGAAATCGGGAAGGCACGTACCGCGCCATTGTCAGCACCGCGCCGGGGTCGTCGAGGATCACACCGGCGGCGAGGGCATCGGAATCGGGGTCATCCTGCACGTTCGCGCCGAGCGCGATCGCGAGGTCGTCGAACACTCCGGGCAGTACTTCGTTGAGGTTGTAGTCGACCTTGACCACCCGGCAGGTTGGGAACGTGATCTCCTTCTCGATACCGTTGATGACGATCTTGTCCCCGACGTAGTGGTTCTTGACGAACCGACGGGTGCGGCGAACGGCCACTTCGTCGAGAACGTCGAAAAGATGCTCGGGGGAGAGATCATCGGGATTCATCGCGATTGCACGCTGGAAGTACGCGCGAAGCGACGGGATACCGACATCGCCGAACGCAGCATCGTTCGGCGCGAAATACGTGATCAAGTTGTACAGATCTTCGAGACTGTTGTTGACCGGCGTCGCAGTCAGTTCGACGAGATCCTTCGGATTGGGCCCGGACAGCAACTGCCGTATCGCATCTGCGCGTAGCGTCTTGTCATTGCGGAGCGCGTGGGCCTCGTCGACGACCACCATGGCGTATTCGTCGAGCGCTTGCAGCCTCGCTGTTCGCGCACCTGCATCTTCGATGTCCACGACCAGCTGCTCGAACGACAGGACGTCGGCCCGCAGATTCTTCTCCCGCAGGAACGGTGTCCACGTCGAATCACGCAAGGTGGCCGGGCAGATTATCAGTACCTTCTGGCGACGGTCGAACACGGCTTCGTGAATCAGTTCGCCGGCGAGAAAGGTCTTACCGAGTCCGACTTCGTCGGCGATTAGGACCCCTTTACGCCGTGCGAGGATGCGGCGGGCGCGCCAGACGCCGTCTGCCTGAAAGGCCGTCAACCCCAGTCGGGAGGAGATGGCAGTTTCGTCGTCGAGGTCAGCGCCGTAGAGCTCGAACAGCATTCGGAGGAATACATCCCATGGTTGGTGCTGTGACCAGCGAGCCTCGAACAGTGCCGCCAGATCGTAGGGTGCCGATGCCTCCCATTGTTCGTTGAACCAGTCCAGTACCTGGTTGACGGTGTGGGGGTCGTACTTGCCGAGGTTGAGTTCCTTGTTCTTGGCGAGACCGGCGTAAGTGAAGTTCGACGATCCGGCGATGACGGCTGTCGCATCTGTTTCGACGATGAAGGCTTTGCCGTGCAGAAAACCCTGCTCGTAGCGGCGAACCTGAACGGACGGATTGTCTTTCAACCATCGAACGAGTCGGCGGGCTTGCTGGTCGGATTCTCGTGTGAACCCCAGGAGGTCGCGGTCCTCTTCCAACGAGCGACGGTGGCCCTCAAGCGCACGCTGTATTTCAGGCGATGGACCGCGGCGACGACGGCGCTCGGCAAGGACGCGTATACGTGGGCGGTCTTCGGCCTCTGTGGGTTCGGCACCGAGCAGGAGCCTCACCCCACCGGTTTGCTCGAGCTCTTCGGCCAGGAGGTTGAATCCGCCGGGGTTGAAATAAGCCGTAGCGATGGCCAAGGCAGGGGGAACGACAAGACGGGTACGAAGGCCTCCCAAGAGGCTGTTAATCGCGTCCGCGACCCGTTCGATCCCTTCCCTGTTGGTGCTGAACTCCGCACGATACGTCGCATTCGGTCCGTCGTTGATCACTTTGTCACCTTGGCCTTCCATGAATCGAAATGACTCAAAACCGCGGTCAAGCGCGGTTGGTAGTTCCATCCTCGGTGGAAGGTTTCGAAGACATGCACGACCTCGTCGCGGTCGAGGTCGTACAACAGGCTGACCAGCGCATCGAGTTCGGCAATCAGGTCAGACTTCATCGTCTCGTCTGCGACGGAACCGGTTTTGACCCCGACTTCATCGGCCCACTTACGGTAGCGCTCATCAGTAGCTGCCAGCCGTCCGGCAATTTCGACTACCTGCTTTCGCAAAACACTGTCAGGGTCTGGCCGTGGGACAGGAAGACCATTGAGAATGTGGAAATTCATGCTGAGCTCAACGACCGTACGCGCGATCCAGTCCAGCGGAATGCTGCACAGGACACCGAGGAGATACGCTTCGTCTCGGCTATCTCCTGACGGAAACAAAAAGTACGGCGCTTTATTAGTGGCAACCCGCCCGGCGGGAACCAATACAGCGCGCATCGTCCGGGTATCGGTCGATCGCGATATATCCCTGAACATGATGCGAGTATTCAGGCACGGCAGAGTGGTCTCATCTTCAATTTGGGATTGAGAGAATTCGGAGAACGCGGACCTTTTCAGTCGTGCCTGTCGGTGCCGGCGAGATTGGAGCTCGGCCTGTGCATGTTTGGGGTCCGCCCATCCGTAGTAAGTTCCGGTGTCGGGTTGCCATATGTCGAAAGAAGCACCTTTGAAAACCGGCCATCCGACTGCCTTGGATAGATCTGTCGAAAAATGCTTCTTGTCGTTTGTCGCGTCGAATTCACGTTGAGGACGTGCCCTCCACGATCCTGAACGGACGTCGAGCCGCGGGTGTGACCGCATCTTGATGAAGATCGACAGCGCCGCAGCGTCTGGAATTGCAGGGAAAGCTGCGCCGTCGGACCATCCCCGAAAGTCTTCCGTCGATACTTCCGCACTCCCCAATCCAACTTTCTGTCGATACTCGGAAAGTGAGGCGAACGGCCCGCGAAGCTTAAGCGCACCGGAGTATTGCTGGCCCTTTCTGATCGTCACCAGGCCAACCGTGTAGCGGTGCTCCATGTCATCGAATACCCATCCTTTAGTGTTGACCAGAAGGGTCACGTCGGAGAAAGTGCCGTTCGTTAAAATATCTTCACGCCACTCGGCACTGCCCGCAGCGCTGAGAGCGCTTCGCGGTAGGACAACCCCGATCGCACCGTCTTGGCGAAGTGCCTGCCAGAATCTCCAGGTAAACGCCTTGTACAGGTCTGGATCGCCCGTGCCCATCCCCGGAAACGGGCCCTTGAGAAGAGCGCCGCGCAGCAGACCGGCCTCAATAATTGCTGCCTCGTACTCGGAGACGAGGTCCGTGCGCGTTTCTTCGAGTTCTGTAATCCGCTCCTTCTGCGCTTTATCTTTCAAACTCTTCAAACCAGGGAAGCGAAGTGCCCACCATCCCAGTTTTTCTACGGTGGTTTCTTCCCACGGGGGGTTGCCAAGGAGAACGTCGAAGCCGGGTCGTTCGCGGAGAAATACCTCAGGGAAGAGGACGGGAAAATGCGCTGCTTGAAGATGCCTGATCTGTTGCTGCACGTCACTTTTCTTTGCGGCGCGGATCGCAGAGTCCGGGGTCGCGACCCGACTGATCAATCCCAGCCTGGTGGCAATAGCGGCGTCGAAGATCGCCGAGACGCCGTGTGCGTCCTTCCGTGCCTGAGCATGTGCTTTGGTAGCTTCTCGGACTTCCTTCTTGGTTGCTTCGGATGTCCTGGCGACCCTCAGTAGTCGTTCGCGCGCGGTGTTCAGTTCTTCGAGGATCTGGTCTTCGAAGATGCTGATTGTGCCGTCGCTTGCGTCGGGGTCGAGGATGTCCAACACTTCCTCGACGGTGGCGATTCCGGTCAAGCTATTGCCCACGACCAATCCGTGCGACAGTGAGCTCATTGGGAGTCCTGGCACGAATGTGTGGATCCAAATAGCGAGGCGCGCCAGCTCGACGGCAATGAGATTCAAGTCCAAGCCGTAGATGCATCGCCGCGCGATTTGCCGGCGCAAGACCGCGCGGGATTCTAGCTCGATGTCGAGTGATTCCGGCCCCAGCGTCTCTTGGGCGGTAACGGTCAGCCGGCGTAGTTCCTCCGTCACCTCTGGTATCGGGTGATTCGCAAGAAACGTCGCGAACCGGTTTTCGATGCGGTCTATTGCTGCTACCAGGAAGTGTCCGGATCCCATCGCGAGGTCGGCTACGCGGAAATCAAAGAACTTGTCGGCGGCCCGAGCGCCGTCACCTTGCTCAAGCAGGAGCGCAATGGCCTCAAGATGCGCAGTGAGGGCTGGTTCGAGAGATGCGTCGAGCAGGTGCTCGACGGCGAACGCTTTGGTGAAGTAGGAGCCGGACGCTTTTCGTGAGCCGGAGGCATTGTGGAAGTACACCTGGCCCGATGGGATCTCGACCATGTCCGAGGACTTCGCAGGTAGATAGGCACCCGTCTTGGGGTCGACTGTCAGATCATGCGGCGCGACACTCAATGATGATTCGAGAAGGCCTTCATAGATCGTGCCGAACTCGCGTACAGACAATGATCGAAAGTCGACGGGACCGAACGTTCCGTCTTCTCCGGTGTCTACGACGAGCGCTTTGAGAGCTGGGCCGATCTCGTCGTTGGTCAGTCGCATCGCGGCTATGGCCTTGCCCGATGGGTGCACCTCGTCACTTGCGAAGAGACCACCGTTGTATGCCGGCACACCCCACTCTTTGTTTCCGTCGTCGACCGCGCGCCAGATCGCCAGGAGGTCGTCCCACCGGTCGGTGGCCGCCGGGTCGAACGTCATGTCTGGGTTCTCGGCCAGTTCGCGTGCGGTGGTCTTAAGGGCTTTCTTGGTGTATCGAGGGTTGCGTTGGTAGGGGAGCAGGCCACGGTCTTCTGCGTAGGAGACGAAGAGAAGTCGGAACAAGATGATCAGGGTTTGGTGGTAGGCCTCCCCGAGATCAGCCTCCGATGTGGCACCCATCCGGTTCGCGACAGCCACTGCCAGTTGAGGGACCACGTCGACGTAGACCCGGTCGCGGAGCCGCTTTCCGAGTGCGGCGGCGTGATCGGACGAGGCGTCGAGTATCGCGGAGACGCTGCCGTTGGAGCTCAGTGCATTGGACGAAAAGAGTAAAGGAAGGTATGCCGCATCGCTGTCGGCGAGCAACGCCAAGTCCAGTTCCGTGAATGTCTCTGCCTGACCCTTCCGCCCGACGCCGACGTCGGGTTTGGCGGGATAGAGCCGAATCTGTGTCCCTCTGGTGATGACCAGCCAAGGCAAGCCTTGTTGTTGGGCAATAGCCAGACCTTGCGCGACCGGCGATACTGCGCCAAAGCGAGCTGTTGGACGATCAAATACCTCGTGGTCATCGAGCAGAACGGCTACTGCGCGGTGGGTATCGTTCGACATCAGGATCAGCGCAACAGATCCGTGGGGCGTCGCCTTGTATCCCAGGCCGCGAATCAGATCGGTTCCGCGCTGCCGCAGTAGTGCGCTTCCCTTGTCGCGTTCACTCTGCCAATCCGGTCGTGTAGGAACACCTGCCCTCAGTTCGTGAGAGGCGAATAATCCAGCGTTGGTAAGGCCGGCAACCAGTTGATCTTTTTGTCCGATCAGCAGCCGATGGAAGGCGCGTTCAGCGTTGGCCTGGTCTGGCGCAGAGAGCGCGGCCGCGCAAATCCTCTCGACCTGCGATAGGTCTAAGTCAGTCAAGACGACAGGGTCGTCCTTAGTGCCACACACAGCAGCTTTGTAAGTTCCGTCGACAACGTAAGCAACAACGAGAACGACCGGCGCTGCCCGACGTCCCCATCTGATGGACCACAACCGACGAACCTCGTCGACTTTGGGTCTAATCGCCGCAGAGGCCACCGCGATTTCCAATGCGTCGATGCCGTCCGCGATGAGCACTCTGTCAGTAACGAGCGACACCGGGGCACCGGTTGGCTTCGTCCACGGGATTTCACGGACATCCGCGTCACCGAGGAACTGCTCGAAGTCGCTCACTAAGCCTCCGTGGGGGTTACTTCAATCACGAGATCAACGTTGTCGACCCTAGTTTGCGGAGGTCGAACGAAGAGTGATCGGCCCATATGCAGCGTGGCCGACAGGCCATACTGGTGCTCATCACAGCTGACATCTCGTGATGTGCAGCATCCCAACGGCCGCAGAAGTGGCCCAGAGAGAACGGTAAAAATTGGGCGAGTGGAGGACGGTCACGCGGACTCGCTACCTGGATTCACGTTCTTCCCGTACGAGGCCGGGTCCAGATCGAGCGGTCCGTGGCGGGTAGAGAGGCATAAGCAGTTGCTCTGGCATGAGGTCGGCGAAGCGAGGGTGTAATCGAAGAGTGGTTCTTTTCGTGTCGGTGGCCTTGGGCATACTTGGCACCAAGTGCAGCGACCGTCATCAGGCGTCGCATCTGGGCGACACTTACTCGGAGATCCTCACGGGGATGCACCGGCCGGTGACGACGATCGGAAAGATGTGGCAGAAGAGACGGAGCCTGGCTATACAGGTCAGGCTGGAGAGGACTCGTACTTGCTAGCGCAGGTACGAGAGTCCTTCGGTCGCGTGGTCTACAGCCACAAAACCCGCGAAAAGCAGGCCGACATTTGCTTCACGAAGCACCGGTGGCAGCAGGGTGTCCTTATTGCGCTCACGGCTGTCAGCTCCGGCACCTTCCTGGTCGCGGTGGTCGGCCTATTCGGAGACTCGGCACTTACCAGTCTGGTCACATCGTTCATCGCGCTCCTGGTGACCTGGATCAGCCTTGGGGCCAAGAATTTCAGGTTCGCGGACGAATCCGACGCCCATCGCGGCGTCGCCTCCCAGCTCTGGGACATCCGTGAGTCTTACATCTCCTTGATCTCCGACCTGATGTCCGGCGGCATCTCCGATGAGCAGGCCAGGACTCGGCGCGACGAGCTCCAGGAGGCCACCCGCGGCGCTTACGCCGACTCTCCTAGGACGACCTCGAAGGCATACACACGGGCGCAAGAAGGACTCAAGCACAACGAGGAGATGACCTTCTCTGGCAACGAGATCGACCTGTTCCTCCCCGAAGCGCTTCGTCTCAGTCGGGGCGAGGCACGATCGTGAAGACATCGGAAATCTTCGACGCGTTACTCGCGAACCTCAAAGTCGGCGGCACGGCGGCGTCGGTTGGGGCGCGCAGAGACGAAATTACGAAGTCGCTGAACAAGGACTTCCGGTCCAAGGACGGCGACACCGCCCACAAGTTGATGGTCGGCTCCTACGGCCGGCACACCGCCGTCAAAGGTGTTTCCGATCTCGATATGATTTACATCCTCCCTTCCGATATCCGGACCGATTACAGCAGTGAATCCGGTCCGCGAAGGATGCTCGAGCGCGTCCGGGACGACCTGAAGGCTCGCTACTCGAACACCGACATCCGCGTCGATCAGTGCGTTGTGCGCGTGCAATTCACGAGCAACGCTTTCAAGTTTGAGGTCCAGCCAGCGTTCGAGAACTCTGATGGCAGTTTCGATTACCCGGACACAGCCGCTGGAAGTTGGAAGGTCACCAAGCCTCGCGCCGAGATCGAGGCCACAAAGGCGTGCAACGACCGCACGTCGACGAATATGCGGCATCTTGCGAGGATGGCCCGAGCGTGGAAGAACGCTAACGGTGTAGGTATCGGCGGCCTGCTCATTGACACACTGGTGCATCGGTTCTTCGCCCAGACCACTGACTACGACTCGGCTGGGAGTGGATCGTTCGATTTGATGGTCCGCGACTTCTTCGGCTTCCTCCACCAGGAGCCGGACAAGGACTTTTACCTGGCACTGGGCAGTAGCCAGCGAGTAAAGGTCAAGGCGCGGTTCCAGCCGAAAGCCAAGAAGGCGTACAACCGTTGCCTCGAAGCGATCGCTGAAGAGGGCAAAACTTCGGCGAACAAGAAGTGGCGCGAGGTCTTTGGAACATCAGTGCCACTCAAGGCCGTCGTCGAATCGGCTCGCTCTTTCGACAACACCGAAGAGTTTGTCGAGCAGAAGTACCCGATCGACGTCCAGTACATGCTCGCAATTGACTGCACCGTTGCCCAAAACGGTTGGCGTCCGGCATCCCTGCGCGAGATGCTCCACGCCAAATCTCTGCTTCTGCCCAACAAGGAATTGGACTTCACCATCGCCGAGTGCGACGTTCCTGGTTCATACGATGTCCGTTGGAAAGTGCTCAACCAAGGTGATGAAGCCGAGCGTCGGAACCAAATTCGCGGGCAGATCGTCGAGCCGAACCGCGTGACCGGCAGGCACGAACGCACCTCCTTCCGCGGCGAGCATGTGGTCGAATGCTATGTGGTACAGGATGGAGTAGTGGTCGCACGGGACCGCATTGACGTGCCGATCAGCGCGACGCCTGGTGCTTCCGCCTAGTTGATACCGCCTTGACGCGCAGGGGACCGGCAGTCCGACCTGGCGTCAGATAGGGAGGCGCAAGGAAGCCATCGAGCGTGACCGAATCGGGCATCGGGTGCGATTCGTGTCCGCTAGTTTGTGTCATCTTTACCGGACGGCATCGGCCTGACGCGCGTCGATCCGACGCGACTGGCCAAGTTACGATCCTTGGTGCGTTTGCTGGAGAGAGCGCGCGGGGCAGCTGCCATCCTCGCCACGGATTCGTCGGAGCTCAGTTACCACGAGCGCGCCTCTTCAATTGCTCTGTTGAACGCCTCGCAGACGCCGTCTTCGTCGATGAGCCGGGATCAAACCACACCGCGTCGAGCTTGCCAGTTTTTCGATCGACTGCACACGTTTCACGAGCGAACGAGTTGCGCTGCCAACGCGCGGCTGTCCAGGTATTTCTACAACGACATTCATTACCGATAACAGATATTATGACGTATGCGCTGCTCACAACCGCTACAGCGCTGAATACGTTCGGTATCAAGATCAGTTCAAGCTGAGTTCAGAACCTTCCGCTGAAGTCGGCCGAGAGCGAATTTGTCCGTCAGCTCACGCCGTTCCAGTGGTGTGGGCGACGACCGAACAATCCACCCGAGCGGCGAATTGAAGTACAGCGTCACCGCGAGGTTGCCGCCTCTACTGGCCACGCAGGGCAACACGACGTCCTCTGCCGGCGCTGCTGCCTCGTAAGTGACCGCAATGATCGTCGTGGCTTTGCCGCACCGTCGCCTATCCGATGTTCGGAATGCCGCCCGGGCCGCAAACAGGAGTTGTGTCGATGGGTTGCGTCCTGACATTGGAACCGATCGAGTAGATAAAATGCCCGTGCCTGACCTGCGGACATACGTGGTTCGACGAGACCCACAGGGAAGAGGAGTTCAAGTTTTGACAAGCCGCTGTGTGTAAAGGCGGGGACGTCTCGGTGGCGGGCCTATGAGGCACCGAAGGCCGACCCCAGCAGCCCCTGGCGTTGCGCTGGCCCAGTAGCACAGACCAGACGCAGGCTGAGGTCGTCTCCCCGATCGAACCGCTGTTTCTCGGTAGTATCAAGATTCGGGTGTCGTACGGCCTCGCCCTTGTCAGATCGATCCGTGGGAGGCGGTCATCAGGTGGTGTGGACGGCGGGATATCGGCCCCGCAGCGTTGCCAGCGTCGTCTTTCCGGATTCTTCCTCGACTGCCCAAAAATCCCAGCCATTGACTGCACCGCCGTCCTTGGCCGCGCTCGCAGCGGCGCTCGGCGTGGGGTATTCGGTTCCGTTGAACCCGATCCCACCGCCGTCGAGGATTGTTGCGCTCGCCGGCCAAGCACCGTTTGTTGAGGTCAATGTCGTTCCGCCGGACACGAGACCCGTTGCGATGAGGTGGGAGACCGTGATGCCGTGGAAACGACTTGTCCGGGTTCTGCCGGTTTCGGAGGTACTGATGCCGGAGTCATCAGCGGTGGCTGGATTATGCCCGAGCAGCCGCAGGACACGGCTGACCGGCAACACACAGGCTTCCAACGTCGCGCGATCGAAAGCCGGCAACGTTTCGTCGCTGGGTCTCACGCCGTTGCTCAGCTGCGCGTTCTCTGCTGCGTTCAACAGGTCGTAAAGCCTGCCTTCGAGCCACGCGACCTGCGCCGAGTTAAAGCTGTGCGTGGTGTCTCGCTGGATCAGCAAAGCCCTACGCCAATGGTCTTTGGATTTGAGATGCGACATCAGGCGTGTACGGATGCCACCGGGAGCGGCCATCCCGACGTAGCACCCCCATTTCCCGTCGGCGTCGACAGGATCGAGCAGCACGTAGTTGCCGGGCCGGTCCCACTCGGGACCGAGCCGCGAGACGTAACTACGTTCGACGACCGCAAGTCGAAGCGCAGCGTGAGAGTCGTACATCACGATGGGATCAACCACCGTTTCCGGGAGCAGAACTGTCACAGGCAGATAGTCGGTTTCGGATGCAGGCACCATGTCAGTATTGCCGAACGATCATGATCACGATCACGGTTACGGACAGCCGGGTTCGTCAGCTTGCTGAGGCCAAGGCGCTTCTAGATCGGCGCACGTGAGGAATTGGTGCGAGCTCGAAATATGGAAAAGGTGCAGTGAGTGAAGATAACGGTGGTTGCAGAAACGTCATGCGTGATCCCCGAAGATCACGACTTCTTTCAAGAGACATACAGCGGCCCCGTCAACGCTGGCTATGAGCCGAGCGGGGTGGAGTTGACAGTCGAGTTCGCGGCACTATCACGCACTCACCTGATTTGGCGCGTCGACGACGGTCGGCACAACACCCGCGACTACCTCCGCTTCTTGTTGTCGGCATCGGCCTGGAGATTTCTCGAACACAGCTTCGTCACCTTCTATGTCGAGGACATCGCGATATCGTTGGCGAACCAATTGCACAGCCGCGACGGTCTTGTGATCAGCGAGCGCGCGCAGCGAAACACGAGGTACGACCGTTTCGAGATCGGCCCGACCCTTCCCGAAGAGGTCGAGGCCCACGACGACCTCCGCGCTGAGATGCACGAGCTGTTCCAACACTCCGTGCGCGTGTGGGGAAACATCCGCAACAAGCTCAGGAATCGAGGTGTGTACAGCGAGTATTCGGCAGCTGCGGCGCGGGCCGCACTTCCGAACATGGCGACGACGAAGCTGACGGTTACGGGCAGTGTGCGGTCATGGGCCCAGCTGCTCGTCGAATGTGACTCGGTGAGGTCGGAGCCTGACATGCAGCGGTTCGCGGAGTCGATTGGAGCGATCCTCGCCGAGCGGCACCCGGCGTTGTTCGGCGACGTGCGATTCGAGGTGTGGGATGTCGACAAGAACGAGAAGTGGGCTGTATCGAACCGTTCAGGCAGGGCGATGAGGCACCCTTGATGGGGTTGCTTGCCTGTCACGGGTAAGCCTGGACGCGCAAACCCAAGGAGTGAAAATGAATGCAACCGGCATCCGTTCCCACGTCGTCGCCTACACCGTCGGTGCCGCATTGGTCGCTGTTGCAGCGGGCTGCTCGTCCGATGCTTCCAACGACGAAGTAACGGCCGCAAGTGTGTGTGCACAGATCGAAGACGCCGGCATCGGTGAAAATTGCGTCCCAAGCGAACCCGGTGGGCTTCAAGTGGCAGCAACAGAAGTCTACGATTTCGACCTCATATCGGTGCCCGGAGAGGGCGGAGCGGTCATGAAATTCGACAATCCGGAGCAATACAGCAGAACGGTGGAGAGCTTCGAGGAAGCGGCCTTTCTCGCCGGGCCGCACCGATACGGCTCTGACAGCGCTCTTGTGTTCGTACAGATCAACGAAGGGCTCTCAGCCGACGGCGGTGCGGAGGTCAAGGGGATCGTCGACGACCTGTAGCTGCGCCGACCTTTTTGGGGGCGGCAGGCCCCATCAACCTGCAAACGGCGTAACAAATCGAACGTCTTCGGGTATCTCACCTACATCGGATGTAGGAGATGCGATGACTACAGCTCACGCTTCGCGCGTCACGTCAATGGTGTTTTCGTGTCGGTGCGGCAGCCTGGAGTCGGGGGCGCTTGCGCGGACGATGCTGATTCTCGCCGCAGCGGGCACTGTGGTGTGCGCGGGGTGCGGGTCTGAGAACGGCGATACGACAGGCCCAGCACCGGCGTCGACAACTACCAGGGCCAACGAGAACTACGATCCGGACGTCGTCTGCACGGACTTCGAGCATGTTCATGATTCGTTAGTACGAGATATTAGGGATGGCAGTCCATTTTGGATTGCAGAGAGCACGTTGAAGCCGGAACCCGGTAAAGAGAACATTTTCTACTATCTTGGCGTTCTAGGGCGTGGGTCAGGGTCGGGAGTCGCCATGTTCTTCATGTCGAAAGCCCTACCTTCTGAGCCTGCACGGCTCATCGATAGTTTCCACGACGTCACGGAGTTCAACAGCGATTCACAGCGTGTTGCCGAGGCCTGCGCCGAAGAGGGCAACCCCATCTTCATTTCGCTGCTCCCTACCCCACCTAGGTGACGAACGCCGCTATCTGGGTGTCCGTACCCGGAAAAGGGGTGAGCCAGGACCGATATGGGCCTGCATGGGGTGGCGCGATGGACGCATCCTTCCGGACGGTCACTGTGCCCTTCTCCGAGCGCCTCCCCTGATGATGCGTCGATGTGCACTGTCGGGTGTGAGAAAACAACGGCGGGTTGTCTCGAGCGGGCGCAGACCTCCGCGGCGAAACCCGAGTGTGATTTGAGACCTCGCGATGACGCGAGGTGAGGTCGTCGAATGGCCCCAGTTCGAGGGTGGAGACCTTGTAGGAGGGCCGCTACGGCATGGGATGGGATCGGCGGTCTTCCGCGTTTGTCAGTTCTGCCGTCGGCGCTAGCTGTCGTTGTTGTCGAGTTGGTAGTTCGAGACTTTCCATGCGCCTGACTGTTGGGCGAGGGTCACGTTGGCGGCGTAGTGCGTGTACGAGGTGGTGTCACCGTCTGAGTGCTGGACGGTCTGACTGATGGTGACGGGCACGGTGGCGGTGTCTGCGTCGATGGTCGGGTCGCCGTTTAGCCGGACGACGGCGGTGACGACGTCGCCGCTGCGGGACCAGGCTGCCCACTCCGGCAGCGGGTTCGGCGCCGGAGTGGGCGGTTGCGCGGCCGCGGTGGCCATCGGTCCGGTCAGGTGGTCCTGCTGGCTGTGCAGTGCTTCCCACGTCGAGTCTTGGACGGCGGGCTGCCAGGTGAAGACTCCGGACATCACGGCGACGGCGACGGCGGCGGGTTCGGTGCCGATCGGGTCGAAGGCGTAGCCGGCGTCTGTTCCCGGTTGTTCTGGGGCGGGGGCGTTCGCGGCACCGAAGACGAGGACGACGATGACAGCGAGCGCAGCGGCTCCGGTCAGGCCGACTCCGACGAGTACCGCCAGGGCTCGGCGTGTCACAGCGTTCCGCCGCTGGCCGAGGTGTCGGTGTCCTCGGTCAGGAGGCCGAGTGCGTCTGCTTTGGCGATCATGACGGTCCACTGTGCCAGTGCGTCGGTCGTGGTGAAAGGGCGTTCGACGAGGGGGAGTCGGGCGATGATGTGCCCGGTGTTGTCGAGAACGAATGCTGGCCACCCACCGTCGTATTCACGCTCGACGAATCGAATGATGTGGCGGTCGGTGAGGTCGAAGATCAGTTCGTCGCTGAACCCGCAATCCAGTAGCCATCCGCGGGCGTCGTAGAGCTGCTCCGCGGTGGGCTGGTGTGCGTGGCTTTGCTGCGCGGTCGTCTGGTCATCGCTGGTCCGTGTGCTCATCTGCGGGTCTCCGTTTCGGGTCGGTGTGCGCTCAGTCAGGGATGGCCCTATCGGGCCAGGTCGTAGTCGGATGCGGTGGCGGTGATGGTGGTGACGTAGTTCTGCGTTTCGCTGTAGGGAGGGATGCCGCCGAATTGTTGGACCGCACCGGGTCCGGCGTTGTAGCCGGCGAGCATCAGCTCGATGGGATCGCCTGTGATGGAGCCTGATTCGATGCTGGGGCGCAGGGTGTCTGCGACGGAGCAGTTGTAGCGGCCCTGGGCCATGACGGCGTCGCCGACGTCGTTTGGGTCGCCCTCTCCGGCTGCCCCGGTGACGACGCCGTTGTTGTCGACGGGGAACCCGTACGCGGCCCAGGTGCCGGGGAGGAACTGCCCGTACCCTTCGGCCCCGGATGGGCTGGTCAGGCCGGGTGTGAAGCCGGATTCTTGTTTGAGCTGCGCGGCGAGGATCGCCGGGGACAGCTCGCGGCACTGCGCGGCCGAGAGGGCGAGCCACGGCTCGAACTCCGGCGGTACCTGACCGGCGGCGAGGTCGGCGTGATCACCGAGACCAGCGCCGGGTGCGGTGGTGCAGCTCCCTGCGGCCTTCGGTGCGGATCCGGAGCCGCCGGGGACGGGCCCGTAAGTCTGCCCGGGTACCGGTGCGCCGTGGCCGACGGTGGTGATGTGTACGTGGTCGAAATGGTTCGCGGTGGGTGATCCCCTGTCTTCCATGGTGTTCGGGACACCATTGCTTGGGATGTACTCCTGTCGCCAGATCATGTATTCGATCTGGAAGTAGTCGCGGTTCGCCCACAGGTAGTCCTTGACCTGGTCGCCGAGGGCTTTGCCTTCCTCGGAGGACCAGTTGTCGATCATGATGTCGGCGGCGCGCCCGGACGGGTGATCGTCGAAGCCTCCGCCGTCGGCCCGCCAGCCGCCGATGCGCGTGATCTGCGGGAACTTCGCGTGCACAGCGCGGGCGACGCGCACGGTGTCGACCTGGTAGTGCTCTTCGGAGCCGACAGTGGCGGGCAGGGCGGCCATCTCTGCTGTGTCGCCTGCAGGCGGCTGGGTCGGTGTGCTCGTCGAGTCCGGGGGTAGTGGGCTTTGGCCGTTCTGCCCGGTGCCGGGGTCGGCGGCCGCAGCATAGAAGGGCCCCGGGTCGATGGCGTTGCCCTGGCCCCAGCCGCCTGGGTGGTATTCGAAGTGCAGGTGCGCGCCGGTGGATTGACCGTTGTTGCCGATGTCGGCGATGTGTTGACCGGCGGCGACGTGGTCTCCGACCTGGACGTGTATGCCATCGGGGTACATGTGGCCGTAGACGGTCGAGACGGTCTGGCCGCCGATGTTGTGATCGAGGACGATCCACATCCCGAACCCGTCGGCGGGTCCGGCTTTGGAGACAATGCCGTCGGCGTAGGCGTAGATCGGGGTACCGACAGGCCCGGCGAGGTCCATGCCGTTGTGGTTGGTTCCCCACCGCTGCCCGAACGGGCTGGAAAGCACCGATTCGCTGGTCTTGACGGGCTTGGCGAACGATCCCGCCGGGACACCGCCCGCAGCGGAGGAGACACCGCGCCCGGGAACGCAATCGGTCACCTCTTCGCGGACGCCGGTGGTGACGAACAGGACCACGAACAGCGACAGTGCGAGCACCACCGCGAGGGCGATCGCGCCGCCCTTCTTCACAGCGCCGCCGCCCCGAACGATCGCGCGTCGAGTGAGTGTGCGGTGACCGATCGCGGGGAGCAGGCAGCGAGACGTTCGGAAAGAGTGCGGTTCTCGCTGCGCAGCCGCTCGTTCTCCGCCTCAGCCAAACGCAGCCGTGCGGTCATCTCATCGGCGGCAGGGGAGCGCGGTGAACCGAACTTGTCCTTGATCCACCGCGCCACGGTGTTCTCGTGCGCGCCGATCGTTTCCGCAACGCATTCGGCGCGTGAGCCGTAATTGTGTCGCGACTTCTCGTACTCTTCGATCGCCCAGGATCGGGTCGCGGCCGGGTATTCAGCGCGCGGGTACACAGCGGGCATCACCGTGCACCGACCATCTCGGAGGCGCCGGTGTAGGACTGGTCGGCCCCGTGGACATCTGCGCTGTCGACGGTGTGGTGCCCGCCGGCGAAGTATTCGGCGAAGCGTGCGTTGGTGTCGTGAACCCCGGTGTCGTACTCGACGTCGGTGAGCACGGTCTGGATCGGGATGCCGGGGGTGTTGTCCTTGGCCACCTTGATCAAGAACTTCCCGCGCCCGATCGGCGCACGGACGGTACGGCGCTCGGATCCGCGGAGCGCGGCGCCGCGGGACCAGGAGGTGACCATGTCCGCTTCGGCGGCAGTGAACTTGAGTTCTCCGGAGAGGCGTTCGACCTCACCGATCGGCAGGCCGCCGCAGACGACCATGCCGGCGCGGTCGATGAACCCTTTGGCGGTCTTGATATCAGCTTCGGTGGGCAAGGTTTCGAGGTCGCGGCCGGTGTGAGTGATCATCAGCAACCCGGTCGCGTCGGTGCGGTTGAGGCGGGTGATCTCGTTGACGCGGGCGACCATGCCGGGGCCTGCGCCGATGACCTGCCACAGCTCATCGAGAGCCATCAGGAACAGGCGCTGGCGGTCCAGGCCTGCGTCGGCGAGCAGGTGCGCCGCTTCCACGGTGCCGTAGGCATCCGCCCAGCAGGAGAGCATCACGGCGGCTTTAAGGGTGGTGTCGCCGCGGTCGAGGCTCGAGACGTCGATGCAGATCATCGGTGCGTCGAGGTCGATCGGTTCGGTGGTGTGGTCGGCGAAGATGTCCCCGAGTGGGCCGGAGGTCAGTGCGCCGAGGGCCTGCATCAGTTCGGTGATGGCCTCGCGGTAGCCCTCGCGGTCGGTCTTGTACGCCGCTTGGAGCATGTCCGCCGATCCGGCGTCGATGCGGGTGTAGAGGTCTTTGAGCAGCGGCGGGTGGGTGTAGGAGAATCCGCTGTCGGCGTAGAGCTCACGCAGGGCGATACCGATCAGGGAGTTCTCGAACGCCTTCACCGAGTGTGTGTCGTAGCGGATCAGCTCCACCAGCGCGCACACGGCGTTGATCTGGCGGGTGGAGATGGTAATGGTGGCGACGTTGATCAGCTCGTCGAGTTCGGCGATGCGGGCGGGGTCGGTGGAGTCGCCCCGTGCGGCGATGGCGCGGACAACGGCCTGCCCGAGTGCCCCGGCGGCGAGGGGGTTGAGGTGTCCGCCGCCGTGGCCGAGGGTGATGACCTGTCCGCCGAGCAGGCGGGTGAGCTTGACGTATTCGCCCTTGATGTCGCCCGCGATGATCGGTGTCTGTCCCCACCCGCACGCGCCGAGGAGGATCTTGCGGATCAGCGTCGACTTGCCCAGTCCGGGGAGGGACAGGACGAACATCGAGGGGTTGCCGATGAGTTTGTCGCGGAAGTAGGCGAACGGATCGCAGGAGACGGCGTTGCCGGTGATGGCGTGCTGACCGACGATGGTCCCCGACGACGGTGCGGCCGCGCCGATCGCCCACGGGTTGAGCCCGCACATCTGCACCGACGTCGCTTCGTACTCGATCGGGGCCGGGACAGTCGACATACGGCCACCGCCTGCGCCTTTGAGGCCGCGCGCGCTCGATGACAGCGCAGCGCGCCACCACGGGTCCCCGGCTGCCTCGTGGACGGCCTGGTCGGCCTGGGGGTGATCGTTTCGCCACCGCGCCAGTCCTATGCCGCGCCGGGAGAGCGTGTAGGGCTCTTCGGCATCGCCGACGGCGATGAGGGCGGCGAGCTCGGCGTAGTCGGTGTCGCCGATGATCCAGCGGACGAACGCCGACGGCTCCGGAGCGTTGGTCTCGTACAGGTCGGGATCGTCGGACCGCGGGTCGTAGTGTCGGCGGGGCCGGTCGTCGGTCATGGTCATCTTCGGAATCTCTTTCTCACGCAGGGTGGGCCGATGCGGACGCGCAGCCCCTAGCTGCGGCGCACCAGGATCGACGTCGAAATCTGATCGGGCAGAAGCACGCCGACGCCGAGACCGGCAGCGAACGCAGCGTCCTGAAAAGCGAACGCGCGCCGCAGTCGCAGTCGGGAGCGGGCGGCGAGGGATTCGGTGACGGCGGCGGCATTGGCGATCTCTTCGACGGATCCGACGGTGATCGTCAGCAGCGCGGAATAGCGTTCGTATCCCGCTCCGGAGACCATCTCCCGGCGGGCCTGTTCGGCGATCTCGTGGCGCTTCTCCGATCCGGCGGAGGTGATCTTCGTCCCGCGAGAGTTGATCGCATGCAACGCGTCTCGGTGCTGCTTGTCGACCTTCTTCGCCGCGTCCCCGGCGGTGTAGGGGCGGTAGACGAGCGTCAACCGCTTGCGCGGCAGGTCGTCGTGCGGCTGCAGGAGCGGTTTGAGGACGGTGTCGGTGAACACCGACTCCGGGGGTGCGGCCATCTCCCAGACGACCGAGACGCCGCCGTCGTGGCGGTAGTGGCCCCATTCGGTCTTCGCACGGCCGGGACCGGCGTCGTCCCAGTCGACGCCGTGCTCTTCACCGGAGATCTCCAGTTCCTCGAAGTCGTTCTCCGTAGACGGGTTGTAGGAGCGGTGCACCGCCGCGGTGATCTCGGCGGCGGTCATCGGCTGAGCATCGATTCCGGCACCGGAGAGCGACTCGTACAGGTCAGGCAGTCGGCGAGCGAGTTCGGTGGCCATCTCCTCTGGGTCTTTCTGCCGCTCGCGGGTGGTGGCGCGGAAAGTGATCGACAGGCGGGCAAGGGTGCGGTGGCGACCCGAGGGCATCCGGATCGCGGACTGCTCGACGAACGTCGCGGCCAGCGGCGGCGCGGTGGAGACGAGTTCGTGTTCGGCGCGCCGAGCCAGGCGTAGTCCGGTGGCGGGGATGTTCTCCACGACGACGACTGCGCCGACGATGTCGCCGGGCAGGCCGAGGTCGGCGAGGTAGACGCCCCAGTCGGCGGTGTAGAGGTCTTTGTCGCGCTGGATGATCGCTTCGTCGCCGCCGGGGAGGGCGTCGAAGATGACGGTGTAGCGGTGATCGTCGGGGTTGTGGATCATCCCGAATTCGTTGCCGTGCCGGTCGATGCCCATGTAGACCTTGGTGCGGGCGAGTAGGCCGGGGAGCTTGTAGCGCCCACCGGGGATCCGCGAGTGCGGTCCGGCGTGGTACTCGGTGGACTTGTCGATGCCTCTGCGCCAGAACCATTGCATTCTCAGTTGTCCTGTCTCGTAAAGGGTCCGGCCGTTCGGGGCGATGACCAGCGGGGTGAGGATGAGCGCGCCGATACCCATCAGGGCCAGGCCGGCGACGACGTGCACGAAGATCAGGACGGCGAACGAGACCGCGAAAAACCCTGCGCCGTAGGCGATGATCTTCGTCGGTAACCCGAACGCGAACGTCGACTGCGGCCGGTTGCCCGCGGAGTAGATCGGCGGTTCGTACGGGGCTTCGAGTTGGGCGGTCATCGGACGACACCGCGTGCGATGACTGCCGCCCCCGCGACGGCTGCGCTGAGGACCACGGCAACCGACGCCAGGGCGACCGTGCGGGTACTGATGTTCTCCCACCACGCACGCTGCTCCGCAGTTCCCCATGTGTAGGTGGCGGGCGACCTAAGGTCCTGGGTTGGCAGCGGTGCTCTGCCGACGCTGGCAGGTGGGGAGAACACTCCGTCGATCAGTGTCTTGTCTGAGGTCATGACGGCGGTGCGCGGGTCGAAAAAGGTCTTGACGGTGCCCTTGTGTGCGCGGGGGTCGAAGATCAACACGGTGCGCTTGTGTGCGCGCGGTTGATTGTGTTGTGTCATCGTTGGATCCGTCCGTGGTAGTTGCCGACTGCGCCTTCGGCCGCTGAGCCGAGACTGGTGGAGACCGACCCGGCGGTGCGCCCGACGGTGCCGGCGGCCTTGAGTGCCCCTGCCGCTCCTCGAAGAGTCGCCGAGGCACCGCCCCGAGACGCGGATCCCACTGTGGATCCGACTCTGCGGGCTGCGCCCATCGGCCCGGACGATGCGCCCGCGTGCGAGGGACTCGATCCACCGTTGTAACGGCCCTGGAAACCGGGCGACGAACGTGCGCCGGTACCGGCGGCCCCGGATGATCCACCCTTTCCGCCGCCCCCGGCGGCCGATCCGGAGACGGTGTTCGCCGCTGCGCCGAGAGCGCGGGATGCGGCCATGCCGCCCGCTCCCATGATTGCGCCGCCAGCCGCTCCGAGCATGCCCACTTCCCGGCCACCGGCGGAGATGGTGTCCGCTGCGGGAGCGACGATCTTGATCAGTGTCGGCAGGGAGAACCCGACGACGGCGAGGAGGATCGAGCCGATGATGACGGTGGCGATCTGGTCTGTGCTCGATGCCGATGCCGCCCAGAACGCGAACAGGTACAACAGCGTCGCGACAGGCTTGAACAGCAGTGCGCCGAGGGTGAAGGCGGTCATCGACTTGTAGGAGCTGCGGCCGGTGCCGGTGGCCGACGCTGCGGCGGCAATCGGGATGACGGCGACGACGACGCACAGGACTGCTTCGCGGATCAGCAGTGCGATCAATTGGGCGACGGAGCCGAGGAAGGCGAACCCGGCGCAGGCGAGCGCGAGAATTGGGCCGAGACCGGTCTTGTCGTCGAACGCGGTGATGGCGGTGATCTTCTCGTCGAGGTTGCCGCCGACGAACTTCTCCAGCGCGTACGACGAGGCGATGTCTCCGCCCTGGTGGAACATCAGCACCAGGATCGGAAGCAGCGAGACGGTGACGACGGTGCGGACCAGCATGTTCGCGGTCTCGGTGGCTCCTTCCATGACTGCTTGTTTGCGGGCGATGGCGAGTTTGGTCATCGCAATGACGATCGAGGCGAACAAGGCGACGACGGTGAATCCGGAGATGATGTTGCGGAGCCCGGACATGGCGTTCTCTGCGGCGAGGCCGGGGATGCCGGAGGACATCCAGAAGGTCATCACCGACCGGAATGCTTGGGTGTTTCCTTCCATGACCGATTTCGCGAAGTCGCCGACCGGGTCGCCCCAAAATGTCGAGAGTGCGGAGTCGACGGCAGTCGAGAGGGCGTCGCCGGGGTGATCGCTGAAAGCATTGTCCAGGCACAGGGCCTCGTCGGCGATGTCACCGATCACCGACCCGTCCAGTGCGTCGTTGAGCCACCCGTCGCCGAGTACCGGTGAGCCTTCGGCGACGCACTCACGTCGTTGTTGCTGGAAGTCGTTGCCGTCGGCGTCGGGGTTGATCTGCTCGGTCAGATTCGGTGCAGGAGCGGGTGCCGGGTCTTGGGCGTGCGCGAGTCCACTTGCCCCGACGACCGCGATGAGCGAGAGCAGCAGAATCATCACAGCACGGGCGGCCAGGGCCGCTACGCGGATCACAGTGCCCACCGGGTGAAGCCATCTAGGGAGTTGTACGGCCCACCAGTAGTGGAACCGGTGAGTTTGCTGACCTTCCAGGTGCCGCCATCCCACGCCATGTTCAGGCGCATACCTGTGTAGGTCGGATTCTGTAGGCGGTTTCCGGTGTCGTCGACATCGCGGATGACGGCGAGTTCGACGACGGCAAAGCTGTCCGTGCAGGAGAGAATCTTGAACGCCATAGGTGCGCGCAGCGCCACAATCTCGGTGTTGACCGGTTTGGCGAGCTCTGCTTCCTTCTGCTCCTGGCTACCGATCTCCTCGTCGGGGATCAGGGTGAGCTTCTCGGTGGTTTCGACAGCCACCGGACCCCCGGCGAGTCCGCGGGGGAGGAAGTTGGCTGCGGCCAGCGCTGCGCCTTGCGGTGTGCGGGTGTAGCCGGCGAGGACCAGGCCGTCGAGGTACGAGGGCCCATCCGTCTCGGAGTAGAGCGTCGAGACGCCGAAGTTGCGTTGGATCATCATCGACTCCGGGGACGTGACCGGCTGCCCGTCGATGCTGCATTCGACACGTGGTCCGGTGGGGTCACGCTGCGGAAGGGGTTGGCCGGCGGGGTTGTTCGGGACCATGATCGTGCGCCCGGACAGGTCCGCGTCGGGAACACCGAAGCCTTCCGCGCCGGTGTCGAGGTCGGAGTCATCAGGCGTAGGTGCCGCTGTCGTCGCCGGTGGACCAGCGGTGGTTGGCGGTTCGTCCTCGCGCATGGGGACGATGAAGGCGATCACGCCGACGAGGACCACGACCGCAATGGCTGCTAAGCCAATCAGGACAGTGCGTAGGCGGCGGCTCATGCGGTGCGCTCGAAGGTGGTGTAGCCATCAAGGGAATCCAGCTCGACGGCGTCGATGTTCTCTTCTGCCGTCGGCAACACGATGCGCCAGTCATCGCCGATCCACTGCAATGCAACGGGATAGGAGTAGATCTGGTTGTCGCTGCCGATGGTCTGTGCCACCGACACCGCTGCGGAGAGTGGGTCGCTCTGGTAGTCGGTGACCTCGAACCCGACGAACTTCGGGGCCGCTGCGGCAGGGACCGATCCGGAGACGGTCACTGCGATGCGCGCGGCCGCGAATTCGTCGCGCCCTGGTCCGGGTGCGGTGACGGTGTTGACCACCTCCGGCCACGCGCGGTCATCGGCAACGGCGAGCGCGGTCTGACCGTTGATCGCGGCCAGGACCGCGCCCTGTGGAGTTTGGGAGTATCCGCTGCGGTTCACCGACGTTCGGGTATCTGGGCCGTCGACCCGTGAAGTCGGTACCGACACCCCTGCGACCTCGCGCCAGGCCAGCTCGGCGGGGGCGGACCGCAGATCCGGTGCCGGATTTTCCGCAGAGGTGGTGGGTGCGTCGTCGTTGCCGGATCCGCACGCAGCGAGTGCGAGGACGGTTGCCGTTGTTGCGGCGATCCGGAGTGTGCGGGAGACGGTCATCAGGAGCATGCCTTTCGGGTCGAATGCAGTTCGGGTGCAGCGGATTCGGGTGTTCAGGCGAGGACGGATTGGGCGATCCCGGATGCGGAGCCGATGACGGCGGCGCAGATCAGGATGCGGGCCAGGGTGGCGTCCTCGACCATCTGTGTGCCGGTCGATTTGCGTTGGTTGACGAACACCGCCCCGCACACGAACAGCGCGGCGATGCAGGTGACGATCGCGAACCAGAGCAGCCACGACAGCCCTGTCATGATCGGCTGCCACACCTCGTCAGGCCAGTCCACTGGTGAGGTCGGAGGTTGAGCGAGCACGTCGGTCATGCGATCACCGAGCCGATGCCTGCGGCGACAGTGCCGACGACGGCCGAGACCAGCATGAGTGCTGTCGCGCGGTCGTGTCGGTTGCAGGTGGTCTTGTCGAAGGCAATCACGCCACCGGTGGTCAATATCGCCATGACCGAGGCGATGATCAGGCCCCACAGGGCCCAGTTGAGGATGGTCATAGGACGAGCATGTTGACCAGGCCGGCGGCACCACCGATGACGATGGACCCGAACAGTCCGCCGACGAGTTTGCCGGTGGCGTTGCCCTGGCCGCCGCCGGTGATCTTCTCGTAGGCGAGCATCGCGCCGCAGATCATGATGCCGGCGACGGCGGCGATGATGCAGCCCCACATCAACCAGGACAGCAGGGTCAGGATCTTCTCACCGGTCGGCCCGCTGGGCGGGGTGGGGTCGACGTCGCCGATGTTCTGCGCAAGGAACGTGGTCGTCGACGCGGTAAGGGTGGTGATCATGGTGTTCTCCTTTGTGCGGGTGAGAAAATGGCGGGAACTACCGGCCTGCTGCAACGCGAGCGGCGGTGAAGATCTCCCGCCCGATCGCGGCGAGTTCGGGATGCGGGCTGGTGGTCGAGGGGGCGGGTGCGCGCATTCGTCCAGGTGCGGCGGTGGCGGCCGCGGTGGCGGTGGCGGTGGGGCTCGCAGTCGTACATCGAGCGCTGGCACCGGCCCCTCGCGGGGCAGCTTCGCAGGCCGCAGCGGCGGGCGGCGGATCCCGTCGATCTCGGGAGGCGTCCAGTCCGCCCGCGCCGGGATCTCGCGCGGCAGTCACTCCCTCGACTCCATGGCCCAAGACATCGCCGGCGATGTTCCGGGCCGTCCCTTCGCAACGAACGAGGTCATGAAGTGAGCACCACCAGCGCACCCATGCGTCGGCGCCAGACCTACGTGATCGGCCCCGTCCCGAAGGAATCGTTCCTACTGGGCCTGAACATCGCCGCAAGCGTCTACCTCTTCGGCTGCGCCCTGATGGGTGTGGGCGTGCTCTCGATCGCCGACAACAAGCTTTACGCCCTCGCCTTCATCGGCGTCATGGCCATCACCGCGCTACCGCTGATTCTGCGGTTCCAACGCAAAACCTATTACCAGTGGATCGCCCTGTCCGTGCAGTGGCTGATCCACCTGTCGAAAGGCGAGAACTTGTACCTCTCCGGACGTTTCTCCCGCGTTCCCGGCGGCACCAACCGCCTGCCCGGCGTGCTCTACGACAGCGTCCTGCACGACGGCTGGGTCCAACATCAGTCCCGGCAGAAGTTCGGGGTCATCGAGATGCCCAAGACCCACCAATTCACCATCGTCATCGAATGCTGGCCCCAGGGCAACGAAGCCATCGACCAGGACGCAGTCGACAATTCGGTGTTCTCCTGGGGTGCGGCGGTCAACTTCATCTCCCAGACCGGCGACGTGGACGGTGTCACCGTCGTGATCGAGAACGGCCCCGAGTCCGGCAATCGGCTCCGCCGTGAAGTGCGGTCGATGGCCCACGAAGACGGTTTCTACGGCGGAGAACTCCCCGCACGCATGATGCTCGAGTCAGCGGAATACCTCGCCACCGGCACACCGCGACTGTGGGCACGGGTGGCCATCACCTACCGGGCCGCGACCGCGAGCCGCCGAAAGGACCCGGGCGAGCAGATCAAGGAACTGGCACGCCGAATCGGCGGTGTCCTGACCGTGCTCAACGAAGCACAGCTCAACCCGCGACTGCTCGCCTCGGACGAGATCGTCTCGTTCGTCAAACACGCCTACACCCCGGCCGCATTGGACGATCTCGAACTCTCGGAAATGAAGGGCGGGCACGATCTGGGCTGGGAGGACGCCGGCCCTCAAGCCCAGAAAGCGAACATCTCCAACCTCTTCCACGACGGCTGCTACTCCACGACATGGGAAATGGCAGAACGACCGAAAAATGCCTTCGTCGAGACCGTGCTGCGGCCACTGCTCGACCCCAACCCGGACGTCCTGCGCAAGCGCGTGGCCATCTGCTACCGCCCCCACTCGCCGGCCGAAGCGGCGACCATCATCGGCCGCGACCTCAAACACGCCAACAGCGGTGTGAACAACCTCGGCAAGAAGGGCCCCAGTTTCGAGGCGCAGCAACGACTGAAGAGTGTCGAGGACCAGCTCGAAGAACAGGGCCACGGACACGGTCTGACCATGATCGGACTGTTGGTGACCGTGACGACACCCGAAGGCGAAGACCGACCCAAGGCCGATTCGGTCACCAAAGATCTCGGCACCCGATCCTCACTTCGCCTGCAGCGCTTGTGGTTCACCCAGGACACCGGATTCGCCGCGACCCTCGGCGTCGGCGTCCTCATGCCCTCGCACACCAAGAACGTCGCGAAGAAGCTGGGAGCGTGAAATGAGCATCAAACGCCCCTGGAGACGCGCCGCCAGTACCGCCTCCCACCGCGACCTCAGCCGCACCGCTGCGCAACGTCAGCGCGAACAACACTGCGAGAGCATCGATTCCGCACCGGTGGCCGTACTCGACGACAACGAACGCCGCGAACTCGAACGCGCCGCCGAATCGAAGAACATCGCCGTCTCCTGGCGCGCACGCCTGCATCTCGGACGTGACGCTGCAGCGCGGTCCAAGACCGTGGGGCACAGCCGCGACGCAGAGACCCTGCGCGGCAACCACATGGGCCTGTCCGGACGCGGCGGCGGCAAAGCCGGACCCGTCCTACCCCTGACCGAATTCCGCGCCACCACACTGCAAGCAGCCGGTATGTGGCCGTTCCCGGTCGGGGCCGGAGCGCCGATCGTCGGCGTCCCACTCGGTGTGCACCTCTACACCGGCGCACCGGTGTGCTTCGACCCGCTCTCATGGATGACCCGCGCCCGATTCCTCCAACAGCCCTCGATGATGCTGCTCGGCCTGCCCGGCTTCGGTAAATCGACGCTGGCCCGCAAGATCATCCTCGGACTGATCTACGCCGGAGTGTCCACCCTGATCATGGGCGACATGCGGCCCGACTACCGCAAACTCGTCGAAGCCCTCGGCGATCGAGGCCAAATCATCGACCTCGGCCTGGGCCGCGGGCAGATCAACCCCCTCGACATGGGACCTCTCGCCCAGATCCTGGCGACCCTCGATGCCGCCGGCACCGACGCCGCCGACAAGACCGCGGCCCTGGTGCGCAAACGCATCGCCGGCGACCGAGTACGCCGAGTCAAGACATTGCTGCAGGTCACCCGCGGCAACGCCCCGATCGACGACTTCGAGATCTCCGCCCTCGGTGCCGCGATCCGTCTCCTCGAAGAACGCTTCACCGGCGACGTCCAACCGCTGCTCTCCGACCTCGCCGACGTCCTCGAGGAAGGCCCTGACCCGGTACGGCGGGCATTCAAATCCGACACCGACGCCGACTACCGCGCCGACTCGAAGACACTGCGCCGCACCCTCAACGCCCTGATCGACGGTGAGTTCGGTGAGGTGTTCTGCGGCCAGACCACCGTGCCGATCGACATCAACGCCGCTGCTGTCTGCGTCGACGTCTCCGGCATCGGAACCGCCGACAAAACCCTCAAAGGCGCAGTGCTGCTCGCCTGCTGGGAACACGGCTTCGCCGCCACCGACGCCGCCCATTACCTGGCCGACGCCGGATGCGGGCCACGCCGCAACTTCCTGGTCGTCCTCGACGAGATGTGGCAGGTCCTGCGCGCGGGCGTCGGCATGGTCGACCGCGTCGACGAACTGACTCGCCTGAACCGGGCCTGGGGCACCGCGCTGTTGATGTGCACCCACACCATCAGCGACCTCGAATCCCTCCCCAACCCCGAAGACGTCGCGACCGCCAAAGGCCTGGTCGAACGCGCCGGAGTACTGGTGGTGGGTGCATTGCCACGCAAGGAGATGACGCGACTGTCCGACATCAAACCGTTCACCGACACCGAAATCGCCGACATCACCTCCTGGTCGTCCCCGAAAGCGTTGACCGGCGAGGCCGGCGCTCTGAGCGCTCCACCCGGGCAGGGCAAGTTCATCGTCAAACTCGGAGAGCAAGGCGCACCGGGCATTCCGTTCCGGACCGTGCTCATGCCCTCCGAGATCGAATCCGGTGTCCACGACACCAACCACCGATTCACCTTCGTAGGCGACGACGCCGACGACTACGACGAGGTCGCGTGAGATGGCAAAACGGATCTACACCAGCGAGTTTCGCGACAAATGCCTCGCGCTCGTCGGCGAGCAGATGAAGACCGCGTCCTCACGCGAAGAGGCCGTCGTCGCTGTCGCTGCCGCACTGCGCATCCCGGTGACCACCCTGCGTAACTGGGTGCGCAACGAACGCGGCGCAGCACGCACCACCCAATTCCCCGCCGACACCGAACTGGCCGTCCGCGAGCTCCGCGACCAAGTGACCATCCTGCAACGCGCTCTCGGCCGCGAAAGGATCTGAACCGGTGAAAAGCACCGCCAGCAAGGGGACGTTGGTCGGCGTCGCCCTGTTCCTCGCCCTGATCCTGGCGCTGGTGCTGCTGATCTTCCCCGACGACGACGAACCCAAAGTCGGGGACTGCCTACCCGGCGGCGCACCGACCGCGACGTTCCCCGCCGGCACCAAGGTCAAGCCGATGAAGGCCGGCACCTACCAGTTGACGTCCGGATTCGGTCCTCGCTGGGGCACCATGCACAAGGGACAGGACTTCGGATCGGCCGCAGGCGAACCGATCTACGCCACCGCCGACGGTGTGGTGTCCAAGGCCGGACCGGCAACGGGGTTCGGGCAGTGGATCGTCATCGACCACAACATCGACGGACAGATCATCTCGAGCGTCTACGGCCACATGTTCCCCGACGACCTCGAGGTGACCCCCGGCCAGCAGGTCCACGCCGGCCAGGAAATCGCGAAAGTCGGATACAACGGCGAAGTCTCACCACCCGGGCCGGGAGGTGCGCACCTGCACTTCGAGATCTGGCAAGGCGGACACGACGCCGGCGAAGCCGTCGACCCGGCCCCGTGGATCGCCGCAGCGTCCGAGCCCGACGCCCCCGCCGCGAGCCCGGCCACGCCGTCGCCGTCACCGACAGCACCGGCCCCCGGCGGCGACCTCCCGCCTTTACCGCCGTCCGTCGGGTCCGAAGAGCACTGGCAGGTCGACACCGTCCGTCTGGCCCGAGCGGTCGCGCAGAAGTTCCCCGAGATCAAAACGATCGGTGGATGGCGGCCGTACGACGCCTACGACGATCACCCCAGTGGCCGCGCCGCGGACATCATGATCCCGGACTACGACACCGGCGCCGGAAAAGAACTCGGCGATCGGGTCGTCGAGTACCTGATGGCGAACAAGACCGAGTTGCGCATCGAGTACATCATCTGGCGTCAGACCTACATCCCCGCCGACGGCTCCTCGAACCAGATGGAGGACCGCGGCTCCCCCACCCAGAATCACTTCGACCACGTCCACGTCACCACCGTCGGCGGCGGGATGCCCGATGCTCTGACCACCTACGGCCCGGCACCGGGCGCAGCAGGCAGTCCAGGGGCCGTTCCGACCCCGTGCGGGGTCAACCCGGCTGCGGGCGGCGGCGAAACCGATCTCGCACCCGGGAAAGTACCTCCCGAGTTCGAGCCGTGGGTGATCAAGGCCGGCAACACCTGCCCGCAGATCCGCCCGCCGATGATCGCCGGACAGCTCAAGCAGGAATCGGGCTTCAACCCCCGCGCGGTCAGCCCGAGTGGAGCCGAAGGACCGGCCCAGTTCATGCCCGGCACCTGGCCCGGATACGGGCGCGACGACGACGGCAACGGCTCGGTCTCCCCCTACGACATCGGAGACGCAGTGATGGCCCAAGGCCGCTACATGTGCGAGATCGCCGGCCAGGTCGACGCCGGTATCGCCAACGGGTCCATCTCGGCCCCCAACGGGCCCGTCGAGCTGTATCTCGCCGCCTACAACGCGGGCTTCGGCGCGGTGCAGTCCTCCGGCGGATTCCCCACCGGCTCACCGGACTACGTCAATCAGACCCGCCCCTACGCCGACCTGATCCAGCAGTACGCCACCGAATTCGCCTCGATCGCCTGAGCGCACGAGACCGACCGACACGACAACCAAGGAGATACCCGATATGGCCAAACGACGCAGCACCCACAACTCCGTCGCCGAATGGGAGACCGCGAAAAAGACAGTCAAGGAACACCTCGACGACCTCCGCGCGCTCGAGACCCACGGCGAGCTCTACGCATGGGCGAAAGAGCACGACCTCGCCGTCCCAGGCCTGTTCCCGAAGTTCAAGACCGAACTGTCCAAGCAGCTGGGCATCGACTACGACGCGCTGCGCGAGCAGGCCTACACCCAACGCCGAGAGCAGATCGCCGCAGCGGCAGCCGACGGGCCGGTACTGGAGATGTGGACAGCGGCCGACGACGAGGTGTCCTCGTTCGCGATCTGCGGACCCGAAGGAGCCGTCGTCACTTACGCCACCTTTCACCCCGACGACAAGCTCTACCGCAACGGTGATCAGGTCTCGGCCGATCGTTCGGTGGCGCAGCTCGCGGTGTTCGTCGCCGGTCAGGCCCGCGAGGAACTCGACGTCGAGGCGGTCCGGCTGATCCTGCACGTGCTCAACCATGAAGTCGGTGCCGATGACCCGGCTCTGGAGCGAACGGCTCTGCGCGGCCGAGTACACATGAGCATCGAAATCGACCGGGACAACCCTGCGGCGGAATGGTGCCGTGAGAACGGCTACAAGTCCTGGCGAGAGACGAATTTGACCACCCTCGTCGTCGACGACGAACGGATCGCAGGATGAAACGCGGCCAGCTCATCGCGGTCTGTGCGGTGTTGGTCTTCGTCGTCACGGTCGCCGCCGCTGTGGTAGCTCTCGTCAAGTTCAGTGGCACCGACGACAGCCATGGCCCGGCCACGGACGCCCACGTACACCTCGACGACGACCGCGGCTCCGATCCCGGCGGTGTCGCCGAAGCGGCGCTGGCGGCGATGTTCTCCTGGCAACCGGCAGTCGACCCCTCCCCCGCTGCCGCCGTCGGACGGTCTCAGCGCTGGCTCGGCGGTCAGCTCGCCGCCGATGCCACACAACCGACCGCGACCGGGATCCGGCCGCTGCCGCAGTGGGCGGGATGGCGCGAGTCCGGGGACATCGTCACTGCCACAGCACAATCGGGCGAGGCGATCACCGCATCCGACACTCGGCAGGTACTCGACGTCGCCCTCACCCAGACCGTCCTACACCGAGACGGAAGCACCACACCGTACAGCGACTACCGCGTGAGGGCCGTCGTCGAAAAGAACTCCGACACATGGCAACTGACCGAATACAACTTGGCACCGAAGTGAGGACGTCGATCATGAGAGAACAGATCATCCATCCGGACCCGATCGGTGCCTTCTTGCCGGGACCATCGGGGTTCGACCTCGCAGAGCTTGCGGTGGTCAATACAGTTGCAGCTCTGCTCGTCTCCGTCATTGTGCTGCTCTGGTCGGTTCGCCGCCCCTGGGCCAGACCGGCAACGGTGGCCCTCACCATTGCCGTTCTCGGCGGTGCGGCGGTCGCCGGGCGCTCGATCGTCACACCCCATACCGGTCTGGCGGCGATCGCATTTGTCCTGCCCGTATTCACCCTGGGCTTGGCCGGCCTGCTGCACGTGTTCGTGCACCATCGCCCCCCACGCGCATCGAACGATCAGAAAGACGATCCGATGACCGCTGCCACCGCGCAGGACGCGCTCGAGGGGAGGGCGCTCTGATGGCCCAGACACGCAGATCCGGAACCGGTGCACGATCGCAGGAGAACCTTCTGCAGGCGGTGCTGCTCTGCATCGTCCTGGCCGTCGTGATCACCCTCGTGTTGTCCTGGTGGGCAGGAACGTTCCTCGCCGGCGGGGATCCCAGCGGAAACCCCATTCAGGGTGTGTTCGAGTCCTTCACCGGCCAACGCCCCTGGCCGTGGCAGTCGACGGTCATCGCCGTGGCACTGGTGGTGTCGGTCGCCGCGGTCGCACTGCCGATCGCAATTCGACGAGCCAAGGGACGTACCGAAGTCGACCGGGCAGCGCGCACGATGGTGGCACCGAACAAGCTTCGCGGAGTCTCCCCGAAAGAGTCGCATCGCCTGATGCCTCAATTCGACAAGTCGGATCCGCGGTCCTGGGGATTTCTCCTCGGCACCACCGTGGTGGGCGACAAGCCGGTGTACCTGTCGTGGGAAATGGTCATGGTTGCCCTGGCCGGCACCCGGATGGGGAAGACCGTCGCCCTCGCGGTGCGCGCGACACTGGCTGCCCCCGGCCCCGCCATCGTGACGAGCAACAAGCCCGACCTGCATGCCGCGACTCGCCTCGGCCGCGAACAGGTCGGACACGCGTGGGTGTCCGACCTGCAGGGTGTCAGCGGATCTGTGCAGCTCACGTTCTGGTGGAACGCCCTCAAGCACGTCAGAACCCTCGCGCAAGCTCGCAAGCTCGCCTCGTTCTTCGTCTCCGCGTCGACGAAGAAGGACGCCAAAACCGACGGCTACTTCGACGGCGGCGCTCAAGAACTGCTCGCCCTCTACTGCCTGGCGGCGGCATTGGCAGGCGGAGATCTCCTGCACGCGGTCAGTTGGCTCGGCAGCGACCAGAACAAGACCCCCGCGCAGATTCTCGATGCCTTCGACAAGAAGCGCGCCGCGGCGCGAGTCCTTGAGGCGCAGGGCCTGACCGAGCGTCAGCGTGACGGTCTGTTCGACATGGCGCGCCGATTCCTCGACATCCTCTCCGACGACGAGTACGCCCGCGCTGTCACACCGCCGGCGCGGGCAATCATCGAAGTCGACGCGAGGGACAGAACCATCGCCCCGCTTGTGACCACCCGGTACGGGGAGCCGCTGCACGATCTCCCCGAGTTCGACCCGCGGGCGTTCGTGGCCAGTACCGACACCCTCTACGCGCTCTCACTCGAAGGCCCCGATTCGGCGGCACCACTGACCACCGCATTGGTGGGGCAGATCTTCGACGAAGCCGCTGCGTTGGCCTCACGGACCCCGGCACGCTCCTACGACAAGAAAATGCCGCGGTGGTGGCCGATCAGGCTGTGGCAGCCCACCGTCCGCACTCAGGGCGGGCGGCTCGACGTCCCGTTGCTGGCCATTCTCGACGAGGCCGCCAACACCGTCCTTCTTCGCCAACTGCCGGACCAGTACTCACACTTCGGTGGCCGCGGAATCATCCCGATCGCGATTCTGCAGTCACCACAGCAGGGTGCGCGAGTATGGGGCCGCGACGAGTTCGACTCGATGATCGCCGGGGCCGTGCACTTCTACGGCGGCAACATCAAGGACAAGCAGTACCTCAGCGACCTGTCCGAGCAAATCGGTTCGCACGAAGTGCAATCGACCACTCGCAGCAGCGGCCAGGGCAGTCGCAGCTCTTCGCACAGCTGGCAGGAACGGCCCATTCTTCCGATCAACGAACTCGCGGCCCTCCCGAAAAGCCGTGCCATCGTGGTCTTTCCGGAGAATCCGCCTGTTCTGATCAAGAAGATCTGGTGGACCGACACCGACGACGCCGACACCATCAAACAATCGATCATGAGATACAGCGGATCCGCCGAGCAAGCGAAAGAACTGCTCGACGGCCCGTTCAACATCGACTACGAACCCGAGCACGTCGACGAGTACGAGCTCGAAGACTGGGATCGATCGGCGGTGAGCGTCGATGGACGATGAATTCGACCTCGACGACGAACTGGATCTCGACGCGGAACAGGAGGTCGAGCCCGCGTACGAGTCGGTCGAGGACTGGGTTCAGCATTACCTCGCGCGGGTGATCCAGCGTCGCATCAGTGAGCGACCTGGCCACGGGCTGACCTGGGATGCGCGGTGGTGGCGGCACGGTGAAGCGGTCGCACGACTGACCGCTCTGTGGTGGGCATGGGAGTCCGCGCGACGTTCGGTCGAGGACCGGGCCGCGATGTCGGGATGGTGGGTCGAGCATTGCGAACCTCACCTGCGGATGCTCCTAGACGGTGCCACCGGGCCGATGAGCGGCGCCGACGAAGCCGGCACCTGGGCCGGATACGGGCCTCTGACCTGCGATCCGGTTCCCGCAGACTGGGTCGCGGACGATCTTGCAGACCTCTCGCACGAGCATCCGATCCCGATCGGGGAAGACGCCGACGAGTTGCCGGCCCCGGCTTTTCTGCGGCTCGAGGACTTCGTGGAGAACTACCTCCGCCACGTCATCAACCGCCAGATCGACGACAAGCCTGGTCGTGGGCTGTCCTGGGATCGGCGCTGGTGGCAGCACCAGGAGGTCGTGTCGCGGCTCAAGGCCCTGTGGTGGGCGTTCGAGGAAGCACGCAGTTCACCGGACGATCCGGCGGCGATGTCGAGCTGGTGGCTTCGGCACTGCGACCCCCACATGCGATTGCTCCTCGACGGTGAATCCGGACCGATGAGCAACGCCGACGTCGACGGGAGCTGGCCCGGCCACGGCACTCTGCTCATCGCCTACCCACCCGAGGACTGGCAGGCCCCGAAATATCTGACCCCCTGACCACCATCGTCACCGAGAGAAGGCCTCTCCCATGAAGACAGCACCTGCACCCGCACTCGAATCGTCGACCGCGCCCGGCGACCGGACCCGACTACTGGCATCGATCGCGTTGACGGCCGTCACCTGGTGGCTCGCCTGGTCGATTCCCGTCGCCGAGTGGGTGCTGTCCTCGTCGTCGAGTGGCTCGGCCGACCCCGTCCGGCGCGAGGCTGCCAACGATGCTGTGGCACAGGGGTGGTGGGCGATCATCACCGTCGTCTTCGCGCTGTCGATCGGCAGCCTCGTCGCCGTGGCCCTCGACTACGTGAACGGACGCCGCTGGGCGCTCACCGCATGGAAGAACGCGGTACGCCTGGCGAGCACCCTCGCCGTGATGTGGGCCATCTGGACCGCGAGCGTTCTCGCCGCCGGCGGAGTGCAACCCCTGTGACCACCAACTCGACTACCGACCACGCCCGAGAAAGCGAGCAACAACCATGAAGACGAGTACACAACACCACCCCAGCTCCATGCTCAGCTCGATCGTCAGCGCAGTCGGGGGCATCGAGGTGCGCTACACCCCCGAGAGCGATCGTGACGAGTGGATCCGCGACATAGACCGTGACCAGAAGCGATTCCGTGCGCGGCACGGTCTGTCGTCGACGCCGACCGAGCGTGCGGCCGCGCACTCCGCGGCAATACTGGAAGTCGAACGCCGGCTCGCGCCCCGTGGTCGGGGGCGGCAACCGGTCATCACCGGTCGCCAGCTCGCCTCGATCGCGGACGCCCACACCCGCGCAGCAAGCCGCGTCACTCACCCCGGCGTGACGGCCGCGTATCTGGCAGCTGCAGCAGCAGCTTCGATCGCGTTCGCGATCCTGGCGTGGTGGGGCTGGTCCCCCGAACTGTCGTACTACGACTGGCCCGCAGGGACCTCGATCGAGCGGATGACGGATGCGCTCTCATCGGGCACCACCGTCATCGTGGAGATCGCAGCCTGGCTCCTGGCCCTGGTGCTCGCGACGTCCCTGAGCGACTACTGGATTCCGGCGAGAGCACATCGTCGCAGCCGCACTCCGCTTCGGCACTGCTCGGTCCTGGTCGCACATTCCATCATGGCGGTCGCGGCACCGGCGATCATCGCGCTCGGAACGTACCTGATCGGCGTGCTCGTAGTCTTCGGGCGCGCATGAACACGCTACGAGCCCGGTACGGATCGACCGTTCGGGTACTCACGGCCTGCATGGCCGCGCCCGGGGCGGTGGCCCTGCTGTCGGGATGCAATCCCCTGATCGCTCCACCGAACCCCGAGACCGCCGCTGAGGCTGCCTCTGTGTCCAGCGGGGTGGTGGAACGGGTGATCGACGGCGACACCATCGAGGTGCACCTGTCCACGGGTAGCGATTCGGTACGGGTTCGCATCCTCGGTATCGACACCCCTGAGACCGTCGACCCCGACACCGACGTGCAGTGCTGGGGGCCGGAAGCAAGCGCGTGGGCGCACCAGCAGCTCGACAACACCGTCGTCACCCTCATTTCCGACCCAGTGGCGGAGAGCGTCGACCGGTACGGGCGCGCCCTGCGCTACGTCGTTCTTCCGGATGGACGCAACTACAGCACCGTCGCAGCCGAAGCCGGCATGGCCCGCGCCTACACATACAAGGATCAGCAGCTCTCGGAAGCAGCGAACATCGGTGCCGCGCAGTCGACAGCGCAACGCAACGCAACGGTGCCGGCCTCTGGGGCTCGCCGTGCTACGGACAGACAGCTCGACGCTGACCCATTCCTTCTCTCTCGCACAACCGTTTTCGTCGTCAGATTCCAGAAAGGCCCTTGCCGTGAACCAACTCCGCTCGTACGAGTCCTACTATCGCCCGCTCGCGTGCACCGTCGCGGCTGTCGCCGCATTGACGGTGGGATGCAGCTCCCCCGCCTCCACACCACCGTCGGCGACGCCGTCCAGCAGTGACCACACCGCGATACTCGACTCCGACGTCGACGCCGGCCGTGCCATGGACACCGCCCGCAACGGCGCGGAACTTCTGTTGTCCTGGTTCCCAGGCAGTGACGCCAACGAGGCAGCGGCCGCCGACCGCGCACGCGGCTACCTCGCCGACGCTCTGGTCGACCGCATCGTCTCGGCCGGTGCCGGCAAACCCGCCCAGACTCGGTTGTGGGACCGAATGGCCGAAGATCGGCTCACGGTGCAGGCTCGTTGCACCACCATCACAGCAATTCCCGAAACCGCGCGAACCATCGCCGTGGATCTCACGTGTGAGCAGTCAGCGACAGAACTCGGTCGTACGCCGCTCGAGGAAATCAGCCGCACGGTGCGTGCCATCGTCACCGCGGACGGCCAGCAGATACGAGTGACCGCAGTCTCGATGTCCCCATCAGAGTTCGATGGTGAGGCATGACAGCGCTACGTTCGATGCCCGCCGGACCATCGGATTCCGCCCGCTCGACCACCGAAGCATGGGAGAGCGGCGACCACTGGAACATCGGCGACCGCGCCGTGTGGGTCGCTCAAACCGGACACCGGCTCATCGAGTTCGAGGTGACGATCGCATCGCCGGACAACGGAACTGTGTTGTCGGGCAGTCTCTCCGGAGGTAGCGACCGGGAACCGTTCGAGCTCCCTGGGCGCTTCGGCAACGTTCGCCACACCGGATCCGAACAGCGGTACTGCCTCCCGTGCGCGCGGTCACTGCACGAACTACGGACCCAGACCCGCCGGTGGACCGACCTCCATTGGGGCGGATGGAGCCCGCGAGCACACCGGAAACATGCACTGCTGCAAGCAAGTATCGAGTGGCAGCGCGTCATCGGCGGATTCCGCGGAACCTTCACCCGCGCCGCCGACGTACCGGACTGGCTACGCCAGGTCACCGCCGGCGCACTGATCCGCAGCTACTCGGACTCCCTGCGCGTAGCCCGAATCGAGGAGCCGATCGACTGGCCGACCATGCTCACCGAACACCCCGGCGACCTGCGGATCGTCGTCGACAAGTCGTTGGACACAGACGGTGACCTATGGTCACGGATCACCAAGGCCCACAACGCTATCGGAGATTCCGGCATGGCCGCGCATCTCACCGTCGACCTCGAAGTCACTGCCGACGGCGAGCTCGTCCTCAACCCGTACGCCGTCGGCAGTGCCGAGCTCGACACCACCACCGACGATCCGGAGTACTACCTGCAGCTCGACCCGCGGCACGCAGCACTCATCGACCACGTCACCGCCACACTCTCGACGGGCCCTCTGCAGCCGGCCGGATTCTGGCCCGTGACATCGCAGTAGCGGGCCTGGAGTGCGGTCGGGAACCGATCGATGAGACAAGGGTCGACCCGTCACGTCTTCGGGAGACCGAGCAGGAACATCACACGTGCGCGCGTCCCTGGACTATCGCGCGCATGGTCAACAGGAGGCTCGATCGTGAACTGACCGATACCGGTCAGCCTCGAGGTCGGTGTGTTCTTGATGGCTTCGTCCAACACACCCATGGCCGATGGAATGAGCCGCTCGACGAACGTTGCCGCGTCGATGTAGTCCCCGAGCCCGTCACCGAATCGACGCAATCCCCAGGCGTCTTGGCCTCCGAGCTGGTCGAAGTGGTCGACAAGGACATCGGCTTCATTCCGAGGCAACCGCACGAGAGTCTGCGTGTGCGCAACCCTGGATTCGTTCAACGCAATGGCCGGTAGTCCTTCGCCGTGAACGGTGTTCCGGAGAAATCGGCAGATCTCGAACAACCGGTAGCCGGTGCTGTCCGGTGCGAACAGGTCCTCCAAATCGGCGTTGCGCAGCTTCTTCAACCACTCTTCTTTTTGCCAACCCGCAGTTCTGGTCCTGTCTTTCGGTAAGTCGTAGACGAGGTGCGCGGCGCGGGCCGCGGCGTCGAAGGCCCCGACGAGATTGACCAGAAAGTAGTCCAGGGACTCGACCAGACGATCCATAGTGGTGTTGGTCTGGCTTGCCATCGACGCGATGAGCAGTTGGTCGCGGCACCGCAGCATGCGGATGATTCGCTCGCGGACCGACTGAGCCAACAGCGCAGGCGTGTCGTTGTCGGTCGCGTACGTGTGTCGACTGAGCTCGGAAGCCCACACCCGCCACGACGGAAGGAGCTCCTCCACTGCCAGAAGAAACATCGAGCGCTCATCGAGCACCAGACGCTCCGGACCGACTACGGGGTACTGACCTTTGCTGCGGAGATACAACCCGACGACCCCCACCGCTTGGACGGCCGAAAGCGGGTTCGTCTCCGTTACGTACGCTGCCTGGCTCGACAGGAGGCGCGGATTGATGGTGGCCAGCAGGTCCGCGCGCATCTCGTTGCTGGCCCGGGCAACGAGAAGCTCCGCCAGCCACTGCTCAGCGGATAGACCTGCGTGGGCTCCGGCGTCCTCCTGCGCGAACGTTTCGTAGGTGCTGTAGGGCCAGATCGCATATCCGGTCCGGTGCCCCTGGCCGTCGATGGTCGAGAACTCCAGGTAGTCGTGGGCGCAGGGGTCTAGGGGTCCCGGCGGTATCACGACCCGGCCGGCAGCGGCCGGGTCGTCGGCGGTGCCGATCCAGTAGCGGTCGATACTCTCGCCCTCTGTCAGCGACCACAGAAAGACCTCCGGGTCCGGCATTGCGAGCGGGGCGTAGGTATTTCCATCCCAGTCTTCGACCTGGCGCTGATCCTGTACGACGTCTACGACGATGCGCAGCGGCCGACCACCCTGATCGAACGGGCCAGGCGGATCGCCCGCGGCCTTCCCTTGTCGTGCAATTCGTGGAAAGCCCATCGACGCAACTCTCTTCTGGATCTGTCCTCGGAGCCTGTTCAGACGAAAAGGGCACGGACAACAACTGTCCGTGCCCATTTTTCTACGGGAATCAAGCCATGGGGCCTTGGGGGGCGACGTTACCCATCGCGCCGCTCCAATCACGGAGCCAGAAACCGAGCGGGCCGAGTCCGAGCATTCGGGCACTTCCTTTCGCTGGAGGAAACTGAGCCGTCCACCGTACCGACGAATGGACCGATGTGCACCCACAAGTCGCTCTACCAGCCACGGACCTTTCCGGGACGGTTGGCGAGCCGGCTTCGCATAACTACTCGCTCACTGCGCGGCCAGATACGTTTCGAGCGCCTGACGGATCTCGGACTCCACTTCCTCCGCGGGACGGCATTCAGGGCTGAATGTCTGCCACTGGTCCCAACGAACACCCAGCTCACCAGCGAATCTTTCGAGAACACGCGCACGTCGCTCATCGAGCGGATCCGCATCCAAATGGTGGTCCAGGACACGTAGATCACCGAAGTTGAACAACAGAAGGTCACGCGCGAGCACACGTGGATCTGTCGAATCGTCGGGCAAGGTCGGCAACAGTGTTCCGTAGCGCTTCATCTCGTCCTGTTCGCGCGCGGCTCGCTCCTCGAACTTCTTCTTCTCCCAGGGTTTTCCGTGATCGAACATCGCAGAGTGCCTGTGCGGGTGACGGTAAAGGAAGTCGGGAACTTCGGAAACCACGGGAGTGCGCAGAAACTCCAGCATTTCGTCCTCACGGGCCCGCAGATCGACCTCCGTCGCTCCCGCTGCAGCGGCACGTAGAGCACCGACGCGTGCCGCGTCCACGTCCTCCTGTCGCGGCGTATACGGCCGCGCTACCTCGCAGCGAGCGAAAGCGCAGCTGTAAGTGTCGAGTTCATCGGTCACAGAACCGATCCGGTACTGCTCCAAGTTTCGCTCGGGCTGAGCGACGTCGGGCAGCCGCGTGGCATCCCACTCGAACGCGGCGTCGATTGCGAGCTTCAACCGTTGTTCGGACTTCCCCCACAGCGAGTGGGCAAGTGCCCATACGTCGATCGAGTGCAGCATCTCCGCGCGGCGTACCGGATGGAACGGTGTGCGGGCCTGATCCCCGACCTGCTGTTTTCTGATGTGCATCGTTCGCGCCACTTGCGCGTGTGTGTAGCCGGCCGCGAGCAGTTGCTTGACGGTGGGGTTGAGGACCAGCATCTTCACGAGTTCGTCGAACGTGGCCACGTACGCGTCGGAGATCTCCCTGGCAGATCCAGCCATTCGTACCGTGGTCACATCGAGTGCGGATTCCATTCTGCAACCATAGTCGTCGGGTTCCCGATTCGGAACCGACCAAGTTCCTGAGTCGGAACCTTGAGGCTAGTAGCCATTGATATGTAGCGGGCAGTTCACGTTCCCGAGATGATGTGTTCCGATCCCCGAGCGTCCTGGGTAGATGCCCCCTCGGTCTAGTCCTAGGCTCGGCCCCGCAGCGTTGGCGGCTGGTCAAGCGCAGCGAAGTCTAGGTCGACTAAGACTTGGCGGACGTACGATGTGATCGGCCCAGGGATTTCGGACAGTGGACCCGCTTAGAATAGGGATCTACTGAAATGAGTCCGACCAGCATGAGCAGAGCACGGCGATCGTTCTCGGCCGAGTTCAAAGATGAACTGTGCCGAGAGGTGATCGAGTCATCGAAGCCGATCAGCGAAGTCGCCAAGGCCTACGGGGTCGGCGACGACAGCCTGCGCCGTTGGCTTGCCAAGTATCGTGACACCCACGGTGGTAGTCCAGGCAGCGAACTCACTGTGACCGAACGAGCGCGACTGGCCCAGCTCGAACGAGAGAATCGTGAACTTCGTTCTGAGGCAGCCTTTTTGAAAAAAGCAGCCTCGTACTTCGCGCGGGAGCCACGGTAGTGGCGAAGTACGAGTTCATAGATTCCCATGTCCCGGGCGACTCCGAGACCGCACCTGTCATCGACCGTTGCCGCTGGCTCGAGGTGTCCACCTCGGGTTTCTACAACTGGCGAAGCCGGCCACAATCAGCTACATCGAAACGCAGAGAATTTCTGGCGCAACAGATTCGCGTGTTCTTCGATGCCGCGCACGGAACATACGGATACCGGCGGATCCACGTAGATCTGCGTGCCGCGGGTGTCGAATGCTCCCCGGAGTTGGTCCGCTCGATCATGCGCGAACACGAGCTGGTCCCGTGCCAGCCGCGACCGTTTCGCACGACCACGCAGTCCGGTGACGACGACGCGGTCCCGGACCTGGTCAAGCGGGATTTCACTGCTGATCGGCCCGGGGTGAAGTTCGTCGGCGACATCACCTACGTCCACACCTGGCAGGGGTTCGTGTACTTGGCAACGGTGATCGACTGCTTCTCCCGCAAGGTGGTGGGTTGGTCGATCGCTGATCACATGCGCACCGAGCTCGTCGCGGCTGCGCTCGACAATGCTGCGTCGACAACTCTGATCGAGACAGGAGCGATCTTTCACTCCGATCGGGGCAGTGTCTACACATCGCAGGCCTACCGGGCTCTGGTGGCCAGCGTGGGGATGCGGTCCTCGATGGGACGTACCGGGGTCTGCTGGGATAACAGTATGGCCGAAAGTTTCTTCGCTGCACTCAAGAACGAATGCGTGTATCGCACGGTGTACGCCACGAAATCACAAGCGCGTCAAGATGTCATCAAATATATCGAGGGCTTCTACAATCCTCGACGCAGGCATTCGGCGCTCGGCTATCAAGTTCCGAACGATGTCCACTACAGTTACCGGCAGCACGACAACGCGGCCTGAAATTAACCATCTCCAGTGTCCGAAATCCTCGCGGCAGATCAATGGATCGCCCCCAGATGCTGTCTTGATGTCTTGCAATAACGGCCAACCAATCTCCTCCGTCGATCGTCCCGCCTCAACATACAAAGGATCGCCGTCGAAAGGTTCGTCGAACCATGCGAGCTTGGCGTGATCAAGAATGTCCAGATAGTCGTCCAAGTGTTCATTACTGCTCACGATGCTGCGAAGTAGTGACCAACGTATGCGGAATTCAGCGTCTCGCGGTCCCAGTGCTCGGCGTGACTCGCCGCGGGTCACGACCATCGCTAAGAGCGACCGAGCTCCTATGGGCAGCTGCGCCAAACGAGTTGCGAAGCGCTCTAGAACGGCCAGGTCAAAGGGTAGCTCTTCTGTCCTGTCTTCTGTGCCGAAGATGGCGGACAGAGTGGTCGGCATAGTCCAAGTGGTTCCCTCCGTGACGTCACCCAATTGCGCTCTCAATCGGTCGACCGCGCCTGTGTATATAGCTTCATGCTTAGCCTTGAGGCTTTGGAGCGCCTGCACTGTCCACGTGTCGAGGTCGCCGTCTATGACAGAGTGGTGGGTTCCGCACATCAGAACCAGATTCGATTCGAGGCGGCGCTGCTCGTTCGTCATATTGTCGTTGAAGCGTGGTCCGTCCGGCATCGCCGCCTCGATATGCGCGATTTCCCCGACCAAGACGCTGTCAGACCCCAACAGAGGCTGGTCACAGCCGGGATATGCGCAACGATTGCCCGACTTCAAGAACAGAATCCCGGTGGTTGGCTTGTCCGGTGTCAGGCGCTTCGGTATCTCATCTCCCATAGGTGAAACCATAGAGATAGGTGGGCGGGCAAAGCGATTGTTAGGGAGAGCAACTGTTCTTACAGTATGCCGAGGTCTCATCTGACCTGCGGCGGGATTCCGTTGTGGCTGCGACAATTCCTAGATGATGAATGCAGTCGGACGGCGATCGGGCCGCCTCGTTAACCGGGTGTCTGTACTTAGTCCATCGTCTCACAAGCCGTGGTATCGCCCTAGGCTTCGAGGGAGAAAGACAGAACGTAAACCTACCCGGCTCGGGCGGTCCTCCGACGTTCGTCGAGCGCGACGAGATGCGAGTTCTGATCGCTTTCCAGCAACTGTGAGATGGATCGGCGAGAAGCTTCTCACCCCGATGATCGTAGGTTTTACCATTTTCGGGGCAACGATCTACACGACCAACCAGCGCACTGAGGCCGATAGGGCTATTGCAGGTGAACAGGCTGCGACAGCACGGGACATCGAGGACCAACGAGCTAAGTCGTCTGAGCGGTTAGAAAACTTGCGTTACCTCAGAACGCTGGCACAAACACCGGCCCCAGAGCGCTTCGTCTTAGGGATGCCGAGTATTGACTTGCACGGAATGGATCTGTCTGGCATCGACATTAGTGGACTAAATTTGAACAAAGCCAATCTCTCAAATATTACTGCAGCAGACTTGACTGCTGTGTCGGAGATGCCGGCAGGCGATCAACCGGGCAATACCCCTTCAGGATCGCCGACTTGGGCACGGACACAACTCAATTCCGTAAACCTTGAAGGTGCTGACTTGAGTTTCACGTCGACCTTCGCCGGCGCACAGATGCAGTGTGCCCGGCTCGGTGGCGCTCGCGTTGCGTCAATTGGAGCACTGAAGGGCGACAGAGTGATTCCAACCGACCTACGGGCTGCTGATCTCCGTGGACTCGTCTTGCAACCACCTCTTCAAGTCACCTTCTGGCCACCCCCAATCGGTACCGCTAGGTTGGACGGAGCGGATATAAGGGGTGTCGATTTCAGCCGTGTGTCGCTCGACGGCGTGACGTGGGGTTCTGGCTTGTTCTATGACGACACGACACAGTGGCCAGAAAGCTACCTAAAGCCCACGAACCTTGGAGATCCGACCCGACGTGAACAGGGGTGTGGCCGCATAGCCGTCAGCCCTTTTGGCAAGTTCGAATTTTGACTCCGCCACGAAGAGTCCTGTCCGCTGTAGAGATGTCGGTCTCAACGACCGCTGTTCCGAAGGCGGTAGTCCAAGACTTTCCATTGATCGGAACTGTGTGCAGTGCGTCCCACGAGGAGTCTTGGACGGCGGGTTGCCAGGTGAACACGCCGGACATCACGGTTACGGCGACATCGGCGGGTTCGGTTCCGATGGGTGCGATGGCGTAGCCGGCGTCGGTGCCGGGTTGTTCGGGGGTGCTGGTGCTGCCGCCGAAGATGAGTACGACGATGGTTGCGATCCCGGAGGCGGCGAGCAGGCCGAGGCCGATAAGTACGGCCAGGGTTCCGTGTCACAGCTCGGGGTCCGTTGCTCGCTGGACCGGGTGACCGTCGGGGTTGAGCTGGCCGAGGGCGCGCCCTGGCACAGTGGACCGTCATGCTCGCCAAAGCGGGAAATGTTGGAGGAGCTCAATGCGGGACATAGCAAACGCTTAAATGCAGTCGGCGGTCAGGTCTATGGGCTTGTCCACTCCCCGCTGCGGTCTCTTGACCATGACTGCTCGTGCTTCGGCGGTTCCATAGGGGCGGTTGTTCTGTACAGGTCGTATTTCACGACCTCGGAGAAGTTGAAGGCGATCTCGCTCGCGTTCATTTCGCAGTGCGAGACGGTCCGCCCTGTCGCGAAGAGTCGAGTCACGGCCGACGCAGGCAACCACCGGCCGCCCATCGCCGCCGTCGGATCATGCGGATCAGCCAGGGCGTTCTCGTAGCCCGTCCTCCACCGTGTGACAACGCGTGCGAGTGATAGCTCCTCCTCAGCCTCGACGTCGATCACGTGGATCTTGTAACCGAAGTCCCCCAGCTGCCGAACCAAATCCTTCGCCCACGGCATGTACCCCAGCGTCCCGTCGATGGCTACGTTCTCGCCCGCACGCATCGCGTCGCTCAATGCACGTTCTTGAAGGATGGTCGACTCGCGGTGCACCAGCGCGGAGAGTTCGAGCGGGTGAAACTGTTCCTCGAAGTTGTCTCGCAGGGGTCGTGGTATCAGGGACGCGATCGAGCCGTCCTCCACAGCAGATTGAAGCAGCAGTGTCTTGAAGTCGTCGGCATCGATGCGACGGTGGTCCGCGAGGTGCGTGTTCGATGCCCCCATCAGAGTGCTCTTGCCCGCGGCGGGCGGCCCGGCAAAGAGCGTCGCCCGGCGCGCGCTCCGTAGATCCTGGGAACTGTCGCGCCACCTGCCGAGCAGGGCAGCGTGCAGCTTTCTGCGAGCCGACGTGGGTACGAGTTCGCCAGCTACTGTCCGGAAATGGCGTCGGTCCTTGACGGTCGCCAATGGAGCATCGATGTTTAGCGGGCCGACGGGCGTCGACAAACTTTCCAGCCGCGCCCGACGGTCCTCTACTGCTTCGTGGGCCAAGTCAGTCTGCTACTGCCTCGAGGATGCGGTCGTAGTCGGCCTCGTCGATGAATCGATCGTCCAATGCCCGCCCGACCTGGAGGTTGAAGCCCGACAAGTTCAGTCGCGGCACGTCGCCCTCGCCTGCCGGAGCCTGCTCGACCGGCTCGTAGATCCATGTTGAGAGCTGTTCGATCATCGTCTCCCGATCGAGCATCTTCGCTGCGTACCGTGCCGCGATCTCGTACGGGGTACCGCCAGCCAAACCTGGACGCACATCCGGTGCATCGATGCGCGCCATCTTCAACCACTGCGAGATGGCGGGCTGACTGACCCCGTTCGCTTCCGCCAGACGCGTCTGCGTCCACCCCTTCTGCTCATGGAGCTGCCGCACGCTTCGAAGGTGCTCGATGCGATCGACAGCACCACGCGCTTTGGACGTCGTCATGGTCGCCTCGAGTGCGCGTTCCAATAGATCTGTCATGACTACCTCCTCGGTATAAGTAATCTTATACCTACAGTTCGAGGGGTGCAAAATCTATTTCCGCATGGCAATGCTCTTAGAGCCCGTGTCACATTGGCTACCGCTCATGTCCTAGATCACCGTCTTGTCGCGTGCGGGTATCTCTGGTCGGTCGAGTAGCTTGCCGCGTACGCTCAGGGTCGAGGTGGGAACGGCGCACTGGCAATGGGTTCGCCCAACAGAAGCGGTTCCCAGATCAGCCAGCGTCGGACACAAGTTGCCATGGGGTTCGCCCCAACCTCTGTAGCTGATTCTGACGGTTATGGGTCCATACCTCAGGACACATGGACGTCAGGACCGACTATGCCCGAACTCGCCAACAGCCGAACGACTACAACAGTCGCCTCATCGCTGCTCCTCACCCTCACTTTGACTGGCCAGACCACAACAGCATCCATCCTGTATCTGCTCACCCTGGCAGCATGGACCTCCGTGGAACTGGCGTCCTCGCCAACAGCCGTCGCGTTGACGAACCGTCCTGCCAAATCGCGCAAGAAGACGTAGTACGACCGCCGTAGCGGGGTCAGACGTGTCGCACTGCGTTGTTTGGCCTCCAAAATTTCCCTGGTAGGGCCCGCCAGGAGATGTCCGTCACCGCTCGAGGCCCTGATCGCGGGAGTGGTTCGAATCCGGCAGGTCGGGTCGTGAGTTCTCGCGCTTCTTGCCCGACTGCCGGTTGAGCATGGATCTCAGCGACGGTGCCGAGCCCACCTCTGAGGACCGTTCCGGTCCGGCCGCGGATTCGCTATTCGATTCCGGCTCCGCGTCGAGCTTTCGTATCGCATCGTCGGCGGCGTAGCGGGCGGCGTCCCGGCGTTCCTCGAACCCGGAGGTCGAGTTGTCGGGACTGGTCCATGCCGTCCAGTGCCAAGTGCGGTCTGTCCATTGGATCGCCGCTCCCGGTGCACCACTGTCGCGGTCCGCTCCGCGCTGAAAGCGCGACCCGTCAGGCGATTTCGGCTTCCACGGGTCATCGGCTCGGCGTGCGTCTCGCTCGGCTTGGGCCGCGGCCCACTTCTCGGCGAATGCCTGCATCCGATCGGGGACGGACTCGACGAGCGCTGCCCGGCTGCTGTGTTGGGCGTCGGCGTGTGCGGGGGTGGGGTTGAGGTCAAGGCTCCATTTCGGGTACAGCCCTTGCGATCGGCGCCGGTCGAGGTCGCGGCCACGTTCGGTGAGCGCTTCGGGTGAGTTCTCGCGCGCGTTGACGTCCGCTTTGAGTTCGGCGAGCGCGTAGCGTGCCTGGGCGAGTTCGTCGGTGCGCGTGAAGATTCGGTCCTCCTGCGCGGTGAGTTCGGTCAGTCTCCCGGCGATGTGCGCGCGGTCGGCGTGCGCTGCGGTCGCTCGCACGGGCAGTTCTTTGATCATGTTGCGCATCTGCTGGAGGATCCCCCGAGCGGCGGTGGCACTGGACATCGCTTCGGTGAGTTTGCGGTGCTCGACGTACCGTTTCGGTCCTGCTGCGATGGACAGTTCGAGTTGGTCGTTGACCGGGCGGTAGGTGCCTGCGATCGCGACGCCGGCGATCTCCGCGAACTCGCTCGGTCGTCCGCTCTTGACCGCCCGCATGTCGATGTACGTGGTCTGCAGGACGTTCTGCAGCGCGTCGACGAGCGATTCGGTGTCGTCGTCGGCGGCGGTCCGGTGATCGATGGTGATCATCTTCTCGGCGCGGTCGTCGATGTCGAGCCATGCTGCAGCGCGGTCGGCATTGGCCTCGATCGTCGGCATGTCGGCGTCGAGGCGCTGGGCGGCGCGGTCGAGGCGGTCGATGGCCGCGCGGCGGGAGGCATTCGCGTTGGCGATCATGGTCTGTTCGGATTCGAGCGCGTCGACGTGCGCCTGCTGCTCGATCGCCCGGACGTAGACGGGGTCGCCGGTGGCGGCGGCCTTGGTCTGCGCGGCGGAGAGGGCGATGTCGCCGCCGACGTCTTCCATCGTGTCGGGGATCTCGCCGCCGCGTAGCTGCTGGACGGAGTGGGCTTTGCGTTCGATGATCTGCCACATGGTGGCGTCGTAGGAGCGTCGGGCGACGATGTTGACCACGTCGACCTCGCGGTGGACGTTGCCCTGCCGGATGATGCGCCCGAACCGCTGCTGCATGTCCGCTGCGGTCCACGCGGGATCGAGGGAGATGAGCTGTTTGAGTAGGCGTTGGGCGTTGACCCCGGTGCCGAGCTTGGGTGTCGAGCCGATCAGCACGCGAACCTTTCCGGCGCGGCAGTCGGCGAAGAGCTGCTGCTTCTGTTTCGGTGTCGGGTAGTCGTGAATGAACACGACCTCCGATCGCTCCATGCCTCTGTCCACCAACGCTTCTCGCAGTCGCGCGTAGAGACTCTTCTCCCCCGCCCCACCGGCCTTCGGAGTGCCGCGGTCACAGAAGACCATCTGGAACACCCCGCGGGCGTCGGGGCCGTGCCGGTCGGCGGGGGTGAACAGGTCGCGGTGCTCGAGGTGGGTCTTCCAGAGCAGATCCGCCGCGACAGCGACCCGGTCGTGTTCGGGCTCGGGTTCGGGCAGTTTCGCGAGCGTCGGGTGCAGGGAGGCGTTGCGCCCGTCGTTGGAGATCTTCAACGCGTTGTCGACGTCCATGCTGCGACCGGAGGTCGCGGCCATGCGTTCGTCGAGGTCGAACATGAAGTCGCGGACCTGCGGTGCGAGGTCGAACTCGACGACCAGCGGCTTGCCGGTGCGCATTCGCGGCAGCTCGACGGGGATCTGGTCCTCGGTGACCACGTCGCGGAACTGATCGACCATGGCGATCAGTTGACGCAGGTTCTGGTACTCGGCCATCCGCGAGATCGGACGCAGTGAGGTGCCGGTGATGTTCATTTCGACGGTGGTGCGTTGTTTGGCGAATGTCTGTGCCCAGGCGTCGATGTGGCCGATGCCGGCGGCGTCGAGCAGATCGGGGCGCAGGTAGCGGTTCATCACCCACAGCTCGGACAGGGAGTTGCTCACCGGTGTTCCGGTGGCGAAGGCGATCGCTTTCGCGGGCGCGTCGGGCTGTCCGGATTCGATGTTGCGCAGGATCGCGCGGTCGCGCAGCCACCGCGCTTTCATCTCCAGGTCGGAGGCGCGTTGCGATCCCTCGGGCAGGGACAGGTCGGCGGAGTTGGAGGTGCGGGCGAGGTTCTTGTAGTAGTGCGCCTCGTCGACCCACAGGAAGTCGCAGCCGGACTGCTCGAACGTCAGGCCGGTGTCGGATGCCTTGGAGGACACCAGTTTCTGCTGTTTGGCCTGTTCGCGTTTGAGGACGCGTTCGATCTGTTTGACGGTGTGCTCGCCGCCGGTCTCCTTGGCGCGTTCGAGGCCTTCGCGTAGTTCCATCATGCGGGTCTCGATGTAGGCGAGTTCGGTGTCCTTGCTGACGGCGATCAGCTTCATCACCGATTCGGGGACGATGACCATGTCCCAGTCGGTCACCGCTGTTTGGCCGATGAAGCGTTGCCGGTCACGGGGGCCGGACAGGTCGCCGCCGACGAGCACTTTCGCGGCCGGGTAGGCATCGCGAACTTCCGCGGCCCACTGGTCGACGAGATGGTTCGGCACGACCACCCACGGCTGGCGTTTGTGTCCGAGTCGGCGCATCTCCATGCAGCTGATGGTGATGGTGAGGGTCTTGCCCGATCCGACGCAGTGATCGAGCAGGATCGTCTCACCGTGGGTCAGACGCTGCTCGGCTTGGCGCTGGTAGTAGTACGGAATGTAGTTGGGGTTCAGGCCCGGGTACTGCTTGTGTTCGGTGGCGAACTGGGGTTTGACGAACCGGTTGAACCGGCCGTTGTAGACCTCGGTGAGGTGCTCGTAGCGGGCCGGATCGGACCAGAGCCACTGCACGAACTTCTCTTCCAGCCGAACGGCGCGATTACGCAGGTCGGTGGTGTGTTTGGGGTGGAATCGCGGTTTGGGCTCGCGGTCGAGCTCGCTCTCGGTCTTGAGCACTTCGACGGGCTTGTTGTTGGCGATCGCGGTGAACAGCTCGAGCCCGGAGTAGCGGCCGGCGATGCCCCACGGGTCCTCGTAGCCTTGCGGGTCGTCCCAGTTCGGTGCCGAGCTGGTCTCGAACTGCCAGGTCGCGTTGACTGCGGCGTACGAGACGGTCAGCTCGTCGGGGTCGATCCCGAACTCCTGGACCAGGAACTGCTTGTGGTTGTCGACTCCGACCCATTCCGCGCCGGGGCGCACCCCGATACGGGCCGGGTCGGCGTCGGGTGGCACGACGGCTTCGAGAGCGTCGACGACGCCGGTGTAGACGTCGGGGTTCTCCGCTTCGGCGACGCGGGCGCGTGCGAGCTTGCTGCGGACATCGCCGGCGAGGAATTGGCCGGCGACCTCGTAGGTGCTCGGATCGGTGAGCGAGGGGTAGATCTTGCCTCGCGCACGGTCGAGTACGTCCTCGACGTCGGTATCGAGGAGCTCGGCCACCCGTTCGGGGTCGATGCGGCCGCTTTCGTCGAAGGCGATGGCGATCGCTTCGTCGATGCCGGCGGCGCTGGTGGCGCGTTCGGTGGTGAAGGTGACGTCGGTATCGAAGATCGAGGTCTTGGAGGCCTGCTCGGTCTCGTCGTCGAAGAGTTCGAGCGATCGGACCATCGCCATGCGGGGGTCGAAGCTGATGGCCCCTTGCAGGTGATGGCGGCTCTTACGGGGCCCCTGCGCCGGGGTGCGTGCCTTCTCCAACAGCGCTTCGGTGACCTCGGCGGGCATCTCACCCCGGTAAGGGGGTAGATCGAGATCCGCGAGGTCGTCGGGGTCCACTCCCCGGTCGAGAGCAGCCTGTTGGGCTGCGTCGATACGCCACTGCGCTTCGAGGGCGGTGAAGTTCTCGGCGGTCTTCTCGGGACTGTTCTCGGTGGCGTGGTTGGTCCACTTGAACCGGTTGATGAAGCCGTACCGGCTGGTGTAGTCGGTGTATTGCCGATCGAGCTTCTCGCGCAGATCCTGTCGGTGTTCGGGTGTCGAGTCCGCGGTGCGCGCACTGTCACCGATGTCCAGGACGGTGTCGCCCATGGCGAGCAGTCGTTGCCACTGATCGTTGATCTCGCGGCCCTTGGCGGGGGTGAGGACCCATCCGGCACCGACTTGGTACTGCTCCCACCGGGAGCTGTGGGCGTCGAATCGCAGTGTGCCGGGGATGGTTCCGGTATCGCTCCCGGAGTCCGTGTGCAGGCCGGCGTCGTTGAGCTCGTGATGCTGGGTTCGATCCGGAGCCGCCGCGGTCATGGCCAGGCCCGAGTCCAGGGCGTCGTCGACGATGGTCTCCAGCGCCCGGGTCAGCAGTGCCGGTACGGACTGCGACTGCGGGGCAACGACTTTCATCGTGGTCGAGCCGTACATTCCGGAACCGACCTCGACGGTGCCCAGGATGCGGTCCCGGTGCCGGTTGAAGTACCGGTTCAGGTGGGCCGGTGCGGTGCTGTCTCCGTTCCCGGTGGGAAGGGTGACTTGGGCGACCTCGGTCCACAGCGTGGTCTGTTCGGTGGCCTCGCGGCCCGGCTCTCGCCGGCGGAAGATCAGAACGTCGGTGAGCACGTCGGTGGCGGCCTGGCGGCGATGCGCGGCCGACGGGAGCCGGACGCCGCCGACGAGGTCGCCCAGGGCTGCGATCTCGCGCCGCGCGGCCGGGCGCACCGAATCGGAGGTGAACGTGCTGGTGATGACCGCGACGTACCCGCCGGGGGCGGTCAGGTGCAGGGATTTGATGATGAAGTGGTTGTGGATCGAGCGGCTGTTGGGGTTGTGGATGTCGTCGTAGACCGGATAGTCACCGAACGGGACGTTGCCGATCGTTGCGGTGAAGGTGCCGTCGGCGGCGAACGCTGCCTCGAATCCGTGATTGCGGATGTGCTGGTTCGGATAGAGGTGATGGGCGATCGCTGCGGTGATCGGGTCGAGCTCGACGCCGACCATCGTGGTTCCGGTGGGTGCGAGACCGACGAAGTGTCCACTGCCGCAGCCCGGTTCGAGGACGCGGGCACCCTCGGGCAGACCGGCGCGTTCGACGGCGCGCCAGAGGGCGGAGGCGATGGCGGGGTCGGTGTAGTGGGCGTTGACGGTGCTCAGGCGGGCCGCGGCGTAGTCCGGGGCGCTGAGCAGGGTGCGCAGTTCCTCGCGCTCGGGCTCCCATTCGGCCTTGGCGGTATCGAATATCTGCGGAACGCCGCCCCATCCCGACCAGCGAGCCAGGGTGTCCTGCTCGGCAGCGGTGGCGGGGCGAGAGTCGGCGGCCAACGCCTGGACGACGGCGAGGGCGTCGAGGTTGGCGCGGGCTCGGGCTTTGGCTCCGGACGGAACGAGAACGTCCGTGCCGAGAGTGAAATCGACTGCGGGAGCGACAGTTCTGACTGGATCGGCGGTTGCCTCGACCCCACTACCTAACGGTTCCCGGCCCCGGTCGCCTGCGTCGACGCCGCCGAGTTCGGGGGCGGTCTCGGGTTCGGGGGCGGTCTCGGGTTCGGGCGTCGCTTCCTGTTCGGACGTGGTCCGGGGTTCGGGTTCCGGCGTGACGGTATCGGAGACGCCGGCATAGCGGCGGGCGGTGTCGGCGCTGATGTAGACGGTGGAGCCGTCGGGGCGTTGGGCGGCGATGAGGCTGTTGCTACGCCACAACGGGCTGGTGAGGGGTTCTCCGGTCTCGTACTGAGGCACCTCGACCGGCGCGTCGGGTACCTCCCGGGGTGTCGCAGTGTCGGTGAGATCGCCAGCAGGACCGGATGTTTCGGTTCCCGCGGCGTCGACACTGGCCGCATCGGCGCTGGCGGCGGTGGTGTAGCCGTCGATGAAGTCGGCGCGGATCTGTGTGGCGTCGACGCTGTCGGAGGGCAGTGATTCGAGTGCTGCGCCGACGACGGGGTCGGCGGAGGGATCGGGCGCGGCGAAGGGTGCGCGCGGGTCGTAGGCGCGACGTCCGCGATCGCCGAAGTCCACGATCTCGGCAGTGGCCGCGTTGTCGAGCTCGTCCTGGGCGCGGTGCTGACGTGCTGCTTCGTCGGTGGTCTCTGGCCCTGTGGTGTCCGGCTCTGTGGGGTCGGCCTCGGGTGCCCGGTGGTGGGTCTGCCAGAGCAGGTCGACCAGCTCGTGGGGAAGTGCGTCGAGGCGGGCAGGGTCGGCCAGTAGCGATTGTGCGGCGGCGGTGAGCGGGGTGTCGGTGTCGTCGATGGCCACGACGGCGTCGAGCATGACCGTTTTCGTCCGGGCCAGTGCCCAGGACTGGAACTGGGCGTAGGTGTTCGAGGACGCCTGGGCCGAGACGGTCAGATCTGCGTCGGCGAGGACGGCGGCGCGGATCCGCTCGGTGAGTGCCTCGTGTGCCGACGCCGGCGGGGGTGCCGTCGTCGCGTCCTCGCCGCTGCGCAGCAGTGGTAGCTCGCCGGCGAGGATGGCTTTGATGGAGCGGTCTGCTTCGGCTTTGGTCAGGCGCGCGTCGACGGTGTCGTCGGGCAGTCCGGATCGGGCGAGCAGCGTGCGCAGGGTGTCGAGTTGGCGTCCGGTGGCGGGATCGTTCGCCCAGGTCGGTGGGGTGCGGCGTTGCGCGGCGTCGGCGCGGGCGACGGCGCTGTGGTTGATCGAGGCGGGATCGATTCCGGACGCGCGCAGGGCGTTGCCGAGCTGCCCCTCGGCCGCGCGGGCGCGCTCGTAGTCGGCGAGCAGTCGGGTGCGGCGGTAGGACAGGTCCGAGATCCGCTGTGTCAGTGCCTCGATGCCGTCGCGGTTGCCTTGCTGGCGTGCGCGTTCGAGCGCCCTCTCGGCGTTGTCGAGGTGCTGCCTGAGCCGGCCTCCTCGGTGCAGGATGTCGGCGGTGGCCGTGTGGGCGTCGACCCACTGCGCCCGCAGGGTCAGAAGGGAGTCGTGCCCGGTGTCCGGTCCATCTCGTCGAGGATCAGTGTTTCGAGCTCCGCGGCGATCGGATCGTTCGCTGTGGTCGGCGTCGGCTGGTTGTCGTCGAGTCGTTGTTGGATCAGCGCCTGGGCGAGCAGCAGGAATCGGCCCGGCCGGTCCATCCACACCCGGTCCACGATCCGGCTCGCCAGCGGCGAGATGTCCACCGACAGTGTCGTCCAACGCATCTCGTCGCGATTGTCCTGCGCGGTCTGCAGGTGCGCTCGGCGCTCCTCCTCGATCACTGCGTCCGTGGAGATCACCCGTTGGTAGATCTCCTCGGTCACCTGCGGGTAGAGGTGTTCCTCGAGGATCTTCGACCGTGCCGACTGCCAGGCCGTGGTCATCAACGCCACGGTCGTGGGGTAGTCCGGTGTCACTCCCGGGTTCTCGGCCCGCCACCGGTCCATCAGGAAGCCGTGAGCGCTGTCCCCCACCGTTTCCTCCACCAGTTGGGTCAGTCGCGCCGCTTCGCGTTCGATCTGTTCCTCGCGGGCGGCCTCGGGCAGGTCCGGATCGAGTCCGATCCACTCCCCCCAGATCCTGCGCACTTCGTCGCGGATCCGCAGATCCACGGTCATCTCTGGTTCCGACATCGTCGGTCCCCTCTCCGATCGAAAACAGGGTCGGCTGGTCCTGGTCGTCACGCGCCATGGTCGCTGCGCCCCCGTTCGGTGTGTGGTGAAAGCGAAAAATCTACCCATGCGGCACACCGGTCGGGTGCGTCCGTTCGGCTGATCGGGCTCGTCCATCGTGGTCCGTCCTTCGGTCGGTGCTCACAGTTCATGGCCACGGTCCTTTCGTGGGCCGCTCTCGGGTTCTCGGTGCGGCCCCTTGGCTCCCTTCGCCTGCTGTTTGCGTAGTCGCTCGCGCACCGCGTCCTCGACGGCGCGTTCGTCCTGCGTGAGGGCGGCGCGGCGTTCGAGTTCTGCGCGGTAGCGAGCGAGCGTCGCGGCCCCGCTCTCGCTAGGGTTGAGCCGCTGACTGAGCGTGGTCTGTTTGATCTTTGCTTTGAGCTCGGGTGTAGCGGTTTTCATGGCTTTGGTTCCTTGTGTGATGCGTTCCTCGATCAGGTCCGGATCGACCGTGGTCTCTGCCGGTTCGGCAGTAGGCCCAGTGGCCTCGGTGCTGACACTGCTCGGCACCGGTGGGGTGCTCTCGTCGGGAAGCGATGTCCCGTGCAGGTCCGGCTCGGAGTCGGGCATCGCCGACGCGTCGGATGCCGGAAGTTCCGAATCGACGGACTCGGTGGTGAGTGCACGGGGATCTCGGGAGGGCTCGACCGCCGCGAACGCTGGATCCGACAGGGCAAGGCGCGCTGTGGTGCGGTCGGATCGAGCCGGTGTACTGCGATTCTGCGCAGGCTTTTTCAGTGCGGCGGCGGGGCTTGCACGGTCGACGTCGGGCCTGGTGAGGACGGCGACCTGGCCCGGACCGCCCGGCTCGGGCGAGCGTGCCGGCGGGAGTGGGGTGTGTTCGGCGACGGCGGGTGCATCGTGGTGGGCCTCGTGCATTTCCGCGCGCATGATCTCGCCTTCGAGTGCGCGGACGGTGGCGCGGGCGTCGTCGACGGACATCTGGTCGATGCTGGCGGCTGTGTCGCGGATGACGTCGGCGTCGGCGGTGGTCACGATGTTGCCGGGTCCCCCGGCGGCGGTCTCGAGGCCGTCCTGGGCCCGCTGCCAGAGTTGGTGGGCGTCGCGTTCGGTGGCGTGAGCGTGCTCGCGCAGGATCTCGAGCAGGGCGAGGTCGGCTTGGGCGTGGAGTGCGTCGTCGTCGCGGCCGTCCTTGGTCGCTGCTGCTGCAGCTCGGGCCAGGTCTCGGCATCGGGCGTCGGTGGTTTCGAGTTCGTGGGTCGTCTCCAGCCATCGGGCGTGCGCGTCCTGTGCGGCGAAGTACAGCGGGCGCAGGGCGTCGGCGCGGCTGCGGATCTCGATGATCATGGGGATCGCGGCGGTCATCGCGGGGCCTCGTTCGTCGAGGTACGCGCGCCAGAGATCGTTGCTGCGGGTGCGTGCGTCGGCGAGCTCGGCGTGCAGCGCGGCCACGCGTGCGGCGGGTGCGATGTCTTCGTGTTCGGGGCGGACCATGCGCAGGGAGTCCATCGACTCCGCGAGCATGTCCCAGTCGGCTCCGGTGTCGTACTCGAAGTCCGGTGGGGGCAGGTCGGTCTCCGGGTCGGGAGGTAGGTCCGCGTCGCTCAGCTCGGGGTAGTAGTCGTCGAAGCCGACTTCGAGCACCGGGCCGATCTCGGCAACGGCGGCGATGGTGGTCTCGGGGCCGTGGCTCTGTGCGGTGGCGGGGGCCGACTCGTAGGGGTCGGTCTTCCCGGCGACCGCTGCTGCCGCCTCGTCCTCGGCGGGGTCGACCAATGCGTGTTCGGCCGCCGGGAAGTCGTGGTGGGTGAGCTCGTGATGGCTCAGTGCGGTGATCCGCCACGCCAACGCCTGGGTGAGCTCGTCGGGGCGTAGTTCGTCGTCGACCTCGCGGGCCTGGGTGAGCAACTCGTCGGCGAAGGCCAGGATCTGTTCCGGTGTCCAGCTGATGGGCGCGTTGTCGACCGCGGCGACGAGGGAGGGCCATGCGTGATCGCTGCGGATCGTGCGAGCCCTCTCCTCGCCGAACACGACGTCGAGCGCCGGCGTCCAGTGCGGTGCGAGGTGCTTGGACGGTGTCGTGGAGTCCAGAGCTGCCGAGCTCAGGGTGCGCGAGAGCCGCCACCACAGGGCTGCGGCGGGCATCTCGTCGGGAAGTGGGCGGTCCCCGGTGACCGAGCGCAGCAGAGCGGGGACGTCGAGACCGGCGCGGCGGGCGGTGGTCAGACGGAGTGCGAGCACCGGCCAGAACGGGTCGGTGAGGATCCGCGGCTCGATCTTCTGTGCGAGCGCTCTCCAGGCATTGGTGGCGGCATCGGGCGAGCCGATAACCGCTGCTGCCCTCTTGTCGAGCCGGTTCTGCTGCCGCTTGTGGGCGGCGGCGTACTGCGGTGGGCCGGTGGGCCGGAGGTCGATGTCGTCGACGGTGCGTGCTGCGCGCCACACGGCGAGATCCGCGAGCAGGTCCGGGTGTTCGAGGAAGGGTCGGGCCCAGACGGGCGCGGTCTCGCTCGTCCAGTCGCGGGCACGTTCGTCGACCGCCTCCGAGAGCGAGTCGACCAGCTCGGCGCGGGCGGTGAGGTAGCTGCTCCACGTCGGGTCTGCTTGGAGGGCGGGGGGTATGGCGGGCAGCCACGGCAGGGGTCCGCGGCCGGCAGAGTGCTCCCCGCTCGGGTCGAGCCTCCAGTCCAGCACGGCGGCGACGTCCACCGCGGTGTCGAGTTCGCGGTAGCCGGCGGCGCGGGTGAGGGCGGCGATCGGGTCGGTTCCCCCGATGGCGCGGATGGCCAGGTGCTTGCGCAGCACCGGCCATGCTGCGGCGTCGGTGACACCGGTGACAACCTTGTCCGCTTCGGCGTCGATGCGCTCCATCTCGTCGTCGCCGAGGACCTGTTCGGCGGCGGTGCCGACGGCATCGTCGTAGGCCGCTGCGGCAATCGGGAGTCGCTCGGCGGGGTCTGCGAGTCGGCGGGCGGCGGTGGTGGCCGATTCCTGCGCGCCGTCTCGGCCGAGGATGCGGGTGAACAGGTCCACCGCCGTGTGGGGTGTGACGGCTTCGGGGGTGATGACCGAGTGTTCGTCGCCGTCGAGGGCGGACCCGAAGTACAGGTGGTTCTCGTGGCGGCCACGGGTGGCGGCGACGTAGGCGAGTTGGCGGGTCTCGTGGCCGCTCAGGACGGTGTGGCAGGTGTCGGCGGTGATGCCCTGTGCGCCGTGGATGGTGCGGGCGTAGCCGAGGGTGACCTGTTCGCTGACGTAGTCGGCGGGCAGCGTAACCAGACGGCCGTCTCCGATGCGGCGGACTTTCAGGCCACCGCCCGGGAGCGTGTCTTCGACGGTCCACCGGTTGCCGTTGCGGACGAAGTCGGTGGCACCGACGACGAGTCGTCGATCGTTGCGGCGGGTGGTGATGACGTCACCGACGGAGGCGTGCAGTCCGTCGGCCAAGGTGACTTCGCGGCCGAGGATCGACTTGCCTGCGGCGGCGAGTCGGTCGATGCGGGCACGTTCGTTGAGGGTGCGGACCGTCTCCCGGGTGGGGGCGAGCATGACCGCGTCGAGGCCGTTGTCGATGTCGCGTTGCCATGCCGAGTAAGCCTGGTCTTCGGCGGCGACGAGATCTCCGACGTGGACGCGGCCATTGTCGATGTAGAAGCCGATGGCTTCGGCGTTTCCGGCTCGCAGATCCAGGGAGGCGAGGCCTTCGGCGTTGTCCTTGAATCGGACGACGTCGGTGAGGGTGATCGCCCCGGCGGTGGTGGCGATGTCGCGCAGCACTCCGCCGGCGGCGACGGAGGCGAGCTGTTGATCGTCTCCGACCAGACGGACGCTGCCACCACGGTCGAGGACGAACTGCACGGCCAGGTCGAGGTCGGCGGTCGAGGCCATGCCGGCTTCGTCGATGACGACGAGGGAACGGTGGTCGATGCTGTCGAACCAGTCGGGGACTGTCACGACGTCGCCGGGTTGGGCGTCGTCGAGATCGCGGAGGGTGCGGATGAGTTTGCCGAGGGTGTCGGTGGTTGCGTCGAGGTCTTGTTCGAGGGCGGAGGCGGCGGCGGCGGTCGGTGCCAGACCGAGGACGTGGCCCCCTTCTGCTTCCCAGCTGCTGCGCAGTACGGCCATGGCGGTGGTCTTGCCGGTGCCGGCGGGTGCGAGGGCGAGCTGCAGGCGTTGCCCGGAGGTGGCGAGCTCGCGGACCATCTGCGCTTGGGAGGCGTTGAGGTCGAACTTGTTGGCGGCGTGTTCGAGCAGGGCGAGGTCGACGGTGAGCGGGTCGACGCTGCGTCCCCCGCCGAGTTGCGCGGCCTGTACGAGGCGGTCTTCGGCGGCGAGGATGGACTCGCAGGTGTAGAGGCGGGTGCCTTCGGTGGTGTAGACACTCGCCCCGTTGCTGCGGCGCAACACCTCCGGCTCGTCGAGGTCGTCGTCCGGTCCCAAGGCGACCGATCGCTGCGGGTCCAACGCAGCATCGGTGATGGCAGTGATGGCGTATTCCATCTGCTCGCTCGGGACCGAGTGCGCGCGCACGATACGGGCCGCTTCGGCGCGCACATGCCATTCCTGCCAGCGGGCGCGGCTCTGACCGACCACCGACAGGGCGTGGTCGGCGCTCTCGGCGATCCACTGCGCGTCGACGGTGACGGGTTCGCGTACGGGTCCGTGGTCGTGGGTGGTGCGGCGGATCATCTCCGAGAGGGCGCGTTCGTCTCCGAGGACTTCGATCGCTTCGGCGCGCCAGGCGGCGCGTTGCTCTGCCAGGGAGCGGGGTTCGTGTTTTGCTTCGCGGGTTTCGAGGTTGGCGCGTTGGTTGAGTTTGCGAGCTTCGGCGGGTGTGGGTTCGCGGCCGAGTTCGCGTTGGAACTCGGCGGCGAGCTCTCCGCGGCGCAGGTCGATCATGCCGGCGCGGGAGGACCAGCGGGCCGCCAGATCGGCGTCGACGCCGATGATTTCGCGGATCGGGCGTTTGCCGGGGTCGGTGCCGGCGCGTTCGGCGAAGTCGACCCCGAGACGTTCGCGGAGGTATCCCTCGAGGCGGGTGTTGTAGGTCTCGGAGATCGCGACCATCGCTTTGTGCAGAGGCCGGCCGTCGATGGCGAGCCACTTGTTCTGCCCTTTGACTTTCACCTTGTTCGAGATCGCGACGTGGGTGTGCAGGTCGGGCTCGCCGGCGCGGGAGTCGCGGTGAGTGAAGGCGGCGGCGAGCATCCCTTCGGTGTCGACCTGCTGCACACCGTCGGTGCCGAGCCGGGTGAGCAGGGCGTTGTTCTCGAACCAGTCGAGCGCGTCTTTGACCGCGTCGTGGTGCGCGGCTTCGATCGCTTCGGACATCTCGCGCGGGGCCAGCGCCCACAGGGCACTGACCGATTTCACCGGGGAGAAGGTGACGTCGTATCCGGCGACGGCGGTGGTCTTGGCGCGGGAGTTCTTGGCGACCCAGCCGCTGAGTTCGCGGTCGTCGAGCGGCGCGCGGCCGAGTTCGGTCTCGAACATGTCGCGGGCGATACGGGTGCGGATCTGCGCGCGGACATCGTCGTCGACCGGCGCGTGGGAGGGCAGACCGAGGGCTGCGTTGTGTTCGGTGAACGCTTCGCCGACCGCCTTGCGGAACTCGGTGACGCCGGAGTGAATGCGAAAGGGGTTGCCCAGCTTGCTCTCCCGCAGCGCGAGCGCGGCGGCGTCCTTCTTGCTGGCACCGTCGGCGACCAGGGCGGTGGCGTGCCTGCCCTCGATGGCGGTGGCGTCGGGGTGCTTGCCTTCGCCGAACAGGGCGAGCATGTGCGCTTCGGTGACCTCGTCGCCTGCCCCGATGGTGCGCAGGGTGGGCAGCCCCGAGCCCATCCAGAGGCCGGGTGACTCGCCTTTCGAGGAGTAGTAGTCCGCGAGGGTGTCGCGTCCACGTGCGGTGGCGTCGTGCGCAGCGACCTGCCGGATCAGGTACATGTACCCGTCCCCGGCCGTCAGCTTGTGCATCGTCGCGGTCACGAAAAAGATCATAGCTGCTGTTATCGTGTCGTTATCCTTAATGCAAGAGGTCTGTGGGGCTTGATCTTGGGTTCGTGAGGTGAAATGGTGTGGCGACGAGAACGGAACTGCAGGCGAGGGCCTGTGGGGCCGTGACGAGGTCAGGCTGGCGTCTGGGTTGGAGGTGGGGACTGCGGTGAGCAAGTCGGGTGATCGGATCTCCACACGGACTCAGCTCCGCGCGGCGGCAGCGGCGAAAGTGGCCGATGCAGCCGTGTCGGCGCGTCCGGCGGTGGCATCGTTTCTGGCAGCGCACGCCCAAGTGGTCGCGGCGGAGCGGGCGATGGTGGCGGCGTTGATCGAGTTGCAGTCCCATGTCGGTGGCCTGGACGTGGCGGCGGAGATGGTGGGCCTGGATGCCGAGTCGGCGCGGGCCTTGGTCTCGCGTGTGGCTGCCGATGGCACCGAGCGCGGAGGCGGGTGAGGTCCGTGCGTCGGTCGGTGCCGCAGTCGGCGACGACTGCCGAGCAGCGCGAGGTGTGGGTGGCTCGTGTCGGTGAGCTTGCGGCGCTACTCGGTCAGTCCACTCCCCCGTCCGTCGAGTTCCTGCCCGGTCCGTTGGGTATGGGTGCTCGCTATCACCACGGCACCGACACGTTGGGTGTCACGGACGGATGGATCAGTGCAGAGCCGGATCCGCGGTCGTTGCCGTCGTCGGCATTGCTGGCCCACGAACTGGGGCACCGCGAGGACTTGACCAAGCTGCGTCGCGCCCGCCGGCTCTACTACGTGGCGTACGTCGTTCTGGTGGTGATCCTGCTCGGTGGCTGCGCCGCCGCGTTCGTGTCGTCGACGCGCGATGCCAACGGCGGGTTGGCCGGCTCGGTGTGGTTCCCCTTGTTCATTGCGTCGATGGGTGTTGCCATCGTGGTCTCGCTCATGGTGATGAGTTGGCCGCGTGAGTACTACGCGGACGGTGTGGCGGCGCGTCTGTTCGGCAGTGACGGTGTTGCGGCATGCTTGGCCGTGTACGCCGCCAACGGTCCTCGTTCGACCGTCTGGCCGTCGCACACGCACCCCTCACACCGCATGCGGATCGCACGGCAACGCCGCCGCGAAACCCAGAGACGTTAGGTTGCCCGGCACGAGAGCACGTGGACGGGCGGGTTTCTTCGCTCACCCCTCCACGCCTGTGTCGATCAGGTCTGATCGGACTGTGCGACCGCCGCTTGGTAGCTGTCACCGGATGGTCCCGGCCTGAACCGGGATGTTGATTGGCGCTCCGCTGTAGGACTCGCCGTAGGTTTGCGCGGTCACGGTCCACTCAGCGGTCAGAGAGGACGCGGTGTGATCGATCGCGTGCAGGATCAGCAGTTCGTCGTCGCTTGTCCACGTCTGGTCGGGGCGGAGGTGTTGCAGATCGATTGTGATGACGACCGTCTCGTCGTCGACGTTCTCCCACTCAAGGGGCGCGCCTGCAAGTTGCAAGCCTTTGCTGTAGCCCATCACCGGGGGTCGAAGAAAGGAGTCGAACAATGGCTCTCCGGGTGGCGAGACGGGGGGGATGAACTCGCTGAACTCGAAGGCATCGCGATCCACCCAGTCGAGACCTTGCGCGCCCTTGATCGTGATGATGACCTGAACGTCGTTGAGAAAAACCTTCTCAATGTTTCGTAGACGCAGTCGCATGCCCGGCCACGTGATTGCGGCCAGGTACTGCTCGCTGTCGGCCCAGCCTTCTCGCACTTCCTCAGACCACTGATTTAGACGGTTGTCGAGGTCTGCTCTCGTTCGCGGCTGTGAGTCGCTCTCGATTCCCAACAAGCTTGAGAGGTGGGGCGGGACACCGAACGGCGATGCCTTTCGCGCAGCCTCGTCGGCCTCGGCGAATTGCTTTCTCTCGATGTCACCGACCGCGGAAGTGAAATGCGCTCGCGCAGCGTCGCCATTGGAGAAGTAGCGAGCAGCGCCGTCGATGGACAGTGATACGTCGATGGGCGGTGGGCCGGCCTCGATGTCGAGGTACTGCTTGCGGATCTGCGCCATCTTGGGCCGATCGATGACACCAGTGGTTCGCTCGAGGTGGTAGAGCTCAACCGCGGTTCCGTCTCCGAGATCTTCCAGGTCCGCTCGTTCACCCAAGGTCAGCTCCTGGTTGGTGACGAAGACGAAGCCATGCGGTGAGTGCGTCTTTGCACCGGCCAGGTCCTCGGTGAACTTCTTCTTGATCGTGGTGAACGTCTGCTGCCCTCTGGGGAAGTACACACCCATGATCCAGCTTTTTCCGTCCTTGGTGGCGACGGCGTCTTTGCCGCCGTCCTTGCCGCCGAGCGGGTGTGAGGGGTCGATGTTCTCGTACCCCTCCGCGTCGAGGACGTGCGCCGCGAGGCGTTCCGATGGAGTCTGGCCTTGCGTCCACTCTCGGAGGCGGAACCACGTCTCGTCTGTGCGCGTCATCTAAAGGGGCCTTCCGATCTCGAACAACGGTGCACCCGCGAGAGTAGCCACCTGCCGTCGCGCACCTCGCCATATCGATGCGGCGTTCCGTCGTTCTCGATCGCGGAGGAATGCCGTCGTTCGACCCGTGTGTGTGCGGCCTTTACCGGGTAGACTCGGCGGCGCTGAGGATGCCGTTGCGGGTCGATCCTTCAAGCGCCGATTCGTGTACCCACCGAACTCGTCGCGCCGATGTTGCCGACGGTTCGGGCGACTTGAAAGGCCCGCAACTCATGAGTGCCACCCCCATCAACACAGACGCCATCTATGCCGCAGCGGAGGCTGCCGTTCGCGGACGTGTCGCCTTGGCCGAAGCCATCGTCACTGCCCAGCAAGCAGTCGGCACCGCCGAGGAGAACGCCGCCAAGCAACGAGCCGAAGCCGACGCCGCGATCAAAGCCGCCGAAGCAACCAAACGCGCAGCAACGAAATCGGTCGAGGTCAGCAAGAAGGCCGTCCACACCGCCATGAAAGAAGCGCTGACGGGCGGATGGACTGCAGCCGAGCTCCGCGACATCGGGCTCACCGTGCCGACATCGGTCATCGCTGCCGCCGCCGGCGGTAAAACGTCGGAGTCGCGCAAACGCAGTGCGAGCACCACACCGAAGCGCCCCCGGATCAGCCTGAACGCCAGCGAAGACGCGGCGTCGACCAACGCCGGTGAACAAGGCTCCACCGAACCGGGTACGACTCCCCCGGAACACCAGCTGCAGAACGAACACGGGCACACCGGCAACGCTCCCGACGTACAGTCACTGGCCTACACCGGATAGCGCGGGCGACGGGTCATGAGATCCTCGACAGCGGGCCGTGCTCGCGGCGAGAAGTCGTTGGCGCACAGCGGTCGTCGTGTCCACGACAGGCCGAACGGCCGGGAAGCGTTAGGTGGGTGGGGAGTTCGTGCCGAAACCGTTAGCAGTGGGCGACGCCGACGAACGAGCTCGGTTCCGCAGCTACATCGTGCACGGGCCGCATCGGTCCTCGTGTGCGATCTGGATCGGAGCCATTGCCGACGACGGGTACGGCCGATTCTGGGTTGCACGCGATGGACGGCAGCGGGTGGTTCGCCCGCACCGCTACGCGCTTGCGATCGAACTCGGTGGGTCGATCGACGACACGGTGAACGCCTTGCACATGTGCGACAACCCGATCTGCGTTCGGGTCACGCTCGACGAGGCGCAGCAACAGCCGCTTCACGTCGTCGACGGGAATCAGTCGCAGAATCTGCGAGACATGGCCGCGAAGGGACGCGGCGGTGGACGTCGCCAACCCGGGCTTTGGTACGGGCCGGATCGAGCCGCGCGTGCGGCTCGATCGCGTCGGCTACGTGCCGCGGTCCGCACGGGTTGGGACGACGCAGCGGTACAGGCAGCTCTATTGGAGAGCGGTACTCCCACGCTGTTCTGACACAGGGGCCGGGCGCGAGGTCACAGTGGGCTGCTGAAAGCACTGGCCACGACGGCCACGGCCATGGCGAACAGGATCCCGACCACCACGGCCACGAGTCGGAAGCCCATTCCGAACACCATGCCCGTGGCGCGCATCGGTGCGAATCGCCAGCCGCCGTCGTCGGTGACGCCGGCGCGCAACACCGCAACGACGATGACGATGCCGACCACTATCGCGATCACCACGATCATTACCTCACTTCTCGTTCTGGGGGTCGCCCCGTGTGGCGGCCAGTAGACACCACGCCACCGACAGGTTTCCGCGCGCTCGGTTCCAGCCGGCGTGTCGACGCCGGCTGAACCAACACACTTTCGCACTTCTTCCGCGCGTGCCGTCTTCGGGAGAACACGCGCGCACGACGACAAAGGATCACTCCTCATGACTTCTCCACGAAATCGCCCTACCCGCTCCGAATTGATCACGGTCGAGGTCGCGACCCTCGATCAGCACAACGATCCCGGACATGTGTTCGCTCGCGCCGAGTTCCAGTCGCGGACAGCGGCTGCGTCCTTCGCCGTCAGCCAAGCCGCGATGCTCTCCGCCGGCAGGGAAATCGACCGTATCGCCGCCACGGTCAGCGTTCGGGCGCGCGACGGTGCACACACCGAGCTCCCCTTCACCGGGACTCCCAACGAATTGGCGGTGATGCTCAGCAGCGAACCCGGGTACGCGGCGGGTGTGCGCAAGGCGCAGGTGCCGGCCCCGGCCGCAGTAGCCGAGGTGATCGCTCGATTCGCCGACTCGGCACCCTCACGGATCGACGCTTCTCCTACCGCCCCGGACGTGAGTGAGGTCCGAGTGCAGTCGACCCGTCCGGAGCCGATTCCCGATTCGCGGACCGTGGTCGGGGTGTACTCGACAGCGGACGCAACGCGCATTGCCACCGCGATCGCCGAACGGGTCGGCGGTTCGGTCACCGCAGATCCCGGGAGCCAAACACTGACCGTCAGCCATGCGGCACCGATCGCAGCGCAGGAGCGTGAGGCAGTCGAGCGGCGTCATCGCATCGCCTCGCTTCGGGCGAACATCGCAACCCTGGACACGGTGCGAGACCGCGACCATGTCTCCGCGCTCAGTGGCGAACTGGACGATCTGCAGAAGCGAATGCAGTCGTTCGAGCCACGGCCGGACATCGCGCCGATGGACGACCCGGCGGCGCTGGGTCGGTCACGCGCGCCAGTTGCCGGCGAGCCCGCCGTATCGTCGACTCCTCCCTCGTTGCGGGCAGTGCTCAATCGCCAGCCGAGTCACCCACGCGAAGCGGCCCCACCGGTGCAATCCGCTCAACCGCGCGCTGCACACGATCTCGGACGGTGAGCGATGACGGGCCTGCTGAGTCGCATGGTCGACGATCCGAGCGCAGCGACGTGATCGAGGTCGGCTGGTATGTCGGGCTGCTGGGCCACCGCACGGCCGAGGAGATCCCCGAAATTGTCGAGCGGTTTCGGGCGTGCGGTGTCACTGCGGAGATCCTCGAGGAGGTTCTCAGTGATCCGAACCGACTGTTGCATTCCCCCGATCGTGATGGTGAACAGTGGGCTCAGCAGTACGGCGGCCCTGCCGGTGCTGCACTGCTCGTCTCCGAGCTGCTGACCTACCTCGCACACCAACACCGCATGGCCGCGCGGATACAGCTGGATCTGGCCAGCGGACACGCGGTATCCCCATTGCATCTTGTCCACCCTGCGCCGCCGGCCACCGGTGACGTATCGACCGAAGGACCCACACCATGAGTTCATCCGAATCCTCCACCGCCGCACTGTCTGAGATCGACAGTCTGGAACTGGCGGTCCTCACTGAACTGTGTTCCCCCGAAGCGGTGGCCGCGTTCGAGATGATGCATGCCAGCATCCGCCCGTCCAATGCGGCGCGGTTCGCCGACTTGCTCTCGATCATCAACGGACTGTCGGGCCCGAATTTCGCCGATGCCGCGTCTCTGAATCTGCTCGAGGCGATCGAGGATTCGTCGGACCTCGAGTTCGTCGAGTCCGTCGCGTCACGCCTCGACCATCCGATCACCGCACTTTCTGTCGCGCAGCTTTTGCGGACCTACCACCGAGCGTGACTGCCACGCCCGTTCCTCACGCACCGAAGCCCCACAGGCGCACATTGGCCTGTGGGGCTTCGGCGTTCGGAGGGGTTCTGTTTGCCCTCACTGCCTGGCGATCAGCACCGTCGGGCGCGCAGCGACCCTCATACTCCCCCGCCTCAGGGTCCCCGGCGAAGTGCTCAGTCGTTCGCGGCGGTGGCTCGATGGGAGCGGACTCTGCAGGAGGTCGAACAGAACCGGCGACGTCGTCCGGTGACGGGTTGAGTGAGCACCATCCTGCAGTCGAGAGCAGCGCACAGAGTTTCGTTACATTCGGCGGTGACGGGCTGCGTTTCGTTACACGTAGCGGGTGGGGTGCGGAGTGGACTGTTGGACCACAGCACTTCGGTACGCGCCTTCCAGGTTCCGCCTTGGCTGGTGTGGGAGGCCAGTTCGGTGCGGTACCAGTCGGGGTAGAGCTCGCGGTCGTACAGATCGCACGCGTAGCCGGACACCACCACGGTGGCGTTGCAGGCGCGCACGTGTTCGGCAAGTTCGTGATGCTTTGCCGTACTCGCCATTTCGGTTCGGTAGTTCCGCGCGCGGATACCGCCGACGTAGGGCGGATCGGCGTAGATGAGCGTGCGTCGACCGGTGCCGTAGGCGTCGATGACGTCGACGGCGGCGCGGTGCTCGAGAGAGACCTGCCGCAGGCGTTGCGCGGATGCTTCGATGCGGGCGACGTAGGCGTCGAGCCGTCGGGGCATCGAGGTGGTGGGGGTGTCGGCGGTGTCGTGCCGCCACCCGGTGTTGCGCAGGGTGCCGGTGCGCCCTTCGGTCAGACATACCCAGATCCGGCGTGCTCGTTCGATGTCGTCGAGAGGTCCGCGTCGGTGCAGCGCGTCGGATCGTTCGGTACGTGAGTGCGGGGTGAGGGCGCAGGCGCGGGCGAGATCGTGGGGGCGATCGCGCAGCATCTTCCAAAAGTGCACGATGTCGCCGTCGAGGTCGTTGACCGTTTCGAGTCGGCTCGGTTGCTTGGCGAGCAGGACGGCCAGTGATCCTGCGTACGGTTCGACGTAGTGCACGTGCTCGGGCAGTGCCGCGACGATGGACGGTGCCAGTCGCGTCTTGCCGCCGTAGTAGACCATCGGGGGCCGTAGCGGCGGGCTGGCGATCGTCATGGGCGGGGCTGCCGAAAAGCGTTGAGCCGGTTGAACGCTGCGCGTTGGCGGCGTCCGTAGTCGAGCATCTGCTCGAACAGGTCTTCCTCGGGTAGTTCTTCGGCGCCCTGCATGATCGCTTGGCCGGCGGTGTGAAAGCTGCGTCGGTAGCTCTGGGACAGGACGATGCCGGCGTAGTGGGCGACGGCCAGTCCGTCGGCTCCGGTGGTGATGACTTCGTTGAGGCGTCGTCGCAGTGCTGAGTCTTTGGCTCCGTCGGCTCCGGATCGCATGAGGGCGGCGGTGACGCTGGCCGGGTCGTACGGCTGGCTTGCGGTGATGAGGTCGGCGATGACGGTGAACATGCGCCGGTAGGCGGGATTGTCGAAGTCGTCGGCGGTCACGATGGTCGCGACGCGGTGGTCTTCGGTGGACACTCCCCCGGTGTTGTTGCTCCACATCAGCGCGCACAGCAGCAGTGCTTCGGGGTCGGTGGCGGGGTTGTAGCCGACTTCGTCCGCGAGGACCTGTAGCACGTGCTCGACGGGTGCGAGGTCCGCGTGTGCCTGGCCCGCGTCGTCGCCGGGTGTGGGGACTGCGCGTAGCGGTGTCATTGCGGGCCTCGTTCGTGTCGGTGGTCTGGGCGGTCAGAAGTTGTGGTTGTCGAGCGTGTGGGCGAGGTCGGCGCGTATCGCTTCGAGCGTGGTGCGGACGTCGTCGAGGCGCTCGGCGGTGGCCGCTGCGTCCTCGTGGGACAGCACGAGTCCGGTGGTGCGGCCTCGGAGTCCGTGGAGGATCTTCTGCGTGGGGCCGAGAACCATCAATGCATCCTCGAGGCTGTCGTCGAGCTCTTCGACGGCCTCCACTGCCCTGCGTAGCGCAAGGGTGGGCCGGCTCGGGGTGGAGTCGTCGACGTCGGTGTCCGCGCTGCTCAGTGTGGTCATGATGCGATCTTGTCGGTGTCGGACTGCCCGGTGCCGGACTGCTGGGTGGGGGCCTGCGCCTGGTCGTGTTCTGCGGCCAGTTCGGCGTCGATCTGTCGGTCGATGTAGTCGGGGTCCGGTGTGTAGGCGGGTACGAGTCGCATGGCGGGTCTCTCCTGTGTCGGCGGGTGTGTGGGTTTGTGGGTTTGTACGTTTCAGGCTGCCGCGAGCTTCTTCAGCGCGTCGATCCGGAACCCGCTCCAGTGGTTGTTCTCGTCGACGTAGACGACGGGGGTCTGTCGGTAGCCGAGTTCGTCGGTGATGAATCGGTAGGCGTCGGGATCTTCGGTGACGTCGATGATTCGGTAGCTCACCTTCTTGTTGTCGAGCATTGTTTTGGTTGCGCTGCAGGGGTCGCATTGCGGTTTTGTGTAGACGGTGATCGACATAGGTTTCTCCTGGTGAGAATTGTTTCTGTTGGCTTCCATTCTACTTCAATAAGGCCCGCTGTGCCATCCCTTTCTAACCGTAATTTGCATCTATTCGATTGCTGCATAACGTGATTCGGACCGCGCATTATGTCGCTCCACAGTTTCCTATTTGCGCGTTCCGAATACTGCTGAAATTTCTGTATCTCCGCCAATATCGGCGGCTATGGCATTCAAATAATGCGTCGTAGGAAGCGGCGGATTCTGTCGGTGATGGATTGGCCGGTGACGGCTACGTCGAACCAGTCGATGGTGTGCTCGTAGCAGGTGGGACAGTCGTGGTCTTCGCATGGTGAGTTGTCGGTAGCGCCGCGTGTGTCTTCGTGGAGGCACGGGAGTCCGGGGATGGCACCTGCGGGGCAGTTGTAGTCGCGGCAGTCGCAGAGAGTGCCTGCGTAGAGCCCGGTGGTGTTGTCGTCACTTGCTGCATTGTGGTCCTCGTGCATGACGGGCCCTCTTCCTTCTCGACTGGTGACAGGACCTGCTGCCCTGCCAATTTCTTTTGCCGTGGTGGCTGGGGAGAGAAACCAGCGCACGGGAACGACGGGGCAATCCCTCGTCTCGGACAGTTTTCGTGGGAGCGCAGCGAGTACGGGACGAAAAGTGTTCGGAGCCTTGGCCGTAGCGCAGCGGAGCGAGGGGTTGAGGCGGCGGGCCCGGGTGATGGATGCTCGGAGAAGCCACCTACGTCAAAGAAATTGATTCTTCTCGCTCTTGTGAGTGCGGAGCGCAGCGGAGTTCGATTCGGTGCAGCCCGTAGGGGTACGTGTAGCCCGCCAGGGCCTGCCTGTGAGCGGTGCCGGCCTCTAGTGGTGGGACGCGAAACGCCGCCGGAGCTGGTGCTCTACGGCGGCGCGATAGTGGGGTACGGCTGGGAAGGTGATTGTGCGGGAGCGACGGAGGGTGAGGACGCTGGGTGTCGCGGTAGCTCTTCGGTGTTGCCTGGGTGGGTGTGCGGTGGGCGTCAGTATGGGTGTGGGTGGTTCTTGTCGGCGTCGTGTTGGATTTGTTGCAGTATTTGGCCGTTGGGGTGGTAGGCGGTGCTGGTGCCGGTGTGGGGGTCGTAGTCGATGGGGATGTCGTTGCCGTGTCGGGTGCGGAGGGTTTCGACTCCGAGCGGGGGAATGTCGTAGGGCCAGCGGCTGGTTGCTTTGGCGAATCGGTTGTATGCGTATCCGACGACTGCAGCTACGAGAGCGGTCACGATGATGACGATGGTGGCGAGTCGCGCTGCGAGGCTGGCGAGGGTGAAGATGGCGAATCCGAGACTGACGGTGAAGGCCAGGACTGCCGAGGCGGGGTTGTCGGGGTCGGCGTGTTCGACGGTCTCCTTGCACCATTGGGCGACAGCTGGTGTGAGGACTCCGCTTCCGAGGGTCAGGACGGCGGCGAGCGTTGCGGCGGTCTTGATGTTGTAGTAGCGGAGGGCTTTTCGTGTGATGGCGTGTTTGCGTCTGATGACGTTGTAGCGCATTGCTGCAGGCATGTCGGCTTCTCGCTGGGTGTCGGTCGTCAGTAGTCGAGTTCGTAGGGTCGGGTGCGGTGTGTTCCCCCCTGGTTGAGTCGGGCGGTCAGTGGTCGGACGCGCTCGCTCGGCGTTGATCGCCGATGAACTTGGCCCTGTTCGCGGTGGCGACGACCTCTTTCGTACCTTTCGAGCCCAGTTCGTTGCCGATACGTACAAGAGCGAACACCAATGCCACTGCAAGAGCGGGAAATAAGAGCTCGATGATGCTGACGCCAGATCCGTCGAAGCCCATCTTGACGTTGTACGCGGCTGCGGCCACCCCGAGGATGCCTACCACAACAGCGGCAAATCTGTTGAGCCCGATCCGAAGCCGGTCCATCGCGTCCGCGGATTCGAAGTAACGTTCGGCGTTGTCTGCGCTGTCGTCGAACAGGAATTCGTGGCGGATCCGGGCGTGGTCGCGGAACGCGGTGAACGGGTTCATCGGTTGCCGCCCGTGGGGTCGATGGTCTCGTGGCTTCCGTTGAGGCCCTTGCGGTGCGCGCGTTCTACTCGTAGGGGGGGTGATGACTTCCACCCAGATCACGAAGGCGACCAAGATGAGTGAGATCGCCGCGCCGACGCTGAACAGAAAGGTGCCGAGGCTGGGCATCTGCGGTTGGATCCCGCTACTGTCGGGATTGTCGTTGCCTGAGTAGGCGAAACAGATCACCAGGGCTGCGATGCCGAGTCCGATGATGCCGGTGAGTGCGAAGAATGCGTATTGCTTGCGTGTGTTCATCGGTTGTTCCTGTCGCGATGGTCGACGGTCTGGGTGTGGCCGGTGTGTGGTTCGCGGGTGGCGTAGTCGTATCGGCCGGTGATCGTGTCTGTGAGGTGGCGTGCGAGCAGGGCGGGGACGGCCAGTGCGACGGCCATGGCCAGCAGTAGGACGATGATTGGGACTTGGCTGTAGTTGCTGTCGGGGTCGAATACTGCGATGAATTTGGTGGGCAGGTTGAGGGTGATCCAGCAGAGGGCCGCGATGGCTGCTGCGATGCATCCGAGGATGGCTCGGCGTCGGTTGGTGGTGTCGTGGGTGGGTCGGGTTCGGTAGTAGTGGACGAGTTTGCTGATGGTGACGGTGGTGATCAGGATTGCCGAGATGGCGACGTAGGCAGTGGATGTGAGGGTGTCGATGGTTGCGATCCAGAGTGCGTGGGGCAGTGTCATCGGTGGTTCCTGTCGTCGTCGAGGGTGGCTTGGGTGAAGCTGCGTTGCTGGTCGGCTTCGTATTCGGCGCGGGTGCTGTTGAACTGCCGTGCGGTCAGGTAGCCGAACAGGATGGAGCCTGCGATGAGGGCCGCTTTCCATTCGAAGATGAGGTCGGGGTAGGTGAGGGCGAAGACGCTGGCGGCGACTACGGCGAGGCCGATGAGGGCGAGTGCGTTGGCGTGCAGTGTCACTCGGGACGGCTTGCGTACGTAGACGGCCCCAACGGCGTAGGACCCGGTGACGAGTACGACGAACACGATGAAGGCTGTGGTGTTGACCAGGTTCATGCGTGTTCACCTGATTCGGGTTCGGCGGTTCCGTGTCGTGTGCCGAGCAAGGCGGCAGGGCCGGTGCGGCGGAGCGCGTGGACACCTGCGGCGGCGATCATGGCCACTGCTGCGGTGCCGCCGATTTTCATGATCCAGTGCACGACGTTGTGGGGATCGTCGAGCTGGGTCCAGAGCCCTGCGATGGTGACGATGTTGCCGACGATCATGAGCAGGAACGCCCAGTTCGCCAGGGTGGTCTTGTCCTTGGTGCGAAAAGCGAGATTGACGACGGCTGCGGCGAAGATCAGCGCGATTCCGGCGGTGATGAGCATGTGGTCTGCCCCCCTTGCATTGTGTCGACTCGAGTCTGCCGTGATCGACAGTTGTGTCCGTCGTTGTGTTGTCGGTGGGTCATGTTGCCAGGTGGGGCCGACACATTGCTGGGTGTCGACCGCCACCGGGGCCGGGTTGGGGTCAGCTGGTGAGTTGTTTGCGTGTGGTGGTTTCTATGGCGATCTTGACGTTGTCGTAGATGCGGTCGGGGAGGGTGACGATCCCGGCCGCGAGTTCCTCGACGGTGCGTAGCGCTGTCTCGCGTTCCTGCCCGGTGGCCGAGGTGTCGAGGGCGATACCGAGTGCGCTGCGGATCCGGCGAACGGTGCGTTGGCCCTCGACGCTTGTCACGCGTAGGCCCATGGTGCGGGCGTAGCCGTCGGCACTGCGCCAGGCGGTGCGTGCTTTCTGCGCGGCGACCGCGAAGGCCTGCACGCGCTCTGCGGTGTCGGGGCACTGTTCGAGCCGAACATCGTTCATGGCGGCGAAGGCGTCGATGAAGGCCGCAGTGCGGGGCTCGGTGAGGTCGTCGAGCAGGGGCCTGATGAAGATGGAGTACGGGTCGGCCAGGTAGGCGGCGTAGGCGTCCGCGACCTCGCTGTAGACCGCGTGAGCGGCGGCGTAGTCGGCTTCGAGTGCCTTCTTGGCGTTGCGGCGGTCGACGACATGGCTGCGGGTCCGAACGATCAGGTACGCGGCCAATGCGAGGGCGAGCACAACCACGACGATCCAGACCAGCGGAGTCCAGTCCATCGGAACGTCGGGGGCGGCATCGACCGTCGGCGGTGCCGGGGCTGCCGGAATCGCGGGCGGGTCGGCGGACGGCAGGTCCGTCAGGTCCGTCGCCTCCTCGGTCGACACCGGAAAGAGCATCACTCGGACTGCGGTGGCGGCGATGGCGAAGAGGAGCCCTCCACCGCAGATCGGTAGGGCCTTACTGACTCCACCACCTGAATACTGAGGTCGAAAAACCATGGCTGCGCCGTAGGCCATGCCTAGGAGACCGAGCAGGGTGCATCCCCACATCAGGTACGAGAGGACGACGACGAACTGCTCGCTCGACGTGGCGACGTAATTGTTTTGCATGAGTTCCCCGAATCATTGCCAACTGCAGTCGATCCCCGACTCTGTCCACGCTTTATTGTAGTCGATTAAATAGTGCGGAGCAACCATTTATCGTAGTCAGGTAATATTGCGAGCATGGGTCAGCGCGGTAGGCCGAAGTCGACGGAGCCGACGAGGGATCGGGTTGTGCCGGTGAGGTTTACCGAGTCCGAGCATGGCGAGGTGTCGGCTGCTGCGGCGGCTGAGGGTGTGACGTTGAGTGCGTTTCTGCGGGCACGTGGTGTGGCGTCTGCGAGGCGGGCCCTCAGGCGTGAGGCCGGTTCGGCGGACGGCTAGCACTGGCGGGTCAGAGGCGGGCTCGGATGTCTGCGAACCACTGCGCTGCTGTGTCGAGGTCGGGTTTGCCGATGTCGTACCGGAGTCGGTCGAGTGCTTCGACTTCGGTGTAGCCGAGGCGCGTGAGCATGGCTGTGTCGCGGAGGAGGACGGCGACGGCGAGGACTTCGCCGGTGGACCAGGCGGGCCAGGGTTCGTCCCGATCGTTGCAGGTGCGGGCAAATCGGGCTTTGTCGAGCCAGTCGGTGGCGAAACGGTCTGCGGATGTCATGGTCGATCCTTCGTTCGGGTGTGGACGAATCGGATGGTGCTGCGTATCAGTATGTTTCGATGTGGAGTCGTTCGCGGTCGTATCGCTTGCACGTGGCGATGGCTGCGGCTGCAGCGTCGTCGGATCCCCAGATGTAGCGGTAGAACGGCGTGGCGTCGGGCAGCTCCAACCCTTTCGCGGCGGCGGTCGGCACCCAGGGGCGTCGGGCGTGTGTGTTGACGGTCTTCTTGCTCATGCCGAGCGCTTTCGCGGTCTCGGATTGACTGAGCCCCTGTAGGAGTGCGGTTTTGACCAATGCTTGGTCGACGTAGTTGTCGGCAAGGTAGGTGAATTGCTGGACGAATCTGCGTGATCGTCGGCGTTGTTCGGCAAGTGTGTCGACGTCGGGTGTGGCGGTCATGCGTCCAGTATGCCGGTACACGTCTGGTACCGCAATGCCCAGATGGTTACGGCCGCGGCGTGACCGCGTCGGCGGGCACCCACTGCCGATCGAGGTCGAGCCGCCCCATCTTGTTGCCCGTGGGTATCGAAAACGTCACGCTCGCAAGCCAATCCCCGACGTTCGTGCGGGCCCACGCGTACAAGGTCCCCTCGACAATGGTGTCCATCGCGAGCCCTTCGGATCTCTCGCCTGTCCGGCACTGTTGCTGGGGCCGTATCTCGTTGAGGGGTGAAGCCGTCGTCCTGCCGTGGAACCGGCGGGTGTGGTGTGGTGGTTGAAGGGGCATGCCGTTTGTGCTTGTCGGGTGTCTTTTTTCTTTCGCGCGGGAGATCGCTGGGCGTTGTTTGTTGTCCGGGGTGGTTCTGAGTTTTGCAGCAGTGATCGACGACACGGCAAGCGCGAGTGCGGGTGTCGGCCGATCAGCTTACGATCGACCGATGTCCCTACCTCCGCCTTCGGTTCCGGATGGGTCGAGCACCGCCGACGTCCCAGGGTGCATTGTCCTATTCGACGGCAGCGTCCAGCTCGATTACGGCCAGTTCTATTTTCGATCCCCTGATGGACAGGGCGGGTGCGAGTTCGATGAAGCTTTTGTTGGTCAGCGCAACGGGTTGTGCGGTGCAGCAACGCCAGGTCAGCTCGTCCTGATCACCGGGCCGAACGTAGGCGATCCGCATGTGCGCGCCGTGCTCCACACTCGCGAACCCGCTCTCGACGACCGATGGGAGGACATCGTGGAAGCAACCATGATCGTCCCTGAGCGTTCGGCGTACTCCATCGTGGAGTGGTCCGGAGCCGCACTCGGGGATGCCACGTACCTGTCCGCCGGCAGTTACCGGGTGCGGTACAGCGCTTCGGGAACGGACAATGCCCATCCCGCATCCACCAATTTCGTCGCAGATTCCGATGATTACTTGTTGCAACTGTGGCCGGCACCCACTGCCCCGGATCGAGTGGTCAAGCAAACCAGCAGTTCAGCGGCCTACTGGCACGCGTACTTCTCGCAGCAACAACACTTCACTGGCTAGAGACCTTCGGCTCTCACTTTGAGAGCTGTGGTGTCGCGGAATCGTCCGCCTCGGGATCGTCCGATCGCGGTTGCCACGTTCACGTTCACTGACATCGGTGGATCGACGATGCGGCGGGTGGGTGGCTCGAAGGTGGTGGGCCAGGCGTCGAAGATGCCGGCCTCGTTGTCGGTGGTCATTGCGCTGCCGCGAGCGGTCGTCGGCCGGCGAGTTCGTCGGCGGGTGCGGGTGTCCACCGCAGGCCTTGCTCGCCGAAACTTGGGGCGGTGAGGGTGTAGCGGCCGGTGCGGTGCTGCGTTCCACGTCCGTGGACGGTGGTGTCGAGGGTGATCGACTTGATGCGGCCCCTCCCCTGCTCGATGCCGCCGTAGCTGTGGACGGTCGATGCGATGGTGAGATCGATACCGGGCATGCGTCCGTCCGTGACGGCCAGGATGCTGCCGTGCCGACGATTCCTGGCAAGCAAAGCTCTTGCGCGCGTGGGTGGTACGTCTCGACCGTGCACGGTCGTCACGACCAGATCTATGCCGTCGAGACAGATCGACGCGGCATCGAGAGGGTCGGTCGATCCCGGATCTACGAGATGGATCTTCGCGAGATTGCCGCCGTGTTCGTGGACGGCGAGCAGGCTCAAGCGGGGTTGGCCGACGAGGGCGACGTGGTGGCCTGCGGCGGATGCTTCGGCGATGAGGGCGATGAGCATCGATCCGGCACCGGTGACGGCGATGGCGGTTCCGCGGGCCAGGGCACCGCGTGGGAGCAGTTCGGCCAGTGGTCGCGGCACGGGCATGGTCCGCAGGGTTTTGCCGCGTACAGCGGCGATGAGCGGTTCCGGATCGCTGTCGACGACGGGCGCGAGGGGTTCAGCCCGATCGGGTGCGGTGATGGTGGGCAGGTCGGCGGGTGCGTGGTCGCGTCGGCCGCCGGGGACGGTGGCCATGCGTCGACGGAGGACGTCGAGCTGGGCGCTCTTGTCGAGTCCGGTGAGGTCTTCGATCGCGTCGACGGTGGCCACGTGGATCGACCTTTCGTCGTGCCGGTAGGAGCCACCGTCAGAGTATCGAACACCCGTTCGAGTTGTCGAATGTGCTGGTGAGGGCGGTCAGCGAGGAACGGCGTGGCCGTCGAGGTCGGCCGCGGTGAAGGTCCAGGCGAGGTGCCGGTGCAGGTTGAGGGTGCGTTTGACCTGGTCGAGAGCTGCGACGACTGCCGGATGGTTGGGGTCGTGACCCTCGTTTCGGATGGCGGTTCGTTCGTGGTGGTCCATACCTGCTTGGACGCCGTCGGGCTCGAGTTGGTTCCGGCAACAGTCATTCGCGTGAACGACTGGACGGGCATGGATGAGCGCTGGGTGTGGCCCCGCCCGGTGTGGGCGGGGCCGTCCGGCTAGAGCTGCAGCGGCTGGATCGGTTCGTCGGTGCGGTGTTTGCCGAGTAGGCATTCCCAGGTCCGGGTGTCGAGCTGCTCGGGAGCGAGGCGTTGCCCGAACTTCGTGGCGTGGTGGATGTCCGCGTGCAGGCCGCCCAGATTGTGGGTGGCTGCGCGTGCGCCGCGGTTGTAGGCGGCGGATGCGATGGCGGAGAGGCGATCTGGATACATGGCGACGGTCCTTTCGAGGTTCGGATGAGACGCAGCGATCGGACATGACGAGGGTGGACTGTCAAACCACGTCTTGGGAGCTTGCGACCGTGGTTTGACTGGACGGGGTCCCCGGCATGTCAGACTCGGGCGACTCGTACGACCCCCTTGGTGACCCACATGGGGCGACGCCGGAGGCGTCGAGGTAGTGCAGTGAACGTCTACTCCCCCGCATCACCGCCCTGACAGCCGCGGCTTTTCAGTTGTGTCGGCGGTCTTCCTCGAGGCCGCGGAGTCGATCGAGTTCGGCTCGGTGCAGCGAGATCTCCTCGCGCAGGTCAGCGGCGATCGTCTTCTGCTCGTCGATGCGTTCGGTGTAGTCGCGGCGCAGCTCGGCTTCGCGTTTGGTGGCGTCGGTGCGCTGCTGGGCGAGCGTTGCCGCGTTGCTGCGGTTGTCGTCCTGGTGGGCGCTGCGTTCGGCGGCGAGATCGGTGCGCAGGGTCTTTGCCTCGGCACGTAGCTCGACTAGCTCGGCCTCGAGACGGCGGTCCTTCTCGTCGTAGCGGTCGATCGCTTCGCGGTGGCTGGTGTTGAGCGATGCCACTATGGAGTCGTGGGTGTCCTGCAGGGCGCCGATCTCGGCGCGTTGGCGTGCGTCGAGCTCGTCGAGTTCGGCGCGGTGCGCCGCCTTCTGATCCTCGACCTGGGCGCGGGCCAGCTCGGCGGCGTCTTCTGCTTCCTCGGTCCGCTCCCATGCCTCGGCCGCGTCGCGGCGTAGTTCGTCATTCTCGGCGTCGAGGGCGTCGGCGCGCACGGTCGCGGCGTGCGCTGCCGCTTCGGCGGCGGCGGCGCGCTCCTCGGCGGCCGAGACGGTGCGTGCGGTTTCGGCGCGCATCAGCTCCAGTCGTTGGTCGAGGGCTTTGGGGTCCGAGACGGTCCCGATCGCGGATTCGACTCGCTGGACCAGGGCCGTGAACTGCTCGGCCTGCGTGGCCAGCGCCGGGAGGACGGCGGCGAGCGATGCGACGGCCAGCTCGGGGGTCGCGGTGTCGGCCTCGTCGACGCCGGCAACTGCGCCGACCTTGCCGGCCTTCTCCGCTGCCCTGGCCCGGTGTGCCCGCACCCGGTCGGACGCGCTGGCGTGAATGCGGGGTCGGCCTGGCTTGCGGGGCGGCTCGGCTGCGGTCATGACTCAACTCTACCATTTCATTTCATATCATTACGTTTCATTTCATTACGTTGCCGTAACGGGTTGGGAGACAAAAAGGGGTCCCGGCCCCGTGATGGGACCGGGACCCCGGCTGTGGGGGGGCCTAGCTCAGTTAGTGCACCAGAAGGACCCGACCGGGATGGCTGCGCCCGGCTGCCCGGCGCACCACCGGCAGGTGGTGTCGTGCTCGATGCGTCCGAGCACTCCTTCGGCCTCCTCGATGAGGATGGGCAGCTCTGCTGCGCTGGCGAGCGCGAGCGCTTCGGTGGCCCACCGGGCCGCGCGCGGATCTTCGGCGGGGAGCTGAGCGGCTGTGCCGATGAGATCGGTGATGATCTGGTGATCGTTGAGCAGTTCGCTGTTGTTGTACATGACTGGACACCTTCCAAAGGTTCGGATGAGACGTCCTGGACTGACAGGCTGAGGGTGGACTGTCAACCCCGAAGAGGGAGCTTGCGACCGTGGGTTGATTGGACGGGCCCCCGGCATGTCAGGCTGGGACGACTCGTACGACCAAAATGGTGACCCATATGGGGCGGCCCCGAAGGGGGCGTGCGGACGCGGTCACGCGTCCGAATGCTGTTGCACTGCAACGGCTGCGGCTACCGCAATCCTCTTGCGATGCGAGAGCTGTATTGCTTTCTCAGTGTCTGTGAGAACGACTGCCGGAAATGGAATTCGGCTCGATTGCGGCTCGAATTACCGTGTCGATGAAGAATGCGGATATCGGCGCTGGTTACTCTCTTGATGACGAATGCGGTTGCGCATAGCGAATGTGTCGATGAAAGGTTTTCCGGCTGTGGCCAAACGAGTGACAACCCAATTGGTGGACGATATCGACGGGTCGGTCATCGACGACGAGTCCGGCGAAACGATCGAATTCACGATCAACGGCGTCGAGTACTCGATCGACCTGAAAGCAAAGAACGCGAACGAGTTTCACAAAAAGCTCGACTACTACGTCGGGTACGCGACGCGGGTCGGTGGGCGTAAGCGTAAGCCCTCCCCCACTGCTGCGTCGACCGCGACAGCGGCCGGCGGATCGGTCAAGCGTGATCCGGCGCAGACGCGGGCGATTCGGCAGTGGGCGTTCGACCAGGGTTACGAGATCAGCGAGCGTGGCCGGATTCCGGCCGATGTGGAAGAGGCGTACAACGCCGCTCACTGATTTCGGTGAGTCGCCTGCGGCGACGTGAGCGGGTGCCGGTGGTGGTGCGCCGAGCGGGGGAGCTCGAGGGCGGCGGCAGCCCCCTCGACCCGGGCCGGGGACGCCGAGCCGCCGGTGGCGGGCACCGTAGAGGTACCCGCCACCGGTTTCGGTTCCTAATCGGTGATGCTCTCCTCGCTGGGGGCGGTCAGTGCGTCGTAGCCCTGCTCTGGGGTGAGCGTTCCGGCTGCGACCTGCTCGACCGGGCTCAGGTCGTAGCCGTGCTCGACCAGCAGGTCCAGGTAGTTGTCCTGGTTGCCGTAGCCGCTGCGCTTCCACCAGTCCTTGCCGGTCCCGCTCATACGAGCTTCGTAGGCGGCGAGGATCTGGGCGAGCAGGATGACCTGCGCGCGGGTGTCGTTGGCCTTGTCGATCACCTGTGCCAGCGCATCACGCGCGGCCCGCTCTTTCCAATCGCCGTACACGATGGTCGTTGGCTCGGCCACCGTGACTCCGAGCAGCTCCGCGAGGTACTGCGACGCCTTGTTCTGGGTAAGCAGTCCAGGCTCTTCGACGAGGGTGTCGGTGATCCACTTCGCGGCACCCTTCGGCAGGGTCTTGCCGGTGAGGAACCTCGACAGGAACTCCTTGCGGACCACGGTCGCAGCGAGTGACGCGACGTTCAGCGCCTTGGTGCGCCGCCGCACGGCCCTCTCGGCTTCCTTCGCTGCCGCCTCGGCGGCGAGTCGCTTCTGCTCGGCCGCCTGGGCGACTGCCTCGGCGTCGGCGGGGTCAACGTCACCGGCGGGTGCGGCCAACGCGGCCGCGAGGATCGGCCCTGGCTTCACACCAGCGTCGTCGGGGTCTGCGGTGAAGTATTCCGGCACCCAGACCTCGACGGTTCCGATGTCCTTGTGGTGGTGCAGTCCGGCCTCGGGCTCTGCTGACAGGTCGTCCTCGGTGTCCCAGTCGATGCTGTCCTCTTCGATAATTTCGCCTGTGTCGGTGAGGGTGTATCGCTCTTCCTTCGACAGCCACACCGCCCAGTGCCCCGCTGCGCCGTCGATCACGGCGTCGGTCACTGGGCCACCGTCGGCGGTCACCAGATCGTCTGCGCGCAGGTACGGGTCGCCGTAGGCCGGTTCTTCCTCGAGGAGGGTGAACCCTCGTTCGGCGTAGGGGATGCCTGCCTCGGCGCGGGCTTTGCGCTCGGCGCGGTCGTTGAGCAATCGCTGCGCGGTCCACCGGAAGTCGTACCGCGCTCCCAGGAGCTTCTCGACGGCGGCGGCGTCGCCTTCGGCGTCGAACTCCGCGACGATCGCGGCCTGGTCGAGGGTGAGCTGCCCGGCGTCGAGGGCCGCGCGGGCGGTCTGCGAGCGGCCCGCTGTACCTGCGGTTTTCGCGGTCTCCCGATTGTCGTAGTGCAACGCCTTGGCGATCTTGGTGACAGAGACACCGAGATCGAGCATGTCGGTCACGGCCTTGGCGCGTTGGCCGTCGGTGAGCGCGATGCGGCAGTCGTTGGTGTTCACCTGCTTGGTGAGACGTTCGATTTCTCGATCCTTGGCCTTGCTCGCGGCGGTCCGGATCAGTACCGGCACGCTCTCGACACCGGCTTCGATCGCGGCGAGGGTACGAACCTGTCCATCGATGACGACGACCAGGTCACCGTCGCGGCGCGCGAGGATCGGCACCAGGACACCGAGCTCGATGATGGAGGCGACGACCGCGCGGAACTTGGCCGACTCGGTGTCGACCTCGTCGCGGACGTTCGGTCCGACCTCGAGGGCAGTGGGGTGCAGGCGGGCGTACTCCTCGCCCGCCCCCACGACCGGCGTGGTGCCAGTCGTGGGGGCTTCGGTTGCGGCGGTGGTGGTTTCGATGCTTGCGGTCATGGCGGTGTCTCTCCCTGGTAGATTCTTCGGTTGGAGACACCGGGCAGGTAGGAACTGTCCGGTGTTTCTTCGTTTCCGGGGCCGGTGTGGCCCTGGGGGTTTACTGCTGGGCGGTGGCCACGTGGTGGTGGCCTGCGAGCCGTGCGGCGTGGATCTCGGCCTCGCTGGCTCCGCGTTCGCGTGCGGTGCACGCCCAGAACGCGGCCCGCTCGAGGTGCGCGTCGACGGTGGTCGAGTTCGCGTCCGCAGCGGCCCGGTTGACCTGCTCGGTGTAGGCGGTGACCTGCGCGAGTGCGTGAGTCTTGACCTGTCCCGGTACCTGACCGATCGCGGCCATGATGGCGGTGTGCAGTCCCACCGTCCTCGGTCCTGTGATGGTGTCGTGCATGTCGCGTACTTCCCTTCTCAACTGGTGGCCGGACCTTGTTGCCCTGCCACGTTTTTTCGCCGTTTCTGGCGTGAGGAGAGAAGTCAGCGCACGGGGCCGGAGCGTCAAGGGTCGGTCCGAAAAGTTTTCAGCCGAAGGCGTTTTGAAAAGTTTTCGGAGCCCTTGGGCCGGGAGCGCAGCGGACGCCGGCGGTTGATGCGGAGGTCACGGGTGATGAATGCTCGCCGGTAGCCAGAACCGAGTGAAAAAACGTCCTTCGCTCTTGTGAGTGCGGAGCGCAGCGGAGTTCAATTCGGGGGACGCCCGCAGGGTGGCCGGCACCGCCGTCAGGCGGAATGCACGACCGCTCGTCGACGCCGGCGGGGTGGCCACCTCCCGGCCGTGGAGCGCGTAAAGGTGATTGTGCGGGAGCGGCGGAGACCGGCCACGCCCAGCGGGTCGCGGTAGCGCTAGGGCACTGGCTCCACGACGGTGGGTGGCCAGTTGTGTGGTGTGACGTTGTCCGGTTTGGTGCCTTTGACAGCCTCTGGGTCTTCGGGGTCGGGGTCCCAGTCGAAGTAGACGTTGTTCCACGCCCCCGGCGAGTCGAACAACGTCTCCTCGCTGTGAAACTCCGCCCGAGCGAACAACGTCCACTCCTCACTGTGGAACTCCGCCCCGACGAACCCCGTCCACTCCTTACTGCGGAACTGCGCCTCGGCGAACGAGGTCCGCTCACCGTGGAACTCCGCAAAGCCGAACGACGTCCGCCCACCGTGGAACTGCGCTTCCATGAACGATGTCCGCTCACCGTGGAACTGCGCCTGGTTGAACCCCGTCCACTCCTTACTGCGAAACTGCGCGTTGTCGAACGACGTCCGCTCACCGTGGAACTCCGCCCGAGCGAACGACGTCCACTCCTTACTGCGAAACTGCGCGTCGCGGAACCCCGTCCACTCCTTACTGCGAAACTGCGCGTCGGCGAACGACGTCCAACCACCATGGAACTGCGCCTCGGCGAACGACGTCCGTTCACCGTGGAAGTGGGCACCGCTGAAGTCGGTGATGCCGCGGAAGTGCGCGCCGGTGAAGTCCGCGTTGTGAAAGTGCGCGCCAGTGAGGTCGTAGTTGAAGTTGCTCCAGTTGTGGTGGTGGTCGGGTTTGAGGTGGGTGGCGATGATGCGGGTGATGGCTCGTCGGACGGTGAGGTCGTCGTGGGGGTGGTGGTAGGTGCGTTCGATGGTGGTGGCTGCGTCGGGGGTGACCACGGTTTGGCGCAGGTGGGGGTGTTCGGTGGGTGGTGTGTAGGGGCGGGTGAGGTAGCCACAGAGGTAGTTGATGCATGTTTGGGCGTCGGCGTGTTTGCCTCGGTCGATCCAGTCGTCGGTGAGGGCTTCGAGGGCGTAGACGCCGGCGAGCCTGACTTCGGGTGACGGGTCGGCGAATTGGGCTGTTGTACTGACGAATCGACGTCGTAGCTCTTGAACGTCCGCGAGGTCGTGGGTCCGTGCGGCGTGGAGGGTATCGAGAGTGTTCTTTTGGTCTGCGATGCGCTCGGTGCTGGTTCGGGTGAGGTGTGTTCCGGTGTAGGCGATGGCAGCGGCGGTGACGACGAAGAAGCCGCCGATGATGGTTCCGTGGCCGGGTGTGATGTCTTGGCGTAGGTACCAGTCCCAAGCGGTCGGTCCAGCGAAACCGCCGGCGAAACCGATAGCGAAGCAGCCCCCGAGGGATATCTTGTGCCGCTCTATCTACAATTCGGCCCGTCGACGGATCGACGCGGCGGTTGGGTTCGCGGGCGTGGCGGCGGCGACGGCTGGGTCGAAGTCGTCGCTTGGGGCGGGGACCGACTCGGAGCTGCTCACGATGTGACCGTAGCGGATTGCGCTGCTCTACGTGACTCAAGGATCGAGCCGTCTGACCAGCCAATATGTGAGCTGGCTGCTCGTGCTCTCATCATCTGTCGGCCATCAGCCTGGCGTCCCGAAATGCGGATCGGGGAGGCGTCCCGTCTTACTCGGCTGCGCTGGTGAGTGCATCCGGACGGTCTGTTGCGGCGTTGTTTCCGCTGGTGGATCGTCCGGTGCGGTGGTGTACCTGTGTCAGAGCGAGTGCGCGGGCGGTCATCTCGGCGATTTCGGCATCCAGTGGTGGGCCGTCGATGGTTCGGATTCGCATACGGATGATCGTGCCACCGGGTACCGACAGATTCAGTTGCGGCGCAACACAACCACGCTCGTATCAGAGGTGGAGCAGGTTCGGTGGTGCTGTTCCGTCGAACTGTTCGAGTGCGTCGAGGATGCCTTCGTAGTTGGCGGGGCGGCAGTCTCCGAGTGTGGCGATGAGAACGTTGTCGCCGTCGATGGTGGCGAGGTAGGACGGTGGGGTTCCGTTGTCGGAGACGAGGGTGGCGGCGTCGAGCAGGGCAGTGCGGATGGCGTCGGCTGCGGCGCGTTTGGCGGCATCTCGGCTCGGTTCGGCTCCGGATGCGGTGATGATCTCGGGGTGGTTGTCGGGTCGGGTGGTGACGGTCCAGGTGATCATGTGCGGTCGTCCTTGTGTCGGCGTGAAGGTGAGTGGCTGCTGGCTGACAGCGTCGCGCACCGAGCCCTGGCGAGGGGCGCGACGTCGCCGTTTCGTCGCTGCCTGTGGATCACCGAAGGCCTGTGGACGAACAAGATCCCCGGCCCCGGGCGGGGTCGGGGATCTGCTGGTGCTGCGGGTCAGGTCTGCTCGAAGGCATCGGGGACGACGGTGGGGTCACGGCGGAACTTTCCTCCGTCACGGAAAACGCCGACGGCGGCGCGGTGGACGGTGCGCAGTTCGCTCATGAGGGTGTCGTAGCCGATGCGGTCGGTGATGCGCCAGGTGATCGGGCCCATACGGAGGTCGACCCAGTGCAGGGTGCGGCGCTGTTCGGCCGAGTAGGCGTTTCGGGCGATGGTGGTTGCTTCGGGCTTGGCGAGCCAGACGATCGACAGAGCGGGTAGGGCGAAGTCGTCGCCGGATTGTGTCGGTAGTGCGGTGCGGGCGTCGACGCCGGTGAGGACGGCGCGGACGTGGGCAAAGGCGGTGATGACTCCGGATACGGCGGCTGCGGTGCGGAAGGTCATCATGACGTGGCCGAAGGCGACGACCATCTGCGCTTCGTCGGTGCCTGCGGCGTGAACGCTGATTTTCGCGGTCTGTGGACCTGAGATGAATGCCGTTGTATGGGTGACGATCCCAGGTGTACGGGCTGTGTGCTCGGCGGCAGTTTTGTCTGCGGCGGTGATCGTGGGTTGGTGCATGTCCGGCTCCTCGACGTCTCGACCGGTCCCCCGGCCTTGCTCTGCCAATTTCTTTTCGCCGTCATCTGGCGTGAGGAGAGACAGCAGCGCACGGGCACGACGGGGCAACGCCGCGGCCGGGCAGTTTTCGTGGGAGCGCAGCGAGTGCGGGACGAAAAGTGTTCGGAGCCTTCGGCCGTAGCGCAGCGGAGCGAGGGGTTGAGGCGGCGGGCACGGGTGATGCAGTATCGCCGGGAGCCAGATGTACGAGAAAGAAATTCGATGTCTTTTCACGGTGCGGAGCGCAGCGGAGTTCGATTCGGTGGACGCCCGCAGGGTGGCCGGCCCCGCCGGCAGGCGGGAATGCTAGACCGCTGGTCGACGCCGGTGAAGGGGCCACCTCCCGCTCGTGGAGCTCGTGAGGTGATTGTGCGGGAGCGACGGAGATCGGCCGCGCTCGGTGTCGCGGTAGCACGACGGTTAGTCCTTGAGACCAATCGGCACTGTCCGCTGCCCGGCCGTCGCGGAGGCTGTGAAGCGTGAGCGTCTATTGCATTCTCTGCTCTATTATCATTCTGGCGCAACCGATTTGGAGCTCCTTTGATATTGCGCGGTGCGTGTAGGTGGACTACGGTGATCACAAAAGTGCCCCGTGCGTGAAATCGATCAGCAGGAGTTTGCGAGTTGACATCGATACCTTTGTCCGATGGTTGGGTTCGCCACTATCAGCTTCCGACGCGCGATGATTACTGGTTGGACCCGTTTCCCTCTGGGGTGACAGAGGAGGAGCGGTATCACTTTGGGCTCGGCGGCGACCGTCGGGTTAGCCCGATTCGGGGGTATGACTCTCGGGGTATTGGGCCTGTGGAGTGGGTCAATGCACTGAACGACCGCGCGGTGATCTTGGATGCCGATGGCGGCTGGGAAGCTGGTGGCGAGTTTCATGTGTGGTACTCGCGGGGCGGCGGGACGCTTCCGTACGAGATCACGAGGAGTGCTGTTCGCGGCCCCCGCATTGTGGCCGGTGACAATGCGGGGTGGGTTGAGCAGCTTGACGAAGCAATCGCGCAGGTGGAGGCGTACGTGGGGATCGTTCACGGCGCTGCCGATGCCCTGGTGAGCTGATCCGTTGCCGCCCTCATATTCGAGGCGATCGAATCGGAGTTTCGTCCGACCAGCAGCACCGGAGTTCAAAGATGTTCGCGCGGCGATTATCTCGACGCCGTACCTGACCGCGCGACAGAAGCTCCGCTACCTTTCCGCTTGGCTCAGGATTGCCCCTCACGCTTCCCGCAACGCATCGGTGTTCCGGAAATATCTTGACCATACGAGCTTCGAGGCACGGCTGATCGGTCTCCGCTACCAGCTCGACATCGTCGATCCGGAGTTGTTCAGCCTCACCTCGTCCGACTCGGCCGTAATCTCACGAACCGATCGCTGGCCCAACGCATCATTGTGCCGGAACATCTTCGGAGATGTTGTCGGACCACGCATCTGTCGCTTGTCCCTCGAATGGGACGGCAATACGAAAAACACCTGGCCTCGGCTACTGCACCGCGCGGTCGACCCGAGCAGTGCCTACAACCAGCACACGATCGAAGGCGGCCTTCTCGACCGGCGCGTCGCACATGCGCTCGCCTGCGCACTACCGGCGTACATGCACCACGAACTTGCGCAACTTCCGCTGCGTGGCAGTCATATCCTGCTCTGGCGGGGGCTCGGCAATGACGCGGGTAGTCATGATACCTTCTTCGCCGACGCTGCGCGCCGCCGTCCTCACGACTACAGCGCACCGCCGCTGTCTTCGTACACAACGTCCGTCGTGGACGGAATGGGTTGGGCGCGTGACGGACACGGAATATTGCTTGTCGAGCTCGTTCCGTTCGGTGCGCTGTTCTCGGCTGAATACATTCTCGGGGAACTCGGTGAGATCGTCGTCCGAGACCACAAGCACCGGTGGCTGTTGCCGCTGCGTCTACGAGATCAGACGTGGCACGTCGATTACCCATCGCTCGACAATCGGGGCTAGAGGCCGGCCAGCAGCGATTTCTCGGACGATACGCCTAGGCGGTTGCCTCACGTTCGGCACGGGCTAGAGCGAGGTTGCTATACAGTGCGGACCGTTTCAAACCTGTGTTCTTGCACAGCGTTTCGAGTTTGAACTGCCGCGTTTCGTAGACCTGAAGTAGGTAGGCTCGTTCCTCTGGTGTGAGGGTGTGCGGGCGGCCTTTCATCTTGCCGGCGGCTGCAGCCGCTGCGATGGCGTCGCGGGTGCGTGCTCGGATGAGATCGGATTCGAATTCGGCCATGAGACCGAGCATTCCGATGAACATCTTGCCCATCGGGTCTGCCGGGTCGTAGATCTTCCCGTCGATCGACAGTGCCACCCCGCGTGCAGCCAGCCGACCGACAGTTTCGTGCAGGTCGCCAGCCGATCGGGAGAGCCGATCGAGTTTGGTGACACAGAATTCGTCTCCCTCGCGGCTGGCGTTGATGGCATTCTCGAGCCCGGGTCGTTTGCTTTGTCGGCCGCTGACTCCGTTGTCGACGTAGACATGATCGCGGTCGACGCCGATCTTGCCGAGCAACCCGATCTGGACCGCGGTGTCCTGCCGGGCGGTACTGCACCGCGCGTATCCGATTTTCATGCCCCTCCTGCCCTGCTGGACTCGATCTGTCCAGTAGAGACTACGTTAAGCCGGAATAATCCAATGGACCTTCTAATGGACTTCTCAGCCGGTCGAAGCGCGACGTCATTCTGTCAGTTTCAGAAGACGACTGCACTTGTTCAGAAGTGGACTGCACATCGCCTTTTCGGACGTTCCGAGATGGAGGTGCTTCTGTTGAGCGTGTGGTTCCAACCCTGACGCGCAAGAGGTAGCTCGCGCGGTCGTCAACACTTAGCACCAGAAATCGACTGGATGGGCCAACTTCCGAGCTGATCGTCACTATATCCGAGCGACAGGTATGCGATGTAACGCCTGTTACATTCTTCACTGTGACTGATGAAGCACCACCGACACGGTGGGTCGTGTTGTTGATAAAACTGCCGTCGGATCCGTCACGGCATCGAGTGGCTGTCTGGCGGGAGTTGAGCAAGGCGGGCGCGTTGTCGGTAGGCCAGGGTGTGTGGGCTGCACCGGACGTACCGGTGTTCGCTGCTGGAATCGCACGGGCGTTGGAACTGTCAGACCGGGCTGGCGGCGAGGTGGTTTCACTCCATGCCTCTGGTGTCACCGCCGCTGATTCGTATCGGTTCCAGGCAATGTTCACTTCCGCACGGGAGGACGAGTGGACGGAATTCGTCGCCGACAGTGGCAAGTACGAGCTCGAGCTGGACAAGGAAATCAGCAACGCCAAGTTCACCTTGGCCGAGCTTGAGGAGGAAGAACAAAGCCTCGACCGACTCAGGCGTTGGCACCGAGACATCACGGCCCGGGATGTGTTCGGGTCACCGAGCGCCCCCGAGGCCGAGCGGCGGCTACAGCGCTGCACCGCGCGGTTCGCTGACTACACCGAACGGGTTTTCTCTGCGCTGCACGTCCCTGACGGATCAGTCGGGGACGTCCTGTGATGACCACGCCGGCTACGGGAGTACCGCCTCGGGCACAGATGTGGCCGCTCTACGCGGCAGGCTTCACAACTGCGTTCGGTGCCCACGGTATCGCCGCAAACCTGTTCTCGGAGACTGGGAATCTGCCTGCTTCGCTGCTGTATCTCGGTCTTCTGTTGGCACTGTACGACGGTGCCGAGGTGGTGTTGAAGCCCGTGTTCGGTTCTCTTGCGGACCGGATTGGGGCCCGTCCGGTTTTGATCGGCGGACTGATCGCTTTCGCGGCAGCGTCCGCAGTGTTCGTGGTTGTCGACGACCCGAGCTGGCTGTGGCTCGCACGCCTGGGCCAAGGTGCAGGTGCGTCGGCGTTCTCACCGGCCGCGAGCTCCCTGGTCGCCCGGATGAATCCGAAGAGCAAGCAGGGCAGAGCATTCGGCACGTACGGGTTCTACAAAAGCATCGGCTACACCCTGGGTCCGCTACTGGGAGGGGCCATCGTATGGTTCGGAGGACTGTCGCTGCTGTTCGCGGTCATGGCGGTCCTCGCGGTCTCGGTGGCGGTGTGGGGAGCATTGGCGGTCCCATCGATTCCGCCGCTTCCGCGTGCAAGGCAGACCGTGGTCGACCTGGCGCGTCGTCTCTCGGACGGTGCGTTTCTTCGTCCGACCGCTGCGCTAGCCGCCGCTACCGCCGCCTTGTCGGTGGGTGTGGGATTTCTACCTGTGTCCGGGGCTGCTGCCGGTCTCGGACCGGTCGTCACCGGTGCTGCGGTGTCACTGCTCGCCGCCTGCGCGGCGCTGACTCAACCGCGTGCAGGTCGGGCGTTGGATGCGGGGCGGCTGCACACTCGTACGGGGATCCGCGCTGGGCTGCTGATCACTGCGGCGGGACTTGGATGTGCGATGTTGCCGGGACTGGTGGGAGTGTTGCTTGCTGCCGTTGCGGTCGGAATCGGCACGGGACTGATCACCCCGCTGGCGTTCGCTGCGTTGGCGGCCTCGACGCCCGAGGAGCGGCTGGGGCAGACGATGGGCGCGGCCGAACTGGGCCGTGAACTCGGCGACGCCGGCGGACCACTGCTGGTGGCCGGTGCAGCCGCCGTGGCCACTCTCACCGTGGGCTATGCGGTTCTGGCCGTGCTGATCGCGGCGGCTCCCCTCGCTGTGGCACAACGTGAGCGACCTCGGTCGTGAACGAACCGCTGCAGCATCGTTGCAAGTTCGGCGTGTCGACGACCGTTGTCTCCGGACGCTGTGCGATCACGAAGCGGTTTCGCTGTTCAGCCAAAATGGGTATCCCGCAGCCTGTGGGCGCGATTGGGTGTGTGACCTTCTGGGCGCACCACTCTGGGCCGGCAGAACAGGCGCGCCCCCGTTTGCGCAGTCCGAGTCGTGCAGGTGCGTTTGCCGATTCGGTTCAGGAGCGTTGTACCAACGTGGTGATCAGTCGCAGGCTTTGCCTTGGGGACAGGTCCGGTAGATACGCTTTGGTGATCGCGGTGCCGATGCTGGGCAAGGCCGCGGGATCGGGGTACGCCATGTACATGGGCCTGTATTCGGGTTGGAACTTCGATTTGAACGCGAGCAGCGATCGAAATCCGTACACCGGTTCGAGAGTTCGACCGAGCAGGTCGAGCCCTCGGTCCATGACTCCATCGGTCGATCGTTCGGCCGCAGTCGGTGTTGAAACTGCAGTGGGCGTCGAAGCTTTGGCCAACGGGGCACCGGACAGGCTGAGGAACTGCGCACCCTCCTCTTTGGCCATCACCGCTGCGGAGGCGATCAAGAATTCGATGGCCGGCCGAAACCCGTCTGGTCGTCGGCGCATGAAGTCCATCGTCCACCCCACCACCGATCCGTCCCGGTACACAGGCATCCACGAGGTGATCGCGTGCACGGTCCGGTGCTCGTCCACAGCGATGAGGCATCGAACGTCTCGGTCGTCGAGCTCGTCGAGTCCACCGAGGGTGAACCCCATCTCGGGCATGCCCTTGTCGGATACCCATTCTTCGGAGATGGCAGCGATCTGATCGGTGATCACGAAGGGCGCGTCAGGGTAAGAGAGCCATTCTGCGTGCACACCGGCCTTGCCCGCCCGATTGATCGCAGTACGCACATCCTGGAACTTCTTCCCGGTGAACGCCAGGTTCGACAGGGTCAGCACCGCTTCCTGGGCGACCTGCACACTCGACCACCCCAGCGAGTCGGTGACCGACCGAACCTCGGCCGAGACCGAATACAGGCAGGGTGTCCATCCGTTGTCGACACAGAAATCTGCGAATCGCACGACCGTCTCGTGCACGGTGCCGGGCGGGCACACCGGGCTTCCGGTGGTGATCGCGACGCGGCCGATCACTCGGTAGGCGATGAAGGCTGTTCCTGCCTCGTCGAACCAGTACTGATTTCCCTGCCATGTGGTCATCCACGACAACGATTCGCCGCCGCAGGACCGCAGAACGTCGCGGGCGCGCACGACATCACCGGTTCCGACCGTGGAGGCAGGTTTGAGGAACGTTCTGAACATGGCCACGGTCAGAACCGTCCAGAACACCACACCTGTCCACTCGAACAGCAGCGTTGCCGACGCGTTCGTGGGCAGCAGACGCGGGTCGAGCCAGGTCAGGTCCACCGGCGGGATCAGCCGGTTGGGAAATTCGGCGATGAGCGCGGTCGGTGTAGCCACCGGATCGAACCCCGCTCCTGCGAGCAGACCACCGACGACGAAGACCGCGAACAGTGTCCCCACAGTTGTCGCGGCCGCGTAGCCGAACCGCCGATACGTTCCAGGCGGCGCCGCCGCGTCGAACAACTCTCGAGACCACAGCAGCAGTGCCAAGATCAGGATCGGGGTCGCTACCGGTATGGCAGACCTAGCGATCTGCGAAGTCTCGTCCAGGCCGTAGAACACCGAACCCGGTGTGACACTGTCGATGTAGCGCAACACCATGTTCAGAACGGCGAAACCGATCAGGATGCCTTGGGCGGTCACTGCCGTCCACCAGGCTCCGCGCCGACCACGCCGCAGACCGTCCGCCACCGCCAACACGAATACGGTCGGCATGATCGCCAGCATTGTGGGACCGAACCCGGAAAGCCGGATCGCAGCGAGACCTTCCCGGCATTCCCGCGGATCCCCTCCCGCCGAGCACAGTGCCCGGACGTCACCGACCGTGGCCTCGGATCCACCGAACACATCTTTCAAGCCGGCGAACGGGCCGATTGCATTGGGAGACAGTGCCGCGAGGATGGGACCGATCGCACTGGCCGCCACCACGAGTGCAACCAGCAACCGGCCCTCGCGTTGGGTACCTGCCACCGGTTGCCGCCGCGGAGCCCGGCCGAGCAGAAGAGGTCCCAGAAGCAACCCGGTCGACGCGGCCATGAGCCGGATGACGTCCTGCAGGTGTCCACCGAACAGAACCAGGGTGATCAACAAGGTCACCATCACCACCCGCACCCGCCATCGCCACAAGGTGCTCATCGAGACCGTGGACGCCATGACGACCCCCACGATCCAGGTGGTCGGGCCCACCGCGGCACCGCTGTGCAGAGCAGATGCCCACCGCAGACCGATATGTTCGGTCACCGAGGTGAACAGCACTCCAGATGCGGTGCCGCCCAGCTGTGTCAGCACTGCGGCCGCGACCCAGCTGCGTGTGCCCAGCCGTCTCTCGAGGGGCACAGCCACACACAGCGCCAAGACCGTCGCGAGTAGATACCCGGTCAGGCTCGGTGCCCAGAGACCAGCCGAGAGCAGGGTCCACACCCGGCCCTGCTGCAAGGACTCGCTCCCGACACCGACCTGAGTCAGCACCGACCGCCCAGGACCGTGCCCCACACTCCCGGTGGAAACCCCTGCCACCCACATCCCGGCCACGAACACTGCAGTCGCCGGCGCACACAGCACGGTCTCACGTACGAACGCCACCGCCTCGTTCATGCGCCGCGGCGTGGCCCGTACGGCTGAGCTGGCCGCGGCTGCCCAGCGCTGTGGTCGGTCCAGCTCACGATCGCCGGCCGGCACAGCACTCGGGTGCACCGCAACGCGTGGCTGCGTCACTGCAGGGCGGCTGCGAGGTCCGTCAGCGCAGCGGTCTCCGCGGCGGAGTCGGGGGTGTTGGAGCGGATCGCGGTGAGCACGATGTCGATACGCGAGTCGAGAGCGGTCCACCCCGCAGCGTCGAGCGGCTGCAACACGGGTTGATCGTCGTCCCAGGTGGTTTCGAGATTCTTCGCAGCAGTGTTCGCCTCGTCCTGATGACCGGACCGAACGGCCCCGGCAGTGTCGTCGACGATCGAGCGGAGCTCGGTGACCTGCTGCGGCGGGAACTGTGCGATCGCCTCTCCAGGTGCGAGATCGGCGATTGCAGCCCCGGAACCCTCCGCCTCGCTGGCCGGCGCTGTGTGTGGCTGCGCGGCCGCCCACGACAGGAGTCCCGCAGTCGCTACCGCGACTGCCGCGAAGTAGACCAGCATCGTGCGCTCACGGCGTGAGTCTGTGGCGACCGGTTCGGGCTCGACACGGTGATTCCCGATCACGTCTCGTTTCGTTTTCGTCAGGTACAGCACCGTGGCCAGGATCGCGACCAGGAACACGACGCTGGTGACGAATGTGCCGAGACCGAGGCCGTGTTCGGTTCTCGGTTGGGCGAACCAGTCTCCTAAGTTCGCGCCCAACGGACGGGTGAGGATGTAGGCCAACCAGAACGCCAACACCGCGTTCGCGCCGAGCCGCCAACCGGCGACGACCGCCACGATCAGACCGGCGGGCAGAAGTACCGACGTGCCCGGGCCCCACCCGGTGATGCTCAGCGTCCAGTCACCCGCCGCGGTACCGAGTGCGAACGTCACGAGAATCGCCAGCCAGTAGAACAGCTCTCGGGGCACGGTGACGATGCTGTGGATCGACAGAGTCCGCTCCCGTACGAACCACACCCCGAACACCACCGCCAACAACGCGGCGAACACCGACATACTCACCGCCAACGGAACACCACGACTGTCGGTGAGGATGTCGGTGTACAGCGTTCCCGTGACACTGAGCACCACCACCGTCAGCCAGTACACGGCCGGTATGTACCTCGACAGCCAGATCTGAACCGCAAGCACCACAACGAGAATCGCGGTGAACAATCCCGCCGTCGCGGTCAATCCGACACCGAGGGTCATGTTCACCCAGTCCGCGACACTCTCCCCCACTGTGGTGCACAGGATCTTCACGACCCAGAACCAGACCGTGATTTCGGGGACCTTGCTCAGCGCCCGGCGGTGGACCGTCAGGTGCTCGGAATCGGTGACATCGCTCATGAACCGGGACCGTACCCACGTGATGCTGAAGGTCCGCTGAGGATCACCCACCGCGTACGCCGACCTCGCCGAACCACCCGTTCACGGCCTCCGGTGAACCGATCCCCGCGCGACGAGTTCCACGGTCAGCGCGACGGCGACGGTCTGCGCGAGCAGCAGCCCGGCGAGCACCAGAATCTGTACGGCCCCCGCCTGCAGGGCCGAACCACTGGCCAACAGGACGCCCACGAACGCACCCGGCAGTGTCACCAGCCCCACCGTCCGTGTCTGATCCAGGCCCGGCAGCAGCGCGTCGTTCGCGGTGGGCCGCACCACCTCCACGCGCGCGTCCCGTTCGGTCATTCCCAGACTCAGTGCCGCCTCCACTTCGCCGTGCCTGTCGGTCAACGCCGCCAGTGCACGCCGCGCGGACAGCGATGTTGCGGTCATCGTCCCGCCCAGGATGATTCCGCCGACCGGCACAATCGAGATGCCCTGCGCTGGAACGACACCGGTGAGCAAGCACAACGGCACCACGATCCCGATGCCCGCCGCCAGGGGAACCACGAGCCAGATACCGGACCTACCGGACTCCGACCGCCGAATCGACGTGAACGCCGCAGCCCCGAACATCACCACCAGTACCAGCAGTGACGACCACAGATGCGCCAGCGCCGCAGCGAGAATCAGTGAAATCGCCGCCAATTGAACGAACCCGCGCAGAGCAGCAGCGGGAGCGGTGATCATTCGCCCGATCGACGAGACCCGATAGACGATCGCAGCGAGCGCCACCATCACGCAGCAGAGAACCACGAGCGGCAGACCAGGCTCGGCCAAGGAAGAACTCACCGGTCAAGTATGTGGCGTGACCCAGCACGTATGTCGCGGCGATCGTGTCTCGTCGATCGTGTCTCAGCGGAGGGCGGTCATGGCGGCGTTCACGTGACCGTCAACCACAGGGCGTGATCTGGCCCCGCCCAGTTCATACCGAGAACACGGTCGTCGGCAGTGTCCGTGTGCGCCGTCACGTGGTTCGAGACCGCACGCGGCCTATGTTCTCGATCAGGGATGTAGATCGTCGGAAGCGTCGAGTGAGGTCATCGGGATGGTGATCTGGAAGCGCGCTCCCCCGAGCGGGGACCGATCGACGGTCACCGAACCACCGTGTGCGGCGACGGTACCGGCAACGATCGCCAATCCCAATCCGGCACCGCCCTCGTCGCGGGTGCGGGAGGCGTCGAGTCGGACGAACCGGTCGAACACCCGCTCACGTTCGGCCTCGGAAATCCCCGGCCCGTCGTCGTCGATGACGATCACCGCAGACCCTGCCGACTCGCTGCAGGACAGTTCCACCCGGGTTCGTGCGTGCCGAGTGGCGTTGTCGACGACATTGCGCACCATTCGCGCCAACGCCGGTTGGTCACCGGTCACTCGAACGGGGACGATCGACGTCCCGACATCGAGGTCTGTCACGGCTTCGATCCGTTTTCCTTCCTCGTACAACACGTCGTCGAGATCGACATCGACCGCGCCGTGCGGACTCTGCATCTCGTCCGAGCGTGCGAGCAGGAGAAGATCTTCGATCAGCCGTCGCATTCGACGCGCTTCGGGCAGCAACGACTCATCGATCAGGGACGCATCAATGAGCTCGGGCCTGGCCGCTGCGAGTTCGAGAGCGGCAGTGATCGTCGACAGCGGACTTCGAAGTTCGTGTGAGGCGTCGCTGACGAATCGTTGCTGCGCTCGTTGCCCGGCGTTCAATCGAGCCAACATCGCGTTCATGGTCACCGCCAAGCGGGCGATCTCGTCCCGGGTCTCCGGGACCGGGATGCGTTCTCCCAGATCACTGTTCGAGATCGAGGCCACGCGGGTGCGGATCCGCTCGACGGGGCTCAGCGCTGCCCCCACGAGTCGATAGGTTGCCAAGGCGACCAGCGCGACCACCACCGGCCCGACGATCGCGAGCAGGACCGCGACGGTGGTGACCACCTTTTCCACCGGCTCGCGGTCGGCACCGACCAGCACTGTCACCGGCCCGTCGGCCGTCGCAGCACCGACACCCGTGACCCAGAAGTCGCCGGTCTCGTCCCGTTCGATGCGCCCGAGGTCCTGTGTGGCCGTGGGCGCAACCGCGACAGTGGACAACGGCGGGCCGCCGTCTGCAATCGAGGATGCCTGCACCGCCCCGGCCGCGTCGATGACCTGGAGGATTCCGATCTGTCCGTCCGTGGCCAGCAGCGACTCGTCGATCTGTCCCGGTAGATCGGTTTCCAGTTGTTCGCTGACCTGCACCGCTCGAGCGGTGGCGGCGGTGCGAGCAGAGGACTCGAGGGAGCTGTACAGGACACCCAACAATGCACCACCGGCCGCGATCAGGCACACGGCCAGCACCAGTGTGGAGGCCACGGCGGATCGCACGCGCACCGTCCACGATCGTGGCCGCAGAAAATCGACGAAGGCACTCATGCCTCTGAGTCTGCTACCCGGCGGCCTGAAGGTCGTTGCCGTCTTCAGCATCGCTTCAGGAACGCTCTGTCAGAATCCACGACCATGACCACACCCGCGACGAGGATCCACGTGTGCCGCCGCAGATGACCGAACCTGACCCTGGCGGCCACCGCAGCTGCGGTGGACGGTGACCGGCAACGCCGACGACGAGCAGGCGCGCGCGTTCGTCACCATGTTGCAGGCCGAGATCGATCTTATTTCGGCGCGGATCGAACGCGCCGAGCACATGTCTCGGACGGCTTGGGAGGTCGGCCGAACCTCGTCGCGCCGTTGGTATGCCGACGATGCGCGCACACAGCGCCGGATTCTCTACGATCTCCATCGCCAGCTCGATTCCCTGCGGAACCGATTCCCGGGGGTGTAGGAGCCGACGTTCGGGCCGCTGCGCCGAACTCTCTCAGCTCTCCACAGGGATTCTTCAGGAGCAGGCGAGCATATTCGGGGCTGTAGCGCACGCAAGTGGCACGTGCATCCGACAACCGAAGGAACCTCGTGAACGTCAAGAACAAGATCGTTGCGGTCTCCGCCGTCGTGCTGGCCGGAGCATCCATCGGCGGCGGCATCGCCGCAGCCCACACCCTCGGACACTCCGCGGCCTCGCACGACAGCGTCGTCGACACTCCCGAAGCGGGCGACACACCGGATGCACCCGGTGCGGGCGATGTACCCGAGGCAGGTGACACCCCAAACGCACCGGGCGCAGTGGACGTTCCTGAAGCAGGAGACACCCCGGACGCACCGGGCTCCGTCGACAAGCCGGAAGCGGGAGATACCCCCGATGCCCCCGGTTCGGTGGACCTACCCGAGCCCGGTGATATCGCCGACGCCCCGGGGCAGTAGATCCGCCGCGTCACCGCAGCGCCCGTCTGCTCCAAGCGACGGGCGCTGCCCTCTCTGAATCTCAACCCTGCTGCACACAAGTAGGTTTCAGCGTTTCTTCAGTGTCGTCCGCGCATGATCGAGTGGTCTTCGGATCACTTCTGGCAGGAGCTACCCCATGCTCGCACCGACCCTTCCGACGCCGCCCGAGCACAGCTCCGATCGACTGATTTCACCCCGGGATATGCGAGCTGGAACGACAAGACCTCGTCGTGGATCCGCGACCACGGCGGCGGCCCTGCATTGAACGCGTACGAGAACTGGCGCTATGCGAGCCCGCCGCCGGAAACCTCACCCGATCCATCTCAATTCGCCTCGGCTACAGCCATTCCCGGCGGTACAGTGACATCCTCGGCGGCCCTTCCCGTCCTGCCGACAGTTGCCGGATCGCCGACTCCGACATGGACACCTGGGCGCGTGGGAGCAGATGGAGCTCCTGTTGCCTACATTTCGCACTTTCAGCCCGACCCTGCCCACCGCAGCGCCGTGGCCGGGGTGGCGATCGTCTCCGGTACCGCCACGATCGCGCACCTCGTCGACGGTACGAGCCAACCCCGCGGCGACGACAACGCCGCCGCATCGGTCCCCGCCGCCGAGGTGCCGAATCTGGTGGCTGCATTCAATTCCGGATGGAAGATGAACGATCTTGCCGGCGGGTATTTCTCGAACGGCGTGGCGGACAAGGCCTTGAAGAACGGTGAAGCCTCGGCAGTGGTGGACGATACGGGCCATCTGAGCGTCCTCGACTGGACGGGCGGCGCAGTAGTGGACCCACACATCGTGTCCGTGCGGCAGAATTTGCCGTTGATCGTCGACCACGGTTCGATCGCGGCAGGGGTGCAGTCGAACGACGACAGCAGGTGGGGTAGCGCGAAGAATCAGCTGCAGTACACCGAACGCTCCGCACTGGGGACCACCGCGAACGGCGACCTCGTCTACGTCGCTGCGTCGAAGGTCGATCTGGCTACGCTGGCGCAGGCTCTCGTGGCCGCCGGCGCGGTGACCGGGATGGAACTCGACATTCACGGCGGCCTGACCGAGTTCAATTCCTGGGCAGCGGACCGCACTGGAACCTTGACGCCCACAACCATTTTGCCGACCATCCAGAACCGTCCCGACCGATACCTGGCACCGGATCAACGCGATTTCTTCTATCTCACGCTGTCGACACCGACGCCCACTCAGCAGTGGGCCGCAGCAGACACCACGACATCGGGGCCGAGCACATTCACCGCCGCGAGCATCTCGGACGCGAAGTGACGCCCACCATCGGCTGCCCTACGTCGAAAGCTGTTGAGGGACGGTAGGTGTCGCACGTGACGATAGGTTCCACTCACGTGCCGCAGGGCGAGGTGCTCAGTCGGTCGCTCCGGCGGCCAGGCGATACCCGACCCCGCGGATCGTCTCGATGCTCTTGCGCCCGAAGGGCTGATCGACCTTCTTCCGGAGATACCCGATGTAGACCTCGACGATGTTCTCGTCCCCGTCGTAGTTCACGTCCCACACCGACCGGACGATCTCGGACTTGGTGACCACGACGCCGCTGCGCCGCATCAGGAACTCGAGCACGCTGTACTCACGCGGGGTCAGCGCCAGTTCCGTACCGCCCCGGGTGACACGGTGACGCGCGGGATCCAACTCGAGATCGTCGACTGCGAGCACGGAAGGGCGTTCGGGAGCGCCCCGTCTCACCAGCGCGCGCAAGCGAGCAACCAAGACCACGAAGGAAAACGGTTTGACCAGATAGTCGTCCGCGCCGAGATCGAACGCGTCGGCCAGATCGTATTCACCGTCCTTGGCCGAGAGCATCAGGATCGGCGTCCACACACCCTGCGCGCGGAGATCGCGCACGATGTCGTACCCATGTCTGCCCGGCAGCATGATGTCGAGAACGAGAACGTCGAACTCCCCCGTCGCGGCACTGTGGAACCCGTTGTCCCCGTCGTGCTCGACCTCGACGGTGAACCCGTCGGCCACCAGACCACGCCGGACCATCTCCGCCAGGCGCACTTCGTCCTCGACCACCAGAACCCGCATCGACAGCTCCGTCCGTGTATGTCGGGCAAGTACAACAGACCCACGCCGACACGGACGAGCCGCTCTCAGCGGTTCTTCAGGAGCTGCTCGGCACACTGACGCTCGTGCTCCTCTCCTCATCGATGTCCGCCGTTCACGCAACGGCCACCGAAGTGCTCACCGAAGCCGCCACCGCCGACGTCGAGATCGCCGGGTTGGTGATCGCAGTTGGCCTCCTCGCTGCCGGGGCGATGCTCCGCATCCGCTCCGACCGGGCCGGAGCGACGATATTCGGCGCGCTCGGTTTCGCGTTCGCAGTGGTGGTGCTCGCCGTCGCAGTGCACAGCAACGGATGGCTGACCAAGGCCGACGCGCCTGTCGCGGCCTGGTTCGTCGATCACCGAACGCCCGCGCTCGATGATCTTGCCCTTGCCGTCACGACAGCGGGTGGCCCCGCCGAGACCGCCGCGTTGGGCCTCGTGGTCGCGGTGCTTCTGGTGTGGAGAACCACACGCTACGGCCCGGCACTGGTGATGCTGGCGACCGTCGGCTCGGCATCGATGCTGTGCACCATCGTGAAACTGATCGTCGGACGCGAGCGGCCGCCGCAGTCGATCCAGCTGATGCTCGAAACCGATTTCTCCTTCCCGTCGGGTCACGTCACCGGGACCGCTGCCCTGTCACTGATGCTCGCCCTCCTCGCAGGCACGCGGCGATCGAGGGCGGTACGGACACTGTTCCTCGGAATCGCCGTCGCGATCGTCGTTGCCGTTGCGTGCACACGGATGTATCTCGGCGTCCACTGGCTCACCGACGTTCTCGCCGGAGCGCTCCTCGCAGCCTGCGCAGTCACCCTCGGCGGCTACGCACTGCACCGGCTCGACACCGGCGGCGGCGCCACCGATGCGACGCCACCTCGCCTGCTGATGAACAGGATCTCGCTGTGACGTCGGGATTGACCGGCGGCGTCCTGGACCCGAGCACCCTCGTCGCGACATTCGGGTTGATCGGGCTGCTCGTCGCGTTGTTCGTCGAGACGGGTCTGCTGATCGGGTTCTTTCTCCCCGGCGACTCTCTGCTCTTCACCGCAGGAGTGCTCGTGGCGCAGGTCGATCCGTTCGTTCCATTGTGGGTGATCCTGGTGTCCGCGCCGATTGCAGCCGTACTCGGCGATCAATGTGGCTACATGATCGGCCGCGCCGCCGGCCCTGCTGTCTTCGATCGACCCGGTGCCAAACGGCTCGGCCCCACACAGCTCGCCCGCGCGCAGTCGTTCTTCGACACCTACGGTGCCCGCACTGTCGTACTCGCAAGGTTCGTGCCCGTCGTCCGGACACTCGCACCCGTCATGGCCGGCGCGTCGGGCATGAGATACCGAACGTTCCTCGTCTACAACATCATCGGAGGGATCGTCTGGGGTGCCGGCGTACCGACGCTCGGCTACCTACTCGGCGGAATCCCGTTCGTGCGCAACCACATCGAGATCATTCTCATCGGGGTCGTCGTCCTGTCGATACTCCCGATCGCCGTCAACTACCTGCGCTCGCGTTCCAAAGCAACAACACCCCGACCCGGGCACCGCCCCGACCCTTTGCCGCCGTAGCCGCCCTGGCTGCGGGTGACCACGCCCCCGGCCGATTTGGCTGCGCGGGCCGCGCCCATGACGGCGGCGCTGGTTCCGCCGCTCATGGCGGCCATGCCCAGGGCTGCTCCACCTGCGGCCATGCCGGCCAATGCCATCGGGCTACCGGAGGAGGCGCTCGAGACGTTCAGCACCCGCAGCAGGGCCGGAAGTGCCACTGCCGCAACGGTGAGCAGAATCAGGCCTTGAAGCTTGGTGACGTCGGAGCTGGGGTCTGCGGCCCAGAACGCGGTGGCCATGATCGCGGCCGACGCGGGCTTGAAGAGGATGAACGCGATTGCCCAGTTGCGCATCTTTTCGTAGGACTGCGAACCCATCTCTGTTCCCGATGCTGCGGCGGCGACGGGCAGGACACCGACGATGACCATCAGGAACGCCATGCGGACCACCAGCAGCACGACCTGGACCAGTGCGCCGAGCATTCCGAACAGGGCGATCAGCAGAACCCAGCCCGGTCCCCAGGTCGAGGTGTCGTCGATCATCATCGCTTGGACTTTGGTGCCGAGGTCGTTGCCGCCCGATTCGCTGAGCAACCACAAGCTGATGCCGTCCGAGACCTGGATGGCCAGGCCGATGGCCACACCGAACAGCGACATCGAGGTGATCGTCCGGACGAAGGTACGCACGAGATCCATTGCCGCGGCGTTCTCGTTTCCGGACTGTGCCAGGGCGACGCGGATGCAGGCGACGAAGATCGAAATGACCAGTACCGCACCCTGAATGGGGAGCATGTACGTCTGGAGGACCGTGAGGTAGTTCGCGTCCGACAATGCCGGTGAGGGTGTGGTGAACCACCAGTTGATCATCGTGCCCCAGCCGTCGGCGACGCCGGCGATGAGAGATTTGACGTTCTTACCGAACGCGGAGTCCCACATCTTCTGCAGCGCATCGCCGGGATGAGAGACGACGTTGGCGAGCTTGCAGACCTGTTCCGACGGGTTGGCGAAGATCTTGCGCAGTGCGCCCGAGACGCTGGCCCACGATCCGGTGTCCTGCGTCATCGATTCGCATTGTTGGTCGAACCCGAACGTTCCTTCTCCTGGTGCGCCGTTGCCGATTTCGGGCAATGCGGGTGCCTGGGGTGCTTCGGTGGGGCCACCTTCGGGGACGGCGTAGGTCACCGTGGGGCACGTCTGCGTCGATTGTCCGCCGCCCAGTGGAACCGTGATGCAGGTCAGCTCGCGTTGGACCATCGTGTACCCGGCGGGCAACGGCTTGGGTGTCGTACCTCCGAGACCGCCGAGGGTGATCGATCCTGCGGGAAGGTTGTTCGCCTTCAGATCGTCCGCGCCGACGAGTTCGTAGCCCTGCGGTGCGGCCGGAATCGCAGGGCTGGTGGTCTCCTGCGCGGATGCCGGTTGAGCCAACGCGCCTATCAGGGACGCGGCGGCGATGAGTACGACCAGCGCGGCGAGGACAGCGTGGACGATTCGTCCGGCGCGTAGCCGCATCGTCACCATGGGGTCCACCCGCTCAGAGAGGTCGCGGTGCCGGAGAGGTCACCGAGTTGCTCGGGGAAGGTCAGCTTCCAGTCGCCGTCGACCCAGGTGGCCGTCAATCTGGTGGTCAACCACTGGGCGGTGCCGTTGTCCGCTTTCTGTGCGGGACTGGCGGTTTCGATGACGGCGAGATCGGGGGCGTAGTCGAGGATCCGGAACGCGTCGGACTTGGTCTGGTAGCTCAGGGCAGCGTCGGTGGCACCGCGATGGAACGGGCCTTCGGCGTCGAGCTGCGCGTACAGCTCGCTGCGTTGTGCCGCGGTCATGATGGTCTGGTTGTTGTAGATCCCGCGTGCGGTCTCGTTGTTCGCCGACCCCAGGCGCAGTGCGATCTGCACGGCCGCCAGGGCGGCCCCTTGTGGAGTGTGGGCGAATCCGGTGGCGGTTAGGCCTTTCACGGTGGACGGGCCGTCCGAGGTGGAGAACGGGACGATCGCTCCGTCGTTGACCTTCTGCCAGCTCACTCCCGCGGGAGCGGGCACCGGTACGGCCGGGTTGTAGGGGCCGTAGTCGACCGGTGACTGCGGCAGTGCCCACCCGCCGGGCCATTTCGGGACGTCGACCCGGCGGCCGAGACGGTCGACGGTCGGGGTTGCCAGCCCCTGCATCGCGCCGTCGGTGTTCGGGACGGCCGTGGGTCCGGTGGTGGGAGGCGCGGTGACCGTCGGTAGAGGCGTCTGGGCAGCTGGCGACTCGTCGTCGGAGTCGCCGCTGAATCGAAGGACGACCGCGACGACGGCGCAGATCACGATGATCGCCACGACGAGCATCGCTGCGCCGGTCAGTACGGGGTTGCGCTCTTTGGTGGGCTTGTCGGCTCCGGGGGTTCCGGTACTCATGATGCCGCCGCGAGCTCGGTGAAACCGGCGGTGTCGGTGAGTGTTTCGGGCTCGGGGATGTCGTCGGGTGCAGGCAGCAATAGCTTCCAGTCCTCTCCCGACCAGACCAGGGTGTGGGTGGTGGCCATGAGCGCACCGTCGGGGCGCTCGACCGCCAGTCGAACCACAGCCCGGGTGTCGGTGAAGTCGGTGATCTCGAAGCCCTCGAGGTGTGCTTCGGTTCCCTCCGGTGCCGGATCGGTGATGGAGACCTGTGCGCGGTTGACGGCGTAGGTGTCGCGGCCGACGCCGGGTGCTGCGACCGCATTGACCACGTCGGGCCAGGAGTTGTCCGGTGCCAGTCGCAGTCTGGTGATTCCTTGTGCTGCAGCCAATACCGCGCCCTGAGGCGTCGGGGTGTAGCCGGTTGCGATGTCGCCGGCCACCTCACGCGGACCGTCCGTGCTCGAGGTCGGCAGGGAGGCACCCCGCCAGCTCTGCCACTGCACGTCGGCAGGCGCGGCCGAGGTATCGACGGCGGCTGCGCTCGTCGAGGTTGTCGTGGTGTCGGATGTGGGTTCGGCGGATCCGCATCCGGACAAGGCCAGGACCACGGATGCAGTTGCGACGGCGATGAGGTGGCGTTTCATATGAAGGGTCTCCGATTCGGATTGCGTTATGAGAGAGCGAAGCCCGCGAGTGCGCCCGCCGAGCTGGCGGCGATCGCGGCGGCACAGATCCACAGGATTTTGCGCACGGTCCGGGTGAGGGGTGTCGAGGTGGCGAAGTGCCACCACAACACGCCGCCCGCGACGATCAGTGATGTCACCAGCACGGCTCCGACGATCCACATCCCGTAGCCGAGGAGCTGGTCGAGCGGTTCGGTGACTTCGGGTGGTAGTGGTTGCGAGGGCGGTGCCGGTTGAGAGAGCACCGTTGCTCTCATGTCATCACCCAGGTGATCCACGACGCTGCGAGCGACATGATCAACGCGCCGATCAGAGCGCCGATGACGATTTTGATGCCTTTACCGGCCATCGCCCCGTTGCCGGCCGCGTGGTCGAACCACATCACGCCGCCGCCGACGATGACTCCCAGGACAGCGCCGCCGGTGAGGATCCAGAGGACGACGCCGACCATGCGCCAGATTCGGTCCCCGCCCGGTGGCACGACGGCATCCGGTTGCGGGACGGCGAGGATGGTGGTGTGGAGTGCGTCGATTGTGTTGATCAGCATGGTGTTTCGCTCTCTTATGGGTTGGTGTGGAGGATCGAGATGATGGTGGTGCGGATGGCGTCGGCGACATCGGCGACCTCGCGCGGTACGGCTTGGTCGGGCGGTTCTCGTCTGCGGCCGGTGGCGACGGGATCTCCGGGTGTCCAGAACGGCAGCTCGTCGGGTGTCAGTTCGTTCCAGGTGTCGATCCAGGGGATGCGCCAGTGGTGGTCGTCGACGAGCCCGGCAACCACTTCGAGGCGTTGGCGCAGCTCGCTTTTGAGTCGGCTCGGTGATGCTGCGACGGTGACGAGCCCGACCAGAGTGGTTGCGCCGCCGTAACCGGACAGATGTTGGGTGAGCAGGTCGTGAGCTCGGGTGATTCCCCATGCGGATTCACGGGCGACCACCACGACGAAGGGTGATTCCTGCTCGAAGCCGGCCGGGAACGCGCCCATCGCGTCGCCGGCGATCGACCATGATGCGGTCAGCATCGAGACCCCGGCTCCTCCGTGGCCGCCGACGAGCCACCACGAGGGCACAGCCCGGTCGGTGGGTGCGTAGACCGGCTCGGGCCAGATGTCGATGCGGCGGTGTGGCGGCGGCGGGGTGATCAATCCGTGTGGTCGTCCCGGCTCGCGGGGGTCGTCTGCGGATGCCCACGCTGTGGCGTTCACAGTGTCGGCCCCTGTGCTTGGTTTCGGTTCTGCCATCCGGCGGCGAAGTCGGTGGCCACCAGTTGCGCGAGATCGCGATACGCCGAGCGTGTCGCCGGGAGCAGTCGATCCCAGTGAATTTCCGCGCCCTCGTCCAGATGCGGATCGAACGGGATGGTCACCACTGCGCGGACGCGGTCGCCGAAGTATTCCTGTAGCTGGTGGTCGGTCAACGGTGTCTTCGAGCTGCTCGACATCCGGGAGACGACGATCACGCACCGCTGCACCAGGTGCGAGTAGTGATGGGCGTCCAACCAATCGAGCAGCGCGTTGGTTCTGGTGACCGCCGAGACGTCGAGCTTGGTGGGCGCGATCAGCGAGTCGGTCAGATCGAGTACTCCCGCCATCGCGGGGTGGGTGATGCCGGTGCCGCAATCGGATAGCAGCACCTGGAAGTGGTCCTGGAGGATCTCGATCACGCGCCGGTAGTCGTTCTCGCTCAGCGCTTCCGAACGCTCCGGATCGTCGTGTGAGGCGAGAACTTGCAGACCGGTCTCGGCTTCGAGGGTGTGTTCGCGTACGTCCGCGTAGCGATCGGTACGTGGGGCGGCGAGCAGGTCGTAGATCGTCGGTGGATGCTCGGTGCGGGGCGCGATCGCTGCGATGCGTTCGGCGAGGACACCGGCATCGGGGTTGGCGTCTATGGCCAACACCCGATCGGTGCGCACGTCCGCGAAGGCGTGGCCGAGCACGACCGAGACGGTCGACTTTCCGACCCCGCCCTTGAGTCCTGCCACGGTGATCTTGTGGTCGGTGCGTACCGGGGCGGCGATCTGCGCGTCGAGCGCGCGTGCGCGCTTGTCCGCGGGTGATTCACCGGCGTTGATCGTGCGCAGAGACAACGCGTAGAGGGCGCGTCGCCATCCCGATGCAGGAGCGGCTCGGACACCGTCGATCTCCAACGCGGACGCCGTCGGGGGGCGCGGCGGCTGCGTTCTGTCGCCGCGCCCCAACATCACCACCGCGGTGGTGTTGCGGTCCAGATCGATTTGCCCGAACGCCGGTCGTGGGCCGACCGGTGTGGACGTCGTGTCGACGTCGTCGATGTCGGGACTCGTCCGATCGGCCATCAGGCCGTCTTTCCAGTCGGTGCTCATCGGGTGGTCCTTACCGGGTTGGACATCAGTTGGACGGGGTCAGCCACGAGGAGTCGTCGGGAGCGGCAGCGGGGGCCTGCATCGGGAACGCATCGCCTGCCGGGGCCGCCGAGGTGGTCGCAGTGCCCGTGCCCCCGGCGTCGGTAGCCGGCTGCGGGGTATAGGTCGGAGTCGCCAGCGTCGACGAGGACTCGGCCCAGGGGTCGAAGGCGGTGGCGGTCGTCGACGGCTGTGCGCCGACCTGGAACTGCAGACCGGGAAGGCCTTGGTAGGAGCCCTGCCCGTCGACGGGAACGGTGCGGGCGAAGGCGTCCGTGTCCGCTGCGGGGGCGGTCGATCCGGTCTCGAGGTCCTTGACCAGCGCGGTGATCCAGTCCGATGCGAAGCTCAGCCAGGTTCCGCCCGACGGTGTGACCGCATCACGTTGGTAGGACTCGTGATTGGCGCGCACCGCCCAGTACTTGACGTCGGTGGCCATCTTGATCAGGCCCTTGTTGTCGGTCAGTTCGTTCTGCACGATCTTCGACACGGCCGTGGTGGTCTTGTCGGTGATGTTCGCCGGAACCAGCTGCAGGGCAGCCTCCGTCGCCTTGGCCCCGAGCAGAGCCAGTGCTGCCGGCGGATTGGTCAGGCCGACAGTGGCCAGCTGCGCGATGTTGTCCATGGTGAGGACCTTCTTGGCGAACGTGACCGCGGTGTTGATTCCGATTCCGAGGACTTTGTCGATCGCGGCGAAAGCATCGACCTGGTGTGTCGGGTTGGAGGCATCGGCGGCGCGGTTGCTCAGGGAATCTCCCGGCCGGTAGTCCAGGCCGCGGGTGGTGCCGTCGCTGCTGGTGATGTCGTTGTTGACGACGTCGACGCCCATCTTGAGCGCGGTGGTGCCCATGACCTGCGCGGCCGACCACAGGACCCCGATGGGGTCTTGGGTGTTGAGGTTCATCTGGCCGCTGACGTTGGTCACCAGACGGGCCAGCGGGGCGTCGGCGGGTGTGTCGCAGGCGATGTCGCCGCTCGCGCATGCCGATGCGACTCGGCCGGTCAGGGACCCGAAGGAGGCAGGGGTCTGTGCGGCGAGAGGTGCGATTCCGCCGCCGTCGGATGGCGGTGTGGGCAGCGTTTCGAGCTTGATCACTTCTGCGCCGCGAGTGCCGGGAGCGGGTGCGGGGTGTTCCTGGGAGGGCGCGCCGGGGAAGATGCCGTCGCCCTGCTTGCGGGTGGGATCGGAGTAGAGCATTCCCATCGCGACCCGTGCGGGCGGGATCGGGCCTTGGCCTGCGCCGATCAGCCGCAGTACCTCCGAGGCAGCTCCCGCTCCCTGCGAGTACCCCAGCAGCCCGAATTTGGTGTTCGGGCAGCGGGCGGCTTCGTCGGCGATGATCTTCGAGGCGTTCTCGACTCCTCGCGCGGCCGAGTCCTTGTAGGGGGTTCCGGTGAAGCCGTAGTCGGCCGGGTACGGCACGTAGGTGCGGTCGAACTTGTCCGAGGTGGTTCCCCCGAACTCGGCCAGGACCGGAAGGATCGCCGCCGACAGCGTGCCCGAGTCCTGCTTCGGCATGGACCCTTCGGTGGACTCGGTGGTGCCCTGAAAGACGACGACGTGCAGCAGCGCGCACGGGGCAGTGCTGGAATCAGCTGCGGCGGAGGTGGTGTCGGGAGGTGTAGTGGTCGGTTGCGCTGCAGCTTGGGTGCCGGCGCTGACCGTGATCGCGGCGGACCCCAGTACGGCCATGGCGGCGTAGGTGAATCGGTTGGCCTTCATCAGTTCTCCGTTTCGGTGATGTCGACGATCGAGGTGATGAGGGTCCGATCACCGTCGGTTCGTGTTCGTACGATCTGGGTCCACGTCACCGGTTCAGCGCCCGGGACGGCATGGGTGAGGTAGACGGTGTATTCGTCGGGGCCTCTCGGGGTGATGCGCAGGCAGTGCGTGGTCTCGGACGGGAAGGTGTCGATTCCGGCGCTCTGCAACAGTTCTGGGCTGCCGACTGCGGCGTCGGGGGTGGTGAACGCACGCGCTGCGGCTCCGCTGCGCTTGACGTAGTAGGCGTAGTCGAAGCCGAGGATCGCGTCCGGGCCCGAACCGAATCCGCCCGGTCCGGCACCGGTGACGACGCCACCGGTCCTGGACTCGACACAGGGTGGCGGCGAGGCCAGTGCCGGGGTGGTGGTGGACGAGGGAGCTGCGGTGGTTGGCGCTGGTGCTGCCGGTGTTGTGAGCATCGACGACATCCCGGCCGCGAACGACGCATCGTTCGCGGAGTCATCGGACAGAGCCAATGTCACGGCACCGATGGCCGCCCCTGCCACCAGGCTGGCCGCTGCGAGGGAGCCCCAGATCGCCAGTCGAGAACGCCGTCCGCGCTTGTTCTGTGGGATCGGCCGCGGTACCGGTTTCGGCACCGGCTTCGGTGAGAGACCTGCGACCGCAGCCTCTCGGCTGGTGTGTGCCGGTGGGGCCGCGGTCGCCGGCCGAGCAGCGGCGGCAGGGGTACGCGGGTGAGGCGTGCTCGGTGTGTCGGTCAGTGTGGCTCGCTCCCACGGTTTGCTTCCTGGACGGGAGGTGCCGGGACTGCGATCAGACAGCGATGCCATGGCTGCTGCTCACTCCTTCTGGTCGACGAAATGCTGGTACACCGAGCACGCCTGCTCCTCTAGACGGGCTGGCTTGTGGTCAGGGCCTGCCACGCCGCATTGGCCTGCTCGAGGGCCGGTCCTGCAGCGGCGACTGCCTCCGCGACGGCGGGCTGTTCGACCACGGTCGAGGCGAAGCCCTCTACCGCGGTAGCGGCTGGTGCAACCCACGTGCCTGCGTCGCTGACGGCCTTTTCGACGACCGGGGCAGCATTCTGAAGGGCGGTGCTCGCCTGAGCGACCAGCTCCGGTCCCGCCTCCGTCGCCAGTGGTGCCGGGGTCACCGGAACCGGGCTGGTAGCCGGCGCTGCGGGTGCCGCATCGACTGCGGGGGCAGGAGCGGGTGCAGGCTCCTCGATCGTCGCTGCTTCGCCGCCGGCGGCCGCGCCGCCGATCAGAGCACCGGCTGCAGCGCCGACCGCGGTGGTCGCCGCGACGATCGGTGCCGACACCGCCGCTCCGACACCGGCTCCAGCGAGTGCCGCTGCGCCGGGGACGAAGACGTAGCCGACCGGGCCGGCCCAGACGATCGCCGGAGTCAGGACGGGGGTTGCGGCCACGCCGAGTCCGGCACCGACGGCCGCGCCGCCGGCGGTGATCGCTGCGCCGGGGACAAGTCCGACACCGAGTCCGACCAGGCCACCCGTCACGGCACCGGCAGCGGTACCGGCGGCGATACGGTCAGCTCGCGGGGCGGTCGCAAGGCCGTTGTCTACGAGGAGGTTTCCGCCGTCTGCCTGGATGGCCTGGAAGGTGTTCGAGACCTGGCGGGCGAAGACACGGTCGACGCCGTCGGGGATTCGATACGGGGTCGCGCCGATCAGGACGGAGTCGTCATCGACCTCGATCGGCACGATCGTCGGCCGCTTGACCGTCGGCACCGGCACCGGCGCTGGTGCCGGTACCGGTGCGGGAGCGACGGTCTCGGGGCTATCGCTGATGCCGGGGCCCTGGATCGGTGCCGGGCTGCTCTCGTAGACGACCGGTTCGGAGTAGTAGGTGGTGTCGTAGGAGGGCCGCTGTCGACCTGCGTTGTAGTCGTCGACGGTGCGCGTCTCGGAGTAGTCGTAGATCGGGCTGTAGCCGGCGATGTACGAGTCCTCGGGAGCGGGCGGGGCGGGTGCCGGAGCCGGCTGGGTCACACCAGGCTGCTGGCCCGGCGCAACGGACACACCCGGCTGACCCGGTGCAGCCTGAGCGACACCGGCGCACGCGATGCACAATGCAATGGGGATGGCGCATGCAGCGGCGATCCGCGTCGAGGTACGCCGATGCCGACCTCCACTGCCAGTCGATCTGAACATTTCTTCACCTTTCATTGACGAACACGAGCGTTGGGTTTACAGCGGGTCGATCCTGGGTGGTAGTCCGGACCATCCGGGCGTGGTGTCGATTGGTTGTCAACCAATCATGTTGAATAGCAATGTCATTCAGCTATCAGTGGATGATGCTCCATCGAAAGACGGGTGGGGTGCAGGTGATGCCGAAGGTTTGCGGGTCCGATCACCCACACCACCACTCGCTTTCGGCATCAGGAGGCGAACTGCGATGAGAGGGAGTTCAGGAAGAGAATCCACTGAAGGAAGAACGGCACCTGTCTAATCCTTTCTCTGAGAGGGGGTTACGGGATTCTGGTGATGTCCCGGCGGGGCCGCGCAGCACCGAACATGATGAAATGCGCTTACTGCGCGACCCTCGCGCCGGTCCATCGGTCGAGCTACAGGGCGTCGGGGAGCTCCTGTAGCTCACGACTGGGTGTCAGAGATGACCCCAGTCGAGATTGAGGGCCAGATCAGGCCGCATCGCCGAAGTTGAGAGGGCAGGCGCGGAACATGGTCGTCGAACCGTCCACGGGTACACGGAACGTCGGATCACCGTCGGTCCACTCGCCCATGAGATCGCCAGTCTCTTCGCACAGAAGAGCGTGAGTGGAATGCGGTGCGGAGCCAAGAGAGCACACGGCGAGACCGAGAACCCGGTCGTTCACTGCGCCGCACCGGCTCTGCTGCTTACGCACGGACACCACGGGTGTTTCGAGGATGGTTGAGTTGCTCGACAGCACAGTTGCGCTCCGTTTCCGGGGCGCTCTCCTAGGCGACGTCCGATAGGCTGTAAATGCCCATGTGGACGCGACTAAGTCGCACCCCTGTCTGCTGGGTCGGCCCTCGTGGATGCGCTTTGCGGACGCCAATCAGCTACGCGCACCACGGGGGTTCTTCTTTGGTCGGGTCGTGTGCTAAACCTTACTTGGAGCGTCCGGTTTAAACAACCCGTGGTAACCAATCTGTTTAATCACTGCATCATGTGCTACCAGGAATAGGCGGGTGACATTGTGAGTCACCGTGGAGTACCAGCGATGAAGCGCCGCCTCCGCGGCTTCGATCCGAGCCGCCTGCGGGACGCCCGAGCCAGGGCGCGACTCAGTGGCGCGGAGGTTGCCAGGCGAAGCGGCATCGGTGCATCGACCTACTCCCAGTGGGAGCAAGGGAAAGCCGATCCGGGCATTGCTGCGCTGTCGCGCTGCCTCGCAGTGCTGAATACTGCTGTGACTGACGTGGTGATCGTCGATCCGAGCGAGGAACACCTCGGAGACTTGCGAGTAGCTCGAGGCCTCACCCAGGGCGACCTCGCTGGACGAGTCAAGGTAAGCCCCCAGCACATCGGCGCACTCGAACGCGGACATGTAAAGCTGTCCGATGCGATGGCTCAGAAAATCGCGAGTGCTCTTGGTTTCGAGGTGTCGCGCGTGGTGGCCTCCTTTGATCGAGTTAGGAATCGACCGCCGGACGTCTTGCCCTGACGATCGCCTTCGATAGCTGGCCTTCATGTCGCATGCAGTGCAGTCCAGTGGCAGCTGAACGGGATCGACCTCGTCTGTAACGAGCCGGCCACCTTCCGGCTGCGAGACGTTCCGCAGCTGGAGTCTTGTCGATCCACGAAACACGACGCCCGATCGGAGCGCGTCACCTTTCGTCATCACGCGTGGAACACTATGGCCCCCCTGAGCGATGGGCAAGTAGAAGTCAATTTCGAATAAGTCACACCGCGCTGACCTGCCAATTTAGGCCAACTGCGTTTCTTTACCCCCAGTCGATTATTGACCACATATTGACCTCGACCCTAGGATGGTTCAGTGACGCAAACGGGACACCCTCTCTGGTTTGCCACCTGCGTCAGCTCTCGCAGAAGGCAGCGGAACCTCACGATCGTTGGGTTGCGCGATGCCGGCGGCCCAACAAAACCCGTCGTGTTGATGGCAGAGCGCGGAGAGCTTAGTAACCCGCGGCCGAGTACCTTGCGAAAGTTCGATACAGGACTGAGTTGGAAACCGGGAAGCGCGGCGAATGTCTATTGGGAACGCGCCCAGCCAGTTGTTCTAGGCCGAGCACCGTACAAATCCGGCACGGGCAATATTGCCGTCGGGCTCGACCCTCTAACTAAACTGCTCGCTGCTCAGAGGGACATTCACGGGAAAGTCGCCGGCCTGGAAAACCGCACATCAAGTCTGGATGACTTGAGGACGGCCCTTGGCCAGCTCGATGTTGCAGTTTCGGCCATCGCCGGGTCCTTCGTCACCGAGACGCTGGAACGCAACCACGGGCAGCACAACAAGGCAATCGATTCCGCCATTGCGGCGCTACTGGAGCTTCCTGTCAGTGAGGACGATCCGGAGCGCGAGGAAAAACTGTATCGGCGTTGGCTTTACGGCAATGCCATAGACATAGACCAACCAACAGCCAAGCGATTTTCACGCCGGCTGAAAGACAGTCGAACCCGCTGACAAAGAACGGAAATGGATATGTCGAAGACGACCCCACCTCTCCACCTGAGAATCAACAAACTGTTCGAGGCAACTCACACGGCAGACGACCCGGAACTCAGCAATGCCGCGGTCGCCGAAGCGGTTTCTAGCTCCCTGGAACGGCTGGTTCGCGACACGGAAATTGCGGCGTTACGTGCCGAGTCCGGTCTGCGATTCGTCGACAGCGACCTCGTCCAAGCTCTCGCCGCCTACTTCGAGGCTCCGACATCCTTTCTCGCGAACAAGTGGGACGCGGTTGCGGAGAGCTACGACCGCGAGCTGTCGGTACTGATCCATCTCCGTGAATCTGGGGTCCAGCTGCTCGCGATGCGTGACGGAGGCGAAATGAGCGCCGACGACCTCATGAACATCCTTCAACAGCTCCCTGAGCAGCAAGAACGCAGAGAAACTGATGCAGGCGGTACCAGGAGTAACGTGTAGCGGCGTTCGTTGTTTTCAAGTAACAAAGGTCGGAGGGAGTCGGGACCCGTGAGCCAGGAGAGTCAAATTCGTTCGGCTGTACGGCGTATTGCAGAGAACATGCCGTCAGACGAGCCGTGGTCGCGTCGTAGATTTATCGACCTTGTCGCGGAAGAGCGCAACCGGCCGATTGTTCTATGGCCAGTTGAGTCGGCACTCCTGAGCCGTGTAGGCCTGACCGGGACGCTTTGCGGCTTATGGGTTGCACGCAAGCAAGACGACTTCATCGTGTACGGGTCGGACGTGGCTGAGTATCAAGCGGATCAGGTGATCAGTCATGAGGTCGGGCATATGGTGCTATCTCATACTGGACTGCCTGAATCGCAGCACAGCAAGGCGATGCTCAGGGTGTTGTTGCCGCACATACCGGAGCGGACGATCGAAATTGCGCTGGGCCGCGACAGCTTCGAGGACGACCAGGAGGTCGCTGCCGAGTCCTTCGCAGACCGCATCATGGTTGAGGCAATGGTCAACCGGAATCGCCGCCAGTCGCCCCTGCGATCAACATTCTTCAGAGCGAAATGACGTCCCCCGTCCCGGCCTGGATCTCGTGGCCAATCATCGTACTAATGGCACTGACTTTGGTAGTGCGCGTCGCTTGGCTGAACTCGTCGTTCATCGATCGGCTCACTACGCGCTCGCTGATCATCGGATGGTTCGGCTTGGTTCTTCGAGAACGAGCGGTTCAGGATGCGATCAGGCACCTGCCCAAACCGCTCGGCGACGTCGCACTATTCCAGCAGCTGACCTTCTGTTGCATTGTCATGATCGTGATGGCTATCTACGGCATGTCCCGATTGTGGATCGGGGCTGACCCTTTCACTGTATGGAAGCGGCAACGGGTCTACGACGCGATCGGTCTGGCGCTCAGCGCTGTCATCTTGGTAGCCGGCACACCATCACGGAAGGCCGGTGAGCTGGTCGATCAGTACTTGGGGTGGCCAGCGGTTGTCTTGTGGACCGCCTTCTACGCCCCCATCCTGTATGTCGCTGTCGCTGTCATGCGGATCTTTCTCCGAGAAGCCCGGCACCCCGATACCGCAGTGCGGGAGAAGGCCCTCTACAGCTTGGCGATAGTGATTGCGCTCGGGCTCGCGGTCGTTGGTGTAAGCACCCCGATTCTCACGCTCCAAGAGGTCCTGACAGGTTCTGGGTCGGCTGACCCTGAGATGCATGTGAAGGCCCTGACTTACTTCCTCGCGGTTGCTGGATCGTTAATCATGGGTGCGGTTCCGGTTGCGGCAGTACTGCGGGCGAAGCTAGGGCAGGATCGAATCAGTAAGAATCTGAAAGAGATTGAGCTTCTTTGGCGCGACATGACAGATCTGTTTCCGGAGGTCAGACGGCCTGAGGCGAGACCAGAAACAGACAGTTTCGATGAAGCGGACCGTGACGAGGAGCTCCCCGACGCCGCGAGGAAACTACACCGCAGAATTATTGAGATTCACGATGCTGCACGCCGACTCAGCAAATGGAACGCAAGCCCATCTAACGACACACCTTCGACGGAACTCAAGGCCGAGAGGATCGCCGCCGAGCTCGAAAAGGCTTATGTCGCCAAGGCGTCGGGGCAAACACCCCCCGAACGCTACGACCTTTTGATGTTGCTGGCGCAGCGATCGGGGGCCTACGACCTCACCGCGACGAGCGATGAACTGGTCCACGTGGCAAGGGCTTGGCGCAAACTACGCCAACAGCAGACAGTACGGCCCTAACGGGCGTCTCTAGTGCTTGAACCAGCTCGCCTCATTCGCCTCGGTTTTAGCGCTCCAGGCCGCGTGGATCCCTGGCGACAAAGAGCGCTACGTTCCCCACCATGTTGACCTCTACCTGCTTGAATCGGATGTCGAGCGCTTTTTCCAAGCCCGGCAGATCGTCGTGCCAATTTCCGAACGCACCGATCTTGTTGTACGCCGTCATCAGTGCCTTGCCGAATAGGGTGTACCGCTGGTCAACTCCGATCACGGTCGATCCGAACAGCACTCCCTGAGGCTTCAGCAGGGCAGCGAGGTTATCGAACGCCGCATCTTTGGTCGACCAATCGCCTGGTAGGCAGTGCAACACATAGTTGATCGAAATTGAGTCGAACTTTCCGATGGTGTCGTCGAACGGTTCGAGCACATCGTGCTCGATCGACGTTGTGGGGATATGAAGTCGAGATGATGTGTGCTGGAGTGAATTCGGACTGAGATCAGTGAGTGTGAGATCAACGTCCTGGGGTAGCTGCGCGTTGGCGAGTAGCCAGCCTGAGCCGGGGCCGACCTCAAGGTGTCGCTGCCCGATGCGTCCGTTATACAGGTCAAGGAAATTCTGTCGGTTGCAGCGCCAGGCGTAGCTGTTCGATAGTCGCATGACCCAGAGGTCGTACACATTCAAGAACAGATTGCTGCTGTATGGAGCCGCCCCTGCTTGGGTCGAGTCAGATGTCATCGAGCCGATGTTCCTTTCGGAGTGTGTGAGCCATTCCCCCGCGTGGCTACCACGCGGTCTAAGAGTCTGCCTCATCTGTTTGCTTGTTCGCTTAGGCGGATCGGCCCAGGAGTTGAGCCGGAGTGCTACGGCTAGCGCTCTTCCATCGGGCCACTGGGGCGCACGTGAATTGCTCTTGCAAGCCGATGCCCGAATCTTGTTACAGCTTCACGGCGTGTCAAACCGCCGCTGGGCGCAATCTGTTACAGAATCCGGGGATGGATTGGCGTCCGGGAAAGGTGTCAGCGATGGCCATGCAGAGCAAGGGGTCGAGGCGTATGTACGCAACTCGCATCCCTGTGGAGGTTGGTGACCTGATCGAACGGCGAGCACTTGAGGCGGGCTGCACGTCTACGTCGCAGTACCTTGCGGATCTGCTCGCAGTGGTTCACGGACGCCCCGACCTGGTACGCGAACTGAATCAAGAGGTGATGCCACTAACCGCATAGCAAGGACAAAATGAGGCGGGTTTGAGGACGGTTAGCCTCTGCCCCCATTTGCACATCAAGTGCAGACCGAAAAAATCGAGCCCCCGACTGGCAGGTCGAGGGCCCGAGGTGAAACGGAGAGCCAATCTTCGTTCCGGTACTGCATTCCCCTGGAAGGGACAGACTATTGCTGGTCTTGTCTCAGGGTACCTCGCGCCCTGATGAAGGTTCAAGAACTGATGCTCGTGTCGGGTCGACGATGTCGACGCCCGACCACATTTGGAGACGACTGTCTCCATTAATGACCGCGCGTCGGTCCATGCGGGTGTGGAGTGCCGCTAGCGGCAAGTTCGATACCTCGCGGAGTCTGACGAAGCACCTACCGTCCGTGCCGGCCGCGCTGCCGATCTATGCGCGCGGCCGCACGAGCCTGCTAGCGCTGGACTTCGACGCAAAACACCACACGCCAGAGCAAGTCGACGTTGATGTCGAACGTGCCTTGGGATGGCTCCACGAATGCGGCGCGCGCACCGTCACCGACCGCTCTACGAGCGGTGGCCGCCACGTCCTGGTGCCCATGGCCACCGACATCCCTCTGCGCGTCGACGACATTAAAATTGTGATGCAGCTGCTCACTGCCCGCCTGGTCACCCTGGACGCCACTCCGATGCTCAACGCGGAGTGGGGATGCATCACTCCCCCTGGCTCACCCTGCCGAGAGGGTGGCTACCGACTCCTCGACGGCACTCTCGACGACGCGATCGACGCCTTCACCGTCCGGTCCGATCGCGGCGTCGTCGCGCGCCTGATCGCTCTGCTGGGCGGTGCAACCACTCCTCGGCATCGAACTCCCACTGCGGCTGTCGCCGCCTCCCTGACCCAGGACGAGCGCGTCGTCGGTATCGGACGCGATCGACGCCTGGACCCGCGTTACCACCGCAACACCCCCGTGCCAGAGGCCGTCGAGACGTACGCGGCCACCGGCAAGTTCACCAGAGCCCACAAAGCCCTCTGGGAATCCCCGTCGGAAGCACGCCAGTCCGTCATCAGCCACGCAGTCCTTCGTGGTGCCAGCGCTGCGGACATCGAGAAAGCGATCGCCACCACGAAGTGGTCCGGTCTACGTCGCGCCTACATCGACAAGTACGGAACCCATTCGGCCGCAGCGCTGCAACGAGACGTGGACAAGGCCCTGAGCTGGGCGGCGACGATCGTGCGGCCATTCCACGAACTCACGCACAAGAACAGATACACAGGGGGGGATGGTTCTTTCCTGAAAGATCGAGTTCGTAGACAGTGGCTTGCGCAGGCGAAGCTGTGGATCGACGCAGAATTTCTCGGTACCCGCCAACGACCGGTCTTACTCGCAGTAGTCCAGGCCCTCGCATACACGTCCGCTTTGGCCGGCGAATTGGTCGAGGGAGTCCCGGTAGTCGCAGTTGGCGGTCGAAGCCTCTCGCACGCAGCGGGACTGATGTCGGAATCGACCGTGTGGAGTGCGCTGAGATTGCTCCGAGAGACCCCAGGCTCTCCCCTGCTGCTGGTTGCACGCGGTGCAGGTCGAGAGGCGGATCGCTACGCCTTGACCACAGCAGCGACGACGAACGGGCCTAGACGGTCGCATATCGACCGAGCACGGGTTGAACCGATACACCCGGCCTGGAGTGTGTTGGGCCTTCGCGGCCGAGCACTGTACGAGCTGGTCGAGGCCGGGCTCGCCACCGACGTCGACGACGCATTCGCTGCCGCCAAGCTCAGGCCTTCCAACGGATACGCAATCCTCGCGGATCTGATGACCGCTGGGCTCATCGAACGGGATAGCGCAAAGCTGACCCTAGGACGCCGCACGCTGGACGACGTAGCGGCCGCTCACGGACTCGGAACCATCGCGGCCGACCGTATCGTTCGTCACCGAGCTGAAAGGCTTCTGTGGCAGGTCTGGCTTGAGCGACGTTTCGAGCCGCAAACGGGGCTCACTGCCAACGTGGGCGCAAAAAGCAGCTGGTTGCCAGCGATGTATCCCGCTCCCCCACTCGGCGACGACGCCGAGGAGCTCTGGGCAGCCAGGATGTCAGCGGGCCCACCCAGAAGAGACCCGGAACTGGAAGCGATCGAGCTTGTTAGCGACCAACTAGGTGCCGTGATCGTGCCAGGGTGAACGCCGTACGTCGGAGGTAGATCCGACGCATTTGAGGCGTCTCACCAGGGCGCATACAACGAGATTCGAGATAGCGAGCCTCCCGATACCATCTGCCTATGGGCTATTACCGAGACGCTACGGAAGAAGAAATCGCACGCGGAGAAGCTACGAGCTGGAGCTTGCGCACTCCTGACGACGCCAAGGATCTGCCCATAGACGAGCGCTTCCGCCGAACAAGCGAGGCGGACATGCGATACGACCACAAAGTGTGGGTGTCTGAGCCGAGCGACGATTGGCTAACAGCCGTGCAACTGGTCAGTGAGAACGGGTACAGACCCGAAGCGCTCACACGCCTCTTCGGCCCCGCGACTAATGGCCCGGATGGGATACGAGGCTGGCTGGCAGTGCACGTCGACCACATCGAAGAAACCGTGATCAATCGGGCTGTCGAGTTGCTCAAAACGAGTTTGTTCAATTCCCGCCTCGAAGATCTGTTCCCGGTTGTCGCCGGCCCCGAAGACTGGCCATCAGAAGCAGAGGCCGCGGACATGATCGCCGGCCTCGCAGCAAGCAACGAGAACTCTGACGGTGAGGTTGGCGTGTGAATGACCCATTCAAACGCGTCGCGGAGCTCAATGCGGTTGGCCGTAGTGGCGGAAGAGCGGGGGCACGAGGATCCGGTTATGCCGAAGTGCGAAGGTGGGGTCGCGTGTCATGCCCCCGGTTGTTGTTCTAGTTGGTTCGGGCGTCCCGGACCCAATGACCAGCAACTTCATGGTTGCGATGTGGCTGCATTAGTTCATGCAAGCATTAATTAAATAATGCTTGCATGAACTAATGCGTTCTGTCTTTAGATCTTGCACTCACGCACTCACTCACGCAGGCATGCGTTAGATAGTTAGTTATCGAGTGAGTGACTGAACGCGTGAGTTACGTAACTAGTGAGTGAACGAACGCGTGAGTGAGTGAGTGAGTGAGTGAGTGAGTGAGTGAGTTAGTTAGTGCTAGTATGAGTTCATGAAGGTAATCATGGTGTATAGCGAGGCCGGGGGCGTCACGAAGACCACCACAGCTGTATCGCTGGCGATGGTTTCGGCGGCGGCTGGAAATTCCACCACCTTGATAGATCTGGACCCCAGAGGTGCTGCCACCAAGTGGGTCGGCAGTTATCCAGACGAATCCTGGAAGCATGTGGGAGCGATCCTCGCGGACTCGAATCCGGAGGGGTGGGCTGATGACCTGGCAATTCCCACCGAGTGGTCCGAACGTCTGCGAATTCTTCCTTCAGCGCGGTCCCTCTCGAATCGCGAAAAGGACTACGAAGACCATGCAGAGCTACGCCTCGCCGTGGCATTAGAGGGACACTCCTCGAATGTCGTAGTCATCGACTGCCCAAACCGGCAGGGCGGTCTTCTGACCCAGAACGCGCTGGCTGCTTCCACGCTTGTTGTCTACGCGGCCACGGCCAATCAAGACGGACTCGACGGGGTCGAGGGGGCGCGAGAGAGTGTCCAAAAGTTCCGAGCAAGCCGCGAGAAGATCGGGGCGGCGGTCAATCTCCATGAAGCAGGGATTGTCGTCGGAGCTGTGAAGGACACGGTGATGACGAAGGTGTCTACCAAGGCGCTTGAGCTTCTACATGAAACAGGACTTCAGCTCAGCCCCATCATCCCGAACCGGACGATAGTTGACCAGTCGCGAATGACAGGGGAGTGGTACGGCAAGTTCGACAAGGGTTCCCCTGTACTTGCCGCTTACCAGCAGGTATTTTCAAAAATCATTAATTAATGCATGCGTTCACGCATTCGTGAAAGGTAGCGACAGTGAGTAGCGAACCCGACCTGAGCATCCCACGCAGAGGGCCCCGTCCCGCCGCCGATGAAGCCGTTGACTCCGCTGAGGTCGCACGGGCAACGAAGATCCCGCCCCGACCGGTGGGGCGACCCCGCCGTCAGAGGGCCGAACCAGTCATTCAATTCTCGACGCGTTTGGGTATGAGCTACCGAGAAGCCATCGACTCGGTCATGGATGAAACCGGCGACACCATCCGCGAAATCATCGAGCACGCTCTCCTAGAGACCTACCCAGGCCACTTCAAGCAAAAGTCGTCGAAGCAGCGGTAAGACGGCGAGCTGAAACGCCCAGGCCTGTCTACCACCTGCAGGGCCCCGGCAGTGCTGACACACCACCGGGGCCATCGGCCACAGACAACCAAGGAGCTGTGACCTATGAACCACCGTAACTCGCAAGCCGCCATCGAAGACCCTGGGAGCCCCTCTGAGGCACCTTCGGTCGAAATACACCCCGCTGTCATCGTGTGGGCGCTCGTAATCGGGCTTATAGTCGCTTTCGCGGTCACAGCATCAAGCTTCGCTCTCAGCTTCGTGACGCTTTATGACCTGGCAGCTATGGCAGGCGCGCGCGACTTGGCGTGGGTGATCCCCGTAGTGCTGGACGGCCCGATCCTCGCGGCCGGCATCTTCCGAATCGCGCTGTCTCAGCACTCCGACCGGCGAACCATCCTTGGTCGAAGATTCATTATCGCGGTCTTTGCCCTTACCGGCCTGGCCAGCATGGCGGGAAACGCGTACCACGCAGTGTTAACGGTGACAGATCTCGATGCCTCGGTTGCAGGGGCGATCGGAGCGCTTGCTCCCCTCATGGTGATGACGATGAGCGAGATGATCTCCATCGTCATCAGCGCGCCTCGGCTCCGCGCCTCGGGCCCACCCAACACCACCGCCCCCGATGTCGAGGTGCCGCCTAAGGCCGAGAGCGCGCAGACCAACGAAGCGACAGCCCAGCTCATCACTCTCTTCGACGAGCGTGGTGGCCTTGATGACGCTGTCTGGCTAACCGCCCACATGTATCAGAACCATCCAGACACTCAAGGCAACTTCGCCGCCGTCAGTAGGCACTTAGGCGTAACGGCTACGGCCGTGTCAAAGCGCTACGACAAGTGGGCGACGCTGATGAATGCGGTGACCGCAGCGAAAGCAGCGGAAGCCGAAGCTCGAAACTCGACGGACCGCAACCAGGATCGCCTCAAACGCGACGCGGCGGTTGATCCTTTAGTTTCCAGCCCAAGTTCCGATACTGCGACTCCCGAGTATGCGGAGGCGACACGGTGACACAGCAACGAGCCCCCGCGCCGCTGTGATCACCGCGCGGACGCCGATGAGTTTGCCGACCGCGGATACGCCGGCGCATCGATCAATAACATCATCGCCAACTCATTCATCGAGCGAGCAAAACCACTTCCGCAGGACCCGTCCTTCGTAGAGGCAGAGTTTCGGTTGCGCTCACCAATCACCCCCGAGTGACCGATCTGAAAAGGCGTCGGGCTCGCTGTGACCGAAACCCGGCTCAGCAGCTTCCTGCGGGTTTGGGTGTGCGTTTTGACCATCGTCATAACGGACGATCGAGAACGGCCTTCCAGGGCCGAGTCACGTTGTCAGTTTCAGAAGACGGCTGCACTCTTTGCAGGCGTTTCGAGGGTGAGTGCACGTGTCTTCTGACATTCTGATGTCAGAAGTGCGGTGCACGGTCGCATGTTCGGCTCTCGGTGACAGGGAGGCCTGTGATGGACCCCGACAATCTCCACGTCGTGGAGACCGGTGTGCTGACAGCGTCGGGGGAGCGGTGGTCCCAGGCCGAGACCCGTTTCGCTGTCCTGGCTCCCTTGCTGGAGATGCATCCGGTGCGTTCAGAAGCGGTCGATGATGCGGCCGAACGACTGGGATTGTCGCGGCGGCGGGTCTATGCGTTGCTTGGCAAACTCAGGGACGAAACGGGTACGGTCACCGACCTTCTGACGAAGGTCTCGCCGGGTGGGCGTGGCCGCAGCCGTATATCCGCTGACGTCGAAGACGTGATCGGCGATCATCTCACCCGCTATTTTCTTCACCGCCAGAAGCTCAGTGTCGCTGTGCTGCATCGACGTATCGCGTTGGCGTGTCATCGCGCGGGTCTGCCTGTGCCGGCCAGAAATACCGTCACCGCGCGTATCGCCGCGCTCCATCCGGCATCGGTGGCCAGGTCACGCGGAGGACCCGATGCCGCCCGCCCGCGTCAGTCCGCCGGCGACGATCCACCGACAGTTGCGGGGGTTCTGGATCAGGTCCAGATCGACCACACCGTCGTCGATGTGATGGTCGTCGACGAGTACGAGCGGCAACCGATCGGTCGCCCCTACCTGACGATCGCCATCGATGTCCTCAGCCGTTCCGTACTCGGGTTCGTCGTCACTCTGGAGCCGCCGTCGTCGATATCGGTCGGGTTGTGCCTGGGCCGCGTGTGCTGCGAGAAGCAGACATGGCTGGAGGCATGCGAGCTCGCGGAGCAGGTGCAGTGGCCGATGGCAGGTAAACCGAAACAGTTGTATCTCGACAACGCCTCCGAGTTCAAAAGCGAAGCGCTGCGCCGTGGATGCGCCCAGCACGCCATCACACTCGAATACCGTCCTCCGGGCCGACCGCACTACGGCGGGATCGTCGAACGCATCATCGGAACGGCGATGACGGCGGTGCACGAGCTGCCTGGGACCACCTTCTCGAACCCAGCGGACCGAGGAAGTTACGACTCGGACAAGCATGCGGCATTGACATTGCGTGAGTTGGAGCGCTGGCTGGTCCTGGCCATAGCCTCGTACCACGCGAGCGTTCACACAGGGATCGGGAACACTCCGGCCGCAGTGTGGGCCGGCGGGGTCGCCGCAGCTGGTCATGCCCCTCGTGTGGTGCTCGGCGAAACCGCGTTCCTGGTGGACTTTCTTCCCGTCATCCGGCGACGTCTGACGCGCACGGGCTTCGTTCTCGATCACGTGCACTACTTCTCGAACGCGCTCAAACCGTGGGTTGCGCGGCGAGAGGATCTGGGGCGGTTCGTGATAAGACGTGACCCACGCGATCTGAGCAGAATCTGGGTCCTCGAACCAGACGGTGCCGGCTATGTCGAGGTGCCGTACCGGACGATGTCACATCCCGCGGTGACACTGTGGGAGCACAGAGCTGCTATCGCCCGTCTCCGCGAACAAGGTCGGTCGAACGTCGATGAGAGCGCACTGTTTTCGATGATCGAGCAGATGCGCGAGGTCACCGACCGCTCGCAGAAAGCCACCCGCAAAGCCCGGCGCAACCGTGCCCG
>NZ_JABFAO010000004.1:1137877-1187196 GCF_017168235.1 Rhodococcus sp. KRD197
CGAGTTGCAGTGCGAGTCCTCGTCGGTCTGCTTCGGTGAGCATTGCCAGTCGTGCTGCGGCGAGCTGTGTCTCGGTGGTGTGGATGTGCGCGAGTCCGGTCACGATGTCCTGGTCGGACAGCGTGTGGGCTGTGGTGAAGTCCCCCAACTTCTTCTGCATGCCAGGGAAGGTACAACCGCCCACCGACAAGAATGGTCGGGTCCGTCTCGAACGGGTGATTCTCGAGATATCGAGACAACAGCGCATGGGTTGTAACAAATCATCACAAACCTGCGATTCTCTTGTTTGTGACTACAGATCCTTTCCGTGAGCCTCCTGCCGACCAATACGGATGGCCGCAGGAACCATACTGGGGCGAAGATCAAGAGCATCCGAAACCACGAACGCGGCGAACCGTACTGCGCAGTCTCGCGACCGTCCTGACTGCGCGTACTCACCGCTGACAATTCTGGTCGTTCGAACGCTAGAAGAGTTGATCCGCCCGTTGAATGACTGCGCTTCAGGAGCGCGCAGTAGAGTGCCGAACCCACACGTTGGGCTCGGTGTATGCGGCGGTTCTGTGTGCCAGATCGCAATGCACCGGTGAGAGGGCTCCCGGAACTTCGACCGGTCCGGATCGGTCGAACGGCAGCCCGGTCCAGATGCGCCATTCGTCGAGCGTTCCGGGGATGACCATCGACCGCGGCGCGATGCTGTCGATGCGTCCACCGCCTCTGACATGGACGCGCGGCCAGGGGTCGGCGGGTAATCCGTCGGACCGTGTTCGGTAGGCGTAGGTGCTCATCGGTTCGTCGATGTCGGTCTTGCCGTTGGGTCGCAGTGGGACTACTAGTTCGTCGAATCCGAGGCGGCGAGTGTTCTCGCGCAGCGCGACGAGCAGTGTCGACGACAGTCCATGGCCTTGTGCTTCCGGTGCTACCGCAATTTCGAGGGCGCTGACGGTGTTCGGAGTCCGGCCGGTGAGCCGGGTGCTGATGCCGCGTTGAATTGCGCCGTCCCAGCCGTCGATCGGCAGCTCGTCTCCGGCGGGAAGGTGGAACGGGATCGAAAACGCCTTCCCGACGACGGTTCCTGTCTCGTCGTGGCATACGAGTACGTAGTCTCCGAACAGTTCGATGACGTCGGGTGTGTAGTACATCTTGGCGATGGGATCGTGCGTCATGAATGTCGGCCACGAGTCAGGCATGCTCCACAGGGCATCGGCGAGATCGGGTCGGTCGGCAAGTACGGAGACGGTGACGTCCATGGCTCCTATCGTCGCGTAGTGATCAGGCAGCGTATACCTGGACCGCATTCTCGGAGATACGTAGAATCTCACCCCACCGCTGAACGCTACCCCGCTGACGTCAGGTCCTGCACGAGCCTGGGCGTGCGCCACTGCGTGAGCTGCGAGGGCAGTTGTCGGAGGGAGTAGGAGAGACGAGCCACGAAGTAGTTGACGTACTCGATCACGCCGAACAGCCATACGGCTACTACGAACAACGTCACACCGAGGTGATCGGGCAGGAACACCACGACTCCGACGAGGCCAGCTGTCAGTAGACCGATATCGGCGATACGGAACGCGCGGTAGAGCGTCGCCAAGAACGTCGGCATCGGGGCGCGCCCCACCCAGGCGCGGGCCGATAGCCAGTACGCGCCGCCCTGCACGAGCACGACCAACAAAGGCACGAGTGCCGACCACAGCGCCGCCCGATCGTCGCCACTGTCAAGTCGAGGAATCACGACGGTGACTGCGACCGCCACGAACACCGTCACCGCGGCCAGTTCACCCAACCCGAGTGAGAGGTACTTACGGCGCAGCGACTCTCGTCGATCCTCGGCCACGCAGGCACCGTATCAGTGTGGGGTGCGCGCGAGGCGAGTTCAGGGCGAGGCGATCAGTCGCGGCGGCCCGTTCTCGACGAGGAGGGCTTGGTCGTCGTCGAGGAAGGTGAGTGGGTACTCGGAGTCGTAGGTCTGTTTGATCTGGGTGATGAGTTCAGGCGGGTACGGAGGCAGCGCTCCGTCGGCGTGCGGGATCACGACGGTGTCGACGAGGCCGAGACCGTTGCGGTCGGTGAGCTCGGGCGCCTCCGACGGGTCGTCCATGATGGAGACCGGTTCGAGGCTGGGACCGGTGACGATCGATCCGGCGCTGGAGCCGATGTAGGGCAGGCCCGCCCGTACCTTCTCGATCAGAACCACATCAGCGCCGCGACGGCGGAGTGACGCCAGGAGCACGACGGTGTTGCCGCCCGCGACGTAGAGCACATCGAAGTCGTCGAGGGCTGCACCGAAGGTCTCGGCATCGTCGAAATCGGCGGCGGTGAAGTCGGTCAGGCGGCGGCGATGAACTCGGGCACAGCACCGACACCGAGGGACAGCAGAAGTAGATGCATGCCAGCATTCTAGGAGCGAGGGGTGCGAGCGAAGTCGTCAACAGGGCAGGCAGGGGCGTGACCACTAACCTCCTGATCTGTAGTTCGGGGCATGTTGGTCCACCGGTCCGAGGCGTCTTGGCCAGGGCTTGATTGCCGCGTCGGCAAAGTGCAGGCAGGGTGGAGGGATGAGCGACACAACGAAGGTCACTGTCGAACGAACCATCGAGGCGCCGGTCGACGCAGTTTTCGACGTCCTCTCCAATCCGGAGCGACACCAATCGCTCGACGGCTCCGGGTTCATCCGAGGTGTGGACCACGCCGATCGTATCCAGAAGGTCGGTGAAGTGTTCACGATGAACATGCAGGGCGATCACATGGGCGGTGAGTACCAAACCGACAACTATGTGTCCGGATACGCCAAGGACAAGTTGTTGGCCTGGAAGACCGCGCCCGCGGGTACCGAGCCTCCCGGGTGGGAGTGGCTGTGGGAGTTGGAGTCTCAGGGACCCAATGAGACACTGGTGCGCCACACATACGACTGGTCGAAGGTGACCGACAAGAAGCTCCTCGAGCAGGTGAAGTTCCCGCTGGTCACAGAGGAACAGCTGTCCGACACTCTGAGCCGGCTCGATGCCGAGGCCACTACCTGACCGAAAGCGGTCCGATCAGGTTCCGGTAGTTGCGAATACTTCACCGGGCTCGTTTCCTCCGTCGACCGGCGTCAGCTCGTGCGTTCGACGGGGATCCACAGCTCGCCTGTGCCTGTGGTCCAGTCTTCGGAATGCTCGGTGACGGTGAGAATTTCCGGGCCCGGGACTATTTGGTAGGGATTGGATGGAAACCACTCGCTGAACGCGTCGGCCCAGAGCTGCTGCAATTCAGCCTGCAGGTTGCCTTCGCTGTGCGCCTCGAACACAACCCATTTCGACGCCGGCACCGCGAGTGCGTCCCAACCTTGGTGGCGGACGGATGTCGCGACGGCGAAGTAATAGTCGAACAAGCTGCCGTCGGCGCGATCAGCTTCGAAATCCGTGCTGACAAACAGGATCTCCGGTAGCGCAGGGATGTCCGCGAGCTTGCGCAGGCGTTCTCCAGTGCCGGCCGGAAGGCTTTGGTGAAACTCGGTCATCGCGGGGTTCACGCCGTGATGTTTCAGGGGGATTCGTGCTGTCTTGCCGACGATGTGGAGTTCAGGTAGGTCGACTACGCGGTAGCGCATGGTGCTCCGTCCTTGGATGGTCAGGTGAAATGTCAGTGCTTGCTGTGAATGGAGGATGGCCCCGGGACGGCGCGCTTCAGCGGGCGTCATACCGTTCATCTGTCGAAACGCGCGACTGAACGCGTCACCGGAGGTGTATCTGTACTTCGATGCGACGTCGAGAATGCCGGTGCCGTCCAGAATCTCCGCTGCTGCCAGCGTCATTCGGCGCGCCCGGATGTACTGTGATAGTGACATCCCAGCGAGTGCCGAAAAGACGCGTCGAAAGTGGTACTCGGATGTGAGAGTGATCCGTGCGAGTGCCGTCGGATCGATCTCACCTTCGATGTTCTCCTCGATGTAGCCGAGAGCATCGTTCCATCGTTCCAGCATGTCCGTGAGCGCCTTTCTTCGGTTGCGAGCACAACGATATGAGTGGGGGCATGCCCATGTCTCGACTATTTCTGTCCCGAATTGTCGGGTGCGGCGAAGTTGGCACACGGTGATGTGACTACCCGGCCGGTGGCTTCGCTCGTCGGTCAGGGGAGTGCTGCATCGAGCAGTGCCGTCCGAGCGTGGGAGATGGTGTGCGGCAGCCACACTGCCTGCACTGGGACACGCGGGGCGTCGGCGAGGCTCGATACCCGCACCTGCCCGCCCAGGGCAGAGCCTACGGCCGCGGTGACGAGTGCGACCCGGTCCGATCGAACGACGGCCGTCACCGGAGGTGTTCCCTGAATGGGGTTCACAACCAACGTCGGCTCGAAACCCGCACGTCTGCAGGCAGAGACGAGGAAGTCGGTGTAGAAGGAGTGCCCGGGTGGTGCCCACACCACCAGTGGCCAGTCGGCGATGTCCGGTAGCGAGATCTCACCGCGTCGGGCGAGGTCGTGGTTCGCGTCGACGGCGATGTTCAGTGTGTCGTAGTGGAGTACCGCGGTGGCGAGATCGGGTGGCGTCATGACTCCGCGTCGCAGTACGACGTCGACGGTCCGGTCCACGAGCTCATCGTGAATTCGGTCCGGGAACATCTGCCGGACGGTCACCGACATCTCCGGCATCGCTGCGCGAATCGGTTCGATCTTGGTGAAGGCTTCCTCGGATGTGATTGCGGGAGAGTGGCCGACGACGAACGGTTTGGCCTCGCCCCGGGCGGCCTGTTGAGTTGCCGCACCCAACGCGTCGGCGGCAGCGAGGAGCATCGACGCACCCTGGCGGAGTTCGAGGCCGGCGGCGGTCAAAACGGTCGAGCGGCCGTGTCGTTCGAGGAGCCGCACCCCCAGGTCCTTCTCGAGCTGACGCATGGCGCTGCTCATGGCCTGTTGCGAGACGAACATTTGGGCCGCAGCGGCGGTCAGCGACCCGGTATCGGCGACGGCAACGAACTGACGCAGACGACGGAGGTCGAGCTGTGGGCTGGGTCGATTCGGCATGGCTCTCCTATCCACAATTGATACTTGTGCAATCACCCATTTTTAGTGTTTTTCAATTGTGGCTCTGAACCCTACCGTTTAGCTCGACATCGAGATCAGTGCGACAGGAGATTCGGATGAGCAACTCGCTACAGGGCAAATCAGCGGTGGTAGCCGCGGGGGCCAAGAACCTCGGTGGACTGATCAGCACCACCCTCGCCGAGCAGGGCGTCAACGTTGCAGTGCACTACAACAGCGACAGCACCGAGGCCGATGCCGACCGGACAGTCGAGGCAGTACGGGCAGCGGGTGTGAAGGCCGTGAAGTTTCAAGGTGATCTCACCCGTCCGGCGAACATCGTGAAGCTGTTCGACACCGCTGTCGACGCCTTCGGCGGCGTCGATATCGCCGTCAACACCGTCGGCAAGGTGCTCCGCAAGCCGATCGTCGAGACCTCGGAGGACGAGTACGACTCGATGTTCGGCATCAACAGCAAGGCCGCCTACTTCTTCATTCAGGAAGCAGGCAAACGAATCAACGACGACGGCAAGGTGATCACCATCGTCACTGCGCTGCTCGCCGCATTGACCGACGGCTACTCGACCTATGCCGGCGGCAAGAGTCCGGTGGAACATTTCACCCGCGCCGCATCCAAAGAGTTCGGCGCACGCGGGATCTCGGTCAACAACATCGCTCCCGGACCGATGGACACACCGTTCTTCTACGGCCAGGAAACCCCGGAGCGCGTCGAGTTTCACAAGTCGCAGGCGCTGAAGAATCAACTCACACAGATCGAGGACATCGCCCCACTCGTGCGGTTCCTCGCAGGTGAGGGTTGGTGGATCACCGGGCAGACCATTTTCGCCAACGGCGGATACACGACCCGCTGACCGCGGCCGAGAAAGGTTTGCTGATGCGCTCGCCGATTCTTGATTATCTCGACAGCATCATCGCTACTACCGAGCACGTCGACTCGGGATCGACAGCGGACTACATCCCAGAACTCGCTGCAGCTGATCCGACTCGTGCAGCGATCGCGTTGTGCACCAGCAACGGAACCGTCTATGCCAGCGGCGATGCCGATCACGAATTCAGCATTCAGTCGATGTCCAAACCGTTCGCGTATGCGCTCGCAATCGAGGACCACGGCCTCGAGTACGTGCTGGATCGGATCGGCGTCGAACCGAGCGGTGATGCATTCAACGAGCTCTCTCTCGACCCGGAGACAGGCAAGCCGCGCAATCCGATGATCAATGCGGGCGCGATCACCACGCACTCCCTGATCAATTCCGAGGGAGAGAAAACGGCGGTCGATCGGATGCTGGAGTACTTCGGCGACCTAGCGGATCGGCCGATTCGGGTGGACGAGGCGGTGGCGAACTCGGAGCTGGCCACGGCCCATCGCAACCTGGGGCTGGCGTACTTGTTGCACGGATCGGGGGCATTGCCAGCCGATCCCACCGAGTCGGTCACGGGCTACATTCGCCAATGCGCGGCGTCGGTGACGGTGAGCGATCTCGCCCTCATGGCAGCCACTCTGGCCAATGGCGGAGTGCAGCCGAAGACCGGCAAGCAGCTTCTCTGCAGACGGACCAATCGTCACCTGCTCAGCGTCATGGCGTCTTGCGGCATGTACGACGCGGCGGGCAACTGGTTGACGACGGTGGGTATCCCGGCCAAGAGCGGGGTGGCCGGCGGAATCATCGGGGTATTGCCGGGGCAGATTGGTGTGGCGGTGTTCTCGCCTCGGTTGGATGCGCACGGCAACAGCGCCAGGGGTGTGGCGATGATGGAATTGCTGTCCGAGGACATGGGCCTGCACCTGATGGAGGCGACCAGGCCTTCGCGCTCCTCGCTGCGCGAGACGCAGGTCGTCTCCCTCGTCGACGGTACGGAAGCGACGATCTATGTGCTGCAGGGCGACCTCGTGTTGAGCAGCATCGAGTCGCTGGTGCAGGAGATCGTCACCCATCCGCCCGGTACAGATCTGGTGGTATTCGACATGAGCCGGGTCGACGAGGTGATGCCCGTGGCGGAACGCACGTCCTCGGAGACCGCGGCGAAACTCATCGAAGAGGGTTACTGGATCATCGTCGTCGACCCCGAAGGCACCGTCGAGAACTTCGCGGACAGTCACGGCCGCACGATCGAGCGGTGGACACCGGAACAGCTGAGCGATGCGGTGCGGTGAGGACCAGCTGCGCGACGCAGTATTGCCTCTACGGGGACGACCTCTCGCCGGCTGTGGACTCCGCGCGGCGACGCCGAAGTAGCGGGTGAATCACCCAGATTCCGAGAAAGCCCGACGCTGCAGTGATGCCCACGATGATCGCCGCTACGGGTCCGATGACGACATCGGTTATCAGAACAACCACACCGGTGAGCGCTACGCCAAGCAACATCAAACCCACCAGGGCGGCGCGGTGTGCCGTAGAGACCAAGTCTGCGAGGGCTCGTCGTCGAAACAACAGTCGGTGCATCGCGACTGGAGAGGTCAACAGAATCGTTGCGGTTACCGAGGCGAGGACCGCAATCATGTAGATGGCTTTGTCGTAGCTGGGGAGTTGGGCGAATCTCTCTTGGAACGGGAGAACGAGGAGGAACCCGGTCAGTAGTTGAATTCCGGTCTGCACCACCCTGAGCTCCTGCAGCAGGCTGGTCCAGTTTCGATCGAGCGCCTGCTCTGGGCTTTCCCCACGGTGGCGCGAGTTGAACCCTTCGTTGGATCTCCCTGGGGGCTCCTCTGTGCTGTTCTTCGACATCGCGTCCCCTTTCGAGCGGAGGTGGCAACGGTGCATTGTGAGCGTGCGCGGAGTGCGTGAGTCATCCCCGGCCCGCCCTCTGCCACCCATTCGGTGGCTGGGACTAGTTCCCCGTGAAGCTGCTGCGCCTGGTAAGCGGAGTACCCGTACCAGAGGCAACCAATCATCGAAGTGGAGATCGTGGCATCAATGCACTCGTGAGATCACTGGGCAGGTATCACTCGCAGCAGTCGCAGCGGTGTTCGTCCGATTCGGTGCGGGCGGGTATCGGCGCGCAGCAGGTGTCTCCTTTCCAAGCGTTCATTCCCTCCCTCGTGGCGAGGCCGGCAATGACGAGGGCAGCTACTGGGTCGGCCCACGACCAACCGAAGAGACTGTTGAGGAGCAATCCGATCAGGAGAACGGCGGAGAGGTAGGTGCACAGCAAGGTCTGTTTGGAGTCGGCGACGGCGGTGACGGAACCCAGCTCGCGTCCGGCCCGACGCTGGGCAAACGAGAGCGTGGGCATGATCGCCAAACTGACTGCTGCAAGAACGATTCCGACTGTTGAATGCTCGGCGGCTGCGAGCCCGAACAGTGCGCGCACGGCGTCGACGGTGACGTACGCTGCCAGCCCGAAGAAGGAGAATGCGATGATTCGTACAGCGACCTTCTCTCTCGTCTCGGGGTCTTTGGCCGAGAACTGCCATGCCACGGCCGCTGCCGAGGACACCTCGATGATCGAATCCAGGCCGAACCCGACCAGCGCGGTGGATGAGACCCGAGCACCCTCTGCGATGGCGATGACCGCTTCGATCACGTTGTAGAGAATCGTCGCCGCGACGAACCAGCGAATGCGGGTGGACAGTACGGCTCGCCGCTCGACGGAGGGCGAGTTCGGCGGCGACGTCATGCCCAGCTCGGCGGGCATCAGCAGCAGTTTTCGGTGGTCGATGCCGGGCAGCAGGTCGGGTCGACCGCGAGAACAACTTTCAGTAAGTCCTCCAGCGCCTGTCCGATGTTGTTGTCGGCCAGCTCGTATCGGGTTCTGCGTCCGTCCGGTACGGCAACGACCAAGCCGCAGCCGCGTAGGCATGCGAGGTGATTCGATAACTTCTGGCGTGTCACACCCAGTGCGTCGGCGAGTTCGGCCGGGTACCTCGGTGTGTCTTTCAGCGCCAGCAGCACTTGGGTGCGGGTTGGGTCGGACAGCGCGTGGCCGAATCGTGACAGCACCGAAACGCGGGTCAGGATGTCCATGCCCGCAACGGTACATCGCATTCTGTATTCAGAAAAGAGTGAATCCTCCAGGCGATCCGCAGTTGCGGGAACCGGACTGCTCGAGTAGCGATGACCGTGTCCTCGGCGGGCCGAGCAGATCAGCGCCTGCTGACCGAATCGCAGTACCTGATCTGCCCAAACGGGGTGAATGAGGACCTTCGGCACTGGATCGCGACCTGGGCCCAGGGTGGAATGGAGGCTCCGGATCACACGAAGCGTCAGGAAGGACGCTATGAGCCGCAACGACACTCATTGGGACATGACGAGCAGTCCAGTCCTGCGTTGGTCTCTGCTGATAATGCTGTCGTTCGCGGCGGCTTCAGCTGCCGTCGGCGGCGTCATGGGCGTGTTCTTCGATGGTGCAGGCGTGCCGCACCGATACTTGGACGGCACGCCGTTCGACAGTTTCGTGGCGCCAGGACTGATCCTGGGTGTCGTGGTCGGCGGCACTCACGCGGTGGCTGCAGGTTGTGTATTTCGCCATCGGATTGTGCGAGGTGGTGCTCGTCCTACTGCTCGGAGGGATACTCGACACCCGAGAGAGCTGATCGTGCTGTCTGTCCATCCCCAAAGCGTCGACGCTCAACAAGTCCACCAGGATCGAAGTTCGATCGTAGGCGCGGCGCTACCGTGGTCCGCTTTGCAGCATCGAGTTCAAGCTCCATGCGCAACCGGCAGGGTATTCACACTGGTACAAGCCCATGTCGTCGTAGCTCCCTGATGGCGTGCTGTTGACGAATGCCCGGTCTGTAGACCGCGGGTAGCTGGTGAGGCGAAAATTCTCGCCTTGCGAATCCCGCAGATCGACGTGCGTGCCGTTATCGAAATTGATTCGGATGAAGAATTCGGTATCGGAGTCGGGGGGAGCGAACACGAGTGCCTTGTATCCGAGGTACTCGTCACGGCTCAACGTAACGATTCTCTCGTTGAAGTAGTTCTCGCCCAGGCCGCCGTGCTCGTCGATCACGCGCGCCGAACGAGATGCGCCTGGAGTCAAATCGAAACCGATATCCCTACGGAGAGTGTCGCCTTGTGGCATGTACCAAACTACTGTTCCCGAGGGTGCAGGTCCTTGGCTGGCGATCATCACCTCGATGTCGGTGATCATCGTGGGTAGTTTGGTCAACCCTTTGAGGTTGAAGACGAATTCTCGCGAAACGTACGGTAAGTGCTCGGGATCGTTCGGGGTTCGTACGGCCAAGGTTGGTCGTCCGATGTTCGTGGCGCCAGGGGGCAACGGAAATTCTTGGACTCCCGGAGGGATGTCGACTATCTCGGAGCTAACCCACCCTGGCCAGGGGTTTACGGCTGACCTCTCTCCGTACCCGACGAAGGTGGCTTCCGCGGCGGGTAGGTTGTCATCTTGTGCAAGCGCCGCTCCGTCTACTGCTTGTGCATTCTGAATCGCCGAGTCGATGCCCCAGAAATGCTGACCTAGAAAGAGAACAGTCAAGCCAGAAACGACGCCGACAATGATTACTGCAGCTTGTTTCTTGACCTGCCGGCGTGCACCGGAGGGCTCTTCTTCGTTCATTTCGACATAGTGCCACGGAACGAATCAGGTGCCAACGCTTCCGCGTACGCATCTGGCCGAGACGATTCGCCCGGACATGCTCCGCGGCGCGGCAATTGGGTGGGGCTGGTGGCTCACCATGAAGCCGGAGTGGTGCGCGGCGCCGCGATCTTTCCTTCCTTGATGACGAACTCGCCAGGGAGGAGCCTGTTCGCAGCTGGTCGCTCTTTATCGGGAATGTCAACGAGAAAGTCATGTTCCCGCACGCGCGCTGATCTGTAGGTGCCCAGGAAGGTGATCATCACGGCACCTCCGCGGCCTGAGGGTCCGCCTTCGAGTGACTCTCGGCCGGTGTTGAAGGTCTCGGCGATGTCGCGGTTGTCGTTGCCCACGCGAATGCTGCCGTCGTGCACGAACTCGACGAATGTGCCGTTGGTGGCTGCGACGGTCGCGGCGAGGGCGTCACCCAACTCCTGGTCGAGGCGGGTCTCGAACGCCGGAACTGTCGGGGCGCCGGATCCTGGCTCGAGGTCCAGGTCGCGGCCGACGCCCAGGGTTACGTATTGCCCCATGGCGGTGTGTCGACCGGAATCGACCACATCCCACAGGTGAGAGCGTGACGCGACCTTCACGCGGCCGTCGAGAAAGACGGTCACCCAATCGATTCCATTGCTGAGAACTACCCGTTTCGGATTCGGAGCCACTCACATAGAATGCTGGCACAATCTCGCTCGCGCAACCCTGATCAGGTTGAACCCCTGGTGACGACGCGATGACCAATATCGATACTGTTGCCATCGGTCAGTCGGCCAGGTCGGTCACGCTTTGGGGTGCGAGTGGTGAGTGGCTTCTGTTCCGTGGACACTGCAACGGTCTCTTGCGGGGCGTCGAACTGTCGGTTCCGTGCGACACCGCGGCGCAGCGACAGAGTGGAAGCGGGCCACAGGTAGATCTCATATCCCTATGGAAATGTCAGCCGAGTGGCCCCTTGCCCACCCTCGTCTTCGTTCGACCAGCACACGGTGATGTGATGTGCGCGGTGCACCGTCGTGCGTGAGATGTACTGAGCTGCAATGTTATCCGAGTCAATCTCGGAACGCTGCCCACCACGCAGGAGGTAGGCCGGAAACCGCCGGCCCGCGGTACGTGCTCGCTTCGAAGAAGACTACCTACTACCCGGCTGCTATCTCACTCGTCGATCAGGTCGTACTCCCAGCTGACGCGTTGGATCTCGAGGTCGACCTGACGGATCTGTTTGGCGAGGTCATTGGCAGTATCGCGTAGCTCCGAGACTGGCAGTGCTGCAATATAAACCAGCTCCGAGCGTAGCTGCCGGGGCCCGTATCGGTGGTCGTGCTCCCGTCCCGATTCTGCATCGGCTGCGGCGGTGACGGCCTTGTGCTTCATGCGCGGCACATCACGGGATGCGAGGGCATCGGTGACGGTTCCGTCGCGCACCATTGCGGCACTGTTGGTGCGGTTGATTCTGCGGATGAGCACTTGAAGCCTGTCGAGCGTTGTGGCATGCGCCGCCAGCAGCTCGGAGGCGTTCTCTGCAGGTGATTCACCGTCTTGGTGGCGAGCGTTCGCCAGAATCCGAACCTTCAGGTGTTCGGCGCGCCGGACCAGTTCCGCCCGTTCTGCGAGGGCCTCGGCAAGTTTCATGATCTACACCCCGGCGCCGCAGCACCGAAAGTAGGGAATTGACGGGCGCTCATGCGCCTTTCGACGTGTCGAATGTGTTCATATTCAAGGAGTACCACAGTGGTCTGTGCAATGAAAGACCAATCGGGGCCGGATGGTGCCCATGGTTGGTCACCGCATCGATTCGGGCACCTGCATCGAGTAGGAACCCAACACGTCATGGCGTGCCGAGCGGGCGGCGAACAGAAGTAGAGTCCAGCCTTCGTGATCACGTGGATTTGGGTCTTCGGTTTGCTTCAGGTGCTGCCGGACCTCCCCGTTCGAACGTGCCATCGCCGCGTAGTGCGGCGGAACTCGGCCCCATTCGTCTGCCTCGGCTACGACTTCATTCTTGTTGATGGCGCGGTCGCCGTGTCGATCCTCGATCGCGAACTCGGCGCGAATGTCGGGGGTGGAGGTGACGTCACGTTGGTAGTCGAGGGTGCAGGGTGCCGAACCGAGCGCGCGCCCCGCCAATCGCCGCAAGGAACTGCCGTCGTTGCGAAGACTACTGTCGTTTCACAGCGGGTACATACCTCGCGTTGTGCGCCTCACTTCGTCTCGTTTCTTCCGACCCAGCTTTGCATCGCCGCGGGTCGAAGGTGCCAGATGGCCAGAACGATGCGTCCACCTCCCGGGCGTCCGACGGGGAACTTCGCACGAACAGGTTGCGCGCGCCCTCGGCTGGGTCATCATCACCGACCTCCGGTTCGGCGCGAAGGGTGACGGCTCCGACGCCACCGCGCGCATTCAGGCCGCGAACGACTCCGTTTCGTCGAGCGGATCAGTCGTCGGCAGTACTGACTTCATCCCGTCCGGAACATTCGTATGCGCACCTTCGCTGTCAATTCCCAACTACGGCGCCCTTTTCACAGCTCCGGTACACCGGCACAGGCTCTTTGTCACTCTGTCGAGCAAGACGCAGGTCAAGTTCGCGAACCTTGGCGTCACCGTCACTCAGGCCGGGGCCGTTGCGTTTGACGCCGTCGACTCCTTCCTTCCGCTGCTCCTGGTCGAGGTGCGTTATCGCAGGCCAAGACGTCTCCGCGACTGCGCTACCTACCGGACGCAGGAGGGCTTCAACTTCCGATCCAACGCAGGCGACAACCGTGTCTCGGATTGCGACATCAACAACCTCGGCATCGGTGTCCATACTGACGCGATCCAGAACTACATCGTCAACTGCGCAGTCGGGTCCAACTGGAAGCACGTCTACGGCGCAACCCTGCTGGCACGGACTTCGCAGCCGGACTGCCGGTGCTCAATACGACGATGGTCTCCCCACCTGGAACCGGCACGACCAGGCACGCGATCCACATCGAGCGATCGTCGAAGTTGTTCTGGTTCTCGCACGTCTGGATCGAAGGTTGCGCAACAGGTATCGAGATCGGCGATGTTAATGGTGGGCCGCACTCGGCCACATTCAGCCAGGTCAAGGTTGCGTCCACCACAGCGGAGATGATCATCAACAACAGCAGGCAGATTCGTTTCGACACGATCTTACTGAACCAGGACCCCAGCGCGACACCGACCAACATCACGATCGCCGGGACTGTAGGTGACGGCGTCGCGATCAACATCGTTCGTGCATCAACTTCGATTTGACCCGCGCCATTCCCGGCCGGGTGGACCGTGCTAGGCCGAGGGCGGGACAAGCTCCCTACAACGAATATCGCAGGTGCGAACTCGCGGTTCTCGGGTGCGCTTCCCACTGCACCTGGTTCGCTCGGTGCGATCCCGGTCGGATTCTTGGGAGGGTTCCAGTCCACGCCGCAAGCTCTCTGGGCAGACGGGAGCTACCTCTGGGCGATCGATCTCTACGGCGGGAACAAGCTCCGCATTTCCACCCGGTGGCGGCGAGATTTGCGGATGGGACGTCGACTCCAACCTCCTCATCGGCGGGCCCACCGGGGGAACACGGGTGGAAAGAAGGGAATAGTTTTTCCCCTATGGAACCGCTCCAACCAGCACGGCAACCAACAGCGCTGTGATCTGGGCGGAAGCAGGTGGCCTGAAATGCAAGGTTGGTTCAGGCGCAGTTGAAACGATCGGTTCCGCATCTGCATCGACGGGCGGGAACCTGCTGTTCACGCCAGCCGCAGTCGGTTGGTGGTATCCGTCGCCGTTGATCATCGGCATCCGGACCGCTACTCCCAGCATCGGGGGGTCGCGCTGCACCCGTTCTTCTCTGGGACGGCAGGTCTCACGATCGACCAGCTTGATGTTCTCGTGGGCACGGTTAGGGCAGCGGGGTTGGTCACACGCTGCGGCGTCTTCCAGATCACAGACCAGACGAACCCGTTCTCATGGGCGATCGGTACTGCGTGGGCGACGTTGCTGGTCGAGTCCGGGCAGACGGACAATACTGTCGTCGGTCAGCGAACGGTGACCGCCGGAACCGCACTGACGATTCCGGCCAACACGTGGTTTGCGGTGGGCGGCGTCGAGCAGGTGGCAGCGGCAGTGCGAACGGTCGGCGGCAACGCAGGGCAGACGATGTCCTCACCGCTGGGACAGTCGGCGGTCGGCGGGTACGCGGCATCGGCAGGGCTCGCGTTGTACGCCGATTCCGACAATGGCGCGCCGCCTGCAACCATCACTCCCGCCGGTGCTACGAACCTTGATTCAGGAGTAGGCATCCACGGATCGGTGTAACCCAGGGTCGAAGATCGGTCACAGCGCCGATCTTCGGGTCCGGGCCGATCGAGCAGCGATAGTGACGGCGCTCATCGAAAGTGCTCAACTTCGGTCAGCGAAAGTGCTCACCCGGTAGCGGTGATCACTGTAGTGGTTGACGGGTTCCTGTGACGGCTTTGCGGAGTTTCTCCGAGCGTGCGTTGTGGTCACGGAGCCGGTAGGAATCCCCGGACATGTCGAGGACTACCGATCGATGCAGGAGACGGTCGAGCATTGCTGCTGCGACGGTGTCGTCGCCGAGAACTGTGCCCCACGAACCGACCCCGCGATTGCTGGTGATCACGATCGAAGTCTTCATATACCGTTGCGAGACAACCTGAAACAACGCTGACGCCGCTTCGCCGGGCAACGGTAGATACCCGAGTTCATCGATCACCAGCAGTGTCGGCCCGGCATAGAACCGCATCGTCGTCGCCCACCTGCCTTCGATCGCGGCCCGGTGACACCGCGCAGCTAGATCGGCTGCGGTGGTGAAATACGTCCGATACCCAGCATGCGCTGCGGCTCGCGCAAGCCCGACCGACAGATGCGTCTTGCCGACTCCGGGTGGTCCGATGAGCAGCACATTCGTCGCGGTCTCCAAATATCTGCAGGTCGCGAGCTCGTCGATCAACTTTTTGTCGACGCCGGCTGCGTTGCCATAGTCGAAGTCCTCGAGCGATGCCGGTGTCGGCAGACACGCGAACCGCAACCTGCCGGTCAACCGCCGGACTTCGGTGGCGGCCACCTCGATCGAGAGCAGTCGCTCCAACGCTGCAGTCATCGACAGATCCTCCGCCGCCGCTTGGTCGAGGACCGATGGCAACGCTTCGGCTGCGTCGGCGAGTTTGAGGCCCCCGAGATGACCTCGAAGACGTTGGTAGAGACTCGCAGCTTCCGCGGAGTTCGGTGCGGGAAGTCGATCGGCCACGGCACGCGATGTCGGTGTTTCGCTCATGCGAGGGTGTTCCTTCCTCGTGCGGCCCGCTCGTAGGTTGAGAGGTCGATGACATCCGATGTTGTTTCCGTAGAGCCTGATTCGGTCTCCGTCGTGTCGGTCACCGAGTGATGAAAACGTCTGCCACGCAATGTTTCTGCCGCCCTGACCGCATCAGGACCGGGTGGTATCCGTTCCTTGCGGCGGTGCGGTTTACCGGTGTTCGCGGTCGCTATCGCGACCTGCTCGAGTGCGATGACATGGCCGCTGTCGCGGATGATCATGCCCAGGCCGTCCGCGGCGACCGCATGCCTGGCGACAGTGATGCCGGAGGCGGTGACGATGTCGAGATGACTGCCGCCGACCGGCCGGGTGACGGTGACCTGCGCGGATGCTAACTCCGGCGGCACCGAGTACTGATTACCGCGGTAGGACACCAACGCTTGCCGCGACGCTGTCCGACTGTCGCCGAGAATCACTGGATACGCAGTGGCCGGCGGTGCCTGCAATGGTTCGGCCGCTGCGAGGTCGGCGACCGTGCTGGTCCCGTCGGGGGTGTGGCGGGTGCGACTGTCGGAGATGGCGGCGCAGAAGTTGTCGAGATGCGCTTGCGCTTGTTCGACGCTCATGTCCGGTAGTGATCGCCACCACCGCTGCGCCGGGAGTGTGATTGGCCTTCTCGACTACGCCTTTGCGGTTCCCTCGTCGGGGTGGGCAGATCGCGACGGAGACCCCGTAGTACTTCGCGACGCCGGCGAAGCTAGCGGTCACCGCACCGGAGTCGGGGTGGCAGACCGTGGCCATCCGGTCGAAACGCCACACTCGGGTGATGCCGCCCAGCGCGCGGACAACGCGATCGAGATTGTCGACGAGATGCGGTTGATCCATCGCCGGGGTCAGCACTGCCCGCCACTTGCCTGAGTGTGCGAGGGAACCGACCCACAGGTGTGCTGTTTTGCCCCAGCCCCATTCAGTAGGCGGGTTCGGCAGATCGACGTAGTCCCATTGAGTTTCCTCGCCCGGTGGGTGTTCGATGATGGCGTTGGCTCGGTCGGTTGCGGTCCTGCAGGCCAGGCAGATCGGGCGTAGTTTCTGTTGCCGGATCTTGCGGGTCATCGTCGGGTATGACAATCCGAATCCCAGGGCCAACAGTTCGTCGAACAAGGCCACTGCCCACAGATGCGGGTCCTCGGTGAAGCGATACCGGATGTAGTCGATGAAGTCCTCGAACTGGTCCGGGCTCGACTTTTTTCGCATTCCGGGGGTGGTGGTGCCGTTGATGTAGTTGCGGACGGTTCGGCGGTTGCGGCCGGTGTGGCGGGCGATGTCCGAGATCGACATGCCTCGATTGCGGCTGTGCGGATATCTCCATGTCCTCTTCCCATGTAAGCATGAGATCGCGGGTCTCCTTCGGGACGCTGGTGCGTGGTCAGAGACCATCAGCATCGGAGGAGACCCACCCTCATTGGCGGAGCCACACGGGTGAGCACTTTCAGAGATCAGATCTGGGCACTTTCACTGAGCGCCGTCAATAGTTCCGTCCCTCATCGCCAATCTGCACGGTGCCGACGAACTCGATGCACTCGACGCCCTCCGGGCTGACCGCGTACTCATCATGGCGCCACGCAGTCACCTTGTATCGGTCAGCAAGAGCGACCCGGCACTGATCGACAATCGAGTTGGTGACGGGCTCGCGCTCCGGCGGGGTAAGGGCAAGAACGGTTCCCGCTGCGGCCCTTCGACAATGCGAGACGGCCCACATCCTGGCCCGCTCATCTATCGCCAAGATCCGACTTCCGGCGAGACGGTACCGACCCGAGACCGGCAATCAGCAGAAGGCCAACGAACACGTTCAACGACGACAGCGAGTTGTTGAAGATCGAGTCGACCGCGAACACGACGACACCAGCCAGCGCGGCGGTGTTCATGCTGAGCGGAACAGACGCCCTGCCCTGGCGGATCGTCCACCACATCGCCAGCAGTAGCGCGACGAACAACGCAAGTCCGGGAAGACCGTACCGGTAGAGCTCTTGGAAGTAGTTGCTGTGCGGGTGGCCGAGTCGGGCGACCGTCAGACCGGTGTACGGCGAGATCGTAGGCACGAAATCACGGGCGAGGAACCCTGTCAACCACGCGCCCTGATGATCGAGGCCGTCGATCACGCCCTGCCACAGAGCCTGCCGGGTGACGCTCGAAGTGTCGGCGTCATTCGATGCCGAGAACAGTCGTTCGAGGGCGGACGCGACATAGGGCGGTTTCCAGAACTGGTACCCGATGATGGCGTACCCCATCGCCGCGATGGCGACGGCCAACCGGACCCCACGTGCTCGACCGGATTGGAACAGCACAATTGCGAACGCCACTGCGAAAGCGATGATGGCCGATCGGGTCTCGGTCATGAGAAGCACGGAAGCGACCGCGACGAATGTCAGCCAGAAGTACAGACTGCGTGTCAGCGTTGCGATAACCGCTATGCCCAGCATGGCAAGGAATCCGCCGTACACGGTCGGAGAGAAGAACGTTCCGAAAGGACGGTACGTGCCGTCAGCGGTGGCGAAGTAGAAGCCCGACCCGTACCCCTGTGACAGCAGGAACGGAAGCCCGACGAAATACTGGTAGACACCCCAGCCGCCACAGAGGACGAGGGCGGCGCGGAGGCCGTAGACAATGGCCAATTTCCGCTCGGAGGTCTGCGCGATTCGGAACAGGACGAGTCCGGCGAACAGGGTGAGTAGTTCGCGAGTGAGTTGGTTCCACGGCGGCGTGGAGGTTCCGATGCCCATGATCGTCAGGTCGAGGGCGATCCACAGCCCAAGTGCTGCAAGCGCGTAGTCGACCGGGCCATGACGTCGACCGAGCACGCCGGCGAGAACGCCGGTGGCAACGACTAGCGCGAAGAACGGATACGTCGGGGGCCAGCGTGACGAGGTCAGCTCGTACGGCAGGTAGCTGATCGGCACGGCAAGCACGGTGAGAAACACCAGCCAATTGCCGCGCAGTATGTCACGGACGCTGCGTGGCTGAACAGCCTCGGCGTCATGGGTTGCGTGCGCCAGAGTCATAGTCTGTCATTGTGCCGTACCGGGTGGTCAGTCGCCCACCTATCCGTTGCGGTCCAGCCATAGTTCGTCGGCGCAGGCTTCGCTGCAGGTGCGCCCATCATGTGGGTCGACGTCCTCGCGCAGGTCCCGCAGTTGGCACGCGCTCATTATCCAGCTTCCGTTCGGTGCGTGATCGGAACACGGAGTTGCCACTGCGATGCATCATGTACAGCACGCAATCGAGCGGGATCGCTGCAAGTCCGAGGTAGCTGAGACGGGCGAGAGAATCCACCGCGTCATCATGCCGTACCGCTCGGTCTGATCGCTGTCGGGCTTGCTTGAAAACGGGCGCATAACGCGAGCTATGCGCCCACCTCGGCGAACACAGCGTGGCCCTCTCGATTCGATCGTGACGGACGGTTCGGCATCTAACCTGAAGAACTCTCGAACGCCGAGCTGATGACCGAACTCAGCTTTTGATGCGGGGAGTAGCGAGCTGCTGTGCAAGGAGCCCGACCATGTGCGTTCATCTAGGGAAGATGCCGACATGTACGAGGCCGAGGCCGAGGCCAGGCGCCCCGGCTTGATCTACCCCTCGCGATACGCGCTCATTTCGGACCGCCGTCACTCGGTCGAATGAACCACTCAATAACAACGTTCGGGTTGTAACGAGCCATCACAAACACCCGATTCTCTTGTTTGTGACTACAAAACCTTCCCCTTGCCCTCCTGCCGACCAATATGGATGGCTGCAGGAACCATACTGGGGCGAAGATCAAGAGCGGACCCCGAAACCACAGAAGCCGCGAACTGTACTCCGCAGTCTCGCGGCCGCCCTGACTGCGCGCATTCACCGCTGACAATTCTGGTCGTTCGAACTTAGTTCAACGCCCGTTCGTGCCCTGTTGCCCTGCTGGTGTTCTCGTGGCCAATCTGGGTGGCTGTCCGGCAGCATTTCCGACCTCTGAGGGAAAATCCCTGGTGCGCGAGCTGTCGATTGGTGGCCTTAGGATGTGGCCGTAGCGGCCGGTTGTCGGAATCCACTCGGTGGTTCGTGCGGCCGTTTATGAACTGAGTCTTGTCTTCGACGGGGGAAGTAGCGCTATGCGGATTACTGTGTTTGGTACCGGATACCTCGGTGCCACCCATGCTGCGTGCATGGCAGAGCTCGGCCATGAGGTATTGGGTGTCGATGTGGACCCGGCGAAGCTTGCCAAGCTCGAGGCCGGTGAGGTCCCGTTCTACGAGCCCGGGCTCGAAGAGGTTCTGCAGCGCAATATCGCGGCATGTCGACTTCGGTTCACCTCCTCATACGAAGAGGCCGCTGAATTCGCCGACGTGCACTTCCTCGGCGTGGGCACTCCCCAGAAGAAGGGCGAGTTCGCGGCCGACATGATCTATGTCGACTCCGTGGTCGAGACACTCGCGCCCCTGCTCACCAAGCCCGCCGTCATCTTCGGCAAGTCGACCGTTCCCGTGGGCACAGCAGCTCGGCTAGGCGCAATGGCGCGAGAACTCGCCCCAGCTGGCAACGACGTCGAGATCGCCTGGAATCCGGAGTTCCTCCGTGAGGGCTACGCAGTCAAGGACACGCTGCACCCCGATCGTCTGGTCCTCGGCGTCGACCGCGATCGACCCGGCCGGGCGGAGGACCTGGCCCGCGAGGTCTACGCGCAATTGCTCGACGAGAAGATCCCGTTTCTGGTGACCGATCTTGCGACCGCTGAGCTGGTCAAGGCCTCAGCCAATGCCTTTCTAGCGACCAAGATCTCGTTTATCAACGCGATTGCTGAGGTCTGCGAGGCCGCGGGTGCGGACGTGACGGTTCTTGCCGATGCCATCGGTCATGACGACCGAATTGGCCGCAAGTTCCTCAATGCCGGTATCGGGTTCGGTGGAGGATGCCTGCCGAAGGATATTCGGGCGTTCATGGCCAGGGCCGGTGAGCTGGGCGCGGACCAGGCGTTGACCTTCCTGCGGGAGGTCGACAACATCAACATGCGCCGACGCACTCGTATGGTCGAGCTGGCCCGCGAAGCATGCGGATCATTGTTGGGAGCCAGGGTCGCGGTGTTGGGCGCGGCGTTCAAACCTGACTCCGACGACGTACGCGACTCGCCAGCGCTCAACGTCGCAGGTCAGATCCAGTTGCAGGGTGCTGCTGTCAACGTCTACGACCCGAAGGCCATGGACAACTCACGGGCATTGTTCCCGACCCTCGGGTACAGCGCGTCCGCGCTTGAGGCATGTGAAGGCGCTGACGTGGTGCTGGTGTTGACGGAGTGGAAAGAGTTCAAGGCGTTGACCCCGAAGGACCTCGATGACGTGGTTCGCGCCAAGACTTTGATCGATGGCCGCAACTGCCTCGATCCCGTGCAGTGGCGTGAGGCTGGCTGGACCTACCGCGGACTCGGGCGTCCGTAACCCGTCTCGTCCGCTGCTGCGAACCGGCCAAACAAGACTGGTGTCGTTCAGTTGATGCATTCACCGCACGGTGGCGTTTGTGGCGCTTGCGAAAAACCGGCACAATGACTGCTTGATAACGGCAGGTTTGGTTCTAGACGGATTCGCGACCATTTACTTGAAAGTTTTTCGAAAGCGATGAAGTCGACCAGTTACCGTCAGGTTAAATCCGTCCCGACCAATGCGGTGATTTGGATTTGAACATGCAAACAGCCTGCGAAACAGTGGTTTTCGACAATGGCTGTCGGATCGTGCTGCTGTAACGACGGCGACGAGTTGGACGATAGGGGATGAATTGGGACGGATCACTATTCTCTTCCCGGTCTGTGCTGAAAGTGTGGTAGACCAATCATGTTGGATGTAATTGTTTTGTGATGTGACCCACTTGAGAGGTCGCAAGTCGCACCGCGTGCGAAAATCTAAATCTCAGGCTGCGGAGCCATCGACTCGTCTCCCAACGTCAGTGTCGACGTGTCGGAGTGCAGACACCGTTGACATAGAAGCAAGAGAGCAGATTCAGGAGGGGAACCGGTGGCAACACTCGGATCCGTGCAGCAGACTCCGCAGGGGGTTGAGAAGGACCAGCAGGCGCGACGCGTAGAGCGCTTGACCTCGCGCCGTGTTTGGGAGCACCAGTACATCTATCGACTACGCATCACCGATGTCGCTGTCGTTGTTCTCGCGGTGGCACTCGCTCAGCTCATCCGGTTCGGCGAGCTGCAAAACAACGGCCTGCAGGCGACGCTGAGCTACAGCGGAGTGTCTATCGTTCTGGCTGCGCTGTGGGTGGCGTTCCTCGCCATTTTCCGGACGCGATCGACCCGCGTCATCGGCAACGGTGCCGAGGAATACCGCCGCATCGTGTCGGCCACCTTCAAGCTCTTCGGCGTGATTGCGATCGTGTCGCTGCTCTTCAAAGTGGACTTCGCTCGCTTGTACTTGGCAATCGCTCTCCCTGTCGGTCTCTTGGGGCTCCTCCTCAGCCGCTGGTTGTGGCGCAAGGGGGTGGCGGTGAAGCGCAGCAAGGGCAAGTACCAAACCTCCGTCCTGATCGTCGGAAGTCGCAAAGCTGCCGTCTCGATGGCAAAGCAGTTCGAGCGTTCGCCGGGTGCTGGGTACCGCGTCGTCGGCATGTGCCTGCCCGGCTACGAACCGGCGCGTGACGCCGTGACACTTGAGGGGTACGAGATTCCTGTACTCGGCGACGAATATGGCGTGGTCGACGCGATCGAAGCCTCGGGCGCTGACACCGTCGCTGTGACAGCAACCGAGCATCTCGGAACCAAAGGGATCCGCAAGATGGTGTGGGACCTGGAAAAGAAAGACGTCGACTTGGTTGTCGCTCCCGGTGTGGTGGACGTGGCCGGCCCACGGCTCGTCATGCGCCCGGTAGCAGGGTTCCCCCTCATCCACGTCGAGAAGCCGCAATACAACGGCGCAAAACGCTTCAGCAAGACCGCCTTCGACTTGGTGTTTGCATCCGCCGTCTTGCTTCTGATCACACCGGTCCTGTTGATCGCGGCTATCGCTGTGAAGGTGACGAGCCGGGGGCCGGTCTTCTACAAGTCCGAGCGGATGGGCATCGACGGTAAGCCGTTCTCGATGATCAAGTTCCGCAGCATGGTGCAGGATGCCGACAAGCACGTTGAAAGACTGCTCGCGCAGAACGAGAGCGAGGGTGGCGTCCTTTTCAAGATGCGCGAGGACCCGCGGGTTACCAGAGTCGGCAAATTCATGCGGCGATTCAGCATCGATGAACTGCCGCAATTCATCAATGTCCTGCGCCGCGAAATGAGTGTCGTTGGACCACGTCCGCCACTCCGCCGAGAGGTCGAGACGTACGACGGCGAGGTTCGACGTCGCTTGCTGGTCAAACCCGGCATTACAGGCCTATGGCAGGTCAGCGGTAGGTCAGACCTGTCTTGGGAAGAGACTGTTCGGCTCGATCTGTCATATGTGGAGAACTGGTCGATGGTGGGCGACCTGCTGATCATCGCAAAAACGGTTAGGGCGGTAGCCGGGAGTGACGGCGCGTACTGAGCGAACTCTCGACAGTACCTAGTCAGTTGGAGCATTGCTCCTCGCGTGCGCGCGTCGGAGAACAAGGTCGGGGAAAGAAAACTTGCGAGAAAAACTGAAGGTCGCGATTGCGCACGACTACCTAACACAGCGGGGTGGGGCAGAGAAAGTCGTTCTCGCTATGGCGCGAGCCTTCCCGGAGGCACCCATCTACACGACGCTGTACGACCCGAACGGCACTTACCCTGAGTTCGAATCCTTCGACATCAGGGTTTCGCCGCTCAACAAGGTGAAGTACCTTCGCGAGCACCATCGCAGCGCACTGCCATTGTTGCCCATTGCGTCGTCGACGACGAAAATCGATGCCGACGTCGTCCTTGCCAGCAGCAGCGGGTGGGCTCACGGTTTCCGGACATCGGGTACCAAGATCGTCTACTGCTACTCACCGGCGCGCTGGCTGTATCAACGTGAGGCATACCTGGGTACTTCGGCGTCTCGAACCCTGCGGGGCCTCATCGCGGCATCCAGTCCGGCTCTGAAGGCATGGGACCGCAGAGCCGCAAAGTCCGCGTCGAAGTATTTCGCTATCTCATCCGTGGTCAAGTCGCGAATCGAAAACGCATACGGCCTCCCGTCCACGGTGCTTCCGGCTCCCCAGTCCCTCGACGCTAGCCTGCCAACGGAGGCAGTCCAGGCGGTCGAGCCATGGTCTGACGGCTACTACCTCTGCATCTCGCGCCTCTTGCCGTACAAGAACGTCGACAAGGTTATCCGTGCGTTCGAGCATGGCGACAGGCGTCTCGTTGTTGTTGGAAGTGGCCCGCAAGAAGCTGAGCTCGCTGAATTGGCGGGACCGAATGTGACGATGGTCAAGGACTTGACGGACGCCCAAATTCGTTGGCTGTACGCACATTGCGCAGGCTTGGTCGCCGCAAGCTACGAAGACTTCGGTCTTACGCCATTGGAGGCCGCAAGCTACGGGAAGCCCAGTGCGGTACTGCGATGGGGAGGCTTCTTGGACACCGTTGCAGAAGGCGTTACCGGAGTCTACTTCGGGGAGCCCGAGCCAACAGCCATTGCTGCTGCGCTGACCGCGCTAGAGGATCGCCGTTGGTCTCAGGACGCTATGGACACCCATCTGGATCAGTTCAGCGAACAACGGTTTGCCGAGGCGCTGCAGCAAGCGGTCTACCGAGCATCTAGCGCTTCACAGCGTCTAGATCAGAAAGTATGAGGACGAAGCAGATGAAGCGAGCGTTGATCACGGGTATTACCGGTCAGGACGGTTTGTACCTGTCCGAGTTGCTGCACGACAAGGGCTACAAGGTGTACGGCCTGGTGCGCGGTCAGAACAATCCAAAGCGGGCGTTGCTCGAGCAGAGTCACCCGTTCGTGGAGATCCTTTCCGGCAACTTGCTCGACCTGTCGTCGCTGATGCGGGCGTTCTCCGCCGCTCAACCTGACGAGGTGTACAACCTCGGTGCTGTGTCGTTCGTCGCATATTCACCGGCCCCTCCGGAGAACGCTGCCGCGCCTGCGCTGCCGCCACCGACTGCTTTGCCTGCAGCCATGGACTTTCCGCCCGTGGCGACCGCAGCTCCGGCCATCAGAGCTGTTCCTGCTGCGGCGGCACCGGATCCACCCGAGCCGACGGCCGCGACCGCCGGCACCAACAGGCGCATCATCGCGGGCAGAACCGCCGCGGCCATGGTGAGCATGACGATGCCCAACAGCGATTGTTGGAGCTGGTCGATGTCGGGGATCTCGCCCTCGGTGACGTTCGCCGAGTTCTGTGCGGTCAGGAACGCCATCGCGTAGACCAGTGCGCCGACGGGCTTGAAGAGCAGGAACGCAATGATCCAGGCCACGATCTTCTCGTAGGACTGTGAGCCGACCGAGGTACCTCCGGCCGCGGCCGCGAGCGGTGCGGCCGCGACAGCGGCAATGAGAAGCACCTGGCGGGCCACGAGCATCACTGCCTGCGCGATCGCGCCGAGAAGTCCGACAAATCCGATGATCAGCATCAGCCCCGGGGTGGCGCTGCCGTAGGAGTTGATCGAGAGCATCGAGTCGACCATGCCCACCGGGTCACGGTTGGAGGTATCGGTGATCAGCCAGTCCGAGAACGCGTCCCCGGCACGGGTTCCCGCGGCGACGACGACGGAGAACATCGTGGCGGCAATGACGGTGCGGGAGAGGGCCTTATAGGTTTCTTCGGCTTCGTTGAGCAGTGCGTGACGACGCGCAGCCGCCAGACGCAAGGCCAGGAAGATGATCGTCGCGACCAGCAGTGCGAGTTGTATCCAGCCCGTGTACTCCGAGATCGTCTGCAGCGGAGTGAAATTCTGCAGATCCGGGTTCGGGATCTTGATCCACCAGGTCATCGCCATGGTCAGTACTTGCGCCATGCCGGTGAGGATCGACTGCACGATCTCCCCGAACTGCGATTCCCACATCTCCGCGAACTGGCTGGTGGCGAAGTTTTTGGCTGCGTCGAGGGGGTTGCCATCGGCGGCGCACAGTGCGCCGCTCGCGCCGCCGATCAGATCGCCGATAACCGGCAACTGCGTGCCCAATACGTCTCCGACGACGTCGCCGGCGGTGTCGCACGCGGTGGTCTGCGCCGAGTCCGTCTGTGCCGTGTCGTCCGGGGTGGGTTGCTGCGCGGCCGCGATCGCACTGCCGGTCAGCATCACCGCAAGCGCGATCACCAGTGCCACTGCGGTCGACCGGAGGTACCGGAGGGCGAGGGTCGTCATTTGCCGGGCCATTGCGTCCACCCCGCCAACGTCGGGGTGTTGCCGACCTTGCCCGCCTCGGCGAGCTTGAGGGACCAGTCGCCGCCGCGCCAGAGCAGCTCGATCGGCACCGTGGTCCAGCCGTTGCCGGAGACGTTCTTGCCGGCGTATTCGATCACCGCGTAATCCGAGGAGTAGTAGGTCAGGCGGTAGGCCTCCTGTCGAAACAATGGCTTGGCCGGCGGCGCGGTGTTGCCGGCCGCGATCTGACGTTGGGCGTTGGCGAGATTGCGGTCGAGCTCGGTCTGCAGCTCGGGGGTCGAGGCGACCGCTCGGGTACTCATCACTGCCGCTGCACCCTCGAACGTGGATTGGCTGCGGTTCACCAGCTGCAGTCCCGCCAGGGCCGCGCCTTGTGGGGTTCGAGCGAAGCCGGTGGCGAGGGCACCGTCGACTGCGGTGGGCCCGTCGGAGGCGGAGAACGGGAGGGGATAGTTCTGCACTTTCTGCCAGATCACCCCGGCAGGCGGGGCGCTCTGGTAGTCGGCGGAGCTGGGATCGGGGCGAGAGCCGGGGTCTTGGTCGAGGGCGATGCCGTTCGGGTTCGGGGGCACCTCGACGCGGAAGCCGAGTTCGTCGAGGTAGGGCAGTCCCCAGTCGGCGCGGTTGCTCTGGGTCGGCTGCGGCGCGGCGGGACTGGCGGTGTCGGGTTGCGACGCGGCGCTCTCGCGGGCGCTGCGGTTGATCAGGACGGCCGCGGTGCCGCCGACGACGACGAGAACGATCACGATCACCGACAGCACCAGCGTCCACCGGCGTCCGCCCAGGACCTGTCCGTCGTCACCCGGGGACGACGGCACGGGATTGTGTCGCGGGGCTGTGCTCATCACGATTTCTCCAAGGGTGTTGCCTCTGCCGGTACTTCGGTGATCGAGCGCACTCTGACGGTGGTGTCGCCGGGCTCGGGAAGCAGTAGCCGCCAGTCCTCGCCCGACCAGAGAACTGCGGTGTCGGATGCGGCGATCGATTCGTCGGGGAAGGTGGTGTAGATCGTCAGAGCCGCCCGCTCGGCGGTGTAGTCGGTGATCCGGTACCCGGCGATCGAGGGACGCTCGTCGGCGGCAGGGGGTGCGGTGATCGAGATCAGCTGCCGGTTGACGGCGAACGAGTCACGTGCAGGTCCGGGAGCGACCGCGGCATTGACCACCGATGGCCATTGGTAGTCGGGAGCGACCGAGATCCGCACGGTCTGTTGCAGTGCTGCCAGGGCCGCACCCTGCGGGTCGTGAGTGAATCCGCCGACAGGGCCGCTTCCCGGATTGCGGGCCGGGCCCTGATCGCCGACAGGCAGTGCGATGCCTTGGTAGTCCTGCCAGCGCACCCCGGTCGGTGGTGCGGACGGATCCGGGGCCGTCGAGGTGGTCGGAGCCGCCGTATCGGTGGCTTCGGTGCCGCCGGAGCTGCAGGCCGTGGCCAGTGCCGCTGCGAGCAGCCCGACGGCTATCCATGCTCGTGCCCCGCGGATGCGGGGTGCCCCGTCGTCGGGTGTGGATGCGGTCATGGTCGGAGATGCCTCTTTCGTTACGCGATGCTGGGGCGCTCGCATGGTCAGAACGTCAACAGGGCTGCGGCGATACCGGTTGCGGCAGAGGCGAACACGGCCGAGATGAGCGTGACCACGATCGATTGAGCGGCGTCGGTCTCGTGGGGGGACTCTCGTCGGGTGTAGGCCAAACGTCCTGCGGCCCAGATCAATCGGATGGTGAATATCGCGAAGGCGAACCAGAGCAGGTATTGCAGCAACTGCACCAATGGTTCGGTGACCTCGGTCGGTGGTGTCTTCACCTGTGCACGCTCATCCGGCGACGCTGGTCATGATGGTGCCGGCGCTGGTGGCGATGACACCGCCGATCAGGGCACCGACAATGATCTTCGGCGATTCCAGTGCCCCGCCGTTGTACTTCTCCCAGCCGAATTTTCCGCCGCCGTAGACCAGTGCACACACCCCGGCGAGAAGGACAAACCAACTGAGCCAGCGGCCCAGGCGTAGGAAGCCGTCGGACTTCGGGGGCGCTTCGGGGGTGAGCTCGATCTGGGCGAGGATGTCGATTCCGGTGTGCAGGCTGTGCAGGATCATGGCTTTCCTTTTGTCGGGGTGGTGGAGCGTTGAACGTCGAGGAGGATGGCCTCGCGTAGTTCCGATCCGACGGTGGCGATGTCGGCGGGAACGTCTGTGGCACTGCGCTTTTTCTCCGGTTGCGGATCGAACGGTGACCAGACCGCCAGGCCGCTGGGATCTCGCGCGAGTGGGTACTGCTCGATCCAGCCGATGCGCCAGTCGCGGCCGACGAGTGCGGTGACCACGTCGCGGGTCTGCTGGATCTGTTTGGGCAGCTTTCGACCCGGTCGGTCGGCCACGGTGATCAGGCCGATGATCGTGGAGGGTCCACCGTGGCCTGCGGTGTGTTGACGGAGCAGTTCACCTGCTTTGACCAGTCCCGAGACGGTCTCGCGGGCAACGATCGCGACGTAGGGACTTTGCTTTCCGTACCCGCCGGGCCAGCGGTCACCGCAGTCGCCGGCGGGAGCGAGGACGTGGGCGAGGGTGCTCACGCCTGCGCCGCCGTGTGCGCCGAGCAGCCAGAGCATCGGGGACGGGGAACGATCCGGTAGTGGTATCGGCCTGTCCCAGATCGGGAGCTCGCGTTCGGGTAGGCGCATCGAGAGATCTCCCGACTTGCGGGGTGTCTGGTTGCTGGAGGTCGCGAGGTGGGGAATGCTCACCGGTCCTGCCCTCCGGCGGCAGCGCGGACGGTGTTTGCCCGCAGCTGCTCGTAGGCGGCGGACGTCGCTGGGTTCAGCTCGTCGGCCGTAATCGGCAGCCCGGTGGCCAGGTGAGGGTCGTAGGGGATGTCGAGGACGGCGAACACTTTGCCGTGCAGGTGGTTTCGGAGTTCGTTGAGGTCGATTCCAGGTGTTCCCGGGAGCTGGTGGGATATCGCGATGATGGTGCGCAGTGGGCCTGCATCCGTGGCGGTGTAGCGGATGGTTTCCAGTGCCGCGCGCATCCGATTGACGGCATCGGCGCGGGCATGGACGGCCAGGACTATCGCCGCCCAGGGCTCGGACCGCAGCGGATCGGCTGCGGCGCGGCCGAACCCGCGGTGTCCGAGGTCGTAGATCGAGGTATCGACTTGGCTGCGGAGGTAGCGATCGATGCCCCGGTATGCCGGCTCGGCCGACTGCAGCCAGGCGCGCCCGAGTATGTGTGCTCCTGCCGAGGTCGCAGAGGTGCAGTCGGCGACCGAGGCCGGCACGTTGTCGGGGTCGGAGCTGTCGAAGGCGGTTTCGATGACGGTGTCGCTGACCATGGAATCTGCGCCGCGTTCGACCAGATCACCGCCTGCAGGTGTTGCGTCGACGACGACCACGTCGTGGCCGCGGGCAGACCATGCGTTGCCCAGTCCGAGTGCTGTCGTGCTCGCTCCTGCGCCCCCGCAGGCACCGAGGACCAGAGTCATCGGTGGTATCGGTTCGGGGGCGGGCACCGGTTCGGGGTGAGCACGTAGGGGAAGGACCCGTGCGCCCTGGTCCGCGGGGTCGGGTAACGGACTCTCTGGGGGCGGGGTGAGCCATTCGCTCATCCATTCGGCGCGCTCTTCGGTCACTGTGCTGCTCCGATCGAGGTGATGAAGGTGCGGCCACCGGCGTCGGTGGTGCTGATGGTCTGTTTGTCCGTGGTGCGAGTGCCGTCGCTGTACCGCTGTTCGAGGGTCACGGCGTAGGTGTTCGGGGCGGCGGCCCGGATGCTCACGCAGTGCTCGGTACCGGCGGGAATGGTGTCGATGCCGCGTTGGAGCTCGTCGGCGGTTGCAGACTTCAACTGCGCGTTCGGCGCGAGGATCTCGCGGGCGGCCGCGCCGCTGCGTTCGACGTAGTAGGCGTGCTCGAACGCCAGGATTGCTGCGCTTCCCGAGGTGGTACCGCCTGGGCCCGCGCCGGTCACCACGCCGTCGGTCACCGATTCGGGGCACCAGGAGTGGGCGAGCGCAGCGGTGGTGGTCGTGGGTGCGGGCAGCTCGGATGTCGGGGCTGGGGTCGACACGGCCTCGATCTCGGGCGTGGTGTCCGGGTCGGAGGTGAAGGCAGAGACCGCAAGTGCTCCGACACCGATCGTCATCGCGACGGCCGCCGCGGTGATGCCGAGCGCGCGGGCGTTGACGGGGCGGCGTCGAGCGGGGCGTGGGGTATCGGTCGAGACGGGCTGTGGGGGCGCGAGAAGCCAGTGCGACCCGTCGTCGGCGGAGCGGGTGTCATCGGTCTTGTCTGCTGGAACGTCCTGTGGCGGTGTGGGATCAGCCACCGGGGTGGCGTCGAGGGGATCGAAGGGTGGAAACCAAGAGTCGAGGGAGGTCGATGCTTCGTTGTTGTATGTCATCATCTTTGGTTCCTGTCTTCGAGAGTCCCTGGCGCACAGCAGGTGTGCGCCAGGGGCTTTCTCAATTCGGCAGAGCGGCCGGGGTCGTCGTGGTCGGCCTGCTGCTGGCCGGTGGTGTGACGACGGCGGTGGTGGTGATCGCAGTGCTCGGGAGTGGGGAGCTGGGGTCGGCGTCGATGCCGCCCGTATCGGTCGAACCGTTAGCCAGGTCCTTGGCAAGCGCGACGAACCAGTCGGTCACGAACGCCGTCGCCGATTCACCTGTCGGGGTGGTCGGTGTCGACCCGTAGGAGCCGTGTTGAGCGATGGTCGACGAGTACTTCGTCAGGGTCGCCAGGTTCAACAGGTCCTTGTTGTCGGTGATGTTGTCTTTGACAGCGGTGAAGGCCTGGTTGGTCAACCGCGATGTCGTGGCCGGGGGAACGAGCTTGGCGGCCGCGCCGAGGAGCTTGGTTCCGAGCAACCCGACCGCGGCGACGGGGTTGGACATCCCGACTGTGGCGAGTTCGGCGATATTCGCCGGCGTCAGGATCTCTTTCGCGACCGTTTTCACGGCGTTGAACCCGATCGTCCCCACCTTGAGCAGAGCCGAGATCGCCTGGTCGGCAGTCGGTAGCGGGGTATTGGGATCCGATGCCACCGCGAGACGCTCGGACAGGGACTTCTTCGGAGCGATCGACAGGTTCGCCAGCGTCGTTCCCTTGATGTCCTCGTTGACCACCGTCACTGCCGTCTTGATCGAGGTCATCGCCAACGCTTCCGCGACCGAGGACAGGGACCGAACCGGGTCACCGGCCGAGAGCTCGGACTGACCGGCGATGTTGGTCACCACCCGCAGGATCGGCGAATCCGACGGTGCGTCACACGCGAGATCTCCGGACTGGCAGAAGCTCGCGACCCGGCCGGTCAACGCGCCGTAGTTGCTCACCGTGTCCGACGTGGGCGCGATACCTCCACCGGTCGGCGCGTTCTGGTCGAGGGCCTCGATCTTCGAGACCTCTGTCCCTGCGGTGCCCGGTGCAGGCTTTGGGGTCGTCTGCCCTGGTGCACCGGGAAACAGCGGTGCACCCACGGCCCGAGTCGGGTCGCCGAAGGTGGCGACCCCGACGAGCTTGGCGGCCGGAATCGACCCCTGACCGGCTCCGACTTTCTGTGCCCACGTCGAGACCGCGTGAGCGCCCTGGCTGTAGCCGGCGGCGGTGAATTTCGTTTCCGGGCATGCGGCAGCGACCTCCGCAGCCATGGCGTCGATGCTGGTCTCCGCACGCTCGACCGACTGTGTGTAGGGGACGTTGCCGCCGGGCACCGCGCCGCCGAACCCGGCGTCGTACGGCACGTACGCCCGCCCAGCGAGCTCGGTACCACCGGATACGGCTTTGGCGAGCAGAGGCATGAAGACCTGCGAGAGCATCCCGGTGTCGGTCGTCGGCGCGGCATCGGGGGCGGACTCCCCGGTCCCTTGCACGCCGAGGGCGAACAGCGCCGGGCACGGACCTGTGATGAGGTCCGTGCCCGATTCGCTCGGAGCAGCCAACGCCGGCGACGTGGCATTGACCACGACCGCCACAGTGGCGGCCGCAGCCAACGCCACGCGAGCAACGCGGAGTCGAGGACGCGAGGTCACAGGTGCCATCCAGCAGGGGCAACCGAATCCAGGAACGATCCCGCCTGCGCTGCAACGTTGTCGGCAGCGGCGAGTGCATCGGCACCGCCCGGCTGCGCAGCGACGATCTCCCGCACCTCCAACGGATGCGCGGGTGCGATGCTCGCTGCCTCCGGAGGAGTCCATACCGGGGCCGCGACTGGCGTGGGTGCCGGGGCAGGTGCAGGTGCAGGTGCTGGGGCGGGCGAAGGTGCTTCACCGAGGTTTTCGCCCGCACCGTATGCGCCGCCGACGACACCGCCGATGACCGCTCCGGCTGCGCCGACACCGGCCGCTGGAATCAGCGCTGCAGCAGCGCCGACCGCTGCACCGATCGCTGCACCACCGGCTGTGGCGGCGACACCCACCGGGACAGCTCCGACACCGGGGATCAGAACCGACCCGACTCCTGCGCCGGTGATGCCGCCGATGGTGCCGCCGATCAGGCCGCCGGCCAAGATCGCCGCTGGTGCTACGACTGCGTAGGTCGTGACAGCGGAGGTCGTTCCTCCGATGAGGACGCCTGCCGAGGTGCCGGCAGCCATCCGGTCCGAGCGTGTCGTCGGGATACCGAGGTTGTTGAAGTACGTCGCGCCTTGGGCTTCGAGCACAGCGGCGGTGTTGTTGACACGGTCCGCGTCGTCCTGGCTCAACCAACCTGGCTTCTCGCCGGAGATAGCACCGAAACGAACGGTGTTGTCCGGGGCCTGAATCGGAGCAACCGGCGTACCCGGTGCTACGACCGTCTCGTCCTTGGAAGGTTCGGGTACAGCGTCGGTCGAGGGCTGTGGGGCAGGCGTCGGCGGCGTCTGCTCGACTTTGGGTTCGCTGTAGTAGATCGGCGCGTTGTAGTTGGGAACCGAACGGGTCGGTGCGTTGCGGTACTCCGCCGGTGGCACGTAGGGGCCGACGTACTGCCAGTCCGCCGTCGTGCCTGAATCTTGCTGCGATACCGACGGGGACGGTGCAGTGACGCTCGGCTGGCCGCCGGGAACTTCTGTGGTTACCCCGGGCTGCCCTGTCGCGGCAACGGCGAATCCAGCGCCGGTGAACATCGCGGCCACCGTCAAAGTGAGCGCTGCTGTCGCTGACGCTGCGACAGGGCGAGGGATCGCACGGTGGCGTGCTTTAGTTGAAGAGCGAGTCGGCATGGTGATATATCTCCTTTGAGATTTGTTGACCTACAACAAATTTGGATCTCAGATCGGTCGAGCAATTCAGCTATTGACCAGCAGGGAGGCTATGTGGGGCAATCGCATCGGCATGTGTGGATGTCGATCCGATTGCCTCACTTACTCATTTAGATCTAGCCGAACACCACCGACCAGAACCAAGGCTGCTGAAAAATCCACATCGGGTATCGGAATCCTTTCTGTGCGGACGGGTGTGATCTCGAGGAGTGATGTCCCGGCGGGGTCGCGCAGCGCTGAACATGATGAATGCGCTCACTGCGCGACCCTCGCGCCGGTCCACCGGTCGAGCTACAGGGCGCGGGGGAGCTCCTGTAGCTCACGAGTGGGACTATCAGCGAAAGCCCACCCGAGTCGGGTTGCAGTCCGGACTGTCAGGTCTAGGGCTTACGGGTAGGAATGGACCGCTCCTTGCACGATGTGGATGGACTCCACTCGGCTAGCAGGGCTCCGTCGTCACCGATGTATTGGTGGCGACCGGAATGCCCGTGGTCGAGCGAGCAGGCAATCAAGTCGCCATGTGTCCGATTTACGACGATTGACGCGCAGAACTGTTTCTGCGGGAGGAAATTTGGCACCATCGCATCCCGTGCGGCACTCACCTTGATTCGCCCCCGTAACCCCGGCGAAAGCGGCGATGTCGGGCGAATGCACCTGCCGTCGCACTTTGTCCGTAACGGCCCAACGCTGAACTTCGACGACGGCAATTGCTGATCTCAGCCGTCGATGGCAATTGCGATGCGGCAAGGGCGAAAGACGCGAACATGTGGAACTCCCGACAGGAAAGATCGGACGGAACCTGCGAACAGACCGACCTGATGTCCCGCGCTACAAGCAGTGCTGAGAACGACAAGCACCGAGGAATCCCTTTTGGGCGCGCATCAGGACTGTAGAACAGGTTAGGTGCACCGCGCAATCCGTTCTGCTTCGTGGAACTCAAATCGAATAGGTGCATGGATGCAACAGTAACGCGCAACTATAAAACGCACAAGAGTTCGAGGCTGCGGTGGATCGAGCAAGATGGGACTGTCTTGTAGGTTCGACAGGGAGTTGGGGACAGTGCCGCGAAGCGGAGTTCGTGGGTTTCGCGCCGACCGGTTGCGTGAGCTGCGGGTACGTGCGGGGTTCAGTGCTGACGACCTTGCGGCCAAGGTGGGCGCGACCAGGCAAGCAGTGTCGACCTGGGAAACGGGGCGCTCGACGCCACCGCCTGCGACGCTTGGCCGAATTGCGAACGCACTGCACACGTCGGTCGCAGCGCTTGTTCCGATCCCGGAGTCTCAGCTGAAATTGTCCGACCTTAGGGTGCACGCCGCGCTGTCTCAGGGCGACGCTGCGCAGCTGCTCGGGATGTCGAACACCGTTCTCGCCGACATCGAGCGTGGGCGTAAGCCCGAAACCGAGGAGCGCATCGAGTCGTTTGCCGAAACGTATGGGGTGTCGACGCGTACGGTGGCAGCTGCATGGAGTCGAACGCGCGATGCTCGCACGACACGCGCGCAGGTATTGTAAATCACGCAACTATAAAACTGATCTGGGTCCCAATGGTTCCCATCTTTCTCGGTCCGCAGCGGTCTCTGTGGATCCATATGAATCCGCGAAATTATTTACTACTTGCACAATTCGGTCAGAGTGACGAGTGCGGCCGTGGTGTGCTGATCGAGTGAAACTAAAACCGCGTCGATTGTCATCGGCTTCCAATTTCCGTCAAGAGTTCTGAAGCGAAGCACGCCGTTGGCGCGTTCGCGTGCGAGTGCGTTCGACATTTGCTTCGCAATTGGTACGTCGTCCGGATGAATCGCAGGTACCGGTTCGCCAGGAAGGTTTTCCCAGCAGATATCCGGTGCGGGTTCAGAGTTGTACCAGCGCAACAAGTTGAGTGTTCTGAGGTTCACCAGTGCGCGGTACTCGCCTTCTTTGGTGGAAGCCTCCAGAACGCGATGCTCGAGAATCGTAGGTGGGGGAGCGATATTGATTTCCCCTGCGGGGCCGATGTCGTGGGTGATACCCCTCAGGATGACTTCGGTTCCCGAAACCCCGTCTTCGGCAATCATCCGGCACGAGAAGTGCGCGGCCCGAAGTTCACCGTCGTCCCGCCTCACTGTCCAGACCGCTTGGTGAGTGGTGCCCGGCGCTGATTGCACGATCTTCGCCATTGCTTCGCTCTCGTCACGGTTGGTGACCAGTCGGGTGAACGCGCCCGCGAGTGCGCGCTGGGTCTCGCGCTCGTCTTGCGGAACGCGATACAGGTCGAGTAGATCGTCGCTACCGCTTGCCGTGCTATTCGTGAGGTTGAACTGCCACGCCCCCGCGGCGTGGCGTGGAGGTGGAGTCTCGTCACGCTGGCCAAGCCATACCCACGCGCCATGCGTACGGGCAGCAAACGTTTGTAGTGGTTCGGCCACTACTCGCCTGACTCGGTCTTTGGATAGCCGATCCACTACGGCTCCTGTAGAAAGCGCCTCCGCTACCGCGGCGACTGCCTCTTCGCGGCTGGTGGAGCTACGGAGAACTTTACGAGGTGGAACAAAGGATTTGGGCGAAGACCCAACCCCGATGACCGACGGCTCCCCGTCTCCGAACGTCTCAATCAGGATCCAGCTATTCGACATGGTTGACCGACCCCCGCAGGTCTGGTGAGTGAAATGTTAATTGGTGACGGCTTCTCAGCGCCGCCGCAGTGCTTGGAGCGCAGGCAGCAGATGTTGATAATGAGAGCCGAGTAGGCGCGTGGTTACGTCGATGAGGCGGGCGTCATTTCCGATTGTCACCTGCGACTTACCCTTCCATGCGCCCGCAATGATCTTCTGGGCTGCCACTTTAGGGGCGGTTCTGGCTACGCGGGTGTCGAAAAAATTCGCCGTTCGCGCGCGATCAACGCCGGGTGCCGCCCGTGCCGTCCGTGCGATCGGCGTTTTGAGTCCACCAGGGATAACGCACGTCGCACGCGCAGTTCGTGATGCGAGCCGCAGCTCTTGGTTGAGGGCCTCGGTGAAACCTCGTACGGCAAATTTCGACGAGTTGTACGCCGAGTAGCCTGGTGCGGACATAACCCCAAATGCAGACGACACGTTGACGATTCGACCTCGACGTGAATTCAGGATGTCTGGAAGGAAGGCGCGAGAGCTATTCACCACACTCTCGAAGTTGGTTGCCATCACGAGATCGAAGTCAGCTGTGGGAGTGTCGATGACGTCACCCCTGTAGAGAACGCCCGCGACGTTGAAGATCGCATCGAGACCGCCAAGCGCTCTACGTGATGACTCGGCCCACGAGTTGATCTCGGTCCGGTTGGCGACGTCGACTTGGGTCGCGCGTGCGACGGTGGTCATAGCAGCACATCGGGACTGCGTGTCCAGCAGTGCGTCGTAGTTGTTGTCCGCGAGAGCAAGTGACCATTTCTGGCTTGCTAGCTGCAACGCAATTTCGCGGCCGACCCCAGAACCTGCGCCGGTGACCACTGCTCTCCATTCCCCTGGCATCTAACGCCGCCTCCCGCACCTCGCTGCCCTTGGTAACTAGGCACAGTAACGAATGACTGAAGGTCGCGCTAGCAACCAGCTGGTCTGTATTCCGGTTTGTACCCAGTGGTTGGATGCGTTCGTACGGAGATGCTCGAAGATACGATGAAACGTCGGCGTGAAAATGACTTCGGGCCGGAAGTCTCGCCACCGCATTGCACGACGGTCAGTATCGAGCAACGTCTATAAGTACATCGGATGTCCCCGCGGTAAGTTGCATTTTCCGCACCGTTTTGGCTGAAACGCCAGTTCAGCACAGTTTTCGCTCCGCAGCTCTGTCGGTGACCTGCGCTAGGCTGCCGTTATCGACTTCCGGCCAGGCAGAACACCCGCGGTGAGCACATCGGTCGGCCGTGTGGAACTTGCAACTGCGGCCGTGGAGCCGGAGATCCCACCGGCCGTCGCGAAGCGGATCGCGAGAGCGGTGGAATCTTCGCGGTCGGAGGGGACGCGGCGCACCTACGCCGCCGGGTGGCGACGCTTCGCCCGCTGGTGCGAACGCGAGGGACATGCCGCATTGCCGGCGCACCCGGTCACCGTTGCCGCGTATCTCGTCGACGCCGCAGATACCCGCACCGAAGCGGGGGAGCGGTCCTACGCCGTCTCTACCTTCGGGACCTGGATCGCCGCGATCAACCACCAGCACCGCACCACCGGACACCTCTCCCCGTCCGCACACGAACTCGTCACCGCCACCCTGTCCGGGATACGCCGGGAGTACGCCGCCGCGGGGGACCGCGCCCGCACCCCGCGAGACCCGTTGCTTGTCGATGACATGAAACTCCTTGTCGAGACGGCCCGGAAGCGGTGTCGCGGGTGGGCCGACGAGGTCCTCGAACGCCGTGACTCGGCAATTCTGCTCCTCGGCTTCGCCGGCGCATACCGCCGGAGCGAGTTGTCAGAGATGGCGTGTGGGGACGTCACTGTGCATCGGTACGACGGCCTCCACATCCGGTTGCGGAAGTCGAAGACCGACCAAGAGGGCAGAGGAGCGGTGAAAGCGCTGCCGTACACCGACTCTCACGAGACCTGCCCGCCATGCGCGTACGTTCGCTGGGTCCAGATCGTCGGCGCATTCGACGTCGGCGGCAGGCCGTCGGTGATTAGGCTGCTCCGTAAACGGGAGTTGTTCGACGCGCACGTGTGCCGTGGGGGAGTACCTCGCACCGCCGCTCGCGCGCCGCTGTTTCGCGCCATCGCCAAGAACGGAAACCTGGGGGACACTGCGTTGTCCGGAGCAGCAATCCACCAGACCATCCGTCGCCGTGCTGACCACGCGGGCTTCGACCCAACCGCTCTCGCCAAGCTCGGAGGTCATTCCCTGCGCGCTGGGTTTGTCACACAGGGCACCCGCAACGGTGCCGACGGATCCGCCATCGCCCGCCAAACCGGCCACGCCAGCCTCGACTCGGTCGAGGTGTACCGCCGCGAGCACACCCCACTCGTTGGGAATGCCGTCAACGACATCGGCTTATAGCCAGTCTGCCTGGAGGTGACGGTCTCGCGACCCTAGAGCCGCCGGGTCGCCCTCGTTGATTCGCATCACGTACGTGCTCGCAATTTCGTTGTCGCCTGTCAGAGGCTTTTGGAGTCACGGGCTCCATCGCATAGTTAGAACTGTCGGTGCCCAGCTGTAGCCTCCTGGTGAGAAACCGGGAGCAGATAAGAACCTTGTAGAACGCCAAGCGATTCTTCGTCGTTGGGTGATGCCGTCGAGCGATTACGAGAAGGACAAGCAGGACCGCGCTCTACGGATGGTCAAGAGCGCCATTGACGCGTGGCCGGCCTTCAATGGCGTGGCGTACCACATCTACGCGAAAGGCTCCTACGCCAACAACACGAACGTCCGCCTCGACAGTGATGTCGACATCGCGGTGCAAAACCGAGAGTGCCTTTACTACGAGTACAACGGCTGCGAGCAACCGTCGAGTGAAGGGACCCCTACATATGACGGCGATTGGACACCGCCACTCTGGCGCGCCGAAATCTTGGCGGCGCTAGATGCAAAATTCCCAGGCGAGGTTTCCGGGTCCGGAGTCGTCGCCATCACCATCGACGAGCACGACGGCACCCGCCCCGACATAGACGTGGTCCCAAGTTTTGACTACGTCCGCTACGACTCGTCCGACCAAACCCGGCAGCATAGAGGCAGCAAGGTGTTCCCGAAAACTGGATCGCCCATTGTCAACTACCCGCAACAGCAACTCGACCGCGGCACGGCCAAGAACGGACGGACCAACGGCCGATACAAGAGATTCGCACGTGCTCTGAAGAGTGCAGAGAACCAATTGGTCGCAGACGGCACCATCAGCGACCTGCCGTCCTACTTCATGGAGTGTCTTATCTGGAATGTGCAGGACGAGATACTCACGGGTGGGTCGGATCTCAGCGCCGGGTTCAAGTCCGTGCTCGTGTGGCTGTGGAACGGATTGAAGGAAGAGAACTACGTGCGGACAGACTGGGAAGAACCGAACGGGTTGAAGTATCTCTTCCACCCCGGAGCCAAATGGACTCCGGGCGATGCACGTGAACTCGTGCTCGCGACCTGGCAGTACCTGGACTACTAATGTCTAAGGACCAAGCTCGGCTTGTCCGGATCGTCGCCGTTGCAGTCAGCGCGGTTTGGGGCGCTGGGCTTTACCTCAGCGGCGTCGATATCGATGACTCGATGCGACGACTTCTCGCCTACATTCCGTCCGCCTCCGTGTTACTCGCTGTCGCTTTCGACCTCTGGATCTGGAAGTGGCCAGGGGTTCATATATTGGTAGGGCGACCACGTATGGACGGAACCTGGCGCACGACCATCCGGCCGCACCAGAAGAGTCGAATTCCGAAGGGTGGGAACTGGGGGCCGATCACAAGCGCTGTGGTCGTTGAGCAGACGTTCTGGACGATCAGCGTGCGACTGCTGACGGCCGAGAGTTCTTCGATGTCGGAGATCGCATCATTGCGCAACCACGGCGAAAGCAAAGAGCAAACGCTGCTGACCTACACGTACCGAAACGAGCCGCGGGCGGAACACCGCCCGCGGAGCGCTCCGCACCGAGGGGCATGTGAGTTCACTGTGGTCGGAAGACTCCCCAAGTACATCACCGGCACGTATTGGACCGACCGCTTTACGGTCGGAGATATGGACCTGACCTACGTCGACCGAAAGAAGGACCGCCAATCGCTGGCCGATCTTCCCCTGTCCTGACTAAAGGAGACTTCGGCGGAGCCGTGCAAAAAAAGTTCGACCCGTGAGACACTCGACACTCTGAATTGCCCCGAGTTTTCTTGCCGCTTCCACGCTTGCGACATCTCCGGGTAGAGGGTCGATTCTTGACTGTAGTAGACCTGCTCGACCGACGGGGCGCCGTCACGATCGCTTGCGTAGGTCAAGATGCGTTGACGGTGCGGTAACTGAGGTTTATGCCTCTGGCGTGCCAGAGGCCGTCGTGTTCACATGTCGAAAAAGGTGAGGATCTGTGCAGTCACCTGCTCCATGGTCGGACATACGTACTTGTCGCTGCAGCGACCGGTCGGAACCGCCCAGCCCAGGTGGCAACGGTCCTTGCCTACCGGGTCGACGTCGATTGACTTCGTCGGACTTCGGAAGACGCTCGACCCCGGAACTCGCTCAACACTTTGATCTCGGTTCGGATGTTCCCACCTGAACTCGGGCGGGCACTTGAACTCCCGAATCGTCAGCTCAGGGGGTGTATATGGATCCACACCGGTCCGCGAAACCGTGTGAGTTACTACCAGGAGGTTAGGGGTTCAAATGCCCGTCCGAAAGGCGAGTTCTACACTGTAATGATGAATATGTCGTGGCTCGAGAGCAACGACTTGCAGCGCTCAGAGCGCTCCAAATCAACGTGCATTCAGGCGGATCCACCACGGTCCACACGGTTTTACCAGACGAATCTCGGTGTCACGAGCGTGTCACATGTCGGTACGAACGAGGGTGGATTCGGGTGGTACGGACTGGACGATTGACGCAGGTCAGAGTATCTGTGATGGTTCCATGCGGACGTATCTGGTTGTCTCGCAACATACTTGTAAGCGAGCGGTCAACGGTTCAATCCCGTTAGGAGGCTCCAGCGAGAAGGCCCTGACCAGTGAAATGGTTGGGGCTTTTTCTTGTCGGCCTGGTGGGGAGCGCTCGATTCGGGAATGAGCCGGTTCGTTGACCTGGAGTTATTGGGCGATCGCGACCTGGGGATTTGATGGTTCGGCGGCTCGATTCGGCGTTGGGTGTCACAGAATGTCACAACTCGTTGCTAACTCATCGGTGAGCATTCGTGTGGATGTAGGTGGATCCGCATGGCCTGGGCACGCGGCGTCGGCGTTCGCTCGGGGTGTTGCAGTCAGTGTTGGTTCTGTAGGCTCTGAGCCTACGTATCCGATACTGACTGGAGGTAGCCGTGACTTCGAGCGATGTTCGACGCCGTCAGACAGGGTTACCTCCCGAATTTGCTCGCCTCCCGATGCGGATGGTGCGGGCTGCGACGGCCGCGCGAGTGTATGCCCATCCGCGTCCAGAGCTGGCGCGTTTGACGGACTTGGGTCTGCTGCATCGTGTGGCGACGGGCTTCTATGTGGCGGTGCCCGACGATCAGGTGGGTGGCGGTTGGATGCCTGGGTTGGAGGCTGCTTCGGCCGGTATCGCGGTTGCCGCATACGGCTTAGATGATGCTGTCGTGATGGGTGTCAGCGCGGCTCGGTTGCACGGTGTGATTCCGCGGGCGTTGGCGACGGCTGTGGTGGCTGTGCCGACGCGACACGATCCGATTCAGTTGGCCGACCGGCAGGCAGTAGTCCGGTTCGTCGTGCGCGATACAGCGCGTCTGGATGCGGAGCGGATCGATACGGAGTTGGGCCCGGTGTTGGTGACGACGCCCGAGCAAACGGTGTTGGATCTGGTGAAGCGGCCAGGGCTCGGTGATGCCGAAAGCGAGGCGTGGCCAGCGGTCGAGCAGTTGTATCGACGGTGCGATCCAGAGGTGCTAGCCGAGATCGCTGAGGCTCAGAAGATGCGAACGACGTTGACGCGGGTGAAGGATCGGTTGGGGGAGCGAGGGTGAATGTAGACGAGTTGGCCTCGGTGGCTGCGCAATTCGGTGTCGCGCGTGCCCAGGTCGAGCGGGATCATCTCATCTCGCACCTGCTCGGCTATCTGAGTGCGCACTTCGCGGACCGGGTTGTATTCATTGGCGGAACAGCCTTGGCTCGAACGCATTTGGTCGACGGTCGTCTCAGCGAGGACATCGACCTGATCGCGGTCGGTCCCAGATCTGAGGTCGCTGGTGATCTCGACCGCGCTTTGCCGCGCGCTGTCATGCGCAGCCACGGGCGACTGGTGTGGGATCCGGCGATCACCGAGGTGCCCGAGCACCTCGGTGCAGTGTTGAGGTCGCAGTTCGGTCTGACGGTCAAGGTGCAGTTGCTGTCGGCGGAAGGTCGCCCGGCATGGCCGCTGGAGAGCCGGTAGCTCGAACAGCGGTATGAGGATGCACCCGGAGCTGCGTTGACGATGCCTACGCGGCCCGCGTTCGTTGCGGGTAAGACAGCCACCTGGTGTGATCGGCGGGCATCGCGTGATCTGTGGGACTTGTGGGCACTGAATCGGATTGGCGCATTCGAGCCGGAAGTGGCCAATTTGTATCGGAGGTTCGGGCCTACGAACAAGCTGCCGGGTGAATGGCAGTTCGCAGATGCGCCGACCGAGGCTGATTGGGAAAGTCAGCTATCGGGGCAGACGCGGCTGAATGTGACAGCACCCGAGGCCGCAGCGGACGTTGCGCAGGCTTGGGCAGTCCTAGACCTGCGATCGGACAGGCATCGAAGGTAGGACGCAGCATTCGACAGAATGGTACTTAGATCGTGATTCGTCAAATGGGCTCGTTAGACAGGTTGTCGTAGGACTTGGACTGGGGCTTGAGTTTCGGGGATCGACTATCGCTGATTGATGAAAGCAGACGAAGGTGTGACGGCGATACGGTGTAGCGCGCGTGAGTTGCTTCGGTCGCGAGATCCAGGGCGTACATATACGCGACGTAACCCCAGTACAGCGCCTCGGGTTGTTCCTGGCGTCGGTGCACACGGCGCGCCAATTCCCATGTCAAGTCTTGGAGAGTCCAAGCCGTCTCCACTTGGATGATGTACGGATCGAGTGGACCAGTCGTCAAGAGCGATTCGCTCTCGGGATGGCGCACCATGTTTCTCACCGACGACAGTCTGACGCCGTGAGAGTCTTGTGCCGCAGTGATGTAGGTGAGGTGACGTTGCTTATCCATGACTCGTTTTTCGATGTCGTTGAAGGTCACACGCTTTTGCTTGAGTCGTTCGCTCGCCCACCCGTACGGTCTAATGAGACTTGAGCCGTACTTCGTTTCGAGCCTTGCTGCTTCGTGTTCGACTGCCGTTCTGCGCGCTCGCTCCGCTTTGCTAAAACGCGCGTCCCGCATCAAATGATTAGTGTCGCCATTGCGTATCCTTAGGTACTGTTCGACTATGTGACTGTGCTTGTAGCGTTCCGCAACCATGTTGGGCGACTTCGCGATAAAGAGTGCCGTTACGGTTATCTCGTAGAGGGTTCTCCATCGTGCGGTAGCGCCGGTAGGTAGTCCAGCGGAAATGAGGGTTACTACTTCCTCTGCAACGATAAGTGCTTGACTGTGGAGTTCGCAAAGGATATCAAGTTTAGCGTTCGATCTCGTGCTGACCCGCCAGTTTGTAGCGCTCTCCGTATTAATATGTTCTGCAACTGTCAGGTAACCGTAGAAATTCCTTTCGTAGGGTGTTACGTATTTGTCTAGGTCATCCTGAAGTGCTTTTCTTGCTTTAATTCGATTGCGGCCCAAATCGTAACCTAGCTCCTCGTTCCGGTATTCGAGAGTCTCACCGAATTCGCTAACTTCCCTCATGATTTCTTTTGGATTCCATGAGCTTGACCGGCTACTCGCTGAAATGCTTGACCTGATACTTCTGCGTAACCGTCGCAGCAGCAAGTGGTTTTGTTGCATTGCGTCGTCGACTAAGCTCGAGTTGGCCTCAGCTGAGGTTGTCATGTGGTCCTATCTCTGGGATTCTTGCTCAGGTGATTAACTCGACACGCAATGGGACACGGCGATATGCTGCCTGGCAATCGACTGCGAGGCGGAGGTTCGCTGCAAGCTCGATTCCGTGCAAATTCAGTAGAAAATTATAACTGCGAGAGTTCGTAGAATTATCATAGAATGGATTTTCAATCGACTCGAACGAACCGCAGGCTTTTTAGTCGTTGCCATATTCGGGTTCGAGATGTGCAATGTAGTCTTCCGTTCCGTCGACGGCAAAGGTCGAATCTATTCCGGCCGTCTCTAGGAGTTCAGGCCGATCGAGAACGAGGCGGCAGTTCGAGCAGCTGAAGTACTCCGAATAAATCGTCAGCTCAACCGTGGTATCCCAGTCGTGTTCGTCAACTTGGTGATGCTCTAAGGATCGATCTTCAACATCGTCGCCCTCGATCGTCCCTGTCTTACCGCAAGCGGGGCAGTGGGCATTCTCGGTGTACCGGAGACCGGCGGTTTGCGAGATGCCGGGAGACCATTGCTTGGCGATTTTGGCGGGCAAGGACCCGGCGTGGTGCTGTTTAAGTCGAGTTCGAGCTTGCTCTATGAGCATTTCGGTGCGGTGCTCGATATTTTTTCGATTCTGATCCAAGTGATGCTCGACGATATTTTCCCGGTCGCCGCCGACAAGGTCTGCGATATCTCGATCGATAGCGCCATTGAGGATGACGGCCTGCCTCCAGAACAGGGGCCACCAGCCATCCTCGGGGATATTGGTGAAACCAGGGGTCGCGCCGTGAAGGTACTCGTTACGCGCATTGCAAAGCTTGGCTGCTTCGTCTGAACTGAACGGTCGGAAGGCGCGTTGGCAACGGGTGAAGACGGTTTTTGCGCGGACGGAGACGAACTGCGCTTCACCTTCGAGCAACCCCGTCGCGATCAGTAAGTTTGTACCTTCCTCTGTGGGCTCGGCAATCAGCACTGGCGAGGTGCGCGAAAGAGCGGCCTTGCCTAAAAGCTCAAGCGCCAAAGTTGCCCAAAGGGCACGTTCGTCGAACGGGCGTACGTCTTGTTCGTCCATGGCGCGGTTGAGAAACATTTTTGCCTTGAGCCAGAGTGCATCGTGGTCATACGGAGCTGTCATGCCCGCACCACCGGAGCCGGTTGCAATCGCAGGGCCTTGGGCATACGTCCAACTTTGAGGCCTGCCCGCAGCATCTCGCGGCCCGGTTCGCCGGACGTGTCGCCACGGCAATGCAATACGTTGCTGTTGTCGATGACAAGGACGCGGCCAGGCGTGTCCCATTGAAAAGGGATGCTCTCAGCGCGCCTGGAGTTGAGGTACTCGGATGCGCGTGAAGCACGGCCGTCCGCCGGCGACATGCAACCCGGGTCGTACCTCAATTGGGCCGGCGTGATCGTCAACGATGGAGCGAGAAAACACGAGTTGCCAGCACGGACGGTGAACAACCCATTACGAAGGTCCTCGACGGGCCGATTATCGCTGTCATGCGAACGAAACCGCCACAAGAAGGTAGGGACACCGCTGCCTTGCGGACAGGACAGGACTATGTAGTCCGGAGGAGCAACATGATGCGCACCGTCCGTATGGAGGGGCTGCTCGCCTAGGCCGACGAGCGCGCTCAGTGATCGTTGGTGCGCCTCATCGGCGTCGGTAGGTCGGAGTAAGTCGACGACCGGGCCCGAGTCCCTGTTGCTCACAGGCCAAAGAGTCGGCTTTGCATGCCGCAATAGGACGTCGAACGAGACTGCATCAGTGGTGGCCCATCCGTTCTGCTGAGCTAGTCGAATCAGGGTTATCAAGTCGTTCGCCACTCCCGACCTCCCGTGCCAATTGGGAACGCTGGCGTGCAGTACACCATATCGATGGCTAAAACGACGGTTGGGGATGAATGAGGTCGTCAAGCAACCCAATGCCGCCTGCATCGACAGCCAAACGCGCACCCACGACGCGCGAGGCTGACGGCGCTCATCGAAAGTGCTCAACTTCGGTCAGCGAAAGTGCTCACCCGGTAGCGGTGATCACTGTAGCGGTTGACGGGTCCCGGTGACGGCTTTGCGGAGCTTCTCCGAACGTGCGTTGTGGTCGCGGAGCCGGTAGGAATCACCGGACATGTCGAGGACTACCGATCGATGCAGGAGACGGTCGAGCATGGCTGCTGCAACGGTGTCGTCACTGAGAACCGTTCCCCACGAACCGACACCACGATTGCTCGTGATCACGATCGATGTCTTCATATATCGTTGCGAGACAACCTGAAACAACGCCGACGCCGCCTCTCCCGGCAACGGTAGATACCCGAGTTCATCGATCACCAGCAGTGTCGGCCCGGCATAGAACCGCATCGTCGTCGCCCACCTGCCTTCGATCGCGGCCCGGTGACACCGCGCAGCTAGATCGGCAGCGGTGGTGAAGTACGTCCGATACCCGGCATGCGCAGCCGCCCTCGCGAGCCCGACCGACAGATGCGTTTTCCCGACACCGGGCGGTCCGATGAGCAGCACATTCGTCGCCGTCTCCAAGTATCGGCAGGTCGTGAGCTCGTCGATGAGCTTGCGGTCGACACCGGCTGCGGCGTCGTAGTCGAAGTCCTCCAGAGACGCCGGCGTCGGCAGGCACGCGAACCGCAGTCGCCCGGTCAACCGGCGTGCCTCGGTCGCGTCGACCTCGATCGAGAGCAACCGATCCAACGCCGCCGTCATCGACAGCTCCTCGGCCGCAGCTTGGTCAAGAACCGAGGGCAACGCTTCGGCGGCGTCGTGAAGTTTCAGGACCGCGAGGTGGCCGCGCAGGCGCTGATAGAGACTGGCAACCTCGGCCGTGTTCGGTGCCGGCATCCGGTCGCTCGTCTTCATGTCGGCCATCAGAGGGTGTTCCTTCCGTGTGCAGCCCGTTCGTAGACCGACAGGTCGTAGATGACCGCCCCAGTCTCAGTGGATTCGGTTGCGTGACTGCCGATTGCGGTCTGAACGTCTTGGGCGGACGGTGTTGATTCGGTCGATGTTCGGAGTTTCTCTGCGGCAGCGAGGGCGTCGGGTCCGGGTGGGATGCGTTCTTTGCGGCGGTGCGGGCGGCCGGTGTTCGCACCGGACATCGCTACTTGTTCGAGGGCGTAGATGTGGCCGTGGTCGCGGCCATCGCCCCGGTTCCGTCGGCTGCGAGGTGGTGTCGGGCGATGGTGATGCCGGAGGCGGTGACGATGTCGATGACATCGGCGCCCAGAACGTGCGTCACGGTCACTGCAGCACAGTCGAGTTCGGGTGGGACCGAATACCGGTTACCGCGATAGGAGACCAACGCTTGGCGGGAGGCGATCCGGTCGGTGGTCAGGATCGCCGGATACGCAGTAGCCGGCATCGGATGCAGCCCTTCGGTGGTGGCGATCGTCGCCACCGACGCCTTCCCGTCTTTCGTGGGTCGCAGCCGGGTGTCGCCGCGCAGACTGCAGAACCGGTCGAGGCTCGCTTGCGCTTGCTCGACGGTCAGATCGTCCGAGAGTGTTCGCCACCACCGCTGTGCGGCAGTGTGATTAGACCTCTCCACCGCGCCTTTGCGGTTGCCGCGACGTGGTGGACAGATCGCGACGGAGACACCGTAGTGTTTCGCGACGCCGGCGAAGCTGGCCGTGACCCGGCCCGACTCCGGGTGGCAAACCGTCGCCATCCGATCGAACCGCCACACGCGGCTGACTCCGCCGAGTCCTCGGCAGATGCGGTCGAGTCCGTCGACGACATGCGGCTGCGTCATGTTCGGGGCGAGGACCCCGCGCCATTTGCCCGAGCAGGCCAACGTTCCGACGAACAGATGTGCCATCGAACCCCACCCCCAGGAGGCGGGCGGGTTGGGTAGTTCGACCCAATCCCACTGGGTCTCTTCACCGGGCGGGTGTTCGATCACCGCGTTGGGTCTTTCGGTTGCGGCGAGGCAGGCTTGGCAGATCGGGCGGAGTTTCAGCTCGCGGATCTTGCGGTGCAACGTTTGATACGACATCACATATCGGAGGTCTTCGAGCTCGTCGCACAAGGTACGGACCCACAGGTGCGGGTCGTCGATCAGGCGTGCGGTGACGTAGGCCAGGAACACCTCGAAGGGGTCCGGTGTGCTGCGTTTGCGCACTCCAGGGGGTGGTGGTCCCGTTGAGGTAGGACCGTATGGTCTTGCGGTCGCGGCCGGTATGGCGCGCGATGTCGGCGATCTTCCAGCCTCGTTGGTGCAGGGCGTGTATTTCCACGTCTTCCTCCCGTGTAAGCATGAGGAGCGGGTCTCCTTCGGGTAGCTGGTGTGTGGTCAGAGACCACCAGCATCCGGGGAGACCCGCCCTCGTTGGCGGTGCCACACGGGTGGGGAATTTCAGTGAGAGTCAATGGGGAGTTTCGATGAGCGCCGTCACGAGATAATCGGCAGGCACGATTCGGCGATATCCGACAGTAATTCGTCTGGCTCGTAGCGGGCGTCAGCTGTCCAGCGCGGCGAAATAGTGATTGAACACGATATTGGCGGTGGTAGTGGAGAAGGACAATTGCGCAACCACGTGGGCGACGACACCGTCGGTGTTGATCCACCCGTAGCCGTGCGCGGCACCGCTAGTGGTGTTGAACAGATGGTCGACCATGATCTGCGCATAGTCCGGGTCGTGCCCTGTTGCGGTGATGACGCCAGGTAGAACGACGGTCTTCAGGTTGTCTAGCAGGGTGCTTTCGTTGAGCTGGCCAGACGTCTTGTGTGGAGGGTCGTAGGCGGCGAGCGATCGGACGGTGCTGCCGGGGGGTGGGCACATCCCTGGCATGAGACGCCGCGCAGCGGGTGAGTCGATCTGCTTGACGAATTTGCGTGCTGATTTGCTTTCAAGCTGGTAGAGCGAGCCCATGCGCTGAGCGGCGGTGGAGAGGTCGGTGTCGGAAACGACGTAAGCCAGGTGCGAGGCCCCGAGGAGCGATGTGCGAATGGCGGACATCAGTGTGGTCACCGGGATCGAGTGCCCGCCAAATTTTTCGAGCGTAAGGGTGACGAACTGCAGGTTGTGCACGGCGTGTTCGAGAGCATTCCTCAGCAGCAGCGACGGTGTGGGGTCTGAGCCCGCGTATTGAATATCTAGTTCGGCCACAAGCGATCCTGGTGTCGCTGACCTTGAGTGCAAAAGGTCGGCTTGCATGCCGTCGATGAGCGCGGCGCATCGTCCGTACTCTTTGCCGTCTTCGGGCCCATGTGTGAAGTAGGTGTCGAACACACTCCCGACCCTAGCGAGTGAGCGAGCCTTTGAGCTGCCGTTCGGGTCAGCTTGATCCGTCCCGGTGTTTCCGGAGGGTTCGTCTCAGGGAAAGATGAAACCTCATGGCAGCAGGATCGAAGCGGTACTCGGCGGAGTTGAAGAAGGATGCCATCGATATGGTGGCCCGGTTGGTGGCG
>NZ_JABFAO010000004.1:1187296-1210034 GCF_017168235.1 Rhodococcus sp. KRD197
TCGAGGGCCCCGACGTATCGGTCCTGCTCGAGGACGGACTCCCCAACGGGGAGTACACCGTCGGCTACCGGGTCACCTCCGCGGACGGGCACCCGATCACCGGATCGTACGGTTTCTCCGTCGACGTCGCGTCGACCATCACCCCTCAGGACGCCGCTGCGCAGCAATCGCAGGGCAGCGCAGCCCCGATCTCACCGACTCCCACGTCCGCCACCCCAGCGCCGGCCTACGATCCCAACAACCCCTCCGCCAGCGAGGACCGGCCACCGAAACAGAACACCATGATGCTGCTCTCGATCGTGGGTCTGGCTGTTCTCGGTCTCGGCGCCATCGCCCTGACCCTGGTGATACGAGGAAAGAACAGGCAATGACAGGGCACCGATGATCATCGCTGCAGTCGAACCTCCCCAGGCTCCGCCGACTCTGGCAGCGTTGTTGAGCTGGGATCTACCCCCGCTCCCGGTGTTGCCTCTCGCCGGTCTGGTGATGGCAGGTCTGTACTGCTGGGGACTGCACCGCATCCGCCGGCGCGGAATCGAATGGTCGCGGTGGCGCAGCGCGAGCTTCCTGATCGGGTGCGCGGTTCTGGTCCTGGTGACCGGACTGCGCATCGAACGCTACGGCTACAACCTGTTCAGCGTGTTCATGTTCCAACATCTGACCTTGTCGATGACGATCCCACCCCTGCTGGTGGTCGGATCGCCGGGCAGACTGCTGCTGCGAGCCACCGCGCATCAGGGCGCCGGCCGTTGGCTACTGATCGCCGCTCTCTCGGGTTTACGCAGCCGCGCTGGGCGCATCGCACTACATCCCGGGGTGACGATCCCGTTGTTCCTCTTCAGCTACTACGGGCTGTATCTGTCCTCGATCTTCGATGTTCTCGCAGTCACCGAAATCGGGCACGTTTCGATGGAAATCTTCTTCTTCGCCAGCGGACTGCTGTTCATCATTCCCGTGCTCGCCGTCGGACCACTACCGGTCCGGCAAACGAACCTGGGCAGAATGTTCGACCTGTTCGTCGAGATGCCGCTGCACGTGTTCTTCGGTGTCATCTTGATGATGACCAGCACCCCGATGCTCGCCGCGTTCGCCTCCCCTCCCCCGCAATGGGGCATCGACCCCGTCGCCGACCAGAAGCTCGCCGGGGCGCTGGCATGGTCGTACGGAGAACCCGTCGCCCTCCTGGTCGTGTTGATCTTCTGCATCCGGTGGAACCGCGACGAGAAGGATCAGTCGGCTGCCGCGGACCGGCAAGCCGAAGAAGACGGGTACAGCGAACTCAACGCCTACAACGATTTCCTGAAAAAGATCGGTAGCGATAGCGAAACGTCTCAACGGACCTGAGCGGTATCGGCCGTCCCGCACTCAGAGGCTGCCTCGACGCCTGATCGCGCACATGGCAGCAGGGCAAGATTGGGCGTACTCATCGCGCAATTCTGCCCGCGCCGACCTTGGCTCCTCGCTCACTGAGCCAGGCTTCCGGATCGACCTTCTGTCCCGCGGGAGATGTCGCTTCGAAATGCAGATGCGGACCTGTCGAATTCCCGCGGTTCCCGACCTCTGCAATCTGATCGCCCTTCCGGACGCGCTGACCCACCGTGACCGAATTTCCGTTGTTGTGCCCGTAGGTGGTAATCGATCCATCGTCATGTCTGATCCGAACCCACAGCCCGAAACCCTGTGCAGGCCCGGCACTGATGACAGTCCCATCGGCTGCTGCGACGATCGGTGAGCCCAGTGAGTCGGCAATGTCGACACCTCCGTGTTGCGCGCCTCCACGGGCACCGAAACTGGACGTCACGATCCCTGCGCTGGGCGCAATGGCACTCGCTGCATTCGGCGATCGAGACGGCTCCGTGCCACTACCGCGCGGCGGTCCTTCTCCTGCCTCGGATCCGGGCAACGGCGAAGCGGCCGCATCGGGGACGGTTGCCTGATCCGCACCAGCAGAAAAGCTTTGGTCGCGCTCCCCGCTTCGGTAGCCGTCGTGCGGTACTGCGGGGTCGAGTTCGCCCACCTGCAGTGAGGACAGGATGCGTATGCCCAGTAGTGGATCGATCGCGGCCACGGGTGCCAGGCACGAGATCGACTGCGCAGGTGAGGCGGCGGATCCTCGGGCGATGACGTCGACGACACAGTTCAGCGATGATGACACGGGCCCCGCGGTGTCCGCGAGAATCCCGTTCGATCGGGCAGTTTCGAGACTCGACGATGCGAAGCTGGTCAAGTCGGACAACGCGATCGGGTCGGTGCCGATCGTGGCTGCTCGCTCGGCAAGTCGGAGCAACCGGTCGAGGGCATCGACTGTCTGTCGGTTCGTCTCCGCGGAGTCGGCATTTCCGGGACCCTGACCTGGCACCGTCTGTTGGGGGTCGGCCGCAGCCGACGGTGACACCGCCAGTGCGGCACCGATCACCACACTCACGATCGCGCTCGCTCGTGCCCCGTACGAGGACCTGCTTTGCTTTGTCGGCTCTGTCGACTCGACGCTGTTCACCTGACCACCTCTCTCGGATTACTCGACAGCGCGAGGCGCTCATGCAGCGCCCGTCTAGCGGCCGCGGCCCAGTGTTACCTCATCCCAAGAACATCACAAGCCCCATTGGTAACAGCGATCAACCTGTTTCTCAGCACTTTCGAACCGATGTGGTCATGAAAACAACTGGTAGAGAGATCAATCGGCGAGAGTTCAGCGCCAGCGGTCCGGTCGAGGGCGGCGGAGCTCCCCGTCAATCGTTATTACTATGCAACATAGTATTTAGGTAGGGCTCGTCTCATCGGTCGGGTAGCGGATCGACGCCGTGCGCGCTCATCAGCACGTCGATCTGATCGACCTCGGCGCTCTGAGTCGCGGTAATCGACTGCGCGAGTGCTGAGACGGCCGGTACCGACGCGTTGGCAGCGCCGTACTCCGCCATCGGAATCCCTCCTCGATGATGTCGGCGTAAGAGTTGCAGATACATCCCGTCGAATTCTTCACCGCTCATCCGCCGCAGTCTCTGCAGCTCGGCCGTACTGGCCATGCCGGGCATCGACATCGTGCCCGCGTCGGCCGTGTCCATCGAGTGGCCCGCCATCGAACCGCCGTCGGTCATCCAGGTCATCGATGCGCCACTGGGCAGTGTGGGCCTGTCCCACAGGGTCAACCATCCCTGCATCGCCCCGACCTGGCTCTGCTGCGTGGTGAGGACGTCGTACGCGAGGGTGCGTACAACCGCGTCCGGTGACCTGTCCAGGGCGATGGCCGACATTTCGATCGCCTGGTTGTGGTGCACCGACATGTCCTGTGCGAAACCAACCTCGATCGAATCGGGCGGCGGCGCAGCTGGAGACGTGTCCGTCGGTGATACCAGGACGCCGATGAGCACCCCGGACAGGACGAGGGCCAGGGCCAGTAGTGCGATGAGCACCCGGCCGGGACCGGACTTGGCCGCAGATGTGCCGGTGTGCACGGTATCGGTGTCGACTGTCATCGAGGGCCCTCGTCCATCGGTGCGGGGGCGGATGTGGCCGCATCGCTCGGCATCTCGTCGAGCGGAACCGCATCTCGGCCCGGTTCGCTGGCGTCGAACGGCGGAGGGTTGTCCGGATCGAATGCACCGGGAATGGTCGAGCAGCTCGCACCGTTCTCGGGATGAGTCGACGGGTTCTGCCTCAGTGCGGTGATGAACTGCGTGATGCGCCGATCGGAGGCACTGTCGAGTTCGAGTCGATGACCCCACGATTGGAGCGTGATCGGCGATGGAAGGTCCGGATAGGGAGACATCAGCATGTAGGGCTCACCCTCGACACGCGCAGATAGGACGTCGAGGTCCTCGGCGGACACTCGGTTCGGATCGTATGTCACCCATACGGCACCGTGCTCGAGTGAATGGACCGCATTCTCGCTACGAAGAGCCGTCGGATACACCACACCTGTACACGTCGCCCACGTTTGGTCGTGCGGACCTCCGAACGGCGGGCTCTGATCATAAGCAACGCGCTGCGCCGGTTCCACGTGTCGCGCTGCGGCATACTCGATCTCGAACACGCCATCGATACCCCGCGAGGGGTCCGGATCGTCGACGGAGGGCGCGAAACGCTCGGCTTGCGTGCGGTCCACAATCTTCGGCGCCAGGTTGTATCCGATGAGTGAGACCAACGCTACGATGACCGCCCCGGCGCCCAGGACTCCCCACGGAACGCGACTACCACCCGGCACACCTGTGGCCGAGCGTGTCTGCCAGGTCGGCTTACTCGCTCCACCGCTGTACCCGCCAGTTTTACTCTTCTTACTCATGCGACCCCTCTCCTAAATACTATGAAGCATAGTATTTAAGAGAAGTCAGTGTGTTCCGCCCACTATCACAGGACATATCGATGCAACCGTTCCGTCAACCGAAGACCAACAAGGGCCTACTCGTCCTTCATGTGCTCACCTACAACGGCGCACGTCTACTCCTGGTATGCATCGCCGCGGGGATCATCTTTGCCGTCGACGCGCTGACAAGACTCGACATACCGGTTCCGCTGATACTGATCATTGCCCTCGGAGCAAGCCTGCCGTTCTCGGCCTTCGTTTTCCGTAAACTGCGGCGATCGATCAACGAAGACATCAAAGCCGTCGACCTCGAACGCTCCAGCAAAAGACCGACCCCATGAGGCCGCGACGCCGCGTAAAGGTCCGACTGCGCGAGAATGACCGCCAGGATCGCACCTCCGACCACAGCCGACCGAGTGCCGCTGACATCACGGACTACCTCAATGACGTGTCGTCATCAAGCAAGTCGAGGGTGCGTCGTAGGAGTTGTTCGATGCGGTCTTCGACGTCGTCGACCATGCCCGGCACCTCCGCCAGGGCGATGTGCGCGCGGCGTCGTGCGTCGACACCCGCGCGGTAGTACCCGGAATCGAGCTCGACTGATGAGGGCTCGGTACGGACGATGTCGACCTGTTCGGCGTCCGCGTGTGGTCTGGTGATGCGACGCGGCGGGGTGTGCAGCGGTGAGATCCCGGCGCGGTGCGCGGCGATCACCGATCCGATCTCGGCGGCGGTCATCGGGGCGGCCGGCAACGGTAGGTGACCCCACCGGTCGATCGGCACCGCGACAGGACCGCCGCGGTGCGGCAACGCGGTCATGTCGGGAAACGTGTTGCGCTGCAGATGCTCTGCGAGCAACGTCGTCGACGGATACCGGTCGGAGAACCGCAGGACCGTGAGCCAGCGTTCCCATCCCTCGGCAGGCTGGAGGCCGGTGAACTCGTGGGGGTCTATGCGGATGCGATGGTGTCCGGCGATCCAGATGCTGCCACCGTCGACGCCGATGTCGCCGCAGTCGAGTTCTGCAATAACGTTGTAGGACAGTCCTGCTCCGGCCAGAAGCAGAAGAACGGCGTCGCGACGTCCGAACAAGGCTGCCGTCGATCCGGACGTCGGCAGTGCGGCAGCAATGGCCTGGTACTGCGCGGCACGTCGGATGGTTCGGTCGGCGCGCGCAGAGTCCAGTGCGAGCCGCATCGAGGTGACCCGTCCCGGGGCGGGGTGGCCGGCGTCGAGGTGCGCGCGGTTGATCGCGGACACCCGCCGCCGCTGCACCGCCTCGCCGGCAGGGTTCTCGTCGAGGAACTGCGCCACCGTGATCGGCGAGGCGGGTAGGGGCGAGGTGTCGCCGGCGGCGCACCAATCGGCGAACAGCGCCCACTGGTAGCGGTAGCTCGTCACCGCCCTTGCCTGTCCTGCCGCCATGTGTGCGACGGTACCGGCCTGAACCGACAGATCTTGTTCGACGGCGCAGGCGTTCCACCAGGATCTTCTGGCGCCGCCGGGGACGTCGCGGTCCTCCATGGGTGAACCTTGTCACCGGGCGAGTCGCGGTGCTGATCGACGAGAGCCACAGGACCCATGCGGTCCTGTGGCTCGTCGACGTTACGAGTAGGAACTACTCGGCGAGTTTGGCGATCGACTGGGCCCACAGGAAGTATTTGTTGCGTCCGAGGTCGCCGATGGTCTTGATGTTGAACGCGGCCTTGAGGTGCTCGGCGTCCCCGGGACTGACACCCTGCAGTGCCTCGACGGGTGCGTCGACGAGTTCGGTGAGCGGCTTGTCTTCGTATGCCTTGTCGAGCTTGTCAGCGATTCCAGCCATGGATGTGCCTCCTGGATCTCGGTTACACGCGCCCGGTTCGAGCGCCGCCCTCCGAGGGTACGGAACCGAACCTGAGAGCAGGGTGTGTTCACGTTCCCGTCACGATCGACCGGTTCACTGACAGAGTGACCTCTCCAGCCGGCTACGACGCCACGTTCCTCTCCACGACCGAACTCGATGCGCCCACGCGCACCGGGCTGGTCGCGCTCCCGTACACGCATTTCACGGTGGCAATCGACCCCGAGCGACGTCTCGCAGCATCCACGGCAGTGAATATCGATGGATCCGAGGTACGCGAGGTCGACCGCGGCGACGACTGGCGCCTCGATTCACGGCTCCCCGCCGCGCAGCAGGCCGGCCCGGAGTTGTATGCCAGCAACGATCTCGACCGCGGGCATCTGGTCCGGCGCCGCGACCCCGTCTGGGGCACCGCAGCGGTCGCCGAGCAGGCCAACGCCGACACGTTCCACTACACCGTGTGTGCGCCGCAGACCGCGACCTTGAACCAGTCCAAAACATTGTGGCTCGGCCTGGAGGACTACGTCCTCGACCACGCCCGCCAGTACGGGCAGCGGCTGTCGGTGTTCTCCGGATGCATCTTCGCAGCCGACGATCCGGTGTACCGGGGCCTGGCGATCCCGCGGCGGTTCTTCAAAATCGCCGTCTGGGAACAAGACTCCGAGCTCGCGGCGACGGGGTACGTCCTCGACCAGACACCGTCGCTGGGTCCGATTCTCGAACGGCCCGCCCGTGCTGAGACCGCTACTCCCCCACTCGGCCCGTACCGAACTTTCCAGGTGCCGATCGCTGACATCGCCGGCGCGACCGAGCTGTCGATGAATCAACTCGTTGCGGCGGATCGGTACGCGCTTGCGCCCGCTGCACGGCTCGAAGCCCAACGGTGGACCGAACTGACGTCCTACGCTGACATCGTCGTGTAGAACTAAAATGCGGCTCTGGTTGACCTACTTGACTTGACCTTGTTGACCTCCGTATCGTAGGCGGCATGAGCACGCCACTGCAGGATCTCGTCGCCGCCGAACTCGCCGCCAGCGGGCTCGAGGGGACCGAGCTGAACCCGAGCGATGTCGCGTACGTCGAGAACGGGATCCGCAGCGTGCTCTCCGGCCTCAAGGCGCGACGAACCTGGGAGAACCACATCGGCGCGATCCTCACCCACAAGCAGGTCCTGGACGTGACCGGGTGGACGAAACAAGCACTAAGCCAAGCAGTCCGCGACTATCGCGTGCTGCGACTGGTCGCCGCAGACGGTTCCGTGGGGTACTCCGTCGCCGGGTTCGACGACAACACGCCCGCGCGGCCGATCCTCGGAATCAAAGACGCCCTCCGGGTCTGGGCAAGCGCCGACACCGGCGGGTGGATGGCCGCGTCCTGGCTGATGACCGAGCAACCCGAACTCGGCGGCCGCACGCCGCGGCAGGCATTGCTGGACGGTGACGGGCCGTCGGTCGCCGATCTTGCTCGCGCAGCGACCGAGCAGCTCGCCGCGTGAGCGCTCCGCGTACCGCACTGCACCTACTCGCCCCTCCCCGGCCGGATCACCTCCGTGATCGCTTCCCTGCCTTCACAGTTCAAGCCGGCACGGAGGTGTTTCGCTGCCACAGCGCTACCCGCGGACCGTTGTGGTTCGCGAACGGCGGCCACGGACGCTTCGACCTCGCCGACACCTACGGCACCTGCTACACCGCCGAATCCGAACAGATCACCCTCCTCGAAACATGGGGCGGGATGCGGGTCGTCCCCAGCACCGAACTCAGAACCCGCGCAGTCACCCGCCTTCAAGTAGCCGACACACGTGTACTCGCGGATCTGACATCGAACAGTGCTGCTCAATTCGGCGTCACCGCAGAAATATTCACGACCGGGAACTACCAGCTGACACAGCTGTGGGCGTCGGCGCTTCGCAGTGCAGGATTTGCCGGGATCCGATACTGGGCCCGGCACGACCTCGCGCATACCCACGCCTGCCTGGCCCTCTTCGACGCTGCCGGCGCCCACACATCGGCAGGCGAGGATCCGCAGAGCTATGCGGTGACCACGACCGACGCGCTCTCCGAACGACCGGACCTGATCGACGCGCTGCAACGCGACACCGGCATCACCGTTCTTCCCGTTCCGCCGTCTCTCTGAGGCCGTCGGACGGGGCTGAGGAGGGCGAACGAGTTGCTCGCATGCCGTTCGTTCATTCAAACGGTATACATGCGCCCTGCCAGAGTCATTCGAACAGCCGACAGTCTCGGTGAGGTTCCCCCCGGAAAGTGGACAGTGGTCACGCGGCCATGATGGGCGCGATCAGTGACTGTTCGTAACTGCGAGGGCTGAGCATTCCGATCACGGAGTGCCTACGGCGAGTGTTGTAGAAGTACATCCAGTTGTCAACTGCAGCAACCAATTCGACGTTGTATACGAACGTATGCCGGTAGTAGTACTCGTGTTTGAACGTCGACCACAGACTCTCCGCGCCGGCGTTGTCCCAACAGATACCGGTTTCCCCCATCGAACGCCGCAACCCGTAGCGGGCGCAGGCCTGCGTCATGAGCTGAGCGGTGTATTGAGATCCTCTGTCCGAGTGCATGATTGTGCCCTCCACCTTCCCGCCGCGTTCGGTGACAGCCATGTCCAACGCTTCGAGTACCAACTCGGTTCGCATGTGATCGGCCATGGCCCACCCGAGGACCCTCTTCGAGTGCTCGTCCTTGATCGCGCAGAGGTACATATCGCCCTCTCCGCAGGTCAGGTAGGTGATGTCCGAGGTCCACACCGCATCGAGGCGTCCCTGATCGAAGCGGCGCTGGACCAGGTCGTCGGGGAACGAGGCGAACGGATCGACCACGGTGGTGCGGACCTTGAACGTGCGCGGGCTGATGCCGACGATGCCGAGCGACCGCATGATCTTGGCGACGGTTTTCTCGGTGATCACCTCGCCCCGGTCATGGAGTTCGGCGGTGATCCGGGGTGCTCCGTAGACACCCTTCGACTCCTGGTGGATCGCGAGGATCTTGATCTCCAGATCGGCTCGTCGTTGCCGGCGTTGAGTCAATGCTGCTGTCATACCGCGTCCTTGGTGCTTGTAGAAACCGGAGGTCGACACCTCGAGTAGGCGTGCCATCCGATGTACTGCTGAGTTCGCGCACTCCGCGGCCATCAACGTGTAGAGCTCTACTTTTGTTGATTGGCTGCGAAGTACGCGGACGCTTTTTTCAGGAACGCGATGTCTTTCTCCTGCTCGGAGACCTGCTGGCGTAACCGTGCCAGCTCGGTGCGTTCGGCAGCGGTGAGCGGTTGATCCCCGGATGCTGCGGCGGCTTCGATCCGCCTGCGTTCGTCGGCGACCCAGCGGCCGAGGAGGGCTTCGTTGATACCCAGTTCGCGGGCGACCTCGGCGATGGTGCGGCCGGAATCGATCACCCGTCGGGCTGGCGTGTCCCCATTGAACGGGGCCATCTCGTTTTAGAGTCTTGTTGCCCATGAGCTGGGCGGATAGGACGATGGAGAACATGGCTGGACGGAAACGCAACTCTGCCGAGGACATCGTGCGCAAACTGCGCCGTGCCGACGAACTGACCGCTGCGGGCAAGACGCAGGAGGAGATCGCGGCGGAGCTCGAGGTGTCGGCGGCGACGTTGTACAACTGGCGGCGTCAGTACGGCGGGATGGACACCGATGCCGCGAAGGAACTCAAAGAGCTGCGCGAGCAGAACGGCAAGCTCAAACGCCTGCTCGCCGAGGCCGAGCTGGAGAAGGATGCGCTGCGGGAGGTAGCGAAGGGAAAATTCTGAGCCCAGCCGCCAAGCGCCGCGCCGTCGACATGCTCGTGAACACCATGAGTCTGTCGAAACGACTGGCGTGCAAAGCTGTTGGGCTTGCCCGCTCCACCTACGCACGAACGCCGATAGCCGACACACCCGAGGACCCCGACGCGGCCCTGAGGGCGTCGTTGCGGAAATACGCAGGCTCGCATCCGCTGCACGGCTTCCGTCGCGCCTGGGCGCATCTGAGGCACGACGAGGGTATGTCGGTGAACAAGAAGAAGGTGCACCGGCTCTGGAAGGAGGAGGGTCTGCAGGTTCGGATCTATCACCCACGCAAACGCACCGGCATCAGCTCGTGCCCGCAGATCGAAGCCGATGCACCGAAAGTGGTGTGGGCTCTGGACTTCCAGTTCGATTCCACTGTCGACGGGAAGGCGATCAAAATCGCGTCGATGATCGACGAACACACCCGGCAGTCCCTGTTGAACATCGTGGAGCGTTCGATCACCGCACAGCGGCTGACCGACGAGCTCGACAAGACGTTCGCGCTGTGGGGCGGTCCGCCGATGGTGCTGCGAATGGACAACGGTCCGGAATTCATTTCCCATGTGCTGCAACAGTTCTGCCGAGACCGTGTCGGTATTTCCTACATTCCGCCGGGGACGCCGTGGAACAACGGACACATCGAATCGTTCAACAACCGACTACGGAAGGAGTGCCTGAACCGCAATCACTGGACGAGCCTTCTCGAAGCGAGGGTGGTGATCGAGGACTTCAAAGACGACCACAACCATCGACACCGGCACTCATCCCTCGGCTACCTCACGCCGTCCGAGTACGCTGCCCACTGCACCCACAACCACCAACCGGTCGAGGGCTGCGAGATCGACTGAAATCAATCACACCGTGGCTCTAGAACACGGTGGTCCGACTATCGGGGACCTGCCAGGGCGGCCTCGACCTTGTACTCGGTCGTGAACGACCTGCGTTTGCGGGACATGAGGACATCCTTCCAGCGGAACGATCGATCCCGCTATCTCGGTGTCCACCATCCGGGGGGAGCCTCACGGCGCAGCGAATGCTGCGTGAACGACAGTTACCGCACCGTCAAGAAATCTTGACGCGCTGGCTCGTTGTCGACGCGGGTCCGGTTCGCTCCGTGAGGCCGTGAAATCAATCCATTGGGGCTCACGCCGTCGACCAAGCCAACGGGCACCGAGCTTATAGACGACTAGAGCCACAGGCTCATGCGTCTCTGCGGCTCCCGTCGACGGCACGAGTAGGACCTAATCGGCGAGCTTGGCGATCGATTGCGCCCACAGAGAGTATTTGTTGCGTCCGAGACGTAGGGCGGGACACGTTGGCCGGTGTTCTCTTTGGGGAAAGACGGCCAACGTGCTCGACTCAGTCGAACTTGGGCGCGTTGAGCGACCACGCACTCACATGGGAGATCTGCACCCGTAAGAACGGGACTGTGCCTACTGCGGGGTACATCCCGGAGTTCCCCAATCCCAACACTTGAGCGTTCTGCAGCGTTATGAAACGTGGGGTGTAGGGATTCAGATCATCGTCGTCCCTCTCTTCCGAATCTGATCGGGCAGGCACAGCAACCTGTTTGGCGTAGCGGCCCATCATTGAGCTGAATACCTCGGCCATTGGCTTGAGTTCGTCGTCACTCGGGTGCTTGGCGAACTCCTTTTCGATGGACTCGAAAAACGTCTTAGCGCTGACTACTGTCCCGCGTGCAATGCCCCAGGGTAGGTAGAGAGTCAGACTGAACCCCGCTTCCGCACGATTAGCGAGATCCGCTATGTCTTGAAGGAAGAGGTCAGGCGCATGAAACGGATCGACAACTTCGTTGACGACAAAGTCAGGTTCGTTTGAGTCGGACATTGATTTCTCCAAACTGGTGGTGGTGGCGAGCGAAGATCGAGGGACCCGTGATAGCGGTGTCCCTCGACCTCGCATAGCTTTAAGCGGCTTCGTCGGTGAGGACGTCGAGGATTGCCTGCGGCATCGACTGCTGACTGAGCGCGTACTTGACGAACTCGCGCCCTGCCCAGTTGTTTTCCAAAGCGTCCACAACGATCTGCGTGTACCCGGGGGTCTTGACTGCCTCACGCGCCAGGTCGATGAACACGTCACGGACATGCCAACGGTTGTGACTGTGTCCGAGCTCAAGCAGGTTCTCCAGCAGCAGCTTTCGAGTGGAGAGATCTGTCGAAGCCTTGTACGCAGCGGCAATAAAGTCAGCCAGCGTGTCGCAGAACGAGAACGGGTGGCCACCACGCGCGAACACATCGAAGTTGATCATGACCTTTGCGAACTCACTAGGAAGCTTGGCGCCGAAGGAGTGAACGAACTGCTCCGGCAGCAACGGCAGAAACTGCAGGTAAAGATTCGAGTCGTCTGGATTGCTGAGAAGGATGTCAGCAAGTTCAGGCATCCCCGCTTCGTCGCCCGCCAGCACACGAGCCAGCGCGCTCTTCGCTCGTTCATCCGGAGGAGACAGCAAGTCAGTGTCTCCGCTGACGAGTGCAAGCGCTTGGGCGAGTTGACCGGCGTTCGCGAAGCGCTTCTCTGAATCCTGTTCAAGACAGCGATGCAGAATGTACTGGTATTTCGACGGAGCCTTGCTGATGTTCGGGAGGAAGTTCGGGAAGATGCCGGTAGTCAACTCAAACAGAATCTTGCCGAGCGAGAAGACGTCTGCAGACGGGCCGACAGAGTGAGCATTACTGAACTGCTCCGGTGCCATGTAGGCCATCGTGCCGAGCCCCAGATGGGACTGCGTGATGCGTGTGCTGTCGCTCGACAGGCGTCGTCCGAGTCCGAAATCAGCGAGACGTGGGACGCCGTTGAAGAATAGTACGTTCTCCGGCTTAAGATCTCGATGCAGCACACCCTCTTGGTGTGCGTACGTCATTGCCTCAACGATCGAGGTGAAGATGCGTACCGCAGCCTGATCGCTGACACCATTTGGGTTGTCCTGAAGTATGTCTCGGAGTGATCCGTCAGCCCATTCCATCGCGTAAAAGGGCCCGCGTTCGTCGCTGGTTCCCGACCCCAGTACGTTCACGATGTTCGGATGGATCAGTGAGGACTGGCACCGGATTTCGCGGAGGAACCGTTCGGTCGTGGTTGGGTCCGTGTCGGACGGATCGACCTTCATGTACTTCAGTGCGACCTTGTGGTCGCCGGGCTTCGTCCTGGCTTCCCAGATGACACCCTGTCCGTTGTTGTGGCAGTCGAGCTGCCGAATTCTCACATACTTCATAGTTACTGCTTTCCGGGCGCCATCGCCCTGCTATTGGGGGGTTGAGTGATGGCTGCGGTGCCGGAATGTCATCTGTCTCACGCTTGATTTATTCGTGAAAATAGATAGACTTGCACTACAGCCAGTTGCCCTACGCGGGCTTTCCCGCAAGCTGTGATGAGCTGCTCTTACGAGCTAGGGCTGGTGCGTAGGTCTCGGGACTGTCTGTCCGCCAAGAAAGATCAGTTCCGAGGCCATTTTCTTCTTCTGTTCAGAAGGGTTCCTCGTCCCTCCGCATCGCATGCGGACGGACGAAACTAGGTTCCTTCTGTTCTGACCCTCGCTCATCAGCGAGGGAAAGTCCTGCGCGCTCGGCAATTTCAGCCTGACGCGCTTCGGCGCGCTGGCGACTGAGTCGTGTGCGGAGTGCAGCATGACGATCGAGGCCGTGCCGTGCGGAGGCTTCTGCCTGAGCGGCAGCCGTAATTCTTGCCGCACGCTCGGCCGTGAGGTGATCGAGCACACCAGGCGACGAGTCCCGAATTCTGTAAGCACCACGTTTGCTGTCGGGGCGCTCAAGTTCGCCGCTCTTGTTCAGTCTCGCGAGAGCTGCGCGGACCACGTTCACTGGGTCCTTCGAATCAGTCGACCATCCTCTTCGGCGCGCCTCAGCGTGAACCTCTGGAATGGTCATGACGTGACCTTTCGCTTCCCTCAGAATCTGTAGCACCAGGTTTGATAGCGACTGGGAGTCCTCTTCTTCGTCCTCGTCGTTCTCTGCCAGCGCACCTATCGCCTTCTCGGTTTTGCGCAACTCGACCTGCAGCCAACGCGCATATTCGCGTAGCTGCTCCTCGATTTCATCGAGGCGGTCTCGTGCACTCATGCCCTCAGGCTACACAGGCGAAGTGTGAGTGTCAAACGTGGAGCGGCGTCAAGTTTGGTTTTGCTACGAAAGCGTTTGACATGCGTTGGAGAGGCGTTGGTATCTATATCTGGTGATTACAGGAGACCGTACCCCTACATCTTGCTCTCACGACGTGGCGACACGGCAAAATGTTGCGCATAGTGATCTGCAACACGTGCGGAAGCGGCATTCTCAACGCGGCGAGAGTGACTACTGCCGGGGTCGAGTGTTTGTTCGAGCTAGGTGCGTGCTCAGTATCTCGCCGGTGAGGGAAAGGCGACTACGTTATGGCGCTCCGCAGGTGGGTCGTTGGCTGCGGCCTTGCTGGGCGGTTGGGATCGAAGGCTGGCTTACCCGCTGGCGCAGCAGAGCAGGCTGGTCCTCGGCGTCGATGATCTCGCTTTCGCTAGGAGGCAGGGCCACGTCGCGGAAGACGGTCCTTCCTTCAGCAGTTGCTCGTACGGCTTGACCTCTACCTCGTGCTCGATCTTCGACGTAGGTCCCATGCCAAATCGGTCGAGAACGATGTGTGCAGCTCGTAGTCGACTCGCCGGGTCGAATTCGGGATCATCGAGCATGCCGTCCACGACGCCGATTGCTTTCGGTCGCGTCTCGACCAAAGGTCCAAATCGAGCAGGAAGTAGGTCGACTACAACCCAATGTCGTTAACTGCGTTCCCAATGAGTGGCGCGTGTTCGCGGCGGTACACCTCGACGGAGTCGAGACTGGCGTGGCCGGTTTGGCGGGCGATGGCGGATCCGTCGGCGCCGTTGCGGGCGCCTTGGGTTACGAACCCTGCGCGGAGCGAGTGTCCGCCGAGCTTGGCGAGTGCAGTGGGGTCGTAGCCGGCGTGTTCGGCTCGGCGGCGGATGGTTTGGTGGATCGCGGCTCCGGACAGTGCGGTGGCGCCGAGGTTGCCGTTCTTCGCGATCGCTCGGAACAGCGGTGCTCGTGCGGCGGTTCGCGGCACTCCCCCGCGGCAGACGTGGTCGGTGAATGGATCTCGCTTCCGCAGCAGGCGGATCACCGACGGTCGTCCGCCGACGTCGAATACCGCGACGACTTGTACCCAGCGGATGTACGCGCAGGGTGGGCAGGTCTCGTGGGACTCGGTGTACGTCAGGGCTTTGACCGCTCCCCTGCCTTCTTGGTCGGTCTTCGACTTCCGCAGTCGGATGTGGAGTCCGTCGTGCCGGTGCACGGTGACGTCCCCGCACACCATCTCCGACAACTCGCTGCGGCGGTAGGCGCCGGCGAACCCGAGCAGCAGGATGGCCGAGTCCCGGCGCTCGAGGACCTCGTCGGCCCACCCCCGGCACTGCTCGCGGGCCGTCTCAACGAAGATCTTGATGTCGTCGACCAGCAACGGGTCCCGTGGCTGTCGAGTTCGATCTCCCGTCGCGGCGTACTCACGTCGGATCCCGGACAGGGTGGCGGTGACGAGTTCGTGTGCCGAGGGAGACAGGTGGCCGGTGGTGCGGTGCTGGTGGTTGATCGCCGCGATCCAGGTCCCGAAGGTAGAGACGGCGTAGGACCGCTCCCCCGTCCCGGTGCGGGTGTCCGCGGCGTCGACGAGGTATGCGGCGACCGTGACCGGGTGTGCAGGCAATGCGGCATGTCCCTCGCGTTCGCACCAGCCGGCGAAGCGTCGCCACCCCGCGGCATAGGTGCGCCGGGTGCCCTCGGACCGGGAAGATTCCACAGCCTTCGCGATCCGCTTGGCTACGGCCGCCGGAATCTCGGGCTCTACGGCCGTCGACGCAAGTCCTGCAGAGCCTAGTGATGTGCTCACCGCAGGTGGTGGGCCCGGCCTGAAGTCCATTCCTGCAGCCTAGCGCAGGTCACCGACACGTCTGCGTAGTCGAAACTGTGCTGAACTGGCGATTTGCGGGAGATGGTGCGGAAAATGCAATTTACGTGTGCGTGTTCCACAAAACTGGGCGTGACAATGAAGGCGATTAGAATGTCCCTGTTACTCAACTTGCGAGATGAGAGGCCGCACGAAAACCTCAGTCACCTGACCTGGGCATACCTCACTCGATGTCAGTGGTAGGCCGCAGTAAATGTCAGTGGGTATCGCGGAGGACGCAGCTTGAGCTGCGGAGACGGTGGTTGCATGGAAGATTCCGTCTGTTGTGCCGAGCGGCTCGGGGATCTGACTCGCTACCGCCCCGGACTCGATAGCGCCTCACACCGGAAGCGAGGTCGTCGCAGCCGGCATTCGATGCAGAACATGGCGCGCCGCGATCTAGCTGCAGGTTCCTGGTTATACACAGGTTATGATCTGAGACGCGCTATTCGTGCGCCCAAAAACGGGTCCGGCTTCCAACGAAGGCGCTTTACACCTGTGGCTGGGCCGCAACGACCTCTCAGCGACATGCCCGGCTACGTGGACGCTTGGGTCCCGCTCGCCCGATAAGCTCGGGCCGTTGGGCGGGACGACGCCCTGAAACCGGCACTGTTCGCCGAACGTGCGATGTCTGATCCAGCGTGTCGTCGAGCGAGCAACTGGTGTTGCTGTCACACTAAGTACCGGAGCACGACTGTGCCCAACACCCGATTTCGCGGTTTAGCGAGTCGGGTTTTTTCATGCCTGCATCAGGCCCCAGTCTCCTGCCGCGACCATGCGGCAGGACATTCGCCCACCACGGTGGGCATCACCCCGGAAGCGGAGGTGGCGTCATGGACAACTACGTCCTCATCGCTCTTCTGCCGATCGTTCTTCGCGAACTTCGCGAATGGGCACCCTTGCTGTCGGATCCCGTGTGCGCACGGGCTGTCCGGCTGGCAAAAGCCCGACGTCGGCGCAAGTAGCAAAAACGCCCTTCAATTTCGGAGGGGACAAGTCTGCCCAAAATATCTTGCAAAAGCCCAGGTCGCGACGAAATTCGGCTGATTTGCGAGCTGGCGAGTTGATGGAGGCACCCGTCCTGCCCGACACTTATGGGGGTCCTACCCGACCGAGATCTCCAAGGCGGTCGCGAGTGTGGAGACGGCGACCGTTGCTGGCCAATGTCGGTCCCATCGATGACGGACGGGCAGAGTCAGACCGCACGCGTCCGCGCTGTCACGTACGAATCGACCTTCGCCGCCCAGACCGCCGCGAAACAACGCCGCCGACGGTGCTGCTCCACGCTGCAGCTGAAAGGAACGGGCAGCCAACAGCAGCGGCCGAGCCGAGTCTGGAACAGCGACAGCTCCGCCCCTGTCCGCAGAGTCGAGGCGGAGCACGTGGGCGCTCTCGCTGAGTGCGTCAAGCGGGATCTTTGTCAGGGTGCTGTAACTGACGCCCGTGAACAAGGTCGTGCCCAGTACGCCGGCGCGCACAGGGTGGGCGAGGCGTTCGTGGATTCGGGCACCGGTGTCAGTGGTGAACGGGTCGGTGGTCAGACCGGGTCCGACCATGTACGGCAACTCCGAGGGCAGGTCGAGGTGATAGCCGTGGTCGGCAAAGCCGCGTTGGGCGCCGTGCCTTGCAGCAGGGCCACGGTGTGCCGGTCGCTGGGGCTTTCCGTAACCAGCGCGGTCAGCAACACCGATAGCGTTTCCGTCACATCGGGATCAGTGCCGAGCCGACGGCCGATCTCTTGACGTCCATGGTCGTAGATCGCGAGGACTCGTCTAGCGTCGACCCGTGTGGCGCAGTACTGGAGTGAGTATCCGATGGCGGAGGCGGGGGACCGTGTGCCCAGCGAGCTACCCGCGGGACGCTACGTCAGCGTCATATCGAATGGGCACGGGGCGCTGACTGCCTGGGTGGCGGGGCCGGGTCGGTGCTACCGGACGTCGTATCCAGCATCCGCGCACCCTCCCGTGAAGGTAACCCGCGGCGACCCGAGCAAGGAGCCGGAGGAAGTCTGGTTCGAACCTTTTACCGAGGAAGATCTCAGGATGGTGAACGACGGCGTGAACTCCTACCTGGCAGACGCCGGCGTCCGATTGCAACCGCGGGGATACCAGTGGCATGTGCTGGTACCCGAGACCATCCGAGACGGCCGTGAGTTGGAAGATGCTCTGCGCGAGAAGAATAACTGGATCGAACCAGCGGAAGTTCTGAAGGCAATCAGGCGGTTGTACGAGTCCCTGCTCAAGCAAGTGCCGCCGAAAGATGTGAAGTGACGTTGCGCGCTTCGGGTGCGGGGTGTGGTCGGCGGAATGTATGGCAGGTCGGTGCTCAAGACCGGGAAACATTCTGGAGATTGCTGCCCTACGTTCATACGCAGAGCCGCTGACATTCTCGTGCGGCCTTTCTGGTGACTCTTTAGTGCGGCCTCTCAGACCCTCAGTTGATCTGCCACGGGGCTGCACCAGGCGATCTCGGCGGTCGAAGCCTCCCCCGTTGGGACGAATCCAGGGAGCTTCGCATCTGCATCTTGGGGGCCTCGGACGGTGGGATTTCCTCTTTGCAGTGGGGCTGACCGTTCTACCTCGGTATTCCACCGAATGATTGTGGTTGCTCTCGGGCGCAGTTGTGGTCCCGACCGTTCCTTCGACCTAGCCAGGAACAGCTTCTGCGGTGCAGTGTTGTGTCTGGGGTGGCGGTCTGACGCGCATCGCGCACATTGAGAAACGGTGTTGAGGAGCTTCTGTACCGCCAGTCGTACGACATCCCATGGGTCATCATCGTGTGGGACGACCGCCTGAACTGTGGTGCAGGGCGCTAGTGATGATAGCTATCCACGCTAGCAAAGCTACAGGCGTTCTCATCGGGCGCGATTTCGCACGGGTCGAACTAGCATCCGAGCCGTCCGTGATTGCCGCTCGCGATCATTTGATTGCCGGTGCTCTGCTCCGTGATGCAGTCCGTCGTAGAGGTGAGCCGCCCTTGAATCCAGTACGCCGCCCTTGGGGGTCCGGCTACATTCGTGTGACGCGCTGTGGTGCAAGGTGCTGCAACGCCCTGCAACACCGACGCTCGGCGGGCCGTCTTGGGTTTTGGCACACGCGGGTGCTAGGCCAACTAGCGTTGCTATTTATCCTGTTGAGGGCCGTTGCACGCGAGGTGCGCCTGTGTGCAGGCGGGCGTTTAACCGGCTTTGCTCCGCGCGTGTTCTTGGCCATAAATGTGAGAAATATGCGTGCAATGATAGCTAGCAGAGCTAGCGCAGGACACAAAGCGAGCAGAGCAAAGCAAAATAAGCTAACGTAGCCACCGTAGCTAGCTAATCAAGGCATGCTAGATTCGCTTTCCTAGTTGCGGGTGCTACACAAGCGTTGATAGCAAAGCAAGTGCGCATTGCGTGCCTAGCGTGTGTTTCGCGCTTAACTAGTGACGTGTGGCTAGATAGGCACGGTATGACAGCGTGGCGTGCGAGCAGTGCGAGCAGTGCGAGCAGTGCGAGATACGCGAGCGGCGCTATGCGAGCGAGCAGAGCGCTCGTCGCAAGCTTCGCTCCGCAAGCGAGCAGAGCGCTCGTCGCAAGCTTCGCTCCGCGTGTTAACGCAGCACACGAAGCAATTGGTTATAGCGTAGCGAGCCAGAAGGCTTGCTGGGCTTAGGTCCAGGGTGCGAGCCAACGCAGTTTTCCTCGGAGAAGAGTTCGTTGGCCCTGATCCTCGAACAGAGAAAGGAACGCGAATCCCAGTGTCGATGTCGTCGAAGCAACCCAGGAAGTTCGCAATATGCAACCAGAAGGGTGGTGTCGGTAAGACAGCGACAACACTCGGATTGGCGAGTGCTTTGGCCGACAAGGGCAAACACGTCCTTGTCATCGATATGGATCCTCAGGCCAACGCGACGACCGGTCTGGGAGTCGACGTCGATGACGACATGCGAACTACCTTCGATCTGATGTCGGTCACCGGCGAGGGTGCAGCAGCGGATGCGGTAGTAGCAACCGAATGGGATCGGGTCGACCTGATCGCGGCGACTCAGAGCCTCGCCAATCTTGAGGCTGACGGCGCAAACGACCTGATCTTTCGGTTGGATATCGCGCTTGAGGGTGTCGATCTGTCGCCTTACAGTGCAGTTTTCATCGACTGCCCGCCGTCGCTTGGAAAGCTACTTTTTGCGGTCCTCTGCGCCTGCGACTCGGTCATTGCGGTCACCGAACCCACCATCGACAGCGTGCGAGCGATTACCAAGGTCGAGGAAACCATCACCAACGTCAAGCGGCGTGCGAACCCTCGTCTCGAGCTTGAGAAGATCGTCTTGTCGAAGAAACGAAGGACCTCGGAGCATCAGTATCGCGAGGACGAGTTGCGTGCTGCATACGGAGAATTGGTTGCAAGGGCGGGGATCCCGGAGCTGGCGGCGCGCCAAGACGCTCATAGCAGCCACACTCCCATCCATTCTTATAGGGGAGGCCGGGCGATAGACCTGCAAGTCGCCTACGACGCCCTGCTAAAAGAACTGTCTATCGACCTCCTAGGAGAGCCTGCCGCATGAACGCACAACGTGAACCCGCCATCCGCCGCCATCCGGCTGCAGACCTCCCTTCGCGACCGACCGTTTCACCCCGGCGCGTTGAGCATGAAGCACAGCAAGAATCAACCGCATCGCCGAGCGCCGACGTTTCGGCCAGTGCTGGCGGTATCAAACCGACAAACAAGCCCACTCTTTCGGCGTCGAACGAACCATCGGCTCTGCACGATGCGCGGCCGGCGGCAGGACCAGGCACGGAAAAATTCACTGAGCAGCACAATGTGCGGATACGGAGTTCGACCAAACTTCGGTTGAACAGAGCCGTCGACAGGCTGCGTTACGAGACGGGGGATCGATCAATCAGTATTGCGTCCTTGACCGACGCAGCGCTCTGTGAGTACCTCGACAAGCGGGGTATTTAGACCGCTGAATGGGGATGCCCGCTTGCTGTGCTAGCTAGCGTTGCTAGCACAGCCCTGTGGGGCCAACCCCTAAGCATCCAGTCGTGTATATGTGCGCGATGGCAGACCTGCGGCGGGGGCCGAAGACTTCAGGAACCCACCGAGACTCGGCGTCCTCTTTGACGATCGTCTATCGAGACACCTCGGAGCCGAATCGGTTGTCAGTTTCAGAAGACGGCTGCACTCTTTGCAGGCGTTTCGAGGGTGAGTGCACGTGTCTTCTGACATTCTGATGTCAGAAGTGCGGTGCACGGTCGCATGTTCGGCTCTCGGTGACAGGGAGGCTTGTGATGGACCCCGACAAGCTCGATGTCGTGGAGACCGGTGTGCTGACGGCGTCGGGGGAGCGGTGGTCCCAGGCCGAGGCCCGTTTCGCTGTCCTGGCTCCCTTGCTGGAGATGCATCCGGTGCGTTCGGAAGCGGTCGACGAGGCCGCGCAGCGGTTGGAATTGTCCAGGCGACAGGTCTACACGTTGGTCGGCAGGCTCAGGAACGGGACGGGGACGGTCACCGATCTTCTGACGAAGGTCTCGTCGGGAGGGCGTGGCCGCAGCCGAGTAACGGCTGAGGTCGAGGACGTGATCGGCGATCATCTCACCCGCTATTTTCTTCACCGTCAGAAGCTGAGTGTCGCTGCGCTGCATCGACGTATCGCGTTGGCGTGCCACCGCGCGGGTCTGCCAGTGCCGGCCAGAAATACCGTCACTGCGCGTATCGCAGCGCTCCATCCGGCATCGGTGGCCAGGTCCCGCGGAGGACCCGATGCCGCCCGCCCGCGTCAGTCCGCCGGCGACAGTCCACCGACGGTTTCGGGGATTCTCGATCAGGTCCAGATCGACCACACCGTCGTCGATCTGATGGTCGTTGACGAGTACGAGCGGCAACAGATCGGTCGCCCTTACCTGACGATCGCCATTGATGTCTTCAGTCGTTCCGTACTCGGGTTCGTCGTCACTCTGGAGCCGCCATCAGCGGTATCGGTCGGGTTGTGCCTGGGCCGGGTGTGCTGCGAGAAGCAGACATGGCTGGAGGCATGCGAGCTCGCTGAGCAGGTGCAGTGGCCGATGGCAGGGAAGCCGAAGCAGTTGTATCTCGACAACGCCTCCGAGTTCAAAAGCGAAGCGCTGCGCCGCGGATGCGCCCAGCACGCCATCACCCTCGAATACCGTCCTCCGGGCCGACCGCACTACGGCGGGATCGTCGAACGCATCATCGGGACGGCGATGACGGCGGTGCACGAGCTTCCTGGGACCACCTTCTCGAACCCAGCGGACCGAGGAAGTTACGACTCGGACAAGCATGCGGCGTTGACATTGCGTGAGTTGGAACGCTGGCTGGTCCTGGCCATAGCCTCGTATCACGCGAGCGTTCACGCAGGGATCGGGAACACTCCGGCCGCGGTGTGGGCCGGCGGGGTCGCCGCAGCTGGTCATGCCCCTCGTGTGGTGCTCGGCGAAACCGCGTTCCTGGTGGACTTTCTTCCCGTCATCCGGCGACGTCTGACGCGCACGGGCTTCGTCCTCGATCACGTGCACTACTTCTCGAACGCGCTCAAACCGTGGGTTGCGCGGCGAGAGGACTTGGGACGGTTCGTGATACGACGTGACCCACGCGATTTGAGCAGAATCTGGGTCCTCGAACCAGACGGTGCCGGCTATATCGAGGTGCCGTACCGGACGATGTCACATCCCGCGGTGACACTGTGGGAGCACAGAGCTGCTATCACCCGTCTCCGCGAACAAGGTCGGTCGAACGTCGATGAGAGCGCACTGTTTTCGATGATCGAGCAGATGCGCGAGGTCACCGACCGCTCGCAGAAAGCCACCCGCAAAGCCCGGCGCAACCGTGCCCG
>NZ_JABFAO010000004.1:1210134-1210849 GCF_017168235.1 Rhodococcus sp. KRD197
CCCGTCTCCGCGAACAAGGTCGGTCGAACGTCGATGAGAGCGCACTGTTTTCGATGATCGAGCAGATGCGCGAGGTCACCGACCGCTCGCAGAAAGCCACCCGCAAAGCCCGGCGCAACCGTGCCCGCCGCACGCATCTCACCGGCGCCGCGTCTGCACCGATCCCGGCGATCCACCCGCCGGTGGAGCCTGAAACGGACGGCGGCACCGCAACGCCGGTCTTCAGCGACATCGAGGAATGGTGAGCCGATGACCGCATCGAAAGGAAGCAGCAACGAACCCACCGAGTCGTCCAGCGAGGATTTGGGGCACCTGCGGGAGTCGGTTCGACCGCTCACCGCACTCGACGACGCGGAGCGGATCCGGTTGATCCGGTCGGAGAGATGGACGGGTATCCGCAGGCCCGTACGGTCATCGACCATCTGGAGACGTTGCTGTCGTGGCCGGACCGACAGCGTATGCCGAACCTACTGTTGCTCGGTCCGACGAACAACGGCAAGTCGATGATCATCGAAAAGTTCCGGCGCACTCATCCGCCGATCAGCTTGTCCGACCGCGAGCAGATACCGGTGTTGTGCATGCAGATGCCCCCGGACCCGTCACCCGGCCGGTTCTACCTCGCACTGCTCACAGCGTTGGGAACACCGACCAGGCCCCGCAATCGGGTCCACGAACTCGAACAGCAAGCATTGATGCTGCTCCGCGCCACCGGCGT
>NZ_JABFAO010000040.1 GCF_017168235.1 Rhodococcus sp. KRD197
GAGACGTGGGGCGGGCTGGACGGTGTGGGTCCGACCGGCACGATGGTGTTCGTGACGGATGCTCGATCGTCGGCGCTGGACCGGGGCCACAGTGCGACGATCGATGCGACAACAACTATGAGCATGACAATCGACCAGCCGCGCGTCATCGGCCCGACCTTCTCTTTTCAGAGCGCGGCAGAGGGGCCGACGGTTCGTGGCGGGTCATAGCAGCGTGGACCAGTACGGCCAGAAGCGTTGTGCGATCAGGGTGATCAGGGCGAGAAACCACACGGTCAGCGGGATGGAGTGATTGCCGAGCACAGCGTCGGACCACTGCCGGAGAGCGGGTGTGGACCCGGCGCGGTGAAGGTTCCGCAAGGTGACGTACCAGAATATCGGGACGGTGACTGCCCACACTGCCATGCAGTACGGGCACAGGGCGCCGATCTCGTAGAGGCTCTGTCCGATCAGCCAGTGTACGAAAACTGCGGCGGCAGTGACACCGACCTGCAGTGCACCCCAGAACCACTGCGCGAACACAGCACCGGAGACAAGGCCGGCACCTACTGCTGCCACGACGGCGAAGCCTGCGATCCCGAGGAGGGAATTGGGGAATCCGAACACCGACGCCTGATCGGTGTTCATCACCGATCCGCAGTTGAGTACCGGGTTGATGCTGCATGTCGGGGCGTAGGCAGGATCGAGGGCAAGAGCAAACTTTTCCGCCGTGAGTACGAATGCGGCGGTCAGTCCGATCAGCCCTCCCACCAGCAGAACCCAGGGCAGGCTCCGATCGAAAGGCCCGCCCTGACGGGGTCCGGTGGCAGCCGTGGGGTCAGCCGAGTGCAGCGTCGAGGGCATCGGCGAGGTCTCCGTAGGTGGTGGGCTCGATTTTGGTGCCGTTGAGGAAGAAGGTCGGGGTGCCTTGCACGCCGAGCGCTATCCCGTCCGCGACGTCGGCTTCGATGCGGTCGAGTGTCGCAGGGTCGGTGTAGGCGGCATCGAAGGCGCTCATGTCCAGTCCCTGCTCGACTGCGAAACTGCGAAACAGCTCGTCCTGGGGAACCTGCTGCTCACCCCACTGCGCCTGCGTCTCGTACATCCGCTGATACATCGCCTCGAAGCCGCCTTGCTGGGCTGCAGCTTCGACTGCTCGCGCCGCGCGTTCGGCATTGAAGTGCGAGGTGATGGGAAAGTAGCGGGCCACGAAGCTCACCCGGTCGCCGTACTCTTCCCGCAGTTGTTCGATCGCCGGGTAGGCCGACCGGCAGGCCTCGCATTCGAAGTCGAGGAACTCCACGAACGTGACCCGGCCGTCGGGCACCGAGTTCAATCGATGACTGTTCTCGCGCACCGCGATCGAAGCCGGGTCGATGGCAGCCTGCTCAGCGGCCGCGGCGTCCGGTGACCCCGATCTGTCCACCACCAGAAACAGAGCCAACGCGGCGGCGAACACGACCACCAGGGACAAGGAAATCTTCAATGCTCGGCTCATGCAGCTACCTTCTCGATTCGTTGCGGGTCCCCAGCGTCTTCCTCGTCCGCCGCCGATGCCCGGAGTTGTTCGAGATCCAGAAAACGAACGACGCGAGAGCTACCGCGAGAGCGGCGATCAGAACAATCGAGACCTTGACGGACCGGCCCCACCCATTCCTCCGGACGATGCGTGAAGCGTAGGCGTGAGCCTGAAGTCGAAATACTACGACCCATAGTAGTTGTGGGCATCGGATCGTTCGCCGCAGGGCGTGTCACTTCGTCCCGCCCCTGCCGCTCGAATCGTCCACGAGCGATCATACTGCCATACGGTGCTATCATCGGTGCATGACGATCAATAGAGGGGCGTGTCCGGTCGGCCGCACCGGGTCTACGGTCGATGCCGCAGTGGCGTTGTTCCACAGCCTTTCCGATGCCACTAGGTTGGCTATCGTGCGCCGACTCGCCGATGGGGAATCGCGTGTAGCAGACCTGGTGAGCGAGCTGGGGCTGGCCCAGTCGACGGTGTCGGCGCACATGGCGTGCCTGCGCGACTGCGGGTTGGTGATCGGTCGCCCCGAAGGGCGGCAGGTCTTCTATTCACTCGCCCGACCGGAACTGTTGGATCTGCTCGCCTCGGCAGAAACCCTCCTCACCGCCACCGGGAACGCGGTGACACTGTGCCCCAACTACGGCACGGACTCCGCCGGAGCGGCGGTGACCGGATGAGCGACGCGTGCGGCTGCGACCACGACGAGCCCCGCCCGGGCGGCGACGACGAGCAGGAACCCGACAGGTTGTGGCAGATCACCGAGATCCGAGCCGCGGCTGTCGCTGGCGCTCTGCTGGCGGCCGGACTGACCATTGGCTGGACCGGCGGTCCCGATGGTCTCACTCTGGTACTCGAATCGGTCGCGTTGATCGTCGCCGGCTACACCTTCGTACCGTCGACCCTGAAGCGGCTCGCCCGCGGCAAGATCGGCGTCGGCACCCTCATGACCATCGCGGCGGTCGGCGCCGTGATCCTCGGTGAGGTCGGCGAGGCTGCGATGCTCGCGTTCCTGTTCGCCATCAGCGAAGGCCTCGAGGAGTACGCGGTCGCCCGCACCCGGCGAGGTCTGCGGGCGCTGCTGTCGTTGGTTCCCGACACCGCCACCGTCCGACGAGATGGTCGAGAACAGGTGGTGTCGCCGACCGAGTTGACGGTCGGCGAGATCATGATCGTCAAGCCCGGCGAGCGCATCGCCACCGACGGCACGATCCGCAGTGGCAACACCGCGCTCGATACCTCGGCGATCACCGGCGAATCGGTGCCCGTCGAGGCAGGGCCCGGCGATGAGGTGTACGCCGGGTCCATCAACGGAACCGGGGTTTTCGAGGTCGAGGTGTCCGCGCGCGCCGAGGACAACTCGCTGGCCAAGATCGTCCGGATCGTCGAGGCCGAGCAGTCCCGCAAGGGCGAGGCGCAGCGACTGGCCGATACGATCGCCAAACCCTTGGTGCCCGCGATCATGGTCGCCGCGGCCCTCATCGCCGCTGTAGGCAGCCTCCTCGGCGACCCACGGATATGGATCGAACGCGCACTGGTCGTCCTCGTCGCTGCCTCACCGTGCGCCTTGGCCATCGCCGTCCCGGTCACCGTCGTCGCTGCGATCGGCGCTGCCAGCAAACTCGGTGTCCTGGTCAAGGGCGGCGCAGCACTGGAAGCCCTCGGCCGCATCCGCGGAATCGCACTGGACAAGACCGGCACCCTGACCCGCAACAAGCCGGTCGTCATCGACGTCGCCACCGTGAACGGCGCGACCCGCGAACAGGTCCTCGCGGTGGCCGCGGCGCTCGAGGTGCGCAGCGAGCACCCCCTGGCCGCGGCGATCCTCGCCGCCGTCGACGACCACACCCCCGCCGAGGACGTCGAGTCCGTCACCGGCGCCGGCCTCACCGGCCGCCTGCGCGGTTCCGACGTCCGGCTCGGACGGCCGGGCTGGATCGAGCCCGGCCCGCTGGCGGCGGAGGTGGAACGGATGCAGCGCGCCGGAGCCACCGCCGTGCTCATCGAGCAGGACGGCCGAACACTCGGCGCGATCGCGGTCCGCGACGAACTGCGACCCGAAGCCGCGGAGGTCGTCGCCGGTCTCCGCCGTGACGGATACCACGTCGCGATGCTGACCGGGGACAACGAACGCACCGCCCGAGCGTTGGCCGCCGATGTCGGCATCGAGGAGGTCCATGCGGACCTGCGACCGGAGGACAAGGCAGCCATCATCAGCGACCTGAAGGTCCGACGGTCGACCGCGATGGTCGGCGACGGTGTCAACGACGCCCCCGCACTGGCCACCGCCGACCTCGGTATCGCCATGGGAGCCATGGGAACCGACGTGGCCATCGAAACCGCCGACGTCGCCCTGATGGGCGAGGACCTCCGGCATCTGCCACACGCCTTGGCCCACGCACGCCGATCTCGGCGCATCATGCTGCAGAACGTCGGGCTGTCTCTGGCGATCATCACCGTTCTGATGCCGCTCGCCCTGTTCGGGATTCTGGGCCTGGCAGCAGTGGTTCTGGTGCACGAACTCGCCGAGATCGTGGTCATCGCCAACGGAGTCCGGGCAGGCCGCGCCCACCCCCTGACCACCGGACCGGCACCCGCATCGGCCCCGACGGCAGCCGAGGCCCGCATATGAGCGCCGACGCAGCCCCGGGCATCTCGGCGCCACGGTCCCGGCGGACCCTGACGATCGTCGCCGTCGTACTCATCGGCGTCGCACTCGCGGGCGACCCCGTCGCCCGCCGCGCACTCTCCGACGGCCGCATCGTCGAGCTAGGCGTGCTGCAACTGAAGTTGGCCTACAACAGTGGTGTCGCCTTCAGCGTCGGGAACCAACTGCCGCCGTGGGTCATCATCGCGGTCACCGCCATCATCACCGTCGGCATCGGTGTGTACGCGTGGCGCACTGTCCCCACCGGCTCACCGTTGGGGACTGTGGGACTGTCGGCGATCGTCGCCGGCGCCGCCGCCAACGTGATCGACCGCACCGTCGACGGTCGCGTCACGGACTACTTCCACACCGGCTGGTGGCCCACCTTCAATCTCGCCGACACCTACCTCACCTGTGGTGTCGTACTGGTCATCGGCTCCATACTCTGGGAGGAAGCGGCCCTTACTCGTACCGCGCACGCGCAGGAAAAATCCGGATGACCGCCTCGCGGCCTCGCAGCCGATCCACCTCTACCGCGGTCCAGCCCTCCGGACACGACGTTCAGCCGCCCCGCCGTGGCCGCTCGGTGCGGGAGTGATCACCACCATCGCCGCGGCGGTCGCGATGTTCGCCGGCACCAACATCGACGACATCGTCGTGCTGACCGTGCTGTTCGTCGCCTCCGCCAGCCAGGGGCGGCCGCGGGCATGGCAGATCGTTGCCGGCCAGTACGCCGGCCTGATCACCCTCGTCGCGATCAGTGTCGTCGCTGCCCTGGGATTGGTGATCGTCCCGGAGGACTGGGTCGGGTTACTGGGGTTGCTGCCCCTGTCGTTGGGTGTCTGGGGCCTGATCCGCGGCCTGCGCAGCGGCGACGAGGACGAGGCCCCGGTGGTGGCAACAGGGATGGTCGGTGTCGCCGCCATCACCATCGCCAACGGAGCCGACAACATCGCCGTCTACACCCCGGTCTTCCGCACGCTCGGTGCGCCACAGACCGCGGTCACCATCGCCGTGTTCCTGATCTGCGTGGGAATCTGGTGCTACGCAGGCAGACTGTTGGGCACTCGCAGAAAGGTCGTCGACACTCTCGAACGGGTCGAGCACTGGCTCGTACCCGTGGTGTTCATCGTCCTGGGTGCGATCATCCTGCTCGAATCCGGTGTCCTCGGCCGGCTCATCGTCGCCGCGTCATGACCGACGTCTGTTCGCCCGGCAACTCCAGCGGCAGCGGCATCGATCGCCGCAATCACACCGTCCCAGGCGCTGCGGGCGGGTACCGGACTGCGAGACCGCGTCGGAGCGGTCCCCGGATCAACCGGCTCGTACGAGCGTGGGCGCAGTAGAGCCGCATCAGCACCACCCGCGAAAATCTCATCGTTCTCGACCGCGATGATCGCGGTCGCGGCGGCGGTCAGTACTGCTGCTTGTTCTTCCCAGCGCAGGTCCTCGAACGGAACCCACGATGTTCGGAGCGGGCGAGAACGGCCGGTGGATTTCCAGATCGCGCTGAGTGGCTTTGCCCACCATCCGGTGCGGACCAGAGGTGTTGATACTTCGTCGACGACGGTGCGCAGCAGCCTGAACCACACTGCTGCATGAACACGGCCCGCGCCGAGCTCGACCGACCCGCACGTCAACGCGGTGACGCTGCGTCTGTCGATTTCTGCGACGGCCGCCGCGACCGGTATCGGTGGTGCGTGCTCGTCCGAGCCTGCTGGTGTCCTGTCCCAGAAGACAAGTCTGCCGGGTACGACGCTGCAGAATTCGAGCCGGCAGAGATGCTTGGTGCAGCTGGTCAGCATCGGGTATTGCTGAGCCATCATGACCGCGATGTCGGCGTGTGTGTCGAGGGTGTCGATGCACAGAGGGCATGCCCGTGTAGTCAGCGTGCTTACCCAGGGAAGCCATGTGCCGGCGGGCGGTGCGCGTCGACGTCGATCGGCCATCGCCAGACCCGCCGGTAGTAGGACAGAGAACTGGTGGACGTAGGTGTCGAAGTCGCACTCGGTGGGGTCGGTGCTGTCGAGCAGCCAGGGCGTGCAGCCCGCCAACGTCATTTCCCGCAGCCGTTCCGCCGTACAGGTGCTCCTCTGGGCAAGCGCCGATAGCACCGGCTCGGGTGTGTGCCGGTCCAGGTCCACGCTCGAGGTGTCGACACCGAGCCCGTCGAGAAGGTCCGCTGTATTGATCAACGAATACAGTGCGCTGGTCCGGGCCAGCCACGACATCAGAGTCTCGCCAGGTAGTGGTTGCGGGCGCAGCGGCCACGGCGGATGCGCACTGTGGTCGAGCGCTGTGTGCGCTGCAGGGGCATCGGCTGGTGTCATGCCAGGTGCCGTTCGAAGTGGCGGCGGCGTTCGGTGGGCCCGAAGTAGGCGGTTTGGGTCAACACCTGTGAGGTGATCGCTTCCTCTCCGGCTTCTATTGCGGTCACTGCGGCCGCGGTCAACAGCGTGGCCAGTTCGCCGATGGTGCCCTCACACCGGGTGAGGAGGTAATCGGTCATCTCCGCCGATGTCAGGTACGAGGGCGCACGCAACGGGAAGCTGGCGGTGAAGCTCGCCAGCAGGGAGCGGGTGTCGGTGTCGTTGGTCCAGATCGGCAGCGTCATGGGGTGAAAACGGTTTTCCAACTGTGCATCACTGCGGATCGCGAGGTACGCCTCTCGGGTACCGACTCCGACGAGAGGGATCCGCAGCTCGTTGCCCAGAAACCGCAACAGGTTCAGAAATTCTCGGCGCACGTTGTCGCGACCGGCGAGAACATTATGGAGCTCGTCGATGATCAGCATCCGAACCCCGGTTGCTCGCAACAGCGTCACCGCTTGCTGTTCTAGTTCGTGAACGCGGCTTCGCGGGCGCATCGGCGTTCCGAGGGCAGCGAGCATCGCGAGGTAGAACCGTCCGGGTGCTGGGTCCGGGGGCATCTGCATACACAACACCGGTATGTGCTCACGGTCGGGCAAGCTGACAGCGGGGTGCGCACGCCGGAACTTCTCGATGATCATCGACTTGCCGTTGTTCGTCGGCCCGATCAGTAGCAGGTTCGGCATTCGTTGCCGATCCGGCCACACCAGCAACGTCTCGAGGTGCACGATCACCGACCGTGCACGCGGATACCCGATCCACCGTTCCGTACGAATGTGCCTGATGCGTTGTGCAGCAGGAAGACCCGCTATCGATCTGACCGAACTTCGCAGGTGGATCAGATCCGCACTACCGGGGTCGATGTCTTCGCCGCTACCGTCGCCTGCAGGAGTGATTCGGGGGTCGTCGTTCATCGATTCACCATTCTTCGATGTCGTCGAAGATCGGAACCGGTACTTGGTCGGTACCGGGGCGACTCTCGGGCGGGCCCATCGCGTTCGGTGATGTGGTGACGCTGCTCAGGTGAGCACGGCGAGTGCGATTACGTCGGGCTCGTTTGGTGTCCCGCTCTGCCGACGTGGCTACCTGACGCATCTTCTCGATCATCGCGAACAGAGCGTGTTCGTCGATAGTTGCTCGGCCGTGCTCTCGAAGACGCACCACCGCTGCCCGGTGTTCCCACGATGTCACCGCCGGATGTGACATCGTCCGGTACGGCACCTCGACATACCCGCCGCCGCTGTCGGGGTCCAGGACCCACACCCTGCTCAGATCTCGTGGATCACGCCGGATCACGAACTGACCCAACTTCTCTCGCCTAGCGATCCACGGTTTCAGAGCGTTCGAGAAGTACTGGATGTGGTCGATGACGAACCCTGTCCGGGTCAGGCGACGCCGGATGACGGGAAGGAAGTCCACCAGGAATGCGGTCTCGCCCACCACTGTCGACGTCGATCGAGCAGTATCGGCGTCGGTGCTGCTGATCCACTGCGCAGCGGGGCTCCGGCTCAGGCCGGTGTGCACGTCCGCGTGGTACGCCGCGACCGCGAGGATCAGCCAGCGTTCCAATTCTCGTAGCGTCAGGGCTGCCGTGCCCTCTGAGTCGTATCTGCCCCGCTGCGTTGGGTTCGAGAACGTGGTGCCGGGGAGTTCGTGGACCTGGGTCATGACGGTGCCAATGATGCGTTCGACGATCCCGCCGTAATGCGGCCTGCCGGGTGGGCGGTAGCCGAGGTCGATTCCGTGTTGTTCGCAACCGCGCCGTAGCGCTTCACTTTTGAACTCGGAGGCGTTGTCGACATACAAGGCGCGCGGCTTTCCGGCCATCGGCCACCGCACATCCGCGCCGAGGCCCAAAGCGTCGATCCATACGCTCTTGTCCGAGCACACCCGGCCCAGACACAACCCGACCGACACTGCGGACGGAGGATCGAGTGTGACCACGAAGCCCGGCACGCAGCGGCTGAAGACATCGATAGCAATCGTGAGATATGGACGTCCAATCGGCACCCGGTCGTATTCATCGACGATCATCAGATCGACCACGGTGTGATCAATCTGGACTTGCTGGAGAACCGCCGTCACCGGCGGCGGGACATCGCCCGCGGACTGCCGCGATCGGGCGGCGT
>NZ_JABFAO010000041.1 GCF_017168235.1 Rhodococcus sp. KRD197
GCATGAGGAACAGGCGCGCGATCTGGTGTTCGAATATTGCCTGATTGCCGCAGGCAACAGCCATAACCGCGCGCCCTCGAACCAGCGCCTCGCGGAAGGCGACGTGATCTCGATCGATTCCGGCGGAAACTACCGGGGCTATATCGGCGACCTCAGCCGCATGGGCATCCTGGGAGAGCCCGACAGCGAGCTTCGCGAATTGCTGCACGAAGTCGAGGACATTCAGCAGGCCGCCCGGCGCGTGATCCGGCCGGGCGCGATGGGCGGCGACATCATCGCGGCAGGTGAGGCTATGGTCAAATCGTCGCCGAACCGCGCCGTGCTCGACTTCACCGCCCACGGCATCGGGCTGGTCAGCCACGAGGCGCCGCGGCTGACCGCGACCGGTCCGGTCC
>NZ_JABFAO010000042.1 GCF_017168235.1 Rhodococcus sp. KRD197
GATCTAACCTTAGGAGTCGATCTTCTCTCCAGGGCCATACAGTGATCACCCACCAGCGGCTCGGTGATCAGCTTTCTCCGACTAACTTCGCTACTCTCGGAGACTCGCCGATCAAGTCCCATTAGGGTGCATCCATGCCGCCAATTTCCAAGCCGGGGATGTCCCTGATCGCAGTTTTCGCAGTCGGTGCTCTCGTTCTGGCCGGTTGCTCCTCGGCCCCGGAAGAATCCGGGGCCGAGGAGCAACCGGCCGTTTCCGTTCCCACCCCGGTCGCGATCGCAGACGGCCCCGGCCTGGCCGATGCGATCACCGAGGACGCGATGGTGGCCCATCTCGAAGAGCTCGAGGAAATCGCGTCCGCAAACGACGGCAACCGGGCTGCGGGCACGTCCGGTTACGACGCCAGCGTCGACTACCTGCGGGGCAAGCTCGAAGCTGCGGGATTCGAGGTGCAGACCCCAGAGTTCGAGTTCGACCAGTTCTCGGTCGAGACCGAGTCGTTGTCCGTCGGCGAGCAGGACGTGCCGGTGGCCGCGCTCACGTACTCGCCGTCCACCCCGGACGGCGGTCTCACCGCACGTGTCCTCGCAGCGCCGACCGATGATTCGCCGGGCTGTGAAGCAACGGACTACGACGGTCTCGACGTCTCCGGTGCCATCGTCGTCGTCGATCGCGGGGTGTGCCCGTTCGGTACCAAGCAGGCCGTCGCGGCTGATCTCGGCGCGGTCGCGGTGGTTGTCGTCAACAACGAGCCGGGGCCACTCGACGGCGCCACCCTCGGCGACGCGGACATTGCGCAGATCCCCACCGGCGGCGTCAGTCAGGAAGACGGACCAGCCGTCGCCGCGGCACCGGAACTGACATTGACGCTGGACACCGAAACCGTCACCACGACGAGCCGGAACGTGATCGCGCAGACCAAGACTGGTGACACCGACAACGTCGTCGTTGCCGGGGCGCACCTCGACAGCGTGCTCGAGGGTCCGGGTATCAACGACAACGGTACCGGCGTCGCAGCAGTGCTGGAGTCGGCGCTGCAGCTCGGCGCGGAACCGGATACCACCAACGCCGTGCGTTTCGCATTCTGGGGCGCCGAGGAGCTGGGCCTCGTCGGTTCGAGCAAGTACGTCGAATCTCTGTCCGAGGAGGACGCGTCGAATATCGCGCTCTATCTCAACTTCGACATGATCGGTTCTCCGAACGCCGGCTACCTCGCATACGACGGCGATGACTCAGATCAGGTCGGGGCGCCCGCGGGCCCGAGCGGCTCGGATGCGATCGAGCGGATGTTCGTAGAACGATTGCAGGCGGAAGGAATCGCTGCTGGCGGCACCGACTTCGACGGACGCTCCGACTACGGGCCGTTCATCGCCGTCGGGATCCCGGCCGGCGGGGTGTTCAGCGGCGCCGACGATGTGAAGACGCCAGAGCAGGCCGAGGAATGGGGCGGCACTGCCGGCGAGGCGTTCGACGAGAACTATCACACCCCCGCGGACACCCTGGCCAATGTCGATCGGGAGGCGCTGGCGAGAAATGCGTCGGTGGTGGGTTTCGGTATCGGCACCTACGCTCAGTCGGTCGACGGCCCCAACGGGGTTCCGGTGGATGAGGCACGCATCGCGGCTCGCTCGGGACAATGACTATGTGTAACTTTCGGTTACGCTTGTTGTCATGAACCCGCACGTGGCGTCGACGGTCGAGTGGATACGCGCTGTCAACCGTCGCCCGGCGGTGGTCGATGTCATCCGTCGAGTCCGGCGCGTACTCCCCGGTGATCCGACGTTCGGTGATCCGCTGTCCATGGCCGGGCCTGGGTCGGCACTGGCGGTCGCACGCGTCGCCGACAGATTCCTCGACGACGAACCCGGCGCGACCCGCGAGTTCGGGCTCGGCGCCCTGCAGATCTGGCAGGCGGTTCTCGAACGAACCGGCCGCGGACACGGCGAACGCGATGTCACCATCGTCTTCACCGACATCGTCGGGTTCTCGACCTGGTCGCTCGGCGCCGGAGACGCGGACACGCTGACCCTGCTGCGCAAGGTCTCAAAGGCTGTGGAACCGGCGGTCGCCGCCGGCGGTGGTCACGTCGTCAAGCGGCTGGGCGACGGCATCATGGCGGTGTTCTATCGCCCCGACAAGGCCGTCGAAGCGGTGGTGACGGCTCGTGCCGCGCTCGCCCGGGTGGAAGTGAACGGATACACCCCGACGATGCGCGTGGGCATCCACACGGGCAGTCCGCGCCAGATCGGATCCGACTGGCTCGGGGTCGATGTCACCGTTGCCGCGCGGGTGATGCAAGCGGGCGGGAACGGCAACGTGATGATTTCGCACACTGCCCTCGACGCGCTCCCGGAAGGAACGCTGGAGGAACTAGGGCTGACCACCCGGCCGTATCGGCGCGGGTTCTTCGCGCCCAAGCTCAGCGGTGTCCCCGAGGACCTCGCGATCGTCCGATTGATTCAGACGCCAGAACGGTGAAACCGGGCCGTGCCCGGCGCCCAGGTCGTAGGACGCGGCGAGGCAGCGCGTGACCCATTCCTTGCCGAACGCGACAGCCTCGGGGACCGAGTATCCGTGGGCGAGTGCGCATGCGATGGCCGCGGCCAGCGTGTCCCCGCCGCCGTGGTCGTTGCCGGTGTCGATGCGGGGGCTGGTGAACTCGAGGAACCGATCACCGTCGAAGAGGATGTCCGTGCTGGTCTCCGACGTGCGCAGGTGCCCACCCTTCACCAACGCCCATTGCGCACCCAATGCGTGCAGCGCCTGCGCTGCGTGGTGCGCGGTGGCGTCGTCGACGACGTCGATGCCGGTGATCAGTCGCACCTCGTCGAGATTGGGTGTCACGAGCGTTGCGATGGGAAAGAGGGTGTGACGGATGGCGTCGAGTGCCTCGTCGTGCAGAAGCGGGTCACCGTGCATCGATGCGCAGACTGGATCGACGACGAGTGGAACTGGCTGGTCTCTGCCTATGCCGACTTCGGTGCACACCGCTGTGACGGCCTCGATGATCGCGGTGGAGGCGAGCATGCCGGTCTTCGCCGCGCCGACGCCGATATCGCCCACCACCGAGCGAACCTGGTCGGCAACGATCGTCGGCGGGATCTCGTGGAAGCCGCTGACACCGACGGAGTTCTGTACGGTTACCGCCGCGACAGCGACGCATGCGTGGACGCCGCACAGGGCCATGGTGCGACTGTCGGCTTGAATGCCGGCACCTCCGCCGGAGTCGGTACCGGCGATGGTGAGCACGCGCAGAGGCGTCGAGCCGTGCGGGGCAAGCGGTAGAAACTTCACGAGAAGACAGTACGGCAGGGATGTCCGGTGCGGCCACAGATGCTTGTTCACCGATGAATGTTGTTGCATCACAACGGCGATGATTGGCGACTGTGACACTTACCAGTCGTGATGTTGCATCGAGGTTGCGAACCTACGGCACCGAAGGTTTGTCGCTGCAAAAGGGTGACAAGCATGCGGTTCACATGTTTAATAGTGGTGTAGGTCACATAACGATCACGACGCTCCGCCCCAACTCTCTACATGTAAGGAGGTGACCCATGCTTGCCAGTACACCCAGTGCTGACGTTTCCATCAATACCGACCAGAACCGTTTCGAGTTGCGGCTCAACGGTGATTTGGTGGGAATCGTCGGATACTACGAAGTCGAGTCCTCGGCCAAACGCGGACCTCGGACCCACGTCGTCTCGTTCATGCACACTGTTGTCACCGAGGACTTCGGCCATCAGGGACTTGCTGCCATCCTCGTGCGGAGGTCACTGGACACCGCCCGGTCGTACGGCTGGAAGGTCAAGCCTGTGTGCACCTACGTTCAGCGTTTCCTGGCCGCGAACCCTGATTATGCGGACATCGCTGTTCCCCTGTAGTCGGGGGTTGGCTGGTTCTGCTCGTAACGGTTGCAACTCGACGTGGCTTCGAATTGCCATCCAATTTCGCCAATTCCTTCGGTCCCTCACCACGCCGGTGTAGTCATGGTGACATGGATCACACATCCTTGGATCTCTCGTCGCCCGCTGCGTTGGCTGCTGCAGTTCGCATCGAGGACAACGTCACGCACAGTAGGTTCGATCTCTTCGTCGCCGACGAGTTGATCGGCATACTCGGGTACCGCGACGGCGAGGACGGGGCTGTGGCTTTTATGCACACGGTTGTCGTCGAGGATTACGGCGACCGGGGATGGGCCGGCGTTCTCGTGCGTGGTGCGCTCAATACCGCGCGTGATCGTGGCTGGCGCATCGTTCCGATCTGCACTTACGTGCGTCGATATCTCGCCCGCCATCCGGAATTTCTCGATCTGGTTGCGTGACGCGGCATCGAAACGAGAGCGCCGCTCTTGCTTTGGGGGTCGCCGCCATGAATACTGCTCTTTGGTGAGAGCGCTGCTCTCCTGACGAGAGGGTGTATCCATGTCAGACCGAAAGACCACATTCCTGCTCCTGATCACCGGCGTTCTGTTCGCGATCTATCCGGTGTTGCGGCCGTACTCCACCGAAACGGGCACCGCCGGCGCCGATGCATTCGCCTCACCGCTGTGGATAGCTGCCCACGTCAGCGCGATGCTGGGCTTCATCGCATTGGCATTGGTCGTCAGAGCCATGCAGGCGGGCCAGTTCGCGGAGTCGGCGACGTGGATCGGCGTCGGCCTGCTGCTTCCCTACTACGGCGCCGAAACTTTCGCACTGAACGTGCTCGGCGTCCGCGCACAGGAAACGGGCGATGTCACCCTCGTCGACCTGGCTGAGCCCATCAGATACGGGCCTGTCCAGGTGACCATGTTCGGTTTGGGGCTCGTCGCGATCGCAGTCGGGGTCATCGCTCTCGCCAGAGAAGTCGCTACGTGGCAGGCATGGGTCTTCGCCGCCGGGTTCGTGCTGTTCCTGCCGCAGTTCTTCGGTCCGCCGTGGATTCGCGTCGCCCACGGCCTCCTGATACTCGTTGGGTCGGTGGCGCTCGCGGTGAAGCTCGCGCAACCGAAAGCGCGTCAGGAAATCTCGACGATCACCGGTGCGTGATCGCTCGCGCCCTTGCCCTTGCGCTCCTCACGGTCGATGGAAGCACCGGACACACGTGGGGTGAGCGCCGGAGAGGTCAGGGCCATGTCGATCCGTAGGCCCTGCTTCTTCGGAAAGCGCAGCTGCGTGTAGTCCCAGTAGGTGAATGTCCTGGGCTCCGGCGTGAATTGACGCGTCACCTCGCTGAAACCGATCTCCTCGAACGAGGCGAACGCATCGCGCTCCGGCTGCGAGGTATGGGTCTTGCCCTCGAACAGTGCCGGATCCCACACATCATCGTCGGTCGGGGCGATGTTCCAATCGCCGACGAGCGCGATCTGCGCCTGCGGATCGGCCGTCAGCCACGCCTGCGCGTCGGCACGTAGCTTCGCCAACCACTCGAGCTTGTACGTGTAGTGCGGATCGGCGAGCTCACGGCCGTTGGGCACGTACAGGCTCCAGACCTTGACGCCGTCGCACGTCGCGCCGATCGCCCTGGCCTCACGGACCGCCTCGACCTCGGGGTCCTTGCTGAAACCCGGCTGATCCTCGAAACCGACCTGCACGTTTTCGAGTCCGACGCGCGAGAGCAGAGCTACACCGTTCCACTGACTGAGGCCGACATGCGCCACCTCGTAACCCATCTCAGTGAATCGCTCGTACGGAAACTGCGTGTCCTTGCATTTAGTTTCCTGCATCGCCAGCACATCGATATCCGAGCGCAACAGCCACTCGACGATCCGATCCTGACGAGAGCGGACAGAATTCACGTTCCACGTAGCCAATCGCACGGACGTCACCTTAGGCGCTTCGCGCATGTGTGTGGAAATACGTGTCCTGCTATGTATTTTCACTCACATGCGGCGGGTGCGGATCGGCCTCGGGCCGAGCGCCTTCAGCGCCACCACCCGATCGCGGGCGATCTGGAC
>NZ_JABFAO010000043.1 GCF_017168235.1 Rhodococcus sp. KRD197
CCCACGGGCCGCGCCGCATCGAGACCGCGCTCAAGTCCGGCCAGTCGGTCCTGGTCCAGGTGACCAAGGACCCGATCGGCCACAAGGGCGCGCGTCTGACGAGCCAGGTCTCGCTGCCCGGCCGCTACCTGGTCTACGTGCCCGAGGGCTCGATGACCGGGATCAGCCGCAAGCTCCCCGACACCGAGCGCTCCCGCCTCAAGACGATCCTCAAGAAGATCGTCCCCGAGGACGCGGGCGTCATCGTGCGCACCGCCGCCGAGGGCGCCAGCGAGGATGAGCTGCGCCGTGACGTCGAGCGGCTCCAGCAGCAGTGGGAGGACATCCAGAAGAAGGCGAAGGGCACCAGCGGCTCCAACGCGCCGACGCTGCTCTACGGCGAGCCGGACATGACCGTCCGGGT
>NZ_JABFAO010000044.1 GCF_017168235.1 Rhodococcus sp. KRD197
GCGCACTCCTGGAAGTCATCACCCGCCAATACTACGAAATCCGCACCCTCGAAGACGTCAAAGCCTTCGACCGCGAAAACAAACACTTCGTCACCGGCAACTTCGACCTCGCCGGCGAACGACTACATCTGGTGTCGCTGTGGGTCGATCAAGTCGACCTGCTGGCTGGGCTCGACGAGGTAGTCGACATCGCCGGGATCGATCCGGTCAATGTGGTTGTGGATGTGTATGTGCAGCTGCAGGATAGTGATTCTGACAGCAGCGAATTGGAGAAATTGCTCGACGGTGTTGTCGACGAAAAGATCAAGGGAACGCCGCTGAGGCGCGCTACCTTCGTCGCTGTCGCCGATTCCCGCCTCTCGTACAAGATTCGAACATACCGAAAGCTGGAGGGGCGTTCGGAGTTCGTCATCGATGGGACTATCGATGATATGCATCCGTTGACGGGGCAGCGGTTGAATCTGTGGCGGCTCAAGAACTTCGACGGTAAGCGGCTCCCCGCGGCACCGGGAACGTATCTGTTCCAGCTCAACGCCAAGAACAACCCGGCCGATG
>NZ_JABFAO010000045.1 GCF_017168235.1 Rhodococcus sp. KRD197
ATTGGAGGGCAGCAGGGGCTCTATCCGCTCCCACTGCTCGTCGGTGAACTGGCGAAATCGTGACTTCGTCTGTCCCATACGGCCACGGTCTCGCGGGTCACCGCTCAGCTATGGGAGACACGCCCTAGTCAAGGAATGTGGACAGTTCTTCGATGAGTAGCCAGCGACGCGCGGAGGTGTGCGCTTTCTTTCGACGACAACCCCGCCCCCAGTCGAGCCCAACCGGTTCCAGAGATTTCGCATCAGTCGGACCCACACGCGGGTGTTCCTGCTCTGCGGAGCCGGCCCCGGTCACGGCTGACCGCCGAGCTGGAACGAGATTATCGATCGCGGTAATCCGTTAAGGTGACTCCCATCGCTCAGCGACCGGCCTCGATGTTCGACCGCGAGAAAGGGGAGAGACCGTCATGTCCTCAGGGATCGTGTCCGTGGCTCTGGTGGCGCTGTCTGTCGTTGCTCTCTTCTATGCACTCCACCGCGTGGCCAGCATTACCTCCGACCCGTTGACAGTCCTGCCGGCCCAATCCGGGTGGGCACCGCAGGAGCACGCCCTGTCGCGGTTCCACGCACGCTGGTACCTCGCCTCGATCGTGTTTCTGGCCTTCGACGTCGAGATGCTCTTTATGTACCCGTGGGCCGTGGTGGTGATCGAGAAGGGGCTCTCTGCGGTGGTGGAGATGTTCCTGTTCCTTGGTGCCCTGCTAGTCGCCGTGGCCTGGGCACGGCGAGAAGGCGCATTCCGATGGGCTTGAGCCCGTTTCTCGCCCGCCTCGCCGTCCAGGCCACCCGGGTGCTCGTCGTCGAGGCCCCGGGCCAGTGGGCGACTCGGATGGAGCTTGAGCAACAGCTACTCCGTCGCGGGTGGCGGATAGCCAGTAGTCCGGCTCAGGGGGACGTGCTCGTCGTGTGTGGTGCGCCGGGTCCTGAGCTGTCGGATCTGGCGAACCGCCTCTGGGAGCAGATGCCCGGCCCTCGGGTGCGCATCGGCATCGCCTCGCCCGGAGCGGTGGTTCCCGCCCTCGACAATGCCACTGCGCTCCTGCTCGACACTTCCCATCACCGGACCGACGCCCGCGAACGGGCGCAGGAGCCCTCGATGTCCGATCACGCGAACAATGCTGATGGCGAAGGGCACGAAGGGCACGTGGGCCACGAAGGACACGAGGAACACCAGGGCCACGGTGGACACTCGGACCACGAAGAGCACGCGGATCGCCAGGCGCACGAGGGCCACGAAGACCATGGCGGGCATGGTGGCCACGAGGGCCACGCAGACCACGGCGGGCACGAGGGCCACGAAGACCATGGCGGGCATGGTGGCCACGAGGGCCACGCAGACCACGGCGGGCACGAGGGCCACGAAGACCATGGCGGGCATGGTGGCCACGAGGGCCACGCAGACCACGGCGGGCACGAGGGCCACGAAGGCCATGGCGGGCATGGTGGCCACGAGGGCCACGCAGACCACGGCGGGCACGAGGGCCATGAAGGCCATGGCGGGCATGGTGGCCACGAGGGCCATGAAGGCCACGGGGATATGGACATGGCTCCCGCCGGGATTCCCTTGGCCGAAGGCGGGGAGGACCGCGACGGCCTGGAGATGGATGTTCTCCATCTGCCGCTCGGTCCGGTATTGCCGTTCTGGCCGGCCGGGCTCGTGCTGCACTGCTCGCTACAGGGGGACGTTGTCGTCGACGCCACCGCCTCGGTGATCGACGCGACGGAGCACAGGGCCGGAGCACCCGGTCGGCCCACGGACCACGCGTCTGCCACGGTGACCCAATGTGATCAGGTCATGGCACTGCTGGCACTGGCCGGTGCCGAAGACCTGGCGGACTGCGCCCGCCGTGCCCGGGACGGGATTCTGACGGGCGATCCCGGTGCCGCCCGTGACGCCGTCGAGCGTCTGCACCGGAAGGTTCGCAGGTCGCGGCTGCTGCGCTGGTCATTGCGGGGCGTGCTGCCGCTCGGCCCGGCCGATCTGGAGCGCCACGGCTTGCCGGGGCACTGCCTCGGGGATGCCCACGACCGGTTGCTGGCCCAACTGGAACGGATCCGCGTCGAGGTCGGCGGCGCAACGCCGGACCGGGCGGATGGCGGCTCAGCGCAGGAATCTGCGGACAAACTAACTGTGCCGTGGGCGGTGGTGCCGGACCTGGTGACCGGTTTGGAGCTGGGCACTGTGCGCTTGGCGGTGGCGAGCCTTGATCTGGGCTCGCATCCTGCCGTCCGGGAGGTGGGGCATGTCTGAGACCGTGGTGACGACCGTGTCCGGTGGGTGGGCCGTGCTGGCCGGGGTGATCCTGTGTGGGCTGGCGTTGTTCGCGGTGGCGCTGGACGGGGTGCTCTCGTCGCCGGCGCGGGGCGGCGGTCGTGGCGGGCCCACTCCCCTGGCCCGTGCGGCCCGTCTGTTGCGGCAGCGTCGCCGCACGACGGTCGCCGCGGACACCCTGCTGTGGCGGATCGGCGGCGCGGGCATGCTGGTCGGGGCGTTCCTGATGATCGCCGTGATCCCGCTGGGCCGCTGGACACTGGCGGACCTCGACGTGGGAGTCGTGTGGTTCAACGCCGTCGACGTCATGGTGTGGGCCCTGGTCTGGCTGGCGGGGTGGGGCGCCAACTCCATCCACGGTCTGGTGGGCGGTTACCGCTTCCTCGCGCACGGGCTGGCCTATGAGCTGCCGCTGATGTTCGCATTGGTGGCCCCGGCGATCGCCGCCGGCAGTCTGGCGGTGGGCGACGTCGCGGCCGCGCAGGACGGCGTGTGGTTTGTGGTGTGGATGCCGGTGGCGTTCCTGGTCTTCCTGATCGGCGTGACCGGCTTCTCTGTATGGGGTCCATTCGCCCCGGCCCTGTCCGCGGACATCGTCGGCGGGGTGACGGCCGAACTCTCGGGGGTCGATCGGCTGGTCCTGCAGGCCGGGCGCTACCTGTTCCTCACCGCCGGGGCGGCGTTCTCGGTGCCGCTCTTCCTCGGCGGTGGTGCCGGGCCCGTCCTGCCCGACTGGGCGTGGGTGCTGGTCAAGACAGCGCTGGTGCTGACGGTTCTGGTGTGGGCGCGGCGCAAACTTCCGCTGCTGCGACCGGATCGGTTCATGGAGATCGGCTGGACTGTCTTGCTCCCGGCCGTCGTGGCCCAGGATCTGCTTGTGTCCCTCGTCGTGGTCTGGAAGGGCTGAGCCGTGCTGGTCGGGATCGTGTTCTGGGTACTCGCTGTGGTGGCGGTGACCGCGGGGACGGCCGTGTTCGTGGTGGACTCGATGGCCCGGGCCACCTACGCGCTGGCGGCATCGTTCATCGCCGTGGGGGTGATGATTTTGCTGCTGGGTCAGAGCTACCTGGGCATCATCACGATTCTGATGATGGTCATGGAGATGGCGGTGATGGCGGTCTACATGGTGATGTTCATGGGCATGAACCCGGCGCTGATGCCGATGGACATGACCCACGGGAAGAAGACCGCGATCGGCACCTCGGTCGGGGTCTTTGTGCTGCTGGCCGCCGGGGCGCTGCTGATCCCGTGGCCCGAGCGACGTGGCGCCCCACCCGAGGACCTCACCAACGCGCTGGGCCTGGAGATCATGGGCGAAAAGATGTTGGTGATGGCCGTGGTGGGCGCGGTCATGGTGGCCACCATCGTGGCCGGGATCGTCCTGGCCGCCGGGCGCACCCGCTACGACCGGCTCGGCGACGATCTGCGGCGCCGCCCGGCCGACGACCCCCAGCCGGGAGGTGTGGGTCGATGACCCTGGAGGCCGTTCTGGTGGTGGCCGCCGCCCTGTTCGCCGTCGGGCTCTACGGGGCCCTGTCCCAGCAGGTGGTGGTGATGGTGATGATGGGCCTGGAGTTGATGATCAACGGGGTGCTCCTGGCCGCCGCGGGGTTCTGGTGGTTCCTGGCCCCGGGCCCCTCCGGGCAGGTGCTGCTGCTGGTGGTGCTGGCGGCCATGACCGTGGAGATGGCCATGGGCTTTGCCGTGGCGACGCTGTTGCACCGCAAGCGGCAGACCGACATGACCGACATGGCCGAGGATCTCTCCGGATGACCGCCGACCAGACCTTGCTGCTGACCCTGGTGGTGCTCCCGGCTGCCGTGGGTGCGGTGCTCGCGCTGACCCGGGCGGAGCGGGTTGCGGCCCCGATCGCGGTATCGACCGCTGCCGTGACCGCGCTGCTGGCGGCTGTCGTCGCCGTTGCGCGGCCTGCGGTGGCGTTCCCGTTCATCGCCGGCGTCGACGTGGCATTGGAGGTCGACGCCCTGGCGGCGCTGACCCTGCCGATGGTCGCAGTGGTGACCCTTTTGGTGCTGGTTTTTGCGGCCGGCAACATCCGGGCGGCCCGGCCCCGCTTCCACGGGCTGATGCTGCTCTTCGCCGCCGCGGCCCTGATCACGGCCTCGGCCGCCAGCCTGCCGGCGCTGCTGTTTGCCTGGGAGTTGATGGGCGCGACCTCGTACGCGTTGATCGGGTTCTGGTGGCGGGACACCGACCGCGTCTCGGCCGGGCTCACGGCCTTCCTCACCACCCGTACCGCCGACCTGGGTCTCTACCTGGCCGCCGGCGCTGCCTTGGCCGGCGGCGCCGGTATGGGCCTGTCCGAGTTGCCGGCGGCGGAGAGCCCGTGGCGGCACGTGGTGGCGGCCGGGATCCTGGTGGCGGCACTGGGCAAGGCCGCGCAGCTGCCGTTCTCGTTCTGGCTCTCCGGCGCGATGAAGGGCCCCAGTCCGGTCAGCGCACTGCTGCACTCGGCGGCGATGGTGGCAATGGGCGGTTACCTGCTGCTGCGCGTGGAGCCGCTGCTCGCCTCCACCGGGTGGGCGGGCCCGGCCGCCGCGTGGATCGGGCTACTGACCGCGGTGGCGATGGGGATCGTGGCGTTGGCCCAACGGGATCTCAAACAGTTGCTGGCGGCGTCCACTGTGGCGCAGATGGGATTTGTGGTGCTGGCCGCCGGAGTGGGCGCGGTGAGCGGAGGTGCCGCCCAACTGGTGGCCCATGCCTCCACCAAGGCACTGCTGTTCCTCGCTGCCGGGGCGTGGCTCACCGCGTTGGGCACCGAGAAGCTCACGGAACTGCGCGGGGCGGGCCGCCGATGGCCGGTGGTGGGCGTGACCGCGACCGTGGGAGCCCTGGCCCTGACCGGGATCGCGCCGCTGTCCCTGTGGGCGACCAAAGACGCGGTGCTGGCTGGGGCCCTGGAGACCTCGGCCTGGCTCTACGCCACAGGACTGGTGGCGGCGGCCCTGTCGGCGGCCTACTCCGGCAAGGTCCTATGGACGATCTGGCACCGCGGGGCCCAGGCCCGGGTCGAGGAGCCCACCGCCGGGCGGGAGGTCGGCGCAACGCAAGAGCTCGGCACCGGGCAGGTGGGGGCGCTCGAGCAGGCCCCGCTGGTCGTGCTGGCCGCGGGGGCGGCCGGGCTGTCGGTGTTGGCGCTGCCCCCGCTCAGCGGCGCCCTCGCCCAGGCGATGGGCGGGCACGGCGAGGTGACGGCGCTCGAGCTCGTGGTCTCGGCCGCCATCGCCCTGGCCGTGGTGCTGCTGATGCGACGTCTACGCGCCCCGGAACTCGGGTGGGCCGAGCGGTGGCTGGGGCTGGAGGCTGCTGCGCACGTTGTCGTCGTCGTTCCCGTCATGCGGTTGGCGCACCTCCTGGCCCGGTTCGACGACGCGGTCCTGGACCGCGCCGTGACCTCCGTGGCCGGGGCCGTCCCGATGCTGGCACGGTCCGTGGCGCGGTTCGACGACGAGGTCCTCGACGCCGGAGTCGGAGCAGCCGCACGGGCCGCCCATACGGCCGGGCAGGGCGCGGCCCGCCTCGATGACGCCGTGGTCGACGGCGCCGTCGAGGGCCTGGCCGGTTGGGTTCGCCGACTCGGGCACCTGGCCCGCACCCCGCAGACCGGGGCCGTCCACCAGTACCTCCTGCAGGCCGTCGCGGTGCTCACCGTGGCCGTGGTGGCCTGGACCGTCTACGCAGTGATGGGATGAGCATGCTCAGTCTGATCGTCTTTCTCCCCTTGGCCGCCGCCGCCGTCCTGGCCGCGGTGCCGGCGATCGGGCCGGCGGCCGCGCGATGGGCGTGGATCGCGGTGAGCGTGCTGGAAGTGCTGCTGGTTGCCGTGGTGTGGGCCGGCTACAAGGACCCGGGACCGAACGGGCTGGCGTTCGAGGAGCAGGTGCCGTGGATCCCGGGGGTGGGCAGCAGTTACCACGTGGGCATCGACGGGCTGTCCCTGCCGCTGGTGGCGATGACGGTCGTGGTGTTCTTGGCGTGCGCTGTGTACTGCCTGCGGGATTCGGACCGGCCGCGCGTGCAGGCGGCGCTATTTTTGTTCCTGCAGAGCATGAGCCTCGGCGTGTTCGTTTCAGCCGACCTGATCCTGTTCTTCGTCTTTTTTGACCTGTCGATCGTGGGAATGTACTTCATCATCGCCGGGTGGGGCCACGGCAATGCGGCCCGGTCGGCGCTGAAGTTCTTCCTCTACACGTTCCTGGGGTCGCTGGCCCTGCTGCTGGGTTTCATCGGGCTGTATGTGTTCTCGGCGCCCCACACCTTTGACATCCCCGAGCTGGTCGCCGCACCCCCGCTGGCCGGTGAGCCGCTCGCCGGGGGGCTGGTGCTGGCGGCGATCCTGGTGGGCTTGGCCGTCAAGACCCCCACCGTGCCGTTCCACACCTGGCTTCCCCCGGCCCACACCGACGCCCCGGCCGCCGGCTCGGCCGTCCTGGCGGGGGTGTTGCTGAAGATGGGCGCGTACGGCTTCGTGCGGATCGCCATGCCGATGCTGCCCGAGGTCTGGCGGGCGTGGGCCTGGGTGATCGTGGCCGTGGGAATCGTCTCCGTGCTCTACGGCGCACTGGTGGCGCTTGCCCAGACCGACCTCAAGCGGATGATCGCCTACACCTCCGTCAACCACATGGGCTACATCGTCCTGGCCCTGGGTGCGGCCGGGCTGCTGGTGGAGGGTGCCGAGCAGGCCCGGTCCGTGGCGGTCACCGGCGCGATGGTGCAGATGGTCAGCCACGGACTGATCACCGCCGCCCTGTTCTTGCTGGCCGGGGTCATGCAGAGCCGGGCCGGGACCTACGACCTGGGTTCCTATGGCGGGCTGGCCGGCCCCGCCCCGCGGTACGCGGCGCTGTTCGCGATCGGCGCCTTTGCCTCCCTGGGCCTGCCCGGGTTCTCCGGGTTCATAGCCGAGTTCCAGATCTTCGCCGGCAGCGTGGCCGTGGCCCCGGTGACCGCAGTGGCGCTAGTGGGCATCGTGATCACCGCCGCCCTGTTCCTGCGGGCCCTGCAGCGGGTCTTCACCGGGCCCGCCGCCGGGCGCTCCCCCGGGTTCGCGGACCTGCGGGCGCACGAGCTGTGGTCGGCCGGCCCTCTGCTGGCGCTGTCCGTGCTGATCGGAGTGCTGCCGCTGGTGCTGCTCGGGGTGATCGAGCCGAGCTCGGCCGCCCTCGTGGAACTGGTGGGACGGTAACCCGTGGACGCCTCCATGCAGATGAGCCCCGGGCTGCTGCTGCCCGAGATCATCGTCTTTACCGGCGGATTGGCGGTGCTACTGGGCGGATCGTTCCTCCCCCGGCAGCGCCAGTGGATCGCCCGCGCCGCGGCCGCCCTGGCGCTACTGGGCGCCGCGACCGCCGCCGCGGTGGCTATGGCCGGGCCTGCGCAAAGCGCCTTTGCGGGTACCTTTGCCGTGGACACCGCCACCGGCGCCGCACGGGTGATAGCCACCCTGGCCACCCTGCTGATCCTGGGGGTGGCCTCCGGGGAGCTCAAGGACTCCCCGCGCGAATCCGACACCTACGCCCTGCTGCTCTTCGCCACCGCCGGGGTGATGGTCCTGGCCGGGATCACCGACCTGTTGGTGCTGATCGTGGGATTCCTGCTGGCCAGCATCCCGCTGTACGGGATCATCGGACTCACCGGCGGCCGCTTGGGCGCCGAGGCGGCGGTCAAGACCTACCTCATGGGGGCGCTGTCCGGGATCCTGTTGATGCTGGGCGTCACCGTGCTCTATGCCCTGGCCGGAGGCACCGACTACGCCCTGCTCCGGGAGGCGTTGCCCACCGCACCGGACGCCGCCGTGGGGACAGGCATCCTGGGGGTGCTGGCCGGGCTGCTGTTCAAGGCCGGCGGGGTGCCGATGCACTTCTGGGTGCCCGACGCCGCCCAGGGCTCCGGGGTCACCGCCGCCACGTTCCTGACCACCGTGCCCAAGGTGGGCGCGCTGGTGGCCGTGTACCGGTTGGTGGCCACAGTCTCCGCCGAAGAGCACTCCTGGTTGCTCGTCGCCGCCCTACTGGCCACCGCCTCGATGTTCCTGGGCAACCTGGCCGCCTACTGGCAGACCGATCCCCGCCGGCTACTGGGCTGGTCGACCGTGGCGCAGGTGGGGTTCCTGCTGGTGCCCGTGGCCGCAGCCGGGCGCAGCGACCTGGCCCTGCCCTCGCTGTTGTTCTACCTGGCCGCCTACGCCGTGACCAACGTCGCCGCCTTTGCCGTGACCGCTGCCCTGCCCGAGCACCGGACGCTCGCCGAATACCGCGGGCTGGCCCGCTCCCGCCCAGGGTTGGGACTGACCGTGCTGGTGGCGCTGCTGGGGCTGGTGGGCACCCCGCCCCTGGCGATCTTCGTGGGCAAACTGACCACCGCCACCGCCGCCTGGGACGGCGGTCACGGGTGGCTGGCTCTGGTGGTGGTGGTCAACAGCGTGATCAGCCTCTTCTACTACCTGCGCTGGTTCGCCCCCGTCTTCGCCCGACCCGACTCCCAAGCCGCCGAGTTCCCCGGACGCGGCGGGATGGCCGCCTGGCCGGCCGTCACGGCCGCGGTCGCCGCGACCGCGAGCCTGGCGCTGGGCGTCCTGGCCGGTGTCCTGTGGGCTGCCCTCGACGGCCCCGGGATCCTGTAGGGCTGGGAGCGGCAGCCTTCCCCAGCCGGAAGGGGCGTCGAGTAGGTGCGGGAGGGAGCCGGGGGCCGTACAGGAGAGCCCGCTTATAGGAGAGAACCCCCTAGGGCGTGTCTCCCAATCGGCGTAGCCAGGTGAGAATTGCGCAGAGGGTGACGGCGGCGCGGTAGGTGATCGCGAGTTTGTCGTAGCGGGTGGCCAGCGCTCGCCATTGCTTGGCCAGAGCGAAG
>NZ_JABFAO010000046.1 GCF_017168235.1 Rhodococcus sp. KRD197
TAAATAATCATATTGTTCTGTGTTGCTTCGATAATATCGAAATAGTAATCTCTAATTTCTTCAAAAGTAAATGGATAGTAGAATGGTGTTACGGCAGAAAGTGCATCATAACCGAGTTCTGTGGCATATTTTCCAAGTTCAATGGCTTCATTTAAATCTAACGAACCTACTTGAGCAATCAATTTCACCTTATCTCTAACTGCCTCTTTGGCAACCTTGAAAACTTGCTTCTTCTGCTCTGTATTTAATAAAAAGTTTTCGCCTGAGCTACCATTTACATAAAGACCGTCTAATTCTTCAGTTTCAATGGTATTTTGAGCAATTTGTTTAAGTCCTTGTTCATTTACTTGACCATTTTCATCAAAAGGAACGAGTAACGCTGCATATAAACCTTTTAAA
>NZ_JABFAO010000047.1 GCF_017168235.1 Rhodococcus sp. KRD197
AGACATCCCAGGGCCGTAATTTGTCAAGCGGCGGTGGGTTGTTGTTCCGTTCGGTGTGCCCAGGCGATGTGTTCGTCGTATTTGGTGCGGTGTCGTAGGCAGCCGTGCAGTAGTCCGACGAGTCGGTTGGCGAGTGCGCGGAGTGCTTGGTGGTGGAGGTCGCCGGCGGTGCGGTGGTGGTCGTAGAACGCACGAGCTCCCGGGCTTTGGCTTATGGCGCAGAATGCCCATTGGTCGATCGCGTCGTAGAGCCGCCGGTTGCGCACATGCCTGGACAGAACGGCCCGTTTTTTGCCGGACGCGATCGTCAGCGGTGACGTTCCGGCGTAATTTTTGCGAGACTTGGCAGAGGTGTACCGGTTGACGTCGTCACCGAATTCACCGAGCACCCGGGCGCCGAGGATGACACCGAGTCCTGGCAGGGAGAGGTAGATGCCGGCGTCCGGGTGTGCTTCAAAATGGCGTGCGAGTTCGGCTTCGAGGTCGCCGATCTGACGGTTCAGTTCCGCGATCAGCGCTACCGCCGAGCGGGTGGTGGCCGCGAATGCAGCCGCAACGGGCGGCGGTGCTGCGAGGTGCTCGGTGCGTAGCGCAGTTTGGATCTCTGCAGTTCGTGATTCGATATTGCGTTGCCGCCCTGCCCTTTTCAGGGTCGCTCGGATGCTCGCTGCACTCAGGTGTGCAGCTTCGGCGGGCGAGGCGGCACGCGAGAGGACGGCGACCGCGTCGCGGTGGTGGAGACTGTCGAATGCCTCGAGTGCGGCGGGGTAGTACTCGAGGAGCGCTGAGCGCAGTGCATTGGTTTGTCGGTTGCGGGACCAGATCAGGTTCTGGTGCCCGCGGGCCAACACCTTGATCGCGGCGGCGTCTGCGGTGTCACCGGCGATGGTGCGGTGGTTGTGTCGGTCGGTGCGCACCAGATCGGCCAACAGTTTCGCGTCACCGGCGTCGGATTTCGCACCCGAGAGGTGGTGGCGGTCTCGGTAGCGTGCGGCGGCGAGCGGGTTGATCGCGTAGACGGTGTATCCGGCTGCGAGCAGAGCAGATACCCACATGCCTCGGTCGGTTTCGATGCCTACGACGACGTCGGCAGGTTCGCGTGCATGGGAGGCCACCACATCGTGAAACCCGCTGATGCCCGCTAGACCTTCGGGTAATCGGCGGGACGCCAAACGTTTTCCGTCGGAGTTCATCACGTGGATGTCGTGGTGGTCTTCGGCCCAATCGTCTCCTACGAAAATCACGGGCAGTTCTCCTCACGTCCGTTTCGGCCACTGGCGGTGAGCCTCGAGGGATCCGGACCGCGACCTAATGGATCAGTGCTCGACTGGCACGACACCCCATCAGCATTCTGGGAACCCTCGCCGACCGGTGGGGCCACGATCTAACCTTAGGAGTCGATCTTCTCTCCAGGGCCATACAGTGATCACCCACCAGCGGCTCGGTGATCAGCTTTCTCCGACTAACTTCGCTACTCTCGGAGACTCGCCGATCAAGTCCCATTAGGG
>NZ_JABFAO010000048.1 GCF_017168235.1 Rhodococcus sp. KRD197
GCCACAGCATCGACACCAGCAACAGCAACCGCCGAAGCAAACACCTCCGACAACAACCGACCCGCCACCGACACACCACCACGCACCGGCACCAACACCGCACGCTCGGCCTCCGACAACAACTCGAGCTGGCCGACCCTGAGATCCGGTTGCGTCGCAAAAGCTTCGAGGACGCGCACGATGCGCGCGAGAATGGTCTCGATCTCGCTGGACTGGAACAGTTCCGGCAGGTACTTGGCCTCGATGTGCAGACGTTCGTCGACCATCGCCACCAGGGTCAGCGGGTACTGCGCAGTATCGCTGCCGTCGATGATGTCGGCCACGCGCAGCCCGGCGATATCCGTCTGGTCCGAGAAGCCGGCGCGATCGATCGGGTAGGACTCGAACACGGTCAACGTATCGAATGCGACGGCCGGTCCCACCGCGCGCTGAATCTCGGTCAGCCCGAGGTAGTGGTAGTCCAACAGATGAGCCTGCTCGGACTGAAGCCGCTCGATGAACTCGCCCAGCGTTTCGTGCGGGTCCACGGTGACACGCACCGGCAGGGTGTTGATGAACAGACCGATCATCTGCTCGATGTCGTTGATCTCGGGTGGTCGGCCCGACACGGTCGCCCCGAACAGGACATCGGAGCGTCCGGTCAGTGTGGCGAGGACGGTCCCCCATGCGGCCTGAACGAGCGTGTTCACGGTGACACCGCGCTCGCGGGCGACCGTACGGAGTCGCGCAGTGTCCGATGGCTCCAGCGAGGTCCGGTCGATTCCGCCGATGGTGGATTCCTGGCGGCGGCTTTCGACCGGCGTGAGCAGAGTCGGTTCCGGCAACCCGGACAACGCCTCAACCCATGCTGTCCGCGCTCCGGCGGTGTCGCGCCTGGCCATCCACGCGAGGTAGTCACGGTAGGCAGGCACCCGCGGCAACACGGAATCGTCGCTGTCCGTTGCATACAGCGTGAGCAGCTCCCGGATGATGAGCGGAGTCGACCAACCGTCGATCAGGATGTGGTGGTTGGTCAAGACGAGACGCCACCGTGCCTCGCCGACGGCAATGAAGGTGAATCGCAGCAGCGGTGCCTGCGCCATGTTGAATCGGGTGGATCGGTCTACGGCCATCAGGGCGTCGAGTTCGACCTGCGCATCGGCCTCAGTCAGCTGTGTCAGGTCATGCTCGAGCCACGGGACTCGTACCGATCGCTGCACTACCTGAACCGAGTCGCCTTCGAGGTTGTGCACGAAAGCGGTCCGCAAGTTCGAATGGCGGTCGAGAAGGGTTTGCGCGGCACGATGCAGTCGGGCGGCGTCGACCGTACCTGTCAGTTCCATGACCAGTTGCACGATGTACGCGTCCACGGTCTGATCGGACAGTTCCGCGTGGAAGAGCATCCCCGACTGCAGCGGCGACATCGACCAGATGTCACTCAGAGTCGGGTAGCGACGTTCGATGTCGTCGATGGAGTGCTGGTCGAGGGAAACCAATTCGAGATCGGACGGGGTGAATCCGCCTGCAGCAGAGGTATTCGCGTGCTCTGCCAGGCTCGTCAGAGCCGCGACCCAGAGCGTGGTCAACTCTTCGACGTCGGCGCGATCGAGTACGCCCGACGGGAACGCGAACGTCGCCTCGAACACGGCGCCGTCGCTGCCACCGGTGGTCACCGCGTTGATGTCGAGTACCGCCGACACCGGTAGGTCCCGATTCTGGACGTCACCGATCTCGTCGTCGTCCACCGGCAACCAACCGACGTCCCGCAGGTTGTCCGGGATGCCGGCGCTGTAGCGCCCAAGGTAGTTGAAGCTGATCTGCGGACTGCTGTACTGCGAGAGCGCATTCCGAGATTCGGCATCGAGATACCGGAGCAGACCGTAACCGATGCCGTGGTCGGGAACGCTGAGCAGTCGCTCCTTGACCGACTTGATCAAGGCGCCGGCGGCCTCGCCACCGGCGAGAGCGTCGTCGATGTCGATACCGCGGAGATCGACCCGAACCGGGTAGATGGTGGTGAACCATCCGATCGTGCGTGCCAGATCGGCGCCGGGCACCACCTGGTCCTCGCGTCCGTGCGCTTCCAGGCTGACGAGAGAGTCCTCGGTGACGACTCCGTGAGTGCGACGCCAAGCAGCGATGGCGAGCGACAGCCCCGCCATCAGTCCGTCGTTGACGCTGCCGTGAAAGACCTCCGGAACGGTGGTGAGCAGATGCTCGGTGACGTCGGAGGGAACATGAACCTCGACACGATCGACAGTGGAATAGACATCCACTGCGGGATCGAGACTGCGGGCGCCGATCAGGGGGTCGGTGCCGGCGAGAGTGTGCTCCCACATCGGCAACTCGTCACGGCGCTCGGTGGCCACCTCATGCAACCCGTGAGCCCAGCGGCGCATGGATGTGCCTACTGGCAGCAATATGGCGTCGTCACCTGCACTGATCTGCGACCATGCTGTCGCAAGATCCGGTACGAGAATGCGCCAGGACACCCCGTCGACGACGAGGTGATGCGCCACGATCAGGAGACGTCCCGGCTCGACGCCGGCATCGAACCAGACGAACTGGATCATCACACCCGTGGACGGACTGAGTCGCTGCGAAGCCCTGTCGAGTTCGGCCGCGGCCGTCGACGAGAACTCGGGACCCGAGGTGGACTCGACATCGATGTGGTGTAGGACCGCAGCCGCAGCAACCGAGCCTGCCGGTTCGACGTCCATGGTCCAGACATCGCCGTCCTGCCGCAGGCGTGCTCGCAGCATGTCGTGATGATCGAGGACGGATTGAACCGTGCGTTCGAGAATCGGCCGGGTGATGTCGCCGGGCAGCGTCAGCAGGGCAGTCTGCGTGAATCGGTCGAAGACGTGGGTACGGTCGATCATCCACGCGACGATGGGCGTGAGCGGGACGTCACCGACGCCGCCTCCAGACAACTCGTCCAGGACGGTGACTGCGGCACCCTCCGAGGCGAGCGCGACCTCGGCGAGAGCGGCAACGGTCTTGCGCTCGAACACGTCCCGCGGTGTGAGGACCAGTCCTGCTGCCTTGGCTCGGGACACCAGCTGAATCGACATGATGCTGTCGCCGCCGAGCGCGAAGAACGAATCCTCCACGCCGACATGGTCGAGTCGGAGAACCTCGCAGAACAGAGCGGCCAGCTGCTTCTCCACAGGAGATTCCGCGTCTCGCGAGGACACGGGCCGGTGGTCGAAGGACGGCTCCGGTAGCGCCCGGCGGTCCAGCTTTCCTGCTGGGGTGAGCGGAATGGAATCCAGCGCGACGAAAGTCGTCGGAACCATGTGTGACGGCAACGACTGTGCCACGAACTCGCTCAACTGCTGCGGATCCACCACGGAACCCGGTGTGGGCACCACGTAGGCGACGAGGATCGTATTGCCCGCGGGGCCCTTGGCACCAGCGCTGGTCACGAATGCGACGTCGGGGTGCGCTGTGAGAACGCTGTCTATCTCACCGAGTTCGATGCGGAACCCACGAACCTTCACTTGCGAGTCGCTTCGCCCGACGAACTCGAGTGCCCCGGACCGGGTCCACCGAACTACGTCGCCGGTGCGATACATCCGGCTGCCGGGTTCACCGAACGGATCTGCCACGAATCTCTCGGCCGTGAGAGCCAAGCGTCCGTGGTAGCCACGTGCAAGACCGGGGCCCGCGAGATAGAGCTCACCCGGAACCCCGACGGGCACCGGACGTAGACGGGAGTCGAGGACGACCTCAGCGAATCCGATGGTGGGCGATCCGATGTCGACCGGTGCGCCGGCGATCAGCTCGTTGCTGATCGAGGAGAAGATCGTTGCTTCGGTGGGGCCGTACGCGTTGAACATCTTTCGGCCGGGTGCCCACCTGGTCACCAGTTCGGGTGGACATGCGTCGCCTCCTGTGGCGATCACCTTCAGCGTGGACAAGCCGGCAGGATCGACGGATGCAAGTGCGGCCGGTGTGACAAATGCATGGGTGACCTTGCAGACGGCGATCAAACGAGCGAGTTCCGGGCCGCCGTACAGGGCAGGCGGAGCAATGACCATCGTTGCTGCTGCGCCGAAGGCAAGCATGAATTCGAGGATCGAGGCATCGAAGCTCGGGGACGCGAACGCGAGGGTTCGTGAGCCAGGAGTGACGTCGAAGCGAGTTCGTTCCTCGGCGGCGAGGTTGGCCAAGCCGCGGTGGGTGACGACGACGCCCTTGGGCAGTCCCGTCGATCCGGACGTGTAGATGAGGTATGCGGCATCATCGATGCGCAGTGACTCGACCCGGTCGGCGTCGGTGACCGGTGCATCGGAGAACTGTGCAGCTGTGTGCTGGAAATGTGCGTCGTCGAGCACGACCCACGCGATCGCATCGGACAGTGCGGCCAGTGCCGCGGTGTCGGATGTCGTCGTCAGACCCAGTGTCGCGCCGGAATCGACGATCATGTGCTTGATGCGGTCCGCCGGGTAGGTCGGGTCCACCGGCAGGAATGCTGCACCTGCTTTTGCACACGCCCACATCGCAACGATCGTTTCCGGCGAACGGGGCAGCGCCAGCGCGACGACGTCTCCCGCGCCGACACCGAAGTCGGCCAGCATGCGCGCCAATTGCGATGAACGAGAATCCAGTTCGCCGTAGCTCACGACGGAGTCTTCGAAGATCAAGGCATCCGCGTCGCGACCGGCCAGCGCGACGGCGTCGCTCAGGATGTCCGGCAGTAGCCGCTGCTGGGCCGAGTCCGGGCCGTGCACCGGCGCCAGATCGCTGTACTCGTCGGGCGAGAGCAGTTCGATGTCACCGATTGCCGTGGCCGGGCTCGATGTCACCGCGCCGAGTATCGTCGCGAACCTCTCGGCGAAGGCGGCGACGGTGGATCGTTCGAAGATGTCGGTGGCGTAGCGGAACACACCCTCGACTCCGGCCTGAACGCCGTTGTCGTCGAACGATTCCGAAATGGTCAGCTGTAGATCGAAATTGCTGGTGTCGTTGGCAAGATCGACTGCCTCGATATCGAGACCCGGCAACACGATGTTCGGTGGCTCGGTCTGTTGGAACTCGAGCATGACCTGGAACAGTGGTGTGTACGCCGTCGACCTGGCGGGGTCGAGAGCGTCGACGATGCGCTCGAACGGTATGTCGGAGTGAGTGAAGGCAGCGAGATCGGCGGTCCGCACGTCCGCGAGCAAGTCGAGGAACGACACCGAAGGATCCAGCTCGGTGCGCAGTACGAGGGTGTTGACGAACATCCCCACCAGATCGTCGAGCGATGCGTCGCCGCGGCCGGCGATAGGGGTACCGATCGAAATGTCGGTGGAGGCGGACAACCTGGACATCAGCACGGCGAGCGAGGCGTGCACGATCATGAACACGCTCGAATCGCGTTCTGCAGCAAGCTCGGCCATGCGCTGGTGCACGTCGGGGTCGATCGCGAACGGTACCGTCGCGCCACGGAACGAAGCCTGGGTAGGCCGCGGTCGGTCGAGGGGCAGTTCGAGAACCTCTGGAGCGCCGGACAACGTATCGGTCCAGAATGCGAGCTGAGTCGACATCAGCGAGGACGAGTCGGACTCCGAACCCAGGAACTTGCGCTGCCACAGCGAGTAGTCGGCGTACTGGACCGCTAGAGGTGCCGTGTTCGGAGCCTCTCCCTGCGTGCGCGCACTGTAGGCAACGATCAGGTCGCGTGCGAGGGGCGCGGTGGAGAAACCGTCGGAAGAAATGTGGTGCACGACGAAGGCGAGAACGTGATCATCGGTTCCGAGCTGGACAAGTCGCACACGCACGGGAACCGAACTGGATACGTCGAATCCTGCGGTGGTGATCTCGGCGACGAGCTCGTGCATGTGTGTCTCGGACTCGGCCGTGACTGGTTCGAGCGCTGGAAGCGCTTGGTGCGCCGGCAGAATCGACTGAACCGGCCCGTCCTCGGTGAGTGGGAACACAGTTCGCAGCGATTCGTGGCGGTCGATCACATCGCCCATTGCACTGCGCAACGCGTCGATGTCGAGCTGCCCTGTCATCCGCATGGCGAAAGCCACATTGTATGCAGCAGAGGTCGTGTCGTACTGGTTGATGAACCACATACGCTGCTGCGCGAGTGAGACAGGAATCGACTCGGGGCGTTCGGCAGGCACGAGCGCCGGCTTCGGATCCGTCCGATTTCCCTGCGATTCGACGATTGCAGCCAGCGCGCGAACCGAGGGGGCGTCGAAGAGGTCGCGGACGGTCAGCGTGGAACCGAGAGCCGAGTTGACGCGAGCAACGAGTCGCATGGCTACCAGCGAATTGCCGCCGATACCGAAGAAGTTCTGCGTGACACCGATCTGATCGGCTTCGAGGAGGGCACCGAACTGGGCGGCGATTATCTCCTCGATCGGATTCGACGGAGCGACTATCTCGTCGTCCGTCGATGCGAACGTCGGCTCGGGCAGCGCCTTGCGGTCCAACTTGCCGCTGGCGTTGAGAGGAAACTCGTCGAGTTCGACGATCAGGGACGGCACCATGTAAGCAGGCAACGACTGCGCTACCGAGTCGAGAACCGTCGACGAATCGATGGAGACTCCGCGCTTCGGAACGACATACGCGAGGAGAATCTCACCGGTCGATGGATTGGTGTGCACGACAGCGATTGCCTGGGTGACGCTCTCGTGACGCAAGAGCGCTGCTTCCACCTCTGCCAGCTCGATACGCAGGCCTCGCAGTTTGACCTGGAAGTCGGTGCGTCCGATGTATTCGAGGTTGCCGTCGGCGCGCCAGCGGACGAGGTCACCGGTCCGGTACATGCGGTCGCCGGGTTCGCCGTACGGGTCGGCAACGAAACGATCGGAGGTGAGATCTCCGCGTCCGACGTATCCCCGTGCCAGCTGTGTGCCGGCAAGGTACAGCTCGCCGGGTGCACCGATCGGTGCAGGCTTCAGCGAGGCATCGAGCACGAACACGCGTGTGTTCCACACCGGCGCACCGATAGGGATGGCAGTGAGGTTCGGTTCGTCGCAGTGGAAATACGTCACGTCCACGGCCGCTTCGGTAGGACCGTACAGGTTGTGCAGGGCGGCGTCGGAGAACTCAGCGAAGGCGTTCACCGTGGCCGGCGGCAATGCTTCGCCGCTACAGAACACCAACCGCAGCGACAAGCAGTCCCCGGCATGGGCGCCGTCGACGAATACCGCCAGCATCGACGGAACGAAGTGCAGCGTCGTGATGTGCTCGCGGAGGATGAGCCGCGACAGGTATTGCGGATCGCGATGCCCGTCCGGCGCCGCGATGACGAGCTTGGCACCGACCTGGAGTGGCCAGAAGAACTCCCACACCGACACGTCGAATGTGGCTGGGGTCTTCTGCAGCACGGTATCGGACGGTTCCAATGAGTACTCGTCCTGCATCCAGAGCAGACGGTTCGCAATGGCTCCATGGGTGACGGCCACGCCCTTCGGCCTACCCGTCGAACCGGAGGTGTAGATGACGTACGCGGTGTTGCGTCCGGTGAGATCGCCGAGCCGTTCATCGGACGCGAGCGGTTCGGTTGCGCGATCGGACACGTCGATGAGGTCGACGGCGAGCACCGGGGTTGCTACCTGGACATTGATCCAGTCGCGGCTGGTGGTGAGAATGCACACGGGCTGTGCGCTGTCGATGACATACGCAGACCGATCGATCGGGTGATCCGGGTCGATCGGAACATATGCAGCGCCAGCCTTGACAATCGCATACATTCCGACCAGTAGGTCGGTGGACCGCCGAATGGCGAGGCCCACATGCGATTCCGGACCCACCCCCAACGACACGAGGTGCCGTGCAAGTTGATTCGCCCGTTCGTCGAGTTCCCCGTAGGTGACATGCTCGTCCTCGAACACCAACGCGATCGAGTACGGGCTGCGAGCGACCTGCAGACTGAAGAGAGAATCGAGAGTCGGATCCTCACCCACTACGCCCGGCAAGGCGTGATCGGTGGAATTCCACACTCGCACAACCGTTGCGCGTTCCTGCGCCGACAAGATATCGAGTTCGCGCACAGGCATCGACGGAGCCTCGACGACCGAGGACAGCAGCCGCAGGAAGCGGTCGACGAAAAGATCGATTGTCCTCGCGTCGAACAACGCCGTCGCGTAGGTGAAGGCGGCGCTGGAGGCACCGGATTCCGATACCTGTTCGTCGACGCGAAGCTGCAGATCGAACTTGGTGGTGCCGGTGTCCAGCTCGGTCAGATCGACGTCGAGTCCGGGGAGTTCGAGGTGTGCGGTGGTGTTGTTCTGGAATTCGAGGAGGACTTGGAACAGGGGTGAGTGGTCGGTCGAGCGTGTGGGTGCGAAGGCGTCGACGAGTCGCTCGAAGGGG
>NZ_JABFAO010000049.1 GCF_017168235.1 Rhodococcus sp. KRD197
GGCGGGGGTGTTTGCTGATGTTCTCGGGGTTTCGGGTGTGGGGTTGGATGATGATTTCTTCGCTCTTGGTGGTAATTCGCTGATTGCCACGCAGGTCGTCTCACGCATCGGTGCCGCCCTGGACGCACAGATTCCGTTGCGGACGATCTTCGACTCGTCCACCGTCGAGGGCATGGCTGTCTCCGTCTCACGTGTTGCAGGCACGGGGGCACGGTTGCCCCTCGTGTCCGGACGACGGCCTCGTTACGTTCCGTTGTCGCTCGCACAGCAACGCATGTGGTTTCTCGACAAGTTCGAACCGAACTCGGCTGCCTACAACATTCCGATCGTCGTTCGGCTTCAAGGAGACCTCGACTTCGAGACGCTGTCCAAAGCTATCGATGACGTCCGTGAACGCCACGAATCGCTGCGCACGATCTATCCGGAAATCGATGGTGTCGGGCATCAAGTGGTGGTTCCACTGCAGGCGAACTCATTCGAGCTCGGATTCGACGAGTGCACCGAAATCGAAGCACTGGAGCGCATCAAGACCCTGGTCACGCGGGGCTTCACACTGGCGCAGAGTGCGCCGTTCCGAGCGCACCTGTATCGACTCGGTGATGCCGAGAATCTTCTTGCCGTCGTCGTCCACCACATTGCAGCCGATGGATTCTCGATGGGCCCGCTGGTGCGCGACATCGTCACCGCATATTCGGCGAGGTCCTCCGGAACGCCGCCGCCGTGGCGGCCGCTGGCGGTCCAGTATGCGGACTACGCTGTGTGGCAACGGGATATGCTCGGCGACGAAACCGATCCCGAGTCCGTCATGAGCAAGCAGATAGCCTATTGGACTTCTCGGCTCGCCGGTGTGCCCGAACAACTGGATCTGCCGACCGATCGACCGCGGCCCACGCACGCCACCGAACGCGGTGCTGTGCATTCCTTCGCTGTCAGTGCTCGTCTGCATCGATCGATCGTGGAGCTGGGACTCGAACTCGGGTGCACCCCGTTCATGGTCGTGCATGCCGCGTTCGCGGTACTCCTGGCTCGGTTGTCCAATACCGAGGACGTCACTATCGGTACTCCGATAGCAGGCCGCGGTGAGCGCGCCCTCGACGACGTCATCGGTATGTTCGTCAACACCTTGGTTCTGCGCACCGAGATCACCGGATCACGTTCTGTGCGAGACCTGCTCGCAGCAGTACGTGAGATCGATCTGGACGCGTTCGCGCACTCCGACGTTCCATTCGAGCGCTTGGTCGAAGTACTCGATCCACCGCGATCCACGGCACGACAGCCGCTCTTCCAGGTGATGCTGGCTTTCCAGAACCTCGAGCGAAGCAAGGTCGAGCTCCCCGGCATTGGCGCAGCCGGAGTCGAACTCGAAACCGGTCTGTCCAAATTCGACCTGTATCTGACCGTGTCCGAGAAATTCGACAGCGCGGGTGAACCGCTCGGCATGCTCGCTCAGTTCCTCTATCTCACCGACCTCTTCGACGAAGCCACTATCGTCACCGCAGGTGAGCGCCTCAGAGAAATTCTCGAAACCATGGTGGCCGACCAGTCCGCGCTGATCGGCGACATCGACATCCTGACCACCGACGAGGCTATGGCCGTCAACGAGAGGTGGGTAGGAACAGCCGCGCCCGAGAGCAACGAACTGCTGCTCGACCGCTATCTGGCCGCAGTACGACAGCAGCCCGAGTCCGTTGCTGTCACCTTCGAGGAGAAGTCGCTCACCTACTCGCAGTTCGATTCTCGGGTGAACGAGCTCACCCGGTATCTGCTCGCTCGGGGCATCGGGCCCGAGTGCGTCGTCGCCGTGGCGATCACCCGGTCGGTGGAGATGCTGGTCTCCATCTATGCCGTGGTCCGGGCGGGTGCTGCGTACCTACCCGTGGACCCCGACCAGCCACACGAGCGAATTCGGTACGCGCTCAGCAGCGCCGATGTATCGCTGATCCTGTCGACCTCGAGCGACCTCCTCGGCGTGGACGGATTCGAGATCGTCGAAGTCGATACGCTCCCACCGGGGCGCTACTCGAACGCCACGATCGACGAGAAGGAACTGGCTGCCGGGGGCCCCGACAACGCCGCCTACGTACTGTTCACATCCGGATCGACGGGACGCCCCAAGGGCGTCGTGATCAGTCACCGGGCAATCGTGAACCGACTGAACTGGATGCAGTCCGAGTACAGTTTGCGCGGCGAAGACGTCGTGGTGCAGAAGACACCGATCACATTCGATGTGTCGGTGTGGGAACTGTTCTGGCCACTGCAGTACGGCGCCAGGATGGTGGTTGCTCGTCCGGGAGGCCACCGCGATCCCGCCTACCTCGCGCATCTCCTGCGTGAGCACTCTGTCACCGTGGCCCACTTCGTGCCCTCGATGTTGGCGGTGTTCGCAGAGGAACAAGCGGTTGGCCACATCGACTCGATCCGCTGGCTCTTCGCCTCGGGCGAAGCGCTGCCCACAACAACAGCACGGGCCGCGGTGCAGGCATTGCCGTCGACACGGTTGGTGAACCTGTACGGGCCGACCGAGGCCGCCGTCGATGTCACGTTCCACGAGGTGACCGAGGACGATACCGTCGTCGTACCGATCGGCCGCCCGGTTTCGGGCACCCGAGTCCACGTCCTCGACGGGCGCCTGAAGCCGGCCGTGCCCGGTGTCATCGGCGAGCTCTACCTCGGTGGGGTACAGCTGGCCCGGGGCTATGCCTCTCGCGCCGACCTCTCTGCCGAGCGGTTCGTCGCCAACCCCTTCGGTAGCGGCGAGAGGCTCTACCGCACAGGAGATCTCGTCCGGTGGAACCGAGCCGGCGAGATCGAATACGTCGGTCGCAGCGACTTCCAGGTCAAGCTACGCGGCCAACGCATCGAACTGGGTGACATCGAAGCCGCGCTGCTGACGAATCCGGGTGTGTCTCGAGCCGTGGTCGCGCTCGTCGACGATCCTGCTGTGGGCGAGACGATCGTCGGATACATCGTGTGCAGGGCGGGGCTCACGCTGGACCCCGACGAGGTTCGCGGGACGGCAGCCGGCGCACTACCGGACTACATGGTGCCCACCTCGATCATGATCATGGACGCTTTCCCGCTCGGACCCAACGGCAAGCTCGACCGACGCGCACTTCCCGAGCCGACGGTGCGGATTCGTCCCTTCCGTCCGCCGTCGACGCCGGTCGAAGAGATGATCGCCGAAACGTTCGGAGCTCTGCTCGGTGTGGAACGTATCGGGTTGGACGACGACTTCTTCTCCCTCGGCGGCAACTCGTTGATTGCCACCCGGGTGGTCGCGCGACTCGGGGTGGCATTCGGCGTCGAAATTTCCCTCCGCACTCTGTTCGAGGCTCCCAGCGTCCACGCACTCGCTGTGCGAATCGAGCACGAGACGGCTACCGGCTTGGATGCGGGCGGCTCGTTGGAGAGCAGTCTGTTCGGACGGCAGCCGATGCAGGCCCGACGCGACCGCGACACACCAGCGCCACTGTCGTTGGCCCAGCAGCGGATGTGGTTTCTGAACCGTCTCGACCCGGATTCCGCTGCGAACAATGTGCCGGTGATCATCAGCCTCGAGAGTGAACTCGACGTCGACGCGCTCGTCCTGGCGTTCCGGGACGTCCTCGCGCGTCACGACATCCTGCGGACCGTCTATCCCGACATCGACGGTGTGGGGTACCAGGTGGTCGAGCCACTCGCTGCGGGTGCAGTGTCCTCGGATCCGGTTGTCTTGGAGATCGAGCAGATCGACCCGGGAGAGGCGAGGCCTCGCGCACTCGAGATGCTGGGCGGCGGTTTCGATGTCACTGCCGGTGTGCCGGTGAGGGCAGCGTTGCTTCGCGAGTCCCCCCAGTACCATGTACTGGTCGTTGTGGCCCATCATATTTCGGTCGACGGCTTCTCCATCGGTCCGCTCACACGCGACCTCGCCCAGGCTTACGCGGCGCGCGCGTCAGGTCAGGCCCCCGGCTGGTCGCGTCCCGCACTGCAGTACGCGGACTTCGCGGTCTGGCAGCGAGAGATCCTTGGGGCAGAAGACGATCCATCCTCGATTGCCTCCGCGCAGCTCGACTACTGGACAAGGCAGCTCGTAGATCTACCGGACGAGATCGAGCTTCCGACCGATCGCCCACGCCCGGCCGAAATGTCGTATCGAGGGGCAGCGACCTCGGTCGCCGTCGACGCGGTACTGCGTCGTCGGATCACCGCCCTCGCCAACGCAAGCGGTGTGACGCCCTTCATGGTGATGCACGGTGCCTTGGCTGTACTGCTCGCGCGCATGTCCGATACCGACGATGTGGCCATCGGCACGCCGGTCGCGGGGCGGGGCAGCGCCGAGCTCGACGACATGATCGGCATGTTCGTCAACACGCTCGTTCTCCGCACACAGGTCGATTCCGCGCTCACGTTCGCCGAATTGCTCGCCGAGGTCCGCGAGAGCGACCTCTCTGCGTTCGCGCACTCGGATGTGCCGTTCGAGCGGATCGTCGACGTGGTGGATCCGGAGCGCTCCCGTGGGCGGCACCCGCTGTTCCAGGTGATGTACACGTTCCAGAACCTCGAAGGCACCAGACTCGAACTCGGGGGCCTGACCGTAGGCGGGATCGAACTGGACACCATCCATGCGAAGTTCGACCTCCAGATCACTGTCTCGGACAGTCACGACTCCGCGGCAAGTGTCTCCGGGTGGAATGTCGAATTCGTCTACGCGACCGACTTGTTCGATCGATCGACGGCCGACGCTATGGGGGCGAGATTGTTGCGCCTTCTGACCGGACTGCTCGACGCACCCGATCGACCGGTCGGCGACATCGAACTCGTCGATCCGTTCGAACGCGCGCGCCTGCTGCAGACCTGGAGCGCGTCGAGCCCGGACCACCCGATGGCCATCGGGACCCTCGTCGACCGCTTCGACGCCGTCGTAGCTGCTTCACCGGATCGCACCGCGGTGCGATGGGATGGGCAATCGTGGTCGTACGCCGAGATCGCGCGGCGAGTCCGGGCACTTGCCCACCAGCTGATTGCATTCGGCGCCGGTCCGGAAACCCTGGTGGCGGTCGCGCTTCCGCGGTCGGTCGAGTTGGTGGTGGCCCTTTTGGCGGTCTCGACCTCCGGAGCCGGCTACCTGCCTATCGACCCCTCGTACCCGACCGACCGAATCCAGTTCATGGTCGACGACGCAAAGCCGATCGTCGCCGTCGCGTCCGGGCTAGACATCGATTTCGGTGGTGTCCCGGTGCTCGACCCGAACGCAATCGATCCTCTCGGCACAGGTGGAAGCCCGCTGACGGATGCGGACCGGCGTGCGCCGTCGACGCCGCAGAACGTTGCCTACGTGATCTACACCTCCGGATCCACCGGCACTCCCAAGGGGGTGGCCGTCACCCATGAGAACGTGCTGCGTCTGTTCTCGAACACGCAGCCCGCCTTCGGTTTCGGTGCGGACGACGTCTGGACGATGTTCCATTCCTACGCGTTCGATTTCTCGGTCTGGGAGATGTGGGGGCCGTTGATCCACGGAGGCACGCTGGTCGTGGTCGACTTCGACACCTCCCGCGCCCCCGAGGCTTTCAGAGATCTGCTCGTCGACGAGCGGGTGACCGTCGTCAACCAAACGCCCTCGGCCTTCTATCAGCTCGCCGAAGCCGACCGCGTTCTACCGGATGCAGAGTTCTCGCTCAGATACGTGATCTTCGGAGGCGAAGCCCTCGAACCTCGACGGCTGGAGAATTGGCTTGCCCGGCACGGCGACGGGACAGAGGACCATCAGCGCGGTCCGGTGCTGGTGAACATGTACGGCATCACCGAGACCACCGTGCACGTATCGATCCGCTTCATGACGGCACACGACGTGCCATCTGCCTCGATGATCGGCGTCCCGCTCCCCGGGTTGCGCACCTATGTGCTGGACCGCCGTCTGCGGCCGGTCCCCGTCGGTGTCGCCGGGGAGATGTATGTCGGCGGTGGCCAGGTGAGTAGGGGGTACCGGGGACGATCGGCATTGACCTCGACGAGGTTCGTCGCCGATCCCTTCGGGTCTGATGGCGATGTCCTCTACCGCACGGGCGACCGAGCGCGATGGGTGAGCGCGCACGGCGGAGCCGAGTTGGAGTACCTCGGCCGCGCCGACGATCAGGTCAAGTTGCGAGGCTTTCGGATCGAACTGGGTGAGATCGAAGCAGCAATCTCGGGTCGCGAGGATGTCTCGGCTGTCGCGGTGATCGTCCGCGAGGATCACGCGACGGGACCGCGCTTGGTCGCTTACCTGGTTCCGGTAGACGGCGATTCGCTCGATCTGGACGACATCCGCCGCGGTGTGGCAGCTCAGGTACCCGACTACATGGTGCCCTCGGCCTTCGTTCCGGTCGAGACGATCCCGCTGACGGTCAACGGCAAGCTCGACCGACGCGCCCTGCCCGAACCGGAGGCCGGCGGTCGGGTGTTCCGGGCGCCCTCGGGCGCGGTGCAAGAGATCGTCGCCGAAGTATTCGAAGACGTATTGGGCTGTGGGAGAGTCGGTTCCGAGGACGACTTCTTCGCTCTCGGAGGCAACTCGTTGATCGCGACGCGCGTGGTGTCGAGGCTGAGTTCTGCACTCGACGCTCGGGTGACAGTTCGATCTCTGTTCGATGCTCCGACGGTGGCAGGGCTCGCCGCACTCCTCGGGGCGTCCGTCGGTGAGGGCAGCACCGGGAAGCTGTCCGCTCGTCCTCGTCCCGCGGTCGTGCCCCTCTCGTTCGCGCAACAGCGGATGTGGGTCCTCAACAGGATCGATCCGACATCGACGAGCTACAACGTCTCCCTCGCTCTCAGGCTCAGCGGGCAGCTCGATACCGATGCGCTCGCGGAGGCGATCACCGATGTGCTCGCAAGGCACGAGACCCTGCGCACACGATATCCAGAGGTCGGCGGAACCGGTTCGCAACAGGTCATGTCGGTGACAGACGTCGAGTGGGACACCACTCCCGTGCCCGTTCGCGACCGAGATGTCGCCGAGCAGGTGCGCACCCTGCTCGGGACGAGCTTCGACGTGAGCACTTCAGTTCCCGTGCTGGTCCGCATCCTGGCGCGGTCGGCGGACGAACACATACTCGTACTGGTCGTCCACCACATCGCGATCGACGGTTTCTCCCTGGGCCCGCTGACTCGGGATCTGATGACGGCCTACGCGGCGCGTTCTATGGGGCAGGAACCGGGCTGGGCGCCCCTCGACGTCCAGTACGCCGACTTCGTTCTCTGGCAACGCGATGTGCTCGGCGAGAGCAGCGACCCTGCCTCGATCATGTCCGCTCAGGAATCGTTCTGGCAGCGCACGTTGGCCGAGATCAGGCCGCAGACGGGCATCGCCACCGACCGCCCACGAGCGGCATCTGCGTCCGGACTGGGCCGAACTCACGAGTTCACGGTGGACGGCGCTGTGGTCCAGGCGCTGCACGAGACTGCGCGCGAACACAATTCGACGCTGTTCATGGCCCTGCACACCGCCCTTGCGATAGTCCTGTCCAAGCTGTCCGGCGACGAGGACATCGTGGTCGGTACTCCGGTCGCGGGGCGAGGCGAGGCAGCCCTCGACGACATCGTGGGGATGTTCGTCAATACGCTCGTTCTGCGAACCCCGGTGTCGCAGGACGTGTCGGCATCCGACGTCCTGCAGATCGCGCGTCGGGTGGATCTCGAGGCCTTCGCGCATTCGGATGTGCCGTTCGAGCGCGTCGTCGAGTTGGTGGACCCGCCGCGCGCCCGGTCGAAGTCTCCGTTCTTCGATGTGGTTTTGGCGCTTCAGAATCACGGCGTCGCCAGCCTCGATCTGCCCGGCCTGTCGATCTCCGGCCTCGAGATGCCGAATCCGGAGGCCAAGTACGACCTGCAGTTCGTCTTCTCAGTCGGTCCCGATTCGGACCGACCGCAGCTGAACTGCTCGCTGATCTACGCCACCGACCTCTTCGACGCGGCCACCGTCGCCGTGCTCGAAGAGCGGTTGCTCGCAGTGCTGGACGTGCTCGCTCGCACGCCAGATGCACTCGTTCGTGACATCGACCTCCGCACTGCCGCCGAGCGAGCCGAATCCGACGGTTCGGGTGGGGTAGCAACCTCGGGTGGGGTAGCAACACTGCCGCACGCCCGAACCGTCGCGGACATGATCGACGCGATTGTCGAAGCGGACCCGGACGCGCCGGCGGTGATCGCCGAAGACGAGGTGACTTATCTGGAGTTGGGTGGCAGATCTGCCCGTCTCGGACGGTACCTGGCGTCCCGCGGCATCGGCCCCGGAGACCGCGTGCACGTCGATCTGCCGATGTCGGTCGACGGGGTCGTAGCTCTCTGGGCTGTGTGGTGTGCGGGTGCGAGTGCCGTCGTCGTAGGCCAGGTGGCCGGCCAGGTCGACTCGGGGCGATCGATCCGCGCGGACTGTGTTCTCACGGCCTCGGCGGCTTCGGGCCACGCCACGGGCACAGTATCCGGCTTCGCACTCGATGATGCTGAGGTCCGAGCGGCCATCGCAGCGCAGTCGCCGCGGCCGATCGGCTACGCCTCGCGAGCGGGAAAACTGTCCGGAGACGAAAACGCGCTCGTAGTCGTCTCCGACCGCGGCCAGGACGTCCTTACGCACGCCGAGCTGGTGGCGCGGGCGCTGGCAGAGGCGGACGCGTGGTCCGTCGGCTACGACTCGCGACTGATGACCGGTCTCGGTGGTTCGGCCGAGTCGGTGTCGGGTTGGGACGCGTTCGGTGTGGCCGTCGCAGCTGCGCTCGGGGCGGCAGTGATCGTGCTGGGGCAGCCCGCATCGACGGAAGCTGACCTGGTGACCGTGCTCGAAGAATACGACGTCACGCACGCGTTCGTACCGTCCGCGGTGTCGCTCGATGGATTCGAGTCCGAACTCGAGGCGGTGGTCCGAACCGATGACGACCGGCCAGCGCCGTGGGCACACCTCGATGAGGCGTGAACCCGAGGATCGGGAACAGCGGTGCGCGGTAGGGCCGCACGAACTAACATTTCCCGGACACTGCCGGCGAATTGTCGGTTATCGGAAGGGCGCACCGAAATGGAACCAGTGACATCCGAACCGGAAGGCTCCGCTTCGACGGCTTTTGCGGAGCCGTACGACATCAGTGCCTTCCACCGGTTGCAGCTGCAGGGAACCGGCAACAAGCTCGGCTACTACGCCGGCGCGGTCAAGCGCGGGCTGCGCTACCAGGTATTGCCCCACTACTGGGGAAACCCTCCATGGTGGCGATTGAAACACCGCTCACTCGTCGGCAGCCGGGTGCTGCCGGACTTCGCATGTCTCGGTGCGATCAAGAGCGGCACGAGTGATCTGTCCACCTACCTGTTTCAGCATCCGTCGATCCTGCCGCCGCTGTCGAAGGAAATATTCTCCGACCGCCCCGAGACATGGCGTCCGCACTACCCGACGGTTGCCGAGATGGACAGTGTTCGGGCCGAAACCGGGCATGCATCCACTGGGTATTTCACCCCGTGGATGCACCATCACCCGCTGATGGACAACTATCGAGCGGCGTGCCCCGACGCCAAGATCATCCTGATGCTGCGTGACCCCGTGGAGCGTGCGTACTCCCACTACAAGTGGGATCTGTTTCTCGGCGGCCGAGCTCAATCGCAGATCCCGTACTACGCGACATATGCCGAGTACGTGGACATGTCACTCGATCTCTTCCCCGGGATGCCGTATCCATCACCCTCGGGATTTCCCCTGCTTCAAACTGGCATCTACGCCAAGTCGACAGCGAAGTGGCTCGATCGCTTCGGCCGTGATCGCGTGCTCGTCGTCAAATCCGAGGACTTCTTCGCGAACCCGGTTTCAACCGTGTGTTCGATTCACGAGTTTCTCGGGCTGCCGCCGACGCCGCCGACCATGCACAAGGCGGTCAATCAGAACCCTCTGACTGCGCCGCGCCAGGACCCGGAGTCTCGAGCCCGCCTGGCCGAGTTCTACCGACCGTTCAACGAAGAGCTCTACGCCCTACTCGACCGCGACCTGCAGTGGACTTGAAACAACATGTCATTCGGATTCGGCGCACACCAGTGGGTTCGTGTTCGAGTAATTCGGATCCAGCGCGGTACTGATCATGTACGACACATCCGGATCCCGCGTGAGACCCATGTGTGACGCGGTATTGCCCGGGCACAGGTCCTGGGCCCACAGGTTGGTCACCTGACCCGTCCCACGGTCGTCCAGAAAGGTGCGCTCTGGCGGAGTCACGATCTGGTCGTCCCGCGTGGCAATGACGGTGTAGTCGACACCGGGCATGACCTCGCTACCGGCGTTGAGTTTGCGCAGCATCGGCGATCCGATGAGCTGCTGACTGCCGGCGACGCCGAAGACGAGTTGTGAGGTGAAGTCGCGAGGGATTCCCACCGATGTGGCCAACAGATAGAGCTGTTGCAGGCCGTTGAAGTTCGTTCCGTGATTGGTAGCTCCCAGCGTCACCAGGTTGCGAACCTTGCTTGCGGACGGGTCTGCGGGATTCGAGCCACCGTTGAACTTGAGGTATTGCCGTGCCATGGTGCCGCCTTGCGAATGGCCGACGAGGTCGACCTGCTCAGCGCCGGTGCTTGCGAGCACCGCGTCGACGAACTCGGCGAGTTCAGCGGCCGACTTTTCGATGTCACCGATTCCCCACACGAGCTGGCTGTGGTCCCACATCACCGGCATGGCGCCGTAGTTCAGGGCGAACACGCAGTAGCCCTGGGCTGCGAGTTCGGGGGAGAGGACGGGCCAACTCTCCTGCATGTCCGTGTCGGTGCCGTGTACCAGGACCACAGGGCGGGGGTGCGCTTCCGACGGGTTGCAGGACCAGTCGTTGGCTCCCTCGGGCGGGGCTCCCATTCGTTCGAGCGAGTCGAGTCGAGGAGTTGCGGCCGGCTGGGCTCCGGCCGTGGGAGCAGTTGCAACCGCGCCGACCAGTACGAGGAGTGAAAAGAAGATCGAAAGTAATGTCCTGGTGTGACGCGACATGCAGTCGACCCTCACTCTGACTCCTTGCTGTGTGGATTCGGGGGATGTGTGGATTCGGGGGATGTGTGTATTCGCTAATCCCGAAACATCTCGATAATCCAGCATTACTGGAGCTGACACAAATTGCAAATCCCGGTAGAAGGTAAAGGCGATATTCGGCGGCGTCATCAATTGATGCGTCGTTGGCCGAACGGCCGTTATGGCCTCTAGCTGCAGTTTTGTTCCGGCGAATAGTGAAACGAGCGAGGGCCCCGATTAGATGCGAAAACTTGCCCGAATGCATGTTGCGTGGACATGGAGCAATTGATTTATCGGCGGAAACTTCCTATGGACCGAAAAGTAACAATGAAACCGTTCGGTGCGTGGTGACGCTTATGCGGTCGACGATGCACGTCGATAGCCCTTGATTGCCGGATAGAGAAACACCAACACCATGCCCAGTGACCACGCCAATGTCTGCAATACCGGAGTCAGCGTCGGACCGCCGAGCGCCAGCGCCTTCATCGCGTCGACCGCGCAGGACATCGGCTGCGCGGCGACGACGGGCTGCAACCATGTCGGGTAGGCCTGAACAGGGACGAAGCCGGAGTTGAAGAACAGCAGCAGCGTGCACAGAATCGAGACGAGTTCGACGAGGGGAGCGTCGCCGGAGACGGTCGCCAGGAACGTCACCATCACCGCGAAGCCGACCCCGAACACGATCGGTAGCAGGATGAGACCGAAACCCGCCAACAAGCCCTCGTTGAAGCGAAACCCCAGCGCAAAGCCCATGGCAACGATCACCAGGGTGGTGACGAATATCCGGACTACCTCCGCCATCATCCGGCCGACGAGTCCGGCGGCGCGGTGTGTCGGGAGGGTCCAGAAGCGGGCGAGCAGTCCGTTGTTGCGCTCCTGCTTGAGTCCCACGGCACTGACGATCGACCCGAACATCGCACCGATCAGGGCGATCAGGGGAACCTGGCCGTACACCGCCGGTTGGCCGGTCGCCATCGAGATCGAGTTTCCCAAGACGACACGGAACATCACCAGCATCAGTGCCGGGTACAGCACGGCCTGAATCATCGTGGTGGGGTCGCGTAGCCAGCGCGTCAGCAGCCGTTTGCATTGGATGAGGCTGTGCGTCCACAGCGCCGCCATCGACGTCTCAGGCCACGGGTGGGTGG
>NZ_JABFAO010000005.1:0-74419 GCF_017168235.1 Rhodococcus sp. KRD197
TCAGAGCCATCGAACACCAATGCGTTGCCGCGGCGGAACGGCTGAACCCGCGATCGCTACGTAAACGGATCTGGCATCTGTGGATGCGGTTCGACGAGGACGAGGCAACCCGAGCACAGCACGAGTCCAAGAAACTGGACGCGAGGGTTACCGTCGATCCGAAAGACCACGGTATGGCGCAGCTGACTGCGCACATGACGGACCTGCAGGGCGCCGAGGCCGAGCAGTTGATCTCCGAGATCGCCGACACGGTCTGCAAGAACGACCCACGCTCTCGCCCGCAACTACGGGTCGACGGACTGATCGCGCTGCTGCACGGTGAGCATGCCCTCGAATGCACCTGCAGCACCGGTGCCGACTGCCCCGCCGCGGGACTCGCCGACGGGCAACCGCCCAGACGCGGGCACCTGCTTCAGATCATGATCGGGGTGGAGACCTTGCTCGGGTTGACCTCGGAACCGGCCACGTTGGCCGACGGGACAGCGGTGAACCCGGATGTGGTGCGCACCCTGGCCGGCGATGCTCGGTGGCAGGCGATTCTCACCGAGCTGGTCACTGTCCTCGAAGCAACACGCAACCCCGAAACACCCGACAACCCCGAAAAACCCGCAAACCCCGAAACACCTGGCAACCCCGGGAACACGGCCGAACCAAAGCCGACGCACGGTGAATCAGAGACTCCTACTACCCCCGGCGGGGTGCCGCTGGCGTTGATGCGGGTGCTCGGGCGCGGACGGTCCGGTCCCGCGGCCGTGCTACCGGATTTCTCGTGTGTGGCGCCGATCGGTACGCCACCTGCGATGCTGCCCGACGAGAGCGCGCTGAGTCGGTACGCTGCGGTGTTGTCGGCGATGGTGGAGCAGAACCCTTCGCATCCTGGGGTGTTTCCGGATGGTCATGGGGGTCTGCTGGTGCCGCCGGCTGCGGGGTTGGTGTATCGACCGAACACGGTGACCTCGGCGTTGGTGCGGATGGCGTACCGGTGCTGCGCATTTCCCGGGTGTGAGGTACCTGCCGAGCGGTGCGAGCTCGACCACATCGTCCCGTTCGATCACGGCAGTCCCGAGGCAGGTGGCTGGACGATCGCCTCGAACCTGCAGCCGTTGTGCACCTGCCATCATCAAGCGAAGACCGCGCGGATGTGGACGGCGGTGATGCATGCCCATGGTGCGATCGTGTGGACCTCGCGCGCCGGGATCGTGCGGATCACCCTGCCGGAGTTCGCGTTACCCACCACCGTGCATCCCGTACGACGGAGGAAACGGGTGCCCGCGATCGATCACACCTCGGAAACGTGGTGGGAGAAGAACATCCCCGAAGGCCAGGACCCACCGACCATTACCGAGCAACGCGCTGCAACCACCAATGAAGCCCGAAGCCGCATCCGAAAGATCCGCCGCAGGTTCCGAGAACACAAAGCAATACTCAGAATCCGCGAACAACACCAACCCCCACCGTTCTGACTGTCGTGGGTTGCCGCGATCTGTTCCCGGCGCGATTATGTCCCCGCACGCTAGCGAACGTGTTCGGTCGGCAAGAGATAGTCAGCGCCGCCGACATAAAAGGTGTGGCCGGATTCGACAGCCGCGGTCGAGGCGTTGACAACCGTTGCAGCAAATTCTTCGATCGTCGGTAGTTCGCCGTGTTTCCGTCGGGCCGACACTGCTTCGGGATTTCGTCGTTCGAGCAACCGGACAATAATTGTCCCGTCGATCATGTCCCCAGAGACCACCGTGAGATCGACTCCACGGTCGCGGAGCTGTGGAATCATCTTTCGCAGAGCGTCTTCACCCGCTCGTTTGCTTCGCGCAATGGGGGCGTACTCGTCCGGTACGGGCTGTTGGCCGACGAAGTGTGATTGGTGACTGGTGACGAATACGACGCGGCCCCCTCGTCTCAGAATTGGCTGCGCATGGTCTATGACCTGTACCTGTGCGTCGCGATTGAGCCGCATCGCGTAGTCCGGATCAGCGTTCCGCTCGAGTCCACCCGATGCGTTCAACACCACCACATCGAGGTGACCGAACCTGCGCTCGATGTCGGAGATCATCGACACAACGTTGGATTCATCGGACAGATCCGCGCCGATCGCCGCAGCGCAACCACCGGTTCGCTCGATCTCGGCAACAACTTTCTCTGCGCGGGCCCGCTTCTCCCGGTAGTTGACGATGACGACGTCACCGCTTGCTGCGAGTCGGCGTGCCACCTCGGCTCCGATTCCCCTCGACGAACCGGTCACCAGCGATACTCGTCCGCTTCGTTCCATTGTCGCCATACCGATCACATCGCTTTCTCCCGAACGCGGCAAACGCTTCTGATTTCGAAGCAACTATCGTACTTCTGAATGAGAAGCGCAAGTGAGTCAACCCCCTCCCGCGGCGGCGGTGCACAGGCAACAGCCGCTGCGCACGCTGCCATGGACCTTCTCGGGCAGCGATGGAGCCTTCGAGTTCTATGGGAGCTCGAACCCGGCCAGCTTGGATTTCTGGAACTACGGCGGCGGATGGACAACTGCTCGTCGAGCATGCTGTCGGAGCGCCTTCGACTACTTCAGGACGCAGGCATTATCGAGAAGAATTCAGCGCGTACCTACGAGCTGACACATGCCGGAGTCAGACTCGGCAAGGCCCTCGAGCCGCTGTGGGAATGGTCGCAAACATGGGCTGCAGGGGAATGATTCGACTCTTTCCCCCAGGCGCTCAGGCCTGACACGACCCTGTTCTTGCTTGGTCGATCCTCGAGATCCCCACCCCAAAACTAGAACGTGTTCCTATCATGGGGGTGTGAGCAGTCAGAGAGGAACACCATGAGCGAATCCGCTGGTCCCGCAAGCAGCGGGGTTTCCTCCCATATGGTTCTCGGCACCCGCGTGAACATGCCGGTGCACGTCCGTCGGGCACGCTCGGCGATGGCACTGCACAGCGTCGATGCCGGGGTCGCGCAGCGAACCATCGACTATTCGGGTCTGACAATTCGGAAGACTCGACCCGGGCGCGGACTGTGTGCGCTGATCTTCGTGCGCTACGACGACGGAGATCTCGGCCCTTACAACGAATTCGGCGTTGCGTTTCCGGTGACATCGGGCGTCCTGATCCATCGACTCCCCGTAGACGGCGAGTTCACGATGGCCGCCGGCAGGAAAATCTGGGGATTCCCCAAGGAACTGGCCGACTTCGACGTGTCCTTCGGGTCACGCTTTCGAGGGACGCTGAGCCAGAACGGCATCGATGTTCTCCGACTCGATATCGCCGCAGGCGTTCGGGCACCTGGTCGCATGTTCGCCCGTCCGCTCGACGCCTATTCCTGCCTCGACGGGGTGACGCGGAGAACCACCTGGACGATGACGCCCGCTACGGTTCGCACTCGTCCAGGCGGCAGTCGTCTCGAACTCGGCGACCACCCGATCGCCGACGAACTCAGAGCACTGGGGCTCTCGCGTCACGCCCTGCTCTCGACGCATATGCCTTCGCTGCGTATGACTTCGGTGAAGCAGCCGAGGTGTCATGAACGAGGCGGTCGGTCCAGCCGGTACACGTAGTGCAATGGCGGGTCGATCGGGTTGTCCGGTTCGAGCTGTGCCTCGCCGATGCGCCGGAAACCCACCTTCTCGAGCACCCGCCACGATGCGATGTTCCCGGCCGAGACGGGCACGATGATCGTGTGTGCGGCAGGGTGGGTCTCCCAGGTGTCACGGACGAATGCACCGATCAGCTTGGTTCCGCGCCCCGAGGATATCTGCGAAAGTTCACCGATGAAGTAGTCGATGGTGAGGGCATCACCGGGAACGTCGACGGATGCACCGATGGCTGCCGACTCCTCGGGGTAGTCCACCCAACGGCTGCGTTGAGCATGCGCGAAGGCCACACCGTCTTCGAACGCCAGGAAGTCCTCGGCCGGTTCCTCTCCGCGCGAGGTGGGACCGAAATCGCGCTCGACCGCCTCCGGGGTGAACTCCTGATTCCACCACCGGGCGACGTGCGGCTGCGAGAGCCACTCACCGAGGAGCGGGAAATCGGCCGGCACCACACGTCGGAACGTGATCATGCAGGTCAGAATACCTGCGTATCACAACCACGTGTCCGAGGACGTCGCGGTCAGGAACGCTTCGAGGTCGTCGCGCCACGGGGCGGGGACAGTCTTGTCCGGCTCGATGCCGGTGTACTGGCCCCGATAGAACAGCAGTGGCCGCTCACCGTTGATCTCGCCGAGTGAATGCACGCGTCCGACGACGATGACGTGATCTCCGCCGTCGTGGACCGTCTCGGTGGTGCAGTCCACGTGCGCGAGCGAACCATCCAAAATCGGCGACCCGAGCGGCGACGGCGACCAACCGACACCGGCGAACTTGTCCGGTTCGCGCGATCCGAACCTCGCGCAGGTGTCCTGCTGATCCTCGCCCAACACGTTGACGGCGAAGCGGCCGCTGCGTTCGATAGCGGCCCACGACCGAGAATTCTTGGTCGGGCAGAACAACACTAGAGGGGGGTCGAGCGAGAGTGCCGCGAAGGACTGGCACGCGAACCCCACCGGGGTGTCCTCGTCCACCGTTGTCACGATGGTGATCCCGGTACAGAACTGCCCGAGCACGGTTCTGAAGGTGCGGGGATCGAACGTCATTACTTCATTCCCACCGAGAAGTCGTGACCCCACAGACTCACTGCGGTGCTCTCCCGAGCGACCCACTCCGAATCCTCGACCTGCCTTCCCTCGCAGCCGAATTCGATGTCGAATCCGCCCGGTGTCTTCATGTAGAACGACAGCATCAGGTCGTTGACGTGCCGACCCAGCGTCGCCGACATCGGCACCTTCTTGCGCAGGGCGCGATCGAGCGCCAGTCCGACGTCGTCGGAGTTCTCGACTTCGATCATGAGGTGCACGATGCCGCTCGATGTCGGCATCGGCAGAAATGCCAGGCTGTGATGCCGCGGGTTGCAGCCGAAGAAGCGCAACCATGCGGGTGGGCCATCGGCCGGTCGGCCCATCATCTGCGGTGGCAGTCGCATCGAATCTCGCAGGCGGAATCCGAGAACGTCTCGATAGAAGCGAAGCGAGGCATCGTCGTCGTCGGTCGAGAGCACGACGTGCCCGAGGCCCTGCTCACCGGTGACGAATCGGTGTCCGTACGGGCTCACGACGCGACGATGCTCCAGCGCGGCGCCGTGAAAGGCTTCGAGGGTGTTACCCGAGGGATCCTCGAAGATGACGAGCTCGTCCACACGCCGGTCCTGCACCTGCTCGGCGGTTCCCTCTTTGTACGGGACACCGGCATTGTCGAGCGAGGTCCGGATCTCTTGCAGCTCGGCAGCATTGGCGGTTTCCCAACCGGATACCAGCAAGCGGTCCTTGTCCCCCGGCACGATCACCAGGCGCGCCGGAAAATCGTCCATGCGCAGGTACAGTGCTCCGGGCACGGCGCCCTTGCCCTCGACCATGCCGAGGACTTTCAATCCGTACTGACGCCAGGCATCCATATCGGTTGCCTCGATGCGCATGTAGGCGAGTGATCTGATTCCCACGGCTCAATTCCCCTCGGTCAAGAATGCGGTGGTGAGGCGGTTGAATTCGTCCGCCACCTCGACCTGAGCCCAGTGTCCGCAGCGGCCGAACACGTGCAGCTGCGCTCGCGGAATGGTTTTCAGCGCTACCAAAGCTCCGTCGATGGGGTTGACGCGGTCTTCCCGACCCCAGATCAGCAGTACCCGTTGGCGGAGTTTGTAGGCCTCGCGCCAGAGCATGCCCTTCTCATAGTCGGCCCCGGCGAAGGACTTGCCCATTGCCTTCATCGCTGCCAGCGACTCCGGCGTCGATGCCTGCTCGTACCGTTGGTCTACCAACTCGTCGGTGATCAGCGATTGGTCGTAGACCATCACCTTCAGGAACGCTGCCAACTTTTCCTTCGACGGCCCAGGGGGCGCGGAGAAATTCCCCAGGTTCTTGACGCCCTCGGTCGGGTCCGGTGCGAACAGATTGATGCTCAACCCTCCGGGGCCCATGAGCACCAATCTTCCTGCACGCTCCGGATAGTCGAGAGCGAACCGCACTGCCGTGCCGCCGCCCAGCGAATTACCCAGAAGGTGCACCCGCTCGATCTCGAGATGATCGAGCAGATCCTTCAGCGCCGAACTGCTGTGCACGAAGTACTGCGGATGCTGTGTCGGTTTGTCCGATCTGCCGAATCCCGGTTGGTCGACGCACAACACGTGGAACTGCCGCGCGAGTACTTCGATATTTGCCGCGAAGTTCGACCATCCCGAAGCGCCAGGTCCTCCGCCGTGCAGAAGGACGATCGTGGTCTCGTTGCCGACGCCTGCCTCGTGGTAGTGCAGCGTGAGATCGTCTCGTACACGAGCGTATTTCGACGTGGACTCGTAGGTGATGTGTTCGGTCACCGCGGTCATACCATCGTGTCCTTGATCGGGAGGCCGAACTCTCCTCCACCGAACATCTGGTACGCCCGCTCCGGATCGTTGGCCGCATGTACGCGTCCAGCGTGTGCGTCACGCCAGAACCGTTGCAGCGGTGCACCGTTCTGCAAGGCCGTTGCTCCTGCGCTCTCGAACAGCAGGTCGATGGACGCGACCGATCTACCAGTGGCGCGGACTTGATCGCGTCGGGCACGGAGCCTGAGCTCCATCGGCACCTCCTCGCCGGCTTTCAACAGCGCGTACTCGTCGGCCACATTTCCCGACAACTGACGCCATGCTGCGTCGATATCGCTGCTCGCCTCGGCAATGCGGACCTTCGCGAACGGATCATCCTTGCCGGTTTCGCCGACGAAAGCCTTGCGAACACGCTTGCCCTGATGCTCCACATGGGCGGCGTACGCGCCCTCTGCCATTCCGACGATGGGTGCCGAAATGGTCGTCGGATGGATTGTTCCCCAGGGCATTCTGTATACCGGCGCGGTGTTGCGTTCGAGGCCCTCGGCCGTGTGATCGTTCATCTTCTTGAAGCTCAGCACGCGGTGCGTCGGGACGAACTTGTCCTCGACCACCACTGTGTTGCTGCCCGTCCCGCGCAGGCCGACGACATTCCAGACGTCGTCGATGCGGTAGTCCTCGCGGGGAACGAGGAAGGTGACGAAGTCGACGGGGCGTCCGTCCTTGATGACCGGCCCGCCCAGCATGGCCCAGGAAGCGTGATCACAGCCCGAGGACCACTGCCAGGCTCCCGACAGGCGATAGCCACCGTCGACGACGGTGCCTGCCCCCATCGGTGCGTACGAGGAGGAGATACGGACATCGGTGTCGAGCCCCCACACGTCCTCCTGCGCCTGCTGCGAGAACAGTGCGAGGTGCCAGTTGTGCACACCGATGATCGAGGACACCCAACCTGTCGACCCGCACGCGCTCGCGATCTTCTTCACCGCCGAGTAGAACAGGACCGGGTCCTCCTCGTAGCCGCCCCACTGCGCCGGTTGCAGCAGACGGAAGAAGCCCGACTCCTGTAGCGACTTGACCGTCTCCTCTGGGAGCCGACGTAGGTCCTCGGTTTCCTGCGCTCGCTCGCGCAGGGTGGGCAGCAAGGCGTCGAGCCTCTCCATCACCTCATGAGTCACTTTTGCCTACTCCTGCCTTCCGTGGGTTCTTCCTCAGACTAGAACACGTTCCCGTTACTGTCGAGAAGTCATTTCGACGGGTCAGTAGCGGATACGCTCCAGATTCTATAACGTGTTCTAGTGTTCGATCGATGCGAAGCCGAGGAGTGAACATGGCAAAAATTCGTGAAATTGACGTGGGCGAGACACCGACGCGCTACGCCCGCGGCTGGCATTGCCTCGGCCTCGTCAAGACCTTTACCGACGGCAAGCCTCATGCGATCAGGGCGTTCGGCACCAAACTCGTGGTGTTTGCCGAGTCGTCGGGGAAAATCGTCGTCCTCGACGGGTACTGCCGCCACATGGGCGGCGACCTCACCCAGGGCACGGTCAAGGGCGACGCCATAGCCTGCCCGTTCCACGACTGGCGGTGGGGAGCAAACGGCAAGTGCACCCAGATTCCGTATGCACGACGAGTGCCGCCACTGGCCCGCACCCGCACCTGGACGACCCTCGAACGGAACGGGCAGCTGTTCGTCTGGAACGACACCGAGGGCAATCCGCCGCCCGACGAGGTGAGCATCCCCCGCATCGACGGCGCGTACAGCGACGACTGGACCGAGTGGACGTGGAACTCGATGGTCATCGAGGGCGCCAACTGCCGCGAGATCGTCGACAACGTCGTCGACATGGCACATTTCTTCTACATCCACTACGCATTCCCGACGTACTTCAAGAACGTCTTCGAGGGGCACATCGCGTCGCAGTACCTCAACACCAAGGGAAGACCCGATATCGGCATGGCCTCGCAGTACGGCGGCGACACGTTGCTCAAATCCGAGGCCTCGTACTACGGCCCGTCCTACATGATCAATCCGCTGACCAACATCTACGGTGGGTACGACGTGAAGAGCGTTCTCATCAACTGCCACTACCCGATCGACCAGAACTCGTTCGTGTTGCAGTGGGGCATCACGGTGCAGAAGCCCGACGGCATCGATGACAAGACGGCAACGAAGCTGGCCCAGAAGTTCACCGAGGGCATCAGCGTCGGTTTTCTGCAGGACGTGGAGATCTGGAAGAACAAGACCAAGATCGACAACCCACTCCTCTGCGAGGAGGACGGGCCGGTGTATCAGCTCCGACGGTGGTACGACCAGTTCTACGTCGACGTCGCAGATGTCGACACCAAGATGACCGACAGGTTCGAGTTCGAGGTGGACACCACGAAGGCCAACGAGGCCTGGCAGCACGAGGTGGAGGAAAACCTGGCCAAGCAGGCCGCGGAGAAAGCCGACGTATGACACGCGGGGTAGCGGATGGGTCGAATTGGGCGAAGGCGCCTGATTTCGCAGGCGATCCCGGCCGCGCCCGGGACGTCCATGCACAGACCGTGCGTGACAAGGAGACTTACCTCGACTCCAGGTTGACTCCTGTCGAGTGCCGCGCCTGCGGGACGGCGGTGTTGGTGCGCAAGAACAGCGTCAAGCAGACGTCGGTGCAGTGGACGTCGAACCCGACCGCGACGTGCCCCGTCTTTCGGGACGCGGGCAGTTCTGCGACGCGGGAGAGTTGTCCGCGCCTGCAGGACTCGATCGAGCATGCTGTGTTGGAGGGAATTCTGCCGGTCCCCGATCAGTAGCGACGTCCCGCGTCATCGTTCCCTTCGTCGCCCTGTTCCTCGTCGCCCTGGGCCTCGCCACTGTCGGCGAGGAGGTCGTTGAGCACTGTCGATGTGATGTCGGCGGCTGCGGAGAACGGTTCGAGGATGGTTCGAACGCCGGCGGCGCGAAGGACTTCGGCATCATGGCGGGTGTGGGCGGTCAAGGCAATCGATCCTGCGTATCCATGATGAATCAACCCGGCGAGCAGCGCGAGATTGGTCTCGAGATTCGGGATCGCGCTGACGATATGTTTCGCGCGAGTGAGCGGCAGCGCTTCGAGGAGGTGAATGTCCTCGGCACTCCCGAACACCGCCGTCACGCCGACGCGGGTGTTGGTCTTGACGCTGTGCGGATCGAAGTCGACCGCGAGCACACGGTGACCGGCGTGACTGAGCCGATCGGCGAGATGACCGCCGAACCGGCCCAGGCCGAACTGTATGACGTCGAAGTTCTCGTCGACCAGGTGGGAGTCGGGTTCGTGGTTGCCCTTCCTCTCGAACACCGAGAGCCACGGCCGGAGCCGGGCGTAGAGCTGGTGCGAGTACATGATCATGTAGGTGGAGCCACCGATGGTGATGAGACCGACGACGGTGATCAGGCTGACGGTGGCGTTGGTGATGTGGCCCAGGCTCAGACCGAGCGCGGCGAGAATCAGCGAGAACTCCGATATCTGCGCGACGGTGAGTCCGGCAAGGAAACCGATCCGTACCGGGTATCGCATCGCCGCCATGATGACGATCACGATCAGTGGGTTGCCGATCAGTACGAAAGCCGAAAAGATCGCCGCCTCGCCGATCTGTTTGGCGGCATCGGTGAATTCGAGCCGTGATCCCAGATCCAGGAAAAAGAACAGCAGCAGGAAGTCTCGCAGGCTGACGAGCCTCGCGCCCAGAGCGTCGCGAAACGGTGTGCTGGCAAGAGAGACGCCGGCAAGGAAAGCGCCGACCTCGGAACTGAATCCGAGCCACTCACTCAGCGCTGCCACCGATACGGCGTAGGAGACGCCGAAGAGCACCAGCAGTTCCGGGGACTTCGCGATGTACGGCAGCAGCCACGGCAGGATGTATCGCATCAGCAGCCATGCACCGCCGAGGAGACCGGCGCCCTTGAGCAGCACGGTCACGATGCCCACGACGAGACTGTCCCCGGTGTCCTGCCCGAATGCGGTCAGCGCGATCATGACCAGGACGACCAGGATGTCTTGAACGATGAGGAAGCCGACCGCGATGCGGCCGTGCAACTCGTCCAGTTCCCGTTTGTCCGAGAGCAATTTGACGATGATGATCGTGGACGAGAAGGTCAGCGCAACCGCGATGTACAGGGCGGTGACGATGTCCATACCCAGGGCGATCGCGATCAGGTATCCGATCACGGAGGTGAAGATCACCTGTCCCAGGCCGGTAGCGACAGCCACCGGCCCGCTGCTGCGAATCATGTGCAGATCGAGCCGCAGACCGACGAGGAACAGCAGGATCGCAATACCGAGCTTGGCAAGTAGTTCTATCGTGTTGTCGGCCCGTACCCAGCCGGCACCAACCGGTCCGACGGCGATTCCCACCACCAGAAACGCGACGATGAGTGGTTGACGCAACCGCACTGCGATCAAGCCCGCCACTGTGGAAATGGCCAGGATGATCGCGATCATCGGGAATGCGTGCAGTTCCATCGCTACTGCTCCGCTCTCGGGGAAGCAGCGGTGCCGTACACACCGGTGACTGTTCCGGCACGGCACCTCCGCCCGGTAGATCCCTCCGACAGCGATCCGGGGGGACTTATGCCCCTGTTTCTACCACTACCGGCACAGCTACCGCGCGAAGACTGCGCCCCGGGTCAGGGCGGACACCAAATCCGCGAGTTCCTCCGCTGCCGCGGGGACGTCGAACGTCGGGTCGCGTGACCACTCTGCGATCAGTCCGTCGATAGCGCCGTCGATGATGATCGCGACCGCCCTCGCATCGAATGCACCGAGCAGACCGTGTCGCTGGCCCTGTGTCAATAGGTCGGCGAGAGCGTGCCACCTGCGCGTACTCGGATGCTCACTGGGCGGCCCGACGAGTTCGCCGCTGCCGATCACTGCACCCAGCGCACGCAGATGCTGCGGATTCTCGTAGTAGTAGGCACACATCGATCTGATGTACGTCTGAACCCGGGGCAGCCCCTCCGGTACGGCCTCTATGCGCGAGCCGATGTAGTGCGCTTGGTCGCCGTAGATCCATGCGGCGGCCTCCGCCATCAACATCGACTTGCTCGGGAACTCGTCTTCGATGACCACTGGCGACACGCCCGCGCGTCCGGCGATACCCGCCAGCGAAGCCGAGCTGTATCCCGCGTCCGCCACTACTTCGATTGCCGCGGCCAGAATGGATCCGTGTGTGGTTTCGTCGTTCGTCACTGCCTGCTCCACCTGGTGAGTTGCCCGACCCAGGCCGCTACTTTACAGGTACTCAACCTGCCTGCGCCGCGTGTGCACCCGCTCGGCGTCCGGAGAAGATGCAATCGGCGAGCGAGAGGCCGCTGACGTAGGAGTTGGAGCACAGTCCCACCGCGGTTCGGCCGGCCGCGAACAGGCCTGCGACAACAACTCCCTCATTGTCTTTCACGCCCCCACTCGCCTCGTCGACGACGAGTCCACCGAGGGTGATCATCGGACACGGGTTCGACATCCTCGCGATGGCCGAGCCCGCAGGTATGCCGGCGTCGTACAGCGTGAAGGGCGGGCGAACGACGGGCCTGCGGAAGTCGTCGTGCTTTCCGAACGGGTCCGCACTCCCGGATGCGATGGCCGCATTGTGCTTGTCGACGGTGGCGCGGAGCCCGGTCGGTTCGATTCCCGCTGCCTCGGCCACCTCTTCGATGGATCCACCGCGCTTCGCCGTGGACATCAATCCCGCATTCTGGACGCGCTGGAACCACATCGACTGCGACGGAAGCTGCGCCTTGGCGTCTGTGACCAGGTCGGCGTCGGCGAGCAGCCATCCCCGGCCTTCCCCGCGCTCGATGATGGCGTGGCCCAGAGCAGCGCCGTAGCGAGACTCGTCGACCATTCGCTCACCGGATCGGTTCACCAACAACGATCCCAGGAACGGCACGGGCGGAACGATGAACCGCCACGCCGAGACGTTGCCGAGTTTTGCGGTCGCCGCGCCGATCTCGGTGCCGAGGGCGATTCCGCTGCCGTCGTCCGCGGCTGTCCCGAGCGCTATTCCGCCGGTGTATCGGGGTGCGTGCGCCTTCATCATCGCCCGGTCGGCGATGAAACCTCCGGCGCTGAGGACGACGCCGCGACGCGCTCTGATGCGGAGCACTTCGGCGTACTTCTTCTCGATGTGCGCCAGCCTGCGCTCGAAGAAGTAACGCAGCTGGGGGGCATAGATCCCAGGTTTGGCCGACAGCAGCCCCAGGCGTCGATGCAGCAGACGTATCCGGGCCGGAGCGTTCCGCAGCGAACGACATTCCACACCCACGACACGACCGTCGGACACGATCAGTGCGACCGCGCGGGTCTGCGGAACAACCCTCGTCCCCGCCGCCCGAGCCGAGGCCGCGAGCGGCCCGAAGAGCATCTTCCCGGATGTGCCCCGGCCCTTCGCCCGATGCCCCCGAGGCGCCGGGGTGGCAACTGCACGGAATTCACCGGCCGCCTCGCTCCCGGAGTAGTACAGGTAGTGCTTGTTGCTCGGATAGGAGGTCTTGTACGGACACAGCGAGGCCTCGAACGGCACGCCATGGTCCGCCAGCCAATCGATCATCGCGGGACTGTCCTCGCAGAACCGCCGCAGCGTTGCCGGGCTCACCGCATCGCCGACTTCCTTCTCCAGATAGGCGTACATCTGGTCGGGACTATCCTCGATGCCTGCTCGCCTTTGGATCGAGGTTCCGCCGCCCGCGTAGACGACTCCACCGGAGATGGTGCTGGTGCCCCCGCCCTCGTAGCGATCGAGCGCGAGGACATCGGCCCCACCTGCAGCGGCCTCGATGGATGCCGCCGCTCCGGCCGCTCCGAAGCCGACCACTACTACGTCGGTGCTCAGATCCCAGGTCACTCGCATACCTCCGTCATCGACTAGAACGTGTTTTTGTTATCGAAGTAGTCGAATCCGATTCTTCCTGGCAGAAAGCATGGACTGACAGCTCGGTCATTCTATAACGTGTTCTACATGAGCAAGCATGAATACGACATCATCGTCGTCGGGAGCGGTGCCGGCGGCATGACGGCCGCGCTGACCGCCGCCCATCGAGGCGCCAGCGTCGTCGTCATCGAGAAGGCACCGCATTTCGGTGGGTCCACCGCCCGCTCCGGCGGGGGCGTGTGGATCCCCAACAACGAGACACTGCAGGCTGACGGTGTCGACGACACCCCGGAAGCGGCCCGCGACTACCTACACGCGATCATCGGCGATGTCGTCTCCAAGGAGCGCATCGACACCTACCTCGAACGCGGACCCGAAATGCTCGGCTTCGTGCTGCGCAACTCGCCGCTGAAGATGCAGTGGGTGCCCGGATACTCCGACTACTACCCCGAGGCTCCCGGCGGACGCGTCGGCGGCCGGTCGATCGAGCCGACACCGTTCGACGCCTCCTGCCTGGGACCCGAGGTGGACAACCTCGAACCCGATTACGGAAAAGCGCCGCTCAACGTCGTGCTCACCCAGGCCGACTACAAGACGATCAACCTGCTCAGGCGTCACCCCAGCGGTCTCGCGCGGGTGCTCCGCGTCGGAATGCGATGGTTGGCAGCGAAACTCACCGGCAAGCACCTGCTCGGCCGTGGCCAAGCCCTCGCCGCTGCGCTACGTGCCGGCCTCCTCGACGCCGAGGTTCCCGTTCTTCTCGACACCCCGATGGTCGACTTCTGCGTCGACGACAACGGTCGAGTCAGCGGCGTCGAAACCGGTGACGGTCGAATCTTCCACGCCAGGCTGGGCGTCGTGCTCGCCTCCGGCGGTTTCGAACACAACGAGGAAATGCGCAAGAAATACCAGCGCGAACCCATCGGCACAGAGTGGACGGTCGGGGCGAAAGCAAACACCGGCGACGGGATTCGCGCCGGTCAGAAACTGGGCGCTGCTGTCGAACTCATGGACGACGCATGGTGGGGACCTTCCATCCCGCTGACCGGTGGCCCCTGGTTCTGCATCGCCGAACGCACTCTGCCCGGCGGCATCATGGTCAACGCGTCGGGAACACGATTCCTCAACGAAGCCGCCCCGTATGTCGAAGCCGTACACGCAATGTACGGCGGAGAGTTCGGCGTCGGCGACGGCCCGGGCGAGAACATCCCGACGTGGATGATCATCGACCAGCGTTACCGCGACCGGTACATCTTCGCGGGCCTGCAACCGAAGAAGCGATTCCCCTCGCGCTGGCTCGAGGCCGGCGTGGTCGTACAGGCAGACACCGTCACCGAACTCGCCGAGAAGACCGGGCTCCCAGCCACGCAGCTCACAGCGACGGTGCAACGCTTCAACGGCTTCGCCCGAACCGGCGTCGACGAGGACTTCGGCCGCGGCAACAGTGGCTACGACAAGTACTACGGCGACCCGACCAACAAGCCCAACCCCAGCCTGGGCGTGCTCGACAAGCCACCGTTCTACGCGGTCAAGATAGTGCCCGGCGACCTCGGCACCAAGGGTGGGCTCGTCACCGACGCCGACGCACGCGTGCTGCGGGACGACGGCAGCGTCATAGATGGGCTCTACGCCGTCGGCAACGCCAGCGCACCCGTCATGGGCCACACGTACGCCGGACCGGGCGCAACCATCGGCCCCGCTATGACATTCGGCTATCTCGCGGTACTCGATATGATCGCGCGAACACCGCAGTGAGCATCGACCCGGACGTTGCCATCGGCGCGACACTACCGCCGCAACGCTTTTCGTGGACCGCGAACGACGTCCAGACCTACCATCTCGCGATCGGCGCTGGATCACGCCCGTTGGATCACGCGGAGTTGCGCTACCTCGACGACGCGAAACCTCAGGTCCTTCCCACATTTGCCACCGTGGCGGCGACGTTCCACGCCACCGAGGCACCGCGGGTGCAGTTCCCCGGTATCGACATCGACCTGGCGAAGGTGGTGCACGGGAGCCAGGAGGTCATCACCTCGGGCCCTATCCCCGCCGCCGGAGAAGCCGAGACGATCACCCGGATCACCGAAATCTGGGACAAGGGCAGCGCCGCCGTCATCGTGCAGGAAGCGGTGACGACCGCACCGGACGGAACCGAGCTGTGGCGGACTCGATCATCGATCTTCGCAAGAGGCGAAGGCGGATTCGGCGGTGAACGCGGCCCGTCGAACAAGATCGAGATGCCCACCCGAACACCCGACGCCGAGGTCGCGGTACCGATCCTGCCGCAGCAGGCGCTGATGTACCGCATGTGCGGGGATCGCAATCCACTACATTCGGATCCGGAATTCGCTCGGGCAGCAGGGTTCCCGCGTCCGATCCTGCACGGGCTGTGCACCTACGCCATGATCGCCAAGGCCGTGACCGACACCGTGCTCGACGGCGACAGCACACTTCTCCGCAGCATCGGCACACGCTTCGCCGGCGTCGTCTATCCCGGTGAGACCCTCGCCTGCCGAATCTGGGACGAGGACGGCCGCTTTCTCGTCGGTGTGAGTGTGCCCGACCGCGAAGATGCCCCGATTCTCGCCGACACCATCGTCACCACCGGTAATCTTTCCATCCGCTGACCAGCTTCAAGACTACGGAGAGCCCATGCCAGAGTTGAATCGTCGACAGTTCATTGCCGCCGGAGCGGGGGCGATCGCCGCTGCGTCAGTGTTGCGGGCAGTGCCCGCAGGCGCCGCACCGTTCGGAAGCGCGGACACGACGATCCCTGCTCCCCCGAACTTTCCCGCCGGTATCCCGCTGTATCAGCAGCGCTACCAGAACTGGTCCAAGGAGATCATCCTCGACGCGATCTGGACCTGCTCACCGACGAGTCCCGAGGATGTCGTTCGGCTGGCGAATTGGGCGCACGCGAACGGCTACCGCATCCGTCCCCGTGGCGCGATGCACGGTTGGACTCCGCTGACCATCGTCAACGGCGAGCCGATCGATCGAACTGTTCTCGTGGACACGATGGTTCACCTGAACGGTATCGTCGTTCACCCCGGTGACTCGACCGTCACAGCCGGGGCGGGTGCCACGCTCGAGGCGATCCTGCAACGACTCGAGGACAACGGTCTCGGGTGGGCCTGTGTACCTGCACCAGGTGTGCTGTCAATCGCGGGGGCGCTGGCCGTCGATGCACACGGTGCTGCACTGCCTGCCGTTGGCGAATCACCGCCCATCGGAACCACATACGGTTCGCTGAGCAACCTGATCACCTCACTGACGGCGGTCGTGTGGGACGGAACCGCGTATTCGCTGCGCACATTCGACCGCTCCGAGCCCGCGATTCTGCCACTCCTCGCCCACCTCGGTCGCACGTTCCTGACCTCGGTGACATTGCAGGCGAGTGCGAACACCCGCATGCGATGCCAGAGCTACACCGACATCGGGTGGCGCGAAATGTTCGGTGTACCCGGTGCGCCGGGCAGGACGTTCGAGAGCTTTCTGGACCAGACCGGGCGGGCCGAGGCCATCTGGTACCCGTTTACCGAAAACCCCTGGCTCAAAGTATGGTCCATCTCCCCGGACAAACCGCCGACCGCACGGGCGGTGACCGGACCGTACAATTACCCGTTCTCGGACAATCTTCCCGAAATCGCCTCGGACCTCATCGGTCAACTCACAGCGGGCAATACCTTCATCGCACCGGCGTTCGGACAGGTCTTCTACGGCACCACGGTGGCGGGACTGGCCGCATTCGGCTCCTACGACCTGTGGGGTTGGGCCAAGGACCTTCAGTTCTACATCAAGCCCAGCACGCTGCTGCTGACCGAGGGCGGCGGTGCGGTCGTCACCTCGCGGAGCAACGTCGCCCAGGTCGTCCACGACTTCACCGTATGGTTCGAGGCAAGGGTGGCGTACTACCAGTCCATCGGCCAGTACCCGATCAACGGCCCCGTCGAGATTCGCTGCTGCGGAATGGACGACCCGTCCGATGTCGTCGTCGACTCCGCCGGCGCACCCACGATCTCCGCGATGCGACCCCGACCCGACCACCCCGAGTGGGACACAGCGGTGTGGCTCAACGTGCTCGGAGTGCCGAACACACCCGGCATGTTCGCGTTCTACCGCGAGATGGAGCAGTGGATGCGCGCGCACTACTCCGGAGCATGGGCGACGTTCCGCCCCGAATGGTCCAAGGGCTGGGCTTTCAGCCCCGAACTCCCCTACAAGGACGCCGAGGTCATCGAGTCGATTCTGCCGAACACCTACCGTCAGGGCGTCCCGAACTCCGATAACTGGGACACCGCGAGGGCCACCTACAACACACTCGACCCGCACCGCATCTACAGCAACACCCTCATCGATCAGTTGCTCCCCTGAGCGCTCGACCGGTCTTCATCACACCGCGTTCTTGGTGAACCGCGACGCCGAATGTGGGATGTTTCAGGGGCGGCTGTCGAGGACAGCCGCTCCGAGGACGGCAGCTCCGAGGACGACGCAGGGGAGGGACGGACTCGGTGAGATGGTGGCTCTACCCCGCGCTCGGGGTCGCCGCGGGCGCGGGATACCTGGTCACCGTTCCTGAGACGGTGTCGGAGGCGATCTTCTTCGCAACCGGGATCTCGGCGATTGTCGCCATTGTGGTCGGCATTCACATCAACCAACCGGCATCTCGCACCGCCTGGATGCTCATCGCAGCCGGGTCTGGCCTGTGGGTGCTCGGTGACGCCGCGTACCTGAGCGAGTTGTTCACCAGCGAGACCGTGTTCGTGATCTCGGTCGCGGACATCATCTACCTCCTCGGGTACCCGCTGCTGGGGGCAGGACTGTACCTACTCGTCCATCAGGGTGGGCGACGTGGAGAACTCGGTCACGTCGCCAACAGCACCATCGTGATGATCGCGTTCGGGCTCCTCATGTGGGTGTTCGTCGTCCAACCGGAGACGGCAGACATGGCGCGAACCGCAGGGTTCGTCGGCGTCGTGTACCCGGCCATGGATGTGTTCCTCCTCGGTTTGCTCGTGCACTTCGTCGGATCCAGCCAATGGCAGTCCGTCTCGTTCCGCCTGCTGAGCGCGGCTGTGGTGGCGACCCTCGTCACCGACATCGCCGTCGATATCGAATCGATCACCGCCGAGACCAACGGTGCGGGCGCCGTCGGGGTCGGCTTTCTGGCCTTCTACGTTCTCGCCGGAACCGCGGCCCTGCATCCATCCATGCGGACGTTGACCCCTCCGAAGCCCCGCGGGCGCAACTCGAGGCTTACGGCGTCGTTCGGTACCCCCACGGTCCTGCTTCTCACCGCGGCGGTGTTGACGGTCCCCGCGGTGATGGCCGTCCTGCTCGTGCGCGGCGAAGACATCACGCAGTGGGGCTGGGGCGTCGTCCTGTGCACCACGCTGCTGGTGGTGCTCGTCTTCGTTCGCGTCGTCGAACTTCTCGGGCTGCTGCACCGTCAAACCCAGACCTTGCGCAATGTCGCCGAAACCGACCACCTCACGGGCCTGCCGAACCGCCATGGATTGGAAAGATGGCTCTACGAACGCACTGACGAAGGTCAGCCCTTGACAGTTCTCCTCTTCGACGTGGACCGATTCAAAGACATCAACAACACCTTCGGCCACGGCGTCGGCGACGAAGTTCTACGAGAGGTGGGTTCCCGACTCCGCGAAGTGGTGTGTGAGCGTGGCGCGGTCGGCCGTGTCGGGGCGGACGAATTCGCCGTCGCGGTAGGTGCAGACGAAACGGACGCGATGACCCTTGCCCACGACATGCACGCAGCGCTGTTGCGTCCGGTCGACGTACGAGGCGCAACCCTCGTGGTCGAGGGCAGTATCGGCATCGCCTGCTGCTCCGCCTCGGCGCCCGAGACACCCCCCGAGGAGCTGGGCCGACACGCGTACCTCGCCATGAGTTCGGCCAAGGACCGACAGCCCCGGATCGCGATGTACGACAGTTCGATGGATCGGGACGAGAGCGGGCCATTGCTCATGCTCGGCGAACTCGCCAACGCCATCGAGCGCGGTGAACTCGAGGTCTACTACCAGGTGCAGGTGGGGCTGGCGTCGATGAGCGTCGTGGGTGTGGAGGCATTGCTGCGCTGGAACCACCCCGAAAAGGGCCTGGTCGAGCCCGATTCGTTCCTGCCGATGGCCGAACGAACCGCGCTGATCCGCCCCCTGCTCGAATACGTCCTGGTCGAGGCATTGACCCAGCGGCAGAAGTGGAGCAGGGACGGCATCGACCTGACAGTGTCGGTGAACATATCGGCACGCAACCTGCTCGACCTCGGAGTGGTGGACCAGGTGCGACGCGCACTGGAGCTGGCCTGCGCTCCACCCGAGGCACTCATCATCGAGATCACCGAGACCGCCTCGGTCACCGATCTGCCCGTCGCCGTCGAATCTCTCGACCGACTGCACCGGCTCGGTGTCGTCCTCGCCATCGACGATTACGGCACCGGATACAGCTCGTTGGCATACATGCAGCGTCTTCCTGTGCAGCAACTGAAGATCGACAGGGCATTCGTGACCGACATGAGAACGGTGGACGCACACAGAATCATCGTGCGATCCACCATCGACCTCGCCCGAACCCTCGGCCTCACCATCACCGCCGAGGGCGTGGAGGACCGCGAAACCCTGCTGGACCTCAAACGACTCTCCTGCCACTGCGCGCAGGGATATCATCTCGGACGTCCGGTACCGGCCCTCGACATCCCCGAATCGGTGGCCGCACTGAACGCCGAACTGAGCAACAACGCCGAGGTCCCATGAGCAACAGCCACACCCGCAGAGACGATCCGCCGATGCCGGTGTACACCGCCATTCGTTCCCGACGCGACGTTCGCGCCGAGTTCAACGGCGAATGCGTCGACGACGCCGTGCTACAACGAATTCTCGACGCTGCGCACCACGCGCCCAGCGTGGGAAACACCCAACCCTGGGACTTCGTCGTCGTTCGCCGCGCGGATACGCTCGCACAATTCGCTGAACACGTCGCCGCTGAGCGGGTCGCATTCGCGCAGTCGCTGCCCCCGGATCGCCGCGCCACCTTCGATCCCATCCGGATCGAGGGCATCGAGACCAGCCGCACCGGTGTCGTCGTCACCTACGATCCGGAACGCGGCGGCAAGCACGTGCTCGGGCGGGCGACCGTAGACGACACCGGCGTGTTCTCGGCGGTACTCGCCGTGCAGAACCTCTGGCTCGCAGCGATATCGGAAGGTATCGGCGTCGGCTGGGTCTCGTTCTACCAGGAGAGCTTCCTCACCGATCTGCTCGACATTCCCTCACCGGTCCGGCCCATCGCCTGGCTATGCGTGGGCCCCGTCACCGAGTTCGCACAGGTCCCCGACCTCGAGCGATTCGGGTGGCGCGACCGACGGCCCCTGGCGGACGCTGTGCACTACGAGAAATTCGGCGGGTGCTGAGCTCACCATCCCCAACTACCTGGAATGCCTTTGAAGGGGCCGACGACGTCGCTGGTGATCCAGCCCTCGTAGAAGCCGCCCTCCTGCGGGATGACCCGTTCGCCATCGACCTCGCAGTGCAGGCGGCTCGGGGAGAATGCGAGGTGCCCGGTGATGGGCAGAAAAGCGGCGGTCGGCCTCTCGTAACTCCACGCGGCGCCGGCCAGACTCACGTCGCCGCCGTGCACGTCCCAGTACGTGGCCGCGCCCTTCCACTCGCAATGCGTCGAGCGCGCCGCCGAAGGAAAGAGGACACCCTCAGCGACGTCGTCACGAGGGATGTACCAGGTGGGCGGATGGCTCGTCTCCAGAACGCGCCAGGCCGCACGGGTCTCGGCGATGAGAACACTGTCGACCCTGACCGTGATCAACCGATCGGACTGTTCGAGCCGCGGCGGTCGAGGATAGTCCCACACCGACTCCTGCCCGGGCCCCGGCACCTGCGGCGTTACTTCGCTCATCTTCTCGATAGTGCCAGCGCCGGGCAGCAGCGGCCACATCAGGGAGCTTCGACCGGGAAGAGATCTTCCGCGCGGTCCTCGTCGAGAATCCAGCGATCGACGTCCTCGAGCGGGTCCTCGGGCGCCCCTGATTTCAGGTCGACCGCACGCTCGGTCGGTACCAGCGGCGACCCGATCACCGGCAGTGCCGGCTCAGGTAGTGCTTGTTCAGGCAGTGCTTGTTCAGGCAGTGCGGGATCTTGTCCGGCCGATTCGGGTGCTGTGTCCGCCATTCGAACCGTGGGCACTCGGACGAGAATGCCGAGCCCGTGGGTGGCTGCGAGGAGACTGACCGGCGCAACGGTCGCGATCGCGGCCGACAGGGCGGGATGCAACGTTCCCGACTGGGAGATGAATGCATGCAGCGCATTTGCGCCGATACTGACCAGGGCCGCGATGATCAGAACCGCCCAGAAGAACCGGCGGCCGCTGTGATGTCGGTCGAGGTGCGCCAGGGCGATCACCGAGATGGTGGCCTGCAGAATGGTGCCGTCGACGATCACCGGCCACAACCAGGACAGAGTGCGTGGCACTCCCGCCATTGTTGCCAGATCCCAGAGCGCCGCGAAACTGAGAACGAACGATGCGATGCCGATCACCGTGGTGATGACGACCGCACTGATGAGCGTCGCGCGCATGACCTTGTTCATGGTTCGACATGGTGCACGATCCCACCGACACGAACGGTGGCTCAGGCCAGGCGAGGTTCGCTTCGGTAGAAGTCGGCGCGGTCGTGCGCGGACATCCCACCCCACACTCCGTACGGCTCGTTGACCGACAGCGCGTGCGATCTGCACTGGGCCAGCACCGGGCAGCGGTTGCAGACGTCCTTGGCCTTCTGCTCCCGCATCGTGCGCGCACGTCCGCGCTCACCCTCGGGATGGAAGAACACGGACGAGTCGAAGCCTCGACACAGCCCGTCGAGTTGCCAATCCCATATGTCCGCGGTCGGAACAGGAAGTTCGACCGGCCTGGACGGTGCGCCTCTCACCATCGACGTCTCCTTACGAGCGCAGACTCATTCGGGTTTGTGACCCGTCTGTCTACACGGATGTTTTCGTGAACCACTTCACTTTGGCGCATTAACCATACTTTTCGCAAACCGTTCATTCATTCGTATGCTTAAAAACCAGCACTGCTGCTTCATAAGGCGCGCATCCGCTCGAGTTCGGCGATGATGCTCGCTGCGACCGTGGCGGGAGGCGGGCCGACATCGACGACGATGGCGTGCTCGTCTGGCTCGATCGACTCGAGTGTGCTCATCTGCGTGTCGAGCAGACTGCTCGGCATGAAGTGGTCCATCCGCACGTTCAATCTGCCGCTGATCCGCTCCTTCGTACCGGCCAGGTGCACGAAGACGACATGCCCCTCGGACCCCTGCACCAGGACATCGCGATACCGACGCTTGAGCGCCGAACACGTCACGATGCCCGGCTCATGCCTGGCAGTGTGATCCCGAATCCACTCGGCAATCGTCTCGAGCCACGGCCAGCGATCCTCGTCCGTCAGAGGCTGACCGGAGGCCATCTTCTCGACGTTCGAGGGCGGATGCAGATCGTCGCCCTCCTGCAGGTCCCACTTGAGCGCGCCGGCGAGGATTCCGGCCACGGTGGACTTTCCCGAACCGGATACCCCCATGAGCACGAGAACCGGATGCTGACTTCCGTTGTCGCTCACGTTCATCTCCCGCGCAGCAGCTGCCGTTCGGGGTGCCTCACCTGAGTCGGTCATTGCCATCACGCTCCATGTCTGCGGGGTCACGCCTGGAACGAGTTACCCGCATACGCTTTCGCCAACCACACCTGCGCGGCCGATGTGCGCCAGGCCGACACCTCATCGCGAGGTGACCTCGATCACTGTACTTTATCATCATACAAATAAGAAGTAGATCTTGAATATGTACTACTAATGAGACCGAAGCTCGGGGGGCGAAGCAGCACCCTCCCGTGGGACCATCGAGCAGTGGCGGCCGAAGCAAGCGCAGCATTTCTGCAATTACACGATTCCGTGCTCGATACGTTGGGGCGCGACATCGTGGACGGGACTGTGCCCGCCGGGACGACGATCTCCGCAGACGACGTTGCCGTGCGATTCGCAGTGTCGCGAACCGTCGTCCGCGAGGTCGTTCGCGTACTCGAATCGCTCGGTCTGCTCACGGTCCGCCGGCGCGTAGGCATCACCGTGCTCGACTCGACACACTGGAATTCGCTCGATCCGCTGCTGATCAGGTGGCAGCTCGCCGGCCCCAACCGCGCCATACAGTTGGCGTCGCTCAGCGAATTACGTTCTGGCATCGAGCCTTTGGCAGCTCGGTTGGCAGCCGGGCGAGCAACCCCGGAGCACTGCGGACGGTTGACTGCTGCGGTCATCGGTATGTCCGCGACCTCGCGCGCGGCCAACTCCGACGCCTACCTCGCGCACGACTCGGATTTTCATCGCGCCCTGCTCGCAGCGTCGGGCAATCCGCTACTTCGTTCGATGTCGGACATCGTCGTCGAAGTGCTCGCCGGACGCACCCGGCACGCGTTGATGCCACATCGAGCCGACCCCGAAGCGATCCGCCTGCACGGAGTCGTCGCGTCCTCGATTCAGGCCGGAGATGCCGCGGCTGCCGAGCAGGCGATGTTCGAGATCGTCACCGAATCCGCGAAGTCGATGCTCGCTACCGATTGGCCGACAGCACCAGACCCGATGTAGGAACACCGGTTCCCGCCGTCACCAGTACATTCTGGACGTCCGGCACCGGATTCACCGAGGTTCCCCGAATCTGCCGAACGCCCTCGGCAATCCCGTTCATGCCGTGGATGTACGCCTCCCCCAGCTGGCCACCGTGGGTGTTCAACGGCAGCCTGCCACCGAGCTCGATCGCGCCGTCCGCGACGAAGTCCTTGGCCTCGCCTCGCCCGCAGAAACCCAGTTCCTCGAGCTGCATGAGTACGAACGGGGTGAAATGGTCGTACAGCACCGCCGTCTGCATGTCCTCGGGCCGTAGCCCCGACTGCGCCCACAGCTGATCTGCGACGAGCCCCATCTCCGGCAGTCCCGTCATCGCGTCCCGGTAATAGCTGGTCATGATGTACTGATCCGGTCCGCTCCCCTGCGCTGCTGCGGTGATCACCGCGGCCGGATTGGGTAGATCCTTCGCCCGTTCGGCGGACGTCACCACGATGGCGATGCCGCCGTCGGACTCCTGGCAGCAGTCCAGCAGGTGCAGCGGTTCGGCGATCCACCGCGAGTTCTGATGATCCTCGAGGGTGATGGGTTTGCCGTAGAAGAACGCTGCCGGGTTGTTTGCGGCGTGCTTGCGATCGGCGACGGCCACCCGTCCGAAATCCTCGCTGGTCGCGCCGTAGACGTGCATGTAGCGACGAGCCACCATTGCCACGAACGACGCGGGGGTGCCCAACCCGTGTGGGTACGACCATCCCGCGTCGATACCCGACGAGGTCGGCGCGGCCGCGAGATGAGATGCCACCTGACCGAACCGAGCTCCCGACCGCTCGTTGAACGCTCGATACGCGACGACGACGTCGGCGACGCCCGTCGCCACGGCCATCGCTGCCTGCTGAATCGTCGCGCACGCCGCCCCGCCCCCGTAGTGGATGCGACTGAAGAATTTCAGGTTGGGGATTCCCACCGCCCGCGCGACGGCGGTCTCGGTGTTGGTGTCCATCGTGAACGAGGTCAGTCCGTCCACGTCCGCGGGGGTGAGCCCGGCGTCGGTGAGCGCAGCGGTAACAGCCTCGGCGGCGAGCCTGAGTTCACTGCGTCCGGAGTTCTTGGAGAAATCCGTGGCGCCGATCCCGACGATCGCCGCCTTCCCGGACAGCCCGCTCATGCGAGCCTCACCGTGGCGGTGATGTGGTCACCGAGCGAATCGCGGCCGACGACGTCGACCGTCACCTCGTCCCCGGTCACCGCGGACACGGTGCCGCTCAGGGTCAGCGTGTCGTAGGCGTACCAGGGCACACCGAGTCGCAGTGCGATGGACTTCAGAACGACGCTCGGTCCGGCCCAGTCCGTGACGAATCGCTGCACGAGCCCGGTGTCGGTGAGGATGTTGACGAAGATGTCCTTCGAGCCGCGTTCGACGGCCTTGTCGCGGTCGTGGTGGACATCTTGAAAGTCTCTGGTAGCCAAGGCCGTCGAGACGACGAAAGTCGGGTCGGCGGTGATCTGCAGCTCTGGCAGAACATCGCCCACGGCCACATCACCCATTGCCAGTTCTGCCGTGCGGCCCTTCATCCGACGGCCTTCCACGCAGGTAGCGTCAGGTCTTCGTCGATCCGCACGAAGTCCACCTCGACCGGTAGCCCGATGGCCACCTCTTCCGGTTCGATCCCTCGAAGTTCACCGAGCATACGGACGCCTTCCTCCAACTCCACGAGTGCGATGACGAACGGCAACGATCGGCCTGGCACCGCCGGCGCGTGGTGGACCACGTAGCTGAACACCGTGCCCCTACCCGACGCGACGACGTAGTCGAGGGGCTTGTCCCTGTCCTGCCAGATTGCAGGGATGGGTGGATGCCGTAGCGAACCGTCCTCGACACGCTGCACGCGCAGCTCGCCCACCTTCGTTCCGTCCCAGAAGAACTCGGTTTCCTGCGAGACCACGGGCCGAATCTGATCCGGGACCTCTGCAGCGACGCTCGAAACGGTCGGTGCGAACTTGAGCACACGGAAGAGCATCTCCGCGACAGGTTCCTCGCCGACGTACCAGATGTTCCGCGTGGTGACGAACCATCCGTGGCCGAGCCCGGTCTTCTTCGGGCCGACCACGTTCTCGAGCCGCGCGGTCAACGTCACTTCCTCACCGACTCGCAGATAACGGTGATAGGTCTGCTCGCAGTTGGTCGCAACGATGGAGGTGAAGCCCGCTTCGTCGAGGATCGCCATGATCTGCCCGAGCGGGTCGTCGTCCGAACGAGTGCGGTGCAGCCCGCCCATCGTCCACACCTGCGCCATCGCCGGCGGTGCGACGACGCCTTCGTGTCCGGCTTCTCGTGCCGCAGCCTCGTCCACGTAGATGGGATTGGCGTCACCGATGGCCTCGACCCAGTTGTTGATCATCGGCTGGTTGACGGGGTCGCGGCCGGCGCGGCGCGCGCTCTCGCCCTGTGCCGCAATGCGGTCGGCCGCTTCGTTGATGGACTCGCTCATCGAACAACCTCACTCATCGAACAACCTCGCTCATCGGACAACACGGGGCAGTCCGAGTCCGGAGGTGGCGATCAACTCTCGCATCACCTCGTTCACCCCACCGCCGAAGGTGATCACCAGGTTGCGTTTGACCTGCTTGTCCAGCCAGTCCATCAGCGCCGCAGTATCGGGATCGGCGGGATTTCCATGTCGCCCGATCAATTCCTCGGCGAGGCGGCCCACCCGCTGAATACGTTCGGTGGCAAACACTTTGGTGGCCGATGCGTCGGCGATGTCCACTGCTTCCGCGGTACTCGACGCTACCTGCCAGTTGAGCAGCTCGTTGATACGGAACGTCGCGTGTACCTCACCGAGCGTGCGGCGGACATCGGGTTCGTCCAGCAGCCCGTGCGCTCGAGCCCACGTCTGCAACCGGACGAGCAGACCGGCGATTCGGCCCGCCGGCCCGAGCATGACGCGTTCGTGATTGAGCTGCGTGGTGATCAGTCGCCACCCGGCATTCTCTTCCCCTACCAGCATGTCCACGGGAACGCGCACGTCATTGTAGTACGTCGCGTTGACATGGTGGGCGCCGTCGCACGTGATGATCGGCGTCCACGAGTACCCCGGGTCGGTGGTGTCGACGATCAGCATCGAGATCCCGCGGTGCCGCGAATCCGGCGCACCGGTTCGCACCGCCAACCAGATGTAGTCGGCATCGTGGCCGCCGGTGGTGAAGATTTTCTGACCGTTGACGATGTACTCGTCGCCGTCGCGGACGGCCGTGGTCTTCAAGGCTGCCAGATCGGTTCCGGCCTCCGGCTCGGTGTAGCCGATAGCAAAGTGCACGTCCCCGGCCAGGATCGCGGACAGGAATTTCGCCTTCTGCGTGTCGTTTCCGTATTTCTGCAGCGTGGGTCCGACGGTTTGCAGTGTGACCGCGGGCAACGGAATGTCGGCTCGGGCAGCCTCGTTGACGAAGATCGATTGCTCGACGTCACCGAATCCGTGACCACCGAACTCCTTCGGCCAGCCGACACCGAGCCAGCCGTCGCTACCCATCTTCTTGATGATCTTGCGGTAGGTCTCGCCGTGCCGCTCGGTCATCATGACCTCGGCGTCGTGCTCGCTGACGAGATCCGAGAAGTAGCGCCGCAATTGTTTCTGCAGTGTCAGCTGCGCCTCGGTCAGTTCGACGAACATGCTGCCCCCAAGATCTCGAGTCGGTGCGCGGCTCCGCCGAGCTGTCGCGCCAGATCCTTTGCGGCGGAGTAGTAACGGTGCATCGGATAGGTGACATCGACACCGATGCCACCGTGCAGGTGGTGGCACATCTGCATCGCGGCCGGAAGCTCGGCGGCGATCCAGTACGCCAGCACATCGCCGTCGCCACCACCTCCGTCGTTCTCGAGTGATGCCTGCCAGACCGCGGACACCGCCGCCACATGCAGGGTTCGCGCGGTGACGTAGACGTCGGCGATCTCGCCCGCCACCGCCTGGAACGTTGCGAGCGGTTTACCGAATTGGTGACGGTTGGCCAGGTGGGTTGCCGTCAGTTCCGCGGCCCCGGCGGCGAGGCCGTCGGCAACGGCACCGATGGCTGCGACCGCGAGACGATACAGCCGCGCTGTGTCGAGGGAGACGAATTCGCCGGGCGCGTCGTCCATTTCGACGACATATTCGGGTTCCCCCGTCGACGACGGAGTCCGCGTGCAGGTGACGCCGTCCGCTTTTGGATCGACGAGGACGACTCCCTCCGAGGTCGGCACCAGGATGCGGTGTGCCTGCTCGGCGTAGGCGACGGCGATCTTGGTTCCGGTCACCCGCATCCGGTCTCCGTCGGGAACCGCTTTGGTGGCGGGGTCGAGCGGAAACGGTGAGCGCGGTTCAGCGAGGGCCGCAGTGAGGATCGCGCCGGGCTGCGCGATACGCGCGATCACCTCGGGGCCGGCGAGCGCGGTCAGCGGCACGATGCCGAAGCCGATGGTGGCCAGTGCAGGGCCGACCGCGGCGTGCTTCGCCAATTCCGTCAGTACGACGGCCGCTTCGGGGATACCGAGGCCATCACCTCCGGCAGCTTCTGGCAGCAGCATCGTCGACAGGCCCGCGTCGGATAGCGCTGCCCACAGATCCGCGGGCTCGCGCGCGATGAGGCCGTCGACCATCTCGGCCACGGTTGTCTGCGTCGAGTCTCGGGTGAAGTCCACGCTCAAATACCTGCCTGTGCGTCGATCGGGAACGAGTAGAACGTGTTCTATTTTTAACACCTGGGAGCGTTATTGGCCAGTGCCGCCCGCGCAACGACCCTCAGCCCGCCCTGGGCAGTCCGAGGATTCTCTCCGCGACGACGGTCAGAAGAATTTGCGTGGTTCCACCGGCAATGGACAGACATCTCGTCAGGAGCATCTCCTTCGCGATGGGACTCCAGGCGGCACCTCGACTGCCGGTGGCTTCGAGTGCGAACTCCGCCAGGTCCTGTCGATGACGCACTCCCACCAATTTGCGAACACTCGATTCTGCGCCGGGATCCTGCCCGCCGAGCCTTCGGAGAGTCGCACGCAGGTCCAAGACCGACAGGACGAGTCCGTCGGCGATGAGGCCGCCGAGACGCTCGGTCACCGCCGCGTTGTCGCTGGTGGCCGTCACCACCTCCTCGAGGGCGGCGCCCAGGGCTCCGCCGCTGCTCATGGCGACACGCTCGTTGGCGAGGGTGGTGCGGACGAGCTTCCACCCACCGTCGACGTCACCGACCAGGCACTCGTCGGGAACGAACACGTCGTCGAGGAACACCTCGTTGAAGACTGCATCCCCGGTCATTTCGCGGAGCGGTTCGACACGAATGCCCGCCGATTTCATATCGAGTAGGAAGTAGCTGATGCCCTTGTGTTTGGCAGCGTCTCGGTTGGTGCGGGCCAGGCAGATGGCCCAGTCGGCTTCGCGGGCGAGGGAGGTCCAGATCTTGTGCCCCCGCAACGTCCACCCACCGTCCGTTCTGGTCGCGGACGTGCGCAGCGAGGCCAGGTCCGAGCCCGCCTCGGGTTCACTGAACAGCTGGCACCAGGTGATCTCACCACGCAAGGTCGGGCCCGTGAACCGTTCGATCTGACGGGCGGTGCCGTGCTCGAGAATCGTCGGCACGGCCCACCCACCGATGACGAGATCGGGCGGCTGGAGTCCGGCACGCTGCAATTCCTGCGAGTACAGAAGCTGCAGGGCGGCTCCGGCGTCGCGGCCGTGCGGTGACGGCCAGTGCGGCGCCGCCAAACCCGAATCAGCGAGTGCAGTCCGCGAGTCCTCCGCGTCGGCGATCACTCCGATCTCCGCTCGGATCTCCGCGCGGCGGTTTTCGGCGTCGCCGAGGTCGACGGTCAAGGTCCGACGGACCCCCGCGCGGGTCAACTCGGCGACGCGCCCACGCCAGCGGGAAGATCCCCCGAGCAACTGACGCAATGCCAATGCGCGGCGGAGGTAGAGGTGGGCGTCGTGCTCCCAGGTGAAGCCGATGCCGCCGAGAACCTGAATGCAGTCTTTCGCTGTGTCCACGGCACCGTCGAGTGCGATGGTCGCAGCAACGGCAGCCGAGAGAGGCAACTCGTCGGGAGCGGAGTCCATTGCCACAGCCGCATCCCATGCCGCTGCGCGGATCTTCTCGACGCGGCACAGCATCTCCGCGCACAGGTGTTTGACGGCCTGGAAGCTCCCGATGGGGGCGCCGAACTGCTCGCGTGTCTTGGCATGAGCGACGGCTGTCTCGAGGCACCATCCGGCGATCCCGGCCGCATCGGCCGCGGCCAACGTGGCGGCGATGTCGTGCACGTTTTCGGTCGACACACCCTCGATAGCGCTGTGCCGCGGTATGCGGACGGCCTCGAACACGATCCGAGCGATCGGCAGACTGCCGTCGATGCCGACGATCGGTTCGATTTTCGTGCCTGGGGTATCCGCAGGGATGACGAACCAGTCGTTGCCGATCGGCGCGAGCACCGCCACCCCGTCGGCGCCGCCGGTGACCACGTCGAGAACACCGTCGACGATCATCGTGTCGCCATCGAGCACGGCGTCGAGCGAGGCATCGGACAGAGCCACTGCGCAGGGGGTCCGTCCGGAACACAGGTCCTCCGCCGAGCGACCGCGTCCGACTCCACGTCCAACCAAGGTCGCTGCCAGCGCGCTGGTCCACACTGGTCCGGCGACCAGCCCCGACCCGGCCGATTCCACCATCACGGCAAGATCGGCGACGGTGCCCCCCACCCCGCCCGCGGACTCCGGGACTGCGACGGAGAAGACCCCCAGATCGGCAAGATCCTGCCAGTGTGTGCGCCATCCGGACTCCGGATCTGCGCGTAGAGTACCGATCGGTTCGACCGAGGCGATCCATGACCGGATCGACCTCTGGACGTCGCGTTGGTCCTCGCTCGTGGCTAGTGTCACAGTGATTTCCCCAGCTCTCGTGATGACTTTCCCGTCTAGAACGTGTTCTAATACGCTAGCTGTTCACGAGTCAAGGTGCGAAGGAAAACGTCGATGACCTCATCATCTCGATCGGGCCCTGAGGGCCCGGCCGACAAGAACGGAGCCCCGGCAACGACGCCGCCCCCGACTCCGCTGCGTTCGGTCGGCGTGCTCACCGACGACGACCTCAGCTCCAACGCGCAGCGCGAACGCCGCAAACGAATCCTCGATTCGACGCTCGCACTCGCGTCGAAGGGCGGCTACGAGGCCGTGCAGATGCGCGCCGTCGCCGAGCGAGCCGATGTCGCCGTCGGAACGCTGTATCGCTACTTCCCGTCGAAGGTGCACCTGCTGGTGTCGGCGCTCGCCCGCGAGTTCGAGCGGATCGAGTCGCGGCGCAAGATGCCTCCCGGCCAGACCCCCCAGGAGCGGATGCACCTGATCCTGGGACAGATCACACGTGCCATGCAACGTGATCCACTACTCACCGAGGCGATGACCCGCGCGTTCATGTTCGCCGACGCCTCCGCCGCCGCCGAGGTGGACCAGGTCGGCCGGCTGATGGACCGACTGTTCGCCAAAGCGATGAGCGACGGTGAGCCAACAGAATTGCAGCTCAGCATCGCTCGAGTCATCAGCGATGTGTGGTTGTCGAATCTGGTGGCCTGGCTGACGCGGCGGTCCTCGGCCACCGATGTGGCCGCGCGACTCGAACTGACAGTCGACCTTCTGCTGGGCGGAGCCAAGCCGCTCGACTGACGCCTCGGCGTCCGATTGAGCCAAGGACGGTCGGATCGCCTAGATTCGTAGCGTGACTGCACAGGATTTGCCGCTTGAACTTCGCCGCGCCCTCATCGGTGTGGCCCGGACGCCTCGATTGCTCGTCACCTCGGACTACGACGGCACGATGGCTCCACTCGTGTCCGATCCGCTGAAGGCGTTTCCCCATCCCGAATCGGTGCACGCCATGCGTGGCCTCGCCAACCTCGCCAGTACCACCGCCGCAGTTATTTCCGGACGTGCCCTCCGCGACCTGGCGACGCTCTCTCGCCTGCCCGCCGAAGTGCAGCTCGTCGGCAGCCACGGCAGCGAGTTCGACATCGGCTTCATCCACGCCATCGACGACGACGCCAAGAAGCTGTTGCACGACATCTCGGAAGAGATGTCGACCGTGGCGGCCGATCTCGACGGAGTGACGGTCGAGGTCAAGCCGGCCAGCGCTGCCCTGCACGTCCGCAACGCATCACCCGAGGACGCACAGCGCGCACTCGACGCGATCCGCGCAGGCATCGCCCAACGTGACGGCGTCGAGGTCACCGAGGGCAAGTCCGTCATCGAGCTCGCCGTCATCGTCACCGACAAGGGCGTGGCCCTCGACATCCTGCGGCACCAAGAAAGCGCGACCGCCGCGGTCTTCTTCGGCGACGACGTCACCGACGAGAAGGCCTTCGCGCGGCTGCACGGCCCCGACATCGGGGTCAAGGTCGGTACCGGCGACAGCGCCGCAGGCTTCCGAATCGAGACCACCGAGCAGGTATCGCTGGCACTGGCGTTCCTCCTCCAAGAGCGACGCCAGTGGCTCTCCGGCGCCGATGCTCCACCCATCGAACGGCTGACGATGCTCGCCAGCCCGAACTCGGTCGCCCTGGTCACCCCGGACGCGAACATGACATGGCTGTGCCACCCCGAGCCCGACTCGGCCGCGATCTTCGCCCACCTCCTGGGCGGCGACCAGGCCGGACATTTCAGCGTCGGACCGACCCGCGCTGCGCTGCCGCTGAGCCAGCGGTACGTCGACGGCACCATGACCGTGCAGACCAAGTGGTCGAGCCTGCAGGTGACGGACTACCTGCCCCACGATGTCCCCGGCGGCCAGACATCGCTGACACGCGTCATCAGCGGTACCGCGACTGCCGTCGTGTCCTTCGCGCCCCGTCCGGAGTTCGGCAACATTCGTGTCCGACTCGAACCGGAGGCCGACGGCATCCGTATCTACGGCACGGCCGACCCCATGGTCCTGCGCAGCCCCGGAGTGCAGTGGAACATCGTCTCCGACGGGATCCAGGAAACTGCTCACGCCGAGGTGGATCCGTCGCAGGGACCGGTGATACTCGAATTACGCCTCGGCGCAGACGATTTGGGCCCATCCGCAGTTCCCGAACCGGAGCGACGCGCCGAGTCCGAAAGCTACTGGAAAGACTGGGCCGACCGACTCACGCTGCCGCCGCTCAAGCCCGATCTGATGAAGCGATCGGCGCTGACACTCCGAGGTCTCGTCCATGCCGATTCCGGCTCGATCATGGCGGCAGCCACCACATCGCTGCCGGAGGAGATCGGCGGCGTCCGAAACTGGGACTACCGCTACTGCTGGCTGCGTGACGCCGCCCTCACCGCCTCCGCCCTGGTGAACGTCGGATCCACCGTCGAGGCCGAGAACTACCTGTCCTGGGTTCACGGTGTGCTGGAATCTGTTTCGGGCCCCGAACGACTGCATCCGCTCTACACTCTCTGGGGTCTCGGCCTTCCACCGGAAGCTGTCATCGACGAACTACCCGGTTACGCCGGATCGCGGCCCGTCCGCGTCGGCAACGCTGCCAACCAGCAGGTGCAGCTGGATGTGTTCGGCCCCATCGTCGACCTCATCTCCTCCCTCGCCCACAACCGACGTGCGCGCGGGCGGCGCGGCAAAGAAGCACTGTCCGACGATGATTGGTCACTCGTGCGCGCGATGGTCGAGGCCGTCGAGCGTCGGTGGTCCGAACCCGATCACGGCATCTGGGAAATCCGCGGCAACCCCCGCCACCACGTGTACTCCAAGGTGATGGGCTGGATGACCATCGACCGCGCCCTCACTCTGGCGCGCAAGTTCGACCGAGAGACCGAACCATCTTGGGAGACACTGCGTTCGACGATCCGCGCCGAGGTGCTCGAGCAGGGCTGGAACGACGAGGTGCAGTCCTACACCGCCGCCTACGACGGAACCGACCTCGACGCCGCAACCCTGCACATCGGACTCTCCGGACTCATCGACCCGTCCGATCCGCGTTTCGCCGCGACCGTGACGGCCACCGAGCGCGAACTGCGCAGCGGGATGACGGTGTACCGGTACCACCACGACGACGGCCTACCCGGCGGCGAAGGCGGATTCCACCTGTGCGCCGCATGGCTCGTCGAGGCGTACCTACTGATCGGCCAGCGCTCCGAGGCCGAGGCACTGTTCGCGCAACTGGTGGCCGTAGCAGGGCCGACCGGTCTGCTCAGCGAGGAATACGATCCCGTCGCCGAGCGATCTCTCGGCAACCACCCGCAGGCCTACAGCCACCTCGGACTGCTGCGATGTGCAGCGTTGCTGAGCTCCTGAGGGTCACCCTCCTCCCTCCTTTCGGCATGAATGGGCCATTGCAACGGCTAGACAGTTGCAATGGCCCATTCATGCTGAAAGAGGCGGCGGCCCCGCAGTACGTCCCTTGACAAGTTCGGTGGGCAGGAATTCGGCCGCGACCACGCCGGATCGCGCGGTGGAGACCAGTAGCGCACCAGCTCGCCGGCCTTTTTCCTCGGCGTCCTGGCGGACGGTGGTGACGTTCTCGCGGATGGCGTCCTCGACGCCGTCGAATCCGGTGACGGTGAGCTGACCGGGTACGTCGATTCCCGTCACCTTGGCGAAGTTGAGCGCGCCGAGCGCCAGGACATCGGTGGTGCACAGCAAAGCCGTCGTATCGCGGTTGGCCTGCAATGCCTGAGCGGCCGCCGAGTGACCCGACCTCGTCGTGTGCTCGAAACGTTCGACGACGGTGAGTGTGTCCGGATCCAGCCCGGCCTCGACCATCGAATCCTTGACTCCCGCAATTCGTTCGCGCTGTACGTGGAAGTGACTGTCTCGAAGCCGATCGGGGGGTACGACGCCATCGCGGCGGTCGCGTCCCAGGCGCATGCAGAGCACGGCGATGTGTTCGTGTCCGAGTGCAATGACCTGGTCTGCGAGGACTTTCATGGCAGCGCGGTCATCGATTGCGACGAGTGCGGCCTCGGGCACGCCGCGTGGCTGATCGCAGATGACGATCGGCAGGTGCCGCTCGCGTACCGCCAGGAGATAAGGGTCGTCGTCGGCGACGGAGTAGACGACGAAGGCATCGACGCCGGCCTGCTGAACGACGGCGGCCGCTGCGGTGTCGTCACGATCGGGGCCTGCCGGGATGAGCAACAGACCCTGCCCCGCCGCCTCGCACGATTCGGCCAGTCCGGCGAGAAACGCCATTGCGGCGGGGTCGCGGAACGAGTAGCTCAGCGCCTCGGTGAGCACCAGACCCACCGCGCCGGCCTTGCGGGTGCGCAGTGACCGCGCCACGGGGTCCGGCCCGGCATAACCGCGACGCTTCGCCGCCATGAGCACGCGCTCGCGCAATTCGGGTGAGAGTTGGTCCGGACGGTTGTACGCGTTCGACACCGTGGTGCGCGAGACTTTCAGCTCGGCGGCGATGGACGCCAACGTTGCCGGGCGTCGCGGTTCCCTCGACCTGGACATACCCGGACGTTAGTCGCAAACGAGGCCACACCGGAAATCGACGGATCGTGCCAGATTCGACGGGAACGGCATCGGCGCTACAATGAAACGGTAACCGTTACCAATTGCATCTATTCGTACACCATCAGGAGAGTCCCGTGCGTCAGCCACGCCTTCAGTTTCCTCGCACAGCCACCGCACTCGTAGGCCTGTCCTGCGCGGCGGCTCTCACGCTCAGCGCCTGCAGCTCGGACTCCGAGACGACACCCGACACATCGGGCCCCGCGGCAGCAGTCGACGGCCCGATCACCATCGTCGCCTCCACGAACGTCTGGGCCAGCGTCGCCGAGGCAGTGGCAGGCGATATGGCCACCGTCGAGTCGATCATCGACGACCCGTCCGGCGATCCGCACTCGTACGAGGCGTCCCCGGGTGACGCCGCTATGGTCGCCGAGGCCTCGCTCGTGGTCTACAACGGTGGCGGCTACGACGAGTTCATCGAAAACATCCTCGAAGCCGAGGGCCAGAACGTACCGACGGTCAACGCGTTCGAGCTCGCCGGAGCAGGCCACAGCGAAGAAGGCCACAGCGACGAAGAAGCACACGAGGAAGAAGCACTCGAAGAAGACGACCACAGTCACGGCGAGGTCAACGAGCACGTCTGGTACGACGCCGAGGTTGCCGCTGCGACCGCGGAATCCATCGCCGAGACACTCGGTCAGCTCGATCCCGACAACGCCGAGCAGTACACCGCCAATGCCGAGACCTTCCACGATCAGGTCCACTCCATCACCGATGTAACCGCTGCGATCGCAGCCGAGCACCCGGCGGCACCTGTCGCTCAGACCGAGCCGATCGCGCACTACCTGCTAGTGGAATCCGGTCTCGAGGACCTCACCCCGGAGGACTTCAAGAACGCTATCGAGGAGGGCAACGATCCGTCCCCCGCGTCGATCGCCGCCACTCGCGACCTGTTCACGTCCAACTCGGTGCAGGTTCTCGTCTACAACGTTCAGACGCAGGATGCCGTCACCCAGGACATCCGCCAGACCGCCGAGGCCGCTGATGTACCCGTCGTCGAGGTCACCGAGACCCTGCCCGAGGGCATGAGCTACATCGAGTGGCAGACCCAGGCAGCGGAGGATCTGCAAGCCGCCCTGAGTGCATCCTGACTCGCGCGCAGCTGCTGCTCCCTGGAAAACTGGGGACATGCCTGCTGTAGAACTGCGCGACGCCAGCTTGGCGTTCGGTGAGCGCACCCTGTGGCAGCACCTCGATCTCAGCGTGCAGCGCGGTGAGTTCGTGGCAATCCTCGGCCCCAACGGCTCGGGCAAGACGTCATTGCTCAAGGTCTTGCTCGGCCAGAACCACCTGACGTCCGGGACCGCCACGATCGGCGGCGAGCCCGTCCGTCACGGCCAGGCCGGCGTCGGCTACGTCCCGCAACAACGCAGCATCGACGACGGTCTTCCCCTACGCGGGCGCGATCTGGTGGGCCTCGGCTGGGACGGCCATGTCTGGGGCATGGGGATTCGAGGGATGCGGGAGCGCAAACGCATCGTCGAAGACGCGCTCGATCAGGTCGGTGCCCAGAGTTTCGCCGGAGCACCTGTCGGCTCGTTGTCCGGTGGCGAACAGCAGCGCCTGAGAATCGCGCAGGCACTCGTCGGGGATCCGACGGTGCTGCTGTGTGACGAGCCGTTGCTGAGCCTCGACCTGGCCAATCAGCGGCTCGTCTCCGAGCTGATCGACCGGCGCCGGCGAGAGCACGACACCGCTGTCCTGTTCGTCACCCACGAGATCAATCCGATTCTGCCCCTCGTCGACCGCGTCGTGTACATCGTCGACGGGAGATTTCGCATCGGAACACCGGCGACGGTGATGACAACCGAGGTGCTCTCGGAGCTGTACGGCACCGAGGTGGAGGTGTTGAAGGTCCGTGGCCGGTTGATCGTCGTCGGCACCGGAGATTCCATCGATGCGCTGGGGTCCGCGGGCGCGCACCACCCACCCACGCCGGAACAGACAGGAACCACCCCGGCATGAACGACAAAGTCAGCGACGCACTGTCGAAGATGTTCGATTTCAGTACCACCGCGAACCTGCTCAATTACGACTTCGTGCAGCAAGCACTGATCGCGGCCGCGATTCTCGGTCTGCTCGCGGGTGCGCTCGGGCCGTTGATCGTCAGCCGGCAGTGGGCCTTCGCCGTTCACGGTTCGAGTGAGCTGTCGCTGACGGGCGCCTCCGCCGCGCTACTCGTCGGTATCACCGTCGGCCTCGGCGCCATCGTGGGTTCGGTGGTGGCCGCGGTGATGTTCGCGCTGCTCGGGTCCAAGGCCCGGGACCGGGATTCCGTCATCGGCGTCATCATGTCGTTCGGGCTCGGACTGTCGGTGCTGTTCATCTGGCTCTACCCGGGCCGCACCGGAACCAGCTTCTCGCTGCTGATCGGGCAGATCGTGGGCGTGGGCCAGAGCGGAATCCAACTACTGCTCGTCTGTGCCGTCGTGGTGCTGATCGTGCTCGCCGTCGTCTACCGCCCGCTGCTGTTCGCGAGCACCGATCCCGAGGTCGCGCTCGCCAGGGGGGTCCCCGTCCGCGGGCTGTCCGTGGTGTTCGCCGTGCTCGTCGGCGTCGCCTGCGCCCTCGGCGTCCAGATCGTCGGCGCTCTGCTGGTGCTGTCTCTGCTCGTCACTCCTGCGGCTGCAGCGGCCCGCGTCACCGCGAGCCCGCTCAAGGCGACGGTGCTGTCCATTCTCTTCGCCGAGACCGCAGCCGTCGGCGGCATTCTGCTCTCGCTCGCCCCCGGCCTCCCGGTCTCGACGTTCGTCACCACCATCTCGTTCGTCATCTATCTGGTGTGCCGCGGCGTGGGCTCGCGACGCAAAGCCAACTCCGGACGGGTGCTGGCGGGATAATCGATCGATGACGTCCATCGATTTGAACTCCGACCTCGGCGAGGGCTTCGGAACGTGGACGCTGGGCGACGACACAGCCATGCTGTCCATCGTCACCAGCGCCAACATCGCATGCGGGTTTCACGCCGGTGACCCGCGCACGATCCTCGATACCTGCCGCGGCGCCGCCGAGAACTTCGTCCGGATAGGCGCGCAGGTCGGCTACCGCGATCTCGCTGGCTTCGGACGTCGCTTCATCGACATCGAGGCCGCCGATCTCACTGCCGACGTGCTGTATCAATTGGGCGCGCTCGACGGTCTCGCTCAGGCCTCGGGCTCGGCCATCGCCTATGTCAAACCGCACGGTGCTCTGTACAACGCGTTGGTAGCGCACGGTGATCAGGCGCGCGCTGTGGTCGATGCCGTGCGTTCCTACGACCCGACGCTCCCCGTCCTCGGTCTGCCAGGATCGGTGTTTCTGCGGGAAGCTCAGGACGCGGGACTACGCGCGGTCACCGAGGCGTTCGCCGATCGCGCGTACACGCCCACCGGCGAGCTGGTCTCGCGCCGGGTCGGCGGTGCCGTGCTGACCGATCCCTCGGTCGTCGCGGAGCGCGTGCTGAGACTGGTCCGAGACGGCACCGTCGAGGCGATCGACGGATCAACGATACGGATCGACGCCGAGTCGGTGTGCGTGCACGGCGACTCCCCGGGTGCCGTGGACATGGCACATACGGTTCGAAAGATACTGTTCGACAACGATATCGACATCGCTTCGTTCATCCGATGATTCTGCGTTCCTGCGGCGACCGAGCCATTCTCGTCGAGTACTTCGATCTCGCCGAAACGATGGCATTCTTCGCCTCGCTGCGCGTCAGCGCACCCGAGGACGTCGAGGAACTCGTTCCAGCGGCTCGCACGATACTGGTGCGACACAATGGGAACAGCGATTCTGTGGCCGCCTGGATCCGCGCCACGGAGCCCGCCGACCGCGCCGCCGCGCCGGCTACCGAGCCGGGGGTGATAGCGGTCCACTACGACGGCGCCGATCTCGCCGACGTCGCCGAGGCCACCGGTCTCACCACGCGCGAGGTGATCCTCGCCCACACCGAACAAGTGTGGACCGTCGCCTTCGCCGGTTTCGCTCCGGGCTTCGGCTATCTCGTCGGAACCGACGATCGGCTGCATGTACCCCGCCGGACAACACCGCGTACGACGGTTCCCGCCGGTTCCGTGGGGCTCGCAGGTGAATTCTCCGGCGTCTATCCGCGTAGCTCGCCCGGAGGATGGCAGTTGATCGGTCACACCGAAACGGTGCTGTGGGACATCGAACGCACACCGCCGGCACTGCTGCAGCCGGGAACAACGTTTCGATTCGAGCAGGTATGAGGAAGCTGTCGATTCTGCAGACGGGGCCGCTGTGCACGGTTCAAGATCGCGGACGGTCAGGGCACGCCCCGATCGGCGTGGGCCGCTCCGGGGCTGCTGACATCCTCGCTCACGATGCGGCGAATCGCCTGGTAGGCAACAGCTCACAGGCTGCCACGCTGGAGGTGACATTCGGCGGCTTGGCGCTGAGAGCCGAGTTCGATACCGTCGTCGCCGTCACCGGCGCGTCCACCGAATGCACCGTCGACGGAGTGAGGCAAGGGCTGTATTCGATGATCACGCTGCCCGCCGGATCGATCTTGACACTCGCGGCACCGACATCGGGCCTACGCAACTACGTCGCTGTGCGCGGGGGTATCGATGCGCCGACTGTATTGGGAAGTCGATCGACGGACACGTTGTCCGGCATCGGCCCCGAGGTGATGCGACCCGGCACGGAACTTCTCGTCGGGGCCGAACACGCGGATTGGCCCGCCGCAGACTTCATTCCACCACCCATACCGACACCGACATTGCGATTGCGCATCCATTGCGGGCCGCGCGACGATTGGTTCACAGCGCGGGCCAGGTCCACGTTGGTCCAGCAGAACTGGACGGTGTCTCAGGATTCCGATCGCGTAGGCATCCGACTGGACGGCGCCGAGCCCTTGCCCCGCGCAGTCGCCGGCGAACTCCCGAGTGAGGGGATGGTGCCGGGCGGCCTGCAAGTGCCACCGGAGGGCAAACCGGTGCTCTTCCTGGCAGATCATCCCGTGACGGGCGGCTACCCGGTCATTGCCGTTGTCGCCTCGGGCAGTATTCCGCATGCCGCGCAGCTGCGCCCCGGCGACACGGTGCAATTCTGGGTCGGTTGATCCGCAGCCACGAGCCCTCGGGTCCTAGCGACGCTGGCGGGCGATATCGGCAACGACGACACCCGCAGCCACGGACGCATTGAGCGATTCGACGGGGCCGGCCATGGGAATGGACAGGATCATGTCGCACGTCTCGCGGACCAACCGAGACAGGCCCTTGCCCTCGGAACCGACGACGATCGCCACGGGTCCGCTGCCGTCGAACTCGTCCAGGGTGGTGTCGCCGCCCGCATCCAGACCGATAATGGTGATGCCCTTGGTCTGCCAATCCTTCAGTGTCCGAGTGAGATTGGTGGCACGCGCGACGGGTAGGCGGGCGGCGGCCCCGGCGCTGGTGCGCCAGGCAACGGCGGAGACGCTCGCGCTGCGACGCTGCGGTATCACCACACCGTGCCCACCGAAGGCAGCGACGGATCTGATGACGGCACCGAGGTTGCGTGGGTCGGTGATGTTGTCCAGAGCAACGAGCAGCGCCGGCTCCTGATGCGCGCGGGCGGCGGCGATCAGATCATCGGGGTGCGCGTAGCGATAAGGCGGCACCTGAAGCGCCAGCCCCTGATGCAGGCCGTTGGCACTGAGCTTGTCCAGATCCGAGCGCGGGACCTCGAGGATCGAGATCCCAGCGTCGCCGGCCCGCTGAACACTCTCTTTCAGACGCTCGTCACTGTCGGTACCGACGGCAACCCACAGTGCCGTCGCGGGGACTCCGGCGCGGAGGCACTCCACGACAGGGTTTCGTCCGAGTACCACCTCTGGACCTTCGTCGTTCTTCCGGCTCGCGACGCGGCCACCACCCGGCCTGCCGCGCGTCTGCGCCGACTTCTCTGCCATCTTTGCGCGGCGAGCTGCGGGGTGTTTGGTCCTGGCCTCGGCGGGAGGCGTCGCGCCACGCCCTTCGAGCCCCTTGCGGCGCTTGCCACCGGAGCCGGCGACCTGCCCCTTCTTGCTACCGGTCTTTCGGATTGCGCCGCGCCTACTGGAATTGCCTGCCATCACTGCCCTGCTTCGTCGGTACTGCTGATTGCCCCGACGGACCATTCGGGTCCGCTGGGAGTGTCTGTCACGTCTATTCCCGCCTTGGCGAGGCGATCCCTGATCGCGTCGGCGGTGACCCAATCCTTGTCGATCTTCGCCTGCGCACGCCGCCCGAGTTCCGCATCGACCAGCACACCGAGCGCGGCCTTCAACGCCCCGCCACCATCGCTGCCGGATTCCCAATGTGGGTCCAGTGGATCCACGCCGAGGATGGACAGCATCGCCCGCACGTTCGACGCATGCTCGACGGCGCCCGAGAAGTCTCCGCTCTCGAGTGCGCTGTTGCCTGCTCGGACGCTCGCGTGCACCTCGGCCAACGCTTTGGGAACCCCGAGATCGTCGTCGAGTGCCGCTGCGAAGTCCTCGGTCCAGGTGCCGAGCGGGACATCACCGGCCCGCTCGACGACGCGTCGCACGAAGCCCTCGATGCCGCGGTAGGTCACCGCTGCCGTCTGCAACGCATGATCGGAGTACTCGAGCATCGATCGATAGTGCGCGCTACCGAGGTAGTATCGAAGCTCTTGTGGCCGAACAGATTTGAGGACGTTAGGAACCGAAAGCACGTTGCCGAGCGATTTCGACATCTTCTCGCCGCCCATGGTCACCCAGCCGTTGTGCAACCAGTACCGGCTGAAACCATCGCCCGCGGCCTTGCTCTGCGCGCGTTCGTTCTCGTGGTGCGGGAAAACCAGATCCAAACCACCACAATGGATATCGAACTCCGGACCGAGGAAGGCCTCGGACATGGCGGAGCATTCGAGGTGCCAGCCCGGACGTCCGCGGCCCCACGGCGTCGGCCACGAGGGCTCTCCCTCCTTGGCCGCCTTCCACAGCGTGAAGTCACGCGGATCGCGTTTGCCCTCACCGGCGCTCTCGCCCTGATGAACGTCATCGAGCTTGTGTCCCGACAATGCGCCGTAGCCCGGGAAGCTCAGCACATCGAAGTAGACGTTGCCTTCTGCCGCGTACGCATGCCCGGATGCGATGAGTCGTTCGATCAACTCGATCATCTGGGTGATGTGGCCGGTGGCGCGCGGCTCGGCCGAGGGAGGGAGCACACCGAGCTTGTCGTACGCCCACGTGAACGACCGCTCGAAGGTCGCGGCCCATTCCCACCAGGGCCGGCCGGCGTCGCGCGCCTTGTTCAGGATCTTGTCGTCGATGTCGGTGACGTTGCGGATGAAGGCGACGTCGTAGTCCTGGGCGGTCAACCACCGACGCAGGACGTCGAATGCCACTCCGCTGCGAACATGGCCGATGTGCGGCTCACCTTGCACCGTTGCCCCGCACAGGTATACCGACGCGTGGCCAGGGACCAAGGGGGTGAATTCCCGCAAGGCCCTTGATTCGGTGTCGTAGAGGTGAAGGGTCACGCCCAGCAATGCTACCGGTGCTTTTACTCCGTCATGACAAGAGCGGTCGCGACCGCCGCGATCCCTTCACCCCGGCCGGTCAACCCGAGTCCGTCGGTGGTGGTGGCGGAGACCGATACGGGCGCCCCCAGCAACGCGGAGAGCGTCTGCTGCGCTTCGGCGCGCCGCGGGCCGATCTTGGGACGATTACCGATGATCTGCACCGCAGCGTTGCCGATCGTCATTCCGCTCTCGGTGAGTAACCGCCGCACCTCGGTCAGCATCGCGGCGCCGCTCACGCCGTCCCATTCGGGGCGACCGGTACCGAAGACGGAGCCGAGGTCACCGAGCCCGGCCGCGGACAGAAGTGCGTCGCACAGCGCGTGAGCAGCGACGTCGCCGTCCGAATGCCCTTCCAGCCCGTCGGCTTCCTCGAAGAGCAGACCGGCGAGCCAGCACGGCCTGCCGATCTCGATGGGATGGACGTCGGTGCCGATTCCGACTCTCATGGGCTCACCTTCGCTGTATCCGCATCCTGCGCAGCAGTCGCATCGGCATGTGGGGCTTCGGCAACGGTCGCGTCGGCAAGGATGGCTTGGGCAAGGAGGAGATCGAAGGGAGTGGTGATCTTGAAGGCGAGCGACTCGCCGACGATGGTGTGTACGAGCTCACCGAGGCGCTCGACGAGCCCGGCGTCGTCGGTGGCGATGTCCGATGTCTCGGCATAGGCGCGGGTCAACAAATCGGCGCGAAAGCCCTGAGGTGTTTGAATCGCGCGCAGTGTGGCGCGGTCGGGCGTGCCGACGACGGCTCCCATGATGTCTACCGACTTGACAGTGTCCGTGACCGGCAGAGCGGGCACAACGGCTCCGCGGCCGGCCCGAACCTCGGCCACTACTCGCGCAATGAGCGACGGGGGCGTGAGTGCGCGCGCCGCGTCGTGCACCAGGACGATCGCCGCGTCCCCCGCTTCGGCGAGTCCGAGGCGTACGGATTCGGTGCGCTCGGAGGCTCCGGCGACGACGGTGACAGAACTACCGAGCAACTCGCGCGTGTGCTGGACCAGCTCCACCGGGACCATGACCACGATCCGATCGACGGCACCTGATGCTCTCAGCCCGTCGACCGAGCGTTGCAGAAGTGTTGATCCACCGAGATCGACGAAAGCCTTCGGCTCACTCTTGAGTAGGCGAAGACCACGACCCGCCGCCGGAACGAGCGCGACGACGGGACCGGTTACCGAGCCTTCCACCTAGGAAGCTGCGGCGAGAACTTCGTCGAGAATGATGTCCGCTTTGGCCTCGTCGGTGCCTTCGGCGAGAGCGAGTTCCCCGACGAGAATCTGACGTGCCTTGGCGAGCATCCGCTTCTCACCAGCCGAGAGACCGCGGTCCTGCTCGCGACGCCAGAGATCGCGCACTACCTCAGCGACTTTGTTGACGTCACCGGAAGCAAGCTTCTCGAGGTTGGCCTTGTACCGGCGCGACCAGTTGGTCGGCTCCTCGGTGTGCGGTGCGCGGAGAACCTGGAAGACCTTGTCGAGGCCTTCCTGGCCGACTACGTCGCGAACGCCGACGTACTCTGCATTGTCTGCAGGAACTCGAACGGTGAGATCGCCCTGTGCGACCTTGAGAACTAGATACTCTCTCGGTTCACCCTTGATGGTGCGGGTTTCTATCGCTTCGATCAGCGCCGCTCCGTGATGGGGGTAAACGACGGTGTCTCCGACCTTGAAAATCATGTGTCCCGTGCCCCTTTCGATTTTTCCACTTTACCACGCGTCCAGATCAACGGTGCAGGTCAGGGGCACAGCGCCGCCTTCGCTGGGGTTGACACGGGACTGCGAACGTGTATCCACAACCCCTCCGGAGGCCGTGTCGGCCTCGCTTCTGCACGTGAGGAGCGCAACACGAAACGCCGGTCAACACGCCGATCACGCGGCGATCCGGGGTGCTGTTCACGCCCCAGCGGGCCCCCTCTTTGCGCCCCAGCGGACGACAGTCACGCACTGACTACTACTCTGCCTAGTGGACCCGACGGATCGGCTCGCGAAGCACCCGCATCGCACGCCCAACCACCTCTCGACTGCACAACACACGGCTTTCACAACCCACGGCTTTTCACAACCCACGGCTTTTCACAACACTGGCCACGACCGGAGGACGACCCGTGACTGCGTTCATCGCTGCGACTGCGAACCGTAAGACCCGCCGACTGGCACCCGCGCTCGCCCTTGCGGCCGGTGCCACGCTGATCCTGACCGCCTGCGGCGCCGGCCAGATCTCGCAGACCTCGGACCAGGTTGCCGCGGTCAACGGGAATTCCGTCGACCTCGGCGACATCTCGTTGCGCAACGTGCACGTGGTGTTCCCTCAGTCCGAGGAGTACTCCATCGAGGCCGGCGGCACGGTGGAGCTCGGCTTCATCGCGATCAACAACAGCGCGACCACCTCGGACACCCTCACCGGCATCTCTACGGACGCCGCGTCGTCCGTCACGGTCGGCGAGGAGTCCGGCGGTACCGAGATCGAGCCGCTGACCGGGCTCGGCGCGGGTATGCCGGTGGACAACGCCGTGTCCGATCCGGGCATCCCGCTGCAGTTCATCACCGTCGAACTCGAGGGCATCGACGAGGATGTCCGCCCCGGCCTGACCGTCCCGGTCACGTTCACCTTCGAGGAAGCGGGCGAGGTAGAACTGCTCGTTCCCGTCGATGCCGGTACCGCACTCGAACGCAATGTCTCCGAGCAGTCACCCGTCGAGGGCGAACTCCACAGTGAGGCCGAGGACATCGATCAGCAGATCGTCGAAACCCAGGTCGAAGAGGGCGCGGACGGCAACAACTGAGGACGGTGTCGGTACCTCCCTCTAGTCTTCTCGCGTGGCCAAACCGAAGACGAATTACCGCTGTTCGGCCTGTCGGCATGTCGTCGGCAAATGGGTAGGGCGCTGCCCGGAGTGCAATAGCTGGGGCTCGATGGACGAGGCGACGATCCTCGCTCCGGTGGCCAATCGAGCGGGCGCATCGGCGCTCGGCGCGGGTAATACTCGCTCGGCTACCACCGCGATGGTTCCCACCTCCCCCGCCGCCGCGATCACCCAGGTCAGCAGCACCACCTCGAAGGCGAACTCCACCGGAATCTCGGAGTTCGATCGGGTGCTCGGCGGTGGCCTCGTCCCCGGCTCGGTCGTTCTGCTCGCAGGTGAACCCGGGGTGGGCAAATCCACGTTGCTGCTCGAGGTGGTCCACCGGTGGGCTCGCACCGGCGAGGACCGCCGCGCCCTGTACGTCACCGGCGAGGAGTCCGCCGGCCAGGTTCGGCTACGCGCCGATCGGACCGGCGCCGTTCACGAACGCGTGTTTCTCGCCGCGGAATCCGATCTCGCCACCGTGTTCGGTCACGTGGAACAGGTCGAACCGAGCCTTCTCATCGTCGACTCCGTGCAGACCATGCTCGCTGCCGATGTCGATGGGGTCATCGGCGGTGTGACACAGGTACGCGCCATCACCAGTGCGCTGACTTCCCTCGCCAAGACCACCGGCGTTGCGGTTCTGTTGATCGGCCACGTCACCAAGGACGGTGCCGTCGCCGGGCCTCGTTCGCTCGAACACCTCGTCGACGTGGTGCTGCACTTCGAGGGCGACAAGCACACCACGCTGCGCATGATCCGTGGCGTCAAGAACCGTTTCGGGGCAGCCGACGAGGTTGGTTGTTTCGAACTCCGTGACACCGGCATCGAAGGCATCTCCGATCCGTCCGGGCTCTTTCTGCACCATCGCACCGAAGCAGTACCCGGCACCGCCGTCACCGTCACCATGGACGGAAAACGTCCCCTGCTCGCAGAGCTACAGGCACTCGTCGTCGACACGCAGATGCCGTCCCCGCGCCGCGCCGTGAGCGGACTCGATTCCGCTCGCGTGGCGATGATTCTCGCCGTCTTGGAACGTCGGTGTGGTCTCAAGGTCGCCCGCAGCGAGGTGTACGCGGCAACTGTCGGTGGCATGAAAACCAGTGAGCCGGCGGCCGACCTGGCACTTGCAGCCGCGATCACCTCGGCGGTGACGGATGTCCCGCTCCCACCGGGGGTGATCATTCTCGGTGAGGTCGGCCTCGCCGGTGAAGTGCGACGTGTCTCCGGGCTGGGTCGCCGCCTGGCCGAAGCAGCCCGCCTCGGCTTCACGCACGCCATCACCCCAGAACACGACGACGCCGTGCCCGCCGGCATGACGAACAAGACGGTCACCAACCTCGGAGACGCCCTCCAGTCGGTCCGTGTGCGCGCTCGATGACACCCCTCCAGTAGCCTTCTAGCTGCGAGGATTTGCCAGCTGCGAGATTCGACTCGGCACAGCATGCGCGGCTGAGGCCGAACAAGGAGATGGAATATGGACGGCTCGGGACGCGGTGAGGCCACTTCCCCTGCGCTCAGAGAGACCATCGCCCGGCTCGCGCCCGGAACAACGCTGCGCGACGGGCTCGAACGGATTCTTCGCGGACGCACCGGCGGGCTCATCGTGCTCGGATACGACGACGAGGTGGAAGCCATCTGCGACGGCGGGTTCGAGCTCGATGTCGAGTTCTCGCCGACCCGCCTGCGTGAACTCTCCAAGATGGACGGCGCCGTGGTTCTCTCGACCGACGGCAACAAAATCGTTCGGTCCAACGTCCAGCTCGTCCCCGACCACCAGATCCCTACGGTCGAATCCGGTACCCGGCACCGCGCCGCCGAGCGCACCGCGATGCAAACCGGGTATCCGGTGGTCTCGGTGAGCCAGTCGATGAGCATCGTCAGCGTCTACGTCGCCGGAGTGCGGCACGTCGTCGAAGGATCGGCAACCATTCAGTCACGCGCCAACCAGGCCGTCGCGACGCTGGAACGGTACAAGGCCCGCCTCGATGACAACACCAGACAACTGTCGGTGGTGGAGATCGAGGACTTCGTCACCCTGCGGGACGCGCTCACCGTCGCGCAGAGACTCGAGATGGTTCGACGGGTCTCGGTCGAGATCGAACAGAACGTCCTCGAACTCGGCACGGACGGTCGACAGTTGGCGTTGCAACTCGAGGAACTGCTCGGCGACAACGATGTCGACCGTCAACTGATAGTGCGCGACTACCTCGCCGGTGAAGAGCCGGCGGGAACTGCCGCTGTCGAGAAAGCTCTCGGCGCACTGGACAAGCTCACCGACGTCGACCTGCTCGATCTGACGACGCTGGCCCGCGCATTCGGCTACCCGGCGACCATCGAGGCACTGGACACACCGATGAGCCCGCGAGGCTATCGCGTCCTGACGCGGGTACCGCGCTTGCAGTTCGGTCAGATCCAGCGGCTGGTTGCCTCGTTCGGAACACTGCAGGGACTGCTGGCCGCCACGGCCGCCGACCTGCAGTCCGTCGAAGGCATCGGCGGTCTCTGGGCACGCCACATTCGCGAGGGCCTCTCGCGATTGGCCGAGTCGTCGATAGCGGGCCCATTCGACTGACTCGGCGCGCCTGCGCCGTCTACGTCGTCATGTTGAACGGCTCGGGTGAGCTACGCAGCTCACCCAGTTGAGCGATCACCTTGTACGAGCCCGGGCCCACCGGCACGCGCTCTTCGCCACAGCCCGGAATCGAGTTGGTGCCGGACCACTTCACGGTGAACCCTGCTTGCTCACCGGGTCCGAAGGTCCGCAGGTCGGACTGGGCGTCCGGGAAGCAGTCGGTGTTGGACCAGATGCGCTGATCGTCGAGTGTGGAGACGAGCACTCGCTGCAGACCGGCCCCGACATCGCGCTGGCATTCTTGCGCGCTGATGTTGGTGATGACGACGGTGAATCCGGGCTCCTCGCCCACGCGGTACGACGGCTTGTCCGGAGTGGCCTTGATCGCCAGGCTCTGATCCGAGCATTGATTTCCGACCACCGGAGCAGGAGCATTCGAGTTCCCGCCGGAACCGGATACCGCAGTGTCCGAGCCCGATGCCCCAGAACCCGATGCCCCAGAACCCGTCGAACCGGAACCGCCACCGGAGCTGGCCGCCCCACCCGATCCTGCACCCGACGAATCGGCCTCGGAGTCGTCCTCCTGAGACGGGGAGGAGCTCGGGGTCGGCGTCGGATTCACGGCCGACACCACACCGGCAGGCTGAGACTGCTGATCTTCGCTGCCGCCACCGAGGGAGGCGATGAACCACACGATCAAACCGAGCACGACCACAGCCGCACCGATGGCGAGCGCACGGCGGCGCCAGTAGATTTCGGGAGGCAAAGGCCCGGTTGGTTCCAACACAGAACAACCGTATGCGTCAGCAGCTCAGGTGTCGGTCAAGCGCAGACCGCGTGTCGTGCCGCAAGCTTGTTTTACTCGGGCAGCTCGCCGATATCGCCGATCACTTCACGCAGACGTGCGCTGCCCTCGGACAAGCGGTAGGTCAATCCGACGATCGCCAGTTCGCCGGCGCCGACCTTGTCGGCGATGATCCGCGAACGCTGCATCATCAGGTTGCCGGTCTCTTCGACGTGCCGTGCCTCGAACTCGTCGACGCCCGTGTAGCCATCGCGGCGAGCCGAGAGTATCGAGGGCGTCACACGCTCGACGACGTCGCGAATGTAACCGCCGGGGAGGTCTCCCGAATCGAGTGCATCGATCGTTGCCTTGACGGCCCCGCACTGGTCGTGGCCGAGTACGACGATCAGCGGAACGCCGAGTACGGCGACGCCGTACTCGATGGATCCGAGGACGGACGAGTCGATCGTGTGACCGGCCGTGCGCACCACGAACATGTCACCGAGCCCCTGATCGAAGATGATCTCGGCCGCGACACGAGAATCAGCGCATCCGAAGAGCACGGCACTCGGGTGCTGGCCCCCGGTCAGGCGCTCGCGGTCGGCGACGCCTTGGCTGGGATGCAGCGACTCACCGTTGACGAACCGCTGGTTACCCTCCTTGAGAGACTTCCACGCTGTGACGGGACTCGTTGCAGACATAGGTGCCATTGTGCCTCGACCGTCCACCGGCGGCGAGTCGGGCCAGGCAAATACAAATTAGTGGGGTGGACTGTGACGAGCGGGAGCGGTACTGCGCGCGGTGTCGGCGCCGCGGTGCTCGCTGCCGTGCTGTTCGGGGTGATCTTCTACCTCTCCGGGGTGACGGATGCCTCGACCGAGGTTGTGTTCGGCTGGCGAATCGTGCTGACGTTCGCCTGCTATGCACTCGTGTTGCTTCATCCCGCAGCGCGGACGCTGTTGTGTGCGGCCTGGGCGGCAATGACCCGCACACGGTGGCTGCCACCGATGTTCCTGCTGCTGTGCGCACTTGTGGGCGTGCAGTTGTGGATGTTCTCTTGGGCGCCTTCGCATGGGCATGCCCTCGATGCTTCTCTCGGGTTCTTGCTACTACCGCTTGTGCTGGTACTCGGCGGACGGATCGCCCTGAGGGCCGAGATCACGCGGGGACAATGGATCGCAGTCGGAATCACCGGACTCGCGGTGGCGGTCAAGATCGCGCTCACGCCGGTGCTGTCATGGGTGACGTTTGCGATCTGCCTGGGATACCCCGCCTATTTCGTGCTGCGCCGCCGCTTGGGGCTGGACAGCCCGATGGCTTTCGGATTGGAGGTCACGGTCCTGGCTCCGGCCGCTGGAGTGCTGATTCTTGCCGGAGACAAGCATCCCAGTGGCATAGCGGGCGGGTTCGCGCTGGTGGTAGTGGGCATCGCCGGAGCCGGCGCAATGGCGGCCTACCTGGCAGCTTCTCGGTTGTTGTCGCTGCCCCTGTTCGGGCTGCTCGGCTACCTCGAGCCGGTCGGCCTCGTAGCTGTGGGACTACTCCTCGGCGAGCGGATGCGCGGCATCGAGCTCATCGTCTACGCAATGCTCGCCGTGGCATTGGCGATACTTGCAGTCGACGGCTACCGGGTTGCCCGACGCCAGCCACTGACTCATCTCACGACAGCGCCGGCGTGAGATGAGTCCCACGTCGTTGGCTTTCGCTCCGGCCCGGCCACCTACGATCCAATCGCCACAGTTGCCGCGTCATCAGTGGGCCCGAGACACCGACAAACGAGAACGAGAGGGTGCATTCACCGATGCCGATCGACAGGGCCGCGCTTCTGGGATGGTTCGACAGCGATGCCCGCGACCTCCCGTGGCGACGACCGGGAGTGACGGCGTGGCAGATCCTGATGAGCGAGATCATGCTGCAGCAGACACCGGTATCGCGCGTCGAGCCGATCTGGGAGCAGTGGGTCGAGCGCTGGCCCGTTCCGTCGGCGATGGCCGCGTCGTCTCAGGCCGAGGTGCTCAGGGCGTGGGGCAAGCTCGGCTACCCCCGTCGGGCGCTTCGGCTGCACGAGTGCGCGGGCGTGCTCGCCGCCGAACACGGTGACGTCGTTCCGGGTGAGGTCGATACGTTGCTCGGACTTCCCGGGATCGGGGCGTACACCGCGCGCGCTGTCGCCTGCTTCGCCTACGGGCAGCGGGTACCCGTCGTCGACACCAATGTCAGACGGGTCGTCGCACGAGCGGTGAACGGGGACGCCGAGCCCGGCAATCCATCGACGAAACGCGATCTCGCCGACGTGGAGTGCCTGCTTCCCCCGCGGCGCGCAGAAGCAGCCCGCTATTCGGCCGCCCTGATGGAACTCGGTGCGCTGATCTGCACCGCGAGGAACCCCGCGTGCCTGCTGTGTCCGCTGCCGGAGTGCTCCTGGATCACGGCCGGTCGCCCCGCCCACACCGGACCGGCGAAGAAGGTTCAGAAGTTCGCCGGGACCGACCGTCAGGTGCGGGGGAAGCTGATGTCGGTGCTACGGGAAAGCCACGGCCCGGTCGATCGGGCGCAGCTGGACATCGTCTGGCCCAGCGATCCAGGTCAACGCAACCGCGCCTTGGATTCGCTGCTCGTCGACGGGCTGATCGAGCAGACGGCGTCGGGACTGTTCGCTCTTGCCGGGGAGGGCGACGCGGCCGATTCAGCCGGTCCGCCCGTCTGCGGCTGAATCAGCGCAGAAACTCGACCAGCAGCTTGTTCACCACGTCGGGCCGTTCGAGGTAGCCGAAGTGACCGGTGTCCGGGATTTCCTCGTACCGAGCACCCGGGATGGCGTGGGCAACCTCGCGGCTCAGGTGAACGGGAATGAGGCGATCGTCAGCGAAACCGACGACCAACGACGTGGCCGTGATCGCGCGATACGCGGCCAATCGCTCCGACCCAGCTCGCATCTCGAGCCCGATCTGCGCGCGCCTGCCCGCCGAACGACCGCCGCCCGAGAATTCCAGAACTGCCAGCCAATCGCCGATCGCCTGCTCGTCGCGCAGCGTTGCGGGTGAGAAATTGTTCATCGCGGTAACCGCAGCCCGGTACGAGGACGGCAGCGTGATACCGGCGTCGTACAGATCGCGCTCGCCCTGCGCCATCGCCTTCTGCATCGCCGAGGAACGACCGTAGGTGGCCATCATCACCGCGTGTGACACGAGGTCCGGGCGGGCGAGCGCGAGTTCCTGCGTGACGCGCGCCCCCATCGAGGTGCCGACGACGCGAACCCGTGTTTCACCCAGGTGCTCGATGAGCGCTGCGGTGTCCGCGACGAGATCGTCCAGCACCATCGAGTCGAAGCTTTCCGACGACGGCGCAATGCCACGATTGTCGAATGTGACCACACCGAAGCCCGCTCGAACGAGTGCAGGCACCTGGTGCGCATGCCAGACCCGTCCCGGGCTGCCGGTCCCCATCACCAGAACGACGAGCGGCCCGGTGCCTTCGCGGTGGTAGTTGATATCAGTACCGTTTATTCGTGCCTGCGTGATCCGTGCCTGCGACATTTGCGTCATCGTAGTCCGGCCAGAAAGCCCGAGACCACCTCGCGATAGCGCTGCGGCTGCTCGTCGTGCACCAGGTGCGCCGAATCCGGCACGAGAACGTAGCTCGAACTGGGCTTGCGCGCATGCATCTCGGCCATCTGCCCCGGCGGAGTGATTCCCGACGCACCCTCGATCAACAATGTCGGGGCTTCGACGGCGTCCCACTCCGACCAGAAGTGCCGCGTGCCCCACTCCGACGAGATGGCCTCGAACGTCGACACCTCGCCGTGCAGGTACCAGCCGTCGTCCCGGCGCTCGAACGAGTCGAGGAAGTACTGCCCTGCGACGTCGCCGAAGTACTCACGCACCTCGTCCTCGGTGGTGAACGGTTGGGGCCAACGCCGAATCAGCGCCGCCCAGGCGTCGGCGGTGCGGCCACGGAAGTCGGGCGCAATGTCCTCCACCACCAGGGCCGACACCAGATCGGGCCGAGCCGCTGCCAGACACCACCCGTGCAGTGAACCCATCGAGTGACCGATGACGGTAACGCGCCCGAGTTCCTCGGCATGGCGAATCAGATCCTCGACGAACGCTTCGGTATCGAGCGAGGACGGTGGCGGCCGCCGGTGCCCCGGTGCGTCATAGGTGTGCACGCGACCGAACCGGCGTAGCCACGGAACCTGACGCCGCCACGTCTGCGCGCTGCCCATCAATCCGTGCAACAGCAGGATCGGATCGCCGGATCCACCCTCGTCGTACAGCATCCCTGCGATCGTAGTCACTTCGGTACCCTGGCCGTCATGGCTGTCGTCAAGATCAATGCAATCGACGTTCCCGAAGGTGCCGGACCGGAGCTCGAGAAAAGATTCGCGGCACGGGCCGGAGCGGTCGAAGGCTCCCCCGGATTCCTGGGGTTCCAACTGCTGCGACCGGTGAAGGGCGAAAAACGCTACTTCGTCGTCACGCAGTGGGAGACCGAGGAGGCCTTCCAGGAGTGGGCCGCCGGGCCCGCCAAAGCCGCACACGCCGCCAAGCCAGGCGAGGGTTCCGGTGAGGGCGCGAAGCCTGTCGCTTCAGGCGCGTCGCTGCTCGAGTTCGAGGTCGTGTTGGACGTGGCCGCGAAGAGCTGACCGCGGCCCCTAGCCGAGCGTGTCGGCAGGAGTTGCCTGCGAGTGCACCATCGCTTCGATGTGTGCGACGAGCGCGTCGAGTTCGTCGGTGGCGACCGCAGGGCCGAAGTAGAACCCCTGCGCGTCGTCGCACCCCAGGTCGCGGAGCTTGTCGAGCGTCCCTGCGTCCTCGACCCCCTCGGCGACGACTCTCATTCCGAGACTGCGCGCAAGACCGATGGTCGATCCCACGATCGAGGCATTGATCGACTCGTTGTTCATCTCGGTCACGAAGGACTTGTCGATCTTCAGGGTCTGAACCGGCAGCTCACGCAGATAGGCCAGCGTGCTGTAGCCCGTTCCGTAATCGTCGATAGCGACGGAGACACCAAGATCCCGCAGCGCGAGCAGAGCGTCGACCGAGCGTCGGGGATCTGTCATTGCGGTGGTCTCGGTGACCTCGACCTCGACGGCATCGGCGGGGACGTCATGCCTGGCCAGTGCCTGGGAAACCTGTTCGACGAGCGTCGAATCGAGCAGGTTTCGGACCGACAGGTTGATCGAGACGCGCATCTGTGGCCGAGTGTGCCGCATCTCGGCGCAGCAGCGCAGGGCGTCCTCGAGGACGTAGGCGGTGATAGCCGGGAGCAGTCCGGTCCGTTCGGCATCGGGGAGAAACGAGTTCGGCGCAAGCAGTCCGTCACGCGGATGTTGCCAGCGCAGTAGCGCTTCGACTCCGCGCACGGTGCCCGACTCGATGTTCACGCAGGGCTGGAAGTACACCCTCAACTGGCGTTGCCGCAGTGCGGTGTCGAGTTCGCCGAGCAGGCGCATCTGCTCGTGCCGGTCCTTGTCCATCGACGGCACGTACACCGATGTGCGTGCGAGCCCGTACTTGGCCGAGGCGAGGGCCACGTGCGCATGTTGTAGCAGTTCCTCCGCACCGATAGCGCTGAGCTCGGACGATTCCGCCACCCCGACGGTGGCGTCGAGGGCAACGTTGATATCGCGAACGAACATCGTCCGGCTGACGGCGAGGCGAAGCTGCTCGGCGCGCTCGGCCGAGCGGACCAGCATGTGGGAGGTATCGGTGACCACGACGAACTGGTCGCCACCGAGCCGTCCCACCACCGAACCAGGCAACGAGGCCGAAACCAGGCGCTGTCCGATCTCGCGCAGAACCTGATCTCCCACCGAGTACCCGAATGTCTCGTTGATCTGCGAGAACCGATCGATGTCCACGACGAACACCACGACACCGCGGTCAGCGGCTCCGGCTGCGGCCAGGGAGCCGTCGAGCAGAGTGCCGATGCGCGTGCGGTTCGCGAGCCCGGTCACGGGGTCGGAGACGGCGGCGACGGACAGTGCATCGGCCTGCCGACGCAGCACGGACAGGAAGTACGCCATCCGGGCACCGGCGAGTGCGACTGCCGCCACCGACGTCCCCAGAATCACCCAGCCCCACTCGCTCACCGGTATGCCTCTGACCAGCTGAATACCCATCACCACCGCGGAGATCAGCATCGCGGCGCTCAACAGTGTCAGCCTCTTGCGATCGATGGACCGCCGCGGACCGATGAAGTCCTCGTCCGTTGCCCACAATTTCCGAGCCGGATACAGCGCGGCCGCTGCCAGGAGCACATACCCGACCAACCATCCGGAGTTCGGAGGCTCGGCGTCGCGGAACGAAGGGTCATCGGCGACGAGGTGCGAGATCCACCCCGTCACCACGAACGACAGAAACGCAAGAGCAGTCAGCACGAAGGGGACGGTTCTGGCGCGCTTGGACAGCAGCAGTATCGCCATGAGCGCGAGCAGGAATCCGTCGACGCCGGTATAGAACACCACCGGCCAGTATTCGACGAACGCGTCGAATCCCAGCGGCCGCTCGCTTCGGGATCCGACTACGAATATCCACGCCGCCAGCCCCAATCCGCTGGCAATGATCAACCCCTCGAGCACATCCTCGATATGGAAGGCGCGTTCACCACCGTGCCGTATCGCCAACATCGCGGCGACGAGGGCGCATTCACCGAGGAGATAGGCAGTGTCGGCGACAGAGACGAGCGGGATGGGACGTTCCCCGAGAACGTGTACCGCGCAGATGAAGTCGCCGAGCGCCCATCCCACCAGTCCCGCGGTGAGCAGTCCCCACGAGAGCCGGTTCTCACCGTGACGGTGGTTGCTCGCGAACGCGATAACGAGCAGGCACGCCACCGTCAGGATGGCGTAGAGGGTCACTCGCGCGAAACCGTTGGGGAGTGCCAGGTATACCGCGACGCCAGCCGCACCCAACACGAGGAACCTAGACCACCTCATACTTCGAGTCAGTCCTTCCTGGTCCCCCAACCATCGATGCGTTTGTCTCCCCGAGCAGAACCCACGATCCGACTGGTATTCGTCACCGAAAACCAGTCGGATCGGCCATGTGATCAAGGATTGCAGACTTCGCGATCGAACTGTTACCCAGGTATCCCATCTCGAAGGTCGAACCAGAGGACTACCGCTGATCGAAGTCGGGGTTCACTGCGCCGCTGCGCCCCGGCTAGCCGGCTTCCTGGTCCGAGGTTTTCGATCGCCCGGCATCGATCGACGCATATTGGGCCAGCAGTTGCTTCTCCTCGTCGTGTCGAGGGAATGCGAAGAACACCAGCACCGCACCAGCCAATACGACGACGATGGCCGCCGCGTACGACTTCTGGTCTCCATCGAGGAAAGCTTGTCGCGCTGCTTCGATGATCTGGTCGCTGTACTGCGGGTATCTTTCGGCCAGGTCGGCGGCGGAAGAAAAAGACTTGGTCAGTACCGCCTGAGTCTGTTCACTGATCTGGTCGGAGTTGGGCGCACTCGCGATCTGATTCGTCAACGATGCGGCGTAACCCGCCGTGAGCAGAGCCCCGAGTGCGGACTGCATGATGGCCCCGCCGAGATCTCGCTGCAGATCGGCAGTGCCCGAAGCCATTCCGGCTCGATCTACCGGAACCGCTCCCGTCAGCGAACGAGACGCGGGTGTGCCCGCGAATCCGACGCCTACGCCGAGCAGCACGTAGCTGAGGGCTACCAGCAGGAACGACACGTCCTCTTTCCAGGTCGCCCACGCCAGCACGAGGCCGAGGACGATGAAGAGGTACCCCAGCAGGAGCGTGAACCGAGAACCATGCGATTCGACGAGCTTGGCCGACTGCGGCGCGACGATGACCATTGCGATCGCAGCGGGCAGAGTGGACGCGCCGGCGGCAAGCGTCGAGTACCCCAGGACGTTCTGTAAGAACTGCTGTCCGACGAAGATGACGCCCATCAGCGAACCGAACACGATGATTCCGGCCAGGGCAGCCACCCAGAACGTCCGCCGCTTCGCGACGCGTAGATCGTAGAGCGGGTACTTGGCGCGCGACTGCCTGATGACGAACACGGTCCCGGCGGCGAGAGCGATGAGTCCGAGTCCGATGGCCATCGTGCCCATTCCGTCGACCGGAGCGAAGTTGATGCTCAGAACCAGAGCTGCGATGAACAGCACCGACACCATGCCACCCAGGTTGTCCACCGGATCGGTGGACTCGTTGACATGGGCGGGCACCAACATCGCAGCGAGCACGAGCGCCGCCAACGCCAGCGGCAACGATACGAGGAACACCGAACCCCAGGGAAAGACTTCGAGAAGAGCCCCGGACAGCAGCGGGCCCAGGGCCGACAGGGCACCGCCCAGCGCCGACCAGAGCGCAATGGCCTTGGTGCGAGCCGGCCCGGACCACAGTGCGGTGATGAGGGCGAGCGTCGTCGGGTAAGCCAGGCCCGCGGACAGGCCGCCGAGCAACCGCGCCCCGAACAGCACCTCGAAGTTCGGCGCGAATCCGGCGATGACACACGCGGGCATGGACAGCGCCATACCGAGCACCAGCAGCATCTTGCGGCCGTACCGGTCGCCGAGTGCGCCGAGATACAACACCGAGGCAGCCAGGCCAAGGGAGTAGGCGACCGCGATCAGATTGAGCTGGGTCTGGCTGGCGTCGAAGTCACGTCCGATTTCGGGGAGAGCGACATTCGCCACCGCCAGGTTCAAGTTCGCCACGGCGGCGACGAGAATGAGAACGAACAACACCAACCCTGCGCGGGCGGGCACCGAGCCCTTGTCGACGGTAGTCACAGGCGCCAGTCAAGCGCAGAGTCCGCAAGTTCGCCTCACCTTCGGCGTGCGAAATCCGCCCTGGATCGCCCTCGCCCCGCCCGCATGAATGGACCATTGCAACCGTCTGACCGTTGCGATGGTCCATTCATGCCGAAAGGGTGGGGCCGCGGAACAGCAAAACGGGCCGCACCCGTGATAGGTGCGGCCCGCTTCGTGTGAACAGTTACTCGCCGTCGTCGCCCGAGGTCTTGGCCAGGTCGACCGGCAAAGCGTCGGGAACCGAGATGGCCTTCTTCTCGCCGCGGAACGTGAACTTCGCGTCCTCGCCTGCGCCTTCGCCGTCCCAGTTCTCGACGTCGACCAGGATGATCTGGCCGGCCTCGATCTCGCCGAAGAGGATCTTCTCCGACAGCTGATCCTCGATCTCGCGCTGGATGGTGCGACGCAGTGGCCGCGCACCCAAGACGGGGTCGAACCCGCGCTTGGCGAGCAAGGACTTCGCCTTCTCGGTGACCTCGAGGGCCATGTCCTTGTTCTTGAGCGCACCCTCGACGCGGTTGAGCATGAGGTCGACCATCTGGATGATCTCGTCTTTGGTGAGCTGGTGGAACACGACGATGTCATCGATACGGTTGAGGAACTCGGGGCGGAAGTGTTTCTTCAGCTCGTCGTTGACCTTCAACTTCATGCGCTCGTAGTTCGAGCCGGTGCCCTCACCCGATGAGAAGCCGAGGCCGACTGCCTTCGAGATGTCCGCGGTACCGAGGTTCGAGGTGAAGATCAGCACGGTGTTCTTGAAGTCGACCGTGCGTCCCTGACCGTCGGTGAGACGGCCGTCCTCGAGCACCTGCAGGAGGGTGTTGTAGATCTCCTGGTGCGCCTTCTCGATCTCGTCGAACAGCACGACGGAGAACGGCTTGCGGCGAACCTTCTCGGTGAGCTGGCCACCCTCTTCGTAGCCGACGTATCCGGGAGGTGCACCGAACAGACGAGAGGCCGTGAAGCGGTCGTGGAACTCGCCCATGTCGATCTGGATGAGCGCGTCGTCCTCGCCGAACAGGAAGTTCGCCAGCGCCTTGGACAGCTCGGTCTTACCGACACCGGACGGACCGGCGAAGATGAACGAGCCGGACGGACGCTTGGGATCCTTCAAACCCGCACGCGTACGACGGATGGCCTTGGAGACTGCCTTGACGGCCTCCACCTGTCCGATGATGCGCTTGTGCAGCTCGTCTTCCATGCGGAGCAGACGCGTGGTCTCCTCCTCGGTGAGCTTGAAGACGGGGATGCCGGTCCAGTTGCCGAGGACCTCCGCGATCTGCTCGTCGTCGACCTCGGCGATGACGTCGAGGTCACCGGAACGCCACTGCTTCTCGCGCTCGGCGCGCTGATGAACCAGCTGCTTTTCCTTGTCGCGCAGGTTCGCGGCCTTCTCGAAGTCCTGAGCGTCGATGGCCGATTCCTTCTCCCGGCGTGCATCGGCGATCTTGTCGTCGAACTCGCGCAGGTCTGGCGGCGCGGTCATCCGGCGGATGCGCATCCGCGCGCCCGCCTCGTCGATGAGGTCGATGGCCTTGTCAGGCAGGAACCGATCGTTGATGTAGCGGTCGGCCAGCGTCGCGGCCGCGACGAGTGCACCGTCGGTGATCGAGACGCGGTGGTGAGCCTCGTAGCGATCGCGCAGACCCTTGAGGATCTCGATGGTGTGCTCGACGGTCGGCTCGCCGACCTGGACGGGTTGGAAACGACGCTCGAGTGCCGCGTCCTTCTCGATGTACTTGCGGTACTCGTCGAGGGTGGTGGCACCGATGGTCTGAAGCTCACCGCGGGCCAGTTTCGGCTTGAGGATCGAGGCCGCGTCGATGGCGCCCTCGGCCGCGCCGGCACCAACGAGGGTGTGCAGCTCGTCGATGAACAGAATGATGTCGCCGCGGGTGTTGATTTCCTTGAGAACCTTCTTCAGGCGCTCCTCGAAGTCACCGCGGTAACGGCTACCGGCAACCAACGACCCGAGGTCGAGCGTGTAGAGCTGCTTGTCCTTGAGCGTCTCGGGAACCTCGCCGTTGACGATGGCCTGCGCGAGGCCCTCGACGACTGCGGTCTTACCGACGCCGGGCTCACCGATGAGAACAGGGTTGTTCTTGGTACGGCGGCTCAGGACCTGCATGACACGCTCGATTTCTTTCGAGCGGCCGATGACCGGATCGAGCTTGCCTTCGAGAGCTGCCTGGGTCAGGTTGCGTCCGAACTGGTCCAGCACGAGCGAGGTCGACGGGGTGCCTGCTTCGCCGCGCCCGCCGCCGCCGGACTCGGACGGCTCCTTGCCCTGGTAACCGGAGAGCAGCTGGATGACCTGCTGCCGCACGCGGTTGAGGTCGGCGCCGAGCTTGACCAGTACCTGAGCCGCGACGCCTTCGCCCTCGCGGATCAGACCCAGCAGAATGTGCTCGGTGCCGATGTAGTTGTGGCCGAGCTGCAGCGCCTCGCGGAGGCTGAGCTCGAGTACTTTCTTGGCGCGCGGGGTGAACGGGATGTGACCGGACGGGGCCTGCTGACCCTGACCGATGATCTCTTCGACCTGGCTGCGGACTCCTTCAAGGGAGATGCCCAACGACTCGAGCGACTTGGCCGCAACGCCCTCACCCTCATGGATGAGGCCGAGCAGAATGTGCTCCGTGCCGATGTAGTTGTGGTTGAGCATCCGGGCTTCTTCTTGAGCCAGGACGACAACACGCCGCGCGCGATCGGTGAACCTCTCGAACATCGCTCTCCCTCACTTCTTGGTGGGTGATAGCACTACCCCACCAGGTCTTCTAGCGCCACAGTATCCAGTGACGCGGGGTCGCTCGGCACCTGAAGGTAAGTCTCACGCCTACGCTGCTGCGTCTGCGCCTACAGCCTTACTGTAGTTGGCCGTTCGTTCACGTGCCGACCCTCGGTCCCCGTAGCGTCACCGGTTGGCTCCGACACGGGCCCCTACAACCGGTGCTTACCGTTCATAACGCGGGAATGCGCCGAATCGTTTCCCGTTTTCTGTCCGCTGCTGGCGAACACACTCCCTGGTCGGGAACGTCGCAATCAGACCTGAGGCTTGACGATCGGGAACAGGATCGTCTCGCGAATGCCCAACCCGGTCAGCGCCATGAGCAGTCGATCGATTCCCATACCGGTGCCGGTGGTCGGCGGCATGCCCTGCTCCATGGCGGCGAGGAAGTCCTCGTCGAGCACCATTGCCTCGTCGTCGCCGGCGGCGGCCTGCCGCGCCTGGTCCTCGAAACGCTCCCGCTGGATGACTGGGTCGACCAGTTCGGAGTAGCCCGTGGCCAGCTCGAATCCGCGAACGTACAAGTCCCACTTCTCGGTGATACCAGGCTTGCTTCGGTGCTGACGGGTGAGCGGGGAGGTCTCGACAGGAAAGTCGCGGACGAACGTCGGCGCGGACAGGCCGTCTCCGACGTGGTGCTCCCACAGCTCCTCCACGAGCTTGCCGTGCCCGTACACCGGCTTCCCGTCCTTGCGAGGAACGTCCAATCCCGCCTTGTCCGCCAGGGCGAGCAACTCGTCGACGCTCGTGTCCGGGCTGACGGTGACGCCGATGGCCTCGGACAACGACGGGTACATCTCGAGGGTGGTCCATTCGCCACCCAGGTCATAGGTGGTGCCGTCGGGCAGAACCACCACCTGGGTGCCCAGCGCGGCCTGAGCGACCTCCTGGACGAGTTCACGTGTCATTTTCGCCGAATCGTCGTACGTCCCGTAGGCCTCGTACGTCTCGAGCATCGCGAACTCGGGCGAGTGCGACGAGTCCGCTCCCTCGTTGCGGAAGTTGCGGTTGATCTCGAAGACCTTCTCGATGCCGCCGACGACACAGCGCTTGAGAAACAGCTCGGGCGCGATCCGCAAATACAGGTCGGTATCCATGGAATTGGAGTGGGTGACGAACGGGCGGGCCGCCGCACCGCCGTGCAACGTCTGAAGCATCGGAGTCTCGACCTCCAGAAACCCGCGCCGCTCGAGGGAGTTGCGCAGCTCGCGCACCACAGCGATGCGTTTGCGCGCCACCTCGCGAGCCTCCGGGCGGGTGATCAGGTCGAGGTAGCGCTGGCGGATCCGCGTCTCCTCGTTCAATTCCTTGTGTGCGACGGGCAGCGGTCGGAGCGCTTTCGACGCCATCTCCCACGAGTCGGCCATGACGCTCAGCTCGCCGCGGCGGCTGCTGATGACCTCGCCGTGCACGAACGCGAAGTCGCCGAGGTCGACATCGGACTTCCACGCCGCCAGCGCGTCCTCACCCACACCTGCCAGGCTGATCATGGCCTGCAACTGGGTACCGTCGCCCTCCTGCAGCGTCGCGAAGCAGAGCTTGCCGGTGTTTCGGACGAAGATGACGCGCCCCACGACGCCGACCACCTGGCCGGTGGTGGTGTCGGCGTCGAGTTCGGGAAAGAGTTCGCGGATCTCACGGAGCGAATGCGTGCGCGCGACCGAAACCGGATAGGCCTCACGGCCCTGCTCGAGCAGCCGGTCCCGCTTGGCACGACGAATCCGTAGCTGTTCCGGAGTGTCGTCGGCGGTGGGGGCAGCTGGATCAGTCACAGGCGCACACTTTATCTGCCGTGCCCGACAAACAAGAATCAGTGCTTGGCAAGAATCAGTGCGCGCTGATCGCTTCTGCCTCCCGAACGGAGTGCCTGGCCCCGGTCAACACCCCCAGCAAGCCCGCGGACTGCAACGCCCGGTAGCCGCCGACCAGATCGGTCGCCCTGTGCAAACCCAGCTCCTGCAGCGACGCCACAGCGAGACTGGAGGTGTAGCCCTCGGAGCAGATGACGATCCACTCGACATCGCGGTCGGTCGCGACGGTGAGTCGGGCGTCGCTCGTCGGATTCAACCGGGCCTCGAGGACGTTGCGCTCGATGGCGAGCGCGCCCGGCAACGTCCCTTGGAGGGCGCGCTGCGCCTGCGGCCGGATGTCGACGACGATGGCCCCTCGTGCCACGGCGTCGCGGAGTTCGAACACCGTCGTTCGTGGGGTTCGGGTGCGCGTCTGCTCGAGAGCGGAGGATGAATCGAAAGGATCGGAATCGGTGAACAGCAGTCCACCTGAGACAGGTGTGGAAAGCACGGAAATCGCTCCAGGGTAGGCAATTGAACGAGGCAGAGGTCAGCCTCGACAACACTCCTGGGTTCCCGTGCAGGTGGTCACGAGTAGAGATTTTGGCACAGCATTCCGTTTTTGACCAGTGCCGGGATCGCCGACCGCCGGAATCTGCGCTAGCGAGCACGCCGTTTCGCCAGATTGCGCTCGTACACCAACCGCAGACCCTCGAGGGTCAGCTCCGGCTCGTGGTGATCGATGGAGGTGCTCTCGGCCATGATCAGCTGCGCACTCTCACCGGTACCGATGACCGCCACGTCCTTGCTGTCGGCCTCGGGCAACTCGCGTCGCAGGCGCCCGACCAGGCCGTCTACCAGACCCGCGAACCCGAACACCGCACCGGCCTGCATGGCTTCCACGGTGTTCTTGCCCAGCACCGAGCGTGGGCGTACCAACTCGACCTCGCGCAGCGCAGCAGAGCGAGAGGACATCGCAGCAGCCGAGACCTCGAGTCCCGGCGCGATCGCACCCCCGAGGAACTCGCCCCTGGCGGAAACCACGTCCACGCAGGTGGTGGTGCCGAAATCGACGACGATGCAGGCACTTCCGTAGAGGTCATGGGCGGCGAGAGTATTGACGATACGGTCGGCACCGACCTCTTTGGGATTGTCCACCAGCAGCGGAACACCTGTCCGCACACCGGGTTCGACGACCACATGTGGTACATGCTCCCAGTACCGTCCGAGCATCGTTCGCATCTCACGCAGCACCGAGGGCACTGTCGACAGCGCGGACACCCCCGTGATCTGGTCGACGTCACCGCCCAGGAGTCCCCGGAGCATCAGCGCCAGCTCGTCCGCCGTGACGCGTGGATCCGTCCTCATCCTCCAGTCGCGCAGCAACTTCGCGTGATCGCCGCTGCCACTGAACAGGCCGAGCGTCATGGACGTGTTGCGTACGTCGACTGCAAGCAGCATTGCTACACCAGCACCGAATCAGCCCGGAGCGAGCGCGGAGTGATCAGACCGGAACCCTCCGGGGCGTGCGCGGGATCGGTGCCGAGCTCGACGGGCGAGTTCTTCTCGTCGACGAACACAACGCTCGGTGCATAATCCTTGCATTCCTGCTCGTTCATCACGCCATAGGCGATCAGAATGACGAGATCGCCAGGATTGACCAGGTGCGCTGCGGCGCCGTTGATTCCGATGACTCCGCTGCCTCGCTCGCCCGTGATCACGTAGGTTTCCAGCCGCGCCCCGTTGTCGATGTCGACGATGGTGACCTGCTCACCCTCGAGCAGATCTGCCGCGTCCATCAGGTCCTCGTCGACGGTCACCGATCCCACGTAGTGCAGGTCGGCGTGCGTGACCGTCGCGCGATGGATCTTCGACTTCATCATGGTGCGAAACATAGTGTTTCCCTTCAGTTCTGGTGATCGTCGGGATATTCGAGGAATCCTGTTCCGACGGCGACTCCGACGTTGTCGATCAAGCGCGTCGTGCCGACCCTGGCCGCGACGAGCAGTCTTCCGTCGCCGCGTTCGGGAGGCGGCCCCAAATCGACGCCGCGAAGCTCGAGGTAATCGACCTCCACTTCCGGAACCGCCTCGAGCACACCGCGCGCGGTCGACAGGATCTGCTCGGCTCCCCCGGCCGCGGCATGTGCGCCCGCCACCAGCGCCGCCGACAACGCCGTGGCCGCATCGCGCTGATGCGGGTCCAGGTAGCGGTTGCGCGAGGACAGAGCCAAACCGTCCTGTTCGCGAACAGTGGGCACACCGAAGATCTTGACGTCGAAATTCAGATCGCGCACCATCTGCCGGATCAGCGTCAACTGCTGGTAGTCCTTCTCGCCGAAGTAGGCAGCGTGTGGCGCAGCGATCTGTAGCAGCTTCGCGACAACGGTGAGCATGCCGGCGAAATGCGTGGGACGCGAGGCACCTTCGAGTTCGGCGCCGAGCGGCCCGGGATGGACGGTGGTCCGGGGTCCGGAGGGGTACATGTCGGTGGCGGACGGCGCGAACACGAGTTCGACACCCTCGCCCCGCAGCAACTCCACGTCTGCTTCGAGCGTGCGAGGGTACGCATCGAGATCCTCGCCGACACCGAACTGCAACGGATTGACGAAGATCGAGACGATCACCACTGCCCCGGATCGCTTGGCCTGCTGCACCAGATGGATGTGACCGGCATGCAGGGCCCCCATGGTCGGCACCAGCGCGACCGTTTTGCCAACGGCCCGAAGAGCTTTGGACACCGATGTAACCACCGAAGGGTCGTGATGCACCGTCAGATGCCCTGCCGTGAAGCTGCCCGCAAGCGTCATTTCTTGCCTTCCAGATATGCGACCAACTCTGCCGAGGACCCCACCCGTTGCGCCGACCGAAGCGCCAGCGCGCGGTACCCGGCGGCGATCCGCACATCGACCTTCCCGAGCACCTCGAGATGGTTTTCGACGGCAGCGACGTCGCCTCGTGCAACAGGGCCGGTCAATGCAGATTGCCCGCGCCGCAGCGCATTGTCGAGCGCCGCGGTAACCAAGGGTGCGAGAACACGCCGAGCGGCCTCCGGTTCGGTGTCGATACCGGGAAATCCGGGACCGTCCAGAGCGATCTTCAAGGCGTCCAGGGCGTCGGCGATCAACGTCACCAGGTGATTGGATCCGTGCGCCAACGCTGCGTGATAGAGCGCTCGATTCTCCTCGGCCACGTGCACCGGCTCGCCACCGAGCTCGAGCACGAGAGCTTGCGCGACGGCGTAGCCGATCTCGTCGGCCGCCGTGACGCCGAAGCACGCCGAGGCCAGTCGGTCGGTGTCCTCGGGAACGCCGGTGAACGTCATCGCCGGGTGGATGGCCAGCGGAATCGCACCGCATGCCGTCAGCGGTGCCAGCACACCGATCCCATTGGCACCCGAGGTGTGCACGATGATTTTTCCGGGTGCAATAGCGCCGGTGGCGGCCAAACCGGCTGCGATCGACGCGAGCTCGGTGTCGGGAACGCTCAGTATCAGCAGCTCGGCTCGTTTGGCCACCTCGTCCACCGGAAGGATCTCCGATTCCGGCAACCGCGTTCGTACCCGTCGCAAGGATGCCTCGGATACCGCCGCGCAACCGACGACCAGGTGCCCGACGCGCTCGAAAGCCTCGCCGAGGGCTGTTCCCACACGACCAGCAGAGACGATTCCTACCGTCAAGCGTGCCGGGGCGGGATCAGCAGTGAACCCATGTGAGGCCACTGAAAAAGTTCCTCTCGTTCGTTCCAGTCCCGCTCGGCGGGTACCAGACGTCCTGAAGAAGAGGATAACCGCACGGATGCACCACGGACCACGCTGTAGTGCAGTGATCTATTTCACTCAGCGTCGAACCGGGGTTGCGCTACTGGTCAATCGGCACGGCGACGGTGCCAGCGCTCGCTTGGTTCGCTGCTCGTCGACTGCATGTCCGCAAGGATCTCGGCCACGGATCGTCCGTTGGAGTGCGCTCCAGAGGAGTCCGTCGCCTCCGATTCGGCGCGTCGCCGACGTCGCACTCTCGGCTCGGGCAGATCCCACTGGTTCGGCGATGTCTCTTCGATCCCGTGAGCATCGTCCGGTGCAATCTGCTCCTCGAACGCGGCCGCCTCAGGCTCATGTGCCGGCTCGGGCTCGTACGGCGGCTCAGGAACGAAGACCTGCGCCGCCTCGAATGGGGACGGCTCGGACGGGGCTGCATCGTACGGGGCTGCATCGTCGGCGGGGGTTGTGTACGCGTCGTCGACCTCGCCGACCCAGGTTCCCCCGACCGGACCGGACACCCGCGGTGGCGTCGGGATTCGGCGGCTGCCGACCCGGACACCGACCTCATCCTCTTCCGGTGCGGCATCTTCCGGGGCAGTCTCGTGAGCCACCGGCTCGGAGTGCTGAGAGTTGTACGGTTGCGAGCTGTACGACGTGTTGTAGGGCTGGCGAGCCGAGGAGTACTCCGCGGGCGGTTCGTCGCCGATCGGTGTGTCCGGGTACAGCACCGAGGTCTCTGCTGTCACCGGCTCGTCGTAGGGGGTTGCCAGACCCGGCACAGGTTCTTCGGCACCCGACCCGCGTCCACCCCGTCCGGGTACGTAGAGCCCCGACGGAGCAGGTTGATAACTGTCGTAGTTTCGGCCGCCACCGAGTTCCTGCAACCGCATCGCTTCCGCGCGCAGAGCCACCCGCTCGGCGGGTAGGTTGCCGTCGAAGAGCATCTGCAGGTTGTTCCGAAGATGCGCAAGTTCGGTACGCAGCGCCGCGATTTCGCTGGTCTCGAGTTGAACCTCGCTTCGGATCCGAGATTCGACGCCCAGCTCGTACTCCCGCCGCGCCGATATCTCGCGGGCGAGTTGCAGCTCGTAGACGGTCTGCAGGTCCTTGGCTTTCGCCTGGTCTGCGGCTGCCTCGCGGCGGTACTTGGTCATGGCGAATGCGCCGACGATCGCCGCCCACAGCGCCGATACGAGGCCGACGCGAAGCCACTGAACATTTTCACTGAAGAGCAGGAGCACACTCGCCACAACGCCGAACACCACCAGCGCGGCGATGAACAGCTGGCTCGCACTGCGCCGCGCGCGGCGGCCTGCCTTCGTGCGAGTCGGTTCGGTCATGAAACCCAGGGTAACCGTCCGAGGGCCTTCGGCCGGTCAAGCTCGACAGCAACGATGCCCGTGTGATCGCAACAATTCGGTCACCACGGGCTCGCGCAGTACTTCCGACACGACTTTACGCCCGACACCACATCGGCGCCGGTGGGTCAACTTCCCTCCGGGTTGTCCTTCGGTGTTCGGCAGCAGTGTTCGAGCCACAGCGCAGCACCGACGAGGGCGAGTCCCGCCACTAGCCCGACGATGGCACCCACCCGGTCCGAGGACGCAGCGCGCACGGTAGCGGCCATGGGGAGCACATGCAGCAGAAATCCGATCCAGACACCTGCCACGGCAGCCCCCACCAGGGCAGATGCTTTCGCCAGGGCGAGTGCACGCGCCACTGTGATGGGGTGAAGCTGGGTGGGACCGTCGCCGATTCTTCGGTCACCGATGCGGGAGCGTATGTAGAAAGCGAGACCGATTTCCAAGATTGCAACCAGGTAGAGCGAGGCTCCTGCGAGCGGTCCGATCGGGGGCAACGACCCGTAGAACGATCGCACCAGCAACCACGTCGCCACTGCAGCGAAGGTCCCCAGGCCGATCAGGTCCCACGCCCTGGTGGAACGCATTTCTGTCATCGGTCCGCCTCCAGCCGCATCTCGGTGGCGCTCACACCGGACCTTTCTTCCTCACCCAGGCCGGCGAGCCACTCCCCAACCGGTCGCCGAGCGCCGGCCACGGTGAGCTCCGCGTCGGGTTCGACCGCCAACCAGGGCATCAGCACGAAGGCCCTTCGATGGGCACGCGGATGCGGAAGCAGCAGCTCGGGATCGTCACCGACGATATCGCCGCCGTCGGAATCTCGGCAGACCACGAGGTCAACGTCGAGACTCCGCGGCCCCCAACGCTGGACACGAACCCGGTCGGCGGCGCTCTCGCATTCTCTCGCGAAGGCGAGCCATTGCCTCGGGTCTGTGTGCCGTTCCTCCGCGATGATCACCGCATTGAGGAAGTCCTGCTGCTCTACGCCGCCCCAGGGCGCCGACGAGTACACCGCCGACGCAGCCACCATTCTCGGTCCGAGGGCTGCTGCCACCGAACGAAGATGGCCGAGCGAGTCCCCGACGTTGCTGCCGATCGACAGCACCACCCCCGTCACGCGCTGCGCCTTGTCATGACACTGCCCGGGTGCGGTGCGCGACGACGGCGACATCGGTGAAAGTCAGTGGGATGGGTGCGGCCGGCTTGTGCAGCACTACTTCGACGGCATCGACACGATCGTCCTGCATGACACCGTCGGCGATCTCTGCTGCGACGGTCTCGATGAGATCGCGCGCCGGACCGGACACGACCGCAGCAGCGGCCTCGGCCAGCTCCCCGTAATGCATGGTCTCGCTCAGGTCATCGGTGGCCGCGGCGTGCCGCAGGTCCATCCAAACCGTGATGTCGACGACGAAGTCCTGGCCGTCGCGTTTTTCGAAGTCGAACACCCCGTGGTGTCCGCGAACCTTCAGTCCGCGTAGCTCGATCCGATCGCTCACAGTCCGCCTCTCGCCCAAGCCGACGCCACTGCGACGGCGTCGAGTGTCGATCGTGCATCGTGCACGCGCACGCCCCACGCGCCGCCTGCGATGGCCAGGGCAGAGACGACGGCGGTCGCTGTCTCACGTCCGTCGGGGGGCCGCACTGTTTCACCGTCCGCAAGTAGCGATCCGAGGAAGCGCTTGCGCGAGGCTCCGATCAATATCGGCATCCCCAGTTCGACGAATACCGGGAGAGCACGCAGCAGTGTCCAGTTGTGCTGGGCGCTCTTGGCGAAGCCGAGGCCGGGATCGAGCACGATGTCGGATGGGTCGACTCCGGCCGCGACGGCCCGATCCACCTGCTCCAGGAGTTCGCGTCGAACGTCCTCGACGACGTCGTCGTAGTGCGCTACCGCACCGGTGTGGGTGTACTCCGCAGCGGAACGCCAGTGCATCAGAATCCATGGCACGCCGGCTTCGGCGACCACCCGAGCCATGTCCGGATCGGCTCGTCCACCGGATACGTCGTTGACTATGGACACGCCCGCCTCGATGGCTGCTGCTGCAACCGACGCTCGCATCGTGTCGACGCTGGTTGGCACACCTGCAGCGCTCAACGCGGAGATGACAGGAACTACCCGCCCGGACTCGACAGCGGGGTCGATGCGGTCGGCTCCTGGACGCGTGGATTCACCTCCGACATCGACGATGTCGACTCCCACGCCGTGCAGCTCGACGCCGTGCCCGACCGCTGCCTCGACGTTCAGGTACCGCCCGCCGTCGGAAAACGAATCGGCCGTGACGTTGAGCACGCCCATGACCACCGGGGCTCCGGGCAGAGTCATGCGTCGGGGCTCGTCATTTGCGAAGAATCAGATCCAACGCCTCGGATCGAGACGCCGCACTCGATTGGAGCAGGCCACGAACCGCCGACGTCGTGGTGCTCGCTCCGGGCTTGCGGATCCCGCGCATCGCCATGCATAGATGCTCCGCTTCGATGACGACGATCGCACCGCGTGGGTCGAGTTTGCGCATCACAGCGTCGGCGACCTGGCTCGTCAGACGTTCCTGCACCTGCGGGCGCTTGGAGTAGAGGTCCACCACCCGCGCCAGCTTGGACAGCCCCGTCACCTTCCCGCTCTTGCCCGGGATGTATCCGACGTGCGCGACACCGTGAAACGAGACCAGGTGGTGTTCGCACGTCGAGAACATCGGGATATCGCGGACCAGGACGAGTTCTTGATGTCCCTCGTCGAACGTGGTGTTCAAGACCGAATCGGGGTTGACATACAACCCACCGAACATTTCGCGGTACGCGCGCGCCACTCGGGCCGGGGTGTCCGCGAGGCCCTCCCGGTCGGGATCCTCGCCCACCGCGATGAGCAGTTCACGTACGGCCGCTTCGGCTCGCGCCTGATCGAAGGAACGGCCAGTCGCAACGGCGACCAACTCGTTCGGGTCGGCCTGCGCGGGGACGCCTTCTTCGTCGATCTCCCTGACTGACACGTTCGTTCAACCTCCGGTCTGGGGGCACCGCTGGCCCCAGGAATGACTTCTCGACCTATCGTCGACCGCGACACCACCTGTAGATGCCCATCTGCCCCGACAAATGGGCATCTCGACCTAGTTTCGGTCGCTCGGGCCTTCCCACCGCTGGGTACGCGGACCCTCGTCCGAGGAACGACCTTGTTCCGACGCATCGGGGTGGTCGTTCGGTAGCCCGCCGAGCGGATCCCATTGTGGACCTGCCGGGTCCGAGTAACGGGGAGTAGTTCCCTGCTGCTCCCCGCCGCCGCTCGGATCCGTGGACTCGGGCGGCTGATACTGGTTCTGGGGTGGCTGGTACTGCGGTGGCTGGTACTGCGGTGGCCGATACTGGGGCGGTTGGTACTGGGGCGCCGGGTTCTGGGGCGCCGGAGTCCCGTACCCGGGTGGAACCTGGTACGTGGGCGGGTTACTGTACCTGTTTCCGGCGTCGGATCCACCGGAACGGCCCGTCGGTCCCTGTGTTTCTCGTGGCGGCCATCCCGGCGCCGACCAGCCTGCGGGGGCGCCGTAGTCCGGACGTGATCCCTGTGGACGAGGATCCGGGTTGCGGTAATTTGCGCCGTCGTTCAGGCCGCTACCGTTCGGGCCGCTGCCGTGCTGTGCTCCACCGCTGTGTGCACCACCGCTGTGTGCTCCGTTGCCCGGGGCTGCACCGTAGGGACCGTTCTCGTAGGGGCCACCGTTGCTTCGGGGGCCACCGTTGTTCGGGCCACCGTTGGCATTGGCGCCGCCATCGGGGGCACCGTTGGTGTACCCGGTCGGTCGAGAAGATCCTGCATAGCTGTCCGGGGCACCCTTGGACAGCTGCGGTGGACCGGCATAGCTGGGCTGCGGAAACTGTTGCGGCGGAGCCACCTTCGGAGCAATCGGCTTCGGCGGCCATGGCTCGCCACGCTCGATCGCCAGCTCGCCCGGCGTCTTGACCGGCGGCTTGTCCGACGGCACTCGCTCACCGAAGTCGTTGAACGCGGTAATGCGAGGACGCTTGGCGACATCGGTGAAGATCTTCTCGAGATCCTTGCGGGTGAGTGTCTCCCGCTCGAGCAGTTCGGATGCCAACCGGTCCAGCACGTCTCGATACTCGTTGAGAATGGCCCAGGCCTCGGTATGAGCGGCCTCGATGAGCTTGCGGACCTCTTCGTCGATCTCACGAGCGACCTCGTGCGAGAAGTCCGACTGCACGCCCATCGAACGCCCGAGGAACGGGTCACCCTGCTCCTGGCCGTAACGGACAGCTCCGAGCTTGCTGCTCATGCCGTACTCGGTGACCATCGCGCGAGCAATCTTCGTCGCCTGATCGATATCCGAGGACGCTCCGGTGGTCGGCTCGTGGAACACCAACTCCTCGGCGGCTCGTCCGCCCATCGCCATGACGAGACGCGCGATCATCTCCGAGCGCGTCATCAATCCCTTGTCGTCCTCGGGGACGGTCATGGCGTGTCCGCCGGTGCGTCCACGCGCAAGGATGGTCACCTTGTAGACGGGCTCGATATCAGGCATCGCCCACGCAGCCAGCGTGTGGCCGCCCTCGTGGTAGGCAGTGATCTTCTTTTCGTGTTCGCTGATGATGCGGCTCTTGCGTCGCGGCCCGCCGACGACACGGTCGACCGACTCCTCGAGCGCGGCCTCGGTGATCACGGTGCCGTTCTCCCTGGCGGTCAGCAACGCAGCCTCGTTGATGACATTGGCGAGATCGGCGCCGGACATCCCGACGGTGCGCTTGGCGAGACCTTCGAGATCGGCGTCGTGCGCAACAGGCTTGCCCGCCGAGTGAACGGCCAGAATCGCGCGCCGGCCAGCGAGGTCGGGGGCGCCGACCGGGATCTGACGATCGAAACGACCGGGACGCAGAAGAGCGGGGTCGAGGATGTCGGGACGGTTGGTCGCAGCAATGAGAATGACACCGGTGCGCTCACCGAAACCGTCCATCTCGACGAGAAGCTGGTTCAGCGTCTGCTCACGCTCGTCATGACCACCGCCCATACCTGCGCCGCGCTGACGACCGACTGCGTCGATCTCGTCGACGAAGATGATGCACGGGCTGTTCTGCTTGGCCTGCTCGAAGAGGTCACGCACGCGAGAGGCGCCGACACCGACGAACATCTCGACGAAATCGGAACCCGAGATGGTGAAGAAGGGCACGCCCGACTCGCCCGCGACCGCACGCGCGAGCAGAGTCTTGCCGGTTCCCGGAGGACCGTAGAGCAGAACGCCGCGCGGAATCTTGGCGCCGAGCGCCTGGTAGCGCGCTGGATTCTGCAGGAAATCCTTGATCTCGTACAGTTCTTCGACAGCTTCGTCGGCGCCCGCGACATCCTGGAAAGTAGTCTTCGGCATGTCCTTGGTGAGCTGCTTGGCCTTCGACTTACCGAAGCCCATCACACCGCCGCGTCCACCACCCTGCATCTTCATCATGATGAAGATGAACACGCCGAGCAGAAGAACCATCGGCAGCACGAACAGCAACAGCGAGGACAACCAGCTGTCCTGGGAGACGACGGTGTTGTAGCTGTCCAGCCCGTCCGTGCTGACCTTGTCGAAAATGGTTTCCGACGCCGAATCCGGGTATTTCGCGAGAATCTGAGTCTCGCCCTCCGTGGCGTCGTTGCCTTCCTTCAGAGTCAGGCGAACCTGCTGCTCACGGTCGTCGATCTGCGCCTTCTCGACGTTCTGCGAATCGAGCTGCGCGATCGCCACAGACGTGTCGACGGCCTTCCAGTCGCGCGTGTCGTTTCCGAAGTAGCTGAAGGCGAAGATCACCATCAGAATGCCGAAAACGATGGCCAGGTTCCGTATAACTGTCTTCCGATTCATACAGCTTCAGCCGAGACGGCCTCGTCCTTTCCAGTCAACTCCGATGCGCGGATTCCGGCCGCACACCGGATGCTCCAGGCTACCGCGAACGGCCACCCCGTACCTGAAGTGCATCGGCCCCACAGCGTTGCTGCGCCAACTCACGCTTTCTGCATCGTTCAACGTCCCCCCAGGGCCAACGGTTCCCCACACCGTGGCCCGACTCAACGAAACAACAGGTTCGACGCGTCACACCCGAGAACGAAGGAGCTCACGGAACAAACGAAGCCCTGAATCTACCCGCCGTACACGCGAGGCTCGAGCGTACCGATATACGGCAGGTCACGGTAGCGCTCGTTGTAATCGAGACCGTAACCGACGACGAACTCGTTCGGGATGTCGAAGCCCACGTTGGCGACCTCGACGTCGACCTTGATCGCGTCCGGCTTGCGCAGCAAAGTCACCACCGACAGCGACGCCGGATTGCGAGTGGCGAGATTGCGCCTGAGCCAGGACAGCGTCAGACCGGAGTCGATGATGTCCTCGACGATCAGAACGTTGCGCCCGTTGATGTCGCGATCGAGATCCTTGAGAATGCGCACCACACCCGAGGACGAAGTCGACGACCCGTAGGAGCTCACCGCCATGAACTCGAGCTGGGTCGGAATCGGCAACGCCCGCGCGAAATCCGTCATGAACATGATCGCGCCCTTGAGAACACCGACGAGCAACAGGTCACCCTCGGGAGCATCCTCGGGATAACGCTTGGCGATCTCCTCCGCGAGCTCGGCGGTTCGAGCCTTGATCTGCTCCTCCGAGATGAGAATCGATTCGATATCGCCCTCGTACACGGCGCTTCCCTTCATAGGTTCTGTTTCATCAAGAGTCATTCCGCAGGCTCCACTCCAGCTCGAGTGCAAGAGTGCCACGTCGCCGACCCACCACCAACCTGGCACCGGGCGGTCCCCCACCGACCGCGAC
>NZ_JABFAO010000005.1:74519-79934 GCF_017168235.1 Rhodococcus sp. KRD197
TTGTGTTCGGCGGTGTCCTACTCTCCCACACCCTGTCGAGTGCAGTACCATCGGCGCTGGAGGGCTTAGCTTCCGGGTTCGGAATGGGACCGGGCGTTTCCCCTCCGCTATGGCCGCCGTAACTCTGTGAAACTGTTACACACGGAACACAACAGAGTCTCTTGTCATCCCGTTTGTGGGGATGGTTGGAGGGTGTTGGTTCATTCAATTGTTGGTGGTTCTGAAACGTGTGTTGTTTCAGATATTGCACAGTGGACGCGTGGCGTTTCTTTTGGGTAAGTCCTCGGCCTATTAGTACCAGTCACCTGCATCGGTTACCCGACTTCCAGTTCTGGCCTATCAACCCGGTGGTCTGCCGGGGGCCTTACTCCCTCAAAGGGGAAAGAGAAACCTCATCTTGGAACAGGCTTCCCGCTTAGATGCTTTCAGCGGTTATCCCTTCCGAACGTAGCCAACCAGCGGTGCTCCTGGTGGAACAACTGGCACACCAGAGGTTCGTCCGTCCCGGTCCTCTCGTACTAGGGACAGCCTTCCTCAAGTTTCTAACGCGCGCGGCGGATAGAGACCGAACTGTCTCACGACGTTCTAAACCCAGCTCGCGTGCCGCTTTAATGGGCGAACAGCCCAACCCTTGGGACCTACTCCAGCCCCAGGATGCGACGAGCCGACATCGAGGTGCCAAACCATCCCGTCGATATGGACTCTTGGGGAAGATCAGCCTGTTATCCCCGGGGTACCTTTTATCCGTTGAGCGACACCGCTTCCACATGCCGGTGCCGGATCACTAGTCCCGACTTTCGTCCCTGCTCGACGTGTCAGTCTCACAGTCAAGCTCCCTTGTGCACTTGCACTCGACACCTGATTGCCAACCAGGCTGAGGGAACCTTTGGGCGCCTCCGTTACATTTTAGGAGGCAACCGCCCCAGTTAAACTACCCACCAGGCACTGTCCCTGAACCAGATCATGGTCCGAGGTTGAGGTATCCAATACGATCAGAGTGGTATTTCAACAACGACTCCACAGTAACTGGCGTCACCGCTTCACAGTCTCCCACCTATCCTACACAAACCGAACCGAACACCAATACCAAGCTATAGTGAAGGTCCCGGGGTCTTTTCGTCCTGCCGCGCGTAACGAGCATCTTTACTCGTAATGCAATTTCGCCGAGTCTATGGTTGAGACAGCTGAGAAGTCGTTACGCCATTCGTGCAGGTCGGAACTTACCCGACAAGGAATTTCGCTACCTTAGGATGGTTATAGTTACCACCGCCGTTTACTGGGGCTTAAATTCTCAGCTTCACCACCACGAGGGCAGTTGACCGGTCCTCTTAACCTTCCAGCACCGGGCAGGCGTCAGTCCGTATACATCGTCTTACGACTTCGCACGGACCTGTGTTTTTAGTAAACAGTCGCTTCTCACTGGTCTCTGCGACCTCACCCAGCTCAGGAAGTAAATTCCGTCACCGAACAAGGTCCCCCTTCTCCCGAAGTTACGGGGGCATTTTGCCGAGTTCCTTAACCATAGTTATCTCGATCGCCTTAGTATTCTCTACCTGACCACCTGTGTCGGTTTGGGGTACGGGCCGTGTGACAGCTCGCTAGAGGCTTTTCTCGGCAGCATAGGATCACTGAATTCGCCTCAATCGGCTACGCATCACCTCTCAGGCTTGTGTGAACGGCGGATTTGCCTACCGTTCGCCCTACAGGCTTACACCAGTACAACCACTCACTGGCCCAGCTACCTTCCTGCGTCACCCCATCGCTTGGCTACTACCAGATCAGGTCCCACGCATCCACCACACGCCTCACTCTCGAAAGAGATCAGTCACGCAGATTCAGGGCGGTTAGTATCACTGATTCACCATGGGCGCGATCACACGGGTACGGGAATATCAACCCGTTGTCCATCGGCTACGCCTGTCGGCCTCGTCTTAGGTCCCGACTCACCCTGGGCGGATTAACCTGGCCCAGGAACCCTTGGTCATTCGGCGGACGAGTTTCTCACTCGTCTTTCGCTACTCATGCCTGCATTCTCACTCGCACAGCCTCCACACCTGGATCACTCCGATGCTTCCACGGCTGCACGACGCTCCCCTACCCATCCACACACCTGGCTGCATCCCCGTAGGAACACAGCGGGCTATCGTATGAATGCCGCAGCTTCGGTGGTGTACTTGAGCCCCGCTACATTGTCGGCGCAGGATCACTTGACCAGTGAGCTATTACGCACTCTTTCAAGGGTGGCTGCTTCTAAGCCAACCTCCTGGTTGTCTTCGCGACCCCACATCCTTTTCCACTTAGTACACGCTTAGGGACCTTAGCTGGCGATCTGGGCTGTTTCCCTCTCGACCACGAACCTTATCGCCCGCAGTCTCACTGCCACGCTCTCACTCATCGGCATTCGGAGTTTGGCTGATTTCGGTAAGCCGGTAAGCCCCCTAGACCATCCAGTAGCTCTACCTCCGACGAGAAACACGTGACGCTGCACCTAAATGCATTTCGGGGAGAACCAGCTATCACGGAGTTTGATTGGCCTTTCACCCCTACCCACAACTCATCCCCTCAGTTTTCAACCTAAGTGGGTTCGGTCCTCCACGACGTCTTACCGTCGCTTCAACCTGGCCATGGGTAGATCACTCCGCTTCGGGTCTAGAACACGCCACTACACACCAAACGGTGATACGCCCTATTCGGACTCGCTTTCGCTACGGCTACCCCACACGGGTTAACCTCGCGACATGCCACTAACTCGCAGGCTCATTCTTCAAAAGGCACGCCATCACCAGCCACAGTAAACTGTGCACCAGCTCTGACGGATTGTAAGCGCACGGTTTCAGGTACTATTTCACTCCCCTCCCGGGGTACTTTTCACCTTTCCCTCACGGTACTAGTCCGCTATCGGTCACCAGGGAGTATTCAGGCTTATCGGGTGGTCCCGACAGATTCACAGCAGATTTCACGGGCCCGCTGCTACTTGGGTACCCACACACAACAGTTGCAATGTTTTCGTCTACGGGACTCTCACCCTCTACGACAGGCCGTTCCAGACCACTTCGACTAACACCACAATTTTTTACTGTCGGCCGATCCGGCAGAATCGACATGCATGAACCCCACAACCCTCCATACGCAACCCCTGCCGGGTATCACACGCACAAAGTTTGGCCTCCTCCGCTTTCGCTCGCCACTACTCACGGAATCACAATTGTTTTCTCTTCCTGTGGGTACTGAGATGTTTCACTTCCCCACGTTCCCTCCACACACCCTATATATTCAGGTGCAGGTAACACGACATCACTCGTGCTGGGTTTCCCCATTCGGACACCCTCGGATCACAGCTCGGTTGACAGCTCCCCGAGGCTTATCGCAGCCTCCTACGTCCTTCATCGGCTCCTGGTGCCAAGGCATCCACCGTACGCTCTAAACTACTTACAAAAAAGATGCTCGCGTCCACTGTGCAATTCTCAAACAACACACAAACAGAAGAACATCCTGCATCCATCAGACCGAAACAGTGTCACCACCACCCCGCGATAGGGATACGAACTCCCGCATGTATATGGTCTCGCCTAGAAAAAACACTCACGTGTTCCCTCAGGACCCAACAGTATGCCGATATAGACACCGCCGAACAGTCATTGAAGACTCCCCGATACGCGATGTCTGATTGTCAGTGTTCCACCCGTGAGCACCGCAGTCCTACATATGAGGACTACACGGTTTCTGTTCGTTCACCCTCCACCACCTGTGTGATGGTCCGTGAACGAAAGAGGCTCCTTAGAAAGGAGGTGATCCAGCCGCACCTTCCGGTACGGCTACCTTGTTACGACTTCGTCCCAATCGCCGATCCCACCTTCGACGGCTCCCCCCATAAATGGTTAGGCCACCGGCTTCGGGTGTTACCGACTTTCATGACGTGACGGGCGGTGTGTACAAGGCCCGGGAACGTATTCACCGCAGCGTTGCTGATCTGCGATTACTAGCGACTCCGACTTCACGGGGTCGAGTTGCAGACCCCGATCCGAACTGAGACCAGCTTTAAGGGATTCGCTCCACCTCACGGTCTCGCAGCCCTCTGTACTGGCCATTGTAGCATGTGTGAAGCCCTGGACATAAGGGGCATGATGACTTGACGTCGTCCCCACCTTCCTCCGAGTTGACCCCGGCAGTCTCTTACGAGTCCCCGCCATAACGCGCTGGCAACATAAGACAAGGGTTGCGCTCGTTGCGGGACTTAACCCAACATCTCACGACACGAGCTGACGACAGCCATGCACCACCTGTACACCGACCACAAGGGGGGCCGTATCTCTACGGCTTTCCGGTGTATGTCAAACCCAGGTAAGGTTCTTCGCGTTGCATCGAATTAATCCACATGCTCCGCCGCTTGTGCGGGCCCCCGTCAATTCCTTTGAGTTTTAGCCTTGCGGCCGTACTCCCCAGGCGGGGCGCTTAATGCGTTAGCTACGGCACAGATTCCGTGGAAGGAACCCACACCTAGCGCCCACCGTTTACGGCGTGGACTACCAGGGTATCTAATCCTGTTTGCTACCCACGCTTTCGTTCCTCAGCGTCAGTTGTTTCCCAGAGACCCGCCTTCGCCACCGGTGTTCCTCCTGATATCTGCGCATTTCACCGCTACACCAGGAATTCCAGTCTCCCCTGAAACACTCAAGTCTGCCCGTATCGCCTGCAAGCCCGAAGTTGAGCCCCGGGTTTTCACAAACGACGCGACAAACCGCCTACGAACTCTTTACGCCCAGTAATTCCGGACAACGCTCGCACCCTACGTATTACCGCGGCTGCTGGCACGTAGTTAGCCGGTGCTTCTTCTGCAGGTACCGTCACTTGCGCTTCGTCCCTGCTGAAAGAGGTTTACAACCCGAAGGCCTTCATCCCTCACGCGGCGTCGCTGCATCAGGCTTTCGCCCATTGTGCAATATTCCCCACTGCTGCCTCCCGTAGGAGTCTGGGCCGTGTCTCAGTCCCAGTGTGGCCGGTCACCCTCTCAGGTCGGCTACCCGTCGTCGCCTTGGTAGGCCATTACCCCACCAACAAGCTGATAGGCCGCGGGCCCATCCTGCACCGATAAATCTTTCCACCCACCCCCATGCGAGAGCAGGTCATATCCGGTATTAGACCCAGTTTCCCAGGCTTATCCCAGAGTGCAGGGCAGATCACCCACGTGTTACTCACCCGTTCGCCGCTCGTGTACCCCGAAAGGCCTTACCGCTCGACTTGCATGTGTTAAGCACGCCGCCAGCGTTCGTCCTGAGCCAGGATCAAACTCTCCGTAAAAGACTCTCGATCAATGGTCGAAACCACAAATCAGTCATAGACAAAAGAGCCAAATCACTAGCAAAAAAACTCAACTAGCATTAAAACAAAACCCTCCCACCCCACACCACAAAGGCA
>NZ_JABFAO010000050.1 GCF_017168235.1 Rhodococcus sp. KRD197
ATTCTGCTGCAGCTGATCTGGATTCTGTTGTGTTGCCTGTTCCGTCGCTCGATGATGCGGCGTACTTGATTTACACGTCCGGTTCGACGGGTGTGCCGAAGGGTGTTGTGGTCACCCACCGCGGGCTTGCGAACTTCGCGGAGGAGGAGCGAGACCGGTTCGGTGTGACAACCGATGCACGTGTGCTCGCGTTTGCGTCGACGAGCTTCGATGCCTCGGTGCTCGAGATGGTGTTGGCGTTCTGCGGCGGGGCGAGGCTGGTGATTGCGCCGACCGATGTGTACGGTGGCGCAGAATTGGCGCACCTGCTGGGGGAGCAGTCGGTGACACATGCGTTCATCACTCCGGCTGCGTTGGCCTCGGTGGACCCGTCGGGTCTCGATGAGTTGCAGGTCGTCGTGACTGGCGGCGACGCATCAGGTCCGGAGTTGGTGGATCGCTGGGCTCCCGGCCGGTCGATGTTCAACGCGTACGGCCCGACCGAGGCAACCGTGTTCGCCACGCTGAGCGCCCCCATGTCGCCTGGCGTCCCGATCGCCATCGGCGAACCGCTGCGCGGTTTCTCCACGGTCGTGCTGGACACCCGTTTGCGTCCGGTTCCGGTGGGTGTTGCGGGTGAGCTGTATCTGGCGGGTCCCGGTTTGGCTCGTGGGTATCACGATCGGTTGGGTTTGACGGCGGAGCGTTTCGTTGCGGCGCCGTTCGGTGCTGGTGAGCGGATGTATCGCACCGGTGATGTGGTGCGCTGGAACAGCTCCGGTGCGCTCGAGTACGTCGGTCGTAGTGACTTCCAGGTGAAGGTGCGCGGTTTCCGTATCGAGCTCGGTGAGATCGAT
>NZ_JABFAO010000051.1 GCF_017168235.1 Rhodococcus sp. KRD197
GGTATCACGGTCGTGCGGAGTTGACGGCGGATCGTTTTGTGGCGGATCCGTTCGATTCTGCTGGTGGTGGTCGGTTGTATCGGACGGGTGATGTGGTTCGGTGGTCGGCTGAGGGTGAGTTGGAGTATGTCGGTCGTTCGGATTTTCAGGTGAAGTTGCGTGGGTTGCGGATCGAGTTGGGTGAGATCGAGTCGGCGTTGTTGGCTGAGAGTGTGGTTGCGCAGGCGGTGGTGCTGGTTCGTCATGATCAGTTGGTGGCGTATGTTGTGCCGTCCGCTGGATTCTCGGTGGATGTCGGGGTGTTGGAGTTGTCGGTTGCGGGGGTGCTTCCGGGGTATATGGTTCCGTCGGCGTTTGTGGTGTTGGATGGTTTTCCGTTGAGTGCGGCGGGGAAGTTGGATCGTCGGGCGTTGCCGGATCCGGTGTTTGTGGTGCGGGAGTTCCGTGAGCCGGTGTCGGAGGTGGAGTGTGTGGTGGCGGGGGTGTTTGCTGATGTTCTCGGGGTTTCGGGTGTGGGGTTGGATGATGATTTCTTCGCTCTTGGTGGTAATTCGCTGATTGCCACGCAGGTCGTCTCACGCATCGGTGCCGCCCTGGACGCATCGGTGCCTGTGCGTGCCCTGTTCGACGCGACCACAGTCGAGACTTTCGCGAACGCTGTTGCCGCACTTGCCGGTACCGGTGGTCGACCGGCGTTGGTCACCGAGACGCGTCCCGACCGGATCCCGCTGTCGCTCGCCCAGCAGCGCATGTGGGTGCTCAACCACCTCGACCCGGAGTCGGGCGCCTACAACATCCCGTTGGCGGTGCGGCTGACCGGTGAACTCGATATCGCGGCGCTGCAGGCGGCTGTGTCCGATGTCGTCGCCCGACACGAATCGCTGCGCACGATCTACCCTTCCGACGAGGATGGCCCGCAGCAGCGAATTCTCTCGCCCGAAGAAGTGTCGTTCGATCTGACACCCGAGTCGGCCGAAGCCGAGACCGATGTGCGCCGAGCAATCGCAGAGGTGGTGCTCGGAGGCTTCGACGTCGCGGCAGCGGTACCGGTTCGGGTGTCCCTCGTCCGGCTGACGCCGACGGATCACGTGCTCGCCCTCGTGATTCACCACATCTCCGCCGACGGCGCATCCATCCCGCCTCTGGCGCGGGACGTGATGATCGCCTACGCGGCACGGCATTCGGGCACTGCACCCGAATGGGCGGACCTACCGGTCCAGTACGCGGATTTCGCGCTCTGGCAACACCGTGTCGTCGGGTCGACCGACCAACCAGGGTCGGTGGCCGCACAACAGCTCGAGTATTGGTCTGAGACACTGGCAGGCATTCCTGACGCCGTCGATCTCCCGACCGATCGTCCTCGTCCGCCAACACAGTCGATGCAGGGCCGATCGGTCGATTTCGAATTGGATCCCGAATCTCACGCCAAGTTGGTCGCGTTCTCGCGTGAGCGAGGTACCTCGCTGTTCATGCTGGTTCACGCCGCGTTGGCCATGTTGCTCGGACGCCTCAGCGGCAGCAGCGACATCGTCGTGGGCACGCCCATCGCGGGCAGGGGGGCCGCCGAACTCGACGATGTGGTCGGGATGTTCGTCAACACACTTCCCCTTCGGACTCGGGTCGAGTTGGGTGGGACGTTCTCCGGTTTGGTCGATGACGTACGCACCGCAGATCTCGGTGCGTTCGGCAACGCGGACGTTCCGTTCGAGAGCATCGTCGACGCCGTCGTGCCCAGCCGGTCGCAGGGGCGCCATCCCATCTTCCAGGTTGCGCTGTCCTTCCAGAACCTCGAACGGGTCAAATTGGATCTCCCGGGATTGACGGTCGAGGGGCTCGACACCGGAGAGCTCGCCGCGAAGTTCGATCTTCAGTTCACGATCGAACCGCGCACGAGTGAAGAAGGCTCTGCGGCAGGGCTGTTCGGGTCGTTGCTGTACGCGACCGATCTGTTCGACGAGGACACCGCACGTTCCTTTGCCGACAGGTTCACGCGTATCCTGCGGGCCGTCGCCGAAGAGCCGTACGTCGTCGTCGGCGATGTCGACATCATGTCCGCGAGCGAACGGGCACGAAGTGAGTCCGGTGGATCGTCGAACGGCAGCTCCGGCGCCCTGACGCCGGTGCCGGACAGATCGGTGCCGCAGGTGTTCGGTGCGGTCGTCGAACTCGATCCCGAGGCGCCCGCAATTGCTCACGACGGTGAGGAGGTGACGTACCTGGACCTCGAGGGACGCTCGTCTCGTCTTGCACGGTTGCTGATCGCCCGAGGAATCGGACCCGGTGATCGTGTGGTCGTCGACCTCGAACCGTCCGTCGACTGGGCTGTGGCCGTGCTCGCCGTGCTGCTTTCCGGGGCCGCGATCGTCGTCGCCGACAAGTCGACCTCACTGGCCGACCGCATTCGAATCTCGGGTGCCGGCGCGGTCGTCGGGAGTACAGGTACCGGTACCGAAACGATCGCGCTCGACGACCCAGCGACGGTCGACGCACTCGGTTCCGGTTCACCGCGGCCCATCGCGTACTCGTCGCGAACGCGGTTGCTCGGAATCGATGACGCGGCTGTGGTGGTCCTCGACGACCACAGCGTGGTCGAGCACACGCAGGCGAAGCTCGTGGCGGATCTGATCGACTCCGGCCGTCGTCTCGACGTGACATTCGAGTCCCGCCTCACGGCCGAACCTGCCGCAGGTGAGGTATGGCAGATCACTGCGCTCCTCGGCGCGATGGTGGCAGGGGCCGTGTGGGTGGTGCCGACTCGGGACGAACAGGGCGAACTACTCGGGACCCTGCTCGACGAATGGGTCACCCACGCATTCGTGCCGACTGCTGTGGCCGAGGCGTTGGCCCCTGAACAATTCGACGATCTGATCGCAGTCGTCGTCACCGAAATGGACGGCGGCGAACTGCAATTGGAGATTGACGGGGTCTCGGTGCTGGCGAACGAAGGTGCTCTCGGGCAGGGCGGCGAGACCCGATGACGCGGGAGCGCAGCGAGGTACGCCTGGACAGTGCAGAAAATGACACTGCGGAAAACGACGCGGGAGACAATACAGGCATGCACCACATGGATCGAGTCGCATGAGCGGCGATCGAACGACCGAAGGCCGCGAAGACGGGGGCGCCCGACGAGCGCGTCCCCGCCGTCCTCGGCGTAGGCGCGCCACTGCTCTGCTGCCCCAGATTCTCGGTGCGGCAGTCGAAATCGATCCGGACAGGGACGCGGTCTCGTTCGACGGCCGAGCGCTCTCGTACGCCGAGCTCGACAGTCGATCGTCGAGGATCGCGCGGGTGCTCATCGGACGAGGAATCGGACCGGAAGACGTCGTTGCGGTGGGGATCACGCGATCGATGGAGTCCGTTCTCGCGCTGTGGTCGATCACGAAAACCGGCGCGGCATTCGTGCCGGTGGACCCCACGTATCCCGTCGATCGCGTCCAGCACATGCTCTCGGACTCCGGTGCGAGAAACGGTCTGACCACCTCGGCCCATCGCGGCGGCCTGCCCGACACGTGTTCCTGGTCGATTCTCGGCGAGGCGGATTTCGAGGCCGCTATCGCTGCCGAGTCGGACGAGAAGATCTCGGTCTACGACCGAGTGCGACCTCTGCGGGCCGAGAACCCGGCGTACATCATCTACACATCGGGCTCGACCGGACGGCCCAAGGGGGTTGTCGTCACCCACACAGGCTTGGCCGACCTGGCCGCCGAGCAACTGGACCGCTACGGTCCGACATCATCCTCGCGCACGTTGGCTTTCGCGTCTCCGAGTTTCGACGCGTCGATTCTGGAGTTGTTGCTCGCCGTTGTTGCGGGTTCGACGATGGTCATTGCGCCGACCGACATCTACGGCGGTGACGAACTGGCCGAGTTCCTGCGGCGTGAGTCGATCACCCACGCCTTCGTCACTCCGGCCGCCTTGGCCTCGGTGGCTCCAGCCGGACTGGACGCTCTCGCCGTAGTAGTGGTCGGCGGTGAGGCCTGCCCACCCGAACTGCTCGACACCTGGGGCCGCGACCGCCGATTCTTCAACGCGTACGGTCCCACCGAATCGACGGTCGTCAGCAATATTTCTGGTGTGCTCTCTCCCGGGGATCCGATCTCGATCGGCGATGCCATTTCCGGGACGACGGCTCACATCCTGGACGGACGGTTGCGTCCGGTGCCGGGGGGTGTCGCCGGCGAGCTGTATCTCGCCGGTCACGGAATCGCCCGGGGATACCGTTCCAATCCGGCTCTGACATCGGACCGGTTCGTGGCCGACCCGTTCGCCGCCGACACACCCGCCAGAATGTACCGAACGGGTGACATCGTTCGCCGGAACTCGGCGGGCGCTCTGCAGTTCGTCGCCCGCAACGACTTCCAGGTCAAGGTTCGTGGATTCCGCATCGAACTAGGCGAGATCGACACCGCGCTCGCGGCACATCCGTCTGTGCAGTTCGCCGTCACCGTCGGCCACCCGGCAGCCAACCAACCCGCCGTCGGTCAACCTGCAGCCGGCCAGGACATGTCCTTGGTGGCGTACGTGCGACCGGTATTCGGAGATTCGGTGGATGCCGCGGAACTGGTGTCGTTCGTCGGCGCGACGCTGCCCAAGCACATGATCCCTTCGTCGATCATGATCATCGACGATATTCCGCTCACACCCGCGGGCAAGCTCGATCGAGATCGGCTACCGGCACCGGTGTTCGCGGCGCGCGAATACCGCGCGCCCGAGAGCGAGGCCGATATCGCGGTCGCTTCGGTGTTCACCGAGATCCTCGGCGTCGAGAAGGTCGGCCTGGACGACGACTTCTTCGAGCTGGGCGGCAATTCGCTCTCGGCGACGCGTCTGGCCGCTCGGATAGGGGCATCGCTGGACGTCAATTTCGGAGCACGCGAGGTGTTCGAGGATTCGACTGTCGGTGGACTGGCCGCGGCGGCAGCAAAGAAGGTCGGTGGACAGCGACGCATCGTTCTCGGCGACGATCCGCGACCCGCCAGGATCCCGTTGTCGCTGGCACAGCAGCGCATGTGGTTCCTCAACCGCTTCGACATGGAGTCGGCCGCGTACAACATTCCGGTGGCGATCCGGTTGTCCGGCGGTCTGGACGTCGCTGCGCTGCGAGCCGCTGTAGGCGACGTGGTCGCACGCCACGAACCTCTGCGAACGGTGTATCCGCTCGACGGCGAGGGCCCGATCCAGCGCATCCTCTCCTCCGAGAACGTTGCCGACGTCGAGGTGGTCGACGTGACCGAAGACCGGATCGTCGCCGAGGTGAGTGCGCTGGCGAACACGTCGTTCGATGTCACCACCGAAGTGCCTATAAGGGTTCGGTTGTACCGGCTCTCGGAGTCGGATTACGTGCTGGCCTTCGTGGTGCAGCACATCTCGGCCGATGGCGGATCGATGGCACCGCTGACGCGAGATCTCATGGTTGCCTACTCGGCGAGAGTCGCAGGCGCCGCGCCGCAGTGGTCACCGCTCGAGGTTCAGTACGCCGATTTCGCGCTCTGGCAGCGTCGAGTCCTCGGACGCGAGGACGACCCCAGTTCCGTTGCTTATCAGCAATTGTCGTTCTGGAAGTCCGAGTTGGCGGGGTTGCCCGATCAGATCGCTCTGCCCACCGACCGGCCGCGTCCAGCGATTCAGTCCTTCGACGGAGGCAGGGTCGACTTCAGCATCGACGCCGACGTGCAGGCTGCGCTCGCGTCCCTGGCGCGCGCGAAGAACGCGACGCTGTTCATGGCTGTGCATGCGGCGTGGGCGGCGGTGTTGGCTCGGTTGTCCGGATCTTCCGACGTCGCGGTGGGTTCGCCCATCGCGGGCCGCGGTGAAGCAGCGCTGGACGATCTGATCGGCATGTTCGCCAATACGCTCGTTTTCCGCACCGAAGTCGATCCAGCGGCGAGTTACCAGGAGTTGGTAGCTGAGGTACGTGAGGCCGACGTGCGTGCCCTCGCCCACGCAGATGTGCCGTTCGAGCGTCTGGTGGAGGTGCTCAATCCCGCTCGGTCCACCGCCCGTCACCCCCTGTTCCAGGTGGGATTGTCGTTTCAGAATCTCGACACGTTCGAGTTCGAACTGCCCGGTCTCGCTGTCTCCGCCGTCGACGCCGACGCCGAGGTGGCGCAGTTCGATCTCCATCTGATCGTCTCGGATCAGTACGACGACAACGGTGACCCCACGGGCATCGGCGGGACGCTGAAATACTCCCGCGCGTTGTTCGACGAGTCTTCGGCGCGCAAGATCGTGGACCGGTTGGTTGCGTTTGTCGGTGCGGTGGCCGATGATCCGGGGCTTGCTGTCGGGGATGTCGAGATCATGGATGAGGGCGAGCGGGAGCGTGTCGTCCGGTCGTGGAACGAGACCGAGCGAGCGGTGGATACCGCGTCGACGTTGGTGTCGTTGTTCTACGCCTCCGTCGTGGCGTCGCCGCAGGCCGTTGCGTTGACGTTCGGGTCGGATTCGTGGACGTACGCCGAGTTCGGGTCTCGTGTGAATCGGCTTGCCCGGCATCTGGTTTCGTTGGGGGTGGGTCCGGAATCTCTGGTGGCCGTAGCGATGCGGCGTTCGGAGTCGATGGTGACTGCGATGTACGCGGTCGTCATGGCCGGTGGTGCGTACGTGCCGGTCGATCCTGATCAGCCTGCAGAGCGGACCGGCTACATTCTCGAGTCGGCGCAGCCGGTTGTGGTGTTGATCGACGGTCGTGACTCGAGTGTGGATCTACCCGAGACCGGGGCGCACGTGGTCGATGTCGAGGCGCTGGACCTGGCGTCGTATTCGAGCGCTGCGTTGTCGGATTCCGATCGGGTCGGGCTGCTGCGTCCGGACAACGCTGCCTACGTGATCTTCACCTCCGGGTCGACGGGTCGCCCGAAGGGCGTGAGCGTCTCGCATCGGGCGGTGGTGAACCAGCTCGAGTGGAAACGCTCTGAATATGGTCTCGACAGCTCGGATGTGTCGTTGCTCAAGACGGCTGCGACGTTCGATTTGTCGGTGTGGGAGTTGTGGTCGTGGGCCACTACCGGTGGGCGTCTGGTGATTGCGGCGGCCGAGGGGCACCGCGATCCCGCGTATCTGGTCGAGGTCATCGAGCGCGAATCGGTGACGACGTTGCATGTGGTGCCGTCGGTGCTGGGTGCGCTCGTGAGTGCGTCGGGTGGGTCGCTGCCGGGGAGTGTGCGCCGGGTGCTGGCGATCGGTGAGGCGTTGCCGGCGTCGACTGCGGAGTCGGTGCTGCAGGGCAGTGATGTGCGGTTGGACAATGTGTACGGCCCTACCGAGGCTGCTGTGTCGGTGACCTCGACCCGGGTCGAGTTGCCGGTGGGATCGACGGTTCCGATCGGTCGGCCGGAGTGGAATTGCCGTGTGTATGTGCTCGATGCGCGTCTTCGTCCGGTGCCCGAGGGTGTGGTGGGTGAGTTGTATCTGGCGGGTGTGCAGTTGGCGCGGGGGTATCACGGCCGGGTGGATTTGACGTCGGATCGTTTCGTTGCCGATCCGTTCGGTAGGGGTGAGCGGTTGTATCGCACCGGTGATCTGGTGCGGTGGGCCGGTGATGGTGTGCTCGAGTATGTGGGGCGTGCGGATTTCCAGGTGAAGGTGCGGGGGTTCCGGATCGAGCTCGGTGAGATCGAGGCGGTGCTCGGTGCGGTCGAGGGTGTGCGTGATGCGGTGGTGATTGCCCGTAGTGACGAGCGGTTGGGTGATCGTCTGGTGGCCTATGTCGTCGCAGACGGTGCTGGGGCTGATCGGTTGAAGGATGTTGTTGCGAAACGGCTTCCGTCGTACATGGTTCCTGCCGCATTCGTGGTGTTGGATGCGTTGCCGTTGACGGTGAACGGCAAGCTCGATCGGCGGGCGTTGCCGGACCCGGAGTTCGAGGCGAAGGTCTTTCGCGCGCCGACGACCGCGGCCGAAAAGATGGTGGCCGGCGTTGTGGCGGATGTGCTGGGCCTCGATCAGGTCGGGCTCGACGACGACTTCTTCGACCTGGGCGGCAATTCACTGATCGCTACCCAAGTGGTCGCACGGCTGTCCGAGCTGGCGGGCTTCTCGGTTCCGCTGCTGTGGTTGTTCTCCGACGCCACCGTCAGCGACTTGGCCCGTCGTATCGAGGCCGGGCCAGTCGCGGCCGGTGGCGCAGACGCAGCTCTGGATGTCGTGCTGCGCATTCGCGAGCCGCGCGATGGACCGCGGCTCTGGTGCATACATCCCATCGTGGGAGTCTCCTGGTCGTTCGCAGGTCTTGCGAATGTGGTGGATCCGGATCGTGGGATCACGGCACTGCAATCGCCGGTCTTCACCGAGGACGACTGGTCACCGTCGTCGATCGAGGCGTGGGCACAGAGGTACGTTCACGAAATCCGACGTGTGCAGCCCGAGGGGCCGTACGAACTACTTGGCTGGTCCCTCGGCGGCGTGTTGGCGCATTCCATCGCGGTGCAGTTGCAGCAGATGGGGAGCACAGTGACGATGCTGGCGATGATGGACAGTCACCTTCCCGGGAAGAACGGGGAGACAGCCACGAACGCAGCTCCGATGACCCTGTCGGACCTGTTCGGTGGTCTGCTGCCCGACTCTGTCGATGACACCGCCGACGTGTCGACCGAGTCGATAGCCAAGGTCCTCTCGGTGTTGCCGTCCCCGCTGGCGGATGTCTCGTCGGGGCGAATCGAGCAGGTCGTCGCCGAGGCCGGCCGCGCCCCAGGTCTGATCGAACGTTACGAGCCGGCCCAGTTCGCGGGCGACCTGCTGTACTTCACGGCTGGACTCGATGACACCTCGGGCGCGGTCGGTGCCACGGGATGGGACGCATTCGTAGCGGGAACGGTGGACAACCACGTCGTGGATGCCACGCACTGGTCGATGGCATCGCCGGACGCGCTTGCGGTCATCGCATCCGTCGCAGCCACTTGGGACCGAGAACGTCAGGCCTGACCATGCGATACGCGGAGTCGGCTGAGAATACCGCTGGGCATGTTCTAATGAGTCGTTGCGCTCGGTCGCCGTCTGTCAACGCCGTGTCGGCGGTGTCGTGGAGCGTGATTTCGCGGCGGCCGGCCTCGAACCATGGACGCGCTCGAAGGGCTCTTCGCAATGACTTCACGGCCCGGTTCCCAGTCGTCTTCTGGACCGGCGCGTCGCGAACGGGCCGCACGAAGTCCCCGTCGCCGGAGTGAGCGCGCTCGGATCGCATTGCTGCCGAGTGTGCTGGCGGCTGCGGTCGAACGCGATCCCGGCGCAACAGCGATCGTCGACGGTGATCGGTCGATCACGTATGCCGACCTCGATGCGCGGTCCTCGGCATTGGCCAGGTTGCTCATCGAAGACGGCGCGGGTCCGGAATCGGTCGTTGCGGTGGCGTTGGCCCGGTCCGTGGAATCGGTCGTCGCGATCTGGGCGGTGGCCAAAGCCGGGGCCGCGTTCCTCCCGATCGATCCGTCCTACCCGGCCGCTCGCATTGCGCACATGCTCGACGATTCCGGTGCGACTCGCGGCCTGACGTCGTCGGGCAAACGAGACCGCCTGCCGAGCTCGTGCGCTTGGACATCGATGGACGACCCCGAAGTGCTGGCTCGCACCGACGAGCTTTCGTCCGAACCCGTTTCCGTCGCCGAGCGGACAGCGGTACTGCGGGCGTCGAACCCGGCCTACATGATCTACACCTCCGGATCGACCGGAACACCCAAGGGTGTGGTCGTGACGCACACGGCTATCGCCTCTCTGAGTGCTCATCTGGTTCGTGCGATCGGACTCGGGGCCGGCTCGCGCACGTTGCACTTCACCTCGCCCAGCTTCGACGCGTCGGTGTTGGACTATCTGATGGCCTTCGGCGCGAGCGCCACGATGATCATCGCCCCCACGGACAACTATGGTGGCGCCGAATTGAAGCAGCTGCTTCGTGAGCAGCGCGTCACCCACGCATTCGCCACACCGGCAGCCCTCGCATCGATCGATGGTGGTGGCCTGGACGACCTGCAGGCCCTCGTGGTGGGAGGCGAGGCGTTCGGCGCAGACCTGATCGCCAGGTGGGCACCGGGCCGAGCTGTGTTCAACGCCTACGGACCGACCGAGGCGACGATCGTGTCCACACTGTCAGCTCCGATCGGTGTCGGCGAGACTCCGACGATCGGTAGCCCGGTCGACGGGACGAAAGCGTACGTACTCGACTCGCGGCTGTCGGTCGTGCCGCCTGGGGTGGCAGGGGAGCTGTACATCGCTGGGTCCGGCATCGCGCGGGGGTATCACGGACGCTGTGCGCTGACATCCGAGAGGTTCGTCGCAGACTGCTTCTCCTCCGATGGCGGGCGGATGTATCGCACCGGAGATCTCGTTCGGGTCGACAGCGCAGGGGTCCTGGAGTACATCGGTCGCAACGACTTTCAGGTGAAGGTTCGTGGTCACCGTATCGAGCTGGGCGAGATCGATGCTGTTCTGGCGACCCACCCGGACGTCTCGTTCGCCGTCACGATCGGAGTCGAATCGGTCGGCGAAAGTTCAGGCGGTGACACCTCGCTCGTGTCGTACGTCCTGCCCTCCGCTGGCGGCGACATAGACGGTGCGCTCCTGACAGAGTGGCTGCGGCGATCGCTGCCGCGACACATGCTGCCGGCCAGCGTCATGGTCATCGACCGCCTGCCGCTCACCGGGGCAGGCAAGGTCGATCGATCCGCACTTCCGGAACCCGTCTTTCGGTCACGGGAATACCGCGTGCCATCGACTCCGACGGAAGTGGCAGTTGCCGGCATCTTTGCGGACGTGCTTCACCGCGAAAACGTCGGTGCCGACGACGATTTCTTCGATCTGGGCGGCAACTCGCTGATAGGCACCCAGGTCGCGGCCAGGGTCGGTGGTCTTCTGCATCGTCATGTGCCGGCACGGTTGTTGTTCGACGAGCCGACGGTGTCTTCCCTCGCGGCCGCCATCGATGCGCTTCCCCCTGCATTACCTGATGCGCGGACGGATACCGAACTGCGTGCGCGTGAGCGGCCCGATCGCATACCTCTCTCGCTTGCGCAGCAACGGATGTGGTTCCTGAATCGTTTCGACCCGGATTCGTCGGCATACAACATTCCTGTCGCTGTTCGGCTGTCCGGCTCACTAGAGACGAGCGCGCTCGCCGCAGCGGTGTCCGATGTGGTTGCACGCCACGAGGCCCTCCGAACCATCTACCCGGCCGACGAGCACGGCCCGCACCAGGTGGTGTTGGCAGCGCACGAGGCCGCAGTTGGAATGGAGGTGCTTCCTGCTGCCGAAGACGAACTGGTGGCACTCGTATCGGCCGGCATGCAGGCAACCTTCGATGTCACGTCCGAGGTGCCGATCAGAGTCTTCCTGTACGAGATTTCGCCGACGGAACATGTGTTGGTGGTGGTGATCCACCATATTTCCGCGGATGGTTCCTCGGTGGCACCGTTGACGCGTGATGTCATGTCGGCGTACGCCGCACGGCTCAACGGGAGCGCGCCGGACTGGGCCCCTCTCGAGGTTCAGTACGCCGACTACACATTGTGGCAACGGGAAACGTTGGGAAGCGCAGGCGACCCGGACTCGCGTGCAGGAATTCAGACGCGATACTGGCAGAACGAGTTGGCAGGGTTGCCGGATCAGCTGGATCTGCCGTTCGACCGACCACGTCCAGCGATGCAGTCACTCGCAGGCGGCGAGGTCGCCTTCGAACTGGGTGCCGAATTGCACCGAGGACTTCGGCGGATCGCCCGCGAAGGCAACGCCTCACTGTTCATGGTCGTGCACGCTGCGTGGGCGCTCACGCTGTCCAGACTGTCCCAGCGCACCGATATCGCAATCGGTTCACCCATCGCAGGTCGAGGTCAGTCGCAGCTCGACGACCTCATCGGTATGTTCGCCAACACCCTCGTGTTGCGCACCGAAATTCGCGGGGAGAGCAGCTTCGAGGAATTGCTTCGCTCCGTCCGCGATACCGATCTCGAAGCGCTCGATCACGCGGACGTCCCCTTCGAGGCCCTGGTGGAGGCCCTCGATCCAGCTCGCTCGATGGCGCGCCATCCACTGTTCCAGGTCGCGTTCTCGTTCCAGAACCTGGCGGTTGCTCAACTCGAACTCCCCGGACTCGTGGTGACCGGCATCGAAGCCGACGCCAGTATCTCGAAGTTCGACCTGCACCTCGTGGTAACCGACAACTACCGGGACGGCACCGAAGCGGGCATGAACGCAGTGCTGACATACGCCTCGGCTCTGTTCGACCGCAAGACTGCAGTGCGGACGGTCGAACTATTGAAGCGTGTACTCACCGCGATCACCCAAGATCCGTCGGTGGTCATCGGCGATATCGACCTGCTCGACGACCTCGAACGACGCACCGTTCTCGAGACCAGGAATGCTACGTCGCATTGGGTCGACACCGAGGCGACCCTGGTATCGATGTTCGACGCCGCAGTGGCTGCGGCGCCGGGCACAACGGCGCTCGTCGACGGAACCGACACCTGGACCTACGAGCAATTCGACACCCGAGTCAACAGGCTCGGCCGACACCTGATTTCACTGGGGATCGGCCCGGAGTCCTCGGTCGCGATCGCTCTCCCTCGATCCGCCGAACTGCTGGTTGCCATCTATGCCGTGGTCAAATCCGGTGCAGCGTACGTCCCCATCGACTCGAATCAACCCGCGGCACGGATCGATCACGTGATGAACACGGCCCTCCCCGCGGCCGTCATCACCTCCACCGCACTCGACCGGCCGAGCACTCTGTCTTGCCGGACGATCCTGATCGACAGTGTCGACCTCGCCGGATACAGCGGCGAGAGAATCGCCGACGAAGAGAGAACCGCGCCGCTTCGGCCCGGCAACACCGCTTACGTGATCTTCACCTCGGGTTCCACCGGAGTGCCCAAAGGTGTTGCAATCGAACACCGGTCGGTGATCAATCAGATCGCCTGGTTGCATCGCGAATACGGTCTCGACGCCACGGATGCGGCAGTGCTCGAGACCCCGGTGACCTTCGACCTGTCGGTGTGGCCCGTGTGGTCCTTGCTCACCGCAGGGGGACGCCTCGTACTAGCCGACCCCGAGCGTCACGGCGAACCCGAGCATCTTCGTCGGCTGCTGCGACAGCACGATGTCACAACGCTGTTCGTCGTCCCGTCCATGTTGGCGGCGCTCGTTGCCGATACTCGAGTCGGCCTGCCACACAGCCTGAAGCGCGCACTCGTCATAGGCGAGGCCTTCCCGCCTCGAGTGGCGGCAGAAGCGACGGCGCAGCACCCGGGCCTGGCTCTGCACAACCTCTACGGCCCGACCGAGGCGACAGTGTCGGTGACCGCACATGAAGTCACCGGTGAATCGGTCCCCTCGATTCCCATCGGCCTGCCGGAATGGAACACCCAGGTGTTCGTTCTCGACGGTCGGCTCAACCCGGTATCCGACGGCGTTGTCGGCGAGCTGTACGTCAGCGGCGTCCAACTCGCCCGTGGTTATCGAGGCCGGCCGGAACTCACGGCCGAGCGTTTCGTCGCCAACCCGTTCGGGCGCGGTGGATCTCGGCTCTACCGAACCGGAGATCTCGTCCGGTGGATCGGTGACGGAGTGCTCGAGTACGTCGGGCGCTCGGATCTGCAGGTGAAGGTACGCGGATTCCGTATCGAACCAGGCGATATCGAAGCAGCTCTACGCGTGCTCTCCGGCGTCCGCGACTGTGTTGTGGTCGATCGTGCACACCCGGATCTCGGCAGTCGTCTGATCGGATATGTCGTCGGAGCTGTTGCCCCACAGTCGATCTCTGCTGCCCTCCAGTATGCGCTACCGTCCTACATGGTGCCGTCCGTGATCATGGTGCTCCCGGTCCTGCCTCGCACCGTGAACGGAAAGATCGACCGCGCTGCGCTGCCGGAACCCGTATTTCAGGCCGAAGTGTTCAGAGCCCCGACCACGCTTGTCGAGGAAACGGTCGCGGCAGTTCTCGCCGATGTTCTGGGTGCGACAAGGGTAGGCGCCGACGACGACTTTTTCGCGCTGGGTGGCAATTCTCTGCTCGCGACGCAGGTAGTGGCCCGTCTGAGCGTCGCGCTGGATACGCAGGTGCCGGTCAGAGCCCTTTTCGACGCCCCCACGGTCTCGGCCCTCGCCGCCAGGGTCGAGGAACATGCCGGCAGTGGTTCCGGTGTACCGCTGACGGCGCGGCAGAGACCCGAACCCATCCCGCTCTCCCACGCGCAGCGACGGATGTGGTTCCTGAACCGGCTGGAGCCGGAGTCGGCCATCGACAACATCCCGGTTGTGGTGCGGTTGTCCGGCAGTCTCGATCTGGACGCACTTCGTAGCGCGGTGCGCGACGTCATCGCGCGACACGAGGTTCTGCGGACCTCGTACCCCGACACCGACGGAGTAGGTAGCCAGCGGATTCACACCACCGACCAGATCGAGATCGACACGAGTCCTCGTGAGGTAGCTGCGAGCACGGTCTCGGAGCACATAGCTGCCACGATCGACGCCCCCTTCGACCTGCAGTCCGCGGTTCCACTCCGCGTGAGGCTCTTTCGGCTCGGCAACGACGAACACATCCTCGTGCTGGTGACGCACCACATTGCCGCCGACGGATTCTCGATGACACCACTGGCCCGTGACGTGATGGTCGCGTACTCGGCACGCGCGGAGGGCACAGCACCACCGTGGGCGCCGCTGCCGGTCCAGTACGCCGACTACACGCTGTGGCAACAGGAGGTATTGGGCTCGCCCGAGGACCCGACGTCCCCCGCGGCAAAGCAGGAGAAGTACTGGTCCGAGACGCTCGCCGGCCTACCCGATCAACTCGATCTGCCGAGCGATCGGCCACGACCGCTCAGCGGGTCGGGGGCCGGTGGATCCGTCACTGTCGAGATCGGTTCGGTGATCCACGACCGGATCGCGCAGGTAGCCCGTGCGCGGCAGGCGACGCCGTTCATGGTGGTGCACACAGCGTTGGCCGTTGTGTTGGCGCGAGCAACCGGCAATACCGATATCGCAGTGGGTACCCCCACGGCCGGTCGAGGCGACGCGGCACTCGACGATCTCGTCGGAATGTTCGTCAACACCTTGGTGCTGCGTACACCGGTGGACCTGTCGAGTTCGTTCGACGCGCTGCTGCGCGAGACCGCGCACATCGACCTCGCCGCTTTCGGTCACGCCGATGTGCCGTTCGAGCGGATAGTCGAGGTCATCGACCCACCTCGGTCCCGGGGTCGCCACCCGCTCGTCCAGGTTCTGCTCGCATTCCAGAATGTCGAACGCACTGCATTCGAACTGCCCGCTCTCACTGTCTCCGCGGTCGACTTCGACGTCACCACCTCGAAGATGGACCTGCAGTTCACCGTCGTCGAACACCGTGACGCTGCCGGACACGCTGCCGGATATGCCGTCACCGTGACGTATGCGCGGGACCTGTTCGACGAATCCACTGCGAACGCGATGGCCGAATGGTTGGTCCGAGTTCTCGATGCGGTCACTTCGGACCCGGGTGTTGTGGTGGGTGATGTGGTGTTGGTGGGTGGTGTGGAGCATCGACGGTTGCTGCGATGGGGCGCTGCTCGTCGGGTTGGTGTGGGGATCGGGACTGTGTCGGAGTTGTTGGATGCACAGGTGGAGTTGCGGTCTGGGGCGGTGGCGGTGTCTTCGGG
>NZ_JABFAO010000052.1 GCF_017168235.1 Rhodococcus sp. KRD197
TGAGACGTCCCACAGGTCGCCCTGCGACTCCGAATTTCCCTGCATACCAACATTATCGCAGGTCAAACACCTAAACGCGGGTCGACGCGACGTGGATCGGCCATCGGATTGTTCAGCAGTCTCCTAGTCCGTATCGCGAATCCACCGCAGGAGAGACCACTGTGAAGTCTGACGGAGAACTCATGGACATGCTCAATGCCTACGACCTGACCGGATCGTTTCGTGCCGCCGCCGAACTCTGCGGCTGCTCCCACCACACTGTCAAGAAGGCCGTCGAAGACCGCGACGCGGGCCTGCCACCAGCAACACGACGCGCGAAGATCATCGACGACTGGCTGGAACTTCTCGAAGAGTGGGTCTCGAAATCGAAGGGCAAGATCCGCGGCGACAAAGCCCACGAACGCCTGACCGCTATGGGCTACGCCGGCACCGACCGCACCACCCGCCGCGCACTCACCGAAGTCAAAGATCAATGGCGGCTGGGTAATACGAGAGTGCACCGGCCGTGGATCACCGAACCAGGGTTGTGGCTGCAATACGACTTCGGCGACGGGCCGAGCGTCGATGGGCGCAAGATCGTGCTCCTCGTCGCCTGGCTCGCATGGTGCCGCTACCGCATCGTGGTCCCACTGCGAGACCGGACCGCAGGCAGTGTCTTCGCCGGCTTGGACCGGGTGTTCCGGATCCTCGGCGGTGCCCCGACCTACCTGCTCACCGACAACGAGAAGACCGTCACCACCGGCCACGTCGCGGGCGTCCCGGTCCGCAACCGACAGGTAGTGACGTTCGGGCGGTACTACGGCATCACGGTGCTGACCTGCCAACCCGCGGACCCGGCATCGAAAGGTGGGGTGGAAAACGCCGTCAAACTCGCCAAAGCAGACATCGTCCCCACCGAGACGAACCTGCTCCCGCAGTACGCCACCTTCGCCGACGTCGACGTCGCCTGTACTGCGTTCATGACCGAGGTCAACGCCCGCGTGCACCGCACCACCCGCCGCGTCCCGAACGAGATGCTCGCCGAAGAACGCCCGCGCCTGCACGCCGTCCCCGACCTCCCGCATACCGCGGTCCTCGGTGTCACCCGCAGAGTGCCGGACAACACCCCGATGGTCACCTTCGATCACTGCCAATACTCGATTCCCTCAACACTATTGGGTCAGAGCGTGTGGGTGCGGTTGCACGACGGTACCGATGAGGTCATCATCTGCGCACTCGACGACGGGGGTCCGATCGAAGTAGCCAGGCATCGACGCACCACCCCGGGAACTCCCGCCATCGACGACGCGCACTTCCCCGGCCACCACCCAAAGATTCCCGGTGACTACAGCGTCCGTGCACGCACTGCCTCCGAGCAGGCATTCCTCGCGATCGGCGAAGGCGCCGCGACGTGGCTCAAAGAAGCAGCCGCAGTCGGCACCGAACGGATCTTCCAGAAAATGTCCCACGCCGTCGACCTCGCCCGGCTCGGCGGCCGAGCAGATGTCGACTGGGCGCTCGGGCATGCGGCCGTGCACGGCCGCTTCGCCACCGGGGACCTCGACTCCATCCTCGCCACCAAAGGGATGGACCTCACCCGCCGGGGCGCATCCGAATCCACTTCCCTCGCGCAAGGCACCAGCGGATGGGATCTGTTCGGCAGCAACACCATCGGCAGCAACATCATCGGCGACACCGCCGCCGGGCGAGACGACACCGGCACCACGAACGGGAGCCGGGCATGAACACCGCCACTGCAGAATTACCCGCCGACGTCGAAGCGCTGATGCGTCAACTGCGGCTCCCGCACGCTCGGTCCATCGCCGCCGAGGTCCTCGCCACCGCGCGGGCGCAACGCTGGGATCCCGCCGAAGTGATCAAGGCACTGCTCACCGAAGAGTCCGCCGGCCGGGCCCGTTCGATGCTGACCTCCCGCCGCAAAGCCGCCGGCTTCCCGACCGGGAAGACCTTCGAGGTGTGGGACGAAAACGCATCATCGATCCCGTTGCCCACCCAACAGGCATTGCGGACCCTCGAATGGGTCGGGCGGCGGGAGAACCTCGTCGTCTGCGGACCAGCCGGAACAGGCAAGACCTTCTTCCTCGAAGCGTTGGGACAGAACGTGATCCAGGCCGGGATGCCGGTAGCGTGGTTCACCCTTGAGCAAATCGGAGTCCTCGTTCGCGCGCACCGCTCCGATGATTCTCTCGGCAAAGCGATCGCGAAAATCGTCCGCGCCGAACTCGTCGTCATAGACGACGTCGGGCTGTTGCCAGTGGGGACCGATGCCGCCGAAGGGCTCTACCGGATCGTCGAAGCAGCCTACGAACGCAAATCCGTCGCGATCTCCTCGAACCTGCATCCCAGCGGGTTCGACGAACTGATGCCGAAAACCCTCGCCACTGCGACGGTCGACCGGCTCCTCCACCACGCACACCTGTGCCAAACCAGCGGCGACTCGGTCCGCCTCGCCCAAGCACTGCACGGTCAGGGGGTCAAACCCTTGACCTGACACACCACCCTTCCACCGGTGGCGGGCACACCCGAATGGGCAGATTCGTGTCCGCCACTGGGCAGTTCTTATCGACCACCCACGGGCAGTTTTCGTGTCCGCATACGGGCACTTCCCGATGTCCATTGACAAGTCAACGCCGGACCCACCGACCCGCGCGGTTTCCTGCGATCGATCCCCTCTCGTTCATCGCGCCATTTATAACCGGTCGCTCGCGTGACACCGTGAGCTTCGCTGGCCTTCTGGTTCGGCACACCGGAATCGATCATGGCGAAAAAACTATCGCGGACCTCATCAGACTTACGCGGTCTTCCACCCACGACACACCATCAACTTCCCTGATCAGGAGCTGTGGTGCATCGATCGCTTGAGATCGCCTGACCTGCGCGGCGTCGGAGCGGATTCTTGAAAAGATGACTACCACCGAAGACGACCATATCGCTGCTGTGCGGGATCGACTCGGCACAGCATTCCCGGACGTTCCACGTCCGGTGATCGAGGATGCAGTCTCTGCCGAGCATGCTCGTTTCGAGGGACGTTCGATCCGTGATTTCGTTCCGCTGCTCGTCGAGCGCAATGCCCGGGCATCGCTGCGACCACGTAGCTGATCACCACACACAGTTCCCGAACAGCAGAGGCCGTTCTCAGCTATCGAAGTCTTCGTCGTTGACCCACGCCTCGAACCCAGACAACTGCGTCATCGGCCACCAGTTCGGAGTCCCTGCACCATCATCGACACTGTCGGTAAATTTCCCTCTCGAACCAACGCGAGTTGGGGATCAGTAATCCGCCAGATCCGATGAGAAGAATCGACCGACGTTGCATCGTGGGCAAGTGGCGAACCGCAGGTCCCACCCGACGGGCTCCGCCACATTGGATGACAAGCCACAGGGCCCCCAGTGGTGGGGGCCTAGTTAGTTGGTGTGCACCAACAGGGGCCCGACGGCGATGGCTTGTGCCCGGCTGTCCGGCGCACTAGACCGGGTCGGGTCGAAGCGCTGCGATGAAATGCGCTAAATCTACGACGATGAAAACGCCTGTGGCGGAGGCCACTACGTCACCGGTGCGTTGCGCTCGAACTTCGGCAGCAACGTGAAGCTTGCGACCATTGCGCGCTTTCAGCATGGCACTTACCTCGTAAGGCACTTGCAGGCGAACCGGCGCGAGGAACTCGATGTCGAGCTTTCGTGTAACAGCCAAGTCCCCGATCACATAAAGAAGCATTCCCACCATGTCATCGAGCACGGTGCCTACAGCCCCACCGTGTGCGATGCCCGGAGCACCCCGGTGCCGACTATCGAATACATGCTCTGCGGCGACGCCGTCGCCGCGACGCCGCGCCTGCAACTGATGACCATGGGGGTTGTCCGGACCACAGCCGAGACACCATGGGTGGTGAGGCGGGAGAGGGTCGCCGTCGAGTGTGTCTCGCCGTTCTTCAAAGCTGCGCCACCAGGCCGTCACGAGCGCGATCTCGGTCTCAACCTGGCGTTCGGAATATTCTTGACCGGTTTCCGGCGGTTCTGTCACGACGAACCCACTGAGGCCGGGTTCAGTTCCGTCGATAGCAGCAAGACGATACCGATCACGGAACGGATCTCCTTCACCGGCGACCTCCGTTTTGTCAAGTGCCGTCTGAGCATCACCACAGAATCAGCCGCATCGTGTCAGACTCCTCGATGAGTTTCGCGTCCATCGCGTATTTGTCACCAGCATTCTCTTTTGACGGATATATCGAAGTTCCACCGCAATAAAATGCAATCTCCGTGTAAAACCCTTCTCTACAACAACTTTCGCCTACATGATGGTCTACCTGATCTATTCCACGAGACGAGCGCAGTTAGCGGTCTGCAGTCGCCAACGAGCTGGACGCACGTTCCAAAGCGTCGACAAGATCCGTCTCCCCCTTTGGCAGTCGACCGGCGGCCAGGGCCACCGCGTCTAGGCGAGCTCGTACATCAGCGCCGCGGCGGATCCCGGCGCGCGCGGTCTCGGTCCAGGCCTGCGCACAGCGGTCGGCGACTCGCGCCAGGTCTGCTGTGGCGAGGTCGCCAGTCAGTCTCGCGATCTCAGCGCACCCCTCGGCGAGTAAGCGTCGGAACAATCCGCCGCCGGTGCCTGCCTTCTCGATGAACGCGCCGAGGCCGAACAGTAAGATCTCGAGTTCGTCATCGGGGAGGTCGGCCCAGGTGTGAACGTCGGCGGCCAGCGCTTCGGCGGCTGCCAGGCCCTCGGCACCGCTCGCTGCGGTGAGATTGGCGATTCTTGCCCCTGATGGCTGACGCAAGTTGTCGGCAGACTGCCGGAACGCTGCCGCTGCAGTGCCGCCGATGCTGGGGAGCGCGCTCGGCCAGGTGATGCGGTACGTACAGTGGCGCGTCGGCTGTGGGAACGACGTCGAAGACCTGGCCCGAGCCAGCGAGTCGAAGGGAACCTCCTGCACCTCGGCCCGGTCGTTGTCTACGACGAACGCTACGCCCGCGTCCTCGTCGTAGCCGATCACGACGATGTCGTGGCGGCTCATCTGCATCTGGACCCTCAGATACGGTAGCTCGGCGATGTCGCCCCATACCAGGCTTGGTCGGCCGGAGTCGATTTCGTCGCGAACCCACGACCATCCCTCCTCTGGATCGTCGGTGGTTAGGACCTGGACCTGCCCGCCGAGCCGGCGGGGTAGGTCGACTTCGAAGTCGGCACCTCGTCCCACCAGATACAGCGGTGGAACGAGAGCGTTCGATCGAAGATAGGACAACCCCAAGGCACCCCCGAGGGTAAATGTCAGCCCCTCGCTGGGCGGTCCATCCCACCCGAGACCGTGCCAGTGCAGCAGATCTCGCATCGCGCCTGAACCACAGTGGCCCCCGATTTGATGGGGGTAACCCTCGATGAGGGTCTTGTGCGGCATATGCGATCCTTTCCGAGTGGCGGGGCGTTGGGGTGTCGAAGACCAGTCAGTTGCCAGGGATTCGTTCCAAGTGGGCATGCGTAGCCCATGGGTCGACGTTGCTTACGAACACTGAATTGGTGGCCCAAGGTTGGCACCGAACTGTTGCGGGTCTCGATTGGATCGAGCTCGAGCTCGGAGGGAAGGGTCGATTCGCGAGCCGCCTATAGAAGCCGCGGCTTTTCGTCAGTGGGCGCGCCGAATGAGGTTTGGACCTGTTCGTGCTTCGAATTGCGTATCGCTCGCCGACGTCATATCGATCGCACTCAGGGCAGAGACGCTTCACACTGCACCGGCGAGTGACAGTTCGGCGCGGTCGATGGGGAGCTGCTGCGTGATGACCCGTTTGCTGAACATGAAGTCGCGGGGACGATTGATGCAGTCCGCCGCAATCAGCTCTGCACTGCGTAGGTAGTAGCAGGTGAAGTCGCTGTCACGGGTCGGGTTTCCGCTGAGGACGACTTCGTCGTACCCAGTGTTGAGCCCGGCGATCTGGAGCTTGAAGTCGTATTGATCCGACCAGAACCAGGGGAGCGCCTTTATCTCTTTAGGCTTTCCGCAGATGGTCGCGGCAGCGACCTTGGCCTGCTCGGCGGCACTTGGCACGGACTCCAGGCGAATGCGACGTCCGTAGCGGGCCATGTCGTGGCTGGCGCAATCCCCGGCGGCCACGATGTTGTGATCACTGGTCCGGGCGTGGTCGTCGATGACGACGCCATTGTCAACGGCAAGGTCCGCGGCGGCGGCGAGGTCGACATTGGGCTCCACGCCGATTCCGATAATGAGGAGGTCGGCAGGGATTGATTCGCCGCTGGCCAGGACCACTTCGCGGACGCGGCTATCGCCGGTGAGCGCCTCGACCAGGGCTCCCGTGCGGATGTTGACCCCTTTACTACGGTGGATTCGGTCGAAAAATGCGGAGACTTCGGGGGCGGTGACTCGTTCGAGGACGCGTTCGGTCGCCTCCAACACGGTGACCTCCAGACCCAGTGCACGCAAGGAGGCGGCCGTCTCTAGGCCGATGTAGCCCCCGCCGACGATCACGGCTCGACGTCCGGGGGTCGCGGCCTTTCGAATCAACCCGACGTCCGCGGCGGTGCGTAGGTAATAGACTCCGGCCAGGTCGGCCCCCGGGGTAGGGAGCCGCCGCGGGCGGGCACCGGTGCACAAGGCGAGCTTGTCATAGGTCAACGCGTCGCCAGTGCTGAGCGAAAGGCTTCCTGCTGAGCGGTCGATCGCTTCTACAGTCGCGTCGCGGAGTTGGATCCCGTGCTTGCTGTAAAACTCGACGCTTCGGATCTCCAGGTCCTTGAGCGTGCTCTTCGAGGCCAGGTAAGCCTTCGACAACGGAGGGCGTTGGTACGGCAGCGCTGACTCGTCGCCGATGAGGACGATCTCTCCGGTCCAACGTTCCTGGCGCAGGCTGGTTGCGAGTTGGGCCCCAGCATGGCTGGCCCCAATGATGACGGCGCGCTGTGCGGTCATGCGTCGGATTTCGGGGTGAGGCGGACCGTCATCTTGCTGATCCCTCGCACGAAGTTGGACTGCACGTACTCGGGTTCGCCGACGACATCGATGTTCTCGAAACGAGCGAGCAATTCCTCCCAGAGGATCCGCAGCTGAAGTTCGGCCAACCGGTTACCCATACAGCGGTGAACACCGAAGCCGAAAGAGATGTGGTTGCGCGCGTTGGCCCGGTCGATGATGAAGTCGTCGGGCCGGTCGAACACGCGTTCGTCGCGGTTGCCCGACGCGTACCACATCACGACCTTGTCGCCTTTCCGGATGAACTGCCCGTTGAGCACCGTGTCGACCTTGGCGATTCGACGCATGTAGGCCAATGGTGTCTGCCACCGGATGATCTCCGAGTTCATGTTGGAGATCAGGTCGGGATTGGCCTTGAGCTTCTCGAACTGATCGGGGAACCGGTTCAGCGCGAGAACACCGCCGCTCATCGAATTGCGTGTGGTGTCGTTGCCACCGACGATCAGCAACACGAGGTTGCCCAAGAATTCCATCGGTCGGCTGATCAGATCCTTGGTGTCGGCGTTGCTCTGCAACATGGTGATCAGATCGAACCCAGGTTCTTCTCCGGCAGCGGTCCGGGCCGCTTTGTCGTGCCAGTGCTCGCTGAGACCTTGTGCCATCTCGCGCATACCGACAAACGTATCGTCGAGGTCTGAGGGACCGCCGTTGGTCTGCTCCATCGAAGTTGCGAGGTCTGACCATTCGACAAGTTTGTGACGCTGCTCGTACGGGAAATCCAGCAAGGTCGCCAGCATGCGAGCGGTCAACTCGATCGAAACATTTTGCACCCAGTCGAATGGCTCATTCACAGGCAGGTCGTCGAGCACCTCCTGGACGCGCGAACGAATCAGCCCCTCCATCTCACGAAGATTCTTCGGCGCGACCACACCCTGCACGGCAGCCCGCTGCCGGTCGTGGCGGGGCGGATCCATAGCGATGAACATTGTGATGTCCAAGAATCGCGGCGGGACCCCGATGACAATCAACGGTTCGGCGGAGAATGCCTCATGGTTCTTGTCGACTGCCATGATGTCGGCATGCCGCGTAACCGACCAGAACGGACCGAACGGGCTGGCGGGCAAATAGTGGACCGGAGCCTCATTGCGTAGGCGCTCGTAGTAGGACTGCCAACGGCCCTGACGATAGAGAAACGGGTTGCTGAGGTCGATCTCGGCGAGTTCGACGTCCTCGACCGGCGGGATGGGACTTTCGACGAACAGCTTCTTCCCGTTCGATCTGGTCACCCACCGTCGGGTCTTGTCGTAGAGGTGCGCGCCCTGAATCTGTAGGTCGATTGGGACGACCGACTGGACTCGCTCAGTGATTGCTTCAGAAACCTTCATCTTGTCTTGCCCGCCTCTTCCGTGGTCACATCTGAAATTCTGGCGTCTGGACAATCAAGCCGTCCCACGCCACGGACACAAGCATCTGGCAGGACAATCGGGAGGTCGGTTGACGCTCGGGGTTCATCGCGAGCATCTCCTCCTCAACGGCGCTCGAACGCCCGACCATCTCAGACCACTGCGGATCGACGATCACATGGCAGGTCCCGCATGCGGCTTCACCTCCACAGTCGCCGTCGATGCCGGGCACTGCATTGTTGGTTGCGATCTGCATCAACGACAGGCCTTCCTCGAGAAGCGCCTCGTCTTTCTCGCCGTCGTGCGAGACAAAGGTGACAACAGCCATAACCAACTCCTGATGCTGTGTTTCGGTGTGAGACTTCAAATTGTGTTCGAAGTTGACTGCGTCGGCTATGTTCGCCAGAGTCAGATGGTTGTGAATTCGGCTCAGAGGAGTATGGCCCGATGGACTTCGATGACTCCGGGTCTCGCCGAGAAACCTTCGAGATCAGCGGCAACAGGAGCCGTCGAACCGGTGGGTACCAACCTGTTCACAGAAGTCTTCGTAGCAACTTGATCGAACGTTCGGTATACGGCGGATAGATCAGACTTAGATCGGGTCTGGTGGGTTTGGACAGCACAGCTCTACGGTGGCTCAGAGCTTCGAACCCCCACTTGCCGTGATAATCGCCGATTCCACTGGCTCGCGGTGGCGTCAGTAGCGTCAGAATCGGATGACCCCTCGGATGTTGCTGCCTGATCGCATGTCCTCGTAGCCCTCGTTGATCTGGTCGAGGGTGTACTCACGGGTGATCAGCTCATCGAGCTTGAGGTGTCCGCCGTTGTACAGCTCGACGAGGCGCGGGACGTCGTGAGCAGCGTTGGACGAGCCGTATAGAGAACCGCGGATCTGCTTCTCGTAGAGCGTCAACTCCAACAGCGATCCCGACATAGTGGTCTCTTCGGGGTGTCCGATTGCGGTAACGACCACGCGTCCGCGTTTGCCGACGAGAGACAGCGCCTCGCCAATATAAGACCCTTCGGCGACATCGGTGGTCAAGATGCAGACGTCAGCGAGTTTGCCGCGAGTGATGTCGCTGACCAGCGCCCACGCTTCGTCGATCGAGGCAACGGCATGCGTCGCACCGAACACGCTGGATTGCTCCCGCTTGAACTCCACGGGATCGACCGCGATGATGTTCAACGCGCCGGCGATCCGGGCACCTTGAATCGCGTTCATGCCGATGCCCCCGGCTCCGATCACGACCACCGTGTCCCCGGCGCGCACTTCGCCTGTGCGCACCGCCGATCCGTAACCGGTGGTGACACCGCAGCCGATCAGCGCCGCCTTGTCCAGCGGTGTTCCTGTGTCGATCTTGACCAGCGACGCTCTCGGCACCACCGTGTACTCCGAGAAGGTGCCCAGCAAGCACATCTGGCCGATGTCCTCGCCGCGTGCGTGGAAGCGGTAAGTGCCATCGAGCTGCGGTCCCATCATGACGGCCGCGCCTGTGTCGCACAGGTTCCCCATGCCGCGCGCACAGTAGGAACAGTGCCCGCACGACGGCAGGAAGGTGAGAATGACCGAATCACCCTCGGAGATGTCGTCGATGCCCGCCCCGATCTCGACCACGGTGCCGGCGCCCTCATGACCGCCGACGACAGGCAGAGGGAAGGGCAGATCGCCGGTCACGAGGTGTTCGTCGGAATGGCACAACCCACTCGCGGTCAGCCGGACGAGCACCTCGTTGGGGCCGGGCGGATTCAGCTCGACCTCCTCGACCTCCCACTTCTCTCCCAGGCCCCAGAGAACAGCAGCACGTGTCTTCATGATTCTCCCTAGATCGATACTTCGGTTGCCGTGATTGCCGATTCAGGCCAGTGTCTCGACGATGAGGCCACCGTCGGCGTGCTGGCGTCGTAGCTTCTTCTTGTCGAACTTGCCGGTCGAGGTCAGTGGAACTTCAGTAACGAATGCCCACCGCTCCGGTAGCCACCACTTGGCCACCCGCGGACGGAGGAACTCCGACAATTCCGCGGCGGTGGCGGTGCGTCCGGCATCGAGGACTACCACTGCCAGCGGCCGTTCCTGCCACTTGTCGTCTGGCACACCGATCACCGTGGCGGTGCGTATCGCAGGATGAGCGGCCAATTCGTTCTCCAGTTCGACCGAGGAGATCCATTCACCTCCGGACTTGATGACGTCCTTGGAACGGTCGGTCAGGGTGATGAATGCATCAGCGCTGATCGTTCCGACATCTCCGGTGGACAACCACCCGTCCGGCGTCACCGCCGGACCCTCATGCTCGTAGTACGACCCCGTGATCCACGGGCCGCGGATCTGGATCTCGCCCACCGCCTTTCCGTCCCAGGGTTGCTCTGTACCAGCGTCATCGACGATGCGGGCCTCCACACCGGCCACCACCCTGCCCTGGGTTCCGCGTATATGAAGGGACCGCTCCGGTGAGTCGGTGTCCCGCGGCAATGCGACCGCAGCAAGCGGCGAGGTCTCGGTCATCCCCCATGCCTGCACGATGCGAATACCCAGCTCGTCGTAGGCGGTTATCAACGACCGCGGAACGGCGGAACCCCCGCAGGCCACCATCTTCAGCGAACTGACGTCATGGCCGGGGTTGTCCCGCAGATAGTGCAGAACGTCGGTCCAGATCGTCGGGACCGCGCCCGCCATCGTCGGTCGCGCTGCCTCGATCATCTCCACCAACGGCTCAGCCTGCAAAAAGCGGTCGGGTAGCAGCATCTGCGCGCCTGCCATCATCGCCGCGTACGGCAGTCCCCACGCATTGGCGTGGAACATCGGCACGATCGCCAATACCGTGTCGTCATGACCGATGCCCAGCGCATTCGAAGTGCACGCTGCCTGCGAATGCAACCACGTCGAACGATGGCTGTAGACAACGCCTTTCGGATGTCCAGTGGTTCCGCTGGTGTAGCACATCGCAGCGGCCGACCATTCGTCGACATCGGGCCAGTCGAATGAGCACGATTGGGCGGCAACCACGTCGTCGTACCGAAGAACGTCCTTCCCGCACCCCTCAACGGCGGAAAGGTCGCCAGTACCGGTCACCAGCACCGTTCGGACCGACGTCATCGACGGTAACGCCGCCGCCAAGAGCGGAAGGACCGTTCCGTCGACGATGACCACTCGGTCGTCGGCATGGTTGGCGATCCACGTCAGCTGTTCAGTAGGCAGCCGCAGGTTCAACGTGTGCAACACCGCGCCCATCGACGGCACCGCCGAGTAGCAATCGAGATGCTCCTGGTTACTCCATTGCAGCGTGGCGACGCGCTCATCTCCACGAATGCCGATCTCGCGCAATGCATTGGCCAACCGAGCCGCGCGTTCGCCCAACTCTCGGTACGACACCCGGGAGATCTGCCCGGGTCCACGTGCGGTCAACACATCCCGATCGCCATGAATCATCGCGGCATGGCGCACTATCGACGACACGGTCAGCGGAACGTCTTGCATGGTGCTTTTCACCGCGCCACCGTAGTCCTGCAGTCAGCGGTCAAGCGGTGGTCACGCATCGATGAGATCCTGGCGATTCTCGCTCTGCAACATCGACTTGTACTCGGGAAACAGGTTCTTGGCCTGCGGGATCAATTTGAGCAACTTGGGCACCGGCCCTTTCGCGCGCACGGTTCCCTTGGCCATTGCCATCGTCAGGTTCACCTTCCCCAGCCAGAACTTGTTCCCGGTGTCCGAAGACATGAACAGCTCGACATTGGGTACCGCGGTACTCGAAGCTCCGGTCTCCACCACCTTGTTCGGCATATCCACCGTCACCACCGCATCCGGATCGGTGTAGTGCACCCGCAACACCACGCCCGAGCCCGCAAGCTTGTCCGCCAGCCCCTCGACCTCCAGGCCACGCCGAAATATCCCGGCCATATAGGTGTAGACCTCGTCCTCGTCCTTGAACACAGCCATCTCGAACCTCCACCAATCTCGTTGTTCTAGGAAATGCACGGTCGCGAGCGACCAGGGACTCTCAATCGCCGATAGTCACCGCCCCCGTCGGACAAGCCAGCGGGGGTCGACCGCCGCTCAGCCGAACTCACCGTTACCAGGAAACCTTTTTGCAGGCACTGCGTTGTTGGTTGCGATCTGCTTCAACGACAGGCCTTCCTCGATCGAGAGGTGTGCCTCGCCGTCCTTCTCGCCGTCGTGCGAGACAAAGGACAACAGCCAGAACTAACTCCCGATGCTGAATTTTCGGTGTGAGAACTTAGAAACACTGTGCTCGAAGTTGACTGCGTCGGCTATGTTCGCCAGAGTCAGATGGTTGTGAATTCGGCTCAGAGGAGTGTTTCCCAGTGGACTTCGAGGACGCGGGCTTGCCACCGCTCGCGTTCATGCAACTGCTTCAAAGCCAAGCGTTCAGCGCAGATGCCGCTGCGCGGTTTCGCAGACTTATGGCTCGCGAAGGAACTGACGAGGCAGCGTTAGTCCAACGTGACATTCAGGCTCCACTGCGGTGGTTTCGCGAGGTCTACCCCGATCTCGACGCCGACCAGGCAACCGTGCTCGGCTTCGTGTTCGCTGAACACGCCCAGTTGACGTCCTTCGGCCCGTTGAGTGTTCCGCTGGTAAGTGCGGGCTCAGTAGCCGAGATTGTGGAGCTGCTCACCTATCTGCCGTTGATCTCGACGGCCGTCAGTTCACAGTTTCATGCCAGTGCAGACCACGGCTTCTCGGTCGGCCTCATCGGGCACACACACGATCCGGGCCTGGACTGCCTTGCAATTGCCTACGCTGGGTCGACGCTACTGCGGCTGCTTGGCCTGCTCTCCTACGACGCGCCGGCCGTTACCCTTCATCTGAGTTGGCCAACGCCGGTTGCTCTGATGAACCATGAGCACGTACTAGCCGGGCGTCTGCACTTCGACGCCCCGCTGTCCTGCGTCCATGTTCCAGCAGAAACAGTCGACGAGGTCTGTCGGTTTTCCGATCCCCTAGCCTATCGAATCGCCATCGCCGAACTGCAGCGAACCCTCGACCAGCGAAACGGAAGTACGTCGTTCTCGGAGAAGGTGCGACGGTTGATCGAGGAAGATCCCGGACGAAGTGGCAGTCACTGGGTGGCAGACAAGCTGGCCATATCCACCAGCACGCTTAAGCGGCGCCTCTCCGAGGAGGGGACTACTTTTCGCGAGCAACGAGAGTCATTCCTTCGCGAGCGCGCGACGCTCAGATTACTGGACCGATCAATGACGGTAAGTGAGATCGCAAAGGAACTCGGATACAGCGACCTCACAAACTTCTCGCATACCTTCAAACGATGGACCGGCTTCTCGCCGAGCGAGTTCCGAAACACAAAAAGGAGCTGGTGAGTTCCTTGTCCCGCCTCTGAAAGTAGTTCTCGACGAGGTGGGTCTCGCCGGTGATCGAGTTTGGGTTTCCTGCGGCCCGGTTGACCTGCTCGGTGTAGGCGGTGACATGCACGAGCGCGTGGTTTTTGATCTGTGTGGACGGTCACGTAGCTCCCCCGGGGGTGAATAACCCCGAATGCACCGATCAACTGATGGCGTCGCTGTGAGTTTGGTTGTGCGGCTTCGAGTGGAGTGCGGGCGTGGGTGATCGTCCGACCTCTCGTGCCGGGTTGTTCCACTGGGTCTTTCGCGTCGAGG
>NZ_JABFAO010000053.1 GCF_017168235.1 Rhodococcus sp. KRD197
GAATCAGGGTGAGATCGTCGAAGCGGGACCCAGCGCCGAGATCCTCACCAACCCGCAGCATCCGTACACCCAGCGCCTCGTCGCCGCGGCTCCGAGCCTTGCCTCGAAGCGCATCGGCACCACCGTGCACGCGAGCGACGAGCCGGCCGGCCCGGCGGCTCCCGTGGTCGAGGTGCGCGATCTCGTCAAGGACTACTCGATCCGCACGGGCGGTCTCAAGCACGAACGCTTCCGCGCCGTCGACGAGGTGTCGTTCTCGATTCCTCGCGGCAAGACGCTGGCGCTCGTGGGAGAGTCGGGATCGGGAAAATCCACGGTCGCGAAGATGCTGCTGCAGTTGGAGAAGCCGACTGACGGTGAGATCTTCATCGACGGTGAAGCCACCAG
>NZ_JABFAO010000054.1 GCF_017168235.1 Rhodococcus sp. KRD197
GTCATCGTCGCTCCTCGTGTAAGTCCGATCACTATGAAATAGACAATACACGGAATTTGTCATCATGTTGGACAAATTTGCAAATTTGTCCAAACGAGACCGTCATGATCGTTCCCTCAGCGTCACCGCTCGGACAGATGCAGCTACTAGCCTTCCGAGGCGTTGTTTCCGATCACGAACGGCAACGACGGTCGCGGTTCCATCCGTATCCCGTGGGGGGTACTTCAGAACAGGAGTAGTCATGGACGCATTCATCGCCAAGATCATTGCCGAGGTCATCATCCAGTTGATCAGCAGCGGAAGCGCCGACAGCGGTGCCACTGCAGTGAGCGCCATCCTCGGGTCCTGATCCACCGCGGTCTGCGTCGACACCATCGGCGC
>NZ_JABFAO010000055.1 GCF_017168235.1 Rhodococcus sp. KRD197
TGTGCCCCTCCTTACCTTTGTGTGGGTAGCTTGACCTCGATTCCGCCGAGGTTGAGATAGATCATTGCTTTCAGCGATGCGGCAGAATGGTGGCCGTAGCCTCGGGCGTTGATCAGCCTGATCTTCGAGTTGATTCCCTCGATGAGGGCATTGGAGATACCCAATTCGATTGCTGCGCAGATCGCATCGGATTTCTTGTCGATCATCCGGGCGAGTTGAACGAACGCGATGATCCCGCAGGACTGTGCTTCGTCGATCCAGCGCCGCAAATATCGTGCAGCGTTCGAGGGCGCGACCTTTCGATAAAGATCCCGGAACTGTTCCTTCAAACGCCACGCCGTCCCGACTTCGGTATCAGCTGTGGTCACGGTCCGCAGTAGAGATTTATGGGCCTTGGTGAGCCGATTCTTACCGAGCCGCAGCGCTGTTCGAGCTTTGCGCCACTCCGGTGCTTGCATGGTCAGCGTTCGACGAATGGACGCGGCATCGGAGAACACCCGGTCCAGCGCTCGATTGACCCATTGCATGACGTGAAAGGGATCCATGCATTGACGCGCCTGTGGGACGTGATGTTCGGCGGCCGCCCGGAACGCCGGTGACCCGTCCATCGACACCACCTGCACCTGGTCGCGCTCCTGCGCTGACTGTTGTTCGAAGAACTCCGAAAACGAGTCCCGACCGCGGCCCTCGGAGATATACACGACCTTGCCGGTGTCATGATCGCCCACGATCGTGAGGTACTTGTGGGGATGCCGATAACAGATTTCGTCTACACCAATTCGATACAGCCGATCGAGACGGCGCGAGTCGATCAACGCATCGACCGCGCGTGTGACGATAGAGGTGACCGTGCGCCACGCACAGCGCATCAACGTTGATACCGAGGTCCTGTCAGTGCGTGTGACCAGCCACAACACTGTGTCCTCGAAGTCCCGCGAATGCCGGGCTCGTGGCCGCGCCCACGGGATGTCCTCGGTCCGAACACCGCAGGTCGGGCACTCGATCCGTCGGATCGCATAGACCAGCCACACCTTGTGCCGGCCGAAATCGAGATGACGCCAGCGACGAGGTTCGCGATCGTAGGCCGCGGTGCTCGAATAGCCACACGGGCACTTCACACGACGTGCCGTAAGTCTGAGCGTGACCTTGACGGAAGCGTCTGTGATCGACACATCCGATACCGATGCACCGGGAATCTGAAGCAGGCGGTTAAATGCAGTACTGACGCGCACGTGTAGCGGTCCTCCGGATTGAGGTTGGTGTAGGAACCCCGAAATCTAGAGGCCCAACACGTGCGCGTCCCTCATCTCACCGGCAACTCGCCGAACACTGCGTCCAACAACACAACCCGCCCTGAACAGCAGAAATGGCGCCCACACAAACCTCAGGAGCGCCACAC
>NZ_JABFAO010000056.1 GCF_017168235.1 Rhodococcus sp. KRD197
TCGGGAAACGTGTCGGACCCATCGCTTACACTCGCAAGTATGTTCGAATCGGGGGATTTCGAGGGTGTTGCCATGGACACCGACGTGTGTGTCGCGGGGATACTCGGCGTGCTCGCGCGCGACGCTTACAGGGAGAACATCGAGCGTGCCCGCATCGTCGAATCGGTCTGCGAGGTAATCGAGTTCCGGCTCGCGGACGCGGAGAGGCGTTACGGGGACCCTTTCGATGCGCACCGCGAGGCACTGTGCGAGATCGCGACGGCACTGAACATCTCACTCGATGTCGCCCGCAAGCTCGTCGGGGTCGCCGAGCGCCTCAACTGGATGCCGCTGACCGCTATTCGGTTCGTGTGCGGGACCCTCGACTACACCAAGGTCTTGGTGCTGACCTCGATGCTCAGCAAAGCCAGCGAGGAGACGATCAGAGCCATCGAACACCAATGCGTTGCCGCGGCGGAACGGCTGAACCCGCGATCGCTACGTAAACGGATCTGGCATCTGTGGATGCGGTTCGACGAGGACGAGGCAACCCGAGCACAGCACGAGTC
>NZ_JABFAO010000057.1 GCF_017168235.1 Rhodococcus sp. KRD197
CCTCGACGCGAAAGACCCAGTGGAACAACCCGGCACGAGAGGTCGGACGATCACCCACGCCCGCACTCCACTCGAAGCCGCACAACCAAACTCACAGCGACGCCATCAGTTGATCGGTGCATTCGGGCTGAGCGGGCGCAGCGGCGGACGTTCACCGCGAAGTACAAGTTGGCGATCGTCGAGGAGTACGAGCGGGCCGAACGCTGCGATCGTGGTGCGATCCTGCGGCGGGAGGATCTGTATTCGTCGTTGATCGTGGAGTGGCGCCGGCAACGCGACCGTGGCGCACTCGAGGCGCTGTCGGCCCGGCGGGGTCCCAAGCCATCGGTCGGCGCCGGTGGTGGCGGCCGGGTGGATGCGGGCGAGGTTGCACGGTTGAAGGCCGAGCTCGAGACCGCGCGGAGGGTGATCCGAATTCAGGGGGAACTGTCCGCGCTCTTGGAGGGGCTCTCATCGAGCAGCGTGGAGATCGGCGAGAGCGGGCACTGGGCATGATCGACACCGCGATCAGGGATCTGACGCCGCTGATCGGAACCCGCGCCGCGTGTGTGGCGACCGGGCGTCCGTCTGCGAGCTACTATCGCGGCAGGACGAAACCCGCACCACCGCACAACAAATCACCACCTGCCGCCGCACCCGCGGCCGCACCGTCGCTGGCTCCTGCCTCGGACAGTGCGCAACCGCGGGCGTTGACGTGCGCCGAGCGTGAGCAGGTGCTGGCGGTGCTCAATTCGGAGCGGTTCGTCGACATGGCCCCGGCCAGTGTGTATGCGACGTTGCTCGACGAAGGCAGCTACCTGTGCAGCGAGTCGACGATGTACCGGCTGCTGCGTGAACACGGGTTGACCGGGGAGCGCCGCCGTCACGCCAAGCATCCGGCGACGGTGAAGCCGGAACTGATTGCTCACCAACCGAATTCCGTGTGGTCGTGGGATATCACGAAGCTGCACGGCCCGGCGAAATGGACCTACTACTACCTGTACGTGATCCTCGACATCTACTCCCGGTACGTGGTCGGGTGGATGGTCGCTTCCCGTGAGTCACAGATCCTGGCAGAGAAGTTGATCGGGCAAACCATTCGGGCGCAACATATTCCAGACGGACAGTTGACCTTGCACGCTGACCGCGGATCGTCGATGACCAGCAAACCGGTAGCGCTGCTGCTCGCCGATCTCGGTGTCACCAAATCGCATTCGCGTCCGCGTGTGTCCAATGACAACCCATTTTCGGAATCTCAGTTCAAGACGATGAAGTACCGGCCCGGGTTTCCCGAACGATTCGACACGATCGAGGCATCGCGGATGCACAGCGCAGAATTCTTCGGCTGGTACAACGACGAGCATCGCCATTCCGGGATCGCGATGCACACTCCCGCCGACGTGCACTACGGGCGTGCTGACGAGGTCCGCCGTAGGCGCGGCATCGTCCTCGACGGCGCCTTCCAAGCCCATCCGGAGCGGTTTGTCCGCAAACCACCCGAACCACCGAAACTGCCCACCATCAGCGCCATCAATCCGCCATCCGAGGAGGACCAACCGACTGGCTAAACAAACGAAAACTCTGTCTCAGAAAGGTTGACAGGTTCCGCAGCGGTCGGCCCACTTCTTATGCTCCGACTCCGCGTGGCTGTATCCCCTCCGATACCTCGGCTTGTGCTCGAAGTCTTTCCCACAGCCACGCCACGGACAGAAACAGGACTCTCGGCCAAGTAGCGATCGCAGTTCCGCACCGCCACCGCTGTCGGCGCGACCCACCCAGGGCCTTCAGCTGACTCAGTGCCCCCGCCGGCCCTGGCAATCGACTGATTCGTCCGCAGGAGCTACTGTCGACGTGGTGAAGATCGAGGTACTCGTGGTGCCGGAATGCCCGCATGCCGATGCCGCGTCTGCGCTCGCGAGAGCAGCCTTGACTGCAGCCGAAATGGTCGGCGGCGCAGTGACGGTGACTCTCGTCGATTCGGAGAATCAGGCCGCCGCAATCGGGTTTGTCGGTTCGCCGAGCTTTCGGGTCAACGGTGTAGACCCATTCCTCGGCCGAGATCGATCACCGGCGATCGCCTGCCGGATGTATTGGACCCGGTCGGGTCTGAGCGGTGTTCCGGACCTGGATGACCTTGTACGCGCTGTAGTGTCGTCGACCGATCGCCAGCGGCGCTGAACCGAGGTAACCATGCAATGCTTGATTCGAGTGGTGTCAGTGTCTTCGACAAGCGAATGTAAGGAGATTTCCGTCGAGGTCGAGAACCGCGAATTCCCGAGTGCCATAGTCGGTGTCGATGGGACTCCCGGTGTCGCCGGGGTGAAGTACGCCGGTCGCAGCCATCTCGATGTATAGCTCATCGACAAGATCGACATCGATCCGGCAGCTCGCTGTGCCTGCAATGAAACTCTCGGCACCACTGCACACCGGTTCGGACCGGAAGTCGGGCCGCTCCTGCCAGGAATCGTCGAACGCAACCCATAGATGTATCTCCGCATCGTCACGGCAAAGCTTCGCAAAGGAATCATCCGCGTGAGAAACACTGAAACCTATTCGAGTACAATAATATTCGATGGAAACATCGATTCTGCGCACCGGCATGGAAGGTACCGTTCTCGTCAGCCTCATTCAGCGGATGCTACCCCGACAGCGCCCAAGATTGCACGCTCGCTACATCTCAGTCCGAGGACCGCGCTCATCCTGAGATGTAGCGAGCTGACCGTCGATTGTACCTGAAATCCACCGATTCGCTGATGTATCGGGTGTGAGTTGCTTTGTGCGCCAGTGAGACGGGTATGGTGTGGGTGATCGCCAGTCCTGGTGTGTCGGGTTGTTCCACTGGGTCTTTCGTGTCGTGAGTGGGCATGGAGGTCGTCGGTTCGCTGGTGTTCGGTAAGGTTTCGGCGAAAGAGACTGTCGAACAGCGTTATCCACGATTGCTCCCACGGCCAGTCGGTGGGCAGGTGCAGGGTCAGTTTCCGGGCGGAGTAGGCGATCCGCGCGGGGACGGTGATCAATGTCCGGCGGATGGTGTCGGTGTTTGCTTTCCTCAACTCGGGGTCGCCGGTGATGGTCATGCGGGACGCCGAGATCAAACCTACGCCGCGGTTGTCTGAGCACCGCCCGCGATACCGATGGCACCGCATACCGCTGGACCCTGACTGGCCTGGCGTTCAAAGGCGAATCCGATCCTCACGGTGTCTTGACCACAAAAGCCACCTCGGGCCAACTGAAGGACTTCGCGATCTGGATCAACTCCTACTGCACCGAACACGCTCTGGCGGAGTCGATTCCACTGGTCAACGGCCAACAGTGGGTTCTGAGTACTCGGCAGTTCCGCAGGACGCTGGACTGGTTCATCGCCCGCAGGCCCGGCGGTGCGATCACCTGCCGTCATCTGAGTATCCAGATGTTCGAAGGCTATACGGGCACCTCGGACTCGGGGTTCGGCGCCGAGGTCGAAGCCGAACAGGCACTCGCTCGCGGAGAAGATCTGATGAGCATCGCCACCGACCACCCCCACACTGTCACCGGTCCCGCCGCCGCCTTCACCGGGACTGTCATCACCGACAGCACCCGCATCAAGCGCCTGATGAAGCGATCCGAACCTGCCATCTACCCTGGCACGTTCGCGCTGTGTGTCTTCGATCCGGACAAGGCATTGTGTCAACAAGAATTAGGCCTGCGGGCAGGTCCTACCGCCACGTCGACGAGCCCGACATGTTCAGGTGCGTTGATGGTGGGCAGTTCGGCGGGTGCGTGGTCGCGGCGGCCGGGGACGGTGGCCATGCTGCGGCGTAGGACGTCGAGTTGGGCGCTCTTGTCGAGGCCTGTGAGGTCTGCGACCGCGTCGACGGTGGCCATGGGAATCGACCTTTCGCCGCGCCGGTAGGAACTACCGCCACAATATCGAACAAAAGTACTGCTTATCTGCTTAAGCCCGAATGCACCGATCAACTGATGGCGTCGCTGTGAGTTTGGTTGTGCGGCTTCGAGTGGAGTGCGGGCGTGGGTGATCGTCCGACCTCTCGTGCCGGGTTGTTCCACTGGGTCTTTCGCGTCGAGG
>NZ_JABFAO010000058.1 GCF_017168235.1 Rhodococcus sp. KRD197
GGACTTGCCCATCGGCAGGAACAGGGCGTCGCCCTGGCCGAGCAGCTTCTCCGCGCCGGGCTGGTCCAGGACCACGCGCGAGTCCGTGACCGACGACGTCGCGAACGCCATGCGCGAGGGCACGTTGGCCTTGATCAGGCCCGTGACCACGTCCACGGACGGCCGCTGCGTGGCGAGCACGAGGTGGATGCCGGCCGCACGGGCCAGCTGGGTGATGCGCACGATCGCGTCCTCGACGTCGCGCGGGGCGACCATCATCAGGTCCGCGAGCTCATCCACGATGACCAGCAGGTACGGGTACGGGCGCAGCACGCGCTTGGAGTCCGGCGGCAGCTTCACCTGGCCGGCCCGGACGGCCTTGTTGAAGTCGTCCACGTGCTTGTAGCCGAACGCCGCGAGGTCGTCGTAGC
>NZ_JABFAO010000059.1 GCF_017168235.1 Rhodococcus sp. KRD197
GGATGATCTTTCGAAATTGTTTCTTCAAAAGTTTTTGGATGAAAAGTTAATTTTTCTGGAAAACATAACTGTTGTGCCATATATCCAAAACTTTCTTGATATTTTTTAAAATTATCGAAATTAATCACGGAAAATCCCTCCATAGAAATTCTCATTATAAATTTCTTGACCAGTTTTCCCTGAACCTACTGCAACGCCACAGCCTTCACAGTTATCTCCAAAATGCTCGCCGCCGTAATTGTATCCTGTACTACCTTGTGCGTGATACGTATCTAAATAGGTTTCTTTGTGTGATGTTGGAATAACAAATCGATCTTCATATTTGGCTAGTCCTAATAAACGATACATGTCTTTAGTTTGGCGCTCCGTTATACCTAATCGCTCTAATCGAGACGTGTCAAATGGCTGTTGAGTAACTTGAGATCTCATATAACTTCTTATCATTGCCATACGTTGTAGGGC
>NZ_JABFAO010000006.1 GCF_017168235.1 Rhodococcus sp. KRD197
GATCTAACCTTAGGAGTCGATCTTCTCTCCAGGGCCATACAGTGATCACCCACCAGCGGCTCGGTGATCAGCTTTCTCCGACTAACTTCGCTACTCTCGGAGACTCGCCGATCAAGTCCCATTAGGGTCGTGAAGGAGCACATGGAATCGGGTGCCGGCCTGGTGCTGGTGCGTCGGTTCGAGTACGCCTTGGCTCGGCGTTTGACCTGTGAGGCAGCGTCGAGTTGGTTGGCGAGCGACCGGGCGCGGCCCTCGATTTTCCTGTCACCGGCGCCGGCGAGTGTGGCGGGATCGGCACACAGGCGCTCGTCGATGGTGCCTCGATCCTCGGCCGTCAGACATGCCGTTTCACGGACGAGAATCATGGCGCGCCATTCGTTGAGGTCCCCGGCGCGCAGCCGGGCCATCGTGTGTGGCATCTCGTGAACGAGTGCCCGCGCGAGACCGAGATGTGTGCCACCTCGGTGGGGAGATTCGCGTCGTGCAAGCCCGATCTGCGAGGCAATGCCTCTGCGCCACTGAGGCTTCGGCTTGCCGCGCTCTTTTCGCTCGTTGCTGATCGTTATCGCAACAGCGTCCGTGACCACGGCCTGAGCTGCGACGCACGCGCACTTCGCCGTTTCGAGCGCCGAAATGATGTCGATGCCGGTGGCCGCGTCGACATCGAACTGAGCCCGTTGCACACGCGCGACGAAGACAAGCACGTCCTGTGCCGTCAAAGCGATGTCCGATGCCAGATTCGTAACCACAAGCCCCCCATGTGAGTCGAACGTATGTTCGAGTATAGGGCAGCGTAAGCGTTCGAACAAGCCTTTTCTGCGCGCGTACGAGCCGTCGATGGATCAGGCTCGATTGGGATGCCAGGACGAGATGGCCCAGATGACGATGACGTTCAAGACGATGAGGATGATCGACCACCACGGGTAGTACGGCAGCGATAGGAAGTTCGCGATGAGCGAGAGGGCCGCCAGTGACAATGCGACGACTCGGGCCCAGGTCGCGGTCATCATCATGCCGATCGCGACTGCTACTGCGAGCACGCCGAGGACGATATAGATCCAACCCCATGTGGTGAGGTCCAACTTGTAGATGTAGTCACCCGGCGTCACGAATATTTCGTCTTTGGAGACGCCGGCGATACCGCGCAGGATGCTCAGCATGCCTGCCACAAGTAGCAGGATCGCTGCGAACATGGTGATGCCTGCGGCAAAGCCCTGGCGGACTGGATGCGACGTGGTTGTCATGGTGTGTCCTTTTCGTCGGTGTCGGTATCTGACTGGGATGGGTCTTTCTCGGGAAGTGGGCCGCCGATCAGCACATCGACCCAACGTGTCGATGGGTCGATATCCAACAGCAGGGCCTTGACGAACAGGGTCAGCGGAATAGCGAGAATGGCACCGAGGCCGCCGAGGACCCAAGTCCAGAAGACCAGCGACAAGAAGGTGATGGTGACGCTCAATCCGACTGCGTCACCGACGATTTTCGGTTGGATGATCGACTGGATGACGAAGTTGATCACGCTGTAGACGACGATCACCCACACCATCAGCATCGGTCCGCTGTCGAGCAGCGCCATCAGCGCGGGCGGGATCACGCCGATGACGAAGCCGATATTGGGGATGTAGTTGGTGACGAACGCCAGTAACGCCCACAACACCGGCAGCGGAACGCCCATCAGCCACAGCGCGCCGCCGTCGATAACTGCGACGATCGCACCGAACACCGTGGAGACCACCAGGTACTTGCGGGTGCCATGGGCGAAATTGGCCAGCGCCTGGACGGCGGCGGGGCGGTGTGACGCGACCACGGCCAGTCGCTCACGGATACTCATCCCGTCGACCGCCATGAACAGCAGGAGGACGACGACGAAGGCGAGGTTGGAGAACAAATCGACGACTCCGCCGAGTAGCGTCTCGAGCAGTCCGACGGCTCTGCTGACGTCGATGCCCTGCAGTGCCCTGTTGATCTGGTCGATGCTGACGCCCGAGTATGCGAGCCAGCCGCGCGCGTGGTCGAGCAGTTCCTCGAGCTGGTCGGAGTAGACCGGTAGCTGTGAAGCCAGTTGCGCAACCGACAGGGCCAGCGCGCCGACGAGTGCCACGAGGATGAGCATTACCGCGCTGAAGGCAGCGAGCATGCCCAGCCAACCTGGCCAGCCGCGTTTGCGCGCCCAATCCTGGATCGGCTGCACGGTCACGGTCAGTATCAAGGCCAGGAAAGTCGGCCCGATGACACTGGAAAATAGAGTGATGCCGGCAACGGTGACAACCACGGCGGCGAGCGACAACAGCACGACAAGGCCGCGGGGAATCGCCCAATCTTGCCCGACTGGCCCTGCTGTTGCTGGGCTCGGTGCCCGCATCGCTGCTCCTTGGTCGAGGGATTGCCCCGTGCGAGTTGACGATAAGGACTACCGGCGACCGACCGGATCCCCCGATACGGGTGAACTCGAGCGGCAAGTCTGTTGGGACTCATCCCATTGGGATGATGCGCAAGGACAGTGATGTCGCCGACGATGATCGACAGGATGTCGGACGGATGGTGGATAGGCGAGGTTCGAAAGGATCGCGATGCTGGAACATCTGGTGCCGACCGATCAGCGTCGAACGTTGGACGAGCTGACCGACAAACTCGATCTGTCGGTCGGCCAGGTCACCGCGAAGCGGTCGGCGTTCTGGATCATGTTGGTGCTGTCCGGTGTCATCGCAATCTCCGGTGTCATCGGTGATTCCTCTGCCACGGTGATCGGCGCAATGATCGTGGCGCCGTTGTCGACGCCGATCCTCGGCGTCGCGCTGGGCGTGGTGACCGGCCGTTCCTCGCTGATAGGCCGCAGTCTGTTGCTGGTGACGGGCGGCGTTGTGGTGGTCGTCGTGCTGGGGTTCCTTTTTGCGCAACTGCTGCCGAATCCGGGCAACGTCTTGTCCAATGCACAGGTCCTCGGTCGCACGTCGCCGACGCTGATGGACCTGACCGCCGCGCTGGCCACCGGCCTGGTCGCGGCAGTTGCGGTCACCCGACGTGACGTCGGTGACGTGCTCCCCGGCGTCGCGATCGCGATCTCGCTGGTGCCGCCGCTGGGAGTGGTCGGCGTCTGCCTCGGCTCAGAGGTTCCCTCTCTCGCGTTCGGCGCATTCGTCCTGTTCGCTTCGAACGTGCTCGCCATGATCATCATGGTGACGACGGTGTTGCTCATCGCTGGCTACGCGAGCGACGCTGACGCCTCGACTGCTCGGCGCGGCCGCGCCTACCTCGTGCTCGGCGCGGCGATGGTGCTCGTCGTGGTGCCGTTGGTGATCAACTCGCTCTCGAGCCTGTGGGCCGGGCAGATCGCCGATGCGGCCCGCGACTGGCTCCGCGACGAGCCGGGTGCACAGGTCGTCGACGTCACCTTGCACGGCGATACCGCTACGGTCGCTGTGCTCGGGCCCGACCCACTACCCTCAGTGCAGCAATTGCAAAGCAGCGTCGACGATCTCATGCCGTGGAACCCGAACATCGTCATCGTCCACACCGTCGGAGCCCGACTGCAACAGGAGCGATGACCACCGCGGGTGATCCCGTTCGACCACCTCAGCCGAGTAGCTTGGCCTTCGCAGCGGCGAACTCCGCGTCCGACAGCGCTCCCGACTGATGTAATTCGCTCAGCTTCGTCAATTCGGCGACTACATCGTTGCCACCGGAGGGCTGCTGAGGAGGTGGGGGAGGGGGAGTGTAGACAGGCGCCTGCTGTTCAGCTTGGGGCTGCTGTTCGGCCGCCTTTCTGCGCGCACGGTTGTTGACGGCATTGGAGGTGGCGGTCGCCGTTCCCGCGACGACCGCGGTCCGTGCCACAGTGCCCAGCAATCCCGGTCGCCCGCCACGGCCCATCCGTAGTGGCATGTCGTTTCCTCTCTAGGTTTTGCTCGCTGCGGCCACAGCGGCCTCGACGGCGTCGCGCGGCACCCGAACATGCAGGGTCACTACACCTTTCGCTTCACGCACCGCCGCGGCCAACTTGTTGGCCCAGCTCTGTTCGAAGACCAGCACCACCGTCGTTGTCTCCGGTTCCATCGATGCTCTGACCATGTCGAGGTCGGTGTCGCTGACCAGGTCGATGTCTGCGGCGGTGAGTCCGGTCAGACCCACCGTCTCGAGGTCGTCGTCGATCTCACGTTCGGTGATCGCCCCGGATGTGTCCATCGACAGCACTATCAGGTCGAGTAGCGTCACTCGGCCGTCGCTGACCACCTCGGTGAGCGCGTCGGTGATCGCCGCGTCGATCGAGTTGCCGGGAAAGGTGAGTACGAGGAATTCGACCGGTCCCAGAACTGGTGTTGATCCCATGGGTGACATGGTGCGCCGAACCCGGGCCGCGCGCTTCACCCGTACGAGGTGAATCGCGACCTCCGGGCGGCGCCTAGCCTCGTGGAATGCGCTCTGTCATCGGCGACCTGCTTCCGCTGGCTATCGGTGTGGCACTGTCGCCGGTCCCGATCATCGCCGCGATTCTGATGATCATGTCCAAGAATGCCGGCGGTGCGGCGAAAGGGTTCGTGGTCGGGTGGGTCGCGGGAATTCTGATCGTCACCACAGTGGTGACCCTTCTCGCGGGCTCACTGAGCGATTCTGGCGACGAAGACCCCGCGGCGTCGTCGACGTCGTGGGTCAAGATCGTGCTCGGTCTCGCGCTGGTGGCGCTGGCCGGGCGGCAGTGGCGGGCGCGCTCGGACACCTCGGCTCCGGGCTGGATGCAGGCGATCGACACTCTCACCGTGGTCAAGGCGACCGGGCTCGGCGCACTGCTGTCGGGGGTGAATCCGAAGAACCTTCTGCTGTGTGCGTCGGCCGGAGTCGTGATCGGTGCCGGGGGTCTGAGCACGGGTGGTTCGGTCACCGCGATTCTCGTGTTCACCCTGCTGGCCTCGACGACGGTTCTCGCGGTGGTGATCGGCTACCTGGTCGCCGCCGACCGGCTACGGCCAGTGCTGACCAGCCTGCGGGATTGGTTGCAGGCCAACACCCATGCGGTGATGGCGATCGTGCTGGTGGTGATGGGTTCCGTAGTAGTCGGCAGGGGAATCGGGGGTCTGTAGTCGAAATGAGTCCGTCGAGTTCACCCGCATCGGGTGATCCGTTATACGCGGGCGGGGCCCTATGTTCGATCGAGCCGTCGTATACGCGGGCTGTCCACGGTGTCCGCTGCTGAGTCTCAGGTACCACCACATCGCGGTCGGGTTGGACCCACGGACCCGACTGGGAAGCACTAGGAGTCGACCATGGCAGAGAAGTCGAGCGTTGAACGAGGAAGCCTCCCGATACCCGATCGCCAATACCTGGGTTTGGTGACCTACGACGCCAAGGATCCCGACACGACCTTTCCGCCTATCGAGCCGCTGTTGCCGCCGGAAGGTGCACCGAATGTGCTGGTGATCCTGCTTGACGATGTTGGCTATGGCGCCAGCAGCGCCTTCGGCGGGCCCGTGGCGACACCGACCGCCGAACGGCTGCAGGGCGGTGGGCTTACTTACAACCGCTTCCACACGACAGCGCTGTGTGCCCCGACCCGCGCGGCCCTGCTCAGCGGCCGTAACCATCATTCGGTCGGTATGGGGATGATCACCGAGACGGCGACGGCTGCACCTGGTTCGTCGGGGCTGCGACCGAACACCAAGGCCGCGCTACCGATGACGTTGAAGCTCAACGGGTACGCGACCGCCCAGTTCGGCAAATGCCACGAGGTGCCTCCATGGCAGACGTCACCGGTAGGGCCCTTCGACTCGTGGCCGACCGGCGGCGGCGGTTTCGAGTACTTCTACGGCTTCATCGGCGGCGAGAACAACCAGTACTATCCCGCCCTCTACGAGGGAATCGCTCCGGTGGAAGCCGATAGGACGCCGGAAGAGGGCTACCACCTCACCGAGGATCTCGCCGATCGCGCCATCGACTGGGTGCGCACCCAGAAAGCGCTGGCCCCGGAGAAGCCGTTCTTCGTCTACTTCGCTCCCGGTGCCACTCACGCGCCACACCACGTACCTCCCGAGTGGGCCGACAAGTATGCGGGCAAGTTCGCCGATGGCTGGGATGCCCAGCGCGAAGCGATCATTGCCCGGCAGAAGGAACTTGGGGTGGTGCCGGCTGATGCCGAGTTGACGCTCCGACCAGATGTGATTCCGTCGTGGGATGAGATGAGCGACGAGCTCAAACCTGTACTGGAACGGCAGATGGAGGTCTACGCTGGATTTCTCGAGCACACCGACTTCCACGTCGGACGTCTCATTGATGCAGTGGAATCCATTGGTGCACTCGATAACACGTTGATCTACTACATCATCGGCGACAACGGCGCTTCGGCGGAAGGCACCGTCAACGGCGCCTTCAACGAAATGGCCAACTTCAACGGGCTCGCTGCCATCGAGACGCCGGAGTTCATGGCAGAAGTCAAGAACAAGCTCGGCGGCATCGACGCCTACAACCACTATTCGGTGGGTTGGGCATGGGCTATGTGCACACCCTTCCAGTGGACCAAACAGGTGGCTTCACACTGGGGTGGCACCCGCAACGGCACCATCGTGCACTGGCCCGAGGGCATCAGTAGCAAAGGCGAGATCCGCTCTCAGTTCACCCATGTGATCGACGTGGCACCCACGATTCTCGAAGCCGCCGGTATTCCGGCGCCGACGTTCGTCATGGGTGTTCAGCAATCGCCGATCGAGGGCACGAGTATGACCTACACGTTCGACTCCGCCGACGCTCCTGAACGGCATGACCTGCAGTACTTCGAGATGGCAGGCAATCGGGGCATCTACTTTCGGGGTTGGAGCGCAGTTACCCGGCACAGCACGCCATGGCTGCCCAACGAAGTGCTCCCGGCCCTCGACGATGATGTATGGGAGCTCTACGACGGGCACACCGATTGGACCCAGGCGAGGGATCTGGCAGCCGAATTCCCGGACAAACTCGCTGTCCTACAGCGATTATGGCTGATCGAGGCCGTCAAATTCAATGTTCTGCCGATCGATGACCGCCGGTTCGAACGGTTGAACCCGACCATCGCCGGACGCCCGCAGCTGATCAAGGGCACCAAACAAGTGCTGTTTCCCGGGATGAAGCGGCTCAGCGAGCACAGCGTCATCGATATCAAGAACAGGTCCTTCAGCGTGACCGCCTCGATCGACGTACCTCACGAACACACCACCAATGGCGTGATCATCGCCCAGGGCGGCCGATTCGGTGGCTGGGCACTGTATTTCAAAGACGGATACGCGGCATTCGTCTACAACCTTCTCGGCATGACCGAGTTCACCACCACCGCAACCGAAGCTATCCCTGCGGGCAGCCACCAGGTTCGCGCTGAGTTCGCCTATGACGGAGGTGGGCTGGCCAAGGGTGGCGACGTGACTCTGTTCTATGACGGTGATCCGGTCGGTGCAGGCCGGATCGAACAGACTCAACCGCTGATCTTCTCGGCCGACGAGACAACCGATATCGGCGAGGACTACGGCCTGCCCGTCAGTGCCGCCTACAGCGGCATCAGCAAATTCACCGGTCGTATCGACGTGGTCCAAATCGACGTCGGCGATGACGATCACTCCCATCTCATCGACCCCGCGGAGGTTGCCAGGGTCGCGATTTCGCGGCAGTAGCCCGATCGATGTCGCCCGATACCGCTATCCCTTTCGACGCTCGGCGTGCAGTTCGATCCTTCTTCGCGAGTGCGGCGCCACCTCCAAGTTTTCGGGTGCGCCCTCGGGAAGGGTTGCCGCCCAACGGCCGTACCGGGCGGCCAGTGGCGAGGCGCTGAATCCGTGCGCCACGATGGACAGCAGCACTGTCACCGAGGCGACGTCCATCAGGTGATCGGTGACCGCGGTCGAGCCCAGTTCCTCGAGTGCGACGAGCGCGAAGATCACGGTGGCCAGCCCGCGCGGGCCGAACCACCCGACGAACAACACCGTCGGTAGTCTCGAGCCTCGGCCGGCCATTGCCACGGCGACGGGAACCATCCGGACCACGGTCAACGCCCCGAGCGCGATCACGAATGTGCGGAAAGTAGCGTCGGCGAGTGCCGGTCTCACCAGTGCGGCGCCGAAAGCGATCCACACCAGGTAGGACGCGAGAAGCCCGGTGGTTTCGGTGAACTCGGTCTGTGCGCGCAATTCGGCGTTCGCGATGTAGCCGAAGATCATACCGCCGACGAAGGCTGCGACGAATCCGTTCCCCTCGATCGCGACGGCCGCGAAATAGCAGAGCAGCGCCAGCGCGAAGACGGCGACCTGTTCGGAAAGTCGTGATGTCCAATCGTGGCTGCGGCACCACCGCACCACCGCGCCGCCGCCGCCACCGACGGCGACCGCGACCGCGAGGGCGATCGACAGAGACCGAATGGAGTCGATCACCCAGTTCTGATCTCCCAGCTGTCCCGCTTCGGAGGCAACAACCACAATGAGCACGGTCACCACAGGGGTGGACAGACCGTCGTTGAGGCCGCTTTCCACATTCAGTAACCGGCGCACCCGGGACGGTACCCGGGTGTCGGTGAAGACGGTGGCACCCAGCGCAGCGTCCGTCGGGGCGAGCAGTGCCGCGATCAATGCGGCTGCCGCCCAGCCGTGTTCGGGAAACATCCAGTACGCGAGCAGGGTCCCCGAGGCAATGGTGAGCGGCATCCCGATCAGAAGCAGACGCAAGGCGGGGCCGCGATCGACGCCGACTTGTCGCATATGCAGGTGTGAGGCGTCGGAGAAGAGCACCAAGACCAGGGTGACCTCCGCGATGGGGAGCAGCCAGTGGACGTCCGGGGTCAGCGGGACGAGTCCGAAACCGGTGTCGCCGGCGAGCACACCGACCGCCACGAACACCATCGGCGCGGTGACGTTCGACCGAGCCAACCGGGTTGCCGTGATCGAGTAGACGAGCACCGCGCCCAGCACCAACAGGAGGATCGCCGTCTGATCGTCCATCGCTCCTCGTCTCGGCGGCGCCGTCGCCATTCGCCCTCATACGCACCGTAGACGGCGCGGACTTGCCAGTCCTCATCCGTTACGGGCGACCACTCGGCTACGTCGCGCAACAGTACGGCCTGAGTTCTCCGAAGTTGTCGATTTCGGATCTGGATTCGGTGGGCGCCGGATTCCATGATCCGGGGCATTGCTGTTGCTACGGGCGTAGCTTGGCAGCATGGACGACGCGGAGGGTTCGACACCGGAAGCTGCGAACGACCCTAGGACGCGCTGGCGAAGGCTACCGGATCCCGTGCTGCCGGACTCGGCGATGCAAGACACAGGCGCGCCCTCGTCCTCGTGGGATCGTGAACCGCAATTCGATCCCATTACCGGGTTGATGCGCAATTTCGATTGAGTGCGTCAGACGTTGCCCTTCAGCCAGCGCAGCACGTAGAACTCTACGAATGGCACGGTGATCTTCCCGAAACCAGCCCATTCGCTGGTCAGAGCGTGCCCTCGGCAGGATTCGAACCTGCGACCTACCCTTTAGGAGAGGGTTGCTCTATCCCCTGAGCTACGAAGGCGAGTTGTGCACGTGCGAGTGTACCGGCTGTGCTTTCAGTCGGCGGCAATCGCGTCGACGATGGTCGAACGTGCAGCGTGGAGCGCTGGTGCGGCGGATCCGACGAGTGCGAGGGCGAGGGCGACCAGTCCGTAGAGCAGGATCGACGGACTGGGGTCGAATGCAATGGCGATCCCGGTGCTTGCTCCGAGGATGAGCGTGCTGAGGTATTGCAGGGCTGCGCCGATGACGAGGCCCAGTATCCCGCCGACGATGCCGACGGCGATGGCCTCGCTGAGGATGGTTCGGCTCAGGGTTCCGCGCCTGGCCCCCATGGCGCGCAGCACGCCGAGTTCTCGCCGACGTTCGAGGACCGACAACGTCAAGGTGTTCAGCAGTGCGACGGCGGCGACGAGTGAGACGATCCACTGCAGGGCCACAGCCAGCGACCCGGCCTGCGCGATCGACCCGCTCGCACCGTCCAGAGCTTGCTGCCCCGAGCGCACGTACACCTCCGGCGGAAGCGTGTCGTCGAGTTCGGACTGCACGGCGGCAGCGTCGCCGTCGGTGGCTAGTTCGAGGTAGGTGGCACCGGGCCGGTCGTACCACTGCTGCATCGATTCGAGCGAGATGGCCATGGTGCCGCCGGCTGCATTGAGGTAGTCGACCACCTGCAGCACCTCGACGCGTTTCGTCCCCGTCGGGGTGGGTAGATCGATGAAGCTGCCTACCGACAAGCCCAGGGCGGCACCGAGATTGCGGGAGACCGCGATGCCGTCACCGCGGAGCACGGCAGCTTTCACATTGTCGTCGAGGACGGCGAGAGTCACCGCATTGCTACCTTCGGCGACGCCCTGGATCGCGACGAGCTCATCGCCGAGCGTCGTGTAGGCCCACTGCCCCTCGACCACACCGGACACCCCGGGTGTACGTCGAACCTGTTCCAGCACTTCCGGACTCAGGGTTGCCCCGGCGGGGACGGCGTTGCTGGAGGTCAACGAAACGTAGATGTCGGTGCGGCCCAGTGAGGACAGAGAATCGGTCGCCGAGGCCGTGAGGTTGTCCAGCGCACCGGACACCCCGACGCTGACTCCGACGGCCACCACGATCGTCATCACCGTCGCCCAAATTCTTCCGGGCGCACGCTCGATGGTTGCGGTGGCGAGTCGTCCGGCCCCGCCCCAACGTTTCGGCAGCACAGCGACGGAGTCGACGATCATCGAGGTCCCGCCGATGCACAACGCGACCACTCCCAGCAGGAACAGTGCACCCGCCGCGAGGCTCGCCTGGCCCTCGATGGTCGCCGCGAGTACGACGGCACCGACGATCGCCACGATTCCGACGAGCGTCGCTGGCACCGTCAGAGCACGTTTGGGCCGGGCGTTCGTCTCCGAGCCGCCGACCGCCAGGGCTTCGACGGGGGAGATGCGGTACACCTGTACGGCCGCGAGTGCGGAGGCCGCGACGCATGCCAGTACGCACAGAACGATGGCCGTCGGGATGGCATAGGAAGGCAGCACGTACTCGATGCGAGCGTCGAAAGATTCGAGCAGAAAGGGCGGGAGGCTGTCGATCGCGATGCGCCCCATGGCAATGCCGAGCGGCGCCCCGATGGCCCCACCGATCAGTCCGACGAGTGCAGCCTCGGCCAGCAGATCGCGGACGATTGTTCCGCGTCGACCACCGATGGACCGCAGCACCGAAATGATCGGCCTGCGTTTGGCAATGGCCATGTTCATCACGTTGAACACCAGGAACCCGGCGACGACGAACGCGATGAGCGAGACCATCAGCGTGGCGTTGCGGGTGAGGCTGACGGCGACGTCGGCACGGTCGGCCCGGAAATCGGGATTCATGACGGCGACCCGTCCGGCCACGGCTGCAGTGACCGCATCCTTCGCGTCGCCGACGACGAAGATCGAATCGAGCTGTCCCGCTCTGTCGGTGATCGCCTGTGCCAGCGGCAGCGGGGCGACGATGAAGTTGCCGCCACCGATGCGTTCCGCTCCCGGGCCGCTCACCACCCCGGCGACGGTGACCGTGCGGTTCCCGGCGTCCAGCTCGGCTCCCTCGGTGAGCCCGGTCGCGGGACCGGCGAGCACGGTGTCGGGTTGCGCGAGGTCGGTGACGGACCCCGAGATGGCGCCCTGCAGATCGGAATCGAGCGCAGTGATGGAGGCGTCGACGCCGAGAACGGTGAGTCTTCCGAGATCGGTGATGATGTCGCTGCGCAGTAGCGGACCAGCGGCGTCGACCCCGGGCACGCCACGGACGATGTCGAGTTCGGTTGCCGCGAAACCACTGTCGGTGACGCCGACGATCTCGATGTCGGCATTGCCGGCAATGGTCACCGCGAGTCGCTCGACCGATCCGGTGAGTGAACCGTACGTACCGAGCACCGCGACCAGCAGGGCCGCCGCCACGGCCACCACTGCGGACGAGACGAGCGAGCGTACCCAGTGAGCCCGCAGATCCCGCAACCCGAGAACGCGAAAGCGACTGAGCGCGGTGCGTATCAACTCTGCGACCCGGACAGCACGTCGGTGTCTATGCGGCCATCCTGCATGCTGACGATTCGATCGGTGCTGCGGGCGGCGTCGAGGTCGTGCGTCGCCATGACGACGGCGCGTTGGTCCCCGGCTGCGTGCGCGATATCGGCGAGGATGTCGAGGACGGTGTGCGAGGTCTTGGAGTCGAGGTTGCCGGTCGGCTCGTCGGCGATGAGCAGTGCCGGGTCCATGATCAGCGCTCGCGCGATCGCGATGCGCTGAATCTGTCCGCCGGACAGCTGCGCGGGCCGGTGCTCAGAACGGTGCGCGAGGCCGACCATGTCGAGCAGGCGCATCGCGTCGGACTTGGCTTTGGACATCGGGGTTCCGTCGAGCAGTTTGGGAACGGCGACATTCTCCCAGGCGGACATCGTCGGCAGCAGATTGAAGAATTGGAACACGAAGCCGACTTCGTGACGGCGGAAGTCGGACTGTTCGTTGTCGGTCAGGTGGGTGATGTCCACACCGTTGAACTCGATGGTCCCCGAATCCGGTACGTCGAGCGCGCCGAGCATGTGCAGCAGCGTGCTCTTGCCCGCCCCGGACGGTGCGACGAGCGAGACGAACTGACCTCCCGAGATGGTGAGGTCCACGCCGTCGAGTGCTCGAACCGGCTGATCACCGGTGTGGTACTCCTTGACGACACCAGTCAGATTCAACGACAGAGCTGCCATGGAATGTGGCTCCAGTTCATAGAGAGAACCGCCCACACAGAATGTGGGCGGTTCTCGTAGCGACAGTGTCCGCCAGTGCGCCTCTCGGCAAGTGGCCGCTCGCAGCGGCAGATGTGTTGGTACCCGGGGCATGGATCGAACACTGTCGATAGGTGTAACCGCCTGCCCCGGCGATTGTATTCCCTACCCGTGTATCCCCTTATGCCACGCCCTGCGCCTCGAGCCTCCGTGCCACGAGCGCGGCCTGGAGATGCCGGATGCCCGACGGTCTCGTCGGATCGAAGCCGGTGAGCTGGGCGATGCGCTTGAGGCGGTAGTCGACGGTGTTGGTGTGCAGGTGCAGCTGCCTGGCCGAACGCTGACGGTTGAGGTCGTGGGAGATGTGGATTTCGAGTGTTTCCAACAGCTCGGGCGAGGCGTCGAGCGGCTCGAGAATCTGACGAAGGTGACGGCGGCCAGGCCCCGGACGCGTCAGCTGATACTCGAGTACGAGGTCGTCCATGCGGTAGAGCCCGGCCGGGCGGTGCAGCTGATGCGCCAGCGAGAGTAGCTCGTGGACCTGGTCCGCAGTGGTGGGAATGTCCGCGATGTCGGCCTGCTCGGCGGTGACGGTCAGCGGGACCTCGGCGGCGGTGGTGAGGCGGTGCACGAGCGCCTCGATCCACTCCTCGTCGTGGACGCCTGGGATGAGCACGGTGCCACCCTCGGTGCTGAGCATCGACAGCGGTGAACGGCCGCAGACCGTCGCAAGTTCGGCCTGCACGCGACGAAGCTTGCGGCGGGCCGCGACAGTGCTCTGAATCGCTGGGTCGTTCTCGTCAGGGTGCGAGGGCACCGACAGCGCCAGCACCAGATAGCTGTCCGAGAGCTCGATTCCGGATTGCCGCGCGACCGACACTGCGTTGTGTCCGCTGAGGAGCGCGGAGACCAAAGTGTGTGCCGCAGTGTGATGCTCGCTTGCCACGGCTTGGAGTTCTTCGACGTAGCTCTTCGATGCTGCGATCGAGACCTTCTCCGACAACAGCACGAACATCCGGGCGGCTTCGATCAGGTCGTTGGTGTCGCCTGCGCCGGCCCGCTTCGACACGAGATTCCAGCCGATCTGGATGCCCTCGTGGTAGACGGTGAGCACCGATTCGAGGGGGACTCCCTCGCGTGCCCACTGGCTGGCCTTGGCGCGCAGCTCGGCCAGGTCGCTCTCGTTCGGAGCGCGACGCTCGTCCAGCATCTGGACGGCGATGCTGATGCACTTGACGGTGAACTCGGTGACGTCGCCGTGCAGCTGCTCGCCGGGTAGAGATCCACACGGAGTGTTGGCAGCGAAATGGCCCACCAGCAACCGTGCCACGGCGCGAAAGTCGCGAAGTGGAGCGGACGCAGGCTGGCCAGCAACCATGATTCCGAGGCTCGCGGTGTTGTGAACGCTCACAGATCAGCCCTTCGTGTAAGAACTTCGGCTCCGGCGAGGAAACAAGTTACTGATGCGTATTGTTGCGGATCCTCGTACATCTGCGAGGAAAACCGAGCGAAAATACCAGTTTAAAATACTTCAAGTTTGTTTCACGCCCTCTAACGAACTCGATCATAGGGTGTTATCAACGCGTTATCCAGGTTTTGGCGCAATCAGATTGTGAAGCCTCTCAATCAGAGCCATCGGCAGGTTGCGACATTGCCTAAACATCTCCCGTTTGTTCTCGTTGCTCTCCTCGGGCGCCTACCTTTCAGAACAGCACACGATCAAACGATGGGGGTGAGACGGTGAACAGCTCGACAAGGCTCGCTCTGCTTCATGAACTCGAACCCGCTATCGAGTCTCTGCTCGCTCGTCACCGAAGCTCCATGCAACCGTGGGCGCCGTCCGATTTTCTCGATTCGGAGCTGCACCGGGGTCAACGTCGACCGGCACTGTCGGAAACCGCGAAGGCCGCACTCGTCACCACGCTGCTCACCCACAACAACACCGCGCGATCGCTCCATGCCATCCGTACTCCGTCTCGTGGCTCGTGGTGGGGCTGGTCGGAGCAGTGGACCGCCGAGAAAGAGCTGCACGCCGACGCGATTCAGCAATACCTCGTGGCCAGTGCAAGTGTGGATCCCGTTGCCCTCGACCGCGCTCGATTCCAGTGCATGACAATAGGTATCGAATCCCCTATGGAGGGTGATCACCTACTGCGCTCCATCGCCCACGCCACCATCGACGTCATGGCGACGATGGCCAGCCACCGCAACACCGCGGTCGAATGCGCCGATCCTGTTGCAGAAGCGCTGCTCGGCCGCATCCTCGCAGACCAGGAGCGGCACGTCTCGTTCTACCGCGATATCGCAGCTGCTGCACTCGAGATCGCTCCCGCCCGGACCGTCAAGGCCATCACCGAGGTCGTCATGAACTTCCGGATGCCCGGCACCGGCCTCGCCGGCTTCGAGCGAAGCGCGATGCTGATCGCGCGCGACGGAATCTACGATCTTCGGTGCCATCTCGACGAGGTCCTACTACCGGCGCTGCGTCAGTGGCGGATTTTCGAGCGCACCGACCTCGGCGTCGGCGAAGCGAGCCGATCGGTGCTGGCTGACTTCCTCGATGACCTCGAGAACCAGGCCACCGCCGCCGAGCAACTCCGGCTACGCGCCCGTGCGCGCGAAGCCGAAACACTTCGAGCGTCCTGACGACGCTCGAACACAATCCCCCGGGGGGTCTGTGGGAAAGTTTCCTTCTCTCCGGTTTCCTCAACGGAACCGGAGAGAAGGAACTTGCACTGTTCATCTCCGGATACAGCCGCCTTGCTCATGCGGCACCCGGCCCGCCACGCTCTCGTCTATCCTGGGCGTAACCCACGGTCGGAGGCACGAAACGTGACGAAGTTCAGCATCGATGTCTGACAACACGATTTCTGAGAACACCATCGTCGTCGGGATCGACGGCTCGGAGTCGGCCGATCGCGCCGTCGTCTGGGCCGCGCAGACTGCCGCCAGTCGATCTCGCCCGTTGCGCATCGTCACCGTCGTCGAACTGCCGACGCACCTGAAAGACGATCAGATCGCAGAATCCAGAGCGATCGCCGGTTCACGCCTGGCTGCCGCCGAAACGCTTGCCCGCGAAGTGGTGACCGAACCGCCGATTTCCGTCACCACCGACGCGCTCGAAGGCAACGCCATCGACGTACTCATCGCCGAGTCAGCGAATGCCGCCATGATCGTGGTGGGTGAGAGTGGCTTGGGAGACACGGTTTCCGGCATGCTGGGTTCGGTCGCCAACGCGCTGTGCGCGCATGCGAACTCGCCGGTGGCTGTGGTCCGAGGCCGCAGCATCGACGGTCGCCCGCCCATGCTGGGGCCCGTCGTCGTCGGGATCGACGGCTCCGAGGCCAATCAGCCTGCCGTCGCTACGGCCTTCGAGGAGGCTTCGCAACGCGGCAATCCACTCGTCGCGGTGCACGTGTGGTCGGACGTGTCGCTGACCCAGCTACCGGCGGTGCCGGATCGATGGGAGGACATCGCCTCGGCGGAGGAGGCAGTGCTCGCTGAATGCCTCGCCGGCTGGCAGGAGAAGTACCCCGATGTCGAGGTGCGACGCGTTCTCGCGCAGGACCGCCCGGTGCGCGTCATCGCGCAGCTGTCCGAGCAGGCCTCGCTGATCGTCGTCGGCAACCGCGGGCGGGGCGGGTTCAAAGGGATGCTGCTCGGTTCGACGAGTTACGCCCTCGTCCACACGGCAGACTGCCCCGTGCTCGTGGTGCGGCGCTAGACCGAGACCGTCAGCAGAAACGCGACGTCCTCGACTGCTTCGACGCTGTGTCGGGCGTCCGGTATGACCAGCAGGTCACCCGCGGAGCCCTTCCAGGACTTCTCGCCACTGATGAGCTTGAGCTGCCCGCTGATGACGAGGACGGTCGACTCGCCGTTCAGGTCGTGCTCGGCCAGGCTGTTGCCCTCGGCCAACGCGACGACGGTCTGGCGGAGGTGACGTTGATGCCCCCCGTAAACGGTCTGTGAGCTTCGGCCACTGGACGCGCCCACGGCAAGCTTGAGCTGTTGTCGGGCAAGGGCGGTGAGTGACTTCTTGTCCATGTGATCAGTATGACTTACCGGGCCGTCCGCGCAGCGCAGTCTTACCGAAAGTTCGTGTACATCAACTAGGTTGGTAAGCCTTGCCGTACACGGTGAAGCGGTAGCGCGTACCGTCCTTGCGGCTGCTCTGCCACTCGCCGGTCGACGCGTGCCAGCCGTCGGGAATCTCCGGGGCAAGCGTGTCGCCGTCGACCACGATGTCGATCTCGCTCACGTGCAGCTCGGTGGCCAACGGCATTGCTGCGCGGTAGATTTCACCGCCACCCATCACCCAGGCAGTATCACCGTCGACCAGCTCGAGGGCCTCCTCGATACCGGCCGCGGCGATGGCGCCCGCTGCCTGCCAATTCGGGTCCCGCGTCACGACGATGTTGAACCGACCGGGCAGCGGCCGAAACCTAGCCGGCAGCGAGTCCCACGTCCTGCGACCCATGATGACCGGGTGGTCGGCAGTGATGCTCTTGAAATGCGCCATGTCCTCGGGGACGTGCCACGGGATGGCGTTGCCGTCACCGATCACTCCGCCCGAAGCCTGCGCCCAGATCAACGCGATGCGGGTGGGGCTCATACTGCGACCGGGGCCTTGATCGCCGGGTGGTGTCGGTAGTCGACGATCTCGATGTCCTCGAACTCGTAGTCGAAGATCGAATCTCGACGACCCAACTTCAACTCGGGATACGGATACGGTTCCCGGCTGAGCTGCTCGCTCACCTGCTCACGGTGATTGTCGTAGATGTGGCAATCCCCGCCGGTCCAGATGAAATCTCCGACACCCAGACCGGTCTGCGCGGCGACCATATGCGTGAGCAGTGCGTAGCTCGCGATGTTGAACGGCACCCCGAGGAACAGGTCTGCGCTGCGCTGATACAGCTGGCAGGACAGTTTCCCGTCGGCGACGTAGAACTGGAAGAACGCATGGCAGGGCGGCAGCGCCATCTGCGGAATCTCACCGACGTTCCACGACGAGACGATCATTCGTCGGGAATCGGGGTTGGTGCGGATGGTATCGATGACCTGCGAGATCTGATCGATGTGCTCGCCGGAGGGTGTCGGCCACGACCGCCACTGGACGCCGTACACGGGTCCGAGTTCACCGTCGGGCGCCGCCCACTCGTCCCAGATACTGACGCCGCGCTCCTGCAGCCACTTCGCGTTCGATTCGCCCCGGAGAAACCACAGCAACTCGTAGACGATGGACTTGAGATGCACCTTCTTGGTGGTGATCAGCGGAAAGCCGTCGGCGAGGTCGAAGCGCATCTGGTGGCCGAAGATGCTGGTCGTTCCCGTGCCAGTACGGTCCGATTTCGCGGTACCGGTGTCGAGAACGTGACGGAGCAGGTCCTCGTACGGGGTTGAAACCATCCGACGAGTCTATGCGTTGGTCTCGGTTTACGGCGCACAGAGGCCGCATAATGGGCTTATGCCCGAGCTACCCGAGGTCGAAGCGCTCGCGGGGTTCCTGCGTGAGCACGCCGTCGGCGCTGTGATCGGCCGGATCGACATCGCTGCACTGAGCGTGCTCAAGACTTTCGACCCGCCGTTGACCGAGCTGCAGGGCCGCGACGTCACCGGGGCCGCGCGTTTCGGCAAGCATTTGGCGCTGCAGGCCGGTGAGCTGTGGCTCGTCACGCATCTCTCGCGCGCAGGATGGTTGCGTTGGGTCGACGCGCCGTCGCCCACGCCACCGAAACCGGGCAAGGGCCCGCTGGCGCTCCGCATTCATTTCTTCACGCCGGAGGGGCTCACGCCGGCCGTCGACCTCACCGAAGCCGGCACCAAGAAGCGCCTCGCGGTGTGGGTGGTGCGTGATCCGCAGCAGGTGCCGAGCATCGCGAAGCTCGGGCCCGACGCGCTCGCCGTCACCGAGCCGGAGTTCGCGGAGATACTCGGCGGCACCAGCGCCCGGCTCAAGACATCACTGGTCGATCAGTCCCTCATCGCCGGCATCGGCAATGCATACTCGGACGAGATTCTGCATGTGGCGAAGTTGTCGCCGTTCGCGGCGTCGAACAAACTCGATGCCGCTACCGTCGCGGTCCTCTACCGGGCGATGCGCGATGTACTCGCGGGCGCCGTCTCCCGTTCCGAGGGGCAAGACGCCGCGCGCCTGAAAGGGGAGAAGCGTTCGGGGATGCGCGTGCACGCCAGGACGGGGCTGCCCTGCCCGGTGTGCGGTGACCCGGTTCGCGAGGTGTCCTACGCCGAACGCTCCTTTCAGTACTGCGCGACATGTCAGACGGGCGGCAAGATCCTCGCCGACCGCCGCATGTCGCGTCTGCTCAGGTAGTGGAGGGCTCGGTCTTCTGGCTTGCGTAGCCGCGGTAGCCCTCCCACGCTTGACGACGGTCGCGCCTGGGGTCGCGCTGGACCCGGGTCCGCGCGTCGAAGATCATCGTCGAGCGTGTCGCTTCGTCGTATGTCGGCCAGTGGTCCGTCGGCGCGCCCGTGCGTGCGAAGTGCAGCCAGTTCGATTGCACCTGCTCGGTGACGTGGGCAAACGCTGCGCGTCCACCGGGGACGGTCATGAGCTTGCCGAATGCCGTCTCGTTGATCCCGAAGACCGCGAAGAGCTCGAAACCGTGGGTTGCGTGCAGGCCGAGCCACTTCATCACCCGGGGTGCGAAGTCGAACCGGTAGCTGAATGTCGGGGCCCGACGCGAGTGCGCCTCGGCGAGTTCGAGTGAGGGCTTCCAGAAGGTGAAGTCGCCGCCGACGTCGATGGCTGCCGACTCTCCCGGATAGCCGGGGTACGCCTCGACCACGCGGTCTTTCGCGTCCGGGTCCGTCAGCGAGAACATCTTGTCGATCCGCTCGGGATTGGTGGGCAGGGCATCGAGAATCTTGGGGAACAGCGTGCCCTCGCGGCTGTTGGTGCCGATGATCAGGGGAACTTGATGAGCAGAGCCGGCATGGCAGGCATCGAGCGGGTTCTCCGGCAGGAAGTCCCCGTCGATGACGGGACCGAAGGGGTGCAGTCCCGGCGTCCGGTTCAACACGGTGAACGCAAGCTTGGTGCCGGCGCGGCCGAGGCTGGTGACGTCGGCCGAATCGAGAGCCTGCGCGGCATTGTCGCCATTGCCGAGAAATCCGACGAACTCGCGCGCCCATTCCGTGGCCCGCTCCTTGGTGGCGACGAGCCCGGGGGCAGAGCTTTCCGCAATGGCGCGGTGGAAGAGGCCCTGCGCCGCGGGGGTTACCAGCAGTGTGGTGACGGCGTTGCCGCCGGCGGATTCGCCGAAGATCGTCACGTTCTCGGGATCGCCACCGAACTGGGCGATGTTGCGCTGCACCCACTCGAGCGCGGCCACCTGGTCACGCAGCCCGAGATTGGCGTCGAACTGCCTGGCCTCGGTGGAGAACTGCGACAGGTCGAGGTAGCCGAGCACGCCGAGGCGGTAGTTCAAGGAGACGTAGACGATGCCCTCGCTGTCCTCTAGCGACCGTCGCACCAGCGAACCGCCGCCGTACAGCGGCGTCGCGGAGGTGCCGAGGGTGTAGGCGCCGCCGTGGATGAACACCATGACCGGGCGAGGAGCCCCGCTCGGGCGGCTCGGCGCGAGCACGTTGAGGGTCAGGCAGTCCTCGCTCGACGGCTGATACTTGCCGGGCGAGAGCATCGTGCCCTTCTTGTGTTGAACGGAGGCGTTGCCCCACTCGGTAGCGTCGCGGACCCCCTGCCAGGGTTCGACGGGAGCCGGCGCGCGCAGGCGCAGCGGACCGACAGGTGGGGCGGCGTACGGGATTCCTCGCCACGTGAGCAGATCCCCGACGGGCTTGCCTTGGACGACGCCGTCCGATGTGGTCACCCTGGTGTTGGCAGACATGAAATCGAGTGTACAAACTGCTACTTACCGATGGGTAGCTTTCGGTCCGTATTGCTCTCCCGGTGAAGCTGACTCGGCCTAAGTGGGGTGTGAACTAGGTTGTGAGGTGGCCACCGAAAGGAACCCTCATGTCCGGCAATGCACTACCTCTCGACGGCGTGCGAGTGCTCGAACTCGGGAACTACATCGCCGCGCCGACGGCCGCACGCATGCTCGCCGACTTCGGTGCCGAGGTCATCAAGGTCGAACGGCCCGGCACCGGCGACGAACTACGCAACTGGCGCCTCTACTCCGGAACCACCTCGATGCTGTATCGAACGATCAACCGGAACAAGAAGTCGATCGTGCTGGACCTGCGCACCGAACAGGGCCGTGCAGACGTCGTCGAACTTGCCGCCAAATGCGACATCGTGCTCGAGAACTTCCGTCCCGGCACGCTCGAGAAGTGGGGCCTCTCGCCCGAGGTGCTCAGCGAGAAGAACCCCGATCTCATCATCACCAGGATCTCCGCGTTCGGGCAGACCGGCCCCATGTCGCAGCGGCCGGGGTTTGCGGCGGTGGCCGAGGCCTACGGCGGGTTCCGCAATCTCGTCGGCGACCCGGATCGGCCGCCAGTGCGTGTCGGGGTATCCATCGGTGACTCCATCGCCGGCCTGTACGCGGCATTCGGATGCGTCATGGCGCTGTTCCAGCGCCAGGCGTCGACGTCGACGCTTTCCCTCACCCAACGATCCATCGACGTCGCACTCAACGAGTCGATCCTGTCGATGATGGAGTCGCTCATCCCGGATTACCTCGCTTACGGCGTCGAACGGGAGCGGGTCGGGGGACGCATGGAAGGGATCGCGCCCTCGAACGCCTACCCGTGCAACGACGGTTATTCGATCATCATCGCCGGCAACAACGACGCGATCTTCCAGCGGTACATGGAGACGATCGGCCGCCCCGATCTCGGCGGAGATCCGGAACTGGCCTCCAACGCCGGGCGATGGAGCAGGCGCGAGGAACTCGACGCCGCGATCTCGGCCTGGACCGCGCTGCACAGCCGCGACGAGGCGCTGCGCATTCTCGAGAAAGCCGAAGTGCCGTCGGGGCCCATCTACACCGCGGCGGATGTCGTCGCCGATGAACAGTACAAGGCGCGCAACATGATTCAGACGTTCCCCGTGGATATCGGTGAAGCGGAACCAGCGGACGTGGGTTTCGTCGGTGTGGTTCCGGTGATCGGCGGGCAGTCGGTGCCCATCCGCTCGGTCGGCCCGGATCTCGGTGAACACACGGCGGAAGTCCTGCGGGACCTGTTGGGAAGGGGCGAGTGATGTACAGATACGAACCACAGGCCCGGTTGCGTGATGTGACGCTGCGTGACGGACTCCAGCTGACCGGCAAACTGCTCGGGACCGAGCGCAAGCTCGAGATCATCAGGAAACTGCTGTCACTCGGAGTGCCCGAGCTCGAAATCGGTTCCATGGCAAGGCCGGACAAGGTGCCGCCGATGGCGAACACGCTCGAGGTCATCGCCGAACTCACCGAGGACGAACTCGCCAGCAGCTGGGTCTGGGTGGCCACACCCCGCCACGTCGAAAAAGCCGCAGCGGCGGGGGCGCGCAACTTTCAGTATTGCTTCTCGGCCTCGGACGCCCACAACGAGGCCAACATCGGCCGCACCACCGAGGCTTCGCTGGCCGCGATGCCCGATGCCACCGACATCGCGAGGTCGGTGGGCGGGCAGATCGAGCTCTGCATCGCGACCTCGTTCACCTGCCCCTTCTCCGGCTCGGTTCCCGCGGATCGGATCATCGCCATCGCCCAGGACGACCGCACCGAGGGCGCAACCGACATCGTCATCGCCGACACCCTCGGCCAGGCAGTACCCGCGCAGGTGGCCGCGCTCGTGTCGAGGGTCGCCGCCGAAACACCGAAGCGGCGCATCGTCTTCCACGGTCACGACACCTGGGGGCTCGGCGTCGCCAACACGCTCGCCGCCATTTCTGCCGGTGCGAGCATGGTCGACGGATCGCTCGGTGGGCTCGGCGGGTGCCCCTTCGCTCCCGGCGCCAGCGGCAACACCGCGAGCGAGGACATTCTGTTCGCCACCCGCCCGGATTGGTTCGTGCCCGATACGCTCGCGAGCATGGTCGAACTATCGGAGAAACTCCTCGCAGAGCTCGGCGAGCCCATGCGGTCCAAGACGGTCCAAGGTGCGCGCTCGGGTGCGGCCGCATTCGAGTGGGTCACGTGAAAATACTGGTCACGACGCCGATTCCTGCTCCCGGGATGGACATTCTGGCCGCGGCGGGGGAGGTGGAGGTTCTTGCTGTCGATCACGCCGGACTGAAGGAACGATGTGCATCGGGGGAGTACTCCGTCGTCGTATCGCAGTTACGTGACCGGTTCGACGCCGAGCTGCTCGAATCCGCTCGGATCACAGGCATTTCCAACTACGCCGTCGGCTACGACAACATCGACGTCGCGGCTGCCGCTGCCCGAGGCATCACCGTCGCCAATACCCCTGGTGTGCTGACCGATTCGACTGCCGATATCGCTCTGTTGCTCATCCTGTCGACGGCCAGGCGTGCGATCGAGGCCGATCATTTTGTGCGCTCGGGAGCATTCGTGGGGTGGGAACCGGAGTTGATGCTCGGCACCGACGTATCGGGTCGCGTGCTCGGTCTCGCTGGTTTCGGCCGGATTGCTCGTGCGACGGCTCGGCGCGCACTCGGATTCGGCATGACCGTCAAGTTCTGCCCTCGACCGCCGGGAGACCGCGAGGTCGACGACGCGGAACTCGGCGAGTTCGCCGGCCGCGTCGCGCACGTGTCCTGGGACGAGCTGGTGGCGACGAGCGACTTTCTGTCGCTGCATGTTCCGCTGACCGAGTCCACGTACCACCTCGTCGACGCAGACACTTTTCGGGCGATGAAGAACTCGGCGATCCTGATCAACACAGCCCGCGGCCCGATCGTCGACGAAGCCGAACTGGTCACGGCGCTACGCGAACGCGTCATCGCCGGTGCCGGACTGGACGTCTACGAGAGAGAGCCTGTCCTGGCTCCGGGATTGGCGGGCTTGCCCAACACGGTGTTGCTGCCGCACGTCGGCAGTGCGACGGTGTCGGTGCGCTCGGAGATGGCGCGACTGTGCGCGGAGAACGCCGCGGCCATGGCGTCGGGACTGCGGCCGCTGCATCCGGTCGATCCGTGATTTCGTTATGCCCGTCGAGATTCCAGTAACCGAAGCCAGACTTCGCTGACTGTGGGGTACGACGGCACGGCATGCCACAGGTCATCGAGCGTGACCTTGCCGACGACGGCGATCGTCGCCGCGTGCACGAGTTCGTCCACGCCGGGTCCGACGAAAGTGGCGCCGAGGACGGTGTCCTCAGCGCGGTCGATCACCAACTGCGCCCGACCGGTGAAGTTGTCCTGCTGCAACGAGGACCCGGCGACCGCGATGTCCGCGGCGAGGATGTCCACGTCGAGGCCACCGTCCCTCGCCTGCTTCTCGGTCAGCCCGACGGATGCGACCTGTAGCGGAGTGAAGACCACTTGCGGTACCTGACCGTGATCGGCGCTCGCGGTGAACCGCTTGCCACTCAACGGTTTTCTTTCCGCGCGTGCGGCGATGACATCGCCGGCGACGCGCGCCTGGTACTTGCCCATGTGGGTGAGTGGGGATCGGCCGTTGATGTCGCCCGCCGCGTACAACCATGAGGTGCCGGGCACCTGCAGGTGGTCGTCGGTCACGACGTACCCGCCGTCCTCGAGACCGATCGCCCCGAGCCCCAGGTTTTCGCTTGCTGGGGTGCGGCCTGCCGCCACGAGGATTTCGTCGACGGTGATTTTCCGTTCCCCGACGGTCAGCTCTGCCTCGCCGCCGTGAATGCGGCCGTATCCGGTGTTCCGGGCGTCGGGGCGCGAGACTTGGCGCAGGTCGGCGTCGAACAGAATCCTTGCACCGCGCTCGGTCAGCGCGGTGCCGACGAGCTCGCTCGCGAACGGCTCGGAGGCGGCGAGCAGCCGCGAGCCACGCACGATCATCGTCACCTCGGCGCCGAAGGCCAGCAGCCAGCTGGCTGCCTCGCACGCGACGACGCCACCACCGACGACGGCCACCCGACCGGGAATCTCATGAATGTTGGTGGCGTCGCGGGACGTCCACGGAAGTGCCGCGCGCAGACCCGGCGTGTTCGGAACCGAGGCGGTGGTTCCGGTGGCGAGAACCACCGCATGGCGCGCCGTCAACGTGCGGCCGTCGACATCGACTGTCCTCTCGCCACTGATCCGCCCATGTCCGCGGATCACCGAGATGCCCGCCGTTCTCGCCCAGTCGACCTGTGAGGAATCGTCGAGGGCATGCGTGAACGATTCCCGACGCGCCAGCACGGCGTCGACATCGAGGCCGTGCTGGCCCACGATCTCCTTCACGCCGGGCATGTTTCTCGCGGTCTCGAGAACCTCGCTCGGGCGAAGAAGCGCCTTGCTGGGCATGCACGCCCAGTAGGAACACTCGCCGCCGACGAGTTCGTGCTCGACGATCACGGCGGTGCGGTCACTTCCGGCGATGGCGTAGCTCGCGGCATTCTCGCCGACGGGCCCGCCGCCGATGACGATGACGTCGAATTCCTCGGCAGCTGGATCTGTCATGACTCCAGCGTGACATAGGGTTGTCGGCCATGGGGAAGACGCGAAACAGAATTCTGATCTCCGGCGCAAGTTCCGGTCTGGGGGAGGAGATGGCCAGACGGTTCGCCGCGCAGGGCAAGGATCTCGCGCTGTGCGCGCGGCGCCTCGACCGGCTCGAATCGTTGCGGGAGGAATTGCTGGCAGCCCACCCGGGAATCTCCGTGGCGATCGGCGCGCTCGACGTCACCGATCACGACGCCGTGGTGCGGGTGTTCGGGGAGCTGAAGGACGAACTCGGCGGTCTCGATCGTGTTGTGGTCAACGCCGGACTCGGTAAGGGCGCGAAGATCGGTAGTGGCCGCGCCGACGCCAACCTCGCCACCGCTCGCACCAATTTCATCGGTGCACTGTCCCAGGCCGAAGCGGCCCTCGAGATCTTCCGCGGCCAGAATTACGGGCACCTGGTGCTCGTGTCTTCGATCAGTGCCGACCGCGGGCTACCCGGCCCCAAAGCCGTTTACTCCGCCAGCAAGGCCGGCGTCGCCGCGCTGGGGGAAGCCCTGGCGTCGGAGCTGTCCGGGACCGACATCGTAGTGACGACCCTGCTGCCCGGCTATATCGCAACCGACATGTCCTCGAAGGCCGGGGACGCCAGTGCGCTCACCGCAGACCTCGACGAGGGCGTCACGGCCATGATCACCGCCATCGAGAAGGAACCGCGTCGCGCAGCGCTACCGGGCCTGAAGTGGCAGGGCATCGACCTCGCGCTCCGATTCCTTCCCCATCAGATCACCGACCGCATGGTGTGAGCGGTGCGCTAGCGCCAGGATCGAGCGCCGAGCTCCCTGCGGGCTAGCACCGCGTGCGTGCAATCGCGCAGCACCTCGGAGGAGGCGATCAGGTGGTCGTCGGTACCGACGAGTGAGAGCGTGGACCTGCCGTCCATGCTCGAGATGTACGCCGACAGCGCGGTCACTGTGCGTGCCCTGTCGGAGTGGGGGTGGATCGCTCTGGTCGCCAGAGCGGACGCCGGATGATCGCCGATGCGGCGGATGCTGTTCGGGAGCGGGCCGATATTGGAGCACAGGACACGGGCGGTGCCTGGCGACAGTGTCATCGACGCGGCGATGGCCTCGGGTAGGAGCTGCACCATTTCGGCAGGGAATCCGCTGGGCGCGCCTGCGGGACGTGCGAAGGCGGACTTGCAGGCGCTCTTGATCTCGGCGGGTGAATCGGATTGGGACACTTCGATGGTCGCCATGCCGATACCGTTTGCTCCCGGCGCGCTGGAACGAAACGGCACGTTGACGCTGATCGGGTGGGGCTCGCCGAGTTCGGCGGCGATATCGGCGACGAGTGCGATGAACTCCGGGTTCGAGATGTGCGCATCGATCTCGAAGACCGCTGTACTGATGCGAACGTCGTGCGGTTCGGGTCGGCCTGCGGCGTGCAGGTAGTGCTTCATCTCGCGCCTCGACCGACGGCTGAACGCGAGCCCGGCAGTTGCGCGCAGCGAGGACGCCGCAACACGGGCGGTCAACGACACGGCGTCGCCGAGATCGGATCGCTTTCGCGCTGAAATACGCGGTGGCGCGGCGCCCTCGAAGGCCCGGCCGGCCGCGGCTATCAACCCGCCTGCGTCGGCGAGGGCGTGCGAACACACGAGCGATACGACGGTTCCGCCGGTGTCCACCGGTGCCGCGGAAAGGCGCCAGCCTGGTCCGAACTCGGGATCGATATCGATCTCGCCCTGGCTGTCGGCCCAGTCGAGCAGCCCGGCTTCGGTCAGCGGCCTTTCCTCCAATGCGAGCGGGAGGGCCGCGCTCGAGGTGGTCCACCGTCTACGTGCGCAGGGGATGCGGGGTGTCACGACGCGTCGGCCGAGCCTGCCGTGAGCAAGGTTGGCGTGTACCGCCGACAATTCCACGCGTTCGATGAGGTCGTCGCTGCGCCAGATGCCCTGGAGCACGATCGGGACTCCGAAACCCCGATGCGTACGCAGGAACATCTCGTCGATGACCGACAGTCGGTCGTTTTCCACTGCTCCGCTCACGGAGCCGGCGAACCGTGTCGGCCGGCGCCGGAGGCGAATCGCTGTGCGCCGTCGAGTGCATCGGCGGCAATCGAGATCGCGCCGTGGCGAAACTCGTTGGTGATGGCCGCTTCCTCATCCAAGCCGTCCTGTTCCATGAGGGACAATCGGTCCTCGCGCAGGCAGGTCTGTGGGAGCAACGCAAGCTGAGCAGCGAGTGCCTCGGCCTCCGAGCGTGCTCGACCGACCGGAACCACCCGGTTCGCGAGGCCGATGGCCAAGGCTTCCTCGGCCTCGACCGGTCGGCCCGTCAGGATCAGGTCCATTGCGCGGGAGGCGCCGATCAGCCGTGGTAGTCGAACGGTGCCACCGTCGATCAGTGGGACGCCCCAGCGTCGGCAGAATACACCGAACATGCTGTCCGACTCGATGATTCGCAGATCGCACCAGAGCGCCAGTTCGAGCCCACCCGCGACGGCGTGGCCGGAAATCGCGGCGATCACCGGTTTCGACAATCGCATTCGCGTTGGACCCATCGGGCCGTCGCCGTGCTCGGTCGCATGGTTGGAGCGTTCGGTGCCGAGTGCTTTGAGATCGGCCCCGGAGCAGAACGTGCCGCCTTCACCCCACAGCACCGCAACCGCCGCGTCCTCGTCGGCGTCGAATTCCTCGAACGCCGCGACGAGTTGGGCGGCGGTGGGGCCGTCGACGGCGTTTCTCGACTCGGGTCGTGACAACACGACGGTGGTTACTGCTCCGGTGCGTTCGATCCTGACCGACATACCTGAACGGTACTCGAGGGGGGTTGCGTGAAGCAATGAATCGGTGCTTCACTTCTTGCCATGCCGTACCGCCGCACCTCTGCAGTGCAAGCGCGACTCGACGCCGACCGCGAACGAGTGTTCACCTCGGCGATCGAGGTGCTCTCGCAACGCGGCTACCGCGGCCTGTCCATCGCTACGGTGGCCGCGGCCGCCGGCGTCTCCGCAGGCAGCGTCTACACACACTTCGCGAGCAAGTCCGACCTGGTCGTCGTCATCTTCCGCGAGGTGTGCGGCCGCGAGGTCCGGGCGGTCGCCGACGCCGGGAGCTTCGGTGATGTCGTCGAACGCGTCACCGCCATCGTGGAGACCTTCGCCGGAAGAGCCATGAAGAATCGCACACTGGCCTACGCCCTGCTTGCCGAACCCGTGGACCCGGCCGTCGACGTGGAACGGCTCGTGTTTCGTCGCGCGTTCACCGACGCCATCGCCGGCGCGATCTCGGCGGGTATCGCCTCGGGCGATATACCCGAACAGAACGTCCATGTCACCGCCGCCGGCCTCGTCGGGGCGGTCGGTGAAGTCCTCGTCGGCCCGCTCGGTCCGGAGCGAACCCCGGGAGCCGACGTCGTTCCCGATCTCGTCGCCTTCGCCCTTCGCTCGTTAGGAGTCCGTCATGACCGCTAGCTTTGTGCCCACCCACATCGTGTCCAATCAGGTGCCCGACCTCGTGCCCTACGACACCTCCGAGGATGCGTCGTTGATGGAAGGCCTCCGGCGCGAGGGCGCGGAGTGGGCCGAGGCGGATGTGCGCCGGCTCGGCGTCCGCGCAGGTAGCGTCGAGGCTCAGAACTGGGGGCGCCTTGCCAACGAGTACCCGCCGGTTCTGCGTACTCACGATCGATACGGCAACCGCATCGACGAGGTCGAGTTCCACCCACACTGGCACGACCTGATGTCCGTCGCCGTCGAGAACGGCCTGCACGCGACCCCCTGGCAGTCCGATCGCCCGGGCGAGCACGTCGCCCGCGCCGCGAAGTTCTACGCCTGGGGTCAGGTCGAGGCGGGCCACATGTGCCCGATCTCGATGACGTACGCGGCGGTACCTGCGCTGCGCCACAACTCGGCACTGGCGCAGATGTACGAACCTCTGTTGGCCTCGACCCAGTACGATTTCGGTCTGCGTGTACCGAGCAGCAAACGCGGGCTCATCGCAGGGATGTCGATGACCGAGAAGCAGGGTGGCTCGGACGTGCGGGCGAACACGACGACAGCCACTCCCTCCGCCGACGGCAGCTACTCCATCGTCGGGCACAAGTGGTTCACCTCCGCGCCGATGTCCGATATGTTCCTCACGTTGGCGCAGGCGCCCGGCGGCCTCTCCTGCTTCCTGCTGCCCCGCGTGCTACCTGACGGCACCCGCAATCTCATTGTGCTGCAGCGCCTCAAGGACAAGCTGGGCAACAAGTCCAATGCATCCGGTGAGCTCGAATACCAGGGCGCGACAGGATGGCTCGTCGGCGAGGAGGGACGCGGCGTCCCGACGATCATCGAGATGGTCAACATGACACGCCTCGACTGCGTCATCGGATCCGCCGCCGGGATCAGGAACGCAACCGTGCGCGCTGTCCATCATGCGAGGCACCGGTCGGCGTTCGGCGCAACCCTGGTCGATCAACCGCTGATGCGGAACGTGCTCTCGGACTTGATCATCGAATCGGAGGCCGCAACGACGGTCATGATGCGGCTGGCGGGCGCCACCGACAAGGCCGCTCGAGGCGACGCTCAGGAGACCGAGCTGCGGCGCATTGCGTTGGCCGTGACCAAGTACTGGGTGTGCAAACGCGCGCCGTCGCACGCGGCCGAGGCTCTCGAATGCCTGGGCGGCAACGGATATGCCGAGGAATCCGGCATGCCGCGCCTCTACCGTGAGTCGCCCCTGATGTCGATCTGGGAAGGCTCCGGCAACGTCGCCGCGCTCGACTCGCTGCGCGCGCTGGTGAAGCAACCGGACAGTGTCGAGGCGTACTTCACCGAGGTCGGGCATGCCGCCGGCGCCGATTCACGACTCGACGACGCCGTGTCCCGGTTGGGCAAAGAGCTCGCCGACCGCTCCGACATCGAATACCGCGCCCGACGCGTCGTCGAACTGATGGCGCTCGTGCTGCAGGGTTCGCTGCTCGTGCGGCACGGGGACCCGGCCGTCGCCGACGCCTTCTGCGCGAGCAGGCTCGGCGAGGATTGGGGCGGAGCCTTCGGGACCCTACCGACCGGCGTGGACACAGCGGCGGTGCTGGCCCGAACCTAACCGCGAGCCGCGCTGAACGTCCCCGCCGGAGCGCGCTTGGCGGAAGCGAGCAGGAAAGCTCGGGCGATTCGATCGGTCAACGCACGCGGCGAGGACAAGTCCCGCCAGTTCCACCGCACGACTGTCCAGTCGAGCTCCTGCATGCGATTGTGGCGTCGTCGATCATCGAGGTTCGGCAACACCGGTTCGGCGCCGAACTCACCGCCGCCCTCGAACTCACCGATCACCCCGTGGTCGGGGTAGAGGAACGACGCGCGGCCGATGAGTACGCCATCGTCGTCGTACACCCACTGCCCGACGAGCGGCGGCGGCAACGGCAGAGCATGCAGGTGCAGACGGCTCCGCGACTCACCGGCGCTGTCACTTCCATCGGACATGAGCCCCACCGCCCGCCGAGCTTTCGCGATGCCCGTTCGCGTCCTGGCTCCGGACAGCAATTCGCCGAGCTCGTCCCGATGGGTGAGACCGAGGCGGAGCGCGCAGTCGCCGAGGCACACCGCCGGCACCATGGGCAGCGACCTGGCCAGATCCACCACCGTCCGAGCCGGAGTGGTCACCGGCAAACCGGCCACCTCCATCAGCTCCGTTGGCGGAATCGGTGCCACCCGCAGAATGCGTTGCCTACCCCGTTTACCCGCGTAGGTGCGCGCGACTGTGAACGTGGCCTTGTCCAACGGAAGCTCCCACAGTTGCATACCGTGCAGAACCGCGGCGGAGACATGGCTGAAGACGACACTTCTGCTCGACTCGGCATGAATCGCCCGCGCGAGCACGAGGTGACGAGCACCCGAATCGAGCGTCCGGTACACCTCGGTGCGAACGAAGTACCCCCGCCTGACTGTGTACAACTCGCCATCCGCCCGCGCCCGCCGCAGGTCATCGTCGGTGAAACCGGACGCCAACGCTTCCGACCGAGAGAACATACTGGGCAGTTCGAAGTCCATACTTCCTTGGACGTACCGGAGGGCCGATCGGATCCCTCTTCGGTGTGGCGGAGTCCCAGGTTGCGTCCTTGGCTGCCCCCGGGCTGCTCCCCGGGCTGCTCCCCGGCTGCCCCGGGCTGCGGATTTAACCTCCTATTGTGCGTATTCGGGCGTGCCAGCGCACAACAGGAGGTTAAATCCGCGAACGGTGCGGCGTGCCCTGGGGAAGTGGATCGCCCCGGAAGAACCCGTCCGGCTGCGGGGCACGCGCTCCACGGGCCAGCGCGCGTCGCACGCGGTCCTGCAGAGCTGATGGATCGGCGAGATCGGCCCACCCCCATCGAACGACGATCCATCCCGCATCACGTAACCGATCCTCGCGATACTTTTCGGCCACGAGGTTCTTGCGGACGGCCGCTCCACTCTCGCCGTACTTTCCGGAGCCGTCGAACTCTCCGATGACACCGAGTTCTGCGAACAGGAAGTCCACCCGACCCAGAAACGTTCCGTCGGCGTCGAACACGGATTGGTTGAGCAACGGTACCGGCAAGTTCTGATCCTGCAGTATCAATCGGCTGCGGGATTCGCCGACGCTGTCACTACGGTTCGTCATCGCCTCGACGGCTCGAACCGCTCCGGGTGTACCTGTTCGATACTTGGCAGCGGCCACCGCTTCGGACAGGGCTTTCGCGGTGACCAGCCCGCGTCGCAAGGCCGAGTCGCCCGTGCACACCGCCTGCGTGTGGGTAGCGGTGCGGGCGATATCGACCACGGTCCTCGCAGGCGTGGTCAATGTCAGACCGTCATGCGTGGTGAAATCCGCGGGCGCCAGCCTGGTGCCGTGAACCGTTCGTCGACGAGTGGTCCTGGTCGTGATGGGTCGGCCGGTGGTGAGGTGCACTCGTGCCAGCGGCAGTCCCCACACGTCCATGCCCCAAGCGATGGCTGCGGATACGTGGCTGAGCACGGTGCCGTCGGACATGGCGCGGGCCAACAACAGGTGTTGCTGCGGCGAGTCCAGCGAATGGAAGTAGCGAGCAGTCACGTACGCGCCCGGTCGGACAGCGATCAATTCACCGGAGAGTCGAGCGCGCCGTAACGAACTGTCGGTGAAACCGAGCGTCAACGCTTCGGCGCGGAAGAACAAACCGTCGATGTCCATACCCGATTCGACGCACCGGGAGTCTCTGCGGATCCCTACGCCCGCGAATTCAACCTCCTGTTGTGCGCCTTGGAGCCCTTGGGGCGAACAATAGGAGGTTAAATCGCGTCCGGACCGCATCCGGACGCGTCGCGGGCGGCTCGGCTACTTTGCGCGCCCGCGCTGGTCGCGGTACCAGCGCACGAGTGCGTCCGTGGACGAATCGCTCTGTGCGGCGGGTGCTTCGATATCGGTGAGCACCGGGGTGAGCGTGAGCGCCTGGGTCTTTCCGAGTTCGACGCCCCACTGGTCGAACGGGTCGACACCCCAGATGGCGCCCTCGACGAACACCTGGTGCTCGTACAGCGCGATGAGCTGGCCGACAACCGAGGGTGTCAGCTTCGGCGCGAGGATGGAGGTCGACGGACGGTTGCCCGGCATGACCTTGTGCGGGACGACGTCGGCGGGGGTGCCCTCTGCGGCGATTTCCTGCGCGGTCTTGCCGAATGCGAGGACCTGGGTCTGTGCGAAGTAGTTGCTCATCAGCAGGTCGTGCATGCTGCCGGTGCCGTCGCGGGTGGGGAGATCGTCGGTGGGTTCGGCGAAACCGATGAAGTCGGCGGGGACGAGACGTGTTCCCTGGTGCAGCAATTGGTAGAAGGCGTGCTGACCGTTGGTGCCGGGTTCGCCCCAGAAGATTTCGCCGGTCGAGGTGGTGACCGGGGATCCGTCGGCCTTGACGGACTTGCCGTTCGATTCCATGGTGAGCTGCTGCAGGTACGCCGGGAATCGCGACAGATCGTTCGAGTAGGGCAGTACCGCACGAGTTTCCGCGCCGAAGAAGTTGTTGTACCAGAGCCCGATCATCCCGAGCAGCACCGGTGCGTTCTCCTCGAGCGGCGTCGTGCGGAAGTGCTCGTCGATGGAATGGAACCCGCCGAGGAATTCTCCGAACGCCTCCTTGCCGATCACCGCCATGACGGCCAGGCCGATCGCGGAGTCCACCGAGTAGCGTCCGCCGACCCAGTCCCAGAACCCGAACATGTTGGCGGTGTCGATGCCGAAATCTGAGACCCGTTCGGCGTTGGTGGACACGGCGACGAAATGCTTGGCGACGGCATCCTCGCCCAGGGCGTCGACCAGCCAGCGTCGGGCCGCGGTGGCGTTGGTCAGTGTCTCGAGTGTGCTGAACGTCTTCGAGGCGATGACGAAGAGTGTGGTTTCCGGGACCAGGCCGTCGAGCGCGGCAACCAGATCGGCCGGATCGACGTTGGAGACGAACCGCGCTTCCATATCGGCCGAGGCGTAGTGGCGCAGGGCCTTGTAGACCATGACCGGGCCGAGATCGCTGCCGCCGATACCGATGTTGACGACGGTACGAATCTTCTCACCGGTCGCTCCCAGCCAATCACCGGAACGGACGCGGTCGGTGAATTCGCCCATGCGAGTGAGGACTTCGTGTACGTCGCCGACGATGTTCTGACCGTCGACTTCGAGTGTCGCATCGGCAGGCAGTCGCAGGGCGGTGTGCAGAACAGCACGGTCCTCGGAGGTGTTGATGTGCTCACCGGAGAACATGGCGTCGCGTCGGCCTTCGACGTCGGCGGCGCGTGCGAGGTCGATCAGCAGCGCCACCGTCTCGCTGTCGACGATGTGCTTGCTGTAGTCGATGTGCAGGTCGCCGGCTGCGAGGGTGAAGCTGCTTCCGCGGTCGGAATCCTCGGCGAAGAGATCGCGAAGACTGCGCTCGCTCATCGTGGTGTGATGTGCTTTCAGCTGCTGCCAGGCTTCGCTGCCCGTGATGTCACCGCTCATGATGATCAACCCTAATGTGCGCACCGCGCTCGTGCGCGTCTAACCGTTTGGCGGATCGGGCGCAGGGGCACACTGAGAGGCATGGAGCTCAACGCACTCATCGAATCGATTCCAGCGAAATTGTGGATCGGCGGCCACGCAGTCGACGCCGAGAACGGCGCCACCTTTGCGGTCAACGATCCGGCCACAGGTAAGCCGATAGCGCAGGTCGCCGACGCGAGCCCGGGGGATGCGAAGAAGGCGATGGACGCCGCCGCCGGTGCGCAGAAATCATGGGCGAGGACCCCCGCCCGGGAGCGCAGCGAAATCCTTCGTGCCGCGTTCGAAAAGATCACCGAACGCGCCGAGGACATCGCAGCCCTGATGACGGCCGAGATGGGCAAGGCTCTCGCCGAGTCGAAGGCCGAAGTCAAGTACGGCGCAGAATTCTTCCGTTGGTTCGCCGAGGAAGCGGTCCGCATCGAGGGCCGCTACACCCCGGCGCCTGCAGGCAACGGAAGAATCCTGGTCGGCAAAGTGCCCGTCGGGCCCGTGCTGGCGATCACCCCCTGGAACTTCCCGCTGGCGATGGGAACGCGAAAGATCGGACCGGCTCTCGCGGCCGGCTGCACCATCATCGTCAAGCCTGCGAGCGAAACGCCGTTGACCATGCTCTTCCTGGCGCAGCTTCTCTCGGAGGTCGGCCTGCCGGAGGGCGTGCTCTCGGTGCTGACCACATCCAAGTCGAGTGCGGTCAGCGCGCCGATCCTGGAGGATCCCCGGTTGCGCAAGCTCACCTTCACTGGATCCACCGGTGTGGGCCGCAAGCTCATCGAGCAGTCCGCTGGTGGACTGCTCCGCACCTCGATGGAGCTCGGGGGTAATGCGCCGTTCATCGTGTTCGACGACGCCGATATCGACGCAGCAGTCGACGGCGCCATGCTCGCGAAGATGCGCAACGGCGGCGAGGCATGCACGGCCGCGAACCGCTTCCATGTCGCCAACAGCGTCAAGGAGGAGTTCACCAGCAAGCTCGTCGCGAGAATGCAGGAGATGAAGCTCGGACCCGGAATCGATCCCGATACCAAGCTCGGACCACTGATCAACGCGGATCAGTTGGATACGGTCCAAGAACTGGTCGACGACGCCGTGCAGGCCGGCGCGAAGGTGGCGCTCGGCGGGAGGCCGGCCGGGGGCGACGGCTACTTCTATCCGGCCACGGTGCTGACGGATGTGCCCTCGAACGCACGGATCTTGAAAGAAGAAGTGTTCGGTCCCGTCGCCCCGATCGTCGGGTTCGACACCGAAGAGGAGGGCATCGACGCCGCCAACGACACCGAGTTCGGGCTGGCCTCGTACATCTACACGAAGGGCCTCGACCGGGCGCTACGGGTGGCGGATGCGCTGAACAGCGGGATCGTGGGGGTGAACCGCGGAGTTGTCTCGGACGCGGCGGCACCGTTCGGCGGCGTGAAGGCCTCCGGGTTCGGTCGTGAAGGTGGGACGGAAGGAATCGACGAGTATCTCGAAACCAAGTACATCGCCCTGACCTGACGAGCCCTGACCTGACGAGCTTTGGTTGTGCGTGTCACGGACACGCACAACCAGGTTCGTCTTCTAGCGTCCGAGCCGTCCGCGACCCAGACGGAGGAGCAACATGGCGAGGGTGTGGCCCTCCTGGCCGAGGCTGCTGAAGCGGTCGAGAACCTTCATCTCACGACTGTGAACCATGCGTGGCCCGCCCGAAGCCATGCGGGTGCGGCCGATGAGCTGGGAGATCTCGGTGCGACGCTGGATGGCGGCGAGAATCTCGGCGTCCAGACGGTCGATCTCCTGACGGAGTTCATCGATTTCTGCCTCGGACGAGGGCAACGCGCTGTCGGACTCGATCTTGGTCGTGGATGCCATTTTCTCTCCTAGTGTCACAGTGTGGATCGTTGCCGTCTCCGGCACCGTTACGTCCGGCGTGTATTCGTCGAACGCTTCCCGACCGGATGTGAGAGTGTGCACTCGGTCACATTCTTATCCTGTTTGCGGGTTTCGCGCAGAACGACGGGGTTCAAGATCAGCTGTCGACGTTCCCGCCTTCCTCGGTCGAAGGGGTGTCGGGGTGCTGATCGCCTGGATACAGGCGGCGTCGGCACACGGCTTTTTCGATCACTGATCCAGTGTGCCACCCGGATCACCTCCTGGAAAGTCGGTCGAGGAGCACAACATCGGCCGCGAGCGTTCGCTTCTGGTGCATCGGTGTCAGTGCGCGCCGGTAACCTGAACAAGCGATGAACATGAACCTCACTGCTGTACCCACGCCTGGAAAGTCCGATGCCGACGCGCTGCTGGAGGGTCTCAACCCGCAGCAGCGTGAGGCTGTTGTGCACACCGGATCGCCGCTGCTCATCGTGGCGGGCGCGGGGTCGGGCAAGACGGCGGTTCTGACGCGTCGCATCGCGTATCTGCTGGCCGCTCGAGGAGTGACGCCCGGCCAGATTCTCGCCATCACCTTCACCAACAAGGCGGCCGCCGAGATGCGCGAGCGCGTGGTCGGCCTGGTCGGCCCGCGCGCCAACAGCATGTGGGTCTCGACGTTCCACTCGAGCTGCGTGCGCATTCTGCGTAGTCAGGCGACACTGCTGCCGGGGCTCAACTCGAACTTCTCGATCTACGACGCAGACGATTCACGTCGGCTGTTGACGATGATCTCCAAGGATCTGCAGATCGACACCAAGAAGTTCACGGCGCGGTTGTTGGCGACACACATCTCGAACCTCAAGAACGAACTCGTCGGACCCCAGGATGCAGCGTCCGATGCAGAGAAGGAGACCGTGGAGCTGCCCAAGCTCATCGCACGCGTCTACGGCATCTATCAGCAGCGCCTGCGCGGCGCCAACGCGATGGACTTCGACGACCTGATCGGCGAGACGGTCGGGCTGCTGCAGGCGTTCCCACAGGTGGCCGAGTACTACCGTCGGCGGTTCCGGCACGTGCTGGTCGACGAGTACCAGGACACGAACCACGCGCAGTACATGCTGGTTCGCGAGCTGGTCGGAACAGCCGATTCCGACGGCGCTCTGGAGGGGACCGTCGCACCGGGTGAGCTGTGCGTGGTCGGTGACGCCGATCAGTCCATCTACGCGTTCCGCGGCGCGACCATCCGCAACATCGAGGAATTCGAGCGCGACTACCCCGACGCCCGCACCATTCTGCTCGAGCAGAACTACCGTTCGACGCAGAACATCCTCTCGGCGGCCAACTCCGTCATCTCCAGAAACACCGGCAGACGCGACAAGCGACTGTGGACCGATTCCGGCGAGGGCGAACTCATCGTGGGGTACGTCGCGGACAACGAGCACGACGAAGCCTCGTTCGTCGCCTCGGAGATCGACCGTCTCGTCGACAACCACGACGTGCGGTACGACGAGGTGGCGGTCTTCTACCGCACCAACAACTCCTCCCGTGCACTCGAGGAGATCTTCATCAGGCTCGGCCTCCCGTACAAGGTTGTAGGCGGGGTGCGCTTCTACGAGCGCAAAGAGGTGCGCGACATGGTCGCGTATCTGCGGGTGCTGTCCAACGAGGACGACACCGTCAGCATGCGACGCATCCTGAACACCCCGCGGCGCGGTATCGGCGACCGCGCGGAGGCGTGTGTCGCGGTGCATGCCGAACAGCGCGACATCAGCTTCTCCAGAGCGCTGCGCGACGCCGCGGACGGCAAGGTGGCGCTGCTCAACTCGCGGGCCCAGAAGCTGATCGGTCAGTTTCTCGAGCTGCTCGACGAACTCCGCAGCATCCTCAACTCCACCGACGACGACGGCAACGACATCACCGATATCGGCGATGTCGTCGAAGCTGTCCTCGACCGCACTGGATACCGCGCCGAGCTCGAAGCCAGCAGTGACCCACAGGACGGTGCACGCCTGGACAACCTGAACGAGCTCGTCAGCGTCGCCCGCGAGTTCACGTCCGAGGCGAGAAATCTGGCCGCCGTCGAGGCCGAGTTGGAAGCCGAGAACGGCGCCATCGATGACGGTCTGCTCGATGACGGGGAGGCGGACCCCGCCGAGGGCACCCCCGAACCTGGTTCGCTCGCGGCATTCCTGGAGCGGGTCTCGCTCGTCGCCGACACCGATCAGATCCCCGACTCAGGCACTGGCGTCGTGACCCTGATGACCTTGCACACGGCCAAGGGGCTCGAATTCCCGGTGGTCTTCGTGACCGGTTGGGAGGATGGGCAGTTCCCGCACATGCGTGCGCTCGGCGATCCGCACGAGCTGTCCGAGGAGCGCAGACTCGCCTACGTCGGCATCACGCGTGCACGCCACCGCCTGTATGTCACCCGAGCGATCATGCGGTCCGCGTGGGGGCAGCCCATCAACAACCCCGAATCCCGCTTCCTGCAGGAGATTCCACAATCATTGATCAACTGGAAGCGTGAGGATCCCGGCGTCGGTGGACGCTCGATCGGCGGTGGCCACCATAGGGCCGGTGCCGGATTCGGCGGGGGAGGCTTCGGTGGTGGCGGTTTCGGCGGGGGTGGTGGCTTCGGCGACCGTCGCGGTCAGTCGACGCCCAGTTTCGGTTCGGCGCGCGCACGCAACAACACCCTGGTGCTGGCTGTGGGCGACCGTGTCAACCACGACAAATACGGCCTCGGGACGGTGCTCGAGTCCACCGGCTCAGGTACTTCGGCGATGGTGCTCGTGGATTTCGGTACGTCGGGTCGCGTGAAGATGATGCTTATCGGCGGCGTGCCGATGACCAAGCTCTGACGGGACTTGCAGTCGCCGGCTGTGGCAGGTGAGACCGGGCGAGTGAGCCTGAGAAGGAATCAGGAGAGTTCGGGTCCGAGGCCGATGCCTCGGGACGCCAGCCACGGCAGGGGGTCGACCTTGCTGTCGCCGGGCAAGTGCACCTCGAAGTGGAGGTGCGGGCCGGTGGAGAAACCGCGGTTGCCCATGGTGGCGATCTGATCGCCGGCCATGACCTGCTGTCCCACCGTGACGAGGGTGGTGTCGATGTGACCGTAGACAGTGATTGTGCCGTCCGCATGCTCGATGCGAACCCACATGCCGAAACCTGCGGCAGGACCGGAGTCGATGACGGTGCCGTCGGCGACCGCGAGGATCGGAGTGCCGATGGCGTTGGCGATATCGACACCTGCGTGCAGAACGCCCCACCGCTGACCGAAGTTCGAGGTGTAGGTTCCCATGGCCGGCAGCACGAACAGCGGACGACGAGCGGCCTCCTCGCGGGCGGCACGCTCCTCGCTGAAGCGCTGTCCCTTCGCGAGAAGGTCGTTGAACTGACTCAGGTCGATCGGGTTCGCGACGTTGAGAATCTGAGGTGCGGAAGAAGCCGTGACATCCGTCGAGGTGTCTTCGGCGGTCTGTGCGGCCTGCGGAACGGTCGTGGCGAGGATGCCTGGTGCGGCAGGTGCGGCGCCGGCAGCGAGTGCGACTTCCTCGGAGCTGGTCGCCGTGGAAGGGCTGTGATCGATGACCGCTTGCCCTGCAGCAACGACGGCTCCGGCAGCTACCGCGAGGACTGCTGCGCGGCCCTTGAGTGCGGTGGGCGGCGTCGGAATGCGGTGTGCGCCGCCGCGTCGGGTAACGGGAACGGCGTCGGTGGAGATAACCTCGGTGACGGCCTCTTGGCCCGGTGTGTGTAGTTCGCTGTGGTGGTAGCTCTCGGCGGAACCGTAGTTGCTCGCGAAGTAGTCGTAACCACCCGTGCTGGGGTCGGCAGAACCGATTTCAGTGGAGTTGAGGGCCGTGTTGTCAGGCTCCCAGCCGGTCTGCGTCGAGAACACCGTTGGTGCACTCTCGGTCACCGCTGCCGGTGCTACGAACCGGCTGGAGGTGAACGATGCGCGGTGTTGCGACAAGACCTGCAACCTCCGATTCCGTGATCTGCTCGTGACTTAAGACTCGGCAGACGGTAACGAAACGATTGCAAGGCGCGCAAGTTAATCGGCCAACAACTGACCGTTTGTGACATGGCTCACAACGTGAGCAGGGGTTTTGTAGAGAAGTTCACTGTTTCGACGCTCATCGTTTCTACCCACGTCCCTGTTATCGAAACTCGGCGCGGGATGCCCGGACAAGTACTCATCGGACGATAACGTCGACCCCGTGGCACCCACATTCCGGACCGACAGAGCTGTGCCCCGTGCAATCGAGCCGGTAACCAGCGAGGACGTCAATGCTCGCCGCGCCGGGCTGTGGGCCGCGGGACTGACGGCGGCCGCAGCGCTGTGCGGACTCGCAGCCATCGCCTCGAACACGGTTCGATCGGCTACTGAAGAGTCACCGGGTCCAGGTGTCACCGCCGCGGCCGCCGTATCGCTGGCCCCGCTCGTCGCTGTGGCACTGCTGGCACTCGCGGCAGCCCTGTCCCGCCCGGCCCTCGCCGGCGCGCTCACAGCCGGCTACGGCGCAGTGGCTCTCGGTCTCACCGTCCTCGATGTCGGACTTCTCCGCTCGCCCATCGATGCCAACCGACTCGAACTGTTCCGGCCGAACACCGCCGAGGTCCTCGACCCTGCAGCGGGCGCCTACCTGTTCATCGCCTCGCATGTCTTCGCGGTCGTGGGTGGACTGTTCGGTCTCAGGGCGATCGATCGCGCGTCCTTCGGCGAAAACTACGGCCACTCGGCGCAGGCAGAGCTCGTCGGTCGGGCTGCCGCAATCAGGATTGGCGGCACCCTTTCTGTGCTCGCAGCGGCCGCCGCGCTGCTCACCGCCGGGGCGATGTTCGCGCCCGCGTACGTCTCCACCGACTCGATCGTGCTGGTTCCGGCGGTGGTGCAGTCTGCGCTGACAACCTCGATCGGTTCCGGCTTGATCGCCCTCGCTGTCCTCGTGGTGGTCGCCGCCGCGTTGGCATCGATCTCACCGACGGTGACCTCGGGAGCGATCGCGGGCGCCGGACTCGCCGTACTCGGCGTCTTCGCCACCCGGGTCATCGCAGGCTCGGCCTCCGGGCCCGAGATCGAGGTATCCGCCGGTTCGTGGCTGGGCACAGTCGCGGCGAGCGTGCTGGTGTTGGTCGCCGCCCTCGCGCTTCCCTCCGCGATGCGCCGCGACCTTCGGGGCGCTGCCGTGCGGGAGAGGCGTCGGGCATCCCTGCCCTCAGGGCGATCGATCCACCTGCATATCGCCGCGGGCATCGGCGGAGCCGTTGCGGGTGTGCTCCTGTGCGCCGGCGCCCTGCTCCCCGTCCTGGACGTCCCGGCCGGACTGCCTGATCCCACCATTCTGGCCGCCCGGGTCGCCCTCGTCGCCGGTTTCGTGCTCGTCCTCGCGTGCGTCCCGATGTTCTTCTCGTTGTTCGCCGCAGCGACCCGCCCGCTGCTCGGAGTCGTGGCCGTCGCCGGGGTCATGGCGGGGGCAGGCGTCCTGCAGGCGGTGCTGATGGCAACCGAGATCGACGGCATTGCCGTCGGAAGCGGCGGAGTCGCGACAGGGCTCGGGGTGATCGCAGCCGTCGTGTGCGGTGCGCTCGTGCTGCTGGCCGGTAGCGCCGAACGCGAGGACGTCGACACCTCCGAGATCCGAACCGACAGCAAAATCGGATCGGTGGCACTGCTCGGCGGAACGATGTCGGCCATCGGCCTGGGTCTACCGCTCTACAGCGGTGTCGATGCATCGGCCGCGTCCTTCGTCGACTTTCCGTGGGGTTGGGACGCGTGGGGCCAGGCAGTGTTGGCAGTGACCGTGGTCGCGGCGAGCGCCGTTTCAGCTCGGTCGCGTCCCGCCAGAAGTACCGCCCTGCTCGTGGGGTGCGTGGTCGCGATGATCGTGTATCTGCTCGGGTGGCCGCTCACTCAGGGGCGCGTGAGCGACCCCGTCGTCGGCGCGGGTGCCGTCGTCGGTGTCATCGGGGTGGTGGTTCTTGCTGTGGCCGCACTTCTTTCGGCCCGACGCGCCCAGAAGTGAGGCGTGGGACACATCCTGCTGACCGGTGAGATAGACCACATAGCTCGCATGCGCCCGGTAAGGCTGCGAGGCACCTGGATAAAGTCGACCATCAGACCCGCCCACACCCAAAGGAGCGGGCGTCAACGTAGACGAGACGGTGAGCTGATGGATCTCTTCGAATACCAGGCGAAGGAATTGTTCGCCAAGCATGGCGTACCCACCTCCGCGGGTCGTGTCACGGACACGGTCGCCGGAGCAACACAGATTGCCGAAGAAATCGGCAAGCCAGTAATGGTCAAAGCACAGGTCAAGGTCGGCGGACGCGGCAAGGCCGGCGGAGTCAAGTACTCCAAGGACGTCGCAGCAGCCACCGAGAACGCAGAAGCAATTCTCGGACTCGACATCAAAGGCCACGTCGTCAAGAAGCTTCTCGTCGCAGAAGCCTCCGACATCGCCGAGGAGTACTACATCTCCTTCCTGCTCGACCGCACCAACCGCACCTACCTCGCGATGTGTTCGGTCGAGGGTGGCGTCGAAATCGAGGTGACGGCGGAGGAGAACCCCGACGCACTCGCACGTATCCCGGTCGACGCCGTCAAGGGCGTCGACCTTGCTTTTGCCCGTGAGATCGCCGAAAAGGGCAAGCTTCCGGCCGAGGTGCTCGACGCCGCTGCGGTGACCATCCAGAAGCTGTGGGAGGTCTTCATCAACGAGGACGCCCTTCTGGTCGAGGTCAACCCGCTGGTTCGCACCCCGGACGATCAGATCCTCGCCCTCGACGGCAAGGTGACGCTCGACGCCAACGCAGACTTCCGTCAGCCCGGGCACGCCGAGTTCGAGGACAAGGATGCAGCTGATCCCCTCGAGGCCAAGGCCAAGGAGAACGACCTCAACTACGTCAAGCTCGACGGGCAGGTCGGCATCATCGGCAACGGTGCCGGGCTGGTCATGTCGACGCTCGACGTCGTCGCCTACGCCGGTGAGGCGCACGGTGGCGTCAAGCCCGCCAACTTCCTCGACATCGGCGGCGGCGCGTCTGCCGAGGTCATGGCCGCAGGCCTCGACGTCATCCTCAACGACTCGCAGGTCAAGAGCGTGTTCGTCAACGTCTTCGGCGGCATCACCTCGTGCGACGCAGTTGCGAACGGCATCGTCGGCGCACTGAAGAAGCTGGGCGACGAAGCCAACAAGCCGCTCGTGGTTCGTCTCGACGGCAACAAGGTCGAAGAAGGACGCAAGATTCTCGCCGACGCCGCGCACCCGCTGGTGACGCTCGCCGGAACCATGGATGAGGGCGCCGACAAGGCCGCCGAGCTGGCAGCGAAGTAGAGGAAACCATGTCAATCTTTCTGAACAAGGACAACAAGGTCATCGTCCAGGGCATCACCGGCGGCGAAGGCACCAAGCACACCGCACTGATGCTCAAGGCCGGCACCCAGGTCGTCGGTGGCGTCAACGCACGCAAGGCCGGCACCACGGTCAAGCATGTCGACGCCGACGGTAACGACATCGAACTCCCGGTCTTCGCGTCCGTCGCCGAGGCCATGGAGAAGACCGGAGCGGACGTCTCCATCGCGTTCGTCCCGCCGGCATTCTCCAAGGACGCCATCGTCGAGGCCATCGACGCCGAGATCCCGCTGCTCGTCGTCATCACCGAGGGCATCCCCGTGCAGGACTCCGCGTACGCGTGGGCCTACAACGTGGAGAAGGGCAAGAAGACCCGCATCATCGGCCCGAACTGCCCCGGAATCATCACTCCCGGTGAAGCTCTCGTCGGCATCACCCCCGCCAACATCTCCGGCACCGGCCCCATCGGCCTGGTCTCCAAGAGTGGCACGCTGACCTACCAGATGATGTTCGAGCTTCGTGACTTCGGCTTCTCGACGGCCATCGGCATCGGCGGCGACCCCGTCATCGGCACCACGCACATCGATGCCATCGAGGCATTCGAGAACGACCCCGACACCAAGATCATCGTCATGATCGGTGAAATCGGCGGCGACGCGGAAGAGCGCGCAGCCGACTACATCAAGGCCAACGTGACCAAGCCGGTCGTCGGTTACGTCGCAGGCTTCACCGCTCCTGAGGGCAAGACCATGGGCCACGCCGGTGCCATCGTCTCCGGCTCGCTCGGTACCGCTCAGGCGAAGAAGGACGCGCTCGAGGCTGCAGGCGTCAAGGTCGGCAAGACGCCGTCCGAGACCGCTTCTCTCGCACGCGAGATTCTCGAATCGCTTTCTGTGAAGTAAGTATTCGATACGCGAAAGGGCCCGTCACGGTTGTGGCGGGCCTTTTTCGTGTGCTCAGCAGGTCGTGTGGCTAAAAGATGGAGTGCGTCAGCGTCGCGGTGTAGGTGTCGGAGACCACGTCGGTGGCGGGGATTCCGATGGACACCGTGGCGGTCCAACCCGTCAGGCACAGTGCGCCTCCGCGCTTGGCCTGCTTGGCTTGCGTGGTCAGAGCCACGTTGGTCGAGGGCGAACTGCCGGCAAGTCCTGCCGTACAGGCAGAGGACGGTGCCAGGTAGCTTGCCGAAGTCGGAGTCAACACTTGCCCGGTGTTGACCCCACGGAGGTCCGAGAGACTGACCGACGAGGTCCAACCAGCGACACCCACGCCCAGCACGGTCATGCTCATGTTCCCGGTCCACGTCGTGCCCGGCGTGACGGTAGACGGTCCGATCAGGGACGAGGGCACCACGATATCGAGCAGGTTGGACATTGCTGCCTCAGCTCGGGGTTCATCGGTGGTCGACGTGGTCGGCGCCTCCTTCGCGATGGTCGTGGTGGGCACCGTGTCGGTGGTTTCTGCAACGGCAGAGGTCGTCTCGGTCGCGTCGAGACCCTCTGCGTCGACCGCGATCGTCTCGACCGGTGTGGTCGTCTCCACGGCTGTGGTCGTCTCCACTGATGAAGTCGTCTCGGCCGGTGTGGTCGTGGTCGACACGGCCTCTGTAGTCTCCGCAGCCTCCGCGAGTTCCGTTGTCCCCGTTGTCTCCGTTGTCCCCGTTGTCTCCGCGGGCTCCGTTGCTTCCGTGGTGACAACGGGCGACGTACTTGCCGGCGGCGCGGGTGGCGCCGCGAGCGTCGGTTCGATGCTCGCGGACTCCTCCGTCGTTGCGGTCGCGGGCGGACACGGCATCGGGGCGACAGCCGACTCGGTGGTCGTGACGGGGGCAGGGACAGGCGGTGTCGTCGTGGTGGGAACTACGACGACGCAGCCCGAATCCGGCGCAGGTTGTGCGTAGGCAACAGGCTCCCCCGCGGCAACCGACAATCCCGCCGCGACGAGGCCGATCGCGAGTGCGGGGACGAGCCACATACGACGCATGTCATGGCGCCTTTCGGTGTCGAAGAGCGAGCCAGCCACCGGCAATAGCCGCAACGACGAGAACCGCCGCGAGGATCCACACCCAGGATGGAATGCCATCGGTCTCGTTCGAGGTCGCCGCTCGAGAACCTTGCTCGGGGAAAGAAAGCTCCACGGTCGTCGACTTGTTCACCAAACCGCTGCTGATGGAGATGGATGCTTGCCATGGACCGGCTGGGATGGCCGGATCGAGGGCGAACGTGACATTTCCCGTTCCTCCGGGCGCGATGGAGCCGCCCGAGCCCTGGACCGGCTCCGTCGAGATTCCACCGGGGCCGTCCGTAAGTGTGAGTGTGCCGCTGGGATCGAGTGCACGCCCGCCGGTATTGGTGATCGAGGTGGTGACCTGCGGTGTCCCGTCCTCGCTGCGCGCCGCCGTTACCCCGTCGATGGCGAGATCGGCCGGGGGACCGTTACCAGGCCCGACCGACAGGTAGGTGCGGATCCCGACTCGACTGACGTTCTGTATGCCCGTCTCGGTCGGCGCATCCGCGGTTTGGGCCCAGACGACGGCGTATTGCTCTCCCTCCGGCGCGTCCTCGGGTACTGCGATCGTGACAACGGCCTCCTCGGCCGTATTCGGGGGCAATACGACGTCGGTGGGGGCGACCGACATCCAGGTGGTGAGTTCGTTGACGGCTCGGCCGTCCCCGATCTGGAATCCGTCCGCTCCCTCGCCGATCGACGCGGCCGCGGGATAGAGCGTGATGGTCTGTTCTCGGTCGCTCCCGTTGCTGACCTCGATGCGTCTGGTGATGGTGGTCCCAGGCGGAAGGTTGTCGACGATGTACGCCATCGCGCGCGGATCGTCTTGAAGCGACACAGGTGCTTCGAGCAGCCGAATCCCGACGCTGCCGACCGCTTCCGGATCGTTGTTCTCTTGTGCGGCTGCCGGAGCCTGAGCGACGATCACCGATGCAATCGTCAGCAATGTCAGGACCCCGGCGGCCAACCCCCGATGTAGTGGCATGTACGAATCAGGCCACCGAATGGGTGACGGTGCCCGTGTACAGGCCGGCCACGACACCAACCGGAGGGAGTGTGACGGCCAGGTTGCCGGTCCAGGTAGCGGTGTTCGCGCCCAGGACGAGCGTTGCAGTCTGGACAGGCGTGGGGAGGGCGATGATCACTGGGAGCGGAGTTCGCGTCACGAGCGCGGTACCGGTCACGTCGGCGACGGTGCCCTGGTACGTCACGTTGGTTGGCAGGATCGATACAGGGTCGGGTGCAGGCTTGTTGAATGGGGAGCTGGCGGCCGTTGCGATCCAACCGAGGACGCCCAGACGCTGGTCGGAGACGACAACATCACTGATTCCGCCTGTTGCCTGGAGTCCGGAGACGGTCAGCGAGGCGGTGAGGGGCGCGGTGATGGTGAGGGCGCCACCGGTGACTGTGAAGGTCACGGTTGTGTCTGCGGCGTTCGATACACCGGGTGCGATGACGGCGACTGCAAGTGCGCTGGCAGCTGCGGCGGAGGCGAAAACTGATCTACGCATGTGACGTCCTAGGAAAGTGCGAGGGGGCTCGCGAAAATGTTACGTACATCACATTAATCGCTGGCGACTGGACATCGTTACGTTTTCCTTGACATTTCTTCGTGATGTGTCACGAGATCTCCGGATGAGTCCGGGGCGGCGGGTCCAATTGCACGCCCGAGCAGGTCACGCACCGCATCGCCGATCGGTCGAACGAACGGTGCTGGCGGGTCCGTAGACTGGCGTGGTCCGCCGACCCGATCTCATCTTTGCCGAGGAGTGTGTCATGACCTATCCGCCCGAGGGCCCCCGATCGTCTGGGCCCGGCTACAGCGGTTATGGCAGCTACGGCCCCGCGGGCCAATCGTTCGGTACGCCCGCGCAAGGGTCGCAGTCGCCGTACGCGCAAGGGCCGCAAGCGCCTTACGCTCAGGGGCAGTCTCCTCAGTACGGTCAAGGCCCACAGTCGCAGCCACAACCGCAGCCCGGTCAGCCTTCGCAGCCGAGTCCGTCGTTCAGCCAGTACAACCCGCCGCTGAAAACGGATGGAGCGTCGTCATTGCCGCGCATTCTGTCCTCGGTGGTGCTCGCGCTCGGTGTCGTGCTCCTGCTCGTCGGTCTTGCCGGCCAGTACGAGGCATTCGGTGAGACATCCAACTTCTATCTGATCAGCAGCGGCGACCCCACGTCGATCGCGTTGATGTTCGCCGCCGGACTCACCGCGGGCGTCGGATTGCTGCCCAAGCAGCCGAAGACCATCGGAATCGCGGCAGCTCTGGCTCTCAGCGGATGGTTGGTACTGCTCCTCCAATCGTTCAACACCGGCGATGCAGGACCTGCCGGAATGACTGTAGGAATCGGCGCCGGTGCCGTCGCGGCACTCGTGCTCGGATTCGTGCAGTCCGCCGTCGCCGTGGCGGCAACGCTGCTGCACTCCGGTGTGATCAAGGCGCCGCAGCCCAAGCCCGTGTCCTACGGCCAGCAGAGCAACGCTCCCGGCTACGGTCAGCCGCCCGCAGGCAGCTACGGCCAGGCCTCGCAGCAGCAGTACCAGGGTCCTTCGCCTCAGGGGCAGCAGAGTCCGGGACAGTCGGGTTATGGCGGGTACGGTCAGCAGCCGGGTTACGGCGGTTCGGGATCGGGCTACGTGCCGCCGGCCTACACGGGAGCTCAGCCGCCGCAGAGTCAGAACCCCACCGGCGGCCTGGGCTATCCGGTCGGCGCGCCCAAGCCGGACTCGTCGGGTGGATTCACCCCACCGGCCGGCCAGGACTCGCCGTACAGCCAGTACCCGTACAACCACACACCCGTCGGATCCGGTGCCTACGGTGCCTCCCAGCACGCACCGACGGAAAGCGTGCCGACGGATTCTGTGTCCTCGGACAATGCGCCGACGAGCGAGACCGACGGTGCACCAGGAAGCGGGGAGACATCCCCCAACGACAGCGCCCCGACTCGCGCGTTCGACCCGTCGGCGGCCGATGAGAACAAGAAGTGACGCTCGCTCGGCGCGCCTGATCGAAGCGATCGGACGTTGGTGCAACGCTCGTAGCCGATGAGCGCCGTACTGAACCAAGAGAGGCAGCGCGCCGGACGTACACCTCGTTCGCCGCAGCGTCCGCCGACGTTGTCACCTGCCCAGTCGAAGACATTGATCCGGGTCGCATTTCGCACCCCGGGTGTGCTCATCGCGATCTGCACGACTGTCGTCCTGGTGACACTGGTATCGGCCAACAGTGATCTGACCGGAACGTTCGGCGCGATCGCCGGATTGTGGTTCGCGGTACACCACGTGCCGCTCTCCATTGCCGGCACATCACTCGGCGTCCTGCCGCTCCTGCCCACCCTCGTTCTGGCCGTCGTCGTCGCCCGCGGCGTGGCTCGGACGGTGACCGAGGCACCCACCCGTCGGGAATGCGGGCTCGTCTTCGGTGCCGCTGTACTCGGTCCGCTCTTCGTGACGGCACTCGCGCTCGCCGTCGCGGCAGACGCCTCGGCTGTCATCGGTTTGGACAGTCCGCACGCACTTCTCGCCTTCGCCTGGGTGGGTGGGGTGCACGCAGTATCTGCGGCGATCGGCGTGGCTGTCGGCACGTGGAATTCCGAAGCGATGGTTGCGAGAAGTCCTCAGTGGTCGCGCCGAGTCGTGACGCCGACGGTTCGTGCCGGCTCGGTCCTCGTCGCGGGCAGCGGAGCCATCGTCGCCGCGTCGATGGTTGCATCGTGGTCCACGATGGACGCGCTCCTCGACTCCGGTGATGGATTCGTCGGTGTGCTTGGCTTGACGGTCCTGTCGATTCTGTATCTGCCGAATGTGATGGTGGGTGCCCTCGCGGTGAGCGTCGGATCCTCCGCCCACGTAGGCGAGGTCGCGGTCAGTATGTTCCGCAGTGTGGGAGGGCCGGTGCCGCCGCTCCCGGTCCTCGCTGTTCTGCCGGAAGGCGCCGCGCACTCCCTGTGGCTGCTGATGTTGATCGTTCCGCTGACGGCGGGAGTGTTCCTCGGCCGTGACTGCGCCCGCCGCGCTGTCGATGTGAACCACGCGCTGTCGTCGGTGTGGCTCGGGGCGGCCGTGATCGGCGTTTCCGCACTTGTCCTCGGTTTCGTGGCAGGCGGAAACCTCGGCACGTTCGGCACGATCGAAGTGACGGTGTGGTCGTTCGGTCTGCTGGTGTTCGCGTGGGTGGCGGTCGTCGGATCCGTAGCCGCGGGCGTTACTGCTTGGCGCGCTGGAACGAGGAGCGAGGACCAGGCGGAACCGGAGAGTGCGTCGGTGCCGGTCGAAACAACTGCGATTGCCGCGATCGCGCAGCCCGCCGAACTCGAAGGCGGCCCTGCCGAAGAAGCTGCAGTCGAGGCGGAAGTGGTGGAGGCGGCACCGGTGGAGGTGGATGCCGCAGTAGAGGCTGAGGTTGTGGCCCCGGAACCGGACGGAGACGATCAGCCGATCGACGCGGAGATCGTGGACGTCGAGAAGACAGAGGACCTCCCCGACAGGCCGCCGAGCGAGAGCGACTAGTCTTTACACGGCCCGGCGACGGCGGGCGTTTCCCTCGACGTTTTTCAGGAGTAGTGCGCTGACTGCCTCGCGTGAGCACCCAGCACGAGTCGTCGTCCTCGCATCGGGGACCGGCTCGTTGTTGCAGTCGCTGATCGCGGCGGCAGCGGAGAACTCCTACCCCGCTCGCATCGTGGCCGTCGGTGTGGATCGTGACTGTGACGCAGCCCGGCACGCACATACCGCCGATATCCCACACTTTCGAATCGCACTCCGCGACTACGCCGACCGTGACGCATGGGATGCCGCGCTCACCGATGCCGTTGCGTCGCACACCCCCGATTTCGTTGTCACGGCCGGCTTCATGAAGATTCTTGGCACGCGGTTCCTCGACGCGTTCGCCGGCCGCATCGTCAACACCCATCCTGCGTTGCTGCCGTCGTTTCCCGGTGCCCATGCGGTGCACGACGCGCTCGCGTACGGCGTCAAACTGACGGGATCGACAGTTCACCTGGTCGACGAGGGCGTCGATACTGGCCCGATCCTGGCGCAGGAAGCTGTGCCGGTGCTCGACGACGACGACCGCGAGTCGTTGCACGAGCGAATCAAAATTGTGGAACGCAGATTGCTGGTCGATGTGATCGCTGCAGTTGCCGCACGAGGTGTTGTCTCCGATGGACGAAAGGCCCAGATTCAACCATGACCGAACGTAAAGCAGTGCGCCGCGCGCTGGTCAGTGTCTACGACAAGACCGGATTGATCGAGCTGGCGACCGGCTTGCACAACGCAGGCGTGGCCCTGGTGTCCACCGGATCGACCGCTTCGAAGATCGCCGACGCGGGCATTCCCGTCACCAAGGTCGAGGATCTCACCGGATTCCCCGAAACTCTCGACGGCCGGGTCAAGACGCTGCATCCGCGGGTGCACGCCGGTGTCCTCGCCGATACCCGTAGGCCCGAGCATCTCCAGCAGCTCGAAGAACTGGGCGTGGAGGCGTTCGAGCTGGTGGTCGTCAACCTGTATCCGTTCACCGACACCGTCGCCAGCGGCGCCACCCCGGACGAATGCGTCGAGCAGATCGACATCGGCGGCCCGTCGATGGTGCGCGCGGCTGCCAAGAATCACCCATCCGTCGCAGTCGTCGTCGATCCGGCGCGCTACGAGGACGTGCTCACCGCCGTTGCGGGGGGCGGTTTCACGCTGGCCGAGCGCACATCGCTGGCGGCGCAGGCGTTCCAGCACACAGCTGCATACGATGTTGCTGTCGCATCGTGGATGAGCAGCGTGCTCGTCGACTCCGATGAGCAGTTCCCCGAATGGGTCGGCGGAACCTGGGATCGGTCCGCGGTGCTTCGGTACGGCGAGAACCCGCATCAGGCCGCAGCGCTGTATGTCAGTCCCACCGGCGGTGGTATCGCGCAGGCTGAGCAGCTCCACGGCAAAGAGATGTCGTACAACAACTTCACCGACGCCGACGCTGCCTGGCGGGCCGCGTTCGATCACGAGGCGCCGACCGTCGCGATCATCAAGCACGCCAACCCATGTGGCATCGCCGTGGGAGACGATATCGCGGAGGCGCACCGCAAGGCTCACGCCTGCGACCCGGTCAGCGCGTACGGCGGCGTCATCGCAGCCAATCGTGAGGTGACCGTCGAAATGGCGGAGCAGGTTGCCGAGATCTTCACCGAGGTGATCATCGCCCCGTCGTACGGAGACGGAGCTCTCGGAGTCCTGCAGCGCAAGAAGAACGTTCGAGTGTTGCTCGCGACGCCGCCCGCGCTCGGTGGGGTCGAGCTCAAGCCGGTCTCGGGTGGCGCACTGCTGCAGCAACGAGACGCCATCGACGCCGAAGGCGACAACCCTGCGAACTGGACTCTCGCTGCTGGTGACGCCGCCGACGAGCAGACCTTGAAGGATCTCGAATTCGCCTGGCGGGCAGGACGAGCCGTCAAATCCAACGCCATTCTGTTGGCGAAGGACGGTGCGTCGGTCGGTGTCGGCATGGGCCAGGTCAACCGCGTCGATGCCGCTCACTTGGCTGTGCAGCGCGCGGGCGATCGCGTCGAGGGATCCGTTGCTTCCTCGGATGCCTTCTTCCCCTTCCCGGATGGGCTGCAGGTTCTGATCAGTGCCGGCGTCAAAGCCGTCGTGCAACCGGGCGGATCCGTCCGCGACAACGAGGTCATCGCGGCAGCTCAGGACGCCGGTGTCACGCTCTACCTGACCGGTTCGCGGCACTTCGCCCACTGACTCCCTCCTGCTGAGATCGCACTTGTGCGGTCGCTTACAGCATTTTCATCTGCACAAGTGCGAATTGGGCAACTGTGGATAGTTCGAGCGACTATCCACAGTTGCCGTTCTGTGACCTGGCGTGGGGTCCGGCCCTGACATCGTCGGTTCGTGCACGGCGACTATCCCTTCAGGGGTTCACAGGCGGTTCGGAGCGGGCAGCTGACCCGACACCAACTTGCCCACGATTTTCGTCGCATCCATCGCGACGTCTACGTGAGAAATGCGGTCGTCGTAGACGCGGTCCTCAGGGCGCACGCTGCACATGTTTTCGCCGGTAGCGCGGTAGTTTCGTGCGGAATGTCGGCTGCTGCGTTGCACGGTTCCAAGTGGATCGCCCCGGATGCACCGGCAGAGTTGATTTGGCCGGAACGCAGACGTCAGCTCAGCGGGCTTCGAATCAGGTATGACAGGGTCGGCGCGTCCGAGATCGAGCGAATCGGGGGACTCTCTGTCACCAGTGTGCCGCGGACGATGTTCGATCTCGCCCGCCAGCTTCCGCGTAGCCGCGCGATCGAGGTGCTCGACGCTTTGGCGAACGCAACGGGAGTCCAGGTCGAATCCGCGCAGATGTTGGTCGACCGATACCCAGGGATGCGTGGGATCGTAGCGGTGCCGGGCATTCTGAGTTTGGTCGACGGCGGAGCGGAATCGCCGCAGGAAACGAGAACTCGACTACTGCTCATCGATGCAGGGCTTCCGCGACCGTCAACGCAGATCCGAGTGTCGGACGAAAGCGGACGAGTCTTCGCGCGGTGTGATTTGGGTTGGCCGCAATGGAAAGTCGTCGTCGAGTACGACGGCATTCAACATTGGACGTCCGAAAAGCAGCGGACCTGGGACATTGAGCGCTACGACAGGCTCGAGCGGGCAGGCTGGCTGGTGATTCGGGTCAACTCCGAGCAGCTCCGGATGCGTCCGCACGAGATTGTCGCCCGGGTACTGGCGAAGTTGCGCTCCGCGGGCGCACCGGTCTGACGAGTTCGCACTTGTGCAGACCTGTGCCGCACAGATGTCTGCACAAGTGCGAACTCGCCAGGGGTGCACAAATGTGCGAACGCTCGTAGCTTGGGTAGGTGACCTCTACTCAACCTGGCATCACCACAGTCGGCGAGTTGCGCGCGTCCGGACACGTGCAGCGTTCCGTCAAGGACGAACTCCGGGAAAATCTGCTCGACGCTCTACGCGAGGGCAGGAGTGCGTGGCCGGGGATCCTCGGCTTCGACAAGACTGTTCTCCCACAATTCGAACGCGCGATTCTCGCTGGTCACGACGTTGTTCTGCTCGGCGAACGCGGCCAGGGCAAGACGCGATTGCTGCGCACACTGAACCTGCTGCTCGACGAGTGGTCTCCGGTCATCGCCGGTTCCGAGCTCGGCGAGCACCCATACGAACCCATCATCCCGGCGAGCATCCGCAAGGCCGAGGAACTGAAAGACGACCTGCCGATCACCTGGCGTCACCGCAGCGAGCGGTACGCGGAGAAGTTGGCGACACCGGATACGTCGGTGGCGGACCTCGTCGGCGATGTCGATCCCGTCAAGGTCGCCGAGGGACGCAGTCTGGGCGACCCGGAGACCATTCACTTCGGGCTCGTGCCCCGCAGTCACCGCGGTATCGTCGCGATCAACGAGCTGCCCGACCTGGCCGAGCGCATCCAGGTGTCGCTGCTCAACGTCATGGAGGAGCGGGACATTCAGGTTCGCGGCTACACGCTGCGCCTGCCACTCGATGTCGTCCTCGTCGCCAGCGCGAATCCCGAGGACTACACCAACCGTGGTCGCATCATCACTCCGCTCAAGGACCGCTTCGGTGCTGAGATCCGCACGCACTACCCGCATGTGCTCGACGACGAGATCTCGGTCATCGAGCAGGAAGCGAACCTGCAGGCAAACGTGCCGTCGTACCTGCTCGAGGTTCTGGCGCGGTTCACACGGTTGCTTCGGGATTCGCCGTCGGTGGATCAGCGTTCGGGTGTGTCCGCTCGCTTCGCGATCGCCGCTGCCGAGACGATCGCCGCTGCGGCGACCCATCGCGCCGCGGTTCTCGGTGAGGGGGATGCGGTAGCTCGGCCCGTGGATCTGGGCACCATCATCGAGGTCCTGCGCGGCAAGGTGGAGTTCGAGTCCGGCGAGGAAGACCGCGAGGTGGAGGTTCTCGAACACCTGTTGCGCCGCGCGACCGCCGACACCGTGCGCGAGCGACTCGGAGGCATCGATCTGGCCCCGCTGGTGACGGCGGTCGAGGAGGGCAAGCCCGTGGTGACGGGTGACCGCGTCACTGCGAAGGCGTTGCTCGACGAGCTCCCCGACCTGGAGGTCCTCGGTGAGATCGCCTCACGTCTGGATGCGTCCTCCGACGGTGAGCGGGCGTCGGCGATCGAACTTGCGTTGGAGGGGCTGTACCTGGCCCGTCGGATAGCCAAGGACCCCGATGACGACGGTCAGACGGTGTACAGCTGATGTCGGCCAGCAGATACGGGCGTTATCACGGTGGGCCTGATCCGCTGGCTCCACCGATCGATTTGCGGGAAGCGCTCGAATCCATCGGCAACGACGTGCTCGAGGGGGCGTCGCCGCGTCGTGCGATGCAGGAGATGCTTCGGCGCGGCACCCGAAACATGAGGGGGCTCGACGATCTGGCGGCCCAGGCTGCCAGGCGTCGCCGAGAGCTGTTGAAGAAGAACAACCTCGACGGCACGCTGCAGGAAGTGCGTGAGCTTCTCGACAAGGCAGTGCTCTCCGAACGCAAGGCGCTCGCCAGAGCCCTCGACGACGACGCGCGGTTCCAGGAGATGCAGATCGGTGACCTGTCGCCGTCGACTGCTCAGGCCGTCCAGGAGCTTGCGGACTACGACTGGCGGTCCTCGGAAGGGCGCGAGAACTACGAGAAGATCAAGGATCTGCTCGGACGCGAGATGCTCGATCAGCGGTTCGCGGGGATGAAGAAGGCGCTCGAAGGGGCGACGGATGAGGATCGTCAGGCCATCAGCGAGATGCTGAAAGACCTCAACGAGCTTCTTGCCAAGCACAATCGGGGCGAGGACTCCGAGGATGACTTCGCGGAGTTCATGCGCAAGCACGGGCAACATTTCCCGGAGAATCCACAGAATGTGGACGAGCTGCTCGACTCCCTGGCCGAGCGTGCGGCGGCGGCGCAACGGCTCCGCAACAGTCTGAGCCCGGAGCAACGCGCCGAGCTCGACGCGTTGGCGCAACAGGCTTTCGGCGACTCGAACCTTCTGCAGCAGCTCGATCAACTCGACCAGAACCTGCAGCAGGCCAGGCCCGGTGAGGATTGGGACGGTTCGCAGAACTTCCGCGGTGAGAACGGCATGGGGCTCGGCGACGGAACCGGTGCGCTGCAGGACATCGCCGACTTGGAGAACCTGGGCAATCAGCTTTCGCAGCAGTACAACGGGGCTGCGCTCGACGATATCGACGCCGACGCATTACTGAAGCAGCTCGGCCCGGAAGCCGCGGCAGATGCGCGGATGCTCGCGGAACTCGAAAAAGCGCTGCAGGAGCAAGGTTTCATGGACCGCGGCGCCGACGGGCAGTGGCGGTTGTCACCGAAGGCGATGCGACAACTCGGCCAGTCCGCGTTGAAGGACGTTGCCGGCAAGCTTTCCCGACGCGGCGGCGAGCGTGATACGCGCAAGGCCGGTGCGATGGGGGAGCCGACGGGGGCCTCGCGTGCCTGGGAGTTCGGCGATACCGAACCGTGGGATGTCACTCGTACCGTCAACAATGCGGTACTTCGTACGGCCGCCGCGGGTGAGACGTTTCCCGTCCAGTTGCAGGTGACCGATGTCGAGATCAGTGAGACCGAAACTCGCACTCAGGCGGCGGTGGCGTTGCTGGTCGACACGTCGTTCTCGATGGTGATGGACGGGCGCTGGGTGCCGATGAAGCGGACGGCGCTTGCGCTGAACCACTTGGTGAGCACCAGGTTTCGGGGCGACGACCTGCAGTTGATCGGCTTCGGCCGTCACGCCCGGAAGCTGACGGCCTCGGAGCTGGCGGGTCTCGATGGCGCGTACGACCAGGGCACCAATCTGCATCACGCATTGCTGTTGGCTGCGCGGCATCTGCGGCGGCATCCGAATTCGCAGCCGGTGGTGCTGATCGTCACCGACGGGGAGCCGACGGCGCATCTGGAACCGAATGGGCAAGCCTACTTCGACTATCCGCCGTCGGCGCGCACGCTCGGACTGACGGTCCGTGAGTTGGACACCATCGCCAAGCTCGGCGCGCAGGTGACCATTTTCAGGCTGGGCGACGATCCGGGTCTCGCCCGTGTGGTCGACCGAATGGCCGAGCGTGTCGGGGGACGTGTCATTGCGCCGGATCTCGACGGGCTCGGGGCCGCCGTGGTGAGCGACTACTTGAAGCGCCGCAAAAGCTAGGGTTTGGCTTTGATTCCGACGCCGCCCCAGAATGCGAAGCCGGTGATGATGACGTGTGGAGCGTGCGGGGCGCCCGTCTGGCTGAGGTGGTCGAATCCGCCCATGATTCCCATGCCGCGGACTTCGACGCCGATGTTCGGTGGGACGATGATGTCGATTCCGCCCATGATGGCGACGCAATTGATCGTTACCTCGCGGGCCGAGAAGCGTGCTCGACGTAGATCGAGTTCGCCGCCGCCCCAGAATGCGAACGCGTCGATCCTCGGTGCGACGGTCCACTCGCCCTTGCGCTCGAAACCGCTCATGATCGCGATGGCTCGGTCCGTACCGGGTCCGCTGGCCGTGTACTGGGACGTTTCGGGCGGAGTCAATGCAAGATCCGCGGTCAGTACATCGAGCTCGCCGTAGGTCTTCGCGCGGTACGCCGCCGCGGTGCGTTCGTCGTATTCGGTGATGGTGAGCTGGCCATCGGCCAGGGCGTTGTCGAGCAACTTCGCGACGAGGTTGCGGTCTGCGTCGGCGGCTCGAACACTGGCGCGTTGCGGTTCGGGTAGCTGTTCGCTCACCCCAGTAAGGCTACTAGGGATTACCCCACGCTGCGTTGACGATCGTGCGATCTCCGAGCGGCGATTTCAGTGTCATCTGCATCGTTCCGTAGACAGCCACCATGATGCAGGCCTTGTCGGCGGCCTCGGGAAGGGTGCCGGTGTGCAGCGCGATGATCACCTCGGAGTCGGTCTCGGTGACGTGGGCCTCGGCGCCATAGCACTCGGGCGTGCCGGTGACGAAGTGGATGGCGATGGTGTTGGGGGAGATGTGGCTCCAGGATTCGAACGGTGTCGGCATGGCGCGTACCAGGTCGGAGGTCGAGACGAACATCGTGCCGACGTCGCCGACCGGTACTTCGACTGGGGCGGGGGGTGCGCTGGAGGTCTGCACTGTGTCGACATCGGAGTTCGCGGTGTCGGTGCTCTCGCCGCCGTCCTCGGCCGTCCCGCTGGTGCAGCCGACGAGCAGGACGCAGAGCATCAGTCCCGCAGCGAAAAACCTCATTGCTCCAAAGTAGCGCCAAGAGCTGAGGAGAACCTTTGGGTCGGCGTTGAGGAGGTCGCTCCGGCGACTCGCGGTCGAGACAGTGCAGCTCGAGGCATCGTCGGGGCCTCGTCGTAGCGAGAAGAAGGTGCGCAATGGATGCGTCAACCGTCGGACATCGTTTGGACTCGAGTTGCGACTGAACTGTGGTCTGCGGCCGATCGAGGCCGTCCTCGAGAATCGACAGGAGCGCGATGATTCATCTCGGTTGGTCCCTCAGTTCCGGCGGAACGCGATGACCGCGGCACCCTTCAGGTTGGGATGGTTCGGAAACCTGACTGCACCGAACTGGCGCAGCGGGTGGTCCGAGGACGCCACGACGTGGACGGACGCACGGTTCTACGTCGATATGGTCCGCGCGATGGAGCGCGCCGGGTTCGACTTCATGATGCTCGAAGATTCCCTGATGGTGCCCGACATCTATGCGGGAACCGCCGAACTCGAGCTCAAACATGCCGTGTACGCGCCCAAGCTGGATCCGGTGCCGGTGGTCTCCATGCTTGCCTACGCTACCGAGCACATCGGAATAGTCGCGACCGCGTCGACGACGTTCTATCCGCCGTACTTGCTGGCCCGCGCCTTCGCGACCCTAGACCATGTGACGCGCGGTCGCGTGGGCTGGAACGTGGTCACCTCGAGTGAGGATCGTGCGGCTCAGAATTTCGGGATGGACGAGATTCCGGAGCACGATCGCCGGTACGACGTTGCCGCAGAGTTTCTCGAGGTGACTACCAAGCTTTGGGAGTCGTGGACCGAAAAAGCAATAGTGGCGGACCCGGTGAGCGGTTACTACGCCGACCATACTCAGGTGAATCCCATTCATCACCGCGGTGAGTTCTTCGATGTTCGTGGACCGCTCAACACTCCGCGCGGCCCCCAAGGTAAGCCGGTCATCTGTCAGGCGGGGTCCTCCCCGAAAGGACGAGATTTCGCCGCACGCAATGCCGACATGCTGCTGACGATTCCGAACGGGCTCGAGGAGATGAAGAACTACCGAGACGATATTCGTGAGCGCGCTGCAGAGGCTGGCCGTGATCCGGACGAGGTGAAGGTGTTCTTCGTGGTGGCACCGATAGTTGGGCGGACCGATGCCGAGGCGCAGGCCAAGTACGAAGAGTTCCTGGCGGATGGACAGCACAACTTCGAGTTTCAGATGTGCAATTTCGCGGCAACCATGGAAATAGACTTCTCGGTACTGGACCCCGATCTACCGATTCCCGAGGACGTCACCACGAACGGGCATCAGGGGCAGTTCGCGATCTGGAAAAAGGTGTTCGGTGATCGATCGATTCGAGACGCAGCCTCCGCGATGCGTATCGCGAGTCTGGAACTGATCGGCAGTCCTACGACGATTGCGGACAAGATGGACGAGGCCATGGAGTACGTCGGTGGCGACGGCTTCATGTTTCTCTCTCAGCCCCCCAGCAGGTCTTACATCTCGGATATCACCGAAGGTCTTTGTCCGGAGCTTCGTCGCCGCGGCCTGATTCGAACAGGATTCGGACACAGGACCTTTCGTGACAACCTGCGCTCCTTCTAAGGATCGACGCGTAGATTTCGCCTCACGGTTGCTCATGCCGGCCTCGGCCTTTGCGTTCTTCGTGGTCATACTCGGGTCCAACGCACCGACTCCGTTGCTTCCCGGCTATCGGGCCGAACTCGGAATGTCACCGCTGAACGTGGCCTTCGCCTTCAGCGCATACTTCGTCGGTCTCGTCGCAGTCCTGGCGTTGCTGGCCAGAACTCGACTGACACGCTTCGCCCGAATGCTGCTTCCGTTCGCGGTCGGGCTTGGTGCCAGTGCAGATCTGATGTTCCTCGCGATCGACGACGACCCGACTCTGTTGTACGTCGGCCGGGTCGTCACCGGTGCGGCCGTCGCTCTCGCGACCGGACCAGCCGCTGCGTTGATGCTGGTAGGAGGTGGTGAGCGGGGCCGCGCCATGATCGCCTCGGTGTCGATTCTGGGTGGGTGCCTCGGATTGATTCTCTCGGTTTGCGTCGTCGCATGGGCACCGATGCCGGGGCGGACGATCTACTACGTGCACCTTGGCCTGTGCCTTGCTGCATCAGCGGCGTTGATGGTGGCACTCGTGCGGCGGCGTTCTGCGCTTCGGCTTGCGCTGCGGGTTCCGCAAACGGACGTGGACTCCGGTCCGCGTCGACGTTGGTCGACCACTGTGACCGCGTATGCGGGCGGAGCCAGCGGTTGGATTGCAGGAGCACTCGCGGTAGGAACCCTTCCGGTGGCGCTCGTCGAGGCTGCTCGCGTCGAGTCGTTGTCGGTGGCAGCACTGTCCGGCATCGTCTGTTTGGTTGCCGCGGCAGTGACTCAGTTGACCTTGAACAGTCGAGGTGTCGTGGTTCCGTTGTGGATTGGACTGTCGATTCTGACGGCCGGGGCGATTGTCGTTGCCGCAGGGATTGCCTACGGCAACCTGTGGGTTGTTCTTGCTGGATGCCTGCTGTCCGGTCTGGGCCAGGCGCCATCGTTCGCGACCGGCTTGCGTGTGCTCTCACGCGGCCTCGGTGCGGTGGCACAGGGGCGGACCGCATCAGCATACTCCTGTGTGTGTTACTCCGTTGCAGGAGTTTTCGCGTTGGGAGCCGGCGCGACCGCCTCGTTCTGGGGCATTCGAAACGGCACGATCGCGATTGTGGGCTTCTACGGCCTCTCGTGCGGAGTCCTGGCGATGCTCGCCGCGGCGGACATGCGGATCGGGCAGCGCGTTTCTGCAGTTCAAGCAAGGCTTGCTTCAGCTGCGAACCCGCTTAATCAACCCGGTACGCCGGTGTCTCGGATGTGACACGCGGTACCGATTTCATTGCATTCGTACACAGGCACGGCCGGTTGGTCGGCGCTCGACATGTTTGGAGGCTCGTTCATGGGTGCACAACCGTTCAGGCTCGGTTGGTTCGGAAATCTCACCACTCCCGAGTGGCGTACCGGTTGGTCCGAGGACGCACTGACGTGGACCGATGCTCGGTACTACGTCGACATGGTGCAGGACATGGAGCGCGCCGGATTCGATTTCATGATGTTGGAGGATTCGCTCATGGTGTCCGATATTTACGCGGGCACAGCGGAACTCGAACTCAAGCACGCGATCTACGCGCCGAAGCTCGACCCTGTTCCGGTGGTGTCGATGTTGGCATACGCGACCGAGCACATCGGCATCGTTGCCACTGCCTCGACGACGTTCTACCCGCCTTATCTCTTGGCGCGGGCTTTCTCGACTCTCGACCACGTAACTCGCGGCCGGGTGGGGTGGAACATCGTCACCTCCAGTGAGGACCGTGCTGCTCAGAACTTCGGTATGGACAAACTTCCGTTGCACGACAAGCGATACGACATCGCCGAAGAGTTCGTCGAGGTTGTCACGGCACTATGGAATTCCTGGGAAGAGAAAGCGATTCTCGCCGACCCGGTGTCGGGTTACTACGCAGATCACACCAAGGTCGCACCGATTCACCATAAGGGCGAGTACTTTTCGGTTCGTGGTCCGCTCAATACGCCGCGTAGTCCGCAACACAAGCCGGTTATCTGTCAGGCAGGAGCATCCCCCAGAGGGCGGGCATTCGCGGCCAAGAATGCCGATATGCTGCTCTGCATTCCAAATGGTCTCGATGGGATGAAGGCCTACCGCGACGACATTCGCGCGCGAGCGGAGTCGTTCGGTCGAAATCCGGATGACGTCAAAGTGTTCTTCGTGGTGCAACCAGTCATCGGAAAGACCATGGCGGAGGCAGAGGCGAAGAAGGCTGCGTTCCTGGCCGACAAGCAGCGGAACTTCGAGGCGCAGATGGTCCACTTCGCAGCCATCATGGAAATCGACTTCTCGGTTCTCGATCCGGATCTGCCGATCCCCGACGACGTGAGCACCAATGGTCATCAAGGCACGTTCGAGGGCTGGAAGGAAGCTTTCGGCGGACGGTCCATCAAGGATGCGGCCTCGGCTATGCGGGTGCACAGCATGGAGCTCGTCGGTACGCCCGACAGCATCGCCGAGCAGATGGACGAGGCGATGGACTATGTCGGCGGTGACGGTTTCATGTTCCTGTCTCAGCCCACCTCGCGCGAGTACATCCGTGAGATCACCGAGGGACTCTGCCCAGCGCTACGTCGAAGAGGACTGTTGCGCAACGGATATTCACACCCGCATTTTCGCGACAACCTTCGCTCGTTCTGACTGAATCTACAAAGGAGACAACAGTGTTCAGACTCGGATGGTTTCTGGGAAACGGTTTCGGTATGCAGCCGTGGTATGGCGATTGGGCTGGGCGGTCCATGACGGACTGGACTCAACCGGGCTTGTATGTCGATCTGACCACCTCGCTCGAGCGTGCTGGGTTCGACCTGCTGTTCATCGAGGACACGTCCATGGTCGAGGACACCTACGGCGGATCGATGGAGACGACACTGAAGTACGGACTCATGGCACCGAAGAACGATCCGGTTCCACTCGTGCCACTGCTGACATCGGCCTCCGAGCACATCGGTGTGGTGGCGACGATGTCGACCATTCAGTACCCGCCTTTCCTGGCGGCGCGATCGATGGCCACGCTCGACCATCTGACACGCGGCCGTGTCGGCGTCAACGTCGTGACATCGGTGACGCATCGGGTCGCCCAGAATTTCGGGTACGACAAGCATTTCGATCATGCTGAGCGTTACGCGATGGCCGAGGAATGGATGGAACTGGTCAGCCTTCTGTGGGAGTCCTGGGAACCGGACGCGCTGGTACACGATCAACAGACTCCTCGGTATGCCGACCACACCAAGGTGCACACAGTCGACTTCGAGGGAAAGTACTTTCGTTGCCGAGGCCCGCTGAACACCATTCCCGGTCCCCAGCGCAGACCGGTGGTGGCACAGGCCGGAAACTCGACACCGGGCCGTGAACTCGCAGCCAAGCATGCCGACACCATGTTGGCGCTGGCGAAGTCCCCGGATCAGATGAAGGCGCTCCGCAAGGATATGGATCAACGTCTGCTGGCCCACGGCCGGAAGCCTCAGGACTTGAAGATCCTGTTCATGACGGTGCCCTACCTGGCCGATACCCAGGCGGAGGCGCAAGCGCGCTTCGATCGGTTCGACCAGTCGAAATCGGATCCGCGAAACATCGAGAAGCGGTTGTGGTACCTCTCGTACGTCTCCGGCGGAGTGGTCGACTACTCGAAATTCGACCTGGACGGACCTGTGCCGCAGGAACTAGGCAATGGGGAGACCACTACAGCCAAGGCATGGCTGGAAGGATCCGCGGAGATCACTCTCCGGGACCTCGTCGAGGGGCCGAGCAATTACGGAATGGACTTCATCGGCACCGCCGACAGTGTGGCCTCGCAGATGCAGGACGCGATGGAGGAAGCGGGTGGTGATGGGTTCCTGATGTACCCCGATGTCACACGCCGTTCCATTGCCGAGGTGTGCGACGGGTTGGCCCCCGAGTTGCGTAGGCGTGGGCTCATTCGGGACGGATACGCTCACAAAACGTTCCGTGAGAATTTGATGGACTTCTGAACCGGACGAATCCGGCGTAATCGGCCGGTTACATGCATTCCGGTTATAGAAACACTGCTTCGTTAGGTTTTGTGTACGCCAATTTCGCATCGAAGGAATCGAGTTCGGATGTCCATACTCACAAGGGAACGCGTGGCGGTCGAGTCCGGTGACGAGGCGCACGGAGCATCTGCCCTGCTCGAAGTGGCCGACCTCACCGTTGTGTACCCGACGCCCACTGGCCTGTTCACTGCCGTCGAGAGTTTCTCGCTGACCATGGACCCCGGTGAGAGGGTTGCCATCGTCGGCGAATCCGGTTCGGGAAAAACGAACTCCGCTATGGCAATTGCCGGTTTTCTCGATCCAGCAGCGCAGGTGAGTGTCGAGAGAATGACATTCGGCACAACCGATTTGAATTCCAGACCGAAGTCGGTTCTCCCTGTTCGAATTCCAGGGATCGCTGTGGTCTTCCAGGACGCAATGACCTCATTGGACCCGGTGTGGAAGATCGGCAGTCAAATGCGCTCGGTAATACGCAACAATGCGAAGTTGTCGAGAAGGGCAGCCGACGCCGAGGCTGCAGTGTGGTTGAACAAGGTCGGTCTGCACGACACAGATCGCGTGTTGCGGTCGCGGCCGTACGAACTGTCCGGTGGCATGCGTCAGCGCGTGATGATCGCGCTGGCACTGTGCGCGAAGCCGGCGCTGTTGATCGCCGACGAACCGACCAGTGCGCTCGATGCGACACTCTCACGGGAGCTGATGCAGCTGATGGTCTCGCTGGCAGAGGAATTCGATACCGCGATGCTGGTGGTGAGCCACGACATCGCACTGTGCAGTGAGTTCACGCACCGAACCGTGGTGATGAAGTCCGGACGGGTGGTCGAGGAACTGCCCTCGGCGACGATTGCCGAGGCTGCGCAAGATCCCTACACCCAGGGTCTACTGGCGTGCATCCCGACGCTCGATTCGGCTCTGCTCGAACGTCTCCCCACCATGAACACCTATGTGGGAGTGAGAACATGAACGACGAAGCAACCATTCAGTTCACCGATGTACGAAAAGTATTCGCCGGCAGGTCTGGTGCCGAACACGTTGCAGTGGAGGATGTGTCGTTACTGGTCGATTCGACGAGCCGGCTCGGCATCGTCGGTGAATCCGGATCCGGCAAGTCGACACTGGTGCGGATGCTGATGGGACTCGAGTCCGCCAGCTCTGGATCGGTGACGTACCGGGGACGTGAGATGGCGTCGTTGAAGAGGGGCGATCTGCGGGAGTTTCGCCGCAATGTGCAACTCGTCGCCCAGGATACGTCCTCGTCCTTCGATCCACGTCGAACCTTGAGAGATGGCATTCGTCGGCCACTGCTCGAGCTGCTGGAGATGTCCACAAGAGACGCCGATGAGAAGGTGAACGAGATGCTGGCCTCGCTCAGCATCGATCCGATGCTGGCAGATCGGAAGCCCCATCAGGTATCCGGCGGTCAGCGGCAACGCTTTTCGATAGCACGTGCGCTGGTGGTCGGCCCCAAGCTCATCGTCTGCGACGAAGCGGTTTCTGCATTGGACGTATCGGTGCAGGGCGCAGTGCTCAACCTCCTCAAGGAGCACTGCGAGAAGAGCGATGCCGGTTTGGTGTTCGTATCGCACGGATTGCCGGCGACGGCGTTCATCTGCGATGAGCTGATCGTCATGTACCAGGGCCGAATAGTCGAACAGGGTTCGGTGCAGCAGGTCATATTCGCCAGTGAGCATCCCTACACGCGACGCCTGGTCGGCGCTTATCGGACGACGTCGGGGGCGGCGGCGTGAGGACATTGGTGCGCAACAACGGCTGGTGGATGCGCAGGCTGGCGTTCCTGCCAGTGCACGTCTTCTTGTTCGCGATAGCGGTCTTCTTCGTGGTCCGCATGATCCCCGGGGACCCGGTACGCACAATTTCCGGCGGCCAGACCATGACGCCGGAACAGTACGATGCTGCGCGCGAATCACTGGGTCTGACAGGGAGCGTGTTCTCCCAGCTGACCACGTTCCTGGGCAACATTCTCACGCTCGACTTCGGCAACTCGATCATCAACGGAGCCGGAGTGCTCGACGAGATGACGCGGCGCCTACCCGAGACACTGGAGCTGGCGTTGATGGCGATGGTTGTGTCATCGGTGCTGACGCTGGCATTGGGATACTTCGTGGTCACCAAACCTCGCAACCCGTTCTCGCGGGTTGTGGCGGCGTACGCCAGAGCCGCGGGCGCAGTCCCCGATTTCTGTCTCGGGGTAGCCGGAATCTTCCTCTTCTACTCGGTACTGCAGTGGTCACCGGCGCCGATCGGACGCTACGACTCGCTACTGAATGCACCTCCGAGAGTGACTGGCCTACCGTTCGTGGACGCGCTGCTTTCCAGCGACCTGATCCTGATGCAGTCGATGGTCGCTCATCTGTGGCTACCGGTCGCGGTTCTCGTGATCGCGTACGCGCCGATGTTGTTGAAGCTGTTCATCAGATCTCTCGAACAATCGAAGGACGCGCAAGCGACGAAGTTCCGAATAGCGTCGGGTGCTTCGAACACAATGGTGCTGCTCAGCATCGCCCGACGGGCGCTCCCGTCGACGGTGGCAATGTTCGGCACGATCTTCGGATTCATGCTCGGCGGAGCGGTGATCGTGGAGCAGTTGTTTGCGATGCCGGGTATGGGTGAGTACGCAGTACAGGCGGTGACTCGATCGGATTTCGTGGCACTGCAGGGATTTCTGATCATCGTCGCCGCTGTTTCACTGGTGGTGTTCTTCTTCGTCGACATCGTGAACATGCTGCTCGATCCGAGACGGCGTCCCGGCGTGCAAGCGGAAGGTAGCTGACATGACGCTCTCCCTGGATCCGGCGTCATCCGAGCCGAGTGGGCACCCCAAGGCAGTCGAGCTCGGTCCCGATGCAACGCCACCGGTGCAGCGCCGCACCTTGTCGAGATCGATGTTGCTCGGTCTGTTGCCCGCGGCGTTGATTCTGGTAATCGCGCTCCTCGGACCGTTCTTCGTGCCCTACAGCACCAGGGATGTCGTCGCGCTGCCAGACATTGCGCCCAGCGCAGCGCACTGGTTCGGCACCGACTCCGCTGGTCTCGACGTGTTCTCGCGGACAGTCGCCGCTGCCAGGAACAACCTGATGATCGGATTGCTCACGACGGTGGCGGCCACCGGTATGGGAATCGTCCTCGGATTGACGATCGGGATGAACGAATCGAGGCGAGGACCCGTCGGGCTCGTCGCTCGGGCGTCCTCGCGTGCTTTGGATCTCGTCCAGGCCGTACCTGCAATTGTCATCGGACTGGTGTTGATTGCGTTTTTCGGATCGTCGGTCCTGTCGATCACAGTTGCCCTGACCGTTGTGTTGTTGCCGAATCAGGCCAGATTGGTCCGTACCGAGGTGCTTCGAGTACGGGGAGAGGCATTTCTCGATGCGGCCAGGATCTCCGGTGAGCGAGAATGGGCGCTGATCACCCGCCACGTACTGCCCAATTCCAGTTGGCCCGCTCTCGAGAACGCATCGTTGGTGTTCGGTTCGGCAATCGTTCTGACCGCTGGCCTCGGGTTCCTCGGAGTCGGTCTTCAACCACCCACACCGGAGTGGGGAACGATGATCTCGACAGGTGCGTCCTCGGCGGCAGCCGGACGCTGGTGGTCCGCGCTGTTCCCCGCGGTCGCCATTGCGGTGACCGTGTTCGCTGTCAGCGCTGTCGGTCGGCAGTTGTTCGACCGTGAAAGCTGAACCGACGCAACTGTATTCGATCAATCTCAGCATTCGCTACCCATCTCAGCCTAGGAGAGTCCCTTCATGATGCCCAATTCACCTCGAAGTCCGATCTGGAAGAGGTCGCGGCTACGGCTCGCCGGTGTGGCTCTTGCCGCTTCGCTGGCGGTAACCGGTTGTTCGTCGGCGTCCAACAACACCGCCGACGGAGGCGACACCGGAGAAACCCTGAGCATCGTTTCCCCCGACACCGGAATCACCTGGTCTCTCGACAACGGGTTCGGAGGGTACGAGCAGGCCAACAACCTGCATGCGACTCTCGTCCGCAAACCGTACGTCGACAGCGCACAGGAAGGGGCGCAGCAGCAGGATCTGTACACGTACGAGCCCTACCTCGCCGAGGACTACGAGGTCAGCGAGGACGGTCTGACCTATACCTTCACGCTGAAAGAAGCAGTCAGCGCGGCCGGCAACACCCTGAGCGCCGACGATGTGATTTGGTCGTTCGAGCGCAAGTTCAACACCGCGACGTCCGTGGTTCCCGGAGTCATGGCGCCTTCGATCACCGACCCTGTCGAGCAGATAAAGAAGATAGACGATCGGACGGTGTCTTTCACCATCCCGCAAGCCGGTCTGGGTGCAACGTTTCTTGCGCTGATGTCGGATCTGTGCGGACAGATCTTCGACAGCACGTTGCTCCAGGAACACGTCACCCCGGAGGATCCCTACGCCGTTACGTGGACCACCGAGAATCCCAACTATGGATTCGGGCCGTACGAGGTCACCTCGTATACGCCCGGTGTGCAGGTGGTGATGCAGGCGCGTGAGGACTGGATTCTGGGGAAGGCGCCGATCGAGACCGTCAACGTTCAGATCGTTGCCGACCCGGGGACGAGGGCCAATGCGGTACGCAATGGCGATGCCCAGCTGGCGGAATCCATCACCCCGGCGGATTCCGCTGCACTCCAGGATGATCCGAACGTCTTCATCCCCGAGGTGGACAACCCCAACACGTTCTTGATGATGCCCCTGGTGACCAACAAGGCGCCGTTCGACAACCCACTCGTCCGGCAGGCGATGTCGTACGCGACACCGTACGAACAGATCATCGAAAGCGTCTATCGCGGGCTCGCAATTCGTCAGGGATCGGGATTCCTGTTGCAGGATGCGCCTGGTTACACCAACGAGGGGCAACCTGACTACACGTACGATCCGGCTCGCTCACGAGAGTTGCTGGCGGAAGCAGGATTTCCGGACGGAGTTTCGTTCGCGTTGGCTGTCAGCGCGGCCGATCCGGATACCAGGGAAGCAGCGCTTCAGATTCAAACCGCTGCTCGTGAGGGCGGATTCGATGTGCAGATCGAGCAGATGCCCGCTTCGCAGTTCGCGGACCAGCGCAGCAATCACACCTCTCAGGCATTCCTCCTGCGAGACTATGCGATCACGCTGACGCCTCCGTACGAGCTACTGGTCTACACAGCGCAGGATTCCAGCAACAACTTCGCCGACTGGGAGTTCGAGCCGTTCTACGACGCATTGGCGGCTGGAAATGCGTTGCCGGACGCCTTGTCCGACGAAGCGGGCCAGGCGTGGAACGTCGCGGAGACGATCTACCTGGAACAGTCTCCGATCGTCTTCATCGCGCAGGTTCAACCCAGTGTTGCATTGGCGAGCAACTTGTCCGGATTCGCGCAGAGATCGGACAACTGGATCGACTACTCGAACTTCTCTTTCGAGTAGCACGTCCGGACGGCGTCATAGGGGGCAGTGCGTGGAAAACCCAGCTGAGTCGGGTTTTCCACGCACTGGCCGTTTCACGGGGATGAATAGAACGAGACCATGTCGGCTCGGTAGTGGGCGTAGCCGAACTCGTGTACGTAACCGTGTGCATCCATGAGTACTTGGTCTCGCACGAGCAGTATGGCGTTGGTGGGGACGTTCAACATGCGCGCGGTCCGCTCGTCTGCGGGTACGGCGTCGATCCAGCAGTCCATCTTGCCGAACGGCGCGTCGTACTCGGCTTCGAACACTTCCGAGATGGACGCCGCTGCTTCCAGGTGTACTGGTGCAAGAGCATTCGGATCGATTTGAAACGCTGTCAGCGTACCTATCGGCGTGCCGTCGACGCGCATGATGAATTCGAGCATCCTGACGCGCTCTAGCTCGGTCTCGAGCCGCTCCCGGATCAGCCCTGTGGTGGGGATCGTGTGCTCGTTGATGCGTTCGTACTCGATCGGGGTGGACGAACCGGTAGCGATGACGTCGTGCATGCGAAGTTGAACAGGCCGACTTCGCACGACGGTGCCCATTTTTCGCTGCCTGCTGACCAATCCCTCGTCCGCGAGCATCTGCAGCGCCGTGCGAATCGACGACCGTGTCGAGTCGAGGTTGGTGATCAAATGCTCCTCGCTGAGCATGTCACCGGTCTGAAGTACTCCGCTCTTGATGGATGAGCGGAGCAGCTGATGCACAATTCGTGTCGACTTCTGGCGACTGCCCGCTGAGCCGCCCACAGATCTGGGATGACGTGTTGTAGCGGTCGCTGTCGGTTGATGCATGTCGAGCTCCTCGAGCTGCATTAGCGCGGCGTGTTCTCGGTTGGGCGGCGTTGCCAATTGCAATTGCAACACTGCAGTGTTACCGGCGCGTCACGCGCATGATGCCATTGCTTCGGTCGTCAGGAGCTCGAGCAGCTGCCGCTTTCCCATCGAATCAACGGAGCTGCGCAATGAAGTCTTAACACACCGACCGGTTTCAGGCGAGCAACAGTGACACCGCTGCGATCACCGGGACCGAGACGAGGGTGGTGACGAATGCGGTGTCACGGGCGAGTACGACTCCTCGGTTGTAGCGGCTGGCGAAGACGAACACGTTCTGCGCCGTCGGGAGCGCGGAGATCACGGTGATGGCGAACAACTGCTGCCCTTCCAGACCCATTGCGAGAGCCATGGAGAATCCGAGCAGCGGTTGCAGCACCATCTTGAGGGTCGAGGCGAGTGCGACGTCGCGGCGTGGGCTGACACCTCTCTGCAGCACCCGCGTGCCGTACAGCGAGAGTCCGAACGCGAGCAACGCGCCGGGGACGGCAGCGCCTCCGACGAGTTCGAAGGGCTGCATCAGTGCGTCGGGCAGGGTGAGTCCGCTGATGGACAGTGCCAGCCCCGCTGCCCCGGCGAGCACGATCGGGTTGGTGAACGGGGTGACGACGATATTGCGGATCGATGCTTTCTTGCCCTGGGTCGACAGGTCCAGAATGGTCAGGGCGATAGGCGAGTAAATCATGATCTGGAACAGCAGCAGGGGTGCGACGAAGGTGGCGTCGCCGAGAACGTAGACGGCGATGGGGATGCCGAGGTTGGCGGCGTTGACGTAGGACGCGGCGAGTCCGCCGATGGTCGCCTCGGGCACAGCTCGATCGAGCAGGAGCTTGGCGATGAGGAAGTGGATCGCGCCGACCATCAGTGCTGTCGTGCCTGCGATGACGAGTATCGGGGACAGGATGACCGAGAGGTCGGAGGTGCCGAGGGTGACGAACAGCAGGGCAGGCGTCGCGACGAAGAAGACGAGGCGGCTCAGGACGAACTGGCCGTGCTCGCCGAGGACCTCGAAGCGGGCGAGCAGGTAACCGAGGGCGATGACGACGAAGATGACCGTGAAGCCTTCGAGAACACCGGTCATGAAGCCTCAGGTTCTCGATTCTTCGGGTGGACGACAGCGACCGACTTACTCTAGTCCGCACCCAAAAAGGCCACGCATTCGATATGCGTGGCCTTCTTGGTTGGAGAGTTCTAGCGGCTGGTGAACGGCAAGAGTGCCATTTCCCGAGCGTTCTTCACGGCAACGGCGACCTGGCGCTGCTGCTGCGGGGTGAGTCCGGTGACGCGGCGGCTGCGGATCTTGCCGCGGTCGGAAATGAACTGACGAAGAAGGTTGATGTCCTTGTAGTCCACCGTGGTGACCTTGGCGGCGTTCAACGGGTTCTTCTTCGGCCGACGACCGGCCTCGGCGCGAACCTTCTTCGACGGTGCTCTCTTTACTGCCATCTTCGTTCCTGTTCCTTACCAGCTCGACTTGTGGACGCCTGGGAGCTCGCCCCGGTGAGCCATCTCGCGCATTTTCACGCGAGAGAGTCCGAATTTCCGGAGGTGGCCACGCGGACGTCCATCCGCGGCGTCTCGATTGCGCAATCGTACCGGACTGGCGTCGCGCGGTAGACGCTGCAGTGCCGCCTGCGCCGCCGCGCGCTCGGAATCGGGCGTCGAGGGCTTGCGGATGGTCTCTTTCAGCTCGCTCCGGCGCTCGGCCCAGCGTGCGACGACGAGTTTGCGCTGCTCGTTCTTCGCGATCTTCGACTTCTTGGCCATTTACCGCTCTTCTCGGAAATCTACGTGCTTGCGCACGACGGGGTCGTACTTCTTCATGACCAGACGGTCTGGGTCGTTGCGACGGTTCTTCCTGGTCACGTACGTGTACCCGGTGCCGGCGGTCGACTTGAGTTTGATGATCGGGCGAACGTCGGTGCTCTTGCCCATCAGAGCTTCTCCCCTCTGGCGACCAGCTTGGCGACGATGGCGTCGATGCCGTCGCGGTCGATGGTCTTGATTCCTTTTGCGGACAGCGTCAACGTGACGCGGCGTCCGAGGCTGGGCACGAAGTACGTCTTCTTCTGGATGTTCGGATCCCAGCGTCGGCTGGTCCTGACGTGGGAGTGCGAGACGGACTTACCGAATCCCGGCTTTCTCCCCGTCACCTGGCAGTGCGCGGACATGCGGGCTCCTCTCTTGCTGACATGACAATCGTTTTCGACAAAGCGCTGTTTCGAATGTAGCGTGCTTTCGGAAGGAATGACAATCGTTGTCGAAAGAAGGGTGCTCGTGAATCTCCCCGTGGACGGCCGCACGCCGCTCGTACTCGTGTCCGGCTAGTCGGGCGCCATGGATGCGGTGGTCGACTCGCTTCGAACCCCGGGCACGGTGTCCCTGCGGCACGATCTCGGCCAGGTGTACGAGGGTGTAGTCCGCAGAACCCTCCACATGGCAGAGGAGGCCCCGCGGGAAACGATCCTCGAACTCGCGCACGGCTGTGTCTCGTGCACACTGCGCGAGGACCTGCTTCCCCTCCTGCGCAAGCTCGCGGCCCGCAGTTCGGTCCAGCGGATCGTGATCGCGATGGATCCGGCGCTCGAACCGGAGGCGCTGTGCTGGGCGATCGAGAACGTGGTCGTCGCCGGAGTCGTCGGCCAGGTCGACGGTTCCGCCTCGCGCGACGTCCGCATCGAGGCCGTCGTCGACTGCCTCGACGCGGCGACCTGGCTCGCAGATGCGACCGGTGACGACGCGCTCGCCGACCGGGGGATCGTGGCCAGCGGTGACGACGATCGAACCGTCGCCCAGTTGGTGGTGGGGCAGGTCGACTACGCCGACGCCCTCGTCGTAACGGCAGGTCCGGACGTCGAAAGCTGGGAGCGGGCCAAACTCGCTGCCGTGCTCACCCGCCTCGCGCCCGGAGCCCCGACAGCTTGGGCGTCGCCGACCGACCGGGTCGACGCCGAGGCGCTGATCGCCGCGATCCCGTTCGACGCCCGACGCGGAGAGATCACCGACGCGCACTCCCCGCTGCTACGCGGCCAGCCACCGCTGACCTCGGACTGTGGCGTGAGCATCGTCGAATTCACCGCCGTCCGGCCGTTCCATCCAGAGCGACTGCACGAGGCCATCGATGTACTACTCGACGGCGTCGTGACCACGCGTGGACGCGTATGGGTGGCGACGCAGCCCGACGAAGCGCTGTGGATCGAATCGGCCGGTGGCGGACTGCGGGTGGCGAGCGCCGGAAAGTGGCTGGCCGCAATGGCACCCGAGGAACAGGACGGCGTCGACACCGCGCGCCGCGCGATGGCGGCCCTGCGTTGGGACGACGAGTTCGGCGACCGCGACACCTCCCTCGTCATCCTCGTCCACGCCGCCGACCCGTCCGAGATCGACCGCACGCTGCAGTGGGCGCTGGTATCCGACGACGAAATGCGCGACCGCGATGCCTGGGCGAACTGGACCGACCCGTTCGGTCAATGGCACGAAGATCCCTGCGAGACAACGGAATCTCCGTACTCCGACGTGAAAAGAGAGGCAACAGAATGAAGGCAGGAATCCATCCCGACTACCACCCGGTGGTCTTCCAGGACGCGGGCACCGGAACCAAGTTCCTCACCCGGTCCACCATCACCGCGACCCGCGAGATCGAATGGGAGGACGGCAATACCTACCCGCTCGTGATCGTCGACGTCACCAGCGAATCGCATCCGTTCTGGACCGGCGCCAGCCGCATCATGGATACGCAGGGACGCGTGGAAAAGTTCGAGAAGCGCTACGGGCGTCGCGCCCGGAAGGAATCGTAGAGTCATGGCTGTTCCGAAGCGGAAGATGTCGCGTTCCAATACCCGTAGCCGTCGGGCGCAGTGGAAAGCCGTTGCACCGGATCTGGTGACCGTCAGAGTCGGCGGGCAGGAGTTCCGCGTGCCGCGCCGACTGGTCAAGGCCGTGCAGACGGGCGCGTACGACCCCAGCTGAGCGGCTCCCCCGCATGTGCGTGGAAGTACATAGCCCGCTATGTACTTCCACGCACATAGGGGAGGCGCGACGGTAGGTTGAGTCGATGAGCGAAACGGCCCCGTCGGCCTCGGACGTCAAACGCTGGCGGCGCTACCTCGCCGACGAACGAGCCGAGGCCGCGGTCTATCGCGATCTGGCCGGTCGTCGCAGGGGAGAAGAGCGAGACATCCTGCTGGCCCTCGCCGACGCGGAGGGCCGCCACGAAGAACATTGGCGACGGCTGCTCGGCGATCGGGTGGGCATGCCGCTCAAGGGCAGTCTTCGGACTCGAATGCTCGGTGTGCTCGCCCGGCGATTCGGTTCGGTGTTCGTCTTGGCACTCGCGCAGCGCGCAGAATCCCGCTCACCGTATTCGGTGGATGCAGGCGCCACCGAGGCGATGATCGCCGACGAGCAAATCCATGCCGAGGTGGTACGTGGCCTCGCCACCCGCGGCCGGATCAGGCTCTCCGGCAACTTTCGCGCCGCGATCTTCGGCGCCAACGACGGCCTCGTGAGCAACCTGGCGCTGGTGCTCGGCATCAGCGCCAGCGGCGTCTCCAACCAGGTCGTGTTGATCACCGGTCTTGCCGGTCTGCTCGCCGGGGCGTTGTCGATGGGGGCCGGTGAATACGTATCGGTGCGATCGCAACGCGAGCTGCTCGACGCCTCATCACCGGCAGGTTCGGCTCGGGAGGCACTTCAACACCTCGACGTCGACGCGAACGAGCTGGCGCTGGTGTATCGGGCTCGCGGCATGTCCGCGCGCGATGCCGAGGAGAGAGCCTCCGAGGTGCTCGAGCACCTCACCTCCGACGACGCAATGGACGCAGAGGTGGGCGCGCACGATTCGGTCGGCACCGGGATCGGCGCAGCGACAGCGAGCTTCTGCTTCTTCGCCTCCGGTGCCATCATTCCTGTGCTGCCGTATCTCGCAGGCATGGAGGGTCTTGCTGCACTCGTCGTCGCCGCGGTGCTCGTCGGTATCGCCCTGATCGGAACGGGCACGGTGGTGGGGCTGCTCAGCGGCGGCCCGCCGATCAAACGTGCCTTGCGTCAGCTGGCGATCGGTTACGGTGCTGCCGGCGCGACATATTTGTTGGGCGTGATTTTCGGCGCCAGCGTCTGAAAAACCCATACCCGCCTGTCCTTACGCTGCGTTACTGTGTCGAGCATGTCGATTGGTCACCGCTCGCTCGTTCTCGCGCTCCTGCTGTGTGCATCGGTTCTGGGCGCGCCGGTTGCTGCAGCAGACGAGGTGGACACCACGCCGGGGACGGTCGTCGCCGTCGAGGAACTCGCGCCCCAACTGTGGCTGCCCGGCACCGCCGAGGCCAAGCGGATCACGTACTGGACCATCGGTTCCGACGGTCGACCTGCGTTGAGCACCGGGGCCTATTTCGTTCCCGAAGGTACAGCGCCCGAGGGCGGTTGGCCGGTGATCGGGTGGGCCCACGGGACCTCCGGTTTGGACGACCACTGCGCGCCCTCGCTCATCGGACCCACGTATCCCGAGCGGGATCGTCAGTACCTCGCTGGGTGGCTCGGCCAGGGCTACGCCATCGCGGCCTCGGACTACGTCGGGCTCGGCACGCCGGGACTGATGCCCTACCTCGACGGAAAGACCACCGCGCACAGCGTCGTCGACTCGGTCAAAGCATCACGCGCCATCGATGATTCGCTGTCCAACAAGTGGGTTGTCGTCGGGCAGTCGCAGGGCGGTGGAGCAGCCATCACCACTGCGCGGTACGCGACGGAATTCGGCGGGCCTGAGCTCGACTACCGGGGCGCCGTCGGTACCGGGGTGCCGGCGAACATCGAATTGGCTCTGCTGCCGTTGGGGCCAGGCGTGCTACCAGTCGCCGGAAGTGAGGCCCTGACGACCTATCTGCTCTACATCTTGGCCGGGCTCCGATACGCGCACCCCGAGATCGATCTGAATTCGTACCTCACCGAGCAAGGACGACAACTCGTCGACCGCGCGGAAACGGTGTGTGTGGTCGAGGGCGAGAAGGAATTCGCAGGAACGATTTCCGGCGACCTGTTCACCAGACCGCTGAACCAGATTCCGAACTTCTACGGTCTGGTGAACGACTACATGGGCGTGCCCACCTCGGGGTACGACCGACCGGTGTTCATCGGCCAAGGTCTGACAGATGTGGATGTGCCCGCGCCCTCGGCGCTTTCGCTGGTCGCCCAGATGAAGCTGAACGGGCAAGACGTGACGCTGCATACCTATCCGACGGACCACAGCGGCGCGCTGCTGCAATCGCAGGCGGATTCGATTCCGTTCGTGCAACGACTGTTCCAATAGCGCCTCCTCGCGGAGGGGGCTGAAGGGAAATCTCATGCCCCCGACAAAGGTGGGCCCGCGGCTGCTCAATTGGGCATCTCATCTCGACGACCAGGCACTCGCGCAGGCGCGGCAGACCGCGTCCATGCCGTTCGTGCATCCCCACGTGGCATTGATGCCCGACGCGCACAGCGGTAAGGGCAGCGCCGTCGGTACGGTCATTCCGACGCGCGGTGCTGTGATCCCGGCTGCCGTGGGCGTGGACATCGGCTGCGGAATGATCGGTGTGCACACCGGTTTCACGAAGTCCGACGTGCAGGGCCGAGACCTGACCGACCTGCGGCTCGCGCTCGAGCAGAGCATTCCGCTCTCGCCCGGAAACTACAACAGCGGCGTCGAGGAATGGAGCTTCACCGCTGCCAAGTTGGCCGAGCTGGAGGAGTTGGCGAACAACGACGAAGTCGACCTTCGGCATTCGCCTCAGTGGCGTGAGCAGCTCGGTTCGCTGGGCGGTGGGAACCACTTCATCGAACTCTGCCTCGACGAGACCGATCAAGTGTGGTTGTTCTTGCACAGCGGCAGCCGCGGTGTGGGGAACAAGATCGCCCAGCGGCACATCGCCGTCGCACAGCGGTTGTGCGCGCAGTGGTGGATCGACCTACCGAACAAGGATCTCGCCTACTTGCCCGAGGGCATCGTCGAATTCGACCGGTACATCAAGGATCTGGCGTGGGCGCAGAGGTTTGCGTTCTTGAACAGGGCCGAGATGATGGACCGCTTCGGTGCGGTGTTCGCGCAGTGGATTGGCGACGAGGATCATCGCGAGCTGGAGCGGGTCAACTGCCACCACAACTACACCGTGCGGGAACGCCACGGGAAGAAGGACGTCTGGCTGACGCGCAAGGGCGCCGTCGACGCCCATGACGGCGTGCGGGCGATCATCCCGGGTTCGATGGGGACGCGGTCGTACGTCGTCACGGGAAAGGGCAGTGCAGCTGGATTGTGCTCGGCTCCGCACGGGGCCGGTCGGCGCTTCTCGCGGACCGAGGCGCGAAAGCGGTACACGGTGGAGGATCTGCGAAACCGCATGGTCGGCATCGAATTTCGCGACGGCGAAGAGTTCGTCGACGAGATCCCCGATGCCTACAAGAGCATCGATGTCGTCATGGCCGACGCGGTGGACCTCGTGACGATCGACCACGAGCTGCGGCAGATCCTCAACCTCAAGGGCACCTGACAGTCGACGGGTCAGAGCCACTTCTGATGCTTGAATACGATGTAGAGCACACTGGAACAGATCGCCATCACGAGCAGTGCCATCGGGTAGCCGAGGTACCATCGCAGCTCGGGCATGTGCCGGAAGTTCATCCCATAGATCCCGGCGACCAGGGACGGGGCGAACAGGATGCCGCCCCAGGACGAGATTCGCTTGACCTGCTCGTTCTGGTCGATGCTGACCTGCGTCAACGCGCGCATTTCCTCATTTTGCTGCTGCGCCACCAATGTCGCATTCACCGAGAGCGCATTCTGCAGGTTCGCGCGCAACGCCTCGACTCGTTCCGCGATGTGGATGCAGTGGTCGAGAACGTCGCGGAGGTTGCGCTGCAGCGCAAGTTCGACTTCGTGCTTGTCCTCGCCGCGCCTCAACGATTCGATCATCTGCACGAGCGGTCCGGTGGAGCGCTGGAACTCCATCACTTCCCGCGCGAGTGTATAGATGCGGCGTGAGACAGCGGGGTCGAGCGAGAACAATTGATCTTCGATCTCGTCGATGTCGTTCTGCAACCCGTCGACGACGGGCTCATACTCCTTGACCACTTGGTCGAGAATGGCGTACAGAACGGAGTGGGTGCCGAGTTCCAGAATCTCGGGCGCAGCCTCGAGTCGGTCTCGTACCCCGCTGAGCTCGGGTTCTTCGGTGTGACGAATAGTGATGACGAAGTCCGGTCCGAGGAAGACGTGCAGTTCGCTGAACTCCACCTTCTCGGTCTTGTCGACATATCGCGCGGGGCGGAGGACGATGAAAAGCTGGTCGCCGTAACGTTCCAGTTTCGGCCGCTGGTGGGCCGCGATCGCATCCTCGACATCGAGGCGGTGCAGCGCGAACTGTGCAGCAACGGAGTTGAGTTCGTCGACCGAGGGTCGGTAGAGACCGATCCAGGCCATGCCGTGGCGATCGCGGAGCACCTCGAAAGTGTGCTCGAGGTCCTGTGGGTCATCGGTACGTTTTCCGTCGACGTAGACGGCATTGTCGACGAGCGGCATACGCACCCACCTCTACTCTCCGAAGTCTTCGACTATGAAAGCCTGCCAGACCGGCTCCTTCGCCGTCATGATGGGTGGGTGGACCAACGCATTCATTTCCTGACGCTGGCAACCCCGGACCTCGACGCGGCCCGCGCCTTCTATCGAGACGGGCTGGGCTGGACGACGCTCCTCGACGTGCCAGGCGAGATAATCTTCTTCCAGTCGGCGCCCGGACAGGTCCTCGGATTGTTCGATGCGCAGAAGTTCACCGAGGATCTCGGACGCAATGGCGGCCCGGCGATGGTGAGCGGGCTGACTCTCTCACACAATGTCGATGGCCTGGAAGAGGTGCGGGCCGTGTTCGACGCCGCGATCACGGCCGGGGCGACGGTGATCAAGGAACCCCAGCGTGCTGCGTTCGGCGGGTATCACGGTCACTTCGCCGACCCGAACGGTCTCGTCTGGGAAATTTGCCACAACCCGGGCTGGAGCATCGACGGTGACGGCAAGGTCGTGCTGAGTGAGGTGTGAGCAGGTTTCGAACTTCTCGGCGACTTAGCTGACACCGGACCAGCAGAGGGCAGTCTCGTTCTGTTCACACCCTGTTTTCTCCCGGCGGTACTGTGGCACACAGGAACTATTGGGGAGATCACCATGGAGTTCAGGCACCTTACGGCATTCATAACGATCGCAGAGGAACTGCACTTCGGCCGAGCGGCCGCTCGGCTTCATTTGACTCAACCGTCCCTGAGTGCCCAGCTTCAGAAACTGGAAAAGTCCCTCGGTGTGTTGTTGGTTGCTCGCAGCTCGCACGAAGTCAAACTGACGTCTGCGGGTAAGGAGTTCGAATCGCAGGCACGTTTGATAGTGCAGCAACTGGAGAAGGCTGCACAGATTGCAAAATCGGCCGCGGCAGGCAGATCCGGAACGCTCAGTGTCGGGTACAACTTCCCTGCCAGTAGACATGTACTGCCGTACGCGTTGGCGAAGATGAGCAACGAGCACCCGGATGTCGTCGTCTCTCTGTGGGAGAAGCGTACCGGCCCGCAGGTATCCGCACTGTCCACCGGTGAGCTCGATATCGCACTTGTCTACGGACATCCGCATACTTCCGAGTTCCGTCACCGACGCCTTCTGCATCGAGTTCCGCTGGTCGCAGTGGTTGGCAAAGGGCATCCGTGGGCTGGACGGCCGGGTGTGCCGTTCGCGGAACTGGCCAACCAGTCCTGCGTGCTGTTCGAGCGAGAGCAGTGCCCGGCGATGTACGACTCGATCCTCGCTGCGGCGGCGGACAACAAGATCGCGCTGAAGATTGCACAGACTGCTGACGATCCTGGCGCGACGGCGCACATGGTGTCGGTGAAACCGTTGGTGGGGTTCGCCTCGCTTCCTCGCGCCACATCGGCAGGAATGGGAGCCGTCGGAGCCAACTCGGTGCCTGTGAAGCTGCTCGACCCCGTCCCTGTGATCGATCTTTACGTCGTGTGGCGTGCGGCAGAGATCAATCCGGCTGTTGCCTCATTTCTCGAATGTCTCGAACCGTGCAACGAAATGAATCCGATGGTCGACACAAAAGCTGTCGGATGATTGTTTGAATAGGAATTTCGACTGGCACGCAAGAAGGTTCGTCATTGCCGTAATCGACGGAACCGTCTTGAATCTATTTACATGAATACACAGTCATTCGAAGGTCCCGGCGTCGATTTGAACGAGAATTCGAGCCTTGCGTCAGTTGTTTTCGAAAAGGCGGAGCGGACGCCCGACAGGCCGTCGCTACGCGCTGCAAACGCACTGAGCTCGTCGACCTGCAATGACCTCGCTGAGCGCGTGCGCTCGCTCGCGTCGGCGCTCCTCGATAGTGGAGTGTCCGCAGGGGAACGGGTAGCCATCCTCGGGCGAACGAGTCTCGAGTGGGTCGTGCTCGATCTGGCGGTGCTGTCGGTTGGCGCCGTCGTGGTTCCGGTGTATCCCACTTCCTCTGCGCAACAGATCCAGCACATCGTCTCGGACTCGGGTGCCACACGCTTCGCAGCCGAGTCCGACGCGGACGCGGGCAGGCTGATGGACGCAGGCGCCGACGTCGTGTGGTCCTTCGACACCGTCGGACAGTGGTCTCAGAGCGGGGGGCGCCACGATCCAGCCACTCGGATGGCCGCAGTCCGCAGCCGGGACCTCGCGATGATCGTCTACACCAGCGGGACCACGGGGGCTGCCAAAGGCTGCATGATCAGCCATCGCAACATGTACGCCGCATCGGCGAACACTGTTCTGCGAACCGGCGCCATGTTCGGCGGTGATGCGGAGGAGCAGGCGGTCACGGCATTGGGACTTCCCTTGGCGCATGTGTTCGGCCAGACCATCATGTTCGCAACCCTGATCGGTGGCACTCACACATGGTTGATACCTGGGATTCCCGACATGGTTCCGTCTCTGCCGGCTATCCGGCCGACGTTCCTGGCTCTGGTCCCGTACGCCCTCGAGAAGATTCGGAAGGCGGCCCGCCCTCATCTCGCTCCGGGCGCGGAGCAGGCTGCGGTTTCTGACGGGCTCGCGCTCCTGCATGCGCGTGTGCAAGCCGCAACCGCCGAGCCGCCGCGACCGGTACTCGGTCTGCTCGGCGACCGACTGACTTCGGTGATCTCCGGAGGGGCTTCCCTCGACGATTCGACCGCAGGTTTCTACGCCGGTTTCGGCGTCGATGTTCTCAATTGCTATGGAATGACAGAATCAGCGACGGCGGTCACGGTGAACGAACCGACGACCAATCGGCTCGGTACCGTCGGGCGCCCCATTCCCGGAACGACGGTTGCGATCGCTTCCGACGGAGAGATATTGGTCCGTGGCGCGAACGTGACGATCGGGTACTGGGGCAGCGCAGCGGATCGCTCACCGGTCGACGCCGAAGGGTGGCTGCACACCGGAGATATCGGAGTACTCGACGACGGATACCTTCGCGTCACGGGACGCAAGAAGGAGATACTCGTCACATCGGGCGGAAAGAATGTCTCGCCGACGCCGCTCGAAGATCGAATTCGTCTGCATCCCCTGGTCGGCAACGCAATAGTCGTGGGAGAGGGTCGCCCCTTCGTGTCCGCGCTGATCACTCTGGACCCGTCCGCGGCCGGGCTGGACAACGCGTACCTGGAGTCCGAGCTGCAGAACGCAGTCGACGATGCGAACTCGCTCGTCTCTCGCGCCGAGTCAATTCGTGAATTCCGAATTCTTCCCCGCGACTTCACCGTAGACAATGGATTGCTCACTCCATCCCTCAAACTCAAACGCGCTGCGATCGGCGAGGAGTTCCGCGTCGAGATCGAAAGCATCTATGAAATGTCATCACCGGGAACGCTGGGTTAACAATCTGCGGAACTCCGGCGGGGGTAATAGCGGACACCGATCGACTGATGCCGAATCCTTCTTCGCACGGAGGTTTGTTGCTCTGGACGAAACACTGGATTCCGCAAGCCCGAATATCGACTCGTGAATCCGATGTAGAGGAGTGGATCGTAGATGTACGACGTCATCGTTGTGGGTGCCAGGGTGGCAGGATCGCCAGCGGCAATGTTGTTGGCACGAAAAGGGTATCGGGTTCTCGCTGTCGACCGTGCAGCCTTCCCGAGTGATGTGATCTCGACCCACTATGTGCACCAGGCCGGACTCTCGCGTCTGAAGGACTGGGGGTTGTTGGACAAGGTGATTGCCAGTGGCTGCCCTCCGATCCGCCACTTGAACTTCTCGTACACCGACATTGCGCTCGATGGTATGGCCGATCCGATCGACGGAATCGACGCTGTGTATTGCCCTCGGCGTACGGTTTTGGACTCGATCCTCGTCGACGCGGCCCGCGAAGCAGGCGTCGAAGTCATCGAGAACTTCACCGTCGACGAGCTCGTCATGAGCAACGGCGCAGTGGCGGGTATTCGCGGACGCGAGGGTAACGGACCGGAACTGGAATTCCGTAGCTCGATCGTGATCGGCGCGGATGGTGCCAACTCCATCGTCGCGAAGAAGGTAGGCGCGGACGTCTATCGCACCTCTCCCGGAGGCTGCTTCATCTACTACTCGTACTACTCGGGTATCGACTGGGGAATGCACCACCGCACAGGATTCGGCGAGCAGCAGTTCGCATCGTGGCCCACCAACGATGGGCTGAGCCTGGTCGCTGTCATGCGCAAGCGTGACAGGTTCAGTGAATTCCGCGGCGACCCCGATGCCGGTGTCCAGGAAATCGTCGATGCCATCGATCCCAAGTACGGTGAAGAGCTGCGCGATCGCGCTGTTCGAGAAGAGCCGTTCCGTCCGATGCTGTACCCGGACAACTACTACCGACGTTCGTACGGCCCGGGCTGGGCATTGGTTGGAGATGCCGGCTACCACAAGGATCCGTTCACCGGATGGGGTATCACCGACGCGTTCAAGTACGCGGAGCTGTTGTCCGAGCGCGTACACGAGGGTCTGAGCGGTACGCGTCCGATGATCGACGCGCTCGAGGACTATCAGAACACTCGCGACGAGCAGAGCGCTGGCACATACGAATTGACCACCAGCATCTCCGAGCTCTCGCTCACGCCGTACTACGATTCGGTCTTCCGCGCGGCAAGCAAGAGCCCTGAGTACACCAAGAAGTTCTTCGGTTTGATCGCCGGCGGAATCCCGGGCGAGGTCTTCTTTGCGCCCGACAATCTCGCTGAACTGTACGCCGCAGTGAATCTGCCGCTGGGCGACCGACACCTCACATCGGCATGAGCCTCGCGAGCCTGACTGTTGTCGGTGACAGCTTCGTCGAAGGCCGGGGAGATCCGATCGACGGCGGGGGCTACCGAGGTTGGGTTCCGCGATTCGCCGGTCAAATGGGCATGCGTGGCCGAGGAATTCGCAACTTCGGAACCCATGGGGCCACGACGTCCGACGTGCTCGAGACGCAGATTCCGGATGCTGTTGCAGGACGGTCGCCGCTGTACGGCGTCGTCGTCGGAGTCAACGACCTTGTCAGCGACTACGAGCGACGCCGGTTCGAGGACAATCTGCATGCGATCTTCGGCGAGTTGCGTACGGGGGGAGCGACGGTGTTCACAGCCACCTACCCGGATATCCCGGCGCGTCTACCAGTGCCCGAGCGATTCAAGGCATTGCTCCGTGAGCGATTCACCGAAGCGAACGTGGCACTCGCCGAGGTAACCCGCAGCACGGGAACCCTCCTGCTCGACATCGCTGCATCGCCGCAGTGGTCGCACGCCGATATGTGGACCTCGGATGGTTTGCATCCCAGTCCGACCGGTCACCGTGAGTTCGCGCTCTCGGCGGCGGAGCTGGTCTCCAACAGCACAGCAACCACCCTCGCAGCCTGAGCTGCACAGTCACGTCACTTCGCACAAGAACCCGAGAGGACCATCGTGACCGCCGAATCCACCACCGGATCCGACATCTTCGAAGACCGCCGACTCGCTCGCAATCCGATCGCGATCGTCGGCATGTCCGGATTGTTCCCGAAAGCTACGAGCCACCGGGAGTATTGGCAGAACATCGTCGATGGTGTCGATTGCACCGAGGAAGTGCCGGAATCACGGTGGAGCCTCGACGACTACTACGACGCCGACAAGACGGCCCCGGACAAGACCTACTCCCGTCGGGGTGCGTTCTTGCCGGACGTCGATTTCGATCCGCTCGAGTTCGGGTTGCCGCCCAATCAGCTCGAAGTGACCTCGACCATGCAAACGCTCAGTCTGGGTGTCGCACGTGATCTGTTGTCCGACGCCGGTGCGACGGGGTCGTCGTGGTACGACCCCTCGCGCACCGGCGTCGTCATCGGCACGACGGGGCCGGTGCCCTTGATGCATCCGCTTGCTGCGCGACTTTCGACTCCGATCCTGAAAGAAGCGGCACGCAGCTGCGGTCTGTCGATCGAGGACGCCAACGCCATCGCCGACAAGTTCACAGCAGCATTCGCTCCCTGGGAGGAGAACTCTTTCCCGGGTCTGCTCGCCAACGTCGTCGCGGGACGCATCGCCAACCGATTCGGGCTTTCCGGAATCAACTGCACGGTCGACGCCGCATGTGCTGCCTCGCTCGCGGCGTTGCGCACGGCTGTTGCGGAACTGCTGGACGGGCGTGCGGACACGATGATCACCGGCGGCGTCGACACCGAGAACTCGATCTTCATCTACATGTGTTTCAGCAAGGTCGGCGCGTTGTCGCCGAGCGGACAGATCAGCCCCTTCTCAGCGGCGGCCGATGGCACGCTGCTCGGTGAGGGCATCAGCATGGTTGCGCTACGCCGACTTTCCGATGCAAAGCGCGACGGCAACCGCATCTACGCCGTCATCAAGGGTCTCGGTTCATCGAGCGACGGCCGGTCCAAGAGCATCTACGCGCCCCGTGCCGAGGGCCAGCGAATCGCGCTCGACCGCGCCTATGCCGATGCCGAATGCTCGCCTGCTTCAGTAGAACTGTTCGAAGCGCATGCCACCGGGACCGCGGTCGGAGACCGCACGGAGATCGAAGCGCTCAGTGGTCTGCTGCGCGATGCCGGCGACGAGACCAGTTATGCCGGCGTCGGCAGCGTGAAGTCGCAGATCGGCCACACAAAGGGTGCGGCCGGTACCGCGAGCCTCATGAAGCTTGCTCTCGGGCTGTATCACAAGGTGCTGCCGGGAACGATCAACGTCGATGCCCCGAATCCCGGAATCGGGTCCGATTCCGCGCTCTATGTGAACACTGCTACCCGTCCGTGGATTCGTGATCCCCAACGACCAGTGCGCCGTGCTGCGGTGTCGGCGATGGGATTCGGTGGCACGAATTTCCACGTCGTCCTCGAAGAAGACGAAGCGCCCCGTACGGATTTGCGACCGATGCATTGCACTCCCAAGGTTCACGTGTGGCACGCCGCTGACATCGATTCGCTGATCGAGGCTGTTCGTTCCGAGGAATCGATCGGCGGCGGCGAGATCGACAACGCCCATGCGCGGCTCGGGTTCGTCGCAGTCGACGACGAAAACGAGGCCTACCTGCGCGAGGTTGCCGTGGAGCAGCTGACCCGTAACCCCGACGCCGAACAGTGGAGTCATCCAGAGGGCGTGTTCTTCCGTTCAGCGGCGATGTCGACGATCAAGGTCGGAGCTCTATTCGCCGGTCAGGGAAGTCAGTACGTCGATATGGGTATCGAAGCCGTACTCAACACGCCTTCGGTAGCCGAGGCGTTCGATCTCGCGAACGTCGCCTTCACGGGCTCCGCTCAGCGATTGGGCAGAGTTGTTTTCCCACCACCGGTGTTCGACGACGCTCTGCGTACCGAGCACGAGGCGACGCTGCGTCAGACCGAGTTCGCGCAGCCGGCAATCGGTGCGCTATCGGTCGGTCAGTATCGGTTCCTGCAAGAACTCGGGTTCACCGCAGATGCGCTCGCTGGGCACAGTTTCGGTGAGCTGACTGCTCTCTGGGCGTCGGGTGCACTCGCGACAGCCGACTACTTCACTCTCGCCCGTGCTCGCGGCACGGCGATGGCACCGAGGTCCGCCGGGGACAGCGGGACGATGCTCGCAGTTGCTGCTCACCGCGCCGATGTCGACGCCATGATCGAAGACCTCGATGACGTATGGATCTGCAACCACAATGCGCCGGACCAGGTGGTGGTCGGCGGCGGTCGCTCGGCGATCGACGATGTCGTCTCGCGTGCAGCAGAGCGCGGATTCGCCACTCGTGAACTCCCGGTGTCCGCAGCGTTTCACACCCCGTACGTCGCACACGCGGTAGAAGCGTTCGCACCGGCCGTCGAATCGATCGGAGTAGGGACACCCTCTGCTCCCATCTACGCGAACACACCCGGTCGCGAGTATGGCTCGAATCCGGCCGAGAACAACGCCACCCTGGTGGAACAGCTGATGAAGCCGGTCGAATTCGTGGCAGCCCTCGAAGCCATGCGCGCCGACGGGTGCAACGTGTTCGTCGAGTTCGGACCGAAGAAGGTACTCACCTCGCTGGTGAACCGGACCCTGGGCGACGATGTTGTCGCGATTGCCACGGACACCGGCCCCCTCGGGAACAGTGACCTCTCGCTCAAACGAGCTGTCACGCAACTCATCGTGCTCGGTCTCTCACTGTCCGACGTCAACCGATACACCTCGACGGCTCCGCTGGTACGCGCGGGAAGCGGCATGACGATCTCGCTCTCGGCGCCTGAGTACGTGCCCGATAGCCGCCGGAAGTCCTACGCGGACGCCTTGGCCGTCGGATACCGGGTTTCCGCAGTTGTTCCCGCCGAATCGGTCGGAAGCGTCACTCCGACAACTACACGGGTCCCTTCCGTCGCTGTTCCGTCCACGCCAGCCCCGCCGCCAATTCGATACTCGGAGACGACCGTGCCTCAGCATGATTCCCATAGTCCACTGAACAACAGTCAACTCAACAACAGTCAACTGAACGATGGCCGAATCGAAGATCGGTCCACTGGCGAGCTGTCCGCCCTTGCGGCACACCTCGGCACGCACGATCGCTACCTCGATGGTCAGCTCGACCTGGCCCAGCACCTCGCGGAGGCGTTGAGCGCCGACCACATCGACGCCAGCATGCTCCGCGCGATCGAGGCGGTCAAGGACCACGGAGTGGCAATCAGTCACAGTCATACCCGAGCGACAGAGGTGCTCGGCCGCATCGCAGAGTTGGAAATCGGGGGCGGCGTCGGCGAAACGAATCCTGTACGACGCTCGGTCGTCGGGGTTGAAGCACCGACGGCTGCGCGCTCGATCCCCGCGACTCCGGTACAGGCAGCGATCGCGCCCGCCACACAGGAGCCACATGTGGCACCGGCTGTCGAGATAGCTCCGACACCGGAACCCGTCGTCGCCCCGATTCCGACGGTTGTGTCGGTGTCCGAGGAAGCGGCCGGTGTCACCGCCGCACAACTGCGTCGCGCACTGCAGGACGTCGTCGCGGACAAGACGGGCTACCCCGTGGAGATGGTGGATCCATCGATGGACCTCGAGGCTGATCTCGGGGTCGATTCGATCAAGCGCGTGCAGGTGCTCGGTGCGGTGCAGGAGCGGTTCCCGTCGCTGCCGAGTCTCGGGCCCGAGCAGCTGGGTACGTTGCGCACGCTCGACCAGATCGTCGACCTACTAGCGCAGTCGTCGTCCGGATCCGTCGCCGAGACCGAACAGTCGGAGTCCGACAGTCCGCCGGACACACCTACCGGGACATCAGCTGAATTACTCCTCGCAGCACTTCTGGAGGTCGTTGCGGACAAGACGGGCTACCCCGTGGAGATGGTGGATCCATCGATGGATCTCGAGGCTGATCTCGGGGTCGATTCGATCAAGCGCGTGCAGGTGCTCGGTGCGGTGCAGGAGCGGTTCCCGTCGCTGCCGAGTCTCGGGCCCGAGCAGCTGGGTACGTTGCGCACGCTCGACCAGATCGTCGAAGCACTCGGTGTGGGGAGTGATGTCCACCCAAAAGCTGAAGCCGCGGCTCAGGCGCCGCGGCATACCGTCGAACTCGTTGCACTCCCGGCCGTGGACCTCGTGGGTGGGCTGTTCCCGACCGGCTCGACCGCAGTCGTCGTCGACCTCGCGGGCGGCGATGCCGATGCCGATCAGGTGTCGCGTCGGCTCGCCGATCGTGGATGGACCGTCAGCCGTCTTTCCCTTGCCGGCAGCGCAGATGAGATCGAGACGACTCTGAAGTCTGCGTTCGAGAACGAGGTGACGCTGGCCTTGGTCATTGCGGGTGCTACCACCGAGTGGTCGGCGGCGAGTGACCGGTTGACCGCTGCCTTGCTCGCTGCCAAGCACTGCTCTCCCAGTCTGGAACGCTCCGACGCGGTTCGGTCGGCGTTCGTGACGTTGACGCGGCTCGACGGTGCGTTCGGCTTCGCCGGGACCGTGGATCCGGTATCCGCCCTGATCGGCGGTGTCGGCGGTGTTGTGAAAACCCTTGCCGCTGAGCGGCCCGGTCTGTTCTGCCGGAGTCTCGATGTCCATCCCGCGGCGGACATCGATGCCGTGGTGGAAGCTTTGCTGACCGAAATCGCCGACTCCGCGACCGACACCTTGGAAGTGGCCGTCGGGGAACACGGTGACCGTTGGACGCTCGTTCCTAGCCTCCATGGCTCTTCGTCGAAGTCCAGCTCTGTCGACCCGACACTCCCGCTGGAAGACACCGAGTTGACCGAATCGGATGTGGTCCTCGTGACGGGAGGCGCACGTGGAATGACAGCGATCTGCGCTCGCGAGCTCGGACGGCAGACCGAATCACGATTCGTTCTCCTCGGGCGCACCGAACCCGATCCCGAACCGTCCTGGGCGGTTGGCGTCGACGACGTCGGCCTGCAGAAGGCGGCGCTCTCTGCGATGGCAGGCTCGAGGGCCACCCCGCGCGACATCGGACGTGCATGCGCGGCCGTCCGAGCCGGCCGCGAGATCGCCGAAACGCTGGGCGAACTCGGTGAACGAGCGCGGTACATCGCGGTCGACGTCACCGACGTCGACGCGGTCCGGGAGGCACTGAAGTCGCTTGCGTCCGAGATCACCGTCCTGGTTCACGGTGCCGGCGTACTCGCCGACTCGCCGATCGCAGCCAAGACAGTCGCGGACATCAATCGGGTCCTTGCCCCGAAGATCAACGGGCTCGGAGCCGTCCTGGAGGCCCTCGATTCGGAGAACGAGACCTCGCCGCTCCGCAAGATTCTGCTCTTCACCTCGGTCGCCGGTCTGTACGGCAACTCAGGGCAATCCGATTACGCCGCAGCCAACGAAGCACTCACCCGCTTCGCTGCCGCACATGTCACCTCCCGACCGGATCGCCACGTCACGGCGATCGATTGGGGCGCGTGGGACGGCGGGATGGTGACACCGGAGCTGCGCAAGCACTTCATCGAACGTGGTGTGTCTTTGCTGGATCCCGATGTCGGTGCGCGTGCATTCGTCGAGCAGTTCACACCGACTCAGCGCGATGACGTCGTGGTGCTGATCGGAGAGGCCGAGTCACTGAGCGACGGTCCGCAATCACTCGGGGAACCGTTCGTTGCTACCCGGACCCTCGGTGATCTGAGCGAAAACCCGCTGGTGCAGGCGCATCGGATCGGGGAGCATGCGGTGCTTCCTGCCACCTTCGGTCTCGGTGCCATGATCAACGTCGTCGAGCGCGCCTACCCGGGTCGGTATGTCATATCGGTACGGGACTTTCACGTGCACAAGGGAATCGTGTTCGACCACCCGATCGAATCGATCGATATCCGAGTCACTCCCGACGGCGAACAGGCAGTGCGAGTAGTCGTCACCAGCCGAGTGGACAGCGCGAAAGGTGACTCGAAGTCGCTGTCCCACTACGTGGCAACGATGGACCTCGGTCGATACCCCTCGGAGATGCCGCGGGTTCGTCCGCCTCGGTTCGGAGGCGGTGTACCCGCTGACGAGTTGTACCGTGATGCCCGCCAATTCCACGCTCCACTGCTACACGGAATGCGCCGGATTCTCGCGGGCTCGGACACCGAGCTGGTCATCGAATGCGAACTCGGCGGCGAGCCTTTCGCTCTCGGTGCCTATGCGGGAGCGCTGCACAACCCAGTGCTTGCCGACGTCATTCTCCAGGGGCCACCTGTACTTGGACATCGGCTGCTGAATTCGGCATGCCTTCCACTCGGTATCGGACGAATCGACTACTACGCACCGCTGCCGATGGGGTCGCCCTACGCTGTTGTCGTCGACAATCCGCGTGCCGGCGCGGTCGACGTGACGCTCGATGCCACCGCGATCGGCCCTGACGGCACCATTCTGCAGAAGTACGCAGACGTGTCTGTGGTCACGACACCCCAGTTGTCCGACATGTTCCGCGAATCAGTGAGGCATTGGATCAAATCATGAACGTTCAATTCACACGAGACAATGCGGCACTCGCATTCGACGGCGAGCCGTTCGACCCCCTCGGCGCCTCTGTGGTTTCAACGCCGCTGGCACCCGAGGCCACAGCGAGTGCGCCATCGCGCGTTCCGTCGTCGGGCGTCAGGGGAGCGGCGAGCACGGGAAGACTGAATCAGTTACACGAGCTGCGAATTGCGGTGACCGAGGCCCATCGCGCGCATCTCGATTCCCATACGAACGTCCAGTACGCGCTTCTGCGGGCGGCTCGCGTTGCGACCGCACCGGTGCGCCCGCCCTCGACAGGAGCGGTCGCAGCAGTTGAAGGTGCATTCAAGCCGCTGGCCCGCGCGGGTCGCCGGTCGCTGGATCGTGATGCACTGGAATCGTTGGCGCGGGGCGAAATCGCTGGTGTGTTCGGAGCGCGATACGACCAGGCAGGAGCCAACCCGAATGTTCGGATCGCAGCGGCGTCACCGCTTGCGTTGACGTCGGTCACCGACATCGATCTGCGCGGCGGTACATTGAACCGCGGACGGCTGCGCGCGCAGTTCGATGGTGACGCCACGTCAGCGGCAGTGCAGGCAGTCGAGACGTTCGTCCTGTTCGCCGGGTTGCATCTGTGTATGGCCGATGTGACTCTCACGGCAGCGGAACCGGCGCGTCTCGATTCCGGTTCTACCGAGCTCGACGTCGTGGTGACCCAAATCGAACTCGTGCCGCGCCCGCATGTCACAGCGGAAGTGATCGCAGGAGACGGGCGCAGCATCAGCGTCACTGTCACTGTCACCGAAAAACCAGGTTCCCCGGTCGGTCCGGGAATCGGCGGTGCGTTCGATTCCTGGACCGGACGAATCGGTCACGCCGGAGATCGAGTGCTGCTCAACGAGTTCCACATGGCACACCTTGCGCGCGGTGACCAGGGCACGGCACTCGGTCCTGAGTTCGCCGGTTTCACCGGGCGTCGGGCGACACGGCTGCCCACCGGTGGTTTGCTTCTGGTCGATCGCGTCACACGGTTCGACGGTGCCCGCGGAGTTCTGGATCGCACAGCCTCCTACGACACCGAATACGATTCGCCGGCCGATTCGTGGTACTACGCCGACAGTGCCAACTACTCGGTCCCGCATTTCGTGTACATGGAGACGTCTTTGCAGGCGGCGCTGCTCATGGGGCTGTACGTCGGCCCGACACTCATCGCGCCCGACGAGACGCTCAGCCTGCGCAACCTCGGCGGCACCGCCACCGTACTTCGCCAGGTGGACCTTCGCGACAAGACCATCGAGCAGTCGTCACGGTTGCTGTCCACGACGCTGCTTCCGGGCTCGTCTCTGCAGACGTTCGACTACACCCTGTCGGTGGACGGTGAACCGTTCTATCGCGGTGAGACCATGTTCGGCTACTTCAGCGATGAAGCGCTCGGCAATCAAACAGGGCTCGACGCTGGCAAGAACCGGCCGACTTGGCTGCAGACGCACAAGCCGAGCTCGGTCCGCACGATCGACATTGCCGCGCGAAGGAGCGCCCCGGGATCGCGGTTGTGTTCGCGCGGTACGTTGGCGCTGCTCGATCTGATCGAAGTCGTAGACGGTGGCGGTGATCACGATCAGGGATACCTGCACGCGCTCCGTCGTATCGATCCGGACGACTGGTTCTTCGCCCGACACTTCCACCTCGACCCGGTGATCCCCGGATCGCTCGGTGTCGAAACGGCGATTCAGGCCGTGCAGGAGTGGATGTTGAACTCCCGAATGGATTCGGGAATGGCCGATCCGCGCTTCCTGATTCCAGCCGATATCGAGCTGACGTGGAAGTATCGTGGCCAGTTCCTGCCCACCGACCGTCAGTGCGAGTTGGAAGTCCACATCAAGACGGTGGAGCGGCGGCCTGGTTCCGTGGTCGTCACCGTCGATGCATCCCTGTGGAAGCCCGGTCTACGGATCTACGAGTTGATCGACCTCGCCGTCGAACTGCGCGACGGGCAGGTTCTCGGATGACGCGCGCGCTGGCACGTGCAGTGAGCGACGTGCGTTCGATCCTGCTCGATCTCGATTCGCCATGCTGGATCGTTGCTGATGCGGACGGTATCGGTGCGACGTCGGACCCTGCGGCCGTTGTGGGCGCTCGCGTCCTCAGCGCTGTCGCACCACTGCCGCCGACACAATTGGGCGACAGCCTGTTTCGCAAGTTCCACGGGGTTCGCTACTGCTATGCCGCGGGCGCGATGGCCAATGGGATTGCGTCCCCGGACATGGTCATCGCGCTGGCGCGAGCCGGATACCTCGCGTCCTATGGCGCGGCAGGAGTGGTTCCAGCGCGGATCGATGCGGCGTTGACCACTATTCGTCAGGCGCTGGGCGATATCCCGTTCGCATGCAACCTCATCCACAGTCCGACGGAACCCGCGCTCGAGAAGGCTATCGTCGATGCATGCCTGCGGCACGGAGTCACCTGTATCGAAGCATCGGCGTTCATGAATCTCAGCCCAGAACTGGTTCGCTACCGAGTCGGTGGACTGACGCTCGGCAGTGATGGTCGAGTGCATCCACGGCACCGCGTGATCGCCAAAGTTTCGCGCGCCGAAGTGGCCGAGCTGTTCCTTCGCCCGGCGCCCGCGGCAATGGTTCGGGCGTTGGTCGAGGCGGGGGAGATCACCGCCGATCAAGCACGTTGGGCCGAGAGCATTCCGATGGCCGACGACATCACCGCCGAAGCCGATTCTGGAGGTCATACGGACCGCCGGCCCTTGACGGTGCTGTTGCCGGACTTGATCGCGCAGCGCGACAGAATGGCTCGTGAATGGCAGGGCCCCACCGAAGTGCGGATTGGTGCGGCGGGAGGTATCGGCACCCCGCAGGCGGTTGCCGCTGCGTTCGCTATGGGCGCTGCGTACGTGGTGACTGGGTCGATCAACCAGTCCTCGGTGGAGGCCGATCAGTCCGAGACCACGAAGGCGCTTCTGGCGTCGTCCGGAGTCGCCGATTGCACCATGGCCCCGTCATCGGACATGTTCGAACTCGGTGTTCAGGTGCAAGTTCTGCGTCGCGGAACGATGTTCGCAGCACGCGCCCATCGGTTGTACGAGGCCTATCGTGAGTACGACGGCATCGAGTCCATACCTCCCGAGCGTCGCTCGGATCTGGAGAGCTCCATCTTCGGGCGGTCGTTGGACGAGGTGTGGACAGGATGTGTCGACTACTTCACCGAACGTGATCCAGGTCAGCTAGCTGGTGCCGAGCGGGATCCCAAGCGCAAGATGGCGCTGATCTTTCGTTGGTACCTAGGGCTGTCGTCCGGGTGGAGCATTCGCGGAGAGTCCGACCGAACTGCCGACTATCAAATATGGTGCGGTCCGGCGATGGGCGCCTTCAACAGTTGGGTGGCGGGAACCTATCTCGCCGCCCCGACCAACCGCCACGTCGCGGACATCGCACACAATCTGATGTTCGGCGGTGCCTACGCCACGCGCGTGGCGGCGCTGCGTAGCTCTGGACTGCGCTTGCCGGCGCATGCCAGCCACTACATACCGGAGTTGCGACAGTAGGTGCCGTAGGCAGGCAAGGTGTGGGAGTCCGGGTGTGCTGCAAAGCCACCCGGACTTTCTGCATCCAAGATTCGACAGTGCGCGTGTAGGGCGCACGGCCGTGCAGATCAGGGCCCAAAGACCAGTTCGGGCAGGCTGAACACCGCTGAGCGATGAGCAGCCTGCCCGAACTCCGTGCTTGTGTGTCTACTTGAGGCCGGATCGTACGAACGCGTTGACGATGTGGCGTTGCAGCACGATGTAGAGCAGGAAGACCGGCAAGCATGCCATGCCGGCCACCGCCATCATCGGGCCCCAGTCATCGCCCTCTGTTCCCATGAAGCTTCGCAATCCCAGCTGGAGAACCGAGTTGCTGCGTTGCAGCACCACTGCGGGCCAGAAGTACTCGTTCCACGAGTTGATGAAAAGAAGGATGGACAACGCTGCCAGCGCCGGACGCAGATTCGGCACCACGACCGTCCACAGGATCGACCACGACGACCTTCCATCCATCCGCGCGGCCGCCAACAGTTCCTTGGGGAAGCTGGTCATGTGCTGGCGCAGCATCAACACGGCGAGAACCGAGGAGAGTGTCGGTACCACCACACCAGCGAGTGTGTTGATCAGTCCCAGTTGGTACAGCAGAACATAATTGGGCAGCATGGTGACCTGGAACGGCACCAGCCACGTTCCGACGAACGCGAGGTACAGGACCTTCTGAAACCGAAAGGTGTACATGGCGAACGCGTACGAGGCGAGCAGTGCAATGAGTAGCTGCGCTGTCGCAGAGGCGACCGCGACCCCGAGAGTGTTCAACAGAAGGCCGAGGATGTCCACCTTGGCGGCGGCATCGGTGTAGTTCTCGATCGACAGGGGCCACGGGAACGGTGACAGCGAGTGGATGTCCTCTGGCCTGCGCAGCGATGTCGCGAACAGCCAGTAGATCGGGACCGCGCAGAGGAAGGCGATCACGATCAGAACTGCATGTCCCCGAATGCGCTGTATCACCGTCCCGGTCTGCCGGACCTCCGTCCCGGTTTCCTCCTGGGCGTCAGTTGTCATGAAAGGTCACCCGTTCCGATAGCCAGACCAGCATGCCGGCCACTGCGCCGAATCCCACGAACAACACGATGCCCGCCGCGGCGCTCAGTCCAGCGTCGAAGCTGTTGAATCCGTAGTCCCAAAGCAGGTAGTAGATGTTCGTCGTGGATTGGGACGGTCCACCCTGGGTCAGCGTGTCGATCAAGGGGAACGTCCACTGCGCGCTGAGCAGCACGGTCATGAGGGTGAGAAAGACCAACGTGGGGGAGAGCAGCGGAAATGTGATCCAGCGATCGATCTGCCACCGCGACGCACCGTCCATCTGCGCCGCCTCGGAATAGTCGCTGTTCACACCAGCCATTCCGGCGGAGACCACGAGCACCGCGAATCCGAGGAAGTGCCATCCGGTGATGATGATGATCACCATGTGGGCCGTACTCGTGTCCTGGATCCAGTTGCGGTCCGAACCCAAGACACGGTTGACCATCCCGGCGCTCGGGTCGAGCAACCACTGCCACACCGCGGCCCCCGCGACAGGCGCGATGAGAAACGGCGCGAAGATGATGGCTTGATACAGCACCCGCGAACGGCCGAGCACACCACGGGTCGAGAAGGCGACCACGACCGGGAGAATTATCGAGAACGGCAACAGGGCGAGGATCAGAACAACTGTGCGCCAGATGGAGTCTCCGACGGCCGGTAGTTCGAGCAACCGGCGGTAGTTGTCCGCGCCCACTGCCGTCATCGGTGACGTGGGCAGCAGATTCCACGAGTATGTCGACAACTGGGCGGCCTGCACGAGTGGGCGATACGTCCACACGACGAGGAAGAATATGGCCGGCGCCAGGTACAGGTAGGGCTGAGCCGAACGAAGAAGACGTTCGAGAACCGGTTCCCGCAGCGTGAGAACAGGTTCTGCAGGCATTCCTACGGTCTCGGACGAAGGCTGGGGATGGTCCAGAGCCGTGACGAACACCGCTCACCCCGCCCGGAGTGACAGTGCGGCCAGCTTGTCGAGGACGTCCTGCATCGATTCGTCGTACACCGCAGGCGCCGGCGTGGCCTCTACTGCAGTGGCGACGACGGACGAGCCGAACATGTCTACACGGGTGAAACCGAATCCGACCACGCCGCGATGACGACCTACCGGCGGGACCGGATCGACTCGGTAGGACATCGCCGGCCCCACCCACACCGGAATGCCCGCGATCGAGCCCGAACAGGTGTGGTGGGAGTGTCCGCAGAGGACCATGCGTACGTCCGTCCCGAGCAGCACGGCCTCGAGGTGTTCGGAGTTCTGCAGCTTGAGCGAATCGACCGATGTCACCGGTGACGGGATCGGTGGATGGTGCAGGACCAGAAGCGTCCCGTTGGGCGCCGGTTCGGCCAGCACCTCGGTCAGCCACTTCAGCTGGCCTGGCTCGAGCCGCCCGTGGTGCTGTCCTGCAGTGGTGCTGTCCAAGACGACGATACGGACGCCCCGCAGGTGAACAACGGTGTCGATCGGCCGGTGCGGATCGACGGGAAGATCTGACGGCGACAGGTCGAGCAGCGCGTGTGCGAAGCTCTCCCTGTCGTCGTGATTGCCCATCGCGTAAACGACCTCGGCACCGAGTTCGTCTGCGGCAGGCAGGATTGCCTCGCGCAGTCGGCGGTAGGCGTCCGGATCGCCGTTGTCGGTAAGGTCACCGGATAAAACGAGCGCGTCGACGCGGTGCCCGGACGAAACCAGACGATCGAGCACTGTCTGCAGGTTGTCGAGCGTGTCGACGATACCGTGCACCTTTTCGCCTTCGCGACCGATGTGGGTGTCGGTGATGTGAACGACTGTGAAGTCTGGTCCGGGCATTTCGCGTCCTTTCGTGGGCGGGCGTCGGATTGGTCGGTCGGGCTACGAGGTCGGAAGAAGCTCTGTGCCCTGGTCCTGTGCTGCCTTCAGCGTGGAGCTGGGGTCCGCACCCTGGTAGACAATCGACTCGACGGCGTCCATCATTCCGTCGCGGATCTGCAGATAGTTGTTGCCAGGCATCGACACCCACGGCTCCATGTTCTCGAGCTGCTCGAGGTTCGGTTCGTTCAACGGGCTGCTCGCGGCCCAGTCCGCAAGGCCGTCAGGATCGTCGACGAGTCCGGTGCGCAGCGGGAGGTAGCCGATCCCCTGCGAGATCGTGATGTAGGACTCCTCGCTGGTGAGGAACTTTATCAACTCCCACGAGGCACGCTGCTTGGCTGGATCGGATGCGAAGGTGAACAGCGAGGCACCCGAATTGGTCGGGACGACCGGCTTGTCTCCGAACGACGGCATCGTGGTGGAGCGCAGATCCCAGTTGTCGGTGGCACCCTTGACGAACATTCCCTGAATTGCACTGGTCTCGAGGAGCATGCCCATGTCACCGCGGGCGAACGCCTCGTAGCCCTGCTTCTGGCTCAACACCGGTGTCGCCCCGTCGGCCACAAGCTGCTGGGCCATGGTTGTCGCTTCGACCGCTGCTTCGTCCGCGAACTCGAGCGTCTTCCGATCCTCGGAGATCACGCGCCCCCCGTTCGACCGGACCAGGCTCTGGTAGCACCAGTCCTTCGCGGACTTGGTGAGGCAATCGAGGTAGACGCCGCCCTTGCCGGTGCGCTCGGCGATCGCCTTCGCCGCGTCGGCGACCTGCTCCCACGTCTCGGGCGGGGAATCCGGGTCGAGGCCAGCCTGCTCGAAAAGAGTTGCATTGTAATAGAACACAGGTGTGGAGAACACGAACGGGATTCCGTATGTGGCCCCGTTCCAATCGGCGAGAACGCGCGCCTTGGGAGCGTATGCGTGCTCCGTTCCGTCGAAGTTCTTCTGTACTTCGTCTTTGCCGAAGAGGTCGTCGAGCGACTTGGCGCCGAGCTGGTTGATCGTGAAGTCCAAGTCGCTGAAGCCGAGCTGCGCAACGTCCGGGGGCGTACCCGCGACCGTCTGGTTCTGAATGCTCGATACCGTGTCCGTCGCCGGGTTCGGGCTGTTGCCCTGCGGCTTCTGCGCGATGACCTCGATATTCGGGTGCTGCTCGTGGAACTCGTCGATGAGCGTGTTGAACGTGTCGGTCCACGCACCGGCGAGGCCATAGTTGTAGCTCTCGAACACGATCGACACCGACTGATCATCGGCCAGTTCCGGCACCGCCGCGGAAGCAGACGTCTCCTCCGTGGTTGTGCTGCCGAGACCCCCACATGCGGTAAGGAGGAGTGCGCTCGTGATGAGGGCACTCACACCCAGAAAGGTTTTGCTCACTGTTTTGCTCCTGAGAGAGGTTGGACGGTAAGAGGGATGGACAGCTTCAAGCCGTGAACACAGGTGTGTTTGCATTCACGTGCAAGTCTTGGTCGAACTCGGTGACCTCGTCGTCGTGTTGCCAGACCAACCGACGGCGGGTATCTCGGTCGAACAGGTGAATGTCGGAAGGATCCAGCTCGAGATGGACCCGATCGCCGGCCTTGACACCACTGGGGCTGGTGACCTTCGCGCACAGGGTGTTCGGACCCACTGCGACGTGCACGAGCTCCTCGCCGCCCAGATACTCCACGGTCGCGACTGTGCCGGTAATGCCGGCAGCACCGTCACTCTCAGCGCAGTCGATCGCATTGGGACGAAGTCGAACACGCTCTGGTCGGACACCGAAGATTACTGCGCGGCGATCGACTACGCTCTGGTTCGCGATACCCAGGGCTGCCGAGAAGTCCGTCGCTTCCGCGTACAGCTCGTGACCGCGGTGCACCACGTCGGCGTCCATCAGGTTCATCGGCGGCGCACCCAGAAAGCCTGCGACGAACGTCGATCGAGGGGTGTCATAGAGTTCGGCGGGCGTACCCACCTGCTCGATACGACCGGCGTTCATCAGTGCTATGCGCGTAGCCATGGTCATGGCTTCGACCTGATCGTGGGTGACGTAGAGGAAGGTCGTGCCGAGCTTGCGATGCAACTCGATGAGTTCACTGCGGGTTGCGCTGCGCAGCTTCGCATCGAGATTCGACAGTGGTTCGTCCATGAGAAATGCGCCAGGTTCACGAACCATTGCTCTAGCCAACGCAACTCGCTGCCGTTGGCCTCCTGACAGCTCGGCGGGTCGGCGACCCAACAGTTCGGTAAGACCGAGCATCGTTGCGACCGAGGAGACGCTCTCCGCTATGGACTTTCGTGATTTCTTTTGAGTGCGGAGCGGGAACGCTATGTTCTTCGCAACCGTCAGGTGGGGGTAGAGCGCATAACTCTGGAAAACCATTGCGAGATTGCGCTGACGTGGAGGGGCTGACGTTATATCTGTTCGATCCAGCATAATTCGGCCGGTCGATGGCTGAGTCAACCCCGCCACCATGCGAAGAAGCGTAGATTTGCCGCACCCACTCGGTCCCAAGAGGACCATGAATTCGCCATCCGCGATATCGAGGGTGAGGTCGGCAATCGCATGCGTGTCCCCGAATTTCTTCGACACCGAAGTGATATTTATGCGACTCACCAGTTTATCTCCCAAGCCGTGCGTGTGATCAGTACGGAATATGACAACACCCGGTCATGTCGTCCAGGTGAACACCGATTCCCCGCATCACCGGAAGACACAATGCTCGGACGCTCTGATCTGCTTCGATAGGATTCGGCGTAGTTGCGATCGAGATCTTCCGGCCACGGCTGGTCGACTCTTTGCCGCCGCCATCTGCGAGTATAGAAATCTGCTATCAAGTGCCCTGAAAGCGTTTATCAGCTATTGAGCTGCGTAGCTTGAATCTACGATGTTCGAGTGACTTCGGATAGCACTACACGCGACGGAAGAACCCAATATTCAGATAGATCTCGACAGCGCACCCTCCTCATGGGAATCTGCGCGATCACATTCATCATCTACCTCGATACCAGTATCGCGCCAGTGGCAATTCCGACAATCACTGATCGCCTCGGCGGCGGCGATACTGCTGCCCAGTGGATTTTGGACTCGTACACCTTGGCGTTCGCTTGCTTGCTCTTGTCGGGTGGGTTGCTGGGCGCGCGGTTCGGTACGCGCAGAATTCTGTTGGGCGGGACCGCTGCATTCGGCCTCGCGTCGGTTGCGTGTGCCATCGCACCGACGATGAATGTGCTGATCGCTGGACGTGGACTGCAAGGTGCGTGCGCTGCGGTTGTAGTTCCGCTGTCCATCGCTGCGTTGACAGAGAATTTCCCCGACCCACGTGCCCGCGCCAAGGCCATAGGGATTTGGGGCGGAACGGCGGGAGTCGCGCTCGCCCTCGGGCCTCTGGTCGGTGGGGTGTTGGTGTCCTCTGCGGGATGGCAGTCACTGTTCTGGATAAACGCCCCGATTGCGCTGGGCGCCTGGATCGCGCTGCGCATGTCGCGTCGCGTCGAATCAGTCGCGCGCAGAGGCAAAGTCGACGTGATCGGACAAGTCTTCTTCGTTGCGGTCGGTGCCGGGGCGACGCTGGCTCTCGTAGAGGGGCCGCATCAGGGTTGGACGCACCCCTTCGGCCTGTTCGCTACGGCGGTGGCCGCCGCAGCGCTCATGCTTTTCGTCTGGTGGGAACGTCGCACCGAGACGCCGATGCTGCCCCCCGGGTTGTTGCGCATCCCCGAAGTGTTCGTTGCCTGCGCTGTCAATTTTTTCGGGCTTTTCGGCCTCTACGGCGTGCTGTTCATACTGACTCTGCATCTACAAGGCGCCTTGGGACTGAGTCCGATGGAGACAGGACTGCAGTTCCTTCCGCTCTTCGGTGCCATCGGGGCCGGCTCGCTCGGGGCATCGTATGTCGCCGGTCGCCTCGGAATCAGGGCGACGATGCTGGTGGGGCTCGGTTCGATCTGTGTCGGACTGCTCGGGCTGATGTCTATTCCGGCGGGGATGCCGTTCGCGGTGTACGGCGTAGCGCTCGCACTGCTCGGCATCGGAATCCCGTTGTCCGGTGGCGTGGTAGCCATCGCCGCGATGGTGAACGCAGTGCCGACGGAGTGGGTGGGCGCCGCATCTGGCGCAATGAACACGTTCAGACAGTTCGGCGCTGTGTTCGGGGTCGCCATCGCGGCCATCGCGTCACCTCGCGTGGGTAGCGAGGTGACGTCGATGTCCGCGACATTCGCAATCGCTGCGTTGGGAGCATTGGCAGGGGTCATCATGACCGTTGTAGCGCTTCGACCATCAAAGGCGAAGGAGCGTCGAGGTCAAGCGACGTAGTCGCCGGTCCGGATCCAGTCGGATGCGACCGCTGCGATTGCCCCGGAGTCCTTGATCCACTCGAAGTGGTCGCGATGGGTTACCGGAGAATCTCCGTCGATGTGCCAGCGTGTGACCGGTGACGAAGTCATCCTGGATTCGAGGAAGTCGACGTTCGACTTGGGCCCGAGGAGGTCCTCTTCCAGCGATATTGCGAAAACAGGTGTCGTCATCGCCGCAAGCAGGCGGTCGTAGTTGCGAGACGAGCCAGCTGGACGGTACCGGCTGGTCAGCGAATGTCGAGACCAATCGACCATGACGCGCCCTGCCATGGCTCCGGGGATGAGAACTCCCCCCGGCCAATGCCCTTTGAATCGTGCAACGAGTCCGATCCACTGAATGTCGCGTAGTGCCTCGAACCAGCGACGCATACCGAAAGCGCGCCAGTAGACCGTTCCGGTGCCGATCACAGTGACGCTATCGACAGCCCCAGGTTCGGCAGCTGAATAGAGCAGCGCGAGTTGCCCGCCGAGGCTGTGGCCGAACAGATGAATGTCGCTGTCTACGAATGTCTCTCGAATAACCGCAGTGATTGCCGGGAGGTCGGTCTCTATCATCTCGCGGTAGCCGAAGTTCGGCTGCTCGAGCAGTGGGGGCTTGCTCTCGCCCTGCCCGCGCAGATCGCACAGTGCCACCGAAAAACCCTGACCATGAAATGCTTTGGCAAGGTGCATGTAGTGCTTCGCCTTCATGACCATTGCAGGAAGAATCAACACGACCGGTGCCGACGGATCGACAGCCCGCAGAATTCGGACGGTGAAGCTGATGTCTCCCGAGACGGTGACAGGCAGCGCCTCGAGCGAGGAGTACTCCGACGGACGACGGGTTCCCGAGGTTGCAGACATCTTGCTCACCCCTGCCCGTCGGTGACGACGACGTCGCACACATAGTCGAACGTGAACTTGGCGACGGTTGTGTCCTCGTCGTTCAAGACCGTGACCTTGCCGGTGAGTTCGAATCGTTGGTTGGATGTGGCCCCGAGAATCGCCCTCAACTCGCGCTCGTCGACCGTCGCAATTGCTCGGATGTGCCCGCTGGCTGGCTTTCGGTAGGAGGCGGTCGCCCCGCGCACCACGAGACTGTCGATGAGGTGCAGGCCGGTGGCAGCTGCGCCGGCAACGGCAGCAGCTCCTGCGATGTCAGCTGCTGTGAACAGCGCCCCGGCGTGCACGGTGCCCATGTGGTTGACCACATGCGGAGCGTTGGGAATCTCGACGACGGCGCGGTCCGGGCTTATTTCGGTGATGGACGTACCGATATGAGCGCCGAACGGAACCAGCGTATCGGCGACGGATCGGAGTAGCTCGTAGTCGGGGGAATCGTAATCGATGGCGCCGAACGCGGCTGCGAACCTTCCGACCTTTCGGTCGGCAGTGGACAGGGACATGGTGTGCTCCTTTTCTTGTGTTGGCGCAACGTCAGCGGAACGGGCGCAATACTCGCCGTGCGATCGACCAGCGGAGGACCTCCGATGGCCCCTCGTAGATCCGAAATGCGCGTGCTTCCACCAGAAATCTCGCGACAAGGTGGTCTTCGCACACGCCGAGACCGCCGTGCAACTGCACTGATCGGTCGAGGATCCGCCACACTGCCTCGGATACGAAGGTCTTGGCAATCGATGCGCTGTGACGCGCATTCGAGGAGTCAGCCCCTTGAGTATCGATGATCTCGGCGGCCCAGCGAATGAGGCCCCTGGATGCTTCGATGTCGATCTCACTGTCGGCAACGTGTGCCTGCGCCATTCCGTGATCGGCGATCGGAACGCCGAACGATGATCGGCCGACGATGTGGCGTGCTGCCATTTCGTGTGCCCGCACGGCAAGACCCAGCCAGTTCATGCAGAACACCAGACGAGACGGCGCGAGCCGAACGCCGGCGTAGAGCATGCCCTTGCCCACCTCTCCGAGCACGGCATCGGCAGCAACCTCGCAGTCCGTGAAGGTGACTTCACAGTGACCCCCAGGGATGCTGTGGTCGAGAGTGGGCATGCGACGGCCGACCTGGAAGCCCGGGTTGTCGTGGTCGACCAGGAACATCGTTGGGCCAGCAGGTGTGGCAGCAACGACGATGATGAAATCTGCGCCGTCAGCTCCGGTGGTGAAGTGCTTGTCGCCTGTGATGACCCACCCGGAATCGGTTTGCCGCGCTGTGGTTTGGAGCATCGATGGGTCCGATCCGGTCCCAGGAGCCGGCTCTGTCATAGCGATCGCAGATCGAGTGTCGCCGGCCGAGAGTGGCGCGAGGTAGCGCTCTTTCTGTTCGGTCGTGCCGGCATCTCGCAGCAGGTGGATGTTCCCGTCGTCCGGTGCGGAACCGTTCACGGAGAGGGGGCCGAGGAGGCTTGCGCCTGCGGCCTCGAGGACGAGTGCCTGCGCCCGCATGTCGAGTCCGAGTCCACCGTATCGAGTTTCGGACAGGGGGCCGAAAACTCCCGCAGCCTTGGCTTTGCGCTGCAGGTCGAGTCGCAGGGCATCGTCCACGATCCGTCCGTCGACGATAACCTCCCGTTCAACCGGGATTACATGTTCGGCAATGAACGCCGAGGTCTTGGAGGCCAGGTGAGTGGCCGCGGGACGGTCGATGCTGGGTGCGGCTTCGGGTTCTGGGAGTTCGTTTCGGGGTATTGTTCCGCTCTCGAGAGTGCTCATGGCCCCGAGTCTCGTTGGGCCTGTCCTCGAGGGCTGCCGTGATAGCTGATGCCGATCGTTTGAATCGGATGAAGAGAGTCGCTGTGCGACATGCGCGGCGACCGCATCAGACTCGAGCTGCATCCACTACTTGCTGCTGTGAGCAATCGAAGGAGTTCGAGACCTATGTTGGAAGCCGGCCGATTCACTGTGATCGTCGTCGAACGAACGCTCGAGGCCACCGACGTAGTCTCGCTCGAGCTCGAGCTTCCTGAGGGAGGCGTTCTTCCCGAGTGGCACGCAGGAGCGCATATCGATGTCGGAGTCGGCGTCGATGAGGTTCGGCAGTACTCCCTGTGCGGATCGCCGGAGAGCAGGCAGCGGTGGCGAATCGGCGTACTGAACGAGCAAGGCGGCCGGGGTGGTTCGAGGTTCTTGCACGAGCACGCGCATCCCGGCGCTACGCTGTCGGTGTCGATGCCGCGCAACAACTTTCCGCTTGTCGAATCTGCACGGTATGCGTTCGTTGCCGGGGGTATTGGAATCACCCCACTGATCCCGATGATCGCAGCGGTGGAGCGGGCCGGTGCTGACTGGCGCTTGTTCTATGGCGGACGGTCCCGCGCGACAATGGGGTTCACCGAGGAACTGTCAGCGTACGGGGATCGCGTGGCCATTCTCCCGCAGGACGAAGTCGGACTTCTTCCACTGGCGGAGATCGTGACCGGAGTGGGTCCGCAGACGGAGATCTACTGCTGTGGACCGGAACCGCTACTTGCGGCGGTCGAGAGTATCGCCGAGGGCAGCTTGCATGTCGAACGATTCGCTCCCCGAGCGAACGCATTCGACGGGCCGGATGTCCCGTTCGACGTTCGGATCGCGAGCACTGGCAAAGTGATTCGCGTCGAGTCCGAACAGTCGTTGGCAGACGCGCTGGAGCGATCGGGTGTGTCGGTGTCGACGTCATGCCGAGAGGGCACCTGTTCCACTTGCGAGATCAAAGTTCTCGATGGCGTTCCGATTCATCGTGACTCCGTGCTCTCCGACGAGGAACGCGCTCGTGGGGAGTCGATGATGGTGTGCGTCTCTCGCGCCTCGGCGTCGTCCATTCTCTTGCTTGATCTTTGAGCTGTCCTCTTGCCTTGCGTTCGACTTTGCTGACCATTTCAGATCGGTCACACCCTGCGAGCGCCCGAAGCGTATCGACCGTAGAACTTATACCTATCGAGGAGCCACGGTGTTCAAGCGGATTGCAGTAGTCAACAGGGGTGAGGCGGCGGTTCGCCTGATCAGGGCTGTGAAGGAACTCAACGCCGAGTACGACTACGGTATCCGGACGGTGGCGTTGCATACCGATTCCGAGCGCGCATCCGAATTCGAAACCATCCACAACATCCAACGAGCCCAACAAGTCGGATCCGTCCACCACATCGTCCCCGCCGCCGAACTCAGACCACAAATCATCGCCGCAATCGAACGCGGCATAACCCGCGCACACCCATAGCGCACCCTCGACTAGCTCGAGCAGGTAGTCCACCGGTTTCTGGACCCGCTCTCGTGCGACCCTTACTCCGTGTTGGTCGATGTCCTGAACTATGTGGGTATTGCGGTGTTCGCTGCGTCGGGCGCCCTCATCGGTGTGCGCAAACGCCTCGACTTGTTCGGTGTGTGTGTTGTGGGCATCACGACGGGTATCGGCGGTGGCATCATCCGCGATGTCCTGCTCGGCATCCATCCGCCGACCTCGCTGGATCAGTGGCCGAACCTCGCGGTGGGGCTGGCAGCGTCGTTGATCGTGTTCGTGGCCCATCCCGCGATGAATCGGGTGTGGAAGGGCATGTTGCTCTTCGACGCCTTCGGGATGGGCCTGTTCGCGTCCACGGGTGCCTCGATCGCGCTGGCCGCCGGGGGGAGTTCGCTCTCCGCCTGCCTGATCGGTGCGACGACGGCGGTGGCGGGTGGCGTCATCCGCGACATCCTGGTCAACGAGGTGCCACTGCTGCTGCGCCGCGACCTGTACGCGATTCCGGCGCTGCTGGGGTCGTCGATCGTCGCGGTGGTCGAGGGCCTGGGTCTGCCCGAGAACGTGGGGTTGATCGTCGGGACCGTCGTAGCGACGGGACTGCGGCTACTCGCGCTGTGGAGGCGCTGGAATCTCCCCATCGCCAGACGCGTCCCGGACGAGGAATAGGGCGCTGAACCGACCCTTCTCAGACATATCTCAGTCCTTCAGGACAAACTGTGACAATGCGTATTCTGGTTGTCGACGACGATCGAGCGGTTCGCGACTCGCTCCGCAGGTCGCTCACCTTCAACGGCTACACCGTCGAGCTTGCGGTCGACGGGCTCGATGCCCTCGAGAAAGTGGCAGCCGCGCGTCCCGACGCCCTGGTGTTGGACGTGATGATGCCTCGTCTGGACGGCTTGGAGGTGTGCCGGAGGCTGCGCAGCACGGGCGACGACCTGCCCATTCTGGTGCTCACGGCGCGCGACTCGGTCTCCGAGCGGGTGGCGGGTCTGGACGCCGGTGCTGACGACTATCTGCCCAAGCCGTTCGCGCTGGAGGAGTTGCTCGCACGTCTGCGGGCTCTGCTTCGGCGGACGGCCATGGAGGCGGAGGGCGAGTCCGAGGCGCTCGAGTTCGCCGATCTGACGCTCGACCCGGTGACCCGCGAGGTGACTCGCGGTGAGCGTTCGATCAGTTTGACTCGCACCGAGTTCTCGCTGATGGAGATGCTGCTGATGAACCCGAGACGGGTTCTCACGCGCAGCCGGATCCTCGAGGAGGTCTGGGGCTACGACTTCCCGACGTCGGGCAACGCCCTCGAGGTCTATGTCGGCTACCTGCGGCGCAAGACTGAGGCGGAGGGGGAGTCGCGATTGATTCACACCGTCCGAGGCGTCGGATATGTCCTGCGTGAGACGCCTCCGTGATGGTCGATTCATCGGGGCGACGTCCGGCGGTGTCGGACGAATTGGTGATGCGTCCGCCGATGCCGCTCACGCGCACCGTGTCGCTGCGGTGGCGGGTGACGCTGCTGGCGGCGTCGGTGGTGGCCATCGCTGTCGCTGTGATGGCCATCGCCGCGTACGCGGTGGTCTCGCGGGCGTTGTACGGCGATGTCGATACGCAGTTGCGCACCCGGTCCGACGCACTCATCAACTCTCGGGTGGTCACATTCGACCCTCGCTACGTCGCCGGCGCCACCCTGTACAGCACCGATGTGTCCGTGGCGTTGATCTTCTCGGATCTGACCAAGTACGTTCCGCCCGGATCGCAGGTGCCCATCGGTAGTCCGGAGCTCGCGGTAGCCCGAGGCCTGTCGGATATGTCGTTGCGCACGGTCGACGATCAGCGCGTGCTGAGTCAGCGCACCCAGGATGGCAGTACCGTTGTTATCGCACAGCGCCTTTCGCCCACCGGGGCGGTGTTGGATCGGCTTGCGTGGGTGCTGTTGGTGGTCGGCGCTTTCGGGGTGGTGCTGGCTGCGGGTGCTGGTATGGCAGTCGGCCGCACCGGTTTACGGCCGATCGCACGTTTGACTGCCGCCGCCGAGCGAGTCGCGCGCACCGACGATCTCACTCCGATTCCGGTGACAGGTGACGACGAATTGGCGCGCCTGACCGAAAGCTTCAACACGATGCTGCGCGCACTGGCGGAATCACGGGAGCGGCAGGGCCGACTCGTCGCCGACGCCGGACATGAACTGCGGACACCGTTGACTTCACTGCGGACCAACATGGAACTGCTCATCGCATCGGGTCGGCCCGGGGCACCGGCGATCCCGGAGGAGGACATGGCCGAACTCCGTTCCGATGTCGTCGCGCAGATTCAGGAATTGTCCACGTTGGTGGGCGATCTGGTGGATCTTGCCCGCGAGGACGCCCCGGAAACGGTGTACGAGAGAGTGGATCTGGCCGAGGCTGTGGAGCGCAGCCTCGAACGAGCTCGGCGTCGTCGCAACGAGATCGACTTCGATGCGACGCTGGAGCCGTGGTTCGTCTACGGGGATCAGGCCGGCCTCTCTCGCGCGGTGCTCAACGTTTTGGACAACGCGGCCAAGTGGAGTCCCACCGGCGGCGAGGTTCGCGTGGTGATGCGCAGGCTCGGTGACGGGCTGATGGAACTCACCGTCGACGATGCCGGCCCTGGCATTCCCGAGGAGGATCGCGAGCTTGTGTTCGAGCGGTTCTATCGCTCGACGGTGTCACGTTCGATGCCGGGTTCGGGTCTCGGCCTGGCCATCGTTCGGCAGGTCGTGATCAAACACGGCGGCACCATCGGCGTCGAGGTGTCCGACCGCGGCGGCGCACTCATCCGTATCGTCCTGCCCGGCGAACCAGCGACAGGCATCGAAATTCCCTGAGCCGTAGCTGGTGCGGGCGCTGTGGACAGTCACGGGAAACTGATAGGTGCATCTCAGCGCCTTCTCAGTACCACCCGGCAAGGTAGTCGTCGAGAAGGCAGGCGACCTCGAAGGGCGAGGTTTTAGTGAAAGAAGCGACTGCAGATGACCGACGATCGTAACGACCCCGCGCAGAACAACCCCGCGCAGAACAACCCGACACAGCAGTTCCCCACCCAACCCGGTGCATTCGGGCAACGTCCGCAGGGGCCGTACGGCAATCCCGCGCACGGCCAGTATCCGTACCAGCAGGGCAATCCATACCAGCGGGGCGATGGGTACAACCAGCACGCAACTCCCCAGCAGCATGCGGCTCCCACACCACAGCATGGGTCCGCGACGACGAAGGCTCGACCGGGCCGCGCGACTCTCGTTGCCGGGGCCCTTGCGCTGGTCCTTGTCGGCGGCGGAATCGGTGGTGCCATCGGTGTTTACGCGGCCGGCGGCGGGAACGGTGCAGGAGGCGCGACCAACTCCCTGAACTCCACCATCACGGCCGCGCAGCCGGCAGCCAACATTCCTGACGGCTCCATCCAGGCCGTCGCGAACAAGGTGTTGCCGAGCGTCGTGCAGATCGAGGTCGTCGGAAATCAGGCCGAGGGTGAGGGATCCGGTGTGATTCTCTCCTCGGACGGTCTCATCCTGACCAACAACCATGTCGCAACCGGGGCCGGTGCCAACGGCAAGCTCACCGTCTCGTTCGCCGACGGCACCACCGCGGACGCGACGCTCGTCGGAGCCGACGCGGTCTCGGACATCGCCGTCATCAAGGCCGAGGGACGAACGGACCTGACGCCGATCGAACTCGGGTCCTCGTCCAATCTGCAGGTCGGTCAGCAGGTCGTTGCGATCGGTTCGCCTCTGGGCTTGGCCGGGACCGTCACCACGGGTATTGTGTCCTCGCTCAACCGTCCGGTATCGACCAGCGGTGAAGCCGGAAATCAGAACTCCGTGATCGATGCCATCCAGACCGATGCCGCGATCAATCCGGGCAATTCCGGTGGCGCGCTCGTCAATACCGATGGTCAACTGATCGGTATCAATACCGCCATCGCCTCGCTCGGTGGCAGTTCCTCCGGCGCGCAGAGTGGATCCATCGGGCTCGGCTTCGCCATTCCTGTCGATCAGGCCAAGCGCATCGCCGACGAGTTGGCGACCACCGGCCAGGCGACGCAGGCGATGATCGGTGTGCAGGTGCCCTCTCGGGATGACGCGAACGGCGCCACCGTCGTCGAGGTCACCGAGGGCGGGCCCGCGGAAGCTGCCGGAATTCCGCAGGGCGCGGTCATCACCAAGGTGGACGACCGGGTGATCGAGAGCGGTGACGCGTTGATCGCAGCGGTGCGCTCGCATGTGCCGGGCGATTCCGTCACCATCACTTACACCGTTGGCGGTAGGGAGCAGACGGTCGACGTCACCCTGGGAACGGCGGAGCCGCAGACCGGTGCGGTGCAGGCACCGTCCGAGTCGGGTTCGCAGCTGCAGATCCCCGGCTTCCCCGGAGGTCGCTGATGCTGACTTTCACTGATCGACTGGCTACCGTCGCCACGATTTACGCACAGCGTGAGGCTCAGCACGGCGTTACTACTACGGTTAGCGGTATGGAACATGAGGCAGCACTGGCTGGGCGTGCATTGGTAGTGATCGTCGACGATCGGACCGCGCACAGCAACGAGAAGGATTCGACAGGTCCGCTGGTGACAGAGCTGCTCACGGAGGCGGGGTTCTTGGTCGACGGCGTCGTCGCGGTCACCTCGGACGAGGTGGACGTGCGTAATGCTCTCAACACGGCTGTGATCGGCGGTGTCGACCTGGTGGTGTCCATCGGCGGGACCGGTGTGTCGCCTCGCGATGTCACCCCCGATGTGACGGCCGAGGTGCTCGATCGTGAGATTCCGGGCATCAGCGAGGCGCTTCGGTCTTCGGGACTCGCGGCCGGATCGTTGGATGCCGGGCTCTCCCGTGGTCTCGTCGGCGTCTCGGGGAGCACGCTGGTGGTCAACCTGCCGTCCTCCCGGTCGGCGATCCGTGACGGCATGGCGACGCTGACGCCGCTCGCCGGTCATGTCATCTCCGAGCTCTCCGGTCTCGACGAACAATAGAGCTATGTCCGAGGACTGTTCACCAGAATCAGACGACGCGAGCCGGGCCCGTGCGCAACGGGCCCGGCTCGCTCGTATTTTCGGCGATGTTCTGCCCGAGTCGACGGGTGACGATCGGCCGACCGAGAGCGACGGTCGGTCGGACGATTGGTTCGCGAGCGAGCGCCCACCCCATCATGCTTGATGTGATCCACCCCACATTTTTCTCGACATGGGGCCGAGTTGTTCGTGTTTCGTTTACGCACTGTTAGCCAATCCGGACGGACATCGCGTTGCCTTCGAGGGTCGATCTGCCGCCCATTCGGGTCATAACCTTCGGGGGTATCGCTACCCGTATACAAGGATCTGTGGAGAGTCCCCGCATTTCAGGGCGCATGTGCACCTCGGTGAGGTTTGTAACGAAATGAAAACGGCTGCGATAGCTGTGATCCGGGTTACCTGTCAGTATGGTGTGACTGGTGTTCACATGCATGAAACACATCACGATTCGGCCATGTACGACCGGCGATCGTAGGGATTGTCACGATCCTGCAACTCCTCTAATGTTGCCCTCAGCTTCCGGCACGAGAGCGTGGACCTTCACGCTCACTGCTCCTGTGTCGGGACTATCACGAACATGATCTGATGATCGGGTTCTGCTCGGGGATCCTCGGCAATGCTGCCGGTGTGACGCGAGGGTGAAAGCCACAAGCTTCCCGCGCAAATGCGCTGGGACTGAACATGATGAGGAATTAAATGACGGAGATCCAGAAGCCGCGGCGTAGCCGTGGACTGAAGTCCATGGGCGCCGCAGTTGTTGCCGGCGCTTCGGTTGTCGGCCTGGTGCTCGGTACGGGTACCGCGTCCGCAGCTGTAGACAGCACGAACTCGGTTGTGGATGCCAATGGCAACCTCATCACCGTGACGCTGTCCGACACGTTCCTCAACAGCGTTCCGCCGCTGGACGGCAACCCGCTCACTCGTGAGTGGTTCGCCAACGGCGTTGCAGGCTGGGAAGTTACCGGACCTGACGCCGACGACTTCGAGGGCACCGTCAAGATCGGCTACCAGGTCGGCTACCCGGCCAGCCTCGGTGGATCGCTCTCCATCGGTTGGGGAACCCCCAGCATCACTGCAGAAGCTGGCACCGGATTCTCGTTCGATCCCTTCAACCTTCCGGAGGGCGACATTGATCCCAGCCTTCCGATCGACGTTGGCATCGGAGCGGAGGCTCAGCTTATTCCTACCGCTGACTTCGAGGTCGCAATCGAGCCCGGCCCCGGCGTCGTGCAGTCGGAGAGCGCTTACGCGATCGTCGACGATTCCGCCGACATCACCGGCAGCGAGGGTGACGCAGAGGGCCCCAGCGGCACCATCCAGGTTGCAAACCTGCACGGCACCGCGACCGGCATCCTCGGCAACGTCCGCGTTCGCCCGTACGTCGCGGTCATCAGCTCCACCGGTGATGTTGCTGTCACCTACGGTGCACCGTGGACCTTCAACTGATCTCCATCAGTTGAGCTCGAGCTTCACCCAGTGCTGACGCGCTGACGCAATCGGGCCCGTCCGGAATATTCCGGGCGGGCCCGATTTGTGCGTCCCACCGACAGTTGACGATCCGAATTGCCGAGCCCCGCGGCTCCGGCCACGAGATAAGGCTGATTCAAGACGATGCGTTCCACTTTGATGTCCGCGGTGGCGATCACCGCGTTGATCGCGCTGACCGGGTGCAGCAGCGATTCCGACGGCGATGCCGCCAATGCTGACGCGTGCCAGCAATTCGGCGCCGCCCACGACCAACTGGCCGAGCTCACCGCAGCTGGACCTACGGACGGTGATGTCGAGCAGTGGACTGCAGACAAGGATGCCTCCATCGCCGAGATTCGATCGCTCGCAGGCACCGCCACCGATGATGTCCAGGTGCAGATTCAAGCGCTCGTCGATGCGCTCCCGGCCGACTCGCTCGAACTCACCGAAGCGGACAGCGAATCCGGCCAGGCGTTCGTCGACAACGCCGCCGCCGTAGCCTCGGCTTGCGAGAGCGACGGCACCACAATCACTCTGGCAGAATTCCCGCTACAGAGGTTCTAGACAAGTCGCGGTCGCGTCGTTCTCGGATCGATACCGCCGATCGCCCAAGACAGCGAAAAGCCCGTTTGCGCTGAGTATTCAGTGCAAACGGGCTTTTCGATGTTCGTCCGACTGTTACTTGCTGTGCTGCCCGCCGCCGGACTCGCCCAGGTCCGTGGGTGATTCACCGCTGCCACCGGTGTCGTCCGCCGGTGTCGAGAGCTTGCGTCCCACCTCGGTTCCACCCGCGAGAATGTCGCGGATCTGAACCAGAACGTCGACGTCGCTCAGCTCCTTTTCGGGCTGACTGACGAATCGCTTCTTGGCGGTGTTGACCGGAAGAATGAGGACGAAGTAGACGACTGCCGCGATGATGATGAAGTTGATGATCGCGGTGATGATCGCCCCGACGTTCACGAAAGTCTCGGGACTGGAGGTGATTTGAAAGCCCCAGCCGTACTCGTTCGATCCACCGAGGGCAGCGACCATCGGGTTGACGATGTTGGAGGTGAACGCGGTGACGATGGCGGTGAAAGCTGCGCCGACAACCACGGCGACGGCGAGATCGACGACGTTTCCTCGGAGGAGGAAGTCCTTGAAGCCTTTGAGCATGTGCCCTCCCGGGAGTCCGACGGATCTAGTGGTCGTGAGGAGAACGAGGCTAGCCGATTCGGTGCCCTTCGCAGAACCTCTCACACCCGGCTGCTCGCTGCAGTATGGCGCGTAACAGAAATTGACCGTTGCGAACGAAAGTTGTTACCCATTAATGGTGACGAAGAACAGATCGTCCCGTATTCTTCCCCAGGAATGAGTCTCGGTGTGTAAGTCGAGGCGGTCGGATTCACTGTTTTTTGAGGGGAACCATGAACGAGTCTCGCTTTCCCGGGCTGCCTCGCCTGTCCGGACTTCGCAGAATCGGTCGCATAGCTGCGCTCGGTGCAGCGGCATCGATGGCGGTAGGCCTGATGTCGGCCGGATCGGCCAACGCCGAAACCTTCGTCCCACTTGCTCCCGGTGAGAAGGTTGCGGGGCCGTACAAGATCGCGCACTTCGACGAATCTGCCAAGGTTGCACCGCAGATCGCGTTCAACGGACTCAACCGCAACGCCTGGGCCACCGGAACTGCGATGTCCGAGGTTCCCGAAGGCGCAGAAGGCACCCTGACAACCGGCTACCTCGTCGGCTGCCAGCTCGACATGGACGATTTGAGCTTCGGCCTGGACTTCGGTGCCGGTATCGAAGGTGGCAACACCAACATCATCACGCTGTTCCCCATTCCTTTCCTCATCGGCGGTGAAGGCGAGACCACCAACACCATCGGCGGCGGTGCCAGCTTCGAGGTACCACTGAAGGATCGCGAGGTTGCTGCAGTAGAAATCGCGTCCAAGGACGTCAGCGGACCGGTCACCGCGATTCAGTACCAGGATGTCGCTATCTCCGTTCAGAACTGCGGCGGATACGCACAGGCTCGCTCGTACACCACGCTCGAGCTCACCGGTGACTACCGCTACAAAGGCACCCTCTACGGCCAGCCCTTCAGCCTCGGCTGATCGCGCGTACGTCGACGATCTTCGCTGGACATTTTGACTTCGCAGGACCTTACGAGGGGAACAAAGACCGTGAAGAACAACAAGACTGCTGCGACACGCATCGCTGCACTCGGCGCAGCCGGCGCCATCGCACTCAGCTTCTGGTCCGCAGGCGCGGCGAGCGCAGACACCTTCGTCCCGCTCGCGGACAACGAGATCACCAAGACGCTGATCGACGGCACCGTCGTCACCGTCAAGGGATTCGGTCAGAGCGGCCTCATCTCGCCTTCGATGGGCGCAACGCCGACGCAGCGCAACGTGTGGGTCACCGGCAACTACACCGTCGAAACGTCCAACCCCGGTGGCGGTTCCATCGAGCCGGGCTTCTTGGTCGGCTGCCAGGTGGACTTCGCTGCCGGCATCAGCGGTGGCGTCGAAGGTTCGTTCGGCCAGGGCAACACGATCAGCGTCGACCCTGGTGACATATCCTCGCTCGAAATCACACGCACGCAGCCGAATACGTATGACATCGGCGCCGGCGTCAATCTGGATCTCGCGCCAGGTCAGCTCAACGACATCAAGCTCGTCGCCGACGAGACCGACGCCAAGATCGACGGCGTCACTGTCGCTACGGAGACCTCGAACGATTTCGACTTCTCGGGTAGCGGTGGCGGATTCACATACGCCGACGAGACGATCGGTGTCTCGGGTTGCGCCGGGTTCGCGGAAGCGCGCTCTTACGTCAACGTCACCATCGAAAACGATGCCGTGACGTCCACGGTGACCCTGTGGGGTCAGCCCTTCAGCATCGGCTGAGCAACGCACTAACCACCTCTGGCGGTGACGCGATCGACGGCGTCACCGCCAGAGGTGGTTACTTTGCGATTACACCAAGATTGTGAGTTGCTACAAAGTAGGTTCTTGTCGTCCAGGCACGTTACGATCAGTTTTATGGGCCGTCACAGAGCAGGGGATGCAGCGCCGTCCAGCGATTGGATCGAGCGCGTTCTCGGCAAGCGCCACCGACTCTCGCTATACCACGATCCCGAGGGTGCGCTTGCGAGCGAGTCGGCGTTGCTGCGGATGTACCCACACAAATCGGATGTGGAGGACTACGCCCACCGAGACGAGGCGTACCGAAACCTGGGGACCTCGGCGGCACTGCATGTAGTTCGCGATGTGTTCGCAGACTACGACTGCTATGTCCTGCGGCTCTCGGAGCAGCGGATCATCGAGCACCGTCCCATGCGATCGAATGATGCTCTGCACAGCGACGTGTTCATCGAAACGCACGAGATCGTCGACGGCGACGATGTCTTCAGCGTTCGTATCGTCTTCACTGACTCCATCGGCGCCCTGGTCTTCACCCATTTCGCCACGTTCGTCGGTCGAGTGGAGGCCCCCGCTGCCGCAAAGCCGGCCGAGGTTGTTCAGGGAGATTCCGGCACCCGTCAGCCCAACGAGGATGTAGCCGCAAGCAACTGACTCGCAGGCAACTGACTTCAGTGGAACGTCACCGTCAGGGCGCTCGTGAGTGATGCGGCCGCTACCGTCGTGGCGTCCTCAGGCGACATGGCTACGAGAACCACAGGGTCGGTGCCCCGTCGGCTGGAGTTCTCCGACGAAACCAGTATCACCACAGCCTTGCTCGCCAGCACCCGCGCGGCGCGGTCGTCATCTCCTTCGCCGACGGTCAGCACGTCGACTGTGTCGCCGGACCGCAACAGGTTCGTCACCCCGGCGTCGCTCAACCGCACCGGGACGATGCGCGCATCGGGCGCGTCGATCGCAGACTCCGCCAACCGGGACGACAACAGTCGAACGTCGGTGATGGGCTCGCCCGCGCGTACTGGACCCGCCACGGTGCGTGCGCCGATGTCGTCCAATGACTCCAGCGCGCCGTCGGGAACCGTGGTTGGGGAGAACTCCGCGATCCGCACGTCCTCGGACCCGAGCGTGGCGCCTGGGGTGAGATCGTGCGCTGCGACGAGAACGCGGACGTGATCGGTGGCGGCCGCATCCCGTGCGAACATCACCACGGCGGTCAGCGCGAGCGACGCTGCGGCCACGCGTCTGACAAGGATGGTCCTGCTCCAGCCGGGTCGGGCGAGGATCCGGTCCAGCACGGTGGCGTCGAGACGCGTCGATTTCTTGGGGGCAGGCGAGCTGAGCGGCATGTCGAGCACGCTATCGGCACACACGCGTCGCCGAAGCGCCGAACAGGCCCCGGCTGTGGATAGAACCGGGGCCTGTGGACGAACGGGAGAACTATGAGCTGGCGGCGGCCTTCGCTGGCGTCGGAGTCGAGGTGCTGGGCTTGGCAGAAGAGCTGCTCGAGGAGTCCTTCGAGGCGGTGGCTTCGGTCTTGACCGGAGCAGAATCGCTCTTGGACTCACCGGAGCTTTCGCTGACCGTGCTCGATCCGCTACGGCTGTCTGTCCGGTAGAATCCGCTGCCCTTGAATACGATCCCAACGGAGTTGAACAGCTTTCTCAGCTTGCCGGTGCACTGCGGGCACACGGTCAGCGAGTCTTCGCTGAACGACTGCACGATGTCGAACCGGTTGTCGCATTCGGTGCAGGCGTACGAATAGGTGGGCATCGATGGTTCCTCCGCGCTGGTCCACTGGTCACCAAGGAGATGTCGCCGGGGGGTGATGCTCGGTCGAGCGGCTTTCCCCCACGATTGGTGTGCCGAAAAACAGATGGTACTTTGCCGAACAAGACAGAGCATTAGCACTCTACATACACGACTGCCAACCTAGCCATTCGGGCATCTATTCCCGAGTCAACGCCACCGACCCCCTGTTCGGTGTCAATGCGTGCGAGGCGCGGCGATCGTGCTGTTCCTCGGGGAGTTCTTCGACCAATTCCCCGTCACGCACCACCGCGACAATCGGTATGCCCGGGACAACGAGATCCAGCGTCCGATCATAGAAACCGGCGCCCCTTCCCAGTCTCACACCGCGGAAATCGACCGCCAGAGCGGGGACGAACACCACCTCGCAGCGCGTGACGGACTCAGGGCCCAGAATCGGTCCCGTGGGCTCGGACAAACCATAGGGAGCCGCCCTCAGACTGCCGCGGCCTATGTACTCTGCCCAGTGCAAAGGCCCTGGTTCACGGGCTATGGGAACCAGGACCGTGGGGGATACCGACTTCAGTGCGTCGAGTAGATCGAGCGAGCCCGGCTCGCTGCCGACAGGGACGTACGCCGCCACAGCAGTCGCTCCGCGCGCCAGTTCGGCTGCGGCATGACACAGTTTCAGAGATTCCTCGGCGTGCACCACAGCGTCGACGGCGCGACGGCGAGTCAAGACACGGCTCCGCCACTCCTCCTTGGATATCGGGTTCACGGAATCACCAGCGTCATGAGTTTCGAGCATAAGCACCACGGGAAACAGACAGCACACGCGGAGTCGATCCGCAGCGAGCATGGATAGGGTGGGAAATATGTCAGATGTCGCAGTCGACGCTCCCGCGTCGGGGCCAGTACGTCAATTCCGGACGGCAATCGTTCCCGCGGCAGGGATGGGGACCCGCTTCCTGCCCGCGACCAAGACAGTTCCGAAGGAACTGCTTCCGGTCGTGGACACACCGGGAATCGAGCTCGTCGCGGGTGAGGCGGCCGATTCGGGTGCACAACGCCTCGTCATCGTCACCTCGCCCGGTAAGGACGGCGTCGTCGCCCACTTCGTCGAGGACCTCGTCCTCGAAAGCAAGCTCGAGGCCAGCGGCAAGCTGAAGATGCTCGCGAAGGTGCGGGTCGCGCCGGCGTTGCTCGACGTTCAATCGGTCATCCAGAAGGAGCCGCTCGGACTCGGCCACGCTGTGGCCTGCGCCGAGGAAGTCCTCGACGCGGACGAGGACGCGATCGCCGTTCTTCTTCCCGACGATCTGGTGCTTCCGCGCGGCGTCCTCGACGTGATGTCCCGGGTGCGGGCCAAGCGCGGCGGATCCGTCCTGTGTGCGTTCGAGGTTCCCGAGGAGGACGTCTCCGCATACGGGGTGTTCGAAGTGGAGACCGTCCCCGACGCCGTCAACCCCAACGTCCTCAAGGTCACCGGGATGGTCGAAAAGCCCAAGCGTGAGGATGCGCCGTCGTTGTTCGCCGCGGCCGGCCGCTACCTCCTCGACCGGGCCATCTTCGACGCGTTGCGACGCATCGAGCCGGGCGCGGGCGGCGAGCTCCAGCTCACCGACGCCATCGCTCTCCTCATCAAGGAGGGCCACCCGGTGCACGTGGTGGTACATCGTGGATCCCGACACGACCTCGGAAATCCCGGGGGATACCTCCGTGCTGCGGTTGACTTTGCACTCGAACGTGACGATTACGGTCCGCCGTTGCGTGAGTGGCTGACCGAACGTCTGAGCGACGATTGGGCTCCCCAGCTCACCCAGTACGAATAGGCCCTGGAGAAACAGGCCCGATGTGACCAGATAGAGGAAGGGCCAGATGCGCTCGGTTGAGGATCAGCAGACCAGGGTGACTGCCGCGGCAGTCGCGCCGCGGCCTGTGCGGGTCGCCATCTCGGAGGCGCAGGGTCTGCTCTGCGCCGAAGAGGTGGTCACCGAGCGCCCACTGCCCGGATTCGACCAGGCCGCGATCGATGGTTACGCCGTCCGCAGCGTCGACGTGTCCGAGGCGGGCACGGACATGCGCAACGAGGACGACGAACGCATCGAACTGACCTTGCCCGTCGTCGGCGAGGTCAGCGCCGGGTCGCGTCAGCCGATTCGGTTGCAGCCACGGCAGGCGGTGCGCGTCGACACGGGGGCTCCGCTCCCGACGTTGGCAGACGCCGTGCTTCCGCTCGACCGGACCGACGGCGGTCGCGCCCGCGTCAAGGTCTACCGGCCCGTCCGCTCCGGCGAATACGTGCGCAAGATCGGTGACGACGTGCAACCCGGTGACGTCGCGGTCCGGTCCGGCACCATCATCGGCGCCGCGCAGGTCGGTCTGCTCGCCGCCGTCGGGCGCGACAAGGTGCTCGTTCATCCGCGTCCGCGCCTGTCCGTCATTTCGGTCGGTGGGGAACTCGTCGACACCGACCGCACCCCTGGTCCCGGCCAGGTGTACGACGTCAACTCCTACTCACTCGCTGCCGCGGCACGTGACGCCGGAGCCGACGTCAACCGTGTGGGCATTGTCAGCACCGATCCGAAGCGACTGCGCGAGGTCGTCGAGGGTCAGCTGATCCGATCGGAGATCGTCGTCATCGCCGGAGCGGTCGGGGGCGGCGCCTCCGATGGAGTGCGCGAGGCGCTCTCCGACCTCGGCGACATCGAGGTCGAACGCGTGGCGATGCATCCAGGTTCGGTCCAGGGATTCGGTCAGCTCGGCCGCGACGAGGTGCCAACGTTCCTGTTGCCGGCAAACCCCGTGAGCGCGTTGGTGGTGTTCGAGGTGATGGTGCGTCCGCTCATCCGCATCGCCCTCGGACGCCGGCAGCCGATGCGGCGAACGGTTACCGCGCGCACCGTCGCCCCCATCACCTCCATCGCGGACCGTAAGGGCTTTCTCCGTGGCCAGTTGATGCGCGACGAGGACACGGGGGAGTACCTCGTGCAGGCCCTCGGCGGTGCGCCCGGTGCGTCCTCGCACTTGCTGGCCACACTCGCCGAGGCCAACTGCCTGGTCGTCATCGATCCGGAGGCCACCGAGATCCGCACCGGCGAAGAAGTAGAAGTCTCATTCCTCGCCCAGCGTGGGTAGGCGCTCCGCGCATGTGCGCGGAAATACATAGCCCGCTATGGATTTCCACGCACATGCGTGAAGCGCCTAATATCGACTGATGCCGCGCACGTGGTCGAGCCACCCTGGATGGCCGGCGAAACTTGGACCGCTGACCGTCGCCGCAGGGAACGTCAGGGTCCGTCCTGTTCGGTTGCGCGACGGCGCAGCCTGGAGTCGGCTCCGACTGGCCGATCGCGACTACCTCGAGCCGTGGGAGCCGACAGGGGAAGGATCGTGGGCGGCCCGCCACCATGTCACTGCCTGGCCCGCACTCTTGTCCGGGTTGAAGTCCGAGGCCCGTAAGGGGCACATGCTTCCGATGGCAATCGAGGTCGACGGCGATTTCTGTGGCCAGATCACCGTGGGCAACATCGTTCGCGGAGCGCTGCGGTCCGCCTGGATCGGTTACTGGGTCTCCAAGGAGCTCAACGGACGCGGTGTTGCGACCGCGGCCCTGGCGCTCGGTCTCGACCATTGCTTCGGTCCGGTCGGTCTGCACCGTGTCGAGGCGACCGTGCGTCCGGAAAACCTCGCGAGTCAAGCTGTACTGCGCCACGTGGGCTTTCGCGAAGAAGGCCTGCTCAAGGACTACCTCGACGTCAACGGCACCTGGCGCGACCACCTGCTGGTCGCGATGACGTCGAACGAGGTGCAGGTGACCGTTGCGGACCGGTTGGTGCGCACCGGCAGAGCTGCGTGGGCCTGACTCACCTCTCGAGACGGAAGTGACTCGAGTGACGTGTGTGTAATTCGGGTCGGCGCGTCTACCCGGATCGGCTTCGCCTTCCACATAGCCTGATCACGTCACCGATGTAACCGACTTGCCCGTGGAAGGAGAGCGCCGAGATGCCCAACTCGATCATTTGGATCGGACTGGTCGCCGTCTGGGTGTTCGTGCTGCTCCCGATGATGACGAGCAAGCGTCCACGCATCATGCAAACCTCCGACGCGGCCCTGGCCACCCGAGTGCTGCATCGCGGTGGAGTCAAGAGACCCAAACGCGGGCCCGCTGCCGGACATGCCAGTGACCCCGATTGGCGACCCGAATACGACGAGCGCGTATCGGCGCCCGCCAACATCGTCTTCGGACGCGAAGCACCGAACATCCGCGAGACATCGAACATCACGGCGGAGGACCCGATGGACACTCACGCACAGACCGACATCATCGACCGGGACGAGGCCGAGTGGGACGGGGAGGACGGGCGAGAGTCCGAGGCGACGCGTGACTACGTCCCCAACCGTCGCGGACGCGGAGGGTTCGACCCCGAGGCCGATGCCATCGCGCGGGCCGCGCGCTACTCGTTCCGTCAACGGGCGGTTCTGGCGCTGGTGTTCGCGGCCATCACCTCTGCTGCGCTGGCCGTCATCGTCACCGCGACGCTGTGGTGGGTGTGTGGCCTCGCCGTGGTCGGTCTCGCCTGCTACCTGTACTACCTGCGTCGTCAGGTCCAGATCGAGCAGGAGATCCGCCGCCGCCGGCTGACGCGCATGGGACGATCCCGGCTAGGCGTCGAATCCCGAACCGACGAGGAACTCAAACTGGTTCCGCAGCGACTGCGGCGCCCCGGAGCGGTGGTTCTCGAAATCGACGACGAGGATCCCGAGTTCGACCACCTCGACCACTACTCCGAGCCCTTCCAGCAGCCCGGACCCGTCCACGAGGACGTTCGACGAGCCTCGGGGGCCTGACGTTCGGCGAGCCCGTCGGCCTTTGCTAAGGTTGCCCAGCGGGTTCAGTTGGTTACAAGTTCGACGGGCTCGCAAGAAGGGGCTGTGGCGCAGTTGGTAGCGCGTCTCGTTCGCATCGAGAAGGTCAGGGGTTCGATTCCCCTCAGCTCCACCACGTTTTGACTTCGGCTCCGCAGCTTGTCGGTGGCAGTGACTAGATTCGGCCCTGTGGGGGTCGACATTCTGAGATATCTCGTTTTCTTCGTCGCGGTGCAGTACGTGCTGTTGCTGTTGGCATCAGGTCATGACGCCGTCAAATCGCCGCAGTGGGATAGACGATTTCGGGAGGCGGGCGCACTCGAGTTGTATCGGCGTGGCGTCTTTGCCCGCAAGAACACCCTTGACGAGCTGTCCGCACGGCAGAACATGGTCGGGAATGATCCACCCGGTGGCTATCGGGAGGATAACGGTGACACCTACGAGGTGATCGCGATCCTCCGCGGAAGCACGGATCGCGCTCGGATGGCCGCCGAACTGGATCGACGGAGATCATGGCTGCTGGGCGTTGCCCTCGAACGTCAGTTCCGTCGAGTGAGAAACGTGCACGACATCAAATGGGTCCATCGACTGTGGTTCGCCCAGAGGCTGCTCAGCAGTGCAGAAGTGTCTGTACGAGGGGCAATTTGGATGGTACCGCGAAGCATCGAGGTTGTCGGAAATTCGTTCGGTACCTTCGGCAAACACGTCAGCGTCTCCGCAGTGCTCGTCGGAGCGATCTGGTGGGGATTGTCGGCTGGGGACTCCGAGATGTCGGGTGTCGTCGCGTCACTCGCCGGCGCCGGATTGATCGGCGGAGTTCTGTATGCAGTTGGACGCGTCTGGTGGGCGGTGGTGGTCGCGAGATTCGGACTGCCCGAGACGTGGGAGCGGCGGGGAATTGTTCGAGGGCTTTGTGTGTTGGTCGCCCTCGGTGCGGCATTCGCGCTTGCAGTGTCAGGGACGTTTCAGCGGACGAACAACGCGTTGATGGGGCTGGTCGATCACCTCGAACCGATGGACGGCAGCAGGCCCGCGTACTGGCACGGAATCATTCTTCTTGGGGTCGTCGGCTGGGTCGTGCGCAACTGTGTACGCAGCGCCGCGAATCCTCTTCTGGTGACCAAGGATCGGCTGGGGTTCGTCATGACGGCGTTGATGCTCACCGGTGTTGGGGTCGCATGCGTGGGAATGGTCCTGAACGTTGATACAAGCGGGTTCGTGATCGCCGCAGGGTGTTTGGTAGGCGGTTCGTTCTGCGGCATCGGCGCGATGATCGCTTTCCTGACGGTCCGCGATCGGCTTCGTCGATATCGAGCTTTGGCAGCCGCTGGCTACACGGTGCCTCGAAAGGGGTTTCGCTGCTGGGCTCTTGTCACGTGGATCGTCGTGTTCGGAGCACTTCTCGCGTGGTCGGAGCTGACCACATCACGCCCCGGTTCGGCCACCTACGTCATCGAGCAATGGGCTGCGCTGGTTGTCATGCTGACATTGATGTCGAGTTTCGTCCCCGGTGTGATCGTGACGCATCTATACATCAGACGGATCGATCGACACTTTTCTAGCTTGTCGATTCACGGTCTGGCGTAGGGGCCTGATCGCGGTGTCAGTCGCCGATCGGCCGTAGCGGCCGGGCGGGATTGCCGACGTAGACGGTGTCGGGTTCACAGTCCTTCGTCACGCAAGAATTTGCTCCAACTACAACACCATTGCCGATGGTGCCCCTGGCATGATCGTTGCGCCTGAGCCGATATAGGAACCGTCTCCGATTGTCACCGGCGCGGCGGTGAGCGTCGACGCCCGCGCGGCCGACAATCCGGTAGACATCCTTGCCTTCGTCTGAACAGAGTCTCTGGTTACGCATCACTGCACCTCCCTGACGCAGAAGCTTGAGGGTGGTGCCGTTCGCGAGACCTATCCGGGTGCTGAGCTCGTTCGACGATGTTCCAGAGTCGTAGGTCCGGACCAACGCAGGGAGGTCGTCGGCGCTCACGTGGTGCTTGCGACGTCGCGGTGCGACCGGTGTTGGCACAGCTCAAGTGGTGGTTCCGCGAGCCGCCGAAACTGTTCGATGGTCATTGTAGAAGCTTCGGGCTGTCGGCCAGCTTGAGCCAGATGACTCCGCCGATGATGACCGTGAGCCACAGTGCGCGGCTGAGGGTCAGAGTTTCGTCGAAGAACACTGGCCCGAAAACGGCCGCCCCGACTGCTCCGATACCAGCCCAGACGGCGTACCCGATTCCGACGTCGATGGACTTCAAGGCGACGCTGAGTGCGAACAGTGTAAGGAGAAAGAAGACGGCTGCCGAGAGGGACCAGGTGAGGACGGTGAATCCTTCGCTGCCGTTGACGCTGAGCGCATAGCCGATCTCGAATACCCCGGCGAGCAGGAGGATGAGCCAGGGCACGGTTTTTTCTGGAGTGCTTGCTGAGGGTGTGTAGCTGGTTGCGACGTTCGGTGTTGCTTGCATGGCTGTTTCCTTTCGAATCGGAGGGTGAATTACGCGGCACCGCTGAGCTGCAGGCCGATGACTCCGCCTATGACGACGGCGATTCCGAGTGCTTTCTTCCAGTCGAGTCGTTGGCCGAGGAACAACGCGCCGACGATGACGATTCCGACGCCGGCCACGCTCGTCCAGATGGCGTAGCCGACCCCGACGTCGAAAGTCAGTAGCGCCAGAGACAGGAAGAACGTTGCGACTGCGCCGCTGACCACAGTGCCGATGGTCCAGATCGGGTTGGTGAATCCATTCGCTTTACTGGCGCAGATTCCGACTGCGACTTCGAGTACTACTGCGATACCGAGGTGGAGCCAACTCATGACGTGCCTTTCTGTGGTGGTGCTTGAATCGACATGTGACGTGCAGGTGAGGGGTTGGGCGGAGAGATTCAAGTGTATGTACATGCATGAACAACGGTACGAAGGTCAAGTGCTGGATTCGCCTGCAAGCGCTACGAGATGATCGCGCTCAGGGTGGACAGTGCACGTCTGATGTCAGCGGAACCGCTGCTGGGCGCGTCATGCAGCAGTTCCTGGATCTTCGCCTCGTACTTGTCGTGGATATCGTTTGCGAGATCCACACCGCGTTCGGTGATGACGGCGTAGATGCCGCGGCCGTCGTTGGGGCATGTATCGCGATACGCGAGCCCTTTTGCTTCCATTCGGCCCACGAGGCGAGTCGCTGAACTCTGGTTGAGATCGACTCGCTCGGCGAGGTCGTTGATTCGGAGTTCCCGGTCGCGGCTCAGGATCAAGTGGCGAGAGGCCCTGTACTCGGTGATGCCGACCCCGAAAGCGCTCTGCATCCACCTGTCGAGGGCGGAATCCACTGCCTTGACTGCTGCGGCGACTTCAGACCATGCGCCACCGGCATCTCGAATGGGAGGGACGCCGCTGTTCACAGGAACATCCATGTACATGCATGGAGATTAGCATGACGATTTCGCGACGCGAACCGGCGGCGCGGATGGGCTCGACACCTGCTGCCTTCTGTTGCAGACGCATCGGGCCCGGACGACTGTGTCGTCCGGGCCCGATGCGCATTGGGAATCGGTCACATGGAAGCGGAGCCGGATCCGAGCAGTTCGAGGATCGGGATGTCGGAGATCGTGCTTCCGGTGGTGGATCCGGTGGAGAGCAAGCTCGAGATGAAGGAAGCGATGTCCATTGGGGGGACTCCTTGTTTCGTCGGTGGTGGCAAGCGATGCGACGGTATGCCGGTACGCCGTAGCTATTGTTACGGCATGGAACCCAACTTTTCTACCGTTTGGTTGGATTTTCTCCAATTGCTTGCCTGATGTTCGAACGAAACAGGGCCCGATCGACGGTGTCGACCGGGCCCTGCAGACTGGGAGTCTCTTATCAGCGCGGGAAGATGCTGTCGATCAGCGAGCTGCCAGCGGAGCTTCCGGTGGTGATGAGGGTTTCGATGAAGGCGTAGAAGTCCATGCGGAAAAGCTCCTTGTTGCGTGGGCGAAGTCGTGCTCGAGACAGGCCGGTGGTCCGAGTGGCGCACCAGCCGTCTGTATTGATACTGCATCTAACCCGGCTTCGCCACCGCTACGTCGGCGGGGACCCGAGATGTAGCCCGTTTGTCTTGAAGAGTTCACAACCCGTTGTCGGATAACGCAAATTTTCGGGGCAACTGGTCTGCCCGTTTTGTGTGGGTGTTGGTCCCCCGCGGGGGAGCAGGCCGGTAGTCTTACCGATCGAACGTAAATTCAGAGTTGATGGTCGACGTCTACTGGGGAGCGTCACCCCGGCCGCCTGTGAGTGAGTATCTGCGGCCCTGAGCCATGTGGAGTGTGAATGTCTTTCGAGTATGTCGACCTCGAGGAAACGTGGGTCGCTGGCCTGCCTGTCCGGAGCCCGAAGCGGGCGCTCGGGAGGCTGAACGACCCAGCGCTCGATCAGGCGTGGTCCTCCGTTCTCAAGCAGGAGATCGGAGGTCCGTTGGCGTCCATCTACACGGACTTCGCACCGGGTATCGGTTCCTATAACACGCAAATTGTCGGTTATAAATGCTCGGCTCTCAGTCAAGTGACGCGCGGCCATTTGGTTGCGAAGGTGCCGCGCGCGCGATATGCGAAGTTTTCGGCCGTCGGCTATTTCCCGGACGTGATGATGCGGCTGTGGCAGCAAATCGACTACGCCGAGGAGCATCAAGAAATTCGTCGAACATTCACTGCCGATTACGAGTGCTACCCGCACGCCTACAAGATCGACCTGTATCTGTCCGTCGAGCGGCCAGGGCAGTCGGAGTGACGCACCGTGTGACGGCGCGCAGTGCCGAAGTGTTCGGAGGGCTCGTGGCGCCTCGGGTCGTCCCGGGCGGCGAGACCAGCATCAGTGACCTGTTTCGGTTCCTGCGTGAGCGTGTGCGTGACCGCTACGACGATGCAGTGGACGTGAGCACGTTGTTCGTCCCTGATGCGCACGGGGACTACAACGCTGTGATCGGGATGCCACATCTCTCGCCCGCCGACGTGCCTGTCGGAGATGTTTTCGTGCATGTCCCCAGCGGCGTCTATGCCGTGTTCGAGCCCGATGGTGCATTGCAGGATCCGACCGAGGACGTGTGGGCGCAGGTGGATGAGGCCACGGCCAACGGCGAGTTGTTTCGGGCGTACAAAGAGGACATTGAAGTCGTTACAAAATCGGGCAGAGTGGAACTTTATATTTCGATTGTTATATGAATCGATGTGACGGTCTGCCAATTGTCACCGGCGAATCACATTTGCGCGACACCTGTGGTTACTATTAGCTTGCGCAACCGGACCGGGCAGGCGCAGCGATTCGAGAAAACGGATTCAGCCAGACAGCACGTGGTCCAACCGAGGTGGCGTCGGGGTCATCGTAGGCAACTGGGCAGGGGTGAAAGATCATGGTCAGGCAACTGAGAGCAGAAGCTACGCGAGCAGCAGCGCTCCGAGCGGCAGCGGATCTGTTTATCGACGTGGGGCACGCCAATGCGACCCTGAGTCAGGTCTCGGCTCAATCCGGCGTCACGAAGGGCGCGCTGTACTTCCACTTCGCCTCGAAAGAGGAGCTTGCCCGCGCCATCGTCGACGAGGGGCATGAGCGCGTGTCCGCTGCGTGCGCCGGTCTCGTTGACAGCAGGTCGCCCGCACTCGAATCCGTCATCGGAATCTCGTATTCGGTACTCGAACTCGCCGCGTCCGACACGCTCGTTCGCGTGATGTATCGGTTGCAGATGGAGGTCGACGGGTCAGACACTGCCCGCGGAAGCGTGTTCGGTACCTGGGGCAACATCTTCGAGCATCTCTTCGATCGGGCCATCGAGCACGGTGACGTCGCCGATCATCTCGACTCCGCCAACGCCTCGCTGCTCGTCTGCGAAATGCTCGCCGGTGTGTTGATGGTGTCCGAGGCGCAGTCCACGCTCGAGAGTGCGCCTTCGCGCATGGAGAAGGTGTGGAACACCGTGCTGCCCTCGCTCGTGCCGCCGAACAAGCTGGCGTACTTCCGCGAATTCGCAGCTCGCAGCCTGTCCAGCTTCGTACCCTCAGCCGACATGGTCTCAGACTCTCTGACCGTGTAGCTGGTGCTTGCTCAGTCTCGGAACCGAGTGGACACTGTGTGTTATGGAACACACAATTACGCAACACAGAATGTCCGACTCCGAGCTACGCAAGGCAATCAAGACGCTGCAGAGCCGTGCCGACGACGCACGTCGCCGAGGTGACGAGGACGATGCGACCCGCATCGAACGCACCGTCGCCGACTATCGCGACGAGATGACCCGACGGCACTGAACCCCGGGTTCGAAGCTCTCGAGTTCGAAGCTCTCGAGTTCGAAGCTCTCGAGTTCGAAGCTCTAGGGTCCGAACCGCTCCGTCTTGATGCGGGGCGGTAGGTGCCCCGCGGAAACAAGAATGTCGGCGACGGTTTCGACGAACCTCGTCGGTCCACACACGAAGCACTTCGGCGCGAAATCAGGTGGCCACCCGGCCTCGGCGATGTCGGTATCGGTGAGACGGCCGAGCCGTCCGCGATAGCCCTCTGGCGCCTGTCTCGTGTATCGGACGCTGACCTCGATGCCCCCGGAGAGCGCGCGCAACTCGGCGGCGTACATCAACTCGGCCTCCGAGCGCACCGAGTACACAAGTCGAAACGGCGTCTTGCGCTCGGCTTGCACGCGCGTTCGAATCATCGCCATCAACGGCACGATGCCGGACCCGCCGGCGATCAGCAGTACCGGCGCACGATCGGACGAATCCCAGACGAACCAACCCCCGACCGGCCCGCGCAACTCTATCTGCTCGCCGATTTCCAGCACGCCCGTCAGATACGGTGACACCTCGCCGTCGTCCACGGTCTGAATCGTCAGAACGACGGTGTTGCCGTGCGCCGGAGTGGCCATCGAGTAGCTGCGTTGCGCGCTGTAACCGTCCTCGGCGGTGAGACGAACGTCGACGTGTTGACCGGGTTTGTGTCCGGGCCAGCCGTCGACCTCGAAGACCAGCGTGCTCGCGCTCGCCGTCTCGATACGTTTGTCGATCAGTGTGGCCACGAGCCATTTCATTCGAGTCAGTCTCCCTGGTACCGCTGCTCCTGCCACGGGTCTCCGTAGTCGTGGTAGCCGTTGCGCTCCCAGAATCCGGGCTCGTCCCCCAGCAGCAGCGTCAGATTCTGCACCCACTTGGCTGATTTCCAGAAGTACAGGTGCGGAACCAGTAGCCGAGCTGGGCCACCGTGCTCCGGGTGCAGCGGCTTGCCGTCGTATTCGTATGCCAGCCAGGCCTTTCCACCTCGCAACTCGTCGAGAGGCAGGTTGGTGGTGTAGCCGTCGTATGCGTGCGCCATCACATGCGTCGCAGTCGTCGAAATACCTGCGAGCAGAGTGTCCAGGGAAACGCCGCGCCACAGCGTGTCCAGTTTGGACCACTTGGTGACGCAATGGATGTCGACGGTCGGCTTCTCGGCCGGCAGGTCGAGCATCTCGCGCCAACTCCAACGATGCTTCTCGCCCATCTCGGTGGTGATGCCGAATTGCCAGCGGTCGGTGTCCACACGTGGCGTCGGACCAACCGACAGCACAGGGAAATCGTCGGTGAGGTACTGGCCCGGCGGGGTGCGTGTCTCGTCACCGCGACGCTTCCCGACGAAACCCCTGGAAACGATGGCCATGATCGCGTTCCTCTCGTCGCTTTACTCCCTGAGTGCCGAGTCTTCCGCCCGGATCGAGCCGAGACAAATCGACCGACGCGTAAGGTGCGGGAAAGACGATGCAGCCGACACGGGGGATGGTCCATGCAGTTGAGGAGTTCGACGGGGATCGCAAGTCTCAGAGGCAAGAAGACGTTCATCACCGGAGCAGGTAGCGGCATCGGACGTGCGACGGCACTCCTGGCGGCGCAGGCCGGCGCCGAGCTCTACCTGACCGACATCAACGAGGTCGGGTTGGCAGAGACTGTGGCGCAGGCGGGCTCCGCGGTGGCGATGTCCTCGGCGTTCGACGTGTCCGACTACGACGCGGTCACCGCGTTCGCCGCCGAAGTGCACGAGGCCACAGGGAGCCTCGACATCGTGATGAACGTCGCGGGAATCTCCGCGTGGGGAACCGTCGAGAATCTCGAGCATCGGCACTGGAAATCGATGATCGACGTCAACCTGATGGGACCCATCCATGTGATGGAGAACTTCCTACCGCCGATGGTGCGGGCCGGGCGCGGAGGGCATCTGGTCAACGTGTCCTCGGCGGCGGGACTGATTCCATTGCCGTGGCACGCGGCATACAGCGCGAGCAAGTACGGATTGCGCGGCGCGTCCGAGGTGCTGCGGTACGACCTCAAGCGGCACGGCATCGGCGTCAGCCTCGTCGTTCCCGGTGGAGTCAGGACGGGGTTGGTCGACACCTTGGAGATCGCCGGCGTCGAGCGAGACGACCCGCGAGTGCAGAAGCTGCAGCACCGATTCGAGAAGCGAGCTGTGGAGCCATCGACAGTGGCAAAGGCCATTCTCGAGGGCATCGAGAAGAATCGATACCTGGTGTATTCGTCGAACGACATCCGTTTCGGCTACTGGTGGGCACGCAAGTTCGCACCGCCCTACGAGTTCGTACTGCAGAAGGCCAACGACCAGTTCAGCAAGCTCCTGAAGAAGCCCTCATAGATCGACGTCGAGCCTGCGGGCCCCGGGGCCGTTCTCGGCCAACTCATCACCGGGGTTCGCCAACGCACAACTCGACAGAGACAGGCACCCGCACCCGATGCAACCGGTCAGATCGTCACGCAACCTGATCAATTGGGCGATCCGATGGTCGAGGTCGGCATGCCAGTGCTGCGAAAGCCGGGCCCAATCACGCTTCGTCGGCGTTCGCTCCTCGGGTAGTTCGGCCAAGGCGTCGCGGATCCGTGCAAGCGGAATGCCCACCTTTTGCGAGATGCGGATGAACGCCACACGCCGCAGCGTGTCGCGGTGATAGCGGCGCTGATTGCCCGAGGTGCGCCTGCTCGTGATCAGGCCCTGCTTCTCGTAGAAGTGCAGCGCGGACACCGCGACCCCGCTGCGCTCGGCAAGCTGGCCGGGGCTCAGCTCGCGGGTTTTCCAATCCGGCATCGGCATGCGTACACGGTAGACCGAGAGGCGTTCGCGATAGAATCGACAATGGTTTCCGTTGCCGAATGTGGGGGGGGGGCGCTTCATGTCGAATGATTCACCGCAAGCGCGAATCCACCGTGCGCTTACTGTGCACCGGTTGCTCGTCGATCCAGGAGGTTCCGGGGCGAGAACGCCACCGGCCGCTGCACACGGAACCGTCGCGCTCGGTGCACCGGCATCACTGCCCTCGGTCGCATTGGGGGAAGTCCTGGGTGAACGGCGCTCGCGATACCGTTTCGGCCCGCTGGACCGGGATCGTCTCTCCACGCTGCTCGGGTGGGCCTTGGGCCCGGGGCGTACGACGGCTGCGCCGAACGGACCTCCCCGCACGCTACGGCTGAACCCCTCCGCGGGTGGACTGGATTCGCTCGACGTGCATCTTGTCGTCCTTCGCCGGATCGGTGACATTGCGGTCGGTACCTGTGTTTTCGAGCCAAGCGCACACGTGCTCCACCGAACAGGTACCGGACCCTGTGTCGAGGCGCTCGGATCCTGCCTCGTACAACCGCAATTCGCAGCGCGTGCATCGGTGTTCGTCGTTCTCGCCGGGCGCCTGGACAAGACACTCGTCAAGTACACCGAACGTCACTATCGCACCCTCCACGTCGATGCAGGGATCGCCGCGCAGAACCTGTACCTGGTCTCCACCGCTCTCGAACTGGCAGGCTGCGCGGTGTCCGGGTTCTATGACGACCACATCGCGAATCTGGTTGGTCTGCGTGATGACTCGGTCCCGCTATTGGCGTTCGCGCTCGGCGGACGCGGTGAGGTCGGCGAGCAGCGGTAGCCGAGGGACCCCGAGCCGCAACGCCACTGCGCCTGCGGCAGCCAGCGCACACGCTCCCAGCACGATTGCCGCGGTGACACCGAACACTTCGGCTACCGCTCCACCCGCTGCCGCGCCGAATGGAGTTCCGCCCATCGCGATCATTCGTGCCGTGGTGTTCACCCTGGACTGGAGACCGTCGGGAGTTACGGACTGCCGCACCACGATGCCGTTGACGACGATCATCGTGTTGGCTGCCTGATAGACGACGAGTACGACCAACGACACCGCCAGAACGCCCGTGGTGGACCATGCCAGCATCGCCGAGAATGCGACGAGCAATCCTGCGCAGGTGATGACACCGGTGCCGACCGCCCGCTGAATGCGTGCGCTGACAAGGCTGATCAGAAACGCTCCCAGCGCCGTCGCCGCATAGAGTGAGCCGAGTCGCGCGTCGCCCTCGTTCAGTCCGAGTTTCCGGACGCCGACGACCACCATCAGCCCCACCACCACGCCGTTGGCCAGGCTCACCCCGATGCCGACGGTGGTCAGCGCACGAACCACGCGATGACGCCAGATGAAGTCGAGGCCCTCGACGATCGACGTGCGAAGCGTCGAGCCGGCCATCGAAGCCGCAGCTCCAGCCGGCAGGGTGACCGTCGCAGTCACGATGGCTGCGATGAGAAAACACAACGCGTCGATTGCGATCGCACCAGGCGGACCCAACGTCGTCGCAGCGACTCCGCCGAGAAGCGGGCCGGCTATCCCGATGACAGTGCCGACACTCACCAGGGTGCCTGTCGCGTCGGCGATGGAATCTCGGCCGACAAGCGCAGGTACGACGCCGAAGGAGGCTGCGTCGAAGAACACGAACAGCGTCGAAGTGCTGAACGAGACGAGCAGGAGGTGGGCAATCGTCACCGATCCGAACAGGTGTGCCGCCGGGATACTTGCCAGCGCGCATACGCTGGCAAGCTGAGTCGCCAACAGCACCCGTTTTCGATCGACCCTGTCGGCGAAGGCGCCGGCCAGCAGCCCGAACAGCAGATAGGGCAGGGCTTCCACCGCAAACGCGACGCCGGACAACAGCGGTGAACCGGTGAGCTGGTAGACGAGCATCGGCACCGCGACGATGGACATCGCGTTGCCGATCCAGGCGATTGCGCGTGCCAGAACGAAGCGACGAAACGGCGTCACAGGCTCGGTGGTGGTGTCAGCAACAAGGTGCTCGGATCCGCCGGGTCGCAGCTGGGCGCATACCGTCGGGCGATCTCCCGCCACCGCGGCAACCCGAAGTATGGAAAAGCTGCCGGGGCGTTGGGAATCAGACCCGAGGCGCACACACGCGCCACCCGCAGCGGCGTCAGTGCAACGTCGGGGGTGGTGATATCGCAGACGACGACCTCGTGGCCGGCAGCGAAGAGAGCAGCCCGCAGACCCTCGGAGGTGCCCTGTGGGAGAGCGTCGATCGACACCACCTCGGACGGGTCGGTGAACCGTGGCAGCAACGACGCCTGAACTCGCGGATCCAGCCACACCTGCGCCTGAGCACCCAGATCTCGGACATGTTCGCTTCGCGGACCAGCGGCGTCGAGATAGGTGCGATCGGCGCGATGCTCGAGATACAGACCCGAGGACAGCACGCCGGCGCGCATCGACCCGAACACCCACCCGTCGGCGTCGAGCAGTCCCCGGGTGAAGACCCAGCTGTGGATCGCTTCGAGAACCGCTTTGCGCGCAGTCGCGACGGGGTCGAGTTTCGCGGAGAACCCTCCTGCGACAATCCCGAGTTCGGGGTCGCGTATCACTGCTGCTACCACCGGAACCCCGAAGTACGACGGGAGTTCGAGAAGGTGACACTGCAGTCGTGAATCGCCCAGATCGTCGGTGAGACCGGGGACCGACGCCGGATCGATGCCTCGCGCGGGCAGATTGAGATGCCACCACAGCGACAGTGAATCCCGTTCGACGAGTTCGAGTAGTCCGCGCGCCGCCGCATCGCCGAGTCCCTGGCCGGTCGCGATACCCGCGTAATTGAGATGGTGAATCCACGGATCACGCTTTCGACTTCCGGTGCGCCAGTTGAGGTACACGTACGACGCCGGAATCGCCACGCGAGACCCGTCGGCGCCGACACCGTCCACCCAGGCGATCGGTGTGTCCTCGGTGAACTGTTCGAAGGGGAAGCCCTCGGACTGCAGCTGCCATGGCGCGAAGAACCCGAGATGGTCCGGACCCCAATGGCGCACGTTCGTCGCCCGGAGTTCCGCGGCCGTGGCGTACCGAAGTCCTTCTCGAACATGGTTTCCGCAGTACCGTTCCACTGCCTCGCCTATCGCTGCGATTCGCGCACCGTCCTCGTCTGCGAAGGTGGTGCCGAGCGAGACCAGATCGCACGGCCAGTTACCGTGAGCACGGGTGTCGGCGATTTCCGCGGTCAGGCCCACGTACCGACGCGGCATGCCGTCGACACGTTCCACCGGATGCAGAGCTCGAACAACCCCGGTCAACGGATCGACGAGGTCCTCGGCAGTCAGAACAGGGGTGCTCATGCGGGCATCTCCACGACGATGCCGCGCACCGTGCGACGGACGGCCTGCGTGCGACGGCCGTGCAGATGGTCCTCGCCGGTCTGTAGATCGCGTGCATGACGCGGGAACGAGTGGGCCGAGACGATCACCGACAGTTCCTCTCCATAGTGAATGCGTGTGGATATCGGGCCGAGATGGACTGTGTTGTCGAGCGACATGCCCTGCGCCAGCTGTTCAGCCCGGCCGTCCCGTCGGTGGACGACGAGCATTGCCCCCCAATGCCGGTTGCTCTCGGCGGTGTCCACTCTGACCATGGGGGATCCGACAACGACGCCCGCTCGCGACGGCACCGGCCGTACCAGGCAATCCGAACGCCCCAGCAGGAAGCCGACATCGGCCCCGAGATCGCAGGAAAGGAAGGGCTGCAGCGGATCTGCGTCGAAGCTGCCGCCCGGCAGGGTTGTTTTCTCCACCGCCGTCGGCCATGCGTCCAGGGGATGTGCGGCGCCATCGGACGCGCCGTACAACCGAGCGCCGGTCCATGGATGGCGCTCCAGTACGTCGTCGAGCCAACAGCTCATGCGCTCGCCGCGTCCGGATCCACGCATTCCGTGGTCCCATGGTCCAAGCGCCAGAGCCGACGGTCCGCCCCACCACGAGAAGAGGTCGACGGTATCTTGCGCGAACCAGTCCGCGGTCCCGCCCTGTGCCAGCAGCGGAATCGTCATTCGCGCCACTGTGCGCGATCGTTCTTCATCCGACCTGAGGGCAGACAAAACAGTGTGCCACGAGGTGATCGGCGGGTCGGATTTTGCGCCGATCTCCGAGACAGGAAGTGTCAGAAGCACATCGGACGCGCGCGACTCCTGCTGCGACACGGCACTGTCACCGTGCTGGGCCCACCAACCGTGCCGAGAAGCCAGATAGAAGGCCCCGTCCTTGTTTCTGGCAGTCTCTCCCATTCCCAGAGCCGGGACGACGACCGATACGCCGATCAGTTGCTCGAATTCGGATCGCTCTGCCGCCGCGGCAGTCTCGACGGCGCAGTGAGCACCGTACGAGGCACCGTACAGAACCAACCTCGGCGCATCCGGCCACCACGGCTGCTGCGTCATCCACTCGATCGAGGCCATGCCGTCGGCACCCTCCAGATCATATGGACGAAATGCTCCGGAGCTACCGTATCGGCCGCGAACGTCCTGCACGACGGTGGTGAAACCGAGTTGCGCCCAGTGCGAGGCTTCGGCGAGATGCGTTTCACTGTTGTAGGGGGTGCGAATGAACAACACCGCCCGTGGACGCCTCGATCGATGCACGAAGGTGCGGAGCCCACCGACAGTGCACTCCTGCGGCGTCACCGCGGCGGTTCCGGCATCGGTAGAACGGGATGACAGGACACGCGCAGGGTGCGCAAGTCGATTGCCGTCACTCGATGCGGCGCCGCCGTCGGGAAGAACATCTCGGCCATCACCTGTGCAGCGACGAACTCAGCGGACGCAACGGACATCGGGTGGACAGGTGAGGACAACCGTCGGCCATGGGGGACCGGGGCGTAACCGTCTTCGATGCGGCGTCGATGCAGGCTCGATGCGGCGCGACGTGCTCGGACATCGGTCAACTGCACACCGTCGGGAACGATGACGGACAGGTTCCCGTCGCGGAAGCACGAGATGTGCCCGCCAGGCGTGAGTGTCTCGGCCTCGTCATCACTCACGGCTATGGATCGGGTGGACTCTCCCGGTGGCAGTAGCGAAGAGCCGGTGCGCGTCAGGAGACCGGTCAGCGCCGAGGCCAATCGGCCACTGCCTTCCACCGAGATGGCCTCCACCGAATCATCCACCGACACATGCCCCGCGGCGATCAAGGCAGACAGTGCGGCGCGAGGTCTGTCGGACTCCGGCGGCGTGTTGCTCGACAATGCCGCTGCGAGCTCGTCGAACTCGTCACAGCCGAGTGACAGTGCGAAGTGTTCGTCGTCGGCGGTACGGAGTACGAAGCTCGAATCGGATTCGTAGAGTTCGGTTCTGGGTGCGAGATGCATGATGTCGCCCTGGGCGGAGGCCTGCGCACCACGTGCGCAGGCCTCCGACAGGATCAGTCCTCGGTGCTCTCGGTGTCCTCGAAGGGGTTCTCCACCAGGGCGTTGCTGTGGCCAGCGGAGTGCGTCGCGAGTGACACGGGTGCCTGAATCGAACGGAACAGATCGTTGTCGTTCATGGTGCTCCTTCTCCTGTTGGGAAACCGTTTGCTGCGCAACCGATTCGTGTTGCTCGAACGAGTCGAGCAACGCAACCCTACGACACATGACAATCATTTTCAATAAGGGAGTCAGTTCCTGTCGAGTTCCGCCATCACCGTCTCGAGGACCATCCGCAACGAGACCGTTCCGCGACCCGTTGCCCACACGCCCGCATCCACCTCGATCACTCGATCGTTCTGCGCCGCCGAAATGCCGGCCCAGAGCGGATTGGAGGCCAGTCGATCCGACAACGGCTCACTGTCGGATCCTGACGAAAATGCCTGCGCAAAAACTACATCCGGATCGACAGCAGCGATCTGCTCCACCGAGACCGTGGCAAATGCGTCGGTCCCGGCCTGCCACGGGTAGTTGCTGACCTCCGCGAGCAGCGATCCGACCGGAGTGGCGACGGAGTCGACCCCGAGGCTGCCCGGTTCGCCGTACATCGACAGTGTCGTCACCTCGCTTCGTCGCTCAGCGGCTGCCTCGACCTCTGCGGTGAAGGCCTCGGCAGCGGCATTCGCCTCGGCTTGCCTGGCCGTCAATTCGCCGACGGTACGCAAGAACTCGACCGAGTCCTGCCAGGTGGCGGGGTTGACCAGGTACATCGGGGCGACCTCCTCCACGGCACCTCGTAGGCCGTCCTGCACTCCACCGAGGCCGATGACCAGATCAGGCTCCGACAGAGCTATGTCCTCCACGTTCTCCTCCCCGAAGCTGCCGGTGATCTTGCGCATCTCTGCATCGGGACCGGCGTAGCGGGGATCGAGGGCGAGATCCTCCCGATATGCAACCGGGGTGATGCCGACCTCTTTCAGTGCATCGACACAGATGAGTGTCAGGCACGCAATCCTCTCCGCGGGCGCATCCAAGGTGACTACGGATCCGAGATCGTCGGTGACGGTGATCGCCGAATCGGCTGTGGTAGCGGCGGCGTCGGTGTCGGGTTCGGACCCACCACCACCGCAGGCTGTCAGGACACACGCCGCGACGGCGAGTAAGCCCAGCGCTCTGGGTCGGGGTGAAGCGAGCAACTTGCGCATGGAATCTCCCTTGCAGAATGATGTGATGCGAAATGATAACCATTAGCGATAGAGGCCTGCTTGCCCTGGGTATCTGCGCCGCCATTGGGCTCGTTGCGCTCGCGCTGTGCCTCGGCGACCCGACCGTCGGCCCGGCACATGCGGTGCAAGCCCTCATGGACGCGTCGAATCCCCTGCACACCCACGTCGCGGTGGTGCGGTTGCCGCGAGCCCTGCTCGGTCTTCTCGGTGGCGCCGCGCTCGGACTGGCCGGCGCGTTGATGCAGGATGTGCTGCGAAACAGAATTGCAGGACCGGAGATCCTCGGTGTTTCCGCAGGCGCAGCCGTCGCCCTGACGGCCGTGGCAGTGCTCGCCATCCCGGCGCCCCTCGCAGCCCTCCCGTACCTCGCCCTGTTCGGTGCCGCTGTCGCAGGCACCGCGGTGATCACAGCCGTCGGGCCCACCAGTGATCCCACCCGGGTGGTGCTGCTCGGTGCGGCCGTCAGCGCACTCGCCTCCGGAATGGTCATCGCTCTCGTCAGCCTCGGCACCGAAGGAAATCTCCCGCTGCTATTCCGCTACCTCCTCGGCAGCCTCAGCGAGCGAGGCTGGCCACATCTGGGCGTCGTGACGCCGTGGCTGATCGTGTTCATCCCGGTCGCATTGATCCTGCGGCATCGAGTTGCTGCACTCGCACTCGGCGACGACGTCGCTGCAGGTCTCGGCATCTCCGTGGTCCCCACCCGGGTGATGGCCCTGGTGTGCGCGGCCGTACTCACGGCAGCGGTGGCATCGGTATGCGGACCGGTCGCGTACGTTGCGCTGCTGGCCCCGCACCTCGCCCGCTGGATACTGCGCACGGCCAGTTCACGACGGGTGTTCGTGCTGACGCCGATCCTCGGCGCACTGCTCCTTGCCAGCGCGGACCTGGTGTCTCGAATCGCGCTCTACCCGATCGAGATTCCAGTGGGAATCACCACCACGTTGATCGGTGTTCCCGCTCTGCTGCTCGCGCTACGCAGGCAGGACCATGCCCGGTGAAGATGCGGTTCATCGTGCTGCTCGGCCTCGCGTGCATCACCGGGTTGATCGTCTCGCATGTCGTCTCGGGCCGCAGCGAGCTGGGGGCGTCGGATGCGATACGAGTACTGACCGGCACCTCCGAGATACGGGCGCACGAGATCATCGTCTGGAAGTACAGGTTGCCGCGCGTACTCGTCGGACTCGCAGCAGGCGCATTGCTGGCACTGTCCGGGGTGCTCCTGCAGGCGGTCATGCGAAACCCATTGGCCGAACCGTCCACCACGGGCGTGGGCTCCGGTGCCGCATTGGGCGTAGTGGTGTCGATCCTGCTCTTCTCCGGGCAATACGGCGCGCATATCGCGGCTCTGCTCGGTGCCGCCGCCGCCGGAATCGCGCTGTATGCACTGGGGCGTCGATCACTTGCCGTCGCGGGCATTCTCATCGGCGCCGTTCTCGCCGCGGTGACCTCACTGCTCCTCGTCGTCGATGCCCAGCCGATGGGTGTGGTGTTGAGATGGCTGATCGGCTCGCTCAACGCCAGGACCCAAGATGACTGGAATCAATTGTGGCCCTGGGTAATTCTCCTGATTCCGGCGGGGCTATTATGCGCATCGCGCGCGAATGTGCTCGTGCTCGGCGACACCGCGGCGACCGGTCTGGGCATTCATCCCGATCGGACGCGCCTGCTGCTGCTCGGCATTGCGGTGCTTGCGGCGGCGACGGCGATCACCGCGGCCGGTGCCGTCGCGTTCGTCGGGTTGATGGCACCTCATGCTGCGCGGGCCGTGGTCGGCGGCGACCATCGCGACCTCATTCCCGTCAGCATGATCGGGGGCAGCGTGCTGCTGTCGGCGGCCGACCTGCTCGCGTTCAGCGTGTCCCTCGATCTCCCGGGCAGCGGTCCGAATGTGTCCGGACTTCCCGTGGGCGCGGTGACGGCTCTCCTCGGTGCGCCCTATCTCATCTGGTTGATCAGGAAGGAAGCACGATGACCGAGGGCATTGCTGTACCTATTCTCGACACCGTCGACCTGTCGCTCGGCTACCGCAACCGGGTGATCTCCGAACACCTCGACTTCGCAGTCGAAAGAGGAACCGTCACCGCGTTGGTCGGACCCAACGGGTCCGGTAAGTCGACGCTGCTGATGGCGCTGGCCAGGGTTCTGCGGCCCCGCTGCGGGGTTGTCCGGCTCGACGGCACCCCCCTCGGTGAGCGATCGTCGATCGACATAGCTCGCCGCCTCGCGATCCTCCCTCAGACCGCCGTCGCACCGCCGGGACTGCGGGTACGCGAACTCGTCGAGCAGGGTCGTTACCCTCGGCTCGGAGCCCTGTCGATGCTGCGGCGGTGCGACGACGAGGCGATGCAGCGGGCGATGTCGCTGACCGGAATCGAAACCTTCGCGGAGAGAAAACTCGATTCACTCTCGGGCGGCGAGCGTCAACGCGCTTGGATTGCAATGGCATTGGCGCAGGAGACAGAGATTCTGCTGCTGGACGAGCCGACGACTTATCTCGATGTCCGTCATCAGATCGATTTGCTGGAATTGGTCGTCGACCTGGTTCGGACGCACGGGAAGACGGTGGTGATGGTGCTCCACGACCTCAATCAGGCTGCGCGCTACAGTGATCGGATCGTGGCTCTGCGTGATGGCGCGATCGTCGCCGACGGCCATCCAGCAGAAGTCGTCACAGCGCACCTGCTCGAGCACGTCTTCGGGGTCCGCGCTCGGATCATCACCGACCCGGTGGCAGGCAGACCGATGTTCGTCGCCGAGTGATCGCCCTCGACCCTGCAGAACGACCGGTCGGGGCGTTACCGTATCGGGATGACTGCAGAACTCGGCGCTGACTCGGAGGTCGGCACACTTCGCACGGTGATGTTGCACCGCCCCGGCGACGAGCTTCGGCGTCTGACGCCGCGCAACAACGACCAACTTCTCTTCGACGGTGTGCCGTGGGTGGACAGGGCGCAGGAGGAGCACGACACCTTCGCCGAGTTGCTGCGTGGCCGCGGTGTCGAGGTATTGCTGCTCGGCGATCTGCTCACCGAAGCGATGACGGTGAGCGGGGCCGCTCGCATGCAGGGGATCTCGGCGGCCGTCAACGAGCGTCGCCTGGGCCGGGCACTCGCCCGCGATCTCACCACCCACCTGCGCGGCGTGCCTGCCGACGCATTGGCCTCGATTCTGATGGCAGGAATGACGTTCGACGAGCTTCTCGCCGCCGAAAGCGGTGAACCCGAACTCAGTGGTGCGTCGCTGGTACGCCGAATGCACCACGGCGCAGACTTCGTCATCGACCCGCTGCCGAACCTGCTCTTCACCCGCGACTCGTCGTTCTGGATCGGAAACCGTGTCGCGATCACATCGCTGGCGCTTCCCGCTCGGCTGCGGGAAACCACGCTCACCGATCTCATCTACGCCTTTCACCCCAGGTTTCTGGGAGTGCGACGCGCATACGAGTCGAGGACGGCTCCGGTCGAAGGCGGCGACGTGTTGCTGCTTTCGCCAGGAGTCGTTGCGGTCGGGGTCGGGGAGCGGACCACACCGGCCGGCGCGGAGGCCCTGGCGCGCAGCCTGTTCGAGGACAAACTCGCCCACACCGTACTCGTGGTTCCGATCGCGCAGGAGCGAGCATCGATGCACCTCGACACAGTCTGCACGATGGTCGACGTCGACGCCGTCGTGATGTACCCGGCGATCCAACACACATTGTCCGCGTTCACGATTCGCAGCGAGGACGACGGTGTGTCCATCCGCGGAGCCGATCCGTTCCTCACCGCCGCAGCAGACGCGATGGGTATCGGCAAACTCCGGGTCATCGACACCGGCCTCGACCATGTCACCGCCGAACGGGAGCAGTGGGACGACGGAAACAACACGCTAGCGCTGGCGCCCGGCGTCGTCGTCGCCTACGAGCGCAACGTCGAGACCAACGCCCGGCTCGAGGCGTCGGGAATCGAGGTGCTGCGGATCAGTGGTTCCGAACTCGGATCGGGCCGCGGCGGTCCGAGATGTATGTCGTGCCCGGTATCGCGAGATTCACTGGTGCCTTGACGCGCCCTGGCGCGGCGAGTTTGTCGACGATGCTCGCTGGGTAGGCGATCGACATGACTGATCGTCGAGTAGTAATTGCCGGAGGACACGGAAAAATCGCGCAGCACCTCATCCAGGTGCTTACTGCGCACGGTGATCGGGCGGTGGCGCTGATACGCAATCCCGACCACATCTCTGCCGTCACCGCGTTGGGTGCTCTGCCCGAGATGATCGATATGGAAACGGCCTCGGTGGACGACGTTGCTGCGCTCATGAACGACGCCGATGCCGCCGTGTTCGCGGCTGGCGCGGGGCCGTCGGGTGGCATCGAACGCAAGGACACCGTCGACCGCGGTGCCGCGGTGCTTCTCGCGGACGCCGCCGAGAAGGCCGGAGTGAAGCGGTTCGTGCAGATCAGCTCGTTCGGTGCCGGTGAACGCGTCCCCGATGATGCCGGTGACACCTGGAAGGCCTACATCGAGGCGAAAACCGCAGCCGAGGAGGACCTGAAACGCCGCAGCGACCTCGAGTGGACGATCCTTCGGCCCGGCGGACTCACCGACGAGGATCCCACGGGGCACATCGCACTGTCGGCGCCGCCGCTCGAGCGTGGCACGGTGCCGCGCGCCGACGTTGCAGCCGTCATCGCCGCTTTGCTGCAGTCTCCGTCCACGGCAGGAAAGACCTTGATGCTCACGTCCGGTGAGACGCGCATCGAGGATGCAATCGAAGCGGTCTAGATTCGAATCATGCGAGTACACGTCGACCCGTCGTCGAAGACACCCCTGTACGAGCAACTGCGTGCGGGCATTCTCGAGCAGGTTCGCACGGGTGCGCTCATCGCCGAGACCAAGATCCCCACCGTTCGCGGGCTGGCCGAGGAATTGGGCATAGCGCCGCACACGGTGGCCAAGGCGTACCGGGAGTTGGAGGCGCAGGGCGTCATCGAGGCTCGTGGACGGCTCGGGACGTTCATCTCCTCGGGCGGTGATCCGACGGAGGACAGCGCGGGTCGAGCCGCGACCGCGTATGTTGCCGAACTCCGCGCGCTCGGCCTCGACGACGACAAGATTCTCGACTTCGTGAGCAGGGCCATACGAGGGTGAGTTGACGCTTCAACTCGGGCGTGTCAGGGTTGGCGAGTTCTCATCGTCGCGCCCGAAGGATCTGACATGAACTCGTCCATTTTCCGAGACATCGCAACGCTCGTTGCCCGCATCGGCCTCGGCGTCGTATTCATCGCGCACGGTTGGCAGAAATTCGACACCAACGGCCTCGATGCCACCAAGGCCGGATTCGAGGGGATGGGGATACCGCTCCCCGAGATCTCCGCGTACTTCGCGACCTTCGTCGAACTGGTCGGCGGAGCTGCCCTCCTCCTGGGCATCTTCACCCCGATCGTGGGGATTCTGCTGTTCCTCAACATGCTCGGAGCATTCGTCTTCGTGCACTACGAAAACGGAGTCTTCGTCGGCGAAGGCGGATACGAGTTGGTAGTCGCGCTCGGCGTCGGCGCGCTCGTGCTGGCTGCCGTCGGCGCCGGACGCATCAGCCTCGACAATGCCCTCGGCGGCAAGACCAGTTTCGGCATGTAGGCGCCTTCGGCGCATGTGCGTGGAAATACATAGCCCTCTATGTATTTTCACTCACATGCGCGAAGCGCCTACCGCCAACTCGGGAGCCACAGCTGCTGCTGCCACAGCTCGGGCGTGATCGGCATCGCCGTCAGAATCGGCCACAGATACACGAAATTCGCGATCACGAGTGCCAGGTAGAGACTCACCAGCATGAACCCGGTGCCGCGTCGTTCGGCGGACGCCTGCGCGCGGCCGATGGTCTGGCCGAGAACGAGCGCGAAACCCATCACCATGAACGGCGCCAACGTCACGGCGTAGAAGTAGTACATCTGCCGGTCGAGGGTGAGGAACCAGGGCAGCAAGCCGGCGCCGTAGCCGGTGAGGACCACCGCGAATCGCCAGTCGCGGCGAACCAACACCATCCACAGCGACCACAGCAGCATCGGCACCGCGAGCCACCACATCGCGGGCGTGCCGATCAGCATGATCGCCTTCACACACGTGTTCGCCGAGCAGCCTTCGACTGTGCCGCCATCGGCGAAGTAGTACAGCATCGGACGCAGCCCCATCGGCCACGTCCACGGCTTGGACTCCCACGGATGAACGTTGCCGGCCGAGTTGGTCAGGCTCGAGTGGAACGTCAGCACATTGCCGCTGTAGTACCACAGCGACCGCAGCGCGGCCGGCACGAAGGAGAACGGCCCACCGGTGCCGATCTCGTTGCCGACGGCGTGTCGATCCACTCCGGTCTCGCTCGCGAACCAGCCTGTGTACGTGCTCAGGTAGACGACCACCGGAATGACGACCAGCGCGTACAGCGCTGGACCGAGGTCGCGAACCGCGGTGCCGATCCACGGGCGCTCGACGCCGCTCGATCGGCGCGCCGCGACATCGAACGCCACCGACAGCAGCCCGAAGAATGCGATGAAATACAGGCCGGACCATTTGGTCCCGCACGCGAGGCCCAACAGGACACCTGCGCCGAAGCGCCACCAACGCACACCCATTCGGGGCCCGAAGCGGCTCGCCGCCATGCGGCCCTCGCTGCGCACCGTCGCATAGCGCCGACGCATCTCGTCGCGGTCGACGACCAGACAGCCCAGAGCCGCGGTGACGAAGAACGCCAGGAAGATATCGAGCATCCCGATCCGCGAGGACACGAACGTAACGCCGTCGACGATCAGCAGAATGCCCGCGATTGCCCCGACCAGGGTAGATCGTGCCAGGCGCCGGACGATGCGCACGACGATGAGCACCAGCAACGTTCCGGCCAACGCAGAGGAGAAGCGCCAACCCCAACCGTTGTAGCCGAACAGGGCCTCGCCGACGGCGATCAACTGCTTGCCGACGGGCGGATGCACCACGAGCCCGTAGCCCGGGTTGTCCTCGACGCCACCGCCGGTCAGCACCTGCCAGCCCTGCGGCGCGTAGTGCTTCTCGTCGAAGACGGGTGTACCGGCGTCCGTCGGGTATCGCAGCATCGCGAATCGAGTGACCGCAGCGATCACCGTGATGACGAGGGTGACGATCCAACCCCGGAGTCGGTCGTGGTCCCGGTAGTAATCGGCTGCAGGGGACGTGGGACCGGGACTGACTACAAACCGCTCGGTCAACATGGCCACATGCCGATCGTAGGCGTCGGCGCCGAGTGAGAGACGATGGGAGCATGCTGATCCTTGCCGCTACACCCATGGGCGACGTGGGTGATGCGTCCCAACGCCTGCGCGACGCACTGGCCACGGCCGACGTCGTCGCCGCCGAAGACACCCGGCGCACCAAGCATCTCGCGTCGGGACTCGGGGTGGTGATCACGGGAAAGGTCGTCAGCTTCTACGACCAGGTGGAGACTGCACGCCTACCCGGCCTGGTCGACGCCGTACGCGAGGGCAAGACCGTCCTACTCGTCACCGACGCAGGGATGCCGTCGGTGAGCGATCCCGGCTACCGGTTGGTCGCAGCCTGCGTCGAGCACGACCTCCCCGTCACGTGCCTGCCCGGTCCATCCGCGGTGACCACTGCGCTGGCACTGTCCGGTCTGCCGGTGGAGCGGTTCTGCTTCGACGGCTTCCCGCCGCGCAAGCAGGGGCAGCGAATGACATTCTTCGAATCCTTGAAGACCGAGCCGCGTGCCTGCGTCTTCTTCGAGGCCCCGCACCGTCTCGCAGCCAGCCTCGACGACGCGGTGACGGTGCTCGGCGGCGACCGCAGGGCGGCAGTGTGCCGAGAGCTCACCAAGACCTACGAGGAGGTCAAGCGGGGAACCCTCGGCGAACTGGCCGCGTGGGCCACCGGCGGCGTCCGCGGAGAGATCACCGTCGTTCTCGCCGGGGCGCAGCCCGTCGCCTCGGAACCGGAGGATCTCGTCGACGACGTCGAGGAGCTGGTGGCGTCGGGCATGCGGTTGAAGGACGCCTGTGTCCAGCTGGCTGTCGGCGGTGTCAGCAAGCGCGAGCTCTACGAGGCCGTCCTGTTGGCCCGAGTGGAGCCTGCGGAATGACCGGTCAGCCGACGACCTGTTGACGTAGCCCCTCGGTGGCGGCTTCGAGGATGGTCTTGGTCCCCCTCTTGACGAGGAATCCGGGCACCGGGATCTTCGGGTCGACGGTCAACGAGAAGTCGACGTGTGTGCCCTTGTCCGTTGCGGTCAGCGTGTACTCGCCGTGCTGGGCCTTCTGCTGCGAGCTTTCCACGAGGTCCCAGGTGACCTTGGTATCGGACCATGTGTATTCGACGACCTGATCGTCGTTGATGCCGAGGATCGACACAGCCATCTTCACCCGGTACGGTTTTCCGTCCTCGGTTCGGTCGACGATTTCGACCTTTTTGTGAACGGGCGACCATGACGGCAGCGCTTCCACATCGGAGAGAACGTCGAGAACTGCGGCGGGGTCGGCTTCGATGACGACCTCTTTGTTTCCTGTAACAGCCATGTTCGTCAAGGTATCTCAGGCAGTGCCTGTTACGTTCGGTAACGCGCTGTGACTACGCACGAAAGCACCGATTTCCCGTAGTGCGTGATGTGATTCGGGAACAAAATCCGCGGCTTGGAACACGTGGACCTGGTCTTCCCATACCTGCAATTCGCAGTGGACCCCGGCCGCTTCGAGACGTTCGATCATCAGTTCGGCGTCGGCGAGGACGATTTCGGTCGACCCGGCCTGGATGAGCACGGGCGGAAGGCCGGTGAGGTCGGCGTCGACGGGCGAAACCCGCGGTCCCCGATGGCCGTCGACGACGATTCGCGCCTCGACGCGGTCGGCGAGCACCGTCAGCGCGGGCACGGCACCGGAAGGGAACACCGCGCACTTCGACGCGTTCGCGTGCTCGATCTTGCCTGTCGGGTCCATATCGGTCAGCGGTGACATGGTGAAGATGCCGGCCGGCGTGGGCAGGCCGAGATCTCGCAGCGTCAGCGCCACCATGAACGAGAGGTATCCGCCCGCCGAGTCACCGGCGATGAAGATCTGATCGGGGCGGTAACCCGAGTCGAGGAGGAACCGGTAGCCGTCGACACCGTCTTCCACCGCATGAGAGATGGGATTGCGTGGCATCATCCGGTAGTCGACCGAGAGGACCGGTGCGTCGACGCTCTGGGAGACCCGCGATGTCAACCGTCGGTGGGTGTTGAGGCCGCAGCAGACGAAAGCGCCGCCGTGCAGGTAGAGCACGACGCGTTCGTTGCCGACGCCTTCCGCGCGAATCCACTCGGCCTCGCATTCCGCCAGCATCACACTGCGGGTATCGGTGCCTTTGAGCGGTGGCATGAGCATTCCGGCGTAGTCGACGACACTCATCGGCCAGGGAAGATTGGGGGCTTTGGCCCATACCGACAGAAACGGGCGGACCGTGAACTGTAGATACGTTGCCAGCGCGCGAGACTGCAGGCTGCTTCCGGCCATGTCGAGCCTGGTCGAGACGCTTCTCGGCGCTGGCTGCGGACGCTTCAGTGCGGTAAGCACGGGATTCATCGCCCTCGCCTCCAATCCTGGTACTTGGAACTCCTAGTACCTGGACATTAGCCCGTGATTCGGGTTGCTTGAACGTATGGTCGTGTTCGATGTCACTTCGATGTCACACTGTGATCAAATCCAGGCAGAAAGTTTATCGCTCATGGCGCTCATGCCCGTTACCGAATCCATGTTCTTGATCGCCGAATCCAGAGAGCACCCAATGCATGTCGGCGGCCTGCAATTATTCGTGCCGCCGGGCGATCCGCACGAGTTCGCGGAGCTGATCCACAAGAAATTCACCTCGGAGAACGTGCACGAGCTGTTCCGGAAACGACCGGGACGACCTGTCAATGTCATGGGCAGCCTCGCCTGGTCCCGTGAACCCGAGATCGACTTCGAGTACCACGTGCGCCGGGTCGTACTGCCCGCACCCGGACGCATTCGTGAACTGTTCCAGTTCATTTCGCTCAACCATGGCACCCCACTCGACCGATACCGGCCGATGTGGGAGCTGCAGATCATCGAGGGTCTCGCCGACGGGCGCATCGCCGTCTACACCAAGGTGCATCACTCGCTCGTCGACGGCGTTTCCGCGCTCAAGCTCATGCTGAACACCTTCACCACCGATCCCGACGATCGAAACGGCGTCGCCACCTGGGATCCGTCACTTTTTCATGACAAGAAACGTCCGGAGGCATCGTCGACGCTGGCGAAGATCACCGGCGGGTTGTCGTTCGGCCGCAAACTCGCCGGTGACGTCGTGGACTTCGTGCCTGCCGTGACGCGACTGAGCGTGCGCGCGCTACGCCACGAGGGCGCGCAGTTGCCGCTGCGGGCCCCTCGGACGATGTTCAACGTGCCCATCGGGGGTGCGCGGCGGTTCGCGGCCGAAAGCTGGTCCATCAGCCGGATGTCCGCGGTAGCGAAGACATATGACGTCAAACTGAACGACATCGTGCTCGCCATGTGCTCCGGTGCCCTCCGCAGCTACCTCATCGATCAGGAAGCGCTTCCCGACGCCCCGCTCGTCGCGATGGTTCCGGTCTCTCTCCGCAAGCCGGGGGAGGACAAGGAGTCGGGCAACTCCGTCTCGGCGATCCTGTGCAACCTGGGCACGGACGAGGCCGACCCCCTGGCCCGGCTGCAGCGCATCACCGACTCGTCTTCGCGGGGCAAGGAGATGATGCGAGAGTTCAACACTCTCGAATCGCTGGCCTTCGGAGCTGTCGCATTGTTGCCCCTGCTCTTTGCGCCCGTGCCCGGCTTCGTGGCCAACACCCCGCCGCCGTTCAACGTCATCATCTCCAACGTCCCCGGCAGGAAGGAAGACCTGTACTGGAACGGTGGCAAACTCGACGGAATCTATCCCGCGTCCATCGTGGCCGACGGCATGGCCCTCAACATCACCGTCGCAAGCAACGGTGACTCACTCAATTTCGGTCTCATCGGTTGCCGCCGCAGCGTCCCGCACCTGCAGCGAATCCTGACGCACCTCGAGAACGCGCTCGAGGAGTTGGAGAAGGCGACGTCGTCGCATGTGAGTGAAAATACATAGCAGGCGGGAGCGCAGCCTGCGGAGTGACCCAGGTTCGCAGCGTATTTTCACTCACATGCGCGTAGCGCCTACTTGGCCTCGTACTTGGGAAACACGGGCGACGGAGTGGGCAGAGCCTCGCCGGGAACGATGCGCGCCGTGATGTCTGTGAACTCACGCGCCGGATCGCCGAGCAGCTCGAGGATACGAGCGGCAGCAGTGGGCATCACCGGCTGAACCAGGATCCCGACGATGCGCAGCACCTCGAGCGTCACGTACAGCACAGTGGCCATGCGATCCGGATCGGTCTTGCGCAGCACCCACGGTTCCTGCTGCGAGAAGTAGCGGTTGGTCTCACCGAGCACCGACCAGATCGCTTCGACCGCCGAGTGCAGGGCCTGGACGTCGAACTCGCGGCGGCAGATGCCGAGCAACGCGTCGGCGCGGGCGAGTAGGGCTTCGTCTTCGGCGGTGAACGCGCCGGGCGTCGGGACCTTCCCGTCCAGGTTCTTGGCGACCATGGTCAGCGAGCGTTGCGCGAGGTTGCCGAGTTCGTTGGACAGGTCGGCGTTCATGCGGGTGACGATGGCCTCGGCGCTGTAGCTGCCGTCCTGGCCGAAGGACACCTCACGTAGCAGGAAGAATCGGAGCGAGTCGAGGCCGAACTCGTCGACGAGTGTGAACGGATCGACGACGTTGCCGACCGACTTCGACATCTTCTCGCCCTTGTTGTTCAGGAATCCGTGTACGAAAACGCGTTTGGGCAGTTCGACGCCCGCGGACATCAGGAACGACGGCCAGAACACCGTGTGGAAGCGGGTGATGTCCTTGCCGATGATGTGCAGGTCGGCGGGCCAGTACTTCTCGAACGTCTCCGACTCGGTGTTGGGGTACCCGACGCCGGTGAGGTAGTTGGTCAGCGCGTCGACCCATACGTACATCACGTGGTCGGGATCGCCCGGTACCTCGACGCCCCAGTCGAATGTGGTTCGCGAGATGGAGAGGTCCTTGAGGCCGCTCTTGACGAAGTTGACGATCTCGTTGCGGCGCGTGTTCGGTGCGATGAAATCCGGGTTGGACTCGTACAGCTCGAGCAGCTTGTCCTGGTAGGCGGAGAGGCGGAAGAAGTACGTGGACTCCTCGGTCCATTCCACCGGCGTCTGCGTCTCGGTGGCGACGCGGGTACCGTCCTCGGCCTGCGTCGTCTCGCCCTCGGTGTAGAAGGCCTCGTCGCGCACCGAGTACCAACCGGAGTACGTATCGAGGTAGATGTCGCCTCGCTCGACCATCTTGGTCCAGATCGCCTTGCTGGATTCGAGGTGGTCGGCATCGGTGGTCCGGATGAAACGGTCGTACGAGATCCCGAGGGCCTTCTGCAGTCCCTCGAAAGCGTCTGAGTTGCGCGCAGCCAGGTCGCGGACGTCGATGCCCTCTTTGACGGCCGTCTGCTGCATCTTCAGGCCGTGCTCGTCCGTCCCGGTGAGGAACATGACGTCGAACCCGTCGAGTCGCTTGAATCGGGCGATGACGTCCGTCGCGATGTACTCGTAGGCGTGGCCGATGTGCGGGGCACCGTTCGGGTACGCGATGGCTGTGGTGACATAGAAGGAGGGCCGTGAGGCATCAGCTGGCGCAGTCATGGTGCGCCTACTCTATCGGCGTGAGCAAAGACCGCCCCGCACCGCCATTGCCCGAACGTCTCGACAGGCTCGTCGATGCGCACACCCATCTCGACGCATGTGGCGCCGTCGACGCCGCGTCCGTGGCCGCCATCCTCGACCGGGCGGAGTCCGTCGGCGTTTCACGGGTGGTGACCGTCGCCGACGATCTCGAGGCCGCGCGTTTCGCCGTCGACGCCGCTCACTGGGATGCGCGGGTGTGGGCCGCCACCGCGATTCACCCGACCCGGGCGAACGTTCTGGACGAGGACGTGAAAGCCGAGATCGAGCGACTCTCTGCCGACGAGCGCGTCGTGGCGGTCGGCGAAACGGGACTCGATTACTACTGGCCCGGCAAGCTCGAGGGCTGCGCGACGGCCCGGGAGCAGCAGGGCGGTTTCCGCTGGCACATCGACCTCGCCAAACGGCTCGGAAAAACGCTGATGATCCACAATCGCGAGGCCGACGAGGACCTGTTGAAGGTGCTGTCCGAAGAGGGTGCCCCGGAGTCCGTCATCTTCCACTGCTTCTCGTCCGGGCCGGAGATGGCAACCGCGTGCATCGACGCCGGTTACGTGCTCAGCCTGTCCGGGACCGTCAGTTTCAAGAACGCGCATGCGTTGCGAGAGGCCGCCAGGCTCATTCCCGACGGCCAACTGCTGGTCGAGACCGATGCGCCATTCTTGACCCCGCATCCGTTTCGGGGCGCACCCAATGAGTCGTACTGCCTCCCTTACACCGCACGCGCGCTCGCCGAGATCCGCGGCCAGGATCCAGTGGAGCTCGCCGCGCACGTCACCGCCAATGCCGAACGGGTCTATTCGCTGGGCGTGTGACTGTTACTCAACGGTGCAGAGTTGCGAGATGTGCACCGATTCGTTACCGTACCGTGACCCGCCCGACGGGCTTGCCGCACGAAAAGGTAACGCTCCACAATCCAGGGATTGCAACTTGACCAGTCTTGCTCGCCTAAACAACGCCAGGTCGATGACGCTGTACTTCGTTGTCGCCGCTCTGTTGGCAACGCTGATCGTCGGGGGCGCCACCGCCGTAGCTCGTCACAAAACCGTGACCATCGACGTCGACGGTGAATTGATCACACTCAGCACCATGAGCACCGACGTCAGCGGAGCGCTCTCGGCAGCGGGCTTCGAACCGGACGAGAAGGACCTCGTCGCACCGGGGCCGGACTCGTCCATCTCGGACGGCGAGACCGTCGTCCTGCGGCGAGCACGCGAACTGACCGTCACCATCGACGGAGAACCCGAGCAGATCTGGACGACGGCACTGACCGTCGACGAAGCACTGCAGCAAATGGATCTCGCTGATGACGTGCACGTCTCGGCCTCGCGCGGTGAGCGCCTGCCCCTCGAGGGAACCGACCTCGAAGTGGCACTGCCCAAGCAGGTCACCCTCGTCGACGGGGCAGCACCGGCCGCGCCGGTGACGCTGGCTGCGCCGACCGTCGCCGAGTTCCTCGAAGAGGCCGGCACGCCGCTCGAGCAGGCCGATACCGTCACGCCCGGCCCGGACGAGACCGTCACCGACGGCGCCGAGATCATCGTTACCCGCAACCGCACCGAGACGCGAACCGAGACCACCGACGTCACCCCGCCTGCGGAGCGCATCGAGGACCCGACGATGAACGTGAGTCGGACCGTCGTCGAAAACCCGGGCGCGCCCGGCATCTCCGACATCACCTGGGAAGTCAACCTCGTCAACGGCGAGGAAGTCGGTCGCGAGAAGGTCGACGAGGTCGTCAAGGTGCCGGCCCAGCCGCAGGTCGTGCGTGTCGGCGCCAAGCCCGGCACCGAAGTTCCCCCCGTCGAGAACGGCGCGATCTGGGACGCGTTGGCTCAGTGCGAGGCAACTGGCAACTGGGCGATCAACACCGGAAACGGTTACTACGGCGGCGTCCAGTTCGACCAGAACACCTGGGAGCGTCAGGGCGGGTTGAAGTACGCACCCCGTGCCGATCTGGCAACACGCGAAGAGCAGATCGCCATCGCGACCGTGACTCAGCGGTCGCAGGGATGGGGCGCATGGCCCTCGTGCACGTCTCGCCTGGGCCTCCGATGACGGGTGCGTAGAGTTTCCACAGTGCAGGAAGATGTGAGGCAACCCGTGGCGCTGCTCGGGCCCGCGGAGGTGCGATCCCTCGCCGCCGAGTTGGACGTTCGCCCCACCAAACAACTCGGACAGAACTTTGTGCACGACGCCAACACCGTGCGACGCATCGTCGCGTCCGCGGGGGTCGGGGGAGCGGACACCGTCCTCGAGGTCGGCCCCGGTCTCGGATCGCTGACGCTGGCGCTTCTCGATGTCGCCGACGCCGTGATCGCCGTCGAGATCGATCCCAAGCTCGCCGGGCGGCTACCGCAGACGGCAGCCGAGCGCGCCCCGTCGCGGGCCGGACAACTCACTGTCGTCGAATTCGACGCGCTGCGCGTGAAGGCATCGGACATCCCGGGTGCGCCGTCGGCGCTGGTGGCGAACCTCCCCTACAACGTCGCCGTGCCCGTACTCATTCACCTGTTCTCCGAGCTGCCCTCGCTGCGGACAGCGCTCGTCATGGTCCAGGCCGAGGTCGCCGACCGGCTCGCAGCCGACCCGGGCAGCAAGGTCTACGGCATACCGAGCGTGAAAGCGGGATTCTTCGGGACGGTCAAGCGCGCCGGTTCCGTCGGCCGGTCGGTGTTCTGGCCGGTGCCGAAGGTCGAATCGGGTCTCGTTCGTCTCGACCGCTATCCCGAACCCCCGTGGTCCATGGACGACAAGCATCGGCGCGCCGTCTTCGCCGTCGTCGACGCTGCTTTCGCGCAGCGCCGCAAGACACTGCGCGCCGCCTTGAGCGGCTGGGCGGGTTCGCCCGTGATCGCCGAGCGCCGCCTCCGCGAAGCCGGCATCGACCCCTCGGCGCGCGGGGAAACCCTCGATGCCGCAGCTTTCGTCAGGCTGGCCGGTACGCAGGCCTGATTTGGCACCCCTGCTTTTCGGCATGAATGGGCCATCGCAACGGTTAGACAGTTGTAGTGGTCCATTCATGCCGAAAGGGGGCTGCCGAAAGGGGGGCTCACGAAGGCGGACGCACACTCGCGCGGTAGCGCTCGCTGAGGAAGGTGTGTCGTTCGGCCACCCGCATGCATTCCGCTTCGAGCTCGGGCGGACCGAGGATGGTGAAGTCGGTGTCGAATGCGCCGAGCCAGTGCGCTATGGACTCCAGCGAGTCGCCGGACAGGGTGACGGTGCACGTCTGGTCGGGTCCGGATTCGATTGTGCCCCAACGCTCGTCGATCATCGGTGCGATGGTCTCGATCGGCGCCTGCAGGGCAATGCTCGCCTGCACCTGGGTGAAGGGTCGGGCCAGCCCAGCCGCGACGAAGGCCGCTGCCCCGCCCTCGGGTAGCGCGCGCGGGGTGAAACGTGGACCGGTGGGGACCTTCGGGGTCAACCGGTCGACGCGGAAGGATCGCCAGTCCTGACGCAGCAGATCCCATCCGAGCAAGTACCACCGCGCTCCGGAGCGGACGAGGCTGTACGGCTCCACCTCGCGCCGCGTCTCGGTGCCGTCGTGGGAGCGGTAGTCGAAACGGAGCCGCTCGCGGTTGTGACAGACCCCCGCGACGACGGACAGGATGCCCGCGTCCACGGCGGAACGGGCTGGGCGGTCGACGACGTCGATTCGGAGGGCGTCGAGCCGATGCCGGATGCGTGAGGGCATCACCTGCCTGAGCTTCGTCAGCGCCCGCAACGACGCTTCGCCGATGCCTGCGACGGCCCCTCCCGCTGCGGACTGCAACCCGAACGCCACCGCGAGGGTCTCTTCGTCGTCGAGCAGCAATGGCGGCATCTCCGCGCCGGGCCCGAGCTGGTAGCCACCGCCGACACCTGCCGTCGCGTTGACCGGGTAGCCGATCTCCCGGAGCTTGTCGACGTCGCGCCGGACTGTCCGCGGTGTGACGTTCAGGCGCTCGGCCAGGTCCGCTCCGGCCCAGTCTCGGCGTGTCTGGAGCAGGGAGAGCAGCTTGAGCAGTCGTGCCGACGTTTCCCTCATGGATCGATGATCGCAAGAATTGCGGACAGTTGTCGTCCGCGATCAGCGTGGTTCACCATTTCCACTACTGTTGACTCTCGTGCTCTCAGTCGTCCACAGCCCCGTCGTAGTCAGGGCACCGTCGAAGGTCAACCTGCACCTGTCGGTCGGTGACCTCCGCGAGGACGGCTATCACGAACTCACGACGGTCTTTCAGGCGTTGTCTTTGTCGGACCGGATATCGGTGGTGCCCTCGCAGGCCCTGCGGGTCATCGTCACGGGTGCGGACGCGAAGTCCGTTCCCACCGACGAGCGCAATCTCGTGTGGAAGGCCGCGGTGCTTCTCGCCGAGGCAGTCGGCCGCGAACCACTCGTCGACATCACCGTCGACAAGGGCATTCCAGTGGCGGGCGGCATGGCGGGCGGCAGCTCCGATGCCGCAGCGACGCTCGTAGCCCTCGACGCGCTGTGGCATCTGGAACTATCTCGAACCGAGCTGACCGACCTGGCGGCACAACTGGGCAGCGATGTCCCGTTCGTGCTGCACGGCGGCACTGCGGTGGGCACAGGACGCGGCGAGAAGCTACTTCCGGTCCTCTCCCGCAACAGCTTTCACTGGGTCCTGGCGCTCGCGAAGGGCGGACTGCAGACACCCGCGGTGTTCGCCGAACTCGACGAACTCCGGGCCAAAGGAAATCCGCCGCGACTCGGTGACCCCGAGGCTCTCATGCATGCGCTCGTCAGCGGCGACGCGCACACGCTCGCGCCCCTGCTCGGAAACGACCTGCAAGTTGCGGCGGTATCGTTGCTACCGCAATTGCGCCGGACGCTGCGGGCCGGAGTCACGGCCGGTGCGCTCGCCGGAATCGTGTCCGGTTCCGGTCCGACCTGTGCTTTTCTCTGCGCCGACGCCGGCACCGCGGTGGCGGTCGGTGCGGAATTGTCCGGTGCCGGCGTCTGCCGCACCGTGCGTGTTGCGAGCGGCCCCGTTCCGGGTGCTCGCGTGATCACTAACGAATCGATTGGTTTCACCTGATGGTCAATCTCGTCAATCTCGAAAACGTCTCCAAGTCCTTCGGCGTCAAACCGCTGCTCGACGGTGTGTCCCTCGGTGTTCAGGAGGGCGAGCGGATCGGCATGGTCGGTCTCAACGGCGGCGGCAAGACCACCACCCTCGAGGTGCTGGCCGGCATCGAACCTCCGGACTCGGGACGGGTGAGCCGCGTCAGTGGCCTGCGGATGGCCGTGGTGACGCAGCGCGGCGTACTGCCACCCGGATCGACCGTCGGACAGGTCGTGCTCGATCCGCTGGGCATGGCCGAGCACGAGTGGGCCGGTGACTCACGGGTGCGCAACATCCTGACCGGCATCGGCATCGCCGATCTCGGCCCGGCCGGAAGCTCTGGTCTCGACGCCCCCATCGACAACCTTTCGGGCGGTGAGCGACGCCGCGTCGCCCTGGCCGCTGCGCTGGTACAAGATCTCGACCTGCTCGTGCTGGACGAGCCGACCAACCACCTCGACGTCGAAGGTGTGCAGTGGCTCGCTGCGCACCTCGTCGGTCGTCGCAGCGCGCTCGTCGTCGTCACTCACGATCGCTGGTTCCTCGACACTGTCGCCAACCAGACCTGGGAGGTCGTCGGCGGCGGCGTCGAGACCTACGAGGGCGGCTACAACGACTGGATCTTCGCGCGCGCCGAACGCTCCCGCCAGGCCGACGCATCCGAGGAACGCCGACGGAACCTGGCGCGCAAGGAGTTGGCGTGGCTGCGCCGCGGCGCACCTGCCCGGACATCCAAACCGAAGTACCGCATCGAAGCCGCCGAGGCGCTCATCGCCGACGTGCCCGCCCCGCGCGATTCCGTCGCACTCGCCTCGTTCGCTCAGCGCAGGCTCGGCCGGATCGTCATCGAACTCGAGGACGTCCGGCTCGAAACCCCGGACGGCCGTGAGCTCGTCAAGGACTTCACATGGCGGCTGGCCCCCGGTGAACGAGTGGGTCTGGTGGGCGTCAACGGATCCGGCAAGACGACGCTGCTGCGCACGTTGGCCGGCGAACTCGAGCCGGCAACGGGCAAACGAATCCAGGGCCAGACCGTCAAGATCGGGTGGCTCAAGCAGGAACTGGACGATCTGCCGAAGAAACTGCGGGTGCTCGACGCCGTCAAGGAGGTCGCCGAGCGCATCACCCTGGGGGACAAGGAGGTCTCAGCAGGCCAGCTCGCCGAGCGTCTCGGGTTCACCCCGGCCCGTCAGCGCACGCCTGTCGGTGACCTTTCCGGTGGCGAGCGGCGCCGGCTGCAGCTCACTCGCGTGCTCATGGCCGAGCCGAACGTGCTGTTGCTCGACGAGCCGACCAACGATCTCGACATCGACACCCTGCAGCAGCTCGAGGATCTGCTCGACAGCTGGGCAGGCACCCTCGTCGTCATCAGTCACGACAGGTACCTGATCGAACGCATCTGTGACTCGACGTGGGCACTGTTCGGCGACGGCAAGCTCACCAACTTGCCGGGCGGCATCGAGGAATACCTCCGGCGTCGTGCAGTGATCGCAGCGGAAGCGACTCCGGACTCGCTCACCACCGGCGGTACCACCAGGAAGGCCGTCAAGGACGCGGCGTCGGAGCGGGCCGCGCGCAAGGAACTGAGCAAGCTCGAGAAGCTCGTCGTGCGGCTCTCGGACCGCGAGATCGCGTTGCACGCCGAACTCGCGGAGGCCGCGACCGAGACGAGCAAGTTGGTCGAGCTCGATACCGAGCTGAAGAAGGTTCTCGCGGACAAGGACGTCGCCGAGGAGCGGTGGATGGAACTCGCCGCAGAGTTGGAATGAGGGAGAGCGAGCGGGGTTTGACAGGGAACGCGCCCGGGGTATTACCGGCTTCATGATTACGCCGTGTACACCCCGGATGTATGCCGAGATGGGTTGCGCGCAATGACCTCGGTGGTGCGGGCTGCGTTGGGCCCGGCGTTCGAGGATCTGCACCCGAAAGTGCAGTGGCGCTTCGGGTTGTCCTCCGCCGACAGCGCATGCCAGTTTGGTGTCGGCGTGATGGAGGAGATGACCCACTCCGCGCTGGTGCCGCCGCCCGTTCTGTGGCTCGGTGGCAGACGCGGCTTGTTCCCGGCCGGCAAAGCCACCGATGTGCCGTTCACGGTCGCCAACTACGCCTACGTCGACGACATCGGACGCGAAACTCTGTCCTTCGTTCGACGGTTTTCGTTCGTCGGTAAGGCCCAGGGTATGAACTCGGTGATGGTCACGCCTGCGCGAACATCCGGTCGCTCCGCTCCGGCGAGCGACGTGGCGCTGGATTACCTCGGGTACCACTCGGACATGGTTGTGCAGACGCGGTGCAGCGTCGAACCCGACGGGGTATTGCTACTGGAGAGTGGTGCGCCCCGAGTGCTGGGCGTGCGGATACCTCAGATTGCGTCCGCACTGACCACGGCACGCGAATGGTGGGACGAGGAACAGCAGCGCCACCGAATCCGAATCGACGTCACCAGCCCGATCCTCGGCACGCTCTTCCACTACCACGGGTGGTTCACAGCAGAAGAGCGCCCGTGTGGCCCGTCCGATATCCCCGAGGGTGCGAAACCGACGAAGCTGGTCGAACGGGAGTAAGCCTGCAGCCGGCCTCGCCACCCGCACATGGGTAGCGAAGCCGGTGTTGGCAGAAGATCAGCGGTAACCCTTGGCGGGGTTGAGCAGATCCAGGACGATGGTCTGCCCGTTGGAGCGAACGTGGATTTCGGGGTTCTGCAGTCCACCCGAGACGAGGTACTCGCCGAGGAGCTGAAGAAGCTCATCGGGGCCCACGGAGGTATCGGGGGTACGGATGTCACCGGTGCGGCTGCCGAGCTCGTTCTGCGTCAGGCGACCTGCGATGCGCACGGACGCGACACCCATGGCGGTACGACGGTCCGGTACACCGCTGCGGCCGGCGCTCGTCGAGGCCGATGAGCCGCTGGATGCGTGGGTAGAGCGGCCATTTGTCGGTAGGCCGTGTTCGGAGATCTGATCGCTAGTAGTCACTTCAACCTCGTTCGAATCCTGGGTGGGCTGCTTCGGCGTCGTGCTTTCGGGTTCGGACTTCGTTCCGGACATCGGTGCATCCTGCTTTCGCGTGTCGGAATCCGTGTCCGACGGCTCGGTGGCCGCGTCGGCTTCCTGGTCGGATGTGGGCGGCGTGGCCGAGTTCGACTCGGGCGTTTCCTCGTCGGAGGCCAATTTCGGGGTGGGTGTACTCAGCCGGTGAGCTGGCACCTGCCCGATCTTGATCCCTGCCAGCGGATAGCTGGAACCCTTTGTCATAACCAAACCCCACGTCGGATGCGCTGAAACCTTTTCGACATCGAGAAACGTACTCGAAGTCCGTTCGGACCATCGAAGAGTAACACCATGCCTGTTTATGTGGGTATTTTGTGGTGCCATTTCGTGTTTACGGCATGAGAAACCGCCGGACGCGGGGTCCGGATCGGTTCGGAATACGAGCAGGTACCTACCTGCTCGCGGGCGCTTCTATTCGCCGGCGGCGACGAGAGGTTCGAGCGTCAACTCGGGCATTTCCTTCTCGATGTACTGAAGCCGCCATTTGTCGCTGACAAGGGCGAGAAGCGCCCCGTCGGTGCGGGTGAACACTTCGACTCCTCGCTGGCGCCCCAGCTCGGTAGCGGACGCGGCGTCCGTGCGGCGGGCCACCGAATACCCGAGCGGCTCCAACCGGGAGTCGACGCCGAACTCGGACTTCATCCGAGCGGTGACGACCTCGAACTGCATCGGTCCCACCGCGGCCAGCACCGGCGAGGCGTCGCCGCGCACGTCGTTGCGCAGCACCTGCACCACGCCCTCGGAATCCAGCTGCTCGACGGCCCGTCGGAACTTCTTGTACTTGTCCGCGCTGTCGACTCGCAAGGCAGCGAAATGCTCGGGCGCGAACGACGGAATCGGCGGGAACTCGACCTTCTTGTCGCTGAAGAGCGTGTGACCGGGGGCGAGTGCGGTCGCGTTGACGAGACCGACGACATCGCCCGGGTAGGCGTTTTCGACGGTGGTGCGCTCGCGGCCGAACACCGTCAATGCGTACTTGGTGGTGAAGGGCTTGCCTGTTTGGGCGTGGGTGACCACCATGCCACGCTCGAAGACGCCCGATACGACGCGCATGAACGCCAACCGGTCGCGGTGGGCGGTGTCCATACCTGCCTGCACCTTGAACACCACCGCGCTGAACGGGTCGGTGACCTCGCGGACGCCGCCGTTGATGTCCTCGCGGCCACCGGGCGCAGGCGCCAGCGCGACGAGGGTGTCGAGGATCTGGCGGACACCGAAGTTCAGCATCGCGGACCCGAAGATGACGGGTGAGGTTTGGCCGGCGAGGAACATTTCCTGATCGTGTCCCTGTCCGCTCGAGACCAGCAGTTCGCTTTCCTCGAGGGCGGTGTCCCAGTCGATCCCTTCCCGCGCCGCGGCGGCCTCGGCGTCCATCAGTTCCTCGGGGGCGATGGTTGCACCGCCCGCAGTTCGGGTGAAGCGGATGTAATTGCCCTGACGGACATCGAGCAAACCGCGGAAATCGCCCGCGATGCCGACGGGCCAGTACAGCGGCGTCGGCGTCAGACCGATCCGCTTCTCGATCTCGTCCAGCAACTCCAGCGGGTACTGGCCGGGACGGTCCCACTTGTTGATGACGGTGATCACCGGGATACCGAACTGGCGGCACACCTGGAACAGCTTCAACGTCTGCGGTTCGAGGCCCTTGGCAGCGTCGATGAGCATGACCGCAGCGTCGACGGCGGTCAGTACCCGGTAGGTGTCCTCCGAGAAGTCGGCGTGACCGGGAGTGTCGACGAGGTTGATGACGTTTATCTCGTCTACGGCCGGGTCGACCTGGTAGTTGAACTGCAGCGCGGTAGAGCTCACCGAGATGCCGCGAGCCTTCTCCATTTCCATCCAGTCCGACACCGTCGAGCGGCGGCCCGCTTTGCCGTGGATGGCACCGGCTTCGGAGATGACGCGAGCGTGCAGCGCCAGTGCTTCGGTCAGCGTGGACTTACCGGCGTCGGGATGGGAGATGACGGCGAACGTGCGGCGCCGCGCGACCTCGCCAGCGAGCTCTCGATGCGCGTTCTTCGGCTGACCGGGCGCTGCATCGACAGGGACGGCCGACTCGGCAAGGGCAGAGCTCGTGTCGGACGGAGCGTCTACCGAATCGGGCGTACTCAAGCGAACCTCTTCTGTGAACGTATGGAGCTGTGAACGTATGGATCAGGGGCATTGCTGCTCGTGCCAGGGTACTCGGCGCGTCCGACGGGTAACGGTTCCCATCCGGTGCAGGATTGAATAGCTTGAAGGCAGTGTTGTGCACCACGGTGTCTTCAGGTGCAGTGCCGACGATGTCCGCTCGACGAGGAGACGGCTTTGAGCAAGTTCACCGAGGAAATGTTCGCCACGGCCGAAAGCAGTGAACGCGGCCTCGTCACCGGGGAGCCCGACCAACCGCTGCGCCAGTCCTGGGGGGAGATTCATCGCGTCGCCAGGGCCATGGCCGGAACGCTCGCCGACGCCGGGATCGGACGCGGCGACGCCATCGGGATCCTCGCCGGCCAGCCCGTCGATATCGCCCCGGCCTGTCAGGCCACGTGGATGCGGGGTGGGTCCGTCACCATGCTGCATCAGCCGACACCGCGCACCGATCTCGCCGTGTGGGGAGCCGACACCGAGACCGTCGTGCGGATGATCGAGGCGAAGGCCGTCATCCTCGGTGCGCCGTTCGACGTCGCCGCACCGATTCTCGAAGAGCGCGGTATCACCGTGCTGAAGATCGAGGACATGCGGTCCGGCACCGAGATCGACCCGATCGAGACCGCCGAGAGCGACATCGCGCTGCAACAGCTGACGTCCGGCTCCACGGGATCGCCCAAGGCCGTGCGCATCACGCACGAGAACTTCTACGTCAATGCCTACGCGATGATCGACCGCATCAAGTTCGACGTCGACTCCGACGTCATGGTCAGCTGGTTGCCCCTCTTTCACGACATGGGCATGGTCGGGTTCCTGACGGTGCCCATGCAGGTCGGCGCGGAGGTCGTCAGCATCACCCCGCTCGACTTCCTGCGGTCACCGCTGCTGTGGGCCAAACTGATCGACAAGTATCGCGGGACTGTCACGGCCGCACCCAATTTCGCGTATTCGCTGCTCGCTCGCCGGCTCTCGCAGGCCGACGACGATCTCGATCTCGACCTGAGCACACTGCGCTACGCCTGGAACGGCGCCGAGCCGGTGGACCCCGAGACGATGGCGACACTGGCCGAGGCGGGGGCGCCGTACAAGCTGGATCCGCTCGCGCTCGCACCCGTGTACGGCATGGCCGAAACGACTCTGGCGGTGTCCATTCCGGACCCTGGACAGGGGCAGGTCATCGACATCGTCGACGCGGACCTCCTCGAGGCGATGGCCCGTGCAGTCCCCGCCACCAAGGGCAACGTCCGCCGGCTCGCGACGCTCGGCAAGATGGTGCCCAATCTCGAGGGCCGCGTCGTCGACAAGGAAGGGCAGGTCCTCACCCCGCGCGGGGTCGGTATCATCGAAGTGCGCGGCAAAGCCGTCACTCCGGGTTACATCACCGTCGACGGACCGGTCGAGACGCAGGACGCCGACGGTTGGCTCGACACCGGGGACATCGGGTACTTCACCGAAGAAGGCCTGGTCGTGGTCTGTGGACGTATCAAGGACGTCATCATCATGGGCGGGCGCAACATCTATCCGACGGACATCGAACGGGCTGCGGCCTCGGTCGCGGGCGTGCGCCCCGGCAACGCCGTCGCCATCCGTCTCGACGCCGGCGACAAGCGTGAGAGTTTCGCGGTTGCGGTCGAGACCAACGACTTTCAGGACCCGGAGGAGGTCAAGCGGATCGAGCGTGATGTGGTGCATGCGGTGCACTCCGAGGTGGGTGTCCGTCCGCGCACGGTTGCTGTGCTCGGACCGGGCTCGATCCCGAAGACGTCCTCGGGAAAGCTGCGCCGCGCCACTTCGGCTGCGCTGCTGGGGTAGGCCCTCTGTTTGGAGAGCTCGCACCCTTTGTACGAAGCTCGCACCCCCGCTCGCGTCCGAGAACGGTGCGCAGGTCGGCAAAAGGGGTGTCAGCTCCACTTCGGTGCCGAGGTTCAGCGTGGGTGGACCTGGTTCTGCGCGGCTTCCAAGCCGGCGCGCAAGACCAGTTCCGCCGCGTCGGCACCCTCTTCGACGATGACGCCGAGGTCCTTGCGCTCGGCGGCGGAAAACGGTTTGAGGACATACGACGCGGGATCCATTCGGCCGGGTGGCCGTCCGACGCCGACGCGTACCCGCAGGTAGTCCTTGGTGCCGAGGTGCTGCGAGATGGACCGCAACCCGTTGTGTCCACCTTCGCCACCGCCGAGTTTGAGGCGCAGCGTGCCGAAATCGAGGTCCAGTTCGTCGTGCACCACCACGATGTTGGACGGTTCGACCGAGAAGAACCGGGCGAGCGCCGCGACCGGCTGACCTGACAGGTTCATGAATGTCCGCGGTTTGGCGATCACCACCGGGCGCTCGTGCAACCTGGCCTGCACCACGTCGGAGTTCGACTTCTTGTGTGAGGAGAAGCTCGCGCCGATTCGCGCGGCCAGGGCGTCGGCGATCATGAAACCGACGTTGTGACGGGTGCTCTCGTACTGCGGGCCGGGGTTACCGAGGCCGACTATCAGGGCCGCGTCTGTGTTCACGGTGTTCATGTTCCCATCGCCGGTAGCAGACACCGACGCGCCGCCCCCGAAAAAGCGGGAGCGGCGCGTCGGCGAAAGGCAGGGGTGAGATCAGCTCTCGGAGTCCGAGCCGGCCTCTTCCTTCGTCTCGGCCTCTCCGGTGTCGGCGACAGGCTCGGTGCCTTCGCCCTCGGCCTCGAGATCGTCCTCGGACGGTGTCTCGACGACGTTGACCAGCAGGCTCTCCGCGTCGGAGATAAGGATGACACCGGCGGGGAGCGTCAGGTCGCCTGCGGTGATCTGGGTGCCGATTTCCGCGCCCTCGACCGAAACCTCGAGCTGCTCCGGGATGGACAAGGCGTCGGCCTCGATCTCGACGTAGGTTGCGTCGGTGTAGACGAGGGTGCCGGGTGCGGCTTCGCCCTCGACGATGACGTTGACCTCGACGGTGACGCGCTCGCCCTTCTTCAGCACGAGCAGGTCGGCGTGCTCGATGCTGCGAGTGATGGGGTGAACGACGACCGACTTGGTCAGCGCGACCTGCTCGCTGCCGTCGATGTCGAGGTAGAGGACGGCGTTGGTGCCGTGGTTGCGCAGCACGGACGCGAAGGCGCGAGCGTCGAGTGCGAGGTGGCGGGGATCGGTTCCGTGTCCGTACAGGACGGCCGGGACCTGGCCATCGCGACGGGCACGGCGGGCTGCGCCCTTGCCGAACTCGGTGCGGACGATCGCCTTGAGATTGTTGACTTCGTTCGACATGAAAAGACAGCTCCTGGATCTTCGGTGGACAAGGCTCGTCGGGGCGGACACGTACGAGCAGGGCCAGGGGCCGAGCCGCGTCGATCACGGTGAATCCTGTGCAGGACCCACCCTCGCCGAGACAACCTGCAAGATCTTACCGGATGATTCTGGGTGAGGGAAATGAGCTTCCCCGATCCTACGAACGCAGGGCCGAAAGACTCTACGCACCGAGTAGGCATCGGAGCACAGTTTCCATCATGGGACGACGTACTGCGGGCAGTGACGCGTCGGGAGCGGCCCCGGCGTTTCGGGACCGGCGAGAGGCCGGTCGTGTGCTGGCAGGGCTGCTCGAGACCTATCGTGGCGATCCCGATGTGATCGTGCTGGGACTCGCCCGAGGTGGGATTCCGGTGGCATGGGAGGTCGCATCGGCGCTCGGGGCGCCGCTGGATGCCTTCGTGGTTCGCAAGATAGGTGCTCCTGGTCGCGAGGAGTTCGCGGTGGGCGCGCTCGCGAGCGGGGGACGCCTGGTGGTGAACGACGACATGGTGCGCGATCTGCGGATATCGGCAGAGCAACTACGTGAGGTGGTCGACCGCGAAGGGCGTGAGCTCATTCGGCGCGAGGCCGTGTATCGCCGGGGAAGACCCCCTGCGGATGTGAGCGGACGCACGGTCATCGTCGTCGACGACGGTCTCGCCACGGGTGCGAGTATGTTCGCCGTCGTCGATACGCTGCGGTCGGCGGATCCCGCGAAAATCGTGGTTGCGGTGCCGGCAGCACCGGAGTCGACTTACCGCGAGTTGTCCGCGATGGTGGACGAGATGGTGTGTGCCACGATGCCGTCGCCGTTTCTCGCTGTCGGAAAGTCGTTCTGGGATTTTTCCCAGGTCTCGGACGACGAGGTACGAGATCTGCTGTCGACACCCACCACTGCCACGAAGGGAACCGGGAACGCGGCAGGGGGCAGTGGATCTGCGGTTGACGCGATACGAGCCGTCGCGCTCGATGCACCCAGCGGGGTGCCCTCGACCGAAGCAATACTCGATCTGGTCGGCGACGCGAATGTTGTTCTGATCGGCGAGAGCTCCCACGGAACTCATGAATTCTATTCTGCCAGAGCAGAAATAACCAAGAGGCTGATCGAGGAAGCCGGTTTCGAGGCAGTCGCTGCCGAAGCCGACTGGCCCGATGCCTACCGCGTCGACAGATATGTGCGCGGCGGCGGGACGGATACCTCGGCGGAGATGTCTCTGCGCGGATTCGAGCGGTTTCCGGGTTGGATGTGGCGCAACACCGTGATGGTGGAATTCACGCAGTGGCTGCGCGATCGGAACGACAGAATCGACGATCCGCGGGCGCGAACCGGATTCTACGGACTCGACCTGTACAGCTTGCACCGCTCGATGAACCAGGTGGTCGAGTATCTGGATACGGTGGATCGAGCAGCGGCCGACCGAGCCCGAGAGCGCTATGGATGCTTCGATCTCGTCTCGGGTGAGGACGGCCAATCATACGGCTATGCAGCGGCATTCGGTGCGGGCGAGTCGTGCGAGACCCAGGCTGTCGATCAACTCGTCGATCTTCGGGCCAGCGCGGCTGCGTATGCTCACCGCGACGGGCAGATTGCCGAGGACGAACAGTTCCATGCCGAGCGCAACGCCTCGAGCGTGCGTGATGCCGAGGCTTACTATCGAACGATGTTCGGTGGGCGGGTGTCGTCGTGGAATCTGCGTGACCGGCACATGGTCGATACGCTCGATGCGTTGATAACGCATCTCGGTCGCCGAAAGAACGCTCCCGCAAAGGTTGTCGTATGGGCGCACAACTCACACGTCGGAGACGCACGTGCCACCGAGATGGGTGCCCACGGCGAACTGACGGTCGGCCAACTGGTGCGAGAACTGTGCGGAAACCGTTGCAGGCTCATCGGTCTGACGACGCACGACGGGACGGTCACGGCGTCGAGCACATGGGGCGGTCCGGCGGAATGCAAAGTGGTGCGTCCATCCCTGAGCACCAGCATCGAGTCGCTGCTGCACGAAGCCGTCGGCGAAAGAGGTGCGTTCATGATTCCTACAACGGTCGACGGACGAGTCGTCGACGTAGTGAAACCGACCCGTCTCGAGCGAGCTATCGGAGTGATCTACCGTCCCGAAACCGAAAGACAGAGCCACTACTTTCACGCCCGCGTAGCCGAACAGTTCGATGCGATCATCCATATCGACAAGACCACTGCCCTCGAGCCGCTGAATCGGACGAGCCTGTGGGTCGAGGGGCAGGTTCCGGAGACGTATCCGAGCGCTCTGTAGGCATCTTGACGCTCTCGGGGTTCTCGAAGCTCGCCTCCCTAGGTGAGTGGAAATCCATAGCCCGTCCTGTATTTCCACTCACAGGGCGGGGAGCGCATGGATCATCTCGTCCAGTTGCGCGAACGTGACGAAGTAGTGCGGCGACGCGCGTACGACGGCACCGAGTCCACGTTGGGTCATGTCGACGAGCGTGGACCGACGGTGGCTGACTGTCACGGTCACGTTCTTCTCGGCGAGCGCGTCGCGCACATCGGTGGGAGTTGTGCCGTCGACTGTGAACGAGACGATCCCGCTCTTTCGTTCGCCGAGGTCGTGCACAGTGACTCCGTTCACGCCGCGTAGGGCCGCCCGCAGGTACTCCGCGCGTTCGGCCACCGCGTCCTGGACGTTGTCGATCCCGATGTCGAGCAGATAGTCGACGGCGGTCCCCAGAGCCAGACGTGCCGCGACGTCGCATTCCCAGAATTCGAATCGTGTCGCGTCGGGCGCGAGGCGGTACTCACGCTCGCCGGTCCACTGCGCGCTGTGCAGGTCCAGCGTCGGCGGTTCGAGCGAGGTGGCCAACTCGGGACGCAGGTAGAGAAATCCGGTACCGCGGGGTCCGCGCAGCCATTTCCGACCGGTCGCGCTGAGCGCGTCGACGCCGAGTTCGGCAACGTCGACGCGGATCTGACCGATGGACTGGCAGGCGTCGAGCAGCACCAGTGCGTCGTGACGGTGGGCGAGCTCGGCGACCTCACGCGCCGGGTTGACCAGCCCCCCGTTGGTCGGTGCGTGCACGAGCGAGACAATTCGCACCCGGTCGTCGAGCATGTTCTCGAGCGCCTGCAGGTCGATCTGACCGGTGGGGTCGCTCGGCACGAACTCGACGACAGCGCCGACCGCTGCGGCACGTTGCAGCGCAGCAAGTGCATTGGACGCGTACTCGACCTCGCACAGCAGGATGCGATCACCCTCGGCCAGTGGGATCGAGTAGAAGAAGTCACTCCACGAGCGGGTTGCGCTGTCGCTCAGAGCGATATCCGAGGCCTGTGCACCGATCAAGGTCGCGACGGAGGTTTTGACGGCCGCCAGATCGGACATTCGCTCGTTGGCAGCGCGATAGCCGCCGACGACGGCCTCCCGGCGAAGATGTGCGACGGCGGCGTCGACGACGGGTGTCGGTGGCAGCGACGACCCGGCGCTGTCGAGGAACACCGAGGTTTCGGCCGCTGGTGTGTCGTGGCGTATTCGGTCGAGATCGAACATGTCGGCGCCTTCCTGGAGCGGAGAAAGATGTCGGTGCGCTGTGCTGAACTCTTGGCTACTGTCGAAAACAGGCTGTCACAACCCGAGCGGTTCGGGCACGATCAGGAGGCGAACATGTCGTCGAACGAGAAGTCCCTGGAACTGAGCTCGCGGCCGGCCGCGGAGGCCTACGTGTCCAGGGTGTGTTTCAAGCTCGGCCCGCCGCAGTTGATCGGTGCCGAACTCGAATGGTTGACCTGCACCATCGACGGCCACCGGCCCTCGCTCCATCAGATCTCCGCTGCGTTGGGGGAGTACACCCCGCGCACCATTGCACCCGATTCACCCGCCCTGACGTTGCCGGGCGGAAGCGCCGTCACAATCGAACCCGGCGGTCAACTAGAACTCTCCAGCTCACCCCACGCATCGGTGACCGAATTGCAGCGCGCGTTGGATGCGGACGTCCGCGTCGTCAGGGCTCTGATGAGCTCCGCGCAGCTGGGTATGGCGTCCGTACCTGCGGACAGTCGCCGCAACGCCCACCGAATCCTGGCTCTGCCGCGCTATTGCGCGATGGAGAACCACTTCACCACCATCGGGCCGTTCGGGAAGCTGATGATGTGCAACACCGCAGCCGTGCAGGTCAGCGTCGACGCCGGTGCGGACCGAGCGGAAGTCGGCCGCCGATGGAGAATGCTCGACGCAATCGGCCCGGCGTTCGTCGCCGCGTTCGCGTGCTCGCCCGAGCTACGCGGCGCCCCCGCGGGGAAGTGGGCATCACAACGCATGCGCACCTGGCTCGAGTTGGACGCCGGCAGAACACAGGTACCCCATACCGGTGATCCGATTTCGGACTACGCACGCTGGGTGCTCGATGTTCCGCTGCTGTGCATCCGCAGTGACGACGAAAACTGGGCGGCACCTGCCCACGCGAGCTTTGCCGACTGGCTCGACGACGCATCGCTCATCGGACGGCCCGCCACCGTCGCCGATCTCGACTACCACCTGACCACGCTGTTCCCGCACGTCCGAGCGTGCGGTCACCTCGAGATCCGCTACCTGGATGCGCAACCGGAGGGCGGGTGGGTGGTGCCGTCGGCTGCATTCGAAGCGTTGTTGGAGGATTCCGCCGTCACCGACCGGGCGACGGCTCTCGCGCGCGAGACCGAGAATCGATGGGTCGACGCTGCACGCGAGGGCTTGTCCGACGCGTCGTTGCGCGAGGACGCCGAGGCATTGTTACGTCTGGCTGCCGAGAACAGCGCGGAGCACAGCGACATGCTGCACGCCGCGGCCGATCGATGCCGCCGCGGCGACCCACCGACGGCCGATACTGCCCATGGATATGCAACGGACAGTCGAAGCCCGTCGACGTACAAGGAGTCGGTGTGACGAGCACGCAACAGTCGAGTTCACAGCAGGCGAGTACCGAAGAACTGAGGAGCACAGTCGAGAACGTCCTCACCCGCAGCCGAGCCCGCAGTGCCGCGCTGACCGAGTGTGTCGACGAAAACGACCTCCTCGCACAGCATTCGCCGTTGATGAGCCCGCTGATCTGGGATCTCGCGCACATCGGCAACCAGGAAGAGCTGTGGTTGGTGCGTGATGTCGGCGGTCGCGAGGCGGTACGCCAGGACATCGACGAGCTGTACGACGCGTTCAAACATTCCCGTTCCAGCCGGCCCTCGTTGCCGCTGCTCTCGCCGGAGGAGGCCCGCAGTTACGTCGCGACCGTCCGTGAGAAGGTGTGGGACGTGCTCAGTGCGAGTCCGTTGGACGGCCGCAGGCTCGAGCGTGACGGGTTCGCTTTCGGCATGGTTGCCCAGCACGAGCAGCAGCACGACGAGACCATGTTGGCAACACACCAACTGCGTCGCGGCCCGGCTGTGTTGCACGCTCCGGCCGCGCCGCGTGCCCAGATCCGCGCCCAGGGCGAAGTGATCATCGGCGGCGGGGAGTTCTCGATGGGCACCTCCCTGGATCCGTGGGCGCTGGACAACGAGCGGCCCGCGCACAGCCGATACGTCTCCGCGTTCGCGATCGACATCGCTCCGGTTACCAACGCCCAGTACGTCGAATTCATCGCCGACGGCGGATACGAGCGGCCCGAGCTGTGGAGCGAGCGTGGATGGGGCCATCGGAACGACGAGGGACTGCGTGCCCCACAGTTCTGGGATCGCGACGCCGACGGCACCTGGTGGCGTCGGGCATTCGGTGTCATGGCACCCGTTCGCCCGGATCAACCCGTAGTGCACGTGTGCTTCTACGAGGCCGAGGCCTATGCGCGCTGGGCGGGCAAGCGTCTGCCCACCGAGGCGGAGTGGGAGAAAGCAGCGCGATTCGACCCGTCGACGCGAACCGTTCGCAAGTATCCGTGGGGAGAGTCCGAACCCACCGAGGCGCACGCCAATCTCGGCCAGCGTCATCTCGAACCCGCAGATGTCGGTGCATACCCGATCGGTGCGTCCGCGCTCGGCGTCCAGCAGCTGATCGGTGACGTCTGGGAGTGGACGTCCTCGGACTTCGAGCCATACCCGGGCTTCGAGCCGTTTCCGTACGCGGAGTACTCCGAGGTTTTTCTACGCGGTGACTACAAGGTGCTTCGCGGTGGATCCTTCGGAACGGACGAGGTCGCGTGCCGGGGCACCTTTCGCAACTGGGATCACCCCATTCGTCGGCAGATATTTTCGGGCTTTCGGTGCGCACGGGACGTGCCGGGTGTGTAGGCATCTCGGCTATCTGGGCCCGGTCCGCAGTGTCGGCGGTGTCCTGACCGAGGGCGTCAACTCGTTGCGGGCGCAGTCCTGGGCGCCCAAGGACATGCGCGGCGGCGGCACCATCAACGCCGACGGCTTCGGTGCAGCGTGGTGGACGCCCGCTGGCGTCACCGCCTACCGCAACGCGATGCCGATCTGGTCGGACCCGGCGGTCGACGACGTACTCACCGGCATCGAATCGACGGCCGTGCTCGCTGCTGTCCGGTCCGCCACCGTCGGCATGCCAGTCGAGCGCAGCGCCTGCGCCCCGTTCACCGACGAAACCTGGGCCTTCAGCCACAACGGCGTCGTCTTCGGCTGGCCGCATGCGATGGCCGAGATCATGTCCGAGGTGCCGACGTCGGAGATGCTCACCCTTGCCGCACCGACGGATTCGGCAGCGCTGTGGCTGCTGCTGCGAACCCTACTTCGCCGGCACGACCCGGAGAAGGCGCTGCGCATGCTGACGGCGCAGGTTCTGTCGGTCTGCGAGAGGCCGCGTCTGAACTTGCTGCTCAGCGACGGCAATGCCCTTTACGCGACCACCCTGCATCATTCGTTGTCCGTGCTGCGCGCCGACGACTCGGTGACTGTTGCCTCGGAGCCCCTCGACGATCGCAGAGGCTGGGTCGGCGTGGACGATCGCAAGTTCGTTCTCGCCCGGCCCGGCCACTTCGACATCTCAGACCTCGACTGAAGGAGAGCAGTGAGCGATATTGCGTTGGATGTCCACATTTCGCCGGAGAGATTGCTGGAGGACCTGCGTGCCGACGTTCGCCAGGGGCTCAAGGCAACTCCGAAGTGGCTGTCACCGAAGTGGTTCTACGACGCCACCGGCAGCGCTCTGTTCGAGAACATCACCGAACTGCCCGAGTACTACCCAACTCGAACCGAACGCGCCCTCATCGAGGCGCACGCCTTCGATATCGCGGAGAAAACGGATGCGCCGATCCTCGTCGAGCTCGGCTCCGGATCCTCGGACAAGACGAGGCTGCTGCTCACCGCAGGGCTGAAACACGGATCGTTGGAACGGTACGTGCCGCAGGATGTGTCGCCGTCGGCGCTCGAAGGCGCGATCGATCAGCTCTCGCGTGAATTCCCGTCGCTCGGGGTGCAGGGAATTGTCAGCGATTTCACCGACACGCTGCAGAATTTGCCCGCGGACGGTCGTCGTACCATCGCGTTCCTCGGCGGCACTCTCGGCAATCTGATTCCGGACGAGCGCGCGACGTTCCTCGCGGACATCGCTCGGGCTCTGGTGGGCGGGGAGTTCCTGCTGCTGGGGGTCGGATTGGTCATCGAGGAGAGCGTGCTTGTCCCCGCGTACGACGACGCAGCGGGAGTGACGGCGCAGTTCAACAGCAACGTTCTCTCGGTGCTCAACACGAGGTTGGGAGCAGATTTCGATCCTCAGCAGTTCGAGCACGTCGCGCTGTGGAACGCTGAGGAGGAGTGGATCGAGATGCGTCTTCGGGCTAGAACCGCCCAGCATGTGCACATTGCGGACCTCGAACTCGATGTCTCCTTCGACGAGGGCGAGGAACTGCGCACCGAGATTTCGGCGAAGTTCCGCCGGGAGGGCATCGACCGAGAACTCGTCGACGCGGGCTTCCGCATCGACGAGTTCTGGACCGATCCGCAGGAGAGATTCGCACTCATCCTGGCGTGCCGGGAGAAGTAGCCCGGGACCAAGCGGGGTGCGCGACCGGTGGCCTAGGCCTCGGAAAGCGCGGCGATCGGGGAGATGGCGTTGGCTCGTCGCGACGGCACCAGCGATGCGCCGAGTGCGAGTAGGCCTGCGCACAGGATCGTTCCCGCTATGACGGCCCAAGGGAGCGTCGGCAGTTGCACGCCCGATTGCGCGATCGAACCGAGTAGTGACTGTGCTGCGGCCCAGCCGTAGACGATGCCGAGCAGCAGACCGAAACCCATGGACGCGATCACCATCTGGGCACTTTCCGCGAGAATCATTCCGCGAATCTGTTTGCGCGTGAATCCGAGTGCGCGCAATAGGCCCAGTTCGCGGGTCCGTTGCATGATACTCAGGAGCAGGTTGTTGACCATGCCGACCGCAGCGATGACGCCCGCGAATCCGATGAGACCGGACATGATTCCCACGGTCACTGCCATCACCTGGTCGAGCGATTCGTCGTCGAACTCGCTCTGCAGCATGGCACGGTAGCTGTACGTCGCGACTGCGAACGTGACCACGAGTGTGACTCCGATCAGCAGTCCCAATGCGGTTCGGGTGCTGCGCTCGGGGTATCGGGTGGCGTTCGCCGCGGCCAACCGTGCAGCCGGAGTGTTTCCGAAAGCGCGTCCGACGAGTCGAAGCACCCACGGCACGATGTGGTGCGCTCCGACCATGATGCCGGTGAACGAGGCGGCGCCGCCGAAGAATGCCACGAGAACGCCTGCGGGCGTGAGGGAGCCGATGAGGACCCCGAGGCCCAGAAGCACTGTGCCACCGGCGATGAAAACGATCGAGAACGTGGCCCGGGCGCGTCGTCGTTCACCGGAGCCGACGGGAGCGTCGACAACGGCGCCCGTGGCTTGAATGGGTGTCACTTCCAGGACCCGTTTCGCCCCGACGTGCGAGGCCATCCAGGTGGTGCCCACGACGATGACGACCGGCAGGGCCACCAGCGGTTGGACGACGGTGTACGTGAGGTCGGGGAGTGTGCCGGCGGCGACGGCCACAGAGCGGGCGAGGTGGCTCGTCGCGATGCCGAGGATCGCTCCGACGGCGGCTCCGAACAATCCCACCGAGAGCCCTTCACGCGAGACCGAGCGGCGGAGTTCGCGACCGGAGGCTCCCAGCAGTCGCAGTAGCGCAATGGTCTTCGTCCGCCCGGCGACGATGGTCGCGAAGGTGTTGGCCGTGACCACGGACGCGACGTACAGCGACAACAGAATGAACACCATCGCCACGCAGTACAGCGCCACGGCGACCGCTCCCTCTCCGTCGTCACCGAAGATGTCGAGAAGGAACGCTGTCGCCTGAATCAGCACGACGCCGAAGAAGGACGCCAGGGCCGTCACCAGGATGCTGGCCCCGTGATCGCCCTGACCTGTCGATCGTGTCTTCGCTGCCATCCTCATGCCGCACTCTCCATCGCCAACATGTAGCCCGAGATCTCCTGGGCGGTGGAGCGTCCACGCTCGTCGACGATGCGTCCGTCGGCGAGGAAGACGATGCGGTCGGCGTAGCTGGCGGCGACAGGATCGTGGGTGACCATGACGATCGACTGCCCGTATTCGCGGACTGCGGCTGCGAGTAGGCCCAGTACCTCCCGGCCGGTGCGGGAGTCGAGGTTGCCGGTGGGTTCGTCGGCGAAGATCAGGTGTGGACGCGATCCGAGCGCGCGTGCAATGGCTACGCGCTGCTGCTGCCCGCCCGACAATTGATGCGGCAGATGGGCAGTACGTTCGCCGAGGCCGAGTGTGGTGATCAGCTGCTCCACCCAGGCGGCCTCGGTTGGGGTGGGCTCGCGGCCACCGAGCTCGAAGGGAAGCATGATGTTGGCCCGAATGTCGAGTGTCGGAACGAGATTGAACGACTGGAAGACAAACCCGATCTGACGGCGTCGCAGTGCGGTGAGCGCGTCGTCGTCGAGTTCGGTGATGTCGGTGTCGGCCAATATCACCTGCCCGGAGGTCACGGAGTCGAGTCCTGCCATCACGTGCATGAGCGTGGACTTGCCGGATCCCGAAGGTCCCATGATCGCGGTGAATTCCCCCCGGTGGACGTCGAGAGATACGTCGTCGAGTGCATGGACGGTGTTGTTCGTGTCGTCGAATCGGTCGGTGCCGTCTGCTCTGCCGTAGCTCTTGCGTACGCGGTGCACGCGGGCGACCGGTGAAAGTGTGTTCGTCATGTCATCGACGCTATGGGCCTGAGGCGGCGAAAGAATCAGGCTGCAGTAGTGCACTCGTACATCTCGAGGATGACTTTTCCGGCGCGGAAGTCGTCGGTGTCAGGTGAGTCCGTGCTCGAACGCGTACACCACGAGCTGAACTCGATCGCGTAGACCGAGTTTGGTGAAGATGCGACTGATGTGCGTCTTGACCGTTGCCTCGCTGAGGTATTCGTGCGCTGCGATCTCCGCATTGCTCAGACCACGCGCCACCAATCGAAAGACCTCTTCCTCGCGAGCGGTGAGGGAAGCGAACGCCTTCGGCCTCAGCGGTGCGGGCGGTATGTCGGTGAAATGCTGCAGTAGAGCTGTCGTCGCCGAGGCCGCGATGACCGAGTTTCCCGCGTGTACCGTCCGGATCGCCGCGAGCAGAAATTCTGGATCTGCGTCCTTGAGGACGAAACCGCTGGCGCCGGCCTTGATGGCTCGTGCAGCACTCTCGTCGAGGTCGAACGTGGTCAGTACCAGGATGCGAGGCGGCTCGATGTTGCGGTGGCGGGCATTGTCGAGTATCTGAGCCGTGGCGGTGATTCCATCGACGTTGGGCATGCGGATATCCATGAGCATCACGTCCGGCCGGGCGGTTGCCGCCAACGCGATCCCGTCTGCGCCGTCGCCTGCTTCGCCGACGAACTCGAGGTCGCGCTGAGATGAGATGAGCATCCGTATGCCTGCGCGAAAGAGCTGCTGATCATCGACGAGTGCCACCGTGATCGGTTGGTCGTTCACTGCAAATTCCCCTTCGTGGTGGATGCAGGGATCCACACGCGGACCACCCACGAGTCGCCGTCCATGCCGCAGGTGCAGACTCCACCGGACAGCGTTGCACGCTCGCGCATGCCGACGACCCCGTGCCCGAGATGCGGATGGTCGCCGTGTGAGTGGGATTCGGTGGTTGTTCCGGGTGTGTTCTTCACGATCAGTTCGAGGCCGTCCTGTTCGCTTTGCAGCGTGACCGTCACCGGACGGGTGGAGTCGCCGTGTCGTAGCGCGTTGGTCAACGACTCCTGGGCGATGCGGAAGAGTGCCAATTGCGCAGCCGCACCGACCTGTACCGGATCGTCGCACAGGGTGGCGTCGATCTGCAGCCCGGCGGCGCGCATTCTGTCGATCAACGCACCGAGGTCGGCGAGAGCAGGCGTCGCGAGGTCGTCCTCGCTGTGGCGTAGTTGGCCGAGTAGCACTCGGACGTCACCGAGTGCATCGCGTGCGGTGGCCGAGATCGTGGTGAGGGCGTTGTCGACTGCTTCGGGATCGACGGTGCGCACGTACCGCGCCCCGTCGGCCTGCGCGATCACCACAGCCAACGAGTGCGCGACGATGTCGTGCATATCGCGTGCGATTCGGTTGCGTTCCTGCTCGACGACGATGTCGTTCTGCGCGCGGGCCTGCTCGAGCTCGGCGAGTTCACGCGCGTGCCTCGATTCGATCGCAGTCCGTCTGGCGAAGGACAGTCGGCCGAGTGCCCAGGACAGGCCGAGTGCGGCCCACAGTCCGAACAGGGTGATCGCGAACTGCTCGATGCTGCCCCCGGGCTCGCCTCCTGTGGAGATGAACGGATCAACACTCCACCACGTGAGATAGGCGGCTGCGATCGCGCCACCGAGGATGGCGGAGGCCAATCCGAGGCGTCGTAGAACCCGGTCACCGTAGGCGGCCGTGGCGTACAGGATGCCGAAGACGGCGACATTGCTGGACAGGTTGACGATGGAACCGGCCATCTGAACAACGGCCAGTAGCCACGCCAGACCCAACGACACCGCCGGTGAGCGGCGGCGAAGGGCCAGAGCGACACCGAAACCGATCAGTACCACCAAGCCGGGCGCGCCGACCATGCCGGTGGCGGAGGCGGAGAAGATCAGAACGAAGACGACCGCATAGGCGATGTCGATCGCCTGCGGTGAGGTCAGTCGCTTTCTCAGCACCGGTTCAGCTTAGAAGCGAGGGCGACTAGCTGGTGCGTCGCCGCGCCTTCTCGAGGGCGCCGAGCGTACCCATGATCGAAGCGCGCTGGCGGTCGAGATCCTTCATCCGAGCGCGAGCCGGTAGTCCGGCCGAGCCGTCGAGTGCAGCGATCTGCTCGTCGATGACGGTGAGCTGTTCGAGGAGTTTCTGTCCGCGCGACTGGAGTTCGATCAAATCGACGCCGCTGACGCCTTCCTGCGACTTCTTCGTCGGTGCCTTCGCCGATGCGGCGGTCGATGCCGGTGCTGCAGCTATCGATGCAGCCGCTCTGGGACGCAACGCTTTGCGCACCGCAGCGGGGTCGGGCAGCTTCTCGAGGCGGATGCGGTTGAGTACCTCGCGGGCGTCGCGTGCGGTGACGCGGTACTCGCGTTCTTCCTCGTCGTCGGAGGCGAGGGTGCCGCCGAGGGGACGCAGACCGTACATCCCGATGAAGTGCTTGGCCTCGTCGATGACGGCTTCTTTTTCGCGGCAGAGGCCGCAGCGGGGTTCGTTGCGATACATCTCGATCGCGTCGGTGCTTCCGCACCAGACGCACCCACCTGGGGTCCAACGAGCGATTCTGGCGGTGGTAGTTGCAGCTGGACTGGAGATGGTGTGCGCGTCGATCACGACGAGTCATCTTAGGCTACAACGAAACCCGCTCCGCACACCCCTCCCCGTCGAGCAGTGCTTTTCGATCACCGGAGTGACCAAGCTCATTTCGAGGGGTAGGTATGTGCGGAGCGAGTCAAGAAACCGAACGTAAGGTATTGCGGGGCTACGCGGAGCCGTTGAACAGGCTTGTCACCGAGCCGTTTTCGAAGACCTCGCGGATGGTGCGGGCCAGCAGGGGCGCAATCGACAGCTCGGTGAGCGTCTCGAAGCGCTTTTCGTCGGTGATCGGCAGGGTGTTGGTAACCACTACTTCCTTGGCGCCGCAATTCGCGAGACGCTCGGCTGCGGGATCGCTCAGCACGCCGTGGGTGGCGGCGATGACGACGTCGCCGGCTCCGGCTTCCTTGAGCACCTTGACCGCGCCTGCGATGGTGCCACCGGTATCGATCATGTCGTCGATGAGGATGCAGGTGCGTCCTTCGACGTCGCCGACGACGCGATTGGATTTGACCTGGTTCGGTACGAGGGGATCACGCGTCTTGTGAATGAAGGCGAGGGGAGCGCCGTCGAAGCTGTCGGCCCATTTCTCGGCGACGCGGACTCGACCGGAGTCGGGGGAGACGACGGTGATGTGCTGCAGGCTGTACTTGCTGCGGATGTGATCGGCGAGCTGACTGTGGGCGTGCATGTGATCGACGGGGCCGTCGAAGAAGCCCTGGATCTGGTCGGTGTGGAGGTCGACGGTGATGATGCGGTCGGCCCCGGCAGTCTTGAGGAGGTCGGCGACGAGACGGGCCGAGATGGGCTCGCGTCCGCGGTGCTTCTTGTCCTGACGGGCGTACGGGTAGAACGGCAGAATCGCGGTGATGCGCTTGGCCGATCCGCGCTTGAGCGCGTCGATCATGATCAGCTGTTCCATGAGCCAGGTGTTGAGCGGGAACGGGTGGCTTTGCAGAACGAATGCATCGGAGCCGCGAACCGACTCTTCGAAGCGCACGAAGATCTCGCCATTGGCGAAGTCACGCGCGGTCTGAGGGGTGACCTCGACTCCCAGTTCTTTCGCCACCTGCTTGGCGAGCTCGGGATGTGCTCGACCCGAGAAAAGCATGAGGTTCTTCTGGTTGTCCATCCAGTTCGGGGTGGTCACTTCTGTTCGCCGTCCTTTGATTCGTGCGCCTGTGCCGACGCGGCTGCCTGAGCTCGTGCGGCAGCATGTGCTGCCGCTGTGCCCGGACGCTTCTTTTCCACCCAGCCTTCGATGTTGCGCTGGGAACCAGCGGAGACGGCGAGCGCCCCCGGTGGTACATCGTTGCGGAGCACGGTTCCGGCCCCGGTGTACGCGCCGTCGCCCACGTGGACCGGGGCGACGAACATGTTGTCCGATCCGGTTCTGACGTGGGAGCCGACGACGGTGCGGCTCTTGTTGACGCCGTCGTAGTTGACGAAGACGCTGGACGCCCCGATGTTCGAGTGCTCGCCCACTGTCGCATCCCCGACGTAGGTGAGGTGCGGGACCTTCGAGTGGTCGCCGATGGTGGAGTTCTTGGTCTCGACGAAGGTTCCGACTTTGGCGCTGCTGCCGATGTCGGAACCCGGTCGAAGATATGCAAATGGCCCGACGGTGGCGCCGGGCCCGATGGTGGACTTGTCTGCCTGAGTGCGCACGACGGATGCGCGCGCACCGACGACGACGTCGCGCAGGGTGGTTTCCGGTCCGACGACCGCATCCTCGCCGATGTGAGTGTTGCCGAGCAGCTGCACGCCCGGTTCGATGCGGACGTCGGCGCCGATGACGACGTCGATGTCGATCCACGTGGTGGCCGGATCGACGACGGTGACGCCGGCGCGCATGTGCTTTTCCACGATGTGGCGGTTGAGAACGCCCGTCACGTGGGACAACTGAACCCGGTCGTTGACGCCCATCACCAGGTCGGGATCGGCGAGCTGGGTGCCGTAGACGGGCAGGCCGCTGCTCTTGCTGATCTTGACGACGTCGGTGAGGTAGAGCTCGTGCTGCGCGTTGGCGGTGCTGAGTTTGCCGAGGGCCGAACGCAGTGCCACCGCATCGAAGGCGTAGACACCGGAGTTGACCTCGTCGATCAGTATCTGGGCCGGGCTGGCGTCGGCGTGCTCGACGATCTCGGCGACTTCACCGTCACCGGTACGGACGATGCGGCCGTATCCGTTGGCATCGGCGGGCACGAAGGTGAGCACTGTGGCGGCGGCGGCCTTGGGCGCGCTGAGATGCTCGTCGAGCAGGGCCTTGAGGGTGTGACCGTCGAGCAGGGGGACGTCGGCGGCGGTCACCAGAACGGTGCCGACGAAGTCGTCGGGCAGCGCGCGTAAGCCGCATTGCACTGCGTGGCCCGTGCCGAGCTGCTCCTCCTGTACCGATGTCGTGATGGTTCGGCCCAGCTCGGAGCCGATTTCGGCGACGGATTCGCTCACGCGTTCGCGATCGTGCCCGACGACGGTGACGAGGTGGTCCGGAGCGAGGTCAGCGGCGGCGTAGAGCGCGTGCGCGAGCATTGTGCGGCCGGCCAGAGGGTGCAGTACCTTCGGGGTCTTCGATCGCATCCGGGTGCCTGCACCCGCAGCGAGAACGACCACGGCGGTGTGCAACGGCAACGGATCTCCTTGGCGACATTCGCGAACTAGTTGTGAAAGGCAGATACTTCTCGCTCCGCCGCCAGGACTCGAACCTGAACTATCTGAACCAAAATCAGAGGTGCTGCCATTACACCACGGCGGATCGTGGACCAGCGGTTTCTCCGGCTACCGGTGGCCTGTATCCAACAGACTACGGCGCGGCTCTCCCGCCGAGCGCAACGAGTCTCGCATGAGATGTGGCCGTAGGTCGAACCACTCCCGGTGTTTCGTGCCCTCGTGTCGCACTACCCTCGATGCGGTGGGGGACGAGCGCAATCCATCGGAGGGCCTGTTGACCGAACCCGAGAAGGTGCCACGCGTCCGAATGACAGGGACGCAGCGGCGTGAGCAGTTGATCGAGATCGGCCGATCGCTGTTCGCCGAGCGTGGCTACGAAGCGACTTCCGTGGAAGAGATCGCGGTCCGAGCGAGCGTGTCCAAGCCGGTGGTCTACGAGCACTTCGGCGGCAAGGAGGGTCTGTACGCGGTCATCGTCGACCGGGAGATGTCGACGCTGCTGCAGATGATCACGTCCTCTTTGTCGCAGAATCGTTCCCGCGTTCGCGTCGAACGTGTCGCGCTTGCGCTGCTCACGTATGTGGAGGACCGCACCGACGGATTCCGCATCCTCGTTCGCGATTCACCGGTCGCGGCGCCCGACGGTAAGTACTCGTCGTTGCTCAATGATGCGGTGAGTCAGGTCGGGCACATCCTGGCCAGCGATTTCACGCGTCGCGGGTTCGATGCCGGTTTCGCGCCGCTGTACGCGCAGGCGCTCGTGGGGATGGTGTCGATGACGGCGCAGTGGTGGCTCGACGTTCGAGAGCCGTCCAAGGAAGTGGTTGCCGCTCACGTCGTCAATTTGTGTTGGAACGGACTCACCAATCTGGAGGCCGTCCCGCAATTGGGGGGCGAATGAGCGGTCGATTTTTCCGCGGACACGTTAAAGAGCGGGTAGCGTGTGATTTGCAGTACATTGAGACCTGTATCACACAGTCTCTGGCTACTTGTCCAGACCGGAGCTAGTAGATCAAGGCGAGAATGTCACTGGGTGGTACCGTTCGATCGTAATTTGCGCAGTGACAGTCCAGTATTGCGAAGGCGGATCCAATGGTCAGACAGGCCCGCGCGGAGATAACTCGCGACACCGTGCTGTCGGGAGCCGCAAATGTGTTCCTGCGCCTCGGCTACGCGAATGCGAGCCTCAGCGAAATCATCTCTCAGTCCCAGGTGACCAAGGGCGCTCTCTACTTCCATTTCGGCTCGAAGGAAGAACTGGCGCGTGCCGTCATCGACGAGGGCAACTCTCGGCTCGTGACGGCGTGCAAGCAGTTCAACGACGGCCGCATCCCGGCCCTCGAGGCGGCAATCGGCATTTCCTACATCGTGGTGGATATGTCGGTCAGCGACCCGATGGTGTCGGCGATGTTGCGCCTCAGTCATCAGATCGGTGACTACCGCGGCACGCAGGGCAATGTGATGGCTGGGTGGAGCGAGGCCTTCGACCACCTCGCAGCCAAGGCCATCAAGCAGGGCGACCTCGACGCCGACGCCGACTCCAAGACCATCGGTGCACTCGTTCTCGAGATCTTGACCGGTGCGCACATGGTTGCCGTCGCCACCTCGACGACCGATGAACTGCCTGCTCGCATGGAGCGCCTATGGTACTACCTGCTCCCGTCCCTCGTGACGCCGGGCAAGGTCGAGTACTTCCGCGAGTTCGCTGCCCGCCGGGTCATCCGCCACTAGCGTCCGGCTCCTCGAGGAAGCTCGAGGCAGCAGTTCGATCGGGCGGGTGTCGATCGGCGTGGTGTCGTCTCGAGCCGGCCTCGTCCTGGTGCATTCGGCCTGAGCTTCTGTTCGGTCCCGGCTGCCGCGAGGTCGTGCTGCTCCCATAGACTCGACTTCGACTTGCCGCACGCCTCGTCGGCGTCGGCGTCGTATCAGCGTCACTGCATCATTCGCAGCCGTCGTGTCTACTCGCTTCAGGAGCATCGCTGTTGTCTTCCGATTCCTTGCCGGATACCGCTGCTACCTCCTCGGCTGCCGCATCGACGATCCTTCCCGATCCGCACCTGGCGTTGTCAGGGCTGGTCGGTCTCGCATTGAGGGACACCTCGCTCTCGTCCGTCACCGAGGCGGTCGGCGCCGCCGAGCGCACCTTTGTCGGCCCCAACGCGTCCCGGCCATTCGTGACCGCGGCCATCGCCGCCCGCGCGCAAGTTCTCGTCGTCACAGCAACAGGGCGTGAGGCCGACGACCTCACCGCCGAATTGCGCCAGGTGCTGGGCGACGGCGTTGCGCAGTTCCCGTCCTGGGAGACACTGCCGCACGAGCGGCTCTCGCCGAGCGCGGACACCGTCGGGCGACGGCTCGAGGTGCTGCGTCGACTGGCTCGCCCCGAGGACAAGGACTACGGCCTGCCGTTGCAGGTCATCGTCACCACCGTCCGGTCGCTGGTGCAGCCGATGGCCCCCGGACTCGGTGAGATCGAGCCCATCGGATTGAAGGTGGGCGTCGAGATCGACTTCGACGGACTCATCCACCGGCTCGTGGAACTGGCGTACACCCGCGTCGACATGGTCGGAAAACGCGGGGAGTTCGCCGTCCGAGGTGGCATCCTCGACATCTTCTCGCCGACGGCCGATCATCCCGTGCGTGTGGAATTCTGGGGTGACGAAGTCACCGAACTTCGTGCTTTTTCCGTGGCGGATCAGCGATCGCTGGCCGACGTCGAGATCGAATCGGTCATTGCTCCGCCGTGCCGCGAGCTGATCCTCACATCGGAAATCCGTGATCGGGCAGCGGCTCTTGCAGTGGACAATCAGGCCGACGCCGCTCTTGTCGAGATGCTCGACAAACTCTCTGCGGGCATCCCCGTGGAAGGGATGGAGGCGCTGCTGCCGCTGCTGCAACCGGGTGAGCTCGAATTGCTCGCCGACGTTCTCCCCGCGGGCGCGCATGTTCTGCTGTGCGATCCCGAGCGGATTCGCACGCGGGCGACCGATCTCGTTCGTACGGGCCAGGAATTCCTCGAAGCCTCCTGGACGGCGGCGTCCGTCGGCGGCGCGGCACCGCTCGACGCGGCGGCGATCAACACCGAGAGCCTCGGCGGGCTGAGCCTCGATCTCGGGGCATCGGCGTATCGGTCGCTACGTCAGATTCGTGAGTCCGCGCAGGCCCACGGGCGGCCGTGGTGGACCATCAGCCCACTCGCCTCCGGCAGCGGCGACGAGGTCGAGTTGGTCGTCGAGTCGATTCCCGAGGTTCGCGGTTCCGAGGAACTGCTGACGGGCGTGTTCGCGATGTTGCGTGCGCATGTGTCCACGGGCGGTCGGGCTGTCATCGCCGTGGCAGGTGCAGGCACGGCTACCCGCATCATGGAACGTCTCGGTGAAGCCGAAGTGCCTGCGGTGCATATCGAATCGGGCGCCGAACCTCTACCCGACGTCGTCAGTGTGCTGTGCGCGACCCTGCACGAGGGCCTGATTCTGCGTGACGCAGGACTCGTGCTCGTCACCGAGAGCGACCTCACCGGTAACCGTGTCGCGGCCGCCGAAGGCCGAAAGATGCCCGCCAAGAGACGAAATCAGGTCGATCCGCTTGCGCTGGTCGCGGGCGACAGCGTCGTGCACGATCAGCACGGTATCGGCCGGTTCGTCGAAATGATCGAGCGCACCATCGGCGGTGCGCGGCGCGAGTACCTCGTCATCGAGTACGCGCCCAGCAAGCGCGGGCACCCCGGTGACCGTCTGTTCGTGCCGATGGATTCGCTCGACCAACTCTCGCGCTACGTGGGCGGCGAGCTTCCGTCACTGAGCAAGCTCGGTGGATCGGACTGGGCCAACACCAAACGCAAAGCCCGCAAGGCTGTTCGAGAGATCGCCGGAGAACTGGTCCAACTGTATGCCGCGCGGCAGGCCGCCCCCGGTCACGCTTACGGCCCGGACACACCCTGGCAGCGGGAGATGGAAGACGCGTTCGGCTTCACCGAGACGATGGATCAGATGACGGCCATCACCGAGGTCAAGGCCGATATGGAGAAGCCCGTTCCGATGGACCGCGTCATTCTCGGTGACGTCGGCTACGGCAAGACCGAGATCGCGGTGCGAGCTGCGTTCAAGGCCGTGCAGGACGGTAAGCAGGTCGCCGTGCTGGTGCCGACAACGCTACTGGCGCAACAGCATCTGCAGACGTTCACCGCGCGCATGGCGGCGTTCCCCGTGACAGTGAAGGGTCTGTCCCGCTTCACGCACGGTGCGGAGTCGAAGCAGGTCATGGCAGGTCTCGCCGACGGCACAGTCGACATCGTGATCGGAACGCACCGGCTACTGCAGACCGGTGTGGCATGGAAGGACCTCGGGCTCGTCATCGTCGACGAGGAGCAGCGTTTCGGCGTCGAGCACAAGGAGCACATCAAATCGCTCCGCACTCACGTGGACGTACTGACCATGTCCGCCACACCGATTCCCCGTACGCTCGAGATGAGCTTGGCCGGTATTCGTGAACTCTCGACCATCCTCACTCCGCCGGAGGAACGTCATCCTGTCCTGACATACGTGGGTGCGTACAACGACAAGCAGGTCGCTGCGGCCATTCGTCGTGAGCTGCTGCGCGATGGACAGGTCTTTTTCGTGCACAACCGGGTCAGCTCGATCGACAAGGCTGCCAAGAAGATTCGTGATCTCGTGCCCGAGGCCCGCGTTGCCACCGCACACGGGCAGATGAACGAGGAAACGCTCGAGCGTACGGTGCAGGGATTCTGGCAGCGCGAGACCGATGTGCTGGTGTGTACCACCATTATCGAGACCGGACTCGACATCTCCAACGCCAACACCCTCATCGTCGAACGCAGTGATTCGCTCGGGCTCTCGCAGCTGCATCAGTTGCGTGGGCGCGTCGGACGTAGCCGTGAACGTGGATACGCGTACTTCCTGTATCCGCCCGAGAAGCCGCTCACCGAGACTGCATACGACCGACTCGCCACCATCTCGCAGAACTCCGATCTCGGAGCCGGAATGGCCGTGGCGATGAAGGACCTCGAAATCCGTGGCGCCGGTAACGTTCTCGGCGCAGAGCAGTCCGGTCACGTCGCAGGCGTCGGGTTCGATCTGTACGTGCGACTCGTCGGCGAAGCTGTCGAGGCATACCGTGCGGCCGCCGACGGTAGACCGATCACCACCGATGACGCCCCCAAGGAGGTGCGCATCGACCTACCCGTCGACGCTCACATTCCGCCGGATTACGTCACCAGCGACCGGTTGCGACTCGAGGCGTACCGCAAGCTAGCGGCCGCCGCCGATTCGGAAGGAATCACCGCCGTCATCGACGAAATGGTCGACCGGTACGGCCCACTTCCAGAGGAGGTCGGCCGGCTCGTCTCCGTCGCGAAGTTGCGCCTGATAGCCAAGGAATACGGTCTCACCGACGTCAATGTCAGTGGCACACAGGTCAAGATCGCACCGTTGGACCTGCCCGACTCCAAGCAACTCCGTCTCAAGCGGCTCTACCCCAGCGCGGCCTACCGCGCGACCACCGGAGTGGTGCAGTTGCCACTGCCCCGAGTGGAGGGCGGCGGCGTCGGTGCCGCGCGGGTGCGCGATGTCGAATTGGTCCAGTTCATTGCCGACCTCATACTGTCCCTCGACAGCAAACCGTCCAGGTCGGTGTTGCTGGAGCAAACTGTGGGGGTGTGATGACAGTAGTGCTGCTCGATCCTCTCCGGCCGACGATGGTGCCCGCCGAGGCCATCGAGTTTCTCAGTGGAATAGTCGAATTCACCGAGGAAGTGCCCGTTCGGACGCGCTGGTTGTTCTCCGGGGCAGCGCATGCCTTCGGCTCTGCGGAGGTACTCGTCAGCACTGATCCTGGCAATCGAGACGTGCAGGCGCGCATCTCCCGGGGTGAGCAGGTCATTGCGTCGCCGAACCTCCCCGGAGACGATCTGATCGCGGCCGTGATGCTGATGGATCGACTGCGAACCATCGGCGGATGGGAGGCGCAGCAGACGCACGCATCGTTGAGCGGCTACCTCCTCGAGGAAACCTACGAACTACTCGATGCCATCCACAGCGGCAATCTGCTCGATCTCAAAGAAGAACTAGGGGACATCCTCCTGCAGGTGCTCTTCCACTCCCGCATCGCGCAGGACGCGTCGGAGAATGCCTTCGATGTCGACGATGTCGCAGCCGGCTTGGTGGCCAAGCTGACGCACCGAACCCCACATCTCACCGACGGTTCGACCGGTCCCATCGATGTTGCGGCGCAAGAGAAAGCATGGGAAGAGCGGAAGGCCTCGGAGAAGGCGCGAGAATCCTGCCTCGACGGCATCGCGATGGCTCAGCCCGCTCTGGCTCTCGCGCAGAAGGTGATCGCCCGGGCGAGCAAAGCCGGCCTACCCGAGGACCTCGTACCGGACGAGCTGCGGACCGTGCACATCGGCCTCGACCACAGCCACGGCGGCGAAAGTGCAGAAGACCTGCTGCGCAGAAACGTACTGACCTTCGCCAGCCGTATCCGTGAGGCCGAGCAGTCGGCGAAGAATCACGGCGCCGAACCCGGGCATTTGTCTGCCATCGAATGGATCGAGAACTGGGGTCGGCGGTAGTTCGGTTGTTGGTCGCCCGCCCTCCCTTTTTGGCATGAATGGCACATTCAAGCTGTCTAGGCGTATGAATGTGCCATTGATGCGGTGGGTTGCGGTTTGTTGGTGAGCGAATGTCACCTTTGCTCACCTCGAGTGACCGAATGGGGCATTCGTACACTCTGAGTGACTCGGTGTGACATTCGCTGGGTTCGGAGTGACCGACTGTGACATTCGCTCACCGTTGTAGGCCTACTTTGGCCCAGCCTGGCCAATCGCGATCGAATTATCTTGCTCGGTGTCGTCGTACACTGTGAAGAACTTCTGGAAGACCGCCTGCATGTCCTGGGGCCATTGCATGTCCTCGGGGTGAGTCGACTCAAGAGGGCGGCAGGGAAGACGAGATCGCTTCGGTGTGCTCTCGGACAATCGCGCATAGATCACCCGGGTCCGTCCGCGTGCGCTTCCGCGACGCATTGAAAGTTGCTACCCCTGATTGGGTGGCAAACGCGATGTCGCATGAGTCCGAGGACTCTGCAACTTCGAGCTTGTATTGGTACGCGTCGCGGCCATCGATCGTTGTAGGGTTCAACTCTGTAATTCGTTCATCTTTGACTACGTCCTGAACCGTGTGCTCGGGGAAAAGAAAATCGAGTAGAAGTACCACGCTGGTTGTGACGAACTCTGCCAAGTGCAAATGTCCCAACCTGGAGTTATGTACCCCTTCTCTGCCATAGAGTCCTTCGACGCAGGGTCGAGTCCGGCAGCGGCGATGGCGTCGTCTGGGATGGTGCAGGGGTCGAAGGGGTCAGTCTGGCCTGCGGTGGCGGTACCGGTGACGTCTGCGGAGCACCCTGCGACCAGCGTCAGCGCCGTGACCGCTGTCAGCAGCAACCGCAGTTTCACTCGTCCCCCTCGTCGCCCAAGAATCTCCTCGACAGGTTGGGCGCAAGCCCCCACAGTTCGGTTCCATTCGCGCCGCTGGATCGGGCTGCTTGCGCCAGCGGCGCGAACTCTCCCCTGAACCCCGAGCTACTTCCTCCAGAACAGGTGGTGTTCGACTCCGCTTCGGCTGGGAACGACTTCGTGCTCGAATCGGTCGTCGAGCTCGTCGGGTGATTCCCAGAGCTTGAGCCCCGTCCCGAATTCGATGGGGGAGACAGTGACGTGCATGGTGTCGACAAGATCCGCGTCGAGAAATTCTCGGATGGTGGTGACGCCGCCGCCGAGCCGCACATCGCGGCCGAGTGCTGCTTCCTTCGCCTGTTGGAGCACACTTGCTGGTTCGCCGCTCACGAAGTGGAACGTAGTGTCGGATAGCGTGATCGATGGCCGAGTGTGATGGGTCATGACGAACACTGGCGTATGGAAGGGTGGCTCGTCGCCCCACCAGCCCTGCCATTCGAGATCTGCCCAGGGGCCGCGCTGCGGTCCGAACTTGTTTCGGCCCATGATTTCGGCGCCGATGTTGTGGGAGAAATCGCGAGTGAAGTAGTCGTCGAGGCCGCGGCTGCCGCCAGGATCCGTACGGTTCGGCCAGCTCGCGGTGGCTCCGGCCCACGCAAACATCCCCTGATGGTCGAGCCCGAACGGGCTGTCGAAGCTCTGGTCGACGCCCGCGGCGATTCCGTCACGGGAGACCCCGAAATTCTGAACCCGAACTAACTGCTGCATTGCCTACTCCCGCCGTCGATGGTGTCCTACGAGATGCAGACTCGACAACACCTGCAAACTCATCGCTGCGTTGGGCTCGGCGAGACCGAATGTGACATTCGCTATCGCCGAGGTGAGCGAATGCGCCATTCGCACACTCTGAGTGACCGAATGTGACATTCGCTCCGGCCCGGCCAAATTGACCGAATGTGACATTCGCTCCGGCCCGCCCGCAGCAAACCTCAACCGAACAAGGTCGATCCCCAGTAGTCTGACTCGCCCAACCCCGGGGGACACGCGAATACGGCCGATCCGACGTGTTGGATGTATTCGTTCATCGCATCGTTGCGGGCCAGTGCACGCTGCATGGGCACGAACTGGGTCAGGGGATCGCGGCAGTAGGCGATGAAGAACAATCCGGCATCGAGGTGCCCGAAGCCGTCGGACCCGTCGGTGAAGTTGTAGCCGCGCCGCAGAATCTGCACTCCGCCGAGCTCCTCCTTCGAGGCCAATCGCACGTGTGCGGCGGTGTCGATCAACGGCCCGTCGGGGCCCTTCGAGTCCAGGTCCAGCGGATCGAATTCGTCGGAGTAACCGAGCGGTGCGCCAACCCCCTTGCTGCGCCCGATCACCCTTTCCTGTTCCTTCAAGGTGGTCCTGTCCCAGGACTCGATGAGCATGCGGATGCGTCGCGCAACGAGGTACGAGCCGCCGGCCATCCATGGCTGATCGTCGGCATCGGAAACCCACACGAAGTCCTCGAGCAGCGACGGGTCCTCGGCTTTGAGATTCGCAGTCCCGTCCTTGAACCCGAACAGATTCCGCGGTGTGGCCTGTGAGGTCGACGTCGACGAGGTGCGTCCGAACCCCAGCTGTGACCATTTGACCGACACTGTGCCGAAGCCGACACGAGCCAGGTTTCGGATCGCGTGGACGGCGACCTGCGGGTCGTTGGCGCATGCCTGGATGCACAGGTCACCGCCGGAGCGTCGGGCATCGAGGTTGTCGCCGGGGAAGTGCTGCAGGTCGGCCAAGGAGGCGGGCCGAAACTCGGAGAGGCCGAACCTGTCGAACAGACCGGGCCCGAACCCGATCGTCAGCGTCAACGACGAGGCCGCGAGCCCCAGGGCCTCACCGGTATCGGTCGGGACCTTGTATTCCCCATCGCCGACGGCACCGTCGGGGAACGTTTCTTCGCCCCGGACCAGCCGCTCGGCCATGTCGGTCCACTCCCGCAGCAGAGCGACGAACTCCTCCCGCGAATCGGTCGTGATATCGAACGCGACGAAGTGCATGCGGTCCTGAGCTGGCGTGACGATGCCGGCTTGGTGGTCACCGCGGAAGGCCACGACGTCCGATGCCGCATCGGGGGACGAGTTACCAGCCGCGTAACCCCCGACCGCTCCCGCGCCTACCAGCGCGGCGCCGGCCCCGACGGCACCGAAGAGGCGCCGTCGGGAAAAAGCGCCAGACTTACTGTCCTGCAACGACACCCTGCACCTGACTCACTTCTGCGGACAGCGCATCGATCTTGGTCGACAGCTCCTGCCTTTGTGGTTCGGTGACGGTGTCGTAGAACACGAAGCCATCACCCTGACGGTATTCGGCGAGTTCGGCGTCGAGTTCGACGAATCGGGTGTCGATCGCGCTGCCGAGTTCTGGATCGTTCCGGTCGATGATCGGGCGCACAGCGGCAACCGCTGCCTGCGAACCGTCGACGTTTGCCTGGAAGTCCCACAGGTCGGTGTGTGAGAAGAAGTCCTCTTCGCCGCTGATCTTGGTCTTGGCGACCTCGTCGAGCAGGCCCTGAGCGCCGCCGGCAACCTGGATCGGGTCGATGGTGAAATCCTCGGCCTTGATCTTGTCGGCGAGTTCGGCGATGTCGGCCTGCAGTCGGTCGGCCATGGCGTTGGTATCGGGCTGCAGTCCCTGCTCCCACAGATCTTTCTCGATGCGGTGGAAGCCGGTCCACTCGGCGCCGGGCTCGACGTCGGGCTCTCGCAGGTCGATGCGTGGGTCGAGGTCGTCGGGGAAGCTCTCGGCTACAGGCTCGATGCGCTCGTAGTAGCTACGGGTGATGGGGAATTGGGCCTTGGCGGACTCGATGTCGCCACTCTTGACCGCGGCGACGAACTGGGCGACGGTGTCCTGCAGCGCGTCGACCTGGCTGATGACGTAGCGCTTGTACCCCGTCGCGGCTTCGGCGAGAAGGCCGTCCTCGTCTGCCTGACGCACGGCCTCGCCGGTGACGACGAAGTTCGTGCGGATGCCGTCGCCGACCATGCCTGCCTTGCAGGCGGTTTGGTAGGTGCCGGGGTCGGGCAAAGCCACGATGAGCTGACGCGTCAGGCCGGGGCCGATGTTCTCGACCTCACCCATGACTCGATCGCCCTCGCCGTAGACGTAGAACTCGGTGACCTTGCTCCCGTTGTTGGTGATCTGAAACGTCGTGTTGCCCGTGGAGCCCTCGGTCGACGCGACCTCACAGGTGGTGTCGGTTGCAGTGACGGCGATGTCGGCCGCGCTCGTCTCGGACGAGGATTTCTCGGTGCAGCCGGCGAGTGCCAGCGGGAGCACTGCGACGGCGGTCAAAGCGTAGGTGGTGCGACGCATCGAAGAGACGCCTTTCATGAGGTGAGTGCGGGTTCGCGAACGCGGACCGGCCGGAGGAACAGGTAGAGCACGACCACGAGGTAGACCACCCAGCCGATGACTTGGAGGACGGTCGGCTCGGGTCGGAAGTTGAAGATGCCGGCGAGAACGGTGCCGTACCAGCTCGAGGCGTCGAAGTGTGCGGTGATGTCGAAGGCGACCGAGCTTCCGCCGGGGATCACACCGCCGATCTGCAGAGCGCGGATTCCGTAGGCGAGGATGCCTGCGGCGACGACGATCAGAAAGATGCCGGTGTACTTGAAGAACACGGCGAAGTTGATGCGGATGGCACCGAAATAGAGAAACACCGTCAGGGTTGCCGCGACTACGATGCCTAGCAGTAGCCCGAGCAGCGGCCACAGGCTGCCGTTCGCGTTCTCCGCATACCCGACCATGAGCAGCGCCGTTTCGATCCCTTCGCGCCCGACGGCAAAGAAGGACAGCGTCAGGACGGCGATCGGCCCGACGGTCAACGCCCGTTCCATTCCGGTGCGCAATTCACCGGCGATGTCTTTGGCGGCCGTGCGCATCCACAGCACCATTGCGGTGACGATGCCGACGGCGACGAGTGAGGCGAGCCCGGCGATGATCTCGGCGGTGAGGCCGGTGACCGTCGACGTCCCGTAGTGGATGACGAAAAAGACGACAGCAACCATCGCGACGGCGGTGCCGACCCCGAGCCAGACCCACCTGAGCGCATCGCGGCGGTCTGCCTTGACGAGGAACGCGACCAGGATCATCACGACGATGCCGGTTTCGAGGCCCTCGCGCAGACCGATCAGTCCGCTCCCGAACATCTGGGTCGTGATCGACGGAGTCGATGCCAAAGAGATGATCGACGGAGTCGGTGTCAAAGAGATAATCGACAGAGTCGAGGCGGCGAGTACGGACACGGATGGTGCTCCTGGAGATTGCGAAACAAGGGTAGGCGTACCTTAGGCGGCACGGTGGAACATACACCCTTCGCGGCCAGGGAAAAAGCCTTTGACCTGCGCATACTGTCGGCTTTAGGTTTCTATTACTTTCGATAGGCAGGATGGTGGAGTGAAGATCCGACTGCTCCAGCTGCTCGCCGTTGTCGCGGCGGGTTCGATGGTCGCGGCTTGTGGCTCGACGGAACCGCGACGAGCTATTCCCGAGGGCATCCCGCCCGGGCCGGGGACGCCCGTCCCCGTCATCGACTTCAATGCCCCCGGCAGAACAGCCGATCTTCTCGTTGCCTGGGCCGAGCCGCAGGCGGATGCGTTGAACATCTCGGTTCCCGCACTCGCCGCCTATGCGCACGCTGCCGCGATCATGGCCGACACGTCACCGGGTTGCGGGATCGCGTGGACGACGCTGGCCGGGATCGGTTACATCGAAAGCAGACACGGCACGTATGCGGGATCTGCGGTCGCGTTCGACGGCACGGTGGCACCGCCCATCCGCGGTATTGCGCTCGACGGTGGGCCGGGCATCGCAGAAATTCCGGACACCGATGGCGGGTTCCTCGACGGAGATCCGGTCTACGACCGGGCCGTCGGGCCGATGCAGTTCATCCCCGAAACGTGGCGAAAGTGGGGTGTCGACGCCGACGGCGACGGCGCGGCCAACCCCGACAATCTCGACGACGCGGCCCTGACGGCAGCGCGCTATCTGTGCGCCCGCGGCGGTGACCTCCGTACTCCCGAGGGCTGGGAGCGTGGGCTGATGGCCTACAACCAGTCGGGGGTGTATCTGCGGGATGTGCGCGACGCCGCCGCTGCGTACTCGATCGGAACACACGCCTAACCGTCGGGCGTCGCATGCGGGGACGTCATGGGAGCGGCTAGTCTGACACCCGGCACAGTCCGCAGCTCGGTCGTCGACGTCCACTGATGAAGTGGTCTCGGCGGTCCCCGTTACTAGGAGAAGCATTCGTGGCCATCATTGAGCAGGTCGGAGCTCGCGAGATCCTCGACTCCCGTGGCAACCCCACGGTCGAGGTCGAGGTCGCGTTGGACGACGGAACCTTGACCCGGGCGGCAGTACCCTCCGGCGCCTCCACCGGTGAGCACGAGGCCGTCGAGCTTCGCGACGGTGGCACCCGCTACGGCGGCAAGGGCGTCGAGAAGGCCGTCAACGCCGTCCTCGACGAGATCGCACCCGCCGTCATCGGCCTCGACGCCATCGAGCAGCGGGCCGTCGACCAGGCCCTTCTCGACCTCGACGGCACCCCGAGCAAGTCGCGTCTGGGCGCGAACTCGCTGCTCGGCGTTTCGCTTGCAGTCGCCAAGGCTGCTTCGGAATCGGCTGGTCTCGAGCTCTTCCGTTACCTCGGTGGCCCCAACGCCCACATTCTTCCCGTGCCGATGATGAACATCATCAACGGCGGCGCTCACGCTGACAGCGGCGTCGACGTGCAGGAATTCATGATCGCGCCGATCGGTGCGCCCACCTTCAAGGAGTCCCTGCGCTGGGGCGCCGAGGTGTACCACTCGCTCAAGTCGGTCCTCAAGGCCAAGGGCCTGTCGACGGGCCTGGGCGACGAGGGCGGGTTCGCACCCGATCTCGCCGGCACCAAGGCCGCGCTCGACCTCATCCTCGAGGCCATCGAGAAGGCCGGCTACAAGCCCGGTCAGGACATCGCGCTCGCCCTCGACGTCGCTGCCACCGAGTTCTACACCGCAGGTACCGGCTACGCCTTCGAGCGTGAGACCAGGTCGGCCGAGCAGATGTCGGCGTTCTACGGCGAGCTCGTCGACGCCTACCCGCTGGTGTCCATCGAGGATCCGCTCGATGAGAACGACTGGGACGGCTGGGTCGCACTCACCGAGAGCATCGGCGACAAGGTTCAGCTGGTCGGCGACGACCTGTTCGTCACCAACCCGGAGCGCCTCGAAGACGGCATCGTCAAGGGCGCAGCCAACGCGCTGCTGGTCAAGGTCAACCAGATCGGCACGCTCACCGAAACCCTCGACGCAGTCGAGCTCGCGCATCGCAACGGCTACAAGACCATGATGAGCCACCGCAGCGGCGAAACCGAGGACACCACCATCGCTGACCTGGCAGTTGCCGTCGGATGTGGTCAGATCAAGACCGGTGCACCCGCTCGAAGCGAGCGCGTCGCCAAGTACAACCAGTTGCTGAGAATCGAAGAAGCTCTCGGCGACGCGGCGCGTTACGCGGGCGAGCTGGCGTTCCCCCGGTTCAATTACGAGGGATAGTTCAAGCCGAGCGTTACTGAGGTGGATCGATGGCGGCACGACGAGGAAGGCCGGGGACCAGTCCGGGAGGACGTGACCCCCGACCTCGCGGCCGCTCGACTTCGCGGAAGGACCGGTCGGCCGGTGCTGCGTCGGGAAACCAGCGCAGTTCCGGTCAGCCGGCGCCCGAGCCGTCGGATCAGGCTCGTGACGCGGTAGTCGCCGGCAAAGCAGCTCCTCGACGCGTCGAGGCTCGCGCGTCGGCGGGATCGGGTGGCGAGCGGACGTTCTTCGGACTCTCGACGGCCCGGGCTGTGATCCTCGCCGTCGTCGTCTGCGCGTTGGCGCTGACATTGGCGATGCCGCTGCGGACGTATTTCTCGCAGCGCGCCGAACTCGAGCAGGTTCTCGCCGAAGGTGAGGCGCTCGAAGAAGAAGTCGCGGACCTCGAGACAGAGAAGACGCAACTCAACGATCCGACACGTATCGCAGCCGAGGCGCGCTCTCGGCTGCGGTGGGTGATGCCGGGGGAGACGCCGTACACGGTGCAGTTGCCCGGCGACGTCGGTCCGACAGAAGAAGAAGTGGAAGCAGCCAAGAAGGCCGAGGGGCCCTGGTATCGAAGTCTGTGGGAGTCGGCCGTGCAACCGCAGGAAAGCGCGGAACCCGGCCCGCCGCCGCCAGATGCGCTACCACTGGAAGCCGTGCCGGCGCCCGAGCTCGAACCGGCTCCCGCGCCGGAAATAGAAGGAGGACCTGTCGGGTGAGCTCGACTGAGGGTAGTTCTGCAGTATCGCAGGAAGATTTGGACGCGGTCGCGTCCCAGCTGGGCCGCGAGCCCAGGGGCGTGCTCGAGATCGCGTACCGCTCCCCGGACGGTCGTCCCGGCGTGGTGAAAACCGCTCCCAAGCTTCCCGACGGCACCCCGTTCCCGACGCTCTACTACCTGACCGATCCGCGGTTGACCGCCGAGGCCAGCCGTCAGGAGTCGGCGGGGGTCATGCGCGAGATGACCGAGCGCCTCGGCACGGACGAGGAACTCGCAGCCGGCTATCGCCGTGCGCACGAGTCCTACCTCGCTGAGCGTGACGAGATCGAATCGCTCGGAACCGATTTCACCGGTGGCGGTATGCCGGATCGAGTGAAGTGCCTGCACGTTCTGATCGCGCATTCACTCGCCAAGGGGCCGGGGCTCAATCCGCTGGGCGACGAATCGGTCGCTCTCGCGGCCGAGAATTCGTTGCGCGGCAAGGCTATTCCGGCGGACTGGCCGACCATCGATGAACTACGTGGGGAAACAACATGACTCGGGTCGCTGCCATCGACTGCGGCACCAATTCCATCCGGCTTCTCGTCGCCGACGTGAAGGACGGAGTGCTGACCGATGTTTCACGCGAGATGCGCATCGTCCGGCTCGGGCAAGGCGTCGACGCGACGGGATCGTTTGCGCCCGAGGCGATCGAACGCACACGCATCGCGCTGGAGGAGTATGCCGGGATCATCCGTGAAACGGGTGCCTCGGCCATTCGCATGGTCGCGACGTCAGCGACACGTGATGCGTCCAATCGTGACGAGTTCTTCGAGATGACGCGGACGATCCTCGATCCCATCGTGTCCGGATCGGTGGCCGAGGTCATCACCGGCGACGAGGAAGCGCGACTGTCGTTCGCCGGTGCCGTCGGGGAACTGGACGCCAAAGGTGCGCCCTTCGTGGTCGTCGACCTCGGCGGCGGTTCCACCGAGCTCGTTCTCGGCGACGCCAAGGGTGTCCGCGCGGCATACTCCGCGAACATCGGTTGCGTGCGTTTGACGGAGCGGTTCCTGCACAGCGATCCACCCACCGCCGAGGAGATCGCCGGGGCCCGCGAGTTCGTCAGAGAGAAACTGCACGAGGCGTTCGAGGACGTGCCCATCGGTGAGGCATCGAGCTGGGTCGGAGTTGCCGGCACGATGACGACCATCGCGGCCATCGCCTCGGGACTCACCGAGTACGACGCCAACAAGGTGCACCTGACCCGCATCTCGTTCACCGACCTGTTCGAGGTGTGCGATCGACTCGTGCACATGACGCGCGAAGAACGAGCGGCGTTGGGCCCCATGCATCCTGGACGGGTAGACGTCATCGGCGGCGGATCGCTCGTGTGCAGCGTGCTCGCCGAAGAATTCGAACGCCGCGGCGCCGTCAGCACACTAGTCGTCAGCGAACACGACATCCTCGACGGAATCGCGATGTCGATCAAGATCTGACCCAAAGTTCGGCCCCCATAGCCCAATTGGCAGAGGCAGCGGACTTAAAATCCGCACAGTGTCGGTTCGAGTCCGACTGGGGGCACTGGAGTCCATGTGGATCCAGAACTGAACGGTTGCTGTGGGTACCGAGTTCAAGCAGGTTGACCTCAGGTCGGTTTACGGCTGCGATGGCTTCGCCGAAAACCTCGGGGTGAGTTTGATGGAAGTACGTTCTGGGGCGCGGTCCTGACACCTCGGCCTCGATTCTTGCTCTGTGCCGTCATAGAGTACGAAGAACGCGGCGGTTGTGAGACTCGGGGAGAATGATAGTCAAAGTAAGTCGTACGTTCGAAGCTGTTCCCCACTTTGGACAACGGGGGCGGATGCCGACCGCTGTCGTGTTGGTCGCCTCGATAGATGTTCGGCGAAGCCGTTCGGGTCCTGACGTGCGGAGATGCATGCGCCGTCTTGTGTTGATGTCACGTTCCCGGTACAGTTTTGTGACATGAAGTCCGCAACAAAGCCTGCGATGGCCATCCGCGATGCAGTGCCCCGGTCGTTTGTTCGGGTCGCGACACTTCCTGGTTCCGAGGCCGCGGCACGAAAGGCGGCCTCACGGGCGGTCGCCAACGGTGAGTTAATGCGGGTACGCAAGGGTCTGTACTACAAGGGCGCGAAGACTCGTTACGGTACGGTCAAGCCCCGGGTTGAAGATGTCGTACGTGAAGTCCTGGGTCGGCAGGCGGGTTTCGGGCCAGCCGGATTTTCTGCCGCTCGGATGCTTGGATTGACCACCCAGGTGCCAGCCCGGATGCACGTAGCAGCGCTCAAAACAGTCGAGAGCATCGATGGCGTAGAGCAGCATAAGAGGTCGAACTTAAGGCGCGCCGATCTCACCGAGCGTGAGGTCGCAGTTCTAGAGATTCTTCGAGCGCCGGAGAGCTACGTTGAGGGTGGCTTCCCTCGCTTCGTTCACGCGGTGGCCAATCTCTTGGAATCTGGGGGAGCGCGGTGGGAAGTGCTCCGGAAGGTTGTCGAAGGCGAGCATAATACTGCTGTCCGTGCAAACTTCCAGGCTGTAGATTCTCGACTGGCGATGCTGGCTGCCGCGTGAGCGCTCCTCGTTTGCGTGAACACCCGGACGAGTTGCAGGCGCTCACGCAGGTAGTCGCAGAGGGGTCGGGAATCCCGATTGCCTTCATCGAGAAGGACTTCTGGGCAATCGAGGTACTGCGAGTAGCAAGTGCGGATAGGCCGATATCGCAGCCCGACGGCTCACGTGCCACTGTCAGGTTTGCCTTCAAAGGTGGAACTAGTCTCAGTCGAGTCTTCGGAATTATCGACAGATTTTCTGAGGATATCGACTTGCTTGTTCTTTTCCCGGATCTGTTGAGCACGGGTGCACGGGAGCGGTCGCTGAAAGCAGTGCAGGATGACGTTCGACAGCATCTCAACCTCAAGGTCGGCGACGTAAGCGCATCGCAGCAGACCAAAGGGATTAAACGGGCAGTCCGCTACTCTTACCGTGGTGTTGCGTCACCGAACGATGCCCTCAGTGAGGGTGTGTTACTGGAAATGGGATCTCGCGGTGGCGATGAACCACTTATTGTGCACTCGCTCAGATCGCTGGTTGCCGAATATGCTATTGAAAGACTTGGGGATTCGTCAGAGATATGGGAAGAATTTTCGGCGTTCCGATTGAACGTCCTTGGCCCTGAGCGCACTCTTCTGGAGAAGCTTTCGGCGGTGCATACCGCCTGTGCCGACACTACGGCAATCTCGGACCGACTGTCACAACATGGCCGCCACTTCTACGACATACACAGACTTCTCGAGTCCGAGCATGTCCGCGATCGCTTGGAGCAGCTGGGTGTCGCAGGCGTAGAGAAACTTGCGGAGGACATTCATTCGAGAGGAATTGATGCTGGTTGGGCTTCGGTGCCCCGACCCAAAGAGGGATATGCATCGAGCCCTGCATTCTCGGACGCGGGTGATATTGGACGCGTTGTGAGAGACTCCTACGAAAAAGCATCAAACCTGATTTACGGTGAGCCGATAACTATAGAGGAATGTTTGGCGTCCGTTCGGCGTTATTCACAGCTAATCTAGCAATTCTTGGGTCTTTGGGCATCTCGAATGAAGTCAAAGTCCGGCACGCTGCAACTAAGAGATTATTTCAGGTGATAGCAAGCTGAATTGAACATTGACGGGTGCGAATGTGAATGCTGTGTGGCCTCTGCGCGGAGAATTTTGGCACGAAAAATCTACCGATGCCAAAGTCAATGGCGCGGTGTCACGCGCATCCGGGCTCAATGGAGAGGCAGTGCTGACGGTCGACGGAAACCTACTCCCTCCGAAGCGGCGCGTGCGGAATGATTCGAATGGCGAATACTGGGAGCTTCTATCAGAATCTGCGGACGAAATGGTGGAGAATTTTTCGCCGTTCGTAGGTTTCGGTTTGACGGATGACGGTGTGAAGGCGACACTACTCAACTGCAGATTGAGTCGTTCGATGGTTGGCCCGAGCGGGAGAAAGCAGTGTATTACTGCTCAAACTATTCTGGTAGGCGCTCATGTGAGCGGGCACGACCAGCTCTACTCAGCTATCCGATTTGAAGTTGACGAGGCATGGCGGTGGGAACACCTGGGTACGTCACCCTTGCGTCAAACCCTCTCGGATGGCGCGTACCTCGCATTTGAACACGGTGCCAAATCCGCAGAGTTCACGTACGTATCGGCCAGCAGACGGACGCTCAGGGATCTCGAAAGCGGAATCGTCAACGCGGTGGCGACTCTGGCAGAGCTCTGTATCGGCGATCGAGTGACCGGTGTCTCCTATGCCGTGCAGATAGACGGTGAAAGCGAATGGCTGCCCGTACTCTTTGAGTACGACAGGCTGCAGCCCGACAAGAGGCACCGCCGGCCGCTCATTCCCTTCAATGAGCTCACGCTGCAGACCGTTGGACGTTGGCTGGATGTCGCCACGCGATTAGACAACCTCGCTGATGCTGTCGCGCAAGGCCCCACAGGAGTCGTCGAAATCCAGGTAATTTCTACCTGCGCAATCGCAGAGGGCGTACATTCCCGCCTATACGGTGATGGCGACCTGAGTGAAGTAATTGGAAAAGTTCAGCGGAAGTTGATCAGGTCGGCCGCCTACGACGCTGGAATGCGTCAATTCGATACCCTGAATATACCGAAATATCGAGACCGTGTTGCGGATAGTCTTCGCACGTCTCTAGGTGCGCTTTCTCGGAAAGCCTTCGCGACGAGGATTTCGGAACTCGGTGCGGCCGCAGTCGGTACCGTACCTGAAGTGCTTGAGGACTTCGACGCACAGCGTCTAGCTACCTTTAAGAATTGGTCTCATTTGGTGACGTCCTCCCGTAATTCCATGGCGCACCAGTCCCGGGAGCCTTTAGGAGCGGGTCCTGCGAGCGATAAATATGACTACCTACTGGCGGCTGTCATGTCCTTGGACTGGGTGCTACGGATTGAGCTTCTAGGACGCGCGGGAGTCAGACCGTCCGCTATTCGCTCGGCACTGTTGGCTGACAATCGATTTGAGATGTACCGAGCGAATGTTCGCGCGATCCTGGAACATAGGGTCTAGTTTAAGGAGTTTCTTTATCGCGAGCACTGGGCCATGAACTCGACAGTCTCGCGGGATGCTCCAAATTCGCGAGCCAGCCAGAGACGAACAAGCAATGCCCCAGACGTAGCGATGACCCAGGTGCGCAACGAATCGGGGGATGGTTGATCTGCGTGTTTGGCACCTTTATACAAGCTGTTGAACGCGGCCGCCCAATCCTCGAAGCTGCCGAATGGTGCGACACCGTTGTTGTCGTCTCCGCGGATGACACTGTCGATCGAGCAATCCAAGGAGTCGTGGATTGTCTTCATATACTGCGGAAAGCTGAGCTGCCTGCGGGTGTTGAGGGTTCCGTTCCTCGTTGCGATCCTGTATCCGAGTGCCTCTATAGCAACCCCAACCTGGAGGAGTAGCACCTCGGTTGTCGATCCGCGCTGGAATCGGGATGACGAAAGAGGGTTTACAACGCGCGCCCAGTCGTTCGCTTCGTCTACCCACCGGCGGACTCCTTCGACGCCGATATCGTCAAACGAGAAGAGCGGTGTGTCGCGTCCGTTCAGGCTAGAGCCGTGGTGGATTTGGCCGCGTCCGCTCCATGTGGAGGTGCTGGATCTCCACCTATCACTCAAAGGGGTGCCGTCGAGTGGGTCCGTCAAAGGGTGGTCCTTGTTTGTAACCGATGCGATTTGCAGTTGGCATCGCCGCCAGTACGCAATGGTCAGCAGGTCTTGGACGCTCTGGTGGACCATCACGTGAGGTTCCCAATCGGCCGCAGTAGGAAGGAAGGTCTGCACAAGCACTTTCTCGGTGATCGTGTGGGTGCCGTGATTACGGGATTCTTCATAGGAGAAGTGTGGGTTGAAGGAAAGACCCGAGCTTGGTGCAATGTCGACTTTGGTCTGCGACCGGGCTGTCGTAGTCAAGCCGCTGATCAGGCCCTGATCGTCGTAATGTGTCTGCTTCTCGACGGAAGAGAGCGCTGTCCACGCGGCCAATCCGTCGATCTCACTCCTCATGCCATTGATGTTGAACAAGTCTTGGGACAGGTTGTCGAGTTCGACAGCGAACCTCGCCGCGACCCTGACCCGGCCGGTGAGCTCTCCGATCAGGTTCGATGATTGCCCGGCCAGACGACATTCCCCGAGGCCGATTCGCATCGAGTGGTCAGCAAACACGAGACGACCCGTGGAGTCGAGGACGTCCGTGGACACTGTGAACGGTTCCGGCTCATCGAAACCGACGGTGATATCGAGACCTGTGGGAAGTTCGAGGACGATGGTTCGGTCAGTGATGGTTAGCTGTCCAACTCCTAACGGTCGTGAGTCCCCAAAGCGATACACGATTCCGATGCGAGGCGTCGTGCTTCTCAAATCCTTACTCATATGGTCCTTCCTTATGACCTTGCGGTTGTAAAGGGATCGGGTAACGCCGATAGTGGGTTCAGCGCGAGGCTGTCAGGTGCAGTGGGTGCGCACACCCGGTCGCAGGTGCCCGACGTTACCTAGGAGACTGCTGAACAATCCGATGGCCGATCCACGTCGCGTCGACCCGCGTTTAGGTGTTTGACCTGCGATAATGTTGGTATGCAGGGAAATTCGGAGTCGCAGGGCGACCTGTGGGACGTCTCATCGGTGGCCGGGCACCTCCTCCCGCCCGGGAGTGTGTTCTCGTTTCTCGCGGAGCACCGGCTCGAGCTGTTCCCGCCGGAGATGTTCACCGACCTGTTCCCCTCGACCCGCGGACGGCCCTCGATCGCTCCGGAGGTCGTCGCGTCGGTGCTGGTCCTCCAAGCCCTGAACGGGCTCTCGGACCGTGCCGCCGCCGAAGCGGTCACCTTCGACCTGCGGTGGAAAGCGGCGTGCGGACTCGCTGTCGACGGGTCCGCGTTCCATCCGACCGTCCTGACCTACTGGCGCAAACGGCTCGCCGCCTCGGAGCACCCGAACCGCATCTTCGACACCGTCAAGGAGGTCATCGCCGACACCGGTGTCCTCAAGGGCCGGACCCGCAGGGCGTTGGATTCGACCGTCCTCAACGACGCGGTCGCCACCCAGGACACCGTCACCCAGCTGGTCGCCGCGATCCGCCGGGTCGCCGCCATTGTC
>NZ_JABFAO010000060.1 GCF_017168235.1 Rhodococcus sp. KRD197
CGGATCAGGAGTGTCGCCCGGGGTCCTGCTCGGTCTGGGGTCTGCTCACCGTCGGTGGCGCAGCGAGCCGACAGGGCGAGCACAGGACCAAACCGGGGGCGGACTGCACGACCGCCTCCGATTCGGGCGTGTTCGATCAGACTGTTTCGAGGTTGCGTGCGGACCAGGCGGCGTAGCTGCCCTCGAGTTCGACAACTCGGTAGCCGGCGCGACGCAGGGCGCTGGCTGCGACCGCGTTACGGACGCCGCTCTGGCAGTAGGTCACGATCGGACCGCCCGTGGGCAGTCCGTCGAGGTTCCACAGCAATCGCCCACCGCTGAGCTGTTCGGAGCCAGGTATGTGGCCGTCGGCGTGTTCGGTTTTGTTGCGCACGTCCAGCACCATTGCCGAGTCGAACGAATCCAGCTCGTCCGCACCGATCGTCTCGGGTGTCGTCATGGGAAATCCTCGTAGACTTGTGACGTACCCGGTCACCGTATCGATGCCGACCCGCAGCAGGTGATCACGTAGCTCGTCGGCGACGGCGCGGTCCTCGGCAAGCACCACCAGTGGAGTGTCCTCTCGTTCGGGGTCGTAGACCCAGGCACCGAACGAGGCTGCCTTGCCGATACCGGGGATGTTGAGCGCTCCGGGGACAGCGCCGGCGTGCACCTCATATTGGCCGCGGGTGTCGAGGAGGACGACCTCGTCGGAGTCGAGGGCGCGTGCCAATTCGGTGGAGTCGTACTCGTGCAGTGGAGAGAGTGGCCCGAGAACGACCGGGCCCTGCTTGTTCTGACGCTTCATCCGGCCGAAGTAGGCGTGTGCATCCGGTTGGCCGTCGAGCATCTCATCGACGAAGCCCTGCTCGTCGTCGCGCTCGACATACCCGGCCCACCAAGCGAAACGACGTTCGTAGCCGACGCTGGTCGACGGCAACGCGCCGAGAGCTTTTCCGCAGGCACTGCCCGAACCGTGACCCGGAAAGACCTGGATATGATCTGGCTGCGTGACGAACGACCGCTTCAGACTGCGGAAGATCTGTTTGGCACCCTCGAAACGGGTGTCGACACCGTCGGCAGCTTCGTCGAGTAGGTCCGG
>NZ_JABFAO010000061.1 GCF_017168235.1 Rhodococcus sp. KRD197
GCGCACTCCTGGAAGTCATCACCCGCCAATACTACGAAATCCGCACCCTCGAAGACGTCAAAGCCTTCGACCGCGAAAACAAACACTTCGTCACCGGCAACTTCGACCTCGCCGGCGAACGACTACAACTCGTCTCCACTGCAACGTCGTTCACGGACCTGTCTGCGACATTGGACGCGATCGACGACATCGCCGGTCCCGCACCCGAGCACCTCGCGGTGGACCTGTATCTGGCATGGCCCGACGCCCCGTCCGACGGGGACGAGATCTCCGCGGTCATCCAGGCGGTACTGTCCGAACACCCGCGCACCCGCGGCTGGCGCCGAATCACGGTCACCGTCTGCGGTGACGTCGTGTCCAAGATGACGTTCCGCCGACCCACCGGCGAGGGCAATCTCGCCACCGAGGAAACAGGCCCGCTGGCCGAGGACCTCGTCATCCGCGATATGCATCCGTTGACGGGGCAGCGGTTGAATCTGTGGCGGCTCAAGAACTTCGACGGTAAGCGGCTCCCCGCGGCACCGGGAACGTATCTGTTCCAGCTCAACGCCAAGAACAACCCGGCCGATG
>NZ_JABFAO010000062.1 GCF_017168235.1 Rhodococcus sp. KRD197
CGTCGTAGCCGTGCTCACCGAACTCGTCAACGGCGGCCGAGATGATCCGTTCGCGCGAATCCGTCTCTCCGCGCGGACGCCCGCGCCGCCTCACCGTGGCCATGCCGCTCAGCCTACGCGCCGAGTCGTGCGCCGGACGCGAGAGACTGGAGGGGTGACCATTGCTCCGTTCGACCTGTCGAAGATCGGTCGCGGACTCGCGTTCGCCTCTGCAGTGGATGACCTGAGCGCGGCGCTCGACCGCAGCGCCTCCGTCGTGGTCAGCTCGCCGCCGGGCACAGGCAAGACGACGCTCGTCCCACCGATCATCGCCGGTCGCGTTCGGGGTCGCGTGATCGTGACACAGCCTCGCCGTGTGGCCGCCCGCGCTGCCGCCCGACGCCTCGCGCACCTGGAC
>NZ_JABFAO010000063.1 GCF_017168235.1 Rhodococcus sp. KRD197
CTAGGGCGTGTCTCCCAATCGGCGTAGCCAGGTGAGAATTGCGCAGAGGGTGACGGCGGCGCGGTAGGTGATCGCGAGTTTGTCGTAGCGGGTGGCCAGCGCTCGCCATTGCTTGGCCAGAGCGAAGGAACGTTCAACGACGTTTCGGTCTTTGTAGAGGTCAGTGTCGAGTTTCGGGGGTCGGCCACCGCGGCTGCCGCGGCGTTCGCGAGCGGCGATGGTGTCGCTTTTCTCCGGGATGACAGCGGCGATACCGCGACTGCGGAGCTGGCGGCGGATCGTGCCGGACGAGTAGGCCTTGTCTGCGATCACCGCGTCGGGGCGGGTGCGGGGTCGGCCCTTGCCGTGGCGTGGGACGTGGATGTCGGCCAGGACTTCGGCCAGCATCGCGCCGTCGTTTCGTTGCCCACCGGTGATCACGTTCGCCAGCGGTCGGCCGCGGCCATCGACAGCACTGTGAATCTTGGTGGTCAGCCCTCCTCGCGAGCGACCGATGCCGTGACCTGCGGGTTCACAGTCCCGGAAGGGCCGGTTCTTGTGATTCGACCCTGCCCCCTGTGTCCTGCTCAGGGCGCGTTGTATTTGTGCTGTGCTGATGAGCGCGGCAGATGGTGGCGTCGACCGAGACGTTCCAGTCGATCTTTCCGGCTGCGTCGGCATCGGCCAGGATCACGTGCAGGATGCGATCCCAGGTCCCGTCCCGGGCGTAGCGGGCGTGACGCTTCCACACGGTCTGCCACGCACCGAACTCCTCGCGGGGTAGGTCCCGCCAGGGAATACCTGCTCGGTAGCGGTAGATGATCCCCTCGACGACTTTGCGATTGTCGCGAAACGGATGCCCCTGCCGCCCTTCATTGGAGGGCAGCAGGGGCTCTATCCGCTCCCACTGCTCGTCGGTGAACTGGCGAAATCGTGACTTCGTCTGTCCCATACGGCCACGGTCTCGCGGGTCACCGCTCAGCTATGGGAGACACGCCCTA
>NZ_JABFAO010000064.1 GCF_017168235.1 Rhodococcus sp. KRD197
CTGCAACGGCTTGGCGGCGACTGGGTGCTGAGCGTCGCCGACAACGGCGGCGGGATTCCCGCCGAGCACCTGGGCAGCGTCTTCGATCCGTTCTTCACCACCAAGCCGGTGGGAGAGGGACTCGGCCTCGGCCTGGCGGTATCCTATGGGATCGTCCACGAACTCGGCGGCCGCCTGCAGGTCGCCAATGCCGAGGCGGGAGCGGTGTTCAGCCTGATCCTGCCGGCGGCCCCCGATGACACGAGCGTAACGACATGAGCGACCAGGTGATCTTCGTCGACGACGAAGCGACGATCCGCGAAGCGGTGCAGCAATGGCTGGAGCTGTCCGGCTTCGAGGTGCGCCTGTGCCTGCGCGCCGAGGAATGCCTGGGAGCGTTGGACAAGTCCTTCGCCGGGG
>NZ_JABFAO010000065.1 GCF_017168235.1 Rhodococcus sp. KRD197
AGCCGAGGGCGATTTGGTGGGCGGCGTTGCCTTCGGGGATGCGGACGGCGTTGCTGTACCAGCGTTTGATGGAGGAGTGTCCGAGTTTGAGGGCGAGTCCTCGGCGTTCGGCTTCGGCGAGCAGGGCTAGTCGGGATGCGGCGACGCTGGTTTCGGTGGTGTGGATGCGCGCGAGTGCGGTCACGATGTCCTGGTCGGACAGCGTGTGTGCTGTGGTGAAGCCCCCAACTTCTTCCATGCCGGGGAAGGTACAACCCGCCACCGACAAAAACCGTCTCCCCGCGTGCACTGTTTGCAAATTCCCGAAGCGGGGCATTCACCGGTTCATGAAGGTCGCGGTGTTCGTATGCGCTGTCGCAGCAGTGATCGGCTCGTTCATCGGTTCGGGGGCATGGGTCGGCACGCCCATCGCGGAGGCCGCGGGTGGTGCCCTCAGCGCGACGTCGACTCTGGTGGCACCGTCTGCGTCGGCTTTCTCGATCTGGACGGTCATCTATGTCGGCTTCATCGCATATGCCGTGTGGCAATTCTTCGCGGGTCAGCGGCAAGAAGCGTTGCGTCTGCCCATCGCGGTGTCGATGCTGCTCAACGCGGCGTGGATTCTGTCGATTCAGGCAGGCCTGCTGTGGTTGAGCGTGGTGACCATTTTCGCTCTGCTGGCTGTCCTCGTGAGAGTCTTCGTTCTGACGCAGCGCACCAGGCCGGAGAGCATGCTCGATGCAGTGGTCACCGACGGCACGATGGGGCTGTACCTCGGGTGGGTCTGCGTCGCGACGATTGCCAACGTCACCGCATGGCTTGTGGATCTCGGTTACACCACGGGGGCGACGTTCTGGGCTGTCGCAGTTGTCGTTGTTGCCGCGTTGGTCGGCGTCGGGCTTGCCACGTATTCCCGCGGCGCGATCGCTCCAGGTCTCGCTGTCGTCTGGGGGCTGATGTGGATAGCGCAGGGGCGGCTCGCGGGTGAGTTGGACAACGCGACGGTCGGGTGGACTGCCGCCGCGGCGGCGTTGGTGGTCGGCGTGTTTACGGCGGTCGTCAGGAGCCCGCAACGGCAGCGAACGACGGTTTCCGGCTGAAGTCGCTACGCAGGAGTCCGTAGTTCTGCTCGGAGTCGGATGTGTCGGTGCCCGAGTCGCGTAGGGAATGGAGGAACACGGGCCGCTGATGACATACGAGTACATGTGCTGGCGAAACTGAAAGCCCGAGTGAGGATGTGGACGGCCTTCGAGGTGCTGTCGAGGGGGTAACAAAAACCGAAGTTTGCGCGAAGAAACCAGCGATGAACAAGAACTCACCGTGGACCGACGTTGTGGTAATCGGATCGATCCTGGTTGCAGGCATCGGTGCAGCCTGGGTGACGAACGACCCGGTGGAGCCTGACGCCGCGGTGGGTTACGTCAGCCAACCTGTCGAGTATCCGGTGGACATCCCGGGGTGCAAGACGGTCGAACCGCCGCAGGACACTGTCTTCTACGGGTACGCGACCACCGGGATGGTGGATTACGACAACCCGGCGTACCCCTGGCTGACGTCGTCCAAGGCGAACGCGATGTCTTTGGCAATCCAGGATGCGTTGCCGGCAGATGTCGAGATCGTGGTCGGATCGCGCGGCCCCTTCAGCGGCGAGCCGTTCGTCTTCCAGCCCGTTCCGGATATGGACATGTCCGAGTTCGATCCAGGCACGACCGCGGACGCCACTGTCCTTCGGAACGGCGTGGCAGGATCAGTTCGTGTGAACGTGTCCCGTCTCTACGACGGACCTGAACCGTGCCGTGCCGGCCGGCTCGACGCCCGCGAAACACTCTCCGACGGAACTATTGTCGATACCTACAACGGCTGGAATGAGTACGACGGGAAACGCGTCTACACCAACTCGGTGCGCCTCTACGCGGTGGACGGCACGCGCATCCGCGCGTCCTCATCGGATCAGGACGATGACTTCGTTCCGACCGGAATGATTCCGCTGGCGATGGAAGAGCTGCGCACCATCGTGATGCTCGACGATCTGAAGTGGTCGACACGGGTCCCGGACGGGTACCCGCTGCTGCCGATTTCATGTAACAGAGCCGGATTCAGCGACGGTCAGTTCACTGCTGCGACTGTGCGGCGAATCAACGCCGCACTCGACGGTTTCTGGCAGGCGATCGATCAGCCCGTCGTGCTGGATCGTCCGTTGGGTTCGATGCGCATTGCGTCCTCCGGCACCGCAAATGCATGCGGTGCCGTCATGGCGGGCGACGGAACTCTCACGGTCAGCGTGGCCGATGCCGGGTATTCGATGCCGTCCAGCGAGATGGACGTCCTGAGGTTGCCCGACGGTTCCGAATTTCGTAGCAGCGCTGCCGGTTCCGGCGGTTGGTCACTCGATGGACAGCCGATCACGGACGTGACGTTGGTCAAGCCGTCAGGCACGCTGGTGCTGGTGAGTATGAAGGGCGGCACTGTCGACGAGGTGCTCTTGCAGTCCATCGCGCTGGCGGTCTCCGAAGTCATTTCGTGAAGCACGAATCGACCACCACCGCTCGACCGCCCTTCCCTACGTGACGCGTTCGCGGTTGGTCAGCACGAGCGGCCCGTCCTCGGTGATGGCGATGGTGTGCTCGCTGTGTGCGGTGCGTGAGCCGTCTGCGGATCGGATGGTCCAGCCGTCGGCGTCGAAGACGATCTCGTCGGTGCCGGCGGCGAACCACGGTTCGAGTGCCAGTGTCAGACCGGGGCGCAGTTTCAGTCCTTTGCCTGCGCGCCCGGTGTTGGCCACGTGCGGGTCCTCGTGCATGGTGCGGCCGAGGCCGTGGCCGCCGAACTGGGTGTTGACGGGGTAGCCGTAGTCGGCTGCCACAGCGCCGATGGCTGCTGAGATGTCGCCGAGTCTGTTCCCGGGCACCGCGGCTGCAATGGCTGCTGCGAGTGCCTTCTGTGTGCTTTCGACGAGCCGCTCGTCTTCCGGACGTGCTCTGCCGATGATGATGGTGCGCGCGGAATCGGCAACCCACCCGTCGATGGAGACCGCGATGTCCATCGTCAGCACATCGCTGTCACGCAGTACATAGTCGTGCGGCAAACCGTGCAGCACAGCGTCGTTGACGGACAGGCAGATGACGTTGCGAAACGGACCGCGACCGAACGACGGCGAGTAGTCCCAGTAGCAGGATGTCGCGCCGCGCTGCTCGACCAGCTCCCGGGCACGCATCTCGAGATCCAGCAGATTGACTCCGGGTTTCGCGCGCTCGGTGAGATCGTCGAGAAGTTCGGCGATGAACGAGCCGGTGACGTCCATCGCCGCGATCTCGCGGGGCGTTTTCAGTTCGAGCATGTACTAGGCCTCTCTCGAATCGGTATTTAAATACCACCCTAGCGCAGGACCGGGATTTTTATACCGGTGGAAGCTAGTATGGGCGGCATGGTTCGTAACCCACTCACTGCGGAGCAGCTCACCGCCGGTAAACGGCTCGGCGAGCAACTTCGCCAGGCAAGAGGTGATCGCTCCCTCGTCGAGGTGGCCCGAGCTGCAGGTATCTCCCCGGAGACCCTGCGCAAGATCGAGACTGGACGCCTACCTACTCCCGCGTTCACCACGGTCGCCGCACTGGCTCGCGTACTGCCCCTGTCGCTGGACGGGCTTGCGGACACGTGCCTCGGTAGCGAGGAGTTTCGAAAGACTGGCTGAGACTGGCGTTTGTCAGAGCGCGCGCAGGTGTCGGTCTGGAGCTCGCGTGCTAGTTCGAGTGAGTTCATCCAGCGCCGCTTGCGACTGCGCGTCGGCTGCGCGGTAGATGATCAGCCGTAAATCGTTGTCGCCGAGGGGATTGAGAACGTCGAACGACACGGTGACGCGACCGACGGCGGGGTGGTTCATCGGTTTGAGGCCCCGAGCTCGGATGGCTACTGCGCGTGATCGCCAGTATTCCGAGAACTCGGGGCTGTTCTGCTCGAGCTCGTCGATGAGCCGAGCGAGCTGCACATCGGTGGCGTGTGATGCCCACGCTGCCCTGAGATCGGCGACCGCGCCTCGAACCACCTCGTCACGGTCCAGGTAGAAGCCCCGGAACCGATCGTCGAGGAAGCACATCCGCAGCACATTTCGCATGTGGTCCGGGCGCTCGTCCAAGTCCAGCAGCAGGGCACTCATGGCATCGTTCCAGGCCAAGATATCGAGGCGGTGGTTCAGGATCATGGCAGGCCGCGGATGTACGTCCTGCACCAACTGGGCCAGACTTCCCGGCAGCTCAGTGCGGACGGTGCGCTGCGGCGCACGATGGCCCGCGAGGGTGAAGAGGTATTCGCGTTGGTCGTCGTCGAGCCGAAGGGCAGCCGCAAGCGCGTCGGCGACGCCGGGAGATGGACGCGCGTCTCGCGCCTGTTCCAGTCGGGTCAGATAGTCGACGCTGACTCCGGCCAGCGCGGCGACTTCTTCCCGTCGCAGACCAGGGGTTCTCGACGCTCCCACGCGTGGGGGTAGGCCGACCTGGGCCGGCTGCAGCGCCTCGCGTCGGGTGCGTAGTAGTGCCGCCAGTTCTCGACGGGCCGTCGATGTCGCGTCACTCACTCCTCGAGGTTAAGCCAGTGGGCGGGGATCAGCCTGGTACAGCCTGTCCCAGGTTGAGTTCGGACTGCCTCACCTGCGTCAGGCGATGCATTGTCGATCTGCACGAACTCGTGCTCGGTGACGAAGGAGAATGCAATGACGAGTCTCGACGAATACCGACTGCTGGGGCGGTCTGGGCTGCGTGTATCACCGCTGTCGTTGGGTGCCATGACGTTCGGCGACGCCTGGGGGTGGGGCGCGGACAAGGACACCGCCCGCGAGATCTTCGAAAGCTATCTCGACGCAGGCGGCAACATGGTCGACACCGCGAACATTTACACCGACGGCCAGTCCGAGCAATTCCTCGGCGAGTTTCTGGGTGCACGTCGTGAATCGGTGGTCATCGCGACGAAGTACTCGGGCACCCGCAACCCCACCGACCCCAACGCCGGTGGCACCAACCGCAAGAGCCTTGTCGCCTCGGTGGAAGCGAGCCTGCGGAATCTGAGAACTGACTACATCGATCTGCTCTACGTTCATGCCTGGGACGGATTGACCTCGGGTGAGGAGATCATCGCGGCCCTCGGCGACCTGGTTCGCACGGGAAAGGTGCTGTATCTGGGCATTTCGGACGCCCCTGCGTGGCAGGTCGCCAGAATGCAGACCATCGCTGAATTCCGTGGCTGGGCGCCGCTGGTGGCACTGCAGGTCGAGTACAGCCTGATCGAGCGTACAACCGAGCGCGACCTGATCCCCATGGCAGCCGAACTCGGCCTCGGGGTTGTGCCGTGGGCGCCGCTTGGAGGGGGCGTCCTCACCGGCAAGTACTCGGCGGCCGACCTCGACGCACCGGACGCCGACCGGCCCGGTGGTTCGCGCCGGGATCACGCGCTTGCCAACCGAACCCTCACCGAACGTGGCTTGTCGATCGCCGATGTCGTCGTGGGTGTCGCTCAGGAATTGGGTGTACGGCCATCACACGTCGCGCTTGCGTGGACCTTGCAGAACCCGGCGGTGGTGAGCCCACTTGTGGGCGCGCGAACACCGGAACAGCTACACGAGAACCTGGCGGCTCTGGATCTCGAACTGGGTCCCGAGCACCTCGAGCGACTCGATGCCGTGAGCGCGATCGACCTGGGTTTCCCCCATGAGTTCTTGACGAGGCCGATGGTGCGTGGCGTCGTGCACGGCCGAACGGTCACCCGTCCGCGGCCGGTCGTGAGGTGGTGAAAGTCAGTGACCTGAGCTGTGGAGGAACAGGACTGCGCAGACTCGTTGTCTAGTGTTTCCTCGTTCGGGCCCGCGCTACCCCGCGACCACTCATCGAGGCGTGATCGAACCGAGGAACGACGTGGTCCAGATGGCCGAGTTGGCCGATCCTGCAGCATCGTTCGTCGGGACCAGTCCGTTGAGCGTTACCTGACCGCCGCTGAGACCGACACCGGGCTGCGGTGGCAACGTGAAGCCACAGGACTGCTGGACCGTGCCGGGCTCGATGTCCAGATCGGTACGACGGCACTGTCCGGTGGACGTGGCCGTGAGCGCAGGTGTGACCCCGAACGACGTGATGCTCAGGGACGCACCGAAGTCCGGGGACGACGGGTTCTGGTAGCAGATCGATGCGGTGGCTGCGACGTCCTCGGACGGCTCGGTGGAAGCTGCACCGGTGACCGGGTCGACCGAGACCGCGTGGATCTCGGTGGTGCGCACACCACCAGGGCAGGTGGGGGTGGCACCCGTCGACACCGAGTTCACCTCGCGTCCGACGCTGTATTTCACCGACCCGGTCGGCTGGGGCGTGCCTGGTACGGGCTCGTTCACCGGTGCGGTGCCCTCACCGAGTGTGTAGAGGGTCCACAGCGAACCGGTGCGGCCGTCGGGCAGACGCGCTGGGTTGGCGATCGAGTTGCTCGTCGCGACACCGTCGGTGACGCCCGAAGCGTTGGGGTTCACGCGCATCACACAATCGACCGCCGCACGTCCGGGCAAGCCGATCATGAACTCGAGCCCACATGGCCCGTACATCGACAGCTGACCCAGGCCAGGTGCCGTGAGTGTGCTCCACTGATCGAGGAACGCCTGGCCGTCGATGGTCAGCCCGTCGCATACGTAGATTGGTCCGACGTTCTGTGCGGTGGAGTTCTGCAGGAAGTCCGTCGACGGATCGTTGGTGAATGTGTACATCCGCGCGTCGAGTCGCTCGACCACGGTGAGCGAGCGCGGAGATCCGAAGTAGTCGTTGCACGCGGCGTTGTCGGCGTCGGTGGGTCGCAGCCCGCTGTCGACGGTGCGGAAGACGCTGAAGCTGCCCGGGCCGTTGTCGATGGACCCCATGATGGTCGCCGGTGCAGGCGCGGGTGCCGGTGCTGCGGATCCTGATCCGATCGGACACAGCGCGATAGCCAGCGCAGACACCACGGCAGCTCGAACCCATTGCTTCGTCAACTGATATTCCCCCAAAAATCCGGACCCGCGCATCGGCAGGTCGACCTCACCCCTGCCGAAGACCGTAGCTCAACACGCGCCGAGAATACAGCGATCGGCGCGGGCGGGGAGTACCTCGTGATCTGTCCGAGGACCGAGTCCGCATCAGGGCTCGCAGATTCAATCCCGTTGTGGTCGAGCACAAATAGATGGTCTTCTGTTTGGGAGCCAGGCGTCTGTCGTACACCTTCGGCACCGACGGGATCACCATTGTCTCTGGCTTCAGATGAGTGTTTGCGTTCGAGCGCACTCGAAGCCATAGCTTTGCGGGCATGGAACAACGAAGCTGGATCATCACAGGCGCGTCGTCCGGATTGGGTAGGGCACTGACCGAGGCAGCGCTGGCCGCGGGGGACACCGTCGTCGCCGCCATGCGCCGGCTGGAGAGGATCGACGACCTGCTCGACGCCTATCCCCGCACGATCCTGCCCGTCGCGTTCGATGTCCGTGGCACGGCCGAAGCGTCAGGGCTTATCGGTGCGGCGATCGACCGGTTCGGCCCGGTCGACGTTCTCGTCAACAACGGTGGCGTCGGGCAGATCGGAGCCGCCGAGGAAGTCGACGACGCCGGACTGCGAAATATGCTCGAGCAGCATCTGCTTGGACCCGCTGCGCTCACGAGGGCAGTGTTGCCCGGGATGCGGCAGCGGGGTCGGGGGACGATCGTGCAGGTCAGCAGCCAAGGCGGACGCATCTCGTTCCCCGGCGCAGGTTCGTACTCGGCGGGCAAGTTTGCGCTGGAGGGGTGGTCGGAAGCGTTGGCGGGGGAGGTCGCACCGTTTGGGATACGCGTACTCGTCGTCGAACCGAGCCGCTTCCGGACAGGGTTCAACGGTGCCGACGTGCTCCAAGTCGCGGCACCGATCGACGCATATGCGGACATGCTCTCGGCACTTCGGGCCGACATGCTCGCGGTCGATGGGAAGCAGGAGGGCGATCCGGTACGTGCGGCCGAGATCATTCGAGATCTGATCACCGCCGATACTGCGCCGCTACGAATTCCACTCGGGCGCGAAGCCGTACGACGTCTGCGCGATTCCTACCGACGAAGCCTCGCCGAGCTCGAGCAGTACGCAGATGTGAGCGCTGGCGCGGACTTTCCAGGTCTTCCGGAGTCTGTCCGTCCGGTCTGAACCAGCTGAGAGGACTACCGTCTATTCATGGCTACCGTTGATTTGATGGCTAAGGCGCTGGCAGCGTTGACCGACCTCGATGCTTCGGTGACCGACGTCGTCCATAGCCTGCTCGATCCAGGTGAGGTGACCGAGCCGCTCGGGATTTCCGAAGTCGCCGAACTGCTCGACGTCTCCCCGCATACTCTGCGCTACTACGAGAGATGCGGACTGATCACCGTCGCCCGAGACGTGAACGATCACCGACGTTACGACGCCGCAGCTGTGCGACGCTTGGTCTTCCTTACGCGAATGCGATTGTCTGGCATGCCGATGCGCGATCTACAGCACTACGTCGAACTCGTCGACCGCGGCGAGGGAACCGTACCCGAAAGGCTTGACTTGCTGATCGAGCATCGCGACACCGTCCGACTGCGGATCCGCGAACTGCAACTGTCCCTGGTGGCGACCGAGTACAAAATCGCTACCTACGGGGGAGCTGCGGGGCCGTAGCTCGCCAGGACGGTATCGGCACCAGTTTGGCGAGCGAGTGGGTCGATCAGGCGCGGGTTCAGTTGCTCTCCGTGGAGGGGAGGCACGCTGCGAGGTCCTCGCGTAGGCGACGTTGCTGTTCTGGGGCCAAGGGAGCGAACAGTTGCTTCTCCACGGCACGGACCGCGATGCTGGCCTGGCGCAGGATATCCAGCCCGTCCTGGGTGAGTTCGCTCGGTAGCGCGCGCCCGTAAGGGGCCTGATCGGGCCGGGTGAGCAGGCCGCGCTCCTGTAGTCGGCGCAGGACCAGGTTCATGGACTGTCGGGTCACGAAGGCGCGGCGGGCCAGTTCGGAGTTGGACAGTCCAGGGTCTTGCCCGAGCAGTTCGAGGCAGGCGTACTGGGGGACGGTCAGGTCCAGGGGGCGCAGTGTCTCGTCCATCGCAGTGCGCAGCGAGGCATGCACCTGCTTGAGGACGTAGCCCACTGAGAGCTCCAGTTCCCCGACTGGCTCTTGATTCATGTCAGCAGTTTGACATACAGTCGATGTCAACACACTGACATCAGGAGGTAGGGTTATGGTCGGCAACGTCACGTATTTCGAGGTCCCCAGTAGCGATATCGAAGCGACCCAGCGGTTCTGGGGTTCGCTGTTCGGCTGGACCTTCCGCGGGGGCAACCTTCCGGGCTACTCGATGATCGACGGTCCTACGCCGATGGGTGGGGCGCCCCACGAGGATTCGTCGCGGCACCCACGGATCTACTTCGCCGTGGAAGACATCCACGCCGCTGTAGCGCGGGTGCGCGAACTAGGTGGTATCGCTGAGGATCCCGTGGCAATTCCGTCCGGAGCGTTCGCTCACTGTGTCGATGATCAGGGCGTAGAGTTCAGCCTCTCCCAAGAGCCGGGAGAACAGGCTTGAGTCGGGCGACACTCGAATGAGCACCGACATGTGAGGTCGGATCTGCCCGACGTGGCCGGATAGCGTACGTGTCGTACCGTTGGTACATACGCTGAGAAGCGCCGGATGGCCGCGGGCAGTGGGGAGATCGAGAATGACCTACGCAGTGCTTGCGCTTCTGCTTGCTCTCGTGTTCCACACCCAAGCGGCCCGTAGCGCAGCGCGGCAGAACGACGGCAGCATCTTGCCGCACGTGACGGGCCCGTATCGAGTCAGGCCGGCCAAGCGGGCACGCCAAGCGCAGACCGCTGGGTGGCTGCTGAGCATCTACGCAGCATTGAGAATCGCCGATTCTTTCTGGCTGACCCAACCGTGGCTCAGTATGGGAATTGCGATTGCTGTCATTGTCGTAGTCAATGGGGCGCCGAGCCTGTTCATCACCATTGTCCACAACCGGAAGCTTCAGCCGCAGGGGTAGGCGTTTGCAACGGACCGGGTTGCACGACGTCGCATCCGATCGACGGAATGCCGTCGCAATCGAACGATTCTGTGCACTGGGTTCCGCGCGGTCCTCGAGGAGGGCTGGTCGACGCGGATCGCCCCGCCTTCGACAGCGGACCAGAAGGTACGCTTTGAGAATGAGCGTGCGAATCGGGGTCGCAGTTGCACTGCTCCTCGCTGCCGTGGGCTTGAATCTGGTGTGTGCAGTTCGGTTGTCCGCCTTGAATCGAGGACACAAGCTGCCGGTGTTCACTGCCCGCTATGCGGTAAAACCGTCGATGCGGGTGATGGCGTATCGAGGGGCCGGTGCGGGGTGCGCAGGAATGGGCGCTGCCGTCCTGATGGATGGGCCGTGGGACCTCGAACTTGTGCATCGCATGCTTTTCGCCGGGCTTGCGAGTGGGACGGCGGTACTGCTTCCCGCCCTGGTGGTCAGCGTTGCGCACAACCGTGCTGTCCGTGCCGAAACGATCGAATTCCCTTGATGAATGGCGCTTCACACAGCAGCAGGCGTCGCGGATGCCTCGGGTCGCCTGCTGTACTCCTTTGCCGTCTGCAGGGATCAGTAGATGCGCCGCGCCCGGTTGTTGTTTGTACTCATCGTTATTGGCGTATAGACGGGGTGCTCGGACAATTCGCCACCGGTCCCCGACCCCGCGATCGTCTCGTTTCAAGACGGATGGAAAGCAATTGGCGTACATCCGAGGTGCCTCGATCGCCGTTCTGGATCTCGACACAGACGAAACGCGAATCATGTATGAGGGCGGCGCATCCCAGCCCGTCTACCCGCCGGATGGGTCCACCATTGCGTTCATGAGCGGCGGCAGCATCAGCCTCATGAACACCGATGGGTCCGACGTTCGGGTAATCGCGCAGGAGGAAGCAGCGTTGATGGAGGCTTCCTCGCCAGACGGATCGCGAGTGCTCTACACCGTCGGCGGCTACATCCTCGAAGTGCCGGTCACGGGCGGCGAATCGGAGGTGCTGTTGCGGGACGAATTCTGGAACGCCGACCCGGTGTACTCGCCCGACGGGTCCACCCTGCTGTTCTCGAGCAATCGAGGCGGCAACAACGGGTCCGAAACCTACTCGATGCCTGCCGGTGGTGGCGAGATCACACCGTTGACCGAAACGTACTCCGTGCATCCGGCGTTCACGCCCGACGGCTCCCGCATCGTTTACACCAGGGCAACGACGCTGGCCGGGGAGTTGGTCACCGACATCAGCACTCCCAGCAGCCCAGAACTAGCAACGATGGCGCCTGACGGGTCCGATCAGAAACGGCTGACGCCGCGGTCGATCAGTGCCCAGATGCCCAGCGTCGGCGGTGGGCAGTAGTGGGAAGGCCAGCAGCCATGCAGCTGATTCCCGAGCGTTCAGTAGCAAGAGGTATCAGGCCTGGGCGATTGACACTGCCATCGAAAACTCGGAGGCGAACGACCTCGTGCCGGTGCGATGATGGCCGGGTGATCGAAGCCCCTTCCATCCTGCAATTCCAGCGACTGGCCCAATCCGCACCGTGGCGTTGGAAATCGGTCGAGTTCGTGTGCGCGCCTACACACGGCAATGCTTCCGTCCGCGCGTGGATTCGTCGACCAGGTGCGATGCGAGTGGAAGCGCATGACGGGACGGTCCTGGAGACATACCGCGCTACGAAGCCGTTCGACGGTGCGATGACGAAGTCCGGTGACGGCACCCCTCGATGAGCTGAGTTCAGCATTCACCGACCAGTGGCCCTCGAGTTCCACCGTCTCGCCCACCGCTGATCCATCTCCCTCTTCCGTCCCTACCCCTGCAGACGGTAATGATGGGAACGGTGGGCGGAGTGTGGCCATCGGTGCCGTTGCCGTAATCGTGTTCGTTGGCGGCATCGGTTCAGCTCTGATCGTGCGCCGGAAACGTCGGTAGTTCGTTCCCAAGGCTGAAGGCAGAGCCAGGTCAGGCGGCAAATCCTACGAATCGCCGAACAGCTGGTTCACGTGGTAGTCGACCACCACTGTTGCCTGGGCTGCACTGCGCTGTCCGACGAGGATGCTGTTCCCCAGTCCGTTGACGATGGTGACGAGTTTGGTGGCTTCGATGTCAGCGTCCACGCCTGCAGTCAGTTCGCCTGCCGCGGCGGCGCGGTGCAATTCCTCGGCGAGTTGTTGTTCCAGATTGTTTACGCCACTGACAAAGGGCTGCTCGGCTATCGCCGGGTCGGTCATCGCGAGCACCGCGTACGACATTCCGACCAGATGGAAGGCCCGGCTGGCGTCATCGCTCGGAAGTGCTTCCAGTAGGAATGCTTCGACCAATGCGCGCGCCGGGACGGGCTCGCCCAGACCGGCGAGTCGACGTTGCCAGCGTTCCTGGCTGAGATCTTCGAGGTGCTTCAGCGCGCCGATCAGTAGCTGCTCCTTGTTGACGAAATAGTACTGCACCAGTCGCAGCGAGACTTCGGCCTCGGCGGCCACCGACCTCATGGTGACTGCGTGCAACCCGTCTCGGCTGGCGACGCGGACCAACGCGTCGGCGATCTCTGCGCGTCGTGCGGAATGGTCGGGTTGTCGTGGCACAGTCGGGTTCCTTTCGTTGCCATCTCGACCTTGTCACCGCTTGATACGTTTGTATATGGTACGTCTGTATCATGGCCGGGACGAGGTGACATGACGCGGTCTTCAATTCGAGACGCCAACTCGACGGTGATCCTTCTCGTGGTCTGCGCCGCCCAATTCATGGTGGTGCTCGATGTTTCGGTGGTGAATGTTGGGCTGCCGTCCATCCGCGACGCGCTGAAACTCGACGAGTCCGATCTGCAGTGGATCGTCAACGCCTACGCGCTGACGTTCGCCGGCTTCCTTCTGCTGGGCGGCAGATTGGCAGACCTCTACGGGCATCGCCGAACGTTTCTTGCTGGGCTGCTGCTGTTTTCGGGAGCCAGTCTCGTCGGCGGGTTGGCCGACTCGGGTCACCTGCTTGTCGGTGCACGCGCCCTTCAAGGGCTTGGTGCCGCAGTTCTCGCCCCCGCCACGCTGACGATCCTCAACACCCGCTTCCTGGACGGCCCTGCGCGAACCCGCGCATTGGCAACATGGACGGCCGTGGGCATCGCGGGTGGGACGGCGGGCAACCTTGCGGGAGGGGTGCTCACGGAGTTTCTGACGTGGCGTTCGATCCTGCTGATCAACGTCCCCATCGGTGTCGTGGGCGCGCTGATGGCGCTGCGCTACGTTCCCCCTGGGAAGGTCCGGTCGATGCGGCCTCGACTCGACGTGCCCGGCGCCATTCTGGCAACGGGTGGACTCGGCGCGCTGGCGTTCGGGGTTGCACAGGCGGCGCGTCTCGGCTGGGGCTCACCGGTAACGCTCGGCTGCATGGCCTCGGGAGCGGTAGCGTTGGCCGCCTTCGTTGTGGTGGAAACACGGACAGTCAACGTCCCTTTGATCCCAATGCGCCTGTTCCGGAACAGATCCGTGGTGATCGGCAACGGAGTGATGCTGTTCGCCGGGGCCTGTCTGAATCCGATGTGGTTCTTCTTGACGCTGTCGATGCAGAACATACTGCACTACAGCCCACTTCAGACTGGACTCGCATTTCTTCCCCATACGATCGTCGCTATCGCGGTCGGAATGGGCGCCACACCCTGGTTGATGCGCCGAATCGACGGACGCGTACTCATCTCGGCCGGATCGCTGATCGCCGCCCTGGGATTCTGGTGGCAGGCACATCTCGAAACTGGAAGCGGCTACCTCCTCGGAATCCTCCTGCCTGCTGTGGTTTTCAGCATCGGCAGCGGATTGCTCAACACGCCAATCACCGCCGCTGTCCTGTCGGGCGTCGACGATGACGACGCCGGGGCGGCGTCAGGACTGATGAACACCACCAAGCAGGTCGGTGGCGCGCTGGGATTGGCAGTACTGGTCACCTTGTCGTCAACGAGCCCGACGGTCCTCGACGGCTACAACCGGGCGTTCATCCTCATCGCGGTCGTCATGGGGATCGTCGCGTTCATGGCTCTTGCTCTTCCGTCGCATCGGGATCGCGCGTGAAGTGCTGATCGCCTGCCATATCGGTCGCCTTGTCGTACCGTTAGGTATGTTCGGCTCCCGCGGCAACGCCCCAGACACGCGCGGACCGCGTTGCACGAAGTCGTATCCGGTCGACGGAATCCCGTCGAAATCGAACGATTCTGTGCACTGGGGTCCGCGCGGTCCGTGAGGTGGGGCTGGTCGACGCGGGCCTGATCCCTTGGTTATGGTCTCCCGCATCGACACGTCACAGATCCACCTCATCGACTCCCGACACGTCTGGCATCCGTACGGGGGCTTCCCCTCGACGACATCGCCGCTGGTGGTGGACAGTGCCCAAGGCGTCCGGCTGACGCTGTCCGATGGGCGCGAGCTCGTCGACGGCATGAGCTCGTGGTGGGCCGCGATCCACGGCTACCGGCACCCCGTGCTCGACGCAGCGGCGCACGCGCAGCTCGGGCGGATGAGTCACGTCATGTTCGGCGGGCTCACCCACGAACCTGCCGCGCGCCTCGCCGAGCTCCTCGTGCAGATCACTCCCGACGGCCTCGACAAGGTCTTCTTCGCCGATTCCGGATCGGTCTCGGTGGAAGTCGCCATCAAGATGAGCATTCAGTACTGGCGTAGCCGGGGGAAGCCAGGTAAGAGCCGGTTGTTGACGTGGCGGGGCGGTTATCACGGTGACACGTTCGCGCCGATGAGCATCTGCGATCCCGACGGCGGAATGCACTCGCTGTGGTCAGAGGTGTTGACTCGTCAGATCTTTGCGCCGGCGCCTCCCCGAGACTTCGACACTGACTATGTGCGGGACTTCGAGGGCATTCTCGCGGCGCACGCCGATGAGATCGCAGCAATCGTCGTCGAACCCATCGTTCAGGGCGCGGGTGGAATGCGATTCCACGACGCCGCCTATCTCGCCGAGCTGCGCCGGATGGCCGACGCGCACGACGTGCTGCTGGTGTTCGACGAGATCGCGACCGGCTTCGGCCGCACGGGCGCGTTGTTCGCCTCCGATCATGCCGGCGTCACCCCGGACGTGATGTGCGTCGGGAAGGCGCTGACCGGCGGCTACATGACCCTCGCCGCCACGCTGTGCACCGCGCAGGTCGCGGAGGTGATCAGTGCGGGGGCCGGCGGTGGTCTCATGCACGGCCCCACGTTCATGGGCAATCCGCTGGCTTGCGCGGTTGCGGTCGCAGCGATCGAGCTCCTGCTCAGCCGCGATTGGCAGGGTGAAGTGGCAAACATCGAACGACGGCTGCGCGACGGTTTGGCCGGGGTCCAGTCGCTGCCGGGCGTCGCCGACGTGCGGGTGTTGGGCGGCATCGGCGTCGTCGAGATGAAGCAACCCGTCGACATGCAACGGGCCACCGACGCGGCCGTCGGCGAGGGTGTCTGGCTGCGTCCCTTTGGGAAATTGGTGTACGCGATGCCGCCCTACATCTGCTCTGACCAGGACCTCGACCGAATCGCCGCGGCAATGAGAGCAGTCGCATCACAGACTTGAACACCGTTCAAGTAGGGTCGTGTGCGTGCACACTCTCGACTGGTTGACCGACGCCGCGGAACAGCGCGCTGCTCGCGGACTGCACCGAACGCTGCGCAGTCGATCGAACGCGGTCATCGACCTCGCCTCCAACGACTACCTTGGGCTGGGTGACAACCCGGAGGTGCAGGACGCCGCCTGCGCTGCCGTCCGCCGATGGGGTGTCGGCGCGACGGGGTCCAGGCTCGTCACGGGAACCACCGAACTGCACCTCGCGCTGGAGTCCGAACTCGCGTCCTTCGTCGGCGCAGAATCGGGTCTGGTGTTCTCCTCCGGCTACACCGCCAATCTCGGTGTCGTGGCCGCGATGTCAGGTCGTGGGTCACTCGTGCTGTCCGATTCGGCCTCTCATGCCTCACTCGTGGACGCCTGCCGGCTCTCTCGCGCCGACGTCGAGGTCTACGACCGGCGGGATCTCGCCTCGGTCTCCCGGTTCCTGAGCGTACGGACCCAGGAACGCGCGCTTGTCGTCACCGACTCGGTATTCAGTGCCGACGGAGATCTCGCGCCGCTGCGCGAACTACACATGCTGTGCCGACGCCACTCCGCGCTCCTCGTAGTCGACGAAGCGCACGGTGTCGGCGTCCGAGGCGCGGGTGGTCGCGGACTCGTCCACGAACTGGGCTTGGCTGGTGAGCCTGACATCCTGATCACCGCGACCCTGTCCAAATCCCTTGCGGCGCAGGGTGGGGTAGTCCTTGGCCCGAGCGTCGTTCGTGATCACCTGATCGATACCGCGCGTCCTTTCATCTTCGACACTGGTCTTGCTCCTGCCGCGGTGGGTGCTGCTCGTGCCGCGTTGGCCGTGCTCGAAAGGGAACCCGAGCGTGCACAGGCGGTGCGTGACAACGCCGCTCGCCTCGCCTCGATCGTCGGCGTCGACAAGCCTGAGTCGGCCGTCGTCTCGGTCGTTCTCGGCGACGCCGAACGCGCGTACGACGCTGCGCAGGAAGCGTTTCGGCGGGGGGTCCACGTGGGCTGCTTCCGTCCGCCGTCGGTGCCGCAAGGTACGTCCAGACTGCGGCTCACCGCCCGAGCCACGTTGACCGAGCGCGATCTCGAGACGGTCGAAGACGTGCTCGGATCCATCCTTCGAGGCGTCCCCGCGTGACCATACTCGTCGTGACGGGCACGTCCACCGACGTCGGAAAGACAATCGCGACAGCAGCACTCGCCGCAGCAGCCATGAAGATGGGTGCGACGGTAGCTGTGGCCAAACCCGCACAGACAGGCGTCGCCGATGGTGAACCGGGCGACCTCGCCGAGATCCAGCGTCGGTCTGGCGTCGTCGATTTGCGAGAGTCGGCGCGCTACCCCGACCCACTTGCACCCGATGTGGCGGCGCGTCGTGCGTCGATGCCGCTGCTCACTCTCGAGACGGTTCTCGACGATATTCGTTCTCTGACGGCCGATCTGGTGCTCGTGGAAGGAGCGGGCGGTCTGCTCGTACGACTAGGCGAGGACGGGTTCACCCTGGCCGATGTCGCACGTGAGCTGGATGCGCCCGTGGTCGTCGTTTGTGCGGCTGGGCTCGGCACGCTCAACCATGCTGCGTTGACCACCCTCGCCTTGGCCTCGGCCGGGCTCGTGTGTGCCGGACTGATCATCGGATCCTGGCCTGCCGAGCCAGATCTCGCGGCACGAACCAACCTCGATCAGCTGAGTGTGGTCACGGGTGCGCCGTTGATTGGGCGGCTGCCAGAGGGGGCGGGCACTATGACGCGTGCCGAGTTCATTGCTGCCGCCCCCAGTTGGCTCGATCGGCAAGCCATGAAAGGTATTCTCTCTGCGTGGTGAGTCGCTGTGAACTGGGTCGGTAAAGAACTGAGTGTCGCGTTGCTCCTCGGGGCAGGCACTGGTGTGGTGATGATGTGGCCGACCTTGCTCGCCGGAAGCTGGGGAGCGCTATGGCTGGCCGTTGTCTTCGGTGGGCCTATCGGCCTACTGGTCGGATTCGCGGCGGTCGGTGGCGGGAAATACGCTCAGCGCCTCGATCTCTGGTGGCCGGCACGCTCCGCGCAGCGATGGCGTCACCGCTTTGCCGGATGTTCTGCGGCCGCCGTACTGCTGCTGGTCGCTGCCGCGATGGGATGGGCAATCGCCCTCCCGTCCAATTTTTCCGCAGGTGGAGCCCCGATTCCGTGGATTGTACTGACGGTGATCGTAGTGGTGAGCTACGTATGCTCGTATCTCCTTTCGCCTGCTCAGCCGCGTGAGACTCTCACTCCTGCTGCCGATCCGACCGCGCCAACAACGCCGCCGACCACTGCCGTCGCGAGCGGCAGCGCCACCCACAGGGAGACAGGAAGCTGATCGTCGGGCACGGGTGACAAGTCCCAGAAACCGGCACCGCTGAACGTCGCCGGTACGTCCGACGGAAAGAGCGGACCCGGTAGTTCACCCTCCGAGTCGGAGACGTAAAGCGCTTCCCCGGGGATGTCTGGCTCGTTTATCGCCCACACGCCCGCGGCGACGAGTCCCAGCAGGGCCCCGAACGCGGTAGTCAATGCCGTCAGTCGAATCTTGTCCTTTGTCACCCGGTTACTTTCGGATACGTGGCTGGGGCGGGCGTGGGATTTGTGCACAGTATCGACACCAGTCGACGGGATGATTCCGCTGATCTCGGACGATATCGTGCAACGGCGTCCGCTCGAGGTTGGAGAACGTGCAATCTCGACGGTATCGTTGCCGATATGACAATGCAGAAAGGCGCATGACAGCCGCCACGACGGTGCGCAGAGCGCTGCGCCCCCGCCATGTACATTTCGCCGCGAACTACCTGTGGATCGTCGACGAAACTCAGCCGGTTGCCGTACTCCTCGAGCCAGACACTCACGAGGTTCAAAAAATCGTCGATTGGTCCGCGCTGCCGGCGAGGCCACCCGGCACGCGAGCAGGCGAAATCGTTTCCGACGACCACGGGTTGTGGGTTCAGAGTCACTCCGAAGGCCCGCTCGTTCGGGTAACGCCCAATGGCATCGAGCACGCTGAATATACCGAGCATCACGTTCTCTTGTGTGCGGGACCGACCGGCGCCTGGGCCGTGTCCTTACCCCACAAGCGCAACGACGTCGCGCGAACGCGAGACACTCCACCGCAGCGGAATCCTGTGCCTCGGCCGGAATTGCTACTCGCCCCACCTGGGGGCGGCGTCCGACTCTTCCGGGTCGAGGATTTATTGGCTGCAGTGGATTTCGACGAAGCAGCACTGATACTCGGCGTCGAGCACGCACCCTGGACGCGGGTACCACGCACCTCGGATCGAGGTAAGATCGTCCCCGACGAGTACGTCCTGCAGTACAGCAGGTCGTGGTTGCGAGTGCCCTTCGATCAGCCCATTCCCGACGTGATCACCCGTCGGAAGTATCGCGGGCGTCATCGCGTTCACATACGGTGCCAGCGTGGGCTTTCGCGGAAAAGCGCTGTACCTCGACTACTACGGCGAAGAGGTATCCGACCGAGTGAAGGCCGATCCATTGCTGCGCGCAGAGGCGAACAGAGCATTCACGGTGTGGTGCCTTGCGACCGCAATGCTGCTTGTGGCGCCGATAGCCTGGATCTTCTCGGACTTCCATCGCGACAGAAGCGTCTGGGAGTTGATCGGTTTGGCTGCCTACGTCTTTCTGGCTGTGATCGTCGGGGGTTATCCGCTCGAAAAGATCAAGAACCTGTGATGGGGCTCGTTGTTTGCCGGATCAACGTCACCGTAGTGCCGTGAGCGTGCGGTCGAACGTCCTGTGGATGATCGAGGATCTCGAGCCGTTCCCGGACGCCCCGGCGGTCGGAGATATGTGTTCACCGACCACTTATTGGGCGGCACCAGCCGATGTCGGGCTGTCGTCCGAACTCTCGTGCGATGTCAGTGTCGAGGTAGAGGAGGTGGTCACCGATCTTGGAGTGGAACGCGTGGCACACCTCGCGCACGGCTTCACCACGGTACTTCCGGCACACATCCAGGGGAACGGACGCGTCACGTTGAACGGATGCCTCGTCTGGAATCGGTACCTCTGGATGGACTACCGCACTCGCCCGTCGGGGCGAGCCACAGTCATCTCTCGTCATCCAGTGACGCAGCGAGCAACACAGGCGCCGACGAGTCATCCAGGTTGGTACAGCGTCACCTACGAAGGGCCGAAAGTGCTTCAGCCCGTGGGGTACATCCCGCCGGGGCACCACGTGGTGTCGTATGCGCTGTCGGTGGAATTGGTGTCGACGGGCTGATCTCGATCAGGGGCCGAGTCGCCTGACACCCCACATGCCGACGAGCGAGGCGGTCCCGCCCAGGAGAAGCATCAGACCGGTTTCGGTGACTTGGAAGCGCCAGTAGTCGTCCTCGGTGTGGAAGGCGATCTCGTACCTGTCGACACCCTGATTTCGTAGGCACGTGTCGTATGTCGCGTACGCCGCTTCCTGTTGAATCTGTCTTCTCTCGGTGTACTCATCGTCGGTCTCGTCGGGACGCCTGGCACGGTCGTCTGATTCAGCCACAGTGGCGCAACGGGATTCGTCGGGGATGATCCTTGCGCCATCCCTGTCGACGTAGCCGGCCGCGACAACCCACGTCCCATCGGTGGTGAAGTACGGATTCGGTGCGTATTCCGTTGCGCGAGCGTAGCCGCTGATCGGCTCGACTTCGATCTGCGGGTCTCCGTAGTCCTCCCGCACAATCAAGGTCAAGGCGACCGGAACGAACAAGAACACGACGACGGTGGTCACCATCGCGCCGACCGTCGATCGGAGGAAGATCGCGGCGGTACCCCCGACCAGCATTGCGAGCAGGGTGTACCCACCGATGGCTATGCCAGTCGTCTCGAAGTACGGGAAGTCGTAGAGCGAAATCGCGATACCCGTCATCGCGCCGTCTTCGGCGAACGCGCGAGCATTGCCACCCGCGGTCGCAGCCCACCGCAGGCTCAGACCGAGACATACCATCGCGGCAGTGATAGGCACGAAGACTACGACTACCCGGGCGAAATACCAGTGCAGGCGGCTGACGGACTGCGTCATCCCCAGCACGTGCGTCCGCTGCTCGATATCGCGGGAGAACGCAGTAACACCGACGAACAAACCCAGCGCCAGCGGCAGGAGGAGAGCGAACAGCGTCGTCAACGTCAGGGCCGTCTCGGGTCGGCACCGGCCGACATCATTCCAACGTGAACAAATCTGTCCGAAAGTCCACGTCGAATCGTTCTGTTCGACAACGACTGCGGCAGCCACGGTCACCGCAGTGAGAAGGACTATGAGCGTCAGAGTTGCTATCAGGCTCCGGCGGTTCTGGCGCCAGACTGCCCACATCACGGCTGCAACCGCCTCGTCAGTCGGGCAGAGGCGCCGGCGAGAAGCGCTGCCAGCAGCAGGCACAGCGCAGCCTCTGTGAGTTGGAAGCGCCAGAACAGGCTGTCGGGGTGGTAGCGGTTCTCGAAGTGATCGATGCCCAGGCCGCGGAGGCAGTCGATCCGTTCGGCCGCTACGCCTCGGTCGTAAGCGGATATGCGGGCATCGAATTCGGCGGTGGTCTCGTCGGGGCGGGCCTCCGGCCAATTGTCGTGATTCGGCGGGCAGGTGTCCCAGGCGACGGTGACGGGATCGCCGTTCAGATCGATGTAGTCGGATCCGATGAGCCAACGCTGCGACAGTACGTCTGGGTTGGAGGAGTACGTAGCGGAATCGCTTCCGTAGAAGTTGTCCGCCAACTCGATCTTCTCGATTTCGGGCGACGCATAGTGCTCGCGGATGGCCGTCGGTAACACCAGCAGTACAGCGGCCATGGTTACGAGCGTCAGAATCATTGCGCCAATTGTGTTACGGAGCAATAGTGCTAGTGCGCTGCCGACGGCAAGGCTCAGCGCGGTGTACGCCGCAGGCGCAATGCCTGCCGCGCCGAACAGTGGGAATGAAAGGCGTGAATCGAAGTACCCGACAAAGGCATAGGCGCCCGAGAACGAGCGGAACCGCACCCAGTAGGACACCAGACCGAGGACTCCCATGGCGAGGACAATGGGAGCGAACACGACGAGAATGCGGGTCCAGTACCATCGCCGACGGCTGACTGCCTGAGTCAGACCGAGTACATGGCTGCGGCGTTCGATGTCCCGGGAAAATACGGTGACGCCGACGAATACGCCCAGCAGAACCGGTAGCGCGATCGTCGCGAGAGATGCTGCCGTGAGCGCTGTTTCCGCCACGCACGCGGGGGTGGAGTATCCGAAACAGTAGAAGAATACGGTTCCGAAGGAGCGAACTCCGTCGAGCACCAGCGTCGTGGCCATCATGACTGCGGAGATCAGCAGAGGCGTCAAAATGCCTGTGAGGATCGTGCCGCGGAATTGGCGCCAGGTCACCCAGATCATGCCGCGCTCCGATCACTGAGATACGCCAATACGACGTCGTCGAGAGTCGCGTTGTCGACCTGCCAGCCTCGCGCCGGCGCCGGCCGGTTTCCGCGGACGACGAATGACTTTCCGCCCGAACCGATGGCACCGGAGACGACGCTGCCGTCGCCGACCGCTTGTGATGGATTACCGTCGCCGATCAGGACGTAGTGCTCGGAAATGATGTCGTCGAGCGCACCCGATAGCTGAATGCGACCTCTACGCAGCAACATCAACGTGTCTGCGATATCGGCCAACTCCGAGAGCACGTGAGAGGACATCACGATCGTGGTGCCGTGTTCGGCGGCGTCGCGCATCAGTGTCTGCGCGACTTCGCGTCGCGCGACGGGGTCGAGATCGGCGAGTGGTTCGTCGAGCAGAAGCACCTCGGGGCGTCTACCGAGCGCAAGGGCCAGGGCGACGCGAGTGCGGTGGCCCGGCGACAGCGACTTGACCCGAGCGGATGTGGAGACGCCGGCCGCGTCGACGAGCTCGGAGGCATAGGCGTCGTCCCAGTGGTCGTTGGTGCTGCGTCCGAAGCGGAGCATTTCCCCGACTGTGAAGCGCGGGTACAGCGGTTTGTGTTGTGCCAGGTACGACAACCCCGACGCGATGCCGCGTTGGCCGACCTGATTTCCCAGCACCGAAATCTGTCCGGTGTCAGGGGAAAGCAACCCGACGACGAGCGACATCAGCGTCGACTTGCCTGCGCCGTTGGATCCGACAAGAGCTGTGACGCTGCCTCGTTCGATGTCGAAGGTGCAACTTTCGAGAACCTTGTTGCGTCGGAATGATTTTCCGACGTCTGTCATGGACAGGACGGTGTCGGTCATCGTTCGATATCTCCTGTGTCGTGGTATCGAGCGTCCAGCGCGGAGGCGATGAGTGCCTCGAGGTCGGACCTGTCCAAACCGGCCGCGATGCCGTGTGCAACCCAGCGATCCAGTTCGTTTGTCAGTGCGGTCTTTTCGGCCATTCCAGGCTTCGCCAGGGAGGCGATAACGAAAGTTCCAAGACCTGGCCGGGGTTCGACCAGGCCATCGCGCTCGAGTTCGCGGTAAGCCTTGAGCACGGTGTTCGGGTTGATGGCCAGCGCGCCGACTACATCCTTGGCGGTCGGCAGTTGATCGCCGACCACAAGGTCACCGATGCGCAGTGCCTGCTTGGTCTGCAGCACCAATTGCACGTACGCAGGGATGCCGGAATGCCGGTCGATCCGATACGCGATCATGGTCAACTCATTCCACTAGTGTGTTAGTGGAATGAGTAAAGCACATTGTTTGGTTCGGTGGAAGCGTGACCTCGGGCCAGCCGTTCTGCATCACAACAGCGGTGTGGTCCGAACGAACTACTGCGTTGCGACGATGCCGGCAAGGATGAGGTCGATACCGGCAAGAAACTGCTCGCGGTCGTCGTGTTCGGGTAGATGTCGCGCCATGCGATTCGTGAACGGGTACTCGTCTGGGTCGAGTTGTTTCCATCGATCTGCGATGGTGGTAAGCGAAGCTGTGCGGTCGCTCTCGCGCGTCAGAATCCTTGCAACGGTGGCATACTGAACGGCCAGGCCCATGATGAAGCTGACGAGCGCGGTGGCGGCGTCGAATTGTCGAGTTTCGGGTACTCCGAGCGCTTCGAGCTGTCCGCCCATTCCCTCGAGGATTCGAGTGATGGCGGGCTGCCAGGGTTCGAGCGAGAGTTGTCCGCCGATCCACGGGTGGGCATTCATTGCATCGAAAATCCCAAGCGCGACATCTCGAACGGCGTCGCGTGGGGACTTGTCGCCGATGTCCACGGACGTCGCGCGTGCAACGACGTCGTCCGCTGCTGCTGAGAGTAATTCACTCTTGTTTGCGACGTGCCAGTAGATTGCCCCGCTGCCGGTCGCCAACCTGGCCGCGAGCGCACGAAACGTCAGTCCGCTTTCGCCGTCGGAATCGAGGATGTCGATCGCCTCCGCAACGATCCGCTCCTTCGACAGCGATCCGTCCCGTCGTTGGGGTCCCTCTGGTCGGGAAGTCATGCGTTCATCTTGACAGATCTGGAACACCGTTCCAAGATTGAACGGATGGAACGGTGTTCCATCTACTGGAGAGGTGTTTCGAATGACAAACTCAAACTCAATAGCAATTGTGGGCGCGGGCCTCGGTGGTCTTGTGCTCGCACGCGTCTTGCACGTTCACGGCATTTCGGCGACGGTGTACGAGGCGGAACAGGCGCCGATGTCCCGCGGGCAGGGTGGTCAGCTCGACATCCATGAGGAAGACGGGCAAGTTGCCCTGGAAGCTGCAGGTCTGACAGCCGAGTTCCGGGCTATCGTCCACGAGGGCGGTGAGGCCACGCGGGTGGTGGACCGCAACGGAACGGTACTGATGGATTTGCCGGACGACGGCACCGGTACACGGCCCGAGGTGCTCAGGGGCGCTCTGCGTCAGATGCTGATCGGTTCACTGCCCGACGATACGGTTCGTTGGGGCATGAAGCTCATTGCCGTCGATGCGCTCGGTGACGGAGCGCATCGACTGACGTTCGCCGACGGGTCCACCGCCGACACCACGTTGGTCGTGGGAGCGGACGGCGCCTGGTCGAAGGTGCGAGCGTTGGTCAGTGACGCGCAGCCCGAGTACACGGGTTTGTCGTACGTCGAGACGTATCTTTATGACGTCGACAACAAGCATGCTGACACAGCGGTGCTGGCAGGTGCTGGATCCATGTTCGCCCTGTCGCCGGGGAGGTCCATATCGACTCACCGCGAGGCGAACGGCATCATGCACGCGTATGCATCGCTTCGGAAGCCCGAAAACTGGTTCTACGAAGTGGACTTCGCGGACGCAGACTCCTTCGCACTTGTCACCGCCGAATACGACGGCTGGGCATCCGAAATCACAGCGTTGCTCACCGACACCGACACCACCCCGGTGCTGCGTCCCATCTACGCGCTCCCTGCGGACCATCGATGGGCCCGCGTTCCGGGCGTCACTCTGGTCGGCGATGCCGCTCACCTCATGCCGCCGGTAGGCGATGGCGCCAACCTGGCGATGTTCGACGGTGCCCAACTCGCGAAAGCGATTGTTGCGCAAACCGGAGATGTCGAGGCTGCGTTGGCGGACTTCGAGAACGCGATGTTCGAGCGCAGCAGCGCTGTGGCGGTCGACGCACAGCAGATGCAGGACATGCTCCTCGGCGAAAACACACCGCACAGTCTCGTCGAATTCTTCGCGGGACACGGAGGTTAGATTGCCGGCGCCTCGATGACGCCCCATCGTGAAGGCGGTAGGACGACGAATCGAGCCTTTCCGACTATGTAGGACACTGGCACCGTGCCTGTGTATTCGTCGTCGACGTGGGCCCGCGAATCGGCAGAATGATTGCGGTTGTCACCCATTACCCAGACGTTGCCGTCGGGAACCGTGATGGGGCCGAAGCAGCGGCGGGATGCGGGCACGGTAGCGCAGTCGAGTGCGCCGGAGACGAACGGAAAGTCCATGTCGATAATCGGCTCGTCGAGTGTGTTTCCGTCGACCTGCACCTGCCCCTGATCGTCACAGCACTGCACTGTTTGCTCACCCGTCGCTATCACGCGTTTGACGAGGTTGTTCTCGTCCGGCGGCACAACTCCTACAAACGCCCCGACGGACTCCAGTCCCCGAATCGCCGAGTTGTCCGAACGCGCCGATGTGTATCCGACGTTCCATGACGAGGTGGGAGCGCGGAACACAACGACATCTCCCGGCCGCGGGTCGGTGAAACGATAGCTGACCTTGTCGACGAGAATCCGATCCCCCGTGCACCCGTCGCAGCCGTGGAGCGTCGGTTCCATGGACTCCGACGGGATCAAGTAGATGCGTCCCGCGAACGTCTGCAGCAGAAAGCTCAGAGTCAGAGCAACCACAACGAGTACTGCAAGTTCTCGAAGCCATGACCTGGACTGGGTCGCGCTGGCACCGTCGCTCGAGTCGTCCATTCCTGCCAGCTTAACCGTCGGCAACGAAGTCGTACTTCGGCGTTATGGTCGTGGCATGACCCTGTTCGGCATCGACGTCAGCAATCACCAGGGGAACTTCGACTTTGCTGCTGCTCGACGCGAGGGATTCTCGTTTGCCACTCACAAGATCTCGGAGGGCAACGGCTACAGAGACCCGTACTGGCCGAGAGCGCGCGGTGAGATGGAACGACACTTCGCCGGACGCTGGGGCGGGTACGTTTACTGCCGAACCAACACCGATCCGGCCAGTGAAGCCCGCGTTCTTCGCGAGCATGCAGGCTCCGCGGACTTTCCACTGCAGGTCGACTACGAGGACACCGTCAACGGCGGCTCGGTGGACGATCTGCTGCGCAGAATCGACGCGTATCGAGCCGTCGGTTTTGAGCGCTTCCTCCCCGTGTATCTGCCTCGCTGGTTCTGGGAAAGTCGAATGGGCCGCGCTCCGCTCGATCGTCTCCCCATGGGGATCTGGAACAGCGACTATGTCAGCGGCAGTGACTACGCGTCCCGGTTGTACCCGGGTGATGACTGGGCGCCGTTGCGCGGGAGCGGAGGGGGGCGCGGAGGATGGGCCGACATGGGCGGTCGACCAGTGGAGATTCTGCAGTTTTCGGAGTCCGGTGTTGTTGCCGGACAGTTGATCGACGTCAACGCATTCCGCGGCAACGACCGCAAACTTGCTGCATTGTTCGGAGATGAGTACCCCGAGGAGCGATTCGATATGGCAGACGAAGCAGCAGCCATCGCAGGGCAACTGTTCGGCCCCGAAGGTAGGGGGCTCGAGATCCTCGGACGGGCCGTCGAGACCGACCCGAGCCGCAATCGATTCCTCGCCGAGGCGGTTTCGGTCATCCTCGCTCAGCTCGGTGGCGGACCCAATTTCGAAGGGTGGGAACAGCTCGGCGACGGCCCCACCAGTGACGTGCCCACACGCACCCTCGTCGACGGCATCGCGCACATCAAGCGGCAGAACGAGGAGATACTCGAACTTCTGCGGCGGAGCTCGGAGGACTAGCGCGGTGTCGCTACTGCTTTGGCTGGACAAGCTGAACCAGCGCTACCCGTGGAGTCACAACGACTTCTACGGACCATGGGTCGCGAACAAGGTCGCTGAATCGAACGCGCGGACTGTGCTGGACATCGGCTGCGGGACCGGCAATCTTGTCGACCTCATGAGACACCGAGTTGATCGCGTGATCGGCATCGAGCCCGACGCGCACTGTGCGCGCTACGCCGCTCATCGCTTTGCACAAGATGAAGCAGTGACCATCCAGCAGCGTAGCTTCGATCAAGTGAACGGAAACCTCAGGGCAGACGCCGTCGTTCTTGTCGCCGTTCTACATCACCTACCGTTGACGTCGGCGCTGGCGCGACTCCGTGAGCTGACCAACCCCGGTGGTCGAGTCGTGGTCATCGGTTGCTACCGGCAAGCCGGTCCGGTCGATGCAGCCTTCGGCCTGATCTCTGTGGTCTCGAACCCCATCCTCGGGTTCATCAAGAATCACCGCAGGGCGGGAACTTTGCCGTCCGACGTATCAGCACCCACGCTCGAGCCGCGCGAGAGCTTGTCAGAGACAATGGGCGAGGTGCAACGGATACTCCCCGGTGCCCGCATCCGGCGTCGCCTGTTCTGGCGATACTGTCTCGTCTACGACGTACCGAAGTAGCAATTCTCGTGGATCTCCATCGCACTCCGCGTCACCCTGCCGACATGACGCGTCCGGTTGTAGAGGAGATGTGACTGGGGATGTCGCCGTGCTTGTCGCCGGTGTTCACGGTGTCCGACGGTTCGAACAGCAGAACGTGCGCGCCGGAAATCGATGATGGCTTGTGCTCGGTCCCTCGCGGAACGGTGAACACCGAACCTTCGGTGAGGTTCACGACGCGTTCGCGACCGTCGTCGTCCCGCAGCGCGATGTCGACGTCGCCGCTGATCACATGAAAGAACTCGTCGGTGTCGACGTGGCGATGCCAGACGAACTCGCCGCGAATCTTGACGATGCGGACGTCGTAGTCGTTGACGCGCGTGACTATGTGCGGGCTCCATTCGGTATCGAACGAAGCAAAAGCGCGGTGTAGATCGACCGGGTTCGAAGTCATGGCTACTATCCTCGTGCCAGCCGCGCCCGTGCCGTGAGTGCTATAAATTGCATGTGTCGAAAGAAACCTCTCAGGCTGGCGGCGGGAATGGCCTCCACCGAGTGGTGGTGATCGTCGACGACAACTCCAACCCATTCGAACTGGGCTGCGCTACCGAGGTGTTCGGAATCGACCGACCTGAACTCGGAGGGAGGCTGTACGACTTTCGGCTGTGCGCGCCGGAGACGCACACCAGGATGCGCGAAGGATTCTTCACGCTCTCCGGCGTCGAGGATCTCACCGCAGTGGAGGAAGCCGACACTGTGATCGTTCCGAACCGACCGGACACCGATGTGCCACGTCGTGAGGAATTGCTTGCCGCCGTTCGGCGGGCCCATGAACGTGGCGCCAGGCTCATCGGATTCTGCAGCGGTGCATTCACACTCGCAGAAGCAGGGGTGCTCGAGGGCCGACGAGCAACTGCGCACTGGCAGTGGGCGGCTGCATTCCGGCATCGTTTTCCGACGGTCGTGTTCGAGGAAGCCGTGTTGTTCGTCGACGACGGCGACATCCTCACCGCTGCAGGCAGCGCAGCTGCGCTCGACCTGGGCTTGCATGTGGTGCGACGTGATCACGGCACAGAGGTTGCCAACTCCGTGAGCCGACGCTTGGTTTTCAACGCCAACCGCGACGGTGGTCAGAAGCAATTCATCGAACAAGCCGTTCCTGTGACCGCCGACGAGTCGCTGGCATCGACCACGAACTGGGCCATCGAGAATCTGTGTGAAGTGATCACCGTCGCCGATCTTGCACGGCGCGCACACGTCAGCACCGCAACACTGCATCGACGGTTTCTTGCCCAGCTCAATACGACGCCGCACTCCTGGCTCAATCGCGAGCGAGTACGGTTGGCCTGCAGTCTTATCGAGCGAGGAGATATGGATCTGAACGCTGTGGCCAGCGCCGCCGGATTGGGAACCACCGCGACACTGAGAACTTTGATGCGACGCGAAACCGGGCTCACACCGTCGGCGTATCGCCAACGATTCGGAGTAGGAAGCAGAGACCTCGAGAGTGGTGTCCGCTGAATTCCGATCGGCTCGACGCCGTTGAACGAGCGAATCCGGATCACACCTCGTACAGTCTCCAGTCGGGCTGATCTGCACCGTCATTGGGCGCTTCGAATACGAACGAGAATTCCAGAGCACCGTTGTCGTAAATGCTGGGGTAGCGGCGGTTGATTGCGTCCGATTCGCCGCGTCCACTGTTGGGAACGGTCAATAGGTACTGCACGCCCGCGGCGGCTGGATCATTGAGGATCGTCGTGAAATCCTGATCCGAGGGAACGATGAACTGGTCGGGTCGCGAGGATGCCGCGACGACGGCGAAGCCGTAGACGGTGTCGACGAGGATCGATCCCTCGGGCAGATTCTGAGAGTCGAGGTAGGCGGCCAGTTCTCGTTCCGTGGAGAACGAGTCGATGATGCGCCGCGCTGCCAAGGCGTCCGCGTCTGCAGAGGGGTTTTCGTCGAACAAGTACCGCAGTGCGTACTGCTGAGCGGACAGGCTCGGCTGCAGCATTGCCCACCCGGTCACCATCATGCCCACCACCGACAGCGCCACCAGCGCCGCACTGACACCGGTTTTTGCCGTCGCATGTTCGGACCGCGGGCGATGGAACTTGCCCGTGCGGCGGGTTTCGGGGTTGCCTTGCGGGGCGAATATCTGGACCACCACGATGGCGGCGAGGGGTATCGCGCAGATGTAGAAACGGAGGAACCCGAAGGTGGATCCGGTTATGTAGCTGAATGCCTGGAAGGCGAGCACACTACCGAACATGACCGGCGCGACCAGGAACTCCAGGTCGCGTCGACGGTGCGCGAGTACCGCTGCAACCGGTCCCGCGATCAGTAGCGTCGGGCCCAGCACCACGATGGCGGTGACCACAAACGCGGTGTTGCCGAGGAGTGTTCCCGTCGCCCCGCCGCCGGACTGTTCCAGGATGGCCGCGTTGCCGTAGTTGGACGACAGCTGCGCCAGAGCTTCCCCAGTGATCAACCAACTCGTGGCAGTCCACACAACGAAAGCGCTGAAGCCAGGTCCCGCCACGAGCACTGCGTCGAGCAGCGCGCGTCGCCGCATTGTCCGCCACTGCGCTCGCCCCTGCCTCATGACGGTCACGCCTGCTACCAGAAATGTTGTCGCGGCGATCGCGGCCACCGCGTCGTACCGCGTGAGATAGGCGAGCGCCAGCGCGATTCCTGCAAAAACGAGGTCATGAACGTCGTCTGTGTGCACCCAGCGGATAAGTCGGCGTGCTGCCCAGCACGCGAAGAACAGGAACGGCGCTTCGCTCATGCCGTTCGCACCGAAGAAGACGATCATCGGGTTCAGCGCGAAAACCGCTGCGATAATTGAACTGTACGGTTTCGTGAGCCCTCGGTCGCGGCAGATGCCGTAGATCATCACGGTGGCACCTGCCATGAACAACGCCGACACCGCGATCGCGGAGATATTCCAGCGCGTGATGGCCGGCAGCCACGACGAGAACGCAACCAATGGAAGCTGAGCCAGCGCGGTCAACGGTGTGAAGATATACCCGATTGCGGAAACATGCGGATCTCTGCTGAACAGTACGGCCTGCGCCGCCGAGGTACGGGCCAGTGCGTCACCGAGCAGATATCCGTAGCGCAAGCTCAACGTCAGTCCGACGCCCAGATAGACCGCCAGAGACGCCGCGAACACGGTCCAGGTTTCACGCCGGCTCATGATGCCGGCTCGTCGATCGTCTCTTTCGTGGAACCGGGAACGGACAGGCCGTGAAATGTCTTCTCCCAATAGGAGGGGTTGCGAATCAGCTGCCAGCAGCCCTTGATCGCAGCGACGCTCATCATCACCCAGTACAGCGGCATCGTCAGGCTCGGAACCAGTAGATAGGCGTTGTCGCTCTCCCGGCTGGCGATCAAGTACATGTAGATCGTGGCGATGTTGCCGAAGATCAGTGACACCAGCGACAAGTAGTAGATGTAGGGCGGAAACAGAGCTGCTATCAAGTCCGGCTGCCCGAGAATCCATGCCGCGGTGGTGAACCAGAAGATCATGTTGATGCAGGCTGTGATCGGTGTTCCTGCCAGCAGCAGAGTGAATCTGTACGTTCCGACCGGTCCGAGGGCGCGGAACGTCTCGCGCGGTCGACGCATGTGCACCAGCCATGTCTGCAGGTAGCCCTTGTACCAGCGGGATCGTTGGCGCACCCAGTTGATCGGGTCGCTGTTCGCTTCCTCGAGCGTCGTAGAATCCAACACCGCCGTGGAGTAGCCGGATGCGGCGATCCGCACACCGAGATCAGCATCCTCGGTGACATTGAAGCCGTCCCACGCTCCAACTTCCTCGATCACGTCTCGGCGCAGATGATTCGACGTTCCGCCGAGTGGGATCGGTGAGGCGCTTCTCATCAATCCGGGCAGCAGATAGCCAAACCACAACGCGTAGTCGGCGGTGAACCAGCCGGTCAACAGGTTCTGAGAACCGTTGTGAAATGCCAGCTTTGCTTGAATGCATGCCACGGTCTCGGGCAGCGACGCGAAGGCAGCGACCACCCGCCGCAGCTGCAGCCTCTCAGGGAGGTCCTCCGCGTCGAAGATGGTCACGATCGATCCAGTGGCGAAATGGAGACCGTAGTTGCACGCCTTGGGCTTGGTACGAGGATCGCCTGCCGGTACCAGGACGATGTCGACGACGTCTCCGACGCCGCTGTTTTTCGCCGCCTCGATGGTGACGTCGTCGTCTTCCTCCAGTAGCAAGAGAACCTGAAGTTTGTCGGCCGGGTAGTCGAGGCTGGTCATCGCAGCGATGAGGTCGCCGACTACCTCGGGTTCGTTGTAGGCCGGAACGAGAATCGTGTAATAGGGCAGGTCTCGGTCGGGCACGGCACGCGCCTGTTCGTCGGTCACAGTGACGATGGCCGACGCGTCGAGCCCACGCGAGAAGATCAACAGTCTGTCGATCATCATGGCCGTGTACCCGAGGATGCAGATCACGGTCAAGGTGATGAGAGTGGGAAGCGGAGCCAGTACGGCGCTGATGGCGATCAGTGCGGCGACGGTCAATGCCGTGTACTTCTGCCACGGAACAAACGCCACTGCGGCCGAGGCCAGCGGATGTCGGCGCGCGAGGCCGTTGACAGCATCGTCCAACGCGGCGGCCCGAAACTCCTCGGACTCCTCGCCGACGCGTGGTCCACTCACTGCTCGCCCTCCGGGTTGGCGAGCCATTGAGCCCGGACGAGCGAGGCGCCGAACGACGTCAGAAGATCGAAGTCCTTGTATTCAGGGTTCGTATCCGTGGTGATCGCATTTCCGCGCAGAAAGGTCGAGATGCTGGTGCCAAGATTCGACGTCATCGACGGTCTTGGCTGAGGGAACTCGGCGTCGTCCTCGTGATTGTCGACGCTGATGATCGTCACCCGTTGCGTGACGGCACCTCGCACCCACGTGAAGACGAGTTTGGTCCAACTCAGAAGCAATGCCTCGCTGACAGAGGTGTAGAGCTGGCCGGTGACGTCGTGACCCAGCGCGACATGGACTTTCGGACTCGTGCGGGTTCCGGACAACTGGTACAGCGTGCTCTCGGGGTATACCGCCAGGCTTGCGCGATTGGTCGTCGACAGCACATCGACGACCACTGTTCTTGGCCGGGAATGGGTGTCCCACGCGGGATTTCCCTCGTCGGCACGCATGCGTTCGCGTACGAGAGTCGAACTCTGGCCGAAGAAGGCACGCACCCAGTCGAATTCCTCGATATCGGTTCGGGTCCAGCCGGTCGGTGCAGCCAGCGGAACAGAGGTCGATCCGGGCGGGCCGACTGTATTCGACACCGTCACCGTAGGGGGAAGTGGGATCACGTACAGAACGACCGCCGCCGCGAGCACGACCGCATAGGAGCTCGGCGACCACTTCGCTGTCGACGGCGCAAGTCGTCGCCGAGGACGTTCACCGAGTACACCGCGTCGAGCGGCGACATAGAATGCGCTACCGGTGGCGACGGCGGCGCCTACCGTCGGGATGATCTGCAACCAGACGATGTCGATTGTGGGCCAGTACCTCAAGACGACGATCAACAGTGCAAGTCCGGTGAAGGTCGTGCACAGGAAGCCGAGCCAACCGCGCCTAGGGGTGCGCCCCACTGCTATGGCACCGGCGAGTCCTGCCAGCAGCACCAAGACCGACCCGTAGGCAAAGCGACCGCCGCCGAGGCCGATGGCAATCAGCCGATACATGAAGGGGCTCAACGTCAATAACAGTAGCCATACGGACCAGAACCTGCCCACTGGCCGAAGCCCGAACAACAGGATCGATCCACCGAAGAAGAACACCAGTGCCGACAACACATCGAGATGGGCGAGTGCATACTGGTCGGCGTAGCGCGGCATCCACAGGGCCTTGACTGCCACTGCCACGATCAACGCCAACCCGCCGACGATGTTGTCGGTCTGACGATCATGGATCGGGAGCTCTCCATAGCGGCGACGCGCAACACCCTGTGCGGCGACTGCGGCCAGCAGCGGCAGCACGAAGACGTAGGCGGTGATAGCGCCGTCCGCAGCTTCGCGAGCAAGTCGAAGCCAGGTGGGCAGAAACGCCAGCACCGTGCACCCGAGTAGGACGCTCCAGCGGATGACGATTACTGCGGCGGGACGGTTCCACCACTGCGGAACCGGCCCGTGATCGGCAATCGTTTCAGCGCTCGTGGCCGCGGTCATGGTGCCTGTGTGTCACCGCGACGGTGACCGCCTCGATTCGATCGCAGCCTCCAGCGCAGTGCGGCCGCGGCGGCAACCAATACAACGAGTGCGCCGATCCCGAGTGCGATCAGCCCGCCGCGACCCATTCCGTTGTCCTCGGTGTCCGTCGCTGTACTCGTCTCCGAGCTCGCAAGTTCGTTGCTGGACAGAGAAACCGGTTCGATCTCCGGTGCAGAGAACAAGATGTCGCCGGAGAGTTCGAACCATCGCGTCGGGTCCGAGTCCAGCCAGGCCAACAGCCTGTCGACCTCCGCGGGTGCGCCAGCCGACGAGGCGACCATGAGCGCCGCATCGTTCCGTGCCGCGACCTGCAGGGCGGCGTAGGGCAGCTGCGTGTCGACAGATAGCTCGGCGCTGTTCTCGGTTCCGGTGACCGTGAAGGTTTCGCCGTCGGCGGACGAGAGCGGCAGCGTGATCGAATCGGGCAGGTCTCCGCCGGGCGCAATGATCAGGGTGGGATCCGAACTGTCGAGTGCGTCGTCGATCGATACTGCGTTCGGCAGAAGAGGCCTGGTGGACAGGCGCTGCAACCCGTTCAGGATCGACACCGCGCGAACGGTATCGGCGAACGTGTAATCGCTCAGCGCGACGTTGAAGCGTGGCATCAAAGACTGTGGCATGGAACCGAATCCGAGGGTCGTCGTCGGCGACGCCTTCGTGGACCGTACCGACGTCGAACCGTCGATAGTGACCTTGGCACCGACCAGGGCTCCGCATTCCAGCGCTCCGTTGACGGGGTGAGTGACTGTGACGTCGACGGTAGTGACGCGGCCCAAGGAGGAATCTGGGATGTCGATCCAGCGATCGATGCGTCCCATGTCGTCGGCAGCCCAATCGGCGACCGTCGTACCCCCGATAGAAGCAGTCACTGATCCAGGGCCCGGGTTGTAACTACCGATCAGATGGACGGAAAGCCCGGACGTCGAACGTCCGAGACGGGTTTGATCCAGCGCGATCGATGCGGTGGCCGAGCCACTGCCGATGCCGGTCACCGTTCCGATGGCGAGATCGTCGAGCGTGGTGACGTCCGGCGCCAGGATCGGGGAGGGAGCCGAGGCGCCCGCCAGAGCGGAGGTGGTCACCGCGAGCTGCGAAATGGCACTGGTGATGAGTCGTGTTTGATCGATCAGCCTCGTTCCGGACCCCGTGACGAACAACCGCGGTGGCGACTGATCGTCCGGGTAGATCAACTCGGCACCGGGATCGGTGTTCGACGCCAGCACAACGGACCGGTCGAATGGGCCGTCCACGTCGGCTCCCTGCAACTCGTTCGCCGGACGAACCACGACGCGTACTGGTTGTGCGCCGTAGTACGAGACGACGGACGTGGTGAACGACATTGCCGCCGTGATGACGTCGCGGTCGGGTTCGCTCGGCACGAACACTGTCAGCTGACGAAGCAGCGGGGGCAGGAACTCGGAGATGGTTCGCGGAACGGAGGGTGTGCCGTTGTATGTGACGACGGCATCGAACAGACGTACTGGATTGGCATCGAAGTCGGGACAGTAGAGGTCGTCCGAAATCAGAGTCGACCACAAGTCGACGGTGACGGCACCGTCCACGATGGGTGCTCCGAAGAGGGGTATCGATACCGGCATGGTCGGCGCAGTGTTGTCGAGGAGTATGCGGGAGAGCGGCCTGCCAGCAGCTTCGATGTCGATCCAACCGCGACTCAGCCAGGCCGGGACGGTCGCGATCGCCGTCAGTTCCGCAGGAGTGGTGCCTTCGGGTACTGGCATCGTCAACTGCGTGAGTGATCCGAGGGCGCTCAGTTCGATTGTGCTGCCGAGGCCGAGTTGGTCGAGGCCGAATGTCGCTTCAGCGGACGGTGATATCTCGACGTCCTGATCCTGGGCCATTGCAGGAGCCGACTGTGCCAGCACTGTCGCCATCAGGGCAGAGACCGCGATTGTTCGGACGAAGCCACGAGAGCGAACGCGAGTGAATGGCGACATAGGAGAATAGACCCGGCCTTCGAAGCGGAGATGGTTCCTGGTGTCGATCGATTATGTCCCATGTTCCGGCCCGGCCGTGACTCCCTGGACGATGAATTTGGTTCAGATGCACCGGATTCGACGTCGTTGCCGTTGTTGTCGGTTGAAACGAGTGGCAAAGAAACGTGAACGCCCCGCAAGCGCACGATTTTGCGTGCTCACGGTCTGTTTCCCGCTGATGTGCAGGGCTTTTCGGAACCGTCGATCGAACGGCAAGGTCCCGCATGCCCAGCTAGGAGACTGCTGAACAATCCGATGGCCGATCCACGTCGCGTCGACCCGCGTTTAGGTGTTTGACCTGCGATAATGTTGGTATGCAGGGAAATTCGGAGTCGCAGGGCGACCTGTGGGACGTCTCA
>NZ_JABFAO010000066.1 GCF_017168235.1 Rhodococcus sp. KRD197
GATCTAACCTTAGGAGTCGATCTTCTCTCCAGGGCCATACAGTGATCACCCACCAGCGGCTCGGTGATCAGCTTTCTCCGACTAACTTCGCTACTCTCGGAGACTCGCCGATCAAGTCCCATTAGGGCCCTCTCCGCATGTAAGCGTGGGTTGCCGACAGGAGTAGGTCCTGGCCGGTAGAGCCACAGATGTGGAGGCCCCAGTGACGAATGGTCGTACGAGTGTGGGTTTGGATGTGCACGCGCGGTCGGTGGTGGCGTGCGGTTTGGATGGTGAGATCCGGGGAGCTGCTCGAGCGTCGGCTCTCTCCTGACCACGAAAGAGTGTTCCTGGAGTGGACCCGTTCACTGCCAGGGCATGCGGCAGTCGTCTACGAGGCGGGTCCTCCGGTGATCGAGTGAAAAGCGATGCACGCGATGCCCCGGCATCTAGCGAGGTTGCTGCATCTGAGCGAGGTCACGGAAGTGGCGATTCCGAGTATTGAGCAAGAGTCGGCTCGTGATCTGGTGTCCGCGCAGCATCGAGGAATAGAAGAAGCTTCGACGCCGAAGTAACGATCTGCGTCGGATAGATGTCCGGGATGAACGGTCGATGACGATGTGAGATGTGGCCAGCGACCAGCACCAGCCGGCCAGTTCCCGTGCGATCCCGGCATTGGCGACGACGGCACGTTTGCCTCGCTGATCGAAATGTTCCCACCGTGCGTGCAGTCGCCGGTTCGCTTGATGTCCTCGCGCTTTGGCTTTGGGAGTCGAGTCCTTCCACCGTGCCACCAGTTCACGCCCCGGCCGATACGGTGTGCGGTGATGCCAAGCAGCCTCGACGAGCAGCCGACGCACGTGAGCATTACCGGTTTTGCTGACCCCACCTTGAGAACGTGATTCACCGGAAGAATGTTCGGTAGGAACCAGTCCGACGAACGCACCGATGGAACGCCCGGTCAACCGGTCCCAATCACCGATCTCTGTCGCCAACCCGAACGCCGTCAACGTCGCCACCCCGCGAAGACACCCCAACCGGGTCACCACCGGGGTGAACGAGGAATGCGCAGCCATCTCAGCGATAGCGGCATCGAGACGGTTCCTACGTTCGGTGGTAGCGATGACGGTCTCGTAGGCGGTGGAGAGTGTTTCCGCAGCACACTGTGGGAATGGCTGTGGCGATCACAGCTCGGTTATGCATCTGTGTCTGGCTATCGTCGGCGCCGTCGCGGCGTTGGCCGTCTTACGGGCAATCGTTGTGGGCGTCGCCGGGTCTCTCGTCCACGCTGCGCGAATGTCGGCAGTTCGTCATCGAACCGGGCACCCGCCGCCCTGGACCATTTTCACTCTCTCCGAATTGTCTGTGCTTCGGATCTGACAGGTGACTCACAGTTGCGTGAGACACCGATGACGACGGGCCAGTGTGCCCGTCGATCCGAACCACCCCAACACATTTGAGGAGTTTGCTATGCGTTCGAATCGATCTACCCGCTTCACGGTCGCGATAACGGCGGCTTCCGCCGTTGCCGCCGCAGTTCTCGCTGGTTGCAGCAGTGACGACGGCGGAATGGACATGCCCGGCATGTCGAGTAGCGATACACCGGCCTCGTCGTCCTCTGCAGCATCGGCCGAAGCATCGGCCGATTTCAACGACGCCGATGTCACGTTCGTTGAAGGGATGTACCCCCACCACGCACAAGCGGTGAATATGGCTGCACTTGTCGACGGCCGAACCGAGAATGCTCAGGTCATCGAGCTGGCCCAGGCCATCGAAGCAGCTCAAGCACCAGAGATGGAGCAGATGAATGCTCTGCTCACCGCATGGGGACAGCCCGCTGCGTCCGCAGACATGGGCGGCATGGACATGGGCGGCATGGACATGGGTAGCGGCGGTATGACCGGCATGATGAGCCAGGAGGACATGGATATGTTGTCGGCCGCCAACGGGGCGGAGTTCGACTCCATGTGGCTCACCATGATGATCGAGCACCACAAGGGGGCAATCGAGATGGCTCAGATCGAGTTGGCCGACGGCTCCAATCCCGATGCCAAGGAGCTTGCCTCCACTATCGTCGATGCGCAGCAAAGCGAAATCTCCACGATGGAAAGCCTGCTCCCCCAGTAACTATCAACTGAAGGGCGGGGCTTGGCTACAGCCGAGCCCCGCCCTTCAGTTTCGGAGACCTGGCCCATTAAGCTGCCAAACCGATCAACATGGGCCTCGGAAAGACGCCCTCCCCCGCCGGTGAACCTCGGCAGGGGGTCTGATTCGGCAGCGAGCTACGGGTCGCATTTTGGGGCACGCAGATCCGTGGGAGGGGAATGGGGTGCTCGGATCGGGTCATCGCGGCCCGGCACCGTCGACAGATAGTGGGTTCACTGTCCCCGGCACGGGCAACTGGGTGGAGGGAGTGATCCTGTAAACGTTGTCGGTACCGAACTACGCAGTGCCTGGTGCTGCCCGGCTTCCTTCTCAGATGGGTAATACAACCGAACTGACGAATTCATTGCGTATCCAGGCAATGAACACACCCCACACCCCTGTCAGCAGGGCGACACCGACGGCGATCATGATAACTCCGCCTGCCACTTTGATTCTCTGCGAGTTCCGCCGTAGCCAGCCGACACCGCGCATCGCCGAACTTGAGCCGAACGCGAGGACCACGAACGGTAGACCGAGTCCCAGACAGTAGGCGACGATGAGGGTGACGCCGCGCGCTGCCGTTGCGCCTTCAGTGCCGGCAGCAACGGACAGCACACCGGCGAGGGTGGGGCCAAGGCACGGCGTCCAGCCGAGCGCGAACACGCCACCGAGCACCGGCGCTCCAGCAAGAGACGAAATGCGTTGCGGCGCGAATCGAGTGTCGCGTTGGAATGCAGGAATGAACCCTATGAACGTCAAGCCCATGATGATCGTGATGACACCGCCGACCTGTTGGAGCACCTGTTCGTTGATGCGCAGGGTGCCAATGACCCCGAAGATCGAAGCGGTGGCGAGGACGAAGACAATGGTGAAGCCGGCAACGAACAAAGCCGCGGCGCCGGCCACCCGCCAGCGGCTCGCCAGCTTCGACGGTGCTCCACTAGTCGAGGCGGCGCCGATGGGCGGCGCGTCGGCACCTGCGATGCCCGCCAGGTACGACAGGTAGCCCGGAACCAGGGGCACAACGCACGGTGATGCGAACGAGACCAAACCGGCGAGCATGCATGCGGCGATCGCCAGAACCAGCGGTCCGCTCGATGCCGCATTCTGGAACGTCGAGCCGACGCTCTCGATCGCCTGGTTGTGATGCACCGACATGTCTTGAGCAAATCCGACCTCAACGGAGTCCGGTGCGGGCGTAGTGGAGATCGTGTCGTTCGGGGACACCAGAACGCCGATGAGGATTCCGGACAGGACGAGGGCCACCGCCAGTAACCCGATGAGCAGGCGACTGGGGCCGGACTTCCGCTCGGCGTCCGGGGTGACCTCGACGTCGTCGTGGACGGTCATCGGTTACCTCCCTCTCCGGGCGCGGCTGCGCCGTCACTGTTCGGCTCTTCATCCAGCGGGACCGCATCCGGGCCTGGTTCGCCGGCGTCGAAAGGCGGTGGATTATCGGGATCGAACGGGCCGGGAATCGTCGAACAACTCGCCCCGCTCTCGGGATGGGTCGAAGGATTCTGACGCAGAGCAGCGATGAATTGCGTGATTCGTGGATCGGAGGCGCTGTTGAGTTCGAGTCGGTGGCCCCATGATTGGAGCGTGATCGGTGCCTGAAGGTCTGGATAGGGCGACATCAACATGTAGGGTTCGCCCTCGACTCGCGCAGCGAGCGAATCCACGTCCTCGGCCGATACTCGGCTCGGATCGTACGTCACCCACACGGCACCGTGTTCGAGCGAATGGACCGCATTTTCGTTGCGATGGGACGCTGGATACACCACACCTGTGCACGTGGCTTAGTATTTAGAATGAGCCGAGGGTAACCCACCACGATCACAGGACATCCGATGCCACCGTTCCGTAACCTACGACCGCACAGGGGCTGCTCGCCCTCCACCTGCTGACCTACAACGGTGCACGTCTGCTGCTCGTGTGCATGGCCGCGGGGACCATCCTGGCCGTCGATGCACTGACCAGCCTCGACATCCCTGTTCCGCTGGTGTTGATCATCGCGCTCGGGACAAGCCTGCCGATTTCGGCGTTCGTATTCCGCAAGCTCCGACGAACGATCAACTCGGACATAGAAGCAGTCGACCGTGAACGCGCGAGGCGAAAGACTCGATCGCCGAAATGACCCGCGTCTACCCCGAGAGTTGTGCTCCGCGGCGGGTGACCAGTTCCCAGCGCGCCGTCGGGCATAGCAGCAGCCCTCTCTGTCAACCTTGAGTGAGACAGTTTGACCCGAGGTATTTACTGAGCCTGAGGGCGAGTTCGGAGAGATCAAGGTTGAGTAAGGATATTGCTTCGGAGCCTGCGGGTTCCGATGCTGGGGTTGAGGATCGGGTGCTGCCAGAGCCGGAGGTGGCTGAGCCTGGTTGCACCGATTCGGTAGCGACCAAGCGCGGGTCGCAGACACGAAATGCCCTGTCGTAGTGGAAGAATGAGATTTCTCGAGGATCAAATTCGGCCACAACGAAGGGCATCTCGCAGATGCAAC
>NZ_JABFAO010000067.1 GCF_017168235.1 Rhodococcus sp. KRD197
ACCAGGGACACCAGTAGTCCGGTCATCATCGTGACCGCGAACACGAGCACCCACCGCTGCGCGGGGTCGTATCCGACCTGGAGGTTCGCGAATTCCTTGGCACCGTCGAACCGGACGACGGTGCCGTCGGAGAGGGTCGTCGATTCTCCGGGCCGCAGGTTGACCCGGTCCTGCTTGACCAGCCGGCCCTGGTTGATCATCTCCTGGTCCAGGGAGAAGATCGACTGCGGGATGCCGGTGTCGAGACCGGTGTCGCCTTTGTAGATGTCCACTGCCACCGCGGGATCGACCAGTTCCGGGAAGCGGGAGGAGAGCAGGTTGCCGTTGAATTGCGCGGTGGGCGCGAAGAGTCCTTCGATGGCGATCTGCCCTCGGCGGCGCTCCTCGGCGGTGGCGTAGGTCCCCCCGGGTGGGTCGAATCGCAGCGCGCCGCTGCTGAGGAACGTGGTGGCGTCGTCGGGGCGGAACTGCAGCGCTTCGGTGCGGGTCTGGCCGTCGGGGAAGGTGACGGTGAACTCGGGGGCGTAGCCGTGTCCGGTGAGGTAGATGCGTTCGTCGCCGAGCCGGAGGGGTTCGTTGACTTTGAGTTGATAGTCGCGCCAGGTGTCGGCGGCGATGTCGTCGGCGCTCTGGTAGGAGATGTTCGAGGTGAACATCTCGGCCTGACCGTTCTCGAGGTAGTCGGCGGTGAAATCTCTGACCCGGATACAGAACGGCTCGAGTCCGGTGCCGTCGGTGCTGTTGCCGGCGCGAAAGGAGTCGTAGATCGCGGGCGAGGTGTTGCAGAAACCGGGCCCGTTGTCGGCGATGACGATGACCGAGCCTTCGTAGCCGAACAGTTTGCCGATCGCGATGGCCGCGAGCAGACCGATCAGCGAGAAGTGAAACAGCAGGTTCCCGGCCTCGCGGGTGTAGCCCTTCTCCGCCGAGAGAGTCAGTGCCCCATCGGGCTCGGGTCGAACGGCGGTACGCCACCCTTTCAAGTGCCGCGCGATGTCGGCGATCACCTTCTCGGGGTCACCGGCGAGGGTGCCCGAATGATGCAACGGTAGTCGAGTGAGGTTTCGCGGTACTCGAACAGGTTGTGCGCGAAGAGCTTTGCCGTGCTCGATCAACCGGGGAGTCAGACAGCCGATCAGCGACACGAACAACAGGACGTAGATCGCGGTGAACCAGGAACTCGCGAACACGTCGAACAATTCCAGCGTGTCCATCACCGGCCCGAGAACCGGACGCGCGGCAATGAAAGAATCGACGGCCTGGGTATTGAGATTGCGCTGCGGCAGCAAAGCGCCGGGGACAGCTGCGGCGGCGAGGAGGAACAGCAGCACCAACGCTGTCCGCATCGACGTCAGTTGTCGCCACCGGTTGCGCAGCATCGCCACTGTTCTGCGCACCAGTCCCGGCGAGTGCGCACGGGGGTGTTCGTCGATCGTCATCTCCGCACGCCCTTCACCGACCACCATCTAAATACTACGCGACATAGTAGTTTGCGGGGTTCGGTGTGATGGAGCGTGGTCGGCGCAGCAGCGAGAACGCCAGTGCTGCACCAGCGCCGGTGGCGGCAATCCATTCCGGAACGCTGCCGGTGATCGTCGCCGGGGTGAGGGTGGTGCTCAGTGACACCTCGGTGACGACAGCTGCGGGGGTGAACAGCTCCGTGCGCTCGACGACCTCCCCGCGTGCATCGATGACGGCGCTGACGCCGCTGGTGGCCGACACGACGACGCTGCGCCCGTGTTCGACCGCTCGTACCCGCGACATGGCGAGTTGTTGATAGGTCATGTTCGTCCGACCGAAAGTGGCGTTGTTGGTGGGCACTGCGATCAGCTGGGCACCGGCGCGCACGGAGTCGGTGAGCAACGAGTCGAAGGCGACCTCGTAGCAGGTGGCCACCGCGACGTGCACTCCGGCGAGGTCGAGGACGCCGTTGCCCTGGCCCGGGGTGAAGTTTCCTGCCTGGGCGGCATAGGGAGAGAGTGCGGTGACGATCGTGCGCATCGGCAGGTACTCCCCGAACGGCACCAGTTGCCGCTTGTCGTGCCTCTGCCCGGGCCCGGTGACGGGATCCCACACGATCGAGGTGTTGCTCGTGGTGCCGTCGTCTCGGCGGAGAACCGTGCCGACGAGTACGGGGACTCCGACGGCGCGGGCCGCGGCGTCGATACGTGCGGCGGCGTCGGGGTTGCGCAGGGGATCGATGTCGGAGGAGTTCTCCGGCCAGATGACCAGGTCGGGTGCGCGTACGCGGCCGGAGTCGATGTCGGCGGCGAGCTCGATGGTGCGCTGAACATGGTTGTCGAGAACCGCGCGTCGTTGGGCGTTGAAGTCGAGACCGAGACGCGGGACGTTGCCTTGCACCAAGGCGACGGTGACCGTGTCCTGCTGCGGCGGAGCGAACAGTGGAGCCACCACCGTGAGCGCCCCTACAGCAGTGGCCACACCGATGCACGACGCTGCTGCAGTTCTGCGGGTGATGCGACCGGAGGCAACGACGCCGGCCAGAGCGGACCCGATCAGCACCACGACGAACGACAACCCCGGCGCGCCGATCACCGCAGCCAGAGGCAGCAGCGGCCCGTCGGATTGACCGAATGCGATGCGGCCCCAAGGGAAGCCGCCGAACGGGA
>NZ_JABFAO010000068.1 GCF_017168235.1 Rhodococcus sp. KRD197
TCCGGCGCCCGTCGTCGGCTGATCGTCACCGACGGTGTCTTCTCGATGGACGGGTACGTCGCCCCGCTCCAGGAGATCTGCGACCTGGCCGACCGCTACGACGCCATGGTCATGGTCGACGACTCCCACGCCGTCGGCTTCGTCGGCCCCGGCGGCCGCGGCACGCCCGAGCTGCACGGGGTCATGGACCGGGTCGACATCATCACCGGCACCCTCGGCAAGGCGCTCGGCGGCGCCTCCGGCGGTTACGTCGCCGCCCGCGCCGAGATCGTCGCCCTGCTGCGCCAGCGCTCGCGCCCGTACCTCTTCTCCAACTCCCTCGCCCCGGTCATCGCCGCCGCCTCCCTCAAGGTCATCGACCTGCTGGAGTCCGCCGGCGACCTGCGCGAGCAGCTGAACGCCAACACCGCGCTCTTCCGCTCCCGGATGACCGAGGAGGGCTTCGACATCCTCC
>NZ_JABFAO010000069.1 GCF_017168235.1 Rhodococcus sp. KRD197
CACGATGCCCCACTGCTCGAACGGATCTCCCGGGACGCGGTCCAGCGGTTGTCCCGGGGCGAGCAGTTCCTCCCCGAGGACCCGTCGTGAGTTCACGCCAACCACCGGAGGACCCGTTCGAGCGGATCATCCGCGGCAACTCGTGGGACGACGTCCCCCGCGACGACGAGGACCTCGAACCGTGGGCCGAGGACTTCCCGTGGGAGCCCCGCGAGCAACCGGCCGAGGAGATCCCCGTCGAACTGCGGGACACCCGGGAGGACGAACGCTACGAGCCTGATCCCGGGCCCGTTACGAGCGGGATCTCCCCCGCCATGCTGCGCGCCCTGAGCACCGTGCTCGCGGTCATCGTGATCATGGTCGGACTCGCCCTGTTGCCCGGTCCCCTGCCCCCGGTTATGTGGCTGCTGGGCCTCGTGGGTCTGGTCACGGGTCTGTACCTGGT
>NZ_JABFAO010000007.1:0-15826 GCF_017168235.1 Rhodococcus sp. KRD197
GTTGCATCTGCGAGATGCCCTTCGTTGTGGCCGAATTTGATCCTCGAGAAATCTCATTCTTCCACTACGACAGGGCATTTCGTGTCTGCGACCCGCGCTTGGTCGCTACCGAATCGGTGCAACCAGGCTTAATACGCCGATTCGACCCAGCAATCTATCCAGGCCGATACGCCACCTGCGTCTACGATCCGGACAAGGCACTGTGCACACGCGCACAAAACCTTTCGGGCCAGAACGCGCCGACGCTCGGTGGTTGTCGACCTCTCGAATGCCGCAACGTCGCGCTCACCTCAGGCAACCTCGACGAGTTGCGTTCGGAGAGCTCCGATATCGAGCGCGAGCTCGAACGAACACCGTCGCTGCCTCCGTTGCTGCAGCATCGACTACGGCAACGGAGTGAGCAGATAAATCAGTTCGTCGACCGACACGATCCGAACTCAATCCGATGAGTAAACGCATCGACCTCCCGAGCGAGCAGGACGTCCGTCGAGTGATGACAGAGCACATCGAAGACGCAGCATCGGCCGGCGGCCGCGCCACTGTCATCGGCCTTGCCCGTCGACTGGGTCTGTCCAACGCAACCTTCTGGCGGCACTACCCCGCTATCGCTGCCGAACTCAGAGCCGCTTCCGTCGCAGCTCCCGTCGCCACACGGCATGACGACCGGACCGAACTCCTTGCCTCCAACAAACGCGTGCAACGAGACAACGCGGCGCTGACTCAAGACCTCACCCTCGCACTGGCCGTCATCCAGCGGCTAACACTCGACAACCACGCCCTACGGAAAGAACTGGAAACAACGTCAGGGGTGACCTCCCTGCAGTCACGCTCGAGCTCCGCGGACGCTGTCGTGGGCGCGTGTGGCCGGCAGGACCGCTAAGCCTCGATCCACCGATAAAGCTGCAAGATACTGGGCGTCGGGGAGGAAGTATCCTCCGACCAGAATTAATTCGAGTTCTCACACAGCGAATCAGACCAGACCACTCCGAGTATGTTCACCGCTGTCCTTTTTGAGATGACTCGTTCAGCTTTTGACGTCGGATGGCAGATACACCAACGACAATGCTTGCGATCCCAGCCGCGAGGACAAGCGTTGACAGCGGATCAAATTCATTAGTCTCCACACGCGTGTCAAAATCCTGTGCAGCGCAACGCACGACGACTAGCGGTAGGAGGGGACGACTGGACTCGACGTCGACAGCCCCCGGATAAGCATTCTCGCAAATTTCTGAGGCCGAGCGACCGAGCCCAATCTGGCTGGTCGCCCCAAATGCAACACCAACGAGCAAGACGCCGATTAGAACCAGCAGGACAGCTGGCCGTAGCCACCGAGAACCTGTATTGCTCATGCGTTCGAAGTCTAGCCGCCGTCGAGTTGGCGGCGGTCACGGTGACCGAATTGTGACCAAACTCGTGTTCGCGTGTCTCTCCAACGGTGGGCAAACTGACCGTACTGTTCGGTTCGTCCTTGATGCCCTTCACTGTGGGAGCTCCATGAAACCGAGCAGGCTACCTCTCAAGTCGCATATTGGCGATCCAAGCCCATTGATCAATGTCCGCTTCAGGCAGCATCGGACGCGAAATCAAATTGTCGCTCGAAGAATGTCACTTATCGGTGCGTTAATTACATCCCTTGCATTGCTAGTTTCTACACCTGGCGTTGCGAACGCCGATCAATTTCGCAACAACCAGTGGGTATTCGGCTCCATCGAACGCGAATTTATCGATTTCCTTTCCGGTGCTAACCAATACGGCCAAGGCGGCACCTCGAGTATCGGAGAACCCACCAGTGGCGAGCTTTACGCAGGAAACAGCAACGAGGGGCGGTAGCAGGAATTCGGGTTTACTAATCGCATTTACTGGTCGCCGAATGTCGACCCAAACAAAGGTCGTCAAATCGGCGGCTTGATCATGAACAAGTGGCTTAATTTGCCATCGCGTCAGTACAGAACGTATGTCAACGGCCCGTATCAGTACGAGAAGCGAAGCGACGAACGTGGACGACTCGGGTACCCGGTCACACGTGAGAGCCCTGCTTCTGGCGGGCGGTACAACAACTTCCAGGGCGGCGCGATTACATACAAGTTCGGAGCCACATCTGCCTATGCCACCTGGGGTAACATTCGCGATCAGTGGGCTGCGCAGAACTACGAGCTTGGACCCTTGGGCTTCCCGAGCAGTGATGAGTACCTGTGTCAAGATGGAACAACGTCCAATGATGGTTACGAGTCATATGGCGCTTCCGGACAGAACTTCCAGAACGGCCAGTATCTGACGTCAGGACGCAGGCCGCCGACATTGGGCTACAGCTCAGTCCTCTTCTCCAAACTCACCTATCAGTCATCTTCCCAATACACGACCGCAATTTCGCAGGCATCCACTGCTTGGAATGCACTTGGGAGCGTCCAGGTTACCCCCTATGACCCTGTGAACCCGACGCTCACTAATGTGGAAATTTCCGACGCCAACCGTCCGGACGTCACATGGGCCGGGCTATACAGCAACACCGACTTTGGGGTGGACACTATTCAAATGAATACAGCGAAGCTCGGTAACGCCAGTAATCAACGGAACGTTATGACACACGAGATGGGTCATGCGCTCGGTTTGGCGCATAACTGCAAAAGTCAGCTGATGGATCCGATTTCAAACTCATCGGTTTTTGCGCCGCAGTTCATGGATCAAGCCGCCTACCGTCAACTCTGGGGATGACATGATGAAGGTCAGAAGTTTAGGATCAAAGTACGGCACGGTGGGCGTTGCGAGCTTATTCGCCTGCATTGTATTAGTTGGCTGCAGCACTTCGGCAGGCACGCAACCTGGAGATGCTGGCACGACTGCCAGCGTGACTACGCGCACACAAGCAGTGGAAATGGACTCGGCTTTCGATGTGACAGACCCTCAGCAGCTTGCCGGTTGGGCCGACGCGGTCTTCGTCGGAACAGTGATTGAGCAAGTCGGTACGAAGGCAGTTGGGCCGTTTCCCGAGACGCAGTTTTCTGTTGAGGTGCTTCAGACCCTAAAGGGTGACGTCGCGGGCCAAATACTCGTCAATCAGCAAGGCGGGTATGGCACCGACGGTACGTTGTACTTACTGGACGATGACCCACTGATCGAGCCGGGAGCAACATACCTTATGTCGGCTGGCTTCTTGCCGTCCGAAAACTGGTACACGGTCGCTCCACGCGCGGGCAAAGTGACGTTGTCAGCAGAGGAAGTTGCTGCCGTCAGCGATGGAACTGCGCGGCGATCAACCGATGAGCCAGCGCCGGTCGCAACAATGCGAGATGCCATCGACAACGAGATTCCGTTCGATCCGAACCGCGAATCGGAGCCCGTCAGCTCCGAACCGCCAGTGCCACCAAGGTAGGTGTGTGACTTCAGTCGACTGGACCGGAAGCTGATCTTCACGTCCCACCAGTGCAGTTCGGGGGTGTATGACTTATTCCCGAACTGCACTGACGTTTTAGCCTGTCTTGGCTGTCGACGGGCCAAATCCTCATCCGCGGTGGCTCCGCTACAGCGGCAGCTCATGGTCCGAGCGTGATTCGGGCAGGTGTCGAACCCTCGTTGGTGATGGCCCGAAACAGCGGGATACTAATCGGATGCACAGTGGTCAGAGGCAAACCCCGTCTACAACACGTTGACGAGGACTCGCTGGGGTGGATCGACGATGCGGCGCGTGGGGGGATCGAAGGTCACGGGCCAGTTCTCGTACAGATCACCGTTCATTGCGCGACCGCCAGTCGGTGCGGCCGGTGGACGGGAGTTGCGTCGGTACCCGCTGGGGCCCAGCGCACGCCGTGCTCGCCGAACGTAGGTGCAGTGAGGGTGAAGCGGCCTGTGCGCTGGGTGATTCCGCGTCCGTGGACGGTGGTCTCGAGGGTGATCGAACGGATACGACCCCTCCCCTGCTCGATGCCACCGTAGCCGACGGGACGAGAGGAAATCGTCACGTCCAGGCCGGGCATTCGACCGTCTGTGATCGCGAGTATCCCTGCATGCTCCGTTGACCGGACTACGCAGCGACACGCCTGATCGCATGAATCCGATCCGAGTGTCGCGGGGTAGACATCACCTACCTCGGCCTCAAGAAAGCGGTGTCGCATGATCGACGAAGCAGAGCGAAACATCGAGCAAGTCCAGATCCCCCGATGGGGCAAGGTCGAAAAATCCGACGGAACCATCCCCTGGCTGGTCGTCGACGAGGATCTGGTGCCGGTAGAGCCGATCCGGCGGTTCCTCCTCGACTTCGTCGCACGGGGTAATCGACCGTGGTCGGTCCGCAGCTACGCCTACGACCTTTTGCGATGGTGGCGATGGCTTCGTGTCTACGAGATCGACTGGGAAAGAGCGACTTCCGCTGAGTCACGGGATCTGGTTCTGTGGATGATGCGGGCCGACAAGCCTCGGAACGCAGCGCGGACCAAATCGCGGACCACTGTGGGAACAGTCAACGTGATCACCCGCAAGCGATATCTCGACGACCGATATTGTGCCCGCACCATCCGCCATTCCAATGCAGTGGTGCGGGCGTTCTACGAGTTCTGGATCGAACGCGGTGAAGGCCCACTGGTCAATCCGATGCCGGTGGCACGAGGGGCGGCCCGGGTGAATGCGCATCACAACCCGCTCGAACCGTTTCGGCCCGGTGGACGGTTGCGGTACAACCCGAAACTTCCCGTCCAGCGTCCCCGGTCCATACCCGACGATCGGTGGCTCGAGCTGTTCGGTGCGCTGCGCTCGAACCGGGATCGGGCATTGTTGGCTTTGGCGGTCAGCAATGGTGCACGAGCTGCGGAAATCCTCGGAATTTCTCTCGAAGACATCGACTGGGGAGACCAGTTGATTCGAGTGACACGTAAGGGGACACGCGTCGATCAGTGGCTCCCAGCCAGCCCGGAAGCGTTCGTGTGGCTTCGCCTGCATCTCGCGGACCTGGGAACATCCTTGGACGTGAACGGATCGCTGTGGCTCACCCTCCGCCGCAGATCCGACTCCTCCGCTGCTCTGGAGTATCGACCATTGACCTACGACGCGCTGCGCAAGGTGCTGACGCGGGCAAACGACGTTCTGGGCACCAACTGGACGATGCACGACCTCCGCCACACCGCAGCCATACGAATGGCACACGACGGAACACTCACCTCGCGCGACATACAGACGATCCTCGGGCACGCGCACCTGTCGACCACGACCGAGATCTATCTCGTCGAAGACCAAGACGACACCATCCGAAGGGTCCAGCATCATCTCGCGCACCGAGCCGAACACATGATCAGCAATCCCCCTACCGTGGCCGCTGGTTACGACTCTGCGGATCTGAATGTGCTGTTCGGAGCGGTCGAGTCATGAACGTGACACCCACCGAGCTGCCGGTCGCACAGCGGGCCAACCCACGGTTGCAGTACCGATTCAAGCGCCACGAAGACCTTGCCGACTCCGCTCCGATCGGCGGGGCCAAGGATCTACTCGACATCGAAGAGATCCTCGATACTGTTCCAGTATTTCTGTATCCCAATGGTTCTCGTGAACACGGTGCCAAAAGGGCATGCCGACTGATCCTGGAGTGGCTTCTGACCTTCCCCGGCGCGGGATGGCAGGAGCGCTGGGTTCATTCCGGTGCCGACGTAGGATCGTCCGACTGGCTCGACACCTTCCACGACAATGCCGACCCACGAACAGTGGTGACCCGAAGCCAAGAACTGCGGCGCGGCCTGATCCTTCTTCTGGTCGCGCGGGTCGTCTTTCCCAGTTACGAGTCCATGTCAGCAATGCAGTGGACCGGGCTATACGCCAAGCTGCGCACCGCTCACCACCCCGAGATGTTCACAGCGTTGGAGGCCCGTGTCTCGGTTCTGGCGGCGAACTCCAAACAATGCAGCACCGCGATGCTGGTGGCATGCAAGATCGTTCTGCATACGGGGCGCGATCTCCATGAACTCACTCCGGAAGACCTGCTGGGCTACCGCGCCTGGAACATGGTCAGTGATCGCCCGACCTCGGCCAGCGTGCAACTGGTGTGGGCGGGACTCGACGGTATCGCCGACCTGCGGGGAATCAAGAGCTTCGCTGCAGCAATTCGGCGCGGACCCCGCCCGACGGGTGAATTGGTCGACCGATACAACCTCGTGAACACGACGGTGCGGAACGTTCTGGTGCGCTACCTCGACGAACGACGACCGAGTCTGGACTACGGCGGCTTCGCCGCCCTTACCGGAGTTCTCGCCGGCAACTTCTGGGCCGATATAGAACTCCACGATCCAGGCCTCGACACCATCGACCTCCCGCCGGACGTTGCGGCCGGGTGGAAGCAACGACTGTCGGTGATCACCGACAAAGACGGAACCACACGCCCACGAGCAGGGCGACTGGCAGTGATGATGACAGTGCGCGGCTTCTACCGCGACATCGCCGAATGGGCAGCCGAAGACCCCACCTGGGTGCAGTGGAGCGTTCCGAACCCCATCCGCAAAAGTGACGTCGAGGGATACAGCAAAGAACGCGCGAAGACGACAGCGGTCGTGCACCAACGAATTCGCGAGCGTTTGCCGCACCTTCCCTCGTTGGTCGATGCCGCTCACGATCGCCGTGACCGATCGGCCGCGCTACTCGCTGCCACCGCGTCGGTGGCGGTCGGAGAGACCTTCGAGCATCTCGGAGTGCGCTACCGCCGGTCCATCGCGCCCTCGTTCACGAAATCCAGCTACCAGCACGATCATCCACCGGTGCTCGCCGAAGTCATCGACACCGGCGAGATCATCGAAATCGAAATAGAAGAGCACGAGGCATTCTGGGCATGGGCGGTGATCGAGACGTTCCGCCACACCGGAATTCGAGTGGAGGAACTCCTCGAACTCACCCACCTCGCAGTCGTGTCCTACACACTGCCATCGACCGGCGAGATCGTGCCGATGCTGCAAATCGTCCCGTCCAAAACCGGCGAAGAACGCCTTCTGCTGGTCAGTCCGGAACTCGCGAGCGTGCTGGCAACGATCATTGCCCGCCTCCGAACCGCCAATGACGGCACAGTCCCGCTGACCGCGCGATACGACGGCCACGAACGTATTACCGATCCACCGCTACCGCATCTGTTCCAGCATCGAATGGGCTGGCTATGGACGGTGCCGACTCGAAACTTGATCCAGAAGTGGCTCAACCAAACCCTTGCCGCCACCGGAATCGTCGACAACGCGGGCAACCCGCTCCGATACACAGCACACGATTTTCGGCGGATGTTCGCCACCGAATCGGTCGGCAGCGGACTGCCGATCCACATCGTCGCAAAACTGCTCGGGCACAAGCACATTTCCACAACGCAGATCTACACTGCCGTGTTCGACGAGGAGCTCGTTCGTTCCTTCCGCACCTTCCTCGACGCACGCCGCGCCCAGAGACCGGAGGACGAGTACCGCAGCCCCACCGACGCGGAGTGGAACGAATTTCAGCAGCACTTCGAGCATCGCAAACTCGAACTCGGAACCTGCGGGCGTCCCTACAACACCCCATGCAAGCACGAACATGCCTGCATCCGATGCCCCAGCCAGCAGGTTGACCCCAACGCCCGCGTACGGCTGACGGAGATCATCGCCAACCTCCGCGACCGCATCGCTGAGGCACGCAACAACGGCTGGACCGGCGAAGCCGAAGGCCTCCAAACCAGCCTCACCGCGGCAGCAACGAAGCTCGTCAGCCTCGACCGAACGGCAGGCCCGAACGCCATGACATCGCTCGGAATCCCTGCCATGCCTTGAGGGAGCTCCATCAGTTTCTACGCGGGCCGGAGACAGGTGCGCTGCATCTAATTTGGTAAGGACACGGCGACCAGGTCATCTGTTCGCGGCTCCATCTCGCGAAGTAGGTCGAAGGCCTCGGTGTCGGGTCTACCGCAGTGATTCTTCGGAAACTGCGGCCGGTACCCTGGTCGCGGACGTGGCCGAGGATTCCGGCGTACCAGGACAGTTCCTCGTCCAGACCGGTGGCGACGGCCGGGTCGAAGGCGCCGCCGAACACTCGCACGGTGCTGCGGAGTCGCCGGATCGCAACGCGGGTGGCATGGATCGGATCCTCACCGCGCCGCAGCGCTGCATCTCCTCCTCGAATGGCACTGATCTGCTCACGCACGTAGGCGGCAACGGGCGCTGCGCCAGCATCTCGAGTCGATGTCGAAGGTTTCGTCGATGTCGTCATCGTTATGGATGCCCCGGATGCGTGCCGATCGAAACCACCACGGTCGATCCACGCAGTCGCCGACCCACCCGCGCGGAGAACGGCTTCACATACGGCATATTGTTCGCGAACGAGCCTCAGGCGGCCGGAGCCGCGCAACGACGCGCTCGCGCACTGAATCTCTGACCGGTGGTCGCAGCCGCTGAGCGTCTGGCGCGCTGTCGGCCCCCTGCGTGTCAGCGATCGTCAGTTCGGGCGTGAACGACTCGCATCACGAACCCTGGATGCCGATCGCGACCGTACTCCCAGCGGATGGTTCGGGTGGGACCGTCCCGAGGAGGCCTGACGCTGATTCCGCGGTAGTCGTACCCGTCTTGCGGTACCTGCTCCCACTCGAAATCTACGGTCTCACCTTCGACCAGGTCGACGCTGGAGCCTGTGATGTAAACCGTCTCGTGCTCGCGTGTCGGAGGCAGGGTGATCGCCCGCAACATGCTGATGTGAACCCAGCAGCCGCTGGGAGTGTCGGCCGACTCGACGACGCCCCACCCTTCTTCACCACTCCACACCGCAACGACACCTGTACAGGTCACCGGCTCAGCGTAGCGACGCCGGTCGCTCCGACTCCACGCATTCCCCCCCTGCGGCGAGTTCCCACAGTGTCAGGTGAGCCGCCTGCCCTGACACGGGCATGCAGGGTGGTGGCGCGTAGAGCGGGGGAGCTTGAGGGCTTCTATCTCTCCTCTAGAGGTGCGGTAGTCGAGGAACCTGCTCCAGTAGTCGAGATGCGTGAGTCGATCGAGAACCAGTGGATCCGTACACCGAATAGTCAGGCATTCGGTAACGCAGTGGGAGGTGCGCCGTCCGTGGCGCACCTCCCACTGCCTTACGCCGGGAGTTCATACTCCTGTGTGGTGACCGCAGGTACTCTTTCGATGGCCGTGAGCGGGTCGCCCTTGAGTTGACCACAGCTGTCTTTCGGCAGCTCGAGGCGCACTGCGCGAGATTGTGGATCTACAGCCCACACCACCGGGATCGGCGCTGAGCCGACAGCATCGCAATCCTCTGGATCGCGGGGTGGGTCGGTCGGTGTGTTCACAACCGCTAGCGCACCGACCACGTCCCCGCCTGCGCGTTCGGTCTGGCGCATTATCTGCGTGCCGTTCTCCGGTCGGTCACCGTAGAATTCACACACCACAAAGCCCACTGCATCGAAGGTGGCCGGAAGTGCGCCTGCGACTGGGGCATTAGGGATACCGGGATTACTGGTCGCGGCACCAGGCATCGCACTCACGACGACGTTCGGGGCAAGGCAAGATGCCTGCGGGACGACCTGACCTGCCGGTAAGGCTACCGATTCGCCGCGGGATTGAAACCAGAACGTAGCCCCGGCGACAACAATGAGCAGCGCGACTCCACCGATAGCCACGCTGCGTCTTCTAGACATGGTCGCATCGTAAGCGCACCACACCCCTAGAGCTTGCTGGTCAGATGTAGAGCAGGTGGGTGGCGGTACCGTCGAAGCGTTCGAGGTTGTCGAGGACGCCGGTGTAGTTTGCGGGCCCACAGGCGGGGATAATCCATGGGTCGGCATGGCACCGATCGAGTCGCCCCGTCGATATCGATCATCGGCGACCCGCTCGTCCTCAGGACTGGGCCGGGGCCAGCCGCGCGGACGGGTCGGTGTCGTAGTGCTCACTGGTCTGCGTTCCTGACAGAGTGGAGTCACATTCAGGGCGTTTGTTCACTGTTCACCTGTCCGTCGCCCTATGGTTGCTCGCGGCGGCTGCGACGGTCGACGGGCCGGGTGATACTGCAGTAATGCCGCTGACACCTGACACCCCGCACGAGCGAGATCGGATGCTCGCGTTCGCCGTGCAGTGGATGCCGTACGGGGGCGGCGACGCCGAGGACATCATGGTTGCCTTCGGGATTCCGCCGGAGACGTATTTCCGCAGGCTGCGACACCTGCTGGCCGACCCCGCGCGGCCCGTCGACCTCGATTCCCGGACCACGGACGCTTTGCTGCACGTATGCCGTCGTCGCCTCGAACACAGCGCGGCATCCGCCGGCCGCCCACAGGTAGGGCAATGACCAGCACACGCGAAGCGGCCACCGCCAGGGAATCGGCGCAGTTCATCACACATTCACCTGGGGCGGAACACTCGCCACGTTCCGGTGGCCAGAAGATGAACGCACCCAGCACGAAACCGTCGTCGACCACATCCCGGCGAGGGCCCGACAGCTCCGATCGTGCGCAGGCGCAGATCTTCGCGGCAATGCTGACTGTCGAGATCAACGCTGTTTCGGCGCTCGTCGACGAAGCCGAACAACTCGCCCACAAAGCCGGGCGAATCGGCCAAGGCACCGCCCGGCTCTGGCACAACGAAGAAGCCCGGTCGCAGCGAAAATTGCTGTACGCGCTGCACCGCCAACTCGATGCCCTCCACACACGGTTTACCGATGTCTCGGGGTAGGCACCGACTGCCCGACTCCGGAACCACGCCGGACACCCAATTGACCACACCCCGAACAGAGCGGATCGTTCAAAAGATGACTACCACCGAACACGAGCACATCGACGCCGTCCGCGATCGCCTCGGTGCCCAGTTTCCCGATGTGCCGCGCCCGGTCATCGACGACACCATCGCCGCCGAGCATGCCCGTTTCGAGGGCAACTCCATCCGCGATTTCGTCCCGTTGTTCGTCGAACGCAAAGCCCGCCAAGCACTCCAGGCCCACGCCCACTAGCGGTCCGCGACACTCCGCCGGTTCAGGTCGAGGGAACGCTTTGGTGCAGCCACGAACTCTGCCCGTTCTCGGCAGCACGATCAGCTTCACCGATGCGGGTACCGGTCCACTCGTACTGTTCCTGCACGGCAATCCCACCTCGTCCTACCTGTGGCGCAACATCACGCCCGCCGTCGCAGCACACGGCTACCGCACAATCGCGGTGGATCTGATCGGCATGGGAGCCTCAGGCAGGGTACGGTCCGTCGAGAGCGTGTGACTGGCTAGCTCAGACACCTCGACTTGCTAACCCCGCTTAGTCCGGATAAGAGTGCGGTTTCGGGCCAACAGGGCACGCGCGCGGGTCGGCGGTACGTCGCGACCGTGAACGGTACTGATGACCAGATCGATCCCATCGATGCAGATATTGGCGGCGTCGAGAGGGTCCGCTTGACCGGGGTCGATCAGGGCGATCTTCGACAGGTCCCCGCCGTGTTCGTGGACGGCGAGGAGCCCGAACTTGGGTTGACCGATCAGGGCGACGTGGTGGCCGGCCGCGGTGGCGGTGGCGACGAGCCCAACGAGAATCGATCCGGCACCGGTGATCGACAGGGCCGTTCCTCGGGCCAGTGCGCCACGTGGCAGCAGTTCCGACAGAGGCATGGGCACCGGCAGGGTTCTGAGGGTTCGTGAGCGCACAGGGCCGCTCAGGGCTCGTTCATCGCCTTCCATCGCGGCGGCCTGCACCTTCGGCTGCGCTGGAGGGAATGCGGGCAAGTCGTCGGAGTCGGCGGGTGCGTGGTCGCGGCGTCCGGGGATCGCGGCCATGCTGCGGCGAAGAGCGGCGAGCTGCGCGGCCTTGTCGAGGTTGGTCAGGTCGGGGATCGTATCGGCGGTACCGGCCATGAGTGCGACCTTTCGCCGGACGGAACAGTCCCCTCAATCTATGCGAACATACGTTCGATGTCGAACTACCTGCATACGCCCGACGCTGGCCCTGGTTCGTGAACTCTGGCGGCGTTCACGAGGTACGCGAGGGAAAGTTCGGGGTCGGCTGTCAGGTGGCGATGTTCGGCGAGCACACGGGTGACGTGATCGAGGTCGGCGAGCACGGCCGGGTCGTCGGGGTCGTACCCCTCGTCGACGATGGCGGCGCGTTCGTCTGGGTCCATGCCTAGTTCGACGCGGCGGCGTCGGGTGCGGTTCCCGCGTCGTAGATCAGGTCGTCCGATCCCACGTAGCGGTAGGCGCGCTGCCCGCTTGGCAGCGTCACCCATCCGTCCTGTCCATGATCGGGATCCGGATCGAAACTGCGGTCACTGGTCATGGGAGCAGTATCCCGGCCTCCGCGTCCGCGGAGTCAGGTGGTCAGCTGTTGACGAGTTGGCTGGCTCGCTGAAACGTCACTCCGAGAAGTGATCCAATATCGCGCACCGGGACGTGCGCGCCTGCGAGCTGCTTGGCGAACGCTTCGGTCGAGGCCTTCACTCGCGCCTCTTCTTCGCTCAGATGGGCACGTTGGGCTTTGATGTCGGCGACGCGGGCGGCGAGGTCTTCTCCCCCGGGCTCGAGCTCGATGTGTTGTTCGATCTCGACGTCGGCGAGGGAGACGCCGGTTTCGAGAGCGATCAACTCCTTCGCCGCGGTGGCGACGTCGTCGATGCGGCGGGCCTGGGTCAGAGCGTCGAGTTCAGGGACAGCGATCATCCACCACTTGCCGTCGCGGGTAATGGACACCGTGTAAGTCTTGCTCACTTCTGAGCCTCCTTCATAGCTGCGAGGATCTTCCGATACACGCCCGGCGAAATAGTCCGGTGCCCATCGGGCACAGTCACTTTCACAACTCCGTCGGCCGAGACCCACGTGCTGTGTGAACCGACCGTACGAACCGACGAGAAGCCGGCCGCCTTGAGGGCCTTGACCACTTTCCGCGTGGGCTGCTCGGTAACCATGACTTTAGTCTAGCCGGTTGGACACTTTCTAGTCAAGTGGGCTAGACAAATGTGGATCGAACGATGTCGGGGTGGGCGTCCCGGAGGCGATCTCAGGGATCACCGCGTGAACTCGATGTCGTATCCGCCGAGACCATCGATCGATAGGATGTACTCCACACCATCGAGTGTCGTCATGTTCCAGCCTTCCTTGACGCTCAGGGTTTCGCCCACGGGCAGGTCGAGAGCCGAGGTGACCGATCGCAAGCCGACATCCCCGTCCCTCACTTCCTGAATACCGACATACTTACCGCTGTATTTGCCCTGTTCGGCATTTGTCGCCTGGGTAGAGACCGAACTCGGCATGGCTGAGTCCGGGGATATGTTCTTGACGGTGACCGGGAAGTAGACGCTCACGGGGTACGGAGGCTGGTCAGAGTCGATGATGGCGTCCTCGCTCAGTGCAAACTCGACCGGTGCGCCCACTGTGATCTCCAGCCTCACCTCGCTCAAATCCCGCCTCGTGTCGCTGTAGATCGCGGTCTGCCCGAACGTGCATGGACCTCCCCGCGACCATGGGTCCGTCGTATCGCAGATCATCGGGTCGGCCGACGGGGAGGGTTCCGCTTCCTGTTCCGGAGCAGGCTCAGGGGAGGGCTGCTCCGCGCTCGAGGCGGCCGCGGCGTCGGTCGTCGACGCGTCGTTGTCGTCTTCGGTGAGCGCCCCGACGGTGATGATGCCCGCCAGGATGACACCGACTCCGCCGAGTGCGGCCCACATTCGCCAGGGGGGCTTCGGCTTTGGTCGACGGAAGGTCATGTGTCAGTTTCAGAAGACGACTGCATTGTTTCAGAAGTGGACTGCACTACCCGCCTTTCAAACGATCGCGAGCGCGTCTCGTTCTACCCGTGCGAGGGTGAAGTTGTCGTGCAGGGCGGGACCGTACTCTCGGGCACCCGACGACCATCGGACGCGTTTCGGGCCGGCAGGCCTGCGGCACCGACAGTCAGATCACGGTCAGATAGATCAATGCGACCCTGAAAATAGTTCGGGCACCCGAACTTCGCAAACGGGGGTTGGCGACACTCCACACTTACCTCAGATAGGCAACACGACGGCAGTGACGAATTCGTTGCGTATCCAGGCGATGAACAGCCCCCATGCGCCTGTCAGGAGCGCGACGCCGACGGCGATCATGATGATGCCGCCCGCTGTCTTGATCTTCTGGGAGTTCCTCCGAAGCCACCCGACGCTGCGCATCGCCGAACTCGAGCCGAACGCAAGGACGACGAACGGCAGGCCCAGTCCCAGACAGTAGGCGACGATGAGAGTGACCCCGCGCGCTGCGGTTGCACCTTCGGTGCCTGCCGCAACGGAGATCACTCCTGCCAGAGTCGGACCCAAACATGGTGTCCAACCGAGAGCGAACACACCACCGAGTAGCGGTGCGCCCGCGAGCGAGGAGATCTGTTGGGGTGCGAATCGGGTGTCGCGTTGAAGGGTGGGAATCAACCCGATGAAGGCCGCACCCATGATGATGGTGATGACGCCGCCGATGCGTTGGAGTACTTGCTCGTTGATGCGCAGTGTGCCGATGACTCCGAAGATCGAGGCTGTGGCGAGGACGAAGACGATCGTGAATCCGGCGACGAACAACGACGCGGCGCCGGCCACACGCCACCGGCGTGCCAGCGGCGCCGAGGGCGCTGTGCTGTTCGGGGTTTCGAGCGATCGGGCATCGGCACCGGCGATGCCCGCCAGGTAGGACAGGTAACCCGGAACCAGCGGCACGACGCATGGGGAAGCGAACGAGACCAGTCCGGCGAGCATGCATGCACCGATCGCCAGCACCAAAGGGCCGCTCGATGCGGCGTTCTGAAATGTCGACCCGATGTCTTGGGCGAGAAGGGTCATTCGGCCGCTATCCGTTCGACGACGGGAAGGAGGTCTTCGGTGAGCAGGGCGCGCATGAAGACCGCCGCCACTCGATGCTGGCGATCGAGTACCAGCGTCGAGGGAATCACGCTGGTCGGGTAATTCCCGCCGAGTGCGATCAGCGTCCGCATCGAGGGGTCGTAGATCGAGGGGTAGGAGACGTTGTTGTCGACGACGAAGTCCTGCGCCTTGTCCTTCTGCGGATCTCGAACATTGATGCCGAGGAACTGCACACCGCGCTGGCGGGTGGATTCGTAGACCTCTTCGAGGTCGTCGGCTTCGCCGCGGCAGGGGCCACACCATTGACCCCAGAGATTGATCACCACTACCTCACCGTCGTAGTCCGACAGAGCGGTGTTTCTGCCCTCCTCCATCAGGTCGGGACCTGCGAGTTCGCCGATGATTCCCCGTGTTTCGGGCGGATCGTAAAAAATGTCGGTTTGGCCACCGGGTGCTACGAAGTCGAAGCTACCGCCGGTCGAGGCGGCGTCGGCACCGACGGAGCATCCGGAGCTCACCACTACGATGGCAAGGATCGATGCTAGTGCCGCGGCAGGCATCGAGACCTGGTGGCGTGTACGTACCCACGTATCTCGGCGACGTCTCATGAGGTGAAATCCTTTACTGCAGTGCGGATCTGATCCGTTGTCTCGAACACCGTGGGGTCGGTCAGACGCACGATGTCCCCGCCCGGTGTGAGGAGGAAGCTCAGGGGCAGAACCGGTGGAGCCGACAGCGCGTTCTGGACGTCGCCGTCGTCGATGTAGTTGGGGTACCGAATGCCTAGTTCCGTGAGCAGCGCGGCCGCATCCTCGGGTCGGTCCTCGACGTCGATTCCGACGACCCGGATCGCGTCGGGTTCGGCGGCGTAGCTGTCGAGTACAGGCATTTCTGTGCGGCACGGGGCGCACCAGGAGGCCCAGAGATTGATCAGAGTCATCTCACCGCCCAGAGCGTCGGCGAGGTCGACTTCGGCGTCGTCGCCGATGCAGCTCGCCGTCACCCCGGCAAGTGGTCCGCGGCGTCCGGGCACCGGAACCGGGCACGGCGACATTGCTGGG
>NZ_JABFAO010000007.1:15926-40612 GCF_017168235.1 Rhodococcus sp. KRD197
CGTGACCCGGAAAGACCTGGATATGATCTGGCTGCGTGACGAACGACCGCTTCAGACTGCGGAAGATCTGTTTGGCACCCTCGAAACGGGTGTCGACACCGTCGGCAGCTTCGTCGAGTAGGTCCGGGCGGCCGAGATCACCGGCAAAGACGAAGTCGCCCGTCAACATGTATCCCGGAGCATCGGCGAAGGCACCGTCGGTCACCAGGAACGAGAGGTGCTCCGGGGTATGACCGGGCGTGTGAACGGCTTGCACGGTGATGTTGCCCAGAGCCAGCGTGTCGCCATCGTGGAGGCGTTCGGCCTCGAAGCCGTACTGCCAATCGTCGCCGCCCTCTCCTGAGACGTAGGTGACCGCCCCGGTGGCCTTGGCCAGCTCGCGAGTGCCGGACAGGTAGTCGGCATGGATATGGGTCTCGGTCACGGCGGTGATGGTCATGCCATGCCGATCGGCCAGATCCAGATACACACCGATGTCGCGGCGGGCGTCGACCACCACTGCCTCTCCTTTGGCCTGGCAGCCGATGAAGTATCCGGCTTGGGCGAGGTCTTCGTCGTAGATGCGTTCGAGAAGCATCGAAATCTCCTTGTCGATCGTGGCGGCGTTCGTATGGGTGTCAAGAATCCACGGTACCCCGTGGGGTATTTTTGCAGGTTCTGTGCGTCGAGGCGCACGGTTCCGATTCCTGCGGGGTGGAGGTGAAGTGGGCGGCATTCCACTGGGCGACCAGGGGCATCGCAACCGACTGATCCAGCGAGGCGCAACGACTCACAGCGCCACCGCAGCGGTTGCCGACCATCACGTCCTCCTCAGCCGTCCGGCACTCGCCGACTCGGGGCGGACGAGGGAATTTCATTCCTCCCGAGTGTGACGTTTGTCAGAATTGGCGACTAGCCTCATCCATAATGTACGTACATCCGTACGATCAATCAAGGAGAGGGTGGCGTATACCTCGGCACGTGTCCTTGCACCACCTGCTCGAACGCCGGAATGACCTTCCAACACGACTGCTGTCGATGCAGTGCACCTGGCCTCAATGACCACCAATGTCGTGACCACACGGCTCGCGCCCACACCGACGTCAGACCGGATGCGCACCCGCCGCTCGGGGACGCTCACGCTCTGGACTTCCCCGATACATCCTTCGACACCATGGTGTGCACGTTCTCGCTCTGCGCCATCCCAGCCCCGGACATCGCGCTCTCGGAAATGTCGCGAGTGCTGCGTCCAGGTGGAACAATGCTCCCCGCCGATCACGTCGCCTCGTCGATCCGGCCGGTTCGATGGATCCAACGCGCCCTGAAACTGGTGAGCATCCCGATCGGTGGCGTGCACTTTCTGCGACGGTCCTCGCTCGCGATCACCGGTGACGAGAGCTTCTCCATCGAGGACATCGACCGGTTCACTCTCGGTCTCGTCGAGCGTCTTCACGCCCGAAAGGTGTCCTGAACGGGCAGGTACGATGGGCGCGGCACGCGCGGCCGACCATATTCCGGTACTTCTGCCTCGACGAACGCGAGAAGCCGCTTCAGCAGTGCATCCGCACGGTCGTCGAGCGTTGAATCGACGCCACCGAGTAGCTCGTGCGCGTCCCGGCGTGCCTGGGTCCCGTATTCGTAGTATCCGGGGTCGAGTACCGAAGCCGAGGCGGGCTACGGGACGAGCTGTGCGCTCGGTTGCCGTGCCTGCACCGAGTGGAGTCGGTGCACAGGTACTCGCCCGTCCAGGTGGGCTCGAACGATGTCGGCGACCGCACGGGACGTGAGTGGGGTCGCAATCAACGGGGTGTGGCCCAACCGGTCGATCGCAGTCGACAGCGGCTGCCGATCGGCCGGATCGACGTACCGGTCGAATCCGCCGAGTCCGGTACCGCCCACGGCATCGAGAGCATTCGGGTACTCGGATACCGCGTGCGATGGCCCAGCACCTCCAACAAGCGCTGATACACCATCCGCGGCGAGATACCCCGCCCCCGTCAGTGCCGGGGGAAGTGACAGTGTGGACGCCGCGGCCTGTGTCGATACGAAGGGCGTCGATCCTTGGATCGGCGGTGACATTGCAGTGCCGCAGGGCCGCGATCTGGGTGTACGGCAGACCGGTCGAGGCGAAGATCAGGACGCGGGCGTCTCGCCGCGCGAACAGTTCTGACGGCCAACCGGATTCGGGGAGGCGGGCGATGATGCCGCCGATCACGGCTGCCAGCTCGTGCAGGCGCGCCGTACGCGCCACGTCCAGCGCAGCCCGAACGATCTCCGCGCGCCCCGGAGGGGGTAACAGCTGCCGGGAATGGGTGCCGTCGATCACCGCGATCCGGCGGCGTTGGGTCGTCGACGTAGCGAGGTGCACGTGGAGGACGCCGCGACGACCTGCAGCCAACGTACCCACGCGCAGACCGGGCAGGATTCGTGACGGCCGGTGAACGGTAGGGCTTTGAAGGCCCCGACGCCGTCCTGATCGGTCTTCGACGCCCGAATCCGTACGTGCGCACCGTCGAGGCGGTCGCGGCGGACACCGCCGCATTCGAGCGCCACGAGTTCGCTACGACGAAATGCGCCGGTATAGCCCATCAGAAGCAGCGCGGTGTCGCGCCGTTTGAGGACCTCCGACGCCCACCCGGTCACACTGAGACGTGCATGATCGACGATGGTGGTGATGTCGGAGGTCAGCAGCGGTGCGCGTGGATTGCGTGGCCGCTCGCCCGCCGACGCGTAATCCCGCCGAATACTGGCGAGGGTGGCGCGGACCATCTCGTGCCCGCCCGGGTTGTCGTGTCTGGTAGCGCGGTGGCGGTCGGCGATCGCTGCGACCCATTTGCCGAACGTCGCGGCCGCGTACGCCCGAGTCCCGTCGACGGTGAGTGTGTCCGCCGCGGCCACGAGATAGGCGGCCACCGTCGCGGGATGCGCCGGTAACGAGATATACCCGGTGGCGGCGCACCAGGTTTCGAAGCGTCTCCACGCCGAGGCGTAGGCGCGGCGGGTGCCGGTCGAGCGCGATGACGCCATCGACTGCTCGATCCGAGCGGCGACGTCGGGTGGGAGATCCGGAAACACCGCTGCGGTACCGCCCGGCAAGACAGCCGGAACAATGTTCGAGTCGTCTGCGAGCTGGCGTTCGGTCATGGGCAGGACTGTAGCGGGCACCTCCTACACATTTATCGAACAGAAACTACGCTCACCTGGCGTTTCCTCAAGGACGGTGCGGGAAGGAAAATTCTCGTCGGTCACCGCACACAAACCGTGGGTGACTACAGGAGGCGATTGATTTCCGCGTAAGTCGGCGTAGAGAAACGTGTGGTGATCTAGCGCGCTTCAGTCCCAGTCCAATCGAATGCCGAGCTCGACGAAGGCATAGGCCAGCTCGTCGACGTCTTCTTCGGTGCGGCACCCCGTTCGAGCGAATCCGAACAGAGATCGGGCGGCGTCGCTGTCGACGCGGGCGGCGGCGACAGCGGCATCGATCGCCGCAATCACACCGTCCCAAGCGCTGCGGGTGGGTACCGGACTGCGAGACCCCGTCGGAGGGGTCCCCGGATCGACCGGCTCGTACCGTCGCGGGCGCAGCAGGCAGGCGTCAGCTCCGCTCGCGGTTATCTCATCGTTCTCCACCGCGATGATCGCGGTCGCGGCAGCAAACAAAACGTTCGCTTGCTCGTCCCACGGCAGTTGCTCGAACGGAACCCACGATGTCCGCAGCGGGCGGGAACAACCGGTGGACTTCCAGATCGCGCTCAGTGGCTTCGCCCACCATCCGGTGCGAACCAGCGGTGTCGATACCTCATCGACGACGGTGCGCAGCAGCCTGAACCACACTGCTGCCTGAACACGGCCCGCGACGAGCTCGACCGACCCGCTCGTCATGGCGGCGGCTGTGCGCCGGTCGATTTCTGCGACGACTGCTGGTACCGGTATCGGTGGTGCGTGTTCGTCCGAGCCTGCTGGTGTTCTGTCCCAGAACACCAGTCTCCCGGGTATCACAGCGCAGAATTCGAGCCGGCAGAGATGCTTGGTGCAGCTGGTCAGCATCGGGTACTGATGAGCCATCATGACCGCGATATCGGCGTCGGTGTCGAGGGCGTCGATGCACAAGGGGCATGCCCGCGTATCGAGCTTGCTCACCCAGGGAAGCCATGTGCCGGCTGCCGGTGTGCGTCGACGCCGATCTGCCATTGCCAGACCCGGTGGCAGTAGGACAGAGAACTGATGGACGTAGGTGTCGAAGTCGCATTCACTGGGGTCGGTGCTGTCGAGCAGCCAGGGCGTATAGCCCGCCAACGTCATCTCCCGCAGCCGTTCCGCGGTACTGCCGCCTCTCTGGGCAAGTGCGGTCAACACCGGCTCGCGTGTGTAGCGGTCCAGGTCCACGCCCGAGGTGTCGACACCGAGCCCGTCGAGAAGGTCCGCTGTATTGATCAACGAATACAGTGCGGTGGTCCGGGCCAGCCACGACATCAGAGTCTCGCCAGGTAGTGGTTGCGGGTGCAGCGGCCACGGCGGATGCGCACTGTGGTCGAGCGCTGTGCGTGCTGCGGGGGCATCGGCTGGTGTCATGCCAGGTGCCGTTCGAAGTGGCGGCGGCGTTCGGTGGGCCCGGAGTAGGCGGTTTGGGTCAACACCTGTGAGGTGATCGATTCCTTCCCGGCTTCTATTGCGGTCACTGCGGCCGCGGTCAACAGCGTGGCCAGTTCGCCGATGGTGCCCTCACACCGGGTGAGGAGGTAGTCGGTCATCTCCGCCGATGTCAGGTGCGAGGGCGCACGCAACGGGAAGCTGGCGGTGAAGCTCGCCAGCAGGGAGCGGGTGTCGGTGTCGTTGGTCCAGATCGGCAGCGTCATGGGGTGAAAACGGTTCTCCAGCTGTGCATCGCTGCGGATCGCGAGGTACGCCTCTCGGGTGCCGACTCCGACGAGAGGGATCCGCAGTTCGTTGCCCAGAAACCGCAACAGGTTCAGGAATTCTCGGCGTACGTTGTCGCGGCCGGCGAGGACGTTGTGGAGCTCGTCGATGATCAGCATCCGAACTCCTGTCGCTCGCAGCAGCGTGATCGCTTGCTGTTCGAGTTCGTGGACTCGGTTCCGTGGGCGGATCGGCGTTCCGAGTGCGGCGAGCATCGCCAGGTAGAACCGTGCGGGTGCTGAGTCCGGAGGCATCTGCATACACAACACCGGTATCTGTTCGCGATCGGGCAAGCTGACAGTGGGGTGTGCACGGCGGAACTTCTCAACGATCATCGACTTGCCGTTGTTCGTCGGTCCGATCAGAAGCAGGTTCGGCATGCGTTGTCGATCCGGCCACCCCAGCAGCGTCTCGAGGTGCTCGATCACCGACCGTGCACGCGGATACCCGATCCACCTCTCGGTGCGAATGTGCCTGATGCGTTGCGCTGCAGGCAGAACCGCGATCGATCTGACCGAACTTCGCAGGTGGGTGAGGTCTGCACTACCGGGGTCGATGTCTTTGCCGATACGGTCGGTGCCGTGGCCTGCGGGAGCGCTTCGGGGGTCGTTGTTCACCGTTTCACCACTCTTCGATGTCGTCGAATAGTGGAACCGACACGTCGTCGGTGCCTTGGCAGGGCTCGGGCGGGCTCTGCGCGGCCGGTGGTGTGGTGACGCTGCTCAGATGAGCACGGCGAGTGCGATTACGGCGGGCTCGCTTGGTGTCCCTCTGTGCAGAGGTGGCTATCTGACGCATCTTCTCGATCATCGCGAACAGAGCGTGTTCGTCGATAGTTGCTCGGCCGTGCTCTCGAAGACGCACCACCGCTGCCCGGTGTTCCCACGATGTCACCGCCGGATGTGACATCGTCCGGACCCCGACCCCGACACGAGTTTCTCCTTTCCGCATTGAACGAATCTGGTGGCGAACACGTTTCGAAGCGATGGCCCCAACGAACTCACCCATGTTCGACAAACGAGTTCGCTCGATCCGCTGCCCGCACCGCGACACTGACGCGCCAACCCTCTTCGGGTACGACACAGAACCGTCCCCGGCGATCCCCCTACAACATGCGGGCCGCGCTCGACGCCGGTGTCGTCTTCCTACGTCCTGCGCTGCCAACTGCGTGAGGACAGCAGGCGCATACCGTTGAGAGCAACGAGGACGGTGGAGCTTTCGTGCCCTGCTACTCCGATCGGCAGCGGAAGGGTCCAGAACAGGTCCCACGCAACGAGCACCACGATGAACGTCGCCGCTATCGCGAGGTTCGCGACTACGATCCTATGCGCACGCCGCGACAGCTCGATCACCGAAGACAAGGTTGTGAGGTCATCCCGTACCAGGACCGCATCGGCCGTGTCGAGTGCGAGGTCGGAACCCTTGCGTCCCATCGCGACACCGATGTCCGCCGCGGCGAGAGCGGGAGCGTCGTTGACGCCGTCTCCGACCAGGAGAACGCGGCGCTCGCGCGTGCCGCCGTCCGAGAGTCCGCTGCGTTGCAGTTCCGTCACGGCCGCGGCTTTGTCCTCGGGAAGCAGCCCTGCCCGAACGTCGGCAATCCCGATACGTTCGGCCACCGCGTTCGCTGCGTCGGAGTTGTCGCCGGTGAGTAGCACTGAGGGACTACCGGTCACGCGTTCTAGGTCGTCGACGGTCGCGGCAAGGTTCGAGCGAACAGTGTCCGCGAGGGCGATCACTCCGATCGGCCTTCCTCCGGTACGGATTATCACGGCGGTCATCCCACCGAATTCGCGTGCGGCAGCAGTGCGCGCGGCCGACGTCTCGCCTTCGGATTCCGAAAGGTTGTCGGAGCGATCAGTTTTCGGTGCGACGTCGGGTTTGCTGACCGTCACGACCTCGCCATCGACGCTCGCGCTGACTCCCACACCCGGGGTCGACTCGAATGCGATCGCTTCGGGGATCGACAGGTCTCGGCGGCGGGCGTAGTCGACGATGGCTGTGCCGATCGGGTGTTCGCTGCCCATCTCGGCGGCGGCAGCAAGGGTGAGCACGTCACTTTTGCTGGAGCCCACGAATGCATCGATGCGCTCGACCTGCGGTGTTCCTTCGGTGAGTGTGCCGGTCTTGTCGAAGGCCACCACCTCGATGGTGCGGAGTTGTTCCATGACGACAGCAGATTTGACGAGAACACCGTTGCGTCCGGCAGTGGCCATAGCCGCGAGGAGCGGTGGCATCGTCGCCAGGACTACCGCGCAGGGGGACGCGACGATCATGAACGTCATCGCCCGCAGCAAAGCCGGTTGGAGTTCGCTTCCGAGCAGCATCGGGATCGCGAAGATCGCAGCGGTGGAGACGACGACGGTCTTCGAGTAGTACTGCTCGACTTTCTCGATGAAGAGCTGCTTCTTCGCTTTCGTGGCCGAGGCGTGTTCGACCATGGCCACGATGCGGGCGATGACGGTCTCCGAGGGGTCGACGTCAATGCGGATCCGCAGTGCGCCGGTGCCGTTGATGGTGCCGGCGAAGACGTCGCCTCCGACCTGTTTGAACACCGGGATTGCCTCACCGGTGATCGAGGACTGATCGACGTCGGAGCTGCCGTCGACGACGGTGCCCTCGCCGGAGATGCGCTCTCCCGGTCGGACGATGACGATGTCGCCGCGTCGGAGATCAGCGGCGTCGACTCGTTTCTCGACACCTGCGGTGTCGAGGATGACTGCGGTCTCGGGTGCGAGATCGAGGAGACTGCGAATCGAGTCGGCGGTGCGGCGAGTCAGTACTGCTTCGAGTGCGCCGGAGGTCGCGAAGATGACGATGAGCAGTGCGCCGTCGAAGATCTGCCCGATCGCGGCCGCGCCGAGCGCGGCGACGATCATCAGCAGGTCGACGTCGAGGGTCTTCTCTCGTAGCGCGCGCAGGCCCTCGAGTGCAGGTTCCCAGCCGCCCGTGATGTAGCAGGCCAGGTAGAGCGCCCAGAACGACCAGACCGGCGCAGCGACGAGCTGCGCAGTCAGTCCGAGCAGGAACAGCGCGGTCGCTGCCAGCGCCCACCTCACCTCGCCGACGTCGAGCAGACGCGTCCGCGCGTAGCCGGAGTTACCACGCGCTGTGGGCGCGGCCGGAGCGGTGGTGGTGTCGATCGATGCCATGACTGCCTTCTGCCAACGGATGTGGGTGCGGGAGCGACTGTACAGGAATATATGAAGATCTTTACATATCTACATCAACTACAGTTGCCCCATGGGACACGAAGTCGACGGGCGAGCGCGGCCTCCGGCTCAACTCGACGCCGAATCCGCCGCGACGGTTGCCGCGACACTGCAGGCGTTGGCGACACCGAGCCGGCTGCGGATTCTCACACAACTCCGCCAGGGCCCCAGTGGGGTGAACGACCTCGCCGACGCCGTGGAGATGGAACAGTCCGCCGTCTCCCATCAACTCCGCTTGCTTCGCGCATTGGGCCTGGTCACCGGGGCACGCTCCGGCCGCAGCATCATCTACCGCCTTTACGACAACCACGTGGCGATGCTTCTCGACGAGGCGGTCTATCACATCGAACACCTCGGAATGTCCTCACCGGACCTGCCCGCTACCGCCGATCCGGCGTAGCCAGATCGCTTCCCGCGGGCGCTGTTACGAGCCTCCCAACCCCCACGGTACTACCCCTAGGGGGTATGTCTTGCTATCGTCGACGTCATGCACTCAGCACCCCGGCGCGGTCGATGGGGCTCAGCCTCGGCGACCGGGGTGCTGATCGCGTTGACGGCATTCGGGGTGCTGCTGATGCATTCGGTGACACCGACTGCCTCGATGTCCATATCGACCTCGATGAGCGATGGTCACACCGCCGCGATGACGTCGACGGCCGCTGACGGGAGTTCGGCCCCGGTGGCGTTCGGGGAACACCACTGCCCATCCGCGCATCAGATGATGCACCCCTGTGTAGGCACGACGGTGTCGTGGCCTGCGTCGACGGCCCCTGCGATGAGCGGCGAGATCGAATTGACACCGATCTCCGCGGATTGGATCGGTGGGAAAGTCGACTCCACCCTGGAGCGCGCGCCGCCGTGGACGCTGTGGGAGTTGGATAGATCGGTGACCTTGCGAGTGTGACAGGGAGCCCGGTAGGCGCACGTCTATCGGCGGATCGATACACATTCGGTTTCCTGTATTGACCACCCTTGCAAGGAGTTTGTTCATGCGTACCAAAGTTTTGGTCTCCCTCGCCGCTGCCGCCGCGAGCGTATTGATCGTCGCCGGCTGTAGCAACGACTCGGCCGATTCCCCGATGGACGGGCAGTCGATGAGCTCGTCCTCATCGGCGCCGATGTCGTCGACCCGGGCGACGGCCTCGGCGCAGTTCAACGATGCCGACGTGATGTTCGCGCAGATGATGTACCCACACCACGCCCAAGCAGTCCAGATGGCTGAGATGGCACAGGGCCGCACCGACAACCCCAACGTACTGGCCTTGGCTGCGGAAATCGACGCCGCTCAGCAGCCGGAGATGAATCAGATGACGGCATGGCTCGCCGAATGGGGTCAGCCCGCACCCACGGCCGACATGGGTGCGATGAGCGGAATGAACCACAGCTCCGGCAGCGGCATGATGACCCAACAGGACATGGGCGCACTGATGGCGTCGTCAGGACCTGAATTCGATCGCCAGTGGCTGACGATGATGATCGCCCATCACACAGGTGCGATCGAGATGGCGAACACCGAAATCTCCGGCGGTTCCAACCCTGACGCGCAGGAAATGGCCCGCACGATCGTCACCTCTCAGCAGCAGGAGATCGAGACCATGCAGGGCCTGCTCGGCTGACATGGTTTTTTACCAAGACAAGGCCGCACCCCTCTCCAGAGGAGGGGTGCGGCCTTGTTTTGACTGTGGCTGGTTATTCGAGCAGTGTGAAGATCCCGAGTTCTCAGCTCTGTGAGATCTGCCTGGACTGCGCCTCGGAGTCCCGGCTTCCCTCGCTCGGAGTGCCGGTAATGGCGTCGGGCGTGAGATCGAGTCGACGCAGCAATTGCGCGTTGGCGGCGACGATGATCGTCGACAGCGACATCAGGATCGCGCCGATCGACATAGGGAGCACGAACCCGACCGGCGCCAACACCCCTGCCGCGAGTGGAACGGAAATCAGGTTGTATCCCGCTGCCCACCACAGGTTCTGCTTCATCTTTCGGTAGGAGGCGCGGGAGAGTTCGATCACCGACAGCACCGACCGTGGGTCGTCGCTGGCCAGGATCACCCCGGCCGAGGCGATCGCCACGTCGGTGCCCGCGCCGATCGCGATGCCGACATCGGCTTGCGCCAAAGCCGGTGCGTCGTTGACTCCGTCGCCGACCATCGCCACGGTGCGCCCTTCCTGTTGCAGTGAAGCGACGTTGCGGGACTTGTCTTCTGGTTTCACCCCGGCGAAGTAGCGGTCCACTCCGAGTTCGGTGGCCACGGATTTCGCGACGGCGTCGGCGTCTCCGGTGATCATGACCACCGTGACACCGCGGGCGTGAAGGTCGTCGATTGCGACACGTGATTCCGGCCGGATCTCGTCGGCGAGGGCCAGTGCACCGATGACGGTGCCGCCGGCGAGGACGTGCAGGATGATCGCCCCGTCACTGCGCCATTGGTCGGCGACAGCAAGTTCGGTCGCGTGTTCCTGGTCGAGCAGTGCTGGTCCTCCGACCTGGATTGTGGTGCCGTCGACGTCCGCGGAGACCCCGATCGCGGGGGACGACTGGAAGTCGGTGGCCGATGGGACGGTCAGGTTCCGCGTTCGTGCAGCGTCGACGATGGCGTGGGCCAGCGGGTGCTCGGAATCGGCTTCGGCCGCCGCGGCCAGCGCAAGGACGTCGTCGGCGGTGCGCACGTCTGTCACCTCGATCGAGGTGACGGTGGGTTCGCCTTTGGTGAGGGTGCCGGTCTTGTCGAACAACACGGTGTCCACGGTCCGCATGGTTTCGAGTGCGAGGCGGTCTTTGACCAGGACCCCTCCGCGGGCGGCTCGTTCGGTGGCGATGGAGACCACCAGCGGGATCGCCAGGCCGAGTGCGTGCGGGCACGCGATGACCAACACGGTGATCGTCCGGATGACGGCGTCGTCGGGGATCCCCAACAGTGTCCACGCGGCGGCGGTGATGATCGCGGATCCGAGAGCGAACCAGAACAACCATCCTGCTGCGGTGTCGGCGATGCGTTGGGCCTTCGATGTCGAGTTCTGGGCGTCGGCGACGAGGCGGCCTATTCCGGCGAGGGCGGTGTCGTCCCCTACCGCGGTGACCTGGACCCGGATACCGGAGTCGGTGGCCACTGTCCCGGCGACGACCTTGTCGCCGTCGTTGCGCCGGACGGTCCGTGATTCTCCGGTGATCATCGATTCGTCCATGCTCGCCGATCCGGAGACGATGGTGCCGTCGACGGGCACCCGTCCGCCGGGACGGACGACGACGACGTCGCCGAGCTCGAGCTGGTCCGGCGATACCGGCACCACGTCGTCGCCGTCGACGCGTTCGGCGGTGTCGGGGAGCAACGCTGCAAGCGAGTCCAGGGCGGAGGTGGTCTGCGCGAGTGAGCGCATTTCGATCCAGTGCCCGAGCAACATGATCACGATCAGCAGGGCCAGTTCCCACCAGAAGTCGAGTTGATCATCGAGGATGCCGAGACTCGCTCCCATCGAGGATACGAATGCGACGGTAATTGCCAGTGCGATGAGCAGCATCATTCCCGGTGCGCGCGAGCGTATTTCGCTCACTGCACCGGTGAGGAACGGGGACCCGCCCCAGGCAAACATCACGGTGCCCACCACCGGGGAGATCCATGCGATCCAGGACGCGTCGGGTAGCGAGTATCCGACGAGCATGGAAAACATGTGTGAGGCGACGATGACCGGGACGGCCAGAACAACCATGATCCAGAAAAGGCGCCGGAACATGCCGACGTGGTCCCTGTGTCCTCCGGTGTGACCACTGTGCCCAGCATGGTCGCCGTGCTCGTCATGCGCCGAGCTGTGAGCGGACGGGCCGTGAGGCTCACCTGCGGCTGCTGCGGTGTGCCTCTGATCAGCGGCATCACCGCTGCTGTGTTGTACCGGATTCTCGTGGTCCGTGTGTGTCGGGTCGACGCCCTGAGGTATGGGGTTTTTCATCGCGAGAGGTCCTTCCATCCACCGAGTTCGGTGGCTACGCCGTGCGTGATTCTGCAGGTTGTGGTTCGGCTGTGTATCCAGCGTCGCGGACTGCGGCGATGACCTGAGCATGGTCGAGTACGACCCCCGCTGTCACTGCCAGCGTTCCCGTCGCCGCCGATACCTCGACGGCATCCACTCCGGCCACGGCGCCGACTTCCTCGCGGACCGATGCTTCGCAGTGCCCGCAGGTCATGCCGGTGACACGGTAGTTCGTGATGATCATGTAGCTCCTTCGTCGTGTTCAGCATACCCCTAGGGGGTATCCAGTGGTCCTGTTGGACCATACCCCCGCCCCGTATATCTGGAAAGGGTGCGATCCAATGAGTTCCTCGGAAGTCGATGTTCGGTTCAATCGACGGTCGGTGCGGTCTCTACGAGCCTGAGGAGATCGGCCACGAGCCGGTCGGCCCGATCCTCGACGTCATCGAGGATCGAGAGGGCCTCGGTCAGGGTGGTATGAGCATTTTTGCGGGCGTCGATCCCTCGTTGGTGATAGGCCGAACCGAGCGGCTCCCCAATCGTTGCCTCATCTGAATGTTCCGCCGCCGCGGACCGGACCTGCTTGTCCGGGAGTCGGTGTACCGACGCGCCGCCGTGCAGGTGCACTGCGGCGATGTCCGCGATCGCGCGCGCGGACAGTGCTGTCGCGGTCAGCGGCGTATGTCCCCATCGGTCGATCGGGGTCAGCAAAGGTCGCCTCTCGGCCGGGCTGATGTGAGTGTCGTAGCCGGCGAGTTCGGTGCCGTCGCCGCGGGTCATCAGCTCGGCGAGTATGCGGGTGTTGAGATACCGGTCGGAGAAGCCCAAGACTTCGATCCACCGCCGATACACCATCGTCGGGGATACGCCTGCATCGATCAGGGCTGTCGGTGTCGATGCCCAGGTCCCGTCGACTGTTTCGACGTGCAGTGCGTCTCGACGAGATCTGCGTCCCGCGTGTCATAGAGGTGCTCACCGACAACGCTCACCTGCGCACGATCAGGGTCGAACTCACCGCCCGGTACGGCAGCGAACTCGACATCCTCGCCGACCGAATCCGCCGCACCGTACTCGATGTCGTCGACGACATCGTCGGTACCGGTCCGGTCGGCTCCGGAGACGGCAGTAGCTCTACCCGCGGCGGTCCGGCGGTCGACGTCGCGGTCACAGACATCGTGGACGGCAATCCGCTGACGTCGTGAGCGCGAACAACTGCCGGTAGATCTGCCATGCGCATGTTTTGCCGACCGGCTCACCTTGCCGCCTTGTGTGGCTCGACGTCCCCGCGTGTGCTTTCATCAGGGGCCATGGACAACACCGATGCCACCAGCGCTTCCATCCTGGCCGCCACACCGATCGGTGCCACCGACGACGCCTCCGACATCGCCACAGCCGCCGCCAGGCACGGCCTGGACCCGGCGCAGCTCGGGGGCATGCTCATCGCGCTCGGTGGATCGATATCCGACGAAGACGATCTGGTCGTGCTCCTGCAGCGCATCGTCGAAGTCGCTGCCGACGCCATCGGCGGCGCAGACAGTGCCGGAGTCACCATCGAACTCGGCGGCAGTATTTACACTGCGGTCCACACCGACGATCGCACCCTCGAGGTCGATGCTCGTCAATATGCCGCAGGTGACGGTCCCTGCCTGCATGCTGCCCGCAGCGGCGAGATCGTTTTGGTCGATGTCGATCACTGCGATCAGCGCTGGCCGAGGTTCGCCGCCGACGCCGCGCGCGAAGGTATCCACTCGTTTCTCGCAGCGCCGCTGCGTACCGCGGACATCGCTCTCGGTGCGCTCAACCTCTATGGCCGCGCGCCCGCAGCATTCGACCGACTCGACGCCGACGTCCTCGATGTGCTCACCACCGCCACCGCACGCGCGATCGGTGACTACGCACGCTTCAAGTCCGCCTCCGAAGTATCGATCGCTCTGCGCGAGGCAATCGAACATCGCGCGCCCATCGAACAGGCCAAAGGAATGCTCATGGCACTGCACCGCATCGATGCCGACGCCGCGTTCGCGCTCATGCGTACCCAGTCGCAGACTTCGCACCGCAAACTCCGCGACATCGCCCACGACATCATCGACACACTGACCACCACTACACCGGGATAGTTGCCCCGCAACCGAGCCCCCACGCCCGACCCTGCAATGCTCTCGCCCCGTCGGGCTACAGCCGACGCTCGACACCCAGCAAGCGACCAATCATGTGATCTGCATCACTGTTGCGTGCGGTGTGGGTCCGCTCTCGACGTCACACACTAGGTCGGCTTCGAACGCGATGGCGTCGCGCACCTCCAGATTCGGGGGTGCCCGGGGTCGACCGTGAAGCACGTTCCCCGTTGGAGAGGAGCCGCTTCGCCTGTGTGCGGCGCACCGACCGCGCCGCGCACACCGCCCTTCGGTGACAAGTCACAAAGTCTTCGCCTGCACGTGCCGCGTCCGCGTTCATCCTCGATTCTGCGGTTACGCAGGCTCGACGCGTGATCCCCTACGGTTCGTCACCGTTCACACGATCAGAAAGTACTGAAACCTATGTCCGAAGCACTCAACAACGCTCTGTCGACCATCGCAGAGTTCGTGCCCAAACTGCTGCTGTTCCTGGTGATCCTGGTGATCGGAATCGTCCTCGCCAAGGCCATCGGAAAAGCTCTCTCGGCTATCCTCGAACGCGTCGGATTCGACCGTGCAGTCGAACGCGGCGGAGTGAAGAAGGCACTCGAGAACAGCAAATACGATGCCAGTGACGTCGTCTCGAAGATCATCTACTACGCCTTGGTGCTATTCGTGTTGCAGTTGGCATTCGGGGTGTTCCCCGCCAACCCGATCAGCGTGCTCCTGAGCCAGATCATCGCTTTCCTTCCGCGCCTGATCGTGGCCATCATCATCATCGTGGTCGCCTCGGCCATCGCAGCCGCAGTACGTGAGCTGATCTCGAACTCCCTCGGCGGACTGTCCTACGGCAAGACCCTCGCCACCATCGCATCGGTGTTCATCCTCGGATTCGGCGTCATCGCAGCTCTCAACCAGATCGGTGTCGCCACCACGGTCACCACGCCGATCCTGATCGCAGTCCTGGCCACCCTCGGCGGCATTCTCGTCGTCGGTGTGGGCGGCGGACTCGTCCAGCCGATGGCCAAGCGCTGGGAGGGCTACCTGACCAAAGCCGAGGACGAAATGCCCCGCATCAAGGAACAGGCCGCCAACGCGCCCTCTGTGAAGCAGCAGGCCCAGCACGCCAAGAACGAAGCACAACACCGCTACTGATCAACTGGCATGCATCTCGGTGCGTGGGTAGATATCCACGCACCGAGGTGCATGCCATTACGCGCGTCGTACGCCTTCCCGTACGGAGTGGTGATCGCCTCGCTCGGCCGCCGCAAATACTGGTCCGATCATCCGTACGGAGCAACAGCGTTCACGACCGTCGCGCTTGCCGCAGCAGGCCTGCTCGACATCTCCGCCTCTGGCTGGTCGTTCGCGAGCGTCTGTCGTCCCCACTCCGAGGCACGCGAGGGAGTTGCCTGGATACGTCCTCTGCCACAGTGATGATTCAGCGACAGCGTTGTTCCCGACTGGCTGTGGACGGCGGGCAGGAACCGTCCGCGCTTGTTCCAGCCGGTTCGGTGTGTGCGCTGGCGGATCAAAAGTGTGATGACCGCGAATCGATCTGCCGCGAACGGGCTGTTCGAAGTTGTTTGCAGTCCTTGCGGCGTGCACTGCTCCCCCAGTCCGAGGCGATCCTCACAGATCAGATGCTAACCAAAGCCGGGGCAGTCCCTGGCGATGTATTCCCATAGGCAGTAGATTCGGTCGCCTGGATAGCCAGTATCAACGTCGACGTGGTGTCCGCACCGCCGGGAAGTACTTAAGTAACGTGAAGCAGTCTGATGTCCCTCCAGGCCGTCGGACACGATCGGCGTTGTGTGTCGTCGACAGTCATCCGAAAGATGTGGAGCATCAGCAATGTCAGAGCACAGCGTGTTCGACCCATCCGAGCGTGAACAGGACTCGGTTGTCCGTGCACTGCTCGATGATCCCACCGTCGGTGTCGTCGACACGACACTCGAACAGCTGGCCTCGCTTCGCCGGTTACTTCCCGCGATGACCGGCAAGACCGAGGAATTGCCGCGGTGGGTGCATTACCCGTGGCGGCGCACCCTGGTGCGGGTCCTCGGTCCACGCAGCTTCGATCGGCTACGACTGGATCGCAACAGAAACAAGATTACTTCCGCAGAGCAAGCTCGGTTCAGAGGCCTGCGAGTGGGAGTTGTCGGGTTGAGCGTCGGCCATGCCGTCGCTCATACCCTCGCGATGGAAGGACTGTGCGGGGAGTTGCGTCTGGCGGACTTCGACGAGCTCGATCTCTCCAATCTCAACCGTGTGCCGTCCTCGGTCTTCGACTTGGGCCTGAACAAGGCGGTCGTCGCGGCCCGGCGGATCGCCGAACTCGACCCCTACCTGAATGTGCGGGTTTTCGCGGACGGTGTGACGGCCGAGACGCTCGATAACTTTCTGGACGGGCTCGATCTCGTTGTGGAGGAATGCGACTCGATCGACACCAAACTGTTGGTCCGCCATCACGCCCGCGCCCGAGGAATTCCTGTGGTGATGGAGACCAGCGATGGAGGCGTACTCGATGTCGAACGCTTCGATCTCGAACCCGACCGACCGGTGTTCCACGGACTGCTCGGCGAGATGACGACCGCGGATGTGGCCGACTTGACCGTCGAGCAGAAGAGCACAATTGCAGCGACGTTGCTCGAGCCGACAAAACTGACCCCGAGAATGATCGCGTCGGTGCCGGAAATCGGGCGCACGCTCTCGACATGGCCGCAGCTCGGCGGCGACGTCGCGCTCGGCGGTGCCGCGGTGACCGCCGCTGTGAGGGCGTTCGGCCGCGGTGAACCGCTCTCGTCCGGTCGGCGGCGAATCGACCTGGATTCGTTGGTGCGTACCGGAGTCGATCCGACGGCCGGATACGCAGGGGGATGAACGAGCGCGCCAAGACAACAAGGGCAGCCAGACATTCCGTGCCGGGATCGCGCCCAACTCTGATTCGAGGAATCACCCGATGAACGTAATCGACAAGTCTCGTCGGCGCGCGAACCCTTGGCGATCACGACTCGATACCCGTACTACCGCGGTCATTGTCAGCGCCACCGGCGCTGTGCCGCTGTTGGCCATTGCCCTGGTGTCTCCGACGTTCCTACGCCCGAACGCGCTTCCGATTCTCATCGTGGTGCTCACGTTCACCGCAGTCACCGTGCTTTTCGCTGCCAAAGTGGGGCGGTTGAGTGAACGCCAATTCGCGGTCCTGGGTCTCGGGGGCATGATCGGTGTCGCGATCAGTGCCTACCTGATCGCGGATTCGTCCGGGACGCGCGCGGTCACCTCGATGCTCGCGATCGTTCCGGCCATCGCCGCATCCAGCTCACCGCCACGCGTGACCGCCCGCCTGTCTGCGGCCTCGGTCGTCATGGTCACGGCGCTCACGGTGGTCAGTGTGGGATCCTCCGGGTGGGCGGTGACCGCCGTCGCGATCGGTGCCGCCGCGACCACGGTGCTGGTGCCGGTCGCGCTCATCGGCGGCCTACGCCGAACCCTGTCCTCGGTCAACGAGAAACTGCAGCGGCTGGCCGACACGGACCCGTTGACCGGTCTGGTCAACCGCCGTGGATTGCTTTCGAATGCCCAGGTTCTCGTCCAGGAGGCGTGCGAGCGGAGGGAACCGCTGTCTGCTCTCGTCATCGATGTCGACTACTTCAAGACCGTCAACGACACCGCCGGTCATACGGCCGGGGATCGAACGCTTGCAGCAGTCGCAGACACCCTGGCTTGCGCTGTGCACGCAGCGGTCGGCAAAAACGCGGTCGTCGCTCGAACCGGTGGCGAAGAATTCCTGATTCTCGCCCCGCACCGAGACGGCCACGAACTCACCGAACGGATACTCGATCGAGTCCGGTCCGACTGCACGGTGACTGTGAGCATCGGAACGGTGACGCTCGACGTCCGGCCCACTGCGCCCGGCGAACCGGCGTTGCCCACCGCAAACGTTTCCTCCCGCGAATCGGGAGGTCTCGATCACGTGCTCGACGCCGTGATCCGCGCCGCTGACGCCGCGCTCTATCGCGCCAAAGCCGACGGGAGAGATCGCGCGTTCCACGCCGGCACACTCACGATCACATGGTCGGGCAGCCCCAGGTCCGGCCAGATGAGGACGAACCGCCCCAAACTCCCGACCAGCCGTCACGCCGCCGACGGGACGCGCTGACCGTCTCCACGCAATGAGTGGGCCTCGCGGACCATCGACTGCCACACCTCGGGTCTCGCACTGAGGGCCAGTGTGTGCATGTCCCACCACATCATGACGGTCCGGTATTGCTCGCTCGGGTACGCCGCGGCCGGAATGGCATGGTCGATCCGCCCGCCGGAGCTTTCCCACAGGCGCAGGACGTGATCGGCCGCGCTGGCGAACAGGTACCGGCTGCCGGTCAGTTCGAGCGTCGGCAATGCTGTCCGAGCCAGCACATTCGACACCGTCCGCCCTGCGGCACCCGCATCGACCCACGCGCTTTTCATTTCCACGATCCCGTGGGGGATCCGGGCGTGCAACAGTTCGGTGACCAGAGGCAGTCCAGGCGAGTCCTGCCATTCGGTCAACACGTGGGACTGCTCGATCATCGTGTAGGGGCCTTGTGCCCTGACTCCGCCAAGCATCTGTCCTGCCCTGTCGAGCACCACGTAGAACAGGGTTGTCGTTGCGCCGGAGGCGACTTCGTCCAGATCGAGCGCAGCGGTGACACCATGGCGTGAGTACGATTCCCACGCTCCTTCGACATAGCGGGACCACAGTTCCGGGGATCCCGATGGTGTCGCGGCCGTCAATGTCATGGTTCCACCGGCGCAGCGCGTCGACCGGGAACCGACGTCGAGCCCTTGACCGACGGGACGGACGAGCCTGTCTGTCTGTGTGCTCTGTCGGCTGGCCGACGAGTTGCGCGTAGCGTGCCGATCGGCTGCGGACTCGATGGCATCGGCCGAGTGCGAGCTCGAAAGTATGGGAATCGTCATCGATGAGCTCCTGAGGGGGTGGTGCCCGATAACCCTTCTGGGGCATGTCGAGCGAGTAGTCGGTGTGGAACAGCTAACACAGCCATTGTGCAACAAACAAGCCTACGGACCGGAGGAATGCTTCAAAACATACTTTCAGTCTGTTAACGGCGGCTCAAATGTGTTATGTCACTGAATTGAGCGCGTGGAAGTCGCACAGTTCATTATTCATCACATCACCTGGTTGTGTGGAGCCGGTTTTCAGCGAGGATTTGTCGGTCAACGACTTCGGTTCGCTCCGGATGTCGCTCAGGCACAGGTCGTCCTACGGCGGAGCGAGACTACGGTTTCTTCGCCGCACACGAAGGGCTGCGGGCTAATCCGCACCCATCGGGAACACGATCGTTGTCGAGTTCTTGCGCTGCTCTCGCTCTCGCCATCCAGCGGGTGCGTCTGGTTCTGTGCGTGCCCGATACGTGACGAACTCTGTTTGAATTCATCCATGGTTGCTGCAGGAAGTAACACAAATTCTGGACCCGCTATTGGTGATGAGGTCCAGCTCCGGAGGGGCGGGGAAGTGGTGTCGGGGATCGTCGTCGAGGACTACTCCGATCAACTTGTCTCCGGTCCCGCGTTGGGTCGCGACTGGGCGCACCCGCATCGATGGGCTGTCGCGTTGAACTCGGGAGAACTCGCCTTCGTCGACGACGGTGATTTGCTGACCGAGATCGACGGAAAGAAACGGTGAGCGGTGGCGTCCGAGCAGCAATGTGATCGTTGGTTGCGTTTGCCGTGTTGTGGGAGCCGTTCGGGGGAGCGTCGGCATCGGATGTATTCGTCGAGTTCGGACTCGGGGTGGGTGAGTATCGCTGCCCGGTTGAGGGAACTGACTGGACGCACATGATCGAGATTGCCTCGACCCGGCGTTACGGGATCGGTTGGTCGAGTATTCGCGACGCCGGGATGAGCGCGCGCCGCGTCGGCGAATAGTGAAGAAAAAGCAAGCGTCACCACTGTTTCGGTACCGATGGGTGGCGGATACGGACGACGAGAGGTCTGTGCGCTCCCGGTAGGTTCAGTATGCGGCGTGTCGGTTCCGTCGTCGCGGCGGTACGACGGAACCGACACACCACAACCCCGACAGCAATCGCACGAGGCTGTGCGGGATCTTGTGCAACGACCGACCAGCGTGCCTCTACCCTCTCACTCAGCTGGGTTCCAGCAGAGAGTTGTTCGCTACTCGACGACATCGGTCAACTCTCCCGCCGCGTCCGGGTCGAGGAACTCGAGAAGATCGTTCAGCATTTTCTCAGCGCGGCTTTCGACGTCGGCGAGGACGGACTCGATGTCGCAGAGCAAGTCGTGGGCTTGTCTGCGTGCGAGTGTTCCGCGTTCGTAGTAGCCAGAGTCGAACGAGGTCGTCGTCGATGCGGGTTCCCGTGCTAGACCCGGTTCGGGGCACTCAGCCCGAACTCGACGGCGTGGGTGGGTAGGCGCTCGCCCGTTCAGGTGCATACGCACGATGTCGGCCACCGCACGCGAGGTGAGCGGGGCTGCAATCAGCGGGGTGTGGCCCCACCGGTCGATCGGAGTGAGCAGTAGCTGTTCGCCGGCCGGATTGAAATGCCGGTCGCATCCGGTGAGTTCGGTAACGCCTACCTCCTCGATGGCATCAGCGAGCATGCCGTTGCTCGGGTACCGCTCGTAGTGCCCGAGTACCTCGCACCAACGTCGATACACACTCTCCGGGGATACACCCGATCTCACCAATCTGGGCGAGGTGACGGCGTAGGCGCCGTTGGCCGCCTCAACGTGTAGAGCATCTGCCTGCAGATCTACAGTGACATCGCACACCCGCAACGCCGCGATCTGCGTATACGGCAGACCCGTCGAAGCCAACACAAGCATCAGGGCGTCTCGTCGCGCGAACAACGCTGTCGGCCAACCTGATTCCGGGAGACGCCCGATGATGCCGCCGATGAGGGTAGTGAGATCGTGCAGTCGTTCTGCGCGGGCCACGTCGAGGGCAGCCCGGACGGTCTCTGCGCGTCCCGGTGGGGGTAGGTCGTGGCGGTAGTGGGCAGCGTCGATGACCGCGATCCGGCGGCGTTGCGTCCCTGGCGCTGCAGGATGCGCTCGTAGGAACCAAGCAAGCGATTCCGGCGAAGTCGGCAAAACCGGCTGGTCGAGAGCGGCGCACCAGTCCTCGAAAATTGACCAGGTGTGCCGATCCCGCTCCGCCACAGACGCTTTCACGCTACTTGCCGCATGCACCGAATCAGGATTGGCGACGACGGCTGCAGATGTCGCCCCCGACTCCGGTCGGCTCGCCGGCGCACGTGACCCCCGATCTTCGCGTGTGCTCACAATCCGAGGTCAGTGACGGCGTTGCCGACCAGCGGCGCGTTCTCTCGGGCGTAGATTTCGACCATGCCGGGTGTGGCGTGCCCGGTTTGCCGCATGATCGCATGCGCGTCCGCGCCGTTGCGGAAGGCTTGGGTGACGAATCCTGCCCGCAGGGAATGCCCGCCGAGCTGGGCGACAACGTCGGGGTCGTATCCGGCACCGGCGGCGCGGCGGCGGATCGCCGCATGTACCGCAGCCCCGGACAGTGGCGTGTCGGAGAGGTTGCCGTTCTTGCGGATGGATCGGAAGAGCGGCGATCGCTTCTCGGCAGTGGGCAGGATGCCGCGACAGACGTGAGAATCGAATTCTGCTGCGCGGGAAAGTAACCGAATGACGGCGACTCTACCGCCGGTGTCGAACGCGGTGACGATCTGCAGCCAACGGATCCACGCACAGACAGGGCATGATTCGTGGCGGTCGGTGAACGGTAGGGCTTTGACGGTTCCGGTGCCGTCTTGGTCGGTCTTCGACTTCCGGATCCGTACGTGTGCGCCGTCGAGGCGGTCGCGGCGGACATCGCGGCATTCGAGGGCGACGAGTTCGCTGCGCCGAAACGCGCCGGTATAGCCCATCAGCAGCAGCGCGGTGTCGCGACGTTCGAGTACCTCCGATGCCCACCCGACAGCACTGCGACGTGCGTAGTCGACGATCGTGGTGATGTCGGAGGTCAGCAGCGGGGCACGCCGGTTGCGGGGCCGCTCCCCCGCTGCCGCGTAATCCCGGCGAATGCCTGCGAGGGTGGCGCGCACGATCTCGTGGCTGCACGGGTTGTCGTGGCCGGTAGCGCGGTGGCGGTCGGTGATCGCGGCGACCCATTTACTCAACGTCGACGGCGCATACGCCCGCGTCCCCTCTACGGTGAGCGTGTCGGCCGCGGCAACGAGGTAGGCGGCCACGGTCGCGGGGTGCACCGGCAACGTAATGTGTCCGGCGGCGGTGCACCAGGTCTCGAATCGTCGCCACGCCGAATCGTAGGCGCGGCGGGTAGCAGGAGACCGTGCCGACGCCATCGACCGTTCTATCCGAGCCGCGATCTCGACCGGCAGGTCCGGAAACACCGCCGCACCACTCACTGAAACGACCGAATACGTGTCCAGGACCTCATCGAGCTGCCGTTCTGCCATGACAGGGACTGTAGCGAGCACCCCCGACAGCTTTTTCGAGTCCAAAACACGCTGAACAGGCGTTTCAGCGATGATGGTGCGGGAAGGAAAATTCTCGTCGGTCACCGCACAGATAACGTTGGTGACTATGACCCTGCCGCGAAAACGGGTGTCTCGGCTGTCACCGCGTGTGCGTCGCGGACGACCCCGCTCCATCGGGCGATAGCTATGTCGGCGGATGGTGCAGCGGGATCCCGTGGTCGAGGAACAGTTGCACCGTCTCATCCAGCTCCGCTGCGGTGCGGCACCCCCAGCGCAGGAAGTTGTACAACGAACTGGCGGATGCGGGATCGACGCGCGCTGCCGCGATGGCGGCCTCGGCCGCAGCGTGCGCGTCAGCCCATAAATCGCGCTCGGGTGCGGGATAAGACGAGCGCGTCGGAGCTGTCCCGGGATCGACCAGCTCATACGGTCGTGGGCTCAGCAGAGATGCGTGCGCACCGCCGGCGTCGATCTCACCGCTCTCGACCATCGCAATGCCGATCGCTGCGGCCTCGAGGACTGTCGCCTGCTCGTCCCAGTGCAGGTCCTCGAACGGAACCCACGCGGTCCGGAGCGGGCGGGAACGACCGGCGGCCTTCCAGATCGCAACGAGTCTCGTCGCCCACCGTCCGGTGCGAACCAGTGGTGAGGACACTTCGTCGACGACGGTGCGCAGCAGTCGGAACCAGACTGCGGCATGTACCCGGCCTGGGCCGAGTTCCACCCATCCCGTCGTCAGAGCCTCGGTGCTGCGCCGATCGAGGTCCGTGACCGCTGAGGGAACCGGAACGGGCGAGACCCGTTCGTCCGAACCGAACCGGACCTGATCCCAGAAGATTGCATGACCAGGGAAAGCAGAGCAGGGTTCGAGTCGACAACGGTGGTCGAGACAGCTGCTCAGCACCGGATATTGATGCAGCAGAGTCACCGTGATGTCGGCAGTGGATTCGAGGCTGTCGAGACATGCCGGGCATGCCCGACTGCGCGGAGTGCTCGCCCACGGCAACCATGCCTCGCTCGTGGGTGTGCGGCGTCGTCGATCCTCCCTCGCGAGGTCGGCCGGTAGCAGGACCGAGAACTGGTGGACGTAGGTGTCGAAGTCGCAGTCGGCGGGGTCGGTGCTGTCGAGCAACCACGGTGTCCACCCCGCCAACGTCATCATCCGCACCCTCTCTACCGGGACTGCGCCGCGACCGGCCAGCTCGATAAGTATCGGCTCCGGTGTGTAGCGGTCGAGATCCTCGACAGCACAATCGATATCGAGGTCTGCAAGCAGGTCAGAAGGCTTGATGTGCGGATACAGCTCGCATATCCGGGCCACCCAGGACGAGAGGGCCTCACCTGGCAGTGGCTGCGGATGCAGCGGCCACGGGCGAACGTACGCATCATCGGGCATCGCCGCGAGCCGCGCGTTCACGCGAGGTGGCGCTCGAACTGGCGGCGCCGCTCGGTGGGACCGAGGTACAGAGTGCGCGTGAGCACCGATGAGGTGATCGCTTCCTCTCCGCTGTCGACGGCGGTCACTGCTGCGGCAGTGAGCAGCGTTGTCAGTTCACCGATGGTGCCCTCGGAGCGAGTGAGGAGGTAGTCGGTCATCTCCGGTGATGTCAAGTGCGAGGGTTTACGGAGGGGGAAGCTCGTGGTGAAGCTGGCCAGCAGTGATCTGGTGTCGGCAGTGTTGGTACAGACCGGCAAAGTCATGGGGTGGAATCGGTTCTCCAGCTGGGGATCGGTCCGGATGGCGAGGTAGGCGTCGCGGGTTCCGACAGCGACAAGAGGAATGCGTAGTTCGTTGCCCAGGAATCGCAGCACGTTCAAGAATTCGCGGCGGACGTTGTCGCGGCCGGCGAGAACATTGTGGAGCTCGTCGATGATCAACATCTTCACGCCGGTGGCGCGGAGCAGCATCAATGCTTGCTGTTCGAGTTCGTGGACCCGATTGCGGGGCCTGGTCGGTGTTCCCAACGCTGTGAGCAGTGCGAGGTAGAACCGGCCGGGTGACGGGTCCGGGG
>NZ_JABFAO010000070.1 GCF_017168235.1 Rhodococcus sp. KRD197
GACAATGGCGGCGACCCGGCGGATCGCGGCGACCAGCTGGGTGACGGTGTCCTGGGTGGCGACCGCGTCGTTGAGGACGGTCGAATCCAACGCCCTGCGGGTCCGGCCCTTGAGGACACCGGTGTCGAAGATGCGGTTCGGGTGCTCCGAGGCGGCGAGCCGTTTGCGCCAGTAGGTCAGGACGGTCGGATGGAACGCGGACCCGTCGACAGCGAGTCCGCACGCCGCTTTCCACCGCAGGTCGAA
>NZ_JABFAO010000071.1 GCF_017168235.1 Rhodococcus sp. KRD197
ATGTGTCTAAAGTCCCTTCCATTGGATCGTTCCGTGGCTTCACCGAGCCACGGTTTGCGATCGCCCACCGATCCTGAGGGCGTCGCGCCCGAGGGACTGAGCACGGTGACCCTGTGCTCACATCTAGGGCGTGTCTCCTATACGTGAGGGTGAGTGGCGGGCATGCTGTTTTGGTGGCGATGACGAAGTCGAGATATCAGGTGTTCACCGATGAGCAGTGGGCGCGGATCGAGCCGTTGTTGCCGTCGAA
>NZ_JABFAO010000072.1 GCF_017168235.1 Rhodococcus sp. KRD197
GGGCGGGGGTTCTCGCGGCTGTCAGCGGCTTTGCGGCGTTGTTGTTCTTCGTGGCGTTGTCGTTCGGTTTCGTGGCGGGCTTTGGCGGCGTGGTGGGCGAGTTCTTGGCCGCGGTCGTGGACGTCTTTGGGGAGGGAGCGGGTGGCGACGTCGAGTAGTACCGCGGTGATGTCGGTCTGTTTTGGCTCGGTGAGGGTGGGGTCGGCGGTGAGGACGGTGGCGGTGGCGTCGGCGATGGCTTTGACGTGGAGGTAGTGGATGGTGCCGTCGGTGAGGGCTTCGGCGACGGTGGGGTTGTGTGTGAGCCATTTTCCGAGGGTTATCTGGTGGGCGATGTTTCCTTCGGGGAGGCGTACGGCTTTGGCGTACCAGCGTTTGATGGAGGAGTGGCCGAGTTGCAGTGCGAGTCCTCGTCGGTCTGCTTCGGTGAGCATTGCCAGTCGTGCTGCGGCGAGCTGTGTCTCGGTGGTGTGGATGTGCGCGAGTCCGGTCACGATGTCCTGGTCGGACAGCGTGTGTGCTGTGGTGAAGTCCCCCAACTTCTTCTGCATGCCAGGGAAGGTACAACCGCCCACCGACAAGAACGGTCGAGCCTGTTCCGATCGTCGCCGTCGATGCCAGGAAACACCCAACGACGCCATAACCACAGCTCAGAGTGCCCGCAGTTCCAATTGCTACTGCGGTACTAGGCCGGGGTATCGGGCGAGGTACGGGTGAGCACTCGGCCGAGCGCGAGCGCAGCCGTGCGCACGGCGGGCGCGAGCAGTTCGGGTTTGAACTGAGCCTTGGGTACCGAAACCGAAAGAGCAGCAATGGGTTTCTTGTTCACCATGACGGGAGATGCCAGGCAACAGCCACCGAGTGCAGCTTCTTCGCGCTCGAGAGCGACTCCGGTTCGGCGAATGGAGTCGAGTTCGAGACTCAGAACTTTCGGATCGGTGATGGAGTGTGGTGTGAAGCGCCGCAGCGGCCGAGCCAGGATGTCCTGCTGAACGGACTTGCTCTCGGGCGCGAGCAGTGCCTTGCCGACGGCCGTGCAGGTGAGGGGAAGCCGTCCGCCGATCTGCGAGGGTAGCGGGAACGAGAGATGGCCGTGGATCTTCTCGACGTAGACCGCGTCGTGACCATCGCGTACGGCGAGGTGGACTGTCTGTTCGGTTACCGAGAACAGATCCTGCATGAACGGTAGCGCCGCGGTGCGCAGTCGGTGCTTGAGGCCGACCCGTTCGCCGAGCTCGAACAGAGCCATGCCCAGCTCGAATTTGGTCCCGCTGCGCGCCAACCACCCCACATCGGCCAGTTCGACCAGCAATCGATGAGTGGTCGATCGGGGGAGCGCGGTCCGCGTGGTGACCTCGGCGAGACTCAACGCCGTGCCGCCGGGAAATACGCCCAGGATTAGGGCGTATCGCTCGAGCAGCGACATCGTGTCCCGTTTCATGGGACACATCCTATCCACTGCGCCGGGTCGGGCATAGCGTGCTTTTCATGACCAAGGTGGACGAACACGCGATCGACGAAGCAGCGCAGCGCCTGGCCGCTGCCTCCCACACGAGCACCCCGTGCGCTCCGGTGCGCGACCTGATCGACCGAGCGGACATCGATGCCGCGTATCGAATCCAGACGCGCAACATCGACTCGCTCATCGCGGGCGGGCGGCGCGTGATCGGACGCAAGATCGGCCTGACATCGGCGTCGGTGCAGCAGCAGGTCGGAGTAGACCAACCGGATTTCGGCGTACTTCTCGACGATTTCGATGTCTCGGACGATCCCGCCGTGGACTCGTCGCGGTTGCTACAACCGAAGATCGAGGCCGAGATCGCCTTCACCCTCTCGGCCGACATCGACGAACTGATTACCGCCGATCAGGCGCCGAACTACGTCGATCGCGTTTTCGCCTCCTTCGAGATCGTCGACAGTCGCATCGCCGGATGGGACATCAGTCTGGCCGATACGGTCGCCGACAATGCCTCCTCCGGTCTGTTCGTGCTCGGAGATTCCGTTGCGAAGGACGACGCACCGGATCTGGCCGGCATCGAGATGACCATGACGGCCGACGGCGATCACGTTTCCGCAGGCACGGGTTCCGACTGCCTCGGTAGCCCGTGGAAAGCGCTTGTGTGGCTGGCGAATACCAGCCTCTCCTACGGATCGCCGCTGCGTGCCGGCGAGGTGATCCTGTCCGGGGCGTTGGGTCCGATGGTGCCGGTGAAGCCTGGCGCGACCTACACCGCGTCCATCACCGGTATCGGTGGCGTCAGCGCGACGTTCACCGCCTGAACCTTCCTCGAAACGAAAGCGAGAAATCATGAGCATCACCAAAGTTGCGGTGATCGGGTCCGGCAATATCGGTACCGATCTCGTCATCAAGCTGAAGAGAGTTGCCAAGAACGTCGAGATCGCTGTTCTCGTCGGCATCGACCCCGATTCCGACGGACTTGCCCGCGCGCGCCGGATGGGGATCAGCACCGTCGATACCGGTGTGCAGGGTCTGATCGAGCATCCCGATTTCGCCGATATCTCGATCGTCTTCGACTCCACCTCCGCCAAAGCGCATGTTGCCAACGCAGAAGCGCTGCTGCCGTACGGAAAGCAGCTCATCGATCTGACGCCCGCGGCGATCGGCCCCTTCGTCGTACCCGCTGTCAACCTCGAGGAACACCTCGAGGCGCCGGACGTCAACATGGTGACCTGTGGTGGTCAGGCCACCATCCCGATCGTTGCCGCGATCTCGGCGATCACCCCCGTTCACTACGCGGAGATCGTGGCCTCGATCGCATCGAAGTCGGCCGGACCGGGCACGCGAGCGAACATCGACGAGTTCACCGAAACCACTTCCGAGGCCATCGAGAAGGTCGGGGGAGCAGCACACGGCAAGGCCATCATCGTGCTCAACCCGGCAGAACCACCGCTGATCATGCGTGACACCGTCCTCGCGCTGGTGAGTACCCCGGACCAGGACGCGGTCCGTCGATCCATCCTCGACATGATCGAGAAAGTATCGGCGTACGTGCCGGGATACCGGCTCAAGCAGGAGGTGCAGTTCACCCAGCTCGACGACGCCGAATCCGTCGCCACCCTGACGGGCGGCGTCGAGAAGGGGCCGGGGCTGTGGAAGGTGTCGGTGTTCCTCGAAATCGAAGGCGCCGCGCATTACCTGCCCGCATACGCGGGCAACCTCGACATCATGACCTCCGCAGCGCTGCAGGTCGCCGAGAAGATCGCCGAGAACACGATGCTGGAGGCAGCACGATGAACGACACGACCCATACTGCACCGACCGGTGCGACACGCCGCGCTGCCGCCGATGGTGCGACACGCCCCAATGCCGCTGACGGCGCTGCCCTGTACATCCAGGATGTGACGCTGCGCGACGGTATGCACGCGATGCGGCACCGCATCACACCAGAGAACGTCGCCCGCGTCGCGAGTGCCCTCGACAGCGCCGGAGTCGATGCCATCGAGGTCACTCACGGCGACGGCCTCGCGGGCCACAGCCTCACCTACGGTCCCGGTAGCAACACCGACTGGGAGTGGATCGAGGCCGCCGCAGCGGTGGTGCATCGGGCGAAGTTGACGACGTTGCTCCTACCCGGTGTCGGTACCGTCAAGGAACTCCAGCGCGCGTTCGACCTGGGTGTCACCTCGGTTCGAGTGGCAACGCACTGCACCGAAGCCGATGTGTCGGCGCAGCACATCGGATTCGCTCGCGAACTGGGAATGGACGTCTCGGGCTTTTTGATGATGTCGCACCTCGCCGAGCCTGCCCAGCTCGCCGAACAGGCGAAGCTGATGGAATCGTATGGCGCACACTGCGTGTACGTGACCGACTCGGGTGGCAGGCTGACGATGAACGGAGTGCGAGATCGGGTGCGGGCCTACCGGGACGTGTTGGACGCGGAGACTCAGATCGGCATTCACGCCCATCAGAATCTGTCGCTGTCCGTGGCCAACTCCGTCGTGGCGGTGGAGGAAGGCGTCATGCGAGTCGACGCCTCCCTCGCCGGCCACGGTGCGGGAGCAGGCAACTGCCCGATCGAGCCGTTCGTCGCCGTCGCCGACCTGCACGGGTGGAAGCACAACTGCGACCTGTTCGGGTTGCAGGACGCAGCCGACGACATCGTGCGGCCGCTACAGGATCGGCCGGTTCAGGTGGACCGCGAAACCCTGACTCTGGGATACGCGGGTGTCTATTCCAGCTTCCTTCGCCATGCCGAGACCGCCGCACGCCAGTACGGACTCGACACCCGCGCAATCCTGCTCGCGGTCGGCGAACGGGGCCTCGTCGGTGGCCAGGAGGACCTCATCACCGACATCGCCTTGGATCTGGTCGCAGCCAAAGGATGACGCTCAGCGCCCGGCGGTGTCGGCGGACATGTCGACATGCCGGGTTTCGACGAGTGCCTTGGTGCACACCAGGCTCAGGACGGACAGGGCGGCGAGCATGACTCCCACTGCGATACTGCCGAATTGGGCGGTCAGCGGAGCGGCGAGCAGGGGCGGGATCGCCCCGCCCAGCACTCCTGCGAGGTTGTAGCCCAACCCGGCGCCGGTGTACCGGAACCTGGTCTGGAACAGCTCCGGCAGGAGTGCGCCGGTCGGTCCGTAGGCGATTCCGAAGATGGCGAGGGTGACGCACATTGCCAGGATGTACACCGCTTGATTGCCGGTGTCGAGTAGCGGGAACAGTGCGATCGCCCAGGGAATGGCAAGGGCGCACGATGTCATGATGACGCGGCGACGTCCCACTCGGTCGGAGTACATCGCCGAGAGGGCGATGGCAAGACCGAACACGACTGCTCCGACAAGTCCTGTCCACAGCACGAACGGACGGTCGTAACCGAGGGTTTTGGTGCCGTAGCTCGTCAGATACGCGGTCCCCATGTAGAAGAGCGAAAACAGTGAGGCCAGCGCTCCTGCCGAGAGCAGGATCTCCTTCCGCTGTACGTGCCATGCTTCGAGAATCGGGAGTCGTACTGGCTTTTCGGTGGTCTTCTCGGCTTCCTTCTCGGCTGCCTGATTGGCACGGAAGACCGGTGTCTCCTCGATCGCCAAGCGCATGTACAGGCCGATCAGAACCAGTACGGCGCTGAGCAGGAACGGGATTCGCCAACCGTAGTTCAGGAAGACCTCGTTGGTGTCCCCGAAAACAGCTCCGGTGATGAGGAAGGTGCCGCTGGAGAGAATGAATGCCGCAGACGGGCCGAGTTGCGGGAACATCGCGTAGAACCCGCGCTTCTTTGCGGGCGCGTACTCGGCGGTCAACAGCGTCGCGCCGGCCCATTCTCCTCCCACCGCGAAACCTTGCCCGAATCGCAACAGCACGAGGATGATCGGCGCGGCGACGCCGATCGTCGCGGCCCCCGGCAGTAGTCCGATGGCGAAGGTGGAAATCCCCATCAGCAGCAGCGTCGAGATCAGTGTCTTCTTGCGCCCGATACGGTCGCCGAAGTGACCGAACAGCACCGCTCCGACCGGCCTGGCGATGAATGCGACCGCGAAGGTGGCGAACGACGCGACTGTGCCCGCGGTCGCCCCGAGGGCAGGGAAGAAGACCGTCGGAAAGACAAGGGCAGCAGCGGTTCCGTAGATGAAGAAGTCGTAGAACTCGATAGTGGTTCCGATGCCGCTTGCGATGGCAACTTTTCGCACGCTGGTCTTCGGCGGCGCGGTAGGTGGTGGTGACGAGTGGCGGGTAACCGCATCGTCGGGTGTCAGTGAGGTCATGTCTCTCCAGGGGCGGGTCACAGTACGTGCTCTTCTCAGAAACAGAACGTATGTGACCCGCAGCACACCCCACTACCCCCGAACAGGGGTGGGTGCGCGAGGAGTAGCTACTTCCCGGTGACGTCGAGTGCGGCGCCGACTATGGAATCGGCGTCGATGCGGTGGTACTTGTACACCTCGTCGAGCGAGCCGACCTGCCCGAAGTTGCTCACGCCCAACGACGTCGAGGCAACGCGGTTCACCGTGGCGAGGAAGGCGAGGGTGTGCGGGTGGCCATCGAGCACGGTCACCATCGGAGTAGCTCGGTCGGCAGGCAGGAGCTGGTCGAGGATCCAGGTGTCGTCGCTGGCGTGACCTTGGCGCGCACGCAGGGCACGGTAGAGCTGTCCGGGGCTGGTGATGCACAGGACGTCGGCCGCGACACCGATGTGTTCGAGCCGTTCGGCGGCAGCGAGCGCCTCGGTGACGAGGGCACCCATCGCGACGATGGTGACGACCGCGCTTTCGCGTCGAACGAGGGGATATCCACCGGCCACCACCTGGCGTCGTCGACGTTCTCGCGCGGCCCGATCGGTGGGGACGTCGGCGAGCGACTGATCCACCGGTCTTGTCGACAGGCGCAGGTACGCCGAGGTGCCGTCGGGTCGACCGAGTCGCCCGATGCTGGCGAGCAAAGTCCATTCGACGTCGATTGCGAATGCCGGCTCGTAGGTGATGCACCCAGGCTGTTCCAGCCCGATCGAGGGGGTTTTGATCGACTGATGTGCACCGCCCTCCGCTGCCAACGTCACCCCGGACGGCGTGCCGACGAGGATGGATTGCCCGCCGGCGTAGATGCCGTAGGACCAGGGCTCGAGCGCGCGCTCGACGAATGGGTCGTACATGACGCCGATCGGAAACAGCGGTTGACCCCAGCGACTCCAGGTGGCACCGAGTTCACCCATGAGACCGACGAGGTTGGTCTCGGCGATGCCGAGTTCCATGTGCTGGCCCGTCGGATCCTCGCGCCAATGCATGATGGTTTCGGCGTCGTCCTCGAACCAGTCCCTGCGCTCGGTGGCGGACCACACGCCCACCTTGTTCACCCAGCCGCCGAGGTTGGTGGTGGAACTGACGTCGGGGCTGACGGTGACCACGCGTGCGGCGGCGTCCGGTGCCTCGCGGGTGAGATCGAGCAGAACCCGGCCCAGCGCGGCCTGCGTCGTCGCGGTTCCCTTCGGTGTGCGCCCGATGTCCGCGGGAACCGGTGGCGGGTTCGAATCCGGAACTCTCGCTCTGCGCAACCGATCCGCGGTCTCGATGCACTGTCGACCGGGGCCGCTCTCGGCGGAGAAATGCGTCCAAGGATTGTTGGGATCGGTGCCGAGCGACTGCGCGAGTGTGTTGTATTCCTCGACGGTCAACAGCGATGAATGGTTCTGTGGATGCCCCTGGGTGGGGAGTCCGAATCCCTTGACCGTGTAGGCGATGATGACGGTCGGTCGGGTGTCGTCGATCTGGGCGTAGGCCTGCCGGAGTGCGGACAGATCGTGTCCACCGAGGTTGCGGATCGATTCGGTCAACACGGTGTCGTCCAGGTCGACGATGAGCTCGGCAATCGCTGCGGCTTCTGGCCCCTCTCCTGGCAGTCTGTCGCGCACCTGAGCAGCCGTGCACCGCAACAGCCGCTGGTACTCGGGGTTGGGCATGTCGAGAATTCGGCGGCGCAACGCGTCCCCGCCGGGACGAGCGAACAGGTCTTCGAGCAGGCGACCGAATCTGACGGTGATGACCTGCCAGCCTGCTGCGTCGAACATCTTCTCGAGGCGGCGGGCAGCGATGTTGGGGACGACGCGATCGAGCGATTGGCGATTGAGGTCGACGATCCACACGATCTCACCCAGCTCGGTGATTCCAGGATCGATGACGGCTTCCCACACGGCGCCCTCATCGAGTTCGGCATCGCCGACGAGCGAATACTGCCGTCCGCTGAAGCCGCCGCCCCGCTCCCGAGCCGAACTGCTCTCGGTGGCACCGAAACTCGCCTCGACGTAGCGGCGTGACATCGCACCCCAGATCGGTGCGGTGGCACCGATTCCGACCGAGCCGGTCGAGTAGTCGACGGGGTCGGGGTCCTTGGATCGTGAAGGGTAGGACTGCAGTCCACCGAAGGAGCGGAGCGTGGTCAGGGAATGCTCGTCGAGTTCACCGAGCAGGTAGTTGATGGCGTGGAGAACCGGGGACGCGTGCGGTTTCACCGACACGCGGTCCGCCGATTCGAGTTGTTCGAACCACAATGACGTCATGATCGTGACCATCGAGGCGCAGGAGGCCTGGTGGCCTCCGACCTTGAGTCCGCTGGGATTGGGGCGTACTCGGTTCGCGTGGTGGATGATCGAGGTCGACAGCCAGAGCACCTTCTCCGCGATCTCTTGGAGGTGGTCGGGAACGACCCGGGACGAGTCGCGATCGGCCGGAACAATGCTGTTCATGTCGGAAAGCTCCTGGAGTCGACGGCATGTGGTCGAGCGACGGCGTCCGGGTTGCGAAGCGCTTGGTGAAGTTGCGAGGTGTCAGCAACGCACACGAGTCGACCAGATATCGGCGAGCTGCGCAATTGCCTTGTTCGAAGGAGCGCACGATGCACGGTTCTGGCTCAGTGGCCGGGCCCGAACTGGTTCAGGTGATCAATCCGATGTCGGTCGCGTCGTCTCGTGCCGCATCCTTGACCGCCCGAATAGATATGGATACGGTGTAGCCAAAATACTGGCCGACTGTTGGAGAAGGCATTGACAACGTCCGAATCGGGCCCTCCGCGCGAGACTGCACCGCGCGAGAGTGCGCACAGCCCAGCAGGCGTCGCGCAGGCGCGCGGACTGCTGATCTCCGTCGCGAGTTCTCAGTTCGGGATCTCGGTGGTCTATGGCGCGGTGCCGGGGGTGCTCCTCGCGCTGCAGATCGCAGACATGGCCGGAGACCAGAACAAGGCCGGAGTCCTGAGTCTGTTCACCATCTTCGGTGCCATTGCAGCACTGGTGGCACAGCCGCTTGCCGGACGGTTGTCCGATCGGACCAGAACGAGAGTCGGAAGTCGTACACCATGGGTGGTCGGCGCATCCGTGATCGCGGCACCGATGTTGTGGGCCATGGGTTTCAGCCAGTCGCTACTCGTACTTGCAGTGCTGTACGTGGGATCGGAGTTCGTTCTCAGTGCCGCCCAGGGGCCTCTCGCGGCAGTGTTGCCCGATCGAGTTCCTGTCGGTCGGCGTGGCACGTACAGTGCCGGTCTCGGTATGGGCATCATGCTCGGATCGGTCGTCGGCACCGTCCTTGCCTCGGTTCTGTCGGACAACACCGTGGTGGCCTACCTCGTGATCGGCAGCATTCCGGTGATCATGGCGCTCGCGCGTCTGTTGGTTGCTGGAGACGCTGACAACCGGAGCGCACCTGTCGTGCTGGACAAGGTCGATCGAGGATGGAGGTCCTTTGTCGTATCGCCCTCGGAACATCCAGATTTCTGGTGGGCTATCGGTAGTCGTTCGCTGACCTACGCCGGATTCTTCACCGTCCAGGGTTATGCGCTGTACCTGTTGCAGGACTACATCGGGCTCGGGGACGATGCAGTTGACCTTGTTGCCGTGTCATCCGGAATCGCCGCACTGTGCATCGTTCTCGCCGCCGTGCCGTCGGGCATCCTGTCCGACCGTGTGGGTCGACGAAAGCCGTTCGTAGTGGCTGCATCCGGCACGATGGCCGCCGGTTTCATCATCCCGCTGATCTTTCCGACTGTTGCCGGCTATCTCGCGATGATCGTCGTGATGGCGCTGTCCTTCGGCTGTTTCGAATCGACAGACAATGCGCTCGTCACTCAGGTGCTGCCGCGAGAGAGTGCGTACGCGCAGGACTTGGGCGTGGTGAACGTTGCGGCCGTGGCGCCCCAGATTCTGGCGCCCGCGCTGGCGGGCTCCGTCGTCGTCTTGACCTCCGAGTACGTGTTGATCTTTCCGCTCGCCGCACTCTTCGCCTTGCTCGGCGCCTATTCGGTGACTCGGGTTCGTGGAGTGCGCTGATTCTATGTTGCCCGTGGTTGGTTCGCGGTGTCCTCGATGTCGGCCAGAACCTCGGCTATCGACGGAAGCGGTCTACTGCACAGTGCGTGTGCCTCGTCCGTGGGCAATCCGAGCGCGATGAGGATGCCGGTGGTCATGGCGTCCGCGGCGGCCGCGTCGTCGCGGTCCGGTTGTTGGAGTAGCAGTTGGCCGAGTCCGAGGAGGGATCCGGCGACGAGGGCGAGCGCGAGGTCGGGATCCTCGACGCGGAATCTGCCGGCCTTCGAGGCGGCGGCGATGTCTCGTGCGGCGCGGGGCGCCAAGCCCTTCCCCGAGCCGATCAGTGAGGAACCGGAGTTGACGAGCACGCGACTGAGTTCGGGCTGCAGCCGAAACAGGCGGCCGGCTATGCGGAAGGACTGAGCGAAGACCTCTGCGGGATCGCCGACGTCATCGCCGAGGGCGTCGAGAAAATCGCCGAGGGAATCGAGCGCACTCTCCACGGCGGCGGCGAAGAGTTCTTCCTTGCTCTCGAAGTGGTTGTAGAACGATCCCATCCCCACGTCGGCGGCCTGGGTGATCTCCAGAATGGGCGCGGTGAGCTTGCCGTCGGCGATGAACCGCTGTCCAGCAGCGATCAAGGCCGCGCGTGTACGTGCTTTGCGGCGTTCGAGCCGGCTCGCTCCTGCGGTCATATGGGGTGCACCTTCGCCATCGGGTATCGACCGATCGATCCTAGCCTATCGTCAATATTGACGAATTCTTCAAAAGCCTTGACTGAGAGTCTGGTCATAGGTGACGATATCGTCAGACAGTGAGGAGTCGAGATGGTGGAAGTACACACCGGCGTCGATGCACACAGCGGCATGCACGTCGACCAAGGTGCGCTACCCGGCGAACATCCAGGTCGAGCATCGAACCCGATCATCAAGGTCCACGACATCGCATGGCTGGAGTTCGAAAAACCCGATCTGGTGAAGGCCGAGGCATTTGCGACGGCATTCGGATTCACGGTTCCGCACCGCACGCCGGAGGAAGTTCATCTCCGGGGTACGGAGACCGGCGCCCCGTGCGTCATCATCCGCAAAGGGAATCGAACCCGGTTCGTGGGCGCGGCGTTCCTCGCCGCCGACGAGTCCGATGTGTTGGTGTTGGGAAAGCTCACCGGCAACCGAGTTTCGCGCCTACCCGAGAGCATCGGCGGCATCGGGGTCACCCTGCACGATCCGGGTGGTCAGCCCGTTCGGGTGGTGGCGGGCATGAATCAACTGCCTTCCCTCCCGGGGCAGCGCGCGCACACCTTCAACTTCGACGAACCGCTGACGCGCGTGAACGCGACGCAACGTCCGCCGCGCGAGCCTGCGCGGGTGCAACGCCTGGGCCACGTGGTCATCTCGCGTACGCGTTACCTCGAGAACCTCAATTGGTACCTCGAACACCTCGGACTCATCGTCAGTGACTTCCTCTACTACGACGGCCAGCGTGAACGTGGCCCGGTGATGAGCTTCATCCGCTGCGATCGCGGCGAAACGCCGACGGATCACCACACGCTCGCGATGACGCTCGGTCCGTCCGACCGCTACGTGCACTCGGCGTATCAGGTCTGTGATCTCGACGCCCTCGCCGCCGGTGGCGAGTACCTGACCGAACGCGGGTATCGGCACTCGTGGGGGATCGGGCGCCACATTCAGGGCAGCCAGATCTTCGACTACTGGCGCGACCCGGATGGCTTCCTCGTCGAGCACTTCAGCGACGGTGACATGTTCGACACCTCGCTCGAGCCCGGGTGGGCGCCGATGACGGCCTCCGGCCTCGCTCAGTGGGGCCCGCCGGCTACCAAGGACTTTCTGGGCATCACGCCGAACCGTCAGGGTCTGCAGGAATTCCGGTCGATCCTTTCCTCGCTCCGCCAAGACAACGAATTCGATACCGAACGCCTCCGTGGCCTGTTGAAAGTAGCGTCCTCATGAGCATTTCCGTTCTCCGTACCGATGACGCGTGGTGGGTCCAGACCCCCGAAGGTGCCGTCAAGGTCGATACCGACGCGGTCACCACCGCCGAACTTCTCGCCGACCGGTCCTCGGTCGAGGCGGCACGGGAGGGCACGGACACCGTGCCGGTGGAGACTCTGCAAATGATCTCCCCTGTCACCGCGCCCTGCCGGGTCGTCGCGCAGATGACGAACTTCGTATCGCACGTCAAGGACTCGGGGATGAACCCGGAGACCGTCCCGTTGACGTTCTTTCGCAAGTCCTCCGGATCGATCAGCGGCCCCACCGACGACATCGTCAAGCCTGCGCATGTGAAGCTGCTGGACTACGAGATCGAGATCGGGCTCGTCTTCGGCAAGACGCTCGCGGTGGGCACGGAGATCAACAGCTCCGATATCGCGGACTACATTGCCGGGCTCGTCATCACCAACGATGTCTCGGCTCGCGACGTGCAGCTCCCCAAGACTCAGTTCTACGAGGGGAAGTCGTACCCCACCTTCACCCCGGTCGGACCGGTGCTGCTGCTGCTCGAGGCCGGGGAATTCGCCCGGTTCAGCGATCTGGGCCTGACTCTGCGCGTCAACGGGGAGGTGCGCCAGGACAGCACTGTCGCGGACATGATCTACCGGCCGCTGGAAACGTTGCGAACTCTCGTCGGATTCCAGCGCATGGATGCGGGCGACCTGCTGCTCACCGGCACGCCGGGCGGAACCGCGCTCAAGGCCCCGGCGAAGCCGGTCGAAATGATCGGCGCTCTGGTGCCACCGGCAGTCAAGTGGAAGGTCTTCTTCAAGAAGCAGGCATCGAATCCCTTGTATCTGAAGGACGGCGACGTGGTGGAGCTTTCGGTGTCCACGCCCGATGGCGCACTCGATCTCGGGATTCAGCGGACGACAGTGCGGTATGCCTGATGTGCAGCGATGACCGACGATCTGGGAGGACGAGGTGACTGTCGAGCACTACCCGGTGGTTGTCGTCGGCTCCGGCCCGGCGGGAATGACCTCCGCATTACTGTTGGCACAGTACGGAATCGAGTGTCTCGTCCTCGATCGCTGGGACGATGTCTACCCGCAGCCGCGAGCGGTGCATCTCGATGACGAGGTCTATCGCATCCTCGGAGACCTAGGGCTCGCCGAGGAATTCGCGCAGCAGTCGAGGCCTACCCGAGGCTTGCGGCTGGTGGACCGCAACATCGGTGTCATCGCCGAGTTCGAGCGTGACCCCGACCAGATGCCGCATGGGTTTCCACAGGCCAACATGTTCGACCAACCCGACCTCGAACGTCTGATGAGAACCAGATTGTCGACGTCCGCGACCGTGCACGAGCGCGGTGGTTGCGAGGTCGTCGATGTCGCGAACATGCGCGATCAGGCTGTCGTTACGTACATCGATGTCGACAGCGGCGAGCGCCGCGCCGTTACAGCGGACTACGTGCTCGGGTGCGACGGGGCAAACAGCGTCGTCCGTTCGTCCATCGGTTCGAAAATGAAGGATCTGGGGTTCGAGCAGCGGTGGCTGGTGGTGGACGTCGCCACCGACGCCGAACTGGGGCAGTGGGAAGGCGTTCATCAGGTCTGCGATATCGACCGAGCCGCCACGTACATGCGGATCGGGCCCTCTCGCTATCGGTGGGAATTTCGTTTGCGCGAGGACGAAACCGCGGAAATGTTCACCGAGCTCGAAGCGATCAAGCCGCTCGTCGCACCATGGTTGCGCGAGGTGCCCGACCCGGATCTGAAGCTGATCCGAAATGCTGAGTACACCTTCCGCGCCCAGGTTGTGGATCGGTGGCGGGACCGACGAATCTTCTTGCTCGGCGATGCCGCGCACCTCACCCCACCGTTCATCGGCCAGGGCTTGGGCGCCGGACTGCGCGATGCAAGGAACCTCGTCTGGAAGCTAGCGGTCACTCTCGGCGGTGCAGCGTCCGACGAGGCCCTCGATACCTACGAGTCGGAGCGAAAGCCGCACGTCACGACCATGATCCAACTGGCAATAGCGATCGGTTGGGCCATGACCGGCGGCGGCGCGATCAGTGATGTGATTCGCAAGCAGGTTGCACCGCTGCTCGGATACGTGCCCGTCCTGGGGGCGCGAGTCACCAACAGTGCCACGCCACGTCTGTCGCGCTCCGCGTTCGTGCAACGCAATTACCTCTCGCGCCACGATCTCGCGGGTCAACAGTGTCCGAATTGCGTGATCGGCGGCGCCCAGCGTCTCGACGAACTCGCCCCTGGCCGTTTCCTGTTCGTCTCGAACACTCCGCTCACGCCCGAACAGCGTACCGAGGTTCATCGACGCGGCGCTGTGGTATTGGAAGTGCCGGCGTCCTCGGATCTCGGGCAATGGCTGCACCGCGGCCGCGTCTGCGCCGCAATTGTCCGGCCGGATCGCACCGTGATGGCGACGAGTCGCTCGGTGCCGGCACTGCACACGAAAGTGCCCAGCTGCGAGGCCTTGTCCGGCCCGAAGCTACCGAGGCCGGCTCCACCGATTCTCCGCAGCGTCCATGTTCATTGACGTGTGCAGAGTACGAAGCTGGACCGAAGTTTTCGGCAAGACTAGGAGACAAGAGATATGAAGACAGCAATCGTCACCGGAGCGTCATCGGGCATCGGCCATGCTGTGGCAGCAGCTTTGGTCAAGCGCGGCTACCGGGTGATCGGAACCAGCCGAAACAGTTCCACGGTGACCGACCCGGTGAAGGGCGTCGACTACCGTGATCTGGATCTGACAGATCGGGACTCGATCAAGCGCTTCGTGGACGGCCTCGGTGGCAAGGACGTGGACGTGCTGATCAACAACGCGGGTGAATCGCAGTGTGGACCACTCGAAGAGCTGCCCATCGACGCTGTGCAGCGGTTGTTTCAACTCCATGTCTTCGGCGCAATCGAACTGACCCAGCTGGTGCTGCCGGGTATGCGCGAGCAGCGTAGCGGCAAGATCGTCAATGTCGGGTCCATGCTCGCGAGCTTCCCGCTCGCCTACCGGTCTTCGTACGTGGCGACCAAGGCCGCCATCAAAGGCTTCTCCACCGCCGCGCGATACGAACTGGCCCAGTTCGGCGTCGACATCACCACCGTCGAACCGGGTTCGATCGCCACCGGGCTGTCCGGCCGTCGTACCAAGTACATCAATGACAACTCGCCGTACCAGCAGGAGTTCACCTCTGCGATAGCCGCTCTCGACACCAAGGAGTCCCAGGGGATTTCGGCGGCCAAGGTTGCCGAGACGGTGGTCGAGGCTGTCGAGTCCAAGAAGACCCGTTCGCTCTACGCTGTCGGCAGCAACGCGCCGGTCGTGTTCCTCGCTCGACGGCTGCTGCCGCGCAACGTGATCGAATCCGTCATGGCCAAGGCCTACGGTATCGGCGCCAAGTAGCGAACCAGTCGATGAAAGACCGAAATGCCAAGGCGGGGTGGTCTATCGTGTCTGCGATGCCGACGAACGAGGAACCTGTGTCCGGGCCGTCGAGGCCGCCCGGCATTCGGTCGCGCCGTGCCTCGCGCCCACGTCGAGACGCGGGCCCCCGTAGCGATCGCAGGCAAGCGCTCATCGACGCCGCCATCGAGATGTTCACCGAAGATGGTTCCGCCGATATCAGCGCAGCGGCGATTGCTCGACGGGCCGATGTGGCCCACGGCCTGCTGTTCTACTACTTCACCGACAAGAAGGGCCTCGTGGCGGCGGCGTTGGTGGACATGCTGGACGAGCTGGCCGCATACCAGAGTCCGCGGCCTGAGGAGAAGACAGAGCGTGAACGGCTCGAAGGGTTCGTGCGGCGCCACGTCGAGTTCCTGGACCGCTACCGAATCGCGTACCTCAGGGTGATTCGCGAGGGTGTGTTCGCCACCCCCGAGATCAATCGCGCTGTACAGCAGGCCCGTTCGAACGCCGCGGATCAGGTCACTGAACTCACCGGCTTGGCCAAGCCCGGATCTGCTCGCGTCAGAGTCGCTGTCAGTGGCTGGATAGGCTTTCTGGACCGACTTGCCGACGAGTACATCGATGATCCTGAGCTCGATCTCGACAGCGTGGTCGTGTTGGCCGCTGATGCCTTCGACGCCGTCGTCAATGCGGCGCGCATCTCCGGGTGTGCGGATTTGTGAACGCTCACACTGTGCCGCAAGGGTTTCATAGGCAATCATGATCAGGCGGAACTACATTCTTCACAAAACTGCATTGGGGTGATCGGTGTCGAACGAGGTGTCTCGGAGATCAGCGCTGAGGGCGTTGGTGGCAGGTGGTGTGGTGGCCGGTGCGGTGGCGCACAGTCTGTCATCGCCGCCCGCAGCTGCTGCGTTGCCGAACAGTAGATTTCGGGTAGACCTTCATGCGCACTACTTGCCTCCGCAGTATCGCGACGCACTGAACGCGACCGGGTATACGGCAAAATCGTTCGTACCACTGCCGTCCTGGTCGGTCGGTGAGGCGATCGAGTTCATGGACGCTCATGCGATTGCAGCGCAGGTTATCTCGATCTCGGATCCGGGAGTCACCTTTCTCTCCGGAGCAGACGCTGCAGCCATGGCCAGGCATTGCAACGATTTTGCGGCCGATCTCGTCGAATCGGAGCCGACTCGCTTCGGCGCCTTCGGGGTGCTCCCGCTGCCCGATGTCGTCGCCTCGATAGCGGAGCTGCGGTACGCCCTGGACGATCGGGCGATGGACGGAATTGTTCTTCTCAGTAGTTACGCCGGCATCTACCTGGGTGATCCGAGATTCGAACCGGTGATGGCCGAGTTGAATGAGCGCTCGGCGTTCGTGTTCGTTCATCCTGCCGAGGTCGCTCCGGACAATCGGCCGGAGCTGCCATTCCCGGCGTTCTACCAGGAGTATCCGTTCGAGACGACGAGGGCAGCTACGGTTCTCATGGCCTCGGGCACCCTGGACCGGTACCCGAACATCCGATTCTCGCTGGCCCATGCTGGTGGCTGCCTGCCGTTCCTCTCCGGGCGGCTGCGGGCGCCGCGAGCGGCGATCCCCGCGGCCCCGGACGTATCCGTCTTCGCCTCCGACACCGCTCTGGCGTCGTTCCACTACGACACATCACTTTCCGACAGCCCCGCCGCGATGCGAAGCGTGGTCGAGGTGGCGCCCGTGGAGAAAATGCTGTTCGGCACGGACTGGCCGTTCAGTTCGCTGGTTTATCGAGCGGCTACGACAGACGACCCGGCGCCCGGCCTCGGCGAGGTATTCGATACCGAGCAGCGTTATCGGATCGAACGACTCAACGCCCTCGAACAGCTACCGCGTCTGGCACGCGCCCTCGGCTGAGGACCCGTGCCAGGCGCGTCGGGCTGCGCTTTGGGCGTTGTGTCGCATTGTGTCGCATTGTGTTGCGGAATCGACTCGGAAACAATGATCCAGGAATGTCGAGAACGCGAGTAGGGCTTCGTCCCAGGGCTGGATGCGGCCATACCGGCTGCACGAAGCGAAGGAGAATCACCATGGCGAAGTACCTACTTCTCAAGCACTACCGCGGCGCTCCGGCAGCGGTGAACAACATCCCCATGGATCAGTGGACCCCTCAGGAAGTCGACGCTCACATGAAGTTCATGAGCGATTTCGCCACCGAGCTGGTGGGGTCGGGCGAGTTCGTCGACGGCCAGGCACTTTCGCCGGAGGGGACGTTCGTGCGGTACGACGGCCCAGGTCGACCGCCCGTCACCGACGGCCCGTTCGCGGAGACCAAGGATCTGATCGCGGGCTGGATGGTCATCGACGTGGACAGCTACGACCGCGCACTCGAACTGGCGGCCGAGCTGTCTTCGGCACCGGGGGCAGGCGGAGAGCCGATCCATGAATGGCTCGAGATCCGCCCGTTTCTGAGCGCACCGGCGACGGTCACGGAGTAGGCGGGGAGGGCGCCGTTCATGGACGCGCTGCGACTGAGGGAGCTGACTCCGGCGGTGATCGGCGTCCTTGTCCGCCGGGGGGTCGACTTCGTGAGCGCCGAGGATGCCGTGCAGGAAGCACTGATACAGGCCTCCCTCACCTGGTCGGTCGGTATGCCCGACGATCCGAAGAGCTGGATGGTCACGGTGGCATGGCGCAAGTTTCTCGACGCGCACCGCGCGGAATCCTCGCGTCGCGATCGTGAGGAACGAGTGCACGCCGAGCCACCGCCCGGGCCCACCGAGACGGCCGACGACACTCTGCAGTTGTTGTTTCTGTGCGCCCACCCCTCATTGACTCCGACCTCCGCTGTCGCTCTGACACTCCGGGCAGTAGGCGGATTGACAACCCGGCAGATCGCCCAGGCATACCTCGTGCCGGAAGCAACGATGGCGCAGCGCATCAGCCGCGCCAAACGCACTGTCAGCGGTGTGCGTTTCGAGGAACCAGGCGATCTGCCTACTGTGCGGCGAGTGCTGTACCTGATCTTCAACGAGGGCTACACCGGCGACGTCGATCTGGCGGCAGAGGCGATACGCCTCTGCCGCCAGATGGTTCGGGTCGCGTCGCAGCGCACACATGACACTGAGCCGCGCACACATGACACTGAATCGGACGGGTTGCTGGCATTGATGCTGCTGCACCATGCTCGTCGGCCCGCGCGAATCGGCTCCGACGGCAGCCTCGTTCCGTTGGCGCTCCAGGACCGCTCGCTGTGGGATACCTCGCTCATCACCGAGGGCGTCGATATCCTGCAGCGGGCGCTCGCCCGTGATCGGCTCGGGGAGTTCCAAGCACAGGCTGCCATCGCTGCGCTGCATGCGGACGCCCAACGCGTCGAGGACACCGATTGGGTGCAGATCGTCGGTTGGTACGACGAGTTGCTCGCACTCACCTCGAGCCCGGTGGTGGAACTCAACCGGGCGGTTGCGGTCGGCGAAGCCGACGGGCCCGCAGCGGGACTGGCTGCTCTGGCCTTCGTCGACGCAGACATACCACGTCGCGCTGCGGTATCGGCCTACCTGCATAAGAAGGCGGGCGACCTCGATGTTGCGGCACGCCTGTACGCGGAGGCGGCGCGATCCGCCACGAACCTCGACGAACGGAACCATCTGATCAAACAAGCAGCCAGGACGAGAAGGCTTCGTCAGGATGGAAACGACACGTCGACGATCAACCCGTGATGATCGGAGCCTTCGACGGTGATCCGCTGCAGCGACTGCGCGTGCGCACCCCGCGTCAGCACGTGATCGATACCGATGACCGCAGGAAAACCCTTGTCGGTCGGGTAGGTCGGGATGATGCCGGTGCCCAGTTGGTCTGCGGCGTCGGAGTACCCGGCGTCGAGTAGATCCCTGAACTGTCGGTGCAGGTAGGTGGTGTTGAAGTCGCCGCTCACCACGACCGGGCTTCCGGTTGCGGCCAGATCTTCGAGGGCGACTCGCAGTGTGTCCAACTCGGCAGTCCACACGTCGGGAGGAGTGATGTAGGCGGGCCCCGGATGGACGGCGACGAGGTCGAACGATGTCGGAAAGTCGACGCGTGCTGCGAGATTGGTGGGCCCGAATCCGTTCAGCTCGCGCATCTCGGCCAGTGGATAGCGGCTGTAGATTCCCGCTCCGGCGCCGCCTGCGTCATCGGGAACGAGGTATTGGTACGGCAGCAGATCGTCGAGGCCGAGATCGTTCATCGCCTGTGCGAGCGGGTGGGTCAGCTCCTGAACCGTCAGGGCATCGACGTCATTTTCGCGCACGGTGGCCACCACACTGCCGGGGTCGGCTTGCCCGAACAGCAGATTTGCCTGCATGATCCGCAGCGTCTGTCCGCGAGGGATCTCATCGTCGGCCACATGTCCGTCTGCCACATAGAGCGGTCCGACGACCGCCGAGACGACGGCGAGGAGCACGGCTGAGGCGGTGACGAGCATCCACCGTCGGAACACCAGGGAGACCACCAACCCGGCCGCGGTCACGGCAATGAGCAGCGGGACGAACGATGCAGCTGCAATCAAGAGATTGATCGGGCGCGATTGAAACATGGAGACGACGGCAACGATCCCGACCGCGATACCGCCGAGCCCGACCGCTTGGGCAACGCGTCGCGCGGGCACGTTGTCCCTGGTGAAGCTCATGACAGACGGTAGCAAACGATGGGCCGTGGATCCTTCGGCGAGCCCGGGCGGACACGCCGTATTGAAAACGATTATCATTAAGGTATGTCCATTGCTGAAACCCGCCCGCTACCGGTCACTGTGCTGTCCGGTTTCCTCGGAGCGGGAAAAACCACGGTGCTCAATCACATCCTGTCCAACCGCGACGGCTTGCGAGTTGCTGTCATCGTCAACGACATGAGCGAGATCAACATCGATGCCCGGCTCATCGACGGATCGATTGCCGGGGACGCCCAGCTGAGTCGAACCGAAGAGAAGCTCGTCGAACTGACCAACGGGTGTATCTGCTGCACCCTGCGCGAGGACCTCATCGAGACGGTCGGCAGACTCGCCGCTGAGAAACGATTCGACTACCTCGTCATCGAATCGACCGGGATTTCCGAGCCGATGCCCGTGGCGGCGACGTTCGAGTGGGAATTCGAGGACGGCTTCACGCTGGGTAGCGTCGCGTCGATCGACACGATGGTCACTGTCGTCGACGCCTCCACATTTCTCGGCGAAATCGCCAAGGGGGAATCGTTGGCCGACCGCGAGCTCGAAGCAGGAGAGGGTGATTCGCGGTCGATCTCGGATCTGTTGGTCGACCAGGTCGAGTTCGCGGACGTCATCCTGCTGAGCAAGACCGACCTGGTCAGCTCCACTGCAGCCGGGGCCACCGAGGCGACGTTGCGCCGCCTCAACCCCAGGGCCGAGATCGTTCGCGTCGATCGCGGATCGGTCGACATCAAGCGCATACTCGACACCGGCCTCTACGACCCCGATGCCGCGGCGCGTGTGTCGGGATGGGAAGAGGAGCTGACGAGCACCCATACGCCCGAAACCGAGGAGTACGGGATCCGCAGCATGGTCTATCGGTCCGACCGACCGTTCCATCCGCTGCGGTTGTCCGAAGCGCTGGGGAGACTGCGCGGAGTGTTGCGCAGCAAGGGATTCTGCTGGATCGCCAGCAGGCCCATCCAAGCTGCAGTCTGGTCGCAGGCCGGCCCGACTCTGATGATCGAGGGTGCTCAGAACTGGGCCGATACCGACATCACTCCGGGGCAGGAGATCGTGTTCATCGGAGTCCGCCTCAGCGAGGACGCCGCACGCACCCTGCTGGACCCAGCACTGCTCACCAATGACGAACTGCTGGCCGGACCATCGGCCTGGATCACCTACCCCGACCCCCTCCCGAGGTGGACCGACCACCCCGTCCACGCATGAGTTTCGGTCATTGCGGCCGGATCGGCAGCCCTGTGACCGTCGGCAGTCTTGTGGCGAGGGGTGACTTACGAGTTGTCGGTCTTCGCGGGCTCCTCGGCCCCGAGATCCTCGCGCAGCTTCTCGGCGATGTCGTCGTCGATACCGGAGTCCTCGTCCGATCGCAGTGCCATTTGCTCGTTCAGGTAGCGGAATAGTACGGCGGCCACTGCTGCGGCCGGAACGGCGAGAAACGCTCCGATGATGCCGAAGATCGAGGCGCCGGCGGTGACGGACAGCAACACCACGGCCGCGTGCAGGTTCATGGATTTGCTCTGCAGCACCGGCTGCAACACGTTTCCTTCGATCTGCTGTACGACGATGATGATGGCGAGCACGATCAGGGCGGTGGTGAAGCCGTTTGCCACCAGCGCGACGAGAACTGCGAGTGCTCCGGCGACGAATGCACCGACGATCGGGATGAAGCCACCGAGGAATGTCAGGGTCATCAACACCGGGGCCAGCGGCACACCCAGAATCACCAGGCCGATGCCGATGAAGATGGCATCTATGGCGCTGACGATGGCTTGGGTGCGAATGAACCCGCCGAGTGTGTCCCACATCCGACTGAATACTTCGGCGATGTGTCCGCCCGCTTTGCCGCCGGCGAGGCCGCGCATCCATGGCAGGAAGCGGGGGCCGTCCTTGACGAAGAAGAACGTCAGTACCAGCACCAGGCCGAGAGTGACCAGCAACGATCCCGCGGTAGCGACACCCGAGAACACTCCGGTCGCGATCACCGCGCCGCTGTCCTGAAGTTGATCGGCGAGCGCCTGCACCGCATTGTCGATCTGTGCGTCATCGAGGTTGACCGGGGGGCCTTCGAACCACTCCTGCACCTGCGTGATGCCTTCGGAGGCGCTGTCCGCCAGCTCAGGCGCCTGGTTCATCACCGACGGCACGATGAAGGCGATGACGCCGGCGAGTACGCCGAGGAAGCCCAACAAGCTCGTCGCTGCGGCCAGTGCGGGTGGAAATCCGATGCGGCGCAACAGTCGAGTGAATGGCCACAGCACCGTGCACACGATGAGCGCGAGCAGAACGGGGAGGATGATGACCCACAGTTCGCCGACGATCCATCCGATGACCCACAGGGCTCCGGCTGCAACGAGGATCACGGTCGACCATTTGGCGATCCAGAGACCACCTGCTCCGAACAAGGTGTCGCGGCCGCGACGGGTGGAGGCGTTCTCTGTCACGAGGGTCCTTTCGTCTTCATGCTCGTGCGGCATACCGCAATAATGCCTGCCCTGACGCCGCGGAGTTCGCGCAGCGGGTCGTTGCACCCCGTCACTCGCTGACAGCGAACACACAGCCACCGTCCAGGCTGGCGGAAGTTTGGGTTGTTCAGATGGTGTCATCAGCAACAGACGCCCTGGAGGTCAAGATGACGCGCAACACCGACCATGAAGTTCACGAGCACGATCGCGGGCTCGGATACGACTTGAAGACGCTGGTTTCGCGGCGCAAAGCACTGATGTTCTTCGGTGCGGCCGCGGGGACCTCTGCGCTGGCAGCATGTGCCACCGGCACATCGACGAGCACTTCTGCAGCGGAGACGACGGCGTCCGCCGCCGAGGCCACGACGGACGCGGCCTCGTGTGTGGCGGCTGCGCCGCAGGAGACAGCGGGGCCGTACCCCGGCGACGGCAGCAACGGTCCGAACGTGCTGATCGAATCGGGCATCGTCCGTCAGGACATCACGAGCAGTTTCGGGTCGTACACCGGAACAGCGGAGGGTGTGCCGACCACGATCGAGCTGACTCTGCAGGATCTCGCCGCCGAATGCTCGCCCGGCGTGGGCATGGCGGTCTATCTGTGGCATTGCGACCGGGACGGCGAATACTCGCTCTACAGCGAGTCGGTTGCTGATCAGAACTATCTACGCGGAGTCCAGGTCGCGGACGCAACGGGCACGGTGTCCTTCACCTCGATCTTTCCGGCTTGCTACGCGGGCCGCTGGCCGCACATTCACTTCGAGGTCTTCGACTCGCTCGAAGCAGCAGTCGCAGGTGAGAACGCTCGTTTGACCTCGCAGATAGCCATTCCGCAGGACGCGTGCACGACGGTATTCGACTACGACTCCGGGTATTCCCGCAGCATCTCGAACCTGGCCCAGGTGTCCCTCGAATCGGACAACGTGTTCGGGGACGGCTGGGACGCCGAACTGGCCACGGTGAGCGGGACCCCAGACACCGCGATGGCGCTCTCCATCACGATCGGCGTGGCCGAGAAGTCGGCGAACACTGCCGCCGCCCCACCGTCGGGCGGACCAGGCGGCGGCCAACCACCGGAGGGTGGACAGCGCTGATTTCCGGTCAGCGTGCTGGTTTTCGGTCGACTTCGCGTTACTGTGACTTGAAGACTCGTGTACTCGAGTCTGTCAACAGGGGGTGCGTGGGTACATGAGCGTCGACAGAGACACGGGCAGTGCAGCGTGGCGAGCCGAACTGTGGCCCAGGCCAGATCGCGCAGTCCTCCCAGCTCAGGACCCGTTCTTCGCGGCACCCGAAGGCTTCGAGTCGGCCGAGCCCGGCACCGTGCTCCGTCACCGCGAGGTCGAGGTTGCACTGTTCGGCACCATCGCCCAGCAGGTCGATGCCTGGCAGTTGCTCTACCGAACCACCGATCTCGACGACCAGCCGCAGGTGACCGTCACCACGATCCTGCGGCAGCAGGGGGCAGTCGACCCCGATCAGCCACTGCTGTCCTATCAGTGCGCGATCGACGCGGTATCGGAGCGCTGTTTCCCCTCGTATGCGCTGCAGCGAGGCGCGAAAGCCTGGGGCGCGGTGCCTCAGTTCGAGTTCGCGATCGTTCTGCACGCCCTGCGTCGTGGATGGGTGGTGTCCCTGCCCGACCACGAGGGCCCCGACGGCCGCTGGGGCGCCCCGCGCGAGCCGGGCTTCTTCACACTGGACGCGGTCAGGGCCGCGCTGGACTTCGCACCCCTCGACTTGAGAATCGACACGTCCGTCGGACTGTGGGGGTACTCCGGTGGTGGGCTGGCTACCTCGTGGGCGGCCGAGATGGCGCCCGAGTACGCGCCCGAACTCCGCATCGTCGGAGCGGCCCTGGGATCGCCCGTCGGGGATCCGGCATCGGCGTTCATACGACTAAACGCCACGCTGCATGCCGGGCTCCCCACGCTCGTCGTCGGGGGGCTGCGCCGCGCATATCCCGAACTCGACCGAATCGTGCGGGAGCACGTCAATGCCGAGGGTCTGGCATTGCTCGACTCGGTGGACGATCTCACCACGGTCGCTGCGGTGAAGAAGCTCGCCTATCACGACCTGGACAAGTACATCGACCTTCCCTTGGCCGACTTGCTGGCCAAGCCCGAAATCCTGGAAGTGTTCGAGGCCATCCAGCCGGGCCGCACCTCGCCGTCGGTGCCGATGCTCGTCGTGCAAGCCGTGCACGATCAGATCATCGCGGTGGACGACGTCGACGGTCAGGTCGATCGGTACCTCGACCACGGTGTGCACGTGACCTACCTGCGGGACCGGCTCAGTGAACACCTGACGTTGCATCCACTGGCGATGCCGCTCACCCTGGACTGGCTCCAGGACCGGTTCGACGGACATGCGCTCCCGGCGTCGGGAATCACGACGGTGTGGTCGACGGCTGCTTCGCTCGGAGCGGTGCGAGACCTTCTTTCTTTGGCTTGGTCGACGGCTACTGCGGTGTTCGGCCGCCGTCTCTGACTTCAGGCATGTCCTACTAGCATTCGTGCAATGGCAGCGCACTTACGGTCTCGATCGATGTTGCTGTTTCTGTCGTTCGGCGCGGGTGCAACCGATGCGTTCGCGTTCCTGGCGTTGGGTGGCATTTTCACCGCCAACATGACGGGCAATCTTGTGCTCGTCGGGCTTGTGGGTCGCGAGGATTATGTTCATACGCTCATCGGGGCGTCGGTGGCGATCGCAGTGTTCTTCGCGGTGCTGTTCGCCGGATTCCGGAGTGCGTACCGCGACGGTGCTTCTGCGGCGCGCACGACCATGTGGATGCTCGGGGTGGCTGCGTCGATGCAGTGCGCGGCGGTGGCAGGGTGGTGGACTCTGGGCGGCCCGACCGACACTGTCCTGGTCGGGGGGCTCATTTCGCTGTCCGCCGCTGCGATGGCGCTGCAGACGGTGGTTGCGCGCACCTCGACGGTGGGTGGTGGGTTGTCGACGACCTTCGTGACGGGAACGCTCGTCAACATCGTCGACGATCTCGCTCGCGGTGATCACCGCTACCTGGTGCTGCGGATGGGTGCGATCGTGGCCCTGGTGATCGGGGCGTTCGTCGGTGCTCTCGCGATTCTGGTCGCGCCCGCACTGGGACCGGTGGTGCCGGCAGTGACGGGGTGCGCTGCGTTCGCGATCAGCGTTGGCGCCGTGCGTCGTCTCCGGCACCCGCAGTAGCGCGGCCGGGTGCCCGTTCGCCACACCCGGCCGCGTCGGCCTGCGTCAGTTGCTGGTTTGGGCGGTCCCGTCGGGCAAGCGCCCAGTGCCCCAGCTGCGTTCGATGTACCCGATGACGCTGTCGACCGCGGCGGTCGGCACCTTCTCCGGTTCGCCGTTCTCGAGCGGATCGGTGTGGAAAATGTAGAGACGAGAAGCAAACTGTTCGAACGGCAGTGAACCTTCGCCGGCCTTTTCGCCGTTTCCTGCGGTTCCGACGACGACTCCGTCGCCCCAGTCCTGACCGCTGTCGTTGTTGGGGTTGAAGAAGAACACTCGCATGACGCCGTCCGGGTCCGGGGCGACACGCAGGATGGTGATGGCATGCCAACCGATGTAGCGGGCTGCGCTGTCGGTGACGGCGATGCCGGCCGGCTGCGGGTGGATCAGTGGCTGGCCACCGTTGTACGCGGGGTGGTACGACGAGTGGAATTGCCGGATGAAGTCGTCGAGGTCGATCAGGTTTCCGGTCGCTACATCGACGTTGATGTGGAATCCGCGCGCCGACCACCACCCGTGAAACTCGGGATTGACCCAGCGGTGCGGATCCCCGGGACGATCCGCGCAACGGCGACCCATCTCGGCATAGATCCGGTCGAGGTGGGGAACGAGCAGCTGCGAGACGGGGTCGAGGTCGATCGGCGAGGCTGTCGCGACGCCGCTTGCACTGTCCTTGGATGAGATCGGCTGACCTTCGAAGTGCATCACGATCTCGTCGTCTCGGGCCGCCCAGACGACCATCTGCAGCAGGTAGTCCGGGTCGTTGTACGACCACATGGACAGCGCTCGCGCCGACTGGCAGGTGGGATTGTCGCCCTGTCCGACGCCGAGCGGCTGGCCCAGCATCGAGATCAACCCGCCGAGCAGCCGAGCTTCCGGCTGGGGCGTCGGCCCGAACAGATCGATGAGCCGCTGCCGCACTCCGGGTTCGAGTTTCAGGTGCATCTGACGCCACAGCGACGGGACGATGGGCGGCTGATGCAGAACTCCGCGATCGAGCAGAAGTGCGATGCCGTACAGGCACTGCGCTGCTTCCGGGTGCACGGCCGCGGTGACGAGACTGTGCACCAGCTCCGGATAGCGCTGTAGGCAGGTCCGACCGGTTTCCGATACGCCGAGCGCTTCGCCGAGCAGGTACGGATTGTTGTCGATGAGGAAGCGCGCCAACGTCGCGTGGTACGGCGAGACCAGGCCGGTGTCGTGCATCGCGCGGGCGAATCCGCGGGCCTCGAACTCGAGGTCCTCGGCATCCATGACCTCGAGTCTGGAGCGGTAGACCTCGACGCCGGGGTCCTCCCGGCAGGCCTCGGTGGGGCCGAACAGGGCGGAGATCAGTCGATCGAGGCCCTGCCCGGATGCGCCGAGGTCGACATTCGGATCACCGCGGTACACGGCGATCCGAGTGACGATGGCCTTGACGTGGTCGACCTGGATGGGACGCTGACGCAGTACGCGCCAGATCTCTTCGCCGAGCTCGTCGAGCACGCTGTCGTACCCGATCTCCTCGGCGATATAGCTGAAGAGATCGCGAACGAGATGTGCCATTCGACCGAGCCGAACGCGTTCGGCCTCGGACGGCGGCGAGAACAGAACCTCGAGGTTCATCGCCAGTACCTGCGACAGGAATCGCCTCGCGTCCTCGGCGCTCAGGGCCGGATGCTCGTACTCACCGGCGATGATCGCGAGCATCCTGAGCTCGCTGGTTGCCTCGAGAACAACGGTGTCGACGTTGCCGCTGCGCAGACTCGTCCCGACGAACGAGGGGACGAGAATGTCCGGATGCGCCCAGTCCGAACCCAGGAACAACCCGGCGGCCTCCAGTGCTGCGGCGCGTTTGCGCACCGCAGCGAACCCTCCTGGCTGCATCAGCACTCGCTGCAGCGAGTCGATGACGCGTCGCAACTTCGTGTTCTTGGAGAAGTCCGGCGCAGCCGCCATCGACTCGGCTGCATTGTCGAGCTGGGCCAGTCGTGTCTGCAGCGCAGGGTCGATCTCTTGCCCGCGCTCGGCGGGTTCGTCGGAGTTCATCGTCTGCGACACCTCACTGAGTCCGTTCCCGAGGTTTTGCCTCACACGTAGAAGTCCAGTTCTTCCTGACGCTTGAGCAGGTCACGCATGACGTAAGGGTCCTCGCCGAAGAAGTACAGCAGACCCCAGTGCGTACCGAATGCGGTGCGCTTGGTGACGGTCTCCTCCAACGGCGCTGCGAGGTCGTTGGTCTCGTAGTAGTCGTGGTCGGCGGTTTCCTCGGGGATCTCGAGGTTGCTCACCACGCGTCGGCGGGGGTAGACGCCGAAGCATCCGGCGGTGCCGTGGGCGTCGACGACCTCGCGGGGGAAGAACGCGTCGATCTCTTCCTCGGTGGTCTTCGGGTCGAACGCCAGCACGAGCCCCTGGTAGGCGTTGAAGCCGTAGGCGCGCTCGAGCAGCTCGAAGACCTTGAAGCCCGGTGGCCGGTACGCCACCTCGCCGAAGTACATTTCGCCGTCGCTCGTGACGAAGTACTCCGGGTGGATGAACCCGAACTCGATGTCGAAGGCCTTGATGAGCTTCTCGATCTGCGCGGTGATCGCCGGACGGTATTTCTCGAGTTCCGGTGTCGCGGGCACGAACACCGAGTATCCGAGCGTGACGTACTCCGAGATGTTGAGGAACTTGATCTTGCCCTTGTGAATCCACGCCTCGACAGCGAATTCCCAACCGTCGAGGTGCGATTCCATCAGCACCGGGAACTCGTCGTCGGGGATGGAGTCGACCTCGTCCGGCGTGCGAATGACGCGGTGCCCGAGGCATCCGGCCTTGTCGAAGGCCTTGAGGTGGATGGGGTCGTTGGGGTCGCCGTCGAGCTTGAGCAGCGTTTGATTGACGCGCCGCAGGAACCGGATGACGTCCTCGCGGTCGTGGGCTTCTTCGAAGATGCCGACACGGATACCGCCGAGCTGCGCGCGTCGCTTCATCAGCGCCTTGTCGCGCAGGAGCATGGCTTGACCGAACAACCGCGGGTTACCGAGCAGCACCGAGTTGATTGCGCCGGCCCACTCCACCGTCTCCTCGTACAGCGGGATCGCGACGTCGACGCCCTTGTCCTGCAGCGTCTCGGCGATCTCGAGGGACCGGTCGTTGAGTCGTTCGAAGTTCCATGGCAGGAACGGGATGTTGTTTTCGGTGCAGTACTGCTCGGCCCACTCCGGAGCGACGACCAGGTACCGACGGTCGAACTTGTCCAAAGCTTCCACCGCTGCCAGGCTCCAGCCCAACAGTGCTACGTAGCCCTTTTCCGGATTCTTCTCCAGGCGTGCGGGCTGCGGCATACAGGTCCTTTCCATCGATTTTTTCAGGTCAGGTCGTCTTACACCGTACATAGGTCGCCGATTCGCCTGCGCGGCGTCGGGTGCGACCCGGCCCGGCAGTGGTGCAATCGAACAATGCCGAAACACAGCGCCGGCCTGCTGCCGTACCGATTTCGCGACGGGGTGGTGGAGGTGTTGATCGGGCACCCCGGCGGGCCGTTCTGGGCGCGCAAGGACGACGGGGTGTGGTCGGTGATCAAAGGCGAGTACACCGACGAGGATCCCCTGGTCGCGGCGCGGCGAGAGTTCCGGGAGGAAACCGGACTCGAGCTACCCGACGGCGAGGCCGTGGCCCTGCCCGTGATTCGCCAGCGCGGCGGCAAAGTGGTGACGGTGTTCGCGGTCGAGGCAGATATCGAGGTCGACGGCGCAGTGAGCAATACCTTCGAGATGGAGTGGCCACCGCGGTCTGGGAAGAAGCAATCGTTCCCGGAGCTCGATCGGATCGAGTGGTGCAGCGTGGAGCGTGCGCGCATCAAGCTGTTGGCGGCGCAGGCTGCACTGCTCGACGCGCTGCCGCCGAGTAGTTGACTCTTGACTGAGCGAGCACGAACGTGTCAGTCTTCTCACCACCGACCGATCGATCGCTCGGTCCCGAGAAGTCCAAGGAGCGCTCCTGTGCCGATTGATCTGACCTATTCGCCCGAAGTCGAGGCGCTGATCGAGAAGACGCGGACGTTCGTGCGCACCGAGATTCTCCCGATCGAGGACGAGTTCCACGGCAACGTCGAGGACGCCGGCGGCGACGAGCTGCGCGTTCGGATGCAGCGGGCCGCCAAGGATGCGGGCGTATTCGCCCCGCACGCACCAATCGAATACGGCGGCGCGGGCCTGAACATGTGCGACCGTGCCCCGCTCTTCGAGGAGGGCGGCTACTCGCTGTTCGGTCCGCCGGCGCTCAACATCGGCGCCCCCGACGAGGGCAATGTGCACATGCTCGCCCACATCGCCTCCGATGCGCAGAAGCAGCAGTTTCTCGCCCCGCTCGCCGCGGGCGATGTTCGATCCGCGTTCGCGATGACCGAGCCCGCGCCGGGTGCCGGGTCCGATCCGTCCGCACTGACCACCGCGGCGGTCAAGGTCGACGGTGGCTGGAAGATCGACGGGCACAAATGGTTCATCACCGGCGCCGACGGTGCAGGCTTCTTCATCATCATGGCCCGCACCTCCGGCAAGCCGGGAATGCGCGGCGGGGCGACGATGTTCCTCGCCCCGGCCGACACCAAGGGCATCAAGGTCGGCCGACACATCGGCACACTCGACAAAGCGATGATCGGTGGACACTGCGAAGTGTTTTTCGACAACGTCTTCGTTCCGGACGAGAACGTGCTCGGAGCCGTCGACGAGGGCTTCGCCTACGCGCAGGTTCGCCTCGGCCCCGCCAGGATGACCCACGTCATGCGGTGGCTCGGGGCTGCGCGGCGCGGGCACGACATCGCCGTCGCACAGGTCGCGCAGCGTGAGGGTTTCGGCTCCAAGCTCGGCGATCTCGGAATGGTCCAGAAGATGGTCGCCGACAACGAGATCGACATCGCGGCAACCCGCGCCCTGCTGATTCAAGCGTGCTTCGCACTCGATCAGGGCTCGCACGCGAGCAATGAGACCTCCATCGCCAAGACCTACGCGGCCGAGGCCGTGTTCCGCATCGTAGATCGCAGCATCCAGATGTGCGGTGGTCTCGGCGTCTCCGACGACCTCCCGCTGGCGCGCCTGTCCCGCGAAGTGCGTCCGTTCCGGGTGTACGACGGCCCCTCCGAGGTGCACCGGTGGGCCATCGCCAAACGTGTTGTCGGCGCGGCGAAGAAGGCGGCACAGTGAAGAATCTACCGGGAATGAACACCCCGGCGCTGGCGCAGTTCCTGCGCGAGAGCGGCATCGAACTCGTCGGAGACCTGCGCGTCGAACTCATCAGCGGCGGTCGTTCCAATCTGACGTTCAAGGCCTACGACGACAAGTCCGCGTGGGTCGTTCGACGGCCCCCGACCAGCGGGCTGACGCCGTCGGCGCACGACATGGCCCGCGAGTGGGCGGTGACGAGTGCACTGCAGTCGACGGCGGTCCCGGTTGCCGAGACCGTCGCCTTCGATGCCGAGGGGACTGTGCTGGGCGCACCGATGACGGTTGTCGGATTCGATCCCGGCCGAGTGATTCGGACCAGAACCGACCTCGAAAGCCTGTCCGACGAGCAGATCACCGCCAACACCGCTGAGCTCATCCGAGTCCTCGCGGCACTGCACGATGTCGACTACGAGGCCGTCGGGCTCGGATCATTCGGCAAGCCCGACGGATTCGTCGGCCGTCAGGTCAAGACCTGGTCGCGGCAATGGGAACGGGTGAAGACGCGTGAGTTGCCAGATGTGGAGAAGTTGCGCGAGAAGCTCGCCGCGAACATCCCGTCGCGGTCCGCGTCCTCGATCGTGCACGGTGATTATCGCGTCGACAACGTGATCCTGAGGGCCGACGATCCCGGTTCGATTGCGGCCGTAGTTGACTGGGAGATGTCCACCCTCGGCGATCCGCTCACGGACGTGGCGCTCATGTGCGTGTACCGGCAACCGATCTTCGACGACGTGTTGGGCGTCAGTGCGGCATGGACGAGCAGTCGATACCCCTCGGCCGACGATCTGGCCGAGCAGTACAGTCGTCGATCCGGAACTGCGTTGTCGGACTGGAACTTCTACATCGCGTTGGCGAACTTCAAACTCGGAGTCATCGGCGAGGGCATCACCTACCGCGCCCTCGCCGGGTCCGATACCGGCTCGGGAGCCTCGACCGCTGCCGAGGCCACACACGAGTTCATGGCAGCTGGTCTGCGCGCACTGGAAGGCAAGCAATGACAACCTCGAAGTCTGCACTGGTGACCGGCGGCTCCCGCGGCATCGGTCTCGGAATCGCCACCCGCCTAGCGGAATTGGGCTATGCGTTGACCGTCACCGCGCGCGATGCGGCGACATTGGATGCCGTTGCTCCGACGCTGAAAGCCGCCGGAGCACCCGAGGTGGTCACCGTCGCTGCCGATCTTGCGGACCGAGCCGCGGCCGACCGCATCATCGATGCGCACAAGTCGAGATACGGGTCGATGGACGCACTGGTGCTCAACGCCGGCGTCGGGACCGCAGGTTCGATCGCCGACTATCCGATGCGCCGCTTCGACAAGACGCTGGACGTCAACTTCCGCGCCCCGTTTGCGCTGCTACAGGGCTCGATACCGCTGTTGCGCACAGCGGTGGAGAACAATCCGGAGGGCGGGGCCAAGGTTATCGCGCTCGCGTCGATGGCCGGGGTCTATTCCGAGGCCGGACTCGCCGTCTATGGAGCAACGAAGGCTGCGATGCTGTCGCTGATCGACACCCTCAATGCAGAGGAGAGCGGCAACGGTATCTGCGGCACGTCCATCGCTCCCGGCTACGTGGACACCGATATGAGCGACTGGACGAAGGACACGATCCCGGCCGAAACGATGATCCGGGTCGCCGACATCGTCGAGCTCGCGTCGAGCATCCTTGCGCTGTCCTCGCGTGCTGTGGTCCCGCGCATCGTGGTGAATCGGGCGGGAGCCGGGCTGGGAGCGTAGGCCCGGTCCCGTTGGCCCGGTCGCGTTGGCCCGGTCGCGTTGGCCCGGTCGCGTTGGCATGAATGGCGCATTCAAGCCGTCTAGCCGTTGTGGTGGCCCATTCATGCGGCTTGCGGGACGTACCTAACGGCGAACACTGCTGACGGGGTCAAACTGGGGAGACGCTGTCGGCGCCGCGGGGACGCCGAGGCAAAGCTCGACGTGCATCTGAAACGACGGTTTTTGACGGTGCCGATGACTACGGTGGGTTCGTGAATGCGCCTGACGATCCAGTTGGTTTCCGTAGTCTCGTCGATCTCCTCGAATACTTCCGAGACACCGACGTCGATGAGCGCACGTGGTTGGCGTTGGTTCAGAGTCTTCTCCGCTGGGCTGTCGGACACAGTCCCAGCGCAGAAGTATGGAAACTATTGGCGGCGGAGCCGCAGTTCGAGGACTTTCGACTGGCCGTACAGGCCGATGTCTATGCGTTGTTGTCCGGTCCTGACTGTGACCGGAACAGTACTTTTATCGATGCTGCAACTATTGTTCGGCTGAGTGCTGGGCTACCGCGACACCTCGATGTTTGGTCGAATAGCTCGTACGAGAATGCAGTCGAGGCAATCGCCGCTCACGCGATCGCGTGCACGGTCGACGCAGAGTTTTCGAACACGTTCGAGGAATGGTTTCGTGCCGAAATCCATGTAGACGTTGCACGTGACCGCGTATACCCCGTTGCGCGGTACAACCCCAAGCGATTCATCGGCGGGCATTCGGCCAACACCAAACCGTCCAAATTGCCATCGCGAGCACTGGATTGCACCGAACATCTTGGGCTGGGGGACAGGCGGACAACGGCCTACGGGCTAGTCATCGACTACGAACACTGGCACCATCTCGCTCCCCTGAGTGAGACTGAGCAGCTTAAAATCGCAGCGGCTCAGCCGAACATGAGCTTGTCCGAGTACGACATCCAGGAAGGTCCGAATGGGAAAGTTCGGAACTGCGGCCCTTCTGATCCGGATCGGCAACACCGGCGGTTGGTGGAGATCGTTCGCCACTCGGCCGACTCGGGAGTCGATGTGCTGGTGTTGCCCGAGTACTCCTTGCACAGCAAACACCGCAATGAGTTACAGCGATCAGTTGACGACTTGGCTGTCGCGCCGCCGAGCTTGATCGTCGCCGGTACAAGCGAAGTCCATGATGGACACGGGAGCGACCGCATCGAGAACCATGCGTGGCTGATGGTGGCAGGTGGTTACGGGTCCAGTCAGGGCAAAGTGTTCGCTGCAGAGATGTCCGGACACATGGAAGGAATCGAGCCTGTCGGTTCGGTTCGAATCATCCGGTCAGAGGAGTGGACGATTGCGGTCCTGATCTGTAGGGACGCTATGTCCCCGGACTTGGTTGATCTGCTCAGCCGCTGCGGTGTCAACCTGCTCCTCGTGCCGGCATTTTCGGAAAGAACGGCGACTATCATCGGCCAAGCCACTTCGTTGAGTATTCGCAGCCAGGCGTTTGTCGCCGTTGCGGTCGGACCGGCTGTGTGGACCAACGACGCTGTTGAGGACAGGCCGCAGGACCCGACACGAGTGGAAGCTGCATTCAGTGGGCCGTACGAAGTGCCTCCGTCCGTCGTCTCTCTCCCGCCAGAGGGATTCAACAGGACTTCGGGTCGGGGACTGTGGGTCTTCGACGCAGTCTCGCGCACTACAGAATGGTTGGAAGTCCGCTCTGAATAATATTGCCAATAGTTGCGTCACAGCTCAGGATCTGGAAGGCTGTCCGGATGGCGACCAAGGCAACGGTGGGTGTTCTGCGCTCTCTCGGTAGGAAGATCGCAGGAGAAAAACCTGATCTCCGTCCGGCGACCGGTGTGGTCAACGATGTGGGTAGGTCGTTGGCTGCTTCGTCGTCCGCTGAATTGCGGACACTGCAAGCGGAAGTTGCATCGCTTCGAGAACAGTTGGAGACGTGCAAAGACGTCGATGAACTTAAGCCTGCCGAGATACTGCGCGGACAACACGGGCGGATCTTTCTTGCCGGAGCAATGTGGGGCGCGGACGAGATTATTTCGTCGTACTTGACCGGTATCGGCCATGCATCCGGCGAACGTGGGTCGAAGACGATCCTTGCAACGGTGTCGGACCTGACCTTGCACCTACTTCGTCGCGGCGCGAACACGCCATCGGCCATAAGAGAATTCGTCGAAGGTGAGGGGTTCGAGGTCAGGCCCGATCATGTATCCAAGGCGCTCGGTGACCTAATGGCACGCGGGTTGGTATCGGCGGCGGACGCGCCTGCGGGATCCGACCGACGTGCCAGGTTCTATCAACTCAGCTGATGCCACGCGCTCCCTTCGAGTTGGCGCTGCTGAGCTGATGCGGAGCACTCAATGCGCACAACTCGAGCATCATTTCGTAACCGCGAACCGTGCATATTGCTCACTTCTGAACCCTTCTATTGCGCCTCCTGACGATTATTGGTTGTGTTCTAGGTAACAGTGCAACCGTCACGGAGGCCGCCATGAACACCGCCTACTTCACCACCGGCGACGAACTCATTCAGATCGTCGCTCCTGACGGCGCGCGCAGCGAACCGTCCGAGTTCAGCGAGTCCGTCGCCGACATCAGCACCGACAAGCTGTGCGATCTGTACGAGGACCTCGTCGTCGTGCGGCGTATCGACGCGGAGGCCACCGCGCTGCAGCGGCAGGGTGAACTGGGACTGTGGGCGCCGCTGCTCGGGCAGGAGGCAGCTCAGGTCGGATCCGCGCGAGCGCTGCGCAGTGACGATTTCGTCTTCGGCAGCTATCGCGAACACGGCGTCGCGTACTGCCGCGGCGTGGATCCGACGCAGATGCTTCGGTTCTGGCGCGGATCGACGCAATCCGGCTGGGACCCGTACCGATACAACATGACGACACCGGCGATCATCGTCGGCTCCCAGGCCCTGCACGCCACCGGGTACGGCCTCGGGATGAAGTTCGACGGCGTGGAAGGTGCGGTCATCACCTACTTCGGTGATGGCGCGACCAGCCAGGGCGATATCTCCGAAGCATTCGGCTTCGCAGCGAGTTTCGAAGCCCCCGTGGTGTTCTTCTGCCAGAACAATCAGTGGGCCATCTCCGAACCGGTCACGCTGCAGACGCATACGTCCATCGCCGAGCGCGGGCGCGGATTCGGCGTCCCGGCGCTGCGGGTGGACGGCAATGATGTGCTCGCGGTGCTGGCGGCGACCAGGACCGCCCTGGCGCGAGCGCGGGAGGGCAGCGGACCGACGCTGATCGAGGCGGTCACCTACCGAATGGGCCCACACACCACCTCGGACGATCCGACGCGGTACCGGCCCGCCGGACTCGACGACGAGTGGCGAGCGAAAGACCCCATCGACCGCATCGAGCGACTGCTCGAACGCGAGGGCGTTATGGACGAGACCCTGCGGCGCCGTGTGGCCGAGCGCGCCGATGACACTGCCGCCGACCTGCGCCGCGGCTGCCTCGGGACGGTAGAGCCGGCCCCGATGTCGCTGTTCGACAACGTCTACGCGGACCCGCATCCGCTGATCGACGAGGAGCGCGAGGCGTACGCCGCGTATCGCGCCGGATTCGAAGGAGTTCAGTCATGACCGCGACGCTTGCTGCACCCGCTGCCCTTCCTATGGGCAAGGCGCTCAACGCCGGACTGCGCCGCGCGATGGAGGACGACGCGAAGGTCGTGCTTCTCGGCGAGGACATCGGCAAGCTCGGCGGAGTCTTTCGCATCACCGACGGATTGCAGAAGGACTTCGGCCCGAACCGAGTCATCGACACTCCGCTGGCCGAGTCCGGAATCGTCGGTACGGCAGTCGGACTCGCGATGCGCGGCTACCGGCCCGTGGTAGAGATCCAGTTCGACGGTTTCATCTACCCGGCGTTCGACCAGATCGTCTCGCAGGTAGCCAAGCTGCACTACCGTACGGGCGGCAACGTGAAGATGCCCATCACCATCCGCGTGCCCTACGGCGGCGGAATCGGTGCCGTCGAACATCATTCGGAATCACCCGAGGGCTACTTCGCTCAGACGGCCGGTTTGCGCGTGGTCAGCTGCAGCAATGCCGCTGACGCCAACATGATGTTGCGTCAGGCAATCGCCTCGGACGACCCGGTGCTGTTCTTCGAGCCGAAGCGCCGCTACTGGCAGAAGGGCGATGTCGACGTCACCGCCTCGATCGAGGACGCCTACCCGCTGCATCGCGCGCGCGTCCTCCGCGAGGGAGTCGACGCGACCGTCCTCGCCTACGGGCCCTTGGTGGCGACGGCGCTGCAGGCCGCGGATATCGCAGCGGGGGAGGGGCGCTCGCTCGAGGTGATCGATCTGCGCTCGCTCTCGCCGCTGGACATGGACACCATCGCAGCGTCGGTGCGCAAGACGGGCCGGCTCGTCATCACCCACGAGGCCGCCACCTTCATGGGCATCGGTGCGGAAATCGCTGCACGTGTGCAGGATCAGTGCTTCTACAGCTTGGAGGCACCGGTTCAGCGGGTCGGTGGGTTCACCGTTCCCTATCCGCCCGCCAAACTCGAGGAGTACTTCCTCCCCGACGCCGACCGGATTCTCGACGCAGTCGACCGCACCCTGATTGGACCTGCCTGACATGACACAGAGCTTCCGGCTGCCCGATCTCGGTGAGGGACTCACCGAGGCCGAACTGGTCACGTGGCTCGTCGAGGTCGGCGATACCGTCGAACTCAACCAGGTGATCGCCGAGGTCGAAACAGCCAAGGCCTCCGTCGAGCTGCCCTCGCCCTACGCCGGGACAGTCACCGCGCTGCGCGCCGAAGCGGGCACCACCGTCGAGGTCGGAACGCCCATCATCGATATCTCCGACGGCGACGGCAGCGGTCCGGTTGCCGAGGAACCTGCACAGGAGGAGGAGCGGGTACCTGTCCTCGTCGGCTACGGCGTCGCCGGGGAGGGGCGCAGCCGGCGCGGGAACAGGAAGGTGTCCGAGCCGGAGCACACCCGTGTCGAGAGTTCGAAACCACTGGCCTCCCCGCCGGTGCGGTATATCGCACGGCAGGAAGGTATCGATCTGGCCGATGTGCCGGCCACGGGGCCCCGCGGCGAGGTGACCCGCGAGGACATCGCGGCGTACCTGTCCGATCGCCATGAACCCGTCCTGGTCGAAACCGCTCGAGACGAAACCCGCACACCGATCAAGGGCGTCCGGAAGCACACAGCCGCGGCGGTGGTGTCGAGTGCGTTCACAGCCCCGCACGTCACCGAGTTCATCACCGTCGACGTGACGCCGACCGTCGAACTGCTCGACAGGCTGCGCGGCACGAAGCACTTCCGCGATATCAAGCTGACGCCGTTGGCGCTCGTCGCGAAGGCCCTCGTTGTTGCGCTGCGGTCCAATCCGAGCCTGAACTCGGAATGGGACGAGGAGAATCAAGAGATCGTGACCAAGGGGTACGTCAATCTCGGTATCGCTGCCGCGACGCCGCGGGGCCTGATGGTGCCCAATATCAAGGATGCGCACACGCTCGGTCTGCGGGATCTCGCGCGGGCTCTCGGCGAACTGACCGAGACGGCCAAGGAAGGAAAGACCGGACAGGCCGATCTCGTCGACGGAACCATCACCATCACCAATGTCGGTGTCTTCGGGGTGGATTCGGGGACCCCGATTCTCAACCCGGGGGAGGCGGCGATCCTGTGCTTCGGCGCGATCCGTCGTCAACCCTGGGAGTTCGAGGGTGAGATTGCGCTGCGATCGCTGACGACGCTGAGCCTGTCGTTCGATCATCGCCTCGTCGACGGTGAACAGGGCTCGCGCTTCCTCGCAGATATCGCCTCGATCCTCTCGGATCCGCTCAATCTGATCGCACTGGCATGAGCGCAATACCCGACGTCGTCATCCTGGGCGGCGGATCGGGCGGCTACGCGTGCGCCTTCCGTGCGTCGCAACTCGGCATGTCGGTGACGCTGATCGAGAAGGACAAGGTCGGCGGCACCTGCCTGCATCGCGGTTGCATCCCGACGAAGGCACTGCTGTATTGCGCCGAGGTCGCCGACACCGCGCGCGACAGCGAGGAGGTGGGGGTGCGAAGCAGCTTCGACGGTATCGACATGGCCGGCGTGCACTCCTACAAGGATGGCGTCGTCGCCAAGTTGTACAAGGGTCTGCAAGGGCTCGTTGCCGCGCACAAGATCGAATTGATCAGCGGCACCGGTACGTACACCGGCGACAGGACCGTGGAGGTGGATGGACGCCGCATCACCGGCAGATCCGTGGTATTCGCAACCGGTTCGTCTGCGAAGGTGCTGCCGGGGATCGAGCTGGGCCCGCGCGTGTTCACCAGCGACCGGGCGTTGACGCTCGACACTGTGCCCACGCGGGCGATCGTGCTCGGTGGCGGTGTGATCGGCGTCGAATTCGCCAGTGTGTGGGCCTCGTTCGGCGTCGACGTGACGATCGTCGAGGCACTGCCGAGGCTCGTGGCCGGCGAGGACGAATGGTCCTCGAGGCAGCTGACCCGCGGTTTCCGCAAGCGCGGTATCACCGCCAAGACATCGTCACCGTTCACCGGTGTGAAGGAAGCACGCGATGGGGTGAGCGTGACGCTCGCATCCGGTGAGACGCTCGACGCGGATGTGCTGCTCGTGGCGGTGGGCCGAGGTCCCAACGTCGAGAACCTCGGAGGCGTTGTCCTGGATGAAGGTTTCGTCGAGGTCGATTCGGTACTGCAGACCAGCGAGCCCGGCGTGTACGCCGTCGGCGACATTGTGCGCGGACCCCAACTGGCGCACAGAGGATTTCAGCAGGGCATTTTCGTCGCCGAGCAGATTGCGGGGCTGGCCCCGAAATCGGTACCCGATTCCGCAGTCCCCCGCGTGACGTACAGCAATCCGGAAGTAGCATCCGTCGGTCTCACCGAGGCGCAGGCCGTCGAGCAGTACGGCGATGTGGACACCACCGTCTACGACCTGGCGGGCAACGGCAAGAGCCAGATCCTCGGGACATCCGGTGGCGTCAAGCTGGTACGTGCGGGCGGCGCTGTTGTCGGCATCCACATGGTGGGGGCCCGTGTGGGCGAACTCATCGGCGAGGCCCAACTGGTGGTGAACTGGGGCGCGTACCCGGAGGAGGTCGCGCATCTGATCCACGCTCACCCCACCCAGTCCGAGGCATTCGGTGAAGCCCACCTCGCGCTCGCGGGCAAGCCGCTGCACTCGCACTAGATGCGCGGGTCACCGATCCGACGCGGCCGAAAGGGAGCATTCCTGCACTGCTCCCGGTCGAGTTCGTAGACTGGCGGACATGACCTCACCGACGAACAAGGCTGCGCTGCCGCTGAGTCTCGTCGAGATGGCCACTCGCCAGGTCCGCTCCGAGGTGCTCAGCGGTGCGCTCGAGCCGGGGTCTCGCGTAGTGGAGGAAACGCTGTGCGCCCGGCTCGGTATCAGCAGGGCGCCGGTGCGGGAGGCGTTGAGGCTGCTCGCGCAGCAGGGCCTGGTCGAGCATCTGCCGCGTCGAGGGTTCCGGGTGACAGTGTGGTCCTCGGCCGACATTCTGCAGTTGTTCGAGCTCCGCCAGGTCCTCGAGCAGCATGCGATCAGGCGCGCTCTTCCGCTGGATACGACACACGGGGATCCGTTCAGCGCTGCCCGTTCGGCCCTCGACGACATGCGCGAGGCCGATGCACGCGGCGAGTCGCTCGAGAAGGACGACGCCCATCGGCGATTCCACGAGGCCATCGTCGGGCTGGCAGGCAGCCACCAACTGGACCTCGCATACGCGCCGATCCTGCTCAAACTGCAGTTGCCGATGGCCCGCAACCTGCGGGAAGAGGCGCGTATCGCGAAGCCGGTCGACGGTATCCGTCGTCATGCCGTCCTGCTCGAGGCAGTGGAGTCCAACGACGCGGCCACAGCGTCGGCAGCACTGAAGGAGCACGGCGAGCTCACGTACCTCCACCTCGAGAGCATTTGCTAACAGACTAGAAACACGCCGTCCACCTGCAGTAACGTTAAACTGTCGACAATCGACGGTATGAATGGTCCAGTAGCAGGCCCGAGCGTCACCGAGCTCCTCACCTCGTATCGAACAGGGTCGAGCTCACCGACGAGCACCGTCGACAAGCTCGCCGATGCCCTCGAACTACGCGGTGACGACGGCACCTGGATAACCGTGCTCGGGCGAGACGAACTCCGCCGCGCGGCCGCCGAACTCGAATCGCGCGAAGGAGCCTCGGAGCTGCCGCTCTACGGCATCCCGTTCGGCGTCAAGGACAGCATCGACGTGGCCGGCTTCCCGACCACGCTCGCCTGCCCCGAATACGGATACATCGCCGACTCGACCGCGCCTGCGGTACAGGCTCTGATCGACGCCGGTGCGCTGTTCGTCGGCAAGACGAGCCTCGACCAGTTCGCGACCGGTCTCAACGGGACCCGCACGCCGCACACAATTCCGCGCAGCGTGTACGGCAACGACATGATCTCCGGCGGATCGAGTTCCGGATCCGCCTTGGCAGTGGCGCTGGGACAGGTCCCGTTCTGCGTGGCCACCGATACCGCCGGATCCGGTCGAGTGCCTGCTGCACTCAACGGGATCATCGGGTGGAAGCCCTCGCGCGGGCTCATCAGCGCCGTCGGCCTTGTGCCCGCGTGCAAGTCCCTCGACTGCATCACCCTGATGGCAACCTGCGTGGCAGACCTCGATCTGATCTTCGACATCATCAGCGGCATCGATCCACGTGACGGTTGGTCCCGAGGACGGGGGCCGAAATACGACGGCCGCGACATCCGTATCGGGCTGCCCGACGAGAGTGAGCTCGACTTCTTCGGTGACGACGTCATGGCGGATGCGCATCTCGCCGTCCGCACATCGCTTGCCGATCGGGGCTTCACCACCACGGCAGTGACACTCACACCATTTCTCGACGCCGGATCTCTGCTCTACCAGGGCCCGTGGGTCGCGGAGCGACTCGTCGAGTTCGACGAGTTCCTCACCGAGCACCCGGACTCCATCGTCCCCGTGGTTCGCGAGATCCTGCTCGGAGGCCGCAAGTACACAGCCATCGATGCGTTCCGCGCACTACAGCGGTTGCAGCAATTGCGCAGTGAGGTTTCAGGGTTGTGGAACTCGATGGATGTGATGATCGTCCCCACGATCGGAACCACTTTCACGGTGCCCGAGGTTCTTCAGGACCCAATCGGGTGCAACACCAAGCTGGGGCATTACACCCACTTCGGAAATCTGTTGGACCTCAACGCCGTTGCGGTCCCCGCCGGCGTCACTGCCGACGGACGCCCTTTCAGTCTGATGGTGATCGGACCTGCGCTGACCGACGACACCGTCCTGGCGGTCGCAGCTCGATTGCTGGGAGAACCGCGTGCCGCATCTGACGGGGACACCGTCGATATCGTGGTCGCCGGCCATCACCTGGCCGGCGAACGCGCCAACGGTCAACTCACCGAGTTGGGCGGATCTCTGGTGAAGGCCACCTCCACTGCGCCGAGCTATCGACTGCTGCGCATCGGAGCGCAGGACCCGACGCCTGGACTGCTTCGCGTCCCCGACGGTGGACGCGCAATAGACGTGGAGCGGTGGCGCCTGCCCGCCGCCGCTCTGGCAGTACTCGCGGGCAGGACGCCGGCTGTGCTCGCTCTGGGACGGGTGCATCTGGCCGACGGATCGACGGCTCTCGGTTATGTCTGCGACGCGGCAGTGCAGACCGGGGCGTCGTCATCTCCCGTCGAGGACATCAGCGAGTTCGGCGGCTGGCGCGCGTACTCCCAGTCGATCAGTACACCGACAGCACAGGAGGTCTCATGAACGAATCGTATGTATCGGGTGCGTCGCCCACCCCGTTCACCATCCCCGCCGGGAAGACGGCGCTACTCGTCATCGACATGCAGCGCGACTTCCTGCTGCCGGGTGGATTCGGGGAAAGCCTCGGAAACGATGTCGACATGCTCCGCAACGTCATCGAGCCACTGGCAGCGCTCATTGCTGCAGCGCGTGAGCACGGGGTACCGGTGATCCACACCAGGGAAGGGCATCTGCCCGACCTTTCGGACTGTCCACCCGCCAAGCTCAACAGAGGTATGCCCTCGCAGCGCATCGGAGATCCAGGTGCGTTCGGGCGCATCCTTGTTCGAGGAGAGTACGGACACGACATCGTCGACGAACTCGCGCCGATCGACGGTGAGACCGTCATCGACAAGCCAGGAAAGGGTGCCTTCTACGCCACGGATCTCGCCGAGATTCTCGAGATGGCCGGCATTACGACGCTCCTCGTCACCGGCGTCACCACCGAGGTGTGTGTGCACACCACTGTCCGCGAAGCCAACGACCGGGGATACGAGTGCCTCGTCGTATCGGATTGTGTGGGTTCCTATTTCCCCGAGTTCCAGCGCGTCGGCCTCGACATGATCGCAGCGCAGGGCGGGATCTTCGGCTGGACATCGCCGTCCGACGAGGTCATTGCTGCAATCGGTGAGCTCGCTCCATCACCTGCACTCCACACGAACAGGATTTGACATGAGCACCGAAGTCAAAGATTCGACCGCGCCGAGCTCCTTTGTCCTACCGTGGTGGACGAGAGGCGATACCAACGCCTTCTTCGGCCTCGGCTTCAATATCCTCGTCAACGTTCTGACCCTGACGACGCTCAGTATTGCCGTGGTCGGTATTTCCTCCAACGATGTGCTGGGAACGGTGTTGCCGGCGCTCGGCGTTGCCCTGATTCTGGGCAACCTCTACTACATGATTCTCGCGCGACGACTGGCCAAGCGAGAGAGACGAACCGACGTCACTGCGCTGCCCTACGGCCCGAGTGTGCCGCACATGTTCATCGTCGTGTTCGTGGTGATGCTGCCGGTGTACCTCGCTACCGGAGATGCTGTGCAGGCCTGGGCTGCAGGCTTGGCTTGGGCGTTCATGATCGGCATCATCGTGATGATCGGTGCGTTCGTCGGCCCGTACATTCGCAGGATCACCCCGCGGGCGGCGATGCTCGGCACCCTCGCCGGAATCTCTATCACCTTCATCGCGATGCGCCCTGCTGCGCAGATGTGGGAGGCGGCGTGGATCGGATTGCCGGTCCTGGCAATCATTCTCATCGGCTTCTTCACCGATGTGAAGCTGCCCGGCAACATTCCAGTAGGTCTCGCGGCACTTCTGGTAGGTACAGCGATCGGATGGATCGGCGGATACATGTCGGTGCCCGACGTCACCGAGGCGGCGAGCAACATCGCACTCGGCTTGCCGGACCTGCGCCTGGATCTCCTGCTCGACGGGCTCGGCAATCTGGCGCCACTGCTGGCGACCGCGATTCCTCTCGGCGTCTACAACTTCACCGAGGCGATGAGCAATGTTGAAAGTGCCTCTGCCGCAGGGGACAACTACAACCTCCGCAGTGTGCTGCTCGCCGACGGAATGGGTGCGGTCATCGGTTCGGCATTCGGATCGCCGTTCCCGCCTGCGGTGTACATCGGCCATCCAGGATGGAAGGACGCCGGTGGCCGTACGGGGTACTCGCTGGCAGCGGGTGTCGCGATCGGGCTCATGTGTTTCCTGGGTCTCTTCGGTCTACTCGCCACCCTCCTGCCGATCCCTGCGATCGTGCCGATTCTGCTGTACATCGGATTGCTGATCGGTGCGCAGGCATTCCAAGCGGTTCCGCGACTGCACGCGATCGCCGTGGTGGTCGCATTGCTGCCGAACCTCGCGGAATGGGCCGTCGGACTGATCGACAACGCGCTCAGTGCGGCAGGAACTTCGGCGTCGGAAGTGGGGAGTGAGGCCCTCGGCCAGGCAGGCGTCGTCTACGACGGGTTGAAGACGTTGGGCGCCGGAGCGGTGCTCGCGGGGTTGGTCCTCGGAACGATCGTCACCTTCATACTGGACAAACGCTTCCTTGCCGCAGCGGCGGCCGCAGGTGTCGGGGCGGTGCTCTGCTGGATCGGCCTCATCCACTCCCACGAGGTCGGGTGGGCGGCGAATCCGCAGGTCGCGCTCGGGTATCTGTTCTTCGGCCTGGTGTGCTTGGCGTACTCGCAGCTGCCGTCGGCCAAGACCCGGCCCGAAGTCGTCGAGGACGACGAGCCGGCGATAGTCGAGTAGTCCTTTCACCACGAGCCGGCCTGCCCGTCAACGGGGAGGCCGGCTTTCTGGTCGATATCGCCGTGTGCGCATACGGACAACTACTGTGCGCTCAGCGACAAGTCTTTCGAGGACGTCACGGGTCAAGCTATGACCTAGGACACACTCGAAAGAAGGTCAGACGTGACATTGCAAGCAGCAGTTCTGTGGGAAGCCGGCCAGCCCTGGGAAATCGAGGACCTCGTTCTCGACGCCCCGAAGTACGGTGAGGTGAAGGTCGAGTTGGCAGCGTCAGGGCTGTGTCACTCGGACGAGCATGTGCGCGACGGCAGCGTTCCGGTCGGCCTGCTCCCGTTCATCGGGGGTCACGAGGGCGCCGGTGTCGTCACCGAGATCGGTCCAGGCGTCAACTCGGTCGCAGTCGGTGACCATGTGGCTCTCGGGTTCATTCCTGCTTGCGGACGCTGCCGGGCCTGTGCGAACGGCCAATCCAGTATTTGTGATCTCGGCGCGCACCTGCTCGAGGGCTACCAGGTTTCCGACGGCACCGCCCGTCATCACGTGCGTGGCCAGGACGCCGGAATCCAATGCCTACTCGGCACATTCGCGCCGCAAACCGTCGTCAACGAGGCCTCGTGCGTCAAGATCACCGACGACATCCCTCTTGACAAGGCCGCGTTGGTCGGCTGCGGTGTCACCACCGGATGGGGCTCCGCCGTGTACGCCGCGGGAGTGTCCGCAGGGGAAACCGTCGTGATCCTCGGCATGGGCGGCGTTGGATGTGGCGCTGTTCAGGGCGCGGCGCTCGCCGGTGCCCGCCACGTCGTGGTGGTGGATCCGTCACCGTTCAAACGCGAGCAGGCCAAGATCTTCGGGGCAACGCACACCGCGGCCTCGATCGACGAGGCGCTACCGCTGGTCAACGATCTGACATGGGGCGCACTCGCCGACAAGGTGCTCATCACGATCGACGTGGCGAGCGGCGCCATCATCGCACCGGCAATGAGCCTGGTCGCGAAGGGTGGGACCTGCGTCAATGTCTCCGTCGGCGACATCACCGCGACCGATGTGTCGCTGTCCCTGTTCGATCTCACGGCTATGCGCAAGACCCTCAAGGGCGCCTGGTTCGGCAACGCCAACATCCGCTTCGACATCCCGCACCTGCTGCGCCTGTACATGGAGGGCCAGCTGAAGCTCGACGAGATGATCACACGCACATACACACTCGATCAGGTGAACGACGGCTACGAGGCGATGCGCAACGCCGAGAACGTCCGCGGCTTGATCCTGTACTAGGAAGCCCGAGAAATGACTGCAGTACACGAGGCTACGACGTCTCTGCCCCAGAACACCGCAACGCAGCTCTTCGTCGCCGGCCAGTGGCGTGGCGCATCGGACGGCGGTACGTTCACCGATCTGAACCCTACGACCGGACAGCCGCTCGTCGACATCGCCTCGGCAACGGCGCAGGACGTCGATGCTGCGGTTCGCGCGGCACGCGCTCAGCTCGGTGGCGAATGGGGATCGACGCCCGGCGTCACCCGCGGAAAGCTTCTCAATCGCGTGGCCGACCTCATCGAACGCGACGGTGACCTGCTTGCCCGTCTGGAGGCCCACGACGTCGGCAAGCCCGTGGGTCAGCCCGCGATGCTCGATATCCCCAATGCGGCAGCAACTTTCCGGCACTTTGCGGGTTGGGCCGACAAGATCCAGGGCGCGACCATTCCGACGGCCGGGTATTTCGGACAGCCGACGCACTCGTACACCGTTCGCGAGCCGGTCGGTGTCATCGGCGCCATCATCCCGTGGAATACCCCGCTGATGATCGCGGCATGGAAGTTGGCTCCCGCGTTGGCAGCGGGGAACACCCTGGTGGTGAAGCCGCCGGAGGACGCGCCGCTGTCGATACTGCACCTCGCACGCCTGATCGAGGAGGCAGGTGTTCCCGCAGGCGTCGTCAATGTCGTTCCGGGACTGGGTGAGGTCACCGGCGACGCCCTCGTCGGACATCCGGACGTGGACAAGATCAGCTTCACCGGAAGCCCGCGCGTCGGTCGATTGATCGCCAAGAAGGCAGCCGATACGTTCAAGCGCACCACTCTCGAGCTCGGCGGCAAGTCGCCGCAGATCATCCTCGAGGACGCCGACCTGGAGGCGGCGATCAACGGCACCGCGATGGGCCTGTTCTTCAACCAGGGACAGGTGTGCGCGGCGGGAACTCGTGTGCTGGTCCATCGTTCGCTGTACTCGAAGGTGGTCGACGGGCTGTCGGCTGCAGCGTCGGCGCAGGTGCTCGGCGATCCGTTCGACCCGGCGACGACGATGGGTGCTCTGGTCAACGCCAAGCAGCGCGATTCGGTTCTCGGATACATCCAGGCCGGGCGCGACGGTGGCGCACGCGTCGCGGCCGGTGGCGGACGTCCCGATCGTGACGGCTTCTTCGTCGAGCCGACGATCTTCGCCGACGCGCACAACGACATGAAGATCGCCCAGGAGGAGATTTTCGGTCCCGTCGGTACTGTCATCCCGTTCGACACTCCCGAAGAGGCGATCACCATCGCCAACGCGACCGATTACGGACTGGCAGCGAGTATCTGGACACGTGACGTCTCACGCGCGCACCTACTGGCCGCGCAGGTCCGCTCCGGGGCCGTGTGGGTCAACGGATGGGCTGCCATCGATCCCGCACTCCCGTGGGGCGGCATGAAGACCAGCGGCACCGGCCGCGAACTCGGCTGGGCAGGCATCGAGGCCAACACCGAGGAAAAGGTCGTCACGATCGTGTTGTGAGACCCCTGTGCGTGCGTAGCGACCATAGGCGCGTCATTGCGCACGCACGGGGATTGGGGCCCGTAACACAAAGTTCACCAGGCGCGCCATCTCCAGAAACTAGACGTGCGCATTCTTTATTCAACATCCGTAGAACCAAAGAGCGACGAGGAGAACGGCGATGAGCACCGGATACATATGGCACGAGTTGTACGGGTGGAGCGACACCGGAAGCGGCGGATTGTTCCCCGCCGATCCCGGTGTCGGACTCCAGCCGATTTCGCATCACGTCGCGCACCCCGATACCAAGCGGCGAATTCACGAACTCATCGTCGTGACGGGTCTGATCGACGACCTGGAGCGCCTGGCGCCTCGGCACGCCACCGAGGAGGAGGTCCTCAGGGTGCACACCCGAGACCACGTCGATCGAATAAGGCACGAGAGCGCCCTTCCCAAAGGCGGCGATGCAGGGGACGGCATCTCACCGTTCGGCAAGGGCGGCTACGAGATCGCGACGTTGGCCGCAGGTGGTGTCATCGAGATGGTCGAAGCGGTTGTCGTCGGCAAGGTCGACAACGGCTACGCGCTGGTACACCCGTGCGGTCATCATGCGCCCTCCTACACCGGCATGGGGTTCTGCATGTTCAACAACGGTGCGGTCGCGGTCGCGCACGCCCGTGAAGTACTCGGGGTAGAGAAGGTCGCCATCATCGACTGGGATGTGCACCACGGCAACGGCGCACAGGCGATCTTCGGCGATGACCCCTCGGTGCTGACCGTGTCGGTCCACCAGGATCGTTGCTTCCCGCCGAACTCGGGCTTCGTGACCGAGCGAGGGGAGGGTAAGGGCTTCGGATACAACATCAATGCGCCCCTCCCTCCTGGAACCGGTGATGATGGCTATCTCTATGCCATCGAGCAGGTCGTGGTGCCGGCTTTGCGCGCGTTCGATCCTGATCTGATCGTGGTCGCTTCCGGAATGGATCCAAACGCGATGGACCCCCTTGCCCGAATGCTGGTTACCTCCAAAGGCTTTCGTGCCATGACCGAGCGTGTCATGTCGGTGGCCGACGAGGTGTGCGACGGCAAGGTCGTGCTCGTGCAGGAGGGAGGTTACAGCCCTCACTACGTCCCGTTCTGTGCCTTCGCCTGCGTAGAGGCGCTGGCCGGCGTCGACCGACTCGAGGATCCGTACTATCCCGTGGTCGGTGGATTCGGCGGGAAGGAACTGCAGGCACACCAGAAGGAGGCGATCGACGAGGCGGCGGCTCTCGTGGCGGACCTCTGACCGGGTTGTCCGACTCGGTGGGCAGCGCGCTAGGTTTGGGTCATGCCCAAGCTGGTCGACCACGAGGAACGCAGACGCGCCATAGCGGCCGCAACGTGGCGACTCATCGCGGCAAAAGGCATCGATGCGGCCAACATGCGCGACATCGCTGCCGAGGCCGGCTACACGAACGGCGCACTCAGTCACTATTTCTCAGGCAAAGACGCCATCCTGCAGACGTCGTTCGAGCTGGTGTTCGAGGCAACCAACACGCGCGTCGCCTCGGTCATCGGCGATGCGAAGGGACTGGCCGCGCTACGCATCTTCTGCCGTGAAGTCATGCCCACCACGCCGGAGACGGTTCTCGAGGCTCGAATTGCCGTATCGCTGTGGCAGCGCGCAATGTACGACGGCCACATGGAGGCCACCAACACGCGTGCAATGGGGCTGTGGCGCGACCGGATGGCCGAGTTCTTCGAAGACGCTCGAGAGATGGGCGAGATCGGCGACATCGACGTCGCGCTGGCTGTCGAGCAACTGCTCAACATGATGATGGGCATGCAAATTCTCGGCGTGTTGACCCCGTCCGAGACATCGTCGAACCGTCAGTTCGACATGGTCGACGGCTTCATCGAGCACCTCCGTCCGTAGTAACTCCGTCGCAGTTGGAAATTGCCGACATCGCTGCGCAACTCCCTTTATTCAACGAACGTAGAATCAAACATTCGAGGACCCTCATGTCGACTCTCACCCCGAACACCATCGATCACCCACTCGCGCTGCCGACGGCGGACGAGATCGTCGAAGTCCGCGCAATCCTGGACACAGAAGGAATGCTCAACGAGAACACCCGCTTCGTGTACACCGGGCTGGAGGAGCCGTCGAAGGCAGACCTCTACGCCGACTCACCAACTGTCGATCGACGCTTTCGAGTGCTGCTCCACGATGTCTCCTCACCGGATGCACGCGATGTCGTAGTCTCGGTCGCTACGCGTACCGTGCTGTCCTCGGTGTCGCTCGACGCGCTACGCGACGGCCAGATGCCGGTCCTCGACGAGGAATTCGAGCTCGTCGAGAACGTGCTGTCGACCGATCCACAGTGGTTGGCCGCGCTCGAGCGTCGAGGGCTCGATGTGGTCGACGTCCGCGTCGCGCCGCTGTCGGCCGGTGTCTTCGACTATCCAGGCGAGGAAGGCCGTCGCATACTGCGCGGCCTCGCGTTCCGCCAGGACCACCCGAAGGATCATGCGTGGGCACATCCCATCGACGGTCTCGTGGCCTTCGTGGACGTCATGAACAAAACCGTGGACAAGGTCGTCGACCTCGGCGTCGTGCCGATTCCGGCGGAGTCAGGCAATTTCGACGACCCCGCGGTCACCGGGCCGATGCGCACCACCCAGAAGCCCATCGAAATCACGCAGCCGGAGGGGCCCAGCTTCACCGTCGACGGCAACCTGGTCGACTGGGAGAAGTGGTCGTTCCGAGTTGGCTTCGACGCCCGTGAGGGACTGGTCTTGCATCAGATCGGATTCGCGGACAACGGCACCGTCCGGCCGATAGTCCACCGCGCATCGATCGCGGAAATGGTTGTTCCATACGGTGATCCGTCGCCGGTGCGATCCTGGCAGAACTACTTCGACACAGGCGAGTACCTGGTCGGCCGGTACGCGAATTCGTTGGAACTGGGCTGCGACTGCGTCGGCGACATCACCTACTTCGACGCCGTCATCGCCGACGAGTTGGGCAACCCCAAGACCTTGACGAATGCCGTCTGCATGCATGAGGAAGACTTCGGTGTGCTGTGGAAGCACACCGACATCTGGACCGGGTCGCAGGAAACCCGGCGTCAGCGGCGGCTGGTGATCTCGTTCTTCACCACCATCGGGAATTATGACTACGGGTTCTTCTGGTACCTCTACCTCGACGGCACCATCGAATTCGAGGTCAAGGCGACCGGCATCGTGTTCACCTCCGGTCATCCCGGTGGCGAATACCCTTATGCCACGGAGATCGCGCCTGGGCTGGGAGCGCCTTGCCATCAGCATCTCTTCAGCGCACGGCTCGACATGATGCTCGACGGTGCCGCGAACTCGATCGAGGAGATCGAGACAACTCGCGTACCCATGGGCCCGGACAATCTGCACGGCAATGCCTTTGCATTGCAGCGCACGCCATTGGTCCGCGAATCCGAAGCCCAGCGCGTGGCGGACAATTCGGTGGGACGCATCTGGCATATCAGCAACCCTGGCTCCCTCAACCGTTTCGGCAGGCCTGTCGGCTACTCACTGCATCCGGAAGGCCAGCCACTACTGCTCGCCGACGAGAATTCGTCGATCGCAGCACGTGCAGCCTTCGCGACCAAACATCTGTGGGTCACCCAGTTCGACGCCGCCGAGCGATACGCTGCAGGCGATTTCGTAAACCAGCATCACGGCGGCGGCGGACTCCCGGCGTTCGTAGCGGGCGACCGTAGCATCGAAAACGAAGACATCGTGTTATGGCACACTTTCGGCCTGACGCACTTTCCGCGTCCCGAGGACTGGCCGATCATGCCCGTCGACTACACGGGATTCAAGCTGAAGCCGGTTGGATTCTTCGATCGGAACCCCACACTCGACGTACCGCGGTCGCCTGAGCGGTGCACAACCGCCTCGTGCCTTGAGGGAGGAGGCTCGGATGTTTGACTCGGCGGCGGGCAAGCTCGCTCGCTCCGCTGTCGACACGCGGTGGTGGCACACCAGGGCCCGAGCTATCGGGATGATTCCGATAGCTGGGTGAGTCGGTCGGCGCGATAGGCGCGCGGCGACATACCGTACGTATCCTTGAACTGTTTGGAGAACGACGAGGAATCCACTAGACCGTGACGGGCTGCGATCGCACCGATGCTCTCCGAGAGCAACCGCGAATCCCCGAGGTCGCGGTGGCATCGGTCGAGGCGCCTGGATCTGATCCATCCGGCCACGGTCCGCCCGTCCGATTCGAACAGCCGCTGCAGGTACCTCGTGGAGACATGGAGGCGTCCGGCGAGGGAAGCCGTGGACAGCGTCGGATCACCCAGATGAGCCTCGATGAGCGACTCCGCCTCGATGAGCAACGTCGACCCCGCTGTTCGACGCGGCGCTTCCTCGTCCAGCGCTGCGCACAGCAGCTCGAGAACCGCGTCGGCGAACATCGGGGTGACGGGTAGGTCGTTCTCGACCAGGTTCTTTCGTAGCCCAGCGAGGAACGGGGACACGGACGCGCCGACGCCCTGGCTGCCGTGAAAGCGCCGGGCTGTCACAGTCGACAATTCCTGCGAGCCGATACGCAGCGTGTCGCGAGGAAGCATGACGACGAACATCGAGAACGCCTCACCGAAGTGGAGGTCGTACGGTTCGCTGGTGTCGTAGACGGCGAAGTCACCCGGCGCGAGAACTGCCTGGCGGTCACGTTGGGTGACGACTCCGTGTCCGGTGACCTGAAGGCCGACCTTGACGAGACCAGGGTCGGCGCGCTTGATCGTCGCGCGCGTGCGTCGAACATCTACTTCGCACCCGGCCACCTCGCTCAATTGCAACGCGCCGAGCGTCGAGGAGCGCAGCCCGCCTTCGAACAACGACGACCCGGTGGAGACGGCGTCGAGCGGCACGAACGCCGTCGAAACGGATTCGCGCCAATGCTCGAAGTCCTCTGCCACCTCAGGTCACCTCACGTGTGCGGTCGATTGTCGATCAAGCGTCGCGCTTTGCCAATGGAACGTTCGAGTGCGGCAGGCGCCACGACGTCGACCTGCACGCTGACCCCGATTCGGTCCTTGACCAGCTTCTTCAAGGTTGCTGCAGCAACGGGATGGACCTCCGGTGAGGCGTCGGGACGAGCCTCGACGAGTACCGTCAACGAATCCATCCGGCCTGCGCGGGCGAGCACGCACTGAAACTGGGGAGCCAGCGCGGGAACCGTCAGAATCAGCTCTTCGATCTGCGTCGGGAACAGATTCACCCCACGCAGGATGATCATGTCGTCGGTGCGGCCAGTGACCTTTTGCATACGACGCATCGTGCGAGCGGTTCCCGGAAGCAGTCGCGTCAGGTCACGCGTTCGGTAGCGGATGATGGGCATCGCTTCTTTCGACAGCGAGGTGAAGACCAACTCACCCTCCTCACCGTCGGGAAGAACTTCGCCGGTCACCGGGTCGATGACCTCCGGGTAGAAATGATCCTCCCAGATGTGCAGTCCGTCCTTGGTTTCGACGCATTCCATTGCGACGCCGGGCCCCATGACCTCCGACAGGCCGTAGATGTCGACGGCATCCATGTCGAGGGTCTTCTCGATCTCTTTGCGCATCTCCTCGGTCCACGGCTCGGCACCGAACACCCCGGTCCTCAGCGACGTCTTCGACGGGTCGATGCCCTTGTTGATCATCGCGTCGACGATCGTGAGCATGTACGACGGTGTGACCATGATCGCGTCGGGCTCGAAGTCCTCGATGAGCTGGATCTGGCGTTCGGTCATGCCACCGGACATCGGGATGACCGTGCAGCCCAATCGCTCTGCACCGTAGTGCGCACCGAGCCCACCGGTGAACAACCCGTATCCGTAGGCGACATGCACCTTGTCGGAAGGCTTCACGCCGGCCGCGCGGAGGCTGCGGGCGATCAGATCGGCCCAGTTGCTGATGTCGTTCGCGGTGTAGCCGACGACGGTCGGCCTCCCCGTGGTGCCCGAGGACGCATGGATACGGGAGACCTTGTCCTGGGGCACCGCGAACATCCCGAACGGGTAGTTTTCGCGGAGATCCTTCTTCGCGGTGAACGGGAACTTGGCCAGATCCGAGAGATCTTTCAGGTCGGTTGGATGAACTCCGGCGTCGTCGAACGCTTTTCGGTAGTGCGGCACGTTGTCGTACGCGTGCTTCAGCGACCATTGGAGGCGTTCGAGCTGGAGTGCCGAAATGCGATCGCGCGACGCGAATTCGATGTCGGGTGTGTCGGTGGGGGTGGACAGCACACTGGTCATAGTTGCTCTCTTGTGGTCTCAGGCGTCGAAGTCGACGGTGACGGTGTCGCTGAGTGGGAATGTCTGACAGGTGAGGACGAAGCCTGCATCGACCTCGCTGTCCTCGAGCGCGTAGTTGCGACGCATGTCCACATCGCCGCTGGTCACCTTCGCGCGACAGGTGCCACAGACACCACCCTTGCACGCGAAAGGAAGGTCGGAGCGAAGCATCTCGGCAGAGTCGAGAATCGACTCGTCCTGCGGGAGTGCGCCTGTGACGCTGCGACCGTCGAGAACGATGGTGACCTCGCTGCTCAGGCCGATGACGCCCGGTTCGCGGTGCTTCTCCTGCGGCGGAGGGATGTCGTCGACATAGAACAATTCGTGGTGGATGCTGCTCTTGGCGACACCGAGGTCGCCGAGGACCTGCTGCGCATCGGTGACCATCCCGAACGGTCCGCACAGCCAGAAGTGGTCGATGTCGGGCGTCGGGATTACGGTGTCGAGAATCTCGCGCAGGCGCGCTGCATCGAGTCTGCCGCTGAACAATTCGACCTCGCGAGGCTCACGAGAGAGAACGTGGATGATGTCGAACCTGCTGCCGTACTGGTCTTTGAGGTCTGCGATCTCCTCGGCGAACATCACCGAGCGCGTGCGCCGATTGCCGTACAGCAGCACGACTTCGGCGTCCGGATTGGCCAGCACCGACGCAGCGATGGACAGCATCGGAGTGATTCCGGATCCCGCGGCGATCAATACGTGCCTGCCGCCGGCGGCGGGGTCTGCATGGAAGGTGCCGCTCGGACCCTGGACGTCGATGCGGTCGCCGGCCTTGACCTCGTGGACGAGCCAGGAGGAGAAGAGTCCGTCACTGACTTCACGCACACCGACCCGCGGACGGGTACCTGCGGGTGCGCAGATGGAGTAGGAACGACGATGTTCGACGCCGTCGACCGTGCGGCTGAGCATCAGGGATTGACCTGGGAGGAAGTCGAATTCGTCGTTCAGGTGCCCGGGTACGTCGAACGTGACGGCGACGGCGTCGTCGCACAGCGATTCGACGTCGGCGACGGTCAGCGTATGGAACGGCTTCTTTCGGTTCGCGGTGACGACAGCGTCGGCTGTGACAGTCATCAGATCTCCTTCACGTGGTCGAAGGGCTCGAGGCAGCTGTCGCACCGGTACTGGGCCTTGCACAGCGTGGCGCCGAATTCCGAGGTCAACCGTGTGTTCGTCGAACCGCACTGCGGGCAGGTGAGCTGCCGCGGCTTGACGGTCAGGGTCAGGGGAACCGGGCCCGACGCCCGGGCGGGGGCAGGTCCCGGGACGGAGTATCCGGTCTCGCGGAGTTTGCGCAGGCCCTCCTCGGAGATCCAGTCGGTGCTCCACGCGGGGCTGAGGCTGGTAACGATCTCGACACTGGCGTAGCCGTTGTCGTGCAGCGTGTGTTCGATGTCGTCACGCATGGTGGCCATCGCCGGACATCCCGAGTACGTCGGAGTGATGGTGACGAGCACGCTGCCGTCCTTGCGGACCTCGACGTCACGCAGGACGCCGAGGTCGTCGAGCGTGAGCAGCGGCATCTCGGGATCCATGACGGTGGCGGCGATCTCGCGCGCCGTTCGTTCCAGTGTGGTCACCAGACTCCCTCCGGATGGGCCCTCGCCACGGCCTGCATTTCCGCGATCAGTGGCCCGAATGCTTCGGTGTGGATTCCGCGCCGACCACCGCGGCCGCCGATCGTCCCGACGGACGTGCCGTCCGGCGCTTCCAATTCTGCCGCGTGCAGAACCTGAGTGAGAACGGAATCGAACTCTTCACGCACATCGCGGGGGTCGACGGCAACGCCCACCTGCGCGAGCGCGATCTCCTCGTCGGTGGGGACGAACAGCTCCGACACGTACGGCCAGATCCGTGCGATGGCGTCGTGAACCCGTCGCTTCGATTCCTCGGTTCCGCAGCCCAGCGTCACGACCCAGCGAGCCGCGTAGTCGCGGTGGTAAGTGAGCTCTTTGACACCCTTGTCCGCGACGGCGGCGAGGACCGGATCACGTGAGGCGCGGAGCCTGGTGAACACGGCCAAGCGCCACGTCGAGAACACCAACAGGCGAACCTGCGATTTGGCGAAGTCGCCGTTGTCGAGTTCGGTGAGCCGTACGTTGCGGAAGTTCGCCTCGTCGCGGAAGAACGCGAGGGCGTCCTCCGGCGGTGTGGGTGAGGTGTCGGAGATGCGCGGGACCACTGTGGAGTCTGCGGCCGCAGCGCGCGCCAGCAGCAACCTGGCCTGCCCGAGTAGGTCGAGTCCGACGTTCGCGAGCGCGACTTCCTCTTCGAGTTCCGGTGCGCGAGTGCTCCACTGGGCAAGACGCTGTGAGCTGATCAGCGCATCGTCGCCGAGCATGAGGCAGTATGCGGCAAGGGCTCGAAGGTCGACGTCGTCGGGGACGGTGGTGTCGATGCCGGCAAGTGGGTCGTCGAAGCTCGTCCCGAATGCCCACTGCCCGTGTGTGTCTTCGTTGACGAGGCCGTCGTAGGCGTTGTCGTGATCAGTCATGGGTGTCAGGCCCTACATGTGGGGAACGTTGTCGGGGATCTCGTAGAACGTCGGGTGTCGGTACACCTTGTCTCCGCTCGGGGCGAAGAACGGGTCCTTTTCCGAGGGCGAGGACGCGACGATCGAGTTGGCCTTCACTACCCAGATGCTGACGCCCTCGTTGCGACGGGTGTAGACGTCGCGTGCGTGACGCAGCGCCATGTGATCATCGGCTGCGTGCAGCGATCCGACGTGCACGTGATTCAGTCCGCGCTTGCCGCGAAGAAAGACCTCGTAGAGTGGCCAATCTGCTTTGACGGACTCCCTTTTCGGCTCGACGGGGACGTTGTCGGTCGGAACCGCGCCGTGGCCGCCCTCGGCAGTGAACTGACTCATGAAGCATTCCTTTCGGCAAAAGCGGTCGCGGCCTCGCGGACCCATGCGCCGTCCTCGTGCGCTGCCCGCCGGTTGGCAAGACGTTCGACGTTGGATGCGCCGTTGCCCTTGATCACCTGCATGAACTCGGCCCAGTCGGGCTCGCCGAAATCGTACGACTTGCGCTCGTCGTTCCACTTCAGGTCCGGATCGGGGAACGTGACACCGAGTGCTTCGGCCTGCGGGATGGACATGTCGACGAAGCGCTGGCGCAGCTCGTCGTTGGTGTGACGCTTGATGCCCCACTTCATCGATTGCTCGGTGTTGGGGGACTCGTCGTCGGGCGGGCCGAACATCATCAATGCCGGCCACCACCAGCGGTTCACCGATTCCTGCACCATCACGCGCTGCTCGTCGGTGCCGCGCATCATGGTCGCGAGCAGCTCGTAGCCCTGGCGTTGATGGAAGGACTCCTCCTTGCAGACGCGGATCATCGCGCGTGCGTACGGTCCGAAGCTGCTGCGGCACAGGGGCACCTGATTGCAGATCGCGGCGCCGTCGACGAGCCAACCGATGGTGCCGACGTCCGCGTAGGTCAGGGTCGGGTAGTTGAAGATCGATGAGTACTTCTGCTTGCCCTCGATGAGCTTGTCCGTCAGGTCCGCGCGATCCGCTCCCAGGGTCTCGGCGGCCGAGTACAGGTACAGACCGTGACCTGCTTCGTCCTGGACCTTGGCCATCAGGATCGCCTTGCGGCGCAGCGACGGCGCGCGAGTGAGCCAGTTGCCCTCCGGCTGCATACCGATGATCTCGGAGTGCGCGTGCTGGGCGATCTGACGGATGAGGGACTTGCGATAGCCGTCCGGCATCCAGTCCCTCGGCTCGACTCGTTGCTCGGAGGCGATGGTCGCGTCGAAAGTTTCCTGTAGCGGTTCCAGGGTGTTCGACATGGTCATATGTCCTACTTTCATTACCGAATGATCGGTTGGTAACCAGTATGCACGGAAGTGACTCGGGGCACAAGATAGAGGGCTGCCTAGCGCCCCGCGAACACCGGCTTTTCCTTTGCCAGGAACGCGTCGACCGCAGCCTTGTGATCGGCCGTCTGCCCTAAATGCTTCTGCGCCGCCGATTCCCGATCCAGCGCGTCGAGCAGCCCCGACGCCGATGCGCGGACCAGAGACTTGACCTGGCGATACGCCTCGGTAGGCCCAGCGGCCAGCTTCCTGGCGAGCGACTCGGCGACGGCGAGAACCTCGTCGTCGGGCACGACCCGATGGACCAGGCCCCATTCCAGCGCCTGTTCCGCGGTCACCTTGTCTCCGAGCAGCATCAGGCCAATGGCTCGGCTGCTGCCCAGCGCCTCGACCAGCGCATAACTCAGGCCCGAGTCACTGGCCAGCCCGATGCCGGTGAATGCCGTCGCGAACGACGACGTGGTCCCCGCGACGCGAATGTCTCCGGCCAGTGCGATTCCGAGGCCCGCGCCGACGCACGCTCCCGGCACCGCAACGACGACCGGTACCGAAAGCTCCTGTATCGACCGGATCAGCGGGTTGTAGTGCACTGCCACGGTGTCCATCGCGGTGGCAGGATCCGCCTCGAGCGCACCGACGTGCTCGCCGAGATCCTGACCGACGCAGAAGTTCTTGCCCTCGGCGGTGATGAGAACGGCTCGTACGTCATCGTGGGCGGCTCCGTCGACGGCTTCCTGGAATGCCACCTTCGTCGCTGCGTCCAATGCGTTGTGCGCGGTAGCGCGGGCGAGAGTGATGGTCGCCAGTCCGTCGGCGATGTTCAGTCGTACGGTCATGCGTTCGTCCAATCGTAGAATCCCATGCCGGACTTTCGTCCGATCTCGCCGCGCGCGACCTTGTCGCGGAGGAGTTGTGGTGGGGCGAAGCGATCGCCGAGCGTGGAGGCGAGGTGTTCGGCGATGGCCAGGCGTACGTCGAGCCCGACCAGGTCGGTCGAGCGAAGTGGTCCCATCGGATGCTTGTAACCGAGTTCCATTGCCCGGTCGATGGATTCGGCGTCGGCGACGCCTTCCTCCAGCATGCGTATCGCTTCCAGTCCGAGACAGACGCCGAGCCGGCTCGTCGCGAAGCCGGGGGAGTCGTTGACGAGGACCTCGGTCTTGCCCATCAGCGAGACCCAGTTTCGAACCTGCTCGACGACGGCCGGTGAGGTCGCAGCTGCCCGCACGATCTCCACGAGAGTCGACACCGGTACGGGGTTGAAGAAGTGCATCCCGATGAAGCGCGACGGATCCTGCAGTGCCGCTCCGAGTTCGGCGATGGAGATGGAGCTCGTGTTCGAGGCGATCACGGTCGAATCGGACACGGCCTTGTCGATCAGCGCCAGCACCTCGACCTTGAGCGACGGAATCTCCGGAACCGCCTCTACGACGAGGGCGAGATCGGCCGGGAGGTCGGCGGGCCCGGCGACGGTTGTCACCCGAGCCAGGATGTCTGCCGGGCTCTCGGTCAGCTTTCCGCGTTCGTGCGCGCGGTCCAATCCCGTCGACACCCGGCCGAGGGCAGCTTCCTGATCGGCGGCCTCGGCGATGACGACGGTCGAGCCGAGGGCTGCGAACACCTGGGCGATACCGGCACCCATTCGGCCTCCGCCGACGACACCGACTTTGGACGGAATGCCTGTCGATTCTTCTAGAAATGTCACGGTTTCTCCAGGAATGCCGTCATGCGGCGTTGTTTGTCCTCGGTCTCGAACAGCACTGCCTGGGCGATGTCGTCGGCCCAGGGATGTGAACCCGGTGCGTCGAGAATGGTCTTGGTCAGTTTCAGCGCCAGCTGTGATTGCCTGACCATGCGGTCCGCCAGTGCGTGTGCCGAGCTCAGCGGGTCGTCGACGACGTCCATGACCAGGCCCGACCGGAGTGCGGCATCGGCGTCGAGCATGCGGCCGCCGAGTAGAACCTGCTTGGCGACGGACACGCCGACGAGTGTCGGGAGTCGGTAGCTTGCACCTGCCGCTGCCATGATCCCGAGACCTGGTTCGGGGTTTCCGAACATCGCTGTGGACGAGGCGATTCTGATGTCGCACGCATAGGACAGTTCGGCTCCGCCGCCGAGCGCGTATCCGCGAATCGCTGCGATCGTCGGCAGGGGAAGAGAGGCGACTCGGTCGAACAGGTTGCGGTTGATGCCGCGTAGGGCGTCGTCGCGCGTGCGTGCCCGAAGCTCGTTGATGTCCGCGCCGCCTGCGAAATGCTCGCCCTGCCCGCTGATCACGAGAACTCGAGGATGCTGCTCGACGAGTCCGCACACCTCGTGTAGCTCGCCGATCATCTCCGCATCGATGGCATTGCGCTGTTTTTCTCGCGCGAGGGTGACGACCACGCGATCGGGGCGCTCCTCCACGACGAGGGTGTTCACGGCGCCTCGCCTGTCACCGGGATTACTCCGCGCACTGTTCGCTCCTTCGTCGGGTCACTGTCCATTAATAACCGAACATTCGGTAGTTGCGCAAGGGTGGGCAGTGTCGGTGCTGTGAAATCGTCCGACGCCTGCCAAGATGATGTTCATGACAACGGCACGCGCCCCGCGCAGAACCGGGCTCCCAGGGCGTCCGGGGTACGACCTGGATTCGTTGCTCGCCGTCGCGGTGAAGGTCTTCAACGACAAGGGGTACGACGGCACGTCGATGGAGGTTCTCGCCGGTCGCCTCGGCATCACGAAGTCGTCGATCTATCACCACGTATCGGGGAAGGCAGAGCTTCTCGAACTTGCATTGTCGCGTGCATTGAACGCGCTGTTCGCGGTCACCACCGAGGAACGGGCTACCGACGGGCGCTATATCGACCGCCTCGAGTACCTGGTCAGGCGCAGCGTCGAGATCCTGGTTGCCGAGCTGCCCTACGTCACGCTGTTGCTACGCGTACGCGGAAACACCGAGGTCGAACGGCGTGCACTGGCCAGAAGGCGGGAGTTCGACGCCTTCGTGTCCGCCCTCGTCGTCGCCGCAGCCGACGAGGGCGACCTGCGCGCCGACATCGATCCGGCGTTGGTCTCGAGGCTGCTGTTCGGCACCGTCAACTCACTCATCGAGTGGTACAAACCTCGAACAGGCGGGTCGGTGGACGCGCTGGCCGACGCCGTCGTTGCCCTGACGTTCGACGGTCTGCGCAAGGCCTGAGCCGAGATCGCCTAGCCGTGCAGGCGCGCCACATCGACTGAATCCCTTCTTGACAATGCACCCCGGTCCGGGCGATGGTAATTACCGACCGAACGTACGGTGAGATGGAGATGCTGTGAGCAGACTGCTGGAAAGCTACGCACAAGGACGATGGTTCACTGCGAGCGACGAGGGAACCCCGTTGCTCAGTGCGCTCGACGGCACGGAGGTCGCCCGAATCTCCTCCACCGGGCTCGATGTCGCCGGCATGATCGAGTACGCCCGCAGTGTCGGCGGCCCAGCCCTCGCTGCACTGACCTTCCATGAACGCGCGGCCCTGCTGAAGCAGCTTGGTCTGACGCTGATGGCGGGCAAGGACGAGTTCTACGAGGTCTCCACGCTGACCGGCGCGACGACGCGCGACTCGGGCGTCGACATCGACGGAGGGTTCGGCACCGTGCTGAGCTACGCCAGCAAAGCGCGTCGGGAACTGCCGAACGACACCGTGTACCTCGACGGCGACATCGAGCAGCTCGGAAAGAAGGGAACGTTCCTCGGCCAGCACATCTACACCTCACGGCAAGGTGTTGCGGTACAGATCAACGCATTCAACTTCCCAGTGTGGGGATTTCTGGAGAAGCTGGCGCCCGCGTTCATCGCCGGTGTGCCGTCCATCGTGAAGCCGGCGAGCCAGAGCGCCTACCTCACCGAGCTGGTGTTCCGACGCATCATCGAGAGTGGAATCCTGCCCGAAGGATCCGTCCAGCTGCTGTGCGGAAGTGCGAGGGGCATCATCGATCACCTCGGTGGCCAGGATTCCGTCGCGTTCACCGGATCCGCCGACACCGCAGCGGTTCTCCGTGCTCACCCGAACGTCGTCGGTGAGGGCGTCCACTTCACCGCCGAAGCGGACTCGCTCAATGCGTCGATCCTCGGTTCCGATGTTGCACGAAGTGATCCGGAATTCGACCTGTTCGTCAAGGGCGTGTTCACCGAGATGACCGTCAAGGCGGGCCAGAAGTGCACGGCGATCCGCCGCGTCCTGGTCCCGCACTCGATGGTCGACCCGGTTGTCGAGGCATTGTCGGCTCGTCTCGAGAAGGTTGTCGTCGGTGATCCCCGCACCGAGGGCGTAACGATGGGAGCGCTCGCCAGCATCGATCAGCGCGACGAGGTCCTGAAGTCCGTTCGCGGACTGACCAAGTCCGCCTCGGTGGTCTTCGGCGATCCGGAGACGGTCGACCCGCGCCCCGGTGCGTTCATGGCCCCTGTTCTGCTGAAAGCAGGAGACGCGTCGGCTCCCGAGCCGCACGAAATCGAAGCGTTCGGCCCGGTGTCGACGGTGATCGGCTACGAGAGCACGTCCGATCTGCTCGACCTCGTTGCGCGCGGCAAAGGTTCGCTCGTCGCGTCGCTGGTGACCAAGGATTCGGCGATCGCTCGCGAGGTGGTTCTGGGTTCGGCTCCCTACCATGGCCGAATTCTGGTGCTGAACAGCGAGGACGCGAAGGAATCGACCGGTCACGGGTCCCCGTTGCCGGTGCTCGTTCACGGCGGACCCGGCCGTGCGGGTGGCGGTGAAGAGCTCGGCGGCATGCGCGGAGTGCTGCATCACATGCAGCGCACAGCAATTCAAGGCACGCCTGATGTGCTCACTGCAGTGGGCAACAAATGGGTATCCGGATCGGCACGCGTCACCGGCGACGTACATCCCTTCCGGAAGGACCTCGGCGAACTTGCGCTCGGGGACACCATCGTCGGTGGACCCCGTCAGGTAACCCGTGCGGACATCGACCACTTCGCCGAGTTCACCGGTGACACGTTCTATGCACACACCGATCCCGAAGCGGCAGCGGCCAATCCGCTGTTCGGCGGCATCGTTGCTCACGGCTACCTCGTGGTGTCGCTTGCTGCCGGTCTGTTCGTCGATCCAGCGCCGGGCCCGGTTCTCGCGAACTTCGGCGTGGACAACCTGAGGTTCCTGACGCCGGTCAAAGCCGAGGATTCGCTCACGGTGACCTTGACGGCCAAGCTGATCACACCCCGTCAGAGCGCAGACTACGGCGAGGTGCGTTGGGACGCCGTGGTCGTCAACCAAGAGGGTGATCCGGTTGCCACGTACGACGTGCTGACCCTCGTCGCGAAGCCCGAGGCTGTGTCATGAGCATTCGAGTGGCCGTCTGTTACGGAGCGCCCGATGACCCGGTTGCATTCGATCGTCACTACGCCGATGTGCACGTGCCATTGGCTCGTGCAGTTCCCGGATTGATCGACTTCACCTGGGGCACGCTGGCCTCGCTCGACGATGCACCACCGCCGTACTACGCGATTGCCAGCCTGTTCTTCGCGGACGAGGTATCGCTGAAGGCCGGATTGGCGTCGACTCAGATGAAGGCCGCAGGCAAAGACCTGCGTAACTTCGCGACCGGTGGCGCCGTCATGTTCACTCAGAACGAGCGATCGGTGTTGCAGCCATGAGCGATTCGACGATTGCCCGGGAGATGTTCGAGGTCGACGCCGCGTCACGCAAGCTCGGGATCGAATTGATCGAGCTGGCACCGGGTCACGCGAGAATGTCGATGGTCGTCACCGAGGACATGGTCAACGGCTATGCCATCACGCACGGCGGATATGTTTTCCTGTTGGCGGACACGACGTTCGCGATGGCGTGCAACTCTCACGACGACTCGGCCGTCGCGGCGCGGTGCGACATCCGCTATCTCCGTCCGACGAAGGCCGGTGACGTGCTGGTCGCCGACGCCGTCGAGCGTGCGAGGTTTGGCCGCAATGGCCTGTACGACGTGTCGGTGACATGCCGAGGCGAGCTGATCGCAGAATTTCGAGGCGACAGTCGCACCGTAGCCCGGTAGCGACACCACGCGTGGAAGTACTGTGAATCGGTGAGCACTGCGGATCTCTCGGCGTTGGCGGACGCAACCGCCACCGCGGTGGGCGGTGCCGTGTCGGTGATGGATCCACAGGGCTTCGTCATCGCGTACTCGTCCGTTCCGGGCCAGCCGATCGACGACGTGCGCCGCGACGGGATTCTCGGCAAGCAGGTCCCGGCCGAGTACATGGTGCATCACCTCGACCCAGACTTTCGGCGTAGCTCGAAAGTGCACGTGGTCGACGTTCCCGGAGTGCTACCGCGACTGGCGGTGGCCGTGTCGGCCGATACCGAGTATCTCGGATCCATTTGGAGTATCGCTACCGGTGTTTCCCTACGTCCACCTGATTCCGGCGCAGTGGCGGCAATGACCCGTGCCGCAGCCGCAGCGGTGCCGCTGCTGCTGGCCCGGCGTCATCCGGCCGGTGCCGACAATCAACGGGTGCGTGCGCTACTGACCGATCCCGATACCGTCACCCCGGCCGGCAGTCGTTATACCGTGCTGGCCGCGAGAATCGATTCTGTGCAACCGGAGGCCCTCCTGGTGCAGCTGGCCGATCTGTTGGAGCTTACGTTCGGCAATGCACTGGATTCGGGCTGTGTCATCGAGGATCGCACTGTCTTGTTGGTGCTGGCGTCGGAGGACGAACGCGGTGTCCTCGACGCCGCCGAGGATGTTCGACGAAAGGCGGAGGCGGCGTTCGGTGTATCGGTGACCTTCGCGATCGGCGGGCCCGAAGCCCGGCCCACAGTGGCACGCAGGCAGGCACTCTGGGTGCTCGATGCGATCGGCGACGGCGTGACGACGACCTTCGAGCAGAATCGAGTGCCGGTCACTCTCCGTAGAGCGGGTGATGCACTCTCGGACCTGCCGTTGGCGATACCGGCCGTCGAGAAGATGCTTGCTTGCGACGCCGCCGAAGGTACCGAGTACGCCGCGACGGTGCTGGCGCTGTTGACGCACGAATCGAATGTTGCCGCCGCATCGGCATCGTTGTATCTGCACGCCAACACCTTTCGCTACCGACTGCGGCGGACAAAGGAGCTGTTCGGTCTCGATCTCGACGACGGGGACACTCGACTGTTGGTGTGGATGTCGCTACGGCTCACGACCGGGCGGTGAGGACTTTTCCTGGATTGAGTAAGTAGTGTGGGTCGAGTAATTCCTTGATGCCGCGCTGCAGTTCCGCTGCGACCGAATCGAGCTCGGTTTCGAGGAGATCCCGTTTGAGCAGTCCGACTCCGTGCTCGCCGGTGATGGTTCCGCCGAGCGAGAGCGCGAATGCTGCGATCTCGTCGAATGCCCGTTGTGCGGCCGTCAACGATGCCGGGTCCGCCGGATTCACGATGACCGTGGGATGGATGTTGCCGTCACCCGCGTGGCCGACGACGCCGATGACGATTCCGATGCGCTCGGCAATGTGTCCTACTTCGTCGATCATCGCGGCCAGCTGCGAAATAGGTACGGATACATCGTCGACCAATGGCGAACCCAGACGCTCGAGCGCGGGGTACGCCAAGCGACGGGCCTGAACGAGTTGCTGCGACTCGATCTCGTCCTCGGCGACAGCAACATCCGTCGCGCCGGATTCGGTGCACAGCGCGGCGATGAGTTCCAGTTCCTGCACCGCGCCTGCGCCGATATCGGATTGGGCGATCAGTACGGCTGCGGCGTCGGTACCGAAGTCCATACGCGCGTACGCGTCGATCGCGGCGATGGTGGTGCGGTCCAACAGCTCGAACAGGCTCGGCGTGATACCCGCGGCACGGATGCGCGTCACCGCCTCTCCTGCAGCGACGGTGGACGGAAAGGTCGCGGCCATTGTGAGCGGGGTGGCGGCCGGGAAGTCGAGGCCGACTGTGGCCTCGGTGATGATGCCGAGCGTGCCCTCTGATCCGACGAACAGGTCTGCCAGGGAGAGTCCGGCCACGCCCTTGACCGTGCGTCGACCGACGAAGGTGGCCCGGCCGTCGGCGAGCACGACACGCAGACCTCGGACGAATCGCGCAGTGACGCCGTACTTCACACAGCACAGGCCCCCTGCATTGGTGGCGATGTTGCCACCGATGGTCGACGCCTCCCAGCTGGACGGGTCGGGCAGATACGTCAAGCCTTGCTGTTGGGCAGCCTCCTTGAGCTCCTTGTTGGTGACGCCGGGTTGCACGACTGCGACGCGATTGACGACGTCGAGTTCGATGATCTTGTTCATGCGCCGGGTGTTGAGGGCAATGGCTCCGACGCTGGCATTCGCTGCCCCGGCCAGGCCGGTCAACGCTCCCTGTGGGACGACGGGAATGCGGTGCGCCGATGCGATATTCATGATGGCCTGAACATCGGATTCCGTGGTCGGCAGTACCGCCGCCAGTGGCAGGGCAGATTCACAGAGAGCTGCCGAGTCGTGTCGGTAGCTCTCGAGGATATCCGGGTCGGTCACCACCGCATCGGTGCCGAGCGCACGCATCAGTTCGTCGATGATCGCATTCTCGTGTTCGGGGATTGCCGGCACAGCCATGAGTTCGAGTATGGCCTTCCGTCACTGCCGCTGTCTGCGTCGTTTCGGACGAATCGAACGGCTCCGATCGGTAGTTTCCGACGAAATTGGGCACGTACCCCCGGTCATGATCGGTACCACCTTGACAAATCATCGTGTCGCCGGTCACAGTGATTACCGACCGAACGGACGGTGAGTTTCAGCCGGACTTTCGGTAGTCGAAATTCGTCGTTCTTCACCCTCGCCCCGCCCCACGACACTCCGAATTGCCGCTCTCATGCCCGAGCGCCGGAACCCGAACGAAACGAGACAAGTCGATGTCAACACAGGTCGAGACGCCCACCGGGGTGTCGCGTGAGCATCGCCGCGCCGCGATGGCCAGCATGGTCGGAACCACTGTCGAGTGGTACGACTTCTTCATCTACGCGCAGGCAGCGTCGCTGATCTTCGCCCAGTTGTTCTTCGCACCCATGGGGTCGTCCGGGCAGCTCGTCGCCTACGTCACCATCGGCATCAGCTTCGTTTTCCGCCCCCTCGGGGCCATCGTCGCCGGTTACTTCGGTGACAAGATCGGACGCAAGAAGGTCCTCATCGCCACCCTCACGCTGATGGGTGCTGCCACCGTGGGTATGGGTCTGCTCCCCACGTACGCGACCATCGGCATCTGGGCGCCGATCATCCTGATCGTGCTGCGCATCCTGCAGGGATTCTCCACCGGCGGTGAATGGGGCGGCGCGGCATTGATGGCCGTCGAGCACGCCCCGAAGGGCAAGCGTGGAATCTACGGTGCCGCAACCCAGATGGGTGTTCCTCTCGGCATGCTCATCGCGGTGGGAACGTTGGCACTGTGCACCGGTCTGCTCAGTGAAGAGCAGTTCGAGGCCTGGGGTTGGCGCATTCCGTTCCTCATCAGCTTCGTGCTGATCCTCGTCGGTTTCTACATCAGGCGCCGCGTCGAGGAGACCCCGGTGTTCAAGGAGCTCTCAGAACGTAAGGAGCGCAACCACACTCCGGTCCGCGCACTGTGGCGTACCAACAAGAAGCAGGTCATGCTGGCTGCATTGTCGTTCATCGGCACCAACGGCAACGGGTACATCATCGTCGGCGGCTTCATCGTGGCGTACTCGACGCGTGAACACGGGCTGGCTCGCGTGGACGTGTTGGTGGCCAGCTTGTTCGCGGCCATCGTCTGGGGCGTGTTCACTCTGCTCGGCGCGCATCTGTCCGATCGCTACGCCCGGACCACCATCATGAATCTCGGCAACGCGGCAATGGTGTTGTGCGCTATCCCGTTCTTCCTGCTCGTCGACACCGGTGAGCTGCACTGGATCTACCTGGCCCTCGGACTGTTCGCCGTCGGACTCGGGCTGTCCTACGGACCTCAGCCGGCTCTGTACGCCGAGATGTTCCCCGCAGCAGTTCGATTCAGTGGTGCGTCCATCGGCTACGCCATCGGCACCGTGCTCGGTGGAGCGTTCGTCCCGACGATCTCCGAAGCCCTGTTCAAGGGAACCGGAACATCGATGTCGATCTCGATCTACCTGATGATCCTGGCCGCGATCTCCTTCGTGGCGACCTCGCGTATCAAGAACCGTAGGGACGAGGATTTGAACGTCTGACGCATTTTGTGTCGAAAGCCCCGGAACCATCATGGTTTCGGGGCCTTCGTCTCTAAATGGATAGGTACGAGAGGCGACCAGCCGACTGCTGTAGGGCTGGTCAGGGGCCATCCAGACTGGGTTCTTCCGCCTCCATCAATTCGACGTCCTCGGGCGACAGAATCTCGTTCGGATCGTATTCCTTGGTCAGTTGGCTGGTTTCGGCCGAGTTCGGCTCGGCACCAAGGACGATCTGCAGGCCCCGCGTCAAAGGTTCGGTCAACTCGGACGGTCCGATGGTCTCGGCGAAGGCCGCGCCGACCGCGTCTGCGGCAAGAATTTCACCGAGGACCGACGAGGACAGCTCGATATCGTGACCGGCGACGTCGGATGACGTCGTGCACGACTGAAAGTAGATGGGGACTATCGATTGTGCAGTTTCCCACTGGCTCTCCAGGCCAGCATCAACGGCGGCGGCACGCAGTTGGGCACGTATCGCCGCTGCATCCGATACCCGCATCGGCGGTGCATCGCGAACCGACTCGACGTATTGTTCGTACCCGTCGCCGGCGAACTCTTCGACCACCTCGATGACGGATGACCAACTCGGTCCCAGCATTTGATTCAGACTCTGCTCAGTGACCTCGAACGTCGAGATATGTCGCGCGTCAGCGGCGTAGTACTCCGCGGTGTCGCGAATGGGATCCAAGCCGTTTTCCGGACTGGGAGCCGCTACCCATAGGGCTTCGGCGATGGACGCGTCACCGGGGACAGTGCTTGCACGGTCTGCGGCCTGACTGGACGTAAGCTGCCCATCGACAGCAAGGTCAGGCCCCGGCACGATGCCGTTGACCAGCAGAAGCTCCCCCGCAGTCCTGGAGAGCTCCGTCAACCGACGAGCCGGGTCGACGTTCTTGTCCGCGGGACTATCAGGTGCGCAGGTGTTCCCGCGGAGATACGGATCGACAACGGCTTCTGCTGGGGGTTGTTCGTCTGCAGTGTGGCCATCTCCGCATGCACCCAGTGCGGCCACAACCACGACTCCACAAGCGAGCGACACGAGCCTGGAGCGACGAAAGACCATCAGCGAAGCATATGGCCAACAAATACCCAGCGCGTACCGATCCATACCTAGCAAGCAGCGGGCTGAGTGTCTAGTCGTAGATGATGTCGGCCCCCGTTCGCCTCAGTTCTTCAAGGCCTGCCCGGAACTGGTGGAGATACTCGGGGGAGTGTTCGACCCAGTCGAGCATCTCTCCGACTATCTTCACCGGGTTCGGGCTCCGGAAGGAGTGAGTCGGGTTGCCGGGGAACTTCTTGTCGGTGACGTTCGGGTCGTCTTCGACATCGCCGTCCGGCTCGACGATGTACACCCGGGTGCGGCCCTGTCCGGTCGCCATCTCTGCCGCGAGAACCGCGTTGTCCAACACTTTCGTCATGTAGATGTTGTTCGAGATCAGCTCGGAACGGTAATTGGATCGATACCCCGGTCTGAGAAAGTCCCCGACTTGCAGGTCGGCTTTGGTGCCGTGGAAGTACGCGCCCGATTCGTGTAGCTGGAACTGCGGTGGTATGTCTGCGATGTCTGCCATCGATAGCCCCCTCGTGTGGTGATGTGCCGGACGAGTGTGCACGCCGTAGGGGGTCTTGCCGCAAGCCCCTATCACGCAGCTACAGTGAAGAGGGATAGAAAGCAGCCTGGGGTGGGCGCCGCCAACCCCAGCGCGCGTCAGCACTATCTCGACTGTTCGACGTGGGCACTGAAGCATTCTGCAGCCCAATAGCTGCCGTCCCTGGTGTCTGGATTTCTTGGGACCTCCGACGAGAGCGAAGTACGCGGGAGCTGGTCGTCCTGGCATTCTATGTTCTGTTCTGCCTATCGCAATGGTCGATGCGTACCCGTTCGAGAAGATCGAGAGCATGTAGGCAGCTGACCAGTCGCTCGAGCTCGAGTTATCCGTGCGTATGCAACGGCCGTCCCGACAGCGCCATCATCGCCTCACCGAGTGCCTCGTTCTGCGTGGGGTGAGCGTGCACGAAGCTGCCGACCTCCGACGGCAATGCTTCCCATGCGACCGCGAGTTGCGCCTCGCCGATCAATTCACCCACCCGGTCGCCGACAAGATGGACGCCGACGACCGGGCCGTCCTCACGTGCGCGAATCACCTTGACTCCGCCCGCGGTGGAGAGGATTCGGCTCTTGCCATTGCCGCCGAGGTCGTAGACCACGGACGTGACGGTGCCGTACTTCTCCTCCGCTGCCTTCTCTGTGAGTCCCACTGACGCGACCTCGGGATGCGAATACGTGACTCGCGGAACGACATCGCCGTCGATCCTGGCTGGCTTCAGCCCCGCGATGTGTTCGGCGACAAATATGCCATGCTGAAAACCACGATGCGCCAGCTGATATCCAGCCACGATGTCGCCGACGGCATAGACGCCGTCCGCGGTGGTGAGCAGATTCTCGTCCACAGTGACGAAGCCCCGTTTGGTGGCGATGCCCTGCTCGACCAGACCCAGACCGTCGGTGCGGGGTCCACGGCCAACGGACACCAGGACGAGATCGGCAGTGAGGGTGTCTCCGGATGACAATGCCACCGAAACGTCGTCGGGGGATTCGGTGACGGTCTCGACCTTGTTGCCGGTACGAATGTCGATGCTGCGCTTGCGTAATGCCTTGGTGAGTTGCTTCGAGGCCCATTCGTCTTCACCGGGAACGATGCGATCGAGTGCCTCGACGACGGTGACCTTGGCGCCGAACGATGCCCAGATGCTGGCGAATTCGATGCCGATCACACCGCCGCCGAGCACGACGACCGACTCCGGCACCCGATCCAGCGAAAGTGCGCTGTCACTGGTGAGCACACGCGGCCCGAGTTCGATTCCCGGCACGGTGCGCGAATAAGACCCGGTGGCGAGAACCAGCGAGGACCCGGTGATACGTCGACCCTCCACTTCGACGGTGCGAGGACCGACCACCTGGCCACGGCCGGAGACGATCTCGATGCCCGGACGCGTCAGTAGGCCCTGTAGTCCGGCGTACAGGCCAGCGACCACGCTGCGCTGGTAGGCCAGTGCCGCAGGCATATCCACACCCGTCAACGATGCCGTGACGCCGACATGCGCCGAACCGCGCACCGCGTCGGCCACCTCGGCGGTGTGCAGCAGGGCCTTGGTCGGTATGCACCCGCGGTGCAGGCACGTTCCGCCGAGTTTGTCCTCCTCGATCAGTGCTACCGACAAGCCGAGCTGTTCGGCCCGCAGCGCACACGAGTAGCCGCCCGAGCCGCCTCCGAGAACGACGATGTCGACATCGCTCATCGGACGCCGCCCAGCGCGAGAACGGGGTTTTCGATGTAGTCGGCGACGGTGCGAAGGAACCCGCCCGCCACTCCGCCGTCGCACACGCGGTGATCGAAGGCGAGCGCGAGCTGGGCGACTTTCCGAACCACGAGTTGGCCGTCGACGACCCAGGGGCGGTCGATGATGCGTCCGATACCCAGGATCGCGGCCTCGGGGTGATTGATGATCGCGGCGGAACCGTCGACCCCGAACACGCCGTAGTTGTTGAGGGTAAAGGTGCCACCGGTCAGTCTCGCCGGTGGAAGTGAGCCGGTCCTTGCGAGATCCGTGGCTTCCGTCAGCCGTTCGGCGAGTTCGCGCAGATCGGCCTTGTCGGCCTGGGGGATGACGGGAACCATCAGACCACGGTCTGTCTGTGCGGCGATGCCGAGTCCGACGTTCTCATAGCGAAGAATTTCGCTCGCGGCGGTATCGACCGTGCTGTTGAGCTCGGGGAACTTGGCCAGCGCGATCAAGGTGAGTTTGGCGAGAACCGCCAGCAGCGTCACCTTAACCCCGTCGATGGAGGCGTCGAGGTCGCGTCGGGCCTGCAGCAGAGCCGTCGCGTCGACGTCGACCCAAACGGTCGCCTCGGGGATCTCGGTTCGGCTCCGAGTCAGCTTCTCGGCGATGACCTTGCGAATGCCGGTGATGGGAATGCGGGTGATTCCGGCATCAGTGTGCGCGGGGGTAGCGAGGGCGCGTTCGACGTCGGCTCGGGTGATGATGCCGTGTGTGCCTGCGGTCTCGATGTTGGCCAGATCGAGCCCGCCCTGCAGCGCCATGCTCCGGACGATGGGGGAGAGCACCTTCGGTGCTTGTGAGCGGAAAGTCGTAGCCTGGGTCGAGTTTCCGCTCACCTGCGGCGGACCCGCCTCGGATGCGTGTGCGCGGCGCCGACGCTTTCCTGCGGGCCCGTGGCCGGTTCCGTAGCCAATCAGTACATTTCCCGAGCCGGCGCGTTCCTCTTCGCGGTGCTGCTCGTGCATTGCCGGGGTGATCGCGGCACCGGTGATGCTGATCAGCGGCGTACCCACAGCGAGAGACGTGCCCTCGGCGGCATGCAGTCCACCGACGACACCCTCGAACGGGCAGGGAACCTCGACCGACGCCTTGGCTGTCTCTACCTCGACGACGACCTGATCGATCGTGACGGTATCGCCCGCCTTGACCTTCCATTCGACGACGACGGCGTCGGTAAGGCCCTCGCCGAGGTCGGGAAGCATGAAGACCTGCTCGGTCATACCGATACCGCCTTGCTGAGGTCAGGGGTGTCGTTCCACTGCAGGCGCTCGATGGCGTCGAGGACTCGATCAGCAGACGGAAGGTGGAAGTGTTCGAGTTTCGGTGCGGGATAGGGGATGTCCAACCCGCCTACCCGTAGAACCGGTGCATGCAGGTGATGGAAGCACCGCTCCTGCACCCGTGCTGCGATTTCGGCACCTACTCCCGCGAAACTCTGGGCTTCCTGAACCACGACGCACCGGCCGGTCTTGCGCACCGAAGCGGCAACGGTGGCGTCGTCGAACGGACTGAGCGATCGAAGGTCGACGACCTCGGCGTCCCGTCCGTCCTCGGCCGCGAACTCCGCTGCCTGCAACGCAACCGAGACGGTAGGCCCGTAGGCGAGGATCGTCACATCGGTGCCGGGGCGACGAACGACAGCGGTACCGATCGGCTCGGTTTTGGTCAGCTCGATATCGTCCTTGGAGAAGTACAACCGCTTCGGTTCGAGGAAGATCACTGGATCGGGATCTGCGATGGCGTCACGCATCAGCGAGTAGGCGTCGGCGACGGTGGACGGGGATACGACCTTTAGTCCGGGGGTGTGCGCGTAGTACGCCTCGGAGGAGTCGCAGTGATGCTCGACGCCACCGATGCCACCCGCGAACGGAATTCGGATCACCATCGGAGCCGTCAATGATCCACGGGTGCGGTTCCGCAACTTGGCTACGTGCGAGACGATCTGCTCGAAAGCAGGGTAGGCGAAGGCGTCGAACTGCATCTCGACGACCGGCTTGTACCCCGACATCGCCATTCCGATCGCAAAGCCCACGATGCCGGACTCGGCGAGCGGGGTGTCGAAGCATCGGCCGTCGCCGAAGTCGCGTGTCAACCCGTCGGTGACGCGGAAGACGCCACCGAGTGTTCCGACATCCTCGCCGAACACGACGACCTTCTCGTCCTCGGTCAAGGCGTCGCGCAGTGCGGCGTTGAGCGCTCCGGCCATGGTCATCGAGGTCATGACAGTTCTCCTGCTGCGATTTCGGCGGCAACCTGAGTCCGTTGGTCGATCAAGTTGGGGGTGGGGGCGGAGTAGACGAACCGGAAGAGATCCTCGGGATCGACTTGTTGCTCGACGTTCATTCCGGCACGAAGCGCCGCCGCGTCGGCATCGGCAGAGGTGGTCATCTGCTCGCGGAGGTCGTCGGTGAGAACGCCCCTGGCGTCGAGGTAGGAATCGAGGCGAGAGAGCGGATCGCGGGCAAGCCATCCTTCGACCTCGTCGGCCTTGCGGTATCTGGTGGCGTCGTCGGCGTTGGTATGTGCGTCCATGCGGTAGGTGTGTGCTTCGACCACCACCGGACCCCGGCCCGCGCGAACGTAGTTCACGGCCTCGTCCATGACGGACATCATCGCGATCGGATCGTTCCCGTCCACCTGTTCGCTGCCGATTCCGTAACCGACGCCCTTGTGTGCCAGGGACGGCGCGGCGCTCTGCCGAGCCAGCGGAACGCTGATCGCAAACCCGTTGTTCTGCACCAGAAATATCACTGGAGCACGGAAGACGGCAGCAAAGTTGAGAGCTTCGTGGAAGTCGCCCTCACTCGTTGCGCCGTCGCCGCAGAAAGCCAGTGAGATGGTGTCGCGCCCCTGCTTCGCTTCGGCGTATGCGAATCCGGTGGCGTGCAGCAGTTGCGTTGCGAGCGGGGTGCATTGAGGCGCAATTCGATACTGCTTCGGGTCGTACCCGCAGTGCCAGTAGCCGGCGAGCATTCCGAGCAGTTCGACCTGGTTCACACCTCGTGCCGCGAGGGTCATCGAGTCGCGGTACGTCGGGAACATCCAATCCTGCTCGCCCAGGCACAGCGCAGCCGCGATCTGGCACGCCTCCTGCCCGCGCGCAGACGGATAGACCGCCAGCCTTCCCTGCTTGGTCAGCGCGGTTGCCTGCTGATCAAATCGACGGCCGTGCACCATAGCGCGGTACATCTCGAGCAATCGATCATCTGACGCGCGTGCGTATCGTGCCGCGCTCTCGACGCCGGTGCCGTCGGGCGCCAGATACTGCACCGGGTGCTCGGCAGGCATGAACCGCTGGTACGACGCGGCCGCGTTCGTCTCGACAGTCGTCATAGAACACTCTCCTGGTATCGACTTTGTACAGCGATTCTGGCGCAGTTGGAGATCGATGAGTCGATACGCCGTAGCATTGCAGACGTATGGTCGAGATTGGGTCGGCACTGATGACAATCGTCTGGTGCAATGCCGGAATGAGCACGTGGGAGCGGACGTATGGACGACGTGAAGAGTCGAGTCGAACTCGACGACGTGGATCGCCGAATTCTCGACGAGTTGTCGGGCGATGGACGGGTCTCGATGCGAGTGCTGGCCGAACGGCTCAATCTCTCTCGCGCGCATACGTATACGAGGGTGGACCGCCTGAAGGATTCGGGAGTCATCGAACGTTTCACGGTGCAGGTCGATCACGCGGTGGCCGGCCTCGGTACGTCGGCCTTCATCGCCATGTCCATCAGGCAGGATTCGTGGCGTTCGGTGTCGGACCGCTTGCGGTCGATGCCGTTCGTGGACCACTTCAGTCTGCTCGGCGGAGACTTCGACGTGCTCGTCCTTGTGCGCACCCCGGACAACGAAACGCTGCGGCACGTGGTCCTCGAAGGACTCCAGGCACTGGACGGGGTGCGCTCGACCCGAACGTGGCTGATCTTCGACGAGGCGCGGGGCGGGTTGAGCGAACCGATACCTCAGACCGGTCGGTAGCCGGGTCGGTAGTGTCGTCGTCTGCGCAGTTTCTAGCGATTGCAGAGTGCTCTGCCTATGAAGGGAAGCAACTTATGACAGATGATCGGACGACCGCAGGACCGCTCTGGGCACTCGAAGGAGGATCCCCGACGGTCGACCCGGAGGCATGGGTTGCTCCTACCGCGACAGTAGTGGGTCGTGTAAGCGTCGAGGCGTCATCAGGAATCTGGTACGGCGCTGTACTGCGAGCCGAGTTCGAGGACATCACGATCGGCGAGGGCAGCAATCTTCAGGACGGTGTGGCCGCGCACGTCGACCCGGGGTTCCCGTTGACGGTCGGCAAGAACGTCAGTGTCGGACACAATGCGGTCCTGCACGGGTGCACGATCGGCGACGGCAGCCTCGTCGGCATGGGCGCGATCGTCATGAACGGCGCTGTCATCGGTGAAGGCAGCTTGGTCGCAGCAGGCGCTCTCGTCCTCGAAGGCATGCAGGTTCCGCCGCGATCGCTGGTTGCGGGTGTGCCGGCCAAGATTCGTCGCGAACTCACCGAGGACGAGGTGGGGCACAACGGGCTCAACGCTGCGGTGTACCGAGAATTGCTGAAGCAGCACCGATCCGCGAAGCCCGTGCAGTAGGGGCTGTTTCGGGCGTGTTCAGCGTTCGGGTCGCAGTAGGCCGGTCAAGATGTGTGCTTGTTCGAGCAACAGGGTGCCGAGTTCGTGGTGGCGTTCCGGTCGAAAACGCGTCTCGACGCCCGTCAGGCTCAATGCCCACGCGGGCTTGCCGGTGCGATCGAAAACCGCCGCGCCGATTCCCCAGCTGCCTTCGACCAGCAGCGCCGGATTGACGGCATATCCGGTTTGGCGGGTCGCATCGATTCGTCTCGTCAACGCCTCCGGCGAATGCTCCGGTCCCCATTCGGGCTGCAGGTCGGTTCTCTGCAGATAGTCGACGATCTCGCGGTCGGGGAGATGCGCAAGTATCACCATGCCCGCCGACGCCACACCGAGCGGAAATCTGATGCCCTCGTACAGGACATGAGAGCGCAGCGGGAATCTCCCGTCTTCGCGAAGCAGACAGACTGTCTCGTCGCCGCGGCGTGCGGACAAGAATGCACTCTCACCGCTGACCGCGGCAAGAGTGTGTACGACGCGTCGCGCCTGGTCGGTGATGTCGTAGCGGCCCGCGGCGGCCGATCCGAGCAGGTACATCTCCGGTCCGAGCGTCCACCTGCCGCTCGCGGCATCTCGGTCGAGAAACCCCTCGTCCGCCAGAGATGACAGGAGTCGGTGTGCCGTCGGGCGAGCCAGCATGGTGGCACGGGCCAACTCTGTGGTGGATCCGCCCTCAGGCTCGGCCGCACCGACGGCACGGAGAAGCGCAGCGGTGCGGGCTATGACGTTCGGGGGGACATTCGGCGGTCCGTGTGGGGGCACGGCCTGACTGTAGCAAGCGTTCACTCAGTGAACGCATCAAGTTCGATGGTTCGCCACGCGACCACTTCCGGGTCGATTCTCGGTATCCCCTTCCTGCAATCGGGAGTTCAGCGTCTACTGAGTGCAATGGTGCAGCGCGTTCGCTGTGCGGACAGGCAGCGTGGACAGAGGAGGAGACTTCAGTGGCAGGGAAGGTGTACGAGTCAGCGGCTTCAGCCGTGGCGGACATCGGTGACGGCGCGAGCGTGGCAGTCGGCGGTTTCGGCCTGTGCGGGATTCCCGACGCCTTGATCGAGGCCATCGCGGACACGGAGGCCACCGATCTGGAGGTGTTTTCAAACAACTGCGGCGTCGACGACCACGGACTCGGGATTCTGCTCTCGATCGGTCGCATTCGACGGGTCACGGCCTCGTACGTGGGGGAGAACAAGGAATTCGCCCGGCAGTACTTGGCCGGTGAACTCGAGGTCGAACTCACCCCGCAGGGCACTCTCGCCGAGCGTCTGCGCGCCGGCGGTACCGGAATTCCCGCGTTCTTCACTCCCGCGGGTGTCGGCAGCCCCATCGCTGACGGTGGTATGCCTTGGCGCTACAACCCAGACGGAACCATTGCCATCGCGTCGCCGCCGAAAGAAACCCGGGTCTTCGGAGCTCGGCGGTACGTGTTGGAGGAGGCGATCAATGCGGACTTCGCGCTGGTGCACGCCGCGCTCGGCGATACCGAAGGCAACCTGGTGTTCGACAAGACCGCAATGAACTTCAATCCGTTGGCAGCGATGGCAGGGAAAGTGACTCTCGCGCAGGTGGAGCGGCTCGTCGAACCCGGTGAGATCGATCCGGGAGCAGTGCATTTGCCAGGGGTTTTCGTGCAGCGGATCGTGTGCACCGGACCGCAGAACACGCGAATCGAAAAGCGCACCGTCAATGCAGGAGGACGAGCATGAGCACGGCAGTAGCAGGGTGGACCCGTGAGAACATGGCCGAGCGGGCCGCCGCCGAGATGATCGACGGCGAGTACGTCAACCTCGGAATCGGCTTGCCCACAATGATTCCCGGATACCTGACAGCCGAGGTGCGAGTGGTTCTCCACTCCGAGAACGGCATTCTCGGCACCGGGCCGTACCCGACAGAGGCGACCATCGACGCCAACCTCATCAACGCGGGCAAGGAAACCGTCACCGTCGAATCCGGGGCGTCGTACTTCGATTCCTCGCTCTCGTTCGGGATGATCCGCGGCGGACACATCGACACAGCTGTGCTCGGCGGCATGCAGGTCTCGCGCACCGGCGATCTGGCCAACTGGATGGTGCCGGGCAAGATGGTCAAGGGCATGGGCGGCGCAATGGATCTCGTGCACGGCGCCCGCCGAGTCATCGTCGTCATGGAACACACCGACCGCGAGGGCAATCCGAAAATCCTCGACGCCTGCACACTGCCGTTGACCGGCCAAGGCGTCGTGAACCGAATCATCACGAACCTAGCGGTCATCGATGTGGTGGGCGACGGAACTCTGGCGCTGGTCGAACTCGCACCCGGCGTCACCCGCGAGCAGGTAGAGGCCGCAACTTCAGTTCCACTCGCCTGAATCGAGCGCACTCTGGTTAGGGTGGAGAGATGTTCGTCAACTCCGCCACCACATTCGTCGCGGACGCACTCCGCGGTCTCGTCGCATCCACCACGGACATCGCCTGGCACGCCGATCCCGGTTTCCTGACGCGAAAGGAGCCGCTCACGTCGGGGCGAGTGGCTCTGCTCTCGGGCGGTGGGTCGGGTCACGAGCCGATGCATGCCGGATTCATCGGCGCAGGAATGCTCACCGGTGTCTGCCCGGGACTGGTGTTCACTTCGCCGAACGCGCTACAGGTGCACGAGGCTTCCAGGGCCGTCAGCGTCGGCGGCGGTGTGTTGCACATCGTCAAGAACTACACCGGCGATGTCATGAACTTCTCCATCGCGCGAGAGCTGTTGCACGAGTACGACATCGAATCCGATCATGTCCTCGTAGACGACGATGTCGCATCCGAACGAGCCGATGGCGACGGACCCGGTCGGCGCGGAACAGCAGCGACCGTCATCGTCGAAAAGATCTGTGGTGCTGCAGCCGAACGCGGTGACACGCTCGGTGCGGTTGCCTCGGTGGGCCGAAGAGTGGCGGAGAATTCGCGGAGTATGGCTGTGGCAGTCAGTCCGTGCACGCTGCCCGGTGCGAGCGAGCCGTCGTTCGACCTCCCAGAGGGTGAGATCGAACTCGGCATCGGTATTCACGGGGAGCGCGGAACCGAGCGGGTGCCGGCGATGCCCGCTCAGGACCTCGTCGCAGCGCTGACTCAGCCGGTGATCGATTCGCTCGGACTCGAACGGGGCGAATCCGTCATTGCTTTCGTCAACGGACTCGGTGCCACGCACCCGATGGAGCTGCAGCTTCTCTACGGTGAACTGGCAGAGTTCCTGTCCGACAAAGGAATTCTGATCGCCAGGCCACTGGTGGGTAGTCTCGTCACAGCGCTGAACATGGGCGGTGCGTCGATCACGCTCGTTCGCGTGGACGACGAGATCCTCGAACTTTTCGACGCCCCGACCGACGCGCCGGCATGGCCGAATGTCAGTGCCGGCAATGATTCGATCCTCCCGGAACGGGGCGGCTTCGGCCCCAGTTTCTCCCCGACCGAAACCGACAGTGTCCGAGACGAGTTCATCTCCGCATGGATGGCGAGCTGGGTCGAGCGGGTGCTGGCAGAAGAGCCGTCGCTGACCGATCTGGACCGGCGTGCCGGTGACGGTGACTTCGGTACCAATATGGTTGCCGCGCTGGGGCAGGTCGACTTGGCCGCGATCCGCGACAGCTACTCTGCGCGGACAATCTTCGAGGCCGTGTCCGATTCGTACTTGGGGAACGCAGGCGGCACCTCGGGAGCTCTGTTCGGGATATGGTTCCGGCAGTTCTACAACTCGCTCACCACGGTCGACCTCGAGAACATCACCGCTGCTGCCCGCGGCGGCCTGGACAAGATCACCGAACTCGGCGGGGCGCGCACCGGCGACAAGACCATGGTCGACGCCATCGCCCCGGCCGTTGAGGCACTCGAAGGTGCAGCCGATCTCGGCGAGGGTCTGCGGGCCGCCGCGGCCGCCGCGCACGAGGGTGTCCGCTCGACCGAGCATCTCACCGCCAATAGAGGACGCGCGTCCTACGTCGGCGACGCGGCGAAAGGCGTCGTCGATCCGGGTGCGCTGGTGATCGCCTGGTTCTTCGAGGCCGCCTCAGACGCGCACTGACCCCGCGCTACGCGCGAACCGAATCCACGAAGACGCGGGCTACAGCTTCGAGCCCGGTCTGATCGTCCGCGTCGAACCGATCGACGGCGGGGCTGTCGAGGTCGAACACCCCGATCAATCTTTGCCCGTCGTAGAGCGGAACCACCAGCTCCGAGCGGGTGGCCGCGTCGCACGCGATGTGCCCGGCAAAAGCGTGCACATCGGGCACTCGCTGCGTTTCACCTGTTTTCGCAGCGGCGCCACACACACCCTTGTCCAACGCGATACGCACACACGCCGGCCGACCCTGGAACGGTCCGACCACCAACTCGGTGCCGTCGAAAAAGTAGAAACCAACCCAGTTGACCTCGGCAAGAGCGTGGTAGACCAGGGCGGAGATGTTCGCGGCGTTGGCGATTCGATCCGACTCACCGGCGACGAGCGCGCTCGCCTGCTGGGTCAGCTGCGTGTACTGCTCGGTCTTGATGCCTTCGAGAGCAGCGGCAGAGAACGACATGTGGCCGAGTCTATTTCTTTGCTGCTTTCCTTCGGCCACTGAGCCGCCCGGCCGCAAAACCGACCGCGAACAGCACCAGCAGAATCAGCCACAGTGGTGATGTGACCGTCAACCAGAACATCTCGATCGTCGTGCTGTACCTGTTCTGCGCGATGAACACCGCCGCGAGGAGCACCAGCAGGATCGGTACCCAGTTCGTCTTCAGAAAGCCCACTGTTCGATCTTTTCCCGACATACCCAGCAAACTACTCGGTGACCAGTGGTTCTCGGATCCGAACCGCACTGACTGATTCGGATGTGTCGTTCGCTTCAACCCAGCGCCTGCGCAACTTTTTCTGCTGCATCGGCGGCGGGCTCGTGTTCCCACACACGCACCACCGTCCAGCCCTCGGCTTCGAGGCGTTCGTCGGTGTTGCGGTCTCGTGCCACGTTGGCCGACAGCTTGTCCGCCCACCACTGTGCGTTGTTGCGCGGCTGCGTAGCGTGAATCGGGCAGCTGTGCCAGAAACACCCGTCGACGTAGACGGCGACCTTGCGTCGCGGGAACACCACGTCCGCCCGCCGCCGCATGCCCTTCAGCGGGGCCCGATCGACGAAATATCGCAGGCCGCGGCGGTGCAGCTCACGTCGCAGCGCCACCTCCGGCTTGGTATCGCGCCTGCGCTGCTTGCTCAGCCGCGCGCTGGTGGCAGCATCGGTAAGCGGCCTGGACATAACAGCGAAGCTACCCGTCCTCGCTGTCCTCGGGCTCGGACCAGGTGGGAGCGAACTTGTTGCGACGGGTGACCTCACCGTGGACAACGGCAACGAACTCCTCGAACGACAACGTCTGCGAAACCGACGGACGGCCGTTGCGGGGAGGCGACTCGTCGACGTCGAAGAAACGCACTGCACCATCGGTGTCGTACAACCCGATGAACACTTTCTCGAACAGGTCGTAGCGGGTGTCCTCGGCGCCGAGGTCCACCCACATCCTGCCGCTCCCGCCGAGCACCGCCCGCTTACCGCGTCCGGACCGTTTCGACAGAGTCGTGACGTGATGTGCGAACGACGACTTACCGATATCGCTCGCCTTTGCGGCATCCCCGTCCTCGCAGGTGGCGAACGGGGTGAACAGGACAGCCACCAGCACGCTGTACGGCTGACGCTGGTGCAGCACCATCGCTTCACCGCGCAGTTCGTGATCATTGCGGACGATGTTCTTGGTCCAGCGACCGAACTTGCCGGACCGAGGACTGAAATCCCGGAAACTGTACGTCTTGATCGACACGCACAGAATCAGACCCAGCGTCGGGTCGAGCGCTTTGACATCGAGACGTTTGCGCCCCTTCGCGACGTCGACCTGCGCTTCCTGCCCGGCGCCCGTCGCGTCGGGAGTGATGTTCGGGTAGTGCGGCCGCAGCGCGTCGGCGACAGTTTGCGCCAGATGATTCGACAGTCGCTGCGCATAATTCTTCTTGTCGCTGCGATCGGCGTCGGGCGCAGGTTTGTCGCCGGCCAGCGCCAGCGGACGCGCGAGCGCAGGCGGGTCGGGAAACAGATGCTCGGTCATGCGGCCGGGGCTGTTCCAGAACTCGGGCTGGGGTGCCCGCCCATGCGGTCCAGATGCGTCTCGATGTCGTCGAGGAATCCCGGCACGAAACGCAGGTTGCCCGTCCGGGCCCGCTTGAGGAAGCCGGCGGTCGCGCGCGCGGACAGCAACCGCGAGTCGTCGAGGAAATCGCTCAGGTTCTCGTACGGCTCGTGCACCGGCCACGTCGAGCGATGGACCCGAAACACCGAGCCGCGCGCGCCCCACGCGGCGGTCGGCCACGCTTGCCCCGGCAGAATCTCCTCATCCTCGTGTGCGTCGTAGTGCTGTGGGCGCTCGATCTGCGAGGCCACCCAGGACGCCATCCGCACGCTCACGGCATTGCCGACGAGTTTCCACCGATGTCCCGCCCGGACACCGGGCAGCGCCAGCGCGGGCGCTGTCCAATCCGGATCGAAACCCTGCAACCGCTCCGCACCGACGATGCCCGGCGTCACGATCTCACCGGAGGGCAACCGCACAGCCGGGGGACTGGCAATGCCGATCGACGACCCGCCCTTGAGTGTCGGTACAGCATTGACGGCCCAGCCGAGCCCGCGCGTGCCCTCGGTCCAGTAGAAGCCACACGGCTGCTCGGACGGGTCGCCGTCGGGCACCGGGCCCTCATCCTGAGAGAACAGCACCTCCCGTGGATCCTCGGTCCGGGAGGCCAACATGATGACCCGTTGACGGCGCTGCGGCAGCCCGAAAGACCGAGCATCGACGACGCGGTAAGCCCACATGTAGCCGAGATCGGACAGCGCGTCGGTGATGTGCCGCATGGCCGCGCCGCGACCGAGCTGCAGCATGAACGGCACATTTTCGATCAGCAGCCAACGCGGCCCGTTGCGGCGTTTGACCAGCCGGAACACCTCGTCGACCAAGCCCGACCTGGTACCGGTGATGCCTGCAGTTCGCCCGGCCTGCGAGAGGTCTTGGCACGGAAAACCGGCGGCGACGAGCTCGGTTCCCGACGGCAAGGCGCGCAGCTTCGTGACATCGGTGTGCAACGGCACATCAGGGAAGCGGGCACCGAGCACCGCACCGGCACCCGGGTCGATCTCGCACAGCAGTTCCGTCGACCAACCCTGCTCCGCGAGCCCCAACTCGAGCCCGCCGATTCCGGCGAACAGCCCGACCATCGATCGCGAACCCACGGACACCCTTCTTTCCAAGAACTTTTCACTCTCGGGCAGAACGTTACTCGAGAACTCCGACAGGTTCGCTCACCGAGCCGATCGACACGCTTGACCTGAACAATGCTCGAGGTTCCATCATGGAATTCGTCAGCGAGAAAATCGGTTGGCGCAAGAGCTGAGGAGTGAAACCATTCACTCGCCAGCAGTGAAGGAGAATCTCGTGTCGACGGGTGTGCTCGAATTTCGCAAGACCACTCGCGAGGAGCCGAACCCGCAGACCACCCCGCCGAGTTCGTTGGCCCGATTCCTCCCCTTCATCGCGCCCTACCGGTGGCAGTTCACCGCGTCGATCGTTCTCGCCTTGATCGCCACGCTCACCGGTCTGGCCATCCCGCTGGTGATGCAGCAGGTGATCGACGGCCCCATCGCCGCGAGCAACTTCGCCGGCGTGTGGTGGCCCGCCGCACTGGTGTTGTTCCTGGGCACCGTCGATGCGCTCGGAATCTGGGCTCGCCGCCACCTCGTGGCAGGGCCGTCGAGTCAGTTCGAGATATCGGCCCGCGCCGCAGTCTTCGACAAGCTGCAACGGCTTTCGGTCTCGGCGCACGAGGGCTGGGAATCCGGTCAGCTGCTCTCCCGCGCCATCGCAGATCTCTCGTCGTTGCGGAGATTTGTCGCCTTCATCGGCCCGTTCCTTCTCGTCAACGCCGTCACATTGGTGGTCGGACTCGGCGTGCTGTTCGTTCAGTCGTGGCAGCTCGGCACGATCCTGGCGGTGACGGCCGTGCCGCTGGTGATCGTCTGCGCCCGCTTCGAAGCGCTCTACCGCGTCGTGGCCCGTGACGCGCAGGATCAGGCCGGCGATGTCACCACCACCGTCGAGGAATCGGTCCAGGGCATACGTGTGCTGAAGGCGTTCGGGCGTAGCGCACATCTGGGCCACAGATTCATCCGCGAAGCCGCGACCCTGCGCGGGACGGAAATGAAGAAGGTCCGCTACCTGGCGATCCTGTGGACGCTCATCGTCGGGATACCGCCCGTCGGGATCGGCGCCATGCTGGCCTACGGCGCGTACGCCATCGTCGAGGGCACCATGACGGTCGGCATGCTCGTCGCGGCAATGGCCATCGTCGCGTTCCTGCTCTGGCCCATCGAATCTTTCGGCTTCCTACTGGCGGAGCTGAACAATGCGCGGACGGCGGCCGATCGCTACTGGGAGATCATGGACACCCCGGAAACGATCACCGATCCCGTTCGGCCGGTGCCGGTCCCGCGAAACCCGCGGGGTGTGCTCGAGTTCCACGACGTCGGATTCGCGTTTCCCGACGCCTCGCCACTGCTGAGGGGCGTCGACTTCCGCGTCGATCCAGGCGAGATCGTCGCGCTGGTCGGGGTGACCGGTAGTGGAAAGACCGCGGTGACCAATCTGGTGCCGAGGCTCTACGACGTCACATCCGGTTCGATCACGATCGACGGAATCGACATCGCAACGGTGGCTCTGTCGGATCTGCGGTCGACGGTGTCGGTGGCGTTCGAGGATCCGGTGCTGTTTTCGGCAAGTGTCCGCGAGAACATCGCGCTCGGTCGTCCGGGTGCGTCCGACGCCGATATCGATCAAGCACTCGATATCGCCTGTGCCCGCGAGTTCGTCGAACGTCTGCCGTGGGGACTGAGCACACGGATCGGTGAGCAGGGCATGAGCTTGTCCGGTGGGCAGCGTCAGCGACTCGCTCTCGCGCGTGCCGTGCTGGGCAAGCCGCGCATCCTGGTGCTCGACGACCCGCTCTCGGCGCTCGATGTGCACACCGAGGCCGTCGTTCACGACAATCTGCGGCGAGTTCTGACGCACTCGACAACTCTGCTGGTCGCGCATCGGCCGTCCACCGCGGCACTGGCAGACAGAGTGCTTCATCTCGAGAACGGAACGATCGTGGAACAGGGCCCGCACGAACGCCTGCTGGCGACCTCGTCGAAGTACCGCTACGTGATGGGGTCGATCGATGACTGAGCAGAGTACCGAAACCGACTGGCGCGGAACCGGGAACGAGGAGTCGAACGTCGACCGAATCGGCAATCTCGTGCTCGCCGGCCGCTCGCGTCGACTTCTTGCCTCACTGGTTCGCCCGCATCGAAAGCAGGCGTTGCTCGCGTTGGCGATCATCCTCGTCGATAACATCGCGTACGTCGCCGGGCCGCTGTTCATTGCCTACGCCGTCGACCACGGTGTGACCGCGGCAATCGACGGAAACTGGTCGCCGCTGGCGTGGGCAGTGTTCGGCTACATCGCTTTCGGGCTGCTCGGCGCAATCACGACGTACACGTTCCTGATGGTCTCGGGCCGCCTCAGTCAGGCGATCCTGTTCGACCTGCGCAAGCGAGTTTTCGAACACGCGCAGCGGTTGAGCTTGTCCTTCCATGAGAAGTACACCTCGGGTCGCCTGATCTCGAGGTTGACCAGCGATGTCGAATCGCTGCAGACGCTTCTCGAGAGCGCGTTGAACGACGCGTTGACGGCGATTCTGTCGATCGTCTCCATCGCCGTGATCCTGGTGTACCTCGATGCTCCCCTTGCGCTCGTTGTGCTCGCGGGATTCGTGCCCCTGGTGCTGGTGACGCGATGGTCGCAACGTCGGCAACGTACCGGCTACCGCCGAACCCGCGTGGCGATCGCCAAGGTGGTGGTGCACTTCGTCGAATCGATGGGCGGCATCCGCGCTGTTCAGGTCTTCCGGCGTGAGAAGCGAAACGACGCCATCCTCGCGGTCGACGACACCGAGTATCGCGATGCGACCACCGCCGCCCTGCGCGGAATGGCGAGCTACACCGGCATCGTTCGGTGGATCGGCAACCTCACACTTGCGATCATCCTGGTGTTCGGTAGCTATCGGGTCATCAACGGCCACATGGAGATCGGCGTCCTCGCGGCGTACGTGCTGTACCTGCGACGGTTCTACGGCCCGCTGGATGAACTCGCGCAGGTGTTCAACGCCTACCAGTCGGCTGCCGCTGCGCTCGAGAAGATCTCCGGGGTACTCGAGGAGGAGCCGTCGGTCCGAGCGCCCGACGAGCCGGTCGTGCTGCGCAGCGCCCGCGGTGACATCGACTTCGAGAACGTGCGTTTCGCCTACGACGAGGATCGCGTCGTACTCCCGAAATTCTCGTTGCACATCCCGGCGGGGCAGGTGGTGGCAATGGTGGGTGCAACCGGTGCGGGCAAGTCGACGCTGGCGAAGCTTCTCGCTCGGTTCTACGACCCGACGGAGGGGACTGTCCGGCTCGACGGCGTCGACTTGCGCGAGCTCGGTGACGAGAACATGCGCGAGCACATCGTCATGGTCACGCAGGAGGCGTTTCTGTTCTCCGGGTCCATCGCCGACAACATTCGGCTCGGCAAGCCGTCGGCGACGGACGCCGAGATCATGGCCGCAGCCGATGCCGTCGGAATGACGGAGTTTATCGCGACCCTGCCCGACGGGATAGATACCGACGTGCGCAAACGCGGTGGACGGCTGTCTTCGGGGCAACGCCAGCTCGTCGCGTTCGCGCGGGTGTTCCTCGCCGCGCCCGCGGTGATCGTGCTGGACGAGGCGACCTCGAGCCTGGACATCCCCGGCGAACGACTGGTCCAGCAAGCCTTGGAGACGATTCTGGAGGGCCGGACCGCGGTGATCATCGCGCACCGACTCTCCACCATCGCGATCGCCGACCGAGTGCTCGTGATGGACGACGGGGTGATTGCCGAGGACACCCTGCGCCCGTGCGCGCGTAGTGACCGCGGAAGGTAACTATGCACGCACGGGCGGCGGAGCCGCATCACCAGGGCTTGATCGGCGGCTTCACCCACATGATCTTCTCGTCGGTGTGCTGCGGCGTGGCAGACGGGTGATCGGGGTTCGCCACAGCCCACGCATTCTTGGTGTCGAGCAGTTCGGCGGTGATCGTCCAGGTCTCCATGGTGCTGGGCGGGTGGATGTCAGCGGCGCGCGCCAGTTTGCGGCGGGCGGCGTCGGACAGCCCGAGGAGTTCGCCGCCGTCTATCCCGCGGTCCCAGATGTAGCGCGCAAGGGCCGTCGCCTTGTCCTGTCGACTCTTGGCCGCCTGCTCGGAGTGCGCGAAGTCGAAGCCACCTGCTGTCACGGGACCCCACAGTAGTGGGACTAAAGTCACCACCGCTTGATCTGAGTACCCGTCTGTCGCTTACCGTAGTCAGGTGACCACTCCAATATCGGGCGTAGAAAACGCACCCGCGACTGACCCAACAGCGTCGACGCAGGCCGTACGCGCGTGGCCAGCGGTGCTGACCTGGCGCGCGCACGAGGCCCCCCGAATGGAATCGGTCCGTGTCCAGCTCAACGGCAACCGCATCAAAGCGGCCGGTCGGATCATCGGTGCGGCGTGTGCGGAGCACCCGGCATTCAGTGCGTCCTACGACCTCGTGACCGACGAGAACGGCATCACACGTCGGCTCTCGATGCGCACGTCGATGGCAGCAGGAGAGAAGCAAGCCTCGGTGAGCCGCGACGAAGAGGGCTACTGGATGATCGAGAACTCGTCCAACCACCAACGGGCCACCTACAACGGCGCGCTCGATGTCGATGTGGTGCTCAGTCCGTTCTTCAACACCCTGCCCATCCGGCGCTTGGGATTGCACACCGACTCGATCGACACCCAGGTCCCCGTCGTGTACGTCAACCTGCTGGACCTGAGCATCCAAGAATCCTCGCTGACCTACAGCAGCGGACCCGACGGCATTCACGTGCTCTCCCCGGTGTCCAGCTCCTCGGTGACGGTGGATTCCGAAGGGTTCGTGCTCGACTACCCGGGGCTCGCCACGCGAATCTGACGGATTACCCCGCCTCTTCTTCCGGCGGCACGTAGGTCCGCGAGCCAGCCGGGATCACCCGGCGTCACATCGGTGATGTCGAAGCGCTCGTGCTCCTCGTATCGGGTGCGCGCCCGGTGGCCCTCCGTCACGAGCGTCCGCGTCGACGTTTCGTCGGCCAGTTCCTCGCGGGCTCTGCGCAGCAGCAGCAGCGCATCGTCGAGCGCCTCGGTGAGAGCCTCGGCGTTGCCCTCACACATTGCGCGCACCAGATCGGGCGAGGAGGACGCGACCCGCGTTCCGTCCCGGAACGAGCCGGCGGCGAGACCCAGCGCGAGCGGGCTGCCCGACGCGCCCACGATCGCGAGCGTTTCGGCCAGCAGGTGCGGTAGATGCGAGATGCGCGCCACGGCTCTGTCGTGTTCGCGGCTCTCGACGGGTACCACCACCGATCCGCAATCGAGCGCGAGTGAGGCCACCGAACGCCACACGTCGGGGTCGGCGTCGTCGTCGGCGCCCACCACCCAGACGGCGCCGACGAACAGGTCAGGATCGGCGGCGGACCACCCGGAGAAGTTCGTGCCTGCCATCGGATGGCCCCCGACGTACCGCGGCGACAGACCGTGCCGGGCGACCGCATCGGCCACTTCTGCCTTGACGCTGACGACGTCGGTGATCCGATTGTCGGGGGCGTACTCACCGATGGCGTCGAGAATCGAATCGACCGCGGGCATCGGCACTGCGATGACGATGAGCGCGTCGGTATCGGCGGCGCGGATCAGTGCAGCGGCCAAATCGGTACCGGTGTCGAACCCGGCCTCGGCGGATCCTGCGATGGCATCGGCCGAGCGGTTGTACCCCCATGCCGTTCTACCAGCACGTACAGCTGCTCGGAGTACCGATCCGCCGATCAGCCCGAGCCCGAGTACACAAACCGGAGCAGTAGTCACGAGATCAGGTTTGCACACTGCCGTGAGCATCCGCGCACAGGTGTTTCGGTTGGTGAAGGCAGTGGACTTCATTTTGGGGCCGTACGGCGACTACCGTTGCGCGCATGGCAGCACAGCGCGGGAGCAACAACTCCGCCAAGGCGAAGAATTTCGACGGCCCCGACCTCGACGATTTCGACGATCTCGAGGGCTTCGGTGTCGCAGTTGTCCGTGAAGACGGCAAGTGGACGGTGACGCCGCTACCTACGAAGGCGTTGGCGTCGTTGTCCGCAGCCGAGACGGAGCTGCGTGAGATGCGCAGTTCTGGTGCGGTGTTCGGCCTCCTCGATGTCGACGACGAGTTCTTCGTGGTGCTGCGGCCAGCGCCGTCGGGCACTCGTCTCCTGCTTTCCGACGCCAGCCTTGCAGGTGAGTACGACATCGCCGCGGATGTTCTCGACCGACTCAACGTCGAGGTGCCGGATTTCGACGCCGATGAACTCGACGACATCGAGCCGTGGCCGGAGGGCGATATGGCATTGCTCGCCGACCTCGGATTGCCCGAGGCCGTGATGGGCATCATCGTCGCCGAGACAGATCTCTACCCCGACGAGCAACTCGGGTCGATCGCTCAGCGACTCGGCTTTCCTGACGAGTTGTCGGCGGTCCTCGACAAACTTCCCCGCTAGGGCCACGCGTGCAGGACGAGGAGCTCGTCCGCGCCGCTCTGGCGGCCGCGGAGGAGGCGTCCGAACTCGATGTACCCGTCGGCGCTGTCGTCTTCGATTCCGACGGCCGTGAGCTGGCTCGGGCCGCGAACGCACGCGAGGCCACCGGCGATCCGACGGCTCATGCCGAGGTGCTTGCCCTACGAGCGGCAGCGCGGGTGCACGGTGATGGTTGGCGTCTGGAAGGGTGCGTCCTCGCTGTGACACTCGAGCCGTGCACGATGTGCGCGGGCGCGCTGGTCTCGGCGCGGATTGCCCGGGTGGTCTTCGGTGCCTGGGAGCCCAAGACGGGCGCCGTCGGCTCGCTGTGGGATGTCGTCCGGGATCGGCGGTTGGCGCACCGGCCCGAGGTACGCGGTGGAATCCTCGAACACGAGTGCAGCGCCGTGCTGCGAGAGTTCTTCGCCTCGCATCGCTCATGAAACTCTCAGGTTTGCTCGAAAACGAGGCGGGTACTACTCGGAAGTACGGGGGCGCACTTGCGTCCGATACACGAACTCTCGGGAGGTTTCCATGGGACTCGATGACAAGATCTCGAACAAGACCGAAGACTTGGGCGGCAAGGCGAAGGAAGCCGCCGGGTCGGCAACGGGCAACGAGGACCTCAAAGCCGAGGGCAAGGGTGATCAGGTCTCGTCTGCAGTCAAGGACGGCGCCGAGAAGGTCAAGGATGCCGCCGGCAACATCAAGGACAAGCTGACCGGCAACTGATTTGGACGCTTACCAGGCGATTTAACGTCTGGGCGCCACTGCGGTACAGTTTTTCGCGGTGGCGTGTCCGAGCGGCCTAAGGAGCACGCCTCGAAAGCGTGTGACGGGTAACCCCCGTCCGAGGGTTCAAATCCCTCCGCCACCGCCAAAAACTCCCCACCTGCTTCATGCGGGTGGGGAGCTTTTTTGTGCGTCGATCTTGTTCGTTGCGCGCTCTCGTGACCACATTCTCGGGTGAGTACGCGCCATTCCTGGCGTACAACGTCTAGGTCCGTGTCGACAAGATCCGCGTACGTATCGTGGGCGACCTTGGATTTGTCGGAGGTGGTACCGCAAGATGGCCAGTGACGAAGGGAAGCATGGTGACGCAGCGCGGCGACTTCGAGGAATACATCACCAGGCGAAATCCGTTCGAGCGGCTCGACCTCGTGGATCTTGGTGACCTGACGGATGACGAGCGTCGCTCGTTGCCTCCGGCGTGGCTGGCGATCGCCGAACTCGACGGCACTCGAGCAATTGACCGGGCGCTCAAGATGTGGGAAGACGCGTTGCCGGGGCGATTCCCCGGAACAGTTGCCAATCTTCGTGACCGTGGCCTCGGTGTCTTTCTCGCCCGTGTACTCCCGCACCAGGACGACCCGACCTGTGTCGTTCTCGTGTACGCCATTCGTCGGAACGCGTCGCCTTTGCCGTTCGACGCATGCTTTGGGTATCTTCCGGCCGGGACCAGCCAATTTCCGGAGTTCTGGCCCCGACTCTCGGAGGACTTTCGTCGGTTTCACACCCACGTGCACGATGGATTTCGCGCCAAATTCGGCGGAATTCTGCTGTCAGATCGCCTCCGGGCGATTTCAGCGGACTTCGTATCGCCAGAGGTGCCCGAGTTCGATTACGTCGATGAACATCTCCAAACGTTGCCTGAAGATAGGCGTCCGTCTCTCGACAACTTGGTGGTCGTTGTTCGCGAGGGCTCGCGCGGCGTCGCTGTGGATGTCAGCACGCCTGACTTGACGGCATGGGAAACGTCCGAACTCATAGAGCCGTGTCGCCTAGGGGCATGGTCGGCAATGGACGCCTACGTAATGTCCGCGATGAGTAGCGACGTCGAGTACTACGAGCGGCTCGGGTATCGCGAAACGTAGGAGTGCATGACGTTCCATGCGAATGTGCCGCGCCTGGATGGTACCGGCCGGCACCAGATCCCTGATGACGGGCTGACAACGACTCTGTGAACGCACCAGACTTCGCGGATGCGAGCGCGGGCCACGGCGGGCAGTGTTGCCAAAGCCACATGATCCGCCACCAGTCGCAGCTGAGTCTGTGGGATCATAACGGACACGCACGTCGCACAAGGGGGCCGTGATGACAGAGCTGCAACAAGGGCGGACCGCAGTACCTGCTGAGCTCATGGAGCTCGGTAAGTTCTTGACGGCAAGCCGCGCTTCACTCACTCCTCGCGACGTGGGTCTCATCATGTCCGGAAGGCGTCGGGCAACCGGATTGCGACGTGAAGAGGTTGCGCTCCTCGCTGGCGTCGGCGTCTCTTGGTACACGTGGATCGAGCAAGGTCGAGCTGAGAATGTAAGCGGCGAAGTGCTGGACTCCATTGCTCGTGTCCTCCGGCTAGATGAGAACGAACGCCTGTATGTCAGAAGGCTCGCCGGCCTCGAAGCAAAGCACTCAACTCCGTCGGTCGACTTCGACCGACAAGTTTTTCAGCCCTTTGTAGATAACTGGGGCCACAACCCTGCCTTTATCACTGATCGGACATGGAACGTCATTGTGGCAAACGTGTCGGCGGTGCGGTTGTTCAACCTCGACAGTGGTTCCCATAATTTCTTGGTTCACCATTTCACGGATACGCGGCATCGCGCTCTCTACGCAAACGTGGAACAAAAAGATCATGAAATTGTGGCACGTTTCAGGAACCAAGTCGCGTACTACCCGGATGATAAGCAGCTACGGGACGTCATCAGTCAACTCAGCCTTAGCAGTGAGCGATTTGCAACATTGTGGGTCAAGCACGAGGTTCGCGAAGATGCATGTGGTGATGAGCTACTAATTCATCCGTCCGTCGGCGAACTGCCGTTGCACTGGGCAACACTCAACTTTCCCGATCGTGTTGCAATTAGAATCACGCTCTTTCATCCACAGGTCGGCAGCAATACTGACTATGCCCTTCGGCGGCTTGCCCGTCTCGATTCCTAACGGCACTACTCATGGGCTCTGGCCGTGAGGTAAGTGCGTCTTTCTGAATTCATGTGAAGCTAAAGAACTCCGTCCAAATTCGGCATATTTCCTGTTCGTATCCCTAGCTCCGTTTCTCTCAATACGCCGTCGTTCATGGCCATATTCAAGTGCCGGGCTTCCCTGTTGCTGTCAGGCCTACGTTACTCAGACTCTGGTTACTTCGCGCGCATTCGTGATTTATTAGCAGGGCAAGTCTTCTGGCTCATACCAAGCACGCTGCGAGACGTTGGTGGTCCACAATTGCGCGAGACCGTGGCCATTGCTCGCAACCGAGTTGGTTCATTTCTATACCGAGCCTAATCCATCCTCAACAAGTAAGGGGCTTTGTAGTGCATTCTCGGCTGGGCGTATTTCTGTCGCCGCTTCACGACCCTACTACCGACCCACATCTCGCACTCCGTCGTGATGTCGCTCTGGTGAAGCATCTTGACGAACTCAATTTCGATGAGTGCTGGTTCGGCGAACACCACTCGTTGGGCTGGCCGCTCTCTGGAGCGCCGGAGACGTTAATTGCGGCCTGTGCCGCGGTCACGAGCCAGATCCGCCTGGCCAGCGGTGTTGTAACTGTTCCATTCCACCACCCGTTTCACATCGCTACCCGGGCTATCGCCTTAGATCACTTGACCCGCGGCCGCTACATTTTGGGTGTGGGCCCTGGGGCGACGCCCATGGATGCAGAGATGCTCGGAATCGCGATGGCTGATTTGAAGCCACGCCTCAATGAGGCGCTCCCCGCGATCATGGAGCTGATTAATGGTGACGATTATGTCAGTCTCGAGACGTCATGGTTCGAGCTGCACGATGCGAAAATGCAGATGCCACGCTACAGCCCGTTGGGGATTGAGCTGGCTATATCGAGCGTTTCACCTAATGGGCCAGAAACGGCAGGAAGGCATGGACTGGGGCTTCTCTCCTTTGGCGCGCCTCCACCCGGCTGGCCAGACGTTGACCTTGCACGGCAGTGGCAAATCCTCGAGGATTCCGCAAACGCGAGTGCGCAGCCGTCGTCAAGATCCAACTGGCGAATTGCTGTTCCAGTTCATATTGCCGAAACACGAAAACAAGCGTTCGCAGAGGCTCGGTACGGCTTTGGTCGTTGGCTTCACAACTACTGGGAGCATGGCGTGGGAAGCGACATCGGTATGCAGGGGGTCGACGATGAGCACAGGCTCGAGGCGATGGTCGACGCTGGCCGCGCCATTGTTGGATCGCCCGAGGATGCATCGAACGCCATCAAAGATCTTGAGGGCAGATCGGGCGGATTCGGTACGTTCCTGGCATATGCCGTGAACTGGGCACCATGGGAAGCAACGAAACGGAGCTACGAGTTGCTTGCCACTGAGGTAGCCCCTCACCTGAATAGCAATACTCAACGCGGGATGGAGTCAGTCAATCGGCGAGCAGCACGGATGCCAACGTGAGGTGACGGGATGTAGCTTCGTGTTGGTACCACCACCATGACACCTGCGCACTGGAACAGGCCGCCGCGACAGTCGATTATCTCTACATGGTGACTCGAATAGGATTGATCGGCGCATACGGGTCGGGCAAGACATCGCTCGCAGCTGCACTAGGAGATGCAATTGATTCAACTGTCTTGCCGATGGCAAAGATGTGGCCAGCTGGGGCGCATAACTTTCAGTCAGTCCACGAATGGACGCCGCCGTATCTAATTCAAGCGTCAACTCTCCGGTTTGCTGACCGATTACGGACCGAGTCATCCCATCAGCATGGATTTATTTCTGACGGGGCAGTTTTCCATGATTGGGCATACACTGAGACCCGCCTGCGGTGGGGATCTTATCCCAGTGACGAGAACTTCGTCGATCCGTCGACCCTCACGGGAAATGCCGAGAGTCTTCTGGACATAAATTCCGCGCATCTAGAAGCCGTAAAAGTCCATGCTGAAGGCTCTTACGAAATATTGTTCCATCTCCCCATTGAATATCCACTACGGGACGACAATCGGCCGATCGATGAAGAGTTTCGGATCAAATCTGACAAGCTTCTACTAGACGAGGTTTCAAGACCCGGATACCCGTCCATGTCCGACAATCCGAACCTCAAAATTGCGATCTCGGGTGGTTCAGAACTGTCAAGAAAATAATGGGCCTGCCGGTCAAGCGTTTTTACCAGCGGTATACAGACGCACTCGGAGACATAACCAGGGATCGAGCGAAGCGAATCTATGATGCGTATGTCCACCTGCCTGTCGAGTTTGACATGGAAGCCGATGGACATCGGCCTGTGTCGGAGGAATTTCGTCGCCTTTCCGACGACTTGCTGATTGAAGCGCTCGATCGGATGGATATACCGTACAGGGTTGTCGGTGGTCCGATCCCAGATCGAATAGAGAAGATCATCGAGCTTTTCGGCTTGCCGGTAGTGGTGCCAATCCCAGATGCGATTGCGGAGGCAGAGCGACGCGTCAAAGCGGACCTCGATGATCTGAAAGAAGACGCACGGTTTCATGAAGCGCAGAGAAAGAAGTCGCTCATACGCCAAATATCGTACGCATTTCGCTACTAATGCCGCTTTTCTGCTAGATTTCAGACTAGGGAGTATTAAATGAGTACCAACGCTAAATCGACCCAATTGAAGAGCCTCGGTGCGGTACTGGCGCTGCTGGCATTTGCGCAGATGATTATCGCAATCGACTACAACATTGTTTTCGTTTCGCTCCCAGAAATTGGGTCCGGTCTCGGCTTCTCCGAATACAACCTGCAATGGGTGGTCTCCGCATACGCCGTGGCATTCGGTGGATTCCTCATGCTCGGCGGTCGTGCCACAGACCTGTTCGGTCGCAAACGGATGTTCATCGTCGGAATGGCGCTCTACGCGATCTCATCTCTCGTCGGTGGTCTGGCTACCGAACCTTGGATACTGGTAGTTGCACGAGCTGTCCAGGGCTTGGGCGGCGCGTTCTTGGCACCCGCGACATTGTCGCTCGTCATGGCGCTGTTCAAGGAGGGCGCTGAGCGCAACCAGGCTCTGTCGATCTGGGGCGCCGCGGGCGGGTCAGGCATGGTTCTGGGCTCGATCTTGGGAGGCGTGCTCACGGACGCCTTCGGGTGGCCTGCGGTCTTCTTTGTCAACGTTCTGTTGGCCGGAGCCGGTGTGATAGCAGCCTGGGTCCTCATCCCCGCCGATCCGCCTTCCGCGCGTGGGAAGATCGACCTTCCAGGTGCGGTAACAGGCACCGCTGGTGTCACATTGCTGGTCTTTGCGTTGGTCGAGGCTCCTGCCCGGGGTTGGACCTCGTCGTTTGTACTCACAACTGCTGCCGTCGCAGTGCTGCTCCTGGGCGTCTTCATAGCGGTGGAGGCTCGGTCATCGGCACCGATGCTGCCTTTGAGGCTCTTCCGTAACCGAAACCTCTCGACGGGCACCCTGATTACCTTTTCATTCATGGCCACGTTTGGTGCATTGGCATACTTCCTCACACGGTACTGGCAGGGAGTACTTGGCTACAGCGCGTGGACGACCGGCCTGGCATTCGTACTGCCGTCAGCAAGTGTCCTGATAGGTACAGTGCTGGGTGGAAAGTTGTCCACGAAGTTTGGTGTGCGGTCGACTCTTGTTGGAGCACTTGCCGTTGGAGCGGCTGGTACGGCTGTGCTCGCTCTAGTGGCCGGTCCGACATCGAGCTATTTGGCAATTGCGCCCGCGCTTGTCGTGTTGTCCGTCGCACAAGGTGTTGTCTTCACGACGATGTTCGTCGCTGCCACCACAGGAGTCGAAGCCGCAGATCAAGGAATCGGGTCCGGAATTGCGACAACTGGTCAGCAAATTGGCGGGGCTGTGGGATTGGCAGTGCTGATAGCCATCGCCACGTCCGTGAACTCCGGTGGGGACGGCAACACGGTGATGCACGAAACGACCGTTGCGTACTGGGCTATCGCGATCGGGATCGCCGTCACTGTTCTCGTCACATTGAATTTTCGGCAACGACCGCCAGCGGAGCCCGTCAACGGTGCTGACGCCGCGGGCTCGCTCGACACCGTAGAAACTGAATCAGAAGGTGTGCAACCCCGATAGTTCTGGCTATACGCCCTCAATGTATCTGTGGCATGTACCGCTCCAGGTGCATTGAGGGCACAGATCAACTTCTAGCCAGTCTCAATAGGAACCCATGTGTACTTCCCTTCGACCGTGACCACTTTTCCGAACACGACGTCAGCGAAATGACCGCCGACGATAGTGGGGCTCTTCGATCTTCATGCGGGTGGGGAGTTTTTTTTGGTGCCTGCTTCGCTGTCGAGTTCGCACTTGTGCAGGCATTCGGCGCGGTCCGGCCTGCACAAGTGCGAACTCGACCTTGACCTTCACACTGTGGCAAGGGCTTGGCTCGATCGCATGACCTCACTCCAGCACAGCAACCCCTCGGCCCGACTGCGCGCTGCCCTCGCGATCGGGACCGATCCTGATCCGTCGTACATCGGTGAACTGCTCGAGCGCTGCGCCGTCGAACCGGACTTCAACGTCCGCGAAACGCTCACGTGGGCGTTGATGCGACACCCCGAATCTCTGACGGTTCCGCGCCTGGTCGAGCAGGTCCAGTCCGGCAACAACCAGGCCCGCAGTCAGGCGCTGCACACGCTGTCCAAGATCAAGGGTCCGAACTCCTGGCCAGTGATCACGCCCGACCTGTTGTCCGATCCCGACGACGAGGTCGCGCGGAGCGCCTGGCGGGCCGCGGTTGTTCTGGTTCCGCAAGCTCAGCGACTGCCATTGGCCACGATGCTGTCGACGCAGCTGGGGCGCGGCTCGCGTGAAATGCAACTGAGCCTCAGCCGGGCACTCCTCGCGCTGGGGGATGTGATCGAGCCGGTGCTGCGAGGGCCTCATCGGAATGTGCGTGCCCGAGCTCATGCCATCGCCACCGAGAGGTTGCTCCGAGATCCTGACGCGGGATTCGAATTGGATATCGAGATGGCCAAGCGCGTCAGCGCCCTCGGACAAGATAGTTAGATACAGGGATGTTGATCGGTGACGTGGCTCGGCGATCGGGTGTCAGTGCCCGCATGCTCCGGCATTACGACGCCCTCGGGCTGGTTCGGCCGTCGGGGCGCAGCGGTACCGGCTACCGGGAGTATTCGGACGCAGACATCCGTCGAATCTTCCACGTCGAGTCATTGCGATCGCTGGGGTTGTCGTTGCGTGATATCGGACGCGCGCTCGACGACCCCGGCTTCGCGACCTCGGGACTCGTCGACGAGTTGATCCGCCAGACGGAAGAGCGTCTGCGCAGGGAGACTGAGTTGCTGACCAGATTGCGCCGAGTGGGCGACGCCGACCCCGCCGACTGGGAGGACGTGCTGAGCGTCGTCGCTCTGCTGCAGGACCTGGGGTCGGTGAGCGCCGGCAAACGTCAGTCGGCGGCGTTGTTCTCGACTGGCCTGGCGCCGGATGCGCTCGCGGAGGCGGTGTTGCGGGAGCCCGCACCCAACGTCGCCGGCGCGCTGCGGTGGGCGTTGGCTCAGTCGGATGGGGACGGGTTGGCGCTGCTGCGTCAGGGCCTCGACTCGCCGGACCCGCAGGTGCGACGCCGTGCCGTCGAGACTATCGCCGAGATCCCGCACGAGGACGCCACCGCGGTGCTACACGACGCACTGGCGAGTGCTGACGATGTTGTTCGGCGCTGCGCGGCGCTGGCGCTCGGGGCGCGGGGCGTCGTCGATGCAATCCCGACTTTGATCGACATGGTCATCGCGGGCACCAACGATGTCGATGCGGCAGATGCGCTCGGTGGGCTGGCGAGCGGTGAGACTGCGGATGGGATCGTCTCGCGGCTGGTCGAACGAGCTGTCGAAAGCCAATCACGTCTACGCGTGACGCAGGGCCTCGCGGACATCCCGGGAGCTGCAGCGACTCGGGCGCTCACCGCTCTCGCTCACGACGAGGACCGGTCGGTTGCGCTCACGGCGCAGTACATCCTCGGTCGCCGCTTGCACTCCTGAGCTCGCACCGTTTCTGCTGGGCTAGCACCCGCTCTCGGACCTGAGCGCGGGTGCGCACTCGGCAAAAAGGGTGCGAGGTCGTGTCAGCAGCGGCGCTAGGATTCGGCGTGCGCGGTGATGGTGTCGATGGTGGTCGACCAAGCGATCGAGCGGGGGTCGAGGAAGTCACCGTGCCCGACGCCCGGCAGGATGATCGATTCCGCCCGGTCGCCGGCCAACCGGGCAGCTTCGACGTAGTCCAGACTCTGACCCGCGGATACTGTCTTGTCGGTGTCGCCGTGGATGGCAGTGATGGCGACATCCGTAGGCAGATGTCGGATGGGTGAGGCGAGGGCGTAGCGCTCGGGAATGTCGTCCGGCATGCCCCCGAGGAAGCGGGGAACGAATCTGTCGCCCTCGCTGCGTGCTGCGCGGGCCATGTCGAAGACCCCGGCCATGATCGTCGCGTTGCGGGGTTTGACTCGTGGTTGCGCCCACGGAGCCGAGGCGGGCAGCGAATGTCTACTGGCGGCCCAGGCTGCGAGCTGTCCGCCGGCCGAGTGTCCGGCAACCTGAACGCGGTCGAGATCGAGCCGCCCGCCCGCTGCTTCCTGGGCGGTGGTCGCGAGGATGTCGATGGCGTTGTCGATGTCGGTGAGGGTGTCTTTGTAGTCGTTGCGTTCGCGTCGATATTCGATGTTCCACACGGCTATCCCGCGTTCGGCGACGGCCTCCGCGAGGGGCCGGAAGTGGGTCATGTCGGGCTCCGAAAGCCATCCGCCGCCGTGCACCATCACCACCACGGGGACGGCATCGGCGTCGTTGTCCGGCAGGTACAGCTCGCCGACGTTGTCGACGTCGGGGCCGTAGACGAGCCGGATCGGGGTGGCGGACGGTACCGGCACAAGGGTGAGTGGCAGCGGCGGTTCGACAGGGAGCGTGGAAACTCCTGCGGCCGTGCTGCATCCGACGAGGGTGATCAGGGTCATGAACAGGGCTGCGGTACGGCCAAATTTCACGCGGCAGCCCAGGCGAGAAGGTCGTCGACGGCCCAGGTGTTGACGACGCGCTCGGCAGGCACGCCGCGGTCCTCCGCGCGTACACATCCGTAGCCCTGCCAGTCGAGCTGACCGGGAGCGTGCGCGTCGGTGTCGATGGCGAACAGACAACCGCGTTCGAGGGCGATGTCGATCAGCCGTTTCGGCGGGTCCTGACGCTCCGGTCGGGCATTTATTTCGACGGCGGTGCCGTACTGCACGCAGCCCTCGAACACGACGTCGGCATCGAAGGTCGATTCCGAGCGGGTACCGCGGCCACCTTGCACGAGTCGGCCGGTGCAGTGGCCGAGTACATCGACGTGCGGATTGGCCACAGCATTGACCATCCTCCGCGTCATCGTTTCGGAATCGGCTCGGAGGTTCGAATGCACACTGGCCACGACGATGTCGAGCTGCGCGAGCAGATCCTCGTCCTGATCGAGGCTCCCGTCGTCGAGGATGTCGACTTCGATGCCGGTGAGGATGCGGAACGGCGCCAGTTCGATGTTGAGTGCGGCAACGACGTCCAGTTGACGGCGAAGCCGCTCCGCGGTGAGACCGTTGGCTACCGTCAACCGGGGGGAGTGGTCGGTGAGCGCGCAGTACTCGTGGCCGAGGCGGGCGGCGGTCCGCATCATCTCTTCGATGGGGCTGCCACCGTCGGACCAGTTCGAGTGTGTGTGCAGGTCGCCTTTGAGAGCCGATCGGAGATCGTTGTCCCCGATCGGTTGCGCCTCGGCGCGCCTCTCGGCGAGGTATTCGGGGACGCCACCGGCTACGGCCTGGCGGATGACGAGCGAGGTTTTCGCGCCGATGCCCGGGAGCGCAGACCATGTGTCAGTGCGTGCGCGCTCCGATCGTTCTGTTGCGGAAAGAGATTCGACCACCTCGGCTGCCCTGCGATACGCCTTGACGCGGTGGGTGTCGGCACGCGAGCGCTCGAGCCAGTAGGCGATCTCGCGGAGGGCTTCGACCGGGTCCATGTCACTAGTGTCCAATAGCGGTATGTGGGTCGATCAACCCGGCGTTGGGTTGCCAGTCATACACCACTGATGTCCGGAGCACGATGTCCTGCAACGATCTTCTCCTGCGGTCGACGGCCACCCACAACAGCCCGAATGCGAACAACACACAGAGCACTGCCCGCAGCAAGGCGAGCGGCCACCGGAGCACCCCGTGGCGCGGGGAGACAAGGCGGACCCCCATCAGAATTGCGCCGACCGTGCGACCGGTCGTTGCCCAACAGGTCGTCAAATATGCGATCGAGATGATGACGAGCACCGACACCGACATGAACACCGCCGGAGTCTGGAAGCTGAACGACTGCGGATCGAAGAGCAACTGCACAAACACCGATCCGATGTACACCGAACCCATCAGCGCGCCAACGACTGCGAGATCGATCACCGCGGCTACGCCTCGAGTGACGATTCCGGCCGGACGCAACTCCTCGATCCGAGGATGCGGATGCGTCATGTGCTCGGCCCGCCGTCACGCCCGAAAAGTCGGCCCACGAACTGCGTCACTGCATCGTCGGCCTGCATGCCTTGGCTGCGAACGCCTCGCACTGCCTCGGCGGAGAGCGATCCGGTCGACTCCCTGATGATTTCCGGCAGATCGACGCCGTCGATGACGAAGTTCGCGAGAGCAATCAGGTCGACGCGTCCGATCGCCGCATCGAGGTCGACTCTGGACACTTGTCGGTCCAGATCCACCCCGTCGACCACCGCTTCGATGTCGACCCGTGCCACCGCTTTGTCGAGGTCCACCCGGGCTACGGCCGCATCCAAGTCCACTCGCGCCACAGCCTTGTCGAGATCCACCTGTGCGACGGCTCGGTCCAGGTCGACGCCTTCGATGATGGCGTCGATGTCGACATTTTCGCGGATGAGCCGCGTCAAGTCGATCTCGTCCAATGCGGCTGCAACAATTTTGACGACGGTCGCACGGAGGAGCGCGTCGGCGACGACGGTTGCGGCAACTACGGTGCGTTCGCCTCGCCGGGCGATCGTGTCGATCGGGCCCGACATTCCGGGCAGTCGGGTCATGAGCCGGAGAGCCCCACGGGCCGCGGCTCCGGCCGTCACCGCCGTGCCGATAGCGAGATGCACCAGGCGTGCGTCTTCCGGCATCGTGTCACCACCTCGTTCGACTGTCACGAGCATTCCACTTCCTATGCGATCTGTACCGACAATCAAGTCGTCCCGCGCGCCGACCGACCCGGACAAATCTCTCAGGAAGTTGCCAGGCGCAGCATCTTCACTCGTGTTGAAGGTGCAACTAGCATTGGCGGCCATGACAAAGAAATGGTGGATAGTCGGCGCAATCGTCGTTGTTCTTGTCGCACTTGGTGTAACGGTAGGTCCGTGGGCCTACGGAAAGTTCATCGCCGAATCCGACGCCCCCGCGGCGACCGTGTCGACATCCGGTGCGCAGGCCGCGACGACCGACGACATCGACGGGACCTGGACCATCGTGCCGGGCGATGAGGCCAACACAACAGCGGCGGGATACACCGTCGACGAGGTTCTCAACGGAGCCGATGTGACGGTGGTCGGATCGACCACCGATGTGAGCGGCGAGGTGACGATCGAGAACGACACCGTCACCGCGGGCGAGGTTCTCGTCACGACAGACTCGATCACCACCGACAATGACCGCCGCGACGGCCAGTTCCGGGGCAATATCTTCGAGACCGCGACCTATCCGACGGCGACGTTCGCGTTCGACTCGCCCGTCGACCTGTCATCGATTCCCGACGACGGAACCACGACGACGGTGACGGCCGAGGGGACGTTGACGCTCAAGGATCAGTCTCGTCCGGTCTCCGTCGAGATGGAGGTGCTGCAGTCCGGTGACACGCTGATCGCGTCGGGCAGCATTCCCACCACCTGGGCCGACTTCGGAATCGAACCACCGTCGCTGGGATTCGTCACGGTCGAGGATTCGGGATCGGTCGACTTCCTGATCAATTTGAACTCGGAGTAGCTTCCTTCGTCCTCGACTCGTTCGGCGTCCACCCCGGTGGTCCGAGGACGAACCCGAGCCGATCCTTCCATGACCGCGATGCCGCTACATCCCTTGCGATGGAGCGGTATTCGTGTGTCTGGAGAGTCCAGATGTTGTACGTGTTCACCGGCTTGGTGAGGCCGTAGTGGGGACGGGAGACCTCGTCGGCGTACGTGCCGAACATGCGGTCCCAGATGATGAGCATCCCGCCGTAGTTCTTGTCCAGGTACTGCGGATCACGCCCGTGGTGGACGCGGTGGTGCGAGGGAGTGTTGAACACGAACTCGATCGGTCGGGGGAGTGTGCCGATTCGCTCGGTGTGGACCCAGAACTGATAGACGAGGTTGATGGAGAACCCGACGAACACCATCCACGGCGGCACTCCGAGGAGGGGCAGGGGAAGCCACATGACGATCTCGCCGCTGTTGTTCCACTTCTGACGCAGGGCGGTGCTGAAGTTGAAGTACTCGCTCGAATGGTGAGCCTGATGCGTTGCCCAGATGATGCGGGTTCGGTGCGCGATGCGGTGATAGGCGTAGAACAGAAAGTCGACGCCGAGGATGAGGATCACCCAGGTGTACCAGGCGTCCGCGGGCAGTTGCCACGGCGCGACGTAGGCGTACAGCGCTGCGTAACCGAACAGGGCCAGTGTCTTCCAGGCTGTTGTCGTGGCTATCGACACCACTCCCATGCCGAGGCTGGCCCGGGCGTCCGAGGCCTTGTAGCTCCCAGGTTCGCCGTCTTCCAGGCGTGCCGCAGCACACCACTCGATAGCGAGGAGCACCACGAATGCGGGGATCGCGAGGGCAACGGGATCGCGTAGCGGTTCCGGAAGTGAGTTCCAGGCAGAATCGACCCAATCGAACATCCGACCGCTCCTTTGCGTGACACTTGCTTCGCAATTGTAACGCGGCTTCGGGTCGTGGCGTTGCAGAAAGGACACCGAAGTGCACATCAGCGCCAAAGCGGACTACGCCGTACGGACGCTGCTCCAGCTGGCGGCCGCCGACGGGGCTGCGGGGAAGGCGGAGGCGCTGGCGTCCGCGATGGGGGTCTCGCGCAAGTTCCTCGAGTCGGTGTTGGCGGATCTGCGCAGAACCGAGCTGGTTCGCAGTCGGCGCGGGCCCGACGGTGGCTACTGGCTGGCTCGTCCTGCCGCCGACATTTCCATAGCCGACGTCATTCGAGCCGTCGAAGGTCCGCTGGCGTCGGTGCGTGGGCAGCGTCCGGAGGATGTGGAGTACTCGGCGCCGGCGAAACAGTTGCAGCTGGTGTGGCTGGCAGTACGGGTGAACATGCGTGAGGTGCTCGAGAAGGTCTCGCTGGCCGATATCGTCGCCGATGATGTGCCCGCGTTCGTGCTCGAACTGACAGCCGACCCGTCGGCGTGGGCACGTCGCCAGCTATGACACGCATTACCACGTAGCCAGCACTGTGACGCAATCTACAATGATGCGCATTCACGCAATATTGCAGAACTCTGCAAGATCAGTACCGTGGGATGCGTGACCGTTCCCCCCTCCGGCCTTCGTGATCAGAAGAAGGCCGCCACCCGTGATGCGCTCGGCCTGGCGGCTGTCACGCTCGCCAAGGACAGGGGACTGGATGCGGTCACCGCCGACGCCATCGCTGCGGCGGCAGGCGTCTCCACCCGTACCTTCCACAACTATTTCGCCAACAAGGAAGAAGCAGTCCTGCACCACATCGAGGCATCCGCCCTCGAGTGGTTCGACATGCTGCGGGAAAGGCCGGCCGACGAGCCCATCTGGGCGTCACTGCGACACGTCGCACTGTCCATCGTCACCGACCCCCACCGCGACCTGGCCGAGACTTTCGCCGTCGCCCAGTTGGTCGAGGCCAACCCGGGCGTCATGGCTCGCAAACTCGAGGTTCACCACTCACTGACCCGAGTTCTCGGCGAGGCGATTGCCGAGCGCACCGGCACCGACATCGACCGAGACCTCTACCCGAACCTCCTGCAGGTAGTGGTGGGCAACGCCATCACAACTGCTCTGACCATCTGGTCCAACCACCCAGAAGGAGACCTTTCACCCAAAGAGCTCGTCGAGGACGCATTCGATCAACTGCAGGCCGGACTCCCGGACCCGCGCGCACCGAGAAACAACTTCAGGAGCTGACCCGTGGCCACCTATCTGTATCGAATCGGAAAACTCGCCTACCGGCGAAAAGGAATCGTCCTCGCCACGTGGCTGACGATCCTGGTCCTGGCAGGCGTCGGAGCAGCGACCCTCTCCGGCCCGACCGCCAACTCGTTCTCCATCCCCGGCACGCCAGCGCAGGCGGCCCTCGACCTGCAGAGCGAACGTTTCGGTAGCGCCGAGGATCCACTCAATGCCGTCTCGGCTCAATACGTCTTCGCCGCTCCCGAGGGTGAAAGCCTCGACACGCCCGCCTACACAGCCGCGATCGACGCAACGATCGCCGAAATCGACAAGATCGACGAGGTAAATCCGTCGGTGAAGCCCGGTGGCGAAAAGCCGCTCGCCAACCCGGTGGCCGGCAACGAGTCCATCGTCGAGCAGTACAACGAAAAGGCGACAGAGGCCGGCACCGCCCCCGACGTCGCAGCTGCCAACGCTGCGGCTCTCTCGCCGCTCTCCCCGAACGGCAACATCGGCATCATCGACGTTCCGATCAGCGGCGACCTCGCCGACGTCACCGACGAACTGCGCACCGAGCTCGACGACGCCGCCGCGCCCGCCCGCGATGCAGGACTGACAGTGGCCATCGGTGGCACCGTCGCCCAGGATGGATCTCCGCCGGGCGGCACGTCCGAGCTCGTCGGTCTCGCTGTTGCCGCCGTTGTACTTCTGATCATGTTCGGTTCCGCGGTCGCAGCTGGTCTGCCGCTGATCACTGCCATCGTCGGCATCGGCATTTCCAGCCTGACGATCACCACCGCATCGGGATTCGCGAGCCTGACGTCATTCACACCGATCCTCGCTGTCATGATCGGTCTCGCTGTCGCCATCGACTACTCCCTGTTCATTCTCGCGCGCTACCGGCACGAACTGTCGTTGACCGACAACCGAGAAGAAGCAGTCGGTCGTGCGGTCGGCACCGCCGGGTCCGCAGTCGTGTTCGCCGGTGCCACCGTCATCATCGCCCTGGTGGCGCTGCGCGTCGTCGGAATTCCGTTCCTGTCCCAGATGGGCTACGCGGCTGGTCTTGCCGTCTTGATCGCCGTGCTCATCGCACTGACCTTCCTGCCGGCCATGCTCGGGCTGTTCAAGGGCAAGGCGTTCGCCGGGAAGATCAAGTTCGTCAACACCACCGATCCAGAAGACCCCAACGCACCGCCGACGAACGGCCTGCGGTGGGCTCGCGCACTGGTCAAGCGTCCCGCGGTCGGTCTCATCGCCGGCGTCGTGCTGCTGGCAGTCATCGCTGGTCCCGTCACCGGGCTGTCGTTGGCGCTGCCGAGCACTGCCACCGCCGACCCGTCCACCCCGGCGCGTCAGGCATACGACCTCATCGAAGACGGGTTCGGGCCTGGTAGGAACGGACCGCTGCTGGTCATCGCCGATGCCACCGGCCTCGCCGACGATGATCGCGAGGCCGGCTTCGGTCGCCTCGTCGACTCGATCTACGAGGAAGACGACGTCACCAACGCGCAGATCATTGCTGTGAACGAAGCGGGCGATACCGCTCAGATACTCGTCACCCCAGCGAGTACGCCCAACAGTGACACCACGAAGGACTTGGTCGCCAATCTTCGGGCCGCCGAACCGGGCTTTGCCGAGACCGACGGCGTCACCTACGGAGTCACCGGTCAGACAGCGCTCGAACTCGACGTCTCGGAACGACTGCAGGACGCGCTCGTGCCGTACCTCGCCGTCGTCGTCGGACTCGCGTTCCTACTGCTGATGCTGGTGTTCCGCTCGATCCTCGTGCCATTGACGGCGACGCTCGGCTTCCTGCTGAGCGTGCTCGCCACCTTCGGCGCAACGGTGTTCATCTTCCAGGAAGGTGGGCTCGGGTTGATCAGTAACCCGCAGCCGATCGTCAGCTTCATGCCGATCTTCCTCATCGGTGTGGTGTTCGGCCTGGCGATGGACTACCAAGTGTTCCTGGTCTCCCGCATGCGCGAGGAGTTCGTGCACGGCGCACCGGCCAAAGAGGCCGTGGTCAACGGCTTCAAGTACGGGGCCCGCGTGGTTACCTCGGCTGCGGTCATCATGATGTCCGTCTTCGCAGCGTTCATGGCCGAACCGGACTCGTTCATCAAGTCGATCGGGTTCGCGCTTGCCGCGGCTGTGTTCTTCGACGCCTTCATCGTCCGAATGGTCATCATTCCGTCGGTGATGGCTCTGCTCGGCGACAAGGCCTGGTGGCTGCCGAAATGGATCGACAGGATCCTGCCGGACGTCGACATCGAAGGTGCGAAGCTGCAGAAGGCCGCTCCCAAGGGAGAACCGGACGCCGACCCAGCGCAACCCGCAACCGTGTGACCTGGCGTGATGGCCGAGGACTCGAGTTCGTACCGAGAAACGTGGAGACTGTGAGTCATGTGTACGAGTAATCTTCGGCCATCATGCTGATCCCGCTGCTGAAGACATATCTGGCACCGTACAAACGCGCGATCGCAGGCCTCATCGCGCTGCAGTTCGTGGCCACCGGCGCCGCCCTGTACCTGCCGAGCCTCAACGCCGACATCATCGACAACGGGGTAGTACGGGGCGACACCGGTTACATCCTCTCCACCGGCGCGTGGATGCTCGTCGTCTCTCTCGTGCAGATCGTGTGCTCGGTCTCGGCGGTGCTGTTGGGCGCCAAATCGGCAATGGGGGCAGGCCGGGATCTTCGCAAGGCGATTCTTCACCGCGTCGGAACCTTCTCGGCGCGCGAAGTCGGCCGGTTCGGTGCGCCTTCGCTGATCACCCGAAACACCAACGACGTTCAGCAGGTGCAGTTGCTGATCGTCATGGGCTTCACCATCGTGGTGATGGCGCCGATCATGTGCATCGGAGGCGTCGTGATGGCGCTCCGCGAGGATCTGGGGCTGTCCTGGATTCTGCTGATCGCCGTCCCCGGTCTTGCCCTGTCGATGGGGCTCATCGTGGCACGTATGGTGCCGGGATTCCGGGCGATGCAGGTACGCATCGACGCCGTCAACCGCGTTCTACGCGAACAGATCACCGGCATCCGCGTCGTCCGTGCCTTCGTGCGCGAGCGCTTCGAGATCGACCGCTTCGCCGTTGCGAACGATTCGCTGACCTCAGCTGCTCTGCATGTCGGCCGCCTCATGGCCCTGATGTTCCCGGTCGTGATGGTGATCAGCAACGTCACCAGTGTTGCGGTCATCTGGTTCGGTGGCCATGCCATCAACGAGGGCACCATGGAGATCGGTGCGCTCTCGGCGCTGCTCAGCTACATCATGCTCATTCTCATGTCGGTGATGATGGCCTCGTTCATCGCGATGATGGTCCCGCGCGCCTCGGTGTGCGCCGACCGCATCAGCGAGGTACTCGCCACCGAATCCTCGGTGGTCCTGCCGACAGAGCCGAAGCCGTTCGCGACCTCGCCGGGCATCGTGGAGCTGCGCGACGCCGAATTCTCTTACCCGGGTGCGGAATTCCCAGTCCTCTCCGGCGTCAATTTTCGCGCCGAACCGGGCAAGGTCACCGCCGTCATCGGCGGCACCGGATCGGGAAAGTCGACGCTGGTGAACCTGATTCCGCGCCTGATCGACGTCACCGCGGGCAAGGTGATCGTCGGCGGAACTGACATACGCGATCTCGATCTCGACGCCCTGCGCGCCGAGATCGGTCTGATCCCACAGAAGCCCTTCCTGTTCTCGGGAACCATCGCCTCCAACCTGCGGTACGGCAAGAGCGATGCCACCGACGAGGAACTGTGGGACGCGCTCGAGATAGCCCAGGGTGCGGATTTCGTACGGAAGATGCCCGACGGGCTCGAGACTGCCGTCTCTCAAGGGGGCACCACCGTCTCCGGTGGCCAGCGGCAACGGCTGGCGATCGCTCGGGCGCTGGTGCGACGGCCCAGCATCTACCTGTTCGACGATTCGTTCTCCGCACTCGACCTCACCACCGACCGCAGACTGCGAGCCGCGCTCGCGCCCGTGATGAAAGATGCCTGCATGATCGTTGTCGCTCAACGTGTCTCGACGATCGTCGACGCCGACCAGATCCTCGTCCTCGACGACGGCAAGCCCGTCGGACTGGGTAAGCACGAGGACCTGATCGCCACCTGCCCGACGTACGCCGAAATCGTCGACTCCCAGCATGCGGTGGCAGTAGCGTGACGCGCCCCGTAGCCTCGCCCACCCAGGGCGCCCCCGGAC
>NZ_JABFAO010000073.1 GCF_017168235.1 Rhodococcus sp. KRD197
GTGCAAGCTTCCTACCGTTAGTTATGTTAGGACTTCATCATATTTTTACGCCAATTCATATAGAAATGATTAACCAATCTGGTGCTACTTACTTATTGCCAATAGCAGCGATGGCTGGTGCTGGACAAGTAGGTGCCGCATTAGCACTTTGGGTAAGATGTAAACGCAACACAACATTACGTAATACTTTAAAAGATGCATTGCCAGTTGGTTTCCTAGGTATTGGAGAACCATTAATCTATGGTGTGACTTTGCCATTAGGTCGACCTTTCTTAACTGCTTGTATTGGCGGTGGTATTGGTGGCGCTGTAATAGGTGGAATTGGACATGTTGGTGCCAAAGCAATAGGCCCAAGTGGTGTGTCACTATTACCATTAATTTCAGATAATATG
>NZ_JABFAO010000074.1 GCF_017168235.1 Rhodococcus sp. KRD197
CCCGAATCGGAGGCGGTCGTGCAGTCCGCCCCCGGTTTGGTCCTGTGCTCGCCCTGTCGGCTCGCTGCGCCACCGACGGTGAGCAGACCCCAGACCGAGCAGGACCCCGGGCGACACTCCTGATCCGGCACCGACTGGCCTGACCCGGGACCGACTGGGAGGCGACGTGATGCCGCGTCGCTACGCGGACGGATTCACCAGGTTCGGCGCGATCTCCACCAGGCGCTCGTTCGTGCTCGGCGAGACTTTGTCGATGCGAAGGTCGTCTTGTTGCGTGTCGACCTGCGCAGAGCATCTCCCGTCCGTACGGATGTACGTACATTTGTTGTACAGTGGCCCCGAGGGCCAGCAGTCGGCGGCTCGAATTCGGATTCCGACACAGATCGACAGGAGGGCCTTTGATGGTTGAACCCGATCGCAGTGCCGCGCTCGACCGCTCCAGTGCGATGCCGCTGTGGGCGCAACTGCATGCTGATCTGGTCCGCCGAATCGGTGACGACGAATTCGCCGGCTCCGAGTTCCCGGGCGAGCATGCGTTGACGACGAGCTACGGGGTGAGCCGTCACACCACCCGCGAGGCCCTGCGGCACCTGCGGAACGAAGGAATCTTGATTGCAGAGCGTGGCCGGCCTTCTCGGTTGGCGGCTCCGCCGGTGATCGAGCAGCCACTCGGTGCGCTCTACAGTCTCTTCGCTGCGGTGGAAGCCACGGGTGTTGCTCAGCACAGCGTGGTGCGTGTACTCGAACTGCGGACCGACCCCGCGGTGGCCGCTACCCTGCGGGTCGGTCCCAAGGCGCCGCTGCTCTACCTAGAGCGCATCCGTATGGCAGGGACCATGCCGTTGGCGCTCGACCGTGCCTGGTTGCCGGGGGATCTGGCACGCGACCTCCTGGATGCGGACTTCACTCACACGGCTCTCTACATCGAGCTCGAGAAGCGTTGCGGCATCCGCCTGACCGGTGGCCGCGAGGACGTCACTGCCGTCGTCCCGGATCCGGAGGATGCGGCAGCACTCGAACTCGATTCGAAGACCTCCGCGCTGTCGATCCGCCGTTCGGGTTGCATGAATTCCCGGCCGGTGGAGTTGCGGCACACAGTGATTCGAGGAGATCGGTTCACCGTCTCGGCCACGTTCTCACCGAGCGACGGCTATCGCTTCGTGCCGGCCACGCCGCTGCACGCCCTGTAAGCACCCACTGATCCAAGGAGCGTTCTTCATGACTGGAGCACCACCGGAAGCCGATCCGGCCGCCGCACACGCTTTGATCGCCGAATCGGGAGCCATCCTGATCGATGTCCGCGAGGACGACGAATGGGCAGCCGGCCACGCCCCGGACGCCGTCCATGTACGCCTCGGCGATCTCGATCCTGCTGCCTATCCTCCCGAGCAGAAATTGGTCGTGGTGTGCCGCTCGGGCGCTCGGTCGAGCAAAGCTGTCGCGGCCCTCACCGATGCCGATCGCACGGCGCACAATCTGTCGGGCGGTATGATGGCGTGGCACGAAGACGGCCGCCCTGTGGTCCGTGATGACGGCACGCCCGGCTCAGTAATTTGACATGGTCGCCATCCTCGCGATCGCAGTCGCCGCAGGGATTCTCATCGGGCTTTCCCTCGGCGCGCTCGGTGGTGGGGGATCGATACTGACTGTTCCTGCTCTGGTGTACCTCCTGGCGGTTGAACCGCAATCGGCAACGAGCGCCTCGCTGATCATTGTCGGAATCACCTCGATCATCGCGGCCATCAGCCATGCGCGAGCACGGCACGTTCGGTGGCGGGCAGCGGCAGTGTTCGGACTTCTGGGCGCGGGCACCGCCTTCGGTGGGTCGATCCTCAACCGATCGGTCGACCCGCAGATTTTGCTGCTCGCATTCGCGGCTCTGATGATCGTCGCCGCCGGTGCGATGCTGCGCCGCACCCGGCGAGGACACGATGCCGACCTACCGACGCCGAACCCGGTCGAGACCGCGGAAACACGGTCGAGCGCCGTCGCGGTCGCCGCCAAGCCCACGAAAGTGAAGATCACTACTTCGCAGGTGGTCAAGCTGGTCGCCTCCGCGCTCGTCGTCGGCTGCCTCACCGGGTTTCTGGGAGTGGGCGGCGGATTCCTCATCGTCCCCGCCCTGGTTCTGGCACTGGGCTATTCGATGCCCGTCGCGGTCGGAACGTCACTGGTGATCATCTCCATCACCAGCGCGGGAGCCTTCACCGAACGCCTCGGCACGGGTGCCACCATCCCGTGGGAGATCGTCGTACCGTTCACTTTCGCGGCAATTACAGGCTCGTTCGCAGGAAAAGTCATCAGCGACAGAGTTTCTGCCACCACACTCACCCGTAGCTTCGCAGCCCTGTTATTCGTCGTAGCCGTCTACGTCACCGTCCAGGCATCCATGGCCCTGTAACGCACATCGTTGTGCATCACAGAGCCTATTTCTGCGCATGCAAATGCGTGACGTGTGTGGTCTCGGGACATACCTAACTGATCGTCACCGGGACATCGTTAACGGTCTCGGGGTCGGGTGGGCGTTGAAGTTTCGGATCGGTTTGGTGGTGGTTCCGGCGTGCAGTGAGAGTTTTGTGGGGCCGTCGAGAACTCGGAAATGGTGATCCTCGACGACCACGGTGAGGATGGTTCCGGCGTGTGTGCGGCCGACGGGCAATCTCTGGCCGTCGACCATGACGACACCGTCTATCGGCACTTTCCGGTGCACGCGTTGGGGGCCCGAGGGCGGCGGGAGGAGCGTCGTTGCTCGACGCACGCGGGTCAGTTGGCGGTTATCGTTGCTGATCAACGGATTCGGCAAGGTCTTGATCACATGGTTACCGGCGATGGCGTGGATGAGACCGCCCTCGATTCTGAGGGTGATGCGGGTTCCGGCGGTGTCCGGACCCAATGCGAGCTGATGGCCGAGCAGGGTGATCAGTCCATCGCGGGTGGCGGTGCGATCGACCTCGATCGGTGCCGCAGTGCGCAAGCGGGCACTCGGATCGAACGCGGGCAGTGCCGGCGCAGTCTGCCCTGCACGTGCGCCGCGCATGGTCAACCGGTCGAGGTCGGCGCTCGTCAGCTGGGAGGCACACCGTGGGGCGTGTCAGATGGTTTGTGTAAGAACGGACTGACACGGATGGAGCATCATCGTGACCATGACTGTGGACGGCAATCATGCAGATGACACGAACGATCGGGCTGAGCTCAGCGCCTTCGACGCCTTGAAGGCCTCGGGTGCCCTCGACGAGGTGATGGCCAAGATCGACACGGGCCAGCTGCAGATCACCGGGCAGGGCGGGTTCCTGCAGGAGATGGTCAAGGCGGTTCTCGAGCGCGGACTGCAGACCGAACTCACCGAGCACCTCGGATACGACAAGGGCGACCTTGCCGGCCGTCTACTTCCCAACGCTCGCAACGGTTTCAGCAGCAAGACCGTGTCGAGCGAAGTCGGCGATGTGCCGTTGGCAATCCCCCGCGACCGCGACGGCACGTTCGTTCCAACCCTGGTCCCGCGTGGTGCGCGCAGGATCGGTGGGCTCGATGACATGATCGTCGCGCTCTACGCCGGCGGCATGCCAGTGCGCGACATCGAGCATCATCTTGCCTCGACCATCGGTACCGAAATTTCCCGCGAGACCATTTCCAAGATTACCGACTCGGTCCTCGAGGAAGTCCTCGAATGGCAGCGCCGGCCACTCGATCCGATCTATCCGATCCTCTATCTCGATGCGATCGTGGTCAAAATCAGGTCCGGTCAGCAGGTCACCAACAGGGCTGCGCACATCGCCGTCGGTGTCGACCTCGACGGCATCAAACACGTGTTGGGGATCTGGGTTCAAGAACACGAAGGGGCGAAGTTCTGGGCCGGGATCTGCGCTGAGCTGGCAAATCGTGGCGTCAGAGACGTCCTGATCGCCTGCACGGACGGCCTCACTGGATTCGGCGACGCCATCGAAGCGACGTGGCCGCACACCGTCGTGCAGACGTGCACCGTCCACCTGATCCGCGCGTCGATGCGGTTCGTGGCCTACGGCGACCGCAAAGCGGTGGCGTCGTCGCTCCGGTCGATCTACACCGCACCCACCGTCGATGCGGCCCAAGCTGCACTCGACGACTTCAAATCCTCGCAGTGGGGTGTCAAGTATCCGACAGCGGTGCGGACGTGGGAGAGCGCGTGGGAGCGGTTCATCCCGTTCCTGGCTTTCCCACCGGCGCTCCGGAAGATCATCTACACCACCAATGCCATCGAATCGCTCAACTATCAACTTCGCAAGATCATCAAAAACCGCGGACACTTCCCCAATGATCAAGCGGCAGTGAAGCTTCTGTGGCTCGCGATCTGCAGCATCGAGGACAAGCGCGCCCGGGAGAGAGACCGCCTGAGCAAAGATCGACTCGCACCCCGCACCGGCAGGGAGGTCAACAGACTGATCGAAGGATCTCTGACGACCGGTTGGAAACAAGCGCTCGGCGCGCTCGTGATCAACTATCCGGACAGACTCGACCCTTATCTCACCTGAAAGCAAATTCGCTCACAGATAACTTGACAAGCTCCAACCGTGGTGACCACCAAACCGTCGATCACGGCGTGGATGCTGGCGAGGTCGGCCCACAGGGTTACCATGCGTCCGGCGAACCCCTTCCCGATCCACACTTGCTGTGCACCGACCAGATCGACGACGCCCGCCGCCGGTATGCGTAGGTCGATCTCGTAACCGCCGGCCATCCCTGATCGCGCCGAATATGGTTGTACGACAACAGACGCGGCAGACGCGGCAGGGGCGGCCGGCGTCGCACTTCGATACCGTCTGGGTCCCCGCAGAATACCACTTCGCGCTCCGTGACGGCCGCGGAGTCGGATTCACCTACATCGAGGGTGACATCGTCCGCGGAACCTCACGTCTGTGACCACCCGCCCCCGTGCCTGACCGCACCGGGGTACCCGCCCCACCGCACCGACTGGAAGGAACGCCCCTCGTCTACGACCGATCTCGACGAGCGCCCGTGGACCCGGCCGTGGGTTCCCATTCCGGGCACCGCGACGAAGTCCTCGACAGGCGGAAGCTGGCATCAACGACGGGCCGGCGTTGGCGAGCGCGGATCTCGGTTTGGCGATCGGCGCGGGCACCGATGTCGCCATCGGTCCGGGGACATCATAGTCGTCCGCGACGACCTCGGCGATGTGGTCGATTCGTTGGGGCTGGCCAAGGCCATACTGGCGACCATCAAGGGAAACATGGTGTGGGCGTTCGGGTACAACATCGCTGCCATCCGCATAGCGGCCGCAGGTCTGCTCAACCCGCTCCTCGCGGGCGCTGCCATGGCGTTCTCGTCGTTCTTCGTCGTATCGAACAGCCTCCGGCTGCGTCGGTACCCCGCTACATCCTGACGACCCGGGAGGGATACCTCGGCGAACAGTGAACTGGTGTCGCCGCGTCAGCGAACGTGAAGTGATCGCGCTGTGCGTGGCCGCGCCGCACGACCGGCCCGGCCACGCACTCCTGCGCAGCACGCCCGGTCAGCCACCGGGCGGATTCGTACCGACGTCATCGCCGCGGTACCTACAGTCAGTCGCATCCGCGGGTGCCGAAGTTCCCGCGTCGATCCGGGAACTTTCTCCGCCCGCGGTGCGACTGGTGGTCGACCGGTCATGAGCTGCGCCGACACAGGACGCGGCCGACGGATGCGGCCGATACCGCAGTTCACGGGAGGGTTCGAAGTGCACGACGATCTTCGCCACTATCGGCCCATGTTCGAGGCCATCGAACGACGAGTGCTGGCGACGGTAGAGATGGCTGCCCACGAGCGCCTGCGTGCGGCTACAGTGATCGCCGTAGCAGGGCTGGGTCTGTGCCTGGGCCAGTCGGGCGAGGCAACGGGCTGGGCAACATTGCTCAACAATGCAGCGGCGCAGGCGGAATCGACCAGCATCGTCGCTGTCATTGCCGCCCATGCCGGTGTGATCTTCTGTCTGATCTGCTCAGCCGCCGCACTCCATACCCGAATGATCCATCTGATCGTTCTCGCCGCCGCAGGATGCGCCAGCACTTCGGTCCTGGCGATGTTGTCCATCTGGACACGCCAGTCCGCTCACGACAGTTCAACTCTCGCCGGCCCCGGCCCTGGCGCGCTGATCGGGCTGCTCACCGCCGTGGTTCTCACCGGGCTGTGGACACGACTGGCCCTTCGCCCGGAGCGTCGCGTCTTCACGTACTGATCGAGCCACCATTCCGCCGAACCGACAGAAGGATCGATCCCGTTCGGCGGCTTCCCTTGGGGCCGCATCGCATTCGGTCAATCCGACGGGCCGCTGCTGCCTCTGGCTGCGGTGATCGGCGCGCCGGGGTTGTCGTTCGTCGTGGTGCTGATCGGGTCCGCTCT
>NZ_JABFAO010000075.1 GCF_017168235.1 Rhodococcus sp. KRD197
GATGTGGTCGATGACGAACCCTGTCCGGGTCAGGCGACGCCGGATGACGGGAAGGAAGTCCACCAGGAATGCGGTCTCGCCCACCACTGTCGACGTCGATCGAGCAGTATCGGCGTCGGTGCTGCTGGCCCACTGCGCAGCCGGGCTCCGGCTCAGGCCGGTGTGCACGTCCGCGTGATAGGCCGCGACCGCGAGGATCAGCCAGCGTTCCAATTCTCGTAAGGTCAGTGCTGCTGTGCCCTCTGAGTCGTAGCTGCCCCGCTGCGTTGGGTTCGAGAACGTGGTGCCGGGGAGTTCGTGGACCTGGGTCATGACGGTGCCGATGATGCGTTCGACGATCCCGCCGTAATGCGGCCGGCCGGGTGGTCGGTAGCCGAGGTCGATGCCGTGTTGCGCGCAACCACGCTGGAGCGCTTCACTTTTGAACTCGGCGGCGTTGTCGACATACAAGGCGCGCGGCTTTCCGGCCATCGGCCACCGCACATCCGCGCCGAGGCCCAGTGCGTCGATCCATACGCTCTTGTCCGAGCACACCCTGCCCAGACACAATCCGACCGACACTGCGGACGGCGGATCGAGTGTGACGACGAAGCCCGGCACGCAGCGGCTGAAGACATCGATAGCAATCGTGAGATATGGACGTCCGATCGGCACCCGGTCGTATTCATCGACGATCATCAGATCGACCACGGTGTGATCAATCTGGACTTGCTGGAGAACCGCCGTCACCGGCGGCGGGACATCGCCCGCGGACTGCCGCGATCGGGCGGCGT
>NZ_JABFAO010000076.1 GCF_017168235.1 Rhodococcus sp. KRD197
GAAATCTAGAGGCCCAACACGTGCGCGTCCCTCATCTCACCGGCAACTCGCCGAACACTGCGTCCAACAACACAACCCGCCCTGAACAGCAGAAATGGCGCCCACACAAACCTCAGGAGCGCCACACTTGTGCGGGGTAGCACCGATCCCCGCATCGTCAGGCAAGACCACCCGTCACCGCCTGCATCGCGGTGGCGACCGGCGCGCGAATCAAGCACTCCATACCGCAGTGATCGTACGGCTCAGATACAGCGACCAAGCCCGCAGCTACGCAGATCGCCTCAGGTCAGAGGGTAAATCGATGCCCGAAATCATTCGATGCCAAAAACGCTACCTCGCCCGCGAAGTCTTCACCGCACTCCGGCATGACTACCTCGCCCCCACCACTTGACATCTATAGGAGCGTCCTTCGCCACCTCCCGCAGCGCATCCTTCTCCAACCCCGCATCCGCGAGGAGGCGTTTGAGCCGGCTGTTCTGCTCGCGCAGGTCCTTGAGTTCCTTCGCCGCGTCGGTATCCATCCCGCCGTACTGGCGGCGCCAGTTGTACAACGTCACCGCCGACACCTCGAGCTCGGCGACAATCTCCTCCTGCGTCTTGCCCGCCGCGGTGAGCTCGTCAGCGCGGCGCAGCTTGCGCACGATGTCCTCGGCGGAGTTCCGCTTACGTCCAGCCATGTTCGTGATTCTCCTATCCGCCCAGGTCACAGGCAACAGGCAACAGGACTCTAAAACAAAATGGCCCCCTTCACCGGGGACACGCCATTGGGTCATGCGGAGCCTCCGGAAAATCAGGGGATGTGAGTGAGGTGGATCACGTTTCGCCGCTCAGTCTGAGCCAACTGGGCGGATCACGGAAATCGTTATTGCTGACACCGTTCATAAGGCTGATTTATGCCCTGCGCATCAATTGTATTGATAGCGGATATCGCAATTGTTTCTTTGACTGATGCGTTGGCGTCGCGGAACAGTGGTTGCCATCACACCCACGTCGAACGAAAGTCAGCCTCCTGTGGATACCAACACTCGGCCCCTCCCGGCCTTCGCGCTCGGCACGGCCACACTGGCAGATGGACCGCATGCGGTTGTTCTGGCCGCCGGTGCCCTACTCAATCTCGATTCCGTCGTCGACCGTCTGGAAATGACTTCTCCCGTCAGTACGCGGGCGATTCTCGATGACTGGGATCGACTTCTGCCGGTCCTGCGATCTCTGGCCGAATCCACCGACGGCGAGTGGACCGCGGTGGTGGACGCCAACGTCTCGGCGCCGATCGAGCCGCGTCAGATCTTGCAGGCGGGTGCCAACTACCGCACACACGTCATTGATCTAGCGGTCAAGCACGCAGACATCTCGAACGGACGCACCGAAGCACAGGTTCGCGCCGATGCTGCCGACATGATGGACAAACGTGCGGCAGAGGGTGATCCGTACTTCTTCGTCGGCCTGCCCTCTGCAGTCACCGGACCGTACGACACCGTCACCCTCCCGGCCGGCACACACAACAACGACTGGGAACTCGAGCTGGTCGCAGTTGTCGGACGACGCGCGTACCAACTGTCCGAGGGCGAGGCGCTGGACGCAATTGCCGGCTACACCATCGCCAACGACCTGACCACGCGCGAACTGGTGTTCCGACGAGATATGCCCGAAATCGGCACCGACTGGCTGCGAGCAAAGAATGCGCCTGGCTTTTTGCCCCTCGGACCGTGGATCGTGCCGAAGGAAGACGCAGGGGAGGTGTCCGAGATGCGTCTGACACTCGAACTCGACGGCAAGGCAATGCAGGACGAGTCGACCAAGGACATGTTGTTCGGTGTCGCCGCGCTGGTCGCCGCTGTGTCTCAGACGGTGCAGTTGTTGCCGGGCGATCTCATTCTGACGGGCAGCCCCGCAGGCAACGGAATGCACTGGGGAAGGCTTCTGCGCGACGGCGACGTGATGACCTCGACCATCACGGGCCTCGGATACCAGCAGACTCCGGTGGTGGACGCGTCATGACATCGGTGCTCGTCATCGGGGCTGGGATCGCGGGATCAGCAGCGGCGATCGCACTGGCGAAGGGCGGCGCGTCGGTCGACGTCGTCGAAATCACGCCGGGCGGTCACGCCGTGGGATCAGGAATCACGCTGCAAGGCAACGCGCTACGGGTTCTGCGAGACCTGGGAGTGTGGGACGAGGTGTCGGCGCACGGGTACGGGTTCGACACCATCGGAATACGGGCGCCCGACGCCGACGGAACCTTGCTGGTCGCGATGGACGACGCTCGTACCGGCGGACCCGACCTTCCTTCGGGAATGGGAATGGAGCGACCCATTCTGGCGTCGATACTCCATGCGGCAGCCGAAGACGCCGGTGCCAAGCTGCGATTCGGTGTCACGGCCAGCTCCTTGATGCAAGACGAGTCCAGCGTCGCAGTGACGTTCACGGACGACACGACCGGGCGGTACGACCTGGTGATCGGTGCCGACGGTGTCAGGTCGTGGACTCGCGCAGCCATCGGCATCGATCTGACCCCGCGTCCGACCGGAATGGGGATCTGGCGACTCGTCGGACCCCGTCCGGACAGTGTCACCCGCACCGACCTCTACTACGGCGGAGCCGGCTACATCGCCGGGTATTGCCCCACCGGCGTGAACTCGCTCTACGCCTACATCGTCGAAGAAGCACAGGACCGCACCTGCCTGACACCAGAGCAGCGTCTCGGCGTCATGCAGGGCCTGGCCGAGAGCTATCACGGTCCCTGGGACGACATCAAACAGCATCTCGACGATCCGAAGGCCATCAACTACACGTGGTTCGAAACCCATGTGCTGGAGGGTCCGTGGCACCGCGGGCGGGTCGTCCTCATCGGCGATGCCGCACATTGCTGCCCTCCCACCGTGGCCCAAGGCGGAGCGCAAGGACTCGAGGACGCCATTGTGCTGGCGGACATGGTGCTGGCTGCGAATACGATCGACGACGCCCTGCTCGACGCCTTCACCGATCGTCGCCTCCCTCGGGCGCGTGCGGTTGTGGAAGCGTCTGTGCAGATCGGAACATGGATGCGCGAACATGCCACCGACGCCGATGTTCCCGGAGTGATGGGCCGCGTCACCGCTCTCGTCAGCGAGGCACCATGAACGCCCCGGTCGTGGACGTCCACGCGCATGCGATCGTCCCCGAGATCGAAGCAGCAGTCGCAGGCCGCGCCGGACTCGACGCCCATCGCGCGCTCGATGCCCGACGAAACGGCGCCGAGTCGCTGGAGGTGTCGGGAAAGATGGTCGCAGCCCGCATTCCTCAGCTTATCGGTGTGGACAGACGCCTTGCCGACATGGACGCGGCGGGGATCGACATTCAGGTCGTCTCACCGTCCCCGTCGCACTACCACTACTGGGCGGATCGTGAACTCGCGCAGGTGGTCACGTCAAGCGCCAACCGCGGCATTGCCGCCCTGGTCGCCGAGGAGCCGTCGCGACTCGTCGGACTGGGTCTGATCGCCCTGCAGCATCCCGAGGACGCAGTTGCCGCCCTGGACGACGCAGTGATCACCTGCGGGTTGGCGGGCGTCGAGATTTCCTCGTTCGCGCCGGGCGTCGAGCTGTCCGACGCGCGTCTCGAACCGTTCTGGGCGCGAGCTGCCGAGCTCAGTGCTGTGGTGTTTCTGCATCCGTTCGGGTGCTCGCTCGACGAACGCCTCGATCGCTTCTATCTTTCGAACACGGTCGGGCAGCCGGTGGAGAACGCTGTCGCGCTATCGCACATCATCTTCGCGGGTGTGCTCGATCGTCACCCCACCTTGACAGTGCTCGCGGCGCACGGGGGTGGCTATCTGCCCACCTACATCGGCCGTTCCGACCACGCGTGGGAGGTGCGCCCCGAGGCTCGTCGGTGCACCGACCGGCCCAGTAGCTACCTGCCGCGGATCACGTTCGATTCTCTCGTGCACGGGGCGGGTGCGCTACGAGCACTCGTCGACGCCGTCGGAGCAGAGTCCGTCGTTCTGGGGTCGGACTATCCGTTCGACATGGGCACTACCGATCCCGTGTCCCAGGTTCGCGCCGCGGGCCTGACCGAAGCTGCCACTCGTTCCATACTCGGCGACAACGCCTTCCGGCTTGGTCTGTCGACCGCATCATCAGGAGTCCAATCATGAGCAACTACGCTTTCACCCATCTCCGCCATGTCGATCTCGCTGTACCGGACTACCAACAGCAACTCGACTTCTACACCCGACAATGGGGTTTGACCAACGTCGGAACCGACGGTGACGTCACGTATCTCGCGGCCGAGGGCTCGCCCGAGCACTACGTCGTGCGCATTCGCAAGGACTCCGACAAGCGCCTCGACCTGGTGTCCTATGGAATGGCCGATGCTGCAAGTGTCGACAGCCTGGCCGAGCGTCTCGCTGTAGGCGGTGTGCAATTGGTGGGGGAGCCGGGAACCCTGCAGACGATGGGTGGTGGCTACGGATTCCGGTTCTTCGATGTCGACGGCCGTACCATCGAGGTGTCCGCGGATGTGGCTGTGCGGCAACATCGCAAGGTCGAAGAAGGTGAATCGATCCCGGTCAAGCTCTCGCACGTGGTGCTGAACTCTCCGAATCCCGAAGTGACAGTGGCGTTCTACGACAAATGGTTCGGATTCAAACTCTCGGATACGCTCACACACCCCCGCATGGGCGAGATGATGTGGTTCCTGAGGACCAATGCGCAGCACCACAGCATGGCCGTCGCACGGGGACCACACGTGTCGTTGCACCATGCGTCGTTCGAACTTCGCGGCATCGACGAATACATGCGCGGCACCGGTCGAATGCTGCGTGCCGGCGTCGAGAAGATCTGGGGCCCGGGGCGTCACCAGGCAGGGAACAACACGTTCTCCTACTTCCTCGACCCCAACGGCAACACGATGGAATACACCACCGAACTCGAGGTCCTCGACGAGGACACCTGGCATCCGCATCTGCTCGACTTCTCCCAGCCGGAAGTGTCGGATCAATGGGGGACCGCGAACGCGATGGACGAGTTCGTCGCGAAGAAGTCGTTCAACGATCCCGACAAGGGCCTGTTCGTGGCGCCGCCGGTATGAAATTCGCGACCTACGTCTACGACGGAGATGTGTCGTGCGGTGTGGTCGACGACGGTCGGGTTCAGCCCCTGGACGAGTCGATGCAGTCTCTGCTGAGCGGTGGTCTTTCCCGCGCGCTCGACATCGGCGCCGCAGCACGCGCACGGCCGTCGATCGATCTGACCGCGGTGACCCTGCTGGCTCCACTGCAACCGTCGACGATGCGGGATTTCGTCGCATTCGAAGAACACGTCGAGGGTGTTCGCCGCAGCGTGGACGGCGTGCAGGGAGTTGCGGAAGCCTGGTACGAAGCTCCGCGGTTCTACTTCACCAACCCGTACACCGTCAGCGGTCATGGCGCAGTGATCGCACCGCCCGCGGCGTGTACTGCACTCGACTTCGAATTGGAGGTCGCCGCGGTGATCGGCAAGTCGGGATCGAACGTGGAGATGCACCAGGCACACAGCCACATCTTCGGATACACGATCCTCAACGACTGGTCGGCGCGAGACCTTCAGCGTCGCGAGATGCAGGTCGGTCTAGGACCGGCGAAAGGCAAGGACTTCGCCAACACGTTGGGACCGTGGATCGTGACAGCCGACGAAATCCACACCCGTCGTGGCGCGGACGGATTTCTGCAGATGACATGCACCGTCGATGTGAATGGTCGACGCATAGGCCATGACTCGCTCGCGAACATGGGGTGGACCTTCGACGCCCTCGTCGCGTATGCCTCTCGTGACTCCTGGGTACATCCGGGAGATGTCCTCGGCAGTGGGACCGTCGGCAACGGTGGTTGTCTCGCCGAACTGTGGGGCCGGCGCGGAGAACAGACGCCACCCCCGCTGCAGGAAGGTGACGTGGTGACCATGACCGTCGAGGGGATCGGGACCTTGATCAACACCGTGGGGCGATCGCGCGCCACCGCTGAGATTCCGGCGGCCCGAGTCGTCGATCATGCAGGTGTCCGACAGGAGCACGTCCGTGTCTGATCTGTCGGGCACAGCCGTCATCGTCACCGGCGCCGCGGGCGGAATCGGAGCCGCTGTCGCTGATCGGCTGCGACACCTCGGCGCCGTCGTGCACGGTGTCGATCTCGAGACCGGGTTCGACGTCAGGTTGCGCACGCATTGGGACGAGCTCGTCGGCCGAATCGACGGTCCCATCGACGGCCTGGTGAACTGTGCGGGAATCACGTGGCGTGCAAGAGTCGACGACGTCAGTGCCGAGGACATGACTCGGCTGCACTCGGTCAACGTCATCGGTCCTCTGTTGGGGATGCAAGCGGTCGCGCAGAGGATGCGGGCCGGCGGATCGATCGTCAACGTCGGTTCTCTCGCTGCGACCACCGGGCACTATCCGGTGGCGTACACAGCCAGCAAGTGGTCTCTACGTGGGCTCACCAAGGCCGCCGCAGTCGAGTGGGGCGCGCGCGGCATTCGCGTCAACATCGTGCATCCAGGTTTCATCGACACCTCCATGACGCGAGGAGCGCCCTCCGCGTTCAGGTCGGCCTCGGTCGCCGAGACACCCCTGGGCCGAACCGGTCGGCCGGAGGAGGTGGCCGCGGTCGTGGCGTTCTTGATAGGCCCCGACGCCTCGTTCGTCACCGGTGCCGAAATACCCGTCGACGGCGGTGCCGGGTCGCATGGCGGCGTCAAGTCCGTGTCCGATGCACTTCGAGAGGATTCTGTATGACCAGTATCGATACCCCCAGGATTCTCGACCGCACCGATCCCGAGGGAGAGATCGCGAAATCTGCCGAACGGAACCGTAATTGGGGGAAGTGGGGCGAGGACGACGTACTGGGAACGATGAACTATCTCACCGACGATCTGCGGGCTGCAGCAGGGTCGCTCGTGCGACGTGGTTCGTCGTTCTCGCTGTCACAGAGCTTCGACATGGACGGTCCCCAGAAAGGATGGCGTCGGCGCACCAATCCCGTGCACACGATGCTCGACACCGGCACCGATGCTGCCGCAGGCATTCAAGGTTTCCCTCACGGGCTCGGGGGTGCCGACGATGTAGTGGCCATGCCGCTGCAATGTTCGACGCAGTGGGACGGGCTAGGTCACATTTTCGATCACGGTATCGCCTGGAACGGCCGCCCAGCCGCGTCCGTGGTCACCAGCTTGGGTGACGGTGTCACCGGAATCGAAACCGTTGCCAATGGGATCGTCGGTCGAGGTGTGCTGCTCGACGTCGGTAGATGTTGTGGTGACGACGGCGAGCTGCCGGACGGCTTCGCGATCACAACCGAGCATCTGAATGCGACGATTGCGACCCAGGGGCCGACATCGGAGGTTCGGCGCGGCGATATCGTCCTGGTGCGTACCGGGCAGCTTGCTCGCACCCGTCGCGACGGGTGGGGCGACTACGCCGGGGGAGCGGCTCCCGGACTGTCCTTCACCACCGCGGATTGGTTGCACGACAGCGAGATTGCCGCGATCGCGACCGATACGTGGGGCTTCGAAGTGCGGCCGAATGAATTCGATGTCGCATTTCAGCCGCTTCATCAGGTAGCGATCCCCAACATCGGGTTGTTCCTCGGTGAGATGTGGGACCTCGATGCGCTGGCCGAGGACTGTGCGACCGACGGAGTGTACGAGTTCTTCTTGACCGCCGCGCCGATTCCCGTGACAGGTGCAGTGGGTGCTCCTGTCAATCCGATCGCGGTGAAATAGCCGAACTCGAGCTCAGCCGGTGGATCACCGAAGCTCCGCGGTCGCCAATTCGGCTGCCCGGATCACGAGTTCACGGAGGAAGGTGTGCTCGGAATCTCGGTCGTAAACCGGGTGCCACCACATGGCCTCGACCAGTTCGCTGACTTCCACCGGGCACGCAATGGTACGCAGGCCGGAGTTCAGGGGGAGAAGTCGAACCAGCTGCTCCTGCAGTAGGGCAATGCGATTGCTGCCGGAGACAAGGCCCGGGACCGTGAGAAAGTTCTCGGTTACTACCTGTACGTGTGGCTCGATGCCGAGCATGCGCAGCTGACGATCTGCCGGGGTGGCGGCCGAATGGCCGTGGTACACCACGACCCACGGCGATGACTTCAAGTCTTCGACGGTCATCTCGGCGCCGATGTCCTCGTTGTCGGACGAGACGACCATGATCCATCGATCGCGATAGAGATCCTTGTGCGGAAGATCTGTCACGAACCCGTGCGGCACGAGCATCAAGTCCGTACCCACGAGTGTTTGTTCGGCACGTGCAACCAAGTCTGGGCTCGTCGGACGAAAGCGGAGACGGGCGCGGGGCGCTGCCTCGGTGAACAACCTGGCTAGGGTGTCGCCGAGTACGGTGATCCCGTAATCGCTCACGACAACGCAGAATTCGCGTGTTGATTCCGCAGGGTCGAACTTCGGCTGCGCCGAGAAGACTCGCTCGACGCCGTCGAGAGCCAAACCAGTGCGCTGACGAAGTTCGGCAGCAAGCGGGGTGAAGTGGTATTCGTTTCCGACCCGGTAGAGCAGATCGTCGTTGAAGTGCCGTCGAAGTCGAGCCAACGCGGCTGAGAGTGCGGGTTGACTCAAGCCCAGTTGCTGAGCGGCTTTGGTCACGCTCTTGTGCTGCAGGAGGGCATCGAGTGACACCAGCAAGTTGAGATCGAGGTTCGCGACGCTGCTGACCTTTCGCACCGTCCGAGCATAGTCCGCCTGTGAACCTGGGAGAGAAGGTCGCTGCATCGCTTCCGGGTCGCCTGAGGATTCGATGGTGTGGCATTGGATCGGTGGCTTGTCGCGATGAGTTTTGCCCTCCGGTGCAGTCTGATCTGTATGGGCAAACTCATTTATGGCTTCAACGTATCGGTGGACGGGTACATCGCGGACGCTGACGGCAGTATCGACTGGTCTGATCCGAGCGAGGAACTGCACCAGTACTGGAATGACTTCGAGCGGGAGACCGCCCTGTCGTTCTACGGGCGGCGGCTCTACGAAATGATGTCCGCGTACTGGCAGACCGCCGACCAGGACCCGGACGCCACTCCTATAGTGGTCGACTTCGCGCGTATTTGGCGTGAGATGCCGAAGGTCGTGTTCTCGCACACCTTGGAGTCCGTCGACGGAAACTCCCGCCTGGAACGCGGCGACCCGGTCGAGGTGGTAACAAAGCTGAAAGCCGAAACAGAGGGCACGCTGGAGGTGGCCGGCGCGACGCTGGCCGCACCGATCGTGCAGGCCGGACTGGTGGACGAGTTCCGGATGGTGATCTCGCCCATCGCCGTGGGCGGCGGTACACCATTCTTTCCGTCGCTGCCGTCATGGATGTCGCTGCGACTGTTGGAGAACCGGAACTTCCCGGGCGGCACCGTCCTGCTGCGCTACGAGGCGAAGCGCGACTGATCGGACCGGCTGTCGGGCCGATCTCGTCGCTCGAAACCAGTCCGTGTCTCATCTGCGCGAGTTACGCTCGAGGGCCACGTATGGATTGGAATCGGCATGAAGAAACTCCTCAACTCCCTGTCCGAGGACGAGTACGTATTGATTCGGGAAACCAAGAAATCGGAGATGTCCGGTCTCTCCGAGGATGACTTGATCGATCTGCACGCCCGCATTCGACGAGGCCGCAACAAGTACGTCAAGCTCTACCGTCGCGCAGGCGCTGCCAAGGTGGGCGCCAAAGGTGCTCGCGGCGCCGGCAAGGCAGCGAACTCGCGCAACGCAGCCAAAGCGGAAGCCTTCGAGGTTGCACTGAGCAGAGTGAGTCGTCGGTTGGCCGCAGTATCGAAAGACACCGCCCGTGAACTGAAGGCTGAACGTCTCAGTCGCGCACGCAAGTCGTCGCCGTCGCCCGGCGAAGGCGGCGCCGGCGAGGGCAAGGTCGTCTCGGCGGGCAAGTCCCGCGTCGACGCCACCCGGAAATCGCCCGGCCGAAAGAAGTACGAGGCCTCGACGATCGCGGCAGGCAAACGGAGGCAAGCCAAAAAAGACCGCACATGACGTCGGCGAGTCCCTACTCCGGCACACTGCACTCCGGCACACTGCGGAGTGGTCCAGCACCCGAGCGTTGAGAGGTAGACATCACCTCGGACCGTCGAGGTGGTGCCTGACCCGAGCCGGCACTCCGGTCCCCGCCGAGGACCACGTAGCGCACGTACCAGAACAGCATCAGCGCGGTGGTCATGGTGTGAAACAGATGCAGGACCAGCACCGGGCCTAGTGGCAGATGAACCACATAGAGCAAATAGATCAGGTTGCCGATGTTGGCCAGGGCGATATTGCCGGGACTGTACGACGCCACGTCTTTGGTGCGCCACGCCTTGGCCAACATCGGCAGTGTGCTGCATGCGAACACCGCGGTGGCTACCCCGCCGGCGAGGACCGGGATGTCCATGTCATTGCCTCTCGTGATGTGTGGCCCGGCCGTTCGTCAGGGCCGAACCTCGTAGACGTTGTTGAAAGCGGTCTGCGCTGCGCGCCGAAACCGGGTGAAGCCGGCGTCGGTGACTACCTGTCGTATCGCCGATTCGGGTGCCTGGGCGCCGAGAGCGTAGCCGCCGGCTTGGGACAGGGCGTTCGGGACGCACAGAAATGTCGAGGCGCTGTAGTAGAGACGCCCAACCGGGTTGAAAGTGTCCTCGACGTTTTCGGCGGAGATCGGTTCCACCAGGAGCCATGTGCCATCGGAGTCCAGTGACTCGAGGATCCGGCGGGCGGCGCCGACTGGATCACCCATATCGTGAAGGGCGTCGAAGGTGGTCACGAGATCGTAGTCACTACCCGAGAAATCCTGTGCCGTAGCGATTTCGAAGTTCACTCGATCGCCCACCCCGGCGTCGTCGACCTGTTTGCGGGCAAGTGCGATCGACTCACCGTGAAAGTCCACCCCGACGACGGTGCTCTTGGGGTATGCCTGCGCCAGCAACACCGATGTCGTTCCGAGGCCGCAACCGACGTCGGCGACGCGGCCGCCAGCCGACAGTTTCGCTGCGACACCGTCGAGTGCGGGAATCCAGTTCGGCACGAGTTCTGCGGCGTAGCCGGGTCGGTAGAATGCGTCGATCCCGACGAACACATTGTGGTCGTGCTCGTGCCAGCCGACACCGGCGCCCGTCCTGAACGACTCGGTGATCTTGTCCTCGGCGCGCAGGTAACCCAGCACGCCTACGAAGGCGGCCGATACGTTCGGCCCTGCCATGTCGGCAAGGCAGAACGCCTGCTCCTCGGTCATCGAGAATGCCTCGGTCGCCGGGTCGTACGAGATGTAGCCGCCGGCGGCCTGACCGCGCAGCCACTCGGTGAGGTAGCGCAGGTCATAGCCGGTGTAGTCGGCGAACGCCTCGGGTGTGGCGGGTCCCTTCGCGAGCGCGCTGTACAGGCCGAGCCGGTTGCCGATGACAATCGAACCGGCGGCGGCTGCAGCGCCCAGATCGGTGACCACCTGACCGATGAATTCCCCTACTTTGTTCTCGTCCATCTGACTTCTCCTTGGTGAGTTCGTTCCGCGAATGTTCCGGTGATTCATGCGGTGGACCGGCGAACAACCGGTCACACTGGACAGTGTCGATCGAGTCGCTGTCACGCCGCTGACGTCGGCGGACACGGCGCTGACAGTGATCCCGAGACAGTGATCCCGAGACAGCGATCCCGAACGGGACGAACGTGGCAGGAAGTCGGCCCGGCGGAAGGAGTGGCGGTGGTTGACGTTGGTGTTCGGGTCGAAGTGCTGGGCCCGCTGCGGCTTCTTGTCGGAGGGGTTCCAGTCGACGTGCCCGGACCCAAGCGCCGGGCAGTACTCGCGCTACTCGCCTTCGCTCGCGGCGAGACGGTTCCGGTCGGCCGGTTGGTGGACGCCTTGTGGCCGTCCGAAGCACCGGCATCGGGTCGCTCTGCCCTACAGGCCCACATCTCCCGGTTGCGCCGTCACCTGGGGGCGGCGGCGATGCGGTTGCAGAACAGCGGCGACGGATACCGACTCCAGCTCGGCGGCGACGAGTGCGATGCGTCCGAGGCGCGGGCGCAGCTCGCCCAGGCACGGAGCCTTCGAGGCCAGGATCCGATCGGTGCGCTGGCCGTGCTGGAGAGAGCGCATTCGCTGTGGCGGGGCCCGCAGCTCACCGACCTGGTCGATATCGCCGATATCGCCACCGCGATCGAAGAGTGCCGGAACCTACAGCGCGAGGTGACCGACGCACTCATCGATTGTGCGGTCGCCGCGGGTCGAGCGCGTCAGATCATCACCCTGGCGACTACCCAGCTGGTCGCCGACCCGTTGCGCGAGCCATCGGTGCTGTTGGCGATGCGCGCGTTGGCGGCTACCGGTGAGGCACCGGAGGCGTTGCGGATCGGTCGCGAATTTCGGGCGAGGTTGGCCGAGGAGATGGGTTTGGATCCTTCACCTGCGCTCGGCACGCTCGAGCGCGAGATCGCCGGTGGAGCCGCAGGGCCGACTACACCGGCGATAGCGAGGTCACCGGCAACGAGGTTGATCGGGCGCGCAGACCAGGTCACGGCGCTGCGCCGACTCATGGCATCGGAACGTCTGATCACACTCGCGGGACCGGGTGGCGTGGGCAAGACCCGAGTTGCATTCGAGGTGGCGAACGATACGCCCGATGCAACGGTGTTGATGCTGGCGCCGCTCACCGATCCCGCGGCAATTCCGCACGCACTCGCGGCTGCGCTGAATGTCAACGTGGTCCGCGGGGATGTTCTGAGCGCCTGTGCGGCCGTGCTCGGCGGTCGTCCGGGTCTTTTGGTGGTCGACAATTGCGAACATCTCCTCGACACCGCGCGAGATACGGTTGCCGCCCTGCTCGAATCCTGCCCACTCCTGTCAGTTCTCGTCACCTCCCGCGAACCCTTGGGCCTGGCAGCCGAATGTACCTGGCGGTTGGCCCCTTTGACGTTCGATCCTTCGGTCGATGGCGAACAGGAATGGTCGAGAGCACCAGCAGTCGAACTGTTCATCGACCGCGCGCGCCGCATTCGACCCGAATTGGTGCCGACACCGTCGCAAGTACGCACGATCGGGGAGATCGTGCGCCGCTTGGACGGCCTGCCGTTGGCAATAGAACTCGCTGCCGGCCGGTTGTCCACATTCTCGTTGACCGATCTCCATGAACGGCTGGACCGCGCGCTCGATCTGCTGGGTGATGGCCGACCGACAGCCGATCTTCGACATCGAACGCTGCGATCCACCATCGACTGGTCGTACGAGCTGCTCGATCCCCATGAACAACGGCTGTTCCGGTTCCTCACGGTGTTCCCCGACGGCATCGACCTGGCCGATACCGAACGGCTTGCAGCGGACCTGGGCATGCCCGGCGACTCCGGCGCAGCACTCGCGCACTTGGTCGATGCATCGATGATCGACGTCGAATTCGACAACGTATCGGAGGACAACGTATCGGAGGACAATGCATCGGCGGTCGACATCGAAGGCGGCACCCGGTATCGGATCCTGGAGACGGTCCGGGCTTTCGGGTTCGATCGGTCGGCTAGTGAAGGCGAGTCCGAACTCGCGGAGAAACTGTTACTGCGATGGGCAACCCGACGGGCATCGGCAATCGGCGCTGGGCTGACCACCGAGCACGAGCACGTGGCCGACGCGGCCCTGCGCCGCGAATTGCCGAATCTGCGCGCCGCCTGGCGGCTGGCACGGGATCGAGGATCACTGGACACAGCAGTCACGATCGTCACTTCGCTGTTCGATGCGATCGAATACCGTGACCTCATCGAAATCCGCTCGTGGGCCGATGAACTCGTCGACGATGCCGACCTCGCCAACCATCCCAGCGCCTCGGTCGCCTACGCGGCGGCCGCGGAAGCGGTCTATCACCGGGGGGACTATCAACGCGCCGAACAACTCTCGAAGATGGGGATGGAACGTGCATCCGACGCCGAACAGACATGTCTTTGTCTGTTGACGCTGTCGGTGACCGCGCTGGCCCGCGGTGAATACGCCGACGCGATCAGCTACAGCCTGCGCGCCACAACGATCACTCCCCGCCTCGCTGAACCGTTCGGGATCGCAGCGCTGGCGGTCCTCTACTCCGGTGGTCTCGACGAGGCTCGGCACCTGAACAACAAGGGCCGAACGGGTGCCACCTGGCCCACGATGGCGTCGTGGCACTCGTACGTGGCAGGCGAGATCGAGAACTATGCTGGGAATCCGCTACCGGCCGAAGAGCATTACCTGCGTGCGATCGACTTGGCCCGAATGTGCGGCGCCACCTTTCTGGTGGGTGTGGCCACCGTCGGATTGCTGACGGTGCGGTCGACGTCGGGCCGGATTCATGAGGCGTTGCTCGGATACCGCGAGGTGATCGACTACTTCGCGCGCACCGGCAATTGGACTCATCTGTGGGCAGCTCTCCGCAATCTCGCCGACCTGTTGAACACCTTGGGCGACCAGGAGTGCGCGGCGCTTCTCCATGCGGCCGCGGACCAAGCCCCGGATGCACCGGCCTACGGTCCGAGTCCAGCATCGTCGCCGGCCTTACTCGTCACCGATCGGACGGAATTGCTCGAAACTGCCAGGAGGGCCATCGACATACAGATCGTGCAGACCGAGCTGCACGAGCAGCGGCGTTAGTAGCCGGTCGGCTGCGTTGTGCACTCCGCCCGCCCGCCCGCCGATGTGAATCCGAGGCGCTCTCTTGATCAGTCGAGCAACGCGAAGGCAGCCCGGAGCTGCCCCCGAGCAGCGTCGATCTGGTCGGTGTTTCCGGCGAAGTGGTGTAGCAGCGCACGTTGAAAGATGCCGTCGAGAAGGATGTACGCCGACGCTCGGTCCAGCGCCGGCGTGGATCCGCGCAGTTCGCAGTACCGAATGACCACCCGCCAGATCATGTCCTCGCGGCGTTCTTCGATCTCGAGCACGTCACGGCGGAACAAGCCGTCGAACAGGGCCTGATTGCGCAGGTCGTACCACAGCCGGTGTATCCCCGCGTCGGCCACCAGAGTCGCGAAGTACTTCTCTTCGAAGTCGGTGACCAGGTGCTCGGCGTCGATCGCGCTCGAGACCACCTCGTCGTAGCGAGTGACACAGGTGGCCTCGTACTGACGAACCGCATGGGTGATGAGGTCCCGCTTGTCGGTGAAGTAGTAGTGCAGCACGCCGTGCGAATACTCGGAATTCTGCGCGATCTCCCGAAGCGAGGTGCGTGCATAGCCGAGCTCGGCGAGCGTGTGCAGCGTCGCCTCCGCCAGCTCGGTCCGCTTGGACTCGAACTTGTTGCGGGCACGCTCTTCGATCCGGGCGCGCGGATCAGCAGTCTGCGTCATGTTCGTGTCCTTCCCGCGCGTTCGGTAGTACGTCAGTGTAAGCCCGACCTCGGATGCTCGAACTTTGGGCACGCGTCAAGAAAACTCTTGACGCTTGTACAAATTCTGCCATAGTGTGATCGGCAGCACACGTTAGAAGAGTGGATGTACGTCATCCCCTCTCCGGTGCGCCGATTCCAACCACCTCGGTCTGCCGTGCGTGCGGACTGTTCACGAGAGGACTTTCATGCCAACCGACAAGCGGGTCGTCGTATATGGGGCATCGGGATACACCGGCCGATTGATCTGTGAATACCTGCGGGAGTTCAACATCCCGTTCCTGGCCGCTGGACGCAACGAAGGCCGAGTCAAGGGCATTCTCGACGTGGTCCCCGGTATCGACACCGTCGAATACGATGTCGTCGAGGTCGAGCACACCAAAGAGTCTCTGGTGGAGGCATTTCGCGGCGCTGAGATCGTGCTCAACACGGTCGGACCGTTCTCGCGTTTCGGACACGAAGTTGCCCAGGCCTGCATCGAGATCGGTGCGCACTACACCGACACCACCGGCGAGCAGGACTGGATGATCGATGCCGAGACACAATACGGCGCAGAGTTCGGATCCCGAAACCTGGTACTCACACCAGGTTTGGCCCAGATGTACAGCATCGGCGAAATCGCCGCGAACATCTGCCTCGAGACGCCCGGGCTGGATACGCTGGATATCGAGGTCTTCTGGAAAGGGCATCCGACCGTCGCCTCGACCAATACCATCCTGACCAATGCCGCGTTCTCCAAGGCCTACTACCTCGAGCAGAACGAGTACGTCGAGTGGCCGGCCGACGAGGGAGTATTCCAGGTCGTGGTGCCAGGCCAGCACGACCTCGGTCTAGCCCTCCCGTGGGGCGGAACGTCCCATCCGGTGTGGTTCAAGAACGATCCCCGTGTGGCGAACGCCAAGGCCTACGGCGGAGTGATCAACAAGCCGCTCATGCTGGCCGTGCCCCAAATCATCTCTGCCGCACTGGGTCAGATGGAAGGAAAGACCGACGCGGAGAAGTATCAGATCATCGACACCGTATCTGCCTCGGTTCGAAGCGAGACACCTCCTCGTGAGAATCCACGCATCAACACCTCGCTCGATTCGGTGTACGCGTCAGGCCCGCTGGGTCGGGTTCACACCGTGATCCACGGCAACTGCAACTACAAGCAGACTGCGCTGCTCAACGCCTACGCGGCGTCACACCTGCTGCAGGGGCCACCGAAGAAGGTCGGATTCGCCTCGAGCTGCCAGGCATTCGGCCACCGGGAGCTGCTCGGCGTGCTCCGCGCGTTCGGACTGGTGCTCGACCCCATCGTCACCGCGCACAGTTGAGGACAGGGTCGATGCGGCTGTCCGACTACCTCGACAAAGGGGTCTCACTGGGCCGAGACGCGCCCTGTCTCACCATCGGCGAGACCACCCGAAGCTACGGTCAGGTGTACGACGACACGGTGACGATCGCCAGTGCCCTGCAACATACCGGGATCGACGCGGGCGATCGTGTTGCCGTGTTGTCAGCCAACGATCCGCTTGCGCTGACCTGCGTGTTCGGAGTCTCGCGAGCGGGCGCCGTGTGGTGCCCGATCAACCCGCGCAACGAGGCCGACGAGAACCGTCAATTGTTCGAGCTGTTCGGTTGCCGATTCCTGTTCTTCCAGAGTGCTTTTGCCGATCTGGTTGCTCGCATCCGCGACCAGTTGCCGCAACTGGAATGGCTCGTATGCCTCGACGGGGAGGTGCCGGGCGCACTCTCGTACGATCGGTGGCTCGCCGACCACGGATCCGATTCGGTCGTCGACCAGCGTCCGGCCGACGGGTTGTGCATCATCGCCGGCACCGGTGGCACCACGGGAAGACCGAAGGGCGTGCGCCTGACCGAGGAGAACATGCTGACCTCCACGGCTTCGGCGTTGATGAGCTACCCCTTCGGTGACCGGCCGCAGTATCTGGCACTTGCGCCGCTCACGCACTCGGCGGGAGTACTGACCTTTCCCATCCTCAGCCTCGGGGGACATGTGGTCGTTATGCCTGCACCCGACATCGGGAAGTTCCTGTCCCTCATCGAGCAGCACGGCATCACGCACGCGTTTCTTCCCCCGACGGTCATCTACGGCATTCTCGATCACCCGGATCTCGACGGAACGAATCTCTCGTCGTTGCGGTGCCTCTGGTACGGCGCTGCACCGATGTCACCGACTCGGTTGGAAGAGGCGCTGAAGCGCATCGGTCCTGTTCTCGGACAGCTCTTCGGGCAGACCGAGGCTCCCAACATGATCGCCACGCTCGCTCCGGCCGACCACTTCCATAGCGACGGTTCCATCGCCACCGAACGACTCAGCTCGGCAGGCAAGCCGACACCGCTCACGACGGTGGCGATCATGAACGACGAAGGTGTGCTGCTCGATCGCTGCGAACGCGGAGAGATCGTCGTCCGAGGACCCCTGGTGATGCAGGGGTACCACGATAATCTCGAAGCCACAGCCGAAGCGGGTACGCACGGTTGGCACCACACCGGCGACATCGGGTATCTCGACGACGAAGGTTATCTGTACGTCGTCGACCGGGCGAAGGACATGATCATCACGGGCGGATTCAACGTCTACTCGGCCGAGGTGGAGCAGGCCCTGTTGGCACATCCCTCCGTCAAGGAATGTGCTGTCGTCGGGTTGCCCGACGACAAGTGGGGCGAACGCGTCACCGCCGCAGTTCTTCTTCGTCCCGGTCGCGAGACGTCCGGTGAGGAACTGATCGCCTTCGTGAGAAAGCGAATTGGAAGCATGAAGACACCCAAGCAGATTCAGATATGGTCCGATCTTCCCCGTTCGAAAGTCGGGAAGGTTCTCAAGACCGAAGTGCGCAGCATCATGACTCTCTCATCATCATCCTCATCGAAGGGAAACACACCATGACCGAGTTCGAGGGCAAGCGAGTATTCGTTACCGGATCCGGTGCCGGCATCGGAAAAGCCATATCCAAGATGTTCATCGAGCGTGGTGCGCGCGTCGTCGTCAGCGACATCGACGAAGGTGCGGCAGCGAAGGCCGCCGAGGAGATCGGTGCGGCCGGTATCGCCAACTGCGATGTCACCGACGAGGGCCAGGTCCAGGCCGCGGTCGCACAGGCTGTGGAGGCTCTGGGCGGGCTCGACATCGTGGTGAACAACGCTGGAATCGAGATCTCGTCGCCGTTGCTACAGCAGTCGACGGAGAGCTTCGACAAGATCTATGCCGTGAATGTGCGCGGACCGTTCCTCGTCATGAAGGCCGCGATCGGAGCGCTGGTCGAGTCGAAAGGCAATATCGTCAACATCTCCTCCCTCGCCGGCGTCGGTGGTAGCCCGCTGCTCGGTTCCTATTGCGCTACAAAGGCTGCATTGATCCAGCTCACGCGCGTCGCGGCAATCGAGATGCGTGCGTCGGGGGTGCGGGTGAACGCCGTGTGCCCGGGCTTCGCCGACACCGCCATGGTCGATCGATTGGTCCCGGGTTTCGAAGCCGCAACACAGATGCCGTTCGGTGACCTCGTCGCCGCCAAACAGGGACGATTGGGAACACCCGAGGACATCGCGGAGGTGACCCTGTTCCTCGCGTCCGACCGGGCAACGTGGATCACGGGAAGCCACTACATTCTCGACGGAGGGCTCTCGGCGTCGCTCGTTTAGCTCCCTGTCGATTCCCCAGTGCCCGAATCGCCAGTGTCCAATGGCCCCTGTAACCGGCCGTTGGGCACTGGTGCGTACCCCACCGGCGTGCGGAGGGCGTCGTATGACGAAAGAACAGCTTTGGGTAGCGTCGTACCGTGAAAACGAATCGCATGACCTCGTCCGGTGTTGCCGCAGCCGGAGCGGCTCTGATGGTGCTCGGTTTGGCCGGTTGCAGTTCTGATTCTGGGGCGACTGCGACCCCGACGAGTACCGAAGCAGCCGCCCTCGACACCTGCCCGACCGCCGCTCCAGAGAGCTCCGCAGATCCGGAGTGGACTCTCGAGGGACAAACCGGGAGTGTCGAGGTCACCGGCTCGACGGCTTCGTCGGCGCCCGTGATCGACGTCGAAACCGCGTTCAGCATCGACGAGACTCAGGTGTCGACGCTGCAAGCAGGGGATGGACCAGTCGTTTCGGACGATGCTGAGGTGTCTGTCTGCTACGTGGGTGTGAACGGGCGCGATGGGTCGGTGTTCGACAGCAGCTACGAGCGAGGAGCGCCGGCCGAATTCCCTCTCGGCGGAGTGGTTCCAGGGTTTCAGAAAGCTATCGCGGGTCAAACGGTTGGATCGACCGTTGCCGTGGCGATGAGTTCCGCGGACGGGTACCCCGACGGTCAACCGCGTGCAGGCATTGCTGCGGGTGACAGCCTTGTATTCGCTATTTCGATCCTCGCCGTGACCGGGTGATCCGGGTGTCAACGCTCCTTCTTTGACTCACCAGTGTCCAATGGCCCCCGGCAACTGGCCGTTGGGCACTGGTGATCCCGGTCGCCCATATGGAACCGTCGACACAATGGCAGCTACCTCCACCACCCCGTACCACGGACTATCGAGCCATGAGGTTGCTCAGATGCTCGAGACGGATTCGCTGCGCGGGCTCACCACCGAACAGGCACATCGGTTGTCGGCGCGGTTCGGGCCCAACGTGCTTCCGGAAGCCACCGGCGCGAGTCTGCTTGTGCGGATCCTGCGTCAGTTCCACCATCCGCTCATCTACGTCTTGTTGATCGCTGGAGTCATCACCGCGTTGCTGCGGGAGTACGTGGACTCGGTTGTGATTTTCGCCGTCGTAGTCGTCAACGCCATCGTTGGCTTTGTCCAAGAGTCCAAAGCCGAGTCGGCGCTGCAAGGACTCCGTGCAATGGTCCGCACCGACGCCAGAGTCGTTCGCGAAGGTCGTGAACTGGTCGTCGAGTCCGAAGTGCTTGTGCCCGGAGACTTGATTCTCATCGAGGCCGGTGACAAGGTGCCGGCGGACATCCGGCTACTTCGGCACTACGAATTGCGCGTCGACGAATCAGCGCTGACCGGCGAATCTTTGTCGATCGGGAAGAACGAAGCTGTTCTTACCGACGCGACGCCCGTCGCGGATCGATCCAACATGCTGTACTCGGGCACCTTGGTCACCGCAGGATCCGGCGCAGGGATCGTGGTGGCAACGGGAGCAGACACCGAGATGGGGGAAATTCACCGGCTCGTCGGTGACGCAACGCTGTTGGCGACCCCCCTGACGATCAAACTGGCCCGGTTCAGCAAGTTGCTCACCGTGGGGATCTTGGGTTTGGCTGCGTTTACGTTCGCCCTCGGCTTGCTGCGCCAGCAAGACGCCGTGGAGACCTTCACCGCATCCATCGCCCTCGCGGTCGCAGCAATCCCCGAGGGTCTTCCCGCCGCCGTCACGATCATGCTCGCCATCGGTGTATCGAGAATGGCCAAGCGGCGAGCCGTCGTCCGACGCTTGCCCGCGGTGGAGACGCTCGGCAGCACGACGGCAATCTGCGCCGACAAAACTGGCACGCTCACTCGGAATCAGATGACCGTGCGAGCAGTTTGGACGCCCAGTGAGGCCGTGCAGGTGACGGGGTCGGGTTATAGCCCAGACGGTGAGTTGCTGTCGGGAGGCGGAACGCCCGTGTCGATCGATGCGAACCTCGCACTGCGCTGGTCACTGTTGACAGGAGCGGGATGCAACGACGCCGTATTGACCCACGAAGACCACCAGTGGGGGATCGTCGGTGATCCCACCGAAGCCGCGATGCTCGTCGTCTCAGCCAAGGCCGGCCTGACAGCCGAGCACGTCGGCGAAAGCCTCCCGCGGGAGGACACAATTCTGTTCAATTCGGAGCGTCAGTACATGGCTACCTTGCACGCAACGGGGAGCGGCGACCATGTGGTGCTCGTCAAGGGTGCGGTGGAACGGATGCTTGAACTGTGCCACGACCAAATGTATGCCGACGGTTCCCGACGGCCGATCGATCGATCGGGGGTGTTGCTTGCCGCCGAACAGCTGGCGCTACAGGGGCTCAGGGTGCTCGCGACCGGCGTCCGTGAGTCGACCGACGCCACCGACTTCACCGAGCGAGCGCTTCTTGGCACCGTGACACTGACCGGCCTGCAGGCCATGCTCGACCCACCCCGCACGGCAGCCACCTCGGCGGTGACCGTGTGCCACACCGCAGGCATAGCGGTCAAGATGATTACCGGTGACCATGCCGGGACCGCCAGCGCAATCGCTCGGGCGGTCGGAGTGCTCGAAGCCGACGAGGATACTGCGGGAAGCGTTCTGACCGGTGCGGAGCTGACCGAGATTGCACCCGAGGACCTTCCGGACGCTATCGAGCGAGCCTGTGTGTTCGCGAGGGTGACACCGGCGCAGAAACTGCAACTGGTCGAGGCCATGCAGGAAAAGGGACACATCGTTGCCATGACCGGAGACGGTGTCAACGATGCGCCCGCGCTGCGGCGAGCGAATATCGGTGTGGCAATGGGGGGAAGTGGCACAGAAGTCGCGAAGGACGCGGCCGACATGGTGTTGATCGACGACGATTTCGCCACCATCGAAGCTGCTGTCGAGGAAGGTCGCGGCGTTTTCGACAATCTCACGAAATTCATCACGTGGACGTTGCCCACGAATGTCGGACAGGCCTTGGTGGTCTTGACGGCGATCGCCTTGGGCACTGCGCTGCCGATCTTGCCCACCCAGATTCTGTGGATCAACATGACAACCGCCGTGTTTCTCGGACTCACGCTGGCGTTCGAGCCCAAAGAGGCAGACGTCATGACCCGACCGCCGCGCGACCCGAACGAGTCGCTGTTGACCGGCGCGTTGGTCGGCCGGACTCTGTTGGTATCGGCACTGCTCGTCGCTGGCGCATGGTGGCTGTTCGAGTGGGAGCTGGCAAACGGCGCGTCACTGCCTGAGGCGCGCACCGCAGCGCTGAACGTCTTTGCCGTGGTCCAAGCGTTCTACTTGTTCTCGTGTCGCTCGCTGGTCCACTCTGCCTGGCGCATCGGCCTGTTCACCAACCGCTGGCTCATAGTGGGTGTGGCGACGCAGGCAGTTGCACAGCTCGCAATCACCTATCTCCCTTTCATGAACACGATATTCCAGACAGCTCCGTTGGACGCCGGGGCTTGGCTGAGGATCTTTGCGATCGCGGTCGTGGTCAGCCTGGCGGTTGGCGTAGACAAGTCGCTCGGGGCGCGCAGAAGCTCGACCAAGGCAAGCGCGCATCGCACACATCTTTACGGCACTTCGGCAGCGATGAAGTAGCGAGCCGAACGCGGTGTCGCAAGCTACCGGGTTGGCGATTCATTCGATTGAATGATTGTTTTCCGACGTCCCGTGCAGCCGGTGTGAGGTGGATACGCTCAGCAGTTGAGGTCCGTTTTGTCCGACAGGAGCGTGTACACGTGAGTTCACCGATTCTGACCAAGGGGCAGAACATTGCCCTACCGGACGATGCGACCGAGTTGGACGTGATCGTGTCATGGGTCGATCCAGAGCGTGATCTGGATGCGTCGGCGCTGTTGGTGGATTCGAGCGGCCATGTCCGATCGGACGCAGACTTCGTTTTCTACAACCAACCCGAGTGCTCGGATGCGGCCGTGCGGTATCTCGGCAGCAGCAGCACTGACGAGGGTAAGCAGGAGCGGGTGTCGATCCACTTGACCTCTCTGCATTCGGATGTCGAAAAGGTTGTCATCGCAGGCAGTTCGGACGCCCACACGCTGGACGGATTCGGTAAGTTGGCCCTGCAGGTTCGAGACCAATCAGGTTCGGTGCTGGGCGAATTCGTCACTGCTGATGCAACTTCCGAGCGTGCGCTCGTCTTCGGTGAGGTGTACAGACGAAATGGTGCGTGGAAGCTGCGCGCGGTCGGTCAAGGATGGGAATCAGGTCTGGCCGGGCTCGCTCAGGATTTCGGTGTCGACGTCGACAACAGTGACTCCGCGGCATCGGTGGACGACGTCGCCGTGGCCGAGGTAGCGGTCTCGCCTGCTCAGGCCGCCACCTCAACCAGTGAAGTCCTCGATGTATCGATCGTCGACGTCGAAACACCTAAACGTGGCGTTCGCACCAAGAAACCAATTGCCAAGAAGGTCGCGCTGCCACAGTTCACCCTCGCAGGAGGGGAGGGGTGGCAGACCGCTCGCCTGTTCTCGGTCTCCGGCGTCGGGTCCGGTGAGGAACAGGAGAAGAGGGCCACCTCGGCGCTGATCGCCACGATGCAGGCAGTACGTCCGTTCGCCCGAGCGATCTGCTCCCGCGCCGGAGCGCCCGCCGGCCCATTCGAGGGCTACCTCGAAGTGCCGTTCGTCAAGGGCGAGGGGAAGGTGATCCCCGACGGAGTGTTCCGTGTCTCGCGAGCAGGCCACGTATGGACTGCGCTGCTGGAGGTCAAGACCGGCACAGGCAAGCTGCACAGAGATCAGCTGGAGAACTACCTCGATGTTGCGCGACGCCACAAGTACGAGGTCGTGTTGAGCCTGTCCAACGACATCCCGGCGTCGGCAGGTGAGCTTCCGGTTCAGGTGAACAAGACCAAGCTCAACAAGGTATCGCTTCGGCATATTTCGTGGTCCGAGGTGATACACGAAGCGCGAATGTTGTTGTCGCATGGCGATCTCGCAGATTCGCTGCAAGCATGGATCCTAAGTGAGTTCGTCCGGTATCTGACGCACCCGAAGTCTGGCGCGACGGAGTTCGTGGACATGGGTCGTCACTGGGTTGCAGTGCGCGATTCGGTCACCGCAGGCACCCTACGGGCGAGCGATGTCAAGGCGATGTCGGTGGCAAATACGTGGGCTTCACTGTCGAGGCATCTGGCGTTGAGGATGACCGCGGACCTCGGTGTGACGGTCAAACATCATCTGCCGAGGAAACTCAGCGGTGACCCGCAAGCGCGGAACGAGTACATCGTCGAACAGCTCGCGGCGTCCGGCGCTCTGTCCGCGACCATGCGGATTCCGGATGCCGCCGGTGATCTCACGGTCGAGGCAGATCTGCGCACCAACAAGATCAAGTGCAGCACCACCATCGATGCACCGACGGACGGTACAGCGCTCAGACGTGCCTCGTGGTTGCTCAAGCAGCTCAAGACCGCTCCGGCAGATATTCTCGTCGAGGCTGTGTTCGCCGATGCGAGCGAAGTCTCGTGCGAGAACTTGGCCACGGTTCGGGCGGATACGAAGTCGTTGACCGTCGGGCGTGTCAGCGAACTGGAGCGGTTCACACTCACATCACCGACCAAGATGGGTAGTAAGCGTTCGGGATCAGCGGCCGGGTTCATCGGCAGCGTCACGGATGGAGTCGATGCCTTCTACCGTGATGTGGTGCAACCTCTCAAGCCTTGGGTGCCGTCAGCGCCGGAGGCGGCTTCGGCGGAGGCCGCCGATGTGTGAAGCACTCGGCCAGTACCTCGATCACGGCGCGCGGTGCGTTGCCTCGGCGGGTTCGGATGCGCGGTCGTGTGGGTAACCCCACGAATGAAGCTGCCGCAGTAGCGGATTCTTCTTGCGTTGGTGCTCTGCCATCCGAACGAGGATGTCGTCGAGGAAGGTGACGGCGTGATCGACAAATGGCCCCTTGTTGAGCATCACGCACTCTGCTCGACCCGCCATCGCCGCATCGGTGACCTCGGCGCGCGAGGGGTGACCGGTGCGGGCCAACGTGTCGAGGACCTGCGTGGCCCAGATGACCGGCACATGCGCGGCCTCACAGATCCAGAGGATCTCTTCCTGTAGCTCCGCCAGGCGTCCGTACCCTGCCTCCACGGCCAGATCGCCGCGGGCGATCATCACCCCGACCTGCGGCCAATGCATCGCCGTCAACAAGATCTCCGGCAGGTTCTCGAACCCGGCGACGGTCTCGACTTTCAGTATCAGGCCGAGATGGGTGCCGCCGAGATCTGTCAGCCGACGCTGCAGCAGGGCGACGTCGTCGGCGCTTCTGACGAACGAGAGACTCACGGCGTCGGCATGCTCGACCACGAAGGGCAAGTTTGCAGTGTCTTCGTCGGTCAGCGCAGATAGCCGCAACTGGCTGTCGGGCAGATTGATGCCCTTGCCTGCGCCGAGCGAAGCGCCCTGCGGTGCCGCGTCCGTGATTTTCACCGTCAACCCACCCGGACCGGTGGCTTCGATGATGCCGCCGATTTTTCCGTCGTCGAAGAACACGCGATGCCCCACTCGTGCGTCCTCGAACACCTGAGGCAGGGTGCATCCGATCCGAACCGGGGTGGCGTGGGGGTCGACGGGATCGAGATCTGGCACCACCAGGAGGTCGTCGCCGACACGGAGCCGGAGCTTCTGCTCGCGAGGCACCAACGCGTCCACCTGCACCACATCGTCGCCGTGATGATGGTGGTGTTCGTGGTCGTTGTGGTGCAGGGTGGTGCCGGGCTCCACGTACGCGGTATCCGCCAAGTCAGCCACGCACCCCTCGGGCGTCGCCGAGGTGATCAGGAGACTGCGTTTGGATCCGCGGGTGTCGCGGAAAGTGATCCGCTCGCCCGTCTTGCGGCGGGCGAGCCACTTCTCGTCCGTCACCGGAAGGCGTGCCGCGTCAGGGCAGTCGGGTCCGTTCGGCTGTGTCAGCCACACTCGGGCTGGAGTCGCACATCGGCCCAGATCGTCGCGGGTGGGTTTGATGTGCGCCACTGTGGCTCCTGGGAGGATCGGCCCGGTCCGCAGTTTCGGGCCGGCGATATCCATGGTGACCTTCACATGGCGGCCGTGCGCCCGGGCCGCGGTGCGCACGTTGGCGATCATCGCCGCCCACTGCGCCGGACCGTCATGTGCGCAGTTCACCCGGACAACTTCGGTTCCGGCTGCCACGAGTCGGTCGACGAGGGCTGCATCGGTGGCCGCTTCGCTGGGTAATGTCACCATGATGCGCGTTTGTCGGCCATTGCGGCCCGCACCGAGCAGCGTGATCGCGTTGCGTTCGAGTAGCCGTTCGCCGGAAGCGAAGTCCACCATGCCTCTGCCGTCCTCCGGGGGCTCCAACCCGGCCAGGCTCGCCACCGCCGCCCGCACCGCATCGACGGATGCGAGGACGTGCGCCTCGGATCGTCCCAGTGAGGACAACCCCAACGCTGCGAGATCTGCCTGCAGGAAGCGCACGTCATGTCGGCGCAACGCCATGTAGTGCATGAGGTTCTCGGCACTGGCCCGATTACATGGGTCCACTGCAGCGAGCCGATCGTCGCCGCCAGCGGCAGCGATCAGCTCACCGCGGAGGCCGTCGAGCTTCGAGGCAAGCTCGACCAGTGCTACTTGCTGGTGCGTCGTCATAGTCCCGAGTGTGTCCGCACCGCTGTGTCGGCTCTAGGGTCTTTGGTCGTCTGTCGGCCGAGTGTGGTGCAGCTCTCGCAAATTGCCCACGCGGACAGGGGATCTCGACCCGTCTGGATGATCGGAAGCGCTGTCGGATGAATAGTGAGTGAATTCTCGTGGGGCTTGGTGTGAACACGGTGCGACTGTTCTCTGTTGTTGGTGAACCCAGAAGCAGTGTCACGGTTCCAGAGAGGGTCTTGTCATGGTCGAACGACCCTGGTGCAGCGCACTCGTCGAACGGCAGTCTGATGTTCGTCGAACAAGTCATCATCTGGATCGGAGACATATATGGCTGACAGCCGAAAAATCGTCGTGGGGGTCGACGGTTCGCGCGCGGGGGTAGTCGCTGCATTGTGGGCGGCTTCCGTTGCCGACAAAGTCGGCTGCCCCATACGGATAGTGCACGTGCTTCCCGAAGATCTCTACCGGGTAAGCGCGGAAATGGTCATCAAGCAGGGAGCGGTCATCGCGCGCAAACGCGATGCTGCGCGGGCAATCGTCGATGACGCCGTAGCCGCGGTCGGTCAACGGCACCCGAACATCTCGTCGTCGGGCACCATTGTTGCCGGTCCGACATCGACTGCACTGGCGAGAGTCGGCCGCGACGCCCAGATGATCGTGCTGGGTCACCCGCGAGGCCTTGACGGGCCGACGTCGGCATTGTCGATCGCTGCCGACGTCGCCAGCAGGGCCTCATGTCCGGTGCTGGTGCGGCGAGGCCCGTCCTGGCAGTACCCGGACAACAAGCGACCCGTCGTTCTCGGAGTCGATGCCGACGGGTCGAGCGAACAGGCCGTCATGAGCGCGTTCGAGTATGCGGACCGATTCGGTGCACCGATCCGTGCGGTGCACGCCCATCTGCCGGATGACTCCGATCGCGACAGGACACTGCGACGAGCGGATGCGAGTTCGGTTGCGGGGGAGGGGGCGATGCCTTCTGTCGACGCATTTGTCGCCGCCCGACACCGATTCCCGAAAGTGCAGGTGACGCAGGAAGTGGCGCGGGTGAACCACCGAGCGCATGCGCTGGCAGCAGGTTCGGTCGATGCCCAGTTGCTCGTTGTGGGCACCCACGGTCGTGGTCGCGTTACCGAAACGCTCTATCGGTCGACCACTCATCGCCTCGTCGGACACAGCCCATGTCCAATCCTGATCTGTCCTACGGACTTGGTTGTCGGTGACAGCGCCCGAGCAGACCGGCCCACCGCGGATCCCGTCGACGAGTAAGCCGAAAGGAATTCAGTCAGGTTCAACACGTGTTTGCGGCGGCGGACTCATGCGATCAGAGTGTTCTGTCTGCGCCAAACAACCCACCGATTGGCGCGACGAACGAAGATGTAGAGCGCATTCATCTCTGGCGGTATTCCGTCCTGCGAGTTCTCGCGTGTGGACCATGCGTTCTTGCGGGCCGTAATCACGTCAGTAGCAAGCGCTATGACGTCCGTCAGTTCGTAGTACGCAGTCGAGTCTCGGAGGTAGCCAGCGGCGAGGCTGTCCTCAGTGGCTTTTTCGATGGCACGACGTCCATTGAGAACCGCGCCGCGTGCGTTGACGACTACGGCGTCGTCCGCCATATGCGCGTTCATCAACGCGGCGTCGTTGTTGTTGAATCCGTCCTGAATGTCTCGGACGATTCCTCGAATTGCTTCGACGTCGGCGGGGCTCGGAACGTCGCTGTCCATTCTGTGTGTCATCCTGCGAATGCTAGAAACTCGAGTGCACTCGAGGTCAAGGACTGACTCGCGCAGCCCCTTTGCAGGGTTCTCTGCCATCGAACGTGTGGACCGGAGGACTACTCCGCGCCGGTGTCGCCGAGTGAGATCAGCAGCTTGCGCAGTAGGCGGTCCAGTTCGATTCGCTCCCCGGGGTCGAGATCGGCAACGACACGAGCCGCGTTGGCGACATGGCCGTCGACCACTCTTTCGACAAGGCCGTGGCCCTGTTCGGTCAAGCTGATCAGAATGCTGCGGCGATTGCTGGGATCGGTCTCGCGGCTCACCAAATCCTTCGCAACGAGTCGATCCACGCGGTTCGTCATCGCTGCTGATCCGACCATCGTCCTCGCGACCAAGTCCTTCGGCGTCAGGGTGTACGGCGGCCCCGAGCGACGCAGCGTTGCGAGCACGTCGAACTCCCACGGCTCCATGTCCTCACCGGCGAAGTACTCGCGTATCTCGCGTTCTACCAGCCGCGATGTACGCGAGAGTCGTCCGACGATACCCATCGGCGACGCGTCCATCTCGGGTCGCTCGAGTTGCCACTGCGCCAGGAAGGAGTCGACTGCGTCGGACAACGAACCTCCAAATATTTCGACATCGAACTGTTTGACAGATGCTAGCACCCGACGTAGCGTCTCGATGGAAAATGATTCGACATCGAAATATTCGGAAACGAGATATGAACACATCACCGACAATCTCCGTCACCGATGCAATCAGGTCACGCCGGAGTCACCGGCACTACCGACCTGATCCGATTCCCACCGAAGTGCTCGACCAACTACTGGAACTGACACTCGAAGCTCCGTCCGCATGGAACTACCAGGGACGCGCCATCGTCGTTGCGAGTGATTCAGAGGCAAGAGCGGGGTTGGTGAAAGCTACTGGCGAGCAACCACATCCACGTGAAGCGCCGGTGGTGTTGGTGTTTCTTGCCGAATTGGACGCATGGCGCCGTGACAACACCGACATTTTCGACTCCGCCCGCCGCAATCGAGCCTGGTCCGACCGGTTCGTCTCGAGTTCCGCCGAGTCGAGTCGCGAGTTTCAGGAGGACCTCGTCGAACGCGGTCTCGAACGCGAGTACGCCGTCAAAGACGCAGTGATTGCGGCGAGCTTCGCGATGCTTGCCGCCACAGAGCTGGGACTGGCCTGTTCGCCGATGAACGGATGGAATGAAACGCTGGTCAAAGAGGCGATCGGAATCGGCGACCGCGACAGCATTGCTGTCGCCTTGCTGCTGCCCATCGGCTATGCCGCCGAGGAACGTCGCCACCCCGGTCGACGACCCACCTCGTCTTCCGTCCATTATCAGCGGTACCGAGACACTGCAACCGACCGTCTCGATCCTCCGTACACGCGACCACTGCGATGAAGGCCGGCGGCGCTCTCCGCGACTCGTTGTTCACCGCCCTGGCTCCCGCAGTATGGGGGAGCACCTACCTCGTGACGACGGAGTTGTTGCCACCGGACCGACCGCTGTTGGATTCGGTGGTTCGTGCACTCCCCGCCGGTCTGCTCCTGGTCGCGGTGGGGCGCGCACTCCCGCGGGGTATGTGGTGGTGGCGAACTGCGATTCTCGGGATTCTCAACATCGGCGCCTTCTTCTACTTTCTGTTCGTCGCTGCATATCACTTGCCGGGCGGTGTCGCGGCATTGGTCATGACGGTGCAACCGATGCTCGTGCTTGTCCTCGGCGCAGGACTGCTCGGTGCTCGAATTCAGGCAGTCCACATCGTCTCCTGTGTACTCGGAGCTCTCGGCGTCGGATTGCTCGTCCTGCAGCCCCACGCCGCTCTGGATTTCGTCGGCGTAGTCGCCGGTTTGGCAGGGGCAGCCAGTATGGCGACGGGATTGGTGCTGACGAAGCGATGGGGGCGTCCCGAAGGCGTGGGCGTGCTGACCTTCACTGGTTGGCAGCTTACGGTGGGCGGAGTGGTTCTCCTGCCGTTCATGCTGGCCGGCGAGGGACTTCCCAAAACGATTACGGTCGAGAATGTCTCCGGCTTCCTGTACCTCAGCGTGATCGGTGCGTTGCTCGCCTACGCTGTGTGGTTCCGCGGCATCGAGAAGCTTCCTGCGCTGGCGGTCTCGTTCCTGTCCTTCGCGAGTCCGCTTGCCGCCACAGTGTTGGGGTATATGGTTCTCGGTCAGACGCTCTCGGTCCTCCAGCTGCTCGGGGCGGTCGTCGTCATCGCCGCAGTCATCCTCGCGCAACCGATCTGGAAGCGTCGCGCAGCGGTAGATGGCAGAGCAAGAGTGAGCACGTGACGTTGGTCCTTGCCTTGCAGACCGAATGCTCTTCTCCCGTCCCGCACGCAGTCCTAGCCTCGTAGCGAGAACCTCGAACCTAGTGCCTGCGACTCGAAGAGAGAAGACACAATGCGAGCGATGATTTTTCATGGGACCGACAGCAAATCGTGGGACGAGGTCGCCGACCCGGTGATCGAGAGTTCGACCGATGCCATAGTTCGTGTCGACGCCGTCACGATCTGCGGCACCGACCTGCACATCCTGAAAGGCGACGTCCCCGAAACGACACCCGGACGAGTCCTCGGCCATGAGGCCGTCGGCACCGTGGTCGAAGTCGGTAGCGGGGTAGCTCGGGTCGAAGTCGGTGACCGCGTGCTCGTTTCCTGCATCTCCTCGTGCGGCTCCTGCCGGTTCTGTCGCGAGCAACGCTACGGCCAGTGCACCGGCGGAGGGGGATGGATTCTCGGACACACCATCGACGGAACCCAGGCCGAGCTGGTTCGAGTTCCTTTCGCCGACAACTCCACCCACCCGGTGCCCACCGGACTCAGCGACGAGCAGATGCTCATGCTGGCCGATATCTTCCCGACCGGCTACGAGGTCGGTGTCCTCAATGGACGGGTGCAGCCCGGTGATGTCGTCGTCATCATCGGTGCGGGCCCGATAGGCCTGGCAGCCGTCATGACCAGCAAGCTGCTTTCGCCCAGTCGGATCGTGGTCGTGGACCAAGACCCCGGCAGACTGGCAGCGGCCCTGAAGCTCGGGGCAGACATCGTCATCGACAACAGCTCCGAGGACGTCCTCGAGGCGGTCCGCGCGATCACTGACGGGTTGGGAGCCGACGTGGCCATGGAAGCCGTCGGGATTCCCGCCACCTTCGAGATGGCCGTCGAAGTGGTCCGTCCCGGCGGGCATGTGGCCAATATCGGGGTGCACGGAGCTCCCGTGATGTTGCACCTGGAAGACATTTGGATCCGTGATCTCACGATCACCACAGGATTGGTCGACACGTTCTCGACGCCCACTCTGGCGAAACTTGCGTCCGACGGTTTGCTCGACCCCGCAGGTTTGATCACTCACCGATTCTCGATGAACGAATTCGCGGAGGCCTACGACGTGTTCAGCGGTGCCGCCGATTCAGGGGCCTTGAAGGTAGTTGTCAGTAGGTGAACGCTCGTGGGTCGGTGAAAAGGAGAGCCATGTTGCACCGCGATCGAAATCAATGGAAAGAGCTGAGCCCGCTCCGTCTGGGCGCCCTGGTTGTGCTCGCTGTTGTCCAACTCTTGCTGGCTGGGGGTGCGTGGGTCGATCTTGCGCGACGCGAACGCGATCAGGTTGTGGGAAACAAGCGAATGTGGGCACTGATCATCTGCGTCAACTTCGTAGGGCCCGTCGCCTACTTCCTGTTCGGCAGACGGTCTGCAGAACCCACACCGTCGGCAGAACCCACACCGTCGGCAGAACCCACACCGTCGGCGGGACTCCCGACCGAGGGCGATCGACCTCAACCGGCAACCCCTGATGCTCCGGCGCGGATCGAATCACATTCGATCGCCATCGATGTTGCCGACAGCGCATCTCCTGTCGTATTCCCTGTGACCACGGCATCGGTGAACGGAGTCGTGCAGGCTGCGGTGATCGGGGAGTACGGCCCCGTCGGTGGCACCGCACCCGAGGGGTCGGCCCTGCGGTCTGCTGTGCTGGTGCACTGGCCTCGAGCGCGCGTGTTCGAGCGTCGTAGCACGGGGGACCGGGGTGCTGATCCCCGCGGATACGAGGCCTTCTATGTCGAATTGTGCGCGGACGGCCGCCGGCGTGAAGTCGATGCCGACGAGGTGTCGAACCTGCTCCAGTTCGGTAGCAGTCCAGCTTCCGACATTCACGCCGACTGAATCAACAGAGCGCACGGACTGGTCGAGTGCGCACACCACCGAGTCAATCGTGGTCGTGGGAAGGTCGTTCATATACCCACGACCACGGGTGGTCCGAGCTACTGCGCAGTTGCCAGCCCGCGCTTTCGATTTGTTCCTGCAATTGCGCAAGTGCGGAAGACATGCCGGGAGCCCACGCTTCGCGCGGCGGAATCGTCCCCCATGTTCGAGGCACTGGAAATGTATCGCCGACGTACCTCGGCTCCCCGTCCACTACACCGACGAATCGCATGTATGCATTTCCCGACTGTGACGCCACAGTCGCCAGGAGCGCAGCCCACCAGCGACGCGCCCCCACCTCTTCCAGGCTCACAGTCAATGTCGAATTCTCTGCGTTCACACCTCGAATTCTGCGCTACACGACAGTGGAGAAACACGGCCCATTGTCACTGCGAGCGGCGTCGAACGACTCTTTCGGTCTCGGCGATGCTCGCCGGTACTACCCGGCTATCGGCGGAACCTCCGCGTGCTCACCATCGAGCAGGCGCAGCGCGTTCTCCGTCAACTGCCGCTCGCCGAGCCGTTGCAGATACCGCTTGCCCGCCGGAAATCGGCCGATGACACGGTGTTTGACGGTATTGACGACGACTCGGCCCACCGGGTACCACGGTGGTCGGACAGGTACCTCGAGTGCTCTTACCGCCGCTGGACCGAGAAGTGTCGTGGCCAAGGACAACCCACGCTCGTACTCGTATCGTCGTCGGAGCTTGTCGAACCGGGAAAACTTGGTGTGCAGCGGCACTTCGACCAGCGCTTTCGACAGGACGTGACTGTGTTCGTCGGCTGCCGGAGCGGAGGCGCCGATGTGATACATCATGCGTAGGCCCGCCCGCTGCTCGAACGGCAGCCATCGTGGATCGACGCCCATCAACCAGCCCACATAGCACCACAGATGCAGGACTGCATCGGCTTCTTCCCGGGTGTAGCGGACACCGAGAATTCGGGTATGCAGCAGGAACGTGATCGAGAACAGTCCCAGCGTGCCCGCTTGATCGAACTGATTGATGGGAAGCCCTCGATCGCTGCTGTCCCAGTCGGTTTCGTACTCGTAGTGGTAGTCGACGAACGCGTGCATCAGACGCACGTGGACGGATAGCGTGAAACCTTCGCCGAACCGGTCCAACCCGCCGTCGGCAACGCATCCGTTCCACCAGGTGCCGGTTTCGGCAATCCGTCGAGCGGTCCGGGCCCCGGTCAGTCGGCCCGTGCCTGTCAAGATCGGGAGTGGACCCGAATTGTTGTACCCGCCGAGCAGGGATCCGTACGCGAGAACGTCGCCGACATCGGACCCGGCTCGACGCAACGCGCGCCCACCGAGTGCGATCTTGTCTCGGTCGACCCAGGCGGGAGTGTCCTCGAGCATCCTGAAATAGTCGCGAAGTTCGGCAGGGGCGTCGACCACCGCGTCGATACCTTCGTGCAGTGCGAGTCGAAACTGCGCGAGGGTCACGGTTCGGTCCTCACGGATTGCCCGGACCAGGGCCGCGCTCGGTTCGTCGCGCTCGAGGAGAGCGCGACGCAAGTGCGTGGCTTCGTCTTCCGTCGCATCCGGTGCGGGCCATGCGAACGGGCGCAGGGGCGCGCTGATTCGCGCTGAATGTGCGCGGTCACGCATGTAGCGGGTCGGTGCTGCTTCGGTGGTCACACTGTTCAGCTTCGTTCTGACAACGCCCGTTGTCAACCCCCTTGGGTGACCGAAACAGCACGATGCTCGCCGATCGGACGAAACCGTCCGATCGGCGAGCATCGTGTCAGCAGAGTGTCCTACGCGGCAGAGGTCACCAGATCCGCACGCAGGGATCGTGCTTTCCAGAAAGCCCACGCAAGGATGAGGCAACCCACGAACATGAGTGCCCCGTGTGCGATGCGTACTGCCGGAGGTGCGAAGAACTGTGGCGCGAACAAGATCAGACCAGCGGCCAGCGGCAACCCCGACCAAGACGGAAGAATGTCCGAGCTGCGAACAGCGAGTGCCGCGTAGACGCCGCCGATCAGGACGAGCAGCAGGCCGATTCCGAACATCGAGATCTGCACTGCGCCGTTCCTGATCGGATCCGCCAGTTCCATGATCGCGGGATCCGCGTCGGACACCGCCTTGGCGCCGACCGCGTTGAGCGCGAATGCTTCCGCGCCGTAGTAGGCGAGCGTCAACCCCACACCGATCCAAGTCACGACGACGGCAACACTCGCTGCGGACGCCCCGGCGCTCGGGCCGACGAGCTGTTCGAGGCTACGCATTGCCAGCGCGATGGCGATGAAGCCCAACATCGCGCACACGTGAGCGATGACCCAACTGGTCTCCCCGAATGCCTCGGCTCCCTCCATCCCCACCTCGGACGAGTAGGGACGCAGGATCGGGTATGCGAGGAACATGATGGCGGCGAACGCCCACAGCGCACTGCCTGCCTTTGCTGACGTCACAGCTACTTCTCCTCGGTCGAGGGTGCGGTACCGAAATTGGTGTCGCTGTACTCCAGAACGACGCTTGTGCAGGTGAATCCGGCACCGCCGCCCACGAGAAGGACTTTGTCGCCGGACTGCAGCGTTCCGCCGGACTGCAACGCGCTCAAGCCGACGAACTGATCGCCGGAGCCCAGGTGTCCGGTCGTGCTGGCGAAGCTCCAGTTGGTGCGGTCGAGATCGACGGGGATGAGTTCCTGCAACTGCCAATCGAGCTTGGTGCGTCCCACTGCGGGAATGACGACGCTCGCCATCTCGCCGATTTCGCATTCCGCATCCGCGAGCGCGCCTGCCACCGAGTTCTTGACAGCGTTGACGAGACGGCCGGCGGCTTCCCGCATTCCCCCGGTTCCGATGAAGTGAGCGAACCGCGACGTGATGTCGATGGTTCCGGATTCGGGGTTGTCTCGGAATTCCGGTCCACGGACGACCTTTTCGAGATCGTTTTCGGCCTGTGTGAAGGTCGAAAGGACACGGAAGGCACCGGGGTTGCGACTGAGCACGATTGCACCCGCGCCATCGCCGTAGACAACTCCGTTTTCGGTCTTCCAGCGGTCGATGCGATCGCCTCCGAAACGATCCGCAGTTGTCATCAGGATGTTTCCGCCAGGAATGGCGGTGAGCAGCTGCGAAGCGAGCTCCATTCCTCCGAGGCCGACATTGCACTGCTGCTGCAGGTCGAAAGCTCTTGCGCCCGAATGTGCGGCATGTGCAGCGACATAAGATGCGGACGGCCACATGTCGACGCCCTGGAACCAGATGCTGCTGTGGAAAACGACGGAAATGTCGGCCCGGTCGATGCCAGCGCCCTCGATCGCATCGCGTGCAGCATTCACCGCCATCTGCGGGGGAGCGAGTTCTTTCTCGACGCACGCGCCGATGAACCCGTCGGCGTCGCGGTCTTCTTGCGAGTACAAGCCCGCTTCGACAGCCCACTGGCTGGTGACGGTCTCGGGCAACCAGTGGCCGGTGCCGGTGATGTACGTGTCGGTGACCTTCATCGAGTCTGCTCCTGCAGGGTGAGTGTGTCCAACAGTGCTGCGGTTTCGGAGTCGTGCAATGCGCGTGCAGCCTCGGCATCCCAGGTGATCGGGAGGCGCGAGACGCCGTTGACGAGCAGGCCTTCCGGGCGTGGTACCTCGGCCGGGTCGACGGCCAGTGCGAGGCCGGGGAGACGCCGCAGAATCTCGTTGAAGGAGATCCTCAGTTCCGCCCGAGCCAAAGAGGCGCCGATACAGAAGTGCGGCCCGTGACTGAAAGAAAGGTGCTGCGCTTCGTCTCGGCCGAGTGCGCAACTCTGTGCATCCTCGAACTTGTCCTCGTCCCGGTTTGCCGCGACGAGACTCGGCAGCACACCGCTGCCGGCCGGGATGAGCACCCCGGACAGTTCGACGTCCTCGGTTGCGATCCGCAGCAGGCCTTCGGTACCGGGTCCGAACAGGCGGAGGAGCTCCTCGATCGCTGTATCGATCAGTTCGGGGTGGGCCCGGAGTTCTTCCAGCTTGGCGGGCTCGAGCAGTAGCGCGAAGATGCCGTTGCCGATCATGTTGACCGTTGTCTCGTGGCCGGCAACGAGAAGGGTGACGCCCAGGAATACGAGCTCGAGGTCGGAGATCTTGGGGTCTGCCGCATTCTGCACGGCGAGATCGGACAGAATGTCGCCCTGCGGGTCGGCCTTCTTGGTCTCGATCAGCTGGTTGAGGTATGTGAACAGCGCAACCTGGGCTTCCTTGACCTGCTCGGGTGTGTACTCCTTGCTCGTCGTGGCAAGGAACGCCCGCGACCATGCCCCGAACTGCGCCCGGTCGGACATCGGTACACCGAGCAACTCGCAGATGATCTGGACCGGCAGCCGCGCCGCGAAAGACTCGATGAGATCGGCGTCGGGACCGGCCTTGATCATGTCGGTGAGGAACGAATCGACGTGTTGTTCGATATACGGAATCAGCGTGTTGACGCGGCGAGCTGTAAAGGTGCCGCTGATCATCTTGCGGACGCGCGAGTGATCGGGCGGGTCCATGTTGAGCAGCGTCGGAAAATTCTGAGGCACCGGACCGAGGCGCGGTGCACCCTCGGCCAATGTCGCGGCGCGTGAGAAGCGTCGATCACCGAGGACTGTCTTGACGTCTTCGTACCGCGTGACGAGAAATGCGGAGTCGCCGGAAGGCATGCTCACGACCGCGACCGCTTCGCCCGTTTGTATGGAGTTGTATTCGGGCGCGATCTCCATCGAGGAGGGGCGCTCGAAGGGGTATGAGTAAGGGCAACGTGCGCCGTCGTTTCCGTTCTGCATCTGCGGTAGCAGCCTTTCGAGTGTGGGAAGCGATCCGTCGAAGGCTATGCGGGTGTCGGCGAGGCGGTCAACGGACTTCAGGGCGGACTTAAGCGTTCCTTTGGCGGAATGCAATTGCTTTGCAATTTAAATGAATTCGAGTCTTGTTACGGTCGAAAAAGACATTCGAACCAGGAACCAGGGAGCCGCAATCGTGGGCGAATACAATCCGAACGAAGGCGAAACAATCGTCACCGATGTCCTGGTGGTCGGAGGCGGGCCTGCTGGTATGGCGCTCGGACTCGCGCTGTCGATCAACGGCGTGGACGTCACCGTTCTGGAAAGCTCGGCAACGTCCTCGAGGTCCTTTCGAGGCGAATCGATCTCACCCGATTCCGTCTTCACGCTGCGCTCACTGGGTGTATTCGACCAACTGCCGGCGGCGTCGCACATGAGCGTGGATGGCCTCAGAATAGTCGATTCGGGCAACCCGGTTCTGTCCCTGCGATTCGAGGAACTGCGAGCTGATTCAGAGCTCCCCACGGAAGTTCCCCAGGACGTACTGCTCGACGCGATGGTGGCAGCCGCCGATCACAACAGACTCCGGTTGGTTCGCAGCGCCACCGTCAGCGAACTCGTCCGAACCGCAGGCCGCATCAGTGGCGTTCGGTACCGCCGTGATGGCGCGATACACGAGGTGCGTTCGCGGTTGGTGGTCGCCGCAGACGGGCGTTACGGCACGACCGCGGCGATGGCGTCACTGCCCTCGCGGCGCAAACCGATGCAGCGGGATTTCCTGTGGGTCAAGGTGACGGCGCCGGATACATGGGATAGGTCCTGCTACCAGGTTCATATGAAGGCCAATTCACACGTGATGTGCATCCCGACCGTGCCCGACCTGGTCCGTCTGGGTGTCAATATCCCACCGGGCGGACTCCGCGAGATCCGCGCATCCGGATTGTCTGCTCTGCACGACAAGATCGGCAAGCTGGTACCCGAGCTCGCCGATACCGTGGCCGAACAGGTCGGATCGTGGCGAGATACGTCGGTGCTCGACATCTTCACCAGCTACACGCCACGCTGGTCCACACCTGGTCTCGTTGCGATCGGCGACGCAGCGCACACTCTGTCGCCGGTGCTGGCCCAGGGCGTCAACCATGCGATTCTCGACGGCGTGGTGCTGGCAGATCTTCTGCCTGCGGCCCTCACCCACCCGACCGACATCGCTGTCGACGATGCATGCAGGCGGCTTCAGGAAATTCGCGAGCCGTCCGTCGAAATCGCTCGGTCACTTCAGATGCGACAGGAGATGGCGTTCGCGCAGCGTGGCGTGGTCGGCGAGTTCGGACGCCGGTCGATCTACAGGGCAATCGGGAACTCCGCCTTTCTCAAGAAGCGGATCTGGGGATCCATCTACTACAGCCTGCTGAACTCCGACAATGTGACCAGGCACGCCGTCGACAGGCTGGCAGCCCGGCGCGCAGGTGAGACCTCTTCGGTCTGAAACGACGACGGGCGGCAACGGTGCGAATGACTCGCACCTTTGCCGCCCGTGGTCGTCTCGTGAGCTAGACGAAGATCATCTCGCGTATGGCGTCGCAGTCGCGCTCGAGAATCGACTGGTGGACGTTGCGGACCTGGCGGCCCGGTTCGACTCCGTAGTCGCCCTGCAATGTGTGCCTCAACCGGTTGTACACCTCCAACGCCTCGATCTGTCGCTCGGACAGATACAGAGCGCGCATCAGTTGCCGATGCATCGTCTCGCGCACCGGGAACTGCCTCGTCAGCTTGAGTAGCTCTCGGATCAACGGCGCGACGTCTCCGCGCGCGAGCATCACCTCGTTTCGCTGCTCGAGGCACGCCAGGTACAGCTCGTTCATCTCGTTGACAGCCGCTTCCAGTTGCGGGCTGTCGGACAGTCCGGAAAGGAAGGGGCCGCGATACAACGCCAGCGCACTCTCGAAGTCCTTCCATGCACCGTCGAGATCGCCCGCCCGAGCCTTGGGGCGGGCGGTCTTCATGGCGTCGTCGAACGCGCACCAATCGACGTCGAGTTTGTCCACCGCCAGTCGATATCCGCCGGATCGTGTCTCGATGAGCCCAGGAAACTCGCCGCACGAGTCCAGGAATGCGCGGAGCTGCGAGATGTAGACGTGGACGGACTCTCGACTCCGTTTGGGCTGTTTGGCTCCCCACACGATCTCTGCGACGGTTTCCATCGAGACGGTACTACCAGGGTCGATGACGAGAGCGGCCCACACCGACCTGAGCTTTGTCCCGCTGGGAATCTCGAATACCGCATCTTGTGAATGCAATTCGAGAGATCCGAACGTTCTGATCGAAATTTCTCTACCCTCGAGCCCCGACACGCTCATTTTTGTAGATGTTCCTTCATTCGATTGCTGCTCAACCTGCCGAGGATCTACTTTACTGAGTCATTGACCAGTTTGCGTTGCGAGAGACAACTGTTCACGTTGAGGTCGAACTTCGATCACCTACACGGAAAGTCCTATACCACCGAGGAAATCGGCAATGTACATGATCGACTTCTTACGTCCTGACGGCCGCTCCTGCGCGTTCGATCAGCGCCCAGATCGACGCCGGCGAGGCAAAGTTCTCCGCGGTCAGTTGGTCATCGGTGATCGCAATGCCATACTCGCGTTCGAGGTCTCCCAGGAGGGCGACCAGCGCGAGCGAGTCGAGCCCGGCGTTCTTGAGGTCCTCCTCGGCGCTCAGACCGTTTTCGATCGAAAGGCGGGGGACCGCGCGAGCGATATGACGTTCGAACGCTCGATCCCAGTTGTGGTTGGAATGGTTCAGCTGTGGTGCGGGCATGGGTAGCGCCGTTCTGTTGAAGTGAATTCGTGTGGCCGACAACACATCGGTGCCGCGGACGAGAACCTCCGCGGGCGCCGGACGGGACAGGAATCCCATCAAGCTGGCGGATAGACCGTAGGCCCCTACGTTCGGGACCTCGAGCAGATCACCTGGGTGAGGATCCACGAGCTCGGCGTTGCGGTTGAGGACATCTGCTGGAGTGCACAACGGACCGGCAATCACGATGTCGCGCTCGTCTCCCACCTCGACGCTCGACGTATCGACACCGGCAACCTCGCCATGGGTCGAGCTCGCGAGAACCTGTGCCGAAACCGGCAGTACGCGACCGATACCGGAAAGCCCGCCGACATGGTGAATTCCGGTGTCGACAATCACATATCGACGATCGCGACTGTCCTTGACATCCATGATTCGAGCAACGAGCACGCCCGAGTCCGCTGTGAGGTAGCGGCCGGATTCGAAAACGATCCTGGTCTCACCGGACCGCCAACCGGGCAGTCGTGCGTCCAGCGCATCGGAGACGGATTCGCTCAGATTCGTGTAGATCGGCCGGGCGCCGGACGCAGCGTACGGTGCGGCGAAACCGCCACCGAGGTCGAGAATCTTCAATTCGATACCCAGCTCGTCGCGCAGTCTGCACGCGGTATCGATACTGTTCTTCATCTCGGAGATGAGCGCCGCCTCGTCGGAGGCATTGCTCAGTGGGTAGAAGTGGAAGCCGTGGACCTCGATGGAGGGAAGATCGATGTCCTCGCGCGTCAACGGGACGGTCCCGGTATCGATGCCGAACTGGGACGACGCTCCCGTCATCCGCATTCCTGCTGCTCCCGGTGCCGATTCACTGTTGACACGCAACAGGATTCCGATTTGTATCGACAAGCCTTCGGCAAGTGTGGACAGCCGCTGCAGATCCGTCCTCGACTCGGTCGAGAACTCGCGAACGCCGCTCGTCAGAGCGTGCACGATTTCCTCGTCGGTTTTTCCCGGCCCGGTGTAGATGATGTCGGCGGCGTCGAAGCCTGCGGTCAGCGCCGCATCGAGCTCTCCGATGGAACTCACCTCTGCTGAACACCCAGCGTGTCGAAGTGTCTCTGCAACAGCGGGATTCGGGTTTGCCTTCAGCGAGAAATAGATGGAGCTCGGTTGCGGCAACGCACGGGCGAGATCGTGCGCTGCAGACTCGAGTCGCTCTGCGTCGAAGATGTAGACCGGTGTTCCGAAGTCACGGGCGATGTCGGCATGGCGTGTCATGGCGTTTCCTTCGTCAATGCGAGCACCGCGCGGCGGGTGTCGACTTTTCCGTTGGCGGTGAGTGGTAGTTCTTCGAGTACGACGCAGCGCGTCGGCATCTTGGCAGGTTCGAGCAGCGCGGACAGCGCCGTCAGGACTGCGGGTTCGGACGTCGTTGCCGTCACGACGATGGCCAGTCCCCGCTCCTCGGTGGGCTTGACGACAATGACGGACTGAACGCAGTCGAGCGACTCGACCGCGGCCGATATTTCGGACACGCTCGTGCGTACTCCGTTGGACTTGAAGATGTCGTCTCGACGCCCGGTGAAGTAGAGGTGCCCGTCGGGGTCGACACGGCCGTAATCCCCTGTGAAAAGGCACCGTTCACCGGTAGCGGCATCGGTACCGAAGCGTTCGGCGCTGAGGTGTTCGGCGTTCCAGTAGCCACTCATGACGTGCGGCCCGATAGCGACAATCTGACCTTCGTTGCCCGTTTCGACTTCCTGGCCGTCGTCGTCGACTATGGACACCTTGGTGCCGGGGATCGCCCGCCCCACCGACCCTGGGCGGTGGCGGTCGATATCGGGTTCGGCGATCGTCACGCGCTTGCATTCGGTGATTCCGTACATGGCGATGATCGCTGCATTCGGGAACACACCGCGCAACTGCGCTATTCGTGACGGGGGGAGGTCCGCTCCGGTGCTGGTGACCATCCGTACCGTCTCGATGCTGCCGCCACGGGAGAGGAGCGTGTGCAGCATGCCTGCAACGGCAGGCACCGCCGGCACGACGGTCACCGGTCGCGACCGAATGGTCTTCAGAAGACCCAAGGCGTCCGCAGCGTCCGCGAGCACCACCGAAGCACCGGCGGAGAAGGACAGCAGAATCTGATACAGGCCGTAGTCGAAGGACAAAGGGGACATCAGCAGTACCTGGTCGGATGCCCTGTATTCGAGCCGCTGCCCGATCGAGTCCACGGCGAAGACCACTGCGGCAGCCGGGCAGATCACACCCTTGGGCTTGGAAGTGCTGCCCGAGGTGTACATCAGTAGCGCGGGCTCCGCTCCGGCGACCGGGCGGTGCACGGTTTGCTCGAGAGTCTCGACAGCGATGAGGTCACTCCAGGTCAGAACCGTTGAACCACTCGAAAATTCGTCGCTCGGTAGGGACTGGACCACGATGAGGGCTGCCGTGCAATCCGCTGCCACGGAGTGCAATTGACTGTCAGTCGTCGACGGGGGAAGCGGAACGGCGATCGCACCGACCGTCCACGCTGCGAAGATCAGCAAGACTGCCGGCACATCGTTGGGCAACCGTGTGACGACACGATCCCCGGGACATACGCCCGTCGCGGCGAGTGCGGCCGCTGTCTCGGCGACCAGACCGGCCAGGTCCCCGTACTCGACCGTGTGCCCGCCGGGGGCGTGGAGCGCGATCGAAGTCGGTGACTTCGCAGCGGTGTCGTGCAGTAGGCCAAGGGGAGTCGACGCCAGGGTCGTGTTCATCTCGCTCCGTTTCGTGCTGTTCGGTCGGTCGAGGGGAGGTACAGGTGGGCGATGATCGCGCCGGCCACGAGGAAGACTGCTCCGACGGTGAAGGCGGCGGTAGATCCGGTGGAGAACGCGGACATTGCCGCGTTGTGTAGTTCCCGATCGCCCAGTCGGTCGGCCTCGGCCAGGGTTGCGCCGAGCGACCCAGTCTCGGTCGACGTTTCGCGTAGTCCAGCTTGGTAGAAGCCGGCCAGGACCGAACCGAGGACCGCGACGCCCAGGGAGAATCCGATTTCCTGCATCGTGTCGTTGACCGCTGCGGCCTCGCCCACGCGATGGGAGGGCACGGAGGCAACCATGGATTCGGTGACGAGCGGGAGCGCCATTCCGACGCCGATGCCTGCGAAGAACACCGCACCCAGCACGGTGCTCAGTTCGCCTCCGAACGCGGAGAGCGTGATCGAGGCGATCGCTGCGGTGACGAGGCCGCCCACGACGACGGGTCGGCGACCGAAGGCGCTCGAACACGGCGTGGATACAGCAACTCCGATCAGCAACGCAAGCGTCACCGGCGCGACAGCGAACCCGGCCGTCGACGGTGACAGCCCGAACTGGAACTGGAGTTTTTGGGTCAGTACGAACAATGTCCCGGCGAGAGCGAAGAACAACAGCATGTTCGAGACCGACGCGCCGAAGAACTCACGACGTTGCTCTCGGGTTCGCGGCGGCTCGTCACCGGTGCTGTCGGGTTTCTTGCCGCTCACTGCCCACGCTGCTGCGGCGAGGACACAGGCGACCGCGATCAGAGCGATGCCGGGCAGCATCTCGTCGCTGACAATCGTCACACCCAGCACGAAGGTGGTGATGGCGCCGGCAGCGAGCACGAGAAGCCGGACGTCGACCGCTGATTGCGGCAGCTTTGCCTGCGGACGCACCAGGACAAGAATGGCAGTGGCCATCGCGGCTGAACCGACGGCCGACACCACGAAGATGTAGTTCCAGCCCCATCCGTCGACGAGGATTCCGCCGATGATCGGGCCTCCTGCCGCCCCGGCCACCGATACCGCACTCCACACTGCGATGGCCCTCGATCGGCCCGCCTCGGAAGTCGTGGCGACGACGAGCGCGAGGGTCGACGGCATCACGCACGCGGCGCCGACGCCCATCACCGCACGGGAGATCATGATGGTCGGCACGTTGTCGACGGCAGCTGCTGCGGCTCCGCCCAGTCCGGTCGCCAGCAGACCGAGCAGCAATACGGTCCGCGCTCCCGTTCGGTTGCACAGGTATCCCGCAGGTAGCAGCATGGCCGCGAACGTCACCGAGTAAATGACGACGACCAGGCGCATGGCTGCTGCCGAGAGCCCGAGTTCGGTGGCCATCGTCGGCAGGGCGACATTGATGGCAGAGCTGTTGAAGATGACGATCGTGACAGCCGCCGACATGGCGACCAGGACGACCCAGGGTCGTCGGCTGACCTGTACCTCGGTCGCGGTCATAGCGCACCCATCGAGATGGCGCGGTTGCGCCGACGCAGCACGTACATCGCGGCCGATCCGAATAGAAGCGACACGCCTGCGACCACGTACAGCACGGTGAAGCCGTGGTCGAGTCGCAGGATCGCGACCCCCACCACAGGGGCCAGCGCGCTGGGGGCGACGACAGCCGAGTTGAGCAGCCCGAGGTCTCGGCCGTGGTGTCTGGGATCGGGGAGCAACTCGGTGAGCAGTGCGAACGTCGGCCCCATGAACGCGCCGAGTCCGACTCCGAAGGCAACTGCCGCACAGAGGATCACGGGCCAGGAGGAGGTGAACCCGAATACCGAGGCCGCAAGTCCTGCGAGCGCCGAGCCGATGATTGCCGGCCCGGTCCGGTCCTCGATACGGTCGGACAGCCTCCCGAACACCAGAGCGCTCACCACGACGGACACCACGAAGAGCCCGGTCAACAGAATGAGAGCGCGAGCGGGCTCCGGCCGTGCAAGCTCGTCGTGCACGAAGAAGTAGAGGAACTGAGTCACGTTGCCCAGCCCGAACAGGACAAGCGTTCGGCTGGTCCATCCCAGCCACAACTGTGGTGTCGAGGTGTGCTCGCGGTTGCGTTCAGGCCCCGGCGAGGGCGGTGTGAGAACCGATTTCGGCTCACGTGTGGTCGACACGAAGATGAACGGCGCCGCCAGCAGTACGACGACGCCGGCTACGACCAGGTACGAGACGGACAGATCGGTGGAGACCGACGCGACGACAGTACCGAGCAAGGCGGCGAACATCTGCGCTGCCGCGAGTTTCCCGCCGATGCGAGCACGGTGTGCGACCGGAATCCGATCGGCGACAGTTGCTTCCACGCCACATTGGATCGCGGCGATTCCGGCTTGTGTCGCGCACCACCAGATGACAAGTTCCACACCGCTGTCGGCTTGTCCCGTCATGACCAGACAGGCCGCTGCGAGAACGACACCGACCAGCGACACCGTCCGTCTGTCGACGGTCTGCAGGAATCGATCGGACAAGGCCCCGATCAGGGGATAGCTGATGAGCATGACCGCGCTGCCCGCCGCGGAGATCAATCCGAAGAAGAGCTCTTTGTCGGAGGGGTACATACGTTCGGTCGCGACCGCGAGCAATACCTGCGTCGGCGCGAAGAACGCCACCCACCCGGCGAGCCCCGCGAGGGCGAGTCCGGTTTCGAGTCCGCGCGGAGCCGGGGACTCGACGGGCCCGCGCCCGATGCGCCTGCCCTGGGCCGATTCGATCGTCATGGGATGCTCACCGACCCGACGGTCGTGCGGACGATCCGCTCCACCAGAGAAAACAGTTCCTCACTGTTGTCCGTGGTGAGGAAGTGTCCCCCGTCGATAGTGGTCATGGAGAATTCTCTGCTTGTGTGCCGGTCCCACTGTGCGAGGGAAGCCGTCGAGACCAGCCGGTCGGTGGTACCGCCGATTGCGTGGATCGGTATCGGCAATGTCGTGGTGTCGTCGACACGGTTGCTCTGACACACCCTGATGTCGTCTTTGACGACGGCCAGCAGCGGACCGAGCCATTCCGGCCGGTCCAACAGCACTGCTGGTAGGCCGTCGAACTCGGCGAGCGCGTGCGCGATTTCCAGATCGGTCAAGGAGTCCAGCGGAAGCGGGAGTGTGGGCACGTGCGGCGGCGCACCGGCTGCGACCACCAACGACTCGGGCAGTCGGCGCCCTGCATCGAGTGCACGAACGGCAAGCCGGTAGGCCACGAGGGCGCCCATGCTGTGGCCGAACAGCACGTACGGCTTGTTCATCACATCCGCGAGCTCGATCTCCAGGAGATCGAGCAGTGCGGACAGATCCGTGAAACGTTGTTCACGGCGGCGGTTCTCGCGACCTGGAAGCTGGACGGGAACGACGTCGAGGATGGCGGAGTCGGACCAGCGCCGGTACACCGAGGCCGATCCGCCGGCATGGTGAAAGCACAGCACAGTAGGCGATTCCGTGACAGCCTCTGCAGCAGAATCGATCATGCTGCACGCCTGCCCAGATCGACCGGTGACAACATCGACAGGCGTGACCCCAGCGAGAGAATCAGCGACAGGGCCGCACCTGCAACCGGCTTGAGCCCGGTCTGCTGCATCAACGCCACGATGGTCCACAACCGGATAGCCGTCATGTGTTCGGGCGAGCCATGGACATCGTCGAATTCGATGACGCGCGAGTTCACTATGCGGTCTCGCACCAGCTGTGATTCAGCTGCAGGGGTGATCTCGTCCTGGCTGCTCTTGATGTAGAGAACCGGAATCTTGATGCGGTCGAGTTCGCGATCGTCCAGAGCGCAGCCGGCCAGCGTCGACGCCAATGCCGAACCTGTAGCGCCGGTGACGTGTTCGAGAGTGCGGACGGTGGCTGCGGGCAGCTCACCTGATATCGATGCGCTCCCGAAGAGGTACTTGATCGGTGCCCCGACCGTTACCATCGAACGAATGCGAGGATCGGTCGCCGCGGCTTTCAGAACGAGGGTGCCACCGAAGCTCATCGCGAGTGCGTGGACGCCTTCGATCATCATGCGTGTCGACACTGCATCGACGATGGCCGAGATCAGCACCGAACTGTTCTCGCTGTAGCGAGTCGAATTCTCACCTACCCCGGGAAAGTCGGCGATCACCACTGCCATACCTAGTGCGCGTGCGGACAGCAGCATCTCTGCCCACTGTTCTTTCGGGCTGACTATCCCGCCGATCACCACGAGTAGCGGACTCGGACCGTCGGTGGGTAGTCCCCGGAACCAGACCGGCACGGTGGACCCGTCGAGCCCGACAGTGAGCTTCTCCACGCCGTCGATCTCCGCTGCCCAATTCGTGAACGCGGCGGTGCATGCCTTGTACGCCTGCTTCCGACGAGGCGAGGAGGCGAAAGGAAAGCGGGCCAGGTTGAAAAGCTGTATGGCCTCGCGGTCTCGACCAGCCTCCAGTCGAGCAGTGCCTTCTGCGAACCATGCGTCCGCCCATCCGCCTTCCCCGTCCTCCAGAGTGGTGATGGAGTCGAGGATCCTTCGAGTGTGCCTGGGACCCATTCCCTGGGCGCGCGCATGCAGGGCGACCAGGGTCTTCAAGTCGTCGAGGTAGTCCATGATGTCAAACGGTCCGTTCGAGTTCGGGTGCGGTTCGTGCGACGGGGGATTCCAGCGCCGAGACAAGGTCTGCGGCGACCTCGGCCGCCAGAGCGCCGTCGATCACCCGGTGGTCGAAAGTCAGCGACAGCGGTAGCACCGTCCTGCTGACGACGGTGTCGTTCACGAGTGCGACGGTCTCGGTCAGTCTGCTGATCCCCACCGTCATCGTGGTGCCTCCGTCTGAATAGAAGTGCCGGATCGGACGGTGGCCCAGTGAGGTGACGGCAACGGTTCCCAGCGATCGGTGGCCCCATGGCAGCAGGGTGGCCAATTCGAAGGCGGCACGGCCGGCCACACCGGGAAGGAACTGCAGAGCGCGGACGGGCCCACGGTCGCCCGCCTCGAGCCGTGTACGTGTCGCAGCTATCCATTCGGTGACTTCGGTGGCCGATACATTCTGTGCGGCAGCGAGAATCGCCGACTGCACAGTTCTCGTCCCTGCGACGGTGATGTCGAACGACAGCTTCACGTCGACATCACGGTGACGCGCCACGAACGGCAGACCGAGGGAGGTGAACGAGGAGTTCGCCTCCGGGTGGCGCACCCAGACCGTGCCGACAGCAGCGACGACCTGGGCAACGATCGACGCGGCGGCCGTGTCGGCTCTGCGGGCGAGCATCGCCGACGCATCCACCTCCACGCCGAGGTACACCGGACTGCGACCGCCGTTGCCTGCGAGGAACGCAAGGGTGTGCCATCGGCTGTTCGGCACCACCCCAAGACTCCGAGCCATCGACACCAGCGAGGTCATGCCGTGGCGACCTTGTAGATGTCCTGCAGGCTCGTGCTTTCCATGGCGCGAACGACCGAGACCGGTCTGCCTGTCTCGCCCTCCACTGCTGTGATGACTTTCAACAGGTAGAGCGAGTCCCATCCGGCGATGCCGTCGAATGGAGTCGACAGGCCCGACTGCGTGATGTCCAAGCCGCTTTCAGCGCGTACCAGCTCGACGAATCGTTCCTCGGTCATTGTTCATCTCTCCTTGATGTCTACGTACAGCGGCACCGACGGCGCGTCGGCGGCAGCCAGGACGAATTGGTCGGAGTCCGAACTCAGGCCGTGCGCTGCACGATGATCGTGCGAGGACACGCGGAACCCGTGATCGAGGTACAGGCTGGCGGTGGCCGAGTTCTTCGCGCTCGGTGTGCGCCAAGCGATCATCCCCGTTTGCCCACGCGTGAACTCGCCCTGCGCTACGTACGCGAGCAGAGCGGTTTCCACCCCGCGAGCCAAGACCCGGCAGGACAGCGCGAAGTTGCGCACGAATGTGGTCGTGCCTGCACGCTCGAGGAACACAGCGCCGACGATTCCGTGGTCGCCGAACCGGTCCGCGCATTCGATTGCCAGCACTGCGGACTGCGGATTCTCGATCCACGACCGCACGGCCTGTTCGTCCATGCGCAGAGTTGTCAGGTTGAACTGATTGGTGCGTTGCGTGATCTGCGCGATCCGAGCGATCTCGACGCCGAGGGGTTCGAAGACCACCACGGTCGTTCCGAGATCGCGCAGATAGGTCTCGATGTCCTGCGCTCGCTCGCGCAGCGACTTGCGTTGCATCTCGATTCGATACCTGGCCGTTCGTGCTGTGTCCTCATCCGTGATGGACGTGGTGGTGAACCACCCGTCGCGCAGTAGCGATACGACATGCAACGCGGGCTCATCCGGGTCGACGGCCACGATCGGCAGGGTAGGCATGGCCGAGCGCATCGCACCCCGCTCCGACGGGGAATCGTCGACGAAGACGAAGGAGTCCACACCGATTCCGAGACCGGCCGCGACCTCGACCAGATTGCCGGGCTTGGGGTTCCAATCGGCTCGTATGCTGACGAAATCGCTTTCGCTCAGGTCGGAGTCGGGGTGGTCCAGCAGTGCCCGTCGGACGAGGTCGTCGTCGTTCTTGCTCAGAATCGACAGCAGCACTCCCTGGGAGGCGAGCTGGCGAAGTGCGCGTCGAAACGCTGCGTATGCCTCCCCGGAATGGCCGTGTCGAAAGTTGATACCGTCGATGCCATCCTCGGAAAGAATTCCCTCCCAAAGGGTTCCATCGAGGTCGAGAGCGAGCGCCTTGCTGGCGAAGCCGCGACGCGAACGGGCGATGTGGCCGATCTGACGCGCGCACTCGCGCATGTAGTCGGTGCCGAGCGCTATGCCGACGTAGGCCGCCATACGAGGATCGGCCAAGGGGCCGATCTCGGTGAGAATTGCATCCGCATCCAGAACCACGATCGAGGGGTCCGCCACGGCCAGGTCGAGCAACCGCGCATTGAATCGGCGCCACGCGGCACCGATTCGTGCTTTGGATGTCAGGTCTATCGACATCGCAAGCACGGCCATGGGCAAAGGGATCGTCGTGAGGACAGTCAGCCGCCGTGTTGCATGAGCCGGCAGGGACTCCTCGAGCTGGGTGGCGACGAGATCGAGGGCCTTGGTGATGTCCTGCGCCGTCCAGGTGTCGCCGAGGTGATCCAGGACCACCTTCGCATCGAGCATCACGACGGTCATCATCGGGTCGTGTTCGAAGACCTGAGCTCGGTCGTCCATCAATTCCAGAGCCCAGGTGCCGTATCCACCGATGCGAATCGCCGAGGTGAAGCCATGTCGCGCAAGCTCCGCGACGAGAGGGGCTTCGAGTCCGCGGACGGTCGAACTACCGAGTATCGATAACGCAATCGGATCGTGCGGGTTGGTGGTGGTCACAATCCCTCCAGCGTGATTCCGCCGCGAATCCAGCGGCTGGACTCGATGGCTACGGCAAGGGCCCGTTCACCGGGCCCGATGACCTCGGCGAGGAGGTCGAATTGGAGGAACGCCAGTGCGTTTCCGCTGTTTCCGGTCTCAGCGACGCAGCTGATCTCGCGTGCACCGTCCATGCCCATTTCTTTCCGGATGCGGGCCGTCATGATTCCGGACAGCTGGGGCGGCAGGAGGTAGCCGACGTCGTCCGTGGTCCAGGATGATCGACGCAGGAGTTCGCGTGCGGTCTCGACGCTCATGCCGGGCACGCGTCGTTCGATCGCCTTGTAGTCCTCCTGCACGGCAGGAACTTCCGAATCGCGATCGGCATCGCCGAACCACTCGATTGTCTGCCCTGGAACGCTGCCCACGCCGCTGAACACGCAATGGATGGTGTTCGCTCGCATGATTGCACCATCCGGGTCCGCGGAGATCACCATCGCGCCCGCCCCGTCACCGAAGAGCATGTAGTTTACGAGCTTCGACGGGTGCATGGAGCTGATATCGCGGTCCAGAACCATATGTTTGGCGCACAGGTCGGCCCCGATCACCAGACCGATTCGGTTTTCGTCGTCGAGCATGCGGCGCGCGACGTCCAAGGCCGATATCGCCCCTGAGCAGCCGGATTGCAGTTGGTACGCAGGAATGAGGTTCATACCGAGCCGATCTGCGACTCCGGTCGCAGAGGTCGGCATGAGCGTATCCGGCGTTGCAGTGGCCAGTACCAGGAAATCGACGTCCGACGGCTCCAGCCCGGCGCGATCGAGCGCTTGTCTGGCTGCGTGCGTCCCGAGATCGACGATCGAGTGCGTTCGCTCCCCGGACTCGAGATCGACTCCGAAGTAACGTGTTCGGGTGCCGACGAACAGCTCGATCCACTCGGCGTTCATGCCGAAGCGTGCAGCGAGCGCCGAGTTGTCCACTGCATTGCCGGGCAGGCAGGTCCCGGTTGCGAGCACGTACATCAGTTCGCTCCTTCGAGAATCGGTGTGCGCACATGCTGCTGCGCGTGCTGGTGGGCGAAGTCGACGAGACTGCCGACGGTATCGAGGTTGTCGGCGAGATCGACCACCGCTATGGGTGGGCACGGCGCGAGTATCTCGTTGACTCGATCCCCGAGTCGGACTGCCATGATGGAGTCGAAGCCGAGATCGTCGCGCAGTCGGGATTCGCGAGTGAACTCGGCCATGTCGAATCCACCGAGCTGCGCGATGGCTGTGCAAATCGACGTTTCGAGATCGAAATCGACTTCACCCGAAGCCGCTTCCGCCGCTGCATAGGACGACCGTCCGGCCGTGAGGCCGCTCGATTCCGCCCCGACCGCCGGGCTCTCGAGCCCCGATTCTGCGGCAGGCATACTCGAACGCAGTCGCAGCGCCGGCTTGCTCGCCAACCGATGCCGGTCGTGATCGAAGCGGTATCCGGGGAGGCGTCGAATCGTGCGGTGTTGCGGTTCGTACAGCGCAGGCCACACGATGTCGGCACTCGCGGTGTAGAGAGTCGCGAGAACTTGCGCGAACTCCGATCCGACCGACGCGGGCCCTGCGATAGGAATGAGGCAGTCCGCACCCGAGGTGCCGATATCGCGTGCCAGGGTCGTCAGGACCGCGTGCGGACCGATTTCGATGAGATGCGTAGGTCGGGCGTCGTCGGCGAGCGCCTCGAATGCGGCGAGGAAGCGAACCGGCCGGACCATCTGCTCACTCCAGTAGTCGAGCGAGATGTCGCGACCGTCGATCCGGTGGCCGCGGAGGGTGGAGTAGAACCCCATCGTTGCGTCGCCGGCCGACATACCGGATCCCACCTCGGCCCGGAACGCCGAAGCCGCCGGTTCCATCGCGGGGGAGTGGAAAGCATGGGTCACCCGCTGTCGCTTCGGCGAGAACTCTGCCAGAGCGCGTTCGGCACGTTCGAGCGCTGCGGCCTCACCTGCGAGCACGGTGTTTCGCGGACCGTTCATCACGGCAATGCACAGCGTCGCATCGAGGTCCACGCGTGATGCGATGGTCTCGGCGTCGGCACGGACGGAGAGCATTCCGCCGGCGGGCGAGGCGGAGTCCATTGCGCGACCGCGCGCGCAGACCAGTGCAAGGGCTTCCGGCATCGAGTGAACACCCGCTGCGACGGCCGCTGCGAACTCACCGAGGCTGTGTCCCAGAACTGCGCTGGGGCGGACGCCGACGTCGAGGAAGGCTGCGGCCAAGGCGTGTTGGACTGCGAACAGGGCAGGCTGCGCAACAGCGGCACGGCGCACCAGGTCGGCGGAGTCCTCCAGGAAGAGCACCTTTTCGAGATCCGAACGCAGTTCGGCCGGTGCCGCGTCCAGAACCTCGAGGAGCCTCTCCGCGTATGCCGGGCATTGGCGCGCGAGGGCACTGCCCATCGCCGGGTATTGCGATCCCTGCCCGGTGAACAGAAACGCCGGTGCGGGCGTCCGGCCCCGCTCTACGTCGCTGGCCGAGCGTTCGACAGCAGCTCGTCTCAGGGCCGCCGACGCCTCCGCCGCGCTGTCGGCCACGACGGCCAGGCGCGATCGAAGACCGGACTTGACCATATTGGTCGAGTAGGCGACCTGGTTGAAGCGGTCGGCGGAGATATCGGCAACGAAGTCGGCGAGTTCGATGGCGTTGGTGGCCAATGCGCTCTCGTCCACTGCTGAGACGGTGATCACCGAAGTGCCGGACAGGCGACTGGGAGAACGGGATTCGCTGGGTGACCCGATGACCACGTGCGCGTTGGTCCCGCCCATACCGAACGAACTGATCCCGCCCACGAGCGATCTGCGTGGCAGCCTGGCTACCGAGGCGTTCAGCTGCAAACCCTTCTCGCCCAGTCCGAGACTGTTGTTCTCGGGATCGGCGAACAGTGATGGGGGAAAGACACGTTTCTTCACCGAGAGCGCTGCCTTGATGAAACCAGCGATTCCCGCGGCTCCCTCGAGATGACCGACATTGCCCTTCACCGAACCGAGCAGACACGGCTGGGCGCGGTCTACGCCGTGCACTTTCCCGAGGGCACGAGACTCGATCATGTCGCCCAGGACAGTCCCCGTGCCATGCCCTTCGACGAAGTCGACGTCGGACGCAACCAGCGAGGCCCGCGAATACGCCGACTCGAGAACGTCGATCTGTGACCACATGCTGGGTGCGGAAATCCCGTTGCTGCGCCCGTCGTGATTGACGGCCGAGGACAGGACCCGGGCGTACGACATCCCCGAACGTGCGATGTCGTCGGTCTCACGCTGAAGCACGACGACTCCGATACCTTCACCGCGCCCGATTCCGTCGGCCCGCGAGGAGAACGGCTTGCATCTGCCGTCCGTGGAGGCGAGTCCGGACTCGGCATAGAAGACCGACAAGGCGGGCGAGAGCATCATGTTGGCCCCGGCCACGATCGCGGTGTCGACATCGCCGATCCGAATTGCGTTGACAGCCTGATGGACTGCCACCAGCGAAGAGGAACACGCGGTGTCGACGGTCATGCTCGGGCCGTGCAGGTCGAGGTGGTAGGACACGCGGTTGGCTGCCATGCAGTAGCCTCCGCCGGTGCCTCGATGCGGTGTCATCTCTGCAGGACTCGACATCGCCATCGAGGTCCAGTCACTCGACATCATCCCGACGAAGACGCCGGTGTTGCTGCCGGCCAAGCTGGTGGGGTCTATTCCCGCATCTTCGATCGCGTGCCAGGACATTTCGAGAATCAACCGCTGCTGAACGTCCATCTCACTCGCCTCGGCCGGTGAGATGCCGAAGAAGGAGTGATCGAACTCGCCGTGCCCGGTGATGAACCCACCGAATCGACTCGGCTGGCGAGGCGAGGCCGAACCGCTAGTGCAGTCCCCGCCCCTCAAGTCTCCGCCTGTCCAGTCCTTCGTGGTCCAGCGATCCGAGGGCACTTCTGTGGTGCCGTGGCGCCCCTCTACCAACAGCTTCCAGAATGCCGCGGCGTCAGGCGCACCGGGGAACCGACAGGCGATTCCGGTGACTGCGACGGGTGCAATCGCAGTCACGAGCTGGCCTTGGCTGCTATCTCGGAGCGTAGATACCCCGCCATCGCAGCGACACTCGGGTAGTCCCACGCCATCGTGGGTTCGACCACGATTCCGAACTCGTCCTCCATGTCACCGCACAGGGTGAGGGCATAGACCGAATCGAGTCCGTACTCGGCAAGTGGGCGGTCGATGTCGACCGAACTCGGTGGGATTCGGAGGAATCCTGCGAGCTTCTCGATCAGCCATTCGGTTTCGTCGATCGGACGAGCAGGCATAGTCGTTCCTTCTGGCGTGACGGGAGTGCATGAATGACGGTGTAGTGCTGTTGATCTGTAGTGGATGAAGGTTGCTGCGGCCCGATCGCTCGGGCCCGGGCGTCAGGGCATCGTGCGGGGGACTGCGCGCTCACGAAGATCGAATGCGCGCCCCTCGTGGGTTCGTCGGAGTACTTCGGTGAAGGTCTCGAGTACGACATGGGTAGGTGCCGCCAGCCGCAGGCCTGCCACCCGTTCCGCGATGCGGTGCAGGGCAAGCACTGCCCACGGCGGGGCGTCCCCATCGAGCCTGTCGACGACGGCAGCCGCCATGAGGAGCAGCGAATACTGCTCGGTGAGGCGCATCGCCGCGGCAGACGCGGTCACACCGAGGTCCTGCGGAGTCAGGGTTGCGGCCGCTGACCGCAGCTCGGTGACAGCACCCGCGAGAACTGGCCACACCTCGGCCAGCGCTGGATGTTTCGGCGCCGACTCGATGCCGACTCGAAGACGGTTCAGGACAGGGTCCGGTCCAGGGCTGAGCATCCGCAGGGACGCGAAATTCAACGGCACTGGTTCGGATTCACGGGCGCTGGCTGCGGCCGCGTCACCTCGGGTGGTCAGGCGCTTGAGCTGGGGCAGGATCGCCAACTGGCAGGCAGCTCCACCCGCATGTCCGATCGCGAGTGCGGCAAAATCACGATAGTGCTTGCCGAACAGTGCGTACGGTCCCGTTCGCAGGTAGAAACGCGCACCGAGAACGACGGACAGGTCGGACATCACAGATTCCAAGACCCTCGGAACGATGTATTTCGCTGCAGCGGAGTGCGCACTGCCGAACTCCGGCCGGGTATGCAGTGTCTCGGCCGCGTCGGCGATCATGCATTCTGCAGCCATGAGATCAGCGAAAGCCGATGCGAGAGTGTGCTGAACGTGCGGTAGATCCGAAAGGTCGCGGCCGTACAGGCGCCTTCGCGAAGTGAAACCGGCGACCGCGAAGAGGCTCTCGTCGACTGGCCCCAGACCTGCGCCCGCGGCCACACATCTCGACACCTGGAAAGACTTGAGGGCGGTTTCGACTGCGGTGCCGGGTGCACCCAGCATGTTCGAGGACGCCACCGGCGTGTTCCGAAAGTCGAGTCCACTGAGTCGACAACCGCGCAGAGCCAAGCTCCGATGCCGGGGAGTCGCTGTGGGCGAGTCGGGACCGTCGAGATCGACCAAGAACAGCGAGTGCTCCCGGCCACCGGATCCGGATGCTCCGGTGCGAGCGAACACGACGGCCGACGCTGACCGGTCGGCGTTGTTGATCACCGATTTCGTGCCGTTCAGCCGGTAGATGTCGGCGTCCTCCGTGGCCTGCAGTGCATTCGCGCCGAAGTCGTTCCCATGATCGAGCTCGTGGTAGGCAACGGAGATCGGAGTGCCCGACATCAGCGTTGCAGCAACCGCAGCCTTCTGGTCGTCCCGACCTGCTGCGTAGACATTGACCGCGGCCATGAACGAGGTGAGGCCGTACCCGAGGCCGAGTGAGGCGTCGCGTCCGAAAACTGGTCGTAGCAACTGAATCAGCCGCTCGGTCGAGGTGAATCGGCCACCGAGTGCAGTCGGCACGAACTCCGCGCCGAACCCGTAGCTGTCGAGGACCGATCGTGTTCCGGCCATGATCTCGCGGCGTTCGTCGGCTTCGAGAACACCGGTGACCCCGTAGGCGTTGTCGGGATCGTACGGATCGCCGAGCATTGTGTCGAGGCTGGTCATGCGATCACCCGCCCGTCGTCGACGTTGCCTGAGACCGGCACGTCGAACAGCGTCGGGTGCGAATGACGGCCGAGCTGATCGAGCAGCACGCGATAGCCTGCGTCGACGCTGTCGAGGGGCAGGGGGCGTCGTATCCCGATTCTGGCGAGTGCGGTGTGCAGCGCGAGCTGTAGCCAGAGTGCATCGGACCACAGTGCGTCTGAAGGCATATCTGCTCTGTTGTTCAGGTATATCTGTATTGCCGCTGATCCGGCGATACATGCTGCGAGTTGTTCCGCTGCAACGAAAGCCGCAGTCGGAACTTCGACTGGGTCACGGCCCAGCAGGCGGGTTTCCTCGGACAGTGTCTCGACGGTATGAACCAACTCCTGCGCGCAGTCGAGCACGAATGCGTGCCCTGAGTCCCGGCTGTCGAGGGTTTTGTCGAGTTCGCGGACCGATTCGGCGAGAACAGACAGTAGCCCGAGCCCGCGGCGGGGAATCAAGGACAGTCGGTCGAGATCGAGAGCCGGGAGCGGCGCACCGATGGAGGCGGACACTCGGAGGTTGTGATGGTCCTCGGCGGTCCGTGCGTTCTTCTTCCACAACAGTACCGAGAACTGGCTGATCAGAGTGTTCAGATTGACCACGGTGTTTCCGTCGAACAGGGAGACGATTCTGTGGTCTCGCTCGACCTTGTACAGGGTTCCTTCGGTACCGATCCCCGAGAGGAGCGATCGGGCACCCATCAGTCTGCGGAGGTCGATCATCGTCGACTCGATCGTCGACGGGACGAGGTACTTGCTCGCGGCCGCGAGGCAGGACTGTTCGCCAGGCAGAACGTGCATCGACCGTGCTGCGACAGTGGTCAATGCCTCCGCCAGCAAGTGGGCGCCGAACGATTCGACGAGCACGGTTCGCGCGGCAGGCAGATCGCCGAGCGTGCGACCGTACAGCACACGATCGCGGACGAACCGGCCCGTGATCGCCAAGGCGTGGTCACTGGCGCCGAGCGAGAGGTAGCAACACATCGTGCGAGTCAGTTGCAGTGCCTTGAGTACGATCTCGAGGCCGTGACCCTCGCGTCCGACAAGAGCTGACGCCGGCACGTATGCACGATCGAAAGTGATGCCGCTGATGTCGGCGCCCCGAATGCCGTGGGTCAGCTCTTTCGGCAGTGTGCCGAATGTCGCGGCACCGAGTTCGGACTTCTCGACGAGGAACAAGCTGTAGCCCCGCGCGGTGCCGCCGTCGCGGGTGCGTGCCAGTACGCAGACTGCATGTCCGCGGGTCGCGTTGTTGATCAACCACTTTTCGCCGTGCAGCAGAAACCCGTCGGCGTCCTGTCCGAAGCCCACTCTCGCGTCCGTGGCGTGACCGTGCACATCGATGGCGTCCGCGTGGACGTCACCGGAGAGCAGATCGCTTCCGCGTGATCGCTCGGTCAACCCCCATGACACCTGCTTCCCCTCGCAGACGAGGTCCGCGAGTTGCTGGCGTTGCTCGTCGTTCCCGGCAACCCAGGCCGATACGGCCCCGAGAAATGTCTTCCCGTGTGCAACAGCGAGAGTGACATCCGTCCTCGCCAGGCTGCGGACGATTCGGCCCGCATCCGGGTAGTCGTCGAGAAGCCCTCCGAACTGGGTGGGGACGTAGCAACGCTGCACTCCCAGCCGGTTCAAGGCTTCGGTCAACTCGGTGGGAAACTCGTCCGCGTCGTCCAGGTCTTCGACGTCCGCTTCGTCGACCGACGCGAGTAGAGCCGCGAGGCGGCGCTCGAGCTCATCGACGGACACTGCGTGATCGAGGTCGAGGTCGGCGGTCATTGTGAGGCCGATGCGCCGGTCAGTGCAGCTCCGCGATCCTCGAGCCGGCCGTCGCGGAAATGATCGCGCATCTCGGCCCGACGTATCTTTCCGCTTGTCGTGCGGGAGACAACCTTGCGGTCGACGAGTACGATCTCGCTTACCGCGAGGCCGTGGGACCGTCGAATCGCCTCGTGCAAAAGAGGTTTCAGATCGGCGGCGTCCAGTTCGCCGAGAGCATCCGCGCTGAACTCCTGCACGAGAATCACTCGCTCGGGGAACTCGCCCATCCCGAAGGCGGCCGTCAAGCCGAGCTCGACGGCTGGATGCGCCGATTTGGCGGTCTGCTCGAGGTCGTGCGGGTAGTGGTTCTTACCGTTGACGATGATGACGTCCTTGAGGCGCCCGGTGACGAACAACTCGTCCCCGACGAAGCAACCGAGGTCCCCTGTCCGCATGTACCCCTTGTCACCGGACAATCCCAGGTCGAACGTTTCCGCCGTGGCCGCCTCGTTCCTCCAATAACCCTGCGCGACTGTCTCGCCTCGGACCCAGATCTCGCCGATACGGCCGTTCTGCAGTCGCTCCAAGCTCGCGGGGTCGACGATGGCAACCTCCGATACGCCGACGACACCACTGCCGACCAGCGGACGCACCGGGCCGTTCTCCGTTGCCGCAGATACTCGGTTGTCCTCGAGGGCATCGGCATCGGCGTCGAATACCGTGAAACCGGTCCCGCGTACACCGGACACCAGCAGTGTTGCTTCTGCCAGGCCGTAGCACGGGTACACCGCCTTCGCGTCGAGTCCGGACGGGGCGAACCGTTCGCAGAAATCGACCAGCGTCTGCGGATGCACCGGTTCGGAACCGTTCAGAATGATCCGAACATGGGCGAGATCCAAACCGGCCGTGTTGTCTTCGGTCGCGCGCCTGGTGCACATTTCGAACGCGAAGTTCGGTGCGACGGTCATGGTTCCGCCGAATCTGGACAGTGTTTCCAGCCACAGCATCGGCCGCTTCAGAAATGCCACGGGGGAGAGGTAGTGCCCGGGGAAGCCGACGTAGAGCGGGTGCAGGAGCTGACCGATCAAGCCCATGTCATGGAAGTGAGGCAGCCATCCAGCGGCGACGTCGTTCTGCGTGGCCTCGGTGACCAGGTGAATCTCGCGCTGGTTCGCCATCAAGTTTCGGTGCGTGATGACGACACCCTTGGGGTCGGTGGTCGATCCCGAGGTGTACTGAAGGAACGCCACCGTGTCCGGTGTGGGGGCTTCGAATGGGGAGCTAGGGGCGGTCGAGACATCGATCGAGTCGACAGCGACCACGCTGCGAACCTCGTCCAGCCCGCTCTCGGTCAACCACGTCGTGATCGCGGGTCGCAGTGCTTCCGTTGTCAACAAGACGCCGATGTCGGAATCACGCACGATCTTGCCGAGACGCTCCATTCCCTTCGCGTCGGTCGGAACCGGTGCCGGTACCGCGATGACCTGGGCGAACAGACAGCCGATGAACGAGTAGAGGAACTCGTGACCGGGCGCGAACAACAGCAAGGCGCGTTCACCGACGCCGTGCGCTTCGCGCAGGTACCCGGCGACCGCAGCGGACTGGGCGTCGAGTTCGCCGAACGTCAGTGTGCGTTCCGCGGCAGGTTCTCCGCGGTCGGACAGGAACGAGATCGCCAGGCGGTCGGAGTTCTCGGCGACGATTCCGCGGAAGTGGGACACGAAATCGTCGAAATATACTGCGCCTTCGGAGTTCTGCATCGAACGCGGCTCCCTGATCGTCTGTGGGCACACAAAAGTTTCGGACGGAAACCAAACGTAGCCGGTGGGCCTTGGGTGGGACTTCGGCGTCGCTTAAGGAACTCTTGTGGAGTCGCCGTTCTTGCCTTCGAGCGGCTTCGGGTCCCTTGGCCTCGAGTCCGGGAACTGTTACCTTCTGTGCGCAAACGCAATTCGGCCGGTCGGTCGAAGTGCCGCTCAATTCGAAGGTGTTGCAAGCGAACACCGGTCAATGGTCGAGAGAGATGCCCAGGATGGGAACTATTGTCATGGTCGTAGTAATCGGGGCGGCGGTCGCATACGCAGTGTGGTCCACTCGCAAATCGTTCGTCATCCGCGCCGAGCGCGAAATCGACGCATCGCCGGACGAGGTCTGGAGCGTCCTCGTGGACCGGGAGTCCTACCCGCGTTGGAACCCGTTCGTCCTCTCGTCCACGGGCCCGCTGGCTGAAGGCGCCACCATCACCAACGTCCTGGCGGACACCAAGGGCGGGACCTCGACGTTCACTCCGACCGTGCTGACGTTGTCGGTGAACCGAGAATTCCGGTGGAAGGGGAAGTTCTGGTTGCCGGGATTGTTCGACGGCGAGCACTTCTTCACCATCGACGAGATCGCCCCGGGGCGCGTCCGCTTCGTGCAGGAGGAGCACTTCCGCGGGTTGGTGGTTCCGCCCCTCCGCGGCATGCTCCGCAACGACACCTTGACCCAGTTCCGCGCCATGAACGACGCGCTGGCCAACGAGGTGCAGCTGCGTTCGACGTCGGTCACGAGCATGTCCGAGGAGAACTGATGGCGCACAGGCTCTACCGACTCGGACGTTTCGCGTTCGACCACAAATGGTCGGTCGTGGCGGCCTGGCTTGCAGTCCTCGTGGTCACCGGCTTCATGGCGGTCACGATGTCGAAACCCATGCAGGACTCGCTGACCATTCCCAACACGCCGGCCGAGCAAGCTCGGGCGATGGCGGCCGAGCTCTTCGCGGGCGAGCCGGCCGATGCTGTCGCGGACGTCACCATGGTCATCGGTGCGCCCGACGGATCGACTCTGAACGACGGCCCGGCAGCAACCGCGGTGCAGCGTCTCGTCGACGATCTGCAGGGTCTGCCGCAGCTGTCGACGACCTCGACAATCGCTGATCCCGTCCAGGCGGCGGAGGTTCAGACCGAACTCCTGGTGGCAAACGCGCTCGAAAATGGAGTCTCCGAGGATCGCGCACGGTCCGACGCAGCCGCCGTCAGTCCGCTCAGTGCCGATGGCACCGTCGGGACGGTGGAATGGTCGTTCGACGTGACGGACGCTGCGGACGTGAGCGAGGACACGAAGGCGCGGGTGGAGACGATCGCAGAAACCGCTCGCAGCTCAGGACTCGACATCGGGTATTTCGGTCCCGGCATGGAAAGTTCGAGCGTCATCGACCCGACGAGTGAGCTGATCGGCCTCTTGGTAGCTGCCGTTGTTCTCATCTTCACGTTCGGATCTCTCGTCGCTGCGGGGCTGCCGCTGATCACCGCCGTGGTCGGGGTGGCCATCGGCGTGCTCGGCGTCGTTGCTGCGACCGCCTTCACCGATCTCGGATCGACCACACCGTTGCTGGCAACGATGCTCGGACTCGCGGTGGGCATCGACTATGCACTCTTCGTGCTGTCCCGATACCGACACGAGCTCGGTGAGGTGAGCGACCGCAGAGAAGCAGTCGGACGGGCCGTAGGAACAGCCGGATCGTCGATCGTCTTCGCAGGAGCAACGGTGGTGATCGCCCTCGCGGCGTTGGCCGTCGTGGGGATACCGTTCCTGACGTCGATGGGCATCGCAGCCGCAGCCACCGTCGCAGTCGCCGTATTGATTGCACTGACGTTGCTTCCCGCCCTCATCGGTGTGTTCGGAAGAAGAGCATTCGCCGGGCGCATCCCGGGCGTCGGCGCGGCGAGCGAACCTACCGTCGAACGAAATAGTCTCGGCCGCAGATGGATCGGTGTCGTGCGGGCCGCACCGATCCGTGCGCTCGTCGCAGGCGTCGTAGCTCTCGTTTTGCTTGCACTACCGGTGACCCATCTGGCCATGGCGCTGCCCTCCGACGCAACGGCGGCAGTGGGAACCCCTGCTCGAGAGGGTTCGGATCTGATCGAACGAGGCTTCGGTGCCGGACGAAATGCTCCACTGCTGATGGTGATCGATGCCGAGGAGGCCCAGTCTCCGGACGCCTTCGAGCGCGTGATCGAGTGGGCTTCGGACGTTCCAGGAGTCGTGGGCGCCCAGTTGATCGGAACGAACGATGCCGGTGACGGAGCTCGTGTCCTCATCACGCCCTCCGGCGGACCCAACGACGAGTCGACCAAGACATTGTTGTCCGATCTGCGAGGTGGGACGGCTGACGTGGAGGCCGCTACCGGAACGAAAATCGGCGTGACGGGCATCGTTGCCGTCCAGACAGACGTGACCGACCGTCTGTCGAACGCATTACCGGTCTACCTGCTCATCGTCGTCGGATTGGCGTTCTTGTTGTTGACGGTGGTGTTCGGTTCGATCGTGGTTCCGCTCACCGCCGCGGCCGGCTTCCTGCTGTCCGTGGGAGCAACGTTCGGTGTGACTGTTCTGCTGTTCCAGGACGGCCTGTTCGGCTTGTTCTCACCGGCGCCCCTGGCCTCGTCGATGCCGATCTTCCTCATCGGCATCGTCTTCGGACTTGCGATGGACTACCACGTGTTCTTGGTTTCGCGGATGAAGGAATCGTATTCGCGTGGCGGCGAGGCCACGACTGCGGTGGTCGAGGGGTTCACACAGAGTGCGCGCGTGGTCACGGCAGCGGCCCTGATCATGGTGTCGGTGTTCGCAGCATTCGTTGCACAGGACGATCTGTTCATTCAATCCATGGGCTTCGCCCTCGCGACGGCGGTGTTCCTCGACGCCTTCGTGGTGCGAATGACAATCATCCCTGCAGCAATGCTGCTGCTCGGCGAACGCGCTTGGTGGATGCCGAGGGCTCTGCGCGCAGTGTTGCCGAGGATAGACATCGACGGCGAATCGTTGGTCGACAAACCTTCCAGCATGCCAACGGATTCCGAGGTGCGTCCAAACACGCCGGACGCGAAACCGTCAGTATTCACCCAGGGATGACGGTATTGATCGTTCGGTCAATACGCCACGTCCAATGACCAGGCGAAGACGGTATAAGCGGCGATCGTGATCAAGGCAATGGACACGAGGTTGAGCCACACGCCGCCGCGCATCATCTGCCCGATGGTGACGTAACCGCTCGCGTACGCGACGGCGTTCGGGGGTGTCGCCACGGGCAGCATGAATGCACAGGTTGCCGCGAGTGCGACGGGGATGGTCAGCGTGAGCAGGTCGATGTTCATCCCCATCGCCACACCGCCGGCAATGGGTAGGAAGGTTGCTGCCGTCGCTGTGTTGCTGGTGATCTCGGTGAGGAAGATGATTGCCGTCGTTATGACGATGATCAGCAGGATCACCGGGATCGTATCGAGACCTGCTGCCACACTGCCGATCCAGTCGGTGAGGCCGCTGGACTGGAACTGAGACGACAGGGCAAGTCCGCCGCCGAAGAGCAGCAGCACACCCCAGGGCAGCTTGACCGCTGTCTCCCAGTCCATCAGGCGCACACCGGCCTTGCTTCCGCTGGGAAGCAAGAACAGCAGAATCGCTGCGGTCATGGCGATCCCGGTATCGGAGATCGGAGGGTCGTCGAAAAGGAGTGGAACAGCAACCCAGGATGCTGCTGCCAGACAGAAGATGGCCGCCACTCGAATCTCGCCTTGCGCCATCTTTCCCAGCGCATCCAACTCACCCCTGATGAGGTTCTTGCCGCCGGGGATGTCATCGATCTCGGGCTTGAACAGAACGTGGGTGAGCAGAAACCAGGCAAAAAGCAACAAGACCACCGCGAGCGGCACTCCCGCGATCATCCATTCGAGGAATCCGATGGTGATTCCTTCGCCTTCCAGATAGCCCACCAGCAGGGTGTTGGGTGGGGTGCCGATGATCGTCCCCAACGATCCGATCGAGGCCGCATACGCGATACCCAACATCAGGGCAGTGCCGAAGTTGCTCTTGATCACCGCCGCCGTGATCGTTGCGGCGTCGGGTGCGTCGTCCCCGGAAGCGGGGGTACCCCCAGCCTTCTTGCCGATGTCGAGCACCAGAACCAGAACCGAAACACCGATCGGGATCATCATCACCGCGGTCGCCGTGTTCGACACCCACATCGACAGGAAGCCTGTCGCGATCATGAATCCGGCGATCACCATCGTCGGCTTGGTGCCCATGGCGCTGACCGTCAACAACGCAATCCGACGGTGCAGATTCCACCGTTGCATCGCCAGCGCCAACAGGAAGCCTCCCATGAACAGGAAGATGATGTTGTTGCCGTAGGAGGCGCCCACGTCGTTGACGGCGACATCGGCATCGAAAATCGGAAAGATAATGAGCGGCAACAATGCTGTCGCGGGAATCGGGATTGCCTCGGTCATCCACCAGATGCCCATGAGGACGGCCGTTCCGGCGGTCAACCGAGCAGCGTGTTCGACTTCGTTCGGAAGTGCAACGTAGACCACTGCCGCGAACAAGACGCCTGCGGCGAGCCCGACCCACTGACGCCTCCGACGCCCCGGTTTCACCTCGTCGGCGCGCTCACCGGCCGATCTCTGGTCGAGTTCGTCGAATTCGTTGTTCTCGGAGCCACGATCCGTCTGTTCCTCAGGGCCGAGGTGCGCCATGGGACCTCCTCGTGCTCGGCGTTTCGCCAGCGTAACGTCTCCGGTGGCTGAAAAGTCCGAATCATGCGACGCATTCGGGTAACTGATGCGGCGACGACACCAGGGGCCTACAGTCGATGCTGGTGCAACAGAAGTCCTCGCTGCAGGTGGCCTTCGCCCCTTCCGACGGCCGCCGCCTGCGAGCACGATAGTTGCAGCGATACCGCAATGCGGGTCTCGTTCCACTCGCCGGACGAAGGAATTCCATGATGCAAACCAAAGGGCCACTCACCGAGGATGGACGTTTCGTAGTCGTCATCGACGGATCGCCGACCGATACCGACCAGGTGAAGTGGGCGGTGGGACTCGCGCAACGTGCTCAGGCGCACCTCGAGATCGTGCACGCATCATCGGTGACCGAGTGGAGCGCGGCGATGGCGGCATCGCTGGAGACGAGCGACTATCCCTCGAGGATTCGGAACGCTGCACAGCAGCGACTGGAGGAGGCAGTCCAATCTGCTCACGAGCTCGATCCCGGCATCGAGGTCGACAGTAAGATCGTCGAGTTGTCGGCGGCGAAAATGGCGGAGTCGATCTCGGCCGATGCAACCCTGCTGATCCTCGCCGCCGACAAATCGGGCCCGCTACGCGACATCGCCTTCGGTCATTCCGCGACCACGGTGATCAACGCGGCGTCCTGCCCGACGCTGGTGTGGCGGGCGCGTGGCGACGACGTCGCGACGCAGGAGGGCCCAGTCGTAGTCGGAGTGGACGGTTCGGACCCCTCGAAACGGGCGTTGGCGGCCGCATTCGATCTCGCCCACGTCCTGGGCGTCGAACTACTTGTGGTGCATGTCGGTGCTTCCAGCGAGACTGATGGGCTTTACTACAGCCTGTCCGTGGACTGGAGCCACCTCCGTGAAGCAGAGCGAAAGTGGTTGCAGTCCATGGTCGATGCTTACCACGACGACTATCCGACTGTTTCCGTTCGAGCCCTGTCGGTCGGAGCTTCGGTGGCACGTGAACTGCGCGCGCTGTCGGGAACCGCCCAGGTGGTGGTGGTCGGAAGCCGCGGGCGCGGTCGGTTGTCCGCGGCGGTCCTGGGTTCGGTCAGTCAGAACCTCGTCCACCATGCCGATTGCCCCGTCCTCGTGGTGCACTGAGGCCATCCGTGCACTGATGGCCTCGGTGCACGGAGGGGCGCGAGCTTCGGATCAGTCAAGACCGGGCAACCACGCGCCGTGCAGTCCCGCTGGCACCCGGATCGGCAGGTCGATTGTGGCCAGTGGGCCGTTCTCGGGGTTGTCGGCATCGAGCAGATAGAACCGTGAACGCATGTCGCTCGGGTCGGTGCCGATTGCGCCCCAGTAGTCGTGTCGATCGCTGGGGATGTAGATCGGTTCACCGATCGCGACCCCGGGGTTGAAGCAACTGTCTCGGCCGGTGCGGCTGTCGTGAAACCAGAGACTTTCGAGGTCGTCGTGATCTGCGCCGGCCTTCCCGACGGTGGCGATGTGTCGGTGTTCCCGGGTGAGCATTCGGTCGTCGATGCGCGGGAACTCGAGTCCGGTTCTGTCGCTGATCTGGTCACGCTTGATCACGCCGGTAGCGGGATCGCAGCTGGCGCGCTTCAGAGTCGGTGCGTTCGGTGTGTTCGGTGCCGTCGCGAACCCGACCGGGTAGGCATGTTCGACGTAGTCGATGGTGACGGTCCCGTCGGGGTTGTCGAAAGCGTTCGCGAAATGCCACACCCAGAACGGATCGGTATCGACCCACCGCACCGCGTCGCCGTCCCGCGGAATGAACGCGATGCGGGTGCCTCGCTCCGGCTGCCAGGACAGCAGAGCCCCGCCCCGCATCACCGCAGCCAGATCGAACACCAGCGGATTGGCGAAGAGCACAAGATATCTCTCGGTCATTGCCATGTCATGAATCATCAGCGGCGCATCGAGCCCGTCCACAGGTGTCGGCGCACGGAGCCTGGTGCCGTCGGCGCCCACGACAGACCACGTCAGGTACGGCGCCTCGAGGGCATAGTTGAAGAGAACCATTTCACCGGTGCGAGGGTCGATCTTGGGATGGGCGGTACTGCCGACCAACATCGCGCCATCGCAGTCCTCGGCGCCGAGAGTCGCGAGGGATTGCGGATCGAGCCGGTAGGGCTTGTCGGATTCGGCCATCGCCAGCAGCCGACCGCCGTGCCGAACGATGTTGATGTCGGGCAGTTGGCGCACGGTGCCTGCCAGCGCATCCCCGACCACAGATGCCGGCGGCGTGTAGCCGTCCATCAGGCCCGACCAGATCGTCTCTCCCCGTGCCTCTTCCAACTCGACCATCGGCGTTCGAACGAATCTGTTGGTGTAGGAAGCGCGACCATCCGCGAGAACGATGCGATGGACCATTCCGTCACCGTCCAAGGGATAGGTGAACGATCCGATCGGGTCGAAACGAGGGTTGGGTCCGTTGCGGAGATAGCTGCCGTGCAGGTCGTCGGGGATATTGCCCGTCACCCGAAGATCGCTGACGTCGACTTCCTCCCGCTGCGGGGCGTAGACGCCGGTCAGGTGGGCGTGATGGACGAGGTCGACAGGCGGGGGACGGTGCGGATCAGAGGGCATGGTCATGCTTGCTCCCGGTTCTCGCTCGGGCGACAGCGACATCGACTACAAGCGAAATCGACTACAGAAGGGGAGAGGCCATCATCTCGCGCGCGGTCCCGAAGCGACTCACCCCCGAAGCATGAAGTCGTGGGGGTGCCAGGCGTCCGAATCGCACCGATGGGTGGCCAAGGCGTCCAGCCACCCATCGGAACCGTCTCAGGCCGGTGCCAGAACGACTACGGAATTGTGCCCTCCCATTCCCAGCGAGGACTTGACCGTCAGTCCTGCTTCGGCGGGGGTGAAGCCGTCGAGCAGCAGGGGATGACCATCGGCGACCCGAGGCGCAGCCGGGACGAGATTGCGCTCGAACCCGAGCACCGCGGCGGCGGTTTCGATTGCCGATGCCGCGCCCTGGCAATGCCCCGTCAGTGGCTTGATCGAATACACCTGAGAGCGCGACTCCAGCAGTGACTCCAAGATCGCCGTCTCGGCTGCGTCGCACTGGGCGGTCCCGGGTCCGTGCGCGTTGAGGTACCGCACCTGCGACGGAGTGACGCCCGCGTGCGAAAGCGCCTCCTCGAAGCATCGCCGCACCTGTGTCAGATCGGGGTCGATGGAAGTGGCGTGGAAGCCGTCGTGCGACATCGCCCCTCCCAGCATCCGCCCGTACGAACCTTCGCTGCGCCCCGTCAGCACGAACGCCGTCGCAGCTTCACCCGCCCCGAACCCGCGGCTGCCCTTCTGAAAAGGTCTGCAGACGTCCTGCGGTTCCGCGTCGACGGCAGCAACTCCGAGTTTGATGAAGTGCTCGATGTTCTCCGGCGTCGCCGAAAGATCGGTGGCCAGGAACACCACGTCGTCGACGAATCCGGTATCGAGCCACATCTTGGCGGTGATCAAGCCGGCGTTGCCGGATGCGCACATCGCTGAGACGTTCATTGCAGGGCCGTGAAAGCCGTACTCCTGCATCAGCAATGACACCGGAGTCGACGGCATCAGCGTCAGGTAGTCCCGCACGCGGCGCTGCCCGCCATCTTCGAGGTAGAAGCTGCGCCATTCGTCGACATCGCCCAGTACGACAGCGTGCACCAGGCCCACCCGTCGACCAGGCTTCCAACCGCGAGTGAGTGCATTGTCGATAGCTTCTCGGGCTGCGCCCCGCAGAGCTCGACCGAACCTACTCGAGCCGTCTGCATCGTCACCCCCGGCCGGCACCTTGGCCAGCCACACGGGGTTCTGGCCCGGTTGCGTTAGGTTGTGATGCAGTGTGGCGGCGGCCTTGCCGGACGCCAGTCCGTCCCACAGTGCCTCTGCGCCCCAGCCGTAGCCGGATACGGCTCCGATGCCGGAGATGTTCATGCCGTGTGTATTCACGTCGGTGTCCTATCTTCGAAGGTGACGGGTCCCGAAAGTGGTCCCGCATCTTGAATTAACGCCGCAAACCGGAAGAGAGTCCATTCGGTTCTTCTCATACGTCACCAACGGGACATGGCAGCGACGCGTGCTCGGAAAAGGTGATCTAATCGTGGGAATCGAGCCGCCCACAGACGAGGATCGGACAATGCACCCAGCGTCGCGCGATCGACACCAGGGGCATGATCCACGGCAGCAGGAGGCGTCGAGTGCCGACGGTTCGCTGGTTTTCGGCGAGGAAACAGCCGCCTGGCCAGATCTCGCAGACCGGTACCGCATGCTCATCGAGCACACTCCTGATGCAATCTGCGTCCATCAGTTCGGTCGCATCGTCTACATGAACCCTGCAGGCCTTCGATACCTCGAGGCAGATGGCGATCCGAATCGGGTGATCGGACACGTCATCACCGAGTTCATCCACGCCGACTCGATCGCCCCGATGCTCTCGCGCATCGCCGATCTCGATTGTCAGGGGGCAGTCAGCGAACCCTCCGAGGCCACGGTGATCACCGTGACCGGCGCCCATATCCCCGCCGAGGCGGTATCGGTGCGAACCACCTGGAGCGGAGAGTCGGCATTTCAGGTGATCCTGCGGGACCTGACCGAGCACAAGGCCGCGCAGGAAGCCCTGCTCGGGCAGGCAGCGCTGATCAATCACGTCAGCGACGCCATTGTCTCGGTGTGTCGAGACGGGCTTGTCACCAGCTGGAACCCAGCTGCCGAGCAGGTGTACGGACACAGTTCCACAGCAGTCATCGGCCGCGATCTGTCTGCCGCGTTCGGCGTTGCTTGCTATCCGGCCGCGATCATCGCCGCAGGTGGACGTATACGTGATACCCACGTGAAAACTGACGGCTCACCGCTGGCCGTCACTGTCTCCGCCGCTCAGATGGGCGACGGCTTCGTGCTGGTCTGCGCCGACCAGACGGCTATCCGCCGGGCGGAGGAGCATTTCACCGCGGTGGTCGAATCGCTGGACGAGGGTGTCGTGGTTCTCGACCACACCGGTCACATCACCTCAGCGAACCGAGCTGCGAAATCGATACTGGACGTGCACGCCGGGCTTTCTACGGGAGGGAGAGCGTGGACGCTTCCGTTCCGTGTCTTCGACACCGATGAACACCCGGTGGATCCGGACAATCATCCTGTGGTGTCGACCCGGCGCACCGGCCTGCCGTCGACCGCCGTGATCGGCATCGAACGTCGTCGCGACAACCGTCGATTCTGGCTGTCGCTGACCGCTACCTTGCTCGACCCGGATGATGAGAACTCCTCCGTCGTCGCCGCATTCAGCGACATAACCAGCCAGCATCTCGAGGGAAAGGCGCTCGTGCACGCCGCCACCCACGATCATCTGACCGGGCTGCCCAACCGAACCTGCGTGCTCGAGCGCCTGGACGACGAGCTGGCCCGGCCGAGATCAGGACCGGTCACCGTCCTCTTCATCGACCTGGACAACTTCAAGGCAATCAACGACTCCCACGGTCACGCGGTTGGAGACGCCGTGCTCGAGTCGGTCGCGGACCGTCTCACCGAAGCGCTGACTACCGAGTCGATCGTCGGTCGCATCGGCGGCGACGAGTTCGTCGCCGTCATCCCGAACGGCAACGGAACCGAAGCGGACGAAGTACGCATCGAATTGTCCGTGCCGATGACGGTGTCCGACCGGACGCTGAGGGTGGCTGCGAGCATCGGGCAAGTCATCGTCTCGCCTCGGGATACCCGCAGTGCGCAGGACATCCTGAACGACGCCGACCTCGAGATGTATCAGTCCAAACCTCCGCCGAAGCAGCTGTCCGCGCAGAGGCAGCGCTAGCGAATCAGTTCTTGTCAGGGTAGAGGTGCCGACCAGGTCAGTATCGTCCCGCCTGTCTTCTCGGCTGCTGCGATAGTCATCTGCCCTCCGCATTCCTTGGCGCGTGAGCGTAGATTCTTGAGCCCGCTGGCAGCTATGACCTCGGGGATCCCCACGCCGTTGTCGGTGATTTCGATGGTGAGGTCGTCGTCGACGCTGATCGCGATAGTCACGGTGCTCGCATCGGCGTGGCGAACGCAGTTGCTGATGCCCTCACGAAGGACCGCGAGTGCATGAGCTGCAAGCGGAACGTCGACGACCGAGAGAGGGCCGCTCACACGCAGGGTGGTCCGCAGTCCTGAGTCCTCGGTCATCTCCGAGACAACTGCGTTGACCTGTTGCCGCAGTCCGACCGTCGCTGCATCGGGGGACTGCAAGTCGAAGATGGCGGACCGAATGTCCTGGACTGTGTCCTGCAGGTCGTCGATCGTCGTGGCAAGCCGTGCCTGGATTTGTGGTGCTGTCACGCGCTGAGCCGTGCTTTGCAGCGACAGCCCAGCGGCGAAAATCCGCTGAATGACCCGGTCGTGCAAGTCTCGGGCGATGCGATCACGCTCGCCCAGCACGTCGAGTTCGCGGAGTCTCCGCGCGGCGTTCGCCATCTGCACGGTGACCGCGGCCTGGTCGGCGAACGCGGACACCAATTCGAGCTGATCGCAGTCGAACGGCTCGCTCGATGCCTTGCGCAACACCACGAGAACACCGGTGACGCGATCGGCAGCGCGAAGGGGCGAGATGAGAGCAGGTCCGAAGTCCGTGTTCGATCCAGCTGTCGCGTCGAATTCGAGACGGTCGGCGCGGATCGGTGTCCCTCCGCGGAAGGAGGTACCGGAGGTCGAACCGTATACGGGCAAGATATTTCCCAGGACGCTGCCCGACTCCGTCGACCGATCGCCGGCCACGATGTTGATCACGAGCTCGGTGACGTCCTCCGCTGGGGCGTCCGGGTCGATCGGTGTGGCGATGAAGGCGAGGTCCGCGGCAGTGAGAGTGAGCGCTTTTGCAGCGACCGTGTGCAGGACCTGATCTGTGTCGGTGCCACTGAGAAGTTCGGTTGCGATATCGCGCGTAGCTTCCATCCACGACTGCTTCGTACGAGCCGCGTCGTACAGGCGCGCGTTCTCGATAGCGACGCCGGCCGCCGAAGCGAGCGCGCGAATGACCGCTTCGTCGTCCTCGGTGAAAGTTCGGTTGCCGTTCTTTTCCGTCAGATAGAGATTGCCGAACACCTCGTTGCGTACGCGGATCGGCACACCCAGAAACGAGTTCATGGGAGGGTGGCCTGCAGGAAAACCGATCGACGACGGGTGATCCGACAAACACGTGAGCCTGATGGCACGAGGCTCGTCGATGAGCAAACCAAGGACACCGCCACCCGTTGGCAGCGGCCCGATTCGCGCTGCGGTCTCCTCGTCGATTCCGTGATAGATGAACGCGCTGAGTTCATGATTGTGCCCACGGACTCCGAGCGCGCCGTAACGTGCATCGACGAGTTGAACCGCAGATTCGACGATCGACCGTAGCGTGGCCTCCAAGTCCAAGCCCTTGGAAATGACGAGCATCGAATGCAGCAGAGCATCGAGTTGCTCGCGGGCGTCGACGATCTTGCCGAGGCGCTCTTGAACTTCACCTAGGAGCTCGCGAAGCCGCAGTTGAGACAGCGTGCCACTAAGTTCGCCGGGTTGGTTGCTGGGTTGGTTGCTCAAGGATTCGAACTCATTTCCGACCACCCGGAATATTATGCCCATGATGTCCGCCACGCGCACGCAGAACCTGTGAGACGTCACATTTTCCGATGCTGGATATTGGGACAGAGCAGCAGTCGTCCCATGGCAGGTTCGAACCGGGGCGGGGCCGGAGGCTCGAACCGCACCGCGCGGACGTCGACCCGGCGGTGTCACATGGAGATGACGGCAGCACCTGCGAAACGGCCGTGCCGTAGGTCTCGAAGTGCGGCAGGAAGACCGTCGAAGTCATACGTTGTCGTCTCGAGGTGTATTCGATTCTGGTCACAGCGCGCCAGAAATGCTCGGGCGTCGGCGCGGGTGTAGGACTCGACGCTGCGTAGCTTCTTTTCGTGGAACAGATGCAGTTGGTAGTCCAGAGTCGGAATGTCGGACATGTAGATCCCCGCCAGCACTGCGGTGCCACCGGAGTCGAGGGCTTCGAGAGTTGTCGGGACGAGAGTGCCGACGGGTGCGAATACGATCGCCGAATCCAGTTTCTCGGGTGGCGCATCGAAGGCCCCTTGCGCGGATACCGCGCCCAATGACCGTGCAAGTTCCTGGGCAGCCGAGCCGCGGGTCATGACGTGCACGCGGGCACCGTCGAGCACCGCGAGCTGGGCGACGATATGGGCGCTCGCGCCGAAGCCGTAGAGGCCGAGCCGCCCACCGCTGGGTACACCGGCACAGGCCAGGGCGCGGTAGCCGATGATGCCCGCGCACAGCAGTGGCGCCAACTCGATCGTGCTGTATCCGCGCGGCAGTTCCAAGACATAGTCGGCGGGCACGACGGCGAACTCGGCGAAGCCACCATCACGATCCCACCCCGTGTACAACGAAGCGCGACACAGATTTTCTCGTCCGCTGAGGCACTGAGCGCATATTCCGCACGTATTCCGAAGCCATGCGGCTCCCACCACATCACCCACACGATGATTCGTCTTCGTCTCTGGCCCGATACCGACGACGGTGCCCACGATCTCGTGGCCCGGCACGACATGAGGGAGGTGAACGGGCAAGTCGCCTTCGACGACGTGCAAGTCCGTTCGGCAGACGGCGCAGGCATCGACCGCGAGGAGAATCTCGCCGATACCCGGTCGTGGCGGCGGTTCCTCGACCATCTTCAAGGGTTCGCCATCGATCGATCCGGGTCGCTGTACACGCCAGGCTTTCATCCCTGCAGTCTCGACCGGTCCTCGCCGGGCGGACTAGGGCCGTAGGTCACCCAGTAGGCCAACGACGCTCAGTCTTCGAGCTTCGACGCGTAGACCGCTGCCTGCGTGCGTCGTTCCATGCCCAGTTTCGACAGCAGGCGCGAGACATAGTTCTTGACGGTCTTCTCCGCGAGAAACATCCGATCGGCAATTTGCCGGTTCGTCAGACCCTCTCCGAGAAGGGCGAGAAGTTTGCGTTCCTGCTCCGTGAGACTCCGGAGTGGACCAGCTACGGGCGTTTCCTCCGACGACCTCAGTTTCTCCATCAGCACGGCCGCTGCGCGATTGTCCAACAGGGACTTGCCGCTCCCGACGTCTTTGATTGCCGCTGTCAGTTCCATCCCTCGGATGTCCTTGACTATGTAGCCCTTGGCGCCGGCGAGTATTGCATCGAGCATGGCCTGGTCTTCGGTGAAGGACGTCAGCATCAGGCACCGGAGCGTCGGCATGGTGGACATCAGTTCGCGGCACAGCTCTACGCCGTTGCCGTCGGGCAACTGGACATCGAGAACAGCGACGTCTGGGCGCAAGGCAGGTATCCGAGCCAGAGCGTTGCTCACAGTGCCAGCCTCGCCGACGACTGTGAGGTCGGGGTCGGAGTCGATGAGATCGATGAGTCCTCGACGAACGATCTCATGGTCATCGACCAGAAAAACAGATATCACGGTATCTCCTCGGATGGATAGAGCTGCCAGCATACTGTCGACTCACAAACTGTGATGCCGGCCAAAAGTCTCCGAAGTCAGTGACGATCGGCTCTGTCCGCCGAGAAACGGATACATCACTGTGAGAGGAACCCATTGTTGTCGAGATGGGCATCTTCGAGGAGACGTGAATCGTGAACGTTCAACCAGATCCACCGGTGGTCGAAATGATGGTCGAACTTGCTTGTCGAGCGCCGTCGGTGCACAACAGTCAACCGTGGAAATGGTCGTACGCAGACGGTTACGTAGACCTCCACACCGATCGAACACGCTTGTTGAGCACGATCGACCCCACGGGACGGCAACTGACCATCAGCTGCGGTGCGGCGCTGGACCACCTCGAAAAGGCGGCCACGACCTTCAAGTGGGCGACCGAAGTCGAGCTACTCCCCAGCCGCAACTCGCCCGACCATCTCGCGCGCGTGCACTTCGCGCGCGGCGCGCATCCTCAGTCACACGAGTTCGACCTATTGACCGCTATCAACCGTCGGCATTCGGACCGCAGACCGTTCGGGACGCTGTCGGGCAGCCGAATCGACACGCCGCAAATGCGAGAGGCGGCCGAGCGTTACGACACCCGTTTGACGGTCGTTTCGCCGGAGGGAAGGCAGACGCTGGCTGCCGCGTCGAGGCTCAGTGCCGGTGTCAGGAAGTACGACGCGACCTATCAGGCCGAAATGCGGTGGTGGGCCGGTCATGCTTTCGCCTCGGAGGGTATCCCCTCGAACTCGCTCGCGCCTCACATGGAATCGTCGAATGCAGAACTGGGACGGCAGTTCCCGGAACCGCGCGTGGCGGCCACCAGTACGGCGTCGATCGACGACGAGTCTGCCGTCGTGCTGTTGAGTACGAACTCTGATCTGCGCCTGGACTGGGTTAACTGCGGCCGGGCGCTCTCGTCGTACTTGCTCGAAGCCACGGTGGGCGGGCTGTCGACGTGCCCCTTGACACACATGACAGAGCAGTCGGGCAGTCGTGCGTTGGTCAAGTCGCTTGCTCCGGACAGCGGAGTGCCGCAGGTGTTGATCCGAATCGGAACCAAACCGGAGGGTGCGATCCAGAGGGCAACGCCGCGACGGCTGGTGTCGTCTGTCCTGACCATCGACGGCGGGCGGGCAACGAACCGACGTGGACCGTTGCCGAGGTAGCGGCTCGAAGGCACACCGCGCCGCACCAACGGTGATAGCGAATCGAACCAGTCCACATGGAGGAAACCTTGTCTACGTTGGCCAGTCATCGACGGATCGTTGTGGGCGTCGACGGATCCGTGAACTCGCTCGGTGCAGCCCGATGGGCGGCTGCGGTGGCCGCGCGTATGAACCTGCCCTTGCATCTGCTGTGTGCAGTGGACCGACAGCTGTTCGCATACCGAGGATTCGACGCGTCGGGTTCGAGCGGGTGGGACGGAATGCTCCTGGCCGCATCGAATGCAGTCCTCGACGAGGCATCGACGGTGGTACTCGCCAACCATCCCGAGATCACCGTGAGCAGAGAGTCTTCGAGTGACTTCGTGGCACGCGCTCTGCTGGACAGTTCCGATCACGCTCGCTTGCTCGTCGTCGGACAGTCCGGGTGGGGTTCGCTCGGCAGCACACTCGTCGGTTCTACAACGCAGTTGGTGGTCGATCAGGCCGGGTGCCCTGTGGTGGTGTGGAAGGGGCCCGAGAACAAGGAGCCCGAACGCGGGCCGGTGGTGGTGGGTGTGGATGGTAGCGAGCTGAGCACGAGGGCCGTGGACGAGTCATTCGAGTTCGCGGCTGCATTCGGTGCGCCCGTCATAGCGGTGCACACATGGAGTGCAGCTATGACGGCCGGTGTGTTCAAGATACCGGTGATGCTCGATTGGCAGGCGGTGGCAGCGTCCGAGGAAGCGGTGCTGTCCGAGAGTCTTGCAGGCAAGAGCGAGCAGTTCCCCGAAGTTGCTGTTCAACGGGTGATGCGGGAAGCCAACCCGGCATCGACTCTTCTGCAGGTTTCCGATGCGACGCAGTTGATCGTGGTGGGCAGCAGAGGGCATACGGGTCTGCTCGGTGCCATCGCCGGATCCACCAGCCGAAATCTGCTCTATCACGCGAAGGTGCCGCTGATGATCTGTCGTCCACCTCGATTCTGATCGGCGTGCCCGGCGGTGCGTCTGCCGATCCGGCTGCGGCTATTCGAGGACGAAATGCCCTATTCGAGAGCGCTGCGTTTGACATGCAATCTACGTAAGCAGCCACAACTGGCATGTGTTCTCGGAATGGTCGGCGGAAGGGGTCTCGATGTCCAGCGACGTGGGCCAGAACCCGCCACTACCCGAATTCGAGCCGTGGAATACGCTCGATTTGGTGGTGGTCGATCGACTCATCGAGGTCGCATCGACCGCGCGAGTACGCAGTCGCGACCATGGCTATCGAACTGTCGACATCGTCGTGATCGGTCGACGGATCTACTTCTTTGCCGATCCTGAGTCGGGCTTGGGCGTGACGTCGATCGCCAGCCCCGTCACCCTGGAGATTGCCGTCGCGCAATCAGCAGAGAATGGGATCTCGACGATCGTCGTCCACGGGTCGGCATGTCGGGCCGCGGCCGATTTCGCGGCCAACGCCTACCTGTCCGGCGGACGCGAGTCCGGTCGACTCGTCGAGGTCACTCCGATGTGGTATTCAGGCGGCACATCACATCAGCAACCAGGAGGCCCGAACTCGGAAACGAGTTGACTACGACGAGAATCGTCCATGAGTTGCTGCAAACAAGTACGAGAACCAAATCGAGGGAGTGTTCATGACAGATTTTTCCGATCGCGGTCTGCCCGTGGTGGTGTGCGTCGACGGCTTCGACGAAACGATCGCCGCTGTGAAGTGGGCTGCGGCGTACGCTGCGAAGTTGCAGGTGCTCCTGCGACTTGTTCACACCGTTCCCGCTCGCGATTGGTTTGGCTCTGCGGTCCTCTCGGACGATGGCGCGCTGGAGAGCCATTTGCGCGAGCAAGGACGCGTATGTCTCGAACGGGCGGCCGATGCTGCGCGGGAGGTATCGCCCGGTCTGTCGGTCGAAACTACGATAGAAGGTGTCTCCATATCGGCCTACGTCTCGGACGTACAGGCTCAGTTGGTTGTGTTGGGCACCCGCAAGTCGGGCTACGCTCGCGATTTCGTTCTGGGCAGCAACACCATTCGTATCGTAGATCAAGCGAAATGCCCAGTGCTGATCTGGCGGGAAGAAGCCGAATCCACTGACGCAGCGCGCCCGATCGTGGTCGGTATCGACGGCAGCAGTCAATCGGATCGTGCCTTCGTCATTGCATCGGGTATTGCGCACGCATTCGAGAAGCCGCTCGTCGCAGCCAACTTCTGGGGGATTGCCGCTGATATCGGCATCGGAATGGGCGCCGGTTACATCGACTGGGAAAAGGTGAGATCCGATGAGAAGCGCTGGCTGACATCGCACGTAGAGGATCTTCAGCTCGCGAACCCCGATGTGGAACTGTCTATTCTCAGCAAGGAATCTTCCCCGTCCCGTGGCATGCGTGCGCTGTCGTCGAAGGCCTCGATCGTGGCGGTCGGGTGTCGAGGTCGCGGTGCGCTTCGCGGTGCCGTTCTCGGCTCGGTGAGCCAGAATCTGATTCATCACGCTGATTGCTCGGTACTGATAGTGCGTTGAGCGACTAGTACGTTGAGCCAAGACGCTCCTGCTGGCGCACCGGTCAGGTTTTCGGCGACGTGTTCACCGCCACGAGGGTTCGTCCCCACTCTTCGGCTCGAACGACCTCACCCTGCTTCAATGTTGTGCTCGCGTCCACCAAGAAGCTCTCCGGTCCGACTATCAGAGTGCAGCCCAGTTTCTGCAACAGTTTGGCGATCGTCTTCGATGCACGACCGGTGATCAATGGGGACCGATCCAAACGTGTATCGAACGCTGCGGCGCAGCTGTCGACGGCGTCCAGGGTGGACAGCCACTCTCTGATGCCGGTGCCGGAGGCGGCGGAATCGAGCTGCAGAGTGGCGCCCGGCTGACCTGCGGCATCGATTGCGCCCTGTCGTGTTCTTTGGCGGCTCAGACCGTGTATATGGGTCGGGCCGCCGACCACCACGAGGTCATAGGTAGCAAGGTCGAACTCGGACGCGTGCGAAGCAGGCACGACCTCGACGACCGCAGTACTCGCTCCGGACGTCTCAGCCGAACCCACGTCGGCGGACTCTATGCCTTTCGCGATCGCCTCGGCGATCTTGCGTGTATTGCCGTACATCGATTCGTAGATGATCAGGGCTTTCATCGAATGCTCCTAGGATCGTCCGCGGTCGGTACGCGGTGTATTGCCGAGCTCAACGCGGCGGAGGCAGCTCGGACCGACTCGTCGACATCGCGAGAGCAGTCGACGACCGTGGCAGTGCGCCAGGTTCTACGCGTGCTCGCCATTGCCTCGTACACTTCGCGTGTTGCATCGGAGACGTGTACTCGGCGATTTCCAATGCGACGCAACGACACATCCGCCGGAACGCGACATTCGATTTCGACGAGTTCGGAATAGCTCATGCTAGCGAGCAGCCCGGCCCGTTCTCTCATTCCAGGGTCGGACCACGAACCGTCGAGAATGACCGAACGGCCTGCGGCGAGTTCTGAGCGGGCTCGCCGCAGTAGTTCGGCATACGTGTGATCGGTCATGCTGGGCGTGTACAAGCCCTGCTCGAACGGGTCGGCGTGCGAGTCGGTCGGTTCGAGGCCTGCCAGTTCCTTCCGCACAATATCGGTGGACAGCACGATTGCCCCGGTTTTGCGCGCCAGTCCTGCCGCGAGCGTCGATTTGCCGGTTCCGGGCAAGCCGCCGATCAGTGTCATCGTCATGGTCGCTGATTCGAGATGTTCGAGCGCTAGTCGCGCGTGCTCCACGGCGTCAGGTACGGACTCGGTGCGTCCTTGACGAGCACGAAGGCATGCAACTTTTGCGCGCACGGTGGCGCGATATGCGATGTAGTGGTCGATCAAGGATCGGGGAGGGGCGTCACACGCTGCCTCCAAGTAGGAATCGAGGAAGTAACGAGCCGCGTCGGCCCGCTGTAGATACTCGAGATCCATCGCCAAACAGGCGGCGTCGTCGATGCGATCCACGTATCGTAGCTTGTCGTCGAAGTCCAGGCAGTCGAGAATTCGTGGGCCGTCCTCCATGCAGAATATGTCGTCGGCCAACAGGTCACCGTGGCCGTCGACAATGTGCCCGTGGTCGATACGGGCATCGAACAATGCGCCGCGGCCATCGATGAAACGTGTCGCACGGAAGCCGATTTCGTCGACGGTGGTCGAGTCGAGAATGCCTGCGGACAGTTCGCGCAGCTCTCGGATATTCGCCGACCAGCGTCCCCGCAGCGCTTCCCGGGTGCCCTCGTGGTCGATCGCTTCGCGGCGGGGACTGTTTCGGTGGACTCTCGCGACAATTCTCGCGATGGCGGCAAGTTGTTCGGTGAGATCCGCGCCATCGGCGGCGAGAACAGCCAGCTTGGCGGAGTCCGGAAGCCTGAGCATCTTCAGCAGGGGTTCCGACGCACCGCCGGCGGGGTCCGTCAATTCGGCGATCCCCACATAGACATCCGGCGCGAAACGGGCGTTCAGGATGTACTCGCGTTCGAGCGCGCTCCATCTCGATTCCACCGTTCGAAAGTCGAGAAAATCGGTTTTGATCGGTTTCTTCATTTTGTAGGCGATCGTCTCGAGTAGGAGCACGATGGCCGAATGTGTTTCGCGAGCGGTGACGCTCTGAGGGAAATTCTCCTGAGACCCGCTCTGTGTGACCGAGGTAGGACGCTGATCGAGTGCGGTCATCTGCTACTCCTCCATGCAAAGGGTTGTCCGGTGAATTCGGACTCGACTGCGGTGTCGACCGGTCCATATCGGAACAACTGGGCCATTACGTGAACACGCTACGGAGACTGCATCGAACACTCTGCTGACGTAGGTCCTCTGCTTCGGTGACCTATGTCAGACGTCCTACTCAGCCGCGGAGCGTTTCATGAGATCGGGACGGTGGCTGTCCTGATTGTCATCGGGTGAGCGAGACAGAAGGAGTGGCCGATGCCCAACCTCATAGAGTTGCCGATCTACGTCGGAATCGATGGATCAGACACTGCGCTGGAGGCTTGCAAGTGGGCGGCACAGTACGCCGATAGCACCAGCATGTCGCTGATCCTTGTGTATGCGATGCCGGACGCCGAGAGACAACTCGGCACTGCGGCAACGCCGGATGAGAATCTCCTTTCGGAAGAGGTGCACAGTGTCGGTCGACGCGTGCTCGCCGCGGCCGAAAGTCTCGTTGACGCTGTTGCTCCGTCCGTCAACGTGGAAACTGTGCTCACCCGCGCACCGATCGCTTCCTTCCTCGCATCGGTGTCGAGCAATGCGTCGTTGGTGGTGGTCGGATCAGAGGCTCGCCACGGACTTCGTGATCTCGTGTTGGGTGGAGAAGTAATCAGGATCTCCAATGCTGTCGAATTGAACCGCACCGGGTTGTCCGGAGGCTTCACTTCTTAGGAGAATGAAGCCATGGCACGACCGGCAAGCAACTACCCCACCGAACTGCGTGAACGCGCTGTCGGCATGTTCACCGAGACCCGCAAGGATTACACCTCGGACTGGGCAACCGCGACATCGATCGCTGACAAGCTCGACATCAAGTCCACTCAGACCGTCCTGAACTGGGTCCGCAAGTCCCAGGTCGACGCCGGCGCCCGACCCGGTATCACCACCGACGAAGCCGCGGATATCCGCAAACTGCGAGCAGAGAATCGAGAACTCAAGCGTGCCAACGAAATACTGAAAGCGGCATCGGTTTTCTTCGCGGCGGAGCTCGACCGCCCACACAAGTGATCTGCGCTTTCATCGACGCGCACAAGGACGCTCACGGGGTCGCGCCGATCTGCACCGTGCTCACCGAGCTCGGAGCCTCGATCGCCCCATCAACGTACTACGACGCCCGCAACCGGCCACCATCGGCGCGGGATATCCGAGACGAGGAACTGATGGTCGAGATCAAAGAAGTCCATGAGAGTAATTACTCGGTTTACGGAGCCAGGAAAGTGTGGATAGCGATGCGGCGCAATGGAACAGATGTTGCCCGGTGCACCGTCGAGCGCCTCATGCCCGCTCTCGGACTCCGCGGTGTCCTGCGCGGGCGTGACCCGCGGACCACCGTCTCCGATCCGAAGGCCGATCGGGCGAAGGACCTGGTGGGCCGTAATTTCGAACCGTTGGCACCCAATGTTCTATGGGTTGCCGATTTTACTTACGTTCGAACGTTGGCCGGGTGGGTGTACGTCGCGTTTGTCATCGATGCGTATGCCCGACGAATCCTCGGCTGGAAGGTGTCGAATCGGATGACGACACCGTTGGTTCTCGATGCGATCAACCAGGCGATCTGGGTCCGCAGGTCCGAAGGTGTCACGGATCTAGCCGGTCTCGTACACCATAACGATGCCGGAAGTCAGTACACTGCAATAGCTTTCACCGATCGACTCGTCGAAGTCGGCATCGATGCGTCCATCGGAACGGTCGGCGACGCCCACGATAATTCCCTCGCGGAATCGATCAACGGACTCTACAAAGCGGAGCTGATCAAACGTACCGGCCCCTGGCGGGACGCGGCACACGTGGAGTCTGCCACCGCCGACTATCTGCGGTGGTTCAACCACGACCGACTCTACGAATTCTGCGGCGACATGCCGCCGATCGAGTGCGAACAACTCCACTACACTCGACAGTCGGATCAGCTCGCGAGCTGACCAAACTCACACAAGACCAAGTCTCCGGACTCGCCGGTGCGGTTCAAATGCCCGGTCATGGTGCGTCGAGCACTCGAGGCAGCGCAGACCGACACGGTTCTGCCTGTTGTGGTCGGGATCGACTATTCGGAAACATCTCGACACGTCGCTACGACGGCGTTCGAATATGCGCGTGCACTGCATGCGCCGCTTGTTGTCACGCACGCGTGGCAGGTTGGGACCGCTGTGGGGATCGGCTATGGCGCATGCGTCATCGACTGGGAAAAGGTCCGAGTCGACAACGAACGTTGGCTGCACGAGTTCGTCGAGACGCTACGCGAAAAGTTCGCCGACGTGCGCCTCACGGTGCAATCGGTCGAGGGATCCCCAGCTCGCCATCTCCAACACCTCTCTGCCAAGGCGCAGCTCGTTGTGGTCGGGAGTCACAAACGCTCGAAGATCGCTGGTGCAGTGCTTGGTTCGGTCAGTCAGAACATGTTGCACCACTCGAAGTGTTCGGTGTTGCTGGTCCACTGAACGACAGCCGTCGACGACGGTTTTCGTGGGACCAAATCCCACCGATGAGGTGACCACGGACTCTGAATGCGGCGGCTGGGGTCTTGGATGATCGAACTGCAGCACGAGCATCCATTTCGATTCGAATGTTCACGTGAGCCCGAACTCGTCATCCCCAAGGAGCCCTGATGCGTCCCATCAAAGTAGTTGCGCTTGTGCTCGGATGCTTCAGTTCCCTCATTGGAATAGCGTTGCTTTTTGCGAGCGCGTTCCTGTCCTGGGGGTATTTCGTTCAGCGCGATGGCGGTGAGAGCACGCTCCCGCCGGAGGAGTTTCGAACCTCGTCCAGTGCGCTTGTTTCGGACAACTTCGACATCTTCGACTCCGCTGACAGCCTCGACGTGCTGGGTGTCGACAACCTTGGATATGTCACTCTCGGAGCGACTTCTCGTGATCCCGGCACCGACGTTTTCGTCGGTATCGGCCCTACTGAACAGGTTCTCGGCTACCTGGACGACGTGGCACACGCACGGATCGACGAGGTGTCCTTCAACCCCTTCCGGGTGACCTATGACGAGGTGCCGGGGGACAGGGCCGCTTCACCACCTGCCGACGAGCAGTTCTGGTCCTCGAGTGCGGCTGGGCCAGGGGCGCAGGAACTGTCCTGGAATCTTCGAGATGGTTCATGGACGGCCGTTGTGATGAATGCCGACGCCAGTCCTGCTGTGGCCGTTGACCTGCAACTGGGTGCCCACCTGGAGTTTCTCGGAGCTCTCACGCTGGCCGTCCTGGGGGCGGCGGTGGTCTTTCTCCTTGTCGGAGTACCACTGATCATTATCGGCGCGGTGGCAATAGGTCGACACCATGCGCCCCCCGCGAGCACGACTGCTACCGATCCAGAATGGTCCGGCGCTGCCGGACCTCGTCCCGTGGCGTCTGCGCCGTATCCCACCACACTCACCGGTGTAATCGACCAGCCGCTTTCACGGGGTCTGTGGCTCGTGAAATGGCTGCTGCTCATTCCCCACTACATCGTTTTGGTGTTCCTCGGTGTCGCGTTCTTCGTGACCACCGTTGCATCGGGCTTCGCCATCTTGTTCAGCGGACGGTATCCACGCGGCCTGTTCGAGTTCAACGTCGGCGTACTTCGTTGGGCCTGGCGAGTGCAGTTCTATGGGTACTCTGCGCTCGGAACCGACCGCTACCCGCCGTTCACTCTCCGGCGCACCGACTACCCGGCCGACTTCACCGTCGAGTATCCGAAGGAACTGTCCCGCGGTCTCGTTCTTGTCAAATGGTGGCTTCTCGCAATCCCTCACTACTTCGTGCTGGCACTGCTCGCCGGCGGGTGGTACGCGGGCTTCTACGATGCCGACGGCGATGTGACGCGGCCCTACCTGTTCAGTTCGCTGCTCGGCCTACTGGTTCTCATAGTCGGACTGAGCTTGCTCTTTCGGAATCGATACCCGAATGGACTGGGCGACTTCATCATGGGCATCAACCGGTGGGCGTTCCGTGTCGCTGCTTATGCGGCACTGATGCGCGACGAATACCCTCCGTTTCGATTGGACCAGGGACCGCAGGAGCCCAACTTCGACCCGGTGCTCCCTGCACCGACTGAACCCGATGCGGGTGGCCACACCGATGTCACCGTCGACGCTGTCGCGGGGACATCGAGAAGCGAATAGGGGAGACAGATGCACAACAGAACGTCGAACAGAACCACCCGTCGCGCGAGCCGCAGAGAGGAGCTATTTGCGGCCGTGGTCGCGGCCGCCACCGGAGTGCTCGCGTTCGCGGGCGCTATCGGAGTCATCGGTGGTGGAACCGGTTTCGGCACCGAGATCGAACAGCGCCTGCCTTGGGATAGCCCCGTGATGGCCGGAGTCGCTCTGGCACTGGTCGTCGGCGTACCTACTCTCGCAGCGGCGTATGCACTGTGGCGGTCGCTTCCGCGTGCTGCCCTGACCACGTTGATCGCGGGAGTCATGCTGGTGGCATGGATTGCGGTACAGGTCGTCGTGATACGCGAGTTCCACGTGCTGCAGATCGTATTCGGACTGATTGGGCTCTACTTGGCCGCAACAGGCTGGCACCTTGCCGGCATTCGGACCGACCGAGGGATGCAATAGACCTTCGGTCACAAATGACAGGGGAACTCGACATGTTCTGGTCAGACCATCAGCGTGTAGTCGTGGGTGTGGACGGCTCGACAACCAGCGCCGCTGCAGCCCGGTGGTCCGCGACGATGGCGCTGCGCGCCAAGTCGCCGTTGCACATCGCCACCGCAGTTCAGGACCCGGCACTGTATATGGCCGGGGCCATCATGGTGTTGCCAACCGAGGGGTGGGAACAGCAGCGACGAATTGCCGAGAAACACGTCGCCGATTTGGTCGGGACTATTCGTGAGTCCCATCCGGGTCTTCTGGTGACCACCGAGGTGAGCGCAGGGTCTGCAGCCGAAATGCTCGTCCGGTTCTCACACAGCGCAGGACTGGTCGTGGTGGGCAATTCGGGAACCGGAATGATGGCCTCGATGTTGCTGGGAAGTACGGCGAAGACGGTGCTGGCTTCGGCAGTGTGTCCGGTGGTTGTCTGGCGAGAGGTCACCGACGTGACCGATTCGTCCGTAGTTGTCGGGGTGGACGGTAGTGCGACGAGTGAAGCCGCGATCTCGCATGCTTTCGAGCTCGCGTCGAACCTGCATGTCTCCCTGGTTGCTGCCCACGCGTGGAATCCTGTTTCGGAGGCTGGAGGTGCCATGCTGCCCGGACTCGTCGACTGGGCCGGACTGGAACAGGAAGGTCGTGCGCTGCTCACCGAGAGCCTCGCCGGCTGGAAAGAGAAGTACCCGAACGTGGCTATCGAGACGGTGCTCCGGCAGGGGAACGCGGCACATGTCCTCGTCGAACTCTCGAGGACTACCCAGCTCGTGGTCGTCGGTAGCCACGGGCGCCGGTCCGTTGCACGCCTGGTGTTGGGGTCGACCAGTAGTAATCTCGCTTACCATGCGCATTGCCCGGTGATGGTCTGCAAGGGAGTCCAGTGAGGGTGGCCGTGTCCGAGCCGCGGCTACTCCTTGATGGGCTTGGGTGTACCGGTCGCTGAATCGTCCTGGAGTATCGGGTCCCAGATATCGCCGGGTAGATCGCCGGGAAGGTACTTGTTGCCGCGTCCGACGAACCGGTCGTCGCGCCCCTCCCGGCGCATTGCCTCGAAGTCCGCCAGCGCACCGAACGCCCACTTGCCGAGCAGTGCGATGGCAACCAAGTTGACCGTCGCCATACCCGCCATCGCCACATCGGCGAGCGCCCATACTGTGTTCAGAGCTGTCAGGGAGCCGAATCCGATGGCTGCGAGCACGATCGTGCGCAGCACGTTGAGAAGTCTTCCGTCCACACCGAGGAAGTTGAGATTGATCTCCGCGTAGGAGTAGTTGCCCAAGATCGACGAGAAGGCGAAGGTGAAGATCAGCAACGCCATCGGCACCGCAGTCCACGTTCCCAGCTGCGCTGAGATGGAGTCCTGGGTCAGGACGGCGCCCGCTACGTCAGTGGGCTCGCCCGCCTGGTAGACGCCCGAAACCAGAATGATGAATGCCGTTGCGCTGCAGATGACTATGGTGTCGAAGAATACGCCGAGCGACTGGATGAGTCCCTGCTTCACGGGATGCGAGACCGTTGCGGTAGCGGCTGCGTTGGGTGCACTGCCCATTCCTGCTTCGTTCGAGAACAGGCCTCGCTTGACGCCGTTCAGCATTGCCGCGAGGATTCCGCCGGTTGTGCCGCCGATGGCTTCGTCGAGTCCGAACGCGCTGGAGACGATCTGCCCGAGAACTGTGGGAACTTCCCCGACATTCATCGCGACGATGACTGCGGCAAGCAGCACATACACCACCGCCATGAGCGGAAGCAGATACTCGGCGACTCTCGCGATTCGCCGAACGCCACCGAAGAGAATCGGCGCAGAAAGCACCACCAGGAACACCGCAATCCAGCCAGCATCCAGTTCCAGCGTCGTGGAGAACGATTCGGTGATCGTGTTCGCTTGCACCATGTTGAAGGCGAATCCGAAAGCGAAGATCAGCAGGCAGGCGAAGACGATTCCCCATCGCCTGGACCCAAGTCCGTACTGAATGTAGTAAGCGGGCCCGCCGCGGAAACTGCCGTCGGGATTGCGCACCTTGTACATCTGCGCGAGCGTTGCTTCGATGAATGCCGTCGCCATTCCGACGACCGCGACGACCCACATCCAGAAGATCGCCCCAGGTCCACCGAGTGTGATGGCAATGGCGACACCAGCGATGTTTCCCGTTCCGACCCGGGAAGCGAGACCGACGCAGAATGCCTGAAATGCCGAGATTCCGCCTTCGGCATTCGAACGAGAACCGCCGATCGCCTTGAACATCGAGGGGAGAAGGCGAACCTGCACGAACTTCGTGCGAATCGTGAAATACAGCCCCACCCCGATCAACAAATAGATGAGGAAGACGCTGTACAGACGGTCTGCCAGGAAGTCGATCACTGAATTGACGGTGTCCACGGTGTCATCCTCGTGTACTCGGTGGGGGGCGCGTCGGCAAGACTCTACTAGGGCGGAGGCGAACAGGTGAACCGATCCGTTGGCAATGCAGTAGTGGACTGATCGTGATATGCGGGGCGATAGTGGTTGTATGAACACCCAGAACCCGGATGTACCCGAGGACGTATTCGCCGATGTGGTGAAGCAGGTTGCGCACTTCGTAAGGTCGCGTGTGGTTCCACGCGAAGTGGAGATAATGAACACCGATACCATTCCCGCCGAGCTCCGGACGCAATCAGCAGAGATGGGGTTGTTCGGCTATGCCCTACCGCAGGAGTACGGCGGTCTCGGACTCAACCTGATCCAAGATGTGGAACTGGCCATGGAATTGGGCTACACGACGCTGTCGCTGCGGTCCATGTTCGGAACCAACAATGGCATCGCCGGTCAGGTCCTCGTCGGTTTCGGAACGGAGGAGCAGAAGTCGAGGTGGCTGCCGGGCATGGCGTCGGGGGACATCGTCGCATCGTTCGCGCTGACCGAACCAGGGGCGGGATCCGACCCGGCCGGGCTCCAGACAACCGCGAAGGCCGACGGTTCTGGGTGGACAATCAACGGAAGTAAACGCTTCATCACCAACGCGCCCATCGCGGACCTGTTCGTCGTGTTCGCGCGCCTCGACCCGAAACCCCCGGCCGGCAACGGTATCGCCGTGTTTCTCGTTCCTTCCGACGCACCTGGCCTCGAGGTCGGTGTGAAGGACGCCAAGATGGGGCAGCAGGGATCGGGAACGGCAGATGTGTCCTTCTCCGACGTGAAGGTCGACGCTGCTGCTCTGGTCGGGGGCAACGGCGACATCGGGTACCGGGCGGCGATGACATCGTTGGCTCGTGGTCGGGTGCACATCGCGGCGTTGGCGGTCGGCCAAGCCCAACGCGCATTGGATGAGTCCGTCTCCTATGCAGCAGTTTCCACGCAGGGAGGCGAGCCCATCGGCAACTTCCAGTTGGTCCAAGCGATGATCGCCGATCAGCAGACCGGGGTCATGGCAGGACGTGCCATGGTCCGAGAAGCAGCTCGAGCCTGGGTGGAGGAGACGGATCGACGCATCGCACCCTCGGCAGCGAAGCTTTTCTGCACCGAGATGGTGGGCAATGTCGCCGATCTTGCGGTTCAGATCCACGGCGGCACCGGCTACATGCGCGAGGTACCCGTCGAACGCATCTACCGCGACGTGCGGCTCCTCCGTCTCTACGAGGGCACGAGCGAAATTCAGCGTTTGATCGTGGGAGGTGGATTGATCCGCGCCGAACAGAAACGTAACACCTGAGTGCCTCGTGCCCCCGCAGGTCACCTAGACGGACTACCTGGGCAGAGTCGCCTTGTACTGCAGCGCATACGCCAGTTTTCCCGGCTTCTCGTCCGAGTACGGCGTGGAGAGCTTTCCGAATTCACCTTTGTCGGAGGACTTTCCGTCATTCCACCGATCGAGTGCGCCCAATTCGGCGGCGGTCCGCCCGCTGTCGACGATCGCATCTTTCGGAAGGGCAACCTGGGCGCGCGAGACGGCCTCGACCGCGGCAAGGTAGCTTGTCATATCGCCACGGTCCCATGCGCTCGAGTCTACGGCGCCGGAGTCGCGGATCCATGCGCCCCAATAGAATTCGAGGAACTCGATCGTTCCCGCCTCGAAGCCGATGTCGCGCGCGAAATAGGTGAGGCCACGGAACCTGTCGTCGGCAAGATTGGACAGGCCGATGCCGGAGGGCAGAAGCTCGACCGGAATTTCGACACCGTCGACGTCACGAGTCCACACCCACCTGTTCTCCTGCATCTCGGCCCAGAAGTCGGCGGGGGAACGATCACTGAGATTGGCGACGACCCGTAACCGGAGATGAAGATTCGGACCACCGTCCGACGTCTCGTAGAACGATGTCAAGGTGTGATGGCCGTCTGTCAGATAGGGAGTGCCGCCCGGGCCGATGACCACGGTCTTCATCGGGGCGATGGACTCGGCGGTCTCTTGTCCGACAGCGATATCGCAGGTGAACGACGCCGGATCGTCCAGTCGGGCTTCGGGCAACGCGGATGCGGCTTCTCCCTGCCCGTTTGCCTCGCACCAATCGTCGAACTTCTTGTTGATCTCGTCTTTGCCCATGCTGTAGCGACCGAGCTTGTAGTACACCTGGTCGAAGCCGACCGACGGCTGGGTGGCGTGGACATCGCCGATACGTATGTCGAGAAGTTCGCCTTCCTCGGCGCATCCGTACGGTGATCCGGCTGCTGATCCGGATCCGATCAGGTCGGCGAGTTCGCACAGGGGAGGCGCAGTCCTGGCTGGCGGTGCAGTCTGGGCGGGCAACGCCGAGGCCGTGCCGACGATCAGCGCGTTTGCGGCGACAAAGGCTGTCAGTGCCCCAAAGGCAATGGTTCTCCGAAACGACGCGACGCGCATGAAGGCCTCTCAGATCGACAACGAGCGAACCATCAGCGTCGTCCACGGTGGGGGCCGGAAGGTGGCCCCCAGATGGACTTGGGGGAGGCTTCCGGTGAATGCCAGCGTGGGTTGTCGATTGCCGTGGGTTGTCGATTACCCAGAGGACCGTTGGTCAGTCGATTGCTGTTCGGTGGCGATGTCGGTGGGCCGGGTGATGGACGGGACGATGATGGTGGGTATTGCGGCGTGGTGAAGCACTGCGCGGCTCGCCGACCCTGTGAAGAGCGGTGAGATCGCCCCGCGACTGCGAGACCCGACGACGATGAGTTGGGCGTGGGTCGCGTCGGCAAGGATTGCATGCGACGGATAGTCGTCCACGACGGCCGTCGTGATCTCCACAGCCGGGTATTTGTGGGACCACGGCGCAAGAATGCTGTCGAGCCAGCGCTGAGCCGATGCGCTCGGACCGCGCTGCGGCCCGAACTGGATGTATCCGCTCAACGCCGGCGACGAGTCCGGCGGGGTGTACGCATGAACCGCGTGGAGACCAACGCCAAGGCGCGCCGCTTGCGCAAAAGCGACTGCGAGAACGCTGTCGTCGGTGTCCGAGGAGAAGTCGATTCCCACCACCACCGGAGCGGGCGGCGCGTCGGTGCCTGTATCGGAGCTCGGTGGCCTGACCGGATGAGGCGCTGGCACTACAGCAACCGGGCACAGGGCATGGGTGGCAACGACGTTGCTGACCGATCCCAGCACCGCGCGGGCGAAACCCCCTCGCCGCCTTGATCCCACCACGATCATGCAGGCGTTCTTGCCCCAGTCCGTGAGGGCCTCGTCGGGCGGCGCGGGTGTCAATACTGTCTCCACGGGCAAGGATGCCCCTGCGGCGGCGTGCGCGATGACCCGTGATGTGGCGAGGGTCGACCGGGCGCGGGCACGCGCACTCGAAGCGCGGCCTCGTCCGGCGTCGTCACCCGTCGACAGCTCGGGGGACACTCCTGCATGAACCAGTACCAAGCTCGTCGCCTGCGACGCGGCGTACGAAGCGGCCCATCGGACGGCGCTGCGCGAGGAAGCCGACCCGTCGACCCCCACGACCACGTAGTTGTTCATGGTGCCCATGGTGCGTGGAACTGCACCGCGAGAGAAGGGCATAAAGACCCCCATCTCGATCGATGACCGCCGCGTTCACACAGGACCGGCGACTTTCGACTCTGTTTCCACCGTCGCAGCACTGGAAGTATGACCGAGAACAGGTTTCGCAGGAAGCGAGTGAGCGATGAACGGTCACAGGATGCGTCGGATGTGGGGTTTGGCCCCGTGGAACGCCAATCCGCTGATGCGGCGGACCGATCGCACAGTGTCGCTGGTGGCGTGCGCGGCTGTGGTTCTCGCGCTGGCTCTCGTGCCCTTCGCCGCCCTCGCCGGTGCGCTCACCTATGCAAGTGCGGCAGAGGAGTCTGCGATGCACCGGGCGAACGCTCACTGGATCGACGCCGTGGTGATCGATGACCCACACCGTTCAGCAGCGTCGGCGGCGTATACCGATGCTATCGACAGTCGTGCGACGGTCGAGTGGCAAAGCCCGAGTGGGGAGACTCGCGCCGAACGGACGAAGGTTGCTCCGGATGTGCGAGAGGGAGACCGAGTCGTCGTGTGGATCGACGACGCCGGCGAACTGGTCGACGCGCCCGCCAGCGGAATGGTGAACGCTGCCGTCGGCGTGGGGGTTGCGGTCGGGGTGCTGACGATGGGCGGTCTGTCTATTGCTGCAGCGTCGGCGGCGTTCTGGTTCGTCGTTCGCCGGGAGCGGATGCGGCAGTGGGACCGTGAATGGCGCAGCTTCACGGAGTGCTTCGGAGACAAGTGAGCAATGATCGCGGCTAGGGTGGTGCTGATCGCGCGATTGGGGTCGAAATACCCTGTGCCAAGGCCTGCATCCGCGATGGGATGTGAAGGTTCGACCGATCGATCGACGCGACGTGAAGGGCACAATGAACAACAAGACCGGACTACTCACCCGTGGCGCGCATTTCACCGTCGTCATCGACGGCTCTCCCACCGACAGCGGGGTGGTGAGTTGGTCGGCGGCGCTGGCACACAAGACCGGCGCGCAGCTGGACCTCGTCTACACCATGCCCACCTCCGGCTGGAGCGCTGCCATGGCGGCATCACTCGAGACGAGCGATTACCCATCGCAGCTCCGGCGTCGGGGCCAGGAGCATCTCGATGACGCGACCCGCCTCGTGCGTGAGGCCGACCTCGACACAGAGCTGAGCACCTCGGTCTCCGAACTGTCTCCGGCACGGCTGGCAGAGAAGGCGGCCGAGCACGCGACGATGTTGATCGTGGGCGGCGGTGAGTCCGGACCGCTCCGCGACGTGGTGTTCGGTAGTTCGACGATAACGATGGTCAACGCTGCAACGTGCCCAGTTCTCGTCTGGCGGCCCAAGCGAGAAGATACTCCGGGAGAGGCACGACCGATCGTGGTGGGCGTCGACGGTTCGCAGCACTCGAAACGAGCCTTGGCTGCGGCGTTCGAACTCGCCAACGCGCTGGAGGTCGAGCTCCTGGCAGTCCATATCGGCGCGGTCCAGGAAACCGACGAGCTCGACTACGGAACATCGATCGATTGGCAACACCTGCGTGCCGCAGAGCGCAAGTGGTTGCAGAACATCGTCGAGCCCTATCGCGCGGACTACCCGTCGGTTGCGGTCGAGGCCTTGTCGGTGGGTGCGTCCGCCGCTCGTGAACTCCGCGCGCTCTCGGCCACCGCCCAGATTCTGGTGGTGGGTAGCCGAGGACATGGGCGCGTGGCCGGTCTGCTGCTGGGGTCGGTCAGTCACAATCTGGTCCACCATGCCGAGTGCCCGGTTCTGGTGGTTCACTAGTCGCACCCGAATCAGGGAACGAGCCAATGAGCAAGACCGACTTCAAGAAGTCGCTCGACTCCTACGCGGCAAAGCGTGACCGATTCTCCATCGTCGACGTCCCGCCACTGCAGTACCTGATGGTCGACGGTCACGGTGATCCGAATTCGGCGCAGGAGTACACCGACGCGATCGCTTCGTTGTATCCGGTTGCCTACGCACTCAAGACGGCCAGCAAGGAGAGTCTCGGCAAAGACTACGTCGTCACACCTCTCGAGGCTCTGTGGTGGGCAACCGATATGGACGTCTTCACCACGAATCGAGACAAGTCGCAGTGGCGGTGGACTGCCATGATCATGGTTCCCGACTGGATCGATCGCTCGATGTTCGATGCAGCCGTCGCGGCGGTGCGAACGAAGAAGCGCCCGGTGAGCCTCGACCTGGTTCGCCTGGAGACACTGATCGAAGGTCGTTGCGTGCAGAGACTGCACGTCGGGCCGTACGCCGAAGAGGAAACGGTGCTGGCTGAGCTTCACGAGCGCTTCATCCCGGACAACGGGCTCGAGATGACCGGGAAGCACCACGAGATCTACCTCAGCGACGCACGGCGCGTGGAACCGTCGAAACTTCGGACCATTCTGCGTCAGCCGGTGGTGTCGACCCAGCCGGTGCAGGCAGCATCGGGTGAGCCGCCATCACTGTGAATGGACCGCGATCGATCTGAGCAGTTCGCCAGTGGCGGCAGCGTCGACGGGCCGGCCCAGCAGGTAGCCCTGTGCGAGGTCGCATCCCGCCGATACCAGCGCGTCGAGTTGCTCCTGGGTCTCGACGCCTTCACCGACGACGAGAACGTCGAATGCTTTGGCCAGCGCCACGATTGCGGTGACGATGGCTTGCGAGCGGCGGCACGGAAGCGCGGCGATGTAAGACTTGTCGATCTTGAAGCACTCGAACATGGGATAGCGGTCGAGGTAGGAGATCGAGCTGTGGCCCTTACCCAGATCGTCGAGGAGGAGCGCAACTCCCATGGCATGGAGTTCGGTCAAGGTGTCGGCCACACGTGCGGTGTCGGACACCCACACGGTTTCGGTGATTTCGAGACCCAGTGCACCGGCTGGAAGTCCGGTCTCGGCGAGAACGGCCGCAACGTGGCGGGGGAAGGCAGGATTGCGTAGTTCGAGTGCGCTGACGTTCACGCGGATCGTGATCTCGGCGAAGCGACGCCAATCGGATGCGCACGTGCAGGCGGTTCGAAGAGCCCAGGCCCCGAGTTCCGTTGCCAAACCGGTTCTCTCGGCGATGGCGACGAACTCGGCCGGTGCGATTTCCCCGTGGACCGGATGCGTCCACCGCGCCAGTGCTTCGACGGCGACGATCCTGTCCGTCGCGATCTCGACGAGGGGCTGATAGTGCAGCGTCAACTCGCCCCGAGTCAACGCCGACCTGAGATCGATCGACAGCGAACGAATGCGATCGGCGTCGTAGAGATCGCCTGTGTCGAAAACCGCGTGACCGCCAGTTCCGTTCTCCTTGGCTCGATACATCGCGAGGTCGGCGCGATGAATGAGCTCCCGTCTTGTCGTTGTGGATTCCGATACGGCGATGCCGATGCTGGCACTGAGCGGAACCGGGGCGCTGATGGAGGAGAATGGCGCGGCAATGCTGGTGGTGATGTGGTGCGCCAACTCTTCCGCGTGGGTGACGCTGTCGACACCTTCGCAGATGATGAGGAACTCGTCGCCCCCGAGGCGGGCGACCGTATCGCCGGCACGTGTCGCGGAGCAGAGGCGGTGTGCGAAGCGGACGAGTGCTCGATCCCCGGTGTCGTGCCCGAGACTGTCGTTGATGATCTTGAAATCATCGATGTCGAGCAGCAGTAGCGCAACCGCACCCGAGGTGTCACGTGCGCGTGCGAGTGCCTCGTCGATACGTGTGTACGCCAGGGTGCGATTCGGCAAGCCGGTCAGCGCATCGTGCAGACTGCGCCGAATCAACTGCTGATCCAATTCGATGCGTCGCAATGCGGTCGACAACACACTGGCGACCGCATCCAGAAAAGAGACTTCGCGCTCGGAGTACTCGCGGGCCTGACGACTGTGCACCATCAGGGCACCCCAGGCCCCACTTGCCGCCACCACCGGTACCGCCAAACCGCTGTGGAAGCCGTGCGCGGCCATAGCGGAGGTGTCGAAACGGGATTCGACGTCGGTGTCGGCGCACACCACCGTCGCGCCCCCCTCGATCGCGTACGCGGCAATTGCCATGTCGCCGAGGGTAGTGGCCTGTGTGGACGCGCCCGCTCGCGTGCAGGACTCGATGGACAGCTCAGCGCTTGCCGATCCGCTGTATCGGACGATCGACGCCGTCTCCACACCGGTGAGGGTTGCTGCAGCTGCGACAGCGGCGTCGAGAAGCTGTGGTAACTCAGCATCGACGGCCAGTCTGCTCAACTCCGCTAGTGCCTTCTGCTCGGCCGCGTAGTGGGTGGCGGCCACCGCCGTCGCTTGCAGCTCGGCATCACGGCGGTGGCCACAGCGCCTGTCTCTGATCACCGATGCGATGAGCGCAGGCTCGCCGTTGTCATGATGGACGACGAAGGTGGACACCGCCACAGGTATGGCTTCATCGGTGCCGAAGTGCCGCAGCTCGGAGTGCCCCCGCCAATGACCGTATCGGCTCAGTCCGGCTTCTACCTCCGGTGCCACGTCGAGACCATCGGCGGTGAAGAAGTCCGCCGTCGTCAACGGTAACGATCGATACGATTCGGTCAATCCGACCAGCTCGCGCCCCGCGGGGTTGACGTACTCGACCACTCCGGAGAACTGGGACAGCGACACCATGTCAGGGGCCAGGTCGAGCACGGCACGCAAGATCACGGGGTCATCTGCCGAGTCGGGCATGGGCCATCCGTCCAGTCTTGCGCGGCCGAGCGACCGCGATGCTCCATCCAAAAAATGGGGGCGTCACGTTCGCGTGACGTCGTGCCTGACGTCGTTGATTCTCGCAAAAACGTTACAAAACCGTGCCATCTGTCAGGCCAGGGCAGAACGGCCGACAACTGCGGCCCGCGCAAGGCGCGGGCCGCAGTTGTCTGTGCTGCAACAACTCACCGTTGCTGCCATGAGAAGTCAGTCGACGGCGATGACATCTTTGGCGATTGCTGCCAGGCGTGTCTGAGCGGCCGAGACCACCCCGTGGCGGTTCTTGTGAGCCTCCTCGAACGCCATGATGGTCCGCACATCACTCGGGTCGGTCAATTCCTTGATCGCCGCCACGGACTCGGACACGTTCAGCGTGTCGTAGTCATCGACGGGCAGTTCGCTTGCATCGAGAATCCCGCCGGCGGCGCGGACGGCGTGAATTGCGTCGGCAGCGGTATCGGCGCCCTCCTCGCGGGTGACCTCTTCGGCTGCCTCGAGCGCTGCATCGCGGCTCGCGCTCAGCGTCCTGGCGGCGACATCACCGGCGTGTGCTCCACGTCCGAGCAGCTCGTTCAGCCTGTTCGGCGTGGTGCGCGCGGCGTCGACCGCACGGTCCAGTCCTCGTGCGGACCAGGTGGCGGGCGCATTGACCAATTTGACCGCGCTACCGGCAGCGGCCTGCAACGGTGTCCGTCGCAGAGCAACCGGACCACCGAGTGCTTCCTCGGCAAGGACGGTTTCGAGCCATTCGACGGTTGCGCTGTGCGCCTTGATCAGCCGATTGGCCAGTGTCACCACCGCGGGCTCGTTCGCGGCCGTGGCGAGTGCCTTCACGTACTTGGAACGCCCGAGCAATTGCTGCTCGAGGGCGAGATCTCCGAGCAGTGCCTCGTCGAACGGCTGAGCTTGCTCGACCAGTACCTTGAACATGGCGAGCGTGCGGCCGACCAGCGGACCGACGACGTCGGGGAAGCCGCCCAGATCACGCAGGGTCTCCTCGAGCGTCTCGGCCCGCTCCCGGCCGTTGGCTGCGTTCTGGGTGAGCTCCTTGCGCACAGCTTCTGTACGCGCCTGTGCGATTCTGGTTTCGGCTACCTGGATCTCTGTGTTGGTCAGCTGAAGTACGGCCCGCAACTGTGCGAGCAGAGTGGACGAAGTCATCATGCGCTCCTCGGTTCCATAAGTCGGGTTCGATGGGTCGTCTGTGTGCCTTCGCATCGATCACGGCACTGAACCGAGAGCTACCCGCGGGTAGGAAAACCGAAACCTCTTGTCAGAAGTGACGGAGCGCGAGCTCACGCTGGTGTTGCTCGCCGCGAGCGTGATTTCGCCGGTGTTGGCGCTTGGAGCCCCTCCATTACGAGCCGAAGGTACTGATCGGCAAGCTGCTGCGCTGAGAGCTCTCCGGACGGGGTGAACCAACGCACGGCAACCCACACGGAGTCGCGGAGGAATCGGTAGACGATCTTGGGGTCCAGATCGTCGCGGAAGACACCCTGCGCGATTCCGTCCTCGATGACCTGGACCCAAATGCGACGTATCTCGTTTTCGGTCTTGTTCAGATACGCGAAGCGAGGGAACTGTGACAGATAGTTCCGCTCGTTCTGTATGACGGTGATGGCGGCCCGGTGCGGACCGAGTGAGACGAACGCCGCGACGATCAACTCGCGCAGCGTCGCGATCGGATCTTGTTCTCGACCTACGATCTCGGTATGCGTTGCCATCAGGTTGTCGAGATAGCTCGACAGAATCTCTTCCAGGATGGTCTCCTTGGAATCGAAGTGATGGTAGAGGCTGCCGGACAAAACGCCTGCGGCATCGCCGATTTCGCGCACCGTTGTCGAGCGGAAGCCGCGCTCTGCGAACAACTCGGCGGCGATCTGAACCAGCGCTCGGCGCCGTTCGGAGCCCTGGGCGTTTTTTTCGGTCGATCGAGCCCGAGGCGATCTCGATGAAGAAGCCATGATCGAATTATCCACCTATCCTGCTCGAGCGTTAGGTTGGGGAGGGCGGATCGCCGACGGCTGTTCCTGCCGCGTGTTCGAGCGTCGTTCGGTGCACGCGTGGCCGGCCGAACAGCCCGGAGCTCGAATGCGAGCGCTTGAAGTACAACTGCATGACGTGTTCCCACGTGATGGCAATTCCGCCGTGTAGTTGAACACACTCCGCCGCAACGGATTCGAAGACCTCCGAGCAGTAGGTGTGGGCGAGCGCTGCATCTGTGTGCAGTCCATCGTGCGTGGTGGATGCCGCTGCTGCATACGCGACCGCTCTTGCTGACTGGACGAGGACGTGCAAGTCGGCCATCCGGTGTTTGAGAGCTTGGAAGCTGCCGATCGGGCGGCCGAACTGGACACGTTGGGTGGTGTACTCGACAGTGAGCTCGAGGCAGCGTGCGGCAGCACCGACTTGCTCGCCCGCCAGGAGGATCATCGCCCGGTCGAGGGCTTCGGTGAGCGCACCCTCGGCGTTCTGCACCCTCAACCTTCGGGCCTCCGCGCCGTCGAATCGGACCCGGTGCAGCGCCCTGCCCGGGTCCATCGCAGATCCGTCATCGCAGTGCACACCGGGTGATCGGGCGTCCACCTCGAAGATGCCGGCACCGTCCTCGGCCACTGTGACGACCAGGAACACGTCGGCGACCCCAGCGTCGAGAACGAAGTGGGAATCGCCCGTCAGGAGCCAGCCTGGGGTGGATGCTGCCTCGCCCTGCGGGGTGACCGCACCGGATCGGACGGCCGAAACCGCCGGGTCGGCGCCCAACCACCTGCCCTGTGCGTCCGCGGCGCACACCGACACGATCATCGCCCCTGCCGCGATCCGCGGAAGCAGCCGGTCCTTGGCATCACCGTCGTTCGCGGCGTTCAACAGTGCGGCGGCCATCCCCGATGATCCGAGAGCGGGGGAGGGCGCGAGAACTCTGCCGAGTTCTTCGGCGACGATCATGGCCTCGACCGGTCCGCCGCCTTGCCCTCCGTGGGCCTCGGGAAGCGAGATGCCTCCGGCACCGATCTGCTCGCACAGGGCTGTCCACAGATCGCGGTCGAATCCATCTGCAGACGACATGGCCGCACGCACGGCCGATGGCGGGCACTTTCTGGACAGCATCGTCCGGAGTGCATCGGCGAGCATCTGCTGATCGTCGTTCAGCACGATCACAGGACCTCCAGAATTCGCCTGCGGTGTACTGACGCGGTGCCCCAAGAAGATTGCAGAGCTCGAACCTTGGTGATCCAGAGCGACAGGTCGAACTCCGCGGTGTAACCGATCGCGCCGTGCACCTGCAGGGCGGTTCGGCTGGCGCGGTATGCGGCGTCCCCGCACGCGACCTTTGCTGCGGAGACGTCCCGGCGAGCAATATCCGGGTGCGCCGCGAGAGAAAGTGCGGCGTTGTACAGAAGCGGCGCGGCGAGCTCGAGCTCGACCATCACGTCGGCGAGTTGATGCTTGATCGCCTGATAGGACCCGATGGGCCGCCCGAACTGCTGGCGAACCTTGGCATAGTCCACTGTCCGGGTCAGCAGCGACCGGCCGGCGCCGAGAAGCTGCGCGGCGCACCCAAGTGTGGCGCGCAACTCCGCCTCCCGCACCCCCTCCTGGACCGCCGCGTCAGCGCCCGTGACAGCTGTACCGGGTTCGACAATGCCGAGAGTGCGTGACGGATCGACCGATCGGTGCGTTCCAGTAACTGTTGCCGTCGACATCGCGCCTTCCCTGACCAGAAGTGAAAGACCGGCCACGTGTGGGTCCAGCACGTAGGGGGCGTGCGGCTCGATGGCGACCGTTGCGACGAGATCACCGGAGGCGAGGCCGGTGAGCCACTCCTCCGTGAGCCCCTGCCCGGTGCAGTCGTTGCCCGTGCGGTTCGTCCACCCGAGGAGGGCGGGTGCCGCTGCGATCGATTCGACGACGGGTCCGGGTACACCCCATTTGCCCATTCGTTCGAGGGCGACCACCAGGTCCAATGGTTCGGCGTCGAGACCGCCGAACTCTGCATCGATCAGCAGACCCGTGACTCCGATGTCTCCCAGCGACTTCCACAGTGTCCGAGTCGGTTCGACGTCACCTGCGGCCAGGGCGCGGCTGATTCCGGGAACGTCCGCGGCGGCCAGCATCGCGTCGATGCTGGCCCCGAAGTCCAGTCGAGAGGTGTCGAGTGCAAATCTCATCGATCTCCTTTGGGGAGGCCGAGGAGCCGCTCGGCGATCACGTTGCGTTGAATTTCGTTGGTACCGGCATAGATCGGGCCCGATAGTGAGAAAAGGTACCCGTCGGTCCACCGGCCGGAGAGTTCGGCGCCGCTGCCGAGTACATCCAGCGCAGTCTCGTGCAGCGCCACATCCAATTCGGACCAGAACACCTTGGTCACCGACGATTCCGCACCGAGGGAACCGCCCTCGGTCAACCGGGTCACGGTGCCGTAGGTGTGCAACCGGTACGACTGTGCCCCGATCCACGCGTCCACCACGCGGTCACCCAGTGCTGTGTCGGACGGGTCGCAGTGTTCTCTGAACAGCGTGACGAGTTCGGCCGCGGCAGTGACGAATCTGCCGGGGCTACGAAGTGACATACCGCGTTCGTTGCTCGACGTACTCATCGCGACTTTCCACCCTTCGTCGGGCGGACCGATCACGTCGTGGTCGGGGACGAATACTCCTTCGAGAAAGATTTCGGCAAATCCCGGTTCGCCGTCGAGCTGTGCGATCGGGCGCACCGTGACACCCTCCGCGTCGAGCGGGAACATGAAGTACGTCAAGCCGCGATGGCGCTCGGCTTCAGGGTCGGATCGGAACAACCCGAAGGCGCAGTCGGCGAAGCTGGCTCGTGAGCTCCAGGTCTTTTGGCCGTCGAGGATCCACCCCCCGTCGGTGCGGCGGGCGGAGGATTTGATCCCGGCGAGGTCGCTGCCCGCCTCGGGTTCGGACCATGCCTGGGCCCAGATGTCATCGGCCTGCGCCATGCGGGGGAGTATTCGCCGACGCTGTTCTTCCGTTCCGTGTGCGAACAGCGTCGGTGCCAGCAGAAAGATCCCGTTCTGGCTCACCCGTGCGGGAGCGCCGGCGGCGTAGTACTCCTCCTCGAAGACCACCCACTCCAACATGGACGCATCGCGACCCCCGAGCTCACGCGGCCACGAGACCGCGGAGTATCTGTGCTCGGCGAGTACGCGTTCCCATTGTCGATGAGCTTCGAATCCTGCCGCGGTGTCGAAGGAGGGCAGGGGATCGCTCGGTACGTTCGCGCGAAGAAAATCGCGAGCCTCGTCGCGGAACGTCACGGTCGATGCATCGAGATCGAGATCCATGATCGGTCAGCCCCTACCTGTGTTCGACGCCTGCTCGGCGGAGGTCTTCATCGACCGCGCATCCATTCCGCCGAGGGAATCGCTTGCCACCTCGGCGTTGTGGGAATGGGCGAAGTGGTGAAGGCCGAACACCGAGTCCATGCCGGATCTCATGCCCATCAAATCCTCGCATTGGTTGACGGCCTTCTTGGTCAAGGCCAGTCCGAAGGACGGCATGGACGCGATCTGCTCTGCCAATGCGAACGCCTCGGATTCGAGGTTCTCGCGCGGTACCACTCGATTGAGCATTCCCCAGTCCAAAGCCTCTGCAGCGGTGAACCGTTGGCCGGTGAAGAGTATCTCCTTGGCGCGCCGCGGGCCGAGCACCCAGGGGTGTGCGAAGTACTCGACGCCCGGGATGCCCATGCGCACAACTGGATCCGAGAAGAATGCGTCTTCACTGGCAACGATCATGTCGCAGACCCAGGACAGCATCAGTCCGCCGGCGATGCAGGCGCCGTGCACTACCGCGATGGTCGGTTTGGGGATCTCGCGCCACCGTCGGCACATCCCCAGGTAGACCTCCATCTCGCGCGCGAACCGTTGGTCGCCACCGGTTTTGCGTACGTGGTCCCACCACAGCACAGCCCTGTTCTCGTATTCCGCGTCCACGTCTCGGCCCGGTGTACCGATGTCGTGTCCGGCAGAGAAATGTCGGCCGTTCCCATTCAGCAGGATCACCTTGACCTCGTCGTCCTCCACGGCACGGACGAACGCGGCGTCGAGGGCATAGGTCATCACCGAGTTCTGCGCGTTCCGATATTCCGGCCGGTTCATCGTCACGACCGCGACGCTGCCACGAACCTCGTACAGCACCACGTCCGAATCTTCCGACCCGGTGCCTCCGGTCTCACTGTTCATACGAACTCCTCGCGCAGTACACGTTTCAATACCTTTCCGCCCGCGTTGCGGGGCAGTTCTTCGCGCAGTAAGACTTCTTTCGGAACTTTGAAGCCGGCGAGGCGATTGCGGCAGTGCTCGATGAGCGCGGCCGGATCGGGCGTCGAACCGGCTTTGGGAACTACGAAGGCCACGCCGACCTCCCCGAGTCGTGCGTCCGGCCGACCCACCACGGCGGCGTCGGCGACCTCGGAACATGCGAGCATCACCTGTTCGACCTCGGCGGGATAGACGTTGAACCCGCCCGAGATGAACATGTCCTTCAACCGGTCGGTGATCGTCAGGTAGCCGCGGTTGTCGAGCGAACCGATGTCGCCGGTGTGCAGCCAGCCTTCCGCGTCGATTGCCTCGCTGGTCGACTTGGGATCGTCGAGGTAACCGAGCATCACGTTCGGACCGCGGAGCAGGACCTCCCCGCGCGCTCCGATCTTCACCTCGAACCCGGCCGCGGCACGACCCGACGTGGCCGAGACGGTGGCGGCATCGTCACCCGGGCGGCACATCGTGGCTACTACCGCTTCGGTGAGGCCGTATGCCGTGAGGACCGTGTCGATGGTCAACTCCTGACGCATCTGCTCGATGAGCGTCACCGGAACCACTGCTGCGCCGGTAACTGCCAGCCGAAGTGACGACAGGTCGAATTGATCCCGTGCGGGGTGGTCGAGAATGGTCCGGTAGATCGTCGGGGCACCGGGCAGGACGGTGATCCGATGGTGGTCGACCATGCGCATCGCAGTCTCGGGGTCGTAGACGGCAAGAGGGTAGACCGTTGCGCCGACCGAGAGAGCGGCCAGAACCCCGGCTTTGAATCCGAAGCTGTGAAAGAACGGGTTGACGATCAGGTATCGGTCGTCGTGGCGCAGGCCGGTGCACTCGGCCCACGCGCGGGCCACCGACAGCGATTGTCGATGCGAGCTCATGGCGCCTTTGCTTCGGCCGGTGGTGCCCGAGGTGAACAATATGTCGCTGACGGATTCGCCGTCGAGGTCGCCGGTGCGTTGCTCGATCACCGATTGCGGTGTGCGGGCCGCCAGCGCGAGAAGGTCCACCCACGTGTAGTTGTCACTGCCGTGCAATGCTTCTGATTCGCCGCTCGCGTACGGGGGAACGGTGACCACGGCGCGTAGCGAGGCGAACTTGGACCGGTCGAGCTCCGCGGCTCGGTCGATGCCCAGAAACAACTGCGGTACGACGAGAATTCGAGCTCGGGTTCGCTCGAGAATGTCCGCTGCCTCCGCGGAGGTGTAGCGAGTGTTGATCGGCACCACTCGTCCTCCTGCATGGTGAGCGGCCAGTGCGCAGACGATCCAGTAGTGGCTATTGGGGGCCCAGACGGCGACGTTGTCTCCTGCCTCGACTCCGAGAGAGACGAACGCCCGTGCCACCTCGACGACCCGGCGGCGTAACTCGGCGAACGAGATCTGCGTTGCGCCGTCGACGATCGCCACCGTATCGCCGTAGGTTTCGGCGGCACGCGTCAACGCCTCGGGCGTCGTCTGCATCTCGTCGGTCACGTGCAACTCCTAGCTGAGCAAGGGCTTGGTTTGTTAACGTACCTGAATGGCCCGTGAAGAGGGAAGAGTCGATTACTCCGAAGATGACGACGGCGAGCGCTTTCGCATCCAGATCCGACAATGGCTGGGCGATAACCTCACCGGGCGATTTGCTGCCCTGAAAGGACTGGGCGGCCCGGGGCGAGAACACGAGGCATTCGAGGAACGGCTCGAGTGGGATCGCCATCTCGCCGCTGCCGGATGGACCTGCCTCGGTTGGCCGGTGGAATTCGGCGGCCGCGGTGCCCCGCTCTCGCACCAGGTCGTCTTTCACGAGGAGTACGCCCGCGCCGATGCCCCGGCACGGGTCGGTCACATCGGCGAGGAACTGCTCGGTCCGACACTGATCGCCTTCGGAACGCCGGAACAGCGCACACGGTTCCTGCCGGGCATCATCTCGGTCGGTGAACTGTGGTGTCAGGGCTACTCCGAGCCCGGAGCGGGTTCGGATCTGGCCGCAGTGTCGACTTCGGCAGTGCTCGACGGTGACGAGTGGGTGATCACCGGGCAGAAGATCTGGACATCGCTGGCGCACCTAGCTGACTGGGCGTTCGTAATAGCCCGCACCGAGCGAGGATCGACACGTCACGCTGGGCTGTCGTATCTGCTCGTTCCGATGAACCAGGACGCCATCACGGTCCGTCCGATCACCCAGTTGACCGGCACCTCCGAATTCAACGAGGTGTACTTCGACGGTGCGCGTACCGCCGCCGACCTGGTCGTCGGCGAACCCGGCCGGGGTTGGTCGATCGCGATGGGGACCTTGGGTTTCGAGCGGGGCGTGTCGACGCTGGGGCAGCAGGTCGGTTTTGCGCGCGAGCTGGACGGCGTCATCGCAGTTGCTCGCAGCAACGGGAGCATCGAGGATCCGCTCGTGCGCGAGAAGTTGACACGCGCGTGGATGGGATTGCGCGTGATGCGTGCCTATGCGCTGACCACGCTCGGTGGAACCGGTACCCAAGGTGAAGACTCCATCTCGAAACTGTTGTGGGCGAACTGGCACCGGGGACTGGGGGAGTTGGCGATGGATGTCGTCGGCGCACCGTCGATGTTGGCCCCCGACGGTGAACTCGACGAGTGGCAGCGCCTGTTCCTGTTCACCCGCGCCGACACCATCTACGGCGGTTCGAACGAAATCCAGCGCAACATCATCTCCGAGCGAGTGCTCGGACTCCCACGAGAGGCACGCCCATGACAGCCCGAAGCTCCGACCCTCAGCCCTCGACCACAAACTCGTCCGCGAGGACACCGCTGTCCGTCGCCCCGGCGGAGACCCCCGGTCACGGACTGCTCACCGGACGCGTCGTCGTCGTGACCGCGGCCGCGGGAACAGGCATAGGCAGTGCGACCGCGCGTCGTGCCCTCGCCGAAGGAGCCGACGTCGTCATCTCCGATGTCCACGCCCGTCGGCTCGAGGCGACACGCGAGGAGCTCGAGGCGCTCGGGTTGGGGAAGGTTTCGGCGATCACCTGCGACGTCACCGACACCGCGCAGGTCGATGCGTTGATCGCGTACGCGGTATCAACCCTCGGCCGCATCGACGTTCTGGTGAACAACGCCGGGCTCGGCGGCGAGACCCCCGTTGCAGACATGACCGACGATCAATGGTCGAGGGTCCTCGACGTGACGCTGGGCAGCACGTTTCGGTGCACGCGAGCGGCATTGAACTACTTCCGCGACGTCGAGCACGGCGGCGTCATCGTCAACAATGCGAGCGTCCTCGGCTGGCGAGCACAACACGGACAGGCGCACTACGCCGCGGCGAAAGCCGGGGTCATGGCACTGACTCGCTGCAGCGCGATCGAGGCAGCCGCCTACGGCGTCCGCATCAACGCCGTCGCCCCCAGCATCGCCAACCACGCGTTCCTGGCGAAGGTCACCTCGACCGAACTCCTCGATCGACTGGCATCCGACGAAGCCTTCGGTCGAGCCGCAGAGCCGTGGGAAATTGCCACCACCATCGCATTTCTGGCGAGTGACTACTCGACCTACCTCACCGGCGAGGTCGTCTCGGTGTCCAGTCAGCGAGCCTGACCGCTCACCGAGCTCCGTAGACCGGCACCGGAGTCTCGGCCGACGCCAGCAACTTCTCAACTGCGGCGCCGACGTCGGACGGCTCCCATCGGGATCCGTTGTCGACGGACGGGCCGTGCCGCCACCCCTGCGCCACGCCGATGACGCCCCCTTCCACTTCGAAGACTCGACCGGTGACCGCGGCCGACTGTGTGCTGCCGAGCCAGACGACGAGCGGTGAAATGTTCTCGGGCGCCATCGCATCGAAACCGTCGGCGGGCGCAGCCATGTCCTCGGCGAACGCGTTCTCGGTCATTCGGGTCCGCGCAGCGGGGGCGATGGCGTTGACCGTGACGCCGTAGCTCGCGAATTCGCTTGCCGCGACCAGCGTCAAGCCAGCGATTCCCGCCTTCGCCGCCGCGTAGTTGCCCTGACCGACACTTCCCTGCAAACCAGCACCCGAACTGGTGTTGACGATGCGTGCATCTACCGCACGACCGGCCTTGTGTTCAGCGCGCCAGTAGGCGACGGCATGACGCAGCGGGGCGAAATGTCCCTTGAGGTGGACGCGGATGACGGCGTCCCATTCGTCCTCGGCCAGATTGGCAAGCATTCGGTCACGCAGAAACCCGGCATTGTTGACCAGTACGTCCAGTGACCCGAACTCCGAAAGCGCCGTGTCGATCAGCCGCCCCGCGCCCGCCCAGTCGGCTACGTCGTCGGTGTTGGCCACCGCGCGCCCTCCCATTGCGACAATCTCGTCGACCACATCCTGCGCTGGGCCGGCGGAGGCGTTCGAACCGTCGATTGCGACACCGACATCGTTGACCACCACACTCGCCCCCTCTGCGGCGAACGCGAGCGCATGCGCACGGCCGATGCCGCGTCCTGCCCCGGTGACGACGACGACGCGGCCTTTGCACAGATCTGTCATGAACGGTTTCCTTCTCTATCGGTTGGTGTTGCGGCATCGAGGAATGCGGGACGCTCGCCGCCGCCGTGAACCGCCAGCATCGACCCGCTGACGTAGGAAGCGGCCGACGAGGCGAGGAAAACAGCGCAGGCACCGATGTCCGCCGGCGTCGCGAGTCGTCCCAGTGGAACAGTGCGTTCCACTGCAGCGACGCCGTCGGCGTCCCCGTAGTGCAGATGGCTCAGTTCCGTCGCCACCATCCCCACGGTCACCCCATTGACCCGAACTTTCGGCGCCCACTCGACGGCCAACGATGTCGTGAGGCTGTCCAATCCAGCTTTCGCGGCGCCGTATGCAGCCGTGCCGGGGGAAGGCCGGCGTGCGCTGACGCTGCTGATCATCGTGATCGAGCCGCCCTGCGGCTGTTGTTGCATAACCGCATTCGCCTCCCGAGCGACGATCAGCGGCGCCAGCAGGTTCAGCTCGACGACTTTGCGGTGGAATTCGGCGCTTGCGTCTGCGGCCATCGCGAACGGCGCACCGCCGGCATTGTTGACGACGGCGTCGAGGCGACCGTATCGGTCGACGACGTCAGCTACCAGTGCGGCGACCTGATCCTCCCTGCGCACGTCGCAGGGGAGGTACTGCGCGGTCGCATCGCCCTCGGTGATCGGTGCGTCCGCGTCACGCCGGGCGCACGCGACAACGATGTATCCAGCTCGTAGAAAAGCTCGTGACAGGCCGGCGCCGACGCCGCGCACACCGCCAGTGATCAAGGCGACCGGCGTATCTCGACCAGTGTTCACCTGTGCCTCCGCTCGAATTCGGGATCGACGAACCTCGTGAACTGGCCCGTCGACTGTGCTAACTTACCAAGCACATGCTTGCTTTGTACGGCAATAGTGAGGATTCGATCGTGCCAGTCATTTCCAGCGAGCCGGAACCCGGAATCGTCACCGTCTCCATCGACTACCCGCCGGTGAATGCACTTCCAGTCCAAGGTTGGTTCGACCTCGCCGAGGCGGTGACGAGAGCCGGCGCGAATCCGGCAACCCGGGTCGTTGTGCTGCGGGCCGAGAATCGCGGCTTCTGTGCAGGAGTCGACATCAAGGAGATCGAAAACTACTCGGGCTACGAGCATCTCATCGGTGCAAACAAGGGATGTGCCGCCGCTTTCTCGGCGGTGTACGACTGCGAAGTCCCGGTCATCGCGGCGGTACAGGGCTTCTGCCTCGGTGGAGGAATCGGACTCGTGGGAAACGCGGACGTGGTAGTTGCCTCGGACGACGCAACATTCGGCGTTCCCGAGGTCGACCGTGGGGCGCTGGGAGCTGCGACACATCTCTCTCGTCTGGTACCCCAGCACTTGATGCGCACGCTCTACTACACGGCGCGTCGGATCGACGCGAAGGCGCTCGAGCATTTCGGATCCGTATACGAAGTGGTACCGCGCGCAGAGTTGGACGAGTCCGCTCTGCGAGTAGCCCGTGATATCGCAGCGAAGGACACCCGTGTCATCCGAGCGGCCAAGGAAGCGTTGAACGGCATCGACATCCAGCCGGTGCATCGCAGCTACCGCTTCGAACAAGGCTTCACATTCGAGCTCAATCTGTCGGGTGCGGCCGACGAAGCCCGTCGTAGCTCGCTCGACAACAACTTTCGCACCAGCGAACACCAGGACCACCGAGGAAAGGGCGGCCACGCATGACGGCACCGGAGCGGCGCGACAAGACCAGCACTCTCGATGCTGTAGTAAGCGAGCTGACCGACGGTATGACCATCGGCATCGGCGGGTGGGGATCTCGGCGCAAGCCCATGGCAGCAGTGCGCGCGCTGCTGCGATCACCGCTGCGCGAGCTCACAGTCGTCTCGTACGGCGGTCCCGATATCGGACTACTCTGCGCGGCAGGGAAAGTGCGACGCGTCGTATACGGGTTCGTGTCATTGGACTCGATCCCGTACGACCCATGGTTCTCGCGTGCACGGACGACCGGATCCATCGAGGTACGCGAGGTGGACGAGGGCATGTTGAACGCAGGCCTGCAGGCGGCAGCGGCGCGTCTGCCGTTTCTGCCGATACGCGCAGGCATCGGATCCGACGTGATGACCTACTACCCGGAACTGCGCACCATCAGATCGCCCTATCCGATACCGGGGACCGACCAGTTCGAGGAGCTCGTAGCAATGCCCGCATTGACACTCGATGCTGCGTTCGTGCATCTGAACCTGGCGGACGCGAGCGGCAACGGAGTGTATCTGGGGCCGGATCCGTATTTCGACGATCTCTATCTGCGTGCCGCGACACGCCGTTATCTGACCTGCGAGAGGATCGTGCCGACAGCCGAACTCGTCGCTGCGGCACCGCCGCAAGCGATGCTGACCAATCGGATGATGGTCGATGCAGTGATCGCGGCGCCCGGAGGCGCGCACTTCACCTCGTGCGTACCGGATTACGATCGCGACGAAGCCTTCCAGAAGTCCTATGTCGCCGCCGCAGCCGATGATGCCGAATGGGCGAAATTCTACGAGAACTACGTGTCCGGGACCGACCGACAGGATGTCGACGCATGACCACCGAGCACGTGACACGTGCGGAGATCTGCGCGACCGCCTGCGCGGACCTGTTCAGCGGCGCTGGCGAGATAATGGCCAGCCCCATGGGGCTCATGCCGAGTATCGGTGCCCGACTGGCGCGGTTGACCACCGAACCCGATCTGCTGCTTTCGGACGGTGAGGCGTACCTGCTGGCCGACACCCCTGCCCTCGGGGCCTCCGCACCCATCGAAGGGTGGATTCCGTATCGCGCGGTCTTCGACGTCGTCGCCTCGGGGCGGCGTCACGTGGTGATGGGTGCCAATCAGCTCGATCGTCACGGCAATCAGAACATTTCCTGCCTCGGCAACCACGCCAAGCCGACGCGCCAGATGTTCGGCGTTCGAGGTGGGCCGGGAAACACCATCAACCACCGCACGAGCTACTGGGTTCCGCGCCACTCGACTCGGGTCTTCGTCGACGCCGTCGACATGGTGTCCGGGGTCGGTTACGACAAGGTCGAGGGAAATCCCGCGGGACGGTTTCTCGACATCCACCGAGTCGTCAGCAATCTCGCAGTGCTCGACTTCTCGGGCGCAGGCAACACGATGCGGTTGGTCTCGGTGCACCCCGGTGTGACCGCGGACGAGGTTGGTGCTGCCACCGGCTTCGAACTCGACATCTCGTCCGTGACGCAGACGCGGATTCCCGGCGAGGACGAACTGAACTTGATCCGCAATGCCATCGATCCGCGAGGACTGCGCGAGAAGGAGGTCCCGGCGAAGTGAGAATGCTCAGTACGCGTTTCACGGAACTGGTCGGCGTCGAGCACCCGATCGTGCAGACCGGAATGGGATGGGTCGCGGGGCCACGTCTCGTGGCGGCGACCTCGAACGCCGGAGGTCTCGGGATACTGGCGTCGGCGACGATGACCTACCCTGAGCTGGCCACCGCGATCGCGAAGACCAAGGCCGCCACCGACCGACCGTTCGGGGTCAACATCCGCGCCGATGCAGCCGATGCCGCAGAGCGCGTGAGTCTACTGATCCGTGAGAAGGTTCGAGTGGCGTCGTTCGCTCTGGCGCCGCGTCCCGAACTCATCGATACGTTGAAAAATGCTGGGGTGGTGGTTATTCCATCGATCGGAGCGGCCAAGCAT
>NZ_JABFAO010000077.1 GCF_017168235.1 Rhodococcus sp. KRD197
ATTTCAAGTGCCGGTACAGCGTCGATCGCGACACTCCGAGCACTTCTCGGATGTCGGTGAGTGACATTCCGCCGGTGCGCATTCGCTTCGCTTGTTTGATTTGCGTCCCGGACATCGCCGGTGGTCGGCCACCGAGTCGCCCTTGGGCGCGTGCCACCGCCAGTCCGAGGTTGGTGCGTTCGCGGATGAGGTTGCGTTCGAATTCCGCCAACGCTCCGAAGATGGAGTAGATCAGCTTTCCGCCGGAGGTGGTCGTGTCGATCGCTTCGGTCAGCGAGCGGAATCCGACGCCATCGACGTCGAGCTGCTCGACCGTTTCGAGGAGATGGGGGAGTGATCGCCCGAGACGGTCGAGTCGCCACACGACCAACGTGTCGCCGCGCCGCAGATGCGAGAACAGATCCGACAGCTGCGGCCGAGACGTCGTCGCACCCGACGCAGTTTCCGTCCACACTCTCGAACACCCGGCAGCGCTCAAAGCTTCGCTCTGCGCGTCGGCGCTCTGATCGGTCGTCGACACCCTCGCGTAGCCCAGAAGTTCTCCCACAGGGTCGAGTGTGTCACAACTCGTCGTAGGGACACATTTCGGCGTGTCGGTTTTGAACA
>NZ_JABFAO010000078.1 GCF_017168235.1 Rhodococcus sp. KRD197
CCGGATTTCCCGTCGAAGGCAGGAAATCCGGGGCCACGAGTACTGCGGAAGCACCCCGGCCGGGTGCGGGGCTCACCCACCGCCTATCCAAGGGCCCAGACCCCGTCCTCGACGCCCAACCCGAGGGCGGTGAGCCGCTGCAGGTTCACCGACGCGGCCCGCAGATTCCACCACGCATCGTTCTTGACGACACCGCGGTAGCGCAGGGTCCGCGCCCCGCGGGTCATCCATGCAATGGACCGTTCGATCATCGGACGATGCTGCCGGTAGTCCCCGCGCATCTGCTCATCGTTTGCCCAGCGTGCCCGGTGCTCACGCACCCGCCGGTCGTGTTCCCCGATCTGGACGGTGCGGCCGGCGGGCGAGGTGGTGCACCTGGACCGGAAAGGACATGTGGTGCAGGCTTTCCTGAATTTCGCGGTGCGAGACTTGTTCGCGAACGAGGCGCTCACCCCGTTCGGGCAGGTCACACGCTGCTCGTCGTGATCGACGGTGAACTCGTCGGCGGTGAACGGGTTCGCAAGGCCCGGCGGGGTAGGGACGGGTTTGGGTTTGATCACCGGATCGTGACCGGCGTCGGCGATGTCGTCGAGCATCTGGCCGCTGCCGTAGGCGGAATCGCCGAGCACCTGCGCCGGGCCGTCGAGGGTGTCATCGGCGGCGATCAACTCGCGGCCGACCTCCGCGTCGCCACTGCCCGGGCCTGCGGCTTTCGTTAGGGTCGCGGCGGTGATCAACCCGGTGTCGGGTTCGGCGTTGATGTGTCCCTTGTATCCGTCCTGACGGCGTGAACGGGTCTTGTGGGCGTGCCGGGTCTCGGTGTCGACGGTGGAAATCACCCGGTCCGCGGCGACGTTGCGGGCGATCCGCCACCGACCCCCACCATGTCCGTCGCCCGAGCCGTCGGTGTCGATCCATTCGACGTCCTGGCCGGCGACCAGTGCCAGCAGTGCCAACGCCTGACCTGCGGGTGAGCCCGCATCCGGCTGTTCGGTGCCCGGCCCGGTCAATGCGGCCACGACCGCCACCGCGTCGCGGACCAGGGCATCGACCAGCTGTTCGCGGGCGGGCTTGTCGTCCCACGCGATGTCGGGTTTGCCGGGCTTGGAGTAGTCGGTGGCGGTGCCCAGCCTTTCCACGACCTCTCCGCCGCCGGGGACAATGGCGGCGACCCGGCGGATCGCGGCGACCAGCTGGGTGACGGTGTCCTGGGTGGCGACCGCGTCGTTGAGGACGGTCGAATCCAACGCCCTGCGGGTCCGGCCCTTGAGGACACCGGTGTCG
>NZ_JABFAO010000079.1 GCF_017168235.1 Rhodococcus sp. KRD197
GGGTCGGTTTCGGCGGGTGGGATGACCTGCGGGTGGCCGTCTTCTCCCATCGCGAGTTGCCAGTCGGTGTTGTGGATCTGCCGGTGGCATTCGCTGCAGAGCAGGGCGAGGTTGTTCAGGTCTGTCGCGCCGCCGTTCTGCCAATACGTTATGTGATGGACTTCGCACCATTGCGCTGGGCGCCCGCACATGACGCAGCAGTGGTCGCGGATGGTGACGGCGTCGCGTTGGGCTGGTGTGGCGAGTCGGATGGTGCGTCCGAATGCGAGTGGGACGCCGTGTGCGTCGACGATGACGGGTGTGAGGTCGGCGTCGCAGGTGAGTAGTTCGGCGAGGTGGCGGCTGATGGGGCCGGTCCAGTCGAGGTGGAACGGCCAGCGCGGGTCGTCGGGTGTCGGCGGGCCACCCGCGCGGTCACCGGCCGTGCGTTGATCAGCGGCCCGGTCACCAGCAGCCCGGCCACCGCCACCGCCACCGCCTCCGCCGTTGCCAC
>NZ_JABFAO010000008.1 GCF_017168235.1 Rhodococcus sp. KRD197
CCTCGACGCGAAAGACCCAGTGGAACAACCCGGCACGAGAGGTCGGACGATCACCCACGCCCGCACTCCACTCGAAGCCGCACAACCAAACTCACAGCGACGCCATCAGTTGATCGGTGCATTCGGGCTTAAGCAGATAAGCAGTACAAAAGTTCGACTGTCGAATACGCTGGTGAGCCCGTTCAGTGAAGCAGGTGGCGGCCGTCGAGGTCGTTTGCGGTGAAGGTCCAGGTGCAGGCTGCGTTTGGCCTGGCCCAGGGCATGAAGGACAGTCGGATGGTCGGGGTCGTGGCCTTCTGCTCGGATGGCTGCGCGTTCGTCGTCGTCCATGTCTGGTTGGACGCGCACGCAGGTGCGTCGGTTCCCGCAACAGTCATTCGTTCGACTGACTGTTGCGTCAAAACGGCGTCTCCCGATCGAGTCGTCGGTGTGGTGCATTCTGGCAAGGAAGGAACTTTCACTGCGTATCGAGCTGCCGTGATCGATAGTCAGTCCGGTACCCACGGCATGTGTACGTCGCGCATTCTGGAGCGATGCATGTGCGGGGGCCGTATCGCGCCTTAGCCAAGACCTCCATATCGTCTATCGCGGGGACCTGTCAGGTGCCCGCGCCCGATAGAGTGCCCGCTATCGCAGCGCAAGAAGAGCGATTCCGCAGTACTGGCCCTGAAACCTCAAGTACCTGATACCTTCTGTAACGACCGGATGAGATCAACCTTATTAAGGGACCTGTGAACGCTGCACCCTCGGCTTTAACGCGCGTTGCTGACAGTTTTGCTACCGTCGGCAGCACCACGGTGCTCGCTGCGTCCGCGATCCGGTGGACCGTCCAGGATTTTTTTACGGGTCGACTTCCGATCCGCGAGATCGTCATTCAGACATGGTTCGTTATCAGCGTGACGACGTTACCAGCCATCCTTGTGGCAGTACCGTTCGGTGTCATCGTGTCGGTTCAGGTTGGCAGTCTGACTCAACAAGTAGGTGCCACTTCCATAGCGGGGGCCGCAGGAGGTCTCGGTATAATTCAGCAGGGAGCGCCGATAGTCACCGCTTTACTTCTCGGCGGAGCTGCGGGTTCAGCCATTGCGGCGGACTTGGGTGCCCGGACGATCCGCGAGGAGATCGATGCTCTCCGGACAATGGGAATAAATCCGATTCGCAGAATGGTTGCACCACGCTTCGTTTCGGTGCTCATCACAGCTCCGATGCTGTGCTTGCTGATCATTGTTACCGGGCTGGTCGCCGGGTACGCCCTCAGCGTCAGCGTTCAGGACATCACGCCAGGCAGCTATGTGGCGTCGTTTGCGTCGTTCACCAGTGTCACAGAGTTGATTCTTGCAATTGTAAAGTCGCTGATTTTCGGATTGGTCGTCGTCGCGATCGCGTGTCACCGGGGACTCTCGACCAAAGGCGGGCCCCAAGGCGTGGCGACCTCTGTAAATGCGACGGTTGTTCTGGGGGTAATCACTTGCTTCATCATTAATCTCGTTATTACGCAACTGACGACGATGTTCGCTCCGATAACGATCGGATAGCGGCGGACCCTGTGAAGGTAGAAACAGACCCTATGAAGACAGTGGTTTCAACTCACCGTAGTTCCTTTACCCGTCCGTTGTCTGCCGCGCTGAATACTCCTGTGCAGTTTTTGCAGCAGGTCGGTCACGTCACCACGTTTGCGTTGCAGACCGCTGCGGGTATGCGGTATGCACTGTCTATTTACCGACGCCAGACGATGCTTTACGTTGAAGAGTTTGCCTGGGGGAGGGGTGCTGTTGTTGTCGGTGGCGGAACCGCGATCGTCCTGGTCATTCTAGGTCTCGCGGTCGGTGCCTCGATTGGCATTCAGGGCTACGCATCGCTAGATCTCGTGGGGATGGGGTCGCTCACCGGATTCCTTTCTTCGTACGCCAACACGCGCGAGCTAGCGCCAATGATCGCTGGCATCGGCTTTGCCGCTCAGGCTGGCTGCCGCCTAACTGCGGAAATAGGGTCGATGCGCATTGCTGAAGAGATCGATGCCCTAGAGTCAATGGCGGTTCGACCGATTCCGTTTGTGGTCAGTACCCGCGTTCTGGCTGCCGTCACCATCATCATTCCGCTGTATATCATGACTCTCCTCCTCGCGTATGCGGCAGCCGAGGCTGTCGTCATATATGTTCACGGTCAATCGACGGGGACGTACGATTTTTATTTTAGCCAGTTCTTGGTGCCTCAGGACATTCTGTTTTCGATTATTAAAGTGGTCGTCTTCGTGGTATCGGTCGTCATTGTGCACAGTTATCAGGGATATTATGCGACGGGCGGAGCGGAGGGAGTTGGCCGTGCATCCGGCCGGGCGATCCGGGCGAGCCTCATTATTATTGTGGTGGAGGACATGATTCTGACGCTACTGATGTGGGGATTCGATTCCGGCGTTAGAATCTCAGGGTAGGAGTACGTCAGAATGACAATGTATAGAGATCTTACGGGTCGCGCGCCGTCGGCTACCAACCAACTTGCGAGAGGGTCAGTGGTCGTCCTAATTGCCGCGGTGATCGCGTATTTCATTGCCGGAAACGCTGCCGGCAAATACGAAGAACAGTGGACTGTGACAATTGAGGCCGAAGAGATCGGCGATGGGTTACGCGCCGGTTCCGAGGTCAAGTATCTCGGAACGACCGTGGGTGCGGTCGACACAATCGACAACAAACAGTACGGAGCGAGCGTCAAGTTGGATTTCCCGAACACCGTCGGCGCGAAACTCGATCTGCGAGACGACTTAGCTGTGAACTACACCTCGTCAAACGGCCTCGGCCCCATAGTGCTCGAAATTGTAGACGCCGGTCGAGGCGTAGGTATCCCCAAAAATGGCAGCGTATACGTCAGCAAGGAGCAATCGAATCAAACGTCGGTGTCCACGTTGGTCAGAAAAATCGCCAAGTTGGTCGGGGCGCTGGACACCCCAGCGTTCAACGCTGTAGTCAAGTTCGTCGTCGACCAGTCGCAAACGGTCGCTGATTCCGGGAGGGTCATGTTCGAGTTGGCTCGGCTGACGCGGGATGTTCAGCAGCGGCCGGCGAGTGAGGACCTGAAAATCGCTGCGGATCTTTCGTCGGGCGCTGCGGACTTTCTCGAACCGTTTGTACCTGGCCTCGTGGTCAATGCCGATATCGCTGACTTCTTCGGAACGCCGAGCAACGTCGACCGCTCGATAGGGAACCTCACTGATACGGGGGAGGTCCTGTTTGGTGGTTTGGGTGGCTTGTTGAGCAAAAATTATCCAGCCCTGAACTCGTTGCTGGATGTTGGTCTTGATCTCGCGACGCCGGTGGCGCGTTCGGCCTCGGGGCTAGCGCTCACGATCGACACCCTTCCCGAACTGCTCGAACGAATCGACAGGGCGACTCCGCGCATCGACGACAGGGTGCAATTGCAAGTCGCGGCGATAATCCGGACTTCTCCCGTCTTTCAGCAGGCACTAGCCGTGGCGGTACCTCTCTCAGGAGTTCGCTAGTGAAATCAATTAGACCCGCACTGTTTAAGATCGTGGTATTCGCTGCTGTGATCGCTGCGTTTTCGTATGTCCTTGTGGCTATCCTTGAGCCTAGCTCGGATCGTTCCAGTAGTTCACACACCGCGGTGTTCACCGACGCGTCAGGGTTGAAGGAGCGAGATGGCGTGCGACTCGCGGGCGTGAGGGTCGGCTACGTGACCGCGGTCGAACTCGTTGGTTCGTTCGCCGAAGTTTCCTTTCAACTCAATGGTGGCGTATGGGTCACGGAGCGAACGCAAGCCGCCATCAGGTACCAGAATCTTCTGGGCCAGCGATACGTCGAGCTTATCGTGCCCGAACACGGAACAGAATCAACCTTAATGTCAGTAGAGGATATCCCTGTGTCAAATACAATTCCCTCGTTCGATGTGTCGACCCTCTTCAACGGCTTCAAACCGGTGTTTGATACCTTGAACGCAAGGGAGATTAACACTCTCCAGAGCAATCTGTTGCGCGTCGCTCAGGGTGACGGTGCCGGAATTGCACCCGTCGTGGAGCAGATAGCCAATCTTACGGAGTATGGTGAGCAACGCTCTGCGATCATCACCAACATTGTGAGTAGCCTCGGCGCGCTCTCTGAGCAGCTTCGAGGACGCTCGACTGAATTGGTTGAGCTGATCGACAAGCTGGGCTCGATCGTCGACGCCTTCAGCAAGGTAAGCGATCGGCTGCGGGAGTCGCTTCGCGAAGTAAACGTATCACTGGCACCGGCAGTGCTTCTCGGCGAGCAACTCGACAGAACTTATGACAACAGCTACGACGATATTTTCCAACGGCTCCTACGTGACGGCGGGTGGGAGGAGATGCTCGACGGTGCCGTTCTTCTCAAGCCGCTATTGGACGCAGTTTCGGTAGCGACGCGCGACGTTGGGGCATCGGGCAGTGCATGTTCGGCGGGTGCGCGCCCACTTCCCCCAACGGCAGAAGTGGTACTACTCGGCCAGCGGCTGGTGGTGTGCCAATGATGCGCCTCACGAGATTGGCCCATCCGCGCCGCCAGCCCGGGCGGCGGCGCGACCTGATAGTCGCCGTATCTTTCACATTGGTTTTGGCCACTGGTCTTCTCATCTCGGTGGCGGTGTATGCATTCCCCCTGAACCAAACGACATACACAGCATTGATGCGAAACACCGGAGGGCTGGAACCTGGCGATCAAGTGCGTGTCGCCGGCACACGCGTAGGAAAAGTGAGTTCGGTGCAACTGACCGGCACGCACATCACCGTGCAATTTGGAGTCGAGAACGGAGTCCGTGTTACCGCCGAGGCATCGACATCCGTCAAACTCACGACCCCTATTGGTGGCCGTGTGCTCGACGTCGACCCTGGAATGGGCGAGACGAAACTAGTTGATCCGATCCCACTGGTACGCACCACAACGGCATATGACATTTCAAGCACCTTGGAAACGACCACACCGGTGTTCCGAGATGTCAGTGGCGTCGACTTGCGTAAGACCGCTGAACTCTTGCAAGACGGGTTCTCCGACGGAAACACCTACATCCCCGATGCGTTGAGGAACACCAGTCAACTGATGGACCTGCTGCAGGGGCAATATCAGCAGCTCGATCAGGCCGTAGAACTTTCCGACGAATACCTTCTGACCCTGGCGGACCGCAAAGAGGATCTCGCCGACTTCCTGAGCCAGCTAAGCTTCCTCGCCAGCACGCTCGGCCCTGATATTCAAAACGTTCAAAGTGGGTTCAATTACCTTAAAAGATTATTTGCCTTGCTGACCAGGCCGCTAGTTGCCTATCAAGCAGGGATAGAGCCCTCTGTACAGGAGTTCAAGGAGCTTCTGGCGAAAGTCGAGGGTCGACTTCCAGACTATTACAATGCGCTGAACCAGGTCGACGAGATCACCCGACGCCTCGAGACCGTACTCGGCGTGCCTACCGAGAGCGCGCAGGAAACCGGTGAGATGATACAGGTGTGTATCCCAACTCCGGGAGCGATATGTTGAAACGGCCAGTCCGCAAATGGAGCCTAGTGGCTGCGGTCGTCCTCGTCCTCGTCGCTGTGGCGACCGGGCTAATCCTAAGAAGCACGCCGTTCGGCACCAGTACGCGAGCGCTGTGTGCGGAATTCACAGACACATCAGGATTGTACGAGGGCAACGTCGTTGCGATGCTAGGCAAAAAAGTTGGCCAAGTCGTTGCCGTCCACGAGACGCCTCAGAGCGTACGCGTCGACATGGAGGTTGACCAAAACCTAGTTCTGCCAGCTGAGGTCGGTGCCACTCTCGTGTCAACATCGATCGTGACCGAGCGGCAAGTCGAGTTCACCGAGCCATATAGCGGCGGCGCAAAGTACGACAGTTCTAGTTGTATACCGATCGCCAAGACTAGAACCCCGTTGGGAATCAGCCAAACACTCGATTCAATCGATCAACTATCCGATGACCTACTGAAGGATGACGGCGCCAATACAGACGCAGTCGTTCAGTCACTCAAGCTGATTTCGCAGAACATGCAGGGCACGGAGACCAGCGTGTCGAGCATTCTGAGGAATTCCGCATCCTTGATTGATGATCCCGCACGGCGAGACGGGCAAATCAGGCGAATAGTCGAAAACTTGGCGACGTTGACCGAGGTTCCTGTAAAAAACAGCGCAGAAGTGTCCGCGCTACTCGCGAATTTCGTCAACGCGATCGAGGTGATTATTGCCTTCGGGGAGGAATTCGGCGGAGCGGTCGAATACGCAGATATTTTCGTACCGATCCTGTCACGATTTGCGTCCGACTTAGGCCCCCCGATCTTTGAGATCGGCGACACAGCTGTGCCCCTTGTCGCGGATGCCGCGAACAGACCGGATGTTGTCGCAACGTTCGCCGTCCGGATGGCAAATTTGATCGGTGAGTATCCCGACGCGAAATCCATTGTCAAAGTCTTCTCGCGATCAATTCCGTTGCAGAGTCTCGTCGATCAGTGTGGGGCCCCGACAGCGCAGAACGTCTGTTCCGGTAATGCAGGTCCCAATGCGGGTGCTTTGCTTTCTGCTTCACAAATCAGCGGCTTGCTGGGGGGTGTTCGCTGATGTTGTCGAGACATTGGGTACGACTGGGATGTCCGTGCCTACTCCTCACACTGATTATCTTCCTCAGCTCATGCGGAATCGACGCCGATAATCCCCCCACGTTGCCCAGGCTGGGGGATGACAGCTATCGCGTCGACATCGAGTTCACGAGCGCTCTGAACCTGCCTGCTCAAGCGAAGGTCCTGTCGGCGGGCGCGCGGGTTGGCACAGTAACCAACGTGCAGTACGACGCCGGCCGGGCCGTCGTGCAGACTGCCATAGATGATACGGCTGTCGTGTCTGCGCAGTCGCGCGCCGAACTGCGGCAAGACACCCTCCTAGGCGAAATCTACGTAGCAATCTTGCCGCCGATCACGACCACCCCCGCGGCGGGCGACGCGCTAGCGCCTGGGGCGGTGATACCGTTGAGCAGAACTGAGCCGGCTGCCAATGTCGAGGATGTGATGCGCGGAATGGCCAACATTCTGGGGGGCGGTGAGTTGGATAAAATTCACACTGCCATCAGCACTTTGAATGCAACTTTTCCGCAGGATGAACGTGAGTTCGGAGAACTCTACGACACCACACTGCGCACCCTGTCGGACGTCTCTCGCAACACGGGCCAGCTTGACCGCATCCTAGAATCTACGAACCGTACCTTGCGGACTGTGCTGAACGACCCTAACGGGATCGACCGAATGCTCGACAAGGGTGGGCGCAACTTCTCCGGGCTCGGTACCTCGTTAGTCGAAGTTGCCTTGCTGATCGCGAATCTAAGGAGTTTTTCAGTGAGCACCGGACGCATCGTCAATCCTGAGTATGAGCGACTGACCCAAAGCATCGGAGCTATTACGCCGGTGATTCGGTCGATATCAACATCCGACATCACCTCACAAAGAGTGGTCCGAAGCGCGACAAACCTGTTGCGCGACAAGCTTATCCCATTGGCGAGTGCCCCGAGCATGAACGTGTCGGAGTTCTCCGTTGATGGGCGCGAAATGGCATACGGTAGTGCAGACTCGGTGATAATGGTTCTGAGGTCGATTGGAATGTTGCCATGATCCGAAAATCTGCGCTCTCGGTAGTTGCTCTGATCGCGGTCCTGCTCGTAGGTGGGGCATATCTCATGGTTGGAATAGCAAAAGTAAAGCCCTGGGACTCTCAGTACACCCTGATGGTCTCCGTTCCGGCTTCGGGTGGATTATTGGACACATCACCGGTTTTGGTACGGGGAGTTCCGGTTGGTCGAGTCACTCATATCGGCGTCTCGGCTCGAAAATTAGAGATTCGCATGTCGATCAATTCGGACAAGGGAATTCCTCGGAATAGCCGGTTAAACATTCAGAACCTTTCTATCGCTGGTGAACAGTACGTCAATTTCGTTCCGGAGAGCGACGATGGTGATTTGTATCGTAACGGAGATGTCATTCCCGAGGATCTAGTCCATGTCTCTACCTCTATCCCCGAGGTGCTTCCCAAGCTCGCTCAGGTTGCCGACGCGCTCGACTCGGACTCCATCGACCAGTTGAACACGACCATCGCGGAAGCGGTGAACGGCCGCGACGCTGATCTGCAATTGATCGGCGACATGTCTCTCCGAATGGCTGAGTTCGTCTCCCGCGACGGCTCGTTGCGGGTTGCGGCTGACAATGCAGAGTTCATACTCGGCCTGATGTCTACTGCCGATGCAGGTGATGTGCTAAGTACAGCCTCCGTGAGGACGCCTGCGGCCGTGGATGGGCTGGCTAGAATCCAGCGTGCCTTCATAAATTTCACTACCGGTTCATATGACAAGTGGCCTCCAATCTTAACGCTCGTGGAGAAGCTCAGTGGGTACATTCAGGTACTCCAGCCCGAGATCGTCACCATCACGCGCGCAGTCAAGCCATCAACGGCGCGCATTTCCGATACTTATATCGATTTCGCCTCGATCAGCGATCTACTATCTCGAGCATTCCCGCAGCATGCCCCCGGTCGTGCGGTCCTACCCCTCGAGGTAATACCCGAGAACTGAAGCGGATGTTGAGCCCCGCAAATTGCAACGCCATCGACATGTACCGAGTAGTAACGTAAGGGTCCACCACATGAAGCAAAATCCGACTCCGGAGAACGATTATGACGAGCTTGGAGAGCAAGCATCGACGATCGGTGCCGGCGAACAGCCTGAATTGCCGTCGGGTTCCACCCCTCCTGAGACTCCCGCGAAAGCGACAGCAAAAGAGACCAATAGGTCCGATGTTGCCGCTCACGCGGGCAGGGGCAAAGGTGGCCTCCGCGAGAATGTACTCAGACGGGCCTATCGCCCCCGCGGGGACCGTTCGGTGGGTCACCGTGTCAAACGCCGGGCTCTCCCGGCACTCACCGTGGCCTTAGCCATGGTCGCTGGTGCCTTTGCCTACCTTTACGCTGATATCAACAACGCGAAAACGAGTGCCGAAAACGAGTTGGCAGCGAGAGGCCACGCCGCCGAGGTCGCCTCGGAGTACGCTCAAAAGTCGCTCACCTATGATCACCAGTCAATTGACAAATTCTTCCAATCAGTCCAGGAGAACGCCTCACCAGCCTTGGTGAAGCGGTACGACGAGGTGAAGCCAACACTTACCCAAATCATGCAGCAAGCGCAAGTGTCGGCGAGCGGTCGTGTGCTAGGGACAAGTGTCACCCGGGTAGATGCTGAAAACTATACGGTCTTAGTGTTCGCCAACCAGAGAACCCAAAACGTCCAGAATCCTCAGGCCAGCGATCTCCCAACGCTTCTGAAAGTAGCGGTGACGAAGTCGGGCGATACATGGGTTGTAGAGGACTATGGACCTGCCGAATGAAGCGGCTTCCGGTTTTAGTTTCATCGAGCGCTCGGGTATGGTTGCCGCAGTGCAGCAGTGATCGGATTCTGTAGTGGGTGAGGTTTCGGAAGCCGAGGGCGTTCGGCGCAGCGCTTCGAGCCTTCCATTCATGGCTTCGGTCGGCCCGTTCGGCGCTCGGTGCGTGAAGTAGGCGAGGATGTCCGCCCGCCTACGGTGCAGCGTCCTTCCCGAGCTGGGCGAGTTCTCCAGGCCGGCGAGGGCGACGACGCGGAACGGTTCCATCGCGGTGATTGCGTCGGGAATGGTGTTCAGTCCGGTTACAGCACGACAACGCCGACAACCGTGAACCTCACCGCAGACCACACTCGGTGCTACGCCAGTCGGTGTCGGAGAACTCGCGGCCGCCATCCGAGGAACCGTTGGTCCAAATAGTCTGGCTACATCGGTGAGCATCCCCAGATAGCCAAAGCCGATTTGGGATTCGACGCCAGGGTCACTGTCGGCGACCCAGACAGAAGGTCTCTGCGGCCCAAACCCGTGACGCTCGGTACGGGGCCAAGCATCCCTACAGGCAAGGAGAGCACTCCAATTTTAGCGATCGTCAACGGTTTGCGGACCCGATTCCAGCCACCCAAGCGGTCTGATCTGTTTCTCTTGCGCAAGGAGTTCAATCCCACGCCGCCGCCATACCCGCCCGTGCGGGCGGTCCGGTCGAACTGCGCCTGAGGGTCACCTTCGGTAATCGGATAGATCAACGCAACGAATCATGAAGTCGGGATCATCGAAAACGCGCCGCCGATCGATCGATACCCCCACAAGCTCAGCCGAACCGGCAATTATTGCCCATGTTGTCTCGACTAAGTGATCCACAATGACTGCTCGGGCGACACCCTCCTCGCGGCCTTGTTCAAGCCACCACCCCGTGGCCGAAAGTCCAGAACCCAAGATCGAGCTTACGGCCAGCTGAACCGTCGAGGTATCCATCTTAAGGTCCTCTAAGCGTCGCTCGAATTGCTCCGCTATGATCATAGAAATGGTTCGCAATTCTTCTGCCGCACCACCTCTACCGGACCCAGAGAACTGAAACAACTGGTTCTGAATCAAAAAAGTAAAAACTGACGGGTATTTGTCGACTAAAACGACGTACTCTTCTATCGCTTCGCGCAAAAAGACAATGATGGGCGTTGACGTTTTCGCTTGCAGTACTGTCCGCTCGGCAGAAGCCCAGATCAACGAACCGAATTTGTGAGCGATTGCGCCATGCAAGTCTGCCCGATCTTTAAAATGTCGGTACAGTTTCGGCTTCGAGGCGTTAGCTTCAGTCGCGATATCTTCCATGCTCGCAGCGACACCGTGACGCTCGATGGCTCGAATTGCTGCGTCTACAATCCTAGCCCGTGCCTCCACCCGGTGCGAATCCCAACGCGTAGTTCTGGCGTCCGCGACCCGCCGCTGAATCGACTGCGGAACGGACCCGAAGACTGATGATAACTCCACAGTCCGAAGAGTATCACGCAGATCTGATAGAGTAGCGGTCAACGGACGAGTCGGTGCATTGAGACGACTGGCAACATACCAGTGCACCCCAGTCGCGGTGAGCGGCCGACATCGCCGACGCTGGTCAAGCGGTCAATGCTTGAACGGGGGTCACGGACGGCTTCGGTCTTGCATAGACCAATTGTCCTCTCCACCAACGCAATATAAAACCCTGGATGCACCGATCAGGTGAGAACTCAGCGCGAGTTGTACACACGAAATTCCCTGTCGTGGTGAAGAATTAGACTTCTCTCATAGAGCGAATTTTAATCACACACGAAGTGCATCTCGCAGATGCAACTATCTCACACCCGACCTGTCGCCGTCGCACGCTTCGACGACCCCAACCTCATGTCCGTCGCCGGGATTGGTCCCGGTCATGGCACTGGCGCAAAGGTCGGGCCTGCTCACCCTCGCTGATCAGCACCTGATGTCACCACCGACCGACGCCGGTGCCAACGCCGGCCGAAAGATCGATCCCTGGTCCAGGATTGGTCGTCGGAGCGGATTCCATCGCCGACATGGCGATGCTGCGGCACGGCGTGAGGCGTGCCGTACGGCGTCTGATCCCGGTGTGTTGTGGACCAGGATCAGGGGAGTGTCGTCGCAGATCGGGGCGCTGCTTGCCACCGCGATCAGTGCGGCTCGGATGCCCGCGTGAAGTGCTCGACTGGAACCGTCACGAACACGGCTGTCGCCGTGGCGATGTCGCGCCCACCCTGCGCGTGCAGCTGCGCGGTGACGTACAGCCGACGGCCTTCACGTCGGTCGAGGTTCGCGGTGACCGAGTACGGAGTGTCGAGCCGCACGGGTGCAAGGTAATCGACCTGCAACGACCGGGTGACGGCCAGCTCGCCGACGATGAAGAGGAGGAAGCCGAACAGGTCGTCGAACACGGTGGCGACAGCGCCACCGTGTGCGATACCGGGTGCTCCTACGTGACGTTCGTCGAAGGTATGCACAGCGATCACGCGTTCGCCATCGCGGTGTACATCAAGATGATGTCCGTGCGGATTGTCCGGACCACACCCCAGGCAACGAACCGAGTGCGGTGGCAACTTCGTACCTTCGGGCAGACTTGCAGTCATACCTGCCGTCCAACCCGCCAACACCGGGTCGGCGTGAACGGGGGACGAGTCTGAAACACCTGCAATCGAGCTCGACTGATCTGTCACGACGCTCCTACCGGGCCGATTGATCTGTAGCTGTGATGTTTCGCTATCGGCCATCACTCCACTTCCTCAAGGGTGGTGGGGACGTGATATGGAGGTCGACTCTTGCCGTACACGCGGTAGCGACCCCAGAAATCGACGTCACCCACAACGCATTCGGCGCGTCCTTCGGGCGTCGTAAAGACCGCCATCGTCCGCTTGCCCTCCAGTAGCGCTGCGAGTTCGTCATTCTTGCTGATTCGGCCGTACCAGGTGTACAGGCCGTTGAGGGGCTGAAAATAGCCCTTGATTGTCACCTCGACAGGAATCTCTCTGCCTCGGCACACCAGGGTGGCCTGGCCAGAGTAGTCGAGATCGTGCTGATCGGACACTGGTACCCAACTTTCTTCATCAATCGTTGACAATTGGTCGGTCGCTGATAATACTAGCAGTATCGGGTACCTGGAGTAACAGGCTCCATTCGAAACTCAAGCCCGGCCCGACTACACGGAGGTTTTTGGATGACGATTCAGGATGTCGAAACCAAGTCCGACATCTCGACCGAGGGACTCTCGCGCGTCAACGGGCGCAAGCCGGTAGACATGCAACGATCGGCCGGTCGGTTGTTGCGTTCGTCGGCCGAGAAGTTTTACGACGCCGATATCGATATCGATTGGGATTCCCCATGGGAGGACGGTAAGCGCTTCTTGCCTGAACACCGCGTGTCGCTTTACGGCTCGAAGTTGTGGGACAAGATGAGCGATGAACAGAAATTCGAACTTGGTCGGCATGAGATCGTAAGCATCCTCAGTTTCGGCATATACGCCGAGAACCTTCTGAGTTCTGCCCTCCTGCGGATGGCGGCAAAAGGAGCACTCACCGATCAGCGGTCCCTCTTCGCCCTTACGGAGATTGGCGATGAGTCACGCCACTCGACGATGTTCGCCCGTCTGATCAACAAAACGGGCGTCGCGCCATACAAATTGCCCAAGGGTATGCTCAGTTTCGCCAAGATCCTGCACTTTGTCCCCCTTGGCCCGTCCGTGTCCGGCGCGACCCTTCTGATCGAAGAAATTCTCGACCGGGCGCAGCGTGAGGGTATGAATGATCCTGAAATGCAGCCTCACCTGCGGCAGCTCATGAAGATCCATGTGCTTGAGGAAGCGCGCCACATCACTTTTGCTCGCTTGGAGATGGTCGAGGGAATGCAGCGTCGTGGCCGCATCTCCCGAGCGTGGCATCGCGGCACGCTCGCGGTCATCGCCAACCTTGCGTACCCTTTGCTGATTAACCCGAGGGTGTACCCCGCTGTCGGCATCAACCGGGTGCGTGGCATTTGGGCGCAGCAAACCAGCCCGAACTACGGCACCAACCTGCAGTTCATGTCCGAGCCGATGATCCGCTTCTTCCATGAGGCCGGGATGATGGAAGGCAAGTTCACGATGGCGATGTGGCGCGCCACGCGTAGCCTTCCCGACGATCTTCGGTGACGGGTCGGTCGCATCGCGCGGCCCCCACCGACCAATTCCGCGCGCTCGCGTCGTCCCACGGGGCTCCGGGCAGATTCGTCTGCTTGCACCTCAGCCGTAGCGCGTCGATATCGACGACCCAACGGAACGGGGCGAATTGACCGCGCCTCAGCAACCATCATCAGGAGTATCGATACACAATGACGTCTTCCACCAAGCGCTCTCCACGCACCGCCACGTCGTCGGGACCGGGTACCGCCGCGCCGATTACCACGAAGATCCTAATTGTTGGCAGCGGCTTCTCCGGACTTGGCATGGCCGTACAGCTTCGCCGCAGAGGTAACAGCGATTTCATAGTCTTGGAGAAAGCCGACTCCGTGGGCGGCACGTGGCGCGACAACACCTATCCGGGCTGCGCATGCGACGTCCCGTCCCTAATGTATTCCTACTCGTTCGAGAGCCGCGGTAGCTGGTCGAAGGTTTGGTCGCCGCAGCCCGAGATAGAGCAGTACTTGAAGGACATCTCCGACAAGCGAGGCGTCACGCAAAAGATCCATTTCGGACAAAAGCTTGTCTCGGGTTACTGGAGCGAGTCGGAATCGCGGTGGCATCTTTTTACCGAGTCAGGTCGCGAGTACATCGCGCAGTATCTCGTGTCCGGCGTAGGTGCCCTGCACATCCCGAATTTTCCAGACATCCCAGGGATCGAGAACTTCGCTGGCCAGGCGTTCCACTCCGCGGAGTGGGACCACTCTGTGAACCTCGCGGGAAAGCGGGTGGCGGTCATCGGCACCGGTGCCAGCGCGATCCAGTTCTTGCCCTTCGTGCAGAAGGAAGCCGACACGCTCACGGTGTTCCAGCGGACCCCGGCCTGGGTGCTGCCACGCAAAAATTTCGCGGTACCTCACGCTGTCCGCACGCTGCTCAGTAAGGTCCCGGTTACTCGACGCCTTGCGCGGTGGTCCGCGTATTGGGGCGCCGAGAGCCTGGCTGTGGGTCTCAACGGCCATTCCAATCTGATGCGTCCAATCGAGAAGGTTGCGAAATGGAACATTGAGCGTTCAATCAGCGATCCAGCGCTCCGCAAGAAGCTTGTGCCGTCCTACCGCATCGGTTGCAAGCGAATCCTGGGGTCGAACGACTATTATCCCACACTCGCCGCGACCAACACGACGGTGGTCACCGACCGGATCGACAAGGTCACCGCAGACTCGATCGTCACGTCCGAAGGCGTATCACATCCCGCGGACGTGATCATTTATGCCACCGGATTCCATGTCACCGACGGGTTCGATCAGCTCAAGCTCAAGGGCGCGCGGGGCGATGACCTGCCGACGCACTGGCACCAGACGGGCATCAACACCCATCTCGGCATCGCAACCGAGGGCTTCCCCAACCTGTTTTTCCTCCTCGGACCCAACACCGGACTGGGACACAATTCGGTCGTGTTCATGATCGAACAACAGATCAAGTACATCATGAAGGCCATTGACGCTGTGGCGAGTCGCGGTGCGCAGCGCATCGACGTGCGGCCCGAGATTCAAGAACATTTCAACAAAGACATTCAGCAAAAACTCGCCAAGGGCGTATGGACCAAGGGTGGATGCACCAGTTGGTACCTCGACTCGCACGGTGTCAACCGCACGGTTTGGCCAGGGTTTACATGGCAGTACTGGCGCGCCACCAAGGACTTCGAGCCCGCTGACTATGAAATCGCCTGACAGACCCCTACTGAACACATCGACGAAGCGAAGCGAGTACACAACAGTGAGTAGTGCGATATCGCGCGACTACGCGACGAAAGTCGCGGTCGTCACCGGGGCCGCCTCCGGGATCGGCAGATCACTTGCCCTCCAGCTGGCAGGACGCGGTGCCAGCCTTGCATTGTCCGACATCGACGAGATGCACCTCAAGGAAACGGCCGACATCTGCCGTACGGTGCATGGGGCGACGGTTGAGACCTCCGTGCTAGACGTTGCGGATCGCTCGGCGGTCCAGGACTACGCGGATGGCATCCAGTCCTCCTTCCGGCAGATCAACATGGTGTTCAACAATGCGGGCGTCGCACTCGGTGCCGACGTCATTGATATGTCCTGGGAAGATTTCGATTGGTTAATGGGTATCAACTTCGGTGGTGTCGTCAACGGGTCGAAAGCATTCCTTCCGCACCTGATTTCCTCGGGTGATGGCAATCTGATTAACACCTCCAGCGTCTTCGGGCTGGTCGGTATCCCCAGCCAAAGCGCGTACAACGCATCGAAGTTCGGTGTCCGTGGTTTCACCGAAGCACTTCGCCAGGAGATGAAGATCAGCCGGTACCCGGTCACCGTGACGTGCGTTCACCCCGGTGGCGTGAAGACCAACATCGTCAACCACGCCAGGGGCGTATCCGCCATGGGAGCGGATACGAGCACTATCGCCTCGGTGTTCGACAAGATCGCACGAACGACCCCCGACAAGGCAGCGTCCACGATCCTCAAGGGCGTGGACAAGAAAAAGCCCCGCGTCTTGATCGGCGCAGACGCACGGGGATTCGACTTCATCGCACGCGTTATAGGTCCGCGCTACCAGGACGCGGCTGCGCCGGTGACGCGTATGGGCTACGCGTGGGCGCACAAGCGGGGAATCCTCAAATGAGCGTCGAGCAGGAGGCGCGCCCCAAGACCACCTCGCGCGCGCGGACTCTCACAGTGTCGGAGGTCGTGCAAGAGACCAAGGACTCCATCACGATCTCCTTCGAGGTGCCGGACGAGATCGTCGACGATTTCAAACACCAACCCGGGCAATTCATCACTCTCAAGATCCCGTCCGACCAGACCGGTCATGTCGCACGATGCTATTCGCTGAGCAGTTCTCCTCACGTCGATGATTTCCGTCTCGAGATCGGGGTCAAGCGTACGGACGGTGGGTACGCGTCGAATTGGTTGTGTGACAACATTTCCGTTGGTATGCAGGTCACTGCACTCCCCCCATCGGGGCAGTTCACCGCGAAGAACCTGGACGTCGACATGCTGTTCTTCGCCGGCGGCAGTGGCATCACGCCGGTCCTGTCGCTGGTAAAGTCGGCACTGGTATCGGGCGGAGGGGAAGTCGTGCTGTTCTACGCGAACCGTGACGCCGATTCGATCATGTACGCGCGGCAGCTCCAGCAGATCAGCTCCGAGTTCCCCGAGCGGTTCACGTTGGTCGACTGGCTCGAGTCCGAGAAGGGGATCCCAACGTCCGAAGCTGTAGAGAAGCGCATCCGTGGCCACAAGGGGTCGGAGATCTTTACCTGCGGCCCCGCCCTCTTCATGGACCTGGTGGAAAGGTCTGCCACCGCGTGTGGAGTGGCTCATTCGGTTGTGCATCGAGAGGTGTTCCAGTCTCTCTCAGGTGACCCGTTCGACAACGCCACACTGCGGCGACTCAGCGACGCTGAGGGAGTGGCTACGGCGACGGTCTACCTAAACGGCGAGTGCATAACCACGCAGTGGCCGCGTAACACGCCGCTGCTCGATGTGCTGTTGTCGCAGGGATACAACGCTCCGTACTCGTGCCGCGAGGGAGCGTGCAGTGCCTGTGTGTGCAAGCTGATCGAAGGCGAGGTCGACATGGTACGGAACAACATCCTGGTCGATGAAGATATCGAGGACGGCGAACGCCTTTCCTGCCAAGCGCTACCGCGCACCGACGCCGTGACCATGAGTTTCGATGATCTCTGACACAGCAGCAGGGGTCGATGTTTCTCGACGAACCAGGGAGGTACTCTCCGGCGACGGGACGAGGCTGTTCGTCGAAGAGTTCGGACTCGACGATGACGCGCCTCTGCTGGTGTTCAGCCACGGGTGGGCATGCCAAGGCCGATTCTGGCGGCCACAAATCGACTACTTCGCCAAGACCCACCGTGTGGTGGTGTACGACCAGCGTGGGCATGGTTGGAGCGATCGGGGGCAAGCGCCGTTGTCGTCCTCGGTCCTCGCCGACGATTTGGAGGCGGTTCTGCGCGCCGTTGTCACCTTACCTCGCAAGGCGATGGTCGTCGGGCACAGTATGGGCGGTATGTCCATCATGGGCTGGGCGGCGGGACACCCCGACTCGGTGGCCGCCCTTTCCCGCGCCGCCGTTTTGGCCAGCACGGGTCCATCCGAAGTGGTCAGCAAGTCAATCCTGATCAGGTCGCCACGGCGATTCTCCGCCTCACTCAAGCGCGTGTTCGCCTTGAGTCTTGCGTTGGCGGGGCCGGAGATGGCCAACACGCGACTCACCCGGCGACTTGTGAAGTACGGCACGATGGGTCCCCTCGCTCCGGTCGATGTGGTCGCCGAGTGTTCCGACATCGTGTTGCGGTGCCCGCCGACTGTAAGGGGGGGTGGGGCAAGGTCCTAGCCACCATCGACGTGAGCGCAGGGATTGACCTATTAGCAGTGCCGACGACAGTGCTTGTCGGCACTGCCGACAAGTTGACACCTGAAGTTCATTCTCTAGAACTGGCAGAGCGGCTGCGGCAACATGGCAGATTGCACGAGATGGTGACTCTGCCGTTGATCGGACACATGATCAACATGGAGGAGCCGGACGCATTCAACGCAGCGCTTACCCGGTTGGACACCGCGACCAGGGATTAACTGTGCTGGTGAGATCCCGCCCTCGGTCCCCGATACAGGGTTGTGAATTTCAGAACGGTCTCCACTGATACATCGTCGAGATCGGTCTCCTCGGCGTCGAGCAAGCGGCAGAATGCCAACAAGTCATACCCGTAAGCGCGCACGGTGCGAGGTTGTTAGACGAGGACGTTCGGTACTTCATCCCTGCGTCCCCCGCCATGACGGGAGCGAGCGTGCGGATGAGCTGGTACGAACCGGGCGAGAACGACGGTACGAGCGCCGTATTTGTCGAAGAACACCTGTGCCCGGGCGAGTTGGGCGGGGCCGAGGCGTTTCGCGTCGGGGCGATCGAAGACTGCCGGGCCGGCGGCGCGCCCGATCAGATATCCGCATTGATCACCGAGCGCGGCCGCGATCGGTACGGACAGCAGGATCACCCACAGTGGAACGAAGGGATCGGTCTGGGCGACCAGAACTTCGGCGGTGAAGAGGAGGGAGTCACCGGGGAGGAAGAATCCGACGAGCAGATCCGTCTCGATGAAAATCGCGACGAGGAGGCCGATCAACCCGGATGTGGCGACGAGGATGCTCGGGTCCAGAACCCCTCCGGTCAGTGCAGATGTCTGAACCGTCCCGGGTTTCTTGCCGCTCCTACGCTTGCAACATCTCCGGGTGGAGTGCCGATTCTTGACTGTAGTAGACCTCCTCGAATTCGTCTGGCGTGAGGTAGTCGAGGGTGCTGTGGAGTCGGCGTTGGTTGAACCAGTCGACCCACCCCATCGTGGCGAATTCGACGTCGTCGATCGTCTTCATCGGGCCGCTCAGGAACGGGCTCCGCTTGGAGACCGCTTCGGTCTTGAATAGTCCAATTGTGCTCTCTGCCAATGCATTGTCGTAGGCATCCCCGACGCTTCCGATCGATGCCGCAATGCCCTCGAGCACAAGCGTTTCCGCGAACGCGATCGAGGTGTACTGGCTGCCGGCGTCGCTGTGATGAATGAGGCCGGGTCCAACGCGGTGTCCACCGTGATCTCGTCGCCACAGCGCCATCTTCAACGCGGTGGTGACCATAGTGGTGTCTTTGACCGTCGAGGCGTGCCACCCGACGATGGCTCGGGAGAAGCAGTCGATGACGAACGCGACGTAGACGAACCCCGCCCACGTCCTGGAGTACGTGAAGTCGGTGACCCACTTCCGATTCGGGGCCTCGGAAGTGAAGTGCGCCGCGGCGACGGTCGCGAGTATCACCAGTGCGGGACCGTAGCGTTTCGTTCGCCAGATCAGCAGCACGGCGACGACGATCCCCAATGCCGCAGTCTCGGGCGGGCCTCCTGCGGTGGTGATGCCGTCGCCACGTGATCGAGCGTCGAACTTCGGTGGATGTCGAGTTCGAGAACGTCGGTCTCGCTCAGCATCGTCTCGCTGTGCTCGCCGGTCATCGTGCACCCGCCCGATCCAGGAGCAGTTGTCCGACCGTGTACGGAGATCGCGGTGTCCGTACCGGCGGCCGCAAGGACGTACGTGTCGGGATCGAGCGGACCTCCGAGCACGATTTTGTCGGCGAGGTGTTCGCGCTCACGGGTAATTGCGAGCACCTATGCTTGCGTGACGACGAACTGGGTCGCGTCGAGCAGGGTGAAGAATTCTCCGTACGCAACCGAGTTGCCTGGGTTGCCTGCACTGTGCACCCTGCCCAGCGTGAGCGAACACTCCTGTGACACCGGGGACGCGTCTGTACCGGGGGACTGGGGAGCGGAGCCGTCAGGTGACTCGCCCGTACCGGGCTTGTCCGCCGATTCGGCTCCGCCGGCAGCGACGCCGATGCGCGGACGTACCGTCCGTTTCTTCTTCCCCGCGCAGAACGATGAATGACGCTCACGCACTGGTTACGAGCGGACACGAGGTTTCCTTCGGGGATCCGTACAACGAGCGACTTCCCGCGCGGTGAAACGGTAGACCGCAACAAGGCGTCGAAGACACGGGCTGCGGACCCGACGGCGAGAAGTTTCCCTCGGGCGGGGCGGGTGCAGAGATCAGTGCGGGGTCATGGTCAGCGCGCGTGTGCGGAGCGTGCAGCGAGGAAGTCGTCAACGAGTTGCTGGCGTTCAGCCGGGCCGATCGGCGGGAGTGCGGTGAGTCGGGTGAAGACGATGGGTCCGACGAGTTGGGTCAGGGCGAGATTGGTGTCGAAGCGACCGAGCTCTTGCTGGGCTTCGGGGCTGCCCAGGATCCGGTCGAACGGTTCGCGGTATTGGTCGACAACCCGCGCGCGAAGGGAACTGACCGGGTTCCGGTCCTCTTCGGGATGCGATGTCGTCTCGGCCGTGTCGGGTTGAACGGACCCGAGGGCGAGCCACCCGAGCATCGTCAGTTGGGCGGGGGCTTCCTCGATGAGCTTGGCCTGACGGTCCAGCAGTTCGATCAACTGTTCACGGACCGTTCCGGACGAAGTCGGTGCGGTGACCGGGGGCAGCAGACGTTCGAACGCCGCGGCCAGGAGTTGGGTGCTGTCGGTGAAGTGCCGGTAGAGGGTGGTCCGCGCGACCTTGGACGCTTTGGTAACCGCGTCGATCGTGACGGCATCGATGCCGCCGGTCGAGAGCAGGAACGTCGCCGCGTCGAGCAGTCGTGCGCGTGAGCGTGCCTTGCGCGGATCCACGAGCCGGTCCTCGTTGTCAACCAGGTTTTCGATGATCATCTTCTCGCCCACCTCGTCATTGTGCCCGAATCAGTCGCGGGCACTATCCACTTACCCAACATCGTGCTACTTATAGTAGCGAAGCGATACCCATCGTATCGCGATATATGTGGAGGTGGCGTATGGCTTCGGGTGATCGGGTGCTGCTGTCGCGGGCACAGAAGTGGACGTTGGTGGTCTCGTGCCTGTCGGTGGCGTTGGTGGTCGCGTCGATGGCGGCCCTGTACACCGCGCTTCCGGACATTGCGGTCACCACCGGGGCGACGCAAACCCAGCTCACCTGGGTGGTCGATGGGTACACGTTGGCGTTGGGGTGTCTGGTGTTACCCGCCGGGGCGCTAGGTGACCGTTACGGCCGGCGAGCGGTGCTGATCGTGGGGCTGACGCTGTTTTCGCTCGCCTCGGCGGCACCACTGTTGATATCGACCCCGTGGTGGTTGATCGCGGCGCGGGCCGCGGCCGGGGTGGGGGCGGCGTTCGTGATGCCGTCCACGCTGTCGATCCTGACCGCGGGCTTCCCCGAGCAGCAGCGGGGGCATTCTGGGGTCCGGGGTGCTGCTCACTTACTGGTCGTGGCAGTCGATCTTCGTCGGCCTGACCGGGGTGGGGGTGTTTCTGCTGTTGTGCGCCTACACCATTCCCGAATCCCGCCAGGAGAATCCGCCGCGGATGGATGTGATCGGATCGGTCGCGGTGGTATTCGCGATCGGACTGGTGGTGCTGGCCATCATCGAGGTGCCGGCACGTGGCTGGTCGGATCCCGTGGTGGTCGCCGGGTTCGGGCTGGGTGTGGTGGCCACGGCGGTGTTCGTGGTGTGGGAGTTACGGGTGGATCATCCGCTGCTCGATGTGCGGTTCTTCGCCCGTCGGGGCTTCGGGAGCGGATCGTTCTCCATCACGATCCAGTTCCTGGTGACGTTCGGCGTCTTCCTGGTCCTCGTCCAATACCTGCAGTTGATCTTCGGATACAGCCCGTTAGGTTCGGCGCTGGCGTTGGCACCGATGATGGTGCCGTTGCTGCTCCTGTCGGCGGTCGCACCGTGGATGGCGGCCCGGCTGGGGTTACGGTTGATGACGGTGACCGGTCTGCTCGCCATCGCCGCGGGTTTGTACTTCGTCAGCCGGCTGGATTTGGACTCTACCTACCTCGACGTGTTGTGGCCGACGCTGATGATGAGCGGGGGTCTGGGCCTTGCCGCGGCACCGGCGACGGCGGCCATTGTCTCGGACACCGCGGTCGAAAAGCACGGGGTCGCCGCGGCGGTCAACGACGCCACCCGCGAGATCGGTGCGGCGATCGGCATCGCGGTCGCGGGCAGTGTCCTCGCCGCCGGGTACAGCCACAACGTCGCCCCGGCGATCGAGCGGCTCCCACCGGAGGCTCGGGGCCCGGTCACAGACTCACTCGCTGGCGCCCTCGAGGTCGCCGACCGGGCGGGACCGGCCGGCCGGCAACTCGCAGACTTCGCCAAGTCCGCGTTCCTGCACGGCACCGAGCAGTCCGCGATCGTCCTCGCACTCATCGCGGCGGCGGGTGCCGCGATCCTGCTGGTCTGGGCGCCCGGCCGCGCTCCCCGCACCCCGGACACGGGCGCATCGGGGAACCCGGCTGAACCGGCCCAGCGCAGTCGATCCCGCGCCCGCCGCTAGCCATCATTGTCGAGAAAGGACGCCCGCGACCCAGCAACCGCTACCGCCACACTCGCCGACCTACATGGGGTGCGGTCCGGACGACCCCGCCGGCCCGTTCTTCACCGGCGGAGCTTCACCGTAACCGTCCTTGTGTGGAGGATGCAGCAGCGTAGTGAATCTGCTGGTCCGTTCGACCAGTGTGCCCACAGCGGTCCGATTGGGTCCGATGATCAGGTCCCCTTCCCACTGGCCAGGTGTCGTCCGGTTGTCGACCTCGTCCGGGCGGGCGGCGATGGTGACGTCGTCGGTGATAAACCCTGTTCGAAGCTTCTTCGCTCGCGCCCGTGGTTTGCGCAGTGCCCGGCCGGTACGCAGGCACGCCACCAACTCACGTTCCAACGCGTTGCGGCCCTCGATGTAGAGAGCCTGATATACCGCTTCGTGAGAGATACGCATCGACTCGTCGTCGGGAAAATCGAGCGGCAACCGGTTCGCGATCTGCTCAGGCTCCACGCGCTCGCCCACCGTCGGTCCGCTCGCCGCGGCTTGTTGCGGCCCTTCCACGACGCGAACGGGCCCACAACGTCGCCGTTCTCATCGCGGAGTACACGAGACAGTTTCTCCGGAACATACTCTCGAACCACCGAGGATCAGCCCCAACTGGAGGCGGCACAGAAACTGGGTTATCCTGGTTGCACCGATTCGGTAGCGACCAAGCGCGGGTCGCAGACACGAAATGCCCTGTCGTAGTGGAAGAATGAGATTTCTCGAGGATCAAATTCGGCCACAACGAAGGGCATCTCGCAGATGCAAC
>NZ_JABFAO010000080.1 GCF_017168235.1 Rhodococcus sp. KRD197
CCGGAGGATCGGATCGTTCATGGCCGGCGATGGCTTCGGTGATCACTTCCGAGGGCGCGATCGAATCCGAGTGCGGGCCACCGACGTGCTGCTCGGCGCGGATGCGTTCGACCATGTGCGGATAGTGAAGCTCGAACGCCGGCCGCTCGGAGCGGATTCGGGGCATCTCGGTGAAGTTGTGCCGCGGCGGTGGGCAACTGGTCGCCCACTCGAGGGAGTTACCGAACCCCCACGGGTCGTCGACAGTGACCACTTCGCCGTAGCGGTAGCTCTTGAAGACGTTCCAGATGAACGGCAGCGTCGAGGCTCCGAGAACGAACGATCCCACGGTCGAGACCTGGTTGAGGGTGGTGAACCCGTCGGACGGAAGATAGTCGGCGTACCGGCGCGGCATTCCTTGCGCTCCGAGCCAGTGCTGGACGAGGAAGGTGGCGTGGAATCCGAGGAACGTCATCCAGAAGTGCCACTTGCCCAGTCGTTCGTCGAGCATGCGGCCGGTCATCTTCGGAAACCAGAAGTAGATCCCCGCATAGGTCGCGAAGACGACCGTTCCGAACACGACGTAGTGGAAGTGCGCGACGACGAAGTAGGTGTCGGTGACGTTGAAATCGATGGGCGGGCTCGCCAGGAGCACTCCGGACAGCCCGCCGAAGACGAACGTGACGAGGAATCCGATGGAGAAGAGCATGGGGGATTCGAGGGTGACCTGGCCGCGCCACATGGTGCCGATCCAGTTGAAGATCTTCACCCCGGTCGGCACAGCGATGAGGAAGGTCATGAACGAGAAGAACGGCAGCAGCACGGCGCCGGTGGCATACATGTGGTGCGCCCACACCGCGATGGACAGGGCTGCGATGCCGACGGTGGCGTAGATCAGACCTTTGTACCCGAAGATGGGTTTGCGGGAGAAGACCGGGAAGATCTCCGAGACGATTCCGAAGAACGGTAGCGCGATGATGTAGACCTCGGGGTGACCGAAGAACCAGAACAGGTGCTGCCAGAGCAACGCCCCGCCGTTGGCGGGATCGAAGATGTGGGTGCCGAGTTTCCGGTCGGCGAGCAGGCCCATCAGCGCTGCGGTCAGCAGTGGGAACGCCAGCAAGATCAGGATCGAGGTCACCAGGATGTTCCAGGTGAAGATCGGCATGCGGAACATCGTCATTCCCGGTGCGCGCAGGCACACCACGGTGGTGACCATGTTGACCCCGCCCAGGATGGTGCCCAGGCCTGCGATGAGCAGGCCCACGATCCACAGGTCGGATCCGATACCGGGGGAGTAGACGGCGCTGCTCAACGGGGTGTATGCGGTCCAGCCGAAGTCGGCGGCACCGCCGGGGCTGATGAACCCGGCGGTGGTGACCAGTGCGCCGAACAGATAGAGCCAGTAGGAGAAGGCATTGAGCCGGGGGAAGGCGACATCGGGTGCGCCGATCTGCAGCGGCAGGATGTAGTTGCCGAAGCCGAAGACGATCGGGGTGGCGTAGAGCAGCAGCATGATCGTGCCGTGCATGGTGAAGAGCTGGTTGTACTGCTCGTTGGAGAGGAACTGCATTCCCGGAACGGCAAGTTCGGAGCGCATGATCAAGGCCATGAGGCCGCCGACGAGGAAGAATCCGAACGAGGTCACCAGGTACATCAGTCCGATGACCTTCGGATCGGTGGTGGTGACCATCGTGTGCAGGAACGACCCCTTGCGGGCCCCGCGGGGTGGATAGGGGCGAACCGCCGGCGCAGCCGGAGGAGATGTCAGCGCCGTCATGGAACCACCTTCGAATCGCACGCGAATTACAGGACGCGTCCGACAGCCTAACTCAAATACTATGCTGCATAGTATTTGGGTGGGTCAGGTCAGTACGGCCGCACACGCTGCGGCGGAGATCGCACTGAGGGTGAGGATTGCCATGGCGGCCGGCACCACGAGCGGCAGTACGGCGGCGGCAGCGTATGCGCCGGGCACTGTCCGGGTCGGCATCTGCGCGCTCGTATCGAGGTGGCGGAGTCGTTCGGTGGTCGATTCGCCGATCAGGCCCAGTGCCCACAGTGGACGTGCAGAATGCGCCTGCGAGACCGTCGACAGTGCCGAACGTACAGTGTCGGCGCTGGTGACCGCGGCCGCGGACCGGTCCGCGGCGACCTCGACCAGAACCCGCACCGCTGCAGGTGCTGCGGCGAACAGGGGAACGCGAGGGAACGCCGCTGCCAGGATCTCGCAGATGTTGACGATGCGGTGGTGGCGCCCGCGCAGGTGGGCTCGTTCGTGTGCGATCACAGCTCGCTGTTGATCGGGATCGAGATGGGCGAGCAGGCCTTCGGTGGCCACGACGTAGCCGGGGCGACCGTCGATGCTGTAGGCCAGCGGGAGCGGGTGGTCGAGCCACATGATCGGTTCTGGTCCGGGGTCCGTGCGAGCGACGACGGCGATGACATCGCGGTGATAGTCGCGGACTTTGGACCGGGCTCGAAGTTGACGGCGAGTCGAGCGCAGGACGCGCGCCGACGCCGACGCCGCGAGGACGACCGATGCTCCGGCGACCGCTTCGCCGATCCACGGCTGGGCCGCGTGTTGCAGTGAGCCCAGACAGCGGACGGCGAGTTCGACCATGCCCTCGGCGGGCGCATGGCCGGGCCAGAGCAACACGGTCACCGCGGATCCCACGAGAAACAGCACCCCGGCGATGCTGCCGATCCATGCGGTCAAGGCGAGAGTGGGGCTCACGGTGCGGGTGAGAGAGGTCAGCGGCCGCGGCAGGGCGACGGCCGCGATGATCGCCGCGAGGAGCAACACCAGCGCGACGATCACCGGTTCACGTCCGGCAGGTTCCCCCGCAGAGCGTCGAGCTCGTCGTCGGTGACGGTTTTCGCGAAATGCATCAGGACGGCGGCCGAGTCGGTGCTGGTGTCGAGGATTTCGCGCAGAGCTTGCGAGGTGGCCTCCGCGCGCGACTGCACCGGGGAGTACAGGTACGCGCGTGACTGCTTGGTCCGCTCGACCCACCCCTTCTCGTGGAGATGGGTCACGACGGTCAGGATCGTGGTGTAGGCGGGGTTTCTGTCGGCCATGAGTTCACGCAGGTCGTGGACCGACTGCGGTCGATCGCATTCCCAGAGCACGTTCATCACCTCCGCTTCGAGATCACCGAGCCTTTTCATCGCCAGTTCTTCTTTCCTTGTCGTGTCAGCTGATATCGACTCCGCGTGCCGACAGCCACGCCGTCGGGTCGGACTTGGCACCGTCGGGTTGCCACACTTCGTAATGCAGGTGGGGTCCGGTGGATTGGCCTCGGTTGCCTACCGTAGCAATGAGCTCGCCGGCTTTCACACGTTGACCGGCGGTGACGAGCGCCTGGTCTATGTGCCCGTACACCCCGATCGTGCCGTCGTCCTGACGAATTCGCACCCACAGGCCGAACCCTTGCGCCGGCCCTGATTCGATGACCTCGCCGTCGGTCACCGATACGATCGGCGTCCCGATCGTGTTGGCGATGTCGAGTCCGTAATGCGTTGTCCCCCAACGTGGCCCAGAACCGGAGGTCAATGTGCCAGACACCGGCACCACCGAGAGCGGGCGGCGCGCCTCGGCATCGCGTGCAGCGCGCTCCGCCGCCCGAACTCCCCCCTCGGCGAGTTGCTCGGTCATGCGCTGCGCGAGTCGGCCGACATCGAGATCGGGCAACTGCAACACCTGCGGGGGTGAGGCAACGACCGGGCTCGGCGGCAGGACGCCGGCGGGAGGTCGATCGATACTCGCGGCGCTGAGCGCCACACTGTCCTGCGACCCGGTGTTCGGAGCCGTCGCTGCCGCGGAAAGAAAGGCACCGACCGCGACCGACGCAGCGATGGCGCGGCCACCCGGCTTCGGCACCCGGCGGCGATGAAGTCCGCGGCGAGCACTTCGCGACACGGGCTGGACTACGCCGCGGTCGACCTCGCCGTGTGTCGTCTCGTCCGGACCGGCCACGTGCGCCGCCCACATCGACGCGGTAGTGTCCGCGGCCGCGGTGTCCCAGGCGTCGCTGACCGCGTGAACGGTTCCATCCGGTGCGGGCGTCAGCGCCGAGGGCGTGTGCTCGTCCTCCGGCAGAGTGTCGGAGTACCCGGCATCGGCGGGCGACTCGGTCACAAAACGTGAGGGTGCGAACTCGGCCCGTCGATGACGGGGGCGATCGGTGAGCGCCGTCGGCCTGGTGCCGACGGGCATCGAGATCACGCCGCCGCGCGCCGGCGCTGCGCAGTCGTCGTCGATCGGATCGGGTGTGCGGTGTCGGGCCAAGATCACAATCCTTGGTGGCTACGAGGCCGAGGCCTCGCTCGAGATAACGAAATGGTGACGGTCAGGCCACAGGTTACTACTATCGAGCATAGTTTTTCCATCCCACTCGACCCGGATTCGCCCATACCGCTGGTCACGGTCCTCGGAGGACATCCCGCGGGCTACGGCGTCCCTGACCGAGAACGGATTCTTCGGGTATCAGGGGTGATCGCGCCGAGAGGACAGGCCACCGAGCATGGTGTTGTACGCCTCGAGTTCGGTATCACCTTGATCGTCGATTCGGCGATCTCGTTGCCGTGCCGCGCTCTCGTCGGCCGCCGACCACCGGACCGCGGCGAGAACCGCGGCAGCGAGCAACGGCAACTCGCCGATGCCCCACGCAAGAGTGCCGCCGCGCCGCTGGTCGGCCAGCAGGTCTGCGTTCCAATCCAGACGCAGTCCGCTGTAGAAGCTCGCTCCGAGCGCGGTCTCGAGATCGATCGTCACGACGAGGAAGAATGCGAACCCGGCCAACGCGGTGATACTCGCGAGCAACTTCGTCAGTCCCGCGATCGGTCTCGGTACCGGGTCTTCGCCGACCGTGCCCCAGAACATCACCATCCCGACGGTCAGGAACCAGCCCTTCATCACCATGTGTGCCACATGCGAGTCGGCGACGGTGTCGAACACTCCGCCGGGGTAGATCAGGTAGAAGCTGCTCAGGAACACCGTGGTGCTGACCCACGGGTGGATCGCGATCCGGGCTGCTCGGCTGTGCCATGCAGCCCGGAGCCATTCGCGCGAGCCCGGTGCGTCGGCTGCCGGCGCGGTCGGCAGGACCGAGGCGAACAAGGTGGCCGGTCGGCCGAGGACCAACAGCAACGGCACGGCGATGGCGACCGCGGTCAGTCCCGCCATGTGCACGCTGAACATCGCCGGGCTGTAGAGCCCGACCCCGGACGAGGTCGCCACGAGCAGCACCGCAGTGCCCATCAACCAGCTCGCTGTCCACCGCCTCTGCCATGGCAGGCCTACCCGCCGGCGGCGCCGCACGGCCACCAGGTACAGGACGGCCGCGATCACCGCAGCGGAGCCGAACACCAGGTCGAAACGCCACTCGAACGCCAACCGCGCAGCGGTGGGCGGGCCGTCCAACACGTAGCCCAAGGCCTCTTCGTGCGCCTGAGGTAGCGAGGCGTCCTGCGGCGGGGGCGGGGGAGTGCGACCGAGTGCAACCGCCAGGCCCACTGTGGTGACGAGAACGAGGGTCTCGATCATCGACAACGTGATCAGGGATCTGCGGTTCTCGGGATTGTGAGCCAGAGCGCCGACCGTTCGTCGTCGCTGTATCCACCCGAGGGTCCCCACGATCGCCAGGGCTGCGATCTTCGCCAGTATCAGAGCGCCGTACGTCGAATCCCACAGCGACGTCACGGGTACACGCACGGCAGCGTTGACCACTCCGGAGACCGCCATGATCACGAACGCAACCAGAGCGAGCGTCGAATAGCGGCGGGTCGCGACGGCAAGGTGTCCACCCCCGCGCAGCGCATGAGCGAGAAGTGCGAGGAGTCCGCCCACCCACAGAGCGGCAGCGAGGATGTGCAGAATCAACGAGTTCGTCGCGATGTCGTGATTGCCGCCGGTCGAGGAGTGGCCGGTGACCGCGCGCGGGATCAACGCGAGCATCGACAGGGCGAACAAGGCGGGGGTCCACCGATGCCGCAACACCGCCGCGCATGCTGCGGCGGTGATCGCCGCGACCGCAGAGGTGATGGCCCATGCAGTGGAGGCCTCGACATCGCCGATCGCACCGAGGAACTGCACCGGTTGCGCCGCAACGGATCCGACAGGTTGACCCGACGCGTCCGAGAGCGTCAGCGGCACCAACGCCGCCGCGCACACCGCCCACACTGCGGAGGCCTTCGCCGCGGTGCGGACGGCGATGTACCCGTCGATGGCGAGCACACCCGACATTTGGGGAGGAACGAGGAACGCTGCGAGAAGCAACGACCCCACCGCCACGACCGCGGCTACCTCTCCGAGCGCGGTCAGCGCCGGAATACCGTAGGTCGTGATCGGTCCCGGATCGGGAAGCCCGAGCAGAATCAGCGCCTGCGACGTCGACAACGCCGCGAGCACAGCGGCCACCACTGCCGCGATCGCGGCCCACAGCAGCATCACCTGCGAACCGGAGCGTCGATTCACCGGACCGCGGGTCGAGAGTGCGGCTTCGGTGGCCATGTCGTCGGTGGCCATGACGCGGCACCCCTTACGTGGATGATGTGTGGCGGGAAAACTGTCGGCCGGCAATATCGGCACGGCTGCGCCACCAAGTCGCGCAACCGAGATCGAACTACTACGAATCATAGTTCTGCGCCGACGCAGTGCGGCCGCGCGGGCAGCAGCTTCCAGCGAACACGACACTTGCATATATGCGCATATCGCAATATGTTGTGTTCCTGCTATCGAACCACGCCGAGAAGGGGTACCCACGATGGGACACGGACATGGCCACGGGATAGAGCCGGGATCGCCGGCGAGCGCATCCGGTAAGCACCTCGGGCGACTGTGGATCGCTGTCGGTCTCGGGGCGGTTACGTTGGTGACGCAGGTGGTAGTGGGTCTGTCCACCTCGTCGCTGGCGTTGTTGTCCGATTCCGCGCACGTGTTCACCGACGTGTTCGGGGTCTTGATGGCGATCGTGGCAATCACACTCGCACAGCGGCAGTCTCGCAAGACCGGCCGCACGTTCGGACTGTATCGAGCCGAAGTGTTCGCGGCTCTGTTCAATGCAGTGCTGCTCTTCGGTGTCGCTGGGTGGATTCTCTACGAAGCCGCGCAACGCATCACGAACCCACCGGAGGTGCCCGGGATTCCGGTCATGTTGGTGGCACTGCTCGGTCTGGCCATGAACCTCATCGCGTTCCTCCTTCTGCGTAGTGGTGCGAAAGAGAGCCTCAATGTTCGGGGTGCGTATCTGGAGGTGATGGCGGACATGCTCGGCTCGATCGGAGTGCTCGTCAGCGGACTGGTCACCGTCGTGTTCGGGTGGCGGTACGCCGACCCGGTCATCGCGGTCGCCATCGGGTTGTTCGTTTTGCCGCGTGCATTCACTCTGGGGCGTCATGCCGTACGAATTCTGCTGCAACACGCTCCGTCGGGCATCGATGTCGCCGCCGTGGAAAAGGCCCTGACCGGTGTCGACGATGTCGAAGAGGTACACGATCTGCACATCTGGACACTGACGTCGGGGATGGAGGTCGCTTCGGCGCATCTGACGGTCGCCCCGGAGGCCGAGACACCCCGGGTGCTCGCTGCAGCGCAGCAGGTTCTCCGCGACGAGTTCGGTCTCGAGCACGCCACTGTGCAGGTCGAACCCCAGGAAGGCGAAGGCCGTTGCCGAGAGGTCAATTGGTAGGCAGGTCTCGACCCGGTGCGAGATCGGCACGCCGTGCTGTCGTCGACACGGCAGCGATGTACCGGAACCGGCACCAGTCGGGTGGGGGCACAGAGTGGGTCCTCGATTGCCGCACATCGGCCCGGTCGACACCGTTCACCCCGAACCCGTCCACCTCGCATGTTCGGCCGCCCGGTGATGGATCAGTCGACTGTGAGGGTATCTACGGTTCTGGTCACGGCGCGGTTCGGCAGTGGCTCGGTAGCGGGGCTGCGCACGACCACCCCGTCGGTGATCGAGAAGGCACTGTTGTGGCAGGGGCACTCGATCGTGCCGTTGCGGACTCGGTTCACTGTGCACCCTTGGTGAGAACAGATAGCCGAGAAGGCCCGGAAGGTACCGGGTTCCGGTTGGGTGACGACGACCTGCCGGTCGGCGAGCACGATTCCACCGCCGACAGGAACATCGTTCACCGACAAGGTGATGGGACCGTCGGAAGCGGTGTCCTCACCGGACGGGGCTTCGCCGACGCTGCATCCGGCGGCAGCCAGGCACGCTGTAGCGCAGCTCGTAGCGAGAAAAATACGGCGCGGTAGCGCCGGGATGTTGTCGCTCATGCAGCAGGTTCCCCTCGGTGCGCCTCGGTGCGCCTCGGTGAGCGAGAGGCGACGATCGCTTGTCGGTGGTTGTGGTCGAATATGTTTCGAGCCGTTCCGGTGTCGATCACTCTCACTGTTCGAGCGAATCAGCATGATTGTCCTGTCGCGAATGTGTCTGCACTGCAGGGCATTCGATTCGAGCACCGAGGTATCTCATGCAAGTTCACGATTCGGCGCTGTCGGGCACTGCGGGCCGAGGGGTAATCTTTGTGGCCTCTCGCGTGAACAGTGCCGCCCCGATCATCAGCACCACCCCGCAGGTGATGTAGATGTCGGCGAGGTTGAATGTCGGCCACCAACCGGTGTGAAAGTAATCGGTGACCGCGCCGTCGAGGAGCCGGTCGAGGACATTCGAGAGTGCACCGGCGAGGACCAACGACAGCGCTGCCGTGGTGACCGGACCCGCGTGAGGCGCGGTACGCCACCCGTAGATCGCCAACCCGGTGGTGATCGACGCCGTCACGGCGACGACGACCCACACGGGCAGAGAATCACCCAGGCTGAACGCCATTCCGCGATTGAAGGCCAGTCGCAGCTCGAGTATCCGCAGCGGAATCGTCGAGCCGGGCAACGCCGCCTGCGCCCAGTAGTCGACCAGTAGAGCGGCAGCGACCAGAGCCAGGACAAGGGCGGTTGCGGCGGCGCGGAGCCGAGCGGTGGCGATGGGGGAGCGGGTCACTGGTCCTCGTTCTCGGGTGTACACCGTGCGTACGTCCGGGTGCACCGCAGACGGTGCAGGTGACCCCGGATTTGCCAACACTTGAAATACTATGCACCATAGTAGTTGATGAATACCGTCGATTTCTCCGCCACCCGATGCGTCGTGTCGCCGTGAGGGCGGCGGCACCCTCGTCATGAGGGCGATGCCCGATGCCGAACCCGGGCCCGGACCGTCCTGCGTCGACCGAGGTCGAGTGTGGCGGCTGTATCGGACAAGTCGAGGTGAAGGGCCCCGAACCTGGGCACGTCTGACCGCAGCGGCAACTTCGGGGCTGGCGATGTACGCCACGTTCCCGCCCCTAGATCTGTGGTTTCTCGCTCCGGTAGCAATTGCAATGCTGCTGTTGGCTGTGTGCGGGCGAGGGGCGCGTGCGGGGGCCGGCTACGGCTTCGTTGCCGGCTCGGCGTTCTTCGTGCCTCTGCTGCCGTGGGTGGGGGAGTATGTCGGATCGGTGCCGTGGCTGGCGCTGGCTGTCGTTCAAGCCCTCTTCGTGGCGATGTTCGGCGCAGTGGCGGATCGGATGTCGCGACTGCCGTGGGGGCCGGTCTGGGTGGCGAGCGCCTGGGTGGCGATTGAAGCGGCACGATCTCGGATCCCGTTCGGCGGATTCCCCTGGGGCCGCATCGCATTCGGTCAATCCGACGGTCCGCTGCTGCCTCTGGCTGCGTTGATCGGCGCGCCGGGGTTGTCGTTCGTCGTGGTGCTGATCGGGTCCGCTCTGGCCGGTGCCATCGCTTCCGATCGCATCACCCGCAGAACTGCAGCAGCGTCGTGCATCGGTGCGGCCACTGCTGTAGGGGCGCTCACGGTGGTGGCCCCACTGTTCGCTCCGCCGCCGCAGGACAGGGTCACCGTCGCCTTGGTGCAAGGCAACGTGCCGCGGCTCGGTCTCGACTTCAACGCCCAACGACGAGCAGTGCTCGACAACCACGTTCAGCGCACCATCGAGCTCGCCGACGACATCGACTCCGGCCGCGTACGCGCACCCGATCTGGTCATCTGGCCGGAGAACTCCTCCGACATCGATCCCCTGCGCAACCCCGATGCCGCCGCACGAATCGACGCCGCAGCCCGCGCCGTCGGTGTGCCCATTCTCGTCGGCACAGTACTACGCCAGGGCGACGGCACCACGAGCAACACCTCGATCGTGTGGGATCCCGCCACCGGGCCCGGACAGATGCACGACAAGCGGCAACTGGTGCCGTTCGGGGAGTACCTGCCGCTCCGCACGATCGTCACCGCACTCTCTCCCTACGCCGCCCAAGCAGGACGCTTCGTTCCGGGTCAGGGTGACGGTGTCGTCGACGTCGCCGGAGTGCCCGTGGCGGTGGCCACCTGCTACGAGGTCGCCTTCGACTCGTTGCTCACCGACTCCGTTCGCGCCGGTGCCCAGCTGATCGCAGTGCCCACCAACAACGCCACCTTCGGTCGGACGAACATGACCTATCAACAACTCGCCATGTCGCGGGTACGAGCGGTCGAACACGGGCGCAGCGTCGTCGTTTCGGCCACCAGCGGAGTCAGCGCCGTCATCGATGCACGCGGGGAGGTCGTCGAGCGCACGGAGCTGTTCACCCCCGCAGCTGTCGTCACCGAGGTCTCGCTGAGTACCACGCTCACCCCGGCGACGATCACCGGCAGCGTTCCGGAATGGATTGCCGCCACCGGCGTTGTTGCGGCACTGGCGTTCTCGCTGCTGCGCCGACCACGCTCCACCACACCGAACCCCCAAACTACTATGTCGCGTAGTATTTAGATGGTGGTCGGTGAAGGGCGTGCGGAGATGACGATCGACGAACACCCCCGTGCCCACTCGCCGGGACTGGTGCGCAGAACAGTGGCGATGCTGCGCAACCGGTGGCGACAACTGACGTCGATGCGTACAGCGCTGGTGCTGCTGTTCCTCCTCGCCGCCGCAGCAATCCCCGGCGCTTTGCTGCCGCAGCGCAATCTCAATACCCAGGCCGTCGATGCCTACATCGCCGCGCGCCCGGCTCTCGGGCCGGTGATGGACACGCTGGAACTGTTCGACGTGTTCGCAAGTTCCTGGTTCACCGCGATCTACGTCCTGCTGTTCGTGTCCCTGATCGGCTGTCTGACTCCCCGGTTGATCGAGCACGGCAAAGCTCTTCGCGCACAACCTGTTCGAGTGCCTCGAAACCTCACCCGACTACCGTTGCATCATTCGGGCACCCTCGCCGGCGACCCCGAGAAGGTGATCGCCGACATCGCGCCGCACTTGAAAGGGTGGCGCACCGTCGTTCGACCCGAGCCCGATGGCGCACTGACTCTCTCGGCCGAGAAGGGCTACACCCGCGAAGCCGGGAACTTGCTCTTCCACTTCTCGCTGATCGGCCTGCTCGCCGCTATCGCCATCGGCAAACTGTTCGGCTACGAAGGCTCGGTCATCGTCATCGCCGACAACGGACCCGGTTTCTGCAACACCTCTCCCGCCGTCTACGACTCCTTCCGCGCCGGCAACAGCACCGACGGCACCGGACTCGAGCCGTTCTGTATCCGGGTCAAGGACTTCACCGCCGACTACCTCGAGAACGGTCAGGCCGAGATGTTCACCTCGAACATCTCCTACCAGAGCGCCGACGACATCGCCGCCGACACCTGGCGCGACTATCAACTCAAAGTCAACGAACCCCTCCGGCTCGGCGACGAACGCATATACCTCACCGGACACGGCTACGCCCCCGAATTCACCGTCACCTTCCCCGACGGCCAGACCCGCACCGAAGCCCTGCAGTTCCGCCCCGACGACGCCACCACGTTCCTCAGCAGCGGCGCGCTGCGATTCGACCCACCCGGGGGGACCTACGCCACCGCCGACGAACGCCGCCGAGGCCAGATCGCCATCGAAGGACTCTTCGCGCCCACCGCGCAATTCAACGGAAATCTGCTCTCCTCCCGCTTCCCGGAATTGGTCGATCCCGCTGTGGCAGTGGACATCTACAAGGGCGACACCGGTCTCGACACCGGCATCCCGCAGTCGATCTTCTCCCTGGACCAGGAGATGATCAACCAGGGCCGGCTGGTCAAGCAGGACCGGGTCAACCTGCGGCCCGGAGAATCGACAACCCTCTCCGACGGCACCCTCGTCCGGTTCGACGGTGCCAAGGAATTCGCGAATCTCCAGGTCGGATACGACCCCGCGCAGCGGTGGGTCCTCGTGTTCGCGGTCACGATGATGACCGGACTGCTGGTGTCCCTGGTCATCACACGCCGGCGCGTCTGGTTCCGGGCCCACCTTGGCGAACACGGACTCTCGCGAGTGGACATGGGCGGCCTGGCTCGCACCGATCACGCCGGCTGGGGACCCGAATTCCAGACCCTCCGGTCACAGATCTGGCCGCAGACAACCCCGAGCGACTCCGAGACCCACGACAGAGAAACGGTGTAGCACCATGCCGATCGACGACACCCTCGCTCGTTGGAGCGACATCAGCTTCGAGACCGCCTTCGTGGTCTATCTCCTCGCAGCAATCGCATTCCTCGGCCAGCTCGCGTCGACCCGTAGCGCGGAGCTGCACAATATGGAGCGACTGCGCACGCGGGTGATCGCAGTGACATCGACGACGCCCGGACGCATTCCCGACGCACCCCGGCGGGTTCCGTCCGAACGCATGGGCCGTACCGGACTCGGGCTGGTGATGGTGGCGCTGACGTTGCATGTCGGGTCGATCGTTCTTCGCGGGATCGCCGCCAGCAGGCCGCCGTGGGGCAACATGTACGAATTCGTCTCGGTCACCTGCGCGGCCGGTGTACTGGCTGCACTGGTGGTGCTGCGCTCCAAGCAACTGCGCACCCTGTGGTTGTTCGTCCTGGTGCCGACGTTGATCCTCCTGTTCGTCGCCGGCACCGTGCTGTACGCCGACGCAGCACCGGTGGTACCGGCACTGCAGTCGTACTGGCTGCCGGTGCACGTCTCGATCGTCTCGCTCGGCAGCGGGGTGTTCTTGATCTCCGGGGTTGCGAGCGCGCTGTTCCTGATCCGCATGAAGCATCCCGAGGCCTCGGGGAGCAGAATGAGCCGAATCGTCGCCCGTCTGCCTTCCGCGCAGACACTGGACATCCTGGCGTACAAGACCACGATCTTCGCATTTCCACTCTTCGGCGTCGGCGTCATCCTCGGTGCCATTTGGGCCGAAGCCGCATGGGGCCGATTCTGGGGCTGGGACCCGAAAGAAACGGTCTCCTTCATCACCTGGATCGTCTACGCCTCCTACCTGCACGCCCGCGCCACCAGCGGATGGCGCAACACCCGCGCAGCATGGATCAACATCGCCGGATTCGTGGCGATGCTGTTCAACCTGTTCATCATCAACATGGTCGTCTCCGGCCTGCACTCCTACGCAGGCCTGAACTGATGACTCCCGCTACGTGCCCCCCAGCGCGTCCGCAAGGTCCTGCGGAATGGGCATCGGCGACATCAGTCCCGCCTCGACCCGGCCGGTGTTACCGGCCGGGTATCGCCCCGACCACGATCCTGGAGCAGCGACCACGATCCGAATCAACTGGCCCCAGGATTCGCGCCGATCATGTTCTGTCACCGCAGCTTTCAACATCGCGGCGTGGTTGCGAGTATGCAACCACGGATAGGGCTGCGAGAGGATGTGTGCTCGTTCGAGGTGGTACCAGCGCACCTCTGTTGTCGATGCCCCTGCTGCTGCGGTCATTTCGATCTCGTAGAGCCTGCGTGCAGTTCGATCACCTCTCACAGGTCTCTACCGCTGTCCGCGGAAGAGTTCGCCGTGCGCGGGGGTCGATGTGCAGCAGGTACATCCATCCGAGCACCCGGAGCTGCTGCCGTCGTCTGCTCCGATCGCCGAGGGTGACGGTGCGGTGGTGGCGGCCAGTAGGTTCCCAGATGCGAGAGGCGCAGCGTTCCTCGGCGTCGGGGCCGGAGCGCAGCAGGCATCCTCGAAGGCCGCTGCGGGTGCGATCGTGACATTGAGGGCACCGGATGCCGTAGGCGGTGGGACGAACCCGTCCAACGGTGTGGTGCGGGCGGCGCGAATCGCATTGGCGATCACCAGGACTTCGGCGAGTTCGTGGACGAGCACCACAGTCGCCAAACCGAGGACGCCGGTGGCAGCCAGTGGGACGAGCACGCCGATGATCGCGATCGACAGGGCGATGTTCTGGACCATGATGCCGCGGGCATGCCGAGCGTGGGCCAGCACCTGCGGTAGATGCCGGAGGTCTTCCCCCATGAGGGCAACATCGGCGGTCTCGATGGCAACGTCGGTTCCCATTGCGCCCATGGCGATACCGACATCTGCGGTCGCCAAGGCGGGAGCGTCGTTGATGCCGTCGCCGACCATGGCAATCTTGCGTCCGGCCGCGATGTCGGCGAGCAGGGCCGCTTTGTCCTCGGGCAGTAGTTCGGCGTGGACGGCGGTGATACCCGCCTGGGTCGCCAGGGCCTGCGCAGTGAGTGCGTTGTCGCCGGTGAGCATCGCAGTGTCGATACCGAGCGCGGTGAGTTGGCGGACAGCCTCGGCGGCCTCGGGCCGCAGTTCGTCGCGGACGGCGATCGCAGCGATCAGGACTCCGGCGCGTTCGACGAGAACGACTGTGGCACCGCTGCTTTGGAGACGAGCGACGTCGGCGCGGAACTCCTCGGAGCTGGGGTGGGTGTCGAACCAGCTCGGTTTCCCGAGCCTGATCGCGGCTCCGTCGAGGGTGCCGGTCAGGCCGTGTCCGGCGATGGCAGTGACATCATCGGCTGCCGCGACGGTCGATACGGAAGCGAGGATGGCGCGGGCGAGTGGATGCTCGCTGCGCGCTTCGAGCGCAGCAGCAACGGCCAGCGCGGCGTCGCGGCCGATTCCCGCAGCGGTGACGACGTCGACGACCTCCGGTCGTCCTGCGGTGAGGGTGCCGGTCTTGTCCACGGCGACGACGCGGATGCGGCCCAGCTCTTCTACTGCTGCACCGCCTTTGATCAATGCCCCGTTGCGGCTCGCAGCCCCGATCGCCGCCACCACCGACAGCGGCACCGAGATGGCCAACGCGCACGGTGATGCCGCGACCAGGACCACCAGTGCGCGTTCGAGCCACAACATGGGGTCACCGAGCACCGCACCGACGCCGGCGACGAGGGCGGCGAGAATCATGATCGAAGGCACGAGGGGACGTGCGATCCGGTCCGCGAGCCGCTGGCCGGCCCCTTTGCGGTCCTGGGCCTGTTCGACGATGCGGACGATGCGCGCAAGCGAACTCTCCGATGCCGGCGCGGTGACGGTGATCTCGATGGCTCCGCCGCCGTTGATGGCACCGGCATGCACCTCGTCGCCGACACCGGCTTCGATGGGCACGGACTCGCCGGTGATCGCGGACACGTCCAGATTCGTCGAACCGCGTGCGATGGTGCCGTCCGTGGCAGCTCGCTCGCCCGGTCGCAGCACCATGGTGTCCCCGATCACGACCTCGTCGGGGGGCAGGGCCTGCTCGGTTCCACCGCGCAGGACCGACACTGTCGGCGGCACCAAGGACAGAAGTGCGCGTAGTCCGCGGCGGGTCTTGGTGACCGCGTACTCCTCGAGTCCCTCGGCGACGGAAAACAGGATGCCGAGCATCGCGGCCTCGGGGATCTGGCCCAATGCGATGGCACCGAGGAGCGCGATCGTCATCAGCGTGCCGACACCGATGCGGCCGTGTCGCAGATTTCTCACCGTCGCGGGAACGAAGGTGACGGCCGCGATCGCGGCAGCGATCAGACCGCCGACGGTCGCGACCGCATCGGCACCCGTTCGACCGAGCAACCACGATGCGGCGAGGATGATCGCGGCTACCGATGCGAGTTGCAGCTCGCGGACCTGCCACAACCTCTGGGGTACGTCGGTCGGAGCCGGACCTGCCGTGCCCGTACCGTCGGCGGCCGGTTCGGTGGTCGGCGCAGCGGGGGTCGGTCCGCAGCACGCGTCAGCCATGATCGACCCCGGTGAGATCAGCGGTGGCCGAGGCGGTGGCCAGTGGCTCGGTCAGTATCGAGAGCAGTCGGGCGCCGCGATCGGTGAGCGAATACATGACCAACTTTCCCTCTCTGTTCGATGTGACGGCGTCCGCGGCTTTGAGTTTGCGGAGATGGTGGGAGACCAGCTTCTGGCTCTGTCCCACGATCCACGCAACATCGCAGCCGCACATCTGCCCGCCGGCGTTCAACGCGAGCGCGATGGTCAGTCGGGTGGGGTCACCGAAAGCTCGGGCAGCGTCGGCGACCGGTTCGATATCGCCGAGAGCAGGCAAGGCTGCGCGCACCCTCTCGGCGTGAGGGAGGTCCATACACAACAGATCGCACGAGTCCAAAGGTTCCAAGGCCATGGGCACAATCTAACAATCATGCGATCGTCAGGGAAGACCTTTCGGTCGACGTTCGTACGATTGTTAGTCTCACAACGGGTCGAAACGCCCATATCGGGCCCGTTGATCAGTCCGAACGAGTCGAGAAGGTAGTTGTATGAGCCGAGCGTTGAAGATTTCCCTGTCCCTGGTGGTCGTGTTCGCCGCCGCGTTGGCTGTATTTCTGGTGGTGGACCGATCGGGCACGCCGGATGCTGCCGCCGCCGAGCAGGCCGCCGCCGACCCTGCCTCGATCGCGGTGCGCGAGAACAGTCATCGGTTGAACTCGGTGCCCGACGGCCGGGTCACGTTCGTGGAGTTCCTCGACTTCGAGTGCGAGGCCTGCCGGTCTGTCTACCCAGCGATCGAACAATTGCGTGAGGAGTACGGCGACCGGGTGAGCTTCGTGGCCCGCTACTTTCCCATCGCCTCGCACTTCAATGCCGAACGCGCCGCACGCGCTGTCGAAGCCGCAGCACAGCAGGGCGGCTTCGAGGACATGTATCAGCGCATGTACGAGACGCAGGCGCAGTGGGGCGAACAGCAGGTTCCGCAGGACGAGTTGTTTCGGAGCTTCGCCGTCGAGCAAGGACTCGACATGAGCGCCTTCGATGCCGCCTACACCGACCCTGCGACGCTCGCGCGCATCGAGGCCGACGTCGCGGACGGGATCGCGCTCGGCGTGCAGGGCACACCGACGTTCTTCCTCAACGGCACCAAGATCGAACCCACCACGTACGGAGACCTCGCCGATGCCCTCGACGCTGCACTCGGCTGACCCCGCAGCCGCTCTCACCCGACGCAGCGGACCGTTCGCTCGAAGCCTGCCCTGGCTGCTGTTGGTAGGAGGCGTGATCGGACTGGCCGCCGCGTTCGTACTCACGGTAGAGAAGTTCGCCCTTGCGCTCGATCCCGCCTACGCCCCGACCTGCAGTATCAATCCGGTACTCAACTGCGGATCGGTGATGGACACCCCGCAGGCGTCTGCGTTCGGATTTCCCAATTCCCTTCTCGGGATCGCGGGCTTCGCCGTCGTGGCGGCAGTGGGTGCCGGCCTTCTCGCCGGTGCGGTGTTCGCACAGTGGTTCTGGGGTGCGATGCAGGTCGGTGTCACTGCTGCCGCAGTCTTCGTGCACTGGCTGATCGCGCAGAGCCTGTACGACATCGGCGCCCTGTGCCCGTACTGCATGGCGGTGTGGGCGGTCACCGTACCGATCTTCTGGTACGTCACGCTGCGCAACCTCGACCGCGGGGCTCCGAGTGCGGGCCGGCGGCAGTGGGTGGGAGTGTTGATGCGCAATCACTCGATTCCACTGACCGTGTGGTACCTGACGGTGATTGCTCTTATCGCACAGCGCTTCTGGTCGTATTGGTCGACACTGCTATGACCGGCGACATGTGTTCGCCTCGTGCGCGGTGCCCGCGGTGCGGACAGTCGAAGCGATGAGAGGCAGCGGAACGGTGGTGATGCTCGTGCTTATGGTCGCAATGATCGCGGCACTGTGGCCACGATCCGGTGGCATCGAGCGCGGCCCGTCAGAGGCCATCGCCGACAATGCCGCGCCGGTCGTATCCGAACCCGCACGGTCCCGCCCACCAGGTGACGCGGCACGAGCAACAGCGCTACCGCTGTGTCCGCCGCCGGTACCGCGCGAAGGCGGTCCGCTGGCGGGAGTGATAGCGCGCTGCATCGGCAGCGACAGCGACAGCGATGCCGATCTCGCCGACGTTCTCGGCAGTGAGGTGACGTTGATCAACCTGTGGGCATCCTGGTGCGGCCCGTGCCGCACCGAGATGCCCGTAGTCGATGCCTACGCCGCAGAACCCGACGCGATCCCAGTCATCGGAATCAACGTCGAGGACCGGCCCGCGGACGCGGCCGCGCTGGTCACGCAACTGGGCGTCCGCTATCCGAACTACATCGACGGCGGCAGCGTCCTGGACGCGCTCTCGGCACCGCCGGTCCTTCCCTTGAGCTTTCTCCTCCGCCCGGACGGAACGATCGAGCGCGTCACCGACCCGACGGTGTTCGAGATGACAGACCAGATCCGCACTGCAGTAAAGGATTTCACCTCATGACACGTCTCCCACCAGTGTGGGTCGGTGCGCGCCGTCAAGGCACCACGCCCACCGCGGCAATCGGATCGATTCTTGCCGTCGTACTACTGATCTCCGGATGCTCCGACGGCGCACAGGCTGCATCCACGGGAGGTAGCTTCGACTTCGTCGCCCCCGGCGGTCGAACCGACATCGTCTACGATCCCCCCGAAACACGCGGTACCATAGGCGAACTCGCCGGCCCCGATCTGATGGAGGAAGGCAAGACGACCGCTCTGTCGGACTACGACGGCAAGGTGGTGGTGATCAATCTCTGGGGTCAGTGGTGTGGCCCCTGCCGCGGCGAAGCCGACGACCTCGAAGAGGTCTACGAGACCACCCGCGAGCGCGGCGTGCAGTTCCTCGGTCTCAACGTCAGAGATCCACAGAAGGACAAAGCGCAGGACTTCGTCGTCGACAACGACGTCTCCTACCCCTCGATCTACGACCCTTCGATGCGGACACTGGTCGCCCTCGGCGGGAACTACCCGACCAGCGTGATCCCCTCGACGCTGGTACTCGACCGTCAGCACCGCGTGGCCGCGGTCTTCATGCGCGCCCTGCTCACCGACGATCTCCTTCCCGTCGTCGAACGGATAGCCGCGGAATGACGACTCTTCTCGCCCAGGACATCGGGTCGGCCTTCCAGAACGCGGCATCGAGCGGGCCACTGCTGCTCGCGATCGCGGCATGCACGCTCGCCGGGTTGGTCTCGTTCGCCTCACCCTGCGTGGTGCCGCTGGTGCCGGGATACCTGTCCTACCTGGCAGGAATCGCCGGTGCCGACGCCCAATCAGCCGATACCCGATCGCCCGGCACCTCGACCATCGGCACCTCGTCGACGGAGCTGGCGAATCGCTGGCGTGTGGCCGGCGCAGCGTCGTTGTTCGTTGCCGGGTTCACGATCGTCTTCGTCCTCGCCACAGCCTCGATCTTCGGAGTCATCGGCACCTTGCGCATCAACGAGCAAGTACTCCAACGAGTCGGCGGCGTCATCACGATCATCATGGGTGCGGCGTTCATCGGATTGATACCCGTTCTGCAACGCGACACCCGATTCGCACCTCAGCAGATCTCGTCCCTCGCTGGAGCGCCGCTGCTCGGCGGTGTGTTCGCGCTCGGCTGGACACCGTGTCTGGGTCCCACCCTCGCCGGCGTTCTGTCTGTTGCGGCAGGAACCGAAGGTGCAACCGCAGCTCGCGGGGTCACTCTCATCGTCGCGTACTGCATGGGGCTCGGCCTACCGTTCGTCGTCCTCGCGTTCGGTTCGAGTTCGGCGATGCGCGGGGTGGGGTGGCTTCGGAGGAACTCACAGAAGATCAAGGTCGCGGGCGGTGTCATCATGATCGCCGTCGGCATCGCTCTGCTGACCGGAGTATGGGGATTGTTCATCGCCTGGATCCGCAACGAATTCGTCAGTGCAGTGATCCTGCCCATCTGATCGAGATGTCGCCGAACCACCACGCCGCATTGCATTGTTCGGGTAGCCGAACTATATTTTCAGGGTCCTGACATACTGTTGGTGCCGGAGGGTGTGGTCATGTCTGTGCTGCAGCGCCGATCGTCTCGGCCGCCCTCGAGGTTTCGGTCGGGCCTCGTTCTGCTCGGACCCGCTTTCGTCGCAGCGATCGCCTACGTCGACCCCGGCAATGTCGCCTCCAACGTCAGCGCCGGGGCGCAGTTCGGATACCTGCTGGTCTGGGTGATCGTTGCCGCGAACGTGATGGCCGGTCTCGTCCAGTTCCTCTCCGCCAAACTCGGCATCGTCACCGGAATGACACTGCCCGAAGTCGTTCGCGAGAAGTCGAGCAGGACTGTGCGACTGGCATATTGGGGGCAAGCAGAAGTGGTCGCCATGGCGACCGACCTCGCCGAAATCGTCGGCGGTGCGATCGCCCTCTACCTGCTCTTCGACCTGCCGCTCCTGATCGGCGGCCTCATCACCGGGGCCGTATCGATGATCTTGCTGATGGTCCAGGATCGCCGGGGCCAACGGCCCTTCGAGTTCGTGATTCTCGGGCTACTCGGTGTCATCGCCGTCGGATTTCTTGCCAGCGTCGTCGTGGAACCGCCATCGTTCACCGAGGCCGCGGCCGGTCTGATTCCGCGGTTCGACGGCGCGGAAAGCGTGTTGATCGCCGCCGCGATGCTCGGTGCGACGATCATGCCGCACGCGGTGTACCTGCACTCCGGTTTAGCACGTGACCGGCACGGACACCCCGAGGCAGGGCCTGTCCGTCAGCGGTTGTTGCGGATCACCCGGATCGATGTCGGGTTGGCGATGCTGCTGGCCGGTGCAGTGAACATGTCGATGCTGCTGTTGGCGGCATCGACATTGGGGGGCCGCGAGGGCGTCGATTCCATCGAAGGAGCCCACGCAGCAGTAGGGGACACTCTGGGGCCGGTGGTAGCACTGCTGTTCGCGGTGGGCCTGCTGGCCTCGGGCCTTGCATCGACATCGGTCGGGGCGTACGCCGGCGCGATGATCATGGATGGGCTACTACGTAAGCGCATTCCGATTCTGGTGCGACGACTGGTGACACTTGTTCCCGCACTGGCAATTCTGGCAGCAGGAGTCGACCCCAGTCGGGCACTGGTCGTCTCGCAGGTCGTGCTGTCGTTCGGTATTCCGTTTGCGTTGATTCCCTTGGTGCGGTTCACCTCGGACCGCATCCTGATGGGCGGCGATGTCAATCACCGGATCACGGCATACGCGGCATGGCTCATCGCGGGAATCGTCGTCGCACTCAACATTGCACTGATCTATCTGACCGTGGCCTGACTGCGCGCGGGTGGACGTGTCGAGCATGCGCTTATTTCACACGCGTAGCGCATCGACGGGCGTCCGGGTCATCGAGTTTCTGCTCGAGGGTGGGGTCAGGGTGCGCCGTTGCTTGCCGTGGCGGGCTCGTGTTGGCTTTTTTCATTGGTATGGAAAGTGATCAGATTGCCGTCGGTGTCGACAGTTGCGAACTCCGTCGTTCCCCAGTCCGTCGAGACGGGACGACCCGCGTCTGCGGGATGGAGAACTCCCGCGCGGGACATCTCGGCGTAAAGGTCGTTGATCTCGTCCACGGCGATGCGGCAGCTGGCTGTGCCGGCAAGGAACGTCTCGGCTCCGCTGCATACCGGCCATGCCGCAGGGTCTGAACGGGTATTCCAGCTGTCGTCGTCGGCGGCCCACAAGTGGATCTCGACGTCGTCGCGGGTAAGCCTCGCGAAAGTCGGGTCGGTGTACCGGGTCGTGAAGCCGAACGCGCGGACGTATATCTCTACAGCGGTGTCGATGTCTCGTACCGGCAGCGCAGGTACCACTTTCGACATGCTCATAGGCAACACTAACGCCGACGGGCCGGAGGAGAGGAGCCGAACCCACCTCAATTGCTGGCGCTCAGTGCATTCGACTTCTGACACAGTGAACGCGACTCCTGAAACTGACAGGATTACCCATGTCAGTTTCAGAAGTGGGCGTCATAAATTCCTGGGGTTTTACCTCCGATTGCAGTCGTCTTCTGACATTCTGAGTGCAGAAGTGGACTGCACAATCGGTCGGTCACGCAGGCCGGGCGTTCGGAGG
>NZ_JABFAO010000081.1 GCF_017168235.1 Rhodococcus sp. KRD197
CCCCCACAGCTACTGCCATGACCTCACGCCCGACCACGCCGAGCAACTCCACTACGATCGGACGCGCACCCTCAATCCGGAGGAGGCACTCACGCAATGAGCCCTCCGGAAATGCCGGGACGGATCAGGAAGGTGTAGTCGAAGTCGTCGAGGGTTTTGTGGTGCGGCAACCCGGACAGTTTGAGGGCATTGCGGAACCGCCGGGATTCGCGGACGGCGACTTCTTCGGCGAGGAGGTGGTCGACGAAGTCGAGGTAGCCCATCTGGGCGGAGTCGGCGCGGGCGGCGGATTCGGTGACCGATTCAGCTGTGTGGCCGAGGCCGAGCCGGATGGCGTTGTCGATGATCCGTTGGGTGGTCAATGAACTCATGATTGAGTATCCGTTCTTGAAGACTGCTGCAGGACAGTAACTGTCGAGGATCTAGACGGCGTAGGCGGAGAGGGGTCGGCGTTCGACGTGGACATGGCCGACGAGGGAGATGACTTTCGCGGTTAACGGATCGGGTCCGTCGACGCCGCCTGATGCCGGTGTGTCGGTGGTGGCGGAGTTGCTGCGTCCGTCGGTGGTGGCACGGGTGTGACCGTCGGGCAGTGATGCCCAGTGCGCCGGGTCCACGACCCAGGCACCGCGGACGTGAGAGCGGGCGTGTACGGCCAGGACGGTGCCGCCGGCGCTGTCGAGGGTGGCGATGGCGATGTTGTCGCTTCCTGCGCGGACCTGCACTCGTTGACCTGCTCGAACCCGGTCGGCGGGGACGGAGTAGAGCGAGGCTTCGAAGGAAATCAGCGAGTCGTTGCCGATGCGGCGTAGATGAGCTTCGGCGACCAGATACGGCTCGGCCGGGACCGGACGTAGGGCTGCGTGGTCGACATCCGCCCGGACGCCGATGACCTCACGGTGAGTGCGGTGCACCTGAGTCCGGCGGATTGGGACCCAGTCCATGAAGGTGCGGTCGGTATCGGCGAGGTCGGTGAACGTCCGGCCGGCGAGGACATGATCGCGGACGATTTTCACCTGCCGTTCCACCCGGCCCTTGCCGGTGGGCCGGTACGCGGCGAGGACGTCGATGTCGAAGCCGTAGTGCCCCGAGAACGCCACTGCCGCAGGGTGCAACGGAACTGCATGTCCGGGCCGGACATGCTTGCGGACAATGGTTTTAGTGCGGTCGTAGACGATCGAACCAGGCACACCACCGAAGTGTGCGAAGGCCCGGATGTGGCTGCCCCAGAATGCGGCGGCGTCCATCGAGTGGGTGTAGCAGCAGAACGGGTCACGCGAATACGACAGGACCATGTGGAAGGAGTAGACCTTGCGGCCGGTGCCGAACAGGTCGCCTTCGTCGCCCCAGTCCACTTGCGCTTGGGCGCCGGGGATCGTTTCGAAGCGGCGGTGCAGATTACCCAGGCCGGACTCCTCGGCTCCGAGTTCGTCGCGGATGATCGGTCGCGCTGTGCTGCAATAGATTTTGACGCGTTGGTAGTTGACGGTGACGGACTTGTCGCGGGTGAGGCGTTCGTGGATGACCGAGGCTGCGATGGTGATGTCGGCGCGCAGCATCTCCTCGATCATGGCGGCGATGTCGTCGGTGATGGCACGCTGCTGGGTTCCTGCTCTCGAAGTCCCCTGCGGTGGATGCGCGGGTGCATCCTCGGCGAGGTATCGGCGGACGGTGCGCCAATCGCAGCCGCATTCGCGGGCGATGTCGGCGTAGGTCGCGCCGGCCTCGTGCAAGGTTTTGAAACGGCGGATGTTCATCCAAGACTCTCCATCAAGGATCATGACAAGGGCCACCCTTCGGGTTCGTCGACTTGGCGGTAGACGATTCGAAGGGTGGCCCTTGTCGTGGGCGAGTTACGACAGGACTCGCCGAGCACCTACACATGAGGTTGTACGGGGACCGTCACGTGAGGGTGTACACCGATACGCGGCGACCGATCACTCGTGAACACCGGATTCGCAGCTCTTCTCCAATCGGTGGCCTTGCCAGCAAGCGTTTCCTCGGCACGGAGAAACTCCGCCTTACCGCCGAGCACGGCCGTATATCTCAAGCAACCTTCCAGTGCTCGACGCGTCTTTGAGTTGCTGGACCAGATCATCGGCGGCCCATGACTCTGCGTCGGACAACGCCGGGCCCGAACGCACCCTATCAACCACTGCCTCAAGGTAGTCTTCGTCCGAAGCTGTGCAAACCAAGGGAACATCTGGGTGAGCAAGATTTCTGAAGTATCGGTTCCCAGGATTCCACGAGGCGACAACTGCCGTTCGCTGGTTTAGCGCCTCCACGGTTGGGATGCCGAAACCTTCATACAGCGACGGCGCGAGCAAGAGCCAAGACGTGCTGATCAGCTCAGCCACATCCTCGTCGGACATCCCGCTGCAATGACGCACGTCGGGTGCCCATGATTCAGCGTCACTCTGCGGTCCTACAACCCACAATTCGAATGTTCTGTCTAGCCTGCGCCGCACTTCTGCTACTGCCTTCTCAGCCAGCCATCCACGCTTGCGTCCCTGATGGCTTCCAATGAAGACCGCCCGCGGAACTCGGTTGACCACTTCAGTGCGCTCGGGCAGATCGACGATTGGGGGTACAACATACTCGCACCCGAACGCGTCGCGCGATTCCGGAGCGATCGCCAGGCTCGCAGTAGCCCTTTTCGAGGACACCTTTTCTAACCCATAGAGCACAACGTGGTTTAGCTTCCTCAGACCGGTTGACGAGACCGCCTCCGACCAAGATGAGCCATAGAATGATCGGACAACTGGCGTATTAGATTTTAGAGCCCAGTCGTCTCCGTGGGCGTGAATCACGTCGGCGCTGAGATTTGCTACGGCATTGCGCGCAAGTATTGGCAGGATGTAGAAGCGCGCAAGTCTCGTCTTGTGGCGCGGGAGTTCTACGATGCTAACGCCGTCCATTTGCTGCGCACCGCTCAGTGTGACAACCGTCAGGTCGACAAGCTCCTTCATTGATTCAGCCAAACGAAAGGTGTAGCGTCCCACCCCACCGACATGAGCGTTGCCCTGAGGCCACTCCATTGACAACCACACAACGCGCAGTCTATTTGTTGTTGTCATTTTGGTAGCTCCCGGTCGAATTGAGCAAGCCATTGTTCAGTACGACTCGCGAGCTCGGTGACATCGAAGTCCTTCGCACGCAGCATGCCGGTGGCGGATAGGCGGGCGCGCAAGTCTGCATCTTCGTTCAAGTCTCTTAGCGCGCTGACCAGCGCATCCTCATCGCCGCACGGCACAAGGCGACCATCGACACCGTCGGTGATGATCTCAGCCGGACCGCCCGGAGATGTTGCGATCACCGCGCAGCCTGCGTCCATCCCCTCGATAACGACGGCTCCGAACGGTTCTGGGATAACTGACGCATGAACAAGTACATCGAAGTCATCCAGGTACTCCGAGACGGACTCGACGTGCCCAGTGAACTGCACCTTGTGGCTAATAGTGAGGTCTTTGGCGAGTTGCTGCAGGCGCTGTTCAAATTCGGTCTCCCCAAATAAGGGGCCTCCGACAACTGTTGCGCAAACGTCGTTTTCATCGTCGCCGAACACGCGCGCAAAAGCACGCAAGAATACATCTTGCCCCTTCCATTCCGCGAGACGTCCCACGATTCCTACTGCTTTTATTTCGCGCCTCACGACACGAGTCGCACGGCTGTCTGCGCGCTCCAACCCGGGCGGGATAACGATGACCGGCTTCCCCCCTGCGTTGATAGTTTCTAAAGTCGCAGAGCTATTCACGATGAATCCAGACGATACCCACTGACCGAATGCCTTCAGCAAACGAGCTTTGAGCGGGCCAAAGTATTCAGGCGAGATTCGGTCGTGGACACTCCACACTAACCGGCGTCGCGTCGCAACCGTGGCGACGAAGCCTATAAACAGTGCTTTGGTCGAGCGCGCTACAACGACAGTGATGTCCTGACTCCTGGCGTAAGTTGCGACTGCGACACCATCCTTGAACATTCTATACAGGCCGCCTGCCAGGGCTAGCGGACTGCTCGACCTCGTGATCGGCCTCCGCGCGATGTCGGCACGTACCAAGTCCGCTGCCAAGTTTTCGTTCTGAAATCTTGCGATCATGACTCCGTCTGATGTGAAAACCACCCGCGTGCGGCCACGCTTCATGTGGCGAACGAGTCGCAAAAGCGACAACTCGGCGCCTGCGGGTTCGGCCGAATGAGTAAGGAACATGATGTTCCCCATCAGGCTATCCGGCTGTACAGGTCAAAATGATTCTCAGCAACACGCTGCCACGAAAAGGTCTCGGCGTGCGCTCTGCATGCCTTCCAGTCGGGTACGGCCCCGTTCAGTGCGTCCGACACTCTATGGGCAAGGTCCTCGCTGTTGTAGGGCTGAACGACCAGCGAGGGATCCAAACCATCGACGGCGTCGGGCAACCCCCCGCAGTCAGTCACAATTGGAGCCGTGCCTGTCGCCAGAGACTCCAGTGCTATAAGGCCGAACCCCTCAAGAGCGACACTGGGTACCACAGTGACCGCGGCGGTTTCATACAAGGAAACCAAGCGGTCATCTGAAACGTTGCCTTCAAACACTATGAATTCACTCAGTCGCATATCGGTCGCCAGTTCGCGAAGCCGAGACTCATCGGTTCCGGTTCCTACTATTCTCAGTAGCGCCCCGGGGTGCTGGTGCACAACGCCAGGCCACGCCTTGATCAGGTACTCGATCCCCATACGCTTTTCAAGTCTGCGCACACAAAGAACTTCCCTTGACTGTCCCTTGGGTCCCGCCGAGAACCTGGATAGGTCAACGCCGGGCGCGAGTACTGCAACCCTCGACTCGTCCACCTTGTAGTCGGCGACGAGGAGGTTCTTGAAACGTTCTGACAGCACGATGAACTGATCGGTGCGACTGTACCGCAGCCGTTCGACTGCGTACTTGGCCGCTACTGACAGTTTGGAGTGGCCGGCAACCTTGCTCTCGCCTGCCCACGGTCCCTGAAAATGGGTGACAGTTGTGACCCTGCTTTTGCCGACCCCGGCAGACTGACCGTAGAGGCTGAAGTGGCGATCCAATATTGCGCCGTGAGGCAACTTGAACGAGCCTTTCAAGGCGCTACTTCGCGACAGGGCACTTTTACCAGCCGGACCCCAGGAGTTCCCACCGGAGGGCGGGTTTCCAAAAGCCACCGCTGTTATATCGTTCCCCTTAAGATCATGCATCGCCACGAAGAGCGATTCGAAGTATCGATTGAGGCCACCAGACCGATCACCAAACCATTCCGACCCAGTCATGTGTACGCGCTGACGGTCATTGTGTTCTGCCATGTGCTATCCCCGTCCCGTAGTTTCATAGGAAATTCGCCGCGACCGGCCTGGCCTAAAAATTCCCCAAATGTGCACAATTCCGCGCCATGGAGAGACACGGGCAAGCAAAGAGTCACCGCCTGATCTTCGGTTCACTGCCAAGAGCGTGGCAATGCCGAGGAGGTAGCTCACAGCGGTACCAAGCGCCACCCAATTCACTCCCAGTAGTAAACACGCAAGAACAACGAGTTCAAATTGACTGACGGTCGCAATAATGACCGCGAGAAGGGCCCCTAGCTCTTGAGCATCCTGTTGCATTATTCGGAGCATTAATTCGAACAGATTACTTGCGACCATCGCAGCGCTCAACGAATAGAGAAGTATGCCCGCGGCCGCATATTCGCTGCCGTATACATAGGGGAGCAACAGTGGCCCTACAAGCACAATTGCAACTCCGACTAGAACGGCCATCGCACTTGCGACAGAGGTCAGTCGAGCACTATCAGATCGCGATCTAGATAGCAGAACGGGAGCGAGGCTAGCAACAAGGGAGAGACCGGCGACTGTTAAACTGGCAGCCACGGAGTACATTCCAGCGTCGGTCGTTGATAGAAACATGGCAACCAGGATGAGATCCATCCTTGAGCCCACTGATCGAAAGACCTGCGCGCCGCCTGTTTTGAAACCAATACGCAAGGTCTGGACAGCGTGGTTTCGTCTCATCTTGGAATGCATTCGGCGCCAGGGCTTGTTCAAAGAAATCCCCAGCACTACTGCCGCACAGCTACCGAACACAGATGTAGCGAATATCGATGTGAGATTGATTTCACCGAAAGCCACCAGTGCCGCTATCGACAAGATTTGGACAACTACCGGACTAACGCGAAGGAAAGCAGCAGCCAAGAACTTCCCGTCCGATACCAGACTATAGTTTATAAGCGACCCAAGAGCACCGAGGAATGGGAGCACACATGCCAACAACACAAACAGTGGTGTGTTGGCGCCTAGATATGAGGTGTAAAAAAAGACCGGAATGGCGCATACTACCGAAAAGAAAGTGCTGTATGACCAGGCGATAGTGTTCGATGTCTTTTGGTGGACGCCCCTCTTGGGCGCCAGGACCAGAGCCTCAGCAGCTCCGGCGGTGCATACGAAACTGAGAGTCGAACAAAAGGCCAACGTTGAAGCGTATGTGCCCCTTTCAGAGACCTCGAGCAGTCTAGCAGTCAATACCCCAGTCGCGACCGTAGTCAAGGTGACGGCTCCACTAGAGAGAACCGTAGCTGAACCAGGATTTAGCAGGAGCGCCCTCAGCTTTGAGCGAAAGGCACTAACGCTCCTGATCATCGAAACGGTCCCTGATCCCGATCGGATCCAGCCAGTTCACTCAACCGCATTCTTGGATTGTTCGTCGACGTCGTTGCGGACCATCATCTGTACCAGCTCCGGGAATTCGACCTTGGGCTTCCATCCGAGTACGTCGCGGGCCTTGGTGGCATCACCGATCAGCAGATCCACCTCGGCCGGCCGCATGAACGCAGGATCGATGTAGACGTAGTCGGTCCAGTCATCGATCCCTACCTCGGCGAACGCGATGTCGAGTAGTTCGCGGATCGAATGCGTCTCCCCGGTGGAAATCACGTAGTCGTCGGCGACCTCCTGCTGCATCATCAGCCACATCGCTTCGACGTAGTCGCCAGCGAATCCCCAGTCGCGTTTGGCGTCGAGGTTGCCCAACGCGATCTTGTCCTGCA
>NZ_JABFAO010000082.1 GCF_017168235.1 Rhodococcus sp. KRD197
AAATCACTTAAATCTACAATAGTTATATCCTATATATTTTCAATTAAACTTTTCTTGATTGTTTTTATAAACTCGCTGGTAACCTTTTTTATTTCTAAATATTTTTCAGATTTTTTGTTGGTTGGCTCTTGTAAGTATAGTGCTCTATTAATTTCAAGCATTATCGTTTGAACATTTTTATTTTTATTGAAATGCGCTAAAGGCACAATAGAACCTTTATACGGCCAATCTATTCCTAATGTAAATCCCGCTTTTTTAAAAAACTCAACTGATAAATCTATTAAATGTTTTGGTGTATGAAAATCGTCAGTTCCAATATTAAAATCAGGCCGTTTTGAATTCTTGTTCAGATCTCTTTTCAACGGGATACTTGGATATGAATGACAATCAATAATT
>NZ_JABFAO010000083.1 GCF_017168235.1 Rhodococcus sp. KRD197
CCCCGGCGCGTGGGTCAGAATAGCAGCGTCGTCAGACTCGCCGGATCGATGCGAGCAGGAGCTCACCGATGCGGGCGTGCACGGCATCGGTGTCGTCCTCTGTCGCAACGGTGCTCAGGAACAACGACGCCCCGGCCGCCATCGCGAGTAGAGCCCGCGCGTCAAGCTCCGCGTCTTCCGGGTCGCGCGGCGAATCAGCCGAGAACAGTTCTGCCGGTGGGCCGCTGAAGCTGAGCCAGAGCTGGCGACGCAGGTCCTCGTTGCGGGCGAAGGTGCTGAGCAGTCCGGGCACGGCCGCACGCACCTCGGGCTGGGCGAACAGTTCGCGGCTGCCGGTGGCGACCCACTGCACCCACCCGGCGGGGTCGGTGCCGTCGAACGGTGTGAGGTCGGGCGTCCTACCGAGGATCGCGTGCAGCACCAGTTCGGCTTTCGACGACCATCGCCGGTCGATGGTGGTTCGGCCCACCCCGGCGCGTGCTGCGACTCCGCGCACGCTGAGGTCATCCCATCCGAGTTCCATCAGCAGTTCGCGGGTGGCGCTCAGCACCCGGTCGTCGATGCTGGTGTCGCGGGGCCGACCGGATCTGCCCGCGCTCGGTTTCGTCATTTCAGTCACGCACCTCGTCCGTTCCTCCTATTGTGATGCCACTGGCATCGAAAACATAGGTGATGACGTGAGAGTATTCGAATCTGCAGCTCTGGGTCCCTTAACGCTGCGCAATCGCGTCATCAAGGCGGCGACGTTCGAGGGCCGCACTCCCGAGGCCCTGGTCACCGATGACCTCATCGAGTTCCATCGCACTGTCGCCGCGGGTGGCGTCGGGATGACGACGGTGGCCTACTGCGCGTCCTCCCCCGAGGGCCGCACCGACCGTCACCAAATGTGGATGCGCCCCGAAGCTGTGCCCGGGCTGACGCGTCTGACGGACGCCATCCACGCCGAGGGTGCCGCCGCGTCCGCGCAGATCGGTCACGCGGGACCCGTCGCCAACTCGGTGTCCAACCGTGCGACCGCATTGGCGCCGTCCTGGCAGATCAGTCCACTGAGCTTGCGGCTGACCAGGACTGCGACCGTCTCGGACATCACTCGCATCGTCGCCGATCATGCCCGGGCGGCTCGGATCGCCGCGGATTCCGGGTTCGATGCCGTCGAACTGCACTTCGGCCACAACTATTTCGTCAGTTCGTTCCTCAGCCCGGCGCTCAATCGCAGGTCCGACGGGTTCGGCGGCTCTCTCGTCAATCGTGCGCGGGTGGCGCGGGCAGTCGCGGACGCCGTGCGCGCCGAGGTCGGCACCGATCTCGCCATCATCGCGAAACTCAACATGGACGACGGTGTACCAGGCGGGTTCTGGCTCGATGAAAGCCTGGCGGTGGCACAGTGGTTGGAGTCCGACGGTTCGCTCGACGCAATCGAATTGACCGCGGGCAGTTCACTGAAGAACCCGATGTACCTCTTCCGCGGCGATGCACCGCTACGCGAGTTCGCGGCCTCGTTCCCGCAACCGCAGCGCGCCGGCATCCGGTTGGTCGGCAGCAAGTTCCTCCGCGCCTACCCGTACCGCGAGGCGTATCTGCTCGAGTCTGCGCGCCAGTTCCGTGACGCGGTCCGTATGCCGCTCATCCTGCTGGGCGGCATCTCGAACAGGTCGACGATGGATCTGGCGATGGCCGAGGGGTTCGAGTTCGTGGCGATGGCACGTGCGCTACTGCGTGAGCCGGACCTGATCAACTCCATGCAGAAGGAAGACCGCTCCACCTCACTGTGCATCCACTGCAATCGGTGCATGCCGACGATCTACAGCGGCACGCGCTGTGTGCTGACACCCTCGGGGAGTCTCGGATGAATCGACTGCAGGGACGAGTGGCTCTGGTGAGCGGCGCCGCACGTGGGATGGGACTGAGTCATTGCCGCGCGATGGTGGCCGAGGGCGCGCAGGTTGTCCTCGGTGACATTCTCGACGACGAGGGCGCCGCGGCCGCTGAGGAGTTCGGCGACGCCGCGCTGTACGTGCACCTCGACGTCACCTCACCGGAAAGCTGGGCCGACGCCGTGCAGCAGACCACTCAGAAGTTCGGGCCCGTCTCCGTACTGGTCAACAACGCTGGGATAGTCAACGGCAATCTGATCACGGCCTACGAGTTCGAGGATTGGCAGCGCATCGTCGACATCAACCTCACCGGAACGTTTCTTGGTATGCAGGCATGCGCTCAATCGATGATCGACGCCGGTGGCGGCTCGATCATCAACATTTCCTCGGTCGAAGGGTTCCGCGGCAGCCCAGGCCTACACGGTTACACCGCAACGAAGTTCGCAGTGCGGGGCCTCACCAAATCGGTCGCCCTCGAACTCGCGCCCCACAAGGTGCGGGTCAATTCGATCCACCCCGGGTTCGTGCGCACTCCCATGACTGAGAACATCCCCGAGGACTTCCTACAGATTCCGCTGGGCAGAGGCGCCGACCCATCCGAAGTGGCCGCCATGGTCGTCTTCCTCGCCAGCGACGAATCCTCCTACTCGACAGGTTCCGAGTTCATCATCGACGGCGGACTGATGGCGGGCGTCCCGCATCGGACGTTCGACTAGTAGACAGAGCCAGAGAACAAGATTGGCGCCACGTACGTTCGATAGCGTGTCAGCGGCCCGCGAGAACTCGCCTGTCGAAAACGAGCAGGGCAACCCCGAGCAGAACCACGGCCATCGCGGCCAGCACTGCCGCTTCCGTGAGCACTGACGCAAGCCCGTTTTCAGTCAGTTCTCGACGCCTGTGAGGATGGCATCGCGACTCTGCGGATCCACACCGACAGCCGGCTCGTCGAGAATGATCAGGTCGGGCTCGTGCAACAGGCCGGCACCGATGTTGCTGCGACGCTTCATACCTCCGGAGTAGGTATCGATTCGATCGTCGGCACGATCGGTCAGGCCGACGAGTTCGAGAACTTCCTCGATCCGCGTTCGAAGACGGACTCGGCCCAGCCCGTACAGGCGGCCGAAGAACCGTAGACTTTCGCGCGCCTACAGTTCGGGGTAGACCGCAATTTCCTGGGGTACGTAGCCGATTCGCTTCTTGGCTTCGCGAGGGTTCTCCGCCATGTCGATGTCTCCGACGTAGACCTCGCCGGAGTCGGGTTCGACCAAACCGACCATCATGCCGATGGCCGTGGACCTACCTGCACCGTTCGGTCCGAGCAGTCCGTATGCCTCGCCTCGTCGAACCTGCAAGCTGACTCCGCTGACGGCAGCTTTCTCGCCGTAACTCTTGGTCAGGTCGACGCATCGCAGAGCAAATTCCTGCGATGCGATCTGAGGCGAGTTGCTGACGGCGGCTGCGGAAACGGCCGGCCGACTCACAGGGTACTTTCGAAGGCACTCTTCGGCCTCGCGTCGAGCATGTACATCTCCGTTCGATGTGTAGACCCATGTCGCCAATAGCATTGTCCAGAATCGACTTCGGCCTGCGCCGCCCTCATCGGACCGTGACTGCACCCCATCGGGGCTGCCCCGTTTGGCGCGAGTCATGATCACTCCCCGTCACGCGTACCCCGTCACGACTGCGACTCACCGCCTCCATCTGAAGGTCAGAATAAGCCGACCGCGAAGAATTTCAAATGGCGTATATCTCTCCGCCAACGAGAGGACCAATGGGTCGGTTTCTGTTGTACACTGCCGATTCGTTTCGGTCGCGCTAGCGCTTGCAGGCTTCGAGCGTGCTGAGGAGGCGGCGTTAGTTGAACCAAGGACGAGTGACTCTCGTGAGCGGCGCCGCGCGTGGGATGGGACTGAGTCAATGCCGAGCAATGGTGGCCGAGGGCGCGCAGGTTGTCCATTGTCCTCGGCGATTCGCGACGAGGAAGGCGCCCCGGTCGCTGAGGAGTTCGGAGGCCTACGAGTTCGAGAATCGGCAGCGCACCGTCGACATCAACCTCACCGGAACGTTTCTCGACATGCAGGCGTGCGCTCAGGTGCGGGGCCATGCCGGTGCCAAGGCGGTGATGCCGGCTAGGTCGGCCATGGCGTCGGTCAAATGCGGCGGCGCAGACACCACCCAACTTCCGCTACCGACTCGAAACGTGGCATGAGATTGGCCTGGAACGTTCTGGCTGTCGATCCGAACTCCGCGTTATTACCGTCTGCCAGTAGCGCCACACTCGCCAACCCAAATCTTTGGCAGGCCCCCTACGATGAGCTCTGCGCACAGGGTTCGCGGCGCGCTTGAGGTGGTTGCGGCTTCATCACTTCGACAGTGACAGATCGACGATCGGGAACAAACGATGCCAACAGAGAGGCCGACAATGCCGATTGACACGAGCAAGACGACCGACGCTGTAATACTCGTGGGAGGTAAAGGCACTCGACTCCGGCCTCTAACCCTGTCGGCGCCGAAACCGATGCTACCCACTGCCGGTCTACCATTCCTGCATCACCTGCTCGCGCGGATCAAGGCGGCGGGCATAAGTCACGTCGTTCTCGGCACGTCGTTCAAGGCCGAAGTGTTCGAAGCGCATTTCGGCGACGGTTCCGCGCTTGGAATCGAACTCGAATACGTCACCGAGACCGAGCCCATGGGTACGGGCGGCGGCATTCGCAACGTACTACCCAAGCTCCGTGCCGACAACGTCGTCGTGTTCAACGGTGATGTCCTCGGGGGTACCGACCTGACAACCGTGCTCGATACCCACACCAGAACCAATGCAGATGTCACCCTTCATCTCGTTAGAGTTGGTGACCCCCGAGCCTTCGGCTGCGTACCCACCGACGAGGACGGCCGCGTCACCGCCTTCCTCGAGAAGACGCAGGACCCACCGACAGACCAGATCAATGCCGGATGTTACGTATTCAAACGCGAGATCATCGAGACCATCCCACACGATCGGCCGGTGTCCGTCGAACGTGAAGTCTTTCCAGCACTTCTAGCCGAAGAAAAGCGAGTGTACGGTCACGTTGACAGTGCCTACTGGCGCGATATGGGTACACCTGAGGACTTTGTCAAAGGCTCAGCCGATCTCGTTCGTGGGATTGCACCGTCTACGGCGTTAAGCGGTACACGCGGCGAATCGCTCGTGCACCCGAGTGCCGGTGTTGCTCCCGGTGCGCTCCTCATAGGCGGCACGGTAATCGGACGCGGTGCCGAAATCGGCGCGGGCGCGAGACTCGATGGCGCGGTCGTGTTCGACGGGGCAGTGATCGAGGCCGGTGCTGTGGTGGAACGATCCATAATCGGATTCGGAACTCGTATCGGCCCACGCGCACTCGTTCGTGACGGTGTCATCGGTGACGGTGCCGACATCGGAGCGCGCTGTGAACTTCTGCGCGGCGCGAGAGTGTGGCCGGGGGTCAAAATTCCCGACGGTGGAGTGCGATTCTCGACCGACGTCTAAGCGGCTTTGGTCATCGGGGACGAGCTCTCGGTCTACGAACATCAGTCTGCTCGGCTCGCTTGGCCGATGCTGCTCACGGACATGCACGGCTTGGACTGGCGTGTCCCCGGTGAACAAGACTAAGGTGCACCGACTCTGGAAAGAGGAAGGGCTGCAGGTGAGGATCCATCACCCTCGCACACGCGCCGGTATCTGTTCCAGTCCGCAGATCGACACCGATGCACCGAAACTAGTATGGGCACTTGATTTTCAGTTCGACACGACCGTCGACGGGAAGGCCACCAAGACCGCGTCGATGATCGACGAGCACACCCGGTTGTCAGTGCTGAACATCGTCGAGCTGTCGATCACCGCTCAGCGGCTGACGGAGGAGTTGGAGAAGGCGTTCGCATTGTGGGACGGACCATCGTTGGTGTTGCGGATGGACAACGGTCCGGAGTTCATATTGCAAGTGCTGCAACAGTTCTGCCGTGGTCGGGTCGGGATCTGTTATATCCCGCCGGGGACACCACGGAACAACGGCCACATCGAATCCTTCAACAACCGGCTACGGAAGGAGTGCCTGAACCGGAACTACTGGACGAGCCTGCTCGAGGCGAAGGTGGTGATCGAGGACTTCAAGGACGACCACAACCACCGGCACCGCCACTCGTCGCTGAGCTACCTCACCCCGTCCTGGGGGTGCCTCCCGCTTGCGGGGGCGTACGCTGCGAGATGGCTGCCACACCCACCAACCGGTGGATGGCTTCGAGATCGACTGACATCAATCAGAACCGGCTTCAGAACGATGTGGTCAGACTATCGGGGACCTGCCAAGACCTCTACAACGAGACCACGCGGAACAGGCTACTCCGGGGTGACTACCTACGCTTCACCCACGAGGTTGCGGATGCCACACACCAGTCCTGATCTGAGTATCGTCGCGCGGCGGCAACGACCAGACCAATCCGGCACCAGTGCATGCCAAAAGCGGCCCGGTTGTGCTCCGACCTGAATCAGGTCGCACCGAGCGCGCAGAGGCGGGAAGGATCGAGCTCTCTCGCGAAGAATCGATGCCGATTTCGAGATATCGTCGGCTTCGTTGGGATCTCGGTTCTCGCGCTCGAACTCCTTGATGCGCTGCAGCTTGTCGCTCATTGCACCGGAAACCTGTTTCGCATCGATATGAGCCTGCCTGGTCCAGTTCCCCATCGACTCCGAGCCGATGTCGACCTTCGGGCCGATCGCCTGACATGCGCCGTACAGGGAGCTGAATCCGCGCGGGTGGTCGAGGACCACCTTCACTGCACCACGCTTCTGGACAAGTTTAAGCTTCACCCTTCACAAAGACGCGAAGCGGCATCAAGCCCGAGACGGTTCGGAGAGTAGAGCGCATATCTCTTGGGGAAAGTTCTACCTGCTTCATACACACCCGCGTGTGCCAGTACGCGGTATCGGTGGACGACCTCACGTGTCGGTCTGTGTACGACCTGATGTGTCGGTGTCCGGCAGGTTCATGATGCCGGTGCTTCGACCGGTGTGACAAGTCCTTGCCGGTCTTTGAGCCGGTAGCTGGGGCCGTTGATGGCCAGGACGTCGCAGTGATGCAGGAGTCGGTCGAGGATGGCGGTGGCGAGGACGTCGTCACCGAGGACGGTTCCCCACTCGGTGAAGTGCTTGTTGCTCGTGATGATCGTGGAGCCTTTTTCGTATCTGCGGCTGATCAGCTGGAAAAACATGTTGGCTTCGTCGCGGTCGAGAGCGAGATAGCCGACTTCGTCGATCACCAACAGCGATGGTCGCATGAGATTGGCGAGTTGGCGAGGGAGCCGGTTGGCAGCGTCGGCTGCTTTGAGTTTGCGGACGAGGTCGTCGAGGGTGGTGAAGTAGATTGATTTCCCGGCTTGGCAGGCAGCGACAGCCAGCCCGATCGCGATGTGAGTCTTGCCCACCCCGGGTGGCCCGAGAATGGCGATATTCCCTGCGCCGGTGAGGAATTCCAGTGTCGCGAGGTCACGTACCCGACGTGGTTCGAGTCCAGGCTGGATGATCCGTCCCGGTGTTTCCGGAGGGTTCGTCTCAGGGAAAGATGAAACCTCATGGCAGCAGGATCGAAGCGGTACTCGGCGGAGTTGAAGAAGGATGCCATCGATATGGTGGCCCGGTTGGTGGCG
>NZ_JABFAO010000084.1 GCF_017168235.1 Rhodococcus sp. KRD197
CGCTCGGAATCGGTATGCAACGCCACCGTCCGGATACCGTAGTCGTACTCGGCGTTGAGTTCCTTCACAGCCCTGATCAGGCGAACCGCCGCCTCACCCCTGTTGACTACTGCAATCCGCTTGAACAACGTGTCTCTCTTCGTCTCGTATGTGTCGGTCTCGCCGGGACAGGTGCGTCCCGCCCGTCGGGGTTCTTATCAGATATTCGGCCCGCTGGTGGCCGAATTCGGACGATGATCTTCGCGGCGTGGCGTGACCAGTGCTCGATCTCGGGTCTGTCATCGGTACCGCCGCCCCGGTGTGCCGAATGGGCATGTCCGAGTGCGGCTTATTCTAGCCGCTCACAGTGGGATTGCTACGCCAACGGATTCTTCTGCATGTGTGACTCATATCGCCCTATTCAATAGTCAACTGCGGCAGGCGATTTCGAGTACCGGTGGAGAATGTGCCACGAAATTTCTCCGAAGGCTTGACGGCTTACTGGCGAGTAGCGTTGAGGGAGCGTGTATTTCGCGGGCATCCGCAGCATGTGGTTACCGGCCGGTACGTTACCGACGGGTACGAAGTCTGGGGCTTCCGGCGGCACCGTCCGGGTCGACGGTGCGGCACGGTGTGACACGGTGTGAGTGTGCGCCCTGGAGGCGTCCGGGTCGCGTCTTGTTCACCGAGAGGACACTGCCGCGTCGCCGCGGGCGATCTGTGAGCTGAGCGTGAACGGTCATCGTGTTGTTGTTACATCGCACGAGAAAAACCATCCAGGAGTTTGGACAAAGCACTTCGGATGAACTCGACGACTATTCTGGGCTGTGTTGGCAAACATCCGCCCTGTTCGAGGGTGGCCGTTCGAGATTTCAGAGGTTCAACAGTGTCGACTTCACCGGTGCCGAGTCGTGACCGCGCGGAGGGCCCCGCCGCGCAGGACGTCCGTGGGCGTGTGCTCCGCCTCCTGGAGTTCCTGCGTGAGATCGTCACGACACGGACTGCACCCGTCCTGCGATACGACGACCACCCGCGGGTTCAGTGGTTGGACGCCGATCCTGGCACCTCCTACCTCGACGGGAGCGCGGGCGCAGTGGTGCTCAGGTCGGCTAGGTCGGTCGTCGAGCCTCCGCCGGACCTCCCGGGAATTCTGGTCGGTCTCGTCGACGACGCATCGCTCTCGGACAGCAGCCGACGCACGCTCGAGCTCCTCGACCCGACGATCCCGTCCGAGGCCCTCGCACCCACTGTCGACGGAAGCGCGCTCGATGTCGAAGGAGTGTCGGATTCGGCGGGGGAACTGGACTCGGAGACCGACTCCGATTTCGATGTCCGGCGCGCCTACGAGGTCCATCATGCCTTCTCCGGGTACATGCGCCGGTGGCGTACCTGGGCCGAAGCCGACCGTCGCCGCAGGCCGCAGACGGTGCTGTTCCAGTCGCTGCAGGTAATGATGCAGGAGCTGACGTCCCGGCCGGAGTCGGTGGAACTCGTCGTGGCATCGGGCCTGTTGGGGCTTCCTGCCACCGAGGAACGCGAGGAGGTGCGCACCCACCTGCTCACCCAATCCGCGACGATCGAGCGTGACGTGCGAACCGGCGACCTCCTCGTCGTGTTGTCGCCGAACTCGCTCCCTCGGCTCGAAGACACCCGGGTATTGACCGGCATGGAGGGTTTCGATTCCTCCGGTTCGGGAGTGTTGCAGGCTTCGCTCGGAGAACGGATCTCCTCACCGCTGTCCTCGGCGGTGCCGTCTCTGCTGACCGAGTGGGCTCACCGGGCCCTGGGCGCGCAATTCGATACGTCCGACCTGCTTGCTCCCGACCCGGTGTCCGCAACATCCGCGCGACCGTCCCTGACCTTCGCGCCAGCGCTCGTCCTGCGCAAACGTGATTCTTACGCGCTTCTCGCCTACTACGACCGCATGATCGAAGACCTCGGCGCACCTGATTCCGAGATTCCCCTCGGGCTGACCCAGCTGGTCGAGCCCATCGAGCCGGAGAAGCGTCTGGCATGGCTGGCCGAGACCGGCGCGGCCGACCTGAAGCAGCTCGTCGCGGATCCGATGTTCCCGCTCCCGGCAAACGCCGAGCAATCGCAGATCGTGCATCGTCTCGGCCGGGACAGCGGCGTCGTTGTGGAAGGTCCACCCGGGACTGGGAAGACTCACACCATCGCGAACCTGATGGCGGCCCTGCTTGCGCGGGGCCAGCGCGTTCTGGTCACTAGTGAGAAGTCACAAGCATTGCGGGTGCTGCGCGACAAGCTGCCACCGGAATTACAGGAACTGTGCGTGTCCGTCACCGACCTCTCCCGTGGTGGTTCGGAGGAGCTCAGCCGCAGTGTCGCGCGGATCGCCGATCGCAAGGCTGCGTACAACGACGTCGACGAGGCGGAAAAGATCGAATCGTTGACGGTGCGACGGGCGGAGGCGATCGCCAGACGTGCTGCGCTCCTGGAGTCCGTCGTCGAGCTTCGAGCCTCGGAAACCGTTGTGCATCCCTATATTTCGGACGGCTACGAGGGCACCGCTGCGGCGGTCGTTCGCAAGGTCGCCACCGGGGCGGAAGCTCATCAGTGGTTGCCGGGTCCGGTGTTCACCGAGCGCCCACCGCTGAGCGGTACCGAGGTCGACCGGCTACGTCGCTACCTAGCGACATCCCTCGATGGGCAGCCGGCCCGGATGCGTCAATCGTTGCCCCCACTGAAGTCGTTGCTCCCCAACTCGGCCGAAGTGCATCAGCTCTGCGTGCGCGCAAGTGCGACAGTTGAGATGGCGTCGGAGCAGTCCTCGCAACTGGTCGAATTCCTCGGCGGTGTCGACCCCACCGCAGCATCCGACATCCGACGGCTGTGCGAGGAACTCGACGCGCGAGTTCGCGAAGTGCAGGATCTCGAACCCGTCTATCGGCAATTGATCGATTCGGTCCTGTCGGGCGAAGCTGCGCATCTGTGGTCCCGTGTGAGTGGGATCGTCTCGACGGTCGAGGTCGCGGCTCGGGCAGACCGCTTCGTCGGAGCTCACGACGTAGAGTGCTCGCTGACGACGAATGCCGCCCTGCAGGCCATGGAGGCCCTGGCGGTGGCGCTGGAAGCAGGGGTGGAATGGCGCGGCAGGCTACGTCGAAGCCCGCAGCAGAAAGCAGTGGAGGATCTGGGGATTGTGTCGCGGGTCGACGGCATGCCCACCTCGTCTGCCCTGGCCGCTCGTCTCGTGACCGAACATCTGCGGGCGCTGGACGTGGTGCATACTGCGGCGGTCTTGCTCTCGGACCTCGGTATCACCGTCTCCGCGCAGGGATCACGGTCCAGGCAGGTCAACGACCTGCAGCTCGTGACAGCCAAACTGACTCGAGTGGGGGCTGTGCTGCACGCGCGAGATGCGTTGGTCGAGCGGCTCTATGCTGTGTCACCTTCCGCGCCGTGGATCAAGAGCCTCACCGACGCAACCAATTTCGCCGGCGCGGCCGGTGCGATCGCTACCCGAATCGATGCTGACGTTGCACGGACCGAACTGGACCGAATTCTGTATTCCGTTGCAGCAGAATTAGATACTGGAGTGTCTCCAGAGGGTGCCGGGTTGATCGCCGCCTTGAGTGCGGCTGATGCCGAGGCAGTGACACTGGCTTGCGAAAGCTATCTCGCGGCGTGTCAGGAGCAGGAACACCAACGGGAGAGGGAGCGGTTGACGACGGCGTTGACCGAGGCCGCTCCCACGCTCTACCAGCTGGTGGTCGACACCGCAGCCGATCCGGACTGGGACGAGCTCAGCTGGCAGATGTCCAAGGCATGGGCGTGGCGCCGAGCGCGGGAATGGGTAACCGATCAGCACCGGGAAGGTATCGAGCATCGGCTCGACGCACAGCTGAACGAGGCCGAAGCAGATCTGGCCGATCTCACGGTGCAGCTCGGTGCGGCGATGGCGTGGCGCGACTGCCTCGACCGCATGACCGCAGTGGAAGTTCGAGCATTGCAGACCTACCGTGAGCACATTTCGGCGATCGGTGGAGGCGCGGGCAAGTACGCCGAGACTTTCCGTAGCGCAGCTCGGTCTGCGATGCGTGATGCGCAGAGCGCCGTCCCGGCGTGGGTGATGCCGCTTCAACAGGTGCTCTCGTCGATCCCGCCTGCGCCAGACACATTCGATGTCGTCATCGTCGACGAGGCCAGCCAGGCGGACATCAGCAGCCTCTGTCTTCTCTACCTGGCGCCGCGCGTCATCGTCGTCGGCGACGATCGCCAGTGTGCGCCTGCCGATGTGCCTCAGTCGGGGACGTTGGAAGATGTGTTCGAGAGGTTGGATGTCTACCTACCGGACATGCCCGAACACGTCCGTGCCACGCTGACACCGCGGTCGAGTTTGTTCTCCATGCTTCGGACCAGATTCGGCCAGGTGGTTCGGCTGCGCGAGCACTTCCGCTCGATGCCGGAGATCATCAACTGGTCCAGTCAACAGTTCTACGGCGACTCACCGCTGGTTCCGCTGCGCCAGTTCGGGGCCGATCGCCTGCCTCCGCTGCGTCACACGTTCGTGCCCGATGCGACGGTGGTAGGTAAGGGTTCCACACTCGTCAATCAGGCCGAGGCCGCTGCCATTGTGAACCGGATCGTGATGTGTCTCGACGATCCCCAGTATGACGGTAGAACCTTCGGTGTGGTGGTGCTGCAGGGCACTTCGCAGGTCGATGTGATTCGGAACAAGCTGATCGAGCGCATCGGAATCGACCAGTGGGAGGACCGGCGGCTGCGAGTGGGAACACCTCCCGACTTCCAGGGCGACGAACGCAGCGTGGTGTTCCTTTCGATGGTCGTCGCGCCCACTCAACCGTTCATCGCACTCACCGCCAACCAGTACAAGCGACGCTTCAATGTCGCTGCGTCTCGGGCGCAGGATCAACTCTGGCTGTTTCACTCGGTTACCGTCGACCGGCTCAAACGCGCCGACCTGCGGAATTCCCTTCTGAGCTATATGACGTCGATATCGCCGGCTCCTGCGGCGCCGATGCCGACGGATGTGGTCGCCGACAGCAGGCATCCCGGCTTCGCGACGATCTTCGAGCAGCATGTCTTTCTCGAGCTGCGGCGTCGGGGCTATCACGTGAGCCCGGGTGTGGAGATCAACAACCGCCGTATCGACCTCGTCGTGACCGGGCAGGCGTCGAGGCTGGCGGTGGAGTGCGATGGCGACACTGTGCTCGGCAGCGAGGAACGTATGGTGGTCGATCTGCTGCGTGAGCAGGAGTTGAAGCGGTGTGGATGGGTTTTCTGGCGCGTCCGTGAGTCGGAGTTCTATCTCGATCCGGAGTTGGCGCTGTCGACGTTGTGGTCCACCCTGGCCTCGTCGGGAATCGAGCCCGATTCGGTAGATGCGGATACCTCTGGTGGCGACGACCTGAACGGATCGGGGACGCACGCCGAAGGTGACTGGGCGCCGGTCGATCTCGACCCCAATCCCGACGACGTGGTTGCCGGGATCGCATCACCGGACGCGGAGTCATCCGAGCTCGAATCCGAGCCGTGGGGCATGCCCAACGGCACCGACGATGCCGCGGTTGTGGAGAAAGCGCTGCCGGTCAACGGGTTTCGCGGCGGATTTCACAGCGGCGGGTTCGGGCATCGTCGGTGACGTTTCGGCCTCGCGGGCAGTGGGCACACCGTCGAACAGTGCCACCGAGTGCGGGTGGCGTACTACGACGATCCCACTGCAAAGGAGCTGTCCATGTCGAGAATCGCTGTGTTCGGAGGTCACGGACAGGTAGCACTGCGGCTGGCACCATTACTGGTGGCCCGCGGTCACGAGGTCGGGTCGATCATCCGAAACTCTGCGCAAATCGATGAGGTTGCCGATGCCGGAGCGACCCCTCTCGTCGCAGACATCGAGTACCTCGACGTGGAGAAGATCGCCACGCTGCTCGACGGCTTCGACACGGTCGTCTGGGCTGCGGGTGCCGGTGGCGGCGACGCCGACAGAACCTACGCAGTCGATCGAGATGCCGCCATTCGGTCCATGGACGCGGCCGGCCGAGCGGGTATCGGTCGCTATCTGATGCTCTCGTACTTCGGTGCCGGACCGGATCACGGCGTCGAGCGCGGCAACGCGTTCTATCCATACGCGGAGGCCAAGTCCGACGCAGATGAGTACCTGCGATCGACGTCGCTGTCGTGGACGATCCTCGGGCCCAGTGCATTGACGACGGACCCCGGAACCGGATCGATCACCACCAGGGAAGACGGCGCGACCCGAGAATCGGTCACCCGCAACGACGTAGCCGCGGTGATTGCGGCCGCCATCGACAGCGAATCCACGGTTGGTCGATTCATCGAGTTCGACAACGGAAGCACTCCGATCGAGGAAGCGATCCGCTTCTCGTAAACCGAAGTGAGTGCTGGCATCATCGACGCACGTGACGATAGAACTTGTGGCCACCGATCTCGACGGCACATTGCTCGGCTCGGATCGGACCATCTCGGCTCGCACAGCCCAGGCGATGTCCGACGCCCGGTCGGCGGGCATCGAGGTCGTGTGGGCCTCGGCCCGCGCGCGTCATTCCATCCACGATCTGGCTCGATCCTGCGGTTTCACCGGAATGGCGATCGGCGCTAACGGTGCGGTGATGTTGGACCTGGCCGACGGAACTCCGAGTATCGCGGCAACCACAGCGATCGCAGCGGACGCCGTCCGATCGGCGATGCATCGAGTGCGCGAGCTGGTGCCCGGCGTCGTGTTCGCGACGGTCGGCCCCACCCGATTCGTGGCCGAGCACGGTTACGCAGCGCTGTGCGTCTTTGCCGACCACCATCGCCACCCGCACGAAATGGAAGTTTCGCCAACAGTTCTCACGGCGGAACCGACGGTGAAGATCGTGGCAAGACATCCCGAGCTGTCCAGCATCGAGGTGTTCCACACAGTTATGAGGGCACAGGTCGGTGACGTCGAACTCACGCACTCCGGCGCGCAATACATCGAGATGTCCGCTGCGGGGGTGTCCAAGGCGAGCGCGCTGTCGACGCTGTGCCACAGGCTGGGTATCGAGCGGAGTTCTGTCGCCGCCGTCGGCGACGCCTTCAATGATCTGCCCATGCTCGAGTGGGCCGGCACCGCACTGACGACCGCGAACGCGATACCCGAGGTCAAGGCTGTCGCAGATCGGATTCTCGACACCAACGACGAAGACGGAGTGGCCGTGTATCTCGAGGAACTGGTGCGCAGCCGCCGGTAGGGAACGGCCATCCTACGATCGAGCGGGACACTGTCCATGTGATCCGCGTCGACGAGGGGTAGGTACATGTCCGAGGCAGGAACGAGCGCGTTCGGCGAAATGACGGTCGCCCAGTATCTGGCGGCCAACAGCGTAGAGATGGCACCCGTCGATCGCGACGGTGCCGAACAGCTGGGTATCGCCGCGTCGACACCGGCAGGCTGGCAGGCAGCCCCCACCGACCAGTTCCCCGGCACCACCGAAGTTCTGGTCGAGCCCGGCATGATCGAGAACGGATTCGCTCCCAACGCGGTGCTGCTGGTGGGGAGGTTGTCCGCCCGCGTCGATCCGGAGGCGGTGCTGAACTGCAGCTTCACCGACGCCCGCCTGCTGCCTGGATGGTCCGAACTCGAGGTGAGCTTCGACGATCTGGGTCCGTGGCCCTCGCGGTTCGTTCGCGGAACGTTCGTCGCGGATCAGCTGAACCTCGCTGTCACCACGCGCTACGCCGTCGTGGGCGCCGACGAGCAGTATCTGGTGCAACTGACTGTCACCGTAGCCACTGATCAGATGGACAAGCTCGCTTTCGATGTCGCGGTGATCAACGACGGTCTCTTCGTCGGTGGGCGCTGAACAGTTTCTCGCTACTGTCGAGGGCATGCCGAATCGCACCGGGCGGGCCCGGCACCTGACGCTGGTGCTGGACTCATCGACGGACCGTGAAGCGGAAGCGCAGGATCGCGAGATGTTGCCCGTTCGACCGGCGGCGCTTGCCCAGCTCATTCTTCGCGTGAACCTCGAGGATGTTCGGTCGAGCGTATGGCGCCAGGTCAAGGTGCGATCCGATCTTCTGCTCCCGGAGCTGCACGCGAACGTGCAGTCGATGATGGGTTGGTCCGAGACCGCAAGATACGAGTTCGTGATGGACGCGGCCGGGCGTAGCTGGGCGTACCGGCCGCGTGCGTCGCACCAGCACTCGGATGGCGATGCGGTGCAGCCCGCAGATCATGTCCGAATCGATTCGCTCTTCGTCGCTGCCGGCGATGTGGTGCGGTACAACCACAGCGGAACGTGGTCGGCGACGATCGAATTGATCTCGGTGGACCCTGATATCGACGACCTCAGGCCTGTCTGTGTCGCCGGGGCCGGTGATGGTTCCGAGCCCGGAGATGTCACCGAGTTGCTCGGCGTTGCGAACAGCCGCCTACGAGCATTGCCCTTGCCCCGCTCGACCGAGGTCGAGAGCGCTGCAGCATCGCCAGCGATTGCTCGGTTGTTCAGGCATACCCGCACCGCTCCGACGCCGCGGCTGCTCGAATTGCTGCCAAGATGCGAACTGACGATCGAGAGTTCCGTCGACCTCCTCGTCGCGCAGAGGGCGATGTCGAAGCTCACCGGGTTCCTGCAGCGCGTCGGGCGCGGACTCCGATTGACCGATGCGGGTCACCTTCCGTCGCTGGTCGTCGACTCCGTGCGCGAGGAACTGCTGCGAGAAGGGGCAAGGAACCTAGGGTTGGTCCATGTAGAGCGGGGCATCCTGGAGCCAACGAGGATCGGGGCCCAGCTCGCCGACGACCCGGTCGCGCTGTGGCACCACTGTGCTGCGCGTCTTCCTCTGGGCCGTCTCGAGATCGAGAAGGACGCCGGAACGTTGTTTCTAGTAGCTCTTGCAGCATCGGCGTCCGCGCGACAGCGCGAGGCCATGGTCGCCGAGACGATGGATGGTCTGCAGCATGGACTTCAGGGTTGGGGGACCGACCAGTTGGATGCGCTTCGTATTCAGCAGATTGCTCACCCCACGGTCGCGTTTCTCGATCTCATCGGAGCGCACGGCCCGCGGTACTACGTCAGTGGTGGCGACGGTGGTTCGCCCAGCTGGTCGCGTCGATTCGCTCGGGACGCACTGCGCACGTGAGCTTTGGGCCTGTGACCAGGCGATTTGGAGATGGTCGACTCTTGGCGTAACTTTTGTCGAGTCGGAGCGAGGCCAACGCCGATCCAGAGAGTGTGGATCGGTTGCGGTGCAAGTCTCCGATATGCCCTTCCCCCAAGCGTCGGGCCTTGTGTCCGAGACCAAGTTGGGTTAGGCTGGAACGGTTGCCCCAGACTCCCGGAGATAGTGTTTTTCGGGTTGTGTGGTGTGTGCGTGTTCTTTGAGAACTCAACAGT
>NZ_JABFAO010000085.1 GCF_017168235.1 Rhodococcus sp. KRD197
GCGTACAAGTCACAAGATATTCCGCTTAAGACAGCAACGTATATTGTATTTGACGTCGAAACAACAGGACTTTCAAGTCAATATGATCAAATTATAGAATTAGCAGCCGTAAAGGTTAAAAATGGCGAAGTGATTGATACCTTTGAACGTTTTTCTGATCCAGGAGAGCGTCTATCAGAAACAATCAAAAATTTAACAGGTATTACAGATGAAATGTTACGTGGACAACCTGATATTGAAACAGTTCTAAAAGATTTCCATGAATGGGTTGGAGACGCAATATATATTGCGCATAACGCATCATTTGATATGGGCTTTATAGATACGGGATTTGAACGTATCGGACTTGGTGCTACGACAAATGGTGTTATCGATACACTTGAATTATCACGTACAGTTAATAC
>NZ_JABFAO010000086.1 GCF_017168235.1 Rhodococcus sp. KRD197
GCCCAGCTCAGTTGAGCGCGGTGTCGACCCCAGTTGTCCACAGCGAGTGCCCGATCTTGTGCATACCGTGCGGGAACACATGTGCCCCCTGTCACTGACCCGTGTTTCCGCAGGTCAGGCAGGGGGCGAACAAGCTTTCGAGTGTTGGCCGTTCTTCACACCGGCGTCAACATCCGAGAGGTTATCCACAGATGGTCGTTCTTTTTCCCCACTGTGGAAAACAGCTGTGGATAACTCGGTGGATACCCCGGGGCAGAGGGGCTCCGATGGCTACTTCCACTGGGTGGAGACGCCGAAGCCGGCGGCGATGAAGCCGAAGCCGACCACGATGTTCCAGTTGCCCAGGGCGTCGATGGGCAGCGAACCGTCGGTCACGTAGAACACGACGATCCAGGCG
>NZ_JABFAO010000087.1 GCF_017168235.1 Rhodococcus sp. KRD197
ACGTCGACGGAGAAACCGTACGATCCGGTGATCGGGTGCCCGTCCGCGGAGGTGACCCGGTAGCCGACGGTGTACTCCCCGTTGGGGAGTCCGTCCTCGAGCAGGACCGATACGTCGGGGCCCTCGACCGTGGCCGTTCCCTGTGCCCACTGAGTGTCGCCAGGACCCACGACGCTGATGGTCGCGAACGATTCGTTGATGTCCTGGTTGAACACCAGACCGACACCGATCGGCGCGAAGTCGAGTGTGGCATCGGCGGGCGGGTCGGAGCTGACCAGTTCGCTGTGCGCCGACGCCGGCGCCGCAGCGAACAATGCTGTCCCGCAGATCATCACGGCAATCAGCATCAGACGTTTCACGTGGGGTACTCCTCTGTATCGAGCCCGACCCAACAACTACGGGTCATAGTAGTAGGGAGGGCGGTTTAGCGGTGGGTCACTTCTGCGGCGATGGTTATTTCACCGGGTCCGGAGGATCGGATCGTTCATGGCCGGCGATGGCTTCGGTGATCACTTCCGAGGGCGCGATCGAATCCGAGTGCGGGCCACCGACGTGCTGCTCGGCGCGGATGCGTTCGACCATGTGCGGATAGTG
>NZ_JABFAO010000088.1 GCF_017168235.1 Rhodococcus sp. KRD197
GTTCGGTTTCGTGCCGGGCTCGGGCATCGCAAGCGGCTTGGTGGGCGAGTTCGTGGGCGCGGTCGGTGACTGTTCTGGGCAGGGATCGGGTGGCGATGTCGAGCAGTACTGCTACGGCATCAGCTTGGTGTGTGTCGGTGAGGGTGGGGTCGGCGGTGAGGATGGTGGAGTGTCCGTCGGCGATGGCTTTGGCGTGCAGGATGTGGATGGTGCCGTTGGAGAGTGCTTCTGCGACGGATGGGTGGGCGCCGAGCCAGTGGCCGAGGGCGATTTGGTGGGCGGCGTTGCCTTCGGGGATGCGGACGGCGTTGCTGTACCAGCGTTTGATGGAGGAGTGTCCGAGTTTGAGGGCGAGTCCTCTGCGTTCGGCTTCGGCGAGTAGGGCGAGTCGGGATGCGGCGACGCTGGTTTCGGTGGTGTGGATGCGCGCGAGTGCGGTCACGATGTCCTGGTCGGATAGCGTGTGTGCTGTGGTGAAGCCCCCAACTTCTTCCATGCCGGGGAAGGTACAACCCACCACCGACAAGAACGCGGGTCGTTCTATGCGGTTCGCTCTGCGTTGTATTCGAGGACGGCGTCGATCCAGAACTGGAACTGCTCGTCGTCGGCGAGGGTCTCGTCGTCGACCGTGATCCAGCCTTCGCCCATAGCCCGCCCCTTGCCCATTTCCGCACGGTTGGTCCCGGGTCGTTCGAGGTATTCGGCGTCGCGGTCGCAGGCGACGCGGACAAGCAGCGCCCCGCCGCCGATCTTGACTGACGCCACCATCTGATCGTTGACCATGAACGCGAGGCCACCGAACATCTTGGTCTCACGGACATCGCGGCCGGTGAGGGCGCGGCGCACACGTTCGGTGAGTTCGGAGTCGCGAGCCATTGGGTGAGTCCTTCCGGTTACGCCAGGAAAGGGTGGCGTGTGGGTCCTGGGCGTCGTTGCCGAACTATTTGTGCTTCGCAACCGTCAACAACACGACGGAATCCTCGATGGCCTCGAGCGCATGCGTTGCCTGCGGCACCACAATGAGATCGCCGTCCCGGCCCTCCCACGCGTCGTCCGCCGCGGTCAGACGTACCCGTCCGTGGAGTACTTGCACCGTAGCCTCACCTGGGTTTTCGTGCTCGCTCAACGAGTGTCCCGCAAGAAGAGCAATCAGCGTTTGCCGCAGAATGTGCTCGTGGCCGCCGTAAACCGTGGCCGCAGATCGACCACTGGATGCTCGGCCCGCGCGCTCCAATTGTTCACGGGCGAGGGCCTCTAGAGAATGTTTCATCATGTGTGTGCTCCTTCGATGCCATCGGTCGGCACACGAGTCAGGCTTTCACATGACTACGCGCGGTGTCGTCGGATTCGAAGAGCACGGAAGCCGACACCGACGATCAGCACTGCGATTCCGACAGCGATCGACGTGACAGGCAATGTCGCAGCCAGCGTCAGGCAGCCGAGCGCCCCGAGCAGCTGAAATGCTCTCGGGTAGCGGCGTTGATCGGACGCCTGGGAGTACGCGCTGACGTTGGCGATCAGGTAGTACAGCAGCACACCGAAGGACGAGAACCCGATGGCGTCGCGGAGGTCGATGGTGACGATCAAGATGCTGACGACGACAGCGAGCGTGATCTCGGCGCGGTGCGGCACCGAGTATTTCGGGTGCACAGCGGTCAGGTACGAATGCAGATCCCCGTGCCGGGCCATCGCCAACGACGTGCGCCCGACGCCGGCGATCAGCGCCAGCAAGGCTCCCAGCGCGGCCACCCCGGCGCCGACGCGCACCACGGGCGTGGCCCAGGCCTGGCCGGCTGCGGTGACGACGTCGACGAGCGGGGCTGTGGAGGTGGAGAGTCGGTCGGGCCCGAGGACGAGCAGAACCGTCACGGCCACGACGACGTAGACGCCCAGTGCGATGCCCAGCGCGGTGACGATGGCGCGCGGGATGGTCCGCTCGGGGTGGATGACTTCCTCGCCCATGGTCGCGATGCGCGCGTAACCGGCGAAGGCGAAGAACAGCAGGCCTGCGGACTGCAAGATGGCGTACCAACCTGCGTCGGTGAGCATCGCTGGATCGATGCCGCCGGAGGCTCGCGGGCCGGTGAGGGCGAGGACGACTGTGCCGGCCAGAATCACGAGCACGATGGTGACAAGGATTCTTGTGAGCCCGGCGGTGCGAGTGACGCCGAAGTAGTTCACGGCGGTCAACGCGATGATCGCTGCAACTGCAACGGGCTTGGTGTAGCCGTCGGGTGCCGTGTAGGTCGCGAAGGTCAATGCCATGGCCGCGCAGCTCGCGGTCTTGCCGATCACGAAGCTCCACCCGGCGAGAAAGCCTGGCCACTGCCCGAGCTGTTCACGTCCGTAGATGTAGGTCCCGCCCGAGGTCGGGTACCGGGCGGCGAGTTGGGCGCTCGAGGTTGCGTTGCAGAACGCGACGATTGCGGCGATGGCCAGTCCGATGAGCAAACCCGCACCGGCCGCGGCGGATGCGGGAGCGAAGACAGCGAAGACACCGGCCCCGACCATCGATCCGACCCCGATGACGACAGCGTCACCCAGCCCGAGCCGGCGGGCGAGGGGGGCGCTGGATTTCATTCCGACGTTCGCGACAGAGTTTGGTACAGATGCTCGTTCAGTGCCCGCTCTTGCACTCGGTCCAGTGCCCGCGCCAGTTCGGCCTGCGAGGACTCCAGTGCGAGCCGCCGCATCTTCTCGAACATCTGGATCGTGTCGGCGACTTCGTTGTTTTGTGGCATCCAACCCGGGCCATGCTGCGCGATGAGGTGTTGGGCCACGGCCTCGATCATCGATTCCGCGACCGTGTTCATCGACGTAGCCGTGGTTTCGTGAAGATCGAGCAGTTGCTCGAGGGTGAAACCGTACTCGTTCATGTCGATGAACGACTCGAGAAGTACGGGGTCGAGAATCTCGCACTGGTCGCCCTCGATTCGGACGAGTTCGGCCGCGACCAGTCGATCGACGATTTCGGTGCTGCGGATGCCCAGGAATTCTTCGACCGTGTCGAGGGGGATCGACTTGACGTCGTTGGACGACCACTTGCGGGTCACGATTTCTTGAAGACCGAGTATTTCGCCCATGTCCTTGCCCTGTTCCCAACCAGCGAGGAAGTCGGCAATATGAGTGGAGGTGAACCCGCGCTGCAAGAGGGAATCGATGACCTTCAGCCGCGTCAGATGTTCGTCCCCGTAAATGCCTACCCGGCCTCGCAGCGTCGGTGGTGGTAGCAACCCGCGTTCCTGGTATGCGCGAACGTTGCGCGACGTGGTCGAGGCCTCACGCGCCAAGTCGTCTATCCGGTACTCCAACGGTCCCCTCGTCTCTTCCGCGCGTCACCCACCACAGGATAGACGTGATCGGGTCGACGAACGCGTCCCGGGACTACGCTTTCCGACGCTCTCGAACTGCTTCGTCGCGGTGCTCGCGTTGTTGTGCGGCGAATGTCGCTGCCCGCCTCAGCGCGTGACGGGCCTCGGGAACGAGTCGGGGGAGGGCTTGGAAGACGTGCATCTGATCCGGCCAGATCTCCAACGTGCTGCTACCGCCGGACTGCCGAATCATGTTGTGCAGGTATCGAGCGTCTGCGACGAGCATTTCGGCGCCTCCGACCTGTATCAGCGTTGGTGGCAGCCTGTCGATGCGAGGAAGTTGCAGCCGCAGTCGCGGTAAATCTGCCGGGTGGTCGCCGGTGTACATCTCGACCATCTTCCGCGCCGCCGCAGCGGAGATCATCGGATCTTTTCTGCCGCGCTCCTGCGCGGATGCCAGCTCGAAGCGGAGATCGATGAGGGGTGAGAACAGAACCATCGCTCCCGGTTGTGGCATTCGAGATCGATCGTTCTCGATGAGCAGGTCGACGGCGAGATGCCCGCCCGCGGAATCGCCGGCCACGACGATGTCCTCGGCTGCGTGACCTGCGGCGAGGAGCCAGCGGTAGGCGGATTCGATGTCGTCGGCAGCGGCGGGAAACGCGTGTTCAGGGGCGAGCCGGTAGTCGACGGTGAACACTGCGAGTCCCGTGGCCTTCGACAGTGATGATGCGAGACCGCGGTGTGTGCGCGCCGAGCAGATGACGTACGCGCTCCCGTGAAGGTAGAGAATCACTCGTCCGCCGCGTTCGACCCCGGGTGCACACACCCACTCGCCGCGAACCGGGCCCTCGTCGACCTGGGTGGTCGCTGTCCCCTCGACGACGGGACCGAGCAGGCTCATCGAGGTGGCGACGAGGCGTCGGGAGAACCAGAGGCCGGCGCGATTCATGGGAAGTACGTCGGTGACCGGGCGCAGCGCGACCCGAGTCAGGCCCGCCGCAACCCGTGCGCGGGCTGATGAACACCGCGGGACCTGCGAGATTGCAGTGCTGGAAGTAGTCGGTATCACAAAATGACAGTCACCCATCTATGTGCCATTTGTCAATGGTCTATTCATCAGTGGTTAAGTATGCAAGGGTGATGGACGCCACATCGGATCAGAAAGGGGTCGCATGAAGTCATTCCGCCGTACCTCGCGATCGGACTCCGCATCGGCGGACACGACGCCACTCGGTGCAACCGGAGGGTCCCAGCGCCTCGCACTCGAAATCAAGCATGTCAGGCGTGAGACCACCGACTCACTGTCACTGAGTTTCGAGGTCGCATCCGACTTCACCTACGCGCCCGGACAGTTCTTGACGCTGCAGATCCCATGTTCACCTGACGAATCCGTGGCCCGATGCTACTCGTTCTCCAGCTCGTCCGGTTGTGACCCAATGCCCACGGTGACCGTCAAACGCATTGCGGGAGGGCGTGGTTCACAGTGGCTGCATGACAACGCGATACCCGGAATGCGCATCAACGCCCTGCGGCCCGCCGGCGTTTTCGGCCCGAGGAGTTGGCACACCGACCTGGTTCTCGTCGCAGCGGGAAGCGGAATCACACCGATGATGTCGATCATCAAAACCGCTCTTGCTCAGCACCATCAACACCTCACGCTTGTCTACGCGAACAAGTCGCGAGAGTCGATCATCTTCGCCGACCGACTCGCCGAGCTTGGCGAGCAGTACCCGGACCGCTTCGATGTGCACCACTGGATCGAATCGGAGGCGGGCCTACCCAGCCGCGCCGGTTTGGCGTCGTTGCCACTGCGGATCGACTCCGCCAGCGAGGGGCTGCTGTGTGGCCCGGAGCCGTTGATGAACGTCGCCGAGGACTGGCTTCGCGGTTTCGGTGACCATGTGATGCATCTGCATCGAGAGGTGTTCGCCTCGTTCTCGGCAAATCCCTTCGACGACCCCGGGCCAGTAACCGCAAGCACCGCCACATCCGGCGAAGTCACCTCGGGAACAGTCGAACTGGACGGCGTCACCACCGATTTCGACTGGCCGAAGGACACCAAACTCCTCGACCGACTCCTCGAACTCGGCCTCGATCCGCCTTACGTCTGCCGGGAAGGTACCTGCGGCGGATGCGCGTGCACGGTCACCGAGGGTGCAGTGACCATGGCTGCCAACGAGACATTGGACGATTACGAGATCGACCAGGGCGTCCGGCTCGCCTGTCAGTCCACTCCCGACACCGGCGCGGTCCATGTGGTCTTCGACCGCTGATCGAGAAGTTGCCCCGGCTGGTGGTCCTCAGTAAGCCACATCACGGTTTCGAAACGTACGTTTGAACCGATTCTGTAGGACCTATACACAGCTGCACGAACTACTGCTCCACCTCAGTGCCCACGAGAGAAAGAAGGAAGTCCGATGGCAGATTACGTCGAGAAGGCAAAGCACATGGCAGCAGAAACCGCGGGCACCGCGAAGGAGAAGGTCGGCGAAGCCACCGGCAACGATGACCTGCGCAGTGACGGTGCCACCGACCAGGTCGAAGCCAATGCCCATCAGGCCGCGGACGCTGTTTCCGATGGTGCTGAAAAGCTCGGCGAGCAGGCCTCCGAGGTCGCGCAGGACGTCTCCGAGCAAGCCGAGAAGGCCGCGGAGAAGGTAGCCGATGCCGCCACCAGGACCGCATCCAACGCCGTCGACTCGGCAGCAGACATCGTCGACACCGCAGCGACGAAGGCTCGTGAAGTCGACACAGAATCCCTCGTCGAAGTTACGAAAGACAACCGCACCCCGCTGATCGCCGTCGCGACCGCAGCCGCCGCCCTGGTGCTGTTCTACGCATGCCTCAATCGTCGCCGCAAGGCCGCTCAGACGCGCACACCGTCGAAGCGCGCCGTACGTAAGGTCGCCCGCGCCGCGAAGAAGCTTCGCTGACCTACGCGGACTTCAGCGCGTGATCCCCAGCGGGAGGGCAGGGCGAACCAGGCCGCGATAAGCGGGCGCTGGTTCGCCCTCGTGTGGGAAAATGCTGCACAGCGACGTGCAGTCCCGTCATCGGACTGTTGCTGTGCTTTGTCTTAGGACTCCAATCGTTGTACTACCAGCTGGAGCTCAACAAGATCAACGAACACTACGACGCGGCCCCGTCGGGAACTGTCATTCCGCTTGCCGTGTGACTTCGGCAGGTCGCGGTTCGGTCGTTTGCCGATCGTTGTGCCGGGTAACGCTGACATGCACCTGGACGCGATAACGGAAGGATCGAACCATGCCGACGCAGAGCAGTTCATCTGGTTCCGATGATCAACCGCAGTTGAAAGACCAAGACCTCTACGAAAAGTTGCGCGACGAGGGCAACTCCAAAGAGAAGGCAGCCCGCATCTCGAACGCCGCCGCCAACCAAGGCCGCAGCGAGATCGGCAAGAAGGGCGGCGAGTCGCCGTCGTACGAGGAGTGGACCGTCGACGAACTGACCGATCGCGCCAAGGAGTTGGGCATCGAGGGGTACTCGAAGATGAAGAAGGACGAGCTGATCGGCACACTCCGCGAGCACTGACCTACTTCGCGGCCGCTTCTCGACTGAAGGGCATATCGAATTGAGTACCAACCAGGAAGCGCCCGCCTCGCAGGGGAATTCAGCAGACCGCATTCGCGTGGTACTGCGGCCGATGGGTACTCCACTCCCGCTGGGCTTCATTGGCCTCTTCTTCGGAACTGCAGCTTTCAGTGTGCTCCAGCTCGACTGGGTCGCGGCCGATCAAGGCAAGATCATCGCTGCTGCGGTGTTGGCGTTCGCCGTCCCCGTTCAGCTCGTTGCCTGCGTGTTCGGCTTCCTTGCCCGCGATCCCATCGCCGGCACCGGCATGGGCATACTGACCGGAACCTGGGGAATGATCGGGGTATCAACACTTCTCGGTGAACCTGGTGCAACCAGTTCGGGGCTCGGCATTCTTCTGATCCTGTCGGGGCTGGTCATCTTCATCCCCGCGGCCGCCGGAATGGCCAAGAAGCTCGCAGCGGCAGTGATGATTCTGAGCGGCACGCGTTACATCGTCACAGGGATCGCCGAAACCAGCGGCATCTCACAGTGGATGGCAATCGCAGGCTGGACCGGCATCGCTCTCGCTGCCCTCAGCTTCTACGCGGCCCTCGCCTTCGCGCTCGAGGACGCTCACCACCGACCAGTGATCCCCGTCTTCCGTGGCGACGGCGCGCCCGGCGGGGACCTCGACCACGAGACCGCGCAGCTCGAACGGGAAGCCGGTATTCGCAACCAGCTGTGAGTGCGTCGCTGCTCCGGCCTTGACTTCGGCACTGGATAGTAGAACTATCTAGCAAGGAGATAGCCTCACCGAAGGGACGAGCGATGGCCGGCAACGGAGTTCAACCAGGACGCTACACAGCCGAGGTCGACGGCGATTTCGTTGTCTTCCTGATCGGCATGCGACTGAACAAGCTCTGGAAGATCCACAAGTGGATCCACGCGTTCTTGGCTATGCCACGGATGCTTCGTGAGCTGCAGCAGCACCCCGAGAAGGGACTGCTCGACGCTCGAATATCGTTGGGCGGCCGAACGATCACAGTGGTGCAGTACTGGCGTAGTTTCGACCAGCTCGAAGCGTTCGCGAAGAATCCGAACGACCCGCATCTGCCGGCGTGGCGGGCGTTCAACAGACGAGTGGGTGCCAACGGTGACGTGGGGATCTATCACGAGACCTACCGTGTCGGGGTCGGTCGACACGAGTCGATCTACGCGAACATGCCTGTCATGGGCCTGGCTGCGGCCGGGCGATCGGTCAAGGTGGGCAAACTCAGCGAGACCGCGCGATCCCGCATCGAGGCGAGCTGACCACATCTACCAGTGCCACGCATTGCCTCCGACGTTCTCGATCGTGCGCTGCATGACGCGAATCGCCGTCACGAACTCGGCCTCGCTGATTCCCTGCATCCGTTCCTCGTGCAGCTGTTGCTGAAGATCGAAGGCGCGCTGGAATTGTTCGAGGCCCGCGTCGGTGGGCTGCAACCGCGAACCGGTTTCGACGAGCCAGCCTTTCGCGGCAGCGGAGGAAATTGCTTCGACGATGGCGTCGGGGGTGTCGTTGTGACCGATCTTCTCGATGGTTTCGTTGCGGTCGACACCGTCGGCATCAAGGGAAAGCTGTTGTAGTAGCCACCATTCGGGCTGCATGAGACCTATCTCGCGCAGCGCCCCCTGGGTACGCTCGCGAATGGCTTCACCGGCTCGTGCGGTCCAGAATCCGATCGCTTGACGTTCGGGCGGTTGCATCGGTTTTGTTGTCATGGGCATGACGGTAGAACCTGAACATAGCTCGAGGTCAACACCTTTCTCGATCTGGTCGGAGCCCTGCGTTTCGCTACAGATGGATCTGAATGGTCTCGGCGAGCCGGGCGATGCATTCGTCGTTCCTCTTGTAATGGACCCACGGGCCGATCTTTGTCGGTGTCACCAAGTTGGCCCGGTGTAGGACGGCCATGTACTGAGACGCTGTCGATTGGGACACGCCTGCTCGCGACTGGATGTGTTTGAGGCACACTCCAACTTCTTCCGCGGGTGCCGACTGAGGCGGGAAATCGCTTGGGTCCTTGAGCCAGTGCATGATGGCCAGCCGTGCCGGATTGCCGAGCGCAGCGAACACGGCTGACAGCTCACGCTCATCGAGTGGTGTGGTCACCCGCTCGACTATACCGGCCATCGCAATATCGCGATTTGTGGTTAGATAGCCAAATCGCAATATCGCGATTTACAGATGGAGAGTTCTCGATGAACCAAACGAAGCGGGTTGCCGTCGTGGTCGGCGCCAGAGGTGTGATCGGCAGCAATCTCGTCCGGCACCTCCAGGGCAGCGGGGACTGGGATGTAGTCGGTGTTTCCCGACGCGGAGGCGATGATGGACCGGGGCTACGGCATATCTCCGTCGACCTACTCGATGCCGAGGACACTCACCGGAAGTTGTCGCCGCTGACCGACGTCACCCACATTTTTTACGCCGCATACCAGGACCGGCCCACGTGGACCGAGCTGGTTCATCCGAATGTGGCGATGCTCGTCAATGCTGTTTCAGCCATCGAAGCGGTGTCGCCAGGTCTCGAGCATGTGAGCCTGATGCAGGGCTACAAGGTGTACGGAGCCCACCTCGGACCGTTCAAAACGCCTGCCCGGGAGAGCGATCCACCGCATATGCCTCCCGAGTTCAACGTCGACCAGCAACAATTCTTGGAAACCCGCCAACGTGGCAAAGCGTGGACGTGGTCAGCCATCCGCCCCTCGGTGGTGTGCGGTTTCGCCCTCGGTAATCCGATGAACCTGGCGCTGGTGATCGCCGTCTACGCCACCCTGTGCAAGAAGCTCGGCGTTCCTTTTCGTTTTCCAGGTGCGCCCGGTGCCTACACGTCCCTCATCGAGATGACGGACGCCGGGTTGCTGGCCGAAGCCACGGTGTGGGCAGCAACGACACCCGAGTGTGCAAACCAAGCATTCAATATCAACAACGGCGATCTCTTCCGCTGGAACGATATGTGGCCGCGGATTGCCTCCTACTTCGAGCTCGCGACTGCGCCTGCGCTACCGATGTCGCTGGACGTCGTCATGGCTGACAAGGAGCCGGTGTGGGACGAGATCGTGGCGGAAAACTGTCTGGCCGAGACCCCGTATTCCGATGTGTCGTCCTGGGCATTCGGCGATTTCGTGTTCGCCTGGGACTACGACGTCATGGCCGACGGTTCCAAAGCGCGTCGCCTCGGCTTTCATCGGTTCGTAGACACCGAGGCAATGTTCGTAGACATCTTCGACGACCTGCGAAAGAGAAAAATCATTCCGTGACGTTGCCACCATCAGGGGCGCGCGGAGATCCCGTCGTACATGACCCGTCTGATGGCGGTGCCCATGCGCTCCTGTGCGGCCGGGTCGGGTTCCCTCAATGCGGCAAGAACCCCCGAGAGAATCATGCCGTTGATGGCGCGGGCAGTGGACTCGATGTCGAGATCGGTGCGTAGGTAGCCGATGTCGACGCCGTGTTCGAGGTAGCCGGCAGTCAGTCCTACAGCGGCTTCGTGGAAGTCCAACACGCGTTCGCGCATGTCGGCGTCGATTCCGGCGGCTTCGAGTACGAGGAAGCGTGCGACTCTGGGATCCGAGCCGAAGACCGAGGTGAGGGCGTCGCCGATTCGTGCGGTTTGGCGACGGTAGTCGGCCAGGCTGCTCGCTGCCTCGGGGGCGTTTTCGGCCGTCAGTGACGCGACCACTCGCTCGATGAGATCGGTGATGACGTGGTCGACGATGTCGCGCTTGTTCTCGTAGTACCGGTAGAACGTGCCGTGGCCGATGCCGAGACGTGCGGCGATGTCGGCGATCCCGGTGGCGTGATAGCCGCGCTCCGTGAAGCACTCGAACGCAGCTTCGACGATTTCCCGTCGTAACTCCTGCTTCTTCCGCTCGGCCCGAGTCCGAGGTGAACCCACTGTCATGGCCCCAGCCTATTGCACTGGACACAAAACTGACATACCGTTCCGAAAGTGACGTCAGATACTGGCTCTCGCAGTCTCACGCCGACTGACCGGCACGCTCACCTCGATCCCTAGGAGATCTTCATGGCCACGGACTATGACGCCATCATCATCGGCGCCGGATTCGGCGGCATGGGCGCCGCAATCCAGCTCAACAGGCTCGGTCACCACAACCTGCTCATCCTCGAGCGCGAGTCGGATCTCGGCGGAACCTGGCACGTCAACCGGTACCCGGGACTGGCCGTCGACATCCCCTCGTCCACGTACTCCTATTCGTTCGAGCCCAACCCGTACTGGTCGCGGCTCTTCGCGCCGGGTTCGGAGCTGAAGAACTATGCCGATCACGTCGCCGAGAAATACGGTCTGCGACGGCTCATGCGCTTCGACACCGTCGTCGACGGCGCCGCGTGGGACGAAGACAATGCCCATTGGACCGTGAGGTGCCGCGGCGGTGAGCAGCTGACCGCGAAGTACCTGGTTACCGCAACCGGGTTCCTGTCCCAGCCGAAGGTGCCCGACATCGACGGCATCGATACCTTTGCCGGCAAGATCATCCACACCACCGACTGGGACGACACCTACGACCTGACCGGCAAGCGCGCCGCAATCATCGGCACCGGGGCGACCGCCGTCCAACTCATCCCCGAGGTCGCCGAGAAAGTCGCCGAACTCACCGTCTACCAGCGCACGCCGATCTGGGTGAGTCCGAAGCCCGACGCCACCATCCCTGCCCTCGTGCAGAAGACCTTTGCAGCACTTCCGTTGACGCAGCGAATCGTGCGCCTCATCGGTACGTCCATTCTGGAGATGATGATGGTCTCCGGCGTACTGCACTACAAGCAGTTGCCGCTGGTGAACAAGCTGGGCGAACTGTGGTGTCGAGCCCATCTCTCGCGGCAGGTGCGGGACCGAGAGCTCCGTCGAAAGTTGACCCCGGACTACTCCTTCGGATGCAAGCGCCCGACCTTCTCCAACGACTACTACCGCACGTTCACGAAAGACCATGTGAGCCTGCAGACCTCATCGATCGAGAGCGTGGACGCCGAGGGCATCCGCACCGCCGACGGCACCCGACGCGACATCGACGTGCTGGTGCTGGCCACCGGATTCAACCTCTGGGACGTCAACTTTCCGGCGATCGAGATCATCGGTCGCGGCGGCCGCAACCTTGGTACCTGGTGGCGCGAGAACAGATTTCAAGCCTACGAGGGAATCGCGGTTCCGGAATTCCCCAACTTCGTCTCCCTCAACAGTCCGTACTCCTATTCGGGGCTGTCGTATTTCACGACGATCGAGTCCCAGATGAGGCACATCGACCGACTGTTCACCGCGATGCAGGACCGTGAGGCAACGGTCTTCGAGGTCACCCATCATGCCAACGACGATTTCCTGGAACGGATGACGGCGAAGGTCGGCAACTCGGTTTTCGCTCTCGGCCAATGCGCGACGGCCAACAGCTACTACTTCAACCAGCACGGCGAGGCGACACTGCTCCGGCCGAGCTCCACGCTCAGCACCTACCGTCAGGCAAGCAGTTTCCCGCTCGACGATTACGACTACGCCTGAGGAGTGCATTGACATCGCTGACTTTGCGATGCAAAGTTGTTTGCATGAACTCTGCATCGCCAAGTAAGCCAAGCGCCGACGAGGCCCGGCAGCTCGTCGGCGACATCGAAACGTGGTCGGATCAGGGACGCAGAATGTCCTCACCGGTGTGGTTTCCGCTGCTGTGTGTGGCTGTCGCCGTGCTTGCTGCCATTCCGGCGGGCATCGTGCTGGGTGAGAGCTGGAGTGGTCTGTACTGGGCAGTGATGGCACCTGCCTCCGCCGTCGCGTCGGGGTGGTTCTTCGCTACGCGGCGCGTGCAACCGCCGGTCAAACTAGGTGTCGTCGTCTTGGTCACCGGTGTGGTGATGCTGCTGGCGACGATGACACTCCTGTGGTTCGTGGGCGGCCCTTGGGTTGCAGTCGGGCCATGGCTCGTGCTCGGTATCGGTCTGGGAATCTTCGCGCTGGCATGGCGGTCGATCACCATTGCTCTAGTCGCGGCTGCGTCCGCAGTGTCCGCGACCGCAGTTGCACTGGCCGACTTCGACAGCGGATATGCGCTCGTTGCGCTCGTCGTCGGTCTGGTGGCTGCGATTGCAGTCTTCGTCGAACTGATCCGCACCGACACCGCGCACGTATGAGCGAGGAACTGCACCCGACCGTCGGGCTCGATGACACAGTGCACCAGCGCACGCGGCTGGGAATCGTGGCGCTGCTCGACAGTGGAGTGTCGATGGAATTCGGAATACTACGCGACACACTGCATTTGACCGACGGTAACCTCAACCGACACCTCAAGGTGCTCGAGGAGGCCGGCCTCATCACCACCACCAGGAAGACGGGGAAGGGCCGTCCAAAGACATGGATTGCCATTACCGCCGCGGGTCGCGAGGCTCTGGCCGCCGAGCTCGCCGCACTGCGTGCGCTGATCGCCGCGGCGGAGTGACGCGGTCAGCTGGGGGAGTGTCAGGCCAGTGGGACGTCGGTGGGTACGGTGACGAAGCTCGGTCGCTGGGGGTCGAGGACGAGATGTTGTGGGGCCAATTGGGATTCGTTGAGCAGGGGTCGAGGGAGCAGCCCCTTGGGGAAGTTGCCGGCGAAGATGTCCACCCGAAGCCTGTGTCCTGGTTGGAGTACGGCGTCGGTTGCGGTCAGTCCGACGTCGAGGGTGGTGATCTGGCCGGGGACGGTGGGCAGTCGGTCGTCCAGGGTCAGGAGGTGGAACGGATCCACGTAGTCGCCACTGGGTAACCGGGTGCTGCGGGCGTCGTCGGTCTTCCGGAGCGATGCTGCGAGCTGTCCCGAGGTGAGTGCGGTGGAGGTTCCGTCGGGTGCGACGTCGTTGAGTGTCGCGGTCCAGTAGCCGTCGGTGGTGTCGAGCATCGTTTCCAGATGAACGTTGACGGGGCCGGCGATCTGGGTGGCTGCTCCCACCGGTGCGCTGGTGAATGTCAGTGCGGCGTGTTCGGCGATGCGTGAGTCCTTGCCGCAGGCGTCCAGAAGTGCGGTGATTCCGGCCAATCCTTGCGCGCTGTCCTGGGAGCACAGCGTCGCCAGTCCCGGAGCGAGGGTCAGCGTGCCGCCGCTCTGGGTGTCGGTTCGAAGGCTACCGTCGTGCACCGAATGCGGGCTCGTGCCACTCGGTTCCGGGTCCAGGTACATCCTCTGATAGGTCATGCCGGGACGAGGGAACGACGGCAAGCTCGCCCACGGTCCGCCTTGCTGTTTGACCGTGACGGGCCCGTAATTGTCGATGCCGTTGTCGATGCCTTTGAGCCAGCGGTCGAACCATGCGCGCTGCAGGACGTCGAGACGTGGTGGTGCACCCGGTGTTCCGAATTGGGCGGCGGGGTTGAGGTGGTATGTATCGCCCATGATCAGTTGCTTGTGTCCGGGCGGTAGCGGGATCGCGTTGTACATCCGGGGTTGGCTGTTGGTGAAGATGTCGTGCCAGCCTCCGTACAGCATGGTCGGGACGGCGATGTTCTCCGGACGCGCCATGAGATCGGTTCGTATGGAGGAGCCCTCGGTGAGCAGTGTCTCCAGTCCCGGGGGCACGGTGTCGACCGTTTCGGTGACCAGTGCTGCCATGAGCAGGTCGAAGAACACGGCCGGGTGCTCGAGCCGGCTCCGTAGCCATTGCTGATCGAAGGTGCCCTGTGCGAGGGATTGCACGTCCGGGACGAGCTTGAGGACGTTGACTGCGGTCAACCACGGCAGAAGGAACCCGATGCCGACGCCGCCTCCGGGGGCGATGATGTCGCGCAGTAGGTCTCCGCCGGATTCGACGGGAAGAATCGCTTTGAGTGCGGGTGGGTTGGCCGAGGCTGCTTGGACCTGGTTTACGGCCGAGTAGGAGATGCCCGACATGCCGACGTTGCCGTTGGACCATGGTTGGTGACTGACCCAGTCGATGGTTTCGACGGTGTCGAGTTGTTCGCGTTCTCCTAGCACGTTCCATACGCCCTGGGAGAAGCCGGTGCCGCGCACGTCGACGACTACCTGGGTGTACCCGTTGCGCACCAGATCGCCGTCGACTGCGAAGGATCGCAGTGCCCCGCCGGGGATCGCGGACAGCATGTCGCCCAGCCCGCTGAGCGGGGTGCCGCCCAGGTTGAGGGCGCGGGCGAGCATATCGAGGATCTCGCTGACGCCTGGTGTGTCTATGACCTGTGATGCGATGGCGCCGACAAGCTTGGTGTAGGGCGTCATGTTCAGTACGACTGGGGTGGGTTCGGCAATGGGTGTGCCCGAATGATCCGCTGGGCGATACACATTCGCTTTGAGGACGGTGCCGTCGGACATGGTGATGGGGACATCCCACTCGATGGCGACGCCCGGATGCGTGGGGGGAGCGTCGGCGGTGGCGGTCCACTGCAGCCCAGGATTCCCGCCGTCCGGGGGAAGTGCGGGGAGCGCGGACGCAGGAGCTGCTATCGACGCCAACAACGTCGCGGCGAGCACACAGGTGAGCACGGAACGTGTTCGTTTCATTCGTTTCCCATCGGTCTCCAAGAGCGTGTCCCACCTGATCGGCCGCTGGGGCGAGGCGAGAAGCGGAAAAGCTGCGCCGCTGCAGATACCTTAGACAGTGTGTCTCGTATAGTCCAGCATTCGGGCCGCTGACTATCGTGTTCGCCATGGCCAAAGAACGTGATCAGCCCGAGTCCGCGGTAGACGGACGAACCGTGCGGTGGGCCGATCACAAAGCGGAGCGTCGGACGCGCATTCTCGACGCCGGCGTCGCTGTCATCGGCGAGAAGGGGCCTGACGTCGGGGTCGAGACGATTGCGCGACGGGCCGGCGTCCCACGGTCCGTGGTGTATCGAGTGTTCAAGGATCGTTCCGACCTCGATGAGCAACTGCGCGTGCGGATTCTGGGGATTCTGCTCGATCGCCTGGCCATGGACCCCATGGGAACCATCGGGGAAGCTGTCGCCGACGGAGTGGACAGCTACTTGAGCTGGGTGGTCGAGTTTCCGCAGCTGCACCTGTTTCTTGGCATCGGCTCGGCCAGTCGCCGGACCGAGGGGTCGCGGACGGTGACCGGCGCGAAAACCGCTGTGGCGGTGAAGGTGACGGCCGTGTTCGACATGAACTTGCGCGCACGCAACGCCGATCCGGCACTGGCCGAAACTTTGGCGTTCGGGCTTATCGGACTCATCGATCACAGCGTCAACAGGTGGCTCGCCAACCCCGAGCGGGCCATCGACGAGCAGCAGCTGGCCGAGTTCTTGAAACTGTCCATCTGGCAAGTAGTGGACGGGGTGGCCAAACGCGAGGGGATCGAGATTCGACCGAGCGATCCGGTCATCTACTCGTAGCGCATCAGGTCAGGCAGCCCTGGTGGCGGGTTCGCTGCGATAGCGCGATGGCCGACCGTCGATACGCATGGCCTTCCACACTCGACGCGAGAAGCGATTCATCAGTCCCAGCTCGCCGCAGAGCATACGCACGTCACCGAACATGTCGCGCAGAACCTTGCTCGAGTGCTCGCTGTCCCACCACACCTCGTCGACGACCTCTTTTGGAATGTCTAGGTCGCGCCGCATCTTTCGGGTGGGTTTGAGGATGGCGTCGCACAGTACGCGCATGACGATCGGGGTCGCGACGCCCATCACGGCCCGTTGACGCGAGCTCAGCTTGGGTGCCTTGTATTGCAGGTATTGGTGCGCGAAACCGATGTGCCGCGCTTCCTCGGCCACGTGGATCTGCATGATGCGAGTGACCAGTGGGTGACGCTCATGGCCGCTGCGCAGCATGGTCTTCTGCACATGGTCGATCGGCTCCTCGCCCGCCAGGACGCCGACGAAGAATCCGAACGGGAGTGGGCCGGCAGCCAGGGGCATGATCGGTGCTAGTTTTCGGAACCATCGCGGCCCGCCGGCAACGTCGATGCCCATGCGGTTGACCAATTCCTGGAACATCTGAGTGTGGTGGCACTCCTCGGTCGCTTCGTGCGTGGAGTAGCGAAATTCCGGTGAGTTGTTCGGTAGCGAGAGCGCGTAGTGCATGAGGCCGCTGATGAGGATCTGCTCGAACTGCAGACCGACCTTCATGGTGTTGGCCTGCATGTACATGCCGATCTCGATCTGCCGCTGCAGTGGCAGCGACCGATACCACGTGGTGGCGCCAAGGGGGTCGAACGACGGCAGGACCCAGCGTGGATCGTCGGCAATCACCGCGTAATCGGGTTCATCCCACGGGATGTCGACGAAGGCGTCGAAATGTTTGTGCACCGAGGCGGTGGAGAGCGTCTGCAGGGTCTGCTCGTACGCGATTCGCGTTGTGCTCGCAGTCATGGTGACGAGGTCCTTCCGAGCGAGACTATCGCCCAAACATCTACATTGGACAGGATGTCTCATTCACGTTAGTGCAACACGATGTCACAGACAACCGTCCTTGACGGGCTAGAGCATCCTCCCTAAAGTCGATTTCGAATCGAGATTGACTACCGGGCGTCTCGACTGCGAGTGGGGAGCGGGACACATGGCGCAACGGGACGCGACGGTAGCCATCGTGGGCGCGGGGATGTCGGGGTTGTTCGCCGCCCGTGAGCTGCATCGTCAGGGAATCGACGTGCTGGTTCTCGAAGCAGCGGATCGGCTCGGGGGTCGCGCGTTGACCGAGACGACGGTGCTCGGATCTCGAGTGGACCTCGGCGGCCAGTGGATCGGCCACGATCACCATCGCGTGACTGCGCTCGCCGCCGAGCTCGGCGCCACCAAGTACGCCATGCACACACGAACGCTGCCGCAGGCGATCGACGGAGACCGCACCCTGTCGATGCTGTCTCCCGAGGGGCTCGAAGCCACCGCGTGCCTGACGATCGTTGCTGCGCTCTCCGAGTTCGGCGGGACCGAACGCTGGGGCGATAGCACCGTGCAGTCGTGGCTGGACCACGTTCCGGGGGCCAGTGTTCGTCGTCTGCTGGAGGTGATCGCGCAGATCTCCTGGACCGTCGACCTGGACCGGTATTCCGTCGATTCGTTGGCGAAGATGATTCGGAGAGAGGGCGGCATCAAAGACATGCTGTCGACGTCCGGCGGCGCGCAGGAGTCTTTGCTTGTCGAGGGGATCGGAGCGCTCATCGACGGCATGGCCGCGGAGCTCGGACCGCGTGTGCGCACGGGGAGCCGCGTCACCGCGATCGTTCGCGACGACAGCGGGGTGACGCTCCGAACCTCCTCCGGTGAGGTGCGAGCTGCGAAGGTCATCGTCACGGCTGCGCCGCCGATGGCGCGAAAGATCGAGCACCAACCTGCCCTCCCGCCGGGGCGGGTAGCGCTGGAGGAGAACACGTCCATGGGGTCGGTGTACAAGGCGATCGCGGTGTACGACGAGCCCTTCTGGCGCGAAGGCAAGGGCGGGGAGTTCATCATTCTGGACCGACCGGGCGGGGGAGTCTTCGACACCAGCCCCGTCGGCGGGCCGGGTCACCTGTGCTTTCTCGCGGGCGGACCATCAGCGCGGGAGATGTCCCAGCTCGACGCGCAGGCTCGTCGCGAGGCCGTTCTCGCGCCACTGGCGCGGCACCTCGGATCCAGGATTCTCCAGCCGGCGGGATGGCACGAGAAGTCCTGGCACTTGGATGAATTCGTCGGTGGCGGATACTCGGCGGTGCCCGATCCGGGGATGAGCGAGTTGCGTCTGCCGATGTGGTCCGAACCGATCGGCCACATTCACTGGGCGGGTACCGAGACGGCCGCCGACCATGCTGGGTACTACGAGGGTGCCATCGAATCCGGGTCCCGGGTAGCGCGCGAGGTGGCGGCGGCGCTCACGGCGAATACGACGCGAGGTACGCGGTAACCATCCGTCGTGCCTCGTCGATGGTCGCCTCGTCACCCTCGGGCACGCGGAAGGCCACCTCGAAGATGCGGTCACCGGCCTCGTAGGAAAGGTGCACGGCCAGCAGTGGGGTGTCCGGACGGACGAGTTCTCGGTCGATGAGGAGGCGCAGGATTCGCGCGCTGCGGGCCTCGTCGGACGCGTCTGTGGGTACCTCGAGGTTCGAACCGCGGCCCGAGAACCAGAGTTGAACGATGCTCGGGTACGACCGGAAGTAGGCGACCACCGCGTCGACCACCGCGTCGACGGCCTCGCCGAGCGTGCACGGCGGTAGGGCATCGAGGGCGCCGATGATTCGCCCGTCGAGTGCGCGGGTGTGCCGTGCCATGAGCTCCGCCTCGATCTGGAACCGGTCGGCGAAGTAGTGGTAGACGGAGGCGGTGGGAATGCCTGCGCGCTCTCCGATGGCCTTGAGGGTGGCGCCCTCGTAGCCCTGCTCGGCGAGCAGCTCTTCTGCGGCGGCGAGCAGCGCCTTCACGCGTTCTGCCCCTCGGCGTTGGACGCCGGTCGAACGGCTCTGAGTCGAGGTCCGCGCCGCCTGCTTCTTCGAACCGGACGTGGTAGTCGAAAACTCGATCACGATTCGAAACGGTATCAGCAGCTGCGCGTCGGCGGTCACTCGTAGGTTTACAAATTTCTAGATTTGTCTATCAAAATTACAAAATGGCTGTATTGTCTAGTCAGAAGTGATCGCACTCACCAAGGAGGAACCGATGACGACATCGAATGTCGAACATCAGGCGGAGGCGCCGACCGACGCCTGGCGCGACCGCAAGCGCTATCTGTGGCTGATGGGCTTGATCCCACCGACCGCGGTGTTCGTCGCCACCGGTTTGGTGTGGGCGTTCAACCAGCTCGGCTGGACAGCTGTGTCCCCCGTTTGGTGGTGGATCGGCGCGCTGCTCGTCTACGGACTCCTTCCCGTTCTCGACCGCTTCTTCGGACCCGACGGGCAGAACCCGCCCGAGGAGGTGATGGAGCAGCTCGAGAACGACAAGTACTACCGCTACTGCACCTACGCCTACATCCCGTTCCAGCTGGCTAGCCTGGTGTTCGCCTGCTACCTGTGGACGGCGGACAACCTGAGCTGGCTCGGCATCGACGGCGGACTCGGCCTGATCTCCAAGATCGGACTCGCCATCACCGTCGGCGTCATGGGCGGAATCGGCATCAACACCGCGCACGAGATGGGCCACAAGAAAGACAGTCTGGAGCGGTGGCTGTCCAAGGTCACACTGGCCCAGACTTTCTACGGACACTTCTACATCGAGCACAACCGCGGCCACCACGTCCGCGTCGCGACGCCTGAAGATCCCGCCAGCGCCAAGTTCGGCGAAAGCTTCTGGACCTTCCTGCCGCGCAGCGTGTGGGGCAGCCTGAAGTCCTCGTGGGAACTCGAGCAGCAACGCATGCAGCGAGTCGGCAAGAGCACGTGGAGCATCCACAACGACGTACTCAACGCCTGGTTGATGTCCGTGGTTCTCTATGCCGTCTTGATCGCGGTCTTCGGTCCGGTCGTGTTGCCGTTCCTCATCATTCAGGCGATCTACGGATTCTCGCTGCTGGAGACGGTGAACTACCTCGAGCACTACGGCCTGCTGCGGCAGAAGAAGGCCAACGGCCGGTACGAGCGCTGCGCGCCGGAACACAGCTGGAACTCCGATCACATCGTGACCAACATCTTCCTCTACCACCTGCAGCGTCACAGTGATCACCACGCCAATCCGACGCGGAGGTACCAGATCCTGCGCAGTATGGAAGGCGCACCCAACCTGCCCAGTGGCTACGCGAGCATGATCTCGCTCGCCTACTTCCCACCCATCTGGCGCAAGGTGATGGATCACCGCGTCCTCGATCACTACGACGGCGACATCACCCGCGTGAACATCCAGCAGTCCAAGCGCGCGAAAATCCTGCGGAAGTACGGAGCACAGGTATGAACGAGTCGATGCCTGAATCGATCGTGATCATCGGTGCCGGCGCAACAGGTTTCACCGCAGCCAAGACGCTGCGCGAGAAGGGGTTCACCGGAACCGTCACCCTGATCGGTGACGAGCATGCGCAGCCGTACCGACGGCCGGCGGTGTCCAAGGAACTCCTCGCCGGTACCAAGACCATCGAGCAGGTTCTGCTCGGCGCGCTCGCGGACGAGATCGACTTCCGTCACGGCGATACGGTGGTGTCGATCTCGGCGGACGAGGTGGTCCTCGACAGCGGAGATCGCGTCCCCTTCGATGCCCTACTGCTCGCCACCGGTTCCCGTGCCCGGCAACTCGATCATCTCGACGGCGCGCCCGTCTTCACCCTGCGCACCGCGTCTGACATCGAACCGCTGCACGCCGAGATCCGCCGGACCGGTTCGCTCCTGGTCATCGGCAGCGGACTGATCGGGTGCGAGGCGGCAGCGGTCGCCCGCGAACTCGGCGCCGAGGCAACGATTCTGTCCGCGGACATGCCGTTGAGTCGAATTGTGCCACCGGCTATTTCGGAGCTCTACCTGAACCTGCACGCAGAGAAGGGCGTCGCCATCCACACCGGCGTCACCGTGGCCGCGGTGGAAAAGCTGCCCGACGGCACCGTCCGCGCAATCGCCGAGGACGGCCGCAGCTGGGAGGCCGGCACGGTGCTGGTGGCCGTGGGGTCGGTAGCCAATGCCGAACTCGCCGTAGCCTCGGGCATCGAGACCCGCGCGGGCATCGTCATCGACGCGCAGATGAGGACGTCGTCGTCGAACATCTACGCGGCCGGCGACGTCGCCGAGGTTCCCAACACGATTCTCGGTGGGACCTATCGCAGTGAACATTGGAACGGCGCGATCGATCAGGGCGCGGCTGCGGCCCGCTCGATGCTCGGCATCGGCACTGACGGTCTGGACGTTGTCGACGGCCTCGACGTTCCGTGGGGATGGTCCAACCAGTACGGCGTGAACCTGCAGTTCGCCGGCTGGACCGGATCAGACGACGACTACGTGGTTCGCGGTTCGATCGCCGACCGGCGTTTCACCGCGTTCGCGTTGCGCGGCGACAAGCTGGTTGGAGCCGTCGGTATCGGCCGGCCCAAGGACATCAGAGCTGTGCGAGCACTGGTCGCGGACGAGCGCCCGGTCGACCGAGCGTTGTTGGCCGACGACAACGTGGACCTGACCGCAGTCACCGTGCCCCTCAGTGGCGTCAGAGAATGAACCCGATCGTGAGAAGCACGAGAGCCAGCAGGGGAGTTGTGCCCTGCACGATGGCTGCGCGTTTCTTGTCGGGCGAGGTCACCATGAGCACGATCGCTGCCAGCAGCATCGAACCCGTACCCGCGAAAATGAGCGCGGCTCCGGCTGCGGTCGCATCGATGAGCACGGCGACGATGCCCACTGCCGTGACGACCGCCAAGAACAGGTTGTAGAAACCCTGGTTGAAGGCCATCTCTTTGGTGGCTTCAGCTTGTTTGACGCTGGTACCGAACGCCGTGCGGGTGCGCGGTGCGGTCCAGAGGAACGATTCGAGCACGAAGATGTACACGTGCAGCGCGCTGGCGAGTGCGGCGAAAATCAGACCGGCGGCGATCATGTGAAGCCCTTCTGCGGTGCGAACGGACACGTCACCGTATCGCAGGAGGTGCTCGGAGGAGGTCGACTCCTGTCGTACGCGGCCGGGTGAGTGGGTGGATCTGCGGCTGAGCGGGTTGGAGCGTGCAGATTTAACCTCCTATTGTGCGCCTGAGCGGTCCGTGGACGCACAATAGGCGGTTAAATCCGGGGGCGAGGGCGACTATCCGCGCCGACGGATGGCCCACCCCGCAACCCCGGCAGCCACCACAGCGGCGACGCCGACACCTACCCAGATCGCGGTTGGGCCCGGAAGAAACCCGTTGTCTGCCTCGGCGCGTTCAGCGGCGGTGACCACGTGTGGCTCCCCGAACCTGGCGACGGTGGCCGGGCGGGTCTCGATGCGGGAAGCACCCACAGTCGGATCGACATGCCTCCCTCGGCTTTCATCGGCCATTCACTTGCCGACTCACGCCGCAGATCTACAGATCCAACCCTGGCGCCGACGCGAGGTCGACGAGTGAGTCGACGTCGATTCCGCCACCGAAGCCGAACTGCACGAACGTGTTCGACGGCCGGAGCACCCTCAACCGCTCGGATGGTTGATCGCCACTCGCGAACTCGTCGGTCCAACCGGTGACGACGGTGCCGTCGGGCGGGGTTGTTCCGCTCACGCCAGGACTGTCCGACACCTCGGCGTCGCGCCACTCGGTGTTCTCCTCGACCGAGATTTCGACGGTCAACTCGGTTGTACCGGCGGGTGTTTCCACGTTCACTCTGTTGCAGGCACTTCCACTGCCGTACGACCCTGGGACCAGGTCTCCTATGGGCCGGTCGGTGCGCGCATCAGGGAAGGAGATGGCCCACTGGTCCGCCAGTGCTGCGCCGAGGCGTTCGACCACATCCTTCGAAAGCGGAGGCACTGGGTTCTCCCGCGACGACCGGCAGTCGTGACGCGGCGGTGGCGTTCCATCGGGGACTTGTGCACTCACACGCAATTCGGGGTTCGAGACGATATCGCGGAGTTCGTCGACCTCCAGCGGAAGCGCCGAATCTTGTCCTTCGCTGGTCGTTCTCGCACTGACGAGAGTGTCCGCGAAGTACGCGATCGCTGTCCGGTGATGTGTCGACACCCCGTCGTATTCGGAGACCGCATCCAGCGTATCGACGACGGTGCCGTCGGGAAGCGTCGTTCGTTCGTCGACCCGCCCTTCGGTACACGGCGGTACCTCACCGTCCCACGCCTCGGCCGACACCCTCGGCGAAGCATCGGTACCGCCGCGACCGACGACGCCGGAGGCCGTACTGTCGCCGCCGATGTCCTCGACCGTGATTCCGTTCCCGATCGTGGCGTCTTTCGGGTAGATGTCCATCGGCTGGAACACCAAGGACTCCGAAGGGGCAGCGAACTCCAATTCCACATCGGTGGGCAATGATTCGATCAACGCTTCCGACATCGCCGACGCCTTCGCTGCCGTCAGCCAGGGGTAATCGGGGTTGTCGTATGTACCCCTGTAGGAGCCGATAGTGAAGGAGAACCCCTCCCCGGCGGGAAAGACCACCTCGCAGCCAGGTATGGCCTCGACGTCGGGCTGCGGATGGTTGGTCACACCGGCAACCACCATTCCGACGGTCACGACCGCCGCCACGACCGCGACGTCGATCCACACCCCACCGCGTCGCATCTTGGTTCGCACCAGAGGAGCCTATCGGTCAGCTGCGGTACTCCCACTGCAAGTGCCCCTCGACGATCTCGTGACGCCACCCGCCGGCGAAGGGCGCTCCCGTCTCGAGGCTTTCGGCGAGGTCCGCGAGCAACGCGCTGATGGAGATCCACTGTGGCCCTTCGTCATCGGAATCCACTTTGTCGAAAATGGTCACACAGCCGTACAGCTCGCCCGGGCGTGTGTCGACGAACAGGAAGTTTCCGTCCAGTCCTGCGATCGGAATGAACTCGTCGAGGAAAGTCCACGCAGCTTTGCCTGCGGTGCCTTCGATCACCCGCGTCGGATCGTTCTGCGCGTCGCCGCTCTGCCATATGTCGGTCATCAGTGCCCGCTCGTCGAGCATCGCGTCGAGACCGAACAGCTCGTGCTGGGGGAACAGCGCCATCCACGGCTCACGAGGAAGCCCGTCGACGCATCGGAACAATTCGACGAGCTCGCTGGGCCACTCGACGCCGGTCTGCTGCGCGACCTCGGCAATGCGTTCGTCATCGGCGCCAGTAATGATGAAGTTCGGAATCGTCCTGCGAAACCACGCGGCGATTCGATCCCACTGCTGCCTCACATCCGACGACGGCGTCGAGTAGCGCACAGGCGGGCGCGCTGCGCGGGTGGCAGTAGCCGCTGCACGCTCTACTGCGGCGTGCCGTTCACCTTCGATCGCGTCGAGAACGAACTGCGTCAGGTCTGCCTTCGATGCCGCCGGGTCTCCGAAACCCCTGACCCAGGCAAACTCGGACCCCAATGCCACGAAGATGGGTGACAGCGGCCCGGCTTCGGCGGTCTCCCGATGCAGAAGGTCGAGGCCCGTATCGATGATCACGCGCAATGCATCGGCGCGCGTCGCCTCGCGCCCAATAATTGCAACGGACCGACCCGGTGTCGAGGTGGGGCACGCGACTTCCCATCGCACGGCATCGTCGGAATCGGTCGGCGTTTCCTCCGGTGCCACTATGCGGCGGGGGCGCCCTTGTTCGTCCAGCATCATCGCAGGAGTGAGCTCGAAGAGATGCTGTTCCAACCCGGTGTCTTCGCGGAAGCGTCGAAACACTCGATAGGTGACCTTGGAGGGCAGGATGATCTGCGCGAGGTCGACGAACTCCTCGTGCACCACCCCGTCGGGTGTCTCGACCCGCAACGGTGCCACCGCGTCGAATGTCCCCGACGCTTCGAGGGTCCACCCCTTCGGCACGTGGTCGGTGGGCGGACGGTAGGCCATATCGATGGTCACGGCGACCTGTCCGGGGCTCGACGCACTCACCGACACACCTCTGGGCGACGCCGACACCACCGACACCGGGCTCGGAACGGCGCGCACCCTCTCGCCCGTCGACACCAGCGTGTACCAACCTTCGGGGACCGCGATGTTCGCCGTGTTCACGATGTCCGAACCTACTTGCCAGCGGACCGACTCGCGGGTGGGGGCGGCTGTCCGCGCCACTGGGAGGTTGGCTCGGCGCACTACAACCCTGACCTCTTCTGATGCCCATGTCCGATTTATGTCGGTATCGTGGATTCATGGGCAGCAGCACCATCGACGACGGCTCGCACCAAGGTGGCGGCCGCCGACGTTGGCGTGCGGGCGACGGCATGACGGCCATCGGCGTGGTGTTGGGAATTCTGCTGCTCGTGGGCTTGCTGGTGCGATTCTGGGTGCTGATTCTCGCGGTCGTGATCATCGCTATCGCGGTGTGGCTGATTCACGACAGCAGGGTGCAGCGGCAGGTCCGCCGCGATCTGGAAGAGCAGCGGCGAGCCGATCTCCGATCACGCGCCGACGCCGAACATCAGGCCTTCCTGCGTGGCGAGCGCCGCGGGCTGTACGGGCAGTACGAACCGCCGGAGGTATGAGGGATCGACGCGTTGGTCGGGGGTTCGGCTCACTGCGGCCAGACGAAGATGACGAGCACCAACCACGGTTCGCTCGAGAGGCGACCACTCACTACGCACGCTAAAGTCCTGGGCATGTCACGAACGCTTCGTCGGTGGAAAACCCGCGCGCTGGCTGTTGCTGCGGCCGCTTGCCTTGCGGCAGGCTCCGGCCTCATCGTCGGCCCATCGGCCGTTGCGGCGCCCGGATCCGGATACGGCTTCGCCGCGGGCGGGACACTGCTCACGTTGCCGCAGGGTGAGTTGGACCGCGAGCTCGAAGCAGCCGCAGGCCTTGGCGCCCAGTGGCTACGCGTCGAGGTCAGTTGGCGAAACGTAGAACCGCAGCTCGGTGTCTTCGATTGGTCCAACGTCGACCGCGTGATCGACTCCGCGAACCGCCACGGTTTGCAGGTACTCGGACTCGTCAGTTACGCACCCTCGTGGGCTCAAGTACCCGGACCGTGGACGTTGACGCCGGGTGGTCGCCCGGCGGACCCGCAGGCATTCGGCAACTTCGCAGGTCGAGCGGCTGCTCGCTACGCGTCGACGGTCACCCACTGGGAAGTGTGGAACGAGCCGAATCTCCCCTTGTTCTTCTCACCCTTGCCTGACGTCGACGCCTACGCCGCAATCTTGCAGGCGTCGTACGGCGCGATCCATGCGGCGGTTCCCGGAGCGACCGTGATCAGTGGCGGGGTTGCAATCGGAAACAACACCGGCGTCACGGTAGCGCCGGAGACATTCGTCGAAGAACTGTACAAGCGTGGGGCGGCTGGCTACACCGACGCAATCGCAGTGCACCCCTACACATTCCCGTACACCCCGTACGATGACCAGCTCGGAAACTGGGACGATGTCGCGGCCGTGCGAGATGTCATGGTGCGCAATGGTGATGCTGGAAAGAAGATGTGGATCACCGAGTTCGGTGCGCCGACAGGGGTCGCACCTGATGCGGTGAGCGACGTTCATCAAGCCCGCATTCTCGCCGACGGAATCTCGGCGTCGGAGGGGCTCGACTTCACTGGCCCGGTCTTCCTCTATTCGATCCGAGACAACGGTCCCAACCTCGGTGATCGCGAGCAGAATTTCGGTGTGTTGAGAGGTGACTTTTCCGAGAAGCCGGCCGCGGACGCACTGCGCAACGCGAACTAGTACGCGACCACCTCCGTGCCGGTGGTGGGTGACCAGATGATCCGGCCGTTTTCGAAGTCGATTGCGCGACTAGCGGTTCCGTTGTAAGCGTATTCGTCGGTCGTCGGGAAACCGAGGTTTTCCGTATGCGCGGCAAGGATTGCTCCGTAGACAGCGTGAGTTCCTGTCGACGACTGACTGAAAATGCGGAAACCTCCAGGAATATCGAAGTCCTGGCGCCCGTTGACGAAGGGCCCCACCGGAACGTACTGCCAGTAGCGTGCAAGTCTGCCAACTTCTGGTGGCGAATTGAACCACCCGTTGTTGGTCAAGAATCGCGTGCCGTTCTCATGTTCCTGGCCGAAGCCGGCGGTGAGGGCGTACACGGGCAGTACCGGAGGCCCGAGCGCAGGGTCGGCGTTGGCGCTGAAAACCGAGCCCTCCTCCCGCTGAGGCATACCCATGCTCTGCAGTGCCTGGACGCCCCAGATCGCTGTTTTCGGAGTGTAGTCGGTGCGAACAACACCGAAGGTGTCCTCGGTGTGGTTGCTATCGGAGTTCGCATCGCGCACGGTATAGATGTAGAACGGCCCAGCGTAAGAGACTTCCGTCCACTCCCTCAGTGAGGCCATCAGCAGGTCCGACTGGGCTTGTTCCGACAACACCGACGTTGGTGCTCCGTATTCGGTGATCCAGATCTTCTTGTCGCCCTCGTTATTTGCTTTCATCATTTCGTGCATCTGCAGCATTTGGCGCATTGGTGAGTTGTCGTACAGCGCCCCAAAAGAGAACGGGTGCTCGAACTCGTACGGATGGAAGGACAAAGCGTCGAAATGCCCTTTCAGTCCGGCGGCGTACATTTGGCCGAGAAAGTTGATGGCATGTACTGTTCCGTCTCCATCGAACGTGGGCCCGAGCGCACCGGCGACGACTGTCGCGTTGGGATTCGCTCCCTTGATCGCTATGTAGGCTGCGCGCACCATCTGGGTATAGAAGGCAGCGTCCGGATCGGGCGAGAAGAACATACGACCGTTCGGCTCGTTCCAGATCTCGAACGACGAGATTCGACCGCTGTAGCGAGCCGCGGCGCTGGCCGCGAACGTTGCGTACAAGTCGGCAGTTCTTGGCCGAGCAGTAGGCAGTGGGTTGGACCCGTAGGCGGCCCACGGGGGGCATGACAGAAGGATTGCGAGAATCTGTAGGTTTCGGGCTCGAGCCGCGTCGACGATATAGTCCGTCATCGCCCAGTCGTAGGTCGATTGGGTGGGTTGCACGAAATACCACATGATGTCGATGCGAACGACAGTCCCTCCGGAGGCGAGAATGGCGTCGAGGGTCGCATCGATGTCGGCCTGAGTGCCGAAGAGCACGTTCGATCCGAGTGAGAAGCCCACAGGGAAGGTGTATCCAGCAGCGAGTTCGACCTCGGTCTCGGCGAGGCGCTCACGCTGATCGAAGCTGGCACCAGCGACCGCGAGCGCGCCGAGTCCGGCTACGGCAGCGGCAGCTCCGATGAATTGGCGACGGGAGGAAACGTGCATTGGTAATTCCTCTTGTTCTCTAGATCAGTGAAAGCCCTAGAAAAGCTATCAAACTACCAATTCGACCTTTTGCAAAATCGAAAGATAAGCGGAGAGATTCGTAGAATTCTTGGCGCGCGTTTCCAGTTGATTGCTTTGCATTCTTGGCTGATTGAATGGCCAATGGATACCTGCGAGCCGGTTGTTTACTACGGAAAGCTACGCCGATCAGCTGAGTGCATCGATGCACTCAGTGGTCGGTTTTATCTGCGGACAATTTCAGCCGGAAAGCCCGGGGACCACGCGATTCGACCGTATTCGAAGTCGACAACCGTCCGACCGGTCACGGGGTCCGTGTGCTCGCCTGTAACGGGGAAACCGACGGTCGAATCCCATGCCTCGAGGATCGCCCCAGCGACAACGTGCGTTCCGACGTCGGGTCGGCTGAAGACGCGGAGGCCACCTTCGGATCGCAGCTCTTGCATACCGTTTGCGAACAATCCATACGGTACGCGTTGAACAGCTCGTGCTGCCGCCGCAACCGCAGGCGGGGAGGTCGTGAACTCGCTTTGGCTGACGAATCGCGAGCCGTGCTCGAATTCCTGCCCCAAACCGTCGCCTATCCGGTACACCGGACTTACCGCGGAACCCAGATTCGGATCGGCATTCAACTGGAAGTACTCTGCTTCCGGTCTCAAGGGAATCCTCGCGGACATCAGCGCCGTCAATGCAGGCAGTGCCGGTTTGGGGCTGAAATCGCTGTGCACTACTCCGAAATTGTCTTCCGGGTCGCTCGACCCGGTATCGCCGTCGCGAACGGTATAGACGAAGAAGGGGCCGTGAAAGGCGACTTCCTGCCACTGTTGGACCGACTCGGTGATGAGTTCAGCGGCCCGCTGCTCATCGACAGCACTTGTCGGGGAGCCGTATTCGGTGATCCAGATCGGCACGGCGCCGTCGCCCCTGCTCGTCATCAACGCGTGCATCGTGATCATCTGACGCATGGGCGAATTCTCGAACAGAGTTCCATTCGCGAGCGGAGAGATGTAGTCGTACGGATGATACGAGAGCGCATCGAAGTGCCCCTGCGCACCGGCGTCGTACATCGCTTCGAGGAACTCGACCGGTGCGATGTTGATGTCGGATGTATCGGTGGCGCCCAAAGCGCCGGCGACGACGAAGGCCTCTGGGTCTGCCGCCTTGATCGCCCGGTACGCAGCAATCAGCATTGCCGTGTACAGAGCCGGGTCCGGTAGCGGCTCGAAGAAAAGTTTGCCGTTGGGTTCATTCCAGATCTCGTACTGGGTGATGGTGCCGCGGTAGCGGTCGGCGACCACGCCGGCGAAGGTCCCGTACCGCTGCGCGGACCGAGGGTGTGCCGTGTGCTTGTCGACGGCCCCCGCCCACTGGGGTGTATTGGTGATGGTTGCGAGAATCCTCAGACCGCGTGCGGCGGCGTGCTCCAGGATCCGATCCATTGGGCGCCAGTCGAAATCGCCATCGAACGGTTCGGTGAACGTCCAGGAGACATCGACGCGTACCGAATCGACACCGGCGGACGCCGCGATATCGAATACGCGGGTGACGTCGGCATCCTCGGCCCACAGGATGGAAGAGCCGAGCGAGAATCCCACCACAAGAGTTGGCGTCGCGAAGCCGTCCGGCTCTTCCATGTCGGTCTCACCAGTTCGGGTGGCGCAAGCTGTGACGACGAGACCCGTCGCCGCAGCGCCGATGAATGCCCGACGGGACAGCCGTGTGTGTAGCGAACTCAGTGCCGTTCACCACCGATGCCGTCACGCACGGTCATGCGCGCCAATTCATGGCGGGCTTCTCGACGAAGTGGAACGTTGCGCTCGCGAGTACGAGTGTGATGAGCGAGACGGCTACAAGGCCCCATACGAGTCCGATGGGGGAATTCTGAACAGGTAGATGAAACCGCTCGGCCAAGATCATGACCGGGTAGTGCCAGAGGTACATCGACAGCGAGATGGTGCCGACGTATCGCAGTGGACGCCAGTCGGTGGCGACCGCGATCCAGGAGCGTTCACCTCGGGCCAGCGGGGCGATGATCAACAGGATGAGTGATGCCGCGGCGACCGAGAAGATCGTCGGTAGAAACCGCGGGTTGAGGACGAAAGCCGCGAGGCTTGCGAACGTGAACCCGAACATCGACGCGGCGAGCAACCACTGTATGCGGGCAGTGGACCAGGTCGCTGCCGCGCCGCGACCGAGGGCGACGAAGACTACCGCGGCGACCATCCCGATGGCGAAGTTGTCGGCCAGAGCGAGGAAGCTACGTGAGAGCACCGCTATCCAGTTGGGCCCCCAATACGCCTCGAGCGGTGAGTATTCGGGGTGTGCAGCTTGAAGCAGGCTCACAATGTAGTTGGTGACAACACCGATCACGAGCAGGACAGCAGGCCCGATCAGCGCCAGACGGTAAGCCGACAACTGTATACGTCCACGTAGGGCAAACGTTGCGAACCCGATGACCGGGAGCACGAGGTAGAAGCCCCATTCTGTGGTGAGTGACCACGCCGGGTTCAAACCTGTTTGCAGCGTCGAGGGAAAGAGTGACTGCGTCAGAGTGAACTGGGCCAGCAGGTTGAGCGGGTTGGTGATCATGCCGGTTCCTTCGTCGCCATCGGCCCATCCGACGGTGACAGGGCTGACGAGATACGACGCCTGCAGAACGAAGTTGCTGATTACGAAGATGAACAGGTAGCCAGGGAAGACTCGCCTCACCCTGCTGACGAAGTATTTCGCCGTGTCGGGCGCCGAAGATCCGGATTCGAGTCTCTTGATGAACGGCAGGTACAGCAGGAATCCGGACAAGACGAAGAAGAAGGTCAGTGCTTGTCCGAGAAAATCGAGGCGGGTCGCGTTGAGAATGCCCGGTGTGTAGTGCACCGCCACGTGCACGAGAATGACGCAGAGGCAGGCGAGGCCGCGTGGTCCCTCGAGTCCGGCCAGCCACATACGTTTCGCGCCCGGCGGTGTCGTGTCCCGTGGTGTCGCATCGTTGGCAGGGGGCGCCGCAACGGTGGGTTCGGTACGCCGGCGCCTAGCCATGAGCGACCTGTTCGGTTCGCACGAGCGTTTCATCCCGTTCGGGCACTATTCGATCCGCTGCGACGAAAACCAACAGCACGACGAATACCATCGTGACCGGGGCATGTGTGACGACGGGGAAGTCCAACTGCAGTGCGACGATGGCGAATCCGACAAAGGCCGCTCCCGTGACGCCCGATTCCCACGGGGACCTTCGTGCATTGCGGTGTGCGACAACGGCACCCGCGACGAGTACGAGCAGGAACGCGATGCCGACCAGAATTCCGCCGCGGTAGATCGACACGAGGGGCGAGTTGGCGACGTAGTTGGCGTTGTACCCGGCCACTTCGTCGGTGAACTCCGCGATACCCCAGCCTTTACCGAAGAGCCAGTGTCCGCTCATTGCCGCTGGGTAGTCGGCGAGAGCGGCGGCGCGATCGGTGGTGCCCTTGTCGTCCGATCCGAACGAGTTCAAGATCCGATCTCCCACGGCAGGGACGGTCAATGCGCCGGCGGCGAGCGCGATACCACCGGCGAGAATGCCGAAGCGGGCGTCGGTGCGAAGCCGCTGAAACGCGAGGTACACGAGAACTGCGACGACGACCGAGAACAATGCACTGCGGCTCAAGGTCACCACGAGCGCGCCACCGAGTACTGCGGAGAACATCAGGCGCGGCCAGCCGCGCAGCAGCGCCAGGGCAAGCGCCAGGCCGACGAAGGTGAAGATGCCGGCGACGTTGGGGTCGACGTACGTGCCGGTCAAACGAACCACCTGCGTCAGACCGTCCGAGTAGAACCGTAGATGAGTCCCTATGGTTCCCACCGTTCCGTACCCGATCGGAGACAGGTAGTTCATCCATGCGCCGGACTTGTCGAGGAAGAACATAGCGAGAGCGAATGCTGCGCCCAATCCGACGCCGTAGACGAATACCCGACCGAAGCGCTGTAGATCCGAGCGAGGAAGTCGCATGAGTGGGAAAACCACGGAGGTTGCCAGCAGCCACTTGACGAACTCTGTGTAGTCCGAGAACCCCACGGCCGTCGCGATTACGGACAGCAGCGAGGTGCCTATGAGTGCGTACAGGGCGAGTTCGATGGGGTCCGTTCTACCCAACTCGACGGGATGGAGCAGGGTCGATACCCAGATCATCAGAACGAGGATCAGCACGATCGGCAGAGGTAGACCCGGAACCACCGCGAACGGGGCGGCGCCGAGCACGAAAGCAAGCGCGAGAAAAGGCCATTGCGGCGAACAGATGGCGACTGCCAACGCACCCAGGCCACCGATCACCAGGACACCCAAGAACATCAGCGGCGGCTTCCCGCTGCCGAGAGCAATGCCGATGATCAATGGCAGTACGAGCACCAATAGCGCCGGCGTCAGAATCCGTGTCATGAGGCAGCCAGCCACTCGGCTACCGAGGTGTGGGGTTTGCGGTCGAACCACCTCGAGGAATTCGTTTGGAACAGCGCGTCTCCGATTGCCGTGGCTTTGTCTCGATCGAGCAGTAGTTCGCGGCACGCCGAGACGATTTCGGCCCTTTCGGGCAGTCCGGATACCCCCAGCACTGCTTCGAGCGAACCCACCGCAGCAGGTGTACCGACGACGGGCAGGCCGCGACTGGCAGCGTCGAGGATCTTCACGCGTACGCCCCCGCCGGTCATGATGGGTGCCACCAGGGCTCGGCAACTGTCGAGGAAGGCGTCGAGGTCGTCGACGAACCCGAGATCGCGCACGCCGTCGGGTAGGTCGCGTTGTTTCGCGGATGTATCCGGGCTCCCGACTATGCACAGCTCTGCACCGTCGATCCCGCGCGCGATATCGGGCCACCACTGGAGCAGTATCTCGAAAGCCTCCTGATTGGGCGGCCATTGGCGATCTCCGAGGAAGACCAGTCGGCGCGAGGATCCAGCTACGTCCACCTGCTTCTTCGGCGGGAGCGTGAGGTCGAGCCAGTGTGCGCGGGAAATTCCTGCGTTGCGGTAGAACTCGGCCTCCTCCTCGTCGTAGGTCCCGACGGTGTATGCGCCACGCGCCACCCGCAGTTCGTCCCGCAGGATCCGCCTCGAATCGAGCTTGCCGACGATTCCGCGGGTGGCTCCCCACACCAGTGTCTCGGACACGACGGTGTTGACGGCGAGTGGAACCGTACCGGCCTTGTCGGAGCGCAGGAACGGTTCGCCGAGGTACGTGTGATCTGCGACGAAGACATCGGACTCGGATTCGTTGATCGCGTCGACGAGTCCGTCGAGATCGAATCGGGTGTGCACCAGGGACCGGCGAGCCTTGACACTACGGAGTGCGAGTCCGGCGAGGTCGACCTCGCGCTTGGCTACGCGTCGGTGACCGTCCTTGGTCGATTCCGGTGTGGCGGACAGGCAGATGACACGAACATCGAACGACGAGCGGGCCATGTCCATCACAAGCTTTGCCATGGTCAGGTCACCGGTAGATTCGTGGCTTGGGTCCTTCGCCAGGAGAAACGTTGCTTTCTTCACTGTAGTGCCTCCTTTCGAGCGGACTTGCGAGGGCGACGGACCGGGCCGTAGATCGCGTGTCGGTAGAAGAGAACCATTGCGAATTCGCAATAGACACAGGCAATGGCGGCTCCGTACCCACCGAACTTGTATGCCAGTAGAATCACCGAGATCACTTTGACCACTGCGATTGCCGCGGTGGCCTTTACCCGCAGAGCGTCGCGGTGTTGAAGCGAAAGAATGACGGTGTAGACGTACGTGATCGAGCGGGCAAAGACGAACAACGCGAGAATCAGAGCAACGTAGCCGACGTCGTCGGCGCCGCCCCACACGAGGATGCCGACGCCGACCAGTGCCATCACCGCCGCCGTCGTCGATGCCACCCGAAGTATGTGCTTGGCGGGAGGTGCGGAATCGAGGTGCCCGTCCGCGACGCGCAGCGTGTTGACGAAGGTATTGGCGTAGTTCTGGCCGATCGAGGCGATGGCGAGCGCGGTGACGCTGGCGACCGAATAGTACCCGGCCACATCGTTTCCGGCGACAGCGCCGATGATCAAGACGTCACCCGACGCATAGGCCGCTGCGGCGAAGGCCTCGGCGGACAGCAGCAGGAATTCGCGTCGCGGACCGGGGAACTGGGGAGTGCGTCCGGGAACGTACCGCAGGGTGCTAGCCCAGATGGCGAGGTACGGGAGCAGATACAGGCTGCTCGAGACGAACAGGCTGGGAGACTCGGCGATGTACAGGTAGGAGCCGCCCAGCCCGATCGCGACGAGCTGGCGGATGGCGTCGAAACGCATGGTGATGTCCGGTCGGCTCGCACGCAGGTACTGAGATTTGAAGGTGTTGAACAGCAGTTCGCCCGCCGCGACGATCAGGGCGAAACCGGCTATGTACCAGTGTAGGTAGACGACTACACCGACGGCGCCGACGAGTGTCCCGAACAGCACTCGGGCGCAACGCTCGCGCTGGTAGTCCTCCTCGGAAATGCGCATCGACCGGATGTAGAACGCATTGTCCAGCGGAGCGTTGAGCAGTGCAGCACCGGCGAATCCCATTGCGTAGATGCCGTACTGATCGATGCCGAGGGAGTGAATCATCGCGGCGGTCCACACGAGCCCGAACACGCGGCCGCCGTAGCTCCAGAAGGATGCCAGTCCGGCTCGCACGAAGTTGTTCTCGGGCAGATACTTCATGGCTCTACAGCTTCGCCCATGCCGATACGAACGGCAGCACACACTTGTCGATGGTCCGTGCGCTGCGCAACTCGCGGACCTCGTCCTCGATCTTGTTCTGGGCGAACTCGTCTCGTAGCACGGTGTTGGCCTCGGTGGCGATGGCGTCGATACCTCCGTCGACGCCGATGGCGCCGCCCTCGGTCGCCATCTCCGCGAGCGAGCCGTCGAGAATGCAGATGATCGGTGTGTTGTAGGCGAAGGATCGGCTGACCGCACTCGATGCCGCGAACGCCTTGCCGTACGGGTTGTCTTTCGAGTAAGGGACTACGAGGAACCGAATGGAGCCGAAGAAGGCGTCCTCCTCCTCGTCGTTGACCTCGCCGAGAACTGTCACGCCGTCGATTGGGTCGAGTGACTCGGTGCCTCGCCCAGCGACGACGATGCCGATATCGTCGTCGAGTTGCTCGCGCAGCCGACCGATCAGGTCGAAGCCCTTGCCCTTGTAGACGTGACCGAACATGCCGACCGCACGTGGACGATCGATCAGCGCGGGCAACTCGTCCCTCGGCGGCACGAAGATGCGCGAGGCGATGGCCGTGGAGTCTTTCATCTTGATCTGCACGTTGTCGGCGCCGACGGTGGTGAGGGCAAAGAGGGTGCGACCCTTGGTGACTCGGCGCTGCAACCACGTCGTCAACGGCCGGGTGGGATAGTGCACAGCGTGGTGCAGGAGTCGGTACCGGTAGAGAAGCTTGGTCTTGAACGGCCACCACACCGGGTACGGAGCGTCGTGGATAGTGGAGGTCACGGGGATTCGGGCGGGCAGCCATGATCCCCAGAACGTCGCTTGCGAGCCGGCGCTCTGCTCGAAGTGGACGAGAATCGGCCCCTTCTTTTCGAGTTCGAGAACGACGCGGCGGATCTCACGGACGGCTGCGACTACCTCCGCCACCGATTCGTTCCCGTCGGCGGTAATGCGGTAGTCGGTCACTGATTCGAACTGAGGCGACACTGCTGCCACGAAGTCGTCGGCGTAGTCGCCCACGCCGCTCCTGCCCGCTGCAGGCGCAATGTAGATGAGATGTGTTCCGGAAAGATCCATGGTGGTTTCTACCGTTCAGTACAGCATCGGCCGGAAGATGGGGTGATAGTCGAGCGTCGAAACTCGTTGTCCCACAACTTTCGCAGGAATGCCGGCGACGATGCCCATGTCGTCCACTGAATCCCTCACCAAGGAGCACGCCCCGACGACGGCTCCGGCACCGATGGTCAACCCCTGCAACACTGTCGACCGACTCGCGATCCACGCATGGTGACCGATGTGAATGGGGGCGAGCTTGATGGCGAAATCATCGCTGTGTACAAGGTGGTGGCCGGAGATGATCTGTACATCGCTGGCGAGTACGACGTCGTCGTCGATGGTCAGGCCGCCGCGGCTGTCGAGTACACAATCGAAGCCGATGGAACAGTTGTTGCCGATGACCAGTCTATTCAGACCCAGCACCGTGGTGCCCATCATGATCGAGCTGTCGGTTCCGATGGTAGCCCCGAAGGCGCGCAGGAATCGCTGGCGGACCCAGTGTGACGGAACGTGGGTGATGGCCCAGTTGAACAGTCGCTCGCCGAACTGCAGTCGGCGGTTGGTGGTGTACCCGTCGATCATCGAAGAATCTTCCTCTCCATCAGCTTGACGTCGTGCTCGACCATGGCGGCCACGACGTCATGGAAGCGTTTGGTCGGTGACCATCCGAGCTCGCGGTTCGCCTTGGACGCGTCGCCGATCATTTCCGCGGAATCCGCAGGACGGTGCAAGGATTCGGCACTGGTGACGAGCTCGTCCCAGTCTTCGATGCCCGCCGCGCGGAACGCCGCATCGACGAAGTCGCGGACCGAGTGCGCCTCCCCGGTGGCGACAACGTAGTCGTCAGCGACAGGGTGCTCAGCCATGCGATATGCGGCGTCGACGTAATCAGGTGCCCAGCCCCAATCGCGGCGGGCATCCATATTGCCAAGCTCCAGACTTCGCTGACGTCCGGTGGCGATGGCGGCGACACCGGCGGTGATCTTTCGGGTGACGAATCGCTCCGGGCGGAGCGGGGACTCGTGGTTGTAGAAGATGGCGTTGCTCGCGTGCATACCGCGTGAGCGGTAGACCTGCACCATATGGTGACTGAATGCCTTTGTGGCTCCGTATGGAGACAGTGGGCTCACCGGGGTCTGCTCGTTCTGCGGTGACATGCCGGACCCGGCGAAGATCTCGGCGCTGGATGCGTTCACCAACACCCGCTTCGTGCCTGTCTTTTCTTGCAGCTCGTGCAGAGCGCCCAAGATCGCCACCACGGAAATGCCGTTGACGGCAGCAGTTTCGAGCGGCTCTTGCCACGAGTATCCCACCGAGGAGATGCCCGCAAAGTGGTACACGTAGTCCGGTTCGAGCGCAAAAACGGTGTCTTTGCATGCAGATGCATCGGACAATTCGACGGTGCGGAGCTCGAGCCCGTCGATGGCCGCGATGGACGCATTGTGATGTGAGCCCGGTTGTATTGTTCCGGTGACCTGGTAACCATCGTCGACGAGTCGACGGGCGAGGTACGTGCCGTCTTGGCCGCCGACGCCGGTGATCAGCACCCGCGCAGTCATACGCCGGCTCGATGGGCCACGTCACCGGCTCCATTTCCCGCTGCTAGCTTGGATTGTTCGTCGACGTCGTTGCGGACCATCATCTGTACCAGCTCCGGGAATTCGACCTTGGGCTTCCATCCGAGTACGTCGCGGGCCTTGGTGGCATCACCGATCAGCAGATCTACCTCGGCCGGCCGCATGAATGCAGGATCGATGTAGACGTAGTCGGTCCAGTCATCGATCCCTACCTCGGCGAACGCGATGTCGAGAAGTTCGCGGATCGAATGCGTCTCGCCGGTGGAAATCACGTAGTCGTCGGCGACCTCCTGCTGCATCATCAGCCACATCGCTTCGACGTAGTCGCCGGCGAATCCCCAGTCGCGTTTGGCGTCGAGGTTGCCCAAAGCGATCTTGTCCTGCA
>NZ_JABFAO010000089.1 GCF_017168235.1 Rhodococcus sp. KRD197
TCGAACGTCTCGTCACCGATGCCCGCCACGTCGAAGTGCAGGTCATCGCCGACGAGCACGGCAACGTGTGGGCGCCGGGTGTGCGGGACTGCTCGATTCAGCGACGCAACCAGAAGGTCATCGAAGAATCGAGCTCACCGCTGCTGACCCGAGAGCAGGCCGATCACCTACGGACGGTATCGAGCGAGCTGGTCCGCGCCGCCGGGTACGTCGGCGCCGGCACCGTGGAATACCTGTATCAGCCCGAACAGAAAATCTTCACCTTCCTCGAGGTCAACACCCGCCTGCAGGTCGAACACCCCATCACCGAGTTCACCACCGGACTGGACCTGGTGAAACTACAGATCCAGGTCGCCAACGGGGAGCGTCTCGACGGCGATTGCCCACCGGAGTTCGGGCATGCGGTGGAAGCACGCCTGAACGCCGAGGACGCCGACAACGGGTTCGCCCCGGCACCGGGCACGGTGGAGCTGCTCAAGTTCCCCCTCGGCTCCGGTCTGCGCGTCGACACCGGCATCGCCCAAGGCGATGTCATTCCCCCCGACTACGATTCCATGGTCGCCAAGATCATCGCCTGGGGCCGCGACCGCGACGAAGCATTCGCCCGGTTGCGCACCGCACTACGTGAGACGACGGTGGTCATCGACGGCGGCACCACCACCAAATCGT
>NZ_JABFAO010000009.1 GCF_017168235.1 Rhodococcus sp. KRD197
CAGAGTTACGGCGGCCATAGCGGAGGGGAAACGCCCGGTCCCATTCCGAACCCGGAAGCTAAGCCCTCCAGCGCCGATGGTACTGCACTCGACAGGGTGTGGGAGAGTAGGACACCGCCGAACACAATTTAAGAAAAAGGGGACCCACCTTGGTGGGTCCCCTTTTTTGCGTTTTCTACCAGGTATCTGGAATCAGGTAGAACGAACGAGATACGGCTTCCCGAATTGTGTCGCCACTCCCTCCGAGAACAAGACCGAGTCAGGTTGCCTGTCCGCAACTCCGGGGAGGCCCGCCGCCTCGATGAGGCGGTCGGAGCAATGAGTTGATTCAGCGCCCGTGAGTTTCCAGCGACGGTGGACGTTCGGCACGTAGAGGAGTCGGCCGGCGAAAATTGTGTGCAAACCCCAACGGGCTGTGAGGAACTGAGCAAGTGGATCGTCGGACATATCGGTGGTTCCCCGAATGATTCCGAAGTCGGTCGTGGCACCACGGTGTGGAGGGGCGAGGCGTCTGCTGCGGTAGCTGATCGCATCATCGCGCACTTCTGCGGTTATCGAAGCCCAGCGATACGGAATTCGTGCGAGATTGGTCCCGATCACCACCGCGAGCCGGTTGGCCTCTAGTGAACGGAAGAACACGCCGCGCCGGCCGTCGGCATCTATCGAGTAGAGACGAACGTTGATCTCGTCGAAAGTTCCGAAGTAGGGGACAGGGCAGCCGTAGCCGAGTCCAGCGTCGACCATCTCGAAGCCGATCAGACCCACCCAGGACGAGCCGTCGAACTCGTCGGGCCGGCAACCAGCGGGGAGGAGCGGCGCGACTGCTTCACTGGGAACTCGCCAGTGCAGAAAGGCCAGGTTTTCCCACCTCTGGTCCATCAGGATCGGTCGCGGCAACTTCGGAGGTCGGGGCCACAGGCGTGGTCCATCGAGTCTGTCCACAGTTCGAGAGTAGGCGTGAATGGGCCGGGAAGGACGAACACGGTCCACAGCGGGCGTTGTGTCAGGTCGCGGTGAAGCGCGCATGAACCTCGGCCCGGAGCGTGATGTCCTGTGGACGCAGCTCGAAGCCCTCCTCCGCTCCCGCGAATGCACGAGCCGATGCAACGTAGCCCGACTGCGTGGGGCCCACGCCGAGCAGTCCGGGATCGGCGATGGACATCGCTGTGATTGCCGACCGTCCCACGCTCTGGGCATAGATGTCGGCCTTCTCGACGGCATCCTGCACAGCGAGAGTTCTGACCTCGCGGATCTTCGCTGCCTGGCTGTCCGCGGCAAGACCCCACTCGAAGTGCCCAACTTCTACGCCATCCAGTGCGGACACGGCATAGACGAAGGCATCGATGACGTCTATCTGACCGAACTCGACCATGATCGTCGCGACTGCCTGGTACACGTACGGCAGCTGCTCTCCTTCGTGGTTCGACGGACGGTGGCGCGAATGCCTGACCTGATCGAGCGCCCACGAATCGATCGGACCGTGCTCCGGATTGTAGAGCGGATCGATGAGTCGACTCAGCTCATCGACCAGGCGATGAGCGGGTTCCGCAGCGGCCTCCGCGGAGCGCCCATCCGACCGCACCGTGAGGGCGATAGTGCAACGCTCGGGCGCGAATGTCGCGCTGCCCTGACCGACGACCGTGATCTCGACGGTGTTCGATTCCATGGGTTCGAGTTTCGCACAAAGGTCGTCGCGACCGCGGCAAAGGCCGTGCCACTCGGCAGATCTGCCAGCATCACGATTCGTGCGGAATCGGGCGGTGTGCGAGCGCGATGACCTCCTCGGCGGTCAGCGGACTGCTCGGGTGGTAGCTCAGACAGAGAGGGGCCTGGATTTTGCTGAAGCCTTCCCCCTCCACAGCCGCGTAGAACTGGCCGGTCTTCAAACGACCGATATCGGTGGCCGAGCTGCCCTTTGCCCGTGCCATTTCCTTCGCTGCATCGATTTGCGCAGGGCTGTTGAGGAACCCGAAAAATTGAGTGGCAGCGTTTCCAGGAATCTTGTTGTTCAGTCCTTTCGGAGCTTGGGTTGCGAACACCAGTCCGAGACCGTACTTGCGTGCCTGGGATGCGAGCGCAAGGGTGCTTTGCGTACATGCAGTCATCGCCCCGGATGGCGCCAACGTTTGCGCCTCGTCCATAACGAACAGACCGCCGAGCGGTCGGTCACCCGCCGGGTTCTTCTTGACCCACGCGAATAACGCCATCTGCAGTTGGTTCACGAAACTCTGACGTTGTTCGTCGGACGGTAGGCCAACCATGCTGATCACCGATATGCGCGCGCGTTTGCCGGCCGATGGAGTGAGCAGCAATCCTGGGTCGACCGGAGTCCCCTCGCCCCCGAACATCGGGTCGTTCACCATTGAGGCGCGTAGGTTCTGGGCGATATCGGCTGCGATCTTCTCGGAGTTCTCGAGCCCGCTTATGTAGTCGGGAAGCTCGGACAGCAGGTCGATGAACTGAACGAGGCTGCTTCCTGAGTTGCTACCGAAGTGTTCCAGGGCCTGGCGAAGTACTGCCTGCGCTTGACTGGCCTTGGCAGTCTTACCGGCTATGAGGGCGCGCGGTGCCAGCGTTGCGACAGCAGAATCGATTGCTTCCCCGAACTCGTCAGGGAAATCCAGGACGCTCGTGAAGTCGGGCAGAGGTTGGAAACTGAGTGGCCGTCCGGCCGTCCGTCGAGGTGTCCAGATGACCACCTCGGTATTTGCGTGATACTCCGCAGCTCTGTGTGTCTCGGCGCTGTCCCAGTGCGCCGGCGGGGTCGGCCAAGTCGATCCAAGCCTGGCGAGGTCGTTGTTCGGGTCGAGCACGATCGCAGAAACTCCGCGTAGCGCACACTCCTCGACCAAACGCCGAATGAGGACAGTCTTGCCCGAGCCTGAGCCCGCGAAGATTGCCGTGTGCTTACGCAGCGCTTCGAGGTCGACATGGAGTTTCCCGTCGCTGTCGATCCGGTTTCCGAGCGGGACAGAATGTGGATCGACAAGTGGCTGGGGATCCGTCGAAGGTGCGGTGTCCTGCTGCGCACCGTTCGTCTCGGGCACCGCGGGGGTCTTGTCTGGCTGGGGATCCGGAACTGGGAACAGCCCCGAGCCAAGGTCGGTCTCGTCGCTCAACGCGTCGACGAGAACCTTGATCTGGTGAGCCGGACGTCGAGACGTCAGCCATGCATCGAGCTGCGGTGAGCCTTCGTCCAGCATGCCGATTAGTGCCGACAGTGACGCCAGTTCATCCTCGGACACACTCAGCGTGCGCCCGCCTGCCTGTTCGAAATCGTTGACCGCCTGGGCAGTTTTAGGGCCCTTCGACCACGGAACGTTTCGAATGACGAAGAGCTTGCGACGGGAAATCCCGGTGTGCAGTCCTGCAGTTGTACATGCGGCACGGAGGCGGTTCAGAACCGCAACTGCGCTTTCCGACGCGATGGCGCGGAAAGCCCAGTGCTGCTCGTCCTCGGTCGCAGGGTCGAGCTTCTGGCGCAGCCGTGCGTGTAGGGCAGGCTTCGCACTCGGCAGGTTGTCGAGCGAAAAGGCGTCGCCTATGCCGCCGAGTTCCTTAATCCATGCCGTGAGACCGGCTGAGAGCAGGGGCGGCATGAACTTGTCCTCGAACTTGTGGCTCGTAGGGAGGTTCGTATTCGCCTCCTTCTTCAACTCTTCGAACCTGATATCGAGAACAGCGAGCTCTGATTCGTCTTCTCTACCCTCATCTGTGTATCCGTGATCGCCGACGAGATCGGTGAGTTCCGAGACTGTGCCTGTCTCCAAACAGCGGCGGATGTGCTTGTCCACATTGATCATCAGTTGCCGCGGTGTTATGCCCTCGGCCGCGGCGAACGCGCTTTTCGAGACAGGCCAGGTCGGATGAGGTGGCTCGAAGCCGACCGAACCGTACTTGGCCTGAAAACGTCTGGTCAGGATGTCCTCGGCTATGGAGCCTCTCGGGAGTCCCTTCAGTACAGGCGTGAGTCGAAAACGGTCGCTGACGGTACGGCTGGCACGATCTTGGATCAACTCCCACACGCTCGGCAGGCACGCCACGACCGAAGCTGTACGTCCCAAGTTTTCGCGAAGGGCCATCAACCCGTGGGCGACCTGTTCGATGACGAGATTGTCCGAGGATTCGATGTCGCTCGGTGCGTTGGTTGCGGAACGGGACTGCGCGAGCAGGGTATCGATCTGGTCCACGGCAAGTACCGACGGGCCCGTAGCTGCGAGCAGCCGCGAAATATCTCTCACCACCTGTTGGGGCGTCAGCACCGCTTGCTGGATTCCCCAGTGTTCCCGAGATCCCGTCTGTGCTTCATCGATCGATTGAAGGAACGCATTGCCGACGTCCAGCACGCTCAAATCTGTTGTGGCATAGAGCGTCAGTGCGCGCAGGGTCGACTGGCTTTGGTTGATCAGTCGCGGATGAACCGCGTGGACTGCGCTGACGAACTTGTCGAGCGTTTCGGGGGTGAGCTTGTCTTCGCCGATGATGGCTCGACGTTCCGCTCTGGTGATACGCGTGATCGACGCCAAGCGCCACAGAAACAATTTGAGCTGTGTGTCCTGTTCGGGTGCAGGTCGCGTGAGATCGTCCAGCATCCCGACCAGTGTCGTCTGCCAGAAGGTCGTCGCGTCGAGCAAACCGATCAGGAAGAAGTACCCGCCGCTCGCTTGAACTCGTTCACGTACCTGACCGAGCAAGTGCGTCTTTCCGGACCCCGCGGTGCCGCGAAGTGCGACACCGATCGGACTTGCGTCAGCGCTGGCTTCTGCGTCGTCGAATGCCTCGAGAACCAGGTTCAATGCGGTGTCGTGAAGCGAGTGCGCATGGAGTTCGGATTGCGAACGCCAGACGTCGTCGGGCGTGGGAGCCCAGTTGAGTCGTATCGACCGCAGCGCCTTGCGCTCGAGGTCCTTCATCATCCCTCGATTGCGATCAGGTGGACTGGCTGGCCGGCGATCGTGATGGCGGAACTTCGAACGGAGTCCTCCAACGCCTTCTGGTTCTCCTCCGCTATCAGACTGACGTCATCGATCCTGTACATCTCGCCAAGCGCTCTGTCCAGCTTCGGTTTCGGTACGCCGGGTAGGGCTGAACGAATGTCTCGGATGGTGACCCAGGCGCCCTTTCTGGGAGCAAGGTCGGCGTACGCCGTACGGACAAGAGTCTCGATGCTTGTGCCTACGGGGGCGGCAACCGTTGCAGCAGGAGTCAAGATCTCGGTGCTGTCAGGGGCCGGTTCGTCGATGCGGAAAACGTCCGACGGGCGGAGGTCGCGTCTATCCAGGAATCGCTGGAGCCCCGCCAGGATTGTGTACGTTCCCTTGGCCTGCGGTGTTGCGCGCGGAGGTGGTCCGCTCTTGAGTTCCCGGGCGCATGCGGCCCAGCCCTTGTCGGTGAGGGAGTGGACCATCGGCTTCCTGCTGTAGTCCGTCTCAATCAATCGAAGGTTGTTCAGGCGTGTGCGATGATCCTTCTTCAATTCGGGACCGAGTTCTTTGAGACGAGTGTTCGACGTCTCTTCGGCCTGAGCCATGAGCACCAGGAGTATCAGCCTCTCGGTGCCGGTCAGTTCGTCACTCGCCACGGGGTGTCCCTTCGATTTGTGCAGTGCGGGCGGTCGACTCCCGCTTGATCTTGATGTACTTCTCGATTGCGGAGACTACAGCTGTCACGTCGTCGAGGATCTGTGCGTTGGTGAAGCGCAGCACCGCGTAGCCATCCAACTGCAGCACGACGTCGCGTTGGTGATCGCGCGCGAACTTGACCGGATGGCGATGTTCGTCGCCGTCGACTTCGACGACGCACTTTTCGCCTGGCCATCTGAGATCCACCACGATGCGTTCGTGCAGCGAGGTGGCCTGGAAGGGTTGATTCCACTCGCGGCCGGACGCCCACTCGCAGGTGGCAAGGACCTTTTCGAGCTTCTTCTCTGCTGTGCTGCCTGGATGGGGTTTACCTGCGAGAGCGGGAATGTGAATACGCTGGTCGGTGAACTTGGACGACTCAAGCACACGGTCGATCGATATGTCGACTACTCGGATGTGGTCCGAAATCATGTCATCGGGACTGACGATCCACACTGCGAACCCGCCACTGTTCGCCAGCCACATGCACCCGGCAATCAACTGCGAGTGTTGATAGCTACTCTGACCGGCCTCGACGCTCAGCACCAGCGCGACCGATCGACGGTGGTAGGTGTCAGCCAGCAGGCGTCGCAGACCCTCTGCTCGGGTTTGATCTATGAATTCTCGACCGATGGGCCTGCCGCGCAGTGCGGACTCCGTCATCGCGGTCACGAACGGACCGAAGTGCTCCGAGGTCGATGCCAGCTCGAGCGAGAGTCTTCGTGACGCGAGAAGGTCGAGACGGTTGGGGCCTTCTAAATAATCCCCGCCGGGAAGCCAGGTAGGAAAGGAATCACGAACAGCAGTTTCCAGGTTGTCGAGAACTGTGGTGACTACGCCGCGCTGCGATACGACATCGACGAGGTGGATCGTCGCCACGGCTGGCGCATCGTGTGGAAGAGGATCGAGAGAGACTGCGATGTGGTGGGCGTCGGCGCCGCGTAGCACCACTGCTCGACTGTCCGGCAGTCGCGCGTACCACGGCGTTTCGTGCCGTGTTTTCAACGAACCCTCCACGTCGAATTCGAAGCCGACATGCACGGGCACTGCCGAGTTCGATGCACGAACGTCTTGCTCAGATTGAACATCCCGATCATCTTGGCACGCTGGCTGACCCCGCGCAGGAAGCGAAGTGGGACCAAGGCGGCTCAACTGCATCGTTGCTGCACAGGGCCGTTCAAGTTCATTCATACGGATGACCAGGGCAGCGTCTTCCGCTGACCCTCCCGCCGAGATCGAAGTTGTGTCTCGAAAACGCCCGATTCCTGGTCGTAACCTCGATCTCGGCGGGAGGGGTGCAGCACAATGGCTCCATGACCACTGCGCCGCGCCGACGGTGGGTGCTGCATGTGGATCTGGACCAGTTCATCGCCGCGGTCGAGGTCCTTCGTCATCCGGAACTCGCGGGTAAGCCGATTGTCGTCGGGGGCAGGGGAGACCCGACCGAGCGAGGCGTGGTCTCGACGGCGTCGTACGAGGCACGAGAGTTCGGCGTCGGATCCGGGATGCCCCTGCGTGTTGCGGCGAAGAAGCTGCCAGATGCGATTTTTCTGCCCGTCGACGGTGATGCGTACAACGCGGCGTCGAACACCGTCATAGACGCCTTGCGCAGCCTGGACGTGGTGGTCGAGGTGATGGGCTGGGACGAGGCATTTCTCGGAGTCGAGACCGAGGATCCTGTGCGGTTCGCTCGGCGGGTACACGACACCGTCTTCGAGGCGTCGAGGTTGCACTGCTCGGTCGGTATCGGCGACAACAAGTTGCGGGCGAAGATCGCCACAGACTTCGGGAAGCCGCAGGGCATCTACACCCTCACGAAGGACAACTGGTTCGAGATCATGGGGGAGCGTTCGACCGATTCGCTGTGGGGTATCGGCAAGAAGACGGCCAAGAAGCTTGCATCGATCGGGATCGAGACGGTTGCGGAGTTGGCGGCCACGGACGATGAGGTGCTGGCCGCTGCTTTCGGACCGAAGACCGGCCCGTGGATTGCATCGAAGGGGCGCGGCGTCGACCTGTCGCCGGTATCCGCAGAGCCATGGGTGGCGCGCTCACACAGCCGCGAAACGACCTTTCAGAGCGACCTCGAAGACTGGAACGACGTCACTGAGGAAGTACGACGCCTCGCGATGCGGGTGCGGGAGGATCTTCTCGCCGAGGATCGCTGCGCAGTTCGAGTCACCCTCAAAGTGCGGTACGCGCCGTTCGAAACTCACACCACCACAGCGCCGCTGCCGGAGCCGACTTTCGATCCGGCGGTGATCTCCGATGCTGCCGTGGCACTGGTCGATCGGTTCGACCACTCACGCGCTGTCAGATTGATGGGGGTTCGGCTCGAAATGACCCCGCCGGATGCGAAGAACAGTGAGCAGGCTTAGCGGCGACGCCACTGTATTGCCGGGCAGGTGTCCATGATCATCGGCACGCCTGCAGCGATGGTTCGATCGAATGCGGCCTCGTCGATGACACCGAGTTGAAACCACACACCTTTGGCGCCGATGGCGACGGCTTCGTCGGCGAACTGGCCGGCGGAGTCGGACCTGCGAAACACATCGACGACGTCGATGGGAAACGGAACATCTTTCAGGCTGGCGTAGCCCTGTTCGCCGAGGACTGTCGGGGCGCTGGGATGAATGGGCACGATTTTCTTGCCGTGCTCCTGCAATACCGTAGCGATTTCGTAGGCGGTCTTGGAGGGGTCGCCCGATAGCCCTACGATCGCCCACGTGTCGAGTCGGTCGAGCATGAGGTTCACTGACTCGGGTTCCTGCCATGACGTCATATCTAAAAGCTACACCTGGCGTGCCGTCGTATCCCGTGTTCGCCACGAAGCCCACGCGTCGGTGCACCACAGAGCCCAGATGATCAGCAGCGGCTGAAACACCAGCCGTATCCCGCGGGCAGCGTCGGTGTCCAGTCCGAAAGCATCGGTGCCCGTGACGAACTGCGAGATGTTGCCGGGAAACACGGCGACGAAGAACGCGGCAACGACCCACCCCACCAAGGCCCGTCTGCGAACCCACAGGATGAGGGCAGCACCGAGGACGATCTCGACCACGCCGGATGTGAGCACCACGAAGTCCGTGTCGATCGGAACCCACGTCGGCACCTGCGCCTGAAACTCCGTCCGCGCCCAGAACAGGTGGCTCAGTCCCGCAAAGACCAGAAAAGACCCCAGGATGACGCGGGCGATGAGTTTCATTGCTCCATGGTTACACGTTGGCTGCTCGGCGCAAATGCTCTCAACTGCTCCATGACGAACGTGTGATCCTCGCGGTGCGGCAGACCGGATACTCCAACGAAACCGACGATCCCGACGCCAGTCACCTCGATCGGCACGACGCCGCCCGCCGCTGCAAACGTTTCCGTCGGCAGGTGTGCTTGAGTGTCGAAGTCGCGGCCGGTGGCAGTGAAGAACTCGACGATGCCGAGCGAGCTTCGGCCATAGCGTTTGGCGGCCTCCATCTTTCGCGACAGCCAGTGATCGCTTTCTGGATACGAACCCGGCAGCGCGGCGTGGAACGCACGTTGGTGACCGTGGACAATGCCGATCACCAAGGGCAGTTGCCGCTGCGCCGCCTCCTGCCGCATCTGGCAACCGAGGGCCCAGGCGTCGTCGTAGTCGAACCTGTCCAGGCGCACTTCCTGCTCGTCGGCGACAACCGCGTCGAGGGCGTTCATGCGGTTGAGGAGGCGAGCCAGATGTTCAGTTCGCCGTCGACGGCGTACTCGTCGATCTCGGCGAGCTCGTCCGCAGTGAATTCCGGGCGCTGCAACGCCAGCACGCTGTCGGCCAGCTGACTCGGCCTCGAAGCGCCCACGAGCACCGAGGACACCTGCGGCGTTCGCAGGACCCACGCCAGCGCCATCTGGGCGAGCGGCTGTCCGCGTCGCTCTGCGATCTTGTTCAACGCTGCGACGTTCTCCAGGTTCTTGTCCGACAGCATGCCGTCGCGGAGCGTCTTTCCCTGCGTCGCTCGCGATCCCTCGGGGATGCCGTTCAGATACTTGGTGGTAAGCAAGCCCTGGGCGAGTGCGGAGAATGCGATGCAGCCGATCCCTTCTGCTGCCAGCACGTCGAGCAGCGACGGAGTGCCGTCTTCCACCCACCGATTCAGGAGCGAGTACGACGGTTGATGGATGGCCAGAGGCGTCCCGAGCTCACGCAGCAGACCAGCGATTTCGACGGTACGCGCCGCGGAATACGACGAGATTCCTGCATACCTGGCTTTGCCGGAGCGCACCGCGGTGTCGAGTGCGCGCGCGGTCTCCTCGAGTGGTGTGTTGGGATCGAACCGGTGACTGTAGAAGATGTCGACGTAGTCGAGTCGCAGGCTCTTCAGCGAGTGCTCGAGACTGCCCAGCAGGTACTTGGAACCGCCACCGCGACCGTAGGGTCCGGGGAAAAAGTCGTAGCCGGCTTTGGTCGAGATGACGATTTCGTCGCGCAGGTTCGAAAAGTCCTCCGCGAGAATCCGTCCGACGTTCTTCTCGGCCGACCCCATCGGGGGTCCGTAGCCGTTGGCAAGGTCGAAGTGTGTGATTCCGAGATCGAAGGCTGCGCGGACGATGTCGCGCTGCTTCTGGATGGGGGTGTCGTCGCCGAAGTTGTGCCACATTCCGAGCGATACCGCTGGTAGCAGCAATCCGGATGTGCCGACGGGACGGTAGTCCATCGAGTCGTAGCGGGTGGGCGCCGGGGTGTAGGCGTCGTTCAGAAGAGAATGCATGGGTGAAGGCTCCTTATCGAGCTGCGAAGAGGTCTGTCAAGAGGTCGATTTGGGCGTTGTCTTCGAGTGCGGAACCGACGGCGACGACGCGGGCGCCTGCCGCGAGGAACTCGGGTGCGTTCCGTGCGTTCATACCGCCGGTAGCAACGAAGTTCATCGATGGGAATGGACCATGCATCGCGGAGAACCACCCCGCGCCCAGCACTGATGCCGGGAATGCTTTCACCCACCCGAGTCCGAGGGCCGCGGCCTGTTGGACGTCTGTGCCGGTCGCGACTCCCGGTAGATGCGGCATACCAGCGTTCATGCTGGCCAGCGCTACCGCTGGGTCGAATCCGGGTGCCACGGTGAACGAGGCGCCCGCTTCGCGTGCCTGCGTCACCAGTTCCGTTGTGACCACGGTGCCGGCGCCGACGGTCATGCCGCGGTCGGCTGCCGCTTTCGCGGTGGCGGTGAGCGCGTCGATCGCCGACGCGGATTGAATGGGTACTTCGATGCAGGTGATGCCTGCGTCCCATCCGCGTTGGGCGAGTTCGACGGTCCGGGCGGGGGCGAATCCGCGCAGAATTGCCATCACCGGGGCCCGAGAGAAAGCCTCGTCGAACCAGGAGTTCATGGTCTCCATCCGAGCTCCTTCGATACGTTGTCGGTCACTGCGCGTAGGTCGGGCAGCAACAGTTCGAGTGCCGTGAGATCCGCACGGCCCTTCAAGGCGGTCACCGAGACGGCTGCGACCACGCGATTGCTCGCGTCCCGCACCGGCATCGCGACACAATTGACGTAGTCCTCGTATTCGGCGTCATCGACCGACCACCCACGTTCTGCAACGACAGCCAACTCGGCATCGAATCGGCTTCTCGAGGTGATGGTGGTGGGCGTATGCGAAACGAAGTCCGCTGCCTTCATTACGGAATCGACGACGTCGGGTGGCTGGAAAGCGAGAATTGCCTTGCTGACTCCGGCCGTGTGCAGGCACACGGGCGCACCGATCTGGGAGAACAGTTTGATCATTCCGGGTTGCTCGATTTTGTCGACGTACACGATCCGGCCACCTTCGAGTGCCGCGAGGTGGATGGTGTGCGAGCACTGTTCGCCCAATTTCACGAGATACGGGCGCGCGACGTTCGCGAAGTCGAACTGTTCCCGTGCCGCATTCGCCAGCCCGGCCAGCCGGTAGCCGACGCTGTACTTTCCGTCGCTGCGTTTGCGCGTCAAACCCGAATCGGTGAGAGTCTGCAGCACCCGAAGCGCGGTGGATCGGTGCACGTCGAGGTGCGAGGCGACCTCGCTCTGAGTGCGCGGCGCAATGGCCACGAACTCGAGAATTTCGATGGCGCGTTCTACGCTCTGCGACATTGACTGCTCCTTCGGTTCTTCACGCGCCGAGCTCGACTGCTGGGACGAAGTCGCTGGTGCTCGACAAGGCGCGGGCTGCGAGATCGTGGCCCATCGAGAGCCTCCCGTGGGCATCCTTGCCGTTCGCCATTCCTGAAAGGTAACCGGCTGCGAACGCGTCCCCGGCACCCACCACTTCGACGACATCGACGGAGCGGGCAGCGACGAAGCGAGTTCCTGACGCGCTGAACTCGGTGGCCCCGATGCCACCGTCCTTGACCACCAATGTTCCTGTGCTGTATTCCTCGTCGAGAATCAGAGCCGCGATGGATGCGGCGTCTGTGGTGGACCAGAGAGTGGCTGCCTCGTCCCGGCCGACGAAAACGATGTCCGCGCGTCGCGCGAGCTCGAGAAGCGCAGGCGCCGCTTGCTCGATCTCCCAGACGCCGGGACGGTAGTTCACGTCGAAGGAGATCGGTGTACTCGATGCTGCGCATCGATCGAACAGCGCGCGCATCATCTCGGCGCACGTGTCGGACAACCCGGCATTGATACCGGAGACGTGTACGAGCGAAACTTCCTGCAGCGGTAGTTCATCCAGTGTGGAGGGTGACATCTTCGAGGCCGCCGACCCGCGACGGTAGTAGTGCACCGTCGTCACGCCGTCGTCCGGGTCCTTGAAATAGACGCCGGTGGCGGCGTCCTCGCGCATTGTGACGAACGATGTGTCGACTCCGTGCGAGGCGATCTCGTCGACGATGCGGCGGCCGAGTGGATCGTTGCCGACGTAGCTGGCCCAGGCGACACTGTGTCCTTGTTCCACGAGGTAGAGCGCCACCGTGGATTCGGCACCGCCCATGTGCAACGTGAACAACTCGGCGCACGAGAGGGGCACCGCCTCGACCGGGGCGACGAGTGTCATTGTCTCCCCGATGCAGAGAAACTCAGGCATCGATCGTCCCCTTCGAACGTGTGCCGCGCCCCTTCCTCAGGGCCGCGCGGATGTGCGGACCGAGGATTGCGAGTGCGCTGAGGACGAGCAGGCCCACGGCGATACCGCTGGTGTAGATGCTGGCTGCGCCGTCGATCAGGAAAGCGCGACGGATATTGCTCTCCGCGAGGGGGCCGAGGATCAGGCCGAGGACGAGGGGGCCTGCTGGGAAACCGTTGCGGCGCATGACCAGTCCGAGGAGGCCGAAGACGAGCATGAGGCCGACGTCGAACGCGCTGTTCTGGACGGCGTACGTGCCGACCATGCAGAACGTGATGATGACCGCCCAAAGGTACTGCTGCGGGAGGTCGAGTAGCTTGACGACTCCGCGCATCCGGACGAGCGCGAGGGCGAGGGCGGCGAAGGTTGCCAACAGCATGATCGCGGCGATGCTGTAGACCAGGTCGGGCGATTCGACGAACAACGCTGGTCCCGGCTGCAGTCCCCAGATGACCATGGAACCGATCATCACAGCCATGACCGCGTCACCGGGAACGCCCAGCGCGAGTGTTGTGGTGACGGATCCGCCCATGGTGGCGGTGCTTGCCGTGTCGGCCGCTGCCAAACCTTCGAGTGATCCTTTGCCGAACTTTTCCGGCGTTTTCGATGCGCGCCTTGCCTGATCCCAGGACACGACGCCCGCGATGTCACCGCCGGCAGCCGGAACGACTCCGACGACGGCACCTACACCTGATCCGATGAGCGCAGGTTTGACGAGTTCGCGTCGTTCCGACCTGTTCGGCCACCACTTGCCGAGTTGGGTGATCGGTGCCGGTATGTGCGTCGGATGGCGGCTGATCATCTGGTTGAAGACCTCGGCGATGCCGAAAAGTCCGACTATCGCGGCAATGAACGGTATGCCGGAACTGAGTTCGTTCACACCGAAGGTGAAGCGTCCGTCGCCGGTGATCGGATCGCGGCCGATGGTACCGAGCAGCAACCCGAGGATGCCTGCGAAGAGGCCCTTCGCGATTCGTCCACCCGAGACGCCGATCATCATCGTCATTCCGAAGACCACGAGAGCGAACATTTCCGCCGGCCCGAACTCGAGGGCGACACTTGCGATGGGCTGCGCGGCGAAGACGAGGATGCAGATGCCGACTACGGACCCCACCGCCGAGACCAGCGCTGAGCTCGTCAATGCAATCCCGGCGCGGCCTTGCTTGGCCATGGGGAAGCCATCGAATGTCGTGGCGATCGACGCGGGCGTTCCCGGTGTGTTGATGAGGATTGCGGGCACCCGGTCACCGAACTGTGCGGCAACGTAGATGGACAGAAGTACCGACAAACCCTGGAGTGGTTCGAGTGTCAGGGTGAATCCTGCAGCAAGCGCGACGGCCATGGCTGCGGTGATGCCCGGAATGGCACCGACGAGCGTGCCGAGAAGTACCCCGATGATCAGGCACAGGCCGATACTGGGATCGAGGAGCGCATTGAGTCCCTCGGCGACGGCGTTCACAGCGGGACCCGCAGCAGCAAGCCGAAGACCGACCACAGCACGGCGGTGGTGACAACGGGAAAGAGTACGAGCGCCCTGATGCCGCGCCCACCGCCGATAGCGACGAGGCCCGCCAACAGCAGAACCGTGACGGCCCGGAAGTCGAAGTACTGCCAGGCGAGGCCATATGCCGCGATCATCGCCAACGTCGTCACCAGAACGACACTGCCGGACCTGGTGATCGGTGACTCCTCTGACGTGATTCGCTTCAGCACCGCCTGAACAACCAGGATCAGTCCGATGACGATTGCTGCAATCGACAACGCCGTCGGCCACCAGCGTGGTCCGAACGACTGACCGTCCCTACCGACCTCGATCGCATCGGCCGCGAAATAGACGACGATGCCGAAAGCGATGACGGCAATCCCTGTCGCAACTTCGTACACGCGACTGTTGGGTCGGGCCACGACATCCTCGTGGATGTCATCTGGGATCTGATCGGGGGTATTCACCTCTGGGAGATGCCGGGTAGTCATTGTTGCCCTGCCAGTTGTTCGAACCTGTCCGACTCCGATTCGACGAACGTGGTGGTCTCGTCGGCCGAGCGATACAGCGGTAGATTGCCGCCGGCCTCGATGAGATCGATGTATTCAGTTGTTGCCGAGGCTGATTCGATGGCATCCTCGAGTTTCGTCGCGACGGCGTCCGGCAGGCCGCTGGGTGCCGCGATCACGGCCCAACTGCCGATTACGACGTCGTGTCCCTGTTCGATGGCGGTCTGGACACCGGGTAGGGCTGGTGCGGGCTCCTCGGTGAAGACGGCAAGTACCCGCAGGCGTCCATCCGCGTGGGCCGGTGCCGTCTCGCCGATGCCGGCGACCACGGCGTCGACCTGAGATCCGATCGCCGCGGTGACGGCGGGTGCTCCGCCGTCGAAGGGGACGCCGGTGAACTCCACGTCTGCGACGCGGCCGAGTTCGAGTGCACCTGCTTCCCAGATCGAGCCGGGTCCGGCGTTGGAGATGGTCACGCCTCCGGGGTCTGCCTGCGCTGCTGCGATCAGGTCATCGAGCGTCTGAAAGGGGCTGTCGGCGGGTACGGCGATGGTCCCGGGCTGTGAGTTGACCTGTCCGAGGAAGTCGTAGGCGGCCGGGTCCGTCGAATATCCCTGGTGGCCGAGCAGGCTGACTTCGACGGGGAGAACACCGATGGTGTATCCGTCAGGATCCTGATCAGCGAGGTATTGCATGCCGATCGATCCGGCGCCGCCTGGTCTGTTCTCGACGACCACGCTGACGCCCAGCTCGGCCTCCATTTGTTGGCCGAGCGTGCGTGCGGTCAGGTCGGTTGCGCCGCCGGCGGCGGTAGGGGTCAGCAGGGTGATGTTCTGGTTCGGAAAGTCCTCGGCCGAGGATTCACCAGAAGCGCGATCGGCGCATCCGGCGACCGTTCCGGCCAGGATCGCCAGTGCTGCACCGGAGCCGACGAGTGCGCGGGATGGACGTGGAAGTGATGTGAACAAGGTAAGCCTCCGAGGTTATGTTGCACTGTGTGCAACACTGTTGCTCTCTGTGCACAAACAATAGCGCATGTGTGACCCGGGGCATAGTGGTTCTGAAATGTGATGTGCCGAATATGGAATGAAGGCAGCAATAAGGGGCCCCACCCGCCGGGTGGAGCCCCTTATCGAAATCTATCCCTGGCTGCCGGAGATGTTGACCAACCAGTTGATGCCGAATTTGTCGGTGAGCATGCCGAAGGTGTCGCCCCACGGTGCCTTGTTCAGGCCCATGGTGTTCTGCGCGTCGACGGCGAGTTTGTCCCAGTAGCCGGTGAGCTCGTCCTCGTCCTCGCCGCTCAACGAAACCGAGACGTTGTCGCCGACATTGAGGGCCATGCTTGCCGGGGTGTCAGCGGCCATGATCGTCAAACCCGACGGCGACTCGAGTTGGCTGTGCATGATCTGATCTTTTTCGGCGGGATCCTCGGTGGTGCCGAAATCTGCATAGGTGTTCATCGCGAGTTCACCCCCGAATACGCTCTGGTAGAACTCCATCGCTTCACGGGCGGTCCCGCGGAAATTCAGATACGGGTTGAGTCGGGTGGGCATGATCCGTCTCCTCGTCGGTTGGTGAGAGGTCAATCGTAAGGCGCCGCGACCGCCCCCGTCAGGAGTGCGGGACCACGATTCCCTCGCGCAGCAGGCGTCGGGCGACGACGATGGCACTGCCCTCGTCCAGACCGGTGAGATCGCCCACTCGGCAAGGCTTACCCGATCGAAGCCGAGCTACTGCGGCAGAGGCCTCGATCGGTAGTGAGACAGTCTTGGAACTCAGGGTCAGATGGACCCGGCTGTCGTCCTCCCTCACGTCCGCAGTGAGGCCTCGACGCCAGAGCACGATGCTGTCCGCGTCGAGTCCGGTCATGAACGAGACCGTATGCAGCGGGTTGACGGGCTCGGGGCGCGTGATCTCGACGAACCGTCGTCCCAGTCGTTCCGCGATGCGGCGTCTGGCCTCGGGGTCGTTCTTGATGTCGTGGAGCCTCGAGATGACCTCGTCGATGACGCGATCCACATGCGGAAGGACTGCATCGGGATCGGTCAGATCGAGGCCGGCGGGCAACGGCCGACGTAGCGCGGGATCGTCCTGCACGAGACCGAGGAGGTGATGCGCGACGTCGAAACGGTTGAAGGAGGCAACCCCGAGGGTGAGGTGAATCGTCGTCTCGCCCAATGCCTCGGCAGAGTGGATCCATCCGCGAGGAAGGTAGAGGCAGTCGCCCGGCGCCAGCACCGTGTCGAGGAAAGGTGTCTCGCGCGCGCGTTCTTCCACGGCGCTGCGGCGATCCGACCACGGCTGATTCGACAGCGGATGTGGGTGTACCGGCGGATGTAGGATCCAGCGTTTCTCGCCGCTGATCTGCAGCACGAACACGTCGTGCACGTCGTAGTGCGGGGAGAAGCCCTTCGATGAGGCCGGTGTGATGTACGCATTCACCTGAGCGGGGTGGCCGAGATCGTCGACGAGATCACGCACGAAGTCGATCAGCGGTGGCCACAGACGATGAAGTCCCTGAAGGACGAGGGTGTGACCGTCGGCGAAGGCCGACAGCACCGACGCGGAATCGAGTTGATCGGGCATCTCCGCCCCGAAACCACCGGACGCGGTGAACTCGTTCTTGTCCAGGAGCGCACCGTCCTTGGCCATGCGCGCGAACGGTGTGCGTACGCCGCGACGGGAGACGAGCTCATCGACCGAGGCGGGCGTCATGAGATCGTCGAACGCGCCGGGTAGCTCGCGCGCGCGAGACAGAAGAGGTGAGCGCCCCCAATGCTCCTCGGCGAGGACGCTGCTGTCGACGGAGATCAGACGAGCGAGCGCGGACCGGAAATCCGATCCGCGCTCGTCAGCTGCAGGCTTGCTCAAGCCGAGCCGTCCGCACCGCCGTCGTGGCCGCCGGGGTTGGATCCGCCGTCGGCAGGTCCTTCGCCCGGCTTTGCAGCGCCATCGGCGCCGCCGTCGTGGCCCTCGGGGTTGGATCCGCCGTCGGCAGGTCCTTCGCCCGGGCTCGCAGCGCCATCGGCGCCGCCGTCGTGGCCGCCGGGGTTGGATCCGCCGTCGGCAGGTCCTTCGCCGCCGCTCTTACCGGTTGTGGTGATGTCGTCATCGTTGATGCTCATCGAGTGCCTTTCCGTTTACGGGTCGAGGAACCTCACGGTCCGCGGACAGTATGGTCGCTACCGCCCGCTTCCAAACACTCTACGAGCGTCGCTCCCCGTCAAGCGCTCGCCGGAGTATTTGGGGGAGTGACTCGGACCGTCGCCGACGTGAATGTTGCAGCGACAGTCGCAATCGCAATAGCGAAGCAGGCCAGCGTGTACCAGAGATTCCCGATTGGATCGTTGTTGCCGGTGACGCCGTCGGTTGCGCTGAAGAAGTCGGGCAGTGCGCTGATCCAGAGCAATGCCATGATGCACAGGTACACCACGGCGTAGGCCTGCACGAACCGGTTCTGGTACACGGGTTCATCGGCGACTCCCCGCCGCAGCCGATTCCACTGTCGCGTCAACACGACGACTGCGACGATCGTGAGGATCAGCAGTTCTGCTGCGAAAAGGAAGCCCCGAATCGTGTCGCTTCCCATCCCGAGGACCGTCGCCGGAATCGGGAGAATGAACGTACCCAGCGACGCAAGAACACCGATCACTATCGTGCGCCACACCAACTGCAGACCATCGAAGCGCCTGCCCTCGTCGATGTGTCGACCGACGAACCACTGGACACAGAATGCGAGCGACATCGGCCACAGTGCGGCGAACACCACGACGCTCCCCAGCGGAACCGAATCGAACATGGGCTGGTTGAGTGGGTTCTCCGTCGCCCATGCCCACCATCTGAGCTGTGGCCCCAGATGATCGAAGATTTCGTAGAACGCATGATGCACGAACCCGACGCAGACTGCACCGACGAGTACACCGTATCGACGGAAGATGCCCAACATTTTCACGATCTCGAAGGCGATCGTGGCCATCAACGGGTAGATCGCAATGATGTACAACGGCAGTCGGCCCCACAGGAACTCCACTGTGAACACGTTGTGCGCGAACATCGTGTCGACGTGTTCGTCGATTCCGAACGCAGCCGGGAAATACAAGGGCGGTTCGATGATGAAAAGGTATGCGCAGGCACCGAACCACAGGACCAGGCTGGTGGGGTCGCCGTGCCGTCGGAGGCGCACGATGGCAAATACGAGCGCGAGCACAGCGCCCAGAATGATGGTGAGCTCGAGGACGGGAAGTGTCCAGTTCTCGAGCGCGAACGGGTTTCGGAACTCGACCAGTCCACCGGCTTCGGCACACGAGAAGCCGAGGGATGTGGCCAAGGAATCGAAGGTCGGTGCGCAATGATCTGCCATCTGTCTGCCCCTATTCCGACGCAGCGTTCTCGGCCGTGTACCACTGCGTGACGTCGTAGCCGTCGTCGAAGCGCTTGAACCACAAATCTGCGAGCTCGGGAAGCTTCTCGTGGTCCGGGTTGTGCTTCGGCAGCTGGCTGCGGACGACTCCCACCAACGCGGTGAGTTGCTCACCGATCGGCAGATGGTCGAATGCGCGCGGCATCGGGCCGTGGTCCTCGAAACTCACCAGCGGTGTCCATTTTTTCAGATGCTGTGCGCGTCGGTGCGATGCGAACATTGCGAGCGCATCGATCTTCCGCTCGTCCAGCGGGACGTGCTGATTGAAGCCCTCGCACGCAATCTTGATGACATGCAGAACGTGCCGAAATATCGACGGCGCCATACGCATTCGGTAGACGTCGCTTCCGACGATGGAACTGAAGATTTTCAGCGCCGAGCTTCGATGCTCTACCTCCTCGACGAAGTGCCAGATGAACAACGACGCGACTCTGTCGTCTCCAGGCTGGAACAGCGTCGAATCGTTGTCGAGCATCAACTTGAAGACCGGGGTGAACGTTGCTTCGAGGTCGGCGGTGTAGGCGAGCCGGTACTTCAGCGAGGTCTCCGCGGTGAGCTTGTCGTAAGCACCGATGACGTCGTCGAGCGTTTCCTGGAGTTGTGGATATGCCTTGATCAAGCCTTTTGCGTGCTGACGATGGGCGCTCGAATGCTGCCCCTCCTGACGTACGAACGCGATTGCCTCCTCGGCGATCGCGGGGTCGGTGATGTGGGGCTTGGCCTCGCTGATCATCTGCACGATCATCTTTTCGAAGCCGATCGCCAAGAACGAGACCGCGTTGGCCATGCTCGAAAAGGCGGGATTCTCTTCGTTCCAGAGGAACGGCACGTCATAGTCGGCGAAGGCGAAGCGCATCTTGCGCACATGTAGATCGGTCACCGTCGATACCTCGTTCTCGGGAAGCGAATGCGATTCGGCTGAGCTGGGCTGGTCGAGCGTGCGAATGATGCAACCATACACATTGCTGTCACTTTGTATGATCGTTTCGGGGCATCTCTCGATCAGATGCCCGTGGTAGCGTCGAAAACCCTTCGAGCGAGGAAGCGGGACGTGGCGCGACGACGCGGATGGAACGGCAGTCCACCGGACACCGATGACGAGGCGGCCCGGCGAATTGTCGCCGCGGCAGTAGATCTGATCGCAGTGACGGGATCAGCTGTGAGCATTGCCGACGTCGCGGAATCGCTCGGCGTCATCCGGCAGACGGTGTATCGCTATTTTCCCAGCGCCGAGGCTCTGTTGAGAGCGGCGGCCATTGCGTCGGTCGACGGATTTCTCGAAAGACTGTCGATCCACGTGAAAGGCATCGGAGACCCGGTCGAGGCGATGACCGAGGGAGTGGTCTACACGCTCGCGGAAGTACGTCGAACCCCACATCTGGGCATACTGCTCACTGGCACTCACTCGAACGTCCATCCCGAAGGACTCACCTCCCACGAAGCGCGTGCATTCGGTCTGACAATGATCAGGCGCTTCGACGTCGACTGGGAGTCGTACGGGTACGACGGTGCATCCCTGCAGGAGCTCGTCGAATACGTCCTCCGAACGATGCAATCGTTCTTCGCTTCCCCTGGTAATCCTCCGCGGGACGACGATGATCTACGCAGATTTCTCCGCCGCTGGATGGGATCGGCCATCATCGCTCAAGAAAGACCTCAGTAGGCGGCCTAGGCTTCGCTCCATGACGACATCGCCGAAGCGGCCGCCTCAACTGGATTCTCCGCTCGTACCGAAGGTGCTCAAGTATGCGTCTCGGGCGCAGGTCTGGCTGTATCAGCGCACCGGCGGGCGAGTTGGAGGGAAATGGCGAATCGGTAGCGGGTTCCGCAAGCCGGTGCCGGTTCTGTTGCTCGGTCACACGGGCCGGAAATCAGGCACGTCGTACACGACACCGCTGCTGTATCTCCGAGACGGCGACGACGTGGTCGTGGTGGCGTCACAAGGTGGTATGCCCAAGAATCCGCAGTGGTATCGGAATCTCGTCGATAACCCCGACACCTGGATTCAGGTCGGAAAGGATCGGTCCAATGTCCGTGCCCGTACGGCGTCGGCGGACGAGCGGGCGCGGTTGTGGCCCCAGCTGGTGCAGCTGTATGCCGACTTCGCGAACTATCAGTCCTGGACTGAGCGCGTGATACCGGTGGTCGTTCTCGAACCCCGAGGGGCGGTCGCGAGTTGAATGTGCGTTGCAGTTCCGAGCCGATCGAGTCCTGCCGGTAGCGTGCCAACGATGTATCGAGCCACGCTCCCGCTGACCCATCGTCCGGCCAGAGATGGTTCGGCCGTCGAGGCGGCACACGTCCCGGCGTACTTGGCGCTGGAGCTCGCGAGCCAGGCCTGGGCCGATGCGTTGAGCCACGCCAGTGCCGGGCGCTTCACGGCGATGGACGTGATGATCGTCAACGTCACGTCGAACTTCTCCCGCGAGCTCCTGGTGGGTGTCGCCGACGTCGAAGTCTCCGTAACGAAGGTCGGGCGGAGCTCGTTTTCCGTCGATGTTGCCATCGACCAACACGGTGAACGCGCCGCACTTGCGTCCTTCACCTTGGTTCGCGTCGTCGACGGTTCGGCCAGTGCGCTGACCGACGATCACCGTCGCGTTCTCGACACGCTGCGATAGTCATGTCCACCACGCGCACGGTTCGCAGCGAGCTGGCCGACGGACGTGAGATCGTGTTCTTCTCGTTGGCGGGCAACACCGCTCGTCCGGTTCCCGATGTTCGTCCATTGACAACGCGCGCCGATACCGCGCCGTCGGAGATTCGGCGCGACCGCCAGACCGGCGACTGGGTCGCGATCGCTGCGCTGCGACAGGAGCGGACATACAAGCCGCCGGCCGATCAGTGTCCGCTGTGTCCGTCGCCGAACGGTGATCGCAGTGAGGTGCCTGCAGCCGAGTACGACGTCGTGGTGTTCGAGAACCGATTTCCCAGCCTCTCGGGCGCTGGCGACGACGCACCGGCGCCCATCGACGATGCTGTGTCGGCCCCGGGAGTCGGCCGGTGCGAGGTCATCTGCTTCTCGAGCGAGCACACGACGTCCTTCGCCGAGCTCGGCCACGCTCACGCGCGCCTGGTCATGGACGCTTGGCGTGAGCGGACCGCGGCCCTGTTCGCATTGACCGGCGTCGAGCAGGTCTTTTGTTTCGAAAACCGCGGCGCGGAGATCGGGGTGACGCTCCCGCACCCGCACGGGCAGATCTACGGATATCCGTACCTGACGCCGCGAACGATGTCGATGCTGCGACAAGCGCGGGAGTTCGCGGAAATGCACGGCCGAAACCTGTTTGCGGACATACTTTCCGGGGAAATCGATGACGGCCGTCGTATACTCGTTTCCGATGAACATGTCACGGCTTTCGTACCGTTCGCCGCGCGGTGGCCTGTCGAGGTACACATCTACCCGAATCGTCACGTACACAACCTGAGTGAGCTGACCGACGCCGAACTGGACGCTCTGACGTCGGTATATCTCGATGTGCTCGGCCGTTTCGATCGACTGTATCCCACTCCGCTGCCGTATATTTCGGCGCTGCACCAGTATCGAACCGAGGGCATTCAGGCGCACGGCTACTTCCACATCGAGTTGATGTCGATCCGGCGGTCGGAGACGAAACTGAAGTATCTCGCTGCATCCGAATCCGCGATGGACGCGTTCGTCACCGACGTGACGCCGGAGCAGGCCGCAGACAGGCTCAGAAGCGCGGCGTCGTGAATGCTTTCGCTGCGCGAGCACCGGGCCGCATCAACCTCATCGGCGAGCACACCGACTACAACCTGGGTTTCGCGTTGCCCATCGCGCTGGAGCGGTGCACTACCGTTCGGTTCGAGCCCGACGGGTCCGATTCTGTGACCGTGTCGAGTGACCGAGAGAGCAACAGCGTGTCGTTTCCCATCGATGTCCGTCCTGGCGATGTCAACGGCTGGTCGGCATACCCCGCCGGGGCGCTCTGGGCGCTCGCCGATGCCGGGCATCCGGTGGTGGGCGGCGTGATGTCGGTGACGAGCGATGTGCCCGTCGGCGCAGGGTTGTCGTCCTCGGCTGCCCTCGAGTGCGCAGCACTGCTGGCAATGAACGCTGCTACCGGAACCGAATTGGATCGCAGCGAGACCGCACGGATTGCGCAGCATGGTGAGAACGACTTCGTCGGAGTCCCGACCGGGCTGATGGATCAACTGGCCTCGATGTACGGCGAAGCCGATCGGGCGCTGCTCGTCGACTTCGACTCCACCTCGGTTCGGCTTGTCCCCTTCGACCTCGCGGCGCACGGACTCACACTTCTGGTGGTCGATTCCCATGCAGTACATCAGCACACCGCGGGGGAGTACGCCTCACGTCGTGCAGCCTGCACTCGGGCGGCGCGGGTACTGGGGGTGGGCTCACTGCGCGACGTGCAGGGCCGCGAGGTTCTCGACGAGCTCGAGGGGGTCGTCGATCGTCGCCGGGTCCGGCACGTTCTGTCCGAGAATCAGCGGGTACTCGACTGCGCAGAGGCGTTGGCGGCCTCGGACTTCCCGCGTGTCGGGCAGCTGATGATTCGATCGCACGAGTCCATGCGCAAGGACTTCGAGATCACCACACCCCACATCGACCTCATCGCGGCCTCTGCGGTCCGGCATGGTGCTCTCGGCGCGCGCATGACCGGCGGAGGCTTCGGCGGCTGCGTCATCGCCATTGTTCCGGCATCCGAGATCGACGCCATCACCGACTCGATCACCGGTGATACCACTGCAGGCGGATTTCCCTCGCCCACGATCTTCACCGCGCGCGCCGGCAGAGGCGCCTCCCGCATGTGAGCGGAAATCCATAGTGGGGCACGTATTTCCACTCACATGCGCGGAGCGCATCACATGGCGTCGACCAGCTGGCGGTAGGCCTCGGCAAGCAGGTCGGACGCGAGATCCTCGCTGTGAGCGGTCGTCTCCGGCTGAGCGTCGCCGCTCATCAGTTGTGAGTTGAGGGTGTAGGCGAGATCGTCGAACAATTCGTCGTCGATCCCGAAGTCGACTTCCGCATCGTCGGTCAGGAGCGCGCCCAGGTCGATTCGCCACGTCCACACCTCGTGCGAGGAGTAGCTGCCGCGCGTCGCGGAGACGACATCGGTCGAAATGTCGAGCTGCTGGGCGGTGTACCCACCGGGGATCGCGGTATTGACGGTCATCTCGAGTTCGATCGTGTCGTCCGCCTCGTTGCTGTACTCGGTGACGAACAGCGTCTCGAGGTTGCCGCAGGTCACTGTGAGCAGGCGTCGCTCGTGATCGGATTCCGACGGTGTCAGCGCCTCGACGGTCCAGCGGTGGCGCTGTGTATTCGCGGGGTCGGAGATCGTCGAGTTGATGTAGTCCGCGACGATGTTGCGCACGTCCGGGTAAGCGATGTGTTCGGTCAGCGTCCAGAAACGCAGTCGCTCGGCCGGTGACGAGCCGGACAGCAGTGTCGTGCGCTGTGCACGGTCGGCTGGAAAGGTGAAAACGGGGTTCGATGCCATGGCAGTCGATTCAACTACATTCACTTCGAAAGGTTCCCATTCGACTCGATCGACGGCACACTGACTGACCATGGACTCGGAGAACGCCAAACTCGTCGCCTCCCAACTCGGTCGCGCTCTCGCCGTATGGGGTGGGGGCAGCGTCGTCGCCGGTGCGATCGCTGCCACCACCAGCAGCCGCCCGATGGTTCGCGCATTCGGGATGCAGACCGCGGAATGGGGTGCTATCGATCTCGCGATCGCCGGGGTTGCATCCCGCCTTCGCACGCCGACCTCGTCCAAGCTGCGGAAAATACTGCTGGTGAACGTGGGCCTCGATGTGGGCTACATGCTGGGCGGTGCGTACCTGGTAGCCCGCCGGCCCCGGTTCGGTGGCCGCATCACCGCCGACGTGGCCCGCGCAAACGGGGTAGCCGTGGTGATACAGGGGGCCGCACTGTTGGTACTGGACACCACGCACGTCCGCAAGCTCTGACTACTGCGTCCGAGCGTCGGTGCCGTCAACCCCAATTTTCCGCTTTCGTCAGGCAGAAGGGGTGTCCAGCAGGGTCGAGAAGGACACGCCACGTTTCGCCCGGTTGATGGTCGGGGAGCGAGGCGCCGAGTTCGACTGCGGCGGTTGCGGCAGCGTCGAGATCGGCAACAGCGAGATCGAAGTGGAATTGTTTGCTGCCGTTCGCATTCGGCCAGTTCGGCGCAACATAGTCTTCGACGCGTCCGAAGCCGAGCGCGCTACTCGGCCCCTGGAGCATGGCGTAGTCCTTTTCCGCGTGGACGATGCTCCAGCCCAGGAGCGATGACCAGAACGACGCACTCGCCTCGGGGTCTGCGCAGTCCAGGGTCACCATCTTCAGCGTTGCGACCGGTGTAGCGCTCACGGTTGGTCTCCTTCGTAGTCGTTGCTTGTCGGTCCATCCTCCTAAACTTCGATGCGTGCTGGATAGGAAAAACGCGACAGGCTCGACGGCGACCACTGCCGGTGTTCTTCGTCCCGACCAGTTGGCGAAATGTGTCGACCTCGTTCGGCTACCGTGCGCACCGTCGCTCGCGCTCTGGGTGGAGAACTACTGGCTGTTGCACTGGGAGCTACCAGCGGAAACGTTCTACCGCAGCTCGACGCTTCCGCATCCCGCATGCACTCTCAGCGTCGAGCGGGGATGGGTGCGTGACGGTGTCGATGCGCTCGGCGGTCCCGTTGTCGTGACCGGTCTGCTCACTCGCCGGTTCGACGTGACGCTCGCCGAGACAGGCTGGGTCTTCGGTATGAAGTTTCGTCCCGGTGGTTTCACCAGCCTGACCGGGATCAACGCTCGATCTCTGCGCGACGTACCGGTTGCACCGCCGTCGGCGATCTCGTCGGAAACCGTCGACGCCTTGGGCGCACTCGGACCGAATCTGACTGCAGATGCCTGCCGGGAGCTGGCCGATTCGGCTCTGGACGCCCTCCACCGTGCCCCTGACCCCGAATACGACGCAGTCCTCGAGGTCATCTCGATGATGCTGAGCGACCGGACGTTGACTCGCGTCGGGCATGTCGAGGAACGGTGCGGAATCGGTTCTCGGCGGCTTCAGAGACTGTTCGCCAGGTACATCGGCGTCGGGCCCAAGTGGGTTCTCGCTCGTTACCGCATCCACGATGTCGTCAGCGATCTCGACGCCGGGTACACCGGTTCCCTTGCCGACCTCGCCGCGCGGTACGGCTGGTTCGACCAAGCGCATTTCACGCGCGAATTCACCGAGCTCGTCGGGGTATCGCCGAGTGCGTATCAGAGTTGAACACGGCCGCGCCGATACTCGCTCGGCGCGGCCTGTGTCTCGGGTACTTACTTACTTCTTGGACACTCGCACGAGCTTCTTGTTGACGAACTCGTCCATTCCCCACGGCCCGAGTTCGCGGCCGACGCCGGAGCGCTTGATACCGCCGAACGGGAGTCCCGGGAGGGTGGTTCCGTGCTCGTTGACGAAAGCCATGCCGACATCGAGCTGCTCTGCGACTGCGCGGGCGCCATCGAGGTCGGTGCTCCACACCGAGCCGCTCAGCCCGAATGGAGACTCGTTGGCCAGGGTGATCGCCGCGTCGGCGTCGGTGACCTTGTAGATGACAGCGGCCGGCCCGAAGAGCTCCTCACCGTAGGCACGCATGTCCGGTGTGACATCGGCGAGCAACGTCGGCTCGACGAAGGCTCCCGGTCCGTCGATCTTCTTACCGCCGGTGAGCAGTGTCGCGCCCTTGGCGACGGCGTCGTCGATCTGCTCGATCAGATTGTCGGCGGCGGTCTGTGAGGACAGGGGCCCGAGCGTGGTGCTCTCGTCGAGCGGATCGCCGGTCGCGGTGGCCGCGAACGACTCGGTGAGCTTGGCGACGAACTCGTCGTAGTACGGCTCGGTGACGAGGATGCGCTTGGCGGCATTGCACGCCTGACCGGCGTTCGACAATCTTGCGCGCGTGGCCGCGGCAACGGTGGCGTCCATATCGTCGCTGTCCAGGACTATGAACACGTCGGAGCCGCCGAGCTCGAGCACGACCTTCTTGAGGTTGCGGCCCGCGGTCTCGCCGACGGATGTTCCGGCCCGCTCACTACCGGTGAGCGAAACACCTTGCACGCGAGGGTCGGCGATCATGTCCGCGATCTGCTCGTTGGTGGCGAAGATGTTGATGTAGGCATCGGCGGGTAGGCCTGCCTGGTGGAAGATCTCCTCCATGAGCAGAGCGGACTGCGGGCAGTTGGGTGCGTGCTTGAGCAGCACGGTGTTGCCCAGCATCAGGTTCGGGCCCGCGAATCGGGCGACCTGGTAGTACGGGAAGTTCCAGGGCATGATGCCGACGAGGGCGCCCACCGGCTTGCGTTGCAGCACAGACTCTTCCGCGCCGGGGACGTCGAGCTGCTCTTCTTCGAGGAACTTCGGTCCGTTGTCGGCGTAGTACCGGTAGATAGCCGAGGACAGTTCGACCTCGCCTTTCGACTCGGTCAATGGCTTACCCATTTCGAGCGAAATGCTGCGCGCCAGTTCGTCGGACCGTTCGTCGTAGATGTCGGCGACCTTGCGGAGGGTGTCCGCGCGATGCTGCGGCGACGTAGCGCGCCATGTCTGGTAGCCGGCGTGCGCCGAAGCGAGGGCACGCTCGACGCCCGGTCCATCGAGGGTTTCGAATTCCTTGACGGTTGTGCCGTCGGCGGGATTGACAGTTTTGTAGGTTGTCATACCTAGTGCAACGGGCTGGGGGCGGGGGCTTGTTCCTGCTGAGTCGAATTGAGGCTTCCTCGCTGGTCGCAGCGGTGCCCGCGAATCACAACGTTGGCATTCGTTTTGTCAAGTATCGACACGCGTGATTTGTTGCGCATGCCGTTGAATTGCGCCACACTCACCACGTCAGTCACATACGTCACAGCAGTCACACGTGAAGGGTCGGGTCGTGTATGCGCGCTCGTAGTCGACAGATCGTGGTAGGCACCGTCCTCACCTTGGTTGCAAGCGGGCTGTCCGTCCTCTCGGCGCCCGTGGCGTCCGCCGAACCGTGCGGCGGTATCGGCAGTCCGGGCTCGTCGCCGCTGTTCGGATCGTCTGGGAGCTCCGGCGGTGACCCAGGCCGGGACCCTCTTGGCCCCCAGGGCCCGCTGCCCACGATCTCCGGCAACTCGACATCGGTTGCCTGGGTGACGGGCCCTCGCAGCCAAAACGACACCTACGACCGCTTCGGTATCTCAGGTACCGATCTCGGCATCAGTTGGGACAATGGCTCCGGCCAGACACTGATGGCGTTCGGCGACACGTTCGGAAACTGCTCGATTCCGGGTACACAGTGGCGCAGCAACGCTCTCATGCGCTCCGACGACACCAATTTGTCCGACGGTATCTCGATCGAACCGGGCATTCCCGGCGATGTGACCTCAGGTGCGGTAGTCCAACCCGAGAATCCGCAGTTCGCCAGCGAGATCATTTCGAGTCTCGGTATCGCCGGTGTCGAGGACACCGTCATTCCGACAGCCGCAATCGCGATCGACGGCGTCCAATACTTGAACTACATGTCGGTGCGGGAGTGGGGTTCGCCCGGCCGGTGGGTCACCAATTTCTCGGCGATCGCCACTTCCGTCGACAACGGCCAGAACTGGGTAACGGCAACGGAAACGGTGCGGGTCAACGCCGGTATCACCATTCCCACACTCCCTCAGGTCGAGGAGAGCAACGGCAAGTATCAGATGAACGCCTACGTCGAGGGTGAGGACGGCTACATCTATCAATTCGGAACACCCAACGGGCGTTTCGGCGCAGCCTTCCTCGCCCGAGTGCTGCCGGAGGACATTCTTGATCTGAACGCGTACGAATACTCGACGCAGAATCAGGAGGAACCGTGGTCGACGGAAGTCGGTGACTCCGTCTCGGTGGTTCCCGAACCGGTGAGCGAGATGTCCGTCGCGTGGAACGACTACCTGGGACGCTATGTGATGATGTACGGCAACGAAGTTCAGCGCACCATCGTCGCCCGGACCGCCGAGAACCCGGAGGGACCGTGGGGTCCGCCGCGGACGGTGCTCAGCCCGCTGGAGACGGCAGGCGGCATTTACGCGCCCTACATTCATCCCCTCACCAGTGGGAACAAGCTGTACTTCACGGCGTCGCGGTGGGTCGACTACAACGTGATGTTGCTCGAGACCAACTTGGATCTGCTGAGCTAGAGAACGGTGAGGCGTTTTACTGCCCTGGGATGCCCTCGTAGGCGATGTCGCCGGATTCGAGGTTCTCATCCGTCAGCGCGACGAGCCCGTCGAGGAATGCTTGACGGTCGGTCACCACGTGCTCGATGGCCACATCGACGTTCTCGGCCGTGATGGCGGGCATGACGTAGACGGGTTCGGTGTCGACGTCCTCACCCTTTGCGATGCGGTTGGCGACGGCGAGACCGGCGGACAGTTCCACCGTTCCGTTCTGCAGCGATGTGCCGATGAATTCGCCGCTCTTGACGGCGTTGAGCCCGTCCTCGATACCGTCGATGCCGACGATCGGGACATCGGTTCGTCCGGCTTCCTTCAGCGCCTGCAGCGCTCCGAGTCCCATGTCGTCGTTCTGTGCGACAACTCCGTCGATCTGGTCGCCGAAGCTCGAGAGCCAGTTCTTGGTCTTGTTGACCGCCTCGGTGCGCTTCCAGTTGGCGGTGTCCTTGGCGAGGACGTTGATCTCCGGGTAGTTCGCGAGAACCTGGTCGATACCGGCGCCGCGGTTGATTTCTCCGGAGCCACCGAGCGGGCCCTGGAGGATGACGATGTTGCCGCGGCCACCGAGGGCGTCGGCCATCATTTGCATTTCTTGCGCGCCGGCGGCGACGTCGTCGGGCTGGACGTTGCCGGAGATCTGGTCGGACTCGAGCGCGGCGTTGACGGCGATCACCGGAATGCCCTGGTCCGTTGCCGCCTGTACCTGCGGGGCCAGCGAATCTGCCTGTGCCGGTACCACGATGATGGCATCGACGCCCTGATTGATCAGCGAGTCGACTTGGCTGGCCTGGGTGGAGACATCGTTGTTGGCCGAGTTCCACAGCAACTCGATGTCATTGGCGGCGGCATAGGTGTCCATACCCTCCTTTCCCGCGGTGATGAACGAGCTCATGTCGTACACCGTGACGCCGATGCGGGTCTTGCCGTCCTGTGCGCTGGTATCGCCTGCTCCGCAGGCGGTGATGCCGACTGCGAGCAGACCGGTGGCTGCAACGGTCAGCATCTTGGAAGCAAACTTCATTGTCATCTCCAGATCGAGGGGTGTGATTCATTCAGGGAAGGGGCTGGGTCACGTTCTTCGTTTGGACGACCAGACGTCGACCGAGACGGCCGCAACGATGAGCACGCCCTTGATGACGTCCTGCCAGTAGGCGGGAACGATGAGAAGGTCGAGACCGTTGTTCAGCGTCTGAATCATCAGCAGGCCGAGCGCGGTACCCCAGATGGTTCCGCGTCCACCCATGAGGCTGGCGCCGCCGATGACCACTGCCGCGATCGCATCGAGTTCGTAGCCCTGGCCCAGGTTGGGAGGGCCGGAAATGACCCGCGATGCGAGCATGACGCCGGACAAACCGGCGAGCAGACCGGAGAGCGCGTATACGCTGAAAAGGATGTTCTTGGCATTGATTCCGGCGATCTCGGCCGCGGTACGGTTGCCGCCGACAGCGTAGACGCGCATGCCATAGGCGGTCCGCTTCATCACCACCGCCAGCACGATGATGCCGATGATCATCACCAGAACGGGGATCTGCAGGCCGAGGATCTTGGTGTTGGCGATCTGGCCGAACTCCGCTGGGAGTCCATTGATGGGTGCGCCTCCACCGATAACATATGCGAAACCCGAACCGGCTGTGAGCATACCGAGTGTCGCGATGAACGGTGGCACATTGATGCGCGAGACGAGAAATCCGTTGATGCATCCCGCGATGAGGCCGACTGCCATCGCCACGAGCACCGTCAGGTACACCTGGCCGGGATTGGCTTTGGCGACCGCAGCCGAAGCCATGGCCGAGACCGCGATGACGCTGCCGACGGACAGGTCGATGCCTCCCGTCAGAATGACGAGTGTTTGGCCGAGCGCGATGAGCGCGAACGGTGCTGCAGCGACCAGGATGGTCTGCAGGTTGTCGACGGTTCCGAATCGCGCACTGCGGTAGGAGAAGTACGCGATGACGAGCAACATGACGATGACCATGGAATAGCGCATGGCCATGGCGCCCGCCCAAGCGCTGGAGAATCGGCGCGCCGGTCCTCCCGTTGTGGCCGAACTGGATTGCTCCGAGTCCTTTTCGGCAACGGGTGTACTCACTGGTATGCCTCCTCGAGTGACGATGGCGTCGTGGCCGTGTCGGTTGTGCGTGTGTCCAGGGCGGTGGCCAGACGGAACACCGAATCCTGCACCGCTGGATGGTCGAGCGCGTCCCGGTCGAGCTCACCTACGAATGTGCCCTCGCGCATGACGAACGCGCGATGCGAGAGACCGACAATTTCAGGCATGTCCGACGACGCCATGACGACGGCCATTCCGCGTTCGGCGAATTCGGTTATGATGCGGTAGATCTCGGACCGTGCGCCGACATCGACACCGCGAGTGGGTTCGTCGAGCAGAAGCACGTTGACCGTACCGGTGAGCCATCGCGCCAGCACCACCTTCTGCTGATTTCCACCGGACAGAGTGCCGACGCTCTGGCCCAGGCCGCGACTACGCAACCGGACCGAGTCCATCGCGCTCGATACTGCCTCCGAGCGTGCCTTGTTGCGCAGCCATCCCGCGACGTCGAACGAGGACAACCGGGGTAGTGATCCGTTGTCGAGCACACTCATCGACAGCACGACGCCGTTGACCTTGCGATCCTCCGGCACCATGGCCATGCCCGCGGTGATCGCCGCGGCGGGTTCGCCTTTCGGTACTGTCTTCCCAGCGACCTCGACCGAACCGGAGCTGACGGCGCGCATCCCGAACAGTGCTTCCAGCAATTCGGTGCGTCCGGCGCCGACGAGTCCGGCGAGTCCGACGATCTCACCACGTCGTACCGTGAGGTTCACCGGCCCCGACGCGCCCACTACCTGGAGGTTCTCGACTTCCAGAACCACTTCGTCGGTAGCGGAACCGACACTGGGGAAGAGATTTTCGAGTTCGCGTCCGATCATTGCGGTGACGATCTCGTCATCGGTGATGTCGCCGAGCATTTCGTCGGTGATGAGCTTGCCGTCTCGGAGAACGACGACGCGGTCGGCGATCGCCCTGATCTCGGCCATCTTGTGCGTCGTGTAAACCATGGCCACTCCGCGATCACGCAGCTGCTGCATCACCTTGTAGAGGCCTTCGACCTCCCGTTCCGAGATGGCGGAGGTCGGCTCGTCGAGCATGACGACCTGGGCGCCTGTCCGGGCGGCCTTGACGATCTCGATGATCTGGCGCAACCCGACGGGTAGTGAACCCATCCGCGCGGTCGGCGAGATGGTCACGTCGAAGACGCCCAGTGTTTCGGCGGCTTCCTTGATCATGGCCCGGCGGTCGAGGAAGATCCCCCTGCGCATCTCGCGGCCGACGAACATGTTCTCGTAGACGGTCATGTCGTCGATGGACGCGAGTTCTTGAGGCACGATCACCACGCCGCGGCGCACCGCGTCGCGTGGATCGCCGGAGGACAAGGTGTGTTCGCCGATCGTCACCGTGCCCGTGTCTGCGCGCAACTGGCCAGTGGCGATCTTCATCAGGGTCGATTTGCCTGCGCCGTTCTCACCGGCGAGCGCGGTCACCGTGCCCGGCTCGAGGTCGAGCGAAATGCCCTTCAGGACGGGTACGCCGCCGAAACTCTTGGTCACCTCACGGCAGGCGAGCAGTGCGGTCACGGTGCACCTCCGACGGTGCTGGCAGCTTCGGTACTCACCATGCCGTGTAGCCCCCGTCCGCGACCAATACTGATCCGGTGATGAAGCTGGCGGCGTCACTGGCCAGGAACACCACGCTCGGCGCGATCTCCTCCGGCAGGGCGTAACGCTGCATCGGCGCGTCATCGATCCAGTACCTCTTCAGGTCGGGGCGGTCGACCGGTGCCATCTCCGTCTTGCAGTACCCGGGGGCTACGGCATTGACGCGAATTCCCAGCGGACCCCATTCGGCAGCAAGTGATTTCGTGAGGTGATGCACCGCTGCCTTCGACGCGTTGTAGGCGGGTTGCATCTGCGGACGGTTGACGATGATTCCGGACATCGATCCGATGTTGACGATCGATCCGCTGCCCCGTTCGCGCATATGCGCGCCGATGGCGATCGTGCACTCCCATAGTGCTTTGACGTTCAGGTCGAAGACATTGTCCCATTCAGTCTCGGTGACATCCCAGGAGTCGTTGTGGTAGCAGGTCCCCGCGTTGTTGACGAGGATATCGACGTGTCCGAGTGCATCGATGGCTTCTGCGGTCATCCTCTCGATATCGGGGCGGCGGGTGATGTCGGCGGTGATCGAGGTGAATTCGTATCCGGCGGTGGCGGCTTCGGCCAGGACTTTCTCGTTGCGTTCGGCGCTGCGTCCGGCGATGGCGAGGCGGGCGCCGGCGGCGGCCAGCCCGAAGGCGAAGGCGCGTCCGAGTCCTTGGTTCCCGCCGGTGACGATGGCGGTACGTCCGGTCAGATCGAATGGATTGTTGTTCATGCAGGCACCACTATCGACTTGAGGCTGGCGGGGTCGTTGTCGCTGTCGAGAGCATCGGCGACGTGTTCGAGGTCGTAGCGTCCGGTGACGAGACGGTCGAGGTCGACCAGACCGGAGGAGACGAGATGTATTGCCGCCGGCCATGTGTCGGTGTAGCGGAAGATGCCGGTCACCGTGATCTCGAGGTTTTGGATGTGGCTGACCGGGAGCGGGTAATTGTCGGCGCCCATTCCGACGAGTACTACTCGACCGGCGGGGCCTACGGCGCGGATGCCGCTCTGTACGGCCGGAACTGCGCCGCTGGCGTCGACGAACACATCGACCTGTGGGTCGAGGGCTGCGACGTCCTGGTTCATCGGGTCGATCACCTCGGTCGCGCCGAACTCCTTGGCTCGTTCACGGCGGGATTCGACCGGGTCCGACACGACGATGCGTGCGGCCCCGAAGGCTCGGGCGGCCTGTGCGGTGATGATGCCGATGGGACCGGCGCCGGCGATGAGAATCGAAGACCCGGGAACGATGCCGGCTTTGCGCATCGTCGCCACCGCTACGGACAGCGGCTCGAGCAGGGCGGCTGCCTCGTCGGATACCGAATCCGGTACGGGATGCGCAAAGTCGGCGTCGATGGTGACGTACCGGCAGAACGCTCCGTCGACGGGCGGCGTCGCGTAGAACTTCATCTGCGGACACAGGTTGTAGCGGCCGGCCATGCATTGCGCGCAGCGACGGCAGGGGTGCTGGGGTTCGACGGCGACGCGTTGACCGATGCGGCTCGCGTCGACACTCTCGCCGACTGCAGCGATGCGGCCGGACAGTTCGTGACCGAGGATCATCGGGTCATCGACGACGAAGTCGCCGATGCGGCCCTCGCGGTAGTAGTGCACGTCCGATCCGCAGACGCCGACGGCGGCGACCTCGATGAGTACTTCCTCGCGAGCGGGCTTCGGGACGGGGCGGTCTTCGATCGAGAGCGTGCGTACCCCGGTCATCACGCTCGCGCGCATCGACGACGCAGGTGGGGATATGTCGGTGGTCGTGATGTTCTTTCCAACGCGCTCCAGGGTGGCGTCGTCGAGCATGCTCATATGATCTACCTCACTGCTCATGTGATTGGTGAAGAGGATCATGCATCGTTGTTTGCTCATATGTCAACGTCCTTGCTCATGTGAGCGCATGGGAGGATGATGGTGGCCATTCACATGAAAGGTGGGGGGATGCCGCAGGAGATCGACGTCCGCAGAGTCGGACCCGAGGAGCTCATTCAGCGCGGCCTGATCGCTCGTCGCTACTACCTCGACGGACGCACTCGGGTTCAGATCGCCGAGGAGTTCGACCTCTCGCGCTTCAAGGTCGCTCGCATTCTCGAAGACGCCGTCGCGTCGGGAATGGTCGAGATCACCGTGCACGCACCGGAATCGATAGACATCGACCTTTCGCGCGCACTGAAGGACAAGTTCGGGCTGCGAATGGCCTTCGCGGTGCGCACGGCCAGCGACGAACAGGACGAGCTCTGGGATGCCGTCGGACGCGTCACCGCCGATCTGCTGAGCGAGATCGTCACCGCTGCAGATGTTCTCGGTGTCGACTGTGGGCGCACGCTCTCACGGATGGCGACGCACATCGACGCCATCGCTGCGTGCGACGTCGTGCAGTTGACGGGAATGGCGGGCGCCGTCGGTGCTACGTCCGCCGACCTGGTCCGCCGCATCACCGAACTCGGAGGGGGGCGAGCGTGGTCGATGTACGCTCCGCTCGTGGTCTCGGAGGCGAGCACCTGCGCCGCACTGCGTCGCAGCCGAGGGATCAAAGAAACACTCAAACATCATGCTTCGGTGACGAAAGCAGTTGTCTCCATTGGTTCGTGGAGCCCAGGGCTCTCTCAGGTGTACGATCTCTTGGCGCCGGAGGAGGCCGAGAAGTTCGCAGACAGGGGAGTCGTTGCTGAATCGTGCGCGCTGCTGCTCGACGCCGAGGGCAACCACGTCGAAGGCTTGGCCGACCGCCGCATCGGCGTGTCCGAGGAAACCCTCCGCGGCATCGACCATGTCGTCGCCATCGCGGCGGGTGAGAAGAAGCTCGCGGCCGTCCGGTCGGTCCTCGAATCCGGGCTGGTCTCCTCGCTGATCATCGACGCCGGAACTGCCGCCGGACTCGTGCGCTAGTCGGGTGTCGCTGAGATTCGGGTGTCGGCGGAATTCGAGATCGGCTGACGGCTTATCTGCCCGTTGAATTCTCTTACCACATTGTCACCCAGAAGACATTTCTTGGTCCTATCAATTCCCTGACAACAAGATGCCACGAGAGTACCGTTATTTTTCCCAGTTCGTCCATGCGAGTGCGGCAAGGGGAACGATCATGTCTGATAGAACTCTGGTCAACCAAGGTGCGGCAAAGGGAACTTCGATGGCAGGGGCGGTTCTCCTCCTCACCGTCGGCATACTCGAAGCCCTGCAGGGAATCTCTGCTATCGCCAAAGACGATCTCATTGTCGTCGGCGACGAATACATCTACCAACTCGACGTCACGACGTGGGGATGGATACATCTCGTGCTCGGCGTGATCGTGGCTGCAGTCGGTGCGGCGTTGTTCACCGGAGCAACCTGGGCGCGCGTCGGTGCGGCAATGGTGTGCGCCCTGTCGATCGTCGTGAACTTCATGTGGTTGCCTTTTTACCCGTTGTGGTCGATCACGATCATCGCGTTGAACGCGGTTGTGATTTGGGCGGTCGCGACGTGGAATCCTGAAAGAGTCTGACATGCGATGGACAACGTAGCGAGCGCACACCCGCTCGACGAGGACGAACGCGCTGAACTTCTTCGGCTACGCAACGAAGTATCGACACTGCGCGCTAGGGCCGGTGGCGAGGCCGCCGTCGGCGCTCGAGTGCAGCGTTCACCGCGGAACGGGCTACGCTGGACGGCGGTCACAATATTGCTGGTTCTGGTCGCTGTTCTGGCGATCGCATCGGTCACCGCCCGCTTCACGAGAAGTCAGATCCTCGACACCGACCGCTACGTGGCCACGGTCGCACCCCTCGGTGAGAATTCGGCCATCCAGGCGGAGATCACGAACCAGATTACCGACGAGATCTTCACCCGGGTCGACGTCGAGGGGACCACCAAGAATGCCTTGACCGCGCTGACGGAAGTGTCGAACGCGTCCGCGAACGCTCCGCGCCTAGATCAGGCCGTTATCGGACTCACACCCGTGATCACCAGCCAGGCAAGAAGCTTCGTCCATGACACCGTCGGTTCGCTAGTGCAGTCCCAGCAGTTCGAAGATCTTTGGTTCCAGGCGAATCGGGCCGCACACGACGCACTCGTCTCGGTGATGACTGGCAACTACGGCGTGAGCTCGGTTGCGGTCGACCAGAGCGGAACCGTCAGTATCTCCCTGGGCACAGTGATCGACAACGTGAAGGCCGCACTGACCGAGCGTGGTTTCGCCTTCGTCGACAAGATCCCTGCGGTGGACAAACAATTCGTGTTGTTCCAGTCACCCGAATTGGTGAAGGCACAGCGAGCCGTCGCCGCGCTCGATCGTGCCTCTGTGATTCTGCCGTGGCTGGGGATCGCCTGCGCTGCAGCCGCTGTCGCCCTCGCGCCCTCGCGCAGGAGGCTCCGTGCACTGGGCCTCGCAGGGTTGTCGATCGCACTGGGAATGCTTGTTCTGGCAATCGGACTACTCGTCGGACGCGCGAGCTACCTCGCCAGCGTTCCCGCCGATGTTCTCTCACCCGATGCTGCGTCTGCGGTGATCGACACCGTCTTGGTTCCGCTCCGCACGAGCCTGCGCGCGGTTGCAGTCCTCGGTCTGGTGGTCGCTATCGGCGCCTACCTCATCGGTGGCTCGGCATCCGCCGAAGCCGTGCGTCGCGGCTACGGGCAGGTGTTTGACGCCTTCCGCCGATCGGGAAGCGGCAGGCCACCGAACGGGGTTGAACGTTGGGCGAATCAAGTGCGAATTCCGCTGCAGTGCTTCATAATCGGAGTAGGAGCGGTGGTACTGATGTTCTGGCCGTACCCCACGGGGATGGTCGTGTTGTGGATCGTTCTCGTCGTAGTGCTGGCCCTCGCGGGACTTGAACTACTCGTCCGACCGGCTCGAGTGTTCGCCTCGTCCACGGGCGGAGGGAGAAGCCTTGAAAAAGAAGTCGAAGCATGACGAGCCTGAACGCGACTTGCCTATGCCCCACGCCGACCAACTCCCCGGGCCGTCGAGCGACAAGCCCCTGAAGAACGACAAACCCATGAAGAACAAGGAGTACCGCCGACTGCTCCGTCCGCTTCACGGTGAACTCGTCGCAATGCAGGAGTGGGTGAAGTTTTCGGGTGCGAAGATCTGCATCGTGTTCGAGGGGCGCGACACCGCAGGGAAAGGCGGAGTGATCAGGGCAATCACCGAGCGGGTCAGTCCGCGGGTGTTTCGCGTCGTGGCCCTGCCGGCTCCGACGGATCGTGAGAAGACGCAGATGTACATTCAGCGGTATCTGCTGCACTTCCCGGCCGCCGGGGAGGTTGTCATCTTCGACCGCAGTTGGTACAACCGCGCCGGCGTCGAACGGGTGATGGGTTTCTGTACCGAGGATGAAGCGAAACAGTTCCTTCAGCTGACCCCGGCCGTCGAACGTGCGATGGTCGACTCGGGGATCATTCTGCTCAAGTACTGGCTCGAGGTGAGCGAGGAACAGCAGACGCTGCGGTTGCAGAGCCGCATCGACGACCCGCGGAAGACATGGAAGCTGTCGGATCTGGATCTGGAGTCGTACACCCGCTGGTACGACTACGCGCGGGCGCGTGACGAGATGTTCCACCTCACCGATACCGGCTGGGCGCCTTGGTATGTCGCCGTCAACGACGACAAGAAGCGCGGTCGACTGAACATCATCAGCCACCTCCTGAGTCAGATCCCGTACGAACCACCCGAGCGTCCCCGCATCACCCTTCCGGAGCGGCGGGGCGCAAGCGGTTACGAGGCGCCGAGGCAACCATTGCATTGGATCCCGACGCCGTATTGAGGTTCGCGCCGGAAAGGTCGAGAGGTCGAAGTCAGCTCGGGAAAGCCGTCCGCCACAGCCGAACCCAATCGAACACCGGTGCAGCAACACGTACCCCCGGCCTGTCTCGGGGAACCCGCACCCGCAAGGCGCCTGGGTGTACGGTGCACCGCACGGGAGTGCGGAGCAGGAGCGATTCACCGTCGACGCCCACGGGGATCTCCGGGGTGTCGGCCTCTACAATCACCTCTCTCGCCGTTGTCTGCGTCAAACCACGAACATTGTTGAGGCGCAGTAAGTCGACCGCTTCTCGGGTGTTCGATACAGACAGCGTGACCACGCCGAGGACGCCGCGATCGAGACGGTCGCGGCGGCTCAGACCCGCAAGGTCACTGGTGCCATAGGAATTGTTGCTCACCAGAACTGCTTGCGGCTCTTCCACCGCATTGGCACCGATATGCGCAACCAAACGTGCGCCGGAGTGCCCGGTCAGCAGATCGGGGAGCAGTTTCAGGACAGTTGCAGCCTTGTCGTCACGGTATGCGGGGCTGCTTACGATTTCGGCGTACACCCCGAAGGATGCGTTGTTGACGAAGGGCCGTCCATCGACCGCGCCCAGATCCACGCGCAGCTCGACACCATCCCGGAGTGCATCCAGCGATCGGGCCGGATCGGATCGATCGAGTCCGAGATCCATCGCGAAGTGGTTGCGGGTTCCGGCGCTGATCACCAAGAAGGGCAGGTCGTGTTCGGCCGCGACCGCCGCGACGAGCGCCTGGGTACCGTCCCCGCCGGCCACCCCCAGCAGATCCGCCCCCTGCTCGACAGCCTGCCGGGCCAGAGCCGCGACATCGATGTTGCCAGGGCCTTCCAGTAGCACTACATCGGCGCCCAAAGCCTCGGCTTTGCGCTTCAAGTCGAATTTTGCGACCTTTCCGCCACCGGAATGCGGATTCATGATCATGAACGGATGCTGCGCTGGCGAGGCAGGGTATTCGGGCATGGTCGCCTCCGCGCGATGGGTACGCAAGGCGGCACGGGCGCAGACGCCCGCTGCCAGCGCGAGCAGGTAGGCAAGTAGGACCACCCACAGCAAGTGAGCCCGCACGAACACGGCGAGAACGATGACCGGTGTCACGATCGCCACTCCCAGGGATATCCACCTGAGCACCCCGCGTCGGGCGAGGAACCAGTACAACGACGCCACCGTGACCACGACGCCACCGATTTCCACGACGAGCAACGCCACGGCGCCCAGCACTCCGGCAAACAGCACGGGTACCGCCGCCGCAGCCACTGCCAACGCGAATGCCCCACGTGCCCACCAGCGCCGACCACGGTCACTGAAATCGGCAAAGTCTGATCCGTTCACGTGAGAGCCCCTCCCGGTTTCGCGTCCATTCCTTGCGACGGATCGACTTTTCATCGTATGTCCCATCTTCCACCTGTGGGAGAGGAATTCTGGGTGGTGTCCAGGGGTGTGCGCCGAGGCATCTCATCCGAGACGGGTGATTCGGAATCGACCGACCAGCTGCATAGTCGTGGGACCAATGCTGCCAGGCGGGTGAGTTCATGACTGCTGCAACGAAAACAGGTTCAGGGCTTGTGCTGACGGTGTTGGCGTCGAGTCAGTTCTTGATGACGCTGGACAGTTCGGTCATGAACGTGTCGATGGCTCAAGTTGCTGCCGACCTGGGCACGACAATTACCGGGATCCAGACAGCGATCACGCTCTACACGCTGGTGATGGCGACGCTCATGATCACCGGGGGCAAGATCGGCACCATCATCGGAAGGCGTCGAGCGTTTGCCCTCGGTCTCATCATCTACGGCCTCGGGTCGCTCACCACGGCGTTGGCGCCGAATCTTCCGGTGCTGTTGATCGGGTGGTCGTTACTCGAAGGCATGGGTGCGGCGCTGATCATGCCTGCCATCGTCGCGTTGGTTGCGGCGAACTTCCCTCCCGAAAAGCGGTCAGCAGCATACGGTCTGGTCGCTGCGGCGGGCGCGATGGCGGTGGCGGCGGGGCCACTCATCGGGGGAGCGGTGACGACGTTCGCCTCGTGGCGGTACGTGTTCGTCGGCGAGGTTGTAATCGTCATTGTGATCTTGTTGGTGCTTCGTCGCATCAACGATGTTCCGCCTGCAAGAGTTCGGCTCGATCTGGTCGGCTCCGTGTTGTCGGTGGCCAGCCTGGGTCTGATCGTGTTCGGCGTGCTCAGGTCGGGTGAGTGGGGGTGGATTCAGCCGAAACCGGGAGGGTCCGAAATCGCGAGCTTGTCACCGGTGATATGGCTGCTGCTGGCGGGAACGATGCTCTTGTACGTATTCATGAGATGGCAGACGCATCTTGCCGAGTCCGGCAGAGAGCCGTTGATCGATCCGCGGCTGTTTCGCAACCGTCAGTTGACCGGTGGGCTCACCATGTTCTTTGCGCAGTTCACCGTCCAGGCGGGCGTCTTCTTCACCGTGCCGCTGTTCCTGTCTGTCGTACTGGAATTGAGCGCCCTGCAGACCGGCATACGACTCATCCCGCTGTCGATTGCGTTGCTCGTCGCGGCTGCTGGCATTCCGAAGCTGTGGCCTCGTGCGAACCCGCGTCGAGTCGTGCGGTGGGGGTTGGCGTCGATGACAATCGGCATCCTGGTGTTGGTTGCCGGGCTCGATCCCGGTGCCAATGCCGGCATCGTTGCGGTACCGATGCTTCTCATGGGCCTGGGACTCGGGGCCCTGGCCTCGCAGCTCGGAGCGGTGACGGTATCGGCCGTGCCGGATTCGCAGAGCGCAGAGGTCGGCGGATTGCAGAACACGGCTACCAATCTCGGTGCATCACTCGGAACTGCGCTGATCGGATCCGTTCTCATCGCAACCCTGAGCGCGACGATTGTTGCAGGCATCCAGTCGAATCCTGACGTTCCGGCCGCAACGAAGGAGCAGGCTTCGACCGAACTTGCCAGCGGTGTTCCGTTCCTGTCCGATTCCCAGCTGAGAGTTGCCCTGAACGAGGCGTCGGTGTCGGAATCGACTGCTCAGGAGATTGTGGACCTCAATGCGGATGCTCGGCTCGAGGCACTGCGAGTAGCACTGGCGCTGGCAGCTCTGCTGGGGCTGACGGCCTTGTTCTTCACGGGTAACATTCCGCGGCAGGCGCCTGCCGCACAGGTGCCCGAGAACCCGTAGCCGGGAAGCTGTCAGCGGTGAGAACTGTTTCACCGCAATGGATACGGCGCGCGTCCACACAACATGATGTTGCTCGAGATCAAGTTGGATTCTCAGTTCTACTCCATCCACTGTAACGACGTGTCAGCGGTGGGCGGCCGAGAGAAATTGGCGCGTCGCAGCGTCGACGATCTGCTGCGGTGTCGCGTCGATCTCATCCCCGAGCCACGCGACGACCAATTCGGCGAGTCCGCCGATGAACAGGAGTCCGTGAATGGACGATTGCGGCTGCGGCCAGGCGCGCTCGCCGAACAGTTCATGGGATTCCTCGGCGACGATCCGCGAGAAGTCCCGCATCAACTCTCGGCGGTGCGTGCGAAGGGATTCGACTGCGGACGACTCGATCAGCGCCACGCGACCCTTGCGCCTGTCCTCGGTGAGAACGGCGACAAAGGCTGCGATCGCATTCTCGACCTGCTTGTCGACGGTTGCTGCGGGGGAGTGCAGGGCGCTGAGCGCGGCGAGTTTGATTTCCTCGGATACCGCGTCGACGACGTGCCGCAGTAGATCGTCTCGGCTGGTGAAGCTTTCGTAGAAGTAACGCTCGGTGAGCTTCGCCTGCGCGCAGACAGCCGTCATCGTCGCCCCGGCAGCTCCGGCGGTGGCGAACACCTCCAACCCGGCTTCGAGCAAGCGTGCTCGACGCTCGGCAGCGCGGTCGTCGGCGCTCATGCCTGCGTAGCGACGCGTGGTGGGTGTCATGGATAGATGTTGACAGATCCGAGGAGTGTGACGCACACTACATCCAATCTGACATGACCCCCTGTCAGATTGACGGAGGTGCACATGACACGCGTTTTGGCTGCTCCACCAGCGGAGTCTCGACTCCAGGCTGTATCCGGCGACGGCGGCTTGCCGGTCGTCGGGCACACGCTGAACTACATCCGAGATCCACTCGCCCTGTTTCAGCAGCGTTGGAACAAGTACGGCGAGGTGTCGTGGATGTCCATGGCAGGCAAGCGATGGATCGCGGTCCTCGGGCCCGATGCCTGCCAGGAGGTTCTGCAGAACAAGGACAGGGCCTTCGTCAACAGCGACGGTTGGTCGCTGCTGATCGGCCCGTTCTTTCACGGCGGATTGATGCTCCTCGACTCCGAGGAGCACATGCGACACCGCCGGATCATGCAGCAGGCCTTCACCCGGGAACGGCTCGTCAAGTCGGTGGAGTCCTTGAACCCGGTCGTCGCCGCAGGCCTCGATGCGTGGGAACCCGGTCCCGGCTTCGGTGTGTATCCCGCACTCAAGGAACTCACTCTCGACGTGGCCACCGACATCTTCATGGGCGGGGCGGAGGGGAGCACGCCTGCCGAGATCGCCGAGATCAACGACAGCTTCGTAGCGTGCGTGCAGGCCGCGACGTCGATCGTGCGGTATCGACTGCCGCGAACGCGGTGGAAGCGTGGCCTCGACGGGCGTCGGATGCTCGACGAGTTCTTCCGGCGCTACCTTCCGGCGCGGCGTGCCACCGAAACCGACGACATGTTTTCGGTGCTGTGCCACATCGAGTCCGACACCGGTCAGCGGTTCACCGACGACGAAGTGGTCGATCACATGATCTTCCTGCTCATGGCCGCCCACGACACGTCGACGATCACGCTATCGACCATGATGCAATACCTTGGTCAGCATCCCGAATGGCAGGACAAATGTCGTGCGGAATCGCTCGGGCTCGGCACGGATTCGCCGACGCTCGGTCAGTTGGATCAACTCGAGAGTGTCGACCTGGTGATGAAGGAATGCCTCCGGTTGGTGTCCCCGACGCCGGTGGTAGCCCGTCGCGCGATCAAGGACACCGAGGTGCAGGGGCACTTCGTCCCGGCCGGGACCTTCGCGGCGGTGGCGCCGCACTTCACCCATCACATGTCCGAGTACTGGCCCGACCCCGAGGCGTTCGACCCCGGCAGGTTCGCCTCGGACCGCCGCGAGGACAAGGTGCATCGCTACGCGTGGGAGCCGTTCGGCGGTGGCGTCCACAAGTGCATCGGCATGTTCTTCGCGGGCGCCGAGATCAAGACGATCATGCACCACCTGCTGCTGAAGTTCGACTGGTCCGTCCCGGCGAATTACGTTGCGCCACTGAACTTCACCTCCCTGCCCTTTCCTGAGGACGGGCAGCCGGTGAATTTGCGACGCCGGTAGCTCAGCCGAGTCGGTCGGTCAGCCAATCGATGATGTCGGAGGTGACCTCGTCGCGGTTGGTTTCGTTGACGATTTCGTGCCGGGCTCCGGGGTAGATCTTGACGGTGACCTCGCTCAGCCCTGCTTCGCGGTACCGGGAAGCCAGCAGTTCGATGAGCTGCCCACCGTCGGCCAGCGGGTCATCTGATCCCGAGGTCAGGAGCAACGGCAGGTCCGAGCGGATCTCTCCGAGCTTCCTCGGGTCGGCGAGATCGTCCGCACCGGTGAACAGCGCGGGCACCGTGCTGTCGGGAAGATCGAATCCACACAGCGGGTCGGCAACATAGGCGTCGACCTCTGCCTCGTCGCGGGAGAGCCACTCGTAGCCGGTGCGGTGCTCGAACGCGTTGTTGAAGACGCTGAGGTCTCCCGCGGGGGCGTCGGCCATGTTCGCTGCCAGGACGTCGAGCGTCGTCGATCCGGACAGGACGACCCCGTCGTACAGATCAGAGCGTTCGATCAGAACATGTTGCGCAGCAAAAGATCCCATCGAGTGAGCAAACAGGAACAGTGGCAGGTTCGGGTGGTCCAACCGTAGTGACTCCCCAAGTTGTTCGATGTCCGACCACAACGCGGCAAATCCTTGTGCGCCGAAATCGCCCGGTGTGTCGGTGATCGACGAACCGTGTCCGCGGTGGTCGGAGGCGATGACATGGAAGCCGGCGCTGTTCAGCGCCCCGGCGAAGCGAGCATAGCGGCTGCCGTGTTCGGCCAATCCGTGCGCGATCTGAACCACTCCGCGCGCAGGCTCGGCCGTAGTGGGCCACGTGTAAGTGCTGATCCTCAGCTCGTCCTGCATGGAAACGTACGACGATGCGTTGGCCACGGATTGCTCCTTCGACGATGAGGGGGTCGTGGTCGAACATATCGCCAGCCGGGGTTCCAGCGGGGGAGTTTGCAGACCCTACGAACCGTCGAGGACCGGCGAGAAGTGCTCGACGATCGGAAATGGATCGTAGAAGTGGTGCAGCAACTTTTTCCACTGCAGGTACTCGTTGGACTGCCGAAATCCTTCGGTGTGGTCCTCGAGCGTCATCCACTCGACCAGTAGAAGGTAGACGTCGGGGCGCTCTATCCCGCGCGAGAGCCTCAACGACACGAAGCCCGGCATCGACGAGATGATCGACTTGGCTTCCGCGAAGGCGGTTTCGAACTCGTCGGATCGGGAGGGTGCAACGTGCAGCAGTGCGTGCTCCAAGATCATCGCCACAGTATGGCAGTGCGCGCTCGAGCTCTGAATCCATGAACTCCCCGCACGTATGGCGTGCGGGGAGTTCATGCGGCGGAGCCGTGTCAGCTGACGCTCAGGGCCAGTTCGTCGTCGGCGACGTCGACGGCGACCTTGCCGCCCTCGATGAGGATGTCGTCGAGCAGCAAGTCGGCGATTCGGTCGTCGAGTGCACGCTGTATAGAGCGACGCAGCGGCCTAGCGCCGAACTCGGGTTGGTGACCGTTCGCCGCCAGCCAATCGACCGCAGAGTCACTGAAGGTGATCTCGATGCCCTTCGCCGACAGGCGCTCGCGGCTCTCCTCGAGCATCAGGTCGGTGATGCGGTGCAGCTGCTCGGTGTCGAGCTTTCGGAACACCACGATCTCGTCGATTCGGTTGAGGAACTCGGGTCGCATAGCCTCCCGTAGCCGTCCCATCACGCGGTCCCGCAGTGGTTTGTCGTCGGCGTCGCCTGTCGTGAAGCCGAGACCGCCCGACTTGCTCGAGATGATGTCCGAGCCGAGGTTGCTCGTCATGATCACCACTGTGTTGCGGAAATTCACCGTGCGGCCTTGCCCGTCGGTGAGCCGTCCGTCGTCGAGCACCTGCAGAAGCGTGTCGAACACATCCGGGTGAGCCTTTTCGATCTCGTCGAGCAGCACCACCGAGTACGGGTTGCGCCGAACCTGTTCGGTCAGCTGGCCTGCCTCGCCGTATCCGACATACCCCGGAGGTGCACCGACCAGCCGGCTTACCGTGTGCCGCTCGCCGAACTCGCTCATGTCCACGCGGAGCATTTTCTTCTCGTCACCGAAAAGCGATGCAGCGAGGGCTTTTGCGAGCTCGGTCTTGCCGACGCCGGTCGGGCCGAGGAACAGGAAGCTGCCGACTGGACGGTCGGGATCGCTCATGCCGGTCCGGCTGCGGCGTACCGCGCGGGCGATGGCCTCGACGGCTTCGTCCTGGCCGACGACGCGCTCGTGCAACTCCGACTCCAGTCGACGCAGGCGTTCCTTCTCCTCCTGTGTCATCTGGCTGGCGGGGATGCCCGTCGCGCGAGAAACCACGCCGGCGATGTCCTCGGCAGTCACCTCCAGCGTGACTTGCTCGGTAGCGGTGCCGGTCAGGCGGGCCTGGAGCTTCGCGGACTCGTCGCGCAATTGCGACGCACGCTCGTAGTCCTCTTGCGCGATTGCTTGTTCCTTCTCGGCATCGAGTGCCGCGCGCTGCTTTTCGATGGCCTCGACATCCACCGACGGGCGGCTCAGCTGCTTTCGCGCGCCCGCCTGATCGATGAGGTCGATGGCCTTGTCAGGCAGGAATCGGTCGCCGATGTAGCGATCGGACAACTCGACGGCCGCGTCGATCGCCTCGTCGGTGTAGCGGACGCCGTGGTGCTCCTCGTAGCGACTCCGCAGACCCGTGAGTATTGCTTTCGCGTCGCTGATGCTGGGCTCGGGGACCGTGACCGGCTGGAACCGGCGTTCGAGAGCGGGGTCTTTCTCGATGTTGGTGCGGTACTCGTCCTGCGTGGTCGCACCGACGATGTGCAGCTCACCGCGAGCCAGCTTGGGCTTGAGGATGTTGCCGGCGTCCATTGCTCCCTCTGCGCCTCCGCCCGCACCGGCGATGGTGTGGACCTCATCGATGAAGACAATCAACTCGTCCTTGTTGGCCGAGATTTCGTCGATCACCTTGGTGAGGCGTTCTTCGAAGTCGCCGCGGTACCGAGTGCCGGCGACCATCGACGAGAGGTCGAGCTGAACTATTCGCTTGTTCAGCAGGCGATCCGGTACATCCCCGTCGACGATGCGTTGGGCGAGGCCCTCGACGACGGCCGTCTTGCCGACGCCGGCTTCGCCGACCAGAACGGGGTTGTTCTTGGTGCGGCGCGAGAGGATCTCGATGGTTTGCGCGATCTCGTCGGCGCGTCCGATGACGGGGTCGACGCCACCCTCGCGTGCGCGTCCGGTCAGGTCGACGCCGTACTTGTCGAGCGTCGGCGTGCCTGAGTCGGACTTGGGTTCGACCGAGCCGCCCTTGATCGCAGTCTGCAACCCGTCCGGGGTGATCCCTTCGGACGTGAGCAGACGGCCGGCGATGTGGTCCTGATCGGCAGCGAATGCCAGAAACAGGTGCTCGGGGTCGATGTATGTGGAGCCCAACGTTTGGGCGATGTGATGAGCTTCGAGAATCGCGGTCTTGAGGGTGCTGCTGAGCACGGTGGCGTTGACTGCAGCGCCCGCGCGCGATTGCGGGAGCCTCAGCTCCACGGCATCGACCACGGCGGGGGACTGGACGCCCGCGCGCTGCATGAGGCTGCGGGTGGGGTCGTGCTGCGCCATGACGTGCAGCACATGCAGCGCGTCGAGCTCGGCGTCGCCGCGACCGGCAGCAAACGTGGCTGCATCGCCGATGAGCGATTGGGTCGACCTGCTCATCAGGCGACTGATGTCGATGCGACGCGGGCCCTCGGGTCCCAGGAATGCCGGCATTGAGTTCCTCCTACGGAAGATTGAGCGACTTCGACTCAACTAACGTGCTCGGAGGCGTATCAATTCCCGCCGGACAGAAAAATCTTCAGCGCTTCTTCGTGCCCGGCAGAATCCCCGAGGTGAGGACTGCCTTGACGTAGGGGCGCGCGCTGGTGATCAGCTCCTCCGCGTCGGAAACGTTGCGCCAGATCGAGGAGGCCAGCACATCGGTGCGGCCCTCGATATGGGCATCGAGCGCGACTCCCTCGTCTGTGAGTGCCTCGCCGTCCTCGGAGTGCGTGAGCAGCCCGCGGGTCTGCAAACGCTCGGCCGCCGCGTTCCATTCCTCATCCGACCACTGCCGAGTGAGCTGCGTTATCCGCTTGCCGAGCACCTTGCGCGCCTTCGGGTCGGGGTGCGTCGCGTCGTGGAACACGACGGCTTCGATGGGATCCAGTTCGGCGTCGACGAGGGTCGCAATGTGGCCGTCACCGCGCCACTCCCTCATGACGGCGATGGCGTGCCACAGGGCGAGGTGCGGCAATTCGGGACTGGGCGAGCAATGCCATGCCGCGGACAGCGGACGTCCCGCGAACACTGCGGTCTCGCTGATCTCGTGGAGCCGTCCGGCGATCTTGGCCAGCTCGGGATCGGTTGCGAGTGGGCCGAGCGCGTCGCTGAGGACGTTGTCGAGCATCGCCCAGCGTCGATCTGACACGGTGTCCAGCCCGGCTTCGACCGCCTGCGGCCACACCCGCTCGATCAGCTCGGGGTTGAAGTTGTAGAACGCGGAGGTGACGACGCTGGCCGCGCACGGCCCCATCGGAGCCGCCCGCGCACCGACGTACCAGGCGTGGCCGTCGAGCCCTGTCTCCTCGCCGACCGACCTCAGCTGCGGGTTGAAGTACGCGGCGAGGTGGTAGGGCTCGAGGGTCTTGTATGCGGCCCGGGCAATGGCGGTCGACGTGTCGTTGCTCATAGCGCCCGAACCTACCTGCTCCGGGTGACACCTCGGCTGAACCTGAAGTGGAACCGATTCGTCCCCGTTCGCGTCGAAATCTATGAACGACCGACCTTCCGATAGGAGTGCACCGAAGTGAACGTGGATCCGGCAATACTGCGTGCGTTCGCGGGGATGCTCGGGCAGTCGGCAGGTGTATTGGATGGGATCGACGCCCTGGAACCGTTCAGGGCCTCGGAGGGTGCGGTCAAGGGCACCGACTTCGACCAAGCCAATACGCTGTCTGCCGCTGCTGTTGCGGCGGCTGTTCAGGGCCTTGCCGGGCGCCTCGGTTCGGTTGCTGAAATCGCTGCCGGCGTAGCCAACGACTATCAGATTGCCGAGAACGAGTTCGCCGAGAAGCTGGCGTCGATGGACGGACCGAAATGAGCCTCACTGTCTCGCAGGTACGGAGTTGGAAGCCGGACGCGCTGCGCTCGACGCAGGCAGCCCTCGTGGAGGTTGTGAGGCGTGTCGATGGCCAGCGCGCGAGTGTGCTCGAAGAACAGGACGCTCTGGCTGACTCGTGGGGTGGTGACGCCGCAAACGCTGCTGCTGCTCGCATCGTCACAGAGTGTTCGCGAATGGGCCACGTCGCAGGACACCTCGAGGTACTCGGCGCAGCGTACGAGGCAGCGGCGCGCATGTTGGAGGCTGCAAGAGAACATGTCGAGTTCGAAGTCAGCGCAGCAACTTCCAGTTCCTTCGACGTCAACGACCAAGGAGTGGCGAACGCCGATGCGCTCGTTGCGTTGCTGCCGGCCACTGCGACCCGCGGCGAGCAGGCCCGCGACCTCCGGCACGCGGCAGCAGAGCAGTCCGTTCGAATTGCGGAAGCACTTCGCCAGGCCGCGGAGACGGCAGCCGAAGCCGCGGGACGGCTCGACGAGCCCACCTTGCAGCTGGCAAAGCTGGGGCTCGAGAATCCACCGGGTCGATTCGTCGAGAACGCGGAGGGAGAGTTCACCTGGAAACCCGATATTCCGGCAACAACGGCGTCGACGATCATCTCCGGGATGACGACCTCGGTGACGGAGGGATTGAAGAACGCTGCCGCCGGATCCGTTGATGATGTCGCCCGAAATATCGGACGGGGATTCGGGGCCTTCGGGGCAGTTCTCGGTACGGTGCCTGCCATCAAGAACGACATCGACGGTGGCATGGATGTAACCCAAGCGGTGGTCACGAATTCGGCGGGGACGCTAGCCGGTGTGGGAACAGCTGTTCTAGCGGGTGCCGCCGCAGGATCGGTCGTCCCCGGTGTCGGCACTGTCGCCGGTGCGGTAGGTGGACTGGTTCTGGGTGGACTCACTGCGTATGTAGTCACCAAGGGTATGCAATGGGCTTGGTGAGCATGGAATCGCGGGACGGGGAAGAAACGTGAGCGAAGAGGGGCTGGAATCCAGGGTGCACGTGGCTCCAACTTGGAGAGCATTTTGGCCGAGGCGTGTCGGCATCGTGCTGTTGGTGTCGGCAAGCGGCATAGCGCTCGCCGGGGCGTTGTCGCTGGCGATGGCCTTTTCGGGAGTGAACGATCGGGACTGGGGTACCGCTCTTGGAGGCGCGGCCATGGGGCTGGGAATGCTGTTGCTCAGCTCGACAGTCTTCGCCTTGGCAGGAATTCAGCCACACAGGCCATGGCGCAAGGTCAAGTTGATCGTTGACGAGCACCGGGGGCCTGGGCTTCAGCTCCGGCGTCGGTTGACGGGTCTCCTGCTTGCCGCATTTCTCGCGATGACGGTATGGGCCGTGGTTGCCGTTGTTGTGCAGTTCCGTGGAACCTCGGAGTCCTTGCTGCCATCATCTCGCAACAATGATGAGGGTGGTCTGGTCTTGCTCGGCATGACAGTTGGTTCGATTGCGTTTATCATTTTCTGCCTGCTACAGGCGCGAACGGAGGTGTCGCTGTCGCTGCACCCCGGTGGAGTCCTGCGCCGGGCGCGTCGTCGTCGGTTGTTTCGTTCCGAGTCCGCCGAGGAGTTTCTCCGATGGGAGGACGTCGATGAAGTCAAGGTCGATACACACGATGTGCACACGGCTTACTCGACGGTGAACAATCCGATCATCAGACTCGTCTCCAGTAGCCTCGATCCGTCTCGGAAGTTGAAACGTTTCGATACCGAGGACTCCATGGCGTTGAGGGCGTACGAGCTGGGCGCTGAGCCGAACGCCATCATGGCTTTAGTTCTGTGGTGTCACGAGAATCCCTGGGCAAGAGAGCGGTTGGCCCGCGAGGACGCGCGAGACCTGCTTCACGCGCCACCGCTGAGGGAACGGCTGCGGCTCTCCCGCGAGGCGGTGAAGAAACCACAGTGAACAACCCGAGGACGATAGGCCAGTACTTAGCTGAACGGGAAGTCGATCTGACTACTGCCTCCGTCGACGAGTGTTCTCGGCTGGACATCGCCCTCGCTGAGCCCGTCGGGTGGAACCGGGCACCCGAAACCATGTTTCCGCACGCCGCTGCCGTGTTTTTCGACGACACGAGTGTCGTCGACGGATTCGCACCGAATGTGGTGATGCTGGTTGGCGCTTTGTCCCGAGCGGTCGATGCGGAGGAGTTGCTGTCCTACGGGTTCAACGATTCGCGCGCCCTCCTCGAATGGGCCGAGATCACCCGTGATCGCGACCAATTCTGTGGCCTACCGTCCGTGTCCATCAGCGGGCGCTACCGAAACAGTGAACATCAATTGGTCGGCCGCACCCGATACACCGTCGTACATCCCCTCGTAGATCAGTATCTGGTGCAGGTAACGGCCACGATCTCGGCCTCGCAGTGGGCCACATTGGGTTCGCGCATGGAAGCTTTGACCGACTCGGTGACAATCGGGCGTCAATGACTCACCGGCCGAGGCTTTTCGCCAGGTAAACCCCAGTGTGCGTATCGGACTTGACCAACTCGTCGACGGTTCCGGTGAAGACGACCTTGCCACCGTTGTGACCGCCGTCGGGACCGAGGTCGATCACCCAGTCCGCAGCCGCGACAACGTCGAGATTGTGCTCGATCACGATCACAGTGCGGCCCTCGTCGACCATGCCGGACAGCAGCCCGATGAGGTTCGCAACATCCGACGGGTGCAACCCGGTCGTCGGTTCATCGAGAACAAGGATCGGTGATGATCCGACGAGCTCTGTTGCCAGCTTGAGTCGTTGACGCTCGCCACCCGACAAAGACGAAAGATTCTGGCCGAGAGACAGATACCCGAGACCGACGTCGGAGCAGCGATGCAGAATGTCGCGGATCTTCTTGACCTCGAAGAAGTCCTGGGCGTCCTCGACAGACATCTCGAAGATGTCCGCGATGCTGATGCCGTCGACGGTATGCCGGATTGCTCCGGGGCGAAACCGTCTGCCCTGGCACGTCTCGCACGTGCTCGACACTGGGTCGGTGAACCCCAGGTCGGTGAAGATGATCCCGCTGCCCTGGCAGTCCGGGCATGCGCCGTCGGAGTTCGGCGAGAACAGCGACGCGGGTTGGCCCGTCTTCTTCGCGAAGTAGGCCCGGATGGGATCGAGTAGCCCGGAGTAGGTGGCGGGGGAGGAGCGACGCGACCCGCGGATGGGTGACTGGTCGATGATGACGGCCTCGGGTGCCACGGAACGCAGGTGGCCGTGGATGAGAGAGGACTTGCCGGACCCGGCGACCCCGGTGACGGCAGTCATGACCCCCAGCGGCACGTCGACGCTCACGTTCTGCAAGTTGTGTGTGTTCGCGCCCGCGATGTGCAAGAAGTAGGTCGGGGTCCGGGGAGTTCGGACGATGGCGTTGTCGCGGCGGAGCGCGGTACCGGTGCGTGTGTCGGCCGTCCTGAGTTCATCGAACGTGCCCTCGAAGACGACTGTGCCGCCGGCCTTGCCTGCGCCCGGTCCGATTTCGACGATGCGGTCGGCGATCGACATCACCTCGGGATCATGTTCGACGACCAGCACGGTATTTCCCTTGTCTCGCAACGCAAGCAACATCTCGTCGAGGCGGTGTACGTCACGTGGATGCAGACCTGTGGTCGGTTCGTCGAAGACGTAGAGCATGTCGTTGAGCGTTGCGCCGAGGTGTCGAACCATCTTGATGCGCTGCGATTCCCCGCCGGACAGCGTCGATGTTGCGCGGTCGAGGCTGAGGTAACCGAGTCCGAGGTCGACAAGTCTGCGCAATTGGGTGACGATCTCCGAGCGCGGAGCGTCGAGATCCTTCAGCGTCCAGGTGTCGATGAGGTCGGCGAGTTCGGAGACCTGCATGGCGAAGGCGTCGGGTAGCGAGAGTCCCTCGAGCGTCGCGTCGCGGATGGTCTCGTTATAGCGTGTTCCGCCGCATGCGTCGCAGACTCCGCGCGTGACGATGCGATCGAACGCTGCTTTCGCCTTGCCCTTCAAGGCGTCGGCGTCCTTCGACAGGTAGCTGCGCCGGAACCGCGAGACGATGCCCTCGTAGGTCTTCATGATCGCGTCCGGATTGACCATCGCGACCTCGCCGGGCTTGGCATCGAAGAACAGGTGACGCTCACGGGTGGAGTACTGCTCGATCGGCACGTCGAGGTCGAACAAACCGGAGTCGGCGAACACACGGTACGGCCACTTGCCCGGCTCGAAGTCCGGGTGCTTGAAGGGGCCCTCGCGCAACGACTTCGACTCGTCGACGAGTTGATCCATGTCGATCACCTTGGCCTCGCCGAGGCCCTCGCATTCGAGGCACATCCCGGCGGGGTCGTTGAAGGAGAACGCGTTGGCGTACCCGATCGACGGCTTCACCCCGCGCGACCACAGCATGCGCAACCAGTCGCCGATGTCGGTGATGGTGCCGACCGTCGAGCGCGGACCGCCGAACAACCGCTTCTGGTCGACGATGATGACTGCCGAGAGATTGGCGATGAGATCGGCGTCGGGGCGGCCGTACGACGGTAGAAACGTTTGCGCGAAGGCGGTGAACGTCGAGTTGATTTGCCGCTGGGCCTCGGCCGCGATGGTGTCGAACACCAACGATGACTTACCGGAGCCGGACACCCCGGCGAAGACCACCAGCTTCCGCTTGGGAATGTCCAGATCGATCTCGTGCAGGTTGTTCTCGCGCGCACCTCGAATGACGATCGTGGAGAGTGCGTCGGCTGGATTCGTCTCGGTTTGATTCGACGCGGCAGGGGTCATCTCGGGAGGGCACCTTTCACCGGGCATGGTTAGTCCACGCCGAAACTGACGGGGACGCGACGAGTCTACCGTACACTGTACGCCGATGGGGAAGCTGTGAATGATGGCTCCCGGGCGTCCCCGCACCAGCGCGCGTTAGGCTGTCGGCTCATGAGTGACAGGCATGCCGAGACGCGTCACGCTATTGCCGTCATGACTGCGTGGGCCGACGGCAACGACTCGGCGTTCTCGGTCGAACAGATCATGACGGCGATACGCGAGGACCCCCGCGGCGAGGTCGGCTTGATCATCGGACTCACCAATCTCCTCGGCCTCGTCCTCGTCGATCATCAGGAGGAGACCGGCCGTGCGCCGGCGGACATTCTGCAAGCGATTGCCCTCGCGATCAGCGACTAGTGAACTTGTGTTCTCAGCTAGCACCCTGAACCACTCCAGGCCGCTCCCAGGTGTTCGACGGGGTTTCTGCGGGCGGGCCCAGCAGGAACCCCTGTCCCTGAACCGAACCGGGCAAGGCATCGAGTTGGTCGGTGGTTTCGATTCCTTCCACCACGCACCCTAGCTGCAAGTCGCGGGCGAGGGCGATGATGGCTCGGACGATGCTGCTGCTGGTCGAGTCACTGGTCATGGTTGCGGTGAACGACCGGTCGATCTTCACCGCGCTGACGGGCAGGGTGGCGAGGTAGCGCAGGCTTGCGAAACCGGTGCCGAAGTCGTCGATGGCGATGCCCACACCACCGTCGCGCAGCTCGCCGAGTTGACGCAGCATCGAAGAGCCCGACTCCAATAGCACCGACTCGGTGAGCTCCAGCACCAAGTCCTCGGGTGATAGCCCGTGTCGGTCGAGGGCGGCTCCGACCACAGCGGACATGTCGACATGCTGGGCCTGTCGGGGGCTGAGATTGACCGCGACCGTGACGGGCACGTCCTTTGCGGAGGTGGGCGGGTGCGCTGTTCGCCACCGCACGAGCATGGCCAGGGCGTCATCGAGTACCCGCTTGCCGAGCCGAGTGATGAGTCCCGTGTCCTCGGCGACCGGGATGAAGCGCTCGGGTGTTATCTCCGCACCGCTCGCGTCCTGCAAGCGACTCAGAGCTTCGAAGCTGACCAACCGACCGCTGTCGAGCTGGTGTATCGGTTGAAAGACCACGCTGAGGGTCGCTGTGCCATTGCCATCGGAATCGAGGGCTTCCCGCAGGGTCTGCTCGATGTGGGCGCGTTCGAGTGCGTTCGCGCGCAGGGCATCGTCGAACAGTTCGATTCTGTCTTTGCCGAGCTGTTTGGCGCGGTACATTGCGGAGTCAGCGTCCCGTAGCACCTCCTGTGCGCTGGTTCCCTTGCGCGCCAGTACTATTCCGATGCTCGCTGACACCACGTACTGGCGGCCGCGGTGCTCTATCGGTGCGGCCAACACCTCTCGGATGCGTTGGGCGACTTTCTCTGCCACGCCGACACTCGTTCCCGAGGAGGAGTCGTGCTCGGCGGGCATTGCATCGACGACGAGTACGAATTCGTCGCCCCCGACCCGCGCGATCGAGTCGTTCGCCCGCAACACAGAGTGCAGGCGGTGGGCGACCTCGACGAGCACCGCGTCACCAGCGTCGTGCCCGCCGGTGTCGTTGACGCGCTTGAAACCGTCCAGGTCGCAGAACAGTACGGCTGCGGCCGCACCGGCTAGCTCGCCACGTTCGATAGCGGAGCCGATCCGGTCCAGAAGCAGCATGCGGTTGGGCAGCCCCGTAAGCGGATCCTGCAACGCAGCGCGTTCGAGGGCCCGCTCGGCCTCGACGAAATCGGTCACCTCACGGACGACGGACAATACCTCCGTGACCTTCCCTGACGGCCCCCGGCGGAACGGTGTGCTGCGGCGCGAAAGCCATCGCGTCTCTCCGTCGGCCCCCCGCACTCGGTATCGAGTAGTGAGGCTCTCACCGTCGGGCAGTGATGCTGCCTGCCGGTCGGCAGTGCGGAGGCGGTCGACATCGTCTGCCAGCACTGCGGTTTCCAGGTGGTCCTCTTCTGTGCCGTCCGCTCGGTCGAGTCCGTGCCAGGGCGGCAAGTCGTCCGGAAGGGGGCCTTCCAACAGCGACCGGAGGCTGCGTGAGGCCCACGTCAGATTGCCGGTCCTCACGTCGGTCACGGTGGTGATGTCTGGCGAGGCGGTCAACACCGCGTCACGGAACGCCCTGGCCCGATCCAGTTCTGACTTCGCCTCCCGCTCGGCAGTGACGTCCTCGGACAGCACCATGGCCCCGATGATCCGATCGGACCCATCGCGCAACGGCCGGGCTCGGACCTGGAAGGTCTTACCGGTGCGGGAACTGATCCAGTCGAAAGACGACTCGTTTCCGGCAACCGCTGCCGTGTAGTGCGGTTCCAGCTCGGCGTATACGTCCGGAGGCATCGTCTCGCGCAGGAGCTTCTTCTCCAGCAGCCGCCTGTTGTACCCCTCTGCTGCGAGATCCGCGCCCTCGACGAGGACGAAGCGTAAGTCGGGGTCAAGCAAGAACACCATGGTGTGCGGCAAGTTCGCTGCCAGCTGCCGGTACCGGGCCTCGCTCGCATCGTCGAACATGGCAGGCGAGCGAAGCAGTGGACCGTATGACCGACGCAATCCGAGGTAGACGACCCCCGCCAGCGCCGTCGACGCGGTAACCGCGATGTCGATGCCGCCACCCATCGACTCCCGCATGATCGAGATCACTCCGGAGTCGGATCCTCCGAGATGCGAGGCATGGTGGTCGGATCCTGCCAGCAGGTGCACCGCGTGCAGCACATGGTGCGCAGCGCAGGTAACGAAGATGGCCGCTGTCGCCAGCGCCAGTCGATTGTTTCTCAGCTGCCCGGTCCGGCGAAGGCCCCGGACGATGAACAATACGATCCCCAGGTATGCCGCAGCAGTGATGACGTTGAAGACCACCACCCATACCCAGCCGCTCCCCACGGGCCGAGGGTATCCCAATCTCACGCCAGCGTGAGGTCGGGAACTTTTCGGAGGCGACACGTGTCGGCGATCTACCGCCTACCCACAATTCGGGGCTGAAACCCCGGCTACTTCCTACCGGCCGCCCACTGCATGCCCCAGCCGTATTTCTTGTCGAGATCGGACTGGCTGCCCTGGATGTATTCGACCTGCCTGGTGACGGTGAAACCCTGCTTGCCGTTCTCGAGCAGTGCGATTGCGCAGATTCGTGCGGAGTTGCTCTCCGAGTCGAGTTTGACCTCGATCTGTGGTCCGGAGGTGGGGAAGAGCGTCACGACGCCATCAACGGCTGCCCAGTTGGGTGCGCCCTCGTAGATCATCGCGAAAACGAGGATCCGCTTGAACAACTCGGGACGGGCGAGGTTGATGTGCATGTTCTCGCCGCCGGTGACCGAGCCGGAACGGTCGTCGCCGTCGAGTGCGATGTACGGGGCTCTGTCGACCGCACCGAAACTGTTGCCGAGGGCCTGGATGACGCCCTTGGTGCCGTCGGCAAGCTCGTAGAGGCAGCCGAGGTCGAGGTCGACGCCACCGCTTCCGTACGACGCGGCCGCCAGCTTGGCGAAGAAGCCCTTCTTCTTCGGCTGCGGTGCCGCAGCGCCCGTCGACCAGTTCAGGTTGACGCGCATCGAGCCCTGCTTCTCACCGGATTTGGTGAGGCTGACCGAGGGCTGCGCCTTGGACAGCGTCACCTTGCTGAGGCTGACCGGTGGTTCCGCGGGGGTCGAAGGTTTGCGGGTGTAATCGATTGCCATGAAGAGCCTTCTGTTCGGGATGTCCGGTTTGCACCGTTGAGCCTAGTCGCGATGGCCACCGGTCGGCCATTGGCCGATCGGCCGCGAGAGCTCAGGCCTGTACGACGCCCACGACGGGCGCGAATTCGCACGGTGGCAGGGCTCTGCTCGTGTAGTCGAGAACGCTACCGAAAACAACGAATACCACTGTGCCGCTGCCGGTTGCAATGGTGTTGGACAGGGTGACGATATAGTCCGCCGGCCGTTCCTGGAACATGGGTGCGCGCCCGGACTGCAGGGTGGTGAGGTTGAGCCAGGCGACTTCGAGGTTGTCGGCCTGCTGGGGTGAAGACATCGCGGTGTTCATCGCGCTGAAGAACACGTTGACCGTCCCCGGTGGGATGACCGGCTCCGGCAAGCTCTCGTCGACGGCCGGCCCGGCGATTGCTTGGGCGATGCCCACCGAGTAGTTGTCCGGTTCGAATCCGCTGGGTAGGCAGTCCGCCGCTGCGGTGTCGTACAGGAAGCGCTGAGTCTTGCCTTCGGCGAGTCGAATCGAGCGAGGGAAGTAGTCGTACCGCGGCATGCCGTCTGCAACCCGGCTCAGCGCGATCAATGCAGACTCGGCTGTCTTCGGCCCGATCGGCATCGCTGCAGGTTGAAGTGCTCGTTCGACAGCGAGCGCTGCGTCCGCCGGGATCGGTGCTGCCTGTGCGGGAGTCGTGGCTGTCGACAGCACGGCGATGGAGGCCGCGGATGCCAACAGCCCGCGCAGTGCGGTTGAAGTTGTTCTCTGCATACCCACTGGTTCGTTTCGGTATCGTTGAGCGTTACCGAACGATCGCGCCGATGGGACCCGGCGACCCTGCGGTGAACGGCAATCGAAGCTCAGGAAACGCAGCGGTGGCGGGGGAGTTAACGGTGTTTGCCCTCGCTCGAAGGACATATCCGTCATGCGAACATGTGGGCCGGTCGAGCCGAGGGGGAAGCGGACAACATGCTGAAAGCTGCACGGAGAGCGCTCGCGATGGGATTGTGCGTTGCGTTCGCTGCGATAGCGATGGGCGGTGTTGCCACCGCAGAAACGCCGTCGCCGACGCAATTGCAGGAAGCCGTCGTCAACTGGGCGTCGGAGATCGGCGCACCCGGCATGACTGCGCAGATCGTCGATGCCGACGGGGTGCTCGCGGGAGCATCGACCGGTATCGACGGGAACGGTGACCCCGTCGACGACGGCACCCCGTTCGTTTGGGGGTCGGTGTCCAAGCAACTGACCGCCGCCACCGTGCTCGGTCTCGAGCAAAAGGGTGTCATCGACGCGGAAGCTCCCGTCGTCGACATCGTGCCGCAGGCCAGTGACATGCTTGCCGATCCCGCCACCACCGTCGACGATCTCGTGCACCATACGAGCGGCCTCCCGCACGATCTCACCGTCACCGACGATTGGACTCGGCGGGAGTCGGCAGCCGAACTCGTGGGAGCGCTTCCGCAGCCGGCCGGCGTCTCCGAACGCGGTGAGTTCCGGTACTCGAGCTTGAATTACCTGCTGTTGCAGGCAGTGGTCGAGGAATCCACCGGTGGCTCGTTCGCGGAGGCCCTCGAAAGTGAGGTGCTGGGGCCCGCCGATGCGACCGACACCATCACCGACCCGACCCAGTACGCCGAGGATGTTCCGCCGGGGCATGTGCCGTTCTTCGGCTCGGCCAAGCCGATCGACGTCGGCGTCGACTCCGCGGGGCTCGGTTACGGCTATCTGGCTGGATCCATCGAGGAGTTGGGCCGGTACGCGTCGTGGCGTCTGGGGGAGTTGCAGGACGGGGAAGCCTCCGTACCCGCGGTGGACACGGGGCAGGGGGCGGAATACGGCGCCGGCTTGTTCCACGAGAACATCGACGGACAGGAGGTGTGGTGGCATTCGGGTGCAGTGCCCGGCTACTACACCTATGTCGCATTCGTTCCCGGTGAGAACACGGCAATAGTGTTGGCTACCAACAGATACGGAGAGATCGAAGCCGAGCGCATTGCTGCAGTGGGGCGCAATCTCACAACATTGGTGCTCGATGGGTCGACGACAGCGTTGCCGGGTTCGCTGGCGTTGCCGGCCCTCGGCATTCTGCTCGGCCTCGTGGCGGTGCTGGTCGCGGTGATCGCGTGGGTGATCACTGGTCTGTTCACCGGTAAGACTCGTGAGCGATCCCTCGTCGGCGCCGGTGTGCGTATCGCGATTGCGGCGCTTGTCGGTGGCGCTGTGTTGTTCGGCGCCTTCATCGGCGTGCCGTCGCTGGTCGGGGCCTCACTGTCGGTCATGTGGCTCTGGGCTCCCGATGTCACCCTCGTGTTCTGGATTCTGCTCGGCACCGTGTTCCTCGCCACGGCCCTCGTGGTCGCCAACGAGGTGGTCAATTACAAACGTTTCCGTACGGACTAGTCCCGCCTCCGCCGAGATCGAGGTTGTGCACCGTTTTCGCCTGAAAACCGTGCACAACCTCGATCTCAGCGTGCCATCATTGAAGTTCCGATCCCATGACGCCGCAGGCTATGGAGCAGAACGTGGACGATTACTACGATCTGGGCAATCACTCTCGGCAAGTCACCACATCCGTTCCGGATGCGCAGAAATGGTTCGATCGCGGGCTCGTGTGGTCCTACGCGTTCAATCACGAAGAGGCTGCGAAGTGCTTCTCGAATGCGATCGAAAAGGACCCGACGTGCGCTATGGCGTACTGGGGTCTGGCCTACGCGCTCGGTCCCAACTACAACAAGCCGTGGGAGTTCTTCGACGAAGCAGAGCTGACGACCACCGTGGCTCGTACGCACAGAGCGGCCGAAGATGCTGCCGGAGCCGCCGACGACAACCATACGAGCGTCGAACGGGAACTGATCGAGGCACTGCGGTACCGCTACCCAGTGTCCGAGACTGCAGTCGGAGCGGACTCGTCGGAACAACCCTGGTCCGTGTGGAACGACGAGTACGCCAACGCGATGCGCGCGGTGTATCTCAACCACCCGACCGATCTGGACGTCGCGACGTTGTTCGCAGATGCACTCATGAACCTCACGCCGTGGGAGCTCTGGGACCTACGCACTGGTGAACCAGCGCCAGGTTCACGAGCGCTGGAAGCCAGGGAAGTCCTCGACCGCGCACTTCAATCGGATGGCGGCCATGTCCACCCCGGCGTGCTGCACATGTACATCCACCTCATGGAGATGTCTTCTGCTCCCGAGCAGGCGATGGTCGTCGCGGATCGATTGCGCGGGCTGGTTCCGGATGCCGGCCACCTGCATCACATGCCGACGCATCTCGATGTTCTGTGCGGTGACTATCGACGCGTCGTCAGCTCGAATACCGATGCGATAGCGGCCGACGAGAGATTTCTGAGCCGCGAAGGGCCGATGAACTTCTACACGCTCTACCGTGCGCACAATTATCACTTCAAGATTTACGGTGCGATGTTTCTCGGTCAGTCCGCGGTTGCCATCGACACCGCTACTGCGCTCGAGTCGGCGATACCAGAGGACCTGCTTCGCGTCGAAAGTCCGCCGATGGCGGATTGGCTGGAGGGTTTTCTCGCAATGCGGGTGCACGTGTACATCAGATTCGGTCGATGGCAGGACATCATCGAGTTGGAGATGCCGTCGGATCCGGACTTGTACTGCGTGTCCACAGCGATGATGCATTACGCCAAAGGGGTTGCTTACTCGGCGACGTCGCAGGTCGAGCATGCTGAGCGGGAGAGCGATCTGTTCAAGACCGCATTGACCCGGGTTGCACCCTCGCGCACTCTGTTCAACAACACGTGTCTCGATATTCTCGCCGTCGCAGGTGCCATGTTGGAAGGTGAGCTCGAGTACCGGAAGGGCAACTACGACCGAGCCTTCGACGCGTTGCGCCGGTCGATCGAGCTGGACGACGGTCTTCCCTACGACGAGCCGTGGGGATGGATGCAACCGACACGGCATGCCTACGGCGCCTTGCTGCTGGAACAGGGTCACGTCGAGGACGCTGCGGCGGTGTACCGCGCAGATCTGGGTCTCGACGCCACGTTGCCGCGACCCCTGCAGCACCCGTCCAACGTATGGGCGCTGCATGGGTACCACGAGTGCCTTCTTGCTCTCGATCGCAGCGACGAGGCCCACATCATCGAACAGCAGCTCGAGCTTGCTGTCGCCATGGCCGACGTTCCGGTCGAGTCGTCGTGCTTTTGCCGAATGACCGCGACGCCGGGCGACCGATCAGGTGCGCATCACTGCTGTTCGGACTGACTGCCGTTCCGGCGGGATGCGTACGAAAGGCCTTGTCACCAGGCTATACAGGCCGCCTTCTGGCCGGCGCGTTCGGCTACCCGTGAGTAACTACGGCGGCTCGAGTGAGTGATATCCCTCCACCCCGCACAAGTTCGCGTTCGAAGTTTAAAGTGAAGGCGGACGCATCCAAAAGACGACGTTGAAACTGAGGCAAAGGCGAACATGACTGCGAAACAGCCGACCATTATCTATACCTTGACCGATGAGGCGCCGATGCTGGCGACTCACGCGTTCCTGCCGGTCATACGCTCGTTCGCCAGCGCGGCCGACATCAACGTCGAGTCCAGTGACATCTCCGTCGCCAATCGCATCCTCGCCGAGTTTCCCGACTACCTCACCGAAGACCAGCGCGTCACCGACAACCTGGCCGAGCTGGGACGTTTGACGCAGCTGCCCGAGACCAACATCATCAAGCTCCCGAACATCAGCGCCTCGGTGCCGCAGCTGCACGCAGCGATCAAGGAACTGCAGGACAAGGGCTACGCGATTCCCGACCTGCCCGACAACCCCAAGACCGAAGAAGAACGCGAGATCCGCACCCGGTACACCAAGTGCCTCGGCAGTGCGGTCAATCCCGTTCTCCGCGAGGGTAACTCGGACCGGCGCGCACCCAAGGCCGTCAAAGAGTTCGCGCGTAAGCACCCGCACAGCATGACCGAGTGGTCGATGGCCTCGCGCACCCACGTCGCGCACATGCGTGAGGGCGATTTCTACCACGGCGAGAAGTCGACGGTCGTCGACGGCGACCGTGAGATCAAGATGGAACTCTTGCCCGCCGACGGCGAGCCGATCGTCCTCAAGGAAAAGGTGTCGCTGACCGACGGCGACGTCATCGACTCCATGTTCATGAGCAAGAAGGCGCTTCTCGAGTTCTACGAGGCGGAGATGCAGGATGCCTACGAAACAGGCGTCATGCTCTCCCTCCACGTCAAGGCAACCATGATGCGCGTCTCGCACCCGATCGTGTTCGGTCATGCCGTGCGCGTGTTCTACAAGGACGCGTTCGCAAAGCACAATGAGCTCTTCGAAGAGCTGGGCGTCAACGTCAACAACGGTCTGTCGGATCTGTACAGCAAGATCGAGGCCCTTCCGGCGTCCAAGCGCGACGAGATCATCGAGGACCTGCACAAGTGCCACGAGACTCGCCCGGAACTGGCGATGGTCGACTCCGCACGCGGTATCTCGAACTTCCACTCGCCCAGCGACGTCATCGTGGACGCATCCATGCCCGCGATGATTCGCGCCGGCGGCAAGATGTGGGGCGCCGACGGCCGGCCGAAGGACACCAAGGCCGTCAACCCCGAGTCGACGTTCTCCCGCATCTACCAGGAGATGGTGAACTTCTGTAAGACGAACGGCCAGTTCGATCCGACAACCATGGGTACCGTCCCCAACGTCGGCCTGATGGCGCAGCAGGCCGAGGAGTACGGCTCGCACGACAAGACCTTCGAGGTGCCGACGGCGGGCATCGCCAACATCACCGATATTGCGACCGGCGAGGTGCTGCTTACGCAGACCGTCGAAGAGGGCGACATCTGGCGCCTGTGCATCGTCAAGGACGCGCCGATTCAGGACTGGGTTGCGCTGGCTGTGCGACGCGCGCGCGAGTCGGGAATGCCGGTTGTCTTCTGGCTCGATCCGTACCGCCCGCACGAGAACGAGCTGATCGGTAAGGTGCGCACCTACCTGTTGGATCACGACACCGAAGGTCTGGACATCCAGATCATGTCGCAGGTTCGCGCGATTCGGTACACGATGGAGCGTCTGGTCCGCGGGCTCGACACCATCTCCGCAACCGGCAACATTCTGCGTGACTACCTCACCGACCTGTTCCCGATCCTCGAACTCGGCACCAGCGCCAAGATGCTCTCGGTCGTGCCGCTCATGGCCGGCGGCGGACTGTACGAGACCGGTGCAGGCGGATCTGCACCCAAGCACGTCAAGCAGCTGATCGAGGAAAACCACCTCCGTTGGGATTCGCTCGGTGAATACCTGGCGCTCGCAGTCAGCCTCGAAGACCTCGGCCGCAAGACCGAGAGCACCAAGACGACTCTGCTCGCGAATGCTCTGGACGCGGCGACCGGCAAGCTCCTCGAGAACAGCAAGGGACCCTCGCGTTCGACAGGCGAACTCGACAACCGAGGCAGCCAGTTCTACCTCGCGATGTACTGGGCGCAGGAACTTGCCAACCAGACCGAGGACGAGGAATTGGCCAAGCATTTCGCCGGTCTGGCGAAGACGTTGGCCGAGAACGAAGAAACGATCGTCAAGGAAATGAACAACGCGCAGGGCAAGCCGGTCGACATCGGTGGCTACTACTACCCGGACCCCGAAGCCACCGCCGCCGTCATGCGCCCCAGCAAGACGTTCAACGACGCGTTGGAGTCGGTTCAGAAGTAGGCGCCTTCGGCGCATGTGAGCGGAAATGCATAGCCCGCTATGCATTTCCGCTCACATAGAGGGGTCCGTCTACCGCATGAACGGACCAAGCGCACCCGGAGTACTGCTCAATCCAGCTGCTCCACAGTGTCTGCAGTCTTCAGCGCGGGCAGCTCCACCGGATACAACTGAAATTGGCCTTTCATACCCTTGAGTGCAACCTCGCGCGGAGTGCCCAGCGAGATGTCGTAGGCCTCGCCGAGTGCGTCTCGAACCGGTTCGCTGACCAGAATTTCGCCACCCTCGGCCTGGCCCGCGACGCGCGCGGCCATGGCGACATTGAGCCCGAAGAGATCGTCGCCCCGCCTTACCGAGCTGCCCACGTGGACGCCCATGCGCACCCGAATGTTGTTCCAGCGATCGGGTTTGTCCGCCAGAGCCTGTTGCACGCGAATCCCGCATCGCACAGCCTTTGCCGGGTCGGAGAACGCGATCATGAAGCCGTCGCCCTGATTCTTGACGACGTGTCCGCCATGGATTTCGACCTGCTTGGTGATCAGCCTGTTGTGCCGTTCGAGCAGCTTCAACCAGCCCCGGTCTCCCATTTCCTCGTTGCGTGCGGTGGATCCTTCGATGTCCGAGAACATGACGACGATGTCACCGTCGGCGGTCATTCTGGCGAGGTCAGGCCGTTCGACCCTGGCCCAGCCCGCCAAGTCCTCCACGGAGTTGCGCACGGTCGCGCCGATACCCTTGTTGAGCAAAGAGTCAGCCGTATGGAAGACCGTTCTGATCGCTAGCGGGGCCACGCCACGTCGCAGACGTCGACCAGGTGTGTTGTTGCGGGCGCGCTCGAGTGCGCGCCGTGCTCCGGTGAGCTGTCGGCGCGAGACGATGATCCATACACCGAGCCCGATGATCACGGCGAGCTCGATCGAGGCTGCAATTATCCACAGAGTCACACGCTCATCATTGCCTTCGACGCCCCGTTGCAGCGAATAATCTCGACATGTCCGGCCAAACCAGACAGTCGGGTTCGGCTTGAATTGGGGACGGAAACGTATGCGATTCGCTTTCAGGAGCAAGTGGTCCTTCAAATGAGGACTGTCGACCCTACCTGGGGGAGCGGATGCGGAGTGGAATCGGAAGGGTCGCCACTGATGAACCCTCACGCTTGGAGCCAACGATGAGCACTCTGTCCCCCCGCCGCCCTCGCCAGTCTTGGATGACACAGCCGTTCTGGTCGGATTTGATGAACAGGTTCGAGGAGATTGCCCCCGGGGCCTCACTCGACGGTCAGATGATCCGCGTCGAGGAACACCTCGACAAAGGCCGCTACACCTTGCGTGCCGAACTACCCGGGATGGACCCGGACAAGGACGTCGACATCAGCGTCCGCGACGGACAATTGACGATAAAGGCCGAACGCACCGAAGAGCGGCGTGAAGGCACCCGGTCCGAGTTCCACTACGGCAGCTTCTATCGGTCCATGCCGCTACCCGTCGGCGCACAGGAAGACGAGATCGACGCCTCCTACACCGATGGTGTCCTGAGTATCACGATGCCGGTGACCGACTCTCCTACAGCGGAGAAGCACATCGAAATCAAGAAGACCAACGGCGACGCCGCCAATGCCGAGGCCGACACCAAACCCGACGCCGACGCCGAGGCAACTGCTGACGGCGAAAAGACCGACTGACCACACCGTCTACACGTCGAAAGGCGTTTGCACCCAATGATTTTACCGCCGGGATAGGCCGGATTGCCTTCCCTCTACCCGAGGAGCTGATCACCATGTCGTCATCGACGCATTCCACGATGCACACGCACCCGGATATTATGGCGCTTCGCGAGCGCTACGACCAGGCAGCAGAAAAGCCCACCGTTCAGGTTGCGGACGGTGTGATGATGATGGCGGGGTTGTACGCGGCGGGGTCCGCCTGGATCATCGGCTTCGCCGACCAGGCCCTGGCTGTGCCCAACCTGATTGCAGGTATTGCGATCGCGCTGTTGGCGGCCGCGTTCGGTTCGGCCTACGGCCGAACTCACGGCATGAGTTTCATCGCACCGCTACTCGGTGTCTGGATGATCGTGGCCCCCTGGGTTGTCGCAGACGTGACCACCAGTACCGCGATGATCTGGTCGAACGTGGTCGTAGGTGCGCTGGTGTTCGTGCTGGGGATGGTCGCCGTGGCTACGGGCACCGACATGCTGAAGCGATCATCCTGAGGTGCGGTTGCGTCAGGTCGTGAGTTCGAGTTGCTGACCGCTCGGTTGAGGATGTCCGAACCCGCCGACGTCGCCGCGCGCGAGATACGCGTCGCCGACTGCTCTGCCAGTTCCGCCAATGCGGATTCTGAGCAGTCGGCAGGCGACAGTCGGATCCGAGTTCGGTGGGGGAGTGGCGCGCTCAGAACGAATATCCAGTGACTAGATGACGACAGAGCCTGCGTTGCCTCCGCACGCCGGTGTCACGCGTGCGCGAACTGCCTCCTGTACGCCGTCGGATTCACCCCGAACGCGGACGTGAAATTCTGACGGAACGTTGTTGCGCTTCCGAAACCGCAAGCGTCCGATATTCTCTCGATGCTCTGGTCGGTCGTCTCGAGGAGGCTTCGCGCCTCGTTCAGTCTTTGCTCGAGCACCCATCGCGCTGGGGTTGCGCCGGTAGCACGCTGGAACTGCCTGATGAAACTTCGACGGCTCATCCGCGCCTGCTCGGCGAGCCGCTCGATCGACAGCGGCTCGTGGAGTCTTCCGAGGGCCCATTGCATGACGTCGGTGATGGCGGTGTCTTCGGCGGCTTTTGTCAGCGGGCGTTCGATGTACTGTGCCTGCCCGCCGTCTCGGTGCGGTGCGACGACCAGGCTTCGGGCGATGCGGGTGGCCGCCGCGGAACCGAGGTGCTTGCGGACGATGTGCAGGCACGAGTCGATCGACGATGCCGTTCCAGCCGAGGTCATGACGTCACCGTGGTCGATGTAGAGCACGGATTCGTCGACGTTGGCCTGGGCGTTGCGCTCGCGGAGATCGGCCATCTTGGTCCAATGCGTGACGGCGGCGCGGCCTTCGAGCAATCCGGTGTCGGCGATCGGGAAGGCGCCGAGGCAGAGCCCCGCGACCTCCGCGCCCCTCCGATGCGCCGTGCGGAGCTGTCCCCTCAGAGCGTCGCCGATCGGTGGCAGTGCATCCGGCCACGATGGGACGATGACGATATCGGCCCACTCGACGGCGGCGGGCCCCGCGATGTCACCGAGGGTGTAGCCCTCCATCGTTCTGACCGAGCCCGCCTGATCGGACCACAGCTGCGTCTTCCAATCAGAGGCAAGACCCAGGCGGGTCACCTCACCGAACACCATCAGTGGTGCAGCGAGATGAAACATGGTGATGCTGTCGAAGGCATACAGCGCGATCTTCACGAGACCTCCGATGTTGGCGCAAACTCATCGAAAGTATGCATCCGTGCCACTCGTGGATGCAACACCGGGGACGAATGATGGAAAGCAGATCGCACCACCATCGAGGAGAAATCGACATGACCACACCGCACCGCGCACTCATAGTCATCGACGTCCAGCAGGAATACTTCGACGGCGTTCTTCAGATTCAGTACCCACCTCGGAACGAGTCACTCGCGAATATCGTCAACGCACTCGACGTGGCCGCTGCGCAGGATCTGCCCGTCGTCATCGTGCAGCACGAGATGCCCGCGGGGGCTCCGGCATTCGTGAAGGGCACTCCGACGTACGAATTGCACCCCGACATCGAAGCTCAGCTCCAACCATCCTGGAAGCGCGTGGAGAAGCAGTACAGCAGTGTGTTCGCCGGCACCGACGTCGCCGTCTGGTTGAAGGCACAGGGCGTCGACACCGTCACCATTGTCGGTTTCATGACCAACAACTGCGACCTCGCCACCTCCGCCGACGCCGAGGCCCTCGAACTGTCGGTGGAAGTACTCTCAGACGCCACCGGCGCAATCAACCTGTCGAACGAGGCGGGCTCGGTATCTGCTCGGCAAGTGCACGAGACGCTGATGGTGCTTCTGCACTCCAACTTCGCCGCCGTCGCTACGACTGCCGATTGGACCGAGGCAGTCAAGTCCGGGGAAGCCCTCCCGGCAAGCAATCTCGTCGTTTCGGCTGCCCAGGGAAACGAGGCAGCTCGCCCGACCGCATGAGGCACAATGTCGGTCATGAGCAGTGCGGGTATCAGCGCGGTGTCGCGTGTCCGATGATCTCGACACACGGCTTCGCGATTCCGCTATGGAGTGGCTCAAGCTGAGGACCAGCGACGGATTGGAGTCGATCAGCTCCACGGACCTGCTCGACTTCACCTTCGACGACCAGCATTTTCGATTGATGGATCCGCAACGCGGTATTCGCAAGCCCAAGGAGCTGGCGGCGGCTCTGTCCATCCGGACCGTGTATCGCCCCGACGGCGCCAAGCGTCCGTACGAGGACGAGATGGGTGACGACGGACTGCTGCGCTACAAGTGGCGAGGTGAGGATCTCGATCATCCGGAGAACAGGGCGCTGCGGGCTGCGATGGAGCTGGAGTTGCCGCTGATCTGGTTCTTCGGGGTCGGTGTTGCGATGTATCAGCCGATCTTTCCGGTCTACCTACTGGCTGAGGAACCGGAACAGCATCAGTTCGTCATCATTCCCGGTGCGATTCGAGGACTCGTCGACGCCACCTCACCTGCGGAAAGCCAGCTTCGACGCTATGTGATGGCGGAGAGCAAGCGCCGACTGCATCAGCCGGTGTTTCGGGCGACCGTCATGCGTGCATACGAGACCCGTTGTGCTGTCTGTTCTCTCGCGCACGGCCAGTTGCTCGACGCCGCACACATCGTTCCGGACTCCGACGAGGCCGGAATCCCGACTGTGCGCAACGGTTTGGCGATGTGCAAGATCCACCACGCTGCCTATGACGCCCACATCATGGGGGTATCCCCGGACTACATCGTCAAGATTCGGGCCGATCTGCTCGACGAGATCGACGGCCCCATGCTGCAATACGGGCTCAAGGAGCGTCACGATCAAAAACTGATGGTGCTGCCGTCCGTCAGGGCTCAGCGGCCGGATCGGGATCTGCTGGCCCTGAGCTACGACCGATTCCGGTCAGCGTAGGGCTCTGTTTGCGGGCCATGCTCGTGACCGATGCTTCGTGACAGCAGGATTCCGATGCGGCAGTTATCCTTCACAAAGTAACCGGGACTAGGTGCGGTTAATTGCCATATTCAGTACCGTGAGTCCGTGAAACCAGCAAAGAACACGGTGCGCGCTCTGTGATCGAACCGCATTACAACGAGCGCGAATCAGTCGCACTCTCGGCCGCGCAGCGTTCACTCTGGTTGGCCCAGCGCCTAGCTCCCGACACCGCGTTCACCGTCGCCCTCTATCTCGACATCGAGGGCCTCACGGAGGTAGACGATCTCAGGGATGCGTTGCATGCGGCGCGAATCGAGAACGGCCTCACCCAACTCCGAGTCGTGGACCCGGACGGCGAGCCGAAGATCACCGTGGACGCCGACGCTCCGTACGTCATCGACATCATCGACCTGCGGACTCACGGCGACGCAGTCGACCGTGCCCACGCGTGGATGCAGTCCGAGTTCGCCACTCCGATTGCCCTGTCCGACGACCGGCTGCTCAGGATCGCCCTGCTTCGGCTGCCTGGAGACCGCACCTTCCTCTACCTGCGTGCACACCACCTGATCCTCGACGGCTTCGGTGCGTTCAATCTGATCCGGCGCATTGCCGATATCTACTCCAGTCGAGAAAGCACCGGGCGGGTGCCTGATGCGGACGACATTCTGACACTGGAGTCGATCGAAACGAAGTACCGCGCTTCGAGCCGTCACGCGAAGGACCTCGAACACTGGCAGAGCTACCTCGGCGACAACATCGGATTCTCGACCGTATCGACGCGCCCGGTCGGTGCGCCGGCACAACCTCGGGCCATGCGAGCGCAATGGGAGGGATCCGCGTTGCCCGAGAATCCCGATGCCGCCGCATTGATCGCCGCCTTCGCTCTGTACCTGTCCAGGATCACCGATTCGACTGATATCGTTCTCGGACTGCCGGTTTCCGGGCGGACCACCGCATTCCTGCGTTCGACGGGCGGCATGCTGGCCAACGTACTCCCGATGAAAATACATGTGACCGATACCTGCACTGTGTCCGATTTGATCGACGCCGTGCGCATCCAGATCACCGCTGCACTGCGCCACCAGCGATTCCAGGACTGGGACCGAATCGTCGACGTCGAGGCACGCAGGTTCGGCGTCTTCTTCGGACCGCTCGTCAACGTGATGCCGTTCGTCGTTCCGCTCGATTTCGGTGGAACGCCTGCGCCGGTGGAGATTCTGTCCTCCGGCCCCATTCACGACGTCGCGGTCAACATCTACCCCGGCACCGAACGAGTTCCCATGCACGTGGACATTCAGTGGAATTCCAACCGATACGACGAGGCCGAGATCGCGCGCCACGGACGTCGACTGACCCGGATCATGGACCACTTTCTCCGCGATCCCGGTTCGACCCCGACAGCCGCGATCGACATTCGCGACGGCGCGGACCGGGCTGAACCTGTCCCTCGGTGCGGTGGACCGACGGCTACGTTCAGTTCTCTCCCCGATCTCCTGGCGCGTGCCACCACCTCTGTCACGTTCGAGGACGAAACCGTCGATGGCGCCGAGCTCGATCAGTGGTCGAATCGTCTCGCACGCAGGCTGATCACCGGTGGCGCACGCCCGGGTTCCGTAGTGGCCGTTGCTCTGCCTCGGTCGATCGACTATATCGTCGCAGTGTGGGCGGTGGCGAAGTCCGGTGCCGCTTTCCTGCCTCTCGATCCCGACCAGCCGCCCGAACGCCTCTCCGCCATTCTCTCCGAATGCGGGGTGACGCTGGGTATTACACGATCCGGCGCGCTTCCCGGCCACCACGTACGATGGACGACACCCGACACCGACGACACCGAACCGTCCGGAACCGTCACCGATCGCGTCCGCATCGCACCACTTCGAGCCGACGATGTGGCGTATGTCATCTACACCTCCGGCTCCACCGGTCGGCCGAAAGGTGTTGCGGTCACGCACCGCGGCCTGTCCTCCTTCGTCGAGCAACAGCGTTCGCGGTGGGAAGCCGAGGGCCCCGCCGGCACCGCTACGGTGCTGGCCGTCGCATCTCCGACATTCGACGCGTCCGTTGCCGAACTACTTCTCGCGGCGTCGCTCTCCGCCCGGCTCTTCATCGCTCCGCGCGACACCTATGCCGCCGAACCCCTGCGCCGCTTGATCTCCGACGCCCAGATCACGCACGCTGTACTCACCCCGAGCGTCCTGAGTTCGATGGAGCCGAGGGAGCTGGGTGCTCTCCGCGTCGTGATCACCGTCGGCGAGGAGTGCACTCCGGCGCACGTGAGCGCCTGGGCTCCCGGTCGATCGCTCTACAACGACTACGGTCCCACCGAAGCGACCATCTGGGCGACGGGCACCACGGCTCTCGGTGCCGAGAGCCCGGTGTCCATCGGAACTCCCATCGTCGGAACCACTGTTTACGTGCTCGATTCGAGGTTGCGCGAGGTTCCGGTCGGGGTAGTGGGCGAACTCTATCTGTCCGGGCCCGCCTTGGCGCGCGGGTACGTGGGGCGAGCGGGGGCGACCGCCGAGCGGTTCGTGGCACTCGGCGGCGGCGGACGAATGTACCGCACCGGCGACCGTGTGCGATGGAACACCGACCGCCGACTCGAGTATGTCGGCCGTAGCGACTTCCAGGTCAAGGTGCGCGGAGTACGTGTCGAGCTCGGCGAGATCGACGCGGCGCTACGCCTGCAGCCGGGAGTACGCGAGGCCGTGACAGTATTGTGCGAGGGCAGTATCCTCGTCTCCTACGTCACCGGCACCGAGCTGAACGTGGATGCGCTCGGCGCCGGACTATCGCAATCACTTCCGAGCTACATGCTCCCGGCTCGCATCATGACGCTCACCGCACTGCCGACGACGCCGTCGGGCAAGGTGGATCGGCGCGCACTCCCCACGCCGACCGCGGTGTCGCCCCTGGTGCACGCGGCACCTGTCACCGACGTCGAGAACACTGTCGCGGCGGCGTTCGCCGAGGTTCTGGCCACCGACGATCCCATCGGCCGTGACGATGATTTCTTCGTGCTCGGCGGCGACAGCATCATGTCGATCCGGTTCGTCACTCTTCTCGCAGAACGAGGGTTGCACCTGTCGGCGCGTGAGGTTTTCGAGAACAAGACCGTCGCCCGTATCGCCCGCGTCGCTCGACGCGGTGATGCCGACACCGGCAATCTCGAGGAGCTTCCGGGCGGAGGTGTCGGCAGTATCGATCTCACCCCGATGACCCGTCGATTGGTCATGCGCGGAGGACGTTTCGACCGTTTCAGTCAATCCATGCTGCTCGAACTTCCGATCGGAATCACTCGATCCGGCATCGTCGCCACGGTAGCCGCCGTCGTGGATCGACACGACATGCTGCGTGCACGATTGTCACGATCGGGCGAGAACTGGGTTCTCGAAGCCCGCGCGCCCGGGTCCGTCGACGTCGATCAGGTCCTGACCCGGGTTCTGCTCGACGCCACTTCCGTCGACGCCGAGATCGACGGCCTCGCCGACGGACTCGATCCGGCAACGGGGTCCGTACTTCGTATGCTGTGGCTGGACTCATCCGACGCGCGACCGGGACGACTGCTCATACTCGTTCACCACATCGCGATAGACGGCGTGTCCTGGCGCATCGTCGTCGCCGACCTGATTCACGCCTGGCAGGACGTGTCCGCAGGACGAGTCGCCGCGCTGCCTCCCGTGGGAACGTCGATGCGACGCTGGGCTCGTGGACTCGCCGGTCTGGCCGGTACGCCCGCTTTCACCGCGCAACGTGCGACGTGGCGAAGAATCCTCGACGGGGGCGACCCTCTTCTCGGCAGGCGTGCACTGGATCCGACGATCGACTTCGTCTCCGGCACAGAGTATGTGAATCTCGTTCTGGACGACGCGGTCACCGATTCTCTCGTGCGCCGCGGCGCTGCGATCTACCACGGCCACTCCCACGACGCGCTACTCGGTGCGCTGGCGGTCGCGATGCGCTCGTGGCGTGCTCACCGTGGAGTCGACGCGCCGTCCACCCTGATCGCGATGGAGGGACACGGACGCGAGGACTCCGTTCTGCCCGGCGCCGACACCTCCCGCACGGTCGGATGGTTCACCAGCGTCTTCCCCATTCGGGTCGACCTCACCGACGTCGATATCGACGATGCGTGCCGCGGTGGATCAGCAGCGGGTGACGCACTGAGGGCAGCCAAGGAGAGCGTCTCCGAAGTACCCGACAACGGAATAGGTTTCGGCATTCTGGAGTCCGCGAACCCGGGGCAGTTCTGCGTTCGGCCGCAAATCGTCTTCAACTATCTCGGACAAGTCACGCGTCCCGACGAGGGTGCGTGGGCACCGGTGAATCGCTTCGGTGAACTCTCACCCCGGCCCGACGAGGACATGCCTGCCGACTCGGTGATCGGAATCGACGCAATCGTCGACGACGGAAGCCTGCGAATCCGGATCGGGTATGCCGGCGAACTTCTCGGACGGGAAGAGGCCCAGCAATTTGCCGATCTCTTCGAACACGCTCTCGTCGGGATGGCGACCCACATCGAGTCCGGAGCAGCCGGAGGGCACACCCCGTCGGACTTTCCTCTGATCACGTTGTTGCAGAGCGATATCGACGACATCACCGAGCGGTACCCGTCAGTCTCGGACATCTGGCCCCTGGCCCCGCTGCAGAGTGGACTGATGTTCCACTCCTCGGTCGCGCAGACCGTCGACAACTACACGGTGCAATCCATCGTCGAACTGGCGGGCCCACTCGACCACGAGCGACTGCATCGCGCGGCGGGGGCCATCCTCGACCGCCACGAGAACTTGCGCGCAGCCTTCGTCGTCACAGTATCCGGGCAGTCGGCGCAGGTCGTGTTGGGCGACGCCGAGGTTCCGTGGACCGAAGTCGATCTCAGCTCGGAGTATCAGCCCGAAAATGCTTTCGCGCGTGCCGTCGACGACCGCCGCGCCGACAGCATCGACCTGACTGCACCGCCCGCGATTGCATTCACCTTGGTTACCATGGGCCCCGATCGTCGGCGACTTGTGCTCACCGCGCATCACATTCTTCTTGACGGCTGGTCGATGCCGCTCCTGCTCACCGACCTCCTCACCTGCTACGCGCGCGACGATGCGTCGGCGCCGTCGCCGCAGCCCTTCCGAGACTATCTGCGGTGGCTCGGCACCATAGACCGGGAGGATTCGCTGCGCGCATGGCGCACCGCGTTGCAGGGTGCCGACGAGCCGACCTTGATCGCCCCGACGGCACGCACTCACCACATCGATTCGCGGTCCGATGACACAACGGCCGACCTCGACGAGGTCACCACCGCACGCATCGTATCCGCCGCGCGCGGCATCGGAGTCACGGTGAACACCATGGTCATGCTTGCGTGGGGACTGGTCCTCGGAGCGCGGATATCCAGGCGTGACGTTGTCTTCGGTTCGACGGTCTCAGGACGGGCACCTGAACTCGACGGAGTGGAGTCGATGATCGGGTTGTGCATCAACACCATTCCCACCAGGGTGCGCTGGAATCCCGACGAGAGTGTGGAGTCCGCACTGGTCCGGCTGCACACCGAGCAGGCTCGACTCCTGGACCACCATCACGTCGAACTGTCGACGCTCGCAGCTGAGGTCGGTCGCGGTGCCGTGTTTGACACGTCCGTTGCCTTCGAGTCGTACCCGGTAGACCGCGAGCTGCTGCTCGGGGAACGCGAGGGACCGATCGTCTCGGGTATCGACGTGATCGACTCCACGCACTACCCGCTGAGCCTGGCCGTTACAGTCGACGGGCGGCTGCGCGTGCGTGTGACGTACCTTCCCGAACTTCTCGACCGTGCGGACATCGGGCGTATCAGTGACCAGTTTCTGCGCGTTCTCGACGCCATGGGCCGCGCACCTTCCGGGTCTGTTGCCGACATCGACATCGTCGGTGACAGCGACCGGCAGCTGATGGCACGCTGGAACGACACGTCGTATCCGCTGGTGCCGACCACCCTGCCCGAGTTGTTCCGCGAACAGGTTGCGCGCACCCCGAACGCGATCGCACTGACGTATCGCGGGGAGAACCTGACCTACAGCGAATTCGACACGCGGGTCCAACTTCTTGCCGCACGCCTGCGTGGCGCGGGAGTCGGCCCCGAGGCTGCGGTGGCGGTGGCCATCGATCGATCGATCGACTTGTTCGTCGGTGTCTACGCCGTGCTGGAGGCGGGCGGACACTATGTGCCGATCGATCTCGACCATCCGGCCGATCGCGTGCACGACATCCTCGTCGACTCCGGTGCGGTGCTGGGTCTCACGGCCCAACCGGTGGCCTCGGTCCTCCCGCGGACGGTGTCGTGGCTGACGGTGGACGACCTCGAGGGAAGTGCCGCCTCACGCCCGTCACCTGCTCGGCCCGGCCACCTCGCCTACGTGCTCTTCACATCCGGTTCCACCGGCCGGCCGAAGGGAGTGGGCATCACGCATGCCTCGGTGACAAACCAACTGCGCTGGCGGCGAGACTATTTGGGGCTCGGGGCTGACGACGTCGTGCTCCACAAGACACCGATTACGTTCGACGTTTCGGTATGGGAACTGTTTCTGCCGCTACAGGTGGGTGCGCGGATAGTCGTTGCCGAACCGGATGCTCACCGCGACGCCGCCGCACTCGTCGACCTTGTTCGCGCGCAGAGAATCAGCGTGGCTCACTTCGTTCCCTCGATGCTCTCGGTCTTCGTCGACGAACCCGCGGTGTCGTCGTGCCGGTCGCTGCGTCACATTCTCGCGTCCGGGGAGGAGTTGACGCCGGAGGTTGCACGTCGGACCGAATTGGCCACCGGTGCCATCGTTCATAACCTCTACGGCCCCACCGAAGCCGCCATAGACGTCACAGCCCATCGAGTCACGTCAGTGGACTCCACGGTCGTCGGCATCGGCCGGCCGGTGTGGAACACCGCCGCCCATGTCCTCGACGACCGGCTACGGCCCACTCCGATCGGCGTCTGCGGAGAGTTGTACCTCACCGGAATTCAGCTTGCGCGCGGCTACGCAGGCCGTAGCGCTCTCACCGCCGAACGCTTCGTCGCCGCCGCCGACGGCCGGCGTCGGTACCGAACGGGAGACCTGGCTCGCTGGACTGATGCTGGTGAACTGGAGTTTCTGGGCCGCAGAGACTTCCAGGTCAAGCTACGGGGACAACGTATCGAACTCGGTGAGATCGACGCCGCTCTGCGCGCGCATCACGCGGTCGAGCGCGCGGTGACCATCGTGCGAGACGGGGCGCTCGTCGCCTACGTCACCGGGGTACGCGTAGACACCCGTGACGTCGCCGAGTCGGTGGCACGACGCGTTCCCCGCTACATGGTTCCCAGCAGAATCGTCGTACTCGACGCAATGCCCGTCACGGAGTCGGGGAAGCTCGACAGGAACGCGCTGCCGACTCCCGCAGCAACCCTCACCGACTACCGTCCTCCGGTCACGCCGACGGAGCGCGCTGTGGCGAGTGCATTCGGCAGGGTACTCGACCTCACGGAACCGGTGGGCCGCGACGACGACTTCTTCGGACTCGGCGGACACTCCATCGGCGCAATGCAGCTCGTTTCACAGCTACGAACCGTGCTCGACATCGACCTTTCGGTGCGTGCGGTGTTCGACTCGCCGACGGTTCAGCTGCTCGCTCGGACCGCCGACGAGCACTCGGAGGCACCGACGGGTCGCGCGCTGGTTCCGATGGTGCGACCGGATCCGATCCCACTGTCCTTCGCGCAGCAGCGGATGTGGTTCGTCGAGCGGCTCGGCGGCACGGGGTCGGGTTACGTCATGCCGATCGCCCTGCGGCTGGAGGGGACCCTCGACATACCTGCCCTGGAGGCGGCGCTGCGTGACGTGATCGAGCGTCACGAAGTTCTGCGCACGATCTACCCGGCAGTCGACGGTGTTCCCCGTCAGCTGATTCTGTCGGTGGACGAGGTGCCGCTCGAGGTGGCGGTGCACGACGGACCGGTCGATACCGCAGCGGTGACCGAGCGCATCGACATCACCACGCACGCCCCGGTACGCGTGCACCTCCATCGTCTGTCGGGTCGCTCCGACGGCGAGGCTCACGATCTGGTTCTCGTTCTGCACCACATCGCCGCCGACGGCTGGTCGATGGCACCGCTCACTCGCGACCTCGTCACTGCCTACGCCGCCCGCACGCACGGCGGCGCACCGTCGTTCGCGCCACTACCCGTGCAGTACGCCGATTTCGCACTGTGGCAACGAGAGCGGGCCACCCTTGCGGCCGGCGACCTCACGTACTGGCGCGAGCGACTCTCGGACATGGCCGACGCGTTGGACCTTCCCACCGACCGACCGCGGCGACTCGAACCGACCGGCAACAGCGATCGAGTGGCCTTCACCATCGACACAGACACCACCTCATCGCTACGCGCCGTGGCCACCGAGCACCGCGCGACGCTGTTCATGCTGGCACACAGTGCCTTCGCGGCTGTGCTGTCACGCTGGACCGGGGAGGACGACATTGCGGTCGGTACTCCGATCGCCGGACGATCCGAGTCTGCCCTCGACGATCTGGTCGGAATGTTCGTCAACACCCTCGTGCTGCGTACCTCCGTCGACATCGGGTCCACGTTCACAGAGTTGCTGAGCATCGGACGCGACACCGCACTCGACGCCTACGCTCATTCGGAGCTTCCGTTCGAGCGTCTCGTCGACGAACTCGACGTCGATCGCACCCGCGCGCGTCACCCCCTCGTTCATGTGATGATCGCCTTCCAGAACACCGCCGCACCGTCGCTGGGGGCCCCGGGGCTGACCATCACACCGACGGAAATCGGCAGTCCTGCCGCTCATTTCGATCTCATGGTCGAGATTTCCGAGACGGGTGGAACCCTGGCCGCATCCCTGACGTACGCCACCGATCTCTTCGACCGTGTGAGCGCTGAACGGCTGGTGGATCACTATCGCCGCGTGTTGATCGCGGTGGCTGCAGACCCCACGGTGATCGTCGGCGACATACCACTGAGTGGCCCGCACCCCGAGTGCACCGGCCAACCGGCGGCACAGCCGATGACGTTGCGCGACATTTTCGCCGACGCCGTAGCAGCGCGTCCGTCGGCACCCGCAGTCGTGTTCGAGAACGTCACGCTGTCTTATACCGAACTGGACGAACGATCCGATGTGCTCGCCGGGGCGTTGACGGATCGGGGAGCGGGACCCGACCAGGTCATTGTCCTGGCACTGCCGCGATCGCTGGACCTCATCGTGGCCCTCTGGGCCGTGGCCAAGACTGGGGCCGCATTCCTGCCCGTCGATCCCACGCACCCGACGATGCGAATCGCCCACATTCTCGCCGAATCCTCGGCCCTCCTGGGGATCGCTGACGCGGCGAGCCAGGCCACCCTGCCGCCGCACCGCTGGATCGACATCGACGCGTTGGCGGGTGGGACTGCCGCCACATCTGCCACCGCCGCATTCGCCACCGCGGCACCGCTGCAGGTGGATCACCTTGCGTACGTCATCTACACCTCGGGATCGACGGGCCGACCCAAAGGCGTCGCCGTCACTCATCGCGGATTGCACAACACGCTGATCGATCGCCGTGAGCGGATACGTGACGGGGCTGGGGGAGGGGCGCAGGCTCGCATTCTCGCCGTGTCCTCGCCCACCTTCGACGCGTTCGTCGGTGAGCTACTCATCGCGGTCGCCCTACGCGCACCGTTGATCGTGTCACCTCCGGATGTCTTCGGCGGTGATTCGCTCGCGGCGTTGATCCGCACGCATCGCGTGACGCATGCGATGCTCACACCTCGCGCTCTCGAGACTCTGAATCCGCGCGCGCACAACGATCTTCGAGTCGTGATCAGCGTGGGCGAGGCCTGCCCGCCCGAACTTGCGGAAATCTGGTCATCGACGCATGCCATGTTCAACGAGTACGGGCCGACCGAGACCACGGTCTGGGTCACGTCCGCTGGTCCGTTGGTACCTGGCGACGCGGTTACCATCGGCCGGCCGCTGCGCGGCGTGCAGGCGCACGTCCTCGACTCTCGGTTGGTTCCGGTCCCGGTTGGGGTGACCGGCGAGCTCTACCTCACCGGTGATCAACTCGCCCGCGGATACATCGGCCGGCCCACCTCGACCAGCGAACGATTCGTCGCCGCACCGGGCGGGGTCAGGATGTACCGCACCGGCGACCTCGTTCGCTGGAACAACGACGGCAACCTGCTCTATCTGGGGCGAAGCGACTTCCAGGTCAAGTTGCGCGGCCTGCGCATCGAGCTAGGCGAGATCGACAGGGCCCTACGCCGCGATCCGGCGGTATACCAAGCCGTCACGGTCGTGGTGGCCAAGCAACTCGTCTCCTATGTCGTGGGAAACGATGTGGACACCGACCGTCTGACCGCGTCGCTGGCCACTGCGTTGCCTCGTTACATGGTTCCCTCCCGGATCATCGAACTACCGGCACTGCCGATGACCACGTCCGGAAAACTCGATCGCAGAGCGCTCCCCGATCCCGCGCCCCTGCCCACCACGTTCCGGGCTCCGACGACCGAGGCCGAAGGAACGGTCGCCAAGTGTTTCTCGGACGTGCTCGGCATCGCGGGTTCCATCGGACTCGACGACGACTTCTTCGATCTCGGCGGAAACTCGCTCAGTGCGACAAGATTGGCATCACACCTGGGTGCTGCTCTCGGGTCGGACGTTCCGGTCAGGGTCGTCTTCGATGCGCCCCGAGTGGTGGACCTGGCGCGGGCCGTGGTCGCGTCGACCGGCCGGAAGAGAAGAATCACGCCGACCTCCATCCCGCGCCCGGACCCGGTTCCCTTGTCGTTTTCGCAGCATCGGATGTGGTTCCTGAACCGATTCGACCCCAGCGCAGGCACATACGTGATTCCCCTCGCTCTGCGGCTGACCGGTGAGTTGGACGTCGATTCACTGGAGCTGGCCCTCCACGATGTCGTCGACCGTCACGAGGTACTCCGCACCGTCTACCCGGAGTGCGGCGAATCTCCCCGGCAACTCGTCCGCTCGGCAGAGCACGTCCCTCGACCTCTCAGGCGAGTCGGGCAGGATCCCCTCGACGTGATCGATGAGTTGACGGCCACGCCGTTCGACGTCCGCTCGGATGCACCCATCCGCACTGCCGTCGTGGAGATCGATCGCACACGGCACGTTCTGGTCGTCGTTCTGCACCATATCGCCGCAGACGGCTGGTCACTGGCGCCGCTGACGCGCGATATCGTCACGGCCTACAGCACCCGCAGAACGGGCACCCCGCCCTACTCGGCACCGCTACCGATTCAGTACGCCGACTTCGCTGTGTGGCAACGCGAGACGCTCGGTGATCCTGGCGATCCGCAGTCCGTTCTCGGCACGCAGCTCGGCTACTGGCGCAGCAGACTCGCGGGGCTGGAACCGGAGCTCGACCTGCCGACGGATCGTCCACGCCCGCCTGAACCGTCGTTCACCGGCGACCGCGTACACCTCGACATCGACGCCGACACCACTGCCGCCCTGCGTGATCTGGCCGCAGCGCATCACGCGACGCTGTTCATGGTGGTGCGGGCCGCGTTTGCACTGGCTCTCTCGCGCTGGTCAGGCACCACCGACATCGCCGTCGGGACGGCCGTGGCCGGACGCACCCAACCGGAGCTCGACGACCTGGTCGGAATGTTCGTCAATACCGTAGTCCTGCGCACCACAGTCGACGACACGGAGTCGTTCGATTCCCTGTTGGAGGACAGTCGGACCGACACACTGACCGCCTTCGAGCATGCGGACCTCCCATTCGAGGTCCTCGTCGAGGCGGTGGAGACTCGCCGCAACAGCAATCGGCACCCCCTCGTGCAAGTGATGCTGGCGTTCCAGAACACCACTGCGCCGACACTCGACGTCGTCGGCCTCACCGCCCTGCCGCTCGACACCGGTAGTGCGCCTGCGGTCTTCGATCTCGTTCTCGATCTCGTCGATCAGCAGTCCGGTGCGCTCGAAGGATCTGTGACCTACGCGACCGATCTCTTCGACCGGTCAACCGCCCAGCGGTTCGTCACGCTCCTGCTCCGCATCGTGACCGCAGTTGCGCAGAAGCCGTCCATGCCGATGTGTGACATCGATGTGTCCACGGCCCAGGAACTATCCGACCTGCTCGGGCGTACGGGTGGGCCATCTGTGGAACCGATGACATTGCGCGACATGCTCACCCACGTCGTCGAAACGAATCCAAACGGTCCTGCCGTCGTCGCGGGTGAGCTCACACTCACCTACGCCGAACTCGATGCCCGCTCGACTCGCCTCGCGCACGTACTGATGGTGCGCGGAGCCGGTCCGGAGACCGTCGTCGCTCTCGCACTGGCTCGATCCGTGGACTACATCGTCGCACTGTGGGCCGTAACCAAAACCGGGTCCGCGTTCGTACCCCTCGACCCCACCCATCCGGCCGATCGGGTGCGCCACATACTCACCGAGACGGGCGCTGTTCTGGGAGTTGCGATCTCCGGCTCGGATCTGCCGGAGCACAACTGGATTCGGCTGGACGCGGTGGACGAGACGGGCGCCGCCGCGTTGCCCGACGCGGTACACGTCGACCAGCTTGCCTACGTCATCTATACCTCCGGATCGACCGGACGACCGAAGGGTGTCGCTGTCACCCATCGGGGCCTGCACAACAGTCTGATCGACCTGCGGAGGCGGCTCCCGCGCGGTGACGACGCCCGCGTGCTCGCCGTGTCGTCGCCCACATTCGACGCCTCGATCGGGGAAATCCTCGTCGCCCTGGCGTTGTCCGCACCCCTGGTGATCGCACCGCCGATGGTGTTCGGCGGCGACCCCCTCTCGATGCTTCTCCGCGCGGAGGCCGTCACACACGCCATGCTCACCCCGCGCGCTCTCGAAACCCTGGACCCTGCCGCGCACAACGCGCTTCGGGTGGTCCTCAGCGTGGGTGAACAATGCCCGCCCGAATTGGCCGCGGCCTGGGCTCCGGGGCGTGCGATGTTCAACGAGTACGGACCCAGCGAGACCACCATCTGGGCATCCTCGGCCGGGCCTCTCGTGCCGTCGGGCCCGATCACCATCGGACGCCCGGTGCGCGGAGTGACGGCGTGGGTGCTCGATCGGCGTCTGAACCCGGTTCCGGTCGGGGTGACGGGCGAGCTGTATCTTTGCGGGGATCAGCTCGGTCGCGGGTACATCGGCGCCCCGGCACTGACCGCGGACCGTTTCGTCGCCGGGCTGTCCTTCGCCGCCGCCGGCACGCGCATGTACCGAACGGGCGACCTCGTTCGCTGGACCGACGACGGCAACCTGAAGTACCTGGGCCGAAGTGATTTCCAGGTCAAGCTCCGTGGCCTACGTATCGAACTCGGTGAGATCGACAGTGTCCTGCGCTCCGACGAGTCGGTGCGCCACTGCGTCACCGTGGTCCGAGACGATCATTTGATCTCCTATGTCGTCGGCCGCGAGGTCGATATCGATGTCTTGTCGTCGGTCGCGGCAGCACGACTGCCGCGGTACATGGTGCCGACGCAGATCGTCGTCTTGGATGAGCTTCCGACGACCACCTCGGGCAAACTCGATCGCCGCGCATTGCCTGAGGTGGCCTTCGCGCCCAACCGGTTCGTCGAACCCGTTTCGCCGACAGAGAAGGCGGTGGCCGACGCGATCGCCGATGTTCTCGCGATCGATGTCGACCGAATCGGCCTGCACGACAACTTCTTTTCTCTCGGCGGCAATTCCTTGTCCGCTACGCGCGTGGTGTCGCGCCTGGGCGCGACACAGGGAGTCGACGTGCCCTTGCGTGCGTTCTTCGGTGCTGCCGATCTGGCCGAGCTCGCCGCAGTCATCGAGACGAGTCCGTCGACCGCACGGGTTCCGTTGGTTCCCGCGCCGCGGCCGGAGCATCCGCCGTTGTCGTTCGCGCAGCAGCGCATGTGGTTCGTCAACCGATTCGACGATGGTGCTTCGAGTTACACCATCCCACTCGCGCTTCGCCTGGTCGGCGATCTCGACGTCGGCGCACTCTTGGGCGCAATCGGCGACACCGTCGCGCGTCACGAGGTGTTGCGGACCGTGTACCCCGATCGATCCGGCGAGCCATTCCAGAAGGTGCTCGAACCGTCTGAGATCACGGTCCCCACGACCGCCGTCACCCCGGACGACGTCGACGCTGCGATCGCCGACTGCGCCTGCGCGGCATTCGACGTCACCACCGACGTGCCGCTGCGCGCGAGCCTTCTGAACTGTGGTCCGGAGGACCACATCCTGGTGATCGTGGTGCACCACATCGCCGCGGACGGCTGGTCGATGTCCCCTTTGGCCCGCGACGTGATCACCTTCTATCGGGCGCGCGCCGCCAACGCCCTGCCGGATCTCGCACCGCTGCCACTGCAGTACGCAGACTTCGCGCTGTGGCAGCGCCGCGTCCTGGGCGATCAGGGCGACCCGCACTCACAGCTCTCGCGTGACCTCGAGTACTGGACCACACGACTCGCCGGTGTGCCCGACGTCCTCGACCTTCCCACGGACCGGCCCCGACGCGACCGCCCCACACACCGGAGTGGCCGCGTTCCACTGAGGTTGGGAAGCGAACTCACGACCGCGCTCCGACGCTTCGCCGAACGCGCTGACGCAACGCTGTTCATGGTCGTCCACTCCGCGCTGGCCGTCACACTCGCCCGGTGGTCGGGAGCCACCGACATCGTCGTGGGGAGTCCGACGGCAGGACGAGGCGACGCTGCACTCGACGACCTGGTGGGCATGTTCGTCGGAACGGTGGCGCTGCGCACCGTTGTCGATCCGGCGCAGCCGTTCTCGGCGCTCCTGGAACGCTCGCGCCGAACCACTCTCGACGATCTCGCCCACGCCGACGTGCCGTTCGAGCAGGTGGTGGATGCACTCGACCCGGCTCGTCACACCGATCGTCACCCGGTCTTCCAAGTGATGCTCGCGTTCCAGAACAACGTCGCACCCGAACTCGAACTGCCCGGTCTCACCGTGACGCCGGTGGCGGCCGACACCGGCCTCACGCAGTTCGATCTCACCGTCGAGCTGAGCGAACAGCAGGGTGCCGATGCGTTGGACGGTGCACTGACCTATGCGCTCGACCTCTTCGACGCCGCTACGGTCGAGCGTTTCGCGAGCCACCTCGTGTCGGTCCTGTCCTTCGTAGCAACGCAACCGGATCGGTCCGTGGGGGACATCCCCCTCCTCGGCGACGCCGAACGCCTGGAGCTGCTCGGCCGAACCGGTGGACCCACCTGCACGCCACGGACGCTGCCCACGCTGCTCGCCGACATCGTGGAACAGTGTCCCGAGACAGTCGCGGTCGTCGACGGTGATCGCACGCTCACCTACGCCGAACTCAGCTCGCGCTCGGACCACCTGGCGCGCGCTCTGATCTGCGCCGGTGCCGGACCCGATGTGGTCATCGCGACCGCGATGACTCGATCGATGGAGTATGTCCTCGCGGTATGGGCCATCACCAAGGCAGGCGCCGCCGTGATGCCCCTCGATCCGGCGTCACCCGCGGCCCGCACTACGCTCGTTCTCGCCGAGTCCGACGCACTCCTCGGACTGACGGTCGACGCCCACCGCCCAGAGGACACCGACTTCTGGTGGAGCCTGGACGACGCCGACACCGCCCAGCATCTGGCCGAGGTGTCCGGCGGACCCGTCACCGCCGACGACCTGCTCGTTCCGCTGCACCCGGCGCACCTGGCCTATCTGATGCACACCTCCGGCTCGACCGGACGGCCCAAGGGTGTTGCGGTGAGCCACATCGGTCTGGCCAACTCGATCTCGTTCCACCGAGAACGTTGGCCGCGACCCGACGAGCCACGCGTGGTGGCTGTGGGACCCACGACGTTCGACTCCAGTATTGCGGAGATGATCGCCGCACTCGGAGTGCGCGGAACGCTGGTGATCGCGCCGCCAATGGTGTTCGGCGGGGAGGAACTCGGTGCCTTCCTGCGAGAACAGCGCATCACCCACCTGCTCATTACCCCGCGCGCTCTGGACACCGTCGACCCCGCGGGGCTCGACAACCTCCAGTGCGTGGTGAGTGCAGGCGAAGCATGCCCGCCTGAATTGGTGTCCAGGTGGGCCCCGAACCGACTGCTGTTCAATGAGTACGGCCCAACCGAGACCACCGTGTGGGGCACGGTGTCCGCGGCGCTGAATCCGGGCGAGCGGATCACCATCGGCACCCCGGTGCGCGGTCTTCGCGCGATGGTTCTCGACCCGCGTCTCGAACCGGTTCCGGTCGGTGTCACCGGTGAGTTGTATCTGTCCGGACCCCAGCTCGCGCGCGGGTATGCCTCACAGCACGCGCTGACGTCCGAACGATTCGTCGCGGCCGCCCACGGTGAGCCCGGAGCGCGGATGTATCGGACCGGAGACCTCGTGCGGTGGGACCCGTCCGGAAGCCTGATCTATCTCGGGCGCAGCGACTTTCAGGTGAAGATTCGTGGACAGCGAATCGAGCTCGGTGAGATCGATTCGGTGCTGACGGCCCAGACCGGCGTTCAGCAGGCCGCGACGGTGGTCCATCACGAGGGCGGCATCGGCGATCGGCTCGTAGCCTACGTGAGCGCGTCGGGACCCGACGGGCTCGACGTGACCGAGCTCGAGGATGGGCTCCGCGCCGTGCTTCCGCAGTTCATGATTCCGACGCAGATCATCGTGCTGGACGAGCTACCGCTCACGACGTCGGGCAAATTGGATCGGCACCGACTCCCGAGGCCGGTGACGGCTCCCAAGGCATTCCGCGAGCCGATGACCGGCAACGAACGCGCCGTGGCGGACGCGGTCGCGGACGTCCTCGGACTCGACCGGGCCACGATCGGCCTGGATGACGACTTCTTCGCGCTCGGTGGAAATTCCCTCGCTGCAACACGGTTGGCCGCACGGATCCGGGAGTCCACCGCGGTCGACGTCCCTCTCCGGGCGATCTTCTCGCGCGGAACCGTCGAACACGTTGCGTCGCAGCTTTCCACGCCGGCCACTCAGTGGCCGACCGTCACTGCGTTGAACGCTGCAGGCGACGCCGCGCCCGTGTTCTGTATTCACCCGTTGCTCGGACTGGCCTGGCCCTACATCGAGTTGGCCGGCCGAATCGGAGACGGTCGATCGGTCTTCGGTGTGCACTCACCTGCCCTGACCGATGTCTCATTCGATCCACACACGATGCCGGAGTTGACAGCTCGCTACATCGAGGAAATCCGGGCCGTGCATTCGGACGGACCGTTCCATCTGATCGGGTGGTCCGTGGGCGGGATCCTCGCCCACGCGATCGCAGTGCGCCTGGCCGCGGAAGGCCCTGGTCACGATGTCGCCTCGCTCACGCTGTTCGATCCGGTGCACAGTGTCACACCGGGCGACGAGATCAAGAAGCACCAGTTCGAGGCGCTGTTCGCCAGACCGGCGACGCCCGAGGCCATCGCCGGTCTGGAAACGCTGCCGATCGAGCGCGTGCGCGAGCTCTGGCGTTCGATGGGCGGAGACGCGCTACCGATGTCGGATGAGCAGACCGTGCGTGTCACCCGCGCGATGCTGCGGGTGTACAGACTCGTCGACGCGTATGTCCCCCTCGCCTGGGACGGGCCCGTTCTCTTCGTCGACTCCGACGACACCACAGCAAGGCTGGGCCGCGTCTCGGATTTCTGGGCGAGTTACTGCACCGGCCCGACGCAGGTTGTGTCCGTGGGTGCTGGGCACGGCGAGTTGATGACTCCGGCGGCTTTGGACGAGCTCGGTCCCGTGGTGCACCGGTGGATCACCGAACAGGATCGATGGCCGCTACCGTCCTGATCAGAGGTCACGGCCGGAGCCACAATTCGACGAGTGCGCTGACCGGTGTCGGCCACCGTCGGTGCAACCGCTGCCTTCGATCCGTTCTTCACCTTGACGCACGCCGTGTACGACGCCAATGCCGCCGGTATTCAAGCGGAGGGACCGAACTGAAGCAGGCGATCGCTGAGGAGGCTCGGAGACCGAGAATGGAGTTTGCCAGCGAGACTGTGCGCAACGGTGTGGCGATGTGCAAGATTCACCACGCTGCCTATGACGCACACATCATGGGGGTATCCCCGGACTACATCGTCAAGATTCGGGCCGATCTGCTGGACGAGATCGACGGCCCCATGCTGCAATGCGGGCTCGAAGAGCGTCACGGTCAATAACTGATGGTGCTGCCGTCCGTCAGGGCTCAGCGGCCTGCTGGCCCTGAGCCACGATCGATTCCGGTCAGCGTAGGGGTCACACTTTCAGGATCCTCCGGGCAGCTTTCGAGATGTCGCAGTCCCCGCTAGCGACGGAGTGGACGATCCCGTTGTAGACCAAGTCCCACAGTTTGGTGTTCTTTTGCGCGTGCCGGAGGACCAGTACGAGCTTGTGCCCGTGGCAATCCTCGAGCTTCATCGCGCGTTGCAGTCCAACGTTGGTCGACCGGATCCGCGTGAGCTCATAGATCGACACCCACTTCTTTCCTGTCTGAACCCATTGCGAACCAGCTAGGACGCGGTCTCGGCGAGCATCGAAGTAGACCAACAGGCTCAGTCCTCCACTGAAGCACCAGGGGAACCAGTCGGTCACCCATTCGAACCCTCCGGCGATGACTGCGAAGGCCGCTAGACACAGTACGAAGAACCCGACACTGCCTTGGAAAACATCCCTACGAGGTTGGGAAAACCATTCCAATGCCACGCCCCACTCGGATGGCGGCCCCCCGGTTGTGTCCGGCATGTCCGACGGGCTCCTGTAGATCGACGTCGTCTCGGTTCGTGGCGCCGATGGTGGGCGGGGTTCGCCCGAGAGCGCGTCGGGCTTCGGAGCTGGTGGTCGGCGGATTCTTGCCGGGTGATTGGCCGAGGTCATATTTTCAGGATTCTGCGGGCAGCTTTCGAGATGTCGCAGTTGCCGCTCGCGACGGAGTGGACGATCCCGTTGTACACGAGGTCCCAGAGTCGTGGATTCTGTTGAGCGTCTCGTAGAACGAGAACGAACTTGTTTCCGCGTGCGTCGGAGATAGACATTGCGCGTTTGAGTCCGACGGTCGTCGACCGAATTTTCGTGAGCTCGTATGTAGAGACCCACTTGTCGCGCTGTTGAATCCATTGAGCACCGGCGATTACTCGATCTTCTCGAATCTTTCGATAGATGAGCACAGCCATCACCGCGGCGAAGACCCATGGGAACCATTCGGACACCCACCCGAAGCCGCGATATACAACGACGAATGCGAACAGTGCAAAACCGAACATGAAGATCGAGCCCTGTACGTGAAAGGTGCGCGACTCCTCGCACCACTCGAGCGGAGGGCCCATTTCGGTAGGAACAACGACTTCCGTCGTCGGCGCGCCTGGTGGTGTGGCGCGTTCTGCGGTTGATTCGCTACGGGGGGCTGTTGGGGGCCGAGGTTGGCCGGTCATCGTGTCGGGCGTTGCCGCAGGCTGTCTACGGGGTCGCACGCTAGTCCACCGCCAACTCGATCAATTCGCCCACACCGTATGCGAAGAGGATGCCGACACCAACAGCGGCGACGGTCGCGGGTCCACCAGCAACGCTCCCTGCTAGCAGCGCGGTTGCTGCGGTACCGGCCAGGAAACCGCCAGCGTCTTTCGCTACAACCTTCGCCACGTCGCCGGCATCCTCGGCGCCTTGAAGGTCATACAGAATCTGAGCGCCTGTGAAGTACACGCCCGCTACAGGTATTTTCGACCCGACCTTGCCACCGAACGGTAGCCCTTCGCTCACCAAACCCCCGATTTTCTTGGTGAGTTGTCCCGGGACCAGAGCGCTGTTTTGTGCCGCGTATCGAGCTGCATCGTCAGCAGCAGGACCGAACGCGGCAGAGGCTCCCGCAGCCGAAGTGCGGACGGAATCGGGGAGTGCCTCTCCAGCGATGTCGGTCAAACGCCCTACCTGCGCCGCTCGGGTTTGCGCGACTGATCCCCACTGATCGGCTTGCTGAGCCGCTGTACCCAGATAGCTGATCGCTCCACCGGCAATCATCCAGGGCGCCGAGTTTCGTAGGCGGTCGAGCCAGCCCTCGCTGTCGGCGAACGCTGCTGCGAGCGTGGAATGAGCGCCAGCCTCGATTGCACGCGCATCATCGACCATCTCTAGGAGACTGCTGAACAATCCGATGGCCGATCCACGTCGCGTCGACCCGCGTTTAGGTGTTTGACCTGCGATAATGTTGGTATGCAGGGAAATTCGGAGTCGCAGGGCGACCTGTGGGACGTCTCACCCTCGGGTTGGGCGTCGAGGACGGGGTCTGGGCCCTTGGATAGGCGGTGGGTGAGCCCCGCACCCGGCCGGGGTGCTTCCGCAGTACTCGTGGCCCCGGATTTCCTGCCTTCGACGGGAAATCCGGGTCTTCGCACACACTTTGGGGATCCTGTTACTCATGGACCGGGACAGCCGCCCGCGAGCCCAGTTCCCCATATCCCGCATATTTCAGCAGTCTCCTAGGGCATCGTTGTAGGCCGAAACTTGGGTCGCCTGCGTCGTTCGCTGTTCGATCGTCCATGGACCGGTCAGGGGCAGCGGTTCAGGGTCGCCGATCCACGTCGCGTCGCACGAATTCGGACCGACCCAGAGTCCAGCTGATGCTGCCAGCGTTGCTGCTCTGTTGAGATGCTCTTTCGCAGTGAGCATGGAGTCGGTGAAGACTCGTAGAGCTGCTGCGAGCGCTGAGGCGTGATCGGATGTTTGTTCGGCTGCTTTGGCCAGCGTCGTGATGGTGTCTCGAAAGTCGTTGCCTGTGGGTGAGTCCCAGACGTACTCCGACTTGTCTCGTGCTTGTTTGAACTTGTCGGCACCAGACTCAGCGACCGTGCTGAGTTCGTCGAGCGCAGCAGCACAGGTGCGGCATGAGTTGATGTCGACGTCGAGGTGTACGTAGATCGGCATCAGCGTGTCCCGTCCGCTGCGTCTGCAATGTCTGCGCCGTTCATGTATTCGGTTGCCGCGTATCCTTCGTCGCAGTCTTGGACGGCGTGCGCGGCCCGCGCGGATGACACGACCAGGTCGGACATGGCCTGTGCCAGGGCAGCGATCCCGTCGCCGATCAGGGCAGTGGACGGCCCGGCGTGGGGCACCTCGGGTGCCTCGTTTCCCGCCGCATCCAGCGTCTGGGAATTGTCGACGAGGAGACGGGCGGGCTCGTTGAGATCGCCGATGTCGAGGCCGTACCAACTCATCGGACCGGGTCCGTCATGTAACTCGATGTTTGCCTGACTTCCGGTTCTCGGAACCGTTTGTCACGTGCAGGGAGTTCGGCGTCCAGAAGAACGACGTCGATGTCGAAGGATGCGAGTATGTCGTCGAGTCCGCCGTCGTCGACCAGCCCCCACGGTTGCCCGCCGCCGCAGCTGCGAACCAGTGAGGCGAGGGAGGTGTAGGCGGTCAACCCAACGCGTCCGTCCGCGAGCTCACGCAGTTCGACGGATCGTACTGTCGCGCCCCCGACTACTGGTTTCAATGGAACGTAGAGCCTCGACGAAGCCCCCTGCTGCTCGGACACTGACCCCCCGGTAAACCATTGCCGACACCCCCGTCGCGTCAGCGTTGCGATGGAGTGTAGCCGGAGGGAGTGACGGGGTTAGAAGCTCGCCCGGTCGATTCCTTTCGGATCACTCGCTTCGTTGCGTCACCTTGGTGAGGGAGTGTGGACCCGCGCTACTGACGAGTCGTGAGGTTTTCGGTGTGGCGTGCGAGAACGATGGCTCCGTGGGTCGTGCTCCAAAGCCGTTGGGCGTCGGCGGGTGATCCGCACTTTGTGTGGAGCGAGAACTGTGCCAAGACCTGCTCGATCAACGTGGTCCGGTGGGAGGTCTCGACGCCCAAGGACGCGAGATCGTGCTCGAACAGCATTTGGTAGAGGCCAGGGTGGTCGGCCGCCCACTGTGCATAGCGGTCCATCATCGACTCTTGGTCGCCGCTGGGTTCGAGTGCGGCCAAGCACTGCTCAGCGGCGTCGTCGAAAACCGCGGTCAACAATGCGGATCGGGATCCGAACTTGGAGTAGACGCACATCGTCGATCGCCCGGATGCGGCGGCAAGTGCGCGGACCGAGGTATCGCTCGCGGTGCCCGACGACAGATACGCCAACGTGCCGGACATCAGCTGTTCGCGAACCGTGGGTGACGTCAATTCACACTCCATCCGTTGACTTTCGGCGCCTGCCACATCACTATAACGACTGTTATCAATAACAGTCGTTATCGAGGAGGCATCATGTCCGTTACTCCCGTTCAGCAATCGATCACTCGAACCCTGCCGCTACGATCGGCCGCCTGGTGGGGCTTCGCAGCAGCTGTGGTCCTGCTGATCAACGCCGCCAAACGAGCTGAACTTCTGCCGACGGCAGCATGGACGCAGCTTCTCGCGCCAGGTGCAGAAATCTTCGCGATCTTCTTCGTCATCGGCCTTGCGGTCGTCACCGGGATGAGCGGACGGTTCGCTGTCGTGGCGACATCCTTGAACATTGCGGCCCTCGCGGCCTTGGTGGCAGCCGAAGCGGTCATCAATCTGGTGTTCATCGAACTACCGCAAGAGCAGATCGATGTATTGCTCGACGGCCCGCTCGGAGTCGCCTTGGTCATCGCGTCAATGGCATTCCTGATTGGCACCTTGTGTTTTTCTGCAGCGTGCGCGTTGGCGCCGACTCGCCCGCCCATGCTCGCTCTGGTCGGCTACGCGGTGTCGGGGACTGTGATTGCGTTGCGCGCCTTCGTTCCCGAGGCTGCCCTTCTGGCTGGTATCAGCGTGTTGGCGATATCGATCGCCGGGCTCAGCGTCTGGCTCTTGCGTACGATTGCTCGGACTTCGGTGGCTTCAGACCACGCGATCGAACGACGTTCGTAGCCGCAGCGCACATTGTCAGAACAGGGTTGGTGCGGCGTGGCTACCGAAACGTGCTTCGCGGACTCGGGCGCTCCAGCGCTGCACGAGCCACATCTCGACGAGTTCGGGTCTGGTGCCGATATCGGTTGCCCACCTGGTGAGGAGGGCGACGTAGCGGTCGTAGCGGCGTCGCGTGAACCCGGTGACGGCGGGGTCTTCCAGCCAACCTTCGTGGATGAGGGTGGACACCCCGAATTGGTCGATCAGCTGTGCCGGGCCGCCTGCCACGGATCCTTTGACGGCCCAGAGGAAAGTGGCCATCAAAGACACACCGACGCCCGGAGCATCCGGCCACCCGGACCAGGATTCGGTCGGGAGGTCGGGGAGTCGACGGTCACGTACGCAGCTGTCGAGGACAGTGAGTGTCTTGGCGAGCGGACTCTCGTTGGGGCGGGTCAAGTGCGGGTTGTGGACGTCGGGGAACCTCCGCATCGCTTTGCGGTAGTTGTGGCTGCCCTGCCAAGCTGCGCAGAGGAACAGCAAACCGAGTGAATCGTGTTCCCCACCTGCGAGGTCGGTACCGATGCGAAGGTCGTTGCGCTGTACCGTCGCGAAGCCGTCGGCGACGGTTTTCCCGTCGAGATTGCGTCCGCGCAGTCGAATGTCATGACCCGCGCGCTCGAGGTGCTTGTTCCACCAGTCAAGATCCACCAGGACGCCGTCGTCGAGGACGTTCAAGTGGTAACTGCGGAGTTGGCACCATTGCACACACGCCGTTGGGGGCGCGAATCCCTCGTCGAAATGTGACATGCCGACATCCTGGCAGGACGCACCGACAAGAATGAATCAAGCGTAGTGACCGAAGAGCTGTTCGAGTTCAGCGAGAACGTCTCTCGCGGTCTTGTCTGTGCCGTCGGCGACGGTTTTTCGGGATTCTTGGAGAATTGGCATGTCGCGCAATCCTTGCAACTCTTGAAGTAGGTACGCGATGTGATCGGAGTCGGGTCGTCCCGCCGGTCTCCGAGGTCACGCAACACCGCGATCAGCCCAGACCGTCCACGTCGAGTGATCAACGCTTCTGCGGCTGTGGGTTGGACAGCCAGGTTGGGATCTTGCAGCAATTCGATGAGCCGATGCAGGATTCTCGGATCCGGCAATAGCGCGCCCATGTCGATGGACGCGCGTTCTCTCACCGCCCAGTCTGACGAGCGTGATGCTGCAACGAGGGTCTCAGCTGCATCCGTCATGAAACTCCTTCCGGAGGTGCCGGGCTTACTTGCTGTCTGAGTCCACGTGGGTCCCTGTGTCGGTGATGAACGCCGCGCACAGAATCAGACCCCGAATACTTGGACGCGGGCGAGTCGAAAATCGGTTCCGCGAAGAACTAGTAGGCCGGGGAGCGTCGCGCTTTGCTGCAGAGAGGTTCGTGCGTATCGTGACAGTTTCGCTGGCGGGACACCCTCTGCTGGCGCACATCGTGCCCGCGGGGTCGCCGGCTCTGTCCGGAGCGGATACATCGTGTCGCTCGCAACCGCGCAACCGCGGCGACCAATGCGACCATCGGGAGTCCACTCGACCTGGGTGAACAAGACCAGCATTCGTGCCGCCGGTAGAACGCGGATCCGACCGATTTCGGTGCCTTGGTTTGACCTCGCTTTCGAAATACTTGATTGGATGAGCGTTAGGATCGTGCCATGGTTCGCACACTCCCGATCGGCCAATCGCTCTTTATCCGTACCGATTTCAGTGACAAAGAAGCCTGGGAGATTCTGCAAGCCGATACGGAGGCGGTCCGGCGCAATGCAGACGGAATTGCAGTCCGGGCGGGTCTTACCATTGTTGACGATCATACTTTTGACGCACTATCGATTGGCGAGCTGCTCGAGCTTGCGGACGGCACCGTGGACTACGCTTTCGTCGCCGACAGTCAAACATTCGAAGACCCTCGCCGGCCCATCTTGGTCGTCGACCTTAGCGGCGACCGCGAGGATGACGACACATCGATTCTCACGTTCCGCGTGACACCTGAGCTCCTTGCATCAGTGGAGAGTAATCTATCGCTGGCGAACTTGGACTTCGCCGATTACATCGACAACATCGATGGTGATGGAGTGTTCACCGGGGGGCCTGCGCGGGCCGAAACTCGCACGTTGAGCAGACAGGACTTGTTGGACGCTGCGCCACAATCGAAGTTGCCGTCCGCGCTGGTGTCACGCTATATCGAGGCGCTCGAGCATTACCGCCCATTGACATTGTCAGCGAAGTTCGTGCCAGATCTAAGAGATCTCTACGAATACCTGGTCTCGAATTCGGACGGATGGAACCTTGCCGAGGAGATACTTGGTCGGCAAGAATCGATGGAAGTAGCCAGTAAGGGTAGCGGTCCTGCGCTTGTATTCAATTTTCCGATTCGGCGCGGTTGGTGGAGCGCCTATGTGGATCCAAAGACCCTAGTGCCCGTCGCTCTGTTGATGTCGAGAGCCAGAGCCCGAAAGCAGCTGGAATTGTGAAGGTGCGGGAGGCGGGGAGCAGGGCGTTCAGCCTGAGGCCAAGCCCCCGCGTTTGCCTTGTTGCAGTGATGAAAACCGCGTACGACGCAGACCCCGAATACTTGGACGCGGGCGAGTCGAGATCGGTTCCGCGGAGTCGGAAACTGGTCGATGTCGCTTCCGATGGAACCGTTCCGCCTGCACTGTCGTCCAAAGACATAGGCCGGGGCTGATTCTCTGCCGTCGAGACAGGAGCCGAGACGAATGAGTACATCTCCTCAAGGTGAGCAGGCGAGCGAGGCCGAGTGGTACGCGCAGTGGCCACAGCGGCTACAGGTGAACCGTGTTCTCGGTGGAAGCTTTGGCGTTCTCATGTCAGCCGGTATGTTTGCGATGGTGTTTGTTGACTCTTCGGCCAGCATTGCCGTGTGGGCCGCGGGTTCAGCCGTGGCTGTCGGGTCTGTTGGCTGGGTCATTCTGCGCCGAGGTGGCTTTCGCTGGATCGGTAGGCAGGCAGTGCGCGTGGTTCACCATCCAATCTACGGCCGCGGACTCGGTGTGCCAGCAGAAAAGCTGACTGTGAATCTCATCATTGCGGGCTCGGCAGGCGGCGCTGCTGGGATGTTCTCGCTCGGACTAGTCCTACGGCGAGGTGAGCTGGCATTGGTCGACGGTTTGGTCATTGCAGGAGCCTTGTCGGTGTTGGCAACGGTGTTCGGCGTCGTACTTGCTTTCGGTGTCTTGTTTTTCGTCATCGCCCGCCCCACGATAGGAGCCGAGATCTACCGGACCGGGGTTCTGCGAACGGTCGGGAAGTTCAGGCTGCTGCGAGGTGGGGCCGACTTGTTCGTCAGCTGGGACCACGTAGAGGAGATCAAGCCTCAATCGCACACGATCGGAGTCGGTCCTGGCAAAGACACCCTTGCACTTCTGAACCTGATCGTCCGTGAACCGCCGCCGGTATCTTCGCGACTTCGCGACGATACCGATCGCTATGTTCAGCTGCCGCTCGTGTTCATGGCGGTCGAACCGAATTCGCTGCTTGCGTTGCTGCGTCGATGCTTGGACGACGAGTCGGTACGAGAGCTGATTGCAAGCGGTGAGGGCAACGAGCTTCTTGCGATTCCATCGCTTCGCACTCGATTCCGCCTGTCGCGGGAGAGCGGCACCACCCAAACGTTGTGACTGTGCATCGACAACGATGGTGGCAGCACGCACCGATAAGAATGATCGAGTCTCGCCGGCTCGACATCTTCGTCGTCAACAAGATGGCGCTGCAGAGTCAGGTCAACGCGCACCCTCTCCGGCATCCGGTCAGAGGACTCCCACCGTGCGGGCCGCGGCGGCGATCGTCGCCACTCGTCGGCCGAGGTGTTCGGCTGTGCGCAAATCGGATTCGGATGGCGCGACGGCAGGTGCGGCGTCCGACGGCGAGAGTGCCATCGCTCCGAGGAAGCTGCCCAACCTGTTCGGGTCTTCCGCGGTGCCCTCTGCGGAGTACAACCATCCGGGCGGCAGTCCCAGGTTGATCCAGTGCATACCGTGTTGAGCGGCCAGTATCGCGAAACTCATGAGGGTAGCGAGTTTGTCTCCGTTGACCCCGGCAGAGTTGGTGAATCCGGCCGCGTACTTGTTCCGCCACCGTTGGCTGGACCAGGCTGCAGATGATTCTTCGGCGAAGCGCCGAAACTCCGCCGATGCCCCGCCCATGTACGTCGGGGATCCGAAGATGATGGCGTCGGACATGTCGAGTACGTCCCACATGTTCGTGGGCGGTTCTGCGACGTCGATCAAGTGAACTGTGGCGGCGTCAATTGCGGCGCCGCGGGCGACTGCGGCGGCCTGACGGGCCGTGTGGCCGTAACCGCTGTGAAAGACGATGGAAATGGTGACGGCGTTCATGAATTGTCTCCTGTGACATGGTGTGTGGTCGGTGTCGGCGCTGCGCGCAGGCTGTGGTCGGTGTCGGCGACGAGGTGCTCGAAGAGGTTCGTTGCGTCGCGGTGATCGGTGAGGAGTGGGGCGCCCTGACCCGACCAGAGTGCGAGCAGTTCGATCTCGCCTTCGCTGGCCGCCGCCGCTCTGATCGGTGCCGTGAGCCAGTTCTGCTGCGGATACGTCGGCACGTCGACGGACTCGAAGGCGTCGAGAAAGTCATTGCGAATTCCGCGAGCGAGTCTGCCCGAGAATGCCGTGGTGAGGGCGGTATGCCGGGCACGTGGTGATCGAAGTGCGTGTTTGTGGGCGTCGGGCGCACCGGACTGGTCGGTGGCGAGGAATGCTGTGCCGATCTGGACGGCGTCGGCGCCCAACATCAGCGCCGAAGCAATCCCGCGTCCGGTGGCGATTCCGCCGGCGGCGATGACGGGGATGTCGAGCGCTGCCGAGAGTTGCACGGTGAGTGGACCGGTGGCGACGGAGTCGGCGGCGGGACGAAGAAACGCAGGACGGTGCCCGCCGGCCTCGTAGCCAGAGGCGACCACAGCGTCGACACCGGCATCCTGCAATGCCCGGCCTTCATCGAGATGCGTGGCCGCGCCTACAGTTAGGATTCCTCTGTGTCGGCATTCGGACAGTATTTCGGGGCGGGGGATACCGAAGACGAAGCTGAACACTGCAGGTCTACGTTCCAGCACGGCCTCCACCTGCGCTTCGAAATCAGGCGACGACGCGTGCAGGTAGGCGGGGGGTTCCAATCCGACTCGCTGGAACCACGGCCGCAGCGCACCGGAGTAGGTGTCGTGGGTGGTCCGATCGAGGTGGCGCGGTTGATCGGGTAGCGGCACCCACAGATTCACCGCGAACGGCTGATCCGTTGCGGACTGCAGCTGGCCGATCGTGGCGTCCAGATCCTGAGGGGAAAGGTGGTGTGCGCCGAAGGACCCGAGACCGCCGGCCTCGGAAACGGCAGCCGTCAGCGCTATCCGTGAGATGCCTCCGCCGAATGGGCCCTGCACTATCGGGTATCGGAGGTCGAACGTCTGTGTGAAAGGCGTGCGGGTCCAATCTGTCATCACGATGCTCCTGGTCTCGTCGAGATCTTCCAGACGAAGACTAGACGACCGGTCAACTAAAAAGCAATCAATAGTTGACCGGTTGTATAGTGGCCGGATGGGACGGACCAGTACTGCTCGCGATCGGATGCTCGACGCTGCCTGCTCGCTCATCCGTAACCAGGGGTACGAGGGCGTCGGGGTCGCTGAAGTGTGTTCCGTGGCCGATGTGCGTAAGGGCAGCTTCTATCACTACTTCGAATCCAAGCAGGCCTTGACCCGCGAAGTGATCAACGAGCAGTGGCGGCACGAGCGCGCACGATGGGTCGCAGTGCTTTCGGCGCCGGGACAACCCTTGACGCGTTTGGAGGCCCTGTTCGGCATGCACGTGGATGACATTCGCGAACAACAAGATTCGAACTTCATCAACGGTTGCCTCTTTGCCAACCTGTCGTTGGAGTTGTCGACGCGAGACGCGGCCATTCGGTCGGACCTGCAGTCGGTCTTCGATGATCAAATCGCCTTGGTCGCAGAGGTCCTCGACGACGCAGTCGCCGACGGTTCCCTGCGCGTCGCAGACACCACTGCTCACCTTGCGGCAGCAATGCTCGCCCAGTTGGAGGGAACAATTCTGTTCGCGAAACTACGCAACGACGCCTCGGTCCTCGACGGGTTGTGGAGTCAGATCAGCCGCCTCGTAGCCTGACCTTGGACTCAACTCGCGGCTGTTTGCAAGCCTTCTGCAACCGCCGGAGCGGGGAACGCGTCCTTGCCGTCGACCTCGAACGTGTTGTCGCTGTTGGTCAGAACGATGACCGTCGTATCGAGGTCGTAGTTGTGGGATAGGTTGCTGTTGTATCCGGGGATGTCCCCGTCGTGGCCCCACCATCCTCTGCGATCCCCAATCCCGATGCCGTACCCGACCGTCGCGGTCATCGGGGGAATGTCGTGGATGATGGAGTCTCGACGAAGTTGCTGAGTTGCTGCATCGAGAACGCCTTCGCCGGTGAACAGGGCGTGAGCCCATTTCGTCAAGTCGTCCAGGGTCGAGATGACGGCACCGGCGGTGAAGGCGAACGACGGGTTCCAGTTCGTCGAGTCGACACTCTGCCCGGGCGGCTGGTTCTGATCGGTGGACCCATCCAGGTGCGGATCTCCGATCTCGGTGGACCCGCCCGGAAAGGAAGTGTCCGACATGCCGAGCGGTTCGAACAGGCGCTCGTCGAACACCGCGTCGATGGGTTGGTCGAGAACTTGCTCGATGACCATTCCCAACAGGACGTAGTTGGTGTTCGAGTATGCCCACCCCTCACCGGGAGCGAAGTCGGCGGGCAACGGCTTGACGGCGTCGACCAGTTCCTGTGGCGGCCAAGCATATTCGGGGTCTGCGAAGTACTTGCTGACGACCGCGTCGGAAGCGGTGTAGCTGGGAATGCCACTCGTCATGTCGGCGAGCTGTAGCAACGTGGCGCTGTCGCCGTTAGGAACGCCGGGCACGTACGTGCCGATTGTTTCGTCGAGCGAGAGCGTGCCCTCCTCGACCAACTGAAGGAGCACCGTCGCTGTCATGGTCTTGGTGAGCGAACCGATGCGGGTCAGGTCGGATGATGTCGGTGGCTCGGACCGGCCCGCGCCGACGGTTCCCGAAGTCCCCGTCCATGTTCCGGCCGGCGTCGCCACCTGCGCGATGACGCCGGGGAAGCCCGCTGCGGCTCGGGAATCGTCGAGCACAGTCTGAAACGCCTCGGCTTCGGACGCCTCGATGGTCTGCGAGGTCGGCGGCTCAGACGCAGGTTCCTCCGTTTGCGAGCAACCGGCCGCAACAAGCGATACTGCGGTTACCGTAGCGATCACCGAGAGAAGCCGAGATGCGAGGTTCATGCTGGTCTCCGTCGATCAGGGGCGATTGATGGTGTTATCGAGCCAATCGAATACCTTCTGGCTGAACAAAGCGCCCGCACCGGCCTCGTCGTGCTCGCCTGCACCGTCTGCATTGGAGAACCGGAAGTACTCTTTCGGGGCCGTGAGTTCGTCGAACAGCGGTTGTGCGTCGTTGCCGCGGACGTCGTTCTCGCCGGTGCACAGCAATGTAGGACAGCTGATCTGCGCGGCGAGGCCTTTCAGCGTGTAGTGCTTCGTCTCCCGCAGGTATTCCAGCGGAGTGTCGAATCCGTGGGTGAGCATCCCCCGGTCCATGGTGAACGCGAATCCTTCGCTCTTCGCCATCTTGTCCTCGAGTACCGCATTGAAGTCGTTCGCGTCGCCGGTGTACAGCTGCTCTCGGTACTGCTCGGGCATCAGATATTTGGCGTTCTGCCCGGGAGTGAACTGAGGGGCGTCGGCGACGAGCGCGGCAATTCGATGCTCCGCTGTGGCAGCTCGCGGAGCGAGATATCCACCCCAACTACGTCCCATCAGCACGATGCGGTCGGCGTCGACATCCGGCCTGGCGAGCAACCAATCGAGCTGCGGCGTGACCACCACTTCCCAATCCGGGCGAAAGACCAGGCCTTGTTCGATCAACGCTCCACCCTGGCCCGGTCCGTCGATGAGCAACACTGCGTATCCGCGACGAAGTGCTGCGACACCTCCGGCGAAGAATCCTTCCTCCTTCGTACCGTCGTAACCACCGACCATCGTCAAGACAGGGTAGGGGCCCGATCCGTGGGGCTTCGCGAAATACGCCTCGAGTTTCTTGTCCTCGTACGGGATGGTCACGTTCTCGATCGCCCACTCCGACAGCTCGATGGCCTTCTGAAAGGAGCTCTTCTGCTGTTGGTAGGACTTGACGAACGCGGGGTCGAGCGGGGGTTTGTACAGAAAGATGCCGGAGGTCCGGTAGTAGGTGACAGCTCGCAGGTATCCCTCGTAGGCGCTGACGCGGTGGCCGGCGGCGACGCTCGCCTCCGCCTGCGCGTAGATGCGGTCGGCCGTTGCGCGCCACTCGGTGAGCCATGCGTCGCGGTCACCGACAGGGATGCGTCGTGCGGTCATGAACGCCTCGCCGATGTCCGCGCCTCCATACGGGATCGTGTCGAGCGCCCTGAGGAACTGGCCGTCGAACATGGGATCGGTGAAGCCGATGTCGGTCAAACCCATGAGGTCCTCGTTTCCAGCCGGAGAAGGAGCTGGGCTCGACGCGGCCCCGAGGCCGCGGAAGTCCACCATCGAATTTTAGCGGGCTTGATCTCGCTATCCTCCGTTTTCGGCAGTCAGTTCGTTGAGAATTTGACCGCTGTGGGAGGACCCAGGCATCCCGGGCTCGGTATCTCACCGCTCGGCTTGAAGCCCTGTTCGGCACGCACGCCGATGACATTCGTTGACAGGAGGATTCGAGCTCCATCAATGGGTGCCTCTTCATCAGTCTGTTGTTGGAGTTATCGACGGATGACACGACTATCCGTATGAATATGGAGTAGGACGTGATTTCGGAGTCCATGCACTTGGTTGATCGTTCAGATTGAACTCCGAACAATGGCGAAGACTCAAGGGATGGCGTTTTCCAAATGGCGACACTGGATGACGCGATGGCCGGGTAAGACCCACGGGATGGTGACGACGCTGGGCGGCCGCAGCATGGGCGTGTCCTACGGGCGTTGAGGGTGGGCTTCGCGCTCGCGAGGGGTCGAACCGTCATAGTTGTTGTGCAATAAACTATTTCCATACATGCCGGTTGCGGCTCTTCTTGACAAGCCATCTCAGACCCGTCACAAAACGCGATGCAGAATCAGTGGTGAGGATCACAAACAATCAGTTGCCAGAGCTTAGGGCACCTGGAACTGCACATGTTTTCGCTTGTTGCCAGAACAGGCTCGCGCAAACTTCGGACAACCATGTACCGTCCTTACCGGTCAGTAGGGAAGACAGCTGTCTGGCCGTAATTGATTGGCGAAATGCAAGCGACAGTGGGTTGTTCCTGTTCGACCGCATTCGAGAACCTAGGGGTGAATTGCATGACGACGACAGCTGCTCCGACGCCTGATGAGGCGAAACGGTACGCACGTGAGTTGCGAAAGGATCCACGCTACGTAGCCGATATTCGACGATTCGATACGCGGAGCCGCCGCAAGGTGTTTCTTTTGAATTCTATCTTTGTTGCATCTTTGCTGCTCTTCGTTGCTGCTGGCGAATCCTGGTGGCTGGTTGCCCCATTGGTTGCGGTCAATGGAATTTTCGCACTGCCGAACCTGCGCGTGTTCATCCACTCCGAAGCGCATTGGGGACTGTCGGAGAATCGGATAGGTACCTGGTACATGCGGTTTCTCGCATTCGCTCCCTACCAAGTTCCCTTCGAGGCGTACCGCGTCGGACACTTCGCTCACCACCAATACGACAACGATGTGCCGGAGCGGGACCACACGTTGGCCAAGGACCGGCAGTCCACGTACCTGTATTCACACCTCGGAAAGCCCGTGGCCTTCGTGGTGTGGGCTCTCCATTATTTGTTTGTCTACCAGTATCTCAACCAGTTCGTACTGGTCATTCGGCGTACCAACGCCAAGAAGATCGCCAGCATGATCGCGCAGGCGTTAGTCATCGTAGCCCTGGACGTCGCGATATACCTGATCAGTGCAAGGTTCTTTCTCGTGATATTCCTGCCTTCTTTGGCGATCGCATGGATAGGCTCGGCGATTGTTCTCTATATGATGCATAAAGTTAAATTCTCGGATGCCAAATATCATCACTCTGTGAACTCGTATTCGTCTTTCTTCAACGGATTCGGGGACAACGACGGAATGCACGTGGTGCACTCGATGGTTCCGTTTCTGCACCCGTTCCATCAGGCGCGAGTGAACAACCTGATCAAAGACAATCTGCACCCGGATCAGGCACTACGTGGGCACTACGTGGTGGAGTTCTTCAAGGATCAGCTCCACCTGAACCGTCGGTCGTCACCATGATGATTGGTTCAGGGGCTGTGAGCAGCGACGGAACGGCGCGGCACGTCGAGCAGCAGGCCGCTCCGTTGCCGCAGACTCTCGACTACCGATGGCGTTTCAACCGCGAAGTCCTTCTTCCCATGGCTGACCAGTTTTTCGAGGCCCGCTTCGAGTCGGAGGACATTCTCCGCCGCGGTGTCGAAGACAAGCGGCAGATCATATTCGTGGGAAACCACTCCGGGGGATCGATGTCGTGGGACAACGTGGTGTTTCAGGCATTGTTCGATCGTGTCGTCGGATGCGAACAGCCGAGGCTGCGGCGGCTAATTCATCCACGGCTATACCACGACAGCATCGCGCCCTTTCGAATCCGCGAGTGGTGGAAAGAAATGGGGTGTGTGGAAGCCACCTACGACAACTTCGATGCCCTTCTGAGCCGGGGTGAGCGATTCCTGTACCTGTCGCCAGAGGGCGTCGACGGTCTGAAGAAGCCGACCTGGCGGGCAAAGAGGCTGCGCCCGTTCAGTAGTTCGTTCGTTTCTATGGCCAAACGCCACGACGCACTCGTCGTGCCCGTGGTGATCCACAACAGTCAGTACCTCAACCCGCTCTCCTGGACATGGAAATGGCTGGATGCGCTCGCTGACAAACTGTTCGGGTGGCCGTTTCTGCCGCTTGGGCCGGCACTCCCTCTGATTTTTTTCGCAAAGTTCTTTATTCAAGCATGGCCGACTCGGCTGACATATGAGTTTCTCGAACCGATTTCGTTCACAGGTACCGACTCGTTGACGCGGAACAGGCACGACGCGCAGGCAGTTCGGTTTCGGATCGAAGACGCGCTGGGTCGGCGGAAAAACTCCTTGTGCAGAGCCACTCACTGGCGAGCGCTGTTCGATACCCGAATCACCTTCTGGAATACCTACCGATTCTTCTTCGAGGCACATGCGGGACGTCCTATACGCGCAACCGAGCAGTGGGGTTACGCGATTCCAGTACTCAGCTACCTGCTTGCGCAGCGGGCAACGAATAGAGCAGCCCCGAAAGGACGAGACTAGCGATGTGTGGACTGGCAGTGGTGTACGCGCCCTCCTGCGGAGAAGATCTGCGGCACCACGCGATGAAGAACATGCTCGGGGCCATGGCGCACCGAGGCCCTGACGGGCAAGGGGAATTCGTCTCGCGTCACGGGGTGCATTTTGGGCACGTAAGGCTCGCTATTCAAGATCCGCAACATGGCGCGCAACCAGTCACGTCGGGCCGAGGTGATTGCCTGGTATTCAACGGTGAGGTGTACAACTTCCCGGAGTTGCGAGCTGAATTGGAACAGAAAGGAGAATCTTTCGCCGAGACAGGTGATACCGAGGTCGTTGCGCGGGCCCTGCAGCACTGGGGCGAGTCGGCGGTTGATCGATTCAACGGAGACTTCGCCATCGTGTGGGCACCCGGAGACGACAGCTCCATGACATTGATACGGGACCGCTTCGGCGTCAAACCGTTGTACTACTGGAGCGACGACACCACCCGCACATTCGTCGCTGCCTCGGAGCCCAAGGCCATCATCGTCGCTCTCGAGCAGCTCGTACCTGGCTACCGTCCGCGGGTGAGCCGCGACGGCTTCCTCGACACCAGCCTGTACGGGGCACCGGTTGCACCGTTCTCGCTGTTCGAAGACATCCGCGCGGTCCGACCCGGACACCTGATTCGAGTCGACTTTTCGGGTTCGTTGTCGTTGACGGAGACGCAATACTGGGAGCTGACGGTGACCGACGTGGTCGGTGACGTGAAGGTCGCCATAGATGGCGTGCGCACAAATCTCTCCGACGCAACGCGGCTGCGCTCGCGAAGCGATGTGGGCTTGTCGACAATGCTCAGCGGCGGCCTCGACTCGTCAGTGTTGGCATACCTGGCAGCGGACATCGATGACAAGCATGCTGGACCTCGACGTCATCGGCGCGCGTACACGATCGGCGACCCGCACAGGACGGAAGATCGCGAGAATACCTTCGTGAGTGGTTCTGACCTCGCCTACGCGCGGGTTGTGGCCGAGGAAAGCGGCCACGAGCTCATCGAGCATACCGACATGGTTTCGGACCCGGTTGCATTCATACGGCGGTGTGCGCGATCGCGCGGATCCATTGTGTCTTTGGGCTCGGAAATCGCCATGGCGAAACTGTTCGAGCTCATCGGAAAGCACGATCGTGTGCTGATCTCCGGCGACGGAGCCGACGAGGTCTTTCTCGGCTACTTCATGCAGACCGATGCCTCCGGCACCGTGAACCAGTACTACTCGTCGAAGAACTCACGGTACCTACCGCTGATGTACAGGAAGTCCTTCATGTCGGCCCGCGAAGCATGGGCACGTTCTACGCGGGAATTCAACCGAAGGCTCGGCGACGTGGCGCCCTCCATCAGGTCGAGCAACCACAACCTGATCCACTACCTTCAGCTGCGCTTCACACTTCCATATCTGCTCGATCGCGCCGACACGCTCTCCATGGCGGAGTCGATCGAGTTGCGCGTGCCGTATCTGGACCATCGACTGGTGTCGGCAGTATTCAATACCGACAAATCGATACGGTTCTCCGACAACGAGAAAGAACTCCTTCGCGCTGCCTTCCGGGATCGATACAATCCGCAGGTCATCGACCGAAAGAAGAGCGTCTTCCCATACGGCGAATCACGTGAATACATGGAAGCTCTGCGGCGCGAGGTGAAGAGGATTGTCTCGGACCCGACATCCGTGGTGTCTGAGGTCTACAACGTCAGGCTCCTCAGGCTTCCGTTTCATTCACGCCGGACCTTCACGCTCTTCGAGAAGGCTGTTGGACAGTTCTATCTCCATGCGTTCGTCTGCCAGATCATCTCGCTGGACGAACTCGGCAGAGAGCACGGCCTCACCGTCTAGTTGCGCGCACATGCACTCATACCCCAACCCCGAAAAGGTGAACACTTGATGCGGCCTTTTGCCGAACGGTTTCCGGTCCTGCAAGCCCGGAACAGCGAACAGTGGCTCGAGGACTATCTGACCGTCTCTGCCCGTGACGATCTGGATACACACGGCGCCGTGCTCATCCGTGACACGCCAATCGGCGATCCACAAACTCTGGAGCGATTCGCGAGACACCTCATCGCGAGGCCAGCAGAGGCGTACATCGGGGGAGTCGTGCCGAGGGACTCGTACTCCCCGGTGGTCTTCAGCTCCACCGAGCTGACAGGATTGTTCCGACTCAAACTTCACAACGAGATGGCATACCAAGAAAACTATCCTCGCTTCATTTCGTTCTTCTGCAGCACGGCCCCTGCTGCGCTCGGCCAGACCCCCATTGCTCATGAGAGCGATATCTTCGACTCGCTTCCAGAGGATCTGCGAGAGAAGATCCGTAGCGAATCGGTGATCTACGTCCGTCGCTACCTGTCACGAAAGTTCAACGAAGCCAAAGTCAAACGGCTGCGGTCGATGTTCGTGCCATGGCAGGACGCCTTCAAAACTGAATCCAAAGCCGAGGTCGAGAAGCGCTGCTCCGAGATCGGTGCGGAATACAGCTGGGATGCGGACGACATCCTGACGGTGCGCACCGAGTTGCCCACCACGCGTCCCCACCCCGCCACAGGAAAGGACGTTTACTTCAATCAGCTCTTGACGCAAAACTTCAGCGTGAAGGGTCTGGGGCCTGCGGGTTATCTGTTGCACCGAGCCATGGGAATCAAGAAAAGCACAGCACCGCGGCATTCCGTTCTCGCCCGAAGCGGTGAACTGACCGGTTCCGAGCTTCGAGCATTCGACCGTGCATACAACAAGGCGACCACGGCATTTCGGTGGAAGGAACGTGACTGGCTGCTGGTGGACAACTTACAGGCCATGCATGCGCGCAACCGATTCATCGGAACGCGTGCGATCTGGGTAGTGATGGGAGACTGAAGTGGCACGGTACGAGGCGTACATATTCGATGTGCAGGGCACGCTGTTGGACTTCTACACCCCGGTGGCAAACGCACTGAAGGAGCATCTCGCCGCCGATTCCGCTGTACCAGTAGGCGATATAGTGCGAGCGTGGCGTCGGGACTATTTCTCCCGCGTGGCATCGCTCGATCAGTCGGCTGCCAAATGGTCGCCGGTTCAGGACGCATACACGGCGGGACTTGCAACGGTATGCGAGGAACTCGGCGTCGACATCCCACTCGGTAAGCACGCCGAATTGGCCGAGGCGTGGAAACGGCTCACGCCGTGGCCCGATGTTGCGGACGGACTGCGCAGGATTCGGAGCGAAGCGATCGCGGCGACATTGTCGAACACCGACATGTCGACCATGGTGCAACTTTTCAAGACCGAGCAGCTCGAGTGGGACGCGGTTCTCACGGCAGAGTTGTTCGGAGCCTTCAAGCCCGAGCCACTGGTTTACGAGCGGACGTGTCGATACCTCGGCGTGGAGCCGGGCAAGGCAGCGATGGTCGCCTCTCACCCGTACGATCTCCGGGCAGCTCGCGAGGTGGGGTTGAACACGGTATTCGTATACCGGCCTCTCGAATTCGGCCGCCTCGAGGACGCGGTCGATGAACACGACGAGTTCGATCACCGCGTAGAGGACATTCGCGAACTTCCCTGAGGAACACGCTCGAATCATTGTCGGAACGAGACCGAAAGTGGGCACACGGTGGTGACGAAGCTGTCCTGCAGAGCTGTTGCGGGTCTGTGCGCAATCGTATTGGTCGCTGCCGCGGGCATCTGGGCGGCGATGGACTTGGAGGAACATCTCACTGTCGGTGGCTTCAAGGACGAGAACTCACCGTCGTTCCATGCAGATCGCGAACTGGAGGACAAGCTCGGAATCGGGGCACCGAACGTCATCGTTCGGATTGCACCGGTCAGCGGATCCGTGGATTCTCCTGAGACAAGGGCGACTGCCGAGGATGTTGTGGAAGTCGTGGCACAGCACGCTGTTCCGGCTAGCATCCAGTCGTATTGGGAGTCGGGCCTGCCGTATCTGAAGTCGCAGGACGGGCGATCCGCGCTCATCTTGGCTACCCTCCCCGGTGACGAAGACGCCGCGGACGCCGCAGTCCGTGCTCTCGGTCCTGACCTCGACGAGCTCGAGATCGAAGGGATAAACGTCGGGTTGACCGGTCAGGCCGAGATTCTGAGGGAAGCCACTGACGTCTCCAAAGACGGACTGGTCAGGGCCGAGTTGATCGCGGTGCCGATTTCCGTTTTTCTGCTTCTGCTGATCTTCGGATCGCTCACCGCCGCTGCTCTCCCGGTCGTCCTCGGCGTGCTGTGCAGCCTGTCTTCACTGTTGGTAATGCGGCTACTGACGATGTGGATGGACGTCTCTGTGTTCGCGTTGAATCTGGTAACAGGACTCGCGCTCGGCTTGGCCATTGACTACAGTCTTCTCATCATCGCGCGCTACCGCGAGACGCTGTCCGCCATTGACGATCCGACCGACGAGGACTATCGCCGAGCCTCCGAGTACGCGGTTCAGCGGACTCGACGCACGGTCATCATCTCGACCGCGACGATTGCCATCGCACTGGGCGGGGTCCTGATGATCGACCTCGGGTATCTGCGTTCCATTGCGCTGGCCGGGATCGTAGTCGTCGCAGTGACGGCATTCCTCGTTCTTGTGGTGATGCCGATAGCCCTCGCCCTGCTCGGGAGACGGATCGACTCGCTGATGGTACGTAAGGTCGACCTAGCAACACCGGGTGCAGTGATGCGACGACTTCTGGCGTTCAGTACTCGTCGCCCGCTCGTCGTGTCGGTAGTAGCGGGTGCCATTCTCGTCGGGCTGTTTCTTCCCTTCTTGGGTGTCAAGTTCGGTCCCGTGGACGATCGCGTACTCCCTGCCGATTCCGAGCCATACGTAGTCGCAGAGCAGATCCGAGTCGAGTTTCCACAGCTGGGTTCCGACATCATGATCGCCGTCTTGCCCGGGGAGACCACCATCGGCGAGGGCGAAACGATTGCGTCCACGCTGTCGCAGAGTCAGGGAGTCTCCGTTGCAACGAGTGCGTGGGGGACGTTCGTCGGCGGTTCCCGCGTCGCGCCAGGTTCGCACGAGCTTGCTGGCGACGCCGCGTTGTCCGCGATCGCCTTGATTCCTCACGCCGATCTCGACCAGCAAGAGTTGCTCGAACTTGCTCGGAGTGTCCGGGCCGACATTGACGTGCACGACGGCACACTGGCCGGCACGTATGCAGATGAATTGGACAAACAACAGGCGATCGCGTCGCGGATACCGTTTGTGTTGGCGATCGTTGTCAGTGGGCTGCTTCCCATGGTGTTTCTCGCCACCGGGAGCATAGTCATCGCATTGAAGACAATGCTGCTGACCGGTGCGAGTCTGACTGCGAGTTTCGGTGCCCTGGTATGGGTGTTCCAGGACGGGAACCTGTCGAACATACTCGGGTTCACCCCGACCGGGAGCATCGATGTCACGGCTCCAGTGCTATTGCTGTGTTTGGCATTTGGACTGTCGATGGACTACCAGATAATGCTGCTTTCTCGCATCAGAGAAGAGTACGACCGTAGTGGCGATACAGCCCACAGCGTTACCTTCGGGATCGAGCGCACCGCGAAAGTCCTCAGTGCAGCAGCGCTTCTCATTGGTGTTGTCTTTCTTGCGATCGGTACTGGCGGAACCACCATTGTGAAGATCCTCGGCATCGGACTCGCGATTGCGGTGTTGATGGATGCGTTTGTCGTCAGAATCGCGCTGGTTCCATCCTTGATGCTGATGCTCGGCCGCTGGAACTGGTGGTCGCCCAAGTGGGCCTTGGACATCTATCGAAAGTTGGGACTCGAGCGACCTCACCTCGATGATGTTGTACCTTCCACTGATCGAGCGCCAGTTCGTTCGCATGTTCGGGACGCGCTTTAGCATCCGGTCGGCTATCGAACCTTGTCGATGACGCGGGATTCACGCGCTCCCTTCGGGCCGATGTGTGGTCAGCCGGTGCCGGTGATCGTTTCGGGGGTCTTTCGGCCCTGTCACGTCGCCGCCGGATGCGCGACTATCGGCGATGGAGCCGAAGGAGGGTCATCAGGATGATGTCGTCGACGTCGAAGAGCACGTGGCGGGAATGGTTGGGCCGTGCCGTCGAACCGATCCTGCTGGCCGCGACGCTGGCTGCCCTCCTCGCTGGTTGTGTCGCCTGGCTTCTCGACGCGGATGGCGTAGCCGACGCCTGCTGGATCGCCGGGACTGTCGTCGCTCTTGCCCCCGCCACCTGGTGGGTGATCGACTCAGTGCGCCGCGGGCGTGTGGGCGTAGATCTGATCGCAGTGCTCTCTCTGGTCGGCACCCTGTTCGTCGGCGAGTATGTCGCCGGTGCCCTCATCGGCGTCATGTTGGCGTCCGGGCGGGCCCTCGACGCCGCTGCCGAACGTCGCGCCACAAAGGATCTCCGATCCCTGTTGGATCACGTTCCACGGACCGCCCGTCGGCGTATCGGAGACGAAGTCCAGGTCGTGCCGCTCGACGACGTTGTTGTCGGCGACGTGCTCGTCGTCGGTCCTGGGGAAGTGGTGGCTGTCGACGGATGGGTGACTTCGCCGCTTGCTGTGCTCGACGAGTCGGTACTCACCGGCGAAGCGATGCAAGTCCAGCGCCGCAGCGGGCAGCCCGTGCGCAGCGGCGTCGTCAACGCCGGATCCGCGTTCGAGTTGAGTGCCCGCGCCAGCGCTGCGGAGAGTACCTACGCCGGGATTGTGCGCTTGGCCCGCGATGCTGCCGCCGAGAGTGCCCCTGTGGTCCGGATCGCTGATCGAATTGCCGGCTGGTTTCTGCCGTTGGCCTTGACGGTAGCCGGGCTGGCCTGGCTAGCGAGTGGCTCGGCCACCCGCGCCGTTGCCGTGCTGGTGGTCGCCACACCGTGCCCGCTGCTGCTCGCCGCTCCCGTCGCGATCGTCTCGGGTCTGTCCCGCGCCTCCCGCATCGGTGTCGTGATCCGCAGCGGCGGGGCCCTGGAGAACCTCGGCCACGCCACCACGCTCGTGATGGACAAGACCGGGACGTTGACGACCGGACGGCCTACCAGCGGCGACATCGTCACAGCACCGGGCCGCGACGCCACCGAAGTGCTCCGGCTCGCGGCATCGGCCGACCAACTGTCCCCGCACGTGCTCGCCGAGTCCATCGTGCAGGAAGCGAAGATGCGCGGGCTGACGCTGTCCATGCCCACCGACGTCGACGAGGAAGCGGGGGTGGGAGTGGCGGCCACCGTGGAGGGCCACCGAGTCACGGTCGGCTCCATGGACGTGGGCCCGGATGCGCCGGCCTGGGCACGCGCGGTGCTCAACCGGGCGGACCTCGACGGTGCGGTGGTTGCGTGGGTGACCGTCGACACGGACCTCGCCGGGGCGCTGCTGCTGGTGGACCCGTTGCGTCGCGACGCGTCCCGTACGTTGCGACGCCTGCGCTCGGCCGGCTTGAATCGGTTGGTCATGCTCACCGGGGATCGCCGCGAGACCGCGGAGGCGGTTGGGGCGCTGCTCGGCCTGGACGACGTGCACGCCGAGCAAACTCCCGCCGACAAGGTGGCCGGGGTGCTGGCCGAACGAGAGTCCGCGGTGACGATCATGGTCGGCGACGGTGTCAACGATGCACCCGCCCTTGCTGCAGCGACGGTAGGGGTGGCGATGGGGGCGCGTGGCTCGACTGCGAGTTCGGAGGCCGCGGACATCGTGCTGACCACGGACCGTTTGGACCGCCTCGCCGACGCGATGGAGATTGCCCGCCGATCCCGACGCATCGCTGTGCAGAGCGCATCGGTCGGGATGGGATTGTCGTTGGTGGCCATGGGATTCGCCGCCTTCGGACTGTTGCCGCCGGCGGCGGGCGCGCTACTGCAGGAGGGGATCGACGTCGCCGTGATACTCAACGCGTTGCGTGCACTGCGCGTCGATTCGTCGCGGACGGTGAAACTCACCGACGACACAGCGGACATGCTGCGCCGCTTCTCCGCTGAGCACGATGAGATGCGGGAGGATCTGTCGATTCTGCGCCAGACCGCACAGTTGATTGCGACCGGCAACCTCGATCAGGCCCACGAGTCGCTGCGCCGTGCCGAGGCTTTCCTCTTCGACACTCTCCTGCCGCACGAGCAGGCCGAGGACAGCAAGTTGTATCCGGCTCTGGCCGGGCCATTGGGCAGCGGCGAGGTGACCGCAACGATGAGCCGAATGCACGCCGAGATCGACCGGCTCTGCCGTCGGTTGCGCACACATCTCGAGCAGGCCGACGCCGCCGGGGGATTGAGCGTCGATCAGTCCGACGACCTGCTGGCCTGCCTGTACGGTCTGCACGCCTTGCTGCGACTGCACTTCGTGCAAGAGGAGGAGAACTACTTCACCCTGACATCAGCCGAGGATCGCCCCGCGGGCTTGGCTTGATCGAGTCGATGTCGGTGGTGGTCGCGCAAGCGCCACGCAGCGATGCGGTATCGGCGTACGGGATCGGCATCATCGTGGGTGTCGGATTCTTCCTGATGGTCTTCCCGAATTGGTGACGTGTGTCGATGAAACCCGGCGCCGGCGACCACTCAGGGCGAAGCGATTGCGCGCGCAGTCATCCGCCCAGGGCGCCGAGAGCGTCGTAGACGAGGAAGGCCGGCCACACGAACGATTTGAGTATGGCGACAACGTGTTCCCCGAAGCCGTCGGCCGCCTGCCACCAGAAGACCAGGCTGCCGATGCCGCCGAAGAAGTACACCGCCTCCCCTCCGGTCCCTGGCGTGGTGCGGCGGTTGCAGTCTTGATCGGACTTCGACATTGAGTTCTCCTTGTTGTTGTGCACCGTGTCAGCCAAGAACGACGCAGCCCAGCCATGGTCACCAAGCGTCCGTCGACACCCGCAGGCGGGAGTAGGGCCCAGAGTCACTTGACGGTGGTCCGATCGGCCTCAGATGGGACCAGACGTGGGGCTGATGGAGAAGTCGATGCCATGTACGCGTCGAGGACTTCCCGCGCCTTTGCACGACCAACGCATGGAACCGCGCGCAGGTCTGCCGCGTCCAACTGATAGAAGACCGCTTCGGATGATTGGTGAGCATATGGAAGTAGATCCCGCGATTCTGAGCGGGTTCGCAGGGTTCGTCCAGGATGCGAGTGACACCCTGGAAAGGGTGGACGCTATCGAGCCGTTCTCGTCAGCGCGTGGTTGCCTGCCTGGGACCGACTTCCAACAGCTGTGTGATGAGGCATCAGGACCTGTCCCGCGGCCGCTTCTGATGATGACGTGGCGCACGCAATCGGACGACAGTTGGGTCCCATCGAGGGAGTCGGCGGGACGGTTCCCGCTTCAGTGAATGAACGACCTGCGAAGCCTGACGCTGAAACCCCGGCCATCGAGTGGCGCGCGGTGTGGCCCCAACGGCTCGACTGGAAGCACTTGGCGACCGCGTCGGTGGCTTTCGTGGGCGTTGTCGCAGGATTTGTCTTGGTATGGACTGCTGGGAGTGGGGTCGCGATAGTCGGTTTCGCGGGCGTCGGTGTGATGTCGCTGTGTCTCTTGTGGCTGGTTCTGCGACTTGCCGGTTTTCGGTGGATCAGACCGTCGAGCAGGCTGAAGCCGTGCACCAGCGCCCGGTTCGGTCCAGGCATTCGAATCGGTCCGGAAGCGCTGGCCCTGAGGGTTCTGGTCATAGCATTGGTCGGCTGCGCCATCTACTATGTTGCCGTCGCGCTAGCCTTCTGGCTCCGGCTCGAGTCGCTGCTGCCCGAGTTCAGAGACGCTTCGACGCACAAGTGGCTGGCGGTGATCTTCGCGGTGGTTCTGGCTGCAATAGCATTGCTGTTGAGTATCTTTCGGCCATCCACTGAGCTGGAGATCTACCAGGATGTCGTGATCCGGACGGTAGGGCAATGGAGGCTTCTGCGAATCGGTGATGATGTGACGCTTCCATGGGCCTCGATCGTCGAGATTGCCGACGAGGTTCGGTTGAACCATTCAGGCTTGTGGACCACTCGCGAACCGCTGATTCGACTGGTGACCCGTGAGCCCCTTCCCTCAACCGGACGGCTTGGGTGGGATACGGACGAGTACCTCCAACTTCCCGCGAGTTGGATGGCAGCCGAGCCGAACCTGATGCTAGCAGTGCTGCGGGCGATGCTCGAGAGCGATGAACGGCGACGAGAGATTCTCTCGCACGATCCTGCCGTGGTGTTCGCTCCGCCGCCGCTGCGCGAACGTTTCCGAGTGTCCGACGCCTGCGCCTTGTAGCGACTCGCACGGTGACAGCGCCTCACGCGCCGTCACATCCGGTACAACGCCGAACGCGCAGAACATCACAGGCGATGGGAGTCTGCCCTGGCGGAGTACGACGGGCCACTGCAGCTTATCTGGGGATTGGCTGACCCTGTGTCCGGTGCACACGTCTGCGACATCGCCCGGGTCCGGTAGCCGAAGGCAGTGGTCGTCGAACTCGACGGCGTCGGGCACTATTCGCAGTCGGAGGCGCCCGCCGAGGTGGTGGCGGCGATTCGGTCGTTGTGACACCTAGCTCTGTGGGCTATGCGTGGCGACTGCGTGGCTCATTCCTCGATATGACCGCGCCCGTTCGGCAGCCGAAGTAACTCGCGGAGTGCTTCACGAGCCGAAGTTCGGAGGTTGTGCTCGTCGATCTCGTTGGAATCGTGGGGATCCTGCATATTCCGATACGCAAAGTTGTCGACTTCGCAGAACAAGAAATGCAGTGGTTTGGTCACTCGCGGATCCAGTGATCCTGGGTTCTCGTTCAACAGCTCGACAAATTGAGTTTCGAACTCGTGCGCGGAGATTCGCATCTCGACGAAGTCCTGAAGAAGTGGTGTGAAGGCCGCGCTCTGCGTTGCTGGGGTGTCCATGGTTGTACTCCTGCCGTTCACTGCCGTCAGTGATGTGGATGGGCGACAGTCGATTAGGCTCCCGGCGTCATTGCCGAAAGCCCCCGCGTCGCGCCGACCGAATGATTCTGTCATTGGGTTTTGACGCGCGTGCCGCCCGATCGGTTCCATACTGTCGCACAGGCGTTGTCGGCAGTGCCCGGAGTTTCCCGGCCTCAGAACAGAGTCGGAGCAGAAAAGCTTCCGTCACGGGATTGGTGGAGCCGAGCACTCCAGCGCTGTACGAGCCACATTTCGACCAGTTCGGGTCTGGTGCCGATCTCGTTCGACCAGCCGGTGAGCAGTTCGACGTAGCGGTTGTAGCGGCGGCGAGTGAATCCGGTGACAGCGTGATCTTCCCGCCAGCCCTCGTGGATGAGCGTGGAGACGCCGAATTGGTCGATCAATTGCGCCGCCCCGCCCTCCACTGATGCCTTGACGGCCCATAGGAAGGTGGCCATCAAAGCCACGCCGACGCCTGGAGCGTCCGGCCAGCCGGACCAGGCCCCGTCAGGGAAGTCCGGGACCACCCTGTTGCGTATGCAACTGTCGAAGACGGCCAGGGTCTTGGCGAATGGAGTCTCGTCCGGGTGTCGAAGGTGCGGGTTGCTGACGTCGGGAAACCGTCGCATTGCCTTGCGGTGGCGGTGACTGCCTTGCCAGGCGGCGCAGAGAAACAGCAGGCCGAGGGATGGGTGTTCGCCCGCGGTGAGTTCGGTGCCGACTCGAAGGCCGTTGCGCTGCAAAATGGCTGCGCCCTCGGTGACGATCTTTCTGTCGAGGTTGCGTCCCCGAAGTCGGATGTCGTGTCCCGCCCGGCGGCTGCTGAATCTCGACAAATTGCCCGTTCGTCCCCACTCCACGAGATTTCACATCGAGGCACACAGGCGATGAAAACTCCCGCGTCGGCGTGAGGCGAGAACTGCTCCCTGTCTGATAGTTGTGGCAAACTACCCACCTGGTAGAGCCAGTGACCGGTCATTTCGTCGAGAGACGGGCAAAGCGGTGAAGTAACTCTTGGGGGGATGTCTTGTGGGGGAATTGCTAGGAGCTGATCTCGACGAGCTCAGGTCATTGGGATCGCAGCTGCGCGCCACAGCGAACGAGCTTTCAGACGTCGCTGTGCCCGTCAGGACCAGCGTTGCAGCGGTTGTGATGCCGGATGCCGGCATCGACGACGTGATGGGCCGGATTTCGACAGCGCTCGAAACCACTGTTGCGAAGCACAGCACGGCCGTGCCGACACTGGCTGACGGTGCTACTTCGTCCGCAGCCACGTATGAAGCCGTCGAAGACGCGTTCAGCAGACAACTGAGCTCGCTGACCGAAGGGCTTGGGCGGTGACGACCCCAACGATTCCGCAGGTCGAGTCCTGGAATCCACGGACGTTGGCGGAGGCGGGAAGCGCGATCAGAACGGCGGGGATTGAGCTCAGTGATCGTCTGGCGGAGGTGGATCTCGCGGTTGACAGGAGTGCGCGGACCTGGAAAGGGGACGCCAGCGCTGCCGCGTCGATGCGTGCGGTGTCGGAGGTGCTCACTTCGACCGCGTCGAAACGAGCGGCAGATACCATCGGGGACGCTTTGATCACTCAGGGCGAGACGATCGACGCGTATCGCGCTGCGATCCTGAGCACTCGCGACGCGGCTGTACATCTCAACGGCATGTCGGTCGCACCGGATGGAACCGTCACGAGCCCAACCGTTCCCGGCGCAGACGATGATGCTCTTCGACCGATCCTGCAAGGCCGACTCGATCGGCAAGCGGCAGATTTCCAGGCCAGCCTGAAAGAGAATCTGGCTCAGTGCGGATCCGCGCTGACAACCTTGAGGACGAAGGTCGACGGTGGGTTGGCCGACCTCGAGGAGCACGGTGGTCCCGGCGGTGCCAGCCTCGGGGCAGTTCTGTCGGGCGAGGACGGCAAGGCGGTCGGTGCCCGGATCCGGGATGCCGTCGACGGTGGTGAGCCGATCCCCGCCGATGTCCTGAGCGATCTCACCGAAGACCTCTTGGCCACCGGCTTGGAGCCTGCGCAGCTTCAGGCTTACCTCAATGGCGAAACGGCTACGATTCCAGCGAGTACTCAGCAATACCTGAAGGAGTTCTACAACTCGGCGGGCGTCGACGGATTCACCACTGCCAGCCAACAGTTGCAGTCTCAAGGCCCGGCGGGGCAACAGGCTGCGGCGTCACTTGCCAACGGTGTCATGGTTCTGTCCAACGAGAACGTCGGTACCGGACGCGATGCCGATGGCAACCTCACCGGAGCAGGCAGTTACGAACACTTGCCTCAGGACATGCGCGACCTCATCTCGACTCGTCCAAGCCTCGGTCTCGACGGCCTGGACAGCAATGTGCTGACCTATCCCGGAGACGGCCCGATCATGGACGATCACAAGGACTTCGTTGCGGGGCAGACAAAGCTGTTCGACGCGATGTCGCTGGCGGAGGCGGGCAACGAGCCCGGGACCAAGATGTCGACCGAACTGATTCGACAGGGCATGCATACGGCGTCGATCGAAGCGCACGGGGGAGCGTTGCCGTTCAGTGATGTGCCGCTCGACAACTCGAGCCACGTGGAGACCCTCGAGAAGGCGATAGAGCTCGGCTCCCGCAACACGGATGGCGCGCACGCAATTCTCACCGGCGAAGGCGGGCCGGACGTGCTTGGATCCGGATACCACGCAGACACCGCAGTGATGCCGTTGTTGCAGCGCGACGACGGGACGGCGATGGCGTCGATGACGGATTGGATTGCGCGAGATGCACATACGACCTTCCCGGAAGGGACGCCTGAGTACGAGGACTCGGTGCGGGCGGGGTCTGCCGCTCGCGGCCTCGCTGACATCATGGCCACTACTGAGTCGTCCAATGGTACGAACAATTACACGACCTTGCTTTCCGGTGAGGGGAAGATCGGGGAGGGTACTGCAGCTCAGGTAGCCGAATCTCTTGCCCCCTACGTCGGGGACATGACGGGTATGACGCGTGACGTCACGCAGACCAATGGATTCGGTGACTTCGGTGGCAGTGGAGATTTCGGTGGCGGACCTGTTGAGCCTTTGCGAATTTTCAGCATTCTCGACTCCGAAGATCAGTCCAGCCAGATCATCAACGGCACTGCTCTCGCTGAAAGTCAACGCATGGATCGACTCTTCGCAACAACCGGTTACACCGAGCTCGGCGATCAGGCCTACCGCCTGCAGTGGCTCGTCGATCACGGTCTCAGCACCGAAATGGACCAACGTGTTCAAGATGGACTCGACAAGCAGGAAGCGGCCGACGCGCGGAACTCGAAGTTCACCGCAGCGTGGACGGCAGGACAAATCATTGCCGGTGGATTGGGTCCGAGCGGCATTGCGGTCGCAGCTGGTTCCGAATTCTTGAAGCCCTACGTTCTCAGTGTGGATGATCTCGAAACGCCTCTGAGCCGGGAGATCACGCTTGATGACTCGGCCTTCGGTTTCGACAGCGGGAATGGTGAGTATGTCTCCAGTGATTGGGGGAGTGCAGGCTTCAGAACGCACAATGTTCTCGATGCCCTTGTAAACACTGAACAGGTCGACATCAACGATGTTCCAGCGGTGTACAAGAACGACGACGGCACTGCGTTGCTTCCATACTCTGAAGCAAGAAATAAGTATGTGAACGAGGACGACATGCTCCAACGCGCGAGGGCCGCTGACGCAATCTCTCAGATAATTGCGCATGCCGGAGTTTCGAACCTGGACGAGTATGTGCGCAACGCTACCGGGGATGAGCAGCGGGATGTGTTGGCCGCGGCGATTCGACCTGATGGGAACAACCCAAACAGCGAAGCAATACTGGACTGGCTGGCAAGCGATGAATCAGCTCGTGACTCGAGAAACACGTGGCGAGTGGAGATGTACGGATGAGGATGAGATTCCCACACTCGAGAGTGGCAGCCGTACTTGTGTTGATGATGGTGACCGTCCCTGCGTGTGAATCAGTCGTAGAGCACGGTGATGCTTCGAGGGCGACGTCGACGTCGACGTCGGTCTCATCAGGCTCCGACATATACGAGGCTCCTGATCAACTCCGTGATGCAACAGTGGTGTGGTCCGCAGAACCAGAAGTCGACCTCTTCTCTGTCGAGGGTACTTTGATCCGCGCCGCCCAAGAATCGATAATTATAGGAATTACGGTTGGCTTGGACTACACATATCCAGGCTTCGCGGTCAGCGGTAATTACTTGGGCGGAGACTCGATATATTCACCCTTCAGATCCGCGACCGGAGATGGCCCTTTTGCAGGATCGGTCCATAGTCGTATCCAACAAGTAATTCCAATTAGTAACGGCTTCGAGGCGTTGACATGTGTGCTGTCGACTGGACTCGACGTCCTCGAGAACGGCAGGTACTCTCCTTCGCTCCTGACCGATGTAGCGGGAGGAGAGCTGCGAATACGCTTCATCCGCAACGACGACCAGACAACAACAGCAGCCGCACCCCCGCCGCGGCCGTCCATCCCGAGGCCCGAAAAGTTCACTTGGCAGGCTCCTACCGACAACAGGTTTGTCGGATGGCAGATCGACGGATTTGCTGACGTCGAACCCGCTACGGCTGAAAGTGGTCGATGCGTTGCGTGGGCGAGATCGCTTTATCCGGACACAGCGCCCATAGCCTCCCGTGAGGCATATGCCCGGGATAGTCCACCCCCGGTCCAACCGGCCTACCCCGGATGGCCTGACAGTACAAATTGATGAGCGCCAGAACAAGAACTGCATTCGGTAGGAGGCATTGACCTTGACCCGTGAAGAACTCGGTGCGAAAGTTCGTCGACTGCAACAGGCCGTGGCCGAGGTCCACGGCCACACCCACCTCGACGGTGTGACCGTTCGGACAGATGCCAACGGTCGACTCACCGAACTTGGAATTGCCCACGATGCTTGGGCGCGCGGGCCCGAGGCGCTGGCCGACCTGATCAAACGCGTCTACCGCGATACTGCGCAGGACGTACAGATTCGATCGACCGCGATCATGGCCGAACTGCGCGACGACCCGATCGTTGCTCGCATTGCCGATGCAACCATCGGCAGCGTCTCGGTGCCTGAGGCGCACGTCCCTGTAGCGTCCGATCCACGGTCGCGAGAACTCTCACAACCTGATTCGACGTTCCCCGTTCAGCGGACACCAACGCCGCACTCTGTCGACCGCCCAGTGGCCGATGCTCGGGACGACTACTTCCACCGAAAATCGTGGTTGGAGTAGCCAGAGAAGGTCGACGTCCAAGCGAACCCGTGAGATGGTCGGTCGATGAGTGACAGGCGATCGGACAAACCCGTCGAGATGTTCGACGCCTTGTTCACCGAGACTGCAGCAGCGGTGGCGCTCCCGGGGACGCTGAGGGCTCGCATCAAGTCCGAGGTCGATGCGATACTCGATGCCCAGGCCGACGCACTCCTGCGACAGTCGTCGGCGACAGATTGAAGCAGGCACTGCCGAAGGGCACGAGACTCGGAAGTCTCGCACAGTCTCGCCTGCGCACGGTTGCCGATCTCGCGTACTCGTCACCGAGCGAGATCGCGGCCGTGCCGGGTATCGGTCCGCAGTCGGCTCAGGCGATCCACGACGAGGCCGTCGCACACCGCACGCGCGTCCGAGCCGGCGAACGACTGCGACTGAACCCGCAGCAGAAGGGGACTCGCGAGACACAACTCCTGACAATTCTCACCGCCGTGGATCGCGTGGGACTGGGTGCAGCCACACTCGGAGGACACCGCGCGGTACCACGACGCGGTGCAGTCCGGAAACTTCATGGCGATGCGCCAGGCTGCGTATCCCACTGAACGCAGTCTGAAGTCGGCCAAGCTCGATCGTTTGCTCGAGATCGTCGAGGAAGCGGAGGACAACGATGCGAGGGTCATCGTGTTCTCGTTCTTCCGGGTCGGTGCTAGATACCGTCTGCGCTCAGGTCCCCGGCGCTGTGTACGGCCCACTGACCGGTAGTACTCCGTCCAATCAACGGCAGGAGATGGTCGACGAGTTCACGGCACATCGAGGCCGTGCCGTGCTGGTGAGTCAGATCGAGGCCGGGGGAGTGGGCCTGAACATTCAGGCCGCCTCGGTGGTAATTCTCACTGAGCAGCAATGGAAGCCGAATACCGAGGTCCAAGCAATCGCCAGAGCGCATCGGATGGGTCAGGTCCGAACGGTCCAGGTGCACCGACTGCTTGCGAAGGACACAGTCGACGAACACATGCGTCGGGTGCTCGAGCGAAAGTCCGAGCTGTTCGACGAGTACGCCCGCAAGAGTCAGGCGAAGGACACCGATCGCGCATCCACCGACGACGGGTGGGACCGGGGTGTGGGGCCGATGGAGAGCTCAATAGTCGAGATGGAGAAGCAGCGGTGGGAGTGGGTTGACAAAGCTTGACGTCGATCGCATACGCGACATCGCCTCCCGGTCTTGGAGAGTTGCGCTGCAGAAATTGACGTTTCGCAGGCTTGCGTTGTTGGCCGTTCGATAATTAGGCGTGGGTGTAACAGGTTCGGCCGAATGGCGATCTATTCCGTGTTGCTTCAGCTGCGATCGCGCGTGGACATCTCGAAAGTGTGGACAATGATCAAGTTCGGCCAGTCACTCCCCAGCGCCAGCCTCTTCATCAGCGGACGAGTGGTGCGATCTGTGAGCATCGCGGCTGCTGGGTTGGTGACGGCGGGCATCATCGCAGCGTGTGGGTCCGCTGACGAACCGTCGGCGCCGAGTGCGGCATCGCCTACCTCTTCGACAACAGCCACCGTGGCAACGACAACTACGTCGACAACAATGGTGCCTCCGGCCGCGCTCGCTCCGGAACCGGCAATCGTGCCGCCAGTCGCCGTCACGCCGGAAGCAATAGCTGCGCCAGTCTTGATGCCGCCGGTGGTGTGCATGAACTTGCAGACCGCTCAGAACCTGATTCAAGATGCGGGAGTGTTCTTCTCGCGTAGCGAAGACGCCACCGGTGCCGGTCGCGCGCAGATCAACGATTCCAATTGGATCGTCGTCGATCAGATTCCCGGGGTCGGCGTTCCGATCGAAGAAGGAGACGCAGTGCTCTCGGTTGTCAAAATTGATGAGCCCAACAACTGCTGACACGCTCTTGGAGGAGGTAGCCGAATTGTCACTCGATCTCGCCGATTCCGGCTTTCACTGACGGCGTGGTCCCTTCGGTCAGTATCGCTCGGGCATGCTGCAGGATCGGCGCACACTCGCAACCCTGCTATTCATGGAGCTTGGTGGCCATGCTTCCTGTGCCGGGATCATCGGTTCGCTCACCGAAATCGCTCAGCACCGCTAGTGTCCCAGGTCGCCCACCGCGGGTTACCAGTGATTCAGTCGCGGACACTTACACGGCGATGTCGACATCCTGCAGCATGTCGATCAGGCGGCAATCGGCCGCGCAACGCTTTTCACGCAGCAATCGGCCACATATCGTCCCCAAGGAGCTGACAGCAGCTAGCGCATTGCGCTTCAAGCGGACCCACTGTTGGGTTGGACCAGTATCCGAGGATATGGGAAGCCCATGGTCAGATATCCGGCAGCGCGCTCGTTCAGGGATGAAGCCAAGACTGGTGTGAGTTCGTCGCGGTAATCGTGGACAGTCGCCGTGGTCTTGCCCGGGGTGTGCACGAACCACTCGCCCTACGTACTGGACCAGTCGCCCCTTGAACGAAATCGGCGCGGCAAGAAAGCGTGTCGAAGGCGATCCGATCGGCCTCGAATCGTTGGCTCTGAAAGCCGTTCAGGAGGAGAATCACCCATAGGCTACGATTCCGCCCGGGGTGTGGCTACGGCAGAAACTGACAACCAAGGCCCGCGTATAATCGGACGACGATTGGGCCCCATGGGGGCGAGGTCGTAGGTGCGGAGCTGGCACCACTGCACATAGGCCGATGATGTCGAGAATCTCTCGGCGGGTCGTGGAATGCCGACGACTCAGCGCTGGCCACGGAATGAATGTTCGATCGTCTACGAGTCCCGGAGAAGGATCAGTGTTCGCAACGCAGTGTGTGCGCACGCTAGCAATTGTTGCTCGTCCAGATCGTCCTCGTCGCGGAGTCGATCGTCGGATACGAATGCATCGACATCGGTGAACAGCTGATTGACCGCGGCCGATACCGCAGGATCAAGGCGACCAGGGGTCTTCTTGACGAGCGCCAAATATCGAGTCTCGAAGTCCTGCGCCCCTGATTTGCCCGACACGAAGTGTTCGATCGTCGGGATGAAGATCGCGCACTGCTGAGCAGCGCTGGTGTGAGCGGTCAAGATGGCCTTTCATTTTCGAGTATCGAGCCGCAAGAACCGAGTCATCCGGCTGTGCGGTGGCGGTATTGCTCGACACGGGCGAACAGAAATGAGCGACGAGCCAGTTGGGCGACTTGCCAGCATGAAGTAGGTTGTCCGTCAGGACGTTACGGCATGAAGTCGAACACTGGGCGATAGCTGTAGGTCGACGATCCGAATGGAGTGGAGTATTGCTGCAGATTGACCGAGTTTCCCCATAGGTCGGTTTGACTGCAGGCGACCTGCCCGCGAAACCAGGCGCACTGGATGGGCTGGCTTGTTCCATACGGGCTGACGACCAACCAGGCGTCATTTCGTGAACTGTAGGCAGCAGGATCGAAGCCGCTGACGAACATTGCAGTGCTGTCCTGTGGGCCGGGGAGATAGTACTCGGGCGCGGCCGCTGCGGCTGGTACTACCGCGGCGGTAATGCCAACGGAAATGGCGAATGTGGACAGTATTCGCTTCAGCATCGCCGCTCCTGTTGTCGAGGCTGATGGGCCCGGTGGTAGGTGAATCGCCAAGTAGAAGATGGTTGTTACGGGGTACCGTCCTCGTGCACTTGACAGGTGGGACGACGTTTCAGGGCAGCGTCGGTCGTGTCATATAGCCTCTGCGCATGACACGCGAGCGCACAGCTGAACAGCTAGGTCGAGCGGTGGGGACACTCATCGCTTCAGCCGCAGGCGATGCGCTCGGCGCGGGCTACGAATTTTCAATTCCTGCATCAGACGCTGTCATCGGCATGATCGGCGGAGGCCCGTTCGGGTTCGAGCCAGGGGAGTGGACCGACGACACCTCGATGTCAATTGCGGTGGCGGAAGCTGCGGCGGCACAGGAGGATTTGCGCTCTGAGTCTGGCCTGGACTCGGTGGCTGCCGGGTTCATGCGCTGGTTCGGTTCGGAACCGAAAGACATCGGAAATCAAACGAGGACGGTTCTGTCCGCCAATCCCACTTCGGCGGCTGAAATGGCGGCTGCTGCCAAAGCTGTTGTGGGGTTGACGGGAGGGAACGGTTCACAGATGCGAACCTCCCCTGTCGCACTTGCCCACCTGGACGATGAGCAGGCGTGTGTCGCCGCCGCGCTTGCTGTCAGTGACCTGACACATTCAGATCTTCGTGCAGGTCAAGCGTGTCAACTCTGGTCCTACGCGATTCGTCATGCGGTGCTGTTCGGGTCATTCGACGGCGTGCGGATGTACCTCGACACTGTCGACCGTGAACAACGAGACTATTGGACCGGGATTCTCGAAGCTGCGGAAACGGGCAGCCCCTCGGACTTTGCGAAGAACGGGTGGGTAGTCCACGCCCTGCAAACGGCGTGGTGGGCAATCTCGGGGACTGACGACTCCAAGCCTGATCATCTGCGTGAGGCTCTCGTGCAGTGCGTACGTGCTGGCAACGACACCGATACGACCGCTGCTATAGCTGGCGGACTACTGGGGGCGAGGTGGGGCGTTGCCGCGGTCCCCGCGGAGTGGCTTGAAGTACTTCACGGGGGGCCAGGGCTCGGACCCGACGACCTGGAATCGCTGGCAAGGCAAGCGGTCCAAGTTCAGGTCCAGGCGAGGTGAGGTCATCCACGGAAACAAGCTGGTGGGACGGCATTCTGGATCCCGGTGAGATCGGTGCCTCTGAGGATCGGCTGGCGATCTCGGACCTTTCCTACCGAGGGAGCTGGCCGCAACTCTTCACACTCCTCGACGGAATGGACTCGTACGAGCCGTTTGCGAATGTCAATTCGACGAGGCTGGGTCGGAAGTCTCATTTCACGCCGCTACACCAGGCCGCGTGGAGCGGGGACGAGCAACGCCATTCGCGGACTGATCGATCGAGGGGCGTGGCGCTCGGTCCGAGACGCCGACGGTAATCGCCCCGTGGACGTCTACAGCGCACGCGGCCATACAACCCACTCGGCTGTGCTCGAACCAAAACCGGTCCGCCGGCTCGGTGAGACGACCGTTTCGACTCTCGAACGCAGACTCCACCTTCTCCTGGATGCCGAACTTCTTCGATGGCATGAGTATCCGCTGCGCTACCCACAGCTCGAGGTGCTTACCGAAGTGGATTCTGGCGAACTCTGGTTCTTGGTGCCGGGCAGGTCCGGAGGCTACAAGATCACCCTGGACGGTGAGTCGCTACTTGTGGATTCATCGTCCCGACAGAGTGGTTCCGAGCTGTATCGGGTGACGTGCGACTCGATCGAATTCCTGGGCCACGAGGGTTACAGAGTAGCGCGCTTCCGGAACATGAAGCCGGTCGACCGTTCGGGCCGCCCATGTTTGTGCCGAGTTCCTGCGACTGTCGGTGCGATATGGGACTGTTGGGCCGGGTTGGGGAATCGAACGGATCGACAAGGGGAGTGCCGGTGACCGGAACCGACGAGGCTGTGGACATACCGATCATGGGGGTCGTGGTCGATGCCATCGACGCGGACAACGGTCTGGCAGAGGACGCGAAGTATTTGGTGCTGGCCGCGCTTGAAGGCGCTGATGAGCTCGCCGAACAGCTCGATGGCGTCACGCTTCGGCGGACACGTCGAGGGGCACTCTGTGCGGGTCAGGAGGAGCCCGTCGGCGCATTCCTGACGTCGATCGAGGTGGCCGGCTTTCGCGGCATCGGCCCCAAGTCAGAGCTGAAACTGCATCCGGCTCCCGGCATCACCATCGTCAGCGGACGCAATGGCTCTGGCAAGTCGAGCTTCGCCGAAGCGCTCGAGTTTGCCGTCACAGGCAAGAGCTACCGGTGGGAGAACAAGGCTGCGCTGTGGAAACACACCTGGCAGAACCTGCACGACGCCTCGCAGTGCCATGTCCGGGTCGGTCTGACGGTCGAGGGTTCGGAACCCACTGTCGTAGGAGTCGATTGGACCCAGGGGGCGTCCCTCCATGATCACTCGACCTGGACGCAGGTCGGTAAGTCCAAACGATCAGCCGGCACCGACAGCCTCGGTTGGAAGTCAGCGGTCGAACTGCATCGTCCGATTCTGTCGTACGACGAGATCGGCGGACTCGTCGAAGACAGCCCGTCAGTGCTGTACGACGCGTTGGCGAAATTGCTCGGACTCGAGGAGATCACCGACGCCGAGAAACGGCTGAGTACTGCGCTGAAGGAGGCCAAGGTGCCTCGGCAGCTAGCGAAAGATGAGCTGACTCAGCTAAAGCGCATCGTCGGCGAATCGACGGACGAACGAGCGGTAAGTGCCGCGGCGCTACTGAAAAAGCGCCCCGTCGACGTGCCAGCTGTTCTAGCTTTGGCGACGGGTTCGGTCGAGACGCCGTCGGGTACGACGGTGGGTCTTCGCGCCATCGCCGGAAATTTCATCCCGCTGCAAGCACAGGTCGACGCGGTCGTCGAGGCGCTTCGGACTGCACTGGCGAGCACAGTGGATCTTGCCAGCGACGCACTTGCCATCGCCGAGCGTCGCAACGCATTGCTCAGTTCGGCGCTCGAATTGCACGAGCAGACCGGCACCGTCGATTGTCCCGTCTGCGAAACAGGAACGCTCGACGACTCCTGGGCCGAGCATGCTCGAATCCGCATCACCGACGAGGACGACAAGCTCGCGCAGTACAAGCGGAGCCGACGCGATTTAGAGGACGCGCGTCGCGCAGCGGCGACACTGATCAACGATGTGAGCGACGCCAATGCCGTCGAGGGCGTCGAGCTCGCGTCGCTGCAGCCGTACCGCGAGGCCGTCGTAAAGGCTCGGGCAGTTCCAGAAGAGGTCACCGACCTCGCGGACCACGTGAGTAAATGGCTGCCTGGCGTTGTCGAAGCGGGTGGTCTTCTGCGGCAGGAGGCATTGGACGCCATCGCGGTCAGGCAGGGCAGTTGGGCGCCTATCGCCACCCGCCTGGCGTCGTGGGTGCGGATGGAGCAGGCGGCTGCAAAGACGGACGCGACTGTATCCAGTCTTGACGCTGCCAAGAAGTGGGTGACGGCACACGCCATCGACTTACGCAATCAACGGCTCGAACCGATTGCTGATCAGGCCCGTCAGATATGGGCTGAGCTACGGCAGGAGAGCAACGTCGATATCGGCGCGATCAGCCTGGAGGGAAGCAGTACTCGGCGCAAGGCTGTGCTGAAGGGCACTGTCGACGGCGAGCCGTCCGAGGCCCTGTCTGTGATGAGTCAGGGCGAGCTGCACGCCCTCGCGTTGGCATTGTTCATTCCGCGGGCGACGACGCCGAGCAGTCCGTTTCGCTTCATCGTTCTCGACGATCCGATCCAGGCCATGGATCCGGCGAAGATCGACGGGTTCGTTCGGGTGTTGTCGACGCTGGCGAAGACCAGGCAGGTCATTGTTTTCTCTCACGACGACCGACTTGCCACCGCGATCCGGCAGTTGGCTGTCGATGCGCGGTTGGTCGAGGTTACGCGGGAGACAGGGTCGAAAATCTACGTCAAGGAGACGCTCAACCAAGCGAAGCGCTACGTGGCCGACCTGCGGGCGCTGGTCAAGGACGAGGCCGTGCCCGTCGAAGTGAAGAGGCGGGTGGCACCTGGTTTGTTCAGGCTCGCGCTCGAATCCGCAGCGCAACAGGTGTTCTACGCAAAGCAACATCGCGCTGGCACGGGTCGCGAGGCAACCGAGAAGCGGTGGAGTGAGGTGCACAAGACGCGGCAACGGTTGGCGTTGGCAGTGCACGACGACGCAGATAAGGACTTGACCGGGTGGTTGAGCCACCGCACAGAGCGCGGTCCGGCACTCAAGCTCGCGAACGCGGGCACGCATGGCGAGGCAGTGACGGTCGACATCGTCGCGGTCAACGACCTCGGGAGAATGGTCGACGGGATTCTCGCATCGTGAATGCCATCGGCTTGAGGAATGCCGAGCGGCTGCTCGACGGAAATGTCGGTGCCGCAGGCAGTTCGGCGCGCCTCGCGGCATTCCTGGCCCGGCAGGCATTGGAAGAGCTGGTCGACGAACGTTGTCGCGCACTGGGCGCCGATGTCCCCGGCGCGAGCATGCGCTCTAAGTTGGTGATCATGCGATCGTTGGACACAACCGAATGCGCCGACGCTGCCGCGATCGCCTGGAACCGGTTGAGCAACGTGTGCCACCACCATGCGTACGAGTTGGCGCCGACAGTGTCGGAAGTGCGGCATCTGTGCGGTGTCGTGGCAGTGTTGCTCAACTCCGGTGCGGGGATTGACAAACCGACTACCACGAATGTCAGTACTGAAAAGTCGCACTCGGCCCTTCGTAGGATGGGTTGCCAAGATTCAAAGAGACGGAGTGATCGTGACCGATGACGGAGTTGGAGGCCTCCTCGTCCGAGAATGGGGTTCGAAGGATGGGTGGACGTCGCCGGAGATGTCCGCGTACGACAACGAGGGTCACCTGCAGAGCATCATCGCAGCTGCACCTGAACATGTTCCCGGAGTGTCCGACGACGCGTTGACTGTGCGTGAATTCTTGACGTCGGCTGGCCCAGCAGACGTATGCATCGTCGATCTGGACGGTTCGGTCACGGTTGTCGAATGCAAGCTTGCATCCAACTCTGAGCGACGACGAATGGTGATCGGTCAGGTTATGGACTACGCCTCCGCAATTTCTCTCGACGGCGAGGCATGGTTCCGGGATCAGTGGTCTCGTCAGGGCGGACAGAACCTCTCGGCGCTGGACGGAGGTGGCTCAAATCATCTGGCAGACAACATCGAGGCTGCCCGGATACACCTGTGCCTGGCTGTCGACCGCATCGACTCAGACCTGCGCCGCCTAGTCGAGTACTTCAACCGAATCACCCGAGACGAGATTCGAGTGACCGCCCTTCAGTTGGCGTATGCGAGGCAGGGCAACCTCGAAATTCTCGTTGCGTCAACCTATGGCGGTGAGCTCGCGGCGGCAAAAGCGCGATCGGGAAATTCTGGTGGCCGCGCTTGGACCAAAGAGTCGTTTCTGGCGGCAATTTCGTCGGAGGTTGACGTAGAACGCGCAATCCGGTTGTTCACCTTGCAGGAATCCTTGGACGAATCGAGGGGCAGTTTCGACGATTTCTGGTTCGGGACGTCACCGTCCGGCGGGGTATTTTTCCATCCGTATGGGTACCGATTTGCGCCAATGTATTTGTGGGTGAACAAATCGGGGGTTCTTATGGCTACCGGCGCTTGGAACAACTACAGCCAGATTCAGAAGCATGACGGGTTTGCTGGACTAGCGACGGTGTTGGGCCAAGATCACAGGTCGTCAGCGCCTGGACGCAAAGTCGCGGAACTTGATCTGGATAAGTTCTGGACGGCTTCGTTGCTCTGCGCCGAGGCCATCAACTCGTAGGTTGGGCTTAGCGCACCGAGTCGCAACAGGGTGGGACCGTTATCCAAACTGGCGGACAACCTGTCCCCTGCCGCGGCACGAAACGGGCTGGTTTGAATTCCAAGCTGGGAATCGGCAGGGACGCGGAAGACAACCGTGCGAGGTCATCATGTTCGCGTCCTGCGATGCGAAACACCGTCCGCAAGGGGTGCCCGGTGCAGTGTTGGCGATCTAACGAATCGCGCGGAGCCCGACGGTGGCGCGTGACACGATTTCTCAATGAGTGATCTCCACGTAGACTACTTAGGCGCACCTATTCACACTCGACTCGAGGTGTTGGCGAAGCCGTGTCCCGTCCCCGCCGCTACTGGGGTGTACGGGTGGTGGTTCGAGCATCTCCCTGCCAGCGACATCGACACGTCCGACTGCTACCAGCGTGACGGCCGCACGTTGCTATATGCGCGGGTATCAGTCCCAGCAAGCCGCCGACGAATGGAAAGGCGCCCAGTCGCCAGACTGTCCGGACGCGCATTCGCTACCACTACCGCGGGAATGCGGCCGGATCAACGTTGCGACTCACCCTCGGATCCTTGCTTTCCGACCACCTTGGCATCCAGCTCCGACGTATCGGTTCGGGCAACAGGCTGCACTTTCATACGGGGAGTGGTTGCTCGACGAATGGATGGCCGAGCATGCGTTCGTTTCGTGGGTTGCTCATCCCGCACCGTGGGTGCTCGAAGATGACCTGATCGCAACGTTCGACCTACCGCTCAATCTGATGGGAAACGGTCATAATGCCTACCACGCTAGACTGAGCCGAGCGCGATCTTATTCGAGAGCACGAGCTTTCGAGTTACCCGTTCTGCCGAATACAGGCAGACGGCCGCCCTTGCGGTTTTGACCGCTGGCGGTCTTGGCTGTTCGCCTAAGTGAACTGTGCCGAGTCGCATCGACCGTTCATTCAATTGAATGAACTTCACCGCCCTAGAGACTCGTGAACCCACGCGCAGTTCTTGCCGAGCCTGTGAATCGGAGCAGATAGAGAGCGTCCCGGCGTGTTGGTCGGTTGCGACGGCACGACAGACCAAGCCTGAACATCGCCCAAAGTTTTCACCCGTCACCTATAGGTTGATTGCTGTTCAGGGTGGTCGAAATGTGAGGGTCTGATGTCGGTGGTAGATGACGGCGAACTCCGGGGACGCGTGCGGCGCCTGCTCGAGTTCTTGCGCGAAACGGTCGGCGCCCAGTCGAAGCCGATACGCCAGTACGGCACCGATGCCCGCGTCGAGTGGCTCTTCGACGACGCCCGACCCCTCGACGTCAACACCGACGTCGCACCCGGTGACGTGGCCGTTCGCATCCAACGGACCAGCATCGAGCAACCTCCCGGCCTCTCGGAAGACCTCGAGCAGTGGGTCGACGAGACCACCACACCACCGACCGTCAAAACCGGAGCGCCATCAGAAGCCGAAGAATGGCTCCAGACCTGGATCAACTGGTCCCTCGACGACCGTGAACGCCGGCCCTTCGCCGAACTCTTCCGATCCGTCGACCTCATGCTGCACGACCTCGGCACCCAGCCCGAGTCACTCGAACTCGTCATCGCCTCCGGCTACCTCGACGCCAAGGTCGGCGGCCAGCAGATCGCCACCCACCTCATCACTCAGCAGGCCAGTATCAGCCGCGAGGACTCCACCGGCGATCTCCTCGTCACCGTCGCGCCGGCCAGCACTCCGCGTCTGGAAGACGTGCAGGTCCTGCTCGATCTCGACGGCTTCGACCGCACCGGCTCCAAATCACTGCACCGAAGCCTGTCCGAGCTGGTCTCGTCCTCACTGTCCGCGGATATCCCGCGCCTGCTCGGCCAGTGGGCCACCTCGGCGCTGAAGCAGCCGCTCACCGTCATCGCCGACCACGACCGGCCCGTCAGCTCCGCCGCCGACACCCTGCGGATGTCGCCCGCCCTCGTGCTGCGAAAGCGCGGGGCCTACGCGCTCGTGTCCTACTACGACGCCATGCTCGCCGCGCTCGACGCCGGGGAGCCGGTCCCGGTCGGGCTCTCGCATCTCGTCGAAGGCCACGATGACAACACCCGTCGCGACTGGCTCGAATCCCACATTAGCGACGCCCCCAGCGCCGAACCGCTCTTCCCGCTCGCCGCCAACCGCGCACAGGCCGGCATCTACAACCGCGTCATGAACGACACCGGCGTCGTCGTCGAAGGCCCGCCCGGCACCGGCAAGACCCACACCATCGCGAACCTGATGTCCGCGTTGATGGCTCAGGGCCAGCGGATCCTCGTCACCAGCGAAAAGGCCCAGGCCCTCCGCGTCCTCAAGGACAAACTGCCCACCGAACTGCAGGATCTCTGCGTGTCCGTCACCGACATGGCGCGCGGGGGATCGGCCGAGCTCGACGAGAGCGTCTCGACGATCGCCTCCCGCAAAGCCGCGTTCGACGCCACCGAGTCGGCCCGCAAGATCAAGAGCCTCGCCGCCAAGCGAACCAGCACCAAGGAACAGCGTCACCAGCTCAAAGAGCAGATGCTCACCGCCCGCGCGTCCGAGGCCGACATCCACTCACCGTCGCCCACCTACTCGGGGACACTCGCCACGATCATCGACAAGCTCGACTCCCAGCAGCCCGAGCTGGGTTGGATCCCCGGGCCGCTGCACACCGAGCAGCCGCCGTTCGACGACGCGGCTTTCGCATCGCTGATCAGCGGCGACGCGCAGACTCCGGGTCTCCCGCCGGTCGAGGAGATCCGATCGTTGTGCGCCCGCGCCCGCGCCCACGGCTCGTCGTCGATGCTGCCGAACGTCGACGACATCGACCCGGCCCAGCTGCATTACATCCTCCCGTCGGCGCATGCCCTGATCGATCGGGCGCGAGCCATCGAGTCGTTCGGTGCGAACTACCGAGCGCTGGCTGACGGACTTCTCTCCGGCGCCCTCGGGCCACTGTGGTCTCGCGCGCAGACCGTGTCGGCGATGCTGTCCGTCGCGGTGAGCGCCGACGAAGCCGTCGGGTCGCACCAGGTCACCACGCAGGTGTCGAGCAGGCAAGCACTCAATGCGTTCGACGCACTCGCGCGGCTCTACGAGAGCGGCCCGTTCGACACGATGCGCTGGGTCCGCACGCCACACGAGCACGGCGCGGTGGACCAACTCGATGCCCGAGCGAGCGTCGATGGTTCCGACGCGACACAGGCAACCGAACTACGGCTCGTTGCCGAACACATCCGCTCCCTCGTCGCCGTCGACGACGCCGCAAACCTACTGCAGGGTATCGGCATCGAACTGCCGACCGGCGCCGACGCCAGCCGTGAGCAGCGCGTCAACACGCTTCATATCGTCTGGAACCAGGTCCTCGCCGCCGGCAGCATCGCCACCGCACGCGACGAGCTGGTCGCCGCACTCGGCGCAGTGGTCCCGTCGGTCCCGGCAACGACGACCCTGGACGAAGCACTCGCCCTCGCCGAAGACATCACAGGCCTGACCGACCGCACCGACGCCGATACGGCCCGCGCCGAGCTGAGCGATCTCGCAGACCGACTGTCGGCTGCACGACCGAACTCCGACTACCTCGCGGCAACCCTACGAGCAGCTGACGCCGACGCCTACGAGCGGCTCGCCAGCGAGGATCAGCCCGGCGCCCAGCTCTGCACAGAACTGCTCGACGCCCTGGCCGAGCACGCACCGAGCCTGGCGCGTGCCCTGACCGAGGACACGACGACCGACTGGTCAGCCCTCGCACCCTCCTTCAGCAAGGCCTGGACGTGGCGCTGGACGAAACAGTGGGCCGAGAGCCACCAACAACCCGACCAGCACGGCAACCTCGATGCCGACATCGACGCCCTCGATGAAGAAATTTCGTCCCTGACGGCGCAACTCGCCGCCGAGCAGGCGTGGCAGGAATGCCTGCAGCGCATGACGAGTCGCGAGGTCACCGCGCTGCGGGCATATCAGGAGAACATGTCCAACGCCGGCCTCGGCACCAGCAGCCTCGCGCAAAGGTACCGAGTCGCAGCTAGAGCGGCGATGCAGGATGCGCAGACGGTGGTGCCCGCGTGGGTCATGCCGATAGCGCAGGTGCTGTCGTCGATTCCGCCGCAGCAGAACGCGTTCGACGTCGTGATCGTCGACGAGGCCAGCCAGGCCGAGATCACCAGTATGTTCCTGATGTGGCTGGCTCCGCGCGTCATCGTCGTCGGCGACGACAAGCAGTGCGCCCCGGCGTCGATCCAGAACTACACCCTCGAATCCGTCATCGAGCGGCTCGACTACTTCCTCCCGGACGTGCCTGTCACGACCCGGATGACGCTGACCCCGAGGTCGAGCCTGTTCTCGATGCTGCGCACGCGATTCGGCGACGCAGTGCGACTACGCGAGCACTACCGGTCCATGCCGGAGATCATCCAGTGGTCGTCTACGCAGTTCTACGGTGAGCAGCCGCTGGTGCCTGTCCGGCAGTTCGGCGCGGATCGGCTTGCACCGCTGCGCAGTACGTTCGTCGAGGATGCGAGCACAACTGGTTCGAGCACACGACTGAGCAACGCAGCCGAGGCGAACGCCCTCGTCGACCAGCTCGCGCTCTGCCTCGCCGAACCCGACTACGAGGACAAGACCTTCGGCGTCGTCGTCCTCCAGGGCGCAGCGCAAGCGGATCTGATCCGGTCGTTGATCTTCGAGCGCGTCCCGTCCGAGCAGGTCGACGAGCGACGCATCCGCGTCGGAACTCCGCCGGATTTCCAAGGCGACGAACGTGACGTGATGTTCCTGTCGATGGTCATCGCACCCGGCTCGTCGTCGAAGGCGCTGACGACGGACATGTTCAAACGACGCTTCAACGTCGCCGCCACTCGTACGCGGGATCAGCTGTGGCTGTTTCACTCCGTCACGGCCGACAGCCTGGCGACCACCGATCTACGACGGTCACTGTTGTCCTACGTCGAAGCTGCGCCGACGGTTCCGGTCCCCGCGATGCCCGACGCCGTCTCGCCGGATGCACCGCATCCGGACTTCGGTTCGCTGTTCGAGCAGCAGGTCTTCCTGGCGCTGCGTGAGCGCGGCTACCACGTCAACCCACGCGTCGATGTCAACGAGATGACCATCGACCTGGTGGTCACTGGCGCCGCTGTCCGGGTTGCGATCGAATGCGACGACGACGGTGCAATCGACGCCGACGAGCTGCTGAGTCGGATGGAGCGCGAGTTCGAACTGCGACGCTGTGGCTGGCTGTTCCATCGGTTGCGGGCGTCCGACTTCGCCCTCGACCGTGAACGAGCACTCGACACCATCACCGAACTCCTCGACTCGGTCGGCATCCTGCCCGACGAGGTCGCCGTGGTGGTCGAGGGATCGGAAACGTCGACGTGGACTCCGATTGCGTTGGTGCGTGATCGCGACGACGCCGAACCCGATGAAGAAGCAGTCGAGCTCGTCACCGTCGAAGCGCCCGCGCCGTCCCGGACGGTCGAGGTGGATCTCGCGCCGTTGCCAGAGGTCATCGAGACCGTCGACGAGCCCGATGAGACCAGCGACGTCGACGACGCGGCAGTGGACGAGTTCGACGACACCGACATGTCCGAACCGACGCTGGTTCGGACGATGCCGCGTGAGGATCTCATTGCGGCCATTCGGTATTCGCAGAAGCGCAACAAGTTCTCCGTCGCTCAGACGGTGGAGGACTGTGAGGTCACGCCTGAAGCCGTGCAGGAGGCGTTGGCGGAGATCAAGTCTCGCGACGACGCACTGAGAGCGTCGAAGAGAAGACCACCTGCTCCGACGCCGGATGCTGTGCCGCGTCGCCATCGGCCGCCTGGTGTCGTGACCGAGTCGGTCGTGGTGTCCGGAAGTCGTTCACTGCAAGCCGAATTGGATGCCTTGCCGGTCGCATCGTGGGCGGGAGCGCGCGAGATTGCGATCGCTGCGGCACGTCCGAATGCGCCGTTGACGGTGGAGCGGTGTCAGCGGGTGACGGGGTTGTCGCGGACGAAGGCGGATGAACTGCTGTGGGATCTGGTCGCGCTCAAGAAGTTGACCAGACGTCAACGTGAGGGTGTCGAGGAATGGGTTCGGCCGCACGGGTTGACGCTATGACGCAGGTTGCAAGCCGGTCCGAGGGGTTGCGGGACTGGCAGAAGGAAGCGTTCGATGCGTGGGTGTCGTCCGGCTATCGCGCGATCGTCGAGGCCGTCACTGGTACCGGGAAGACGCATGTGGGGTTGGCGGCGACGCTGGACTCGGTCAGTCGTGGTCGTCAGGTGTTGGTGGTGGTGCCGAGTATCGATCTGCTCGAGCAGTGGTACACGGCGATGGTGAAGGCGCTGCCGAGCGTGCGGATCGGGCGCCGAGGGAACGGGCACAACGACACGTTCCGGCTGTACGACGTGTTGATCACGACGATTCAGTCGGCGATCCGGCCAGGTGCGCCGATGCCGCGCACAGGTGCGCTGCTGGTTGCGGACGAGGTGCATCGCTATGGTGCGGGTTCGTTTGCGAAGGTGCTGATCAACCGGTTCGAGGAGCGTCTCGGGCTGACGGCGACGTTGGAGCGTCAGGACGACGGTGTCGACACGCATCTGATGCCGTACTTCGAGAACCTGGTCAAGGGCTGCGACGCGGCGCGGGGGAGACGGGACGGGATCCTCGCGCAGGTGCGGGTGATGACGGTGGCGGTGCCGTTCTCCGCGGACGAGGCAGCGAAGTTCCAGGATCTGGACGAGAAGGCGAAGTCGCTCCGCAACACGTTGATCTACGGCTATGGCTGTGCTGCCGAGCCGTTCGGTGAGTTCATGAAGAACGCCGTGGATCTGAGCAAGGAGCGGCACCTGCCGGCGAGTCGGGTGGCGAGTAGGTATCTGTCTGCGTTCAGTAAGCGGCGGGCATTGTTGGCGGACTGTGAGGGCAAGTTGCAGGCGCTCGCGGCGATCACTCCGGGCTTGGCGAAGTCGAAGCGGTCGATCGTGTTCTCGGAGACGAAGGAGTCCGCGGCGAAGGGCGCGGAGGTGCTCAAGGCCGGTGGAGTGGCGGCGCATCAATATTCGAGTCATTTGGATCGGGTGGGGCGGACGCGAATTCTGAAACAGTTCCGTAGTGGTGAGCTGTCGAGTTTGGTGGCGCCGCGGGTGCTGGACGAGGGTATCGATGTGCCGGCGGTGGATGTCGGTGTGATCATCGCGAGCAGTTCCTCGAAGCGGCAGATGATTCAGCGGATGGGCCGGATTCTGAGGCTCAAGCCCGATGGTCGGCCTGCGGCGTTCGTGATCATGTATGTGGCGGGGACGAACGAGGATCCGTCTCTGGGTGCGCATGAGGCGTTTCTGGATGAGTTGACGGCTGTGGCCGAGGAGGTCGTGGACGTCGAGCTCGCTGATGCGGGTGCGGTGTTGGCGAGTTGGTTGGATCAGTCGGCGCCGATTCTGCCGAAGCCGCCGGTGGACCCGATGCCGATCGAGCCGATCGTGATTCCGCAGTCGTCGATGGTGCCGACGACGGTGTCTGCAGCGCGGACTCGGACCGTGAAGGAGATTCTGTCGGAGGCGCAGTACGGGACGCCTGATCAGCTCGACGGGATCCTGCGGTGTATGGCTGCGATCGATGTTCGGGAGGCGTCGGTGTTGATCCGGCGGTACGGCATCGACGGTGCGAAGCCTCGGACGGTGTCCCAGGTGGCGGCGGAGATGAACCTCAAGCGGATGCTCATTGAGAGCCTGGAGAAGCGGGGGTTGAAGTCGTTGGAGAGGGAAGCTGGTCGGGCGCTGACCATGCTGAGGTGGCGTCTCAAGGCGCAAGTGCGGCCAGGTTCAGTTCGGTTCGAGTCATCGTGTCAGAGTGTTGCGGAAGTTTCCACTAGCCAGCGAACGCTGCCGTCCAGCCCCAGGGGACGGTAATGCCTACACCGTCATTTTAAGCGCTGTGAAGAGCCCGGTAGACCGACGGCAGAAGCTCGCCCAAAATCTTTTGCGCAACGTCCTTGTTGTTGAGAATTTGGGTTGAGAGGTCGGTCGACGAAGCCATCGCACCCAACACTGCGTCGACAAACACGATGTCGATGTCCGGACTTGCAGAGAATTGAGCCAGACTGTTGTTCTTGGCCTGTTGCTGCAAGATCTCGGATTCTTCGAGGCGGTCTCGAAGATGGGTTACAACACTGCGGACACTCGAATCCGGGTGGTCGCCGGAGAAGAGGTCGTTGATTTTCGCGATGACCTCCTCAAGTGCCACCATCTCCGGGTTTTTGACGCTGCCGGTGCCGGCATCCTTGGCTGGCTCCAGCTGCACTCCGGAAGTGAGCTTTCCGCGCTGCTGCGCCTGCTGATGATGGCCGAGGTGGTCGATGGTCACCGATGACAGGTCAATCGGGTTCTGTCTCTCGCCGCCAGTCAATTGCGGCACCAGGAGTTTTAAGTAAATGGCCAACTTTTCGAGCCATGGACTCTCGTAATCGAACAGCTGCGACATGAACTCGTACTGGCGAACATACGTGCCGGCGTCTTTGCGGAACATCGCCAACTCGTCGGCTGCCACCGCATCCGAGTTGTTGACCGCCGCAGCCATCCGAACGGCGTAACGTTCCGCGGCCGCTGCGATCCACTTCTCGAGCGCGCTGTTGCCCTTCTTCGCGAGATAGTCGACAACAAGTCCGTCGACCTCCGAGGCCTCGTAAATGCCTGCCGCGGCGAGTTTGCGTTCGGTGTCGTGGACGATGTTCGGATCGGTGACATCGGCGAGGGTCGTGACCTCGTAATATGGCGAGAACGCGTCGACGATCTCGGTGACCTCGTTCGCGAAATCCAACACGAACGTCTGGTCCTTCAGTGGCGCGAACGTGCGGTTCAGGCGCGAAAGGGTCTGTACAGCCTGCACTCCGCCAAGCTTTTTGTCGACGTACATCGCAACCAACTTGGGCTGGTCGAATCCGGTCTGAAACTTGTTGGCCACCAGCATGACCTGAAACTCGTCGGTGGCGAACGCATCGCGCAGTTCCCGGCCCTTCAGACCTGGGTTCATGTTTGTCTCGGTGAACAGCTCGTCGGTACCGGCTTCGGTGTCTTTGACCTCACCGGAGAACGCGACGAGCGCAGCGACATCGGTGTAGCCGTGATCGGCAACGTACTTGTCGAACGCGAGCTTGTAGCGGACCGCGGCCTTGCGAGAGCTTGTGACGACCATCGCCTTGCCTTGACCGTCGAGTCGCCAGGCGACGTTCTCCCGGAAGTGCTCGACAATGATCTGTACTTTTTGCGAGATGTTAGTCGGGTGCAGCTTGACCCAGTTCATCACCGACTTCACCGCCGCTGATCGATCCACCAGATCCGCATCCGAACCCGATGTGGTGACAGCGACAGTGCCGTCTTTGGTGTCGTCGGTAGCGAACGTTTTCCCGTTGTGGGACAATCGGAACGCGGTCTTGTAGGGGGTGTAGTTACGCAGCACATCGAGGATGAAACCCTCGTCGATTGCCTGCTGCATCGAATAAAGATGGAACGCCCGGTGTATGCCGTCCGCGCCCTTCCAGCCGAAGGATTCCAGGGTCGTTCGCTTTGGTGTGGCAGTGAACGCGAAAAATGAGACGTTCTTTGTGTCGGCTCGAGCTCTGGTCTCTGCTCGAAGGATGTCCTCCGAGGCAACTGGAGCTCCGTCTTCGACTTCTGCCAGTTCCTTCTTCGAGAGCACCGCTTTGAGCTTGTTCGATGCGCCGCCGGTCTGTGAGGAATGCGCTTCGTCAGCGATGATCGCGAAGCTCTTTTTCTGCAGCTCCTCCTTGTTCGCGATCACATCCATTGCGAAAGGGAAAGTCTGGATGGTCACGATGATGATGTGTGTCTCGGACAGCAGCGCGTCCGCGAGTTCGCTGGACTTGGATCCGGACAGGCCATCAATGTGCGCGACCACGCCGGTGGTGCGGTTGATCTGGTGGATGGCCTCCTGCAACTGGGTATCGAGGACGGTCCGGTCCGTGACGACGATGACCGATGAGAACACCTTGCCGTCAGCGTCGTTGTAGAGGCTGGCGAGGCGCTGCGCGAGCCACGAAATGGAGTTGGTCTTTCCAGATCCGGCGGAATGCTGGACCAGGTATTTATGGCCCGGTCCTTCGGTGCGGGCGGCATTGACGAGTTTCGTGACTACTTCCCACTGGTGGAATCGCGGGAAGAGCAACGTCTCTTTACGGGTCTTCTTCCCGGTGTCGGGGTCACGACGGTCGGTCACTTCAAGGTGCAGGAAGCGGTCGATGATCTCAAGCCAGGTGTCGCGCTGCAGGATTGTCTCCCACAGGTACGAGGCCGCCGACCCGTCCGGGTTGGGCGGGTTGCCGGCGTGGTGGTTGTTGCCACGGTTGAACGGCAGGAACATTGTGGCGTCCCCGGCGAGCCGGGTGGTCATATGCACTTCTTTGTTCGAGACCGCGAAATGCACAAGCGCACCCTTGGCGAACGCAAGCAGAGGCTCACCCTTGGGTAATCTATCCTTCTTGTACTGCTCGACCGCATGTGCGACGGACTGCACGAAGTCGGTCTTAAGTTCCGCTGTGGCGACCGGGATTCCGTTGACGAAGAACACCAGGTCGATGGCCTTCTTGGTGTTAGCCGTCGAGTAGTGCACCTGCCGCATCACTCGCAACCGTACGGCCTGGTACTTCTCGGCCGTGGTCGCGTTCAAGCCGGAGTTCGGCTTGAACTGGCACATCGCGAACGATGCGTTGAAGTCCTTGAACCCGCGTCTCAGCACAGCGAGGGTACCGCCGTCGGCCTTCAGGTCCGCGGTGAGTGCCTTTGCAAGACGCTGCGGCAGCGCTGCCTTTGCTTTTTCCTGCTCCGAGACTATGGCGTCGGGCTTGACGCGTTTCGCGTACTCGGTCGGCTGAGTCTCCTCTAGCCACATGAACACGTCCTCCGGGTACAACGCGAGCTCGCGGTCGTAGCCGGTGTCGTCCGGTGAGTACAGCCATCCCTGCGCGGCGAGATGCTGACAGATCTCGTCCTCAAGGACGGATTCGTGATGCTGCGGCATAATCAACCAACTCCTTGTACGTTAATTCGCCCCGTCACCGCGTCGGTAATCAGCGCGGAGCGGTACTCGCGCAAGGTGTCAATCATCTCGGTCGACTTCCAGATTAGATCGTCAACCTGCGCGCACCGAGCATCGAGAAACGCAACTATTGCCGCCTGCTCATCGACCGAGGGGTGAGGCCACTCCAATGCCTCGACCTTTTCCGCGGTGAAGTGCGAGATCGTGGCCTTCCCACACAGAATTGATACGTGACCTGACAGGGTGGCGGCTTCGATCAGATAGGCGAGGAACCTGGGGCTATCGCCGTACAGCGCTCGGACACGGTTCAAGGACTTCTGGAAGCCCCAGTTGGGAAGGTCCCGATCGAGCACCACGCAACGTCCGATCGCGCCACCTTCAACAACCAAGATGTCGCCCTTTCGAAGAGTCAGAGAGCTTACTTCTGCTGGTGCGAACCAGCAGAGCATGGGGTCGTCGAGGTTCAATCCAGCCGCCGTCAAACTTCCGGCCTTGAGGTGCGGCAATTGGAGGTCATCGGCACCTTGCACCTCGCCCTGATACATCTTCCCTAAGGTCACGGAGAATCCGTGCTTGATCTTAGCCACCGACCAATGAGCCGGAACGTCACCGACCCAAGGAGCCCTTGAGTCCTTCATCTCGATGTTCGGGTCGAGACCCTTCGTAACCGCCTGGGTGATCGTTGCGGCACGGTCCTCGCGCAAGGTGGTGATGAGTTGCATCTGCTTGGCGATCAACGCATCGATCTTATCCGTTTCGCGGTCGATGAAGTCCACGATCTTCCGCTGTTCTTCCAGAGGCGGGAACCAAATCGGTGCAGCACCTAGTGATTCGTGATTCACCTTCGGCATCGCGACGCGCATTGACGAGTCAATGGCATAATCCGTGAACGGCCTCGACAAGAGAACACGGAGCGCGAAATCACTTTCTAGGACAGTCGGATTCGGCGAAAGTCCGTACATGTCAGCGCTGCACAGACAGTCGGTCGGCGCTGTGATGGCTTTCGCGAGGTTTGGGCGAATCTTGGAATAGATCAGTTGGCCTTGCGTGACGAGATACTTTCCACTGTCCGCGCCCTGGTCTTCTGCGCTTTCAAGCGCAGTAAGCTTCCCGGTTTCCGGCTCGATGTGGTTCGGTGCGATCAGCGGCATGGATCGGAAGGGCTCTATCCGCGGATCTACTTGACCACCGTTGATCCGGATGTGTCGGGAAAACCTACTGACGGTCCAATGCACGGGTACTGAGCCGAGATACCCCACACCCGATCGGCGGTAGTCCGCATACGTCGGCCAGTTCACGCGCCGACCTCCGCCAGTAGGATCTGGATCTCGCTGACGAGGCCGCGGAGGTCCTTCTGGATCTCATCAAGGGGTCGGGGTGGGGTGTATCGGTAGAAGTGCCGAGTAAAGGGGATTTCGTAACCGGTTTTAGTCTTGCCAAGGTCGATCCATGCGTCCGGGACGTGCGGAAGGACCTCACGCGCGAAATACTCCTCGATGTCCTCGGACATAGGAACGTTCTCGGTGTCACGCAAAGATGAGTCGACCTCGGGCTTGCCCTTGGTGGTGACCACATCAGCGCCGGGGTCGTACTGTCCGACGGTAGTCCAGATCGACTTCACCACGGACACAGCAGGCTTCGGCATACCCGCAGATTTCAGTGCGATCTTGACTCCTGCGATGAACGTGTCGCGATTCGACCATGACCCGCCCGTCAGCTCGGTGAACGCGTCCCGGACGGCTTGTTGCTCAGCCGCGGACAGCTTTGCGATCGCCTTCGATGCGAGCACCTGGTCCGCCGTGCCCTCGTGGACGTGGAATGACAACTGCAAGGGCCGCTCGACGGTGATCGTGCGGTACCCGAAGTCGTTGTTGTCGAACACCTTCGACAGTGCGGGCTCGTCGGGTTTGTCGTCGTGGCGGAAGTCGTCGTACAGCTGGCAGATCAGCTTGATGTCCTCGTCACGCAGCTGTTTGCGCTTCGAGCCCAACGACTTTCTCATCTTTCCGAACATACCGACAGCGTTGATGAGCTGAACTTTGCCCTTGCGCTGCGCGGTCTTCTTGTTGTCGAGGATCCAGATGTAGGTCGAGATGCCAGTGTTGTAGAACATGTCGGTCGGCAGAGCAATGATCGCGTCGAGCAGGTCGTTTTCGATGATCCACTGCCGGATGTTCGACTCGCCGGATCCGGCACCACCGGTGAACAGCGGCGAGCCGTTCAGGACGATCGCCAGGCGGGATCCTTTGTCGTCGGGGCTCCGGACGGGTCGCATTTTCTTGACCAGGTGTAGCAGGAATAGCAGGGACCCGTCGGAGACGCGGGGAAGGCCAGGGCCGAAACGGCCGGCGTGGCCCTGTTGCTCGTGTTCGGCAGTGACCTTCTTCTGCTGCGACTTCCATTCGACTCCGAACGGTGGGTTGGAGAGCAGGAAGTCGAAGTGGTGACCGCTGAAACCGTCGTCGTCGAGGGTGTCACCGAGGTAGATGTTGTCGACGCTCTGGCCTTTGATGACCATGTCGGACTTGCACATTGCATAGGAGCGGGCGTTGACCTCTTGCCCGTACAGGACGGGTTTGGCGTGGTGGTTCATCTCGACGAGGTGGTCGTACGCGGTGGAGAGCATGCCGCCGGTGCCGGCTGCGGGGTCGTAGATGGTGCGCACGATGCCGGGGGTGGTGAGTTCGAGGTCTTTGTCGGCGTAGAGCAGGTCGACCATGAGGGCGATGACTTCGCGTGGGGTGAAGTGGTCACCGGCGGCGGCGTTGTTGGATTCGGCGAATTTGCGGATGAGTTCTTCGAAGATGTAACCCATGTCGTGCCCGGTGACCCGGTCGGGGTGGAGGTCGACGTTCGCGAATTCCTTGACGATCAGGAACAGGCGGTCCTTCTTGTCGAGTTCGGCGATCAGGGTGGGGAGGCCGTATCCGTCGAAGACGTCGCGGATGTTCGCGGAGAAGCCTTCGATGTAGTCGATCAGGTTGTCGGCGAGGCCTGCCGGGTCGGCGGCGAGCTTGCCGAAGTCCCAGACGGAGGTGTTGAAGAACGGCAGAGCGAACTTCGAGGTGAGCACGACGAACGGGTCGATGCCCAGTCCCTGAGTTTTCTTGTACTCGGCGATCACGTCGTCCTTGGTGGGGGCGAGGATCGCGTCGAATCGACGCAGGATGGTGAACGGCAGGATGACGTCGCCGTACTGGTTGGGCTGGTAGGGACCGCGAAGTAGGTTCGCGATGCTCCAGATCAGGGTGGCGTTGGTGGTGCTGGCGGACATAAGTTCAGTGTCTTTCTGTTGAAGCGTTGATGATGAAGGTACTGGTTCGATCGGACATTTCAGGGGATTGCGGGGCGGATCGCGGCGGCCATGTGCGGCTGCTGCGCCCGGTTTCGATCAGGATGTGATGCTGATCGTCCCGGTCCCGGTTGCGGTTTCGACGAGTGTCGTGAGTGCTTGTAGTTGCGCCAGGTGTTCTGCGGCTGCAGTGGTGGCGTCGGCGAGATCGTGGTTCAGGCGGACGATCCGCTGCTGTTCTGCTCGGGGGACAACGGGGATCTCGATGTTCCTGGGTACTACTCGTACCGTGTCCATGGTGCGGGGGAGGGTGCGTGCAGCGGCGTTGATGCAGGTGACCAAGTAGTCGGGGTCGTGGGTGGCGGCGGCGGCGCTGTCGATGCGGACGAGGTAGTTCTGCGGCGCTACGACCCATCCTGGTAAGTCGAACCGCGCGGCGATCGGTTGATTCGTCCGGGCTATTCCGAGGATGACGATGTCGCCAGGTTGGGTGGTGACGCCGGCGGGTTGATCGTCGGTGACGTACTGATCGGGTGTTGCGACGCCGGTGGTGCGGTACTCATGAAGGACTCTCCCGGTCAGTAGGGGTGCGCCGGTTCTTCCGGCGTTTTCGCGTGAGGGTGTGGGCCGGCTGCGTACGAGGTGCACTCCGGGAAGCGAGGTGAGCCGTTCGCGGCGGACCATTCCGGCAGGGGTGAAACCGGGTATTGCTATCTCGACGGGTCGAGAAGAACTGCGAGTCACCGCGGCGTGGGCGGTGGTGATGGACTCGATCGTTTCCTCCGGGCTGGGGGCGTCCCGACGCCGGATCCACGTGGTGGGGTTGAGTCCGGTGTTGGGTTCGAGCAGATCCCGAACGGGGGCCGCAATCGAGTAGGGCGTGTCGCCTGCGTCGGCAGAGGTGCGCCAGCGTTCGTATTCGGCGAGTACACCGGAGAACCCGTCGACAGAAGTCTCCGACTCACCGCCGGTGGGGACGTCGATCAGGAGCACCCGGTCCTTGTCGATTGTCTGACCGGGTCGGGCGAGCACCCACAGTGCGGTCTCGATGGCGGTGTACGGCGAGAACAACCGTCCGGGCAAGGTGATGACGGCTTCGATTGCACCTTGACGCAGCAACTCTTGCCGCAGGGCGTGAGGCGGGCCCGATCGGTCCAGTTCTCCGCGTGGGGTCACGACGAAGGCGCGGCCCCCGTCGGCGAGATGGGCGATAGCGTGCTGGAGCCAGATACCGTCCGAGCGAGGAGACGGCCGACCGAACGCCCACCGCGGATCGTGTACGTCGACGTCCGGTCCGAAGTCCCGCAGCCCCCATGGTGGTGTAGCGACGACGACATCAGCGAGCACCTGGGACGCGGGGTCATTGCCCAACGAATTGCCGACACGGATGTCGATGGGGCGGTTGGCCAGGATTGCACGTTGCAGCCCGATCTCGGCGAGGCCGTCGCTGATGTCGACACCGATCAGATGGGCAGATGGGTGACGAATGCCGAGGGCCAGCAGGGTGGCTCCGGGCCCCACAGCCGGATCGAGAACGGTGCTGTCGTCTCCGAAAACGCCGCTGCACTCGACCATGGCGGCCACGAATGTCGACACCGGCTGCGGGTCGATCAAGGTGTTGCGACGGTCGTTCAGAAGTAGGACGTCATAGACCTCGAGGAACTTGTCGATACTCAACGGGGCTACCGCCGAAGAAACAGCGCGCAGGAGCGTGTCGGTCTCCGGCTGGGCCGCATTCAAGCAGTCGAGCGCCGGCGCAATGTCCGGGGCCTGTGAGGTCAGGGTGTGCAGCCAGTCTTCGGCCGTACCGGCTGCTCGAACGTCGGCGGGTTGGCGAGTCAGCCCGGGTGCACCTGTCAATGCATGTGCGGCTCCGACGAATTCACGATTCTCGGCGATACCTCGAACGAGGTATTCCACGACCAGTGCTGCCCCGGCGAGGGCTCCGTCATCCTCCATGCCTGATGCGCGGAGGTGGCCGAGGATTGTTTCTGTGACCACGGTCGGCGTTATCTTGTCTTGCTGCTCAGCTAAACGCCCGCTTCGGATCAGCCATTGTTCGACTTCGTTTCGGTCGAAGAGCGGGGTGCCGGCATCCGGTCCTGTGGCTGGCGCTGGAAAGTCGTTATGCCGCTTACGCCACTGCGTGACCGCGGCGCGGCTGACGTTGGCCAACACGGCAATGTCGGCCGATCGAATCAGGGGTGTGCTCATCAAAGGTGTCCTATACGTAGGTAGTGGTAGTGATCGTGATGACGTGGTGCGCGGCCAGGCGTAGGCGGCCGGACATATGTCCGGTGCGGGCAACCGCGTTCGTGGTCGATCCGGCGTCGGCGAGGTACGCGAGATCCTCCGCGAAGCCGCCGTCGCCGGATCCGAGGTAGATGTCGGTGAAGCGTTCTGCAATTCGCTCGGTGTGCATCGCTTCACGTAGAGAGCGGTCGGCGCCATCGGGGCCCGAACGAGGCGTGAGCAATCTGGCGCTAGGCCAAGCGTTCCACGCGGCGACCGCATTGTGATGCGATGCGCCGATGATGACGTGGTCGCCGGCCGCGATGTCCACTGCTTCGTGATATTTGAGCATCGCGTTCCGTGCCGCATTGATCCTTACATCGCCAGTCCCGCAAAGGTTTTCGATGTCGATGAAATGCACTACCCTCCCGACGTCGCGTGCCGGTGCCAACTGTGGCGCAATGGTGAGAACGCGTCCTGGGGCGGTGTGAGACAGATTCTGGACCAGTGTGGCGGAGTTGGTGACCATGCCGTTTCCTTTCGATGCCTGGACTGTTGACAGGAACCTTAAACCAACTTCACCGTCAATGTCAAGGGTGAGTGAGTTACACCTAACAGTGAGCCGTAAATCAAATTTTCGTAAACACTAGGTTGACAGATGCTCAGGGGCTTTCGCACCGCTCAGAGCCCCAGGCGGGCCGTGAGACGACCTCATCCTCTGGTCTATCCGGCAGCCCACAATGACCATAATTGTTAACAGCGTGGTTCGGTTTTGGTCTCGAGTGCGGCAACCAAAACATCCGGTTGCACGAGGAGTTGCTCGGGCGGACAGACTTCGGTACCTAACCCACGTACAGCACAGGGAACAGTGACAGCGATCCGTTCGAAGCCTGGCGTGAGTTAGTGATGCATGCGGCCGACCTGTTCTGTCTATGTCGATACCGGCCATTTACTCGCCTCCGCTGCGACCCGCATGACCGGCACATCGCTTCGCAGCGGGATCCACGTCGACTACTCGAAACTCGTTGCATCACTTGTCGACGCCGCCGAATCACGTTCGGGTGTGCCGGTCCTTCGGGTCTACTGGTACAGGTCTGCGAAGAACGGGATCCCGGATGTCCAGCAGGAGCGCATCGGCGAGTTGGCGAAAGTCAAACTACGCCTCGGCCGCTTCGGAGTGAACAGCGAGCAGAAGGGCGTCGACCTCCGGATCGGACTCGACCTGGTCGCTCACGCGCGAAGCAATACCTCCGATGTGTTCTTTCTCGTCTCCGGTGACGATGACCTGACCGAGGCGGTGGAGGAGGCGCGAGCCCATGGAGTGCAGGTGGTCGATTTGGGCGTTCCGAGGGTCGACGGGGAACCCCACGGGAGCGCCCGACAGACGGTTTCAAGGCTCGCAACGACCAACGCCACCGTAACCAACTCAGGAGTCCGGTTGTCGATCTGCCAGGGTACCGATACTGGCCATCCCACCAAGAACGCGAGCCACAGAGCTAGCAAAGCGCTCGTGCCGGCCAGCGATCACGATCTTTTCGCGGCGGCTGAACTTGATGGTGTGGACCGCGGCGAGTTGGTTGGCGAAAGACTCGGCGTATGCCGCTCGCGCTCCGCTCCCTCGTGACGTGTACTCGGATTTGACCTTTTCGGCCACTTCGGAGGCTCGGAGCACTAAGTGAGGATTTGAAGCCCACGCCTCGCCGTTCGAGCGTATCCACCGTTCGAAGCACGTAGGTGGGGTAGCGAGCGTCCCAGGCGGTCAAGCCGCCAGGGTGTCGCCGGGACGCATAGGTCGAGGGGTCGAGGAGGGCGCCGAGCTGTGGGTACGCCGTCGTTGCGCCGCTTCCAACGGCGGACTAAATGCGATGGCAGCCCGCGGCGATGCGCATCCGACTGGCCGGCAGTCGGATGCCCCTGATCCGGAAACTCGCGCGTCCCCCAGCTTCAGCCACGGGTTCTCTCGTTACGAAACTTGTCGCACCGGTACTTATGAACACAAGAGTTGGACATGAGGTGCGAGACAGGGAACGTGCTGGTCCGCGACGGAGTCACCGGCGGGGGAGCAAGCGTGCCGAAACGGCCGTTGTAGGAACCACAAACTGCGCGACGTCGGCGCAGCTGTCGTTCGAACTGTGGGTCTGGTGGCCCGCAGCCGCGAGAGTCTCTGCGGGTAGCTACTTACCGCGGCCCTCATGCTTGTTCCAGAGCTTGCGGGATGATTCGAGCACGGCCTGTCTCATCGACTCCCCACCTGTCGGAATCACAATGAAGTCGCCATTCGAAAAGGTGCCTGCGATACCTAGTTCCAATTCCGCTGGGAGCTGCAGCAAGAGACTGACCTTGTCATAACCAGGCCCGTCGAAGCGGACAAAGGCTCCCAAGGGCTTCGACTTCTCAACCACTGCCGCGAGGTAGTCTCCGACCTGCGGCGGACGCCCGCGAACATGGTCACGGGCAGTGTGCACTACCTTAGTCTGTGCGGTTGGCTGAGTTTTATTTTCAACGAAGGCTTCCGAGTCGAAATCAGTGATTCGACGCATTGCTTCTCCGGAAAGCTCCTGGCGTTCCGGCGGAGTCGAGTGCGCGGCCGGTTCAGCCGCCGGGCCGCTCGATGACTCACGTTCGGCCGACTCACCGGAGGACATCTCTACGGCAAGGTCTTGCACACTCAAAGCGAGTAGTTCCTGCGCAATTTGTCGATCCTCGTCAGAAGCGTCTGCGGCTTCCAGAGTTGCCCTGGCCATGATGTGCGCGGCCTCGGCTGCATCCAGGGGGTCCGCGTCGTCAAGCAAGTGATCGATCGACATCGAATCCTCCTTGTGTTAGACGTTCATTGTGAGGCCGCACATCACCGCGCGCCACCGCCGCTGCGTTTCTGCGACGCCTGGCGCAGGGTCCGTACGCGTCGCTCTCCGATCAGTTGTGCAAGATTCTGGTCGTGCTTCTTCGCCTCTGTCTCAAGAAGTACGAACATTTCGGCCGTTGCCGCCGCTCCTAGCACACTGTGATTCTCGGCGATCCACTCGAAGCGTTCCCAAAGTTCAGCTCTGCGAGTTGCCGCTCTGTCATCCGCGCGGGTGCCTCTGACCTGGTCTGCGGCTATCAGAGCAGCCAAAAGTACCGCGATTCCAGCGATTGCGGGAGACGTGAGGAGAGCGCCTAGCCCATGGCCAAGGTCGTCAAGGAACCAAGAATGGCTTTCCCATGCGAGGACAGCGTCAGTCACCAGGTCACGGTACTTGTTCAGACGTCGCGGGCCAACCGATCACCGCCGCGGCGTTCGCAGCTGCATCGCGCACTCTGGGCGCAGTAGCCAGTCCCGACGCCCCCCGATGCCACGTCCCTGGTTCGCGACATGCTCCGTGTCCACGAAGCCGCCGCGCTCGCACACTCCAGTACGTACTACTTTGCCCCACGGGGCCTATACGGCCGCAGCATAACGCTCCAGCGAGCTGGGCGTGGTCATCGTCTTCCTACCCACCGCACCCGAGGTCGGAGCTGCGGAGTTCCTACACAAGCTGGCCGAACACGGCGAAGTCATCGAACCGGCCGACAAACCACTAGGCACTATGGTCCTTCATGCCTCCGACGTCGACGACGAGATCGGCTCTGCACGGGTGGCTGAGGTATCTGCTTTGCCGTCGACGGTGTCGGCGACGCAGATCGCGCATCCGTGTTGCCTGTGCACGAGGGAGTGTTGTCCGAGTATCGGTCGGCGGGTCTTGTCTTTCCAATGAACTCGATCGAGGTGGTCGCGCCGTCGGTCGGGTCGGTCGAGAGCGGAACCGACCTGGGTATAGCCCTGCACGCGCTATTTGAGGCGGTCCCGCTCGATTCAGCGTTGGACTCTGCGTTCGATGAGAAGGCACGTACTGCTGGCGCGTTGGCTGGTTTGGTCGATCTGGACCGGTTCGTGTTGCTGGCAAAGTCGGTGTTCGAGTCCGAACCTGTGCAGCGTGCTGCCGCGCGCGAGCATTGGCAGGAAATGCAGCTCGCTGGCCTGCCGCCGGATGAAACCATCGTGGTCGAGGCAATCGCGGACCTGGTGTACCGCGAGGACGACGGGTCGTTGGTGATTGTCGATTACAAAACCGATGTCGGGGTCACGGCCGAGACGTTGGAGGCGTACTGGACTCAGCTGTCGGTGTAAGGGGACTTGCTCACCCGGGCAACGGGGGAGCAAGTGAGTCGGGTGGTGTTGGTGTTTGCGAGGGCTCGTTCGGCTACTATTCTAGAGCGGGCGAGGGCCTGAACCTGAAACTCAAAAGGTTGCGGTTAAGCCGAATTGGTCTCATGCGCAACTATGCTGAACGCGGTACACGTACTACAATGGCGTCGAGCTGAACGGTGCCCCTTTTGGCGGGACCAGCCGTAATCCCGAGGTCGACATGCACAGGCTTTGTACCCGCCTTCTCTTCCATGTAGCTGCTGTAACGCTCCAACGCCTGACGCCGAACATCGTCAGGTGTCAGATTGCTTGATTTTTTCGTGGAGAACCTAATCTTTTGGTGTGGAACATCTACTAGGTGGGCGACAGTGACGACGCAGACCCCGTCGTGTTCGGCGGAACGAATCTTGTCAACATCGCGTCCAAACCATTGAGCAGTGTGTGCTGGAGTGTGGTTGAGGGCAAACGACGCGAAAGTCGACTTGAACTCGATGGGGGTGTTACCGACGAGAAGGTCCACCATCCTTTGGGCGCCGACGGTTGATTCTCGCCTGATTTCCGATGCGGGTACTCCCATTTTGAGAATCTGATAAGCGGTATCCTGAACCCATGCAGATTCGCCGTGCCCGAAGGTGCTTGCGTACGCGAGGCGCGCTAGTCCACTAGGATCGTGTCCGATCGCCGCAAGCCCGGCAACAACCGCATCTACCACATCATCGAATACAGCGAAAGCGGTCTCAGAGACCTCAACGGCAAGCGCATCGACAACCTCGGTTTGGACGAACGAAGGGACTCCCAGGCCGGCGCCGCCTCCCCAGTGCTTATCGAATAAGGCCGACCTCGCCTGCTCTGCACTGTGGAATGTGACGCCGATGTTCTCAAGGAGCGCCATGACTACCTGCGAGTACTCCGCAACTCTGCCTCGAATTGCAATAGAAGGATCTGGTGCCTCGGTCGCGTCATGTAAAAGTTGACGCATTGCCTCCACGTTGCATCCGGCGTTCGCAGTCTCGGGGTTTACAATCCACACGTTCTTCGGCATGGGTGGATCATTGCATAGCCTACCGACACGATGGGGATAATTTAGGCTTCGATTCATCCATTGGCCTTCGAAGAGCAAGCAATGTACTTGAGAGCTTCGCTCGCAGCATGTGCGGTTGCCGCAGATCGAAGTCCTCACTAACTGCCGGCACTGGCGTCGTCCTACCGAATTCTTTCATCCTGTTACGCTTTTAAAGCTACGGCTATTTTTCGAAGCAGGCTGTCGATATACGGCCTCAGGGGCTCTGCTGCAAGCTCGAAATCTGAGCTGGAATCTAGTATTCGGTAAGCCACGCCAACCTTATCTGGGGCCTTCAAGTCATTCGCCACACACCACTTCTCGATTGCCTTGGTTCTAAGCGCTGATACCTCGTTAATTTCAATATTGGGGACTGCATCATTCCAGGCGTCAAGTTCAGATTTTACTGCTGAGATATATATCGACCAGTCGACGAGATCTTCGATCTCCATTGCTTCATCGTTATCACTTTTGAGCTCTACGATTTTGCAACTTGCGATCCCGCTTTCAACCAGGCGGTCTCTAATTGCAGCACCCCCGCCATCACCGTCCACTATGTACGCCACCTGTGGAGCTTCTGTTGCTAACTGCGGCATCAGGTTACTCCCGATGTTAGCTAATCCTGGTGCTACCTGGAAATCCAACTCACCGCCACCTACTGAACGTAGAACCGATGGGAGGAGCACCGCCTCCGTTGGCCCCTCTCCCATAAGAACTCGACGAGAAGGTGTAAATGAAGCAGCGGCTGCGCCCATGGCAGCCATGAGGGGTGTAAACCCTGCGCCACCTTGCCAGATGCCAGTTTCGAGCCTGGAATTAAGATCGCTGGTCATTCTGACGACATTTACTGAGCGACCAAGGTCGTTGGGTAGGCACGCGAAGGAATGAGTCGTGTAAATAATTTTCCCAAAAGATGTTTGACTGTCCAGCGCGTTAATAATGTCTGCCTGGGCATCGTAATGAAGATGAGTCTCGATCTCATCAGCCAGTAGCACGGGCGTCTCGGGCCAGCCGTATACAAACGCTAGAAGCATTGCAAACCAACGCATTCCATCGCTTCGTTCAACAATGTCAGTCAGTCCGCCATCTGAAGGCGCAGTGGCAAAAACGCGAATGTTCTTGTCGTCTAGATCAATCTGAAGGCAGACTCCCTGCTGTTTCCACTTTTCGGTAAACCTTCCCTCTAGTACCTTGTTTGCCTGCCGGATTCGCGTCCGCGCGTCAGCATGATGGCCATCGGTTACCTCCTCTAGCAACGCTGATAGATCTAGGTTCGCCAGTGCGCGTAAGTGATCCAGTGCCTGCGGCGTGTTCTGGACGCATTCTGCAAGGTCGTACTCGCTCTTAAGATCTCTGTCAGACGATCCGAAAAGTATAAAGTCCGGTATTTTCCCTTTGATAAAGTCAGTGAACTGAATTCGATGTGCAGCTTCGGCGATTTTTCTGTCGAGCGCAGTAGATAGCTCTCGGATGGTACTATTCTGAGACAGGCTCTCGTCGGTTAACATCTCGTCTATTTGTGTCCTGATCGAATCGGTACGGCGATCAAGCTCAGGTTCCATCGCCTTCAAGAACGAGAAGAAGTCGTCAACTGAAGCTAGATATTTCTGCGCTGATTCAGTATTCGAAATTTGCTCACTGACTCTACGCAGCAAGTCGTCAAGGTTGATATTGGGTTCTGCAGCGAATGGCCGCAGTGAGAAACTCCTCCCTGTAGCATCTTTTTTGACGACGAGCCGTTTATATACCGGAGATTTGATCTCCGGGTTTTTGGGTCCACCGTTAATCTCTGAGGTTGTCAAGTCAAAGGTCCACTGCAGGAAAGGTGACTTACTTGATCGTCGTGGATGTTCTCTCCGATCGAAAGTGTTGTCGTTGTTCACGTGCTGGAGTGCTTGAAGTATCGAACTTTTCCCTGCTTCGTTGGGTCCGACGAATGCAACAAGTTTTCCAGGGGTCTTTACAAAAGATTGATCCGCGAACCTCTTATAGTTCTGAACTGAAAATAGTGCAAGATCCATAGTTGCTCCATCTGACGGGAACTCGGCGCTGCGTGAGACGTTCTTTGATCGAGAACATATCATGTGCGGCTGAGGTGTGGGGTTCTAATCTCTCGGGTTGATTGCTGGATTTGCAATCGATGCTGGATGTGTGAGCGCCCTGGGCAGCGTAGGATTTAGAGGAGTGGCGTGCGCCTTCGGATCGACGAAATTAGGGGTGTGACTCTCCTGTTGTAAACCCAAAGTTCTTGCCGTGAGGCTTGCGCAATCTCATTCAATATTGCGTTCTGCTTACGAACCGGTTCGATACGTCTCGCCGATCTTTATTAACCTCCCTCGGTGGACTCCTAGGTCAATGATTGCCTCCAGCCGCTCACGTGTTTGACCGGTTAGACGCTTCTGGTTGAAAGTCGACAAAGTCTGGCGCAGCAGGCTGTCGTAGTCCGGCTGCCCCGCCCGCGCGCAGACCGACATCATCGCGTTGATGATCTCCTCCGGCGCTACGTCGGACAGCGGACGCGCCAGGTCGCTGGGAGTTCTGCGGAACCCGCGCCAAGTCCCACGGTCCAGTTCCTTCGGCCACACGAAGTCGCCCAGTGCCTCGGACCGTTCGATCAGTTCCTCGGGTACGGACTGCAGGACGAAATCGCGCCGAGCAGCCGCCACCCTGTCGAACCCGAACCGTCGAGCAACATTTCGAGCCAACCGGTCAATTGAAATGGGGCCTTCGATCTCGACAGTCTCCTGAACGGCCCTCAGAATCGTGTTCTTCACCGCTGGTGAGTGCACTCGATCGAGATCGTCGCGGATACCCAGGTTCGAACTTGAAGCCTCGACGTACTCGATATTGCGACCGTGCCAATCCCGCGGCTCGGCGAAAGACAACGCAGCTTCGTCGACCGTCGCCCGCGCTATCAGAACCGGCTCCATGACTTCAGGTTCGCGGCTCTCCTCAGCGGAAGGTTTGAGCCACCGCTCGGCGTCAGGTGCGAACTCCTCAGGGGATTCCACAGCAAGTTGAACCTTGGCCGCTACCGATTCCGCAATGGCCGCGGCTTGCGCCTCCGCTGCCGCGTCGATCTCCGCTTGTCTCGCGGCCATTCGTTCCTTGGAAATGGCAACTGCATCGCCAACCTGGGAAATGACCGAGGTGGGGTTGTCGATCCAATCGGGCAACCACACCCGCACCGACGAACCCCAATGCATCATCGACTCCAAGAGCTGTGGCGTCAGATCGCGGTCGGCCACGGTAGGACGCTGCGCCCACTGAGGGCCGTCCAACATGACCGCTACCTGCCATCGCTCTGAACCGGGTTCACGGACAACCAAATCCAACACGAAATCGGACAACCCGTAATTCGCCTCGACTTCGTACCCATGATCACGCAGCGACTGAACCAACCCAGCCTGTACCTCATCGGTCGCGCCCTTCGAATGAACAGCCGGCTCGTCCTCCCCGCGGGAATCCTGAGCCGCATGTTCGAGATAGCCCCGCAGATGCGCCATCCCTACCGATCGTGTTCGCGACAGGTCGATGTCGGTCGGGTCGAACGAGGTGAAGATGACCACCTTACGTCGTGCACGGGTGATAGCGACATTCAGTCGTTTCTCACCGCCGGTGCGCGTCAGCGGGCCGAAGTTTAGCGGCAGCTTGGGATCGTCCGGCTTCTTCGAGAACGCCGCACTGAAGAGAATGACGTCGCGCTCGTCACCCTGCACGTTCTCGAGATTCTTGACGAAGATGCCGTCGTCACGGTCCTCACGCAATTGGTCGAGGATCAACGGATCGCCCGATGCTTCCAGTAGATCGCGTACCAAGGTCTGCTGCTGCGCGTTGAACGTGACGACGCCGATGCTTTGCGAGGCCAAATGGGCGTTCGCTAGCCGGCCGCGGATCTCCTCAACGATCGCCTCGGCTTCGACGATATTGGTGCGCAGACGGTCTTTGGTCTCACGGTTGAAGTGCCCGTCGACGCGCCGCCACTCCACACCCGCGGTGTCATCGCCACCCGGTGACGGTAGGCTCGCCAGCCGGCCTTCGTAGTACTTCTCGTTCGAGAACGCGATGAGCGATTCGTCCTGACTCCGGTAGTGCCACGATAGCCACAACCGCGGCACGCCGGATTCCACCGCTTCGGTGAGAATGCTGTCGAGATCATCGGGGATGACCTCGTCGTCCTCGCTGTAGTCATCGCTGTCGTTGGTGCTCACCACACCGATAGCCGTCGGCGGCATCTGCTGCGAGTCGCCGACGATGACGGCCGAGCGCCCGCGTCCCAGCGCACCGATGGCCTGGGGAACCGTCACCTGGGATGCCTCGTCGAACACGACGAGATCGAAGGTGACCGAACCAGGCGGCACGAACTGCGCAAGTGATGTGGGACTGACGAAGAAGCATGGTGTCGCTTCGAGGATGTAGTTCGCATAGCGATTCATCAACTGCCGGAACGTGGTTCCGCCGCGCTTGGCGTCGAGGGCGCGTCGGAGATGGCCGATGTCGCCCGTCAATGAGCCCGCTTGGAACGAGCGCCGCTCCAGAAGCGCGGCCGGGAGCGCACTGATCTGCTCGGATCGACTCGCCGCGGACGCATTCGCGAAGTCGTCGATCTGGCCGTCCTTGATCGCCCGGTCGAACTGTGAGAGTCCGTGCTTGCGGCGGCGCTCGCTGAGCGATGTGTGTGCCACGCCTCGCATGAACGCGATCTCGGCTTGGTTCGCGGGGATCGTGCCGGTCAGTAGCTCGTGGACGAGGTCGGTCAAACCCGCCGCGCGGAGAGGGTTGAGGAACGCGGTCATGGTGGACCACTGGCGTATCGGCGCACTGCCATCCGTTTGGACGGCTTCGAGCCATGAGTGCGAGTCGCGTTGCCACGCGGCGAACCAGTGCGAGTTGTTCCGCCAACGGTCGATGTCGGTGTCGGTCGTGCCCAGAATCTGTCGCCAGCTCCGCCATGCCTGCGCGAGGCTGTCGAGCGTATCGGTGTCCCGCGGAGTCAACGGTCCGGTGGCAGTGAGGATCTGCCACAGCTGAGGTTGCGTCCGCATGAAGTGCGCAGTCTGCTCGACGTAATCGAAAGATGCCTGCAGTTGCTGAGTTGCATCCGCACCGATCGGATTCCACGTCGGTGGTGCGAACTGCGTCAACAGTTGGTGCATGTGCTGCACTGTCTGCGAGGTGAGTCCACGCGCTCCGGGAATCGACCTCAGGAGGGGGAGTGCGGATTCGGGATCGAGTTGCACCCCCGGCAGCAAAGCTGGTGCCAGGTCACGAACGAACTGTTCGCTGCGCTTCTTCTTCCCGAACAGGCCCTTGGTCGCTTCTTCCGCGGCGAGCGCGAGTGTTTCGGCGTCGCCGCTCGCGATGAAGCTGGGTGTGAAGACCGACGTGAGCGGACTGCACTGTTGTTGCAGAAGCGAGATCGCCCCGAGCAAAGCCTGCTTCGACGCAGCCCATTGGGCAGATTGGGCGTTGGTCAGTACATCCGCCGCCGGAATTGGACGGCCGAATTGACGTCGCGCCTGGGGGAGCAGGTGTTCTATTGCTTCAGGATTGGGAACCTGCTCGACAACGAAACGCACGGTGGGGCTTCGATGAACAGCGTCGAGCACTGCAGACAGCCCAGCCGTGACCGACCGGAAGTGATCGTCGGTTGCCTGAGAATCGATGATTCCAGCGATGGTCCAGGGGTTGTCGCGAGAAATTGAGATCGATCGGGCGGCCCGCTCGAACTGCTGCAAGGCGCTGGTGATCTCGGGTACCGACACCGATGGGTTGCCGACAAACGATGCTGGAACGGTTGCGACGGTGCCGTCGCCGAGACCGAGGAGGGTGTCGTAGGCAGACCACAACGAATGGTCGACGCCATTCTTCTGGTGGATCTTCGTCGGGTAGTCGTCGAGTGGGACGTGGTGCGACCGAACATCGGCGAGCTTGGCGGCCCACGACCGGTAGTTGTAGCTGGTGGAGTGTTCGATCGCACGCTTGACCTGGTCGCGAATAGCGTTCGCGCTCTGGTTCTTTCCGTGCAGGTCAAGCGTGAATTTGGTGAGGCCGACAGCGTCGAGACGCTTCTTGACGACGTCGAGCGCAGCCTGCTTCTCTGCTACGAAGAGCACGGACTTGCCCTGCGAGAGAGTATGCGCGATCAGGTTGGTGATCGTCTGGGATTTTCCGGTTCCGGGTGGGCCTTCGAGCACGAAGGTGTGCCCATCGGCTGCCAGCGCGACAGCGCGCAGTTGAGATCCGTCGGCGGGGATGGGTACCGGGACGTCGAGTTCGTGCACTGGTACCGATTCGATGTCGGAACCGTCCGGTCGACGCGAATCGCGGAACGACTCGCCTGCGCTGTGCGTCAGGTGGCGAACGATGGGGCTCTGTTCGAGGATGTCCCAGTGGTCGGTGAGGTCCTTCCACATACCGAAGGTGCCGAACTGGCAGATGGCGATCGACGCCGTCTCGTCGATGCGGAAGTCGAGGTTGTGCTCGACCAACGCAGAGCGAATGCCCTTGAGAGCTTCGTCGATATCGATCCCGTGCTCATCGAGCGGCGGATTTTCGAGGGCAGGGATCGACGCATGGTGTTTGATCCGCAGCCATTCGACGAGGCAGTAGTTGGGCGTCGAGACACCTGCGGTGTCGACGGTGAGCTTGAACTGGCTTCGACCCGAACCGCCCACGACCTTCACCGGCAGCAGGAACAGGGGAGCGCGGGCGTCCTTTCCGCTGCTCGTCGTGTGGATCAACCCGCCGAACGTCAGGTAGAGGTTGGCGTTGCCGGTCTCCTCGAACATCGTGTGCGCGGTTCGCTGCAGATGCTTCAGCCGCGCTGCGTACGTGTCCTTGGTGACGACGGCGTGAATCCGCTTTCGATCGCGCAGGTAGTCGAGGATCGTGGCGTCGTCGATGTCTTGTGCCCGCCGAGCGCCCTGCAGTTCATGGATGGAACTGAGTTCGTCATGGGGGATCAGTTCGATGTCGGTGCCGGCATGGACGAGGTCGTCGAGCAAAGCCAACCCGGAACTGGGGACGTGGAGGTCGATGACCTCGCGCATGGGCTTGAGGTTGAGAAGCCGGTTTCGGGTGCTCAGATCGAGGAGAGATCGCTTCCACTTCTGTACACGAGGCGGGGCCGTGTCGGTGCTGTCGAGCACAAGGTCCGAGGAGTCCTGCGCGTCGAGCAAGTCGGCCGGAAGCCCGAGATCGGCTGCCATTGGAACCGACGATGACGCTTCTGCCTTGACAGCAGCGACCTCGTCCAGACTCGGCAATGGCCGGACACCGTCTTTGCGTGCCGAGGAAATTGCGATGACGCCGCGCAGCGCGCCATGATCGGCGAAGTGCCGTCGCGCATCCGCGACAGCCTGCTTGAACGTGCCAGCAGATGTGGTGTCGTAGTACTTGGCTTCGACCGGTACCACGCGGCCGGACTCGACGAGGTTGAGCAGTGCATTCGGTTCGGTGATGGTCGAGTGCGCCAGTTGGCTTTCGTCGCGCAGGAAACCCGCAAACGAGTGGCCGTCGATCAGCCAGATGACCGGCCGAATCCCGACGGCTTCCAGACATGCGGCGAAGGTGACCGAGAGGTCGATGCAGGTGCCGAAACGCTCGTCGAGCACCTGGGAGGTGGTGCGAATCTTCTGTCCGGTGTCCTCGAAAGAGGCAGGCGGATTGATGTACCGGATCTGCTGATGGCGTAGGGCTTCGTAGATTCCGGCCGCGATCTGCGCGGCGCGTTCCGGCCCTTTCTGATAGCCACCGAGCGAGGGGTCGCCCGTGGCCGAACCGAGCAGATTCGATGCAGCATCGAGAACGGTATTGACTGCGCGGGTGTTGGGCTGAACGAAGGCAGCAAGCGAATCGTAAAAGGCGGGAGCGTTGAACCACTCGTTGTGGGCCAGCACACGAATCGGCGCGTTGAGGTGGATGTCCTCGCCCCACAACCTGGAAACGGTGACAGTGATGGTTGCAGGGTGGCTCTCGTTGAGTTCGCGTAGGTGTGGAATCGGCGGAACGATGGCTGAGTAGTTGGACCAGACCACGTCTTCGCCGGCGCGCAGGGCGCCGTCGTGGACGTCGACGCGCTGCGGCGACAGTTCCGTGCCAGCACCGAACAACTGAACCGACGCCTTCACATCCACGACATCTGTGTCCGAGAGGTTCACGATCTCGACGCTGGTGATCAGCGGAACGCCATTGTGGACGAGCGCGAGATTCACGGCAGGGTGGGCGTGGATCTCGATCGACAGCCCGTCGACTACCGTGCGAAACGGGTTCTGGTCCTGGTCGAGATCCTGCATCTTTCCTCCGAACTCCGTCGTCCGGCGCCCCGATGACCGGGGCGACGAGTGACGGCAACGCCGTCAACCTTCACACGCTAGGGCACGCCACCGACAAAGTGCTGAGGAAACGGTATCGGACATTTCGGCGCGATGTTTGCCGATGCTAAAGATGTCGGGTGTGGTTCATTCGAATGAATGATGCCGCGGTGATTCCCGGTCGAGGTTCGCACATGGTTGTCGGCAACGTGGGCTAGCCTGCTGCCTGACGGACGATCCGAGGGGACCCGAATGAGTGACGTCGGTGTGCAGTGGCGGCCATACCCACTGTGGGGTGGGCGAGGAGACTGGTGCAACGAAGCGGTCGTTGGGACGCACGCCTATGTCGACGCCATCCGCGGGACTCTGGGGTCGGATTTCGACCCCGCTGGCTCGACTATTCGACGCACCGTCGAGTTGATTCCCGAGCCAGACAATCCGCACGACCGATACGCAGTGTCCGTCCGGGCGTCGAACTACTTGATCGGCTACCTGGCGCGCGAACGCGCAATCTTGTTTCACAACCGGTTGATGGAGCTGATCAATCGGGGATTGGTCCCCACTGTGCCCGCATCGATTCGCGCATACGAACAGAACCGGTGGGACGACAGGCCCGGAACACCGATTGACCTAGCCACCAATATCGAAGTGCAACTCAGCGAGCCCCATCTCATCCTCCCGGGCAACGAACCACCCGAAATGCCGTACACGCTTCTTCCGAGCGGCGGGGCTGTTCAGGTAACCAAGGCCGATGAGCACTTCGACGTCTTGCGGCACTTCGTCGAGCCGGAGGGCGAGCTGGAACTGTTGGTCACACTGCACGAAATCGACGTCAGCACAGCCAAGACCGAGAAGAAAGCCGTCGAGGTGCGCGTCGACGACCACAGGATCGGGCAGCTGACGCCTCAGACCAGCGCAAAGTTTCTGCCTGCCATACGGCATTTGAAGGATCGCGGATTGCTGACGGTCGGCCGCGGATTGTTCAAGGGGTCCGCGGTCTCGGCCCAGGTATCGCTGATGGCCGCGAAAGCGCATGAGCTGCCTCAGGACTTCCTGACCGGGGATCCGAAGACCGTCATCGCGTTGAACCGGCCGCGTCGGACGCCAGTTGCTACAGCGAGTGTGTCGGTGGCGTCGGCAGCCGAGACTGCCACATTCGTTATCGATCTCGTGACTTCGCAGCCGCTGACGCCATGGCAGCAGAAGGAAGCATTCAAGCTGTTGCGTGCTGCAGCGTCGGTTGTGGGTGATGCCGTCGAAGATCCTGTGGTGACAGCTAGTTCGGTCCGAGCAGTGGTCTTGCGGGAGCACTCGGAAGTCATTGCCAACGCCATTGCGGGCATCGAGGATTCGGACTTTGCGTTGGCGAACGACTTTCGGAGTTCTATCGCACTGTCCTGACCGACCTGTGTCGGTAGCGAACTTTAGGCTTCGGTTGTTTCGAGATGTCCGGAAACGTCGGTTCTGCGATTGTATGAAACTTGGAGTTGAGCATTGGTGACCGTTCCATTTGGCCGTGAAGGTCGTATTGAATTCGCTATGGGCAGGAGGGTGTATGAAGCCGCTCCTGCATGAGACCGTCGCACGGTGGGCCGAGGATCATCAGTTCGGTCCGGAACTGAAGTTCACGGAAGCCGCAAGTATCGGTCTGCCCGCGAACGGCCCAAAGGCTAGTGGCTACTACCTCTTGCGATTCGAGAACGACTCCTACTACCTGGGAGAGTCGGTGGATTTACGATCCCGGATGGGTGATCCGTCCCGGCATTTCCGGAGGGCTCATTGCGTGAGTGCCTCCTCCGGATTGAGGGTGCGCGTCCGATCGTAGTGGAGTTGCTCGGCGTGGTCGGGCGTGAGGTCATGGCAGTAGCTGTGGGGGCGCCACCAACCGGGCCACCATATCGATGGCATCCTTCTTCAACTCCGCCGAGTACCGCTTCGATCCTGCTGCCATGAGGTTTCATCTTTCCCTGAGACGAACCCTCCGGAAACACCGGGACGGATCAGGGTGGGCACAAGGCGAAGTGGGGTGATGAGATCGCGACAGTGCGTCTCTTGGCTGTTACCGCCTCCAAGCAAGAACTCAAACGGGTGGAACGGACTCTCACTCACGATCTGGAGTCAACTGGTGCGCCACTTCGAAATGTTCTGAACGCGAGCGTCACTGTGGGTGTCGATGCGCTCAGTGAGCTACTGGATGAAGCGGCACAGGAAAAGTGGCTGGTGAACCCTGGTGCCTACAATGCTCACGATTCGACTCCGCTGAAATCAATTACGGTACAGTCGATTCGATACTCAACAGCTGCTCGCCGCTACGTCGAGCACTCCGACGAAGCGGCTGTCACCGCACTCCTGCGTACCTTCATCGAAGCGTGCATCCCGGCCCCTCGCGCAACCGAGTTTCAATACTGGTCTGTGAGCACGGGTACGTATGGCAGCACCAGGTTTCCACGTCGCTTCTGCGTGAGTGTTGGCAAGATGGAGGTGTTTGTCGTCAACGCAGATAAGCAGCGCGGAGGTCAACTCGGCGGCTTCGTCAACATTCGGGAGAGCGTGCTTGACTCCCTGTTGGATGACGTCGATGGCTTCCTGTCAGAGCACTCGGGTGTGGAGGTCTCGGAGACTTGCTACGACGACGCAGGAGCTGACACTCTCAAATTGCGGGCTGAAGGGCTCGACGCACTCACCAAGCTATTGTCCGACCCCCGGGTGTCGAAGGCCGCTGGAGCGCTCGTTCTCGACCTGATGAGGAAGCACTTCTGCATCTATACCAGGTATCACTGCCCGCAGCTGGTCGAGCGCGTCTACCCGGGCCTGAGCCGCGACTCAGGCGGTGAAGTGGAGGCTGTCATCTACACCGATATTGGACCGACCTCCGTGGTGGAAGCCATTCAAAACGTCCCTGGCCGGGTTAGTACTGACGATGAGTCCGCAGAGCAGGTCGAAGATCTTGGAGATGTGGAGATTTATTGGGTGGTCGGGCCGGGAACCCGCGCCTCGAAAAGAAATCAGTTGTCGGACTTTGTTGCTCGTGGTGAGTGGCGAACGGATTCGAATTCTCGCTATGAGGCCATGGTGGCCAACATGCGGGTAGGCGAGCGAATCGCCGTTCGAACGCGGAGAAACATAACCGAAGACGTGCCTTTCGACAATCGTGACCACCCGGTATCCGCAATGGACTTCCACCTGCGCGGTGTCATCACGCACAGTCCGGGGGATGGTTGCTCGGTGGGGGTTCGGTGGGACGACGCCTTTGCTGTGCCGCGCCGTTTCTACCTCTATACAAGCCAGGACGTGGTGTGGCCAATGGTGCTCGGGCAGTCCACCAGTTGGGACCAAGTGATCAAATTTGCCTTTTATGATGAACCACAGGACATCGATATGTTCAGAAATTCACCGTTCTGGTCTCGACGATTCGGTGATCGTTGACCGCCGGCGAGGTCGTACCGCTCAGGCGCATACCCCGCGTTCGTCACTTGCCAAGCTGAGGTCCGCTGTTCGGACGACATCGCTTGATTCCCGGGACGGCTAGCGTCTCGATGGTATGAGAATCGGTTTCGGTCGTGTAGGAGAGTGCGTCACTTTGACTTTGTCTGAGTCTTGCATCCCTCGAAGGGTTCTCGGTATTGCCTGCGTCGCAGTTCTGGCGACTGCGGCGTGCTCCGACTCCAGCGGTGTGGCCCCTCCAATACCTCAGGCTGATCAACTCGCTGTGCACCAGGTGGAGTCGTCGGCCACGTCCACCGCCGAAGCCGCTGCGTCAGGTCCACTCACAGGCTTCGTCATTGCGTGGGCTGATAACGGAACGGTGCACGTCGGCACCATCGACCCTGAGACTGGTGAATATGCCGTCGGACCAACTTTCGAGGTGGGAGACTTCGCGGTCGCTCCGAATGCACCGACGACCAATGACCAATCCTACTTTCGCCGGTTGGTCTCGCCTGACTTCGAATTCGCCTACGCGCAGCGAATCGTCGACGGTGACCCGCATGTCGGATGGGGTCGACACAGCCGGAAATTTTGCGGATGTCACTGCGAGCGTTGCCGGTCCGCGCACCGACCTGAGCGGTCCGCCAGATGTGAACGGGCACGGCTTTGATCAGCTCGGCAAAGGCCGACACACCAACCGAATGCAAGGTCGATGCTAGTTGATGTCGCAGCACTATTTGTGTGTTCGCCATACCTCGGAGCGCAATCAACGTGACAAAGCGAGGCTGGCCTCGCCGAAAAGCATCCGAACGGAAAGGGTTGCCAGCACGAGCGATACAGCAGCGTTGACTGCAAGGCAAGCAGCAAGCGACCAGCCGTCATACTCTCCGGAGATCGTCTCGGATAGGCCAATTGCTACGTTTGAAAATGGGATGGTTTCGAATACTCGTCTGAGGTGGTCGTTGGACGCGACTGCCGATGCGCCTCCCACCGAGACCGGAATGAAGGCCACCAACGAGACCCAGTACTGCGCCTCCTTGATCGTCCTGGCCAAGCCGCTCACGAATAGTAACATCGCGCTACATAGCGTGAGTGCTGAGAGCGTGAGAATTGCAAGCGTAAAGGCGCTGCCGGCGCCGATACCGGCTTCGACTACGTAATCTAGACCGAGGTTCCACGCCCCCCGTGGCCTAACGTGACCGACGCAGATCAAGAAGGATAAGGCCAGTATTCCAGACGTCGCCGAGGTGACGACAACCGCGCAGAGCTTACCCATTATTATGCTCAGGCCGGGGGCGCCCGAAACACGCAGACTTTCGAAGGTGCCGTGTTCTTTTTCGGCCGCTATGCATTCGATGGCGACCGAAGTGCCCGCCAGGGTGAATAGGGATAACAGAAGCACTGGCAATAGATAGCTTGTGATGGCAATGTTTGCGGGAGCCTGGCTGAAGAAATTTTCCACCAGAGTCGTTGACCTTGCTTTGTCCATAAGCGTCGGCTGAAGCGGGTCCCAGACTCCATTTTCCGGCAGTCCTGAATCTGTGAATACTACTATTGCCTCGGCCGTCAGTGCAGTCGAATCCAGCGACATCGGGCTGGGTATGAGCTTCCAGGATTCGTCACTTTCCTGTATCAACGCTAAATCCGATTTTCCGCGCACGAGGTCATCCCACGGGGAATCGCTCCACTTGACATTCCACACGGGCTGTCCAGTGTCTCCGACATCCGTCCGGTTGAGCCTGTCGTCGATGTGTTTCAGCAGTCGCGAGTCATTAGGGTTGAAACTGTTCGAAGAGACGCTCAGCTCCTTGTGATCCAACTCAGAACTGGTGCCCTGCGCGAACAGTAGAAGGCAGAAGAGCGGTCCGATAAGGGTCGGGATGAACAACAGTACGAGCGCACGGCGGTCGCGCAGTTGCTGGCTCAGCTCTTTTTTGAGGACGACCCAGAGATTAGACATGACGGAACCCAGTCATTGCCTGTCGCAGCGCGTCGGCCGCGGGTGCTGGAGGTAGTTCGTCGAGAGAGTGGCGATTTGAGCTAGTCACTCCTCGTTCCCACAGCACCCAATAGTCGGCGCAATGTGACACGATTTCGTAGGCGTTGTGTCCGGAGATGAGAATCGACGTGTCGTCGAATGCCGCGCTGGCGATGAGCTCTCCGAAGAGCTGAAGTCCATCAATGTCCATGCCTGTGGTGGGTTCGTCGAGGAGCAATAGGTCGGGTTTGTGAACCATCGACCGTGCGAGTGCGACCCTTTGTCTCATTCCGCGAGACATATCGCGGACCTTCTTTGTGGAAAACCAGTCAACGTTCAAGCTTTTCATTATTTCTTTTGTCGCGGCTTTTGCTTCTCGATGCTTCATTCCAGCGAGCTCCGCGAAATATCTGATGTTCTCCTCAGCGGTCAGGCTTCCATATAGGGAGGCATCGCCGCCTAGAAAGAGGCTGGTACGCCGGCGATTTGCCGGGCTTGCCCGGTGCGACGGTTCGCCGAACAGGAGTACCGTGCCATTATCTGGAGCGACAAGACCGCTAATAAGCCTCATCAATGTGGTCTTTCCCGACCCGTTGGATCCGACCAGTCCTACCCGCTGCCCACGTGCGATATCAAAATCCGCTCTATCGAAGATCAGTTTTGAATCAAGGGTGAAACTGAGGGAGCAGCCTTGAACGATGATGTCCGCGGACACGCTGGTTCCTTCGGATTGGATTGAATGAAAAGTCCGGTGGAGAATTCCGGTGGAGAATGTTGACACTCTCCACCGGGCATCGCCGTTAACGACGACGATTATTTCTCTGCCACAACGCGATTGTTGCGCCGAGAAGCGCGGCACCGCCAAAGAACAGCATGCGATTCACCTCCTTCTGGTTATTTACTGCGATTACTTCACATCGATGGCAGGTGAGTGTTTCGGAAAGAAGCACCGCCACTCACCCGTCATCAAAAATCAGAGTATTTGAGGTTTTCTGGACTGTCTGTCTGCTGTTCAGATGAGATTGGCGTCGGTTTCGATTATCCAGGAGGACGCCAGATTGCGAAATGCCCCTTGGGTATTGCGCTGTGATCGAAACATACTGCAGATCCGCGGGTCTGACCGCGTCTTCGATGCACGAAAAGGAAGCTAGTGGTCCGTCTTTGAAGTCGTTTTACGGGTGGTTTTCTTGAGGATTTGCTCCGGTGTTTTGGTCCAGACGAACGGCTGGGCGCGTGGGTTCCAGGCGTTGATGAACGCGCGGATCTTAGCGGTGAGGTCGCGTACGTTGCGGAAGGTTCCGCGGTGGATCGCCTGTTGTTCGATGATCCCCAACCACACCTCCACGAGGTTCGTCCAGGACGCCGAGGTGGGTGTGAAGTGGACTGTGATGCGGGGATTGTTGGCGAGCCGGTCACGGACTTCCCGCTTTTTGTGCGTGGCGTAGTTGTCCATCACCAGGTGCAATTGCTGGTCCGGGCTCGCTACGTGTTTGAGGAACACAAGAAATTCCTGGTGACGGTGCCGTGGCCGGCAGATCCCGGTGACCTGTCCGGTGGCGACTTCGAGGGCCGCGAACAGTGTCGTCGTACCGTTGCGGGCATAGTCGTGGGTTTGCCGTTCGGGTATCCCGATCTGCATCGGCAGTGTCGGTGCGGTGCGGTCCAACGCCTGAATTTGCGACTGTTCGTCGACGCACAACACGATCGCGTTCTCCGGTGGCTCGAGATAGAGGCCGACTATATCGGTGGCCTTCGCAACCAAATCCAGGTCGGTGGAGAATTTGAATGTCTCACTGCGTCAGAGCTGGACGCCATGTTCCCGCCATACTCGGGCGACGGTAGCGTGCTCGATCTTCAGGTGCTCGGCGAGTAGTCGTGAGCTCCAATTGGGTGACGCCGTATTTCGCCGGTGGAGGTGTGAGTGTGACCGCAATCAGATTCTTGCGGTCGAGGGTGCGTGGACGTCCCGATCGTTCCTCGTCGAACAGTCATGCGGTGGGGCGGTTGAGGTAGAGCACGCATACTGAGTCGGGTGTGCTTCGGGGCTGCCGGTGAAGTCGCCGGTGGGTAGAGTCGAGTCTTTTCGTACTTGCCATTGGATGCGAGGTGGATTGCGAAGCCCCACCGGTTGGCGGAGCCGTTGTATCCGCGTGGTGAGCTGCGACCCATGGCTTGTTCACTTATTCCCGGTGCCGTTGCATGCAGAACAATTGACCCAGTTCCCAAAGTCGCTGTGTCCGCCCGATCCACCGCAGCGTGGGCACGTCGCGCGCAGCAAAGTTTCCTTGAGTCTTGTCATTGTTGCTCCCTACTCTGAGGCTGATTCTGACATGCGTATGCAACCATGAATAAGTGCCTACGTGGTATCGATCGATCACCCGACAGCGCAGAGCTATTCGGTGGGTGGAGGCGCGTTTTCAAGGATACAAAATCGACCATGATCGAAAAGCGTTGCGTATCGACAGTATCGACGTGCCACAGTGGCCTACTTCTGCAAGACGGTGCTGCCGTCCACTGGACGAACTGCGCTGACGAGTTTCGCGTAGCAATGATCGCGATCCAAATTGTTGGCAACGCACCAAGTATTCGCCGACTCGCCTGTCGGATAGGTTTCGCCCACGGCGGTTACCCACCAATCAGGGGATGAAAAGGTGCTCCACGATCCGCTCCAGATGAGGCGCGCAGACGGGTATCGGATCCTCATCTGGAGGTGCTCGAGCAGGATGTCGGCATTGGTCCATGTCTTGCCCTCGGCGACCAAGCCGGGCTTCTTCGAACTGATCTGAGGGATCCAGCGATCGGCGAGCGAGGAGGTTACGACGGCACGGTCGGAGTCCGAAATGGCGCGAAGTGCCTCCGCTGCAGCCATTTCCGCGTCACCCGATGTCGGTGGGGCGACGGTCGATGCGGACAGTGAGACCACCTCGGACGCAGATATATTCGATGAGTCGCTGCTTCCCGCGTCGAACTCGACGGAGGTGGACGACGACAGAGTCGTCGGGACCATCCAAAAAGTTCCGAGCGGAAAGGTCAATGTCAAGCGACTGTTGCCGTCGCCGGTGAGCAATGCGGGGTCGGAGGAGAAGTCGAACACGCCTGCGGCAACGCTGGTCGATCCGTCGACAACATTGATGCGCACCGACGAACTCGACACGACAGAATCGACCGAGCATCCGCTTGCAGCGGTCACGTCGAGCACCAGTCCTGACGCCGACAGACGCGCGTCATTGAAGGACACGACCGGCGCCGACGTGCACGAGCCGACGGCATTGTTCGGTGTTTCCCCGATGGCTGCATCCGCCGCTGGGCGAGCAGCGGTGTCCATCTGTACGTCGTCCGAACTTCGGGTTGTTCCGTAGACTCCTGCTGCGACTAGAACCGCCACCACGACGAGGCCGGCTGCCGCATGGAGGTACTTTCGGGGCGTGTCGGGGCTGCCTGTGGAGTGTGCTGATGCGGATAGCGATGGGTACGAGGTGTCGGTGGGAGTTGCAGCCGGTCGGTCCGGCAGCGGGAACAGTGGCTCGGGGTTATCGGGCATGCGACCCGACCTTTCTGGACGCATTTCTTTGCGGATCAGGGGCCACGCATGAGGGTAGTGCAACGTTGCATCGATGGAGGCGAGAGTGATGTCGTTCGATCGAATGAAGCGGCGCGGAAGGGTAATTCAGCACGGCACGATCAACGCCGGGTCGCTCGCAGTATTCAGCCACTTGCCGTAAGCGTCGCCACCCTGCAGGCGTACGTCGTTGCATAGTTCGGTTGTGGTGTAGCCCGAAGGCCGGTACACAGCGTAGATGGGATTGCCCTCTGTGCTCTGTTGCCGCAAGGATGGGCACGATCTGTCGGTGCGTAAGTACCTAGCGCCCGGATTCGACGCAAGCGCAGCAGCGACTTCCTGGGCATAGGCGCCGGGGCTGATAGCGCTGTGAATCACCACTATTCCCGATCCGTCGCACGCTGGAACGGCCAACGGCACGGAAAGGCCGAGGTCGACATCCGAGACGGGCGGAGCCGCTGCGGCAGCGGTAGGCGCCGGACTGGCAAGTGCGGGTGCGATGGGTGCAGGATCGGCGACCTCGCGATCGGGCGCCGCCGGACTACTAGTCTCGGCTTCAGAGGACTCGGAGACGGGCCCCGTGACCACGGGCCCCGCGACCACAGGCCCCGCGGCCACGGGCTCGGCGCGACCGCGGTCGATCCCGTAGAGGGCTGCCCCGACCAGAACGGCTGCCACGGTGACGGCGATACCCACATACGTGAGGGTGCGGTTATTGCTGCTACGCGGCTCAGAACTGACTGGTCCATTGAGCGTCGGGTATGCGTCAGTGCTGGGAGGAGCCGACGGCTGGTTCGGTAGCGGAAACAACGGCTCGGGACTGTCAGGCACTCGACACCCTCCTTCTAGCGCGCACGTTCAGTGCGAGAGAAGGCGCACCTGCTCATCGCAATTTACTGCTTTGGGGTATTGAGCGCCGTCGTTCGAACAGTTGACTTCCGTCGACCGCTATTGGCTCGGAACCGACGGTGCCGGCCAGATCGATTCCCGGCGCACCAATCGATCTGGCAGGCCACGAAGCCAGCGGCTCACGAACTCCCGAGCTGCACGCCGCCCACGCTCGACATTGCGTCCAACTTGCGCAACAGCGACCAGCGCTTGGTGACGACCCGGTCGCAGGAGGTGGCCATCCCGGCCCGAGATACCCACTCCGACATCCACACGTCGACCTCGGTTCCTCCATCGACGGAGTCGGTCAAGCCGATCGACATGACTGGATTCTTCGAGCCATACGAACCGATGCCGATTCCCCGGGACTGAAAATTCAGTCGCCCGCTCCCGTTCACCTGCTTCCAGCCAATGCCCCTGAAGTGAGCGAGGACTGCTTGCTCGACGTCGACAGGTGGAGCTGTCACCACGACGCTCGTTTGCTGCTTCGCCATCGCGCTCAGCACGTAACCCATGACGAGCAATCCGACGATGTAGACGACGACGAACACCATCGCAGTTTCCGGGCTGATCGCGACGCTCGCGAAAAATCCGACAAGGGCCACGAGTATGGCTATACCGAAGACCTGCATGATTTCCTTTCGAAGATCAGTGGAAATGGACCGGTTGTCTACTTCCAGTGGCCGCCGTGCTCGTTGCACGTCGAGCCTGTGTTGTTGCATTTGCTGCAGGTCAGCTTGCCGAACATCCCGCTAGCTCGTCCTCCGTTGCAGGAAGGGCAGTCGTGGACGGGGCGGTAGCACTTTCTGCATTGAGACATGGAAGGTCGTCCTTTCGAAAGGTGTGATGGGTTCTATTCGAAACTGTGCATGAGACGGCGAAGCCTTTCAATCATCTGGTCGCAGTACACGACTCGGTGATGGCCGAAAGTGGAGGGGGCTCCGGGGGTTCGGTATTTCGTGCAGCAAGGCGATTCGCGTCTTGTTCCACGAAAGGAACTTGGCCATGTCTCCGATACGGACGACTCGAACTGCTGCAGGAGTGAACGGCGCCCTGGCGACGTTCCGGAAGGCTGTCGAGACCACCGACGCCTATCCACGGTTTCTGTCCGAGTTGGGATTCGACCCGAACACCGTCGCGTCAGCACCGGACTTCTCGTTTGTCCCGCCTACGACGAAGAAGAACTACGTGCATGCCTACGAATTGCCACAACTCATCCCGGGAGGCGACGCCACGTCGACGCGCATCTATTCATCCAGCTCAGGATCATCTGGTCCACCTACTCATTGGCCGCGCGCGAAGCTGTCCCTGGACCACAGTGTCGTTCTGCATGAGCGGATCCTGCGCCAGCTGGGTGCCGACCGACTGTCGACTCTCGTGGTGGTGTGCTTTGCAATGGGCGACTGGATCGGCGGAACGTACACACTTCGTGCGATCGAAGAGCTGCACGACCGCGGGTTTCCGGTGTCTGCAGTGGCCCCGGGGGTCCACGTCGACACCGTTCGTGTGGACGTGGCCTCACTCGGGATGCACTACGACCAGGTGATACTTGCCGGCTATCCACCGTTCGTTCGTGACGTCCTGGACGGCGCCGGGCACGACGTCCTGAGCCAGAACATAAAGTTCTTGCTGGCAGGTGAGAGCATCGGAGAGAGCTGGCGAGACGGAATTCTGAGGCTCGTGGGAAAAGTCGATCGCCCGGAGGACGTGTGTTTGGTCTATGGCACCGCCGACGCGGGGATGATCGGGCACGAGACATCGACGACGATCGCGGCGCGGCGTTTGGCGTTGCAGCACAACGAACTCGACGCGACGCTGTTCGGTGGGTCCGCCGCGTCGTCGACGCTGGTCGAGTACGATACCTCTCTGCGGTACATCGAAACCGACGAGCAGGGTTACCTACTGTTCACCGTCGACAACACGATTCCCTTGGTGCGCTACCGGATCAACGACATCGGTGAAGTCATCACCCCCTGTGAGCTACGTCGTCAGTTGGCCGACCTGGGGCACGATCTCGACGTGGCGACCTCGACCGAGCATTCGCAGTTCGTCGTGGTGAAACAACGCGCTGATATTGCGGTCTCGTTCTATGCCGTGAACATCTACCCTGAACCGGTCCGCGCCGCACTCGCCGATCCACAGTTGACCGACGCGATCACCGGCAAGTTCGTTCTTGGACGTCGTACAGGCAATGACCTCCGCGACACCTTGCACTTGCACGTCGAGCTCCGGAAGGGCGTTGAGTTGCCAGTAGGTCCGAATGCGGAGTGCGCCAGAATGGTTCGCCGCAGTGTAGTGGACGCCTTGATGTTATCGAGTAGTGAGTTCAACGAGCTTCACGGAATGTACGGGGCCGCGGTGGAGCCCGAGGTGGAATTCCATCCATACGGGAGCGAGGGCTTTCAATTGCAGATCAAGCAGAGCGCTGTCGAGCGGGTAGGTTCGCTGTGATCGAGATACTGGACCCCAAGACCGACTCTCGCCGGATAGACGAATTGTTGCAGCCGAACTGCGGTATGCACTACGTCGACGGATGGAAGTCGGCCCGATCGGAGCTCGCCGCAATCGACGCGTTCGGACCCGCATCCGTGAACTGGGACGACGATCGCGTCATCGAGGACTCGAGCCGCTACATCGTTTATCCCTGGCGATCGACAATGGTTCGGCTCCCGGCTGACGAGCACTTCTATCGTTTGCGGACCGCGCGCAACAGGTACTTGCTGGACGATGATGAGCAGCGACAATGGGGATCAGCTTTGATCGGAGTCGCAGGGCTCAGCGTGGGTGCATCGGTGGTGTCGGTGTGCGCGCTGACAGGGGCGCGGCGATTCCGCATCGCCGATCCCGATACCTTGGGGCCCAGCAATCTGAACCGACTGCAGGGTTCGGTGTGCGACCTCGGGATGTCCAAAGTGACTCTTGCGCAACGCCGACTTCTGGAGACCGATCCGTACTGTGACGTCTCGGCACATCCGAACGGATACGACAGCCTCGATGGCAGTTTCCTCGGCAGTGTGGGCGGAGAACAGCTATCCGTGCTCGCGGAGGAAATGGACGATCTCGCACTGAAAGTAGTAGTTCGGCAACAGGCTCGGGTACTTGGTATTCCAGTGGTGATGGCAACCGACAACGGTGACAACGTCATCCTCGATGTCGAGCGGTACGATCTCGATGCCGACTATCCGCTGTTCCACGGCAGGGCAGGCGAACTCACCGGAATGGACGTCTCGGAGCTCGACGACCCTCGCAACAGAATCCGCATCGCGAGCGCAATCGTCGGCAGTGACGTGACGCCTCGTACCAGGTATTCGTTGACGCAGGTCGGCTGTTCGCTTCCGTCGTGGCCTCAGCTCGGCACCGCCGCCAACGCTGCCGGCTCAGTCGCGGCGTTGGCGGCGCGGTTGATCGTGTCGGGTGCAGACATGCAATCCGGTCGGTATCGCGTCGATCTCGACCGAATCCTGCTGGGTGACGCGGCTGCGTCGGCAACCCGGTGGAACGAACTCGACGAGTACGCCTTCGCAGCATTGATGGCGCAACGCTACTAGAACCTGGTGGCGCACTCAGTCCTCGCGCGCGTGTAAATGCGATGGGGAAGGCGTCGTCACTTTCGTTCTCGCGGCGGCAACGGTCGTGGTCAAGGACGCCCACACGAGAGGGGAGTGGGCGATGTTGCCGTCGCCCGCAGCCCACTTCGCCAGTTGCCCTTGCTGCCAACGATGAAGCGACTGCAATGGGTCGGCGCTGGCGTGTGAGCGATCCACCGCTAGCGCGAGCTCGACGGTAGGGACGACAGACTTTCGAAGACCGGCAGCCGTATGGAACGCATGATCGGTCGGAAGCGTCCAACGTGTGGTGGTGACCAGCGACGCGCCGGAATCCACCATGGCCATGACCAAGCCGAAAGTCTCCGCAGAACGAAAGTCGACGCCGCCCTCGCACGCGATCAGGGCAACACGTGACGGAATCGGCCAAATCTCGTGCCCAGACTGGGGTTTATCCGAACCGTAGGCCCTCCAAACATGCGGATCGGTGCATTGCTGCGTGCCCAACAGAAAGTCCAACGCGCACAGTGGGAGATGGTCACCTGGATGGGCGGGTGCTCGCTCACCGAGACGGGTCCGTGGTCGCAGCGCCTCGGCCATTCCCCAACGGCTCGCATCGGAACTCGATGCACCTGATGTGTCGTGCAGATGGATGGACGCCGAACCCGGTTCATCCGTGGTCGAAGATACGTGCCCGAAGTAGAACAATCTCGAGAGCGGGATGCGTAATTCGCGCGACAGGTCGACTCTGTCGATGGTCTGCGACGCGTTCAACCCACTCGAAGACACCGCACTGCTGGAGGCCTTGGCATTTGTTGCGAGCCCAGCGAGTAGGGCGTTCTTCGCGATGCCCGACAGTGTGCGGCCGAGCCCGTGGTCTATGGCGCGGGTTGGCAAAGATGGATCAAGGATGTGCAGCGCGGGAAGATGTTCGACCTCGCTCCATGCAGGCGGGAGGACGGTGCGTTCGGCATGCACCGTCGTCGGCGGGTCCAGCGTGACCATCGCGACGTCCAGCAACCGCCGATCAGGTGTGACGAACAACAGCTCCCACGGCACGCGCGCCAACCGTGGACTGGGCGTCACACGTAGGTGGACACCTCCATGACGCAGCGACCGCTCGACGATCTCCTCACGCAGCGTCTTCGGAAACATCACCTCGGTGAGGGCCGCGGACAACGTTCTTTCGGTGTCAGGCTTCGCAAACGCGCCCGTGAGCAGCGCACGACGGGTGGCCGCGTCCTTCGATTCGAATTGGTCCGTGCCGACAGGCAAGGGTGCGAGCAATGCACAATCGAGTAGATCGACAACGTCCTTCACCACGGTCCCGTCGAGCCTGACCGCCTGCGAACTCCCCGGGGTGTCCAACCAGGTCCACGACAGGTAGGTATCACCGGCGTCGGCGACCCGAACCAGGACCGTCGGTTGATGCGCGCTGCTCATTCGCTTCCCGACAACGGCGATGGCAGTAGCTCGGCCAATAGCGGCTGCGCTCCTGCGGGTTGGTCGAGTCGTGACTCCAACCGGTCGACGAATGCTTCGATGGCTGCAACTCGGTTCGCGACGAGGACGGCAAGCGGTGTGTCCGAGGCGTCGGCAGCCGCCTTCAGGACATTCAACGCTGTCAGCGCCCGGCCGGCTGCTTCGACCGCGTCGCGCACGAAGCCATCCGCGGCCGACTGGGCAAGAGCTAGCACGTCCTCGTCAGCACCGAGATTCACGGCCGCGAGAACGGCGTGCGCGGTACGACTGAGCATCCACGCGTCGAGCATGTGGCGGTCGACGCTGATCAGTTGTTCGGCCATCGGTCCCGAGCGCAGACGCCGAGGTGGGGTGTCGGCGTCGAACAGTCCGAATACGGTTGTATCAAAGGATGTTTCGTCTATCGGAAGAGATCCGACGAGTGCGTGGCCCTGCACCATCATCGGTATCGTTGCGATCAGCTTTCCAGTTCGGTCGGCAGCGAAGCCGAGGATCCGGTTCGCCTCACCACACTGCGGGTCCACGGCTGCGTCGAGCTCAACTGAGAGCAGTACGCGGAGCGTCGGCGTGGTTGTATCCACCTCGGCTGTCCACTCGGGAGTACCTGCACCGCTCCACCGCAGAATTCGCGGGGGCAGCACGTGCGGATCGATGTACCCCCGTTGCACCTCGGCGCGGGCGATCGACGGGCCGCCCGCCATACCCACATCGACGAGGCCGAAAGACTTGTCGTCGACGAGCTCCTCCAGCCAAATTTCAAGCTTCGTCTCGTCGATTTGCCGGACCGTGTCGACGCGGTCGGCCATTGTGATCAACTGATAGCCCCAGGACAACCCTCTTGCCGCAGCGCTGGCAGCCCTGGTCAAGTTGGCCAGCTCGGATAGTGCGCCGCCGGAGAGTTCGCCGTTCACTGCGTCGTCGGCGAGTGAATCCAAGGTCGGAAGAGCATGGGCGACGAGCCTGCTCGCGCCGTCGGTGTCGCCTGTTCGGCGTCGTGCACCGGCCTCGTCCAGCATCAATGCGCCCTCGTCGATCGGAGACATCCACCAGCGTGCGACCGCCGCGGTCGTAGCGCGTCGTGTCCAGTCGGCATCGAGATGAAAAGCCTCGCAACTGATCACGGCTCCAGGACCGTCGGACTCGAGCAGGTGCGTGAAGTCGGATTCGATACACGCTCGGGTGAGCGAGCCCACGTCGGCCTCGCGCGCGATGGTCCATCCCATCAGCGTCGACGGATCCGCTGCATCGACGACGACGTTCACTCCAGGCCCCAGCTCGAGAGAGACTTCTGCTACTGCGGGCGCGGTGTCGCCGTCCCAGTGCATTCCTGCGTCGTCGACGCGGATCGGGTGGCGGCTCATCCCGCATTACCCGTCAGGCGATCCCACGCGACTCGATGTCCGCGCAGTGCGCTCAGCACATCGGCGGTCTTCCCGGCCCACGTCTGCCCCGGCTTCCTACTGCCGACCAATTCGACACCATCGTTGCCGAATACGTCGTCGTCGTGGATAGCCATAGAGAGCGCGCCCCTCGTCAATTGCAGGGCCAAAGAAATCGATGCGGTGCGGGTCGGCGCCAATGTGTCGGATGGGCGCACTTGGTCGTACCTCTCACGTAAGGTCTGCTCGAGCGCGCTCGCACCGTGTCCGGCGACCGAGCCGGCGTCTGCCAAGATCTCGAGCGCTATCGCCCGCTCCCAGCACATCGCCTGCCCATTCCACTTCCAACTCCACGCATTGTTCGATTCGATTGGAGTTTGTGCCAAGTACGAGCGGGCCTGTGTGAACAGGGTCTTGATTTCGGTGCTGCGGTAGCCGAGTTCCAGATGCGATGTGTCCAAATCGCTTGCCGACTTCCTCGCGCTCTCCCTGATCAGCGCACGCTGCAGATCCTGCCTCGCACGCGCGAAGTTCGAACCGTAGACCTCAGCTATCGTGTTCTCGTCCAGCTCGGCGGCATCCATATGGAGTCTGAGCAGGTTCCGTCGCGCGCGACGCCACGCCTCGCCGCGCACGTCCGCGGTGGTGTAGAGGGTGCTGCCTTCGAGTAGCGGGAGATCCGAACGGAATCGAGTGGAATTCGATTTTGTCAGGAAGCGGTCGAGCTTGTGCTCGACGTACGAGATCTCGTGCTCGGTCGGGAGCCGATCCGACACGTCAGCTTCTCCGTATAGCTCGGTCAGTCGCTCGATTGCGGCAGCGACCGAGGCGGAGACCCTTTCGTCGGACGCATCGTCGATACGTTCGCGATACTCCGTCAGCTTGCCGTTGTACGAGCGCATCGATGCCGCGACTATTGCCGAACGATAGCGGTTCGGGTTGTCGATGTAGTGGTCCGCGTGGTCTCGAGATTCCACGACTGTGCCGCATGCCTCCGAGGTGACCATCGCTTGGCGAGCGGCGGTCCGCGGTGGACCGTCCTCGTACTTGCGCAGCACCTGCGCAATACGTGCAGGCAGTCCGACAGGGCGTTCCAGGCGGACGTCGGCAACGACACCAGCCGAGCACCGCGCAAAGGTGTCCCCGTACTCGACAGCGACGGCACTCACCAGATCCCACTGATCGACGCCTCCGAGAACTTCATTGGTGCCCAGCCGCAGGCGTCGAGAAGCTTCCGGCGAAAACCGTCGCGCCACCCACTCCGCAGAACCCAGCGTCCCCATCCAGGCCGCCAAGTCTTCGGCCAGGTGTTTCACATTGGGTTTCGGCTCCGCAGTCGCTCTGACCCACAGAGCGATCAGCTGGTTGCGCGAAACGGACTCTTCGGCGTATCGCCCCCTGCCGAGCTCCCTGCCCACCCACCATCCACTGATTGCCCAGTCAGTGCGAGCCGACTGAAGCGGCATGCAATCGACTCCTTCGGTTCTTTGGTCCCGGGTCATGGTGCCAAGAAAATGCGGCCCTGCACAGCGGCGTCATTCATTCAATCTACGGGCGGTGTCCTTCTGCCGAACGACTACCGCGCACCGTGGATCTGGTCGATCATGTATCCCGCACTCGAGGTCTCGAAGTGTCTCGCATCGCCGCGCCCGCGGCATGGTCCAGCGGAAGTGAGCGGCATGACCGCGGTTGTAGTCATCTTGGGAACCGCAATGCTGGTGACCTACTTCGTGCTCGGTCGCAGATTGATCGATACCCGCGACACAAGACCGAAAACGCTGTCGGACCTGTACCCCTACGGAAGCGCCTTTCTGGCGGGGTTCGTAGCGACCGCCGCATTGATTCAGATAGGTGGATCGGGATCGATTGCGGTCGGTTCGGCTGGAACGCTTGGATTGATTGTCGCAGTGTTCGCCCTCACAACTGGTTGGCTACAGAATATTCCGCCAGTCGAATTGGGTAAAGATCTGCTGTATTCCGTTCTCGGTCTTGTTGCCCTGATACCGGCTCTGTCAAGTGTCACCGCGCCGACAATCTGCGGGGTCGAGAGCAATGTTCCGTTGCGGATCAGTGTGATAGCGCTCTTCCTTGCTCTCGCAGTCCTCTGCGGTGGCTTCGGCTTCTATCTTCGACCCAAGCGATACTCAGCGGTTAGCAGCGTCGGACTGAGCTGGTTCGGTGCCAGTGAGATCGTCTTGTTCTTGGCCTCTCCGGTCGGGTTGGCAGGTGGGCCCGGACCTGAAATCGCCGGTATCGTCGGGGCCGTCGCTCTGGGAGCAATCATCGGATTCGCCCCGGAGTACGGCTTGTTGACGGTAGGCGTGGGGCTTGCCTGCGTCTTCCTGTTGACCTCGGCGACGGGGACGACGTTGGATTGCCAGCATGTCGATTCGCTCGGCTCGGTCACTGTTTTCACTACCTACGCGGTCGTGTTCGGCCTCGGACGTTTTGTGATCGGCAAGGTTCGCACGGGGAGGGTGTCCAGATGACTTCCGAGACATCATCTTTGGATGCAGAGATGTACGCGGGTGTCCGCTTGGTAGAGGAGGGTCGCGCGCGCGACGGACTGCACGTATTGGAACAAGCGTTAGTCGGGTGCGAGCAGGCGGGTGATGTGCGTCGTATCGGGTTGTGCTTGCGCTGGGTCGGCGCTGCCCATGCTGAACTTGGGTCGAGTGAGATGTCCATAAGATCTCTACACCGAGCGATCGTGAATTCGTCGAGTGCGGACGACGTTCCTCTCGAGGCGGACTGTAGGGGATTGCTGGGTCTGGTGTTGTTCGACAGCGGCCATACCGAGGACGCCGTCGAACAACTTCGTCAAGCATGCGCGCTGAGCGAATCGTGCGGCGACATCGAGTCCGAAGCGAACTGTTCGAGCGCTCTTGCCGAAGTGTACGAAGAGATGAGCTGCTATGAGCCGGCGAGAACGTTGTATCAACGTGCGGCCGAGCTCTTCTGGTCGGTCCACTATGCAGCCGATTCGGCCGAGAACCGAGAGAGTGCCGGCCTGTGTTCGATCGATCTTGACGAGTCAGAGGCTGCGCGGGATGACTTCGGGTTGGCTTGTGAGCTGTTCGCGCGCGAAGGTGACGACTTCGCTGTGGCACGTTGCCTGTTCTTGCTCGGTGTGTGTTCCGTCGAGGACGACCCTGCCGGGGCTGAACGGAACTTCAAAGCCGCGATCGAGCATCTCGACGGGCCCGAACACGCGGATCTGGAAGGGGATTGTTGGGAGCAACTGGGGGATCTTTACCTCGACGCTCAGCGCGTCGAAGAGTCGTTTACAGCCTTCGGGAACGCCCTTGCCCTCCACGAGCGAACCGGGCGCGCTGTACGAAGCGCCCACTGCTACAGGCAGGTCGGCCGACTACACGCACACCTGCGAGCGGTCGGACCCGCGGTCGAGTCGTTCGAGGCCGCACGCAGCCTGTACGTGGATGTCGATCCTGGTGAAGCAGTAGACCTCGACATCATGCTCGGTCGGATCTTCGAGGACCTCGGAAAGTACCCCGCCGCGATAGCCAGCTACACCCGAGCCCGGCAGACAAGTATCCCACTCGATGACGCCGTTGTGACGGCGTTGTGCGACATGAACACCGGCACCGTGCGAATGCATCTCGGTGACCACACCACGGCGCGAGCTCTTCTGGTCGGCGCTGCCGACACCTTCGCGCGATGCGGGGCGCGGGTCGAGGAGGCGCAGTGTCTGCGATACCTTTCGTCCGTTCAGCCCAGCACTACGGAGCAGAGCGCCGAGTTGCTCGCCAAGTCCCTACGGCTGATCGACGGCCTGGGTGAGGTCGAATTGGAGCTCGACTGTCGCCAGGACCTCGCGCTCGTCCAGTTCGTGCGGGGAAACTACGAGCGCGCGGTGGGGGAGTACGAATCGGTACGAGAGGCATTTCTTGGCCTTGAGATGCATGAGAAGGCGGGGTTGTGCTTGCAGAGCGTCGGAATGTGCTTGATGAGCATGGGGCGCTACGAGAAATCCGAACGCGCACTGATCGAATCGAGGGCCGTTTTCGTCAGGCACAAAATCCCGGCTGCAGTCGCCGTATCGGACGGTCACCTCGGGCAGCTCTACCTCGATACCGGTCGATTCGACGACTCCGAACACGCGTTCCGTCGCGCACGACAGGGGTTCGAGTCAGTCGGCGCGACGGATCGAGTCGCAATGATCAATCAGAACCTCGGCGGGCTATACCTGGCGCGAGACGATCTCGGTGCGGCCGAGCTCTCGTTCTCGCGGGCGCACGAGCAGTTCGCGCGTCTCGGTGACTCTGCGAGAAGTGCCGTCTGTCAGTGCAACATCGGGGCTGCGGTGTTCAAGAAGGGACAGTTCGAACGGGCATCTTCCCTGATCGGTCGGGCTCTCATCCACCTCGAGCGCGACCCAGATCACCGAAGATTGGTCGCTTGGGCTCACCGCAACCGCGCGTGCGCCGAATTGATGCTGGGCAACTGTGAGCAGAGTCTGGTTTTCCTCGGGTCGGCACGAAGTATGTCGAAGGAACTCGATGCGCTGATCGATGTGGCGAAGTGTGACTTCCTGGCCGCGCTGTGCCAGGCGTCGGTTCCTGGGCACGACAGTCTGCGCGCCGCGCTTGATCTTGCGTTGCCCGCGCTGCTGTACCTCGATGCCCAACGGTTCCAGTTCGCCAGTGCGGCAGCCCGTAGGTCGTGGTCAACGACGATATCGTTGTGGAACACGCATGTGTTCAAGTGGGCACATGAACTGGGTGACGCGACGCTCTTGACTGATCTGATCGAGTCGGCGATCAACTCGGGTACCCACGTCTCAGAGGTGTCAGTCGACACGCATGCAGCGCTCTCCGAAGTGAGTTTCAGCTCCGACAGTGACGCACCCACTATGGACGTCGCCGACGCGGTCGCCGGCGTCGCTAGGACTCTGATCGCCGGCTCCGTTCTACCGATGCGGCCGCCGCCGAGGTTGTCGATGCCGGGCGGCCGGATCGTGCTTGGACAGTTCCTTCAGTCCGTTGACACTCGCTATGGTCTGGTCGTTCGTCCCGCAACGGTGAACGTCGCATGAAGTGTCTGTCGAAGTCCACTGTTCCGTCGATTGGCCGACAGACACGGCTGCGCTCGGGATCTAGTGTTGCAAACTGTCGCTACCCGTCACAGAGTGACGTGTTCGTCCGGACGAGTAGGAATCGAGAGCTTTGGCCGAGATAAGCAGAAGACGATCTGCGCATCGTGCAGACGCAGTATTACTGCAGCCGATAGGCAAGCCCAATGCCCTTGCCAAGGGTGCGCCGCCCAACAATTACCAGCTTTCCCAGCGGATGAAGCGTCGCTCCCGAGAACTTCTCGTAGCAGTCGGCACGCTCGACACGTCGCTGGATCCGCGGGCCAATGCAGAGATCATGAAATTGATCCGAGATTATTACGATGCACGTCAGGGCGGGGCGCTGATCGGGCTGTTCGGCCGCTGCTATCTCGGGCCACCTTACGTTGACCACAAACTCGATATTTACGGCAACATTTGTCAGCACTACACGGCTTCGGACACTGTCGAAATGCCCTACAACAACGCACGTGCACTGGTTCGAAACGACGCATATGCGTTCGTGGAACTGTACTCGGACGGATCGATCGTCCCCGTGCGCGACGACGGCGAGCCAGTACGAACCGGATCAACCTTCTAGTGAACTACTGGCCGACGAAAGGGCCCGTGCAATGACCGAAGACTACACACGCAATTTTCAGCAGGTCCTCAATGCAGTCAGTTCCGTCAACCACAATCTGTCGACGGTGAGTGACCAGGTGACCGAGGTGACCACTCAGGTGGGGGTGGTATCGCGTGACCTTACCGTCACCACTGATGAGCTCCGAGAGCTGCGCAAGGACTTCCAGGAATACGTTCTGCAGGCCGAGCGCACAGCCAACGTTCAGCGGTCCGAAACGGTCCTCGGCAACGTCGAGGCTGCCCTCGAGCGCGAGTACGGCCACTACAAGGTGGTGCGCCGTACCTCGATCGGAACGCTTCAGGCGTTCGACCTCGGGAACGTCAGCAATCATACTGTGCAGCAGGTCAGCGAGGAGCTGATGATTCAGACTCCGCGCTACTGGCTTGCGCCGGCACTCGTAGCGCTCGCGAGCTGGTCACGCGACGACGAGGATCTGTGCTCGCGCTCGATCGACGCCGCATTCTCTCGTGATCCCCGCAAGACGAGCCTCTTCTTCGCGCTCACTCTGCGGCGCCAAGGTCGCCTGGAAGCGTCGACGCGCTGGCTCAAGCACTACCTGTCGTCACTCGATCCGCACGCCCTCAGCCGCGAATTCGCGGTGATCCTGGAGGCGGCAGCACAGGATGCCTTCGGTGCGCACGGCCAACAGCTCATCGCGGCGCAACTCACCGAATGGAACAATAGATTGCGCGCCGACCAGTCAGTCGTCGCCGCTCAGGTCACAGCCTGGCAGAACGAAATTTCGCTGCATCGACCAACTGTGGTGGACGCCGAGTTCCCTCACCTATCCAAGATCAGCCCACAATGGGACGAGGTGAAGCACGCGCTGGAGTGCGCGGGAGCCCTTGGTTTCACGCAGGCCAAGTACGCACAGATCAAGTCTTCGCCGAATGATCTGGGGCTATCGACCATCGACCGTTTGGACGACATTCTCGAACTGTTGGTGACCGAGTTCGACACCGAGGAACTCCCTTTTCAACGCGACGCGGTCTACCATCGTGCCGTCATCGAGCATGCTGGCGACCTCGATCGCGCCCGGCAGGAAGCCGACGCACTCAACGTCGCCCTCGAAGAGACGCTTGACGTCATATCTCTTCAGACCCAATCAGCACTTCGGCCCGAACTGTTGGGTGTTTCGATCGGTACCCAAAAGGTGGCAATCGGAGTGTCGCGAGACGACTTTCAGCATGCTGTCGGCGCCTTCACCGCCGACTACCGGATGAAGTACCTTGACAAGGTGGAGTTGACGCTCGACCAGAACCACTCGAACTATGCGCAGACCCTCGGGTTCAAGGGTTGGAGAACCGATACCGAATTGCCCCAGGCAGAGGCGGAAAAGTCTCTGGCCGGAGTGTGGGAGTCGTCGGTCGCCGAGTATCTCGAACGGGTCCGCTTCAAGGAAAGCTACTACCTCAAGGCAGGCGGAATCGCCCTCGCTCTTTCGATTATCGGTTTCCTGATCTTCGGCGTCGGCGGGCTTCTGGTGCTTCTCGTGTCTGGTGGAGTTGCTGGCTACATGATCTGGAAGAACAAGACCGACGCCGAGAAGAAGTACCAGGAAGCACTGGCTGTGCGAGAGCAGGCATTTCAGTTCTCTGTCGATATCTATCGAGCGGCAGTGGCCGAGTACGTCGACACCAAAGTCCTGTACTCGGATGAGGACGCGAAAGAACAACCCCTGTTGAATCTGATCGGCACGTGGCCCACGGTGGCAGGTAGGCAGGACGTCTCCGCATGATTGAAAACAACACAAGTTCTCCGATCGTTCGTCGAACGCAGCGAACGCCTTTCGTTCCGCCGAACCCGGAGCAAGCAGAAGGCCCAGCGGTGTCGCGGCTATGGTCGCTTGGTGCGCGATCGTCGGGTAGAACGGAGCTCCCACGTAATCGGAAGATCGCCGGAGATCTACCGTCATGGGATCCGATGCCGCCCGGAGAGGTGCTCGTCCGCCGTGGTTCTGCTACGTGACAACAAGTAGTAGTGGCTATGAATTGTGGGTCCGGGCACTGCGGGCATGGGCGATGGATCCAGCGCATCCAATGTTGGATTTGCCGGTCCTGACAGAATCGTCGTTGCCCCCCAGCGCATACCAGCGACTTCTCGGGCATCTGAATGCAGCCTTGTCCACCGCAATGACGCGTTGGTCGTCCGAATTCACTGTTCAGTGGGGTCGAGCCACAACCGAACACGACCGTGAACGCGCAATGGTTCAGATGCGCACGAAACTTGCACGTCGGTTGCAGCTCGCGGCACACCCATCGCTCCCCGTGGTGATTCGAGATCTCCTGAGGGAGGGTGCAGCGACGGACATCCGCAACCTGCAGCAGGAAATCGAAGACAATCTGCTCAAGAGCACCCAGAACGCGTCGAGCGACAGAAACGTTCGAGAACGGTTGTTGAAGACAGCGAGAGTGAACTCATTGACCGCCATCCTCGAACCCAACTTTCCGCTCGACGCACTCTTGCGTCCAGAGCCTGCTGCTCCGCCCACTGAAAGGCGAGTGGCGCTGGACGAGGGCTTGAGACACGTCGGTTCGCCTGGGGTGCAACGCAGTTCGAAGCGCAGGCTGGTGGTTGTCGAATGCAATCCGACCGAGGAAGGCCACAAGTAATGCCCAGCAAGGTCGACACAGCAGACATACTCGAGCGGTTTCTGAAAGCGCGGGTTCCTCTCATCGTTCTGCGTACGATCGAGGGAACACGCGGCCTCGATCTGCTGAAAGGCGTTGCGTCCAAGTTCCGGGCGATGCCGTTTTACTATCACTCGCGGGCTACCGGATTGTTCGACATCACCAGTCCGACCCCTGTAATCGATGATCGCAGCTTTGTCGGGGCGCTCGACTTCGCCACAGCAACATTCTCCGCACGGAACAATGCCAACTTCATCCTGACGGACGTCGACGATATCGAGAATGACAGCTCGTCGGCGAGGCACTTGGCTGAGATCTCGAGACTCGCAGAGACTCATCAGGGATCGATCATCGTCATTGCCTCGGGGCCTGTCTGGTCTGGTCTGGCCAGGTTGGGAATGTCGGTGTCTCTCGACTTGCCTGATGCGAGTGAGCTGTACACCGACGTGGTCAAAGCTTACGTCGACGACCATCGTGCCGTGATGCGCATCGAGTGGGAACACGAGGAGATGCGGCTCGCATCCGAGGCGCTCGTGGGCGTCACCGAAACCGAAGCGATCAACGCCATCACCACGATGCTTGCACGGGGATCTCTGCTCAAAGACGATCTCTCAGAGCTTTCCGTCTTCAAGGACCAGATTTTCGGTGAGCTCAGTGGAATCGAACGTGTCAAACTGAAGGACAACGACTATCAGGTCGGGGGCCTCACAACACTCAGAGAATGGTTGACAACGCGGCGCGAACTCATTCGTGCCGACCTCAGCGGAACCCATCTGCATCCCCCGAAAGGGGTATTACTCGTCGGCGTACCGGGGTGTGGGAAGTCGCTGAGCGCAAAAGCCATTGCCGCCGAGTGGAAGCTACCGCTCTACAGGTTGGACATGGCGTCAATCCTGGGGATGTATGTCGGGGTGTCCGAAAGTCGATTGAAAGAAGCACTCGATACTGCTGACCGGATCGCACCATGCATCCTGTGGGTCGATGAAATCGAAAAGGCGCTCGCTGGAGGCAATTCGGACTCTGGCACCACGACTCGCCTGATCGGACAATTTCTATTCTGGCTACAAGAATCCACGTCGAAGGTTTTCATGGTGGCGACTGCCAACGATGTGTCGGCGCTTCCTCCGGAGTTGCTTCGCAAGGGTAGGTTCGACGAACTCTTCTTCGTCGATCTTCCGGACGAGCGTGATCGATCGGAGATTATCTGCCTCTACTTTCGCAAGTACTTGCAGGTCGAGCCCAGCGCGGAACTCTTGGCCGCTTTGGCGGAGATATCGGACGGCTTCGCTGGCTCGGACATCGAATCCGTTGTTCACGACATCGCGGCAGCGATGTTCATGCAGCATCGGGACACACCGCCCGGCGACGAATACATCAAAGACGTATTCGCGAACGTCATGCCATTCAGTCGAACCAACCCGGAAGAGGTGGCCGCTATCAGGGCGTGGGGTCGCGATCGAGCAATACCAGCAGGCCGATCGACTCCACTCGACGCGCGTCAGGCGTCCGCGACAACGTCTCGCCGCCTAGTGATTTTGAGCTGAAGGGTCCCAGGCGTGGGCGTTTCCTCGACGGGTTGGCGTTCGTCAGGCCACATGATATGAAGTTCCCTGGGGGTGGGATCCGTGGTGGAATTTCTGGGCATCGAACCGATGAAAGTGGTGCCGCACGAGTTGCAGGGTTTGTGTCAGTCAGCACGAGCTGCGGCAGACGAGCTTGCCAGTGTCCTCGGATCGCTCGAACCGGATGTCACTCGGGTCGCAGATGGATGGTCCGGAGCCGCTGGAAGCGAGTTCAACGCCGCGGAGTGGCTCGACTCGAATGTCGCTGGGGCGCAGGCTCATCTGATCGAGGGAGAAGAGCATGTTTCCCGCATGCAGAAGGCTCCTGCGATCCTCGAGGCGCTCCGACGGCAGCGACATGGAGTGAAACTCAGGCGATGTGTGGTCGGTTCCGAGAGAGGAGCGGTCGGAAGACAGTAGCCGCGAATACCATGAACACTATTGCGACGATGGCAAGCACGACGACTTGGCCGACTGCGGCGTTTGGGTCCGAGCGGGCGACCATGACTGCACCCATAGCCGCCACGGACGGTGGAACCAATGCGAACCAGCCGAGCACTGCGTACAGCGCCTTCTGGGCAGACCGTGTTCCGCGGAAGAGTGCGACTGCAGTGATGGTGGTTGCTGGAACCACGAGACCGAGGTCGAGCAGAACGATGGACCAGAAGAATGTGCGCGCATCTGCGAATTCGGCGGGCATCGCACCGCCGAAGATGGGGCCGAGGTATCGCGACAGTATGAACGCTGCCAGCGCAAGCAGGACTACGCCGTAGACGCGTTGTCTGGTCGGTGTCATGTCAGGCATCGAAGCAGTGTCGGTGATCGTCCAGGCCCAGACGGTGAGAACGGCACTCAACGCGAAGATACCGAGGTCGAACAGCACAACCGAGTTGAACGTCGCATATTCCGGGCCGAGCACGTATTGCACGAACATGTATGCGGTGTAGGCAGCTGGGCCGAAAGCGAGAGGGCCAGCGGCGCGGTGACCGCGCAACGCCAGCACTCCGGCGGCAATGCTCAACGGGGTGACCAGGACGAGCGTGACGAGCTCGAGGCCGATCAGCTGGTTCTGCAAGGTGGTCGAGATCGGATAGTCGATGATTCCGATACCGAGTGGCCCGAGGATCGAATTCGATACCAGCAGAACAGCGAGGACGAACATGCCGGTTGCGAATGCGGCGTGCGCACTCGACAGCGGCGGCGGTAAACCAGTGTTGACGCTCGCCGGCGACTGATCTCCGGGTCTACCAGGTGTTTTGGGCTTCACGGCACGCGTCCCTGTTCCGCTGCGGCAGTGTCGTCGGCCGTTCGAGTACCCCAGATGACTGCAACCCCGGTCACGAGGTAGATCACCTGCAGGAAGTGAAACGCGCGAATGGATGCGATCTCCGCGACTATCCACACAATCATGATCACCCCGGACAGAATGCTGGCCAGCTGCCAGCCTTCAATCCGTTTGACCATCGCCGATGCGGCGAACAACGAGCTACCTCCCACGATCGCGAGCAGGATTACGCCGGGGAAGTAGAGACTGCTGAAGTCTGTGTGCTCGACCCACGTGGGTTGTTCAGGGATCATTCCAGTCATCAGTGCAATCCCGCCGACGACCGACGACACCCCGTTGAAAAGTAGCAATCCGAGAACGAATTTGCTGACTTTGTTCATACCTGGCAGCCTATGCCCGCGCCCGTGATTCGTCGCGTCGTCTACTCCCAAAGCGCCGCCGACTCCCCGATGAACAGGTCTACTGCATCCTTCCCAACGACCAGCGGCGGATGGTTCTTGAGCGTGCTTCCGAAGCTAGAACCGGTCAGAGTATTCGTCGCCCGTCCAATCGTGAGGGCAGTGGCGTGGCCCGACGATGCGTTCACGTATCGAGCTACCGCGGCATGTCATGACGGACGGCGACGGATGACGTTGCCAGCTCTGCGCCAGTTGCGTCCGAAAGTCAAACGGAACCAATTGCCGGCTGTCGGCGTCTAACCTATTGATCGACGTGATCGAGGGGGTTTGGTGCGTAGACGGGTGGCGACACTGGTCGCTGTGGCTACTTTGCTCGTGGGGTGCGGCGGCGGAGTCGAGGGGAGTCCGGTCGCGGCCGAGCGGTGGGATCCGTGCAGCATCACTCCCGAGGCGCTCGCAGCGACGGGCCTGGACCCGTCCTTCCAGGAGGGTTGGGGCCCAGGGATAGAGGTTCGAGATTGGAGCCTATGCATATTCCGAGGTCCAGAAGCGCAACCTTCGTACTTCTTCAACGTCAAGTCGTCCGACGTCTTCACCGTCGAAGATGCACGCGACAACGAAACCAATTTGAATGGTGTGGACGTTGAGGTTGATGGCCGTGATGCCTACCGTTTCACGACTGCCAACTCACGATCGATCACAGACTGCAACGTCGCTGTGGACGTAGTGAATGGGGTTGTGGTCTTCACCGTCAACTCTATGGGCACGGACCCGATAGGGGCCGATCCTTGCGGTCTCGCTCAGGCACACACAACAGACTTGGCGGCACTGTTGCCGCCTGCCAAGTAGAAGGATTCGATGTGGCGATTCCTGAACCTCCTGTCAGCTACTGGCGGTCGCTTGCTATCGCCGCGGACAGTGGCCATCTCTTCCTGAATTCGGAAGCCGCAGCTGCCTGCAGCCTCGCATGTGATGACTACATTGCCAGGCTGAAGCTTCATCAAACGCGTGCCCGGGAACTGGTAGACGTCACAGGTTGGGGTGACTTCGATTCAGGCAAGGAACTCGCGAGAATCTTCTCGGAAAAAGCTGTGGGCGGGGACGACAACATGGTCGATGTCCTGCAGAGCCACATTGACGTCGTAGAAGAGATGAAGGTCGTGTTCAACAAGTTCTTCACCGCTACGGACAACGTCGACGACACCAACGCCGCCGACGTCCGGGCCCAGGGGCCGAAGTAGCGAGCACCGACAACGCGCCAGCGCTACCCGATCCCCAACACCCCCGCCAGCTCCTCGACGAACCAATCGACATCGACCCCACCTATGACCAGTGGCGGCCGAATCTTGAGCGTGTTGCAGAAGCATCCGGTCGCCGAGATCAACACCCCACGCTCGCGTATCGCGTTGACCACTCGCAACGCCTCGGCCGGATCGGGTTCCCAGCCGGCGCCGACGAACTCGATGCCTACGAACAATCCCGAACCCCGGACGTCACTCATCGAAAGCGCTGCCGATTGGTCGGTGAATCAGTAGCAGCGTGCCCGCATCGATCGACCACGGCCGTCCAGCATGCTGCGCGGCGTTCAGGAACGGCTTGATTCGGAAGTCTCGTATCGCCTCGGCTCATATTTCGGTTTCTGAAGATTGGTAGCTCGTGAAAACTCCCATAGATGGCCAGACGATAGACTCGATCGACTTCGGCTTTTCTGTGGCTCTCCGAACAAATCGCAGCTGCGAAATACGAATCGAATCGGCCTTCGAAGGAAACGAGGCGAACTTGGTTGTTTCCTTCGGCCCCGATTTCGAAGCGTGGACCATCGCTGGGCTCGACGGGATGAGGGTCGTCAGTGTGGCAGGAGGCGGGCTCGCCGTCTGCGATTGAACTGGCCCGCATGTGATGGATGCGTCTTCATTGCGGGGAGTACACGCCGGTGGATCGTTCGTTGAACTGCGCGACGGGGTCGATGTCAGTGTGGGAGTGTCGAAGACCTCCGGTTCGATCCCAGCGTTGGCAGTAGTCGATCGTGCCAAGCAGCCCCAGTATCGGCACAAAAGTGGCGTGCCTTCGGTCAATCGAAGACGAACTGTGGCTCTGACGCCGATCGGATTTCGACACGCCCCCAGTCGCCCTCGGCTTTATAGACACCTTGCTCGAATCTGAGGGAGTCGATGTTTCCCAGGTCCACTGCGCCGTTGGCGTCTATGTACCGTCCGGTGGACCGAGCAACCCACTTGATGTCGTTGGCATCTGCGAACACCAACCTGCCGCGTGCGTAGCAATACTGTTCACCAGGTTTCGGCGGTTCATAGCGCGTGCTTTCAGGAGTCAGCACCGCATCGAGCACGAATGTGAACTCGCCGGGCGCCTGCGATATGGATAGAACGTAGCTGTCCTGCAGGTACACGCCAGCCAGCCCCCGCAGCTGCGAGTAGTTGTTGTTCAATGCAATTCCCATTCGATCGGTGTGGCTTTCAGCGTGTGACGAGCTACTTCGTTGCCGAGGGGGCGATCCTCCTTGTTCAGCATCGCAACCTCCGCTGACTCCCACGCAGTGAGGAGGTTGGAAACAATGCACGACATCGACTACTCGACATTCGGTTTCAGGCAAGAACCGTCACGGAAGAGAGTGCGTAAGGCTACTTCGAGGTTGGGTCCATGGCGTCCCTAAGCAGTACCGATCATTTCGCAGTGGGCCCAGGGATCGGCCCCCACATTGGATTCCCGAACTCGTCCTTGCCGTCGGTCGGTTCGATGTCACGATCCTCGGCGATCGCGAAGGGCATCGAATCGTCGTCTCTCGGCTCCATCGTCTGAATCACAAGGCGGTCTTGGTGCACCTCGAGGATCTCGACCAGATTGCCCTGGTCGATACCTACATCCTTCAGGCGGTCCGTAACCGCCAACGCCAGCTCGAACGCTTCGAACTTGCCGGCCATCTCAGCTGGTCCATCCGGCAAGCGGCGTGGTTGGGCGGATGGCATCGTCCGCTTGAAGTGTCCAACCGCTGCTGTCCATCGTCTTCTTGCTGTCGCACAACGCTGCCCGGTGAGTTTCACGAGAACCGAGTTGCCCCCTCCGTCCAGAGTGAATTACCGATTATTGATAGCAGAGTATGCCTTCACCTGTGGATCGGAACCGATCGGCGCGCTCTTGCGTCTAACCTATCGATTGACGCTGGAGGAGGGGATTTATGCGGGCACGGGTAGCGATGCTGATTGCCTGGACAGTCCTGCTCGGGGGGTGCAGCAGCGGTGTCGAGGGAAGTCCCGTCGCGGCTGAGCGGTGGGATCCGTGCAGCATTCCCGACGAGGCGATCCAGGCGACGGGGCTCGATCCTGCGACCAAGGACGAGGGCTGGGGTGAGGGAATAGTTGTCGATGATTGGGCGGTATGCGAGTACTTGCTGCCAGGTGCCAGGGCGGCTTATGCGCTAGCCGTGCTGTCGTCTGTTGATCACACGATCGTCGAGGCTCGCGCGAAATCGGCCAATCGAGACGGCCGCGATCTCGTGGTGGGCGGCCGTGACGCGTACATGTACAAGACCGAGTTCGGTGCCGCAATCAGGGACTGCAACATCGCACTCGAAGTACCGCCGGGAGTCGTGGTGTTCACAGTGCTTTACCAGAAAGATGATGGCGCGGACGCGTGCGAGATAGGGCTCGCACATGTCCATGATCTGGAAAGTGCGGTTCCGGCCGTGCCCAAATAGGAGGTTGCGATGGGTGAACCTGCAACATACTGGCAGGCGCTCGCTGTGGCTGCCGATCAAGGACAGTTGTATCTCAATCCCGCGGCGGCGCAGGCTTGCAGCGCGGCTTGTGACGAGTACATTCTCAAGCTGGAGAACCATCAGCGAGAAGCAAGGGTGCTGGCCAACATAAGCGGTTACGGCGATTTCAAGTCCGGAACTGAGCTGCGCGACATGTTCGCTGCAAAAGCCGTGGGCGGCGAGGACAACATGGTCGATGTCCTGCAGAGCCACATTGACGTCGTCGAAGAGATGAAGGTCGTGTTCAACAAGTTCTTCACTGCGACGGACATCGTCGACGACACCAACGCCGCCGACGTCTGGGCCCAGGGTCCGAAGTAGAACCCGGGCTGCACCTCATCGGCCATCTTCAGCCGCGCCCGCGCCCGCGCCAGCTTCCACGCACTATACTTGTGATTGTCGAAATCCCAAGCGTTGCTGAGCTTGTGGTTCATGCAACCCCACAAACCCCACTTGACGTCGGCAAGCGCGCTACACACCTGCACTCGGGAGATCATCGACCACTCGGCTTTGCCGTAGAACTCCTCGATCAGCTCCATCGTCTGCCGGAGCAAAGTTCAGCATTTGGGAGTTGTGGTAGGTCAGACGTGCGATGTAATGGCTGCTTGTCGCTTGTTTCTGTGGCAAGGTAGTGCCTTGGTAGGCCTGTGGCTGTCGCGTTAGTCGAACAATGAACTTGTTGTTGTGGCGCCGTTGTGAGGTAGCTCTTGGGGGAGTGGTCTGTTGGGGGAGATGTTGGGCGCTGATCTCGATGAGATCAGGTCGTTGGGGGCGCAGTTGCGTGTCAAAGCGGGTGAGGTGGCGCAGATCGCTGCGCCCGCCAAGGCTGGTGCTGACGCTGTGGTGATGCCGGACGCCGGTATCGATGGTCTTCTGGGTCGGTTCGTGACGACCCTGGAGTCCACTGTGGCGAAACATAGCTCCGCGGTGCTGGCTTTGTCCGATGGCGCCACTTTTTGCGCGGCGACTTATGACGCTGTCGAAGAAGTGTTCAGTAGGCAGCTCGGCTCGTTGACCGAAGGGCTCGGGTAGTAATGGCCCCGACGATTCCCCAGGTCGAGTCGTGGAATCCGCAGACGTTGGTTGCGGCGGGAAGTGCGATGCAAACGGCGGGGACTGCTCTTGCTGATCGTCTGGCCGAAGTGGATCTTGCGGTTGATAGGTGTGCACAGACGTGGGTGGGCGACGCCAGCGCGGCCGCGTCGATGTCTGCGGTGGCGGAGGTGCTCACCGCGACGGCGTCGAGACGTGCGACCGACACCGTGGGGGAGGCGATGGTGACGCAGGGCGAGATGCTCGGTGTTTATCGCCGGGTAGTTCTCGAGGTCCGCGATGCCGCCGGACGAAATGGCATGTCCGTTGCACCTGACGGGAGCGTCACCAGCCCAACTGTTCCCGGCACGAACGACGACGCTTTCCGACTGGTGCTGCAGGGACTTCTCGACCGCCAAGCAGCGGATTTTCAAACCAGTCTGAAAGAGAACCTGGCTCAGTGCGGATCTGCTCTGACTGCGTTGAGGTCGGTTCTGGCCGGGGGGCTGGAGGACCTCGAACAGCACGGTGGTTTCGGCGGTACCGGCGTCGGTTCGGTGGTGCTGTCGGGCGAGGGCGGTAAGGCGATCGGTTCCCGGGTGCGAGACGCCGTCGATGCCGGTGAGCCGATCCCCGCTGACGTCATGAGGGGACTCACCGAGGACTTGCAGGCCACGGGGATGGAACCCGCGCAGCTCGAGGCCTACCTCAACGGCGGTACTGCAACGATCCCGGCGAGTACCCAGCAGTACCTCAAAGAGTTCTACAACACCGCTGGTGTCGATGGGTTCACGGCCACGAGTCAACAACTGCAATCGCAGGGCCCGGCGGGGCAGCAGGCGGCAGCGTCGCTCGCCAACGGTGTGATGGTGCTGTCCAACGAGAACGTCGGCACCGGCCGCGACGGCGACGGCAACCTCATCGGAGCCGGCAGCTACGAAAACTTGCCTCAGGATATGCGTGAGCTCATTTCGACTCGTCCCAGTCGTGGTGTCGATGGCCTCGACAGTAACGCGTTGACGTATCCCGGGGACGGTCCGATCGTGGATGATCACAAGAGGTTCGTCGAGGGCCAAACAAAGCTGTTCGACGCGATGTCTCTGGCGGAGGTAGGTAGCGAGCCGGGGACGAAAATGTCGACCGAGCTGATCCGACAGGGGATGCATATGTCCTGGATGGACGCACATGGTGGAGCGTTGCCCTTCGGAAGTGAATCGTTGGACGATCCGAATCACGTGGAGTCGCTCGAGAAGGCCATCGCGCTCGGTTCACGCAACACCGACGGCGCACATGCGATCTTGACCGGCGAGGGAGGGCCGGAGATCCTCGGGTCCGGATACCAGGCAGATACTGCGTTGATGCCGTTGCTGCAGCGTGAGGACGGTTCGGCCATGGCATCTCTCACGGACTGGATTCCTCGCGATGCGCACTCGATTGCGCTCGAAGGCACATCCGAGTACGAGAACTCGGTGCGTGCAGGGTCTGCGGCACGCGGTCTGGCCGACATCATGGCTAGCGCCGAATCATCCGATGGTACAAACAATTACACGACTCTTCTGTCCGGTGAAGGGAAGATCGGTGACGGTACGGCCGATCAGGTCGCCGAGGCGCTCGCCCCGTTCGTCGGGGATATGACCGGTATGCCCGGTGACCTCACGCAGACGAATGGGTTCGGTGAGTTCGGTGGCAGTAGGGACTACATCGGGGGACCTGTTGAGCCGCTTCGTGTTTTCAGTATTCTCGATTCCGATGAGCAGGCCAGTCAGATAATCAACGGTACTGCGCTCGCTGAGAGTCAGCGGATGGATCGTCTGTTCGCTGTGACTGGGGATGCGTCGTTGGGGGATCAGGCGTATCGGCTGCAGTGGCTTGTCGATCACGGTCTCAGTACCGAGATGGATCAACGTGTGCAGGACGGAGTCGACAAGCAGGAAGCGGCCGATGCTCGTAATTCGAAATTCGCTGCGGCGTGGACTGCGGGGCAAATCGTTGCCGGTGGATTCGGTCCGGGTGGAATGGCCGTCGCGGCCGGTTCCGAGTTCCTGAAGCCGTACGTGTTGTCTGTCGATGACCTCGATTCGCCACTGGCTCGTGAGCTGACCCTCGATTCATCGCAATTCGGATTCGACAGCGGAGGTAGTGCATACGTGGCAAGCGATTGGGGCAGTGCAGATTTCAGGAAACTCAACGTGCTCGAAGCGCTTGTCGCTAGCGGTACGGTCGATATCAACGATGTCCCCGACGTGTACAAGAGTGATGACGGGGCAAAGCTGCTTCCATACTCTGAAGCGGTGAGGGCATACTTCAACGAAGGCAGGCTAGTGCGCGAGGAGTCCGTGAATGTGACCGAGCAGCTAATTGGCGCAAGTGGCATTTCGAATCTCGACGAGTACTCCAGAAATGCGACTGGAGATGGCCAATGGGGCAGTCTTTCAGCAGCGATCAGGCCTGAAGGCAACAATCCGACGAGTGCAGAGATTCTGAAGTGGCTGGCAAGCGACGAAGCGTCTCGCAACTCGCGCAACACATGGCCAACTAAGATTTACGGATGAAGATGTCCCGACTGCTGCGGATGATCATCGCCGCCCTGGTGTCGATGCTGGCCTTCGTTGCAGCGTGCTCTCCTCCCCCCGAGGACGAAACTGCTCCGACGCCAACACTGTCCTCGCGTTGGCCTGCGACTGAGTTCTATGAGGTTCCCGACAGTATCCGTGACGCTACGATTGTCTGGTCGGCGGAGCCAGGAATCGACCTGTTTTCTGCGGAGGCAAAGTTGTTCCGCGCTGCTCAGGAGTCGGTGTTCATTGGGTGGATGATCGGTCTCGACTACACGTACGTCGGGTTCAAGGACAGTTCTGGCAGCAAGGGCGGTGGTGGGATTTTTGGTGATTTCGAGGATGACACAGGGGAAGGTCCTTTCGTGGGGACGATTCACGGCCGTATCCAACAGATCATTCCGACCGATACCGGCTTTGACGTACTTGGGTGCGTGCTGTCCGTTGGCCTCGACGTTCGCACCAACGATAAGTATTCGCCATCGCGTCTGACCGACGGCGAAGGGGGAGATTTGCGTTCGCGGTTCATACGCACTGTTGACCCAAAGTCGGTACTTGAGACGCCTCCGACCTCGTCCGTACGTAAACCCAGTTCGTTGCATTGGCAGGCACCGACCGGCGACCAATTCACCGGCTGGGAAGTCGAGGGATTCGTCGACATAGATCCCGCCACCGCGGAGAAGGGGCGTTGTGTCCCGTGGGCGAAATCGCTCTACCCGGACGCACCTGCAGTTATCCCCCGTGACGCCTACGCCAACGACGAACCACCTCCGGTCTTGCCTGCCTTTCCAGGTTGGCCCGAGGATCGATATTGACGCGATGATCCCGATTGTCGGCGACCAATTCATCGGCTGGGAGATCGACGGATTCGTCGACAATGATCCGACCACCGCAGGGGGCGGTCGCTGCGTCGAGTGGGCGCGATCCCTGAATTCCGGACACAGCCCCCGTCATAGAGCGTGATGCTGCGGACACCCCACCTCCGGTGCAGCCGGCCTATCCTGGTTGGCCCGATGCCGGTAGCTGATCGGACGAATTGAACGGTGCACGTGTGTGTGAGGAGGCCTCTACTTTGATCAGCTCCCGTGAAGAACTCGGCGCGAAGGTCCGTCGGCTGCAAGAGGCCGTTGCCGAGATCCATGGCATCACTCAGCTCGGCGGCGTCACCATCCGGACTGATGCGATTCGATGGACTCGGATAGTAGTCGTTGTGCTGGTGATGATGCTGACTGCCATCACAGCGTGCGATTCTACCGTTGATGACCCCCAGGTTTTGGAGACAAGTGCGGTGCCGCGTTGGCCCGCCACCGATATCTACGAGGTTCCTGATCGTATCCGCGATGCAACGATGGTCTGGTCGGCGGAACCTGGCCTAGACCTCTTCTCGACTGAGGGAACCCTGACGCGTGCTGCTTTGGAGTCGGTATCTATTGGTTTGATGGTTGGTCTCGACTACACGTATATAGGGTTTGCGGCGAGCTCGAATAGCCCGGGCGGCGGCCGCTTGTACGGCGGATTCGATGACGACACCGGGCAAGGTCCGTTCGTGGGGACGATTTACGGTCGTATTCAAAAGATATTGCCGACTGACTCGGGCTTCGACGTTTTATCCTGTGTGCTATCCGTCGGTCTCGATGTACGTGAAGACGGCAAGTATTTGCCATCGCGGCTTGCGGACGGTGACGGAACGGAGATGAGATCGCGGTTTATCCGGACCAACGAACCGGCCATGGCGCCGACCTCGCGTCCGACGTCGTCCGCACCAGCGCTCGATGATTTTCACTGGCAGGCGCCCACCGGTAACGAATTTCTTGGCTGGGAGATCGAGGGTTTGACCGACAGAGACCCCAGCACTTCGGGGAATGGTCGTTGTGTCCCGTGGGCGCGATCTCTCTACCCGGACGCCCCTGCGGTCATCCCCCGTGATGCCTATGCGAGGGACACCCCACCTCCGGTGCAGCCGGCCTATCCTGGTTGGCCCGATGCCGGTAGCTGATCGGACGAATTGAACGGTGCATCGTGTGTGTGAGGAGGCCGCTACTTTGATCAGCTCCCGTGAAGAACTCGGCGCGAAGGTCCGTCGGCTGCAAGAGGCCGTTGCCGAGATTAATGGCATCACTCAGCTCGGCGGCGTCACCATCCGGACTGATGCGATTCGATGGACTCGGATAGTAGCCGCCATGCTGGTGATGATGCTGACTGCCATCACAGCGTGCGATTCTACCGTTGATGACCCCCAGGTTTTGGAGACAAGTGCGGTGCCGCCTTGGCCCGCCACCGATATCTACGAGGTTCCCGATCGTATCCGCGATGCAACGATGGTCTGGTCAGCGGCACCTGGCCTAGACCTTTTCTCGACTGAGGGGACCCTGGCCCGCGCCGCGTATGAATCGGTCGCTATTGGGTGGATGGTTGGTTTGGACTACGCTTACATCGGGTTCGCGGCCAGTTCGAGTAGTGTGCCCGGTGGTCCACTGTATTCTCTATTCCGGTCCGACACGGGTGAGGGCCCGTATGTCGGTACAGTCCACGGCCATATTCAACAGATAATTCCAACTGATGTGGGCTTCGAAGTAGTCTCCTGCTTGCTTGCGGTGGGCTTGGACGTCTTGGTAGACGGCAAGTATTCCCCGTCAGTGCTGACCAATGGTGGTGGACAAGAGCTACGCTCGCACTTCATACGTCTTGACGGCGAACCTTCGGCGCACCCCTCGGTCGGACCGTCGGACGCAGAAGGGCTGCACTGGCAAGCACCCACCGGCAACAGGTTTTCCGGATGGAAGATCGACGACCTTATCGATATTGATCCCATCACTTCAGGGAATGGCCGTTGTGTCCCGTGGGCGCGATCTCTCTACCCGGACGCCCCTGCGGTCATCCCCCGTGATGCCTATGCGAGGGACACCCCACCTCCGGTGCAGCCGGCCTATCCTGGTTGGCCCGATGCCGGTAGCTGATCGGACCAATTGAACGGTGCACGTGTGTGTGAGGAGGCCTCTACTTTGATCAGCTCCCGTGAAGAACTCGGCGCGAAGGTCCGTCGGCTGCAAGAGGCCGTTGCCGAGATCCATGGCATCACTCAGCTCGGCGGCGTCACCATCCGGACTGATGCGAATGGTCGCCTGACCGGACTGGATGTGAGCCGCGACGCGTATGTTCTGGGCCCCGGCGCGTTGGCCGACCTGATTATGCGTGCGTACAACCAGACTGCTGATGATGTGCAGCAGCGCACCACGGAGGTGATGGCTGTACTACGTGAAGACCCGGTCGTGGCCCGCATCGTCGACGCGACCGACAGCAGGCCAGGCCCCGAAGTGAGAGTCGAAAGGCCATCTGACACGCCGGCGCAGGCAACGTGGCCGGTTGAGCTGTCCCAGCCCGGTGACATTTCCGTTGAACAGCAGGGTCTCGCGGTTCACTCACCCGTCCAGTACGCGAACCACAGCTCGTCCCAGTCCGATGAGGAAATCGACTCCTACTATCAGCGCAACTCGTGGCTGGAATAACTTTCGCGGCGGCAGCGGATTCGCCAGCGGCTGGCTAGAGAGTATGAGTCGGCCCGCGATTCTGGGTCCGAGGGCCTTGCGCAGTCCTTACCAATCTCTAGCCGTTTAAAGATTGGTATGGCCGACCGGTGGCCAACGATCCGAGTCTCGGCCTGGCCCCCGTTGAGTAGGAGGACCGGCCATGGCTATCGACGGTTGTCCATGCGTCCAGGACCCAGCGCAAGTTGCGCGCGGGGAATTACCGGGCGGCAATTCCTCCTCGAATTGGGAGTCTTGATTTTCGCCTCTCCGGTGAATTGTCGGCTGAATCCGAAGATGCGTTGCGTGAGATCGTTCGTTTCGACGAGTACGCCTCTCAGCGGCTCGGCTCGTCCACCGAGTTGGCGCCGATGAGTTCGATTCTGCTGCGATCCGAGAGCGCTGCCTCGTCGCAGATTGAAAACCTCACCGTCGGCGCACGGTCGCTGGCACTCGCGGAGTTGAGTTCGCCGAGCAGTCGCAACGCGTCGATCGTCAGTGGGAACGTTCGTGCGATGGAGGCCGCGCTCGCAGTGAGTTCGACGGTGTCGGCCGAGTCGGTGCTGGCGATGCACCGGGCGCTGATGGACCCGCCGGTGACCCTGAAGCAGGCCGGTGGCGCACACAGCAGGTCTGGATCGGTGGCTCCGACGTCGGTCCGCACCACGCCGCATTCGTTCCACCGCATCATGATCGGGTGACGTCGTCGTTGGACGACCTTTTCGTGTTCGCGTCGAGAACCGATCTTCCAGTTCTCCCGCATGTTGCCATCGCGCATGCCCAGTTCGAGACTATTCACCCGTTCACCGATGGAAACGGACGTACCGGCAGGTCGTTGGTACACACAATGCTCCGGCGAGCCGAAGTGGTCGAACGTGTCACGGTCCCGCTGTCTGCGGGTCTGCTGACCGACACGGCGGCGTACTTTGAGAGCCTCGACGAGTACAGGAAGGGTGACGTCGAGCCGATAGTCCGGAGGTTGAATGCTGCGACGTTCGCGGCGGTGTCGAATGGCCGCATGTTGGTCGACGACCTGGCCTCTGCGAGGGAACGATTCATCGATAGCATCGTTGCGCGCCGGGAATCCGTGGTGTGGCGCCTTGTCGATGCGTTGGTGGCGCAGCCGGTCATCGACAATGCTTTCGTGCAGAGAACATTTGACGTCAGCGACATGTCTGCGCAACGGGCAATCGATCGACTCGTCGACGCCGGTGTTCTGCATCAGACGTCCAAGGGGCGACGAAACCGCGTGTGGCAAGCCGACGAAATCCTCGATGCGCTGGATCACTTCGTCGAACGCTCGAAACGAATTCTCGTCCCAAGAGTCCAAGGGAACCAACTGGCGTTCGTTGGCGTCTAATTAATTGATTGACGTGATCGAGGGGGTCTGGTGCGTAGACGGGTGGCGATGCTGATCGCTGTCGCAATTTTGCTAGCGGGGTGCGGCGGCGAGGTCGAGGGGAGTCCGGTCGCGGCTGAGCGGTGGGATCCGTGCAGCATTCCTGACGAGGCGATCCAAGCGACAGGACTTGACCCCGCGACCAAGGATGAGGGGTGGGGCGAGGGCATACAGGTCGACGAATGGGCATTGTGCACGTACAAGACCGCGGAGTACTACATGACGGTCAAGTCATCGTTGACTCACACAATCGGCCAGGCTCGTGAGAAACCGTCCAACCTCGACGGGCGCAACCTAGAAATCGGTGAGCGCGACGCTCACCAGTACCAGACGAGTGTGGGCAGGACCGGCCGAACCTGCAATGTTGCGGTGGATCTCCCTCCCGGCATGGTGGTTTTCTCCGTGATCGACATGGCCGAGCTTGGGGGAGATCGATTGTGCGAATTGGTGCTCAAATACTCGATTGAGTTGCAAGCCGCGCTGCCGGATCCGAACTAGAGGAGAGATCACGATGGCAGACTCAGAAGCGCCGCTGACCTACTGGCAGTCACTCGCAGTGGCGGCAGACCAAGGGCATCTGTACTTGAATCCAGACGCAGCGGCTGCTTGCAGCAGTGCATGCGACACCTATCTGTGGAAGCTGCGGGACTCGAAGGCCCGTGCCGTCGAACTAGCGGAGATCGACGGCTATGGAGATTTCAAGTCGGGCCAAGCGCTGAGGCAGATATTCGCAGACAAGGCCGTGGGCGGCGAGGACAACATGGTCGACGTGCTGCAAAGTCACATCGACGTCGTCGAACAGATGCAGGTCGTGTTCAATAAGTTCTTCACCGCGACTGACAACGTCGACGACACCAACGCCGCCAACGTCCGGGCCCAGGGGTCGAAGTAGCGCCCGACCGGCAAGTCGCCAGACCTCGTCAATCCTGCGCAGTCACCCAGAAACGAACTCGCGCAGACGTCCGTGACAGAGCTTCGGAAACCTTCAAGTTGTGATACAGCATCACAACGGGGGCCACCCTGCGTGGTCGCCTCGCGCGCCTGTCGTAGCCACGGGAGTGAGACATTGGTCTTTCGACAGAAAGCCGGGCGCGATGTGCGCCGCGCTGCAGTCCTTTTCGCGCACCCGAGCCGATGGGCTACTCGACTGAGCAGGTCGTAGCGCGCATACGGTCCACGTATTCGACGCTGCTTTCTATGGCTGTTTCTCGCTATTCGGCGTGTGCCCGAGTTCGGAGATCACCGTGCTGAGCGCCGTCCAACGATTCTTCTTCTCTTTCGACAGCCCGTTGATTGCACCGGCGACTTCACTGAGCGTGCGGGCGAGACGCTGTTCGTCGTCGGCGAGGAGCTCGGCGTACCTGGGGTCCAAGAGGTAGCGAGATTGTTCGCTCGCGTGCATGGCGACTCTGTCGAGCAGTATTTCGAGATCGCGAGCGGCGATACTGTCAGTCGGGGCCGTTGATGCGGGGATGAAGTCGAAGTCGCCCTTCCACAAGGCGCTTCGGATCGCATCGGGCCGCAAGGTGATGACTGTCCCGAGAACTCTCTCCTGGTCGTACCTGGCATTCATTGCCAGCACCTCGTGCGCTAACCGGAGCACGTTGTCATCGGTCATCGACGCGCCGATGACAACAAGATGACCGGTGGACATGAGTGACTGCACAATCGAACCCAGAGGGCGGCGCTCCGCGTCGTACTGCACGAAATCGCGCCGACTGAGAACGATGCTTTCCGGATCTTCGACGTCGCCGTGCATCTTCAGAAGCCACGGCTGATCGGCCACCACGTCGCCACGCGGAAGAACGGAGATCGATGCAGATCGGTGGGCTGCATTGAATGCGTCCTCGTACAACGAGTCGTAGTTCGTTGTGACGACCTTGGCGACCTTGAGCGATGCCAACAGACAATGCGAGAGCGTCGGCTTCTTGACACCGACCGATTTGATCAGCTGCGAGACGCTGTGCCCCAACGCTTTCGATGGACTCGAATTCGCGAGCAGCTGTGCCTGATCGAGCACTCCGAGTTCTGAGAACACCTCGGGATCGAGATCGGGAAGGAGCGTGTTCTTGAGCTGGCCGAGCAGGTTGTCCCATGTCGGCAGGCCGGCGGAAATGCTGACACCTGCGCCGAGAAGTAGTGCGACATCACCGCCCGCAATGAGCTCGGCCAGCCGTCGGGCTTCATCACGTCCTTCGTTCGATGCAGCCTTGCGTATGGACTGGAACGCTGCGTAGTCGGCCGCATTCTCGACCACGAACACGACGTCGAAGTCCGAATGCGCGACGAAGTACATTGCCGTCGAATGAAGAGCGCGGATCACCTCCCCTCGGACCCCCTCGTACCCACCTAGACCCACGCCCAAAGTGGGAAGAGCAACGAGAGGACGAACCCGACCATCACCGAGGCTGTGCAATGCGAGTTCGGCAGCGATTCGGTCGAACGCGGCCCGGAGACCGTCAACCAGCCAGTTGACCGATCTATGCCCGTCGTGAGCCACGTTCAGCAGCCACGCGGGGCCGTGATTCGAGTCGGTGGGGAAGGGCCGGACTCGATCGTCTGACGCGCCGGCCGGTGCCGTGCGGTCCTCGACACCGAGAACCGAGAACCACGTGTACCGCGGGCGAAAGCTCGAGCTAGTGGGAACGATGACTGCATCGCACGCAATGGACTCGAGAAGACCACGAACCACGAACACATGTCCGGGCGGCGTGCTCGTTGTGGGCTGGTCGGCAACCGGTGCGGTCACATGGCTCCTCGTGCAGATCGTTACGGGCAGAGTGAAGGTACCAACAAGGAAGCAAGATACGTGGACCTTGCTCGAAGCTGAGGGAGTCGATGTTTCCCAGGTCCACTTCGCCGTTGGCGTCTGTGTACCGCCCGTTGGACCGAGCAATCCACTTGATGTCGTTTGTATCTGTGACCACCAGCCTGCCGCGTGTATAGCAATACTGTTCAACAGGTTTCGGCGGTTCATAGCGCGTGCTTTCAGGAGTCAGTACCGCATCGAGCACGAATGTGAACTCGCCGGGTGTCTCCGATATGGATAGAACGTAGCTGTCCTGCAGGTAGACGCCCGCCAGCCGCGCAGCTGCGAGTAGTTTGTTCAATGCAATTCCCATTCGATCGGTGTGGCTTTCAGGGCTGCGGCGAGCTACTTCGTTGCCGAGGGGGCCATCTGCTAACCATCGGTGTTGCGAATTTCGATATGCGGTCCTCTCTTTCCGATGCGTTGTCTGCGCCGATCTTGACTATCAACCGTGTCATCTCATTCTCGTCGATGCACTTCGGCGGCCTGTACCTTAGTCCGACCTGCGGAGTGCGCGTAGACTTTGAGTTTCGAGTCAATTGGATTGCTCTCGTTCGAACTCAATCGGCTCCCTGGTCCCAGGAATGGCCGCCGGCACGGACAGCATCTGCGAAATGGTGATCCCGCGACACGGCGCGACGAAGACCCTTTTCGACTGCTCTATACACCCTCTCCCCTCGAATTGTCTCTCAGGGCATTCCAGTTCGACCCCACACCCGCCAACTCGATTCCGTCGACTCCGGGTTCGTCCGTGCGGCGGTGGCCTTCGAGGCGAAGTTTGCTTCCAAGAAGTCCAACGGAACCATCGGCCGTCTATCTGCGTCTAACCTATTGATCGACGTGATCGAGGGGGTTTGGTGCGTAGACGGGTGGCGACGCTGGTCGCTGTGGCAGCTCTGCTCGCCGGGTGCGGCGACGGGGTCGAGGGGAGTCCGGTCGCGGCTGAGCGGTGGGATCCGTGCAGCATCACGCCGGATGCCATCGCGGCGACGGGACTTGACCCGTCCTACCGGATGGAAGGATGGGGCGAGGGAATAGCGGTCCCGGAGTGGGCAAGCTGTGTGTTTCACGCGCCAGGTGGGGTCGATTACTCCTATGGTTTGAGCGTGATGTCGTCCATTGATCACACCATCGCCGAAGCTCGCGCGAACTCGTCCAACCGTGATGGCCGTGACCTGGAGGTGGGCGGGCGTGATGGTTACATGTATAAGACCGAGTTCGGTGCCGCTATCAGGGACTGCCAGATTGCTCTCGACGTACCGCCAGGTGTCGTGGTATTCGCCGCCCTCTACAACACGGCTGATGGGGTAGACGCCTGCGAAGTCGTATTGAAACACGTCAACGATCTGGAACGCGCGGTTCCTGGCGCACCCAAGTAGGAGGTATCAATGGGAAACCCAGGTCCACCAACGACGTATTGGCAGGCGCTCGCTGTGGCTGCCGATCAAGGACAGTTGTACCTCAATGACCAGGCCGCGCAGGCGTGCTATTCGGCCTGCGACGGATATATTCTCAAGTTGAAGGAGCACCAAGAAACCGCGAGGCGCCTGGTCAACACCAGCGGATGGGGAGACTTCGATTCAGGCAAGGAACTCGCGAGAATCTTCTCGGAAAAAGCAGCGGGCGGCGAGGACAACATGGTCGACGTCCTCCAGAGCCACATCGACGTCGTCGAGGAGATGAAGGTCGTCTTCGGCAAATTCTTCGCTGCAACCGAGGCGGCTGACGCCGCCAACGCCACCGACCTCCAGGCCCAAGGGCCGAAGTAGGGCGCACCGACAACGCGCCAGCGCTACCCGATCCCCAACACCCCCGCCAACTCCTCGACGAACCGGTCGACATCGCCCCCACCGATGACCAACGGCGGACGAATCTTGAGCGTGTTTCCGAAGCACCCGGTCGCCGAGATCAACACCCCACGCTCCCGCATCGCGTTGACCACCCGCAGCGCCTCGGACGGATTCGGTTCCCCACCAGGCCCGACGAACTCGACGCCCACGAACAAACCCGCACCCCGGACGTCACCGATCGACCCGACCTCCGAAGCGACCTCCCGCAACCCCGCGAGCAACCGAGCGCCCATGGCCGAGGAATTAGGCACCAACTCCTCGTCGCGGATCACGTCGAGCACCGCCTGCGCCGCCGCGATCGTCACCGGATTACCACCGAAGGTGTTGAAATAGCGCAAGTCCCGACCGAACTGCTCGGCCAGCGAACCCTGCATCACCAATCCTGCAATCGGCATCCCGTTGCCCATCGGCTTGCCCATCGTCACGATATCCGGCAACAACCCGTGCCGTTCGAAGCCCCACATCGAGGAACCCAGCCGGCCGAACCCGGGCTGCACCTCATCAGCGATCAACAGCCCGCCCGCAGCGTGGACAGCATCGACAGCCGGCTTCAAGAACGGCGTCGGCTCCGGCAAGACGCCGTCGGAGGCGAAGATCGAATCGATCAATAGTGCTGCGAAGCCGATTCCCGACGCCTGAAGGTCGTCGATCTGCACCTGCACATGCTCGGCGAACCACGTCCCCAAGTCCCCGCCCACGCGATACGCATCCGGAGCCGGGACCGTCCGCACCCAGGGTGCATCGCGCACCGACGCCGGACCCATCGACGGTGAACACGCCGCCACATCCACAGTGCCACCGTGATACGCGCTTTCGGTGACGATGACACCCTGCCGTCCGGTGGCATGCCGTGCGATACGAAGAGCCAGATCGTTCGCCTCCGACCCCGTGCACGTGAACATGGCCGTAGTCAGCTCGTCGGGGAACGTTGCGACCAGGTCCTCCGCATATCCGATCACCGCATCATGCAGATACCGCGTATGCGTGTTGATCAGCGACATTTGCCGACTCACCGCCTCCACCACCCGCGGATGGCAATGCCCGACGCTCGCGACGTTGTTGTACATGTCGAGGTAGCGGGTGCCGTCGGCGTCGTAGACGTACACGCCTTCACCGCGCACCAGCTCGAGCGGCTTCTCGTACATCAGGTGGTATGCGGGCCCGAGGACTCGGCGACGACGATCTATCAGCTGACGAGTGCGGGGATCCAGGGCATCAATGGAGGATGCATCGAATCCGTTGACGTTCAACGCTCCGACGCGATCGAGGATAGCCACCTCACAACCCCTGCAGCCAGAACGCCCACCGCGGATCGGCCATCTTCAGCCGCGCCCGCGCCAGCTTCCATGCACCGTACTTGTGGTAGTCGAAATCCCATGCGTTGCTGAGCTTGTGGTTCATGCAGCCCCACAGACCCCACTTGACGTCGGCGAGCGCGCTACACACCTGCACTCGGGAGATCATCGACCACTCGGCCTTGCCGTAGAATTCCTCGATCAGCTCCATGATTTGCTGCTCGCCGTAGAACATCTCGGTGACCATCACCGCAAGCTCGTACGCCCGATCGTTGTTCGACGCGAACTCGTAGTCCACCAACTTCATCGGCTTTCCCGGTGCAACGAGGATGTTGCCGGGCATCGGATCGTTATGGCAGGCAACCAGATCCAAGCCGGAGGCGAGCATCGCCTGCTTCGCCTGGCCGTATTCGCCGAGGATCACATCGGCATCGCGGGGGAGCCGCACACCGAGCTCGTTGACCTGGTCGAGATGCTCGTCGATCATGTCGAAGATCGTCTTGGTGACACTGAGCTTGTCCCCGGAATGCAGCACCCGATACAGGTCGATGATGCCCAACGGCACTTCCGGTCGCTTGAGATCGCCGTTGGTGCACGCCCGATACTCCTCGAGAAACTCGATGACCTCCACACCGGTCACGGGGTCGAAGAGGACCACCTCGGGGCCGATGTCGAGTGCACCCGCCCGCCGCGCTGCCTCGTTGGCCAGCGAACGGTCGATGAACGATTCCGACCCTGCACCAGGCAGCTTCATGAAGTAGCGCTTCGGCTTCCCGTCGACGGTGATACGCCAGTTGCTGTTCATCAACCCGCCGGGCACCGGGGTGTAGGTAATGTTCCGGCCCTCCCACTCCGCGATGGCAGCGAGTGCCTTCTCTACTTGCCGTTCGGGTTCGGTGCGGGCAGATCCCAGTGCGATCTCGTTCATGGTCACCTCAGATGTTCCGTACTCGGTCGTCGAAATGCGGGTCGCGCAGTCCAGCGCGTGCCCGCAGGAACTGCCAGTCGGAGAACTTCGAATACTCGTGCGTGCCGGGCCTCATCGCGTCTGCGTACGAACCGATCAGCGCCCACCGCAGCGAGTCCGCGATGCCGTAGATCCGTGCGCGGTCGAACAGTGCACTGTCGAACGATCCCCACGCCATCTCGAACACCTCACGCGCATCGGAATCGAACGGACGAATCTCCGCGAGCAACGCCCCGATGTCCTGCAGCGGGTCCATCATGGCCGCGACATCCCAGTCGACGAGCCGCATGCTGCCGTCGTCGAGCACCAGGACATTGGAGACGTTCCCATCCCCATGGCAGGGGACGGCGTCGTAGCCGGCCGCCTCGATCCGGGCCTGCGCAGGGGCAAGAGTCCGCAGCATCCAGTCGAAGTCCGCGGGCAACGCGCCGCCGACTTTCTCGACCAGATTCCGAGCATGCGTGAGGTCGTCGAACACCGAAGCCCGACGCTTGACCCCGTCCAAACCGTGCACCGATTTGCGCAACGCGACCAGCTTCTCGACGTTCGCATCCTCGTCGAACAGATCCAATGTCGCGGTATGGCACATGCCGGTGAAGTCCTCCATGACCAGCACACCGGAGTCGGCGTCGGAGATGAAGATCTTTGGTCCGATGCCGGCGTCACCGGCTGCCGTGGCGGCGGCGAAGGTTGCGGGCAAGTCGACGTAGTCACGGGCATGCGGTTCCATGACCTTGACGAACGCAGCCGACCCGGCACTGTTGTCGGCCACAGAAGACCGGGCCGAATAGCGCTCGGAGTCGGCACCCCACCAGCTCGGGCTTGCCATCGTCGTCCCGGGGTCCAGCGTCAGTTCGGCGGAAGCCCACACGCCCAACTCGCTCAATGTCTGTCGAACTGTCATCCGAGTGCTCCGATCTTGTCCGCGGCCACAGCTGTCGGCCAGTTCATCTCGATCTCGCGTGTACCCTCGAGCCACTTCGTCAGCCGCAGCACCGTTTGATCTGCGAACCGCGGCCCGGCCACCTGAATCCCGACGGGCATGTGCTCGCTGAACCCGAAGCACAGCGCCGAGGCCGGTTGCGCAGTCTGGTTGAACCACGCCGTGAAACCGCAGTGACCGAGCGGCTGCACCGGATCGAGCCCGACCTCGTCGGCCGCGAACCCGACAGTGGGAATGACCGGACTGATCACGAAATCGAACTCGCTCGTCCTCGCCCGCACAATCTCCTGCGACCGCATCACCGCCTCGTTATCCCGCGAGAACTGAGCCGCAGAATAATTCGCCGCCTCCGAAGCCCAGTCCGCCACCGCAGGTAGAACCTGGGACCGGCGATCCTCGGGAATGGCCTCCCACTCGGTCCGCGCACGCACCTGGAACAGCCGGTCGAGAGCCGGGTACGGATCCTCGCCGAAGATCGGCGGCATTTCGGTGACCAGGGCACCCGCTGCAGACAGTTGCGCTGCTGCAGAACGGACCACGCGCAGTACTTCGTCGGAAATGGTGGTGCCGTAGCCCATGTCGAGCATGACGCCGATGCGAAGCCCGGCAGGGGTCAGAGTCGCGTGAATGCCGGCGGTGTCCTCGGGCGGCAGGCTCCAGGTGTCCCGCGGATCGGGCCGGCTGATGACGCGGTAGAGGTCGATCAGATCGTCGACGCTGCGTGCCATCGGACCGGCCGAGCGCATTGTCGAGGGCGCAGTGTGCGGGATGCGTCCCTGCGTCGGCTTGAGCGCAACGAGCCCGCAGTGCCCGGCCGGCAACCGCACCGAGCCGGCGATATCGGAACCGACAGAACCGAAACCGATGCCCGACGCCAGAGACGCTCCCGCGCCCGCGCTCGAGCCGCCGGTATTGCGGGAGAGGTCCCAGGGATTACGGGTGATTCCGTACAGGGAGCTGACGCCGGCGGCCATCATCCCCATGTCGGGCATCGTGGTCTTGCCGAGAATGACGGCGCCCGCTTCCTTCAACCGCGCCGCCGGGGGAGCGTCGACGGTGGACATCGGCAGATTCGCATTCGCCGCGACACCGTGCCGCCATGGCATCCCGACCGCATGCACGCTGTCCTTGATGGTCACCGGAATGCCGTCGAGGTCGCCGAGGGCACGCCCGGATTGCAGGCGTTCTGTCGCGGCCTGAGCTGTTGCTCGTGCGCCCGATTCATCCACGTACGCAATCGCATTGATCACCGGATCGGTTATTGCGAGGTGTTCGAGGGTCGCGTCCAGCAGTTCCACGGGAGTGGTCTCGCCGGTGCGGAAAGCCTGACGGATCTCCGCTGTGGACGAGGTGAGAAGGGGATTCATCGCGCGCCTTTCATGCCGATACCGCTGCTGACACCGATAGTGGGACAACGGGTGTGCCGACGAGCCAGCCGCCGTCCACGGCCACCATCTCGCCGCAGATGTGATCGGAGAGTGCGGAGGACAGGAACAGCACGGTGTCGGCGATGTGCTGCGGATCGGCCCACTTGCCGTTGGGTGTCTGCGCTTCCAACGCGCCCCGGATGGACGCGTCGTAGATCGCTGTCATATCGGTTTCGACGAAGCCCGGCGCGACACCGTTGACGTTGATGCCCAGGGGTGCGTAGTCGATGCCGACCTGGCGGGTGAAGTTGACCATCGCGCCCTTCGCTGCGCAGTAGCCCGCGAATCCTGGGTTGGCGCGCAGCCCGCTGATCGACGCGACGTTGACCACCTTGCCGCCCTTGCCGGCCTCGACCATGTGCCTGATCGCCGCCCGAGTGCAGAAGAAGGTGCCGTCGACGTTGACCGCGAACATCGACCGCCAGGCCTCGTCGGTGGTCTCGAGCACCGTCCCTGCGCTGAGTACTCCGGCGTTGTTGACGAGAATGTCGATGCCGAACCGGGTTGCAATATCACCGAACACGGCGTCGACCTGCTGGGAATCGGAAATGTCCAGCAGGACGGACTCGGCGGTGCCGCCGGCTGTGGTGATGATATCCGATGTCGAGTTGCCGTCGGTGCGGAGCGCGTCGCTGCGGTCGGCGATCACCACCCGCGCCCCGGCCGCAGCCAGCGTGGTGGAAACCGCCCGTCCGATCCCGCGGGAGCCGCCCGTGACCACTGCGGTCTTGCCCGACAAGTCGATCATGTCTGCCTACTTCCTACGCTCGTCAGTTCTGTAGCTTTTACGTCGCCGATGTCGCCTCGGACCATGCGCGCGACGGTCTCGGTGAGCATCCTCACGCCGTCGAGCAGGTCGTTTTCGCGGGTCAGTTCTTTCTCGCTGTGCGAGATGCCGTCGACGCTGGGGACGAACAGCATGACCGTCGGGACGATGTCTTTCAGGTTCACCGAGTCGTGGCCGGCCATGGTGAGCATCCGGCGATACGACAGGCCCAGATCCTTCGCAGCCTCCTCGGCGAGTTCGACGCCCTCGCTCTGGTAACTGGTGGACGGGCGCAGCGCGGAGGTGTCGATGCTGATGTGCACCTCGGTTTCCTGAGCGATGGCCGCGAGCAGCATGTTGTGGGCCTGCTCGAGCACGTCGGGATCCGACGATCTGACGTCGATGGCCATGGTGACCTTCGACGGTACGACGATGGGGGAGTTGGGTTCGACGTCGAACTGCCCGACCGACGCCAACAGCAGACCGTCGGGGAACTGCGTGGTGAGTTCCCGGGCGGCGAGGACGATCTTGCTGGCGCCGACCAACGCATCGTGACGCAGTGCCATATGCGTGGCACCGGTATGCGATTGCTCGCCGTGCACGGTGATCGAGTACTTGCGCGCCGCCCAGTTGGCCGACACGATCCCGATGGTCGCGCCTTCGGTTTCGAGGATCGGGCCCTGCTCGATGTGGATCTCGGCGTAGGAGACGGCCTCGGGCGCGGTACCGTCGCCGTGGAAACCGATATCGGACAGGGCGTCTCGGACGCTGATGCCGGCGCGGTCGGTGGCCATCAGGATGTCCTCGGCGTCGAACTTGCCGATGAAGACCCCGCTTCCCATCAGGCTGGGTGAGAAGCGGGAGCCCTCCTCGTTGAACCAGTTGACCACCGCGAGGTTGAACTGCGGAGTCACAGAGCCTCGTTCGACGTGTTCCTTGATGTGATGTGCGGCGTGGGCTGCGGCGAGGACACCGTAGGCGCCGTCGTACTTTCCGGCCGTCGGCTGGCTGTCGAGATGCGAGCCGACGAGCACATACGGTGCGCCGGGCACGAACTCCACCGTGCCGAACATGTTGCCGACCGAGTCGACAACGGTGGTGAGGCCGTGCCGGTCGAACCAGTCGGCGAGGAACCGCCTGGTTCGACCGTCGTCCGCAGTCGCTGCCTCCCGGTGCACGCCGCCATTGGCGGTGGCACCGATCGAGGACAGCGCGTCGAAATCGGACATGAAGTGCATCAGATTTTCTCCGGAGCGGGGTTGGTGGCGAGTTCCTCGATCTGGTCCTCGAAGGACAGGTCGACGGGGGCGGTGCGGGTGGGGCGCTTGCCGACTTCGAACATCGCGTCGACGCGTGCCTTCTCCTCGTCCGTGGTGCCGGTGGCCTTGGAGACGATGAGGAAGACCGCCAGATTGACGGCCATGCCGACGACGCCGCCGGTGAGGCTGCCGAGCCCGGCGATGTCGTCCGGGTAGATCGCAGTGAGGACCAACGCGGTGGTGAAGCCGGAGAGCATGCCGGCGATCGCGCCCTTGCCGTTGCCGCCGCGCCAGAACACGCCGAGGAACAGTGGGATGGCGAGCTGCACGACGCCCTGATACGAGATCTGCGCGAGGAGTTGCAGACGCGTCATGTTGAACGTGGCGTAGGCGACGATCGCCGCGGCCGCCATGAACGCGAGCATGCTGCCCTTGGCTACCTTGGTGAGCTGGCTGTCGGTGAGCCTACGCTTGTTGGAGTTCACGAGATCGTTGGCGATCTGCAGGCCACAGACCTGGACGCTGCCGTCGATGTGACCCATGGATGCGGCGAACACCATGGTGGCGCCGAGTCCGAGCAGCCACGTTCCGCCGTAGCTCTCCATGATGGTGAACCAGCCGGTCTGCGGTGATTCGGCGACGGCCGGCATGACCGTGCTCGCGATGCCGACGAGCATGAGCAGGGAGTAGAAGACACCGGAGATGAGGACGGTGCGGATGGTGCCCGCCTTCACCGCACGCACGCTCGACGCGGTGTAGATGCGTTGGAAACTCGTCGGCCAGCACAGTGATCCGACGACACCGGTGAAGATGAGGGCGAAGAGGTAGAACGGGCCGTAGGAGTCGCCGTCGCCGGGGACGCGGAGGTATTCGTCGGCGACGTCTCCGAGGGTGGCGAAGCTGATCGGGCCGCCGGCGATACCGGAGAGCAGGATCAGGCACAGCGCGGCGGAGAAGACATAGGCGACGATGCCCTGGAACATGTCGGTCATGATGAGGCCGCGCATGCCCATCTTGACGGTCCAGTACTGGCGGATGACGATGACGGCCAAGCCGACGAACAGGCAGGTGGTGACGGACCATGCTCCGGCGCTGGCGATCTGGAAGACTTCACCGAGTGCCTGCATGCCGAGCACGACCCACGGGAAGAGCGAGACGATGCCGATGACGCTGGCGATGATCTTGGTGCCGCGGGAGTTGAAGCGCAGGCCCAGAAGATCGGGTTGTGAGCGGAGGTTGTATTTCGCGCCCCACCGCCAGGCGCGGGTGGCCATGAAGTACATCATCGCGACGCCGAGGCTCGAGTACGCCAGACCGTAGAGGCCGAACACGCCTGCGCCGCTGGCGAGTCCGAAGAAGGCGATGAACACCGCTCCGGGCCACCACGAGTTGACGTAGCTCATCGCGACGTACCAGGGGCCGTAGCTGCGGCCGCCGACGGAGTACTCGTCGAAGGTGGGGGAGGTCTTCTGTTGGGTGGTGTAGAGGATGAAGATGACGATGGCGTAGAAGACGCCGAGCATTCCCAGCATGATCAACATGTCATTCTCCAGTGAGGGGGTGGGTTTCGGGCAGGAGGTCTTCGTCGAGTTCGCCGCGGATGTCCTCGACGATGTAGAGGCCCCACAGGGTGAATCCGAGGACGAGGCCGTTGATCAGCCAGTACATGATGGCAAACGGAACGCCGAGGATCTCGTAGCGAATTCCGCTGCCCCACATGTAGAGCGGCGGGAACAGGGCGAAGAGCAGCGCCACTGCGTAGGTGCCGCCGAAGAAGGTCATGATGCTCTGCCGGCTCAGGCCGCGAATGTACTCTTTCATGTGCGTCATCCTTGGTTGACTATTTTGAGAACCGAGTCGTGAACTGCGCCGTTGGACGCAATTCCGTTGCCGCAATCGAAATCTCGCGCACCGTCGAGCGAGGTGAACGTGCCGCCGGCCTCCTCGATGATGACCGGCATGGGAGCGAGGTCGTATGTCTGCGTGGTGTAGTCGACGATCGCCTCGGCTTGGCCGCACGCGACCATCATGTAGCCGTAGGCGTCGCCCCAGGTTCGTAGTACTGCGCCTGCGGCGTGCAGGTCGACGATGACATCGGGGTGCCAGTCCTCGAGCCACGTCGCCATGACATAGGCGCCGTCGAGTTCTGTGCGGTCCGAGACGTGCACCCGAGTCCCGTTCTTCCAGCAGCCCTTGCCGCGCTCGGCGTGCATGAGGATGTCGGCGTTGGGGATGTTGATGACCCCGAAGACGATCTCTTCCTCTTCCTGTAGCGCGATCAGGTTGGCGTACAGCGGAACTCCGTGTACGAAGGACTTCGTCCCGTCGATGGGGTCGACGATCCAGCGGTACTGGGATGTGCCGATGGTCTCCTCGAACTCCTCGCCGAGGAAGCTGTCGGTGGGGAAGTGCTGTGCGACGGCATCTCTGATGTGTTGCTCGATCTCGCGATCGGCCTGCGTAACAGGGGAACCGTCCTGTTTTGCCTCGACGGTGAGGGCTGAGGTGTCGAACCAGCGGCGGGCGATTTCTCCCGCCGAGCGGGCGAGCGTCACGCCGAGGGCGGCGCGAGCCGACCGGGAATCGTCCACAGTGGTGCACCCTTCGGTAGGAGTTTTCTCTGACGTGGAGAACGATGCTCGTAGACCATTTCTGGTTTTGCTCGTCGTGTGTGAACTGCGTGTAACGCATTTCGGGGGTCGAATGACATAGGACACCAGCGGTGTTAATCGTGCGTAAAACTGCAGGTAGATGAACGTTGAATCGGTTCTGTGGGGGCTAGGTTTGTCCTAACTTGCTATCGGAGGTGAACCGTTGCTGATCATGGAACACACCCATGCCGCCCTGCTTCGGTTGGTGGCCGAGCTCGAGCAGCGCTCGGTGCCCCGTCTGCCGCCCGAGCGTGAGTTGGCGGAGCGGCTGGGGACCTCGCGTACCACCGTCCGCAAAGCCATGGACCTGCTCGAACGCGACGGGGTGATCCGTCGCATGAAGGGCCGCGCCGGCGGTGCATACCTGACCTCGGTGGTGCCAGGATCACCCTCGCCGGAGAGCGCGCTGTCGGTGTGTCAGAGTCGACGGTTGCTGCGCAGCCTCAACACGGTCAAGGGCGTGCCGCAGATGTTGCACGAGCAGGGCTTTCGTGACGGAACGAAGGTGATTTCAGCGCGGATGGCGTCGCCCTCGGCCGATGCGGCCCGGGTGCTGGGCGAGGAACCGGCAGTGTCGTTGCTGCGCTTGCGGTTTGCCGACGGCGACACCCTCTCGCTCGAGCAGATGTATCTCAGCGGCAGCATCTGTGGGCGGGTGCTCGAGACGCCGCTGAACTCGGTCTACGAGACGCTGCGAAACAAGCTCGGGATTTCGGTCTGCATGGCGGATGAGTCGATCGAACTGGCCACGCTGTCTGCTCCCGCTGGGGCGCTGCTCGGACAACCCGAGGGCACAGCGGTGCTCAAGCTCGAGCGCATCGGCTACGACCAGCAGGCAAGGCCGGTCGAATACTCCGTGGATCTCTTCCGCGCCGACCGAACCCGGTTGAATGTGCGGACCAGCTCGTTGGTGAGTGCGTCGGTAGGCGCTTCGCGCATGTGAGTGGAAATACATAGTGGGACACGTATTTTCACTCACATGCGGCGAAGCCGCCTAACAGCAATGCCCGTCGGTCTTGGGGACCTCCGGCGCCAGATCGAGCATCGGATTGCCGTCGAAGAAGCCAGTTGGTTTGAGGTGCAGACTGACGTGACTGACCGGCATGACCGGCCAATCCTCCGGCCGAACCACGTGGTGAGCAGCGATCGTCGGCCAGATCACCAGGTCAGCGCCGTCGATCGAACGATCCTGCGCGGTATAGGCAACGAGCCCGTCATGTCCCGGATTCTGCGCCACGTACTCGCCCGCCGCATATCGTTCACGCTCGGCATACGGAGTCGCCCACAGATGCTTGGTGGCGAAACCACCCCGCCGGGCCTGCTGTGAACCCGGCTGCGCCAGCGGCAACGCGACGGCGCCCGACGGTTCGATCTTGTAGCCGATGTGTCCACCCAGCTTGTTCTTCTTGTCGGCATTGGCGATCAACCACGATCGCGCCTTCAACGGATCTGCGACGCGCTGCGCCTCGGACTCGGTGGTGAGCTGCCGCTTGGTCTGACGCCACGCGTTGCCGTGCGGGTTCTCCGGCCCGGCAGGCACTGCCTCGGCTTCGAGCTCGTACAGATTGTTGCGTTCACCGTCGACCTTCATGTCCATCCGGACGCTGAAGAAATGCTGGTGGTGCGGACCGTACAGACCGGGAGCGACGAGAGTGCCGAACTCCGGGATCTGCCCCGGTTCGATCGCGCCAGTGGAAATGATGCCCGTCAGCTTGATCTCGAACTCGATCGAACCGTCCAGATACAGGTGCCAGTAGAAGCCGTAGTCGTAGTTGCCGACCGTCGCGAAGAACGACACGACCAGCCGGCGGTTGCGCCGAACCTGGCCGAGGTTGTCACGGAAATCCGTGTGCTTCCAGCCGATGCTGTAGTCCTCCTCGTGCATGCAGATCGCATTCGGCAGCTCGATCGGCTGACCGTCCTGATCGTTGACGTATGCATCGAAGTAGTGGATCTCACCGAGGCAATCGCAGCCCAACTGCAACGAATTCGCGAGCACACCCAACCCGTATTCACCCTCGTCGAAGACATTCTTGTTCCACTGACTGTCGCCGGGATCGCCATAGGGGACATACATCTCCGACAGCGACGCGCGATGGATGACAGGACGCTCGGTGCCGCGGTCGACGTAGTTCACCTCGTGCAGCACCAATCCCTCGCGCGGGGTGAAGCCGACGCGCAGCCGCCAGTTGGCCCACTCGACGTAGTGGCCGTCGACGGTGAAGGACGGGCCGTCGGGTTGAGCGATGTCGATGGTCTTCATCGGTGCTCGCTGCTGCGCGAACTCGGGCACGTTCCCGGGGCGCTCGTAGAAGCCGGGCAGGTAGTTTCCGGGTGACTGGGGGATGGGCACCACACCGGTATCGGCGACACCGACGACCTCCATCGTGTCCATGTCAACCGTCACCACCAGGTTCTCGACGGGCCGCGCATATCCGTTCTCCTGCGCCTCGCTACGAACGAAAGTCAGTGGCCGCGCGAGGCGTCGACCACCGGGGTTGTCCTCGTCCATGGTGTGGCCGCTGGCCCACTTGTCGACCATCGCGAGGGAAAAGTCGGTGACGCCGCGCTTGATCATCGCTTCTTGCCAGCGTGGGTCGGCCTTGATGACCTCCTCGCACTGGAGGAACTCTTCGAGCGTGATGGGCGGCTGGGCGTCGGCGATTTCGGTGTAGCTGACGACGGAATCGGCGGTGAGCGAAACAACGGCCTCGAACGTGGCCTGGGCGCCGCGGTCCCGGAGCACGATGAATGCCTGACGGTCGGAAAGTGGTTGTTTCAGAGCTTCTTTCGACGGTTCGTGCAGTTCGATGTAGACGAATCGGGCCGAGGGCGTGAGGTTCTGTTCGCGTTTCACGATCGCCGACGCCTGCGCGATCTCCAGCGGGCTGAGCGGCTCCAGCGGGTGGGTGGTGACGGTCGCGAACGTGTCGGTCATCGAAGCTCCTGCAATCGGTTGGGAAAAAACTCGGACGGAATTCTGCGGGTACGAAAGAAGACGACGGACCCTGCGAGGAACAACTCCAGCGCGGCGACGGCGGATGCGGCAGACATACTCGGTGTCTGGCTGACGACATGGTGGTGGCCTGAGGGGAAGGACGAGTGCGCGAGCAACATCCCTGCGCTCGTGACAGCCACCATTACCCACGCCCGGAGTTCGTGGGATCGCCACAGGTCGACGGCGCAGAACACGCACAGCAAAGCCATTGCCGCGAGGATCGCGTCCGAGAAATCGGCGACACCCATGCGCAGATGCAGAACCGCGGAGGTCAACGCCAGCGCAGCAGCGAATCTGCTGATCCACATTGGTGCACTCCCGTCGTCGACTGTGGATTCTGACGCTATGGGTAGACCATTACTGGTTCTCGCAAATCGTGTGAGGGGTGTGTAACTGCGCAGACCCTCTTACTTCTCGAACGTCGAGTCCTCCGAGGTGCGCACGATTGCCCGGCAGAGCCATCGCGACGGAGGCTGCTGATCACGACAATACCGCCGACGTCCAGGCCCAGGACGTTGAAGGCGCTTGGAATGTGCCAGAACACTCAGTGGCCCGCGGCAGGTCCGTTCATCAGACGGACGATTTCAGCGGCGTCGAATTCGTTGGGGACTCCCCATTTCGACTCGTAGCCGTACACCTCACGCAGCGAGGTTGCCGACTCGTGTCCGTAGAGGATGTCGAGATCGTCTGCGGTGATCAAGCCGGGGTGCGCGACACCGCATGCCTCCGAAACCTTCAGTAGGTCGCGTCGCAGGGTGCGCAGGTAGTTGGTTGCACGGTCTGCCTTGTTCAGTGGATCGAGGCCGTGGGCGAGCCATTTGTCCTGTGTGGCAACACCGGCCGGGCATTTGCCCGTATGGCACTTCTGCGCCTGCACGCAGCCGATCGACATCATGACCTCACGTCCGACGTTGACCATGTCGCATCCCAGCGCAAACGCTACGACCGCGTTGTCGGGCAAGCCGAGCTTGCCGGAACCGATGAACGTCACGTGATCGGCGACTCCGCCACGTGCGAACTGCTCGTACACGCGGGCGAAGCCGACGCGGAAGGGTAGCGACACCGACTCGCTGAACAGCAACGGTGCAGCCCCGGTTCCGCCCTCTCCGCCGTCGATGGTCACGAAGTCGACGCCGCGTTCGGTGGTGCTCATCAGGTCGACCAGTTCGGACCAGAAGTCCATGTTGCCGACGGCCGATTTGATGCCGACCGGGACGCCGGTCTCGTCGGCGACCATCTCGACCCAATCCAACATCGAATCGACACTGTCGAACTCGGAGTGCCTCGACGGACTTGCGCAGTCGACCCCCTCGGGGATACCGCGAATTCTCGCGATCTCCGGAGTGACTTTCGTGCCCGGCAGCAACCCGCCGAGTCCTGGTTTTGCACCCTGGCTGAGTTTGATCTCGATGGACTTGATCGGGTTCGCCTCGACCAGATCCTTGAGGCGATGTATGTCGAATCGGCCGCCTTGGTCCCGACACCCGAAGTACGAGGTGCCGATCTGGAGTGTCAGATCGGCGCCGTGCCGGTGGTGCGGCGACAGGCCACCCTCGCCCGTGTTGTGCAGGCACCCCGCAGCCGCGGCACCCCGATTGATGGCCTCGATCGCCGCACCCGACAGCGACCCGAAACTCATCGCCGACACATTGACGACCGACGACGGGCGGAACGCACCCCGCCGCTCACGGTGCCCTCCCAGAACCTTCGCGGCTGGCACGATGTCTCCGGCCCCGATGGGTTGCGCGGTTGCCGGGGAGATGTCAGAGAACGTGCGGTGCTTGATTATCGGGTAGCCCTGCGAGAACTCGGTGTCGTTGTCGGCGCCGAATCCGAAATAGTTGTTCTGCAACTTCGCCGACGAATAGATCCACCGGCGCTGATTGCGACTGAACGGGCGCTCCTCATCGTTCCCGCTGACGATGTACTGGCGCAGCTCAGGCCCAACTGCCTCGAGTAGGTACCGGGCATGTCCGACGACTGGGAAGTTGCGAAGTATCGCGTGACGCTTCTGTGTCAGGTCGTACGCCGCGAGACCGAGCACTCCCGCGATCGGTGCAGCGGAGAGTACTCGAGCCCAGTTCGATGCCATAACCGAACACACTGCACCGACCAGGGTGGAGTGCGAAGTCGGTCAGAAAAACAATGGACGACATTTCGACGACCAACAGACTGCGGTGGGCGACCGATGACTTTTCCGTGCAGTCGGAGTCTGACCTTGCATGAGCACCTTCACAATGAATGTTCCCGGCGCAACCCTCACCTACGACGTCCATGGCGAGTTGTCACCCGATGCGGTACCTCTGGTCTTGGTCGGTTCGCCGATGGATGCCAGCGGGTTCACCACTCTCGCGTCGCAGTTCACCGATCGGACGGTGGTGACCTACGACCCTCGCAACACTGGTCGGAGCAAGCGGGAGGATCCGACGTCAGCCGTGACCACCGCGCAGCACGCAGAGGATCTCCATGCCGTGTTGCAGGCGTTGGGGCCCGTCGACATGTTCGCCTCTAGCGGCGGTGCCGTCAACGCGCTCGCCCTCGTAGCGAAGTACCCGGACGACGTCCGCGTCCTGGTGGCACATGAACCGCCCGCAGGGGGGACGCTTCCGGATCGCGACACGCTGCGGGCGGTGTGTTCGGACATCGTATCCACCTACGATTCCTCGGGCACTGGCCCGGCGATGGCCAAGTTCATCGCATTGGTGATGCACCGAGGCGAACTCGACTCCGGCTACCTCCAGCAACCGGCGCCGGACCCATCAGCGTTCGGGCTCCCGACACAGGACGACGGCACGCGCACCGACCCGTTGATCGCCAATCTACGCGGTGGCGCAGTGGATTTCATGCCCGATGTCGACGCCCTGAGATCTGCGCCGACGACGATCGTGGTCGCCGTGGGTGAAGAATCGGGTGGGTCGTCCGAAGGTGAGATGGCAGGTCGCGCTGGCTATGCCGTTGCCGCGCTGCTGGGTATCGACGCGACGGTGTTTCCGAGCGGCCACTCCGGCTTTCTCGGAGGCGAGTTCGGTCAGACAGGGAAGCCGGTGGAGTTCGCGGCAAAACTGCGCGAGGTGCTCGCATGACCGGGCGTACCTGATCGGGTGCAGCTGACCGTGGCCAGCGCGGTCAGCTGCACCCGATTCGCTGCATGGAACCGTCCCGCGCCGATGAGCGTCAATAGGGACATGCTCGATCAATGGCTGGCGCAGCATGACGGAGTGATCACCCGTGCGCAGGCACGCCACTGTGGCCTCAGCGACGATTCGATCGACCGCCTGGTCCGCTCAGATGCCTGGTGCGTGCACAACCGTGGTGTCTACTTCGTCGCGAACCGGCCGTTCACGACCGATGCCCACATTCGGTGCACAGTGTGGGGCGCAGGGATGAACGCTGTACTGAGCGGCGAGGCCGCGGCATTCTGGCACAACGTGATTACAGATGTGCCCAGCGTCATCGAAGTCACCGTTCCTCGCGCGGGTCGAAGCCGCGCCGATGGCTGCCGACTCCGGAGACGGGACGTGCACCCCAAAGATGTCGTGCTGCGCCGTGGGCTTCGGGTGACGTCACTCGACCTGACAGTCATTGAAGCATCCGTCGGTAAAGCGCACATCATGGATCGTGCGTTGCAGCGCCACACGAATCTGGAGGGGTTGCGACGTGCACACGCCCGAAACATGGGCCGAACTGGCGCACCGAAGGCCGAGCGTCTGCTGAAAGCGGCCGAGGGTGGCGCTCGATCAGAGGGCGAGCGCCTGCTGGTTCGTGAACTCCGGGTCCAGAAGATCCGCGGCTGGGTGGTCAACTTCAGGTGGGGCGGCTACGAGATCGACATCGCATTCCCCCACGAGATGGTGGCTGTCGAGATCGACGGATGGGCCTTCCATTCCGATCGCGATGCGTTCCAGCGGGACCGGAGCAGGCAAAACGTACTGAGCCAGAGCTGGACGGTCCTCCGCTACACCTGGGCCGACCTCACCGAACGGCCGGAACACGTTGTGGCTGAAATCGTCGCAACAGTCGATCGGATCCGGTGCACCAAGCCGCGCTGACCGCGGTCGTATGCACCCGATTCAGCCGAGCCCGACGGTCTGAGGATCGTCAGCGAGGCCGGTGGCAGTACACGGCGCTGGTGTGTTGCCGTACATCACGTCCCCGCAGCAGCGGTGTCCCTGACAAAGGAATCCGCAGGAGGTAGGGCAGCGAAGAGTCCGGATCGGGATTCTTGGCGATCAGTAGCTCCACCTGGCCGATGCTGCCATGGTTCGGGCCTGTGCGCCGGAGGCACTACTCGATGAGTGCGCGGATGTCGTCGGCGGTCAAGCCGCCGTCGAAGGTAGTGCCGTTGTCCATGACCCCGGCGATCAACTTCGCTTTGCGCTCCTTGAGCGCCATCACCTTTTCCTCGATGGTGCCGCGGGAGACGTAGCGATTGACGAACACCGTCTTCGTCTGTCCGATTCGATGCGCGCGATCGACCGCCTGCATTTCGGTCGCAGGGTTCCACCAGGGGTCGAGTACGAAACAGTAGTCGGCTTCGGTGAGGGTCAACCCCACGCCGCCGGCCTTGAGGCTGATCAGGAAGACCGGGGCATCGCCTTCGCAGAACCTCTCGACCACTGCAGCCCGGTTGCTGGTCTTGCCGTCGAGGTATTCGAACTCGATACCCACGGCACTCAGGCGGTCTCGAACGCGCCCGAGGTACCGGGTGAACTGACTGAAGACCAACGCACGATGTCCGCCCGCCGCGATCTCTGTCAGTTGCGCGACGAGTTCTTCGGTTTTTGCGCTTGGGATCGTCGCGTGCTTCTCGTCGACGAGTGTCGGGTCCAGACTCAGTTGCCGCAACAGCGTCAGTGACTTCAGGATGGTGAATCGGTTCTTGTCGAGGTCGTCGATCAGACCCAGGATCTTCTGACGTTCGCGATTGAGCGTGGTGTCGTAGAGCTTCCGATGTCTCGGATGCAGGTCGACCTCGACGGTCTGTTCCTGCTTGGGAGGAAGGTCGGCAACGACGAGGTCCTTGGTTCGGCGCAACACCAGCGGCTTTATTCGTCGACGCAGTTGTTCGAGTACCGCTGTGTCACCGCCCTGTTCGATCGGTTTGCGGTAGAGGTCCGTGAACTTCTTCGGTGACGGGAACAGGCCGGGCGCAGCTATCGACAGGAGCGACCACAGCTCCATGACGTTGTTCTCCATCGGCGTGCCGGTGATCGCCAGTTTGAACGGAGCGGACAGCAGGCGAGCGCACTGGTACGACTTCGCTTGGTGATTCTTGACGTACTGCGCTTCGTCGAGAATGAGACCCGACCACGTCACCGAGTCGAAGTCGTCGAAGTCGAGCCGAAATATCGTGTAGGACGTGATCACGATATCCGCGCCACCCGCGAGTTCGTCGATGGTCGTTCCGCGGCGCAGCGCCGTTTCGGCTGCGGTGGCAATCTCGAGTCCAGGTGTGAAGCGCTGCGCTTCGCGAGCCCAGTTGTGGACGACGCTGGACGGCGCAACGATCAGGAACGGTGCGGAGATACCCGACGTTTCCTGCACGCGCGTGATCAGTGCGAGCGTCTGGATCGTCTTACCGAGGCCCATGTCGTCGGCGAGGATTCCGCCGAGGCCGTGCTCGTACAGGAAGCTGAGCCAGGACAGACCTTCGCCTTGATAGGACCGCAGGGTGGCGTCCAGTCCCGACGGTGTTACCGCAGGTTCGACGCCATCGAGTGCGAGGAGTCCGGATACCTGTGTGCGCCATGCTTTTGCCTGGCGGGTGACAACACCGAGAGCGGCCAACTCCTCCCAGAGCCCGGCCTGATACCTGCTCAGTCGCAGTGGCCCATCTGGTGCGTCTTGTAGCGAACGCGCCTCGTCGATCAATGCACGAAGCTTCGCCAGCGTGGGCGAGTGCAGGTCGAAGTATCGCCCGTCGGGCAGTAGTAGATGCGAATCACCGCAGGCCACAGCAGTAATCATCGAGGACAGGGGAATGTTGGCGCCGTCCACGGTGACGACGACACCGAGATCGAACCAGTCGTTGTCACCGTTGACTGCTCGGGTACTCAGTGACACGGCGATCTCGTTGCTGACGTCGGCGTACGAAGGAGGCTCCCCGCTGACCTCGATCTGGAGGTTCTCGATTGCTCGCAGCTGTGGAACCGACTCCGTCAGATAGTGAGCGGCTGCCATGTCCTGAACGGTGAATGGTGGCAGGACCAATTTCGGTACCCGTCCGCCGCCGAGAACTGCGCGCACGGCGTCGAGTATCGCCGTTTCGGCTGAGGCGTCTCGGGTGCCGTCCTCGATCATCGGACGGTCTGCTGGGATGAGGATCTCGGAGTCGTCGATTCGGTAGCTCCATTCCGCGTCCGTGGTGACTCGGTGCCCCGCGGAGTAGACGACGTTCACACGAAGTTCCGGTCCGAGAACTACCGGAGGGTGATAGGACTCGTCCGACGAGACGACGGATGCCCCCAGGCGTAGCGCCGGCAGATATTCGTTGGCGAAGATGGATCGTTCGGCCTTCGGAATGAGCAGTGGTGTCGGAGCAGTCGCGACCGAGTGCAGTGCGGAGGGCAAGGGCGTATCGAGGCGGGCTAGACCGAATGCTCGTAGCGATACATCCGCGGGTGCATCGGCATCCCAATGCGCGATGCCGGTGCCGTCGGGTCCGAGCAAACCGATTTGATCCCGGTCGATCGGGGTGTCACCGATGAAGGTGCGACCCGTCACCGACAGCTCGGTGGAGGGGAGTGCTGTGACATCGATGTCGAACCGTGCAGATTGCGAAATAGTGACCTGGCCGAGGCTCTTGCGCGAGTTGACCAGCGCAATTCCGTGTTCGACAGCGTCGTCGAGTAGATCCCACAGTAAACGACCGGATATCTCCGACAGCTGGATCGACGCGGCTCCCTGGCTGTAAGTAGTACGAGTTGTGCCGTCTGGACTTGACGAGTGACAGTGCGTGGATTTCGCGCAGTACAGCTATCTGCTCGGCGGCTTCGGCGCTGTATACGTGCGGGAATCGATCCCAGGACAGGCCCGAGGTGACCCAGGAGCCGCGCTCGCTCAGCTTCACCGGACGGGCCGACAACCGGAAGTACGGAGGACTGTCGGCAGGCGCCGACAGGGTCAGTTGAATTCCGAACTGTTGTGTTGCAGCTCCGGTGTATAGGGGGTCGACCGGCATCCTGAGCTCCGACAACGAGTGCGACCAGTGTTGAACCACCGGAGCGGAATATGCGGGCTGCAACTTCGTCGATGTGTCGTGAACGGCCTGGAGCAGCACTGCGTAGACGTGTTTACAGTCGAAACCGACAGGGCAGGAGCACTTGCCGAAGTCCAGATCGACTGGGCGGTCATTGTGCATCACCATATGCAGGTCTGTCTCGTACGGCCACCGCTGGTTGCCGCTTACGGCCGCGGTGAGCAGTGCAGCATCGGTGTACCAATTCAATGGCCCGACGCGGCTCGATTGGAAGTACTGCTCGCCCTTGGACGCCGTCGACATGCCGAGGCGGTTTTGGATGGCTACGAGGTTGATTCGGTCCATGGGCGGCAGGTCGTGTGTCGACGGCATGCGGAGACGGTAAGGCGGGGGACCGACAGGAACTGTTCGCCGAAGGGTGCCTCCGATGCCGCTGTAGCCGACTCCGACGCGGATGGAACCGCTGCAACCCCGAATGCGTCTAATCTATCGATCGAGGTAATCGAGGGGGTTGGGTGCGCAAGGCGTTGGCGATGGTGGTTGCCGGGGTGGTTCTGGTGGTGGGGTGCGGTGGCGACGTGAAGGGCACTGCTCTCGCGGGTGAGCGATGGGATCCGTGCAGTATTCCTGACGAAGCGATCGAGGCGACGGGGTTGGATCCGACCTATCGGGACGTGGGATGGGGAGAGGGCATCGTCGTCGACGATTGGGCACGGTGTGTATTTCGCGCACCAAAAGACCGTCAGTCCTATTCCCTCAGCGTGATGTCGTCGAGCGAGCACACGGTCAGCGATGCGAGGGGGGATGAACGCAAGCTCAATCAGGTTGACTTTGAACTCGCCGATCGCGACGCGCTTCAGTACGAGACCGATACTTCTCGTGCGGTTGTGGACTGCCACGTTGTTGTGGCTGTTCCTACCGGGGTCGTATGGTTCATAGTCATGTTCGCGGGCGGCATCAAACCGGAACGAGACCCGTGCGATCTTGTGCGAGATCACGCCGCAGATCTGGAACACCTCTTGCCGCCCCTTTCCAGGTAAGGAAATGAAATGAGCGAACCTTCAACGTATTGGCAGTCTCTCGCGGACGCGGCAGATCAGGGGCATCTTTTTCTCAACGAGGCTGCTGCCAAAGCTTGTAGCCAAGCATGCAGCGCGTATATCGAAAAGCTCATCGATCATCAGGAGACGGCGCAAAGTCTGGCGTACATTGACGGTTTCGGTGACTTCAATTCAGGCCAGGAGTTGCGTGACCTCTTTGCCGCCAAGGCGGTGGGAGGCGAGGACAACATGGTCGATGTGCTGCAGAGTCACATCGACGTGGTGAGGGAGATGCAGGTCGTTTTCAAGAAATTCTTCGACGGTACGAACGCCGGCGACGAGGACAACGCCGCCGGCATCGCGGCGCAGGGCCCGAGGTAACTGACAGTTGACCCGGAATCCACCTCAACACAGCGACTCGTCTTAGGTATTCGGCGTCCGCGCAAAGGTCGATGAGCGAAAACTAGCTGCACCCGATTCAGTTCCCAGGCAGCGCGCCCTCGAGTCCGCCGACGTCGGTGATCTTCCAGTCATTGTTCTTGTCGATCGTCAGCGCGTAGGTGACTGTCGTCGCGGTTCCCTGTGGTGTCTGCGCGCTGGTGGAGGTCACATTCAAGAAGGTGTTCACCGTGAAGATTCCGTCCGTCTCCGATGTCACGACCGAGGTGATGGGGGTGGCGACAGAGGTCCACTGCAGCGGCAGCAGGATCTGCTCCAGCTGTTGCGTCGTGGCGTCGAACTTGGCCGCGAGCTGCGGGGTTGTGTTTGCTTTCAGATTGTCGAACCACGCCGCGGTGTCCCGGTAGTCAATGGTGGAGGCACCGAGCGCGTAGTCGGCGGCAACCTGTTCGGCATGGACGTTGTTGGCGGCGCTCGCCTCTTGACCGGTTAGCTCACCGCGTACCGACAGGTAGAGCGCGGCAAATACACAGGTTGCGATGACCAAAGCAGTCACGAGCAAGCCGGCTAGCACGGTCGACAGCCGAATCTCGATTCGCTTCGGCTGGGTTGACGACTCGCGAAGCGTCTCCGAAGGCTCTGTGGTGGTGGACATACTTCCTCTTCCTCTAATTCAGATCGATTTGCAGATGGATCGCACTGCCGTCTCCGACCGCCGAGACTGCCTGCGAGATGAGGGCGCTGACGTCGAGTGCCGCGCTGCTGTCGACTATTTCGGCTGCGAGCGGTTGCAGCACCGGAGTCAGTTCGGCTATCGCCGGGCCGATCTCGGCAAGCAATGTCGTCAGCTCCTGCAGGAACGGCACCAGACCGCCGTCGGTGGTGTAATCAGTAGCCGGGCTTCCTATCTCGGCCAGCTTGGACTGCGCATTCACTGCGTCGATCAGCCCGGCGCCGACCTTGGCCAGCTCTGGACCAGCCGTCGTCAAGGACGGCCCCAACCAACTCATGTCACCGCCGAGTGACTGCAAGTCGTTCAGTAGCGAGCGAATCTGTGGCTCGCGGCTGATGAGCGTCGCTGCAAGCAGTTTGGTGGACCGCTCGAGCCGAGGAATCTCCGATCCTGTCCCCGCCGTTGCTCGATCGATCGTGTCGATGAGCGACCCGAGAGCCTCGGGATCGAATTGATCGAGCAACTCGACCAAGCGCGTCGACATTTCGGGAATAGTGCGTGGGGGATCGACCGAGCGGGCGTCGATTATCTGATGATCCGACAGGTACGGTGACGACGTGTCACGGCTCGGCGCGAAGTTGACGTACGGTTCGCCGAGTGCGCTGAGATTTTCGATCTTGATGGTGCTCGATGCCGGTATTTCATAGCGGGCGCTGAAACTCACTGCGATCCGAACACCGTTGACCGACTTGCCTACTGACGCCACTTCTCCTACTCGTGCGCCGGAGAGCAGGACTGGTGAACCTACGTTCAGACCGCCCGAATTGGTCACCAGCATGACCACCGTCGTCTGACGCTCGAATGGTTGGTACCCGAGCACTCCGAATGTCATGTAGCCGACACCGAGGAGCGACACCGCCGCAATGGCGCCGAGTGAGAGAACCGACCGCAGTTTCAACGGACCGCCCCGATCATGCGCAGCGTCGCGACAATCTGCTGGGTCTGCTCGGAGTCGGACATCGTCACTTCGGTGATGTTCGCCTTCGGCCCGTGTTCGACGAACGGGATGATCCGGGTTCGCAAGAAGTCGTTCAACTTGCTTGCGTTCGACGGCTGGCTCGAGTCGAGCGGATTCGCGGAAAATAGCATGGGTACAACGGCTTTACCGGTGCGGTCGAGCGATTGAACGAGCGGGGCGAGCCAGAGCGAATTGTGCGCGACCGGCGCGAGCCCGGCAAGAATCAACATGACACCAACAGTGGAGGTGACGACGTCGGTGGTGTGCTGGACTCCGTAGTCGGTCAGTAGCGGCCCCAGCATGTCTTGATCCTGCAGCACCATGGTGGCATTGGCGCCGAGCCCGTCCAAGATCGAGTCGACCGATTCAACGTCCTCACCCAGTGCGGCGAGATCGTTCTCCACAACGCTGAAGATGCGTGCAGTCTCGGCGGTGTCTGCCGGGAGAACCGAGTTCATCTGGCGCACTGTGTTCTGGAAACTGTTGACGGCTCCGCCGCCAACCATGCTGGCGAGACCAGCCATGGTGTCCTCCACCTGCGGTGCCAACGCGGTCTGCGCGATGGGGATGTTTGCCCCATCGGCCAACATCGGCCCCCTGTCGTCTGGTGGAGAAATCAACGCGATGTGAACGTCGCCGAGCGGAGTGGCCTGACGCAACTCGGCGCGAGTGACAACCGGTATCCGCGTCGACTCCTCGATCGCGACTTCGGCGACGATGTAGCCGGCGCGCGGCGCCCCCGCCGGTCCGGATGCGGCCTCCGGGTCGATGATCGTCAGGTCGACGAGATTACCGACCTCGACTCCGTCGGCGATGACCTTGGCCCCACGTGGGAGGTTGAGCACGTTCGCGAACTCGATTGTCAGCGAATAATTCTCGTTGGAGACTGTAGTTCCAGGTACGCGCACCGTTGCGGGGTCGAACGAACAGCCGCTCACGGCAACCAGGATTGCGACCCCGACGGTAGTGCGACGAAATCTCGCTCGCATCATCGGGCACCGACCACGTCGAACAACAACCGCTCGAGCGGTATATCGACCAACCCGCCAGACTCGTCCGGGCATCCACGACGAGCGAGAGTATCGAGTGCGGCACACACCTGTGCGGCGTTCTGCTCGGGTATCGCGACACGCGGCGGTGCGTATGTGAGTGAAACCCTATGAGTTTCCGGGTCGAGAGAGCTGGTGAAGGCGCTGGATATCGCCGGAAGCATTGCGACGATATCGGACAGATCGGCGACGCCGGCGGTGATCAGCCGCGGCAGGTCTTGATGTGCGTCGAGACTGTTGAGCAGTGGCGTGCCGAACATCCTCGTAAGGTCGTTGGCAGCAGGAAGGACATCGTGGAGCGCGTCCATGATCTCGACTATCGGTGGGATCGCCAGTCTGGTGGCCGCTTCGAATTCCTCGGTCAGCCGGGTCACCATCAACCTGACGTCGCCCCATCCGTTCCTGGCGCTGTGCGCCAGTTCTGCAAGGGTGTCGATCAGGTCGCCGATATCGGCTATGGCGGCGTCAGGTGAGTCGAGCGCAGCTCCGAGTTGGTGGACGATTCGATTGATCTGCTCGGATGTACCCGATGTCGAGTTATTCAGTGCTGCAATGCCGTCGGCGATCTGGTTGTCGCTTTCTGGATCGCCTTGGCCGTTCAATTCGTCGGCCAACTGCGCCAGAGCAGTGAACGTTTGCGTCAGGCTTTTGGGGGTGACCGTCTTGTCGATGCAATTCGACGAGTCCCATCCTGAACCGGCAGGTTCGTTGCCGATCACTGCAAGCCTGCGATCGGCAATGAGCGAGTCCGCGACGGTGGTTGCGCCAACATCTGTCGGCAGTTTACGGTCCGCTGGAATATCGAAGTCGACGCGGGACGACGCACCTTGGGGTGCAATCGACGTCACCGAACCGATGTTGACGCCCATGATCGACACCGCGCTACCCTCGAACAAGCCGATGCTGTCCGGCATCAGCGCGCAGTAGCCGCGCATGTCCGGGGTCGGATCGAACACTTTGAGTCCGACTACCACGGCAGCAACCACCGTCACGATCGTTGCTGCGGTAAGGAACCTCCGGGACCGAAACAGGTTGTCGATCATCAGCATGTCCTTCCCGGAACTGGAACACACGGAGCTGCGGGAACAACGACGACCCCTCCGTCTGCAATCAGCGGGTTCAATCGCTGCTGCAACGAGTGCACGGCGTCGAGTATCGCGCCGAGCTTCTTCCCGAGCTCGTCGAGCTCGGGAATCGCGTCTGCCAGTAACTGTGCCTGGGGCTTCAACGTCGATTGCCACGCCCGCCCGACCGGGGCGAGTGCGTGCAGGGTATCGGCCACGAGGCGCAGTGCCACGCTCACCTCGGCCTTGTTGTCCTGGATGAGTGTCTCGAGCAGGTTCAGCTTGTCGATCAGATGCGCGACGACGTCCAGGTTCTGGTTGAGCGCGGACGTGTACTCGTTGGCCAAGTCCAGCGTTCGCGATACATCGTCGTTCTGCTGTTCGATGATGCTTGTGATTTTGTCCAGCGCAGTGAGCAGTGCACGGGGCGACTGCGGGTTCTCGCTCAACTTCGACGCCACCGAGTCCAGGCTGATTCGCACTGTGTCGCCCTCCAACTCATCCATCGGCCGCACGGCATCCTGAAAGAGCTGAGGGAGGTTGTACGGCAGGATCACGCGATCTCGGGGAATCGTTGCGTGAGCGAGCGGCTTGGTCCCCGCCGGCAGTACCGCCAGGTAATGACCACCGACGATGGTGAGCATCCGCACCTCGAGTGAGGTTGCGTCGCCGATGAACACACCGTCTTTCACCGTGAAACTCATCTCGACGTGGTCTGGCCGCAAGGTGATGGATTCGACCTTGCCGACCGTGATGCCGGCGACCCGGACATCGTCATCGGCGCGCACCGATCCGGCGTCGGCGAGTTCTGCTGTGTATGTCGTTTCACCTGTTCGCACCACCGACACGACTCCCACTGCTGCCAGCAGAACCACCACCGCGACAATGCCCATCATCCCCAACCGAACGTCGGAGCGGCGGCGGCCGGCCTCGGACCGACTACTCGCGTGTCGTGAGAACCGCCACCTCGACATCTTCACTGGTTGCACAGGGCGATCCTTTGTTCCTGGAGCAGGATCTCCAGCGCCTTAGGGGCCTGCACAGCACCATTCGAGCATTCGGTGCTCACGTCTGCTCCCGGAGCGGGTACCGCTGCTGCCAGACCCTGAATCAACCCGGGCAACCGGCCGAGGGTATCGGCAGCAGCTGCCGAATCCGGAATGGCGGTGCGTAGCACATTGTCGAGGTTTGCATTCGGGTCGCCGGTGAGTCCGACGGTGTTCAGCATGCTCTGCAGCGGATAAAGGACGGGGCGAATGGTCAACGCGAAGTCGATGAGTCCGCCGATGCGGTCCGCGAGGGTCCCGAATACTGCAGTCATCTGGGTGAGCAAACGCATGGCATTGCCGGACTTGCCGCCGAGGTGATCGACCACCTGGCCGAGGTTGTGCACCAGAGTCGAGACGACGGCTTGCCTGTCGGTGACGTAGTGGTCGGTGAGGTCTTGGATACCTGCCAACGCCGAACCGACCCGGGTGTCGTCTCCTTCGACGACCGCCAGTAGATTTCCGGTCAGTTGATTGAGGTCATCCGGGGTCAGCGTTGCCAGCACTGGTTGCAGCCCGTTGAACAGGGTTGTGATGTCGAACGCCGGAACGGTGTTGTCCGTGGTGATCGTCTCGCCGGGATGTTGCTCGTGGGCGGGATCGGTAGGTTGCTGTACATCGAGGTAGCGCAGGCCGGTGAGGTTCTGGTACCTGATTGCCAGTGTGCTGTTCGTGAAGATCGGCCGGTCGCCTTCTGCGGTGAACGTGACGAGCGCCAACGTGCCGTCGAGTTCGAGTCCGGACACTTTCCCAACTCTGACGCCGTACATCCGAACGTCGTCGCCGGCTTTGAGCCCGTTCGCGTCGGTGAACAGCGCAGAGTACTGATCGGTGTGTCCTCTGACCGGCCGGTCGATCAACTGGAACACCAAGGCCAGCAACATGATCATCACGGCGGTGAAGATGCCCAACCGTGTCATGAGCTTGGGGACGGTCATCATCGCGCACCATCGGTTCCTGCAGGCAGGGCGCCCTGCAACGGACCAGAGAGCGCGGGGATCCCGCGCAGGTCGACCGAGAAATCGACGACGGGGCCGTGCGGCGTGTCATGGAACTTGCTGTCCAGTTGAGTCAGCAGCACACCGAGGTCGCGGCCTGTACTCTGCGGCGACGGAACGGTGGATGCGATTACGTCCAGGATCGGGGCGATTTGGTCGGTGAGCCCGTTGAAGTGAGGCTGGGCAGTAGTCAGGACCGGGACAAGGGCCGGAATCAGATCGTCCTTGAGCATCGAGCTCGTGGCGTCGAACTTCGTCCGGTTGTCTGCCGACTTCATGTACTCGGAATCGTAGGCCGTGTACAGCATTTGGATGCCGCCGTCTACTGTCCACGGCAGCCCGCCCAGCGCAGATCCATACTCGCGGAGCAGGAATGGTGCGGGATGATGCTGCGTGTCGGCCACTACTCGTATCATGTCGATGATCGCTTGGAACAGAGGAGTGAAAGCAGTCGCGCCGATGTCGATTCTGCGCAACACTTCCGTGAGTTGCGGTGTCAGCACCCCGGTTGTGAACTCGCCGAGTGAACTGAGCACGGTGGAGATTGTGGCGTCGTCGACACGGTCCCGTGCATTGCCGGTGAGATCGATGACCGAACCGTCGACGACCATTTCTCCGCCGCTCGCCGGGTGCAATTGGATTTCGCTGACGCCGAAAAGGTTGCCTGGGGCGAAGTCGACGCTCAGAGTGTCGGTGAGACCGAGGATCTGGGATTGGTCCAACTCTAGCTCGATGCTTTGCCAACCACCATCGGCGACACCGGTCGAAGCGACGGCCCCGACCTTGACTCCGTCGAGACGTACATCGCTTCCACTGTCGATGCCGGTTCCGATGTGGTCCGTGAGCAACTCGACGGTGAGCCGGTTCGGATCTGTCCCGGTTGGGGCGAGCCGCCAGCCGACGGCGAGAACGACGACAACCGTCAGGGCGACGATGCCGGTGGCCCGCGCACCGCGGAGGCCGACGGCGACGCCTGGTAATCCGTAAGTTGGCATTGCACCTATCCGGAGAAGACGACGGGGGAGGTGAGACCCCACAGAGTGATGGTGAGAATCATGTCGAGGGTGATGATCGCGACCAGGCTGGCACGGATTGCGCGTCCCGATGCCATACCGACCCCTTCGGGCCCGCCAGTGGCGAAATAGCCTTGGTAGCAATGGATGATGATGACCGCAATCGCAAACACAGTCACTTTGACAACTGCCGCGATGACGTCCCAGCTCACGACGAACTGGGTGAAGTAGTGGTCGTAGACGCCGCTGGGTGCGCCGTGAACCGAGACGACAACCGCAGCGCAAGCGACATAGCTGACGATCAGCGCAATGAGGAATGTCGGCACGATCGCCACGACCCCGGCGATGACTCGGGTGGTGACCACGAACGGCACCGACCGCACGCCCAGCGATTCGATGGCGTCGATCTCCTCCGAGATCCGCATCGACCCGATCTCGGCTGTCATCCGGCAGCCTGCCTGGGCAGCGAAGCCCACACCCGCAGCGATCGGGGCGAGTTCGCGGGTATTGGCGAATGCCGAGATGACGCCACTGAGCTGACCGAGCGAAACCAAGTTCAATGCGCTGTAGGCCTCGATACCGATCGACGCGCCCACCGCAGCACCCATCACAACCATCACTACTGCCGTGCCGCCGCCGACGAGAACCGAGCCGCGCCCCCACGTCATGTCTGTCACCTGCAGCATCGTTTGGGAGCGATACTTTCTCAGCGTCAACGGGATAGACGAGAGCACCTGCCACGCGAACGCCAACACGAAGCCCGCATTGTCGATCGGTGACATCGGACGAACCTTGCGGCGTAGCCATGCCAAGGGCCGGAGCAGTGGCGGACTATAGGTAGATGCTGCCATCACGCCAGCCGTACCGGGAAGAACATGGTGACCACCTGCGTGACCGCGGTGTTGATCACAGCGATCGATACGACGGACAAGATGACGGCAGCGTTCACGCCGTCGGCGACACCGCGCGGCCCACCCTTGGCCTCCAACCCGCGCTGACACGCCACGATGACGACGAGGAACCCGAAGAGGAGCGATTTTCCGAGCGAGACCCACACATCTATCGATGTGGTGAACGCGCCGAACGACTCCCAGTAGCTTCCCGGTGTGACATCGAGAGCCGCGATGGCGACGACGTAGCCGGCAACGATGCCGACTGTGATGATCAAAATGTTCAGCAGGGGTGCGACGATCAGCATCGCGGCAATTCTCGGAACGACGAGCCGCTGTACCGGGTTTATGCCCATCACGCGCATCGCGTCGACCTCGTCGCGGATCGTCCGTGCACCGAGGTCGGCTGCGATGGCTGCGGCACCGGCACCGCCGAGCAGGAGCCCGGTTGCCATCGGTGCCCCCTGCTTGATCACCCCGAGTCCGCCGGCCGCGCCGATCAGCGAGTTCGCGCCCAACTCGTGCACCAAGTTGCCGACTTGAACCGAGACGATCACCCCGAACGGCACCGCCATCAGTATTCCCGGAATCGCGGTGACAGTGATGAAAAACCATGCTTGAGACAGGGTTTCGCGCCATTGGAAGCGCATCCGCACCAAGTCTTCGAGCCCGACCATGGTCGCCTCTGCACCCATTCGCATGGTCCGACCGAAAGTTCCGACGCTCGACGTAACACGGTTCGAACGGTTGCGGTCCAGCGCTTTTCCCTCGGAACGACGAGCGGGCGCGGCCTGCGACACGAGTGATTCGATGACCATCTCCGTTCTCATCGGTCAAGTGAATGGACCTGCAGCGCAGCCTATCTGCACAAACGCCGAGTGTTCAGCGAATTGGGCACCCAACCGGTGTCGACGGCGTGGCGTCATGGTGGTCGTACGGCGTAGTCAGAATTCCCTTGCGTTTGGCGGCAGCTCGGGACGTCAGGACATTGATGCGCCAGAAGCGGTCACCCCTGCGGGCACGCCGACGGAGGCGTGCGTCCTCGAACGGCAGAGTATCGGCAACTCTGTTCAACCAGACATTGAACGTGGCTATTGCACCGATCAACTGCACCCACCGACTGATCGAGATGTCGTGCGCCGGCGTGGTCGCGATGAGGGCGCGCACTGCGGGTTCACCACCGAAGTAGGCCATCAAGCCGAGCAGTGGCCCAGCTATCAGGCTGCCCTTTCGCGTCAGTTGACCGTTCTGGTCGGACAGGTTGGCCGCGGCCGCCTCGGACATCTCTGCGGTCGCCTCGGTTGGGCCACCGGTATATGGCAGGTAGTGGTTGAGTACCTCGACAGCGTCGTTCGCGGTGGTCGGAATGACGTCCTCGCTGACGCCGAATACGTATGTGATGTGTGCCCAGTAGATCCACGCGTCGTCCAGATCGGACTGTGAGTATTTGCGGCCGTGTCCTTGATCGACGAGCATCGGCAGGAGGCCGAACGAGATCGCGCCCATCAGCATCGCGGTGCAGGAGATCGGGCAGCCGTCACGCTCGAAACTTTCTGGCTTCCAGGATCTTCGGAGTCCAGCTCGGACCTGAGAATGCATCAAGCGGACTTTCACGGTGTCTTTGAAGATCGGCGAGTACCGATCCATGGCGCTCGCACGAGTGACATTCCAGAACCAGGTGTAGCTCTCGAACATTCGCCTCTGATAGTCGTTGATGAACCGGCGTGTTGTACCTGTTGCGGTCGATACGTCATTGCCGACGAAGGTCGCAAGCGCGTCCATCACTGCCATACCCGTCTTGCCTGCGAACGACGCGCTGATCCACAGTCGGCGCCCACGTTCCCACCGCTCCGGATCGTGCCACGCGGGTGGGTTGTCGAGGCTGGCGAACAGTCGCTCGAGCTCCGGCGGCGGATCTGCCACTGCACCGATTCCGTTGTCCAACGCTCGTTCGAGCATCCGCCGGCCTTCGGACATTCCGATGCGGCGAAATGCGCGCACCACGTCGTCCATCAGTTCGTCGCCCTGCCATTGATGATCGGCCACCAGGTCGATCAACGGTGACGGCGACGAAAGACGGGTTTGCGCGACCTTCGGCTCGACGAAGCGGCGGCGCGATGCGTCCCACAGTTCATGACTCTCGGTCGACCGCTCCGGCCACGGCCTCAGCGGCATGCCGGGCCGGTAGTAGTAATCGGATGGGTGGCGCGCGCCGACTGGGTCTCGGGCCGGCTTCGATGTCGACGTTGAAATGGCTTCGTCTCCCTCGTTCGTCCATGGTCGGCCGGTAGTGTGACCGAGATCATGTCCAAGGCTATTGCTGAATTATGCTCACCTTCAACTCGGTTATTGACATCGGTCGCACAAGCTGATGGTCTGGGACTATGCCCAGTTCAGCACGCTACAAGCCCGTCCAGCAACGCTCCCAAGCCACGATCGAGAAGATTCTGGACACAGCAGCTCGGCTTTTGGTCCGCAACGGTTACATCGGTCTGACGACAAATCGGATCGCCTCCGAGGCAGGAATCGGGATAGGCACGGTCTACCGATACTTTGCAGACAAGAACGAACTGCTTATCGCGCTCCGCGACCGCACCAGCGCGGAGATGACCAAAGAACTCACCGGGGTAGTGACTTCTTCGTTGTCGTTCGAGCCGACGGTTGCAGTTCGTCAGCTCTTCGCGCTTCTCGTCGAAGCAGTCGAACGCAATGAGGCCATCATCAATGCGCTTGCGAACGAAGTGCCGATGGGCTTGCAGGGCAACATACTTCCCGAGGTCGAGGGTCAGTTGATGCGCCTCGGCCAGCACTTCCTGGCGTATCACCGCCCCGATCTGTCGGACACCGAAGTGTCGGAACTGTCGTACATCGGCGTCACGGTGGGTTTCGCTGCGGCCATGCGAATCGGCGTGAAACGCGAGCCCCACATGGACCGGCAGCGCCTGATCGACTGTGCGGGTGACGCATTGACTGCCTGGATAGATACGCAGCGTGGGCCCATCCCCGCGCCTCAGGTGGAGGGTTCGTGACCGGGGTGTTTGCCGGGGTGGCGCGAGTCTGATCGAGCCTGCGGAACCGGACTTGGTCGGAGGATGACAGGACACGCCGCATTCTTGGCGCGCGAGTCCGCCCGGTATCTGGATCTAGCGCGGTCTGCCCCGCCCGGAACGCCGGCCTCACAGATCTACCGTGACTTCGACTGGGCGCGAACAACGGCGCAAGACGCAGAAGACTTGCTCGATACCGCGAAGAAAGTCGAATCGAACGCCGGGCGAATCGAACGCCGGGCGAATCGCAGGACGACTGAACGGTGGTCTCGCGGTAGCTGGGATTGCCTACGACATCTACAACGGCAAGCCGGTAGACAGGGCAATTGTGTCGGGTGGCCTGGGGTTCGGTGCGTCGGTCCTGGCTGGGGCGGCCGCGGTAGCCGATACGGGTGCGGCGATTGGCGAACTGGCGACGGGGGTGTGGGATGCGATCTTCTGACCTGTGGCGTATCGGCAGTCCCACTTATGAGCTGTCCAAGAGGGGCTTGATCTTCCTCACCGTAGTTGCCGGCACGATGGTGTTTCTTTCCATTTTCGTTTTGGTTGGAGCCCTCATGCTCGGCAACTGGGCGTTCGTCGCATCCGTGTGCGGCTTCGCCGGGATGTGGATCACAGCGTGCATGTTCAGGTGGAGTTTTCTGCCGTCGACCACGGTAGGGGAGTCCGTACGCCGCTACGTCGACCGGTCTACTGTGCGTCAGAACAAGTCGACCCTGGTTCTACTGTGCACCGCGGTCGTGTCGGTCGTCATCATGGCTACAGGGTTTGCGGTCGCCGTGGGCGGCTACGTCTACCACGCTCTCGGGGTAGGGACACTGTTCGTAGTCGGCTTCTTGTTCCCGGTGGCAACAGGCGCAACACGAAATGGATGGGTCTCGCTGAGCCACGAGGGTATCCGTTTCCGCGGGTGGTCCTGCGAGGCAGAGGTGCCATGGAGTGGCGTCGTCGCAGTCTCGTTGCCTCCGGCGAACGATCCAAAGGTCTTCATCAGCGTCAACACCGACATGCTCCACCGGCGCAACACGACCAATTTCGTGTGGCAGCTCGAATCGTTGAACACCGCACCCACAATCGAACTCGACTGCCGGCGCTTCGATGTCCACCCGATGGTCCTGGCGCAGTGGATACGGTTCTACATCGACTATCCGGCGGCCAGGGTCGAACTCGGCACCGAGGCCGCCGCGGAACGATTGGTGAACATCCGCCCGTGAAGCCGGCAGTTCAGCCCTCACACCAGCTCGATGACGTTCAGCCCTCCGTCGGCGTGTGAGCTGCGCAGACGCTTCTTGTCGTACTTCCCGACGCTGGTCTTGGGAACCTCGTCGATGAAGGTCCAACGCTCGGGGAGCTGCCAGTGGGCGACGCGTCCGACCAGGAACTCGCGTAGTTCATCCGCCGATACCTCGGCGCCGTCCTTTGCCACGACGGCGACCAGGGGTCGCTCGTCCCACTTCTGATCCGGCACACCGATGACAGCGGCTTCGCGTACATCAGGGTGCGCCATCACGTGGTTCTCCAGTTCGACCGAGGAGATCCACTCGCCACCGGACTTGATGATGTCCTTGGACCTGTCGGTGAGCTTCAGGTATCCGCCGGGGGAGATGGTGCCGACGTCACCGGTCCGCAGCCAACCGTCGTCGAACTTGTCCGATGCGTCGTCGCGGTAGTAACTTCCGGTGATCCAGGGACCACGTACCTCGAGTTCGCCGACGTGCTCGCCGTCCCACGGCAGTTCCTTACCTGCATCGTCGACGATTCGGGCGCGCACTGCGGCGACGAATCGTCCCTGCGTGCAACGGAGGTCGAACTCGTCCTCGGGGGAGAGTCCGGCGTCGGGACGCCCCGAGGTGCCCAGCGGGGATGTCTCGGTCATCCCCCACGCCTGGGTGATGTGCACGCCGTACTCCTCGTGGAAGGCGAGCATCAGACTCGGTGGGCATGCGCTCCCGCCGACGACCACGTCGCGCAGGCACGACAAGTCGACTGGATGCTCGGCGAGATGTGTGTGCAGTGCCTGCCAGATGGTCGGAACCGCAGCCGCAGCCGTCGGGCGCAGCGTCTCGATCATTTTCGCCAGAGGTGCCGGCTGTAAGTATTTGTCCGGCATGATGATCGACGCGCCGACCATCAGGGCCGCGTACGGCAGACCCCATGACATCGCATGAAACATCGGCACGATGGCGAGGACCTTGTCGGACTGGGCGATGGCCATGGCGTCCGTCATGCACGCCTGCATCGAGTGTAGCCAGATGGAGCGGTGCGAGTACACGACGCCCTTCGGGTCGCCCGTCGTACCGGAGGTGTAACACATTGCTGCAGCGGATGTTTCGTCGAGCTCGGGCCAGTCGAACTCCTCGGGGTTGCCCGCCAGGAGGCCCTCGTAACCCAGAACCTGGATGCCGTCCGGCGCCTGCACATCCAACGGATCGGCGCCGACGACGATCAGGTGCCGGACGGTCGTCATCGTCGGTAGCAGCGGCGTGAGGAGGGGGAGCAGGCTCGCGTCGGCGATGATCACGCGGTCCTCGGCGTGCTCGGCGATATAGGTCAACTGCTCCGGAAACAGGCGGATGTTGAGTGTGTGCAGTACAGCGCCCATCGCGGGCACCGCCATGTACGCCTCCATGTGCGCCGAGTTGTTCCACATGAACGTCGCGACGCGCTGATCGTCGTCGATTCCGATGGATCGGAGCCCGTGTGCGAGTTGGGCGGCCCGCTTGCCCAGTTCACCGAAGGTCACCGTCGTCGGGCCGTTGTCGCCCCAGGTGATGATCTCGGCCGACGAATGAATGGACGTCCCGAACCGAACGAGCTGGCCGATCGACATCGGGGTGTCTTGCATGGTGCTTTTCATGTGTGTGCCACTCCTCGGGTCCGATCATTGCATGTGCCGTGCATCACATTAGCCACACTACGGAATTCTGTTTCACAGAACACTCACAGAGCACTCACAATGCGTCCCCGTAGGGTTCCCGCTCGTGAGAAGTGTGGGAGGAAAGCTTGTACGTCTCGTCGGTGCCGGTGTTGCGCTCGTGCTGGCCGTCGTGCTCGGCTCGGCCGGCTGGGTGGCGTACGAATCGTACGGACGGGTCCATGAGGTCGCCGACGCACCGGAAGCTCCGGTCGTGCTCGTCCTGGGATCGCAGGTTCGCGACGGCAAGCCGATGAAGTACCTGACCGGACGGCTCGACGCAGCAGTCGACCTGGTCGAATCAGGGCGGGCGCAGGCCATTTTGGTGTCCGGTGACGCGAACGGGGCATCCGGCAACGAAATTGCCGCCATGACTGACTATCTCGTCGACGCGGGCATCGACAGCAGCATCATCGTCGGAGACGATTATGGACTCGACACCTACGATTCCTGCGTTCGAGCAGCCGAAACATTCGGCGTCACCGATGCACTGGTGGTCAGTCAAGGGTTGCACGTCTCGCGTGCGGTCGCCCTGTGCCGGGACGCGGGCATCGACGCCCACGGAGTCGACGCCGAGTGCGACTGTAACCCGATGGCTCTGGCGCGCAACTTCGGACGCGAATGGCTCGCCCGGCCCAAGGTGGTTCTGGACCTCATGTCCGGACGACCGCCTGCCGTCCAGACACCGCCCGACGACGCGCTCATCGCCGTCGGCTGAGCAATTGTCGGACAGAATCACTTGGCTCCTGGGTGACCGAATGCGCCCGGCTCCTGGGTGACCGAATGCGCCATTCGCACACTCTGAGTGACCGGGTGCGCCATTCGCTGCGGCGAAAGTGACCGAAGGTGACATTCGCTCCGGTTCGAGCCTGGCTCTGCACGGGCCGGCTATGTCGCATTTATGATCGTGGCAATGACTGACGACGGTGTATCCCTGACGATCAAGATCACGCTCGACGACGTGACGCCGCAGGTCTGGCGGCTCGTCGAAGTGCCGTCGGACATGTTGTTGCCCGAGCTCCACGACGTCATTCAGGACGTCATGGGCTGGGAGAATCGGCATCTCCATATGTTCTTCGCCGGTGAGCAGTCATTTGGTGACGGACAGCGATATGAGATGCGTTTCTCACTCGATGAAGACGACGACGGCACCGGACTGTGTGAGGACGACTTTCGCGTCGGGGATTTGCTCAGCGAGGTTGGGGACAGCCTCGGCTACGAGTACGACTTCGGGGACAGTTGGGGCCACCGACTGATTGTCGACGGGGTTGGGCAGGGCGCTACCTCCGCAACCTGCCTGGGTGGCGAGGGGGCTTGCCCACCCGAGGATTGTGGCGGGGCGCACGGCTACGGTGAGGTACGCGCGGCCATGGCCGATGTGAATCACCCTGAGCATCTGGATATCGTCGGATGGCTCGGCGACCGCGACCTCGACCGGTTCTCTGTGGCCGAGGCGAACGAGAGGATCGACGCCAGGCGAGCGCTGACTCGACTGGAGTTCACGGTACGAGACCGCGCTCCTATGCTCGCGGCGTTGTTCGAGCGGGCACCGCTGAACTATCACGTCCAGCTAGGAAAAATGCTTGCCCGCGTAGATTTCGACAACGCCGATATCGACCCCGTTGTCGCTTCGGTGGCTATGGAGAAACTGATGTGGTTTCTCGCTCGCATCGGCGAGGACGGAGTGAAGCTCACGGCTGCCGGTTACCTGCCGCCGAAAGAGGTGGCCGCGATCAGGAATGAGCTCGAATGGGCTCGCGAGTGGATGGGGAACTCGAACCGCGAGGTCGACCAGCAACCCGTTCACTGGCTTCGTCACGCCGTCAAGCAACTCGGTCTGGTTAAGGTGCTGAAGGGACGACTGCTTCTGACGCGCGATGGAAAGAAGCTCGTCGACGATCCCGTCGGTTTGTGGAGACGGGCGGCGTCGAGAATGCCAACAGGCGCTCAGGACTATGAGCTCGACGCCGGGCTTCTCTTGCTCGCGTCCGTGGCTGCGGGGGGCGATCAGAGTGATCGGAATCCGATGATGCTCGAGTCCATGCAGCTGATCGGATGGAACGTGCCTCCGCGCGAAGCCAGGTCGCCGCAGTACCTGGCTCGCCCGACCCTGGACTTCCTCGTGCTCATCGGGGCGATCCCGTCGTCGATAGGCCGAGAAGGACACGGCCCCGAGTGGGGCCGCGTGTTCGCCACGCAGTGTCTCCTCCCTGATCAGTCCTTGTAGTACACCACCTGGTGGCTGGTGGCCAGGAGTGATTCGTCGCTGCCCCAAAGCTCGGCCGACTGGTCGAAGTAGCCCCGGTTGAAGCGACGCGAGTGAGCGTGAGCGAGCACGTAGGAGTCGGCCTGCTTCGCGAGGTCCTCGGAGGTGGCGAAATAGTGGATGGTCAGCGAAATGGTGCCTGCGGGAACGTATTTGCCGCGGCGCTGAAAGATGCGTGGGTAGAAGATGTCGCACATCGATGTGAGGGATGCGAAATCGAGTGCTCGTGACGGAAAGTCGCGCACCCACAGTAAAATGGTGGAGTCGGCGGACTCCTCCTCGTTCAATGCTCCAGCAGTGAAACGCATCTCGTAGTTGCGGGCCCAGGCGATGAAGTCCGGGAATCCGCCGGCCTTGACCTCGGACGGAGCAGGGACCGAAGGTGGTGAGGCCTCCGCGTCGTTCCAGGTCTCGCGACGCGTTCCGAATACCGCGGTGGCGGTAGTCGCGACCACACCGTCCTGGCTGAGTTCGAGATACCAGTGCTGGTTGCTGCGATTGGTGCGCACCGCGCGCGTGGAGATTTCGAACTCACCCTCGGTGACCGGGCCGGCGAAGTTGATCGTCAGCGACACCGGATCGCCCAGATGGTCCGGGTGCCGCTCGATCGCCCGCAAGAACGTCGCCGCCGTGAGCCCGCCGAACGGGCCGACCATGTTGTTGTACGGGGCCGAGGTGCGGCCCAGGTAGAGGCCCGGGCTCAAGGTCTCGAGCTCGAGCGCGTCGTCGAAGGGGTGTCGCGCTGTGGTGTCGGTCATTGCTCTCCCGGGCTGATCGGCGGTTCTATGCTGTGCGTCATAGTAGCCGGAACGGCGATTCAGCCCGGCAAGGGATCGAGCCGCGCCAGCGCCGACCCCGTTTGCAGGAAGTAGGTACCGTCACCGCCGTCGACGTAGGTATCCATCGAGGTCGACTCCTCGGCCAGCATGTTCGAGAACTCGGCGGACCACAGTTGCGTGCCGGTTCGGACGTCGACAGCAGAGAGCTCGCCGTTTTTGGATATGAGTACAGCGTCACCGTCGCGAGCGAGGATCGAGCCGATTCTGTCTTCGGAGGTCCACAGTTGCTCGCCCGAGTGAAGGTCGATGCCAACTGTCTGCTGCTCGCACGACGCGATGCCGATATGGTCGACCACCGCGGTCAACGTACCGACGGTTCGAGCCTCGTTCCATTCGTCCGCCGGCCGATCGAAGACGAGCAACTCGCTGCTCCACAGTTCTTCGCCGGTGGCGCGGTCGAAAGCAGTGTCGCCGAGAACAACAGGCACCGACGCGTCTGCGGGTTCGTCGACGGCGAGGTAGTGCTCGGCGGGGCCTTCGTACGTGGCCAGAACTTCACCGTCGCCCGAATAGGCAGTTGTCCCCGTGACATCGGAAGAGCTTCCATCGCAGTCGAAGTTGGTTGCAACGGCAAGGTCGCCGGCAGTTCTGTACTGCGCGATCACGCAGTCGTCGAGGACGTCGGTCGACCACAGCCCTGTTCCGGTCTGTGCGTCGAATGTGGTGAAACTTCCGGTGAGATCCAAATGCCCGGTTTCCGGGCCGACTTTCAGCTGGTCGGCGTACTGCTCCTCCCAGCTTCCCCGCACGTCGAGCGGGACGCTCCAGTCGGCGTCGTAATCCTCGAGCGTTCCGCGGTGCAGCCGCACATCGGCGTCTTCGAGACTGCCTTCGGCCAGGTAGAGACTGCCGTTCGCCACGGTGGTCGCAAAGAGATAGGGGTCGGTGTCGAAGTGCCGAGAGGTGCCCGTCTCGAGGTCGAACGTCGTCAATCCCGGTCTCTCGCCGAACGACGGTACCTGGCAGACGAGCTGGCCGTCCAGAGGTTCCTCCGCGCAAGCAGCAAGGTCGACGGCCGGCGCCCTCCAACGCACGCCGCCGGTGTCCGCGTCGATCGCCAGCATCACTGCGTTGGACGTCGTCAGGTCATCGGGGACAACTGCCAGCGTCAGGAGTAGTTCGTCGATGCGTATGGAGTTGGCGCCCCACGAGAACATCGAACCGGTGCGCGGATCGGCAAATACGGCGCCGTCGAGACCGCTCGCGGACACGTCTACCGACCACGCCAGACCTGGGGCGGCAGCGGAGGCGTCGGTGATGCGTTTGATCGTCGTCGTCCGGTCTTTTGTCAGTACGACAGCCGCCCCTGACACGGTCACGACCGCGACAACGGCGGCCACCGCCAGTTGTGTACCTGGTTTCATGGAATGTCCAACCCGGGTGTCATTGCGATCCGTTCGAGGTTGGCCGGATCCCAAGAGTCATCCGTCGTGACCGTGATTCCCAGCCCCGACGGGGTCGGAACCGAAATGGTTGTGCCACCGCCATACGGACCGCTGACGGGCACGGGCGCATCCGGATCGGGGGCATCGGGTTTCGGAGCGCCTCCAACCGATACGGTCAACGCGCCTGCGGCGCTGTTCACCACTTGACACAAGCCGTCACCCCACGAGCTCGTGCGCAACGCGCCGAGTGGCGGAGACGGAGCCAGCCCACCCGTAGCAGCCTGCTGCAGAGCGCGATTGAGCGTCTCGATGTCGTCGGGTGAGAGTTTTCTCGTCGTGTCCGTCCCGTATGGAGTGCATTCCATCGAGTTCCCCGGCGTCCCGGGAGGGGGAGCGGTGGATGTATCGAGCCCTGGGTAGGTGACGATGCGGACGAGCTCGTCGACGGACAGGGGCACCGCATCCGCGTCGCCTATCGCGGAGGTGTAGGCCGACACTTGCGATCCGTCGGTCAGATAGGCGATGGCGCTGCGGGTCGAGGTGCGTTCGCCGTTGACTTCCTGCCACGTGGTGTGGATGTCGACGACCGTCCCATCGGACTGGGTGCGGCGTTCGTCGAGAGTCCCTGCGAGGCAGGGTGGTATCTCCTCCGAGAACTGCGCGACGCCGACGCTCAGGTATCCCGACCCGTCGTCCAGGCCGATCGTTCCGTAGGCGTTGGTCGAGTCGATCGTGAAATCGGCATCCTCGTACACGGGAATCGGATCGAAGTACGGAATGCGGCCGTCCTCGAATTCGAGATCGGATGGCAGCGAAGCGAGCAGAGCTTTCGACATCAGGTGGGCCTTGGGGCCGCTGAACCACGGGGCAATGGGGTTGTCGTACGACGCGAGGCCGTCACTCATGTAGCTGGAGTACACCGGTTCGGCGGGTTCCTCGACGGAATCGCAACCTGGAATCTCGGTCGGGTAGGCCACCTCGGGCGTGACGAGGATGTACTCCTCCTCTTGCGGTGGAGGCGGCAGGGGTGTGGTCGTGGTGGGCTGCACCGTCAATTCGGGTTCTTCGGGTGTGGCCGTGAGACCGGCGAAAATGATGCCGGTGGCCACTATCGATACGATGACCAGTGCCGTCATCACCGCATCGTGTCGAGGTGGCGTTTCGTTCTCGACCATGATCCTCTCTCGCGTCGACCGCACCGGCGGCCGTCGCCGGGTCGTCCATTCATACCATTCGTTCTGTTAGTGAGCAGAGGCGCTCCACGCATGTGCACGGAAATACATAGCGGGCTATGTATTTCCGCGCACATGTGGCGGAGCCGCCGTCACCGCTAGAGTGAGCGGGCCCCGCCCCTCATTCCCAGGAGTTGTTTTTCGTTGAGTTGGATTCGCCTGAACGACGTCGCCAAGGGATATGACCAGAAGGTGATGTTGCGCGAGGTGTTCTTCAAACTCGCCGACGGTGATCGAATCGGGCTCATCGGCCGCAACGGCACCGGTAAGACGACTTTGCTGCAACTACTGCTGGGTCGTGAAGCACCGGACTCCGGCACCGTCGACGTCACCGAGGGTGCGCGCATCGGTTATTTCTCACAGTTCTCCGAACTCGATGGCGATCGCAGCATCTCCGCCGAGCTGGAGTCGCTGTTCACGCAGGTCCATGCCATCGAGGCTGAGCTGGCCGAGGTCGAAGCGGCCCTCGGCGGCGATCTCGACGAGAAGCAGATGTACAAACTCGTCGATCGACAAGCCGAGCTGCTCGACGCCATGGAGAACAGCGGCGGATGGACCTACCAGCAGCGCATCGACACCGTGCTCTCGATGCTGGGGTTCAACTCCGACCGCCGCGAGCTGCCGGTGAGCCGGTTGTCCGGCGGTTGGCGCAACCGTGCGGCGCTCGCCAAGATTCTCATCGAAGCGCCCGACGTGCTGCTGCTCGACGAGCCGACCAACTTCCTCGACGTCGCAGGTATCGCCTGGCTCGAGCGGTGGTTGCGCGACTTCCGTGGCGCCCTCCTTGTCGTCTCGCACGACCGGGCCTTTCTCGAGCAGGTCGTCACCAGCATCGTCGAGATCGAGAATCACCACCTGCAGACCTACGACGGCAGCTACTCCGATTACGTTCAGCAGAAACAGTTTCGACTCAAGAACCTCGAACGCGAGTTCAGCAACGAGCAGCAACTGCTGGCGTACGAGCAGGAAGCGATCAGCGACCGAAAAGAAGCGGTCAAGAACCCCACCGGGGTGTTGAAGCGCCGCCTCGCCAACATCAAGAAGAGCAAGAACCCGAGGCCGGTCGATACCGTCGTGACGGCTATCTACAGCGGATTGCATGTGCACGACAATCTGGCCGAGATAGCTGGGATCTCGAAAAGCTATGGCGAGCAGCAACTTTTCGACAACCTGTCGTTCAGCATCCACCGCGGGGACCGCATCGCCATCACCGGCCCCAACGGGTGCGGCAAGACCACGTTGGTCGACATCCTCACCGAGTCCGAGAAGCCCGACAGTGGCAAAATCAAATGGAAGACGAAGGCCCCGTCGTTCATCTACTACAACCAGGTGCTCGCCGATCTGGACCTCGACGACACCGTCACCCACTCGGTGAACGCGATGCCCGACAGTCTCGCCCTGACGGCGACGAAGAAGGAAGTCAACCGGTTCCTGACGCTGCTGCAGTTCTCCGAAATGGACCTCAAGACTCGCATCGGCGTGCTGTCCGGCGGCCAGAAGGCGCGCGTCGCACTTGCGCAATGCCTACTGTTCGGGGCCGGTGTCATCGTGCTCGACGAGCCGACCAACCACCTCGACCTGCAGAGCACTCAGGTGCTCGAGCGCGCCCTGATGGCGTTTCCCGGCGCGGTGATCATTGTCAGTCACGACCGGTTCTTCGTCGAGAAGGTCGCGTTCCGGCAGTTGTCCTTCGACGGCCACGGCAGTGTAAAGGAAATCGCCGGGGTGCAGATGTAGGCAGCTTCGCCGCATGTGCGCGGAAATACATAGTGGGACACGTATTTCCGCGCACATGCGCGAAGCGCCTTTCAGCCTTTGGTCCCGAGACCACGCAGTAGCAGGTTGCCGATGAATGCGGCGTTGTCCTCGGGGCTGACCGAGCGTCTGGTGAAGCACCGCATCAGCAACGTATTTGTGATCCCCGCGGCGAGGTCCACGGGCGTTCCGATGAGCGCCAACGTCCCGGCGTCCTGGCCCTGTTGGATCACCGGTCCGATGATCGCTGGGATGTTCAGCTTTTCTTTGATCGACAGCAGTCCCTCTGGTTCGCCGTAGGTATCGTGCGCGACCGCGACGAGGAGGGCATCCATGAACGCGATCTCGTCGGCCGCAAGCTGCGCGCACCGGAGCAGAAAGTTGTCGATGATCGACACTTCGTCCAGTCCGAGCAAGATGTCGTCCGCGACGCTTTCGCGCAGCGCATCGACACGTGACTGCAGGGCCGCGACCAGAATGTGCGGCTTCGTCGGGAACAGTCTTTTCATGGCGCCTCGTGGTACGCCGGCGTTGTCGGCGATGTCGTCCATCCTGGTCATGAAATAGCCGCGTTTGCCGAGTTCGGTGCGAGCTGCCGCGATGATGGCCGCGCGAGGGTCGCGCGGTACTTCGCGCGGCACGGCGAAGGTCTCGATGGGGCCGACCATGTCGTCGAGGTGCTGGTGCATCCCGGTGGTATCGACTACCGCGCCGAGCAGCGCGAGCAGCGAATCGGAAACGAGATCTTCTGTCACCGAGGCGGGATCGAACGCACTACGGGCGCGAAACCCGTCGAGCAGAGCGTTGACCGCGACGGCAAACGTGCGCGCTGCGAACGGTCGGCGCAGCGCTGCGTTGGATCGTTCGAACACCGCTTCGTATGCCGCGAGAACCAGTTGGTCGCGTCTGTCGTAGCCGGACTTCACAGCGTGCGCGTTGCCGAAGACACGGGCCAGAAACTCCGTCGATGTCGCGGCGTCGTCGGTCAGCGCGGGGAACCACTTCTCGACCAGCGCGATCACGGTCGGACGGAGGGCGTGGGCATTGATCGTGATCTCGGAGCCGACGGCCTGCATGATCTCGTCGGGGGAGTGCCACCGCGACGCGGTGAGCTCGGTGACCACGGCGTCGACGAACTCGCTCTTCGTCGAGAACTTTCTGAAGAACGTCGCCTGTGACGCCCCCGACTCGTTGACGATCTCCTCGCTGCGAAGTCCGCGTTCGAGAACCTGCCGGGGATTGTCGATCAACGATCGAATCCCGGCGTCGATGAATTGACCGGTCGCCGCATCTCGCTTGGTCACTGTGCCCCCCGTCGAAGCCCCCTACGAACCGCCACTGTAGCGGCAGGGTAGGACAGCTCGCAGCACACGAAGAGAGTCTTTGCTATCGCTCGAGTGCGCTGACGCTCAGTCCTTGGAGTGACCCCGCGACGCACTTGCACTTGCATGGTCATTGCTCCAGCACGCACGTCCGCTCAGGCCGTGACGCCTCGACAGCAAGGATTCACATGAGTATCGCCACCAGCATGTCCGACGGGTCGGATCATCGACGGCCCCGGCGCACGGATCCCGGACTGAGTGCGCGTGAAGTCGAGGTGTTGATCGCGTGGATCACCAGAGACTCGAAGTCCGCGGTGTCGCGGGCATTGTTCATCGCGCCAGGAACGGTGAACACCCACCTCAGCCGCATTCGCACCAAGTACCACCACGCTGGACGAACCGCCCCCACCAAGGCGGCGCTGTTGGCTCGTGCAGTCCAGGACGGGCTGATCGGACTCGACGAACTATGACTGGGCCGTGATAGGCGTGTGTGATGCTCGCGGCGTGCAGGCCGATCCGCGGTGGTCGAGGTTCCGGGCGATCGGTATACCTGAAAGTGACGCAGTGTGCGACGCCGTCATCGGCCGCTGCGAGAGCCCGGTCGACATCGACCGTGCAGTATTGCGCCAGGCCGTCACGGACGCTGCCTGGGCACGATTGGCGGAGTTGACCGAAGGCCGCGTCGACGTCACCGCGCACAGCTTGTCTCAGGTGCGCACCGCCCCGAACTTCGACCACCGAATGCTGGCCGCGTATCTCACCACCCATGGCGCGGTGGGATTGGCGCTGGCCGACAAGCTTCGCTCCTACCTGGTGTACGCAGTTCCACAGCAGTTCGCCGATCGGGTGAGCAACGGCGAGTTCCGATGCCCTGATTCGGACATCGCAGACTGACGTCCGTTCTCGGGGCCCGTCAGCGCGCAGCCAGATACTCGGGGCGCGGTTCGCTCCCAGAGAACGGCTCCTGGAGACGATTGTCGATGCTGTTGAACACGACGAAGATGTTCGCCCGCGGAACAGGCGAGATGTTTCCCGCCGACGCATGCAGGACGTTGCAGTCGAACATCGTCATCGAGCCCGCTTGACCGGTCAGGACGTCGATGCCGCACTCGTCGACGATTGCGGTGATGTCGCGCTCGGTGGGGACGCCGAAGTCGGGTCGGGTCGAAGCCAACGATTCCTCGTAGAACGCCTCGGGTGTCGCGCCCACGCATTGGACGAATCGCCGATGGGACCCGGGACTGATCATCAACGGCCCGTTGTAGATCTCGTTGTGCGTGAGTGAAATCGACGCACTCACCGCCCGCGGCAGAGGCATCCCGTCCTCTGCGTGCCACGTCTCGAAATCCGAGTGCCAGTAGAACGCGCCACCCTGAAAACCCGGCTTGTAGTTCAACCGGCTCTGGTGAACGTACACATCGCTGCCCAGTATTTCCTGTGCGTGTCGCCGAGCACCGGACAGTTCGACGGCGGCACTCACCACAGGGCTGAGCTGGCGGATGTCGAAGATGCTGCGTACTGCGGCGGAGCCTTGCTCGCGCACGATGCGCGGATCGTGCGCGAGCGATTCATCGCTTTCGATTCGGGCGATCTCACGCAGGCAGGCGGCGACGTCTGCGGGACTCAAGGCATTGTCGAATTGTGCATATCCGGCCTCGGCGTAGCCGATCAGTTCCGGGTTGTTCACCTCGGACCAGACGACAGGGTCGACGCGGTCGACGATCGTTGGATCGTGGGCCACACGGGTTGCGTATCGGTCGTCCACTGCGACGGTCACGCTGAAACACTCCTCATTCTCGTCAGGGCTGCGTCGTCCACTCCTAACACACAGGAGGGGCCGAGCGACACCCCGTCGAGTATCGATGCAGCGCACAGCGCCGATCGCCAATCCCCTTGGACAGTCCCCTTATCGGCGTTCGACTTTTCGCGCCCGGTACGCCGCGACGGCAGTTCGGTTGCCGCAGGCGGTGCTGCAGAACCGACGCGAGCGATTGCGCGAGAGATCGAGCACGATGCCCGAGCAATCGGCCGCGCAGATGTTCAATCGTGAGAACTCGTCGGTCCTGATGACATCGATCATCGCCATCGCTGTCTCGACGGCTATGCGGTCGGCGAGCGGACGGTCGTCCTCGACTGCATGCAGGTGCCAGTCGGTATCGCCGTGCCGGACGAGTCTCGGCAGGGCGTGAGCGTCCGCCAAGATCGTGTTGACGAGCTGCACGGCCGAGTCGCGGTCGCTGGTGAGCAGGCGCCGTAGCAGCGGACGGAGGCCTCGAACGGCCTCGAGTTCTGTGCGATCGCCGTCGAAACGACCTGTGTAGCGATGTTCGTCGAAGAACGCCGCCAGGTCTTCCGGTGTGGTGAGGGAGTCCGGTTCCTCTGCCGAGTTGACCAGGGCTACGGCCGCGAACAACACCTCTTCGGTGTCATCGGTGAAAACCATATTGACACCTTACCCAATTCGACTCTAGTGTCATTAGCCGTGCCTACGTTGACTAATGACATCGCTGCTGGGAAGCCTTCGCGCGTCGCGTCGGGGCTCGCTCTCGCTGCGGTGTCCGCCGTATCGTTCGGCCTCTCCGGGCCACTCGCGAAGAGCCTTCTCGACGCGGGCTGGACGGCCGGTGCGGCAGTGACGGCCAGAATTTTCATTGCCGGCGCGGTGCTCGTCGTGCCCGGGGTCATTGCCCTGCGGGGGCGGTGGTCTTTGCTCACCCGCAACATCAGGGTGATTGCCGCCTACGGCATCTTCGCGGTTGCCGGTTGTCAGCTGGCGTTCTTCAATGCCGTCGGGTACATGCCGGTGGGTGTGGCTTTGTTGATCGAGTTCACCTCACCGATCGTGGTAATCGGTTGGATGTGGTTTCGGCACGGACAAGTCCCGACGGTCATGACATTTTTGGGAGCGGTGGTCGCTGCGGCCGGGTTGGTTCTCGTCCTCGATCTCGTCTCCGGTGCCTCGATCGATCCGGTCGGTGTCCTCTGGGCGCTCGGTGCGATGGCCGGTGCGGCCGTGTACTGGATCATCTCAGCCGACGAGAGCAACGGCCTGCCGCCGCTCACTCTCGCTGCGGCCGGTTTGTTGAGCGGTGGGGTGATTCTGGTGGTGGCGGGTGCCGTTGGCATCGTCCCGTTCGGGGTGAGCGCCACCGATGTGGTGCTCGCCGACGTGTCCGTGCCGTGGTGGCTGCCGATCCTCGGCCTCGGCGTGGTGACGGCCGCGTTGGCGTACGTGTTCGGCATCGCCGCCGGCAGGAGGCTGGGGTCCAGGCTGGCCTCGTTCGTCGGTCTCACCGAAGTGCTCGCAGCCTTGGTCTTCGCGTGGCTGCTGCTCGGTGAAGCGCCCCGATCCGTGCAGATTGCGGGCGGTGCGTTGATTCTGGCGGGAGTTGTCATCGTGAAGCTGGGGGAGCCGCGATGGGCGCCTTCGGCGCATGTGAGTGAAAATGCATAGCAGGACAAGTATTTCCGCTCACATAGGTAGGGTTCGGGGATGACTCACAACGAGCACCATCGACTGAATTACGTCGAACTGACGGTCACGGATCTGCCCGCTGCCGAGGCCTTCTACACCGCTGCGTTCGGGTGGGAGTTCAACCATTACGGCCCCGAGTACTCGGGTATCAAGGGCAGCGACGGCGATGAGGTCGGAGGCTTGGCGCGCGGCACCGAATCTCGTCCGGTGGGTGGCCCCTTTGTGTTGCTGTACTCCGAGAATCTCGACGCGTCGGTGGACGCGGTGACCGCTGCGGGTGGATCGGTGGTGAACGGACCGTACGAGTTTCCCGGCGGTCGTCGTTTCCATTTCACCGACCCGAGTGGAAACGAACTGGGAGTCTGGGCGTCGTCGTAGTGCGCGAGTTCGCTGGCAATGTGCGCGTGGTGGTTGCAGGTACCCACCACGCGCACACCGGTGTCAGCGCAGTAGGTCGTCGATCTGGCTCATGGCCTCCTTCATGCCTTCCTCCATGCCCATGTCGATCATCTTCTGCATCTGCTCTGCGCTCTCGAATTTGGACGTCGTAGTCATCCTGGTGCGCCCGCCGATGTCCTCGATGGTGACGACGGCTCTGGTGATACCCATCGAAGCGACCGGTTCCCCGTTGTCGTCTGCGAAACCGTCGTCGAACGACAGGGTCGTGGGCGCGTCGATAGATGTCAAAAGCCACCAACCACGAGCCTTTTCGCCATCGGGGCCAACCATGTAGTAGCTGGCCTTGCCGCCGGGTGTGAAGTCGAACGATTCGAAGGTTGCGGGCCACGTCGGTGGTCCCCACCACCTTTCGAGCTGACGCGGATCAGCCCATATCTGCCACACGCGTTCGACTTTCGCGTCGAACTCGGCGACGATCGTGAAGCTCAGTTCCTCGGCGTTTTGTTGTGTACTCATGACAGTCATGAGGGGTCTCCTTCGTCTTCGGCGAGAATGTCGGCGATTCGATCGACGCGCTGTCGCCAGATCGTTTCGTATTCGGCCAGCAGCTTTCGTGCTCTTTCGATGCCCAGCAGATGAATTCGCACGATCTGCTCCCGTCCGCGCTTCTCCTTCTTCACGACCGAAGCGCGCTCCAAAATCGCAACGTGCTTCTGCACTGCTGCGAAACTCATGGAGTAGTGCGCAGCAAGACCAGACACCGAGTGTTCTCCGGTGAGTACTCGCGACACGATGTCGCGTCGGGTGGTGTCCGCGAACGCCTGGAAAAGGCGGTCGAGGTCTGCGTCGCTGACTTCATCTACAACCATTTGGTTGTAGATTACGACCCGTCACGGGTGGAGTCAAGGTCCGCACAGTCACTCCTCGAGTTTTTCTCGGCCCCCGGTGATGTCCGCGTGATCGGCGGCTCTCCTTCCCAGTTCGACACCATGGCGGTCCGAGACGGAGGTTTTCGTGGAGCGAAGATTGGGATACATCTCGTCGAACACCGAGGCGACCGCTCTGTCGCGCTCGGCAAGGATCGGCACCAAGGACGAGCCGTACTGCTCTCCCGCCGAACGATCGGCACGAACCCGTGCCTCGGCAAGACGTTCTCGGATCCGCCAGGCAAAGCCGAAGAGAAACGCTCGACGGAACCCCCGGGAACGGGCCCGGGCATCGGTGCCGGCGTGCTCGAGGGCCCGCCCGGATTGGACGAGCAATGACGTATAGAGCAGTTCACACAGATCGAGGTCCACGGGCATTCCTGTGATGCTGATCAGTCCGAGCTTTCGGTAGCGCACCGCCTTTGCACCGTTGTTGACGGCAACGCTGATCAACAACTGCATCTTCGCATCGGCATACGGGTTTTCGACCACGAACCGTCTGGTCACCACCATGGAATCGAGTGGCGATCCATCAGCGGCATCGACCACCGCATGGTCGATTGCGTAGCGCGTCATCAATTCTTGGGCCTTGGCGGAGAACGCGTCGGATTCCTCGGCGAAGGTCGACGATTCGGCTTTCGCGAGCAACCCGCGAATCTTGTTCAGAATTTTGGCGTCCGCTCGATGCGATGAAGGAGCCGGCCGCTCGGAGGTCCACAATGAGGGCGGAGGGGCGATGACCGCCATCGACGGCAGGAACCTGAACTGAACCAGCAGGCGGAACAACGAGAGCCAGAATCCTCGGGCATCGACTCTGGAGGCTCGGCGGTAGTGAGCGAGATCCGTACTCGGATCGATTCCGAGTTCGAGTAACTGATCTCGCCATTCCGCAGGAGCAGTGGACAGCGCAAGGGTGTGCCGGGAATGAGATCCGAGCATGGCCTTCATCATCGCGACATTCGGCTTGGTCATTCTCCGCTTGATCACGTGAATCAATTCGACAGGCTGCCAACCACGCTCGAACGTATCGGTCAACACAGCATCTGCGTACGTGACGCAGCGGCCGTCCAATCCCATCGACGACCGGCTCGCCTCGAGCTCGACTATGTGGTCGACGAATCTCGTCAGTGCTGCGTTCGATGTCCGTGGGTCGGCCGCCAAAGCCATGCCGGATGCCATCAGCGTCTCTGTGTCGACCGCGCGATTCAATGCGTGAACGTTCATGTTTCCCCTCGTCGAGTACGGTCCGGCGTCCAGTGAGGGGGTCCTGGTTCCGGTGTCCCAGACGTTGTATCAACGGGGTCCGACACGTTCGCGAACGCACCAGCGCCTATGTGAGCGGAAATCCATAGCCTGCTATGGATTTCCGCTCACATAGGGGATCAAGCTCTGCGGCGCCGCCACGGCCGGAGCGGCTTCGGGCCGATCTCGATATCCGGCAGCCGGCCGGAGTTGAAATCGTCGACCAGCGCGAGCACCGTGCCCTGCGCGCACGACTTGTTGGTCCCGATGAATCCCGACGGTCCGCGCTTGATCCACCCCGTCACGTAGGTACCGCGGAAGACATCGCCGTCGGGGACGTCCAGGACTCGTCCGTCTCGGTTGGGGATGACACCCCGTCGCTCATCGAAGGGCACGCCCGGTAGCGCCACTCCGCGATAGCCGATCGAGGTCAGCACCAACCCCGCCTCGACGATTTCCTTCTCGCCGGTGGCGGCACTGCGGACCGTGCCGTCGACATCGGTTTCGAGCGCCATTCGATCGAACTCGACGCCGGTGAGCTGTGTATCGCCCAGTACGCGGGTGGGGGAAAGCAGATACCGCAGCACGATGCGTTTGTGATCGTTGGCTGCGGCACCGTCGACGCGTCGCAGCAACCGAAGCTTCTGCGCAACGGCGTGGGGGAGATCGTCCGCTTCGGCGAGGGCGGCCGTCGCTGTATCGAGCATGATCTCGTCCCGATGCAGTGTCACGTCCACGCCCGGCGTTTCGAGAAGCCCGGCGAACTCGGGAACGGTGAAGGCCGATTGCGCGACACCGCGACGCCCGACGACGACAACTTCCTCGATGTTGGATTCGCGGAGGGCCTGAAGGACGTGAGTCGGCACATTCGTCCCGACCAGCCGCTCAGGATCGATCGTCAGGATGCGGGCGACATCGAGGGCGACGTTTCCGTTGCCGATGACAACGGCCCTCTTGTGCGACAGGTCGTACCGCCGGTGCGAGTGATCGGGGTGGCCGTTGTACCAGGCTACGAAATCGGTGGCCGACGTCCGCCCTGGCAGGTCGGCGCCCGGAACGGCGAGTTCACGGTCCTTCGACGCCCCCACCGCGTAGATGACGGCGTGGTGATCGACGAGCAGATCCTCGTGGGTGATGTCCTTGCCGACCTCGACGCCCAGGTGGAATTCGAAACCGGGCTGCGCGGCGATCTGGTCGAACAACCGAGAGACCTGCCGCGTCTTCTCGTGGTCGGGTGCAACGCCGAGTCGCGCCAGCCCGTGAGGCTGGGGAAGGCGGTCGTAGACGTCGACGTGCACGCCCGGCTGCGTGAGCAGTTCGTCTGCGGCGTACATCGCCGATGGCCCGGACCCGACGATCGCGACTCGAAGCGGTTGACGCTCTTTGGTGACGGTGGGTGCCGGGGACACTGGGGCAAGTAGAGGTCGCGGCGGGCGTTCCTGCTTGTAGAAGTCAGCGTTGATCGTCAGGAACGGGAGCTGCGCGTCGGTCAGCTTCGCCTTCGGAACGATGGCATCGACCGGACACGCCGAAACACACGCGCCGCAGTCGACGCAGGACGTCGGGTCGATGTGCAGCATCTCCGCCGTCAGGAAGTCGGGCTCGTCGGGTGTCGGATGTATGCAGTTGACGGGACATGCGAACACGCACGACGCGTCGCTGCAACATGACTGGGTGACAACGTGGGGCATGAGACGTTCCTGACGGCGGGCGCTGCTGTGAAGAGAACTGGCGCTGTGAGTGGAGAAGGATTCAGGCGGCGAACTGGCTGGAGCTGCGATCCGGTTCGCTACGGAAGCGTGAAGCCTTGCCGTCGATACCGCACACCTTCCACATGAGCTTCGCGGCCCGGTTCATCATGCCGGTGTCGGTGGCGAGCATCCGCACGTCGCCGAAGTAGTCCTGCAGAGCATGCTGTGATGCCTCGGTGCCCCAGAAAAGGTCGTCCTTGACCTGCTTCGGGATGTCGAACTTCTGCCAGAACTTCTTCGGTGGGATCACGATGACATCGCAGAGGATGCGCATGGTGATGGGGAAGGCCAGGGACAGAAAGAAGCGGCCGATTTTCGACATCTTGGGGACCCGGCGACGCAGTAGCTGGTGTGCGAAGGAAATGTGCCGCGCCTCCTCGGCGACGTGAATGGCCATCACGCCTTCCATGATCGGATGAATCTCTTCGCCCGATCGCAGAATCGACTTCTGAATGTGGTCGATAGGCTCTTCACCGGCGAGAACACCCACGAAGAACAACTCAGGAAGAATCGTCGCGAACAGCGGAAGAATCGGCGAAACCATCCGCATGGGACGGTTCATGCCGGGGGCGTCCGGATCGACCCGGTTGACCATCTCTTGGAACATCAGCGTGTGGTTGCACTCTTCGATCGACTCGTGAGTGCAGTAGCGGGCCTCGGCCGAGCCGTTGGGAAGCGAAAAGACATACTGCATCATTCCGCGGATGAGGATGTTCTCGAACTGCAGTCCGACCTTGGCGACATTCGCCTGGCGCCACATGCCGATCGCGATCTGCTGATCCTCGGGGAGCGCCTGGTACCAGGGGTGTCCGCCGAGCGGGTCGGTCTTCGCCGGCAGGATCCAGCGGCGATCGCCCGGGGGCACCGCGTACTCGGCCGACTCCCAGTCGATATCGAGGTACGGATCGAAGTGCTTGTGCACCGATCCCTCGGACAACAGCTGCAGAGCCTCGTTGTACTGCTCGGTCTCCGCGTCGGTGTCGATCGAGCGAGCCTTGGTTGCTGACATCGAAGTCATCGCTTCTCCCTACGTGGTGCGAACATCTAGTTAATGTAACTCGAAGTATCAGCAAAGGGAAGCTACTACAAACTTCTATTTCCGATCACGTTGGACAGTCAGGGTTGCAGACTGCCTAGCGCAGGTCAGAACGATTCCGATGGGTCCTCGGCACCGAACGGCTCTGCGAGCGTGACTCCCTCGAGTACCGCGCGACGCAGCGATGCCGGCACCTCGAGCGAGTCGTCGTTTCGCACGAGAACACCTTGTTCCTGAAGGCTGCGAATCCTGAAGTCGATCAACTGAGCAGTCCTGAGATCCTCGTCTTTCAGCCCGTCGTAATTCTCCTCGGCACCATTTTCTGGGGCATTGTCCAGCGGCAAATCCTCGGTCATCGCGGCAAGAAGTGTTTGCACCGCGAACGTATTGGCCAGCGACATCGAGATGTCCACATCACCCGCAGTCAACTGATGACGAATGCTCTGCGTCAACACGCTGCGCATCACCGCTGTCGATCGCGCCGAGAAACTGCCGGACTCGGGTCCGGGCCGAACCTGCTCGCCGTCGAAGTCGAGGATGTCCGCAGCCAGAGCCGTGGCCCATCGGTCGAGCGCGATGATGCTCTGTGGCGTCGGGTCCGCATCGGCGTCCGATTCGGACAATGCATGCGCCAACGCAGGAATCTCTGTCGCCGGCCTACCCGAGCCCACCTCGTCGAGCAGGCCGTCCAGGCCGGCCATCAGCGGCAGCGCCGACAGCGCCGCCGATTCGTCTGCGTCGGAGACCTCGGGCAACTCGACGTCCTCGGGATCGAGTACATCGGGATCGTTGTAGATGAAATCGGTCAGGTCTTCCATACAGTGGGCAAAATCCTCGTCGGTGCCCGTCCACGTGTCCGTCTCGTCGAGGAAGGTGAGAAATTCGACGAGCGTGACGATGATGTTGGTCGCTGCCGCCGCTCCGTTTTCCTCGTCGGAATCCTCGATGCGCTCAGCCGCGTCGACGATGAAGTGCGCGTCGTTCGGGGTCCACGAGGTCACCGAGAAATCCGGGTTGGCGCGGTCGACCTGGACGAGTGTGGTGCGCACGAGCCCGACAACACGTTCGGCGTGATCTGCCATCTCACGATCCGCCAGCCACTGCTCGAACTCTTCGAGCAGTCCCGTCGGGAACACATGCAGGCGGGAGCCCGACGACGGTTCCCGACGCCGCTGCCGCGCTTTCGTTTTCGCCGCGCGCTTCTGTCCCCGACTTGCCGGTCCCTTGGATCCCATGAACACGAGCGTATCGGTACAACAGTGAGACGGTTCCTCACACGCGATGAAGTGTCGGAACGCTCGAGTAGGGTTTCAGACGTTCGCAGGGCAGACGAAGGGAATCGGTGAAGGTGCTGAGGGTTCACCGCGCGACACGCGCGAACGTGCTGGCCTCGAGCCTGGCCCGCGTCTTGGCGACGCCGCTGGCTGATCCGTTCGAAGCCGAAATCATCTCGGTACCTGCTCGGGGAGTGGAGAGGTGGTTGACGCAACGCCTGTCGATGTCACTCGGGTCCGACCGCGGCGATGGAATTGCTGCGAATATCGAATTCCCCTCGCCAACAACACTTGTAGAGCGTTCGCTGGCAGCGGTGGAGGGGGTTCCGGCGGAGGAGGACCCGTGGTCCCGCGGGCGTCTGCTGTGGACGACGCTGGCAGTCATCGACGAGTCGATGAACCAATCCTGGTGTTCCGTCATCGGGGCCCACCTCGGGCACGGCCGCGATGAGCACCGTGCTGGCCGGCGTTGGTCGACCGCGGCGCATCTGACCGATCTGTTCCGCGGATACTGCGCCGATCGCCCGTCGATGATCGCGGACTGGTCGAGCGGTGTCTACAGCGACGGGCTCGGCGGTTCGCTGCCGCAGGATCTGCGATGGCAGGCGGAGTTGTGGCGATCGGTGCGCACCCGAATCGGATCTCCCAGCCCCGCTGAACGCCTCGGCGACAGCTGCGCTGCGCTCGGGGGGAGTCCAGAACTGCTCGACCTACCCGAGCGGCTGTCCATTTTCGGTGCCACCCGCATGACAACCGACCAACTTCAGGTCGTGGCCGCGCTCGCACGACATCGCGAGGTCCACCTCTGGATCCCACATCCCAGTGCAAAGATGTGGGATCGCTTGTCGGAGCGCCCGGCTCCCGTTCGTCGGCGCGAGGACATTGCTGCCGCCACCCTCGATCATCCTTTGCTGGCGAGTCTCGCCCGAGATGTGCGCGAACTCCAGGCACGCATTCTCCGATTGGGTGCGGGCGTGCAGCAGACGGTCGAGGCCGAGGACCCCAGCCCGCCGACACTGCTGGGGCGCCTGCAATCGGATATTTCCGAGAACAGGACGCCCACCCTGTCGACCGAATCGGACAGCAGCATCGCAGTGCACGCATGTCACGGCGCGGCGCGACAGGTCGAAGTCCTACGGGAATGCTTGCTGCACGTGTTCGACGAGGACACGTCCTTGGAACCGCGCGACGTACTCGTCATGTGCCCCGATGTCGAGACATATGCGCCGCTCGTGCGGGCCACATTCGGTCAGCGAGGGCTGGGTCACCCCGGACACGAGTTGCGGGTGCGCTTGGCTGATCGTGGGCTTCGCCGCACCAATCCTCTGCTCGACATCGTGGCGACCGTCCTGGAACTCGCCGTCGGTCGGATCACCGCCAGTCAAGTTCTCGATCTCGCGGCCTCGGCTCCGCTCCGATCCAAGTTCGGCTTCACCGAGGATGATCTGGAGCGACTGCGCGAGTGGATTCAACTCTCCGGTGCGAGGTGGGGAATCAATTCACGGCAACGGGGACGGTTCGGTTTGGGGGAGTTCGCGCAGAACACCTTCAACTTCGCGCTGGACCGCCTGTTGCTGGGTGTGGCCGCGGACGAATCCGAGCACGAGTGGCTCGATCTCGCGCTACCGCTGGACGACGTCGACGGCAATGACATCGATCTCACTGGTCGGTTGGCGGAATTTCTCGACCGGCTCGCGGTGGTTGTACGCGACTTACAGGGCCCCCAGACAACTACTCGGTGGCGAGAGGCGCTCGTGCGGGCACTCGACCTGCTGACCGCCACGAGCGAAGCGGATGCGTGGCAACGCGGACAGGCGCTACGTGAACTCGAGGAGGCGACCAGAGGCGGGGAGGACACCGAACTTCGGTTGGCGGACGTGCGAGCGATGCTGACACATGCCCTGGCAGGGCGACCGTCGCGCGCGAACTTTCGGACAGGGGAGCTGACGGTATGCACCATGGTCCCGATGCGTTCGGTACCGCACCGTGTGGTCGTTCTTCTCGGGTTGGACGACGAGATGTTCCCTCGCACGGGCAGTGAGGACGGAGACAACGTCTCGGGCCGCGACCCCGCAGTAGGGGAGCGGGATGTGCGGAGCGAGGACAGGCAACTGCTGCTCGACGCCGTCATGTCAGCCGGTGAGAAGCTGCTGCTGTTCTATACCGGTGCGGATCCGGTGACGGGTACCGTCAAACCGCCGGCCATCCCGCTGAGCGAGCTGCTCGACGTCGTGCGCACAACCTGTGGCCGCGACATCGTCGTGCGGCATCCTTTGCAGCCCTTCGATGCTCGCAACTTTCGACCCGACGCGCCGTTGAGCTACGACCGCGCCGCGCTGGACGGTGCCAGAGCTGTCGAGCGCGAACCGGTATCGCCGCCGAGTTTCCTCGCTGCTCCGCTGCCGGAGCGCAACACCGGCGATATCGAGTTGAACGATCTGATCGCGTTCGTCGAACACCCGATGGCAGCACTGTTGAAACAGCGACTCGGCGTTCGAATCCCGGAGATCGGTGACGATGTCTCGGACGCACTACCCGTCGAACTGGACGGCCTGCAGAAGTGGGACATCGGCGACCGCATGCTGGCCGAAAGACTCGGAGGTACCTCCCTCGCGGACTTTCGGGCCGCCGAATGGCGACGCGGCACGCTGCCACCGTTCGCGCTCGGAGAGCTTCAGTTGCAGGACATCACCAGAGCTGTGGACGCCCTGGTCGAGGTTTCGAGCGATGTCCATGCGGGCCAGGCGGATGTGCTCGATATCTCGATCGCACTGAATTCGGGTCGACGAATCACCGGCACCGTCACCGGCGTTCACGGCGGCACCATCGCGCGCACGTCGTATTCGCGTCTGGCGCCGAAACATCGCCTGGCGGCATGGGTTCGGCTACTTGCCGCCCAGGTACAGGACGGAACGCGCACGTGGCAGGCCGTCACCACCGGACGCGGCCCGGGTCGCCGGGCCGCGTGGCGTTCGGTTATCACAGCGCCGGCCGACGCCCTCGAGCAACTCGAATCGTTGGTCGGACTGCGGGACCTCGGCTTGTCCGAGGTGCTGTCGGTAGGGCCGACCGCTACGGCGACCTACGCGGACCGCCGGTTCCGTGGCGCTCCCGAGGCGGACGCGTTGGACGCCGCGGAACGGCAATGGTCCGACAAATTCGGCGACGCCACCGACCGCAGCATCGTCTACCTGTACGGAAACAACGCGTCCTTCTCGGCTGTGCTCGGTACCCCGTATCGCGCGAGCCATCCTCGATGGGGTGACGAAACGACGTTGTTCGGTGCGCTCGCACGGCAGCTGTGGACACCGCTGCTCGACGCGGAGACGGAGGGGCAACCGTGACCGCTTTCGACCTTCTCGGCCCGCTGCCGACGGGAACGACGGTGCTCGAAGCGAGCGCGGGAACTGGAAAGACCTATGCCATCGTGGGACTCGCGACGCGCTACGTGGCCGAGGGACACGCCGACATCTCCGAGCTTCTGCTCGTCACGTTCTCTCGGGCAGCAACGCAGGAGTTGCGTGAACGCACACGAAACAGGTTCGCCGAAGTGGCGGCGGCGCTCGGTGCCGTCGACGCCTCGCACTCTTCGGATCCGTTGATCCGGCATCTGGCCGATGCCCCCACCGTCGAGGTTGCGGCCCGCCGTCTACGTCTGGTTCGCGCGCTCTCGGAATTCGACTCGGGAACGATCGCGACCACACACAGCTTCTGTCAACGCATGCTCGCGGGTCTCGGCATCGCAGGCGAACGCGAGCCCGAAACCACTCTCGTCGAGGCGGTCGACGACCTCACGAACGAGGTCGTCGACGATATCTACCTGCGGCGCTACGGCAGAGCGGAACAACCGCCGCCGATTTCGCCGGCCGACGCAGGTCAGCTCGCGCGTGAAGCGGTGCGCGATCGGCAGGCGCGACTCGTCCCCGAACCCGACGAGGACACCGAGGCTGGACACCGGGTCATTTTCGCCGCGGAAGCGCGCACCGAGGTGCGCACACGAAAGCAAGCGCGGGGCATCAGAGACTTCGACGATCTGCTGACACTGCTGCACGGAGTGCTCGTCGATCCGGCTCGCGGCGATGCCGCAAGCGCCCGTATCCGCGCACGCTTCCGGGTGGTTCTCGTGGACGAGTTCCAAGACACGGATCCGCTGCAGTGGGAGATTCTCGGACGGGCATTTCACGGATTTTCGACGTTGTTGCTGGTCGGCGATCCCAAACAAGCGATCTACGCCTTCCGCGGTGCAGAGGTGCTCAGCTACCTCGACGCGGTCGGACTTGCTGATCATCACCTCGAGCTCGCGACCAATTGGCGTAGCGACGCCGGCCTGTTGAGTGCACTCGAAACCCTTTACGAGGGTGCAGCACTCGGGCATGAGAATATCGTGGCCCATCGCGTCGGCTCCACCCACGCCGATTCACGTATGTCGAATGTGGCGCCGCTCCGCATTCGCTGCCTACCGCGAACCGGGGCAGGTCCACTGGGCAAGTCCGGCTTCCCTACCGTCGGGGCGTTGCGAGACAAGGTGGCCGACGACCTCGCCAACGATATCGTCGACCTACTCGAATCCGGAACCGAGTTGGATCTGCCCGGTCGCGGCGGTGTCGTCACATCCGGCGATATCGCCGTCCTGGTGCGCACCCGCGCCCAGATCGCACTGGTGCGAGCTGCGCTCGATCGAAGCGGTGTTCCCTCTGTACTGGCCGGCGGTTCGAGTGTGTTCGAGACGCCGAGCGCACTGCACTGGCTGTGGTTTCTGCAAGCGCTCGAGCAACCGCACCGCGCGGACCGTGTGCGCCTGGCCGCATTGACGCCTTTGCTCGGATGGACTGCCACTGAACTCGACGAACGAGGTGACGATGCGCTCGCGCAGGTGAGTACGCGGCTGCGAGAGTACGGAGTGCTGTTCGCGCAGGCCGGTTTCGCAGCGGTATTCGAGAAGGTATCGACCGAGACTCGACTCGCCGCACGGCTGTTGGGTTACCGTTCAGGCGAGCGCGAGTTGACCGATCTGCGCCACCTCGCTCAGCTGCTCAACCGGGCTGCGGTGGAGTTGTCGCTCGGACCCAGCGCGCTGACTCGATGGCTCGCCGACCGCATCGACGACCCGGCGTCGGGCAGCGTGACGGATCGGAGTCGACGACTCGACAGCGACGCCGCTGCAGTGCAGATCGCAACCGTGCATGCCAGCAAGGGGCTCGAATTCCCCGTCGTATACATCCCATACGGGTGGGACGCCGCGAAGAACCCCTACCCCAGCACGCTGCTGCTGCACGACGAGGATGACAAACGTGTTCTCGATGTCGGTGGGCGCACCGGACGGGGCTATGCCGCACGCAAGGTGATCAGGGACAAGGAGGAGGCAGGGGAGGAGTTGCGCCTGCTCTATGTCGCGCTGACACGAGCGCAATGTCAGGTCGTCCTGTGGTGGGCGCCCTCGTTCTCGACCGCCGCGTCACCGCTGCACCGATTGATCTTCGCGAGAACGCCGGGCGCAGCTCAACCCGAAGAGAAGGCACGAGTCCCCGACGACGCCGCGGCCGCTCGGGCATTCGAATCCTGGGCAACACCCGCCGGAAACACGATCTCCATCGAGTACGTCACTGCCGTGACTCCGCGTTTGCTCACCGACGGCGCCGACCGCGCCACAACGGAGTTGGACGCCGCGACATTCTCTCGTTCGCTCGACATGCTGTGGCGTCGAACTTCCTACTCAGCTCTGACTGCGTCTGCCCACGACGCTCCAGGAGTGAGCAGCGAACCGGAGCGGCCGGAGAAGGACGACGAGCCGGAGGAGGCGCCTCCGATCGAGGACGAGTTGGACGGGATCGCGTCACCGATGAACGGGCTACCTGCGGGGGCAGCGTTCGGAACTCTCGTACACGAGGTGCTCGAACATCTCGACACATCAGCCGAGGACCTCGAGGCGGAGCTGCTCGCCAAGTGTGCCGATGGGATAGAAGAACGCCTCGCTGACATCGAGCCGCAGGTATTGGCCGACGCACTACTGCCGGTGCTGCGCACGCCACTCGGTTTCGGGACACTCGCGGAGGTGTCGCCAGTCGATCGTCTCGCCGAACTGGACTTCGAGCTGCCCCTGGCCGGTGGTGAGCGGCCGATCGGGGAGACAGTCACGTTGCGCGGTATCGCGGACCTGATGCGCCGCCACCTGCCTGTCGGCGATGTACTGCGTCCGTACGCGGACCAGCTCGACCATCTCGAGACACAACCGCTTCGCGGGTACCTCACCGGCAGCATCGACTCTGTGATCCGTGTCCACGACGGTGGACCGCGTTACGTCATAGTCGATTACAAGACCAACAGGCTCTCCAGAGGTGATCTCACCGTCATGCATTTCACCCGCGAACGGATGGCCAAGGAGATGCTTCGATCGCACTACCCGTTGCAGGCGTTGCTGTATGCAGTTGCCCTGCATCGTTATCTGCGGTGGCGTCAGGCCGACTACGATCCGGAGCGGCATCTCGGCGGAGTGCAGTATCACTTCGTGCGCGGCATGGTCGGCCCCGAGACCCCGACGGGGTGCGGTGTGTTCGATTGGCATCCGCCGGCGGCGCTGATCGCAGACGTCTCCGACCTACTCGCGGGAATCGAGGCGTCGTGATCGATGCGCAACTCGTGCAGCGAGCTCGCGGGCGGCTCCGCGCATTCAACGAAGCGGGAATTCTCGCGGCCGCCGATGTCCACGTTGCCCTCAGGCTCGGAGTGCTCGGCGGAGACGACTCCGAGGACGTGCTGCTTGCTGCCGCGCTCGCTGTCCGAGCGGTCAGATCTGGATCGGTGTGCCTCGATCTGCGCCGGCTGCGCGAGGTTACGGTCGACGAGGAATCCGATGTCGACGTCGATGCGCTACCGTGGCCCGAATTGGGTGAGGTTCTCTCTGCTCTGCGGGCCAGCCCGCTGGTCACCGGTGGAGATCGCGGTCCCCTCAAACCCCTTCGACTGGTCGACACAGACGAGGGCGAGCTGCTGTATCTCGACCGATACTATTTGCAGGAGAGGATGATTCGGAACGTCCTCGACAGCCGCGAACTCACGGCCCCGCACGTGGACACCGAACAGGTCACGACGCTGCTGAACCAGCTGTTCGTCGATGGCTCGGGCAATCCAGCGGTGGCCCCGGACCGCCAACGCGTGGCCGCGGCATTGGCGGCGACACAGTGGACGGCAGTGATCGCCGGCGGACCGGGCACGGGAAAGACACACACCGTCGCGCGCATACTGGCACTGTTCGTGCATCAGATGGGACCCTCGATCCGCATCGGACTGGCGGCGCCCACCGGCAAAGCAGCTGCGCGGCTACAGGAATCGGTCACCGAGCAATCCGCCGAGCTCGGACTTCCCGACGGCATCACCGCGATGACCGTGCACCGACTGCTCGGGTGGCAACGCGGCAGCAAGAGTCGGTTTCGGCACAACGCGTCGAACCGGCTTCCGTACGACGTCATCGTCGTCGACGAGACATCGATGGTGTCGTTGACCATGATGTGCCGACTGCTCGAGGCTGTTCGCGCGGACACTCGGTTGATACTCGTCGGCGACCCGGATCAGCTGACATCGGTCGACGCCGGGGCGGTTCTCGCGGATCTCGTGGCCCGACCTGTCCGTGGCACCGCGAACCCTGTCCTCGCCGAACTCATCACCACCGACCTGCACGCGCTGGACGACCCGAACGAAGCCGCACTGTCCGAGCGCGAACGTTCGCGACTGGCAGGCGGGGTAGTGCGTCTGAGCCGGGGCAGACGGTTCGGGGGCGCTATCGCAGAACTGGCGATCGCGGTTCGCGACGGGCATGCCGATCGCGTCATGGACCTGCTGCACGGTGATCACCCCGAACTGTCTTTCCATGCACCGTCGGACCTCGACTCCCTTCGCGCCGATATCGTCGCGACAGCGCAGCAGGTGACGGCGGCCGCACAAGCGGGACGCGCGGCCGAGGCCCTCGCCGGCCTGGAATCACACCGGTTGCTGTGCGCGCACCGGCAGGGCCCGTTCGGGGTACAGGACTGGGCGCGACGGGCCATGGAATGGGTCGCCGAGGCGTCGGGCAGCCCGCTCGATCCGGCCCACTGGTACGCGGGCCAACCTCTGCTGCTCACTGCCAACGACCACGAAGCTCGGATCTACAACGGTGATACCGGCGTTGTCATCGATACCGGCGACGGCGCTCTCATGGCCGCGTTCCAGCGCGGCCATGAGCCCTTGCTGGTGCACCCGACCGTGCTGTCGTCGGTACAGACTGTGTACGCCATGACTATCCACCGCAGTCAGGGAAGCCAGTACGACACGGTATCGGTGATGCTCCCGGCAGAGGCTTCGTCACTGCTCACGCGTGAACTTCTCTATACGGCTATCACGCGTGCTCGACGCCACGTTCGCATCATCGGAACGGAGGAGTCGGTACGGGCCGGCGTCGGCCGCCAGGTGCTACGAGCCAGTGGACTTCGCCGGACGATCTTGAGCTGACGACAATCGCGGGGTGACCGACGCTCGGTGCAGACTGTTCGCGGTGTCCGTCCACGACCGTCCCTGGCGTCTCCAGACGCGAGATGCGGCCTGATCCGCGGACCGTTCCGCTCGCGCGAAGCAGCTTCTCGCATGCTCATGCGCCGACTCGTACAACTCGTGCAGGTCAGCCTCACCGCACACCGCGCGCACGGTCGTCGAGTCGACGCGGGCCCCCAACACCTCGCAAAAGGCATGGAGCGAGCGCAGCGGCACCGGTAGCGCTGCGATATCTCGGGAGTCGGTTCGCGGCTCGTCGTCGTACGACAGGGCGGCCGGCCCGCTCGAGTCCGAGCCCATGTCGACGGCCCATGCACTCAGAAAGGATGGGTGCGGCACGTTCCACACTTCACGGAACGTCGCCACGGCGGTGGTTGCGAACAGGGCTGCTTCGTCTCGAACGCCGTCGAGCGCAAAGTCCATGACGGTTCCGTCTGCGGTGGGTTTTCCAGGTTCCGACCAGCCCAGGCCGTGCAGCCTACGGTCGGCAGACTCGATGTCCGGGCTACTCGGGTAGAGGTACGAGGGCAGGGATGCAACGCCGATCAGCTGATCGACGTCCACGGCAACCAAGTCGACGTATGGACGTTGGCCTCGCTGACCCGGCGTTGCCTGCGCGGACGTGATCGTGACGTACGATCCCGCCGGCATCGAGGCGACGTAGCTCGCGAGGTTCCCCTCGAAACGAGACCACGCGCGCGCGAGGACTACATCGAAGCCGCCTTGCCGTCCTGCACTCACACGCGCTCCTTCGTCGATCACGACCGTGTACTCGGAAGTTCTGCAGATCGAAAGATAGCGGGTGGGTCCGACAAAGTTGGTGAGGCACACGCGCCACGTCGCCGAGATTGCGAGGCCACCAAGCGCTGACCAGCTCCTATCGTCGGATCAGTAGACGTCGCGCAGATAGCGCTTGGAGCTCTTGAGCTCGGCTACGTAATCCTCGGCTTGTCCGTCGGTCAGTCCGCCATGCTCGACGACGATCTCGCGCAGAGCTGAGTCGACATCCTTCCCCATGTCCATACCACCGCAGACATAGAAATGAGCACCCTCCTCGAGCCAGCTGTAGAGCTCCTTGCCGTTTTCTCGCATTCGGTGTTGGACGTAGATCTTCTCGGACTGATCACGGGAAAATGCAAGGTCGAGGCGGGTGAGTATCCCCGCATGCGAAAAGGACCGCAGTTCGTCCTCGTAGATGAAGTCGCTGCCGCGATGCTGGTCGCCGAAGAACAACCAGTTGCGCCCCGAAGCTCCACGTGCGCGGCGATCGTGCAGGAACGCGCGGAAGGGAGCGACTCCGGTTCCAGGCCCGACCATGATGACCGGCGCGGCATCGTCCGTCGGGAGTCGGAAAGACTTGTTCGCTGTCAGGAACACCCCTGCCGTCTCGCCCTCGGTCAACCGATCGGCGAGAAAAGTGGAACACACTCCGCCGCGATCTCGCTCCGCCGAGCGATACCGAACACTGGCGACCGTCAGATCAACCGTGCCCTGATGGGTGAGAGGCGACGAGGAGATCGAGTAGACGCGGTGCTGTAGCGGACGTAGCAGTCCCAGTAGCTCGACGGGATCCAACGCAAGCGAGCCGTCGATAGCCAACACGTCGAGAACATCTTTACCCCAAGCCCAGGCGTGGAGCGTCGCACGGTCGTCGGCCTCGAGGACGCTTCTGAGCTCGGCATCGCCGGTCCGAGCAGCGACGGCCTCGATGAGGTCCACCGAAGGTACCCCGATTTCGTACGAATGCGTCAACAACTCGTCGAGGCGGTTCTGCGAGTTCTTGACGGTGATCGTGGTGTCCGGCCCGACGCCCAACCTGCCGATCAGCGCGTCGACCAACTCTGGGTTATTGACCGGTTTGACGCCCAGCCCGTCGCCCGCCTGGTATTCGATACCGCTGTCGCCGAGCGACAAGGAATAGTGCCTGACCTCCTTGTCGGATTCCGGACCGGACAGCAGATTGTTGGCCAGCACGATTGCGCGATAGGGGTTCTTTCGGTTCCACGGTGACCGGGTGGACGCTGCCTTGACGGGCTTGACCGGCACGTCAGAGGCGGAATCGGCGCCATCGGCCGTTCGAGTTGTCTCCTGCGCCTGCTCTCGCGTAATGATGTCGCATCCCGCCTTGCCTACGTCGAAGATGGTTTCCGCCGATGCCATGACCGCGAAGTATAAGCGCTCCGCCTGGCTGCCCTGGTTCACATCGACGCACTGGTATTGCGCGCTGACGATCTTCGGTAGTGGTCACAGAAAAAACACTCAGTCGCGCAGAAGTTGTACAAACCTCGAGCGGGCGGGTAGTAGATCCAGTGAATACAACGTGTGTTCGACGTACATTTGGCCCCCGGTTGTTTATCGTTCGATCTGTTCACCGGTTGGGGGAGCGGGCTGTGGAAGCGATTCAAATCGTGGTGATCGCACTGGTGGCGGTGGCATCGTGCGCCATTGTCGCCGGGTTCGTTGCCATGCTCGTCAGCAGCGAACGACGAGATCTCGGCCGAGATGACGAGTACGGAATAGCTCCGGGCTGGTACCCCGACGCGCAGGACAAGACACTGCTGCGCTACTTCGACGGACGTATTCCGACGCGGGAGACAGCTCGACGCGAACTGACGTGATCAGGTTGGGACAGGCGGTCAACGACGTTGTCGTCGAGATCGCTTCGATGGGGGCTGTGAGGACAGGTGGTAGTACAGGGCGCTGTCGGTGTCCTCGACCACCACCTGCACGACATCCCCGACCTCGAGGTAATCGTCGACCGCGATGCGGTCCTTCGCGCCGATCACAGCTTTGACCGAGCGCGCCGGAATCAAGCCACGTCGTCCGTCCGGACCGACGGCCAGCGCGTACCGTGGCCCGGTTCGCGTGACTCTGGCCGAAATGATCTCCGAATCCCGCGGGACCGGGCTCGGATCGGCGGCGACATTGTTCGATACCGCGGTCTGCGAGTCCAGTTGCGCCGCGAGATCGTCCGCCATCGCATCGACCTGCAGGAGCAGCTCCGCCATCTGCCGGGCGTACTCGTCGTGCGCCTTCGTCGGCTTCAGCGCCTCACCTGGCTTGTACATGTCCTCGTGGGTCAGCTCACCCCACGCATCCTGCAACCTGGTCTTGACCTGAACCTCGACCTTGACGTCGAGATCGCCCTGATGCGTCGCGACCCGAACCAGCAGTACGGCGTGATACGCCCGATAGCCGCTGGGCTTGGGGTACGCAACGTAATCCATCGGATCCTTGGCGAACCTGACCGAGCATTCCGGATCGCGGCAGGCCCGCTCCAGCGCATCGACGAATGCGTGCTGGTCGCGCGGGCTCTTGCACAGCACCTTGATGCCGATGAGGTCGCCGAGTGCGTCGACGACATCGTCGATGGTCTTCGGCTCCGGGATGCGGCCCTCGGACACCTTGCGCTTGATCTTGTCCGCAGCGCGTACGGGGTCCTTGAGGCGCGCTGTCTGCGCGGTGAGACGGTCGCGGTCGACGTTGTCGAGGATCTCGTCCGCGATGGTTTCGAGAAAATTCTGGGCAGTTACCAACGCGGCCAGCCACGCACGTCTGCGTTGTGCGTAGGCCTCGTCGACGAGATCGTCGATGCTGGTCGCCGATGTCACCGGTCGTGCCTCCGATCGAAAACTCCGCCTGGTTCTTTGCCACCGAAGGCTAGCGCAGCGGCATCGACAGAGGTGTGGCACGTTTGCCTCGCTCAACCACCGCGCACCTGTCGGTGTCCGGGATTATCGTGTGCAATCATGACGGCCACGGTTGCAGACGGCGACGCATTCGTTTCGCAGTTCGACGCGTATCGGCGGGAGCTTCTCGCTCACTGTTATCGCATGACGGGGGCCATCCACGACGCGGAGGATCTCGTTCAAGAGACGTACATTCGTGCGTGGCGCGGCTACGGCAAGTTCGAGGGCCGCTCGTCGATGCGGACTTGGTTGTACCGCATCGCTACCAACACATGCCTGACCGCGCTGGAGAACAAGGCCAAGCGGCCGCTGCCCACCGGACTCGGTGCGCCGAGTTCGGATCCCTCCGACGAACTCGTCGAACGGCAGGAGATCCCGTGGCTAGAACCTATTGCCGATTCCGAGCTGGCCGACTCCGCTGACCCGGCCGCCATCGTCGTCAGTCGTGAATCGATTCGACTGGCGTTCGTCGCCGCACTGCAGCACCTCTCCTCCCGGCAGCGGGCCGCGCTCCTGATGCGTGAAGTGTTGCAGTGGAAGGCCTCCGAAGTGGCCGAAGCGCTGGCCACGACCACCACCGCTGTCAACAGTCTTCTCCAGAGGGCGCGAGCGCAACTGGATGAGGTCATGCCGTCGGAAGCTGACGTTGTCGAACCGATGGCTGCCGAAACGAAGGAGCTCTTGCGTAACTACGTCGACTGCTTCGAGCGCTACGACATCGATCAGTTGGTGCAGCTGTTCACGCAGGACGCGATTTGGGAAATGCCTCCGTTCGAGGGTTGGTACCGGGGCGGCGAGAACATCGGAATGCTCATTCGGGGCAATTGCCCGGCCAGCCAGGCCGACGACATGCGCATGGTGGCAACTTCGGCGAACGGTCAGCCTGCATTCGGTTTGTACATGCGAAACGACGCTGGAGTGCACGTGGCATTCCAACTGCACGTAGTGAATGCCACCACGCGGGGTGTATCGCATGTGGCGTGCTTCTTCGACCTTCGTCTGTTCGAGCGGTTCGGATTGCCGGAACGGCTCTAGCGCGCATTCGTAATATCGCGGGTTCTCCTGTGGCGGATCGGCGGGTGCTGGTGTGACCTGTCGATGGTCTCGGCTAGTTAGACACCGCTGCGTCGGAGAATTCATCGCCGAGCGTCGCCCGCTGAGACGACAAGACCCCGAAGTCGACTCAGGTCGCTTTCGGGGTCTTGCGGCAAATCCAAGGAGGGGGTGTGACTTTCCTAGCGGGTTGCCGATGCGATTCGTGCAAGCATGCGAGAGATGACGGAGCCGTCGGATCCGAGGCTGTCGAACGTGGCCGGCGTCGTCTTCTCACCGGTGTCACCTGTGGCGGCAGCCAGCGTGCGTGCAAGTTCGCTTCGACGCTCGATAGCGCCGAGAATGTCGGAGTCCAGAGCAACGATCTGCTCGTGAAGCTGGTCGAGCTGTACATCCTGCGTGTCTGCTTCGTCGGCGCTGATGGCGAGCGAATCGATCTGCAAAGTCACGTCATCTCCTTTTGTTCGCGTCCTGAGGAGTGAGTCGTTTCGCTTCTCAGAACTGTTACACGGTCGCTCTGTGTGTCAACGCTGTGTCGTGGCTACTACCAACATGCCCACTCCGAGGGCCTGGGCCAACCACATCTAGGTGTGATGCTGCCAACAATCGTGATCGAACCGTTGCGTGCTCGAAACCTGCAATTGACCGGTTTCGGCGATCATCGCACCTCATCCCACACTTGTACTTCGGAGCCGAGGCGATTGCGTACTGCTCGAGCAGCGAAAGATTGTCAGGTGCACGTCCGGGGTAGTCCATGCGTGTTGCCCAGGTCGGGGGTTACCCTCGCTCGAGGTCCTGCCACAGGCTCGGCGTGATTCTGGAACAGTGGACGGTGAGATACGGCCGAGGAGCTGGCATGCCTGATCAGATCGAAATCGGTAGTGAACGCGAGCGCGTCGAAGGGCGTGTGCGTCGGTGGTGCGATCGCGCTCGTCTGGATGGGCGACGGCCACTGCTGTCCGACGCCGCCGCGATCGCCATCGCGGCAGGCAGGATCGACGAAACCACGCACACGGTGCTGGCGGCGAGGCGTCGCGTGGGCAAGTCGATGCCGTCGATCGGTGGGTACAGCACCGTTCGTGTCTTGACTGACGAACGGCAGCGGTGGTTGACCAAGGACACGAGAAACAAGCCTGGCTCGGCCCTCGTCTACAAACTGAGAGCTGCGGAACTGGGCAAGCGTCTCGACCATTTGCGCACGGCGTTCGTGGTCTCGCCCAAGCACTATGCGAACGGCGTTCGCGCGGTGCGCCGCGAACGGCGGGAGGGGCTGCACTTGGATCTCGATCAGCGCGACGCACTCTTCGACGCACTTGCTCATACTCCGGTGCCGAGGCAACATACAGCGAACATCGTCGAGCGCGCAGGACTGTCGATTCTCGACACCGCCGCCGACCGCGTCGCCGAAGCCTCGAGAAGCACGCGATTCGAAGAATTAGGAAATCGTGCGTCGACCCTGATGTTGGATCTCGCCGATCAAAGGGACGACGCGTTCGGTGACCGCTACGAGACGATCCTTTTCGTTGCCGGCTCGTCGGTCGATCGGGTTCACGCATCGCCTGCGTGGCGGTCCGAGCATTTCCTGGTGCAGCGGACCCAACTCGATCTCACCGACGAACTGACCCAGGTTGCCGTCGATGTGAATTCACTGCGCGCTATCGACTACGAACTAGATGGGGTTGCCGCGATGATGTTCGACGCTGCCACCCGTGCACAGGTGGCAAGTCGACGTGCTGCATTGGATTCGGTATGGACGCAGCTGATCGACCGCGTTGCAGCGCTCGTGCGTGTGGACGAACTCGTCCATCGTGCGGAGGGAGAGCTCCGCACGATGGACGTCATACACAAGGCCCACAGCCTCGACGACAGGATCGACGCACTTGTAGCGCGGGCAGGCAATCGTGAAATATCCGCCGACAACACCAATTTCGTCGGTGACCAGCTGCGACATCAGTAGCGATCGCAGCAGAAGGCGCCTTGGCCGCACTCGACCGGCAAGGTGCTCCCGTGGACTTCAGTGGCGCTTCATGCGTTGTCGAGGAAGCCGACGGTGCGCAGCGCGAGTTGGAGTGCACAGACGACGCGGTCCCACGGCAGCGCTTCGATCTCGCCCTCCTCGACAGCCTCAGGTTCTCCGCGAAGTCGTGCGTCGCGGGCGTAGTCGCGCCACGCGGTCGCCTGCTCTGCGCAGAACTTCGCGTAGCGGACGATGGCGTCACGGTCGGCGCCGCACACCGCAACGATGTCTGTGGGGTCCAGGCCGCCACCGGACTCGGCGTCGACCTCGAGCAGTCGCATGAGCTGCGGCGGAACATCGTCTTCTCCGTCGATGTGAATCGATTCGTCCCACACGGAGGGGTCGTCTGGTGCCGCGACGGTCCCTCCGACGTTCTCAGCGAACGAATCGTCGACTCCGGAAACGAAGGTCGACAATCGTTGGAGTCCGTTGATCACATGCTGCGGTATGAACGGGCACGCGTCCACGGTGATCGTCGCGTGTATCCGATCTTCGACCAGGAGAAGTTTGACCTGCGGGTACTGCCTGTTCAGATCCGCCACAACCACCGCGGCGCGGGTACGCCCTGCGATCCGCTCCACTACACAGGTGTGCAGCCGAATCTCCTCGACGCTCGCGATGTGCACGTAGACGGTGGCCGTATCGATAGTCAGACAGAAGCCATCGCGCGAATGCGCCTTCTCGACAACCTCGAAGGAGTTCTGCAGGAGACAATCGACTGCTGCCACGAGCTCCGTGCTATCTGCGGCAACGCGAGGCGTCACGAAATCACCTGCCGACATACGCGTTTCGACTCCGGGTGACCTCGCGTCTCCACAAGTGAGAAAAGACGGATGCGGAACATCCCAGATACCTCGCACCGCGCTCACGATGGTCGCCGCGAATCGATCCACCCAGGCGACTGGTTCTTCGAGGGTATGGATCGATTCGGCAGCCGAGCTACGCCACGGTGAGGGCGCAGACTGCAGACCGGAAGCCGCGCACATCACAGTTCCGTTGCTCGTCGTAGTGAGAAGCATCCTCTGAGCCCTCGAGCCCTCCGGCACGAATGAGGGGTGAAGCGAAAAGCCGGTATCGACTGGGTTGGTGGCGAGGCGATCCGCGAGCTGACGGGTGAACCGCCGCCAGTCTTCGTCGATTGAATCGTCGATACCTGGAACGTTCCTGTCCGGACCATCGAAATTCGACATATTTCTCCCCGATTCCCCTGCACTCCCGAATGCGAACGAGAGGAAAGCTAGCGCGGGGCACCGACAGAGTGGTCGGCTACGACTGGTGCGGTCGAATGACGCATGCCGGAACCAGCAACTCCGCAGAGGTCAGTGACCCGTGATGGCCGATCAGCGTCGCGGCTATCGACTCTGCACGGCTTCGAACAACCGCGGATCCATCGTTGGCAAGTGCGAGCAGATCACCGATCCTTCCGCTCGCCGCCGACGACACCGTCGGCCCGAACCAGCCGCGCGAAATCGCCTCATCTTTGGTGACGATCGTGAAGTGGCTTCCGAGGGTTCGTTGCCAGGACGACTGCACGTCGTGAACGGCACCGTCATCGGTGTAGAGGAAACGCATTCGCGGCTCGCCCCCGAGCACCCGCACTCCCTCTCTGAGTTCCGGAAGCATGTCGTAGTCGAACCGTCGTTCCACCTCCACCATGCCGTGGTCCGAAACGACTATCAGAGCTCCATCGTGCGGCAGTTCCGAGGCGATCGTTCTTGCAATGTGGTCGACGTTGCGGAGTTCGAGCCGCCAGGCCGGCGAGTTCGGGCCGCGGACGTGGCCGATCAGGTCCAGGTCGCCGTAGTAGGAGTAGATCAGTGTGGGGCCGTCAGCTGCCAAACCGCTGATGGTTTCAGTAGCGAGGTCTGCCGCCGACCAGGACTGTTGGAAGGCAGCGCCGCGTAGACACGCACGGGTGAGACCAGACCCATTCTGAATCGCAGGCCCGACGTGCATCATGCGAACCCCAGCGTCGCGTGCACGTTCGAATGCGGTCGGAATCGGCTGAAATCGTTCCGGAACCAGTTCCTCGGGTAGGTCATGCGGATTGGCCGAGCTCTGCAGCTTCCACTGCAGACTGTTCATCAGGCCAGGATGTCCGGGTATCGAGACCTGGTAGCCGACGACTCCGTGTTGTCCGGGAGGCAAGCCCGTTCCGACAGAACTGAGGCTCGTCGCTGTGGTCGTGGGGAATCCTGCGGTAATCGCCGCCCTGTGCAGATTCAAAAACGGAGCTTCTTGCGGGTGTGCGGCGAGTTGTTCGGCGCCGAGTCCGTCCACCATTAGAAGGCAGACCCGCCGAACCCCGTCCAGATCGAATCCGAGTCGGTCGGTCTCCGCGTCCACCCCGAGGCGCGCAAGCAAGGACGGAACAACATCGGCCAGTGATCCGGAGCCATAGCGTGGAGAAAGCAGCATGGCTTCACCGTAGGGGGTGAACACGAACGGCGCATAGGCCGTTGTTAACTATCGCGACGCGATGACCAGGCGATTTGCGGAAGAGTTCTTCTTGGCGTAACTTTTGTCGAGTCAGAGCGACACGGACACCGACCCAAGCCGCAAGGCGCGGGACACGAGGTTGGACGAAGATCGATCTGGCAGCCCCGATGGAGACGCGTGAGCGTTGATCTCGGGCACCGAGCATCAAGCCCCGGAGGCGTAGCGAACAGCTGCGGCGATGGTGTGTGCGTGTTCTTTGAGAACTCAACAGTGTGTCGATGAATGTCAGTGCCGAATGTTTTTGGTGCTCATGCCTTTTGGGGTGTGGGTGCGACATCTTCTTGCTTCATTGCCTTTGTGGTGTGGGGTGGGAGGGTTTTGTTTTAATGCTAGTTGAGTTTTTTTGCTAGTGATTTGGCTCTTTTGTCTATGACTGATTTGTGGTTTCGACCATTGATCGAGAGTCTTTTACGGAGA
>NZ_JABFAO010000090.1 GCF_017168235.1 Rhodococcus sp. KRD197
ATTGGAGGGCAGCAGGGGCTCTATCCGCTCCCACTGCTCGTCGGTGAACTGGCGAAATCGTGACTTCGTCTGTCCCATACGGCCACGGTCTCGCGGGTCACCGCTCAGCTATGGGAGACACGCCCTAAACGGGCCCTTCACTATGAAGGGCCACTAAACGATGCCGAGCTGTAGTTTCTGCGAACTCACCCTTCCCCAAATTTCCCCCATCTTCGAGGGCACGAGGGTTCTCCACCATGGTCTCGATCGTTCCAGCCTGTCCTGAGTGTCAGCTCGCCAGCGGAAATTCTTGATCAGACCTCCACCTGATCTCCACACAAATACGCGGGCGTACCGGCCAATGTGGAACTCGACCGGAAGACAGGGGCGCGGTATGGAGTGGGCGAGTGTAACCGTGGTGGCCATTGGCCTGGGCGTGTTCTGGGCCAGCGTGCTCTGCCTCATTGTCGCCCTGACAGGGACCGCTCCCCAGGCGTGAGACACCCAGGGACCAATCGATGGGTGAGCCGGGTTCAACCACCTACCCCACATACCCCATAGGGATATAATTGGAGGTGTTCCAGTGAGCACCAGCAACGAATATGAAGAGGAGAAGATGTCTATCCAGCCTCGCAGTAACCTTCCGTTGGAAGCGATCGCTGAATCCTGCACGTGCTGCTCCACACCCAGACCCTCGGTGCCGATGCCGATCCACGGTCTCCAGACCGACCGCCACGCCCCGCACCCGGCGCCACCACCCCCCAGACACCGGCGGGCCACACGCTCGGGACTGAGAAGTAGCGAAGGACGATCGCGATGATGTGGAACAACGGGATGGGTTCGGGAATGGGCTGGATGTGGATCTTCTGGCTCTTGGTCATTCTGGGCACGGTGGTGGTCACCGTCGTCCTGGCGAAAGCGTTCACCGGCGGCCGGGGCCAGACCGGAGGGCATGAGCATGTCAAAACCGGGGAACGCCCGCGCCAGCCGCGAGAGATCCTGGACGAACGCTACGCCCGTGGAGAGCTAACCACCGAGGAGTACCGGGAGCGACTACACACTCTGGGCGAGGGACGGCAGTGAGCGAGCTGACCCGACGGCAGCTCCTCGCACTGGGTTTGGCAGGGGCCGGCACCGCCGCCGTGGGCGGGGCCGGCCTGTGGTGGACCGTCAGTGAGGGCAACACCACGAACAGTGGTGGCTTCTCCGACGGTGGTGACGACCTTCTCGAGCCGGACGTGGTGGCCAGTCGGGACGGTGTGCTCGATCTGGAGTTGGTCGCCGCCCCCGCCCGGGTCAAGATCGGCGGGCGAAACGCAAACGTGCAGGCGTTCAACGGCACACTCCCAGGCCCCACCCTGCGCGTTCGGGGCGGAGACACGATCCGAGTGGCGATTGCCAACGAACTCGACACCCCGACCAACCTGCACGTACACGGGTTGCACGTCTCCCCCGAGGGCAATGGCGACAACCCCTTCGTCAGCATCTCCCCCGGCGAGTCCTTCGACTACGAAATCGTCCTGCCAAACGACCACCCGCCCGGGACTTTCTGGTACCACCCCCACCACCACGGCCATGTCGCTGACCAACTGGCGGCCGGACTCTACGGAGCGATCGTTGTTGAGGACCCCGAGCCGGTCCCGGTGTCCCGTGAGCGCACCTTGGTCGTCTCCGACATCACCCTCGACGGCACTGGCAACCCGGCTGCCGCGTCCCCGCCCGAGAAGATGATGGGCCGTCAAGGCGAGATAGTGATGGTCAACGGCCAGGTTCGGCCCCGGGCCACCGCTTCGCCGGGAGAGCGAGAGCAGTGGCGGATCGTCAACGCCTGCCCGTCCCGCTACCTGCGCCTGACCCTGGATGGTCAGTCTCTGCGCCTGCTCGGCCGTGACACCGGCCGCCTACCCGAACCTGTCGACCTCACCGAGGTGACGCTGGCTCCCGGAAACAGAGTCGAACTCCTGGTGGACGCTCGCCAGGGCACCTCCACTCTGCTCAGCATCCCGGTGGACCGCGGCGCCATGCCTGGCATGATGGGCGGACCCATGGCCGGTGCGTTCCCGGCGGACGACGAGCCGATCGGTCTGCTCACGCTGGACGTGACTGGGCCCCCGGCGGACGAACCCGATCCCGTGCCCGCAGGACCGGCCCTGCGGGACCTGCGCACCGCACCGGTAACTGCCCGTCGAACCCTGGAATTCGCCATGGGCATGGGCATGGGCCGTGGGATGCGCGGAGCCGAATCGATGATGTCGTTCACCATCAACGGCCGACAGTTCGACGCCGACCGAAACGACATCACGGTTCGCGCCAGAACTGTGGAGGAATGGACCCTGACCAACACCAGCCCCATGGACCACCCAATGCACCTGCACGTGTGGCCCATGCAAGTCCTCGACGACGGCGAGTCACCCACCTGGCAGGACGTGGTCAACATTCCGGCCTTCGGCCGCGTCACCATCCGCGTGGCCTTCGACGACATCGTCGGCCGCACCGTCTACCACTGTCACATCCTCGACCACGAGGACCTCGGCATGATGGGCACGATCCTGGCCCGCTAAACTCGGCGCACCCGACCGCAAGCACACCGCCAACCCCGCCCGACGAGAAGAAAGTACGGTACCGCATGGATCGCAGCGCCCAGTCCTCGAACTCACTGACCCTCACTGGATCCGTTGCGCTCGGGACGGGGGTGATGATCGGGGCGGGCATTTTCGCCCTGGTAGGGCAGGTCGCCGAGCTGGCCGGGGGGTGGATGCCGTGGGCCTTCCTTGCCGGGGCAGTGGTGGTGGCCTTCAGCTCCTACTCCTACATCCGCTACTCAGCCACCAACCCTTCCTCGGGCGGAATCGCGATGCAACTCAAAGCCGCGTATGGACCCGGGGTCGTGGCTGGCTCGGTTTCGCTGTTCATGTACGTGTCGATGATCCTCGCCGAGTCCCTTCTCGGCCGAACCTTCGGTACCTACATGCTGCGACCGTTCGGGATGCAGGACTCCGACGTGTGGGTCCCGGTGCTGGCCGTCCTCGCCATCGCCGGCGCCGCACTGGTGAACCTGGTGGGCAACCAACTAGTGGAGCGCTCTGCCACGGTCACCGCAGCGCTCAAGATCGTCGGCATCGCGGTGCTGGCGATCGCGGGAATCCTCGCCGCGGGACTCTCCTCCCTGCCCCGGCTCATTACCGCCGCTGGACGCACGCCACCAGACCAGGGATGGGTGGGCTTTCTCGCCGGTGTCACCCTATGCATCCTGGCGTACAAGGGGTTCACCACGATCACCAACCACGGCGGGGATCTGAAGAACCCCAAGCGCAATATCGGCCGCTCAATCATTATTTCCATCGCCCTGTGCACGGCGCTCTATCTATTGATCACCGTCGCAGTCACTGCGAGCCTGACCGTGCCAGAGATCATCGAGGCCCGCGACTACGCACTGGCCGAAGCAGCCCAGCCGATGTTCGGCGACTGGGGCATGAGAATAACCGTGCTTATCGCGGTGGTCGCCACACTGTCTGGACTGATCGCGAGCCTATTCTCAGTCTCGAAGCTCTACGACATGCTCCGAGAAATGGGCCAAGCCCCGGGCCTGCCCGGCCGGCCAGGACATCAGTCGCTCTACATCACCGCCGGGCTGGCGATCGTGATGGCCGCCTTCTTCGACCTCTCCCAGATCGCCTCCCTTGGCGCTATCTTGTATTTGGCCATGGACATTGCCATCCACTTCGGGATCATCCGCCGTCTCAAAAACGACGTCGCCGCCAACTCCTGGATCCCGTTGCTCGCGATCATCCTTGACCTCGCGGTACTGGTGCCCTTCCTGCTCACCAAGAGCCAATCGGACCCGTTCACCCTCGTCACCACCGCGCTAGTGGCCCTAGCCATCGTCCTCGCCCAGTGGCTCGCCGTGCGACACCACCAACACCAGTGAGAACACAGAGCACACCAGAGACTCCAACCAACCCAGCGCGATTCAGGCCGCACGACGCGCGTCCGCTGAGCGCGTTGAGGCGCGCATCTCCCCACACTTGTGGCACACGCCGTACCGGCTTCACCGAACCTTCACGTGAAGGACAGTTCGTCCTTCACAAACACTTGGCAGATTGGGGGTGTACCGATCAATGGTCCCGTGCACTCGGGGCTGGATCGAGCACCCAGGAGGAAACGATGCAGGCGAGATGGAGTATCAACATCACCCCTATCGAAAGGGGCGCTCGCATCGTGTTGGGTCTTCTCGGTGTCGTTGGCGGAGGAATTCTGCTCAGCCAGGCGGACTCCACGGGCGCGGTGATCGTGGAGCTGTTGTTGATCGTGGCTGGTCTGGACCTGATCGTCACTGGTGGGACCGGGCACTGTCCACTGTACAAAAAATTGGGCCGCCTCCCGCTTCGGAAAGGACACCCCTCATGAGCGAGCAATCACCCCAGGAGCGACGGCGCCAGCCACTAGACGCGCCCCCTGATCAGCCCCCCGTTGCGGGGTCGGCTTCCCCCTACAGCGATGGGCCTCTGGAAGAGCAGTACCCGCCCGAGCCCTCGAAGCCCGGACGCTCCGGTCATCGTTGGATGATGCTCGCGTGTTGTGTCCCGATGCTCGTTCTTGTCGGGGTCCTGCTGGTGACCGGGGTCGCAGGCACCGGAGTGATCGTGTTTGGCGCGCTGTGCGTGGCGATGATGGGCCTGATGATGTTCGCAATGCCCGGTGGCCACGGCCATTACCCCGCCACTACACGCTCCTGGGATCCAATCGGCTCAGCATTGAACCGACCAGGAGCGAGCACGACGCGATTTCCAAGGCTGGAGGACACCGAGATGGCTGCAGCGGCCACTAGGGCGTGTCTCCCATAGCTGAGCGGTGACCCGCGAGACCGTGGCCGTATGGGACAGACGAAGTCACGATTTCGCCAGTTCACCGACGAGCAGTGGGAGCGGATAGAGCCCCTGCTGCCCTCCAAT
>NZ_JABFAO010000091.1 GCF_017168235.1 Rhodococcus sp. KRD197
TGTTCAAGCGGATTGCAGTAGTCAACAGGGGTGAGGCGGCGGTTCGCCTGATCAGGGCTGTGAAGGAACTCAACGCCGAGTACGACTACGGTATCCGGACGGTGGCGTTGCATACCGATTCCGAGCGGCGGGCGATGTTCGTGCGTGCTGCGGATGAGGCGGTGGTGTTGCGTAAGCCGGAGGTGGGTTCGGCGTATCTTGATCATGGTGAGCTCGAGCGTGCGTTGGTCGAGTCCGGTGCGGACGCGGTGTGGGTGGGCTGGGGTTTCGTGGCGGAGGATCCGGCGTTCGCCGATCTGGTGGCCCGGTTGAACATCACCTTCATCGGGCCTTGCGCTGATGCGATGCGTCTGTTGGGGGACAAGGTCGAGGCGAAACTTTTGGCGGAGAAGGTCGGTGTCCCGGTCGCACCGTGGTCCGGTGGTCCGGTGCACACGCGCTCCGATGCCCGCCGTCATGCCCAGGCCATCGGGTATCCGTTGATCATCAAGGCCCGCTCCGGCGGCGGTGGCCGAGGAATCCGCAAAGTCTTCGCCGAGGACGAACTCGAACTCGCTCTCGAACGCACCCAAGGCGAAGCGGAGCGGTCTTTCGGTGACCCGGTGGTGTTCATCGAACGTCTCGTCACCGATGCCCGCCACGTCGAAGTGCAGGTCATCGCCGACGAGCACGGCAACGTGTGGGCGCCGGGTGTGCGGGACTGCTCGATTCAGCGACGCAACCAGAAGGTCATCGAAGA
>NZ_JABFAO010000092.1 GCF_017168235.1 Rhodococcus sp. KRD197
TGCCCGTACCGATCTCCGCCACCGCCTTGGCGTCCGAGGCACCGGCCAGCAGGCGCAGCGCGGCGCCGGTGCCGGGCGACACCGAGCGAATCCCCAGCTCACGAGCCCGCTCCCGGGCCCGGTGCAGAGCTTCGTCCTCGGCGACGAAGGAGTCGGCGAGGACGAAGCTCGTCTGCCGGTTGGCGGTAATGACCCTCTCCTGTCCCCGTAGTTGGCGCAACGGTGACTGTATCCGCTGGACCCGGGAACCCGCAGATGGGACCGGGCGTTGTGCAAGGAGTGGGGAGAGCGCAGCGTCCCGGCCCGCGGATCGGACCGGTGAGCTGCGGTGAAGTTCCGGGCGACGCCCGGCCCCAGCAGGGAAAAGGCTTATCCGGAGCTAACGGGCGAGGTGGCTATGGTAGGGGCTCCACTGGAC
>NZ_JABFAO010000093.1 GCF_017168235.1 Rhodococcus sp. KRD197
ATTCTGCTGCAGCTGATCTGGATTCTGTTGTGTTGCCTGTTCCGTCGCTCGATGATGCGGCGTACTTGATTTACACGTCCGGTTCGACGGGTGTGCCGAAGGGTGTTGTGGTCACCCACCGCGGGCTCGCTGACATGGCCACACTCGAGCGCGAACGCTTCGAAGTCGAAGTCGGTTCGCGTACACTGTCTTTCGCCTCGACGAGCTTCGATGCCTCGGTCCTCGAACTGATGTTGGCGTTCTGCGGCGGCGCGACGATGGTGATTGCGCCGACCGATGTATTCGGTGGCGCAGAATTGGCACACCTGCTGGCGGAGCAGTCGGTGACACATGCGTTCATCACCCCTGCTGCGTTGGCCTCGGTGGACCCGTCGGAGTTGACTGCTTTGACAGTGGTGGTGACCGGTGGCGACGCCTGCGGTCCGGAGTTGGTGGAGCGGTGGGCTCCCGGCCGGTCGATGTTCAATGCTTACGGTCCGACCGAGGCAACTGTGTTCTCGTCGGTCAGTGAGGCTATGTCCGTCGGTGAGCCGGTCACCATCGGTTCGCCGATTTCCGGGTCCGCGCAGCTCGTCCTGGACACGAGAATGCGTCCGGTTCCGGTGGGTGTTGCGGGTGAGCTGTATCTGGCGGGTCCCGGTTTGGCTCGTGGGTATCACGATCGGTTGGGTTTGACGGCGGAGCGTTTCGTTGCGGCGCCGTTCGGTGTTGGTGAGCGGATGTATCGCACCGGTGATGTGGTGCGCTGGAACAGCTCCGGTGCGCTCGAGTACGTCGGTCGTAGTGACTTCCAGGTGAAGGTGCGCGGTTTCCGTATCGAGCTCGGTGAGATCGATGCGGTCATCGCTGCGCTGCACGAGGTCGATTTCGTCACCACACTCGGTGTCGATGGGTCGGCGGGGAACACCGTGTTGGTCTCGTATGTGTTGCCGGTCGCCGGCCACGAGGTCGATACCGATGTGTTGCGTGAGCATGTGGCGGGTTCGCTGCCCGCGCACATGATTCCGTCTGCGTTCGTGGTGCTCGAGTCCATTCCGTTGACTCCGGCCGGCAAGCTGGACCGGCGCGCACTCCCCACTCCCGAACTCGAACGCTCCACAGCGTACCGAGCGCCACGAACAGATCACGAGCATCGCATCGCTGCCGTGTTCGCAGAGCTCCTCGACGGTGGAGCCATCGGTATCGATGACAGCTTCTTCGAACTGGGTGGAAACTCCCTGGTGGCAACGCGAGTCATCGCGCGGGTCAACGCCGAACTGGGCTCCGGTCTGAGGGTTCTCGACCTCTTCGAAGCGCCCACGGTCGAAGCCCTCGCAGTTCGGGCCACAGACTCCGTTGGCTCTCCGACGCGTCCGGCTCTGGTGCCGATGGAGCGTCCGGATCGGGTGCCGTTGTCGCAGGCGCAGCAGCGGATGTGGTTCATCAATCAGTTCGATACGTCCTCGGCGGCGTACAACATTCCTCTTGCGGTGCAGT
>NZ_JABFAO010000094.1 GCF_017168235.1 Rhodococcus sp. KRD197
ATCGACCGACCGCGGCGTGCGTCCCCACAGACTCCCCCGGTTGATCCGAGAACGGTTCGCCGATCCGCAGCTCGCCCTCATGGAAGCGCAGCCTTCCGGGGTACGGATCGCCGTGCGTACAACGGCCGTCGACATCTCCTTGGAGGTGCACGCCACCCGCATCACTTACCGCGGCGCGAGGCGCGCCCGCGGCGCAATCGACGTGATGGTCGACGACGTCTTCCACCATTCTCACGTCCTCACCGGCGGGGACACCATCGAGATGGATGTGCAGACCGGCACCCGAACTTTCGAGCCGGGGGCACCCGAACTCGTCACCGTCACCGACCTTCCGGCCGGGCAGAAAACGGTCGAGATCTGGCTTCCCCACAACGAACAGGTAGATCTGATCGCACTGCACTCGGACGCTCCATTGCAGCCTGCACCGACGAGCGGGCCGGTGTGGTTACACCACGGCAGCTCGGTCAGCCACGGCTCCAACGCCACGAGCCCCACTCGCATCTGGCCCGTCGTCGCGGCGCGGCGCGCCGGCGTTCAGGTACGCAACC
>NZ_JABFAO010000095.1 GCF_017168235.1 Rhodococcus sp. KRD197
ATCTGCGAGATGCCCTTCGTTGTGGCCGAATTTGATCCTCGAGAAATCTCATTCTTCCACTACGACAGGGCATTTCGTGTCTGCGACCCGCGCTTGGTCGCTACCGAATCGGTGCAACCAGGTTAAGCCCGAATGCACCGATCAACTGATGGCGTCGCTGTGAGTTTGGTTGTGCGGCTTCGAGTGGAGTGCGGGCGTGGGTGATCGTCCGACCTCTCGTGCCGGGTTGTTCCACTGGGTCTTTCGCG
>NZ_JABFAO010000096.1 GCF_017168235.1 Rhodococcus sp. KRD197
TCGAACGTCTCGTCACCGATGCCCGCCACGTCGAAGTGCAGGTCATCGCCGACGAGCACGGCAACGTGTGGGCGCCGGGTGTGCGGGACTGCTCGATTCAGCGACGCAACCAGAAGGTCATCGAAGAGTCGAGCTCACCGCTGCTGTCGAAGGAGCAGGCCGATCATTTGCGGACGGTATCGAGTGAGCTGGTCCGCGCCGCCGGGTATGTCGGCGCCGGCACCGTGGAATACCTGTATCAGCCCGAACAGAAGATCTTCACCTTCCTCGAGGTCAACACCCGCCTGCAGGTCGAACACCCCATCACCGAGTTCACCACCGGGCTGGACCTGGTGAAACTACAGATCCAGGTCGCCAACGGGGAGCGTCTCGACGGCGATTGCCCACCGGAGTTCGGGCATGCGGTGGAAGCGCGTCTGAACGCCGAGGACGCCGACAACGGGTTCGCCCCGGCACCGGGCACGGTGGAGCTGCTCAAGTTCCCCCTCGGCTCCGGTCTGCGCGTCGACACCGGCATCGCCCAAGGCGATGTCATTCCCCCTGACTACGATTCCATGGTCGCCAAGATCATCGCCTGGGGCCGCGACCGCGACGAAGCATTCGCCCGGTTGCGCACCGCACTGCGTGAGACGACGGTGGTCATCGACGGCGGCACCACCACCAAATCGT
>NZ_JABFAO010000097.1 GCF_017168235.1 Rhodococcus sp. KRD197
GTCCGGTCCCGTAGCGCTGTGCGAGCGCCCGCTGGGTCGCGGAGGTGCCAGGGGCAGTGGCGCCCGTCTCCGGCCGGGAGGTAGGCCGGGGCGTCGCAGAACTCATGGCGACCACTGTACCCAGCGCGCGTGTGTGGTTTCTGGGAGGCCGGTCGCCGTGCGGTGCGCGGCAGCCGTGATGGGCACGACAGCTCCGGCAGCACGCGCGGCGTAAGATACCGGGGATTGCATTTTTCCCGCGATGACGTCTTGGAGGCATCCGTTCGGTGACGGATTATTCACAGCTTCGATTGTTGGCCATCCACGCCCACCCGGACGACGAGTCCAGCAAGGGTGCCGCGACCATGGCACATTACGCCCAGCTGGGCGCGCGCGTCATGGTGGCCACGTGCACCGGTGGCGAGCGCGGCTCGATCCTCAACGC
>NZ_JABFAO010000098.1 GCF_017168235.1 Rhodococcus sp. KRD197
AGCGTACTTTCTCATAAACAAAATGATACAAAAAAATCTAAAATCAAAGTAACTTACCAAAGAGAAATGGATAGATATACTAATCAATGGAATCGACTACACTGGATTGGTAATAACTACAAAAATCAAAATACAGTAACGTTTACATCTACTTATGAAGTTGACTGGCAAAACCATACTGTTAAATTAATCGGTACGGATTCTAAAGAAACTAATCCTGGGGTATAACTGTTAGAAATATAAGAAGTTAAAACCGAAATTTAAGAGTTAAACAAAAAATATTCACAACATATTAAAAAAAGAAGTTACATTATTTGTTTAAAATCACAATAGTACCATAAAATTAATGACGATTTACAAATTAATAACAAATAATTATTATTAAATTCATTGATTTATTGTGTGGTAATGATTAATATGACAATTGAAG